>CBDDGQ010000006.1:2232500-3561850 GCA_965227945.1 Azorhizobium sp. | reverse complement strand
GGCTGCTTGGCCCCCAGGGTTTCAAGCGCGCGGCGGCTCCTGCGGCGCGCGGCAAGAAGGCCGTGTTTCGGTGCGAAGAGGAAGGCGGCAAGGAAGATCGCCGTCTGCAGCACGACGATGATACCGCCCGTCGCACCGTCGAGAAAATAGGAGATATAGGCGCCGACAAAGCTGGTGCCGGCGCCCAGCGCGGCGGCGATCGTGATCAGCCGCTGGAAACGGTCTGTCAGCAGATAGGCGGTCGCGCCCGGCGTCACCACCATGGCGATGACCAGAAAGGCGCCGACTGTCTGCATGGCTGCGACCGTCGAGGCGCTGAGCAGCGTGAAGAACAGGATCTTCAGGCCTGTCGGATTGAGGCCGATCGAGCGGGCATGGCTTTCGTCGAAGAAGGTGACCATCAGGTCCTTCCACTTCAAGAGCAGGATGACGAGCGTAACGACGCCGATGATGGCGAGCTGGATCGTATCCTCCGGGCTGACGGCGAGGATATTGCCGAGCACGATGGTCTGGATGTTCACCGGGGTCGGTGCGAGCGAGACCATGAAGAGGCCGAGCCGAAGAACGAGGAGAAGATCATGCCGATGATGGCATCTTCCTTCAATCGCGTCTTGCGGTTGAGGAAGAGCATCGCGGCGGCGGCAAGCCCGCCGGAAAGAAAGGCGCCGGCTGCAAAGGGCAGGGCCCAGCATGTAGGCACCGGCAACGCCGGGCACGATGGAATGGGAGAGGCGCGTCGCCGATCAGCGACCAGCCCTTCAGCATGAGATAGGCGGAAAGGGAAGCCGCAGATGCAGCCGACCAGTGCACTCACCCACATGGCATTCACCATGTATCCGTAGCCGAAAGGCTCGAGGAGCATGTCGATCACGGCGTCTTCTCCGTGTCGCGCTCGCCGTAGATGACGAAGGGGCGTTCGTCGTCGGTGATGACCTTGACGGAGCGCTTGTCCTCGTCGTCGTGCAGGTCATGGCCCCCGAGGATGAAGTGGCGCAGCACGCCGCCGAAGGCACGCTCGAGATTGGCTTCGGTAAAGGTCTCGGCCGTCGGGCCGGAGGCGATGACGGTGCCTTTCACGAAGACGGTGCGGTCGCAGAAATCGGGAACGCTGCCGAGATTGTGCGTGGAGGACCAGCATGACGCGGCCTTCGTCGCGCAGCTTGCCGAGCAGTTCGACGATCTGCTCTTCAGTTCTCACATCGACGCCGGTGAAGGGTTCGTCGAGGAGGATCACCTGGCCTTCCTGTGCGAGCGCGCGGGCGAGGAAGACGCGTTTTCTCTGTCCGCCCGAGAGCTCGCCGATCTTGGCGCTTGCGGAAGGCGGTCATGTTCACGCGGGCAAGGGCCTCGTCGACCATCTCGTGGTCGCGTTTCGTCGGGATGCGCAGCCAGTTCATGTGGCCGTAGCGGCCCATCATCACGACGTCCTCGACGAGCACGGGAAAGGTCCAGTCGACCTCTTCCGCCTGCGGTACATAGGCGACGAGGTTCTTCTTCAGCGCCTCCTTCACCGAGAGGCCGAGGATCGTCACCCTGCCGGCGGCGACCGGCACGAAGCCCATGATCGCCTTGAAGAGCGTGGACTTGCCGGCGCCGTTGACGCCGACAAGGGCGGTGATCGTACCCTTCGGCACGGAGAAGCTGGCATGTGTCAGCGCCGTGTGGCCGTTGCGGTAGGTGACCGTCACGTCCTCGGCGCGAATGCCGTCCACCTTCTTCGGCCTGCCGCCCATCATCATTGTGACAGACCCTTCACGATGGTCTCCGATGTGACGGCGCAAGAGATCGAGATAGGTCGGCACGGGGCCATCCACCTCGCTCAGCGAGTCGACATAGAGCACGCCGCCATAGGCTGCGCCCGTTTCGGCGGCGACCTGTTTTGCCGGGTCGGCGGAAACGGTGCTTTCGGAGAAGACGACATGGATGTTGTGTTCGCGCACCGCGTCGATCACCGCCTTCACCTGCTTGGGCGTGCCCTGCTGGTCGGCGTTGATCGGCCAGAGGAAGAGTTCCTTCAGGCCGAAATCGCGGGTGAGATAGCTGAAGGCGCCTTCGCTGGTGACGAGGCCAGCGCTTTTCTTCCGGCAATGCGTCGATCTTCGCCTTCATCTCCGCGCCGAGTGCCGTGATCTTGGCGCTATAGGCCTTGGCATTGGCATCGTAGGTCGCGGCATTGGCGGGATCGGAGCGCGACCAGTGCCTTGCGGATGTTCTCGACATAGACGAGCGCATTGGCCGGCGACATCCAGGCATGCGGGTTCGGCTTGCCCTCATAGGGGCCCTGCACGATGCTCATCGGCTCGATGCCGTCGCTGACGGTAACGTTCGGCACGTCGCCGAGATTGGCGAGGAATTTCTGGAACCAGAGTTCGAGGTTCAGCCCGTTTCCACAAAACCAGCTTGGCGTCCTGTGTCTTCAGGATGTCGCGCGGGGTCGGCTGGTAGTTGTGGATCTCGGCCGCCGGGCTTGGTGATGGATTCGACCACGGCGGCATCGCCCGCCACATTTGCCGCGATGTCGGCGATGATGGTGAAGGTCGTGACGACCTTCGGTTTTTCCTGGGCGAAGGCGGGGGAAAAAGCAGGGGCCGCACCAAGGAGCGGCAGGCTGAGAAGAAAGGCATGAAATGAACGGCGGAGCATCGGCTCTCCTGATGTGCTTTTGCGAATGAGTTGCATTAAACTATAGGGCTGTTTTTGCTCCTGTCAACGCAATTGCAAATCATTCGCAATAGCGTCCCGAAATCGGACGCCCCGCGTTTAAAACTTCCGAAACGCACGGCTTGTACAGTGCGGGCAGTTCGCGCGCTCTCGGCGCGTTCGTGTTCCTGCGTTTTAAGAGAAGACCATCGCCCGTGAAGTTCCTTCCGACCTCCTTCCGCTTGTCCCGGAAGCTTCTGATCATCGTCACCGGCATCGTCGTGTTGACGGGTGCCTCAGGGGCGGCCGCGATTTTTGTCGGGCGCGATGCACTGCTCGGGCCACCGGCAGAACAGGTGTCGGGCGCCGTCTGCACGACGGTGTCCACCGTTCGCCTCGATAGGAATGGCCAGCAATGGTTGCGTAAATATGTGCGCTCGGACGCCAAAGACGGGGATGTGCGCATCAAGACGGCGTTGCGCGTCGCCGGCGCCGTGTCCAACAATGAGGAAGCCGATCTCTACCAGGTCATCCTGCTCGATGCCGCGGGTCCGGTGAACCGGGCCGACATGCGTGGCCGGGCCATCGGTGCCGAGGTGCTTTTCGCGCGCAATCCTGCCGCCATTCCCGGCATGGCGGCGCCGTTCGTCGCGCGCTACACGACCGGGCAGCCGGCGGGCAACGGTGAATTCTACGGCGAACGCAAGGAACTTTCGCTGGATGAGATCAAGGTCATCGTGACTGCGATGGAAGACCGCGCGGATTGCGTCGATCCGAGTGCTGTTGATGGCACCGAGACGGCCGCGATTGATGGCGAGGCGAAAGAGGGGGCCGGCGACGGTGCTCCGGCGGAAAGTGCGGCCGCCGCGGAGGGCGGCACGCACGAGGTCGCGGCAAGCAGCCACTGAAGATCAGCGGCCGTTCAAGGCCTGTGCCGTGGCGGTGCCTCTCAGGCGTCTTCCGCTACCACCTCGACGACGGCCGCCGTTTCGACGTGTACCGGCTTCTGGATCAGCCAGGTATCGCCTTCCCCTGTGAAGTTCAGCTGGAGGTTGTTGATCTTGCAGAACAGATCGACGTCGTGCTTGACCGCGGGGAACATCAGGTAGTCATCGCCGATGATGACGCCGCCCTGCGGAAGAAGGTCGTAGTACAGCGACAGTTCGAGGAAGGTCTCGCCGCATTCGTGGGCGGAGTCGAGATAGACGAAATCGATGTCGTAGTTGAGGACCTTGAGGGTTCTGGCGGCAACGATCGAGGAAACGCGGAACGGCACGACCGTTTCGGTGAGGCCGTTGTTGAACATCGCGTTCATGAAATGGTCGAAGATGACCGGATTTCCGTCCATCTTCCGCATGGTTCCCGAAAAATTCCCGAGAAGCCACATGTTGATGTCGCCGCACCAGGTGTCGATGCACATCAGGGTTCCGCCGGTTTCACGCAGCCAGGAACCGAGGATCGTTGCGCTGCTGCCGATGAAGCTGCCGACCTCCAGGCCGAAGCTGGGTCGGCGGCCAAGTGCAGCCTCGATCGCGCCCAGCGTCGCCGGGCCGATATGCGGGGTATAGGACATCGGTGAAGGCAGGAGCTCCGGCCGATAGGCATGATAAGGATTGTCGCAACCGAACAGGCGGTTGCAGATATCCTTGAACGTCGGCTTTATCTTCTGCAGGTCATGGGTTTCGATGAACCGTGCCAGTTGAGGATCCGCAAGGGTTTTCGCCGAAAACCAGGTCCGGAGCACGTCTTCGTTGATATGGGCGCTGTAGTTCGTCATGTCTATCCTCGGTGGTGGCAGCGCGCGTGCTTGATACGTTCCGAAACAGCCTGTGACGAACCCATGGGCACACGTAAGTCCGCCCATTCTCGCGGCGATGGCTTGTGTGTGGCTGGTGCTGTGCGGCGCTGCCGCGCAACAAAAAAGCGCCCCGTGGGGAGCGCTTTTTAAGGGTGGAAGGCTGGTGCAGCGTCGGTGCTCAGTCGCTCTTCGCGCGGCGCGCCGGGAAGAGGATGACGTCGCGGATCGACGGCGCGTTGGTGAGCAACATGATCAGGCGATCGACGCCGATGCCGAGGCCGCCGGCCGGCGGCATGCCCTGGTCAATGGCGTCGAGGAACTCGTCGTCGAGCTGCTTGGACTTCTCACCACGCGCATGGGCCTGTTCGAGCTGCTCGACCATGCGGGCGCGTTGCTCTTCGGGGTCATTGAGCTCGGAGAAGGCGTTGCCGAGTTCCCAGGTGTTGCAATAGGTCTCGAAACGCTCGACGAGGCGCGGTTCGCCCGGCACTTCCTTGGCGAAGGGCGAGATGTCCTTCGGGAAATGCGTGACATGCGAGGGCTGGATCAGCGTCGGCTCGACCTTCTCCTCAAAGATGAAGGCCAGGCATTCGCCCCAGGTCCAGTCCTTCTCGACTTCAAAGCCGGCTGCCTTGGCGGCGGCGCGGGCCTCCTCGTCGGTCTTGATGGCGAGGAAGTCGATGCCGGTCGCTTCCTTGACGGCGTCAGGCATCGGCACGCGCTTGAACGGACCCTTGAAGGAGAGTTCCTTGTCGCCATAGGCGAATTCTGTCGAGCCGTGGATCTTGACTGCCAGCTCGGCGAAGAGGCGCTCCACGAGGTCCATGATGTCCTCGTAGTCGGCATAGGCCCAGTAGCACTCCATCATCGTGAATTCGGGATTGTGCCGGGTCGATACGCCCTCATTGCGGAAGTTGCGGTTGATCTCGAACACCTTGTCGGTCAGGCCCGAGACCAGCGTGCGCTTCAGGAACAGTTCCGGCGCGATGCGCAGGAACATGTCGAGCTTCAGCGTGTTGTGGTGCGTCTTGAAGGGCTCGGCCGTCGCGCCGCCATAGACGGAGTGCAGCATAGGCGTCTCGACTTCCATGAAGCCGTCGTTTTCCATGAAGCGGCGGATGCCCGAGACGATCTTCGAACGCTGCTGGAAGCGGAGCTTGGATTCCTCGTTGGTCATGATGTCGAGATGGCGCTTGCGATAGCGGATTTCGACATCCGCCACGCCATGCCACTTTTCCGGCATCGGCAAGAGGGTCTTCGTCAGCATGACGATCTCTTGCGCGTTGATCGTCAGTTCGCCGCGCTTGGTGCGGCGCACGACGCCCGTCACACCGATGATGTCGCCGATGTCGATCATCGGCAGCAGGGCACGCGCCTCTTCCGGCGTGGTGTCCTTGTGGCTGAAGATCTGGATCTTGCCCGAGGCGTCATGGATATCCATGAACATGCCGGAATTGCGCGAAGAATAGACGCGGCCGGCGACCGTCACGACGTCGCCGCTCTCGGTGTCGAGTTCCAGCGTCTCGTATTTCGCCGCAAGCTCGGCATTGGTCATCGTCCGGTGGAAATGCGCCGGATAGACGTCGCCGATGGTCTGGCGCAGCTGGTCGAGCTTCTGGCGGCGGACTTCCGTCGGGTCCGAGGAAAGGGCGGTTTCTGTCTTCTCGTTCATTGTTGTTGCTTCCTTACTTTCCACTGCCGGCCATCGAGGCGACCACCTGTGCGGCCACCTTCAGGCGCTGGCGCACGACGGAGCGGCCGAGGATGGCCATCGAATCGAACAGCGGCAGCGAGCGCGACGAGCCGGAGACGGCGACGAAGAGCGGGGCGACCACGACCTTCAGCTTCTTGCCGAGCCTGTCGGCGCTGGCGCGCAGTTCCGCTTCGATGCTCTCGACGGTCCATTCCGGCATCTTTTCGAGGTCGGGTTGGACCTGATTGAGCACTTCGAGGATTTCTTCCGGCGTCGATTTCACCTTGGCAAAGGCCTCCGGCGTCAGGCCGAGATCGGACTTCAGCAGGAAGCCGGCAAGGTCGGGCAGTTCGCCGAGCTTGGAGATGCGCGACTGCGAGAGCTTCAGGCCCTGGCGGACGCGGTCGTTCTCCATCGCCCAGGACAGCACGCGCTGGACGAACTCTTCCTCCGAAAGCTGCTCGCGCAGCCACCGGCCGTTCAACCAGTCGAGCTTCTGGATGTCGAAGATCGCGCCGGCCTTGGAGAGGTTCTCCGGGTCGAACTTTTCGGCGAGCTGATCCATGGTCAGCAGCTCTTCACCTTCGGCGATCTGGATGAAGAACAGGCCGAGGAAGTTCATCAGCGCTTCCGGCAGGTAGCCGAGCGCGGAATAGTAGGAGATCGAGGTCGGGTTCTTGCGTTTCGACAGCTTCGACTTGTCGTGATTGCGCATCAGCGACAGGTGCATGAAAACCGGCGGCTCGAGCCCGAGATACTGGTAGATGAGGATGTGCTTCGGCACGGAGGCGAGCCATTCCTCGCCGCGCGCGACATGCGTGATCTTCATCAGGTGGTCGTCGACGACGTTCGCCATGTGATAGGTCGGCATGCCGTCGGCCTTGAGCAGGACCTGCATGTCCACGGCATCCCACGGAATTTCAACCGGGCCGTAGACGCCATCGACGAACTTGCAGGAGCCCTCGGTCGGGATCTTCATGCGCACGACATGCGGCTCGCCGGCGTCGACGCGCTTGGTCACCTCTTCGGCCGAAAGATGCAGGCAAAGGCCGTCATACTTCGGCGGCTTGCCGGCGGCGCGCTGTGCTTCGCGCATTTCCGCCAGCCGCTCGGGCGTGCAGAAACACTTGAAGCCGTGGCCGTTCGCGACAATCTTGTCGACGAAGGGACGATAGATCTCCTTGCGGTCGGACTGGCGGTAGGGGCCGTAGGGACCGCCGATATCCGGGCCTTCGGACCATTCCAGGCCGCACCATTTCAGCGCGTCCAGCACCTTCTGCTCGAATTCGGGCGTGGAGCGCGTCGCGTCCGTATCCTCGATGCGCAGGATGAAGGTGCCGTTGTTCTTCTTGGCGAAAAGATAGTTGAACAGCGCGATATAGGCAGTGCCGACATGCGGCTCGCCGGTCGGGGAGGGTGCGATGCGTACGCGAACGCCGGAGGCGGTTGCGGAAGTGCTCATGGTTTGGCCCGTCTTGACATGGTTTTACGCCCCCGGCCGGTGGTTCCGGCGTCGAAGGCGTCACGTTAGGGAGGGAAAGCCCGGTTTTGTGCCGGATATGCGGCGGGAAAAGGCTTTCCGTTGGGCTGGGTGAGACCATATTCAGCCCGGCACGTCAAGAAAAAGTCAGCCCTGCCTATTGCACCGGCCAGACGTAGAGCAGCGCGGGCACGCTGACGAGTACGATGAGAAAGGACAGGGGCAGGCCGACCCGAGGATAGTCGGCGAACTTGTAGCCCCCCGGGCCCATCACCAATGTGTTGCACTGGTGCCCCACAGGGGTGAGGAAATCACAGCCCGCGCCGATTGCGACCGCCATCAGGAAGGCCTCGGGCCGGTAGCCAAGCGCACCTGCGAAACTTGCCGCGATCGGCGCCATCACGAGCACGGTTGCGGCATTGTTGAGGAAGGGGGTGATCGCCATGGCGGTGAGCAGGATGAGGGCGAGCGCGCCGAAGGGTGGCAGGTGCACGGCGACGTCGCCCAACCAGCCGGCGATGAGTTCGCTGGCGCCTGTCGTACGCAGGCTGTCGGAGACCGGAATGAGACAGGCGAGCATGATGAGGATCGGCCCGTCGAGCGCGGCATAGGCTTCGCGCAGCGGCACGGCGCGGAAGAGCACCATGGCAACGGCGGCGGCGAAGAAGCCGGTCGCAACCGGCACGAATCCGAGCGCTGTGGAGGCCATGGCGGCGATCAGGATCAAGACGGGTATGATTGCCCGGCGGGGTGCGCCGAGCAAAATCTCGCGCTGGGCGAGGGGGAGCAGGCCGAGTTCCGGCAAAAGCGTCGGCAGGGTGCGATTGTTGCCCTGCAGCACGACCATGTCGCCGGGGCGCAACCGCACCTCGGAGAGCTTTTCCCGCAATCGCGCGCCCTGGCGGCTGACGGCAAGCAGGTTGATGCCGTAGGAATGAAACAGCGCGATGCTGCGGGCCGAAATATCGATGAGCCGGGAATCGTTGCCGACCACGGCCTCGATGGCGCTGATCTCCCCTTCCTCACCGCGCCCGGCGCGGATCGGCTTGCCCGAGAGCATGAGGCCGGCGGCGGAAACGACCTTGTCGAGCGCACTTGCCGTGCCCTCCATCAGGATCGTGTCGCCAGCGGCAAGACGGACATCCGGCAGGGGAGAGAGATGGACATGGCCACGGATGATGGCGGTGGCGATCACCTCGCCGTCACCGTGCTTCAGCACGTCGTTCAGCGACTTGCCGACCGAGGGAGAGCCTTCTTCCACCGTGGCGTCTGAGGAATAGGCGGCCGCCTCCAGCGACTCCTCGATGCTGGCATTGCTGTTGGTGCGTTCCGGTACGATCCGGTTGAAGAACAGCATGAAAAGGATGCCGCAGACGGCGAGCAGTGCGCCGACCGGCGTGAAATCGAACATCGTGAAACTCTCGCCGGTAATCTCCTGGCGCAGCCGCGAGACGACGATGTTCGGCGAGGTGCCGATCTGCGTCATCAGGCCGCCGAGCAGTGCGGCAAAGGCCATGGGCATCAGGAACTTCGAGGCGGGCATGCCGGATTTGCGGGCGAACTGGAAGGCGAGCGGCATCATGATGGCGAGCGCGCCGATATTCTTGATGAAGGCGGACAGCACCGCCACCGAGACGAGCAGCAGTGCGAGTTGCGCGCGCCCGGAGGTGAGGTTCGGGAAAAAACGCTTCACCGCAAGGTTGACGATGCCGGAGCGCGCGACGGCCGCGCTCACCATCAGCGCGCTGCCGACAATGATGACGATATCGTCGCTGAAGCCCGGAAAAGGCCTTGTTGAAGGGTACGATGCCGAGTGCGAGCGCCAGGAGCAGCGAGCAACAGGCGACGAGGTCATAGCGAAACCGCCCCCAGATGAACGCCGCCCATCATCAGGGCGATGACGACGAAGGCGAAGGTCTGCTCAAGGGTCATGTTCTGGTCCGTGCGGCGGGACGATGCTCGGCATGAATTCCGTACGGGCCTTTCCGGTTCCAGCGCGAGGCGCAAACCGGGCATAAACTTTCGCGGAACAATCCACCCGACGACCGGTTTGCCAAGAGAAAGGCGGGCCGTGTCAACCGGACGCGACGGAGATGGAGGACATGGACGTTTTTCCGGTTTCTTCCGGTGGCCAACGGAAAGGGCGGTTGAACTCCCCACCTGTCCGGTCCGCCTTCAGCAGGCCGCAAAAGCGAAACCGGCGGGATGAAGATCCCGCCGGTTGCTTTTTCAGTGTTTGACCGAACCCTTGGCTTTCTGCCGCGCGTTGCGGGAGAACATGTTCAGCACCTCCGACGAGGGCCGAGAACGCCATGGCGGCGTAGATATAGCCCTTCGGCACATGCAGTCCCATGCCCTCGGCGATCAGCGTGGTGCCGATCATCAGCAGGAAGGCCAGTGCCAGCATGACGATCGTCGGGTTCTTCTCGATGAAGTTGGCGAGCGGGTTTGCCGCCAGCAGCATGACCGCAACGGCGACGAGGACAGCGACCACCATGATCGGCAGGTGCGGCGTCATGCCAACGGCGGTGATGATGCTGTCAACGGAGAAGACGAGGGTCCGAGCAGGCAGGATCTGGCTGATCGCCGCCGCGAAGGTCGTCGATGCCGCGCCGCCCACCATGTCTTCCTTGTGGTCCGATGGGATCGACATTGTGGTGGATTTCCTTCGTCGCCTTCCAGACGAGGAAGAGGCCGCCGGCGATCAGGATCATGTCCTTCCAGGAGAAGCCATGGCCGAAAGGCCTCGAAGACCGGGGTGGTGAGCTGGACGATCCAGGCGACGGTGCCGAGCAGCGCAAGGCGCATGACGAGCGCGAGGCCGATTACCGATGCGGCGGGCGCGTTCGCGATGCTCGGGGGGCAGCTTGTTCGTCAGGATCGAGATGAAGATAAGGTTGTCGATGCCGAGAACGACCTCCATCACGACGAGCGTGACGAGGGCTACCCCAGGCGGCCGGGTCTTGCATGAGCGCAAGAATGCTGTCCATCCGGTCTTCCTCTCCAAAAATACGGTTTGAGAATGGACTTCCGTATTTATGCAGAAATTGACCGGTGGCAAGCTGAGCGGCGGCCGTTCAGGCCCTGATCACGATTTTCGTTCATCTGATGGACGGTGGATAGCGGCCGTCCACGTCCTCAGGGCTTTGCGCCATAGGCGGCGAGGAAGACCCGTATTGCCGAAGCGACGTTTTCTTCGATCACGCTCCTTTGCGGCACCTCTTCCATCGCGCCGAAGATGCGGGGCTTGAAAAGGCCGACCGTTGTAAGCTCGATGAACTGCTTGGCCGCATGGGCCGTGTCGTCCGAAATGACGATGTCGGCCGCCACCTGACGGTCGAGATATTCCCTGCAGCACCGAGACCGGGGTTGATCGGTGTTGCGGAGAAAAAAGCGGCTACAGAGCTTCGGCATGCGATGGTTGGCGGCAATCACCATGCGCATGGCGCGGATCGTCTGGTCCGCCGTCATGTGGGTGGCAAAGAGCAGGCCGAACTCCTTCAGCGTCTCGGCGATCGGCTTTCGGCCGTCGAGCACGTGGCGTACCGTCTCGGTGATCCGCTGGCGCTCACGCTCGATCATCGAGCCGAACAGGTCTTCCTTGTTCTCGAAATAGACGTAGATCGTGCCCTTGGAGACGCCGGCGGCGCGCGTGATATCGTTCATGCTGGCGGCTTCGAAGCCTTGCTCCATGAACACGCGTTTTGCACCGTCGAGGATCTGCTCGCGCTTGGCGGGGTCCTCGCCGGCAATGCGGCGCCCGGTCTGCGGGGCGTCCAGCTTGTCTTCCGTCGTCTGCATCTCCGTTCCCGTGTTCGAGACCTGTGCGATCAATTTCGAACCGCCCGGTTCGATTTGTACTTGATATGCGCGAGAAAGAAGTCTATGTCAAATCGAACCGAACGGTTCAGTTCGAATTTTATCCCAGAGATGGTGGCAAGCCCATGTCGACTTCCCATGGCCCCGGCACGGCGAAGGTTCGCCCGGTCAACGATGATTTCGAGGCCGAGACCGCCGAGGCGCGGCCAGCAAGCACCGCAGAGGCTGCTCCTGCCGCGGTCGTCGCCCAGCCGGAGGCCAGGAAGGGCGGCCGGCGCCTTGCGCTGCCGATCCTTGCGGTCGCCCTCATTGCCGCCGCCGGGTGGTATGGCCATGAATGGTGGACGAACGGCCGATTCATGATCTCGACGGATGACGCCTATATCGAGGGCGACATCGCCTCCATCTCTCCCAAGGTTTCCGGCTATGTGGCCGTGGTCAACGCCGTTGCCAACCAGACGGTGAAGGCCGGCGATCCGCTCGTCACGCTCGATGACGGCGACTACCGGCTCGCCCGCGAGCAGGCCGAAGCGCAGATCGCGACGCAGAAGCTCGCGCTCGGCCGCATCGATGCGCAGATCGAGGGTGCCAGGGCGAGCCTTGCCCAGGCGGACGCCCAGAAGACAGCTTATCAGGCTGCCCTCAGCGGAGCTGAAGTTGCGGAAAAACGCGCCAAGGAGCTGAATGCCAAGGCTGTCGGCACCACCGCGTCGCTCGACAGCGCCACCGTGGCGCTGGACCAGGCCAAGGCAAATCTCGTCGGCGCGGACGCCAATATCGTCGCCGCCAAGGCGGCGATCACCGTGCTGGAAGCGCAGCGTGCGGAGGCCGAAAGCCAGATCCGCACGCTTGAGCTTGCCCGCGACAAGGCCGAACGCGACCTTGGCTTCACCGTGCTGAAGGCGCCCTATGACGGTGTCGTCGGCAACATCTCGGTGCAGGTCGGCGACCTCGTTTCGGCCGGCCAGCGTCTTGCCGCGCTCGTGCCGGTGAAGGACCTCTATGTCGAGGCGAATTTCAAGGAAACGCAGATCGCCCATCTCGTGCCGGGCTCGAAGGTGCACCTTCATGTCGACGCCTACGAGGACGACGACATCCTCGGCACGGTCGATTCGATCGCGCCGGCCTCCGGCTCGGTCTTCTCGCTGCTGCCGGCGGAAAATGCCACGGGCAACTTCACCAAGGTCACGCAGCGCGTGCCGGTCCGTATCGCCATCCCCCGGGAGGCGCTGGACACCGGAAAGCTGCGCGCCGGCCTCAGCGTCGTCGTCGATGTCGACAGCCGCACGGCGCCGGACGGTACGGCGGTCGCCGCCAAGGCCGAGTAGAGACCTCCAGCAAGGGAGCGCGGGCGATGGCCGCGACCGCTCAACCGGCATCAGGCGCCCTGACGGCGGCGCCTGCGCAGGCCGACAAGGTTCCCGTCCGCCGCGTCGTCGCGTTCTTCGCGATGGTCTTCGGCATGTTCATGTCGATCCTCGACATCCAGATCGTCTCTGCCTCGCTCTCGGAAATCCAGGCCGGCCTCGGCGCCGGTGCCGACGAGATCGCCTGGGTGCAGACCTCCTATCTCATCGCCGAAGTCATCATGATCCCGCTGTCGGGCACGCTGGCGCGCATCGTCTCGACGCGGGTGCTCTTCGCCTTCTCGGCCGCCGGCTTCACCGTGGCGAGCGCGCTCGCCGCGACGGCGACGAACATCGACCAGATGATCGTCTACCGCGCCATTCAGGGCTTCATCGGCGGCGGCATGATCCCCTCGGTCTTCGCGGCCGCCTTCACCATCTTCCCGCCCTCCAAGCGCAACATCGTCTCGCCGATGATCGGCCTCGTTGCAACGCTCGCGCCCACCATCGGGCCGACGGTCGGCGGGTATCTCAGCCATGCCTTCTCCTGGCACTGGCTGTTCCTCGTCAACATCATCCCCGGCATCATCGTCACGGTTCTCACCTGGAACCTCATCGATTTCGACAAGCCGGAATTCAGCCTGATGAAGCGCTTCGACTGGTGGGGTCTCATCTCCATGGCAGTGTTCCTCGGTTCGCTCGAATACGTGCTGGAAGAGGGCAACAATAAGGACTGGTTCAGCGACGGGCATATCGTCCTTGGTAGTGTCGCGGTGGTCATCGGCGGGGTCGTGTTCTTTTGGCGGGCCTTCAAGGTGCCGTTTCCGGTGGTGGATCTGCGCGCGTTCTCCAACCGCAATTTTGCCTTCGGCTCGATCTTCTCCTTCGTCATGGGCATCGGCCTCTACGGGCTGACCTATCTCTATCCGCTCTATCTGGCGCGCATCCGCGGCTACGATTCGCTGATGATCGGCGAGACCATGTTCGTCTCCGGTCTTGCCATGTTCTGTACGGCACCGATCGCCGGCATGATGTCGTCGCGGCTCGATCCGCGTGTCATGATGATGATGGGTTTTGGCGGTTTTGCGCTCGGCACCTGGTCGATGACGCAGATGACGGCCGATTGGGATTTCTACGAGCTGCTCGTGCCGCAGATCCTGCGCGGCGTCTCGCTGATGATCTGCATGGTGCCGATCAACAACGTGGCGCTCGGCACGCTGTCGCCCGACCGCATCCGCAACGCCTCGGGCCTTTTCAACCTGACGCGCAACCTCGGTGGCGCCGTGGGGCTCGCTGTCATCAACACGATCCTCACGCAGCGCTCGCAGGAACACTATCTGCGCCTTTCCGAGCATGTGCAGTGGGGCAATCCGGAAGCCGTCGAGCGCATGAACAGCATGGCCGCCAACTACAGCGCGCACGGTCTCGATGGCCCTGCCATCGCCGTCAAGCAGATGGCAGGCATGGTGCAGCAGCAGGCCTATATCCTGTCCTTCATCGACATCTTCGTGCTGCTCACCGGCCTTTTCGGAACGCTCGTCCTCTGCGTGCTGGCGATCCGCAAGCCGCAGGGTGCGGTGCGGGGCGGCGGCGGACACTGAAACTGCCCCTTGCCGTGGTCGGGATCGCTCGGTCACAATGGGGCGGTTCTGTTCCTGCCCGGAGGCCCGCTTGCCATTCGAACCCACGCGTCGCCATCTCCTTGCCACCGCCGGCGGCCTGGGGCTTTCGCTGGCCCTGCCGGTGTTCTCGTCGCGCGCGGCCCGTCCGGCGGCGGATGCGACCTTCCTCTTCTCCTGCGACGTGCATGCCTGTCTCGTCTCGGCAGACGGGCTCAGCCCCAACTGCGCGGACGAAGGCAAGACCGATGCGGCGCTGCTGCGGCATGTCGCGGCGGTAAACGCCATCGGCGTCCTTGCCTGGCCCGCGGAGATCGACGGCCGGCCGTCCGGCCTCTCCGGCGCCGGCACGGCCATCGCAACGCCGCTCGGCCTCGTGCTCGGCGGCGATATGACGGACGATGGTGGCGGGCAGATGAAGGTGCCGGGCGAAGGGCGGCAGCTCCAGCAGTTTGCCAGCCGTTATCAGCAGGGCACCGGGCCGGATCGCGTGCACTACCCGGTCTATAACGGCCTCGGCAACCATGATCTCGACCAGGACGGCGTGCCGCCGCATCCCGACTGGTACCGTCGTGAACTGCGCGACTATGTCGAGCTGAACCACCGTTCCACCGTCTTCTACAAGGCACCCGTGCCGGTAACGAACTACGACACCGACTCGGACAATTTCTCCTGGGACTGGGGCGGATTGCATCTGGTTCAGTTGCAGCGCTTCGGCGGCGACGACACGAAGGGTGCCATCAGCGGCCTGCCCTGGTTGAGGCAGGATCTCGCCACCTATGCGGCTGACGGGCGACCGGTCGTGCTGTTCCAGCACTATGGCTGGGACCGCTTTTCCACGGAGCACTGGGATCCCGCGGCAAAGACCTTCGATCCGCAGGGGGGCGGCCCTGCGCACTGGTGGACGGACGAAGAGCGCGCCGGCCTGCTTTCGACACTCAAGGGATACAACGTCGTGGGCATCTTCCATGGCCACGAGCATCCGACGCCGATGATCTACAATCGAGAGGGCTATGACATCTTCAAGCCCGTGGCGGCCTTCATGGGCGGTTTTGCGTTGGTGCGCGTCACCGACGCCTTTATGGATGTGGCGCTCGCCCGTGCTGGTGATACTCCCTCCACTCCTGTCTTTACGCACGCCTTCAGCAAGCGCTTCTAGGCCCTGAAAATCCCCTGGATGGTATCGTTGGAAAATTTCTGATTTACGTACATCAGAAATTCCTCTATGGGTCTCGGCACGGAGGAGAGATGAGACCCACGGTTCACGATATTGCCGACAGGGCGGGCGTCAGCCTTGCGACCGTCGACCGCGTGCTGAACGACCGCCCGGGCGTTCGCGGCGTGACCCGCGCCAAGGTCGAGGCGGCGATTGCCGCGCTCGGCTATGTGCGCGATGTGGCGGCGGCGAACCTTGCCAAGAGCCGCGTCTACCCCCTCGTCTTCATCCTGCCGGCGGGCGACAATCCCTTCATGCGCGGGCTCGAGGCGGAAGTGCGCCGCGCCGGCCTGCATTCGGCAAGCGAGCGTACCCAGCTGTCGGTCGTCACCGTTCCTGCTTTCGATGCCGGTGCGCTGGCGGCCGCGATCGATGATGCCATTGCAGAAAAGGTCGCCGGCATCGCAGCCGTTGCGGTGGATGCGCCGGAGGTTTCCGAGGTCATCGGCCGGGCGCACGCGGCCGGCATTCCCTTTGTCACGCTGGTGTCCGATCTTGCTGCTTCCGGCCGCGACCATTTCGTCGGCGTCGACAACGTCGCTGCGGGCCGCACGGCCGGCAGCTTGATGGGGCGTTTCCTCGGGAGCCGGCTTGGCCCCGTCGCGGTTCTCGCCGGCTCGATGCGTGTGCGGGACCACCGCGAGCGTCTGGAAGGGTTTTGCGCGGCGATGGCGGATATGCCTGTCGCCCGCACGATCCTGCCGGTGCTGGAGGGGCAGGACGATCCTGGGCGTTCCCTCGCGCTGATTTCCGAATGCCTCGCTTCTGTTCCCGACCTTGCCGGCATCTACAGCCTCGGCGCCGGCAACCAGGGGCTTGTTGCTGCGCTTGCCGCTGGTCGGGCTACGGATATCTGCGTGATCGCCCATGAACTGACGGCCCATACCCGGGCCGCGCTCGAAACCGGCACCATCGATGCCGTGCTCAACCAGGATGCCGGCCATGAGGTACGTAGCGCCATCCGCGTGCTTCGGGCCAAGGCGGATGGCTTGCCCGTCATCGCGGCGCAGGAGCGCATCCGTCTCGACATCTTCATCAAGGACAACCTCCCGGCCGGCCCGGACGAGGATGACGGCAACTAGGGAGAACGCCATGTATCTCGGGATCGACCTCGGCACGTCGAGCGTCAAGACCATGCTGATCGACGCGGAGCAGACGGTTGTCGGCTCGGCCTCCAGCAAGGAGGTGAAGACCGCGCGGCCCCAGGCTGGCTGGTCAGAGCAGGACCCGGCGGACTGGATCCGTGCGACGGAGGAGGCGATTGCCGGCCTTCGCGCCGCCCACCCCGCGGCGTTTGCCGCGGTGCGCGGCATCGGTCTTTCCGGCCACATGCACGGTGCGACCCTGCTCGATGCCGAGGACAAGGTGCTTCGCCCCTGCATCATGTGGAACGATACGCGCAGTCATCGCGAGGCGGCCGCGCTCGATGCCGATCCGCGTTTCCGCAGGATCACCGGCAACATCGTCTTTCCGGGCTTCACCGCGCCGAAGCTCGCCTGGGTGAAGAACAACGAGCCCGATGTCTTTGCGAAGATCCGCTGGGTTCTGCTGCCGAAGGATTTCTTGCGTGTCTGGCTCACCGGCGAGCACATGTCGGAGATGTCGGATTCGGCCGGTACCTCCTGGCTCGATACGGGCGGGCGCAAATGGTCCGGCGAGCTTCTGGCGGCGACCGGGCTTGAAGAACGCCACATGCCGGCGCTGGTGGAGGGTACGGATGTTGCAGGCATCCTGCGCCCGGAACTTGCCGCGCGATGGGGTCTTGATACCGGTGTCGTTGTTGCCGGTGGGGCCGGGGACAATGCGGCCTCTGCCTGCGGCATGGGCACGGTGCGCGAAGGGGCGGCGTTCGTCTCGCTTGGAACGTCCGGCGTGCTCTTTGCCGCCAATGCCAGTTACCTGCCGAACCCGGAAAGCGCGGTGCACGCCTTCTGCCATGCGCTGCCCGGAACCTGGCACCAGATGGGCGTCATCCTCTCGGCCTCCGATGCGTTGAACTGGCATTCGCGCGTCACCGGCGCCTCTGCCGCCGATTTGACGGAAGAACTCGGAGATGTGCTGAAGGCGCCGTCCGGCGTCACCTTCCTGCCTTATCTCTCGGGCGAGCGCACACCACACAACGACGCGGCGATCCGTGGCGCCTTCCTCGGCCTCGGCCATGAAAGCGGCCGGGTGGTGCTGACGCAGGCCGTGCTCGAAGGGGTATCCTTCGCCATTCGCGACAGTCTGGAGGCGCTGAAATCCGCCGGTACGGCGCTTACCCGCGTCACTGCGATCGGCGGCGGTTCGCGCTCGCGCTACTGGCTGAAATCGATCGCGACGGCGCTGAACCTGCCGGTCGACCTGCCGGCGGACGGTGATTTCGGTGCCGCTTTCGGCGCCGCCCGCCTCGGCCTCGTCGCGGCAACCGGGGCAGATCCCGTTGCGGTCTGCAGCGCGCCGGCCACGGCCGAGACGATCGAACCCGAGGCGGTACTGACGGCCGCCTATGAGGATGCCTACCAGCGCCATCGCCGCCTCTATCCGGCGGTGCGCGCCGCCTACTGACCAGAAAACACACCACAGGAGACCCCCATGGCCACCGGCTTCTTCGGCGATATCGCCAAGATCAGATATGAAGGCCCCGAAAGCACCAACCCGCTCGCCTTCCGTCACTACAATCCCGACGAGATCGTGCTCGGCAAGCGTATGGAGGAGCATCTGCGCTTTGCCGTCGCCTATTGGCACACCTTCGTATGGCCGGGCGGCGACCCCTTCGGCGGGCAGACCTTCGAACGTCCGTGGTTCGAGGATTCCATGCAGGCGGCAAAGCTGAAGGCCGATGTCGCCTTCGAATTCTTCCAGCTGCTCGGCGTGCCCTTCTACTGCTTCCACGATGCCGACGTGCGGCCGGAGGGTCGGGACTTCGTCGAGAACACGAAGAACCTCAACGAGATCGTCGACTACTTCGCGAAGAAGCAGGCGGAGACGGGCGTCAAGCTCCTGTGGGGCACGGCGAACCTCTTCTCCAATCGTCGCTATATGGGTGGCGCCGCGACCAATCCGGATCCGGACGTCTTTGCCTTTGCGGCCGCCACGGTGAAGACCTGCATCGACGCCACGCACCGCCTTGGCGGCGACAACTATGTGCTGTGGGGTGGCCGGGAGGGCTATGAGACCCTGCTCAACACCAGTATCGGCCAGGAGCTCGATCAGCTCGGCCGTTTCGTGAACATGGTCGTGGAGTACAAGCACAAGATCGGCTTCAAGGGGGCGATCCTCATCGAGCCGAAGCCGCAGGAGCCGACCAAGCACCAATATGACTTCGACGTTGCGACGGTCTACGGCTTCCTCAAGAAGTACGGCCTTGAGAACGAGGTGAAGGTCAACATCGAACAGGGCCATGCGATCCTTGCCGGTCATTCCTTCGAGCATGAGCTGGCGCTTGCCAATGCGCTCGGCATCTTCGGCTCGATCGACATGAACCGCAACGATTACCAGTCCGGCTGGGACACCGATCAGTTCCCCAACAACGTGCCGGAAATGGCGCTCGCCTTCTACCAGGTGCTTTCGGGCGGCGGCTTCACCACTGGCGGTACGAACTTCGACGCCAAGCTGCGTCGCCAGTCGATCGACCCGGCGGATCTCCTGATCGGCCATATCGGCGGCATGGATTGCTGTGCACGCGGCGTGAAGGCTGCTGCCCGGATGATCGAGGACAGGGCGCTGTCCGGCCCGCTTGCCGAGCGTTATGCCGGCTGGCAGACGCCGGAAGCGCAGAAGGTGCTGTCGGGTGGCTCGTCCCTGGACGCGCTGGAGGCCTATGTGCTTGCTGGCAGCATCAATCCGCAGCCGCGCTCCGGCAAGCAGGAGCTGCTGGAAAACGTGGTCAACCGCTACGTCTGAGCCGGTTGAAGGGCGCAAACCAGGATATCGGAAAGGGCGCCGTTGTGGCGCCCTTTTTGGTTGTGGATCGCATGTGGCGTAGTGCCTTACGTAGGGTGAGTTATATTTCACCTAACGTGAGTTATTATTCGAAATGTCCGGATATAATAGATATGATTCATAACATTCAGTCTGAAATTCCGTGTTTCCTGCCACGGGCTTTTCTTTTGTCAATTCCCAGCAAGTAATGATCTTCTATTTATAGTTGTTTATTTACCATCCTTCGCGGAGAATCATGGGTGACCGGAAGCTAGGCGCCTGATTCGGGGCTGGGCATCAGTCAGCACTCCAACCGCACGAGGATGTTTCGGATGTCAGCGCAGGATGCCAAGACCCAGCAATTGAATGAGCGCCTCTCCTTCGTCGAACTCGACGGCGGTCAGCGCGATGCTTTGAAGCGTGCTCTGCCGACGATCTCTGCGTCGCTCGATGGTGCGCTGGACATCTTCTACCGCAAGGCGCGGGCGACACCCGAAACAGCGCGGTTCTTCTCCAGCGAAGCCCATATCCAGAGTGCCAAGGGCCGGCAGGTCAGGCATTGGGAACTGATCGGTTCGGCGCGCTTCGACACGCAATATGTCGACGCCGTCACCACCATCGGCAAGACGCATGCCCGCCTCGGCCTGGAGCCGCGCTGGTATATCGGCGGCTACGCACTGATCCTCGAGGCGATCGTCGAAAGCGTCATTGCAAAGCACCTTGAAGGGTTCATCTATCGCAAGAAGGCGGCCGCGCTTGGCGAGGAGATTTCAGCCATCGTCAAGGCCGCGCTTGTCGACATGGACTACGCGATCTCCGTTTATCTGGAAGCGCTGCAGGAGGAGCGCGAGAAGGCGGAGGCCGAACGGCAGGTCCTGAATGCCGAGCAGGAGGAGGCGCTGGCGGCGCTGGATACCTCGTTGACGCGTCTTGCTGGCGGCGATCTCACGGCGTCCATCGTCAAGCCGCTCGCGCCGCAATTCGAGCGCCTGCGCTCCAATTTCAATGCGGCGATCGAGAAGCTGGACGATACGCTCGGCGCCATCGTCACGGCCGCGGACGATGCTGCCGGCAATTCCGGCGAGCTGGTGAATGCCACGGATGACATGGCCAAGCGCACCGAGCAGCAGGCTGCTTCTCTCGAAGAGACTGCCGCCGCCGTGGAGGAAATCACCACCATTTCCCGCGAATCGGCGCAACGCGCGGAAGAGGCCCGCCGTGTCGTCGGCAGTGCCACGGACGAGGCGCAACGCTCCGGCAAGATTGTCGAACAGGCGGTTTCCGCGATGAGCGCCATCCAGGAGTCCTCCGGAAAGATCACGCAGATCATCAGCGTCATCGACCAGATTTCATTCCAGACCAACCTTCTGGCGCTCAATGCCGGTGTCGAGGCGGCACGGGCGGGCGAAGCGGGCAAGGGTTTTGCCGTCGTCGCGCAGGAGGTGCGCGAGCTTGCGCAGAAATCCGCGGATGCTGCCAGGGAGATCAAGGTGCTGATCGACAAATCCTTCGAGGATGTGCAGCTCGGCGTATCGCTGGTCAACAAGACAGGCGAGGCGCTGCATCACATCGGCGAGCAGGTCGTTCACATCAACACGCATATCGACGCCATCGCCAGCTCCGCTCGCGAGCAGTCGGCGGGGATTTCCGAGATCAACACGGCGGTCGGCAGCATGGACCAGATGACCCAGCAGAATGCCGCGATGGTCGAGGAGACCAATGCCGCGACGCACAACCTGATGCAGATCAGCACGACGCTGAAGGGCCTGGTCGACCGCTTCACGGTTTCGGCCGAACGCAGCCAGAGGCCGGCACGACCGGCGCAGCGCCGCTACGGGTAAGGGGAGGCGCGCCACGTCCGGGTCGCGTGCTGCCGTCTATCGTTTTTGAAGCCGCCGCGATGGCGCGGAGACCGAATTGCGCACGATCAGATCCGGCCGGAGCAGGATTTCCGTTTCGGCCGGCTCGCTGTTGGAAAGAAGCTCGAACAGCAGCGCCATGGCGCTCTTGCCGATGGCGGTGCGCGGCTGGCGGATCGTGGTGAGGGCAGGGGTCATGAAGCTTGCCTGCGGCACGTCGTCGAAGCCGGTGACGGAAAAATCGTTCGGAATGTCGTAGCCGCGGGCACCGAGGCCGATCATTACGCCGATCGCCGTCTGGTCGTTCACGCACATGAAGGCGCTCGGTAGCGTATCGCGCATGAAGAGCTGTTCGAGCGCGAGGCGCCCGCTCTCGATCGTGCCGTCGCCCTCTAGGATGATACGCTCACCCACCGGCACGCCGGCGGCGTCGAGCCCGGCATCGTAGCCCTGGCGCCGGCGACTATAGGCGAGGCGGGTGCGCGAATCGCCGATGAAGGCGATCTTGCGATGCCCTTCGGCGATGAGGAGATCGACCGCCTTGCGCGCACCCTCGATGTCGTCGACGCCGACATAGGGGATGCCGCCATTGTAGACCGGTTCGAAGACCCCGACGCTGGGCGGCAGGCGGGCCGTCATGGACTGGTGGCCGAAGGGCAGGATGCCGGTGAAGAGGATCAGCCCCGCCGCCTGGTTGGAGTTCAGGAATTTCAGATATTCCAGGCCGCGTTGCGGATCGTTCTGCGTATGGCCGATCAGGATGCCGTAGCCGTGCGCGCGCGCCTCGTTTTCCAGGCCCACGAGGATGTTGGAGAAGTTTGGGTCGCCGATATCGGGCGCCACGACGAGGATCATGTTCGACCGGCCGAGGCGCAGGCTCCGTGCCATCGCATTGGTCGTGTAGCCGGTGATGGCGATCGCCTGGTTGACCTTCAGCCGGGTCGAATTCGCCACCTTTTCCGGCGTGTGGATTGCCCGCGATACGGTCGCGATCGAGACCTGCGCGATGCGCGCGACATCCTCGATCGTGGCAGGGCTGGACGTCGACAAACTGGCTCTCACTCGGCACGGGCAATTCCGATAGGGGTGCGAAGCGATGCATCCGGAACTGCATTAACAAACGAAGTGCGGGGACACTACACAGACTGGACTGAGGGTCAAACGGCGCTTGGCGAAAATTCCTGATATCCAATGATGTAAACCTTTACATTGGGAGTGTAAAGGTTTACATCACATCTCAAGCGGTCGAGGAGCCGCAGGGAGGAAATCATGAATCCGGACGCTGCCGACGGGGTTCCCGTCGTTCTCGCTGCGCGCCGCATCGCCAAGTCTTTCAATGGCGTGCAGGTGCTTTTCAGCGTCAATTTCGAGCTGCGCGCCGGCGAGATTCATGCGTTGATGGGCGAGAACGGCGCCGGTAAGTCGACGCTCGTCAAGATCCTCTCCGGCTTCGAACAGCCGACCTCGGGCGAGATCCTGCTCGATGGCCAGCCGGTCAAGCTGCCGCCGAACGGCCAGGCCGAACAGTTCGGCATCGTCATCATCCACCAGGAATTCAACCTCGCGGAACATCTGACCGTCACCGAAAGCCTGTTCCTCGGCCGGGAGGTGACGCGCTATGGCGTGCTGGACCGGAAATTCATGCGCGCCGAAACGCGCTGTGTGCTCGACCAGCTCGGGTCCCATGTCGATGAAACCGCGCTGATCAGCTCGCTCTCGATCGCCGACAAGCAGATGGTGGAGATCGCCAAGGCCATCAGTCGCGACGCGCGCATCATCTTCATGGACGAGCCGACCGCCGTCCTGTCGCGCGAAGAGACGAACTATCTCTTCCGCCAGGTGCGCAAGCTGCGGGAAAAGGGAACCTCCTTCGTCTTCGTCTCGCACAAGCTGGACGAGGTGATGGAACTCACGGACCGGGTCACGGTGCTGCGCGACGGCCAATGGGTGAAGACCGCGCCGACCAGCATTCTCGATGGCGAGTCCATCGCGCAGCTGATGGTCGGCCGTGAGCTTTCAAGTCTCTATCCCTCCAAGCAGGAGCCGAGCGTCGATGAAGAGGTGACGCTTTCGGTGGCGGGACTTTCGACCCACTACGTCAAGGATGCGAGCTTCGAGGTCCGCAAAGGGGAAATCCTCGGCTTTTCCGGCTTGATCGGCTCCGGCCGTTCGGAGCTGATGGAAGCGGTGGCCGGACTTCGCCCGCGCCTTGCCGGCGAGGTTTTGGTGCGGGGCGAGAACGTGCCCGGTGGCGATGTGCATGCCGCCAATCGCGTCGGCATCGCCTATATGACGAAGGACCGCAAGCAAAAGGGGCTGCTCCTGAACTCCCGCATGACGGCGAACCTCACGCTGCAATCGCTGGGGAAGCATGGCAAGTACGGCTACCTCAGCCCGAAGAGCGAAGCCGAGGCGCTGGAACGGGCGCGCCGCCGGTTCGACATCCGTGTGCGTGACGGGCGCGTCGTTGCCGGCCGCATGTCGGGCGGCAACCAGCAGAAGCTGCTGCTTGCCAAGGTCATGGAGACCGAACCCGATGTCATCATCATCGACGAGCCGACGCGCGGCATCGATGTCGGCACCAAGCAGCAGATCTACCATTTCATCTCCGCGCTCGCCCGCGACGGCAAGTCGATCATCGTCGTCTCCTCCGAGATGCCGGAGATCATCGGCCTGTGCACTCGCGTCGCCGTGATGCGGGAAGGACGGATCGTCGGCATTCTCGAAGGCGAGGAGATCTCGGAACAGGAGATCATGCGCTATTCGGCAGGGTTGAAGAAGAAGACCGCTGCCTGAGCCTTGCGCCGGCGGCATCACACAGAATCAGGTTTGGGGACGAACATGACGGCAAGCGAAGACGCGGTCGAAACGAAGGGCAAGGGCCGCAGCTGGCGGGATGTCGATCTGAGAGCCGTCGCGCCCTTCGCGGCACTGGCCCTGCTGCTCGTCGTCGGCGCGCTGGTGAACCCCAACTTCATTGGCTTCACCAACCTGGCGAACGTGGCGACGCGCAGCGCCTTCATCGCGATCATCGCGGTCGGCGCCACCTTCGTCATTTCGTCCGGCGACCTCGATCTCTCGGTCGGCGCCATGGTCGCCTTCGTCGCCAGTCTCATGATCCTCTTCATGAATTCCGGTGCGATCGCCGATCCCTCGCTGATGCTGACTGCCGCCATGGTCCTCACGGTCGTCATCGGCGCAGGCTGCGGCCTTTTGAACGGCCTCATCACCACCGTCGGCAAGATCGAGCCCTTCATCGCGACGCTCGGCACGATGGGCATCTATCGCGGCCTGACGACCTGGCTGTCGCAGGGCGGTGCGATCACGCTGCGCGAGCCCGAATTGCAGGCGCTTTATCGCCCGGCCTATTTCGGTTCGATCTTGGGCGTGCCGGTGCCGATCGCCGTCATCTTCGTCGTCACCGCCATTGCCGCCTTCGTCCTCTATCGCATGCGCTATGGCCGGCATGTCGTCGCCGTCGGCTCGAACAGGGATGTCGCGCGCTATTCGGGCATTCCGGTCGATCGCGTGCGCACCATCGCCTTCGTCATCCAGGGCCTGTGCGTCGCCATCGCCGTGCTGCTCTACGTGCCGCGTCTCGGCTCCACCTCGGCGACGACAGGCATCCTCTGGGAATTGCAGGCGATCACCGCTGTCGTTGTCGGCGGTACGGCGCTGAAGGGGGGAGCAGGCCGCGTCTGGGGCACGATCTGCGGCGCCTTCATCCTCGAATTGGTCGGCAACATCATGCTGCTCTCCAACTTCATCAGCGAATACCTGATCGGAGCCATCCAGGGCGCGATCATCATCATTGCGATGCTCGTCCAGCGTTCGCTGGTGCGCAAATCGTGAGACCAGGCAGTTCCAGCCACGGAATTGCGGGGAAGTAGCCGGGTCTACAGGTCGCCCGGCCTCTGAGGAAGACCTGATTTTGGGAGGAAACTCATGCGCAAGAAACTACTGGGCCTGACGGTTGCGGCGCTCGCCGTCTTCACCGGCTTCGCTCATGCACAGGAAGAGAAGAAGGTGACGATCGGCGTCTCGATCCCGGCGGCCAGCCACGGTTGGACGGCAGGCGTGATCTTCCATGCCGAGCGCGTCGCCAAGCTCCTGATGGCGAGCCATCCGGGCCTCAACGTCGTGGTCAAGACGTCGCCCGATCCGGCAAGCCAGGCAAATGCCGTGCAGGATCTCGCAACGCAGGGCATCGATGCGCTCGTCATCCTGCCGACAGATCCGGATCCGCTGGTCAATGCCATCAAGGAAATCAAGGGCAGCGGCACCTTCGTCGCGCTGGTCGATCGTGCGCCGAGCACGAACGACAATTCCGTGCGCGACCTCTATGTCGCCGGCAACAACTTCGCGCTCGGCCAGACGGCCGGCGAATACATCAAGACCACGACGCCGGAGGCCGAAGTCGTCGTCATCCGCGGTATGCCGATCCCGATCGACCAGGAGCGTCAGGACGGCTTCGACAAGGGTATCGAAGGCTCCGGCGTGAAGGTTCTCGATCGCCAGTACGGCAACTGGAACCGCGATGATGCCTTCAAGGTCATGCAGGACTACCTTACCAAGTACCAGAAGATCGACGTCGTGTGGTGCCAGGACGACGACATGGCCGTCGGCGTCCTGCAGGCCATCGAGCAGGCCGGCCGCACGGATATCCAGTATGTCGTGGCGGGCGCCGGTTCGAAGGACATGATCAAGAAGGTCATGGACGGCGACAAGATGATCCCGGTCGATGTGCTCTATCCGCCGGCAATGGTGGGCACCGCGCTCGAAATGACCGTCGCCAACTTCTACGGCCAGGTTCCGGTCCGCGGCGTCTACACGATCGACGCGACGCTGGTGACGAAGGACAACGCGAAGGACTTCTACTTCCCGGATTCCCCTTTCTGATCTGACAAAGACATGCCGCCCGGGACATGATGGCCCGGGCGGTTACGCTGCGCTCGCGTCATCCTCGGGTCAGGCCCGGCCATGGCGGAGGAGAAGGGCGCCAGCCTTGCGATTCGGCATTGCCCACCCCGCCAAACGCCGATAGCTTTCAACGCGCTGCGGTACGTACCGCAAAAAATATCGTTGGCCGGCCACAGGAAACGGCCCGGTCCATGGGAGGATGCCACAGATGAAGACGATCAAGGGCCCGGCCCTGTTTCTCGCCCAGTTCGCCGGTGACGCCGCGCCGTTCAACTCCTGGGATTCCATCACCAAATGGGCCGCCGATATCGGTTACAGGGGCGTGCAGGTCCCGAGTTGGGACGCTCGCCTGATCGATCTCAGGAAGGCCGCCGAATCCAAGGCCTATTGCGACGACTTCGCCGGCAGGGCGCGTGAGAACGGCGTCGAGGTCACCGAGCTTTCCACCCACCTCCAGGGCCAGCTGGTCGCCGTGCATCCAGCCTATGACGAGGCCTTCGACGGGTTCGCGGTGCCGGAGGTGCGCGGCAATCCGAAGGCGCGGCAGGAATGGGCGGTTGAGCAGGTGAAGATGGCGCTGACGGCTTCGCGGCACCTTGGCCTTGATGCCATGGCCAGCTTTTCCGGCGCGCTCGCGTGGCCCTTCGTCTATCCTTGGCCGCAACGGCCGGCCGGCCTCGTCGAGACGGCCTTCGACGAACTGGCGAAGCGCTGGAAGCCGATCCTCGACCATGCAGAGGAAAATGGCGTCGACGTCTGCTACGAAATCCATCCCGGTGAGGACCTGCATGACGGCATCACCTACGAGATGTTCCTGGAGCGCACCGGCAACCATGCCCGTGCCTGCATGCTCTACGACCCCTCGCACTATGTGCTGCAGTGCCTCGATTATCTCGACAATATCGACATCTACAAGGATCGCATCCGCATGTTCCATGTGAAGGATGCCGAGTTCAACCCGACGGGCCGGCAAGGCGTCTACGGCGGCTACCAGAGCTGGGTGAACCGCGCCGGCCGCTTCCGTTCGCTCGGCGACGGCCAGGTCGATTTCGGTGCCGTCTTCTCCAAGATGGCGGCCAATGATTTCGCCGGCTGGGCGGTGGTGGAATGGGAATGTGCGCTAAAGCACCCGGAGGACGGCGCGCGCGAAGGCGCGGAGTTCGTCAAGGCCCACATCATTCGTGTGACGGAGAAGGCTTTTGATGACTTTGCCGATGCCGGGACGGATCAGGCGGCCAACCGGCGCATGCTGGGGCTTTGATACCGGCGAAGGGCTCATTCCGCGCTTGAACTTTTAGGAGGAACATTCATGGCAATCGAAGGAAGCGCCAGCGAGGCGCGGTTGGGCCGCATCCGGCTCGGCATGGTCGGCGGCGGTTCGGGCGCGTTTATCGGGGCGGTGCACCGCATCGCGGCGCGTCTCGATGATCAATACGAACTTGTCGCCGGTGCGCTGTCGTCTTCGCCGGAAAAGGCGGAACAGTCGGCCCGCGAACTGGGGCTCGACCCCTCCCGCAGCTATGGCAGCTTCAAGGAAATGGCGATCCGCGAGGCGAAGCTGAAGAACGGCATCGAGGCCGTGGCGATCGTCACGCCGAACCATGTGCATTACGAGGCGGCGAGGGAGTTTCTGAAGCGGGGCATCCATGTCATCTGCGACAAGCCGCTGACTTCCACCCTCTCGGATGCCCGCAAGCTGAAGAAGCTGACGGAGGAGAGCGATGCACTCTTCGTGCTGACGCACAACTACACCGGCTATCCGATGGTTCGCCAGGCGCGGGAAATGGTGGCCAATGGTGATCTCGGCGCGATCCGGCTCGTGCAGATGGAATATCCGCAGGACTGGCTGACCGAGGACATCGAGAGCGGCGGCCAGAAACAGGCGGCCTGGCGCACCGATCCGTCGAAATCCGGTGCCGGTGGTTCGACAGGGGATATCGGCACGCATGCCTATAATCTCGGGTGCTTCGTCTCCGGGTTGGAGCTTGCCGAACTTGCCGCCGATCTCGACAGTTTCGTGCCGGGCCGCCGTCTCGACGACAATGCCCATGTGATGATGCGCTTCAAGGAAAAGAACGGTGTCGCCGCCAAGGGTATGCTCTGGTGCAGCCAGGTGGCCCCGGGCCATGAGAACGGCCTGAAGGTGCGGGTCTATGGCACCAAGGGTGGTCTCGAATGGGTGCAGGCCGATCCGAACTACCTCTGGTACACGCCCTTTGGCGAGCCGAAACGCCTGATCACCCGGGGCGGCGCCGGTTCCGGCGCCGCGGCCGCCCGCGTCAGTCGTGTGCCGGCTGGCCATCCGGAAGGTTATCTCGAAGGATTCGCCAATATCTATTCCGAAGCGGCCCGGGCCATTCACGCCAAGCGCAAGGGCGCGCCGGTCGATCCCGCCGTCACCTATCCGACGGTAGATGATGGCCTCAAGGGCATGCTTTTCGTTGATGCCTGTGTGCAGTCGTCGAAGAAGAACGGAGCCTGGGTCAAGGTCTGAGGTTTTCGATTGCCGGTCGCCGCCTCCAGGGGTGGCGGCCGGGTACCTTTCAGGCAAAAATGCTGCCGAGGCGGATCACCAGTTTCTTGTCGAACAGGTGGCCTCGGTCGAACATCCAGTTTAGGGCGTCCCGTGTGGTCCACGGCCGCTTGTAGGGACGGGTGCTCGTCAGGGCCTCGAAGACATCGCAGATGGTGGCGATCCGGATTTCCTGGCTCAGCTTGTCGGCCTTGAGGCCGAGCGGGTAGCCGCTGCCATCCAGGGTTTCGTGATGGTATCGGCAGATGTCGAGCACCAGATCGGAAACGTTGGCCTGCTCCTTCAGCAGGCGATATCCGAGCTCGGGATGGCCGCGCACCAGGCGCTTTTCGTCGCTGTCCAGCCGGCCGCTCTTGTTGAGGACGGCATTCGGGATCATCAGCTTGCCGACATCGTGCAGCAAGCCTGCAACGCCGAGCTCGCGCACAGCGCTGTCGTCATGGCCGAGCAGGCGGGCAAGGCGCATCATCAGCGCACTGACAGCCAGCGAATGCACGTAGGTGCCCTCGTCCTTCGTCTTCAGGCGCGTGACCTTCAGGAAAACATCGGGGTCGGCGTCGATACGGTCGGAAATCTCGTCGGCGACCGGGGACAGCGCGTCGATTTCCAGCTGGCCGGTTCTCGCTGCGTCGAAGCTGGTGCGCAGGGATCGGGCCGATTCTGCCACTGTCTCCAGCGTGCGCTTGCGCTCTTCGGCGGCTTGCGTTGCAGGGGCGGGGCCGGTGGCGAGGTCTATGTCCACCGTGCTTTTTTGTGGATTGACCAGTGCATAGGCGGCGGAGGTCGCGAGGATCGCCCGTACGGTTTCGTCGGACTGGACAAGGAAGCGACGCCCTGAGAATTCGGCGTTCGGGCATTCCAGCGATTCTACGAACATGCCCTTCCGCACGAGATGCTTCGCAATTCGTCGTACCACGCCAGTGTCTCCGTCCCAGCTATTGGTAGTTTAAGGGACAAATTCCTAACCTTTGTTTAAGCAATCCCTGTTTGACGATTCTCGCGACCCTTTGCTGCAGGTTGCAAAACCCGGTCGAATGCGAAAGGCATTGATTTTTACGGCCAAGACTCTTACTGCAACGTTGCAGTTTCCAATGATACGCGCTTGCTGCGCACGAAAGACGACAATGAACGATCCCAAGATCCTTGCCGGCCGGTTTCCCGGCGACTTCGTGTTCGGCGTGGCGACGGCCGCCTTCCAGATCGAGGGCGCTACGAAGCTGGATGGTCGCAAGCCCTCGATCTGGGATGCGTTTGCCAACATGCCGGGCCGTGTCTATGGCCGGCACAATGGCGATGTGGCCTGCGATCACTACAACCGGCTGGAAGAGGACCTCGATCTCATCCAGTCACTCGGCGTGTCGGCCTACCGGTTCTCCATCGCCTGGCCGCGCGTCATCCCCGAAGGCACGGGGCCGGTGAACGAGAAGGGGCTGGATTTCTACGATCGCCTCGTGGATGGCCTGAAGGCACGTGGCATCAAGGCCTTTGCGACGCTTTATCACTGGGACCTGCCGTTGATGCTGGCCGGCGATGGCGGCTGGACGGCGCGGCAGACGGCCTATGCCTACCAGCGTTATGCGAAGACCGTGATCGCCCGGCTGGGCGATCGGCTGGATGCGGTCGCGACCTTCAATGAGCCCTGGTGTTCCGTCTGGCTAAGCCATCTCTACGGCATTCACGCACCGGGTGAGTGCAACATGGACGCCGCGCTGCACGCCCTGCACTTTACCAACCTGGCGCATGGCCTCGGTGTTGCGGCGATCCGCGCCGAGCGCCCGCAGCTTGCCACCGGTCTCGTTCTCAATGCGCATTCCATCTATGCCGGTCGCGCCGGGGAGGCCGACCTGGCGGCGGCCACGCGCGCTTTCGATTTTCACAACGGCGTCTTCTTCGGGCCGGTCTTCAAGGGTGAATATCCCGAAAGCTTCCTCTCGGCGCTCGGCGATCGCATGCCGGCGATCGAGCCGGGCGACATGGAGACGATCAGCCAGCCGCTCGACTGGTGGGGGCTCAATTATTATACGCCGATGCGGGTTGCGCACGATGTGTCGGAAGGGGCGGAATTCCCCGCGACCGTGCCGGCACCGCCGGTTACCGACATCAGGACGGATATAGGCTGGGAGGTGTTTGCGCCGGCGCTCGGGGATCTCATCCGCAAGCTCAATGCGGATTATGCGCTGCCCGCCTGTTACATCACGGAAAACGGCGCCTGCTACAATATGGAGGTGGAAAACGGTGCGGTCGACGACCAGCCGCGCCTCGACTACATCGCCGAACATCTCGACGTTACGGCAGATCTCATCCGTGAAGGCTATCCGATGCGCGGCTATTTTGCCTGGAGCCTCATGGACAATTTCGAATGGGCCGAAGGGTACCGGATGCGCTTCGGCATCGTGCATGTCGACTATGGCACGCAGGTCCGCACGGTCAAGAAAAGCGGCAAGTGGTATGCCGAACTTGCCCGGGCCTTTCCCAAGGGCAATCATCAGGCCGCCTAGCGGCCCGCACTCCCTTGTATTGTCGTGCCGGCCGTAAAGGATTCATAACGGTTCTGCCGCATCATTTCCGCCTGGTTGGAGAAGACGATGCTGCGGCTAGCGCGCCACCTTTCTGGCATGATCGGCGCCCGACGGCTTGCAGTCGTGCTGGGCGTGCTGGCCTCCTTTGCCGTCGTCGTCAGCCTTGCGACCGTGCTCGTCATGATGGCGCTCGGCTTCCTTGCGAACCGGGCGAACGAGCTCGATGCGGAGCGCACGCGCCAGACGGTGTTTGGCGCGCTCTCCTCCATGCGCAGTTCCATGGTCACCACCGTGCGCGACTATGCCGTCTGGGACGACGCGGTGCAGGCCACCTACGGCACGCCCGATATGCCGTGGCTGGTTGCCAATATGGGGGTTGCCACGGAAGGCGGGCCGCTCTTCGACACGGTCTTCCTGATCGATGAAGCGGGCAAGACGATGCTTGCCTATCGCAATGGTGCGCCTGTCGAGGCCGATGCACGCGCCTATGGCGGCCCAACCTTCACGGACATGCACCGCAAGATCCTTGAGGCCGGGCTCGATCCGGGCGAAGAATTGGGGGCCTTCCTGCAAACGCCGGACGGGCCGGCGGTCGGCGCCATTTCCGCGATCCGGCCGATGTCCGATGCGGTCAAGGCACCCTCGGAGGCCCTGCGCACGCTCTTCATCATCCGGCACCTGACACCGGCCCGCATTGCCCGCATCGCCGACAACTTCCTGATCTCGGGCCTGATGCTGACCGAGGCTGCCCCGCCGGCAGGCCTCGCCGTTCCGCTGAACGATCCGGGCGGCAGGGCCATCGGTTTTCTTTCCTGGACACCGGATGCGCCGGGTGACCAGAGCTATGCGCAAGTGCGTCCCCTGGTGCTGCTGGCGCTGGCCGGTGTCGTCTTCTTTTTCGTGCTTCTCGTTTTGACCGGCGCGGCCTTTACGATCCGTCTCAAGGCGGATGAGAACACGGCCCGGACCCAGGCTCTCACCGACAGGCTGAGCGGCCTCCGGAATCGCACCGGCCTCTATCTCGGCCTTGACGAGCTGAATGCCCGTGCGAGGGAGGAGGAGGGCGACGTCGTGATGCTCTATCTCGACCTCGACGGTTTCAAGGATGTCAATGATTTCTATGGCCATGCGGTCGGCGACCGGCTGATCCGCGGGGTTTCGGCCGGGCTCTCGCGTCTCGTTCCGGCCAAGGCCATGCTGGCCCGCATCGGCGGCGATGAATTCGCCATCGCTTTCATCGACGGGCCCGATGGGCCGGAGGCTGAGCGCCTCACCCGGTCCATTCTGGATTTCTTCTCCGAACCTCTCGCAATCGGCGAGCGCGTTGCCGTGGTCGGTGCCAGCATCGGCCTTGCTGTCTCGCGCCGGGGCGGCGTCGGGGGCGAGGAGCTTCTGCGGCGGGCGGATGTCGCCATGTACCGCGCCAAGCATGCCGGCCGCGGCCGCGCCATGCACTATGAAACGCTGATGGACGACGACCGTGACGAGCGGCGGGAGATGGAGGAGGCCTTGCGGTCCGCCGTTGCGCGCGGTGAGATCGACGTCGTGTTCCAGCCGATCGTCGCCGCGCGGAGCCGGGCCATCTGCGGCGTCGAGGCGCTCGCCCGCTGGTCGCGCGGCGGAACGAAGCCCGTGCCGCCGGACGTCTTCATCCCCTTGGCGGAATCGACCGGCATCATCGATGCGCTCGGGCCGCTTGTCCTGAAGCGGGCCTGCGAGGCGGCACGCAACTGGCCGGAGGTGGACGTCTCGATCAACGTGTCGCCGGCGCAGTTCCGCAATCCCTATTTCCCGGACCGGGCGCTGAGCATCATCGCGGAGGCGGGCATTGCGCCGTCCCGTGTGACGCTGGAAATCACCGAGGGCTATTTCATCCAGAACCCGGGCCGGGCGAAACTCGTCATGGACCGGCTGAAGGCCGGTGGCGTGCGTATCGCGCTCGATGATTTCGGCGCCGGCTTTTCCAGCATCGGCTATCTCATCCGCTTCGGCTTCGACCGCATGAAGATCGACCGCTCGCTCACGATTGCCGGCGAGCAGTCGCCGAAGGGCGGTGCAATGCTGCAGGCGACGGTGGCGCTCGCCACATCCTTCGACATGCCGGTGACGGCCGAGGGGGTGGAGACGGCGGAACAGGCCGCCTTCCTCCATCTGTGCGGCTGCGACCAGCTGCAGGGCTATTTCTTCGGCAGGCCAATGAGCGAGGCGGCGATCAGCGATCTGCTCGCTCCGCCGGCCGATATCGAGGCTGCGGCCGGCTGATTATTTGCCGAGGTGGCGTTCGCCGCGTTTCTTCGCAAGGTCCATCTGCAACTGGCGCTGACGGAAGCGCAGGCGATCGTCCTCGCTGCGTGCTGCGTGGCAGTGCGGACAGGAGACGCCGGCCTCGTAAAGCGGCGAAGTGATCTCTTCTGCCGTCAGCGGGTGACGGCAAGCGCGGCAGAGCCTGTGCTCGCCCTCTTCCAGGCCATGCAATACGGAGACGCGCTCGTCGAAGACGAAACACGCACCCTCCCAGAGACTTTCTTCTGCGGGCACTTCCTCGAGATATTTCAGGATGCCACCTTTCAGATGGTAGACCTCGTCGAACCCCTGTTCCTTCATGAAGGCGGTCGCCTTCTCGCAGCGGATGCCGCCGGTGCAGTACATGGCGATCTTCGGCTTGTTGTGCAGGCCGGTATTCTCCCGCACCCAGTCCGGAAACTCGCGGAAGGTCTTGGTGTTCGGATCCACGGCGCCCTTGAACATGCCGATTGCGGTCTCGTAGTCGTTGCGCGTGTCGATGACGATCGTCTCCGGGTCGGAGATCAGCGCATTCCAGTCCTCGGGCGCCACATAGGTGCCGACGGAACGCGTGGGGTCGATATCCTCGACGCCCATCGTGACGATCTCCTTCTTCAGCCGCACCTTCATGCGCAGGAAGGGCATCTCGGCCGCGTGGCTTTCCTTGTGTTCCAGTGCGGCGAATTCCGGCTGGCTGCGCAGGAAGGCGAGCACACGGCGGAGGCCATCGGCCGGGCCGGCGATCGTGCCGTTGATGCCCTCATGGGCGAGCAGCAGCGTCCCGCGCACGCCGTTTTCCTCGCAAAGCGCCTGCAGGGGGGGGCGCAGTTCGGCAAAGCGCGGAACCGCGACGAAATGATAGAGCGCGGCGACAAGAAAGCCGCTGGCCGGGACGGGCGAAGAAATCTCGTGAGTCATGGCCGCCACATACAACCTCGCCGCTTTTCAGGCAATGCGGCGTAGCGGCTCAGGCGAGCTGATGCAGCCGCGCGCCGTCGCTGATGCCGAGCGCCATGGACTGGTTGGAATACTGGCTTTCGCCCGTTACTTCCCGGCCCACCCAGTTGGGCAGCTCCGGATCGTCATGGATCGAGGCAAGCTCTACCTCGGCGATGACAAGCCCGCGATGGGCGCCCTCATAGACATCGACTTCCCAGACGTGGCCCTCGTGGGGCACCTTGTAGCGGACTTTCTGGATGACGTTGCCGATGGCATGGCGCAGCATGTCCTCAGCCTCGTCGCGGTCGACTTCGAACTCGTATTCATCGCGCACGAGCGCGGTGTGTCCGACCTTGAGGGTAATGCGTGACTGCCCGTTGCCGTAGATGCGGACCCGTAGAGACCGGTCGTCCTGGGCGACAATATAGGCCTGCCGTATGGCGATGCCTTCGTCTGCGAAGGTACGCCACCGCTGCCCCGATACCAGGAACTTCCGCTCGATCTCTTTCGCCATAGGCTCGCTTTCGCAGTTGGAGATGGGCTTGGGCGAGGGGAACACTACACGATAAGTCTGTCATGACAAGAGAAGCCTTCATGCTTTAGGCTCGACACGACGTCGCAGACGCGCTATTCGGGTCAAAATTCAATCGTTTTAAAAGGTCGTGCCATGAGCGAGAAGAACGCCAAGCTCCTTTCCGTCCTGAAGCTGCAGCCGGTGGTGCCGGTGCTGGTCATCGAGGACCTCTCGACTGCCGTTCCGCTGGCGCGCGCGCTGGTGGCGGGCGGCCTCAAGGCCATCGAAATCACGCTGCGCACGCCCGCCGCGCTGGAGGCGATCCGCGCGGTCGCCAACGAGGTTGAAGGTGCCGTTGCCGGTGCCGGCACGATCCTCAATGCTGCGCAGTTCGAGGCGGCGGTCGAGGCCGGCTCGCAGTTCATCGTCAGCCCCGGCACGACGCAGGAGCTGATCGACGCGGCTGCCGACAGCGACATCCCCCTGCTGCCGGGTGCCGCTACGGCCAGCGAGGTCATGGGTCTTCGCGAAGAGGGCTACCAGGTTCTGAAGTTCTTCCCGGCCGAGCAGGCGGGCGGAGCCGCTTACCTGAAATCGCTGTCCTCACCGCTCGCCGGCACGCTGTTCTGCCCGACGGGTGGCATTTCGCTCGCGAATGCCCGCGACTACCTCTCGCTGCCGAATGTCGTCTGCGTCGGCGGCTCTTGGGTGGCACCGAAGGACCTCGTCGCCAAGGGTGACTGGGCGGGCATCACCAAGCTCGCCGCGGAAGCGTCGGCACTTAAGGGCTGAGGCAGGTTCAGCGGTTTTGCAGACGGGCGCCCCTTGGTCGCCCGTTATGCATTTGTAATTCAGGGCGTGCATTCCTATCTTGCCTTGCTGTCGGCCCTTGCGATGCAAGAGAACAAGTGAAACGGAGACCGCCCATGTTTGACGCCAAGAAGTTGCTTGACCAGTTCCTCGGTTCGCAGGTGCCTGGTGCCGGCGGATCCGTGCGCGACCGCGCGGGCCAGGTGACGCAGCTCGCCAAGGACAATCCACTTGCCTCGATCGCCATCGCCGGCGTTCTTCTCGGTACGGGCACCGGCCGCCAGGTGGCCGGCTCCGCGCTGAAGATCGGTAGCCTTGCCGCCATCGCCGGCCTCGGCTACCAGGCCTACAAGAACTACAAGGCCGGCCAGAACCCGGTCGAGACGACGCAGGGCGGAACGCCAGAGCTCTTGCCGCCGCCGACCGATTCCGGCTTCCATCCTGAAGCCGTCAGCACGGATTTCGCCCTCATCCTCGTGCGCGCCATGATCGCCGCCTCGCGTGCCGACGGCCATATCGACGAGGCCGAGCGCGCCCGCATCATGGACAAGCTGAAGGTTTCCGGCCTCGGTGCGGATGCCACGCAGTTCCTCGAAGAGGAGCTGGCCAACCCGGTCGATCTCGACGCGATCATCGCTGCTGCGACGACCGAAGAGCAGCGCGTCGAACTCTACACAGCCTCGCGCCTCGCCATCGAGCCGAAGTCGCGCGCCGAACGCGGCTATCTCGACCTGCTCGCCGGCCGCCTCGGCCTTGCCGATGCGCTGGTCGACCACATCGAGGCGACGGTTTCCGCCGCCACCGTCTGAGGATTTGGGGGAGCGGCGGAACGCCGCTCCCCGCTTTCAACATTGCGCGCGCCCGCGCGCTGCTCTATCCCTTCGGCAAGGACCGAAGGAGGATTTTCATGCGCGACCTTAAGGATTGGAAAGGCTGCCCGCCGCCGGCGCCCGTCACCCTCGAAGGCCGTACCGTGCGCCTTGAGCCCTACCAGCGGGAAAAACACCTAAAGGCCCTCTGGGAGGCCTTCGGTGGCATGCAGATCAACCCGCTGCTGCGCTATTTCACGCAGGCCGATTTCGCCAGCATCGAGGATTTTGATTCCTGGTCGGAAGCGGTCATCACGTCCGGCTGGGTGCGCGAGGTGATCATCGACAAGGCGGCCGGCAAGATTGTCGGGATGGCGCATTACATGCGGCCCGACCCGGCAAACGGCGTCGTTGAGATTGGCGGCATCGCCCACGGTGGCGGCATGTCCCGCTCGCCGCTCTCGACCGAGGCGCAATACCTGCTTGCCAAGCACGCTTTCGAGGATCTCGGTTATCGCCGCTACGAATGGAAATGCCACAACGGCAACGAGGCCAGCAAGCGCACCGCCGCCCGCCTCGGCTTCACCTTCGAGGGCGTCTTCCGCCAGCATATGCTGTCCAAGGGCGAGAACCGCGATACCGCATGGTTCTCGATCATCGACGGGGAGTGGCCACTCCTTGCCAAGGCTTTCGACGCCTGGCTCTCACCTGACAATTTCGATGCCGAAGGCCAGCAGAAACGTCGCCTGGAAGACATCCGCGCGGAGATTGCAGCATGACCGACGCACCGGAACGCAAGGGCAAGTCGCCGGCGCTGGCAGCGCTCTGCATTCTGCTCGGCACGGGCGCGGTGTTCTATTTCCTGCCGCGGGTGATGATCGCGCTTGGCGATGTCTCGCCATGGCTGGCTGGCGTCTTCGGCGCGCTGCTCGTGCTCGGCTTTTTCCTGCTCTTCTGGCTCCGGGCGCGCTATCAGCGCAGTCGCGGCAACTAGAGCGTTTCCGTTTTTCTCTGAATCGCGAAAACACTCGATCTCTTTGTTTTAACGCTTTTCCAGACGGAAAACCGCTTCGCACTTTCCTGCAAATGATCTAGGGCGCTGTTATCAGCCCTGCAGTGCAGCGCCGAGCAGGAGCAATCCAAGGACCATGACCAGCGCTGCGCCACCGATCTCGATGGCGCTACCCACGCGGGCGGCGGCCGAACCGTTGCCGGCGAAACGAACGGCCGCGCCTTTGGCCGTGACGGCGAGCGTGGCGAGGGTGGAGACGGTGATCGCCGTGCCGATCGACATGGCGAAGACGGCGAGCAGGCCGCCGAGATAGAGGCCGTTCAGAAGCGCGAAGCTGAGCACGATCAGCGCACCCGAGCAGGGCCTGAGACCGACGGCGACGATGGCCGACCAGGCCTCGCGCAGTGCAAAGCGCTCACCCTTCAGGAGCGATGGATCCGGTGCATGGGCATGGCCGCAGGTCGAGCAGATCTCCCCGGCATGGTGGTGATGATGCGCATGGTCGCGATGGTCGTGATCGTGTACCTCGACCGCCTGCGCGCCAAGCGCCGAGGCCCGTCGTTCCGCCGGTCGCAGCTTGCGGAAGAGCAGCCAGGCACCGAAAAGGGCGATGAGGGCGTAGCTGCCGATTTCGAGTGCGCGGGTGGCATCGGTCATTGAGACCGTGGTGCCGCGCAGGAAGAGATAGGCCGCGCCGACGAGCAAGATCGCGACGATGCCCTGCAGGATCGAGGAGAGGAAGGAGAGAGCAACGCCGCGCTTCAGCTCCACCTCGTTTGCCAGCATGTAGGAGGAGATGACGGCCTTGCCGTGGCCGGGGCCGGCGGCATGGAAGACGCCATAGGCGAAGGAGAGGCCGACCAGCGTGGACGCTGCCCAGGGATTTCCGCGCATCTCCTTCAACGCGCCGGTCATGGCGCGGTAGAAGCCCTGCTGCTGGGCGTTGATCCAGCCGAACAGGCTGCCGAAGGTGCCGGTCGTGTTGAAACCCGGCTCCGCCGAGCCGATGCCGAGCGGCGACTGTGCGTGGGCAAGACCGGCAGCGGTCGCGATCGCGACTGTCAGCGTGAGAAGGGCAAGAGCCCGGCCGCGGGTCAGCATGTCAGCTCCAGACGGGTGGCGAAGAGTTTCGACATGTCGGTGCCCGCGGGATCATTGAAGAAGGCTTCCGTCAGGCTGTCCTGGTTCTGGGCAAGCACCTCGTCCGCATCCGGCCGCACGACCGCCCGCTTGCAGGCAGTGAACTTGTCGCCGACGGCGATGAGGTCGTCGTCCGAGGCGAAGTCCATGGCAGCGTACATGGTGGGGTCATAGACGCCGAAGGTGAGCTTGCCCTTGAGGGGCATGGCTTCGCCTGGCTTGACGGTGAAGAACATCAGGAGCTGCCCGTCCTTGTAGTCGACGTTGATCGCGTCGGGCTTGGCGATCTTGATGGATTTCCCATCCTCGGTGATCGTCGTGTAGTAGCTGAACTCTTCCAGCGACTCGAGAACAGTCTGGCCGACTTCCGCCAGTTCGTCCGGATCGAGCGCGGCATTGCTGTTCTTGTCGAAATCCATCACGACGCTGGCCGAGAACATTTCGTCGAAACGCCAGACATTGCGCAATTCGCTGACCGTGCCGTCTTCGCCGGCCACCACTTCAAGCCGCGCTTCCGCGAAGATATGCGGATGGGCAAAGGCCGCAGCCGGGGCAAGGAAGGCTGCTCCGGCAACGAGGAGGGGGAGGAATCGCATGGGGTATATCCTCTCGCGGCAGCGTTCAGAATCGACCGGCTGAATGTAACGCAAATGGGTCGGAATTGGGACCTCGCCGCGGCACCTTATGCTTCGATGCCGGGATTGCGGCGGAACCAGCCGTGCAGGAAGTCGACGAAGGTGCGCACCTTCGCGGGCAGGTAGCGGCGGTGCGGATAGATCGCGTAGATGCCGCGGTCTGTCGGTAGGTAATCCTCCAGGATCGAAACGATCTTGCCGCTGTCGAGGCAATGGCGGGCGATGAAGGCCGGCACCTGTGCGACGCCGAGGCCACTCGCCGCCGCGCGCACGGCTGCCGTCGGGCTGTTCACCTCGATATGGCCGCCGACAGGCACGGAAAAGCCCGCGCCCTTCTCGTCGATGAAGCGCCAGTTGCTGTGCGACTTGCCGTTGGTGTCGATGATGCAGGGCAGGCGGGCAAGGTCGCTTGGGTGGTTGATCGGGCCGACCCGCTCCAGGAACTCCGCGCTGACGCAGATCTTCAGGTAGAAATCGCCGAGTTTGCGCGCGATGAGGGCCGAGTCTTCCAGGCGCGTAATGCGGACAGCCACGTCGAAACCTTCTTCAACGAGATCGACGAAGCGGTCGTCCGAGACGATTTCCAGCGAGAGTTCCGGGTGCTCCTTGCCGAAATCGATGATTGACTGGCCGATGTCGGCGTCGACGAAGGTACGTGGCGCGGAAACCTTCAGCTTGCCGCGCAGGTCGGTGTTCTTCTCGCGCACGAGATCGGCAAGATTGTCGATCTCCTTCAGGATATCGGAGGCGGTGCGGTAGTAGGTGTGGCCGGCCTCGGTCATAGAGAACTGGCGCGTGGTGCGATTGAGGAGTAGCGTGCCCAATTCGTCCTCCAGCTCACGCACATATTTCGACAGCAGCGCCTTGGACCGGCCGGTCTTGCGGGAGGCGGCGGAAAAGCCCTCGGCGTCCACGACGTCTATGAAGGCCCGGATTCGGGTCAGAGTATCCATGTGTCCCCATGCGGCTGCGGCCGAAACGGTGGCCGGGGCGTAATCACCATTCTGTGAAAACCAGTTCGGCGAATGTCGTGGCTGTCAGAATATTTTCAATAGCGTTCCGCAAAAAACCTCTTGATTACGACAGCGATTCTTCTTATCTCCCGCCTTGCCCAAAGTCGCACGTGCCTGTGGGTGTCCGCCGACCCTCGATTTGGTGAGGAACTCGGTAAGGTACCTGGAACTAACCCCTCCAGTCGTTTCTCCGGCCAACCGGAAGAGCGAGGACATCTTGAAGCAACGACGGTGCGGGCCTTTCTGGTGTCTGCCGGCTTTCCAACAGCCGGGGTTACTGAAGAGGCACACCTTCATTGCCGGACGTGCGGTCGGGTTCTCCCGCCAATCCATGGCAGACAAAGCCGAATCAAAGCCTAGGCGGGCTTTGGTTCACCGTTCGCGCATGATGCGCATGCTTGGTTCCGGGGTCTCCACCGGCTGGTTCCAGAGCGTGCCTGCATCTGCCCTTTGTCCTCTGGGGTTTTCCCGGAGCAACCTGGATATGGGGAATACCGAAATGACCTCTGCACGTATTATCGACTTCCTGAACACCCGACGTCCCGACGGCCCGTGCCTCGTGGTCGACCTCGATGTCGTGCGTGACAATTTCAAGGCGTTCCGCCACGCGCTGCCCGACAGCTCCATCTACTACGCTGTCAAGGCCAACCCGGCCCCGGAAGTCCTGCGCCTGCTCGCCTCCATGGGCTCCAACTTCGATTGCGCGTCCGTCGCCGAAATCGAAATGGCGCTCGACGCCGGTGCCACCCCGAGCCGCATCTCCTTCGGCAACACGATCAAGAAGGAACGCGACGTCGCCAAGGCGCATGCGCTCGGCGTTTCGCTCTTTGCTGTCGACAGCCATGAGGAAGTCGAGAAGATTTCCCGTGCCGCTCCCGGTGCACGTGTGTTCTGCCGTGTCCTGACGGATGGCGAAGGCGCCGAATGGCCGCTGTCGCGCAAGTTCGGCTGCGTACCGCAGATGGCCGTCGACGTGCTCGTCTATGCCCACCAGAACGGTCTCGTCTCCTATGGCGTGTCGTTCCATGTCGGCTCGCAGATGACGAAGGTCGATGCCTGGGATTCGGCGCTTGCCGATGCCAAGCGCGTCTTCGTGCAGCTTGCCAAGCAGGGCATCGAGCTCAAGATGGTCAACATGGGCGGCGGCTTCCCGACGAAGTACCTGCGTGACGTCCCGTCTGCCGAAGCTTATGGCAAGGCGATCTTCGGCGCGCTGAAGAAGCACTTCGGCAACCAGATCCCGGAAACCATCATCGAGCCGGGCCGCGGCATGGTCGGCAATGCGGGTGTCATCAAGGCGGAAGTCGTTCTCGTCTCGAAGAAGTCGGACAACGACAACCATCGCTGGGTCTTCCTCGACATCGGCAAGTTCGGCGGTCTCGCCGAAACCATGGACGAGGCGATCCGCTACCCGATCCGCACCGCGCGCGATCAGGACGAGATGGAGCCCTGCGTTCTCGCCGGCCCGACCTGCGATTCGGCCGACGTGATGTACGAGAAGAACATGTATCCGCTGCCGGTCTCGCTTTCGATCGGCGACGAGGTTCTGATCGAAGGCACCGGCGCCTACACGACGACCTACTCGGCTGTCGCCTTCAACGGCTTCGAGCCGCTCAAGGCCTACGTGATCTGACCACCCGGCGCTCCCGTCCCTGCGGGAGCGCCACCCTCACAATTTGTTCTGGATACCGTTTGAATCGGTTTTGAGTGCGGGAGGCCCAGAGATGGCCACTGTTCTTGATTCTGTCCGCGCGTTCTTCGCGCATGCCGCCTTCACCATCGACCAGGAGAATGCCGGCGACGTCGTTGCGCGCGAGCGCCTGCTCGATCGCGTCATGGGCGAAGCCCGGTTCCGCAAGTCGTCGGAAAAGATCCGCCGCGGCCGCATGCCGGCCGAAGGTCTCGCGCTTGTCGCGCGGGATCTGGACGGCCACGTCATCGGCACCGTGCGTCTGTGGAATGTCGAGGCCGGGGTCGATTCCGAAGGCAATGCCGTGCCGGCGCTGCTGCTCGGTCCACTTGCCGTCGATTGCGAGCACGAAGGCAAGGGCATCGGCGGTGCGCTGATGCGGGCTGCGATCACCGAGGCGCAGGGCCGTGGTCACGGGGCCGTGCTGCTGGTGGGCGATCCGGAATATTACGAGCGCTTCGGTTTCTTTGCCGATAAGGCACAGCATCTCGTCATGCCTGGTCCGTTCGAGCGTCGCCGCTTTCTCGCGCTGGAGCTGAAGGACGGCTGGCTGGACGGTGCTGCCGGCGTGCTCGTCGCAGGCGGACGTCGGCGGATGGTGACGGAGCCGCGCAAGGCGGCCTGACATTCGGGCCGGCGACCGGCCGGCCCTCTTCCGTTTGATGTCTGCCATTGTTTTAATTGGGCAATTGTCAAGATTGGCGCGAATTTCTCGCCAATCCCTCCTTTCATGTGTCGCTGTTTGATCCATCTCAAAGGACCACCGTGCCGCCTCGCTTCATAGTCGCTCTCGCAAAGACGAGTCGCGTTTGATGGAGAGACGACATGAAGGGAAATTGGATGGGGCGTGCCGCCCTTGTCGCCGGCCTGGCGCTGCTGGCCGGACAGGCTGCCGCAGCTGACCTTGAGGAGCGCATGGCGCCGCCGGAGGCGACGCTTGATTTCGCAGCGCAGAGCCCCTGGCAGATCCGTGTGCGCGGCCTTGGCGTCATCACGAACGATTCCGGCTTCGTGAACGGTATCCCGGGGTCCGACCTTTCCTATTCGGACACGGTCATCCCGGAACTCGACATCTCCTACTTCTTCACCGACAACATCGCGGCCGAACTCATTCTCGGCACGACCTATGCGAATGTGCACGCGGATGGTGGGATCAAGGGGCTTGGCAAGGTGGGCAAGGCCTGGCTGCTGCCGCCGACGGTGACCCTGCAGTACCACTTCACCGATTTCGGTGCGTTCAAGCCCTATGTCGGTGCTGGGGTGAACTACAGCCTGTTCTACGAGCAGTCCGGCTCGGGCAAGTTCTCCAATCTCGACATCGAGAACAAGCTGGGCGCGGCCCTGCAGGTCGGTTTCGACTATATGCTGGACGAGCATTGGGGCGTGAACTTCGACGTGAAGAAGATCTTCCTCGAGCCCAAATGGAAAGTTGATCTCGACGGGGCGCCGCTCACCGGCAAGGCGAAGCTCAATCCCTGGCTGGTCGGTGCGGGTGTCACCTATCGGTTCTAGAATGGTCGACCTGCTCCGTCCCAGCCGGGCGGAGCAGGCGCGTCAGCCCGTCGCGCGACGGTAGAAGGCGAGGGATCCGGCGAGCGCCAAAAGCACGCCGCCGCAGATGCGGTCGAGCCATATCGCGCCGGATGTCTTCAAAAGACGCACGGCCTGCGAGCCGAGTGCCGCATAGCCGAACATGACAAGTAATACGGCCCCTCACTGATCAAAACCCATAGGCCCATTCTCTGCGCCCGATCGACATGATGCGCCAGGGCTGGCTTTCGAGCTTCCGCCAGGCATCGCAGCAATGATCGACGATGTCGTCGTATGATTTGAAGACGCGGTTTGATAACCAGTTGTCGCGCATGAAATGCCAGAGGTTTTCGACCGGGTTCAGCTCCGGCGATTTCGGCGGGAGTGGCAGAATGGTGATGTTTTCGGGCACGACGAGATTGTTGGACATGTGCCAGCCTGCCTGATCCATGATGAGGATAGCGTGCGCGTCGGCATCGACGTGTCGGGCGATTTCGGCCAGATGCTGGGTCATGGCGTAGGTGTCGCACCATGGCATGACCAGCGCGGCCGCCTTGCCGAGCTTCGGGCAGATTGCGCCGAAGATGTAGGCCGACCTTGTGCGCTGATCGTGCGGTGCTGAAGGCCGTGTTCCTCGCCTGGCCCATCGGCGGGTGATCTTGTTCTTTTGCCCGATACGGGCCTCATCCTGAAACCAAATCTCTATGCGTTTTCCTCGGGCCGCTCCAGCGGCAATCTCTGCCACTGCGGCAGGGAAGCTTTTTTAAAACCCTCAATGGCTTGAGGGTCTTGCGCGTGATGTTTGGGCCGGACAGCCAGCTTGCGATAGCCCATGGCCCGCACCTCCCGGCTCAGCGTTTGCTCGCTCACCGAAACGCGAAACTCTTCCCAAAGCCATTGCGCCAGATCGCACAGACGCCAACGAACAACGCCGTCGAGATAGGGTGTCGGCCCACGCTCGATTGCTTGCGCCAAGGCCGCACGCTGCTGATCGTTCAACCGCGACTGCGGACCGGGCGCCTTGCCATTGATCAGGCCTTGGGGACCGTGTTCGTTGAACCGCATGACCCAGTCCCGGACAATTTGGAGCGTGACGCTGCCGAGGCGGGCGGCATCGGAACGCGAGCCTCCATCGTAGATTGAGGCGAGTGCCAACAGACGGCGCGCTTGAACGGCATCTTTCGTCTGCCGCGCCAGCCGCCGCAGACCTTCTCCATCAAAATCTTCGCGTAATGAAATCCCTGATCGCATCGCAGACCTCCGGTTTGCACCAGAGATTCAGATTCACCGCACTTTGGGAAGGCCAAAGAGTCGAGGTCAGCGAGGCGGCGTATTAAACACGCCAAAGCCGTGGAGCCGAAGGTCTGGCCGCTGTCGCCTCCTTGCGGGGGCGTGGATTGAGACGACGCCACCGGCATGGGCTGGATGGTCGCCGTCTGGGGCGCGCCCCAGCGCCGGAGCGGGGAGTGCCCGCTCCGGCGTGCCTTCCGTCAGCCGGCCTTCAGTACGTCGGCAAGGGTGTCCACCAGCATGTCGGCGTTTTTGCGGGAGAAGACGAGAGGGGGGCGGATTTTCAGGATGTTGGCGTTGGGGCCGGAGGCGCTGATCAGGATGCGGCGGGCGCGCAGTCCGTTGACGATGCGCGCCGTCAGGGTGGCGTCGGGCTGTTTCGTCGTGGGATCGGCGACGATCTCGACGCCGATGAAGAGGCCCGAGCCGCGGATGTCGCCGAGGGCCGGGTGGAGGCGGGAGAGCGCCTTGAGGCCGTCCATCAGGTATTGGCCGACATCGAGGGCATTCTGCTGCAGGCCCTCCGTCCGGATGGTTTCCAGCACGGCCTTGCCGGCGGCGGCAGCAATGGGGTTGCCGCCGAAGGTGTTGAAGTAGCGGGCACGGGGGCCGAAGTCGGCGACGACTTCGGGGCGCAGCACGATGCCGGCCATCGGGTAGCCGTTGCCCATCGGCTTGCCGATCGTCACCATGTCGGGGGATACGCCGTGGCGCTCGAAGCCCCACATGGTTTCGCCGGTGCGGCCGAAGCCGGGTTGCACCTCGTCGGCGACGAAGAGGCCGCCGGCTGCATGGATCGCGTCCACGGCCGGTCGCAGAAACCCTTTCGGGCCGGCGAAGATGCCGTCGCTGGAAAAGATCGTGTCGGTGATCAGCATGGCCGGCTTGATGCCGTGACGCTGCAGGTCGGCGATGGCGGCTTTGACGTCGCGGCCGAACTTTTCCATCATTTCTTCCGACGTGTGGCGGTAGCTGTCCGGCGCCGGTACAGTGCGCACATGCGGGCCGAGCGTCACGGATTCTCCAAGCGAGGGCGAGAATTCGGCGACCGCGCTCGTCAGGCCGTGATAGGCGAGTTCCGTCGCGATGATGCCGGTCCCGCCGGTGACGAAACGGGCGATGCGCACGGCAAGGTCGTTCGCCTCGCTGCCGGTACAGGTGAACATCACCTGGCTGAGATCGTCCGGGAAGGTGGCGGTCAGCGCTTCGGCATAGTCGATGATGCCTTCGTGCAGATAGCGCGTATGGGTGTTGAGCACGGCGGTCTGGCGGGTGATCGCCTCGACGACGCGCGGGTGGCAATGGCCGACCGAAGCGACGTTGTTGTAGGCGTCGAGATATCTTTCGCCGGCCGCGTCATAGAGGAAGACGCCTTCGCCGCGCACGAGATGCAGCGGCTTTTCGTAGAACAGGCGGTAGGCGGGGCCGAGCACCTTCTCCCGGCGGGCGACCAGCGCCCGTTCGCTCTCGTCGAGCCGCTCGAAATCCTCGCGCGAAAATGCATTCACCATCGACATGGTCAGGCCTCGGAAAGGTTGGGGCACGAGCCTCTTCAGCCCGGCCGGGGTAAGGTCGCCTACGTTCTGCAGGCCGCGCCAGGCGGTGGCGTGGTTGCGCATGATATAATCCCGGTTTTCCGGAAAGCGGGCGGAACGCCATTCGGCGATGATGATCGACATGGCGAGGCGGCAGCGCGTCAGGAGTGGCAGCAGCTCGATCTCGCCGGGTTCCAGCGCGCGCGCTGACAGGAAGCCGGCAAGGAAGGCGCCGGTGCGCGCCGCCCAATTGTCCGTCGCCAGATGATAGGAGAGGGCGACGGCGAGATCGTTGACCAGCGGCGCATGCACCATGTCGCCGAAATCGATGATGCCGACCACCCGCGTCGGTTCCGCCGGATCGAGCAGGATATTGTGCGGATTGAAGTCGTTGTGGATGATCTGCCGCCGCGCGAGGCTGCTCATGGCGGGCAGCGCACGCTCGAATTCGGCGAGAATGGTTTCCACCCGCGCCCGGCGCTCGGGCGCGACATGGTCGACGACCGCGCAAAGGTCCAGCGTGTGGGAAATGTCCCACATTAATTTTCCGGCCGGCGGGCGGCCATTGTAGTTTTCGAGGCCAAGGCCGAGTTCCGCGAGTGCGCGGCCGACATTGCGGCTCTGTGCTTCCGATGCCGGCGTGCGATATTGCAGCTCACCGTCAAGGAAGGTGAGGAGGCGCACGATGCGCGGGCCGTCGCCGGTGGAAAGCGTGTGGCTCGGCCCGCCCTCCGTCGTCAGGACGAGGCGCGGCACCGGCACGGCGGGGGCGGCGGCGGCAAGGTGCAGCAGGGCGCCGTCCTGGAATTCCAGAGCTGCAGGGTCCTCGGCGGGGTTGGCGATCTTCAGGACGAAGTCCGTGCCGTCGTTTCGCGTGAAGAGGAAAGTCTCGTCCCGCTCGCTGGAAAGCCGCTTTACGGTTCCAGCAAGGCCATAGATCGCCGCAACGGCGGCCTCGGCGTCGGGAAGCGCGGTCGCGCTCCAGGTTGCCGACATCGAATCCGTCTTCTTGTTTGCCGGCGCTGGCTGCGTCATGCTTGCTCCGTAGCGGTTTCCCGCGGGTTTTTTCGATCCTTGCGCGCCGTCTGCCAACGACGGTGCCGGTGCGATTGCCGTCGCCCGGCATTTGGCAGAGGATGCTCCGTGACCGGTTCTACTTGAAACATATCAAAAAAGATGCATCAAGTATCTTATTACTCGATTTTGCGGATCAGTGCCATGGCCGAATTCACGACGCTGGAACATGAGAACCTCAACAGCGTCGTTTATGGTGCGCTGTGCGACGCGCTGATGCAGGGGCGGTTTCAGCCGGGCGACCGGCTGAAGATCCGTGACCTTGCCGAGCAGTTCGGCACCAGCGTCACGCCGATCCGCGACGCCATCCTGCGCCTGGCCAATGACGAGGCGATCACCTTCCGCTCGCCGCGCGACATCCGCATCGCCGGCCTCAGCGAGAGTCGCTACCGGGAGATCCGGGCGATCCGCGTCCGGCTGGAAGGGCTGGCGGCGGAAACCGCCGCGCAGGTGGCGACGAGCGCGGATATCCAGGCGCTGGAGCAGATTTTGCGGGAAAACGAGCAGGCAATCGCGGCCGGGGACCGGCTCAAGGGCACACAGCTCAACCAGGCCTTTCATTTCCTGCTGCCGCAGATTGCCGGGCTTCCGGTGCTGACAACCATCCTCAGGCGACTTTGGCTGCAGATGGGCCCGCATATTTCCGATGCCTATATCGCCGGTGGCCGGGCGATGATCGATCATCACTATCCGGTCGTGGAGGCGCTGAAACGCCACGATCCGGCATCCGCCTCGATGGCGATCGTCGACGATATCCTGCTCGGCGGCAAGCCGATCCTGGAGCGCATCGAGGGGAGCGGAGAGAGGGAAGTGCGCCGGGCGTAGCCTTTCACGCGGAGGGGCTTGCAATTCGGAAATGGCCGATTACGATGTATCAAGCATCAAAGGAGAGTGCGCATGACCGAAGAACGCCGCTACATGTTGCTGACGGGGGCGAGCCGCGGCATCGGCCATGCGACGGTCAAGCTCTTCCAGGCGAAGGGCTGGCGCATCCTGACTGTCTCCCGTCAGCCCTTTTCCGAGGAGTGCGCCTGGCCGTCCGCGCGTGAAAGCCATATCCAGGCGGACCTTGCCGACCTGACGCAGATCGACCGGCTGGCCGCGACGGTGCGCGAGCGGCTGCCGAACGGCCGGCTGCATGCGCTCGTCAACAATGCCGGCATATCGCCGAAGGGGCCGGGTCGCAGCCGTCTCGGCGTGCTCGATACGGATGCCGACGTCTGGACGCAGGTGCTCAACGTCAATATCGTCTCGACGGCGCTGATCGCCCGCGCACTGATGCCCGAGCTCGAAGCGGCGAAGGGCTCGATCGTCAACGTCACCTCGATCGCGGGTTCGCGCGTGCATCCCTTCGCGGGCGTTGCCTATGCGGCCTCAAAGGCGGCGCTAGCGGCGCTGACGCGCGAGATGGCGCATGAGTTCGGCCGCCGTGGCGTAAGGGCCAATGCGATCGCGCCGGGCGAGATCGAGACCTCGATCCTTTCGCCGGGCACCGATGAACTGGTTGCGGCGGAGGTGCCGATGGGGCGGCTGGGTGAGCCGCGCGAAGTCGCGGAGACCATTCATTTCCTGTGCACCGAGCAATCGTCCTACATCAACGGTGCGGAAATCCACATCAACGGAGGGCAGCACGTCTGACGACCGTCAAGCGGGGAAAATATCCCGTTGACCGGCGAGACCCGGAATGCATCAATCGGCCGTAACGCCCAGGGGAAAGGGTGCGACGACCGGAGAGGCTGCAAGCGCTGATAGGCCAAAGGCCGCGGCGGATCAGCAGTCCGACAGGAGATCGTCATCGGGGCCGGGCCATCCGGTTCCTTCACAAATGAAGAAAAGGGGAGTGCAATGAAGACTGTCTTTAAATCCGGAATGCTCACGGCTGCCGCCATCGTGCTGTCGGCTGGCCTTGCCGCGCCGTCCCTCGCACGCGACCTCACCGTTGTCTCCTGGGGTGGCAACTATCAGGACGCGCAGCGCAACATCTACTTCAAGCCGTTCGCCGAAAAGTCCGGCAAGCCGGTGCTCGACGAGGCCTGGGATGGCGGCATCGGCGTCATCCAGTCGAAGGTCAAGGCCGGCGCGCCGAACTGGGATGCCGTGCAGGTGGAGGCCGAGGAACTGGCGCTCGGCTGTGCGGATGGCCTCTACGAGAAGATCGACTGGGACAAGATGGGCGGCAAGGACAAGTTCCTCGACAGCGCCGTCAACGACTGTGGCGTCGGCGCGATCGTCTGGTCCACGGCGATCGCCTATGACGGCGACAAGCTGAAGGAAGGCCCGGCCAACTGGGCGGATTTCTGGAACGTCGAAAAGTTCCCGGGCAAGCGCTCGCTGCGCAAGGGGCCGAAATACACGCTGGAATTCGCGCTGCTCGCCGATGGCGTCTCCAAGGACGAGCTCTATGACGTGCTCGGCACGGAAGAGGGCGTCACGCGGGCCTTCAAGAAGCTCGACGAATTGAAGGCGAACATCGTCTGGTGGGAATCGGGTGCCCAGCCGCTGCAGTTCCTCGCTTCGGGCGAAGTGGCGATGACCTCGGCCTATAATGGCCGCATCACCGGCATCAACCGCACGGAAGGCAAGAACTTCAAGGTCGTCTTCCCCGGCAGCATCTACGCGGTCGACAGCTGGGTCGTGTTGAAGGACGCGGAGAACAAGGACGCCGCGCAGGACTTCATCGCCTTTGCCAGCGAGCCCGACAACCAGGCGAAGCTGCCGGAGTTCGTGGCTTACGGCCTGCCGGTCAAGGAGGCCGCGGCCAAGGTTCCGGCCGAGTTCGCCAAGGACCTGCCGACCGACCCAGCCAACATGACGGACTCGATCGCCCTCAATGTCGACTTCTGGATCGACAATGCGGAAACGCTGACACAGCGCTTCAACGCCTGGCTGGCGCAGTAAGGCTGCCGTTTGCGGGGCGGAACGGCCCCTCATCCCGCTTGCGGCGACCTTCTCCCTGCTTGCAGGGAGAAGGTGCCGGCAGGCGGATGAGGGGCGCTTGCCCGCCAGCGACCGTTGTGATGGAGTCATGATCTTGGCCGAATTCATCCGTTTCGACCGCATCACCAAATTCTACGGCCCGCTCTGCGTGGTCGAAAATCTCGATCTCGGCATCGACAAAGGCGAGTTCGTCAGCCTGCTCGGCCCGTCCGGCTCCGGCAAGACGACGCTGCTGATGATGCTCGCCGGTTTCGAACAGCCGACATCGGGCAACATCCTGCTCGACGGCACGGCGATCAACGACGTGCCGACCCACAGGCGCGACATGGGCGTCGTCTTCCAGAGCTACGCGCTTTTCCCGCATATGTCGGTCGGCGAGAACGTCGCCTTTCCGTTGCAGATGCGCGGCATGGGCAAGGCGGAGATCGAGGGGCGCGTCAAGCGGGCGCTGGACATGGTGCAGCTGTCGGCCTTCGCCGACCGTCGTCCCTCGCAGCTTTCCGGCGGCCAGCAACAGCGCGTGGCGCTGTCGCGCGCGCTGGTCTTCGAGCCGCGCGTCGTGCTGATGGACGAGCCGCTCGGCGCGCTCGACAAGCAGTTGCGTGAGCAGATGCAGCTCGATATCCGCGACCTGCACCGCCGGCTCGGCCTGACGATCGTCTTCGTCACGCACGACCAGTCGGAGGCGCTGACCATGTCGGATCGCGTCGCCGTCTTCAACAAGGGCAAGATCGAGCAGATCGGCACGCCGCGGCAGGTCTATGACGAGCCGGCGACGCGTTTCGTCGCCGAATTCATCGGCGAGACCAATCTGGTCGAGGGCGTCGTCGAGGCGGTCGAGGGGGCGGAGGCGACCGTGCGGCTGCCATCTGGCGCGCAGATCGTTTCGGCGGTCTCTGGCAGTGTCGCCTCCGGCCAGCCGGTCTTCCTCTCCATCCGGCCGGAACGGGTCGATCTCAGCGAGACCCGGGGCGATGCGCGCAACTGTCTGGAGACCGAAGTCACCGATAGCGTCTATCAGGGCGATCACCTGCGCGTGCAATTGCAGAACGCCGCCCACCCGCTGATCGCCAAGCTTGGCCGCCGGTCCCGCGAATTCCCGCCGGGCACGCGGGTCTATGCGGGCTTTTCAGCCGGCGATTGCCGGGTCATCGCGCCATGAGTGCAGGCTCCTCCCGGACCGGGCGGTCGCTTCTCCTGCTTGCGCCGCTGCTTCTCTTCCTCGTCGGCTTCTTCGTCTGGCCGCTGATCAGCATGATGTCGCAGGCCGTGTCGGATCCGGCCGTGCTGCGCCTCCTGCCGCGCAGTGCCGAAGTGCTGGCCGACTGGGACCGCGCCTCGCCGCCGACCATGCCCATGCAGGCGGCGCTGATGGAGGACCTGAAGGCCGTCGACGACGACCAGGCACTCGGCGACATGGTGCGTCGCCTCAACAGCGCCCGCTCCGGCTTCCGCACGCTGATGGCGAAGACGACGAGCGCACTCGGTGACACGGCCAACCCGCCCGCCAACCTCGTCTCCATCGATAAACGCTGGGAAAAACCTGAATTCTGGCTGGCGATCGCCGATGCGCTCTCGCCCTATACCGACCGAAACCTGCTCGCCGCCGTCGATCTCGGCCGCAATGCCGCAGGCAGCATAGAACACCTGCCGGCCGACCAGTCCGTCAACCGGGTGATCCTCGTGCGCACCTTCTGGATCGCCGCGCTCGTCACCTTCGCCTGCGCCTGCATCGGTTTTCCCTATGCGATCATCGCCGCCTCGCTGACCGGCTGGAAGCGTGACCTGATGCTCGGCGCCGTACTGCTGCCGCTCTGGACCTCGCTTCTCGTACGCACCGCGGCCTGGTTCATCCTGCTGCAGGAGCAGGGGCTGATCAACGATCTCCTGCGCTGGCTGCGCATCATCGACGCGCCGCTGCCGCTGATCTTCAACCGCACCGGTGTCATCATCGCCATGACCCATGTGCTGCTGCCCTTCATGGTGCTGCCGATCTATTCCGTGCTGATCACCATTCCGAAGAACCTGATGCCGGCCGCCGCCTCGCTCGGCGCGCCGCCCTTGCGGGCGTTCCTGCGCGTGCTTCTGCCGCTGAGCCTGCGTGGTGTCGCTTCCGGCAGCCTGCTCGTCTTCATCTCGGCGATCGGCTACTACATCACCCCGGCGCTGATCGGCGGGCCGGGCGACCAGATGATCTCGTCCATCATCGCCTTCTACGCCACGGGCTCGGCGAACTGGGGCATGGCCGGCGCCCTCGGCGTCGTTCTGCTCGTCGCGACGCTGCTGCTCTACAGCGTTTATGCGCGGCTCTCCTCCGATGAACCGGGGAGGCGCTAGGCCATGTCGATGAAATTCGCCAAGATCACCTTCGCCACGCTGGCGATCCTCTTCCTCGTCGCGCCGCTCATCGCCATCCTGCCGCTCGCCTTCACCTCGAGCGTCATCCTCACCTATCCGATCCCGTCCTGGTCGCTGCGCTGGTTCGAGGAACTGTTCACCGCCGATGCCTGGCGGCGGGCGATCATCAACAGCCTGATCATCGGTACGGGCACGACGCTGCTTGCCACGGTGCTCGGCACGGCCGCCTCGCTCGGGCTGCGCAACCGTCTGCTCTTCTTCCGCGGCTCGATGCGCACGTTGTTCCTGCTGCCGATGGTGGTGCCGGCGGTCGTGCTCGGCGTCGGCATGCAGGTGCTGCTCGCGGGCTTCGGCCTGACGAACAGCTATGCCGGCGTCATCATCGCCCATACGGTCGTCGCCGTGCCCTTCGTGGTGGTCAGCGTCACCGGCGCGCTCGCCGGTATCGACGAGCGAGTGGAGCTGGCGGCGCAAAGCCTCGGCGCATCGCCCGCCACCGTCTTCCGGCGCGTGACGCTGCCACTTGCCATGCCCGGCGTGCTCTCCGGCGCGGTGCTCGCCTTCGCGACCTCGCTCGACGAGGTCGTGCTGACGCTCTTCGTCGCCGGCCCCAACCAGCGCACGCTGGCCCGGCAGATGTTCTCCAGCATCCGTGAGAATATCAGCCCGGCCATTGCCGCCGCGGCCTTCCTCTTCATCGCCGCGACGGTCGCGATCGGCTTCATCGTGGTGCTGTCGCGCTCCATGCTGGCGAAACGGCGTTAGGCTGTGCGTTTCAGTGTATTGGCCAGAACCTGGTAGATGCGTGGTTCCAGCATGTGCGCCACATTGAAGCGCATGAAGCCGGCGGCGCTCTGCGACACGCTGAAGACGTTGCCGGGGGCCAGCACGACACCCTCAGCAACGGCTGCCTGTGCGATCTCGCTGGAATCCAGCCCCTCCGGCAGCCGGCACCAGAGGTTGAAGCCGCCGCGCGGCTGGAGCCAGGGCGTGATGCCGAGCCGCGAAAGCCGTTCCGCCACCTCGCGCCGGGCGCGCACCAGCTTGCGGCGCAGCTCCTCCATATGTTTGCGGTAACCACCGCCGGCAAGCATATGGGCGATGATCTCGCTGGACATCGGGCTCGGCCCGCCGAAATTGGTGGCGATCTGCAGATCGACCAGCCCCTCGATCCAGTCCGGCCGCGCGGCGATGTAACCGCAACGCGCCGAGGCGGAGAGTGTCTTGGAGAAACTGCCGATGCGGATGACGCGGTCGAGCCCGTCGAGCGCGGCAAGCCGGGTGGAGGGCTCCGGCTCGAAATCGGCAAAGATGTCGTCCTCGACGATGATCGTCTCGCTGCCGGCGGCAGCGTTTAGCAGCCGGTGCGCCACCTGTGGCGACAGCGTAGCGCCCGTTGGATTGTGGATCGCCGAATTGGTCACATAGAGGCGCGGCCGCTCTGCCGCGAGCACGGCCTCGAAGGCGGCGATGTCGGGGCCTGACGGCGTATAGGGCACGCCGATGACCGTCACCTGGTGGGCCTTCAGCAGTGCCTGGAAATTGAAATAGCAGGGGTCGTCCACCAGCACCGTGTCGCCCGGGCGCAGCAGGAAACGGCCGATCAGGTCGAGCGCCTGCGTGCCCGTGCTCGTCAGCATCAGCTGATCCGGCCATGCGGCAATGCCTTCCTCCGTCAGCCGGCCGAGCAGCAGCCGGCGCAGAAACGAAGAGCCGCGCGTGCTGCCGTAGTAGGCGATGAGATCGCTGTCGCCGCGCGCAAGGCTGCGGATCGCGCGGCGCAGCGCCTCGTCCGGCATCCAGTCCGCCGGCAGCCAGCCGCAGCCGGGCTTGAGCACCACTGTGTCGGCATCGAGCGATTGCCGCGACACCCAGAACGGATCGACCGCACGCGCCTTCGGTGTCGCCGCTTCCGCCAGCTTCAGTGGGGGCAGAGCGCTCTGCGAGACGTAGAAGCCGGAACCGCGCTGCGCCCGGATCAGCCCTTCCGCCGCCAATCGGTCATAGGCCTCCACGACGGTGGAGGGCGAGACACCCATGCTCGCGGCGAACCGGCGGATGGACGGCAACCGATCACCCGGCGTGAGCGCACGGCTGGCGATGCGGTGGCCGATGGTCGCCATGACCTCCGAAATGCGCGTGTGCGGTGTTGTGTCAGTCATGATTTCTCATTTTTGTACTGGTTTGCATGTGGGTACAGTTTGGAGAAATTGTACTGCACTGTTTCTGTCTTTTCCAGCCTTGCAAGCCTAGGAAGGCAGGACTGTTCCTCTGGAATAAAGCCGCTTCCGCAATGTCAGTCAGGAAGAGGTTTGACGCTCCATGGCAACAGCTCTGCACAGGAAAGGCATGAGATCGATGAGAACATCCATGGAAGGCTGGGGCAGCGGGCTGACCGGCGTCATCATTTTCAGCGGTTCGCTGCCGGCGACCCGCGTGGCGGTGGCGGATTTCTCGCCGCTGTTCCTGACGTCGGCGCGTGCGGTCATCGCGGCTCTTCTTGGTGCGGCGCTGCTCCTTGCTCTGCGCCAGCAGAAGCCGTCGCGCGACACGCTCTTTTCGCTGGCGATCGTCGCGCTCGGCGTCGTCGTCGGTTTTCCGCTACTGACGGCGCTGGCGCTGCAATATGTCACCTCCGCCCATTCCATCGTCTTCGTCGGGCTGCTGCCGTTGGCGACTGCCTTTTTCGGCGTCCTGCGCGGCGGAGAGCGGCCGAAGCTGCTGTTCTGGCTGTTTTCCGGCATCGGCAGCGCCACGGTGGTGGGCTTCGCGCTGAGTTCGGGCGGGGACGTCTCGCTCGTCGGCGACCTGCTGATGGTCGCCGCCATCATCGCCTGTGGTCTGGGCTATGCGGAAGGGGCAAAACTTTCGCGCACGCTCGGCGGCTGGCAGGTCATCTCCTGGGCGCTGATCCTCTCTCTGCCGTTGATGGCGGTGATCGCCCTCTTCTCGCTGCCCGCGACATTCTCCGGCATTGACGGCGCCGCCTGGGCGGGGCTTGCCTATGTCTCGGTCTTCAGCATGCTGATCGGTTTCGTCTTCTGGTATCGGGGCCTTGCGCTTGGCGGCATCGCGGCCGTGGGGCAGCTACAGCTGCTCCAGCCCTTCTTCGGTCTCCTGCTTGCCGCCGGCCTGCTGCATGAGCGTGTGAGCCCGTTGATGCTGGTCACGACGCTCGCCATCGTGCTGTGCGTTGCCGGCGCGCGCAAATTCGCGCGGTAGCGAAAGCTGCCCGGGACCGGCAGCCCGCGGCGTTCGGGGAATGGAGGTGGCGGGTGAAATCTGCTATGGCTCTTGCCAGCGGCTCGTGCCTTCGGCGATAGTGTCGGGCGGAACGGCCTGGGAGAGCTGGATGGCGGCAGATGTTCGGACGTCGAAGGAGATGAACGGTGCCCTGGCGCCGAAGGCGCTGCGCGTCGGCTTCATCCTGTCGAAAAGTTTCACCCTGTCCGCCTTCGCGCTGTTCGTCGATACGCTGCGGCTGGCCAGCGACAGCGAGGATCGCTCGCGCCGCGTCCATTGTGACTGGGACGTTTTGAGCAGCACGCGCAACTTCATCACCTCGTCGAGCGGCATCCAGGTCGCCCCGACCGCGCCCTTCGCCGATCCCTCCTGTTTCGACTACATTGCCGTCGTCGGCGGTCTCCTGTCGGTGGAAGAGCCCATAGACAGCTATGCCCAGGCCTATCTGCGCAAGGCGGCCCAGGCCGGCGTCGGGCTGATCGGCCTCTGTACGGGCAGCTTCATCCTGGCCGAGGCGGGCCTCCTCAAGGGGCATACGGCCTGCGTCAGCTGGCTGCACCACCGTGATTTCCGCGGCCGTTTTCCCGATATCGAGGCGACGTCGGAGCAGATCTTCCGTTTTGACGGCAAGGTTGCCACCTGTGCCGGCGGCAGCAGCGTTGCCGATCTTGCCGCAACGCTCGTGCGCCACCACGTCGGTGAGGCGGCCGAGCGCAATGCGCTGGAAATCCTGCAGATCCGCCACCGGCGCGATGCGACCGACGTACAGCCGCGCAACCCGCTCGGCCTTGAAGCCCGCGACCGGCGCGTTCACCTCGCCATCATGATGATGGAACAGCACACCGAGGACCTCCTGTCGATCGACAGCATCGCCACCATGACGGGCGTCTCCCGCCGCCAGCTCGAGCGGCTGTTCGAGGGCGATATGGGGGCTTCGCCGAGCGCGATCTACATGAAGATCCGCATGGCCGCCGCGCTCACCATGGTGATGCGCACCAACAAACCGTTGATCGAGATCGCGCTCGAGACCGGTTTCGAAAGCCTGTCGCACTTCACCCGCCGCTTCCGTGCCGCCTTCGGCGATACGCCCTCGCAGATCCGCCGCGACGGCCGCCGCCAGGCGGGCTGAGGGGCAAAACGCCCGGCCGCCGGGAACCAAGCCGCGCGAAAACCGTTCGGTCTCTATTGCTGACAAGAGACTGTAACGGGAGACCGCAATGGCAAGCACCAACGACGTCCAATCCCAGATTTCCGCCCTGCGCGCAGAGATCGCCCAGCTCCAGAAGGACCTTGGCGAGCGCGGCAGCGATGCCTATGAGACCATCCGCGACCGCGCCGGGAATGCCGTGGAGGCTGCTCGCCCGGCCGTTCGTTCGGCAACGAAATATGTGCGCAACGAAGGTGCCGCCGTTGCGCAGGCGGCGCGCGAGCATCCCGCGGCACTCTCCACGGTCGTCTTGACCGCAGGCCTTGCCGGTGTCGTCCTCGGCTATCTGCTCGGCTCGCTTGAAAGCGAACCGCCGCGCCGGCAGCGCTGGTTCTGAACCGACAAAAGCCCGGCTTGGCCGGGCTTTTTCATGCTGTGAGGAAACGGGGGCAAGACGCGGGTTTCCCTGGTTTTCCCCGTATCCCCGGGCACGCATGTCACCGGTGGCGAAGACCGAAGAGATAACCGATGAAGGCGGCGCCGGCCAGCGCGGCGAGCGGGTTGGCCTGAATGGTCTGGCGCACCTCGTCACGCAGCGATTCCGCCTTGGCGACCGCCAGCTGGCCGGTTCCTTCGGCGATCAGCCCTGCGGATTCCTTCAGCCGGCTGATTTCCGCCTTCAGGGCCTCGATCTGCTCGTTCACCGTCGCTTCCGCCGCTGCCGCGCGGGCGTCTTCCGAAATGCTGTCGCGCCCCTCAACGACGCCGAGCGTACGCTTTCCGGTGCTCTTTTCGTCAGCCATGGACATGTCTCCTGGATTTGATGGAATGGCGAAAGGGAGAACTTTTGCCGCGCCACTTGGTTCCCGCCGATGATTCAAACTGTGATCTTTCCGGCGCGATCAGGCGATTGACTCTTACGGAATTTGAGAACAAAAAGAGAACATATAGCCTTTCAACCGGGAGCTGCCAAGCCGATGTCCGCCTCCGCCCATGCCGTTGTCGCGGACCTGCGCGACCGCATCCGGCAGTTCGACGGCCGCGCCCAGCGCGACCGGGCGGTGCTGCCCTTCGGTGTGCCCGAAATCGACGAGCGGCTGCCGGGCGGCGGGCTGGCGCTGGCCAGCCTGCACGAGATCTGCGGTGGCGGTGACGATGCCGTCGAGGCCAGCGCCGCCATGCTCTTTGCCGCCGGCATCGCCGCGCGCACCAAGGGGCAGGTGCTCTGGTGCCTGACGCGGCCAGATCTTTTCGCGCCGGCGCTGGCGCAGGCGGGGCTTGCGCCGGGCCGTGTCCTCTATGTGGAGGCGGGTGACGAGAAGAGCCTGCTCCTCTGTTTCGAAGAGGGGCTGCGCCATGGCGGGCTCGGGGCCGTCATTGCCGAGGTGGCGCGCCTGTCGATGACCGCCTCGCGCCGCCTGCAGCTTGCCGCGGAGGCCGGCGGCACGCTCGGTCTTGCCCTGCGCCGCTTCCGCCACCGCAAGGAGACGGAAGCCCTTGCGCAGCCCTCCGCCGCGGTGACGCGCTGGCGGGTCTATATGCGGCCCTCCGTTTCCCTTCCCGTGCCCGGCATCGGCCGGGCGCAATGGCTGCTGAAACTGGCCCGTTGCCGGGCCGGCGAGGCGGCGGACTTTGATGTGGAGGCCACCGATGCCGAGGGTCGTATCGCTTTTTCTTCCCGGCTGGCCGATCGATCGCCTGCGGCGGGCGCTCGGCACTTCGGCGCCGCCGCCGGATAGCCGGCTCGTGCTTGTCGGCCGTGACGGCGCGCGCCGCATCCTGACGGCGGTGAGCCGGCCGGCCGAGCAGGCGGGCCTGCGCGTCGGCATGCCGCTCACCAAGGCCCATGCGCTGCTGCCCGGGGTCCTCACCATGCCGGCCGACCCCGTGGCCGATGCCGCCGCCTTGGGCCGCCTCGCGCTCTGGGCGCTGCAGCACTATGCACCCATCGTCGCCCCGGACGCGCCCGACGGTCTCGTTATCGATACGACCGGTGCCGATCACCTGCATGGCGGCGAAGCGCACATGCTGACCGGCCTCGTCAATCGTCTTGCCGCCTCCGGCATCTTTGCCCGCGCTGCCATCGCCGACAGCTGGGGCGCGGCCCATGCCGCCGCCCGCTTCCTCGCCGATCCTGTCTGTATCATTCCGCCGGGCAGGGCAGGTGAGGCCGTGTCGCCCTTGCCGGTCACGGGATTGCGGATAGCGCCGGAAACGGTGGCTGGTCTCCACGTGCTCGGCTTCTCTACGATCGGTGAGGTGCTGGCCGTGCCGCGCGCGCCGCTCGTCCTGCGCTTCGGCCCGCTTCTCGGCCGCCGGCTCGACCAGCTCCAGGGCCGGATTTCGGAACCCGTCGATCCGCTGCGCGACCCGGAGCTCGTCACCGTCCGGAAGATTTTCGGCGAGCCGATCGGCGCACCCGAAACCATCGCGCGCTACACGGCCAGCCTCGTGCACGATCTCTGTGCGGCGCTGGAAAAACGCGGTCTCGGTGCCCGCCGGCTCGATCTCCTCTTCCATCGTGTCGACAATTCCCTCCAGGCGATCCGTATCGGCACGGCACGGGCCGTGCGCGACGAAAGACAGCTCATCCGTCTCCTGACGGACCGTATCGAGACGATCGATCCCGGCTTCGGCATCGAGATCATGGACCTGACCGCGACGCTGGCCGAACCGCTCGTCCTGCAGCAGGCCGTCTCCTCCTTGATCGAGGCGGAGGAAGCGGACCTTGCCGGCCTTGTCGACGTGATCGTCAACCGCATCGGTGCCGCGCGCCTCTACCGCATCGCCCCGGTCGAAAGCGACGTGCCGGAACGTTCCTTCCGCCGCATTCCGCCGCTTTCGCCCGAAACCGGGGTGACCTGGCCAAGCCGCTGGCCGCGTCCTGCGCGCCTTCTGGCCCGGCCGGAGCCGGTCGAGGTCATGGCGCTCCTGCCCGACCATCCACCCGCCTCCTTCACCTGGCGGGGCGTGCGGCGGCTGGTCAAGCGGGCCGATGGGCCGGAGCGCATCTTCGGCGAATGGTGGAAGCGCGATGCGGAACTGGCGGCCGTGCGGGATTATTTCCAGGTGGAAGACGCCGAGGGAGCGCGCTTCTGGCTCTTCCGCTCCGGCAATGAAGAGCAGGCGGCAAGCGGGGCCGGTCGCTGGTTTCTGCACGGGATTTTCGCATGAAACCGCGATATGCCGAGCTTCAGGTTACATCCCATTTCTCGTTCCTGCGCGGGGCGAGCAGCTGTGCGGACCTGTTCGCGCAGGCGAGCGCCCTCGGTATCGAGGCGCTGGCCGTCGTCGATCGCAACAGCCTTGCCGGCGTCGTCCAGGCCTTCAAGGCGTCGTGCGAGCTTCCGGAGGATGTTCCGCCGGTGCGGCTGGTGGTCGGGTGCCGGCTCGACCTTGTCGATGGCATGTCGCTGCTTGTCTACCCGACCGACCGCGCCGCCTATGGCCGTCTCTGCCGCCTGCTCACCATCGGCAAGAAGAAGGCCGGCAAGGGCAAGTGCCATCTCGACTGGTCCGACGTCGTCGACTGGAACGAGGGCCTTCTTGCCGTGCTGGTGCCCGACGAGGCGGGCGAGACCGCCGCCTTTCATCTGCGCCGCCTGCGCGAGCATTTCAGGGACCGCTGCTACCTCGCCCTCACGCTCCGCCGCCGGCCGAACGACCAACTGCGATTGTTCGACCTCTCCAACCTCGCCGCCCGCCATGGCGTTCCCACCGTCGTCACCAACGACGTGCTCTACCACGAACCCGCCCGGCGCATGCTGCAGGACATCGTCACCTGCATCCGCCACAACGTCGCCATCGACAATGCCGGCTTCCTGCGTGAACGTCACGCCGATCGCTACCTGAAGCCGCCGGAGGAAATGCACCGGCTTTTCAAGCGCTATCCGGAGGCGCTGCGGCGGACGCTGGAGATCGTCGAGCGCTGCCGGTTCTCGCTGGACGAGCTGAAGTACCAGTATCCGGACGAGAAGGAATATTCGCATCTGACGCCGCAGGAGGCGCTTGAGAAATATACCTGGGAGGGGGCGGCCAGGCGCTATCCCGGCGGTGTGCCGGAGACGGTGCGCGACAAGCTTCTCTATGAATTGCGGCTCATCGAGAAAATGGAATACGCGCCCTATTTCCTCACCGTGAATTCCATCGTCCACCATGCCCGCAACCTGCCGGTCCCGATCCTCTGCCAGGGCCGGGGATCGGCTGCAAACAGCGCCGTCTGTTTCGTCCTTGGGATCACGGCGATCGACCCGATGGAGAATGGCAGCCTTCTCTTCGAGCGCTTCGTCTCGGAACAGCGCGGCGAGCCACCCGATATCGACGTGGATTTCGAGCACGAGCGCCGGGAGGAAGTGATCCAGTGGATCTACGATACCTACGGTACGGACCGCTCCGCACTCTGCGCCACCGTCATCCGTTATCGCTCGCGCGCGGCCATGCGGGATGTCGGACGCGCGCTCGGCATGCCTGAGGACGTGTTGAAGGCACTCTCTTCGCAAGTCTGGGGCTGGTCGCACGACTTGCCGCAAGGCCATGCCAATGCGGTCGGGCTCAATGTGGATGACCGCCGTATCCGGCTGCTGTTCGAGCTCGCCCGCCAGTTGCTCAACGCGCCGCGCCACCTCTCGCAGCATCCCGGCGGTTTCGTGCTGACCCGCGACCGGCTGGACGATCTCGTGCCCATCGAGCCGGCGACGATGGACAAGCGCCAGGTGATCGAGTGGGACAAGGATGACATCGAGTATCTCAACTTCATGAAGGTGGACGTGCTGGCGCTCGGCATGCTCACCTGCATGCGCCGCGCCTTCGATTTCCTGCAAGAGCACAAGGGCGAGAGCTATACGCTGGCCACCATCCCCGCGGGCGATGCCGCGACCTACGAGATGATTTCAAAGGCCGACACGATCGGCACTTTTCAGATCGAGAGCCGGGCGCAGATGTCCATGCTGCCGCGCCTCAAGCCGAAGGAATTTTATGACATCGTCATCCAGGTGGCGATCGTGCGGCCGGGGCCGATCCAGGGGGACATGGTGCATCCCTATCTGCGGCGGCGGCAGGGTTTGGAGAAGGTGGAATATCCCAAGGCTGCTTTCGAGAAGGTCCTCAAAAGAACCCTCGGCGTGCCGCTGTTTCAGGAGCAGGCGATGCAGGTGGCGATCGAATGCGCCGGCTTCGAGCCAGGCCGGGCCGATCAACTCCGCCGCGCTATGGCGACCTTCAAGCAAACGGGTGGCGTGGACAAGTTCCGGGACGAATTGACCAATGGCATGGTTGGCAAAGGATACACCCGCGACTTTGCCGAACGAATGTGCCGCCAGCTTGAAGGGTTCGGCTCCTATGGTTTCCCGGAGAGCCATGCCTACAGTTTCGCGATCATCGCCTATGCCTCGGCCTGGATGAAGTGCCATCACCCGGAGATCTTCTGCGCGGCCCTGCTCAATTCCCAGCCGATGGGATTTTACGCCCCGGCGCAGATCGTGCGCGATGCACGCGAGCATGGGGTGGAGGTGCGGCCGGTCTGTGTCAATGCCAGCCGCTGGGATTGCACGCTGGAGCCGGCAGAGGCGGGGCGCCTTGCTGTTCGACTCGGATTACGGCTTGTGAAGGGCCTTGATAACAAGGAGATGGCCAGATTTGTTGCGGAAAAAGGTGAGGAGCCATTTGCCTCTGTCGATGATCTGTGGCGCCGCACCAAGCTGGCATCCGACACGCTGGTGCGGCTCGCCGAGGCGGATGCATTCCGGCCGTCGCTCGCGCTCTCCCGCCGCGAGGCGCTCTGGGCTCTTCGTGGTTTGCGGGACGAGCCGCTCCCGCTGTTTTCCGCGGCGGCCGAGCGGGAGGCCGCGGTCGTGCCGGAATTGACGGAGCCGGTGGTGACGCTGCGGCCCATGGTGGCGGGCGGCGAGGTGGTGGAGGACTATGGCCGCGTCGGCCTGACGCTCCGGGCCCATCCGGTCAGCTTCCTGCGGGAGAGCCTTGCGCGCCGCCGCCTGCTTTCCTGCGCCGATGCGACGCGGCTTCGCGACCGCCAGAAAGTCGAGACGGCCGGTATCGTGCTCGTCCGCCAGCAGCCGGGCTCGGCCAAGGGCGTCATCTTCGTGACGATGGAGGACGAGACGGGCATTGCCAATCTGGTCGTCTGGCGCAAGGTTTTCCTCGCCTATCGTCCCATCGTGATGAGTGCGCCGATGATCGCCGTCAAAGGATATATCCAGCGGGAGGGGGAGGTGGTGCACATCGTCGCGCAGCACCTCACCGATCTTTCGGCCGACTTCGCCACCATCGGCCGGCGTGGCGATGCGGCCCAGCCGGAAACCCGCGAGGCAGTGCAGACCATCCGCGTCAAATCCCGCGACTTTCATTAGGAAACTCGCACAAGCCGATGATAAACAGGGATTTTTTGGTGGAAGTGGTCGCTCCTCTACATGAAGTCGCGCGGGATCGCCCGTTCGAACGTCTTCTCGAAGATCTGCACCTCCCCCTCATAGGCGCGCACGCTGGCCGAGATCAGCCAGTCCGTCGCCGTGCAGGCGATGGTCGCGGTCGAGAGGGTGCGCACGAACCAGCCGGGGCGTTGCATGTCGCAGGTCCAGACCGCGGTGCCGGTCATCGAAAGCGGATCGTTTTCGGCGATCGACCAGAGTTCGTCGCGCAGCTGGCGGGTGGCAAGGCCCGTGCCGGGGTGCTCATAGAGGCCGGTGTCCTCGTAGATCGTATATTCGGTGAGGCCGTTCGTCAGGTCGCGCTCGACCCCGCGGGCGGTCTCGGCGGGGGCAAGCTCGGTATATTTCGGCAGCGGATCGGGATTGGCCGGTTCGGGGAGTGCGATGACCCGGTGGGCGCCGAGCTTCGGCAGGGCGAGGCCGAGCGAGGCAAGATCGATCGTCACGCCGGCATTCGTCGGAGGCGGCAGCACCATCGGCCAGTAGGAGGTCGAGAGCGACAGGCGGATGCGATGTCCGGCGCGGAAACGGTAGCCCATGGCGTCGAGCATGAGACGGGCATGGACTTTTTTGCCCCTCGGCATCGCCTTCGGTTCGGCGTTGCCGTCGCGGTGGGCGAGGTTGAGCACGCCGAAGGTGACGCGCGTCGCCGTTCCGTCCGGGTGCAGGTCGACGAGGCGGGCGCAGAGATTGGCGATATCGGCGTCCGTTGCGATGTCGAGTTCCAGCACGGGCTGGCCGAGGAAGTCTTCGGCTTCCGTGATCGGCGCGGTTTCGATCACCAGCGAGCCGGCGTCATCGAGGCGCTGGTCGAGCGCCATCTCCGCATCCGGCTTCAGCGTAAACCATTCGCCGGCCATGATGCCGGTGTCGAGCGGGGATTTCAGCGTGCGGTCGTAGCCGCTGGCGCCGGGGATCGGCATGCCGGGGGTTAGGGTGCCGTATTGCTCGACGTAGAAGGTCGCCATGTCGGGCGCTTCCCAGCGATCCTTGGCGATCCAGAAGCCGGGGTCGGCCTCGCGGCGGAGCGCCGGGCGGGCGGCGTCCTGGATATAGGCGCGCACCTGCGGTGTTTCCTCCGCCCCGTTCTCTTCGCTGCGCAGCCAGCGGTTCCACCAGGCGATGGCTTCCGCATGGAAATCCATGCGCGGTTTCGGCCAGGCGAAGTGCGGATATTTATGCACCCAAGGGCCGATCAGCGCCTTGGCCTTGTCGCCGAGACCCTCGACGGCCTTCAGCGGCGTGCTGCGATAGCCGTCCGCCCAGCCGGCGATGACTAGGGCTGGCACCGGGAAGCCGGCGAAATCCTCGCAAATGGAGCCGTGCTTCCAGAAGGCGTCGCGGCGCTGGTGCTGCAGCCATTCCTCCAGGAAGAAGGGTTCGTTCTCCAGCCGCTCCAGCCACATCGCCTTCCAGCGTTCGCCGACGATGGCAGGGTCGGGCGAGCGGGACTGATAGGCGAGCATGGTGGCGGCCCAGGAAAGCTGGGCCGAAAGATGCGTGCCGTTCTTGTAGTGGATGTCGTCGTTGTAGCGATCCACGGTGGAGGCGATGGAGATGACGGCCTTGAGCGCCGGCGGCTTCAGGGCGGCGACCTGAAGGCAGTTGAAGCCGCCCCAGGAGATGCCCATCATGCCGACCGATCCGTTCGACCAGGGCTGCGCCGCAATCCACGCGATCAGTTCGCAGGCATTGGCGAGCTCCAGCGGGGTATATTCGCCGTCGATGACGCCGTCGGATTCGCCGGAGCCGCGGATATCGACGCGCACGCCGGCAATGCCGGCGGCGGCGAAGACGGGATAGGTCGATTCATCGCGCGGGCTCGTGCCGTCGCGCTTGCGGTAGGGGCAGGAATTCGAAGACGGCGGGTACGGGATCCGCCTCCGCGCCGTCCGGCATCCAGATGCGTGCAGCCAGCCGGGTGCCGTCGGTAAGCGTGATCCACTGGTTTTCGATGACGGTGAAGGGGCGATCGGTCATGGACGGTCCGTTCTGAGGAGGGCGAGGCAAGAAGCATTGCCTCGAGCATGCCCGATTTTCACGCGGGGCGTCGAGCCGGATGCGACCTTTGCCCCCGCCAAATCGTCAAATGTAGTAAAACTACAAAACTGAAAGTTTGCGAGATTTTTATGTTGCAAAATTTCAGATTCTCCCTCTAACTGCCCCCACGAAGCCGCGCATAGCAGGACAAACCGGCGCGCTTTCGATTTTGGGAGGAGTGAATGGTGAACACGATCTTATGGCGCTCTGCCGCCGCTGCCGCGCTGTCGCTCGGCATGATGGCGGGCATCGGCGCCGCCAATGCAGCCGAACTGGTCTTCTGGTCGATGTGGAACGAGCCCGAGCCGCAGGCCGCCGCTCTGGCGCAAGGTCATGGACAACTATACCAAGGCGAACCCGGACACGACCTTCAAGGTCGTCTGGAACGGTCGCCAGAACCAGACCAAGCTGCGCGCGGCGCTTCAGGCCGGCACGCAGGTCGACTTTGCCGACCAGGATGGCGACCAGCTGGCTGGTGGTTTGCAGAAGGAAGGGCTTGGCTACGAGATCGCGGCGGAGCTTGGCGATACGAAAGCAGCCCTCCTGCCCGGCGTGCTCGATCTCTACGCCACCGGCGGCAAGATCGTTCAGGTTCCCTACATCTACAACACCGTCAACATCTGGTACAACAAGGAGATGATGACCGAGGCCGGCGGCAGCGTTCCGCAGACCCTCGACGAGCTCTTCATCCTGTGCGGCAAGCTGAAGGAAAGCGGCAAACATGCGCTGGTGGCCGAGGGCAATGTCGGCTTCTACCAGGTGCTGTACTTCTCGCATCTCCTGTCGCTTGCCAAGGGCTCGGATGCCATGATCAAGGCCTTCGAGGTCAAGGACGGCTCGGGCTGGTCCGATCCGGCCGTGCTTGAGGCTGCAAAGACGGCCCGCAAGTTCTGGGATGCCGGCTGCATCGCGGAAGATGCGCGCGGTTTCCAGTATCCGGCCGGCCAGCAGACGATCGCACTCGGTGACACGATGGGCGAACTCGTCGGCTCCTGGCTTCCGACGGAGCTGACGGAGACGGCCGGTGCCGATTTCCCCTGGGGTGCCTTCAATTTCCCGGCCGTTGCGGGCGGTGCCGCAAGGTGACGGATATCGAGGTTGGCTCGTGTCTGTGATGGTTCTGAAGAATTCGCCGAACGCCAAGGAGTCTGCCGGCTTCGTCAATTATCTCCTCAGTGAGGAGGCGCAGTCGATCCTCGTTGCCGATGGCGGTGTTGGCGTGGTGCGTGATGGCGTCGAATGGCCGCCGGTGCTGGCGGATGCCTATGCCTCGGCGAAGAACGCGACGGCACTTTCCGGCTTTGGCGGCGGTCTCGGCGTCTCCTATCCGGAATTCAACGCGACGGTGCTGACGCCTGAATTCAGCAAGATGTTCCTCGGCCAGTCCACGCCGGAGGATTTCGTCAAGGTCCTCGTCGAGCGGACCAAGGCTCATTGGGCAAGCAGCAATAAGGCCCTTGCAGCAAGCCGGGCGGTGCGCCTGCGCCGCCCCGGCCGGCCTTGTGACGATCAAACATCTTGCCCAATGGAGACGACGCGATGATGAGGCGACACATGGTGGTGGCGTTTTTGGCGCCCGCCCTCATCCTCTATCTCGGCCTGCTGATCTTTCCGGCGCTGCAGGCCTTCTATCTCAGCCTGTTCAAGACATCAGGCTTCGGCGACACGCCGGTCTGGGTCGGGCTCGGCAACTATACGCGTCTTCTCGCCGATCCGATCTTCTGGCAGGCGCTGCGCAACATGTCGCTGATCATGGTCGTGGGCGGCATTGCCACCTTCGGGCTCGCCTTTGTCTTCACCATGCTCCTGAATTCGGGGCTGTGGGGCAAGAAACTGTTTCGCGCGCTGATCTTCCTGCCGAACATCATCGCGGTCGTCGCGATCACGACCTTCTGGTCCTTCGTCTTCATGCCGCGCTACGGCCTGTTGACCAGCCTCCTGAAGGCGCTCGGCCTCACGGGACTTGCCTCCATCTCCTGGACGGCGCCGGAGAACGTTTTCTTCGCCATGATGGTTGGCCTTGTCTGGATCTCGGCGGGCTTCTACACGATCCTCATCCTCGCCGGTGCGGACAAGGTGCCGATCGACATGTATGAGGCCGCGCGGCTCGAGGGTGCGAGCACCTTTCAGATCTTCCGCCTCATCACCCTGCCGATGATCTGGGACGTCATCCTGATCACGCTGGTGCTGTGGTCGATCCATGCCATCAAGATCGTCGAGTTCCCCTACGCTTTCGGTGGCCCGAACATCGACCAGAACCTCTATACGCCCGCGATCTACCTCTACATCATGGGTTTCGGCCAGCGTGAACCGGTCTATGCGCTCGGCTATTCGACCGCCATCGGCGTCGCGCTCTTCTTCCTGACTCTCGTCACGATCGTGCTGCTGCGCGTCGTCTTCAAGCGCGAACGCGTGGAGTATTGAGATGAGCAAGCTTCTGACGTTGCGCGGCGCAAAACGCGGGTTTTCCTATCTCGTGATCGGCGGCTGGTCGGCCCTTTCTGTCTTTTTCGTGCTCTGGATCATTCTCGCCTCACTGAAGCGCAACCGTGATCTTTTCGGAAAACCCTGGTCGATCCCGCTTGATCCCGCCTGGGGCAACTACGTCAAGACCTGGGTGAACAGCCGCTTCGGCGACTATTTCCTCAACAGCCTGATCGTCACTTCCGTCTCGGTCATCGCCCTGCTCCTCGTCTCGGTACCGGCCGCCTATGTGCTGAGCCGCGGGCGCTTTGCCGGGCGGGCGGCGCTGTCGAACTTCTTTGCCTTCGGCATGGGTGTGCCGATCCCGCTGCTCTTCGTGCCGCTCTTCGTCATCATGACGACGCTGAGGCTCGGCGACAGCCTGACGGGGCTCTCCCTCGTCTATGTGGCGCTCTCCATTCCGTTCAGCATCTATGTGCTGGAAGGCTTCTTCGCCTCGCTGCCGTCCGAACTGGAATCAGCGGCGATCATCGACGGCTGCTCGGATTTCCAGGTGTTCCGGCACGTCATGCTGCCGCTCGCCGGCCCCGGCATCGCCACGGTAGCGATCCTCAACTTCGTCGGCCTGTGGAACGAGTACCAGCTCTCGCTCGTGCTCCTCAACAGCCCGGAGAACCGGACGCTCTCGCTCGGCATCTATTCGCTGATCACGTCCATGCAATATTCGGGCGGCGACTGGGCCGGCCTCTTCGCCGGCGTCACCATCGTGATGGTGCCGACGATCATTCTCTTCATCATCCTCTCCGAGCGGATGATCAGCGGTATCACCATGGGAGGCGTCAAGTGAACCGGACCCTGCAGAAACCCCGCGCCGAGGGCGTCACGACAATCGCGCAAACGGTCGTGACCCTGCCGATGTCTCATCTTGGCGGTCCGAGCCGGCTGCCGCGCCTGCGCTGGCAGCAGCCGATCCCGGACAAGGCGACACCACCGTCGCGCGGCCTTACCGCGGAAGAAAGCGCCGACGCCTTCGACTGGGGCAAGGATTCCATCCTGCCCTACGGCGTCTATGACGACTACGACCGCGCACAGCAGCCTGCAGACATGCCGCTGATCGTGCTCGACAACGGCCGGCTGCGCATCGCTGTCGCCCCGCAATATGGCGGGCGCATCATGCAGCTCTACGACTATGCGCTCGGCCGCGATCTCGTCTTCCGCAATCCCGTCTTCCAGCCGGCCAATCTGGCCGCGCTGAACGCCTGGTTTTCCGGCGGTATCGAGTGGAACGGGCTTATCCCCGGCCATACGCCCTTCACCGCGGCCCCGGTCTTTGCCGGCGTCGTCGAAACGGAGCGCGGCCCGGTGCTGCGCATCTACGAGTTCGACCGTATCGTCGAGGCCACCTGGCAGATCGATCTCTTCCTGCCGGCGGGCGAGGACCGGCTCTATGTGCACGGGCGCATCGTCAATGCCGCGCCGGTGGAAAAACACGCCTATTGGTGGACCAATGTCGCCGTACCGGCGAGTGCCGGCATGCGCGTCATCAGCCCTGCGGATTATGCGATCGAACATGTCCTGCCGGGCAACGAGCTTGCGCGCTTTGCTTTTCCCGATCCGGCGCGCTTCGATGGCTCCTATCCGGGCCTCTGGAAGGGGGCGACATCGGTCTTCTTCCGCAAGCCTGATGCAAAGCGCCTGTTCATTGCCGCCCTCGACAGGACGGGCACCGGCCTTGCGCAGACGGCGACATCGGGCCTGAAGGGCCGGAAGTTCTTCTATTTCGGCACGGCGGCCGGCGGGCAGCACTGGATGGACTATCTCGCGCGCAAGGACGAGGGCGACTACATCGAGATTCAGGCCGGCATCACGCCGACGCAGAACCAGCGCTTCGTGCTGGCTGCGGAAAGCGAAACGCGCTGGACCGAGGTCTATGGCGGCCTGTCGGTCGATCCGGCCGCAGCCCATTGCGAGAGCTATGCGATCGCTGAACGCGCGACGGCGGAGGCGGTGGATCGGCGCTTCCCGCAGGCCGACCTCACGGAAGTCGACGGGTTCCTGACGCGCCTGTCGCAGATGCCGGTCGATCGTCGCCTTGCCGCGGGCTCGCCCTGGGGCGGCCGGCAGGAAAAACTCACCGGCAAGCCGCTTGCCGCAGGCCTCGATTTCTCCGTCGACCGGCCCGCCGACCTCTGGGACGACCTTGCAGAAAGCGGCAAGATCTCTGCAGCCAACCTGACCCGTGTTCCCGCCGACCTTGCGGTTTCGGACGCCTGGGTCGCGGCGCTGGAGCGCAGCGCCGAAGCACAGGGGAAGACATGGCTGCATGAGCTGTTGCTCGGCATCGCCGCGCTCGACCGCGAGAACGTGGCAACGGCGCGCGACCTGTTCGCACGCTCGACGGCGGTGCACCCAAGCTGGCTGGGGCTGCGCCAGCAGGCTCTGATCACGGAGAACGGCGCGGAGGCCGAGCGGCTCTATCTTGCCGCCTGGAAGGCCGAGGATGCCCCGGCCGAGCTGGCTGTCGAGATCGTGCAATTCCTGCTGCGTGCCGACCGGTCCGCCGCGCTTGAAATCTTCCTGGCCGACCTTCCGGAGGCTGTCGCAGCGCAGGAGCGCATCGTGCTCGCCCGCGCCTCGGTGGCGGCGACGCAGGGTGATCTCGATACGCTGGAAGCGCTGCTGGCGGTCGAGTTCGCGACCATCCGCGAAGGCGAGGATCTTTCGGCCGACCTCTGGCACGCCCTGCAGACGGGTCGGCTGGAACAGCGGCTGGGCCGCGCGCCCACTGCCGCCGAACTGGAAACGCACAACAGGGCCAACCCTTTGCCGGAACATCTCGATTTCCGCATGCGGGTCGTGCTCGAAGACGGGACGAACTGATGACGACGGTCGAGATCCGCGAGCTTCGCAAATCCTATGGCAGCCTGGAGATCATCCGCAGCGCCGACCTTGCCATTTCGAGCGGCGAGTTCGTCGTGCTGGTCGGGCCGTCGGGCTGCGGCAAGTCCACGCTGCTGCGCTGCATTGCCGGGCTGGAGCCGATCAGCGGCGGCACCCTCGCCATCGACGGTGAGGACATGACCGCGGCCGATCCGGTGAAACGGGGCGTCGCCATGGTCTTCCAGTCCTACGCGCTCTATCCGCACATGACGGTCGCCGAGAACATCGGTTTCGGCCTGAAGATCGCGGGCACGCCGAAACCGGACATCCGGGCGCGCGTGATCGAGGTGGCAAAACTCCTCAAGCTGGAGGCGCTGCTCGACCGCAAGCCGAAGGCGCTTTCCGGCGGCCAGCGCCAGCGCGTGGCGATCGGCCGCCGCCAAGGTGAAGGAGGACAGATAGGCGCCGGTGGCGGCCACCAGATCCGGCTCCTGCGCCACCATGCGCTGGGCGGCATTCTTGGCCTTCTCGATGGTGTCGCCGCAATCCAGCGGCACCAGCTTCAGTTTGGCCCCGCCGAGCGCCTTGATGCCGCCGGCGGCGTTGACGTCCGCCACCCCCATCTCGCCGCCCATGCGCATGACCGCGCCGGGGCGGGCATAGAGGCCGGACAAAGGCACGATCAGCCCCACCTTGATCTCGGCCGGCGCCCCGGCCGGCCCGGTGGTCTGGGCCTCGGCGCGCGAGGCCAGCGCCAGTCCGGTGGCCGCCGCGCCGCCGATGAAGGTGCGCCGCGTCAGATTCTTCAGGATGTCGTTCATGGTCGTCCTCCCCGTCGGCCCGCTTTGCGCGGGCTCGTTCACTCGATTGGTGGTGGCACTGCCCGGTCACATGCCCAGATACGCCTGGCGGATGCGGTCGTCGGCCCGCAGGGTCGCGTTATTGCCTTGCAGCGCCACGTGGCCGGCTTCCAGCACGTAGCCGTAATTGGCCGATTCCAGCGCTTCGGCGACGCGCTGCTCCACCAGCAGGATGGTCAGCTGGGTCTGCTGGCGGATCTCGATCAGCTTGTCGAAGATGAAATCGGCGATCGCCGGGGCAAGCCCCATGGACGGCTCGTCCAGCATCAGGAGCTTGGGCGCGGAGGCGATGCCCCGGCCGATGGCCACCATCTGCTGCTCGCCGCCGGACAAGGTCCCGGCAAACTGCTCGCGCCGCTGCGCCAGCACCGGCATCAGCGAGAAGATGAGATCGAGATTGCGCTTGAAGGCACGCCGCCCCGCCGCCGTGAAGGCGCCCATCTCCAGGTTTTCCATCACCGACAGCGAGGGAAACACCTGCCGCCCCTCCGGCACATGGGCGATGCCCAGATGCGGCCGGTCGGACGGGGCGATGCGGGCCAGGTCCTGGCCCTCGAAGCGGATGGTCCCCGCGCTCGGCTGCACGATGCCGGAGATGGTCTTGAACAGCGTCGACTTGCCGGCGCCGTTCGGCCCGACGATGGCGACGAACTGGCCGCTGCGCACCTCCAGCGACACGTCCTTCAGGACCGGGACCGCCGAATAGCCGGCGCACACTCCATCAAGCGCGAGCATGGGCGCTCCATTTCTTGCCAAGATAGGCCTCGATGACCTGCGGGTTGCGGGTGATGGCTTCCGGTTCCCCATCCACCAGGACGGCGCCGTGATCGAGCACCAGGAAATGATCCACCAGGCGCACCATGGCCTGCATGGTGTGTTCGATGATGACGATGGTGACGCCCTCGCGGGCGAGCCGCTGCACCACCGCCACCACTTCGTCGGCCTCGTCATGGCCCAGGCCCGCCAGGGTCTCGTCCAGCAGCAGCAGCCGCGGCTTGCCGGCCAGCGCGCGGGCCAGTTCCATCAGCCGCAGTTCCTTGGTGGTCAGCTCCGCCGCCACCTTGTCGGCCACCGCGCCGAGGCCGGCGCGGGCCACCGCGTCGTCGGCCAGATGATGCGCCTCCGCCTCCGAGGCGGCGCGCACATAAGCCCCCACCCGCACATTGTCCCGCACCGACATGCGCAGGAACGGGCGCATCACCTGGAAGGTGCGGCCCATGCCCGCCGCGCACAATTCGTGCGGGCGGCGCCCCACCATGTTCTTGCCGTCCATCAGCACTTCGCCGGTATCGGGGGTGAGGAAGCCGTTCAGCAAGTTGAACAAGGTGGTCTTGCCGGCGCCATTGGGGCCGATGATGCCGAGGATCGTGCCCTCATGGACGTCGAAGCTGACATCCTGCACCGCTTTGAGCCCGCCGAAGCGCCGCGACAGACCGCGCACCGACAGCAGCACGGGACCGGCCACCGGCCGCCGCTGGCGCGCGGGCGCCGGCTGGAACGGCACCACATGCTCGGGGCGCAGCGGTACGTCCGGCTCCGGCACCCGCGCCGGGGCGCGGCGCTTCAGCCACGCGTCACGCACCTTCCAATAGACCCCCTCCGGCGCCATCAGGATCACCGTGATGATGGCCAGCCCGAAGATGACCCCCTGGATGCCGGGAATGCGGGCGCCCAGTTCCGCGTGCAGCACCTCCGACACCGGGATCAGCACCGCGGCGCCGATGAGCGGCCCCCACACGGTGCCGATGCCGCCGAACATGGACACGGTGAGCGCCTGCGCCGACACCAGCATGCCGAACACCGAGGGCGGCGTGACCACCAGCAGCACCACCGCATAGAAGGCCCCCACCGCCCCGGCGATGGCCCCCGACACGGCGATGGAGCGCAGCTTCCAGGCCAGCGTGTTGATGCCCGCCGCCTCCGCCGCCGCCTCATTCTGCTTGATGGCGAGCAGCGCCATGCCGAAGCGCGAGCCCTCGATGGCGCGGGTGATGAACACGATCACCAGCAGCATGACCAGCGCCACCATCGTGTAGAGGCGCGGATCGGAGAATTGCATGTAGGCGAACGGCGTCTCCCGCTTGATGGGCAGGGTCAGTTCCTGATAGCCGAGCCATTCGAAGATATAGAGCAGCGCCAGCGGGTAGGCGAGCATGGCGAGGGCGAAGTAATGCCCCCGCAGCCGGAAGGTGGGGAAGCCCACCAGCAGGCCGGCCACCCCACCGATCACCGCCGAAATGGGGATCAGCACCCAGGGCGACAGATCGAAATAGATCTGCCCCAGCGCGGTGGCATAGGCCCCCAACCCGAAGAAGGCCGCATGGCCGAACGAGACCAGCCCGGTATAGCCGGACAGGATGTTCCAGGAGAGCCCGAAGCTCGCCCAGACGAGCACCAGCGTCAGGGTCAGCTGGTAATAGGAATTGGTCACCGACAGGGACAGCACCGCATAGAGTGCGGCAGCGATGAGGATGGGCGCGAGGCTGCGCAAGTTCACCATCACGTGCGCTCCACCATGCGGCCGAAGAAGCCCTGCGGGCGCAGGAAGATGATGAGCAGGAACACAGCAAAGATGGCGGCGTTCTGCAGTTGGGTGGGCAGCACCAGCGTGGACAATTGCTGCACCAGGCCGATGGTCATGCCGCCCCAGAAGGCGCCGGTGATGCTGCCCATGCCGCCCAGCACCACGCCGGCATACATGACGATCACATAATCGATGCCGATATAGGGGTGGAACGGATAGTTGGTGGCGAGCAAGGCGCCGGCCATGGCGGTGACCGCCGAGCCGAGCCCGAAGGCCATGCGATAGGAGCGATCGATATTGATGCCCATGTAGGTGGCGGCCACCGGATTGTCGGCGGAGGCGCGCAGCGCCTTGCCGAGGCGCGTGCGGGCGATCAGCAGCCACAGGCCCACCATCGCGGCCACCGAGATGATGGCGGCGATGCCGCGCGACTTGTTGACGAAGATGGACAGCGCATCGCCCCAGACCGGGCCGATCTCCCAGGCGCTGGAGGACAGCGGCGTGCGGATGGAGGCCAGCACCGAGCCGAACACCACCAGCCCGCCATTCTGTAGCACCAAGGCGATGCCGAGGGTCAGGATGAGCTGAGCGAAATGACCGTCGCCATCCAGTTGCAGGGAGCGCTGCCCGGTGACGCGGGAGATCAGCAGCATGTGGATGAAGTAGCCGAACAGGAACAGCAGACCGGCGGAGAGCACCATCGCCACGTAGGGCCCGATGATGCTGCCGAACAGGGTCTGGATGCCGAAGCTGAGGAACAGATAATAAGCGGCATACATGCCCAGCATCATGAAATCGCCCTGGGCGAAATTGATGACGCGCATGACCCCGAAGATCAGCCCCAGCCCCACGCACATCAGCCCGTAGATGGCCCCTGCGAGGATGCCGGCGACCAGCGCCTGAAGCACATTCTCAATGAGTTGCGGCATCATCGACGCATCCTCACGCCCTCGCGCACAGCGCCGGACGGCACCTTCTCCATGGCACTCTCCCTCCCGATTTTTGGCACGGGCTTGCTGCCCGTTGCGGACCTGTGGTCTGGTATGGGGCGCCGACCCGTTCAGGACGCCGTCGGCACCTCCTGATGCGCCCGCGCCTTGCTTGGACGCGGCCCCTCGCGGCGCGCCGCGGCGCACAGCATCATCAGGCGGCCGGCATTGCGCTCGCGCTCCAGGCCGTCGATGAGTTCCTCGATCTGGTCGGCCCGCTCCGCGCCGAGCACGGCGCCCGCCGCGACCCGGAAGCGCTGGCGGATCTCGGATTCGGTGGCGGCGATCACATCGCCAATGCGCCGGCTGACCGTGGCGCCATTGGCCAGCTTCACCACCACCTCGGCCCCCTGGGCCCGCGGAAACGCCGCGGTGAACTCGCCGTCCCGCTTGAGCTGGATGAGACCCACAAGGCGCATGACGGCGGGCACGTCCAGCACCCGGTAATTGTCTTCCTCCACCACGCCGCGCACCAAAGCGGCGGCGACGCCATACTGGATGCTCATCTTGGCCTGCAGCGCCCGCTCGAACGGCCCGGCGAAATCGCAGCCGGGATAGCGCATGGCCGCCTCCGGCAAATGCACGCAGATGGAGGCGATCGCCTCGCCGCGGTCGATATCCTTGGCCACCTGCACCGCAGCCTGGCAGGCGGTCTGGGCAAAATTGCAGGCCGGCACCGGCTTGTTGTAGACCGCCAGGATCTCTTCCTGGCCGTTGGGAAACAAGGGGATCGCCCCCGGCGCCGCGCGGCGGGTGAAAGCGGCGAACACCCCCGCCTCTCCTTCCAGCACAAGCTGCGAGCCATAGGCCCCCGCGGCCGCCAGTCCCACCGCGCTGATGGCGTTGCGGGCGGCAAATCCGGGGTGGAAATACATGTCGCTGGCCCCCTCCTGGGGCCATTGGTTCAGGCCCGCCGCGCAATTGGCGCCCAGCGCCAGCGCCGACACCATCTCGTCCTCGCCGAGGCCCAGCAGATGGCTGCCGGCCACGGCACCCGCCATCGGCCCCAGAATGCCGGTGGGGCGATAGAGGCGCGCCAGATCGGCGGTGACCAGCGCCCGTCCCAGCCGCCCGCCCACTTCATAGCCCACCGCCGCCGCCGCCAGCAGCGCCGCGCCGGAGACCGTCTTCTGCTGCGCCAGCGCCAGCAGCACCGGCCAGATCACCACGCCATGATGGCCGATGCTGCCCGCATGCATGTCCTCGCGCACCAGGCCGTGGCCCAAGGTGGCGTTGGCGAAGGCCGCATCGCCGGGGGGCGCGACCACATCGGAGCCGACGATGGTCGCCCCCTGCCCCACCCGCGCCGCCACCGCCAGCGCCTGCCGGCTCCACGGCAGATCGCGCGCCTCGAAGGCGCAGGACAGGAAGTCGATCAGGCACACCTTCAGCTTGTCGCGGGCGGCGCCGGACAGCGCGGCCAGATCGCAGGCGCGCGCCTGCCGCGCCATGACGCGCGCCTGGGACGGGGGTGTCGGGTCCGCCGATCGGGTGTTGGCCATGGCCTGTCTTCCGTTGCGCGCGCCGCAGGATGCAATCAACCGCGGATCTGGACCCCGGCCCATTCCTCGGACAGCTTCGCGATGGAGGTGAAATCGGACTCGGCGCCATATTTGGCCTGGGTCAGCGCCAGGATCTGCCGCACCACGGCGCCCATGATCATGGGAATGCCCATGGCCTCTGCTTCATCCAGGCACAGCCGCACATCCTTGTAGGACAGGCCGGTGGCGAAGCCGAAGTCGAAGGTGCCGGGCAGCACCGAGCGGGGAAACTTGTCCTGGGTGGCGCTGTTGCGGCCCGAACTCACATTGATGATGTCCAGCAGGATCTTCGGATCCAGCCCCGCCTTCACCCCCATGGCCATGCCTTCGGAGGAGATCACCAGAGCGGCCGCGGCCAGCAGGTTGTTCACCAGTTTCGCGGTCTGGGCGAGGCCGTTCTTTTCCCCGGTGTAGAACAGCTTGCCGAAATGCTTCAGCAATGGCTCGGCGGTGGTCTCATAGACAGCCTTCGGCCCTGAGACCATCACCGCCAGAGTGCCGCCCTTGGCGCCGACGATGCCGCCGGAGACCGGCGCGTCGATCAGCGCGATCTCGCGGACGCCGAGGCCCTCCGCCACCTTCAGCGCCGTGCCCGGCCCGGTGGTGGACAGATCAATGACCGTACGGATGCGGTTGCCCCGCAGCAGGCCGTTGTCCCCGAGGGTGACGGACCGGACGATGTCCGGCGTCGGCAGGGAGAGCAGCACGGTCTCCGCCGTGGCCGCCACTTCGCCGGGGGACGTGGCGAGCACCGCGCCGCGGGCCACCAGCGGCGCGGTCGCCGCCGCCTGGGTATCGAAGATGCACAGCTCATAGCCCGCATCGAGAAGGCGCGCAGCCATGGCGCCGCCCATGCGGCCCAGACCGACGAAACCGACAAGCTCTCCCGCCATGACGCTCCCTGACCCGCAATGTCCTTGCGGCGTTTCATTATGGGAGCACGCTATCCCAACCTGAGGGCGGGCGTCATAGTCGAGAACAGTATAACAGCTTTCTCATTGCGCCGTTTACGCTGCAACGCAGCAGATTAGACGCGATCAGACGACGACCACAGACCGCGCCGCACAAGATCATGCACCTGCAGCCGCACCATGGCCGCCAGCGACCGGGTCGCCGAGGTGGTGGGGCGCTGGCTGGAGGTGGCGAGGATGAGCTGGCGGGTGAGCATGGGATCAACGATCGACCAGCTTTTCAGCCGCCCGGCCTCGATCAGGTGGCGCGCCGGGCCGTAGGACAACAGCGTATACCCCACCCCCGCCTCCACCAACCCGAGCGTGGAGGGCATGGCGTCCACCTCCAGGATGACGTTCATGTCGATGGCCGCCTCGCCCAGCAGGGCATCCACCACCAGGCGCAGGCCGTGCGGGCGGGAGGGAATGATCATGGGCAGCTCGGGCAGCCGCCGCGCTGGCACCGGTTCGTCCGGCAGGCCGGCCGGATCAGACACCGCCCCCAGCAGCAGTAGTTCCTCCTGCAGCAGCGGCTCGGCGCGCAGATTGCTGGTGCGCGGCGCGTTGTAGAGCACCGCCACATCGATCTTGCCGGTGGCGAGCCACTCCAGCAAATGCCCGCTGAACCCCTCCACCACCCGCATGGAGATGAGCGGAAACTCAGCCCGGAAGGTCTGGACCAGGGGCACGGTGAGCACGGCGCCCACCGAGGGCGGCATGCCGATGGCGATGGTGCCGCGCGGCGAGGCGCGCAGCGCCATCACCTCGCTGGTGGCCCGCGCCACCGTGTCCAGGACGCCGCCGCTGTAGCCGTGCAGCAGCTTGCCCGCTTCGGTCAGCACGATGCCGCGGCCGTTGCGATAGAACAATTCGATGCCGAGTTCCTGCTCCAGGGTCTTGATCTGGCGGCTGAGCACCGGCTGCGCCACGGACAGCACCGCGGCGGCACGCGAGAAGGAGCCGAATTCCGCCAAAGTGGCAAACGCCTTGAGCTGCTTGAAGTCCATGATGGACCCTGTGTTGGAAGGGGAACCGAGGCGGCCCGCCGTGACCGGCCCCACGCATTCCGGAATATCAGTTAGCACACGGGCGGGGGCGGACACAGTCCAGGCCATCTGTCAGTGTTCCGACGAATGCGCCGTCATGTCTACAGAGCGCAGGGAGGATCATCATGGCCGAAGAACAGAGCGGAACGATACTTCTCACAGGGGCCGCCGGCGGCCTGGGCCGGGCGATCGCCCGCGGTGCGGTGGCCTCTGGCCGCCGGGTGGTGCTGGTGGATCGCGATGCCGAGGGTCTCGCCAGCCTCGCCGCCGAGCTCGGCAGCGCCGCGCACGCCGTCACCCTGGACACCACCGACCATGCCGCCGTGGACCGCATCCTGGATCAGGTGCCGGCGGCCTTCGGGCCGGTGGACATTCTCATCAACAATGCCGGCCACGACATTGGCGGGCGCACCCGGTTCGACCAGGGGTCGCCGGACGACTGGACCGCGATCATCCAGACCAATCTCATCGGCACATTGCGCATGACCCGCGCGGTGCTGCCCCAGATGGTGGCGCGGGATGCGGGCCACATCGTCAATGTGTCCTCGATCAATGCGGTGCGGCTGGTGCCGGACATGACGGCATACTCCACCAGCAAGGCCGGGGTGCGCATGTTCACCCAGACGCTGCGGGGAGAATTGGCCGAGACCGCCATCCGGGTGACGGAGATCCTGCCGGGGCTGGCCCGCACCGGCATCATCAAGACGCGCTATCGCGGCGACACCGCCAAGGAGCAGGCCTATTTCGAGCAGTTCCGCATGGCGCTGGAGCCCGAGGACGTGGCCCGCAGCATCCTGTTCGCCCTCGACCAGCCGCCCCACGTGCAGATTGCGGAAATCGTGATCCTGCCGCTGAACCGGTTCTGATCGGGCAAGGGGCGGCGGCGCCTCCCGGCGTCACCGCTCCTCCGGCGGCGAGGAGCCGATGGGCGCCGGGTGCGCACCGCGCCGATGCAGCAGGGTCAGCGACACGAAGGCGCCGACCCAGGACCCCACCGCCGCAAAGACCACATAGGCCCAGTTCTCGGTGTAGCTGATCACCGCGAAGGACGAGAGCAGATACCAGACGCTCGACCAGTTGGCGGCGGAGAGCCGCTTGCGCGCCACTACAGCCGACGTAAAGGCCACATAGCAGGCGTCGGTCGCCGCCGTGGCGAGGAAGACGCCGAGCGCGATGAGCGGGTCCAGGGCGGACAGGGCCGAGAGAAGCTGCGGCATGGGCGACTCCGGAAGAGGCATCCGGGTCGGATGACCCGCGTTCGGTCGCCATCATGGCGCAGCCGATCACCGGGGCAATGGAAAGGTGCGACGCACCACGTCCCGTCTCGGCACACGGCGCTCCGCATGGCCGTCGGATTGCGGTGGGCGGACGGTCGCGCGGGCACGGAACATGGTTTAATGCGGAGGCCGTCCTGGAGAGTTCGACCGTCCCATGCATGATTCCGCCGTCTTCGCCTGGGTGCTGTTCGCCGCCCATGCGCTGCTCCAGCTTGTGTTCATCGTCCGCGCGCTGCTGCGCCCGCACCGCGAGCCCGCCTCGCGGTTTGCCTGGGTGCTGGTGATCCTGATGGCGCCGGTGGTCGGCGTCCTGGCCTATATCCTGTTCGGCGAGGTCAATCTGGGGCGAAAGCCCATCGCGCGGCTGCGCGCGGCGCTGGAGGCCCTGCCCCCCGCCGCCGATGTGGCCGGCCCCTCCGCCGAGGCGACGGTCCCCGAGCGCTACGTGCCGCTGTTCCGGGTGGGGGCGTCGGTGAACCATTTCGCGCCGGTCGCCGGCAACCGGGCGACATTGCTGCCGGATTCCGCATCCGCCATCGCCGCCATGGTGGCCGACATCGATGCCGCCCGGCACAGCGTGCATGTGCTGTTCTACATCTGGCTGGCCGATGAAAGCGGCCGGTCGGTGATGGCGGCACTGAAGCGCGCGGCTGGCCGCGGCGTCGTCTGCCGGGCCATGGCCGATGATCTCGGCTCGCGGGCGCTGATCCGCTCGCCCCATTGGCGCGACATGGCGGCAAGCGGGGTGCGGCTGGCCGCGGCCCTGCCGGTGGGCGATCCCCTGCTGCGCCTGTTCAAGGGGCGGATCGACATGCGCAATCACCGCAAGATCGTGGTGATCGACAATGCCATCACTTATTGCGGCAGCCAGAATTGCGCCGACGCCGCCTTCGCGGTGAAGGCCCGCTTTGCCCCCTGGGTGGACATCATGGCGCGCTTCGAAGGGCCGGTGGTGCGGCAGAATCAGCATCTGTTCGCCAGCAACTGGATGGCGCAGAGCGACGAGGATCTTGCGCCGTTGTTGGCCGAGCCGCTGCCGGACCCGGTGCCGGGCTTTGTGGCGCAGGTCATCGGGTCCGGCGCCGGCGTGCGCTATTCGGCGATGCCTGAGACTTTTGTGGCCTTAATGAACGCCGCCCGGCGCGAACTGGTGATCACCACGCCCTATTATGTGCCGGACGAGCCGCTTCAGGCCGCCCTGTGCGCCAGCGCCCGGCGCGGGGTGGCCACCACCATCGTCTTCCCCCGCCACAATGATTCCTGGATCGTGGCCGCCGCCAGCCGCAGCTATTATTCTGACTTGCTGGAGGCGGGGGTCGAGATTCGCGAATATGTCGGCGGCCTCCTCCACGCCAAGACCCTCACCCTCGACGGCGAAGTGACCCTGATCGGCTCTGCCAACATTGATCGCCGGAGCTTCGAGCTGAATGCGGAGAACAACATCCTCCTGCATGACCCGGCCTTTACCCGCGAAGTCCGCTCCCGCCAGCAGGTGTTCATCGATGCCGCCACGCCGGTGATGCGGGCACAGGTGGAAGCCTACAGCCGGCGCCGACAGCTCTGGAACAATGGCATCGCCATGCTGGGACCGGTCCTCTGAAGGCGCACTGCGTGGATGGCAATGCCGCTGGCGGCCGGCCACTCACGTCAGACCGATGACCTCCGCCAGATAACGCGGCACGGCGGCCGCCGCCGTGTCCGCTGGGCCGCACCAGCCCACAACCTTGTCCGGCCGCACCAGCCAGGCCTGCGCGGTGCCGAACGTGCGGGCAAAGTCGCCGCCCGCGTCGAGCAGCACCTCGACGCCGGGCGCAGCCTCCGGCATCGGCCCATCCGGCGCCACCGCCACCAGGCGCACCTGCCGCGGCCAGCGCCGATCCAGCGCGCCCGCCAGGTCTTCGAGTGCGGTCACGTCCGCGCCCATCGGCACCAGCAGCACGAACTGTGGTCCCTTGAGCACGTCGAACAGCCGCAACGCGAAGCCAAGCCCGTGCCGCCGCAGGCCCTGAACGTCCGGCATCCGGTCGCCGGCGGCCAGCGGGCCCTCGGATGGGGGCGAGAGCGGCCCGCCCCGATAGCTCACAAGGATCTGGGTATCGGCGAGGCGATCTCCGGCGCCCCGCTTGCCGAAGTTCAGGCTCTCCTCGGTGGTGCGTGCGATCACTGCCGCAGCAACCGGACGCCGCTCGGCCTCATAGCTGTCGAGCAGGCGCGGATCCGCCTCCCCCTTCACCACGCGTGCCAGCTTCCAGGCCAGATTGTAGGCGTCCGCCATGCCGGTGTTCATGCCCTGCCCGCCGGTGGGCGGGTGGATGTGGCAGGCATCGCCGGCAATGAACACGGCGCCGTCCCGGTAGCGCGCCGCCAGCCGCATGGAAATCCGGAAGATGGAGGACCAGCGCATGTCGCTGAGCGTCGCCCGCTCCGGCAGCAGCCGGTCGGCCACCGCCTGCAGGTCGGACAGGCGGGCGCCCGCCCCGTCGTCCTGGATGCCGTGGTCCGTCGTGCCGTGACCGGGCGCCGCCAAGTGCGCCGGCGCCATGGCCGAGACCCGATAGCGGCCCCGTTCGGGCAGGGGCACCGCCACGAAGAGATCGGGGGGCGCATCCTCCATCGGCTGCACCGCGAACACCGCCAGTCCGCGCGGTGCCTCCCAGGCGATGGACACATCCCCCAGCATGAAAGCGAACGGCCAGGCCTCGCCGTCGAAGGCGATGCCCATGGCCTTGCGCACCGCGCTATGCGCCCCGTCGCATCCGATGACGAAGCGGGGCGACAGCGTCTCCCGCCCCTGCGGACCCTCGAGCACGACCGTCACCGCGCCTGCGTCCTCGGTCAGCGACACCAGGGCCACGCCCCGCTCGGGCGTGACGCCGAACCGGGCGAGATGAGCGGTCAGCACCCGCTCGGTCTCATATTGGGGCACCCCCAGCGCGGCATAGGGCAGATCGGACAGGTCGCGCCTCAGGTCCCGCGGCGGCTGTCCCGGCAGCAGCATCCGCACGCCATCCAGCCAGAGGCCCGCATCGATCATCTCGCGCACCACGCCCATGTCCTCGAACATTTCGAGCGAGCGCGGCGTGACGCCGATGGCGCGACAGAAGACCGACGGCATGGAGAGCGTGTCGATGATGCGCGCCGTCACCCCATGGCGGGCCAGTTCGGCCGCCAGCGTGAGCCCGACGGGACCGGCGCCGACCACAAGAACCGGTGCATCCATCTTCGATCCCCCCAGAGGCAGGTGCGAGGGCTCCCGCTAGAGAATGTCCCCGTTTCTTCGAACCGGTGAAAACGCTCTAGAACCAGCCCGGCTCGTCCAAGGATCGGGCCGGCGCCTCGTAGGTGATGAGCGTCGCCAGGTCCCCGCCCTGGAGCGGGGCCGCCATGGGGCACGCCATGCCCGGCATGACCACCACGTCGAACAGCTCGCGGATCGCGCCTTCCAGGCGGATCCACTCCACCACGTCGCCGGTGGCCAGATGGATGATCTGCACCCCGCACCACGGCTCGCCGCCGCGACGGGCGATTTCCTCGTCCAGCGGCAGTCCCTTGAAATTCATGTAGCGCGGCAGCGAGAGCGTGACGATGGCATGGCCATTGTGCAGCGCCAGGCCGCGCAGGAAGCCGGGGCAGAAGGCGACATCCTCCCGGGCGCCGCTGGCCGGATCGATGCGGACCAGGGCACCGCGACCGGAATCCAGCACATAGAGCTGGCCGTTATACATGCGGGGGGAGTGAGGCATGGAGAGCCCCTCGGCGATGATGGCGTCGTCCTCCACCGCGATGACGACGCCGCCCCCGGTGCGATGCTCGCGCCAGCCGTCCACCACATCCGTGCGGCTCACGGCGGTGACAAAGCGCGGGCGCCCGCCATCCATGCACAGGCCATTGAGGTGGCAACGGTCTTCCGCGGCCAGCTTGGAGATGAATTTCGGCTTCCAGAGCGGCTGGAAGGAATGCACCAGGCTGAAGGTGGCCAGGCAGGAGAACTTGGTGTTGACGAACACCACCCGCCCGGTGCCGTCCACCGCCAGTTCGTGGGCGTCCACATCGCCGGTGATGCGGGCCACCCGGGGAATGAACAGGCGATCGAAATACCCGTTGGCCCGCTCATGGCCGGCCAGGATGTTCTCCAGCCGCCACACCTGGAGCAGCGAAGCCAGGAACAATCGGCCCGGCTCGTACCACAGCCCCATGGCCCGCACGAAGTCGCGCTGGTGGAACGACACATTGCCCTCGGGCGTGCGCCCGATCAGGAACACTTGCCCGGTCTGGTAGGACGAGAAGGCGAGGCTGGTGTCGTGCAGTTCCAGCCAGCGGGCAAAGCCCCGCGAGCAGGTCAGTTCGGTGGACAGGGCGACCGCCGGTGCCTCCGGCGGTGGGGCATCGGGGGGGAGATCCAAAGGGGAGGAATCGTGCATCAGCGGGCCGGCATCATCCAGTCAGACATCCTCAGAAATGCACGGCGACGCGCGCCATGCCAGTCTGCGACAGGAAATTATCCGCCGCGCTCAGTCCGTATTCCAGCTTGAACTCCCATTTCCGGTTCAGCACTGCCTGCAGACCGAAGTCGAGATTGCCCACGATGCCCGGCATCACCGTCACCGTATCGAAGGTGCCGGCGCCGGTGGGGGCGCCCAGGATGCTGGCGGTGCTCACCCAGGTGTCGTTGGAGGCGATGGAGACGCCGGTGCTGGCATAGGGCCGCAGCACGAGGCCGTCGCCCATATCCACGCGCCCGCCGATTTCCAGGGTCGGCGTGAAGATGAAGGTGGTCTGGCTCGCCCCCTGGATCTTCAGCTCGGTGCCCGAGGTGCCGCTTTCCGTATATCCGGGGGCGTTCACATAGGCCACGTCGAAGTCCGCATACGGCCGCAGATACCAGGTCTGGAACGGGATCTCATAGGCCACGCGGAGCCGGCCGGTGGCATTGAACACGTTGGAGATGCTCTGCGGCGAGGTCAGCGCGCCTTCGATGTAGCGCTGGCTATTGGACTGCACCCAGCCCAGATCCAGCGCGCCGGCGAACAGCCAGGGGCCGACCTGATACTTCAGGGCGGCGCTGACGTCGCCGCCGTTGCTGGAGCTGCTGGTGGAGTTGCCGGAGCCGTTCAGCCACCCCTGGGTATAGGCCGCGGAGAGGGCACCGAACCAATTGTGCCCCAGGTCCACCTGCGCACCGCCCTGCATGGTCAGGCTGTCCTCGGTGAAGCCTTGGGCCTGGGCCGTGGAGGTTTCCGTGGTGCGGCCCAGGATCAGGCGGGTCCAGGTGCACTGGTCCTCGTTCAGCTGCGTGCTGTCGGCCACGAACACGGGGCAGCTCATGGTGCGGTTCAGCACACCCCGGCTCTCGTGGGTCCGGTTCGCGGCCGGGGCCGCCACCAGCTCCGGCGACAGGCTGGTGAGCGTCTGCTGATATTTCGCGCCATTGGAGGCGGTCAGGAACGAATTGAACAGCGCATTGCTGGTGTCATTGCCACCCACATTCCACATCTGCTGGAAGTGCTGCGCCAACGCCTTGGCATTGTTGGACAAAGCCACGCCGGCCGGGGTGAAATTGGCCGTCGGGCTCAGGGTGATGGTGCCGCCGGACGTGGAGGCGAGCCATTGATAGACGATGGAATCGTCTTTCACCGTGGCGGTGTTGCTGGTGATGGACCCTGCATTCAGCACTGAAAAGCTGACGTTGGGGGCGATGCTCAGCACGTTCGCTTTGACGGTGCCGTCGATGCTCGCCGCCCCGGACACGTTCAGCACGTCGGACGCCTTGCGCTTGGCGTCCAGGTCGAAGGCCAGCACGCCGGACGAGGTTAGCGCACCCGTCAGATTGGTGGTGGCGATGGTGCCCGCCCCGCCCGGATCCAGCTTGCCGAAGTTCACCAGCACGCCATTGCCCAGATTGACCACCTTGCCGCTGTCGAACACGCCGCCGGCGGCATTGGTGAACAGGTTGGTGGCGCCGCCCAGGATCACATTGCCCACCACCTTGCCCGCATTGGTGACGCTGGTGTTGGCGGGATCCACAGCGATCCCGCTCCCGGTCTGGATGGCCATGCCGCTCAGCGCACTGACGGTCGCCCCATTGGCGATGGTGATGGTGTTGTCCGCCCCGCCGGAGAGCATGATGCCCGCGCCGGTGCCGGAGCCGCCCGCGACGGTGGCGCCGCTGTTCAGCGCCACGGCGATGTTTCCGGCGCCCACCCAGCCGCTGCTGGTGGCGAAGACACCGACGGAATTTGCGCCCTCGGCAATGGCTGCGCCGGCCACGGTCACCGAGACCGCGCCGGCTTTGCCCTGACCGCTCGACCCGATCACCGCGGTGGCACCTTGTTGGATGATGCCGCCCCCGCCGCCGATGGATTGGGCGTTGACCGCTGCGCTGTTGGCGCCGGTGGTGCGCACGGTGCCGTTCACCTGGATGGTCACGGCGCCGCCGTCGTTGCCGCCGCCGCCGCCGCTGCCAGCGCCCCCCGCGCTGCCGATGGCGTTCGCTGTGGGCGAGAAGGTCACCGTGGCCGCATTGCCGGCGATGCCGCCGCCGCCGCCGATGGATTGCGCCAGGATGCCACTGGCCCCCGCGCCGGTGGTGAGAATGGAGCCACCCAGGGTGAAGGACACCGCGCCGCCGCCATTGCTGTAGCCCTGACCGCTGTTCAAGGTCACGCTGGAGACGGTGTCGCTGGCCGAGCTGCCGGCGATGCCGCCGCCGCCGCCGATGGACTGCAGCAGCACGCCGTGGGCGTTGGTGCCCTGGGTCTGGATCGCCGCACCGGACGCGACGCTGGCCTGAACGGTGCCGCCGCCGGCATTCGAGGTGGACCCGCCGAGGGTCACCGCCAGCGTTGCGCCGGAGGTGCCGGAACTGGTCTCCGCAATGCCGCCGCCACCGCCGATGGATTGGGCGAGCAGGCCCACGGAATTCGCGCCGGAGGTGAGGATATTGCCGGCGATCGCGAGGGTTATGGGCCCACCAACACTGCCGAACGGAGTGGCGCCGGGGTCTTGCGCGCTGGCGCCGGCCCCCAGGGTGACCGTGCCCGTGATCCCGCCGGCGGTCTGCGCGCCGAGCGTGGAAACCTTGCCACCGCCGGCGCCGATGGATTGCGCCACGACGCCATTGGCGAACGCGCCGGTGGTGACGATGCTGCCCTGCTGGGTCAGGCTGACCGGACCGCCGTCGCCCGCATCGTGCCCGAAGGCACCAAGGCTGGCGATGAGCGTGGTGGTGGCCGCGCCGGTGGTGCTGTTGGACAGCACCGCCGTGCCGCCGCCGGCGCCGATGGATTGCAGCAGGATGCCGTCCGAGCCGGCCCCGGAGGTGCCGATCGTCCCGTTGACCTGGGCACTGACGGTGCCGCCGCTGCCGCCATTATTCTGCGTGCCGCCCAGCACCGCCGCCAGGGTCGCCGTGGCGCCGCTGCTGGCACTGGAGGAGCCCAGCGTCCCCTTGCCGCCGCCACCGCCGATGGACTGCGCCAGAATGCCGGCGGAGTCAGCCCCAGAGGTGGAAATGCTGGTTCCGGCGGTCGCGGCCGAGCCGATGCTCACCGTCACCGCGCCGCCATTGCCCTGCGGACCCTGGGAAGTGGACGAGCCGCCGCCCACCGCCAGTTTCAGCGACAGGATGCCGCCGGCGCTGCCATCCACCTGATCGGTGCCGGACCCGCCCACACCGCCGCTGCCGCCGATGGATTGCGCCACGATGGCATCCGCCACGGCGCCACTGGTGGACAGGCTGCCGCCACCGGTGCTGGTGACGGTGACCTGCTGGCCCTGGCCCCCGCCGCCCCCGGTGCCGGTGAGCGAGGCGCCGAGGCTCAGGGTCCCGCTGGCGGCATTGTTCGCGGCGCCGCCGGTGCCACCGCCGCCGCCCACCGATTGGGCGAGGATGGCGCTGGCGCCGCGCCCGGAGGTGGCGATGCTGCCGGAGTTGGTGACCTGCACTTGGCCGCCGTCCGACCCGCTACCGCCGGTGCCGCCCATGGCAAAGGCCACGGTGGCGGTCCCGCCGCTGCCGGTGGCACCGCTCAAGGCGGCATTGCCGCCGCCGCCGCCGATGGATTGGGCAACGATGCCGGCGCCGAAGGCCCCTTGGGTGACGATGGTGCCCGAATTGGTGACGTTCACCAGGCCGCCGCCGCTGCCGACGCCTCCGGTCCCGCCCAAAGTGGCGGACAACGCGACGTCGGTTTTCTGATCCTTTGCCAGGCTGCTGGACACCAAAGCGCTGCCGCCGCCGCCGCCGATGGACTGGGCCAGCACGCCGTCCGCATGGTCCCCCTTGGCGAGGATGGTGTTGGCATTGATGACCGTCACCGACCCACCGTAATTGCCGGCCCCGCCGTTGCCCCCCAGCGTCGCCGCCAAGGAAACGGTGCTGCCGCCGCCGGTGGCGGAGGACGTGGTGCCGCTCTTGCCGCCGCCGCCGCCGATGGATTGGGCGACGATGCCGTTGGCCGCGACCCCAGAGGTGGTGATGGCCAATCCGGCGCTGCCGTTGCCGCCGTTGCTGACCTGGACCGTGCCGCCCGTGCCGCCGGTGCCGCCGGAGCCGCCAAGGGCCGCGTTCAGCGCCACGCCGGAACCGCCGGCGCCATCCGCTTTGCCGCTGCCGGAGCCGCCGCTGCCGCCGCCACCGCCGATGGACTGGGCGAGGACGCCATCCGCCGCGTCGCCGGTGGTGATGATCTTGCCCGGGGTCGAAGATCCCAGGCCCACGGTCACCGTGCCGCCGGTGCCGCCATATCCGCCGGACGTCCCCATCGCGGCCCCCAGCGAAATCTTGCTGGTGGTGGCGCTGGTGGCGCTCCCGGCATTGCCGCCGCCGCCGCCGATGGACTGGGCCAGAATGGCAGTGGCGCCCTGGCCGGCGGTGTAGATCGAACCGGCCAGGTCCACGGAGACTCGGCCGCCGTTATTGCCCTGTCCACCTGCGCCGCCCAGCGCGAAGGCGAGGCTGGCCTTGCCACCGGTGCCGGTGGCGCCCGCCACGTCCGCATTGCCGCCCCCACCGCCGATGGACTGGGCGATAATGCCCATGCCGAAGGCGCCGCTGGTGGAGATGACGCCGCTGTCCGTCACCTGAACCTGCGCACCCTGGCCGCCCCCGCCGCCGCTGCCGCCCAGGGTGGCCGACAGGTTCACGTCGCTCTTGGCGCCGTCGGTCAGGCTGGAGGACACCGCCGCATTGCCGCCGCCGCCGCCGATGGATTGGGCGATGATGCCGCTGGCATGATTGCCTTCGGTGACGATCTGCCCCGCCGAATTGACCGTCACCGTGTCGGCGCTGGAGCCGGTGCCGCCAGCCCCGCCGATGGACGCGGACAAGGACGCCACGCCCGTGCCGCCCGACGACGAGGTCGAGGCGCCGCCGCGCCCGCCACCGCCGCCGATGGATTGCGCCACGATGCCATTGGCATCGGCGCCGGTGGTGTGGATGGCGACGCCGGTGCCGCCGGTATTGTTCACGTTCACCTGGCCGCCGAAGCCGCCGGATCCACCGCCGCCGCCCACGGCCACGTCGAGGCTGACGCCGTCGCCGCCGGCGCCATCGGCCTTGCCGCTGCCGCTGGAGGCGTTGCCGCCGCCACCGCCGATGGACTGGGCCAGCACCGCATCCGCCCCGCGTCCGGTGGTGACGATGCTGGTGCCGGGGGTATTGCCGACCAATTGCAGGGAGACCGGCCCGCCATTGCCGCCGGAGCCGCCGCCCCCGCCGATGGAGGCGCCCACGGCGATCTTCGCCGTCGCGGCATTGTTGGAACTGCCGCCATTGCCGCCGCCGCCGCCGATGGACTGCGCCACGATGCCGATGGCATTGGCCCCGCTGGTGGCAATGCTGCCCACGGCCTCCACATTCACCGGGCCACCGGAATTGCCGCTGCCGCCCGAGCCACCCAGGCCCAGGGACACGCTCACCTTGCCGCCCTTGCCCGCTTCGCTGCTGGCCGCCGCATTGCCGCCGCCGCCGCCGATGGACTGGGCGAGGATGCCGATGGCCGCTTCCCCCTGGGTGACGATCGCCCCCTGGTTCTTGACGGTGACCTGGCCCCCCTGGCCGCCGCTTCCGCCGGAGCCGCCGAGGGTCGCGGACACGTTGGCATCCGCTTTCTGGTCCGCGGCGGTGCTGCTGGAGACGCTGGCATTGCCGCCGCCGCCGCCGATGGCTTGGGCGATGATGCCGATGGAATGCGAACCGGACGTGGAAATGGTGCTGAAATTGTCCACCTGGACCGCACCTGCCTCGCCGCCGGCGCCGCCCTTGCCGCCGATGGAGGCGGAGAGTGAGGCGACGCCCGTGCCGCCGGATGAGGAGGTGGACGCGCCGCCTTTGCCGCCGCCGCCACCGATGGATTGCGCCACGATGCCTGCGGCATTCTTGCCGGTGGTGGAGATCACCGCCGCGCTATTGGACGTGCCGTTGGTGACCGTCACATTGCCGCCACTGCCGGCGGAGCCGCCGCCGCCGCCCACGGCGACCTCGAGGCTGACACCGTCACCGCCGGAGCCGTCCGCTTTGCCGGATCCGGCCCCGCCGGCGCCGCCACCGCCGCCGATGGACTGCACCAGGATGGCATCGGCCATCTCGCCCCCCGTGCCGATGCTGCCGGTGTTCTGGACCTGCACCGCGCCGCCATTCCCGCCGCCGCCGCCGTTGCCGCCAAAGGCCGCGCCGACGCCGATCTTGGCGTTGGAGCTGTTGGTGGAACTGCCGGCATTGCCGCCGCCGCCGCCGATGGATTGCGCCAGGATGGCGGTGCCGCTGGCGCCCGAGGTGACGATGGTGCCGGAATTGGTGACCTGGACCTGGCCGCCGCTATTGCCGCTGCCGCCGCTGCCCGCCAGGCCGAGGCTGATGGAGGCCTGGCCGCCCTTGGCGGTTTCGTTGGTGGCCGCGGCGCTGCCGCCGCCGCCGCCCACGGACTGCGCCACGATGGCGATGCTAAACCCGCCAGTGGTGGCGAGGGTGCCGGCATTGAGCACCGACACATTTCCCCCCACGCCACCATAGCCACCGCTGCCGCCGAGGGTGGCCGCGATATTGACCGTGCTCTTGGTATCCGTGGCGAGGCTGCTTGACACCGCGCCATTGCCGCCGCCGCCGCCGATGGACTGGGCGATGATGGCGTCGGAATGATCTCCGATCGTCTTGACGAGGCCGAAGTTATAGACGCCGGCCGTTCCGCCCGAGCTGCCCCGGCCGCCGCTGCCGCCGATGGACGCCGACAAAGACGTGATGCCGCCGCCGCTGGAGGTGGACGACGACGCGCCGCCCTTGCCGCCGCCGCCGCCGATGGATTGGGCGAGGATGCCGTTGGACATGGTGCCGGTGGTGTAGACGGTGGCACCGGCCTGCGATGCGCTCCCGTTGGCGACCAAGACGTTCCCACCGACCCCACCAGATCCGCCGCTGCCACCGAGCGCCACCGAGAGGCTCACCCCATTGGTGCCGGAGCCATCCGCGGAGCTGGAGCCGGACGAGCCATTGCCGCCGCCGCCACCCACCGATTGCGCCAGAATCGCATCCGCCCCCTTGCCGGTGGTGACGATCCGCGTGGTGGCAGAGCTGGGTGTGATCAAGACGGTGACATTGCCGCCGTTTCCGCCCGGGCCGCCGCCGCCCCCGATAGAGCCGCCGAGACCGATCTGGCTTTTGGAGGCGCTGGTGGCGCTGCCCGCATTGCCACCGCCGCCGCCGATGGATTGCGCCAGGATGGCGATGCCCCCTTGGCCGGACGTGTAGATGCTGCCGCTGTCGGTGACCCGGACGTTGCCGCCGTAGCTGCCCGCGCCGCCCGAGCCGCCAAGGCCAAAGCTGACGCTGACCTTGCCGCCATTGGCCGTGGAGGCCGTACCGCCGGCCGTGCCGCCGCCGCCGCCCACTGATTGCGCCAGGATCGCAATGGACTGATCGCCCGTCACCCGGATCAGGCCGGCATTATCCACCGTCACCGTGCCGCCGGCGGACCCATAGCCACCGCCGCCGCCCAGCGAGGCCCCGATATTGTAGCTGCCGCCCTTCGCCGCCGTGGACGAGGCGCCGCCCTTGCCGCCGCCGCCGCCGACCGATTGGGCGAGAATGGCATTGGCATGGGCCCCCGCGGTGGTGATGGTCGCGGAGTTGACCACCTGGACGGACGCGCCGTTGCCGCCACTGCCGCCCGAACCTCCGAGGGCGAGGGACAAGGAGACCGACTGTTTGCCCGAGGCGTGATCGTCCGCGCCCGCCGTGCCGCCCACGCCGCCGCCGCCGCCGATGGACTGCGCCAGGATGCCGTCGGACAGGTCGCCCTTGGTGGTGATGCTGCCGGCGGTCGTGACCGACACCGCACCACCAGTGCCGCCGGCGCCGCCGGACTGCGACAGGGCGCCGCCCAGGCTGATCTTGGCCGTGGTGGCGCTGTTGGAATTCCCGGCGATGCCGCCGCCGCCGCCCACCGACTGGGCCAGGACGGCCACGGCGTCCGTCCCCGCCGTGCTGAGCGCGCCGTAGCTGCCGACGGTCACGGTGCCACCATTGCCGCCGCCGCCGCCCGTGGCGCCGAGCGCGAAACTCACCCCCACATAGCCGCCGCTCTGCTTGCCCGCGGCTGCGCCACCCTTGCCGCCGCCGCCGCCGACGGACTGAGCCACAATGGCCGATGAGTGGGCGCCGGTGGTGGCGATGGTCGCCGCCGCCTGGGGCGAGCCGGATGTGACCATGACGCTGTCGCCATTGCCGCCGTAGCCCCCGGATCCACCCAGACTCGCCGTCAGGCTGAAGCTCTTGGAATTGTTTGATTGCCCGACGACGCTGCCGGGCGTATCGCCGCCGGCGCTCGCGGTGCTGCTGGCCGTGCCGCCGGTGCCGCCGCCGCCGCCCACCGATTGGGCGAGAATGCCGTCGGCATCGTCGCCGGAAGTGATGATGCTGCCGGTATTGATCGCCGAGACCGCGCCGCCCGCGCCGCCGCCGCCGCCGGTCCCGCCGAGGGTGACGCCCAGCGCCACCTGACCGCCACTGGCATTGGCCGTGCCGCCGCCCGCATTGCCGCCGCCGCCGCCCACGGACTGGGCGAAGATGCCGCGCGAGGACGCGCCCACCGTGGTGATGACGCCGGAATTCGTCACCGTGACCGTGGAGCCGTTGCCGGCGCCGCCACCCGAACCGCCGCCGCCGGCAGACAGACTGATGCTCATCTTGCCGGTGAGATTGGCCGAGGTGGACCCGGCGGCGCCCACGCCGCCATTGCCACCGCCACCGCCGATGGACTGCGCCTCGATGGCATCGGCAAAATCGCCCCCGGTGGTGATGGTGCCGCTATTTCCCACCGTCACGGAAGCGCCATTGGCGCCGCTGCCGCCCGAGCCGCCGAGCGAGGCCGAAATGCTGACCGAGGCGCCGGCCGAGACGGCCGCGGACAGGGCGCTGGAATCGCCGCCATTGCCACCGCCGCCGCCGATGGACTGGGCGAGGATGCCGACCGACCCGTCATCGCCGGTGGAGATGAGACCGGAGTTGGTGACGGACACGGCGGCCGCCACATTGCCGCTGCCACCGGAGCCGCCCATGCTGGCGGAGATGGACACCGACGCCGCATCCAGCGACAGCGCGGCGCTCTTGGCGGACGAAGTGCCGCCATTGCCGCCGCCGCCGCCGATGGACTGGGCGAGAACGCCGAACGAATCCATGCCGGTGGTGACAATGGAGCTGGAGTTGGTCACCGTGACCGCGCCGCCGGTGCCGCCACCGCCGCCGGTGCCACCCAGCGACACCGCCGCCGAAAAATAGGGCCCGGCGCTCTGGGAGACGCCGGCCCCGCCCATGCCGCCGCCGCCGCCAATGGCCTGGGCGATGACGCCGGACGATCGGTCCCCGCTGGTGCTGATGCCGCTGGCATTGGTGACGGTGACGGTGCCGCTATCGCCGCCGCTGCCGCCGGACCCGCCGATGGCCAGGCTGACAAAGCCGATGTCGCTGGCCGACGCATTGCCGCCGGCGCCGCCGCCACCGCCGATGGACTGGGCGAGAATCGCCGCGGAATTGAGCCCGCTGCTGGTGAGGGTCACCACGCTGGCGCTGGCGCCCTGGTTGGTCACATAGACATTGCCGCCTTGGCCGCCGAGGCCGCCGCCGCCGCCGATGGCGCCTGCGGCCCCCACGCCCACGCTGATGGCGCCGCCGCCCCGGCCGCCGCCACCGCCGATGGATTGGGCTGAGATAGCAAAGGAATTCGTGCCGCTGGTGGAGATGGTACCGGCGTTGGTAACGCTGGTGGTTGCCGCATCGCCGCCCGCGGCGCCCTGCCCCCCCAAAGAGGCGACACCGCTGGCGCCGCCGCCATTGCCGCCGCCGCCACCGATGGATTGCGCCAGGATGCCGTCCGAATAAGCACCCCGGGTGGTGATGGCGCCGGTGTTGGTGGCCGAGGCCACGCCGCCGCCACCGGTGCCGCTCTGGGATGCGGTGCCGCCAATGGCCAAGGCATTGGCCCCGGCGCTGCCGATGAAGCTGCCGCCGCCGCCGCCGATGGCCTGGACCATCATGCCGTGGGAATAGGCGCCGGTGGTGGTGATGCTGCCGGCATTGATGCCCACCGCATTGGCCGCATCGCCGCTGGCCGCGCCATTGCCGCCCAGCGAACCAAACACGGAGTTGGATCCGCCGCCATTGCCGCCGCCGCCGGCCACCGATTGCACGACGATGGCGACCGAGCCGCCGCCGGAGGTGACGATGGTGCCGGCGGTGTTCACATAGACATTGCCCGCCGAGCCGCCGGCGCTGCCACTGCCGCCGCTGCCGCTGAATAGTCCGCCCGCAGTGCCGCCGGTGGCCCCGGCGCCGCCCAGGCTCTGGGCGGTGATGGCGTTCGCCGCATAGTTCGATGTGGTGATGGTGACGCCAGACTGAATGACCACCGAAGCAGCCTGGGTGGCAGACGATGCGCTGCCGCCTACCCCGGCCGGGCCGCCGGTCTCATTCAGGGAATCGTTGGGGTCGGCGCCGTTGCCCCCGGCCCCGCCGTTCGCCGTGACGACGATGGCGGCCGCATTGGCCCCGGTGGTCGAGATGTTGGAGCCCGACTGCACCACCAGGCTTGCCGTGCCGCCGGTGCCGCCGACGCCGCCGCTGCCGCCAAAGGCGTTGGAATCGGCGCTGGCGGGTCCACCCACGCCGCCAGCGCCGCCATTGGCGGTGATGTTGATGGCGTGGGCCTCAGCCGCGAAGCTGTAAATTGTCGAATTGTTGGCAATGGTCGCGCTCACCGTGCCGCCGGCACCGCCGGCACCACCAGCGCCGCCCCATGAGCTTGACGCGCCGCCGTTGCCATAGCCGCCGACACCGCCCTGGCCACCATTGGCATTGACGACGACCCCGGAGTAATTGGGCCGCACCAGGCCAGAAACGCCGAGGGTGACCGCCCCACCGGCGCCACCGCCGCCGCCGTTGCCGCCGGTGCCATTGGCGAAAGTGGAATTGCCCTCGCCGCCCGCCCCGCCGGGACCGCCATTGGAAAGCACCATAGTGTAGGCAGACGAGGTGATGTTTACGCCGCCGCCATACCCGCCGCCGCCGCCGCCGCCGCCTGTCGCTGCCGAGAAATGGTTATGGACATAGGCCCCGGGTGCCCCGCCCGCGCCGGAGACAATGACGAAGCAAGGATTGCCACACGCGGTCTGCGCACTGGCGGGGGCGGCGGCAATCAGTGTGAGGCCGCAGAGGCTTGTGGCAAGAGCTGTGGACAATCTCAGGCGGGCGCTGGAGGCTCCGTAAACACCACCTTGCGCCGGAGCGCCCAACCCCGGATGTGCACCCATGATCCACCACGCCTTCAGTGACCATTGATTGATGGTGCCTCTTTCGAGGCACATCGCTGGCGAAGGAGGTAGCATACGGGGCTCGCGATGCAAATTGGAAAGGGCGCGTGAGAGCTGTTCCGTACGAATTGCCGCAACCAACCCCGCTCCATTGGCCGCCCATCCAAAATCGGAGAAATCCGCTGTTTTGCGATCGTGCCGTCGGGGTTTCGGGAAGCCATTTATAAGCGCAATCAGCGGCTTGCTGCCAATGGCGCTGCGCTCCGCGAAACCCCGTCCCCGTCCCTCAGTCAGGCTTTCATTCTTGCCCTTACGTCGTCGGGGCGACTGAACCCACGCGTGTGCGATCTGCTGTCTGTCACTTGAGGTTGAGCGCCCCAATGAAGGGACAGACCGTGCCCGCATGGGGCAGTCGGCTAAGCCACAGGAGAGGCTTCGGCGCGGCCCATGACCCGGGCGGCCAGATCCCGCTCCCGGTCATAGGCGGTCCACAGACCCTCCTCATCCTCCCGGTTCAGGCAGGCCTTGATGCCCGCCCGCAAGCGACCTTTGATCAGGCCGGTGATCTCGTGCGCGAGGGCAAGCGCGCGGGCGAGCCCGGCGTCTGGCGTTTCGGCGATCTCCTGCACCAGCCCGATCTGGTGCGCACGGGCACCCGACATGGCCTGGCCGGTATAAGTCAGCAGGCGCGCCTCACCTTGGGAGAGCACCTCCCGGACGATGCGATAGCCACCGAACGCGCCCACCTTCACCTCCGGAAGCGCGAGCCGGGTATCGGCGGTGGCGAGTCGGATGTCGCAACCGCACGACAGCATGAAGCCCGAGCCCATGGCGGCGCCATGCAGCGCCGCGATGGCGGGAATCGCGCTTTCCCGCACCGCCTTGATGCCATCGCGCACCGCCCCGGTTCCGGCCAGGGTTTCCTCCGGCGAGAGGGAAGCGAACTCGCGGAAGTCGTTGCCGCCGCAGAAATGCTTGTGCGGCAGGCCGGTGAAGACCATGGCGCCGACGCCGGCGCGTTCCAGCGCCTGCACCAGCGGCGGCAGGCTGCGCCAGCGCTCGAAGCTGACCGCATTGACCGGCGGATTGTTGAGGCGGATGAGGGCCACATCCCCGTCGTGTTCGACCTCGAACATGCTCAGCCTCGCACCGCATAGGAGGGAGTACGCTTCTCCAGGAAGGCCAGCGCGCCCTCCTTGGCTTCCGGGGTGCGGCGGATGGCGGCGGTGAGGGTGCATTCGAACTCGTAGCCCTCCTTGAGCGGCATGAATTCCGACCGGTTCAGCCCCTGCTTGGCGAGCCGAATGGCGGGCGGGCTCTTGCTGGCGATCTCCTCCGCCAGTGCCATGGCGGTGGGCATCAAGTCCTCGGGCGGCACCACCTGATCCACGATATGCGCGTGCAGGGCCTCCGCCGCGGTGATCCGCCGGCCGGTGTACATCATCAGGCGCGTCATCCCCTGCCCGGCGAGCCGCATCACATGCCGCGAGCCGCCGAGCACCCCGACATCGATTTCCGGCAAAGCGAATTTCGCCTTCTCCGACGCAATGCGGATGTCGCAGAGCGTGGCCAGCACGATGCCTGTGCCCACGGCGCCGCCATTGATGGCGCCGATGATGGGGATCGGGCAGTCATACATGGCGCTGAAGGTGAGGCGCACCCGGGCGAGATATTCGCTGGCCTGATCGAAATCGAGATCCACGAAATCGTTCACGTCATTGCCGCCACAAAACACCTTGCCGGCGCCGGTGAACACCGCCACCCGCATCTGCGGATCCTCGCCGAGACGATGGAAAGTGCGGCGCAATTCGTCATAGACCTCCAGGCTCACGGCGTTGGCGGAGGGGCGATCCAGGGTCACCACTGCGAGACCGCGGTCGACACTGACTTTCACGAACTTGTTGTCGTAGGGCATGCTCAACTCCGCTTCTTTCCAAGGTAGCTGTCCTGAACGGCACTGGAGGCCATCATGTCGGCCGCGGGGCCTTCGGCGACGCAGATGCCGGTCTCCAGCACCACCGCGTGTCGGGCGATCATCTCCGCGAGATAGAGGTTCTGCTCCACCAGGAGCACGGCGACGCCGGACGCGGCGATGCGGTTGACCGCATGCCCCACCTGCTCCACCGCTTTGGGTGCGAGGCCCTGGCTGGGCTCGTCCAGCAGCAGCAGCCGCGGGCGCGCCATGAGGGCGCGGCCCAAGGCTAGCATCTGCTGTTCGCCGCCGGACAGCAGGCCGGCCCGCTGGCCCTCGCGCTCCTGCAGGATCGGGAACAGCGAGAAGATCATCTCGTAGTCCGCGGGCCGGGGATCGCCATGGACATAGGCCCCGAGCCGCAGATTCTCCCGCACGGTCATGTCGGGAAACACCTGCCGTCCCTCGGGAACCAGAGCGATGCCCTGGCGGACCCGCTCCGCCGGACAGAAATTGGTGATCTCCTGATCATCAAGCCGAATCGTCCCGCCGCGGGCCGCGATCAGTCCGGTGATGACCCGGCAGAGGGTGGTTTTCCCGGAGCCGTTGGCCCCCAGCACCACGGTGGGCACATCGCGCTGCACGTGGAACTTCAGCCCGTGCAGCACTTCCATGCGATCATAGCCGGCCTTCAGCCCCTCAATCCTCAACATGGGCGAACCTCCGGCCGAGATAGACATCGATCACCTCTTGCCGGCCCTGGCATTCGGCGGGCGTGCCCTCGAACAGCACCCGGCCGCGGTCCAGCACCGCGACCCGATGGGAGACCTCCATGAGGAAGCGCACATTGTGTTCCACCAGCAGGATGGTGAGGCCGGTGGCGTTCCACCGGCGCACCAGGTCCCCCAGACGCTCCACCTCGCTCTCGGCCAGGCCCACCGCCGGTTCGTCCAGCAGCAGCAGGCGCGGCCGGAGGGTCAGGGCCAGCGCGATGCCCAGGTGCCGCAGCGTGGCGTAAGGCAGATCGCGCGCGGTGCGATCCAGCACCGGGCCCAGGCCGCAGGCCTCGATCAGCTCCGGCAGATGGCCCGTATCGCGGGCATTCACCGCGGCGATGCGCAGGTTTTCGCGCACCGTGAGGCCGAGGAAGGCGCGGGTCTGCTGGAAAGTCCGGGCGATACCCCGCCGCACCGCCTCGGCGATCGGCCAAGGTCCCGCGGCGCCGTCAAACACCACGGTGCCAGCGGAGGGCCGGATCAGGCCGGAGATCATGTTGATCAAGGTGGTCTTGCCGGCGCCGTTGGGGCCGATCAGGCCGAAGATGACCCCTTCCGGCACATCCAGGGACACCCCCCCGAGGGCCACGACACCGCCGAAGCGCGCGTGGATGTCGTTAACCTGAAGTAGGCTCATGACACGGCTCCCTGGCGCGGCGACGGGGCCTCCTGCAGCACTGGGGCGGCAGCCGGAGGCGACAGCCGGCGGGCCGCCGCCTTCAGAAGGCTGGCGATGCCCTGCGGGGCGAAGATGATGAACATCAGCAGCAACAGGCCGTAGGCCAGCAGGCTGTAAGTGGCCGCCACCCGCAGGGCCTCGGGCAGCGCGGTGAGCAGCGCCGCCCCCAGGATCGGCCCCCACAACGTGCCCATGCCGCCCACCACCACCAAGGCAACCAGCTGGAAGCCGGTGCCGAGGACAGTGAAACTCTCCGGGGCGATGAAGGAGGAGATGGCGGCAAACAGCGCCCCCGCCAGCCCAGCCACCACCGCCGAGAAGGTGAAGGCCGCCAGCCGCGCGGACGCGACCCGGATCCCCAGCGCCTGAGCCAAGGTGAGATCCTCACGCACGGCGAGGCATGCGGCCCCGAGCGACGAGCGCACGAAGGCCACCGATGCCAGGAAGGTCGCCAGCAGCAAGGCCAGGGCCAGCAGCGCATAATAGGTGGTGGCCCGCAGCGGCAGCCACGTGGGCTGTTCGGGACCCGGGATGCCGACGAAGCCGCCCACCCCCCCGGTGAGCCCCGACAGCACCAGGAACAGCTGGTGGCCGATGAGGCCGATGCCCAAGGTCAGCACCGCGAAATAGAGCCCGCGGGTGCGGAACGAGACCAAGGCAATCACCGCCCCCGCAAGGCCGGTGATGAGGCCGCACAGCGGCAGCGCCGCCCAGAACGACAGGCCATGGCGGGCGGTCAGCCAGGCGCAGGCATAGGCGCCCAGCCCATAGAGGGCGCCGTGCGCCAGGGACAGGTAGCCGGTGAACCCCAGCAGCACGTCGAAGGCCACCGCCAGCGCCGCGAAGATGGCGCCGATGGTCACCACATAGACGAGATAGTCGTTGAGGCTGAGCGTGACGCCGGCGGCAAGCCCGAATGCAAGCACGGCGGCGACGGCAATCCTCAGATAAGGGGCATGGGTCATCATCGCTCCACTTGTGCGCGGCCGAACAGACCCTGGGGCCGCAGCAGCAGCACCAGAACGAGGATGGCGAAGGTGCCGATGTCGGAGAGCTCGCTCGAAATGTAACCCGCCACCAGGACTTCGGAGACGCCGAGCACCAGCCCGCCGATCACCGCGCCCCACAGCGAGCCGATGCCCCCCAGCACCAGCACCACGAATGCCTTCAGCACCGGATTGACACCCATGCTGGGATAGATCGGGAAGGTCGCCCCCAGCAGGGCGCCGGCAATGGCCCCAAGAGCTGCGCCCATGGCGAAGGTGGCGAACCGCACATGGGTCATGGAAATGCCCATAAGCAAGGCGGCATCGCGGTTCTGCGCCGTGGCGCGGATGGCAAGGCCGAGCCGCGTGCGGTTCAGCACCAGCCACACCGCCGCGAACGCCGCCGCGAGGCTCGCCATCACCACCAGTTGCATCTGGGTGATGGCGAACAACTGGGTGCGGATGACGCCGGTGAGCGGCGCGGGAATGGTCCGCGCCTCCGTGCCCCAGACGATGGTCGCCACTTGCTGGAGGATGATGGAGGCGGCCAGCGCCGAAATCATCAGCGACAGGCTGGGGGCGTTCTCGATGGGCCGGAACACCAGCCGGTCCACCACGCATCCCAGCACCATGATGAGGATGACGCTGGCCCCCATGGCCAGCCAGAAGTTCAGCCCGCTCGCCACCAGCGCGTAGGTGACGAACGCGCCGAGCATGTAGAACTCGCCATGGGCGAAGTTCGGGATCAGAAGCACGCCGAAGATCAGCGTGAGGCCGAGGGCTACGAGGGCATAGGTGCTGCCCAGGGCCAGCCCGTTGATCAGTTGTTGGGGGAGGAGCTCAAGCATGGCTCACCTCCTGTGCGCCCCGGTCACTGGCTGAGGCTGGCCACGGGCTCCCAGCCATTGCCCTTCCAGATGCTGACCACGCCGCGCAGATCCACCTGCCCCTTGTCATCGAACAGGCGGCCATCGGGCTGGGGGGTGTAGCGGGTCACCAGGGCCGGGATGTCCGCCACCTTGAGCTGGGACAGCGCGGTGTTCACCGCGGCATTGTCCAGCGCGCCGGCCCTTTCGAACGCCGCCTTCAGGATGTAGACGGCATCGAAGCTGAGCGCGGTGAGTTCGCCGGGGGCATCGCCGAACTTGGCGCGATAGGCCGCTTCCAGCCGCTTGGCCTTCGCGTCATTGAGCTTCACATAGTCTTCGGTGGTCGGCGGAATGCAGTTGTAGACCCCTTCCATCTCCGCGGCGGTGATGTTCTTCAATACCGTGGAGGGCGGGGAGACCATCTCCCACACGATCTGGCCGGTGTAGCCCAGCTGGCGCGCCTGCTTGGTGATGAGCGCGCCCTCCGCGGGATAGCCGCGGATGAGGATCACCGCCGGGTTCTTGCCCTTCAGGTTGGTCAAGGCCGCCGAGAAGTCGGTGTCGCCGAGCTTGTAGAACTCCTCGGCCGAAACCGTCGCGCCCAGGCCCTTGAGGTCCGCCGCGAGCTTGGGCTGGGAGCCCATGAAGCCGGCGTGGAAGCGGTCGGTGATCATCGCCACCGAGGCGAATTTCTTCGCCCGGAACAGGTCGATGACCGCCACATTGTAGCCGCTCACGGTCGCCTGGTTGCGGAAGATGTTGCGGCCGTTGGTCATGTCCTCGGCAATGGTGCCGTCGATGAGCTGGGTGACCTTGTCATTGCGCTCGATGATGGGCTTCAGCGCCGGCGCGACCCCTGATGCCAGCGGGCCGATGATGAAGCGCACGTCGGCGGCGAGCAGCTTGCGCAGCGCCGCCACCCCCACCGTGGGGCTGGCCTGGTCGTCCTCGGTGAGGATGCGCAATTGGTAGGCCTTGCCGCCCACCGTCACGCCGCCCGCCTTGTTGATCTCCTCCGCCGCCAGCTGAATGCCGCGGCTTTCCGGAAGGCCATAGAAGGTGGCGGGTCCGGTGATGGGGTGCAGGTCGCCGATGGTGATGTCTTCGGCGGCCATGGCGGCGCCGCCGCCGAGAGACAGGCACACCGCGACCGTCGCATGAATCAGTTTCATTTCTTGTTCCTCCCGTTGGATAATGGCCCGGCGTTGTTCCGCCCCTTAGGCAGCGCGGCTCGCCAGGCTCTTCTTGATCTCGTGCTTTTTGATTTTGCCGGCTGGCGTTTTCGGCAATTCGGAAACGAAGACGATCTCCTTTGGCGCCTTGAACCCGGCGATCTTGGATCGCACGAAGGCGATCAGGTCCTCTGCTGTCACGGTGGCATCCGGTTCGGCCACCACCACGGCCACGACACGCTCGCCATAGTCATTGTCAGGCAAGCCGACCACGGCGCAGTCGCACACCTGGGCGTGCGCGACGAGGATGAGTTCCACTTCCTTGGCGAAGACATTCTCGCCGCCCGAGCGGATCATGTCCTTCTTGCGATCCACCAGATGGATGAAGCCTTCGCCATCCACGCGGCCGAGATCGCCGGTATGCAGCCAGCCGCCGGCAAACGCCTCCTCGGTGGCCTCGGGCCGGTTGAGGTACCCGCTCATCAGCGCCGGCGACCGCACGCAGATCTCGCCCAAGTCCCCGGCCGGCACCTGCTGCATCTGCTCGTCCATCAGCGCCACCTGGACGCCGGGGACCGGCACCCCGATGGACAGAGGTCGGGCCAGAGCGTCTTCCGGGCGATTGATGCAGATGTAGGGACCGCCCTCGGTCAGCCCATAGGCATTGGCGATGCCGATATGATCGGCGCCGCGGGCGCGAAAGGCCTCGACGATCTTCAGGATGAGCGTGGACGGGTCGTAATTGGCATAAGCGATCAGCCGCATGGACGACATGTCGGCCTGCGCCCAGGCCTTGGATTCCACCATCTGGCGCAGCACCAGCGGAACGCCGAACATGCCGTTGCACCGATGCGCCTCGATCTGGGTGACCGCGCTCTCCGCCTCGAAGCGCTCGGCGATCACCGCCGCGCCCCGCTGCATGAAGTACAGCTTCAGATAATCCCACGCTCCGGTATGGAACAGCGGCATGTAGCAGAAGAACCGCTCGAACCTCTTGATCCCGAACACCGGCAAGGCGTTCAGCGCATCCAGCACGGTGCGGCGATGGGAGATGATGGCGCCCTTGGGCCGCCCCGTGGTGCCGGAGGTATAGAGCACCAGATGCGGATCGTCCCAGCTCCGCGGCCTGGACACCTCTTTCGTGGCCGGCAGATCCAGCAGGTCCGCGAAGGCGATGGCGCCCGCCTCCTGCCCCCCGCGCAGCACCATGCGCGGCTTCTCCGCCAGCGGCGCGATGGCCTCCTTGGCCAGCGCCAGAAACTCCGCGCCCACCACCACCAGCAACGGCTGGCAGTTGCCCAGGATGTAGGCCACTTCATTGGCGCGCAGCCACATGTTCACGGGCACCAGCACGGCGCCCATGCCGGCCAGGGCATAGCCCAGCAGAACGTAGTCGTCGCTGTTGCGGTCGAGGACGGCCACTCGGCTGCCATGGCTGACGCCCTGCTCCGCCAGGCCCTGCTGGAGACGGGCCATTTCCGCAGCAAACTCCGCCCAGGTGCGCGTGCGCCCCTGAAAGATGAGGGCCGGTGCATCGGGCACCCAGCGGGCGTTGTCGGCCACCACATCCGACAGGAGATAAGGAAGACCGGAAATGTCAGGCCGCACTGAAGCCTCCATCCACCATCACGGTCGAGGCCGTGGTGAACGAAGACCAGTCGGAACACAGGAAGGCAGCGGTGCGGGCGATATCCTCCGGCCGTCCCAACCGCCCGATGGGCAGCACTGTGGGTTTCGAATAGGCCAGCACCTTCTCCGTCATCGGCGTCTCGATGACCCCGGGACAGATGCAATTGACGCGGATGTTCTTCGGCCCGCACTCGATGGCCAGGCCGCGGGAGAAGGCAAGGACACCACCTTTGGAGGCGGTGTAGGCATTCAGCTTCTCCCAGCCGGTGACCGCGACCACCGACGCCACCGTGACGATGCTTCCCGCGCCCTGCGCTTCCATGTGCGCCACGGCGGCGCGGCAGACATAAAAGGTGCCGGTGAGATTGACGGCGATAACCTTGTCCCAGGTCTCGTCGGTCACGCGGGTGATGGGGCCGTCGGACGATGGGCGCCAGATGCCGGCACAATGGACCACCGCATCGACGGCGCCGAAGGCCTCCGCCACCGTCGCGAAGGCAGCCTGCACCGAGGCGGAATCGGACACATCGCAGGCGGCGGACATATGACCGCCGGCGCCCAGCCGCCTCGCCTGCGTGCGCGCAGCCTCGGCATCCAGATCGACGACGGCAATGCGCGCGCCGGCTTCGGCGCAGACCTGCGCGACGCTGGCGCCGATGCCGCTAGCGGCTCCGGTGACGAGGACGCGTTTTCCCTCCAACAAGGCGTGGCTCATGCGTGGTTTCCTCCAAGGGTCCGCCCGTTACGGGCGTGTTTTCTTCCGCTTTGGCGAGCGGGCGCGCGGGCCGCCTTTGGGCTGCTTTCTCACGCGGCTTTGTTTCCGGCGTCGCGGTGACGCCATCAATAACGAGGGTTCCCAGTTCCCGCGCGACGTCCGCCGCCGGCCGCCCGGCATGGGCCGCCCAGCGATGGACCGTTGACAACATGCCGAGGATCGCCAGCATGGCGATGCGCGGATCCTGCGGCCGGAAATCGCCGCTGGCCTGCCCTTCCTCGATGATATGCCGGACCCAGGTTTCGAAGGCGCGCTCGCGCACGGCCAAGGATTTCCGGGACTCCGCATCAAACTCGTGGCGCTCGCGCCAGAAGATGGTGAGGAAGCTGCGGTTCTCGATATTGTAGATGGTCTGCAGCTCAACAAGCCGCCGCAGGCGGTCCTGCGCCCCCTCGGTGGAATGGGCGAGCTTCTCCATGGTCAGGAAAAATTCTGCCGTCACATCTGCATAGAGCGTTTCCAGCAGGTGCGACTTGTCACGGAAATAGTGATAGAGCGCCGGCTTGCTCACCCCGCATGCCAGGGCGATCTCATTCATGGACGTGGCGCGAAACCCTTTGGTCTCGAACAGATTGATCGCCCGTTCGTAAATGATCCGCCGCACGCTGTCCGCCCGGCTCTTGTCGGAGCCTGATCGGGGAACGGACTTGATGGTGGTCGGACGGGTCATGGATCGCTCAATTACGCGCTGACCCAATCAAGTTACTTACCGGTCGGTAATCTGTCAATGCAGCTTCGACACAGTTTGATCGTCGACGTGCGACGACACCCGTCGCCGCCATTTCGGCCGGGTGAAGGGGCACGTTGGACATCGCGGCGCGGCACGAACCGTCCCGACGGCCCTGCCCTCATATCGGGGCCGATGAGACCTTGTTATCGCCCACCACCCTCAACGCCAGGGCCACACCCGTCGGCATACGCGTCAGCGATCAGCGCTCACACGGCACCCGACCACGTCTCCCGGCGCCAATCGGCGCAGGCGAAGGGCACGCCCTTCTGCATGCCGGCGCAGACAACGGCGCCGAACCGCAGGTCGCCCTCCGCCAGCGGCACCACGGCATGGCCCAGGTCTGCGAGTGCGGCACCATGGGGATGCCCCCCTTCCACCAGCAGTTGGGAATCCTGGCTGCGCCAGCGCGGCTTGCTGATGGCGGTGGCAATGTCGTCGCCGGCGATGAAGATGTGGCCCAGCACTTGAAGCAAGGTCTGCACCTGCCCGTCGGCGCCGGGAGTGGAGAGGGCAAGGCAACCGGCGGCGGTCTCCACCAGGACGGGCGCGAGCGTGTGGATGGGGCGCTTGCCGCCGGCGCTGTCATTGGGGGCGCAGGTGAAGCCCGCGGCCCGGTTGTTGAGGGTGAAGCCCCCCTCCGGGACAAACACGGCAGAACCGAAGCTGTCGAACACGCTGACCAGCGAGGAGACGGTCATGCCCGCAGCATCGGACACGGCAACCCCGGCCGTGTGCAGATAGGCGCGCGGCCCGCCGCGCAGGCTGGCGTGGTCCAGGTCGACGGCGAGCGGCACGCGCAGCAGGGCCTCGCCCTCACAGACCCGATGGCGGAAAGCAAAGCTGCTTTCGGTCAGTTCCACCCCCGCATGGTCGCGTTGGGCGGGCGTGAGCGGTCCCATGTGCTCTTCGGCGGCCAGCGCCATGGAGAGCAGCACACCCTGCGAGATCGGCGGCTGGACATGCACTGTCCGGCCCCGCCACTGCGTCGTCAGTGGAGACACCACCGGCGTCGCATGGGCGATGAGATCCTCCACCTGCAGATGGCCGCCGGTCCGCTGCACGGCGGCGGCGATGGCCTGCGCCATGGGACCGGCGTAGAAGGCCGCGCGCCCCCCCTGCCCGATGGCGGCGAGCAGGCGCGCCAGGTCCGGTTGCGGCTGTCGGGCCCCCGCCGGCGTGGCGCGCAGCGGCCAGTCGCCGGCGCAGCCGCGCCGCAGCCGCGCCTCATGATCCCGAAAGGCCTCCACCAGACTGGCTCCGACCACGAAACCCGTGGCGGCGATATGGATGGCCGGCCCCAGCACGCGATCCAGCGGCACGCGGCCCCACCGGGCATGCAGCACCAGCCAGGCATCCACCAAGCCGGGAACGGTGACGCTATTGCCGCCGTCGCCATCGGCTTGCGTCATCGCACGGGGCGCGGCGCCCGTGCCATTGACGGCGAGCACCTCGCCGTCCGCCGTGCGCACCAGAGACAATTGATCGCCACCCAGGCCGCAATTGTCCGGCGACAGCACGCACAGCACGGCCTGCGCGGCGATCATGGCGTCCACCGCCGAGCCGCCGGCCACCAGCATCTCCGTGCCGGCGGAGACCGCCAGCGGATGGGCCGCGGCCACCGCCCCGCGCTCGCCCATGAGCACCGGCCGGACCCGTGAGGAAATGGGATTGGCAATCCGCATGTCAGGCGTCTGCTTTCGCACGCATTTCGGCGCGCAGTTGGGCGGTTGCGGCCAGATCCAGCGATCGCCCATCCGCGCCGATGACAACGCCATACTGGGTGCGGGCGGCGGCGAGCGAGACGCGGTCGTCGAGCACGTCTTCCAGCACCCGCTCCGGCTCGCGGTCCAGCACCTCTCCGAAGCCGCCCCCGCCTGCCATCACATGGCTGAACAGGTCGCCCTGCGTGAGAAGGATGGGCCGGGTGGGCAGCACGGGCAGCTCGCTCAGCGTTCCGGCATGGTCCACCACATTCTGGGACGCCGCGCCTTCCCCGCCGCCGAACAGGCCGTGGGGCGGGTAGCGGCGCTTGTCGGACCGCACGCCGAGGAAGCAGTCGCCGGTGAGGATCCGGAAGTCCCGCTGCAGCGCCAGGCCTCCGCGTCGGCGCCCGACCCCGCCGGTGTCGGTGACGAGGCCGTAGCGCTCGATCCGCAGCGGATAATTGGCCTCGATCATCTCGATGGGCACATTGGACTGGTTTGAGGCCATGTGCGGCACCCCATCCTGCCCATCCGCCTCGCGGCTGGCGCCCCACGTCCCCATGATGCATTCGGAAAAGACGAAGGGCACACCCTTGGCGGTGCCGGCGAAGGTGGGCAAGGTGGAACCGCCGGCGCCGTCGGCCGTCAGCCGGTCCGGCAAGGCGGGCGCCAGCGCGCCGAACATGCAGTCCACGATGCGATAGCCGGTAATGCCCCGCGCCCCGCACGGCGCGGGCGAGGTGCAGTTCACCAGCGTGCCCGCCGGGGCGAGCACGGTGATGGGCCGGGTATAGCCGTGGCAGTTCGGCATCTCCTGCGGCATGATGGAGCGCAAAGCCGCATAGACGTTCGATTTGGTGAAGGAAAGCGGGGCATTGATGCCGCCCCGCACCTGGGCCGCCGTGCCGGTCCAGTCGGCAATGATGGCATCGCCCGCGACGGTCAGCGTGACCTTCAGGATGATCGGCTCGGGATCTTCGCCCAGACCGTCGATATGGTCGGTGAAGCTGTAGACGCCGTCCGGAATGGCGGCGATGTTGAGCCGCGCCATCCGCTCGGCGAGATCGTGCAGGTCGCACAGGGCCTGCCGCATGGGATCGGCGCCGAAGCGGGAAAACAGCTCGCCCAGCCCCCGCGTGCCGGCGGCCGCGGCCGCCACCTGGGCCCGCAGATCCCCCAGCACGAGGTGCGGCACGCGGACATTGGCCTCCACGATGCGCCAGATGGCGGCGTTGTCGACACCCCCATCGCGCAGCTTGAGGAAAGGCAGACGCAGCCCTTCTTGAAAGATCTCCGTGGCGCCGATGGAGTTGCTCCCGGGGACGAGACCGCCCACGTCCACATGATGAGCGATGGTGGTCGCCCACCCCTCCAGCCGTCCGGCGAAAAAGAAGGGCGCGATGATGTAGATGTCCGGCAAATGCTGGCCGCTGGCGAGATAGGGGTCGTTGGCGATGAACAGGTCGCCGTCGTGAATGTCGCCGGCGAACTGATCGATCAGGTGACGCATGGCATCGAAGAAGCTGCCGAGATGCATGGGGGTGGTCAGGCCCTGGCCGACGATCTGGCCCTCGGCGTCACAGACGGCGGTGGAATAGTCCATGGAGTCGCGGATGATGGCCGAATAGGCCGTGCGCATGAGGATCAGCGCCATTTCGTCCGCCACGGTGTCGAGGCCGTTGCGGATGATCTCCAGCAGCATCGGATCGGTGGGCTGGGTGTCCGGGCTCATGACGTGGGCTCCCCGTCCTGGTCGATGACGATGTTCATGAGGGCGTCGAGCAGCGCCGTCCAGCCTGGCGGGACCACCGTGGTGCAGTCCGCCTCCTCCACAATGAGCGGGCCGGCGCGAGGGATGGCCAGGTCCGGCCGATCGACGATGGCAGCCTCCCGCCATCCCTCCGGACCGAAATAAGCCGATCGGCTTGCGGGCGTCAGCGTGGTGCGCACCCGCGCGGCCAGACGGCTTTCGGGCCGCTGGGAGGCAACCGTGCCGACCGTGCGCAGAGCGACGATCTCGCGGCCATGCTCCGGTGGCAGGCTGTGCCCATAGGTGCGCTGATATTCGGCATCGAACGCCGCCGTCAGCGCATCGATGGCGGCCGCATCGAACGGCCCGCCCGGCACGTCCACCGTCAATTCGAAGGCTTGGCCGGTGTAGCGGATATCGGCGCGGCGGCGCAGGCGCACCCTGTCCGCGGGGCGCGCGAGATGATGCAGAACGCTGTGCTCCAGCACGCCGAACGCGCGCTCGATGACGGTGGGATCCGCATCCGCGAGCGCCACCAGCAGGCCCTGCGACTGCGCGAATTCGACGTCCGAGTAGAGCAGCCCGAAGGCACTGAAGACGCCGGCGGCGGGGGGCACGATCACCCGTGTCATGCCCAGCGAAGCCGCGAGCCCCACGGCGTGCAGGCCGCCGCCGCCGCCGAAGGCCAGGAGCGCGAAGCTGCGCGGATCGCGTCCGCGGGAGGTGGTGACCGAGCGGACGGAGCGGGCCATGAGCGCATTGGCGATGCCGATCACCCCGTGGGCCACCTCCGCCCCGGATCGGCCGAGCGGGCCGGCGATCTGGACCTCGATGGCGGCACGGGCCGCCGGGGCGTCGATGGAGACCGTGCCGTCGGCGATCGCCACCGGATTGAGATAGCCGAGCGCCACATTGGCGTCGGTGACCGTGGGCTGGGCGCCGCCGCGCCCATAGGCGACCGGACCGGGGATGGCCCCGGCGCTGTGCGGCCCCACCGTGATATTCCCGGCGGCGTTGAGCTGCACGATGCTGCCGCCGCCCGTTCCCACCTCCGAGACGTCGATCACCGGCAGGCGCAAGGCGTAGCCGCCGCCCTTGACCAGCCGGCTGCTCAGGGAGATGCCCCCGCCCACCTCATATTCGTCGGTGGTGAGATAGCGCCCGTCCTCGATGACCGAGGCTTTGGCGGTGGTCCCGCCGACGTCGACCGCGATGAGATTGCCGTAGCCGGCCCGGCCGCCCACATAGCCAGCGCCGATGACGCCCGCCGCGGGTCCGCTCTCTACCACCAGCGCGGGGCGCGCCAGCACCGTCTCCAGATCGAGGATGCCGCCGCTGGACTGCATCATGAACAGGGGCGCGCGGATGCCTTCGCGGTCCAGCCGCGCGCGCAGGGAGCGCAGATAGCGGCTGACGGGGGGCGCCACATAGGCATTGATGACCGTGGTGCTGGTGCGCTCGTACTCACGGATTTCCGGCAGCACGTCCACGGACAGGGTGACGAAGCAGTCCGGGAGGCGGCGCTGCAGGATCTCCCCTGCCCGCCGCTCGTGGTCGGGATTGGCGTAAGAGTGCAGGAAGCACACCGCCACGGCCTCGATGTCGGCCGCGGACACCTGGTCGGCGATGCGGTCGAGCGCTGCCGTATCCAACGGCATGATCACCTCGCCGCGCGGGCCCATGCGTTCGGCCACCTCGTAGCGGAAGCGGCGGGGCACCAGCGGCGGCGGCTTGCGGTAAAGGGGCTCGTACAAGCGCGGCACGCGGATGCGCCGCAGCTCCAGCACATCGCGAAAGCCCTCGGTGGTGACAAGGGCGGTGCGCGCGCCCTTGCCTTCCAGGATGGCGTTGGTGGCCACCGTCGAAGCGTGCAGCATTTCCACGATGTCGGACGGCTGAAGGTGGTTGCGGGCCAAGATCTCGCGGCAGCCGTCGATGACGCCGCGGGCATAATCGTCGGGCGTCGAGGGCACCTTGGTGGTGGAGAGCGTGCCGTCCGGCCCCAGCAAGGCGACATCGGTGAAGGTGCCGCCGATATCAACGGCGATGCGGTAGGCGGCCATTGGGTCCGTCCTGTGTGTGCCGGTCATAGGGCGAACGCGCGGAGCTTTGCTTCGTCCACCTCGATGCCAAGGCCGGGCGCATCCAGCGGCAGCAGCATGCCATCGCGGAAGGGGAACGGGCGGGTGATGACGTCGTCCTCGAAATAATGCCCGCCCACCTTGCACGGGTGCATCCCGGCCGGTGCCGAGACGGGGATCACCGCCGGCAAGCTCACGGCTCTGGCCGATAGTGCAAAGGCCACATTGGCGGCATTGCCGATGGCCGATTCGATGGAGCCGTTGACGTCGCACGGCAGGCCCGCCGCCTCGGCAATGCCCGCCACCTCACGCGCCCGCTGAAAGCCGCCCGCCTTGGCCAGATAGATGGAGATGGCGTCGGCGCCGCGCGCGGCGACGAGATCCAGCGCATCGGCGGGCGACCAGCAGCTCTCGTCGGCGATGATCTTCACCTGGGATTCGCCCGTGACAGCGGCCAGACTGCGCAGGCCGGCCACCGGCTGCTCCACATAGTCGATGCGCGCCCCTTGCAGGCCCCGACAGACGTCGAGCGCCGATTTGACCTGGCCATAGCCCTGGTTCGCGTCGAGCCGCAGCCAAGTCCCCTCCGGCAGGCGCCGGCGCAGTTCGATCATTAGCGCAATGTCACGCTCGGCGTCCTGCCCGCCCTTCACCTGGAGCGCGGTGAGGCCATCGGCGCAGGCCGCCTCGGCCTCGGCGATGGCGGCCCCCATGTCCATCAGGCCGACCATATGCGCGACCCGCACGCCCGGGCGCACGGCGCCGCCGAACACCTGGTAGAGCGGCACACCGAGCGCCTTTCCGACGAGATCGTGCAGCGCCATCTCGACCGCGCCCTTGGCGTAGGAATGACCGATGGCCAGCGCATCCATGAGGGCGACGATGGCGGACACGCTGCGCGGATCCAGGCCGAGCAGATGCGGCCGCAGCACCTTCTCCACCATGCTGCACACCGTATCGAGCGTCTCCCCACCGTGCCGTCCGAATTCGCCGCCCCAGCTGGCGAGCGGCGTTGCCTCGCCATAGCCCACCAGCCCGGCATCGGTGGTGACTCGGATCAGGACGAATTCCCCCAATTCCTGGTCCAACCCGTTCCAACGAAAGCTGCGGCGCACAGGCAACGAGAACGGTACGGCTTCCACGGCCCTGATCTTCACGCGGGCTCTCCTCGGCTGTCAGCGGTCGCACCGCCATTCCCGGATATGAGAATTATTTCTGCTACGAGAATCAAGTTGATTTTTTCCTCGAAGTGAAATTAGCTTCCTTCAAGTGATCTCGTATGGATGGAACCCGGAGTCCGCGATGGTGAGACCGCAGCTGCAAAAAGGCCCCTCCCCGTCGCTGACCGCGGTGGGCGAGCGCCTGAAGCTGATCCGGCAGGAATTGAGCCTGACCTTGGCCGAGGTGAGCCAGAAGACGGACGTATCCATCTCCAACCTCTCCAAGATCGAGCGGGGGGAGGTCTCGCCCTCCTTCGACGTGGTGATCCGCTTGAGCGAAGGGCTGGGCATCGCGCTGGAGCAGTTCGTCACGCCCGGCCCCAAGCTCACGGTGACGGGCCGCAAGACACAGACCCTGCGCGGGCAGGCCGTGCCATTTTCAACCGATCAATATGATTACCTGGCGCATTCCGGCGAGATCTCACGCAAGAGCATGATCCCGTTGGAGATGTGGGTGACGGCGCGCTCGGCGGACGACTTCGTTCATTGGAGCCAGCACGAGGGCGAAGAGTTCGTCTACGTCATCAGCGGCGAGATCGACGTCCATACCGACCAATATGCGCCGTTCCGGCTGGGCGCCGGGGAAAGCTCCTATTTCGACAGCGGGATGCGGCACATCTACATCTGCCTCAGCGCCGAGCCGGCACACATCCTCTCGGTCTCTTACAATCCGCATGTCTCCGCTCCCGCACCGGTCGAGCGGTTCATGCATCCGAGCGCGAAGCCCGGTCGCGGGAGTGCCTAAGCATCACTCCCGACCGGCAGCGATGCCGGCCGCGGCGCACGCGACACGAAAGACGCGGCAAACAAGACGGCAAGTAAAAAAGGGCGGCACGTCCACAACCAAACCTTCCATTGGAGCAGAGCACATGCGGAGACAGGACATTTGCGCAGGACTGGCATGCGCCGCCTTGGTTGCGTCCGCCATGGTCATCCACACGCCAGCCCGCGCGGACGGGCCGAAGTGCGAGCCGGACAAGGTGGCGCAGAAGTATCCCGGCCTCGCCGGCAAGACGTTGCTGATGGGCGCCGACGGTCAGACGCCGCCCTATGCCTTTCTTGATCCCAAGACCAATACGCTCACCGGCTCCGATATCACCCTGGCCAAAGCGGTGTTCGATTGCCTGGGGCTGAAATACGAGATCAAGCCAGCGGCCTGGTCCGGCATCTTTCCGGCCGTCGTGTCCGGCCAGATGGATCTGATGTTCTACATATATTACAATCAGAAGCGCGTGCAGCAGGCCGATTTCATCGTCTATATGAAGGCCGGCACCGGCGCGATCACCCAGAAGGGCAATCCGAAGAATATCAAGTCGCAGGACGATCTCTGCGGCAAGACGGTCGCCACCGGGCTCGGCACGGTGGAAGAGGCCCAGATGAAGGAGCTGGGCGGCAAATGCGTCGCTGCCGGCAAGGAGACGGTCACAGTGATGACCTATCCCGATCATGCCGCCGGCTTCCGCCTGGTGGCCTCCGGCCGCGCTGACGTGATGCTCACCGATCTTGCGCTGGTCGATCGGACCGTCCTCGACAATCCCACCGTTTACGAGCGGGCCTACGGCGTCATCAGCGGCTTCCAGATCGGCGTCGCGGTGAAGAAGGGCAATGCGGAACTGGCCAAGGCGATGCTGGAGGGCCTGCAGGCGCTCCAGGCCTCGGGCAAGCAGAAGGCCATCTTCCACGAATTCGGGGTCGATCCGAACCTGGAACTGGCCGCCGAGATCAAGACCAACTAGCACGCCCGTCCGCCGGACCAGGGATTGGGGCGGGGGCCCCTGGCTCCCCGCTCCGCCCCTGCGCCACAAGACCCCAAGACGGAGGGCGCGGGCTTCCCCCGCGTCGCCAACCTTTCAGGCGGGAGTGCAACGGTGGATTGGGCGACTGAAGTCTTCGGCTATTTCACGTCCGACTTCCTGTGGGAAGGCGCGGTGCTCGCCATCGAGATCACCGCGGTCTCGATGGTGATCGGCCTGACACTCGGGCTGGGGCTCGCATTGATGCGCATGTCCCCGATCCGGATCGTCAGCGGCGCCGCCTGGTTCTATATCTGGGTGGTGCGGGGCACGCCTCTGCTGCTGCAATTGGTGTTCATCTTCGATGCGCTACCGCTCATCGGCCTCAAGTTCGGCAGCTTCACCACCGCCGTGATCGGCTTCTCGCTGAACCAGGGCGCCTTTGCCGCCGAGATCATCCGGGGCGGGATTGTGTCGGTCAATCCGCAGCAAGCGGTGGCCGCCTCATCGCTGGGCATGGGCCCGTTTCTCACGCTGCGGCGGATCGTGCTGCCGCAGGCCATGCGGGCCATCCTGCCGGCACTGGCCAACGACACCATCGGCATGCTGAAGATGACCTCGGTGGCGTCCGTCATCTTCGTCAATGAGTTGACCTTCCGGGCGCAGCAGATTGTCGGACAGAACTTCAAGTTCTTCACTGTTTTCGCCGGCGCCGCCTTGATCTATTTGCTGCTGACCAGCCTCATCTCCGGTGTCCAGGTGTTCATGGAGCGACGGCTCGACCCGGACCGGCAGGCCTGGTCGCGGGAACGCGACTGGCGCGGGCGCAAGCGGGTCCCGGCGACCATCGACCCGGCGGCCGAGGCCAAGATCGCGTCACGGGTCGAGACCGTGCGCGCCCTCATTCCCGAGCCACAGGCGCGCGATGAGGATGCGCCGTTCCTCAGCTGCGTGAATGTCTGGAAAGCCTATGGCGATCGGGACGTGCTCCAGGGCGTCAGCTTCGCGGTGAAGCCCGGCGAAGTGGTGGCCGTGATCGGCCCCAGCGGCTCCGGCAAGAGCACCCTCTTGCGTCTCATCAACCATCTGGAATCCCTCGACCAGGGGGACATTCGCGTGGGCGGGCGCTATGTGGGCTACGTGAAGGAGAATGGCCGGCTGAAGCCCACCTCGGGCCGCGCCAAAGCGCGCGCCGAGGTCGGGATCAGCATGGTCTTCCAGCAGTTCAACCTGTTCCAGAACCTCACCGCGCTGGAGAACATCATGGAGGCGCCGGTGCGCGTTCATGGCGTGCCGGCGGCGGAGGCCGAGGCCACGGCCCGGCGTCTGCTCGCGGTGGTGGGCCTGTCCTCCCATGCCGACCATCTGCCGCAGCATCTCTCGGGCGGCCAGCAGCAGCGGATTGCCATCGCCCGGGCCCTGGCGGTGAAACCGCGCCTGATGCTGTTCGACGAACCCACGTCGGCCCTCGATCCGGAACTGGTGGGCGAAGTGCTGAACGTGATCCGCAGCCTCGCCGAGGCGGGCATGACCATGGTCATCGTCACCCACGAGATCCGCTTCGCCCGCGAGGTGGCCGATCGGATCGTCTTCTTCGACGAGGGGGTCATTGTCGAAGAGGGGACGCCGGCCCAGATCCTGGATGCCCCGGCCAAGGACCGCACCCAGCGCTTTCTGAGCCTGATCGAAAAAGTCGACGCCTGATGGCCTCGCTGCACCGTGGTTCCAGTCACGAGCGGCTTGCCCCAGTGTGGTTATCATAGCCACGCCAGTGGTGCTGGGCGCTCCCCAGCGCTCAGCGAAAATAGCGGGACATGCCGGTCCGCTTCTCCATGACCTTTATCGAGTGGATGGTCGCGGCGATCAGCACGCCGGCGGCAGAAGCGACGCGGACATGACGCATTTCTCGATCAAGCGCCAGAGCCGAATTGGCAGGACTTTTGAATGCGTGTCGGCGAAAAACCAGGGACATTGCCACGGTGTCGATCGACGCCGTGAAGCCGTGAAGGCACCGGACCCGACGGCGTCGTGGGGGAACGGACCGGGACATGGCCCCTGCCCCCGCCCGCTTAACAGCGGGGCAAGCGCGTGGGGGCGCGATCAATAGTCCACGGCATCTCGGCTGATCGGGCAGGTCATGCAATGCCCGCCGCCACGCCCGCGTCCCAGTTCGGAACCGTCAATGGTGATGACTTCAATGCCGGCCTTGCGCAGTAGCGTGTTGGCGTAGGTATTGCGGTCATACGCAAAGACGACGCCCGGCGAGGCGCAGACGAGATTGGCTCCCGAATCCCACTGGGTGCGCTCGCGCATATAATCGTTGCCGCCGGTCTGGACGACCCGCATGTGCTTCAGGCCCAAAGCCTCGCGCACCGTCTCGACGAGGCCGCCCTTGTCCTTGTGCAGCTCGACGCCGCCCTTGCCGTCCGGGCGGTAGGAGAAGCAGTCAATTTTATCGACGATGTCGGGATAGAGCAGCACGCAGTCTCGGTCGGCAAAGGTGAAAACGGTGTCGAGATGCATCGCCGCGCGCAGCTTCGGCATGGCGGCGATGATGACGCGCTCGGCGGCGCCCTGGGCGAACAGCGCGGCCGCGAGCTGGCTGATGGCCTGGCGCGAGGTGCGCTCGCTCATGCCGATCAGCACGTTGCCCTTGCCGATCGGCATCACGTCGCCGCCCTCCAAGGTGGCGAGGCCCCAATCCTTGGTGGGGTCGCCCCACCACACGTTCACTTTGCCGGCGAAGTCCGGGTGAAACCTGTAGATCGACGTTGTCAGGATGGTCTCTTCGTGCCGGGCTGGCCAGTAGAGCGGATTCAACGTCACGCCACCATAGATCCAGCAAGTGGTATCCCGGGTGTAGAGCGTGTTCGGCAGAGGCGGCAGCAGATATTCGTTCACGCCGGCCGCGTCGCGGATCAGCGCCAGCGTCTCGCCGCCAATCGTGTCGGGAAATTCGTAGGTTGAGAGACCGCCGATCAGGGTCTCCGCCAGTTGCCGGTTCGACAGCCCATCGAGATAGGAGCGCACTTCGTCCACAAAGCCGACGCCGACCGTGTTGGGCACCACCTGATGATCGAGGATCCAGGCCCTGGCCTCCGGGATCGCGACCGTTTCTGTAAGCAGGTTGTGCATTTCCACCACCTCGATGCCGCGGTCGCGCATCTTGGTGATGAAGTCGAAATGGTCGCGCTTGGCGACATCGACCCAGAGCACGTCGTCAAACAACAACTGGTCGCAATTGCTCGGGGTCAGGCGCTGATGCGCGTGCCCCGGAGCGCAAACCATGACCTTGCGCAGTTGGCCGACCTCGGAATGAACACCGAAGGGGGTTTCCATCATAGGGCTCCTATGCCTGGTCGATCAGGGTGTGATGCTGCCGGTGAGAAGGCCGTAGGTCCCGACGACGGCGGCTGTCACCGTGATGCCGAAGACGCACAGCTCGGTGGTTGTGAACACCCGCGCCTTCTGCTCGCGCCGGGCCCAGACGTAGAGAAGGATCGTGCCTGGCACGAACAGCACGGCCACCAGCAGCACATATTTCAGGCCGGCGGCGACGAACATGAACAGCGTGTAGACCACTGCGATCCAGGCGAAGATCAGATCGCGGCCGCGCTCCCGGGGTGTCGCCTCATAGCCAATGCCGCTGCGCGCCAACAGCACGCCATAGCCGGCGACCAGAAGATAAGGCAGCAGGGAGGTCACGCTCGCCATGTTGAGCATGAAGTTGAAAGCATCGCGCGACCAAAAGGTCGATATGACAAACAGCGAGACGACGAGATTGGTCAGCCACAGAGCGCGGTCTGGCACACGGTTTCCGTTCTGCGCTGCGAACAGCTTCGGCATGTCCTGCGACTTGGCCGCCGCGAAAAGCACCTCCGCGCAGATCAGGGACCAGGCAAGATAGGCCCCGAGCACGGAGATCAGCACGCCAATGGAGATGAACACCGCCCCCCAATGACCAACCACAAGTTCGAGCGCGCCAGCGAGGGACGGGTTAGCCACCCCCGCAATTGCCGCGCGCGGCGCGGTCGCATACGGCAGCAGGGTCACCGCAACCATCAGGCCGGTCACGGCGACAAAGCCAAGGATGGTGGCGGTGCCGACATCCGAGCGCTGCTTGGCGTAGCGCGAATACACGCTCGCGCCTTCGATGCCGAGGAACACGAAGACGGTGATGAGCATGGTGTCGCGCACCTGCGCCAGCAGCGTCTTCTCCGGCATGCCCACGCCGCCGAAGAAGTTCTCCGAGAACTGCCCATAATTGAAGAAGAAGACGAAGGCGAGGATCGCCACAATGAGCGGCACGATCTTGGCGATGGTCACGATGGTGTTGATCACCGTCGCCTGCTCGATGCCGCGCAGGATCATGAAATGGAATGTCCAGATGCCAACCAACGCGACGGAGATCGCGATTGCGGTACTGCCATCTCCGAAGGTGTCGGGGAAGAACCGCCCGAGGGTCGATCCGATCAACACCCAATAAAACACGTTCCCGAGACAGCTTCCGAGCCAGTAGCCGAACGCCGACAGGAAGCCCATATAGTCGCCAAAACCCGCCTTCGCATAAGCGAAAACGCCGGCATCGATATCGGGCCGCTTTTCCGCCAATGACTGGAACACGCGCGCCAGCATGTACATTCCGGTGCCGGCAATCGACCAGGCGACGATCGCACCGAACGGGCCGGTTGCGGTGGCGAAGCGGCCAGGCAGGTTGAAAATGCCGGCGCCGACCATGGAGCCGACCACCACCGCGGTGAGGGTGGGAAGCGAGAGCTTGCCGGCGGAGGTGTCAGCCATGGTGCGCCTCTTGGAAACGGAGGAAGCGTTCAGCATTCACCCCTATAGACCAGCGGGCGTTCAAAAAAATGGGCGAGGCGTCCCATTTGTTGTCATATAATTCCAATTTTATACCCCTTTCGAAATGGTTTTCATTTTCATTTTGCTGCAAGTGCGAAGAGCATCCGAGAATTGTCGACCTCGGACCGCATGGATCTCATTGACGAGCGTTGCGCCACATGCACATCGCTCGAGATATAGTTTCCGCTCTTCAACGACCCGGTCTTTTCACGGATGTGGCAGCGCCGGGTCTGCGCATGGAAACGCCGGTGTGCAGCAATGACGGGCGATCAACCGCCGGCACGGGGCACCCAGCTAGGCGGCCAGCCAGCGGAGCAGCTCGGCGAGGCTCGGCAGGTTGCTGGACACGATCCCGGTGCCTTCAAAGCCGCCTGTGCCTCGCAAGCCGATCCGCCCGGTCTCGCGCGCCGCCTTGGGCGAGAGACCGAACTCCTGGCGGAAGGCACGGCTGAAGGCGGACGCGTCGGGGAAGGCCCATTGCTCGGCGATCCGCGTGATCGGGCGGACATCCAGCGGGTCGAGCAGGGCATGCCGCGCCGCCAGCAGCCGCTGCCGTCGCACATAGGCCGAGATGCCCCCGATCGGTTCGAACAGCCGGTAAAGGCGCGAACGGGACACCCCGAGATCCGTGCAGAGCGCCTGAGGGGTCAGGTCCGGTTCGGTCAGCCGGTGCCGGATCCGTCGCCGGGCCCGTTCGAGCAAGGCGAGGTCGATCGGCGCCTGCGCCTCAGCGAGGCGGTCGCGGGACGGTCGCGCGCAGGCGTCGAGGAAGCATCTCGTCGCCTCGGTGATATGGTCGAGTTCGTTGGGCTCGACCAGCGGCAGGCGGCGGTCGAGCGCGAGCAGCAAGTCCGCCAGCAGCGCACCAAGGCCGCTGTCGAGCGGCACGTCCAAAAGGCCGTCGAGACAAGAGTCCGCCAGTAGGTCGCGCGGGACGAACAGGGTGAGTGCCCCGTCATGCTCGATCTGCGTGGTGAGAGGTCGCGCCAAGGAGTGGATGCGAGGCCGCGCTTCAGGATGCCGCGGCGCCGCCCCCCCGTCGTCGAGACTGCACGGCAGGACAACGTACCAGTGATCGAGCACACTCTTCTGCCAGTGCCTCCAGCGTAAGGGCGTGCCGTTGCGCGGCAGGCTCGTGCTGGTCAGGACGAGCCGGCCGAGCGGCCAGATGCGCTGCGACATTTCGAACGAGGCCGGTGCGTCCACAAACGGACGAATGTCGACAATCGCCTCATGGGCGGCACGGAAGGCCTCGAACTGCTCGTGCGGCGGCAGGCCGCGGTGGTGAACAAGATCGGGTGCACGCGCGTCATTCGGTCGGAGAACAGCCTCGGTGTGACACTCGCTCGCATGGTCGACCCACGCCTCACAGGTAGGCGTGACGACTCGACATAGTCTGTGAAAAGACGCGATAGTCTTCACTGTCGGCGCAGCATGCGAGGAGCGATCCGTGTTCGCGGGTTGCTGCACGATACCGCTGGCAGACAGGCGCGGAACGCAGAGTATGGGCGATCACCACAAGCTGGAGCTGGATTTTCGCGCGGTGCAATCCGGCTTGGGCATCGGCGAGTTCGTGCGCTCCGCTAAAGTCCTGGGCAACATCGACGCGCTGGTCCGCGCAAAGGAACATGGCTATCGCCGCATCGACGACTTCACCCTGCTTCATGTGATGAATTTCGACGTCGGGGCGCCCTACACCCTGAAGATGGCGCGGGCTGACCTCATATGCATCCAGGCGATCATCCTGGGCCGCTACAGCCGCTGGATCGGCCAGCGCCTGGACCTGATCAGTCCGCACATGCTGCAGGTCAGCAATGTTCCCGTTTCTGTGTCCAGCACCGAGGCCGGGGCACGGCTGCGCGGCGTCCTCATTGTCTGCGAACGGCAACATTTCATTGACCACTACCGGGTCAACATGGATCAGGTGCCGCCGGCCTTCCGGCCGATCTTCCTGTCGCGGGAAGGAACGCCGGAGGTGCTGTCGTTGCCTCTGTCGGCCGCCGGTATCGGCTTGGTGGACCAGATCGTCTCGTGCCGCTATCCTGAGCCGCTGCGCGGCATCTTCGTCGGTGCAAAGGCCATCGAAATCATTTGTGATGTCGTCTCCCAGATTCACAGCCTGCGCCTGCGCGCCGCGCCGCGGCTGACCGGCGAGCAGGCGAAGCTGAGGGCAATCAACACGGCAGCGGAAATTTACCGACGCGAGATCGGCGACCCGCCGACCATCGAACAGCTCGTGCGGCGCGTCGGGCTGAACCGCAACGAGCTGACCCGGGGCTTCCGCGACAGCTTCGGCCTCACGCCTCATGCGTATGCCAACGCCTTGCGCATGGAGCGGGCGCAGGAACTGCTGCGGATGGGCGACCTCTCCATCAGCGAGGTGGCTCGGCGTGTCGGCTATGAAGGCTATTCCAGCTTCGCGCGCGCCTATCATGCCCATTATGGTCGTGCGCCCTTGCCCACCGATCCCGGCCGCTAGCGCCACGCCGGATGCGCCTCATGGGATCGGCGTATGCGCCGTCTCCGGCATATGCCAGACCACCAGCAAGCTCGTCGCAGCCGCAGCGATCACATAGCCCGCAGGCGCCAGTGGGTTGTCCAGCATCGCGCTCAGCCAGAGGGCGATGAAGGGGGCAAAGCCGCCGAAGATGGCCGCTGCCATCGCATAGGACACTGACGACCAGCGAGAGCGGTCGGCGGTCAGGAACAGCTCGGCCACAACCGCCGGGCCGGGGCCAGAATAGAGGGCAATGGCAATCGCGAACAGCAATTGCATCCCGACCACCACGGGGAAGCTCTGCAACGTGACCATGATCCACAGGGCCGGGACCACAAGCGCCAGGACGAGGAGGCACGAGCACAGCAGGAACGGTCGGCGGCCATATCGGTCCGACAGCCGGCCGATGACGGGCACGAGAAGAATGATGGCGGCGATGCAGATCGTGTTCGACCATGTCGCCTGTGCGGCGCTCAAACCGGCCTGCCGCTGAGTGAACAGCGGCATATAGATGAGGAAGACATAGTAGCAGACCGTCCAGTGCATGGTGAAACCGAGCACGGTCAGGCCTGGGCGGCGGATACGCCGCAGCACCGGACCGGCAGGCGAACGTGCCGCCGGTCCCTGGCGGTAGGCCGGCGTCTCGTCGATGCCGGTGCGCAGCCACAGCGCCACGATCCCGAGCAGTCCCCCGAGGAGGAACGGCAGGCGCCAGCCCCAGTCGACCATCGCCTCGGGCGACAGTGTGGTGACAAGCATCGCGGCGACCGCGCTGGCGAGGCCGCTGCCCAGAGCGACGGTGACCGAGAGAAAGCTGGTGGCGAAGCCGCGCCGGCCCTGGGACGACGTTTCGAGCAGGAAGGCGTTGGCGATGCCCCATTCTCCGCCGGCGGAAAAGCCCTGAACCAGCCGGGCCAGCAGCAGCAGCAGGGGTGCGACCAGGCCAATCGCCCCGAAGGTCGGCAGGATTCCGATCGCAAAGGTACTCACCGCCATCAGCACGGCGGTGAGCATCAGGGCCGGCTTGCGGCCTTGCCTGTCGCCGAGTCCGCCGAGCACCAGTCCGCCCAACGGACGCATGACGAAGCTCACCCCGAACACCGCCAGCGTCGCCAGCAGCGCGACATGGTCGCCGCCCTGCGGGAAGAAGGCGTGCGACAGGTGCACGGCGAGCAGGCCGTAGATGACGAAGTCATACCATTCGAGCAGGTTGCACAGCAGGACCCCGATGAAGGCCCGCCGTCGCCTGGCCGTCGGCTCATGCCCTGCCGGCGTCATCGGATCGACCTGGGCCGGCAGCGAGGGGTGCGGTGCAGACATGCCGCCTCGGAGGAATGGAACGCGCGACAGCGGTACAAAAGCACAGCCCGCGTCGGTGGAGAAGCGACGATTCGTCGGTGGCGGGCGGACGGGTGCCGTCGGGCGACGGCGGGACAGACATCTGTGCAACAGGAAAGACTTTTGGTACGGGCCCAGGACCCTGTACGCTTAGAATTATAGATCGAAGGGTCATTATAACCGTAATATTTCGGTCTTACGGTCTATCCACGATCAGGGTCGCCGATCGGTATAAGACCCTATTCGAAATCGTGTGCAGGGGATGAAGAGAGCCGGTAGACGATGAGGTGTGGGTCGCGCGTTCGAAGAGTATTGTGATACAGCGAAACGGCTGTTACCGTTATCCTCTGTCCTTTTCAAAAGGTGACGCCGATGGAACGTCCGGACTCCACAGCGCCCGACAGACAACCGCCCGACGGCACTGCGCCCGAGCAAGGGACAAGGCGGGAGCCTGTCCGCATCGATCTGGCCTTGCAGGGCGGCGGATCGCATGGCGCCTTCACCTGGGGCGTGCTCGACCGGCTGCTGGAGGAGGACTGGCTACACATCGAGGGCATTTCGGGCACCTCGGCCGGGGCCATGAATGCCGCCGTGCTGGCCGATGGCTTCGCCGCCGGCGGACGTGAGGGTGCACGCGCCTCGCTCGACGCCTATTGGCGCCGCGTCGCAGAGGCCGCACGCTTCAGCCCGTTCCAGCGCGGCCCGCTGGACGTGTTGATGGGGCGCTGGACGCTCGATCATTCGCCGCTTTTTGTGACCATGGACCTGATGTCCCGGCTTTATTCGCCCTACGATCTCAATCCAAGCGGTGCCAACGCGCTGAGCGACGTCCTGGAAAAGGCGATCGACTTCGAGCGGCTGCGATCCTCACCGGTCAAGCTGTTCATCACCGCCACCAATGTGCGCACCGGTCGCGGCCGGGTTTTCCGCAACGCCGAGATCACGCCGGCGGTGCTGCTCGCCTCGGCCTGCCTGCCCACCCTGTTCCAGGCGGTCGAGATCGACGGCGAGGGCTACTGGGACGGCGGCTATTCCGGCAACCCGACCATGACGCCGCTGGTGCGCGAGTTGGACTCCAACGACACCATCCTTATTCCGATCAATCCGGTCGAACGGCCCGGCACGCCGCGCACCGCTCCGGAAATTCTCAACCGGCTCAACGAGGTCTCGTTCAACTCCGTGCTGCTCAAGGAATTGCGGATGATCGCCCTGCTGCGGCAGGTCGCCGATCCCGGCAATTGCGAGGGCGCGCGATGGGCGCGGATGCGCATCCACCTGGTGCGCAATGGCGTCATGGACACGCTCGGCTACTCCTCCAAGCTCAATGCCGAATGGGCGTTCCTCACCATGCTGAAGGACGAGGGCCGCAAGGCCGCCGATGCCTTCCTCGACGCCGATGGCGACAATATCGGCAAGCGGTCCTCGGTCGATCTCGACGTCCTGCTCGAAGGGGTGTGAGTGATGGGCCTCATCGGCATCGTGCTTGGGCTCGGCCTGCTGGTCTGGTTCGCGTATCGCGGCTGGAGCGTATTGCTGCTGGCGCCGGTCGCGGCGCTGATCGCCGCGCTGCTGTCGGGCGAGCCGCTGCTGGCCAGCTGGACGCAGACCTTCATGGGCAGCGCGGCCAGCTTTGTCGGCCAATTCTTCCCCTTGTTCCTGCTCGGCGCGCTATTCGGCAAGCTGATGGAGGACAGCGGCTCGGTCGCCGCCATCGCCGATTTCATGACCGCGACGCTGGGGGCGCAGCGCGCCATCCTCGCCGTGGTGCTGGCGGGCGCCATCGTCACTTATGGCGGGGTCAGCCTGTTCGTCGCGCTGTTCGTGCTGGCGCCGATGGCGCAGGCGCTGTTCCGGGCCGCCGACATTCCGCGCCGGCTGATGGCGCCGGCGATCGCGCTCGGCACCTTCACTTTCACCATGATGGCGCTGCCCGGCACGCCGGCGATCCAGAACGCCATTCCCATGCCGTTCTTCGGCACCACGCCGTTCGCCGCACCGGGGCTGGGCCTCATCGCTTCCGCCATCATGCTCGGCTTCGGCCTGTGGTGGCTCGCCCGTGCCGAGGCGGCGGCGCGTCGGGCCGGCGAGGGCTTCGGCGCGGGCACCGCCACCGTCAACGCCGCTCTCGACGACCCGCTTCTGCGCGAGCGGGCAACCACGTCCGGCGCGTTCGATCCGGCGGAGATCGCCCATGGCCACCTAAGCCCGGAACGTCCGTCCATCGCCCTCGCGGCGCTGCCGTTGGGGCTGGTGATCATCGTGAACCTGTTGATGTCCTTCGTCGTGCTGCCGCGGCTCGACTTCGGCTTCCTGAGTGAACAGCGCTGGGGTGGCGTGCCGTTGTCGGCGGTCAGCGGCGTGTGGTCGGTGGCGGTCGCGCTCCTCGTGGCGATCGCGGCGACACTCGCCCTCAACTGGCGCCGCCTGCCCAGGCTGCGGGAAACCATGGATGCCGGTGCCAACGCCTCGGTGCTGCCGATCTTCTCGGTGGCCAGTCTGGTCGGCTTCGGCGCGGTGGTAGCGGCGCTGCCGGCCTTCGCGCTGGTGCGCGACTGGGTGCTCGGCATCGGCGGCGGGCCCCTGGTCTCGCTGGCGGTGGCAACCAACATCCTCGCCGCGCTCACCGGCTCTGCCTCGGGCGGCCTTACCATCGCGCTCGATGCGCTGGGGCCGGTGTTCCTGGAACGGGCGGGTGCCCTCGGCATCGACCCGGCGCTGCTCCATCGCGTCGCGGTGATGAGCGCGGGTACGCTCGACAGCCTGCCGCACAGCGGGGCGGTGGTGACGCTGCTCGCCGTCTGCGGGGTGACGCCCCGCCAGAGTTATCTCGACATCGTCATGGTTGCCATTGTCGGCGCCCTGGTGGCCCTGGTCGCCGTCATTGGGCTCGGCTCGGCGCTGGGCAGTTTCTGACGGCGACAGCTTCACGATCGTCGTGCCAGCACCGCAATTTGCAGCGCGGCTCACGGCCGTGAGAACGGAGCGACGATGTCGGGGATCGAGGTTTCGGCTCTTCTGACCTTCACCATTGCCATTGTCGTCTTCTTTGTGGGGTCTGGCATCAATGGGGCGATTCCCCAGCTCGGCCAGTTCAATATCCCGGAGGCGGTCACCGGCGGACTGCTGGCGGCGCTGGCAACGCTCATCACCTACCGCTTCTTTGGTACCGCCATCGTGTTCGATCTCGGCGCGCGGGACCTACTGCTGCTCTATTTCTTCACCGGCATCGGCCTCAATGCCCGCCTCGACGATCTGCGGGCGGGCGGACGGCCCTTGGTGATCCTGCTGGGGCTGACCGTGATGTATCTGGTCATCCAGAACGTCATCGCCCTGAGCGCCGTCAGTCTGCTCGCCCTGCCGGAGGGGCTCGCCGTTTTCCTCGGCTCGGCCTCGCTCATTGGCGGGCATGGCACCACCATCGCCTGGGCGCCGCTGATTGCCGAGCGCTTCAGCGTCGCCAATGCCCTGGAGGTCGGCATCGCCGTGGCGACGCTCGGCCTCGTGCTGGCGAGCCTGGTGGGAGGGCCGATCGCGCGCTACCTTATCACCCGCCATCAGCTGAAGAGCGAACCGGGTCAGGAGGCCATCGTCGGCCTGCCCAAGGCGGCGAATGAGCGCACGGATGACGACATCAGCCATGTCAGCCTGTTGCGCACGGTGCTGGTCCTCAATGTCACCATTCTCATCGCCTTCGGTCTGGAGGACGTGGTGGAGTGGACGGGGCTGAAGCTCCCCATGTTCGTGGTCTGCCTGCTGGTCGGCATCGTGCTCACCAATGCTGTGCCGCGGCTTCTCCCGCGCGTGCGCTGGCCGACCCGCACCAAAGCACTGGCGCTGGTCTCCGACCTCGCCCTCAATGTGTTCCTCGCCATGTCGCTGATGAGCATGCAGCTGTGGAGCATTGGTGGGCTTGGCCTGGCATTGGTGCTCGTCCTCGCGGTGCAGACCGTGGCGGCGGTGGCCTTCATCGTCTTCGTGGTGTTCCCGGCGATGGGACGCGACTACCAGGCCGCCGTGATCTCCGCGGGCTTCACCGGCATCAGCCTGGGCGCCACGCCGACCGCCATCGCCAACATGACGGCCGTGACCAAGTCGCACGGCCCATCACCGCGTGCCTTCATCATCCTGCCGCTGGTGTCGGCCTTCTTCATCGACATCATCAACGCCGCGGCGATCGGCTTCCTCGCGCGCTGACCGGCCCCCTGACGCCGGGGCCTTCGACCGTGTCGCCCCCGACCCGAAGCGCTCGCTCTGGCCCTGCCCCCTGCGCCGCGCCGCAGGGGCGACGACGGCGAGACTAGCGGAGCCCGCAGCGCCAGGCCGGCGTTGCTGCCGAACGGCTGACCAACGCCGATGCCGCGGGCGGCGATCCGGCCACCCGGCCCGACCGCGGCGCCCCGTCCCGCCTGCCCGGCGTCCCGCGACGTCGGGGACCGTCAGGGAGCAGATCCTAGAGCGTTTTCGAGCGAAGTGGATCCCGGTTCGCGTGAAGAAAACGCGACAAAACAAAGAGATAGAGAATTTTACCGATTCGAAGAAACGGGGAAATGCTCTAGCGTTGCCCCCAAGATGATCACGATGGCCATCAGAGCCAGGCCGGCCACCGGCCAGCGGCGCAGCGCGGCGTCGAACCGCTCCGCGCCATCGCCCATGCGCCGGATCGCCGGCAGGGCGTGCACGGCGAGCACGGCCACATCCCCCGCCTGGATTTCCGGCCGCCGGCGGACGCCGCGCGCGAGGCCGAGCGCCAAGAGCCCGCCCAAGAGGACCGGCCATGTCGCGGCCCACAGCGCGGCCGGATCGAGGGCGCGCGCGGGCGCGTAACCGGTGACGGGCGCGAAAAGCATCCAGCCGGCCAGCAGCGAGGCGGCAGCCGTCGCCAGCCAGGGCGCCCGCAAGCGCAAGGGCGCGACGGCCTCGACCTGCCCCGTCGAGGATCGCGCGAGGAGGCGGAGAAAATGGAGCATCAGCAGAGCGCTGCCGGCAGCGGAAAGCGTGGCGAGCACGCCCACGAGATGGTCACCCAGAACGTCCTTCGCGGCATATTTGGCCAGTGCACCGCTGGTGAACGGCAGGCCGGCGAGGCTGAGGGCCAGCACCGCCATCACGCCCAGCACCGGCCCCCGGTGCCGCGCCCCCGTCGCCGCCACGATTCCGACGCCCATGAACAGCGCGCCCTTCACCAGCATGTGGTGCAGCGCATAATAGGCGGCGAGCCAGGACACCTGCTCGTCGCCCTGCGCCAAGCCGGCGCCGATGATGGCCGCCACCAGGCCCATCTGGCTCACGCTGGAATAGGCCAGAACCGTCTTCGGATGGCCTTGGGTGATGCCGATCGCGACCCCGTAATAGGCCGTGAACAGCCCAAGGGCAGTGAGCGCCATCCCCCAGTCCGCCGCAGGCTGGCCTAACGGCAGGAAGCGCACGAGCCCGATCACTCCCGCCTTGACGATGATGCCGCTCAGCACCGCCGATGCCGGCATTGGCGCGACCGGATGGGCGAGCGGCATCCACACATGCAAGGGCACCAGGCCCATCTTCAGGCCGAAACCCAGAATCAGCAGCGCCAGCGTCGCCTCCCGCCACGGCGAGGCGGGAAGCACCGCCACCGCTTCGGAGATCAGCGGATTTCCCGTCGACCCTGCCGTGGCCAGCAGCACGAAACCGAACAGCAGGACGGCTTCGCCCAGCACCGCCAGCGCCATATAAGTCAGGCTGGCCCGCTCGGCACGCGGCGTGCCCTCATGCGCGACGAGGCCGTAGGCGGCGAGGCTGACGAGAGAAAACATCAGGTAGAAGCTGGTCATGTCCGCGACGATGAACACGCCGAGGCTGCCCGCCAGCGTCAGCAGCCACCAGACGGCAAAGCCGGTGCGCGTCGGGTCTGCAGCCATATAGGCGCGGGCATAGAGGCCGGCGGTGGTCCAGAGCAGCGCCGCACCACCGAGCAGCATCGCGCCTGGCGTGTCCAGGGCCAGGACCAGCCGCAGCGGCGCCGGCGCCAGGAGCAGCGATCCACCAGGCGCCGCCATGGCCGTCACCAGCGCCGGCAGCGGCGCCAGCGGAAGGAGATCGAACACGCGCCGGCGGAAGCCGGGCAGCAGGCAGAGCGCGACGAAAGCGAGCGGCGTGGCCAGCGTGGCGGCGAGCAGGGCTCCAGCAAGTGTCATGTCGCCCTCCTCAGTGCATGGCCGCACGGCCGATGGCGAGGACCCCCAGCGGCGCCAGCGGCACGAAACCGAGCGCCACGGCGCAGAGTGCGAGGCCGAGGGCGGCCAATTCCCGTCCGCGCGCCACCGCGCGCGTCTCGATGGACACTGCGGGCGCGGCCATCGCGCGCTTCAGCACCCGGGCGACGTAGGCGGCGGCGAGCATGCCGCCGACGCTGATGACGATGGCAATCCACCAGGTCCCGCTCAGCGTCGCGGCGTTGAGCAACAACAGCTTGGCGATGAAGCCGCCGCTGGGCGGCAGCCCCATCAGGGACAGTCCGGCAAGGCCGAACGCGAACACACTCACCGGTACGGCCCGGCCGGCACCGGCGAGGTCCGCGATGCGGTCATGACCGAGCGCCTCGGCCATCAGGCCGGCAGCGAGGAACATTGCCGCCTTGGCGAAGGCGTGTGAGACCAGTTGCAGCACGCCCCCGGTCCAGCCGATCGTCGCCCAGGGCGCCACCCCCGGCTCGATCAGAATGAACATCATGAACAAGTAGCCGACCTGCGCCACGGTGGAGTAGGCGATCATCAGCTTGAGCCGCCGCTGCCGGAGCGCGACGATGCTGCTCACCAGGATGGCTGCCGCGCCGAGAATGGCCAGCACCCGGGCTGCTGGCACGCTCGACGGCGCCGGCAGCACGTCGAACCACAGCCGGAGGATGAGGAAGAACGGCGCTTTCACCACCAAGGCGGACAGCACCGCGCTTGCCGGCGCCGGCGCACCCGCATGGGCAGGCGGCAGCCACAGATGCAGCGGGAACAGCGCCGCCTTGGCCATCAACCCGCCGATCATCAGCGCAATGGCGGCGCGCGTGGCAAGGTCGGCCCTCGCCAGGCCGTGCAAGGTGCCGATGTCGAGCGTGCCGTAGCGGCCATAGAGAATCGCCGTGCCCAGCAGATAGAAGGCCGAGCCGATGAGGGCAAAGACCAGATAGCGCAGCGCCGCCGTGAGGGTCTGCGCCTTGCCGTCGAGGCACACCAGCGGCACCGCAGCGAAGGTCAGCAACTCCAGTGCGACGAACAGGTTGAACAGATCCGCGCCGACGAAGACGAGGTTGAGGGCGCTCCACAGCCCCATGAGCAGCGCCCAGAAGGTGAAGGCGCGGCGACCGCCGGGGGCATCCTCGGCGGCGTCCCATTCCGGCCGGGCATAGAGGGCGACCGCTGCCACGACGAGGGTCGCCATCGCCATCATCACGCCCGACAGGCCGTCGGCGCGGAGCTGGAGGCCCAGCGGCGGCGCCCAGCCACCCACCACATAGACGATCGCGGCTTTCGAACGGACCAGGTCGAGGACGATGGCGGTCACGATGACACCGCCGGCGGCCACGACGGCGATCGCGACAGTCGAGGGGCGCCGGACGCCCAGGATTTGCATCACCAGCATCGCCAGCATGCCGAGGATCGGCACGACAACAGCCAACACCAGAAGAGGGCCGGTCGTGGTTGCCGTACCCATCTCAGCGTCCCTTTGGCTCGTCGGGAGGATCGGCGACGTCTCCCAGGGCCGCGAGGCGGCGCAGCAGCATGACCGCCAGCGCCGTCGCCGCGAAGGCCACCACAAGGCCGGTGATGACCAGCGCCTGCGGCACCGGATCGCCGGGCAGCCCGGCTGCGGCCCCCCGCCGTGCCGCCACGCCGAAGAGCAGGAAGATCCCGGCGCCCAGCAGGTTGAAGGCCAGCACCCGCCGAAGCGGCGCGGCATGGGCCAGGAGGCCGTAGAGACCCAGCCCGACCAGCGCGCAGGCCCCGAGGCCGAAGACAGATGTGCCCGTCATGCCGCCGGCTTTCGCGCGCTCGGCCCCAGAACGATCAGCATGAGCGTGAGGGCGATGGAAATGGTCAGCGCCGTCTCGATGACGACGATCAGAGGTTTCGCCCATCCGTCCGGATAGGCGAGGAAATGGCCGGGGACGAGGAAACCGGCAAAACCGACCGCAAGAAAGAGCGCCGGCCCGGCGACCACAAGCGCACGCAACCCGTTGCCGCCGAGCGCCGGCGGTGAAACGAGCCCCGCCATCATGACCAGCAGGCCCATGGCGGCCATCAGCGTCGCCGCCTGGAACTTGCCCCCCGGCGCGTCGGCACCGACCCACAGCAAATGCACGGCCACGACGAACCCGACTGGCGGCAGGACGCGGGCCAGCAGGTCCAGCGGCGGGCTCGGTACTGCCGGCGAGGCGGGAGCGCCGCCCCAGTGCGCATCATCCGCCAGCGACCAGATGCCGATCAGCGCCAGCAGCACGACGATGGTCTCCAGCAGCGTATCAAGGGCCCGATAGGCGAGCAGCACCGCTGTCACTGCATTGCCGAGGCCGAGAGTGCCAAGCGGTGCCGCCGCCTCGATGGCGAGGCTCGGCGCCGGTGCCGGCCCATCCAGGACGATGACGGCCACGGTGCCGGCAATGAGGGCGCAGAGCGCGCCAAGGGCGAGCCTCAGGTGGAGGCCGGCTGGCTTCGCATCGGCGACGACGGCGCTGGCGCCCAGCAGCAGCGGGCCGGTCAAGGCGCCGATCGCCGCCTCCGTCAGCGCCACGTCCACGGCGCCGAGCCGAACCCACGCCAAGGCGAGCAGCGGGCCGAGGGCGATGGCCCCGAATACGGCCGCGCGCCCCTGCTGCACCAGCACGCTGAACAGCGCCACCGCCAGCAGGATGACAACCAGCACGACGTCGATAATCGTGTTCATCGCCCCCGCCCGCTCTGCACCAGCCGTGCGACCATCTGGCTGGCGACCGCTCCGGCAAACAGAACCAGAAGCCAGATCACCAGCAGCTTGAACGCGCCCAGCACGCTGCCCGCCTGTGGCACAAGCCCCAGGACGATCAGTCCGAGGCCGAGAGTGTCGGCCTTGGTCAGGGCATGCAGCCGGGACAGCGCATCGGGAAAGCGCAGCAGTCCGACGGTACCGGCGAGAAAGAAGAACAGCCCCGCGCCCACGGCGATGATTGTAAACAGGTCGATCAGCGCGCTCATGTCAGCTCTCGCGTCTCATCCGCTGGCTTAGACGGTGCCGCGGCAAACAGCGCGGCGGCGGCAAAGGCGGCCAGCAGGGCGAGGGTGAGCGCGACATCAAGGATTGCGGCCGCGTCCTGGATCACGGCCAGCAGCGCCGCCACCGCTGTGGCGCCAGTGCCGGCGAGTTGCACGGCCATCAGGCGATCGGCGGCGCTTGGCGCCCGCAGCAGCCAGATGAGGCTGATGGCAATCAACAGGAGGAGGATCAGGGCGGCGGCCGTCAGCAGCTCAGTCATCGGCATGCCCCTGGATGCGGGCGAATGCGGCCTCCCCGGTGGCGACGGCGGCGACCACCGGCTGCTGCAGATCGAGCGCATGGACCAGCAGCGTGGTCTGGTCGCGCATGGCAACCGGCAGGGTGCCCGGCTGCAGGCTCAAATAGGCGTGGAAGGCGTTACGACCGGTGCCGGCGGGAAGCCGGACCGGGCATTGCACCAGTCCGGGGCGCAGCGGCAGCGACGGAGACAGCGCCCGCCGGGCGACGTCGAGGCCGGCGCGGACCGACTCCACCGGAAAGCGCAAAACCAGCCGCGTCAACGCGCCGATGGCCACCGGCCGTGGACCGGGCCGAAGCAGTGCGAGGCTGAGCCATGCCGCGGCTGTTGCGGTCAACGCGCCAACCGCGAGTCCGGTCAGGCCGCCGCCATGCAGAACGAGCCAGAGCGCGAAGAAGGCCAGCGCGCGGAAGGCGCCGCGAGGCACCGCTTGGGTCAGGAGCGAGGGGCCTGGCATCCGGGTCGGACTCCCGCGAGACGATGGCGGTGGGCACAGCGCGGCCGCCGATCCGCCCACTGTGCCGAGCGATGCAGCCTCAAGGCAATATGGCGGATCTCGCCATCCTGTGCATCCTGCGTATGAAGGTCGCCCCTTGGGACCTGGCGCACAGAATCGGGACGCCATGCCAGTTTCCACAGTCTTTCGGCCGCGTATAATGGTGCCACTGGCCGGTTGCGGGGGGGCGAGCGTGATGTCCCCTCGCACGGTGGATGGCCACCTCACGCATCACCGGATTTGACGGCGGGGCTGGATAGTGAAGGGACAATCCAGGATGACAACGGCACGACTCCTGGCGATTGTCGTGATGCTTGTAGCCAGCCTCGCCCTTACCGGGTGCGGCCAGAAGACGAAGGCCGAGGCTCCCGCGCCCCGGCCGGTGCGGGTCGTCACGGTGGAGAAGGGCGTGGGCGGGCAGGTCGCCAGCTTCACCGGCGACGTGCAGGCGCAGGACGAAGCCTCCCTCGCCTTCCGCGTCCCCGGCCGGATGATCGCGCGCAGCGCCAATGTCGGCGATCAGGTCAAGGCTGGGCAGGTGGTCGCCCGGCTCGATCCGCAGAACGCGCTCAACGCCTTGCGCTCAGCGCAGGCGGCGCTGGCGGCGGCGGAGAGCCAGCTCGTCACCGCCGCCAACACCTTTGAGCGGCAGGATCGGCTGCTCAGGAACGGCTTCACCACCCAGGCCAATCACGACGCCGCCCGCACCGCGCTGCAGGCGGCGCAATCGGGCGTGGACAATGCCGAGGCGCAACTCAAGATCGCGCTGGATAATGTCAGCTATGCCGACCTCGTCGCCGATGCCGCCGGCACGGTGACGGCACGCGGCGCCGAGCCCGGCGAGGTGGTGCAGGCCGGGCAGATGATCCTGCAACTCGCCCGGCAGGGCGGGCGCGACGCAGTGTTCGACGTGCCGGCGAACGTCCTGCGCGCGGCACCGGCCGATCCCGTCATCACCATCAAACTGAGCGACGATCCCGCAGTCACAGCGCTTGGCCGGGTGCGCGAGGTGGCGCCGCAGGCGGATCCGGTGACGCGCACCTTCCGGGTGCGGGTCGGCCTCGACAATCCGCCGGCCGCGATGCGCCTCGGCTCTACCGTCATCGGCCAGGTGGAACTGGGCAGCGATGCGGCGATCAAGCTTCCGGCCTCGGCGCTCACGGCCGTCAATGAGCGCCCGGCTGTTTGGGTGTATGACCCGACCAGCCAGACGGTGGCGCTGCGGAACATCGAATTGCGCCGCTTCTCGCAGGCGTCCGTGACGGTCCAGAGCGGCCTCAGTCCGGGTGAAATCGTGGTGACGGCCGGGGTGCAGGCGCTGCACCCGGGCCAGAAGGTGCGCCTGCTCGGGGCGGGGTCGTGATGCGGTTCAACCTCTCCGCATGGGCGGTCCGAGAGCGATCCCTGGTCATCTATTTCATGCTGGCCGTGGTGGTGGCCGGCCTGTTTGCTTATACGCGCCTCGGCCGGGCGGAAGACCCCTCCTTCATCATCAAGACCATGGTGGTGCAGGCGGCATGGCCCGGCGCGAGCATCGAGGACACGCTGCAGCAGGTCACGGAGCGGCTGGAGCGCACGCTGCAGGAAACACCGCATCTTGACTTCATCCGCAGCTATACCCGCCCCGGGCTCACCACCATCTTCGTCAACTTGCAGGGCAACACCCCCGCCAAGGCAGTCCCCGATGTCTGGTACCACGTGCGCAAGAGCGTTGGCGACATGGCTCACACCTTGCCGCGCGGGGTGATGGGGCCGGGCTTCAACGACGAGTTCGGCGACACGTTCGGCCTGATCTACGGTTTCACCGCCGACGGCTTCACCCATCGCGAGCTGCGCGATTATGTCGAACAGGCCCGCTCGCGGCTGCTGCGTGTGCCCGACGTGGCCAAGATCGAGCTTCTGGGTGAGCAGGACGAGCAGATCTTCGTCGAGTTCTCGGTCCGGGAACTTGCCACTCTCGGCATCAACCGTTCCGCCCTGTTGGCAGCGTTGCGCGCCCAGAACGTTGTGCAGCCCTCGGGAACGATCCAGACCGGCGACGAGGCGCTGGTGATCGACGTCTCCGGCGCCTTCGGTTCCGAGCAGGATGTGGCCAACATCAACTTTGCCGTGGACGGGCGCATGCTGCGGCTTGCCGACATCGCCACCGTGCGGCGCGGCTATGTGGATCCGCCGCGCCCGCTGTTCCGCGCCAATGGCCAGCCAGCCATCGGCCTCGCCATCGCCATGCGCGAGGGCGGCGACATCCTCCAGCTCGGCCGCAACATCGACATGGCGATGGCGGCGATCACGGCGGAGCTGCCGATCGGCATCGAGCCGCATCTGGTGGCCGACCAGGCGGTGACGGTGGCCGGCGCGATTTCCGAATTCATGGAATCGCTGTGGCAGGCCATCCTCATCATCCTCGTGGTGAGCTTCATCGCGCTCGGTGTGCGGGCCGGTCTGATGGTGGCGCTGACCATTCCGCTGACCCTGGCGGGCGTGTTTGCGGTGATGTGGCTGCTCAACATCGACATGCAGCGCATCTCGCTGGGTGCGCTCATCATCGCGCTGGCGCTGATGGTGGATGATGCCATGACCACCACGGACGCCACGCTGGGGCGCCTCGCGGCTGGCGAGCCGAAGGCGGTGGCGGCGGTCTATGCCTTCAAGACCTATGCTTTCGCCATGCTGGCCGGGACGCTGGTGACGATTGCCGGCTTCGTGCCGGTGGGCTTCGCCGCCTCGTCGGCGGGCGAATATACTTTCACTTTGTTCGCGGTGGTGACGGTCGCGCTGCTGGTGTCCTGGCTGGTGGCCGTACTGTTCGCCCCGCTGATCGGCATCGTCATCCTGAAAGCCCCGAAGACCGCGGGCAACGGGCCGGGCCGGGTGATGCGGCTGTATCGCGGCCTCCTCAGCGCCACGCTGAACGGACCGTGGGTGACCATCGCGGTCACGCTCGCCCTCTTCGTCGCCGCGGTGCTGGCGCTGCCGCTCATCCCGCGCCAGTTCTTCCCCTCCTCCGATCGGCCCGAACTGCTGGTCGACCTGCAACTGCCGCAGAACGCCTCCATCTACGCGACCGATCGCGCCATGCAGCGCCTCGATACGGCCTTGAAGGACGACCCGGACGTGGCGCGCTGGAGCGGCTATGTCGGGCGCGGGGCGATCCGCTTCTACTTGCCGCTCAATGCCCAGCTTCCCAATGCCTTTTTTGGCCAGGCCGTGGTGGTGGCGAGAGACGTGCCGGCCCGCAAGCGGCTGGAGGCAAAGCTGGTGACCCTGCTGGCGAACGATTTTCCCAACGTGGTCAGCCGCGTCTCGCCGCTGGAACTCGGTCCGCCGGTGGGCTGGCCGATCCAGTACCGGGTGGTGGGACCGGAGCTGGGCCGGGTGCGCGACATTGCCTTCAAGCTGGCGGAAATCATTGCCGCCGACCCGCTGACGCGGACGGTGAACTATGACTGGATCGAGCCCGCGCGGGAGATCCGCATCCGCGTCGACCAGGATCAGGCCCGCCTCCTCGGCCTGTCGAGCGAGGCCATCGGCTCGGTGCTAAACACCGTCGTCACCGGCGCCCCGGTGACGCAGTTGCGCGACGACATCTATCTCGTCGACGTGGTGCTGCGCGCCACCGACGAGCAGCGCGTGTCGCTCGATACGCTGCGCACGCTGGAGGTGCCGCTCCCGAACGGGCGCACCGTTCCGCTCAGCCAATTCGCCCGCTTCGACTACGAGCAGACCTATCCGCTGGTGTGGCGCCGCGACCGGCTGCCGGCGCTCACCGTGCAGTCCGACATCGCGGCCGGCGCACTGCCGGAGACGGTGGTGGACCAACTGGCGCCGAAGATCGAACAGCTCGCGAAGGCGCTGCCGCCCGGCTACCGGATCGAGACCGGGGGCACGGTGGAGGAGAGCGCGGCCTCGCTTGCCTCGGTCATGGCGGTGGTGCCGGTGATGATCCTCATCATGCTCACCGTCCTCATGCTCCAGCTGAAGCGCTTCTCACTGGCCGCACTGGTCATCGCCGTGGCGCCTCTCGGGCTCATCGGCGTCGTGCTGGCCCTTCTGGTATCCGGGCGTCCGCTTGGCTTCGTTGCCATTCTCGGCGTGCTGGCGCTGATCGGCATGATTATCAAAAATGCTGTGATTCTGATCGGCCAGATCGAATCCGAGCGCGCCGGCGGCAAGAGCGCGCGGCAGGCGGTGATCGACGCCTCCTGCGCGCGCTTCACTCCGATCATGCTGACCGCGCTGTCCACCGTGCTCGGAATGATCCCCATTGCCCCCACCGTCTTCTGGGGGCCCATGGCGTTCGCCATCATGGGCGGTCTGATGGTGGCCACACTGCTGACCCTGGTCTTCCTTCCGGCCCTCTATCTGGCGACGGTGGGACGGGAACGCGCTGCGCCGGCCTGACCCAGCGGAGGGTTGAAGGCGGAATTCGGCACGATTGGCAGGCACCTGTGCGACCGGGCCGCGATGCGGACAACTCGTCCGCATCAATCATCTGCAACGCAGTCCGCTCGTCCAGCGGGCGATCTGCTCAGCGCGCTCCAGCGTGGTCAGTTTGGCGCGGGGAATGGACTGTTGCCTTCCCGATGCCGGCCGAACCTATCCGGTCCTTGGTTGAAGCCAAAGGTCTTCCAGGTAAGCGTTGGCCGCTTCCTTGGAACGAAACGGGCCCGCGTGGATCCTTCGCTCGTTATCAACCAGATAAAAGCCATATCTCGTGTACTCATCTGGCACGACCATGTGTAAGTCATCGAGTAGGATCACCTCGAGGTCCGCAGGCCTTGCCATTCTACCGTCTCCCATCTCTGATCCGTGTCCCTATCGGGGACGTTATTCGTTCATCCCCCAATCGGAAACGTGGATTTTAGCTTACCGCTCTGGCGCTGGGTACGGGATGGCGCGCGAGCCCATCACAGACTTGGCGCGGCGCGCCATCTGGCGGGCCACTTCCGCCCGATCCGCCTCCGCCTTCTCCCGAGCCTCCCGGAGGGCCTTCAGGCGGGCGATCTTCTCATGAGCGGCCGCGGCAGCCTGATCGGCTGGAGAGGCGGCAGGCGCGGCTTGCTGGCCAGCAAAGGCCGCGTTGGCCGTAGCTTTGAGGTCGGCGGAAATGGTCACGCGGCGCTCCCACGTCGTCGATGCTGGAGTTCAATCTGATTCCCGAACCGAGGGCGAGGCAGCGTGATCTACAGCCGCGACAGGAGTTCCGCTTTCTTCGCACCAAACTCTTCGTCGGAGAGGATGCCCTTCTGGTGAAGGTCCGCAAGGCGCTCGATCCGCGAGAAAATCTCGTCGTCTGAACCGCCCGACGCCGCGCCGATGGGCTGGTTTGCCATTGGGGCATTCTGCGGCGGCGGGGGAGGCGTCCATGCCGGCGCCGGCTCCACGGGAGGTGTCGCCTGGAACGAAGGATTGTGATCCTGCCCAGGCATGCCGAGATGCACCTGTGGCAAATCGGCGACCCGCACCAATCCATACTGGCTGGTGAAGGTGATCGATTGGTCGCCGCCCTGCTGTTGCGAAAATCCGCTGATGGCGTGATCCGAGATATCAAAGATCGAGATGTGCCCGCCCTGGTCGATGGCGAGACGGCGGGTGCTCGGAAACACGGCATAATGCAGGTTGTTCTGGGAGCCGGTCGAGGACGGCGCGCCAAGTTCCGCCGGCCAGCGGTTTCCGAACGAACCGGGGACGAAGAAGCTGGAGCCGGTTGAGCCGCCTGACTGGCTCTGGCTTTGCGAGGACATCGGCGGCGGCTGGAAAGGGGAGGATTGCTGCAGAGCCGAAGACAGCTCATTGCACAGCGCGTCGACGCGATACTTCAACTGGTTGTTGAACATATCGCCGATCATGATCATGCCGCCCTGGGACCACTGTCCCATGCCGCCGAATTCCCAGTGATTGAATTGCGCTTGCCTTCCTCCGCCGGCCGCCACCGAAATCAGCAGCGAAGTCACGGCTTCGGTGCTGAAGCCGTGCCGGCTTGCTGCCGCTTCGACCATCCGTCGTCCATCGTCAGTCAGGGCTTGCATGGGGTAACCGGACCTTCAAGCGAGGTGGGACGCACCAGAGCTCTTTGATACCGCACTATCCTCAAATTGGCATTCAGCAGTTCAAAGCTGGCCAATCCATGACGTGCAAGGGAAGGTGGCGGAGACGGAGGGATTCGAACCCTCGAGACCCTTTTGGGGGTCTGCTCATTTAGCAAACGAGTGCCTTCAGCCTCTCGGCCACGTCTCCACGCAAACCCTCTATGCCCAACCAAAGCCGCCTTTGCAAGGCGTCCATCGCATCAAACGGTTGATGTCTTGGGGGCAACGGGCGCAAACGCCGCCACTGGCCGGGCCCCGCCGTTCAGACCACGGCGGCCAACTGCAACTGGCGGACCGCAGCGGCAATCTGGCCGAACACGTCGCTCCAATCCCCCGGCGTGGTCTGGCGGAACAGCCGGAGCGAGGGATACAGCACGCTCGCCTCCCCCGTCTCGCCCCAGCGCCAGTCCGGCACCGCCCGCAGCGCGAGGAAGGCGCGGGTGCCCAGAGCGCCGGCCAGATGCGCGGCGGAGGTGTCGGTGGTCACGAGCAGGTCGAGCTGGGACAAAATGCCGGCCCGGTCCATGAAAATACCGTCGCCGTCCACCTCTTCGCCCAGGGTCTGGATGCGATCGGCGAAGCCCACCTGGGCGATCTGCGCGGCGGCGGCGCCGTGCTGAAGGGAGATGAGGCGCACGCCGGGGATGGCGGCCAGTGGCGCGAAGGCGGCCAGCGGAGCCGACCGGCCGACGTCGATAAGACGCGAGGGATTGCCCTGCCAGTTGATGCCGATGGCGAGGCCGCCGCCCTCCTTCAGGTGCGCCCATTTGGCCACCCGCTCCGCGGGCGGCTGCAGATAGGGCACCGTCGGCCACATGGCCGGGTCGGGCGCGAACACCTTGGGCAGGCTGGCCAAGGGCAGCCAGAAGGTGCCCGGCGCGTCGGCCGGGATGGCGGAGAGGTCCGTCACCACCGGGATGCGCGGGTCCAGCTGGGCGGCCAGCGGCGCCAGGGCCGGCTTGGCATAAAGGCGCGCCGGCAGCCCGCGATCCGCCACCAAGGACAGCAGACGCCCGAAGTGCAGCACGTCGCCAATGCCCTGTTCGGCGAGGATGATGAGGTCTTTCGGCACGGTCACGCCATCCCAGCGCGGGAAGTCCGGCGGCACGAAGGGCGGAGGCAGCAGGTTTTCGCGCTGTTCATAGCCGGCCCAGCCGGCGGTCCACGCCCCGCGGGCCAGGTCCACGGCGGCGGTGGCGAACAGCGCCGCCGGATCCTTCGGGGCCGCGCGCAGGGCGCGCCCCACGGCCACGCGCATGGGCTGACGCAGCCCGATATCGCCCAAGGCTGCGGCACGCACCAGGTGGGCGCCGGCCTGATCGGGCTGGGCGCTCAGGGCGACGTCCGCGTCGGCAATGGCCGCGCTCGCCTCCCCCAAAGCGCGTTTGAGTTCGGCCCGCTCCACCAAGGCCGGGACAAATCGCGGAGCGGTCTTCAGCACGGCGTCGCACTGGGTCAGGCCTTCGTCGAACCGCTCCTGCATGCGCAGCAGCCGGGCCAGATGCACCCGGACGTCCGGTCGCCCGGCATCGCCGTCCAGCGCCTTGGCGATCAGCGCGGTGCCGGCGGCCAGATCTCCGAGCGCCGCCTTGGCCTGGCCGGCCACATGATAACCTTCGGCATAGGTCGGTGCCGCGGCGATGGCCGCCTCGGCACTGGCCAGGGCCTCGGCGTAACGTCCCATCTCCAGCAGGGTGCTTGCCTTGGCCACGAGATGCAGGGGCGACCAGGGCTGCGTGGCGATCAGGCGCTCACAGTCCGCGAGCGCCTCCTCATGCCGTCCCAGCCGGGCAAAAGCGGTGGCGCGGTTGGTCAAGGCTTCCAGGGAGCGGGGGTCGATCTCCAGCGCCCGATTGTATCGCTCGATGGCAGCGGCATGGCGGCCCAGGGCGGTGAGCGCATTGCCGGCCTGGAAGTGGGCTTCCAGCAGACCGGGCGCGAGGCGGGCAGCTTCATCGAAGGCGGCCAGGGCTTTGGCCGGCGCCTCCAGCCCGAGCAGGCCGGCCCCTAACAGCAGGTGGCTGTTGGGATCGCGCGGGGCCAGATCGCGCGCCTTCTGGGCCACGCGCACCGCGTCCTTGGGCTGCCCCGCCTGCAACAAGGCAAAGGCGAGCATGCGCTGGGCATCGAGAAAGTTCGGCGCCAGACGCGCGGCGGCGCGATAGACCTCCAGGGCTTCCGCCATGCGGCCCGCCCGATGGAGGGCGGAGGCCTGTCCCAGAAGGGCGCGGGGATCGGGTGACATGGACGCGGGACTTCCTCAAGCTGCCCGGGCACGACGGTTCGGCCCTGCTGCCGCCAATGCCAGAATTGCGCAGCGGAGGCCAGTGGCACCGTAAGCCATCGCGGCGAGGACGCTGCGGGCGGCTAGCGCGCCCGCTGACCGAACAGGACGCCCTGGGCCGCCTTGTCCTTGGACAGATCGGCCTTGGCGCGCTCCTCCGCATTCACCATCAGCCCCCGCTGCACCGCCGGGCGCGCCTTCACCAGCTCGAGCCAGCGCTGGAAATGGGGAAATTCGGAGATGTCCTGACCCTGCCGTTCCCACAGCTTGGCCCAGCCGATGCAGGCGATGTCAGCAATCGAATAATCGCCGGCGAGATATTCATGGTCCTTGAGGCGCGTGTTCATCACCCCATAGAGGCGATGCACCTCATTGGTGTAGCGCGACACCGCATACGGCAGCTTTTCCGGCGCATAGAGGCGGAAGTGGTGCGCCTGGCCGGCCATGGGTCCCAGGCCGCCCACCTGCCAGAACAGCCATTCCTCCACCGCGATGCGCTTGCGCTCATCGGTGGGATAGAACTTGCCGGTCTTGCGTCCCAGATATTGCAGGATCGCCCCACTCTCGAACACCGACACGGGCTGGCCATCCGGGCCGTGGGGATCGACAATGGCGGGGATCTTGTTGTTGGGAGAGACCGCCAGGAATTCCGGCGTGAACTGATCGCCCTTGCCGATGTTGATCAACTTGATCTCATACGGCAGGCCGCACTCCTCGAGCATGATGGAGACCTTCCATCCGTTCGGGGTCGGCCAATACAGCAGCTCGATCGGCTGAAGCTGAGCGTCCGCCATTGCAATGCTCCATCCTCGACCGGCCACGCCGGCAACAGCCGCTACAGGTATGCTGAGCCATGGTCTACGGCAAGCGGGCCTGTTTACATCTCGTTAACGCCGGCCACAACGCTTTGCGCAGGCTGACGTTCCACGCGGCCGCGGCGGACCCTGAACGGCCCCTAGCCCTCATCTGCATAGGCATGGACGCCGCCACAATTGTCGCTGACCTGCCATCCGCCCGGCACCGCTTGCAGGTGACTTTCCGTCAGCGGCACCTTCCCGGCCCCGCCGGGAATGTCGAGCACATAGGTGGGCAAGGCCAGACCCGAGAGGCGCCCGCGCAAGGCCCGCATCAGGGCCTGCCCTTCCGCAATGGGCAGGCGAAAATGGCCGGTGCCTGGCGCGAGATCGGGATGATGCAGATAGTATGGCTTCACCCGCGCCTCCACGAGCGACCGAAACACGGCGGCCAAGGTCTCCACATCGTCGTTGACCCCCCGCAACAGGACGGTCTGCGCCACCAGCGGGATTCCGGCATCGGCCAGTCGCGCCAAAGCGGCGCGGGCCGGGGCGCCCAGCTCGCGGGCATGGTTCACATGCACCGCCACATAAGTGGTGGCCCCCTCCCCCTTGAGCGCCGCCACCAGCTCATCCGTCACCCGATCCGGGGCGGCGACGGGGACCCGCGTGTGAAGGCGCACCACCTTGACATGCGGGATGGCGGCCAGCCTCGCCACCACCTCGGCCATGCGGCGGGGCGAGACCATGAAGGGATCGCCCCCGGTGAGGATCACTTCCCAGATCTCCGGATGATCCGCCACATAAGCAAAGGCCCCCTCCAGCGCCGCGGCGGAAAGGGCCTGTTCGGCCCCCGGCCCCACCATCTCGCGACGGAAGCAGAAGCGGCAGTAGACCGCGCACACGCCCACCAATTTCAGCAGCACCCGATCCGGGTACCGATGGACGATGCCTGGCACGGGCGAATGGGCCGCATCGCCAATCGGGTCCAGGCGCTCGCGGGGATCGGTGACGAGTTCGGCGACATCAGGCACGAACTGGCGGGCGATGGGATCCGCGGGGTCCGCCGCATCCATGGCGCTCACCAGATCCGGGGTCACCGCCACCGCGTAGCGAGCGGCGACCTGCGCCAGTTCGGCCCCCAGCGCCGACGGGACAAGGCCGGCCGCGATGAGGTCGTCGGCCGTGCGAAGAGTGGACATCAAGGCACTCGGGTCAGAAAACGGAAGGGCGACGGGCAGGCCCCTGCAATCGCGTGGGCCGGTGCCTATATCAGGGTCTATATAGGCAAGCATCGGCCCGCGCCAAAGCGGGCCGTCCCGCTGGCCCCTTGGGCGCAACGGCGGCGCGCATCGCCGGCGCGCCGGCCACCATCGCAGGAGACGGCAATGCAAAACACATCCACGCTGGCCCGGGACGAGGATGTTCTGGAGGCCGCGGCCCGCTGGCGGACGGAAGGCAAGGCGGTCGCGCTGGCGACCGTGCTGGAAACCTGGGGCTCGGCGCCCCGTCCCGTCGGCAGCCATCTGGTGATCGACGACACCGGCAGCTTCCTTGGATCGGTGTCCGGCGGCTGCGTGGAAGGCGCCGTGGTCACTGAGGCGCTCGACGTCATCGAGACCGGCAAGCCGCGGACCCTGGAATTTGGCGTGGCGGATGAAACCGCATGGCGGGTGGGCCTGTCCTGCGGCGGCGCCATCCGCGTCTATGTGGAACGCATCGACTGAGCATTTTGCGCGGCCCTTCAGGACATATCAGCCCCCATGGATCTCTCCCTCCTCCTTGCCATGAATGCCGAGCGCGCTGCCCGGCGCGCCACCGTGCTGGTGACCCATCTGGCCAGCGGCACCCAGCATCTGGTGCACGCCCGCGAAGTGCCCACCGACCCTCTGGCGCCGCATCTGGACGCCGCCCTGCGCAGCGGCAAGAGTGGGGTGGTGGGCGAAGGCGACACGCGGGTTTTCCTCACCGTGCAAGTGCCGCCGCCACGGGTGGTGGTGATCGGCGCGGTGCATATCTCCCAGGCCTTCGCCCCCATGGCGCGGGTGGCTGGGTATGACGTGACCATTGTCGATCCGCGCACCGCCTTCGCCACCCCGGAGCGCTTTCCCGATACGCCCGTGATCGCCGAATGGCCGGACACGGCGCTCCCGGAGCTGGGGCTGGATCCATTCACCGCCCTGGTCGCCCTCACCCACGATCCAAAGATCGACGAGCCGGCCCTGGAAGCGGCACTGAACGCCGGCTGCTTCTATGTGGGTGCGCTGGGCTCGCGGCGCACCCATGCCAAGCGGCTGGACCGGCTGGCGGAGCGCGGCGTCTCGCCGGCGCTGCTGGGCCGCATCTGCGCGCCCATCGGCCTCGACATTGGCGCCGCCAACCCGGCCGAGATTGCCGTTGCTGTGCTGGGCGAGATGATCGCCGCGTTGCGCAAGCCGGCCCCCGCCCAGGAGGCGGCCGCGTGAAGTTCGGCCCGGTCCCCCTCGCCGCGGCCGCCGGGGCGATTGCCGCCCACTCGATCCGTACCGATGGGCTGGTGGTCAAAAAGGGCACCCGGCTCGGCCGCGTCGAGATGACGGCTTTGGCCGAGGCCGGGGTGGCCGAGGTCGTGGTGGCGCAGCTGGAGCCCGGCGACGTCCATGAGGATGCGGCGGCTGCAGTCCTTGCGGCGCGCATTGCCGGTCCCCGGGTGCGGGTCGATACGCCCTTCACCGGGCGCAGCAATTTGTTCGCAGAGTCCGACGGCGTCCTCACCGTAGACCGGGTCGGGGTAGATGCGTTCAACGCCTTGGACGAAGCGATCACGCTCGCCACCTTGCCGGAGATGCGGCCGGTTCGGGCCGGCGACATGGTGGGTACGGTCAAGATCATTCCCTTTGCCGTGACTGGCGCCCGGGTGGATGAGGCACTCGCCCGCTGTGGGGCTTTGCTTTCGGTGGTGCCGTTTGTCCGGCGGCAGGTCGCGGTGATCTCCACCCTCCTGCCGGGTCTTCTGCCCAAGGTGGTGGAAAAGACCCTGCGCATCACCGCCGAGCGCCTGGCCCGGGGCGGCGCCCGCATCACCCAGGACATCCGCATTCTGCACGACACCTCCCGCTTGAGCGCCGCCATGACCGATGCGGTCGCAGCCGGGGCCGAACTTGTGATCGTGTTCGGTGCCTCCGCCATCACCGACCGGCGGGACGTCATTCCGGCGGCGCTGGAGGCGGCGGGCGGCAGGGTGGACCGCCTCGGCATGCCTGTGGATCCCGGCAATCTCACCCTGCTGGGCCGCCTCAAGGACGTCCCGGTCATCGGCGCGCCGGGATGCGCCCGCAGCGCCAAGGAAAACGGCTTCGATTGGGCGTTGATGCGCATCCTCGCCGGCATGGAGGTCACGGCTCAGGATGTGGCGGGCCTCGGCGTGGGGGGACTGCTGATGGAGATCGTCACCCGTCCGCAGCCGCGCCTGGAGCCGCCGCCGGAGCGCCCGCCGCAGGTGGCCGCAGTGGTGCTTGCCGCCGGCCGCGGCACCCGCATGGGCGGACCCAACAAGCTGCTGGAGGAGGTGGGCGGCGTCTGCGTGGTGCGCCGCGTGGTGGAGGCCGCGTTGGCGTCGCGCGCCCAGCCGGTGCTGGTGGTCACCGGCCATGAGCATGGCCGCGTGGAAGCGGTTTTGGCCGGGCTGCCGGTGATCTTTACTCACAATCCCGACTTTGCCACCGGCATGGCCAGTTCCGTGCGGCGGGGCATTGCCGCGGTACCGCCCGAGGCCGATGGCGCGGTGATCCTGCTGGGCGACATGCCCTTGGTGGCGCCCGCCTTGCTGGACCGGCTGGTGGAGGCCTTTGCGCCCGACCAGGGGCGGCTGATCATCGTGCCCATGGATGGCGAGATGCGCGGCAATCCGGTGCTATGGTCGCGCCGCTTCTTCCCGGACCTGGCAGCCCTGGAGGGGGATGTCGGGGCCCGCCGATTGATTTCGGTGCATCCCGAGGCCGTCTTCGACGTTCCCTTCGCCGGCACCGGCGCTTTTCTGGACGTCGACACCCCCGAGGCGCTGGCGCAAGCCCGCGCCCAGTTGGCTGGGGCCGCCGCACCGGATCGCGCCGCACCATGAGCCGGCCGGCTGATCGGATCGTGATCCCTGCCAGCCCCCGTAGATTTGAATGTGGCGGCCCGCCTCGGTATCAGACCCAGTCGTCATCGCTACCCGTTTTCGCTTTGCTCGCCCGAAGGGCAACCCTCGCCCCCCGCAGCCCGGCGGGCCTGATCCCAGGAGCCCCCATGATCCCCACCGCTTGCCGGTCTCTCGGTCACCTCCTTCTGGCGCTGCTGGCGGTTGTCACGCTGGCCGGTCACGGGGCCTGGGCCCAGACGCCGCAGGCGGTTCGCGGCACCACGGTTTCGATGACGCCGCCACCAGGCTTTTCCCCGGCGTCTGAGTTTTCGGGATTTGCCAGTGCCGATGGGCGCTCCAGCCTCATGGTCACGGAACTGCCCATCGAAGCCTATGACAAGGTCGCCGGCATGTTCTCCGATCTCGGAACCGCCCGCGCCGCATTGGCGCCCCGGGGCATCACGGTGAGCGCACTGGATCAGGTGACGAGCGCAGCGGGCCGCATTCCGCTCGTCAGCGCGACCCAGACCCTCAAGGGCGAGGCGATCAAGAAATGGCTCACGGTGGTGAAAGGGGAAAAGACCGTCCTCATCACCCTCCAGGCACCCGAGGGCAGCAAGCTGAATGCGGCTGCGGTCAAGCAGTCGCTGGCAACCCTGCACTTGGGCCGGGAACCCTCGCTGGCGGAAAAGGTCGCCGTGCTGCCCTTCAGCGTCGCCGCGACTGCACCCTTCCGGGTGGTCAACACCATCGCCGGCTCCGGCGTCATCATGACCGCCGGGGAGCGGGATGTGGATCCGGAGGGCACGCAGCCGCTGATCGTGGTCGCCTCTCAATTGTCCGCGCCCATCGCCGCCGACCAGCGCCCGCAAGCGGGGCGCGCCTTGCTGGGAACCACCCACGGGCTGGAGAATGCCACGGTCGACGGTGAGCGCAGCGTTCCCTTCGCCGGCGCGGACGGTCAACTGCTGACCGGTACCACCGCCGACGGGCGCAGGTTCTCCCAGTATCTGGCCTTCGATGCACAGGGCCGCTTCATCCGCCTGGTGGCGATCGTGCCGACCGATCACCAAGCCAGCACCAAGGACGCCCTCGAGCAGATCGCAAAATCCATCGCCTTCAAGGGCTGACGGGCGCGGTCCCCCTATCGGCGACGAAGCACGGGGGCATCAAAATCCAGACAATGGCCCTCCCGGCCTTGACCGCCGCAGGGCCCATCGCTAAAGAGCCGGGCATTGGAAGCATGCCTTCCACGTAAGCGTCTGACGTCAAGCAACGCGCAGCCGCGGCATCCTGGCCGCCTTTTGAAGGCCGCGTCCCCCCATGACGGATACCCCTCCCCCGCGCAGCGGAAGCAGCGCGCTCTATAGCGTCGTTCCCCGACTCATCCCGCTCACCATCACCTCCTTCCTCGGCATGCTCGCCGTGGGCATTCCCCTGCCGGTGCTTCCGGTGCGGGTGCATGACGGCCTTGAATTCGGCGCCGTCATTGTCGGGGCCGTGGTGGGCAGCCAATCCCTGGTCACCGTGCTCACCCGCGGCAGCATGGGCGCCGCGGTCGACATCCGCGGCGCCAAATGGGCGGTGATCGCCGGTCTGCCGCTGGCCGCCCTGGCGGGCCTTGCCTATCTCGCCTCCCTGGCGGTGGCGACGCCCACCCTGAGCCTCATGGTGCTGCTGAGCGGCCGCATGGTGCTGGGGATCGCGGAAAGCCTGTTCATCACCGGCCTCCTGTCCTGGGGCATGGGACGGGTGGGCCTGGCCAAGGCCGGTCTGGTCATGGGCTGGAACGGCATCGCCGTCATGGCGGCCTGGGCGGTGGGCGCGCCCATCGGCGTGTTCATGCAGGACCAGTTCGGCTTCGCGGCGGTGGCGGGCCTGGCCATTCTGTGCCCGCTGCTCGGCCTGATGATCGCACTGGCGGTTCCCGGCGTGCCTGTGGCCGTGAAAGGCTCTGAGCCACGGATGGCCTTTTTCCAGGTGGTGCGCGTGATCTGGCGCCATGGCCTGGTGCTGTCGCTCTCCACCGCGCCGCTGGCGCTGCTGGGCAGCTTCGTGGTGCTCACCTTTGCCGCCCGCGGCTGGCCGGGCGCAGGTCTGGCTTTGTCGCTCTATGGCGTCGGCTTCGTCCTGGCGCGGCTGGTGTTCTCTCACACACCGGATCGCTACGGCGGCGCCATCGTCTCCATCATCTCGCTGGTGATCGAAGGGGTGGGCCAGGCGCTTCTATGGTGCGCGCCGCAGGTAGAGTTCGCTCTGCTGGGCGCCTTCCTCACAGGCCTCGGCTTCTCCCTGGTGTTCCCGGCCATGGGGGTGGACGCGATCCGCCTGGTGCCGCGCGGCAGCCAGGGGGTGGCGATCGGCACCTTCACCGCCTTCATGGACGTGGCACTAGGCATCACCGGGCCGCTCATCGGGCTGGTGGTGGCGCGGGCGGGGTTCTCCTCCGCCTTCCTGGCCGGCACCTTCGCCTGCATCGCCGGCCTCGCCATGGTCTTCGCCTTGCAGCGGAGCCACCGGCGCGTGTGACCTCTGGCCGGCGTCCCGGCCGCGGCCGGGGCGCGGCTCAGAACGGGTCGGTCACCAGATGGCTCACCGGCACGTCCAGCCGCTCGCACAGGATCTGCGCCAGCCGCAGCCGGTGACAGCCCTCCACGTGGCGCTCGTAACACAACAGGCACAGGCGCCGACCCTTGGCCAAAGCGGTGAGTTCGTCCAGCGCTTCCCGCGCCGCCGGCGTGGCCAGATGCGCGTCATAGATCCGCATCAGGCCGGCCACGTCCCCCTTGCGCGCCGCAAGGCGGCCGTCGGGCGGAGTGCCCAGGGCGCGCAGATGCACATAAGCGATCCCGTGCTCGGCGATGCCGGCGGCCAAGGCGGTCTTGGAAAAGCCTGGCCGGCGCGAGGCTGCCACCGCGCGCACGTCCACCAGAAGGTCGACGCCCGCGCCGGTGAGCGTGCTCTGAAAGGCGGCCGGGGTGGTCTGTTCATAGCCGATGGTGAAGAGATCGGTTGAGGGCATGGCGGGATCCTTGGGGGCCGTCATCATACGCGCTCCCGCGGCACCATTGCGGCACGCCGCTCCGCCTTGGCTTGCGCCGGCGGGCGCGCGAGAGCCTCCACCAGCCCATCCAGGCTGGCCAGATCATGCACCGGACGGAACTCGTCCACATGCGGCAGCATGGCCTTGACCCCGCGGGCGCGGGGCTCGAAGCCGGCATAGCGCAGCAGCGGGTTGAGCCAGATCAGCCGTCGGCAGGAGCGGTGCAGCCGGTCCATCTCGCGGGCCAAGGTCTCGTCCGCATCCCGCTCAAGCCCGTCGGTGACCAGCAGCACCACCGGGTTTTGCGCCAGCACTCGCCGCGACCAGTCCTTGTTGAAGGCCCGCAGCGAGGGGGCGATCCGGGTGCCGCCCGACCAGTCCGGCGCCGCCTGCGCCACTGCCGCCAGGGCGGCATCGCCGTCACGGTGGCGCAGGGCGCGGCTCACATTGGTCAGCCGCGTGCCGAACAGAAACGTCTCCACCCGGCGCCGCGCCCCGAGCGCGTGCAGAAACTGCAGCACGGGCCGGGCGTAGTCGCTCATGGAGCCGGAGATGTCCAGCAAAGCCACCACCGGCGATGGGCGCAGCTTGGGGCCGCGCCGCCGCAACGGCATGAAATCCCCGCCCGTCGCCAGCGAGGCCCGCAGCGCCGCGCGCAGATCCAAGAGGTGGCCACGGGGATCGGGGGTGAGACGGCGGGTGCGGATCTGGTCGTCGGGAAACCGCAGCCCCGCGATGCGGCGTCGGGCCTCTGCCAGTTCCGCGGCACTCATCTGGGCGAAGTCGCGGGTGCGCAGCACATCGGCATCGGAGGCGGTGAGGCGGGCGTCCACCTCCATCTCCGGCGGCGCCTCGGGCTTCGGCTTTTGGACGCCAGAGGCAAAGGCCTCCTCCACCCGCCGCAGGCCGGGCTGGGGTGGCGCGGGCGCCACCGGCACCGCCACCGGCGAGAGCAACGCCATCAGCTTGTCGGCGCCGGAGCGGCGGCGCCAGAACAGGTGAAAGGCCTGGTCGAACACCGCATGGTCCTCGCGGCGGGAAACGAAGACCGCATGCAAGGTCCAATAGAGATCTTCCCGGCTGCCCAGCCCGGCCAGACGCACCGCCTCGGCTGCATCCAGCACCGTGCCCGGCCCCACCGCCAGCCCGGCGGCGCGTAAGGCCCGGCCGAAATACAGGATGTTCTGGGCCAGCCGTTCCCCGGTCATGGTCAGGGCCGGGCCCGGATTGGACCGCCGGTCATGAGGCGTCGGCCGCGGCCCGCCGCGCCGTCTCCAGCAGGCGGGTGATGGCCGCGGCATCGGTCTTGGCAATGTCGTCCTGATATTTGAGCAGCACGCCTAGGGTATCGCCCGCCATGGCCGGGTCGATGGCCACCGCGTCCAGTTCCACCAGGGCGGTCGCCCAGTCCAGGGTCTCTGCAACGCCGGGCACCTTGAACAGATCCTCCTTGCGGATGGCCTGCACGAACGCCACCACCTGCCGGGACAGGTCCGCACCGACGGTCGGCAGCCGCACTCGCAGGATGGCCAGTTCCCGCTCGGCGGAGGGATAGTCCACCCAATGATAGAGGCAGCGCCGCTTCAAGGCGTCGTGGATCTCGCGGGTGCGGTTGGAGGTGAGCACGATGATGGGCGGCGCTTCCGCCTTCACCGTCCCCAGTTCGGGGATGGAGATCTGGAAGTCCGACAGGATCTCTAAAAGGAAGGCTTCGAAGGCCTCGTCCGTCCGATCCAGTTCGTCGATCAGCAGGACCGGCGGACCGGCGGGATCGGGGCTCAGCGCCTCCAGCAGCGGGCGGCGCATCAGGTAGCGCTCGGAGAACACGTCGGAGGCGATGCTGGCCTTGTCGGTCTCGCCGGCGGCTTCCGCTAGGCGGATGGCGATCATCTGCGCCGCGTAGTTCCACTCATAGGCGGCGGCGGCCAGATCCAGCCCCTCATAGCATTGCAGCCGGATCAGCCGCCGGCCCAGGGCCTTAGCCAAGGTGCGCGCCACTTCGGTCTTGCCCACCCCGGCCTCGCCCTCCAGCAGCAGCGGGCGCCCCATGCGCAAGGCGAGATGAACGACGGTGGACAGCGCCCGATCCGGAACGTAGCCCGCCCCGGTCAGAAGGGCAGACGTTTGGTCAATGGAAGCGGGCGGGAAAGATATGGTCTCAGGCATCCCCCAGCTTTACTGCGGGATGCCCGGCGCCGAAAGCCTCCGCGCAGTCCGATGTCAATTCACGACAGCAGCGAGACGGCGAATTCGCTGGCCACCAAAAGCAGGAAGGCGCCAAAGCTCACCTCCAGCACCCGCTTGGGAAACTGGCCGGAGAGTTCGGCACCCACCGGCGCCAGCACGGTGGCGGTGATCAGAATGACCAGCACCCCCAGGGCATTGAAATAACCGGCCAGGCCGGTCGGCAGGCGCGGTTCGCCAAATCCCGCCATAGCCAGTCCCAAGGCGCCAGGAATGGCCATGAGGGCGCAAATCACCGCGGGCGAGTGGCCACACCAATCCACCACGCGGCGCAGGCGATCCAAGGTGGCGCGGCAGCGCGGACCGATGGACGCCGCAACGTCGCGTCCGAACGGCGCGACGTCCCGATCGGCCATTCCGGCCAGGGCACCGTCGCCCGCCATCACCCCGCCGCCGGCGCCAGCGAGCACGGAAAAGGGCACGGACGCACCGAAGAACAGCATCTTCATCGCCCCCGCGAGTACCGCCACCGTGAAGACGATTTCGGTCTGGGGGCCGGGCAACGCCGCCACGACCACGCTGGCGGCCACCGCTCCGGCCGGAATGGGCCAGAGCCATACGCGCGTCGCGGCCCTTTCGGACCGGTGAAGCAGCACCGCCCGACCAGCCGTCAGGGCCACAAGGGCCAAGGACATGCCGGCGGCCATATGCACAACGATGCTGTTATGCATCCCCAAGGTCGTGAAGAGCGGGTGAAGCACGGGAACAATCACCAACCCCCCGCTGGCCCCGAAGAGACCAGCGAGCAACCCAGCGAGTGCGCCCGACGCAAGCAACGCCAGAGCGAACTCCACAACATCTGGAACGGAACTCGACGCCATATGGACCCCCCTTTAGGCGCCTGAGTACGATACGACCTCTCTTTCCAAGAAAACCATGAAATTCTGACGACTTATGATGAATTGGCGTGGAACAGCGCCCTTTTCGGCACCCTTCTACCGCAACGCCGCAACCACTGCGTGCTTTGCCATGACTTTAACCAAATGCGTTCTATAGTCCGCGCTCCCATGCAGATCTGCCATCATCTCGGCCGGATCCAGCGGGACATCCGCCAGGCTTTCCGGCCGGAAATCGGCGGCCAGGGCCTCTTCAGCCGCGTGCCAGCGGAACACGCCGCTCTGTCCGGCGCCGGTCACGGCCACGCGCAGACCGGCCGGGCCCTGGGCCACGAAGACGCCAGCCATGGCATAGCGCGACGCGGGATTGCGAAACTTGGCATAGCCCGCGAGGGCCGGCGCGGGAAAGTCCACCGCCAGCACCAACTCGTCCTCCGCCAGCGCCGTCTCGAACAGGCCGGTGAAGAAATCGTCCGAGGACAGATGCCGCGCGCTGGTCATGATGGTCGCCCCCAAGGCGAGGCAGGCGGCCGGATAATCGGCGGTGGGATCATTGTTGGCGATGGAGCCCCCCAACGTGCCGCGATTGCGCACCGCCGGATCGCCGATCACCCCGGCCAGTTCCGCCAAGGCCGGGATCACCTCCCGCACCACGGAGGACGTGGCCACATCCGCATGGCGTGCCATGGCGCCGATGGACACCCCCTCCGCCCGACGTTCGATGGCCGCAAGCCCCGGAATGCGGGCCAGATCGACGAGGGTGCCCGGCTGGGCGAGACGCTGCTTCAAGGTGGGCAACAAGGTCTGGCCACCCGCCAGCACCTTGGGCTCCTCCACGCTGCGCAACAGCGTGAGGGCGTCGTCAATGGCGGTGGGCCGCTGATAGTCGAAGGCGTACATGGCCTGTCTCCCGATCTCGTCTCGGGCCGAGAGCGGCTGCTGCTCGGCCGGTCACATTCCTTCAGCGCGCCCGCAGGTCGCGCCGCCTGATCACAGGGGTCGGCAGCGCCGACCGCTCACTCCGCCGCCCGCGCCACGGCCCGTTGCGCCTGCAGGATCTGCCACACCTTGGCGGGGGTGGCCGGCATGGGCACGTCCTCGGTGCCCAAGGCATTGGTCATGGCATTGATGACCGCCGGCGGCGCGGCGATCGCCCCGGCCTCGCCGCAGCCCTTGATGCCCAAGGGGTTGGACGGGCACCGGGTCTCTGTGAGGCCGATCTTGAATGACGGCAAATTCTCCGCCCGCGGCATGGTGTAGTCCATGAACGAGCCGGTCACGAGCTGGCCATCGCCGTCATAATGCACCGCCTCCAGCAGCGCCTGCCCCACCCCCTGGGCGATGCCCCCATGCACTTGGCCCTCGACGATCATCGGATTGATGACCACGCCGAAATCGTCCACCGCCACGAACTGGACGATGGAGGTCTCGCCGGTGTCCGGATCCACCTCCACTTCGCAGATGTGGCAGCCGGCGGGGAAGGTGAAATTGGTTGGGTCGTAGAAGGCGCCTTCCTTCAGTCCCGGCTCGATCTCCGAGGTGGGGAATTTGTGCGCCACATAGGCATTCAGCGCCACCTCCGCGAAGGCGAGGCCCCGGTCGGTGCCAGCCACGGTGAAACGGCCATCCTTGAACTCGATATCGCCCTCGGACGCCTCCAGCATGTGGGCAGCGATCTTCTTGGCCTTGGCTTCCACCTTGTCCAGCGCCTTGAAGATCGCCGACATGCCCACCGCGCCGGAGCGCGAGCCATAGGTGCCCATGCCGAACTGCACCTTGTCGGTGTCGCCATGGACGATGCTCACCTGGTCGATGGGGATGCCCAGGCGCGAAGACACCAGTTGAGCGAACGTGGTCTCGTGCCCCTGGCCATGGCTGTGGGAGCCGGTGAGCACCTCCACATTGCCGGTCGGATTGACCCGCACCTCGGCGCTTTCCCACAAGCCGACGCCCGCCCCCAGCGAGCCCACCGCCGCAGACGGAGCGATGCCGCAGGCCTCGATATAATTGGACAGGCCGATGCCGCGCAGCTTACCGCGCGCCGCCGCCTCGGCCTTCCGCTCGGGAAAGCCGGCGTAGTCCGCCATGGCCAAGGCCTTGTCCAGGGAGGCGGCATAATCGCCGGCGTCATAGGCCATGATCACCGGGGTCTGGTGCGGGAAGCTGGTGATGAAGTTGCGCCGGCGGAAGTCCGCGCCGTCGATGCCCAGGGTCCGCGCGGCGATCTCGACGATGCGCTCCACCAGGAAGGTGGCCTCCGGGCGGCCGGCGCCGCGATAGGCGTCCACCGGCGCGGTGTTGGTATAGACCGCATCCACATGGCAATGGATGGCCGGGATGGCGTACTGGCCCGACAGCAAGGTGGCGTAGAGATAGGTCGGGATCGCCGAGGCGAAGGTGGAGAGATAGGCGCCCATATTGGCGATGGTCTTGACCCGGAAGCCGAGGATCTTGCCCTCGCCGCTCACCGCCAGTTCCGCATGGGTGATGTGGTCGCGGCCATGGGCGTCGGAGAGAAAGGCCTCCGAGCGATCCGAGGTCCATTTGACCGGCCGGCCCACTTTCTTGGCCGCCCAGGTGCACACCGTCTCTTCCGCATAGATGAAGATCTTGGAGCCGAAGCCGCCGCCCACGTCGGGGGCGATCACCCGCAATTTGTGCTCCGGCGCCAGCCCGACGAAGGCGGAGAGCACGAGGCGCGCCAGATGCGGATTCTGGCTGGTGGTCCAAAGCGTGAAGGCATCGTCGCCGCTGTCGTATTCGCCGATGGCGGCTCGCGGCTCGATGGGATTGGGGGCGAGGCGGTTGTTGACCAGTTCCAGCGGGATCACATGCGCCGCCTTCGTGAAGGCGGCATCGGTGGCGGCCGCATCGCCCAGTTCCCAGAAAAAGGCGGTGTTGCCGGGGGCGACCTCATGGATCTGCGGCGCGTCCGGTGCGGTTGCGCGGCCGGTCTCGGCCACGGCGGGGAGCACCTCGTAATCCACCACGATGGCGGCGGCCGCATCCTTGGCCTGGTTGAGGGTCTCGGCGATCACCACCGCCACATGGTCGCCCACATAGCGCACCTTGCCCTTGGCCAAAGCGGGATGGGAGCCCATGCGCATGGGCGTGCCATCCACCGAATGGATCATCCAGCCGCAGATGAGATCGCCCACGCCATCGGCGGCGAGATCGGCGCCGGTGAGAATGCCCACCACACCGGGCATGGCGGCGGCGGCCGAGGTATCCAGGCTGCGAACGTTGGCATGGGCCACCGGGGATCGCAGGAAATACGCATGCGCCTGTCCCGGGCGGGACATGTCGTCCGTATAGCGACCCTTGCCGGTGATGAAGCGGTGGTCTTCTTTGCGCCGGACGGACGCGCCGATGGGGGTGACGGTGCTGGCGGTCATGGATGTCCTCCCTGAAGGACAGATGGACCCGGCGGTTCTTGTTATGAGCTTCACCGGGCACTGCGCCCGCCGCCGAACGCGGTCGGGCACGCAATACGCCCGCGCGACACGGGAAGGCGCGGAACGATCTTCAAGGGGCAGCGACCGTCGATACGGGATGCTCTGCCCGATCCGCGGCCGGACGGCCGGCCATGGCGTCTGCGCCTATTCCGCCGCTGCGGCCGCTGGTACACCCATGGCCCGGGCCCCGGCCGCCACCGCCTTGACGATATTGTGATAGCCGGTGCACCGGCACAAATTGCCGTCCAAGTTGTCGCGGATGACGCTCTCGCTCAGGTCCGTCCCGAGGCGGCCCACCATGTCCACCGCAGTCATGATCATACCGGGCGTGCAGAACCCGCATTGCAAGCCATGATGTTCCCGAAATGCCGCCTGCATGGGATGCAGTTGCGTCCCGCCGGCGAGCCCTTCGATGGTCAAGACATTGGCGCCGTCCGCCTGGACGGCCAGCAGCGTGCACGATTTCACGGCCACGCCATCCACATGCACCACGCAGGCGCCGCATTGGCTGGTGTCGCACCCAACATGGGTGCCGGTCAGATGCAGATTTTCGCGAAGGAACTGGACGAGGAGCATCCTCGACTCGACATCCGCAGCAACGGCCTTGCCGTTCACTGCCATGGAAATCTGTGTCATGCGCAACCTCCCAAGAGCGGCTAAAGACGCGAACCGGCGGCTCGCGGCAGCCCTGATCTTCATCTTATTAATTCCAGTCTCGCGCCGCCGACGCGCATCGGTCAAGGCACAGGCGCGCGCATACTGCGGGCGAGGCGTGAGAGACCGCAGCCAGACGGGCATGACCGGGCTTACTTCCGCCGTTTGCGGCGCCAAGCCAGCTTCATGAGCCCGTATTATTATACTTTTAAAGAGCCTGATGGGACGCGCAGAACATTATCAGGCGCTGTGTGCAAGGCCGGCGTGCAAATGCCCCACCCGAAGCCATTGGCGCCACAGCCTCATGGACCGCGACCCGATTTCACCCACGTAAGGGAGATGATGATGACCGCCTCTACCAGAGAAAAATGGGCTGCCGATGCGCGTTACTTTGAGTACAGCAAAGTCGCAAATCCGATTGGGCACCAGACGCCAAAGTGCCCCCTGGGAATTTTTGACCGCCAGCTGCATCAAGATGGGAGCACGCGGATCATCCCGTTGGATCTAAGCGAACATTTGATGTGCCCAGGCCCGGCAACCAGCCCCAATCTTTGTGCGAACTTCATTCGCATAAATGCCGGCGACCGGATCACCACATCGACAAATGCCACATCCGAGCTCTATTTCGTGATTCAGGGCGAAGGTCAGACGGACGTGAACGGGGACTTTCTTCCTTGGACCCCACACGATCTCTTCACGCTGCCTGTCGGCTCCGCTACGCACACCGCCGCCACCGACAGCGTTCTCTACTGGGTGCACGACCAGCCGCTCCTGACATATCTCGGCGCTCGTGCGGAGACCCAGCGTTTCCGTCCGACTCTGTACCGGCACGAAGACGAAGACCGCGAACTTGACGCTGTCCGCAACGATCCGGCGGCGGCCAACCGAAGCCGGATCAGCGTGCTCATGGCCAATAGCGCGTTCGACATGACAGAGACGGTCACGCACGTGCTTTGGGCGATGTATGGTGTGCTGCCGGCCGGCGCCACCCAGTTGCCTCACCGTCACCAGTCTGTCGCGCTGGATCTGATCATCGACTGCAAGCCCGGATGCTATAGCCTCCTGGGCGAAAGCCTGGATGCAGACGGAAACATCATCGATCCGATACGCGCCGATTGGACGACCGCGTCCGCCTTCGTGACGCCTCCGGGCTGGTGGCATGCGCATTACAATGAAACCGATACGGATGCCTATCTGCTGCCAATTCAGGACGCCGGGCTCCAGACCTATATGCGGACTCTCGACATCCACTTCTTCCACAAGGATCATAAGAGCTTCATGTCGCTGAAGAAATGATCCCGGATCGGCGACCGTGACGGCCGGGCCTGCCCGCATTGCACGAGAGGGGGTGCCCTGATCACCCCCTCCAGCGGCGCAAGGCCTTATTGGTTCAAGACACGCTAGCGATCTGAAGCTTTTCCAGCCGCTCTGCGGAGCGTGAACGCGCATGACGAGCGCTTGGCGGCATCCCCTGCGCTTTGGCCGGGGCCCCGTCGAGCCGCGCCGCATGAGGGCTGGCCATCAAGCTGACGATCACCAACTGCATGAAATAGAGCATGATCGACGCGGTGATTTGGCTGGGCTCCGGCGGCGAGCCGAAGCTCCCCGCTGAGGCAGGTCACGCTCCCTCAGGCGTCTCCTGCGCGACCGCTTCAGCGAAATTCTTGAAGAATTCGTCGGCGATTTTTTTCGCGGTCCCAGCCACCAGGCGCTGACCCAGCTGCGCCAGCTTGCCGCCGATCTGCGCCTCGGCCGTATAGTCCAAAGTGGTTCCGGTCTCGGTCGGGGTCAACCGCACGAACGCACCGCCCTTGGCAAATCCGGCGATGCCGCCGTCCCCTTCGCCGGAGATGCGATAGCTTTCCGGGGCGTTGAATTCGCTCAAGGTCACCGTCCCGCGGAAGCGCGCCTTGACCGGGCCCACCTTGGTGACGGCGACCGCTTTCAGCTCGGTGTCGGAGACCTTGTCCAGTTCCTCGCATCCGGGAATGCAGCGCTTCAGCACCGCCGGATCATTCAGCGCCGCCCAGGCCACCTCCCGCGGCACGGGCAGTTCGTAGCTGCCCGACATTTCCAGCGCCATGACGTTTCTCCCTCGACTCGAACCGGCCGGGATGTTGCGTCAGAGCGGCTTCAAGGAAAAGCTGTGCGCTGGACAAAAAGCGCGGGACAGATGATCCGCCGAGCTCATCGCGGATTTGTCACCCATCAAGAGCCGCGCTATGAGTCGGAATGATCCGCTGCGCCCATTCATGAGGCACGACTAAAGAATAAGCGGATCCAAACGAGGGGCATCAGACGGATGGACGTCTTTCTCCAGCAGCTCATCAACGGGCTCACGCTCGGCTCGATCTACGGGCTGATCGCCATCGGCTACACCATGGTCTTCGGCATCATCGGCATGGTGAACTTCGCCCATGGCGACGTGTTCATGGTCAGCGCCTTCATCGGCCTCATCGCCTTTTTGCTGCTCACCACGGTGCTGGGCATGTCGTCCATCTTCCTGGTGCTCTCCATCGTGCTGGTAGTGGCGATGATCTTCACCGGACTGTTGTCCTGGGTGATCGAGCGGGTGGCCTATCGGCCGCTGCGCGGCTCGTTCCGCCTGGCGCCGATGATCTCCGCCATCGGCATGTCCATCCTGCTGGCGAACTTCGTGCAGGTGGCCCAGGGCCCCCGCAACAAGCCGCTGCCGCCGGTCATCCCCGACGTGATCGTGCTGATGGACAATAACGGCTACCAAGTGACCCTGGCTTATAAGCAGATGGTCATCATGGGCGTCACCGTGCTGCTGCTGGCCGGCTTCTGGTACCTGGTGCAGAAGACCCCGCTCGGCCGCGCCCAGCGGGCCTGCGAGCAGGATCGCAAGATGGCCGCGCTCCTCGGCGTGGACGTGGACCGCACCATCTCCCTGACCTTTGTCATCGGCGCCATGCTGGCCGCCGTCGCAGGGGTCATGTACCTGATGTATTATGGCGTGGTGAACTTCAACGACGGCTTCGTGCCCGGCGTCAAAGCCTTCACCGCTGCGGTTCTGGGCGGCATCGGCTCGCTCCCCGGCGCCGTGCTGGGCGGGCTGCTGATCGGGCTCATCGAGACCTTCTGGTCCGCCTATTTCTCGATCGAATACAAGGACGTGGCGGCCTTCTCCATCCTGGCCATCACGCTCGTCTTCATGCCCCAGGGCCTGCTCGGCCGGCCGGAAGTGGAGAAAGTCTGATGCGCGCGGCATCGAGCGAGGGGGCCGTGTCCACGCGGCCATCCCCGCTGGTGGCTGCGGTCAAGGACGCAGTCATCAGCGGCATCATCACCTGGTTCCTCCTGCTGCCCCTGGTGGGCTTTCGCGCCACCGAGAGCGGCAGCGGGCCGCTCGGCCTCACCTATCGCTTCGGTCTAGTGGCGATCTTCGCCGCTTTGGTGATGGCCCTGCGGCTCACCTTGCACCTCACCCTCTGGCGGCCCGGCCGAGTAAAGCGCGCCGCCGGGACTCCCTCTGCGCTCTCCGGCGTGGCGGACCGTCTGGCGCCTTATGCCAAGCCCGCCTTCTTCGGCGTCGCCATCGCCTATCCGGTGCTGGCCATCCTGGCCTCGGGGGGCCTGTCCGAGAGCCGGTATTGGATCGACCTCGGGGTCTATATCGGCTCTTATGTGATGCTGGGCTGGGGCCTCAACATCGTGGTGGGTCTCGCCGGTCTGCTGGACCTCGGCTATGTGGCCTTCTATGCGGTGGGCGCCTACACCTTCGCCTTGCTGTCCACCAGCGTGCCCATCAACGCCTTCTTCGATGCCCATGTGCGGGAAGGCTTCTGGGCCGCGTGGTCATTCTGGCTCTGCCTGCCGCTGTGCGGCATCCTGGCCGCCTTCTGGGGGGTCATCCTCGGCTTTCCGGTGCTGCGGCTGCGCGGCGATTATCTGGCCATCGTCACCCTGGCTTTCGGCGAGATTATCCGGCTGGTGCTGATCAATTGGGTGGATCTGACCAATGGCGGCGCCGGCATCGCCTCCATCCCGGCGATCTCCTTCTTCGGCATGCCCTTCTCCTCCGGTGACGGCGGCTTTGCCGCCACGTTCGGCCTCACCTTCGATCCCATGCACCGGATCATCTTCCTGTATTTCGTGATCCTGGCCCTCTCCGCCCTCACCGCGCTGGTGACGCTGCGGCTGCGTCGCATGCCGGTGGGCCGGGCCTGGGAAGCCCTGCGGGAAGACGAGATCGCCTGCCGCTCGCTGGGCATCAACACCACGTTGACCAAGCTCACCGCATTCGCCACCGGCGCCATGTTCGGCGGCTTCGCCGGCGGGTTCTTCGCGGTGCGGGTGCGCTTCGTGTCGCCGGAAAGCTTCACCTTCACCGATAGCGCCATGATCCTGGCCATCGTGGTGCTGGGCGGCATGGGCTCGCAGATCGGGGTGGCGGCGGCCGCGGTGTTCATGATCGGCGGCATGGAAATGCTGCGCAACCTCACCTTCCTGAAGAGCGACTGGCTGCTGGGACCGGACTTCGATCCCACCTTGTACCGCATGCTCATCTTCGGCTTCGCCATGGTGGCGGTGATGGTGTGGCGCCCGCGCGGCCTCGTTTCCGGCCGTCTGGCCACCATCTTCCTGAAGGAGCGCAAGAAGGTCTCCGGCGACCTGGTGAAGGAGGGCCACGGATGAGACACTGGGAAGCAGATCCCATCCTGACAGTGGACCGTCTCACCATGCGCTTCGGCGGCTTGGTGGCGGTGAACGACGTGTCCTTCTCGGTGGGCCGTGGCGACGTCACCGCCTTGATCGGCCCCAATGGGGCGGGCAAGACCACCGCCTTCAACTGCATCACCGGCTTTTACAAGCCGAGCCTCGGCCGGCTGGCCCTGTCGCACAAAGCGCCGCCTTCGGACGAGGAATTGCAGGCGCTCACCAGCAATGGCAAAGCGGCTGCGGTCACCCACGACGGGGCGTTGTTCTTGCTGGAGCGGCTGGCGGACCACAAGGTCGCCTCGCTGGCCAAGGTGGCGCGCACCTTCCAGAATATCCGCCTGTTTTCCGGCATGACCGTGCTGGAAAATCTCATGGTGGCGCAGCACACCCGCCTGACCACCTCCGGCCTGCTGTCGCCCAGCGCGCTGGTGAACCTGCCGTCCTGGCAGCGGCAGGAAAAAGCCGGCATCGAGAAGGCCCTCCACTGGCTGGAACTGGTGGACCTGGTGGACCGCGCCGACGATCCCGCCGGCGATCTGCCCTATGGTGACCAGCGCCGGCTGGAGATCGCCCGGGCCATGTGCTCCGAACCGGTGCTGCTGTGCCTGGACGAGCCGGCCGCCGGCCTCAATCCCCGGGAATCCGCCGCGCTCAATGCGCTGCTCCTGTCCATCCGCGCCGACCACGGCACTTCGGTGCTGCTGATCGAGCATGACATGTCGGTGGTGATGGAAATCTCAGATCACGTGGTGGTCCTGGAATACGGCAGTAAGATCGCCGACGGCACCCCCGAGGAGGTGCGCACCGATCCGGCCGTGATCGCCGCCTATCTCGGGGTGGACGAGGAAGCGGTGGAGAGCGTGGAAGCGGAGGTGGGGCTATGACGGCGCTTCTCTCCGTCAAAGGGGTGAAGACCTATTACGGCAACATCGTCGCGCTGAAGGGCGTGGATGTGGACGTGAACGAGGGCGAGATCGTCACCCTCATCGGCGCCAACGGCGCCGGGAAGTCCACCCTGATGATGACCATCTGCGGCTCGCCCCGCGCCCGCGAGGGCAGCATCACCTTCGACGGTCGCGACATCACCCAGTTGCCCACCCACGAGATCATGCGGCTCAAGATCGCCCAGTCCCCGGAAGGCCGGCGGATCTTCGGCCGCATGAGCGTTTATGAAAATTTGCAGATGGGGGCCGCGGTGGACGGCAATACCCATCTGGAGGCCGATCTGCAGCGGGTGTTCGACCTGTTCCCGCGGCTGAAGGAACGCCTGCATCAACGCGGCGGCACCCTGTCTGGCGGCGAGCAGCAGATGCTGGCCATCGCCCGCGCCCTGATGACCCGCCCGCGCCTGCTGCTGCTGGACGAGCCCTCGCTGGGTCTGGCGCCGCTGGTGGTGAAACAGATCTTCGACGCCATCCGCGATCTCAACCGGACCGAGGGGCTGACCGTGTTCCTGGTGGAGCAGAATGCCTATCACGCCTTGCGCTTGGCCCACCGCGCCTATGTGCTGGTGAACGGAGTGGTGACGCTCAGCGGCACTGGCCGCGAGTTGCTGGAGCGGCCCGAGGTCAAGGCCGCGTATCTGGAAGGAGGGCGCTGACATGGCCGCTTCCCTGCCCGATCCCGGCCGCCCCACCGCGCCCATGGTCATTCTGCCCCTGCTGGCGCTGATCGCGGTGCTGGTGCTCTATATCGTTCGCCCGCGCTCCGTCGTGGAGGTCTCCCTCGGCGACTTTCTGCTGGTGACCGTCGCCCTCGGCGGCGGCGCCGCCTGGATGTCCGGCCGGGCAGTGGCCAAAGGTTGGCATCTGTTCGTGCAGGTGTTCATTTATGCGGTGCTGGTCACCTGCGCGGTGCGGTTCTGCCATTTCGCCCTGTTCAACGGCACCTTGTTCGCGCTGGACCATTTTCTGCTGGAACTGGTGATCCTGTTTGCCATCGCGACGCTGGGATTTCGCACCGTGCGCAAGCAGCAGATGACGCAGCGCTATGGCTGGCTCTACGAAAGCGCCGGGCCGCTGGCGTGGCGGATGCGCCGGGACAGCGCCCGGTGAGCATCAGCCATCCACACCCGACCATCGGCGGCATCGACAGGCGGCGGTTTTGCGGCACAATGCCGTCCGCGACACCTGTCAGGGTTCTCAGGCCTCCAGTCACACCATCTGCCCATTCCAGCGGAACCGCATGGTCAACCATGGGTCCGGAAAACCAGAGGAGATACGGATGAGGAAGCTTCTACTCGCTGGGCTCGCGCTCGGCGCCGGCTTGGCCTTTGCGGCGCAGGCCCAGGCTCAGGTGAAGATGGGCGTGGCGGGCCCCATGACCGGCCCGAACGCGGCCTTCGGGGCGCAGCTCAAGAATGGCGTCGAGCAGGGCGTGGCCGACGTCAATGCCGCCGGCGGCATTCTCGGCCAGAAGATCGTGCTGTTCCAGGGTGACGATGCCTCGACCCCCGCCCAGGGCACGTCGGTGGCCAACAAGTTCTTGTCCGACGGCGTGAAATACGTGGTCGGCCACTTCAACTCCGGCGTCTCAATCCCGACCTCCATCAATTATGAGGAAGGCGGCATCCTGCAGATCACGCCCTCCTCCACCAACCCCACCTTCACCGAGCGCAAGCTGTGGAACGTGTTCCGCACCTGCGGCCGCGATGACCAGCAAGGCGCGGTGGCCGGCGAATACATCCTGAAGAACTTCAAGGACAAGAAGGTCGCCATCGTCCACGACAAGACCCCCTACGGAAAGGGCCTGGCGGACGAAACCCAGAAGGCCATCAACAAGGGCGGCATGAAGGAAGTCGTCTATGAAGGCATCACGGTGGGCGAGAAGGATTATTCCGCGCTCGTCTCCAAGCTGAAGGCGGCCGGCGTCGACATTCTCTATTACGGCGGCCTGCATCCGGAAGCCGGCCTGCTGGTGCGCCAGATGCGCGACCAAGGCCTGAAGACCGTGCTGTTCTCCGGCGACGGCATCACCGACAAGGAGTTCTGGACCATCGCCGGTCCCGGCGCTGCCGGCACGCTGATGACCTTCGGCCCGGATCCGCGCAAGAGCCCGGCCGCCAAGGAAGTGGTGGATCGCTTCAAGGCCAAGGGCATCGATCCGGAAGGCTACGTGCTCTATTCCTACGCCGCGGTGCAGATCATCAAGCAGGCGGCGGAAGCGGCAAAGTCCTTGGATCCGAAGAAGGTGGCGGAATACATGCACTCCGGCGCCACCTTCCAGACCGTTCTGGGCCCGCTCTCCTTCGACAAGAAGGGCGACCTGACGAAGCTCGATTATGTGGTCTACGTCTGGAAGGACGGCGGCTATTCCGAGCTGTAAGCCAGCCTGCGCCGGGGCGCGGCGCGCCCCCGGTCGCTGACCTTGAGAACGCCCGCGCCTCGGTGCGGGCGTTGCCATTTGCGGGCCGCATCCCGTCTGTGCTCCCGTGAGAGCACTGGACAGCATCCGCGCCACGGCCTACCGAAAACAGCCATGATCGCCCGATAAGCCGCTGCCCATGTCCTCCCTGTCCGCTCTTCTCTTCCGTGCCGTCCCCCCACCGGCGATCCGCTTTGCGGTCGCCGGTCGCTTCAGCGTCGCCATGCCGGCCGGGCGCCGGGTGCGCGTGCTGGCCGGGGATGCGGATGCGCGCCTCACCTTCGAAAACGATGGCCGCTGGTTCACCGCCACGGTGGGGCGCGAGTTGCTGACCCGCGCGGGCATCAACAGCCTGTGGAAGCGCGCGCCGGTGATGGCCTATTTCGCCGCACGCTCCGCCGCCGACGCGGTGGAGGCGAGCATTGCGGATTATTCCTCGCAGCCCGGCGTACTCACCTTCTGTTCCAATCATCCCGATGCGGTGCTGGTGCCTGACCGGGCGTTCATGACCCCGCGGGTCTATGCCCCCTATCGCGCAGCCGGCGTGCAGGTGCCGTGGAGCGCGCGGGAGGATGTGGTGCGCTGGCGCGGTTCCCCCTCCGGCCAGGGCGAGATGGTCCAGCCCTGGATGGATGCGAGCAACCCCATGCTGCGCCAGCGGGTGCGCATGTGCCTGGCGGTCCGCAACATGCCCGGCGTCGACGTAGCCTTTGCCGAACGAGCGGAACTGGCGCCCTATGGCATTTCCGGCGCGCGCCTACCGCCGCTGGATTGGGCCAAGGTGCGCTATGCCATCGATGTGGACGGCTTCTCCGCCGCCTGGATGAATTTCTTCTCGCGCCTGCTGCTGGGCTGCTGCGTCATCAAGATCGCCTCGCCTTATGGCTTCCGCCAATGGTTCTATGACTCGCTGGTGCCGTGGATTCACTATGTGCCGGTGAAGGCCGATCTCTCGGATCTCGCGGAAAAGATCGCCTGGTGCCGGGCCAATGATGACGCCTGCCGGCAGATCGCCGAAGAGGGGCAGCGCTTTGCCCTGGCCCGCACGCCGGAGAGCGAGACCCCGCTGACGCTGGCCCGCATCGACGCCGCTTTGGGCGCCCGCCCGGCCTCCGCGCCGGAGCCGAACCGGCGCGAAAAGACCTCCTGAACGCCCTCAGCCGAGGCTGCTGAGGGCGGGGAAGGTTTCCAGCAGCCAATAGCTCACGGTGGCGATGCCGCCTGACAGGAAAGCGATGCCGGTCGCCACCAGCAGGGCCCCGAGGATTTTCTCCATCAACGGCAGCAGGCGGCGCATGTGCGCCAGACTGTTCAGGAACGGCCGCACCGCCAGCGCCGCCAACAGGAAGGGCACGCCCAGTCCGGCGGAATAGACCGCCAGCAGGCCGGCGCCATGCGCCACGGTGGCTTCCGAGCCCGCCACCGCCAGGATTGCCCCCAGGACCGGCCCGAGGCAGGGCGTCCAGCCGAAGGCGAACGCCAGCCCCATAAGGAAGGCGCCCCACAGGCCCGTGGGCGCTGAGACATGCGGGCGCGCGGTGCGCGACAGCAGCGCAATCTTGAACACGCCCAGAAAATTCAATCCCATCAGAATGATGCCGATACCGGCGATGACCGACAGGGTGTCCAGATGGGCGCGCAGCACATTGCCGATGGCCGAGGCACCGGCCCCAAGGGCGACGAACACCACGGTAAAGCCCGCCACGAACAGCAACGCACCGGCGAAGGCGCGGCGCGCCACTTTCTTCAGCGGCTCCGCATTGGCCAGGTCCTCCAGCGTGGTGCCGCCGATGAAGCACAGATAGGGCGGCACCAGCGGCAGCACACAGGGCGACAGGAAACTGGCAAGGCCGGCGAGGAAGGCGGCAGGAAGGGAAACGTCGGCCATCGGATCCTTGCTGGCGGCAGGCCGGAGGGGGAACCGGCAAAGGGATGGGGGTGTCATGGCCCCTCACAGCCAAGCCGGCAAGCCCTGCCGACCCGGCCTCCCCGCGTTGTGAAGCCGCGTCCATCTGCCGGCCCCGCCCTCAAGGCTCAGCCGGCTTTCCTCAAACGCCACGGCGCTCTACAGGAAGATGGGCACAGCCGCCGGGACCCCCACATGCGCAACCTCCTCACTGATGTTCCCGGCCTGACCGTGGGGCACGCCACCGATCCGGTGCTGGGATCCGGCGCCACTGTGGTGCTCTGCGATCCGCCCGCCATCGCCGCAGTGGACGTGCGCGGCGGCAGTCCCGGCACGCGGGAAACCGACCTGCTGGACCCCACCACCGCCGTCTCCCGCGTGGATGCGGTGGTGCTCTCCGGAGGGTCGGCGTTCGGGCTGGATGCGGCCTCGGGTGTGATGAGCTGGCTCGCCAGCCACGGGCGCGGGCATCTGGTCCGCTCCGTGCGCGTGCCCATCGTTCCCGGGGCCATCCTGTTCGACTTGCTGAACGGCGGCGACAAGGAGTGGGGGCCTGAGCCGCCCTATCGCGCCATGGGGCACCAGGCGGCGGAGGCAGCCGGCCTGGATTTCGCCTTGGGCAGCGTCGGGGCGGGCACCGGCGCGACCACGGCCCGGGTCAAGGGCGGGCTCGGCTCCGCCTCGGCGCTCTCCCCGTCCGGGCACCGTGTGGGCGCGCTGGTGGCGGTCAATGCGGTGGGCTGCCCGCTGCTGGGGACTGGACCGCATTTTCGCGCCGCGCCGTTCGAGCGCATGGGGCCGACCGGCGGCGAATTCGGTGGCCTTGGACTGCCATCGCCGCTGCCGCTGGACACCGGCGCCATCCACTTCAAGGGCAGCGAGCCGCGCATCGCCACGACCATCGCGGTGGTGGCCACCGATGCGGTGCTCACCAACACCCAGGCGCGGAACTTCGCGGTGATGGCGCAGGATGGCCTCGCCCTCTCACTGTTTCCCGTCCACACCCCGATGGATGGCGATTGCGTTTTCGCTCTGGCCACCGGGCACGCGCCCTTGGGCGACCCGAGAGCCGATCTGGTGCGCTTGGGCGCCACCGCCGCTGCGGTTTTGGCGCGCGCCGTCGCCCGGGCGGTGTATGAAGCCACCACCTTGCCCTTTGTCGGCGCGCAGCGGGCCTGGCGCGACCAGTTCCCCCACCGATGACCCGCCCGTTCGACGCCCCCTCTTGGGCACATCCCCTCGATGCCCGCGCCCGCTGCCTGATTGATGGAGTGACCCGATGACCGCCCTGCCGCCCGTTCGCCGCCCGCGCCGCCGCACCGCCGAAGACGGGGCCCTCGGCGGCCTGCTGGCGGTGATCTTCTGGGCCGCGTGCGGCATCACCGCCGTGCCGCTGGCCGGGCTGTTCACCTTGATCTCGGCGCTGGGCACGCAGGGGGCGTTCTCCGCCATCGCCGATTCCGTGTCCGGCTCCTCCCTCTCCACCCAGGTGCTCCGCCTCGGCCTGATGCCGCAGGGCATGCTGGTGCTATGGGCGGTGAGTTGCGTCGTGCTGACCATCATGAAGTCGCGCCGCGCGCTGACGGCGGTGCCGGTGCTGTTCATCGCCTGGGTGGCGGTGACCGCCTTCTGCCAATTCGCCATTCGCGGCCTGATCACCCCCGATGGCGCCTCGCTGATGGATTTTGCCACCCTGCTGCCGGGCATCCTGGCGCAGGCGGCCGGAGCCGCGGCCATGATGGCCTATTTCCGCGAGGGTGCCCGGCCCCGGCTTTATTACGTTCGGTGAGGCCGCCCCTCAGCCCCGACCGAACCGGGTCGGGGCGAACGGCGCCGGATCCGTGACCGGCGCGGTGCCGGTCACCAGGTCCGCCAGCAATCGGCCGGTCACCGGGCCCAGGGTGAGGCCCCAATGGCTGTGGCCGAAATCGAGGAACAGGCCGGGAAAGCCCGGCGCCGGCCCGACCATGGGCTTGGAATCGGGAAAGGCCGGGCGGAACCCCATCCAGGGATGGGTGGCGGCCACCGGTCCCACCGGCAACAGCTTGCGCACATTGGCGATCACCCGGCGGACCTGAAGGTCGGTGGCGGGATCCTCCCGGCGGGCGAACTCGATTCCCGTGGTGGCGCGAATGCCGGCCTTGGTCCATTGCAATGAGAAACCGCCGGCCCGATCCACGATGGCCCGGGAAATCTCCTGGCCCGGCTGCGGCGCGAAATGGACGTGATAGCCCCGCTTCACCGCGAACGGCACCGGCGTGGGCAGCCGCAGCGGCGCCAGCACGTCCAGGCTCCAGGGGCCGAGGGCCACCACGGCAATTTTCGCGTCCACCGGCCCCTCGGCGGTTTCCACCCGCCACGCCTCCCCGGAGCGCCGCAGGCTGCGGGCGTCCCCGGTCAGCATCAGGCCGCCCCGGCGGGTGAACAGACGTGCATAGGCCTTCACCAGACCGGCGGGATCGCTGACATTATCGCAATCGTGCCAATGCACAGCCCCCACCAGCCCGGGGTGCAGCGCCGGCTCCAGGCCGCGCAGCCCGGCGGGATCGAGGACCGTGTAGGCCACCCCCAGTTCGTCCGCTAAGGCGCGCTCGAGAGCAGTCGCGTCCAGATCCGCCTGCGCATGATAGACCTTCACCCAACCGGTGGGGGTGAGCAGATCCATCGCGCCAGCAGGCTCCGCCAGCGCATGGTGCTCGGCGCGAGCGATCGCCATGAGCGGGCGCAGATCACGGGCGATGGCTGCCTGCATCAGCGGCGCCGAGGCGCGGTAATAGGCCAGAAGCCACGGCGCCAGCGCCGGCAGGGCCGCGAGCCGATAATTGCTTTGGGCGGACAGCTTTAGGGCATGCCGGATCAAGGTGCCCGGATCGTGGGGGAAGGACACGGGCAGCAAGGCACTGCCCTCGATCACCCCCGCATTGCCGAACGAGGTGCCCTCCCCAGCCGCCTGACGGTCGATGAGCGCGACGGCGAGGCCGCGCGCCTGGAGATGCAGCGCCGCGCAGACCCCGACGATCCCCGCTCCTAGCACGATCGCTTCGGTCCGCGCCATGGTCCCCTCCGGCAAAGGTCTTTGCAGCCCTCATGGGCCCGGGACAGCGGCGGCTGCCTCAAGCTTTGCAGGCAAAATCAATGCCGCCGAGGGCGACCGCGGCGCAGCCCCAGCGGGATCAAGCCCCGGTGCGGCGGCCCTGGCGGCGACGGCTAATGACCACCGCCGCGATCACCGCCAGCATGGTGGCCGCCAGCCCATACCAGGTCAGCGCGTACTCCAGGTGGCGATTGGGAAACACGAGCCGAGTCTCGCCCCCCTGGGGCAGCCCGCCGGGATTGGGGCTCGCATCGGCGTCGATCAGGAAGGGCGCCGCTTTGGGCAGGCCGCGGGCGGCGGCGATCTCTGACGGATCGCGGCGATACCAGGCATTGCGGGCCGGATCATTGGCCGGCACGAAGCTACTCGCTTCTTCCGCAAAGCGCAGCAGGCCGGTGACGGTCACCGGCCCCGCCACCTGGCCGGCGGCCCGGCTGGCCGGGTCGCGGCGGTCGGTGGGCACGAAGCCGCGATTGATCAGCACGGCCGAGCCGTCCGGCAGCATCAGCGGCGTGATCACAGTGAAGCCCGGCCCGCGCAGCGGCCCGTTCGGCTCGGACAGCACGGTGTAGACCAAGGCCTCCTTGGCATGGTCGTAGGTGCCGGTCACCCGCACATGGGCATATTCATCGCCGGCGCGGCTGAGCGTGTCCCACTGCCGGGCCGGCGGCAGGGGCCGCGGAGGCGCATCGGCGCGGGCCTCCACCTGCTGGATCAGGTCCAGCTTCCAGGCGCGCCGTTCCAACTGCCAGGAGCCAAGACCCACCAGGGCGGCAAACGCCACCGCCAGCACCACCAGCGACAGCCACCGGCCAGCCGCGCCGCCCGCGGGCGTGCGCGGGGGGACAGAGGTCGGGCGCGCGCCGCCGCCGGAGCCGCTGCCGGTGCCCCGATCCGGGGCCCGATCGCTCATGACCCGCTCCCTGCCATCATGGTCCGTCCGGATGTTCCAGGCGGCCCTCTGAGGCCTTGTTGCGATATTGGAGGGCCACCAGCACCCCCTTGAAGGGGCGGAGCAGGCCGAGCGTCACGATCAGGATGCCGGGGATCCACAGCAGAGCATGCAGCCAGAGCGGCGGCTCGAACTTCACCTCCACCCACAAGGCGAGGCCCACCACCAGCGCGCCACCGATGAGGATGACGAACACCGCCGGTCCGTCGCCGGCGTCGATGAAGGCATAGTCCAGGCCGCACACTTCGCAGCGCGGCGGCATGGACAGGAAACCCTTGAACAGCTTGCCCTTGCCACAACGGGGGCAGCGGCAGGCCAGACCTGCCGCGAACGGCGAGACCGGTGCCAGATAGGGATCAAGGCTCATGGGCGCCCTCCGGGGCAAGGGGCCGGCGTGCGCGGCCCGGAACGAAAAAGGGGCGGCTCGCGCCGCCCCTGGCCTGAGTTGGGCCGTGTCAGTGGGGCGCGGGCGCGCCGGCAGAGGCCCAGACATAGATGAACGAGAACAGGAACAGCCACACCACGTCCACGAAGTGCCAGTACCAGGCGGCCGCCTCGAAGCCGAAGTGCTTCTCCACCGTGAAGTCGCCCAGATAGGCCCGCAGCAGGCAGATGGCGAGGAAGATGGTGCCCACGATCACGTGGAAGCCATGGAAGCCGGTGGCCATGAAGAAGGTGGCGCCGTAGATGTTGCCGGAGAAGGCAAAATGCACGTGCATGTACTCATAGGCCTGGCAGAAGCTGAACAGCACGCCCAGGATGATGGTGCACCACAGGCCCCACTTCAGACCCTGGCGATCCCCCTCCAGCAGCGCATGATGCGCCCAGGTGATGGTGGTCGCCGAGGTCAGCAGGATCAGCGTGTTCAGCAGCGGCAAATGCCACGGCGACAGCGATTCGATGCCATGGGGCGGCCAGGTGCCGCCGGTGAATTCGAAGCGGGAGTAATTGATCACCTCGTTCGAGAACAAGGCCGCATCGAAGAAGGCCCAGAACCACGCAACGAAGAACATCACTTCCGAGGCGATGAACAGGATCGTCCCATAGCGGAACGCGATCTGAACCACCTTGGTGTGGAAGCCGGTGCGGCTCTCGCGCACGATGTCCCGCCACCAGCCGAACATGGTGTAGAGGATGCCCAGAAGGCCGGCGGCCATGGGCAGAGCGGTGCCGCCATGCATCCACAGCACCGCTCCGGACGCGGCGATGAAGGCCGCGATGGAGCCGATGATCGGCCACGGGCTCGGGTCGACCATATGATAGTCGTGGTGCTTGGCGTGTCCCTCGGCCATCGCTGGAGGCCTCCCTTCCATCTCATCATGTCCTAGCCGGGCCACAGCGGCGCCGCAATGGCGCCAAATGTCCCGGCACGAATTCCTGTGGCTGCCCGCACCGTCTCGCCGACGGTGGGCGACGCCTCACATCTGCTTGCGCTCGACGGTTCCCGGCGGCTCGGCGGCCCGCGCCTGGGGCAGCGCCGGCGCCTTGGCCGCAAAGAAGGTGTACGACAAGGTGATGGTCTTCACCCCGGCCATTTCCGGATCGTCGGCGATGGCCGGGTCGATGTAGAAGACCACCGGCATGTCCACCTTCTCGCCGCCCTTCAGCGTCTGCTCATTGAAGCAGAAGCATTGCAGCTTGACGAAATAGGCCCCCGCTGACGAGGGCATGACATTGTAGGTGGCGTTGGCATAGGTCTCCGCCGCGCTGCGATTGCCGGCGAAGTAATAGGCCATCTTGGTCTCGCCGACCTTCACATCCACCTTGGTCTGCTCAGGACGGAAATCCCAGGGGAGCCCCGGCGCCACATTGGCATCGAAGCGAACGGTGATCGTGCGGTCCAGCACCTGGCTCGGCGCGCTTTCCGCCACCCGCGTGGCACCACCGAAGCCGGTGAGGCTGCAGAAGGCCGCATAGAGTGGCACGGAGGCATAGGTCAGCCCCACCATGGCGGCCACGAAGGCCGCACAGCCCAGGACGATGGTCGCCTCGGAGCGCAAGGACCGGCGCGGCCGCGGCCGTTCCTTGCCCGGAAGGGCGGTGGGCATCTCGGGAGTGGGCTTGTGGAGTGTGGGCTCGTCCATGGGCGTCCTCACAGCGGCCGGTTCAGCACCACGCCCGGGCCGAGCTTCACGATGGTGACCACGTAAAACAGGATCACCATGAAGCCGAGCACGGAGGCGATGGCGATGGAGCGGGCGCGACGGCGGCGCTGCTGCTCAGGCGTCAGCACCACGCCCTGCGGCGGGATCGGCGCCTTGGGTGGGGTGCGGGCGGGCGCGGACGAGGGTTTCGGCGTGTCCGCGGGGCGCCGGGCCTTGGCGCGGGTATGAGGGGCGGCTTTGCGTGACACCGGCTCAGGCCCCCGTCAGGCCGGCATGCGCCAGCAAGGCTTCCACCAGCAGAGTGGCGAACAGCACGAAAAGATACAGAATGGAAAACCCAAACAATTGCTTGGCCGCCCGCACCGCGCCAGGACCGGTGCGCCGGCGATAGACATTGACCGCGAGGGCCAGCATGCCAAGACCGCTGAGGCCGGAGATGATGCCATAGCCGAGGCCTGCAAAGCCCAGGAACACCGGCGACATGGCGATGGGCACGAGGACCACGGTGTAGAGCAGGATCTGCCGGCGGGTCTCATCGGGACCCGCGGTGACCGGCAGCATCGGCACCCCGGCACGGGCATAATCGTCGGCGCGATAGAGCGCCAGCGCCCAGAAATGCGGCGGGGTCCAGAAGAAGATGATGGCCACCAGCAGCACGCTTTCCAGGCTAACGGTGCCGGTGGCGGCGGCCCAGGCCACCATGGGCGGCAGGGCGCCGGCCAAGCCGCCGATGACGATGTTCTGCGCCGTCGAGCGCTTCAGCCACATGGTGTAGATCACCACATAGAAGAAGATGGTGAAGGCCAGCAGCGCCCCGGCGAGGACGTTGACCAGCAGCCCCAGCACCACCACGGAAAAGGCCGCGAGCGTCATGCCGAAGGCGAAAGCCTCCTGCGCCGACACCCGGCCCGAAGGCACTGGCCGATTGCGGGTGCGGGTCATCACCGCGTCGATGTCGGCATCCCACCACATGTTGAGAGCGCCGGCGGCGCCCGCGCCCACGGCGATGCAGAGCAGCGCCGTGAAGGCGATGACGGGATGCACCGCGACCGGGGCCCGTACCAGCCCGACGAGGGCGGTGAAAATCACCAGCGACATGACCCGCGGCTTCAGCAGGGCCAGATAGTCGCGCGGCGACGCCAGCCCCTCAGGGGCTTCGGACGCCAGGCCCAGGGCCCGCTGCTCGTTCAGTCCAACGCTTACGTCGCTCACGTCATGCACCTTCGGGCTCTTGCCCGCCCATTGTTGGGCTCATCGCCCAGTCCGAACCGCTCCGGCTGCAAGCGGTTTCGGGAGTTCTGGCCGGTCCGGCGCTGCCCGCCCTCCGGTCTCCACGCCACCCAGCCGCGGAAGCGATGGGTGGCATTGGCGGTGACCCCTCCGGGTCCGTCTGCTTCGCCCGCCAACGGTGGCGGGTGAAAAGAGAGCCGGCGCGGAGCCCGCGCCGGCGTTCAGATGGTCAGCGCACCGACCCTCACTTGATCCGCGGCAGCACCTCGAAGTGATGGTACGGCGGCGGCGACGGCAGGGTCCATTCCAGGGTGGTGGCGCCGACGCCCCACGGATTGTCGCCGGCCTTCTCCTTGCGGATGAAAGCGAGCGCCACGCCGGTGAGGAAGATCAGCACCGCGAAGCCCGAGATGTAGGAGCCGATGGACGAGACGAAGTTCCAGTGGGCGAACGCATCCGGATAGTCCGCATAGCGGCGAGGCATGCCGGCGAGGCCCAGGAAGTGCTGCGGGAAGAACACCATGTTCACCCCGATGAAGGTCAGCCAGAAGTGCAGCTTGCCCCAGAATTCCGGGATCATGTAGCCGAACATCTTCGGGAACCAGTAGTACCAGCCGGCGAAGATGGCGAACACGGCGCCCAGGGACAGCACGTAGTGGAAGTGGGCCACCACGTAATAGGTGTCCTGCAGCGAGCGATCGATACCCGCGTTGGACAGCACCACGCCAGTCACGCCGCCGACGGTGAACAGGAAGATGAAGGCGATGGCCCACAGCATGGGCACCTTGAACTGCAACGAGCCGCCCCACATGGTGGCGATCCAGGAGAACACCTTCACCCCTGTCGGGATGGCGATGATCATGGTCGCCGCCACGAAGTAGGACTGGGTCGAGGCGGACAGGCCCACGGTGTACATGTGGTGGGCCCACACCACGAAGCCCAGCACGCCGATGGCCACCATGGCGTAGGCCATGCCCAGATAGCCGAACACCGGCTTGCGGGAGAAAGTGGAGATGATGTGCGAGATCATGCCGAAGCCCGGCAGGATCAGGATGTACACCTCCGGATGGCCGAAGAACCAGAACAGGTGCTGGAACAAGATCGGATCGCCGCCGCCGGCCGGATCAAAGAAGGTGGTGCCGAAATTGCGGTCGGTCAGCAGCATGGTGATGGCGCCCGCCAGAACCGGCAGCGACAGCAGCAGCAGGAAGGCAGTGATCAGCTGCGACCAGGCGAAAAGCGGCATCTTGTGCAGCGTCATGCCCGGGGCGCGCATGTTGAAGATCGTGGTGATGAGGTTGATGGCGCCCAGGATGGACGACGCACCGGCCAGATGCAGCGCGAAGATCAACAGGTCCATGGCCGGGCCGGGATGGCCGAGCTTGGACGACAGCGGCGGATAGATGGTCCAGCCACCGCCGAAGCCGTTGGAGCCGGCGGCGCCCTCCACGAACAGCGACATGATGGCCAGCGCGAAGGCCGGCACCAGCAGCCAGAAGGCGATGTTGTTGATGCGCGGGAAGGCGGTGTCCGGCGCGCCGATCATCAGCGGGATGAAATAGTTGCCGAAGCCGCCGATCAGGGCGGGCATCACCATGAAGAAGATCATGATGAGGCCGTGGCCGGTGGTGAAGACGTTGAAGGTCTGCGGATTTTTGAAATATTGCAGGCCGGGTTCCATCAGCTCCAGGCGGATGCCGATGGACAGGGCGCCGCCCACGATCCCCGCCACGATGGCGAAGATCAGGTACATCACGCCGATGTCCTTGTTGTTGGTGGAGAAGACCCAGCGACGCCAGCCGGTCGGCACGCCTTCTTCATGGGCCCCGTAGAACGATCCCTCAGTGGCCATGGGTACGATCCTCGATCTCTTGGGGGCGCCGGCCCGGGAGCAACGTCGCCTGTCTCACATGTCGTTTCGGTGTGGATCCCCGCGGGGCGATCCGGTCGTCGGTGCGACCGCGCGTGGCGCGGTCGGTCTCAGATCTCGAGCCGCTCAGCGCGTGCCGGTGGCATCAGCAAGCTGGGCCGGCGCGGCCGCCGCGTCGGCATATTTCTGCTTCGACTGCGCCACCCAGGCGTCGAACGCCTGCTGGCTCACCACCCGCACAGCCAGCGGCATGAAGGCGTGGTCGCGGCCGCACAGTTCCGAGCATTGGCCGTAGTAGACGCCTTCCTTGGTGGCCTTGAACCAGCTTTCGTTCAGGCGCCCGGGAATGGCATCGATCTTCACGCCGAAGGACGGAACGGCGAAGGAGTGGATCACATCGGCGCCGGTCACATGGATGCGGACAATCTTGTCCACCGGAACCACCATCTCATTGTCCACCGCCAGCAGACGCGGCTGGCCGGGCTTCAGGTCCTTCTCACCCACCATCAGCGAATCGAACGAGAAACCGCCGTTGTCAGGATACTCATAGGACCAGTACCATTGGTGGCCGGTCACCTTCACGGTGAGTTCCGGCTCCGGAATGTTCAGCTCCAGGTGCAGCAGGCGGAACGAGGGGATGGCGATGGCCACCAGGATCATCACCGGGACCACCGTCCACAGCACCTCGATCATGGTGTTGTGCGTGGTCTTGGAGGGGACCGGATTGGCCTTCTCGTTGAACCGCACCATGACGATGGCGAGCAGCACCGTCACGAACAGCACGATGGTGGAGATGATCACCAGCACGAAGGTGTTGAACGAGTGAATGCTCTCCATCACCGGGGTCGCGGCTTGCTGGAGGCCGATCTGCCAGTCGGAGGGCTGGCCCATGCCGGCATAGGCCGCGGCACCGGACAGGCTCACGGCCGCCAACGCGACCACGGCAAGAGCTGCGGTGCGAGTGAAGGACATCATGTTAATCATCTCTCCCCGGGGCGGCGCCGCCGCCGGACGTTGTGTTTCAGCCCTTGTGGCCGAAACAGCCTTACGTGTCGCGACCGCATGCGGATCAAGACCCACAGAACCTGCGGCGGCCGCGGCTCACAAAAGCCCTTCGGCAGCGTTCTTGATTTACATCAAACACAATTCGACCTGCCCCGCAATTAGCTCCGGGCTGCCGCCGATGCGACACAAAGTCGGATCGCCAACAGGCACCATCACTGGGATCGCGCGGCGCTTTCGAATCGTTCCACCTTTCCCCAGCGTCGTCCGGCGGGGGTCTGACGCCGACTGCGGACAGCGTCCCGCAGGTCGATCGGGACACCGCATTCTTGACATGCACGGCGCGCCCCTTAAGCAAAGACCTGACATTCCCGTGCCCGCAGGCGTGACGTCCGCCCGCTCGGCTGGAGCCCATTCGATGATGCCCATGCTGACCATCCGCCGTTTCGCCACCCTGGTCCGGACCCGCGCGCGCACCGCTTTGCCGCTGGCCGGCCTGCTGGCGATCGTCGTCGGCCTCGGGATCACGACGCCCGCCGCTGCCCAAGGCGTGGTGAAGCAGAGCTTCGGCGACTGGCAGATCCGTTGCGACACCCCTCCAGGGGCGCAGGGCGAGCAATGCGTATTGCTGCAAAGCGTGCAGGCGGATGACCGGCCCAACGTGGGCCTCACCGTCATCGTGCTGAAGACCGCCGACCAGAAGAGCCGCCTGCTGCGGGTGCTGGCCCCCCTCGGGGTGCTGCTGCCCTCCGGGCTCGGCCTCAAGATCGACGACGTGGATGTGGGGCGCGCCGGTTTCGTGCGCTGCCTGCCCAATGGCTGCGTCGCCGAAGTGGTGATGGACGACGCGCTGGTGGGCAAGCTGCGCACCGGCAAGCAGGCGACCTTCATCATCTTCCAGACACCGGAAGAAGGTATCGGCATTCCGCTCGGCCTGAACGGATTCGGTCCGGGCTTCGACGCATTGAAATAGGCCGCCGGCCGCTTCATCCCGTGCGGAACAATGTGGCCGCGTGGCTTGGTTTGGCCATGCTTGATCGCCACAAGGCGCAGCTCTAGCGGGGCCGCGCGGGGAGACAGGGTGCATGCACGGGGATGAACACACTCTCTTCTTGGCCGCCCTCGCCTTCCTTGCCGCCGCCGTCATCTCGGTCCCGGTCGCCAAACGTCTCGGCCTGTCCCCGGTTGTCGGATACCTCGCGTCCGGCATTGCCATCGGCCCGGCTGGCCTGAATGTCGCCAACCCCTCCACCGTCATCACCGTGGCGGAACTGGGCGTGGTGCTGCTGCTCTTCCTCATCGGCCTGGAACTGCAGCCCTCGCGGCTGTTGTCCATGGGGCGCTATATCTTCGGTCTCGGCACCGCCCAGCTGCTCATCACCGGCGCAGTGATTGCCGGGGTGGCCTTCCTGCTGGGGTTTGGCTGGGCGGGGGCGATCATCTCCGGCATGGCGATGGCCATGTCCGCCACCTCCATTGCCCTGCAATTGCTGTCCGAGCGGGGTGATTTGTCCTCCGGCTATGGCCAGCGCGCCTTCTCCATTTTGCTGTTCCAGGACATCGCCATCGTCCCGCTGCTGGCGCTGGTGCCGCTGATCGCGCCGCCGGACCAGTCGGCCATCCCACGGGATTCCACCGCCATCCTGCTCCAGGCCGCCGGCATGGTGGCCGCCATCGGGATTATCGTGGTGGCGGGGCGCTTCCTGCTGACCCCCTTGTTCCGCCTGTTGGCCCGCTCCGGCGCGCGCGAGGCCATGACCGCTGCCGCCCTGCTGGTGGTGCTGGGCGCCGCCGGCCTGATGGCCTTCGCTGGGCTGTCCATGGCGCTTGGCGCGTTCCTGGCCGGGCTGCTGCTGTCGGAGAGTACCTTCCGCCACGAGCTGGAAGCCAATATCGATGCCTTTCGCGGCCTGCTGCTCGCCTTGTTCTTCATGGGCGTCGGCATGTCCCTGGATCTGGGCGTGGTGCTGCCGCACCTGGGTCCGGTGCTCTCCGGTGCCCTAGTCATCACGCTGATCAAATTCGCGGTGGTGTTCTTTCTCTATCGCGGCGACCACCGCAATCTGGCCGACGGTCTGCGCGCCGGCGCGGTGCTGATGCCGGCGGGCGAGTTTGCCTTTGTTCTGTTTCCGTTGGCCTTTTCCAACGGCATCCTCAACCAGGAACAAGCCGCCCTGCTCACCGCCACTGCCGCCATCACGATGATGATCGGCCCGCTGGCCTTTGCCGGCATCGAGCATCTGCTGCCGCGCCTGACGAAGGCGACCGAGGAGCCTGAGCCCGATGACTTCAGCGACGCCAATGGCACGGTGCTGGTGATCGGCTTCGGCCGGTTCGGGCAGGTGGTGTCGCAGTGCCTTCTGGCAGAGAATGTGGGCGTCACCATCATCGACAACGACGTGGAGATGATCCAGAGCGCCGGCCGGTTCGGCGTGCACATCTATTATGGCGATGGCACGCGCCTGGATGTGCTTCGCTCGGCTGGCGCCGAGACGGCGGAAATCATCGCGGTGTGCGTCGACGACAAGGAGGCCGCCACCCGCATCGTGGAGATCGTGAAGGCCTCGATGCCCCAGGCGCGACTGTTCGTCCGCAGCTTCGACCGGGTGCATTCCATGGATCTGCTGCGCAAGGGCGTCGACTTCGAGGTGCGCGAAACCCTGGAATCGGCCTTCTCCTTCGGCACGCGGACCCTGGAATCCCTCGGCCTCGACCATGAGACCGCCCGCCAGCGAGTGGCGGACGTGCGCGAACGGGACCGCGCCCGCTTGCTGCGGCAGCTGGAAGAGGGGCTCTATGCGGGCATGGACCTGATGACGCCGCGCAAGGTGGAACCGGAACCCCTCACGGCGCCCGAGAAACCCGCCCGCCCGCTCAATCCCGAAGCGCAGGACGTCCTCAGCCACGAGACCGAATTCTCCGGCTGATCGCCCCGCCCCACCGGGGATGACAGGCGCGTCCCGCCGACCCGCCGCGCCGGCGGGAGCGGGCTTCCGCCATGTCCTCCACCGCTCAGACGAGCCCCGCACCTGATGACCCGCACCCACCCCGCTTTCGTCCATGGCTCCATCATGCGCCATGTGGCCGTGATGACCGCCACCGGCTCCATCGGGCTGGTGGCGGTATTCGTCGTGGACCTGCTGAACCTGTTTTACATCTCCTTGCTGGGGGAAGCGGAATTGGCGGCGGCCATCGGCTATGCCGGCTCGATCCTGTTCTTCACCACCTCAGTCACCATCGGCGTGATGATCGCAGGTTCCGCCACCGTCTCGCGGGCCCTGGGGGCTGGCCGCCGGCGGGCCGCCCGCCAGCTGGCCACATCCGCCGTGGTGTTCATGGCCGCCTGCACCGTGGCGCTGACCTTGGTGACGCTGCCGCTGATCGGGCCGATGTTGCATCTGCTGGGGGCCACCGGGCGCACCGCGGAGATCGCGGCCCGCTTCCTCTTCGTCGTCACCCTGTCCACCCCGCTGCTGGGCCTCGGCATGGTGGCGTCCGGGCTGTTGCGGGCCACCGGCGATGCCACGCGCGCCATGTGGGTGACGCTGGGTGGCGGGCTGCTCACGGCAGCGCTCGATCCGCTGCTGATCCTGGTGCTGGGCCTCGGCGTGGATGGGGCGGCGGTGGTGAGCGTGGTCTCGCGCTTGTTCATGGCCGTGGTGGGCCTGACCTGGTGCGCCCGTCGCCATCGCCTGCTGGTGGCGCCGACGTGGGCCATGCTGACGGAGCAAATCCGCCCGATCAGCGGCATCGCCGTACCGGCCATCCTCACCAATATCGCCACGCCTGTGGGCAATGCCTATGTGACCGCAGCCCTCGCGCCCTTCGGCGACGGGGCAGTGGCCGCCTGGGCGGTGATCGGGCGCATCATACCAGTCGCGTTCGGCCCGCTGTTCGCCCTTACTGGCGCGGTCGGCCCCATCTTTGGCCAGAACATGGGCGCCGGCCGCTTCGATCGCCTGCGGGCGACGCTGAAGGACAGCCTCATCCTGACCCTGGCCTACGTGGGCACCGTGTGGGTGATTCTGGCCCTGGGCCGCAACCTCATCCCCTCCGTGTTCGGGCTCACCGCGGAGGGCCAGGGCATTGTCTCCTTCTTCTGCCTGGTCTCAGCCGGCAGCTTCATGTTCCTCGGCGCGCTGTTCGTCTCCAACGCGGCCTTCAACAATCTCGGCGCGCCGCTGCTCTCCACCGTCTTCAACTGGGGCCGTGCCACCCTGGGGACCATCCCCTTCGTCTGGGCCGGCGGACGGCTCATGGGGCCGGATGGGGTGATTCTCGGACAGTCGCTGGGCGCTGTGGCCTTCGGCGTCGCCGCCATGGTCTATGCCTTCCGGCTGATTGAGAAAATCAGCGCCGGCGCCGGGGCGGGAAATCCAGTTCCCATGCCCCATCCCGGTCCGGCGGAATTGCCGCCCCTCTCCTCGCCGCACGATGCCAGCGCCATCGAACCGTGATTTCGGCAAGACGATGGCGTACAGTCCAGCGGGGAGAACACGCATGGACCAGTTCACACAGTTGCTTCGGGCCGCACAAGGTGGCCATGGCGTCGAGAATCTGGCCGGGCTGTATGGCCTGTCGGCCCAACAAGCCCAACGCGCCATGGAAGCGCTGATGCCGGCCTTTGCGGCGGCCATGCAGCGGGCCATGCAGTCGCCGGACGGCATGGCCAATCTGACCGTGCTGATGATGAGCGGCCCCTATGGCGGCCTCTATGAGCACGCGCCCAGTGCCCCCGGCGAACTGTCGAAGCCGGGCGCCACGGCGATGGAAGCGGTGTTCGGCAGCCCGGAAGTGGCGCGTGCCGTGGCCGACCACGCGGCCAGCACTTCGGGGCTGGCGACGGCGGTGGTCAATCAGGTGATGCCGTCGTTTGCCACCCTGCTGCTGGGAGGGCTCGCCAAATCCCTCGCCGCCTCCGGTGCCATGAATCAGTTGCTCGCCGCATCCCTGGCGCGGGCCAGCGGCCAGCCGCTGCCCACGGGCAACCCCTGGATCGACGCGCTGGGCAATTTCCTCTCCCCGGCCAAGTCCGCGGCGCCGCAGAGCACCGGCAATCCCTGGATCGACTCCTTTGCCCAGATGATGGTGCAATCGCCCTTCGGACTGCGCGGCGGCACCGCCAAGGCCGACGCCAATCCCTGGCAGGCGCTGTCGGACTCCATCAGCGCCGCCATGGCGAACTTCCAGTTTCCGCAGCAGGCGTGGGCGCCCCAGCCGGCACCGCCGCCGAAACAGGTGGCCCCCCCGCCCGCGCCGCAGCTGGGCTTTGCCGGCCCCCTGCCCTTCCAGGATTATTTCGCGCAATTGTTCGCCCAGGGCTTTCCGCCCGGCGTCTCTCCGTTCGACGCCGCCAAGAGCCAGTCGGGCACCACGGGCTTCTATCCGTTCGACTTCTGGAGCCAGATGCTCGATCGCAGCAGCGGCAGCGGCCGCAGCGGCCCCAAGCGCTAAGATCCGCTTCAGGCGGACCGCATAAAAAAACCCGCACCGAAGGTTCGGTGCGGGCAAGGCGACGGTCCCGAGGGGCGTGACCGCCGATCTCATGGGCAGCCCTTTGGGGCGCCGGATCTTGGGCTCAGTCCGCCCGGCGACGGTTGGCATCCCGGGCGCGCAGGAGCCGCGCCGCGCGGCGCTCGACGGTGCGAGACACCAGCAATTGCGTCGGGTCCGCCCACAGCGGCATGGAGGCCGCATCGCGCAGATCGCTGCGATCGATCCCGATATCTTTCAGCATATGGTCGTTGAGTTGGCCGAGCGTGGCCAGTTCGTGGCGTCGGGCGATGGCGCGGCCAAGATTCAGGACGGGGCGCACGGCATCGCGCGCGGCATGTGCCACGCGGGTCCCGAAGGGGATTGCCACCACATTGCGAATCTCGCCGTAACTGGTCATGTCGCTCTCCATCGCCGGACGCCGGCCATTGATCCTTCAGGCCGCAGGTGAGGACCACCCGATCTCGCTGCGCCGCAGCTGAGGCGAGTTGTGGACGGGCCAGACAGATCAGACTAGCGAATGTTTTTCATTCCACTTATCATCCCTGGTGATGATTGAAGGGATCGGCGGACATGACCATTCTGCTGGACACGGACCATCTGCGGACCTTCGTGGCCATTGCGGAGACCGGGAGTTTCACCAAGGCCGCCGATGTGGTGCACAAGACGCAATCGGCCGTCTCCATGCAGATGAAGCGGCTGGAGGATCGGGTCGGGCGTCCGTTGTTCGCCCGCGACGGCCGCGCCTCCCGCCTCACCGCCGATGGCGACCGCCTGCTGGACTATGCCCGCCGCATCGTGAAGCTGAACCTCGAAGCGGTGGCGGCCTTCGCCGATGAGACCTTGTCCGGCCGCGTGTGCCTGGGTGTGCCGGACGATTATGCCGATCGCTATCTGCCCGACATCATGGCGCGCTTTTCCCGCACCCATCCCTCGGTGGAACTGACCGTGGTGTGCGAACCCAGCTTCACGCTCAATGAGCGCATCGCCGCCGGCGCCATCGATCTGGCCATCATCACCGCAACCGACATCACCGGACGCAATGCGCAGGTGATCCGTCGCGAGCGCCTGCTATGGGTTGGCTCGCTGCGCCACTCGGCCCATCTGGAAGCCCCCACGCCGCTCGCCCTGGGCCAACCCGCCTGTCAATGGCGCGACGTGGCCGTCACCCGGCTCAACAGTGCCGGCCGGCCCCATCGCATCCTCTACAGCAGCCCCAATCACGGCGCCGTCTCGGCTGCGGTGCTGTCGGGTCTCGCCATCTCGGTGTTTCCCGAATCCGCCTTGCGCCCGGGCATGCGAGTGCTGGGGCCGGCGGATGGGTTTCCCCCGCTGCCGCCCTGCGATATCGGTCTGCTGCGCAATCGTCACGAGCCCTCGGCCCTGGCCGATGCCCTGGCCCAGCACATTATCCAGGGGCTGGACAATCTGACCGAGGCGGACGCGGCGGAATAACCGCCGCGGCGCTCAATACGCCAGTTCCTCGAACGCCGGCTCCACGGAATGGCCCCACGGCCCGCGGAAGCGCTCCAGCAGATATTCCGCCGGCGTCTGGCCGCTGGCCACCACCTCTTCCACCGGTGCCAGGAAGCGAGTTTCGTCGCGGCCCTGGCTATCCAGATGCCGTCGCCGGACCAGACCGGCGCGGGAGAGGCTCAGCACGTCGCGCGCTACCTCATGCAGGGTTCGACCCGCGATGCGGGCCTTCAGGCCGAGGCGCGGCACCTCATCGCGCAGGGCCTGACGCTCCTCGGCGGTCCAGTCCTTGGCGATCTGCCAGGCGGCATCCAGGCTCTGGCGATCATAGAGCAACCCCACCCAGAAGGCCGGCAGCGCGCACAATTCCGCCCAGGGACCCGCATCGGCGCCGCGCATCTCCAGGTAGCGCTTGAGACGCACCTCGGGGAAGATGGTGGAGAGGTGATTGATCCAATCCGCCAAAGTGGCGGTCTCGCCCGGCCGCGCCGGGTGGCGGCCTGCCAGCAGATCGCGGAAGGAGGAGCCGGCCACATCGATATAATGGTCGCCGCGCTTCAGAAAATACATTGGCACATCAAGCGCATAGTCTACATAGCGCTCGAATCCCATGCCGTCCTCGAAGGCGAACGGCAGCATGCCGGAGCGGGCATTGTCGGTGTCGCGCCAGATCTCCGAGCGGAACGACAGGAAGCCATTCGGCTTGCCCTCGGTGAAGGGCGAGTTGGCGAACAAGGCGGTCGCCACCGGCTGCAGGGCCAGGCTGACCCGCAGCTTCTCCACCATGTCCGCCTCGGAGGCGAAATCCAGATTCACCTGGACGGTACAGGTGCGAAACATCATGTCGAGGCCCAGCTTGCCCACCTTGGGCATATAGCCGGCCATGATCTTGTAGCGGCCCTTGGGCATGACGGGGGTCTCGGAGCGGGTCCACTTCGGGCTCATGCCGATGCCCAGAAAGCCGACGCCCAAGGGCTCGGCGACATTGCGCACCTGGGTCAGATGCGTGTTCAGTTCCGAGCAGGTCTCGTGGATCGACGCCAAAGGCGCCCCCGACAGCTCGAATTGTCCGCCGGGCTCCAGCGAAATGGCGCCGCCGCCGCGCGGGTCGGAGAGGCCGATGAGCGTCTCGCCTTCCAGGATCGGTTCCCAGGCCAGCACGTCGCGCATGCCTTCCAGGATCGCCCGGATGCCTTTGGCGCCGTCATAGGGCACCGGCTCGTGCCGCCCCAACGTGAAGGGGATCTTCTCATGTTCGGTGCCGATGAGGTGCGCGGGCTGCGGCTTGTTGCCGGCCTCCAGATAGGCGACCAATTCGTCGCGCGAATGGATCGGAGTGGCATCCGTGGTATCGCGGGCCATGCAAGCGTAATCCCCGTGCCCCTCGGCAGGCGGCGGGGGCCAGGGCCCCGCCGTGAGCTGCCAAACTCCTGATGAGTAAGCGGGCTTGGCTAGCGCCCGCTTACCGGCCGACCTCCCGCCAGCCGTGACCCCGCCCGACGCTGAAGGGGAGGACCGAACCGGGGGAAGGATCGGGCGATCCCTCCCGGCGCGGATCGGCGCAGGGCGCGAGACCATACACGCCGCGCGGAAGACCGCAAACCGGACGTACGGCCCCCACCGTCAGGCGCCCTCACGGATGGCTGTTGCGGCGCGGTCGGGCGAGCGCGAACACCAGAACCGTCAGGGGCGTCGCCAGAAGCAGACCGAGCGGACCCAGCAGGGTTCCGAACGCCACCACGGCGAACAAGGTCACGGCCGCGGGCAGCGAGACCATCTCCTGCTGGAGCACCGGCGAGATGATGTTGCTCTCGATCTGCTGCACCACCACGAACAGCAGGAGGGTGTAGAGGGTCGAATCGAAGCCGACGGTCAGCGCCAGCAGCAAGGCCGGGATCGCCGCCATCACCGGCCCCACCATGGGGACGAACTCCGCCAGGCCGGCGAACAGACCCAGCGCCAAGGCGGCTGGAATGCCCAGCAGAGCCAGCCCGATCCCGCTCAACAGGCCGACCACCACCATGGCGATCAGCTGCGCCTTGAGGAAGCTGCGCAGCGCCTCGCCCACATCGTCCAAGCGGGCGGAGGCGTCGGCGCGGCGCGATTCGGGAAGCAGCGACAGGACGCCGTCCCGGTACATGTGCGGCTGGAGCGCGAAGTACAATCCGCCCACGACCACCAGGAAGACGCCCAACAGCGCATTGGCCACATTGGCGGTCACGCCCCGCACGGCGGACAGGACGGTGGCCCCTGAGGGCGCCGCGGCTTCCGCCCGCCGCATCAGATCGTCCATCATGCCGCGCAGGTGGAATTCGTCCTGGAAGGTCTGCCAGGCGGACGGCAGGCGGTGGAACAGCTCGGTCACCTGCTCCGAAATGATGTTGCCAAACAGATAGGACACGGCGGCCAGCAGCCCGGCCACGGACAGGCACACGATGGCCAGCGCCAGCTTCGGCGGACATCCGGTGTAGCGCACCACAGCGCTGGCAGCGCCATGGAGGCCCACAGCCACCAGAATGGCGGCGAACGCCAGCAGCAGCACGTCGGAAATGACCCAGGCCGCCGCGAAAACCGCAATAACCGCGCAGGTGATGGCAACGATGCGCATCACGGTCCTGTCTGTAATCATAAGGGAGTCCCGCCGACCGCCGGGTCAGGTCACCCGGCCCCCCCGCATAGCATGGCGCGGGCCAAGGGGCACCGGCCCGCGGCCCCTTACGGAGGCGCCACCGCGGGGCGATCCCTGCCTCTCTTCGGCTTTGCCGTCTTCGGAGGCCGGGGCGGAAAACACCCAGTCAGGCCGCTGCCTGCCCCCCTCTTGGTGCCGCTTAGGCCTGGGCGGCCTTCTTGCGCTCTTCTTCCACCAGTTCCTTTTTCGATAGCTTGCCCACCATCGTGCGAGGCAACTGGTCGCGGATCTCGATGGCCTTCGGCATCTCCACCTTCGAGACCTGGGTGGTGAGGAAGGTGCGCAGGTCCTCGGGTGTCGCCGGGACCCCCACTTTCAAGGTGACGAACGCCTTCGGCGCTTGGCCGCGATAGGGGTCGGGGACGGCAATGACCACCGCCTCGGCCACCGCCGGATGCAGATACAACGCCTCCTCGATGACCCGCGGATAGACATTATAGCCGCCGCACAGGATCACATCCTTGATCCGATCCACCAGGAACAGATAGCCGTCCGGGTCCAGATACCCCACATCGCCGGTGCGGAAGGCGCCATCGACGAACACATTGGCCGTCTCCTCGGGCTTGTTCCAATAGCCGGACATGACCTGCGGGCCGCGGGCGCACACTTCGCCCTTCTCGCCGACGCCAAGTACCTGCCGCGGATCATCCAGGCTGCGGATCTCCAATTTCGTGCCTGGCACAGCCAAGCCCACTGACCCGTCCCGGATCTCACCCAAAGGCGGGTTGGCGGTCAGCACCGGCGAGGTTTCGCTGAGGCCATAGCCCTCCACCAGCTTGCAGCCGGTCAGCCCTTCGAAGCGATGGCGCACCTCCATGGGGAGCGGCGCGCCGCCGGAAATGCACAGCTTCAGCGACGACAGATCGTGCTGGGCCGTCTCGGGTGCATTATTGATGGCGTTGTAAATGGTGGGCACGCCGGGGAACATGGTGGCGCGGGTGCTGGCGACGGTCTTCAGCACATCGGCCAATTGGAACCGCGGCACCAGGATGATCTCGGCGCCGATGGCGATGGGGATGTTCATGACTGTGGTCATGGCGAACACATGGAACAGCGGCAGCACGCCCATGACCCGCTCATTGCCCTCATCCAGGCAATGGACATGGTCGATCACCTGACGCGCGTTGGCGGCGAGGTTGGAGTGGCTGAGCATGGCGCCCTTGGGCACGCCCGTGGTGCCGCCGGTATATTGCAGCACCGCGATGTCCCGTTCCGGGTCCACGGTGACCGGGCGGAGCGATGGCGCGTCGGCCAGCAAGGCCTTGAAGGTCACATGCCGCCCGTCGGCGGGGTCGTAGACCGCGTGATCCTTGCGCTTGAACAGGGTAAACAGCAGCCCCTTCAGCGGCGACAGGATGCCGGCGAACGGGCACACGATGACGGTGGCGAGCCCCGTATCCGCGGCAATGGCGGCGACCTTTGCGTGGATGACCTTCAGGTCCGGGACGACCATGATGGTGGTGCCGGAATCGCGGATCTGGTGGCTGAGTTCCCGCTCCACATACAGCGGCGAGAAATTCACCACGGTGCCTCCGGCCTTCAGGATGGCGAAATAGAAGATCACCGAATAGGGCGTGTTGGGCAGGCACAGGCCGACCCGCGTGCCCTTGGTGACGCCGAGCCGCTGCAGCCCCGCGGCCGTGCGCGTGACCAATTCGCCGAGCTGACTGTAAGTCCAGCGCCGGCCAAGAAAATTCATCGCCGGCAAGGGGCCGTGCGCGGCAACGCTGAGGTCCAGAAGATCGGTCAAGGGGCCGGTGGTGGCGGCCGTGTCGACGCGCTGCAGCATCGCAATCCTCCCTAGCCAGCGCCTCCACGCGCCGGCGCCCGGGGCGCCCCGCCCGGATCTGACCGCCCGGTGCGGATGCCCCTCAAACGGATTTTTGGCCGCGCAGGGGCGCGGGCGCTCCGTCTTGTTATGCCGTGGGCGAGATACCCACGGCCGTGGCAGTGTGGACACCGATTGTGCCAAAACCCCGGCCGTCGGCGCGGCCGGGGGGCACCGGACTTATTTTACGATCAGGGCCGTCTTGGGCAGCGGCGCATCGAACTTGTACCGCACGGCCATGGACACGATGTCCACATAAGCGTTGTTCACTTCCGCCAGCAACGTGCCGCGCGCCGCATTGGCCGGATCCGCCGGGCTCAAGGCCATGGTGCCGCTCTGGCCGAAGATGTGCGTATAAGCGAAGTCCAGGCTCAGCTGGTCGGTCCAATTATACGTGGCGCCGACCGAGAGCCAGATGCGGTTGCTGTCCGGCAGGCGGGGATTACGCACGGCATCGGTGACCGGCGAAATTTCGTAGCCGAGACCGGCGCGCAGCGCCAGCTTGGGATCCCACTGATATTCGAAGCCGCCGGAGAAGAACCAGCCGTCCTGCCAGTTCAGGTCCAGCACCGAAGGCGTGGATCCGGTGGGCACCACGACCAATTGCTGCAGCGAGGACCAATTGGTCCATTCCACCGTGCCCAGCAGGGTCCATTGCGGGGTGATCTGCGAGCGCACGCTGCCCGTGATTTGTTGCGGCAGGGTGATTCCCGCTGTGGCCGGAAGCATTTGGAACGGAACGGCCGCAGCGTTGTAGAGCGTGACCTGGCCGGACAGATTCTGGTCCACCGACGAACGGTAACCGATACCGACCGTCGTTCCGGGATAAAGGGTCAGCAAGGCGCCGAGGCTGAAGCCGATGCCGAGATCATCCCCATGCACCTGCCCGCTGCCCTGGGCGATGCCGGCGGCCGACACGCCGAGGATCTGCGCCTGGCTCAGGGTGGCAGACATGTAATTGATCGAGACACCGCCGCCCAGGGTCAGCCAATCGGTCACGCGATAGGCGATGTTGGTCTGGACGTTGGTGTCGCGGATGCTGCTGTAGCAGCCATAATAGCGCCCGGACCAGTTGCAGGGCGCATCGGTGATGAGGCCGAACGGCATGTTCACGGCCACGCCCACGGCGATCCGATCCCAGGCATAGCTGACGTAAGCCGCTGGAATGGCAGCGTTGTCGACGATGTCCGACACACCGTAAGTGCCGAGATTCGCACCGGTTATCGGCCCGTTGGCGCGGGTGACGTCGATGGAGGCGTGGGGGGCGATGTAGGTGACATTGCCTTCCACCTGCAGGCCCGGGGCAAAGCTCAGGGCGGCCGGATTCCAGTACATGGAGGCCAGGCCCGCGCCGCCGGCCGCATCGCCGGCGAACGAGGTGCCCTGGTAATAAGAGCTCTGCTCGCGCAGACCGAACCCGCCCGCCTGGGCGCTTCCGGCACAGGCCAGGGCCAATGCTGGCAGAACAAGTGCCGGCGCCGCGCGCCGCAAGCCAAGGCGTGGAACCATGAAATGCCTCCCCCAATCAGCGTTTCCCAGGACATCCATTATTGTGCATTGCACCTAATGGTGTGGCAGATGCCCTATACGTCACCCAGCATGCTGATCCTGTGGCGCGGGTCAACTGCTCCGCCGCAGGGATGCCACAGTTTAGACTGTAAAAGCCCCACTGTGACGCATATGCAACGCATCTTAGGACAAATGGCGGATCCAGCAACCGCAAAGCGCGGCGCGTGGGAAGACTTTGTGTCAAACACGATGGCACAATATGTGCCATTTTCTTTTCTATAGCCCAGAATGAGTCGCTCGTTGCACTGCACAAGGGCTGTGTGCCCCGCACCAATCGATAGTTGGCAATGCGATTAGTCTGGCGCCGGCGGGCCGTGGGGCTTGAAGGCCGGGACAAAGCATGTATCCTAAGAGCCAACATCTGACGTATAGGTCAACCTATGGCACCAGACGGTGACGCTGCCCATCACGGCCTGACGGACACCTTCTTCTCGGTGACGGAACTCGCCCGCGATCTGTCCATCACCCCGCGCACCGTCCGCTTCTATGAGGACAAGGGGCTGATCTCGCCGCGCCGGGCCGGCAACATCCGTGTCTATACCAAGCGCGATCGCGCCCGCATGGTGCTGATCCTGCGTGGCAAGCGACTGGGGTTCAGCCTGCGCGAGATCAAGGAATATCTCGATCTCTATGACGTGGACCCCACCCAGATCGAGCAGATCCGTCTGCTGCTGAAGAAGGTGCGCACCCGGCTCGACATGCTGGAAGACCAGCGCCTCGCCCTGGAGGAGAGCCTGGTGGAACTGAAGGAGATCGAGGAGCAGACCCTCGCGGCGCTCGCGCTTGCGGAGGCCGAGATCGTTCCCGTGAAGAAACTGGCAGGCAAGAAGGGCGGCGGCTGATCCGGCCGCAAGGCGGCTGCGCCCGCGCAGGCGCGGGCCGAGCGGGGTCCCGGCGCCCATCCCCGTCCATGGCACGGCTGAAGCAACAGGGTTCGCACCACGGTGCGCAAAGGCCCGACCGACAAGAACAACATCGAACAGGAAATCGCAGGAGAGCCCATGTCCAACGTCGTCATCGCGGGCTATGCCCGTTCGCCCTTCGCCCCCGCCAAGAAGGGCGACCTCGCCCGGGTGCGGCCCGATGATCTGGCCGCCCAGGTGGTGCGCGAATTGATCGCCCGCACCAAGGTCAATCCGGAAGACATCGAAGACCTCATCGTCGGCTGCGCCTTCCCCGAAGCTGAGCAGGGGTTCAATGTCGCCCGCCTCATCGGCATGATCGCCGAACTGCCGCAGTCAGTGGCCGGCGTCACTGTGAATCGCTTCTGCGGCTCGTCTATGCAGGCGGTCCATATGGCTGCCGGGCAGATCCTGCTGGGTGCGGGCGACGTGTTCGTCTGCGCCGGCATCGAGAGCATGAGCCGCGTGCCCATGACCGGCTTCAACCCGATGCCGAACCCGGCCCTCTATGCCGCCAACAAGGCCGCCTACATGGGCATGGGCGATACCGCCGAGAACGTCGCCCGCAAGTGGCAGATCACCCGCGCCGACCAGGAGGCCTTCGCGCTGGAGAGCCACCGCAAGGCCGCCAAGGCCCAGGCCGAGGGCAAGTTCACGGATGAGATCGTGCCCATCCGCATCAATGGCAAGAGCGTCAGCGCCGATGGCTGCATCCGGCCCGAGACCACGGCCGAGGATCTGGCCGGCCTCAAGCCCGCCTTCGACCAGAACGGCACCGTGACCGCGGGCACCTCCTCCCCGCTCACCGACGGCGCCTCCGCCGTGCTGGTGTGCTCGGAAGCCTATGCGGAAAAGCATGGCCTTGAGGTGCTCGCCCGCCTGCGCGGCGTGGCGGTGGCCGGCTGCGCGCCGGAGATCATGGGCATCGGCCCGGTGGAAGCCACCCGCAAGGCGCTGGCCCGCGCCGGCATCAGCATCGACGACATCGACGTGGTGGAGCTGAACGAGGCCTTCTCGTCCCAGGCGCTGGCCTGCGCCCGCGACCTCAACATCCGCACCGAGACGTTGAACATCGACGGTGGCGCCTTGGCCCTGGGCCATCCGCTCGGCGCCACCGGCGCCCGCATTGTCGGCAAGGCCGCCAGCCTGCTGAAGCGCGAGGGCGGGCGCTATGCGCTGGCCACCCAGTGCATCGGCGGCGGCCAGGGCATCGCCACCGTCCTCGAGCGCGTGTGAGGGAGGCCATCATGAACGAGATCAAGAAGGCCGCCGTCATCGGCGCCGGCGTCATGGGCGCCGGCATCGCCGCCCACATCGCCAATGCGGGCGTGGACGTGCTGCTGCTGGACATCGTTCCGGAGGCCGACAAGGCCAATGGCTCGGGCCGCAGCGTCATCGCCCAGACCGCGGTGGAAAAGCTGCTGAAGGCGGACCCCGCCGCCTTCATGTCCAAGCGTGCCGCCAAGCTGGTGACGCCGGGCAATATCGAGGACGACCTCGAAAAGCTGGCCGCCTGCGACTGGATCGTGGAAGCGGTGGTGGAACGCCTGGATGTGAAGCAGGCGCTCTATGCCAAGATCGAGGCGGTGCGCAAGCCGGGGACGGCGGTGTCGTCCAACACCTCCACCATTCCCTTGGCCGACCTCACAACGGGCCTGCCCGACGCCTTCCGCCGCGACTTCCTCATCACCCATTTCTTCAATCCGCCCCGCTACATGCGGCTGCTGGAGATCGTCTCCAGCGCGGAGACCGACGCCGCCACCGTGGACCGGGTGGCCCGCTTCGCCGATGTGAAGCTGGGCAAGACGGTGGTGCGCTGCAAGGACACGCCGGGCTTCATCGCCAACCGCCTCGGCACCTATTGGATGCAGCTGGCGGTCGGCCAGGCGTTCGAGCAGAACCTCACGGTGGAGGAAGCCGATGCGGTGATGGGACGCCCGTTCGGCATCCCCAAGACTGGCGTGTTCGGGCTGCTGGATCTGGTGGGCCTCGATCTCATGCCCCACGTCCAGGGCAGCCTGGAACGCGCCCTGCCCAAGGATGATCCCTTCCACGCCACCGTGCGCGATGTGCCCCTCATCAAGACCATGATCGAGACCGGCTACACCGGGCGCAAGGGCAAGGGCGGCTTCTATCGCCTCAACCGCGAGGGCGGCGGCAAGGTGAAGGAGAGCATTGATCTGTCCACCGGCCAGTACCGGGCGCAGGAAAAGGCGGCGCTGCCGGAGGTCGACGCGGCCGCCAAGCATCCCAAGGCTCTGCTCACCGCCAACACCCCGGCGGGGCGCTATGCCGCCAACGTCATCGCCCGCACGCTCGCCTATGCGGCGGTTCTGGTGCCGGATGCGGCGGACGACGTGGTGGCCATCGATGAGGCCATGCGCCTCGGCTACAATTGGAAATGGGGTCCGTTCGAGCTGATCGACCGCATCGGCGCCAAGGCCCTGGTGGAGATCCTCACCGCGGCGGGCGAGGCCGTGCCGCCCTTCCTGGCCCAAGGCAAGCCCTTCTACCGGGTGGAGAATGGCCGCCGCCAGTATCTGGACCTGGACGGCACCTATCGCGACATCGTGCGCCCCGAAGGCGTGCTGCTGCTGTCCGACATCAAGCTCGCCTCCGAGCCGGTGCTGAAGAACGGCTCCGCATCGGTGTGGGACATTGGCGACGGGGTGCTGTGCTTCGAATTCACCTCCAAGTCCAATTCCCTTGACGAGGGCATCATCTCGCTCTTAGGCAAGACTTCGAAGCTGGTGAAGGACAAGTACAAGGCGCTTGTCATTTATAACGAGGGCACCAACTTCTCCGTGGGCGCCAACCTGGGCCTGGCTTTGTTCGCCTGCAACATCGCCGCCTTCGGCGAGGTGGAGAAACTGGTGGCCGGAGGCCAGCAGGCTTATCAGGCGCTGAAATACGCCCCCTTCCCCGTGGTGTCGGCGCCCGCCGGCATGGCGCTGGGCGGCGGCTGCGAGATCCTGCTGCACTCCTCCGCCGTGCAGGCGCATGCGGAAAGCTATATCGGCCTGGTGGAATGCGGCGTCGGCGTGCTGCCCGGCTGGGGCGGCTGCAAGGAGATGCTGACCCGCTGGCAGTCGGACCCCGATCTGCCCAAGGGGCCGATGCCGGCGCCCTCCAAGGTGTTCGAGACGGTGAGCACCGCCACCGTGTCGAAATCCGCCGCCGAGGCCAAGGAGTTGCACTTCCTGCGCGCCACCGACGGCATCACCATGAACCGCGACCGCCTGCTGGCGGACGCCAAGGCCAAGGCTCTGGCTCTGGCGGAGAATTATGCCGCGCCCAAGCCGCAGGACCTCACTTTGCCCGGTCCCTCCGGCCGGGTGGCGCTGGAGATGGCGGCGGAGAGCTTCGCCAAGCGCGGCATCGCCACCAAGCATGATCTGGTGGTGGCGGCAGCTTTGGCGGAAGTGCTCACCGGCGGCGGCGCCGACCACACGGTGCCCGTCACCGAGGCGCAGGTGCTGGAGCTGGAACGGGCGGGCTTCATGAAGCTCATCCGCACCAATGCCACCTTGGCGCGGATCGAGGCGGTGCTGGAGACCGGTCGCCCGCTGCGGAACTGAGTTCGATCAACGAGCGACGCGCCCCCTCCCCCCGTGCGGGGGAGGGTTGGGGTGGGGGGTGAAACGCTCTCCCCCAGAACGCGGACAGGACGACGAGACAGGCGGCAGGCACCGCCCACCGCAGACCGGGCACCAGGCGGGGGCCGTTTCACCCCCCTCCCTGCCCTCCCCCGCAAGGGGGGAGGGTCGCAAGCGGTGAACGTGGCGCTGCACCGGGAAGCGGGACGGGAAACCGCCGCGCAAAGAATATCCTCCCCCGCGCGCGGGGGCGGATCGGGAGGGAAACGGCGCAGCGGGCGTGCCCGCAAACCGGGGGCGGTTCGCCGTTTCTCTCCCAGCCTTTCGTCTCCTTTCGGACGAGAGGCGAGAGAGTGAGGCAGAGGATTAGGCCCGAGCGCTCCCACGGAACGCCTGGCCCCAGAGAGACTAATCTGGCGCCCACGCCGGGCGATGAAGATCAAGACGACACGGGAGACGACCATGCAGACCTATCAGCCGCCGCTGCGCGACATGCGGTTCGTGCTCCACGAACTGCACGGCAGCGAGACCCTCAAGGACATGAAGGGCCTGGAGGAGATCACGCCGGACCTCATCGATGCCGTGCTGGACGAAGCCGGCAAGCTGGTGACCGAAGTGCTGGCGCCGCTCAATCCGGTGGGCGACAGCGAAGGCTGCACCTACGAAAATGGCGTGGTGCGCACGCCCACCGGCTTCAAGGACGCCTACAAGACCTATGTGGACGGCGGCTGGAACGGCATCGCCTGCGATCCCGAATGGGGCGGCCAGGGCCTGCCGGCCAGCGTGACCAAGTTCGTCGAAGAGATGATGTGCTCGGCCAATCTCTCCTTCGGCCTCTATCCCGGCCTCACCCACGGCGCCTATCAGGCCATCAACAGCCATGCCCCGCAGGAGCTGAAGGAACGCTTCCTGCCCAAGATGGTGGAAGGCATCTGGTCCGGCACCATGTGCCTCACCGAGCCCCATTGCGGCACGGATCTCGGCCTGCTGCGCACCAAGGCCGAGCCGCAAAGCGACGGCTCCTACAAGATCACCGGCTCGAAGATCTTCATCTCCGCCGGCGAGCACGACCTGACCGAAAACATCATCCATCTGGTGCTGGCCCGCATGCCGGACGCGCCCAAGGGGGTGAAGGGCATCTCCTTGTTCCTGGTGCCCAAGTTCATGCCCAAGGCGGACGGCACCCCCGGCCCGCGCAATGGCGTGCTGTGCACGGGCATCGAGCACAAGATGGGCCTCAACGGCTCGGCCACTTGCCAGCTCTCGCTGGAGGAGGCCACCGGCTGGCTGGTGGGCGAGCCGCACAAGGGCATGCGCGCCATGTTCACCATGATGAATTCCGAGCGCCTGTCGGTCGGCACCCAGGGGCTTGGCGTAGGGGAAGCCGCCTATCAGAGCGCGGTGTCCTACGCCAAGGAGCGCCTCCAGGGCCGCGCGCTGACCGGGGCGAAATATCCCGACAAGCCGGCGGACCCGATCCTGGTGCATCCGGACGTGCGGCGCTCGCTGATGACCATGCGCGCCTATAACGAGGGCTGCCGCGCCTTGTCCGGCTGGGTGGCGCGCAACCTCGATCTGATGGAGCGCTCCAACGATCCCGACGAGCGGCAGAATGCCGAGGACTTCACCGCGCTGATGACCCCCATCGTCAAGGCGCTGTTCACGGATCTCGGCTTCACCAACGCCTCGCTGGGGGTGCAGGTCTATGGCGGCCACGGCTACATCCGCGACCATGGGGTGGAGCAATATGTGCGCGATGCCCGCATCGCCATGATCTATGAGGGCACCAATGGCGTGCAGGCGCTCGATCTGGTGGGCCGCAAGCTGCCCGCCCACATGGGCCGCTATCTGCGCAGCTTCTTCCATCCGGTGCTGGCCTATATCGATGCCAAGCTGGATGACGAGAACCTCGGCCCGCTGGTCGGCCCGCTGGGCAAGGCGTTCGGCGCCCTGCAACTGGCCACCGGCCACATCGCCGAAAAGGGGATGAAGGATCCGGACGAAGCAGGCGCCGCCGCCACAGATTACCTGCGCCTGTTCGGCTTGGTGGCGCTTGGCTATATGTGGGTGCGCATGGCGGAGATCGCTTATGCCAAGCGGGCCGAGGCCAATGGCGAGGCCGCCTTCTACGAGGCCAAGATCGTCACCGCCCGCTTCTTCATCGACCGCCTGCTGCCGGAAGTGGCGGGCCTGTGGGGCGCCATCAAGTCCGGCAAGTCGGCCATGATGGCGCTCGACGACGCCGCATTCTGAGTCCCGCGCCGCGCCCGCAGTGCCGGGCGCGGCGCCGCCGCCCTTGTCCTCCTGTCTCCGGATTGTCCATGGCCGACCTTGCTTCCCTCATCGATGCCATCACCGACCGCGCCGATGCCCTCTCAAGCCTCGGGCACACGGTGCGGTTCGAACTGACCGACACCCAGGAGGCCATCCTGCTGGATGCCACCGGCCCCGCGGTCACCGTCACCGAAAGCAATGCCGAGGCGGATGCGGTGCTCAAGCTGTCCACCGATACGCTGGACAAGCTGATCGCCGGCAAGATCGGGCCCATGCTGGCCTTCTCCACCGGCCGGCTGCGCATCGAAGGCTCCCAGGGCGTGGCGCTGAAGCTGGCGGGGCTGCTGGACCAATAGTCCGGCACTCTGCCCGACGCTTACGCCTCCGATACGGGCAGCGGTTGATGGGCCTTGTGCGCGGCGATCCATTTCTGGATCTCGCGCACATGCTCGGTTTCCTCCTCCACGAACTCCTTGGCCAGGACCTTGATTTCCGGGTCCTGGGTGGTCTCCAGGATGCCGCGGTAATACTCCAGGCTCGCCTGCTCGGCGTCGCGGGCGATCTCCAGCGCCTGCTCGCGGCCGATGAACGGATCGGCAGCCCAGATCGCCGCCGCCTCCGGGCTCTCCAGATCGGGCCACAGATACTCGTCCGCCTTCAACTGCGGAATGTCGCGATATTGCGAGCGCGCCCGCGCATCGGCCAGATGCAGGCGGGAATAATGCGACAGGCGCCGGAACAGCGACGCCACCTCGCCATTGCCGCAGCTCTGCATCACATCGGCCAGCTCGCCGAAGCGCAGCGCCGCCTCCTCTTCAAGCTTGACCGCATAGGCCAGGAAGTATTCGACCGTGTCCACGCATCACCTTGCCGGATCGAGGGAGGTTGAGGGCGCCGGGCGAGGATGCCACCTCCCGCGGCGCGTCTTGTCGGATGTCGGCGGCCGCGTGTGCGCGGCCGGAGCCCTGTGGCCGGGCCGCGCCGCGGTTCAGGCGTCGGCGCCGGCCTCTTCATAGTGGATGATCATTTCCTCTTCCCGCACGATGAACTGGCAGGCGAGGCGGAACGGCGGCGCGATGTCATTGACCTCCGCGTCCTTGATCTGCTCCCGGGTGATCTTGCCGAGATCGCGCAGCTTGGTTTTCTCGCGGTCGGTCAAGGCAATGGCCATGCGCGGCTGGCCGACCACATATTCGATCTGGATCAGGCAGGAGCCGCATTCGCCCTCCTGGCACTCATAGGCGATTTTCACCCCATTGGCCCGCGCCACAGACAATACGGTACTTGTATCGCCTGCAACTGCATAGACACGCTTATCCTTCACTGTCGGCGACCTGAACGTCACGATCGGCATATGAGCTCTCCACACTCTTGTAGATACTACTTCGGACCCGTCGTGAATCCGTGCAATATCGTCGTTATCGCGACATCATTCTACATCAACGCTCGGTTTCCGACATGCGTTGTAGCATCATGTTGCGATGTATTTACTTGAGCAAGAAGCGTGCCGCGCCCAAGGCGCTGCCGTCGGAGCCCCCCGGCGGGGGCGGTGGTGGCGGGCCGGACCACACAGGACGGGTGGCGGGAGGCGGCAGGACAGATGCCGCAGCATCAAGGCCAGGTCCGCCAGGCTCAGCCTGAGCATGTCCACAGTCGCGGTGACACAAACCTTAAATATGACGTATCATTTTTACGACGAATGCATGAATGCGGCAGACGCTACATTTGCGGATCTGCCTTCCCCTGCGTTTTCGGGCGCCGGCGGCGCTATCTTAAATATGTGTAATCGAGCGGGCGGGGCCTGGAAAAGTGGCGGCAAGATGGTAGAGTGCCGGCGTGGTGACGGAACCCCATCTGCACTTGGAGAGTTGCATGAAATCAGCAATTTACGGGGCTTTGCTGGCGGTGGTGTGCGCCGTCAGCGGCGCCAATGCCCAGACGGCCAAGCCCGCTGGCAACGTGGAAGAAATGAAGCCCGCCAATTGGCTGTTCGTCCAGGTGGCCGACTCCGTGGTGGTCGACGACAAGACCATCACCCTGAAGGGCGTGGCCCCCCAGACCCTCATGTTCAGCGACCGTCCCGAGCGCATGACGGGCGATGCCCCGACGGCGAACTTCGTGAAGTTCTGGAATGAAGGCAAGGACAGCTTCCAGAAGGACGCCCCCAACGCCACCCTCGCGGTGACCGTGGACGGCAAGCCGGTGACCGCAGTGGTGGAACTGACCAACCCGGTCATCACGGGCGACACACTGGTCTATAACTACAAGGTGCTGAGCGACGACAAGCCGGTCTCCGGCAGCAACGCCAGCCTGTTCATCGACTGGTGGTATGGCTACGGCCCCTATTGGCACCCCGGCTATTGCTGGCGCGGCCCCTATGGCGGCCTGCACTGCCGTCCCGGCTGGTGATCGCCGTCTAACAGGTCTCGCGGCAGCCGCCGCGATGTTCGGAACACCCCGCCCGGCAGCGCCGCGGCGGGGTTTTTCTTTGTCGCCAGGACGGGCTCGGGCGCCAGGGTCGGGCTTGGGCGCCCTGCGCGGGGCGCCCGTAACGGATGCCCGCGCCGGAAACCAGGCTCAGACGACGGTCAGGCCCACGTCCACATTGCCGCGGGTGGCGTTGGAATAGGGGCAGATCTGATGCGCCTTGGCCACCAGGTCCTCCGCCTGCGCCTTGTCCAGGCCCGGCAGCGACACCGCCAAGGACGCGGTAATGCCGAAGCCGCCTTCGGACCGCGGGCCGATGCCGATGGCGGCGGTCACCGTGGTCTCGGCGGGAATGCGCACCTTCTCCTGGCCGCCCACGACCTTCAGCGCGCCGAGGAAACAGGCGGAATAGCCGGCGGCGAACAATTGCTCGGGATTGGTGCCCTCCCCGCCGGCGCCGCCCAATTCCTTCGGCGTGGCCAGCTTCACATCCAGCACGCCGTCCTTGGAGACGGAGCGGCCGTCACGGCCGCCAGTGGCGGTGGCCTGGGTGGTGTATTTCACATCGACCGACATGGGAAAAATCCTCCGTTTGAACGGGCCGCGCCAGCGCGAGGGCCGCGCTGAAGCCCGCCTCGCATCCTGGCGAGCGGGCTTCTTTTAGCGTACAATTTAATTGTGTCAAATTCTTTTTCGCGCGGCGGCGACGGCTTCGTCGGCCTCTCGGCGCGACGGCCGGACGCAGGGCCGGGGCGCCGGCGACCCGACTGATGCCGCAATCTGGAGGTTCTTGTCGCAGCCGGCGCACGGTGCTACGGCACGCTTCAGCAGACGTTAGCGAGTTGGGTGTATGCAGACCCGCGCGGCGCAGCCCGAGCTTGTCAGCCGCGTCGAGTGGCGGCAATCTTCGCTCTGCGGGACGTTCGTCGGATTGAGGCTGGCGCATTGGCGCGTCGGGCACTGGGACATGGGAACTGCCAGATCATGATCATGCACCGTGGGAATGCTGCCGCTGGCGCTGGTGACGAGGTCGCCGTGTCCGGGCTTCCGTCGGGGGCTCTCAGCCGCCGGTCGTTTCTGGTCGGCTCGGCCGCAAGTCTCGGGGCGCTCTCGCTCGCCGGCTGCGCCAGCCCCGAGGGCATGAGCCTTGCCGAGGCGCAGAAGGTCTACGGGCCGGTGCCGGACAAGAAGTTCACGATCCCGGCGGTGGATGTGGCCAAGGTGCCGCCGAAATATTTCCGTGCCACCGTGCCTTACGAGACCAAGGAAGCGGCCGGCACGATCATCGTCGATCCGGGCAATTATTACGTCTATCGCATCGAGGAAGACGGCAAGGCCACCCGCTATGGCGCCAATGTGGGCCGCGACGGCTTCCGCTGGAGCGGCGATGCTTATGTGGGCCGCAAGAGCGAGTGGGCCACCTGGACCCCGCCCCGCGAAATGATCAAGCGCCAGCCCGAGGCGGCCAAATGGGCCAACGGCATGCCGGGCGGCCTTGAGAACCCGCTCGGCGCCCGCACGCTGCATCTCTACCAGAACGGCAGCTACACGCTCTACACCATCTACGCCACCACCGATCCGGAGACCATCGGCTCTGGCATCACCAGCGGCTGCGTCGGCCTGCTGACCCAGGACATGATCGACCTCTACGACCGCACCCCGGTCAAGACCAAGGTGGTCGTCCTGCCGGCGTAAGCCGGCGGTCCCGGCGCGGGCGGCCCCCTGGAGGACCGCCCGAAGATCCGGATCTTTCCAGAGATTTGCGATGATGCGGGCAGCGACCGGAGGCGGTCGCCGGTCCGATTCCGGATGGCGTGGCCGGACTCGCGCGGACGGCCGCAAGCGCCCCGTGCCCACGCGGAGCCGGATGCGCCCGCCCATCCGCCCCCGCCCGCCCCTATCCCGATCGCACGAATTCTCGGTCCCTTGGCACGCCTGCCCTTAGGGGACCGTATTGCGCGGAGCCGTGTTTCGGCACACCTGTTGCGCCATCGGATGCCTGTGCCACCGCCCGCGGCCGGCACCAGTCGAGAGGCCAACAATGCCCGCCCAATCCAAAGCCCTCACCGTGCTGCGCGTCACCAGCGGCAATTTCATCGAGATGTTCGATTTCTTCCTGTTCGGGTTTTACGCCACCTATATCGCTGCCGCCTTCTTTCCCGTCGCCAATCCCTTCGCCTCGCTGATGCTCACCTTCGGCACCTTTGGCGCCGGCTTTCTCATGCGCCCGCTGGGCGCCTTGATCCTGGGCGCCTATGTGGATCGCATCGGCCGGCGCAAGGGCCTGATTCTGACGCTCGCCATCATGTCCTGCGGCACCATCCTCATCGCCTTCGTGCCCGGCTATGCCACCATCGGGCTGGCGGCGCCGATCCTGGTGCTGATCGGGCGCCTGCTGCAGGGCTTCTCCGCCGGCGTGGAACTGGGCGGCGTCTCGGTCTATCTGGCGGAAATGGCCACCCCCGGCCACAAGGGCTTCTATGTGAGCTGGCAGTCCGGCAGCCAGCAGGTGGCGATCATCGTCGCCGCCGCGCTGGGCTTCGGGCTCAGCGAATGGATGGCCCCCTCGGTGGTGGCCGCCTGGGGCTGGCGCATCCCCTTCTTCATCGGCTGCGCCATCGTGCCGATCCTGTTCGTGCTGCGGCGCTCGCTGGAGGAAACCCCGGAATTCCTCGCCCGCGCCCATCGCCCCAGCACCAGCGAGATCTTCCGCTCCATGGCCACCAATTGGCGGCTGGTGGGGGCGGGCATGCTGCTGGTGGTGATGACCACGGTGTCCTTCTACATGATCACCGTCTACACCCCCACCTTCGGCAAGACGGTGCTGAAGCTGACCTCGTCCGACGCGCTCATCGTCACCTTCTGCGTCGGCGTCTCCAACCTGTTCTGGCTGCCGGTGATGGGGGCGGTGTCCGACCGCATCGGCCGCCGGCCGGTGCTGATCACCTTCGCCGCGCTGACCCTGCTGACCTCTTATCCGGCGCTCGCCTGGCTGGTGGTGGACCCCACCTTCGGCAAGATGCTGGCGGTGCTGCTGTGGCTGTCCTTCCTCTATGCCAGCTACAACGGCGCCATGGTGGTGGCGCTCACCGAGATCATGCCCGTGAGCGTGCGCACGTCCGGCTTCTCGCTGGCCTATAGCCTCGCCACCGCTCTGTTCGGCGGCTTCACCCCGGCCATGTCCACCTGGCTGATCGAGGCGACCGGCGACAAGGCGGCGCCGGGCTTCTGGCTCACCTTCGCCGCCGCCTGCGGCCTGTTCGCCACCTTCGTGCTCTATGCCCGCCGCCGCGACGGCAGCGCCATGGCGACGGAACACTGACGATCGCGCCCCGGCCTGCGGTCCGCCGCGGGCCGGGGCGACGCCCGCCTCAGGCGGCCGAGCGCCCTGCCCCCGCGAGGGCGTCCGTGCGCACCGGGCGATTGGTGGCGATGGACTGGCACACCGCCTCCAGCACCGCGATATTCCCCACGCGCTGGGCGTCGGTGAACATATAGGGCGCGCCGGTCTCGATGGCCGCCGCGAAGGCTTCCAGATTGGCCCGCACCGTGTCTTCCCAGGCATAGGTGCGCACATCGCAGCGCCCGTCGCGATACTGCGCGGTGAGCGTGGTCGGCCCCGGCGTATCCGGATGGGTCTCGTTGCGCACCTCGACGAAGGCCTCCGAGCCGAACACCCGCATGGCGATATAGAGCGGGGTCACCAGCACCGCATTGATGAAGCCGGTGGCCCCCGAGGCGAAGCGGGTGTTCACCGACACCACATCCCCATTGGCCCGGCCAGAGACGCCCTGCACCGTGGTGGCATAGACCTCGTCGATGGGGCCGAACAGATCCAGGAAGCCGTCGGTGAGATGAATGCCCATGGCGGTCATGCCGGCGGCGGGCGCCTCGGTGGGCGAGGCGCGCCAGTCGTTGAGCGGCACCGCGGCCAGCTTGTCATGGCTGAAATTGGCTTCCACGTGCAGCAGCGTGCCCAGCGCCCCGGCCTTCAGTAGCCGGCGCAGCTCGGCCATGGCCGGCTCATAGCGGCGCTCGTGGCCGATGCCCAGCACCACCCCGGCGGCCCGGCAGGCGGCCACGGAGCGCTCCGCGTCGGCGCGGGTGAGCGCCAGCGGCTTCTCGCAGAACACATGCTTGCCGGCGGCGGCCAGTTCCAGCACCTGGCGCGTGTGCAAACCGTGCGGGGTACACAGGATCACCGCATCGATGGCGGGATCGGCCACCACGCCCGCCCAGTCGGTGCTGAAGGCCAGGCCATGCTCGGCGGCGAAGGCGGCGTGGGCGTCGGAGGTCTCCAGCGCGGTGACGATGCGCAGGGCGTCCGAGCCCTGCATGCGCCGCACCATATGTTTCCCCCACCAGCCAAGACCGGCAATCGCGGCGCGCACCATGGCTTGTTTCCTTCTGTTCGGCCCTGTGTCGGGCCTTGGGTCACGGATCGTCCGGCGGCCGCACGGCCGCTCAGGGCGATCCCGGATCGCGGGGGAGCGGCGGCGCCGCGGGGACCACCGGCACGCCCGTCGTGTCCAACGCGGCGGGGGCCCAGAATGCGCCGGTGGAGAAGATCAGCGGCTCGCCGTCGCGATGGGTCACGCGCATCACCCGGCCGAGGAAGATCTGATGGTCGCCGGCTTCGATCACCTGTTGGGTGCGGCATTCGAACCGGGCCAGGGCGCTGGCGATCAGCGGGCAGCCGTCGAGGCCCGGCGCGTGGTCCACGCTGGCGAACTTGTCCACGGCCGGGGTGGCGAAGTGCCGGCACAGGTCCGTCTGATGGGTGCCCAGCACATTCACCGCGAACACCCCGGAGGCCACGAACCGCTCCAGCGAAGGCGCGGTGGTCTTCAGGCTCCACAGCACCAGCGGCGGATCCAGCGACACCGAGGAGAAGGAATTGGCGGTGAGCCCCTCCAGCTTCCCGTCCGGGCCGCGGGTGGTCACGATGGTGACGCCGGTGGCGAACCGGCCCAAGGCGCGGCGGAAATGCCGGGGGTCTTCGGCTTGGTCGAAATCGATCACATGCTCACTCATGATTGCAGTTTAGGAGCGGGCGCCCCGATGCAGAAATGATATGATCTGCTCGCCGGCATCAGGATTCATGATCTGGGGATCGCAGTCGCAGATGATCGAGAGCTTGCGGGACATGCGCCTGTTCGTGGCGGCCTATGAGGAGCGGTCCTTCACCGCCGCGGCGGAACGGGAGAATGCCACCCAGTCGGGCGTCTCCCAGCACATTCGCAAGATCGAGGAACGCTTCGGCGTGCGGCTGTTCTCCCGCGGCGGCGGCGCGGTCTCGCCCACGCCGGCGGGGGACAGCTATTACCGCGCCTGCATCGAGGTGCTGCGGGTCAATGAGGCGGCCAATCGGGCGGTGATGCGCTATGGCATCGGCCTCGACGGCGAGATGGTGGTGGGCCTCATGCCCACCATGACCCGCAGCGTTCTGGCCCCCGCCTTGGCCGCCTTCGTGGCCGCCCATCCCAATGTGGTGGTGCGGATCGTGGAATCCTTCTCCGCCACCCTCACCCAGCAGGTACAGGCGGGCGATCTGGATTTCGCCATCGTGCCCATCACCGATGGCATCATCGGCATCAAGAGCCGGCGCTTTGCCCGCACGCCCGAGGTGCTGGTGGCGGACGCGGCCCGCGGCCTGCCGCACATGGCGCCGCTGCGCCTCGCCGATCTCGGCCCGCTGAAGATCGTGGTGCCCAGCCGGCTGAATGCCCGGCGTGCCCATCTGGAGGCCTATTTCGCCGCCAATGGCGTACAGGTGGAGCGGCTGCTGGAGCTGGACGCGATGCTGGGGGCGCTGGATTTCGTCGCCCGCACGGATTTCGTCGCGGTGGTGCCCGGCCTGATGATGGCCGCCGATGCGCAGATGCCGGAGCCGCGGCGCCTCACCGTGCATCCGCTGGCGGATCCGCCTCTGGCCATTGATCTGGTGCTCATCGAGCCGGCCCGCCGGCCGCTGTCCCCTGCCGCCGCCGCCTTCCTGGCGGTGCTGGAACAGGAGGCGCTGGCGCACAATGACCTGTGGCCGGCGCAGGAGTTTCCCGACGCCTGAGCCGCCGCCGTCCGGCGCTCAGAAACAGAAGATGGGCGCGCTGTGCCGCAGCTTGGCGGCGGCCCCCGTGCCATTGTCCCCCTGGTGCTCGATGCGGGCGCACATCTGCTCCAGCACCGGGCGGGCGCGGGCCAGATCGTCCGCCGGGCCGGCGGCAAAGCCGATCAGCCGGCCGGCGCGGGCGTCCGCCAGCGTCCCGGCGGTGGGGCATTCCACGAACACCCCGCCGCGCTCGCGCACTTGGCGGGCGAGGCGAATCTCCGTGTCGGGGGGCAGTTCGCCCATCTCCACGATGATCTTGGCGCCGATGTCGCCGGCCAACAGGCCGCGCGTGCCCTCATAGACGCAAACCATCCGCGCCGCATCGAGCACGGTGATGACCAGATCGGAGCGGGCCAGCAGGTCTTCGGGATGTTCGGCGATCACGCAGGGAAAGGCACAGGGCGCCCGTGTGCAGGCCGGGCGGCCGGGCGTCATTTCGCGGTCCCATAGGGAGACCTGATGGCCCAGTTGCTGGAGCCGGCCGGCAAACGCCCGCGCGGTCCGCTCGGGGGCGGCCACACCGATCCGCATCCTGATCCTCCCTTGCCGCCCGATTGTTTTATGTGGGCAGTCCTGGTCGCGCGGACGTGCGGCGTCCGCGCTTGATGGCAGTATGACCGCTTCGGCGCAGCCTACAAGCGCGCTGACATCAGGGCTTCGTGACGGCGAGCGCCAAGGCCGCGTCGAACAGCGCCTGCACCGGGGCGCGATCCACCCCGCGGGTGATGAACACGAGGCGGGTGCGCCGGTCCGCATCGGGCCAGGCGGTCAATTCCTCGGGGCGGGCCACCAATTGGCGGACGAAATGCGCCGCCACCGGGCCGGTGCAGCCGGCCACATGCACGAGGCCCTTCACCCGCAGGATGTCGTCGCCGCGCAGCGCCAGCAGCGTCTCCATGACCTGGGAAAACACCGACCACTGGAACGGCGTGTCGAAGGTGAGGACAAAGCTCTGGCATGCGGTGCCGGGCTCCGCCGGCGGCGCGGCGCGAAAGCCCGCGCCATTCCCCGCCGCGGCAGGCGCCAGCCAGGCCAAAGGGTCGCCGCGCAGGCTGGCCGCCTCCAGAATCTCGGCTCCGGGATTGAGCGCCGCAAGGCGCGTGCGCACGCGGGCGGTCTGCGCCTCGGAAGCCAGATCGGTCTTCGACAGCACGATGCGGTCGGCCAACGCCACCTGTTCGGTCCACTCCGGCGGGGCGGCGCCATCCAGCGCCAGCACGCAATCCACCACCGTGACCAGCGCGGAGACGGCATAATGGCCGCTGAGCGCCCGATCACCGGCGAGCAGTTGCAAGACCGGGCCAGGATCGGAGAGGCCCGAGGTCTCCACGATCACCCGGTCGAAGGGCGGCACGGCGCCGGTCTCGCGCTCCGCATAGAGGTTGCGCAGCACCCGCTGCAGATCGCTGCGGGCGGCGCAGCACATGCAGCCATTGCCAATCAGGCGCACGTCTTCCGCGCTGGTGCGCAGCAGCACGTCGTCCACGCCCAGTTCGGCGAATTCATTGACGATCACCGCCGTGCGCGCCGCCTGCGGATGGGCCAGCGCGGCGCGGATGAGGCTGGTCTTGCCGGCGCCGAGGAAGCCGGTGACCACGGTCACCGGCACGCGCCCGGCCCCCGGCCGGCGCACCCGCCGGCCGAACGGACTTCCCCCGAACAGGTCCGAGGGACGCATGTCAGAGCCCGACGACGGGAGCGGGGAACCCGCTTCCGTCTGAATCGGCCTCTGCCAGGAACCGGATCATCTCAGAAGTCCATTTCGAGGATGTAGACGCCGCCCACATGGCGATCGACGGTGTAGACGATGCCGCGCTCGTCCACGAACACGTCGTTCAGCTGGATGGCGCCGGTGGGGGCCAGGGGGGGCGCCGGCGGCACGAAGGAGGCGATCTCCACCGGCTGGTAGGGGTTGGAGATGTCGAACGCCCGCAGGCCGCCGTTGAAGAAGGTGCCGATGATCACCTGGTCGGAGAACCAGGAGGTGGGCAGCGGCAAATTCTCATGCAGATTGTGCGCCCCCACGCGCCCGCCCCGCTTGGCGAACACCTCGCGGCTGGGCATGGGGCAAGTGGCGATGGGCACCACATTGGTCTCATCGCGGGCGTCCAGTATCCACACCAGCTTCGGCCAGTCGGCGCCGTCGTCCACCACGGATTCGTCGGTGACCACGAACAGATTGCGCTCGAACAGCGGCAGCACGGTGTGGGTGAAGCCGGCATAGGGCGGGGAATTGTCCCAGCGCGAGATCTGCTTGGGCGCCGATTTGTCGGAGATGTCGAGCACGATCATGCCCGCATCCAGATAGCCCAGATAGGCGCGGTCCGGCCGCTGGGGATAGACATTGGTGTTGTGGGCGCGGAAGCCGAGATCGAATTCCGGCGTGTGGCGCATCGGTGCCGGTTCGCTGTCGCCCTCCCGGGTGCCCGGCAGCCACCAGCGGCCCACTTCCGTGGGCTTGGTGGGATCGCGCACGTCGATGATGCGATAGAACTGGTCGTCCTTGGCATCACGCGGGATGAAGTCCGGCGCACCGGCGGCCATGTGGACATATTCGCCGTCGCAGAACCACAACTGATGCACGCCGCGCGAATGCGGCCCCGAGCAATCGAAGAAGGACAGGGACTTCGGCTGCTCCGGCACCGAGATGTCGAAGATCTCCATGCCGGCGGGCTGCTGGCCGGCCTTCTGGGTCTGGTAGGCCACCACCATGATGTCGCCGGTGACTTCCAGCGAATTGGACCGCATGTAGGCTTGGGGCAGCTCGGTCTGCACCACCATGCGCGGGTTCTTCGGGTCGGTCACATCCAGCGCGGTGAAGTTCTTCGGCGCGCTCTCGTGCGCCAGCCACAGGATGCGGCGGCCGTCCTTGGCGATCTGGATCGACATGCCCTCGCCCAGGCCGCCGAAGCCGCCGAGGTCATGATGGGCGATGAGCTTGAAATTGCGGGTCTGGCTGTCGTCAGCGCCCCGGTCGGTGGTGGTCAGCATGTGAAGGAGGTCTCCCAACCGGCGCGTCACGAAGGGCGTCGGCGCCGCACGCACGGGCGGCGCTGGACATTTTCTGTCAAATATCCGGCGTTCTATCAAGAACCATTTGTTTGAAATTTTTGACACATGTTAGCATTACGCAGTTTCGGTCCCCCGCGGTGAGGATGGCGCGCCCTTATGCCGACCAAGAGCAAACCGACCCCGAACGAGGCCCTTGCGACGCCCCGCGGCGCAGCAAAAAAAGCCACGGCGACGGGCACATCAAAGCCGCGTGAGACCAAGCCGCGCGCACTCAAGCCGGCCACCGCCAAGCCGCCGCGGGCCAGTGCCCGCCGCGCCGCGACGCCGTCCATGGTTCTGGTGGAACCGGCCGCGACCGCCGGCGTCGATACCAAGACGCTGGGCGAAGGCATCTATCTGCGGCTGCGGGCGGATCTGATCGCCGGGCGCATCGCGCCGGGCACCCGCCTGCCCTTCCGCCAGCTGAGCGCCCGCTATGCGGTGGGCATCGGCCCGCTGCGCGAGGCGCTGGTGCGCCTGTCGTCCGAGCAATTGGTGGCCTTCGAGGGCCAGCGCGGCTTTGTGGCGGCGCCGTTGTCCATCAAGGAACTCAAGGATCTGTGCGGCTTGCGCATCGATCTCACCTGCCGGGCGCTGCGCGAGGCGATGGCGCTGGGCGGCGAGGATTGGGAGGACGAGATCCTGGTGGCTCTGCACCGGCTGGAGCGCAGCCCCATGCCCACCTCGTTCGACGACGATGCCGCCATGGACGAATGGGAACGGCGCCACGACCGCTTCCACACCAGCCTGATCGCCGCCTGCGATTCCAAATGGCTGCTGCATTTCTGCGCCACCTTGTCGGATCAGTTCCAGCGCTACCGCCGGGTCTCGGTGGTGTGCATGGCGCAGTCCCACACGCTGTTCGACCAGGTGCGCAGCCAGCACCGCGCCATGGCCGAGGCCGTGTTGGCGCGCCAGGCGGACGAGGCGGTGGCCATCCTGCGCTCGCACTTCGAAGGCAGCGTGGCGCGGGTGATCGACCAGATCGAGGCCTTTGTGGGCAAGATCAGCGCGGCCTGAGCCACACGCCCCCGTGACCGATCGGGGCGGGTTCGCGTGCAACTTTGATTGACAGTGCCGCGTTCGAACATGAAGATGTTGATCGAACGATAAATGAAATCTCGAACACGCCGCCGCCCGTGAACGCCAAGACGGTGCGGTGGCAAGACGATCCGAGGCGCGCAACGGCGCCGGGACTCACCACCTGACCTCCGATCAACGGCGGCGGGGACACGATCACACGGGAGGACGCCATGGAAATGCAGACGCGGCGACGGATCAGCCTTGGGCTGGCAGCATGCGGGCTGGCCGCCATATTTGGAACGCTGGCGGCATCGGGAACCCCCGCCAAGGCGGATCCCGTGAACATCCGCATCGGATGGTCCACCATGCCGGGCCATCTCATCCCGGTGCTGTATTCCAAGCCCGAGATCCTGAAATATTACGGCAAGAGCTATGTGGTGGAGCCGATATTGTTCCGCGGCTCATCTCCGCAGATCCAGGCCATGGCGGCCGGTGAAGTGGACATGGCCGCCTTCTCACCGGCGGTGCTGGCGCTAGCGGTGAACAACGCGCGCCAGGACGTGAAGGTGGTGGCCGACATCATCCAGGACGGCGTGGAAGGCTACCACTCCGACACCTTCCTGGTGAAGACCGACAGCGGCATCAACACCATCGCCGATCTGAAGGACAAGCGGGTGGGCACCAACGCCATCGGCTCGGCCTCCGACACCGGCATGCGCACGGGCATGCGCAAGGCTGGCCTCCAGGACAAGCGCGACTATACCACCATCGAGGTGGCCTTTTCGAACATGCCGGCCATGCTCCGCGAAGGCAAGATCGACATGGGCACGGTGCTCCAGCCCTTCTCCGACCAGATGGTGGCCACCGGAAAATTCAAGGTGCTGTTCGATGTGAAGGACGCGGTTGGTCCCTCCCAACTGGTGTTCCTAGCCGCCCGCGCCGACTTCCTGGCCAAGAATAAGGAAGCGCTGAAGGACTTCTTCGAGGACCATGTGCGCGCCGTGCGCTGGTTCACCGATCCGAAGAACAAGAAGGAAGCGACCGAAATCATTGCCAAATTCATGAAGCAGAAGCCTGAAGATCTGGAATATCTTTTCACGAAGGCGGATTATTACCGCGATCCCTTCATGTTCCCCAACATCCCGAATATCCAGACCATGGTGGATGCGTCCGTCGCCGTCGGCGCCCTGCCCTCCGGCACCGCCGGAAGCCTACAAGGCGGGTTCGTGGTGGCGCCCACCTATGTGGACATCAGCTTCGTGGAAGAAGCCAAGAAGCGCATCCAGGCGACGGAGGCGGCCACGCGATGAATGCACCGCTCACCCAGGCGCTGGCCGGATCGCCGGTCGGCATCGAGATCCGCGATGTCACCCATCGCTACGGCTCCAACGGTGTGGCCGGGGGCGTGATCGCCCTCGACCACATCAATCTCACCATCAAGCCGAACGAGTTTCACGCTTTGCTCGGCCCCTCCGGCTGCGGCAAGAGCACCCTGCTCTATCTCATCGGCGGCTTCATCCCGGTGCAGGAGGGGGTCATCGAGACCCCCCGCGGCCTGGTCACCGGCCCCGCGCCGGAGCGGGGCATCGTGTTCCAGAACTTCGCTTTGTTTCCCTGGAAGACGGTGCGCGAGAACATCCTCTACGGCATGGAGAAGCAGCGCCTGCCCAAGTCCGAGCGCATGGACCGGGCGCAGGCGATGATCGACCTGGTGCATCTCACCGGCTTTGAGAATGCCTTCCCCTCGCAGCTCTCCGGCGGCATGCAGCAGCGCGCCGCCATCGCCCGCACCTTGGCGGTGGAGCCGGAGATCCTGCTCATGGACGAACCCTTCGGCGCGCTGGATGCGCAGACCCGGCGGGTGATGCAGGAAGAGCTGCGCGCCATATTCGAGCGCACCCGCAAGACGGTGGTGTTCGTCACCCATGACGTGCACGAGGCGGTGTTCCTGGCCGACCGCATCTCCATCATGAGCGCGCGGCCCGGCCGCATCCAGCACGTCATCGACGTGGACCTGGAGCGCGGCGTCTCCGAAGAGGTGATGAAGCGCCCGGCCTTCGTGGAGTTGAGCGAGACCATCTGGGGCCTGGTGCGCGAGCAGGCGGTGGCGGCGACCCGGGGAGCCCACTGATGCTGACCTCCAACATCTTCCTGCGCTATCTGCCGCTCGTCATCGTGGTGGCGATCTGGCAGCTGCTGGCCACCGCCGGACCTTTGTCCAACCAGTTGCTGCCGGATGTGATCTCCGTGGTCACCGCCTTCTGGGGCCTGGTGTCCGATGGGGAAATCCTCCATCACGGCGCCCGCTCGCTGTTCCGCGCGGCGGTGGGCCTGGGGGCTGCGATCAGCGTCGGCGTGGTGGCGGGGCTGGCCATGGCGGCCTTCCGCCCGGCCCGGCTGGTCATCAATCCCATCGTGCAGCTGTTCTACCCCATGCCCAAGTCCGCCCTCATCCCGGTGATGATGATCTGGTTCGGGCTGGGCGACATGTCCAAGATCCTGCTGATCTTCCTCGGCTGCCTGCTGCCGGTGGTGGTGAGCACCTATAACGGCGCCAAGGGGGTGAACCCCTTTCTGCAGTGGTCGGCCCGCTCGCTGGGGGCCTCGCGCTTCGAGACCCTGGTGCAGGTGACGTTGCCGGCGGCCATGCCGGAATTGCTGAACGGCATCCGCACGGCGCTGGCCTTCTCCTTCATCCTCATGGTCAGTTCGGAATTCGTCATCGCCAAGGATGGGGTGGGCTATCTCATCAGCCAGCTGGGCGACGGCGGGGCCTATGCGGCCATGTTCGCGGTGATCCTGTGCGTGGCGGCAGTGGGCTTTGCCGCTGACCAGCTCTATGGCGCCCTGGTGCGCCGGCAATTGCGCTGGAGGGACAATTGAGCATCCGCATGGCTTCCTCCGCGCCCCGGGCCGCTGCGACCCCCGTGCGGGCCGACAGTGCGCCGGCGCGCCGCGCCGCCCCCACGGGCGGGCCCAGCTATCCGCGGCTGCGCGCCATCCTCCACTTCTGGGGCGATACCGTCATCCAGCTCTCGGTGATCGCCGCTTTGCTGATCACCTGGGAGGCGGTGGCGCGGCTGAGCGCCATCAATCCCTTCCTGCTGCCGCCTCTGTCCACCGTGCTGGCACGGGTGGGGCAGGATGCGATCTCCGGCACCATGTTCCTGGATCTGGGGCTGACGCTCTATCGCGCCGCTTCGGGCTTCGTCCTGGGGCTCATCGTGGCCATTCCGCTGGGCGTGCTCATGGCCCGCAACAGCACGGTGCGCTGGTTTTTCGATCCGTTGATCTCGGTGGGCTTCCCCATGCCGAAGATCTCCTTCCTGCCCATCTTCATCCTGTGGTTCGGCATCTTCGACACCTCGAAGATCGTGATGATCGCCTTCTCCTGCTTCTTCCCCATCGTGACCGCCACTTATGCCGGTACGCTCGGGGTGGACAAATGGGTGATCTGGTCCGCCCGCTCGTTCGGCGCCACGCCGCGGGAGGTGCTGCGCGAAGTGGTGCTGCCCATGGCGCTGCCGCAGATCCTCACCGGCATCCAGATCGCGGTGCCGGTGGGCCTCATCACCACGGTGGTGACGGAAATGCTCATGGGTGGGCCGGGCATCGGCGGCTCCATGATGCAGGCGGGGCGGTTCGCCGACTCGCCGGGCGTGTTCGCCGGCATCGTCGAGATCGCCTTGTTGGGCGCGCTGGTGGTGAAAAGCGTCGAGATGACCCGCAAGCGCCTGTTGCGCTGGCATCCGGAGACGCGCTCCTGACCAGGCGGCCCGCGCCGCGCGCGGGCCGCCCTGAGGCTTTTCGAACCGAGGCACGCTCAAGACGCCGTCAGAACCGTCGACAGGGCTGCACGACCCACTGCCGATCACGCCCTCAGGGCCTGATCGGCTTTTCCTTTTGCAGGCTCACCCCGCCGTCCAGCCGCCATCCACCAGCAAGGATGATCCAGTCATCAGCGATCCGGCGTCGCTGGCCAGCAGCAGCAGCGGGCCGGTGAGATCCTCCACCTGCCCCAGGCGCCCCAGCTTGATTTTGGCAATCACGCTGGCCCGGAAGGCCGCATCCGCCAGGAAGGGCTGCGTCATGGGCGTCTCGATGAAGGTGGGGCACAAGGTGTTGGAGCGGATGTTGTGCGGCGCCAGCTCCACCGCCAGCGCCTTGCTCAGACCCTCGATGGCCCATTTGGAGGCGCAATAGAGGGTGCGGTTGGCTGCCCCCACATGGCCCATCTGCGAGGAGACATGAATCAGCGAACCGCCCTTGCCTGCCGCCTTGAGCCCGCGCACCACCGCCTGCGCCACGAAGAAGGCCGCACGCACATTGAGACCCATCACAGCGTCATAGCCCTCCAGCGTCGCCGCATCGAAGGGGCCGGGCCGATTGGTGCCCGCATTGTTGACCAGGATGTCATAGGCCGGCCCGGCGTCCAGGATGGCGGTGGTGGCGGCGATGTCGGTGACATCCAGCACCAGCGCCTGCGCCTTGAACCCGGCGGCGCGGATCTCGGCGGCGCCCGCTTCGATCTCGTCCCGCGAGCGGGCCGCCAGGGTCACGTCGGCGCCATGCTGGGCCAGCACCGCCGCGGCAGCGAACCCGATGCCGCGGCCGGCACCGGTCACCAGGGCGGTCTTGCCGGACAGATCGAAGGAGGGCGGGTTGGGCAGGGTCATGGCGGGCTCCTTCGCACGCGGCGCCGGGGCCGGTGCGTGCATGCGAACGGGCGCCCGCGCCGCCGCCATCTGCGGAGACCCGAGCGCCCGGGATCAGAGAGACGGCGCCGGAGAGCCCGGCACCGGGATCATTCGGCGGCGGTGGCATAGGGGATGTTGCGTCCCCCATAGCGCCGCACGCGGATATTGGCCTGCTCCGCATGGCCGGCAAAGCCTTCCAGCATGCAGAGCCGCGAGCAATATTCGCCGATCATGGCCGAGGCTTCGTCGGTGAGCACCTTCTGATAGGTCACCGTCTTCAGGAACTTGCCCACCCACAGCCCGCCGGTATATTTCGCCGCCTTCTTGGTGGGCAAGGTGTGGTTGGTGCCGATGACCTTGTCGCCATAGGCCACATTGGTGCGCGCACCCAGGAACAGCGCGCCATAGTTGCGCATGTGGGTGAGGAAATAATCCGGGTCGCGGGTCATCACCTGCACGTGCTCGGAGGCGATGCGGTCGGCTTCAACCACCATCGCCTCATAGCTGTCGCAGACGATGACCGCGCCATAATCCTCCCAGGCCTGCCGGGCGATGGCGGCGGTGGGGAGGATGGTGAGCAGGCGCTCCACCTCCGCCATCACCTCCAGCGCCAGCTTGCGGGAATTGGTGAGCAGAATGGCCGGCGAGTTCGGTCCGTGCTCCGCCTGCCCGAGCAGATCGGTGGCACACATCTCCGCATCCACGCTGTCGTCGGCGATCACCAGGGTCTCGGTGGGGCCGGCGAACAGATCGATGCCCACGCGGCCGAACAACTGCCGCTTGGCCTCCGCCACGAAGGCGTTGCCCGGCCCCACCAGCATGTCCACCGGGGCGATGGAGGCGGTGCCGAGCGCCATGGCGCCCACGGCCTGGACGCCGCCCAGGCAATAGATCTCGTCCGCCCCCGCCAGATACTGGGCGGCGACGATGGCCGGTGCCGGCTTGCCGTGATAGGGCGGGGCGCAGGTGGCGATGCGGTCGACGCCCGCCACCTTGGCGGTGATCACCGACATGTGCGCGGAGGCGAGCAGCGGATATTTGCCGCCGGGCACATAGCAGCCCACCGACCCCACCGGGATGTTCTTGTGCCCGAGCACGATGCCGGGCAGCGTTTCCACCTCGATGTCCAGCATGCTGGCCCGCTGATGCTGGGCGAAGTTGCGCACCTGCTCTTGCGCGAACTTGATGTCCTCGATGTCCCGGGCCGAGAGTTCCGCCATGCAATCGCGGATTTCCTGGTCGGTGAGACGGTAGTCGGTGCGGTCCCAGCCATCGAACTTGATGGACAGCGCCCGCACCGCCGCATCGCCATCCTTGGCGATGTCGCCGAGGATGCCTTCCACGATGCCCCGCACCTTGGTGTCGGCGGCCTCGGCGTCATCGGCGCTGATGCCGGTCTTCAGAAATTCAGCCATTCAGGCCTCCTCTTGTACCGCTCATGATCCCGCGCTCACTTGATGGCCTGCGGGTTGATCGGCGAGCCGCAGCCGCCGGGAATGTGCATGGGCGGCGCGCAGAAGAAGAATTCATACACCTTGTCGGCGGCGCAATCTTCCGCCAGTTCCTTCAGATAGAAGATCTCGCCCATGGTGATGCCGATCTTGGGGATCACCACCCAGTGCCAGGGCTGATTCGCTTCAGTGGTCTCATTGGGGCGCACCTCGCAGCCCCAGGTGTCGGTGCAGATGGCGGCGAGATCGTGCTTGTGGATCCAATAGGCGGTCTCGAAGGCGAGGCCCGGCGCGTCGCCGCCCGCATAGGTGCCCCAGGACCCCGCCTTGATGCAGGCTTCCTGCTGGCCGGTGCGCACGATCACGAAATCGCCCTTGCGGATCTCCACTCCCTGCGCCTTGGCGGTGGCGTCCAGATCCTCATTGGTAATGGCATAGCCGTCGGCCAGGGCGTCCTGCCCCTTGAAGCGCGCCACGTCCAGCAGCACGCCGCGGCCCACCATCTTGTTGCGGGTGTGCTCAATGCCGTTCTTCTTGGCGCCGGTGGAGTCCACCAGGGTGGCGTCATAGCCGTTGTACATCTTGTCATCGAGGAAGATGTGGGCGAGCGCATCCCATTGGGTGGAGCATTGCAGCGGCAGGTTGATGGCGTCGTCCGCATAGCGCAGGCGCACGGTCTCGTCCTGGGTGCCGGCCACTGCATCGGTGCCGGTGGCCAGCATGGTGTGGATGGGGTTCCAGCGGCCGCCGAACAGGCCGCTCTGCAGCTTCTGGTCCAGCGGCAGGCCGAGGGCGAACACCTTGCCCTTGCGGATCAATCCCGCCGCGGTGACGATGTCGTCGGGGGCGATGTGATTGAGGGTACCGATCTGGTCCTCGGCGCCCCAGCGGCCCCAGTTGGACAGCTTGTCGGCCGCTTCATAGATCGCAGCTTTGTTGACCTTCATGGCGTATCCTCCATTTTTATGATTATCGATCGATAATTTGCATGGCTTGGGCGGGCTTCGCAAGGGGGGCATGGCCGCGCGATGCACCACAAGGGCGACCATCGGCCCTCTTTGCGGGGGGACGCGGGGGGCGCTACCATGGGCGGCCTCTGGAAGCACAGGCGGCGCATGAGGACGGGTCAGGGGCGATGAATAAAGTGGAAAGGCGCGCGGGCCGGCCGGCGGCAGCGGCAGCTGCACTGGCGCCTCCGGCAGCCAAGCGGCGCCTGGCACCGGCGGATCGGCGGCGGGAAATCCTGGCGAAGGCCATCGAATATTTCGCCCAAGTGGGGTTCGACGGCGGCACCCGCGAACTGGCGCGTCACCTGGGCACCACGCAGCCCCTGCTCTATCGCTACTTTCCCACCAAGGACGCGCTGATCCAGGAGATCTACAAGGCGGTCTTTCTCGATATCTGGCGGCCCGCCTGGGATGATCTGTTGAGTGATACCGCGCGCCCGCTGCGGGATCGCATGCAGCAGTTCTACGAAGAATACATGGCGGCGATCCTGACCCCGCAATGGATCCGCATCTATTTCTTCGCGGGCCTCAAGGGCGTCACCATCAACGTGCATTATCTGGCGGTGGTGGAAGAGCGCATCTTGAAGCGCATCATCCGCGAATTTCATCGCGAGATGGGCCTGAAGGTGCCGGTGGACGTGGCGCCGGAAGATCTTGAGACCGCCTGGACCTTGCAGGGCGGCATCTTCTATTACGGCGTCCGCAAATATGTCTACGGCAGTCCGATGCACACCTCCGCCGAGGTGGTGATCTCGCAATCGCTGGACGTGTTCTGCGCCGGCTATCGCGCCGTGCTTGAAGCCCGCACCAACCAGAAATCGGGAACGCCCCGCCGCGTGGCGAAGGTCTGATCCGCCCGGCATGCGGTGCGGAACCTGGTGCGCGATCGTGCGCAGGCGGTTGCGCGCCTTTGAGGCATCTGTTATTTTTCGATCGATAAATAAAGACCGCCACGGCGCCCGGCCAGCCGGACTCTCATGCGCAGAAGGCGGCCTGATCCGGAAACGCCTCTCGCCAAGGAGCCGCCATGACCTGCACCGGCCTCAATCACCTGTCCATCGGAGCCACCGACCTCGATGCCTCGATCCGCTTCTATGAGCGGGTGTTCGGCATGGAGTGCATTCCCACCTACAATTTCGGCTTTCGCACGCAATACATGCGCTGCGGCAGCCAGCAGGTGCACATCTTCCTGCTGCCGGATGCAGTGCCGACATATCAGCACTTCGCGCTGAATGTGGATGACTTCATGGCCGTCTACGACACCGCCAAGGCGATGGACATTCTCGACGGCAAGACCTTCGGCAATCCGGTCAATGAATTGCCCGACGGCTCGGTGCAGCTCTATCTGCGCGATCCCGGCGGCAATCTGGTTGAAGTGGACTGGCCGGACATCTCCACCCTCGACCGCACCCGTCTGCCGGAATTGCGCAAGCTCGCCGACCGCTTCCAACAGGTGGGCGAAAATCTCGACGCCACCCTCTATCACACCCGCGCCGCGCCGGTGGCCTGACGCGAGACCCCCGGCCGGCGCGGCCGGCCGGGGGCCGCAGGCTCAGGCCGCCGCGGGGTCCTTGGCCTTCGTCGCGGCGGGCGCGCCCGTCGCAGGCCGGGACATATCCTTCAGCACCGAGAACAGAGCGGCGGTGTCGTCGGCATCCCGGCCCTGGGCCAGTGCCGCCACATAATAGGGCACGCTGGCCGCCATCAGCGGGGTCGGGGCCTTCATCTCCCGCGCGAAGTCGGTGATGAGCATGAGGTCCTTCATGTACACGTCCATCTTCATGGTCGCCGGCTGATAGCGCTCCTCGATCATCAGCGGGCCGCGCACCTCGAACATGCGCGAATTGCCGGCGCCGTCGCGGATGGCGTCGAACACCATGTTCAGGTCGAGCCCTGAATGGTCGGCCAGCACGAGAGCCTCGGCGGCGGCCAGATTGTGGATGGTCACCAGCAGATTGGCGATGAACTTCAGCTTCGTGCCGGCTCCGAACGGACCCACGAAGCGGGTGTTGCGCGCAAATCCCGCGAATACCGGCGTGATGGTCTCCACCGCGTCTTCGTCACCGCTGGCATAGATCACCAGATCGCGCACCGCCGCCTGGGCGCCGGTGCCGCTGACCGGGCAATCCAGCACCTGCACGCCGCGCGGCGCCAGCCACGTCTTGCACTGCTCCTTGGCGGAGAGCGGCAAGGTGCCCATCTCTGCCACCACGGTGCCGGCGCGCAAGGTGTGGACGAGGCCGCTGTCGCCCACGCACACCGTCTCCAGCGCCTTGATCGAGGCGAGCGCGATCAGCACCACATCGGCCTTGCTGCCCAGCTCCGCCGGGCTGGCCGCGGCGACGCCGCCCACGGCTTTGAGGGCCTCCATGCTGGCGGACGCCACATCATAGCCCACCACCTCGAACCCGCTCTCGCGCAGGTTGCGGGCATAGGACATGCCCATGATCCCGAGCCCGATGATGCCGACCACGGCCTTGCTGTTTCCATCCGTTATCACACGCAACTCCTGCACATTTTGAAGCACGAAGCCGGCGGGCCCGCGCTGCGGACCCGCCGGCATGAATGTCCGGTCCCTGAGGGACGGAAGTCAAAGGGAGGCCGCGCGCAGCGGCGCCACCCCTCCCCGCGTCGGCGCATCCGCCGCCAGCGCCGTGGCGAGCATGGCATTGAACGCCGCCGCCGCGTCGATGGCGGGCACATGGGCCGCCGCGGGAATCTCGATGAACTCGGCCTGGGGCGTCGCCGCCGCCATGGCGCGCATGACCTCGGGGGGCGCCGCGGCATCCTCCGCGCCCACCACATAGAGCACAGGACGCGTCAGGCTGCCGAGGCGCGCCATGACGCCATGGGTCTGCAGCGCCCGCGCGCAGCCCATGTAGCCCTCAGGATGCGTCGCCCGCAGCATGGCCGCGGTGGCCGCGGTCTCAGCCGGATGGGCGGCGCGGAAGGCGGGGGTGAGCCACCGCTCCACCGTCCCCGCCACCACCGGCTCCATGCCCTGGGCGGCCACCAAGGCGATGCGGCTGTCCCAGGACTCGAGGAAAGCGGGGGCCGCGTCCGCACGGGCGTCGCAACAGATGATGCGCCCCACCCGCTCGGGATGGTTGAGCCCGATGTCCAGGGCCAGCACGCCGCCCAAGGACAGGCCGAGGAGATCGGCATGGGCGATGCCGAAATGATCCATCAGCCCCAGCAGATCGGCCGCGAGATCGGTCATGGCATAGGGGCTGGCGGGCGCATCGGACTGGCCGTGGCCGCGCATGTTGTGGCGCAGCACGCGATGGGTGCGGGTGAGGGTCTCGATCTGCTGGTCCCACATTTCAAAGGTGGCGCCGAGGCTGTTGGAGAGCACGATCCAGGGCTTGTCCCCAGCCGCCTCGCCATCCAGCTTGGCCTCGATGGCGATGCCGTTGACGGAAATCCGTTGCACCGCACTCATTCCGCTGCCTCCACCTGGTCACGGGGCAGTGCCGCATTGACCCGCGGCATCACCTCTTCGGCCATCAGCCGCATGGATTTCTTGTCCAGCGCCGGATCGCGCCAGTCCTTTCCGGCGTAGAGCAAGGTCCCGAACGGCCCTACTTCCTCACGGAAGGCGAGCAGGTCGTCGGCCACCTTGTCCGGCGTGCCGTAGATCACCAGCTTGTCCAGCACCCGCTCCAAGGTGACCTCATGGTCCGGCTGGGCGCGGTCCTCCTTGAACAGTTCGGCCCGTCCATTCTTCACCAGCTTGGTGAGCAGTTGCTGATAATAGAACACATAGCTGCTGCCGGCGCCGCGGGCATACTCGCGGGCGGTCGCCATATCATCGGCCACGAAGATGCTTTTCGCCACCCGCCAGTTGGACAGATCGCCCGGCCGGCCGCCCTGCTTGCAGCCTTCCAGATAGGAATTGCGATGGGTCGCCACCCACTTGGGCATGAGGAAGTTGGCCGAGATCGGATCCCAGCCTCGCGCCGCCGCCGCCGTCACCCCCTTGGAGAAGGGCGCCACCGCCGTGACCAGGATGGGCGGATGCGGCCGTTGCAGCGGCTTGCCGATGAAGCCCTGGCCAATGTCGGTCATCATGGTGCGGGCGGTGCTGATGGTCCAGTACTTGCCCTTGATGTCGTAGGGCGGTTCTCCCGCCCAGATGGCGAGGATGGTGTCGATGCTCTCCAGGAACATGGCCTGGCGATCGGCATCCAGATTGCCGAACACTTCTGCGTCAGACAGCAGTCCGCCGGGGCTGATACCGAAATTGAACCGCCCCCCCAGCATCTGGTCGAGCATGGCCACTTGGCTTGCCACCGCGGCGGGATGGGCGTTGGGCAGGTTCACCGTGCCGGTGCCCAGGCGCATCTGCTTGATGCGGCCGGACAGGCTGGCGAGGAAGGCGACGCAGGAGGTGATGGTCTCCGCCGCGTCGGTGGTGTGCTCGCCCACATAGGCTTCGGTATAGCCCAGTTCATCGGCCAGCAGGAACGCCTCCTGGTCCTCCCGCAGCGTGTCGGCCCAGGGCCGGCTGGTGGGGTGCACGGGCATGGTGAAGAAGCCGAGTTTCATCCGCGCTCTCCTTGGCGAGGTTCAGGTTTGATCGGCGTGACGCTACAGAGTTCGCTGCGCCCTGCGAAAACATAAGAACTGATGCCGTCCGCGCGATTTCCTAATGGGGCTTGCGCGGCGAAATGCGCTAGCCTTCACTGCCGCACTGTGAACACCGGTGCGTCGACGCGCTTGGCGATTGACAAGCCCCGGCTCAGTACCAATTATCGACCGATAAACAATAACCGTTGCATCGACGACGGCAAGGGAGAACGCCCGTGAAGCCAGCCACTTTCGCTTACGCGAAAGCGCGTTCGGTCGAGGAGGCCACGGCCATGCTCGCTCAGCATGGCGAGGACGCCCGCATCATTGCCGGCGGCCAGAGCCTCATGGCCATGCTCAACATGCGCCTCGCCAAGCCCAGCGTTCTGGTGGACATCAATGCCGTGCCCGGCCTCTCCGAGCTGGAGCGGGACGGCGCGGACCTGCGCATCGGTGCGCTGGTGCGCTACGCCCAGGCCTTGCGCCACCCTCTGCTGCCTGTGGCTGCGCCGCTGCTGGCCCGCGCTTTGCCCCATGTGGCCCATGCGGCCATCCGCAATCGCGGCACGCTCGGCGGCTCGGTGGCCTTCGCCGATCCCGCCGCGGAAATGCCCGCCTGTCTTCTGGCCTTGGGCGGTGCGGTGGAGATTGCCGGCCTGGACGGCCCGCGCACGGTGGCGGCCGACGATTTCTTTCACGACCTGTACGAGACCGCCCTGGCCCAGGGGGAAATGCTCACCGCGCTGCGCATTCCCGCCCATACGCCGGACCGGCGGGTGGGCTTTGCGGAATTTGCCCGCCGTGCCGGCGACTACGCTTTGGTGGGCCTTGCCGCCACCGCGCGGGCAGAGAACGGCCATCTGACCGCGGTCCGCCTGGTCTTTTTCAGCGTCGGCGCCACGCCGGTGCGCGCCCGCGCGGCGGAAGCCGCGCTGGACGGCGCGCCGCTCGACGCCTTGCCCCTGGGCGCCGCCGTGGCGGCGCTGGAGGACGACCTCGACCCGCCCGCCGATATCCAGGCCAGCCGCGACACCCGCCTGCACCTGGCCGGCGTGCTGCTGCGCCAGGTGGCCGAGCAATTGAAGGAGCCCGTGGCATGAGCGGCTCGCCCCTCTCCCCCGCCCGCGAACACCTCACGGTGCGCCTGATGGTCAATGGCGCCGGGGTGGAGGAAGAGGTGGAGGCCCGCCGCAGTCTGGCGGATTTCCTGCGCGAGACGCTGGGCCTCACCGGCACGCATCTGGGCTGCGAGCATGGGGTGTGCGGCGCCTGCACCGTACGGCTGGATGGCGCCATCGTGCGCGCCTGCCTGATCCTGGCCGCGCAATGCGAAGGCGCGCAGGTGGAGACCATCGAGGGGCTGACGGACAGCGGCGAGATCGCTGATCTGCAACAAGCCTTTCACCATCGCAATGCGTTGCAATGCGGCTTCTGCACCCCGGGCATGCTGATCGCTGCCGCCGAACTTCTGGCGGAAGGCGGCGTGCCGGAGCGCGCCGCCATCCGCGAGCATCTGTCCGGCAATTACTGCCGCTGCACCGGCTATCACGCCATCGTGGATGCGGTGGAGAGCACCGCCCGGGCCCGCGCGGAGGCCGGCCGATGACCAAGGGCCTCGAGACCCCCGGCACCCCGCACGACACCGCCCCCGGCCTCTCGGCCCTGGACCGGCCCAATTCCTATATCGGCCGCTCGGTGCCGCGGCCGAACATCGCCCGCCTCACCCAGGGGCGCGGGGAATATGTGAGCGACCTCGTACTGCCGCGCATGCTGCATGTGGTCTATGTGCGCTCGCCTCATGCCCATGCTCGCATCCGGTCCATCGACACCACGGGCGCCAAGGCCGCGCCCGGCGTGGCGGCGGTGGTGACGGGGGCGGAACTGGCGCAGGTCTGCACCCCGTGGGTGGGCGTGCTTACCCATCTGGTGGGGCTGAAATCGGCGCCGCAGCACGCTCTCGCCGTAGATCGCGCCTGCTGGCAAGGCGAGGCGGTGGTCGCCGTGGTCGCCCGCAGCCGCGCCTTGGCCGAGGATGCCGCCGAGCTGGTGGAGATCGATTACGAGCCTCTCCCGGTGGTGGCCGACATGTTCGCCGCTTTGGAGCCCGACTCGCCGGTCATCCATCCGGAGCTTGGCGACAATCTCGCCTTCGAGCGCCGCCTCTCCGCCGGCGATCCGGATGGCGGCTTTGCCGCCGCCGACCACATCCTGGAAGCGGACTTCGGCTTCGGCCGCCACACCGGGGTGACGCTGGAGCCCCGCGCCATGGTGGCGGACTATCAACCCGGCACGGGCCGCCTCACCGCTTATCTCGGCACCCAGGCGCCGCACATGATGCAGAACATCCTGGCGCTGCACCTGGGCCTGGAAGAGCCCCAGGTGCGGGTGGTGTGCAAGGATGTGGGCGGCTCGTTCGGCATCAAGGTGCATGTCTATGCGGACGAAATGGCCACCGCCGCTTTGTCCAAATTGCTGAAGCGCCCGGTGAAGTTTGTGGCCGACCGGCTGGAGAGCTTCGTCTCCGACATCCATGCCCGCGACCACCAGGTGAAGGGCCGCATCGGCGTGAGGACCGACGGCACCATCACCGCCTTCGAGATCGACGACGTTACCGGCATCGGCCCCTATTCGGTCTATCCCCGCACCAGCGCGGTGGAGGCCAACCAGGTGGTGAACCTCACCGGCGGCCCCTACACCTGCCCCAATTATCGGGCGCGGGCGCGGGTGGTGTTCCAGAACAAGACGCCCACCTCGCAATATCGTGCCGTGGGCCACCCCATCGCCACCGCCGTCACCGAAGGCCTAGTGGATCTGGCCGCCCGGCGCATCGGCATGGACCCGGTGGCGATCCGCCGCCGCAATCTGGTGCGGGACGATGCCTATCCCTGCGCCTCGGCCTCCGGCCTGAAGTTCGAGGCCCTCTCCCACCACGCGGCGCTGGATAAGCTGCTGGGCATGATGGATTACGAGGCCCTGCGCCGCGACCAGGCGGAGGCGCGGGCGCGCGGCATCTATCGCGGCATCGGCTTTGCCAGCTTCATCGAGATCACCAATCCGGGCGCGGCCTTCTATGGGGTGGGCGGGGCGCGCATCTCCTCCCAGGACGGCGCGGCGGTGAAGATGGATGCCACCGGCGCCATCACCTGTCAGATCAGCGTCACCGAGCAGGGCCAGGGCACCGAGGCGGTGATCGCGCAAGTGGTGGCCACCGCGCTCGGCGTGCCGCTGGAGCGGGTGCGGGTGATCACCGGCGACACCGACAACACGCCCTATGGCGGCGGCACCTGGGCCTCGCGGGCCGCCGGCATCGGCGGGGAAGCCGCCTGGCAGGCGGGCAAGGCGCTGAAAGCCAACATCCTCAACGTGGCCGGCGCCATCCTCCAAGCCGATCCCGCGACGCTGGATGTGCAAGGCGGCGCGGTGGTGGATGCCGCCGATGCCCGCGAGCGCATGTCCTTGGCGGAACTGGGCCGCATCGTCTATTTCCGCCCCGATACACTCCCCACCGGCTTTCAGGCGGAGATGATGGCGGTACGCCATTATGTGCCGCGCGCCTATCCGTTCGCCTTCACCAATGGCGTGCAGGCCTCCTATCTGGAGGTGGAGCACGGTTTCGTGCGGCTGCTGAAGCATTGGGTGGTGGAGGATTGCGGCACCATCCTCAATCCGCAATTGGTGGACGAGCAGGTGCGCGGCGGCGTGGTCCAGGGGCTCGGCGGCGCGCTTTATGAGCACTGCGTCTATGACGGCGATGGGCAGATGCTCAATGCCAGCATGGCCGATTATCTGGTGCCCATGGCCGGCGAGATGCCGGACATTGCGGTGGCCCATGTGGTCTCGCCCACCGCCGACAGCGAACTGGGCGCCAAGGGCGCCGGCGAAGCCGGCACGGCAGGTGCCCCGGCGGCGGTGATGAATGCCATCAATGATGCGCTCAGCCCGCTGGGCGTGACGCTCACCGCCATGCCCTTTTCCCCAGACCGCATTCTTTCCGCGTTGAAGCGCGCCGCGCCAACGGCCGCCTGACGACGAACCAGAGCCCGCAGCACAAGCGGGCGCAGACCGGGAGCACATACGCCATGGACCGTTCCGACGCCAAGACACCGTCCCAGACGCCGGCCACCGCTGCCCTCTCCCGCCGTGGGCTGCTGAAGGGCGCCGCATTTGGCGGGGCTGCTTTGATTGCGGCCCCCGCTTACCTGCGCAGCGCCCGGGCGCAAAGCGGGCCCATCAAGATCGGCTTTCCGGTGCCGCTGTCCGGCCCCTATTCCACCGAGGCTCAGGACCAGGTGCGCTGCGCCCAGCTCGCCATTTCCCAGTTCAACGACAAGGGCGGACTGAACGGGCGCATGGCCGAACTGCTGGTGCGCGACGACAAGCTGGACCCCGGCGAGGCGGCCACCCGCGCGCTGGAGCTGATCGAATCCGACAAGGTGAATTTCCTGTGCGGCTCGCTGTCCGCCTCGGTGCAGCTCTCGGTGAACCAGGTCGCCAAGCAGCGGGGCGTGATCTACAATTCCATCAGCCAGTCGGACAGCATCAATCAGGTCTCCGACTTCTCCAAATACACCTTCCACGAGGCGCTGAACCCGCACATGACCGCGGGCGCGGTCGCCCGCTATGCCTTCCCCAAGTTCGGCAAGAAGGTCGCCTTCCTCATCGCGGACTATGCCTACGGCCATGAGATGGAGCGCGGCTTCAAGCGCGCCGGCAAGGAGTTCGGCATCGAGGAGGTGGTGGAAATCAAGCACCCCATCGGGCAGGCGGATTTCTCCACTTATTTCCCGCGCATCCAGGCGGCCCGGCCCAATGTGCTGGTGGTGTGCAATTTCGGCCGCGACCAACTCAATCTGGTGAAGCAGGCCACCGATTACGGCCTCAAGCAGCAGATGAAGATCGTCTTCCCGGTGCTGCTGTTCTCCCAGCGGCTCGCTGGTGGCGCGGGGCCGTTCGAGGGCGTGGTGGGCGGCGCCAATTATTATTGGGGCCTGGAGAACGACTTTGCCTCCGCCAAGCGCCTGAACGACGCCTATCGCGCCAAGCATAACAATGCGGTGCCCACCGATTACGGCGCGCTGGGCTTTGCCGGGGTCTATGCGTTGCTGGAAGGGGTGAAGAAGGCCGGCGGCACCGATCCCGACGCGGTGATCGCCGCGCTGGAGACGCTGAAATACGACGCCTACAAGGGCGAGGAATATTACCGCAAGTGCGACCACCAGGCAGTGCAGTCGGTGCTGGTGGTGGAATCCAAGCCCCAGGCCGAGGTGAAGAACCCCAACGACGTGTTCAAGATCGTCGCCACCCAGCCGGCGGAAGACACCTTCCTGCGCTCCTGCCAGGAACTCGGCCACAGCTGAGCCGATCTCCACAGGCGGCCGCCGGCCGCCTGTGTCCGCGCCCCGTCCTGACCTGCCGCCCGCGGCATGACCAAGGTGCCATCGTGACTCTTGACCTTCTGTTGCTCCAAGCCTTCACCGGCGTGGCGCTCGGCTCGATTTTCGTGCTGGTGGCGCTCGGCCTGTCGCTGATCTTCGGTCTTCTGACCATCGTCAATTTTGCTCACAGCCAGTTCTTCATGGTGGGCGCCTATGTGGGCGTGGCCGTCATGGCCTATACCGGCAACTTCTGGCTGGCGCTGGTGATCGTGCCGCTGGTGGTGGGGGCCATCGGCATGGTGTGCGAGCGCTTCCTCATTCGCCCGCTCTATGGCCGCGGCATCGATTATCCCTTGCTGCTCACCTTCGGCCTCGGCCTGATCCTTCTTGAGCTGGTGCGCATCATCGCCGGCACCGAGGGCTTTCCGTTCAGCGCGCCGGCGGAACTCACCGGGGCGGTGGATCTGGGCATCTTCTTCTTTCCCAAATACCGCCTGTTCCTGATCGGCGTCACCGCTTTGATCCTGCTGGCGCTGTGGGTGTTCCTGGAGAAGACCCCCTACGGCCTCATCATCCGCGCCGGTGCCCGCGACCAGGAGATCGTCCAGGTGCTGGGGGTGGACGTATCGAAGGTCTGGCTGGTGGTGTTCGGCATCGGCACCGGCCTTGCGGCGCTGGCCGGCGTGCTGGCGGCGCCCATTCGCGGGGTGTTCCCGGAAATGGGCGTGCCGGTGCTGGTGGAGGCGTTCGTGGTCACCGTGGTCGGCGGCATGGGATCACTGCTGGGGGCGGTGATCGCCGGACTGCTGGTGGGCATCACGGTGAGCATGACCTCTCTGTTCTACCCGCAGATGACCACCCTCTCCATGTTCCTGCTCATGGCGGTGGTGCTGGTGTTTCGTCCCCGTGGCCTGTTCGGCCGCGCCGGCGTGATGGATTGAGGAGCGCGCCCATGACCTCCGACGCCTATCTGGGCAAGCGCGCCCCCGCCGCCCCGCGCACCGAGCCCGAGCGACGTTTTGCCCCGCTGGTCGCCTTCATCGCCCGCCACCGGGTGATCGCGGCGCTGGTGGCGCTGGCCATCCTGCCCTGGCTCACGCCCTATCAGGCCCTGGCGGTGAACATCTTGATCTTCGGGCTCTATGCCATGGGGTTCAACCTCATCTTCGGCTATGCGGGCATGCTGTCGTTCGGCCATGCGGCCCTGTTCGGGCTGGGGGCCTATGGCTGCGGCATTCCCATTGCCAAGTTCGGGGTGCCGTGGTTCCTCGCCATCCCCTGCGGCATCGCCGTGGCGGGGGTGGCCTCGGTCGTCATCGGCTGGTTCGCCATCCGCTCCCGCGGCATCTATTTCGCCATGATCACCTTGGCGCTGTCGCAGGTGGTCTATTATTCCGCCTATCAATGGACATCGATGACCGGCGGCGAGGATGGTCTGCGCGGGGTCACGGTGCCGCGCATTTCCCTGTTCGGGCTGGAGCTGAACATGCTCAACCCGACGGTGAAATACTATGTGCTGTTCGTGATGGCGGCGGTGGCCATCTGGCTGTTCTCGCGCATCCTCGCCTCGCCCTTCGGCGCCGCACTGGAGGCGATCCGCGAGAATGAGAAGCGGGCGCTCGCCTGCGGCTATGATGTCGCCCGCACCCGCTGGCTGGCCTTCATCCTGTCCGGCCTGTTCTCCGGCTTTGCCGGCACGCTCTATGCCATCCACCTCTCGGTGGTGCCCATCGAGACGCTGCACTATTTCAACTCCGCCACCATCCTCATGATCACCCTTCTGGGCGGCATGGGCACCTTCTTCGGCGGCTTCGTGGGTGCCTTCGTCTACATCATGCTGCAGGATGTGGTGACGGTGATCACCGTGCATTGGCAATTGGTGGTGGGCACGCTGTTCGTGGTGCTGATCCTGTTCTTCCCCAGAGGCATCTGGGGCTCCCTCCTGAAATGGGTGAAGCCATGAGCGCCGCCGCCACCCACCCCACCACGGCGTCCCCCACCTTGGTGCCCGAGCCGATCCTGCGCGCCGATGCGGTGACCAAGCGCTTCGGTGGCTTCACGGCGCTGGCGGGCATCTCCGCCTCCTTCCTCGCCGGCGAGCTCACCTCCATCATCGGCCCCAATGGCGCCGGCAAGAGCACCTTCTTCAACGTGCTGTCCGGCTCCTTCCCGCCCAGCTCCGGGCGCATTTATCTGGATGGGGCCGACATCACCCAGGTTCCGCAGCACCGGCTGGCACACATGGGCATCGCCAAGTCGTTCCAGATCACCAATCTGTTCCCGAAACTCAGCGTGCACGAGAATGTGCGCCTGGCCGCCCAGGCGCTGCGCTCGCGCTTCAATCTGTGGGCGCCCCGCGAGAGCCTGGACCTGGACGGCGAGGTGATGGCCCTGCTGGCCCGCGTCGGTCTCACCGACCGTCGCTTCGAGCAGGCGGACACCCTCGCCCACGGCCAGCAGCGCTGCCTGGAGATTGCCGTGGCGCTGGCCTGCAATCCGCGGGTGCTGCTGCTGGACGAGCCCACCGCCGGCATGAGCCCGGAGGAGGCGCGCGAGATGATGGACCTGATCCTGGCGCTGAACGAAGAGCGCACGGTGATCCTGGTGGAGCATCGCATGAAGCTGGTGATGGGCATTTCCGACCGCATCATGGTGCTGCACCACGGCACCTTGCTGGCGGAAGGCGCCCCCGACGACATCCGCCGCCACGACGAGGTGCGGCGCGTCTATCTCGGACAATCGGTGTAGCGATGCTTGAGGTCTCCAATCTCAATGCCTGGTACAAGCACGCCCATGTGCTCCAGGGCGTGGAATTCACCGTCGGCCAGGGCGAGGCGGTCTGCCTGATCGGCCGCAATGGCGCCGGCAAGACCACCACCTTGCGCTCGATCATGGGGCTGGTGGCCAAGCGCACCGGCAGCGTGCGCTTCAAGGGCGAGGACATCCTCGCCCAGCCCACCCACACCCGGCTCGCGCGCGGCCTTGCCTATGTGCCGGAAGACCGCCGCATCGTGCCCGGCCTCAGCGTGCTGGACAATCTGCGGCTGGGGCTGGTGGCCTCGCCCAACCGCTCCCGCGAAGCCTTCATCATCGACCGCATCGCCGAGACTTTTCCCCGGCTGAAGGAGCGCCTGCATCAGGCCGGCGACACCTTGTCGGGGGGCGAGCAGCAGATGCTGGCCATCGCCCGCGCCATGGCCGCCGATCCGCAGCTCATCATGCTGGACGAGCCCTCCGAGGGCATCATGCCGGTGCTGGTGGACGAGATGTTCGAATTGTTCGCCCGTCTGAAGCGCGAGGGCCTCACCATCCTGCTGGTGGAGCAGAATGTGGAGCGCGCGCTGCAACTGGCGGACCGCGCCTATATCCTCGACCAGGGCGAGATCGTCCACGCCGGGGACGCCACCGCCCTGCTGGCGGACAGCGACATCCAGGAGCGATACTGTGCGGTCTAGCGCCCTGCTGGCGTGCCCGCCGACCCGCTCGCCTGCCCTGCATCTGGAAAGGACATCGCGTTGAGTGACCGTTTCTTTGAGATCGACCCGGCCCGCCTCTCCCCCACGGCGCGGGTGGTCTATGACACCATCGCTGCCGGGCCGCGCCAGAGCGTGCCTTATATCTTCCAGGCGCTGGTGAAGAGCCCGGAACTGACCGAGCGCACCCAGGCGCTGGGGGTGTTCTGCCGCTACAACACCGAGTTCCCGCCGCGCCTGTCGGAGCTGGCCATCCTGGTGGTGGCCAAGCATTGGGACGCCACCTACGAATGGTCGGTGCATGAGCACGAGGCCCGCAAGGCCGGCGTTCCCGAGGATGTGATTGCCGCCCTCGACGCCGGAACGGTGCCGGACTTCAAGGAGGCGGACGATGCCTTGATCTATCGCTTCGCCAGCACCTTCTTCGCCACCAACGACGTGCCGGACGACCTGTTTGCCGCCGCCCAGGCGCGCTTCGGGGAGAAGGCGGTGGTCGAGCTGGCGGGGCTGCTGGGCTATTATTCCATGCTGGCCATCATCCTGCGGATCTTCCGGGTGCCGCCCCAGGCGTGAGCGGCGGCCGCGTCCTGCGCCGCAGGGGTTCCCGTTGACACATTGCAAGCTATGTCGTTTGACGGCGCGTGACGTGAGACCGGGGGGAACCGGACCCAAACGGGACCCGGCCGAGCGCTGACGCGCCGGACGGGTTCAGAAGGTAACCTCATGATGCGGACGGTGGATCTTCTCATCAATGGCACGCGGCACACGGTCACCCAAGCGGAGGACACCCCTCTGCTGCATGTGCTCCGCAATGTGCTGGACCTGAAGGCGAGCCGCTTCGGCTGTGGCCTGGAGCAATGCGGCGCCTGCATGGTGCTGCTGGACGGCGCGCCCACCTATGCCTGCACGCTGCCACTCTGGCAGTGCGCCGACAAGGCCATCGAGACCGCCGAGAGCCTGGTGGCCGGGCCGCGGCCGCATGCGCTGGTGGAGGCCTTTCTCACCGAACAGGCGGGCCAGTGCGGCTATTGCCTCTCGGGCATCCTGATGTCCGCCAAGGCGCTGCTGGATCGCACCCCCGCGCCCAGCCGCGCCGACATCATCGCCGCTCTGGAGCCGCATCTGTGCCGCTGCGGCGCCCACCCGCGCATGGTGCGGGCGGTGGAGCGCGCGGCCGGGATGACTGCGGGAGACGTGGCATGATCGCCAACACGCTGCCCGCAAGCCTGCTTCAGAACCCCCGCCTCGACCAATGGCTGGACTTCGCCACCCCAGGCCTCGTCACGGTGCGCACCGGCAAAGTGGAGCTGGGACAGGGCGTGCTCACTGCGCTGGCCCAGATCGCCGCCGATGAGTTGGACGTGACCATGGCGCAGGTGCGCCTGGTGTCCGGCGACACCCGCTCCTCCCCAGGCGAGGGCTTCACCGCCGGCAGCTTGTCCATCCAGCATTCCGGTGGCGCCATTCGCCTGGTATGTGCCGAAGTGCGGGCGCTGGCCCTGGCAGCCGCGGCGGAGGTGCAGGGGGGCGACCCCGCTGGGCTTGAGGTGCGCGAGGGCCTGGTGCTCAGCGCCGGCGCGTCCACGGGCCAGACCTACTGGACCCTCGCACCCCGGCTGGACCTGGCTCGAGCCGCCACCGGCAGTGCCCCGGTCAAAGCCCTTGGCGCCTTGCGGCTGGTGGGCACCGACGTGCCGCGTCTCGACCTGCCGGAGAAGATCGGCGGCGCGCCCTTCATCCAGGATCTGGCCCCCGCCGGTCTGCAGCATGCGCGCATGCTGCATCCGCCCCGCTGGGGCGCGCTGCTGAAGGCGCTCGACCACAACGTCATGGCCCGCCACCCCGGCGTGGAGCTGATCCGCCACGGGCATCTGGCCGCCGTCATTGGCGGCGACGAGGCCGCCGTCGCCGCCGCCGCGGAGGCGCTGAAGCTGCGCGCCACCTGGACCGGCGGCACCGCGCCCGCCGACGGCCAGGACGAGGCCGCCAGCCTGCGCGACCTGCCGGTGGAAGAGACCGTCCGCGAGGTGGGCACGCCACTGCCCGCGACGCAACGCTTCACCTCGGCCTATTCCCGGCCCTACTTGGCACATGGTTCCATCGCCCCGTCCTGCGCCTTGGCGCGCTTTGAGGGCGAACGGCTCACGGTGTGGACCCATTCCCAGGGTGTCACCTTGCTGCGCGGCGCCCTGGCCCGCGCCTTGCGTCTGCCGGAGGCACAGGTGGAGGTGATCCATCACCAAGGCGCCGGCTGCTATGGCCATAATGGCGCCGACGATGCCGCCTTCGACGCGGCAGTGATCGCTGTGCAGCGCCCCGGCATCCCCGTGCGGCTGCTGTGGAGTCGCGCAGACGAGATGACCGCCGCCCCGTTCGGCGCCGCCATGCTGGTAGAAGTGGACGCGGGGCTGGACGCCGCCGGCGACCCGGCCGACTGGACGGTGCATATCTGGAGCCCCTCGCATGCCCGCCGACCGGGCATCAATGGCGCGGTGCATCTCGACGGGGCGGCGGCCTTGCCCGACCCCATCATCGATCCTTTGGCCCCCGATCTGCCTGATGCGGCCGGCGGCGGGGCCAATCGCAATGCGCTGGCGCTGTATGACTTTCCGCACCAGCGGATCGTGCAGCATTTCATCCGCCGGCCGCCGGTGCGCACCTCCTCCATGCGCGGGCTCGGCGCCTTCGCCAATGTGATCGCCATCGAGGGGGCCATGGATGAGGCGGCGGAGCGGGCGGGCCTCGATCCCGTCGCCTATCGCCTGCGCCACATGAGCGACCCGCGCGCCCGCGGCGTGATCGAGGCCGCCGCCGCCATGTGCGGCGGGTTCGCGCCCGACGACGGTTCGGGCCGCGCCAAGGGCTTCGCCTTCAGCCGCTACAAGAATGTGGCGGCCTATGTGGGCCTGGTGGCGGAAGTGGACGTGGAAGACGCACCGCGGGTGACCCGCGTGTGGTGCGCGGTGGATGCGGGCTTGGTCATCAATCCCGACGGCGCCCGCAATCAGGTGGAGGGCGGCATCATCCAAGGCGCCAGCTGGGCGCTGAAGGAGCAGGTGCGCTTTGCCGACGGCGCCATCGCCTCCTCCAGCTGGGAGACCTATCCCATCCTGCGCTTCTCGGAGATTCCGGAGATCGAGACCCGCTTCGTCGGCGATCCCACTGCGCCCACTTTGGGCATTGGCGAGGTGACGCAAGGCCCCATCGGCGCGGCCATTTGCAATGCGGTTGCGCGCGCGCTGGGCGCCCGCGTGCGGCACCTGCCGCTCACCGGCGAACGCCTCGCCGCGGCCCTGCTGGCGGAGGGGTGAGGCCCACCGACCGGCCGCACGACGGGCACGGGACGGCTGGCTACGGGGTCACCGGCGATAACAGCGCCCTCTCCGCCGGCGCCGGGTGGAGATGGCGACGCCGCCAGAACGGGGCGTCGGGCCAGCGCGCCTCGGCCGCATAGAGCCCGGCCAGCAGCCGCAGATTGCCGGTGAAGCTGCGAAACACCTCGGCCTGATAGGCCATCAACGGCGCCTCTCCCCCACCCTGCGCCGACGCGTGGATCGCGGCCCCGGCCGCCAGCCCCTGGCTTAGAGCCCGGATGAGCCCCTGGGACGTCAAAGGATCGCTGCTAGCGGCGGCATCCCCCACTGCCAGCCAATCCGCCCCTGCCACCCGGCTCAGGATGGCGGTGGGCGCGGGACAGGTCAGCACCGGCGGGGTCTGTGGCCCCACCCGGGCTTCCACCAGCAGCGGCGCCACCAGATCGGTCCGGCGCAGAGCCGCGTGCCAGGCCGCCGCGCTGTCCAGGCCACGGTCCCGCAAGCTGTCCGCATCGCTGGCCAGGGCCACCACCAGCCGATAGCCGGGGATGCGGGCGGCGTACCACCAGCCATAGGCCTGCGCCTCCAGAAAGGTGCGGCAGGGCAGCGCTGCTCCGTCCGCCAGCGCGAACACGCCATAGCGCACCGTCAGATCCGCCGCCACATTGCGCGCCACCGGCATCCGCCGTGCCGCCGCGGCAGCGATGCCGGAGGCATCCACCAGCATGTCCGCCGCCATCGTGCAGGCGCGGCCATCCGCGTCGAAGCCGATCAGGAAGCCGCCCGCGGGTTGGCGCGCCAGGCTCCGCAGCCGCCAGCGGTCGTGACATGGCACGCCGATGCCACGCGCTGCGTCCCGCAGCATGCCCTCGAAGGCCACCCGGTCGAGATGCCAGCCGCCGCCATGGGGATCGAACACCGCATCATTGTGCCCCGGCCGCGCCTTGCCCCACAGGGACGTGCTGCCGGTGCTGGGCAGGTGGCCTTGCGCCTGGAACGCCGGCCATACCCCCAACTGGCGCAGCAGCCGGGACGCCGCGCCGGGGATGGTCTCGCCGATGCGGAAGCTGGCCGGCACGCCACTGTCGAACAGGGCGACGCCGCGCACGCCATGGTCCACCAGGCTCAGGGCCGTGGCGCAGCCGGCCACCCCGCCGCCGATGATGGCCACAGCCACCCGGCCGAGGTCGGATGCGGCCTCGCGCCTATCCATGCGGGGCCGCCTTGCGACCGCCGCCACAGCCGGTCTTCATTTGAGGGGGCTCGCCGTGGGCCAGGGCTCCACAATCTGCCGGGTATCGTTGTCGAATTGGCAGGCCACCTCCAGAAACGGGTCGGCGGCGCTGGGCGGGGTTCGCGGCGAGCTGATCCGGCTCGACTGCACCACGAAGCCCACCTTGTCCCAATTGAGCACGAAGTCGATATAGGTCTGGAATCGCCCCACTTCCGCATTGTCCGTGGTCAGGGTGCCGGGCCCGCGCACCGCGAACAATTGCTGTCCAGGCAGCCAAGTCTTGGCGCTCGGATCGAAGACCGACAGCGCTGCGGGATAGACCGCCACCGGCCGCTCGGCCGGCCAGGACCAATAGAGCGTGTTGTCCTTGTTGGGGTTCGGGTCCAGCGGATGCACGGCGCAGGAATTGTAGTCGGTGTGCCAGGGCACCGACATGAATTTGGACAGGTCCCCCGGTTCCAGGGGCGTGTCGGAACGCAACGGCACATAACCGGCGGTGAGGAAGGGCGTGTCCGGCTGCGCCTTGGCATAGTCCAGCGGCGCCGCATTGATGCGGAACGGCCCTGAGGTCGCCCAGTCGCGCGCGTACAGATGGGGATCGCGCACCGGAAACGAGACTTCGATCCCGGGGCTGAAGCGCCCGCCCAGGCAATTGGCCAGAGCGATGCGGTCCAGCGCCTCGCCAGCTCCCATCGCCGGGCCGGGGCCGGGCTTACTCTTGTGGTCGTACCACTGCTTCATCAGGAAATATTGCGTGGTGGTCAGGGTCAGGAAGGGCTTGCCGGAATCCCCCAGCGACAGCGGCATCAAGGGCGCGCCGGCGCTCGCCTGGGCGGGCACGTTGGGGTTGCGGATCAGCAGGTCGAAGCTGGGAATCTTGACGGTGGGATCGTCGCCGGCGGTGATGGTGCCGATCATGGTGTGGGCGCCGATGGCAAAGCTCGGCAGGTTGATCGCCCAGCGCTGCAGCATCACCGCGTGCAGGATGGGCTGGATGTCGTCCACGAAGGAGGGGGTGAAGTTCGCCTGATAGGCGCCACCGGAGTAAAGTGCGGGGTTCAGACCCAGCTGTTCCACGAAGGTGGTGTAGACATCGTCCCAGGCGGAGACCACGTTGCGGGTCTGGGGCGCAAATCCCGGGTCTCCGGTGATGACCCAGGCGCCCACCACCGTATCCGCGCTGCCGTCCTCATAAACGATGACCGCATGCACCGGCCCGTCGGAGATGTCGTCGAACCAGAGATCGTTTTCCGTGGAATTGTTGAGCGGCGGCATTTTTTGCGGATCGTCGGTGATCCCGACGGTGGCGCCCAGGCCGGGGCCGACGATCAGCCGTCCCGTGCCCTTCTCCACCCGCGCATCGCCCAGCGTGTGCAGCGGCGCGCCGGGCGTATAGAGGGTGAAACTGTCGCTGGGAAAGCTCTTGCGATAGTGCGGCAGACCCACCACCGGGTGCGTCGTCAAGCAGTTCTCTGAGATGACGCTGCAGCGCGTACTCTGATCGAAGGCCAGCGTCACGTCCTGGTTCATCCGCGCGGACAAAGCGCGCGGACCGGGGTCGATGACCAGGGTCTTCAGCCGCGTCTGCGAGTCCAGCGGACCCAGATCCGGATTGCGCAGCGGGGGATGCTTGCCGTCGGCATAGCCTGCAAGGCCCAGATAGCTGCCGTCGGCCTCCAGCAGCGAGTAGTTGTTCAGCTTCTTGTTGGCCACGTGGACAGACCAGACCAGATCGATGACCGTCTTGCCACCGACGACACTGCCCAGCTTGATCTCCGTGCCCTCCCCCGTGGGATAGCCGGCGGTTTCATACGCATATATGCGGAACCGCACGGCCTGGCGCTTCAGGGCCTGGTTGGTGTCCCGGAACGCCTCCGCGGTCAGCGGGAGGTTCGTCGCGGGATCCAGGGGCAACCCGCCCCAGGTTCCGTCGGCGCCCAACTCCCCCGCTGCCGTTTCCGGCGCCAGATAGAAATCCGAACTGTTGCCGATGCGGGCGATGCCAATGGCCGGGTGGATGCGGAAGATGGTCATGTCGAGCCTCCTCGCTCTGACGATGGGTGCAGGGACCGCCCGGCGACGCCACCGGCCGCCGCTGGCGGGCGAGGGCCGCCGGCAAGCGTCCGCCGGCGCTAGCGCCCGGCGCCGGCGAAGTAATTGTCCAGGATGATGTGGCTGATGCTCAGGTCCTTGCCCGGCAAAGGCGTGGCCCTGGGATTGGCCGAATAGGCCGGCATGGTGTTGTGGCAGGCGAAGCAATTGTCCTGCACGCTCTGCACCTGGGTGAAGGTTTCGATGGTCGCATTGGACAGATGGAGCGACCCGGTCACTTCCACATTGCAGGGAAAGGGACTGCCGGCCACGAAGGTGCAATTGGGCTGCAGGCCCGGCTTTCCACCTTCGGTATTGAACCAGATGGCGCCCACCTCGAAATAATTCTTCCAGACATCATCCAGCCCACCCCGCACCGCGGCGTTGAGATCCTTGATATTGGCGATGTTGGTGTCCTTGCCGCCGCCCTGGGGATAGATGCGGCACACCTGCGTCGGCGGAGACAGGACTTGCGTCGCCGGGTCCACCAGCTTCAGCGCCCCAGCGCCGCCGGCATTCACATTGCAGTCCTTGAACGGCGTGCCGGCCTTGTAGAAGCTGAAGGTGCTGGTGGAGACGATCGTGTCCGGCGGGGTCTGCAGCCCATTGGGCGCGTCCGGGGCATTGCTGACATGCTCGAAGCTGGCCCAGATCATTTCTGGATGGTGCTGGACGATCCCGCCGATGTGGAAGCCCACCAGCCCCAGTTGCACCTGCTGCGTCTTGTCGCCATCGATGATGATCTTGCCGGCGGCGTCGGTGGTGAGCAGCGCCACCTGCGCGGTCTTGGTGAAGAAGGTCTCGGCCTTGTCGCCGGTGCCGAGGATCTTCCACGCCACCTTGAGTTCCACGGTGGTGTCCGTGGCGCCCACCGGGAACGGCGTCGTGGCCGGGAAGGCCCGCAACGTCGCCGGGTCGTTGAGATTATTGGCCTTCACGAACTCGGCGAACATCGGGTTCACCAGCATCTCATAATAGACAATCCGTCCGTTCTGATCGACCAGCACACCATCCGGCCCTGCCTGGACATGCTCGGTCAGCGGCCGGGAGACCGTCGACCGGCCAATGAACGGGTTAAGCGCTGGCCCCCCGCCCAAGGCTGGCGGGAGCAGCGCCTGCGAGGGCAGGAAGGTGGCGAAGCGGGGCGTGTTCGGGGCGACCGTCTGGGTCAGCCAGAGGAACATCTGCCACGACCATTGGTGGAAATTGCAGTTGTTGGCGCTGTCGGGGAAACCGAACGAATCCGGCACCTGGGTGCTGGCGTGGGGCAACGTGCCCGGCCCCACGGGACACTCGGCACGGGCCCGATCCGTGGCCCCCAGCAGCAGGCAAACGGCGGCGATCGCCGCGGAACCCGCGAACGCAAGACGCATCTGTTCTCTCCCTGAAGACCATGATCGGTGGCGGGCGCCGGCCCCGGCGCGCGCCATGCGTGTACTCGAAGATGCTACATCTTAAAATAGCATCGTCAAGACTACTACAACCATAGCGTGCGATTGTTCAGCCGACGAAACGCAAACCGCCGCCGCGCGAAGGGCGACGGCGGCGGCTGTCTGGAGAACGGCGGTCGGGAGGGCAGAAGCGGGAGATCAGGCCGCCGAGATCTGTAGGTGCCGGCGTGCCGAGCGATCGGAGCGGTCGGCGATGGCGGCCTGGAAGGCGGAGAACAGGTGCTGCATCACCGGCTTCTTATAGGGGAAGGTGCGGGCACAGTCGGCGTCGTGAATCACCATGGCCACGTCGGCCTCGAACAGGAGCAGCCGCCCGTCGGGCAGTTCGGCGCAATCGATGGCGAAATAGTCGAGCCCGATGCCCGCGCACAGGGCGGCAAAGGCGGTGGCATGGCGCACCGCATAGTCGGTCTCGAACGTCTCCATGAACGCCGCCTCCTCCGCCCGCCGCTCGGGGAAGTTGCGCATGCCGGCATTCACATAATGCACCATCCAATGGGCGGACGTAGCGCCATGGCTGGCATAGGCCTTGCCGTCGATGAAGGCGATGCGCTGCTTGCGGAACATGCCGTCGGCGCCGCGATAATCCACGAAGGGCGAGAGGAAGAATTCCGCCTCATCGCGCTCCAGCAGATAGACCGCCAGGGCCGAGGGATCGTCCAGCTTGTCGAGGCCGACCCCGGCATGGCTGCCGATGGGGCGTACGATGAGGGGAAACGTCTGTCCCGGCATCACGGTGTCGACGCGGCGTTCGCAGCGGGCCAAAGCTGTCAGCACGTCGCGCCCCACCCGCAATGTGGCGGGCGCCAGCACGGAGGGCTCGTCCGCAAAGGCGGCGCAGACCCCGTCGCGCGTGAGGGCGGCGATCCGCTGCGGCGGACCATTGACCACCGGGGTCGGCCACGACTTCAGCAGGCTGCCCAGACGCGCCAGCACGGCCTGGTTTTCCGGAGATTCGCCAATGGCGACGAAGGCCACGTCATGGGCCGGCGCATGGGCCAGGGACGCGGTGTCCTGGTCCACGAAAAGCAGATGCAATTGGAAGTCGGAGCCGGTGAGCAAAAAGTCCAGCGGCGTATTGGCCATCAGGTCGCCGGCGGTCACGAAGGCCAGCAGGCGCAAGCCCTCGCCGGAGCCATAGGTGCGGGTGAAATGCCGGCTGAGACGCAGCGCGTCATCCTGGGCGGCTTCGCCCTTGCGGCGCGCCTTGCGGATGAGCAGCAAGGTGGAGATGTCCATCAAGGCCGCGGCATCGGCCGGATCGGCATTGGCGCGGGACACCAGATAGTCCCACAAAGGGGCAAGGTCGTGCCCCTCCTCGAACCAGCGCACCATGGCAGCCATGCCGATGAGGGCGCCAGGGGCATGCGACAGGGGTCCCGGCAGCGTCGGGATCAGAACGGCATTCGTCATGAAGGCACGGTCACTCCACTCAGTCCCCCGCCCACCATCGGGAGAGCGCCCGCGCCGGCCGTCATGGCCGTGCGAACACCGGGGCACTTTCGGTGAGATGGCTTGCTCTGGGCTTGCACCCGGCGATGGCTTGCGCGGGATCACGGCGCGGGTCCACCATGGCGATGGCCCCGTCCCTTGACCTCGATACCCTCGTCGCCGCCGGCCATTTGACACCACCAGAGGGGCACGTAACTATATAGTTAGGTAAGGCTGAACCGGGTTGATCCGCGGCGGTTTCTGCGGGGGATCGGTCGGGCCTTGAGCCGCCGAATTCGGCACCCAAAGGCCGCCCGCAGAGGCGGCGCCACCGACGGGCTGTCCGGGCGCCAAACCGGTCAGCGCGCATCATAAGAAGACATCCGGGAGGATCTGATGACGCCGCTTCGTACTCCGAAGGCTCCACTGAAAACCCTGTTCTATGCCGCCGCCACTTTGCTGGCGGGCAGCCTCTCCGCGTCCGCCGCCGACAAAGCGGTTCTGCTGCTGAACTGGTACAACTATGGCGAGCATGCGCCCTTCTATCTGGGCGTGGACAAGGGCCTGTTCGCCAAGGAAGGCATTGACCTCGAGATCCAGGAAGGCCGGGGCTCCGGCATCACGGTCCAGGCCACAGCGGCGGGATCGGCCACCTTCGGCTATGCGGATTTCGGCACCATGGTGAAGGCGGCGGTGAAGGGCGCCCCGGTGAAGGCCGTGGGCATCATGTTGCAGAAGAGCCCGATGTCGGTGGAAGGCTTCGCCGACAAGAACATCCGCACCCCCAAGGATCTGGTGGGCAAGACGGTGATCTCCACGCCGGGCGATTCCTTCTCCCAGCTCTGGCCGGCCCTGCTGAAGATCAACGGGGTGGATGAGAAAGCGGTGAAGATGATCTCGGGCGATGCCGCCACCAAGCGCAACGCCGTCATCTCCGGCCAGGCCGACGCCTTGCTGGGCAATGTGAACGACCAGAAGCCGCTGATCGAGGAGGCCACCGGCAAGCCGGTCACCGCCATGCTGTTCGCGGACTATGGGGTGAACACGGTCAACGGCGCCTTCATCGTCAAGTCCGACCTGCTGAAGAGCAATCCGGATCTGGTGAAGCGCTTCCTGCGGGCGGCCAGCGCTGCCGTGGCCGAGGCCAAGGCGGATCCGGCGGGCGCCGTGGACGCCATGCTGAAGGTCAATCCCAAGGCCGGCAAGCGAGAGACTTTGCTCGCCAGTTGGACCGTCACCTTGCCGCTGCTGCACACCGAACGCACGATGAACAAGCCGCCGCTGTGGACCGACCCGGCCGACATTGCCGGCACCCTCGACATTCTGGCGAAATATTCCGGCGTCGAGGTGAAGCCCGAGCAGGGCGAGGACTTCTACACCAACGCCTTCCTGCCGTAAGCACGGCCTGCTCACGCTGAGCGCACCTGTCCGGGCGGCGGCCCCGCCGCCCGGACAGCACGGACCGATCCACTCAATCTCCAGCCCGGCCGGCAAATTGACAGACATGGCGCGCCCGGCTAAATAACTAACTAGTTCGTTAATAAGGATGCACCCATGGTTGCCGGCCACGCCCGCCTGTTCGCCATCATCGGGGATCCGATCGCCCATGTGCGCACGCCCCTGGTGTTCAACGCCTATTTCGAAGCGCAGGGCATCGCCGCGGTGTGCGTGCCGCTGCATATCCGGCCCGAGAGCCTGGAGGCGGCGGTGGCCGGACTGCGGGCGTTGGAGAATCTGGACGGCTTCATCGTCACCGCCCCGCACAAGGCCCGCCTTGCCGCCTTGGTGGACCGGCTCGATGGGGACGGGGCCCTGGTAGGCGCCGTCAACACCGTGCGCCGCGCCGCCGACGGCACCTTGTCCGGCACCATGCTGGACGGCCACGGCTTCGTTGCAGGTCTCGCACAGGCCGGTCATGCGGTGGCCGGACGCAGCGTCTATATGGCCGGCGCCGGGGGCGCGGCGAGCGCGCTCGCCTTCGCGCTGGCAGGCAGCGGCATTGCGCGCCTCACCCTGTTCAATCGCACGCCGGAGCGGGGGCAGGCCCTGCTGGCGCGGGTCAAGGCCGCCTATCCCCAGGTGGAGGTGGCCTTCGGCACCCGCGACCCGCGCGGCCACGATATGGCGGTGAATGCCACCCCCTTGGGCCTGGAGCCGGACGACCCCTTCTCCTTCGACGCGCACCTGCTGGCGCCATCCACACTGGTGGCCGACGTGCTGATGAAACCCGAGACCACCGCTTTGCTGCACGCCGCAGCCGCCCGGGGCTGCCCGATCCATCTGGGCAAGCACATGCTGGACGGCCAGCGGGACCTGATGATGGCCTATTTCGGCGTCGCCCCCGCAACCCCCTGATCTGCACCCACACAGGAGGAGAGCCCATGACTTACGTCGTCACCGAGGCCTGCATCCGCTGCAAATACACCGACTGCGTGGAGGTGTGCCCGGTGGATTGCTTTTATGAGGGCGAGACCATGCTCGTCATCAATCCCGACGAATGCATCGATTGCGGCATCTGCCAGCCGGAATGCCCGGCCGACGCCATCAAGGCGGACGGCGAAGATGGCCATGCGGAGTGGCTTGCGCACAATGCCACCTTTGCGGCCCAATGGCCCAACCTCACCACCCGACTCGCGCCACCGCCCGATGCGGACAGCTGGAAAGATGTGACCCCCAAGATGGACGCCTTCTCCCCCGCCCCGGCCGCTCGATGACCCCGGACGCCATCGCCGCCCTGGCCGCAGATCTGTTCGCCGCCCGCCGGGACTGCCGCACCCTTGCGCCCACCGGCCCCGTGCCCACCGACATCACCCAAGCCTATGCGGTGCAGGCGCAGATCGTCGGGCTCAGCGGCGATGACATCCTGGGCTGGAAGGTCACTGCGCTTGCCCCGGCCGATCAGCCGGGCTTCGGCGCCGACCGGCCTGTGGCCGGGCCGCTGCTGGCCCGCTTCGTCCATCCCAGCCCGGCAACGTTGGCGCTGGCGGACTTCCTGATGCCGGTGCTGGAATGCGAGTTTGCCGTGCGGCTCTCCCGCGACCTGCCGGAGCGCGCGCTCCCTTATTCCCGTGACGAGATCGCCGCCGCCATCGATGCAGTGATCCCCGCCTTCGAGATCGCCGACGGCCGCCTGGGGCCGGGCGCGCCGGGCGCGCTGCGGCTGGCCGACCTGATGGGCAATGGCGCCTTCATCATGGGGACGCCCCTGCCCTGGACCGGTCAGGATCTGGATGTGGCGCAGGTCACGCTGACCCTGGACGGGGCCGACGCCGGCACCGGGCATGGCGGGCGGATCCTGGGCGGTCCTTTGGGCGCGGTGCAGGCCCTGGCCAATGCGCAACCCTTGTGTGCGCCGCTGCTGGCGGGCCAGATCGTCACCACGGGCTCGGCCACCGTCCCGTTGCGCATCACCACCCCCATGGACGCGGTGGCGGATTTCGGTCCGCTGGGCCGCATCCGCCTGACGCTGACGGCGTAGGCCTCAATCGTCCCTGGGCTCCTCGCGGCGCCGCTGGAAGGCGGCAATGCCCTCCTGCCGCCCGTGGTCCGCCATGCAGATCACATGCAGTTCGTTCTCATGGCGGATGCCCGCCTCCAGGGGCATCGACAAGGCGGCCCGTGTGGCGGCCTTCACCGCCTGGGTGGCAATGGGGCTGAAACTGGCGATGCGGGCCGCCAGGGCCGCCACATGCCCCTCCAACGCCGCGTCCGCCACCACCTCTTCCACCAGCCCAAGGCGCAGAGCGGTCTCCGCGTCTACGGGCTCGCCGCCCAGCAGCAGGCGCATGGCCTGGCCATAGCCCACCAAGCGCGGCAGCATCTGCGAGGCGCCGCCGCCGCCCACCCAGCCGCGGGTGACCTCGGGCGCGCCCAGCTTGGCGCTGGCAGCGGCGATGCGGATGTCGGCGGCCAGGGCGATCTCCAGCCCGCCGCCCAGCACCCAGCCGCGCAGGGCGGCGATCACCGGCTTGCGCAGATCGCGCACCACCGCGGCATATTCGATGCGGTTGCGGAACGCCCAGATATCGGTGATCTCGCCCAGCGCATTCATGTCCGAGCCGGCGGAAAACGCTTTCTCCCCGCCGCCTGTGATCACCACCACCCGCACGGTGTCGTCGCGGTCCAGGCAGGCACAGATCTCGCCCAGGCTCCGCGCCATGGCAGGGGTGATGGCATTGTGCTTGCGCGGCCGGTCGAGGACGATCCGGGCGACGGCGCCGTCCTGCTCAAGGCGCACCGCGCCGTCGTCTGGGGTCTCGCCGCTCATGTGTGCTCCTCCGTCCGAGCGGATCGGCGCGCCACTTCGTCCAGCACGGCGGACACATCCCGGTCGGTGCCGCCATGGTCCATCATGTCGGCAAACAGGCCGGTGAGCGTATCCAGCAGGGTGAGCTGAAGGCCCATCTCGGCAGCCTGTCCTTGGGCGGTGCGCAGGTCTTTCAACTGATATTGCGCCGGGCTGCCGGGCACGAAGTCCCGCGCCGCCATGCGCGCGCCGTGGATGTCCAGCACCTTGGACTCGCCAAAGCCACCCATGAGCGCCCGGCGCAGGCTGGTCAGATCCGCCCCGCCGCTGGCCGCAAAATGAAACGCTTCCGCAACCCCCACCATGGCGGCGCCCACGATGATCTGGTTGGCCAGCTTGGCCAACTGCCCGGTGCCCGAGGGACCGATGCGCGTGACCCGCCCCAGCGTCGCGAACAGCGGGGCGAGATGGCCGATCACCGCCTCGTCTCCGCCCGCCAGGATCGCCAGCGTCCCTTCCCGCGCGCCCACCTCGCCGCCGGAAACGGGGGCATCCACATAAGCGATGCCGCGCGCCGCGCAGGCGGCCGCCTGCCGCTGGGCAGTGGCGACCGGGATGGACGACATGACGATGAGCGTGCCCCCTGGCGGCAGGGCGGCAAGGGCCGGCGTCGCGCCGGCGAAGAGCACCTCGTCCACCACATCGCCAGTGGACAACATGACGAGCGCCACCTGGGCCCCTGACAGCGCTGCATCCGGGCTGGCGGCAACCGTGACCCCGTCCGCCGCCAGCGCATGCCCCTTCTGCGGGCTGCGGTTCCAGACCGTGACCGCAAAACCGGCCTGGGCCAGCCGACGGGCCATGTGCCCGCCCATGATGCCGGTGCCGATGACACCGATGGCCCTGACGGCGGGCAGATCAGCAGACGCAGATGCAGCGGACGGGCTGTCCGGCGGGATGATGGGGGTAGGCATGCTGTTCCTCCCGTGCGCCCCGCTCTGGCGGCGGGTGTCGCATCTGACGACCGGATGGGGCCGCTCAGCCGGTCTTGGCCGCCTTCTTGAAAGCGGCCAGTTGCTTGAATTCGTCCGACTGTTTGTAGAAAGCATCCAGCGGATAGCAGCCGGAGACAATGCCGTTGCGTGGCGCCGTGGTGCAGTCGGAGAAGGTGCGGCAGATCTTCTTCTTCTGGCTACCGTTGCCGGCCAGCACGTCGCGCGGCAGTTCGGGATAGGACAGCACCATGCGGCCCAGCCCGACCATATCGGTCCAGCCCTGGCGCACCACCGCCTGGGCCACATGGGGCAGGAATTCCTGGAGATAGGTGTAGCCGGAACCGATCAGGCAAAAGTCCGGGGCATGGGCCTTGATCTGCCGCACCACATCCAGATGGCGCATCACCCCCACCAGCGGATCCTCCGGCGGATGATAGCCGTCGGACGGCGGATAGCTGGCCGGGCGGGTGACGTGGGGATTGTAATAGGGGCTGCCCAGGGTGACGTTGACCATGCGGATACCGAGATCGCGCAGGATGTCGAACAGCGCGAAGGTCTCGGTCAGATCGAAGGCGGTGGGGTCCTGCGGATCGGTGCCGAAGCCATAGGCATATGGCTGCGCCGCGCTGGCATCATCCGGAACGCCGGGGCCGAGCGCGCCGGGCAGCGAGCGGGCGGGATCGGGGCGGTAAGACACCAGATCGATGGCGCTCACCCGCATGGCCAGCTTCAGGTCCGGGCAGGCGGCGCGGATGCCGGCCACCAGTTCGCGCACGAAGCGGGTACGATTCTCCAGCGATCCGCCGAAGGCGCCGGGCCGGGTCTTGGCGCTGAGGAATTCATGGCCGAGATAGCCATGGCAATGCTTCAGGTCGACGAAATCGAAGCCGCAGGCGGCGGCGCGCTTGGCGGCAATGATGTAGTCGTCGATCAGCCGCCAGATGTCGTCATCGCTCATCACCGGATGGTCAGGCGCCATGCCGAATTTCCGGTCGAGCACCGGGTGGTGATAGAGGATCTGCTGCTCAAAGCGCCGGTTGTCATTGGGCTTGCAGAAGCGCCCGGAATGGGTGAGCTGAAGGCCCATCACCAGCCCGTCGGTGCTGCCCATGGCCTCTCGATGCGCGGTGATCACGGTGTCGCGCAGGCCGGCAATGGCGCCCTGGGTCGCTTCGGTCATCACCAGTTGCAGCGGATTGGCGCGGCCATCGGGACGCACCGCCACGGCCTCGCCGCCGAAGATCAGCTTGGCCCCGCTTTCGCCGAAGCGCCGCCAGCGTCGGGCGGTGTTCTCGGTCGGCGCGCCCTCGCGGGTGCCGTCCCAGCCCTCCATGGGATGGATGCAGAAGCGGTTGCCGATGGTCATGCCATCCACGGTCAGCGGCGCCGCCAAAGGCGAGTCCACGCCGCCGGCCACGATATCGTCGCAGGGCATGTCGAGGCCCAGCGTCGCCAGATGGGCGCGGAAGCCTGCCACGCCGCCGAGGGAGGTGATTTTCGGGAATTCCCCGTATTTCATGAAGCCGCTCCCACGCTGACGCGACGCATGCGGTCGCATATGCGCCGTATGTAACCAGTTAGTTACATCATTTTCGTCCGATGCTGTCAATCGGCGCAGTGCCGGGTCGCGGTCGCATCAGCGCGTCAGTGGGTCGCCACGAACCGCGCCACCACGTCCACCACATGGGCGCGGCGGATCTTGCGCTCGGCGGGGGTGGCCAGGTCGCGGCCGAAGGCGGTGGAGAGGGTCGGCGTGTTGGAGAAGTAGAAATAGCTGACCGCCGAAATGGTCATGTAGAGGTGCAGCGGATCTATGCCCGGCCGCACCGTGCCGTCCGCGACCCCGGCGGCCAGAATCGTCTTCAGCCGCTCGATGAGCGAGATCTGCATCTCCCGCAGCCGCGTGGAGCGGCGCAGATAGTCCGCATTCAGCATGTTCTCGCCATTGAGCAAGGTGATGAGGTGCGGATGGGCGGCGGGATAGTCGAACTTGAATTCCACCAGCTTCTCGATCGCCTTCAGCGGCGGCAGATCGTCCAGCTCAAGGCCGGCCTCGGCAATGCGCATGTCCGTATAGACGCGCTCCAGGACCGCCACATAGAGGTCGTCCTTGCTGCCGAAATAATAATAGATCATGCGCTTGTTGGCGCCGGCCTCCTCGGCCACCACGTCCACCCGCGCCCCGGCCAGCCCCTTGCGGGCGAACTCCACCTCCGCCGCCTCCAGGATCTTCAGCCGCGTCTTGTCCGCATCGCGGGTCGCGAGCTCCCGGGTCGGCCCCTTGACGGGCTCCTTGGCTGGCCCAGCCGGCGCCAGTTCTGCCTTGGCAGGAGCGGCGGGCTTGCGAGGGGGAGCAACGCGGGCGGTCATGGGCTCAATGTCCTGGCAGGCGATGCGGCAACGCCGGCGGTTCAGGCCCGCAGCGCGCGTTCGGGACGTTGCGATACCTGGAGGCTGCGTTCAAGTCCAATGGGTTCGGGTCGGAACAACCGCGCCTCCATCCGCATCAGGTTCGGCGCCACGTCGGGGCGCACATCCATCTGCCCCAGCACGTCTCGCTCCAGATCCACGCCCGGCGCGATCTCGATCAGCTCGATACGCCCCGAGTCGTTGCGGCGGAACACCGCCCGTTCGGTCACATACAGCGCCTCCTGGCCCACCTTCTGGGCATAGGCGCCGCTATAGGTGAGCTGCTGCAGCGCCGGCACGAATTTGCGATCCCGCCCCTCGCGGGCAATGCGGGTCTTGCCGTCGGGCCAGGAGATGTCGAGGCCACCGGAGGTGAAGGTGCCGGAAAACACCACCTTCTGGGCGTTCTGCGAGATATTGATGAAGCCGCCCGGCCCGATGATGCGATCGCCGAAGCGGGAGACATTCACGCTGCCGGCGCCATCCACCTCGGCAAACGACAGAAAAGCCAGTTCCAGCCCGCCGCCGTCATAGAAATCGAACTGATAGGGCTGATCGATCATGGCGTGATAGTTGCGCGAGGCCCCCACTTCATTGCCGGTGGCCGGCGCCCCGCCGATCAGGCCCTGCTCATTGGTGAGGGTGATGGCGTCCAGCATCCCCTCCTCCGCCGCCACCGTGGCGATGCCGGTGGAAATCCCCGAACCGAGATTGCAGATGGCGCCGGGAAACAGCTCCAGGGCCGCGCGCCGCGCGATCACCTTGCGGGCATCGAACGCCAGCGGCTCGATGTGCGACAGCGGGATCTTCAATTCTCCCGCATAGGCCGGATTGTAGTCAGAGACATAGGTCTGCATCTGCGTGGGGTCGACGACCACGAAATTCACCATCATCCCGGGGATCTTCACGCTCTTCGGGTTGAGTGTGCCGCGCCGCGCGAGCCGCTTCACCTGCACGATGACCAGGCCGCCGGCGCGCCGGGTGGCCTGGGCCATGGAGAGCATCTCGCCGAAGATGGCCTCCTGCTCCATGGAGATGTTGCCATCCTCATCCGCCGTGGTGCCGCGCAGAAACGCCACCTGCGGCACGAACGGCTTGTAGAATAGCCATTCGCGGCCGGCGAGTTGGACCACCTCCACCAGATCCTCAGTGGCGCTGGGGCTCTGGCGCCCGCCGCCCAGGCGCGGATCCACGAAAGTGCCGAGGCCGGTGTGGGTGATGAGGCCCGGCCGCCCGGCCGCCATCTCGCGGGTGAGCTGGGAGATGGCGCCCTGCGGCAGGGTGTAGGCCTCCACCCGGTCCTCCAGCGCCATGCGCTCGATCGGCGGGGAATCCACCAGCGTGCCGCACACCACCCGCTTCAAGAGGCCGTCATGGGCCAGATGGCCGATGCCGCGGGTCTTGCGATCCCCCAGGCCCACGGGATGCACGGTGGTGATGGCCCGCGGCGCGCCCTCCGCCAGGAAGCGCTCGGCCACCGCAGCGATCAGCGTGTCGGGCACCGCATGGCCGCCGCCGGAGCCGCCGATCAGGATCGTATCGCCCGTGCGCACCATCTGCGCCGCCTCGCGCGCGCTCACCACCCGCATGCCCATGACGTATCTCCCATGTCGCCGGCAGCCCGGCAGGACCGCCCCGTGGGGTGCTGCATCCAAGGACGAACGCACGTCCGTGTGGCACCCTCTTGATGTAACTCACTAGTTAGTTATATAAGGACATCCCTCGATCCGTCAATGCGCGCCGCCCGTCCGCGGCCTGCGCCGGGACCCGCTTGTCCTGGCGCCGCTGTCCTGGCGCCGCCCAGCCCATGAGGCCGTCCATGAGCAATTTCGATCACGAGCAGGTCCTCTCCGTGCATCACTGGACCGACACCCTGTTCTCCTTCACCACCACCCGCAGCCGCACGCTGCGCTATCTCAACGGCCAGTTCACCATGATCGGCCTGGAGGTGGAGGGGCGCCCGCTGGTGCGGGCCTATTCCATGGTCAGCCCGAACTATGAGGAGCAGCTCGAATTCTTCTCCATCAAGGTACAGAACGGGCCGCTGACCTCGCGCCTGCAGCATCTGAAGGTGGGCGACACCATCCTGGTGGGGCGCAAGCCCACCGGCACCCTGATTCACGACAACCTGCTGCCCGGCCGCCATCTCTATCTGCTGGGCACCGGCACCGGCTTGGCGCCGTTCATGAGCATCATCCGGGATCCCGACACCTATGAGCGGTTCGAGAAAGTGATTCTGGTCCACGGTTGCCGCTTCGTTGCCGAACTGGCCTATGAGGAGCTGATCACCCACACCCTGCCCCGGGACGAACTGCTGGGCGAAAGCGTGGCGGACAAGCTGCTCTATTACCCAACCGTCACCCGCGAGCCGTTCCGCAACACCGGCCGCATTACCGATCTTCTCGCCTCCGGCAAGCTGGCCGCCGATCTCGGCCTGCCGCCCCTCTCCCGTGCCGACGACCGAGTGATGATGTGCGGCAGCCCGGCCATGCTGGCGGATGTGCGCGCCCATCTCGACCGGGAGGGCTTCCAAGAGGGCAGCATGTCGGAGCCGGGGCATTATGTGATCGAGAAGGCCTTCGTGGAAAAATGAGGGGCGACGTCAGTCGAACCACTCGTCCTCGGGATCGAAGGCGGGGATCGGGATGTTGAGGATGCGCATGCGTCCCACCGCCCGATGCCGGCAACCCGGCTTGATGAAGATGGAGGTGAGCGGCGCCACCGGGACGCGCTCCCCATCCAGCTCCATCACCCCCTCCCCTTCCAAGATCACGTAAATCTCGGTCATGTGCTTGTGGTAGTGCACCCGCGCGTCTTCCGTGATGTCGGTGAGATGCACGGTGGCCAGCCGGTTGTCGGGGGTCGCGAAGGCGCGGCGGGCAAAGCCGCACGGGCACGGCACTGCGTCCAGGTCCGGCAGCGACGCGATCATGTAGTTGCAGCCGCTCATGGGGTGGTCTCCGGCACCGCGTGCGGCTGGTGCAGCGGCGACAGGCGGCCCCAGTCCGGCAGCACCGCCGAGGCAAAGCCCGGCACCGCCAAGCCCCCGACGGCCAGCATGCCGTCCCGGATCGCCAGCCGCGGGCCGGAGGGGCCGGCGGTGTAGAAATCGGGATGCCGTCCGGCGAACCGCTCGCCCTCGCCCACCGGCATGCCGGCAAAGCCGTCCGCATAATGATGGCCATTGCGCTCCACATGCCGAAGCCCGAGGAAGGCCGCCAGAGCGGTGTCCTGCTGTACTGCCAGGCCCGCCTGGCAGGTGAGATCCTCGCCGGCGAGAAAGCCGCCGGAGACCTGCGCCCGCACCCCGTTCAGCAGCGATTTATAAAGGCCCTTGCAGGATTTCGACGACACCCCGGCATAGCCCAGCGCCCGCGCGGCGGGGAAGGCGCGATAGCTGTCGTCCGCCTCGTCGATGATCAGCGGGATGTCGGTGCCCAGGCCATCCAGCGGCGTCTCCAGCGTCAGCTCCCGCGGCAGCGGCTGCTCCAGATAGAGCAGCCGGTGCACCAGCGGCCGCACCGCCGGCTCGGAGCTGAGCCGTGCCAGCAACTCGCGCAGGCGGGCCACATCGGCATATTGCTCATTGGCATCCAGACTGGCCCGCGCGCCGTGGACGCCAGCCAGGACCTCGGTGATGGCCGCGAGCCGGGCGAGATCGGCCGCCACATCGCCACAGAGCTTCAGCTTGAAGAAGCGGGCGCCGGTCGCATCAATGATCGCCCCGAGCCCATCCGGCCCGGTCAGGGGATCGGCCATGCCCACCGTGTGGCGCAGCGCCACCTGCGTCAGCGGGCGGCGGGTGGCGAGAAAGTCGCAGATGGCGGCATCCGCCAGGTCCGGCGTCAGCCGCGCATCGAGCCCCATCACATTTCGGGACAGGCCGGTGAATACGTCCAGGTCCAGCGCCCGCAGCAGCGCGTCCAGAATGGCCTTGTCGATCTCGGCCGGCCCGAAGGCGGCGGCCAGCGCCGGCAGTCCGCGCGCCGTCGCGGCGGCCATGTGGGCGGGATACCGGCTGGCGTGCCAGCCGAACGCCGTGTCGCTGCCCTCGCTGGCCAGATACAGGCCGCGCGCCAGCACCAGTGCGGTGCGCAGTTCGTCCACGGTCTGGTCAGGGGTGAGGTGCGGGCGCTTGTCGAACCATTTGGGCACCATCAGCTCCGCGGTGCCGCCCACGCTGCGCCGCCCGTCCGCCAGGACGATCTCCGCCCGCACGAAGACCTGCGCCGCCCGCTCCACCGTGACCGCGCCGAAGCGGAACGGCGTGACAAAGCCGAACGGCCGCTCGAACAGCGCAATGTCGCGCAGCGCGAAGGCCGGCGCGTCCATCAATCCAGGCCGCCGTGGGCGTAGAAATGGTGGCGGATCTTCTGGGTGAGGGCCACGAACTTGGGGTCGGCCATCACGTCGAGATTGCGCGGGCGTTCGATGTCCACGTCATAGACCGCGGCAATGGAACCCGGACGCTCGCTCATCACCAGCACCCGGTCGGCCAGAAAAACCGCTTCCGGAATGGAGTGGGTGATCAACAAGACCGTCTTTCCAGTGGCGCGCTGGATGTTCTGCAACTCCACATTCATCTTCTCGCGGGTCATGGCGTCCAGCGCTCCGAACGGCTCGTCCATGAGCACGATCTTGGGGTCATGCACCAGGGCCCGGCAGATGGCGGCGCGCTGCTGCATGCCGCCGGAGAGCTGCCAAGGATATTTTCGCTCGAAATCCTGCAAGCCCACCATCTTCAGCAACTCATGCGCGCGCTTGGCATGGCTCTCGCGATCCAGGTGCTTCACCTCCACCGGCATCATCACGTTGGAGAAGACCGTACGCCAGGGCAGCAGCAGCGGCTGCTGGAACACCACGCCCACATCCGCATGGGGCTTGGTGATGACCCGCCCTTCCACCCGGATCTCGCCGGAGCTGGGCGGCAGCAGGCCGGCCACCATCTTCAGCAAGGTGGACTTGCCGCAGCCGGACGGGCCGACCACCACCAGGAACTCGCCCGACGCAATGGTGAAATCGATGGGCTTGAGGGATGGGACGTCGCCGTCGCGGGTGCGATAAGTCTTCGACACCCCGGCCATTTCGATCAACGGCCGGGCGGTGGGCGCCGGCGCCTCGCTGGCCAGCCGCAGATAAGGTCGCGCCATCGCTTCAGGTCCTCGACGGTTGACAGGCAGGAGGCGGGGCGGTGGGCGCCCGACCGGCGCTTAGACGGCGACCACGAAATCGTGGCGCTGGCTGGCGTGCCAGGGAATGGCGAGGCGCTCGACCACGTCGATGATCCAGAACAGGATCATCCCGATCAGCGCCAGCACCACCAGCGCCGCGAACATGGTGGGCAGCTCGAAATTGCCGATGGAGCGCTGGAGCACGAAGCCGATGCCGGAATTGGAGCCGACGAACTCGCCCACCACGGCGCCCACCACCGCCAAGGTCACCGAGACCTTGAGGCCGGCGAAGATCGCCGGCGTGGCGAAGGGCAGGCTCACCATCCGGAAGGTTTGCAGCCCCTTGGCCTCCATGGAGCGGGCCAGATCGATCAGATCGGGATCCACCGACTTGAAGCCCTGCACGGCGGACACCACCACCGGGAAGAACCCCAGTAGGAAGGCCGACACCACCTTGGGAAAGATGCCGAAGCCGAACCACACCACGAACAGCGGCGCGATGGCCACCTTGGGGATGGACTGGGAGAAGACCAGGAGCGGATAGACATAGCTCTCCACCGTCTTCGAGGAGGCAATCAGCATGGCGACCGGGATGCCGAAGGCGGCCGAGAGCAGAAAGCCGCACACGGTGGCCGTGGTTGTGGGCACCGCCTCGCGCAACAGCATCGGCCATTCGCGATACAGGGTGACGATCACGTCCCCCGGTGCCGGCACCTGATAGGCGGGAATGTGCAGCAGTCGGATGGCCAGGTCCCACAGGACCACCAATCCGATCAGCAACACGGCAGGCCGTATCCACGGTCCGTTCAGGACACCCAGAATACGGCGTCGGCTTTCGCTGCGCGCCATGGCGCTCCTCCCTGGAGCCCGGGCGATTTTCGCCCTTAATTAACTCGATAGTTAATCGGACACCTGTGCGGCCGTCAAGCACCAAGCGCGGGCGCTCGGGCCGCTGATCCAGTGCTCACCACGCGGCGCGAAAACGCGCCCCTCTTTTCTTGACAGTGGACCGGAAGCAGAGCTAGCGTTTTGAGATAAGCGAAAAAAATTTCGCAATCCGAAAACTTTAGGAAACGTCATGCCCCAGGGGGTCACTCCCGGTCGCCCGCTTGCGGTCCGCCCGAAACGTGGGGACGCGCGCAGTCCTGCCGCCCGGGCCCAGTCTCCGGACGCCGGGCAGCGCGACGACGCTGCAATGCGCAGCGTGGTGCAGTCGCTGGCGAAGGGCTTCCGCATCCTGGAGGCGTTCGACGGCGTCCGTGAGGAAATGACCTTGAGCGAGTTGGCCCAGGCTGCCGAGCTCGATCCCGGGACCACCTTCCGCATGCTCAACACGCTGGTCGGCCTGGGCTATGTGGCCCGGGTGCCGGACAGCAAGCGGTTCTCCCTCACACTCAAGATTCTCGATCTCGGCTTCCATGCCATCGCCCATAAAGACCTGCGGGCTATCGCCCGCCCGGTCCTGCGGGCGCTGGTGGACGATGTCAGCGAGGCCGCCAGCTTTGCTGTGCTGGAGGGCAGCGACGTGCTCTATGTGGAGCGGGTGCGCGCCGGCATCGCTCGCCTCGGCGTGGACATCCGCATCGGCACCACCTTGCCGGCCGTGCAGAGCGTCATTGGCCAGACCATCCTGGCGTTCCTGCCGCCGGAGCAGGCCGAACGGATTGCCCGGCCCCCCTCCCGCCGATCGATCCCGACCCTCGACGTGCTCACCTTCGACACCGTCGCGCCGCTGCTGACGCGGATCCGGCACGACGGCTTTGCTGCCTGCCCCTCCACCCTCACCGATGGACTGCGGATCCTCGCCGTGCCGGTGCTGGATCGCGACCACCTGCCGGTGGGCGCCCTTTCCATCGCCGCGCCCGGTGCCCGCATCGCCTCGGACGCTCTGGCCGAACGGGCGCTCGCGCCGCTGCGCGCGGCGGCGGCCACCATCGCCCGCGCGCTCGAAGCTGGTGGCAGCATCGCCTTCGGCCCCTGATCGGGCCGGCGGGCCCTCTGGCCCGCAGGCCCCGCGACGCGCCATCCCAGCCCGTCCATGGACCCCGCCATCGCGCGCTAGACGCACCCCATTCCACCCGAACTGAGCGCCACCCCGTGGCACGGAGGCCCCCATGGTGACCCAATCCCTTCCGCTGGCGCACGCCCCACCCCAGGCGCAAGCGCGCGCCGCGGCACAGATCAGCGCCCGCCTCGAACGCCTGCCCATCACCCGCGAACTGCTGGTGACCCGGGTGGTGATCGGCGCCGCCACCTTCTTCGACGCCTATACGATTCTGGCCATCGCCTTCGCCATGCCGGTGCTGGTGCGGGAGTGGGCGCTCAAGCCCTATGAAGTGGGCATGATCCTGTCCTTTGGCTATCTTGGCCAATTGGTCGGAGCCGTGCTGTTCGGCTGGCTGGCCGAACGCATCGGCCGGTTGCAGGTGCTGCTCATCACCATCGTGCTCTTCGTGGCCATGGATGTGGCCTGCCTGTTCACCTGGAGCGCCACCTCCATGATCGTCTGCCGCTTCCTGCAAGGGATCGGCACCGGCGGCGAGGTGCCGGTGGCCAGCGCCTATATCAACGAGTTCATCGGCGCCAAGAAGCGCGGCCGCTTCTTCCTGCTCTACGAAGTCATCTTCCCGGTGGGGCTGATGTTCGCCGGGTTGGTGGGCTATTTCATGGTGCCCGTCTATGGCTGGAAGGCCATGTTTCTGGTGGGCCTCGTGCCGGCGGTGCTGATGATTCCGCTGCGCTGGTTCATGATGGAATCGCCCCGCTGGCTGGCCTCGAAGGGCCGCATCGCCCAGGCCGATGCCATTGTCTCGCGTCTCGAAGCATCCGCCGTGCGCGCCGGCCATGTGCTGCCCGAACCGCGTCCGGTAGCCATCGATGTGCCCGTAGAGAAGAAAAGCGATTGGCGCGAGCTGTTTACCGGCATCTACAGGGGCCGCACCCTGATGATCTGGGCGCTGTGGTTCTGCGCCTATCTGGTGAACAACGGCCTCATCACCTGGCTGCCGACCTTGTATCGGGAGGTGTTCAAGCTGCCGCTACAGACCAGCCTCGCTTATGGCTTCACCACCTCCGCCTGCGGGGTTGCGGCCTCCATCGTCTGTGCGCTGGCCATCGACAAGGTGGGCCGCAAGCGCTGGTACGTGGTCGCGTTCGGCGCCGGCATCATCCCGCTGGCGGCGCTGGCCTGGCAGGGGGCAGGCACGGCCATGCATGTGCTGGTCCTGGCCACCGTCGCATATGCGGTGATCCAGACCATCGCCTTTTCGCTGTATCTGTATTCCGCTGAGCTCTACCCCACCCGGCTGCGCGCCATCGGTACCGGATGCGGCAGCGCCTGGCTGCGCATCGGCTCGTCCGCAGGTCCCGCCCTGGTGGGCTGGATCATGGCCGGCTACGGCATCCAATATGTGTTTGTCACCTTCGCCGCGGTGCTGGCGGTGGGCGCCGGGGTGACGGCGCTCTTCGCCATCGAGACGCGGGGAGCGGTTCTGGAGGAACTGTCCCCCTGAGGCGGCGCGGCGGGGGTGGCCGCAGGGCGCCCCCGCCCCTGCCCCGTCGGGTCAGAAGGTGGGTGGGGTGTTGATGAAGATGACCCGCGCTTCCGTGTCGCCCACATTGCGATAGCCGTGGGGTATTTCGGAGCGAAAGTAGAAGGAATCTCCGGCGCCCACCCGGTAGATCTTCTCGCCCAGCAGCAGCTCGATCTCGCCGGAGAGCAGATAGCCCACCTCTTCCCCGGTGTGCGAGATCATGCCCTCGCTGCCGCCGCCGGGGGCGATGATGTGGACATTGCCTTGCAACTGGGCATTGCGGTCATAGGGCACCAGGCGTTCCATATGGGTGCGGTAACCCGGACGCGCCGGATCGAACTCCACCACCATCCGCTCGCCGGCCCGGCTCACCACGTCGCCGGATTCCTCCGCCGTGGCGAACAGTTCGCCCATGGTCACTTCCAGCGCCCCGCAGATGCGCCGCAGCACGTTGAGCGAAACTTGCGCCTTGTTGTTCTCCAGCTTCGACAGCAGGCTTTCTGAACAGCCGGCCGCATCGGCGACCTCCTTCAAGGTCAGCCCCAGCTGCCGCCGGGCATGGCGGAGCCGATAGCCGACGCTTTCATCCGTGGTATCGTGATGCGGCGCCGTCGCAGCGGCGGTGTCCAGCGATTTCCTGATCCTCATGACCCGTCCCGGTGGCCCCATGGACGCCGCTGAGCTGAGGGCTCAAACGGCGACTCTTTCATCACAAACCTAGCACGCTGCCCAAGATTGCGGCATCCCTCAGAACACCCCAACACCGCTCATCCGCGATAGACCGGTGCCGGCTGGGTGAAGAAGCCCAGCAGGATGTGGTAGACCAGTGCATAATTTTTCTGCTGAAACGACGCGTGCGAAATGCCCGGCATGACCGCGAAAGCCTTGTCAGGACAGGCGATTTTCGCAAAGAAGGCGAGCAGATCGGACAGGCTGGCGATGCCGTCGTGCTCGCCGCGCATGATGAGGGTGGGCACCAGGAGGCGCTCCGGCGTCACCAGCGGCAGTTTCGCGCACATGTCCACATAAGTGCCGGTCGGCATGGAATTGTCATAGGACAGCACGGCCTCGGCGAAGGCCTCGATCATCACACGCTCGGCCGTATCGGGATGGTCGCGATCGAACACGCTGTGGATGAAGGCGCGGTCGATGGGCCGGCGGGTCTTGGCCAGGAACTCCGGGAGCCGCTTGCGCCGCTGTTCCAACGTCGGGCTGTCCTGGCCGGTCCACACGAAGGCATCCAGCGCCAGCCGCGCCACGCGCTCGGGATGGCGCTCGGCAAACAGGGCGGCGCGGAGCGAACCGGACGAGATGCCGTAGAGTAGCAGCGGTCCGCAGCCGGTGTGGGACTGGATATAAGCGGACGCCGCCTCCAGATCGTCGGCCCCATTGGAAATGTCGCAATTGATGGGTCGATGCTTGTCGGACGCGCCATAGCCCTCCATGTCCACGCACCACACATCGAACCCCTGCCGGGCGAACCAATCCATGGCCGAGGCATCGGGGCGACCGGGCACCTGCAGGTCGAAGGTGGGACGCGACGACATGGACGATCCATGCACGAACAGGATGGTCCCCGCCGAAGCCGACGGCAGGCATTTGCGCCACAGGAACAGTTGCACCTCGCCCTTGTGGGCATGATGGGCTTCGCCGGGAACGGTCGACGGGGTGGACACGGGGACAGTGGCTTCACGCGTGGACATTCACAGGCTCCGGAACGGGTATCGGCGCTGCGGCCCGAGGCGATGCGGGGCCGGAGGCGGATGCTGGCGGCATCCCCGAGAGCGCCCGGGGATGCCAGAGTGAGACAGGAGAGAGATCACTTGGCCTTGGGCATGCGATCGGCGAGCGGCGGCAGGTACGCGTCGGTGTAGGTGTCTGCCAGCGTCGGCGGCTTCTCGACGTTGAACACCTTGGCCACCATGTCGATGGTCTTCTGCATGCGGGCCGGGACGATGGTGCTGAGGCCGTTCTTCTGGGTGTAAGGGGTATCCACTAGGCTGAGGGCGAGGCCCAGGCGCACCTTCTCGATGTCCATCTTCATCATGGCGTCGCGGCTCTTCAGCACCGCAAGCGCCGCGTCCGGATCGGCGAGCGTGTCGATGACGCCATGATTGATAGCCTTCACCATGCCGCGGACCACGTCGGGATTGGCGTCCGCATAGGCCTTGGTGGTGACCAGCGCCATGCCATAGAGATCGGCGCCGAAATCGGCATATTTCAGCACCGAGATGTCCTTCATCTCGAGACCCGCTTCCAGGGCCGCCGGCACCTGGGAATTGATGAAGCCGCCCAGGCCGTCCGCCTCGCCGCGCTTCAGCATGGCGCCGAACAGTTGCGGTGCCACCGGCAGCCACTGGACCTTCGCATTGTCCTGCGGCGACAGGATCAGCGTGATGGTGTCGTGGACCGCGGTGCCGGGGCCGCCGGCGATCTTCTTGCCCATCAGATCGGTGGGCTTCTCGATGCCGGCCGACTTGCGGCTGACCACCGCCAGCGGCGTCTCGTCAAAATACATATAGACGGCCACCAGCGGGGTGGTGGGGTTCTTGGCGTTGAACATGACCATGCTGGGCATGTCCACGAGGCCAAACTGATAGGCGCCGCCCGCCACACTCACGGCGACGTTGGTGGCGCCCTTGCCGGAATCGATGGTGACGTTGAGGTCTTCGGCTTTGTAATAGCCCTTTGACTGCGCCAGGAAGAACGGCGCGTGCGTGCCCTGGATCAGCCAGTCCACCATCAGCCGCGCATCCTTCGCCGCGGCGGGCGCCGCCGCAGAGAGCAGCACCGCCCCCGTCGTGACGGCCAGCGCCCCGCCGCGCACGACGGCGCCCAAGCTATTGAAAAAAACCATCATTTTTGCCGTTCCCCTCTTGAAGTCTTATGAGCTTGGATCAATTTCTCATCTAAAATTTCATTTCTTGCAAGTTAATTCAAGTTTGCTAGGCTCCGCCCGAACCTGCCCCGGCCGTGTCGACACGGCAGCGTTCCCCACGCGCCGGCAGGCCCGTCCAAGGAGCTTGAGAAAAAATGCTGAAACTGCCGGGCCACACCCGTTACGACTACTCGCCCCTGCCGGGCCGCAAGGACTTCTCCTGGCCGGAGGGCAAGCGCCTCGCCTTCTATGTCGCCATCAACATCGAGCATTTCGCCTTTGGCGCCGGCATGGGCATGGATCCCACCGTCAAGGGCGGCGGACAGACCCAGCGCAATTATGCCTGGCGCGACTACGGCAACCGCATCGGCGTGTGGCGGCTGTTCGAGATCCTGGACGAACTGAAGCTGCCCGCCTCGATCCTGCTGAATTCCAGCGTCTGCTCCCTCTATCCCGAGATCATCGAGAAGATCAAAGAGCGCGGCGATGATGTGCTCGGCCACGGCCGCACCAATGCGGAATATCTCAAGCCGTTCTGGGAGCATGATGAGGCGCGGGTGATCCAGGAGGTCACCGAGATCATCGAGAAGCACGTGGGCGTACGCCCCACCGGCTGGATGGGACCCGGCGCCAACGAATCCAGCGTCACCCCCGACCTGCTGAAGGAAGCCGGCTACACCCATCTGCTGGACTGGCCGATGGACGACCAGCCGGTATGGATGCGCACCCGCTCCGGGCCCCTCCTCTCCGTGCCCTACCCGCTGGAGCTGAACGACGCCGGCACGCTGGTGGGCCGCGACCATTCCGGCCGCGAATTCGCTGACATGATCGTCGACCAGTTCGAGGAGATGGTGGAGCAGTCCGACCGTCACCCCTTGGTGATGGCGATCTCGCTACACGGTTTCATCCTGGGCCAGCCGTTCCGTCTGCGGCCGCTGCGCCAGGCGCTGAAGCATTGCGCCGAGCACAAGCGCAAGGATCAGGTCTGGTACACGCGCGCCGGTGACGTCGCCACCTATTGCCAGGGCCTGCCGGCCGGCACGATCCTCGGCAGCTGAGGGCGCCATGACCAAGCATCATCACCTGCCCTCCACCCCAGATACCGTCCATTGGGGCTTTCTGGATGCGGCCTTGCCGCCGGTGCTCACGGTCGCCTCGGGCGACACGGTCACCATCGACTGCGTGTCCGGACATCCGGACTGGATGCCCGCGCCCGAACGCGGCTTCACCATTCTCCCCGACCTGCTCGACATCTTCGCCAAGGTGAAGAAGGGCTCCGGGAATCACATCTTCACCGGCCCCATCTTTGTGGAAGGCGCCGAGATCGGCGACGTGCTGGAAGTGAAGATCCAGGACATCCAGGTACGCCAGAACTGGGGCTGGAACGTCTTCCGCGGCTATATGGGGACGCTGCCGGAGGACTTTCCCTTCTTCCAGCTCCTGCTGCTGGAACTGGACCTGGAGCGGCGCAAGGCCATCCTGCCCTCGGGCCTGGAAGTGCCCATGGCCCCGTTCTTCGGCCAACTGGCGGTGGCGCCCAAGCTGGACTTCGGACGGCAGAATTCCAAGGAACCGCGGGAGTTTGGCGGCAATCTGGACTGCAAGGCCCTGACTGCCGGCAGCACCATCTACCTGCCGGTCTGGAACACGGGCGCCCTGTTCTCCACCGGTGACGGCCACGCCGCCCAAGGCGACGGCGAAGTGGACGGCACCGCCATCGAGACCTCGCTCACCGGCACCTTCCAGTTCACCGTGCGCAAGGATCTGAGCTGGACCATGCCGCGGGCGGAAACGCCGGAGAAGCTGATCGCGTTCGGCCTCGATGCGGATCTGGACGATGCCGCCAAACAGGCCCTGCGCGAAATGATCTCCTGGATCGTCGCAAAGACAGGCATTCCGGAGAGCGAAGCCTATGCCTTGTGCAGCTTTGCCTGCGATCTGCACGTCACGCAGACGGTGAACAACATCAAAGGGGTACACGCCATGCTCGACAAGTCGGTGCTGGTGAAGGGCTGAGCCCGCCGAGCCGCCGCGCCCGGTGCGCGGCGGCTCATCACGCCCGGGCTTGGCGCCCGCGGCATCGCCTTTGCAACAGCGGATGTGTGGTTTCGATGCCCACCCTACGGGGCTACGGGCGCTAGGAGGACCTTTTGAGCAAATTCGTCGATCTGGACCGCGTCGAGCTTCGCTATGGCGGCGAAGATGACGGCACGGTGGCGCTGCAGGACCTCAGCCTCCAGGTTCAACAAGGTGAGTTCGTCGCGGTGGTGGGCCCCTCCGGCTGTGGCAAGTCCACACTGATGAAGGTGGTCACCGGCCTGTGGCCCGCCAATGAGGGCACGGTGATCGTCCGGGACCAGGAGGTCACCGAGCCGCTCAGCTTCATCGGCATGGCATTCCAGAATGCCAGCCTGCTGCCGTGGCGCACCACCATGGACAACATCATGCTGCCGCTGGAGATCGCCCAGCCGCATGCCCGCAAGCTGCGGCGGGAATATAAGGACTATCAGGCCAAGGTCCGCGACCTGCTGAAGCTGGTGGGCCTGGCGGAATTCGAGACCAAATTCCCGTGGCAATTGTCCGGCGGCATGCAGCAGCGCGCTTCGCTGTGCCGGGCGCTGATCCATGATCCCGAACTGCTGATGCTGGACGAGCCCTTCGGCGCCCTGGACATGTTCACCCGCGAAGAATTGTGGCTGGCATTGCAGGAGCTGTGGCTGGCCCGCAAGCCCACGGTGATCCTGGTCACCCACGATCTGCGCGAGGCGGTGTTCCTGGCGGATCGCGTGCTGGTGATGAGCGCCCGCCCCGGCCGCATCATCGCCGATTATGAGGTGCCGCTGCCCCGCCCCCGCACCCTGCAATCCACCTTCGAGCCCGAGGCCATCGCCCTCATCCAGACGCTGCGCGACCACATCTCTGCGGTCCGAAAAGCCGCTTAGGAGCGCCCCGTGAGCATGACCCAAGCCCCCCAGACGCCGCTCCCCGGCACCCCGCTCCCCGGCACCCCGCTTGCCGGCACCCCGGTGTCCCGTACCCAAATTCCAGGGGCGCCGATCCGCAAGCGCCGCAAGCCCCTGCTGCAACAGCGCAGGGTGGTGCGCCGGCTGTTGCCGGCGCTGGTGATCGTCGGCTTTTTCCTGGTCTGGGAAGTGGCCGTGCGGGCTTTCCAGGTGCAGTCCTTCGTGCTGCCGGCGCCGAGCGCCATCTTCGCCTCCGGCTGGGAATGGCGTGGCCCCATCCTCCAGGCCGCCTGGCACACCTTCTTCACCACCATCATCGGCTTCGCCTGCGCGGTGGTGTTCGGGCTGGTCTCGGGCACCGTCATCGGCTCCTCGCCGGTGATGTATGACGCCTTCTACCCGGCGCTGATCGGCTTCAACTCCATTCCGAAGGTGGCGGTGGTGCCGATCCTGGTGATCTGGTTCGGAATCGGGGTGACGCCGGCCATCATCACCGCGTTTCTGATCTCCTTCTTCCCCATCATGGTGAATGTGGCCACCGGCATCGCCACCGTGGAGCCGGAGTTGAAGGACGTGTTGCGGGCGCTGGGCGCCAAGCAGCGCCAGATCGTCATGAAGGTGGGGTTGCCGCGGGCGATGCCCTATTTCTTCGCCTCGCTGAAGATCGCCATTTCCGTTGCCTTCGTCGGCTCCATCCTGGCGGAGACGGTGGCCTCCGACGAGGGCATCGGCCACCTCATGCTGGTGGCCTCCTCGCGCTTCGAGGTGCCGCTGGCCTTCGCCGGCCTGCTCACCACCGGCGCCATGGGCATTGGCATGTATGTCATCGCCGTGGCGATCGAACGGCGCATGACCGGATGGGCCACCCGCACCACGGGCGGATTTGCGGCGGGCTGATCCGGCGCGATCTGCTTCAGCCTGACGTAACGCGCCCGACGTGCTGGCCGGGCGCGGCAGAGCCGGAGGGCGCGCCGCACCGGCCGCGCCCTCCGGACGCCTTTATGGGACGCGGCGGCGGAGATCGTGCCAGGCCACCAGCAGGAAGCCGCCCACCAGGCTGATATGCTCGAAGAAGCCGTTGGCGACCATCATCTGTGCCGGCGGCGCCACCTCCCAGAACCGGTTGGCGAGGAAATTGGCCAGGAAGGTGAAGCCAGCCAGCCCCAACGCACCGGCCCATCGATAGACGCCGGTGAGGATCAGCACCGACCCGCCCAGTTCCAGGGCGATGATGGCCGCCGCCATGGGCGCTGGCGGCGACACGCCGAAATGCACCATCTCGGCCACCGCGCCCGGAAAATCCATCAGCTTCACCAGCCCGCCCTGCAGATAGGCGGCACAGAGCGCCAGCAACGCCAGCCACTGCACCACCGGCACCGCATAGAGCGCCGCGAGCCGATCCAGAACCGACGCCGCTCCAGCACCCTGCGCGGCAGGGGGCCGCTCGCTCTGCGCCATGTCAGAACGCCCAGCAGGAGCAACCGAGGGCGCCCCAGAAGCCGGTGTCCGAGGTCGGCGCATCGGCCGTCCAGGCGGCGGCGTGGGCATGGCCATGGACGCCGCAGGAACTGGCGCAGCCGCAGGCTGCCGCCATGGCATATTTGCTCTCGCTGGAGGCCTCGGCCCGCTTCTGATAGCCGCCGAAGGTGCCCACCGGCGACCAGTCGGGCATGGGCGCCGGCAAGTCGGGGGCGAGGCCTTTGAAGTCGCCGTCGCCATGCACGACGTTGCCCCCCAGCACGGTGAGCACGGACGTGACGTCCTTGATGCGATCACCGTCCACCGCGAAATAGTCGTCCGAGAGCACCGCTAGGTCCGCCAGCTGGCCGACCTTGATCTGCCCCTTCTTTCCTTCCTCGGTGGAGAACCAGGTGTTGGCATGGGTCCACAGGCCCAGCGCCGTCTCGCGGTCCACCAGATTGGCGGCGGGATAGAGCGACAGGCCGCCCAGCGTCTTGCCGGTCACCAGCCAGGACAGGGAGACCCAGGGGTTATAGGAGGCAACGCGGGTGGCATCGGTGCCGGCGCCCACCTTCACGCCCTTGTCCAGCATCCGCCGCACCGGCGGAGTGCGCTCGGCAGCGCGGGCGCCGTAGCGCTCGACGAAATATTCGCCTTGGTACGCCATCCGGTGCTGCACCGCGATGCCGCCGCCCAGCGCGGCGATGCGATCGATGTTGCGGTCGGTGATGGTCTCTGCATGGTCGAAGATGAAATTGAGCCCCGCGAACGGGATCTCCTGGTTCACCTTCTCGAACACGTTGAGGGCGCGATCGATGGTCTCGTTATAGGTGGCGTGCAGGCGCCAGGGCCAGCGGTTCTCGGCCAGGAGACGGATCACCGGCTCCAGGTCGGTCTCCATGTTGGCCGGCATCTCAGGCCGCTCGACCCGGAAGTCCTCGAAATCCGCCGCGCTATAGACCAGCATCTCGCCGGCGCCATTGTTGCGATAAAGGTCGTCCCCCTGCCCCGGCTTCACCTGTTTGGACCAGCCGGTGAAATCCGCCAGTTCTTCCTTGGGCTTCTGGGTGAACAGATTGTAGGCGATGCGGACCGTGAGCTGGCCCTCCTTGTGCAGTTCCTCGATGATCGCATAGTCATCTGGATAGTTCTGGAAGCCGCCGCCCGCATCGATCACACCGGTGACGCCCAGGCGATTCACCTCGCGCATGAAATGGCGGGTCGAATTCTTCTGATATTCCGCCGGCAGCTTGGGCCCCTTGGCCAGCGTGGCATAGAGAACGGTGGCGTTCGGTCGCGCCAGAAGGAGCCCGGTGGGATTGCCGGCGGCATCCTTGACGATCTCGCCGCCCGGCGGGTTCGGCGTGTCCTTAGTGTAGCCCACCACCCGCAGGGCCGCCCCGTTCAGCAGCGCCCGATCATAGAGATGCAGAATAAAGACCGGCGTGTCGGGAGCGACCGCATTCAGCTCGTCGATGGTGGGCAGGCGCTTCTCGGCGAATTGCTGCTCGGTGAAGCCGCCCACCACCCGCACCCATTGCGGCGCCGGCGTGCGATCCACCTGCTGCTTGAGCATGCGCATGGCATCGGCCAGGGAAAACACCCCGTCCCAGCGCAGCTCCATATTGTAGTTCAGGCCGCCACGGATGATGTGCATGTGGCTGTCGATCAGCCCGGGGATGGCGCGACGCCCCTTGAGATCGATGACCTGCGTCTGCGGTCCCGCCAGGGCGCGGATGTCCCGCTCATCGCCCACGGCCGTGAACCGACCGCCGCTGATGGCCACCGCCGCAGGCGCGGGATTGGAGCGATCCAGGGTGGTGATGCGTCCGTTCACCAAGATCATGTCGGCCGTCATCTTCGATCCTTCCGGGGCAGGTGTTTGACCGGCCGCGCTGCGACCGAACAGGGTGGACGCCGTCATCGCAGCGGTGCCAAGGGTGAGGTCGCGTCGGGTGAGATCCGTCATCACGTTCGCCTTTCCGGGAAGGGAGATCAGGGCGCCCCGGCGGGAGGGCCATCGCGTTGTCCCTCACCGTCGGGGGCGCTGGAGGGGCGGGCAGGAGCCGCGCCCATGGGCAGATCTTTGGCGGCGGCGGCAAAGGTCCAGGTGGGCCAGTGGCCATTCAGTGCCTGGCGGACCGCACCGGGGATCTGCTCCCCGACCAGCATGCCCAGCAGGCCCAGAAGGGCGATCACCGGTGGTGCCGGCGAGCGCACGCCCATGAGGGCATAGAGAACGCCCACCAGGATGCCTGCGCCGAGAGAAGCGAGGTAGAGCTTCATGGCGTGGCCACTCGCGGAACGGACCCATCCGGACCGCCGTCGCGCCGCGGCAGGCGACCGGCTCGGCCGCAGACCCTTTGGCGATCGGCACTCCGCCTGGGAGGGCCAAACCGGCCAGAGACTTTGAGGGCCTGCACACCTGAACGTCGCTGCATGGGTGGCAGGCTAGAGCCTGTGCGGCGCTGCGGTCTTGTCCCAAGCGCATGCCTTTTGTCCGGAACGGTTGCGCCTTGGGGCACGAGGGCCCGTCGTGTCGCGTCCTTCCCCTGCAACGCAGCCGGGGGTATGTCGAAGGTCATCCCAGACGCGCGAGGTTCCCTGTGGATCACCCCTATTTCTACGAGCCCGCCAAGGGCCATGGCCTGCCCCATGATCCGTTCAACGCCATTGTGGGTCCCCGGCCCATCGGCTGGATCTCGTCGCGGGCGCCGGACGGCGTGCTGAACCTGGCGCCCTACAGCTTCTTCAACGGCTTCAACTACCGTCCGCCGATCATCGGCTTCTCCAGCACCTCCTGGAAGGATTCGGTGGCCAACATCGAGCGCACCGGGGAGTTCGGCTGGAACCTCGCCACCCGCGATCTGGCGGAGGCGATGAATGCCACCTGCGCCGCAGTCCCGCCCGAGGTGGATGAATTTGCCCTTGCCGGCCTGACCCCAGTCGCCAGCCGGATCATTGCCGCCCCGCGTGTCGCGGAAAGCCCGGTGTCCTTCGAATGCAAGCTCTCGCAGCTGATCCGGCTGCAGGGAGCGGACGGGACCCCGACTGAGGCTTGGCTGGTGCTCGGCGAAGTGGTGGGGGTACATATCGACCCCCGCCTGCTGAAGGACGGCATCTACCAGACCGCCGAGGCCTTCCCCATCCTGCGGGCCGGGGGGCCGGGCGGCTATGCGCAGATCAGCCCGGACATCATGTTCCAAATGCTCCGCCCCGGCGCCTGAACCGGCGCAGGCGATCAGACCTCGACCACCGGCACGGCCCGCGCCTTGCCGGTGCGGGTCTTCGCCGGCCTGATGGTGCGCGGGGAGAGCGGGACGGCCGCGGTGGCGGCGGTGGACGCCCGGGTGACAAGCTCCGGCGGCAGGACGATGCGTCGGCGCACCTCGGCGCCGTCGGCGATTTCCTCCAGCAGCAGCCGCGCGGCCTCCCGCCCCATGTCGCGATGGCCGATGCGCACCGTGGTGAGCGGGGGGGCCACCAGATCCACCAGCGGCATGTCGTTGTGACCCACCACCGAAACATCGGCCGGGCAGGACAGGCCCCGGCTGTGCAAGGCGTCGTAGACGCCAAGCGCCAACAGATCGTTGGCGGCGACGATGGCGGTCAGGCCGGGCACCCGGTCCAGCAGGTGCAACGCGGGCGCGACGCCGGCCTCGCGGGCATAGCGCTCGGCTTCCGCCACATGCACCGGCAGGCCGTGGCGCGCCATGGCGGCGGCATAGCCGCGCTGGCGCAGTTCGCCGGTCGACAGATGATGCGGTCCCGCCACATGGCCGATCGCCCGGTGCCCCATCGCGACCATGTGATCGACCGCCAGACACATGCCCGCCGCGTCGTCCGAGACCACCGCCGACACCCGGCCCCGCTGCTCGAAGCGATTGACCAGCACCACCGGCACCCCGCGCGCCAGGCAATGGCTCACCACCCCATCCTCGCGGGTCACGGTCGCCAGAATCAGCCCGTCCACCTGATGGTTGATGAGATTGTCCACGAACGAGGTTTGAAGCGAAATATCGTCGCCTGCATCCGCCACCACCGGCGAATAGCCCGCCGCCGCCAGCACCTCCGTGATGCCCCCCAGGATGGGCGAGAACACTGGATTGGCAAGATCCGGCAGGATCACCCCGATCAGGCGGGAGCGCCCGGTGCGCAGGCTGGCGGCCAGCCGGTTCGGCCGATAGCCAAGCGCCTGCGCCGCGGCAAGGATCCGCGCCGCGACATCTTCCGCCACCAGATGCCGGGTGCTCTCGTTGAGCGCCCGCGAGACCGTGGAGGGATGCACGCCCGTCACGTCAGCCAGACGCTTCAAGGTGATGGGGGGTGAAGAAGCCATTCCGCCTGCCGTCTCTTGTCCTGCCGTTCGTCACCGCAACAGTGCCACCTGCCGGTTGCCGGTGCCGAACTTTGCGCCTTCATCACGACCCTGGCCTGCCACATTGAGATTGACAAGCTGCAATCGATTGTAGAGCCTGTCTGCAATCGATTGTAAAAAACAATCTTAGGGAGGACGCCATGATGGATGCCGCACGCCTTGCGGTGGTCGCCCCCGTGCGATCGGGCATCATCGAACGGGAAGAGGATCTGACCGGCGTGGTGCTCAGCGCCATGGCGGGCGCCCCATCGGACCGGCTGCAGACGGTGATGGAATCTCTGGTGCGCCATCTGCACGCCTTCGCGCGCGAGGTGACCCTCACCGAGGACGAATATGACCTCGCCATCGCGTTCCTGAACCGCGTCGGGCAAGCCACCAACGATCGCCATAACGAAGGCATCCTGCTGGCGGACGTGCTGGGCTTCTCCACCCTTGTCTGCCTGCTCAATAACGGCAATGCCGGGGCCACCGAGACCGCCTCCGCTTTGCTGGGGCCGTTCTGGCGCATGTATTCGCCGACCACGGAGAATGGCGGCTCCATCGTGCGCTGCGCCACGCCGGGTGCGCCGTTGTTTGTCAATTGCCGCGTCCTGGACCCTACCGGCGCGCCGATCCCCGGGGTCGAGATGGACGTCTGGCACGCCTCCCCGGTGGGCTATTATGAGAACCAGGACCCTGAGCAGGTGGACATGAATTTGCGCGGCAAGTTCTTCACCGATGCGGACGGCCATTTCTCGTTCCGCTCGGTGAAGCCGGCCGGTTATCCGGTGCCCACGGAGGGCCCCGTGGGGGACCTTCTGCGCGCCCAGGTGCGCCACCCCTATAGACCGGCGCACATCCATTTCCTGGGTTTCCGCGAAGGCTTCAAGACCCTGGTGACCCAGGTATTCGTGGACGATGACGAGCGCCTGGACAGCGATGTCGTGTTCGGCGTCACCCGCCACCTGATCGGCCATTATCAGCGCCATGACACGGGCCCGGCGCCGGCGGCGGACGTGGACGGCCCCTGGTACACGCTGGACTATACCTTCGTCATGGAGCCGGGCATCGCCAAGCTCCCCTTCCCGCCCATCAAGTGAGCCGTCGATGACTTATCCTCTTTCCATCGCCGGCAAGGTGGTCCTGATCGTCGGTGGGGCCGGCGGCATCGGGGCGGCGGCGGCGCAGATGTTCGCGGCCAATGGCGCAAAGGTCGCCATCACGCATCGTCCGGACGCCGGCAGGGCCGCGGCCGCGCAAGCGCTGGTGGCAGACCTACCGGGCGAGGGGCATGCCGCCTTCCCGGCCGACGTGGGCGACACCGCGACCCTTCTGGCGCTGCGGGAGGCCGTCACGGCGCGCTATGGCCGTCTGGACATCCTGATCAACAGCGCCGGCTTCACCAAGCCGGTGCCCCATGGCGACCTCGAGGCGCTGGACGACGACCTGATCGACCGCATGTTCCAGGTCAATTGGCGCGGCCAGTTTGCCACGGTGCGCACCTTCGCGCCGCTGCTGAAGGCCTCCGGCGACGGGCTCATTGTCTCGCTCTCCTCCATCGCCGGCACCAATGGCGTGGGCTCCAGCATCGCCTATTGCGCGGTGAAGGCCGGCATCGACGTGATGACCAAATCGCTGGCGCGGGCGCTGGCGCCGGAGGTGCGGGTGCTGGCGGTGTCTCCCGGCGTGGTGGATACCGGCTTCGTGCCGGGGCGCGGGCCGGACTTCAACGCCAAGGTCTCCGCCACCATTCCTCTCAAACGCATCGCCACCGCGGACGACGTGGCCGCCGCCATCCTCGCCTGCGCCACCCATCTTGGATTTTCCACCGGCACTGTCCTGGTGGTGGATGGAGGACGCGCGCTGTGAGCCGTCTCCCGCACACGCCCCGCGACAAGATCTTCATCACCTGCGCGGTCACCGGCAATCTGACCACGCCGGATCAGACCCCGCACCTGCCGATCACCCCGCAGGAGATTGCCGACGCCTGCCTGGGGGCCGCCGAGGCCGGCGCGGCCATCGTCCACATCCATGTGCGCGATCCCAAGACCGGCGCGCCGTCCATGGAGCTGGACTATTATCGCGACGTGGTGGAGCGCATCCGCGCGCGAAATCCCCAACTCATCCTCAACCTCACCACCGGCCCCGGCGGGCGCTTCGTGCCCTCCCCGGACGATCCGAAGGTGGCGGCGCCGGGCACCACGCTGATGGTGCCGGAGCAGCGGGTCACTCATGTGGCGGCCTTGAAGCCAGACATCTGCACCCTGGACCTCAACACCATGAATTCCGGGGCCCAGGTGGTCATCAACACGCCTGGCAACGTGCGCCGCATGGCCAAGGTGATCCGCGAGGCGGGGGTGATGCCGGAGATCGAATTGTTCGATTCCGGTGACATCGCTTTGATGCACGCCTTGCTGGACGACGGCACCCTCGACGGGACGCTCTTGTGCTCCTTCGTCATGGGGGTGCGCTACGGCTTCCAGCCGAGCCCGGAGACGGTGCTCTATGCGCGCGGGCTGTTGCCCCCGGATGCGCATTTCACCGCCATCGGCGTCGGCCGCACCGCCTTCCAGATGGCAGCGCAATCCTATCTGGCAGGCGGCCACATGCGGGTGGGCCTGGAGGATGGGGTCTATCTGTCGAAGGGCGAACTGGCGCCCTCCAACGCGGCCATGGTGGAGAAGGCCCGGCGCATGGCGCAGGACCTGGGGGCGCAAATCGCCACTCCTCGGGACGCAAGAGAGATGCTCGGCCTGCCGACCCGGCTGGCGGATGCGGCGTAATTGGCGTGAAGGATCAGGCGATGACCGCTTTGTCACCCACCGTTGAAATCGGCACCGAAGCTGTTGAAGCGCGCTGTCTGCGCCTTGCCGCGAAGGCGGACAGTCCCGCCGCCATTGCCCCGCAGATCGAACGTCTCTGCCTGTCGCGCCGAGGCCCCGATGATGTGATCGTCAAGATCGCCGCGGCGGGGGTAAACCCGTCCGACGTGAAGGCGGCCATCGGCATGATGCCCTACGCCATCTTCCCCCGCACGCCGGGCCGCGACTATGCGGGCCTGGTGATCGACGGCCCCGCGGAATGGATCGGCCGCGAGGTGTTCGGCTCCTCCGGGGATCTCGGCATCCGGCGCGACGGCACTCATGCCTCCCACCTGGTGGTGGAGGCGGCGGCGCTGGTGGAGCGTCCAGCCAACATTTCCGCCTTGGAGGCGGCGGGCATCGGCGTGCCCTTCGTCACCGCCATCGAGGGCTACCGTCGCGCCGGCTTGCCGAAGGCCGGCGACGTGGTGCTGGTGATGGGGCTCAATGGCAAGGTGGGACAGGCAGCGACGCAGATCGCCACCTGGCTCGGCGCCCGGGTCATCGGCGTGGTGCGCAAGGACGAGGCCTATGCGGGCCATGCCTCCGCGCCGGTGGAAGTGGTGAATGCCGCCGCCGGCGATGTGGCCGCCGAGGTGCGCCGCCTCACCGGCGGGCATGGTGCCGACATCGTCTTCAACACCGTCGGCGATCCCTATTTCCAGGATGCCCACAAGTCCCTTGCGCTCATGGGACGGCAGATCTTGATCGCGGCGGTGGACAAGATCGTCCAGTTCAACGTGTTCGAATTCTATCGCGGCCGGCACACCTATGTGGGCATCGACACCTTGGCATTGTCCTCGCCGGCCACCGGCGCAGTGCTGCGCGAAATCGTGCCGGGCTTTGCCAGCGGCCATCTCAAGCCCTTCCCGGTGCTCCCCCATGCGGTCTATCCGCTGGAGGCGGCCAAAGAGGCCTATGTGGCGGTGATGGGCTCGGCCCGCGACCGCGTCGTTCTCAAGCCCTCGGAGGCGTGAGATGCACCTCACCCGACTTGCCGATGCGCCGGCCTATTTCCCCGCCGAGCATCACGACATGCGCTGCCTCTATCTGCAGGGCCGGGAGGCCGGCCCTAGCGACACCTTGTGGATGGGCATGTCGCAGATCCTGCCGGGCGGCTACATCACCTCCAGCGCTTCGCCGCTGGAGAAGATCTATCTGGTGATCGAAGGTCAGCTGACCGTCGAGACCCCCGATGGCGAGACCCAGCTCAACCCGCTGGACAGCTGCCGCATCGCCCCCAACGAACCACGGGCGCTGAAAAACAAGACCAACCGGCCGGTGATCGTGGTGCTGGCCATGCCGCTGCCACCCGCTGCCGCGGCCAACCCTTGATCGTTACGAGACGACGTTTTTTACTTCTGACCAACCGGAAGACTTAAGGTCTTTTTTTGCCAGACCGCCGCACGCCAACGGCGCAACCAATAGACGTCCGGGAGAACTGCCATGTTCAAGACGCTCACGCGCGCCGTCCCCCTCGCGCTGATGCTGGCCGCTGCCGTTCCGGCCATGGCCCAGGCCCAGGTGAAGATCGGCATCGGCTTCGGCATCGGCTTCCTGCCCATGTTCGTGGCCGACGACATGAAGATGGTGGAAAGCCAGGCCAAGGCGGCCGGCCTCGAAATCACCACGTCCTACCAGCGCTTCTCGGGCTCCTCCGCCATGCAGGACGCCATCTTGTCCGGCTCCGTGGACATGGGCGTCTATGGTGTTGCCGCCATGCTGATCGCCTGGGACAAGGCCAAGAACACCCCGCAGCAGATCTTCGGCATTGCCGGGGTGAATTCCTCGCCGCTGGTGCTGGTGACCAACAAGCCGGAGGTGAAGTCGCTGGCGGATTTTGCCCCCACCGACAAGATCGCCATGCCCGCCCTGGTCTCTCCGCAGATGTATGCGCTGCAGATGGTGTCCGAAAAGGCCTTCGGCCCGGGCCAGCAGGACAAGCTGAAGCCCCAGGTGGTGGCCCTGCCGCATCCTGAGGCCCTCAACGCCATGCTGTCCGGCTCCACCGAGGTGAAGGCCTATTTCTCCACCCCGCCCTTCACCCAGATCGCGCTGGCGAGCGGCAAGGCCCAGGTGGTGACCACCTCCGAAGCGGCCTTCGGCGGACGCTCGTCCTTCCTCGTGCTCGGCGCCACCAAGCGCTATATCGACGCCAATCCCAAGATGCCGGCCATCATGGTGGCGGCGCTGAAGCAGGCGTCCGACTTCATCCGCGACAACCCGCGCAAGGCGGCCGAGATCTATTTGAAGGTGGAACCCTCCAAGATCCTCGACGTGGACAAGGTGGAAGCCATGCTCAAAGCCATGCCGGATGATTTCGGCGTGGCGGTCTATGGCGTGAAGGCGACCGCGGATTTCATGAACCGCATCGGCGTTCTGAAGACCGTCCCGGCCTCGTTCAAAGACGTGTTCCTGGCCCCGATCCAGACGACCGCGAGCAACTGACCCCTCGCTTACCGAACGGCGCGCCGCCGGAAGAGCGGCCGCCGTTGTTTCAAGCGCCGCCCGCGCTTCCAGGAGGAAACCATGGCCCTCGTTCAACGCAAGCCGCCCCTTGCCGCGAGCCAAGACGCCGCCGCGCGGCCGGCTTCCACGCCGGTGCTGACGGTGGATGGCGTCACGCTGCAGTACAAGACACCGGACCATCTGGTCACCGCCACCTACAAGGTGGGATTCGACATCCACCCGGCGGACCGGCTGGTGCTGCTGGGGCCGTCGGGCTGCGGCAAGTCCACCTTGCTGAAGGCCATCGCCGGCTTCATCAAGCCGGTGGAGGGTCGCATCACCCTGAAGGGCAAGGAGGTCACCGGCCCCGGCCCTGATCGCATGATGGTGTTCCAGGAATTCGATCAGCTGCTGCCCTGGAAGAGCGTGCATGACAATGTGGCCTTCCCCATGGTGGAGAACCGGGTGCCGCGGGCGGAGGCGCACGCCCGGGCCATGGATGCCATCGCCAAGGTGAACCTCACCAAATTCACCGATGCCTATCCGCACATGCTCTCCGGCGGCATGAAGCAGCGCGTAGCCATCGCCCGCGCCATGGCCATGCGCCCCGACGTGCTGCTCATGGACGAGCCCTATGCGGCCCTCGACGCCCTCACACGCCGCAAGATGCAGGAAGAGCTGCTGCAATTGTGGGACGACGTGCGCTTCACGCTGATCTTCGTCACCCATTCCATCGAGGAAGCGGTGCTCGTCGGCTCCCGGGTGGTGGTGCTCTCGCCCCATCCGGGACAGGTGCGGGCGGAACTGAACTGCCACCATCTGGATGTGCGCCATCAGGATGGCCCGGAGTTCCAGGTGCTCACCCGCCGCATCTCCCAGATGCTGTTCGAAGATACATCGGTCGGCCATTGAGGATGCATGTCATGAGCGACGCCACGGTCTCCATGACCGAAATCACCATCACCGAGCGCACCGTGAAGCTGTCGCCGCCCATCCGCACGGAAGGCGAATATGCGGTCACCGCGCCGGTGGGGCTGGGCGATGTCGCCAAGCCCCTGTCGCTGATTGAGCGCCTGGCCAATCATGGCGGGGTGCGGCGGGCGCTGATCCTGATCGCCATCGCATTGGTGTGGGAGCTCTATGCCCGCTGGCTGAACAATCCCCTGTCCTTCCCCACCTTCACCGCCACGCTGGAGGCGCTGTGGGAAGGCATTGCCTCCGGCATCATCCCCCAGCGCCTGTGGGTGACCTTGCAGACTTTGCTGATGGGCTATGGCATCGGCCTGGTGCTGGCCTCGGTCTTCACCAGCCTGGCGGTGACCACGCGGCTCGGCACCGACCTTCTGTCCACGCTGACCGCCATGTTCAACCCGCTGCCGGCCATCGCGCTGCTGCCTCTGGCCCTGCTCTGGTTCGGCCTCGGGCGCCCCTCGCTGGTCTTCGTGATCATCCATTCGGTGCTGTGGGCGGTGGCGCTGAACATGCATTCGGGCTTTCTCTCGGTGTCCGAGACCTTGCGCATGGCCGGCCGGACGTTTGGCCTCACGGGCTTCCGCTTCGTGCGCAAGATCCTGATCCCCGCTGCCTTTCCGGCCATCCTGGCGGGGCTGAAAATCGGCTGGGCCTTTGCCTGGCGCACGCTGATCGCCGCCGAACTGGTGTTCGGCGTCTCCTCCGGCCAGGGCGGCCTCGGCTGGTACATTTTCGAGAACCGCAACACCCTCGACACCGCCGCCGTGTTCGCCGGCCTGCTCACGGTGATGGCGGTGGGGCTGTTCGTGGAAGGGGTGATCTTCCGCGCCATCGAGACCCGCACCGTGCGCCGCTGGGGCATGCAGCGCGGCTGAGGCCAAAAACCGAACCATAACAAGGGGGAGACGTCCATGAGCTTCGATTTGGATCGACGCGCCCTGATCGCTGGCGCTGGCTTTTCGCTGCTGGCGGCGACGGCCGGGGCGCAAACTCCCGCGCCCGACGGCGCCGCGCGCCGCCCGGCGGGCCGCCCGCTGCTGATCCGCGGGGCCACCCTCGTCACCATGGACAGCGCCGATGCCGTGCCGGTGGTCGGGGATGTGCTGGTGCAGGACGGCCGCATCCTGGCGGTCGCCCCCGGCGGCGCGGCCATGCCGGCGGAGGCGGAGGTGATCGCGGCGGACGACTGCATCCTGGTGCCCGGCTTCATCAACAGCCACATCCACCTCGCCCAGGCGATCCTGCGCGGGCTGGCCGGGGATGCCACGCTGGATGAATATTTCAAGCTCATCGTCGCCAAATACACGCGCCACATCCGGCCCGAGGATCTGGCCGCCAGCGACTATGCCGGCGCGCTGGAACAGCTCAATGGCGGCACCACCACCGTCTTCGACTGGTGTCGCGAGGCCCTGACCCCGGCCCATGCGGACGCCATCGTGGATGCCATGCAGCGCTCCGGCATCCGCGCCTTCTTCGGCTATGGGGTCACTGGCCCCGCGCAGGGCGGCACCGCCATCCGCGCCGATGTGGAGCGGCTCCGCAAAGGCCCGCTCGCCTCCGACACCGCCCGCGTGCGTCTCGCCCTGGCGCTGCGGGGGCCGGACACCTCGCCCATGGCCGAGGCGGAGGACGACTTCCGTTTCGCCCGCTCCTTGGGCCTGCTCTACCAGTTCCATGTGGGGGTGCAGCTCTACTCGGCCCGGCAGCGCCGCGGGGTCGCCGACCTCGCCGCCAAGGGGGTGGTGGGGCCCGGCGCGATCCTGGTGCATGCCAATGACCTGGATGCCGATGAATATGCCATCGTCGCCCAGCAGGGGGCCGGCATCGCGGTGACCCCAGAAGTCGAGATGATGATGGGCCACGGCCAGCCTGCCACCGGCCGCGCCCGCGCCGCCGGCATGATGCCGGGCCTCGGGGTGGACGTGGTCACCGGGGTGGGCGGTGACATGTTCTCGCAGATGCGCACGATGATCGCCGCACAGCGCCTGGCGGACAATCTGGCCGCCGCCCGCGCCGGGACGCCCCTGGCCAAGGTGAGCCTGACCACCCGGCAGGCCCTCTCCGCCGCCACCATCGACGGGGCGCGTCTGCTCGGAATCGACAAGGATGTAGGCTCCATCACCGTCGGCAAGAAAGCCGACCTCACCTTGATCCGCGCCGATCGGCTGGGCACCGCTCCCTTGAACGATGCCATAGGCGCCGTGGTCCTTCAGGCCAGCCCGGCGGACGTGGACACCGTGCTGGTGGATGGCGAGGTGGTGAAGCGCGGTGGGGTGTTGGTGGGCCGCGACCCCGCCCGCGCGGTGGCCGAGCTCAAGGATCGCGCCCAGGCCCTCTATGCCCGCGCCGATGCGGCGCGCCCGCCGGGCTGACCCGTCCAAAGCATCACAAGGAGGCGCCGGCAGCGACCCGCGCCCAAACCGGGAGAGACGCCGATGATCAACCGCCGTGACATGCTGGGGCACGTGGCCCTCGCCACCGGAGCCCTGGCCACTGGATCCCTGGCCACCGGCGCCTTGTCCCTCGGGGCCGCGCCCTGGCGCTCCGCCATGGCCCAGACCGCCACGCCGTTCAAAGTGGTGGCCTTTGCTGGCGCCTCCAACCTGCCCTTCTGGGTGGGCCAGGAGATGGGCCTGTTCGCCAAAGCGGGCATCGCGCCGGTGCTGGAAATCACCCCCAATTCCGTGGAGATGGCCAAGAACCTCTATGCCGGGCGCTTTGACCTGGCGCTCACCTCGGTGGACAACATCGTGGCCTATGACGAAGGCCAAGGAGAAGCCGACCTGCCCGGTCCGGCGGATTTCGTCGCGCTGTTCGGTGTGGACAATGGCATGCTCAGCGTCATGGCGGTGCCGGAGGTGAAGAGCTTTGCCGATCTCAAGGGCAAGACCTTGTCGGTGGACGCCATGACCACCGGGTTTGCCTTCGTGCTGCGGGATATCCTGGCCCGCAACGGCCTCACCGACAGCGACGTGACCTATGTGAAGGTGGGCGGCGGCGCACAGCGGCTCGAGGCGCTCTTGAAGCATGAGCAGGCGGGCACGCTGCTGAATACGCCGCTGGACCTGGTGGCCGAAGGCAAGGGCTTCACCCGTCTCGCTCGCGCCACCCAGACCTTGGGCGCCTACCAGGGTATCGTCGGAGCGACCCGGCGGGAGACGGCGGCAAAGATGCGGCCGCAGATGGAAGCCTTCATCCGCGGCTTTCACGCCTCCGTGGCCTGGCTGGCCGACCCGGCCCATAAGGACGCGGCCGTGGCGCTGCTGGTGGCGCGCGTGAAGGGCATGGCGACACCCCAGGCAGAAACCGCCTATACGGTCTTGATGGATCCCCAGACCGGCATCTTCCGCGATCTGCGCATCGACCGGGACGGCCTGCTCACGGTGCTCCGCCTGCGGTCCCAATATGCCCCGGCCAAGGTCCAGCTGACCGATTCCGACCGCTATGTGGATCTCTCCATCCTCAAGGCGGCGTTGGCGAGCCAATAGCCGGCAGAACAGCGCGGGGCGGTCCGCCACCGGCGGACAGCCCCGATTTTTTAGAAACGCGGGGTCAGCCCGGCACGTAGGGGGCGCAGCTGCGGCTTTCCAGCGGCACGTCATAAGCCTGGAAGTTGCTCTTATCGATCACCACCGGCTGCAGCACGATCTCGGTCTTGATGGGCTGCTTGCGCAAGGCGCGGATGGCGGTCTGGGTGCCAAGGCAGCCCTGATCGAAGCCGCCGTAATCACCGGTGGCCAGCATCTTGCCGGCCTTGATGGCGTCGATGGCCTCCTTGGTGCCGTTCACGCCCACCACCAGCGCCTTGCGCCCGGCGCCGTCCATGGCCTCGATGGCCCCCGTAGCCATGGCATCGTTGGCGGCGAGAATGCCGTCGATCTGCGGGTAGGATTGCAACAGATTCTCGGTGACCTGAAGCGCCTGGAGGCGCTGATAATTGGCCGGCTGCGAGGACAAAAGCTTGATGCCGGGCGCTTCCTTGACCGCTTCATTGAAGCCGCGCACCCGATCGATGGAGGTGAGGGAGCCCTTCACCCCCTCCAGGATCACCACATTGCCCTTGCCGTTCATGGCCTTGATGAGATAGCGGCCGGTGGCAAGTCCGAGCTGGTAGTCATCCGCCCCGACGAAGGCGAGAAACTTGCCGCCGGCGCTGCGGTCGGTGACGTTCACCACCGGGATATTGGCGTCATTGATCTTCTCGGCGCCCGGCACCATGGCCTTGTAGTCCACCGGAATGAACACGATGGCGTCCGGCTTCTTGACGATCACGTCTTCCACCTGGCTGAGCTGCTCGGGAATGCTGTCCGGCTTGGTGGGGATGTAATGGATGACCTTCGCCCCCAATTGCTTGGCCGCGGAATCCGCCCCCATGCGCACGGCGAGGAAATAGGGATTGGTCTGGTTCTTGGTGAAGACGGCAATGGTCTCGCCATCGGCGCGGGCGGGCCCGGCCAAGGCCGCCATGGCGGCTGCCCCCAGCAGAAGGGGCGCGATCCTGGAGCGATGGGGCCGGCGTGCGATCAGGTTGGGCATGAGGTCCTCCCGTTGGGTTTTGGTTGGTGGAAATCCGCGGCCGGTCTTGGCGCCGGCCTGAAAGCAAGGATCAGGTCTTCTCCCCGGTGCGGCCGCCGGTCTTGATGTCGATCCACACGGCGAAAATCACGATGGCGCCGGTGACCAGCGGTTGCCAGTTGGCGCTGACCGCCAGGATGTTCATGCCGTTCAGCACCAAGGTGAGGATCAGCGCGCCGATCAGCGTGCCGGACACGGTGCCGACGCCGCCGAACAGCGAGGCGCCACCGATCAGCGCCGCCGCGATCGCCGGCAGGGTCAGGCTATCGCCGATGTCGCCTTCCGCCGAATTCAGCCGCGCAAGGAAGATCAGCGAGGCCAGCCCGGCCATGGCCCCGGAGATCGCATAGACCAGCACCAGCCGCCGCTGCACCGGAATGCCCGATAGGCGCGCCGCCACCGGATTGGCGCCGATGGCATAGATCTGCTGTCCCCAGATGGTGCGCTGGGTGAAGATGCTGCCGATGGCCAGAAACACACCCATCAGGAGCACCGGCACCGGCACGCCCCAGAGATAGCCGGACCCCAGCGCGCGGAACTCCGGCGGGAAGCCATGGATGGTCTCGCCGGCCATGTAATAATAGGTGAGGCCGTGCAGGATCCACATGGTGCCGTACGTGGCGATGAAGGACGGGATCCGCAGGTGCGTCACCAGCAGTCCGTTCACCAGCCCGACCACGGCGCCGGTTCCGAGCCCCACCAGCCCGCCGAGCCAGGGAGAGCCAGTGGACTTCATCACGGTGGCAGCCAAGCAGGCGGAGAGGGCGATATTGGCGCCGATGGAGAGGTCCAGCCCACCGGTGAGGATCACCAGGGTGAGCCCGGAGGCCATGAAAAACAGCAAGCTGGCCTGGCGTAACACATTGATGATGTTGGCGAACGACAGGAAAGCGTCGGTGGTCAGCGACAGCACCAGGCAGATCAGCCCCGCCGCCAGCAGGCGATAGGCGAGCCGCACCAGATCCTGCGACACGGCAAAGGTCGGCGCCGGGCGCCGGACGTCCAGGGTGCTCATGGCTTGCTCCGCAGCGCATCGATGAACAAGGCGAAGATGACGAGGACACCGATGCAGGCCACCTGCACCGAAGAGGGCAGCGCCAGCAGGTTGAGGCCGTTGCGCAGCACGCCCACCGCCAGCACACCCAAGAGCGTACCGAACAGCCAGCCATTGCCGCGTTCGAACGAGGTGCCGCCCACTGCCACCGCCGCGATGGCGTCGAACTCCATACCCAGCGCCGCGGTGGGATGGCCCGAGCTCATGCGGGCGGTGAGGAGCAGCGCGGCCAATCCGGCCATGAAGCCACCGAGGGCGTAGACCGCCACCAGTACCCGCGTATCCCGGATGCCGGCCAGCTTCAGGGCCTCGCGATTACCGCCCAGCGCCGGAATATAGGTGCCGAAGCGGGTGTGGTAGAGCAGCCCGTGGAAGGCCAGATAGACCCCGATGGCGATGAGCACTGGGATGGGGATCCCGCCAAAGGTGCCCGAATAGATCATCCGCACCTCGCGGGGGATGCCCACCACGCTTTGCCCGTCGCTGACGATCAAGGCAAGACCCTGGGCGGCGCCGAGCGTGCCGAGGGTCGCCACGAACGGGGGAATGCCCAGATGGGCGACCAGCCCCCCGTTCAGCAGGCCGAAGGCGACCCCCACCGCCAGGCCAGCCCCCAGCCCCAGCAGCATTGAGCCCGTGCTCACGACCACCAAGGCCAGGACCACGGAGGCCAAGGTCAGCACCGCGCCGATGGACAGGTCCAGGCCCTCGGTCATGATGATGAGGGTCATGGGCAGGGCGAGCATTAACAGGATGGTGGACTGCATCAGCACATTGGACAGATTGGGCAGGCTGGCAAAGCCCGGCGCCAGGATGGCGAAGGCCAGCGTCAGCGCCACCAGCACCACCGCGACGCCGGGGATGCGAGCCAGCCGGGAGGCCGGCGGGGAAATCGCAATGTGGGTCATTGGTGCATCCCCAGTCTGACGATGTTTTCTTCCGTGAGGTCGGCGCGGGCCAGTTCGCCCGCCACCCGGCCGGCGCGCATCACATAGGCGCGGTCGCACACATGGATGATTTCCGATTGTTCCGACGAGATCATCAGCACCGCCGCCCCCGCTTTCACGAGGCCGTCGATCAGCGCAAAGATCTCAGCCTTCGCGCCGACATCGATGCCGCGCGTGGGCTCATCGAAAATGAAGAGCTGCGCCTGCGCCGCGAGCCATTTTCCGATGACCACTTTTTGCTGGTTGCCGCCGGACAGCACCTTCACCGCCCGCCGGGAATTGGGCGTGGCGATCCGCAGGCGATGGACCAACGCATCAGCCTCCTGCCGGGCCCGGCCCGGCTGGAACACCCCGCTGGGGAACAGACGGCCCAGCGCGGACACCAGCAGATTGTCGCCCACGGAGCGGATCAGCGCGAGCCCTTGGGTCTTGCGGCTCTCCGGGATCAGCGCAATGCCGCTGCGCGCCGCCTCATCGGGCCCCCCGGTACGCAGCTTGCCGAACACCCGCACTTCGCCGGACACCACCTTGTCGGCGCCGAAGATGGCCCGCGCCACTTCGGTGCGCCCGGAGCCCACAAGCCCGCACAGCCCGACGATCTCGCCCGCCCGCACGGTGAGCGACACATCGGAGATCCCCGTCTCGGCGGTGAGGCCGCGCACGTCCAGCACCATGTCGCCCGGCGCGGTGCAGAAGTCCCGGCCGTAGGTGGTGTCCACCACCCGGCCGACCATGAGCCGCACCAGATCATCCGCATTGGTCTCGCCCGGCAGCACGCTGCCCACCTTGCGGCCGTCGCGCAGCACGGTGATGCGGTCGCCCAGTTCGAACACCTCCGACATGCGATGGGAGATGTAGACGATGGCCACCCCATCGGCCTGGAGCTTGCGCACCATGGCGAACAGGCGCTCGGTCTCGCGATCGGAGAGGGCCGCTGTGGGTTCGTCCATCACCAGGATGCGGGCATCCTGGGACAGGGCCTTGGCGATCTCCACCATCTGCTGCTGCGCCACCCCCAGCGTATGCACCAAAGTGTGGGTGTCGAGATCCATGCCGATCTGGTCCAGCACGCGGCGCGCCTCCGCATGCAGGCGGCGGGTGTCGATGGTGCCGGGAATGCGGCCGGGAAATTCGCGACCGAGAAAGATGTTCTGGGCGATGTCCAGATAGGGAACCAGGGAAAACTCCTGGAAGATGACCGCGATGCCGAAGCGGCGCGCATCCGCCGGGCCGGTGATCTCCACCTGCGCCCCGCGATGGAAAAAGGCGCCGCCGTCCGGTCGATAGGCGCCGCACAGCACCTTCATCAGCGACGACTTCCCGGCGCCATTCTCCCCCAGCAGCATATGGACTTCACCGGGCCACACGGCGAAGGACACATCGTCCAGCGCCTTCACGCCGGGAAAGGTCTTGGAGATGCCGCGCAATTCCAGCAGCGGGACCGGGCCTGGCTCGACCGCCGGCGGCGGCGCCTCCCAGGCGGGTTCGAAGGCGGCAGTCATCGGCTGTCCTCCGGTGCGATGGGATCGAAGATCTTGCCAGGGTTCATCAACCCCTGCGGGTCCAGTGCCTGCTTGATGCGCCGCATCACATCCACCGCTCCGCCCAATTCCTCCTGCAGAAAATCCTTCTTGCCGAGGCCGATGCCGTGCTCGCCGGTGCAGGTGCCGCCCATGGCCATGGCCCGGCGCACCAGCCGCCCGTGAAACGCCTTGGCCCGCGCCAGCTCCGCCGGATCTTCCGGATCGATCATGATGTTGCAGTGGAAATTGCCGTCGCCCACATGGCCGACGATGGGCGCCACGAGGTCGGTCTCCAGGATGTCCCGCTTGGTCTCCACCACGCACTCCGCCAGCCGGGACAGCGGCACGCAGACATCGGTGACGAAGCCGCGCGCGTCCGGTCGAAGGGCCTTTGCAGCATAGAGCGTGTTGTCCCGCGCCAGCCACAGGCGGCTGCGCTCTTCCGGCCGGATGGCCCAGGCAAACCCTGCCCCGCCATATTCGCTCGCCACCGCCTGCGTCAGGGCGGCCTGCTCGGCGACGCCCGCATCGGTGCCGTGAAACTCGTAGAACAGCGTGGGCGCCTCGGCATACGCGAGCCCGGCGTGGCGGTTCACGCCGCGCATCATCACCTCGTCCAGCAGCTCGATGCGGGCGATGGGCACCCCCGCCTGGATGGTGGCGATGACGCTGTCCACCGCGCCTTCCAGGGTGGCGAAGCTGCACACCGCGGACGAGATCGCCGGAGGGTGCGCATAGAGCTTCAACGTCAGCTCGGTGATGATGCCGAGCGTCCCCTCCGCGCCCACGAACAGACGGGTCAGATCGTAGCCGGCGGAGGTCTTGCGGGCGCGGCTCGCGGTGCGGATCACCTGCGCGTCGGGGGTGACCACTTCCAGCGCGATCACATTGTCCTTCATGGTCCCGTAGCGCACCGCCAGGGTCCCCGATGCGCGCGTTGAGGCCATGCCGCCCAGCGTGGCATCCGCGCCGGGGTCGTTGGGGAAGAACAGCCCGGTATCGCGCAGTTGCGCGTTCAGCGCCTTGCGCCGGATGCCCGGCTGGATGCGGCAGTCCATGTCGGCCGCGTTGACCTCCAGCAGGCGATCCATGCGGCTCATGTCGAGGCACACCCCGCCGCTGGTGGCGGCGGTCTGCCCCTCCAGCGCGGTTCCGGCCCCGAAGGCCACCATGGGCAGCCCCGCGGCGCCACACAGGGCCACGATCCGCGCCACCTCTGCGGTGCTTTCCGGGAACACCACCAGATCCGGCGCGGCCTCTGGATGGTAGGCCTCGCTGCGGCCGTGCTGCTCCACCACGCCGCGCGCGTCACAGGCCCGTTCGCCCATGAGATCGCGCAGCTGGCGCGTCAGCAATGGCATGCCGATGTGCGGGTTCACGGTCCGTCCTCCCTGTTCGCGTTGCGGCCCTTTGGGCTCACGATGAAGGCAGCGGGCGGACCCGCTGCCGGTCTGGCTGTTGGCGCAGCCAGCGGGCGTCAGCCCTGGCGCCTGAGGAAGGCGGTGATCGAGACCTGCGCCCAGATGCCCACGGCGTAGAAGGGATCGGCGTGATGGAAGGCCTCCACACTCGCCCGGTCGGCCGCGTCCACCACGAACATCGAGCCCTTGGCGGTGGCGCCGTCATCTTCCACCAGCGGGCCGGACATCACGATCTTCACCCCGAATTTCGAGGTGTCGGCCAGAAAAGCCTTGTGCGCCTCGTAATGCGCCAGCCGCGTGGGCAGGGCACCGGGCTTGTCCAAAGCATGAATCACGAACAGCATGAAAAGGGTCCTTGTGGATGCGCTCGGCTCACGCCGCGTGTGCCGAAGCGTGAGGCTGAAGGCCAAAATCGTAATGCAGATGGTGATAGGGCTCGCCCACCACCCGCCCGTCCGGGGCGGTGCCCGCGGGGTGGCGCGTGAAGTCGCGGATCAGGCTGTCCTTCACGCCGAACACCGCGTCGGAATCCAGATAAGGATCCCCATCCACGAACACGTGGGTGACCAACGTCTCGCAGCCGGGGGCAGCGATCATGAAGTGGACATGGGCCGGCCGATAGGGGTGGCGGCCTTGCGCCTCCAGCATTTGCCCCACGGGTCCGTCATGGGGAATGGGATAGAAAGCCGGCTTGATGGTCCAGAAACTGAAGGCGCCATGCGCATCGGTGAGAAACCGCGCCCGCAGCGCGTGCTCGCCCTGGAAATCGTCCAGATGCTGCACGTCGTAATAGCCGTCCTGGTCGGAATGCCAGATGTCGACGATGGCGCCGGACAGCGGGGTTCCATCCGCCCGCGCCACGGTGCCGGAGACCAGCAGTGGCACGCCGGGGATGTCGCCGGCAATGTCCGCGCCGCTAGGCTTCACGGGGGGATTGTCCACATAGAAGGGGCCGAGCACGGTGGTCTCGGTAGCCCCGTCGGGGAAGCGGTGGTTGATGGCGTCCACCAGCATGGAGACGCCCAAGGTGTCGGACAGCAGGATGAATTCCTGCCGGGTGTCCGAGCACATGTGGCCGGTGCGGGTGAGGAAGTCGATGGCGTAGGTCCATTCCGCCTGGGTCAGCTCCACATCCCGCACGAAGGCATGGAGATGGCGCACCAGCGAGGTGCTGATCTGCTTGATCCGCGGATCACTGCACCCGGCGAGGCGGCCGACCACTTCCTCGGTGATGGTGCCTTCATCGAGATTTCTCATTGTCCGTCCTCCAGCGGCAGATCCGGCTCTTGAAGGCCGGCGAGGCGTTCCGCATGCAACACAGTGGCGATGAAGTCAGTGTCGCCCTCGCCCTGGGCGATCAGCGCGCTGTAGGTCTCCCGCATCTGCGCCGCTAAGGGCGTGGAGACGTGGGTGCCATGCGCGGCACCTAGGATCAGGTCCAGATCCTTGGCCATCTGCCGGCAGGAAAAGGTGGAGGAGAAGTCGCGGGCTGCCAGTGGCGGCACCTTGTACTTCACCATCGGAGAGGCCACCGCGCTCTGGTCCAGAACGCTCAGCATGTCGCCATAGGCAATCCCGCCCTTGCGGGCCAGGGCCAGCGCCTCCGCCATCATGCCGGCGGACACCGCGATCATCAGGTTCACCGCCAGTTTGGCGTAGCGCGCCTGCTCGTCGATGCCGAGCCAGGTCTGGGCCCTGGTGAAGGCCGCGAGCAAGGGCCGCAGGCGTTCGAACGCGTCCAGGGGGCCGGAGGCGAAACAGGTCAGCGTGCCGGCTTCCGCCAGCACCGGATTGCCCGACACCGGCAGGCGCACATAGGAAATCCCGCGCGCGTCAGCAGCGTTCGCCACCTCGGCGGAGGCGGCCGCGCTCACCGTGCTGGTCTCCGCCAGGATGGCGCCGCGGGTCATCAGCGCCAGCAGGCCGCGATCGCCCAGCAGAGCGGCGCGCAGCACGCCGTCGTCCGGCAGCGACGTGAAGACCACGTTGCACGCCGCCGCCTGACCCAAGTTTCCGGCCATGATCCCGCGCCCGACCGCCAGGGTCTGCCGCGCCGCCTCGCGATCAAAGCCGCGCACCCCATATCCGGCAGCCACCAGGCGCGCCGCCATGGGCAGGCCCAGCTTGCCAAGGCCGATCCATCCGATGTCCGTCTGCGCGCTCATGCGGCGTTCGCTCCGTCTGCTGGAGATGTATGGCCATCCAGGCCGATGGCCGCGGCAAGGCGCCGGCCCGAGGCCGCGAGCGCGTCGATCTTGGTGTCCAGCGCCGGGGCCAGCAGCTTGCCGTCTCGCTTCACAAAGCGCCCGGCGATCAGCACGTGCTCAATATTGGCGAGACTGGCCTGGGTGATGATGCTGGCGACCGGGTCGTGGATCGGCTGCATGTTCACCGCATCCGCACGCACCACCACCACATCCGCCTGCTTGCCTGGGGTCAGCGTGCCGATGCGGTGCGCCTGTCCCAGCATGCGGGCCCCCTCCACCGTGATCCAGGACAGCGCCTCCCGCACCGGAATGGTGGACGTGGCCGGGATCTGGCCGTCCCGCCGGCGCGCCTCGCCATTGTCCAGCATGCGCTGGGTGTTGAGCGCCATCCGGGCCACGGTGAGCATGTCGCCGGAGAGCACGGATTCCAGGTCCACGCCCAGCGAGGGCGCAGCCCCCAGCGCCCGCAGGCGACCGGTGATCGGGGCGCCATGGCCTTGAGCCATCTCGTTCTCCGGCGTCACGGAGAAGGAGCACCCCAGATGCACCAGCCGCGCCAACACGTCGTCGAACAGATCGTTGCCATGGACGATGTTGGTTCCGGGCCCGACCAGACCTTCGTCGATCAGCATCTGCCAGCCGCCCGGGGTCTTCGCAGGCCCCCCGCCCTGGTGCATGGAAGCCACCAAAGCGAGGTCGCGGGCCAACTGAAAATCCTGCTGCGCCACCGACAGCGTGGCGTAATGCGGCCCCAGGATGGCGAGCCCCAGTGTTACGAGGCCCTCACGATCCGAAAGCGGCCCGCGCAGCAGCCGTTCCACCTCGCCGCGCGGATGCGGCACTTCGGAAAAGTGTGGCTGACCGGGCTTCGGATCCGGCTTCGGCGAGCCGTGGAAGAACGCGGCGCGGATGCCGCTCTCCAGAAGCGCCGCCACCGCCGCGTCCGTATGGGCAGGGGTGGGATTGTTGTGGCACCAGTCCACCAGAGTGGTGGTGCCGCAATTGATCTGGTTCAGGGCCCCTACCAGGGTGGCGATGTGGATGTCGTCCGGCGTGAAATGCGTGGCGAGGCCCGCATGCATGCGCCGGAAATATTCCGGCAGCGTCCAATTGGCTGCGGCCCCGCGCAGCCCGGTCTGCCAGGTGTGCATATGGGCGTTGATGAGCCCCGGAATGACGATGCGCCCGGCACCGTCGATCCGCTCGGCATCGTCCACCCCCTCCAGGCGCGGCGCGATGGCAACGATGCGCCCCGCCTCGATCAGAAGATCCGCGCAGGGGAAGTCTCCCAGTCCCCCATCCATGGTGAGGATGGTGGCGCCGGTGATGAGGGTGCGGGATGCGGCCATGATCGCGCCCTATGCCGCCAGCGGGCGGTCGCCCGCCCAGGCCCGCGCTATCAGGTCGCGCACCGCGTCGCGCTCGATGGGGCGCGGGTTCCAATAAGGATTGCGCACCGCCAGATCCGCTGCCCGCTCGATCCCCGCCTCGGGCATGCCGAGATCGCGGAGCGCGCGGCCGACGCCCAGTTGGCCGGCCAGGTCGAACAGCCCTTGGGCCGCATCCGTTGCGCCCAACGCGCGGGCGATGCGGGCCATGGCCTCCGGTGCGGCCGGCGCGGTGTAGGCGGTGGCATGGGGCAACACCACCGCATGCGTCTCCGCATGGGGCAGATCAAAGGTGCCGCCCAGGGTGTGACAAAGCTTGTGATGCAGCGCCATGCCTACGGACCCCAGGCACACGCCGCACAGCCAGGCCCCGTAGAGGGCCGCAGTGCGCGCTTCCATGTCGTGGGGATCGTCCATGATGCGCGGCAGCGCCCCGGCCAGCGCGCGGATCCCCTCCTCCGCCATCAGCGAGACCACCGGATTGCGATCTTTGGCATAGAGGGCCTCTACCGCATGGGCGATCGCATTCAGTCCGGAGGTGGCGGACAGGGCCGCCGGCAGGCTCACCGTGAGATCCACATCATAGATGACCACTTCCGGCAGCACCTTGAGCGTGCGCTGCGTGGTCTTCACCCCGCCCGCGGTCTCGCCGAGGATGGGGGTCATCTCCGAGCCGGCGTAGGTGGTGGGCAGGCAGATCTGCGGCAGATCGGTGCGCAGGGCGATGGCCTTGCCGAGGCCGGTGGTGGAGCCGCCGCCGATGGCGATGGTCACATCCGCGTTCAGCTCCAGCGCCACCTTCAGTGCCGCCTCCGTGACCTCCACAGGCGTGTGCATGCACGCGCCGGTGTGGATGCCGGCGATCCGATCCGGGGCCAGCGCCGCGATCTCGTGTGCCTGCGCGTCCTGCTGCGGCGTGGCGAGCACCAGCGCACGCCGGCAGCCCAGCCGCTCCAGTTCGGCGGCGAGCTGGGCGCGCGTGCCGGCGCCGAACACCACGCGGGTGGGCAGCGCGTCATAAATGAAGGGGTCCATCAACGGACCCTCCTGGCGGCACGCGCAACAGGGCGCTGCCGGCCCAAGGCCTGCGGCATGGTCGTTTCTCCCAAATCCGTCCCGCGGGCATCTTCGGCCCGTCGTGACGACCGGCCCTGCGGCCGGTCGATGTCAGCTCACCCGTTCCAGCGCCAGGGCGACGCCCTGGCCCACCCCCACGCACATGGTGGCAAGGCCATAGCGCCCGCCGCTCACCGCCAGTTGGCGTGCAACGGTGCCGGCGATGCGCGCACCGGACATTCCCAAAGGATGGCCGAGCGCGATCGCCCCGCCATTGGCATTCACGGGGCCCGCATCGTCGGCCAGACCCAATTGGCGCAGACAGGCCAGCGCCTGGCTGGCGAAGGCTTCGTTCAACTCGATGGCGTCATAGTCGGTCGCGGCGATCCCGAGGCGCGCTTCCAGCTTCTGAACCGCCGGCACCGGACCCATGCCCATCACCCGCGGCGCCACCCCGGCGGAGGCCATGCCGAGGATCCGTGCCATGGGCGTCAGCCCATGCCGGGCCACCGCATCGGCGGAGGCCAGCAGGAGGGCGGCGGCGCCGTCATTGACGCCGGAGGCATTGCCGGCCGTCACCGACCCGTCGGCGCGCACGATGGGCCGCAGCTTGGCCAGGGCCTCCGCCGTCGTGTCCGGGCGAGGGTGCTCGTCGGCACGCACCACCACCGGCGCCTTGCGATCCGGCACGGTGATGGGAATGATCTCGCCGGCGAAGAAGCCCGCCAGCACCGCCTGCCCCGCCCGCTGCTGCGAACGCAGCGCGAAGGCATCCTGATCGGCGCGGGTCACCTGGAAATCATCGGCTACGTTTTCGCCCGTCTCGGGCATGGCATCCACGCCATACAGTGCCCGCATGGCCGGATTGACGAAACGCCAGCCGATGGTGGTGTCCTGCATCTCCGCCGTCCGCTGGAAGGCACTGTCCGCCTTGCCCATGACGAAGGGCGCGCGGGTCATGCTTTCCACGCCGCCGGCAATGGCCAGATCGATCTCGCCGGCGCGAATGGCCCGCGCCGCGGCCCCTACGGCATCAAGGCCCGAGGCGCACAGGCGATTAAGCGTCACGCCCGGCACGCTCTGCGGCAGTCCGGCCAGCAGCAAGGCCATGCGCGCCACGTTGCGATTGTCTTCCCCGGCCTGATTGGCGCAGCCGAGAAAAACCTCATCCACCGCCTCCGCCAGCGTGGGATAGCGGTCGATCAGGGCGCGGATCGGGGCGGCCGCCAGGTCGTCGGCCCGCACCTTGGCAAGGGCGCCGCCGAACCGGCCGATGGGCGTGCGCACGAAGTCGCACAGATAGACATCCGTCCCGCTCATGCCTCGGCTCCATGGGCGCGGCGAGTGCGCTCGTCGAGAGCGCGCAGGACGTCCAGCTCCTCCACGGTCGCCGGCGGCGTTTCCGCCACTTCCGCGGCGAACAGCACCGGCCAGCCGCAGGCGGCGCGCACCTGATCCGCCGTGACGCCGGGATGCAGGCTGGTAACGGTGAGTTCCCGCGTCTCCGCATCGGGCTCCAGCACGCACAGATCGGTAATCACCCGGGTCGGCCCCTTGGTGATCACGCCCAGATCCTGGCGGGCGGTGCCGCCGGTGCCGTGGCCATAGGAGGTGATGAAGGGCAACTCCGGCATGAAGGTGCGCTTGCCCATGGCCATGGTGATGAAGATCTCGCCGCAATTGGTGGCGATCTCCGGTGCCCCGCCGCCGCCCGGCAGGCGAACCTTGGGATGATGATAATCACCCACCACGGTGGTGTTGAGATTGGCGAAGCGATCAATCTGCGCGCCGCCCAGAAAGCCCACTGTAATGCGTCCACCCTGCAGCCAATAGCGGAACATTTCCGGCACGGAAACGGTGGTCAATGCGGTGTCGCACAGCTCGCCATCACCGATGGACAGCGGCAGCACCTCGGGCTTGGTGTCGATGGTGCCGGATTCATAGATCAGGGTGATGCCCGGCGCATGGGTCAGCCGCGCCAGATTGCAGGCGGCGGAGGGCGCGCCGATGCCGACGAAGCACACGTCGTCATTGCGCAGCGCGCGGGCGGCGGCAATGGTCATCAGTTCGGAGGGCGTGGCGGGAGTGCGGATGGCTGAAGTCATGAGCCCTTCCCCTCAGGCCGCTTGCGGTGCGCGGCGCACCAGATGGGCGAAATGGTCCGGACGCTTGGTCAGGACATTCTCCCGGATCCAGGCCAGGAAGGTGTCGCGGTCGCGGGAGATGGCGTCCCAGGCTTTGTAGAAGCTGTTGGCGCGCTTGTAATATCCGGTGGCATAGGAGGGATAGGCCCCGCCGGGAACCACGGCGATGGCGCTCACCGTCCAATGCGGCAGGATCACCGCATTCGAGGAGCGGGGGCCGAAATCGTCCACCACTTCCTCAACGGTGACCAGGGCGCGGCGGGCGGCCAGCACCGCTTCCTTCTGCACCCCCACGATGCCTTCCAGCAGCACATTTCCGGCCCGGTCAGCGCGCAAGGCATGGATGATGGTCACATCCGGACGGATCGCCGGGACCGTGGCCAGTTCTTCGCCCGTATAAGGGCAGGTGACGGTACGGATGAGGGGATTCACCTTCGGCAGATCGACACCCTTATAGCCGCGGAACACCGCGAACGGCAGGTTGGAGGCGCCCGCCTCATAGGCATTGGCCATGGCGGCGTGGGAATGCTCCTCCAGCGCAAGCGGTTGCGGCCACTGGTTTTCTACCGCGTCGCGCAACCGGTGCAGCGAACCGACGCCCGGATTGCCGCCCCAGGAAAACACCAGTTTGTCGGCGGCGCCGACGCCGATCAGCTGGTCGTAAATCAGGTCCGGCGTCATGCGGATCAGGGTCAAATGACGGCGGCCCTGGCGGATCACCTCATGGCCAGCGGCATGGGGGATCAGATGGGTAAAGCCCTCCATGGCCACGGTGTCGCCATCCCGCAGGCAGGCTTCCACCGCCTCGGACAGAGTGAGGAATTGGACCACCCGAACCTCCCCATTTGTGCGCATACCGCACATAGTTCGCTGTTCGTTTGAGAATGCGAGCTCTGCCCCACGCCGTCAACAGCATTTGCAAAATTTCGCACTCTGTGCGTTATTCGCACAAAATCCGTGAGCAATGCGACGGTGATGAGCAACGGCACAACAGACTTCCATCCGCGCGACATGGTGGGCGGCCTGGAGAAGGGGCTCGCCATCATTGAGGCGTTTGACGAAAGCCGACCGCGGCTGTCGCTGTCGGAGGCGGCCGAGATCACCGGGCTGACCCGGGCGGCGGCGCGGCGCTATCTGCTGACGCTCACCAAGCTCGGCTATGCGGAGTTCGACGGCAAGTTCTTCTCGCTCAGTCCGCGGATCCTGCGGCTCGGCTATGCCTATGTGTCGTCCGCCACCTTGCCGGCGCGGCTTCAGCCGTCTCTGGAGCAAATCTCTGCGATCACAGGCGAATCCTCCTCGGCGGCGATCCTCGATGGCACCGAAATCGTGTATGTGGCCCGCTCCGCCACCAAGCGGATCATGTCCATCGGCCTCGGGGTCGGCACCCGCCTGCCGGCCTATTGCACCTCGCTGGGGCGGGTGCTGTTGGGGCAGTGCGATGAGGTGGGGCTGGGGCGCTATTTCGCCACTGCCACCCTGGAGCGGCGGACGCCGAAAACCAAGGTCACCGAGAGCCAGTTGCGCGCGGTCATCGCCACCGTCCAGAGCCTCGGCTATGCCCTCAATGACGAGGAGTTGGAACTGGGTCTGCGCTCCCTGGCGGTGCCGGTGTTCGACAGCCACGGCCGCATCGTCTGCGCCATCAATGTGGGCGTTCAGGCGGCGCGCATGAGCGTGGACGAGATGCCGGACAAGCTGCTCCCGGCCCTGCTCGCCGCCCAGGCCGACTTGCGCCGCATTGTCTGACATCACGATATTTCAACGCTTTACACAGGGCCTCCCCACCGCAGACCGATGGCGCGCGGCGGGTCGAGACACCCGCCGCGCGCCGCCTGAGGGGCGGATCAGAAGATCAGATCCACATGGGTCGGATCCAGATGGCCGGTGCCGGTGAAGCCGAAGGTGACCTGCGCATCCGCCCCCACGGCGCCGTTCCAGGTGGCGTTGCGGATGACATAACCTTCCGCGTCATGGGACACGATTTCCGCATTCCAGATGCTGGAAATCTCATAGGGCATGTCCACTTTCACCTGCCATCCGCTGGTGGGAAGGGTGCCCTCATTGTGCACGGACACATTGAGGTTGAACCCGGAATCCCACGAATCGACCACCGTGTATGATCCATGCAGATCCGCGTCCGTGGGCGTGGTCGGCGTGGTGGGCGTCGTCGGGGTGGCGGTGGCGCCGTCATTGTCGAGGATGGTGCCGGTCCCGGTCCCCTGGGAGATGGAAATACCCACGGGATTACTGAGCACTACGGCAAAATGCTCGGTCGCCTCCGCCACTTTGTCGGCGGTGATGGGGATCGAGATCACCTTGGTGGTCTCGCCCGGCTGGAACACCACGGTCCCGGTCGTGGCGGTGAAATCCGCCGCGGACAGCGCGTCGGCAGCGACTGTATGATACGCGACACTGACCGCGACGGACGCAGCTTCGGACAAAGTGACCTGGAAATCCGCATGGACGCCGGCCGGGGTCCCCCCGTGCCCGTCCACCGCCGGGAAGGTGGATTCGATGGGGGTGAGGTAGACCATCTTGTTCTCGTTCACCGAGGTCCAGTCGTTCTGCAGGATGCCGCCGGTATCCCCCGAATTGGGGTTCCAAGACCAGAAGGTCCAGCTCGGCCCGTGGTCGCCTTCAGCGGTGTCCTTGACACCGTCATTGTTGAAGTCGCCGCCGAGATAGGCGGTGATCACCTTGAACCAGGCCACGTCCTTGGGGTCGGAGAGCTTGGTGCCGAACTCGCCGATATAGACCGGGGCGATCTCCTCCTTATAGATGAAGCCCCACATCTGGTCGAACTTCGCCGGCAGGTCCGCGGCAAAATTGGCGCTCTGGAACCAGGGCTGGGCATAGACCGAATTGGGATAATCGTGGGCCGAATAGACCAGCTTGTTGTCCACATCCAGATCGATGGGATGGTCGCGGACCCCCATGAGATTGCCGCCCCACCAATAACTCTGGCCCTCATAGGTGCCGATGCCCTCGACGAAGATCAGCCAGTTGGCATTGACGGCGCCGATGGCATTTCCGGCGTCCGTCGCGGCGCGGGCCCAGTCATTGGTGCCGCCGTCGCCCCAGGTGCCGTTATAGGGCTCGTTGTGCAGGTCGGCGCCGATGACGGCGGGATTGTCCGCATAGCGGGTAGCCAGCATCTGCCAGTCGGCAATCCAGGAGGCCTCCGAATGGCTGCTGTCGTACCACAGGCCGTTGTCTGAGGTGCCCGCACCGGCGTCGGAGCGGTGGTGGTCGAGGATGATCTTCAGCCCGATCTCCCCGGCATATTCCACGATCTTGTCCATGACTTGGAGCGAGGTCAGGCCGACCAGATCGGGGTTCTTGGAATAGTCGATGCTGCCGGCCTGTCCGGTGGTGTGCAGCATGTCGCTGGAGAAGGGCAGACGAATGGTGTTGAACCCCTCGTCCAGCATCTGCTGCATCATGTCCTTGTAGCCGCGGGTCCACAGGCCGTGGGGCGAGCCGGTTTCGGATTCGAACCCGAACCAGTTGACCCCGGCGATCTGCACGCTGTTGCCGTCCGCGTCGATGATCTGGTTGCCCGAGGTGCTGAACCAGCCGGTCTCGGTGACCACCACTGGATTGCCCTCGGTCACCGTGGTGTCGCCGATGGAGACCGTAGGCGTGGTGCCGCCCGGAGCCACGTCGTCATTGACGATGGTCCCGGTGGCGGTGCCGGTGGCGATGGTGGCCCCTGAGGGCTGCGACAGGATCAGCTTCAGGGTTTCATTGGCTTCCACCGCCGTGTCGCCGGTGACCGCCACATGCACCACCTTGGAGGTCTCTCCCGCCGCGAAGGTGATCGTGCCGGACGCGGCCGCATAGTCCGACCCTGCCGTGGCGGTGCCGTCGGCGGTGGCATAGTGCAAGGTCACCGGCGCGGTGGTGGCCTGGGACAAGGACACGGTGAAGGCCAGATCCGTGGTGCCGGACGCCCCCTCGGTGACGCTGGCGTCCGCCACGGCGGCCGTGGGCACCACCGGGGCCACGTCGTCATTGGAGATCAGGCCGGTGCCGGAGCCATCGGCGAGCGTGGCGCCGGTGGGGGCGGACAGGGTCAGGGTGAGGGTTTCATCGCCCTCCACCACGGTGTCGCCATTCACCTGCACATGCACCTGCTTGGTGGTCTCCCCCGCCGCGAAGGTGAGCGTGCCGGAGGTGGCCACATAGTCCGAGCCGGCGGTGGCGGTGACGTCGCCGGTGGCATAGTGCAGGCTCACCGGCCCCGTGGCCGCTTGCGACAGGGTGACGTTGAACACCAGGTCCTTGGTGCCGGACGCCCCTTCGGTGACGCTGGCATCGGAGACCGAGATGGTGGGCACCACCACCGCCACATCGTCATTGGTGATGGTGCCGGTGGCGGTGGCGCGCACCAGCGTCGCGCCGGTGGGGGCGGACAGGGTCAGGGCCAGAGCTTCATTGGCTTCCACGGCGGTGTCGCCGGTGACCGCCACATGCACCACCTTGGAGGTCTCTCCCGGCGCGAAGGTCAGCGTGCCGGAGGTGGCGGTGAAGTCCGAGCCTGCGGTCGCTGTGCCGTTGCCGGTGCCATAGGCCACCGTCACCGCCGTCGCCGAGGCCGCCGACAGGGTCACGGTGAAGGCCAGATCCGAGGTCCCGGAATTGCCTTCGATCACGGTGGCATCCGACACCGAGAGGGTCGGCAGCGTCGGGGTCGTACCGCCGCCGGAGGCCGCGCCATTGATGAGGAAGCCGTTGGCCGCCGTGCCCCCTGCCCCCGGCGTTGCCTGGAAGCCGAAGGACGTGTCCTTCCCTGCCCCCACGGCGCCATTATAGCTCATATTCTTCAGCACATAGTGGTTCCCCACATGGCTGACGATCACCGCATTCCAGATGTTGGTGATGGTGAAGCTGGCATCGAACTCCACCGTCCAGCCGGTGAGCGCGCTGGGACCCGCTTCCACTGTCATGGCGCCGGTGAAGCCGGAGCCCCAATTGTCGGTGATGCTGTAATCCACCGCCGCCCCGCTCGTGGGCACGCTGGCCACATCGTCATTGGTGATGGTGGCGGTGGCGGTGCCGTGGCCGAGCGTGGCCCCCGTGGGCGCCGACAAGGCGACGGTGAAGGTCTCGTTGGCCTCCACTGCCGTATCGCCGGTCACCGAAACCTGGATGGTCTTGGAGGTTTCCCCCGGCGCGAAGGTCACCGTGCCGGTCTTGGCGGTGTAATCCGAGCCCGCCGTGGCGGTGCCGTTGGCGGTCGCATAGCTCACGCTCACCGCGCTGGTGGTGGCCGCAGACAGGCTCACCACGAAGCTCAGCGCGGTGCTGCCGGAATTGCCTTCCACGACGGTCGCATCGGCAATGGACACGGTGGGCACCACCACCGCCACGTCGTCATTGGTGATGGTGCCGATCGCCGAGCCATCGGCAATGGTGGCGCCGGTGGGGGCCGACAGCGTTACGGTGACGGTCTCATTGGCCTCCACTGTGGTGTCGCCGGCCACCGCCACCTGAATGGTCTTGGAGGTCTCGCCGGGCGCGAACGTCACCGTGCCGGAGCCCGCCGCATAGTCCGAGCCCGCCGTGGCGGAGCCGTTGGCGGTGGCATAGGTGACGCTCACCGCCGACGTTGTGGCCGCCGACAGGCTCACCACGAAGCTCAGCAGCGTCGAGCCACTGTTGCCCTCGACCACGGTGGCATCGGCGATGGACACGGTGGGCACCACCACCGCCACATCGTCATTGGTGATGGTGCCGGTCGCGGAGGCATGGGCCAGCGTCGCGCCGGTGGGCGCGGACAAGGTCAGACCCAGCGTCTCATTGGCTTCCACGGCGGTGTCGCCGGTGACCGTCACATGCACCACCTTGGAGGTCTCCCCCGGCGCGAAGGTCAGGGTGCCGGAGGTGGCGGTGAAGTCGGAGCCCGCGGTCGCGGTGCCGTTGCCGGTGCCATAGGCCACTGTCACCGCCGTGGCGGAGGCCGCCGACAGGCTGACCGTGAAGGCCAGATCCGAGGTGCCGGAATTGCCTTCCAGCACGGTCGCATCCGACACCGACAACGTGGGTAGCGTCGGGGTGGGCGTGCCGCCCGAGGCCGCGCCATTGATGAGGAAGCCATCGGCCGCCGTGCCGCCGGAGCCCGGCGTCGCCTGGAAGCCGAAGGACGTGTCCTTCCCTGCCCCCACGCTGCCGTTATAGCTCATGTTCTTCAGCACATAATGGTTCCCCACATGGCTGACGATCACCGCATTCCAGATGTTGGTGATGGTGAAGCTGGCGTCGAACTCCACCGTCCAGTTGGTGAGCGCGCTGGGACCCGCTTCCACTGTCATGGCGCCGGTGAAGCCGGAGCCCCAATTGTCGGTGATGCTGTAATCCACCGCCGCGCCGCTCGTGGGTATGCTGGCCACATCGTCGTTGGTGATGGTGGCCGTGGCGGTGCCGTGGCCGAGCGTGGCCCCCGTGGGCGTAGACAAGGCGACCGTGAAGGTCTCGTTGGCCTCCACTGCCGTATCGCCGGTCACCGAAACCTGGATGGTCTTGGAGGTCTCGCCCGGCGCAAAGGTCACCGTGCCGGTCTTGGCGGTGTAATCCGAGCCCGCCGTGGCGGTGCCGTTGGCGGTCGCATAGCTCACGCTCACCGCGCTGGTGGTGGCCGCAGACAGGCTCACCACGAAGCTCAGCGCGGTGCTGCCGGAATTGCCTTCCACGACGGTCGCATCGGCAATGGACACGGTGGGCACCACCACCGCCACGTCGTCATTGGTGATGGTGCCGATCGCCGAGCCATCGGCAATGGTGGCGCCGGTGGGGGCCGACAGCGTTACGGTGAGGGTCTCATTGGCCTCCACCGTGGTGTCGCCGGCCACCGCCACCTGAATGGTCTTGGAGGTCTCGCCGGGCGCGAACGTCACCGCGCCAGAGCCCGCCGTATAGTCCGAGCCCGCCGTGGCGGTGCCGTTGGCAGTGGCATAGGTGACGCTCACGGCGCTGGTGGCCGCCGCCGACAGGCTCACCACGAAACTCAGCGCCGAAGTGCCCGCATTGCCCTCAACCACGGAGGCGTCGGCAATGGACACGGTGGGCAGGACCACCGCCGCGCTGTCATCATTGACGATGGTGGCGATGGCGGTGCCGTCCGCAAGGGTGGCATTGGTGGGCGCGGACAAGGTGACTTGATAGGTCTCGTCCGGCTCCACCGTGGTGTCGCCATACATGTGGGCGTGGATGGTCTGAGTGGTCTCGCCCGGCGCGAAGGTCAGCGTGCCGTCCAGGATCTCGTAATCGGTGCCGCCGGTGGCGGTAAGATCGGACGAGGCATAATGCACCGTGATGGTCTCTGTGGAGGCCTTGTCCAAGGTCACCTGGAACCGGAAGTGCGCCAGGTCCGTATTGCCCTCCACCACCGAAATATCGGCGATGGAAATCTTCGGCGGGACGCCGGGGCTGGGATCGGCATCATTGTCCAGGATGGTGCCCACCGCCGAGCCGTCATTGATGGTGGCTCCGGAGGCCGACGACAATTGCAGGCTGAAGCTTTCGGTCAGCTCGTGCAGCGTATCGCCGGTGACCGCAATGGCGATGGTCTTCTGCGTCTCGCCGGCGGCGAACGTCACCGTGCCCACGGCGGACGCATAGTCCGCGCCGGCGGTGGCGGTGCCGTTGAGGGTGGAATAGCTCACGCTCACCGGCCCATCCGCCGCATGGGACAGCGACACGGTGAAGGTCATCAGCGCGGTGCCGGCATCGCCCTCCACGATCTGGCCGTCGGACAGGTTGATGACCGGAGCCGCCACGGGCTTCGGCGCCGCGTCGATGGTGGTCTGCCATTCGGCGCGGGCGGTGGTGTCCAGGGCGATGATATTGTTGATCGCCAGCTCACCGATGCTGACGCCGGTCAGCGTGTAGGTCTGGTGGTTGCCGGTGATGGAGATGACGGTCGAACCGTTGACCTCGGTGATGTCGAATTCATAGGCCTTGAACCAGCCGAAATCGAGCTTGTCCACGGCGGGGTTGAACGCCAGCACCGTGTTGCTGTCATAATGCCATTCGATGGCATAGGTGGTGCCGGTGATGCCGCTGGGGGCCTCCCCGCTGCCGGCGGCGGTGGGCCAGGTGTTGGTGCCGGCGAACTCCACGCCCTGGGCGATCACCTGGCTGTCCGGCACGCTGGCAAAGCCCAGTTGCAGCGCCACCCGGTCCTCGCGCACCTCGGCGGCGTAGAACACGAAATTGGTGACGCTCAGCTCCGCCTTGGTCACCCCCAGCAGGATCAGGGCCTGGCCGGTGCCGGAATTGGAGATGATGACGCCTTCTGAGCTGTCGCTCATGTAGATCTGTTCGCGGGTGCCGAAATAGCGGAAATCCACCACGTCGGTGGCCGGATCGAACGCCACCTTGTCGATCTGCCCCAGTTCGTGCGAGCGGGCATAGACCGTGTGCGGCGCCTCGACGATGCCGTGCTCCCAGGCCAGCGCCCCGGAGAGGGTCTGGCGCAGATGGTCGTTCACGATCGGCACGAAGCTGTCGATGGTCAGTTGCGCCAGGGAGACGCCCTGGACGATCAGGGTCTCCCCCGACCACGGATTCATGAAGCCGACCCCGGTGGGCGTGTCGACGATGATGAAGTTGTGCACCGAATTGTCGCCGAGGTTCAGCTTGTCCTTGGCCGGATCGAATCCAATGATGTCCGCGCCCGCGGTATCGACCACAAAGATGCGGCCTGAGGTGCTGCTGGTGTCCGCCATGGTCGGGCTCCCTGTTTGCACGGCGTGAAGCGTGCTTCTGAGCCTTTCGTCTCACAAAGCGACCGAGGATTTTAAGGCCAAGCCTGCGGTACTCGGTGAAGCGGCCCGGAAAAACGACGAGCCCGCCGCGCCCGTCTTCCCCAGGGGCGCAAAGGCCCAACGGCGCACCGCCTTGCTCATCGCTCGCAAATGCCGTTACCTCCCTCAGGGCCGCAAAGACCGAGGTTCGTGCGGGGTGGGACGTGTCGATATTCGCCGATGAGATCACCACCGCCCGCACCCGATTCCACACCTGGTGGTATCAGGTGCCGGTTTTTTGGCGGGTGCAGCTGGTGGTCTGGGGGGTGTTCTCCCTGGTGGACCTCGCCACCCGCAGCATCCTCTATCAGAACTTCACCTTGGCCCTGACCATCACTCTGGTGATGGAGCCGCTGCTGATGCTGGTGGCCGCGACCCTGCGCACCGCGTTCGGGCGACTGGGGTTCGAGGGCCGGCTGTCCGGCATGGCGTTCGCCTGCATCCTGCTGCTGAGCGCCGCGAGCGCGGTGGCGGTGGTCGCCGCCATCACCCTGGTGCGCCGGCCCATGGGCTGGGACATTCCGGACTGGACCTCCACCCAGGAGGTGCTGGCGCCGCTGGCCTATTACATGCTGATCTTTGCCGGCTGGAGCCTGGCCTACTTCTGGGTGAAGGCGGAGCTGGGCGGGCGCACCGACCGCCAGCGCGCCGCCGTGGCCGAGGCCGAGGCCCTGCGCGCGGAATTGCAGCACCTGCGGCTGCAGCTCGATCCCCATTTCCTGTTCAATGCCCTGAACGGGGTGGCCGAGGAGATCCCCGAGCATCCCGAGGCGGCCCTGGCCATGCTGCGGGATCTGGCGGCCTATCTGCGCCATTCCCTGGCGGGGGTGAACCAGACGGTGGTGAGCGTCGCCGCCGAGACCGAGGCGCTGGCCGCCTATCTGCGGGTGCAGGAGGCCCGGTTCGGCCCCCGCCTGCGCACCCGCATGATGGTGGACCCCGCCGCCCGCGCCCGCCCCATTGTCAGCTTCCTGTTGCAACCGCTGGTGGAGAATGCGGTCAAGCATGGCGACCGCGAGACCCATCTCGACCTGGAGGTGGCTATCGCGGCGGAGGGACCGCACCTGCGCATCGCGATCCAGAACAGCGGCAGCTTGAGCGCGGCCGATCCCGCGCGTATCGGCATCGGCCTGGAGAACGTGCGTCGCCGCCTCGCCCTGCATTATCCTGGCCGGCACCGATTCGACCTGGTGGAGCGCCAGGTGGAGCCGGAGGCGCCGGATTGCAGCCACCGCATCGTGGTGGTGGCCGAACTGCTGCTGGAGGGGGCCCCATGCTCCGGGTCGTGATCGTGGATGATGAGCCGCTGGCCATCCGGGCCCTGCGCCGCCTGCTGGCGGCGCATGCGGACGTGACCATCGTCGGCACCGCCGACACCCTCACCACCGGCGTGCACATGATCGCGGCGGAGCGGCCGGACGCGGTGTTCCTGGACATCGACCTCGGCACCGGCGACGGCTTCGACCTGCTCGCCCGCCTCGATCCGCCGCCGCAGGTGGTGTTCGTCACCGCCCATGCGAAATATGCCGTGGATGCGTTCGCCGCCGACGCGGTGGACTATCTGCTGAAGCCCGTGCCGCCGGCGCGGCTCGCCGAGGCCATCGCCCGGCTGCGCCGCCGCCCGCCCCCGGCGCCGGATGGCGGCGGCCCGTCCGGCGGGCCGCGCGACATTCTGGAATTGCGCACCCCCACTCGCACCGTGCTGGCGGCGCCCACCGATATCGCCGCCTTGTGCGCCGAGGGGGATTTCACCCGCGTGGTGCTGGCCGACCAGCCAGCCTTGCTGATCTGGCGCACCTTGAGCCATTTCGAGACCGTGCTGCCCACCCCGCCCTTCGTGCGCCTGAGCCGGTCCCTGATCCTCAATCGCGACCGCCTGCGCAGCTTCGAGACCCCCTCGCGCAACCGCTCGCGGGTGACCCTGGAAGGGGTGGGCGAGAGCCTGGTGCTGGGCCGCACCGCCACCACCCGGCTGCGCGACGTGGTGGCCGAGGAGGCGGCCCGGCTGTAGCCGACTGCCTCGGCGCAGATCCCGATCCGTGGGCCCGCGGCCGGCGGATCGCCGCGCGGCCCCGTCCCCGCACGCCGGACACGGTGGAGCGACAGAGCGCGGCGATGCCTGCGTGAAATGGGACTCGCCAATCTATTGTCTTGTTATCTATAATATAACTGCGCTCGAAAGAACCACGGCGATCAGTATACGCTCAACATCAAGATTACCCCCACGGGTCTGTCGTGTAGCAGGTGACGGACCGCCGCGCGGCGCACGCCGGCCGGTGCCGGCCGCCCCCTCAGCGGGCGATCCAGGTGCCGCCTTCGGCGAGGGCGCGGGAGATGGCGGCACCGGCGGCGATGACCGCCGCGCGGAAGGCGGAATGGTCCGCCGGCGCGGCGGCGGCGGTGAACACCAGACTGACCCCGGCGATCACCTGGCCTTCCGCGAACACCGGCGCGGCGATGCCGGCTCGCCCTTCGGCCACCTCCGACACGGTTTCCACCACCCCGGCCTTGCGGATGGCGCGCAAGTCGTCCTTGAACGCCTTCCAGTCCCCATGGCCCAGGCGCGCCTGGATGGTCACCGCATTGTCCAGATAGATGCGCTTCAGCGCGCGGTCGTCCAGGTGGGCCAGGATCACCTTGGACGAGGCGCCGGCAAACAGCGGCATGGCGACCCCGCGCTCATAGCTGGTGAAGGGATGGGGTGCCGTGCCCACCTCCTGGTGCACGCACATCACCGTGTCGCGATAGCGCCGGCACAGAATGGCGGTTGCGCTCTGGGTGGTGGCCTTCAGCAGCGCGCGCAAAGCCGGGGCGGCGAGCTTCAGCAGCGGATCGCCCTGCCGGGAGAGCCGGTCGTATTCGATGAAGGCCGGCCCCAGCACATAGCCGGCCCCGGTCACCGGATCGAGAAAGCCGAAGCGCGAGAGGTCTTGCACGTCCCGGTAGGCGGAGCTTTGCGATACGTCCATTTCCCGTGCAATGGCCTCCACCGTCCAGGGGCCCGGGTCCCGCCGAAACAAACCCAACACCTGCAAGATCCGACTGGCCACGCCTGCCCCCAAATGATATATCGTCTCACCCTTTGAGAATTTAACAAAAATCTCAGATATTGAGAATACTGCTTGAATTTGCATTTGAACAGCGCTTAGCTGATTGCCAGCCGCACACGAGCTGCGGCTCCCCTTTCAGCTTCCGGAGTGCCTGATGCAACGGATTCTCGCAGGACTGGTCGCGGCCACTTTGAGCCTGGCGCCGGTCTCCGCCGCGTTCGCGCAATCTCCGGCGCCTGCGGCCCCCTCCACCAAGATCGACGTGAAGGTCGCCATGCTGGCGCCCAGCGCGCTGTTGTGGCTGCACGCCATCGCCCAGCAACAGGGTTTCTACGACAAGCACAATCTCGCCATTCGCGAGCTGCGCGCCTCGGACAGCCCGGCGCTCATGCAGGCGGTGGCCTCCGGCAGCGCGGACGCCGGCATCGGCCTCGGCGATCTGGCGGTGCGCGCCATCGACAAAGGCGCGCCCATCGTCATTGCCGGCGCGGTGCTGGACAAGACCATCCTGCGGCTCTACGGCGCCAAGACCGCCACCACCATGAAGGATCTGGCCGGCAAGCCGCTCACCGCCGGCGCGGTGAAGGGCGGCACCGCCGATCTGCTGAAGTATCAGCTGAAGCTGGCGGGCGTGGACCCCAAGGGCGTGCAGATGGTCTCCATCGCCAATTCCCGCGACCGCATCATCGCCATGGGCAATGGCCAGGTGGCCGGCGCGCTGCTGATCGCCCCGTTCGACACGCTGGCCGCCCAGGAAGGCGCCAATCTGCTGGACGTGTATCGCGAGCCTTATGTGCAGACCCCGCTGGTGCTGAACAAGCCCTGGGCCGCCGCCAACCGCGACACCGCCGTGGCGCTGACGCAGGCGCTGAAGGAGGCGGCCGCCTTCATCAACAATCCGGCCAACAAGGACGAAGCCATCGCAGTGTTGGCCCGCTACACCAAGACCGATCGCGACGTGTGCGCCGACAGCTACGCCTTCATCGTCGGCGAGCAGAAGGCCATCCCCGCAGACCTCTCGGTGCCCGCCGCCGGCCTGGAGAATCTCTACAAGATCGACGCCGCGGTGAATGGCACCGATGCGCCGGCCGCGCCGGCTTTCGATTTGAGCCGCTATTACGACCCGAGCTTCATCGCCGGAAAATAGCCGGGGCGGCGGGCCCGTCGCCCCCACCCGAAGCGGCCGGCGCCGCACGCGCCGGCCGACGCCGAACGTTCCTGTCGCAGACCGCCCTGCCCGCCCCGCGCGGGCCCGGCCCCGTCATGTCCGAAGGCCAGCTCATGTCCGACGCCGTCCGCCCCTCTGACAGCCGCACCCCGATCACCCTGCTTACCGGCTTCCTGGGCAGCGGCAAGACCACCTTGCTCAACGGCTGGCTGCGGGATCCGGCGCTGGCCGATGCGGCGGTGATCGTCAACGAGTTCGGCGACGTGGGCATCGACCACGATCTGATTGCCGCCAGCAGCGACAACACCATCGAGCTGTCCACCGGCTGCCTGTGCTGCACCGTGCGCGGCGATCTGGTGGACACCTTGCGCGACTTGGCCGACAAGCGGGCGCGCGGCATCGTCTCCCGCTTCTCGCGGGTGCTCATCGAGACCACGGGGCTGGCCGACCCGGCGCCAGTGATCCAGGCGCTCATCACCCATCCGGTGGCGCAGGCCTATCGGCTGGGACGGGTCATCACCGTGGTGGATGGCGTCCAGGGCCTCGACACGCTGGAGCGCCACATGGAGGCGCGCAAGCAGGCGGCGGTGGCCGACGAGATCGTGCTCACCAAGACCGATCTCAAGCCCCGCGCCTTGCCCGCCCTGGAGGCCCGGCTGCGCGAACTGGCGCCGGGCGCCCATCTGCATCTGGCGAGCCTCGCCGCCCCGCCATCCGCCGCGCTGCTGGACGGCATCGACCCCTACGACCCCGCCACCAAGCCCGCCGACGTGCTGGCCTGGCTGCGGGCGGAGGCAGACGCCGATGCGGAGGCCGCAGCCACCGCCAGCGCACACGGGCATGGCGCGGATCACGGCCACGATCACGGGCGTCACCACGATCACGGGCATCACCACGGCCACGGCGTCCATGCGCACGATACCAACCGCCACTCCGCCGACATCGGCTCCTTCTCGCTGATCTTCGACGAACCGCTGCACTGGGAGCATGTGGCCACCTGGCTTGATGCTCTGGTGGTGGCGCACGGCCCGGACCTGCTGCGGGTGAAGGGCATCTTGCGTATCGTCGGCCGCGACAAGCCCATCGTGGTGCAGGCGGTGCAGACCCTGTTCTCGCCGCCGGCGGAACTGGCCGCCTGGCCGGAGGGCGCGCCGCGCTCGCGCATCGTCTTCATCACCAAGGGCCTGTCGCGGGCCTTCGTCACCGAAGTGTTCGACGTCATCCGCACCCGCCCCATTCCCCATGCCATCGCCGGCTGATCCCGGCCCGCCGCTTCAGGAGACCCCCATGGACACGATCATCAAGAACGGCCTCATCATCACCGCCGACGGGCGGTTCGAAGGCTCCATCGGCATCAAGGACGGCGCCATCGCCGCGCTGTTCGAGCCCGGCGCCGAGCCCGACGCCGCCGAGGTGATCGATGCCAAGGGAATGGCCATCCTGCCCGGCGTCATCGACATGCACTCGCACCATCGCGAGGGCTCGGAGAAGGGCTTCGAGTACAAGGACACCATCTACACCTCGACCCTGCAATGCGCCGCCGGCGGCGTCACCACTTCGGTGGCCATGCCCAACGTGACCCCCCCGCCCAATTCCAAGGATCTGCTGGACAAGCAGTTCGCCATCTATGAGCGCGACGCGGTGGTGGACTGGAACTTCAACCCGGCCCCGACCGTGCTGGAAGAAGTTCCGGCCATGGCCGAGACCGGCATCGCCGCCTTCAAATTCTTCATGGTGGTGGACACCGGCCGCTCCTATCCGCACATGCCGGGCATCGGCGTCCACGACCACGGCCGCATCCTCGAGATCATGAAAGCCTGCGCGGCGCAGGATGTGCCCCTGATGGTGCATCCGCACGACCAGGCGCTGATGGACGTGATCGAGAAGGAATTCTGGGATCGCGGCGAGCGCGATGCCTTGGCCTATGCCAAGGCCTATGCCGCCCATGACGGGGTGATCTGGGAAACCGCCATCGCCACTTTGCTGCGCCTGCAGAAGGCCGCCGGCTGCCACCTGCATATCCTGCACACCCAGACCGCCGGCTCGGTGCAGCTGATCCGCGAAGCCAAGGCCGCCGGCCAGAAGGTGACCTGCGAGATCAACCCCTGGGCGCTGTTCCTGGGCTGCGAATGGTCCGCCATCCAGCGCCTGGGCTCCTACGCGCTGTCCTATTGGGTGCCGGAGAAGAACGTGCCGGGCCTGTGGGCCGGGCTCAATGACGGCACCATCGACATCGTCGCCACCGACCACGCGCCGCATCTGAAGGAAGAGAAGGAAATCGGCTGGACCGACGGCTGGAAGGCCCACACCGGCACCCCGTCCACGCAATTCTATCTCTCCATGTTCCTCACCGCCGCCATGGAAGGCAAGATGCCGCTGGAGCGCGTGGTGGAAGCCACGTCCACCGCCCCCGCCCGCCTGTTCCGCCTCGACCGCAAGGGCGAGATCCGCCCCGGCTTCGATGCCGATCTGGTGCTGGTGAACCTGGACGCGGAATATGAGGTGCGCGATCCCGACGTGCTCTCGCTCACCGGCTGGACCCCCTATGCCGGGCGCACCTTCAAGGCCAAGCCCGTGCGCACCATCCTGCGCGGCAAGACCATCTATGTGGACGGCAAGGTGGTGGGCGAGAAGGGCTACGGCAAGCAGGCCGTCTCCACCGCCCGCCACGCCGCCAAGGCCGCCGCAAAAGTCGCTGCGGAATGAATGCCATGCGACCCTTCCTGGACTTTATCGAGGGGTCTTCCCGCACGGCGGCGCTGCTGCGCATGACCATCAGCATCGCCTGCGTGCTCGCGCTGTGGGAGGTGCTCGCCACCTATGTGGTCACCAACAAGCTGTTGCTGGTGCCCCCGCTGGAGGTGTTCCGGGCGCTGGCCAGCGAGAATGCCAGCGGCGCCCTGTGGACCAATGCCGCGTCCACCGTCAGCGCGGTGGCAGCAGCCTTCCCCATCGCGGTGGTGATCGGGGTCGCCATCGGCTTGGCCTTGGCCTCCAGCCGGCTGCTGGCGCTGACCATCGGCCCCATGCTGACCGCGCTCAACTCGGTGCCGGTGGTGGCGCTGGCGCCCTTGTTCATCGCCTGGCTGGGGCTGGGCTTTGCCTCCAAGTTCGTCATCGTCACCATCTTCTCCGTCTTCCCCATCCTGGTGACCACGGAAGTGGGGCTGAAGGCCACCGACAAGATCCTCATCGAGGCCTCGCGCTCGTTCAACGCCTCGCGCTGGCAGATCTTCACCACGGTGACGCTGCCCTTTGCCCTGCCCTTCGTCATCTCCGGCATCCGGGTGGCCTGGGCGCGGGCGCTGGTGGCGATCATCGTGGCGGAATTCTTCGGCTCCTTCGCCGGCTTCGGCTTCGCCATCCTGGCGGCGGGCCAGAGCTTCGACACCGCCACCTTGCTGGCCTATGTGATTGTGCTCGGCGCCCTGGGCCTGGTGGGCAGCCTGTTCTTCGAGTGGCTGGAACGCCGTCTGGCGCCCTGGAGGCATGAGTGATGACCGCCGACGCCCTTTCCATCCAAGGCATCAACAAGGTGTTCGCCCGCCCCGGCAAGCCGACGGTGGAGGCCCTGCGCGACATCAACCTCACCGTCCGCGAGGGCGAGTTCGTCTCCATCGTGGGGGCGTCGGGCTCGGGCAAGTCCACCTTGCTGCGCATCATCGACGGCCTGCTGCCGGCCACCGGCGGCGTCGTGCGGGTGGGCGGGGCGACGGTCACCAAGCCGGGACCGGACCGGGCCATGGTGTTCCAGCAGGATGCCCTGCTGCCCTGGAACACGGTGCTGGAGAATGTGGCCTACGGCCTGGTGATCGGCGGCGCCCGCAAGCGCGCGGCGCACACCGTCGCCCAGCGCTTCGTGGAGATGGCCGGGCTGCAAGGCTTCGAGCAGCATTATCCACACCAGCTCTCCGGCGGCATGCGCCAACGGGTGAATGTGGCCCGCGCCTTGGCGGTGAACCCGAAGATCCTGCTGCTGGACGAGCCGTTCGCCGCGCTCGATGCCCAGACCCGCGAGATCATGCAGAGTGAGTTGCTGAACATCTGGCAGAAGAGCGGCACCACGGTTCTGCTCATCACCCACCAGATCGACGAGGCGGTGTTCCTGTCCGACCGGGTGGTGGTGTTCAGCGCCCGGCCCGGTTCGGTGCGCGAGGAGATCCCCATCCCCCTGCCCCGGCCGCGGGCGCTGGAGGTCAAGCGCAGTGCGCAGTTCGGGGGGCTGGTGGACCGCATCTGGCACCTCATCGAGCACGAGGTGCGCACCGCGGTGGCAGAGAACCTGGCCTGAGGCCTTGGGGGACTTTGGGGCGCGGTGGGCGCTGCCCGCTCTGCTGTGCCCCGGCCCGGCCTGCCGTCGCTCCGGCGGCCGGCCCCACACCATGGTATGAGCCCGGTCAGCCCTAGTCATGACCCGAAGATCCGCATGGACAATACGAATACAGCGGGGCGCTTGCTAGGTTGTCTTTACCGCAACGGAGTAAAGACAATGTTCAACACCAGCAAGATCCTCGCCCTTGGTACCGCTCTGGCCCTCATGGGTCTGTCCACCACCGCCTTCGCCGACACCGAATTCGGCCGCGAGAATGCGCAGCAGTATGCGGTGTCCGCGCAGGAAACCCTGCAGCCGCTGACCAGCCCCAAGCTCGCCGCCACCGCCGTCCACACGGGCAGCACCGGCATCGGCTCGCTGATCGGCGCCTCCGACCCCCACTGGGGCCCGGCCTTCGATCCCGACGCCGAGTGATCGGACAGTCATCCTCATCCATCTTCGTCCAGAGGCGGCCGGTCCCCACCGGCCGCCTCTTGCCGTTTCCGGCCTCCAGCGCGCGCAACGGCCGGCGGGCGGGTCCGCCCGGAAGCAACCGCCCCGGGCCCACACGATGGTATGAGCCCTTCAGCCCGAGTCATCGATCAAAGATCCTCACGTACAATACGAAGTAACGAGTGCACTTGCTAGGTTGTCGTTACCGAAACGGAGTAAAGACGATGTTCAAAACCAGCAAGATCCTCGCTCTTGGTACCGCTCTGGCCCTGACGGGTCTGTCCACCGCCGCCTTCGCCGGCCCGGACATCGGCCCCACCAACGCCCAGCAGTATGCGGTGTCGGCCCAGGAAACCCTGAACCCGCTGGCGCCCAAGATGGCCGCCACCGCCGTCCACACTGGCAGCAACGGCATCGGCTCGCTGATCGGCGCCGCCGACCCGCACTGGGGCCCGGCCTTCGATCCCGACGCCGAGTGATCCCCCTTCCCCCTCTTCTTCTTCTCGAAACGGAGTGACCACCATGTTCAACACCAACAACCTTCTCGCCCTTGGCACCGCCGTCGCTTTGATGGGCCTGTCCACCGCCGCCTTCGCCGGCCCGGACATCGGCCCCACCAACGCCCAGCAGTATGCGGTGTCGGCCCAGGAAACCCTGAACCCGCTGGCGCCCAAGATGACCACCGTCGCGCACACTGGCAGCAACGGCGTCGGCTCGCTGATCGGCGCCTCCGACCCGCACTGGGGCCCGGCCTTCGACCCCGACGCCGAGTGATCGACAGTCCCCCCATCCATGCTCGTCCAGAGGTGGCCGGTGCCCACCGGCCGCCTCTTGCCGTTTCCGGCGGGGCTCAGGGCGCGGCGGGCGGGTCCGCCTTGATGGCGAAGCGCTTCAGGCCCTCGGCGGCGGCCAGATAGGCGAGCGTCAGACCGGCAATGGCTCCCAGCAGTGCCGGCGGCAGCGCGGCGAAGCCGATCTCCCGTCCCAGAGGCGTCAGCGCCAGGACGAGCGCCACCGCCAAAGCGGTGAGCGAGGTGGCGGTCAGCACCCGATCCGGCCGGCTCAGCCACGCGGGACGACGGGTGCGGATGATGAAGATCACCAGGATCTGGGTGGCGATGGATTCCACGAACCAAGCGGTGCGGAACGCATCCACCCCGGCCTCGAACACCAGCCGCAATATGGCGAAAGTGGCCAGATCGAAGATCGACGACAGCGGCCCCATGATGAGGGTGAAGCGCAACACCGCCGCCATGTCCCAGGCGTGCGGGCGGGCCAGATCCTCGGCGTCGGCGCTGTCGAGCGGAATGCCGATCTCGGACAGATCGTAGATCAGATTGTTGAGCAGGATCTGCAGCGGCGCCAGCGGCAGGAACGGCAGCACCAGCGAGGCCGCCGCCATGGACAGCATGTTGCCGAAGTTCGAGCTGGTGCCCATGCGCACATATTTCATGATGTTGGCATAGGTGCGCCGGCCTTCCGCCACCCCATCCGCCAGCACGCCGAGATCGGTGTCCAAAAGGATGATGTCGGCCGCTTCCCGCGCCACGTCGGTGCCGCCCTCCACGGACAGGCCCACATCGGCCGCATGGATGGCCGGGGCATCATTGATGCCGTCGCCGATGAAGCCCACCGTGTGCCCGCGCCGCCGCAGCGCCCGCACGATGCGGCTCTTCTGCTCCGGCGAGACGCGCACGAACAGGTCCACCCCAGACACCCGCGCCGCCAGCGCCCCGTCGGAGAGGCCCTCGATCTGCGCGCCGGTGAGCAGCCCGCGGGCCGGCAGGTGCAGCGTCTCCACCAGACGGCGCACCACCGCTTCCGCATCGCCGGAGACGATCTTCACCCTGATGCCCGCCGTCGCCAGCCGCGCCACCGCGCCGGTGGCCGAGGCCTTGGGCGGATCGAGGAACACCACGCAGCCCACGAAGATGAAATCCGCATCCGCCTCCACGCCTACATCGGCGGCGTCGGTGGCCACCGGGCATTGGGCGATGCCCAGCAGGCGCAGGCCCTGGCGGCCCCTGTCATCCATCAACGCGGTGATCTGCGCCCGATGGGCATCGTCCAGCGGCACGACGCGCCCGTCACCAAGCTCCACCTGGCGGCAGGCGGCCAGCACCGCCTCCGGGGCGCCCTTGGTGATGAGGGCGCGGCCGTCCGGGCCGGCCAGCAGCACGGTCGCGCGGCGGCGTTCGAAATCGAACGGCCGGTCATCCAGCATGGCGAGGCCGTCGACCTTGGGCGGGCCGGAGGCCAGCAGCGCCTCGTCCAGATTGCTGCGCAGGCCGCCGACAAAATGGCTATTGAGGCGCGCCAGCTCGGTGGCGTGGGCGCTGTCGGCGCCCTCAGCCCCGAAACTGCCCATGAGGGCGATGCGCGCTTCGGTGAGGGTGCCGGTCTTGTCGGTGCACAGCACGTCCATGGCGCCGAGGTCATGGATGGCGGACAGGCGCTTGACCACCACCTTGCGCGCCGCCATGCGCACCGCGCCGCGCGACAAGGTGACGGTGGTGACCATGGGCAGCAGTTCGGGCGTCAGCCCCACCGCGAGGGCCACGGCGAACAGGAAGGCTTCCAGCGAGAGGCCCTGCTTCACCAATTGGGTGAGCAGCACGAACAGCACCAGAAAGCCGGTGAGGCGCAGGATCAGCATGCCCAGCGCATGGATGCCCCGCTCGAACGCGCCGGGCGTCGCCTTGGACAGCACCGCCAAAGCGATATGGCCGAAGCGGGTGGCGGAGCCTGTGGCGACCACCAGCATCACCGCCTCGCCGCCGACGATGCTGGTGCCGGCGAACAGCGCATTGACCGCGTCCCCCGGCTCGGTCGCGGTGCAGGGGCCGGGGCGCTTTTCCGCGCCATAGGCTTCGCCGGTGAGCGCCACCTCATTGGCCAGCGTATTGCGGCCGGTGAGCACGATGCCGTCGGCCGGCACCAGATCGCCGGCGGTCAGCTCAACGATGTCGCCGGGCACGATGTCCCGTACCGCCACCGTGATCTGTCCGCCGTCGCGCCGCACCCGGGCGGTCACCGCGACGGAGCGCTTCAGCGCCTCCACCGCCGCCTCGGCCTTCTGCTCCTGGAAGATGTCGAGGCCGATGGAGAACAGCACGATCAGCACGATGACCACGAAGCTCTGCCAGTCGCCGGTGGCGCCCGACACGGCGGCGGCCAGCAGCAGGATGGCGATGAGCGGCTCGGCAAGGCGCTTCAGCAGCTTGCCCAGCAGGCTGCGGCTGCGGCTGGCCACCGCCACATTGGCGCCGCTGGCGGCGAGCCGCTCGGCCGCCTGGGCGGAGGTCAGGCCGGCCGGCGTGGCCGCAAGACGCGCCAGCAGCGCGTCGGCCGGCTCGATCCAGAACGGGGTGTCCACGCTGGCGCCATGGGCGTGGGGCGCGGCGTCGTTGCGCGTGGTGTCGGGAGGCAAGGGATCAACAGGCACGAGGTCGTGCGGCAGGACATCGAGGGGGGCGGGTCGCGAGAGCATGGGCGGCCGGTTTCGCGAGAGGACAGTGAGCCTTGGCTCCTAGGCTCATCCGCCCGCGCCGTCCTTGCGCCCGGTCAACCTAAGCGCCGGTGGGTCTCCCCCGCTGGCCTCAGCCCTTGGCCAGATGCGCCGCCAGTTTGTCCAGCGTGCCGCCAAACCCCTGCGTCAGGCTGGCGAAATTGGCCACGAAGAGGATCTCTTCCGCCGGGCTGGCCTCGAAGGCCACCGACCGCAAGGTCACGCGGGTTTTCTTGCCCTCCACCGTGAACGTGACGGTGCAGAGCATCTTCTCCGGCCAGCCGGGCGCCATGGGATGGCGGGCGATGCCGCCTTGCGGATCGGAGAAGGAGTTGATCCATTCCAGCCGCTTGGCCGGCTCCACCGCGCGGATCCCCCAGCGGCCCCACAGGACCCCGCCCAGCGGCACGTCCATGCCATAATGAAACACCCCGCCGGGACGCAGATCGAGGCTGCAGGTGCGCATGCTGAGGCCCGCCGGCCCCCACCACTGGCGCAGATGCTCCAGCTCGGTGAAGGCGGTCCACACGTCGGCGCGCGGGGCGTCCAGCAGGCGGGAGATCTCGAAGGTCTTGCTGTCGGGCGACTGGGTCACAAGGCATCTCCGTTCAGGGCCGGCCGGCACAAAGGCGGCGCGGCGCGGCCCGCGCTCCTCCCGACGCACCGCCGCAGCGGTGGGCCTCGCCATCTTAAGGGATGCCGTCGACCGGCGCACCCGCCTGTTCCAGGCGATCCAGATGCAGGCGGATATGGGCGGCCTCCGCGGCGGTATGGGCGAGCGCGATGGCCCGGTCGAAGGCGCAGCGGGCCTCGCGGGGGCGGCCCAGTTGCAGCAGCAGGCCGCCCTTCACCCCGAAGAAATAGAAATAGCCCGACAGGCGCGGCTCCAGGGGCTCCACCAGCGCCAAGGCCGCCGCCGGCCCGGACACCTTGGCCACCGCCACCGCCCGGTTGAGGGTGATCACCGGCGAGGGATTGAGATGCTCCAGCGCCGCATAGAGCTGGGCGATCTGCGCCCAGTCGGTGTCCTCGGGCCGGGCCGCACGCACATGCAGTGCGGCGATGGCGGACTGGATCTGGTAGGCGCCGGGCGAACGATGGCGCATGGCCTTGTCGATCAGCGCCAGCCCTTCGCCGATCAGCGTCCGGTCCCACAGGCTGCGGTCCTGATCCTCCAGCAGCACGATCGCCCCGTTCGCGTCCAGGCGCGCGGCGGCGCGCGCGTGCTGCAGCAGCATGAGGGCGGTCAGGCCCATCACCTCCGGGTCGGCGGGAAACAGGCGCAGCAGCAGCCGCGCCAGCCGGATGGCTTCATCGCACAAGCCCGCCCGCAGGGGCGCGTCGCCGCCGGAGGCGGAATAGCCTTCGGTGAACAGCAGATAGAGCATGGCCACCACCGCCGCGAGCCGCTCGGCCCGCTCCACCGGCCCCGGCGGCTCGAACGGCACGCCGGCCTTGGCGATGCGCGCTTTGGCGCGGGTGATGCGCTGCTCCATGGCGCTCTCGCTCACCAGGAAGGCGCGGGCGATCTGCGCCACCGACAGGCCGGAGACGATGCGCAGGGCCAAGGCGATCTGCTGGGTGGCGGGCAGGTCCGGGGGACAGCAGATGAACATCAGGCGCAGCACGTCGTCGCGATACTGCGCGCCGTCCAGCCGCTCGGCCGCCTGGGTCTCCGCATCCTCCAGATCGGACACCGCCGCCTCATCCGGCAGCGGCGCCTCGCGCTTGCGGCGCCGGGTGCCGTCGATGGCCGCATTGCGCCCCACCATGATGAGCCAAGCGGCGGCATCGCGGGGCGGTCCGTTCTCCGGCCAGTGCTTCAGGGCGCGCAGGCAGGCCTCCTGCACCGCCTCCTCGGCGATGTCGAGATCGCGGAAATAGCGCAGCAGCGCGGCCACCGCCTGGGGCCGCGCGGCGGCCAGCGCCCCGTGGATCCAGGCCATATCACGCATCGGGCGCGCTCACGGGGTGCCATGGGGGTAGAACAGCGCGATGGGGCGGATTTCATAGGCGCCGCCGGGATTGGCCTTGGCGAGGTCGCGGGCGATGTCCAGCACCTCTTCCAGGCTGTCCGCCTCCACCACATAGAAGCCGAGCAATTGCTCCCGGGTCTCCGCGAACGGGCCGTCGATGATGAGCGGCGGATCGCTGTCCTTGCGCAACGTGGTGGCGGCGGTGGTGGGCATGAGGCGCACCGTCGGCCCCAGCCGGCCGGTGGCGGCCACCTTCTCATGGACCACCGCCAGCTTGGCCATGACCGCATCGTCCTCGGCCTTGGTCCAGCCGCAGACCACATCCTCATTGACGTGAGCCCCTGATCCTCCTCCAGATTTAGGTAGAGTCCGTCGATCATGGAGACGGACGATGCGAGCCTCACGGTTCACAGAGGAACAGATCATCGGGATGCTGAAGGATCAGGAGGCGGGCGCGAAGACCGCTGACGTTTGCCGCAAGCACGGCATCTCCTCGGCCACCTTCTACAAGTTCAAGGCGAGGTATGGCGGCATGGACGTGTCCGATGCCCGCCGGCTGAAGGCGCTTGAGGATGAGAACGCCCGCCTGAAGAAGCTGCTCGCCGAGCAGATGCTGGACAACGCCATCCTGAAGGATGTCGCCGCAAAAAAATGGTGACGCCCGATGCGAGGCGTAAAGCCGTGGCCCACGCCTGTGCCGAGCACGGGGTGAGCCAGCGTCGGGCGTGCAAGGCCCTGAGCGTCGATCGCGCCAGTATGCGCTATCGGAGCGTCCGTCCCGACGATGCAGGCTTGCGCGAGGCCATGAAGGCCGTGGCCGGCGAGCGCCGCCGGTTCGGCTACCGGCGGATCCATGTCATGCTGAGGCGCCAGGGCATCGTCATGAACCACAAGAAGCTGCGCCGGCTCTACCGGGAGGAGAAGCTCCAGGTGCGCCGGCGTGGGGGCCGCAAGCGGGCGCTCGGCACACGGCGGCCCATGCTGGTACCGGATCGGATCAATGTCCGCTGGAGCCTCGACTTCGTGTCGGATGCCTTCACGGATGGCCGCCGCTTCCGGGTGCTGGCCGTTGTCGACGACTTCAGCCGGGAGTGCCTGGCGCTGGTCGCCGACACCTCTCTGTCCGGCCTTCGAGTGACGCGCGAGCTCGATACGCTCATGGCCATCCGGGGAAAGCCCTCGGCCATCGTCTCGGACAACGGCACCGAGCTGACCTCGATGGCGGTGCTCAAATGGTGCCAACAGACGGGCATCGAATGGCACTATATCGCCCCGGGTAAGCCCATGCAGAACGGCTTTGTCGAAAGCTTCAATGGCCGCTTCCGGGACGAGTGCCTGAATGAGACCCTGTTCTCGAACCTGGCGCAGGCCCGCGCCACCATCAGCTCATGGAAGGAGGACTATAACCTCAACCGACCTCACTCGGCGCTGGGCCATCGATCCCCCGCCGAGTTTGCCGCAACAATCGCACTGGAAACCGTGGCCGCCTGAGGCCACAAATCAACCTGCGGACTCTCTCCTCAACCGGAGGAGAAATGGGGCTCACGTCACCATGATTGTAGCAAAGGATGGCGTAATGCATGGGTGGGCGTCTCCCGGTTTCCCTCAAGGACGCACCACTATGCCCTGAGCCGACAGCGCCCGCATGGGCCCGCGGCAGAAATTGTCAGCCGCCGTGGATCAGCCGCTCGAACAGGTCGTCCGAGCCCATCTGGCCGCCCTTGAGCATCAGCTCGGTACCGTGCAGCGCCGCATCGTCGCTGTGCACCCGGCAGAGCGCCACGCCCGGCGACGGCGCGCCCAGATAGGACAGGCCCCACAGATCCATCCCCTGCACGGCGCGGCTGGAGGTGTCGCCCCCCGCAATGCCGAGCCGGCCCACCGGCGCGCGGCGCAGCACCTGGGTGAGGAAGGCGGCGGTGGCCGCCGCCACCACGGCGGGCGGCACGTCGCTTGCCGCTGCATCGGTCTGCGGCGCCGTGGAGGCCAGCACGGAGCGGCCCGCCTGCAACAGCGCGGCGATGGCCGTCGCCTGGGTTTCCCCATAGGCGGGATCGGCGGCGAGACGCCCCGCCTCCACCGGCACCTGGACATAAGAGGCGGCCTGATCGCGCTGCCGCCGGGTGACCGGCGAGAGGCTGCCCGCCAGCAGAAACACCGGCCCCGGCGCGGGGGTGAGCGGCGGCGTTGGCACAACCGCATCCCCCCAATGGGCACACAGCGCCTGGGCCACGCTGGACGCGCCGATGGCCAGGAGCGGGCGCGCTTGCGCCGCCTGCCAGATCAGCCGACCCACCACCGCCAGATCTTCGGCGCGGGCGATGTCGCACAGCACGGCGTCTGGAGCCTCCGCCAGCAATGCGGCCAGATGCGCATCCAGCGCCGGCGCCTCCGCCGCATAGGCGGGATAATGCAGGCCGGCGATGCGCCCGAAGCCCTGAAGCGCCAGATGGCGGCGCAAATCCGCTTCCGCCATGGCCGTCACCGGATGCACGCTCATGGTGGGGTGGCGATCGATGCGATGCACCGCCCCGCCGGTGCCCGCCGCCGCAAACAGCGTGCTGAAGGTGCAATAGCGCCCGATGTTCGGCTGGCCGCCGACGATGGGCAGCAGAGGATTGGCGAACGCCCCCGGCACCGCCGCCCGCAGCACCTGCGCCGCATGGGCGATGTTGCCCACATGGGGGGCGCTGTCGAAGGTGGAGCAGCATTTGTAATGCAGCACCCGCGCCCCCAGATCGGCGAAGAAGGCGCCCACCGGCGTGAGTTCTGCGGTCATCTCCCCCACGGCCATGGCCCGCGAGGCCCCGGCGATGCCCACCGCATCCAAAGGCCCCGCCCGCTCCAGTTGCGCCGCCGTCGGCACGCCGCGGAACAGCAACGCCCGCTGCCCGCGCTGGGCCAGCACCGCCAGGGTATCGCTGGCGCCGGTGAAATCGTCGCCATACCAACCGATGCGGGGGGCGGGAGGCATGGGGGTCACGCTTTGCCGAAGAAGGCCAAAGCGTGCCGCAATTCGCTCTGGGTGGCGGCGGCGTCGTCCAGGCTTTCCCCGGCCATCACCGCTTCCCACGCCTGACGGATGCTGGCGACGCCTGCCGGGGGGCCATCGGGATGGGCCATGATGCCGCCCCCGGCCATGAACAGCAGGTCGCCATTGCCGGTGGCGGCATAGGTGACCGGCGCGTTGCCGGCCCATTGGCCGGAGGAGAAGGCGGGCATCACCCGATCGTCCACCTCGTCGTTCAGCACGGCGAGGCAATCGCGGGCGCTCTCCACCACCTCCGCGTCTTCCTGGGCGAACTTGCCCTGGAGGCCATGCACATGCATGTGGTCCACCCCGGCGAGCCGCCAGAGCACCTGATAGGCCTGGAAGGACAGGCCCAGCAGCGGCTGCCGAGACACGGCGCCGAAGCCGTTGCGATGGCCGTGCAGCACCAGATCCGTGGAACGGCGCAGGCTCTGGATGGCCGAGAAGCCGCACCAGTTGAGACTCGCCATGACGCAGGTGCCGCCCTCCCGCGCCACCAGATCCGCATGGCGGCGCATGGCGTCGGTCTCGTCCGTGATGTTGAAGGCCACCATCACCATCTTGCCGGTGCGCTGCGCATGGTCGCGCACCCGCCGCATCACCGCCGGCACCCGCTCCGCCAGCGGCGCATGGATGGGATCGGCGCAGATCTCGTCATCCTTGATGAAGTCGAGCCCCGCGGCGCAGAGCTGGCCCACCAGATCGCCGGTTTCCTCCGCCGACAAGCCCACATTGGGCTTGATGATGGAGCCCACCAGAGGCCCCGCGGCGACGCTGGTGAGCGCCCGCGTGCCGGCCAGTCCCTGGCGCGGCAGATCATAGCTGCGGCGGTAGGCGCCCGGCAGGCGCAGCGTCTCCAGCCGCATGCCGGTGACTTCGCCCAGATCGAACAGATTGCCGGCCACGGTCGCGGCGAGGTTCGGCAGGTTGACGCCGATGTTGCCCAGCGGGAACGACAGGGTGATGCGCGCCTGCCGATAAGGCCCGGTGGTTCCCCGCCGCGCCAGATAGGCATTGGGCAGGCTCGGTGTGTCCACCATTCCCAGATCGTGCACGGCGACGACCGTGGCCCGCGAGCGGGCGCGCAGTTCGTCGGTCTCGCCATGCACCCGCGTGAAGGTGCCGCTGGACTGTTCCCCCGCCATGATCTCCGCCACCTTGGCGGGGTCCAGCGGGGTCTCGATGAGATAGCCGGCCTCCAGATGGGTCGCGTCCATGGCCCGCCTCAGAGGGTGGCGAGATCGGGGAAGGGCCGCACCGGATCGGTGCCGTCCCAGCCGTCCGACGCCTCGCGGATGAGCTTGAACAGCTTGCCCTTGGGGCCCGCCACTTCGGAGAGTTCGATCACCGTGCCGGGGTGATATTCGGTGTCGAAATAGACAAAGCGACCCTTCTCGCCCACTTCCCCGCTCATCACCGCCTTGAAGCCCTGGGCGGTGAGGCGGGCCAGATCCGCATCATAATTTTCCGTCCAATAGGCCACATGCTGGAGGCCCGTGTTCCCGGCCTGCAGGAAGTCGCGATACATGGAGGGGGCATCGTTGCGGGTCTGGATCAGCTCCATCTGCAACGGGCCCGAATTGGCCAGCGCCACGGAGTTGTGCACCTCATAGGCCTCGCCACGATAGGTATAGTTCACGATCGGGACGCGGGGGTTGTAATACCAGGGACCGATGCCGAGGGTGCGGCTCCAATAGTCCATGGCCGCTTCGATGTCCTTGACCACATATCCGGCCTGCCGGATCTCACCGAAAAATCGGCTCATGACGCCACCTCTGTCTGACACGTTCTGAACATCACAGGAAACCGATGGAGAGCCAGGGGAAGGCGGCCACGATGATGAGCCCCACCAGCAGCGCCGCCACATAGCCCCAGATATGCTTGAGGCCCTCGTCGGGATTGATCTTGGAGATGGCGCAGGCGCCGTAATAGCCGACCCCGAACGGCGGGGTGAACAGGCCGATGCCCATGGCGAAGATCACCACCATGGCATAGTGCACCTCGTGCACCCCCGCCGCCTTGGCGATGGGAAACAGCAGCGGGCCGAACAGCACGATGGCCGGAATGCCCTCCAGCACGCTGCCCAGAATGATGAAGGCGACGATGGAGATGGCCAGGAAGCCATAGGACCCGCCGGGAATGGCGGCCATGGCATGAGCCAGATTCTGCGAGAAGCCGGACTGGGTGAGCCCCCACGCCATGGCGGTCGCGCTGCCGACGATGAAGATGATCGCACCCGTGAGCGAAGCGGTCTCGATCAGCATGCCCGGCAGCCGGCGCACATCGAAGCGCCGATAGACAAAGAGGCCCATGAACGCCGCATAGACGATGCCGATGGTGGAGACCTCGGTGGCGGTCGCCACCCCTTCCACCACCGCCGCGCGAATGACGAAGGGCAGCGCGATGGCCGGCACCGCCACCACCGCCAACTTGCTCACCTCTTTCAGCGACGGCTTGCGGATATGGCTGAGATCCTCGAACCGATAGCGCGCCCACACCACAGTGCACAGACACACGCCCAGCACCAGCGCCGGCACCATGCCGCCGGTGAACAGAGCGGCGATGGACACGCCCGTCACCGAGCCGATGGTGATGAGCACGATGGAGGGAGGAATGGTCTCGGTCTGCGCCCCGGTGGCGGCGAGCAGGGCAACCAGATCGCCCTCCTTGGCGCCGCGGGCCTTCATCTCGGGAAACAGGATGGGCGCGATGGCCGCCATGTCGGCGATCTTGGAGCCGGAGATGCCGGAGACCAGATACATGGCCCCGATCAGCACATAGGACAGCCCGCCCTTCACATGTCCCAGCAGGCTGGCGAGAAAGGCGATCATGGCTTTCGCCATGCCGGTCATCTCGATCAGCGCGCCGAGGAAAATGAACAGCGGCACCGCCAGCAGGATGAGATGGCTCATGCCCTCGTCCAGCCGCCCCACCATCACCAGCATGGGGGTGCGGGTGGTGAGCGCCAGATAGCCGAAGGTGGCCAGCGCAAAGGCAAAGGCGATGGGCACGCCGGTGAACACGCACAGCCCCACCACGCCCACGAAGAAGATGATGAGATTGAGCTGGCCCAGAGGCTTCAGCATCGGCCCGGCGAGATAGAAAGCAACCATCAGCGCCGCCGTCAGCACCACCGCCACGGCCAGCGCCCGCAGAGAGCCGCACCGCGCCAGCCGGGCGAAGGAGGCCAGCACCATGAGGGCAAGGCCCACTGGAATGGCGGCCGCGCGCCAGACATTGCTGATTTCCAGCGCCGGGGTGACGATGAAACGCTCCTCGGCCGCATAATCCAGCGCCGGATGCAGCAGCAGCCCCAGCACCGCCAGCGGCACGATCACCGCCAGCGCCTCCAGCACGGCGCGCGTCTGCGGCCCCACCAGCCCGATGAAGCCGGTCATGCGCATATGCTCGCCGCGCTTGAGCGCCACCACGGCCCCCAGCATGGACAGCCACAGGAACAGGATGGAGGCCAACTCATCCGACCACACCAATGGCGCGTGGAAGACGTAGCGCGCCATGACGCCAGCGAACATCACCACCACTTCCACCGCCACCAGCAAAGCGGCGGCCGCCTCGATCAGGCCGAAGAAGCCACGCTCCAGGCGCGCGCCCGCGCCGGTGGCGGCCGGTTCGGCGGCCGCCACGCTGGATACGGTGCCGGACATGGCCGCCTCCTTTGCGAGAAAATGAGCAGGTGATAAGGAACGATCAGGCGAGCTTGCCCACCGCCCCTTCCAGCAGGCCCCACACCTCGTCGCCGAAGCGGCCCTTCCACTCCACATAGAAGCCGTTGTCGCGCAGCTTGGCGCGGAAGCTGTCCGGGGTGGTGGTGTTGAAGACGAGGCCGTTCTTCTCCAGATCCGCCTGCACGCTTTGGTTCAGCGCCTTGATGTCGGCGCGCTGGGCGAGGCCCGCGTCATTGATGGCGGAGGCGACGATCTTCTGCAGGTTTTCCGGCAGGCTCTTCCACTCGCGGCCATTGGCGATGAACCAATAGCCATCCCAGATATGATTGGTGAGGGAGGCGTATTTCTGCACTTCGTAGAGCTTGGCCACCTGGATGATGGGCAGCGGGTTTTCCTGCGCATCGACGATCTTGGTCTGCAGCGCGGAATAGACTTCGGAGAATTGCAGGCTGGCCGGGGCCGCCCCCAGCGCCTTGAACATGGACACCGACAGCGGGCTCACCGGCACGCGGATCTTCAGGCCGTCCATGTCCTTGGCGGTAACGATGGGGGCCTTGGACGAGGTCATCTGGCGGAAGCCGTTGTCCCACATCTTGTCGAAGGCATAGAGGCCGACCTTGGAAATGGCGTTGCGCACGTTGGCGCCCAGCGCGCCGTCCATGGCCTTCCACACCTGGTCGTAATCGGCGAACGCAAAGCCCACCGCATTGATGGCCGCGGAGGGCACCAGCGTGGCGATCACCAGCGCCGAGGGGGTGAAGAAGGTGACGCCGCCGGAGCGCACCTGCGCCAGCATGTCGGTGTCGCCGCCCAACTGGTTGTTGGGGAAGATCTGGATCGTGACCTGGCCCTTGGTCTCGGTCTCCACCCGCTTGGCAAATTCCTGCGCGCGGATGTTGAGCGGATGGGTCATGGGCAAATTGTTGGCATACTTCAGCTCGTATTCCGCGGCGCGGGCAATGCTGGGCATGCCGATGAGGCCGGCGGCGGACGCGGCGCCCATGGACGCAAGCAGGTGACGGCGGGACAAAATCGGCATGAGGTCCTCCCAGTTATGATGTTTTTTGATGTCTTCTTCTTGGCTCTAAGGAATGTTATGAAGCCTTCACAAGCCCAGTCAATTTGAAAGAATGATGTTTTTTGATGTCTTCCGATGACACCACATCATTTCCGGACCCGGACACCGGCCGCGAATGGGGCCCGGCGCGGCCGGGTCTCGCCCGCCTGCCGGACGTGGCCCGGCGCGCCGGGGTCTCCACCGCCACCGTCGACCGGGTACTGAATTCTCGCCCCGGGGTGCGGCCGGTCACGGTCCAGCGGGTGCTCAAGGCCGCCGCGGAGCTGAACTACATTTTGGAAAGCGACTTGCCGGCCGCCCTGGCGCCGCTGCGGCTGGTGTTTCTGCTGCCATCCGGCACCAACCGCTTCCTGGGCATGCTGGGCCGCCTCATCGCCTCATCAGCCGCAGATCTGGCGGAACGCAACATCCAGGCGCGGGTGGAATATATCAAGAGCTTCAGCCCCGACCTGCTGGCCCGCGCCCTGACCCAGCACGGCAAACAGGCGGACGGCATCGCCTTCATGGCCCTGGAGCACCCCGCCGTGCGCGAGGCGGTGAACGCGCTGGCGGACAAGGGCGTGCCCACGGTGACGCTGATTTCCGATCTGGCGCGCGCGCGGCGGGTCGGCTGCGTCGGCCTCGACAACCGCTCGGCGGGGCGCACGGCGGGCTTTCTCATCGCCCGCTTCATCGGCGCGCGCCAGGCCAAGGTGGCGATGATCGCCGGCTCACTGGCCTATCGCGCCCATGAGGAGCGGGAGATGGGCTTCCTGCATCTGTTCGAGGAGATGTTCCCGCAGATCGAAGTGGTGGGCCTGCGCGAAGGCCAGGACGACGAGGCGCGCAACTATCGCCAGACCCGACAGTTCCTCGCCCAGCATCCCGATCTCGCCGGCCTCTACAACATCGGCGGCGGCGCCGCCGGCGTCGGCAAGGCGCTGCGGGAGATGCGCCGCGCCGACGTGGTGTTCGTGGGCCATGGCCTCACCCCGGACACCCGCGCCTTGCTGCTGGACGGCACCATGGATGCGGTCATCACCCAGAATCCGGAGAGCGCCATCGCCAGTTGTGTCGGCATCTTCTCCAATCTACGGGCCGGGCGCGAAGCGATGGCCGGGATCACCCCGCCACGCATCGACATCGTGCTGCGGGAGAATTTGCCTTAGGACTCGCCCGTCGGTCCGTCGGCCGACGCCGGACGCAGTCTCATTCGTCCATCCCCGGCTGCCGGTGCTCGCGCTGGGTGATCAGCCGCGCGCTGTGCTGTCCGCTGAGGAAGATCCACAGCCAGCTCATGGCCACCGCGAGGCGACTGCGGGCGCCGATCAGGAAATAGATGTGGGCGAGGCCCCAGATCCACCACGCGCTCCAGCCCTTCAGCCGGAAGCTGCCGAAATCGATCACCGCGGCGCTGCGGCCCACGGTGGCGAGATTGCCCATGTGCTTGTAGACGAACGGCGCCGGCGCAGGGCCGCCGCTCAGCCGCGTCTTGATCACCTTTGCCACATAGACGCCCTGCTGCTTGGCGGCCGGCGCAATGCCCGGCACCGGCTTGCCGTCCGGCATCTTCACCGAGGCGGTATCGCCGATGACGAAGATGTCCGCCGCACCCGGCACGGTCAGATCCGGCGCCACGATCACCCGGCCGGCGCCATCGGCGGGAACCTCCAGCCAGGCGGCGGCCGGTGAGGCCTGCACGCCGGCGGCCCAGATCAAGGTCCGGCTCGGCACCACCTGCGTGCCAATGGTGACCGACTGCGCGTCGCAGGCGGTCACCGGCTGCCCGAGGCGGACTTCGACGCCCAGCGTCTCCAGCGCATGGGCGGTGTAGGCCGACAGGTCCGGCGTGAAGGCCGGCAGCACCCGCGGCCCGGCCTCGATCAGGAGGATGCGCGCCGCGCGGGTATCGATGTGGCGGAATTCGCGCACCAGCACCGTCTTGGCCAGCTCCGCGATGATGCCGGCCAGTTCCACGCCCGTGGGGCCCGCGCCGATGATGCAGAAGGTCAGCAGCGCCGCGCGGCGCGCCGGATCCGGCTCGATCTCCGCATGCTCGAAGGCCAGCAGCACCCGGCGGCGGATGGTGGTGGCATCTTCCAGGGTCTTCAGCCCGGGCGCGAACGGCTCCCATTCGTCATGGCCGAAATAAGCGTGCCGCACGCCCGTGGCGAGCACGAGGGTGTCGTAGCCGATGGCCTGCCCGTCTGCCAGCACCACCTGGCGGTTGGCGCGATCCACATGCCTGACCTCGCCGAGCAACGTGGTGACGTCCGGACGATCGCGGAAGATATGGCGGATGGGCCAGGCGATTTCCGATGTGGCCAGCAGCGTTGTGGCCACCTGGTAGAGCAGCGGCTGAAACAGATGGTGGTTGCGCTGGTCGATCAGCGTGATGCGCGTGCCGGACCCGCGCAGATCCTGCACCAGCTGCATGCCGCCAAAGCCGCCGCCCACCACGACCACATGATGTTCACCCACTGCCTGACGCTCGCCCATGGACCGGCTCCTCGCCCGCTGCCGCACCGCACGATCCCCTCACAGGCCACAGGCCCGCGGGCGACGGCGCATGCTGCGTTGCAGCACATTAATGCGCCAGGATCTTGGACAAGAACGTCTGCGCGCGCTCGCTGCGGGGGCTGCCGAAGAACTCCTCCTTCAGCGCATCCTCCACGATCTCTCCCGCATCCATGAACACCACCCGGTTGGCCACTTTGCGGGCAAAGCCCATTTCGTGGGTCACCACCATCATGGTCATGCCCTCGGTGGCCAGTTCCACCATCACATCCAGCACTTCTGTGATCATCTCCGGATCCAGCGCCGAGGTCGGCTCGTCGAACAGCATGCACACCGGGTCCATCACCAGAGCGCGGGCGATGGCCACCCGCTGCTGCTGGCCGCCGGACAATTGGCCCGGATATTTCTGCGCCTGCACCTTCAGCCCCACCCGGTCCAGCAGCGCCTCGGCTTTCGCCATGGCGGCGTCATGGGAACGCCCGAGCACCTTTTCCTGGCCGAGACACAGGTTTTCGATGATGCGCAAATGCGGGAACAGCTCGAAATGCTGGAACACCATGCCCACCCGCGCCCGCAGCTTGGGCAGATTGGTCTTGGGTGCATTCACCGTGATGCCGTCCACCACGATCTCGCCGCCCTGGATGGCCTCCAGCGCATTCACGGTCTTGATGAGCGTGGACTTGCCCGAGCCGGACGGCCCGCAGACCACGATCACCTCGCCCTTGGCCACTTCCGTGGTGCAATCCTTCAACACCTGAAAGGTCGGGCCGTACCATTTGCTGACATTGCGGAGAGAAATCATCGCCATGGGAGCGCCTGCCTTGAAGATCGTTTCATCGCACGATGCTGATGCGGCGCTGCAGCCGCTTCACGCACATGGATGCGGTGAAGGAAATGAGGAAATAGACCGCGGCGGCGAACAGATACATTTCCGTCAGCCGGCCGTCCCGCTGCGCGATTTTCGAGGCGGCGCCGAGAAAATCCGTAATGGAGAGCACGTAGACCAGGGACGTATCCTGAAACAGGACGATGGTCTGGGTGAAGATCACCGGCAGCATGTTCCGGAACGCCTGCGGCAGCACCACATAGGTCATCACCTGGCGGTAGGTGAGGCCGATGGCATAGCCCGCCCCCACCTGCCCGCGCGGGATGGACTGGATGCCCGCCCGCATGATTTCGGAGAAATAGGCCGCCTCGAACAACGTGAAGGTGATGATGGAGGACGACAGCGCCCCCACCTGGATAGGCCGGTCGGTGCCCAGCGCCCATTGCCCGATATAAGGCATGAGGAAGTAGAACAGGAAGATCACCAGCACGAGGGGCAGCGCCCGCATCACGTTCACATAGCCGGCCGCGATGGCCGGCAGCAACGGCAGGCTGGAGAGCCGCAGCATGGCGATGACGGTGCCCAGCAGCACCCCGCCCACAGTGGCGATGGCGGTGAGGGTCAAGGTGAAGCTCATGCCATCCAGGAACAGATAGGGCAGTGAGCGCCAGATCACATTGAAATCAAAATCGCTGAACACCGGTCACCTCGCCGCGTTGAAGCCGGGCACCGCGAGACGTCGCTCCAGATAGCGCATCCCGATGGTGACCACGGCATTGAGGGCGAGATAGATGACGGTGGCCGCGGTGAAGGCCTCGAACACATGGAAGGTGAATTCCTGCATGGAGCGGGCGCTGGCGGTCAGCTCCATGAGGCCGATGGTGAGGGCCACAGAGGTATTCTTGATGGTGTTGAGGAATTCCGAGGTCAGCGGCGGCAGCACGATGCGATAGGCCATGGGCAGGAGGATGTAGCGATAGGTCTGCGCCGGGGTGAGGCCGATGGCGGTGCCGGCCATGCGCTGGCCTTTCGGCAAGGTCAGGATGCCCGCGCTCACCTGGGTCGCCACCCGCGCCGACATATAGAGCCCGATGGCCACCACCGCGGTGTAGAAGGGCCCGGCGCGCAACTGCTTCACCCAGATGCCCCAGTCGTGCGGCAGCAGTTCCGGGATCACGAAGAACCAGAGAAACAGCTGTACCAGCAGCGGAATGTTGCGGAACAGTTCGATATAGGCATCGCCCAGCAGCACCAGCGCCTTGCTGTTTAGGGTGCGCAGCACGCCGATGGCCGAGCCGAACACAAGGGCCACCGCCCAGGCGCAGAGCGAGGTGAGGATGGTCCAGCGCAGGCCGGACATCAGCATGTCGAAATAGGTGCCGGATCCGGTGGGGGCCGCCTCAAAGAGGATGCCCCAGTCCCAATGATAGTTCACGCCTGCCCCTCCCCCGTCCGGCGCCATCCCCGCAGCCCGGGACCGGAGGCGCCGCCCCCGGTCCCGCAGCTTCGGATCAATAGGTGGCGGGATCGCCGCTGTCGTTGGGCATGGCGAACGCCTTCTTCAGCGGCGCGCCGAGCGGCACGTTGAGGTTCAGGCCCTTGGGCGGGATCGGGCTGAGGAACCACTTGGTGTAGACCGGGATGATGTCCGGGCTCTTGTAGAGCGCGGCGGTCGCGCCATCGGCCACGGCCTTGAACGGGGCATCCTCGCGGCGCAGCATGATGCCGTAGGGCTCGGGCAGCGAGAAGGCATCTTCGGAGATCACATAGGCCTTGGGATCCTTGGACCCCGCCACCAGGCTGGCGAGCAGGATGTCATCCATCACGAAGGCCACCGCGCGGTCGGTCTCCACCATCAGGAAGGCCTCCGCATGGTCCTTCGCCGGGACGATGTTGATGTTGAGGCCCTTGGCGGCATTCACCTCGGTGACCTGCTTGATGTTGGTGGTGCCCGAGGTGGACACCACGGTCTTGCCCGCCAGATCGGCGATGGACTTGATGTTGCTCGCCTTCTTGGAGACGAAGCGGCTGGCGGTGAGGAAGTGGGTGTTGGTGAAGGCCACCTGCTTCTGGCGGTCCACATTGTTGGTGGTGGAGCCGCACTCCAGATCCACGGTGCCGTTGGCGATCAGCGGAATGCGAGTGGCGGAGGTCACCGGAGTATATTTCACCTCCAGCTTGTCCAGCTTGAGGTTGGACTTCACCGCGGCGACGATGGCGGCGCAGATGTCCATGGCGAAGCCCACCGGCTTCTGCTGGTCGTCGAGATAGGAGAAGGGCACCGAGGATTCGCGGTAGCCGATGGTGATGGTGCCGGTTTCCTTGATCTTCTTCAGGGTGCCGGTGAGTTCCTGCGCGGCAGCCGGCCCGACGCCGAGCGCTCCGGCCATCAAAAGGGTGCCGGCCAGCATAAACCTGCGGATGGTCATCGATGATCTCCTCTGGTGCGTTCTTCTTGTGGAGTCGTGGTGGCAGCGGGCGCCACGGTGGCGGCATTGGGCCGCCACCCCTTCCCTCCCGGCGCGGGCCCGAAGCCCGAGGCGCAACCCTGCCCTGCCACGCGGCGACGTCGCGCCGGCGGGATCCTCAAGGCCAAGGTTGCGTCATCCATTCTCGGGCGGCGTCCTTCGACACGGGCGTTCATGGTAGCGCAAACACGCGCCGATGCCATGCCGGAACTGGAGGCGACCGATCGGGCGAACTGGCTGCCATTGAGGCAATTTCTGATCGCACTGCACAAATAAACAGACTTGATTGTTTGTAAGTGTCATGGCTTGCTGCGGGTCATCGGCCCCCACCAGGAGTTTCCGTGCCCCAGCACCGCAGACGGTCCCAGCACGAACGCACAGCCGAGACCTCGGCGCGCCTTCTGAACGCGACCATCGACCTGCTGCACGATTCCGGCTTTTCCCGGCTGTCGACGCCGCAGATCGCCGCCCAGGCAGGCGTCTCGCGCGGGGCGCTGACCCATCACTTCACCACCAAGGAAGCTCTGGTCACCGACGCCATCAACGCCATGCTGGAGCGCGTCACACAGGATCTGCACAGGTTCGCCGAAGACTTCGCCACCCGCGGCGGCTCCAGCGACGAGATCGTCGACTACATCTGGCAGATGATGTCCGATCGGCTGTTTTATGTAACCATGGAATATCTGCCGGAGGCCCGGCACAATGACGAGTTCAAGGACAGCCTTATTCCGGTGGTCAAGAACTTCCATGCGGGCCTGGACGCCATCTGGCTGGCGCTGGCGGCGCGCCGCGGCGCCGATCCCACCCATACCCGCACGGTGATGAACGCCACCATGTGCCTGGTGCGCGGCATGATCGCCCAGACCGTACTGCGCGAAGACCCCGCCTATTACGCCGAATTGCTCGGCTTCTGGAAGGCGCAGATCCGCCAGCATTTTTCCGACGAGCCCCCGGTCCGGCCGCCCCGTGGCCCCGCCAAATCCCCAGCCCGCCCCGCGCCGTCCCGCGGCCGCGCCATTGAACGCACCCCGGAGCAAAATTGATGTCCGCCTTGCTGCTCACCAACGCCCGCATCGTCGATGGCACTGCCCCCGAGCGCAGCGCACCGATGGATGTGCTGGTCGAAGCCGGCCGCATTCGCGAAGTCGCCCCCAAGATCACCGCCGCCGCGGCGGAAACCGTGGATCTGGGCGGCCGCACGCTGATGCCCGGGCTTATTGACGCCCATGTGCACACCATCGCCTGCCTTGCCGACCTCGGCGCCAACGCCAAGCTGCCCGACAGCCTGGTGACCGCGCGCGCCATGAAGCTCATGGGCGAGATGCTGATGCGCGGCTTCACCACCGTGCGCGATGTGGGCGGGGCCGATCACGGCCTGAAGGTGGCGGCGGCGGAAGGCTTCTTCCCCGCCCCGCGCCTCAACATTTCTGGCAAGGCCCTGAGCCAGACCGGCGGCCATTGCGATTTCCGCGGCCCCTATGATGATCGCGAGACCATCAAGACCGGCTTTGCCCTCGGCGCCCTGGGCCGGGTGTGCGACGGCGTGCCGGAGATGCGCAAGGCGGCCCGCGAGGAGATCAAGGGCGGCGCGCAATTCATCAAGATCATGGCCAATGGCGGCGTGGCTTCGCCCACCGACCCGATCCATTTCCTCGGCTTTGCCCGCGAGGAACTGCTCGCGGTCGTGGAAGAAGCGGAAAACGCCGGCACCTATGTCTCCGCCCATCTCTATACGGACGCCGGCATCCGGCGCGCGGTGGAATGCGGCGTGCATTCGCTGGAGCACTGCAATCTGATCCAGGCGGAAACCGCCCGCTTTGCTGCCGCCCAGGGCGCCATCGCGGTGCCGACGCTGGTGACCTACGACAAGCTCTCCAGCGAGGGCGCGGCCATGGGCTTCCCGGCCGGCTCCATCGCCAAGATCGACAGCGTGCGCCTCGCCGGCATGGAATCCATCGCCATCATGCATGAGGCCGGCCTGCCCATGGCCTATGGCTCCGACCTCTTGGGCGAGATGCACCGCCACCAGTCGGAAGAATTCGTGCTGCGCGGCCGGGTGCTGCCCGCCCATGAGGTGATCGCCGCCGCCACCTTCATCGCCGCCCGCCTGCTGCGCATGGAAGGCCAGATCGGCTGCGTTGCCCCCGGCGCCTTCGCCGATCTGGTGGTGGTGGATGGCGATCCGCTCGCCGACCTCTCCCTGCTCACCCACCAGGGCCGGCACATGCCGATCATCCTGCAGGGCGGCGCCTTCGTGAAGCGCACCGCACTGAACTGACCCGCACGACGCTGACAATAAAAAACCAAACATCATCTTCCAGACCTGAAGGGACCAGACCCGTGACCCTCTCCCGTCGCCAGACGCTCGCCGGCCTTGCCGGTGCGCTCCTCCTCCCGGCGCTGACCCGCGCCGCCAGCGCCCAGACCGCCGCCTTCCGCATCGGCGCGCTCAACCCCGTCACCGGCGCCGGCGCGCCGTACGGCTCGGGCATGCAGAAGATGATCCTGGCCGCCGCCGAGATGGTGAACGCCGCCGGCGGCGCCGCCGGCCGTACCCTTGAGGTGTTTGCCGAGGACGACCAGACCCAGCCGCAGGCGGCGGTGCTCGCGGCCAAGAAGCTGATCGAAGTCAACAAGGTGCAGGCGATCCTCGGCACCTGGGCCTCCGGCGTCTCGCTGGCGGTGGCCCCGCTCACCAATGATGCCGGCCTGCTGCTCATGCACACCTCCGGCGCCCCGGCGCTCTCGGTGCCGCCGGCCAATGCCAAGGGCCTGCTCTATCGCTTCCAGGCCACCAACGACCGCTTCGGCCGCGCGTTCGCGGAACTGGCGCAGAAGGAAGGCTTCAAGCGCCCGGCCACCATGGCGTTCAATAACGCGTCCGGCATCGGCAACACCGAGGGCTTCCGCAAGGCGTGGGAGGCCAAGGGCGGCAAGGTGGTGGAGACCATCGTCTACGAGCCCAACCAGCCCAGCTATCGCGCCGAGCTGCAGAAGGTGCTGGCGGCCAAGCCCGACGTCATCGTCATGGGCTCCTATCTCGCCGACACCACCATCATCCTGCGCGAATGGTTCCAGACCGGCGAGACCACCAAGTTCATCATCCCCGCCTGGGCGGCCAATCCCGACCTGGTGAAGGCCCTCGGCCCCGAGGTGACGGACGGCATCTTCTCGGTGGATTCCATTTCCAACGAGGGTTCGGCCGCCTACAAAGCGTTCGATGCCGCCTATCAGAAGGCCATGGGCCAGCCCGGCGCCAACAATGTCTATGCCGCCATGACCTGGGACATGGTGGTGGTGCTGGCGCTGGCCATGGAGGCCGCCGGCCCCAATGCCGACGTGGCCGCCATCTCCGCCAAGCTGCACGAGGTCGCCGGCCCCGGCGGCACGCAGGTCGCCACCTTCGCGGAAGGCAAGGCGGCGCTGAAGTCCGGCAAGATCGACTATCAGGGCGCCTCCTCCATCCTGGACTTCGACCAGTATGGCGACGTGACCCCCGACTTCGCGGTGTCCGTCATCTCCAAGGGCAAGATCGAGCGCAAGTCGGTCATCAAGCTCTGAACCGCGCCTGAGATCCCGGCGCCTGCATCCGCGGGCGTCGGGGCCGTGTTCCTGCGGCGCCGACCCGCGCCGCTGCCATTCCCTTTGCCCTCCCCTCTCCGGACCACCGGATGCGGGAGAAGGATGTTTCCCGTGCCCATCGCCTCGCCGCCGTCTCCCGTCCGCGTGCCGCCTGCCCAGGCGGTTGCCCCCTTGCCCGCGAGGTCCGCATGAGCGGGTTCCTCGAACTGGCCATCAGCGGCCTCATGTCCGGCCTGGTGATCGGGCTGGCGGCGCTGGCGCTGACATTGGTGTTCGGCGTCGCCCGCTTCGCCAATGCGGCCACCGGTGACTTCATGACCTGCGGCGCCTACGCCGCTTTGCTGGGGGTGAGCGCGTCGGGCTCGCTCATCGTCGGCGGCGCGGTGGGCATGGCGGTGGGCGCCCTGGTGGGCATCGCCTCTTATGTTCTGGTGTTCCGCACCTTGGAGGGGCGCTCCTCGGTCTCGGCGCTGCTGGCCTCCATCGGCATCGGCTTCGTCATCCGCGCCGTGCTTGGGGTGGTCTATGGCCACGGCCAGCAGGTATTCCAATTGCCGCTGGTGCGGCCCTGGCGCGTTGGCGACCTGCGCATCCAGCCCAATGATCTGAAGATCGGCATCACCGCCCTGCTGGCGCTGCTGGCGGTGTTCCTGGTACTGCACGCCACGCCCATCGGCCGGCGCATGCGGGCGGTGGCGGACGATCCCATGCTGGCGCGGGTCTCGGGCATCGCGCCGCGGCAGGTGATGCTGGCGCTGTGGGCGCTGGGCGGGGCGGTGGCCGCGCTCGCCGGCGTCTTGTTGGGCATCAAGACCGTGGTGTCTCCGGAAATGGGCTGGGACATGCTCATCCCGGTGTTTGCCGCCGCCATCCTGGGCGGCATCGGCCACCCGGTAGGCGCGGTGCTGGCGGGCGTCATCCTCGGCGTGCTGCAGGAACTGTCCACGCCCTATGTGGGCTTCACCTACAAGCTGGCTTTGGCCTTCGTCATTCTGCTGGTGGTGCTTTTGGTGCGGCCGCGCGGCCTGTTCGGCCGGGTCGAGGGGGTGCGCTGATGGATGCCTATCTGACCGCCATCGCCATCATCACGGCGATCTATGTGCTCCTCGCCTTGGGGCTGAACCTGCAATACGGCCTTACCGGCCTGATCAATTTCGGGCATGTGGGCTTCTTCTGCATCGGCGCCTACACCACCGCCATCCTGTCCGAACACGGCGTGCCGCTGGTGGTCACCTTTCCGCTGGCGGCGGCCTTCGCCATGGCCGCGGCCTGGCCGCTGGGGCTGGTGAGCATCCGGCTGCGGGAGGATTATTTCGCCATCGTCTCGCTGGGCTTCTCCGAAGTGGTGCGCCTCGTGGCCACCAGTGAGCGCTGGCTCACCAATGGCGTGCAAGGCATCGCCGGCATCCCCAAGCTGTTCGCCGGCTGGCTCACCGGGGCAGCGCAATCCTATGCGGTGCTCGCCCTGCTGGTGGTGTTCAATGCTCTGGCGATCCTGGCCATGCTGCGCATCGTGCGCTCGCCGTTCGGCCGCATGATCGAGGCCATCCGCGACAATGAGGAAGCGGTCAAGGCCCTGGGTAAGGATCCGGCAGTGTTCAAGATCCAGGTGCTGGTGCTGGGGGCGGCGCTCGCCGGCCTCGCCGGCGCGGTCTATGCCCATTACATCGGCTACATCTCGCCCGAGCAGTTCCTGCCTTTGATCACCTTCCAGATCTGGATGGCGATCATCATGGGCGGCGTCGGGCGCATCTCCGGCGCCCTGGTGGGGTCGGCCATCCTGATGCTCTTCCTGGAAGGCTCGCGCTTCCTGCGCGACGTGATGCCGTTCATCTCGGAGGTGAACATGGCGAGCGTGCGCCTCGGCGCGGTGGGCCTCGCGCTGATCCTGTTCACCATGTACCGCCCGCAGGGCCTGATGGGGGATTTCACCCGCAAATGACCCTCTCCATCCAAGGACTGACCAAAGCCTACGGCGGCCTGCACGTGGTGGACGACGTGCGCTTCGAGGTGCCGACCGGCGCCCTGGTGGGCGTCATCGGCCCCAATGGCGCCGGCAAATCCACCCTGTTCTCATTGATCACCGGCTTTCTGGCAGCGGATGCTGGCGACGTGGCGTTCGAGGGCCGCTCGGTGGGGCGGACCTCGCCCATGGAGCGGGCGCGCGCGGGCATGGTGCGCACCTTCCAGGTGCCGCGGGAATTCACCCATCTCACCGTGCGCGAAAACCTGATGGCCGCTGCCCCCAGCCAATCGGGCGAACGGCTCATCGACACCTTCTTCCGGCCCGGCCGGGTGAAGGCGGAAGAGGCCGCCATCGCTTTGGAAGTGGCGGAAACCATCGCCTTCCTGCGCCTGGAAAAGGTGGCGGAGGTGCCGGCCGGGCGCCTCTCCGGCGGCCAGAAGAAGCTGGTGGAACTGGGCCGCGCGCTCATGACCGGCGCCCGCATGATCCTGCTGGACGAGCCCTTCGCCGGCGTGAACCCGGTGCTGATCGAGGAATTGTCGGTGCGCATCCGCGAACTCAACGGACGCGGCATCGGCTTCCTCATCATCGAGCACGACCTAGCGGCGCTGAACCGGCTGGTGTCCACCCTGCATGTGATGGACCGCGGCCAGCTCATCTGCTCCGGCAGCCCTGCCACCGTGCTGAGCGACCCGCGGGTGCGCGACGCTTATCTGGGCGGCGCGGCGGCGTGATCGGCGAACGCCAACACCGAGCCGATCGTGGCCGCGACCTGCCGGCGACCGCCGCAGCGAGGGGTGGCCGTTTCTACCCCTTATCGCTCCCATCGCGCTTGCCCCAGCCGCGCAGCGGCGCCGTGATGCGCCAGGAGAGGCTGGCGGCAACGCGGTGCAACACCGTCTCCAGATGATCGGCCCGCGCGCGTTGCACACGCGCCTGCTCCGTCTGCACGGCCAGACTGTCCTGCAGGCGCAGCCGGATATGGTCCAGCTCCGTCAGGCGCGACTGCGCGGCCAGCAGCCGCTCCTGCGTTCGGACGAGAGTGGTGTCGACAGCGCTCTTCTCGCGCATCAATTGCGCGGTATTGGTCGTTGCCTGCGTGCCGAGGATCAAGGCCGCTTTCAGCGCATCGCTTTCCTGCTCCAGCCGTGCCTCGGCAGCTTGCGCCCGCGCCTCCAGCCCAGCGACAGCCTGCGCCAGGCCGGCTTTCTCGTGCTGCAAGGCATCCAGATGCGCCCCCATCGCCTGCGCCTGAGCGGTGCGCTCCGCGAGGCTGGCCTCAAGCGCGGCGACGACCTGCGCCAGCTCGGCGATCCGGGTCTCGGCGACGTCGCCGCGGGCATATTGCGCCCGAACGGTCTCTGCCAGTTGGGCCTTGTCCTGCTCCAGCGCCGCCACTCGCTCCCTCGCCAGGCCGGCCTCAGCTTCGCTGGCCTGCCGCGCCAGGACCTGATGAACCAGGTCGCAACGCGTGAATTCGTCGAACACGTTCGGCGGATATTTGAACCGCTCCTGCAGTTCGGCATGCTCCAATGCCAGATAGAACCTGTTCAGTCCGTCCGCATAAACGAAGTCATACTTTTGCGACAGGATCAGATGCTCCCACTCATCGAAATCATCGATCTGGGTCATGGGCTTTGTTGCCTCGACCAGGATAACCCAGGGCCGCACCACGGACAGATCCAGCCCTTCGAGAACGGCCTTCGTGCCCCCCTCCACATCGATCTTTAGAAAATGAACATCTCCGCAAACATGCGGTTGGATAATCGTGTCGAGTGTCAGCGCTTCGACGCTAACCTGACTGCATTTATAACCGCGCTTATCATGATCCAGAGACAAGCTTTCTTCGGTCGTTGACAACCCTGTGTCGTCAAACTCAAAAAACGTGATTTCACCATTGAAGCTTGTCGCAGCAGCGAGGACGTTGATATCTCGCTGCCTGGATTCCTGCAATTTTGCAAAAAATTGCCTATTAGGCTCTATGTTTATGCCGGACCAACCATTTTGATAAAAAATATTTGTGACTGAATCGATGACCGGATCATTTGCGCCAACGTCGATGTAAAAGCCTTCTTTTACATCCCTGAATGAACGCCATAGCATAACATCTTCGAAATTCTGAGCGTACGATATTATTCCCACCGGACCTTATCCCCCAGCCGCTAACTGAACTCAAATGCTTCGCCGAGAAATGCTCGGCTTTTATTCAAATCTCATCCAACACAAAAGGTGCCGGATATGAAAGTCGCCACTGCCTACCTCTCCCCGCCCCGAAGCGGAGAAATCGTCCGAGGCCTAGAGTACCATCCCGTGGAAATCGTTGAAGGGTCATTTGCTCCATGTTGACAGTAGAAAATCTTGCCGGAGGCTATGGGGATCTTGACATCCTCAACGGCATCGATCTGACCCTGGCGGCCGGCGAGATCCTCACGGTGGCCGGCACCAATGGCGCGGGCAAGTCGACCCTCGCCAAGGCGGTGGTCGGCCTCTTGCCGCGCGTCAGCGGGCGGGTGCTGCTTTCCGGCGCGGACATCACCCGCATGCCGGCGGAGAAGCGGGCGCGGGCGGGCATCGGCTATGTGCCGCAGGTCGCCAATGTGTTTCCCTCCCTCTCCATCGCCGAGAATCTGGCGGTGGTGGAAGGCGTCGTCGACCAAAAGGCGCGCATGGCCGAACTCCTGGAGATGTTCCCGGCCTTGGCCGAGCGGCGCCGGTCGCGGGCGGGCAGCCTGTCCGGCGGCGAGCGCCAGCAGCTCGCTTTCGCGCGCGCGCTGATGACACGCCCGAAGGTCATCGTGCTGGATGAGCCCACCGCGGCGCTGTCCCCCGCCAAGGTGGGCGAGAGTTTCGCCCGCATCGCCGCCTTGGCGCAGACCGGCACCGCCGTTCTGCTGATCGAGCAGCGCGCCCGCCAGGCCCTGGCGATCTCTCGGCGCGGCGCCATTCTGGACGGCGGCAAGGTGGCCCTGGCGGGGGAGGCCGGGCCCTTGCTGGAAGACGAGCAGGCCGCGCGGCTTTACCTAGGCCACGGCTGATCGGCAGCGCCAACGGGATCAGCGGGGGCGCCCGCCGGCGCGCGGCCGCAAGGAGCCCCGTCCGGCCGCCGCCTCAGTGGGCCAAATGCAGTGCGTATCGGTTCAGCAGCCAGACCACTTTTTCGAACTGGTCGGACATGTCCCACACCGTCTGGCGCTCCGCGGTATTCAGGTCCGGGGCGCGCTGCCAGAGGTCGTCCCGCAGTCGCTTCATCAGCGCCGATCGGTCCGCGGTCAGCGCCAGCAGCAAGGAGGAGGACTGCGCGTCCAGGTCCGCCACCTCGTCGGCCACGGCGGCGGTGAGCGCATGGGCCGCCTCGGCCAAAGTGGTGGCAAAACCCACCACCGGCGGGGATCCCTGCAACGCCTCCAGGCCCTGGGCCAATCCGGCGAGGGCCTCCTGCAGGCCCTTCAAGACCTGGTTGGCATTCCACAGCCGCAGCAGCGCATCCAGATCCGCCGGCTGTCCGGGCATCTGCAGCCGCTGCTTCAGGAAGGCGGTGATGGTGCCGTTGAGCTCGTCCCCCGCCTGGCGCAGCACCTTCGGGCCGGCCTTGGCCAGCAGGGGCTCGCTGGCGTCGACCTCCTCCACCGCATCGCGGCGCGCCTTGCGCAGGAACAGCGGCAGGCGCCGCAGCAGGCGCAACTGCTCCTGCTGCACCATGGCGATGGCGGCGGTGGGTTCGATCGCGTCATTGAACTGGATGAAGCGGGGCTTGCTCAAGGATTCCGCCGGTGTCTCCGGGCTCAGGCGCTCCACCAGTGCGAACAAGGGTGAACTGAGCAGAGAGGCCACCACCGCCGAGACGATCTGGAACATCCAGTGCACCGCGGTCACCTGCAAGGCGGCGTCGGCGGTGATCGCCTGCACCAGGGCCTGAACGGTCGGCACACCCAAAAAGTGCTCCAGCATCAGCAGCGGCAGCATCACCGCCACGCCGATGAGCTTGAGCACCAATTGGTAGAGGTTGAGCTGCCGCGCAGTGCCGCTGAGGCCCGCGCCCTGGACGATGGCCATGATGCCGGCGCCCAGATTGGCGCCCACCACGATCAGAAAGGCCTGATCGATGCCCAGCACACCGCCGTCCACCAGCGCCACCGCAATCACCGACACCGTCTGCCCCTGGATCACCGCGGCGAGCGCCGTGCCGGCGATGAAGCCCCAGAGATAGAATTCATTGGCAAAGGCCAGCACCGCCTGGAGCGTGGCGGAGTCCCGCAACGGCACCGAGGCCTGCACCATCAGCTGCACGCCATACAGCAGCAGGAACAGGCCCATGAGGGCGGCCACCAGATTGCGGTATTTGGCGTTGCGGTCATAGCCCAGCAGGAAGGCGAGGCCGATGAGGCCGATGCCGGTCATGATCGCCGCGCCGATGTCCAGCGAGGCCAACAGCAGGCGCAAGGTGGAGCCCGCATAGGACCAGGTGACGATGGGCATGGCGCTGCGCACCGTCGCCGCCCCGGCGCTGACCAGGCTGATGACGATGAAGGTCACCGCATTGGTGCTCTGGATCACCGCGCCGGCGGCGATGCCGGCCAGCATGGCCTTCAGCGGATGGCCGGTGGCCCGCGCCACCAGCTTGTGAAAGCCCGGACCGGCCACCTGCTTCATGTTCGCCGTCAGAAACTGCGTTCCGATGAAGACGAATCCCAGACCGGCGAACAGACCGATGGCGACGTTCACAGGCTTGCTCCGCACTGATCTCAGGGCCGCCCCCAGCGGGGCCTCGGCCGTGTTTAGGCGATCCCGCTGCGCGACACTAGCGTCCGAAAGTTGATGTCGGGCCGGGACTTCCGAGCGCAGGTGGATGGCAGCTCGGTGCCGCCCGTCCCGCGTCGGATCGCCGCGGGAGGGCCCCACTGCGGCGGGGCCTTGCTCGCGCCGCGATCCAGCGGTATCCGCGGACGGCAGCGACCGGGTAGGCAGGCCTGGGATCCTTCCCCTTGGGAAAAAACGCCCGCGCCCGCGACAGGTTTGCCGCACACCTTGCCGCGAGGCGCGCAGACAAGGGTTCGGCCCACGGCCGCTGTACGGTATAGAGGCCGGAGGTGGGCCACCAATGGGAATGACTGGACTGATGACCTCGACCCGCGATGCCGCTTTTGCCCAGGTCCCCCCGTCCGATCGCGACACGCTCCACCGGGTGTTCGCTCGCCTCGCGGACTACATGAATACCTGCATTCTCGGCCAGCCCGCCTTCGTGGACCTGCTGCTGGTCGCCGTGCTGGCGGACGGTCATCTGCTGGTCGAAGGCGCGCCGGGCCTCGCCAAGACCAAGGCCATCAAGGCTCTGGCGCGGGCCATCGACTGCAACGATCAGCGCATCCAGTTCACCCCCGACCTGCTCCCCTCCGATCTCACCGGCACCGACATCTACCGCCCGGAGACTGGCACCTTCACCTTCCAGCCGGGGCCGGTGTTCCACAATTTCATTCTGGCGGACGAGATCAACCGCGCCCCCGCCAAGGTGCAGGCGGCGCTGCTGGAGGCCATGGCGGAACGGCAGGTGACCGTGGGCGGCACCACTTATGCGCTGCCGCCGCTATTCCTGGTCATGGCCACCCAGAACCCCATCGAGCAGGAAGGCACCTATCCCCTGCCCGAGGCGCAGCTGGACCGGTTCCTTCTGCATGTGCGCCTGGATTATCCGGACCTGGCGTCCGAGCGGCAGATCCTGCGGCTGGTGCGCGGCGAGGCCCAGGGCGAAGTGGTGGCGTTCGGCCAGCAGGTGAGCCAGGCCGCCATCTTCGCCGCCCGCCGCGATGCGCTCTCCACCTACATGTCCGATGCGGTGGAGGACTATATCCTCCAGTTCGTCTTCGCCACTCGCACCCCGGAGCTCTACGGCAAGGATCTGGCGGGCCTCGTCTCGTTCGGCGCCAGCCCCCGCGGCACCATCGCGCTCGATCGCTGCGCCCGCGCCCACGCCTGGCTGCGCGGCCGGGACTATGTGGTGCCGGAAGATGTGCAGGCCATCGCCAAGTCGGCGCTGCGCCATCGCATCCTTCTGACCTTCGAGGCGCAGGCGGACGGCATGGATGCCGATGCCTTCCTGGATGCGCTGCTGGCGCGTGTGCCGGTGGCGTGAGCGAACGCCCGGGAACGCACCCGATGACCGATTTCTCCGATGCCCGCTTCTACGGACTGGTGGCCCGGCTGGACGAGCTGATCGCCGCCCGGCCCGCCGGCGGCGACGGCTTTTCCCCGGCGGGGCGGGTGCGCACCCACCAGAATGGCGGCTACCGCTCGGCCTTCCGCGGCCGGGGCATGGAGTTTGACGAGGTGCGCGCCTATCAGCCGGGCGACGACATCCGCACCATCGACTGGCGGGTGACGGCGCGCACCGGCCGCACCCACACCAAGCTGTTCCAGGAAGAACGCGAGCGTCCGGTCCTGATCCTGCTGGATGCCCGCAGCTTCATGCGCTTCGGCACCCGCGACACCTTCAAGTCGGTGCTGGCGGCCAAGGCGGCGGCGGTGCTGGCCTGGGTGTCCATGGACGGCGGCGACCGGGTGGGCGGGGCGGTGGTCACCCCCTCGGGCATCGTCACCCATCCGCCGCAGCGCAGCCGCAGCCGGATCCTCAGCTTCGTCCAGGCCATGGCGGTGGGCACCCAGGAGGGCTTCGGCGCCCCGCCCCCGCGCACTGAACCGGGCCTGTCCGACGCCATCGCCCGCCTGCGTCGCACGGCCAAGCCGGGAACCCTCGCCTTCCTGGTCAGCGATTTCCACGATTTCGACGCCACCGCCGCCCGTGAACTCAGTCGCCTGTCGCTGCAAAGCCAGGTCACTAACGTGTTCGTCTATGATGCGCTGGAGGTGGCGACGCCGCCGGCGGGTCATTATCCCATCAGCGACGGGGAGACGGTTGCCAGCCTCGACGCCGACAGCGCCGCCGTGCGGGCGGCCTATGCCCGGCGGTTCGCGCTGCGCCGCGCGGAGTTGGAACTGTTGACCCGCCAACGCGGCATGGGCTTCGTGCCCTTGCAGACCGGGGACGACCCTGCCGAGCACCTGCATCCGGCGCGCCTGGGCCAGGCGCGCCGCCCCGCGCGGGGGGCCGCCGCATGACCCTGCTGAAGACCGACCCGCCGCAGCCCGCCGCCCCCTGGCAGGGCGCGGCCCCCATCGATCCCCAGGCCGCCCCGTCCACCGCCCCGCCGGTGGACCCGCTGGCAGAGCTGCGCGACATCCATTTGCCGGCGCCGGTGTCCTTCTGGCCGCCGGCGCCAGGGTGGTGGATCGTCGCCGGGCTGGTGGTGCTGGCGCTGCTCGGCCTTGCCTATCTGGAATGGCGACGACGCCAGACCCTGGCCTATCGCGCCGCACGGGACCTGGAGGCGATCGACCGGGACCGCGCGCGCTATGCCGACAGCCGGGCGGTGGCCGCCGCTGCGGCGGTGCTGATGCGCCGGATCGTGCTGACCCGTTCCGGCCGGCCGGAGACCGCCGCGCTGACCGGCGAGGCGTGGCAGTCCTTTTTGCGGACCGGCAAAGGCGCTTTGCCCGCGGACATCGGCGCCTTCCTCGCCATGGCCCCCTATCTGCCGCCCACAGCGCCGGCCGCAGCCATGGACCGCGCGGCTCTGGTGGCGGCGGTGCGCACATGGATCCGGGCCAACGCATGATCCAGTTCCAATGGCTCTGGGCCTTTGCGCTCCTGCCCCTCCCATTGCTGGTCCGCTGGCTGGTGCCGGCGGCCCCGAGGCCCCGCGCCGGGGCGCTCCGCGTGCCGTTCTTTGCCGAGATCGGCCGCGCCGGCTTGGCCTCCACCCGCCCGCGGCGGCGGCTCTGGACGCTGGCGACACTCGCACTCATCTGGCTGCTGCTGGTCTCCGCCGCCGCCCGCCCGGCCTATGTGGGCGCCCCGGTGCCGGTGCCGGTGGACGGGCGCGACCTGATGATGGCGGTGGACCTGTCCGGCTCCATGTCGCGGCAGGACCTCACCCATGACGGCTTCCCCGTTGATCGCCTGACGGTGGTCAAAGCGGTGGCCGACGATTTCATCTCCCGCCGGGTGGGCGACCGGGTGGGGCTGATCCTGTTCAGCAGCCGGGCCTATATCCAGACGCCGCTGACCTTCGACCGCAATGTGGTGCGCGAGCTTTTGCGCGCGTCCTCCATCGGCCTGACCGGCCAGGAGACCGCCATCGGCGATGCCATCGCTCTGGCGGTGAAGACGTTGCGCAATCGGCCCGCGGACGAGCGCGTGCTGGTGCTGCTGACCGACGGGGCCAACAATTCCGGCGTGCTCGACCCCATCCAGGCCGCGGAGATCGCCCGCCAGAACCAGGTGAAGATCTATACCATCGGGGTGGGTGCCGACAGCTTCGCCGTGGGCCAGCGGATGGTCAATCCGTCCTTCGATCTGGATGAAGGGGCGCTCGCCAAGATCGCCGAAATCACCGGCGGTCGCTATTTCCGCGCCCGCGATGCCCAGGGCCTGGCGGCGATCTATGACGACATCGCCCGCATGGAGCCGGTGGCCGGCGATCCGCTGTACCTCAGCCCCACGGTGTCGCTGTTCCAGTGGCCGCTGGGCGCGGCGGTGGTGCTCGCCCTCTTGCTGGGCGCCCTGGTGCTGCGACCGGCCGGAGCGCACCGCCCGGCGCGGACGGTGGCGGAGGCCGCGCCGCCATGATCCTGCCGCCCCCGTTCACGGAGTTTCATTTCCTGCGGCCCGAGTGGCTGGCGGCGATCCTGCCGGGCCTGCTGCTGGCGGCCTTGGCCTGGCGGCGGATCGGCGTCGGCCAAAGCCCGTGGCGCGGGCTGGTGGATGCGCATCTGCTGCAGCATCTGGCGCTGCAAGAGCCCGCACGCGGGCGGCGCTGGCCCATCGCTGCACTGCTGCTGGGCTGGGTGCTCGCGGCGCTCGCCATGGCCGGGCCCGCCTGGCAGAAGCTGCCCACCCCGGCGCTGGACCGGCTGGACCCCACGGTGGTGGTGCTCAGCCTCGGCCAGTCCATGAATGCCACCGACCAGAACCCCACCCGGCTGCTGGCCGCCCGGCACAAGGTGGACGACATCCTCGCCCGCATGCGCGGCGGGCAGGTCGGGTTGGTGATCTATGCCGACGCGCCCTTCGTCGCCGCTCCGCTGACCGAGGACGGGCGGGTGGTGGCTCAGATGCTGCCGGAATTGGCCACCGATCTGATGCCGGTGATGGACGACCGGCCGGATCTGGCGATCCGCAGCGCCACCGATCTTCTGCGCAATGCCGGCGCGCGCACGGGCCGCATTGTGCTCATCGGCGACGGGCTGGGGGATCGCCCGGCGCAGACGCTGGACGCCGCTTCGGCAGCAGCGAAGGCGGGCTTCACCGTGAACGCCATCGGCGTGGGCACGCCGGAAGGCAGTCCGCTTGTGGCTTATGACGGCGGCGTCATCCGCGCGCGGGACGGTGCCGTGCGCACCACCCGGCTGGAGGCGGACCAGTTGGCAGACCTGGCGCGGCGCGGCGGCGGCCGTTTCACCCGCATCGCGGCGGACGATCATGATCTCGACGCCATTTTCGCCAAGTCGCCCGGGACCCTGGCCAACAGCCCGCTGCAGAACAGCGGACTGGTGGCAGATCAATGGATTGATCAAGGACCATTCCTGGTGCTTGTGGTGACGCTGCTGGCCGCTCTGGCGTTTCGACGGGGCTGGCTGGCTGCGATGCTGCTCGCCGTCGGACTGTCCGGGACCCTGGCGCCGCGCGAGGCCGCCGCGCAGAGCGACGGCTTCGCCCCGCCGCCGGGCATGGCCGCCGCCGCGCCGGCCGCCGCCCCGGCCATCGGCGGGGACCAATGGGACAATCTGTGGCACACGCCGAACCAGCAGGGCGCCCGGGCGTTCGAGAGCGGCGCCTATGACGCTGCCGCCGAGCGCTTCCAGGACCCCGCCTGGCAGGCCAGCGCCAAATACAAGGCCGGCGATTTCGAGACCGCCGCCGCGCAATATGCCCAGCAACCCGGGGCGGACTATAACCGCGGCAACGCGCTGGCGCGGGCGGGCAAGCTGGAAGACGCCCTGAACGCCTATGACGCCGCTATCGCCGCCAACCCGAACGATGACGACGCGGTTTTCAATCGCGACCTGGTGCAGCGGCTGCTCGACGCCCAGAAGAAACAGGATCAGGACAAGGACAAGGATAAGTCCGGTCAGGACAAGGGCGATCAGAAGGGCGGTGGCCAGGACAAGCCGGGACAGGACAAGCCCGGTGACGACACGTCGGGCAAAGTCAAGAACGGGCAGGAGAAGCCCGGACAGGACAAGCCGGGCGACGACAAAGCGGGCCAGGACAAGACCGGCAAGGTGCCGCCGCCGCAGGGCGGCGACAAGGGACAGCCGCAGCCCGACCCCAAGGGAACGCCCAGCGACAAGGGGCAGCCCCAGCCCAAGCCGGAACCACCGAAGGCACCGGCCAAGCCGGAGCCCGGAAAATCCGATCCGGCCAAGCCGGACCCGGCCAAGCCTGAGCCGGGCAAGCCCGATCCGGCGAAATCCGAACCGCCCAAGCCAGCCCCAGCACCGGGCGGGAACGGCGCGCCGCCGCAACCGCCCCCCCAACCGCCGCCGGCCCCACCGCAGCAGGCCGGCCCGCCGCAACCGCCCCACGACCAGCCGCCGCAGGCCGCCATCGCGGCCCCGCTGTCGGCCGAGCAGAAGCAGAATAGCGAACAGGCCCTGCGCATGGTGCCCGATGACCCCACCGGCTTGCTGCGCGCCCGCATCCGCAGCCATTATGTGGGCGGCCCCGTCCCGGTGCCGGGGGCGGACTGACATGGCCCTGCCCGTTCACGCCTTCGGCCGTGTCGTATCACACGTCCAACCGCGCCCCCGGCGAGCCGCTGCTTGGCTGGGGTGGGTGCTGGCGCTCGCCCTGCTCGCTTTGGCCGCCGGTCCCGGCTTTGCCGCCAGCCTGACCGGCACCGCGGACCGCACCTCGCTGGTGGCCGGGGAGACGGTGGAGTTCGTGCTCGCCCTCACCGGCGGCGACGGCCGGGAGCCACCGGACCTGGCGCCCTTGGCGCGGGATTTCGACATCATGGGCCAGGGCCGGCGCAGCCGCGGCATGCTGGTGGATGGCAAGCGCGTGCAGGTGAACGAATGGGTGCTCACCTTGGCGCCCAAGCGCGCCGGCAAGGTGACCATCCCGCCCCTCACCGTCGCCGGCCTCGCCAGCGCGCCGGTGCCGCTCCAGGTGGTGCCGGCCGCCACCAATGCGGAGGTGGAGGATCGCCCCTTGTTCATCCGCATCGAGGCGGGCGACGTGTCGCCCTTCGTGCAGAGCGAGGTGCCGGTCTCGGTGCGGATCTATGACAGCGTCGGCCTGCGGCCGGGCTCGTCCTGGACCAAGCCCACCGCCCAGGGCGCCACCTTCGTGGAACAGGGCGACCAGCGCAGCTACATCCGCACCATCGGCAAGCAGCGCTATCGGGTCAGCGAGCAGGGCTATCTCATGCGGCCGCAGAAGAGCGGCCCCATCGAGATCGAGCCGGTGACGCTGAATGCCAAGGTGCCCGGCTATTCCGGCAGCAGCCCCACCCAGGACATGTCCTACCTGCTGGGGCGCGGCGGCGTGCGCACGCCTTGGCTGAACAACACGCCGGACTTTGCCCGCGACCTCACCTTGAAGTCCAATGCGGTGACGGTGAATGTGCAGGAGCGCCCGGCCGACGCCGCCGGCTGGTTCCTGCCGGCGCGGGGGGTGACGCTCTCCAGTTCCTGGTCGCCGCCGCTGGCCTCGGCCAAGGTGGGCGAGACGTTGACCCGGACCCTGCGTCTCGAAGCGCGGGGCGCCGCCGTCAACCAATTGCCGCCCCTGGTGCCGGCCGATGTGGCCGGCGTGCGGCAGTATGAAGAGAGCAGCCGCAGCCAGAGCATTTCGATTCAGGGCGAACCCGGTGCGGCGCTGACCAAGACCATCTCCGTGGTCCCCACCCGCACCGGCGAAGTCACCTTGCCGGCCATGGAGGTGACGTGGTGGAACACCGCCACCAAGACCCCGGCCACCACCGTTCTGCCGGCCGAGACCTTCCAGGTGCAGCCCGGCGTGGCCGCGGCTCCCGCCCCGCCGCCGGCGGCGGCAAACGGGGCCGCTTCACCGCCGCCCCCCGCGTCGGTGGAGACCGAGCCGCCCGTGCCGGCACCAAGCCTGACGGAGCGCCTGCTCGCCCTGATGGGTCTGCTGAGCCGCGACCGCCTGGTGGGGCTGATCCTGGTCCTCGGCGGGCTGCTCGGGCTGGGCCTTGTGGTCGCCCGCCTGCGGCGCGGCCGCCGGACGCGACGCACCGCGCCGGCGACGGAGACGGCGCGGGGCCGGCCTCCGATCCCCGCCCGCATGGCCTCGCGCCCTGCCCCCGCACGGGCAGTGGTCGCGCCGCTGCGCACCCTGGCGGCGGCGGAGGCGGCGCTGTTGGCCGCCTGCAAGGCCGATGACGCCGGCGCCGCCCATCGCGCCGTGCTCGCCTGGATGAAATTGGCGCCGGCGGTGTCTCCGGGCCGGGCGCACAGCCTGGGCACCGACGACCTCGCCACGGCGGAGATGGCGCGGGCGGTGGAGGATTTGCGCGGCCATCTCTATGGCGGCACGCCCGGAAGCTGGAAAGGTGGGCCCCTGCGGGCGGCGCTGCGCCGGGAGCACCAGGCCCGGCGCCGGTTGCAGAAGACCCCGCGCCGCGCCCGTCTGGCGCCCCTTTATCCGCACGCCGGCTGAGGCCGGCGAAGGCCACGCGCGCCTCTCAGCTAGGTGACGACGCCGTGTTGCGCATCCAAAGGGCGCCCGCATCCAGCAGATCGGCCAGAACCTCTGGATCCTTGCGCCCGGTCCGCGCGGGCACATGAAAGGCGTGGTCGGCCTCCGGCGCCAGCACCAGGGTGGCCCGCGACCCGAGCCCATCCACCACGCTTTGCAGCAGATCCAGCTGCGCCAGCGCGTCGCGGGTGCCCTGCAGGAACAGCAGGGGCACCTGGATATCGGTCAGTTGCGCCGCCCGGCTGATGGCAGGCTTGCCCGCCAGATGCAGCGGGAAGGCGAAGAAGACAAGGCCCCGGACGCCGGGGAGCGGCGCCGTGGCTTGCGCCTGCGCCGTCATGCGGCCGCCGAACGAACGTCCCCCCGCGAACAGCGGCAGTGCCCCCGCCCGCTCCACCGCCACGGCCGCGGCCGCCCGCACGGCGGCTTGCGCCATGGCCGGTGCATCGGGGCGCCGGGAGCCGCGCTCCATGAACGGAAACTGGTAGCGCAGCGTGGCAATGCCGCGTGCGGACAGGCCCTCCGCCAGGCCGGCGACGCCCGGATGGGTCATGCCCGCCCCCGCCCCATGGGCCAGCACCAGACACGCCACCGCATGGGCGGGGCGCAGCCACAGACCGGAGATGGTCTCGCCGGAGGCCAGGGCAATGGTGACGGGATCGGCAGGGGTCATGCGCGCACCTTTGGCTGGAAGCGGTCGATGGCGGGGAATGCCGGCGGCCACAGACCCATCCCTAGCGCATCCACCCGCGCCCTCGCTATCGGCAGCCTCGGGCCACCCAGGTGAACGCGTCTGACGGGCGGCCCGGCCGCGGCGGTGACCCAAGGGCCTAAAATCTGCGGGCTGTGTCGGAGACCACCGCCGAATCTGTTCCGTTGGCGCGGCTGCGCTTTATCGCCGCCGCGCGGCAACCCCGGTGGGGCCTGCATTTGCGGCAGGGGCTGGACAAATGCGCCCGTAACGGCTTGAAATGTCTATTGGTGAGGCACGCGCAAGCCGCGCGCTTCACGCTGCGCGGGAGGGCGCCCGGGGGCGGGCCGCTTCATATTCTCGCCTTCGTGATTTGTTCAAGGTCGCGTCGTAAAGGGAATAGTCACCAAGTTTCGGCACCGTGCGGGAAGACACAGAAGCCCACAGGCGCACGGCGGGGCGCGCGGACAAGTGCCGAGAGCTTGTCCCTTGAACCAGGCCGCAATCCGTTGAGTCGCGAGGATCATGACGTATTCGGCTTGGATCGACGATGACGACGACGGTGCGTTTCGCAACGACCACCCGGCTCACGTCAGAACCTATCTGCCGGTCATCGGCACCGTCGCCATTGGTCTGTGCGCCACCGCAGCGGCGGTGATGATGGGCGCGATTCTGTTCAACTGGAGCGGTCACCGGGCGACCGTGGCCGACCCCGCGCTGCCGGACACCCGCATGATCCGCGCCGAGGATCTGGCCGCCCTTGCGGAAGACATTCCGCCCACCGACCTCACCGACATCGGCAACTTCCGCTCCGCCGGCCTCGTGGTCGCGGTCCCGGACTGGATGTTCGGCGCCAGCCTTGACGCCAAGCCCTCCACCTTCCTGCAGACGGCCACCGCCGAGCCGCTCCTGAGCGAGGAGCCCCTGCCGCGGAGCGCCACGGTGGACATCGTGCGTGTGGTGCCGTTGCCCTCGGCCAATCCCTTGTTCGCCCGCCGCTCGTTGCCGCCTGATGAATCGGTGCGCGCGACCCCGCCGGTCATCAGCCAGCTCACCGCCACGCCGCCGCTACCCAGCCGGAACCCGCTGTTGCAGGGCAAGGCCCAGGTCGCCGAGCTGACGCCCCCCGAGCGGCCTGTGGACAAGGAGCCCGCCCCCCAGGCTGCGCCCCCCGCCGCCGCCAACCAGGTCTCCCTGCCCGGTCCCGGCGATCGGTTCGCGCTTTATGACATCAAGGGCCGCGTGGTCTACATGCCGAACGGCGACAAGCTGGAAGCCCATTCCGGCTATGGCGAGATGTTCGATGATCCGCGCCATGTCTCGAAGAAGATGGTCGGCCCCACCCCGCCCAATTCCTATGACCTGACCATGCGCGAAGCCCGGTTCCACGGCGTCGAGGCGCTGCGAATGAAGCCGGTGGGTGGCAATCCCATGTATGGCCGCGACGGCTTCCTGACCCACCCCTACATGCTCGGACCGCGCGGCGATTCCAACGGCTGCGTCTCGTTCAGGGACTATGAGACCTTCCTGGCCGCCTATAAGCGCGGCGAGGTGACCCGCCTCGTGGTGGTGGCCAGCCTGCCCAATTCCGCCACGCCGGCCAATCCGCTGTTGTCTTGGCTCACCTCCGCCGGTCGCTGAGACCGGCGGAGACGCGCAGCGCCCTGGATCAGTCGGCGCTCCCCATCTCCTCCAGAGCGCCGAGCGATTCGGGCAGGATCTGCCCGCCGTCGATCACCATCCCCTGCCCGGTGATGTAGGCCGCCTCTTCCGAAGCGAAGAACAGCGCCGCATTGGCGATATCCGCCACGCTACCCAGCCGCTTGAACGGGATCGAGGCTTCCATCTTGGCGATGTAATCGTCGCCCAGCCCGTCCAGCCCCTCGGTGCGGATATTGCCCGGCATCACCGCATTCATGGTGATGCCCCAGGGCGCCAGCTCGATGGCCGCCGTGCGCATGAAGCCCAGTTGCGCGGCCTTGGACGCGCCATAGTGCGACCACCCGGGAAATCCGGTGACCGGACCGGTGATGGATGAGGTGAGCACGATCCGCCCCCAGCGGCGCGCCTTCATCTGCGGCAGCACCGCCTGCACCGACAGAAAGGTGCCTTTCATGTTGGTGTTCATCACCAGATCGAAATCCGCCCCGGTCATCACATCCAGCTTGGCGGCGGGAAAGATGCCCGCATTGGCGCACAAAACGTCGATGCGGCCATAGCGCTCCAGCGCCGCGGCGGCGAAGGCCTGGCAGTCGTCGGCCTGCGTGACATCCGCGGCAAAGCCGGAGGCCTGCGGGCCGATCTCTTGCGCCACCCGCTCCGCCTCAGCCAGCGCGCGGGACACCACCAGCACATTCAGCCCCGCGCTCCCGAAGCGTTGGGCGATGCCGCGACCAATGCCCTTGCTGCCGCCGGTGACGATGACGGTGCGGCCTGCGAGCGCTGTGAACATGCGCGTCTCCTGAGGTGCGGATGGGGGCGTGAGGATGGGCCGGGCGCATCGCGACCGGCCACGCCCAAGGCGGGATGCCGCGGTGCGAAAGTCAGAATGCGCTGCGAAAAAAATGTTGTAAAGCCCACGAAACGGGACCTAAGATCCAACATATTTCAACACGACTCCAACATTTCCGCCCCCATGTCGTGACCACTGGCGCGCCGCGCGGCGTCGCCTGAGGCCGCATGCCTGTGGGGGAGTGAACAAGAAGCGGGCGCCAAGACCCATCTCACCGGACGCAGCCTGCGCCCTTCCGACGGCCCGACCATTCCAGGGGATCGACCATGACCATATCCAGACGGTCTGTGCTCAAAGCCATGGGGGCTGGCGGCCTCGCCATGGCCGGTGGCCCGTTCGCCATGTCCGGCAGCGCCTTTGCGGCGCGGGAGAAGGAACTGAACATCCTGTGCTGGGAGGGCTATAATTCCGCCCAGGTGCTGGATCCGTTCCGCAAGTCCACCGGCGCCACGGTGAAGGCGGAGAGCCTCACCAACGACCCCACCATGATCAACCGCCTGCGCGCCGGCGAGATCAAGGTGTGGGACCTCATCAACGTCAACAATCCCTGGGCCCGCAAGGTGATGTGGCCGGAGAAGCTGATCAAGCCGCTGCCCATCGCCGAGTTCGAGCCGTTCTTCGACAAAATGCTGCCCATGTTCAAATGGCCCTACAAATGGGCCATGAGCGATGACGGCAAGGAGCTGCTGGGCTCCTGCCAGCGGTTCGGGCCCTATTCCTTTGTGGTCAACACCAAGAAGATCGACCGCAAGACCGCCGAGACGACGGGCTGGGACCTGTTCAACGACCCCAAGCTGTCGGGCAAATACGGGATCCTGGAATCCGACGACTGGAACGTGTTCAACATCTTCCTCGTGGCCGGCATCGACCCGTTCAAGAGCCACACGCCGGAGGAATTCGCCAAGTTCGAGGAGACCGCCAAGCGGGTGTTCAAGGGCGCCAAGCTGATCGGCGACATTGCCGCCATGAACCAGGCCCTGGTCTCCGGCGAGATCGACCTGCATCTCACCGGCGGCACCTATTCGGTCTCGGCGGCGCGGGCCGACGGCTATCCGGAATTGCGCGGCATCACCCCGCTCAAGGGGCCTCTGCCCGGCGGCAAAGGCGGGGTGTCCTGGATCGAAGTCACCTCCACGGTGAACAATCCCGACCTGTCGCCTTTGGCGGTGCAGTTTCTCAAATATGTCCAGGCCCCGGACGTCGCCCACACGGTCGCCTTCGCCGAGGGCACCTACAATCCGGTGGCCCAGATGGGCAATCCCAAGTGCTTCGAGCTGTTCACGAAAAAGGAGCTGGACGCGATCCAGTGGGACAGCTTGGACGAGGAGATGGCGCGCTCCGTCGAATACGACATCGTGCCCGATTACGACAAGGCGCTGGACCTGATGAACGCCGCCAAGCGCGTGCGCGGCTGATGGCCTGCCCGGGGTCGCCGGATCTCCCGGCGGGCCCGCGCAATCGGGTGAGAGAGGGCATATGCTTGAGAACAAGGTGAAGCCGCCCATTCTCCAACTGGTGGGCGTGCGCAAGACTTTCAACGCGTTCGTGGCGGTGGAGCGCATCGATCTCGACGTGATGGACGGGGAATTTCTCACCATCGTCGGACCGTCAGGGTCGGGCAAGACCACCTTGCTGCGCATGCTGGCGGGCATGGACCAGCCCACCGAGGGCAATATCACGCTGCATGGCGTGCGCATCAATGATCTGCCGCCCAACAAGCGGCCGACCTGCCTGGTGTTCCAGTCGCTGGCGCTGTTCCCGCACAAGAGCGTCGGCGACAACATCGGCTTCCCGCTGAAGATGCGCGGCGTCGATGCCAAGGCGCGCCGCGCGCGGGCGCTGGAGCTGATGGCCATGGTGCGGCTGCCGGAGAGCTATCTCGACAAGAATGTGATGAAGTGCTCCGGCGGCGAGCGCCAGCGCGTGGCGCTGGCCCGGGCCCTGGCCTACGACCCCGAGGTGCTGTTCTTCGACGAGCCGTTGTCCGCCATCGACTACAAGCTGAAGAAGGTGCTGGAGAAGGAGCTGAAGGACCTGCATCGGGAGACCGGCAAGACCTTCATCTACATCACCCATTCCCTGGAAGAGGCGATGGTGATGTCCGACCGCATCGGCGTGATGCGGGCCGGCCGGCTGGTGCAGGTGGGCACGCCGGAGGAGATTTATACCCAACCGGTGGATCGGTTCGTCTGCGAATTCGTCGGCGAGGTCAATGTGATCGAGGTGGCCAAAGGGGCCGCGGGCGCGCCCTGGCGCGGCATCGACGTGCCGGGGGAGTTCGTGGTGAACGCGCCCGCGGATGACGCGGAACTCGACCGGGCCGCCGTGGTCATCCGGCCGGAGTTTCTGCGCTTCCTCACCCCCGGCGAGGCGGCCGAGAACCGCTTGTGCGGCACCGTCTATAATGAATATTCGCTCGGCTCGCGCATCCAGTATCAGGTGCGCGTGGGCGAGAAGGTGCTGCTGGTGGAGCTGCCCCGCTCCAAGGCGCTGCCGCCGGGCGCGGACCGCAATGTGGCGGTGGGCTGGAATGCCGCCGACGCCATCACGGTGCGGGCCTGAGCCATGGCGGAGACCTCCTTGCCCGGCGCCGTCCTGCCCGCCTCCACGACCCCTGCGGTCCAACCCAGCCGCCGCTGGCGCGCCCTCTGGCAATCCCTGGGCGCCCGCTGCGCGGTGCCGGTGGTGCTGCTCCTGGGCTTCGGCTTCGTGGCGCCGCTGATCGCCATCTTCGCTTATTCCTTCGCCCTGCCCCGCACCTTCACCGTGTTCCGCTCCTTCACCTTGGCCAATTATGCGGACGTGTTCAGCCTCAGCAATACGGTGTGGCTGTCCTTCCTGTGGTCGCTGGGTCTGGCCCTCGCCACCTGCGCCGCACTGGCGGTGATCGCCTATCCCATCGCTTATGGCCTCAACCGGGTGTTCGGCCGCTGGTCGCCTCTGGTGTCGATCCTGTTCGTCTTCCCCTTGTTCGTGTCGGAGAATGTGCGGCTCTATGGCTGGGTGCTGTTCTTCATCAAGAACGGCGTGCTGGACGGCACCCTCAAGGCGCTCGGATTTGCCGGTGGCCCGCAGATCCTCTACCAGCCGCCGATGATCCTGGCGGGCATGATCTATGTGTATCTGCCCTTCATGCTGTTTCCCCTGACCCTGGGCCTCGCCATGGTGCCGCGCGACCTCATCGACGCCGCCCGCGATCTCGGCGCCAACCGTTGGCAGATCTGGCGCGAGGTGGAGCTGCCCTTGGCCATGCCCGGCATCCTCATCGGCCTGCTGCTCACCTTCGTGCTCGCCATCGGCGCGGTGGCGGAAGCCAAGATTCTGGGCGGGCAATCGGTGATCGTCATCTCCCACGACATCGAGATCGCCTTCACCTATTCGCAGAACTGGCCGCTGGGCTCGGCGCTGGCGGTGGTGGTGACGGGGTTCATCGGCGCCCTCACCCTGATGGTGTTCTCGCGCCTCGATCTCGACCGCCTGCTGGGACGCCGGTGAGCCATGGAACAACGCAAGGCCCGCACCGACTTCTTCATCTGGCTGTGGACCGCGATCGTGGTGGTCCTGCTCTATCTGCCCATCGCCTGCGGCGCCCTGGCCAGCATCTCGAAGGGCCGGTATTTCGCTTTCCCGGTGCGCGCCTTCACCACCGAATGGTGGGAGCGCACGCTGGATTCCATCGAGATTGGCATGATCGTCCGCAATTCGCTGGCGGTGGCAGGGCTGGTGACGGTGATCTCCGTGGTCATCGCCTTTTGCGGCGCGCTGGCCTTTGCACGCTATGACTGGCGGGGCCGCCGGCTGTTCCAGAAGCTGGTGCTCCTGCCCATCTTCTTTCCCCAGCCGGTGCTGGGGCTGGCGCTGCTGCTGTGGTTCAGCGCCATGGGGGTGCAGACCTCCTGGCTCACCGCAGTGTTCGCGCATCTGGTATGGATCGTGCCGGTGGTAACGCTGATCATCGCCATCCAGGTCTACAGTTTCGACCCGACGCTGGAGGAAGCCGCCTTCGATCTCGGTGCCAGCCGCTGGCAGGTGATGCGCGAAGTCACACTGCCGATCCTGTGGCCCGGTATCTGGTCGGGGGCGCTGTTTGCCTTTCTGCTCTCCTGGGGCAATTTTCCCCTGTCGCTTTATACGGCGGGGGCCGATTCCACCGTGCCGAAATGGCTCTATTCCAAGATGGTGGCGGGCTATACGCCCATGGTGCCGGCGCTGGGTACCATGAGCACCCTCGGCGCCGCGACCGCCTTGCTTCTGGGCGGGGTGATCCTGTGGCTCTATCGCCGACGGGTGGCGCCATGACCGACACGTCCCCATCGCCGGCCGAACCGGCCCGGCGCTCCAAGGCGACCCGACACGCGCGCATCCTCGCCGAAATGCGGGCCAGCCCCACGCTGCGGGTGTCGGAGCTGGCGGCCGAACTGGCCGTCTCCACCGAGACCATCCGGCGCGATCTCCTGGAACTGGGCGAGCGCGGCCTCATCAATCGCACCTATGGCGGCGCCGTGCGCCCTTTGGGCACCGAGCCGTCGGTGGCCGAGCGCCATCGCATGATGGTGGAGGAGCGCGAGGCCATCGCCGCCGCCGCGGTGAAGGTGCTGCGTCCCAATGAGGTGGTGGCCATCGGCGCCGGCGCGACCACCACCCATGTGGCCCGGCGCATGGCCGCGGAGTGCCGCGACATCACCGTCATCACCCATTCCTTCTCGGTGGCCACCGTGCTGGCGCCCAATCCCACTATCTCGGTGCTCATGTGCCCCGGGCGCTATGACGGCCGCGAGGGCATGATCGTGGGCGCGGAGACCATCGAGTTCCTGCAATCCTACAATGCCAACTGGGCCATCCTGGGCGCCACCGGCATCACCGCCGAGGGCTTTTCCGACGCCTCCGCCGCCGCTGCCTCGGTCTATAAGGCGATGATGCACCGGGCGGTGCAGACCATGGTGGTGGCGGACCATGGGAAGTTCGACCAGAAGGCCCTCGCCATCTGGGGCCGCTGGCAGGACGTGGGACGCCTCATCACCGACACGGCGCCGCCGGAGGCCCTCGCCCGCGCGTTGCACCGGGCGCGGGTGGAAGCGATCATCGCGCCCAAGCGCGGGAGTTCCCTGCCATGAGCAAGCCCGGCTGGAAACAGCGCAACCGCTCACTTTACTACGCCACGGCCCCGGAGCCGGACGATCCGGTTCTCGATCCGGCCACCACGGCGCTGCTGGTGATCGACGTGCAGAACACCTATCTGGAGCGCCCCGCGCGCGAGACCCTCACCGGCGCGGATCTGGCCCATTACGACGCCTGGACGCCGTTCCACACCCGCATGCACGGCGAAGTCATTCCCGGCATCGCTGAGGCGCTGGCGCTCTTCCGCGCGCGCGGCATGGAGTGCCTGTTCGTGCGCATCGCCTGCGCCACCGCCGACGGGCGCGAGCGCTCGCTGAGCCAGAAGAAGCCCGGCTTCAACAATCTGCTGCTGCCCAAGGACGAGCATGCCTCCCAGATCGTCGATGCCCTGGCGCCGGGGCCGGACGAGATCGTGCTCACCAAGACCACGGACAGCGCGCTGACCGGCACCAATCTGCGGCTGATCCTGCACAATCTGGGCATCCGCACCGTGGTCTGCGTCGGCATCTTCACCGACCAGTGCGTCTCCTCCACCGTGCGCAGCTTGGCGGACGAGAGCTTCGACGTGATCGTGCTGGAAGATCTGTGCGCGGCGGCCAGCATCGATCTACACCAGCAGGAACTGGCCATCCTCCACATGATCTATTGCAACGTCATGGACTCCGCGGAGTTCGCAGCCGTGCTGGCGCGCCAGGAGCGCGCGGCATGACCCGCCCCTCGCCCCACGCCACAGCACAGAAGGAGCATCGCCGTGCTCTATGATGGCGACTTCCTCGCTGGGCTCGAGACCGGGCTGCGGCAGGCCCTGCCGCTGTGGGACATCGCCCCCGGCACGCAATTGGACCTCCTGACCATTTCCGAGAACGCCACCTTCCGCGCGCGGTCCACCGGCACCGGCGGCGACCTGGTGTTCCGCGTTCACCGGCCGGACTATCACACGCGGGCCGAGATCCAGTCGGAACTGGCCTGGATCGCCGCCTTACGGGCCGCAGGCGAGATCCGCACGCCCCGTCCCATCCCCTTGCGCGATGGCACGCTGATCGCCGACATCGATCACGGCGGCAGCACCCGCCATGTGGTGGCATTCGAATTCCTGTCCGGCCGGGAGCCCGGCGAGCGCGATGATCTGATTGCCTGGTTTCACCGGCTGGGCGCCATCCATGCCGGCCTTCACGCGCAGGCGCGGGCCTGGACGCCGCCCCCGGGCTTCACCCGCAAGGTGTGGAATTTCGACACCACGCTGGGCCGCACCCCGCTCTGGGGCGACTGGCGCGCCGGATTGGGACTGACGCACGCGGACATCGCGATCCTGGAACGCACCGCCGCCTTGCTGGACGACGAACTGGCCCGCATCGGCACCGGCCCGGAGACCTTCGGGCTGATCCATGCGGACCTGCGCCTCGCCAATTTGCTGGTGGATGGCGAGACGCTGGCGCTGATCGACTTTGATGACTGCGGCTTCTCCTGGTTTCTCTATGACTTCGCCGCCGCCATCAGTTTCATCGAGCACGAGCCCTATGTGCCGGCGCTCATGGCCGCCTGGATTTCCGGCTACCGCACCCGCGCGCCCCTGAGCGAGACGCAGGCGGCGCAGCTCCCCACCTTCATCATGCTGCGTCGCATGCTGCTGACCGCCTGGATCGCCTCCCATGCGGAGACGCCCACCGCCCAGAGCCTGGGCGCGCCCTATAGCGCGGGCACCGTCGCCCTCGCCCAAGCCTTCCTCGCCGCCCGCACCTGAGCGCCCCGCGCCGCGGCACCATCCGGGACCTCGCCGATGCCCACGCAGCAGATCCTCTCCCTGAATGCCTTCCAGCCGGAGGAGACGGTGGCGCTCACCGATGATGTGGCGCGCCTGGTGGCCCGGCGGCAGCGCAGCTTCGGGGCATCGTCCGTGCTGTTCTACCAGCAGCCGCTGCATGTGGTGAGCGCATCGGGCGCGCTGATCCGCACCGCGGATGGCAGGGAGTATCTCGACCTCTACAACAATGTCCCCTCCGTGGGGCATTGCCATCCACGCGTGGTGGCGGCGGTCCAGGCGCAGGTGGCGCAGCTCAACTGCCACACCCGCTATCTGTTCGAGTCGGTGCATGATTATGCCGAGCGGCTGCTCGCCACCTTCCCGCCGTCGCTGTCCAATCTGGCGCTGACCTGCACCGGCAGCGAGAGCAACGATCTGGCCCTGCGCATCGTCGCCCAGGCCACGGGCGGCACCGGCTTCATCGTCACCCAGACCGCCTATCACGGCAACACCACTGCGGTGACCGAGGTGTCCCCCTCCTCCTACAAGGTGGGCGCACCGCCGCCTCATGTGCGGATGGTGCCCGCGCCCGATCCCCGCGCCTTTTCCGGCGATCTGGCCACCGGCTTTGCCGCGGCAGTGCAGGCGGCCATCGCCGCCCTGGAGGCCGATGGCATCCGTTTCGCCGGCCTGCTGGTGGACACCATCTTCTCCAGCGACGGCGTGTTCGCCGATCCGCCCGGCTTCCTGAAGCCGGCGGTAGAGGCGGTGCATGCAGCCGGCGGCCTGTTCATCGCCGACGAGGTGCAGCCCGGCTTCGGCCGCACCGGCGGCGGGATGTGGGGCTTTGACCGGCATGGCGTGGTGCCGGACGTGGTGACCATGGGCAAGCCCATGGGCAACGGCATCCCCATGGGCGGCGTGGTGACCCGGCCGGAACTGCTGGCGGGCTATTGCGACGCCTTCGGCTATTTCAACACCTTCGGCGGCAATCCGGTGGCCGCAGCCGCCGGCCTCGCGGTGCTGGACGTGATCGCCGACGAGAACCTCATCGCCCATGCGGCCGCTGTGGGCGGGCACATCGCGGCACGCCTGGAGGCGGCGCGCACACGCTGCCCGGCCATCGGGCAGGTGCGCGGCGCGGGCCTTTATCTGGGCATCGAAATCGTCGCGGGCGACGCGCCCGATGCGGTCGGGGCCAAGCGCGCGATCAATGCCCTGCGCGACCGGCAGATCCTCATCGGTGCCGCCGGTGCGCTGGGCCATGTGCTGAAGGTGCGCCCGCCCCTCTGCCTCACCCTGGCGCAAGCGGATCGCTTCGTGGACGCCCTGGAAGCGATCCTCACGCCTTAGGTGCCGACCCGCCGTCCTCAGGCGAGCGTCTTCTTGCGGGCAATCAAATGCCCGCTGGCTTCCAGGTCAAACACCCCGGCGGTCGTGCGCGGCAGTTCAGCCTTGCGGATGCGCTGGGTCGGGGTCTTGGGAAACTCATCGATGCTCTCGATGAAGCGCGGCATCTGGAAATAGGGCAGCCGCGGCTCCAGCCAGGCCACCAGATCCAGCGGCGCCAGCGCCTGGCCGTCCCCATAGCGGACGAACAGCTTGAGATCGTCATCGCCGAACTCGCCCGGCACGCCGATCAAGGCGCACTCTTCCACGGCGTCATGCGCCAGCACCACCCGCTCCACCTCCCAGGCGGAGATGTTCACGCCGCGCCGCCGCACGCTGTCCTTCTTGCGCCCGGCGAAGAACAGAAAGCCGTCGGCGTCGCGCCGGGCGAGATCCCCGGTGTGGAACCAGCCGTCCTGCACCAGCTCGCGCGCCGCGGCCTCGTTGCGATAATAGCCGCGGAAGGCGAGCCCTGCCTCCTTCGGGCGCACGATGATCTCCCCGGCCTCGCCGGTGGCGACCTCCTGGCCCTCGTCATCCACCAGGCGCACGTCATAGAAGGGCAAGGGCCGCCCGCAGGAGCCGAGCCGCCCCTCGGGGTTGATGGTGACGAAGGTGGTCATCTCGGAGAGGCCATACCCCTCCCGCAGCACCACGCCGAAGCGCTCCTCGAACGCCTTCCACACCTCGACCGGACAGCCCCCGCCCCAGGCCATGCGGACCTTGTGATCGCGATCATTGGCGCGTTCGGGCTGCTTGAGCAGAAGCGGCAGCACGCCGCCGAGATAATGGATGTGCGTGACGCCGAACGCCCGCACCTGATCCCAGAATTGCGAGGCGCTGAACCGCTCCACCATGGCCAAAGTGATCGGCTCCATGAGCGCCGCGATCAGCACCGCCACGCCAGCGCCATGGTGCAGCGGCTCCCACAACAGGAACACATCGCCCGCCTGCATGGCGGTCAGCATGCGTGTGCCGATGGGGCCGGCGCGCAGGCTGCGGTCGCTCTTGAGCACGCCCTTGGGCTCGCCGGTGGTGCCGGAGCTGGGGGTGATGGCGATGATGTCATCCGCCGCGGGCGCCACGGACGGGGCGGTGTCCTGCGGATGGGCCAGCAGATCGCTGAAGCCCAGCTGGCCCGGCGCGGTGCCGCGCCAGACCACCAGACCGGTTTGAGCCGTCGCGAGGCACGGCTCCAGCGCCTCGGCATACGCCACGTCGGCAATGAGGGCGCGGGGCTGAAAGCGCTCGAACACGAAATCCAGCGCGGCACCCTTCAAATGCACGTTCACCGGGATGCGGACCAGGCCCACCTTGGCCAGCGCGAAGAGGGTGATGATGTGGTCGGGATGGCTGGGCAGCATCACCGCCACCCGGTCGCCCCGCGTCAGGCCCTGCGCCAGCAAGGCATTGGCGACCCGGTTGATGGCCGCATCCAGCCGCCCGATGGTCCAGTCCTCGTTCGCGAACCGGCAATAGACGTGGTCCGGATCGCGCGCCGCCCGCCGATCCCACAGCTGGCGGATGGTGAGGTCGCCCTCCGCGGCCCATTCCTGCGCAACGGCATCGATGCCCGTCTGAACCACGAAGACCTCCTGATAATTGAATAGCAATTTTGACTATTGAATAGTGATCTTCATCGCCGTGTCGTGTCAATGCATGGTATGGCGTCGATACGGAATTGACAGCACCAAAAAACTGAATTGTAATATCAGTAATCGCAATCCAATTATCTCAGGAATGCGAGCAGCAGCATCCGCTGTGTTGCGATTTCCGCCGTGACGACCAGAGACGCGCAAAGCGTCCGCCACCAGCCTGATCCAGATCGAACAGGGGACCACCATGACACTTCGCGACCAGGGCCCAGCCGCGCCGTTCACGCCGTCGCGCCGCCGGCTGCTCCAATCGGCCGGCCTCGGCATCGCCGCCCTCGCCGCCCCCATGGTGATGCGCAAGGCTTCCGCGGAAGACCGCAAGATTGTGATCCGGGTGAGCGGCGGGGATCTCACCAAGGCGTACCAGGACTATATCGCCCGACCCTTCGCCAAGGAGACCGGCATCGAGGCGGTGATGGTCACCTCCGGCCAGGCGCCGCTCAACATGATCAAGGGGATGGTGGATACCAAGACCTACAGCTGGGACATGGCGGAGTTCGCCGTGCTCTCCACGCTGGTTCTGGGCCCGCAGTATCTGGAACCCATCGGCCTTTCAGGCGACAGCAACGTGGCCGCCATTCCTGAGCATCTGCGCAGCGACATCTATATGCCGCTCTATCTCTACCCCAATATCTTCGCCTACCGCGCCGATGCCTTCAAGGGCCGCGCCGCGCCGCAGACCTGGGCGGACTTCTACGATTTCAAGAATTTCCCCGGCCGGCGCAGCCTGCGCCGCTCTGCCCTCGACACCTTGGAAAACGCCTTGCTGGCCGATGGCGTGGCACCGGACAAGCTCTATCCGCTGGATGTCGACCGAGCCTTCCGCAAGCTCTCGTCGGTCAAGAAAGACATTGCGGTCTGGTGGGAGAACAGCCCGCAGTCCAGCCACGTGCTCGCCAGCGGCGAAGTCGACATGGTGGCCACCTGGTCGCAGCGCCTGCAGCCGGTGGCCGATGCCGATCCGACCGTGAAACTGGTCTGGAAGGACGGCTATTACAACACCGCCGGCTGGGGCATCCTGCGGGGCTCGCCCAAGGCGGATCTGTGCCGCGAATTCATCCGCTTCTCGCTGGATCCCGCGCGCCTCGCCGCCTGGACGCCGCGTCTGGCGGTCGGCCCGGTCAATCCCAAGGCGATGGACTTCATCCCTCCGGAGGCCCGCGCCCGCCTGCCCACCGCCCCGGACATCTACCGCCAGTTGTTCCCGGTGGATCAGGCCTTCTGGGCCGCCAACCGCACCAAGCTGGAAGAGCGTTTCGACGCCTGGCTGCTGTCCTGATCGCCGCCCGCCGGTCCCGCTGATCCGAGGTCTTTATGTCCGACATCGTTGTGGAGCGACGCAGCGCCGCCGTCGCCCTCATCACCATCAACCGGCCGCACAAGCGCAATGCGCTCGACGGGCCCGCATGGGGAGATCTGGGGCGGGCGTTCACCGCCCTCCAGGACGACCGTGACCTGCGCGCCATCATCCTCACCGGCGCGGGTGGGGCCTTTTGCGCCGGAGACGACATCCCGGCGTTTGCCGCCGTGCGCAACGATCCGGTGGCCGGAAAGGCCTATTGGGACACCATCATGGACGCCTATGCGGCCATCAGCGGCGCCACGGTGCCTGTGATCGCGGCGATCAGCGGCCCGTGCGTCGGCGGTGGCTGCACCCTGGCTCTGCGGGCGGATTTCCGCATCGCCGATGGCACCGCGCGCTTTGGCGTTCCGCCGGCGAAGCTCGGGCTGGTCTATCCCGCCGACAGCACGGAACTCCTGGTCCGCGCCGTGGGGGTCACTTTGGCCAAGCAGATGCTCTACACGGCAGCCATGATCGATGCGGCGCAGGCGCTGAGCGCTGGCCTGGTGTCGCAGATCGCCACCGGGGACGTGGTGGACGCGGCCCTGGCCTTTGCCGCCCCGATGATCGGCAATGCGCCGCTCTCCATCGCCGCGGCCAAGATCGCCTGCGATGCCGCTGCCACCTGCCGCACGCAAGAGGTGGCCGCTCATGTCCTCGAACTGTCGCGGATCGCCGACGCCAGCGAGGATTGCCGCGAGGGTGGACGCGCCTTTGCGGAAAAGCGCCTGCCGCATTTCATTGGCCGATGACGCCCGGCGCCGCATGCGGCGCCGCACACGCCGCTTCAGACCGTTGGACGCCCCGCGCAGCGCTCGCTGACCGGACCGTCCTCTCGGCATCGTTAAGGAGATCGCCCCCCATGCCGGCCGCCGCGAGACGACCAAGCCACCCCAGTGATGCGCCCAGCCCCCGCGGCGAGGATGCCCCCCGCGTCAAGCTGCAGGCGGACGGGCTGTCGAAGCAGTACGGCCCGGTGAACGCCCTCAGCGCCATGTCGATCACCGTCGAAGAGGGCGAGTTCGTCAGCCTGCTGGGGCCCTCCGGCTCCGGCAAGACCACCTTCCTGATGATGGTGGCCGGGCTCATCCTCCCGGATGCCGGTGCGCTATGGATCAACGGCACCCTGGCCACCTATCTGCCGGTGCAGGATCGCGACATCGGCATGGTGTTCCAGAACTATGCCCTGTTTCCGCATCTGTCGGTGTTCGAGAACATCGCCTTTGCCCTGCGCATGCGCAAAGTGCCGGACGCCGAGATCCGCGCCAAGGTGGGGGCGGCGCTGGAGACGGTGCGGCTGTCGCACACCGCCGACCGGCTGCCGCGGGCGCTCTCCGGCGGCCAGCAGCAGCGCATCGCGCTGGCGCGATGCCTGGTCTACAAGCCGTCCATCATCCTCATGGACGAGCCGTTGGGCGCGCTGGATCGCAAGCTGCGCGAGGAGATGCAGCTGGAGATCAAGCATCTGCATCGCGCGCTCGGCACCACGCTGCTGTATGTCACCCACGATCAGGATGAGGCCATGACCATGTCCGACCGCATCTGCCTGATGCGGGACGGCGGCATCGAGCAACTGGCCAAGCCCACCGAGCTTTACTTCGCCCCCGAAACGGAATTTGCCGCCGCCTTCCTCGGCGATTCCAATTTCCTCAACGCCGAGGTGGCCGGCCACGACGGCGCGTGCATGGTGCTGACCCTGCCGGGCGGCGAGCGCATCCTCGCGCCCGCCAACCCGAAGCTGCGCGACGCGCGCGCCGTGCGCCTTATGGTGCGCCCCGAGCGCCTGAAGCTCGGCCCGGCGCCCGCCGGCACGGCGTGCAACACCCTGACCGGGCAAGTCACCGACACCAGCCTCACCGCCGGCCTCACCCGGGTCTATCTCACCGTTCCCGGCGGCGGGCAGCTGATCGCCGCCTCGCTCACTGGCACCCACGCGCAATTGCCGGAGCCGGGCAGCGAGCAGACGGTGCATTGGCCGATCGACTCCACCTTGCTGTTTGCGCACTAGAGGCCGCCATGAGCACGACGCACGCCGCGGCATCCCACCCTTCCAGAACCATGCCTCTCTGGAGTCGGCTGAAGCCGCATGTGACCTGGATGGCGCTGCTGGCGCCGAGCCTGATCTTTCTCGGCGCCCTGTTCATCTATCCGGTGGTCCAGGTTCTGCTGCTGAGCCTCAAGGATCCCGCCGGCGCCTTGACCTCCGCGAACTACGTCAAGCTCGCCTCCTCACCAGTCTATGTGCAATCGCTCTGGGTGACCTTCCAGCTGGCGTTCTGGACCACGGCCATCTCGGTGATCGGCGGCTATCCCGTGGCCTATCTGCTGGCCTCCGGGTCGCCGCATCTGCGCCAGAAGATCCTGATCCTGGTGATGCTGCCGTTCTGGACCTCGTTCCTGGTGCGCAGCTTCGCCTGGATGGTGCTGCTCGGCCGTCAGGGGGCGATCAACGGCTTCCTGATGAAGCTCGGCATCATCGATACGCCGTTGGCGCTCATGTATAATTACACCGGCGCGCTGGTGGGCATGGTGCATGCGCTGATGCCGCTGTTCATCCTCGCCGCGGCGCCGGTGATGTCGCGCATCGACCGCAATGTGGTCAATGCCGCCGCCACCCTGGGGGCGGGCACCTCGCAGTCGTTCTGGCGGATCTATTTTCCGCTGTCGCTGCCGGGTGTCGCCGCGGGCGGCATCCTGGTCTTCGTCAGCGCGCTCGGCTTCTTCATCACCCCCAGCCTGCTGGGCGGACGGCAGGAAACCGTCATCACCCGGATGATCATCCGCGAGGTGCAGGAGGGCATGAACTGGGGCTTCTCCGGTGCCCTGTCGGTGCTGCTGCTCGCCACCGCGCTGATCTTCTTCGTGATCTATGACCGCGTCGCCGGCCTCAGCACGCTCACCGGCGACGGCGCCAAGCCCGATGGCGGCGCCTCCGCCATGGGCCGCCGCATCACCGCCGCTTTGGCCGTGATCGGGGACCATGTGGAGCAGGCCGTTCGCCGGCTGCTGCCGCGGCGGGCCGACCGCCCGCGCCCCAAGGTGGGCGGCCGGGTGCTGGGCGTGCTGGCCCTGCTGGTGCTCGGCTTTCTCATCCTGCCGATCCTGTTCGTGATCCCGGTCTCCGTCACCAAGCAGAGCTTCCTGGGCTGGCCGCCGGTGCTGTGGTCCTGGCAATGGTATGAGCGCTTCTGGGAGTCGCCGCTGTGGCTGCCGGCCACTGTGCGCTCCCTCATCGTGGGCGTGGCCTCCGGTGCCCTGGCGACGGTTCTGGGGACCTTGGCGGCGCTCGCCCTCAACCAGCGCGCCATGCGCTGGCGCGGCTTCTGGCTGGCCTTGCTCATCCTGCCCATGATGGTGCCGCGGGTCATCCTGTCGGTGGGCCTGTTCTATCTGTTCGCCCCGATGGGTCTGGTGGGCTCGCTGTTCGGCGTGATCCTGGCGCACACCGTGCTGGCTCTGCCTTATGTGGTCATCACGGTGATGGCGGTGCTGAAGGACTATGACCTGCGGCTCGATCACGCCGCCTGGACCATGGGCGCGTGGCGCTGGCAGACCTTCCGGCGCGTTCAGCTGCCGCTGATCCAGGGCGGCGTCGTGGCCGCCTTCCTGTTCGGCTTCGTGACCTCGTTCGATGACCTGACCGTCGCCTTGTTCGTCACCGCGGGCCTGACCTCCACCTTGCCGAAGGAGATGTGGGACGCCGCCACCATGCAGGTGAACCCCGAATTGGCCGCGGTCTCCACCATCACCTTGGGCATCGTGCTGCTGGTGGTGCTGTGCGCGGAACGGCTGCGGTCCCGCGGCGCCCCGGGCGCGTGAAACAGGAGATCCCCATGGTTGCCCACGACATCCTGCGCGCCGCCGATCAGAACGCCTACCGCGCCCTGTCGGCCTGCTTTCCCACCGATCGCTCGCGGCTGTTCATCGAGAGTTTCGACCAGCGGCGCCTGACCTTCGCCGACACCGAGCGCCTGGTGGGGCGCCTCGCCCGGCTGCTCAGCGAGGCGGGGGTGAGGATCGGAGACCGCGTGGCCGGCGTGCTGGAGAAGTCTCCGGAAGGCTTGCTGCTGTATCTGGCCGCCAGCCGGATCGGGGCCATCTATGTGCCGATCCATTCGGCCCTGACCACGCCGGAAATCGACTATGTGGTCGCCGATGCGGAACCCAAGGTCATCGTCTGCGATCCGGCCTTGCAGGATGCGCTCGCGCCGGGCGCCAGCCGGGCGGGCGTCGCTCGCCTGTATACGCTGGATGCCTGGGGCGGCGGCACCCTGATGGCCGCCTGCACCGTCCTGTCCCCGGATGCGCCCATCGCCGCACTGGCGGGGAGCGATGCCAATGCCCTGGTCTATACCTCCGGCACCACCGGGCGGCCGAAGGGGGCCATATTGACCCACGGGCTGGCGATCTGGAACGCCCTCACCCTGGCACGGTGCTGGCAGATCACCCCGGATGACGTGCTGCTCCATGCCAACCCCATGGCCTATGGCCTGTTCGGAACCACGACCCCGATGATTGCCGGCGGTGCAGCCCTGCGGCTGCTGCCGAAGTTCGATGCGGATGCGGTCATCGCCGCGTTGCCCGGCGCCACCCTGTTCGCCGGGGTGCCGACCTACTACAGCCGGCTGCTGTCGCGCCCGGCCTTCACCGCAGCCGCGTGCCGGCGCATGCGCCTGTTCATCACCGGCTCGGCCCCCATGCGGCCCGATCTGTTCGAAGCCTTTCGCAGCCGTACTGGTCACGCCCTGCTCGACCGCTACGGTCTGACGGAGGCCCTGATCGTCACCTCGAACCCGGCCCAGAGTGCCCGGCGGCCCGATACCTCGGGCCTGCCGCTGGACGGCTCCCGCTTGCGGATTGTCGATGAGGCCGGCGCCCCCACCCCCACTGGCGAAGTGGGCATGATCGAGTTGCAGCAACCTTATATGTTCAAAGGGTATTGGAAGGATCCGGCCAAGAGCGCGGCGGCCTTCACAACCGACGGCTGGTTCATCACCGGCGATTTCGGCCGCCGCGATGCGGGGGGATATGTCAGCGTGCTCGGCCGCGGATCGGATCTCATCATCTCCGGCGGGCTGAACGTCTATCCCAAGGAGGTGGAAACCCGCCTCAACCAGGGACACAACGTGCTGGAATCTGCGGTCATCGGCGTCCCCCATCCCGACTTCGGCGAAGCCGTGGTGGCCGTGGTGCAATTGGCCGATCCCAGGCTGGGGCTGGATACCACGGCCCTGCTCGGCGCTCTGCGCCGGGACATGGCCGCCTACAAGGTGCCGAAACACATTGAGGTGGTGCCCGAGATGCCGCGCAACACCTTGGGAAAGATCCAGAAAAAGAGCCTGCGGGAAACCCTGGCGGGCCTGTTTGACCGCCCGCAGAAGATCGCGTGACGCAGCCCGGCCATCATCGGCTGCGTTGCGGCGCAAAGCCGTCTATTCCTGAAGATCCATCTCGCGCCGCCGACCCAGATTCTCAACCGCACGACCTGGTGCCAACCACAACCCTCGAGGAACACACGCCATGCCCCCGGGCTCCCGGCCTCCCAAGTCGCCCCTTGCTGCCAAACCGCCCGCGGAGAGCGGACGGGATGCGGGCGCGGTCGACGAGCGGCTGTTCGTCGCCTCCGTCGAAAAGGCGATGAAGATCCTGGAGACCTTCGACAAGCAGGCCCGCAGCCTGACCATGTCGGAGATCGCCCTGCGCACCGGCATGGGGCGCAGCGCCACGCAACGCTTCGTCTACACCTTGGAGCAATTGGGCTATCTCAACCGGGATCCGGCCACCCGCCAATATGTCCTGGCCACCAAGGTGTTTCGCTTCGCCCACAGCGTGCTGTCGTCCAACATGGCGCTCGACCACGCCTATCACATCCTCTCCCGCCTCGGGGAGCAGACGCGGGAGACGGTGTCGTGGGTCGAACTGGATGGCGACGAGATCGTGATCCTCGGCAATGTCCCCAGTTCCCATCTCACCTCCATCAACCTGCCGGTGGGCATGCGGTTTCCGGCCCTGCCCTCCTCCTCCGGACAGGTGTTGCTGGCCTATGTCCAGCCGCTCCAGGCCATCAGCATCTATGAGCAGTCCCCTGCCGATGTGCGGGCGCGGTTGGCGTTGAAGGACAGCCAGGAACTGATCTCGCTGTTCGATCGGGTGCGGCGGGCCGGCTTCTGCATGACCGAGAAGAATATGGAACAGGGCAGCCTGTCCATTTCCGCCCCCATCCTGGATTATTCCGGCCGGGCCGTGGCGGCCATCAATCTGTCCACCCTCAAGACCCGCTTCAGCCGCGAGGCGGCGCGAAAAACCCTGGTGCCATTGCTGCTGGATGCCGCGCGGGAAGCCTCCGCCGCCATCGGCCGCTGACGCGGGCCGGGCGGCCTTGGTGCCGCCTCAGGTGAGATCGGCCACCGCACGAGCGATGCGCCGGCAGGCCTCGTCCAGCTCCGCCATGGAGGTGGCGTAGGAGATGCGGAAGTAGGGGGCAAGCCCGAAAGCAGACCCGGGAACCACCGCCACCCCCACCCGGCTGAGCAGGTATTCTGCAAAGCGCGTGTCGCTGGCGATCACCGTGCCGTCGGGGGCGGTCTTGCCAATCACGCCGGCGCAACTGGCGAAGGTGTAGAAGGCGCCTTCCGGGACGCGGCAGGTCAGGCCGGGGATGCCGTTGAGCGCTGCCACCACCCGATCGCGGCGCGCCTGAAACGCGCGACAGCGCTCCACCACGATATCCTGCGGCCCCTCAAGCGCGGCCACGGCCGCCGCCTGGCTGATGGAGGACGGGCACGAGGTGGACTGGCTCTGCACCACCGCCATGGCCCGGATCAGCGCCGCCGGACCGCCCGCATAACCGATGCGCCAGCCGGTCATGGCATAAGCCTTCGACACGCCGTTGACGGTCAAGGTCCGGGCCTTCAGCTCCGGCGCGATGGCCGCAGGCGTCACGAAGCGGAAGGCGTCATAGACGATGTGCTCGTACATGTCGTCCACCATCAGCCACACCTGCGGATGGCGCAGCAGCACCTCCAGGATCGGCCGATACTGCTCCTCCCCATAGGCCGCGCCCGAGGGGTTGGACGGGGAGTTGAGCATCACCCAGCGGGTGCGGGGCGTGATGGCCCGCTCCAGATCCTCGGCGGTCAGGCGGAAGCCGTTGGCTTCCGAGCACGGCACCAGCACCGGCGTGCCGCCGGCGATCAGCACGATGTCCGCATAGGTGACCCAGAACGGCGTCGGGATGATCACCTCATCACCGGGGTCGAGGGTCGCCATCATGGCGTTGTAGAGCACCTGCTTGGCGCCGGCGGAGACGGTGATCTCCCCCAATTCATAGGCCAGCCCATTGTCGCGGCGGAATTTTTCGGCGATGGCACGCTTCAGCGCGGGCGTGCCATCCAGTGCGGTGTATTTGGTGGCGCCATCGGCCATGGCCTGCGCCGCCGCCGCCTTGATGTGATCCGGCGTATCGAAATCCGGCTCCCCGGCGCCCAGGATGATGACATCCTGCCCCTGGCGCTTCAGATCACTGGCCAGCCCGGTGATCTTGAGGATTTCGGACACGCCGATGGCGGCAAGACGGCCGGCGGGGCGAAACCCCGCCGCATCGAGAACGGGCGCGTTCATGCTGTGCGCCCTCACGCCACGTCGAACCGCACGCCCTGCGCCAAAGGCAGGGTGCGGCCGTAATTGATGGTGTTGGTGGCGCGGCGCATATAGGCCTTCCAGGCATCGGAGCCGGACTCGCGCCCGCCCCCGGTCTCCTTCTCGCCGCCGAACGCGCCGCCGATCTCGGCGCCCGAGGGGCCGATATTCACATTGGCGATGCCGCAGTCGGAGCCCCGCGCTGACAGGAAGGCCTCCGCCTCGCGCAGATCATTGGTGAAGATGGACGAGGACAGGCCCTGCGGCACGTCGTTGTGCAGGTCGAGCACTGCGTCGAAGTCGGTGTAGCGGATCACATAGAGGATCGGCGCGAAGGTCTCGTTCGCCACCGGGCCGGCCTGTTCGGCGATCTCCACCAGGGCGGGGCGGACATAAAAAGCGTCCTCGGCTGCGCCGACATCCACCCGATCGCCATTGAAGACAGTGCCACCGGCCGCCGTCGCTTCCGCCAGGGCCGCCTCCATGGCGTCGAACGCCGCCTTGTCGATGAGCGGCCCGACCAGGGTGCCCGCCTCCAGCGGATTGCCCACGCTCACCGAGGCGTAGGCCTTCTTCAGCCGCGGGACGAAAGCATCATAGACACTGTCGTGAACGAACAGGCGCCGCAGCGTGGTGCAGCGCTGCCCCGCCGTGCCCATGGCGGCGAAGGCCACGCCGCGCAAAGTGAGGTCCAGGTCCGCCGTGGGGGTGACGATGGCGGCATTGTTGCCGCCCAGTTCCAGGATGCTGCGGGCGAAGCGGGCGGCCAGGGCCGGCCCGACCGCGCGCCCCATGGCCGTTGAGCCGGTCGCCGATACCAGCGGAACCTTCGGGTGATTCACCAGCACCTGCCCCACCGCGCGGCCGGCGATGAGCACGCAGGACAGCCCCTCCGGGGCGGTGCCGCCACCCGCGACGTAGCGCTGGAGCGCGCGCTCAAGAAGCGCCTCGGTGGCCAGCGCCGTCAGCGGCGTCTTCTCCGACGGCTTCCACACGATGGAATTGCCGCACACCAGGGCCAGCGCGGCATTCCAAGCCCACACCGCCACCGGGAAATTGAAGGCGGAGATGATGCCGGTGACCCCCAACGGATGCCAGGTCTCCATCATGCGGTGCTCGGCCCGCTCGGTGGCAATGGTCAGGCCATAAAGTTGCCGGGAGAGACCCACCGCAAAATCGCAGATGTCGATCATCTCCTGAACTTCGCCGAGCCCCTCCGAGGTGACCTTGCCCACCTCGATGGACACCAGCCGCCCGAGCGCCTGCTTGTGCGCGCGCAATTCCTCGCCCAGCAGACGCACCAGTTCGCCGCGCTGCGGCGCCGGCACCTGGCGCCAGGCCAGGAAGGCCGCATGGGCGGCCTCGATGGCCGCGTGCGCCTGCGCCTCGGACACCTCAGGCACACGGGCGAGGGCCTCGCCGGTGATCGGCGAGCGCGCGGTGAGCGTGCCGCCGCTGAACCGCGCCGGCGGCACGCCGAGCTGCTCCAGCAGCTCTTGCACATCGTCCGCAAGGGTGGGTGTGGCGGCGGCGCTGGAGCGGAGGGACATGGAAGGCATCAGGGCGTCTTTCTCTGAAAGGGAATGAAGGGCACGCGCAGCGCGCAGCCTATGCGCTCGCCTTGGACCTGGTGCCGCGCACCGCAGTCAGATCGTCCATGGTCGCCTCGATGGAGAGCGTCTCGGCCTTCGAATAGAGGTCCAGTTCGTCAAGCACCGCGGCGCCGAGGCCGTCTTCAAACGCCTGCCGGTTGGAGCGCGCGGCATAGTTCTGCTGCGCGTCCGTCCCCAGGTTCGACTGGAAGATGCCGGCGGCGCTGACGGGCAGGAAATCCTCATAGACGATGGGATCGAACCGGACGTGACCCTGGGCGACGAGCTCATCCAAGGTGCCGGATATCGGTCCGCGGGCGGCAGCGACCCGTCCCATCGGCGTGGCGGAATAGCGGAAGAAGGCCAGGCCCTGGGTACGCAATTCCGCCCAGCTGTCAGGCAGGTCGCGGAACCGCTCCGCCAGCTCGCTGGCGTAGTCGCCGGCGTTGGAGCCGCCGGCACCCACCTGCACGTCCCGCCGCACACTGGCCAGGAGGCGATCATACAATTGCCGGCCCTTGGCGGTGAGGGCGACGCCGCGCTGCTCGATCTCGCCGAACCGCGCGGTGTGGGTCCCGGCCGCGGCGCCGTCGGTGTCCACCTTGAATGCGATGTCCTCTTCCAGCGCCTTGAAGCTGGTCTGCCGCAGCAGGATGGGACACTGCCGGCGCGGCGGCCCCTCGATCACCGCCTTGGGGGAGATGCCGCGTCCCGGCATGCCCGCCTGCACCGCATCGATGTCCAGCGTGCGCGGGGTGAGATGATTGATATGCGGCCCCTTGAAGCTCACCACATCCGCAATGAGCCGATGCGCATCATGCAGCTTCTTGTAGGTGGCCAGGCTCACCGTGGCATCGCGATGCCAGCGGAAGGTCTCCAGCGCCTCGCGCACGAATTCCTCCGCCTGAACGCGGGTGAGCGCGCCCTCGCGCTCGAACACCTGGACCAGCTCCAGTGTCCGCGACGTGAAGATCTGCCGCGCGGCGAGAATGCGTGCCGCCTCGGCGCGCAGGGCCGCGTCCTCGATCAACTCCAGGCGCAGCAGCGAGGTGAACACGCGGAACGGATTGCGGCGCAGTGCCTCGTCGTCAATGGGCCGGAAGGCGGTGGAGTGCACCGGCACGCCAGCCACCGAGAGGTCATAATAGCCCACCGGAAACATGCCCATGACCGCGAAGACGCGGCGAATGGACGACAGTTCCTGTGGGGTGCCCAGGCGGATCGCGCCGTGACGCTCCAGGCTGAGCCGATCCAGTTCGTCGTGGCGCTCCAGGGTGGCTTTCAGGGCCGGATCGGCGGCCAGCGTCGCCGCGTTCACATCGCGCACCAGTTCCATCAGGGTGCCATATTGCGGCACCTCGGCCCGATACATGTCGGACATGGCCCGCGAAAACAGCGTCCGGATTTCGTTGGGGGGAACCACATCACCGCTGGACATCTGAGCTTCCTTCTCGCGAACGACCGCCGGGATCGCACGCGCCCCGCGCCGCATCCGGTGGCCCCGGCCTGCGGCGATCCAAGCACCTGGCGGGCGCTGAATCCAACAATGGTTTCTTCACAGATCATTCCCTGGTAGAATGACATTGAGGCGCGACGCCTTCGAACCTGTGGGATCAGGAACTGAGCTTGCGGACCTGGAGGCGTGATGCCACCGCCTCGAGGTCGGCGGGATCACCTTCAAGGTTGGGGGGCGGTCGAGGGATCCTGACGGCGAAACTGCACTCGTGAGGGGACGCCGCGTCTTCCTCGCCAAGCTTTTGAGGAGCGCCATCGCGCGCCCCGTTCATTCGGATCGGGAATGAAATGCAGAGTCCGCGACGCTTCCTCCCGTCTCTTCCCTTGCTGTCCGCCTTCGAGGCCGCCGCACGCACCGGCAGCGTCACCGCCGCGGCCAAGGAATTGTCGCTGACCCAGAGCGCGGTCAGTCGGCAGATCAAGGCGCTTGAGGAGCAGTTGGAGGTGGCGCTGTTTCACCGGGAGCGGCAGACCATTCATCTGACCCTCGGCGGGGAGGCCTATGCCCGCGAGATCCGCGAAGCGCTCCGCAAGATCAGCGCCGCCTCCTTGAATCTGCGCGCCAATCCCTTCGGCGGCACCTTGACCCTCGCCATCCTGCCCACCTTCGGCACGCGGTGGCTGGCGCCGCGCCTGCCGGCGTTCCTCGCCAAGAACCCCGGCATCACCCTCAATCTGGTGACGCGCCTGTCGCAGTTCGATTTTCGCCTCGAGCCGGTGGATGCCGCGATCCATTTCGGACAGGGAGAGTGGCCCGGCGGCGAACTGGTTCTGCTGCGGTCGGAAACCGTCATTCCCGCCTGCAGTCCGCAGGTGCGCAAGACCCATCGGTTCCGCAAGCCCGAGGATCTGCGCCAGGCGCCCCTCTTGCACCTCACCACGCGTCCCGACGCGTGGGAGCGCTGGCTGTCCTTGAACGGTGCCCCGGCTCACGGGGTGCACGGCATGCTGTTCGATCAGTTTGCCACCGCCGCGCAAGCGGCCATCGCCGGCATGGGCGTGGCGCTGCTGCCGGACTTCCTGATCCAGGACGAGCTGGCGTCGGGCCAGTTGGTCGCCGCCCTCGATCGACCCATGGAGAGCGCGGAATCCTATTATCTGGCCTGGCCCAAGGACCGCAGCGGCCACCTGCCGCTGGTGGCCTTCCGGGACTGGCTGCTGGCGGAAACCGCCGCCGATCGGCCATAGACGCGGGTGCCGCGGATGAGTCCCGGGACGGTCCGCGGCAGTCGGCGAGGGTGCCGCGGATCAGAGTGCCGGGATGAAGCGATCGAAGCAGTCATCCGTGCGGGATGACAGCCGGTGCTTCATGATGCGCAGGCTGGGGGTGCGCTCGAACTCGGCCACCACAGCCACATAGCGCGGCACCTGATAGGGTGCCAGACGGGTGGCCAGCCAGGCTGCCAGATCCGCCGGATCCAGATCCGCTCCCGCCTTCGGCTTGACGAACAATTTGATGTCCTGCTCGCCCACATCCGCCTTCACGCCGATGATGGCGCAATCCTCCACCGCCGGGTGGGTGGCGGCCACATGCTCCACCTCCCAGGCGGAGACATTCTCGCCCTTGCAGCGCACGCTGTCGGTCATCCGACCATGGAAGTACAGGTTGCCCTCCGCGTCGCGCGACCCCAGATCGCCGGTGTGCAACGCGCCGTCCTTCAAGGCCCGGGCGGTGGCTTCCGGATTGCGGAAATAGCCGGGGCAGATGGCGCCGGGCAGGCGCGTGGTGACGACAATCTCGCCCCGCTCGCCCTGGCCCACGGGCCGTCCCGCGGCGTCCAGCAAGGCCACATCGAACCACGGCATCTCCCGGCCCACCGAGCCGAGCACGCCCCGATCGTTGCAGGTGGTGATGCTGGAGGCTTCTGTCATGCCGTAGCACTCGCGGATCTGCACCCCGAAGCGGTCCTCGAACGCCCGCCACACCTCCAGGGCGCACCCGCCACCCCAGGCGATGCGCACGTCGTGCCGGCGATCGTCATCGCGCGGCGGCTGCTTCAGCAGAATCTGCAGGATCCCGCCGAGATAATGAATGTGCGTCGCCCCCTCGGCGCGCACCTGATCCCAGAAGCGCGAGGCGCTGAAGCGGTCCACCATCGCCAGATGCACCTTGGCGATCAGCGGCAACACGATCAGTTGCGCGCCGCCGATGTGGTAGAGCGGCTCCCAGACGAACATGGCATCGCCATCGCGCACCGCGGAGACCTGCGCCACCGCCTGTCCCGCCAGTCGCATCATCAGATGGGTGACCATGACCCCCTTGGGCTGCCCGGTGGTGCCGGACGTGTACATGAGCGCGAACATGTCCTGCGCCGCGGGCGCCGGGGCAGACCAGGCGCTGTCGGCTGCCAGGATGGCCTCCAGGCCATCTGCAACACCGGCCTGGATGAGCCAGGCATCACCGGTGCGCGCGCCGCTCTCGGTCACGGTCGGATAGAGGTCCGCGTCCACCACGATGGCCTCGGGCGCGCTGTGCTCCAGAATATATTTCAGCCCCTCGCCTCGCTGCTGGGCATTGACCGGCACCCAGACCGCCCCCGCCCGCGCAATGCCGAACAGCACGGCCAGGGTCGCCGGGCTGTTGCGCATCATCACCGCCACGCGGGCGCCGGGGGTGATGCCGCGCGCGACGAGCGCCGCGGCGAAGCTGGCCGACATGCGGTCGAGATCCCCCAGATTGACAGGCGTGCCGTTGAAGCGGGCAAACAGGCGCTCCGGCTCGGCGGCGGCCAAGGGCAGAAACAGGTCGAGGAAGCCCTCGCTGGCGAAGGTCATGGCAGGGGTCTTTCGGCAGGCTCCCAATCAGGCGCGGCGGCGCACCTGTTCGGCAATGAGCAGAAGGCTGGTGATGATGACGAAGATCACCACCGAGACGGCGGCGAGGGTCGGATTCAGTTGGAGGATCATGTCGTCCCACATCTGCTTGGGCAGGGTGGTCTTGACGCCACCGGAGACGAACAGCGCAATGCTCAGTTCGTCGAACGAGGTGATGAAGGAAAACAGGAAGGCCGCCACCAGACCGCCCTTGATATTGGGAATGGTCACCAGCCGCAGCACTTGCAGGCGGTTGGCGCCCAGCGTCGCCGCCGCCTGGTCCAGGCGCCAGTCATAGCCCTTGATCACCGCGGCCACAGCCACCAGCGCGAACGGCAGCGCCAGAACCGTGTGGCCGATGATGAGGCCGAGATCGCTGGCCACCAGCCCGATCTGGGCAAACAGATAGAACAGCCCCACCGCCAGAACGATGCGCGGCACGATCATGGGCGCGAGGAAGAAGGCGAAGACCAGCCCGCGCCAGCGCGAGGTGGAGCGGGCCAGCGCCAAGGCCGCAGCGCCGCCGATCACCGTGGCCAGCACGCCCGTGGCCAGGGCCACGCCGAAGGAACGGATCGTGGCGCCAATCCACACCTCCGACTGAAAATAGGTGGCGAACCAGCGCAGGCTGTAGCCCGGCGGCGGGAACTCCAGAAACGCGGAACTGGTGAAGCCCACCGGCAGAACGACCAGCGCCGGCAGGAGCAGGAACGCCAGCGCCACCATGCAATAGAGCGGCAGGATGGCGCCCGTGGCGCGGCGGCCCGTGAGCCGACGCGTGACATCGGCAAGCTTGGCGCAGAGTCGCGAGAGCGCGTAGAGGAGTTCCACGCCCAGGCGGCGCAACCGGCCATCACCAGAACCGCGGCGGCTGCCCTCGCCGGAGAGGCTGGAGAGGCCGAACACCCGGTCATAGAGCCAGCAGGTCACCAGCGCAGCCACCAGCATCAAAGCCGACAGCGCCCCGGCGAAGGCCCAATTCAGGATCTCCTGCACCTGGGTGATGATGATCTGCGCCAGCATGGTCTGCTGCCGCCCGCCCAGCAAGGCCGGCACGATGAAGAAGCCCAGCGACGAGATGAAGGACAGCAGGCCCGCAGCGGCAAGGCCGGGCAGCGACAGGGGGAAATACACCAGCCAGAAGGCCTGCGCCGGGGCCGAGCCCAAGGTGCCGGCGGCCTGGTCCAGACGCCGGTCGATGCCGGTCATCACCGGCAGCATGGTCAGCACCGCCAGGGGGAGCATGGCGTGGACCATGCCGATCATCACGCCGAACTCTTTGTGCAGCAGCGCCAACGGCGTATCGATCAGGCCCAACGCCTGGGCCGTGGAATTGAACACGCCGTTGCGGCCGAGGATGAGCATCCAGGCGAAGGTCTTCACCAGATAGCTGGTCCAGAACGGCACCAGCACCAGCAGCACCAGCTTGCCGCGCCGGGCTTCGGGCTGGCGGGCCAGCCAATAGGCCAGCGGATAGCCGAACAGCACCGAGAACAGGGCCGTCAGACCGGCGATCCGGAAGGTGATGCCCAGCACGCGCACATAGACCTCGGCGCTGAACATCCGCGCGTAGTGCACGCTCGTCAGGGCACCACTGTCCGCATCCTGCACACTCAGCCCCAGCAGACGGACCACCGGGATCAGGAAAAAGATGACGAGGAAGGCGCAGCCGGGCGCCGCCAGCCACAGCGGCCCGAAGGCGAAACGGCGGCGCGCCTTGAGCGGAGAGGCAAGAGCCAAGCTCATGGCCGCGCATCTCCCGGCACCAGAACGGCGGCCTGCGGCGCCCAACCAAGCGTGACCGTCTCCCCCAGCCGCGGCACGCGGGCCGCGGGCGCCAAGCGCACGATCACGGACTCGCCGCCGGCGAGCGTGACCAGCACCCGGGTTTCCGATCCGGCATAGACCATTTCGCTGATCTCGCCACTGACCCGGTTCTCGCCCACGGGGTCGAGTTCCAGATGTTCTGGACGCACCACCAAGGCAGCGGCGTGGCCGGCGGCCACCGGCGATGGCCCCGGCGGCAGGCGGAAGGCGCCATGGGTGGTGACGAACCGCGCGCCCCCTGCCGCATCGGCCACGACCTCGCCCTTGAAGATATTGGACAGGCCGATGAAATCCGCCGCAAACGCGGTGCGCGGGCGGGCATAGATCTCTTCCGGCGTGCCCAGTTGCTCGATCTCAGCGTGGTTCATCAGGCAGATGCGGTCGGAGAGCGCGAGGGCCTCCTCCTGATCATGCGTCACATAGATGATGGTCGCGCCGGTTTCGCGATGCAGGCGCTTGATCTCGAACTGCATGTGCTCGCGCAGCTTCTTGTCCAGCGCGCCCAGAGGCTCGTCCATCAGGATGACGGAGGGCTGGTAGACGAAGCACCGGGCGAGCGCCACCCGCTGCTGCTGGCCGCCGGACAGTTCGCGCGGAAACCGGCCGCTGAGATGGCCCAGTTGAACCATCTCCAGCGCTTGCGTGGTCCGGCGCCCGACATCGCCGGAGGCCACGCCGCGCATGCGCAGGGGAAAGGCGATGTTCTCGGCCACGGTCAAATGCGGAAACAGCGCATAATGCTGGAAGACGAGGCCAATATCCCGCTGGTGCACGGGCATGTCGGTCTCGTCGCGGCCATCGATGAACACCCGGCCGCCGCTGGGCGCGGTCAGGCCGCAGATCATCTGCAGCAAGGTGGTCTTGCCCGAGCCCGAAGGCCCGAGCAAGGTGAGGAATTCGCCGGCGGGAACGTCGAGGTCGGTGGGCTTTAGGGCCGTCACCGCGCCATAGGCTTTGGTCAGCCCGGACACCCGCAGCTTGGACCGGGCAGCCGTGCCAGCCGGGGTCTGCGCTGCCGATGCAGTCGAGGGCACGCTCATGACAAAACCTCCACGCCCCAACGGACTCAGGCGAGAATCCAGGTGTTGAAGCGCTCGGTCATGGCGGAGCGGTTGGCGCTCCACCAGTCTTCCCGCGCCAGGGTCATCAGCTTGAGATTCTCCGGCGCGGTCGGCAGCGTGGCGGCGCGGGCGGGCGGAATGTCCTTGTAGGCATCCAGGTTCGTCGGCCCGTAGGACAGCATTTCCGTATAGATCGCCTGCTGGCGCGCATCGGCACAGAATTTCACGAACTGACGGGCCGCGTCGCCCTTCGGGCAAGCCTTGGGAATGCCCCAGCCCTCGATGGAATAGAGCCCCTGATTCCAGCCGATCTTCACCGGAGCGCCGCCGTCGATGGCGGCCTGCGCGCGGGCGTTCCACAAGGCGATCAGGTCGACTTCGCCGCTCTGGATCAGTTGCGTGGACTGGGCGCCGGAGGTCCACCACACCTCGATGTGGGGCTTGATGCGATCGAGGCTTTTGTAGGCGCGATCCACATCGAGGGGATAGAGCTTGTCCAGCGGCACGCCATCGGCCAGCAGCGCCTGCTCAAGCGTGTCGATGGGGTTCTTGCGCAGCGACCGGCGACCCGGAAAGCCCTTCACATCCCAGAAATCCGCCCAGGAGCGGGGCGCCTTGTCCTTGAAGCGATCGGTGCGATAGGCCTGGATGGTGGAATAGACATCCACGCCCATCCACAAAGGAGTCAGCGCCTCCGGCATCAGGCCGGGCGCCTCGGCGGCGGTGAAGCCGATGGGGTCCAAGAGGCCTTGCTTGGCGAGAATGTCGCGGGCCGAAAGGGTGAGGGTGCAGACGTCCCAAGTATAAGCCTTGGTCTCCACCATGGCCTTGAACTGGGCGGTAGGCTCCGCGTCGCGGGCGACGCTGATGACCTTGATGCCGGTGGCCTTCTCGAACGGATCATAGAAGGCCTTGCGATAGCCCGGCGCGTACGGGCCGCCAGGATCGGCGACGGTAATGCTGGTGGTCGCGGCGCTCGCCGGGCGCAGCAAGGCGGGGGCCGCGAGGAGGGCGAGCGAGGCACCGCCCGCCCCCTTCAGGAGCGAGCGGCGGCTGACGCGGATGGTGCTTGTCATGTCTGGTCCCTCTGGAGGAGTGTGCCGCCGCTTATGCGGTCTTGCGGGAAAGGGGTGAGGTTCGGATCAGGCGCGGCGTGCGGCGCGGACAGCGAAGAAGGCTTCCATCATGCGGGCCGGTTCGCCGGAGGCGTAGGCTTCGCGCTGGATGCGGGCACCGGCGGCCAGACAGTCGCGGAAGCCGGGCTCGGTCACTTCGCGGAAGCGCTGCTTGTCCAGGCGCATCGCCACCGGCGGCTTGTCCGCCAGTTCCTGGGCCAGGGCGAGGGCTTCCGGCATCACCTGATCCTGCGCAACCAGCCGATTGATGAGGCCGATGGTGTGGCACTCCTGGGCATCCATCATGCGGCCGGTGAGGGTCAGGTCCATGGTGCGGGCGAGGCCCAGCATCTCGCGCATGATCCAGGGGCCAGTGGTGGAGGGAATGCCCGAATTGATCTCCGGCTGGCCCATGCGCACGCCGGGATGGCCGACGCGCAGGTCGGTGAGCAGTGCCACCTGGAAGGCCGAGCCGGCAGCGGTGCCGTTGAGGGCCGCGATCAGCGGCTTGGTGAGCGAGCGCATGCGGTCATAGAGCCGCTCCCATTCCGCCACCCATTCCTCGGCGCGATCGGCATCGAAGCTCTTGGTCTCGTTCAGATCCTGCCCGGCACCAAAGGCGCGCTCACCGGCCCCGGTGAGGATCAGGGCCCGCACCTCCGGATCGGCTTCGAAGGTATCGAACGCGGCGATCAGCGCCTCGCGCATGGGCCGGTTCCACGCATTGAGCACTTCCGGGCGGTTCAGCGTGATGATGCCGATGGCACCCCGGCGTTCGGTGAGGATGAAGTTCGACACGGTGGTCTCCAGTCCGGATGGAGCACCTCGCCATTGGGGGTGCCCGATATTTTTATTGCTATGCGATAACTATTATCGTATAAGAACCAGACTAATGACACTTCTGCGTCTGTCAACAGAGGCGAAGCTGGAAAGGGACGCGCATGGCGAAGGCAGGCAACAGCACGGGCCCCTCACGGGCCGGCGCCGCGGCGGGAACGCCCTCCCCGTCCAGTGCGCCGGAGAAGCCCGCACGCGGCGACACGCTCATGGTCATGTCAGTGGAGAAGGCCTTTCGCGTGCTGACCGCATTCGACGCGGCCCGCCCCACCATGAGCCTCACACAACTGGCCGAGGCGATCGATCTCGACCGCAGCGCGACGCAGCGCTTCACCCATACGCTGGAACAGCTGGGCTATCTGCGCAAAGACCCCGCCACCAAGCACTTCGAGCTGACCGCCCGAAACCTGGACCTCGGCTATCATTACACGCGCGCCAATGCGTTGATGGAGCGGGCGATGCCCTATCTCCAGCATTTGAGCAAGTCGACGGAAGAAACCATCAATCTCACCGTGCGCGATGACACACAGATCGTCTTCGTGTCGCGCTTTCTCAGCCGCCATGTGCTGAATACGGATGTGATCGTGGGCACGCGCATGCCGGCATATTGCACGGCGCCGGGCCTGGCCATGCTCTCCGCCCTTCCCCGCGACGAGGCCCGCGCCGTTCTCGAGCGCAGCGACCGCCAGCGCTTCACGCCGAGCACGACGGTGGATCTGGATGCCCTGATGACCAAGCTGACGATTGCCAGCGACCGCGGCTATGCGACCGCGTTCGATGAATTCTATCAGGGGGATCTGTCCATCGCGTCGGCCATTCTCGATCGGGTCGGCCGTCCGGTCGCCGCCATCAATATCGCCGTCTCCCGCGCCCGCTTCACCCCGGAGGAGGCGGAAAGCCAGTTTTCGCCCTTGGTGGTGGCGGCGGCGCTGTCCATCTCCCAGCGCAAGACCGGCGAAGGCCGCGCCATCGGGTAATATCGTCCGTGCCGTGAATGCGTCTCTGCCCAGTGGCTTGTGGCCGGCACAGGCGCTGAAGGGCGACTGTACGATCCGGCGAGCGGGCGCATAGCCCGGCCCGATGCGGACGGCGGGGATGCGAGACGGACGGGCTGGATTCATCGCCCCCGCTTGAGCCATAACCCGCCCGTCCCAATCCGTGTCGACGCCGGCACTTGCGGACTGGCGCGGTCCGCTCCTGATGCAGGATCGCGAGACGATGGCCACCGGGAGTCCAACGCAGATGAGGCCGCCCATGATCGCCCCCGATGACCATCCGGCTTTCCGCAAGGTGGCCCGGCGGCTGATTCCGCTGATGATGGTGCTGTATCTGGTCAGCTTCCTCGATCGGGTGAACGTGGGCTTTGCCGCCTTGACCATGAATGCGGATCTGAACTTCTCGCCCACGGTCTATGGCTGGGGCGCCAGCATCTTCTTTCTGGGGTATTTCCTGTTCGAAGTGCCCAGCAATCTCATCATGGAGAAAGTGGGGGCCCGGCTCTGGATCTGCCGGATCATGGTCAGCTGGGGCCTGCTCTCGGCCGCCACCGCCTTCGTCACCGGGCCGACCTCCTTTTACGTGGTGCGCTTCCTGCTCGGGGTTGCCGAAGCCGGCTTCCTGCCGGGGATGATCCTGTATCTGGGCTATTGGTTTCCCCTCGCCATCCGGGGGCGCACCATCGCTCTGTTCATGGCAGCGGTGCCCATCGCCAGCGCGGTCGGTGCCCCGCTCTCGGGCTTTGTGCTGCAGACGCATGGGGTCCTGGGGCTGGCCGGCTGGCAGTGGCTGTTCCTGATCGAGGGCATCCCCGCGTGCCTTCTGGGCATCATCGTGCTGGTCTTCCTGCCCGACGGGCCGCAACACGCCCGCTGGCTCTCATCGGCGGAGAAGCAGGCGATCTCCGCACGGCTGGCGGCGGACACGGTCGCGGACGGCGCCTCGACCCGCCATGCCATGGGTCCGGCGCTGCGCGATCCGCGGGTGATCGGGCTGGGTCTGGTCTATTTCGGTCTGGTGACCGGGCTTTACGGGGTCGGCCTGTGGCTGCCGCAGATGGTCCAGGCCCGCGGCTATACGCCAGCAGCGATCGGCTGGATCCTGGTTCTGCCCTATGCGCTCAGCGCCGTGGCCATGCTCGCCTGGGGGCGTCACAGCGACCGGACCGGGGAGCGGGTGTGGCACGTGGCGGGGCCCCTGCTGCTGGGCGGCGTCGGCCTTTTGGCCAGCATCCATGCCGACTCCGATCTGCTGGCCTTGGGGGCGATCACGGCGGCGTCCATGGGCATTTACGCGACGCTCGGGCCGTTCTGGACTTTGCCGCCTTTGTTTCTGCGCGGCACGGCGGCTGCGGCAGGCATCGCCTTGATCAATGCCATCGGCAATCTGGGTGGCGTGGCGGGCCCCTATGCGGTGGGGCTGCTGCGGCAGGCCACGGGCGACTATGCCCGGGGGCTGGAGGTGTTGGCTGTGTCCCTGATCATCGCCGGTGCCCTCGCGCTCTGGCTGGGGCGCGGGCTGGTGCAAAGGCATGGGGGACCGGTCGTGCGGAACGGGCGCTAACGGCCGGCTGACGGCGGCAAGCTGCGTCCGCGCCGAAGCCCAGGGCGACCAGCAGCACCAGACGGTGGAGCCAGGGCCATTCCCGAAAGGCGAAGACACCGCCCGCGCCGGGTCGGGCCACGCCGCTGCGGGCGCAACGGGAGGGGGCGCTCACGTCCGGCAGCGGCTGCGCCGCCTTCGGCTCCGGCCCGGCCAGGGGGCGATCTGCCCGTCGGCGACCTGCACCACCTGCTCGGCTTCGGCGGCGAGCGCCAGACGAGGATCAAGGTGGTGCCGCGCGCGCGCTGCCCCCGCCGGAGCAGCGCCGACCCCCGCTCGGCCTGCGCGTCGAGGTCTGAGGTGGGTGCGTCCGCCGGCAGCGGCGCCGACGCATTGATGCGGGCGCGGGCGATGGCTACCCGCTGCCGTTCCGCCGGATGGGCATCCAGATGCTCGCCCAGCCCCACGTCTCCACGCCCGGGCCACGGTTCGTCCTGGCCGCCCCGGCGATCTTTGACCGCACCGCACAAGTCACCTGGACAAAGTTTTGCCCGGCCCCGTACATCGGCTCTATTGTACCGGTGTGGTCCTCCAGCTTTCAGCCACGCAACGGACGTTCGCCGCACAGGGGTTCGCTGCATGATCGCCTCGCCCGCCACCAATCCGCAGCGTTGGTGGACGCTGTTTGCGGCCGCCGGCGCGCTCGGGATGATCATGATTGATGCCACCGGGACGGCGGTGGCGCTCCCCTCCATTCAAACGGACCTGCTGCTGAGCCACGGCGCCCAGCAATGGGTCATCACCATCTATTCGCTGACCTTGGGCGCCGCCATCGCCACCGGCGGGCGGCTCGCCGATGTCTATGGACGGGAACGGATCTTCTCGGCCGGCGTGATGCTGTTCGCTCTGGGGTCGTTGGTCAGCGGACTGTCGCTCAACCTGCCCATGCTCCTGTGCGGTCGCACCCTGGAGGGGCTGGGCAACATCATGATGGCGCCGGCGGCGGCGCTGCTGGCCACCGAAGCCTTCGGTCCGTCCGAGCGTGGCCGGGCCATGGGGATCTACAGCGGCCTTGGCGGCCTTGCCATGGTGATCGGTCCCATCGTCTGTGGCGCGCTGGTGCAAGTCGGCGGATGGCGGTGGGCCTTCTTTGTCAATCTCCCCCTCGCCATCGCAACGCTCGTGATGCTGAGATACGCCGGGGCTGCTGCCAAAAGCCCCCGTAGCGGCACCTTCCGGCCGGGACACAGCCTGCTGCTGGCGGCGGCGCTGGGGCCCATCGTGCTGGGCCTCCAGCAGACCCACGTCTGGGGCTGGGCCTCCCCGCTCACCCTGACGCTGGTGGGCGTCGGGGCCGCGCTGCTGGCGCTGTTCGTCGTCGTGCAATTGCGCGCGGCTGATCCGCTGGTGGACGTGCGGCTGGTCCTGAACCGGCAATTCTCCGCCGATGGCATCGTTCTGTTCTGCGCCCAATGCGCCGTTGTCGGCCAGTCGGCTTTCGGCGCCATCTATCTGCAGCGGGTGCTGCATTTTTCGCCGCTTCAGTCCGGCCTCGCGATGCTGCTGTTGCTCACCCCGATGATGCTCTGCGCGCCGATCTCCGGGCTGCTTTACGACCGCCACGGGGTGAAGCTGCCGGTGGTGACCGGGCTGGCGCTGGCGACCCTGGGCTTCTTCTGGGAGACGCAGGTGCTTCCGCTCACCGACTTCGCTCTGATGGCTCCGGCCCTGGTGATCATCGGCGCCGGCCTGGGCCTGTCCGTGTCGCAGACCTATACGGACGGCACCGCCCAGGTCACCGACGCACATCGTGGCCGCGCCTTCGGCGTGCTCGACACCGCGCGTCAACTGGGCGGCGCCATGGGCATGGCGGCCATCGGCACCGTGGTGGCGGGGCTGGAGCGCGGCCGCTTTCTCGATATTGCCGCGGCCGCAGCGCCCGAAGGGATTGCCCGCACGCAGCTTGAAGCGCTGATGGAGCAAGCGGTCTATGGCAAACCGGAGGCGGTGCAGGCGCTGCTCGATCACTGGCCGGCGGTGGCCGCGGCACTGCGTCTGAGCGCGGCTCAAAGCATCGGCGACGGCTATTATGTGGGCGCGTGCGCGCTGGGCCTTGGCCTCCTCCTGGCGATCGTTCTGATGCGCAGCAAGCCGTCGCCCTCGGTCGAGACGGTCAAGGCGGTGCCGTGATGCGCATTGTCCTGGCCTCCCTCGGATCCCTCGGCGATCTCTATCCCCTGCTGGCGCTGGCGCAAGCGCTGCGGCTGCGCGGCCATGCGCCGGTCATCGCGGCGCCAGCGGTTTACGGCCCCCGCGTGGCGGAGCTTGGCCTGCCCTTCCATGCCCTGCGGCCGGACTTTCCGCCCGAGGTGCTGGTGGAGATCTTCGGCGACCCCGTGCGCGGCGGGAAGCGCCTTTTAGCTGACCTGGTCTTCCCCCGGGCGCGGGAGACCTACGCCGATTTGCTCGCCGCCGCCGACGGCGCCGATGCTCTGGTGGCCGGCGAGCTGGTCTATGTGGCCCCATTGGTCGCCGCCACGCTCGGCGTGCCCTGGGCCAATGCCATGTTGTCTCCCACCACGCTGATGTCGGCGCTGGACCCGTGCGTGCTGCCCTGGTTCCCGGCCGGCTATCACCTGCGGCACCTCGGCGCCTGGCCGCAGCGCCTGCTGTTCCAGATCATCCGCCGCAAGACCAATGCCTGGGCCGCCGCGCTCATCGACCTCGAGCGGGAACTGGCAATGGGCACCAAGGACGTGATGTTCGCCGGAAAGTTCTCGCCCCATTTGGTGCTGGCGCTGTTCTCTCCGGCGTTTGGTGCCGCCCAGCGGGACTGGCCCAAAGCCGCGGTGCAGACCGGCTTCCCCTACTTCGCGCAGGAGACCAAGCCGGAGACCGCCGCGCGGATCGCAGCCTTCCTTGCAGCGGGCCCGCCGCCGGTGGTGTTCACCCTTGGGACCACCGTGGTGAAGCGGGCGCAGGATTTCTACCAGATCGCGGCCGATACGGCGCTGGCCCTTGGCCGCCGAGCGGTTCTGCTCCTGGGCCAGAACCCGCCCCCTCACGCCCCTGCCGACCAGGTCCTGGCGCTCGATTATGCGCCCCATGCCAGCCTGTTTCCGTACGCCGCCGCAGTGGTGCAGCACGGCGGCGTGGGTGGCTGCGCCGAGGTGTTGCGGGCCGGCGTGCCCGTGCTGACCATTCCCGTCGGCTTCGACCAGCCCGACAATGCGGTGCGGCTGCAGCGCATGGGTGTCGGCGCGACCCTGCCGCACCACCGGGTCAACCGCAGCTCCCTGGAGCGCAGCCTGGGCGCCGTGCTTGCGGACACGGCCATGGCCGCGCGCGCCAAGACGGTCGCCGCGGCCATGGATCCCGCACGGGATATGGCCCGCACGGTGGACGCCATTGAAGGGTTTGCCCGCACACCGGCAGCGGCGCGCCTGACCTGAGCCGATGCCATCCGTTTCTCCACTGCCCCAATGACCCCCGCCGACCGCCAGGAGGCACCATGTCCACACGTCCCGCCACCCCTGCCCTGAAGACCGTGGAACTGGCGCTCGCCGCCGGCACCGCACGGGCGGGCTGGTTTCCGGGCGCCGGCCGCGAGGCGGTGCTGGACGCCGTGCGCACCGCTGCGGGCCTTCCCGTCGGCACGGCATTCCATATGGAGACGCTGGAGGGCATGTCGGTGGCCCTGGACGACAGCGTCCCGGATGGCACACGGCTGCGGTTGGTGATCGACGCCAATGCGCCCCCTACGGCACATCGCGCCGTGCCCGGCCCCAGACCCTACCCGATTGTGGGCAATCTTCCCGAGCTGCGCCATGCGGAAGGCCTGATCGGCGCCTTCAGCGACCTCCACGCCAAGCACGGCGAATTCTTTGCCTTTCAGGCCCCCGGCGGTCGGGCCTATTTCTCCTCGGATGCCGACATCGTCTCGGAGATGTGCGCCGCGCCGGAGATCTTCGCCAAGCAGGTGGAAGGCCGTGGCGGCCTCGGAAATCTCGCCGAAAAGAGCGTGGGCAGCGCCCTGTTCACCGCCAGCGACAACGATCCCCTGTGGCACCAGGCCCACCGGATCCTCGCTCCGGCGTTCGGCGCCTCGGCGCTGAAGAATTACTATGGCCGCATGGTCGAGGTGGTGGACGATCTGCTCAACCATCTTGACCGGCTGGCGCCGGGCGAAAGCTTCCTCGCCACCGAACTGATGACCCGGATGACCTTCGAAGCCATCTCCTATGCCGCTTTCAACCGGCGCTACGGGGCCATCGACTCGCCCCATGTCCCGGCCTTCGTGGAAGCCATGAATGTGGTCCTGGCCGACGCGATGCAGGAGCCCAAGCGCGTCCTCCCGGAGATCTTCTATCACGAGGTCCGCCGCCAGCGCGCGGCGGCCGACAAGATCATGCTGGACGAGGTGAACGAGATCATCCGCGAGCGCCGCGCCGCCATGGCGAGCGGTGGCGCCGTGCCGACCGATCTGCTTCAGATCATGCTCACGACGCCGGACCGCGTCACGGGCCTCAAGCTGCCGGACGACAATATCCGGGGGCAGCTCATTGTCCTGCTGGTGGCCGGGCACGAGACCACCAGCGGGCTCCTGGCCTATACGTTCTACCATCTGTGGAAAAATCCGAGCGTCCTGGAACAGCTCCTCGCCGAGGTGGATCAGGTGCTGGGCCGCGACTTCTCGTATGTGCCGACTTACGAGGATTGCGGTCGGCTCGATTTTACCCAGCGGGTGCTCAAGGAGGCGCTGCGCCTCTGCCCGCCGGTGCCCATGTTCCCGCGCTTTGTCACCCGTGATACCACCGTGGGCAATGGCCGGTACGACATCAAGGCGGGCGAGCGCATCTTCGTCTCGCTGGCGGCGATGCAGGTCAATCCGCGCTTCTGGGGCGAGGACAGCCATGTCTTCCGCCCCGACCGCTTCCTGCCGGAGGCGGAGCAGCATCACCATCCCGATGCCTACCACCCCTTCGGCATGGGCATGCGGTCCTGCATCGGCTTCCAGTTTGCCTTGCTTGAAGCCAAGATGGTGTTGGCGCGCTTCCTGCAGCGCTTCATCGCCCGGCCCCGCGATCCGCACTATGTGCTGCGCCACAAACAGGCGCTCACCGTCAAGCCCGACCACTTGGACATGCTCCTGGAGCGACGGCCCGAAGTGAAGGGGCGGTTCCCGGTCCACGCGACGGCGCCGAAGCCACAAACGGTGGTCGGCGAAGCCCAGGCGGGCGGGCGACGCATGGCTTTGCTCTACGGCTCCAACATGGGCGGCTGCCGCGACATTGCCCTGGCCCTCGCGCAGCAGGCCAACCAGCGCGGCTTTGCCGCCAGCGTGGCCGAGCTGGACGAGCAGGTGGACCAGCCCTGGCTCACTGAGGGGCCCGTTGTCATCGTCACCTCGACCTACAATGGCATGCCGCCGGACAATGCGGCGCGCTTCGCCAAATGGCTGGAGACGGCGCCGCCGGCCGCTGCCGCCGGCCTGCAATACGCCGTGCTGGGCTGCGGCAACACGCAATGGCGCCAGACCTTCCAGAAATTCCCGCGCGGGGTGGCGGCGGGTCTCGCCGCGCTGGGCGCGACGGCCCTGCTGGAGCCAGGGGCCGCGGATGCGGATGCGGATTTCGAGACGGCGGTGGACAACTGGACGGATGCCTTGTGGCGCGCCATCGACGCCGCCTTCGGCGCAGGGACCCCGGCAGCGGCTTCCGCGATGCCCGAGGCACCTGCGGTGAAGGTAGAGGTGGTGAATTTTGCCGGTGCCGCCGTCGGCGCGACGCCGCGCGGCGGCACCCAGCTCGACCAAGGCGCCGTCCTGAGCCGAGTACAGGCCAACCGCGAACTCCAGGGGCCAGACGCGCGCGGCTCCACGCGTCACATCGAAATCCCCCTGCCCGCAAGCACGTCCTATGCCGCCGGCGATCATCTGGCGGTCTTTCCCTGCAATCCGCCGGCCCTGGTGGCAGCCGCTGCTGCCCGCTGCGGCCTGGCCCTGGAGACCATGGTTCTGCTCTCCGCCGTGCATCCCGAGGCGGCCACTGAGGCCGGTCTGCCGTTCGGCGTGCCGATCAGCGTGGGCGAACTGCTGGCGGAGCATGTGGACCTCGCCGGCCCCGTCAGCCGGCGCGAACTGCGGGCGTGGGCCAGCGCAGCCCAATGCCCGCCGGACCAGGCGCGCATCACCCAGTGGCTGGCGGACTTCCCGGTGGCAGTGGCCGCAGGCAATCACCGCATGGCCGACCTGCTTGCTCAGGTGCCATCCGTCCGCCTGGACCTTGCGACCCTGCTGAGCCTCCGATCCCCCCTGAAGCCGCGCTATTATTCCATTTCGTCTTCGCCCTTGCTGTCGCCAGAGACTTGCACCCTCACCGTCGGCGTCCACCGCTTCGCGTGCGCGGACGGGGCGGTCCATGACGGCCTGTGCAGCACCTATGTCGCCGGCTGCGCCGAGGGCACGCCCCTGCGCGTGCGGGTGAAGGACACGGGCAGCACCTTCCACCTCCCCGCCGATCCCGCCGTGCCGCTCATTCTGGTGGGTCCCGGCACCGGGCTTGCGCCATTGCGCGGCTTCATCCAGGAACGCCACGCCCAGCGGGCCCAGGGGCTCGCCGTCGGTCCGATTCTGCTCTTCTTCGGCTGCCGGGATGAGAGCGATTATCTCTACCGCGAGGAGCTGGAGAGCTATCGGGACGAAGGGACCCTTGATCTGCTGGCCGTCGCCTTTTCGCGCCGCGCAGGCACTCCCAAGACCTATGTCCAGGACCTGCTGCGCGCCCAGGCCGCCGACGTGGCGAACCAGGTGGCGCAGGGGGCATCGATCATGATCTGCGGCAATGCCCGCACCATGGCGCCTGACGTGCGCGCCGCCTTTGCCGATATCCTCGGACCCGCCGGGCTGGCGGAACTGGAGACCGGCGGCCGCTATCTCCAGGATGTCTGGGCTTCAAGCTGAGGCCGGCGATGGCAACGGGCGGACGAAGACGAAAGGCCGCGCGCGCGCCCCAGCGAGGTCGGGTGACGTGGGCCGCGCAGCCTGCGCGGGTTGGGTCCGTCCCCGCCCGCAAGGACGACGATGGCTGCCGACGACAGGCGCAAAGCCACCACTGTACGCGGGCGCGATCCGCCTCTGCGACGCTTTGGGTGACGAAAGGAGTTCCTAATACCGGCCCTCCCCATCGGTCGGGGGGACAGGGGATTTCGCCGCTATAGCCAGCGCTTAGGAATGAAATGGTGCCCAGGGGCGGGCCGCACTTCCTCATATATCTCAAACGGTTGGACGGAAGTTGGGACGAAACGTGCCTTTTATGTTCTCGCTTCGTTCCAGGTCTGTTCTCAGAGCTTCCCCCACGTCTTCCGGCGTCGTGAGCTTTCTCCGTCATCCCCGCCGTCAGGCCGGTGAACACCGGGGATCACGGGGATAACGTGCGAGGCCAAGAGTGAAAACGGAGAGCCAGCGGCGAAAGCCGGCCCTCCACGCAATTCGTGGTCACAGCACCACCACCTTGGAACCGGCGGGCACCCGCTGGTAGAGGTCCAGCACATCCTGGTTCAGCATGCGGATGCAGCCGGACGACACCGCCTGACCGATGGTCCACGGCTCCGTGGTGCCATGGATGCGATACAGCGTGTCCTCACCATTCTCGAACAGATACAGCGCGCGTGGGCCGAGCGGGTTGCCCTCCCCTCCGGCCATGCCTCCGGCCCATTTGGCATAGCGGTCCGGCTCGCGGCGAATCATATCTGGAGTGGGGGTCCAGCGCGGCCATTCCTTCTTCGCGCCCACCGTAGCGGTGCCGGTGAACTCCAGCCCCGCCTTGCCCACACCGACGCCGTAGCGCAGCGCCTCGCCATGCTCCAGCACCAGATAAAGAAAGCGGTTGTGGGGGTCTACCACCACCGTGCCCGGCTGCTGCGTGGTGCGATAGGGCACCACCTGCCGCAGATATTGCGGATCGACCTCCGAGAGGTCGACCTCCGCGATATGCCCCTTTGCCTCGGAACGGGCGACGTAACGTTGCGCAACGGCCGGGTCCAGCGGCGGCGGGCCCGCGGTTACCGGCGGGGCGCCCGTGGTCTTGCAGGCGGCGAGAAGCAGGGAGACGGCGAGGGTCATCGCGGCCGCACGAAGCGGCGAAAACAGAGGTGCGGGCATGGACCGGTCTGGCTGAGACAGAAAGGGGGATGGAAGGGGACGCGAGAAAAGGATCGGCTATTGGCCTTTGCGGGCGCGGGCATCCGCCACCACCTCGCGGAACCCGTCCGCATCCAACGCCGCCGCCACCAGATACGGTCCCACCAGATAAACCGGCGTGCCCTGGAGGCCCAGGGATTTTGCCTGCCCCACATTGCGTTTCAATTGAGCGGTGATGTCCCCCTCATGAGCGGCGAGATCCTGCTGCAGCCGCGCCATATCCACGCCGGAGCCACTCACCGCCGCCAACATGGCCTCCTCGGTGACGCCAGCGCCGGGCAGCGACATGAGCGCGCCATGGGCCGCTCGATAGCGGCCCTGATATTTGGCCGCCAGCGCCAGCCGGGCGCCGTAGACAGAGGCCGGCGTCAAGATCGGCAGATCCTTATACACAAGGCGTACCTTGCCATCGGCGCGCACCACTTCCTCCAGGGCCGGCTCCGACTTTTTGCAATAGGGGCAATTGTAGTCGAGGAAGGCGACGATGGTGACGTCCCCCTTGGGGTTGCCGCCGCCGGGCGTGTCGGGATCGTGCAGGATCTCGGCCGGATTGACCGCCTGCGCCCACGATGCGGGCATCATCAACAAGGTGCCGGCGCCCCCGAAGGCGAGGCTCAGCATGCGGCGACGGTTCATGGAACGCTCCTGACGTATAGACATGGGGTGTCAGCCGCCGACCTGTGCCAGGCGCTGGGTGAAGTCCGACGCGGTGAAACTGCCCACGGTACGTAGGCCGGGCACCTCCCGCCCGGTGGCCGGATCAAGGAAGATCAGGGTCGGCGGGCCGGAGACGGTGTACCGCTGCATCAGCGCCCGGCTGTCCGGGCCGGGGGTGGTGACATCCACCCGCACCAGTGTGACGACCGCGAGCCCCGCCACCACCTGCGGCTCCCGCAGTACGGTGCGCTCCATGTCGGCGCAAATGACGCACCACGAAGCGGTAAAGTCCAAGAGGATGGGGCGTCCATGCGCGCGGGCCGTGACCAGCGCCCCCTCCAGTTCGGCAACCGTGGCGACACGCCGGCCCAACGGGTCGCCTGACGTGCCGTCGGAGGCAGACAGGTCCGACGACAGGCCCGACGGCAGCAGGCCGGAGGCGAACGCGCGGGTGGGCCGCTCGGCCACCGCCAAAGCGATCAACCCGCCGCCGACGAGAACCGCGCACCCGCCTATCACTCCGGCCAGCGCCCGCCGCGACAGCCGCACGCGGGCGTGGGCGGGATCGAAGGCGGCGATCCCGAGGCCGGCCACCACCACCAACCCCCCCCACAGCGCCATCGCCACTGGCGGAGTAACGACTCGGGACAACAGCGAGATCGCTACGCCCAGGAACACGAAACCGAACACCGGCTTCACCACCGCCAGCCAGCGCCCGGCCTTCGGCAGCAGCCGGGAGCCGAGCACCGTGACTGCCACCAGCGGCAGGCCCATGCCCAGCCCGAGGGCGAACAGCGCCCCGGCGCCACGGGCGGCATCGCCGCTCTGGGCCACATACAGCAGCGCGGCCGCCAAGGGTGGGGTCACGCACGGCCCCACCACCAGGGCGGAAGTGAAGCCCAACCCCGCGGCCCCTGCCAGGGTGCCGCCGCCGCGGCCAGTCCAGCCGGAGAGGCGGGCCGCGACGCCTGTCGGCACCTGAAGTGTGAACAGGCCGAACATGGACAGGGCGAGGACCACGAACACCGCGCTCATGGCACCCAGCGCCATTGGTGTCTGGAGCGCCACCTGGAGGTTGGCGCCGGAAGCTGCCGCCACGAGCCCCAGTACCCCATAGGCGGCCGCCATCGCGCCAGCGAAGCTGCCGGACACCGCCAGCCCGCGCCTCAGCGACAGCCTCTCTCCCGTCCCCATCAGCATGCCGGACAGGATCGGAATCATGGGGAACGCGCAGGGGGTGAACGCCAGCAGAAGCCCGAACCCGAAGAAGGCGGCCAGCAGCGGCAACAGACTGCCGGACAACAGGCCCGCCAGGGCGCTGGCGTCCGGTCCATCGGCGGCGGGGGCAGCAGCGGCGGGCGTCGGCGCGCCCCAGTCTGCCGCCGTCGTCGGGGCCGCCAGCGGACGCGCGCCGTCGTCGCGGCGGATCGAGAGGGTGGTGAGATCCAGGACCCGGACTTCCGGGGGAAAGCAGATGCCCTGGTCTGAGCAGCCCTGGGACAACAGCGCCAGCGTCCCCGCCGCCGGCACATCGGCTCGGCTCAGCGTCACGTCCGCGCTGCCGCGATAGATCTCGGTGGCGCCGAAGGTGGGGTCCTCCTTGGGCTGGCCGGGCGGGGTCTGGATCGGCAGGTCGGCCCCTTCGGGGGTGCGCAGGGCGATCTTGTCGCGGTACAGATAGGTGCCGGGCGCCATGGACCAGGTGAGGCGCAGGGCGCCGGCCGCGGTGCGGGCGGCAGCCACGTCGAATGGATCCTGCGCCACCGGCGCCTTGCCGGCCAGCACACCGGAGAACAGCGGCTGCGCGGCCATAGCCACGGGAGCGGCGGCCAGCATCAGGACCAGGACGACGCCCAGGGCGTTCAAGCGGGTGGCTTGCAAGAGGGTTTCCTTCCCGGCGCGGAGACAGGGGCCAGGAGGTCGGAAACGCAGCTTAAGGCAGGCTTAAGCCAGCACCCGCAGGACATGACATCCCCGTGGGGTGAGCGGAAAGGACGAACATGCGCATTCTGGTGCTGGAAGACGACCCGGTGCTCGCCGACGGGCTAAAGGTCGGCCTGCATCTGCATGGCGCCACCGTGGATGTGGTCGGCACTTGCGCCGATGCTCGTGCCGCGCTCGACACCACCTCGTTCGATACGGTGGTCCTGGATCTCATGCTGCCCGACGGCTCAGGCCTGGAGGTTCTGGCCGCCATGCGCCGGGCCGGCCTGCGTACCCCCGCCATCCTGCTCACCGCCCGCGACGAGGTGACCGACCGCATCGCTGGCCTCGATGCCGGCGCCGACGACTACATGGGCAAGCCGTTCGACCTGGATGAACTGGCCGCCCGCGTACGCGCCGCCGCCCGCCGCGGCGAGGGGCGCGCGGCGCCGCTGCTGCGGGTGGGCGGCATCGTGCTCAACCCTGCCACCCTCCAGGCAGAGGTGAAGGGGGTCCCGGTGCCGCTGTCGCGGCGGGAGTTCGCGCTGCTCGGCGCGCTCATGGAGCGCCCCGGCACCATCTTCTCCAAGGGCGAGCTGGAGGCACGCCTCTATGGCTGGCAGGAGGAGGTGGAGAGCAACACGGTGGAGGTCTATGTCCATAATCTGCGCCACAAGATCGGCCGCGAGGCCATCGAGACCGTGCGCGGCGTCGGCTATCGCATGAAGAGCCCCACATGAGGAGTCTCGCATGACGTCCCTGCGCGCCCGCCTGTTCCTCATCCTGGTGCTCGCCACCGGCGCCATCTGGCTGAGCGCGGTGGGGTGGATCTATCTGGGCAGCCAGGCCAAGCTGGAAAGCGTGCTCGACACCCGGCTGCAGGAAGCCGCCACCATGGTGCATTCGCTGGTGGCGCAAGGGAACCTCACCACAGCCGCTGCGACCCTCGACACGCCGACGGCGCAGCCGGTGAGCTATGCCCGCCAGCTCTCCTGCCAGATCTGGTCGCTGTCCGGCGACCTGCTGGCGCATTCCTCAGGCGCACCGGGGCAGAAGCTGAGCGACAGCGCCTCGGGCTTTTCCGAGCGGCTCGTGGACGGCGAGCTCTGGCGCGTGTTCGCCATCGATGACCCGGAAAAGGGGCTGCGCGTGCTGGTGGGCGACCGTCTCGGCCTGCGGGACCGGCTGGTGACCGACCTCATCGCCGGCCTGCTGGCGCCGCTGCTGCTGGTGCTGCCGCTGCTGGGCCTGCTGATCTGGGCGTGCCTCGGCCAGGGGCTGCGGCCGCTGATGGCCATGGCGGCGCAGATCAAGGCCCGCGGGCCGGACGACATGAGCACCATCGACGACGCCCGCGCCCCCGCCGAAGTGCGCCCGCTGTCGGAAGCCCTCAACGGCCTGCTGGCCAAGGTGGAGGCCGCTCGCCGTCACGAGCGCGACGTGACCGCCTTCGCCGCTCACGAACTGCGAACGCCGCTGGCCGGCCTCAAGACCCAGGCGCAGATCGCCCTGGCCACCCCGGACGCTCCCGTGCGCGACGGCGCCCTGCGGCAGATCATCGTCTCGGTAGACCGCACCGCCCGGCTGGTACGCCAGTTGCTCATCCTCGCCCGCCTCGATGCCGGCGCCACCGGCGCCGTGGGCCAGAGCGTCAACATCGGCCGCCTGCTGGACGAAATCGTCGCCGGCCAGAGCGATGCCGGCGCGCACCGGATCAGCGTCGATCCGCACCTGCACAGGGTGGAGGTGACCGCGGAAGCCGAAGCCCTCGGCCTGGCGCTGCGCAACCTGCTGGAGAACGCCCTCCAGCACACCCCGCCCGGCGGGGCTGTCACCTTGCGGCTGGACGACGGACCACCGCGCACCCTGGTGATCGAGGATGACGGACCGGGCATCCCACCGGAGGAACTGCCGCTGGTAACCCAGCGCTTCTATCGCGGCCAGGGCAGCCGGGCGGCCGGCACCGGCCTGGGCCTCGCCATCGCCGACGTCGCCCTCGCGCGCGCCGGCAGTCGCCTGATGCTGGAGAACCGCACGGACCACCCCGGCTTGCGGGCGACCCTGGCGCTACCCCGGTAGCACTTTCAATTCCCTTGGCGGCGAGATCACCGTTTCAGCAGGTGACGATCCCTTTGTCTAGTGCAGCTCCCTCCCAGGTCGAGAACCTCGCCGGCCGGACCTTCAGGGCCACCCTTCCCGCGCTCAAGCTACGTCAGTGTCTGGCGCTGGTGGCACAAGACGCAAATGCGGCCCCGGCGTATCCGGCGGCGGGGGACCGGGCCTGTCAAAGTCAGGAAGCCGGATGCCACACAGAACCTGGTATTTCCTGGGCCGCGAGCGCCAGGTCATCGCTCCGCGGGGATATGGGCACGACCAGGCGACACGGGTCAGCAGGTCATCCAGGCTGATGGCCGCACCGTATTTTTCAGCGAGACGGGCCAACCTCGTGTGCCCCTTCCTGTGGCAGATGGTGCAGTCAAATCGCACCACGACCCACGGATAGTCCTCCAGACGCGGTGTATCACCCACCCCCGCCCCTCACGAGCTCGGCCGACCACGAGAGGAGCGGCGCCGGTAGCCATGCGACACCTGCACCGCAAGCTCCCGCTCCAGCATGGCATAGGCGATCAGCAAGGCCCGGATCGCCCCGCGCACATCGCCATGGCACGCCTCGATGGCCGCATCGATGTCAGATTCCGAAACGTCAAAAGGGCTGTCTTCGGCGGGCGCGGGATCGCTCGGCATGGCACACTCCAGGGCTTGAGGGGCTTATGGATTCCATGAGAACGAAACAAGAACAAGTGCAAACTTGAGACCCGCCCTCATGCTGTGATTTGCGGGGACAAGGATGCGAAGGGGCTGCGCCGGTGGACCCATCGGCGCGTGGTCGCGTTGCCCTCTGTCCCCGTCCTCGCCAAGGGAGCGTTCGAGGCCAGATGCGCATTGCCAGCTTCAACGTGAACGGGGTCAACGGGCGGCTGGCGATCCTCCTCCGCTGGCTTGAGGAGACACAGCCCGACATCGTCTGCCTGCAGGAACTGAAGGCGCCGCAGGAGCGCTTTCCGATGAAGGCAATCGAGCGGGCCGGTTATGGAGCCATATGGCACGGTCAGAAGGCCTGGAATGGCGTGGCGATCCTGGCACGGGACCAGGTCCCTCTCGAAACCGGGCGGGGTTTGGCTGGAGAGGCGGCCGACGAGCAAAGTCGATATCTCGAAGCGGCCATCGACGGCATCATTGTCGGGTGCCTGTACGTTCCAAACGGCAATCCCACGCCCGGCCCCCGGTTCGATTACAAGTTGCGCTGGTTGCAGCGGCTGCGGGCGTATGGCCGCGAGCTTCTGGAACTCGACCTCCCGGTGGTCCTTGCTGGAGACTTCAATGTCATGCCGACCGACCTTGACGTCTATGCACCGGACCGTTGGCGGGATGACGCGCTGTTTCGCCCGGAGGTTCGGGCGGCCTTCGCAGAGTTGATGGAGGACGGGTGGACTGACGCCGTGCGGCACCTTCACCCCCAAGACCGCATCTACACGTTCTGGAAGTATTTTCGGAATGCCTTCGCCCGGGATGCAGGCCTCCGCATCGACCACTTCATGATCAGCCCAGCCTTGGTGGAGGACGTCGTGGCCACAGGGGTGGACCGGGATGTGCGGGGCTGGGACAAGGCCAGCGATCATGCCCCCGTGTGGATGCAACTGAAGTGAAACACGGTGCATCGCCTCAGGACTTGCCGTGCTCCGAGCCGTGCGGGCGAAGGGAATGCCCCATCAGGAACGCGCGAGCTGATATCCTCCGCGACGTCGGTCACGGAACTTTGCCTCATGTGTAACCTCTACAGCGTCACCAGGGGACAACAAGCAATCCGCGCTCTGTCCAGGGCCATGCGGGACACCACGGGCAACCTCCCGCCCATGCCCGGCATTTTCCCGGACTACGTCGCCCCGATCGTGCGCACTGGCGGCGACGGCATTCGGGAACTGGTAGTGGCGCGGTGGGGCCTGCCTTCATCGCAAAAGGCGCTGCTCGACGCGGCGACGACGCGCGCCCGGAAGCTGGAGGCCAAAGGCAAGCCAGTGGAGGATTTCAAGGCCCTGCTGCGGATGGAACCGGACAGTGGAACCACGAACATCCGCAACACCAGCTCTGCCCACTGGAAACGATGGCTTGGGCCGGCGAACCGATGCCTGGTGCCCTTCACATCCTTCAGCGAGTTTAACCGCGATGCCGGCGGCGACGTATGGTTTGCATTCGGCGAAGAGCGCCCCCTCGCCTTCTTTGCCGGCATCTGGGTTCAAGACTGGACTAGCGTGAGGAAGGTGAAGGAAGGCGAGGTGACGGCGGATCTCTATGGCTTCCTGACCACTGCTCCGACCGAGCCGGTGGCATCAGTGCATCCCAAGGCCATGCCGGTGATCCTTACCAAGGCTGACGAAATCGAGACATGGATGACGGCGCCATGGGATGTCGCGGCAGCTCTGCAACGGCCTTTGCCGGAGGCAGAGCTCCAGATTGTGGCGCGAGGTAGGCGCCAGGACGCGGCATAGCGTGGGACACCGGCGAGCGTAGCGGCCCCCGGCGCTACTTCCGAGGTGCCCAGGCGTTTGCGGCGGCCCTGACCTCAACCATGGCCAGTTCTAGCAGGTATGCCACCGTCTCCAGGCCCTCGGTCGCAGCGATCATGCGGAGTTTCTAAATCTCAATCCTCAGATTTTCCAACGGGTCCGGCTGGGTCATGCTTATCATCCGCGAGGGGAGGAAGCCTATCAGCTCCGAGGGCCTTGGCTAACCCGAAACGGATCCGCTTCAGGGTAGAGACGGCTCCGACCGAGATCCTCTGGATGCTAGTCTAGCTGCCGTAGTCGAGGGCTCCCGCGTGTTGCGGATTCGGTCGAGCATCGTCACAGCATTGAGCATTGCTCAGAACAGAAGATCGGGAGCGGTGCCTCAGTCCCATCAAATAGTCTCCGTGGGCGGGAAAACGTCCGGCAACATCAAGCCCAAACGGGAAAGTCAATCGAGCACTACAATAAATCATTTTACATTAATTCTCGATGTCGAACCAGCCAACTCAATGAACCTCAGGCACTCATCCTTCAACATTTGATTTTTATCGTATATGCGGTCAATCGACTCCGCATATATCCCCCCCATGTAGTTCTTAATTCTCTTTTCAGAGAGATCGAAAAAATTCCCTAAAAATGCGACAGATCCAAGAATAGGATTGATATTTCGCATTTGCCTCATATTGATATGCCCTTCATACCCACCCTCCTCCGCATCAAACAGCGGATTATCATTGTGCATCATGAAATTAATAAATATTCTGTTTTTTGTATTCGAGTAACTACTCGAAGTCCAATCCCCGCGCTTCCGTATCGATATTGCTTTCTGCTTTTCGTACACAAAATACGCCTCTCCATCACTAACTTCATAAGCACCTTCAGCAAATTCAACTGAATATACACCAACAACACCAAGAGGCGACCCGAACTCTCCATGATCTTCGTTCAAAATTGCATCCGCGTGTATCGCATATTTGAAATATTTTCTTTCTTTTCTCTGAGTAATCGACCTATACTTACCAAGTATATTTCCAATAAAAGATGTTTTAAAATCACCCTCTAAACTCATTATCGTATTTATGTCGTAATCTTTTTCAGATATTTTTGCCAAGTTGTCACCATACATAATGTACGAACAAACAGCCCGGAGTGTATCCGCATTGGGCTCAGACTCTCCAGATGCCCAGTTGCGCAGCGTCTTTCCATTAATATTTTTCTTTGGAATATGTCTTATTTTTGACTTAGCCAGAACACTGTTTATATTAATAGCTATATTTTCGGGAGACATGCCAAGTTCCTTTTTCAGCTGGATCATGTTTTCCATTAAAGGTCGCTTCAACTCCTAAGTCTCCCTTTTCGGTGCAATGGAAAAGTATGGAACTGCAATCCACACTTGTCCATTTGTGTCGTCGCCCCTCCGCATAGAATGGATCCCAGCAGGAGAAAGCTGATGGGACATCCTTCGGACTCGCTTCGGACCGCACGACAGACCCGCCATCACGGGCTGATCGATCTCGATCTGATGGAGAGCACGGCGCTGACCTGCTTCGGTGCCGGCGGCATCACGCCGTGCGTCATCGATCTTGCCTCCTATGGCATCCGCGAAGCTTGCCTGATCGACGAGGATGAGGTCACATGGAACAATGTCGCGACCTCAGGCTTCGATTGCGAGGATGTAGGTCTTCCGAAAGTGGAGGCCGCAAAGCGCCGGATCCTACGTGTTAATCCCGGCTGCTGCGTCGTCACCTTCAAGTGCCACGACAATAAGCTTACCCCCGAACAGGCGAACAGAGCGTGGTCGCCCCGTATCATATGGTCAATGACCGACTCCGTTGAAGCGGCGGCCAGGATCAATGAGGAGGCGCTGAAACGCGATAGGGACCTCCTCACAGGCTCTATGCACGGAGACAACGGAGCCTGTGACATTCTCGGGACCTTTCCCGCAGAGTCCCACCATGGACGTGGCTGCTACGCCTGTTTCGCCCGCGAACGGATCGAGACAAATACCACAGTTAAGCCCCAGCGTTCTTTCTATCCAAGCCATCGCGCTTCCGCAGCCTTGTTGAACGCCAAGATACTCTTGATCACTCTGGGTATTTTACATTTTCGTGTTGGTTCGACGCTCCCAATCGCTCGCATAGGCGAAGCCTTCATTGAGCAGCCCGCATTGCTTGCGCGAATAGACCCGGCGCTCTGGTCGGCGCCGGACGATATCTTCGGCGACCGCCTCACAAGCGGAAAGCTGTTTGCCGATCGGCAGTTCTCGCGCCCGTCCCAGACGGGATGGGCGTGTTCGGCCTGCGGGGCCGCTTCCTAAACGCGGCTCCGGACGACGCGGCTCGCTGCGCCTCGCGCTGTCCAAACCTCAAAGTGCGCAGCCCAATAGGAGGTCACCCCAATGGGGCAGCCCACGAATACGGTTCCGGCTGATCGGCCGAGCCCGTTCCGACCCGACGTCTTCCGGTAAGTGAGGAGTGACGCGAGCGGTCGCAACCCGCCCACGTCTCCTCCTGCGCCGGAGTTACCAAACTGGGGATCGGCCGCGAGCCGATCCCCTTCGCCCCACACGACGGCAGGCATTGTCGTACCCGCGACAGCCTCGTCGGCCCCACGGTAGGACGAAGACAATGACCAGTAACAAGTTTGAACTCCGTTTTATCCAGAATGCACCGGACCTCCGCCAATTCTACGAAAACCTTCCGTTGCATAGCGACGGCTACAAGTTCGATTTCGAGACCGAGAACAAAATGTTTGTCTTTTGTTCCCGAAAATCTTCAGACGGGACCTATGTCACGGACATCATCCGGCAGCCTGGCTACGGCAATCGCGACAGCTCAAGCCACGCAACTCACCGGCTCACGAGAACGGATGGGAGCATCTACATCTGCCACAAGCCGGGCACGGAGCCGCGAGACCTCCCGACCGCAGCCGCTATCGCCATTTGGTGGGCCAAATGCACCGTTCGCTACATCCGCGACGGTCGTTCCTGGAGCTGAGAACGCATCATGAATGCTCTGATCCCTTCCCGACAGCCGACGATCACCTTCGCGCCGGATGCCCATGACATGCTCATGAAGACTGTCGGTGCGCACCCGCCCGAGACCTATGCCGTGTTAGCCGGGCGTCTAGACGCTCCGCTGCATGTCACCGACGTCCGGCCGATGCCCCCAATGATGGACGCGCGCGGGCGAGTTAACGCTGGAGGCGGCCACGTCCAGCTAAATGCGCCTTTCGTGCAGCACTACGCCAATGTTGAGCTTCACCCTTATGGCAAGACTGTTCTCGGGATCTGCCACTCACATCCCGGTAGCATGAAGGTGCTGTCCCGCGGGCGCCCGGGGAGCGGCGATGGGGACATTGCCTCAATTCGGGGAACCCTTGAACGCGGGCGCGATCTGGTATCTGGCTGGACGCAATTTCTTGCGCCCATCATCACTTTCGACGAAGGGATACCAGAGGTAACGGGTTGGATCGTGTCACTGGACGTGCCAGAGCCTATCGCTGCCGACGTTTTGGTGACGTCCTTGCCCCCCGCGCCGGCGCACGAATCAAGAGCGGCAGAGCCAGAGTTTCCAATCGCGGAATGGCGCGAGAACGTGAATGCTTACCTGTCTCACATCAACGATTTTTCTCGCCTGAACCGGGAAGATGCGGAGATACTCTCCAGTTTCTGGCGGGAGCTGATGCGCGAAGATCTGGAGAAAAAAAGGGCTTCGTTAGGCGCCCGCCAGCCGTGAGTCGTGTCTATCGTGGGATATCTAGACGCCGCCGCACAGCCCCGTCCCTTCAGACCGTGAAGATGTAGCGGCAGTCGGGCGCTGATCCCCGCCGCCGAGCGGCGGGGGCCACGCATGGTGGCTAGTTGTTCAGTTGTGGATTTTTTGGCCCGGTGGATGGCTGGGACGCCTGCATCGCAGCCATTCCCAAAAGCATCGCAAGCACTACATCTCCCTCTTGCTCTGCCATTCTCTTAAGTTCAAGAGCCAGTTCGTAAATATATTGCTTGGTATCCGAGATTGTTTCAAAATCTTTCACAGCTTTGACTCCCCCTAGATGCGCCGCATCCGGGAGTTATTCTATCTGCCTCGCGTTTTTGGGATGCGGAGCTTCGCCTGCGCAGCGGCTTCCAGGCGCGCCATTTCCAGCAGGTAGGCGAGCGTGGTGAGCTCCAATCCCCTGGCGATGTTCCGAAGGCGAGCAATCTCGCTCGAAAGCGCGTCAAGTGGATCTGGTTCGGTCATGGTCGGTCCTCCCGGCGCGAGGGTATGCTGACCAAGCCACAAAACAAAAACGGCCCCGCCTCCGGGTAGGAGACGGGGCCGCATAGGTGATCGACACATGCTCGCGCTGATCAGGGCGGCGCCGGCGGAAGTGGCGGCAGCGGCGGCGGCAGCCCGTCACGCCAGGCGCGAGCCCAACGCAGCGCGGCCTCGCACAGGCTCATGCCGATCAATCCGAGGACGAACCCCACCATGCCCTCGACGGAGGAAGACGGCAGATCTGGAGAGGCCAGGTAGCGCGAGGCAAACACAGTGCCCACCGGCGTGCCGTAGCCGGCAACAAAGGTGCCGATGATGGCAGTGCCCACATGGCGCGCCCACGATCCGCCCGGGCGCGAGAGAGAGCGGACAATCCCCCCCGCCGCACCGGCTATGACGTGGGTCAGCTTAATGCCCACAAGGGCCGACAAGGGATCGGGGGGAACGTCCGCCATCCGCTCACGCCTTCCGACGCGCGACGAGGGTGGTGGCGATGCGCCACACCACGGGCGCGATGGCCATCCCCGCCCCGACGATGGCTTGCCAATTGTCATGGACCGCGGACGCCAGGGTCTGCCAGTCCGACACCTCGCCGATCCCACGCGCGGCGAGCGCAGTGCCGGCAGCCGAGATGGCGTAGCGGGTGAGCTGCGGCCACAAGGATTCCAGGGCAGCCGGGGGCGGCAGCGCTTCGGTGATGGCCGCGGCCACCGGCGCCGCGTTGGCGGCAGTCAGAGGAACATCAGGGCGCGCAGCGGCGGTCGCCGCTGCCGCGAGAACGGCAGTTTCGAGCGTGGACATGGAAAACCTCAAGGATGGTGCCCGGCGGACCCGGCCGGGCGCGGGTCAGGCTTCGTTGGCGGAGAGGGCGCCGGAGACCGTCATGCGCACCGGGCCGACGTTGGGCAGCGCAACGGTGGACGGCCAGCGCGTGGCAACGTGGCGGGCCCTGGCCACGCGGGTGATGTTGACCATGTCGGATTGATTGCCACCCAGCACATGGAAGGCAGTGTCATCCTCGCCCAGATAGAAGCCCACGTGCCCGCCGCCGGTGCGGGAGAACACCAGGGTGGCGCCAGGCGTCGGCTTCACCTCTCGCCCGAACTTGGCCCACGCCAGGGCCGAAAGCGGGTTCCCCGGAAGCGGCTCGCGCGGCAGGGTCAGGCCGATGCAATGGGCGACGAACAGGCCGCACCACGGGATATCGTCGGCGGTGTAATAGGAGCGGACAGAGCCGCCCAAGGCATTGGCCCAGCCGAGAATGACGGAATTGGACTTCGCGCCGGCGCTCTCGCGCACGCCCTGGAGGCGGCGAGCCTCCTCCAGCCAGGGCAGGATCGGCGAGAGCGGCGCCGCCGGCCCGGCCACCTGGCCGCCGGGGGCCGGCGCCGCCGCTTCCAAAGCGGCGATGGTGTTCGGCCCCACCGTGCCGGGATATTGCACGGCAAGGCCGCGGTCCCGCTGAAAGGATTTCACGGCGGCGATGGTCATGCGGCCGAATGCGCCATCGGCGCCGGCGGGGCCGAGGTCATAGCCCAAGGCCATGAGGATGCGTTGCAGGTCTTGCGTGGTCATGGATGGCCTCCAAGGTAAGCGACGGCGCGCCCATGCGAGCGACCGTTCGGGAACAGGGATGGTTGAGAGGGGCCGCCGGCCGTCAGGCGCGCGGCGGGTCGGCGTCAGGCGGCGGCGGGTTCCAGGGCTTCGACGCGGACGGTCAAGCCGGTGATCGCATGATGCAGGCGAGCCATCTCTCGGCGCGCCCAGGCGTTCTCCAACACGAGGCATTCCTCGTAGCGGAGGCCCAGCCGCTCAACGGGCGGGCTTTCGATGGTCTGTTCTACCTCGCCATCCACCATGACGGGCACCGGATGGGTGACAGGCACCACGCGGCCCTTGACCCCGTCACGCTCCACATCGCCCTGCGGGTCCGGCCGCCACTCGGTGACGGGCTCGCCATCCACGCCGATGACGGGAACCTGGTCGAAGCGCTGCCGGCGGGTGGTGTGCGTCTTGGGAGCCTGGCGGGGCACACCGTCGATGATCTCGATTTCGAGGTGGGTCTCCTCGACATCATCGAACACCGGCACCTTGCCCGGCACCGTCGTGCTGACCTTTTCGGTGATGAGGTCGGCGCAAAACAGCGCATAGCGGCGCGGATCGAGCCCCTCCGCCTCGAAGGCCGCAGCGATCTCCTGCGCGACCCAGCCGGTGTGCAGCCGGGCGTCATCGCCCTTAGCGGCAATGGCATCGAGGAACCGATAGATCTTGGCGCGGATGTGCCCCCAGGCATCAAGTTCTGCCTCGCCCGGCTCTCCTCGTACATCCTTCAAGGTCGCATCAGACGAACTGATCGTTGGGGTGCCCGCAAAGATGGTGTGAAAACTGCGCGATGCGATGCCAAGGTCATAGGTGTTGTGCAGAGAGGGGCTGATTACGCCGGTGACAATAATGCCGGCGCTGTCGCTCCCAGATCGGGCTATATCTATGATACTTGTCCCCGACAAATAGTCATCCGACATCGCCCGAATACTGAGAACAGCACCGCTGTTAGACGGATTTATGTCCCATATCTTTTGGTTAAAGTTGCCGTCGCTCTTAATCATTTGCAGGAATGGCGCGCCCGCGGATGCTTCAGTTCGGAGCGCCGCGAGCCCGTCGTGCGCGACGGTGTGAAGACTAGCCGCCGCCGGCGTCTCCCCACCGATACGCACACGCGCCGTTGTGGTGACCAAACTCCCCTGCAAGGAGATCCGACGGTGACCATCGGTGGAAGTGGCGCCGCCGATGTGCAAAAACTTGTGGGTAGAGTCTCCGTCAAGTGCGGCGATGCCGCCGATCCATGCATCCGGATAGGCTGTCCCCATCCAATAGCCGCCCGCGCCAATGGTGCCGCGGACATCCAGATTATAGTTGATGGTCGTCCCCGACGTCCCGATTCCGACCTTTCCGGTCGTGGTCGATACATTTCCCGTGGACTTGTCGAAGGCCAGCGACTTGACCATGCTGCCGTCGGCTGCCCCCACACTACCCACAAAGAGCGCGGGGTTTCCGGCATCATCCTGGCGGAATGTCATCGACATCGCGCCACTGTCGAGGTCCCAGCGCGTGACAGGTTTGGTCTTTGTGCCCCGATCCATCAGAGCCTGGAGGAAACCCGCGACGGCAGGGGTTTCCACCCAGGTGTAGCGGAAGATGCGATAGGCGAGTCCAGATGCGGTGGCGCCCGTATAGGGGATGGCCAGGGTCAGTTGGCCCGCTGCCGTTACCGACGACACCGGAGCAAAGAAGCTTCCGCAGACGAAGAGGTGGCCAGCAAGGATCGAATAGTTGGCGGTGCCGGACATCCAGTTTGTGCCGACTCCATTGACGACGGCAGACCCATTGGTGAGCGTTACGGTTCCAGCCGTATAGCTGTCGATCTGCGGCATGGCGCAGTCTCCTATGATGGAGGGTGGGGTCGTTGCGTCAGAGCGAAGGCGGAGGGGGCGGAGGCCCTTCGCCGCCCTGAATGGGCGCTGCAATAACGGTCACGGTGCCGGTCTCGATCTCGACAATGCGCACTGCGCCGGCGATGACCTCAACCAGGTGGAAGCTGCCCGACATCATGGGCAGGCCTTCAGCATCGTATCGGAGCCTGGCAACGATCCCCGTCTGATCGTTGGCATATGTCGCATCGGGGATGTTCTTTTCGTTGACATAGATTTCGTGCGTGGTGATGCGGGGCGGATTGAAGGCGTGATTTGCATGCACTTCCATTTTCTGCTCCATCATCGGCCCATTACAGCAACGCCGATTTTAACATAGAAATTTCCGGTTCCGACTCCGCTTCCGACTTGATAATGCTTCATCTGAATTTGGAAAAAGTTATTCCCGCTTGCGTTTGCGAAAAATAGAAAGTCATTTCCGCTAATAGCAAGTCCTTGAGATGGCTTCAATTGTGTAGATATTGTCGGATTTTCTCCGCCTGCAACAACGGCACCGTTGCATAAAATGCGGAAATAATACCTGACATCAATAAACGTAGTCCCAGCGGAGAGGTTGGTGGCGCCACCGTTCCACACGATGTGGACCATGGGGAAGGAATACCCACCCTTGGACGGCACGTTCACATCGATGCCCGGGCCGACGTTGAACCAATCCGAAGTTCCGTTCCCAAATGGCTGAGACGCGGCGGTGAGGTTTTGCAGGTTGAGGTTGGCAAACTCGCTGATCTGGAGCGAGGTGATCGAGCCCGTGACCACCAGCGCACCGTTGACGCGCACGTTGCCGTTGAGCAGGAAATTGCCCGCCTCGTAGCTGAAGATCGGCCCGGTATCGCCGGTCCAGGGGTCGCGGATCTGAAACGCGCCCGTTTCAAACACCACGCGAGACGTCCCGCCGGACATGGCGTCCAGCCACATTCCGGTGGCGATGGACCCGGCGTTCAAGAACACGCGATAGGTGGCGGCAGCACCGTTGATGCCGGCCACAGCGACGACGCCATATTGCCCGCCAGCATCCACGCCATTGACGCGGGCATTGACGTAGTTGATCGAGCTGGCCAGGGCGCCGTCGCCGTCCACACGCGCCTGCTGCTCAGAGACCAGGGCCGCATGGCGCAACTGGCTTTCCTGCGCCACCAGGGTGGCGGTTTGTAGAGCCTGGAGCGTATCGGCATCCGCGCGGGCCGCCGCCTCTTGAGAGACGGATGCAGCGCGGTCGGTGCGCTCCTGCGCCACAAGCGTATTCACCGTGGTGGCGAGGCTTGCGACCGCATTGCTCCTGGCCGTGGCCTCCTGCTGGATTGAACCGGCCCGGTCGGTGGCCTCCTGAGCGACCAGGCTGTCGGTGCGGGCCGCTTGCACCGCATCCCCATTGGTGCGCGCGGTCGCCTCCGCCTGGATGGAGGCCCCCCGGTCGGTGCGTTCCTGGGCAACCAGGGTTGCCGTCTGGATCGCCTGCAAGGTGTCGGCATCGGCCCTTGCAGCGGCCTCCTGCGAGACCGACGCTGCGCGGTCGGTGCGCTCCTGCGCGACGATGGTCGTGATCTGCGTCGCGAGCGCGCTGTCGCCGTTGGCTCGCGCCGCGCTCTCCTGGGTGATCGACGATGCCCGCTCGTCCCTCTCCTGGGCGATCAGCGTCGTGATTTGCGTCGAGAGCACCGCATCGGCGCTGGTCCGCGCCGTCATCTCCTGGGAGATGGCGGCGCCGCGGTCACCAATCTCCGCCAGCAGCTTGGCGGACAAGGTGGCCGTGGCGACGCCGTTGGCGACGGTGGCGGAGCGGACCTCCTCGATGGATGCGGTCGCCACGTTGTTCTTGCGCAGGAGCGCCGTCACGTCCTCGCCGCGGGCCGCCATCTCCACCAGTTGGGCGACCAAGGCCGCGTCGTCGCCCTGGATGTCCTGCACATAGAGCGAGCGGGTGTCCGAGGCCAAAAGCTCTCCGGCCGCCGCCTGGGCGGTGATCGCCTGCTGGACGCCGGCAATGTCGCTGCCGAACTGGGCGGAGATGTCGGTGATGCGCTGCGCCAGGGCACTGTCCTGGGTGACGCGAGCCGACTCCTCGTTCTGCAATTCAGCCGCGACACCGGCGATCTGCGCCGTGATGGCCAGATCGGCGGTGGCAAAGGCGGCGGTGATTTCCGCCGCCTTCTGATCGATGCGTTCGATACCGGCCGAGACGGGATTGAGCCCGAGCGCCACATCCGCCCGCAGCGCGTTGACCGCCCGTAGAGAGATCTCCTTCTCCTCAGCGACATTAGCCGCCGCTACCAGCAAGCCCACCGTTGCCACGTCCAAATTGGCGTAGCGCGAGGCGTCGAATACATCGCGAAATTGAGCTTCGAGCGCGTCGTTGGTGATCGAGCCGGGCCGCACCGCCTCGGCCACCGTGGACACCAGGGCGCGGTTGACGATGATCTCCACCGTGTTGCTGGCGGTGGTGGCGATGGCGGATACGTCTACCACCCGCGGCGGGGACGTGAGGGGCGTGAGGCGTACCTGATAGAAGTCCCCACCGATGATGCCGGCGGTGATGGTGGCCGCGCCCTCGCGCACTTGCGGCTCGCTGGCAATGAAAGTCTGCCAGGGGGCATCGCCGACGCGGCGATATTCGATGACAAGGCTGTAGACCGTGGGATCGGTGATGGGATTCCAGGTCACCCGGATGCCCGGGGCCTGCGTGCCATCGATGCCGTTCACCTGCGCGATGGCCACCGCCACATTGACCACCACGGCGCCGCCGGCGCCGCCGGACGGCAGGTCCGTGGGATTGTTCGGATCCTGCTCATCATCCGGCGACCAGCCATAGACGCCGCTGTCGATCTCCCGCAGTTGCACGGTGACCGACAGATCGTCGTTCGGGTTCGCCGCCTCGACCCGGAAGACGCGGGCGCTGTAGCCGAATTTGGCGCTGGTCCAATAGATCCAGTCGCCGGCCTCCAGCACATCGCAGCGGCGGCGGAGCGTGCCCTTGTGGGTGATCTGCCGCCGCGCCAGGCGGCGGGTGATCTCCATGCAGCGCTGTCCCTGGCTCTGCGAAGCCACATAGGACAGATCCAGGGGCGCCGAGCGCCGGAAGCCGCCATCGGCCTCCTCATCCGCGGAGCTGTAGCGGGTGGGCAGGGCCGTGCTCTCATACAGGGCCTCCGGAGAGGCCCAGTTGCCCGTCACCTCGCACACCACCTCATCGAGCGGGCGATGACGCGAGCCGGTCAGTTCGGTGCCGACGATGAAGTCGTCGTCGGTGATATGGAGGACCGGCACCTGCGCCACGCCGGGCAGCAGGGCATAGCGCCCCGCCAGATCCGGCAGGTTGCCGGCGCAGGCGAGGGAGAACTTCGCCAGGACATCGCGCCAGGGCTCGTCGGCATCGATCACCGCCGCCACGCGATAGCGCGGCTCATAGCTGCCGGCGCGCGTGAGCACCGGCTCGGCGCAGGCGGCGATGGCGGCGTGGACATGATCCAGCGGAATCTCGGAGGCCTCCAGCCCGACGCCGAACCATTTGTCGCCGCCCACATAGATGCCCCGCAGGAAGTTGTAGCGGGCCAGCTCCAGATTGTCGGCGAAGCGGTAGGTCTCCGGTTGCCCCCAGCGCATGGGCCCGTCTCCGCCGGGCACGGTGCTGTCGAGGCGCAGATCATAGAGCTTGGCGCCGTTGATCAGCCATTTGAAGGTGGGCAGGGCCGAGCCCCACACCTCCGGATTGAAGACGATGCGCACCTTGACCCAGGCGCAGCCGCGCAGGCGGTGGGCGCCGGTCCATTGGCCGCCGGAATCTCCGATCACCTCCGTGTCGGCCGGCTGATCGGCCCCGCCCTTGTAGAGGCGGAACGACAGCATGGAGACGCCATACTTGTCGGAGAACTCGGGCACGTCCTGCCAGCCGGCCGCATCCATGTGCATGGAGATGCCGATGCCGTTCACCCACACCTGCTGCAGGCTGTCGATCTCGTGATCGGCCAGCACAATGACCAGGTCGATGTTCTCGTTTTGCGGCCCGTATTTGCAGCGATAGTGCAACGAGCCGCCCACCACCCGCGACCCAAACACCAACTGGCGCGGGTGATCCGCGTCGAGCGACAGTTCCAGCGTCACCGCGCTGGAGGAGGCCCCTTTTCCCGTCGTCTTCTTGCCCAGGGCGCGGGACAGATAACTGGCGCCCACAGCCAGGGCGCCATTGACCAGGAAGGTGCCGACAGCGCCCATGGACGAGATGGCCCCGCCCACGGCGGTGGCGGCGGCAATCGCGCCCGAGATGGGGTCGGCATGCGCCGGCGCGCTCGCGATGAGGGCCACCGCGAGGGCCACAAGCCAAGCAAGTTTGGGCATTTCAGACCTTGAAGGCTCGGACCATGCGGGAGCGCGGCAGGCGGGCGAGGCCGTGTTCGGCCTTCACGTAGAGAATGGCGCCCACCACGACGCCGCCGCTCTTGCGGCCGCCATCGCCAACCACGGCGGCAAGGTCGCCGGTGGTGGCAAAGGCCGGCGGGATCTCCTCGAACAGCTTGGCCATCGCCTCGTGAGGGTCGGCGGCGCCCATGCGGCGCAGCGCGCGGCGGGCACCGGACTCGCTGGCATAGGCGGGCCGCTCCACGGCGGTGCCGGTGATCGCCTCGACGGCGTCGGCCGGAAACGACAGGCAATCGGACGCGCGCCAGCCAAACGGTGCGGCGTCATGGTGCGCGATCACCGCGGCGAGGGCGTCGATCCATTCGGCGCGCCGGTTCATCGGCCCACCGTCAGGGTGCTGCCCACCACGGCATTGGTGAATTCGAAGCCCCTGTCGCCGGGAAAGGTGCGCTGCTGGTCTGCATTGGTGCGCTTGCGCCAAGTGGCGCGATCGAGCTCGCGGGCGCGGGACACGCATTCCAGCACCAGCACCGCCTCGCCCTCCGCCTCGCGGATCTCGTCCCGGTCGATATAGCCGCGGAAGCGCACATCGATGGTGACCAGGGCGCGGGTGTTCGGATCGTAGAGCGCACGGGCGACCTCCACCTTCGCCCGGTGGAGGTTGTAGGACCCCACCGTGGTCAGCACGTCGCTGGAGAGGCCCGACAAGGTGGCGGTGACGGTCTGCACGTCATCGGTGACGGATTGCGCCGGCTGGGTGATGGAGATGAGGCCGGCGGCCCCTGTGAAGGTGACGCCGGGCCAGTAGCCGGGGAACTGGGCGCTATAGACATCCCCCCAGAAGCCCCAGGCGCCTTCCGGCATGGATACGACGGCCAGATCGCGCAGCACCAGGCTGTCGCCGTCGAGGAGAGCGAGCGTCGCCGCATCGAATGCCTTGGCCATCAGCGCAGGACCTGGAGCGCCTGGAAGGAGATCGGCTCGCCGCCCACGCCGCGACGCTTGGGCCGGGGGATGTCGCCCTGCAGCCGGAAGACGGCCTCGGCGGCCTCCAGCTTGACGATGGGGTTGCCCACCGTGCCCGGCGGGATGTCGGGTTCCACCTGGACGGTGAGGGAGCCGTTGGTGGTCGTGACGGTTTCCATGGCCCTGTGCAGCGTTCGCGTGCTCCGCCAGGGCCAGGAGATCATGTCCCCGGTCTTGATGGTGTACGTCCCCGGCAGGTTGGTGAGGCCGACCTGATAGGCCAGCGCATTGGCCAGGGTGCAGGTGCCGTCGAATGCACCGCCCGTATATCGGCTGACGCCGGCCCATCCGGTGCCGGGATAGGCCCGCGGCCGGCGGCGGGCCGGGTCATAGACGGTGAAGGTGTTCAGCACGCCGCGCAAGCTGTCGAAGAAGCCCTGCAGTTCCTCGAACTCGCTCTCGTTCAATGCGGGCGTCTGCGCGTCGATGCTCCACAGAGTCCGTGCGGTTTCGGCACCCTGCACGTCCCCGCCGCGCGAGCGCGTGCCCACCTGCACCCGTGACAGCGTGAAGACGAGCTCGGAGACGCCCATCACGGCGAAGGGATAGGGGCGCGGATAGGTCAACGTCACGAGCGGAACCTCGCCATGTTGCGCTGAGCGGTCTCCATGGCCTGCAGCACCAGGCCGGGCACCTTCTTCTGATAGGCGGCCAGTTCGCCGCGCAGTTGCTCCACCGTGGCGCCGTCGGCATTGCCGGACACGGTGATCGTGGGACCGCCGATGGAGATGCTGGGCATGGCCGGCGCCATGAGAGCAGCGCCGTTGGCGAAGCCAGGGGCATGGTTGATCATGTCGATGGTGGCGCGATTGCGGGACGCCGCGGCCGTCACATAGCCGCCGTCGGCGTAGCCCTTGAGATTGCGGCGCAGCGCATCCAGAGGGCCTGGGCCGCCGGCCGCCCGCACTGACTCCTTGTCGAAGACGTACTCGTCGCGGTGGACGACACCTGCCGGCTCATACTTGCCCCCCGCGCCGGTGTAGCCACCCTGATCGAAGCCTCCGAACAGCCCGGTGACGTTGGCCCCGGCCCATGCCGTGTTGCCGGATGCCCCACCGGTGAAGGCACTGAGGAATGAGCTCAAGAGGCCACTGCTGCCGCCCGAAGTTCCGCTTCCGAACACACCGGACGTGAGTTGATCGACAGCGAGCGACTCCAGTTTGTCGGCGACCTTGTTCAGCACGTTTCCGAGGATCTCGCCGGCGGATGCGCCTTGGCGGATATCGCTGATGATGCTGCCGAAGACGTCCCTGGACGTATCCTTCAGATCGGTCAGCGCCTCGCGGGCCCGGATGATCCCCGCCTCGTAGGACGAGAAGTCCACGGCCTGCCCTGACGAGCGCAGGGTGGATGCGATTGTCTGGTCGATCTTGGTGCGGCCGAGCTGGTCTAGGTCGAACGACACCTGATCCCGAAGCGACAGCTTCGCGGTGAGGTCGACCTGGTCGCGCAGCGCCTCGTTTACCTGCTTCAGGGCGGCGTATTTGGCCGTATCGAACTTGGTCCCGGCCAGAGCAGCTTCGCGCTGGAGGTCGACATAGTCCCGGTAATTGGCGCGCAGGACGGCCGCCTCACCGGCGGTCTTGCCGATGAGCTGCGCTTCCAGTTCCTGGGCGGAGACCGCTTCCTCGGCGCTGCCGAGGCGCTCCTTCTGCGCCATCGCCAATTGCGCATAGGTTTCGGCCTGCGACTTCAGCAGGGCGTCGGTCTTGATCGCCTTGACCTGATCGTCGCCTGCCCCGTTGGCCGCAGCGTCGTACGCTTTCAGCGCCGCCTGGGCCCGGTTCCTCTCCTCGGATGTCTGGGCACGGGTAACGGCAAGCTCGAGTTCCCGTCGGCGCGTCAGTTGCTCGGAATAGGAAATCAGATTGGCGTCGGAACCGACCAGCGCGTTGCGCTGATTGATCAAGCCGCTCAACGCCTCCTTGTAGGTTTTCACCCTGCGAGCGGCTTCCGACATGCCCTCGTCGCCGGACCACATCTTGTCAAACTGGGACTGGCCGGCTTCCGCCTTTTCCAGCGCGCGGGTCACGCTGGTGATGTTCGCCTCGATCTGCCTAAGATCACCAATGCGCGGATCCCGCGCCTCGGCGATTGCAGCGCCCTGCTTCTCCTGGAGGTCCTTCTCCGCGCGGACCGCTTTCTCCGTTGCGTCGGCCCGCTGCTTGCGCAGTTCGATCAGCTCCCGCTCAGCCTGAGCGGCCATCGAGGCACCCTGGTCGCGATAGAGTTTGGTGTTGCCGTTCGCGGCCAGATCCTTCGCACCCGCCAAGCGCTTTTCGGCTTCTGCGATCTGCGTGTCGATATCGGGCTTTGTGACCTGCAACCCGAGTGCCTTGCCGAGGCTGGCGTAGGCCTGACTGGCATTTCTCGAGATGGTGAGCCACGTGTCGCCGAACCACGTGAGGTTGCGATTGGCATCGGGCAGGTCACGGTTGAGGGCGACGATGATCAGCCGCTGCGCCTCAACGATCTTGCCGGCCGCAGCGGTGGACCTGATGAGATCGAGCTGCGACTGGCTGAGGAAGTTGAGTTCCCTGTCCAGATCCTCCGCGCCTGCGGCGGGATCCGCCAGGGCCGCGGCCAACCGCTTCGCCGCATCGGCCGTCGATTTGCCCGACACAGCCGCGTAGTTGTTGGTGACCGCGATCAGGTCGGTGAAGTTCTCGCGGCCGGTCTTTCCTGTGGCCGCATATGCCGCTGCCATGTCCATGGCCGAGGAGACCGTGGTGCGTGCTGAGCGCGCGCCGGCAGTGGCAAAATCCTCGAGATCACGAACGCTCGCCTTGGTGGTCTTGCCCAGCCCCTGGAGCGAATTGTCGAGGGCGTTCCACGACGTGCTCCAATCGCGATAGGCCAACACGGCAGCGATGCCGAGGCCAGCCATCGCTCCACCTGCAAGGCGGGTCGGCGTCAGGAGGCCGCTGACGACGGTGCCGAGGTTCTTCAGCCCCGCGGTCAGTCCGCCGCGGGTGCCGGACAGGATCTGGTAGACCTGCCCACCCTGAGTCGCCAGGACCTGGAACGAGCTCGAGCCAGACGCCAGCATGGTGAAGGCGTCGTTGGCCTGATAGGCGAGGTTCGTGAGCTCGTAACCGGTCAGCCGAAAACTCTTCGAGGCGCCGCTGCCGGACTCCTCGATCGACTTCACCACCCGCTTATGGGCGGCTTCCTCGCGCAGCAGCGCCGCGGTGTACTCGTCGGCGTCCATGTGCGGCTTCAGCAGCTTCAACTGCTTCAGCCGGTCCTGGTATTGAGCCGCGGCTTTCTCCAGCGGCACGAACTCCAGCCGCAGCCGGTCGAGATCCTCGAATGCGGACCCCATCTGCGGATTGGTGGCGCCGTTATCGGTCGCCTTGGTGCCGATGGCGAAGGTGCTGTTGATCCTGGCCTGGGCCGAGGTGGCGGCTTCGGCGCGCGCCGCTCGGTTCGCAGCCTCCTGCGCGGCGCTGGCCGCCTGCATGGCGATGGTGCGCTTCTCGATCGCGGCGCGGTAGGCGTCCTCCGAGATCGCGCCGGCGGCCAGATCTGCCTTGGCCTGGGCCACGAACTGGTCGTATTCCCGCTGGGCTGCGAAGGCGGTGTCGTACTTCGCCCGGGTGGCGTCCAGCGCCTCCCCATAGGCGAGGATGTCGGCGGCGCGCTTTTCGCTGCCGAAGTCATCCCGGATGCCGAACGAGGTGTTGAAGGCGCCCTGGGCCGCATCCGCCTTGGCCTTCGCGTCCTGGACGATGCCGACCTGGGTCTCGCGCAGAGATCGGCCTGCGAGCTCTATTGCAGCCTTATACTCTTCAGCCGCGATCTTGCCGGCAGTGTAGAGATCCTCCGCCTCAAAGATTGCGGCATTGAACTTGATTTGGGCGGCAGTTTCCGCCGCATATGCCGGATCGAGCGCCTCGCGAAGCGACTGGGCCCGACGTTGGTAGGCTGCTTCGTCTTTACCCAGAAAATCCTGAAGCGTTTGCTCCGCGCGTCGGATTGCCGCTTCATAGACCCCAACCGCAATGGCGCCGGCGGTGTAGAGATCCTCGGCCTCGTGGATCGCCGCGTTGAATCGGTTCTGTGCGCCATAGGCCGGGTCCAACGCTTCTCGTAGCGCGCGGGCCCGGCGCTCGAGATCCTCCTGCTTCTGGATGAGGAAATCCTGCGCCTCGCCGACCTGGTGATACTTGATCGCAGCGAGATCCAGGATGCGGTTGGCTTCCTCCTGGGTGCGGATGCCTTCCTGCAAAGCGAGGGCGACATTGGCCACCTCGCGGCGATAGGCGATCAGGTTCTTGACCTGGGAGTCGACCCGCTTCTCGGTGCTCTCGATCGCCTTCGCGGCCGATAGCTGCTCCCGCCCCAGCTTCGCCGTCGCCAGGGAGACGACGTTGCCGCTCTCGGCGAACCGCGTGTTGGCACTGGCCGCAGAACGCAGCTCCGCCACGAGCTTGTCCATGCCCTCCGTCGTGGCGACGGTGCGGATGCGTTTGATCAGCTCGACAGAGGGCATGGTTGTCCTATCGGCGGCGGGACGCGGCTTCGATCTGGTCTGCGGCGCGCCGCACGTAGGCGGCGTCCATCACCCGCAGGAGCGATTGGAACGTCTCGAATTCATCGATGTCGGTGATGCCGTAGCGAGCGGCATAGCGGTCGACCGCGGAGAACGGGATCTGGCCCACGAAGCCCATCCCGGCCGGCCGGTCGCCGCAGAGATCGAAGAAGGCACTCCACACGGTGAGGTGCCGGGGATCGGGCGTCACCCGGTCCTGCATGAAGGGCAGGTTTTCGCCCTCCGGGCCGGCGGCCAGGAGGATGGCCTCGGCCTTGCCGCCCCAATCCAGTTGCCAGATCAGGGCGTCTCGGAGTTTTTTGCGGCGTCCTCAAAGGTCTCAGCGCCGATCTGCGCCACCACGGCAGAGGCGTAGAGGGCGGCTTCCGAGAGCATGCGGCCGCAGTCCGGGTCCGTCAGCAGGGCTTGCACAGTCTCCGCGTTGCAGGGCAGCGCCGCGCCTTCGGAGGTGAGGTTCCAATCGACGAGGATGGCCCCAGCGATGACCTCGATGCCGATGCGGTCGAGATCCTCCCGCGGGATGTCGGCGCCGGGCGGAAGGCTCAGTTCCTCGACCAGCCGGGTGCGCAGGCGGCGCGCGTCCACATTGTCCCGGCCGCGCACCTTGAGCGCCAGGTCACCGCAGCCGTCCAACGGGATATCCTTGACCCAGCCGCCATTCAGCACGCGGCTTCCAACCTTCTTCAGCTTGGCAACGTCCATGACTCACCTGTGTGTTGTGGGGATGCGGAGGAGACGCCCTCCGCCGGCGGTGGCTGGACGATCAGGGCGTGTACCAGAAGCGCCCGATCGACATGGTGAAGCCGAGGACGGGGTCCATGATCGCCTGGAATCCGGCGGAGATGGTCACGTCCGCGTTCTTCCCGCTGACGCTCGGAGAGCCCGACGACATCTTGATTGCGGGAAGATCGAAGGCGAGCTTCTCCTTCCCGCCGTCGGTGCGGCCGACGCGCATATCGAAGGACGTCAGGGTATTACCCATGATCTTCGAGAGAATGCTGGCGTCGCCGAAATAGGTCTCCAGGGTCCCGGTCACGCCGAACTCGCCATTCCTCATGCCGACGGCGGAGAGGGAACCCACCGCATTCTGCCGGCCCAGATTGTTGTTGATGGCGATGTCGGCCTTGAGCACAAAATTCGGACCGGTGATGGCGGCGCCATCGAACGCGATGCGCCCGACATCCGCGGAGGCGTTGAGCACCTGCTTGGTCGGGGCTGCAATATCGGTGGCGCCGGCCGTGCGCGTGGTCGTGGTGGTCGCACTGGAGCCGATCCAGGTCACCTCGTAAGTGACGACCGCCTGCTGCTGGATCGACACCGAAAGCTGATCGATGCACTGCCCGGTCAGATATTCATAGGTGACGGGGGAATGGTCGAGATACTGGCGTTCGAACACGCTGGAGATGAGGTTCGTGCCGTTGGTCAGGAAGTCGCCGGCGAACACCTGGATCTGCTTGCCCGTGCCTGTGTCAGCGGACCACCCCGTCGGCACGATGCCGAACGACAGCCGATTGGCGGAGATGTTCGATACGCGGGCCCAGCCATTGTTGGCCGACGCCGCGAAAGCCGACGCGGCCGAGCCGCCGCCGATCTTCACCCATTCCCCTTTCGAGAGTCCGAGGGTGGTGAAATCGAGCGCGGTCGACGTGAGCGCGTTGCCGCCGGTGACGGTGGCCACCATGTCGCCCAGAGCGCCTTCAAATCCCACGGCACGGAGATTGGCTCCGACCGGAATCGGAGCGGTCTCCACCGTGAAACTGGATGCAGCGAAGGCCACCGACGTTGCGGTGGCGCTGGCCACACGGGCCAGCTTGTTGTTGGCAGTGGTGGGGAATCCCGACAGGAGGCAGATGTGGCCGACCTTGAAGGCGGCCCCGCCCGATGCGACCGTGAGGGTGGTCGCCGAGACGTCGGAGATCTCGGAGTCAGCGGTGAGGACGGTGATCGAGGGCTTGTTCAGCCAGGTGCCCTGCAGGGCCTCCTCGAAATCATCATCGGCGGCGGCGAACGAGAGCTCGCCGGCCTGATTGCCGCCGGCCTGGACGCCGGTGAGGCTCAGATCCGTGACCTGCCGGTCCGACCGGATCTCATTGGAGACCGTGGTCTGCGGATTGCCGGCGAGGGCATTGCTCGTCAGGCGCTGTGCCTTGAACGCGGGCGCGGCGGGAACGACGCCATAGGTCGTTTCGCGCACGCGCCCGACGCGCACGCGATTGGTGCTCTGCAAAGCCATGATAGGGGGCTCCATCTGGGAAGGCCGGCGTCATCACGACGCTGGTGGTCGGTGGCGGCGGGGCCGCGCACCGGGATCCGGCTGGGAATGCCGACTTCATCTCGAAGTTGGCGGCTGCTCTTGCCCAAGGAGCATGTGGGCGGCCCGCAGACGCGGGATCAGGGTCAGGCTAGGAGGTCCGCGGAATACGGGACCGCCATGGCCATCTTGAAATAGGCGCCGTCGGCATTGCGGTCGTCGAGGACGGCCGAGGACGGGGCATAGGTGGTGACGACGCCGAACTGCTTGGCGCGGAACAGCGCCGCCAGTTCGTCCATCCAGGGGTCATAATCCTCGGTGCCGGCGTCGCGCGGGATCGAGAGCACGAAGCGGATGCCGCCCTCCTCCCGGAACACGTTGTCGCCCGGAGCACCGACGGTGATCTGCCTCTCGCCGGAGACCGGGAACTGGACCGCCAGGAACACCGTGCCGCCGGTGGGCACCTCGGTCTCCGGGCCGTTGGCGTAGAAGACCTCGCACCGGGTCCAATGATCCGCCAGGCGGGCCCGGACGGCGGCCTTCACAGCACCGGAAGCCATCAGAACGGACCAGGTATGTTGCCGCGGATCACATCCCCCACCGCAGGAGCGGTATTGGGTCGCGTGAGGAGCCAGCGGAACTCGACCACGCCGGTTATGGCATCCGCATCCGCTGCCACGTTCACCAGATTGGCGGCGACTAGTGTCGGAAAAACGATGCCCGCTTCCAGAGCGACTACGACTGCCTCGATGTCAGCTTTGGTGGCGGGTTGACCGACGAGATTGATGCGCAGGGCCTCCTCGAGCTCACGGATACGCCGCAGCGCGCTGTCATGGGCCAGCAGGGCTTCGTCCAGGGTCATCGACATGGCTCACCTCGTGATGACGATCGCCGGCTGCCGGCGCAGCCACTCGTCCCGCTTCACGCCCCGGCGGTAGGGGCTTTCCATCGCGGTCGTTGCCGCCCATGCCTCGATCGCGCCGAACAGCGGCGCCCGGAAACCGAAGCGGATCTTCGCCAGGTTTCCGAACCGCCCTTGCGCCATCGCCGCCACCACCTGAAAGACGCCGTCCGGCGTCTGGTCGGACAGTCCGCGCTCGATCTTGCGGGCATAGGGCTGGACGTTGGTGAAGGCGTATTCCTCGGCGTCCGGCAGGGCCGCGCCCGGGGCGACGGCGGTCCCGTCGGCGGTGAACACGAACGAGTCCTGGTATCGGCCGGAGCGATGCGGCGAATGGGTGACCAGCATCTCGCCGATCCACTCGAACATCTCGTTCATGAGGTGGAATTCGTAGACGATCTCGCCTTCCGGCCGGACCTGGTCCTCGGACGCGCCGCGGCGGCCATCCACGAACGTGTCATAGGTCGGCGTCCAGCCCAGGGCCGCCGTGTTGCTGGCCAGGGCCTCGGAGAGGTTCTGCCGGGCGAAGTCCGCCAGCGCGGCGCTGCGCGCCGCCGGCGTTGTGTCCTGGCTCAGGAACAGGATCTCTTCGCGGCCGATGGGGTCGATCTTGTAGGTGACGGCCATCAGCCCTCCACGGTGATCCGGATCCGCACCAGCGTGTCGCGCGCATAGAAGGGTTCCGCCGCCTTCACACGGCGATCCTTGCCCCGGATCGTCATCATGTTGCCCGCCATAGGCACTCGGGCATCCTGTCCAGCGTCGCGGCCACTCTCCCATCCGCTGGCGATGATCTCGCTGGGGGAGATGACGACCTCGGAGGCGCCCTGCACCATGCCGTTGACCAGTTCGGACGGTTCGAAATCGCGTACGAAGGCGCGGCAGTCGACATTGGTGGACGTGCGCGCCTGGCCGGTGCCGGACATCCGCTTGAGCGTGATCCTCTGCCCCCGGCGCGCCAGCGCGGCGTCCAGGCGGGCGATCATGCCTTCCGGGCTGTCGTCGAGCCGCATCAGCCCACCTGGATGGTCTTGTAGCGGCCGAGGACGTCCGCCATGTCGGGGGTGATGTCCACGGCCGCGGCCGCGTCCACCCAATATTCGCGCTCGACCTGCTCGATGCCGGCCACGTCCACCCGCTCCCGCTTCAGCATGGGGTCGCGCGCGGTGCCGGAACGCCGCGAGACCATCTCGGCCGCCACCGCGGCCAGATCGGTCGGCACGTCGGCAAAGCCGGCCTGATAGGTCACCACCACCGTCCCCGGCGTCCACGGGCACGGCGCGCCGTTGCGGAGCCGCCGCAGCACGCCGGCCCGACTGTTGACGAGAAAGTCCGCGGCATCGAGCGTCGCGCCATTCTCGACGATGCTGATGGTGCCGAGAAAGCGACGCGCGAGGATCAGGCTCTCAACCGGGCCATCCAGCCAGAACGTCTGGGCGAGGGTCTCCTGGCGCAGGGTGGGCGCCGCGATGCCGGCGCCGGCGATGCAACACCAGCCGCTGATCGTGTCCGCCACGGCCATGCCGGTCTTCATCAAGGTCGCATCCTGCGTGCTGCCGGACACGCCGGCCGCCGAGCGGAGATCCTCGATCGCCAGCAACCCGCGGTCTGGCGCGGCCTGGGTGATGCGCAGATCCGTGATCATCGCGCGGCTTCCGCCTCGGCCTTGCTGCCGAAGGGCCCCCTGATGCGATCGTCTCCCCGCACGAGCCACCACCGCCCACCGCCGGCATGCTTGACCCGCAGGTCCTCGGCAGCAGCGGGCTCGCGCTCCGTGTCAGGGGACAGAGCGTCATGGTCACTGGACGTGACAAAGCCTGCGGCCTCAAGCCCAGGGAACAGGGCGTCAGGAATCTCTTCAACGGCGCCCACCTTCACAAGCTCGACTTTGATGCCGTCCCGCGACAAGGGGAAGGACATTCTGACGACGGCGCGCATCACCGCTTCTCCGTGGCGACGTGGGGCGAGGGATGCTTCGAATGGTCGTAGCGTTTCTCGATTTCATCAGCCGTCGGCAGCGCGCGCGGGGACATCTTCACCACGGCCCCGGTATCGGTCTCTTCGATATCGATGACCACGCCGTCGAAACCATAAAGGCGGTCCCCCTGCGAGGCGATCGCATCCATCAGCGACGTGTCATGCGGAAGACCGATGATCCCTCCGCGGGCTTTGAAAATGCCGAGATGGAACTCGACACAGCCACGCCCCTTCTCTGCGTCATGGGCCTTCGGGTAGGTGAAGTCGAAGCCGAAGATCGACAGCTTCTGCACCCCGATATGGGTGGCGAAGGCGATCGCGTAGGCCGCGGTCGAATTGAAATAGGCGACGCCGCACGAGTTGACGACATCCTCCAACGGATAGGCCACGGTGCCAGGATAATCGGGGTGGGGAATGCTGGTGTAGATGGGGCCGTCGTGGGCCTTTAGCCATGGCAACATCTTGGCGATGTTGCTTTCCGGCCGCGCGGCCGCGCGAATTTCCTGAACCCGAACATCATCCATATGGAACACGCGGTCGCAGATGATGACGTCGGCGGCCGCATTGATGCCCCACACCTCGTCAGCGAAGGCTCGGCGCGAGCCAAGACGCTTCACGGTATCGACATAGGTGCCGAGGGAAGGGCCGAGCCCCAGAATTGCGACGTGCGCGGGGGAGCCGGTCACGGGTCGATCCTTATGAGGAGACGGCGCCGGGGAGGCCCGGCGCCGAGCGCTTCGCTGCGCCGGTCAGGACGCCGGGGCGTGAATGGGGTGCGAGAGCACCACGGTCGCGGCCACGGGCGTGGCTGCCGTGACCGTGGACTTCACCGAAGCGGACACATAGCTCTTGGTGCCGATGTATCCGATCTTCTTGGCGACGTTCTTGTTGGTGCCGGACACCCGCGCGCCGGCTGCGGGGGACAGATCGGTTTCGAGGCCGAGCAGGTCCGCGTCAGCCACGGAGGTGAGCGCGCCGGTGGCGTCACCTTCCTTCACGACGACGGTGAAGGCCGCATTGGTGGCCGTGATCGAGCCGTAGGACACGAGAATCTCGACGCCCTGGTAGCCGCGGCGGTCGACCGGCTTCCCGGTCTGCCCGGTGCCGGTCACACCGACTGCCACGGGCGAGACCGAGGGCACCACCTTGATGTTGTGATGAAGATCCCGCTGCATTGGGATGTCTCCGATTATGAGATGGATGAGGACGGCGACGCGCAGGGCGCCGCCGGATTCGTCAGGCGCTGACGGTCATCACGCCAATGGCTTCGGGCAGGACCACCTGGCCGCCCACGCGCCGGCGCGCGACGAACTTCACCTGACCGAAAGAGGCGCGGGTGAGACCATCGCGGACCACCGCCATGGAGATGCGGTCCACGAGCGTGTAGGCGCGCATCAGATCGCCGAAGAGGATCGGCTTGGAGCCGGCGGCGATGTCGGGCATGTCGGGCGCCTCGATATAGGGGTCACCGTCGATGCTGTTCGGGCGACCCTGCGCGAGGCCGGGCTGCCAGATGTAGTTGTTCTGCAGGTCCTTGAGCTTCCGCACTGCCGCGAGGGAGGTGCGGTTCATGGCGAACAGGCCCCGGCGGGCGTAGGCCGTCTTGATCCCGTACTTGAGATTGATGATGCCGTCCGCCGTGATATTCGTGGCATCGCCGCTCTTGGTGCCAACGGTGCCGACGGCGATCAGCATACCTTCGGGCTTCTTGGTCCCGGCCCCGGAGACCATGGCCATGCCTTCAGCGACGCCGAACTGCTCGCCGAACTCGGCGGTGAGCTCGGCCTCGATGTCGAACGCGGAGTCCTCGAGGTTGGCGGCCGAGACATAGACCTCGGCCGTCAGCTCATGAACCGGCACGTCCTCCAGGCCGTAGGCCAGGCCAACGGTCTCGCTGCGCTGCTCGATCTCGCCGGTCCACCGCGCCGCGAAGACCCCGGTGCGCTTCGGAAGCTGGACGGACTTGGCCGAGGTCGTACGGGTGCGAACCACCGAACGGAACGGCGAGTACTCGATCTCCGCCTTCAGGATCTCCATGACGTATTCGCTGGGGGCAAGATAGCCGCCGCCGGTGTCGTCCGACACCGTGAGGACGTTCTTGCGCTCCTGCTGCATGCGCTCCAGGCCAAAGCGGGCATGATCGAAGAAGGCGGCGCGCTGCGCGGTCGCCTTCGGGTCGTCGTGATCGCCGGTGCCCGGGCGATTCATGGACGCCTCGATCCGGTCGAGCTGCTCCTGCTGCTCCTTCCGATCGAGTTCGGCCTTCTCGGCGCGCTTCTCCGCGTCGAGAAGCACCTTGTTGAGGGGCTCGAACTTGTCGAGCTCGGCCTGCAGCTTCGCAATCCGATCATCATAGAGCGCGTCGCGCTTCTTGATGTCCGCTTCATGCGCGGCCCGCAGTTCATCAGTCGCCTTCTGTTGCGCTTCGATGGCTTTCGCCTGGGTCGTGCCCAGAGCATCGAGGGCGGCCTTCAATTCGGGATCCATCTGGATCTCCTTCAAAGATGAGGGAAAGTCATCGCCGCAAGCCGGATGGCGGCGGCTGCCGTGGCCCGCTTCACTGCTTCGCCCGGAAGTTCAGCGTCGGGTGTGGCTTCAGACCTGGCCCCGCCCGGGGGTTCCTTCGTCTTGAAGCCTTCATTCGCGATGGCCTTCGCACGGGCGCCGGAAAATCCCATGCACTCGCTGAGGGCATCCTCGAATTCGCGTTTGGTCGTGATCGCCGCAGCCGGCGACGGGACCTTGATATTGCCGCGGATCTCCTGCGGGAGGTTCGGAAAGATGCTGGCGAAGAACTCGCTGCCGAGGCGCGCAGCCGGCGCGGCCGCCTTGTTCTGTTTCAACGGGACCAACTCGTCGGCGAACCCGGCATCGACGGCAGCCTTGCCCTTGAACCATGTCTCGGCTTTCACCCACGCGGAGATCTGCCCTCGATCGCCGCCGGTGCGCGCCACATAGACATCGGTGATCGCCTCCTCGAGGCTGTCGAGGATGTCGGCTTCCTTGCGCATGTCCGCAGCCGGTCCGACGACGAACGACCACGGTTGATGGATCATGATCTGTGCGGCTTCGCTGATGCGGATCTCGTCGCCCGCCATTGCGATCACCGAGGCGATCGATGCCGCCCATCCGTCGATGTGGACCACGATCTTCGCCGAGTGCTGAGCCAGCGAGTTGTAGATGGCGATGCCGTCGAACACCGAACCGCCCGGCGAGTTGATCCGAACGTTGATCGTCGGCGACTTGACCGAAGCGAGGTCACGAATGAACCCGGATGCGTCGATGCCCCAGAACCCGATCTCGTCGTAGATCAGGATGTCCGTCTCATCTTCAGTGGTGTTGCTGAAATTATACCATCCCTTGTCCGGCCGGCCGCCGGCGCGCGCCATCGGCAGCTTCGCGATCAGGTCCATCGCGGAGCGACGGGCAAGCGCCTGCTCCGCCTGCGCCAGGAGCGCGGCGTTGAACACATACTTCGGCATGGGTCACTCCCCCGGAGATGGCTCGAGCTTGTTGAGCACCGTCGTCAGGTCGTCCCTGGCCCCGCGGACCAGATCCTCGTTCTCGGTGGACAGGATCCGTCCGGCGCCAGTTCGCATGGACGGGCCACCGTTGTGGCCAAGAAGGAGGTTCCGCATCGCGTCAACGACGCTCTTGGGCATAAGGGCCGCGTTCGGCATGGAAGCCGCCTGCTGCCCGTTCTCATCGGGTACGCCCTGCCCGGCGACCGCCATGTTCATGGGGACCAGTGGGTCATCCAAGCCATCGAGCGGGTTCATGTCCTCCAGGACCCGGCATTCGTTCCGCGTGAGGATGCCGGTGAGCACCATCACCTGGTAGAACGCGGCGCGCGCGCGGTGATCGCCGCGCAGCAGGCCGTTCGGGAACATCTTGATGGAATAGCCGTCCTCAAACTCCTGCTCCGACAGGAGCTGCGTGTTGCAGGTGTCCTGCCAGCGCTGATACCAGGGGCCGAGGCAGAGCATCACGTGAGCGGTGAAGAACGCTTCGGCGCTGGCGAACGTCGCCGTCTTGTCGGCATAGCCCACCACCATCGGGAACACGTTCATGGCGCGGCAGATCTCCTGGATCTGGTGCTCGCGCGTCGCAAGGTGCTCCGTGTCGACCCCGGACATCGCCATCGGCTTGTATTCGAGGCCGCTGTCGAGAACCCTGGTGCCGTATGCGCCTGCCGGGCCTGAGGTCTTCTGCTCCCACAGTGTGCGGATCCGGGCGATGTCGTCGTCCGACAGGCCCTTCTGGGTGGTCAGGACACCCCCGACCCGAGACCCGTTCTTGTGCAGATAGGCGTGGTTTTCCTCGGTCGCGATGGCGAGGCCGATGGCATCCCTGGCCAGGCGGATGACCTCGAGACCGCAGTAGCTGTTCCAACTCGGTCCTCGCAGGTGGAACACCTGGGAGGCATCCAATTCCAGGAATTTCTTGCCGGCCGAGTCCATGATCTCGTAGGTCAGGGACCTATCCGAGTTCCACTTGATCCTGCGGTGTTCTGGCGAAATCGGCACCAGCTCACGCGGCTTCTTCCCCACCATGACCTTCACGGCCACGGCATCGCCCGTGAGCACCGCATGATAGGTCATCGTCTCGCGGAACCCGAAGCTGGTCATCCACGGGTTCGGCCTGAAGGCCAGGACCCGGTGGACGGGATGCTGCTTCGCCACCGTCTTCCGCCCGTTCTCGTCCTCTCGGATGAGCTTGATCGGAATCTGCGCATTGCCCTCGGCAATGGCCCTGGTGCAAGCCAGGACGGTCGTTACCCCGAGCGCGCTGTCGACGGTGATCGTGGGGCCGGCTTTGGACTGAAGACCGAAATGCCTCGCCAGGAGGGCGCTGATATCGATGTCGGCCATGCGCGAGCGGGACGCGCCGCCGATGCCGGCCGCGATGGCGCCGAAGAGACCTCCACTCACCGGAGGTCCCTCGGCTTCACCATCGCGGACAATACCGCCGCGGTCAGCGCGAAGCTGCCGCCCACGATGAAGCCCAGCGGGGCGTACGCCAGCCAGCACCCGTACGAGATCGATGCCGCGCCGGCGATACCCACCGTGTCACGGAGCATGACAGCCACTTTCATTCGTCGCTCCGATCAGTCCAACACGGCCATTTCGGCAGCGCTACCGAGATAGGATCTGGTCCTGGCCGCACCGGGATTCAGGCTCATCAGCGAGGCGGCATCGAACGTCGCCATGAGGGGATCGATCTTCGCCACGCCCGCCGCCTGCTTGGTGATCATCTTGGAATTGCCCTTCTGCTCCTGCTTCGCGTTGCCCACGCACCAGGACATCAGCGGGCTCCCCTCATGAACGAGGCTGCCCTTCGCGAGGCGGCGCTCCGTCACCTTGATCGCGTTCTGCAGGGTGAAGCCCTGGCGGATGCCGACGATCAGCCCTGCTGCCTCGTCGGTGGAATTCGTGAAGCCGCGGAGCGTCAGCTCATCGACGATGTCATCGACCCCCGACGGATCGACGCCGACCCCGCGCTCCTCCGGGAGCAGTCCGGCCCGATTGATCTGCTCGACGATGTCCGCCACGCCCTGGACGTCCTCGTCGGAGTCGTCCTCGATGATGGTCAGCACGCCCACCTTCGCCAGATCCTCAAGCTTCGACGCGATGCCCTTGCGCTGCTCGGTCAGGACACAGCGATGGCACCAGGCATGGTTCCACAGCAGCCACCGGCGGGTGTCCTTCTCCCGCCCGATCACGGCCATGCCAAGAAGATCGTCCATGCCGCCGCCGTCGACGCCGACCACCACCACTTCGCAGCGATCGAGCAGCTTTTGGAGCCGTTCCTCCGGCGTCGCCTTGGCCATCTCCTGGTCGGCCCGGCGCAGCCAGAACTTCGCCCCGATCCAGGCGCCGGAGCTGCTGCCGAGGCCAATCTCGATGTTCAAGTGCTGGGAGGCCCACACCTTGATGGCGTGCTCGCCCTTCTCACGCTCGTCCGAGAGGTCCTGCTTCAGGCTCTCCAGATGCACGGACAGTCCGAGGTTGGGCATCACCATCGGCCAGTTCGCCGGGTCCGACCACAGGTCCTCGTCCTTGGCGATCCGCTCCGGGAATTCGTAGAGGATCGGCAACATGCGCCCTGCCCGCTTCCCGTCGCGGATCATGCGGGCGATCATCAACTCGTCCTTGAAGACCCCCGTCGGCTCCTCGTCGCTCTGGGTCGAGGTGAAGATCAGGAAGCCCTCGGTGTTCTTCTCCAGGCCGCCGCGGATCTGCCGCAGCACCTTGGCGGCCTTGGCTTCCTTGCCCAGCAGATGCAACTCGTCGATCAGCACGCCGACCGGCTTCGGGCCCGTCAGCACCTTCAGGTCGAACGTCTTGATCTTGAGCTTCGCGCCGTTGGTCCGGTCCTCGATCTGCTTGATGTGGTCCCGCACGTGGAACCGCTTCAGCAGCACCGGGTCGGCTTCGATCATGCCCGCGGCCTGGCTGAAGGCCAGATCAGCGGTCGACTGCATGGGCGCCACGAGGAGGAACTCAGCGCGCGGCCGGATATTCATCAGCAGCGCCACCAGCATGAGCGCAGCGCTGTAGCTGGTCTTGCTGCTGCCCTTCGGCGCCAGGGCGAAGATCTCGCGGATATGGCGGACGTTGGTCGCCGGATCCCGCGACCCGAACAGGGCGCGGACGATGTCCCTGAACCACTGGCCTGACGCGTCCCGAAGGAGCGGCTGGCCAGGAACATCGGGCAGCACCAGCCCGTCGTAGAACGCCTGGCCCGCGTCGGCCTCGTCCAGAAAGAGCGGCAGATCCGGAACCAGCGAGGTGCGCTCGACGATGCGGCGCTCCCAATCCCGGCAGGACAGGTCCCACATCAATGAGAGCGGCGCACCGCGGCCGCACGCTGCGCCATCATCTTGCCCATGGCCGTCGCGGTGTCGGGGTTATTCGCCGCCTCCACCAGCGCCTCCTTCTTTCCGAGGGCTCTCGCCTTCTGTCGGCTGGAGCGCGGCGCCCCGTCACCGTCAGCGATGCCCATGGGCTTGCCAAATCCCCAGGTGAGCAGTTCGTGCGACGCCTGCCGCCGGACGGCCTCGCTCTTGGCCGTTGCGGTCAGATGCGCCAGGGACACCAGCGCCAGATACGCCAGCGACCGCGCGGCTTTTGCCAATTCGAACGGGTCGTCGACCGCCGAGGGGATGCCGTAAGTATTCGCAAGTATTCGTACGTCGGAGAGACTGAACTCTCCGACCTTGGAGAAAGCCGACTTTTCGGCCTCTTCCTGCGCGGAATCCTCGGCGCTGCGCACCCATCCATTCAGCTTTGCGCGCCGGCGGATGGAGCTCTCCGCGATGCCGTGGGCCCGAGCGATTTCCCGCACCTTCATTGAAGAAAGGCGGAATTCGCGCTCGATGGCGGCCCAGTCGATCGTTGCGCTTCGGGTCATCGATCACCAGCCGTAAATGCGCGCCCTGCGCATCTGCGCAGCGGTCAGACGCCACAAGAATAAAACCTACGAATGAGACCCTGTGCGGTGGAGACCCCAGGGCACTCCAGAGATTTTCCCCCCCTACCCCTCGGACGGCGGCAGCGACGGCGCATCTGGTGCTTTCTCACTGCGGCCCTATGCAAAACACTGATTGTACTTCGCGGTCTATTTTCTATTTTTTATTTGCGAGTACTTGACCGCTGATTTGAGCCATGCCCTCATATGGACGTCACCGGGGCACTACAGCCCGCCGACTAGGAGCACGTGACATGAAGCACGACAGACACAGCAATGAGCGCATGCGCATCCGTCGGACGGAGCGTCGTGCCGCTATCTCTCGCAAACTCGCCTACCTGGAGGGCTGAAATGTCTATCCTCACTTTCGACACCGCTTCCGCATATGCCGCCGCCACCATGAGCGATGCCGTGGTGCAGGATGCGAAGTGGAATGACGATCTTGACGATGCGCTAGGCATCGACGTGACAGCCATCCGCTATGGCCGCACCGAAGTGATGACGGTGTGGGTCGAGGAACGCGCCGACGGCACGCCCTACCTCTATGGGGAGTGGTGAGCCATGGAGACCTTGCTGTATGGCCTCTATGCCACCACCAGCAGCGCGGGCGGCTGCACCGTGCTGCATTACACCGACCTGGAGCACTCCGGGACGCCGGTCACGCTGGCGTCCGGGATCACCCGTGCCGAAGCATTGGACGTGATCGAGGCCGATATCTGCTCTGGAGGCTGGCGCCGGGGACAGCCCGATTACGCCCGCGTGCTCGACTATGAGCACATGGCCAGCGGCAACGTCGAGTTCTTCGATGCCGTCGACGGCGTCGTGCTTTGGACCCTGCCGCCCTGCCTCGCTTGGGCCGCGCCCATCGTCTGCCGCCTGTCCTGGCGCCTTGTGCGGAGGGGCTGGCTTTGACCGCGCCCGCGCCCCTCTCTCCTGACTCCACCGCTATCCTGCGCTGGTGCGAGGCGGACGCTCACCCCTGCTCGTTCTCGCCTTTGCTGGCGATCGATTGGGATTGGCATGCCGTTTCCGCCGCCCTGGGCCTCGGCGACTGTCACCACAACAGCCACTGGCCGCGCATCCATGCGGCCTTCGACGAACTGCACGCCGCTGGACGGCTGGCCTACTTCGACCACGGGCCGAACACCTACGGGCACACCTCAACGATGCTGGTGCCGGCGCCTGCCGCCGCGCCCTCCCATGCTCTCACACAGGAAGGCTGAAGCCATGCCGCAACACTCTCTCACCAGCGAGGCACAGGCCGGCTACGCGGCTGCCTCCGAAGATGCGCCGTACCTGTTTTCGTCTTCAGTCTGGATGGCCTGGCAAGCGGGGCGGGAATTGGCGCGTCGCGGCCTCCCGTCTCCCAAGGCAGCCCGTCAATCGCGCGGATACTCGGTCAAGCTGCTGACCGAGGGAGGCGCGGAAGTCCTTATCGTTTTCCAGGGCCAAGCCTTGGACACCCTCACGCTGACTCAGAAGGACCGCGCCAATGGCTGATTCCCGCATCATCAACGCCCGCCTCAAGTTCAGCCCGACCGAAGCAGGGCGCGACATGGACCAAGGAGAGCTCGCCGAATGGCTCCGGTCGCTGCTGGAGTTCGCGAACGGCTTGGACGTGGAAGCGGTCGTGAACCGTGACCCGATGCCCGTCATGCTGACAGCGCTGCGGCGCGTCGAAGTCGTTTGCGAGGATGCCGTTCACGATGCCGAGCAGGCCGGAGAGCCGGACAATGCCGCCGCCGCGCAGGAGGCGTGGGATATGGTCGGAGCCGCCATCGCAATGTCCGAAGGCAATGCAGACGTCCCTCCTCCCCGCAGCGAGCAAATCAAGCAGGCCCTGGCCTTAGCCCTGCAGGCCCTCGATTTGTCGGCAGGGGACCTAACCTCCGCACCTCACCGGACCGCCGGCCATGCCATCGCAATCAGTGAAGTCCACCGCGCCCTCAAGGCAATGAGCTAGACGCCGCGCGTCCCTGCGCTCCGCCATCCCCTCCAACCGATCAGGGCACTTCAGCCCGCCTCACAACAGGAGCACGATCATGCACCACACCGGCCTTGACGCTTTCGCCACCCGCCCCGCGCGCACCGCTGTGGAGCGCCGCACCGTCGCCCTGGCAGCCTATGACGCCGCGAAGCTCGATCCCGTCGCCGACTGGCGCGCCATCGCCGACATGCTGGCCGCTGCGTTCCCCGCGCCGCGCGCCAAGGGGGCGGCACAGGAGGCGAATGCCGCGTCCGAGTTCACCGCTTGGGAGGACCACGCCATTTCGCAAGCCTATCGCAGCGACCTGCCGTCGCCCGTGGTGGTATTCACCTTCGCCGACGGGACCGTGGTGCGGGCGCCCGCCGTCACGGCCAAGCGCAAGCCGCTCAACATCGGGCGCGCGACGCGGGTGGCGTGCGAATTCTACAGGGGCCGCGTACTCTGCCGCGCCGGCCTGATGAAAGCCTATCCCGACGGCTTGCGCGCCGTGGTGGTGGTGCCGGCCATCACGTCCATTGAGGCGCCTGGCGCGGTCTATGACATCCCCGACGCCAACGCGCGGACCATGGAACTTCGCGCCGGCACGTTCGACGTGACGGCCGAAGGGGCGAAGCTCGCCGATCAGCCGGAAGGGCAACGCGCCCGCATCCTCCGCTTGCGGTTCATGGCGACATGCTTGCGCCACCTGATGCTCGAGCCGGGAGCGAACACACAGGAGCTGGCCATTCAGGCCCGCGTCATGGACGCGGCGGCGGATGGCGCTGGCTTCGCCGAATTGCGCACGCTCGAAACGGATCTGCGGCGCCCGCCGCGCCCGCCGGTGTCCGCAATGATGCGCACCTACCTCAGGTCAACGTCCATGGTCGCTGTCGTGGCCGGTCTCGATCGGATGGCAGCATGACCGCGCCCGCCCGCTACATCCCCGCTGGCGCCGTCAAGGTCGCCGACAAGCTGTCCGATGCCGTCGCCTATCTGTACGAGCGGCAGGGCAAGCCCATCGCTTGCGTCTACGTCGGCAGTCAGTCCAAGCCGGTGAGCGCCTGCAGCTATCGCAATCCGCAGTCTCGCGAGCGGGACGTGCGCGCGGCATTCGAGACCAGGCGCGGCGTGCTGGCCCTGAAGCGCCAGCGGCAGGAAGAGCGGAAGGCCTATCAGCCGACCTACAAGCCGGGGGACATTCTCGGCACATGCTGGGGATACGAACAGACCAACCGCGAGTTTTTCCAGGTGGTCGAGCTCAAGGGGAAACACGTCATCCTGCGCGAGCTGGCACAGGAGCGCGTCGACACGGGATGGAACCGAGGCAATGCCGTGCCGCTCCCCGGCTCCTATGTCGGGGAGCCGATCCGCCGCCTTGCGCAACCGCACGGCATCCGCATCGACTCCTGTCGCCTCGCGACGCCCTCCGCCGTCGATGACGTAGCCGGCGTCAAGGTGGTGAGGCCCGTCGGCTGGAGCTCATACGCATGACGCGCGCCGCTCCCAACGTCCGCAGGATCCGGCCTGCTGATCCGCCGCCCAATGTGGTTCGGCGGGTCTCCCCGGCTCGGATCAATCGCCAGCGCGCCGCCGCGGCGGGAGCCGCTGCTGTGGCCGTGGTGCTTACAGGGCTTTCCCTGTCGCATCTCTCCCACGGCATCCACCTGGTGACGCAGGCGCCGGCGGCGGAATCCTGGGCGATGGCCGCGGGCGTCGACCTGGGCTTCATCGCCTCGGAACTGGCCATGCTGTGCGCGTCGACCGAAGCGGTCCGGCGCGGCGTGGCGCGCTTCGCTCAACCGGCCATTGCCGGGACGCTGGGCATGTCCGCAGCGCTCAACGCCCTGGCGTTCGCCCTGCCAATGGACGGATGGCGGCTCTATGCCGCCGCCGCCCTTGGCGTCGCCATTCCGGCCTTGGTCTATGCGCTCGCCCGCGTAGCCTTCGCGCTGGCCACGCAGGGACCGCGCGAGCTTTAGACCCCGCTCGGGCCTGTGCCCGGCCACCCCGCCCCCCCCTCTCGGGCCTATGTCCGGAAGAACAGAGACGCCAGCCCATGCCGCACCAGGTGCGCGGCGTGATCGGGCGCCTATGCCCGGCACACAGGAGGATGAACTATGGATCGCACCGCTTTCGCCCTCGAGCTCACCGAGACGCAGCAGCGTGTCGAGGGCATCTATACCGCCCTCCGGGAGTTGGAGCCGCACATCGAGGCCATGCGCCGCGATGCCCAGCGCCAGCGGGGCGGCGCCTTGGGCTTTGCGCGCGCCGTGTTATCGTTCTGGCACTGAGTGGCCGGCCCGATCCGCGGGCGCCTCTCAGGCCGACAGACAGACGGGCGCCACGCGATGACCGGTGATGAAATCAAAGAGGCGCGGCAGCGCCTGGGCCTGTCGACCGCGCAACTAGGGCTTGCCCTGGGCCTTGGTGGCAAGCCTGCCAACGTCTCGAAGATGATTCGGCGCATCGAGGGCGGGGAAGGCTTCCTCACCCCTGCCCAGTCGCGCCTGCTGGTGATGTTCACTCGCTTCGGCGTCCCGGCCGATATGCTCGACGAGGAGCCGAACGCTGCCGGGCGGGCCCACCAGGCATCAACGGTCGGTTGATCAACCCCGCTCGGGCCTGTGCCCCCCGCTCGGATCAATGCCCGTCTGGGCGACGCCCTCTCCCAAGCGAGGCACTGCCAGCCCTACCCCGCCTCGGACCGGTGCCCTACACCCACTCGGGCCTGTGTCCGCCGCGGCCGAGTGGTCACGGATCAGCGGTCAGCGAATCCTCTTCGCGCGCTCGGCGGCGGTCTTCATCAAATGCTGTACTTACGACCTGTTGGGCCGCTTGGAATATTTATTGCCAATTCAACTGGCCACCCGTCCGCAATGCGGCGGGCTATAGTGGATCGCGGCACACCACTCCGTCTCGACCACTCGGTTATGCTCTGCTTTTCGCCGAGGGCGGTAATTAGTTCTGCCTTTGCCTGGCCAGCGACCACCCGACGGTCCTTATCCCGCCATTGGTTACATTCTGGGCATGCTGGAGCGAGGTTGCCGATCTCATTGTTCTTCGGGTTGAAATCGAGATGATCGACGTGCATGGTCTCCCATGACTGAGGCGCGCCACATACATGGCAGGTGAATGGACCTTGGCCATGCGCGTCGAAGTATACCTTACGATGTTGGTAAACCTCATTGCGACCTTCGGTGCAAAGAGGATGTCCTGGTGCATAGGCGATGATGTATCCGTCGCTGTGCTCGCGCTCTGGCATAGGTGCCAACAATGTCATATGGCCGTTGCGGCGCAGGCGCCCGTAGTGCATCTCGCAAAGGAGTGAACCAGCACTACGCGGCGGCTTGTTACATCCCTCAACCGAACATGCGCGAGTTGACGTCTCCACCTTCTGCTTGGCTATTGCAGCGTCGCGAGTGCATCTTATCGAGCAGAAGCGCCGGTCATTGCCTCGCCCTACCTTATATTCAAATTGACGACTGCATTGCGGACAAATACGTTGGCGAATAGCCATACCTTCGCTCCTTACAGCGATGATGGTTAGGCCTGACTCAGTGGTGAGACACTGTTTCGGGCCGCTTTTTGTTCTATTTCGTTCAATACCGAATAGTCATTCGTTTTACCCGTTCAGCGGCGGTTTTCAGAGAATGATGCCGACTGCACAATGCCTGCCCGTTGGCCAGGTCGAGCTCGGCGCCGCCGTCCTGCCGCTCCACGATGTGGTCGGCGAACATGCGGTGCTTCGGTTGGGCCTTGCCACATCCCGGCCACTGGCAGCGACCGCCGGCGCGCTGGATCACCTGGGCGGCCCAGCGCTTGTGAGCCTGGGTCCCGTAGTGGGGATCGGTCAGCTTGACCACCGGCGAAGACACTCGGGTCTTCGCTATGCCGAGCCGGCCGGGCAGGCATTTCACTCGCGCCATGCTGCCCGCCTCGGATCTGTGCGGAAGCGGCCGCTTACGGGGCCGATCACGAGGGTCCAACTCAAGCCGCGATACGGGCCCCGGACCTGTGTCGCTTCACTGCGGCTTTCACCACCCTCGGATCAATCAGCCCGAGCAAATCGGCCATGTACGCCGAGACGAACATGCCCGGTGCGTATTCCAGCATCACCGATCCGTCGGTCGACCGGACATAGGATGTCTCAAGCATCGTCGGGGCTCTTCTGCCTTCGGGAATGGTGAGGAAGCCGCTTTGGGAGTTCACAGGGGGCTGTTCGCGCCGTGCGCGCCGGGACCTTGCTGCAGCGGAATCAGGAGCCATACCGTGATCGGCCCCGTTCACCGGTGGGCGGAGGTCCGATGCGGGCTCGGCCACGCGCTGCCCATCCTGGCTTGGCCGCGGCTTCGGTGGTGCATCGTCCGGCACCGAAGCGCCGCCTCCCACTCCCTGCCGCGAACCTCACGGGCCATAGCCTTGTCCGCCGGCCGCATCGAATTCGAAAGCTGCTGCTGTTTCCGACGGCGCCTCACGGCGTTCTCTCCATCGGCTGGGCTTCGGGGCATACTCCGCTCGTTCGCGGCTTGTCCTCTCGCAGCGCTCCCGTGAGAATTGCCAGCCGTGCCTCCGCCCGCGTTACCCGTGCCCCCTGACACCAATTCCAACTGAACGGGCGGCGCGCATTGCGCCGATGGGTAGGGCTGGCCGCTCTCCCGAGCTTCCGGCGCGTCCCCCGGCCACCACGCTGGCGTTGCCGGGCAAAAAAGTCGCCCTTGCCCAAGGGGCTGTCCATGTCCCGCCGGCCGTCCGGTGGGTGCGCAGGACTTGCGCGGGCTCGTGATGCGGGCATCCGCCCGCTGGTATTGTCGCGCTTGCGGCCTCCTATGGGAGCGCCTTGCGCGCCGGCTTTCTAAGTCGACCATCTACCCGACACACCGGAAAACAGGCGGGGGTCTAGATCAGTCGTAGCGCGCTTACCTCAACTTCCGCATGATCCTGTGCGCCCTAGGGGCTGCCTGGAGAAGTGCGATGAAGGTGAAATCCTACCAGCACGAAAACGACCACGAACGCTGGCTCTATCTAAATCCCGACAGCGAACTGCCGTCGCCCGCATTGTCGGGGAACGGTTGGGTGCCGATGCCAGACGCCGTAATCGACCTTGGTGACAAAGACGTCTTGGGGATCAATCGGTGGCTAATGGCGGAAGACTTCGGCCTTGGGTTCCATCACGACACGCACGAGCGCCCGACCCTGCAGCGCAGAGGTTGGAAGGTTCGCGTCCACGGCTTCAAATTCGAACAGACAACGACATCTGGGTACGTGCTGCAGTCTCACAAGCGCACCTTGGGTGGCATCGAGGTTCGCGCGGGCGAGGTCGTCCCCGGCACGGAGGAGCGGGTGCCTGTTGAGGCTCTCGACAATCAAGGGGCCTACCTGCCGCCGTCATGAGCGGTTTTTTCTTAACTGCAACCGCGAGAATTGACCCCCAGGGCGGTCCGGGGCCCCGTTTCGCCCCCGCTTTAACCGGGCCCCCCATCCCCTCCGATGGACTGCAGGATGGCCAGCGGGGGCCGTGGGCGGGCATTCTGTCCCCGTCGCGTGTAACGCCGGCTCGCTGGCCACGCCTCCGCTCTGACGCAATCTCTTTGCGAGGGTGCATCTTGAGCGGCGTGCGGAGGGCGGCGGATGGTGCCGCGATATCTTTCCAGGGCATCAAGGCCATGAAACTGAGAGCGCCCGAACCGTTGCCGGCCGGGCGCTCTTCTCGAATCGTGCTTATTTATGCCGACCGTCGGATTCTAGGTCAAGCACTTACCGGCTCGAGACGACGATCTTTTTCGCGCTTTGCTCCCGACGACGCTCTGACTCCGCCCGAAGGTCGCGCGACAACTTCGTCTCAACCACTTGTCCGAATTTATCTATTTCGGTTATCACCGGTGGCGTCACTGGTTCGTGGCTGACCAAGACCGCCGGAGCGACGATCTTGCGTCCGCGCCCGTCCTTCTGCGTCTGCAATTTGGGCTTCGGCGACGCCACCAGGCCCCTCCATGCTGCGATGGCTTCCAGAGCGTCCTTGGTGATTCCGATGATGTAGCCGTCAGCGATCTTGTACTTCAGCGTCGACCACTTCGGCGCGACGTCCTTCAGCGGGATGCCCTTCCCCACCAGGTCCTCCATCACCAGATAGGCCCGCATGCCGGCGGCGGTGCGGACCGCGTCGGCTGCGCCGGCCACGTCCGCGGCCGCCATCAAAGCCGCATCGCTCATGGTCGAGGACGGCAAACCGCCGTCGGTGATCGGCTTGCTGAAGTCCTGGGCCTTGATCGTCCCGATGGTCGCCGCCTCGTACCGGGCGCGGTACCACTCCGCCGCCGCCATTTCGTTCGCATCGATCATCCCGCTCCTGAACCAGCGGGTAACGATGGACTCGCCGAAGTTTTTGGCCACCGTCAGCCGGCCGCCGTCGTTCGGATCCTTCACCTCGGTGAAGACGACGTTGGGATCGGCCTGTGGCGGGCGCTTGCGCACCTTGGTGTGCTTGGTGAGGTTGAGGAGATCACCGGCCTTCCTGGCCCGGTCGCTGGCCTTGGCCTGCCGGGCCATCCTCTCGCAGATCGAACGGGCGCCGGGCGTGTCCTGGCCGGCCTCGAGATCGAGCACCGCGCGGACGTCGGCATACATCTGCTGCCTGGCAGCCTCCCGCTTCATGGCCCGATCGAGATCGACTTGATAAGCCGCGGCCGCCCGGGCTGAGATGCGCTGGAGGTGGATCAGGGCGGCTTGGCGCTTCCGCTCGGCGCGTGCGGCTTCAGTCGCTGCCCGGGCGGCCTTTGCGTCGTTGATCAGATCACGGGTGGTCACGGCCTTCGACATGTTATTGCTCCCGGAATCGGGTGACGCGGCCATCCCAGATGAGCTCACGTTCCTCGTAGGCTTTCCCGCGCCGCCGCTTGAGCACGATCACCTTCGCGGTGTTCGCAGCCCGCCGCAGCTTGGCAAGCCACTCGTCCTCCTTTACAGCACCCTGGCGTTGGTCCGGCTTGTTCTGCCGAAGCCAATTCTCCTCCCGCCAGACCGCCAGGACCCAATCCGCGTCGCGCTCGATGCTCGGCGCGTCGGCGTCCAGGATATGCGGGGTCGGATCATCTCGCCGTTGCGAGCCTCGGGTCCGTTGGGCCAGCACAACGATCGGGACCATCAGGTCCTTGGCGAGATCCTTCAAGTCCCCGGTCAGCTCAGCCATCTTCTCGAACCGGTCTTTGTACCGACCCTGCGCTTTGATCTTGTCCAGTTGATCAATGATCACCATACCCAACCCAAATGTCCGCTTCATCGCGAGGCAAAGGGCCCGGATCTGCCGTATCGTCTGTTTTGGCTCGTCATAGATATAGAAGTCGTAAGGCTTAATGCTCTCTTCAGCGGCCATCAAGCTGTCGCGTTGGGCGAAATCGAACGCCCCTTCTTGGAGATCGCCTACGGAGACCCCGGAAGCGGCGGCGAGTTCGCGCGCCGCCTGCATCTCCTCGGTCATTTCGAATTGCAACATCAGCACCGGACGACTCCTCGAGGCGTGAACACCGATCTGTGCGGCAAGCGCTGATTTGCCGTCGCCCTGACTGCCGAGAATGAAACCGAGATCTCCGGGCAGGATGCGGCCGAGGATCTCGTCCAGGGAAAGCAGTCCTGTCCCAAATCCAGGAAGGACACCGCCATCGCGCGCGCGCATTGAGGCCGACACCACCGTGTGTATCGCGTCGCTCAATCTCCGTGGCCGACGCGGAGCTGTGGCGTGCATGACATCGTTCAATGCGGCCTCAGCTTCCGCAGCGATGTCGGTCGGACTCATCTCGAACGACCGAGCGCGTTTAGCGAGCAAGTCCCCTACCTTGACCAGCATCCGGCGCGACGCCATGTCCGCCACGTCGCCGGCAAAATCCAACGGGCTGCCCACCTCATCGGCATTCTTCAGGAGCACCGCCAGATAGGAGGAGAAGGAATTTCCCTCCTCATCTTCTTCTGGCAGCCGGCTCACCACGAGAGGATGGGACAGCTTCTTTCCCTCTTCGCAGATGTCCCGGACCACGCCATAAATCTGCTGATGCACTGGCAAATAGAACTGATCCGCCCGTAGCAGATCGGCGACCTGCCAATAGGAGGATTCCGACCGCAGCACCGCGCCGATGACAGCCTTCTCGGCGGAGATGTTCACCAGGGTGGACTCACGCTTGGCCATGGCTGTCTTCTTTTTTTCTCAAGCTGTTCAGGACGTCGAGGAAATCTGCATTGAATGGCGGCTCTTCGATGCCGGTCGGGACCCCCGCCGGGATCATCCGCTCCCGCAGCTTCCGGCCCGCCTCCAGGCCGGGTGGCGCCCGGATCATGCCGTTGTGCTCTTGCGGCAGATCCCCGTCGGGATAGATGCGGATCCGCTCCACCTCCATCGGCGGCTCAAACCCGATCATCCCGGAGGTAGAGAGGGTGGCCCAGATCGGGAAGCGATAGCCTTCGATCGTCCACGCCGCGAGGGCCGACTCCATGCCCTCCCCCACGCCGATCTTCGGGCCCAGCCCGCCGATCCGCACCGCGCCGCCGCCGGCCGGCCCCATCCCCACCTTGGGGTTATCCACGGGCGCCTTGCCGCCGGTCAGTGGATCGAGGAACACGCGCCATACCGCGACCGTGTCGCCGACCGCATCCTGGACCCGACCGACAAGGCAGGGGAAATACGGCCCGTCCTGCACCTTGCGCTTGGCCTCGCCCTCGCCCTCCCAGACGGATCCGAGCTCCCACTCCAGGCTGTGATGGAAGCCAAGCACGTCGGGCCAGCCGTGGGGCGGAGTCGGGACTCCTCGGACATTGAGATAGTCCTCCGCCAGGGTGCCGGCGATGGGGCTGCACTGCGCCCAGACCTCCTGCGCCGTCTCAGCCTTGCGCCGGCGCTTTACCTCCTCCAGCCGCTGGTCACGCTCGCGGTCGGCCTTGCGCCGGCGCGCCGCCTCTTCCCGGCGCTGCCGGCTCTCCTCGGTCTCGACCTCCTCGGTCATGCCGAGATGACGGCGGGCCCACTGGAATGCCTCCTTAAAATCCTCCTTCGACGGGCTTTCATTGTCCGACAGCAGGTAGGCGACCAACTTGACCACGCCGCCGCCGACCTTCCTGGAATGCCGGTACCACTGGCCCTGGCGCGCGCCGGTGACGTGCACTTGGAACGAGCCCAGATTTTTCTCTGTCGGCGTCAGGTATCCGCGACCGCGCACCTCCCGCCAGCCAGGGGCCAGAGTGTTCAGTACCCCCTTGATATCGTCGGCAAGGCGGGCGCTGATCTCGTCGGCGTCGTCTCTCACGGCGCCGCCTTCCAGGTCTGCGAATTTCTGCTCATGCCGAAAAGGTTATCGCCGGCCTCGATGAGGCGAACCGCTGGCGTCGCGCCGGTCATCAGCTCTGGGATCACTCTTTCATTAATTGGCGAAAGGAGGCTCACGACCCGTAATCCATCATCACCGCACACCGGTACGCCTCGGATTCGTCCTCGCTTTGCTGTCGGGCGACAGTGCGGACGTCGAGGGTGAACGGAAGCACGGTGCCGTCCTGCGCGGGCCGGAGTTTCATGATGATGTCGTGCGAACAGTCGTTGGCGTTGCGGCGCTCGCGTGGAGGGAGCATCCGTAAGCAAGTGACTACGATCATGTAGGCGGCGCCATCGAGATCGATTATGTCGAGCTCACGAAGCTCTGCGGCAACAGTGAGCTTGCCCCTCGGCACCAAGCGATCCGATAACGACATGAATCGTTTCCGGAGGGGCTGCACGTGGAACATCAATTCGAACGCGGCCGTATCTACAACCGTCGGCGCGACATCCACGGGCCTTACGCGGGTCAACAGCAGGGCGGCATCATTACGCCGGCCCACCATCCTCTCGTGATCATCATCACCGGGCAGGAAGGAGAGCAGCATGGCTACTCGGATGTCCTCCGTGACGATGGGACGTTCGCCTATTTTGGCGAGGGACAAATTGGCGACATGCCAATGGTCCGTGGAAACCGAGCCATCCTCGAACATTCCAAGGATGGCAAAGCCTTGCTGCTCTTCCACAAGGTGCAAGGGCGCGGGCTCCGCTTTGACGGCGAGTGGGTCTGCGGCGGCTATGAGATAACCAAGGCCCCAGATCGCGTGGGGACGATCCGAAACGCATTTGTCTTCTTGCTGAGCCCACTCGACGCAGTTGACGAGTCCGATTTCCCGGTGGTCGACCCTTCTGCGGGCGCAGCCGACATTTCCACTCTTCGCACAGCTGCTATTGCTGCCGCTTCCGCCGGCCAGGTTGCGGGGCAGACCGTCAGGACGGTCTATCAGCGCAGCCGGGATGTCCGCGCATATGTGCTCCGCCGCGCCTCTGGGCACTGTGAAGGCTGCGGATGCGCCGCACCCTTTGTGCGGGTCGATGGAAGCCCCTATCTCGAGCCCCATCATATCCGACGCGTCAGCGATGGAGGCCCTGACGACATCCGTTATGTCATCGCGCTGTGTCCGACGTGCCATCGGCGCGTTCATGCAGGGGCCGACGGGCCGAATTACAACGCCGTCCTTCTGAAGCAGATGGAGACCATCGAGCCGCGCATTTGGGTTTGAAGCGCTACCTGCACTGAAATCAACGCTTCTCCCCACCAGAACTCCCCAGGATGCACGAGACGGAGACAGGTCATGCGGATGTTCGAGTATCGGGCGCGGTTCGAGCCCGACGACGAAGGCGGCATTGTCGTGTCGTTTCCGGACGTCCCGGAGGCGATCAGCCCGGGCGATGACTGGGCCGGCGCCTATGCCCAGGCACGGGAGACCATCGGCCTTGCTCTGCTCACTTATCCCTTCCGAGGGCTGCCTCTCCCCCTGCCCGAGGCGAAGGGCAAGGATCTCGTCGCCATCCCGGTGGACCCGGGGTGCGTCGCGAAGCTGGCGGTTTGGGAGCGTTTCCGCGCCGCCGGTATCAGCAGGACTGAACTCGCGCGTCTCTTGGGAAAAGATGAAAATAAAGTGCGTCGGATTCTCGATCCGATGCACGCCACCAAACTGTCCGCGCTTGCCGCCGCGTTGGAGGCCATGGGGCAGCGCCTGGTGATCAGCGTGGGGACGGCCTGACATCACGCCACCTCCCCGAGAAGGTCCACCAGGTCTTGTTCAGCCATATCGGTGACGGCGACCACCGTGTCGCGCTGGGGCCGCGCCGTGACCTTTTTGGCTTCGGGCAGGTAGGAGAGGCCCGCGCGCACGACGAGAACAGGATTCATGCCGGCCTCGCGAAGAGGTCGTCAGGCCGGACGCCGGCGTCGGCCAGCTTCAGGTGACCTTGGGCCCAGAACGCGACGCCCACAGCCTCCGCCGCGTCCTTCTTCTTCACGTCGTAGCCCAGGCGCTGGCATTGCTGCACAGCCCTGTCCTTCAACCACGCGCTGGAATCCGTGGTGCCCCGCGGGGCTCCGCGGACGCCGATGAAGGCCTGCCGCCAGTCCCGCTGGTTCACTTCCTCGCAGGGGATGTTCAGGGCGAAGGCGATCTCACGGACATGTCCAGCCAGGCCATAGTGCCGGCGATATGTCGTCATGCTGGACATCGGCTTCTTGATCTTCCGGGCCTTCGAGCTGAAGGCATCGAATTGGCTGAAGACGATCTCGGTCCGCTCCAGGTTGGTGGGGAGCGGCTCCTCCATGGCGAGGAACTCGACGCCGAACGACACGAGGGTGGGCCGTAACCACATTCGGAAGCCATGGAAGATCTCATGATCCTCCTTGCCCCTGGGGCGGTGGGCCTCCCAATGGAGCAGGCGCTCGCCATCCAGGATGGCGAGGCCGCTTGTCGTTGCTGCGTCGAGACCGGCGACGATCATCAGGCCGCCTCGGTCTCGTCTTCGTCTTCGGTCTCGTCTTCGTCCTCGCCTTCATCAGGCAGGGCGTCGTCGAACGGGTCTTCCGAGGTCGGAACCGTCGGCGCCGTGAAGGCGTCCTTCATGTCCGCCCGCACCGCATGCTGGCCTGCGTCGTAGCCCGCGTACCAGCGCTCGGCGACCTGCTGGGGATAGTGGGACGGGGCCGAGCGCAGTTCCGCCCCCAGGCCGGCCCGCTTGCCTTCGGCGAAGGCCTTGTCCTCGACTGGGGTCCGGTCCTCGCCAAACAGCCCGGCCTGGCTGCCGATCGGGAGCCCGAACCAGCGGGCCATGCGAGCCTGCCGTTCCATGTTGGCCTTGAGCCGGGCCACGCCTTCGTCGGAATCGAGTTCGATCGCGAGCTTGATGTCCTCGATGGCGTCCCCGCCCAGCTCGGACTTGGCCTTCTTGCAGACGGTCTTCAGCGCTGCATCGGCCGACTTCTTGACGGCCAGGGCCTTCTCATATTGGTTCTTGTGCTGGAGCGTCAGCGCCAGGCGCTGATCCTCCGTGAGATCACCGGAATTGTGCCCGGGAACCGCGGCCGGCGCTGTCACCAGCTTCGGCTTATTCTTGCTGCCCTTTGGTCGTGCCATGCTTGTCTCCTATGCAGCAGGAAGATCGTCGCGGCCCTGCTGTCGCCGCTGTTCGGGCAGCGCGCCGAAGAGCGCCGGCTCGTTGATTTCTTCGGTGATGAGCTCCGGCACCCGCGTGCCGACGATCTCGCGGCGCGGCAAGGTAACGGCCGCGGGGTCATCGAACTTGCGGCGCTCGTGGCCCCAGTTCTGCCAGCCGGGCCGGGATTGCCGGGAAAACAGGTCGGCACGATTGACGGCGCCGGGCACCAGACGTTGGGCTTCGCTGTAGCCCTCCTCCGGCTTCCGGGAATGGGCGCGCAGCGGTCCCTCGATCACCGTGCGCACCGACTTGCACGTCTCCGGGTCGCCATTGGTGCCGATGATGAACGGCTCGGAGGCGGACCGGAGCCTGTAGCCGGTGCCGAAGCCCAATTTCCCGGTCTTGGTTCGCTTCACCCACACGCCAGTGGTCACGAACTTGAAGCACCAGGCCCGGGCCACCTCGATCTGCTGGTCGATCATGGGGTGCGTACCCCAAAGCCATAGAATGCAGTCGCCGGTGGCGAGGTGATTGACCGGGAGCGCGGCGATGTCCTCGATCGCCATGGTCTCGTAATGCCCCTCCGGGCTTTTGTGCTTCTTGCCCTCGACGGACCATGTATCGAAGCGCCAGGGCGGATCGGCCATGATCAGCCCAAACGACAGGGGGCGCAGATCTCCGAAGGCCCAGCTCATCGCATTCCCTCGACGGCAGCATTCCCCATGCTGCTGATCACGAGACCAGCAATCACAACGATGAAGGCGGTCCACCACATATCGTTGGACGCGCATGCGTAGCTCGCCACGAACGTGATGGTGTCGACGTGCGAGAAGCGGTCCCTGAACATGCAGCGCGCCAGCGCCTTCCCGGCGGGCACGACGGTCATGGCGCCACCCTCGCCTTGGGCTGTGAGACGCCGCGCTGCCTGGGTTCGAACACCCGTCGCGCATGCCTCGAGCACCAGGACATCCCCGGAATAGTCCGGCTGCCGCAGCAGATCGCGCCGCGATCACTGGTTTCCGAGATGATGTAGCGGCACTGCTCACCTTTGGTCGACATCAGCGGAACACCCGGGCCGAAGCCGGATGCCCTGACCGGCGCCGCCGCCGGCGCCGGCGCAGCCAAAGGCAATGGCGGCACGGGTTGTGGCGCGGCAGGAGGCGCAACGGCAGCCGCCGCCGGCGCGGCGCTGGGCATCTTCTTGGCGCGCCGGGCCGGCGTCACGTTGGCACCGATGGCAGGCTTTTCCTTCTTCGCCTGCACCCATCCCATCCGTGCCGACTTGCCGATCACCGCGCTTCGGGTGATGTCGACCCCGAACCGCTCCGACAGCACACCGGCCACATGCGAATAGGACTCGCCCGCCCGAACCAGCGGCTCCGCAACGGCCAAGACATCTTCCGTCCAAACACCACTCATGATGCCCCTCCGACATAAGCCTGGATTGCTTCAGCCGCTGCCACCTCGGGACTGATCGCATGGGCCTTCGCGTAGGCATCGAGCGCGTTGCGGATCTCGGCGCGGAGAGCCACTTTCAGGCCCTGGTCGATCGGGGTGATGGAATAGCGGCGGCCGCGGTCAACCGTCACGGCGCCCAAGGCGACGAGGGCGTCGACCACACGCTTCGCGCCCGACCTGGTCTTGATACCGAGTTCGTCCGCAATCTCGCTCAACAAGGGGGGATGGCCGCGATCCGCCCAGGATGCCCGAATGAACACGAGAGCCTGGTGCTGCTGGGGCGTCATGACGGGAGATCCGCGGCCGTCATGGGTCGCTCAGGCTGGCCCAGAACTGGGCCCGCAGAAGCCAGCGAAAGGACTTGTCCGCGTACCGCTTCGACTTGCTGGACGATCTCACGGCCAACCATTCCAGGGCGAAGGGCGGCAAGACCTTCCTGAACCACTTGCAGAGTGGCGAGAATGTCGGCGGCGTCGGCGGCGAGGATGGATGCTGTTCGGACATTGCGCCCCTCATGGATCACGGTCTTCTGGGCTTCGACGTATCGGGCGTGCTCCTCGGCCTGGCGCCGGAGCGCCTTGGCGGCGCGGGCGGCCGCCTGCAGCGACAGGATCTCTTCCCCGGATGGCTTCGTTTCCCGGTTCCAGATCCGGCGAAGCCGGCGGGTGCCGATGCCGGTCCTGCCCGAGACCTCGTCGAACGCTTCCTTGAGCGTGAAGCCCAGGCGCCGCGGCGAGGCGATTTCATTGATATTGTTGATGAACTCGTCATAGCTGGGGTCAGTCATGGGCGACCCCGCCTGCCAAGTCCTGGGAAAATTTCCCAGGATCTGGTCTGAATTTCCCAGCATCTGGCACCTCCAGCGACATAGCTTCGATGGCGTTGGAAGTGACAACCGAAGGGATTGGAGAGATGAACGCCAACCAGGACACGATCGGCCGGCAAGCACGGATCGCGGCAAGGGGGCGGCGCATGGGACAGGTGAACGAAGACGAAGCCGGTGAGTTGGTCCGCCACATCGGGGCGGTCCAGCACGCCATGCTGGAGATCCAGCAAGGCATGTTCCGCGCCCTCATCGGCGCGGGCGTCATCTCGGGCGAGGACGCGGCGGTGAGCATGACCGGCGTCATCGATCAGCTCGAGACCCACGCGGCGCTGTTCGAGGAGACCGGCGGGCCGGCTCCGGACACGCTGCGGGCGATCGCGGACTCGCTGCGGGGAGATGTTGATCGCTATCTGAAGCAGGGTCAGGGGTGATGGTGGGCACGCATGCCAGGGGAGACTGGCGCAGCATGGCCATCATCACGGTCCTCAGGGCGCGATCGGTCCGGCGCAAATGCCACTCGGCATTCAGCGATGGGGTCAACGGCTCCGGCTTGGCCTTCTTCCGCCAAATCCGTGGCACTGGAGCCTTCTTGACCCTGCTGGCATTCCTGATGGGCCGAAGATGCATCATGCTGCGACTCCGCCCACAGGGCCGCTGGCACACAATGCAAGCGAGCGAGCATCCGCAAGCCTTGCTGAATTGACGGAGACGCGAATGAATAAGCGGGAGATGGAAGCCAGGATAACGGTGCTGGAGCGCTTGGTATTCTTGCTTCTGGAACGCCTCAGCGACTCGGGCCGCATCGCCCCCGAAGATCTCGAAAGTATCGTGAGCAGACTTCCGGCCGATCGGGACACCCCAGGGGAAAGATACTTCGTCCGGCGCGTTGATGAACTGTTTCCGCCGGCCTCGGCACGCGAAGTAACCGGCCCGAGGCACGTATCAGAACTGATCGCGGAATATCGATCAGACGCCGAGGAGCGGACGCGCATTTTCGGACCGGAGGACGACTGATCCATGTCACTCATCTCCACCGAAGATCCGAACACGCTCGGCTTCCATGGCGAAGCCATTGGCCCGGCTCGCACGCTCGGAAATAGGAAAGTGGTTGCGGTACCAGCTCAGCACCGCGGTCATGTACCGGCGCCTGGCGGCGAGACCGGCGGTGACCGCTTCGGCGTATGGCAGGCCCGCCGCAAAGAAACTGGCACGCTCTTCGGCGAGCCACTGCTGCCACCATTGCCACTCAGCGGGCGACCGCCGATTAAAGGCCCGCTCGGCTTGGGCATGCAGATGCTCGCGCCAGAGCTTCGTGCCGCCGCACACCGGGCCTCGAGCCGCGTTCCGCGCTGTCGGCGAGGGCAGAGACGCCATAAGGGCGCCGACGCGGCTCATGCTGCAGCACCCTGTGGGCTCGCGGCGTCCTCGCCCGGTGAAATGTCGGCCTTCGCCGATGTCTTCTCGTCGCCATAGAAGTCGCTGATGACGACCGCGCCACTGGTGGCCGCGGTGATCTTCAGCATGTCCTTCGGGCGAGGAATTCTCTGCCCGGTGCAATAGCGATGCACGGCCTGACGGCTCAAGCCGATGCGACGGCCGAATGCACCGTAGCTTTCGTCGTTATCGCTTAGCCACTGATCGAGCTTCATGGCCCAACCATGTCACCATTTTGGTTCCACGTCAACATCAAACGTCACCATATTGGTGCTTATGCACCCGATGTGGTGACGGCATAGTCCCGCGATGAATTGGCTGAAGCACTACCTTGAGAGAGCCGGCATGTCTGGCAACGAGTTGGCGAAGCTGGCGGACACCAGCCGCCAGCAGATTTCCAAGCTGACCAACGATCAGCGGACACTGTCCAAGACGTGGGCCGAGCGGCTCGCGCCCTGGCTAAAGATAAGTCCACAGGACCTCATGTTCGGGCCGGATGCCAAAGAAGAGACTGCCGTCTCCGCCCCCCTACCAAAGCCGGATGCCTCATTCCCTATCCCTGTGCAGTTCCCGTCCACTATGCTTCCTGTCTATGGGCAGGCGGCGGGCGGCATGAACGAGGACGGCAGGTTTATCCTGAACGGACAGAAGGTCGCCGATGTCTTCTGCCCGCCGGCACTCGCCAACGTGGTGGGAGCCTATGGCATCTATCTGTCCGGGGACTCCATGATCCCCCGTTACGAGCATGGCGATCTGCTGCTGATCCATCCGGGCCTGCCGGTGAGCCGTGGCAATTACGTGCTGGCCCAGATCCAGGGCGAGGAAGGCGATCCGCCCTCCGGCTACGTGAAGAAGTTCATCTCCAAGAACGCCAAGGAGCTCGTCCTCGAGCAGCTCAACCCGCCGGAGGGCCAGGACCACATCCTGCGCTTTCCAGCGGACAAGGTGATCGCTGTCCATCGGATTTTCAGCGCGGGCCTGGGCTGATCGAAAAACCGCATTGCGGCAGCGAGAATCGATTCGACTCCCGTAAAGAGCGGTATCATTATGAGAACATACAGGGAACATTGAGGCGGAACATGCGGGGAGAAACAGGGGGGAGCAGCCTGGGCGAATGCTCGTCGGTGCTCCTGGTTTGCAGGGATTGCGGTCGAACAGGGGTGTGGTTCGAACGCGACTTCGAGCGTATCGGATGTGGTCCGGCAACGCCGCTTGCTGTGTTCTCGGCCCGCCTGCGGTGCTCGGCGTGCCGCCTGGATGGAAAGGCAGGGAAGTCCTTCACGGTGAGGGCATTTCCAGCGCACGTAACCAAGGAGGCGGCGTGATGGCAGCGATGACCTTGTACGTGGTCCAGGCGTTCGAGCGCTGTGAAGAAGGCTTCACGGCCGACGAGCCGCGGGAGTGCCGTTCCGCCGGCCATGCCCGGCAGGTCGCCAGGGACCTGAAGGCCAAGAAGCTCGGGGTGATCGCCTGGTCGCGAACGTCGGACGACCCGGATCTCGGCGACTGGGGCGACCCGCTGGTCCTTGCCAGGTTCGGCCACATCCCGGAGGATTTCGAAGCATCAGGAGTGGTGGAGTGAGATGTCGACGCAGCGCCATTAGGCCGGCCATCTCGCCAGACTCCTGATCGCCGAGAGGCGGACGCTTCCGATTTCTGTGTGAGGTGGCCGCCGGATGGTGAACGGGTCGGTGGACACAGGGTTAAGCCAATTTGGTTGGCTGCTCGAACTGCGCAGTGCTCAAAGCCGTCTGCGGGCCAGACAGGTCATGATTGCATCCGGCCGGCACGTCGCGTTCTGGAGCGGTGTGACACCGTGGGCCATGGCGGTCCTTCGATGCGGTGCAAGAGCCGGCTCACGGGCAGAACAGCCGCCGGAACTGGCCGTCGAAATAGATCAGCGGGCCGCCGGTCTGCGCATGCGCAGCGATGACGTCACCGATGAAAATGGTATGCGTCCCGGCATCATGGCTTTCGGCAAGTCGGCATTCCAGGATGGCAAGGGCTCCCAGAAGCAGGGCGCAGCCCGTAGCGTTACCCGGCACGTGGCCGACATCCTTGAACGGCTCGCCTCCGCGTTGCGCGAAGCGGCCGGCCAGCGCCTCCTGGTGTTCCGTTAGCAGATTGATGGCAAAAGCGGCGCCGCGCGTGATGATGCCATGCGACGCGTTTTGCTGGTTGACCACCACAAGCACGCGTGGTGGGTCGGCGCTGACGCTGCACACCGCGGTGGCGGTCATCCCGTTGAGCACGTCCCCGTCGCGAGAGGTGACGACCGCCACCCCCGAAGCCAGGTGCCGCATGGCGGCTTTGAATGCGGCGGCATTCACAGGCGCAATGCTTGGATCGTCAGGGCGGCGCGCCGTGTCCTGGGCGCTCATTGCCCAATTCCCGCAGGGGCCAGAAGGTCGCGAAGCGTGCCGCCGGCATAATCGCGCCGCAGATGCCCCTGTGCCTGAAGCAACGGCACCACTTCCGCGACGAAGTCCTCGAACGTGTCGGGCAGGAAGGCCGGCGAGATGACGAACCCATCCGCCGCTTCCGACGTGACGATGGCCGCCAATTGCTCCGCCACGTCCTGCGCCGTGCCGACGAAGCGCGGGCACATCACCCCGCGCGCATAGACCCGCCCGGCTTCGGCGATGGTCATGGACCCGTCGGGGGTGATGCTGCGCAGCGCGGTGAGGTTGCCCTGGCTGCCGGAGGCGGGAATCTCGCTCACCTTGGCGTCCATGGGCAGCTTGGAGAAATCCGCATTGGCGTGGGCGGCGAGGGTGGACAGCCCGGCGCGCGGGTCCACCAGGGAATCGTGCAGGTCGCGCTTGTCCTCGGCCTCGGCGCGGGTGCGGCCGATGAAGGGCATCACCGCCATCAGCACCTTGCTGGCCTCCGGCGGGCGGCCGGCGGCGGCCAGGGCGGCGCGCACATCGGCGGTGAAGGCTCGCATTCGCTCCATGTTGGGCTGCAGGGCGAAGATCACGTCGGACCACCGCGCCGCAAACGCCTTGCCACGGCCGGAGGAACCTGCCTGGATGATCACCGGCCGGCCCTGCGGACTGCGCGGGATGTTCAGCGGCCCGCGGGACTGGAACCAGCGGCCGGAATGATTGATGTAATGCACCTTCGCCGGGTCGGCATAGATGCCGGCGGCGCGGTCCAGCACCAGGGCGTCGGGGTCCCAGCTGTCCCAGAGCTTGAACGCCACCTCCATGAATTCGTCGGCGCGGTCGTAGCGCTCGTCATGGCCCATGTGTGGCACAGAGCCAAAATTGAGCGCCTCGCCGTCATTCATGGACGTCACCACGTTCCAGGCGGCCCGCCCGCCCGATATATGGTCCAGCGTCGCGAATTCGCGAGCGATGTTGTAGGGCGCGTCATAGGTGGTGGAGCGGGTGGCGCCGAGCCCGATGTGGCGCGTCACCGCCGCCATGGCCCCCAGCACCGGCAGGGGGTCCATGCGCGTGGCGTCCTGGTCGCCGCAGGTGAGCCCGGTCTCGGGACTGTCGCCGTAGCGGTCGGCGATGGCCAGGCGATCGGCGAAGAACAAGAAGTCGAAGCATCCCCGCTCCAGCAATTGCGCCATGTGCGTATAGTGCTGAAGACTGAGGAATGGCGTCTCATGCGCCGGATTGCGCCAGATGGCATGGCTATGCACCACCGGACCTGCAATCAGGAAGCCGCAGAGGTGCATCGGCTTGGGCTGTGTCATGCTGCTCTCCTGGGGCGTGCGCCGGGCACGCCTTCTCCCTGCGCGCGCGGAAGCTCCGCGCGCGTTCTTGGTTTCGGTTCGTCTGAGATCGTCAGGGCGTCAGCTGATGACGCCGATGGTGACGTTCTTGCCGCCCTTGATGACCTGCACCAGGAAGGAGCGGTTGATCTGGTCGCCCTTGGCGTCGAAGTCGCAACTTGCGCCGGCGCCGACGAACTTGATCTTCTTGCCGGCGCGGATCATCTCCAGCCCCTTGACCACATCGGCCACTTCCTCGCCGGGCGGGTTGCACACCAAGGGAATGGACTTGGACCAGGCCAGGGCATCCTGTGACTTGGCGTGCTCCATGGCGAGCGCGGTGACGCAGATCTGGTCATGGGCATTGCCGGCGAACAGAAACACGGTGCCGGCCGGCGCGCCCATCTCTGTGACGAAGGTCTTGTAGGCCGGGCTGTCCAGCGGCGGGGCCGGCTGGAGATGGTAGATGCCCTCCCCCACCTCCGGCCCGACGCTTTGAAGGAACTTGCCTTCCGCATCCGCGCCGATGGACAGCGCCACGATCTTGGACTTGAAGCCGCCGCGATAGACTTCCTTGGCAATGGACGCGAAGTCGGTGAGCAGCGACAGGCAGAACACACCCTCGGGATCGCTCCCGAACGCCTTCTCGACTTCGGCGCGGTAGGAGGGCTGGTCCGGATTGTACATGACCACGTCCAGCACCGTGCCGCCGAGCTTGGCCATCTCCGCCTTGAACGGCTCGATCATGGCCACCACGAAGGGGTTCTGCTGCGCCAGCACCACCACCTTCTTCACGCCGATGGAGCCCATCACCTTGGCGCCCGCAGGGCCCCACGACGTGCTCTTGGCCTGGAAGCGCCACACGAGCCCCCGGGTGTCACCGTCGGTGACCGCATTGGCGGCGCAGGAGACCATCTGCACCTTGTTGGCGGCCAGGATGATCGGCTTGGCGGCGAGCGCGATGGGGCTGCCCCAGAAGCCGCCCACCAGTTCCACCTTGTTCACTTCCAGCAGCTTCTTGGTTCCGGTGACCCCCACCGTGGGGTTGGTCTCGGAATCCTCGATGAACAGCTTCAATTTGCGCCCGCCGAGGATGCCGCCGGCACTGTTGACCTGCTGCACCACCAGTTCGGCGGCCTTCTTCATGTCCGGTCCATAGGGGCCGGTGGCGCCCGAGAACGGCAACACCATGCCCAGCGGCACATCCGAGGCCTGGGCGGCAGCCGGCGTCTGCAGCAGGCCGGCGGCAGGCAGAGCGGCGAGACCGGCCACCACGGTGCGGCGATTGATGAGATGCTTGGACGGGCTCATGGCTGCTCTCCTGAGGGCGGACGGTCGGGATGGAGGTGGAGAAGGGCTTCGGCCGCGCCGTCGTCGATCTGCAAGGCATCGTTGAAGCGGTTGAAGAAGCCGCACAGCGCGATGCGCAAGGTGAGTTCGACGATCTGGCTCTCGGTGAAATGCTGGCGCAACTGGGCGAACACGTCGTCGCGAATGCCCCAGGCCCGCTGGGTGACCAGGTGGGTGTATGCGATCACCAGCCGGTCGATGTGGTCGAACGCCGGATGGTCCCCCAGCGGCAGGCTTGCCACCGCCTCCGCCGGCACGCCGGCCACTTCCAGCAAGGGGGCGTGGTGGGAGACGCAATAAGGGCAGGCGTTCAGCTTGGAAACCACCACCACCGCCAGCTCGATATAGCGGAACGGCACGCCTTGCCGCTCCCGCAGTTCCATCAGCATTCGGTAGAGATGATCGAGCGCCGGCGGCACATGGGCGAGGACTGCCGCTTGATCGGCGAAGTCCGCATAGCCTTGGGCGAACGCCGTATAGGTTTGCGCCGCCGCGGGCGGCAGGTCGGAAGCGGCTCGTGGCGTGACGCGGGGCATCAGCGGTCTCCTGTCGCGTCGGGCAATGGCGCAGGCAATGGCGCGTCAGTGAAGAATTCACGGACTCTGCGCCGCGGCTCGGCTACCAGACCTTGCGGGCGCAGGATCAGCAGCAGCACGATTCCGACCCCGATCAGGCACAGGCGCATGGCGGACAATTGCGTGCCGTCGATGGCCGGTACCAGGTCCTTCAGGAAGCGCGTGGCTTCCAGCAGCAGCATGATGGAACCAGCGCCCAGCAGCAGGCCCAGGTTGGAGCCGCGCCCACCGGCGATCACGGCCATGAAGGCATAAGCGGTGATGATGGGGGTGAACTGGCTCGGGTCGATATAGGTCATGAAAAAGGCGTGCAGCGCCCCCGCCAGCCCCATCACCGCCCCGCCCACCGCGAATGCCCGCACCCGGAGCGCCAGCACCGGCTTGCCCAATGCGGCGGCCACCGTGGCGTCGTCGCGCACCGCCCGCAGCACCCGCCCGAACGGGGAGCGCACGAGACCGTCCATGACGACATAGACAAAGGCCACCAGCACCAAAGCGAACACCAGGATGATGCCGTCGCCCCATCCCGCGGGCGTAAGCCCGGCGAAGGGGCGTGGGATGTCGGCGATGCCCAGCGCGCCGCCGGTGAGCCAGGATTCGTTGAGCAGGAGGATGCGGACGATCTCCGCGAAGCCGATGGTGACGATGGCGAGATAGTTCTCTTCCAGCCGGATGGTGAGCAGCGACAGCGCCATGCTCACCGCCGCACACAGCAGCCCCGCGGCGACCGTGGCCGTCAGCCAGCCGATGTGCGGGGCCGCGAGGGCGACCGTATAGGCACCCAGCGCGACGAAGCCGGAGACGCCAAAGTTCACCAGGCCCGCCAAGCCCCATTGCAGGTTGAGCGCGAGGCCCACCAGAGCGGCGATGCTGACGAAGATGATGATGGTGACGAGATAGGAGGTCATTTGCGCACCGCCTTCGCGCCGAACAGCCCATTGGTGCGGAACAGCAGCAGCACCAGGATCACCGCGAAGCTCACCGCCTGCCGGTAATTGGTGGGCAGAATCAATGCCGACATCTCTTCAGCAATGCCGATCATCAGCGCGCCGGCCACCGCGCCCAGCGGGCTGCCGAGGCCTCCGAGGATGGCAGCGGCGAATATGGGGATCTGGTAGTTCCAGCCCATGAGCGGATCGATGGCCCGGTCGAGGCCGGCCAGTACCCCGGCCCCACCCAGCACCGCACCGGTAAGCGCCCAGGTAATGCGCGCCACGGTGCGTCGCTCGATGCCACGCACCGCTGCCAGCGATGGATTGTCGGCCACCGCCCGCATGGCCCGCCCGAGCGGCGATGCGGTGAGCACCACTTGCAGCAGTATCAAGGTCACCACCACCACGGCGGCAGTGACGATCTGCTCATGGTTGATGCGGATGCCTTGCCAGCGGATCGGCCGGGCTAGCGCCACGTCATAGCTGCGCGCGGCATTTCCGAAGGTGAAGCGGCAGATGTTCTCGATCACCAGCGAAACGCCCATGGAGGCCACCAGCAAGGTGATTGACCCGCGCTCGCGCAGGCGCTCGAAGACCAAGGTATCCGTGATGACGCAGGCCAGCGCCACGGTGAGCGCGGCCAGTGCGGCCGCGAGCGGGAGCGGCCAACCGAGCACCACATTGCCGACGAAGCCCGCGTAGGCGCCCAGCGTGAGCAGGGAGCCAACCGCGAAATTGGCGAACCTGAGGATGCCGAAGATCAATGTCAGCGCCAGCGCTGGAAGCGCCAGCAGCAGGCCGGTGACAAGGCCGTTAAGGAAAAGTTGCGCCACCATCTCAGGCCGCCTTGCCGAAGAACAGGCCGGCGAGATCCGTCGTCTTCACCTGGCTTGCAGGTGCGCGCAGTCGCAGGCTTCCGGCCACCAGCACCACCACCTCATCGGCAATGCGCAGGGCGGCGGAGACGTTCTGCTCCACCAGCAGCACGGTGACGCCCGTCTCCCGCACCCGCTCGATGGCGGCCATGGTCTCGGCAACGATCTTCGGCGACAGGCCGGCAGACGGTTCGTCCAGCAACAGTACCTCGGGGTTGGCGAGCAATGCGCAGGCGAAGGCCAGCATCTGGCGTTGGCCGCCTGAGAGGTTGCCGGCCAGGCTTCCGGGACGCGCCTTTAACTCGGGAAATAATGCCATGACGCGTTCGCGCTGGTCTGGCCCGACACCGGGCCGGCCGCGCAAGAATTCGGTGGCCAGCTTCAGGTTCTCGCCGATGGTGAGAGTGCGGAAGACGTTGGCCTCCTGCGGGACGTAAGCCAGCCCCGCCGCGACCCGGCTGGCGGGAGACAAAGCAGTAACGTCGGTGCCGGTGACGCCGATGCTGCCCGCCCGCGCCGGCAGCAGCCCGGCGATGGTTTTGATGAAGGTCGACTTGCCCGAGCCGTTCGGCCCGATCACCGCTATGATGGTCTCCGGCTTCTGCGCCAGATCGATGCCGCAGACGATATCGCCGCCACGACCATAGCCGGAACGCAGTCCGATCACGTTAAGGGCGTGATCCGCTGAGGATACCGATGTCGCCAAGGCGGTCCCAGCCATCATGCCGCGATCCCCAGATAAGCATCCACCACGCGCGGATCGGCGGTGGCTTCCGCGAACGTGCCGGAGACCAGCGTGCGGCCTTCCGCGAGCACATGGACGTGGTCGCAGATCTCGCCCACCAGATGCATGTCGTGCTCTACGATGCCGAAGCTGAGGCCCTCGGCCTTGAGTTCGCGCACCAAAGCGATGATCTCCTCGCGCAGCGGCGGCGAGACGCCGGCGCCCGGCTCGTCCAGCAGGATCAGCCGCGGTTCAAGCAGCAGCGCGCGGGCCACCTCCAGCAGCTTCTTCTGGCCACCGGACAGGCTAGCGGAGGGCTGGTCCGCCAGCCGCCAGAGGCCGATGCGCTCCAGCAGCACGCGCGCCCTGGCGGCGTCGGCATGTTCCTGGGCCCACCATTTCCGTCGCTGGAAAAGCGCTCCACCCAATGTCTCGCCGGTCTGCTGCGGCGGGGCCAGCAGCAAGGTCTCGAACACCGTCAGGCTGGCCAGTTCGCGCACAATCTGGAAGCTGCGCACCACGCCGCGGGCGGCCATGCGGTGGGCCGGCAGGCCTGTCACGTCAACGCCATCGAATATGACCGTTCCAGCATCTGGCCGGGCAAGGCCCGTCAACGTGTTCAGCAGGGTGGTCTTGCCAGCGCCATTCGGGCCGATCAGGCCGGTCACCTCGCCCCGCGCCAGAGAGAGGGTGCATCCGTTCAATGCAGCGACGCCGCCATAATGCTTGGTGATCCCGGCCACCTGAAGGAAGGCCGTCATGCCGACCCAGCATCTCCGTTCCGACCAAACCAGAGTTGCTCATTTTGCATGCAGCGATCCTTTTTGATGTGCATCAAATCTCATGCATTCGCATAAGTATTAATCAGAAGACGATTGTTGTTCTCGATTAGATCGAAGGTTAATCGCCTAATCAAATTTATATTGCTTTGCGAGATCCAAATTTTTATTTATCAAATCAGTATGAGCCGGCCTTTGGAAATTGCGCTTTTGCGCACGTTCGTTCTCCTGGTGGAGGAGAGAAGCGTGACCCGCGTCGCGCGGCGGCTCAATCGCACCCAGCCGGCGATCAGCCTGCAAGTGCGCCGGCTGGAAGATGCCGCGGGTTTTCCGCTGTTCGAGCCGGACCTGCGGCACCTGCAACTGTCCCGGCACGGAGAAATGCTGCTGCCCCATGCCCGCACCATGCTGCGCCTGGACGAAGAAGCCCGGCTGCGGTTGGCGGCAGAGGACATTGCCGGCCGCGTCACCTTGGGCTGCCCGGATCTCTATGCCGCCTTCCTGCTGCCGAAGACGTTGGCGAGCTTTCGCGCCAGCTATCCGGGGGTGGAGGTCACGGTGCGGTGCGCCCTCTCCCGTCAGCTTGCGGAGGATATGTCCGACGGGCTGATCGACATCGCCATCGCCACCCAAATGCCCGGCGTGGCGCCGCGGGTCGGCGCCGGCACGATCCTGCGCCCCGAGCCGCTGGTCTGGCTCGGAGCGGAGAACGGGTCCGCCCACAAGGAGACCCCCATTCCTCTGGCCATGCTGCCCGACGGCAATCTCTACCGCGACTACGCACTTTCCATGCTGAATGAACACGGGCTTGCCTGGCGCATCGCCTGCGTCTCGGAGAGCATCGCCGGGTTGCAAGCCATGGCATTGGCGGATGCCGCCGTCTGTGTGCTGGCGCAGTCCGTGAGCACGCCGGGCCTTGTCCGGTTGTCCCTGTCGGACGGAATGCCCTTGTTGCCGACGGTGGATCTGATCCTCTGGCAGCGCCAGCCGGGCACGTCGCGCGCCGCAGACCATTTGGCCGCCCATATTCAGGATAACGCGGCTGCGTCTGTCGAACGACGGTGACGCTGCCTATCTGCTCGCGCGTAGGCCGGGCGTCAGCAGTCCGAGCTTTATGCTGCGGCCTTGTTTGGTGATTTTATATAGACAATCGCGTGATCGTCCTTACCTGCGAGGCCCGCGCCGAACACGACGGCGACCGCCAGCGCCACCTACACCACTGTTGGGACACGGTCGCCCGCGTTTCGATCGCCCGCTTGCAGCCGCCGCGCCGGCGCGATTTCTGCCAGGGGTGGCCGCCGGATATTGAACGCCAAGACATGGCAGGACCTGATCGCCAAGAGTAGACTTACGGCGTTGGCCGGAAAGCCAAAGCTCCTCGATCTCGCTCGGCTTGGCGCATTCGCCGCCGCCAAAGTTCGTGATGTCTTCAACTAGTAATAGTGTTTCGGCAGGCTCACTCTCGGTGCGATACAAGGATTGGGGGACGGCAATGGCAAGCTCGACGACGGACGGCTTCGATTTTTCGACGCTCTCGCTCAAGGATCTGATAGAGGCGCGAGACCTCTATCATTTTCATTTGATGAGTAAAGCCAATGTCGTCGGCACGGCGCTTGGGCTCTATCTCATCCGAAACAAGGAAGATTGGCCGAGGGCGCGCGGCGAGGGTGCGACAGGGAAGCGAAAGTTAACTTACCCGCGCACGTTCGGGAACTCGCAGGTCCGCGACTATTCTTGGCCGTGCATCCTCGTCCTGGTGCGCGAATGGGTCGACGAAGCGGACTTTGGTAGCGAGGGCATGCCGGCGCCGTGGTGCGCCGTGCCAAAGCGCTTATACCTTCCGGACGGACGTGCGGTGCCGGTGTGCACAGTGCTCGCTCCGCCAGTGCCACAAACTGAAGCACCCGGGATCGAACCAATTATCCGGCCGCAGGCGACGTTTGGAGGCGGACTACCGCTCCATGTCGAGATCCAGCATGAGGAGCGGTTCGCCACCGCGGGCTGCCTCCTCTCCGATGGCCACACGACCTACGCTCTAACCGCGCGCCACGCCTGCGGTGAGCCGGGCACCCCGGTGTCGGCGAGGCTGCGCGGCGGCCTCGCTCCCGTCGGGATCAGCAGCGACAAACAGATCACGCGCAAGCTATTCTCGGAGGTCTATCCGGCGCTGCCGCTGCGCCAGACCTGGCTCAGCCTTGATGTCGGGCTGGTACGGCTCGACAATGTCGCCGACTGGACGCCCAATGTCTTCGGCCTGGCTAAGATCAAGCCGATCTTCGATGTCTATGAGCAGAACCTATCGCTCGGGAAGCTGATCGACCAACGTGTCGTAGCGATGGGCGCGGCCTCCGGTTTCCTGCAGGGCCGGATCAGAGCGATGTTTTATCGCTACCGCTCGGTCGGCGGGTTTGACTATGTGTCGGATTTCCTCATTGCGCCGCTGCACGATGGCGACACGGGGGCGCACCCCGGCGATTCCGGCGCGGTGTGGTTCCTGCAGGCGCCGGGTCCGGGCGGCCACGAGGACGAGCGTCCGCCGATGGAACGTGATCTACGGCCGCTCGCGGTCGAATGGGGCGCGCAGGTGTTCGCCGAGAGCGCCGAACGCTCCACTTACTCGGTGGCGACGAGCCTCAGCAACATTTGCAAGATGCTCGACGTCGAGCTCCTCATTGAGGGAAATGAGGGCGTTGCGGGAACGTGGGGTGCGGTCGGTCACTACTCGATTGGGACGCTTGCAATTGATCAAGTTAAAAATCCGACACTCAAAGCCTTCCTGAAGTCCAATGCCGACTTGATCAGCATTCCATTAGACAGATTGAATAAACAGCCGAAAAACAAGGACATCATTGAATCTGGTTTCGTGGCGCTCGCCGATGTCCCCGATATCGTCTGGAAAAACTATCCCTCGCCCCATCTCAACCGCAAGGGAGAGGATATCGGTGTCGTTGGCGGACGCGACACGACGTCCGGGGACATGCGCTCAACTGGCCCTGAGCACGCCAACCACCATTGCGATGCTGATCGCCCGTTCGATGGGTTCGCCACCTTACCTGAAGCCTGCATCGCGCGACCCGAACTGCTGACTGCCGCGGATTGGAACCGGTACTTCGACACGTTCCCGGAGAAGGTGGATGTGCTGCACCGAGGCATCCTGCCGTTCCGGGTATGGCAGTATTTCGAGCGGCTGAAGGGCTATGCCGCAACGGATCCGGGCCGGTTCATCGCCGCGGCCGGCACGCTTGCCCACTATGTGGGCGACGCTTCACAACCCTTGCACGGATCCATCTTCAGCGATGGCATTCATGGTGAGGAACCGGACGTTCCGCGCGACAGCAGTCGAAAGGACCGGCAGACCGGAGAAAAGCTTCGCGCCTATCGAGGGGAAGGCGTGCATTCCGCTTACGAGACGCAGATGATCAACATGGCCGCCCACAAGGGCGAGCTTTTTAGGGAAATCTCCAAGCATCTCGGGCAGGATCACGGTATGGCGCTGGCCCAAGACGGTCGCGCGGCAGCTGTCGCTACACTGACGTGCATGCGCGACGTCGCCCAGATCTTGCCACCCCGTCGTTTGATCGATGAATACGAGCACAGCTTCACGTCCGGCGCATCCCACACGCAAGCCCTTTGGGCAGCGTTCAAGGTCGAAACCAGCCAGGTCATGGCCCTCGGCGTGCGGACGCTGGCGATGATCTGGGATGCTGCGTGGGAGGCCGGTGGTGGCGACACCGATCATGGACGCATGGACCCCAACGAATTACGCCGCCATTATGAGGACGCCAATTTCATGCGTTCGGTGACCGTAGACGAGATCGAGCAGGTGATTGCAAATCCCGAGGCGGCAGCAGCGGGTGCGCCGAAAGGGGCGCCTGCGGTTCGCAGAAGGCGCTCAGCGAAAACCGGGGCCGGCATGTGACTGTTTCGAGAAGAGTCGCTTCAGGGTCGGAGGAATTCGAAGCACTAGCCGTGGTGGAGCGCAGCGCCATTTGGCGGGCGATGTATCGCCAGACCCCTGATCGCCGAGAGCCGGACGCATCCGTTTTCCGTCCGCGGTGGCCGCCGGATATTGAACGCCAAGACATGGCAGGACCCCATCGCGCCAACTTCAGACAACCGACGCATGCCGCAAACCCGGCCTTCGCTCCGCCCTGATTCACCCGGCCCCTGTGTCCGGCGCGGTCTCCCGCACGAAGTCCAGAAAGGCCCGAACCTTTGCCGGCGGCAGGTGGCGCGAGGGGTGGTAGGCATAGAGCGGAAAAAGCTCCTCCGACCACTCCGGCAGGACCTGGACAAGGTCGCCCCCCGACAGGAGAGGCACAAGGCCCACGGCGAGGCTCTGGAAGATCCCCTGGCCGGCCACACAGGCGGAGACCGCGACCGAGGGATCGTCCAGCACAAGGCGGCTCGGGACCTTGACCTCGATCAGCTCGCCGTTTCGGTGAAACTCCCAGGGAAACGGCAGGCCGGTCTGCGGATTGCGGAACAGCAGCGCCTCGTGATGGACAAGGTCGTGCGGCGAATGGGGCTCCCCATGCCGCTCCAGATAGGCGGGTGCGGCCACCGTCACAACGCGCGTATCCAGCAGCTTTCGGCCGATGAGGGATGACACATCCGGCGGACCGAAGCGCACCGCCACGTCGAAGCCCGCCATCATCTCCTCGCGATAGTTGCTGGTGGAGACATCCATCGACAGCAACGGATGGCGCTGCAGGAACTGCTGCAACTTTGGCGCAAGTACCATTCGCGCAAACCACGGGTCCACCGACACGCGCAGCCGCCCGCGGACCGCCGCCGCCGCGCCAGCGGCCTCGGACGCGGCCTCGTCGAGGCCGGCGAGCAGCGGCATCACCTGGGCATGGAAACGCCGCCCCTCTTCGGTCAGGCTGACCTCGCGCGGATTGCGGTCGAACAATCGCACCCCGACCCGCGCCTCCAGCCGCGCGACGGCCCGGCTCACCCCCGAAGGCGTCAGGCCCAGCATCTCGGCGGCACGCGCAAAATTGCCCGCGTCGGTGACGGCGGCCATAACGCCCACGCCGGTCAAAAGTCGCGTGTCGAACACCATGCCTGCGCACTCCACCTCAGTCCCACAAGTGAATTTGAGTCACTATAGCACTAACACCAATGCGCATGAATCATGCCTTGGCGCGGCTTACAACATCTCCATCACGGAACGCGTTGGCGGAATGGCGCTGTCTCCTATTCCTGGTCCGACCCGACCCGCCACGTCACCGGCGCGCTCTTCACGCAGGCCCTGCCCTTCTACGACCCGCGCGAGGTCGCGCTCTACGGCGCGTTCGAGTGCGAACTCTATGCCGGCCTCGCCTGAGCCGCGCGGTCCCCACACCCAGAGGAGCACCATCATGTATGCCATTACCGGAATCACCGGGAAGGTCGGCGGCGCGCTGGCGCGCAGCCTGCTCGCTGAAAACATGCCCGTGCGGGCTGTGTTGCGCGACGCCGCCAAGGCGAGCGAGTGGCGCGCCAGAGGCTGCGACATTGCCATCGCCGACATGGACGATGCGGCAAGCCTTGCCGCCGCCTTCAGGGACGCCGATGGCGTCTTCATCCTGCCCCCGTCAGAATTCGACCCGGAGCATGGGTTTCCCGAAGCCCGCCGCGTCATCGACGCCGTGACGGAAGCGCTCAGCGAGGCTCGCCCGGCGAGGATCGTCTGCCTGTCGACCATCGGCGCCGACGCGCCCCATGAGAACCTGCTGACCCAGCGCACACTGATAGAGGAGGCGCTGGGCGGGCTTGGCCTTGCGGTCACCTTCCTCCGGCCCGGCTGGTTCATGGAGAATGCGCAATGGGACATTCCCGCCGCGCGCGATGAAGGCGTGTTGCGCAGCTTCCTGCAGCCCGCCGACAAGCCCTTCCCCATGATCGCGACGCAAGATGTCGGTCACACCGCAGCCGCACTGCTACGCGAGGACTGGAGCGGAACGCGGATCGTCGAACTGGAGGGACCCGCCCGCGTCTCACCGAACGACATTGCCCGCGCTTTTGCCGCCGCGCTGGGGCATCCTGTATCGGTTGAGATCGTGCCGCGGGAGACATGGGAGGGCATCTTCCGTGCGCAGGGCACCCGCAACCCGACGCCACGCATCCGCATGATCGACGGCTTCAACGAAGGCTGGATCGATTTCGCCGATCAGGGCCGTGCGGCGCGGAAGGGGGCCATCGCCATCGAGAGCGTCATCGCCGAACTGGTGAAGGCCAGTGGCGGCAAGGCTGCCGCCTGAGCCGCCGCTTCCACATGCCGGCGGGGCCTGACCCGGGCGATCGGCGTGTGCAACTTCAACCTGCCAATGCTTCGTCGTGCCGTGGAGGAGATCCGCGCGCCGATCGCGAGCGTGCAGCTCGAGTATCACCCCTTCCTGCCGCAGGCGCCGATGCTGGCCTACCTCCGGCAGAAGGGCATTCCACTGACCGTCTACGCGCCACTGGCGCAGGGGCGGGCTGCGAATGACCCCACGCTGGTCGCGCTCGCCGCTAAGCATGGCTGCAGCGCCGCGCAGATGGCCGTCGCCTGGCTACTGGACCAGCCGGGCGTCGCGGCGATCCCCAAGGCCGCCCGCCCTGAGAGCCAGAGGGCCAATCTCGATGCCCTCGCCATCCGCCTCGACGACGAGGACAGGGCCGCCATCGCCGCGCTCCCGAAGGACCAGCGCTTCGTGCGCCCGCCGTTCGCGCCGGATTGGGACGCGACGCCGTAGACAATCCATGGACAGGGAGCGCCAGAGGCGGAAGTTCGCTGCCGCGACGACGAATGGCTGGATTGGGGCCGTCTCCGGACGGTCAGCTACCGGGTAGCAAATGCCATCTAGCTGCCGTTCTGCTCCCGACCCCATTCGGCTATCTAGATCCACCGTCCCGTTGCCCAAAAGCGGACATTGGTTCCATCATCGGCTCCGTCCGATTTTCAACGGCCGGATCTAGGTAAGGAAGCACTTTAGAATGCGGCTTCTCCTTGCATCCGTGGTCCGTCTACATATCCGCCAGCTTTCCGCGAGCGTCTATAGTCGAATTGACTGGAGATCAACGACTTACCGCAGCTTGTAGGCTCTCCGGCATTGGAGTACTTCGACAATGACAAAAATGGAGAGAAGCTCCACCTTCTCGACTTCCGCTATGTCTATAAGGTTCACGTCCGCTGTTCCATAAATTCGCGAAAGCCCTTACTTCCGAAGGTCGATCCTCCGCCGATTGAAACTATGATGTCGAATTCAGGAAAGACCTTTGTCCACATTGCAATGAACGTTCTCACTTTCGGATCCTGATAAACTGACTCCCCGATCTTCAATAATTCGACAAGACGCTCATTTCCTTGTGAAAGCCGCCCCCATACGATTGATCCGTTTATTTCTATTTCTTTTATATCTGTATATCCATCATTGACAAAATGCTTTACTTCACTTTCGTGATTATCGGATCGAGTAGTTATCGTGATGCGCCTGATTCCGCAGACGCGCTGTATTTGACGGGCAATTGCGCCGCCATTGGCTAAAAAACCGCCCTTCTTGGCCGGACTCGTTACAAGGACCGCCCAACTGTTACGCGCTCCCATGAACACCTCGGTGGGGCTGGCCGTGTCGAGGGCAAAGGGAAACAACATATCGGCCACCGCACCCACGAATTTTGAACCTCGTTGCGAGATCTGGTTATCTCGTCTCGTAGAGAAGAAACCGAATTCTTTCACTGCCGGACGATCGTTGAACCAGGCGACGGAAAGGAGATTGTCGGCGAGCGTGAATGTTCGGCCGAGGCCCGCGATATCGATCCTATCGCCGTGGTCATTGACAACGGTCCCTACAAAAAGCACTCCCGGCCGTAGCAATTCGGCGCGGGACTTCGGGCGGAAGTAAGCGAGGATGGACGACATGACTTCGATGTCATCAGCCCCGTCACCTGCCAAGACATATTCCAGCCGCTCGGAAATTTTCTGCATTTCGTCGCCTGAGGCAGCAACAAGCAAATCCGCGCGCATTCTGTGAAGTTCGATTCGCTCGATTATGGCGATCAGGCGCAGCAATGGGCTGCGATCCCTCATCAAGACAGCCGCGGAGTAGAGCAGCTTTCTTACGCACAGCGCCATGGCCTCGAAATCCCCGACAGCGTGCGCGGTTTCCCAGTCCACCAGATGCGTGCGTAACTTGGTCAATAAATTGTCGTTAGGTTGACCGGCCTGATCGAGCGTCGCGACTTCCTTTGCGAGGAGCACCATCAATTTGTCGATTGGCTCTCGGCCAGTGGCCTCCAGGTAATCCTGCTTGATCCAGCGTATGTCGAGTACGCGTGCGCAGAGGGCAAGAATCGCAATCTCGTGGGTCGCATGTCGACCAGTGAGCCTATTGAACAGGTAGGGATTGTCCATCCAGTCGCGCGCTTTGATGATCGCGTCCCTGTCTATCTGGGACCGATCGTCGAAAAGCGTCGCAGCGACGGACGCGTCATCCCACGCGCATCCGCGTAGATCAGCTCGCTCGAAGTTGAACCCGCGAAGATCAACGGTGCGCAGGTCGAGATGGCGCAGGGAGCATCCGGCGAAGTCGTTTTGCGGATCGAGTTGCAACAGTCGGGTCAACTCGACGAAATCTTTGTCCAGGTTCTCACGCAAGATCCGGTGATTGCTCACTTGCCTCCCCCATCAAAAGGTTCAATCGCAATTTTCGACGTCGCAGCAAGCGCCTGCTGTCCGTTCCCGCTCAGCTTCTTGTTCAGAAGCACTAGGTCGAACGCCCGCATTTTGGCAGCGGCATCTGGAGCAATCTCGCTCTCTGGTCCGAAATCCACGACCGCATCCTTGAGGTCAACAATCGCCTCGAAACTAAGCGAGAGGATTGGTGGTGGAACATCACTCAGGTACCTGACCGACATCGGCCCCAACTGAATATTGGAAATATATGTCCCTGACTTGGCTATCCTTTGTGGCACGCGATTGATCTTCCAGCTTGGGTTGTTCCGAAGTCCACCTCTCTCGCCAACGATGATTTCCTCACCGCTCCAGTCTATTTCGCCGTAAACATCCCTCTCGCGGAATTCCTGGGTGTGGCCGGTAAAGAGCACCTCAACATCAGCTTCGGCAGCATGTGCAAGACTGCCGCTGCCGACTCGAACGGTCACGGCAGTGAAGTACATTGCGCCAGCTTCCTCGATGGACACTGCGTTCAGCTCAACTGCCGCCAGCATGATAGGAGAGATTGCCCCAGGCTCGCTGACGAACTGGTTGTTGCTAGCCACCTCTACCGACAATGCGACAAGGCGCTCATCCTGTTTGGTGGGAACAAAGCGTACCTGAGGGCGTCGTGCTCGATCCGACGTTGTCGTAGCAGTTGCCATGGCCTTTGCCGCCAAACCGTCCGCCGAGTTGACATTCAGTCTTTCCTCCAACCCGCGACCTACGCTTTGCGCTTCGACGCAATTTATGTGGTCCAGATGTTGCTGCAGTCCTTCGATCGTTGATAGGCGTTCCTGGTCGTAGTTTTTCTGCCAAAAGTCAAAGAGGTCAGCCCCAAGAGTCTTTGCTTCGGAGTGGTCGATATCCTTCCCCTGATTTGCGAACCTCTGGTCACCAGAAAATAGCTGCATTAATCTGGTGGTGATCGCGACCGACTTATTGTAATCCTTCCCGTTTTTCCACTTGCTGTAGTCAGTATTACTCATGGTTAACTCACGTGCCAGCTTGTAGATGACCAGCTTCGGTTTGTCACGTGAGAGTTTCTTCATGCGCGGCAAACTGGAGCTCCACGCAACCTGTAGCAAATGCTCCACTAGGTTTTGCAGCCGCTCGTCAGGCGCCCTGCGAAGCGCATATTCAACAGTCATTGTGAACGCTCCTGGGTACACCAGATCGCATCACGATAGAGGTGGATCCCGGCGATTTCAATTGACTGGAACTTTGCAGCGGAACGCAGAAAAAATGCCGGAAAAGTTGGTGTCCAATTTGCCCGCCGAGCGATCAAAAAATCGATACATTTCAAAGGTCTAACGGCAGTGCTTCCTTGAATTCGCCGGGCAAATCCGCTCCGGCAACAAGGGAGATACCACCATGACAACACCAAGCCTTCGCGCCGCCAAGTGGCAGTCCGATCGCATGCGGCAGCAGGACAACACCATCGCTGAAATTGTCACCAGTAGCAGCAACTGGCGCCACGCTCGCCAGTTGCTGACCCAGGTTCTCGATTGCGAGGATCTCGACCAGACCGGCGCCAACTTTGCAGCCATCATTGGCGACACTTTCAAGCGGCACCTGCCGCGGGCCGCCGAGGCCCTGCAGCGCGCGGTTCGTGGCGAACATGGCGCAGTCTTGTTGCGCCAGGTATTCGAACCTGACCCGGGGCTGCTGACGCCGGTCGATGATGTTACGCCGCCGACGAGCGAGTGGCTCGCGTCCATTTTCCCGCTGCTGGGGATGGCCAGCGCGGCCGGCCTGACGCCGGCTGCCTACTACAACGAAGCGGGCAAGCACCTGTTCAGCCATGTTCGACCCACGAACGCCAGCCAGATGACGCAGGAGCGCTCCACCAGCATGTGCGGCATGCATACGGAGGTTCCTCATGGCGCGCTGATTGGGGAACATCGCGTCGTCTGCCAGCCGATCGCACCTACGGGGCTGATGCTGGCGGCGTTGAAGAACCCCGATCTCGTCAAGACAACCATCATCTCGCCGCAGCGCGTGCTGGCAGCGCTGCCGGACTGGGCCAGGGACAACCTGTCCCGGCCGATCTTCAACGCGCCCGCGCCCAAGTCTTTCGGTGACCGGATTGCTATCGGCGGCATCAGCGTACTGTCCCGCGATGCGCTGGGCAACGACATCATCCGCTTCAGTTCGAAGTACGAGTCGCGCGACGCTGTCGCTATGGCCGCCTTCAAGTTGCTTCGGGAGCAGTTGCGGGACGAAGCGAACTTTCACCGCGTGACGCTGCATCCCGGCGACGCGATCTTCATTGCCAACCATTGGGTGTTGCATGGGCGAGAGAGCATCGTGCCGCGCTTCGATGGCAACGATCGCTGGCTTGTCCGGCTCTATGGCTTTTCGTCCGCGGCGCTCATTGAGCCCCTGCCTGCCGGTCCGAGCGCGATGTTCCTGGGGAAGGGCACCAAATGAGCAAGACGCTATTTTCCTCGTCGCCCGCCGTCGGCTCCACTAAGGTCGTGCGACGCGACGGCTCCCAGGTGCTGTTCGCTAAGGGGCGGGGCGCCCTGGTTCAAGACGAAAAAGCACAGTTCTACCTCGACTTCTCCTGCGGTGTGGGAACGGTCAGCCTGGGCCATGCGGACGGTGTTTTCACCGCCCGCATGGCGGAAGCCATCAGCAACGGCCTGAGCTTTCCCGGCTATGGCGAGGCTCATGCCCGGCTGACATCGGCCATGCTTGAAGGCACGAACGGCACCTGCGTGGTGAGCCTTTTCAAGACGTCTTCGGAGGCTGTCAATGCCGCCCTCCGCCTTGCCACGGCCGAAACCGGCCGCTTCGGCGTGATCCGCTGCGGCTATACCGGGCAAGCCGACTGGCAGATCGCTTCCAGTCCCGGTTGGCATGAGCCGCTGCGTTCGCCTCTTCGCGGCGTCATCCGCGAGGTCCCTGGCTGCCGCGGCCTCAGCGGCAACGAACTGATTGCGGACTGGATCGATCTTGACCCTGCGTCGCTCCAGCAGCTTCTCGACCAACATCCAGGGCGCTTCGGCACACTTGTCATCGATGCCTATCAGTTCGAACTTGCGCCCGCGGAAGCTATTCTGGACGGTATCAGCATCTGCCGCGAGGCAGGGCTGATCGTCATCCTCGATGAAACCAAGACGGCTGGTCGGCGTGGGCCGCGTGGAGGCTGGGAACATGTCCTGGCGAAGCTTGCTCAATACGTGATCCTGGGGAAGGCGATTGGCAATGGCGCCCCCATCAGCGTGTTGCTTGGTCCGGATGATCTTGGTGACCTGTACCGCGCCAGCCGGATCGGCGGAACGCATTCCAAAGAGACGTTCGGCGCATGTGCAGCGCTCAGCACAATCGAGATCATGCGCGAGCGGGACGGCTACAACGAACTGGCCAAAATTGGACACGCCATTGTCGGAACCCTCAACCTTGCAGCGCATGCGGCCAACATATCCGAGCACCTGGCTGTTGTTCCGATGTTGGGAGGAAGACTCTTTGAATTTGCCTTCGCTCACCAGACGATCGGTACGCCGCTCATCCGGAAAGAACTTGTGATGTGCCTGCTCGACGAGGGTGTCATTGCGCTTGAGGGTCACTGCTCATTCATCAATCTAGCTCATGGCGAGATCGATCATGAACTTATGCATGACCTGTTCAAAGCCGCTTTCGTCAAATGGCGAATGAATTCTATATTGACGCTTTAGAGCGGCTCTCTAGCGAAGTTTCCGAGTAACTGAGCGGCAGCTTCCGCGGTGGCGCAAAAGGCTCTTGACGGGCCCGATAGGGTCCGCGGCTGCCGCTCGGATAGCTTCATCATTTCTCTCCGGCCGCGTTGGCCAATGGAGCCGGCTGAGACACCCACACCCATGAAGATCCCACCTTGCTCATTAGGAAAGTTGACGGGCGATTGCCCGTAGCGGCATGTCAGGTTGACAACCAGTTGGAGGCGTCAAAGGGCTGTGCTCGCGCTGGCGCTGCAAGATCGGTCAGCACACGAGGGCCCGACCCGCCCTGCGATAACAGACCATAGTACGGACATCTGCCAGCCCGACAGCCTGCCTTCAAAGCCAATAGACTGGATGAAGGCTCCAGTCTGCCATGCGTCCGATGTCTGCTTTTGCAAGCGGTTTCACCGGAAGCAGTCGGTGCGCAATCCACCCCAAGATTGACAGGCAGGCAACATATCCTGCGCGTCAAAGCGGCCATCCGCGCTACCTCGGATGGCCGCCCAACGTCAGATTTCCGTCCGCTCTGCCAGCAGCAGAGCGTCCTCCACGTCGACACCAAGATATCGGACCGTGTTCTCAATCTTGGAGTGACCGAGCAAGCTCTGGATGGCTCGGATGGCATCATCAAATTGAGAATGGCCCATGTGACTTCTCCTTGGCCTTGATTGGCCGACGGAGAAACGTCAAGGACCACTACCGCGCAGGGGCCAGGAGCGGACGGTCAACTATTGGAGTCTTCAAACAAGAAGCGGAAATATTGCCGATGAATGACCGAGGCCGAAACTCACCCATTTCCCGACCTTAATAATGGCTGCTTCTAGGAAGCTTGGTGATCTTTGCTTAATCGGCTGAAACTGGCGCACTCTAAACCGCTTGAGTTCTGTCGTGGAACCAACCCTAGTCGTTTGGTGCATTAGGCGGCGATGGCGCGATCGTCCTCGAAGGTGAATGCGCGTGGTGTCGCGACCGCTTCGCCATCGAAGTTGCGTGTGATCTCGACCGCTATCAGGCTATCCCCTGGAAAGGCGGGGCTGAGCTCAAGGGTCAAATAATCGAATAGGGCGCGCTCGTGCACGGCGATCACCACCTGGCGATCCATGCCCTTTGAAAGCGAGCGGAGCAACGCGGCGAACTGCGCGATGTGAACATCGTCCATCGACTGGACAGGGTCGTCGAGTATCAGCCAAGGCATGCGAACTGGAACGGATAGATGAAGCGCGAGGAAAAGGGTAAGCGCAGCGGTGTTGAGATTGCCCTGACTGAGCATCGCTCCCGGTGAGCCGGACGCCTTGCCGGAGCGATGCAGCGTTTCAAGCATAGCCTCGACCTTGCCGCCGCTGCCGATGGGAAGCCGAAACGCGGGTACGAATTGCTCCGATGGGGCCAGCCTTACGAACAGATCGCGCCAAACCCTGTTGAGTGATGTGTTGAACACCTTCTTGACGATGTCAGAGCGCACTTTGTCGGCGGCTTCGGAGACCTTCTTCGCGTATCCGCGCGTAGCGTCAATTTTCTTGAATGCCGTGTCGAGGGTCTGGAGGCGCGCCAGCGTCTCATCGCGTTGCGATCGCAGGATGGCGATCTGGGCGATGTCGTTGATACGCAGGTCGACCTCCGATCCGGCCCTAATCCTGACGGCGGCGACGCGCTCGGCCTCTGTGACGCGCTCCTCGACAGTCCTAAGGGCCTCGGCGAGCGCGCGATCGATACTCTCGAAGCTGCTGGTCGACTTTTGCAGAACGGCCTGCACCATGGTCTCGATTTCGGGAAGCAGTGTGACCGACTGCTCGTCTCGCCGGCGGGCTGTCATCACCGCCTGTCGGGCGGCGGCCGCATCGGCAATCAATCTGCTTCCTTCTGCGGCAGTTTGCTGAAGGTCGGACAGGCGTTGCGCCAGGTCCGTCATCTGGGCCCGGCGAACGGTGAGCTCGGCGAGCTCTTCGGCAGAAAGCTGTCCGTTTGCGGCGCTGAGCAGGTCGCGCTGGGCGGTAGCCAGACGCGAACTCTCTTCGGCTCGCGCCGTCGCCAGCGACTGGATACGGCCGGCTTCGCTGGTCAGGGATGCGATCTTGGCGGCGACAAGAGCCGACAGCGACCCGGCGTTCACCTCGGCGTAGTTGCGGCTGCAGACCGGACATATCTCGCCGTCGATGTGGGGAACGATGCCGGCGAGTGCGTTCGCGAGCGTTTTTGCATCTTCAGCCGCGCCGGAAAGGTCCCGGTTGAGCTCCTCGATTCGTGTGGAAGCGCGTTGCACGGTCGCATTCAAGGTCGCGACCCTTTCGCTCGCCGTAGCGTGAGTCGACAGCAGTCTTTCGCAACGCACGGCTTCTGCTTGCGCGCGGCGCTGCGCCTCCGATCTGCCTTGCTCGGGGCCGTTATCCAATGAGGGCACGTCGGAGAAATGGGCGCGGACCGCGTTGATCGCGGTCTCGAGGGCATCGCCGCCCGCCGCCCGCCATGTGGCGAGCACTTCGCCCGCCGCCCGATCAGCCCTTTCCCTTGCAGCCTGGTCGAGGCTTAATTCTTGCGACGGCAGCGATCGCCATCGTTCGTGGAGCCCACGCAATTCCGAGCGTGTGCGGGTGAGCTCCATGAGTTGACGATCGCCGTCTCGGGCGGCTTGTAGCCTGTCCTTTAGATGGCCCATTTCGGTGGTCTCCTTGACCACCAGCACCGCGTCGTCGACGACGATCGAGGAGAGGATTTCGTTGAGGCGGGTGCGCCGATCGCCAGCGGCCTTTGCCGCTTCGTCGATCGCCTGGTCCTTGCGGCGGCGCTCGTCGTCGAGCGAGGATTTAAGCGCCTCAAGGCGACGATAGTCCGGCACAAGCTTCCGTACACGCGTGACGTTGAAAGCGTGATCGAGGCCGTCGACCAACGCGTCGAGCGGATCGAGGCCGAGCAGTTCTTTGACGAACAAGGTCAGCGGCGACGTCGTCCCGGTTTTCTGGTCGTCATAGATTTCGAGCAGGCGCCCGAGAGTGGCCTGCGGCAGATAGCATCGCTCCGCGAAGAAGCGGGCCTTGTCGGCATCGAGCAGGGGATTGGGAAGAAAGGTGTTGTCGGAAAAGGCGAGGGCGCCGGCGGTGGCCGCTCCGTCGATGAGAGGGGCTGTCGTGGTTAGCGAGATCGAGCCGCCGCCGGTGTCGAGCGTGGTGAGATATGACTGGTATCTCGGCCCCTCGGCCGCGAGATGCGCGATCTTGCCGGTGAGCCCCAGCTCGAGTGCGGAAAGCACGCTCGTCTTGCCCATACCGTTGGTGCCGTGGATCAGCACCACCTGGGCGTCAAGCGGCACGACCACCTTGCCGCGAAGGCTGCGAAAGTTCTCGACGACGAGGTTCTTCAGCCGAACACCAGTCATTCCTCGTCCCCTTCATCGCCGATGGCGGCATCGACGGGGCCGGCGATCGCGTCAGCAAGCACCGTTTCGACCGCCTCCTTGCCGCGCGGCGCCGCGCTGATAACGGCGTCCATCAGTTCGCCCGTGGCGGACGCCGCCGTGGCGGCGCGCAGGTCGGCTTCCCAATCGAGCAGCGTGTCGACGGCAGGCGGCTGGGTCAGCGGCAACAGGACGGCCAGCCAGTCGCGAACCGCGCTGATCGCGTCAGGTCCAGTCGGCGCGCCGACCGGCAGGACACGGCACACCTTGCTGATCGACTGGAGGGTTTCGGCGCGCGGTTGCCCGGAGGTGAGAACCGCGGTCACGGGCCGTTTCGATCGCATCACGTCCAGAGCGCGCGTAAGCGCCATAACCTTCCGCGTCACCCCGTCATCGACGGTATCGCCCTTGAGCTCGATGACGATGACGAGGTCATTGGCTCGTTCGCTCGCGACGAGCGCATGCGTGAAGTCGAAGGAGATCGAGCCGATCTTGAAGGGCTTGGGAAGCTGGCGATAGCCACCTTCTTGAAGGAGAATATCGAGGACGCGGTCCGCCGTGCTCATAGTCCCACCTCGCCGCGAAACCGGTCGCGCAGTTCGTCGAGGTCGGCAGCGCCGCCGAGCATCGGACCGAATGCGACGTAGCGCGGCCCAAGGGCGCCGCTGCGCATGGCGCCACTCGGACTGCGCTGCTGTCGCTCGGAGACCCGCCCGGAGCAGATCACCACGGCATCGTCATCCGTCTCGTCGAAGGCGCCCGCGTCGAGCAGGCTGGTGACGGTGTCGTCATTGGCGGCGAAAAAGATGCGTGTGCTGGCGTTTGGCGAGGTGAGCCGCAGGGCGCCGGTTCGCGGATCCGCAGGGTCGTCGATCGAACTGACCCAATTCGCCGCCTGTTCCTCTATTCCGATCAGGCCCAAGGCCACGGCAGCTTCTCGCTGGCCTGAACTTTTCAGGGCCAGCTTGTTCTTCATGCGGTGCACCGGTTCACCGTCGAGCGGGAAATAGGTCTGCACACCTGCGGCGCTGACGCCGTTCTGCAATTGGTGGCGGGCGCGAGCGAGCCCCGCCGCTATGGCGCGGGCAAGTGCAGGCCGGTCGGCATCGCCGGCATCGGCCACGCGGTCGCGGAGAGCCCTTATCCCCTCGGCGATCGCGGTCCGCGCCGGTTGATCGAGATTGGCTGCCTGCGCATCGCTAGCCAGGAGCTCGAGCTTGGCAGCGAGAACATGGAGAAGCAGCCCCAGCAGCAACGGCTTGGCGTATGCCTGGAGGCGCGCCGCTTTGCAGATCTCGTCGCGGTGCGCCTCGTAGTCGGCCTCACCATAGGCTCCGATCAGAACGTTCTTCTGATCGTCGCCGAGTTCCTGCGCGGAAAACACGATCGGGGTCGGCTGGTCGGTCCATTTCCAGCCTTTCTGGGCGTTCATCGAGGCGAAGAGATGCTTGATGTTTTCATCCTGCGCCGACATGCCGATCATGAGCGTTCGGCTGCGCTGAACGAGGGCGCCAAGCTGATCGCGCACGATCTTGAAGGTCTCGCTGCTCTTCCAGCCGGTGATCTGGGCGGTACGCGCGACGAGCAGCGGGCGATAGCCAGTCTCGTCGGCGATCGCGCGTAGGGCGCAGCCGTGAAACTTGTAGAGAATGGCTGCCGCGGCCGGATTGCGGAGGTCTTCGCCAGTCACGGTGATCCGATAAAAAGTCTCGTCGTAGCCGAGCTCCTGCATCGCCGCTTCGAGCAAGCCGTCCCAATTGGCGGTGGCGAGTTCGGTCACGACCCCTTCGAGGGCAAGCATGCCGATGGCCAGATGCTCTGCGTCGGCGGACTGTGCGCCGAAAGTGTGCGGAAAGTCGAGGCCAACCCATAGCAAATAATCGAGTTTCTCGCCCGGTATTTCCACCGACAGCACGGCCGAATACTGATTCCAAAGGCGCTTGAGGATATTCTTCAGGCTTGGCCAGGTCGATACCGGCTGGGCGAGGTCGATGCCCGCGCGTTCGTCTTCCGAGGGAGCGGCCATCTCGATGATCTTCTCGAGCGCCAAGCGGTATCCGCACGCTGCCGCCGCGGTGGAACGGGCACGCAGGAATTCGAGGAGCCTTGCCAGGACGCCGTCGAGCCCGACGACACGATCGCGCGATATGCCTGATCCGAGCCAGAACGCATATTGCCCGCGCGCGGCGCCGTTGCTCAGCCCTGCGAATTCGCCTTCGAACAGCGCAAGTGTTTCCTTGACTGAAATAGAAGCGGCGTCCGGCAAATAGAATCTCCCCCACTACCTATTCGCAACGTTATGCGTGCACCGGTTATTTGGCCACGTCTTTTTGCAGAAGAGCGGACTGCTGCGACGCGGCGCGCACGCAGGGGCCGCCCGACCTTGTTAAATCACACATGTATAGGTTTCCCCGTCGATCACCCGCTGCACCTGTTCTCTATTCCGCGCCCCACCCTCCGCTGAGGTCGCCTTTTGGGCGGTGGCCGTCGACAGAGCAATGACCGAGATGGGGGCGCAAAGCGGACGTCGCTGAATGGTCAGTTGAGGGGCCGCTTTGGGTCAGGCTTGGACACGGCCTGGCAGCCCTTCCGTTTCAGTTGGCGTGGGGGTGCCAGAACCCTGTCGTGGCAGCACGCGATGCGGTTTCGGAGCCCGTAGAATTGCCCGCAGGCGGGGCGCTGGATCTTGCGGTTCTGGTCGGCGGTGGCCGCCAGCCGGGCTGGCGGCCATTCAATGGTGAAGCACCAACTCGCGCTCGCGGGTGGTGGGCTTGTTGATCCCGATCACGCGACCGATCACCGGCCAGGCAGCAGTGAACCAGCGCGGCATGCCGGACAGGTCCCTGGCACGCAGTGCGCCCTCCGCGGGCGCGGCGCCTGGCATCACCGCCTCTCGCTCGATCCAGAAGGGCTCGGCATCGCGGGTGGCAGGGTTGAGCAGCACGAAGAGGGCGGCCGGCTCCGTCACGTCCAGGTGCGCCCTGCTGCAGAACTCCACCATCAGCTCATCGCCACGCTGGATGAACGGATAGAGGTGATCGTGGTTCGCGATGACGGTGCCGAAGCCGGGCCGGGCCCGCCGGCGCGCTGGGGAGCGTTGATGCTCCTTCACGCGGACCGGCTTCACCTCCCCCTTCAGGTAGGCGTCGAATACCTCGACCATCTGGATGGTGACCTCGCTGGCGTTCGCCGTCTCCGACTTGGTGCAAAGGTAGAGGCACTGGCGCTTGTTCAGCCAGTAGACTTTGCCAGGGCGGCCACCCCGCTCCGAGGTTTGCCCCGCGGTGGTGCAAACCTCTCCGAAGCGTTGCAGCGCCTCAATATGACGGGCGATCAAGTCCTTGATTTTCCGCAGGCGCGGAAAGCCAAGGGCTTCCGCCAGCCGATCATCTTGAATGCGCGGCTCATGGTTCACCGACGTGTTGAGATCGGCGAGCGAGAGGGAGCGGTCTGTGGTAAGGGCTTGGCCAGCCTGGGGCATGGGATCTGTCCATGGTTCGGGTTAGGGCCGCTCGCGGTGTGCAAGACCGCTTGTGGCCCGCATTATTTAGCGCTATTATTTCGGTTATGTCAATTTATAGCGCTAAAAAATTAAGGGGTCGGCCGACTGTCGACAGTGAAGCCGTCAACGTTCGCATGGAGCGCACCCTCCTTGCGGCCCTGGACGCTTGGATTGACGAGCGCCCTGATCCAAAACCGACCCGTCCGGCGGCTGTACGACAGATCGTCCAGAGGGCGCTCGGGCTTGGGACGAGCTCCGAGAGCTGATAGCCGCTTATGGTTGAACAAGTAAAAAATGCTAGTCAAAAACGGGGTAGAGGCCGCCCCAAAACCACGGGCCGGGGAGAAGGCGTGCTCGTGCGGCTAAATCCCGAACAGATCAGGCAATTAGACGCTTGGATCGAGCAGCAGCCTGACCCTAGGCCCACCCGCCCGGCCGCCATCCGCCGGATCGTCGAACAGGCGATATCCCAGCGGGGCCGCGTCTAGACAGCGCCACCCAAGGCTGCGACTAATATCTCGGGCTGGGGGACGCCATGAGACTTACAGTTGCGGTCATAACCGCGGCGCTGATGAGCACCGGCGCCGAGGCGGAGGACGCCGTTTCGATGGCGGGGGACCGCTGGACTGGCTTCTACGGCGGCGCAAACGCCGGGGCTGGATTCGACCAGTCGGGCCTCTCTCTCACGACCCCATATTTTCTTTCCTACATAGGCCCTTATCAGGCCTCGCAAACGACCGGGCTCATTGCCGGGGTACAGATCGGCTACATGCACCAGATCGGGCGCGTGGTGCTTGGCCTGGAGGGGGACTTCGACGCCGGCGGCCCGCGGATCTCCAAAAACGCTGGCGGATCGGTGATCAGCACCTACATGGGCATGGTTTCGTCCACGTCAACGTCAGCGTCCAGCATAGAGTCGCAGGTCGACTGGATTTCCACACTTCGCGCTCGCGTCGGATACACCTTGACCGACTTGTCCATAGTGTATGTGACAGGAGGGCTAGCGACTGCTCGGATTACTCACGACGCGACCCAGGCCTTTAGAGGGTCATCCTACTCAATAGTTCAGACATACCCTGGCTTTTACTCAACTTATCCAGGATCTTTTTATTCAACAAATTATAAGTACCACACAGAAGGCCCCAGTTACGGCTGGACTTTAGGTGGCGGGGTCGAGATTGCCCTGACGGACCGGATCAGTTTCAGAGGCGAGTATCTCTACGTCTCCCTCGGATCTTTCGATATCGGACAGATGTCCTATTCTGGAACCGACACGGACACGCCAGCCTTCAGCATGGCTCGAGCAGCAGTCAATTATCGCTTCTGATAATTACAGCCCGAAGTTGATTCACGCTATTTTTGGATCATCCAGGCTTTGGACTACGTTATGAATCCTTTTCCGGATGAGCCGTTGACGTTACAACCCTTCGAACACTTAGCTATTAGAGGGATATAGTCTCAGCACGCTAGATTGCACGGGATGGCAGGAAGCTCCCGGCGTGCATGCGGGCGCCCGGCCCTTCCGTCGTCCCAGCATCGTGGCCAAGACGATCGTCATGCACGTCGGGGTTCCTGCCACAGCTCAGCTCGCTGAGTTGCTTTCGCTGCTGGCGAGCCACAGCCCTATGGGGCGCATCGCTGTGGCCTGACTCCGAATTCGTCCGCCGCGCCCTGCGTCGGGATCGCCCGCTTCGTTACGGGCTGAGCTGTGATCCGTCCCTTTTTCAGCCGGCGCCTCGGTAGCTCGATCGCCGCCCCCCGGCCTACCCAGCCGGCTCCCATCCCGAGAGGCGTTGCTCCATCGGCCTTTCGCGTTCGATTGCGAAATAGCTGACGCACGATACCCAGGCCGAAATGAAATGTCACCATGTTGGGGACATTTTTAGTTGACGTTGTGTCACCATTCTGGTTCCATCACTCCATCCAAGGGCAATGGATGGGGGTCGAGATGAACGAAATCCTTCGGCAAATCCGGCGCGTGAAGGCCAAGGCGCGGTGCGCCCATTACGACCGCCAGCGGGCGGAAGCCCGGTGGCATGGCCCGAAGCCGAGCAAGCGCATGCTGCGCATCCGTCACGCGCTTCGGAAGATCGAGTACGAGATCTTCGACCTGCAGGCCGATCTCGGCCAGGGCTGGCCCGCGTGACCGCCGTCCTGGCCGCCCGCCCCGCTCCCGGAGCGCCCCCGCGCCGTCCGGTCGTTGTCCCGGCGCCCCGGCGCGAGGCGGAGCCGGCCGCGATCGGAGCAGTCCCGACGCCGATGACCGCGGCAGAGCTTCGGGAAAACGATCTCTACGAACGCCACGTGCGCAACCTCTTGAGGGCCTGGTGATGCGCGTCGCCGAAGACCATCCCAACTTCCCGCGCACGGCGCTGGTCATCCCCTTCCGGCCGCGTCCCCGCCGGGTGCCCTCCCCGGTTCTCATCGGCCTGCACTGGTGGGCCGCCTCGATCCAGATCGCCATGCTGCCACTCGCGGTCGCCGTGGCGCTCTCAAAGCGGGAGGGCTGACCATGCAGAGGCCCGCATGGCTCCCGATGCACACCAACCTGACGCTTTGCGGAACCGCCGTGGACATTGGCGGCGCCGACAATAGCAACGTGGCGCTGCTGCGTGGCCCCGATGCCGGAGGCGAGGACGATTTCGAGGAGAAGGCAGCCTTCATCGTCAGGGCCGCGAACACGCATCACACCTTGGTGGCGGCGCTGAAGTTCTTCGCGAACGAGATCGGCATCGGGTCAGACCCCGATTACCGGCCGACCATTCGCCTGCCGCGGGAGGCCATTCTCGCCGCCCGCACCGCCATCGCCGAAGCGGCGGGCGGCTGCGTCGCGCTCACCCACGTCGCTCCGGTGGAGGCTTAAATGGCCTCCATCCTCCTCTTCACCCTGGCCACCATCGCGGCGATCGGCGCGGCGGCGGCAGTCGCGTGGATCTGCCGCCGCATCATCGCCGCGCGCAACCAGCCCGGCGGCATTGACGACGGGAGCGGCGGATGATGGCCACACGTCTTCCCGACGACCTGGCGGTCCCGATCCTGGTGATGGGCGCACCGCGCATCCCGACAACGTGCCTCGCCATCGCCGAGCAGGCGCTGCGGGACACCAACGCCACGATCGCCAAGGTGCAGTCCTTCCTTGCTGCGCAACAGGTCAAGAGAAAGGGAACCCCACATGCCCAGCCTTGAGTCTCTGAATTCGGATCCCATGGGCCCGATCATCGCCGGTGTCGTCATCTTTCTGCTGGGCGTTTTCCTGGGCCTTTGGCGGAAGTGGAGCATTACGACGGAGCTCCGCTACATGGTCGCGGAACAGCGAGATCAGATCGAAGCCCTGGAGACTGCGCTCGATCTTGAGCGTCAGCCGGCGGCGGCGCCGGCGTTCTGGCCCGAGACCGTGGACACGATTTCGATCGGCGCCGCGGCCGCTGGCGTGATCGAGCAGATGCCCCAGGACGACATGGCGCGCCGCGCCGCCGCTGCTGCAGAGCTGCGTGATCGCGCGCACCGGCTCGTCACCGACGCACTCGGCTTTCTCAGAGAGGCCGAAGCCTTCGAGCGAGAGGCTTCCGCGTCCGTTCTTTCCGCCACGAACCTGCGCGCCGCCGAATAGCGGCTCCCTCCCCGATGGAATTTGAGGACCTCTCATGAAGATTCTTCGCCTCCTGATCAACGACATCAAGCGCATCGTCGTCGCCGATATTTCGCCCGACGGCCATATGGTCCAGCTCACCGGCAAGAACGGCTCCGGCAAGACATCCTGTCTGGACGCCCTGTGGTGGGCCATCGAAGGCGCCCGCCACATCCAGGCCGAGCCGATCCGGCACGGTGCCGACAGCGGGAAGATCGTCCTCGCCCTGGGCGACACGCACGTCGAGATGACGGTCACCCGGACCTTCACGCGCAAAAGGGATCCCGAGACCGGCGAAGAGCTGAAGCCCACCACGACGTTGAAGGTCGAGGCGGACAGCGGCGCGCGGTTCCAGTCGGGCCAGGCGGTCATGGATGCCCTGGTGGGCGCCTTGACCATGGACCCGCTGGAGTTCCTCCGCAGCAAGCCGCAGGACCAGTTCAAGACGCTGCGGCAGTTCGTGAAGGGCGTGGACTTCGACGAGATCGACCGGCTGAACAAGGCGGACTTCGACAAGCGCACCGACATCAACCGCAGCGCCAAGCAGATCCGGGCGCAGGCCGCGGGCATCACCGTGCCCGCGGGCACATCGCCGGAGCGCCTGGACACCGCGGCCCTGGTGGAAGAGCTGGATCAGGCCGGCGTCCACAACACATCCATCGAGACCCGCAAGGCCAGGCGCGACCAGGCCGCCGCGGACATCCTGCGTCAGGACGAAATCGCCGCCGGCTACCGGGCCAATGCCGCAGATCTCCGACGCCAGGCGGACGAGGAAGACCGGAAGGCCGCGGAGCATGAGGCGTCGGTCGCCGACCTGCGGTCCAAGTTCGCCGCTGCCGCGCCCCTGCCCGACCCGATCGACACGGCGCCGATCCGCCAGAAGATCGAGTCCGCGGCGCGGATCAACGCCGCCGTCGATGCGCGCGTGCGTCGCGACGATCTGGAGGCCCAAGCTGCGAAGCTCGAGGCGGAGGCCGCGGCCCTGACCAAAGCCATCGCCGATCGCAAGGAGGGCGTGACGGAGATCATCGCCGCATCCGACATGCCGGTTCCGGGCATCGCGTTCGGGGATGAGGCGGTCCTCCTGGACGGCGTCCCGTTCGAGCAGGCCAGCGACGCCCAGCAGCTCCGCGCCAGCATCGCCATCGCCATGGCCATGAGCCCGAAGCTGCGGGTGATCCGGGTCCGCGACGGTGACCGGCTCGACGACGACGGCCTGCAGATCCTGCGGGAGATGGCGGAGACGCACGACTTTCAGATCTGGATGGAGCAAATCAGAGGGGCTGGCGAGGCCGCCATCGTCTTCGAGGACGGGACCGTGAAGGCCCATGCCCTCCAGGCGGCGGAGTGAAGCCCATGGCCTCCGGCATCTATCTTCCTCTGGCTCGGCCGGCGCTTCGCGACGACGAGCACATCTCGATCCAGGCCGAGCGCCTGGACTGGGGCAACCGCAGCATTCGCCTTCGGCTGGATGACGGTCGCCAGATCGAGCTGGCGCTGTGTGGCATCGAGGTGGCGCCCGTCGATGGCGAGCCCGACCGCGTCACCATCGACATGCCGGCCGGTCGGGCCCGGGCGGAAGGCATCACCCGATGATCCAGGTGCGCACGCTCGCTCCGGGCGAGAAGATCACCGTGGCCGGCGTGTACGACCTGCCGATGGAGGATTACCACGCGCAGCCCTGCGACGGGCCGTCCGTGTCGTCTTCCGGCTTGCGCAGTGTCTTCTCCGACAGCCCTGCGCATTTCTGGGCCGAGTCCTCCCTCAACCCCGACCGGGTTGATCCGAAAGACGCGGGCCATTTCGCATTCGGCCGCGCCGCCCACCACCTGATCCTCGGCGAAGCGAAATTCCGCGAGGTGTTCTCGGTCCGGCCCTCGGAGTTTCCCGACTGGCGCACCAAGGCCTCCCAGGAGTGGAAGGCCAAGCAGGCGCTGGCGCGCAAGACCGTGCTGGTGCCCGCCGAGCTCAACCTGATCAGCGCCATGGCGGCGAGCCTCGCCGCCCATCCCCTGGTGCAGCACGGCATCCTGAACGGCGAGATCGAACGCTCGCTGCTGTGGCCCGACCCGGAGACGGGGATCTGGCTGAAGTCCCGGCCCGATGCTATCCCGACGGACTCCGGGGACTTCTCCGACCTGAAGACCACCACCAGCGTGGCGCCGGACGCCATCCAGAAGACCATCGGCGAGTATCGATACGACATGCAGGCGGCCATCGTGCGCCGCGCCGCCCGCGAGGTGCTCGGCGTCGAGATGGTGAGCTTCAATCTCGTCTTCGTGGAGAAGGCCGCGCCGTTCTGCGTGTCCGTCGTCGAAATCCCGTCCGCCGACATCGACATGGCCGACATCGACCTCCAGGTGGCCCTGCGCACCGTTGCGCATTGCCTGGAAACCGGCAAATGGCCGGGGCCTGGCGGGACGCAATCTGATGCGCGCCCGATCTACATCTCCGACTGGCAGCGCAAGCGCAACGAAGCCCGCCGCGCCTTCCTGGAACAGGAGCTCGCATCGTGAGCCAAGACATCGCCACGACCGAGCGTCCGCGGCGCGAGTATGCCCAGGTCGTCTCTCCTGTCTCCGTGTTCGACACGGCGCGCTTCGAGCACCTGATGCGCATCGCCACGGTGATGGCGCGGTGTTCCCTCATCCCCGAGAGCCTCTATGCCACCCGGGAGGACGGCAAGCTCGCTCACATGCCGTTTGATACGGTGGTGGCGAACTGCTTTCTCGTCGTCAGCTATGCCGAGCGCATCGGGTTCGATCCCTTCCTGGTGGCGCAGAGCTGCTCCGTGGTGCGTGGCCGGCTGATGTTCGAGGGGAAGCTCGTCGCAGCCGCTCTCGATGCCAAGCTGGGCGTCGAGCTGAGCTTCGCATTCGGCACGTGGGACGCGAAAACCGAAAGCTGCGACATCGGGCCGGAGGGCCAAGGCGATGCGCTGGCCGTTCGCGTCAGCGGACGTCTCCCAGGCAACACCCAGGCTCTGGTGGTCGACGGCAGTGTGGGCACATGGAAAACGTCCGGCGACAAGAGCCCATGGCGCGTCGGCGCGTTCAAACGGATGCTCCGCTATCGCGGCGCCCGGGAATGGGCCCGGGCGCACAAGCCGTCGATCATGCTCGGCGTCATTACCGACGACGAGATGGACACCCTGGCGGAAGATGCCCGGGCCCGCCGCGCCACCACGATCGGCGGGTCGGACGGTGGCGGCCTCGCGGCGCGCCTCCAGCAATCGCAGACACCTGGCGCCCTCCCGTCCCCCGGCCTCAACACAGGCTTCTCGATGGACAAGGTCCAGCGTGAACTGGAGACGGTCGGGCGGGGTGAGGCCGGCGCGGCGCCCCGCCAGCGCAAGGCCGACCCTGCCGGGACGCCCGAAGGCGTGCGGGACAGTTTCGCCGGCCGCGCCGCCAATATCGCGCCGGCAGCCTCCAGCGGTGGAGGCGACCATGTGAAGGAGCATGCCAATGCCGGCGCGAGCCGGGAGACCACTGGCCAGGACAAGGGAAGCGCGCAAACGCCAGCGGATCCTGGCGCGACTTCGGCGGGTGGAGAGGAACCCGTCACAGATTCCGAGATCTCGCCGGCCGCCCCCGGCGAGACGGAGGACGGGAACGCATCGCGGCCATCACCCCCCCAGCCCGACGTGATCCCGTCCTCCAACCCTTCCATGTCGGCCGAGATGTTCCGCAGCTACTCCCTGGCCCTGGCCCGGGCGACCAAGGGCGTCAGCCTGACCAACTTCGGCCAGAAGGCCGGAGAGGCGATCATCGCCAGCCTGGGCGGGAAACCGGGCCCGGCCGATGTGGCTGTGGTGCAATCGATCTTCGCGCTTCATGAGCAGCGGATCGCTGGCGCCATTCCCGCGGCGGAGATCGCGGATCTCGTCGATGGCCTGGTCGAGCAGCACCTCGGAGGAACCGCATGACCGCGATCCTCTTCGTGGACTGCGAGACGTCCGACCTGCTGAAGCGGGATCTGCCGCTGGATGACCCCTCGCAGCCCTGGTGCGTGTCCATCGCCGCCGTGCTGACGGTGCCCGGCCGCAGGGATCAGGACTTCCATCTCCCGATCCGCGCCGAAGGCCGCAAGATCAGGATCGGCGCGGAGAAGGTCCACGGCGTGTCATCGCGGGAGGCCGCCATGCACGGCGTTCCGGAGGTTGCCGTGCTGTCCGTGCTGTGCTGGCTCGCCGCCCAGGCGGAATGCGTGGTGGGGCACGGCATCGACTTCGACCGCGATGTGATCACCAGCATCCTTCTGCGGCGCGGCAAGTCCTCCAAGCTCTGGACCCGGCCGGGCCTGACCTTCCACGACACCATGAAGCTGGCGACGCCGTTCTGCCGCATCCCGTCCGTTTTCGATGACGGCGGCTTCAAGTGGCCATCGCTCGACGAGGCCTGCTCGATCCTGCTGGGCGAGCCGCCGCGCGAGGGGGGCCACGCCGCCGCCGATGACCTGGCGCGCACCCGCCGGGTCTGGGCCTGGCTGCAGGACCACAACGCCGTCGAGGAGGCAGCATGAAGCTCCCGATCGCACGCGGCGAACTGCTCTTCGGCCTGGACCGAATTGTCCACATCGTCGAGCGCTTAGGCAACTACCGCTTCGTGCTGCGCAACGCCTTCCCACTGCGGCTGATCCCATGCATGGGAATGGAGGGATTCTTCCAACCTGACGTCTGGGTCTGCGAGCAGGCCGCCCAAGCCAACCGCGCCGCGGGGGCTGCGGAGGTTCCCCATGCCTGAAGCTCCTCGCCGGATGCGCCTGTCCAGGCTGAAGGGCTTCAAGCTCCAGCAGGCCAGCCGCGCTCTGGGCACGCCGTGCCACGGCGACGTGCTGCTGAGGGCGGCGAACCGCGCGGAATGGGAGGCACTGGCATGATGGCCAAGTTCGAGCCCATCGACGGCTGGGGCCCGCTGCGCCAGCGCCTGGACCCGCCGGCCAAGTCGAGGCGGCCGAAGCGGGCCCGCGGACGACAGCAGGATCCCGCGCACCTTGCGCTGATCCGCAAGCTGCCGTGCCTGATCTCCGGCCAGGTCGGCGGTGTTGATGCCGCGCACATCCGCTTCTCGGATGCGGAGCACGGCAAGGTCAATCCGGGTGCCGCGAAGCCGGATGATCGGTGGACAGTCCCGCTCGCGCACCTGCTGCACACAGAAGCCACCGAGGCACAACATCGGCACGGCGAAGAAGCCTGGTGGCAGCAGCACGGCCTCAGCCCGCTGCGCGTGGCCGACAACCTCTACGCGCTGAGCAAGACGCTGCGCGACCTGAAACAGCCTGAGGACTTCATCGTCCGCGCGATGACCGCCGTCGTCCGGGACGCGCGCAATTCCGCCGGACTGGCGCACAGGAGCGGAGCATGACCACGGCCTATCCACTGTCATGGCCAGACGGCTGGCCCCGCTCCAAAGGCCGCGAAGCCGGCCGCTTCAAGACATCGCTCCCGCAGGCGCTGAAGAACGTGCAGGACAGCCTGCGCCTCTTCGGCGCCGACAGCGGCCGTGCGGTGACGGGGATCATCCTGTCATCGAACGTCACCTTGGGTGCGCAGCGGCCGGGCGACCCCGGCGTCGCAGCCTGGTTCCTCTGGGACGGCGAGCAGCGGTGCATCCCGGTCGATCGCTACACGACGGTCGAGGCGAACTTGCAAGCTATCCACCATGTGCTGGAAGCGCGGCGCGTCGAGCTGCGGCACGGCACGCTGGCGCTGGTGCGGGCGACCTTCCGCGGCTTCACGCCCGCGCTGGCGCCGCCGAGCTCGACCCGCCCGTGGCGCGAGGTGATGCAGTTCAGCACCGGCCATCATCCGAACGCGGACGAGATCAGCGAACGCCACCGACGGCTCGCCCGCGACCGCCATCCCGACGCCGGCGGCAGTGACGCCGCCATGGCCGAACTGAATGCCGCCCGCGACGCGGCACTGAAGGAGGTGGGTCATGGTTGACGCCCGCTATTGTGCAAGCGCCGAAGCCGCCACTGCAACCGCTACCACCACGGAGACCCTGTAGCCATGGGCGAAGCTCACGCGCATCGACCAGAGGTGCAACGACCGGAGATCTTGCCTCGCTCCCTGCCCCCGCGCGGGCTCTCGCGTGCCGAGGCCGCTGCCTACATCGGGATCTCGCCGACCCTGTTCGACGAGTTGGTTTCAGACGGCCGAATGCCAAAACCGAAGCTTGTCAATAGCCGAACCGTTTGGGATCGAGCCCGTATTGACGTCGCCTTCGATGCCCTTCCCGATAAGGACGGACGCGCCAACCCTTTCCTCGATGTGCGCGCCTGAGACATCGGAGCATCAGGCATGAAACTGCCCAAATACGTCCACAAGGACACGGATCGCTATGGAAGGGTGCGGTATTATTACCGGCCACCGGGTCGCTCAAAGCTGCGGCTACCAGATGATCCTGCATCACCGGAATTTTCCGAGGCTATCGCCGGCGAGCAGGCGGTGATCGCTCAGGCGTCAGCCCGGCCGCAGAAGGTGATCCTGCCGACCCAGACAGGGACACTGCGCTGGCTATGCGACCAGTACCTCGCCTCGCCCGTCTTCCGCCTTCTCGACCCTCGCCACCAGAGGGTGCGGCGGATGGTGATCGAGCATTGCTTGCGGGAGCCGATCGCTCCCGGCTCAAAGGAGGTCTTCGCCAACTTCCCGATCGGCGACATATCGACGAAGGCCATCAAGGTGCTGCGCGACAGGAAGGTACACGCGCCTGAGGCCGCAAACTCGCGCATCAAATACTTCCGAGGCGTGTTCTCGTGGGCCGTCGAAGCGGAGATCTCCGGTGTCACCATCAACCCAGCACGCGATGTAAAATTCCTGCGTGGCAGCGCCCAGGGCTTCCACGCGTGGTCTCTGGATGAGATCGAGCAATTCGAACGGCGTCATGAGGTTGGGACGAAAGCCCGCCTGGCGCTTGCCATCCTGCTTTATACGGGCCAACGCCGATCGGACATCGTCACCTTCGGACGTCAGCACGTGAAAGACGGGTGGCTGCGCTTCACCCAGTTCAAGAATCGCAATCGGAACCCGGTTCGACTGGAGATCCCGGTGATACCCGCCTTGGCCCGCATCATCGATGCCAGCCCGACGGGCGACATGACCTTCCTCGTGACCGAGTTCGGAAACCCGTTCACTGCGGATGGCTTCGGCAACTGGTTTCGAAAGCGATGCGATGAGGCAGAGCTGAAGCAGTGCTCTGCCCATGGGCTTCGCAAGGCTTCCGCCGCTCGCCTTGCCATGCTGGGCTGTACTGACCGAGAGATCATGTCGATCACCGGGCATTCAACCAGCAAGGAAGTGGATCGGTACACTAGAGGGGCCAGCCAGCGCCGACTCGCCGAGAATGTTCTTCGACGCATAGACGCTGTGGATTGATCTCGTCCAACAGCGGGAAAAATCCGTCCAACTCATTGATTTATAGAGAATTTGGTGCCCAGGGGCGGAATCGAACCACCGACACTGCGATTTTCAGTCGCATGCTCTACCAACTGAGCTACCTGGGCGTCGCCAGCGGTTTCGAAACTGCTAGGGAGCGGCGTGTGTATAGTCAGTTCACCGGGGGCTGTCCATAGCCCGCTCACAGCTTCGCCCCCGCCCTGTGGATAGCCTCACGCGGGAGCCTCATGGTGCAGGGTCACCGAGGACTGGACCCCATTGCCTCGGGCGCGGATCCGTCGAACCGTCCTCGGGTGCCCAGCACCGGCGCCAGACGGCATCGCGCGGGGATTTCAGCGGTTTTTGCTTGATCGGATCCGCGGGGTGGGGCACGCCGGAGACGGTCTCCAGAGGGCGGCAGGGCCGATGAGTGAACGCAGGACAAAGGCACAGGGCGTCAGCGGCGGCAAGCCGGCTGCCGGCGTCGGCAAGGCGCGCGCCAGCAGCGGCCCGGCCGATCCCGAAGGTCCGCCCGTCACGGCCCCAGGGGCGAACCCTGCCACGGCCGCGCATGGACCCGCCACCGACCCTACGGACCTTGCCACCGGCTCCGGCGCACCCGCCGCCAGCGCGGCAACCCTGGAGCAGGCGCTGGGCGTCCAGGTGCGCGCCGTGCGCCGGCAGCTGGATCTCACCGTGTCGGATCTGGCCAGCGCCGCCGGCATCTCCGTGGGCATGCTGTCGAAGATCGAGAACGGGCAGATCTCCCCGTCCCTCTCCACACTGCAGGCGGTGGCGCGGGCGCTCAACGTGCCGATCACCGCTTTGTTTTCGACCTTCGAGGAACGGCGGGATTGCTCTTATGTGCGCGCCGGCCAGGGGGTGGTGATCGAGCGGCGGGGCACCAAGGTCGGCCATCAATATGAACTGCTGGGGCACGGCCTCGGCGGCGACATCGTGGTCGAGCCCTATCTCATCACCCTGACCGAAGAAGCGGTGCCCTACACCGGCTTTCGCCATGCGGGGGTAGAGTTCCTCTTCATGCTCAGCGGCGAGGTTATCTATCGCCACGGCGATCGCACCTACCATCTGCGGCCGGGGGATTCGCTGATGTTCGATTCCGGATCGGCCCATGGGCCGGAGGATCTGGTGGTGCGGCCCATGACCTATCTCTCGGTGATCGTCTACAGCCGGGATCCGCGATAGCCGGAAAGTTTTCTCCTTAAGAAAATTATATTCCCGCAATTGACGGCAGGCCCAGGCGGGGAGTACCACATCGCCATGGCCCTTCGGGGCAACGGAGAGGCGCCATGTGCGGCATTGTCGGCATATTCCTGAAAGACCCCGCGCTGGAGCCCCAGCTCGGGCAGATGCTCGCCTCCATGCTGGGCGTGATGACCGATCGCGGGCCGGATAGCGCCGGCTTCGTGGTCTATGGCGCCGGCAAGGCGGACCATGTGAAGCTCTCGCTGCGGGCCACCGAGGGCTATGATTTCGCGGGCCTCGCCCGCAGCCTGTCGGTCATTGCCGGCGGCACGCCCGCTCTTGCGGTGCGCTCCACCCACGCGGTGATCGAAATCCCCGCTGCCGCAGAGGCGGCGGTGCGCGCGGCGCTGGCCAGCCACCATCCGGAGGTGGCCGTGGTGGGCTCGGGCGCCCGCATGGAGATCTTCAAGGAAGTGGGCCTGCCCAGCGACGTGGCCAGCCGCTTCGGCCTTGCCGGCATGAGCGGCACCCACGGCATCGGGCATACGCGCATGGCGACCGAAAGCGCGGTGACCACCGCCGGTGCCCACCCCTTCTCCACCGGGGCCGACCAGTGCCTGGTGCACAATGGCTCGCTGTCCAACCACAACGACCTGCGCCGTACACTGAAGCGCGAGGGTCTGACCTTCGCCACCGAGAACGACAGCGAAGTGGCCGCCGGCTATCTCACCTGGCGCATGCGCCAGGGCGCATCGCTGGGGCAGGCGCTGGAAGCCGGTCTCAATGATCTCGACGGCTTCTACACCTTCGTGGTCGGCACCGAGAGCGGCTTCGGCGTGCTGCGCGATCCCATCGCCTGCAAGCCGGCGGTGATGGCCGAGACCGATCAATATGTGGCGTTCGGCTCGGAATACCGCGCCCTCGTGGACCTGCCCGGCATCGAAAATGCCCGGGTGTTCGAGCCCGAGCCCGCCACCGTCTATTTCTGGGACCGCGCCGCATGACCACGCTTGCCACCGACATCACCTTCGACCTTGCCGAGGCGCCGCTGCGCGAGCTGAACGCGGCCTTGCACAAGACCGCCGGCGGGACCAACGCCCGCCGCTGGAACGTGCTCAATCCCAACGGCCGCCATGCGGTGGCGGTGGGCATCAACGCGCCGCTGGAGGTCGATGTGGCCGGGCACGTCGGCTATTATTGCGCCGGCATGAACCAGCAGGCCCGCGTCACCATCCACGGCAATGCCGGTGTGGGCGTGGCCGAGAACATGATGAGCGGCTTCGTGCATGTGAAGGGCGATGCCAGCCAGGCGGCCGGCGCCACCGCCCATGGCGGCATGCTGCTGATCGACGGCAATGCCTCCGCCCGCTGCGGCATCTCCATGAAGGGCATCGACATCATCGTGAAGGGCTCCATCGGCCACATGAGCGCGTTCATGGGCCAGGCCGGAAACCTCATCGTGTTCGGTGATGCGGGCGATGCTCTGGGCGACAGCCTCTATGAGGCCAAGCTCTTCGTGCGCGGCTCGGTCAAAAGCCTCGGCGCCGACTGCATCGAGAAGGAGCTGCGCGACGAGCACAAGGCGCTGCTGGCGGAGAAGCTCGCCGCGGCGGGCCTCGCTGGCACTGTCGACGTGTCGGAGTTCAAGCGCTACGGCTCGGCCCGGCGCCTCTATCATTTCCACATCGACAATGTCGATGCCTACTGAGGGGCCGAACATCATGACCACGCACAACAACGTGCCCCGCACCCTGCCGCGCTTTTCTTCGACCTTCGATCCGCACACCCTCTCCGAGATCCGCCGTGCGGCCTCCACCGGCATCTACGACATTCGCGGCGCCGGCACCAAGCGCAAGCTGCCCCACTTCGACGACTTGCTGTTCCTCGGCGCCTCGGTCTCGCGCTATCCGCTGGAAGGCTATCGGGAGAAGTGCGGCACCGACGTGGTGCTGGGCGCGCGCTTCGCCAAGAAGCCGATCCATCTGAAGATCCCCATCACCATCGCCGGCATGAGCTTCGGCTCGCTCTCCGCCAATGCGAAGGAAGCGCTGGGGCGCGGCGCCACCGCCATGGGCACCTCCACCACCACGGGTGATGGCGGGATGACCCAGGAAGAGCGCCAGAGCTCGCAGACCCTGGTCTATCAGTATCTGCCGTCGCGCTACGGCATGAACCCGGATGATCTGCGTAAAGCGGATGCCATCGAGATCGTCATCGGCCAGGGCGCCAAGCCCGGCGGCGGCGGCATGCTGCTGGGCCAGAAGATCACCGAGCGCGTCGCCGGCATGCGCACCCTGCCCGCCGGCATCGACCAACGCTCCGCCTGCCGCCATCCCGACTGGACCGGCCCTGATGATCTGGAGATCAAGATCGAGGAACTGCGCGAGCTGACCGACTGGGAAAAGCCCATCTATGTGAAAGTGGGCGCCTCGCGGCCCTATTACGACATCTCGCTGGCGGTGAAGTCCGGCGCCGACGTGGTGGTGCTGGACGGCATGCAGGGCGGCACCGCCGCCACCCAGGACGTGTTCATCGAGCATGTGGGCCTGCCCATCCTCGCCGCCATCCGCCCTGCGGTTCAGGCACTCCAGGACCTGGGCATGCACCGCAAGGTGCAGCTCATCGTCTCCGGCGGCATCCGCAACGGCGCCGATGTGGCGAAAGCCCTGGCGTTGGGCGCGGACGCCGTCTCCATCGGCACGGCCGCGCTGGTGGCGCTGGGCGACAATGACCCGGCTTATGAGGCGGAATATCAGGCGCTTGGCACCACCGCCGGCGCTTATGACGATTGGCACGAGGGCCGCGACCCGGCGGGCATCACCACCCAGGACCCGCTGCTGTCCGCCCGCCTCGATCCGGTGAAGGCCGGGCGCCGGCTGGCCAATTATCTCGCCGTGCTCACACTTGAGGCGCAGACCATCGCCCGCGCCTGCGGCAAGAGCCATGTGCACAATCTCGAGCCGGAAGACCTGGTGGCCCTCACCATCGAAGCGGCGGCCATGGCTGGCGTGCCGCTGGCCGGCACCGAATGGATACCGGGCAAGGGCGGCGCCTACTGACCGCCCACCCCACCCGCATCGCCGAGAGCGGCGCGGGCTTTGCATAAGCCGCTTCCAGACAGACAACCTTTCCAGGGAACAGACACATGGCCCGCTCGCCGAAACAGGTGAAGGACACGGAAGGCCGCTCTGCCGCGGTCGCAGCCGATCTCGAAGCGCTCGCGCAGGAGCGCGGCATCAAGTATTTCCTCATTTCCTACGTGGACCTGTTCGGCGGCCTGCGCGCCAAGCTGGTGCCGGCCTCGGCCATCGCCGAGATGCAGAAGAATGGCGCGGGCTTCGCCGGCTTTGCCACCTGGCTGGACATGAGCCCGGCCGATCCGGACCTGTTCGCGGTGCCGGATCCCTCGTCCCTGATCCAGCTGCCCTGGAATCCGGAAGTGGGCTGGCTGGCCAGCGATCTGGTGATGGACGGCCAGCTGGTGGCGCAGGCCCCGCGCACGGTGCTGAAGACGCAGCTCGCCCGGGCGGAAGCTCTTGGCTACGAGATGAAGAGCGGCGTGGAGTGCGAATACTTCCTCACCACCGCTGACGGCTCCGCCATCCATGACGGGGCCGACCGGGCGGTGAAGCCCTGCTACGACCAGTCGGCTTTGATGCGCCAGTACGGCGTCATCAAGGAAATCTGCGACGCCATGCTCACCTTGGGCTGGGGCGCCTACCAGAACGACCATGAAGATGCCAACGGCCAGTTCGAGATGAACTGGAACTATGACAATGCGCTGCTGACCGCCGACCGGCATGTGTTCTTCAAATATATGGTGAAGAGCATCGCCGAGAAGCACGGCCTGCGCGCCACCTTCATGCCCAAGCCCTTTATCGACCTGACCGGCTCGGGCTGCCACGTGCATGTGTCCATGTGGCAGAAGGGCAAGAATGCCTTCTCCGATCCCAAGGGCGAGCTGGGCGTTTCGGATCTGGGCTATGCCTTCATCGGCGGCCTGATCCACAATGCAGATGCGCTGTGCGCGCTCACCAATCCGACGGTGAATTCCTACAAGCGCATCAATGCCCCGCGCACCATTTCGGGAGCCACCTGGGCGCCCAATACGGTGACCTATACCGGCAACAACCGCACCCACATGATCCGCATCCCCGACGCGGGCCGGTTCGAGTTCCGCCTCGCGGATGGCGCGGCCAACCCCTATCTGCTCCAGGCCGGCGTGCTGGCGGCGGGGCTGGACGGCATCGCCAACAAGCGCGATCCCGGCAAGCGCCTCGACATCAACATGTACACCGAGGGCCACACGGTGAAGGGCGCCAAGCGCCTGCCGCTGAACATGCTGGATGCCCTGCGCGCCCTGGAGAAGTCCAAGGTGCTGAAGGAGGCGCTCGGCGCGCCGCTGGTGGATGGCTATCTCAAGCTGAAGACCGAGGAATGGAACGCTTATTCCCGGCATCTCACCCAATGGGAGCGGGACAACACGCTGGACATCTGAGGTCGCCGATCATCCCAGTTCTAGCCCCGGCATCGCGAGATGCCGGGGCTTTTGTTTGGCTGCTATTCTGGCGCGGGCGAGGACAGCGGCTTGTCCTTCTCCACGATATAAGTGATGGCGAGGCGCACCTTTTCGCCGCCCACCTGGAAGGCGTGGGGCACTTCGGGCGGGATCTGGAAGCCCTCCCCGGCGGTCATCACCCGGTCCGGCTGCCCCTTCACCGACAGCGTGCCGCCGCCCGCCACCAGAACGGTGGATTCAACGCCGGGATGGGTATGGCGCGCCACCTTCAGGCCGGCATCGAACTCCGCCGTCATCAGGATGCAGACATATTTGTCGCCGGGATATTCGGTCTTCTGGATGACGGTGCGCACGACCCCTGGCGTCTGCGCCACCGCATCCACGCCGGATGCCACGATCCCCACCGCTGCGCAGACCGCGCAGGATACAAACCCTCGTCTGCTGAGCATGTCCCACTCCCTGTGTCCGCCGCTTGTCGCGGGCGACACGGCCCCGGCACTCACCCAGCCGAGACAGGTCGCGCGTGCGGTCGGTTGCTTCGTTGCGCGGGCCGCTGGCATCAAGACGCCAGCCTCCGCAACGGAACGCTAACCCGGTACCAAGGGACTGCCAAGCAGAAGGCGCGAGAAGCCGTCGGCTGCCGCTACATGCCGGTGGCGCCGGAGGACATGGGCTCCCGCTCCCCCTTCGGCGGGCTGCCGAACCGGGCCTTGTAGGCGCGGGAGAAATGGCTGGTGGAGACGAAGCCGCAGGCCATGGCCACCTGCGCCACCGGCAGGGCCGTCTGCTTGAGCAGCGCGCGGGCGCGATCCAGCCGCACGGCGAGATAATGCGCCCCCAGGGTCTCGCCCAGATGGTCCGCGAACAGTCGCTCCAACTGGCGCACGGAGATGCCGGCCAGCGCCGCCAGGTCGTCGCGGGAGGCGGGCTCCTCCAGCCGCGCTTCCATCTCGGCGAGGACTGCCAGCACCTTGGCATTGCCGATGCCGAACCGCTCGCGCGGCGCCATGCGCTGGGAGCCGGAGGCCGGGCGGGTCTGGGTGCGCAGGAACCATTCCGACACTGCATTGGCCAAAGCCGGGCCGTGATCGCGGGCGATCAGGTCCGCCATCATGTCCAGGGTGGCGATGCCGCCGGCACAGGTGACGCGGTCGCGGTCGATCTCATAGAGGGTGCGCGTCACCTCCAGATCGGGGAATTCCTCGGTGAAGGCCGGCAGATGCTCCCAATGCACCGTGCAGCGGTGCCCGGCCAGAACGCCAGCGCGCGCCAGCGCATAGGGCCCGCCGGAGAGGCCCGCCAGCATCACCCCGTCATGGGCCAGCTTGCGCAGGAAGGTGAAGGTGGGCCGATGCCGGAAGCGGGTGGGATTGCCGCCGGCACACACCACCAGCGCATCGAGTGCCATGGCATCGCCGATCTTGTGATCGGCCACGATGCCCACCCCGTTGGACGCCCGCACCGCCTGCCCGTCGGTGGACACATGCTTCCAGGAATAGAGTTCGCGGCCCGACAGCACGTTCGCCGCGCGCAGCGGCTCGATGGCGGAGGCATAGGTCATCAGCGCAAAGTCGGGGAGCAAGAGAAAGCCATAGGTCTTCGTGGGACCTGAGGGCACGGGATTGGACACGTTTCCTCCGACCAATGTCGCCTCAAGGCAAAAAAGCGTCGCTTCCAGTCATGATGACACGGGCCGGATGGGCGATCCATAACCAACAGCGGCGCCGCACCGGTTCAGGTGGTCCCGGCGCCCTCATCGGGATCGAAGATGCGCTATTCCGTCCTCAGCCTGCTGGCCAACGCCCTCACCGGGCAAAAGAGCTGGAAGCCCGCCTGGCGCGACGCCGCGCCCAAGCCCGCCTATGATGCCATCATCGTCGGCGGCGGCGGCCACGGCCTCGCCACCGCATATTATCTCGCCAAGGAACACGGGATCACCAATGTGGCGGTGCTGGAGAAGGGCTGGATCGGCTCCGGCAATGCCGGGCGCAACACCACCATCATCCGCTCCAATTACCTGCTGCCGGGCAATGAGCCGTTCTACGAATGGTCCATGAAGCTGTGGGAAGGGCTGGAGCAGGACGTCAATTACAATTCCATGGTCAGCCAGCGCGGCGTGCTGAACCTCTATCATTCCGACGCCCAGCGCGATGCCTATGCCCGGCGCGCCAACGCCATGCGCATGAACGGCGCCGACTCGGAGCTGCTCGACCAGGACGGCGTGCGGGCCATGTATCCGTTCATGGATTTCGCCAACGCGCGCTTTCCCATCAAGGGCGGCCTGCTCCAGCGGCGGGGCGGCACCGCCCGCCATGACGCGGTGGTGTGGGGCTATGCCCGCGCCGCCGACCAGCTGGGCGTGGACATCGTGCAGAATTGCGAAGTCACCGGCTTCATCCGCGACCCGCAAGGCGCGGTGGTGGGGGTGGAGACCAATCGCGGCCCGATCCGTGCCGGCAAGGTGGGCCTGGCGGTGGCGGGCTCCACCTCGCGCCTGACCAAGCTGCTGGACATGCGCCTGCCGATCGAGAGCCATGTGCTGCAGGCCTTCGTCTCGGAAGGGCTGAAGCCGCTGATCGATGGTGTCGTCACCTTCGGCGCCGGACATTTCTATATCAGCCAGTCGGACAAGGGCGGCCTCGTCTTTGGCGGCGACATCGACGGCTATAATTCCTACGCCCAGCGCGGCAATCTCCCGGTGGTGGAAGATGTCTGCGAGAGCGGCATGGCGCTCATGCCGCGCATCGGCCGGGTGCGCATGCTGCGCTCCTGGGGCGGCATCATGGACATGTCCATGGACGGCTCGCCCATCATCGACAAGACGCCGATTCCCGGCCTCTATCTCAATGCCGGCTGGTGCTACGGCGGCTTCAAGGCGACCCCGGCCTCCGGCTGGTGCTTTGCCTGGACGCTGGCCAAGGACGCCCCTCACGCCTTCAACGCCGCCATGCGGCTCGATCGCTTCCGCACCGGACATCTCATCGACGAGAAGGGGGTCGGCGCTCAGCCGAACCTTCACTAAAGGCTCGCATCATGCGCATTCCCTGTCCCTATTGCGGGCTCCGCGACGCCCAGGAATTCGCCTATCTCGGCGATGCCACGGTGACCCGGCCCGATCCCGCCGCCGCCGGCGCGGAAGACGCCTTCCACGATTATGTCTACCTGCGCGACAATCCCGCCGGTGCCCATCAGGAATATTGGTATCACGGCGCCGGCTGCCGCTCCTGGCTGGTGGTCGCCCGCGATACCCGCACCCATGCGATCACCAGCGCCGCGCCGGCGCGGGCGGTGGCGTCATGAGCCGCCTGCCCTCCGGCGGCCGCATCGACCGGTCGCGCCCGCTCAGCTTCACCTTCGACGGCAAGGCCTATCAGGGCTTTGCGGGCGATACGCTGGCCTCGGCTCTGCTCGCCAACAACGTGCGGCTGGTGGGCCGCTCGTTCAAATATCACCGCCCGCGCGGCATCTTCGCCGCCGGCTCCGAGGAGCCGAACGCGCTGGTGGAACTGCGCGCCGGCAAGCGCCGCGAGCCCAACACCCGCGCCACCACGGTGGAACTGTTCGACGGCCTGGTGGCGCAAAGCCAGAACCGCTGGCCCTCGCTGGACGTCGATGTCCTGTCCATCAACGGCGCCCTGTCGCCGCTGCTGGGCGCCGGCTTCTACTACAAGACCTTCATGTGGCCGGCGGCCTTCTGGGAGAAGCTGTACGAGCCGATCATCCGCCGTGCCGCCGGCCTCGGCCGGGCCGCGGAAGGCGATGATCCGGACACCTATGAGAAGGCCCACGCCTTCTGCGACGTGCTGGTGATCGGCGCCGGCGCCGCCGGCCTCACCGCCGCGCTGAACGCGGCGCGCTCCGGCGCGCGGGTGATCCTGGCGGATGAGGACTTCACGCTGGGCGGGCGTCTGCTCAGCGAGCGGGACGCCATCGATAATGCGCCCGCCAGCGACTATGTGGCCAAGGCCAAAGCGGAACTGGACGGCCTGCCCAACGTGCGCATCATGACCCGCACCACGGTGTTCGGGGTCTATGACGGCGGCACCTATGCGGCGCTGGAACGGGTGGGCGACCATCTGGCCCTGCCGACGCCGTTCGCCCCGCGCCAACGCTATTGGAAGATCATCGCCAAGCGGGCGGTGCTGGCGGCGGGCGCCTTCGACCGCCCCATCGTGTTCGGCGGCAATGACCGGCCGGGCGTGATGTCGGCGCAGGCTCTGCGCACGTATGCGGTGCGCTATGGCGTGGCGCCGGGCGCCAGCACCATGCTGTTCGCCAACAATGACTATGCCTGGTCGGCCGCCCTGGATGCGGCAGAGATCGGCGTCCCGCTCTCGACCATCGTCGATGTCCGCGCCGCAGTGGATCCGGCCCTGGCAGCGCGGGCCAAGGCTCGCGGCACGCGCCTGATGCTGGGCGCCGAGGTGGTGGCCACCTCCGGCAAGGTGCTGTCTTCGGTGATCGTGCGGACCACCGGGCGCGAGGAGACCCTTCCGGCGGAGGTACTCGCCATCTCCGGCGGCTCGACCCCCAACCTGCATCTCACCAGCCACTTCGGCAGTCGCCCAACCTTTGACGAGGGTCTCGCCGCCTTCCTGCCCGGCACGCCGCCGCCCGGCCTGTCCGTGGCCGGCGCCGCCGCAGGGCGCTTCTCCCTCGCCGATGCCCTGCGCGACGGCGCGGAGGCCGGCGCCAAGGCCGCAACGGATGCCGGCTTCACCGCCGTGTCCGCGCCGGCGCCCAAGGCGTCCGACACGCCCACCGGCATCTCCGCCTTCTGGCATGTGACCGGAACGCGCGGGCTCGCCTTCGTGGACTTCCAGAACGACGTCACCGTGAAGGATGTCACCCTCGCCCACCGGGAGGGCTACCGCTCGGTGGAACTGCTGAAGCGCTACACCACGCTGGGCATGGCCACCGACCAGGGCAAGAACTCCAACATGGCGGGCCTTGCCATCATGGCGGAGCTGACCGGTCAGGGCATCGGCGCCACCGGCACCACCTTGTTCCGCCCGCCCTATAGCCCGGTGGCCATCGGCGCCATCGCCGGGCACCATCGGGGCAAGGACTTCCGCCCCACCCGCCCCACCCCGACCCATGCCTGGGCGCAGGAGCTGGGTGCGGTGTTCGTGGAAGCCGGCCAATGGCTGCGGGCGCAATACTTCCCGCAACAGGGCGAGACCGACTGGCTGGAAAGCGTGGTGCGCGAAGTGAAGGCGACGCAATCAGCCGTGGGTCTGATCGATGTCTCCACCTTCGGCAAGATCGATGTGCAGGGGCCGGATGCGGGCGCGTTCCTCGACCGGGTCTATATCAACACCTTCTCCACCCTGGCGGTGGGCAAGGCGCGCTACGGCGTGATGCTGCGCGAAGACGGCATGGTGATGGATGACGGCACCACGGCCCGCCTCGGCGAGCACCACTTCATCATGACCACCACCACCGCCAATGCGGCCAAAGTGTATCAGCATCTGGAATTCTGCCTCCAGGTGCTGTGGCCGGAGCTGGATGTGCAACTGGCCTCGGTGAGCGAGCAATGGGCGCAGATCTCCATCTCCGGCCCCCGCTCCCGCGAGGTGCTGGCGAAGGTGGTGGATGCCCCGCTCGACGTTTCCAACGCCGGCCTGCCCTATATGGGCGCGGTGCCGGGAACGGTGATGGGCGGCGTCAAAGCCCGCGTCTTCCGCCTCTCCTTCGCCGGCGAACTGGGCTATGAGATCGCGGTGCCCGCCCGCCACGGCGAGGCGCTGACCCGCGCGCTGATGGCGGCGGGGGCCCCGTTCGGCATCACCCCCTACGGCACCGAAGCCCTGGCGGTGATGCGGGTCGAAAAGGGCCACGTCTCCGGCAGCGAGTTGAATGGGCAGACCACGGCCCGCGACCTCGGCCTCGGGCGCATGGCCTCCACCAAGAAGGACTATATCGGCCGGGTCCTGTCGCAACGGCCGGCCATGCTCGAACCGGATCGCCCGATCCTGGCCGGCTTCAAGCCGGTGGACACCACCAAGCGGATCCGGGCGGGCGCCCATTTCCTCGGCCTCGGCAAGCCCGGGACCGTGGAGCATGACGAAGGCTACATGACCGCCGCGATCTTCTCGCCCACGCTGGGCCACTGGATCGGCCTGGGGCTGATCCAACGGGGCACCGAGCGCCATGGCGAGCGAGTGCGCGCCTATGATCCGGTGCGCGGAGAGGACATCGAAGTGGAAATCTGCGATCCCGCATTCGTGGATCCGAAGGGGGAGCGGCTGCGTGGCTGATCTGTTGAACCATCTCCCCGTCACCCGCTTGCTGCCCGCCGGGCGCCATGGCCGGATGGACGGCGACCCGGGCGTCACCGCCCGCCTGATCGCCCACACGGCCGCCGCCACCATCGTGGCGCGGCGGGGCATCACGCCCCATGGCGCGGCACTGGGGCCGCCCCTGCCCGCCGGGCCGAAGGCCGTCGCCTTGGACGGTCTCACCGTCATCGGGACCGGTCCGGGCCGATGGCTGGCGGTGGCCGAGACCATGAGCGGTGATGACCTGCTGGCGCGTCTGGCCGCCGCGCTGGGCGATCAGGTGGCGCTCACCGAGCAGAGCGACGCCTTGCTGATCTTCGAGATCAGCGGCGACCGGGTGCGCGAGGCGCTCGCCACCTTGTGCACCGTGGATCTCGATCCCTCAGCCTTTGCGCCCGGCGATGCGGCGACCACCGCCATGGCGTTCATCGGCGTCACCCTTTGGCAGAGCGATGCGGCACCACGCTATCGCTGCGCCGTCGCCCGTTCGTTCGCGGCGGCCTTTCTGCGGGCCCTGGCCGCCGGTGCGCTGCATCACGGGCTTGTCGTGGACGGCACCGAGCCCGGTTGACCTCGGCGCGGCGCGGCTGGCGGGTCACTCTGTCCCTGGCCGGACCGCGTTCCCGCTGTGCGGGTCTCCGGCTCCCTTGTGTTCATCGCGGATCGACGGCATCTGACGCCACGCCCCCTGGCCGCGGCGCCAAGATGCGGCGGCCCCTTCCAAAGCGGACCCTCAGGCATGACCACGCCCACCCAGCAGTTCATCCTCACCCTCTCCTGCCCCAACCGGCCCGGCATCGTGGCCGGCGTCTCCACCTTCCTGTTCGAGAAGGGCTGCAACATCCTCGAAGCGCAGCAGTTCGACGATACGGAGAGCGGCCGCTTCTTCATGCGGGTGGTGTTCAATGTGGTTCAGGGCACTGCGGACGAGGCGGAGATCCGCGCAGCCTTCGGCGCCATCGCGCACGCCTTCGGCCTGAGCTGGACCCTGCGCAACCGCGGCGAGAAGCGGCGGGTCCTGCTGCTGGCGTCGAAGTTCGACCATTGCCTGGCGGACCTGCTCTATCGCTGGCGGATCGGCGAGATCCCCATGGAGATCGTCGGCATCATCTCCAACCATCCCCTGTCCACCTATGCCCATCTGGATTTCGACGGCATCCCCTTCCACCATCTGCCGGTCACCAAGGACAGCAAGATGGAGCAGGAAGCCGACGTGTGGCGCGTCTTCCAGGACTCGGGGGCGGAAGTGGCGGTGCTGGCGCGCTACATGCAGGTCCTGTCGGACGGGCTCACGGCCAAGCTGTCCGGCCGCTGCATCAACATCCACCATTCGTTCCTGCCCGGCTTCAAGGGCGCCAAGCCCTACCACCAGGCCCATACCCGCGGCGTGAAGCTGATGGGCGCCACCGCCCATTACGTCACCTCGGATCTGGATGAAGGCCCGATCATCGAACAGGATGTGGAGCGCATCAGCCACCAGGACAGCCCCGACGATTTGGTGCGCAAGGGCCGGGACATCGAACGTCGGGTGCTGGCGCGGGCGCTCTCCTGGCATCTGCAGGACCGGGTGATCCTGAACGGCCACAAGACCGTGGTGTTCCGGGACTGAGATTTGGGTCATCCCGCTCGCGGACGACACCGCGCCGCGGCGAGCGGTTGAGCTGACCGGCGATCCTGGATCGCCGGTCAGGCCAAAGCACGGGGTCGCCCAGGCGACCCCGTATCTGTTTGTGCCTCAGGCCGGCGGATTGGCGCGGGAGACGTGCTCCCGCAGTTCCATCAGGGACGCGAAGCGCACCACACCGTCGGGCAGTTCCGCCTGGATGGAGCCGTCGGAATACAGCGTATAGGCCATGCCGCCGACGATGCCTGACTTCAGCACCATGGGCTCGGGCGCCGGACGCGGCGGCGGAGCGCCATAGGGCCGGCCGGCGGCCGGCGCCGCAGCGGGCTCCGGCTCCGCATATTCGGTGAAGTCAGGGCTTGGCGCGGGCGGCACCGGTGGCGGGGCCTCCGCGGCCGGGCGCTCCAGGGGCGCCCGCTCCGGCACGGGGCGCTCGGGAGCCGTGCGATCCGGAGCGGGGCGATCCGCCACAGGACGCTCCAGCGGCGGCCGTTCGGGTGCGGATCGCCCCAGCGACATGCGGTCCAGCAGCGACCGGGGCCGGGGGAGCGGCAGGGTGGCTTCGGGCTCGCCGCTGCGGCCCAGGATCCGGCCGCGGCGCTCTGCCACCGGAACCTCCGGCTCAGGAGACGGCTCCGGCGCCACCTCGGGCGGCGCGAGCGGGGTGGGCTCCGCGGGCCGCAGACGGTCGGCAAACGACAGCGGCCGACGCCGCGGCGGGGCCGGTTCCGCCGCGACCGGCGCGGGGGCCGGCGGCTCTGCCGGCGGCGGGGGTGGTACATCCGCCGCAAACGCTTGGGGCTCAACGGCTTCGGACACTGCGAGCAGCGCCGCGTCCGAGATCGCCGGCGGCTCGGAGAGCAGCCGCTCGGACAGATCCAGCTCGACCCGGCGGCCGAGGCTGCCGCCCTGCTCCACCAGCGTGCGGAGCCGCTCCACCTCACGCAGCAGCAGCGCCACCGCTATGATCAGCGCGCCGCCGGTGAAACCGATTGCGCCGGTCGAGATCAAGGCATTGCCGATCGTCGAAACGAAAATGACACTGCCGAACACGATCGTCAGAAGACCGAGCACCAGCGTGAAACCGCCAAGACCAACCAGAAACCGCCACATATCTGCACTCCACGCCCGGTTCCGCGGCCGCCGCCGGGAACCTTAATGCCGCATGTCCAAAGAAATCGGGCACGACTCGGTTGTCCGACCTCTCCTCCCGCCCTATCTAGGGCGCAGTTCGGGCTGCCCGGCGGCCCTCAGGGCCGGCCGCGCGTCACCGAACTCCCCAGCCGGATCGAACGCGGAGACGCCTCATGTCCTTCACGCTGCCCGACCTGCCATATTCCTACGACGCCCTCGCGCCTTATATGTCGCGCGAAACCCTCGAATACCATCATGACAAGCATCACCTTGCTTATGTCAATAATGGCAACAATCTCCTAAAGGGAACCGAATTCGAAGGGAAATCCCTCGAGGAGATCGTCAAGGGGTCGTATGGCAAAAATGCAGGCCTGTTCAACAATGCTGGCCAGCATTTCAACCACCTCCACTTCTGGCATTGGCTGAAGCCCAATGGCGGCGGCGCGGTTCCCGGGGAGCTGGAAAAGAAGCTCGTCGAGGATTTCGGGTCGGTCGAAAAGTTCAAGGAAGATTTCGTCGCTGCCGGGATCGGCCAGTTTGGCTCGGGTTGGGCCTGGCTCACCCTCCAGGATGGCAAGCTGGTGGTGACCAAGACCCCCAACGGCGAAAATCCCTTGGTTCACGGCGGCACACCGCTGCTGGGCGTCGATGTGTGGGAGCACTCTTATTACATCGACTATCGCAATCGGCGGCCCGACTATCTGAAGGCGTTCGTTGAGCATCTGGTGAACTGGGAATATGTGGCCGAGCTGTATAGCAAGGCCGTCTGATTTTCATCGCAAGCCATAGATCTAAGGGCCGAAGCGGCGTATGCTGCTTCGGCCCTTTTTCGTTTCAGAGGGCCAGGTCTTAAGGACAACTCGCGCATAGGTGGTGTTAACTTTGATGCAAGCCCCGCACAAGGAGTAGGCGGCAAAGTAAATACTGCACTGGTCAACGGCAAACCAGGACGTTCCGCTGCACTGCAATGCATAATTTTCTTGCATCAACCCTTGCTCCCGTGGAATCACTGCTACCTCACGTTTATGTGAACGACAGGCGGCGATGGTATGCCGCGTGGCGGACATGTTTATCCGGGCTCATGCGTCACGTTCGAGTTGGATTTCGTCTCCATGCGCAAAGCTGTTTCTGACCGGTCTCCCCCGCACACCATCGTCGATACGGTCGCCCTGCTGTTCCTCGCCGCTGTCGGCGCGGTCGCAGTGCTGACCTTCAAGGATTATGGCCTTGGCTGGGATGACTTCACGCACTCGCAATACGGTAACCTCCTGCTGAAATATTTCGGCTCGGACTTTACCGATCAGCGCGTATTCTCCTTCGTCAATCTGTACTATTACGGCGGCGGCTTTGACATGCTGGCCGCCGGCATCGCCAAGATGCTGCCTGTGGACGTGTTCGACGTCCGACGGCTGCTGGGCGGCGCCTTCGGAGTCGCTGGGCTGGCAATCGTGTGGCGCACCGGACGGCGCCTGAGCGGCCCCGTGGGCGGCCTGGCGGCCATGGGGCTCCTGGCCATCTGCCCGCTCTATTACGGGCACATGTTCATGAACGCGAAGGATGCCCCCTTCGCCGTGGCCATGGCGGCGCTGATCTACACCCTGGTGCGCGCCTTTGACGAATACCCCTCCCCCTCCCCGAAGACGGTCGCCTGGTTCGGCCTCTGCCTGGGCCTGACCCTCGGCACGCGCATCCTCGGCGTGCTGGCCGGCAGCTATTGCATGGCCGCCGCGGTGTTCCTGGTGGCCGTGGAAGCCCGCCGTGATGGCCTCACCCCGGCGCTGCACCGCATGCTGCGGTTCGCCGCACTGCTGGCCCTCGGCCTGCCGCTGGCTTATTTCGTCCTCGGCGCCATCTGGCCCTGGGCGGTGATCGAGCCGCTCAACCCGGTGCGCGCCCTGAACTATTACGCGCACTTCTGGGAAGTGCCGTGGAGCGAGATGTTCGACGGCCGGCCCGTGCTGGTGCCGGACATGCCGCGCACCTACGTGCCCACCCTGTTCGCGATCCAAATGCCCGAGCTGTTCCTGGGCCTGAGCGTGGCCGGCGCCGCCGGTGCGGTGGTCTATGCCCTGTTCGGCGCCGATGCCCCGGCGCGCCGCGCCCGCTTCGTGCTGGTGCTGGCCGCCGCCGTCGTCCCGATCATGGTCACCGTGATCATGCGGCCGGTGATGTACAATGGCATCCGGCACTTCGTGTTCGTCACCCCGGCCCTGGCCTTGCTCGGCGGCGCCGCAGCCGCCTGGATCTATCATCGCCTCGCCCACGCCCCGCTGGCGGCCCGCGGCGCGGCAGCGGCGGTGCTGATCGCCGGCTTCGTGCTGCCAGTGAAAGAGTTCGCCACCCTGCACCCTTACCAATACACCTATTACAATCATCTGGTGGGCGGTGTGCGCGGTGCCGACGAAAACTTCATGATCGACTACTGGGGCCTCGCCTTCAAACAGGCAGCGGCGCAGCTGGACGAATATGTGGACGTGCACCGCCTTTCCCTGCCGCAGGGCCGCAAGTACCGCGTCGCGGTGTGCGGACCGCACAATGCGGCAGCCGTGGAACTGGGGCCGCGCTTCGAGACCACCTATGACACCAATGGCGCCGACTTCGCCCTGATGCTGGGCGAGTTCTATTGCGCCAATGTGCCGGCGCCGGTGATCGGGCGGGTGGAACGCGAAGGCGTCACCTATGCCAAGGTCTATGACGTTCGCGGCCGGCACTTCCCCAGCGTCTTCGCTGGCGGCAAGTAAACGCAGCGCCGAAGCAAAACGAGCCGGGCAGCGAGGCTGCCCGGCCATTTTTTTGACTGGATCGCTAGGTGGAATCGCCGGAGGGCGGGGAAAGCCCCCGCCGCAAGGCGGCAGAGGCTCCCCTCTTGCCTGTCCCGGGGTTGCCGCGCAGGCCCTGAGGCCCCCGCCCGCGCCTCACTTGGCTTTGAGGAAGTCGCCCACCTCCAACAGCACGAACTCGTTGTCATCCGCCTTCTGCGGCGACCGACCCGCCGAGTAGGGCAGATTGTTGTCGTTGCCGACCACGATGTGGGTGGGATCCACCATCACCACGTTCTCGATGGTGAAGAAGGGGAAATCCAGCATCCCATCCTTGCCACCCTGCTTGGCCTTGCCATTGGGGTCCTTGATGGCCAGCAGATCGATGTAGCCCACCTTGCGCATCAGCTTGCCGGCGGTCTCGGGGGTGAACTCCACCTTGTAGACGCGCTTCAGCTTGGCCGGGCGATCGAAGCAGGTCGCCTCCACCTTGCCTTCGGCGCAGGCATTGGCGCGGCCGCCTTCGAAATCGTCCCGCTCGATGATGAGCCCAGTGGTGGCATCGATCATGTTGAAATCGCCGATGGAATCGCCCGCCTGCGCCAAAGGATATTTCCAGAAGCGGCCGGTCCAGTCCTTCTTCTCCAGATCAAACTCCAGCACGCGCAGGACTTCGACGCCGTTCTCCATCTCCTTCTGGCCCGTGGCCGGATCGAGCAGCGGGCCTTCCAGCAGCGCATAGAGCTTGGTCTTGTCCGGGGACAGGGCCATGCCTTCAAAGCCCTTGGAGCGCGCAATCTCGAACGCCACCTTGCGCGAGGGATTGGGCGGGGTGGTGATCGCCGGATGGTCGGGAGAGCGAACCACCTTGCCGTCCACCTTGGTCTGGTAGACGCCCTTCACCTTTCCGGCGAGGTCGGTTTCCACCAGGAAGGGGCCGAACTCTTCGCCGAACCAGAGGCTGTCGCCCACCTTCTGCACCGACTCAAGGTCGAAGTCCGAACCGGTGAGATAGCGCTGCGGCGTGCCTTCCATGACGATCGGGAACGGCACCTTCTTGTCGGGATCGCTGAGGAAGATGGTCTCCTTGCGCTCGATCTTGCTGCCCGCGAAATCCATGTTCAGGCGATGCACCATCAGCATGGCATCCGGCGAGTTGGCCTTGGAGCCGAAGCCGTTGTCGGTGATCACCAGGAAGGTGCCATTGCCCTCGCTGACGATGCCGGAAAAGCCCTGCACCGCCTGGCCGTCGAACGGCAGCGAGATGCCCGTGGTGCGCGGGGCCTCCTTGTTCGACAGCACGCTGATCCCGGGCTCCGAGCCGGGCTTGTCGTTGCGCGAGCGATCGGGGCTGGTGAACTTGGCGGAGACCTTGAGGTCGGCCGGCGCATCCGCCGGCGGCTGGACGAAGGTGGCGGCCGGCAGGACCACCTGGCCTTCCAGGACCGCCGGATAGGCCGGAGCGGTTTCCTGCGCCGCGACTTGGCTCACATACAGTGACGTGCCGGCGAGCAGAAGCACGGAATACAGAGACAACTTGCGCATGAGGAAGCTCTCCCAGGGTGAGGAGCCTCTTTCTTGCGACGTGCCCGATGTCAGCGGGGAGACAAGAGCGCGACACCCCGGTGACACGCGCGGGGCTGGCCGCGCAGCCGGGCCCGCTGCGCGGTCAGAACCACCTGAGGCGCTTGAACAATCTCACCAGCCCCAGGCCGATGCAGATGAACAGGACGGTGATGACCCAGAAGGAGGCGGGATCGGTGTTGCCGGGAATCCCGCCCACATTCATTCCCAGCATGCCGGAAATGAGCGTCAGCGGGGCAAACACCACCGTCACCGCCGCCAGCACCAGCATGGACTGATTCATCTGCTCGGCCCGTCGGTCCACGAGCTGCTCGCGGATGAGGATGGAGCGTTCGCGCACCGTGTCCAGCTCTTCGGAAAAGCGCGACACCCGATCCGCCGCATCGCGCAGGCGATTGCGATCCTTCGGCCCGATCCAAGGATCGTCCTCCAGGGAGAAATGATTGAGCGCCTCGCGCTGGGGCGAGATGTGCCGGCGCAATTTCATCGCCATCCGGCGCAGGATGAGCACGCGGGGCAGCACGTCGGTGGCGGGCAGACGCTGGGCGTCGTCTTCCAGTTCGTCGGCCTCTTCCGTCAGCGTGGTCACCACCAGATCCAGGCGGTCCACCAGACGGGTCGCCACATCGGACACCATCTCGCCCTGGGTGCGCGCACAGCGGCGGCGCCCGAGGGAATCGATATAGTCCGCCAGCGCCGAAATGGGCTGGTACTGCACGGAGATCACCCGCCGCGCGTCCACCCACAAGGTCAGCGAGACCATCTCCTCCGGCAGAGAATTGGGCAGCAGATTGACCGCGCGCAGGATCAGCAGCGCCCCCTCCTCCATCACCACGCAGCGGGGGCGGGAATGGGTCTCCATCAGCTGTTCGAGCACGTGCTTATCGATGCCGCTCTCGCTGTGCAGCCACAGGTCCGCTTCGCTGGGCAGGCGCCGGAAATGCAGCCAGACGAAGCCGGTCTCGGCCACATGCGCCGTGCGCGCCTGCTCCGGCGGGAGGCGCGTGGCGGCGCCTTTGCCGTCGAACAGCCACGCATCCATCAATCCGTCGGAACTCAAAGGCTTCACGGATGGCTCCCCCCATAGCACCGCCCTAGTCAGTGACATGATCGCGTAACAGTTGAAAGAATGCCGTTACGTCGCCACCGTTTACCCCAGCCGCTCAGGCCAGCGCGTCGAGGATGCGCACCCAGCTGCGGGTGCCTTTGTGGAAGCAGGTCACGTCATACTTCTCGTTGGGGGAATGCACCCGGTCGTCATCCAGGCCAAAGCCGATGAGCAGCGTGTCCATGCCGAGAACCGACTTGAACTGGCCGACGATGGGGATGGAGCCGCCGGAGCCGATGGCCACCGGCGCCTTGCCCCATTCGGCGGCCAGGGCCGCTTCCGCTTTGGCCAGGTCCGGGCTCTCCGGCGGGACCAGAAAAGCCCGGCTGCCCTCGCTTTTGGAGAAGTGGGCGGTGCAATCGGCGGGCAGGCGCGCAGTCACGAAGGCCTTGAGGGCGCTGGCGATTTTCTCAGGATCCTGGTCCGCCACCAGGCGAATGGAGATCTTGGCGCTGGCGGTGGCCGGGATGATGGTCTTGCTCCCCTGCCCCGTATAGCCGCCATAGATGCCGTTGACCTCGAAGGTGGGGCGGGACTGGATCTGCTCAATCAGCATGCGGTCGCTCTCGCCGGCGGAGACGGACAGGCCGACCGGCTTCAGGAAGGCTTCGGCGGTCAGGCCGAGCGCCTTCCAGGCGGCGCGCACCGCCTCGGGCATCTCGCGCACATCATCGTAGAAACCGGGGATGGTCACCCGGCCATTCTCGTCATGCGCCGCCGCGAGAATCCTTGCCAGCACATGGATCGGGTTGCGCGCCGCGCCGCCGAACAGGCCGGAATGCAGGTCGCGATCGGCAGCGGAAATGGTCACTTCCGTGTGCAGAATGCCGCGCAGGGAGGTGGTGATGGCCGGGGTCTGCGGGTCCCACATGCCGGTATCGCACACCAAGGCGATATCGGCGGCAAGTTCCCCCGGATGGGCGGCGAGGAAGGCCGGAAGACTCGGGGAGCCGCATTCCTCCTCGCCTTCCAAGAGCACGGTCACGTCCACCGGCAGCCGGCCGGTGACCGTCTTCAGGGCCCGCAAAGCCTCCAGAAAGGTGAAGACCTGGCCCTTGTCGTCGCAGGCACCGCGGGCGAAAATGCGCCTCTTTCCATCGGCTTGCGTGGCGATGTGGGGCTCGAACGGGGGGCTGTCCCACAAGTTCAGGGGGTCCACCGGCTGGACGTCATAATGGCCGTAGAACAGCACCCGCCGGGGGGCGCCGGTGTCGGTGCGGCCCATCACCACCGGGTGGCCGGCCGTCTCCCGCACCTGCGCCGAGAGGCCCAGATCGGTCAGGGTCGCAGCGGCGAATTCCGCCGCCTGGCGGCAGGCCGCCGCATAAGCGGGATCCGTTGAAATGCTTGGAATTTTGAGGAAATCCACCAGCCGGGCGAGCGACTCCTCCAGCTGGACATCCACCTGAGCCAGCACATCATCCAAGGCAGCCATTCCCATCGTCTCCCGCTGTGGCGGGCCGCGCCCGCCCGCCCGCCCTTCGGCGATTCCGCGGGCATGCTGGGCCGCGACGGGCGCGCTGGCAAGGCGGAGGCGACCGGTCGAGCGCACCGATGCGTGGAAGCGGAGAGGGACAAGGGACATGGGCTTTCGCCCCGCCACGGCCCGACCACGGCCCCGCCATCTCCCGCGATGGACGCGACATGAACGCGTCCCGCTTCCCGTGATGGTCGAAAATCTGACGCCGGTGGGCCGCAATGGCCTCTCGCACCCGCCGTCCGGCGCCGTCCGCCCATGGCGAGGCCGGTGGTCTGAGGCCGGTGGTCACCCGCGGACGTCATCCCGATCCGGCCGCGGTCTCCGGAAGGGCGAGGCCCTTCCCGGAGAGGCGAGGCTGAGGCGCAGGCCTCAGCCGGCCGGGGTCAGCTGGCGACGGCGATCCTGCCGCTGTCGTCCGCAGCGCGGGAAGCCGCCGCCGGCTTGGCGAGGCGGCGGGCGCGCTGGAGCACGGAGCCGATGCGGCGATACAGCAGACGGGGCAGCAGCGGCATGCCGACGGCGGCGTCATAACCGGCCCGTCCGGCGACCCGCGCCAGCGTGTTGGCCGCCCCATCCACCACCAGGACGGCGGGGATCGGATCGGCGGCTTCACGGAAGGGATTTTCCGGCACCTGCTCGGCGTCGTCCGCCTGCATCACCAGCACGTCGTAACCGCGGGCGCCCTCTTCCAGCTCGGCGACGGAGGACAGCTCTGTCACGGAACCGACACCCAGGGCGGTTAGGCCAACGCGAGTGGTCTCGCGCCGCTCGGAATCCGAATCGATAATGAGAACGCGGGCAGTGGGTAACACCTTCATGGGGCGCTCCTGATAGGAACCACGCCGACCTTCCGGCCGACGGTGAAATGAGCAGCTCCAGCCGAACGAAACCCCGCAATTCCATCCGACTCGCGGAAAATCATACCGGGACTTGGTCGGGCAGGCAACCGCTAAGGACCGACGACCCCCGCAACCGTCAGCGACTGATGCTGCCCAGGATACCGCGTAATATGGCTTTTCCGAGTTGCGTCCCGACCTGGGACGCCATGGACCTGGCCACCTGCCGCACCACCACCTCGGTGGTGGACATGCGCGTGGACCCCGCCGGCTTTGGCTCCCGCGGGCTGCGCGGCACCGGCGCGGGACGCGTTTCCGGCACTTCCGTCCTCTGTCCCCAGGGGCCGCGGGGACCTGTGGGCGCGGCCCCCGCCCCCGCCGCGCGTCGCTGCAAGATCTCGTAGGCGGATTCGCGGTCCACCATCGCGTCATACACCTGCCGAACGGGGCTTTCTGCGAGGATCTGCGCCCGTTCCGCGTCGGTGATCGGCCCCAGCCGGGCGGCGGGCGGGGCGATCAGGGTGCGCTCCACCATGGTGGGCGTGCCGCTGCCCTCCAACAGCGACACCAGGGCTTCGCCCTTGCCCATCTCGCTGATGACCCGCACGGTATCCAGCGCCGGGTTGGGGCGGAAGGTCTCCGCCGCCGCGCGCACCGCCTTCTGGTCGCGCGGGGTGAAGGCGCGCAAGGCGTGCTGCACCCGGTTGCCCAGCTGCGCCAGCACCGCGTCCGGCACATCCAGCGGATTCTGGGTGACGAAATAGACCCCCACCCCCTTGGAGCGGATCAGCCGCACCACCTGCTCGACCTTTTCCAATAGCGCCTTGGGCGCCGCATCGAACAGCAGATGCGCCTCGTCGAAGAAGAACACCAGCTTGGGCTTGTCCAGATCGCCCACCTCCGGCAATTGCTCGAACAATTCCGACAGCAGCCAGAGCAGGAAGGTGGCATAGAGGCGCGGGCTGCCCATCAAGGTGTCCGCCGCCAGGATCGACACCGTGCCATAGCCGGAACGGTCGATGCGCATCAGATCGGCGATCTGCAGCGCCGGTTCACCGAAGAATCGATCGGCGCCCTGGTTCTCCAGCACCAGAAGCTGGCGCTGGATGGCGCCCACCGTGGCGGCGGAGACGTTGCCATATTGCGTGGTGAGGGTGGCCGCATGCTCCGCCACGAACGCCAGGGTTGCGCGCAGGTCCTTCAGGTCCAGCAGCAGCAGGCCCTGTTCGTCGGCGATGCGGAAGGCGATGTTGAGCACCCCTTCCTGCACCGCATTGAGGTCCATGAGCCGGGCCAGCAGCAGCGGCCCCATCTCGGAGATGGTGGCGCGGATCGGGTGCCCCTTGGTGCCGAACAGGTCCCAGAAGATCACCGGAAAGCTGTCCGGCTGGTAGGAGATCCCCACCTGCGCTGCCCGCTCCAGCAGAAAGTCCTTGGGTTCCCCGGGCATGGCGAGCCCCGCCAGATCGCCCTTCACGTCGGCGGCGAACACCGGCACCCCGGCCCGCGACAGCCCTTCCGCCAGCACCTGCAAGGTCACCGTCTTGCCGGTGCCGGTGGCGCCGGTGATGAGGCCGTGGCGGTTGGCCAGGCGCAAGGTCAGCGCCTCGTCCTTGCCCGCGCCCACGGCGCCGCTGTGGCCGAGAAACACCGTCTTGGGCTGTTCCGGTGGGGTCATCGGCTCGTGCTCCCGGTTGTCGTCAAGGGATCATCCTTTTGGCCTGATCCTGCCGCCGGCGGCAAGGGCGATGCCCCAGCCATGGAATCGCCGCCGCCGGATCCTTGCGGGGCGGGGGGCGTTGACCCCCATCGCCAAGATTGGGGGACACAGGGTCACATGGACGAACTCATCTCCCGCCTGATGGTGCGCGCCGGCCTCAGCGAGGCGCAGGCGCGCCAGGCGCTGGTCATTGTTCTGGCGTTTCTGGAGCGCGAAGCCCCGGCGGAGACCCTGGAGCGGTTCCTGACCGCCCTGCCCGGCGCGGCGGCGCTGCTGGCGCCGGATCGCACGGAACAGCCGATTGCGGAGGACACCCGGCATTTCGGCGGGGTGGCGCGCCTCATGCGGGTGGCGGACCAGATGCTGGCCGCCGGCCTGGACATGACCCAGGTGCAGGCCACCGTGCGCGAGGTGCTTGACTATGCCCGCACCATGGCCGGGCCGGACACCGTGGACGAGATGATCCTGGCCATCCCCGGCCTGCGGCAGGTGCTGTGAACGGGCGCGACAGGCCCCAGGTCCAGGCCAGGGCCGGCGACGCGCAAGCATAGGCCCACGCCGCCGCCGGACCGGCCACGGGGTCCACGCTGGTATAGCTGAACAGGGCGGGGGCTTTAGGCGACGCTCATGGAGGTCAGGCTAGTTCGAGTCGGATCGTGCGCCCGAGAACAGCAGCCGCGCGCTGCAAGGTTTCCAGAGTGACGCTGTTGTCCTCCGGGTTGAGCACGCGGTCGAGCTGCTGCCGGCTCGTCTTCATGTGAGCGGCGAAGGCCGTCTTGGTCAGCTTCTGCTCTGCCATGACCTCCTTCAGCTGCCAGGCAATGACGCGCTTGATCGCAACATCCGTGGCTTGCCCCCTGATGCCGTCTTCATCAAGCAGCTCATCAAGGCTAGAGCCAAGATTGGGATGGTTCTTCATGGTCATTTCGCTTTAGATTTGGATTTGGATTTGGATTTGGATTTGGATTTGGATTCGGATTTTGCAGCTGCCTTTGCGTTCTTCTCAAATTCGCTCTTTCGTAAGAGGGCCAAAGAGATATCCGCCTTCGGCGTCTTCTTCAGTATTCCGTGTACGACGACAATCATTTCACCATGCAGGAAGAATAGAAGTCTGACCTCGCGCTTGCTCGACAAGCTGGTGCGGACTTCGTAAAGCCCGTCTCCGAGCGATCCGCAAATGGGCATTCCGATCGGCCATCCGAGCTGAACCGTCTTCAGGTCCGTGCCGATGACTTCGCGATCGACCTTGGGAAAATCTTTAATGAAATCGCGCGCCGGTTCGTTTCCGGCTGGGGTTCTAAAAAAACGAACGTCCAACACGTTTCGATCCTCATAAAGGTCGCAACTGGCACTCCCTGTTACGTGTTACCAATGAGACTGAACGTACCATATACGGTACGATTTTGCAAACCTCTCTGCCTTCTTCAGCCTTATGCAAGGCTAAGGCTCAGGGACACATCGGCGTTATCGACCGCCCTTATGCGACGCTCACAGACCCTCATGACCGCATCGGAGGCCGCTCGTGCGGCCGGATGGAATGGCCCTGCCATTCCTGGCCTGCGCCGGGGGCTGTAAACGGGATCTGCGCGCCGCGCCTCTCGCCCTCTCCCCGCCAAGCCGCTTGCGCTTGGCGGCGGTTGGCGGCATCGATCGGGCTTGAACCGCAGGGCCGTCGCACCGCGCCCGGCTCAGAGGGCCCGAGATGACCGCACCTCCCCCCGCCCGCATGCTGGATGCCCGTGGCCGCGCGTTGCCGCTGGGCGCGCGCACCCTCATCATGGGCATTCTCAACGTCACCCCGGACTCCTTCTCCGACGGCGGCCTCAGCGCGACGCCCGAAGACGCCCGCGCCACCGCCGAGCGCCTGGTGGCGGAGGGCGCGGACATTCTCGACGTGGGCGGCGAATCCACCCGCCCCGGCCATACGCCGCTGGATGCCGACGCGGAATGGGCGCGCATCGCCCCGGTTCTGGACGGGCTGGCGGAGGGGCTTGGCGTGCCGGTGTCCATCGACACCTACAAGGCCGAGGTGGCCCGCCGGGCCCTGGAGGCCGGGGTGGCCATCGTCAATGACATCTGGGGCTTCTCCCGCGATCCGCAGATGGCCCAGGTGGTGGCCGACAGCGGCGCCGCGGCGGTGCTGATGCATAATCGAGAACAGTTGGACCCCACCCTCGACATCGTCCCCGAGATGATCGGTTTCTTCGAGCGGGCGCTGGAGACGGCGGCGCGCGCCGGCATCCCCATGGATCGCCTGGTGCTCGACCCCGGCATCGGCTTCGGCAAGACCTTCGAGCAGAATCTGGTCGCCATCGCGCGGATCGGCGACTTGCGGAGCCTGGGTCTGCCGCTGCTGCTGGGCACCTCGCGCAAGTCGCTGATCGGCAAGGTCATCAACACCCTGCCCACGGAGCGGCTGCCGGGCACCATCGCCTCCAATGTCATCGGCATCCTGGCGGGGGTGGAGATCATCCGCGTCCATGACGTGGCCGCCCATGTGCAGGCCGCCCGGGTGACGCACGCCATCCGCGCCGCCGGATGACGCGGGCCTTCCTCTGCCTCGGCGGCAATGTGGGCGACGTGCGCGCCACCCTGGCCCGCGCCTGCGCCCTGCTGGAGGAGGCCGGGCAGGGCATCGTCGCCCGCTCGCAGCTCTATCGCACCCCGCCGTGGGGGCCGGTGCCGCAGCCGGCCTATCTCAATCAGGTGCTGGCGGTGGACAGCCCCGGCACGCCGCGCGCCCTGCTCGATCTGGCCCTGGCGGTGGAGCGGACCTTGGGGCGCGACCGCAGCCGGGAAGTCCGGTTCGGCCCGCGGGCCATCGACATCGACATCCTGGCCTTCGGCGATGCGGAGGTGCGGGAACCCGACCTGGAACTGCCGCATCCCCGGTTGCTGGAGCGGGCCTTTGCTTTGGTGCCGCTGGTGGAGGTGGCGCCGGATCTGGTGGTGGGCGGCATCGCCATCCGCGATGCCCTCGCCGGGCTCGACCGCAGCGAGATCCACGCCGTTCCTTGAGTCCTAGCTGGGCCGTGGCCAGCCCGCACCGGGCACAAAAAAGGCCCCGCGCCGGGGCGCGGGGCCGGATGTGGCGGGGCAGGGTCAGTCCAGATCGCTGCTCCAGGTGTCCACCTGGCGCTTCACCTCGTCCTTGGCGATGCCGTAGCGCTCCTGCAGCTTGCCCTCCAGCACCTCGCGATTGCCCTTGATTTCCACCAGGTCATCGTCCGTGAGCTTGCCCCATTGGGACTTCACATTGCCGGTGAGCTGCTTCCAATTGCCTTCGATGCGATCCCAGTTCATGTGTCATCCTCCTTCGCTCAGGCATTCGGGGGACAAACGAAGCCGTCGCCGAAGGGGTTCCCTTGGCTGGCCGCGGGGGGCACCCTGCGACCTAGCCGCAGCCGCGATTCCTTCGCACGGAACACCAACCCCCATGACCGGGTCCCCATGAGTGCGCAGCGCCCCCCCGCCCCGCCGCAGGATGCCGCCGACACGGCCTTGGCCGCGCAGGTGGCGCAGGGCCAGCGGGCCGCCCTGGCCCGCGCCATCACCTTGATCGAATCCCGCCGGGCCGATCACCGCGCGCGGGCGGAAGCGGTGCTCCAGGCCTTGCTGCCGCGCACCGGCGGCGCCTACCGGGTGGGCATCACCGGCGTGCCGGGGGTGGGCAAGTCCACCACCATCGATGCCCTGGGCAGCTACCTCACCGCGCAGGGCCACAAGGTGGCGGTGCTGGCGGTGGACCCCTCCTCCACCCGCACCGGCGGCTCCATCCTGGGCGACAAGACGCGCATGGCGCGCCTCGCCGTGGACCCCAACGCCTTCATCCGCCCCTCCCCCTCCGGCGGCACCCTGGGCGGCACCGCCGCCAAGACGCGGGAGACCATGCTGCTGTGCGAGGCCGCCGGCTTCGACGTGGTGCTGGTGGAGACGGTGGGCGTCGGCCAGTCGGAGACCGCCGTGGCGGATCTCACCGACACCTTCCTGGTGCTGATGCTGCCGGGTGCCGGCGACGAACTGCAGGGCATCAAGAAGGGCGTGCTGGAACTGGCGGACATCGTCGCCATCAACAAGGCCGATGGCGACAACATGGCCCGCGCCCGCATCGCCGCGGGCGATTATCGCGCCGCGCTGCATCTGCTGGGCCCGCGCCAGCCCTTCTGGTCGCCGCCGGTGCTGACCTATTCCGCTTTGACCGAGGCCGGCATCGCCGAGGTGTGGGGCCAGGTGGTGCTGCATCGGCAGAAGGCGGAGGCGGTGGGCGCGTTCGCCGCCACCCGCCGCGCCCAGCAGGTGCGCTGGATGTGGACCCTGCTGCAGGAGCGCGTGACCCAGAAGGTGCGCACCGACCCCACCATCCGCGCCCGCCTGCCGGAGCTGGAAGCCCAGGTGGCCGCGGGCACGCTCGCCCCCACCCTGGCGGCCAACGCCCTTGCCGCCTTGCTGGGCCTGTGATGGCGCGCGCCCGCTGGCCCCTCCTCCTCCGGCGGCACCCGTGAGCGCGCCGCGCACGCTGCTGGTGTGCGGCTTCGGGCCGTTTCCCGGCATGCCGGCGAACCCCTCCGGGCGCCTCGCCCAGCGCCTCGGCCGCCTGCGCCGGCCGGCGCTCGCCGACTATGCGCTGGTGGTGGATCTCCTGCCCACCACCTGGGCGGCGGTGGCGCAGGTGCCCGCCCGCATCGCCCGCCTGCGGCCGGATGCGGTGCTGATGCTCGGGGTTGCCGGCCGCCGCCGGCGGGTGTGCGTGGAGCGCCAGGCGGTGAACGCCGCCGCCGATGCGCCCGATGCCCAGCGCAGGCATCCCGCCGGTCGCACCGTGCTGCCCGGCGCCCCCCGCCTTCTGCGCACCCGCGCCGACGGGGTGCGCCTGCGCGCGGCGCTGCACCGGGTGCCCGCCACGCTGTCGCGCGATGCCGGCCGCTATCTGTGCAACGCCCTCTATCTGCACGTGCTGGCCGCGCAGGCGGCGGCCGGCGATGCGGCACCCGCCGTGTTCGTCCATCTGCCCGGCCGTCCGCGCGCCGGCGGGGCGGCTTACGACCAGCGGATGACCGCGGCGCTGGGCGACCTGCTGGTGGCGCTCGCCGCCGACGCCCGACGCGCGCGCCGTCCCCGCTCCCCGACCGGGGGGCGCGCATGACCATCTATTTGCCCATCGCCGAGCTGCCGGTGGCGATCTTCGCGCTATTCGCTCTGGGCATTGCGGTCGGCTTCGTGTCCGGCATGTTCGGGGTGGGCGGCGGGTTCCTGATGACGCCGCTGCTGATCTTCCTCGGCGTGCCGCCGGCGGTGGCGGTGGCGAGCGTGTCCACCCACATGGCCGCCTCGTCCTTCTCGGGCGCCTTGTCCTATTTTCGCAAGGGGATGGTGGATCTCACCTTGTCCGCGGTGCTGTTGGCGGGCGGCCTCGTCGGCACCGCCAGCGGGGTGGCGGTGTTCACGCTGCTGCGCCTGTTCGGCCAGGTGGATCTGGTGATCGGCGTCTCCTACGTGCTGCTGCTCACCACGCTGGGCGCCCTGATGCTCAGCGAGAGCGTCAAGGCCATGCTGCGCGCCCGCGCCGGCAAGGCCGGCCTGGTGCGCCGGCCGGGGACGCGCGCCTGGTTCCTGCGCATGCCGTTCAAGATCCGCTTCCGCCGCTCGCACATCTTCGTCTCGGTGCTGCCGGTGGTGGGTCTCGGCTTCGCGGTCGGCTTCATCGGCGCACTGCTGGGGGTGGGCGGCGGCTTCATCCTGGTGCCGGCGCTGATCTATCTGCTGCGGGTGCCCACCCAGACCGCCATCGGCACCTCCCTGGTGCTCACCCTGGTGACCATGAGCGTCGCCACCGTGCTCCAGGCCACCGTCAATGGCACTGTGGATGCGGTGTTGGCGCTCATTCTCATGGTGGGCGGCACCATGGGCGCGCAGTTCGGCGCCCGCGCCGGCCAGGCCATGAAGGCCGAGCAGCTGCGGCTGCTACTGGGGCTGCTGGTGCTCAGTGTCGGGCTGCGGGTGGGCTATGACCTCATGCGCACGCCGGAGGATGTGTTTGCGGTGACCATCCAGGCGCAGCGCGCCCCGGCGGAGGCGCGGCGGTGAGGCGGGCCATCCCGGCCGGATGGGCGGCAGCACTCGGTCTCGCGACGCTCGCTCTCGCGGTCCCGGCCGCCGGGCCGGCGGCGGCGCAGCGTCTGGTGCTGTCCGCCTCGCAGCCGGAGGTGCGCATCACCTCCACCTTCGCCGGCGCCGATCTGGTGCTGTTCGGGGTGGTGGAAGACCCCAGTCCCGGCGCCTATGACGTGGCGCTCACCGTGCGCGGCCCGCAGGAAACCGACATCACCTGGCGCAAGACCCGGGTGCTGGGCCTGTGGATCAATACCGACAGCCGCACCTTCGTGGACACCCCCTCATTCCTGGCGGTGGCCACCAACCGGCCCGCCGCGCAGATCGCCCCGCCGGAAATCCTGCGCCGCGAACAGGTGGGGCTGGCCCGCAACATCCTCATCCAGCGGGTGGGGCCGGACTTCGCCGACGTGGTGCCGGGCGACCCGTTCCGCGCCGCCTTCCTGCGCATCAAGACCGCCGAAGGGCTGTTCGACGAGCAGCCCGAGGGCGTGCGCTTCCTCTCCCCCAGCGCCTTCCGCGCCACCTTCCCGCTGCCGGGGCGCGCCCGCATCGGGCCGTATGAGGTGACCGGCAAGCTGTTTCGCGATGGTGTGCTGCTGGCCGAGGCGCACACCACTTTCCGCATCCAGAAGGCCGGGTTCGAGGCACGGCTGGCGGACTTCGCCGACCGCCAGGGCCTGCTCTACGGCCTGGCCGTGGCCTGCGGGGCGCTGCTGGTGGGCTTTGGCGCCAATGTGCTGTTCCGGCGCGACTGAGACCCGGCGCAGCGTCCCATCGCCCCGCCGACGCTGCCCCGTCCACAGCTTATTTTCCCTGCGGAACCGTGGTTTCAAGGGAATTTCCGATGATTTTCCAAGGTCAAGCTTGGCGGCGGGCGCGGGCGGACGCCGCGCTGCACATTTTCCTTGCAGGTCAGGAACGTTCCAGTTGTATAGCGATACGTCGGGGGCGGTAACCAGGCGTTTACCGCCCCGATCGAGCTTCGGGTGCCAAGCCCTGACCGGCGCCCGTTGAGTTGGGACGGTGCCCTTTTCGGGCGCCGTCCCGACTTTCTCCTGCGCCGGCCCATCCCCGCCCGGACCAACGCCGGCCCTCGGCCGGTCGCACCACCCCATCCCGACGACGCCCCCGAGGCCGCGGCCCGCGCGCCCGCCGCGCAGGAAACGGTAGGCAGGCGGACGCTTTCCAGGCATATGGGGCAAGCCTGCTTTCCGGGGACGCCCATGACCTCGAGCACTGTCTTCATTTCCGTCGATGGCGGCATCGCCCGTCTGGTCCTGTCCAATCCGGACCGGCGCAATGCCATCTCCGCCGCCATGTGGCGCGCGCTGGCCGCCTTTGCCGCCGAGGCGGCGGGCCGCACGGACATTCGCGTGGCGGTGATCCGGGGCGAAGGCACCCTGGCCTTTTCCGGCGGCGCCGATATTTCCGATTTCGATGCCGCGCGGGCGGACGCCTCCGGCGCGCAGACCTATGACGAGCTGGTGGAGGCGGCCTGCGCCGCCTTGCAGGCTTTGCCCTTCCCCACCCTGGCCCTGGTGCATGGTGCCTGCGTCGGTGCGGGCGCGGCGCTGGCCGCCAGTTGCGACCTGCGGGTGGCTGCGGACGACGCCTTCCTGGCGGTGCCCGCCGCCCGTCTGGGCCTGGGCTATGACCCGCGGGGCGTCGCTCGCCTGGTGCGGGCGTTCGGCGCCCAGGCCACTCGCCTGCTGCTGTTCACCGCTGAGCGACTAACCATGGAACGGGCCTTCGCCTTGGGCGCGGTGGACCTTTTGGCCCCGACCGCCGAGGTGGATGCAGCCGCCGAACGCCTGGCTTCGCGCATGGCGGACAATGCCCCTCTGACCCTGCGTGCCGCCAAGATGTCCGTGCGCGCGGCCGAAGGGGTGGGCGGCGGCGCGCTGGCGGAGGCCCGGCGGCTGACCGGCGCGGCCAATGCCAGCACCGACTATCGCGAAGGGCGCCTCGCCTTCGCGGAAAAGCGCGCCCCCCGCTTCACCGGCGCCTGAGACCCGGCGCGCGCCGGGCCGGATGGCGCGCGCGGATCGGCGGGCGCGGGGCGGTTGCTGGCCTGCGATGCGCGATGCCCTGGCGGGCCTCGCCACCCGCCTCCGCAGGCGCTAGGGCGTTCATGCTGATCCCTGTGCGGAACCGGCCTGCGGGGGTTGGACAGCGCCAGTGCGTGCGGATATGGTCCGCGCCCGACGCGATGGGGCGTAGCCAAGTGGTAAGGCAGGGGATTTTGATTCCCCCATTCCCAGGTTCGAATCCTGGCGCCCCAGCCATGGCTCCAATTTTCGTTGATGTTGCTGGGTTCCAGCTTGGCTGGGGCGCTTTCGAGGGCACTGTCGTACGCGAGTGTCGTACGGCCCTGTTCTCCACCATGCGTGCCTCAAGTCCCGTGCATTGGGTCCGCTCACCCGTCACGGGGTGAGACGCGGCGGCGTCCACCATGCGCGCAAAGCGAACCCGGCGACCGGGCGACGTCGGCCTTAGGACCGCAGGCCCGAACGCGGCCCGTCGGGTTGCTTTTGCGAGTGCCGCGCCTCCCGACCGTAGCACTTCCGCCACACCTTCACCGAAAGTCATGGCGTGACCGCGGGTGCCCCCCGCGGGAGGCTAGCCCTCGGGAAATTTCCATGCTGGTATAGGTATGCAGGTACAGCGTGAATGTGGGGGGAAAGCATGCGCGCCGGTGCATATGGTCCATATGGTCTGGGACTTGGACTTGGGCTTGGGCTTGCGGTGGCCGTGGGGGCGCCGGTGCAGGAGGCGGCGGCGCAATCAGCGGCGCCGAACGTCTCCATCGCGAATGTGAACGTTCTGAACCTGCTCTCCCCATACCTGAGCCTGACCAGTACCAGCGTTGGGCTGGACTCGCTGAAGGCCTCGCTCAACACCGGCATCTTGCGCAACAACAATGCGAGCCCGCAGCGGCAAGCGCTCGCCGAGAGCGACGCGTACATCGTCAGCGGCTCCACCGGATTCAATATCGCGGCCGGGAGCGCGCAGACGGTGCAGAGCGTGGGCGCCTTGGGGCCGGTGCTCGGTGGCCATTATGCCACCGCCGTCGGCATCAACGCCGCCACGGGCGTGAAGCAAGCTCCGGCCGTGCCGAGCGTGTTGACGTTGGTGAGCTTGGGGGTGGCCTTCACGGAATCGGATGCAATCGCCGCGAAGAGTTACTTCGCCAATGGCGGCTACAACAATGACTCGTCCTACAGCCCCGGCAGCCAGCCCCAGCCCTCCGGGCCGGCGGTGGCGCCACCGGGCACGACATTGCCGACGGCGAACGGTTTCCCCAACACGACATCCAGCATGTACGACGTCGCCTTCGGCGTTTCAAAAACGGATTGGCAAATCACCGCCGCCAACCCCTATGGCCAGAACCCTTACGGAAACTCCAGGCCGTACCAGGTGGCGACGGCCTCCTACAATCCGTTCGGGGCATCGGATTGGCCCGTCAATAATTTCGACTCGGCCTTTCCCAGCGGCCACACCACCTACGCATATACGAGCGGCATCCTGATCGCGATGATGGTGCCCGAGCTCTATCAGAGCGTCATGGCGCGGGCGTCGCAATATGGCGAAAGCCGCGTGGTTCTCGGGGCGCATTATCCCACGGACATCATCGGCGCGCGATCGCTGGTGACCTACGATCTCGCGCAGGCCCTGACCAACCCGTCCTATCTCAATAACACTGCAGAGCTTCAGGGGCAGTCGCTGCCGGCGGCGTTCACGACCGCGGCCACAGAGCTGCGGCAATATCTTCAGTCGCAGTGCGGCCAGTCGATCGCCGCCTGCGCCACCAGCCCGGCGAACACCACCAACAATCCCTACCTCCCCTCGCAAGCATGGGCGGACGGCTACCGGGCGGATCTGACCTACGGCCTGCCGACCCTGTCCTATAGTGTCGCGCCGCGGGAGCAGGCCCCCGCCGGCATGGCCGATGCCTCCATTCTCCTGGCGACGCTCTATGGCGGGACGAGCGCGGCGGCGCTGGCGCTGGCGCCGCAAGGCGGCATTCAGGGCTCGCTCAGCACCGCCACCATCAACCAAATCCTCGTGAACACGGAAGGCGAAGCCTTCGCCGCCTTCTACGGCACGTCGCTGAGCTACTGGAGCCGCATCAATCTTTATGACGCCGCCGGCTATTTTGACGGCGTGACCGGCACCCTGACCATGGCATCCACCGACCTTCTGACGCGGGGCGCCACCGTCGCCCGCGGCGGCGTCCTGGCCGCGAACGGCCAGATCACGGGCACCGTCACGATCTCCGACGGCGGGCGTCTCGGCGGCACCGGCACGGTGGGCGGCATCGACGCCCGCAGCGGGAGCACCGTGGCGGCGGGAAATTCCATCGGCACCCTGAACGTGGCCGGCAATGTGCAGTTCCACCGCGGCGCCACGGCCGAAGTGGAGATCAATGCCGCCGGGGCCTCCGATCTCATCGCCGCCACCGGCTCCGCGATGGTGGACAGAGCCAATCTCACCGTCCTCGCCGCCAGCGGCGCCTATACGTTGGGCACCCCTTACACTTTCCTGACCGCGCAAGGCGGCGTCAGCGGCCAGTTCAGCACGATTTCCTCCAACTTTCAGTTTCTCACCCCCAGCGTGACCCTCGCGGGCACTTCGGGCACGCTGACCCTGACCCGCAACAGCGCCCCGTTCAGTTCCGCCGCCACCACCGCCAACCAGGCGGCGGCCGCCACCGCGGCAGAAGGGCTGCCGGCGAGCAATGCGCTTTACAGCAATATTGTCGGCGCTCTCGTCGGCCAGAGCGTGAGCCCCGCGTTCGAAGCCATGTCCGGCGAGATCTACGCCTCGACGCCCACCGTGTTGCAGAGCCAGTCCATCTTGCTGCGCGACGCAGTGGGGGCGCGGCTGCAGCAGGCGGGCGGCACGCCCGGGGCCGGGCAGCCGGCAACCGCTCCGCTCGCGGCCGGCTGGACGCCGACGCTCTGGTTGCAGGGGGTGGGCACCTGGAGCGATTTCAGCGGCAATGGCAATGCCACCGGCTTCCAAGCCGATCTGGGCGGCGTGCTGTTCGGTATCGACGTTCCGGTTGATCCGTCCTGGCGCCTCGGCCTCATCGGCGGCTACAGCCAGACGCAATATCAAGTCAGCGCGCTGAGCTCGTCCATGAGCTTCGATACCTATGATCTCGGCCTCTATGCGGGCGGACCTCTGGGGCCGGTCAGTCTGGCGCTCGGCGCCACCTACAGCTGGAACAGCGGCAGCGCGTCCCGCACGGTGGCCTACGGCTCCTTCCTGGGCGCGAACGTGGCCAGCCCCGATGCCGGTCTGGCGCAAGTCTTCGGCGAGGTCTCCGCCAACTTCGCGCTGGCGCCTTTGACCGTGTCGCCGTTCCTGGGCTTGGCTTATGTGCATCTCGACATGGACACGGTGTCGGAAGCGGGCAGCGCCGCGGCCTTGACCATTGCCAGCAGCAGCATGGACACCACCTATTCCACCCTGGGCGTGCGCCTGAATGCCGACCGGATCCCGCTCGCCGGGCTCGCCGTGTCTCCCAGCCTCTCCGTGGGCTGGCTGCATGCCTTCGGCGACACGGCCTCTGCGGCGACGGCGCGCTTCATCGCCGCGCCCACGGCATCCTTCACGGTCGCGGGGGTGCCCATCGCCACCGACGCGGCGCTGGTGCGCGCCGGCTTCGGCGTGCAGATGACGCCGGCGTCGCTCTTCTCGCTCGCCTACAGCGGGCAGTTCGCGTCCGCGGCCACGGTGAACGGCTTCAACGCCGCCCTCACCGTGCGCTTCTGATCGGATCGGCGGGCCGGGGTCCGGGGCGCCAGACTGGCCCCGGCATGCGCTCTGGCCCGACCGCACCAGGCCCGGCGACGCTCCTTTCCGCCGGTCGAAGCGACAGCATGGCCGGACCGACCGCGCTTGATCCGGCAATTCTATTGCTGGAAATGTATTTTTTCGAATGATCTGTAAAATTTGTCTACTCCGATCTCTGGACAGACTTAATACTTGTTTTTATTTTAGCACCCAGAGATGCAAGTGTGTCAGACCCGCTGACGCTCTCCCTTGCTGACTCGCGACCTGGGGGACATTTCATGTCGGCACCCTTCCTCGGCGAAATACGACTGACATCTTTTGCGAGGGTGCCCGTGAAGTGGATGCCCTGCGATGGGCGGTCGCTGGAGATCAGACAGTATCAGGCGCTCTATTCGATTCTGGGCAAGCGGTATGGCGGGAACGGAACGACCAATTTCTGCCTGCCGGATTTGCGCGGGCGAACGGCCATCGGCGCCAGCCCCCTGCATCCTCAAGGAACGCCCGGCGGAACCGAGACGGTGACTTTGAGCATCGAGGAAATCCCGAGTCACTCCCATACCTGGCAGACGAGCCCGGTCGCAGCGACGAGGACCAGCGTGCAGGATGCTGTTTATGCGACAGCTGACGTGCCGATCTATGGCTCCTCTGGGAAACCGGTGCCACTTTACGACCGCACCCTTTTGGACTCTGGCGGTAATTTAGCGCACGAGAATAGGCAACCGTTTATTGCCCTTCAATATATTATTGCAACTGCGGGATTCTATCCCGATCGGGAGCGCTAAATGGAAGGCTTTGTTGGAGAGATTAGGCTGTTCGCAGGGGGCTTCGCGCCGTCCGGCTGGGCCCTATGCAATGGACAAGCATTAATAATCAACGGAGACACACAACCGCTTTATAGCCTGATCGGAAATACTTACGGAAGCCCTAGCCACGAAACATTCTGTGTTCCCGACCTTCAGGGTCGGATCCCAGTCGGCGTCGGACAGGCGCCCCAATTAACATATTACCCCGTGGGAGCCATCGGCGGGCAATCCGACGTCGAACTTCACATGTCGCATTTGCCGACACATACCCATATTATTTACGCTTCGGATACAATTGCCTCATCCAAGCAACCCGACCCGTCCCTCTATCTTGCAGCTACGTCAAAGAATGTGCGTCTGTATAACGATGTCCAACCCTCTGACACCAGTTCCACACCTTTTTCCCCTTCCGCCATTTCCCCAACAGGCCTCTCCGTTTCACACTCCAATAAAATGCCGACGTTAGCGATAAATTACATCATCTGCTTACGGGGTCATAATCCGTATTTCTCATAGGAGTCATCCAATGAGTGACGCCTTCATTGGAGAAATCAGATTTTTCGGATTTGATTACCCTCCAGAAAACTGGCTTCCATGTGATGGACGTCTGTATAAAATCTCGGAATACACCGCTCTCTATGCAGTTATCGCAGATATATACGGCGATGGACCCGGCGACCACTTTGCCGTCCCTAATCTTTTGGGATATGCAGCATGTGGCGAGAGCATTGGTGAGGCCCTGGGCACCCGAACGGGGGAAGACACCATTACCTTGAGCGTCAGCCAGATGCCGCTTCATACACACCAAATGGTCAGACCGGGGAAGCCAAAGGCGTTTATCGACAAGAGCAGTGCCCCGAGTTCCCAGGTCGCACCCGCCTCCCTCGCTGAATCGACAGATACTCCGATCAAGGCCCTCGCCCCGCCCAGCGGCGCGCGCGACGCCCTCAGTCCCTACGCAGTTGACGCAGTGGGAGGCGGAAAAGCGCACAACAACATGCAACCTTATCTTCCGCTTTTCCCGGCCATCTGCTGGAATGGGCTTTTCCCATCTCGTCCATGACACGTCCGAGCGATGCGGCCGAACCGCCTCACTCCGCCGAATAGCGCTCTTCGGCCCAGGGGTCGCCGCGCTCGTGATAGCCGCGCACTTCCCAGAAGCCGAGGCGGTCGGCGGGGATGAATTCGATGCGCTTCACCCACTTGGCGCTCTTCCAGAAATACAGATGCGGCACCACCACCCGCAGCGGCCCGCCATGGGCCTGGGTCAGCGGCTGGCCCTGCCAGCTGTGCGCCAGAAGCGCGTCCTCGGCGGCGAAATCCTCGATGGGCAGGTTGGTGGTATAGCCGTCATAGCTGTGCAGCACGACGAACTTGGCCGTCGCCGCCGGCTCCACCAGCGCCAGCAGATCGCGGGTGAGCAGCCCGTCCCAGCCATTGTCATAGCGCGACCAGGTGGTGACGCAGTGAATGTCGGTCACCAGATGGGATTGCGGCTGGGCCTGGAACTCGGCCCAGCTCCAGCTCTGGGGGTGCGCAATGAGGCCATCCACGTCCAGCCGGAAGCTGGCGGTGGGCACCTCCGGCTGCAGGCCCAGATCCAGCACCGGCCAGTCCTTCACCAGATGCTGGCCAGGCGGCAGGCGCTCGTCCCCGGTGCGGACCACCCGCCCGGTGAGGAAGCGGCCTTCCTTGGCCCAGCGCTGCTTGGTGGCGGTGAGCTTGGTCTCCGGCAGGCCTTCGGCCTCGGACGGGTCGGACATGACGGCACCTCGATGGCAGGCCGGGGCCGCACCCGACGGCCCCCTTCACAGTGACATCATAGCCAGAGCGGGCGGCCTCTGGCCACGGGGCTCAGGCCATTGCGGGCTCGCGCGCCGCCGTCAGGCCGAGGCCGCTGAGGATCTCATAGGAGCGCAGGCGCGCCCCGTGATCGAAGATGGCGGAGGCCACCATCAGTTCGCTGGCGCCGGTTTCCGCAATCAGCGCCGACAGCCCGGCCTTGACCGTCTCCGGCCCGCCCACCACGGCGCGGCCCAGCATGCCGTTCACCTGGATCTTCTCGGTGGGGGTCCAGAAGGTCTCGATGTCATCGATGGGCGGGGGCATCTGGCCGCGGGTGCCGCGGAACATGTGGACGAAGCTCTGCTGGGTGGAGGTGAACAGCCGGCGCGCCTCCGCGTCCGTCTCCGCAGCGACCACCGGCACGCCCACCATGGCATGGGGCTTCTGCAACTGCCGCGACGGCTCGAAGCGCTCGCGATACACGCGCATGGCCTGCATCAGCAATTCCGGCGCGAAGTGCGAGGCGAAGGCGAACGGCAGGCCCAGCATGCCGGCCAGCTGCGCCCCGAACAGGCTGGAGCCGAGAATCCACAACGGCACCTGGGAGCCGGTGCCCGGCACGGCGCGGATGCGCTGGTCCGGCTGGTCGGGACCCAGCAGCGCCTGCAGCTCCAGCACGTCCTGCGGGAAGCTGTCGGAGGCGCGCGGGTCGCGGCGCAGCGCGCGCAAGGTCATCTGGTCGGTGCCCGGCGCGCGGCCGAGGCCCAGATCGATGCGGCCGGGATAGAGCGCATCCAGGGTCCCGAACTGCTCGGCGATCACCAGCGGCGAATGGTTGGGGAGCATGATGCCGCCCGCCCCCACCCGGATGCGCTGCGTGCCGCCGGCCAGAAAGCCGACCACCACCGCGGTGGCGGCGCTGGCGATGCCGACCATGTTGTGATGCTCGGCCACCCAGAAGCGCGTGTAGCCCCAGCGTTCCGCATGGCGGGCGAGGTCCAGGCTGCGGTGCAGCGCCTCCCGCGCATTGGTGCCCTGGGGAATGGGCGCAAGGTCGAGAATAGAAAGTACTGACATGGCAATCGATCCGATCCGGCCCCCGGTTCCTGCCACAGATCAGGTGTCGTGGGTCCGATTGCAAGGAGGCAGTCCGAGAACGCCGCGCGCAACGCGCCGTTCCGGCACCGGAACGGCGCCCGAATGCACGCCAAGGCGCTGGAACGCGCCCCAACGCCGCCGGCGCCCTCCCCGCGCCTGGGGCGAGGCTCGCGCGGAGGCGCCATCTGTATGCAAGCGACACATTATCGATTAACATGTCATCAACTGCATAATTTATATGCATTTTTGACGTGCGGCACCGCCGCCCCCCTTTTCCCCGACAGGCCAAGCCCCCTCCGCCCCGGCCCACCAGCCCTTGCGGCGACGGATTCAGGAGCCGCTGCGGTGACAGGTGGCGCGCTTCCTGCTTTAGCGGGGGCAGTGCGCATGCAGGAGCCCCCATGGACACCGTTGCCTCCCTTCTCGCCGACCACCGCAGCGGTGCGCGGAGCCCCAGCGACACGGTGCGCGACACCTATCGCCGCATCGCCGCTTATGACGACCCGGCCCTGTTCATCAGCCTGCGGCCGGAGGCGGAGGTGCTGGCGCAGGCGCAGGCGCTGGAAGCTGCGGGCGACACGACCCTGCCGCTCTACGGCATCCCGGTGGCGGTGAAGGACAATATCGATGTGGCGGGCCTGCCCACCACCGCCGCCTGTCCGGCCTTCGCCTACCAGCCGGAGGCGGACTCCACCGCCGCGGCGCGGCTGCGGGCGGCCGGGGCGCTCATCATCGGCAAGACCAATCTCGACCAATTCGCCACCGGGCTGGTGGGGGTGCGCTCGCCTTATGGCATTCCACGCAATGCCTTCAAGGCGGACCTGGTGCCCGGCGGCTCCTCCTCCGGCTCGGCGACGGCGGTGGCGGCGGGCATCGTCCCGCTGGCGCTGGGCACCGACACGGCCGGCTCCGGCCGCGTGCCGGCCATGCTGCAGAACATCGTCGGGCTCAAACCCAGCCTGGGCCTGGTGCCCAACACGGGGCTGGTGCCCGCCTGCCGCTCGCTGGACTGCATCTCCATCTTCGCACTGACCGTGGATGACGCCATGGCCGCGCTGGCGGTGATCGGCGGCTTCGACCCGGCCGACGCTTATTCCCGTGCGCTGCCGCTGGCCCCTCTCACGCCCCTGCCGGCCGGCCCGACCCTGGGCATCCTGCCGCCGGCGCAGCGGGAGTTCTTCGGGGATGAAGAGGCGGCGGTCGCCTATGCCGACGCCCTCACGCGGTTGGCGGGGCTGGGCGCGCAGCTGGTGGAGATCGACTTCTCCCCGTTCGCCGAGACCGCTCGCCTGCTCTATGAGGGCCCCTGGGTGGCGGAGCGCTGGATCGTGGCGGAAGACCTCCTGACCCGCGATCCCGAGGCGGTGCATCCGACCACCCGCGCCATCACCGAGGCGGGCGCCACCGTCTCCGGCGCCGATACCTTTCGCGCCTTCTACCGCTTGCAGGAATTGCGCGCCGCCGTGCGCCCGATCCTGGCCGGGATCGACGCCCTGGTGCTGCCCACCGCCCCCACCGCTTATAGTGTGGAGGCGGTGCTGGCGGACCCCATCCGGCTCAATTCCCGCCTGGGCACCTACACCAATTTCGTCAATCTGCTGGACCTGTGCGGCACTGCGGTGCCCGCCGCCATCGCCCCGTCCGGCACGCCCTATGGCGTGACCTTCCTCGCCCCGGCCGGACAGGATGGGGCGGTGGCGAGCCTCGCCCGCGCCTTTGCCGCCGCCACGGGCCTGCCGGTGGCGGCCAGCGACACGCCGGCCGCCTATCCGCCGCTGGCCTGAGCCGCCCCTGCGCCGGGACAGGACCGCGCGCCGCCCTCGCCACGGCCGCGCACGGCCGGCGGCGTGCGTCGCAGCGTCCCGGTGTCCGCACGGGGGCACGGGCATGCGTATCCGGCAATCGGAACACACGCCGCCCAACAGAAAAGTCGCCTGCGGCGCGCACGCCGCCGGCATCTGACGCAGGCTCAAAGCGCTCCGGCTGTATTGAGGAACAATAAGCTTACAATAATCATGCCCTCACTTGCCCGATCCCGATCCCATTCAAAAATATACACTTGCCGAAGGTTGCGGATTTGAAACCGACTTGATGAAACGAATGTCCGCCGCAATAGCCCAATACCAGGATCGTTTCATCCGGCCCGAGGCACAACCTTGACGCCATCGGAACCGGCGGTTAAATGCTCCGCTGCGGAATCTCAATATTTCCAACTGACTCCTGGCGGGGAAGGCTGAGGCGCCGTGGGGGCGCAACAGCAATCAAGGCTCACGACGATGGACAGCAACGCCGGCCCCAACGTGTTCGCCGCACCTTATGTGCGCAAGCTGGTCACGGTGCTGGAGGCGCTGGATGCGGCCCAGCTCGACGGCGCCATCGCAGCGATCCGCAAGGTGTGGCACGCCGGCGGGCAGATCATCACCCTGGGCAATGGCGGCAGCGCCATGACCGCGCTCCACTTCGTCACCGACTGGAACAAGGGCATCTTCTCGGCCACCGGCCGCCCGTTCCGCGGCCGCTCGCTGGTGGACAACATGGGCATCGTCACTGCTTATTCCAACGATCTGTCCTATGCGGACGTGTTCGTGGAGCAGCTGAAGAATCTCGCCACCCCACAGGATCTGGTGCTGGCCATCTCCGGCAGCGGCAATTCCGAGAATGTCATCCGCGCCGTCACCTATGCCAATGAGCTGGGCTGTGAGACGGTCGGGCTGGTGGGCTATTCCGGCGGCAAGCTGAAGGGCCTCGCCAAGCATGTGGTGTGGGCCGACGTCAATGACATGCAGCTCAGCGAGGATGTCCATGCCATCTTCGGGCATATCGTGATGCAGGCCCTGTGCGGCATGCTGAAGTGACGGGCGCCGCGTCCACCCTGGACCGTGCCGTCCGCGCCTGCCGCCGCAAGACCTTCTGACCGCTGCGCGCCGCGGATGGCCGCGTTTTCTGCAAAGATCGAGATGCCATGAGCCTTCACCTCATCACCGGCGGCGCCGGATTCATCGCGGTGACCCTGATCCGCCGGCTGCTGGAGCGCGGCGATGCGGTGATCGCCATCGATGATCTGTCGCGCGGCCTGCGTGCGCACTGGGAAGCGTTCGACGCCCTTCCCGATTTCGCGGCGCAGGTGGCGGACTGTGCGGTGCTGGCGCCCTATCAGGCGGCGGTGGTGGCGGCGGCGCAGGGCCGGCAGATCGACCATGTGTGGCACCTGGCGGCCAATTCCGACATCCCCGCCGGCATTGCCGACCCGTCCATCGACCTCAACGGCACCTTCCTCACCACCTTCAACACCCTGCTGGTGATGCGGGCGCTGAACATTCCGGCGCTGCACTTCGCCTCCAGCTCCGCCATCTATGGCGATCTGGGCGATGTGGCCATTCACGAGGACATCGGCCCGCTGGAGCCGATCTCCAATTATGGCGCCATGAAGCTGGCCTCCGAGGCGCAGATCCGCGCCGCCGTGGAAGCCTTCCTGGGCCGCGCCGACATCTTCCGCTTTCCCAATGTGGTGGGCGTTCCGGCGACCCATGGCGTGATGCTGGACTTCGTGCGCAAGCTCAAGTCGACGCCGGACACGTTGGACGTGCTGGGCAATGGCACGCAGATGAAAGCCTACCTCCATGTGGAGGAACTGGTGGATGCCATGCTGTTCGTAGTGGACACGGTTCCGGGCCGCTACACCGTGCTCAACGTCGGCCCGCCGGACGCCGGCATCACCGTGCGCGCCATCGCCGAGATCGTCCGCGATCTGGCCGCGCCGGGGGCGGACATCCGCTATGGCGAAGGCGGGCGGGGCTGGGTGGGGGACGTGCCCAAGTTCCGCTACAGCACGGAACGCCTGACGGCGCTCGGCTGGAAGCCGAAGCTGGATTCCGCCGCGGCGGTGCGCCGTGCCGCCGAGCAGATCGTCGCCCAAGAAGGCGCAGGCTGAGGATTACGCCGATGCAGGCCGTCATTCTGGCAGGGGGCAAGGGCACCCGTCTCGCCGAACGCCTGAACGGCCGCCCCAAGCCTTTGGTGGACGTGGACGGCATTCCCCTGCTGGAGCGCCAGATCGTCGCCCTGAAGGCCTATGGCGTCGATGACGTGGTGATCCTGGTGAACCACGCCGCCGACCAGGTCGCCGCCTTTTGCGCCGCCCGGGACAATTTCGGCGTCACCGTCACCCTCATTGACGACGGCGCCCCGCGCGGCACCGCCGGCGCGGTGCTCGCCTGCCTCGACCAATTGGCCGAGCGCTTCCTGGTGGTCTATGGCGACACCCTGTTCAACATCGACGTGGATCGCTTCCTCGCCGCCCATGAGGCGTCCGGCGCGGCGGTGACGCTGTTCCTGCATCCCAACGACCACCCGTTCGATTCCGATCTGGTGGAGTTGCAGGACGACACTATCGTCGCCTTCCACGCCAAGCCCCATGCCCCCGGCGGCCACCTGCAGAACGTGGTCAATGCCGCCTTCTATGTGATGGAAAAGGCGGCGTTGGAGCCGTGGCGGGATTTCCCCGTGCCCAGCGATTTCGGCCAGGATCTGTTTCCCGCCCTGCTGGCCGCCGGCACCGCGCTCAGCGGCTATAACAGCTTCGAATATATCAAGGATCTGGGCACCCCCAAACGCCTGGACAAGGTGGAAGCGGCCTTGCGCAGTGGCGTGCTGGAGCGGGCCAGCCTGACGGTGCCGCAGACCTGCGTGTTCGTGGATCGCGACGGCACCTTGAACGAACAGCGCGGCTATGTGCGCACGCCCGACGAACTGGTGGTCCTGCCCGGCGTGCCCGAGGCCATCAAGCGCCTCAACGCCGCCGAGGTCCGGGTGGCCCTGGTCACCAACCAGCCGGTGCTGGCGCGCGGCGACTGCAGCTTCGAGACCATGCGGCGCATCCACGGCAAGCTGGACGGCGCCCTTGCCGAGGCCGGCGCCTATCTCGATCGCGCCTATCTGTGCCCGCATCATCCCGACGCCGGCTTCCCCGGCGAAGTGGCGGCGCTGAAGATCGTCTGCGACTGCCGCAAGCCCGGCCCCGGCCTGCTGCTGCGCGCCGCCCGCGACCTGCATGCGGATCTGGCCCGCGCCTGGATGATCGGCGACACCACCAGCGACCTGCTGGCCGCCCGCCGCGCCGGCGTGCGCGCGATCCTGGTGCGCACCGGCGAAGCCGGGCGCGATCGCAAATATCCCGTCGCCCCCGATGTCACCGTGGACGACTTTCCCGCTGCGGTGGACTTCATCCTCGCCGTCTATCCGCGCCTTGCTGCCTTGATGGCGCCGGTGCTGGAGGATGTGCGGCCGGGCACGCTGATCTGCCTGGGCGGGGCGGCGCGCGCCGGCAAGTCGACCCTGGCGGCGGTGACCGCCTGGGACCTGCGCGCCCGCGGCCTGGATGCGGTGGTGATCGGGCTCGACCATTGGCTGCGCTCGGACGCCGACCGCACCACCCATGGGGGAGTCGCCGGCCGGTTCGACCTGGCCGCCGCCGCCGCCGCCCTCGGCCCCTGGCTGGCGGGCCGGGACCAGTCGGTGCCCATGCCCTTCTATGATCGCTTCCGCCGGCAGCAGACCGCCGGCCTGCCACTCACGCTCCGCCGCGACACGGTGGTGATCCTGGAAGGCGTCCCGGCCCTGCTGCCGGAGCTGCACGACGCGCTGGCGACCCCCCGTCCGGTGATGTCCATCTATGTGGCCAGCCGCGAAGAGGACCGCCGCGCGCGGGTGATCCGTGACCTGGTCCACCGCGGGCTGGCGGACGCCAGCGAGGCGGCGGCGGTCTATGCCAGCCGCCAGCAGGACGAGGCGCCGGTGGTGGCCGCCTCCGCGGCGCGGGCGCAGGTCACGCTCAGCCTCGACGCTTATTGGTCTTCAGGCAGTGGGGCACACGCAGCACAATGATCATCAGCCGGACGCCGCTTCGCATGAGCTTCGTCGGAGGCGGCAGCGACCTGCCGGCCTTCTATCGCCGCCACGGCGGCGCCGTGCTCAGCACCGCCATCGACAAATATGTCTATGTGAACATCAACCGGAAGTTCGACGGCGGCATCCGCATTGCCTATTCGAAGACCGAGGAAGTGGAAGCGGTCAGCGAGATCGAGCACCGGCTGGTGCGGGCGACGCTGGAATATCTGCAGGTGCCCGGCGGGCTGGAAATCACCACCATCGCCGACATTCCCTCCCGCGGCACGGGGCTCGGCTCCTCCAGTTCCTTCACCGTGGGCCTGCTGAATGCGGTTTCGGCCTATCTCGGCCGCCACATCTCCGCCGACGATCTCGGCCGGCTGAGCAGCATGATCGAGATCGAGCGCTGCGGCGAACCCATCGGCAAGCAGGACCAGTATGCCGCCGCCTATGGCGGGCTGAACCTGATCGAGTTCAAGGCCGACGACAGCGTGCAGGTGACGCCGCTCATCATGCCCCTGGACGCCCGCGACACGCTGGAGCGGCGCATCATCGTCTTCTACACCGGCATCACCCGCAGCGCCTCGCACATCCTGCAGGAACAGTCGGACGCAGTGACCAGCGACGAGGCCAAGCGCAGCGCGCTGATCCGCATGGTGGAGCTGACCTACCAGCTGCGGGACGAACTGCAGCAGGGCCATCTGGAGTCGTTCGGGGAGATCCTGCACGACAATTGGAAGCTCAAGAAGACCCTTGCCAGCGGGGTCAGTTCCGGCGCCATCGACGACTGGTACGACGCCGGCCGGCGCGCCGGCGCGGTGGGCGGCAAGATCCTCGGCGCCGGCTCCGGCGGCTTCCTGATGTTCTATGCCCCGGAAGAGCGCCATGATGAGATCGCGCAGGCGCTGAGCTTCCTGCGGCGGGTGGACTTCCGCTTCGATCCGCTGGGCAGCCGGATCATCTTCTACAATCCCACCCCGGCCGACCGCGCCCCGCAGCGCTGACCGCGTGTCAGGGCGGATTGCGGCCGGGTGGTCGGCGCGCAGCTGATTGCCCCGTGCCGTCCGTGGCATGGGTGCGGGGGCTGACCGCCCCCCCACCCATCGTGGCGACTACTTCTTCAGATCCGGCAGGCCCAGCGGCTTGGCGCCGCTGAACTCGAAGCCGGCGGCGATCACGTCCTGCGCCGGCTGCGGCAGCTTCTGGAAGTCGGTCCACAGGCGGGCATCCCGCTTGGAGGGATCGCGCCAGATGTCCACCAATTCGCCCAGGGTGGCGGCGCGGAAGGCGTCGGCCGCCTCCTCCGACACGTCGCGGCGCAACGCGCTCTCGGATTCCGAGGCGATCCAGGCCACCGTGTGGTTGGGATTGAAGTTCTCCGACACATGCAATTGCGTGGTGTCGAAGCCCTTCATCCATTCCGCGAGGCCAAAGCGGGTGCAGTTGTAGAAGTGCCACGGCGGCTCGTGCAGGGGCTGCAGGAAGGCGGTGCGCAGCAGCAGCCGGCCGCCCGGTTTCAGCACGCGGAGCATCTCCGATGCCACCTTGTGCGGATCGCGATAATGCTCGAACGCATTCATCACCACGATGGCATCGAACAGGCCGTCGTCGAACGGCAGCACATGGGCATCGCCCACCACGTCGGTGTGGCGGAACACGGCGTATTCCACCTCGATCACATGGGCGAACTTGTCGCGTGAGCCGCCGGCGCTGAGGTTGAGCACCCAGCCCTTGGTGTTGCGGATCAGCTCCAGCGCCTCGTCAGGCAGTTCGTTGCTGATGTGGCTTTCCGCCATCACCACCGGCGATTCCAGCTCCGGCGCCAGCACCGCGCGGCCTTCGATGATCGGCCAGGTCTTCCAGCCGTCCACGCTCACCAGATGGGTGCGGGTGGCATCATAGGCCAGCTTCTGGCCGGTGACCGGGCAGCGCAGATAGGGCAGCAGCAGGTCGAGCCGGGTGCGCTCCGCATCGGGGATCAGGTGGCTGTCCGCCGCCGGGCGCTGGCGGCGCATTTCCACATCGATCAGCGACACCCACGGGTGCCGCGCCTGGAAATTGTCCATCAGGCGGCGGTAGTTCTCGATCACCGTGGTCTGCTGGGTCATCATCGAGGTGGCATGCACCCGGTACTGCGCCAGCACCGTGGGGCAATTCTGCCCCGGCAGGCCGGCTTCGGCGATGCGGCACCAGAAGTCATAATCCTCCCAGCCGTGGCGGACGTGATCCACGCCCCCCACCATGGCCCAGGCCTCCTTGGAGACCAGCGCCATGGCATCCACGTAATTGCCCGCCACGAAACGCTGGGCGCTGAACGGCTCGTTGCACATCACCTTGCTGGACGCGCCGAAGTGCTGGATGGCCGGATACACATAGGCCGCCTCGGTCTGCTGGATCACATGCAGCAGTTCGGTGCAGCAGTCCGGCAGCAGCTTGTTGTCCGCATCCAGGCACAGGACATAGGGTGCCTCGGCCAGATCGAAGCCGGAATTGCGGCAATAGCCCAGGCCGTAATTGGCATCGTTCTGCGCCACGACGATGCGGTTGAAGCGGTCCGCGTTGCGCTTGGCCCACTCCAGGGCGACCGCCAGAGAATTGTCGGTGGAGAAGCCGTCGACAATGACCAGATCCAGCACCGGCAAGGTCTGCTGCGCGACCGAGTCCAGCGCCTCCCCCACATATTGCTCGTAATTGTAGAGCGGGATGATCACGCACACCTGCGCCGCTTCGCCGCGATCCTGGGCGAATTTGACGGTGGAGGGGAACACCTTTGGCAGCGGCCGCCGCCGGGCGGCCGAGGCCACCTGCGCCTGGAACGCCCGCGCGCCGGCATAGCCGCCGTCCAGCTGCTGCAGCACGGCGCCGAGCGCCACCGAGCGGCTGCGCGGCCCGAAGGCGCCCAGCGCGGCATGATAGGCGGCGCGGCCCATGGCCTGCCGCCGGGCGGCATCGTCCACCAAGGTTTCCAGATGCACGTACCAATCGTTGGCGCTGACCGCCAGGAAGCCGGTCTTGCCATGCTCGATCGCACGGCGGAACGGGCCGGTGGGCGAGGCCACGGTGGGTACGTCCACCAGCGCCGCCTCGAAGAACTTCAGCTCGCTCTTGGCCTCGCAGAAGGGATTGCCGAATTCCAGCGGCGCCAGGTTGATATCGAAGCGCGCCATTTCCCGCGGCAGGTCCTTGAGCGGCTGCAGGTCGCGCCATTCGATCTGGGCGTCGAGACCGGCGAGCGCGGGATATTCCGGCAGATCCACCAGGGTGGTGCCGCACTGGCTGACCCGGAACAGCACCAGGCGGACGTTCGGCCGCGCCCGCAGCAGCTTGCCCAGCGCCTCGGCGGCCAAGGCGAAATCGCGCTGGTGGGTGCGCGAGCCGCCGGCATAGCCGATGCGGATCAGATCATCGGTCCGGTTCGCCAGCCAGGCGCGGCGGGCGTGCCGGGAGATATCGGCCGCCGCCTGATCGAAGCCGTTCTGCAGGATGTAGGTGGGCTTCTGCGCCCAGCGCAGATAGAAGGCCAGTTCCTCGGTGGTGGTGAAGCACACGTCGGAGGCCAGCATGGTCTGGCGCACGCGGCCGTAGAATTCGCGGACGCCATCCTCCTGCAGCCCCTGCGAGCGGATGCCGTCGATGATCTCCGTCTTCGCCAGGTCCGGCTCGGTCATCAGGTCGTCGACGTCGAAGATGATCTTTGCGCCATTGCTGCGCAGACGCTCAACGACCACCCCCAGCTGCTCGGTCCACGGCACCCGCCAGATCACCGCCAGGTCCTGCCGCGCATGGGTTTCCACGGCGGTGTCGAGATCGTCCACCGCCACCCGCGCCGCGCTCCAGCCATTGGCGACGGCCGCATCCAGATAGCGCCGCACCCGGTAGAGGTCACCCGGGGTGTTGGCTTCGCCGCTGATGTAGAGAATGCTCTTGCGCCCGCTGCCCTGCTGCGGGACCAGGGTCTTGATGACCACCTTGGCATTGCCGTCGCCGCCCCGCTCCAGGAACGGGAAGCTCAGCCGCCGGCCTTCCGCGGCCCCGAATTTCAGGTAATGCAGCAGCGGGTTGACGCCGGTGCCGGCCACATCCGGATTGGCCTTCAGATAGCCTGCGAGCGAGAACAGCGGACCGGGGTCCCGTCCTTCCTGCGCGCCGAAGGCCAGGAAGTGGTCCACCGGATCGGTGGCGGTCGCGGCCACGTCGGGATTCTGCTCCCGGTACCAGGTCGGATCGAAGAAGATCGAGCCGCTCACCATCTGCCGGTCGGCCCGGGCCTTCTGCCGTCCCCGGCGGCCGCTCATCCGCGCCAGATTGCGCTTCAGCTTGCCCATCAGCGTGTTGTGGCTCTGATGATAAGCGCGGCTGTAGCGGGCGTTCAAGTTCGCCACCACGTCCCCCAGCGCCGTCGCCCGGTCCGCGTCGGCCTTGGTCTCCTCGCGCAACTTGGCCACCAGCGCTTCCACCAAGGCGCGCAAGTCCTTCACCGTTTCCACCGCGCGCGCATGCAGCGCTTCGAGGCTGCGGTAGCTGGCCAGCTGTTCGGCGTCCACGTCCTGTTGCAGCAGCGCGGCATCATGGGCGGCCGACTGGCCTCGGCCGGCGCTGTCCGCCAGCGCCCGCTGCAGCTCGCCCAATCGCTCGCCGAAGCTGGCGGCATTGAGCACTTCGCGCGTCGCCAGGAGCCAACGCGTCCCCAGCGCGGCAAACCGCTCGCGCACGCTGCCGGCGTCTTCCTGCGCCTGCAAGGCGCACAGGGCCTTCACCGCCGCCGGCGCATGGGCGCCCACCGCCAGCAGCCCGAGGCCCGAGCCGTGCAGGAATTCGAAGGACGGATAGTCCTGCGCCAGTTCCTCGAACAACTTGAACACGCCGAAGTCGTCGCGCTTCACATTGGTATCGTGGAACAGCACCACGGCCCGGTCGGACAGTTTCGGCAGCCAGGATTCGAAGTCGTGGCGCACCGCGTCATAGGTGTGCAGCCCGTCGATGTGCAGCAGATCGATCGAGCCGTCCGCCATGAACGGCAGCGCCTCGTCGAAGGTCATGCGCAACAGCTCGGAGAAGGCACCGAAATGGCCGTCGTGGAAATCCCGCAGCCGGTTGTAGACCTCGTCGCCATAGGCGCCGGCGTGCACGTCCCCGGCCCAGGTATCGACGGCATAGCAGCGCGAGCCAAGGCCCAGCCGCTTCACGGCTTCGCAGAAGGCCACGTAGGACACGCCGTGATGACTGCCCAGCTCCACCAGCACCCGCGGGCGCGTGACGCTCGTCAGCCAGAAGGCGAACGGCACATGGGTCCACCATGCGCTGTGCGAGCCGATCAGATGCGGGGTCCAGAAGGCGGGGGCCAGGTCACGATCAAGAAGCGCCTCCAGCCCTGTCGCCGCCTGGGTGTCGCAGCTCTGCTGCTGTGTCATCGCGAGAACCTTTTCATTGCGCTGGCGGCGATTTCACACCCGGAAATCCCGCGTCAGAAGTGGTCGAAGCCTGACTGTCCGTTCGCTACCCGCGCGGGGGCGCCGCGAAGGTGAGGCCGTGGTCCCAGGTGTGGAGCAGATTGCGATTGTGGAACGGATCGCTCTGAAACCGGTCGAGCCACCGGTTGAGGAGCACCCGCTGTTCCGCCCGCTCGCGGGCGATGTCCTCGGGGCTGCGGGCATAGTCCCGGCTGGCGCTTTCCAGATGCACCAGCCGGGCGTGCGGGGTGCACAGCACCCGGTATCCCGCATCATGCACCTTCAAGCACAGATCCACGTCGTTATAGGCGATCTTCAAGGCCTGCGCGTCGAACCCGCCGACGCTCACGAACACCTCCCTGCGGATCGCCAGGCACGCGGCGGTGACCGCCAGGAAGCGCTGCACGCAGGCCCCCTGCCCGTCATAGCCGGCATCATCCGCATCGCGCAGTCGATACACATGGGTTGCGGCCGGGCCCTCGGAGAGCACCACGCCCGCATGCTGGATGCGCCGGTCCGCATAGAGCAGGCGGGCCCCTACGGCGCCCACATCCTTGCGCACCGCCAGCGACACCATTTCCCGCAGCCAGGACGGTTCGATGATCTCGACGTCATTGTTCAGGAACAGCAGGACGTCGCCGCGGGCATGCGTGACCGCCTCGTTGTTCAGGTGCGAATAGTTGAACGGGCCGGGCATCTCCAGCACGCGGATGCGCGGATCCGGCCGCAGCGACGCGAAATAGGCCTTGGTGCCCGGCTCCGTGCTGCCATTATCGATGATGAGAATCTCGAAGTGCTGGTAGTCGGTCTGGGTGAGCAGCCCCGACAGGCAATTGCGCAGCAGGTCCACCCGGTCCCGGGTCGGGATGATGAGGCTCACCAGCGGCGGCGCCGCCGACAGCGGCCAGATCACGTGGCGGATGCCCGGCAGGCCGGGGATGTCCTGGACCTCCACGGTGCGATTCGCACTCGCCCCCGCCGCCTTGGCGACGGCGATCCGCACCGCCGCCAGATACAGCGCCACCAGTTCGTCGGCGGGCGCTTCGGGAACAGCCGCGTGATGGCAGACCGCGGCTACGTGCAGCACGCCCACCGGGCCTGCGGCCGCGGCCGCGCGGGTATGAAAATCAAACATCGCCGCGAAGGTCATGTGCGGATCGAGGCCGCCGCAGGCCCGCGCGCAGTCGGCATCGACGAAGACGAACGGACCCAGGAGGTCGCAGCCGTAATGCACGTCCACGTCCCAGTCGGGCTTGAACCGCGGCCGCGCGCGCACGCCAGCGCTATCGATCCAATCCTCGTCGAAATAGATCAGCTTGCCGTTCGGCTGCAGCGCCAGGGCGGCGAGCACTTTGGCGAGGGTGTTTTGATGCAGCACGCTGCCCGCAGGCAGCGCCGCCACGAATCCCCCGCCCACTTCGGCATAGGCGGTGCCGAGGGCTGTGACGCTGGCCACGGGGTCCGCAGCATCGGTCGAGATCACGTCCAGGGCGCGGATGCGCCGGGCGGCGAGGGTTTCGGTGATGGCCGCCTGACGGTCCGCGCCACACAGGACGCCGACCCGCACCGCGGCGCCCGGAACGCAGGCCGCCTCGATGGATCGCAGGGTGCGGGCGAGGGCCGCATCGTCATCCAGGTCCTCGATGAAGATCGAAAATGCGATCGGGTCGCCGGAGCCATCGGGGACAGCGGAGGCGGTGCCTTCCGGGCGGTGGTCGTGGGACGCGATCCAGTCCGCATAAGCGTCGTTTGGAAAGTTCGCTCTCGTTTCCGCCAGCTGCCACAGAACAGCCCGCTCTCCCTTCAGCACCGGGATCACCACCACCGCAACACTCCCACCGCCCCCGCCGCCCATCCCCGATCCGAAGCCCGAAGGCTGTCGGATACCGCCATCAGGAATGACCGGTCCTTTGATCTGTGCCCTTTTAGGCGAAGCCTGGAACTAGCGGAAGGGCATCCGTAGGGACAAATGCCCCCATGGAAGCTTGGCAGATGAACAATTCCTTTCCGCCCGGCGCCTGGAACCGGAACAGGGCCATCACAGGTACAGGGGTGCCCCGATCGAATCCTAGGTCGGAACGCGAGGTGGAGGATGGCCGCTACACGCTCTCCGCGTACCGCTCGTAGGCCACTTCCACGGTGAGGATGTGGCTGCGCATGGTGGCCGCCGCCTCCCCCTTGTCGCCGCGCAGGATGGCCTGCACCACGGCGTCATGTTCCGCATAGGAGAGGGCGAGGCGCCCTAGCGTGCGGAATTGGGCGCGTCGGAACGGCTGCAGCCGCGCCCGCGTGGCCAAGGTGATCTCCGCCAGATAGGAATTGTGCGCGCCGCCATAGAGGAAGGTATGGAAACGGTCGTTGAGAAAGGTGTAGTGCGCCTCGTCGCCGCGCCGGGTGAGGTCCGCCAGCTCGGCGTGGATGGCTTCCAGCTGGCCGCGCTCGGCCTTGGTCATGTGGACGGCGCAGAGCCCGGCGCACAGCGCCTCCAGTTCCGCCATCACGTCGAACATGCCCCGCAGCCGGTCCAGCGAAGGCTTGGCCACCAGGGCGCTGCGGTGGGGGCGGGTCTCCACCAGGCCGGACGCCGCCAGATCCCGGATCACCTCGCGCACCGGGGTGCGCGACACCCCGTAGCGCTTGGCCACCTCCATCTCTTCCAAAGCGGTGCCGGGCGCCAGGCGGCCGCGCACGATGTCGTCGGCGATCTGCAGGCGCAATTCCTCGGTGCGGGTCACAGCCCGGATGGGACCGCGGCGGCGGAGGCGGGGCGGCGGAGAGACCGTGACGATCTGGGGACCTGGAATCGACATGACGCCTGAAAAGCTACCGGGATTCTCGCGGGGTGGATATCGGGGGCATGGCGTCCTCTGAGAGGATCCGCCATGCCCCTCAGGTCAGGAGGCGGAGTCGGGGATGACGCTCACATGGGCGGCGACCACCTTCCAGCCATTGGGAAAGCGCACCCAGCTCTGCTGCTGGCGGCCGCTGCGGCCGGGCGCACCAGCGCGAGTGAACAGGGTGGAGGCGGTGGCAAAGTCGCGGCCGAAGGTGGTGATGACGGTCTGGCCCAAGGTCCGCGCAAGCCCCTGCGCCGGGCGCGCCGCCCGAAACGCCCGAATCTCCGCAATGCCGTAGAGGTTCTCGCCGCCGCCGTAGCGAATGGTGCGGGCATCGTCCCAGAACAAATCGTCCAGCGTGTCCACGTCATTGGACACCAGGGCCGCCTCATAGCGGGCGAAGGCGGCTTCCATTTCGGCCAAGGCGACCGGATCGTTGATCTGCACGCGCGCTCCTACAATTTCGCCACCGGCGCCCGCACCGCGCCGCTGGCCTCCAGAGACCGGGCCACCCGCAAGGCGAGATCCTCGCGCCACGGCGGGGCGATCACCTGCACTCCGATGGGCAGGCCCTCGTCCAGCCACACCGGCACCGCCGCCACCGGCAGGCCGATGAAGGAGATGGGCTGGGTATAAAGACCGAGGTTCGGCCGCACCAGCAGGGTCTCCCCATCCAGTTCGAACGTCGCCTGCCCCAGGCGCGGCGCCCGGCAGGGGGTGGAGGGGGCCAGCAGCACGTCCACCTCCTGGAACAGTGCCCGCATCTGCGCCTGGAAATGGCGGCGGAAGCGCTGCGCCCCCGCCACCCAGGCGGCGGGAATGGCGAGGCCGGCGATCAGCCGATCGCGCACCGCCGGGTCGAAATCCTGCGGCCGCGTGTGGAGGCGGCCCGCATGCAGGCTGGCCCCCTCGGCGGCGGTGATGATGTAGGCGGCGGCGCGGGCGCGGGCGGCATCGGGAATGTCCACGGTGCGGGTGACGCCGAGAGCCTTGGCCACATGATCCACCGCGGCGAAGGCCTCCGGCATGCCCTTGGTGCGGAAATAGCCGCCGGCGATGGCGATGCGCAGGTCGGCGACGCCCGCATTCAAGGTGCCGGTCACCGGGGCGACCGGCCGGTTCGCCTGGACCGGATCGTCGCCATCCAGGCCCAGCATGGCGTCATAGGCCAGCGCCAGGTCGCCCACGGTGCGGGCGAACGGCCCCAGATGATCCAAAGCCGAGACGAAGGGGAAGGAGCGCGCGCGCGACAGCCGGCCATAAGTGGGCTTCAGCCCGAAGATGCCGCACAAGGACGACGGCACGCGGATGGAGCCGTTGGTATCCGACCCCAGCGCCAGCGGCACCAGGCCGGCGGCGATGGCCGATCCGGACCCGCCGGACGAGCCGCCCGACATATGGTCAAGGTCGTGCGGATTGCGGGAGGCGCCGTCATGGACGTTCTCGCCGGTGAAATCATAGGCGTATTCGCCCATGTTCAGCCCGCCCACCAACACGGCGCCGGCCGCCTCCATCTTCTCCACCAGCGCCGCGTCGCGGGGCGCGGGCGGCAGCTCCCGGTTGATCTTCGAGCCGGCGCGGGTGGGCAGGCCGGCGATATCGAACAGATTCTTCACCGCGAACGGCACGCCCGCCAACGGGCCGATGTCCTCGCCCGCCGCGCGGCGGGCATCGAGCGCATCCGCCGTGGCGCGGGCGCGGGCCGAGACCACGTCGGTGAAGGCATTCACCGTGTGGTCCAGCACTTCGACGCGGGCCAGGCTGGCCTCGGTGACCGCGCGGGCGGTCACTGTCCCGCTGGCGACCGCGGCGGCGATCTCGGCAGCGGGTGCGGTGGCGAGGCGGGTGGCCTCAGGGGTGGGCATGGCGCTCATGCCCGGAACACCGCGGCGGGGTCGCACTCGTCACCCAGGTCCAGCGACAGCACCAGATGGGCGGAATCCGCAATGCTGCGCAGATAGGACAGCGCCTCGATGCGCCAGGCATCTTCCAGCGGCACGCCGAAGGCCGCGACGCTGCCCGACAGCAGTGCCGCCAGCGCGTCATCGCCGGCGGGCGGGATTGGATCGGACGGGTCTTGAGCCATGACGAGCCTCACACGGGCGGATGGGGAATGGCAGCGATCAGTTCGCGGGTATAGGCATCCTTCGGCGCTTCCAGCACCTGTTCGGAGGTGCCCTCCTCCACCACCCGGCCCTGGCGCATGACGATGACGCGGTCGCACAACAGCCGCACCACATGCAAATCGTGGGACACGAACAGATAGCTCATGCCCAGCGTCTGCTTAAGTTCCTCCAGCAGGTTGAGCACCACCGCCTGCACCGACACGTCCAGCGCCGCGGTGGGTTCGTCCAGGATCACCAGATCCGGCTTCAGGGCGATGGCGCGGGCGATGCCCACGCGCGCCTTCTGGCCGCCGGAAAGCTGGTGGGGAAACCGGTCCAGCAGGTCCGCCGGCAGGCCGACCATGGCCGCCAGTTCCTCCACCTTGGCCCGCAGCGCGCTGCCGCCGCCGAAACTGCCCATGTTGCCCATGCGCAGCAGCGGGTCGGCGATGGCCCGTTCCGCCGTATAGCGCGGGTTGAGGCTTTCGGTCGGATCCTGGAACACCATCTGGATGCGGCGGCGGATGGGGTGGTGGGCGAATTCCCGCGCCGGGATGGCGCCGATATCGGTGCCATCGAAGGTGATGCGCCCGGCGGTGGCATCGATCAGCCGCATGACGATGGTCGAGGTGGTGGACTTGCCGCAGCCGCTCTCGCCCACGAGGCCCACGCTCTCACCCTTCTTCACCTCGAACGAGATGCCGTCCACCGCGCGGAAGATGCTGTCCTCCGCCGGGGCCTTCTTGCCGAACAGGCCTGCCAGCATCGCGGTGGGCGCACCCTGGCGGGGATATTCCTTGAGCAAATTCTCCACCTTGAGCAGCGGCTCACCAGCGGCCGCCTCCGCGGCCTGGGTGGCGATGGCGGCGGCGGAGCGCGCGGGGAGCTTGGCGGCCTCCTCCTCGGGCAGGAGATCGCGCAGGGTGATGCCGGGGCGGGGTGTCGCCCGCATCAATTTGCGGGTGTAGGGGTGCTGGGGATTGCGGAAGATCTGCTCGGCGGGGGCGGTTTCCACCACTTTGCCCTTCTCCATCACCATCACCGTGTCGCAATAGGTGGCGGCAAGGCCCAGATCATGGGTGATGAGCAAGGTGGACATGCCCCGCGCCCGGGTCAGTTCCGTCACCAGATCCATCACCGCCTTCTGGGTGGTGACGTCGAGGCCGGTGGTGGGCTCATCCGCGATCAGCAGTTGCGGCCGGCAGGCCAAGGCGAGCGCGATGACGATGCGCTGGCACATGCCGCCGGAGAGTTCGAACGGATAGGCGTGGTAGCGTTCCTCCGGCCGGGCGATGCGCACCTGGTTGAGGATGTCGATCACCTTCTCCTTCACATTGCCCGGCTGGGCCTGGACGTGCTGGAGCAAAACGTCGCCGATCTGGTGGCCGACCTTGCGGATCGGGTTCAGCGCGGCGCGCGGGTTCTGGAAGATCATCGACATTTCGCGCCCGCGCAGGTCGCGCATCTCGCGCTCGGGGGCATGGGCCACATCGATGCCGGAAAAGGAGATGGAGCCTTCCGCAATGCGCCCGGCGCGGTCGAGGATGCGCATCACCGTGTAGGAGGTGACCGACTTGCCCGAGCCGCTCTCGCCCACGATGCCCAGGGTCTCGCCCTTGGCGACCGTGAGGTTGACCTTCTCCACCGCCTTGACGATGCCGCGCCGGGTGGCGAACTCCACCGTGAGGTCCTGCACCTGCAGCAGCGGGCCGTGCGCTTCCTCCACCGGGGCGAGCGAAGTGATCTCTGGATCAATGACGCCGTGCATGGGTGTGGTCCTCACGTGCGGCGCTGGGGATCGACGATGTCGCGCAGACCGTCACCCAGCAGGTTGAAGCAGAACACGGCGAACATCAGGGCGAGGCCCGGAAACAAGGCGATCCACCACTCGCCGGAAACGATGAAGGTCGCCCCCTCCGCCACCATGATCCCCCATTCGGAGGTGGGCGGGCGTACGCCGAGGCCGATGAAGGACAGGCCCGCGGCATTGAGGATGGCATAGCCCATGGTCAGCGACATCTGCACCATCATGATGGGCAGGATGTTGGGCAGGATCTGGGTGAGCAGGATGCGCCACTCGCTGTTGCCGGTGAGCCGGGCCGCCTGCACGAAACCCGCCTGTCGGCGGATCGCCGCTTCCGAGCGGGCGACACGGGCATAGAGCGGGAAATTGATGATGGCGGTGGCAATGACGATGTTGGTCACCGTATTGCCCAGCGCCGCCACGATGCCCATGGCCAGCACGAACAGGGGGAAAGCCATGATGGTGTCGCAGATGCGCCCGACGATGCGGTCGGTCCACCCCCCGAAGAAGCCCGCCGCAATGCCGGCGATGCCGCCGGCGGCGAACACCAGAGCCACCGAGAACACCGCAATGGCCATGTCGAGGCGGGTGGCCACCACCACGCGGGAGAAGATGTCCCGGCCCAGTTGATCGGTGCCGAACCAATGGGCGGCGGACGGCGGCTTCAGCGCCGACATCGTGTCCGAGGCCAAGGGATCATAGGGCACGACGAAGGGGCCGATGAGCGCCGCCAGCACCAGCACCAGCAGCATGAAGAAGGCGAGCCCGGTGACCGGATTGTCCGAGATCACATAGCGGGCGTGCTTGAGGGTGGCGAGAAGACCGCTGGAGGCGGGTGCGCGGGGCGCGAGCGGATTGGCGAGGGTCATGCTTCACTCCGCGCGCGCGGATCGATGACGCCATAAGCGAGATCGATCACCAGATTGAGGGCGACGTAAAGAACTGCCATGGCCAGGACGAAACCCTGCACCGGCGCGAAATCGGAGGTGATGAGCGCCTCCACCGCGTATGAGCCGATGCCCGGCCAGGCGAACACCTTCTCCACCAGCACATTGGCGCCCAGCAGGAAGGAGAACACCATGCCCAGCGTGGTCACCACGGGCAGCATGGCATTGCGGAAGGCATAGGTGAGGATCACCGTGCGCGAGGTCAGCCCCGCCGCGCGGGCCGTGCGCACAAACTCCGAGGACAGCACCTGCAGCATGGAGGCGCGGGTGATGCGGGCGATCGGGGCGAGTGCGAAGATCGCCAGCGTCAGCGTCGGCACCACCAGTTGCGCGGCGGCGGCGCGGAAGGTCTCCAGGTCGCGGGCGATCAGGCTGTCGATCAGATAGAAGCCGGTCACCGTGTCGGGCGCGGTGAAGAACACGTCCAGCCGCCCCAGGGGGGCCGGCGCCCAGCCCAGCTTGAAATAGAACACATAGACCAGCAGCAGACCGGTAAAGAACACCGGCAGCGACACCCCCGCCGTGGTGATGAGGCGGCAGGCATGGTCGATCCACGAGCCCTGCTTCACCGCCGCGGCAATGCCGAACGGCACCGCGATCAGCAGGGCGACGATGAGGCCGGACAAGGTGAGCTCTGCGGAGGCCGGCAGGCGGGTGGCGATCTCATGGGCCACCGACTGGCCGGTGGAGAGCGAACTGCCCAGGTCCCCCTTGGCCAGGGCCGAGACATAATCCACGAATTGCACCGGCAGCGGCTTGTCGAGGCCGAGCTTGGTCTTGATCTCGGCAATGGCCTGCGGCGTGGCGGCGGGGCCTGCAAAATAGGCAGCCGTGTCGCCCGGCAGCACCCGCGTCAGCAGGAAGGTGACGATCACCACCCCGATGAGACTCGGCACGGCGGTGGCGAGACGGCTCGCGATCAGCTTCAGCACGGCACCCTCCTCTTCTGTGGCGGCCTGTTGTCCTGGCAGCCTTTGCGCCTGCCACCCCTGCATGTTCCTCGCCGCCGCCCGGGCACGCCCGGCGGCAGGACGGTTCTCGTGTGTGTCGGGCCAGCCGGCGGTTAGGGATGCGTCCGCCGGCCGGCCCTCCCCCGCTGTTCCCCCGCAGGAACAGCAAGGTTCGTGCCGTCAGCCCTTGACGAGGGCGCGGTAGTCCAGCCGCCGGTGGAACCAGTATTCGTAGCCGGTGATGTTCTTCTGCATGGCCACGTTCACATAGGGCTGGAACAGGGGGGCGCGCGGCACGTCCGCGAAGGCCAGGTCCACCATGCCCTTCACGTCCGCATCATAGGCGGCCTTGTCGCCAGTGGCGGCGGCGGCGCGGGCGCCGTCGATGAACTGATCCATGGCCGCGGACTGGTAGCTGGGCGTGTTGAACACCGAATTGGAGCCGTGATAGCACCAGAAGAAGAAGTATTCCGGATAGTCCAGCCAGCCGGAAAACACGTTGGTGAAGAGCGGCAGCTCCTTCTTGTTCAGCTCGGTGCGCCAGTTGGCGCCGGGGATCTTGTTGATGGTGGACTTGATGCCGATCTGCGCCAGGCTTTCCTGCAGCAGGATGCACAAGGGCTCGTTGATGCCGGCAAACCCGAGATCGAAGGAGATGGTGGTCTCGAAGCCGTCCGGATGGCCGGCCTCCGCCAGCAGCTGCTTGGCCTTGGCGATGTCGGTGGTGTATTTGTCCGGCTGCGGCCACGCCACCTGGGTCTGGGCATCGGCGGGGGCGCCGAACATCGGCTTGGCAAGGCCGAACAGCACCGCATCCATGATCTTCTGGTAGGGAATGGCGTAGGCGATGGCCTGTCGCACCTTCGGATTGTCGAAGGGGGGCTTCTTGACGTTCATGCCGATGTACTGGACGCCGTTGGAATAGGGCGTGGAGATGATGGTGAGCTTGCCGTTCTCCTTCAGCTCCACGAAATCCTTGTTGGGCAGATCGTAGGAGATGTCCGCATCGCCCCGCTCGAGCAGCGCCCGGCGGTTGCCGGCGGAGGGCACCATGCGCCAGATCACCCGCTTCACCTTGGGCAGCGGACCGCCCTTCCAATTGTCGAAGCGCTCGAACACCACTTCGGTGCCCGGGGTCCACTTGGTCACCCGATAGGCGCCGGAACCGGCGGTGTTCTGCTTGGTATATTCCAGGCCCCAGGGGTCCTGGGCGGTGGCATTCTTCTTCACCAGCTCGGAATTGATGACGCAAGGCACGATCACCGCCAGATCGGGAATGGTGAGGCGGTCCTTGCGGATGAAGTCCACCCGCACGGTGCGGTCATCCACCACCACGAACTGCTCCGGCTTCTCCAGCGAGCCCGCCTTCATCTGGAAGGTGGGGAAGCCGCCCACGGTGACCGCCCGGTCCAGCGACCATTTCACGTCCTTGGCGGTCACCGGGGTGCCGTCCTGGAAGGTGGCGTCCTTCTTGAGCTTGAACGTCACCGACATGTCGCCGATGCTCATGTCTTCGGCCAGTTCGCCCTGGAACTTGTCGCGGTCATAATAAGGGGTGCCGTTCACCTCTTTCATGGGGTGAGTGATGAGGCGGTCGTAACAGTTCCAGCTGGCCTCATAGCCCGGCACATTGGTGCCCACGCCGTGGATGTCGAGATTGTTCGGCCCGCTTTCGGAGACGATGAGGAGCGTCTCGTTCCGGGCCTGCGCCTTGGCCGGGGAGAACACGGCGGGCGCCGCCACCGCAGCGGCAGCAGTGGCGGTGGTGGACGTCAGGAACTCACGGCGATTCATGGGCAGGGTCCCGCTCTGGCGAAAATCCTGCTGAGCTATTCAAGCCCCGTGCCACGTGCATACGACTTTTATAATATTATTATTTTTTAGATACTTACGTCATTCATGTGGAAGCAACACAGGACGCCAGCCGGGCACATATGCATAACCAATAGGCAAAATCATCAAATTGCATGCAAGTTGCGCGGGCACGCGGAGGCTTGGCCGGCGAAAGGACCAGCCCTCCGCCCAAAAGTCCAAGTCTCATGAAGCGCGGCCGGCCGCGACCTGAGCGCGTCAGGCGTCGGTTTGCGGGGCTGGGGACGGCGCGGCCGGGACGCTGGCGGCGACATGCTCCGCCAGCAGCCGGCGATAGCGCAGAGCCGACAGCGGCAGCATGGCCAGATAGAGCGCGCTGCACACCGACAGTACCAACCAGGGATAGCTGGCCAGCAGGCCGGCGAAAACCGCGAACAAGACGAACAGCGGCAGCACCATGTCCCGCCGGACGCGCTTGCCCAGGGTCTTGCCCGACCAGGCCGGCACCTTGGAAATCATCAGCACCCCGATGGCCAGGCAGTACACCAGCGCCAGCGGCGCACTCAAGGCGCCGTGCGGCATGCCCAGCAAGTCCAGATACACCGGCAGCAGCACGGTGATGGCCCCCGCCGGGGCCGGCACGCCGGTGAAGAAGTCCGCCGCAAAGGCCGGGCGGTCCGGATCATCCAGCATCACATTGAAGCGGGCGAGCCGCAACGCGGCGCAGATGGCGAAGATCAGCGCCGCGATCCAGCCGATGGACCCTGCCTCGTCGAGGCCCCACAGATAGAGGATCAGCGCCGGCGCGCAGCCGAAATTGACGAAGTCCGCCAAGCTGTCCAGCTCCGCGCCGAAGCGCGAGGTGCCCTTCAGCGCCCGGGCGAGACGCCCGTCCACGCCGTCGAGAATAGCCGCAAAGACGATAGCGGCCAGCGCCAGCTCCAGCCGGTGCTCGATGGCCATGCGCACCGCGGTCAGGCCCGAGCACAGGGCCAGCAGCGTGACCATGTTGGGCAGCAGCAGCCGCATGGGAATGCGCCCGAAGCGCCGCAGCGGCGGGGTCGGGGTGCCATCAGGGTCGAAGGGCTGGAATGGAGCGGTCATGGCGCGCTCACGACACCCGGAAAGCGATGTCGCGCGCCGGCGTCGCGGTGAAGTCCGCCAGGACAGTCTCGCCGGCGGTGGCCACCTGGCCTTCGGACACCAGAACCCGGGTGCCTGCCGGCAGATAGACGTCCACCCGCGAGCCGAAGCGGATCAGGCCGAACCGCTCGCCCGGCCCGAGGTCTTCGCCCTCATGGACGAAGCTGACAATGCGCCGGGCAATCAGGCCGGCGATCTGCACCACGCCCACCGGGCCGTAGACGGAGCGGATGATGAGGCCGTTGCGCTCATTGTCCTCGCTGGCCTTGTCCAGGTCCGCATTGAGGAACAGGCCGGGCTTGTAGGCGATCTTCTCGATGCGGCCGCCCACCGGGGCGCGGTTCACATGCACGTTGAAGACGTTCATGAAAATGGAAATGCGCAGCAGCGGCGTGTCCGAAAGCCCCAGTTCCCGCGGCGGCAGAGCCATCCCCACCTGGGAGATCCGCCCATCCGCCGGAGACACCACCAGCCCGTCCCGCAGCGGGGTCACGCGCGGGGGATCGCGGAAGAACAGCGCGGTCCAGATCGCCAGCCCCACAGCCAGCATGCCGAAGAAGGTGGAGACCATGAACAGTCCGAGGGCGATGACCACGGCGATGCCGATGAAGGGGTAACCTTCCCGGTGGATGGGCACGAGGGAATTCCGGATGGAAGTAACGAGGGACACGCCTGTCTCCGCATGGGCGCCGCGCGGCGGCCTGGACTGGGTCACAGGTAGTGACCCCCTGCCCCCTCGTCAAATGACGATGCGGTTGGCCAGCGCCGGCGGCCCCCGATGGGCCGCGGCCGCCGACCTCACATCACCTGACGGGGACGCACGAGGAACTTGGCATCGATCACCTCGATGCCGCCGGCCTCATGATAGGTGTGGATGCCAGTGGCCACCGCCCCGTGGAAGGGCGGCACGGCAGAGGGCCCCACTTCCATGGCCGGGCGCTCCGCATAGGTCTCGGGGCTGAGAGCTTCGACAGCATTGAACTCCAGCGCCCGGCCATAGGTACCGGAGCAATCCTGGCTGGGCCGGTAGAGCACGCCATCCTTGCGGAACAGGGGCCCGGCGCAGCGGGCATAGCGGACATCCTCGGACAACGGATTTTCGGGATGCGGCGTCCACGGCCCGGCGAGGGAGGCGGCGGTGAACAGATGCAGGCTGCCGCACCGGCTGCGCGGAATGAGCAAGGTCGTGAACAGGTACCAGGTGCCGTCTTCGTGCCACATGGTGGAATCCACCGCCGAGCCGCGATACAGCACATGCGCCTTTTCCCACCGCAGCGGAAATTCCACGGCGCGATACAAGGCGATCTCGTTCGCCTCGGCGCTCTCCGGCAGCATGTAGATGTCCGCCCCGTCCGCGAAGACCTGGGGATAGGACAGATGCGACTGGGTGCTCAGGCACACCTGGACCGGTCCGATCCCCTGCGGCTCCACGGGGGCAACCGAGATGACCGCCGGTCCGTTCACGTAAGAATCGTCCTCGAAGAACACATAGGCCCGCCCCCCGTGCCAGAAGAGGAACGGATCGGCATAGGTGCGCCCCTTGGGAGAAATGATGAAGCAAAAGCCGGAGAGATCCACGGCGCGTGCCGCTGGATCGATGCCACGCTGATTGTCGTTGCTGCCCGCGGGCGGCACGCGTACAGCGATCTGCCAATGTTCCATGCGCCGCGGCATCAGGCGCTGGGACAGCTTGTGCCAGAGCGTGCGCAGCAACCACGCCAGCATTTCCGTATTGGTGGGGGTGCGATAGATCTTCCGCCGGCCGCGATAGGGCGGGCTTGGCAGCGCCGCCGCCAGCACCGCCTCAAAGCCGCGCTCGTGCAGCAGCTTGAGCTTGGCGATGACGAAATGCGCCGCCCCCCAGAACACCTGGATGCGGTTGCGTCGCAGGGAAATGGAAAGGTCGGTGGCGAACATGCCTTTCTCGAGGATCAGCCCGCCGTCCAGATTCTCGTCGAGGATCTGCAACACCGCCCCGGACATGGGATTGCCTTCCGCCATCTCCCAGAATTGCGGCGGGGCGCCGCGATAGAATTCCGGGTCGCCATGGTGGTACGACCAGATGCCATAGCGTGCGGCGGAGAGAATGTCGCCCTTGAGGATGTTGAAGCCGAAGCGCAGCAGCACGTCGATGTGGCGCGCCCGGATCTCCGCCACTGCCGCAGCGGGAAAGCGATGCACAAACCCGGAGGTCTCAGGCACCACGGACAGGCTTTCGATTTTGGCAAAGGCCGCGCGGCAATCCACCATGCGCAAGGGATCCGACTGGCGATCCTTGGCGAGCCAGGCCTCGATGCGCATGTAAGCAGCGTAGCAGAACCGGCGCCGCATGGCCGAACTGCGGAGGAGCTTGAGCCCGCGGCGCGTCCACGAGTTCCGACGGCAGAAATCATCCTGCGCACCCGCGTGCCGGACGATCAGCACGATCTCGGCAAAGTTGCAGGCCTCGATCTGCTCCACCACCGCGGCAGCGGCGGCAGTGGTGAAGTCCCCGTCCACGAGGAGCCCGATCCGCAGCTTCGGGGCCCGTGTCCGCGACCTCAGATACAAGCTTTCGATCACCCTGAAGGCTACCCTCTTCCGCAACGGCATGCCGCAGCATACCGCCCCCACACTATTGCGCTACCCCTCGCGGGACACAATGCACCTTCTTTCGATGTGACTTCCTAGGTCACAATGCTGGGCTGCCCTTCCTGATGGACCACCAGCGGCACATCCGCCGCAACCACGTCCGCATCGCGATCGACGCTGTTTGAGCCGGGCAGATCGTTGGCCGCCAGCAGCTTCTGGCGCGCATCATCGGCCTCCCGCTGACGCTCCCACAAGGCCGCATACAGGCCGCCGCGGCTCAACAAGTCCGTGTGGCTTCCTCGTTCGGCGACGCTGCCCTTCGCCAGCACCAGTATCTCGTCGGCATTGATGACGGTGGAGAGACGATGGGCGATCACCAACGTGGTGCGCCCCCGCGACACGCTGTCGAGGGCGTCCTGGATCTCCCGCTCGGTGTGGCTGTCCAGCGCGGAGGTGGCCTCGTCCAGCACCAGGATAGGCGGCGCCTTCAGGATGGTGCGGGCGATGGCGACGCGCTGCTTCTCGCCACCCGACAGCTTCAGCCCGCGCTCCCCCACTTCGGTCTTGTAGCCCTTGGGGGCGGCGCGAATGAAGGCGTCGATCTGCGCCAGCCGCGCGGCTGCCTCCACCTGCGCATCGTCCGCCCCGGCGCGACCGTAACGTATATTGTATGCAATGGTATCATTGAAGAGCACGGTGTCCTGCGGCACCATGCCGATGGCCGCCCGCAGGCTGTCCTGCGTGACGTCGCGGATGTCCTGGCCGTCGATGGTGATGCGGCCGCCCTTCACGTCGTAGAAGCGGAACAGCAGCCGCGAAATGGTGGACTTGCCGGCTCCCGACGGGCCGACGATGGCCACTGTGCGCCCGGCCGGCACCTCGAAGGAAATGCCCTTCAGGATTTCCCGGTCCGGATCGTAGCCGAAGCGGACGTCCTCGAAGCGCACGGTGCCCCCGGCCACCACCAGCGGCTGGGCGCCGGGCTTGTCTTCGATCTCGGGATCGCGGGCGAGCACGCCGAACATGGCCTCGATGTCCACGATGGCCTGCTTGATCTCGCGATAGATCATGCCGAGGAAGTTCAGCGGCTGGTAGAGCTGGATCATCATGGCATTGACCATGACGAAGGAGCCGATGCTCTGGCGCCCGGCGCGCACGTCGAACGCCGCCATGACCATGGTGGCGGTCAAGCCGAGGGTGAAGATCACCGCCTGCCCGGCATTGAGCCATGCCAGCGAGGTGAAGGTGCGCACGGTGGCCTTCTCGTAGCGGGCCACGGATTTGTCGTAGCGCGCGGCCTCCCAGCGCTCGGCGCCGAAATACTTCACCGTCTCGTAATTCAGCAGGCTGTCCACCGCCTTGGTGTTGGCCTCGGTGTCGCTCTCATTCATGTCGCGGCGGATCTGGATGCGCCACTCGCTCGCCGCATAGGTGAACCAGGTGTAGAGCGCGACCGTCAGCGCGACCACCACCACATAGCGCCAGTCGAAGGCGAACATCAGCACCGCCAGCACCAGCACCATCTCCACGATGGTGGGCGCCAGTTGCAGCACCAGCATGCGCACGATGGTCTCGATGCCCTCGCGCGCCCGTTCCAGCACGCGGGTCAGGCCACCGGTCTTGCGCTCCAGATGGAAGCGCAAGGACAGGGTGTGGATGTGCTCGAAGGTTTCCAGCGCCAGCTTGCGCACCGCATGCAGTGCCACCGCGGCGAAAATGCCGTCGCGCAATTGGGTGATGCCCACCACCACCAGGCGACTGCCGCCATAGGCCAGGGTTAGCAGGACCGGCGCGGCCAGCAGCCAGGCGATGTCCGCGTCATGCTGACCATCGGGAATGCGTGCCAGCGCATCGGTGGCCCATTTGAAGATGAACGGCACCGCCATGGTGGCGAACTTGGCCAGGAACAGCAGCCCGGAGGTGATCGCGACGCGGACCTTCAGATCCGCCCGATCCGCGGGCCACAGATACGGCCACAGCGCCGTGATGGTGCCGCCGAGCGCGTTCTTCGCGCTGGAAACGCCTTTGAACATGCGACGGCGGGGCGACACCGCCGGAGACCGGGGCGTTGAAAGATCGGACATGGACACCCACTATCAGGAAGACGCGTCGGCGATCGGAGTGGCGCCCGCCGGCCCTTGCCTGGTGCAAAGGGCGGAGAACAGCACCGCGAGATCGTCGCGCAAGGCCGCAAGCGCAGCCTGGTCGATGCAGTAGCACGTACGGCCCCCCGCCGCGGTGGTGCGCACGAGCCCCGCCGCGGAGAGGATCTTTATGTGTTGCGACACGGTGGATTGCGCCAGGGGCAGGCCCTTCACGATTTCCCCGCAGCCGCACACCTCCGCGCGCGCCAGGGTCTCCAGCACCGCCAGCCGTGCCGGGTGCGCCAAGGCGCGCAATTGGTCAGACAAACGGTCACGATCCGGGGGCGGGGCAAGGGAAGGATCAAGCATCGTGCATCGTCGATAGACGATGAACGTGACAATCACAAGGCGCCGGCGGCACGGCGTCACCGGCATGTCGTCGCCGGTGAGCAGTTTTGAAAGGAGCCGGTGGATTATGCTAACCGGCAGTGCATGTTCGTGAAAACCGACAACACAGCAGGACCCATGGCACGTCTCGAAAGCGTCTGCGTCTATTGTGGCTCATCCACCGGCTCCGATCCGCTGTTCGTGGACCAGGCCCGCGCCTTCGGCACCGCTCTCGCCCGCGAGGGCCTGCGCCTCATCTATGGCGGCGGCGGCGTCGGACTGATGGGCGAGGTGGCGAGCGCCGTGGCGCTGGGCGGCGGCCAGGTCACCGGCATCATCCCGGAATTCCTGACCTCCCGCGAGCGCGCCTTCGGCCACGCCGCGGAGATGATCGTCACCACCGACATGCATGAGCGCAAGCGCCTGATGTTCGAGCGCGCCGACGCCTTCGTCGCCCTGCCCGGCGGCGTGGGCACGCTGGAGGAACTGGTGGAGCAGCTCACCTGGGCGCAGCTGGGCCAGCATGCCAAGCCGATCCTGGTGGCCAACATTTCCGGCTTCTGGGACCCGTTCTTGAGCCTTTTGGACCACATGCGGGCCAATGCCTTCATCCGCTCGGCCAATCCGGTGAAGCTGCTGGTGGCCGAGGAGGTGGACGAGATCCTGCCCATGCTGCGCGCCGCCGCCGCCAGCGTCTCCGACCGCGACCTGCACGCTGCCACCGCCGGCACCCTCGCCCGGCTCTGACGCTGGCTTGGGGGCTGCCCGACCCGCCGGGCGCGGGGGTGTGACCGCGGCTTGGAGCGGGCCGCCGCGCCACGTTCTCCCGAAGTTATCTCCCTAGGAATTTCCTCCCATATCCTTTCTGGCCGCGCACCTGCGCTGCAAGGAGGATGTCATGGAACGCCGTCCCGATCCCCGCCTTGAGGTTCAGCGGCTCCGCTGGGAGCAGGCCTATCTCGATCTCAAGCTGAAGCTGCTGCGGCTACATCTGGCGCTGCGCTATGACGCCAGCCAGCCGCGCACCCCCGCCGGCACGCCGGACGGTGGGCAATGGGTGGCCGCAGACGGCAGCGCCGCCGCCCCGACCGCCAGCGAGACGATCGCGCGCGCGCCACAGACCACGGTGCAGGCGGACGGTACCCGCCAGGAGCTGCGGCAGACCCCCTCCAGCGACAGCAGCTGGCTCGCGGTGCGCGACACCTATCGCGCGGACGGATCGCTGGCCAACCAGACCGTCTTCAACCGCGATTTCAGCATCATCGACTCGCAGTTCGCGCCGGCGGACGGCAGCGTCCCCTGGGACAGCCGCCACACCATCTATGCCCCGGACGGCCGCATCCTCACGGTTCAGAACGCGGGCCCCGTGCAGACGCTGTTCGACGCGCAAGGCCAGGCCATCAGCCAGAGCGTCTGGCACCCCGACGGCCCGGAGCCGCAACCCCTGGTGCAGCCGGCCTTCGTGCCGGCCCTGGTGCTGGCGCCCGCAGCGGCCGAAGCGACGATCGAACTGGGGCTCATCCTGTTCACCTGGTTGGCGGCACGCCAGGTACTGGGCGAGCAGCCCGTCATGGTGTTCAGGGCGCGGGAGTATGAGCGGACCGACCCAGATCAGTTGGAGACGAGCTACGTCGGCACATTGCCGCGAGAGCGGGTGGAGACTGCGTGTCCGCGAATGGGCGAGGTGCAGACGTACACCGACGACGCTGTCACGGAGGCAACAAAAGACGGAAAAAGCTATGCATCTCCGGCGCTTTACGGCACCGCTGTTCACTCACAACTTAACCAGATCATCAAAGCTTTGGGCGACCCAGATCTCAAGAGTGAACGATCGTTTTTGAAAACTTTAGAAGAGGCCCGCGATCCGTATGGTGTAAAGGGCTCCATTCGCATTGACGTTCTGGAAGCCGCCAAGAATAATACCGTCTGCGCCTATGACATAAAGACGGGCGTTAGCAGCCTCGGCCCCACGCGGATGGCGGAAATAGCGCGCAACGCCGTGAAATTCCGAGATGGCACGACCCGAGTTATCGTCAGCGAAATAAGGCCGAGCAAATGAGTACAATTGCGCAGGTGCAGAAAGTGGCGGCCCCATTGCTGGAGCGTCATCCAGACCTCATCATGGTCGGACGCGCCATCGTGGTCTTGCCGGTCACCCATATTGTACGTGCCATCCGTCTGAACGGCAGCAGTGGCCGCGGCGCGTTCAATCCTGGTTGGGGAGCCACCTATCTGTTCCGCCGTCGTGATCACGTCGGATATGGCTGGATATGTGACTTCATGTCTAGGATTTACGGGATCTGGGACGTGGCGCATCCGGACCATCAACGGGTTTTCATGGAGATGGCCGAGACCGAAGCCCTCCCGGCCCTGCGAGCGATGAAAACCTTTGATGATTTTCTCGCCTTCACCTCCCAGGACATCTCCTTTACGCCCTGGAACCGTTATCCGTTGGGGCGGCTGATTATCCAGAGCGCGCTGGGTGACCTCGACGGCGGGCGTCGCACCTGCGCGGGACTCTGGAACCCGAAAGCCATACCTGACGAGGAGCACGGGCGCGATGAATACCTCTTCATCGCCCGGAGTCTTTGCCCACTCCTGGCCAAAGACGATCACGCCAGCATCGCGCGCCTGCTGCATGAATGGGAGGCATTCTCGGCGAAGACCTTTAAGCTGGAGAAGTATTGGCAGCCGACGCCGTTTCCGATTGAACGCCAGATGGCGGCGGAAAGCGTATCACCCGCGCCCCCATGACGCCACCGCCCCCCGCTGGTGTGCCCTCAGACGGGCGCGCCGGTTCGGAGATTTCGGAAGACAACTGCGTCGGCGCATTATCGTCACCGAAGTGAGGCCATTTCAATGACGACGGCAAAACAGGTCCAAGCATTGATGAAGCCGCTCCTGGAGCGACATTCAGACCTTGCGATTGTTGGAAGGTATGTTTTCCTTTACCCGATCCACCACTTCGCACGCGGTATTTATATCGACCGCTGCCTCGATAAGGATACGTTCGATCCGGATTGGGGCGCCACCATGCTATTCTATCCTGGGCCTGGCCTTTCCACCCCGTGGGGCGCCTACCTCTCGGCGCCCAAAGTCGGCTTCTGGAATATCAACAATCCCAGTACACAGCAGGACATGATCACGCAAATTGAAGACATTGCTTTGCCAGCCCTCCGGCCAATCGTGACCATGGAAGACTTGGCAGCCTTCGCGTCCGACGGGCGATTTCCCGGACGATCATGGACAAGCTGGTCGCTCATTCGCCTTCTCTTCCAATCGGCGCTTGGAGATTTGCAAGCCGCCCGAGCCACGTGCGCGAAGCTGTCGGAACCGCGATACATCCCACGCGATACCGCCAGCCGGGATATTCATCTCACCATCGTCCAGGGGCTTGCGCCGCTTCTCGACAGCAGCGATCGAGCCGCCATCGGCAGCCTACTGCGCACATGGGAGCTGAACAGCTTAAAGTTCCATAAGATGGATAAGTATTGGCAGCCGGCCCCCTTCCCTGTCGAGCGAGAGGCGCCGACGGAAACCCCGCCCCCCGCTCCCTGACGCCCGCCTCACTCCACCGGCGCACCCTCAGCCGGGCGCGCCGCTTTGCAGGAGCTTCCAGGTGATGGAATCCAGCAGGGCCTCGAACGAGGCGTCGATGATGTTCGGCGACACCCCCACCGTGGTCCAGCGGGCGCCGGTCTCATCCGTGCTCTCGATCAGAACCCGCGTCACCGCCTCGGTGCCGCCGTTCAAGATGCGCACCCGATAGTCGGTCAGCCGCAGGCCGGCGATATAGGGCTGATACTTGCCCAGGTCTTTGCGCAGCGCCACGTCGAGCGCATTCACCGGGCCATTGCCTTCGGCGGCGGAGATGAACTGGTCCTCGCCCACCCGCACCTTGACGATGGCCTCGGCCACCGTGCCCATCTCGCCGCGGGCATTGTAGCGGCGCTCCACCTTCACGCTGAAGCGCTCCACGGTGAAATAATCGGGCACCGTGTGCAGCATGCGCCGCGCCAGCAACGCGAAGGAGGCGTCCGCCGCCTCATAGGCATAGCCCAAGGCCTCGCGGCCCTTCACCTCGTCCAGAAGGCGGGCCAGGCGCGGATCGGCCTTCTCCACCGGCACGCCGAGGCGCTCCAGTTCGGCGATCACATTGGACTTTCCGGCCTGGTCGGACACCATCACCCGGCGGCGATTGCCCACCCGCTCGGGGGCCACATGCTCATAGGTGGCGGGGTCTTTGAGGATCGCCGAGGCATGGATGCCCGCCTTGGTGGCAAAGGCGCTCTCGCCCACATAAGGCGCATGCCGGTCTGGTGAGCGGTTGAGCATTTCGTCCAGCGTGCGCGAGACACTGGCAATGTCCGCCAGCGCTTCGGGCGAAACCCCGGTCTCGAAGCGGTCGGCGAAGTCGGCCTTCATCAGCAAGGTGGGGATCAGCGAGCACAGATTGGCATTGCCGCAGCGCTCGCCGAGGCCATTCAGCGTGCCCTGGATCTGCCGCGCCCCGGCGCGCACGGCGGCCAGCGAATTGGCCACCGCCTGCTCGGTGTCGTTATGAGCATGAATGCCCACATGGTCGCCGGGCACGCGGGTGATCACCTGGCGAACGATGGCGTCCACCTCATGGGGCAGCGTGCCGCCATTGGTGTCGCACAGCACCACCCAGCGCGCCCCGGCCGCATAGGCGGCCTCGGCGCAGGCCAGAGCGAACTCCGGCTTCTCCTTGAAGCCGTCGAAGAAATGCTCGCAATCCACCAGCGCCTCGCGCCCGGCGGCCACGGCGGCGGCGACGCTCTCGCGGATGGAGGCGAGGTTTTCCTCCTCCGTGGTCTCCAGCGCCACCCGCACCTGGAAGGCGGAGGCCTTGGCCACGAAGCAGATGGCATCCGCCTCCGCCGCCAGCAGCGCCGCGACGCCGGGATCGTTGGAGAGGGACCGGCCCGGCCGCTTGGTCATGCCGAAGGCCGTGAGCTTGCCCTTGGCGGGCCGGCGCTCGGCGAACAACTGGCTGTCGGTCTGGTTGGCGCCGGGGTAGCCGGCCTCCACATAGTCCACGCCCAGCCGGTCCAGCAGCGCGATCACGTTCAGCTTGTCGGCCAAGGTGAAATCGACGCCATTGGTCTGCGCCCCGTCGCGCAGCGTGGTGTCGAACAGATAGAGTCGCTCCCGCGCTGGCGTGGCGGGGTTGGGCGTGGCGGTGCTCATCGGGTCGGCTCCCCGTCCACCAGCGACTTCTTCACGGTGGTATTGGCAAGCCAGGCCTCGTTGCGCTGCACGGTGTTGCGCTGTTGCGCCTCATAGCCCCGCGCCTGGAAGAAGCCCAGCGCGGTGTCGCTGGCATCGGCGACGAGGCTCTTGCCGCCGCGCCCCTTCACCAGGGTTTCGGCGGCGTTGCACAGCAAGGTGCCCACGCCCTGCTCCGCCGCCAGCGGATGCACATAGAGCATGTCGATCACCTTGTTGTCGGTCACCGAGACAAAGCCCACCGGCTCGCCATCGGCCACCGCCACCAAAGTGAGTGCGGCGGCAAGGCGGGCGCCGAAGGCGGCCTCGTCGTCCGCCGCCGCCGCCCAGGCCTCCTGCTGGTCGGCGTCGTAATCCTCCTCGGTCAGCTCGAAGATGGAGGCGCGGAACAGCATGGCCAAGGCCGCCGTGTCGTCCGGCAGCAGGGGCCGCAGTGCGGCTTGCACGGGGGCTTCATCGTCGCTCATCGTCCCAGTTCCCAGCTGGTGGTGCCGTCCTTGTTGTCCATCAGGATCACGCCCTGGGCGGCCAATTGCTCGCGGATATGATCCGCCGCGGCGAAGTCGCGGGCCTTGCGCGCCGCGATGCGGGCGGCGATCAGCGCCTCGATGGCGTCCGGGTCCACGGAGATGGCTTCGCGCTGGCGGGCCTTCCACTGGGTCTCGGTCAGTTGCAGGAGCCCCAGCAGATTGGCCGCGCCCTTGAAGCGGCGGCGCAAGGCGCTGGAGGTCTCTTCATGCTCGGCCACCTCGGCCAGATGATGCAGATGGGTGATGGCGCGGGGCGAGTTCAGATCATCGCCCAGACGGTCGGCGATCTCGCTCTCGAACGGATTGTCGGGGCCGGTCTCGGCTTCCACGTCGCCGACCACGCGATACCATTTGTCTAGCGTCTTGGCGGCAAAGCCGATGCCCTGGCGGGTCCAGTTGATGGGCTGGCGATAATGGGTGGAGAGCATGGCGAGGCGCAGCACCTCGCCTTCCCAGTCCGCCAGCAGCTCGCGGATGGTGACGAAGTTGCCGAGCGACTTCGACATCTTCTCGCCTTCCAGCAGCAGGAAGCCATTGTGCATCCACACCTGGGCCATGCCGCCGGTGCCGAAGGCGCAGCGCGACTGGGCGATCTCATTCTCATGATGCGGGAACACCAGATCGATGCCGCCGCCATGGATGTCGAAGGTCTCGCCCAGATGGCGCCAGGACATGGCCGAGCATTCGATATGCCAGCCTGGCCGCCCCGGGGTCTCGATGCCGCAGGGCGAAGGCCAGCCGGGCTGGTCGTCGGAGCTGGGCTTCCACAGCACGAAGTCCATGGGATCGCGCTTGAACGGGGCCACGTCCACGCGGGCGCCGTTGAGCATCTCGTCCAGGGGCCGGCGGGAGAGTTGGCCATAGTCCGGCATGGAGGGCACGTCGAACAGCACATGGTCTTCGGCCACATAGGCATGGCCGGAGGCCACCAGACGCTCGATCAGCGCCTGCATTTCGAAGATGTGCTCGGTGGCGCGCGGCTCCACGCTGGGCGGCAGGCAGCCGAGCGCGGCGGTATCCTGGCGGAACCAGTCGTAGGTCTCTTCAGTGAGGTCGCGAATGGTGATGCCGCGATCGGCGGCGCGGGCGTTGATCTTGTCGTCCACGTCGGTGATGTTGCGGACATAGGTGACCGCGTCGGCGCCATACAGCCGCCGCAGCAGCCGGAACAGCACGTCGAACACGATCACCGGCCGGGCATTGCCGATATGGGCCAGATCATAGACCGTCGGTCCGCACACATAGAGGCGGACATTGGCGGGATCGAGCGGGCGGAAGGCATCCTTCGACCGCGTCAGCGTATTGTAGAGCCGCAGCTCCATGAGTATCCGCTCCCCTTTGGCACCGGTCCCGGATGGCGCAACATGCGTCCGGCGGCTGACGATGCCGTTTCCACGGCGTTTACAAACACACTCGACCCGCTGGGGCGGTGCGTCCAATCTTCCTCGTCAGGGATGCAGCAAAGGACGGCCGCGGCCAGCTTGTCGAGCTAACCGCAAATAATCGGCATGGACATGCCGCCAAATGATCCGTGGCCGTTCATGGCGCGGGACAATGGTTTGCGCCCGGCCTGTCGTCAAGCCCTTTCACGTCTGCGTGGGCCGTCCACCGCTGCCGTTCGGGGAGGCTTGACCGCGGCGCCGGCGAAAAGCTATGCCGTGCCGCATTGCATCATGAGTCTCGCGCCGAACTTATCCGGCACGCCGCGGCCCAGACCTGCAGTTCGATCCACCGCCCGGCGGCTCACGCGCCGGATCAGAGGTCGCCAACCCGCCCATGACACCATCTGCTTTCCAGCTCCCCTCGGGATCGCTGCGCCGCTTCACACGCCTGGACCGCATCGGTCGCACCCGTCTGCGCACGCTGGCGCTGGCGGCCGCCGTCTTGGCCGGTGCCGGCGCCGCAGCGGCGGAAACCCGCATCTTCCTGATCGAGAATTCCGACGGATACGGCGTGGACACCTGCCTCGCCGACGGCGCGCCCTGCGGCGGGCAGGTGGCCAATGCCTGGTGCCGGGCCCATGACTACAGTCAGGCGCTGGACTATGGCCGGGTGGCGGTGACCGGCAGCACCGGCATCATGACCATTGCAGGCAATGCAAAGCCCCCCGCCTGCACCGGCAGCGCCTGTGAGCCGGTGGTGGCCATCGCCTGCTCCCGTTGAAGCACACACGCGTCACAGACGCCGGAGCGGCAGGGCCCTTCCCTGCCGCCGGCGCGGAGCACCGGAGCGGGGATGCCTATTTCACGAAATCCGCGCACCGCGGCACATCCGCCGACGCGCCCCACGGCATGATCGGGACGGTGGAGGTGGAGTTCTTCGGACTGCCCTCGATCAGCTTGTCCGAATAGACCAGATAGACCAGAACGTTGCGCTTGGTGTCGCAACCCCGCACGATCTGCATCTTCTTGAAGAACAGCGAGCGGCTCTGGCGGAACACCACGTCGCCCTGCTCGAACTTCTCCTTGATGGTGATCGGGCCGATCTGCCGGCACGCCAGCGAGATGTCCGACACCTCTTCGGCAATGCCCACCATGCCCTTCACGCCGCCCTTTTCCGGCACGGTGTAGTGACAGGCCACGCCCCCCACCACGGGGTCGTCGATGCCATACACCGCCAGCTTGTCGTCCGGGGTCATGAACTTCCACACCGTGGACTTCTTGAAGATGGGATCTGGCTCTTGGGAGGCCGCATCCACGCACGTGGCGGCCAGGCTCATGGCCACGGCACAGGCAAAGGTCAGAGCAGTGCGCATCCGGGCGGGGGTGACGGTCATGGCAACGGGGTCCTCATCGCGTTCGGGACTGATATAGGCAGCGCAGCGGCGCATGATAGATGCCGGAGCCACGAACCTTCCCTTCCGGCGCGACGATGATTGACGTCTTCGGCGCGGCGTGACAGGTGTCGGCTCAACAATCAACAAGACGCCCTGGAGACATCATGGATCGCCAACGCCGCCGGTTCCTCGGCGCCACCGCGACGGCCGCGCTCGCTTCGAGTGCCGTTGCCATGCCCGCCATCGCCCAGACCAGCCCGGAAGTGAAGTGGCGCCTGACGTCCTCCTTCCCCCGCTCGCTGGACACCATTTACGGCACGGCGCAGGTGCTGGCTAAGCTGGTCTCGGAGGCCACCGACGGCAAGTTCCAGATCCAGACCTTTCCGGCCGGCGAACTGGTGCCGGGGCTGCAGGCGCTGGACGCGGTCTCCACCGGCTCGGTGGAGTGCGCGCAGACCGCCACCTACTTCTACATCGGCAAGGATCCCACTTTGGCCTTCGGCACCGGCGTGCCGTTCGGCTTCAACTCGCGCCAGCAGCATTCCTGGTGGTTCTTCGGCGGCGGGTCGGAGATCATCAATGGCGTGCTGGAGAAGTACAAGGTCACGTCCATTCCCATGGGGAATTCCGGCTGCCAGATGGGCGGCTTCTTCCGCAAAGAGCTGAATTCGCTGGACGACCTGAAGGGCCTGAAGTTCCGCATCGGCGGCATCGGCGGCCAGGTTCTGGCCAAGCTCGGCGTGGTGCCGCAGCAGATCGCACCGGGCGACGTGTATCCCTCCCTGGAGCGCGGCACGCTGGACGCGGCCGAGTTCGTCGGCCCCTATGACGACGAGAAGCTCGGCCTGGTGAAGGTGGCGAAATATTATTACTACCCCGGCTGGTGGGAGGGCGGCGCCATGCTGCACCTGGTCATCAATCAGGAGCAGTGGGACAAGCTGCCCAAGCACTACCAGGCCATCCTCTCCAACGCCTGCGAAGCCGCCAACAACTGGATGCTGGCGAAATATGACGCGGTGAACCCGCCGGCCCTGCGCCGACTGGTGCAACAGGGCGCGGAACTGCGCGCCTTCCCGCCGGCCATCATGGAAGCCGGCTACCGCGCCTCGTTCGAGCTGTACAACGAGATCGCGGCGCAGAACGCCGCCTTCAAGAAGGCCTATGACAGCATGATGGCCATGCGCACCGAGCAGCTGGTGTGGTGGCAGATCGCGGAATATTCCTTCGACAGCTTCAACATCCGCATGCGCGGTCGCAACTGACGATCACGAAGAATTTCGTGGGGTCCAAACTTTGGTCATCGTTGGCGTGCCCCATGGCGTTATAAGCGCCTCGAATTGTGGTTGGGGCGCCGGCGCGCGGGATCGAGAATGACATCAGTTCGGTGGTTTGGTGTGGTCCTGGCTATCCTGGCCGCGTCTCCTGTCGCGGCCCAGGCCCCCTCCTGCATGCAGCTGGAAGGCGCACTCGCCACTCTGGACCGGGGCGTGGATCCCGCGACCCAAGGGCGCGCCGCCCAGGCGCAACAGATGCGCGGCACCCTTGAGCAACTGGTCGCCCAGGCCAAAGGCATGAATTGCGAGGCCCCGCGCGGCTTCTTCATCTTCCAGGGTCCGCCGCGCCCGGCCCAGTGCGACCAGATCGACGACCAGATCTCCCGTCTGCGCGCCTCCATCGCCAGCCTGGATCGGGCCAATGGCGACAAGGAAGGCCAACGCCGGCAGATCATCATGGCGCTGGCCCAGAACAATTGCGGCCCGCAATATCGCGCGGCGGCGCAGAACATCGTCGGCCCGCAGCCCTCGCGCCAGCAGGCCAAGCCGCGCAACTTCTTCGAGGCTCTCTTCGGCGGCGGCGCCGCGGTGAACAGCGAGCCGGAAGAGGCGCCGGGCATGGACGTGGCGCCCATGGACCTGCCGAAGTCGTCCACCTATCGCACCGTCTGCGTGCGCACCTGCGACGGCTTCTACTTCCCCATTTCCTACGCCACGATCCCGGCGAAGTTCGCCAATGACGATGCCCTCTGCCGGCGCCTGTGCCCGGCCTCCGAGGCGCAGCTCTACACCTATCGCAATCCCGGCGAAGACATCCAGCAGGCCACCTCGGTGACCGGCAAGCCCTATATGTCGCTGCCGACCGCCCTGCTCTATCGCAAGCAATTGGTCTCCACCTGCTCGTGCCGCGCGCCCGGACAGTCCTGGGCGCAGGCGCTGGCGGGGTTGGACGACCAGTCGACTCTGGAGAAGGGCGACATCCTGGTCACCGAGGAACAGGCCAAGGCCATGTCGCAGCCACGCCCCGCGGGCGATGCGGCGGCCGGGGCCAAGGGCAAGACCGCCACCGCGGGCAAGCCGGCAGCGGACGCGCCGGCTCTGGATCCCGTGTCGCCCACGGTCACGGCGCCGCTGGCGCCTGCGGCCGAGCAGCCGGGCCGCCGCGCGGTGCGGGTGATCGCGCCCTCCACCCCCGCCAATGCGGGCCAGAACACCGGCCAATAGCCGCCATCGCACGACGCCGGCCGCTGTCGCGTCCGGCGCAGCGGCATCGCAGGTCAGCCCGGATCAGATTTGGTTCCTCGCGCGTCCAGCGCGCCTGAGCCAGCCGGCCGCGCGTCCTCGGCCCGTGTCAGGTCATCATCCCTGTCAGGCGTGCCTGGGTGCGATCGCGGCCCATGAGCGGCAGCAGACCCGCCAGTTCCGGGCCGGTCTCGCGCCCCGTGAGCGCGAGTCGGATGGGGTGGAACAGGGCCTTGCCGCTGCGCCCGCCCACCCGCTTGGCCTCGGCGATCCAGGCCTTGTAGGTGCCCGCATCCCACGGCTCCGGCGGCAGCAGCTCGGCCACCGCGGCGAGAAATGGCCCGTCCTCGGCGGTAATGGCAGGCGCCAACGGCCCCGTGCAAATCGCCCACCAGATGGCCGCATCGGCGAAGGTGACCAGGTTGCCGCGCACAGCGGTCCAAAAGTCCGCCCCACCGGCCACGCCGGCCGCCCGCAACCGCTCCGCCACCGCCGCGAACGGCAGATGATGCAAGGTGCGGGCGGTGAGGGTCGGCAATTCATCGGGATCGAATCGCGCCGGGGCGCGGGAAATGCGCGACAGGTCGATCTTCTCTGCCAGCGCGTCCAGGCTCTCCACCGGCACCACCGCCTCGGACGTGCCCACCAACACGGACAAAGCCGCCACCGCCAGCGCCTCCTGCCCGGCCGCGCGCAAGGCGGCGAGCGACAAATGGCCAAGCCGCTTGGACAGGCCCTCTCCATTGGGCAAGGTGAGCAGGTTGTGATGGGCGAAGCGCGGCGCGACGCCGCCCAGCGCCGCGATCAGCTCGATCTGCACCGCCGTGTTGGTGACATGGTCCTCGCCGCGGATGACATCGGTGACGCCCATCTCCAGATCATCCACCACGGAGGGCAGGGTATAGAGATAGGTGCCGTCCGCCCGCACCAGCACCGGGTCCGACAGGCTGGCGGTGTCCACATGCTGGGGACCGCGCACGCCGTCGGTCCAGGTGACCTCCCGCTGCGCCAGCTTGAAGCGCCAATGGGGCATGCGCCCTTCCGCTTCCAGGCGGGCGCGATCCTCCGCCGTCAGCGCCAGGGCAGAGCGGTCATAGACCGGCGGAAGGCCACGGGCGCGCTGGAGGCCACGCTTCAGGTCGAGTTCCGCTTCAGTCTCATAGGCCGGATAGAGCCGCCCGTCCGCCTTCAGCCGCTCCGCCGCGGCGGCGTACAGCGCCAGGCGATCCGACTGACGTTCCACCCGGTCGGGCGGGATGCCGAGCCAGTCCAGATCGGCGGCGATGGCGTCGGCGAACTCCGTCCGGGAGCGGGCGGCGTCGGTATCGTCGAAGCGCAAGATGAAGGTGCCGCCGCCCCGCCGCGCCAGCAGGGCGTTCAGCAGGGCCGTGCGGGCATTGCCCACATGGATGAGGCCGGTGGGCGAGGGGGCGAAGCGGAAGACGGGAGCCGAGGTGTGCGACATGCCCCACGCCATAGCGCGCCGCCGCCGCCGCGTCGATGTCCCCGGTGGCGACGCCGCGCCACCCGGCACCCCCCGCCCTTCGAAGCCTTGCGCCGCAGGAGGTGTGGTCCGCGCCGGCGCCGGCGCGGACGGTGCTCAGCCCGGCTGGCCCGGGGCCGGTTGACCGGGCGCCGGCTGGCCCGGCGCGGGACGGCCCGGAGCCTGGCCCGGCTGGCCCGGCTGGCCCGGCGGCGGGGCGGGCCGACCCGGTTGGCCCCCCGGTTGACCCGGCTGATACGCCGGACGGCCCTGTTGCGCCGGCGGAGCCGCCCCACCCGGCCCACCCGGCTGATAGGCGGGACGGCCCGGCTGGCCCGGCTGGGCCGCTCCGCCCGGTCCGCCCGGCTGATACGCCGGACGCCCCGGCTGGCCGCCCCCGCCCGGCGGATAGCCCGGCTGCCCCGGCGGATAGCCCGGACGCCCCGGCTGACCGTTCCAGCCCGGCTGGCCCGGCGGATGTCCCGGACCGCCCGGTTGCCCGTTCCAGCCCGGCTGACCCGGCGGATAGCCCGGACGACCCGGCGCGCCGTTCCAGCCCGGCTGGCCCGGATAGCCCGGCCCGGGGCCCGGGCGGTGGCCCGGCTGCCACCAGCCCGGCGGGCGCGGCCCCGGCCCCGGAGGCGGCGGCCCCCAGCCGGGGCGCGGCCGCGGCTGGTAGCCCTGCCAGCGGCCATACTGATTCCACCAGGGCGCCCCCCGGTAATAGGAGTTCCAATAATTGCCGAAGCTGAAACCGACGACGGGAATGCCGAGCACTGGGGCATATTCGGGCACCAGCACGGTCCGTCCCTGATACATCAGGGCCAGATACTCGCCATAGACCCAGCCGCGGTTCGGCCCCCAGATCACGTCGCACCAGGACTGATTGTCCAGACATCCGACGATGTCCACCGGCTGTCCCCGCGGAATCACCGCCACTCGGGGATAGACCGTGTCCGGCCCGGCCCGCATGTTGACGTTGCCGGTGGAAAACCCCGGCGCCGCGACGGCCGCCGTCGCTCCGCAAAGGACCGCCACAGCCAAACTCACCGCACGCAACGTAGGTCTCATGGCGCCTCTTCCGGCCCACCGGCCGTATCGCGGAAGGTCATCCCCGCTTTTCATGCATGAGCATGGCGGCATTGCGTCCGCCCAAGCCCTTGCCCACAGAGCCAAATCCTTCGCACCCCGCCGCCGGGACCCGCCCGGCATCGGTGGGTGAAATTGCAGTCCGGCGGCTTTCAATAGTATGGGTATCCCTGAGATGCGTTCTGAGCCGCGGGAAGCGGTGCGAGACAGGGGTTTGGATGTTGGAGAGACTGGCACCCGCCCAGATGCAAACGGGGACGCCATCGACCCCCGCCGCCCCGGACACGCACCCGCGCTTCGGCGACGGACCGGACGCGCGGCCCACCATCGCTGCCATCATCCCGCTCTATAACGGCGCGCGCTTCATCGCTGAGGCCATTGCCTCGGTGGTCGGCCAGACGCGGCCGCCCGACGAAATCATCATCGTCGACGACGGGTCCACCGATCGCGGCCCGGAGATTGTCGCCGAACTGGCGCGCACCTGGCCGATCACGCTGCTGCGCAAGCCCAATGGCGGACAGTCCGCGGCGCGCAATTTCGGCATCCGCCACGCCCACTCCTCCCTGATCGCGCTGCTGGATCAGGATGATTTCTGGTATCCGCGCCATCTGGAAGTGCTGGAACAGCCGTTTCTCGACCATCCGGACGCGGAGCGGATCGGCTGGGTCTATAGCGACCTGGACGAGCTGGAAGAAAGCGGCGCCATGACCCGCCAGCGGCTGATGGCCGACATGGGCGTGGTGCATCCCAAGACCAACGTCTTCGACTGCCTGGTGGAGGACATGTTCATCCTGCCCTCCGCGGCGCTGTTCCGCCGCTCCGCCTTCGATGCGGTGGGCGGCTTCGACGAGCGGCTGTCGGGCTATGAGGATGACGACTTCTTCCTGCGCCTGCTGCGGGCGCGGTACCTCAACCTCTATGTCCCGGACTCCTTGTCCGCCTGGCGCATGCACGGCACCTCCGCCAGCCGGTCGCCGCGCATGACCGCGTCGCGCATCCTCTATGCGCAGAAGCTGATCGCCGCTTTCCCGGCCAATCCGGCCACCGGCTACGACCTCGGCGCCACGGTGGTGGTGCCGCGCTTCCTCGCCATTGCGGTGGAGCGGCTGCGGGCCATGTCGCGGGCCGCCGATTATGAGGCGGTGCCGGAGGCCCTGCACGAATTGCAGCAGATCCTGCCCCATGTCGCCGCCCGGCCGCGCCGACGCATCGCGGCCGCGCTGCAATGGCTGGACTGGGGCATGCGCCTGCGCAATCGCTGGCTGATGCGTCAGGCGTCCAAGCGGCTGGCCAAGGCCTGGGGGCGCATGGCCTCCCGCCTGCCGCCCATGGGCGCCCGCCTGCCGGTGCGCCCGGCCCGCAACGGCCGCACCTTCTGAGCCTTTATAGGATCTCGAACGGAATGATGCCGCGCACCGCCGGGTCGGTGCGGATGTCGCGGTCCAGCGGCGGGAAGGCGCGCAGGTCGCAATCCCGGCGCGGGCAGATGCGGCAGGAAATGCCCAGCCGCGCCACCGGCGCCGCCTTCAGGTCCAGCCCGTCCGCCTGCACCATCTGGTCGGCGAACGAGACCTCGCACCCCAGCCCCAGCGTGTAGGCGCGGTCCGCCTGGCCATAGCGCAGGGTCGGGGCGGAGATGCCGCGGGCGAGGCACAGATAGCGCACGCCGTCGGGCATCTCGCCCACCTGCACCAGGGTGCGCCCACCGGCCTCGAAGGCCTGGTGCACATTCCACACCGGGCAGGCGCCGCCATGGCGGGCGAACTGGAACCGGGTGGCGCTGTGGCGCTTGGTGATGTTTCCGGCCCGGTCCACCTTGGCGAAATAGAACGGCACGCCGCGGGCACCCGGCCGTTGCAAAGTGGAGAGGCGGTGACACACCTGCTCCAGGCTGGCGCCGGTCTCCAGCACCAGCCGGTCGAGATCGTGACGGCGGGACTGAGCCAGGGCCAGGAAGCGGCGATAGGGCAGGATCAGCGCCCCGGCCACGTAATTGAACAGGGCCAACTTGCCGATTTCGCCAGCGGTCTGGCTGCGAAAGCCGGCGCTGGCCACCAGCCGGTCCACCAGGCTCGCGTGCTCCAATTGGGCGATGGTGGCGGCGAGGCGAAACGCCCGTCCCTGCGGCGCCAGCGTGCCGGACAGCACCAATCGCTTCGCCCGCACGTCCAGCGCAGAAAGCGGCGCATTCGGGTCCGCCGGGCCGATGTCCACGCTCACCCGGTATTGCGACGCCAGATAGGCGGTGAAGGCCGCCGCCGGATCGCTGCCCGCCAGCACCCCCAGCCGTTCCGCCAGGGCTTCGGCGGCGCAATCCAGTTCATCGACGTAATTGTCGATGTAATGGAAATAGTCGCGCACCTCTTCATAGGGGATGAGCTTGGAATCATCCGCGCCGCCGGTGCCGGTGGTGAGCATGTCGTCCAGCGAGGACCGCCATTCGGCGGTGCGCCGCAACGCCACATGCATGCGCAGGAAAGCATGGGCGAAGGCGGGGGAGAGATTGGCCACCGCCTTCATGTCCTGCACCCCCAGATCCAGGTCGCGGAACAAGGGATCGGCGGCGGTCTCGCGCAGATCGGCGACGATGCGGTCGAGATCGTCGGCGCCGAAGGTGGTGATGTCCACGCCGAAGGCGCGGGAGATGGCGATCAGCACCGGCGCGGTCAGCGGGCGCTGGTTGCTCTCGATCTGATTGATATAAGAGGGTGAGACCTGGAGGCGGGTGGCCAGCTCGGTCTGCTTCAGGCCCAACTTCTCGCGCAGGCGGCGCACCGCATGGCCGGCGAACACCTTCTGGCGCATGATTTTCTCGCTCCGTCGCGGTCTCGAATTGCAAACAATTTACAATTAGCAATTCAAACCTTTTATACCTTCAACATTGGCCTTGCACCTGCTAGCGAGAGATACCGAGGAACGCCAAAGAGGCAGGCCCCCGGCGCCACTGCCCGGCGCCGGGGCGCCAAGCCCGCCCGATGTCCGCCGACGATGCGGGCACCGCAGCAATCTTTGCAATTGGTGGGATGAGCAGGCTTTTCCTCGGAGGTTCGGCACCGCTACAGTGAAGGCCGGAGCGCGATCCGGCGGGGGAAGCACATGAAGGAAATCCTGGAAGAGCTTGAGAGCCGGCGCGGGATTGCCCGGCTCGGCGGTGGCGAGAAGCGCATCGAGGCGCAGCACGCCCGCGGCAAGCTCACGGCGCGCGAGCGCATCGAGCTCTTGCTCGACCGCGGCTCGTTCGAGGAATTCGACACCTTCGTGCAGCACCGCTGCATCGACTTCGGCATGGAGAACCAGAAGATCCCCGGCGACGGCGTGGTCACCGGCTGGGGCACCGTGAACGGCCGCCAGGTGTTCGTGTTCGCCAAGGACTTCACCGTCTTCGGCGGCTCGCTCTCGGAAGCCCATGCGCAGAAGATCACCAAGATCCAGGATCTGGCGCTGAAGACCCGCGCCCCCATCATCGGCCTGTTCGATGCCGGCGGCGCCCGCATCCAGGAAGGTGTCGCGGCGCTCGGCGGCTATGGCGAAGTGTTCAAGCGCAATGTCATCGCCTCCGGCGTGATCCCGCAGATCTCGCTGATCATGGGGCCGTGCGCGGGCGGCGATGTCTATTCGCCCGCCATGACCGATTTCATCTTCATGGTGCGCGACACCTCCTACATGTTCGTCACCGGCCCCGACGTGGTGAAGACGGTGACCAACGAGACCGTCACCGCCGAGGAACTGGGCGGCGCGAAGGTCCACACCACCAAATCCTCGGTGGCAGACGGCGCCTATGAGAATGACGTGGAGATGCTGCTGCAGACGCGTCGGCTCATCGACTTCCTGCCCCTCAACAACAAGGTGGGCGTGCCGGAATGGCCCTCGTTCGATGATCCGCTGCGCATCGACGACAGCCTGGACACGCTGGTCCCGGACAATCCCAACAAGCCCTACGACATCAAGGAACTGATCCTGAAGGTGGTGGACGAGGGCGATTTCTTCGAGATCCAGGCCGCCTACGCCCGCAACATGGTCACCGGCTTCGGCCGCATCGAGGGGCGCACGGTGGGCTTCGTCGCCAACCAGCCCATGGTGCTGGCGGGCGTCCTCGACGCGGATGCGTCGCGAAAAGCCGCAAGGTTCGTGCGCTTCTGCGATGCGTTCGAGATTCCCATTGTCACCTTCGTGGACGTGCCGGGCTTCCTGCCGGGCACCGCGCAGGAATATGGCGGCCTCATCAAGCACGGCGCCAAGCTGCTGTTCGCTTATTCCCAGGCCACGGTGCCGCTGGTCACCGTCATCACCCGCAAGGCGTTCGGCGGCGCCTATGACGTGATGGCCTCCAAGCATGTGGGCGGCGACGTCAATTATGCCTGGCCGACCGCGCAGATCGCGGTGATGGGCGCCAAGGGGGCGGTGGAGATCATCTTCCGCGCCGACATGGGCAACCCGGACAAGATCGCGGCCCAGACCAAGAATTACGAGCAGCGCTTCCTCTCGCCCTTCGTGGCGGCGGAGCGCGGCTATATCGACGAAGTCATCGCGCCCCACGCCACCCGCCGGCGCCTCGCCCGCGCGCTCGCCATGCTGCGCTCCAAGAGCGTGGAGCAGCCGGCCAAGAAGCACGACAACCTGCCGCTCTAGCGGCCGTCAGGGCCGGGCTCAGGCCCGGGCCGTCACGCGGCGCCTGCAAGGCGACGCTGAGGGGGCGCCGCAGGAGGCCGGGACAGACCCGGCCCTGACGGTTTCCAGGGATGACATATGCGCCGCTGGCGCCGGGGACCGAACGCAATGTTCAAGAAGATCCTGATCGCGAACCGCGGCGAGATTGCCTGCCGCGTCATCAAGACCGCGCGCAAGATGGGCATCAAGACCGTGGCGGTCTATTCCGATGCGGACAAGGACGCATTGCATGTGGAGATGGCGGACGAAGCCGTCCACATCGGCCCGCCCCAGGCGGCGCAGTCCTATCTGATCATCGAGAAGATCATCGAGGCCTGCAATCAGACCGGCGCCGAGGCGGTGCATCCGGGCTACGGCTTCCTGTCCGAGCGCGCCGCCTTCGCGCGCGCGCTGGCGGAAGCGGGCATCGTGTTCATCGGCCCCAATCCCCATGCCATCGACGCCATGGGCGACAAGATCGAATCCAAGAAGGCGGCGGCGGCAGCCAACGTCTCCACCGTGCCCGGCTATCTGGGGGTGATCGAGACCGGCGCCCATGCGGCGCAGATCGCCTACGAGATCGGCTATCCGGTGATGATCAAGGCCTCCGCCGGCGGCGGCGGCAAGGGCATGCGCATCGCTTATTCCCGCGACGAGGTGCAGGACGGCTTCGACCGCGCCAAGTCGGAGGCGAAATCCTCCTTCGGCGATGACCGCGTGTTCGTGGAAAAGTTCATTGTCGAGCCGCGCCACATCGAAATCCAGGTGCTGGGCGACAAGCACGGCAACGTGCTCTATCTGGGCGAGCGCGAATGCTCCATCCAGCGCCGCAATCAGAAAGTGGTGGAGGAGGCGCCCTCGCCGCTGCTGGACGAAGCCACCCGCCAGAAGATGGGCGAGCAGGCGGTGGCGCTGGCCAAGGCGGTCGGCTACGACAGCGCCGGCACGGTGGAATTCGTCGCCGGCCAGGACAAGAGCTTCTACTTCCTGGAGATGAACACCCGCCTCCAGGTGGAGCATCCCGTCACCGAGCTGATCACCGGGATCGATCTCGTTGAGCAGATGATCCGGGTTGCCGCCGGCGAGCCGCTCACCTTCACCCAGGCCGATGTGAAGCTGAACGGCTGGGCGGTGGAAAGCCGCGTCTATGCGGAAGATCCCTACCGCTCCTTCCTACCGTCCACCGGCCGCCTGGTGCGCTATCGCCCGCCGGCGGAAGGCATTCACGCCGGCATCACCGTGCGCAACGACACCGGCGTCTATGAGGGCGGGGAAATCTCGCTGTTCTACGACCCCATGATCGCCAAGCTGGTCACCCACGCCCCGACCCGCGCCGAGGCCATCGCCGCCCAGGCGGATGCGCTGGATGCCTTCGCCATCGACGGCATCGGCCACAACATTCCGTTCCTGTCGGCCCTGATGGCGCATCCGCGCTGGAAAGAGGCGCGGCTCTCCACCGGCTTCATCGCCGAGGAATATCCCGACGGTTTTCACGCCCGCGCTCCCGACGGCGACACCGCCCACACGCTTTGCGCCGTGGCGGCGACCATCGACCATGTGCAGAACGCCCGCAAACGCCAGATCTCCGGCCAGATCTCCGGCAAGCCGGTGACCTTCGACCGCCGCCGCGTGGTGCAACTCACCGGCGAGGGCGGGGTGCAGCTCCAGTCCGCCGAGATCGACGCCATCCCCGGCGGCTTCACCGTCACCCTGCTCACCTGGGGCGGTGAGGTGACCGACACCTATACGGTACTCACCACATGGGTGCCGGGCGAGCCGGTATGGTCCGGCACCATGTCGGGGGAGAAGGTCTCGGTGCAGGTGCGCCCGATCCCCAATGGCGTCACGCTGGCCCATCGCGGCGTGGCGGTGCAGGCGCGGGTCTATACCGAGCGGGAAGCAGCTCTCGCGCTGCTGATGCCGGAGAAGGTCACCGGCGCCGGCGGCAAGGAACTGCTCTGCCCCATGCCGGGGCTGGTGGTGTCCATCGCCGTGGTGCCCGGCCAGGAGGTGAAGGCGGGCGAGGCCTTGGCGGTGGTGGAAGCCATGAAGATGGAAAACGTCCTGCGCGCCGAGCGCGACGGCGTCATCAAGACCGTCCACGCCAAGGCCGGCGACAGCCTGGCGGTGGACGCGGTCATCCTGGAATTCGCCTGAGCGAACGGGAGAGCACAGATGGTGAGCGATCGCATGGATGCCCCCCTTCCCTTCGCCACCGATCTTGCGCCGGTCAGCCGGGAGGACTGGCTGAAGCTGGTGGAAGGCGTGCTCAAGGGTGCGCCCTATGACAAGCGGCTGATCACCCGCACCGCCGAGGGGCTGGCGCTGGACGCTTTGCCCCCGCGCAAGGCCGACGCCCAGCTCATCGCGGGGCGCGGCGCCGGCCTGCCCTGGATCGTCAGCGCCCGGGTGGACCAGCCCGAGCCGGATGCGGCAAATGCCCAGGCGCTGGAAGATCTGGACGGCGGCGCCTCCGGTCTGACCCTGGTGTTTGCCTCCGCGCCCTCCGCCCACGGCTTCGGCCTGCCGGACGGCAGCCGGCTGGAGCAGGTGCTGGATGGGGTGATGCCGGACCTGATCGAGACCCGGCTGGAAAGCGGCGCCTTCAAGGGCCGCGAGGATGCCCTGGCGTTTGCCGAACTTCTGGACGTGCGCCAGCTCGACCCCGCCGGCCTCTCCGTCTCCTTCGGCCTCGATCCGCTGGCGGACATGGCCGCCATGGGCTCCGCCCCCATGCCGTGGGCGATGCTGTCGCACCGGGTGGCGGAGACCGCGTCCATCCTGAAGGCGCGCGGCTTTTCCGGGCCGCTGCTGCGGGCGGATGGCGCCGTGCACCATGCGGCAGGGGCCACCGACGCCCAGGAACTGGCCGCCGTGCTCTCAGCAGCGGTGGCCTACCTGCGGGCGCTAGAGGCGGGCGGCTTCACGCTGGAGGAGGCCGCAACCCGCATCGATGTGGCGCTGACCGCCGACGTGAACCAGATCGCCACTATGGCCAAGTTCCGCGCGCTCCGTCTGCTGTGGGGCGCGGTGCTGCGGGAAAGCGGTCTGCCGCCCACCGCCTTGAGGGTCCACGCCACCACGGCGTGGCGCTCGCTGACCCGGCGCGACCCCTATGTGAACCTGCTGCGGGCGACCGTCGCCACCTTCGCCGCCGGGGTGGGCGGGGCCGACAGCATCACCGTGCTGCCCTTCACCCAGGCGCTGGGCCTGCCGGATTCGTCCGCCCGGCGTCTCGCCCGCAACACCCAGTTGATCCTGCTGGAGGAGAGCCAGCTGCACCGGGTGGCCGATCCCGCCGCCGGCGCCGGCGCCGTGGAGGCGCACACCGATGGGCTGGCCGCTGCCGCCTGGGATCTGTTCCGCACCCTCGAGGGCAAGGGCGGCTTGGCCGAAGCCCTGGAGCTGGGCTGGTGGCAAGGCCAGATCACGGACGCCCGCGATCGCCGCTCCAAGGATCTGGCCAACCGCAAGGAGCCGCTGACCGGCACCTCGGAATTCCCCATCCTGGTCCAGACCCTGCCCGAGGTGCTGGCCCCCGCCCCGGCGCGGGAGCAGGCCGCCACCGACACGGCGCTGGCGCCCCACCGCTTGGCCGAGCCGTTCGAAGCCCTGCGCGATGCGGCGGAAGCCGCCGGCACGCCGCATGTTTTCCTGGCAACGCTCGGCCCCATCGCCGCCTTCACCGCCCGCGCCAGCTTCGCCAAGACCCTGTTCGAGGCCGGCGGCCTCGCCGTCACCGTGCCGGACGGCTTTGCCTCGCTGGATGATCTGGTGGCGGCCTTCGCCGTCTCCGGCACCCCGCTCGCCTGCATCGCCTCCTCCGACGAGCTTTACGCCAGCGACGCCGCCGCCACCGCCACGGCGCTGAAAGCCGCCGGCGCCGCGGCGGTGTGGATTGCCGGCCGGGGCAGTGAGCAGGAAACGGAGTGGCGCGCGGCCGGCGTAGACGGCTTTGTCTATGCCGGCTGCGATGTGCTCGCCGCCTTGCAGGATGCCCACCGACGCCTTGGGCTGGCCGCCTGACCCGGCCGATGCTGCCGCGGCTCGCGAGAGCTGTGGACTTACGTTAGGATGATCGCCATGAGCCGCTTGCCCGCCTTTGCCGACATCGACTGGCGCGCCCCGGATCTCGCGCCGCCGAGGGACGCGCCCGCGCCCTGGATCACGCCGGAAGGCATTCCGGTGCAGGGGCTCTATGGCCCCGGCGACATCGCGGGCCTTGGCTTCATCGACACCTATCCGGGCATCGCGCCGTTCCTGCGCGGCCCCTACCCCACCATGTTCGCCACCCAGCCCTGGACCATCCGGCAATATGCTGGCTTCTCCACGGCGGAGGATTCCAACGCCTTCTATCGCCGCAATCTGGCGGCGGGGCAGAAGGGCCTCTCGGTGGCGTTCGATCTTGCCACCCATCGCGGCTATGACAGCGACCATCCCCGCGTGGCGGGCGATGTGGGTATGGCGGGTGTGGCCATCGACAGCATCTATGACATGCGCACCCTGTTCTCCGGCATTCCGCTGGACCAGATGAGCGTGTCCATGACTATGAATGGCGCGGTGCTGCCGGTTCTGGCGCTGTTCATCGTGGCGGCGGAAGAACAGGGCGTGCCGCACGCCAAGCTGTCAGGCACGATCCAGAACGACATTCTCAAAGAATTCATGGTGCGGAACACCTATATCTATCCGCCCGCCCCCTCGATGCGCATCATCTCCGACATCTTCGCTTATACGTCCAAGGAGATGCCGCGCTACAATTCCATCTCCATTTCCGGCTATCACATGCAGGAAGCCGGGGCGACGCAGGATCTGGAGCTGGCCTATACGCTGGCGGATGGGGTCGAATATGTCCGCGCCGGCGCCAAGGCCGGCATGGATATCGACGCCTTCGCCCCGCGCCTGTCGTTCTTCTGGGCCATCGGCACCAATTTCTTCATGGAAGTGGCCAAGCTGCGCGCCGCGCGCCTGCTGTGGACCCGGCTGATGACCGACCTCGGCGCCAAGAACCCGAAGTCGCTGCCGCTGCGCACCCATAGCCAGACCTCCGGCTGGAGCCTCACCGCGCAGGACGTGTTCAACAACGTCATCCGCACCATGGTGGAAGCCATGGCCGCCACCCAGGGCCACACCCAGTCGCTGCACACCAATGCGCTGGACGAGGCGTTGGCGTTGCCCACGGACTTTTCCGCCCGCATCGCCCGCAACACCCAGATCCTGCTGCAGCAGGAAAGCGGCACCACCCGGCAGATCGACCCGTGGGGCGGCTCCTTCTTCGTGGAGAAACTGACCGCGGATCTGGCCGCCAAGGCCTGGGCGCACATCCAGGAAGTGGAAGCCTTGGGCGGCATGGCCAAGGCCATTGAGGCCGGCATCCCGAAGCTGCGCATCGAGGAAGCCGCCGCCACCACCCAGGCCCGCATCGACGGCGGCGCCCAGACCGTGGTGGGCGTCAATAAGTACAAGCCGCTGCGCGAGACCCCCATCGATGTGCTGAAGGTGGACAATTCCGCCGTGCGCGCGGCCCAGATCGAAAAGCTCCAGCGCCTGCGCGCCGAGCGCGACCCGGTGGCCACCACCGCCGCCTTGGAGGCCCTGACCACGGGCGCGGCCGGCGGCGGCAACCTCTTGGAACTGGCGGTGAATGCCGCCCGCGCCAAGGCCACCGTGGGCGAGATTTCCGATGCTTTGGAAAAGGTGTTCGGCCGCCACCGGGCGGAAGTGCGCGCCATTTCCGGTGTCTACAAGCGCGAGGCCGGGGGCATGACCGAGAAGGTGGAGCAGGTGCAGCGCCTCGCCGAGGCGTTCGAGCACAATGAGGGGCGCCGCCCCCGCATCCTGGTGGCCAAGGTGGGCCAGGACGGCCATGACCGCGGCCAGAAGGTGATCGCCTCCGCCTTTGCCGATCTCGGCTTCGACGTGGACATCGGCCCCTTGTTCGCGACCCCGGACGAAGCGGCCCGCCAGGCGGTGGAGAATGACGTACACATCGTTGGCATCTCCTCGCTCGCCGCCGGCCATCTCACTTTGGTGCCGGCGCTGAAGCAGGCGCTCGAGGCGGAAGGGCGCGGCGACATCATGGTGGTGGTGGGCGGTGTGGTGCCGCCGCAGGATTATGAGGCGCTGAAAGCCGCCGGGGCGGAGGCCATCTTCCCGCCCGGCACGGTGATCGCGGATGCCGCCCGCGACCTGCTGGCCACCCTCGCCCATCGCCTCGGCCACACCCAGGAAGCGGCGGAATAGGCCGGCCGCCGGCCGCGCGCGAGAACGGGCCCTGCCCCATGAGTGACGCCCCCGTCACCCTCGCCCCCATGGCCTCCACGCTACAGGTGCTGCGACCAGCGCCCCAAGTGCTGGCCTTCTATGATGGCCGCGTGGCGGACACGCGGCTGTGGAGCGCCGCGCCCAATTGGCTGGATGACGGCGCCTATGCGCTGGGCATCTGTTCTTATGCGGTGGTGGATGGCACTGAAGCGCTGATCTACGACACCCACATCTCTCTTGAGCACGCGCGCATCATCCGCCGCACCCTGGAGGAAGCGGGCGTCCGGCGCATGCGCGTGGTGCTGAGCCATTGGCATGATGACCATGTGGCCGGCAACGAAGTCTTTGCCGATTGCGAGATCATCGCCAATGCCCTGACGGCGGAGACCCTCCGGGAGAAGCAGGCGACGCTGGAGGCCGGCGACCCGCCGATCCGGCCGCTGGTCATGCCGAACCGCATCTTTTCGGGCGAGATCACCCTCAGCGTCGGCACGCATGCGGTCACCTTGCGCCAGATGGACATCCACAGCCGCGACGGCACGGTGGGCCTGCTGCCCGGAGGGCTGCTGCTGGCCGGCGACACGCTGGAAGACCCCATCACCTATGTGGACGAGCCGGATCGCCTCGCGCAGCATCTTGGCGGGTTGGCGGAGATGGCCACATGGCCCCTCACCCGCATCCTGCCCAACCATGGCGCGGAAGCGGTCATCGCGGCGGGCGGCTATGGGCCGAGCCTGATCGGCGCCACCATCGCCTATGTGGAGACGCTGCTGGCCACCCGCAGCGATCCGTCCCTGGCGGAGCAGGACCTCCGGACGCTGATGGCCCCGCAATTCGCCTCGGGCGCGCTCGGCTATTTCGGGCCTTATGAGGCCGTTCACCGCGCCAATGTCGGGGCGGTCCTGGCGTGCGCGTCGCCGCGGCCCTAGCGCCGGTGCCCACTCCCTAAGCCTTGCGGAAGACCGCCGCGCAGATGGCGAACAAGGCACAGGCCGCAGCGGCGAAGATGGCCAGCCCATGGGTCGTGGCTTGCATGGCAAAGCCCGCCAGAAGCGGCCCGATCAGCGCGCCGCCGCCCCAGGTGAACCCCATGAGCGCATAGATCCCCACCAGATCGCCGCCGGAAAAGCGGCTGCCGACGATGGTGAGCATGAGAGTGTAGACCCCCACAAAGGCGCCGCCCCAGAAGAACAGCAGCGCGAAGGTGAGGATGGGATGGCCGAGCACCAAGGGCCACATTGCCGCCCCCACCGCCGCCAGGGACGCGCAGATGATCACCAGCCGGCGGCGATCGAACTTATCCCCCAGCCAGCCGATGGGCAGTTGCAGCACGATGGCGCCGATCATCATCACCGAAATCAATTGGGTGGCGTTCTCCTCGCCCCATCCCAGGTTCACCGCATAGAGCGCCAGGAAGGACAGGCCGGCGGTTTCCACCCCGGCGTTCAGCAGGGTCGCGGCAATGGCCACCGGCGCCAAGCGGAAGAAGCGCAGCGGGCTGCCGACACTGGGCTCCTCGAATTTCGGCGCCACCACCATGGGCATGAGGATGAAGCCGGCTGACAGCAGCGCGATGGCCGCGCCCACCAGATAGGGCAGCGCGCCGTGCGCCCCCACCAGCGACAGGATGGCCGGCCCGAGCGCCAGCCCCAGCGACAGGGCGGCCGTGTAGATGGCCATGGAGCGGGCGCGGGTGTTCTCGCTGCTCAGGGCATTGATCCAGGTTTCCGACAGCACGAAGAGCGCCTCCGCCGACATGCCCAGCAGCACCCGCAGCGGAAACCACAACCAGACCACCCGCACCAGGCCGAAAGCCACCAGCACCACCGCCGAGGCGGCCAGCGAGATCAGGATCAAGCGGCGCGGCCCCAGCCCGGCCACCAGCCGCGGCAGCAGCACGGCGGTGATGAGCACCCCCACCGCATGCATCGCCGCATTGGCGCCGATCAGGGCGTCGCTCAATCCCTGCTGCGCCATATCCAGCGCGATCAGGGGCGCGCTCAGGGAATAAGTGAGGCCGAACATGGTGGCCGTCAGGATCACGGCCGCGCGCGACACCAGATCCGGCCGCAGGATGCGGGACACCGAGGGCGCGGTCATGGCACGGCCTGGCGCAGCGACCTGCCGGCCCTGATCCGCCGGAAGAAGTCCCTGGCCCGCACCGGCCAGGGCGTGCGCCCCTTCTCGACAATGCGACGGAGCGCCGAGGCATAGTCGAGCACCAGGCCCGGCGTCCAGCACATGGTCTGCGCCTGCGAGCGGATGTAGGCGGCCGCCCACACGTCCGGATCCAGCAGCAGCAGCACTAGGCGCAACCAGGGGAAACGGGTCTGCAAGACACCCTCCAAAGCGGAATCCAGTGCCGCGGCGACGGCCACGGAGCAGTTGCGATTGGTCAGGTTATAGGTGGAATCCTGATGGTAGCCGGCCCAATAAGCCCGCAGGCGCCGCAGGTTGAAATGCCGGAACTCCACTTTCTGATCCGCCTCGCACCACAAAGCGGATTCCGCGGCATAGGAGGGCTGGAACAGTCCGGGAATGTCGTTCTCAGCGCCGGCCCGCAGCATGCGAACCGTCTGTCCGTCCTGATCGATCTCCTGACCCGGCCAGTGGCTGATATAGACATGCGGCAGGCATTCCAGCGCCGAATGGCCGGTGGAAATGGCGCCGTGCACATCCCGCGCCCCCACGTAGCGATCCAGAACATAGTGCCGCGACGCCACCTCGGCGGACCCCACCGGCGTCCACACCCGCACGGTCATCAGGCCCCCTTGCACATCGGACGGCTCGTCCTCGCCGATCAGCACCGGGGCGTTGTCGTACCAGTTCCGTCCGGCGAACACCGGCAAACCCAAGAGCGCCACCTCCTCATGGGAGGTGCGCAGCAAGACGGCGATGCGCAGCAGATTGGCCCCCGACACCAGCAGCATCAGGCTGATGCACAACGGAATATTCAGTGCGGCCGGCAGGGGCCAATCGGCGACGATGACCACGGCTAGGATCAGTTCAAAGGCGCCCACACAGGCAGATGCCAGCCATCCGTGGAACCGCACGATGGCCACCGTGGTCAGGCGGGATAGACCATCCGCCACAAAGGCCAAGGCAAACAGCCAGGACAGTAAAGCGTCGCTATGGACCGGCGTGTCCAGGATCAGCACACCGAGAAGCACCAGCAAGACGGACTTGACCGCGCAGACCACCCGACCGGCAAAACTGGGCGAGGTGATCATGCCAATGCCGGACCAGACCCCTTCGAACAGGAGCACCAGCCCGAAGGCCTGCGTGGCCACCACGGTGGCACCGTCCGCCAGATCGGCGATCACGATCCCCGCCAAGGCCACCAGCGCCAGGCCCGCCACCGCCAGCACCCACCAGCGGCGCCGCAGGGCTTTTCCCCCAATCAGCAGCAGAGCGATGTTGACCACGACGCGTCCCTCTAGCCGGCCACCCCAGGCACCCAGACGTCTTCACCTGAACCACCCGGTCGCCGCGGGCGCGGCGGAGGTCTGCGGGAACGGTTCGAGATCGGTTGCTGCGATGGGCGGCTGACATCTCCGGCGCCCCAAGGGGCAACCGCCGCACCCTCCCTAGCGCGCCGGTGATCGGCTTGTCGAGAGGGGCTTTGTCCGCGCGTTCCATCGCCTGCGTTCAGGTGGACGCAGGTACCATTCAGGAGCCCTTGCGCAAGATGAGCGCCAGATTGTTGGCGGGCATGGCTTCCACCCCAACCAGCGTCACCCCATGGGAGGCAGCACAGGCCGCCACCGCCTCCAGATCGCGCAGGCCCCAGGCGGGATCGCGGCGTCTGAGGTCGGCGTCGAATGCCTCATTGCTGGGGGCCGTGGGCACATCGGCGCGGCGGAAGGGGCCGTAGATCAGCAGCAGGCCGCCAGCTGGCAGCAGCGCACCTGCCCCGCGCATCAAACCCTCGGTGGAGGCGAAGGGGCTGATATGGACCATGTTGATGCACACCATGGCGTCGGCCCGCGCCAGCGGCCAAAGCGATGCAGCGGCATCCAATGCCAGCGGCGGGCGGATATTGGGCAGGCCCGCCTCGGCCGCCCAGGCGGCGATGGAGGCGCGGGCGGCGGGGGCGGGGTCGGACGGCTGCCAGGTCAGATGCGGCATCGCGCCGGCGAAATGCACTGCATGCTCGCCGGTGCCGCTGGCGATTTCCAGCACCAGGCCGGAGGATGGCAGCAGCGGGCGCAGCACGTCGAGGATCGCGTCCTTGTTGCGCGCCACCGCCGGCGCCATGAGGCGGCCATCCGCATGGTGCTGCGCTGCCGGCAGCGCGTCTGGGACCGGATCGGTCATCGTCGCCCGTACCCCTCGTGTTGCGCCGCCCCGCCGGCAGACCCGGCGTCAGGGTCTGGCTCAGGCCGCCGTCAGCCCGCCGGCCTTCTCGATGAAACGGGCCACCTCGTCCACCCCCACGCCATGCTTGATGGAGGCAAAGACATAGGGCCGCGCGCCGCGCATGCGCTGCGTGTCCGCCTCCATGATGGACAGGTCCGCGCCCACCAGCGGCGCCAGATCGGTCTTATTGACCACCAGGAAGTCCGAGCGGGTGATGCCCGGCCCGCCTTTGCGCGGGATCTTCTCGCCCCCGGCCACGTCGATCACATAGATGGTGATGTCCGCCAGTTCGGGAGAAAAGGTCGCCGCCAGATTGTCGCCGCCGGATTCGATCAGCACCAGTTCGAGGCCGGGGAACTTGGCCTGCATGTCCGCCACCGCGCGCAGGTTGATGGAGGCGTCTTCGCGGATGGCGGTGTGCGGGCAGCCGCCGGTCTCCACCCCGAGAATGCGTTCGGGATCCAGGGCGCCGGCCACCGTGAGCAGGCGGGCGTCTTCCTTGGTGTAGATGTCGTTGGTGATGGCGCAGATGTCATAGACCGCGCGAAAGCGCTTGCACAACGCTTCCACCAGCGCCGTCTTGCCCGACCCCACCGGGCCGCCGATGCCGACCCGCAGCGGGCCGTTGCCCGAACTGATGTTGCCCGAACCGCTCATGATCGAAATAGCCTCGTGTATTGGGTTTCGTGCCGCATGCTGCCAAGGTCGGCGCGAAACGTGGCGGTGCCGAGATCGTCCAGCGTCAAGCCGGGAATGGTCAGGGCCAGCGCTTGCACCTGGGGCAGCAGCGCTGCCACCACGCGGGTGCCCGCCGTCTGCCCGATGGGGGCAAGACGCAAGGCGGCTGACACCAGCGTTTGCATGATTGCGAACAGGAAAGCTTGCAGCGCCGGGCCTTTGGCCATGCCATGCACGGCGGCCGCGTAACCCAGCGCCACCGCATAGGCCACATCCCGCGGCAGGGCGGCGGCGGCGGCGTCCAGCGCGCGATGGGGCCACGCCACCGCGACCGCATCAAGAAAGCTGCGTCCTTGCTGGCAGCTCTCCAGCCGCAATTCGGCGGTGGGCGCCAGGGCCACGGCCTGGGCATTCACCGCCTGCAAGCCGGTCAGGTCGCCGGACCGCCCGACATCATAAGCGTGGCTGAACAGAATCCCGTCGGCGCGGCCGAAGCCATAGATCAGGAGATCGGACAGCCAGCCCCGAAGAGCGGCCTCATCGCCCAGATCGCCGGCCTCCGCCGCCCATTCCAGCGCGTGGGAATAGGCATAGGCGCCGACCGGGAACCCCGGGGACAGCCAGGCGAACAGCGCCAGCAAGGCGCCCTCTGGCGCCACAGCCGACGCCTGCGGGTCAGTCATGCGTATGGGACGCGTGTCCACAGGAGGCAGAGTGCACATGCCCCTCATGATCGTCCTTGGTGGGCGCCGCATGGGCCTGGTTGGCCTCATAGGCGCCCCGCTCCGGCTTGAACGGCCGCACCACCTGCTTGGTGGAGGCGCCGATGCCGCGCAGCATGGTCTCGATCACCGGATCCTGGGTGATGTAAAGCGACTCGGCGGTGATCTCGGTGGGCACGTGGCGGTTGCCCAGGTGCCAGGCGGCGCGCATCAGGCGCAGCGGGTTGAAGGTGGTGACCTCCAGCAGCTTTTCCGGCGCTGCCTTCACCTGCACCAGGCGGCCGTCTTCCAGCTCGATGGCATCGCCGTCGTCCATGACCACGGCCCGGTCGAGATCCAGCAGGAACTCCATCCCCCCATCGGTGGTCAGCGACACCCGGCGCCGATGGCGGCCCTGGTGGTCGAGGGTGATGGTGTCGGCAACCAGGTCCACACGAACCGCGAGGTGGCGGACGATCTTGCTGGAACGGATCATACTCTGACTCCCGGTGCGGGCCCGATAGGATACGAGTGTCTCGCGGGTCTCGCTTAAAACAAAAAGTAGCGCTGCGCCATGGGAAGTACATCCGCCGGCTCGCACACCAGAAGTTCCCCGTCCGCCCGCACGTCATAGGTCTCGGGGTCCACCTCGATATGCGGGGTGGCGTCGTTCAGCACCATGCTCTTCTTGCCGATCCCCCCGCGGGTGTTTTCCACCGCCACCAGGGTCTTACCGGTCTGCAGCCGCGCCGCCAGCCCGTCCTCCACCGCCACCTGTGAGACGAAGGTCAGCGAGGTGTGGGTGCGCGCGCGGCCATAGGCGCCGAACATGGGGCGGTAATGCACCGGTTGCGGGGTGGGGATGGACGCGTTGGGGTCCCCCATCTGCGCCACCGCGATCGCCCCGCCCTTGATCACCAGATCCGGCTTCACGCCGAAGAAGGCCGGGGTCCACAGCACCAGATCCGCCAATTTGCCCTCTTCCACCGAGCCGATATGCCGGGACATGCCGTGGGCGATGGCCGGGTTGATGGTATATTTGGCGATGTAGCGCCGGGCCCGCAAGTTGTCGTTCTGGCCACGCTCGCCCGGCAAGGCGCCACGCTGACGCTTCATCTTGTCCGCGGTCTGCCAGGTGCGGATCACCACCTCGCCCACCCGGCCCATGGCCTGGCTGTCCGAGCTCATCATGGAGAGGGCGCCCAGATCGTGCAGGATGTCCTCCGCGGCGATGGTCTCCTTGCGGATGCGGCTTTCGGCAAACGCCAGATCCTCGGCGATGGAGGGGTCGAGGTGGTGGCACACCATGAGCATGTCCAGATGCTCGTCGATGGTGTTGCGGGTGAAGGGGCGGGTGGGATTGGTGGAGGAGGGCAGCACATTGGCCAGCCCCGCCACCTTGATGATGTCGGGGGCATGCCCGCCGCCAGCGCCCTCGGTATGGAAGGCGTGGATGGTGCGGCCCTTGAAGGCCGCGATGGTGTCCTCCACGAAGCCGCTCTCGTTCAGGGTGTCGGTGTGGATCATCACCTGCACGTCGAACAGGTCTGCCACCGAGAGGCAGCAATCGATGGCCGCGGGCGTGGTGCCCCAATCCTCATGCAGCTTCAGCGCGCAGGCGCCTGCCCGCACCATCTCCTCCAGCGCCTTGGGCTGGGAGGCATTGCCCTTGCCGGCGAAGGCCAGGTTCATGGGGAAGGCATCCGCCGCCTCGATCATCCGCGCCAGATGCCAGGGGCCGGGGGTGCAGGTGGTGGCAAAGGTGCCGGTGGCCGGTCCCGTGCCGCCGCCCAGCATGGTGGTGACACCGGAGGCCAGCGCCTCGTCGATCTGCTGCGGGCAGATGAAATGGATATGGCTGTCGAAGCCGCCGGCGGTGAGGATCTTGCCTTCGCCGGCGATCACCTCGGTGCCCGGCCCGATGATGATGTCCACCCCGTCCTGCACGTCCGGGTTGCCGGCCTTGCCGATCTTGAAGATGCGCCCGTTCTTCAGGCCCACATCGGCTTTGACGATGCCCCAATGATCCAGGATCACCGCATTGGTGATCACCGTGTCCACGGCGCCGTCCGCATTGGCGATCTGGCTCTGGCCCATGCCGTCGCGGATCACCTTGCCGCCGCCGAACTTCACCTCCTCGCCATGGACGGTGAAGTCCTTCTCCACTTCGATGATGAGGGAGGTGTCGGCAAGGCGCACCTTGTCGCCCACGGTGGGGCCGAACATGTGGGCATAAGACGAGCGGGGCAGACGGGCGGGAGCGGACATGGGGACATGATCCTCAGGGAACCATTGAATGAAGAGACCCGGCGGGAACCCTGCCGGCTCTAGCTTTCAACACTTTGAAACAACGGACGCTCACTGGCCTTTGCGTCGAACGTCCATGTGACCGCGCACCCGGCCCTCTGGTTCAACGCGCCGATCAGCGCATCGGCGAAATCGAGCTTTTCGGCCTGCATGATCTCCAGACAATCGATGATCGCATCGCGATCGGACAGGACATAGCTGGGGCTTTCAAGCAGCCGCTCAAGCGTCGCCATCTGATCGGCGCGGCTCGCTTTGTACCGGCGGCCCAAGGTCCACATCACTTCCAGCAGGACGGCCACGTTGACGTAGCCGGGGTCATCGGGCGTCAGACGCTCCAGCACCCGCGCCGCCAAAGGCGATTGCCGATCATCATCCTTCAGCATGGCCCGCAGCAGGACGTTGGTGTCGAGCCCCATCATGCGGCGCGACCCTTGGGTTTGCGCGCCTTCGCATCCCGCGCCGCCGCCTCGTCCAGAATGGCGGCGGCATCGGTGGCATAGTGCGGATCGGCGCGCAGATGCGCCAAGGTGCCGACAATGGCCGCCGCGCTCTGGGCACGGATCCGCATTTTCAGCGTGCCGTCATAGCCTTCGAAGAATTCGACCAGATCCCCCGCGCGGATGGCGAACTTTTCCCGCAGCGCGGCCGGAAGCGTCACCTGCCCTTTGCTGGTGACGGTGGATCCACCCATCAGCGCCATGATCGTCTCCTTACTTTCAGGAGATTATACCACAAATCGCTTTCTTCCTTACAGCTTCCCGGCCACCGCGCCGCGGAAGCCATAGACCTCGCGCTTGCCGCCGAACGGCACCAAAGTCACTTCGCGGGTGGCGCCCGGTTCGAACCGCACCGCAGTGCCCGGCGTGATGTCGAGGCGCATGCCGCGGGCTTTCTCGCGCTCGAACACCAGGCCGGGGTTGGTCTCGTAGAAATGGTAGTGGCTGCCCACCTGGATCGGCCGGTCGCCGGTATTGGCCACCGTGAGCGACACCCGCTCGGCGCCTTCGTTGAAAATGATGTCGCCCGGCGCGGTAATGATCTCCCCCGGCACGTCGGCGGAGGCTTCGCCGCGAATGGGATGGTGCACCGTCACCAGCTTGGTGCCATCGGGGAAGGTGGCCTCCACCTGGATGTCGTGGATCATCTCGGCGATGCCTGCCATCACTTGGTCGGTGGTGAGGACGCGGGCGCCGGCGGCCATGAGATCGGCGACGGTGCGCCCATCGCGGGCGCCTTCCACCACGAAGTCGGTGATCAGGGCGATGGCTTCGGGGTAATTGAGCTTCACCCCCCGCGCCAGGCGCTTGCGCGCCACTTCGGCGGCCATGGCAATGAGCAGCTTGTCTTTCTCCCGCGGCGTCAGCAGCACGGCAGTCTCCTCAAAGGGCCCAGACACGGGGCATAGGGGCCCCGCGAAAGGCGGTCAGGAATGCGACGGCGTCCCGTCGCAGGGTTTCGATGTTCGGCGCCAGCCAGCGGGCGGCCAGAAGGCCGTTCCACGCGCTGGCGCCGCATTCGCTGCGCCCAGCTTCCATGAGGCCGCGTGCTTCGTCCAGCCGTGCTTCCGCATCGGGCGCCACATAAAGCAGGGTGGCCAGCGCCCGGTTGCCCGCGGCGATGGTCGGGCGCTGCAACAATTGGGCGATGGGGCCGCTGAGGCGCAGGGCATCGGCATAGATCAGCCCGCCGCCGCGGCGCACCTGCCAATGGTCCTCCAGATGGCCCGACGCCATCACCTCACCCCGCGCCACCCGGCCGAACGCCAACGCCTCGAAGGCGAGGAAGCGGGCGGTGGGATCGAGATTCACCTCGAACCGCCGCACCAGCCGGGCCTGATCGAACAGCAGGGTCTCCTGCGGCAGCCAGTGCAGGTCTGCCCCCGCCCCCACCGTGAGCGCCACGTCGATGCGCGCGGTGTCGCCATCGGAGCGGTAGATCTTTTCCGCGGCAGGTGTCGCCAGCGCGATCTGCGCGCCCGGCCCTGCCTCCACGCAGATGCGGAACTGATCGCCGCTGCACACGCCGCCGGCCGTGTTCACGAACACCGCTTCGATGTCGGCTCCGGCCACGCGCGGCATGCGCACACGCAGGGCGCCGTCCTCGGCCACATCCGCCACGCCGGTGGCGGCGCCCATGCGGCTCACCGCAAGGCGCACCGAACCCTGGCTGCGCTGGCGGCGGGGCGCGCCGGACGCGAGAGTGGCTGGCTCCGATGGCCCTGCGGCCGGAGGCCGATCAGATGGCCATGAGGCGGCGGACGTCGTCACCATCAAGTCCGCTCCTGTCGCCACGGGCCACCACCTCGCCGCGCTCCATCAGGATGAAGGAATCAGCCAGGTCGCGCGCGAACTCGAAATACTGCTCCACCAAGACGATAGCCATATCGCCTTTGTCGCGCAGATAGGAAATGGCGCGGCCGATGTCCTTGATGATGGAGGGCTGGATCCCCTCCGTGGGCTCGTCCAGCACCAAGAGGCGCGGGCGCGTCACCAGCGCCCGGCCGATCGCCAGTTGCTGCTGCTGCCCGCCGGAGAGATCGCCGCCGCGCCGGCCCAGCATGGATTTCAGCACCGGGAACAGCTCGAACACCTCGTCCGGGATGTATTTGTCCCGCCCGGCGAGGCGGGCAAAGCCGGTCTCCAGATTTTCCTTCACGCTGAGCAGCGGAAACACCTCGCGCCCCTGGGGCACGAAGCCGATGCCCAGCGCGGCGCGGTCATAGGTGCGCATGCGGGTGATGTCGCGGCCATCGAAAGTCACCGAGCCACTGGCGATGGGCTGCTGGCCGACGATGGCGCGCAGCAGCGAGGTCTTGCCCACGCCGTTGCGCCCGAGCACGCAGGTGACCTGCCCGGTCACCGCCTCGAGCGACACACTGCGCAAGGTATGGGCGGCGCCGTAATAGAGATCGAGATGGTCGACCTTCAGCATGATGGGCCTCCGCTCAACGGGAATGGCGCGCGCGGGCGTGTCGGGAGGTGCAGCGCGCGCCCTCCCCTCCGCACGCCGTGCCCCCTCCCCCCTTGCGGGGGAGGGTTGGGGTGGGGGGTGAAACGGTCGCCACCGGGCGTCCGCTCAGAGGAATGACATGGCGAGAGGCGCGCGCACGGCTGGACTGTCGGCGCGAACGGGCGGGAAGCCTCGCGGCAACCGACCAAGATCGGCGCGCGCTTCACCGCTCTCCCTGCCCTCCCCCGCAAGCGGGGAGGGAGAGCGAGCGGCGATCGCGTGCCCGCCTCTGAAAGAGCAGGAAGGCAAAGACCAGCATCGCCGGGAGATGAACAGGACGAGGAGGACACACCCATGCCCTATCTCCCCAGATAGACTTCGATGACGCGTTCGTCCGCGCTCACCTGGTCCAGCGAGCCTTCCGCCAGCACCGAGCCCTCGTGCAGCACCGTGACCTTCACATCCAGGTCGCGCACGAATTGCATGTCATGCTCCACCACCACCACCGCGCGGGTTTTGGCGATCTCGCGCAGCAATTCGGCGGTGTCCGCAGTCTCCTGGTCGGTCATGCCGGCGGCGGGCTCGTCCACCAGCAGGAGGCGCGGTTCCTGCGCCAGCAGCATGCCGATCTCCAGCCATTGCTTCTGGCCGTGGCTGAGTTCGGAGGCTTTGCGCTTGCGCTGGTCCTTCAGGCGAATGCGCTCCAGCAGCGCGTCGATGCGCTCGCGCTCATGGGCGGTGCGGCGCCAATAGATGTTGGAGAAGGCGCGCCGGTCTGCCTTCACCGCCAGCAGCAGATTGTCCTCCACCGTGTGCATGTCGAACACGGTGGGGGTCTGGAACTTGCGCCCGATGCCCAATTGGGCGATGGCGGCCTCGTCCAGGGTGGTGAGGTCGTAGACGCCTGCGAACATCGCCTCGCCATCGGTGGGGCGGGTCTTGCCGGTGATGACGTCCATCATGGTGGTCTTGCCGGCGCCGTTCGGGCCGATGATGGCGCGCATCTCGGCTTCCTCGATGGTCAGCGAGAGCTTGTTGAGCGCCCGAAAACCATCGAACACCACCGAGATGTTGTCGAGATAGAGCAAGGATTGGGTGATGGGTTCCATGGGCCTCACTCCGCCGGCTTGCCGGCGGGCACGCCGCCGCGGTTGGGCTTGCGCAGCCGCGCCGTGAAGTCGCCCCACAGGCCGATCACCCCGCGCGGCATGAACAGCGTCACCACCACGAACAGCGCGCCGAGCGCGAAGAGCCAGGCTTCCGGCAAGGCGCCGGTGAACCAGGTCTTGCCCGCATTCACGATCAGCGCGCCCAGCGCCGCGCCCACCAACGTACCGCGCCCGCCCACCGCCACCCAGATCACCATCTCGATGGAATTGGCCGGGGCGAACTCGCCGGGATTGATGATGCCCACCTGCGGCACATAGAGCGCCCCCGCCACTCCCGCCAGCATGGCCGAGACCACCCAGGCCAGGAGCTTGTAATTGGCCACCCGGTAGCCGAGGAACCGGGTGCGGCTTTCGGCATCGCGCACCGCCACCAGCACCTTGCCGTATTTGGAAGTGACCAGCGCCCGGCACAGCAGATAGCCGCCCACCAGCGCCAGCGCCGAGACGAAGAACAGCGCCCCGCGGGTGCTGCCGGCGGCGATGGGGAAGCCGAGGATGTCCTTGAAATCGGTGAGGCCGTTATTGCCGCCAAAACCCATGTCATTACGGAAGAAGGCCAGCATCAAGGCAAAGGTCATGGCCTGGGTGATGATGGAGAGATAGACCCCCGTCACCCGCGAGCGGAAGGCGAACCAGCCAAAGGCGAAGGCCAGGATCGCAGGCGCCACCAGCACCATCAGCGCCGCGAAGGGGAACCAGTCGAACCCGAGCCAGAACCAGGGCAATTCCTTATAGTTCAGGAACACCATGAAATCCGGCAGCACCGGATTGCCATAGACGCCGCGCGGGCCGATCTGGCGCATGAGATACATGCCCATGGCATAGCCGCCCAGTGCGAAAAAGGCGCCATGGCCCAGCGAGAGCACGCCGCAATAGCCCCACACCAGATCCAGCGCCACGGCGAGCAGCGCGTAGCACAGATACTTGCCCAGCAAGGGCACCAGATAATCGGAGATGTGGAACGGGCTGCCGGCGGGCACCAGCAGGTTGCCGATCGGCACCAGCACGCCGGCCGCCAGCACCAGAACGATGAAGATCGCGCCGCGGCGATCCAGAATGCCGAGGCCGCTCATGATTCCACCGCCCGCCCCTTGAGCGCGAACAGGCCGCGCGGTCGTTTCTGGATGAACAGGATGATGAAGACCAAGAGCGCAATCTTGCCGAGCACAGCGCCGGCGAACGGCTCCAGCAGCTTGTTAGCGACGCCGAGCGTCAGCGCGCCCACCAGCGTGCCCCAAAGGTTCCCCACCCCGCCGAACACCACCACCATAAAGCTGTCGATGATGTAGCCCTGGCCGAGGTTGGGGCTGACGTTGTCAATCTGCGACAAGGCCACCCCGGCGATGCCGGCAATGCCGGATCCGAGGCCGAAGGTGAGCGCATCGATGCGGCCGGTGCGGATGCCCATGGCGGCCGCCATGCGGCGGTTCTGGGTGACGGCGCGCACATAGAGCCCCAGCGAGGTGCGCTTGAGCACCACCAGCAGCGCGAAGAACACCAGCAGCGAGAACACGATGATCCACAAGCGGTTATAGGTGATGGACAATTGCCCCACCTGGAACGCCCCGGACATCCAGGACGGCGCCCCGACCTCCTTGTTGGTGGGGCCGAACACCGTGCGCACGGCCTGCTGCAGCATCAGCGAAATGCCCCAGGTGGCCAGCAGAGTCTCCAGCGGGCGGCCATAGAGGAAGCGGATCACCGTGCGCTCGATGATGATGCCCACCACGCCGGTGAACAGGAAGGCCAGCGGCAGGGTGATGGCCAGCGACCAGCCGAACAGGCCGGGATAGGAGGTGCGGATGAACTCCTGCACCACATAGGTGGTATAGGCGCCCAGCATCACCATCTCGCCATGGGCCATGTTGATGACCCCCATCACCCCGAAGGTGATGGCCAGGCCAATGGCCGCCAGCAGCAGCACCGAGCCCAGCGACAGCCCGTACCAGACGTTCTGCGCCACGTTCCAGATCGCCAGCGAGCGGTTGATCTTGGCGACGCCGGCTGCCGCCGCCGCCTTGAGCGAAGCCGGCGCATCTGCTGGCAGATTGGCCAGGAGCGCCAGCGCCTCCTGATCGCCGCGCGCCACGATGAGATTGACCGCCGCAAGGCGATCGGCTTCGCCCACGCCAGCGGTGGTCACCAGGATCGCGGCCTGGGCCTGCATCAGCGCCTCGCGCACCTGGGGCACCGTCTCGCGATTGATGGCAGTGTTGAGCGTCTGCAAAGCCGCGACATCGCGCGACTTGAACACCGCGCCGGCCGCCTCGAGGCGACGGGCGGGATCGGGCGCCAGCAGCGACAAGGCGCCTGTGGCCGCATCCGCGGCGCGGCGCACCCGGTTGTTGAGGCGGACCGGCTTCAGCCCTGCGGGCTCGCTGCCCACCGCGGCGCCGGTGGCGGCGTCGGTCAACGCGCCGCCCGCCTTGGGGCGCACATAGACCGCCTTGGTGGCGGGATCGAACAGCAGGCGCCCGTCGGACAGCGCCGCCACGATCACTGCCGCCTGCGGATTGGGACTGGCGGACAGGGCCACCAGCGCGGCTTCGGTATCGGAGAAGCTGTCTGCGGCGATCTTGGCCAGCGCCGGCGCCAGATCGGCTGCATCGGCCGGGGAGGCGGATTGAGCAGGGGCCTGGGCGTGCGCCTCGGGTGTGAACAGGGACGTTGCGGCCATCGCCATCACAGCGATCGCAACCAGCAGGCGGCGGGGGAAGGTCATGATCTGTCCTGCTCGACGCGCGGCGGCACGGGATGCCGAAGCTGACAAAGGGCGGTAGTGGCAATGGCCGGCGGGCGATGGCGTCACGGGGCGCGCACGGCCTGGAGTGGGCCCGCCCCGACCTCTGATCCGCCGGCCCGCGCTATGCCCATGACGCGCCGGGCCGCGGCAGGCGGCTCAAGCGCGATAAAGCGAGCGCGATGGCGGGATGCGCCGGAGGATGCGGTCTCCGATCCGGAGGCCACCTGAAGAGGCCTTCGCGCGCCAGATGCGCAACCTTCGGGGATCACGCACCGGGGGTGACGGAAGGTCGATCCACCCGCGGCGCCCGAGACGCCGCGGATGGATCCAAGCCCTGCGTGTCAGAGCGTCACTTGGTGGCGGTGGCCCCCAGACAGACGTTCTTGACGGTATCGTAATTGCCGCAATTGTACTTCACCCAGTCGGCCACCAGGGTCTTGGAGCCTTCCAGATACTTGGACCAGGCTTCGCCCGGCACCAGGCCATCGGTCTTCCACACCACGTTGAACTGGCCGTCGCCCTGGATCTCGCCAATGAACACCGGCTTGGTGATGTGGTGGTTCGGCAGCATTTCCGACACGCCGCCGGTGAGGTTCGGCTGCTTGGTGCCGGGCAAAGTGGCGATCACCTTGTCGCTGTCGGTGGTGCCCGCCTTGGTCACCGCCTGCACCCACATGTTGAAGCCGATATAAGTGGCTTCCATGGGATCGTTGGTCACGCGCTTCGGATTCTTGGTGAAGGCCTGCCACTGGGCGATGAAGGCATCGTTCTCAGGGGTCTTGATGCTCTCGAAATAGTTCCAGGCGGCCAGATGGCCGACCAGGGGCTTGGTGTCGATGCCGGCGAGTTCTTCCTCACCCACCGAGAACGCCACCACCGGAATATCGGTGGCCTTGATGCCCTGGTTGGCCAGCTCCTTGTAGAAGGGCACGTTGGCATCGCCATTGATGGTGGAGACCACAGCGGTCTTCTTTCCCGCCGAGCCGAACTTCTTGATGTCAGCCACGATGGTCTGCCAATCAGACTGACCGAACGGGGTGTAGTTGATCATGATGTCCTCGGACTTGACGCCGCGGGACTTCAGATAGGCTTCCAGGATCTTGTTGGTGGTGCGGGGATAGACATAGTCCGTGCCCGCCAGCACCCAGCGCTCAATCTTCTCTTCCTTGGCGAGATAGTCCACCGCCGGGATCGCCTGCTGGTTGGGGGCGGCGCCGGTGTAGAACACGTTGCGCTCGCTCTCCTCGCCCTCATATTGGACCGGGTAGAACAGGATCGAATTCAGCTCCTTAAACACCGGCAGCACCGACTTGCGGCTCACCGAGGTCCAGCAGCCGAACACCACCGACACCTTGTCCTTGTTGATCAGCTCGCGCGCCTTCTCGGCGAACAGCGGCCAGTTGGAAGCCGGATCGACGACCACCGCTTCCAGCTTCTTGCCGAGCACGCCGCCCTTCTTGTTCTGCTCGTCAATCATCATGAGCACGGCGTCCTTCAGCGTGGTCTCGCTGATCGCCATGGTGCCCGACAGCGAATGAAGCACGCCGACCTTGATCGTCTCCTGCGCGGCGGCCGTTCCCACCGAACCGGCCACAGCGGCCACCGCCGCCAAGGCCCCGATTCCTTTGGCCGCTCTTCCCAGCAAACCGAGCATCCGCTCTCTCCCCATTGCTTCTGACTGGCGCATGCCAGCGGCCAGCAAGCAGCAAGCAGCGTGCCAAGGCGACAATCCCAGCGCGCAGCAGATGTATGCCCATGCCGCCTTCAGCCCAAAACACAGGCAGTCGAATGCGGAACGTCCTATTATTTTGCATTTGCCCAAGTTATCATCATTTCCCGCGCAAGCCTCGGGGGAGCCTCGCGCGCTAGTGGGAAGGGAACGTCGGGAAACGCAGGGCGGGCTCGCACACAGGACGTCTCCATGCCGGAATTTCAGTCGTCCTTTCGCGTGGTGGCGCCGGCCCGGAGGGTGATCGCAGCCCCGCAGGCCATCGTCGCCATCGCGGCGAAGGACGAGGAAGGGCATCTGATGGCCTGCCTCACCGCTTTGGCGGCCCAGCGTGATGCGCCGGAATTTGCCACCCTCGTCCTGCTGCACAATTGCGTCGATCGCACCGAGCAGGTGGCCAAGGCCGCCATGGACGCGCTGCCCTTGGCGCTGCGCATCCTGTCCATCGACCTGCCGGCGGGCCGCCAAGGCAGTGGATGGGCGCGGCGCCATGTGATGGATGCCGCGGCCTCCCTCATCGTCACGTCGGGGGTCGAGCGCGGGATCGTGCTGACCACCGAAGCCGATGGCCGGGTGGCGTCGGACTGGGTCGCCGCCAATCTCGCCGCCCTCGCCGAAGGGGCCGATGCGGTCGCCGGCCAGGTGGTGCTGGACTCGGCGGGCACCAGCGCCCCGCCCGCGGCGCTGTACCGGCGCTACCACGCGGCCGCGCGCTATGCCCGCCTGCTCAGCGAGATCGATGCCCGCATCGATCCCGATCCGCTGCATCCAGCGCCCGTCCATCGGCAGACCTCCAGCGCGAGCCTGGCGCTGACCGTCGACGCCTATCTCCAGGCCGGCGGGATCCCCGCCCTCTCCGTGGGCGCCGATCGCGCGCTGCTCACTGCGGTGTATCGGGCCGGGCTGCAGGTGCGCCATGATCCGCTGGTCCGTGTGACCGCCAGTTGGCGGCTGGATCGCGGCGCCGATGGGGTGGCCGCCCGCTTCCGCGCCTGGAGCGAAGGCCAAAGCGGCTTTGATGCGATGGCCTTGGAACCGGTGGCACAAGTGGTGCGCCGCGCCCGCTTGCGCCGGGCCATGCGGCGGGTTCACGCCGCCGGTCAATTGTGGAACGTCACCCATTGGGCCGGGCCGCTGCGAATCTCCACCATCGACGCCTTCAAAGTGGCGGCGTTGCCGAAATTTTCCGAGATCTGGTCGGTGCTGGAGGCCATCAGTCCGCCGCTGGCAATCCATCCGCTGGCACCCGGCCGCCTGGTCCTGGAGACCGCCCGCGCCCTGGCGCTGGTGGGCGAGATGCGCCTGAGGGCCGGGCTGCTGCGCTTTACCGGCCGCACCAGCGAACTGGGATAGGACCCGGTCCCAGCGGAGCGCCCGCGGCCATGCTGGTGCTGCACTGCCGTGGCGAGCCCAGGTTCCGCAGCCGTTGCGCCGCCGCCGGCCGCGTCGGCCGGACGAATAGGGCGTTGCCCCCTGCGACGAGGGGGGATGGGATTGTAATGCGTCGCAAGTTCAGGTTTATCCGGTGGGGTGGAAGCTGCGGGCCTCGGATGCGCGACCGTCACTTTCCGCCTCAACAGACACCGCGCGAGGGGGGCCCCTCATGAAGCTCGAGACCGCCAACCCTCAGGCGCCCATTCCCTCGCCGCGGATGGGGCGCGCCCATGTGGCCGACATCGTCGAGCTGCTGAATGCCAAGACGCCGGAGGAGGCCGCCGAGTTCGTCTCCCACCTCCCCCATGAATGGGCGGTGGACGTGCTGGACCAGCCGACCTTCGAATGGGCTTCGGAGATGCTGGAGATCATGCCCACCGCCAAAGCGGTGGCCGTGCTCGAAGGCATGTCGACGGACCGCGCCGCCGACGTGCTGCGGTGGGTGGACGAGAAGGTGCGCGAAAGCCTTCAGGCCCAGCTCAGCCCTGAAGCCCAGACGGCCATCGCCCATCTCCTCACTTACCCTGAGGACACCGCCGGCGCCCTGATGACGACCGAATTCGTCACCGTCCCGGCCAATTGGACAGTGCAGCAGACGCTGGACCATATCCGCGCCGTGGAGCGGACGCGGGAAACCATCTACGCCATTTATGTGCTGGATCCGCTCACCCGGAAGCTGCTGCACATCGTGACGTTGCGGCGGCTCATCTCCGGACAGCCGGAGGCGCCCATCACCTCCGTCGCCCAGCCTTACGCCCCCATCACCACGACACCGTTCGCCAGCCGCGAGGACGTGGCGCGGCTGATCGCAAAATACGATCTGCTGGCGATCCCGGTGATCGATTCCACCGCCCACCTGATCGGCATCTGCACCTTCGACGACGTCATCGACGCCATGATCGAGGAACAGACCGAAGACGTGCAGCGCATGGGCGGCATGGAGGCGATCGACGAGCCCTACATGCAGATCAGCTTTTCGGAGATGATCAAGAAGCGCGCCGGTTGGCTGTGCGTGCTGTTTCTGTCGGAAATGCTCACCGCCAGCGCCATGCAGGTCTATGCGGACGAACTGGAGAAGGCCATCGTGCTGGCCTTGTTCGTGCCGCTGGTCATGAGTTCAGGCGGCAACTCCGGATCGCAGGCCACCTCGCTCATCATCCGCGCCCTCGCGCTCCGGCAGGTGCGACTGCGGGACTGGTATCGCGTCGCCTTCCGCGAATTGCCCACCGGTATGCTCTTAGGGACGATCCTCGGGGTCATCGGCATGGTGCGAATTGCGGTCTGGCAGGGACTGGGCTTTTTCGACTACGGGCCGCATTGGCAGTTGCTGGCGGTGACCATTGCGGCATCGCTCGTCGGAATCGTCACCTTCGGATCCCTGGCCGGATCCATGCTGCCGTTCATTCTGAAGCGGATCGGCTTCGATCCGGCCAGCGCATCCGCTCCCTTTGTGGCGACACTGGTGGATGTCACTGGCCTGATGATCTATTTCAGCGTCGCCTACGTCTTCCTGAAGGGCACCATCCTCTAGGCATCCGGCCCGGTCAGGACGGCCGTACCCGCTGGGCAGCGGGGCGGCCGCCTGCTTCAGTGGTCCTGGGCGAAGCGCAACAGAGCGCCATAAGCCCCCTCGTGCTTCCCCACGTGACGATGCTCCCGCGCCTCCTCAGCCGCGGCCTCGGACAGATCCTCCGGCGTGATATCGAAGCCGCGGGTGGCGAGAAAGCTCACCGCATCGGCGGCCGTGGCAAAGCCCGGCAGGGCCTCCAAGATCACCTCGGCAAGGCCCGTATTGCCCGAAGCATCCGCTTTCAAGCGTTCCAGATCGGCGAGCGACATGCGCATGTTCCTTTGAATTGAAGACTCCGTCGCGAGGTCAACGGTCGAGCAGCCAAGCTGTTCCCGCCGGGGGGAGCTTGGCGCGCGGCCCGACACGCGATTGCCCCAGGCGGGGCCCGCGTCCGGCGGATCCTCCGAGGTCAGCGATGCCCCTCAACCACTCTCACGCCTGTCATACTAAAATGATACCGCCATCTCAGGGTGACCTGGAGCTCTGCCGTGAGGATCCATGAATACAACCCGAAGCCGGCTTTGAGAGAATGACTTCATCGCTCCCTGCTACGAACGCGATATGGGCACTCTTTCCACAGGATGAATTTAGTAACTCGACGTAAATCTTAATTACATAGTCATAATATATATAATATAGCATACAATATAAAAATATATTCAAATAAATCACGCGCTGATATAGAAATATTGATATTGACTCTTCAAAATCCGGGAATATTTATCCTGAGCAGACGCGGTGCGGTTCGGCGATTCAGACTATTTCGGCCTGGAGTCACAGCAAGCGATGCAAGTGTTGCTCGTCGCGATCGGCAGCCATGGCGATGTCTTGCCGCATTTGGCGCTCGCTGCGGAATTGCAGAGGCGCGGGCACGAGGTCACGCTCGCAGCGCCGGCTCCCTTTGCACGGGCGGCTCTGCGCGTCGGCGTCCCCTTTCACAGCATCGGAACCGAATGGGACTATACGCACGTCACATCGCCAGCAAATCTCTGGCACCCCATGCACGGCTTGCCGCTTCTTCTGCGCATCGCGACCGCCACGCTTGAACCCACGTACGAATGGATCGCCGCCAACTGGCGCCCACAGGACGGCGTCGTGGTTGGCTCCACCCTCGCGTTGGGAGCCCGGGCCGCGCAGCAAAAGTTGGGCGTCCCGCTGGTGACCGTTCACCTGTTTCCCTTGCTGGCAGACAGCCGCAGGGCCGCGCCTGTGCCACCCGGCGTGCCCCTCGGGGCGCTGCTGCCGGGCCCGCTCCGTCACGCGGTGGTGCGGCTGGCCGATCATTTCCTGCTGGAGCCAGCCACGCTGCCCCACCTCAACGCCGCGCTGGAGCGCCTGGACATCGCGCCGGTGACCCAGTTGCGCCGATGGTGGGACAGCCCTGATCGCGTGGTCTTCGCCTTTCCGCCCTGGTTCTGTCCGCCGCAGACCGACTGGCCGACCCAGGCTATTCAGACCTCTTTCCCGTTGGCGGACCGCTTTGGCGACACCGACGAATTGGGGGACGATGTGGCTGCCTTTCTCGACCAGGGATCACCGCCGCTGGTTTTCACTTACGGCACGGCCATGCGCCAAGCCGCCGACTTCTTCCGCACCGCAACCGCCATCTGCGCCCGGCTCGGACGCCGGGGCATCCTGGTGAGCGTGCCGGAGGATCAGATGACCGGCCGGCCCGGCCCCGACCTGCTGCACGTCTCCTATGCGCCCTTCAGTCGGTTGTTGCCGCGCTGTGCTGCGCTGATCCACCACGGTGGCATCGGCACCGTGGCGCAAGCGATGGCGGCGGGGATTCCGCAATTGCTGGTGCCCTTGGGGTTCAATCATTTCGACGAAGCCGCGCGGCTTCAGCGCCTGAATCTTGGCCGCAGCATCGCGCGCCGCAGCTTCACGCCGGAACGAGGGGCTGCCGCAATCGCCGGTCTGCTGGCCGACCCCAAGGTCGCCGTCGCCTGTGCCGGCGCAAAGGCCCTGCTCGGGCAAGACGACGGCATCCGCAGCGCTTGCAATGTCATCGAGCGCCTTCCCCGGGAGGCACAGGCCAGGCCATCCGTGCTGCGCATGCCCGCCGCACGAATCGATTGCGCGCCGGCCGGATCCCTCTCCGCGGGGTTCTAGGCCGCCGCGCGTGCGTCTTCAGTTCAAGACGAAAGATTTCGGGATCGCCGTGTGTGTTGGGGTTCCGGGGCGCTGCGCGGGCTCCGTCCAGTTCGCACGGCGCGTGCTGTCGCGCACCGACCTGACGCGAATGCGGGACACGAGGCATCGCTGGGAGAGGCAGCACGCGTTCTGCGGACGGCACGGCATCCACCCGAATCAGCCGATGGCCATCTTACCCGGTACGACCCGGCCGGCGCGTCAGACGCGACCAAGTCGAAAGCCCTCCTGCCGCAGAAGGCTCAGAGCATTATCGTGGCGTTGGAAGGTATTTTTCCCCATCCCAGTCCCCAAAGGGGAAACAAAAACGCGGGGACTGCGGGATTACCTGGTCGGAGTGGCAGGATTTGAACCTGCGACCCCCACGTCCCGAACGTGGTGCGCTACCGGGCTGCGCTACACTCCGAACCAGGGCGCTGCGTCTAACATGCGTTCGCCGCCGGAAGCAAGGGGCGATCTGGAATTCCGCTCGCTTGAACCCCCACGGCGCGCGTGTCATAGGAAGCCGCGCTCTGTCATAGAGCCGAATTACCGAGCAGTGGAGTGGTGGGACATGGTGACGAACAGCAGCGCGAGCGGTCTTCTTACGGGCAAGCGCGGGCTGATTTTCGGCGTCGCCAACAATCGCTCCATCGCCTACGGCATCGCCAAGGCCGCGCGGGCCCACGGCGCAGAGATCGCCCTTACCTACCAGGGCGAAGCGCTGAAGAAGCGTGTGGAGCCGTTGGCGGCGGAACTGGGTGGCCATATCGTGGGCCACTGCGACGTCACCGACCCCGCCAGTATGGATGCCGTGTTCGCCGAGACCGAGAAGCTGTTCGGCACCATCGATTTCCTGGTGCACTGCATCGCCTTTTCCAACAAGGACGAGTTGGACGGGCGCTATGTGGACACCAGCGCCGACAATTTCACCAAGACCATGTTCATCTCCTGCTACTCGTTCACGGCGCTGGCGCAGCGGGCCGAGAAGATCATGAACAATGGCGGCTCGCTCCTGACGCTCACCTATTACGGCGCCGAGAAGTGGATGCCGCACTACAATGTGATGGGGGTGGCGAAGGCGGCGCTGGAAGCCAGCGTGCGCTATCTGGCCGCCGACCTCGGGCCGAAGAACATCCGCGTCAACGCGATTTCCGCCGGGCCCATCAAGACCTTGGCCGCCTCGGGCATCGGCGATTTCCGCTATATCCTGAAGTGGAACGAGCTGAACTCCCCCTTGCGCCGCACCGTGACCACCGACGAAGTGGGCGATGCGGGCGTCTATTTGCTCTCCGATCTGTCCCGCGGCGTCACGGGGGAGGTTCAGCATGTGGATGCGGGTTATCATATCGTGGGCATGAAGCACCCCGACGCGCCCGACCTGGCGCTGGTTCGCGACTGAACCGCGCGCCGGAACGGCGGGTCGGACCGGGCATTGAGGAGACGAGAATGAAACGGGTTCTGCGCACAGCTCTGACGGCCGTGATCCTGTCCGCCTCCGCCCTTCCTGCCCTCGCCGGCGCGGATGGCCTGCCGACGCTGGAGAGCTACCCGCTGCGGGACCGCATCCTCGGGCCCGGCGGCGCCTTCTTCCCCAATTATTCCATGCCCTCGGAAGACCGCATCGCCTACATGACCTCCATCGGCGCCCCGCTGACGGCCGCTGGGCCGGCCAAGGCCGGGCGCCCCATCTTTGCCGCCGCCACCGTGGACTTCATCTGCCAGGCCGAACAGCGGCCGAAGATCACCGTCCTGTCGGCGCCCGCCGGCAGCAAGGTGGTGGTCACCCCCGGCCAGTTCGTAGCCACCGCCACCGACGCGGGCTCCACCTTTTGCCTGGGCCGGCCGGTGAGCGGCGCGGTGGTCAGCTTTGTGGGCCGTCCGCCCCGCGGCGGCGCCACCGTGGCGCTGCGGGTCAGCTATCCGCATTTGGGGGCATGGTATGATCACGTGGTTCAGGTCCCCGGCCTCTGAGGCCGCACCGCCGGCCTGAGTCTTCAAGGGGGGTGTGAAATGACCGCATACGCAGCCACATCCACGGCGCTCAGAGCCACCCTGGCCGCCGGAACGCTCGCAGCCCTTGTCTTGCTTGCTCTTGGCCCCAATCGGGCCATTGCGGGGCGCGAGAACGACCCTGACGCGTTCGTGGTCAATTACTTCACCGGCGGCGGCAGCGATGGGGTGCTGTTCGCGGCAGGCACTGCCAATCAGCAATGCACCAGCCAGGGGCTGCCGCAGATCAGCGTCATCAACAGTTCGCCTGGACTGCATCTGTCCATCACCCCCGGCAGCTTTACGGTGACGGGGACGGACTATGGCTATCTGGTCTGCCAGGGCCAGCGCCTGCCCGGCGTGCTGGTGCGCGGTTCCGGCAGCGGCCAAGCCGAAATCAAGGTCATCTATCCTCCCCTGGGGCAGTGGTACACCCACACATTGAGCCTCCCGGCGCGATGACCCCGTCGCGGCTGTTCCTGGTCCGTCATGGTGAAACCGACTGGAATGTCGCCGGCCGCCTGCAAGGGCGCCGCGACGTCCCGCTGAACAGCCTAGGACGCGCGCAGGCGGTGCGGGTCGGCCGGGTGTTGGCGCAACTGGCCGGTGATGTGACACGCCTTCATTACGTGTCCAGTCCCCTCAGCCGGGCGCTGGAGACCATGCGCATCCTGCGCACGGCCCTGGATCTGCAGGGGTCGGACTTCACGCACGACCCGCAATTGGCGGAACTGTCCTTCGGCCAATGGGAAGGGCTGACCTGGCCCGAGATCCGCCGCCGCGACGCCGATGCGGTGAAGGTGCGGGAGCGCGATCCCTGGAGTTTCCTGCCGCCCGACGGCGAGAGCTATGCCATGCTCGCCCATCGCGCCAGCGCGGCCATCGACCGCATCAGGGGCGACGCGGTGGTGGTGACCCATGGCGGGGTCATTCGGGCGCTGCTGCACGTGAAGGCCGGCATGCCCGGCATCGACGCCGCGCAGGTGCCGGTGCGGCAGGGCGCGGTCTATGTGCTCGCGGGCGGCCAGTTCGAAGTGGCCGACTGACGCCGCGGCGCGCCCGGGCTTTCACCCGCCGGCGCGCGTTTCAGGCGTCTGCGCCTGCCTGCCCAGCCATTGGCACAGGCGGACTTTTTTGCACCCGGACTTTTTGCGGTTCCGCCCGCACGCAGGTCAAACGCCGCGGCCCGGCCGGCAGATCACTCCGCGCCGGCGACCTTCTGCCGATGCAGAACCGGCGGACGGGAGACCAGCAGCTTGTCGATGCGGCGACCGTCCATGTCCACGATCTCGAACCGCCAGCCCAAGGCGTCGAAAACCGCGCCGGTCTCCGGCAGTTCCTTGATCTGCGACAGGGCAAAGCCCGCCACCGTGTGGAATCGCCCGTCCACGTGGATTTCCACATCCAGCACGTCGTGCAGTTCGTCCACTGGGGTCTCGCCGGAAATCAGGTACGAGCCGTCCTGCCGCTGCACGATATGGGGCTCGTCGCCCACCCCCTGGTGATCCTGTTCCAGGATGGAGCCGGTGATCGCCGCCAGCAGATCGTAGCCGGTCACCACCCCGACCATGTCGCCATATTCATCCACCACGATGCCCATGGGGACCGCAGCGCTGCGCAGCATGCGCATGGCTTCAAGCGCACCCACGGTCTCCACCACGAACGGCACCGTCTGGACAAAGCTGCGGGGATCCGGGGTCTCGCCGCGGAGATAAGCATCCAGCAGCTTCTTGGCCTGGATCACGCCCATGGTTTCCTCGGGCGAGCCTTCGCACGCCGGCAGACGGCTGTGCGGGCTTTCCAGCAGGATCTGCCGGACCTCTTCGGCACTGGCGGTGATGTCCACCCACTCCACATCGGGGCGCGGGGTCATGATGGCGGTGACCGGGCGATCGGCGAGGCGCATCACGCCGGAAATCATCCGCCGCTCGGCGGGATCGATGACGCCGGAGTTCTCCGCCTCAGTGATGATGGCGCGAATCTCCTCGTCGGTGACCCCTTCCTTCTGGTGCCCGCCTTCGCCCAACAGGCGCAGCACGGCGCGCGCCGAGGCATCAAGCACCCAAACCGCCGGTGCGGAAAATTTCGAGAGACCCAGCATGAGCGGGGCCAGCATGCAGGCGATGCGCTCGGGATTTTGCAACGCCAGGCGCTTGGGAATCAGTTCCCCGATGATCAGCGACACATAGGTGATGCCGCCCACCGCGACGGTGTAGCCCAGGGGATCCGCCACGCTGTGCGGCATGCCGGCATCGAGGAACACATCGGCCATGTAGGCCCCCAGGCTGGCGCCGGAAAAGGCGCCGGCGAGAATGCCGATGAGGGTGATGCCGATCTGCACAATGGACAGGAATCGTCCCGGCTCGGCGCCCAGCAGCAAGGCGGCACGAGCGCCCTTGTCGCCTGCATCCGCGCGGCCCTGGAGGCGCGCAGGACGAACCGAGACAATGGAGAGCTCGGCGGCAGCGAGAACGGCGTTCAACAGAACCAGAAACAGAACGATGAGAATTTCGAGAATGGGCATGGGAGAGATATGAAGCCTTCCGTCTGCTTCTGAATAACACAGCTCTTGCGCGCTGTGCGTGACGGCCGCGAAAAAGCCCTTCGGCATCATGTCCCAGGGGCAAATGCAGGGCTGTGACACCGTCAGAGTACGGTTTCTAAATACCGTTTATGCCGGAAATGGCGCCGTTCCGCTTCCCTCGGACCCCACGGCGCTTTAGACAGCGAAAGCATCGAGAAGAAGCGAGCCTCATGTCGTTCAACACGTTCGGGCACCTGTTCCGCGTCACCACTTTTGGCGAGAGCCACGGGCCGGCCATCGGCTGCGTGGTGGATGGCTGCCCGCCCGGCCTGCGCTTCACCCTGGAGGACATCCAGGCCGCCTTGGACCGGCGCCGGCCCGGCCAGTCGCGCTTCACGACCCAAAGGCGCGAACCCGACCAGGTCCGCATTCTGTCGGGCACCATGGAGCATGCGGATGGCGGCCTGATCTCCACCGGCACGCCCATTGCCTTGCTGATCGAGAATGTGGATCAGCGCTCCAAGGATTATGCCGACATCGCCGGCAGCTATCGGCCGGGCCATGCGGACTACACCTATGACGTCAAGTACGGGATCCGCGACCATCGCGGCGGCGGTCGCTCCTCGGCGCGCGAGACGGCGACCCGCGTCGCGGCCGGCGCCATCGCCGCCCACGTGTTGCCAGGTGTGAGCGTGCGCGGCGCGCTGGTGCGGATCGGCGAGATCGAGATTGATCGCAGCCGTTGGGATTGGGCCGAAGTCCCCAACAACCCCTTCTTCTGCCCCGACCCGGACACCGTGCCCTTGTGGACCGATTATCTGGATGCGGTGCGCAAGTCCGGCTCGTCGGTGGGCGCCGTGGTGGAACTCGTGGCGGACAATGTCCCGCCGGGGCTGGGCGCGCCCCTCTACGGCAAGCTGGATGCCGATCTGGCCGGCGCGCTGATGAGCATCAATGCGGTCAAAGGCGTGGAGATCGGCGAAGGCTTCCATGCGGCCCACCTCACCGGCGAGGAGAATGCCGACGAGATGCGGACTGGAAATGAAGGCCGGCCGATGTTTCTCTCCAACCACGCGGGCGGCATCCTCGGCGGCATTTCCACGGGTGCCCCGGTGGTGGCCCGTTTCGCGGTGAAGCCGACCTCCTCCATCCTGACGCCGCGCCGGACTGTGGATAAGTTCGGCGTCGAGGCCGATATCATGACCAAAGGCAGACACGACCCCTGCGTCGGGATTCGGGCGGTGCCTGTGGGAGAGGCCATGATGCTCTGCGTCCTGGCGGACCATCTGCTGCGCCATCGCGGCCAGGTGGGACAGATGCCGCCCTGGCCGTTCCCGCGATAGCGCGCAAACGGACCTCGCTTTCAGCCTCACTGAATTTTGAACCGAATTCATTGATGCTGAAATCTGCGTCTGCTAAACTTAGAGGATGAAACTTGCGGACTGGCTCCAAAGCGCTGGCGTGACCCGCAGCGCGTTTGCCAAGCAGGTGGGAATGTCCCCCGCCAGCGTCACGGCCTTGTGCAATGACGCCACCGCCTGGGTCTCGCGCGAGACGGCCACGCGCATCGCCGAAGCCACCCGACATGCGGTGACGCCCAATGATTTCCTGGGGCTCGCCGCGCCCCGCATCCGAGGTTTGCCCGTGATCGACACTGCTCAATCCCGCGTCCAGCTCGCCATCGAAGCCATCGCCCGCGGCGACATCATCGTGGTGACCGACGACGATGACCGCGAAAATGAAGGCGATCTCATCCTGGCCGCCTCGCTCGCCACGCCCGCGAAACTGGCGTTCGTGATCCGCCATACCTCCGGCATTGTCTGCACACCCCTGCCTCCGTCCGAGGCCAAGCGGCTGCGACTGGACCCGATGGTCGCCAATAATGACGCCCCCATGGGCACGGCCTTCACCGTCTCCATCGACGTGCGCCACGGCACCACCACCGGCATCTCCGCCGAGGAGCGCACCAACACCGTGCGGGCGCTGGCCAACCCCAACATGGGCGCCGCCGACTTCGTGCGCCCCGGCCACGTTTTCCCGCTGATCGCCAAAGAAGGCGGCGTGCTCATGCGCTCCGGCCACACCGAGGCCGCGGTGGACCTTTGCCGCCTCGCCGGCACCCCGCCCATCGGCGTCATCGCCGAACTGGTGAATGACGATGGCACCGTGAAGCGCGGTCCGCAGGTCACCGCCTTTGCCGAGGAGCACAAGCTGCTGCGGATCTCGGTGGCCGACCTCATCGCCTATCGCCAGGCGCGGGAAAAGCTGGTGACCCGCGCCGCCGAGTTTCCCGTCCCCACCTCCGTGGGCGAGATGCAGGGCTTCTCCTATCTCACTCCGTTTGACGAGGTGAACCATCTTGCCCTGGTCTATGGCCGCATCGGCGATGGCGAGAATGTGCTGGTGCGCCTGCACCGCGCCGACCCGGTGGCCGATGCCTTCGGTGGCGCCAAGGTGCTGCAACGGGCCCTGGCCCGCATCCAGCAGGAAGGCCGCGGCGTGCTGGTCTATCTGCGCGACGGCACGGCTGGCGTTCCCGCCACCGCCATCGGCCATGGCGAGAAGAGCGCCAGCGAAATGGAGCGCGACCAGCATTGGCGGGAAGTGGGCCTCGGCGCGCAGATCCTGCGGGACCTGGGGGTGACCTCCATCCGCCTGCTGGCCTCCAAGGCCCGTACCTATGTGGGCCTGTCCGGCTTCGGCATCGAGATTGTCGAGACGGAGACGCTGGAAGGCTAGGAATGCCGGCCTGTCGTTACGACAGGCGAGAAAAAACCGCGGCGGAGGACAGAAAGCCCTCCGCAGCCCTTTTGCCGCGCCAGCATCGGTGTCAGCATGTCCTTTCACGTCGGCTCTGACACCCCAGGGAGCGCGCGATGGGACGGCCCGCATGGTGCGCCTGCCTCGCCACAGTCACCCGGCACCTCCGGGCGCTGATCCTGGTGTGTGGGACGGCAGGGCTTGCGCCCGGGTTTGGCGTGGCGCTCGCAGCCGGCCCATCGGCAGGTCCACCGACCGTGGACGTTGCCCTGGTCCTGGCGGTGGACGTGTCCTTTTCCATGGACGCGGAAGAGCAGGCCCTGCAGCGAGAAGGCTATGCTCAGGCCCTGGTCTCGCCGGAGTTTCTCAACGCCTTGCGCCTCGGCCCCAATGGCCGGATCATCGTGGCGTATGTGGAATGGGCGGGCGAGCACGAGCAGAAGCTGGTGATGCCCTGGCGCCTCATTGACGGCCCGGCCAGCGCCAAGGCGGTATCCGATGAAATTTCCGCCGCGCCCCTGCGCCGGGTCTATCGCACCTCGATCTCCGGCGGCCTGCTGTTCTCTTTGAACCTGCTGCAGGACACTGGATATCGCGCCCTGCGGCGGGTGATCGACGTGTCCGGCGACGGGGTGAACAACCAAGGGGTCCGGGTCGATCAGGTGCGCGACGATCTGGTGGCGCGGGGCATCACCATCAACGGCCTGCCCTTGATGCTCAAGCGGCCCAATACCTCCAGCTTCGATATCGAGGATCTGGACCACTATTATGAGGACTGCGTCATCGGCGGCCCTGGCGCCTTCGTCATCCCGGTGCGGGAGCGGGCCGAATTCGTCACCGCCATCAAGACCAAGTTGGTGCTGGAGGTGGCCGGCGTTCGTCCGCCGCCCGTCGCCCGGGTGATCCCTGTGGTGCAGCCGCCGCGCATTTCATGCACCATCGGCGAGAAGATCTGGATGGAGCGCTGGAACAACTGATCCACCTCCCGGGATCGAGGTCATCCCTTCAATCTCCATCGCGTTTTATTACACTTCCGTGACGTGATCTCGCGCAACGACAGCGAACACTTCATGCCTCATCCTTGCCAGAGATGATGCATTGGTCCCTTCGCCATGACGGTCCGTACGCCCATTTCCGCGCAGAACACCGCTTACGCGCCTCCCATTCTGCGCGCCGGCGCCCCGCGCGCCGCCCCCGCCCGAACGCCGGAACGCGCGGCGGGCACCCCTGAGGTGAAGCTGCGGGCCTCCCACATCACCTATCGCTACGGCAAACAGGTGGCGCTGAAGGACGTCTCCGTCGATATCTATCTGCACAAGGTCACTGCCTTCATCGGCCCGTCCGGCTGCGGCAAGTCCACCCTGCTGCGGGTGTTCAACCGCATGTACGACCTTTATTCCGACCAGATCGTGGACGGCGAAGTCTATATCGACGGGGAGAATGTCCTCGCCCGGTCCGTGGACGTGCTGGCGCTGCGCTCGCGGGTCGGCATGGTGACGCAGAAGCCGACGCCCTTCCCCATGTCGATCTACGACAATGTGGCCATCGGCATGCGCCTCAAAGGCGACCTCTCCGGCTCCGAACTGGATGGCCGGGTGGAGGAAGCCCTACGCCGGGCGGCGCTGTGGGCGGAAGTGAGCGACATCCTGCGCACCAGCGCCCTCAGCCTCTCCGGCGGCCAACAGCAGCGTCTGTGCATTGCCCGCACCATTGCGGTGCGCCCGGAAATCATTCTGCTGGATGAGCCTTGTTCCGCTTTGGATCCGATTTCCACAGCAAAGATCGAGGCCACCATCGACGATCTGAAAGCCGATTACACGGTGGCCATCGTCACCCACAACATGCAGCAGGCCGCGCGGATCTCCGACTACACGGCCTTCATGTATTTGGGGGAACTCATAGAATTCGGGCCCAGCCCGCAGATCTTCACGACCCCTCGCGATGAACGCACCCTGCGTTACATCACCGGCCGCTTCGGATAAGGGCGGACGGGCCGGGTGAGGCGCGCCCCCACCCGCTCACTTTCGACACTTTCTGCCGCCATCTTTCCCGAACGTCGCATCCACCCGGAGTGACGCCTTCACATCCATCGACGATCCGCTCGGATACCGCGCGATCCAGGTGCGCACGGGACGGAAATCGAAGAATGTCGGCGCAAGCCGCGCGCGAGGCGCGCACCCCTGACGCTCGCAGCTGGATGGCGAAACTGGCCGGCTACAAGAGCGCCAGCACCCGCCGGGGCGTCCTGGAATTGATCATCACCGCCATCCCCTTCGCCCTGGCCTGGGCGGCCATGGTGGTGGCGCTGGATTTCGGCCAATTCTGGCTTTATGGCCTGCTGCTGGTCCCGGCCGCCGGCCTGCTGATGCGGCTGTTCATGATCCAGCACGATTGCGGCCATGGGAGCTTCTTCCCCAGCCGTGCCGTCAATGACTGGACCGGCCGCGTGCTCGGCGTCCTGACCTTGACCCCCTATGATTATTGGCGCCGCAGCCATGCGGTGCATCACGCCAGCACCGGCAATCTGGACCAGCGCGGCATTGGCGACATCGACACCCTGACGGTGCGCGAATATCTGGGGCGCTCCCGCTGGCAGCGTTTCGCCTACCGGCTCTATCGCAATCCTTTGGTGATGTTCGGCTTGGGCCCGGTCTACATGCTCGGCGTCCAGACCCGCGTACCGGTGGGCTTCATGCGCAAAGGCTGGGGCCCGTGGGCCAGCACCCAGATCACCAATGTGGCGGTCCTGGCGGCGGCGGCACTGCTGGCCTGGGCCGTGGGCTTTGGCCCCTTCCTGATGATCCATCTGCCCGTGGTGGTGCTCGCCGCTGCCGCCGGCGTGTGGCTGTTCTATGTGCAGCATCAGTTCGAGGAGACCCATTGGTCCGAGCAGGAGTCCTGGTCGTTCCATGAGGCGGCGCTGCACGGCAGCTCCCATTACGACCTGCCGGCGGTGCTGCGCTGGTTCACGGCCAATATCGGCATGCACCACATCCACCATCTGTCGAGCCGCATCCCCTACTACCGGCTGCCCGACGTGCTGCGCGATCATCCGGAACTGCGCGACGTGGGCCGCCTCACCCTGTGGCAAAGCTTCGCCTGCGTGCGCCTGACCCTGTGGGATGAGCAGAACCGCAAGCTCATCTCCTTCCGCGATGCCCGCCGCCTTTACGCCTGACGGGTATCGGGGGCGAGCCGCCGCACCGGTGTCACCCTACTAGAGCGTTTTGGAGCGAAGTGGATCCCGGTTCGCGTGAAGAAAACGCGACAAAACAGAGAGATAGAGACTTTCACCGATTCGACGAAACGGGGAAATGCTCTAGCGGCGGAAGATCCCCACCAGTTCCACATGGGGGGAATAGCGGAACTGGTCGATGGGCGTGACGCTCTCCAGCCTGAAGCCGCCCGCGATCAGCAGCCGGGCGTCGCGGGCGAAGGTGGTCGCCGCACACGACACATAGACCACCCGGTCCAGCTTGCTGCGCGCCAGTTCCTGCGCCTGCGCCTCCGCCCCCTGGCGCGGGGGATCGATCACCACCGCGTCGAACTTGGCCAGATCCTCCACCATCAGCGGGCGCCGGAAGAGATCGCGCACCTCGCCCGCCACCCCCTTCAGCCCCTGGGCCCCGCGGGTGGCCTTCAGCAAAGCCGTGATCGCCACCTCATTGCTTTCATACCCCCAGACCCGCGCCTGGGAGGCGAGGCGCAAGGCGAAGGTGCCGACGCCGCAGAACAAGTCGGCCACTCTCTTGGCCCCGGCAACCGCCTCCGTCACCCGCGCCGCCAGCATCGCCTCCCCGGCCGCGGTGGCCTGCAGGAAGGCCGCCGGCGGCAATTCCACGCGGGCGGCCCCCATGGGCAGGAACGGCACCCGGCGCTGCACCACCATCTCCCCGTGGCGGGTCAGCCGCGCCAGATCGAAGGTTTCGGCAATGGCGGCGAGGTCCATGAGCAGTTGCGGCGGCAGGGCGCCCGACCCGCGCACGTCCAGATCGAGACCGTTCTCGGTGGCCGTCACATGCAAATCGAGGGGCTTTTTCTGGCGCGCCAGGGCCTCGGCCACCGCGCGGGCGGCGGGCAAGGCCTGGTCCAGCGCCGGCGCCAGCACCGGGCAGACGGTGATGGGCACCATGGAATGGGACTTGCGCTCGGCAAAGCCGACAATGGTGCGCGACCCGATCTGCCGGGCATGGAAGATGGCCCGCCGCCGGCCCTCCCCGTGTGCATCCACCAGCGGCGCCACGTCGACCTGGACTCCCTCCCGCGCCAGCGCGTCCACCACCAGGCTGCGCTTCCAGGCCCGATAGGCGTCGGAGCGCCAATGCTGCAGCAGGCAACCGCCGCAGACCCCGAAATGCGGGCAGATCGGGGCCACCCGGTCGGGGCTCTCCACCAGAATGCGCACCGGCAACAGGCGATCCTTGTCGCGAATGCCCGACACGCGCTCCCCCGGCAAGGCGTAGGGCACGAACAGCCCATCCGCCGCAAGGCCGTCTCCCAGAGCGCCGACGCGCAGCACATCCACGTCCAACAGGTCGTTCACGCCCGCACCGCCCCCAGCAGAAATTCAAGATTGCCATCGCCGCCGGCGATAGGCGACGGGATGAGACCCTTGAGTTGCCAGCCGAGCGCGCTCACCTGCGCCTCCACCTTGGCGCAGACCGCCGCATGGACGGACGGATCTCGCACCAAGCCCTTGCGCACCAGGGCGGGACCGGCCTCGAACTGCGGCTTCACCAGCGCCACCAGTTCCGCCTGCGGTGCGGCAAAACCCAGGGCCGGCAGCAGGACCAAGGCCAGCGAAATGAAGCTGACGTCGATGACGATGAGGTTGACCGGCGGCCCCACCTGCTCTGGGGTCAGGCGCCGGATGTCGGTGCCCTCGAGCAGCGTCACCTCGGGCCGATCCCGCAGGCGGGCATGAAACTGGGCATGGCCGACGTCCACCGCCACCACGTGGGCAATGCCGCGGGACAGCAGGACATCCGTGAAGCCGCCCGTGGAGGCCCCCACGTCCAGCGCCCGTTTGCCCGTGGGGTCGAAGCCGAAGGCATCCAGTCCCGCCGCGAGCTTCAATCCGCCGCGCGAAACGAAGGGATGCACGTCGCGGGCGACGATCTCGGCGGTGGCATCCACCTCCTGTGCCGGCTTGCGCACGACCTCGCCGTCCGCTGTCACCTGGCCCGCCAGCACGGCCGCCTGGGCACGCGCCCGGCTGTCAAACAGCCCGCGCTCCACCAGCAGCTTGTCGATCCGTGCCCGTGTGGCCATGGCCGGTCTTTCCCGTCAGAGGATTAAAATTGACCATCCCGAAGGCCCTTGACCAAACCCGTCGCACGGGCAGGCCGGACCGTGATATGCGATTGCCCACGGGCGAGGCAATCAGAACCGCCATCCGGGGTCAGGCTCGGGGCGCGCCGGTCGAGTCCGGGTGGGAGTATGTATGCACAAACCGATTGCCGAACTGGCCCTGGTGGCTGTGATGACCGCCACCCTGGCGAGCGGAGCGCTGGCTGCCACCAAGGCCAGCAAGACGGCCAAGGCCGAGCCGCCACCGGATCCGCGGGTCTGGAGCATCGCCAAGGCGGAAGACGCCTATGCCCTCCGATTTGCCTTGCCCCGCGCCGTCGACCCGGTGTTTGCCGCCACCTGCCAACCCAGCGCGCAATTGCTGCAGATCGCCGTGGAGGTTCCCACCGACAACAAGGTGAAGTCGGGCGACGGCGTGCCGCTGTCCTTGTCCAATGGCAAGCGGCGGTTGGAACTGGCGGCCACCGCCTTCCTCGGGGCCAATGACGGCCTTTTGGTGGTCGAGGCGGCAGTGACCCTCGACGCCAAAGTGCTGGAGCTGTTCCGCGAGGGCGAGACCTTGACGGTGAAGATGCCCGGTTCCACCCAGACCTACCCGTTGAGCGGCGCGCGCAGCCGGCTGGTGGATTTCGAGCGCGTCTGCCTGGTCAAGCGCTGATGGCAGCCGTCACGGCGGTGCCTTGCCAAGGTGTGGGGGTGCTCTTAACCAAAAATTAAGGACGCACTTTTCGTTGACACGGCGTCGGGTATGATCCCGGCCAGTTATCCGGGGAAGAACGCATGTTTCGCACCATCTTTGTTGCCGGCCTGCTGGCCGCCTCCTGCCTGCCAGCCGCCGCGCAAGAGAAGTCGATCTGGGCGACCACCCCCAACGACGATGGCGCAACCTTGGTTTTCGGCGCCCCGCAAACCGACAATGCCATGGTCTCGTTCACCTGCGCCAAGGGCAACCCCATGGTTCTGGTCAGCTCGATGATCGGCTCCAAGGGGCTGAAGGTGGATGATCCGGCCAAGGTCATCTTCACCGCCGGCAAGGTGAAGAAGGAGTTCCCTGGCAAGGCCGTGGCCAATGACGAGACGTCCGCAATCGACGTGAATGCGGGCGCCAAGTTCGATGACGTCAAGGCGATCACGCGCGGAGCACCCCTGCTCACCATGGAGACCAAGGGCGCCAAGCAGCAGATCTCTCTGGCCGGGGCCGCCGAGGCCTATGCCGCGTTTGAAAGCGCCTGCAAGGGCAGCTGACGGTTCCGCCAGCGCGTCCCCGTGCCCGCGGGCGCTGCAGCGCCCACGGCAGAGTCCTGTTCGGCTTAATGCTGGATGGTCGGGGCCTTGAGCGCCCCGCCCTCGGGCCAGCGTCCGGCAGCCATGGCGAAGCGGCCAAGTCGCAGAATATGAATGCCCAGAATGCCTGCGCAGAGCACCAGCATGGCCACCGCAAGCCCCAGGACATAAGGCTCGATACCGCTGGTGTTCACCACCCGGTTCGGCAGCTTGATGCACTCGATCGCCACTTCAGAGAACAAGCCGAGCAGCAGTGCGCCAACGCCCACGCCATGACAATCATGGTCGATGGCCATCTGCCGCTCCTCGTCCGCCCCCCCGGCCAGATGAAACAGCTCGCGCAGCGATTGACGCTCCTCCAACGCGACGCCCCAGCCGATCAGGATCACGCCAATGCCCAGCGTGGTGTCCATGGGTTCGCCAAGCAAGACATGAGCGGAAAGAGCTTCAACAAGATCACATAACGCCAAGGCAATCACGACGACAATCAAAGCATTTATGATTGCGATCGCAATGGGTGAAACCATGACGCGCATCACCGAAGAGAAAAACATCTCAAGCTTCCACTTCTTGACCTGATCCACCTCGTGCCTGCCCCTCCCAAACGGGATGGACGGGGTCAAACATGCGTGGCTAAGGCAAGCTTTAGCGGGAATGCGAAGCTCAGAAATAAAATAAGATCAAATTTAGACCCGGATATTTGATTAACATTGGCCACTATTTATATAGCCGCCTCAGCATTCCGCTTCGTCGCGATAAATTACATCTAAATCACAGAGGAACAATCCAACTGTAATAATGCGATTACAATCGCCAAATGACCAAGCAGATCAGATGGGGATGCTCGGCTGGGTCAGCTGTCGCGTCACGGCGCGGCATCGCGGCCCGTGACGTTCGGGACGGCGCACCGGCCATGGCGATGGCGGTGTCAGGTCAGGCGCAAGGCCCCATGGGTCCGCAAAGTCGCGCTCGCCCCCCGCCGGTCGGCCGCCTGCTCGAGCAGGGCCAAGCTGCGCGCCACGATCCCGTCGGCATCAAGTCCGGCCAGGGCCATCTGCGCCGCAGGCGTATCCTGGTCGATGAAGCTGTCCGGCAGCACCAGCGAGCGGACCTTCAGTCCATGGTCCAACGCCCCCTCGTCCGAGAGCAACTGCAGGACCTGGCTGCCGAATCCTCCCACCGAGCCTTCTTCCACGATCACCAGCGCCGGGTGCTCCCGCGCCAGGCGCAGGATTAGGTCGCGGTCGATGGGCTTGGCAAAGCGCGCATCGACCACCGTGACCGAATGACCGAGGCTGGCGAGCCGCTCGGCCGCGTCGAGGCAGGCCGCCAGCCGGGTGCCCAAAGAGAGCAGTGCCAGATCAGTGCCGTCCCGCATCACCCGACCGCGCCCGATGGGCAGCACCTGCCCTCGCTCGGGCCGCTCGACGCCCACGCCCTCGCCGCGTGGAAAGCGCACGGCGCTGGGACCGGAATCATGGGCCACGGCGGTGGCGATCATATGGGTGAGTTCCGCCTCGTCCGCCGGCGCCATGACCGTGAAGCCCGGCAGGCAGGTCAGCATGGCGATGTCGAACGACCCCGCATGGGTGGCCCCGTCCGCGCCCACCAGCCCTGCCCGGTCCACGGCGAAGCGCACCGGCAGGTTCTGGATCGCCACGTCGTGGATCACCTGGTCGTAGCCGCGCTGCAGGAAGGTGGAATAGAGGGCACAGAACGGCTTGTAGCCTTCCGACGCCAGTCCGGCGGCAAAGGTTACCGCATGCTGCTCGGCAATGGCCACGTCGAAGGTGCGCTTGGGAAAGGCCTGGCCGAACAGATCCAGCCCGGTCCCGGAGGGCATGGCGGCGGTGATGGCGACGATCTTGTCGTCGCGGCCCGCTTCGTCGATGAGGGCTTCCGCAAACACCCGCGTATAGCTGGGCGCATTGGACTTGGCCTTCACCTGCGTGCCAGTCATCACGTCGAACTTGACCACGCCGTGATACTTGTCGGCGGAGGCCTCGGCCGGCGGATAGCCCTTGCCCTTCTGGGTCACCACATGCACCAGGATCGGGCCGGTCTTGGCGTCGCGCACATTCTTGAGCACCGGCAACAGGTGCTCGAGATTGTGGCCGTCGATGGGACCCACGTAGTAAAACCCCATCTCCTCGAACAACGTGCCGCCGGTCCAGAAGCCGCGGGCAAATTCCTCGGCCCGCGCGGCGCCCTGCTTGACGAACTTGGGCATGTGACCAGCCAGCTGCTTGCCGATTTCCCGCAGCGACAGATAGGTGCGCCCGGAGATCAGCCGCGCCAGATAGGCCGACATGGCGCCCGTGGGCGGCGCAATGGACATGTCATTGTCGTTGAGAATGACGATCAGCCGGCTGTCCATGGCGCCGGCATTGTTCATGGCCTCATAGGCCATGCCCGCCGACATGGCGCCGTCGCCGATGACGCAGACAATATTGCGTTCCTCGCCCGCCAGATCCCGCGCCACGGCCATGCCGAGGCCTGCGGAGATGGAGGTGGACGAGTGGGCCGCGCCGAACGGATCGTAGACGCTCTCCGACCGGCGCGTGAAACCGGACAGGCCACCGCCCTGGCGCAGGGTGCGGATGCGATCGCGGCGGCCGGTGAGGATCTTGTGCGGATAGCACTGGTGACCCACGTCCCAGATCAGGCGGTCATGGGGCGTGTTGAAGACGTGATGCAGCGCCACTGTCAGCTCGACCACGCCGAGGCCGGCGCCCAGGTGACCGCCGGTGACCGAGACCGCGCTGATGGTTTCGGCGCGAAGCTCGTCAGCCAATTGGAAGAGCTTCTCTTCCGGCAGGCGCCTGACATCCGAGGCGTCGCGCACCGTATCGAGAAGCGGTGTCTTCGTTACCGTCACCGAACACTCCGCTGACCGGCCGCGCGCCGGAAACCGAGGCTTACACAGTCAGATGCGGCTGCGCAACGCGCAACCCGGGCACCGGGCGTGCACCGCCGTCTGGGTCACGATGGCCGTCATCGACCATGTTCACGGCTGCAACAAGGCTGCCGCCGGTATCTTGATGCTCCCCAAATGCATCTCGACCTCTTCCATACGAAAGCCGGCCGCTGTCAGATCGCTGCGCCAGCGCGACAGGTCCACTTGCATGGGATTGTCGCGCAGCAATTGCACCTTCACGAACGGTAGCCCGTTGCGCAGCAGGTCGTGCCAGGCCGCCAAGGTGGGGTTTGCGGCGCGCGGATCGTCGGGGCTCAAGGGGAACAGCACCTCCACCTGCAGCCGCGCCGTCGCCAGCAGGCTGGGCAACGGCACCTCGCAGGTCTCGATCACTTTCTGCTTGTCCCCCAGGGCACGGACTTCGGAAAAGAACGCCTGAACCGTCTCGTGCGCCAGCGCGCGCGTCCGCAGGACGAAGAAGTAGCTCTGGAAATGACGGCGGAAGGCGGTGCTCTCGGTCATCGCCACCACGTCGGCGGGGCTGCGCCGGATCTTCTCGATCAGCCCCGGCAAGGCGGAGGGCGAATGATAGACGCTGTCATTGACGAACCACAGAGCGGGGGCGGTCCACAGGTCCGGCCACAGCCGCAGTGTGCGGGCCCAGGCGGAGAAGTCGTAACCGAAATTCTCCACCACCAGCAGCGCGTCGGCGACGCCGGGGCCGGGATCGGCGACCCGTAGATCGGGACGATCGGTGGCGACGATCATCACCAGCCGGCATCCGGCGGCGCGCAGGTCACGGCAATATTGGGTCACGTGCGGCCATATGCGGCCATCCGGCGAATAGGTGGCGAACAGGCACACCGGCCGCCCGTCCATGCCGCCGAGCGGGCGCACCACACGCCGCCGCAAGGTCGCCAGATCCTGCTCGTCCGGCAGTTCGGCGCCGGTCTCTGGCGCCTCCAGGAGGCCCAACGCCTTGCGGACATTTGGCGCCGGGTCGAAGCCGGCGAACACCTTGACCGCAGCCGTGAGCAGGTGGCGGGCGACCCGCGTGGTGTCAGGGGCACTCATCGATCACGACTCACAAGCAGGCCTCATCAGGCAGGCACATTCGGCGGTGGGATTTCGCGCGACTTTCGCGGCGACGGCAGTGGAATATCGTCCCTTAGGCCAGCAATCTTGCCCGAGCGGATCATCAAGCGATGGATGTCCAGCATCATCACCGACAGCAGACACCCGGCCGCCAGATAGAGCAACTCCGCTGCGCCCCCTTTGGTTTCGCCGTATTTCGCCCGGACATAGCGCTCGGAATGCTTCTTGAAGCGATTAACCCGAAAGGTCTGCCGCCAGCCGGGCGTCGACGACTTGCCCCCCGCGTGGCGCACCTGGGCGCCCGTCACCACAATGATCGGAATGCCGTGCGCCCGCGCCCGCAGGGCCAGATCGTCATCCTCGTGATACAGGAAGATCGCCTCGTCGAACCCGCCCATGGCCAGGAAGGCCCGGCGCTCCATGAGGAAGGCGGCGCCGTGCACGAAGCGCGTGCAATAGTCCCCGGCGATCTCCTCCGCCTTCAGCCGCTTCTTGCGCGGCACCGGCTCCAGGATCGACCCTTCCTTCCGCATCGGCCGGTCGTTCTCGCCAATGATGGACGGCATGAAGATGGCCGGGTCGCCATAGCGCTTCACGGCGTCCAGCAATAGCGAGATGGCGTCCTGCGCCAGCACCGCATCGGGATTGAGGAACAGCACATAGTCGCCCCGCGCCGCCCGCGCCCCGGCGTTGCACGCGGAGCCGAAGCCGAGGTTGCGCGCCATGGACACCAGTTGGAAAGGCCGCTGCACGTCCGCCGCCCAGGCGGTGCCCTCGGGGCTGGCATTGTCTACCACCAGCACCTGATGCGGTGCCGGGACGGAGGCGATGGCCCGCGGCAGCACCGCCCCGCTGTTATAGGAGACGAACACGACACTGACCGAGGGCGGCTTTTTCACTTGCACGAACAGCAGCCTTTGCGGCGTCGTCACAGCATACTCCCGCCGCCAGGACTGAAAAGACAAGGCCGGACACGCCGCCCTTCAGGCTCGCACCGCTGTGTCGCGGCTGATGGGCAGCATAGGTAGCACCGCATCGCGAGAGATCAAGGGCGCGACCCGATGGGCGGCTTTGCGCCCTCCGCTCGTCTCCGATAGACTGATCGCATCATGACTGTACCTCCGTCACCCTCCCCGTTCCGCCGCCATATCTTCTTCGTGGCGGGCTATGACGCCATGACCGCCGAGGCCCACCATCGCGTGTTCCTGCGGGAATTGGCGCGTTTTTCGGGTGTCTGGAATGTCAACGCCAGGGCGTCCGGTGATCTGCGTATGAACCGCACCGGCGCCTATTGGAGCACCCGCGCCGAGGGGCCGGACTGGGCCACCGAAACCCGTTTTGAAGTGCTCGCCTGGGACGACCTTGTGCGTGCGGACATGAACCGCAGCCGCTGGTCCCATCTCAAGGGCTCCGTGCGGGCGCTCGGAGACATGATCGTCACCGGCACCATCTTTCGCTATTTCCGGACCAGCCACCGCTACGGCATCTTTTTCTGCCTCCCCTATCTGACGCTCGCCCTCATCTGGGCCGTCGCCGGGGGGCTCGGCTGGCTCGCCGCCCGCGCGCTCCAGCCACTGGTGAGCAACGCTCTGATCGGAACGGCCCTGGCGGCGCAGGGGCAGACGGGTCGGTGGACCGCGGTGGGTGCCGGCATTCTCCTGGCCCTCGCCGTCGGGCTGGGCCTGATCCGCCTGCTCAATCAGAGGCTGCGGCTCCGCCAATCCTTGGACCTTGCGGAGTTCTCCGTGGATTTCGCCCATGACCGCTATCCCAAGCTGAAGGAGCGTATCACCGCTTTCTCGGATCGCCTGCAGGCAGCGGTCGCAATGGGCGGGGTGGATGAGATCGTCCTGGCCGGACACAGTCTCGGGGCTATGCATGCGGTCAGTCTTGTGGCCCGCGCACTGCGCGATAACCCGCAGCTGGGAACGACCGTACCCATCCGGGTCCTGACCCTTGGCTCCACCATCGCGAAATTCGCACTGCACCCCGCCGCAGATCGCCTGCGCGGATCGACCCGCACGCTGTCCAAAGCCGCCGCCATCGGCTGGACCGAGTACCAGGCGCGGGACGACATCGTTTCCTTCTACAAGGTGGACCCGGTCACCCTGGGACGCGCCGGCGACGGCGACACGAGCCGCCGGCCCCTGATCCGCCGGGTGGCGATCCGCACCATGCTCTCGCCGGCCACCTTCGCCCGGTTCCGGTTCGATGTGATGCGCCTGCACTGCCAGTTCTTCCTGGCCAATGACCAGCGCGCGCCGTTTGATTTCTACGCCTTCGTCTGCGCCCCGGTGCCGTTCGACACTCTGGTGGGCACCGCGGAGGGGCCGCTGTCTGTGTTCACGGCGGAGGGCGGGCTGCTTGCACCGGAAGCGGCAAAACAGCAAAAGAGCGCATGATCTTTCTGCCCTTCCTCTCCCACCCCGTGTCCACCCTCCAGATCGCGACCGATGTCTGGGCAGCCGGCGTCCTCGGCTGGTACCTGCTGCGGCTGCCGTTCGAACTCAAGGCGCGGCGGACCCGGGTGGCCGATGCGCGCCATCGCACGCTGCGCGAGTACACGCTGCTGACCCTGTCCAGCCTGGGCCTGGGCCTCATCCCCGCGGTCTTCGCGGTGACCGGCTGGCCGCGCGCCCTCACCTATCCGCTGTCGCCGCTGCAACTGGCGGCCGGAACCCTGGTGTTCCTGGCCTCCCTCTGGCTGTTCTGGCGCACTCATCGCGACCTTGGCCGCCAGTGGTCGGTCACGCTGGAGATCAAGGATGCGCATCAGTTGGTGACGTCCGGCGTCTACCGGCAGGTGCGTCATCCGATGTATTCGGCCTTCTTCCTGTGGGCGCTGGCGCAGGCGCTGCTGCTGCCGAACCTGCTGGCGGGGTTTTCCGGCCTCGTTGGGTTCGGCATCCTGTTCGCGTTCCGGGTCGGGCGCGAGGAAGCCATGATGCGCGAGGCCTTCGGACCGCAGTACGATGCCTATATGGCCCGGACCAAGCGCATCCTTCCGGGCATCTACTGACCGAGACCAAAAGCGGCACACCGGTCTGCGCGCGATTCGCTCCCCGTGTGTTCCGCAGCCGTTCTCACGGGCCACGGCCGCCGGTGTCGTTTTGGGACGCTGTCAGCCTGCCGGATCCAGCGGCGCCGTGCCGGTGGGGCGGCCGTCCGCATCGCGGGTGATGGTGGCGACCCGCGCCTCGGCATCCCCCAGCAGCGCCTCGCACCGCTTCTTCAGCGCTTCGCCCCGCTCATAGATGGCGATGCTCTCCTCCAGCGGCACGTTGCCCGCCTCCAGCCGCTGGACGATGCCTTCCAGCTCCGCCAGGGCCGCTTCGAACGACAGGCCTGCCACGGCCGGGGCCTTGGTCTCGCGCTTGGCGGCGGCGGCCGGGGCGGTGGCGTCGGGCTTGCTGATCTCGGCCATGGGCCACCTTTCGAATCTGTGGGCAGGCCTCCTTATAGCCGACCCGAGCGTCGGCCTTAAGGGTGGGCGGCGGCGCCGGGGTGGCCGTCCGCCTCCAGCTTTGCTAGAAGCCGCCTCGAAACCGGCGGGATCCTTCCCCGAGCGGCCCCTCGCACCACCGCGTGAGATCCAGACCCGAGATGCCCACCGAGGCGCAAAGCTCCCCCATTCTGCGCGACACCAACGCCTTGGACGAGGCGCTCATGGTGCGCTTCGCCGTGGCCGGTTTCACGCGCCTGTCTCCCCCCATCCTGCAGCCGGCCGACGTCTTTCTCGATTTATCGGGCGAGAGCATCCGCCGCCGCATGTTCCTGACCATCGACGAAGATGGGCAGGAATTGTGCCTGCGGCCGGAGCTGACCATTCCGGTCGCCCGTGAACTGGCCCGCCTGCGCCTGCCGCTGCCGGCCGCGGTGAGCTATCTGGGTCCGGTGTTCCGGTTTCGCGGCGAGGGATCCGGCGAGTTCCGCCAGGCCGGCATCGAATCCTTCGGCCGGTCCGACCGCGAGGCGGCGGACGCGGACATTCTCGCGCTCGGGCTCGAGACTTGCGCCATCTATGGCGTGCCCGATCCGGAGATCCTCCTGGGGGATGTGGGCCTGTTCGGCGCCGTCCTGGAGGCGCTCGCGCTGCCGCCGGTCTGGCGGCGCCGGCTGCTCAAGGATTTCGGCCAGGGCCGGCTGGATGAGGATCTGGTGCGCCTGAGCCACACCCCGGCGGGCGGCGGCGCGGCCCACGCGGGCGTGCTGTCCGCCCTCGCCGGCTCGGATCCCGATGCGGCCCGCGCGCTGATCACCGACCTGCTCTCCATCGCGGGCATTACCACCGTGGGCGGGCGGACGGTGTCCGAAATCGCCGCCCGATTCCTCGAGCAGGCGGCGCTGGAGGGCAACGGCTTGTCCTCGGAGACCGCCGCCATCCTGTCGCGCTACCTGTCCATCACCGGCGAGCCGGACGAGGCGGCGCAGCAGATGCGCGATCTGGCGCGGGATGCGCACATCGACATCGCCGACGCGGTCACCGCCTTTCAGACCCGCGCCGGCTTCCTCTCGGCCCATGGGGTCAATCTCTCCGAGGTGCAGTTCTCCGCCGCCTTCGGCCGGCCGCTGGACTATTACAGCGGCATGGTGTTCGAGCTGGGCGACCCGCTGGGCCGCATCGACGGGCCGCTGGTGGCGGGTGGGCGCTACGATCGTCTCTTGAGCCGCCTGGGCGCCCCCGACGTGGTGCCGGCGGTGGGATTTGCCGCATGGGTGGAGCGTCTGGCGCTTCTGGAGGGCCAGCAATGAGCGACACCTTGATCCTGGCGGTGCCCTCCAAAGGCCGCTTGCAGGAGAATGTCCACGCTTTCTTCGCCCGCGCCGGCATGCCGCTGGTACAGGCCCGCGGCGCCCGCGACTATCGCGGGGCCTTGGGCGGCGTGGACAATGTGGAAGTGGCCTATCTTTCGGCCTCCGAGATCGCCGCGGCGCTCGCCGCGGGCGTGGTGCATGTGGGCGTCACCGGCGAAGACCTGGTGCGGGAGAACATTCCCCACGCAGACACCCGCGTCATGCTGCTGGAGAAGCTGGGCTTCGGCCAAGCCAATGTGGTGGTGGCGGTGCCGCAGGCCTGGATCGACGTGCGCTCCATGGAAGACCTGGATGACGTGGCCGGGCACTTCCACAGCCGCACCGGCCGTCGCATCCGGGTGGCGACCAAATATGTCAACCTGACCCGGAGCTTCTTCGCCCGTCACGGCATTGTGGACTACCGCATCGTCGAGAGCGCCGGCGCCACCGAAGGCACGCCGGCCTCGGGATCGGCCGAGCTGATCGTGGACATCACCACCACCGGCGCCACCTTGTCCGCCAACGGGCTGAAGGTGGTCGACGACGGGGTGATCCTGCGCTCTGAGGCTAATCTGGTGGCCTCCCTTACGGCCGAATGGACCAATGGCATCCGGGCGGCCGCCCATGCCATGTTCGACCGCATGGCGGCGGAAAAGCGCGCCCGCACCATGCGCGAAGTGCGCACCCGCTTTACGCAATGCGACAACACGCTTGTGCAGGAAGCGGTGGAGCGCTTCCGCTGCGTGGCGCCGTTCGGCGGCCCCACGTCCTCCGGCATGCTCACCTTGCATTGTCCGCCGGATACACTGCACGGCCTGGCCATGTTCCTGCGGGCTCAGGGCGCGGGCATGGTGACGGTCGGCTCCATCGAATATGTGTTCGCCACCGAGAACCCGCTCTATGAGGCCCTGGACGCCCGGTTGGCGGCCATCTGAAGCCGGGGCGCGGGCTGCGGCGCCGCTCGTCTGGTGCGACGCTGCTCCATCCGGGAGGCAATGCCGTTGAAGGCCCGCCGCGCCGGCTCTTCCACCCGGGCGTAGGTGAAGGCCGCCAGCGCCACGACCAGGCCCAGGATGACCGCCAGGAGTGCCAGGCTGCCGGCGGACCCGCCGACGGCGTATAGCGTCTTGGTGTGGCCCTCAACGACGATTTGCGTCTCGAGCGCCAGCCCCTGCCACCCGGCATAGGCCCAGACCGCATAGAGGGCCGCCACCAGCACCAATTGGTGCCCCATATAGATGGAATAGGACCAGCGCCCGAGTGCAGCCAGCGGTCGCGCCTTCAGCAGGCGCGAAACGTGGCCCCGCTCGCGGGCAAACACCAGCACCGCCAACGCGAAGACCACCGGGGCCGCGAGGCTCAAGGCCGCAACCGCGTCCGGGCCGCGCCCCGCATGAATGACGAATGCTCCGACCAGGGCCACCAGGGCCCCCTCCACCACGGTGGCGATCCATACGGGCAGGCGCACGAGCCGACCGGACAGCGCCGCGTGCAGCTGATAGGCGCCAACGCCGGTGAAGAAGCCGGCCACGCACCGAAACAGCCCGAAGTCCGCCGTAGAATTCATATAGGTGGGTGACACCTTGGCCAGCAGGGCGAGGCTGGCGAGCGCCAGAACCGCCGCGGCCGCGGGCAGCCGCCGGCCGGCCAGCACACAGGCGGCGCCGAACAGCAGGTAGGTGTAGAATTCCGCGCCAATGCTCCAGCTGGGTGCGTTCCACGCCATGCCATGCAGGTTGACCGCGTTCAGCAACAACGCGTGCAGCGGGATGCCGATGGCGGAAAATTCACTGGGGCCCCAGGTGAAATTCAACCGCTCCGGATGCGGCAGCAGGTTGGCGAGCCCGATAAAGGCCACGAAGGCTGCCAGCATGGTGGCGTGGAGCGGCCACAGGCGGCCGAAGCGACGCACCACGAAACTCATCCAGCTGGGCCCGTCAGCGAGCCGGTGCCGATAAGCATGGCACACCACAAAACCGCTCAAAACAAAGAAGAAGTCCACGAAAAGGTAGGCATTGGACACCAATCGGGTGCCCACAAGCGGCGACTCGAAAAGGAAACAAAAATGAAACAATACAACCAGGAGCGCACACACCCCGCGCCAGGCATCCAGAGCCTCAAATCTCGCCATAGATCGATCCTCCGGACTGACAAACCAGAGTGATGCTGTAAAGTTCCCATGCGTGGATGCGATGTCCTGGAACTGGATACTTTGTGACCAAAGCATGTTGCCTGCCCGGGCCTGACCCGTCGGCGCGTCGCGGGGCATCAAGACGCGGCGGACCGCAAGCCAGCGCCCGCATTGGGTCTTTCCCGCGCGGGGGCGACCTCCTAGTCTCACGACTGCGCCACACTCGGCGCGCCGGTCAGTTGGAGTTGTTCATGCGTGACGCCGAGCCCCATCCCGTTCGCCTTGCGGACTATCGGCCGCCCGCGTGGCTGGTAGACACGGTGGAGCTCGATGTCTCGCTGCATCCCAGCGCCACCCGGGTGGTCTCGCGCCTGGCCCTGCGGCGCAATCCGCGCGGGGCGCTCGGTGCCCCGGTGATGCTGGACGGCGACGGTCTGACGCTGGTCCGTGTGGCGATCAACGGCACCCCTCTGGCGGGGGGCGGTTATGAGGCCACGCCCCAGTCGCTGGTGATCCCGCAGCCGCCCGCGGACACCTTCCTGCTGGAAATCGAGACCTTGGTGGACCCGACCGCCAATACGCAGCTCATGGGGCTTTATCGCACCCGCGGGAATTACTGCACCCAGTGCGAGCCGGAAGGCTTTCGCCGCATCACCTATTTTCCCGATCGATCCGACGTTCTCGCCGTCTACACGGTGCGCGTGGAGGCGGATCGCGCCGAAGCCCCGATCCTGCTCAGCAACGGCAACCTGGAGCGCAGCGGCCCCATCGCCGGCACCGACCGGCATTATGCCATCTGGCACGACCCCTGGCCGAAGCCGTCGTATCTGTTTGCGCTGGTGGGCGGCAACCTGTCCAAGGTGCCGGACCATTTCGTCACCGCGTCCGGCAAGGCGGTGGAACTGGGTATATATGTGGAGCACGGCAAGGAGGCCCGCGCCACCTACGCCATGGATGCGCTGAAGCGCTCCATGCGCTGGGACGAGCAGGCGTTCGGCCGCGAATACGACCTCGACGTGTTCAACATCGTGGCCGTATCGGACTTCAACATGGGCGCCATGGAGAACAAGGGGCTCAACGTCTTCAACGACAAATACGTGCTCGCCAGTCCGGAGACCGCCACCGACGCCGATTATGCCGGCATCGAGGGGGTTATCGCCCATGAATATTTCCACAATTGGAGCGGCAATCGCGTCACCTGCCGCGACTGGTTTCAACTGTGCCTGAAAGAGGGTCTGACGGTCTTCCGCGATCAGGAATTCTCGGCCGACCAACGCTCGCGGCCGGTCAAGCGCATCTCCGATGTGCGGTTGCTGAAAGCCGCCCAGTTCACCGAGGATGCCGGTCCGCTGTCGCATCCGGTGCGCCCCGACACCTATCGCGAGATCAACAATTTCTACACCGCCACCGTCTATGAAAAGGGCGCCGAGGTGGTGCGCATGCTGAAGACCCTGCTGGGCGACGCGGGGTTTCGCACCGGCATGGATCTCTATTTCCAGCGGCACGACGGCGATGCCGCCACCATCGAGGATTTCCTCGCCGCCTTCGCCGAAGCCACCGGCCGCGATCTCAGTCAGTTCGCGCTCTGGTATGCGCAGTCGGGCACCCCGCGGGTGACCGCCCACGGCAGCTATGACGCCGCCGCCCACGCCTATCGCCTCGACATCTCCCAGACCACGCCGCCCACCCCCGGCCAGCCGGACAAGAAGCCCGTCGTCCTCCCGCTCGCCGTCGGCCTCATCGGCCCCGACGGGCAAGATCGTCCCCTGACCCTGGACGATGGACGCAACGTGCCCCGGCACGTGATCGAAGTGACCGAGGCATCACAGTCCTTCGTCTTCACGGGCCTGGATACCCGTCCGGTGCTCTCGCTCAATCGCGGCTTCTCGGCCCCGGTGAACTTGACCACCAATCTCACCGAAGCCGACCTCGTGTTCCTCGCCGCGAACGACCGCGATCCGTTCAATCGCTTCGATGCCATGCAGGCGCTCGCCTTCGCGCTGCTCAAGGACGGCGCGGCTCACGGTCGCCTGCCGGACACCGCGCCCTTGGTGGAGGCGGCCCTGCGTCTGCTGGCGGACACCAGCCTCGACCCCGCCTTCAAGGCCCAGGCCCTGACGTTGCCGGGCGAAAATGAGATCGCCCGCGAGATCGGCACCAATGTGGACCCCGACGCGGTCTTCGCCGCGCGCCGGTCCTTGAAGCTGGTGCTCAGCGAGACCCTCTCGGGGCCGCTGGCGCAGGCCTACGAGGCCATGGCCACCACCGCGCCCTATTCGCCCGACGCCGCGGCCGCCGGCCGCCGCGCCCTGCGCAACCTCGCCCTGGACTATCTTGCCGCGGATGCCGCGGCACCGGCCATCGCCCGCGCCCAAGCCCAATACGGCGCCGCGGACAACATGACCGACCGCTTCGCGGCCCTGACGGTGCTGGTGCAGCACAACACGCCCGCCCGCACCGCGGTGCTGGATGATTTCTATCGCCGCTTCGTCACCGACCCGCTGGTGATCGACAAATGGCTGGGCCTCCAAGCCCAGATTCCGGAAGCCGGGACCCTGGAGCGGGTGCAGGCGCTGACCTTGCTGCCGGTGTTCTCCATCGCCAACCCGAACCGGGTGCGCGCGCTCATCGGCGCCTTCGCCACCGGAAACCCGACACAGTTCAACCGCCCCGATGGCAAGGGCCATGATTTCCTGGTGGAGGTGGTGCTGGCGCTGGATGGCAAGAACCCGCAAGTGGCGGCGCGTCTGCTCTCGGCTTTCAAGACCTTCCGGCAATTGGAGCCGGGGCGCCGTGCCAGCGCGGAACGGGCCTTGCGCAAGGTGGCGGGCACCACGGGGCTGTCGGCGGACGTGGCTGATATCGCACAGCGCTCTTTGAGCTAAAGAGGCTCAACGCCCGAGTTGGCGATTTGGATTAATGCGTATTTCGGTACAATGAAGTGCGCATTACCAGCATTATCTCGAGCCTGGCAGTGGACTATTTCATCTCCATCGGATCGGGCCGCCCAACGGCCCCAACGAATGAAGATAAGGAAACACTCCCATGCGTAAGATCACCTATGCTGCCATCGCCCTCGCCGCTGCCGTGTCGTTCTCGGGCATCGCGCGCGCTGACGAGTATGTCTCCAACGAGAACAAGGAAGCCTACGCCGTGGCGGCCCAGTCGGCCGCAACCGCCACTCAGACCGTGCTCCCGCTCGGTTATGCCCAGGCTGAGTCCCCGCGCGCCGCGCAGGTGAATGCGATCTTCACCACGCCCCGCAGCGCCGACAGCCTGCAGCTGCAGCTTGGCGACCGTGGCATCGGCACCAACTGACCTCCAGTCGGGTGCCTGCTCCCATCCGTGCGTGACCCACGGATGGGACCGCCTCCGGCGCGCGGCTGCCCCCGCCGCGCCGGAGGCCAATTGCGTTCACGACCTGGCGGGCCCGTCCCCGCACAGGGACAGCCTGCGGGAGATGCGGCATGGCGCGTTGGGATGACGTGGAAGTTTTTCTGCGGGTGGTGGATCGCGGCAGCTTCAATGGCGCCGCCGAGCAATTGGGCCTTCCGCCCACCTCCGTCAGCCGCAAGGTGAAGGCGCTGGAAGACCGGCTCGGCGTGCAGCTTCTCCACCGCACGACCCGGCGCGTGTGGCCCAGCGAGGCGGGCCAGGCCTATTACCAGCGCTGCGTGGATGCCATCGCCGCCCTCGACAAGGCCGACGCCTCCATGCGCGCGCTGACCCAGGAGCCGGAAGGGCACCTGAAGGTGCTGATCACCTACGCCACCGCCATTCTGATCCTCGAACCGGAATTGGCGACCTTCCGCGCCCGCTACCCGAAGGTCCAGTTGCACCTCACCCTCGACAATCACCCGCTGGACCTGATCGAGCACGGGTTCGACGTGGCGGTGCGCGGCGGACCGGTGCGCGACTCCAGCTACCACGTGCGCAGCCTGGGCACGAACAACCTGCAATTCCTCGCCAGCCCGTCCTATCTGGATCGCAAGGGCCGTCCCACCCATCCCCGCGAACTGGTGGACCATGATCTGGTGGCGGTGCGCTTCTCGCCTGGCCCGCTGCAATGGAACCTGCAAGGCCCCACTGGGCCGTTCGACCTGAAGATCACCCCGGTGCTCGACACCAACGACCCGATCATGGCCATGCGCCAGGCCATCAGCGGCGCCGGCATCATGATGCTGTCGCGCTGTCTGGCCCGGCGGCGCATCGAGCAGGGCGAGCTGGAGGTGGTGATGCCTGAGTGGCAACGCCGCGAACCTATGGAGACCGTCGCCCTGTTTCCCGCCCGCGCGACGCTGGACCTCAAGGTGCGCGTTTTCGTGGATTTCCTCGTGGAAGCCTTCGATCGCTGGCACACCTCCGGGGTTCAGAGCGAACTCACCGCCGACGCGGGTGCCCGCCCCCGTGCGGCGGTGAAACTGGATGATCCCTCAAGCCGTTAGTGAGACCTGCGCGGTCGCACCCTGGCCAGCTTGAGCGCGGCCGCTGGACTAGGTGCGCTTTGCCGGCACGGGCGCGGTCGAAATTGTCCCCGCTGTCCACACCCCCGCGGGACAATGAGGCGGGGCCACGCACCCTGATAGGGGCACCACCACAAAATACCGTCCACGGACGAAGAAAGCCGCGCAAACCGCGCCTTTTTAAGGGTCTTGACTCCACGGACTCTAGACAAGGACCCCCCGATTCGATTCCAATCGACCTCGATTCGGAGAGATGCGGCACGTCCCTCCAATCACGTGAGGACGATAGGCTGATGGGGCGTGGCCGCCCTTGAAGCTAGGGACATCCGAAGGGGGGTCGGCGATGGCACGCGCCAACGCTGCGAGCGTCGGCGCGCGCGGTGACGCCATAGGTGGATTGGCAAGATCCGTAGCGCGGCCTGCTTATCAGCGGCTTCTCGAAGCCGAACCTTTTTTGCGTCGCATCGTACCGGCTTTGATCGTCACCTTCCTGCTGGTGCTGGGGGTGGGCGCGGTCGTGCAGGTGCACAGCCATCGCCAATCGGTTCTCGACAACGCCAAGGACGACTTGAGCCTGTTGTCCCTGGCCACCGCCGAAGGTCTCAACCACCGGCTGGGCGGTAATCTGGCGAAGGCCGCTGCGGCCTTGCAGGACGCCCTGCCGCCCCGCGCCACAGCCGGGGGACGACGGATCTATGTGGCGGACCCGTCCGGCCGCATCATCGCCTCGGCTCCTGACAATGCGCCACGGGCGACGACCATCGCCGACCTGATGGATCCCTCCCAGCCGCTCACCGTGTTCGCCGAACGCGCCGGCGTGCTGGAGATCGCGGTCGGCGAGATCAATACGCTGGCGACGGTGCGCAACCTCAACCCGCCGCTGGGCCAGCTGATCTACATCCAGCCCATGAACCGGGCGCTGGCCGCCTGGTCGGACAGCACCACGCTGACCATCACCTTGTTCACCACCACCGGCGCGGTGCTGCTGATCCTCGGCTTCTCGTTCCACTGGCAGGCCAGCCGGGCGCGCGAGGCGGACCACATCTACGACACCGTGCGCATGCGCATCGACACCGCCCTCAACCGCGGCCGCTGCGGCATGTGGGATTGGGACATGGCCCGCGGGCGCATGTACTGGTCGGACACCATGTTCGAGATCCTCGGCCTGGAGCGGCGCGACGAGCTGATGTCGTTCGGCGAGATCGCCAAGCTGGTGCATCCCGACGACGGCGACCTCTATGAACTGGCGCAGGAACTGGCGGAGCGCCCCGGCGCCTCGGTGGACCGTGTGTTCCGCATGCGCACGGCGCGCGGCGACTTCGTGTGGCTGCGCATGCGCGCCGAGGTGGTGCAGCAGGCCGGCGAAGATGGCCCTCACCTCATCGGCATCGCCATGGACGTGACCGAGGCCCAACGCCTGGCGGAGCGCACCGTGACCGCCGACATGCGCCTGCGCGATGCCATCGAGAGCATCTCGGAGGCTTTCGTCCTATGGGACAGCCGCAACCGCTTGGTGCTGTGCAACTCCAAGTTCCAGACCCTGCACGAACTGCCCGACGACGCCATCGTCGCAGGCACGCCGTTCGACACCATCGCCACCGTCGGCCGCCACCCGATCACCCGCACGCCGCTGAAACCGGAAGACAAGCCGGAAGAAGGCTCGCGCGCCTTCGAGGCGCAGCTCTCCAACGGCCGTTGGCTGAAGATCGCCGAACGCCGCACCAAGGATGGCGGCTATGTGTCGGTGGGCACCGACATCACGCCGCTGAAACGCCATGAGGAACGCCTCATGGACAATGAGAAGCGCCTGATGGCGCTGGTGGCCGATCTGCGCAAGTCGCAGCAGACCCTGGAGCACCAGGCCCAGCAACTGGCCGAGCTGGCGGAAAAATATTCGGAAGAGAAGACCCGGGCCGAGGACGCCAACCGTGCCAAGAGCGAGTTCCTGGCCAATATGAGCCACGAACTGCGCACCCCGCTGAATGCCATCATCGGCTTCTCGGAGATCATGGAGAGCGGCATGTTCGGGCCGCTCGGCTCGGAGAAATACAGCGAATACTGCGCCGACATCAAAGGCTCCGGCACCTATCTGCTGGACGTCATCAACGACATTCTCGACATGTCCAAGATCGAAGCCGGCCGCATGCAGCTGGAGCTGGAAGATGTGCGCATCGACGAGATCGTCACCGACGCGCTGCGCGTCATGGCGGTGAAGGGCGACGAGAAGCACCTGCTCATGACTTCGGAAGTGGGCCAGGGCCTGATGCTGCGCGGCGACAAGCGGGCGCTGAAGCAGATCCTGCTGAACCTGTTGTCCAACGCGGTGAAGTTCACCCCGGACGGCGGCACGGTGTCGGTGCGGGCGCGCATCAATGGCGGGGCCGCGGTCATCGCCATCGAGGACACCGGCATCGGCATTCCGCGCCACGCCTTGGCCAAGATCGGCCGACCGTTCGAGCAGGTGGAGAGCCAGTTCACCAAGACCCACAAGGGCTCGGGCCTCGGTCTGGCGATCGCCAAGTCGCTGGCCGAACTGCATGGGGGCGCCATGCGCATCCGCTCCACCGAAGGCGTCGGCACCGCGGTGGTGGTGCGCCTGCCGCTGAACGCCGGCGCCGCCAATTCCAACGCGCCCGCCCGCCTCACCGCGGTGCGCTGAGCGGGGGGCCGGCGCCAATCCGGGCCGAAGAGGGGTCCGCGCGCGCTTACCGCACATGCCAGCCATTCGCGCGTGGTCATGGCGTCGCCATGATCTTCCCGCTATGAGACATGTGATATTCAAGCGCAGGTTTGCGAGCAGCGGCTGTTACGGCCGGACGCCCCTTCGCCGCTCCCCGTCTTCGGCGCCTGCGCCGGGACCAACAAGGTTCCCAAACGTGGCCTTTCCCACGACCTCCCCGGCCCTGGCCCGTGCCCTTGCCGGCCATGATTATGACGAACCCACCCCGGTCCAGAGCGCGGTCATCGCGCCGGAAGCCAAGGATCGCGATCTGTTGGTCTCGGCCCAGACCGGATCGGGCAAGACCGTGGCGTATGGCCTGGCCATTGGCGAGACCCTGCTGGGCGACCGGGAGCGGCTGCCGCCGCCCGGGGCGCCGCTGGCCCTCATCATCGCCCCCACCCGCGAACTGGCCTTGCAGGTCCACCGCGAACTGACCTGGCTTTATGCGGAAGCCGGCGGCCGGATCATCTCCTGCGTCGGTGGCATGGATCCGCAGCGCGAACGACGCCAGCTCAGCGACGGCGCCCATGTGGTGGTCGGCACGCCAGGCCGGCTGCGCGACCATCTGGAACGCAACCGCCTCGACATGTCCGGCCTCCAGGCTGTGGTGCTGGACGAAGCCGACGAGATGCTGGACCTGGGGTTCCGCGAGGACCTGGAATTCATTCTCGAATCCACGCCTGAAGAGCGGCGCACGCTGCTGTTCTCGGCAACCCTGCCCCGCGACATCGTCGGTCTCGCCAAGCGCTATCAGCGAGATGCCTTCCGCATCCAGGTGCAGACGCCAGCCGGCGGTCACGCCGACATCGAGTACCGCGCCGTCCGCGTGGCGCCGCGCGAGTTCGAGCATGCAGTGGTCAATCTGCTGCGCTTCTTTGAAGCCCCCGGCGCCATCGTGTTCTGCAACACCCGCGAAAGCGTGCGCCACCTGACCGCCACCTTGCAGGAGCGCGGCTTCGCCGCCGTCGCCCTTTCGGGCGAACTGGGCCAGAACGAGCGCAACCTGGCGCTCCAGGCCCTGCGCGATGGCCGCGCCCGCGTCTGCGTCGCCACCGACGTGGCGGCCCGTGGCATCGATCTGCCCGGCCTTGGCCTCGTCATCCATGCGGAACTGCCGCACGACGCGGAAAGCCTCCAGCATCGCTCCGGCCGCACCGGTCGCGCCGGCCGCAAGGGCGTCAGCGTCCTGCTGGTGCCCCCCGCCCGCCGCCGCAAGGCCGACAATCTGATTTCCGAAGCCCGGGTGGTGGTCTCCTGGAGCGGACCGCCCACCGCGGACGAGATCCGCGTCCTCGACCAGGAGCGCATGCTCTCCGACCCGCTGCTGACCGAGCCCTCCGCACCGGAAGACGGCACCATGGCCGAGGCGCTGCTGGCGCAATATTCCCCGCAGGAACTGTCGGCGGCCTTGGTGCGCCTCTATCGCGCCCGCCTGCCCGCCCCGGAAGAGGTGAGCGATCCCGGCGAAGGCCGTGGCCGGCGCGAGCCGGGCCGCGACGAGGCCCCCCGTGGCCGCAGCGAGCAGCAATATGGCGGCCCCATGGGCGGCAGCGGCTCCTGGTTCCGGATTGCAGTGGGTCGCCGCAAGAATGCTGATCCCAAGTGGCTGCTGCCGCTCATCTGCCGCCGTGGCGGCCTGACCAAGGCCGACATTGGCGCGATCCGCATCTTCGACAATGAGACCTTGTTCGAAGTCTCTGCCGGCACGGCGGAAGCTTTCCTGCTCTCCGCCCGCGCCACCGAAGGCGGCGACTATGTGATCGAGCCTCACGATGGCTCCGGCGCCGGCTCGGCTGACACCCGCCGGCCGCCGGTCAAGGGCGCCTTCGGGAAAGGCCCTGGCGCGCGCGGCAAGGCCGCCGGCAGCAAGAGCGGCGGCCCCAATGCGCCGGTGCGCGGCTGGAGCCCCACCGGCCCCGGCAAGCCCGCCGCCAAAGCGGCCCCGCGGGACACTGGCCCGTCCGGCGATTTCGCGCCGCGTGGACCGCGCAAGGTGACCAAGGGCAAGATGCGCCCGCGCGGCTGAGCACCGACTGAACCACATCGACCACGGCCGGCGCCCATGCGTCGGCCGTTGGCGTTTCAGCGGACAGCCGGGAGAGGACGAGCGCACGCGGTCGTGTCGGCGACTGGACCCTACTGACGTTCCGTTAGCCCCAGGACCGCCACACGAAGCGTGTCTAGCGAGGTCCCCGCACTATGGAAGGCCCCGCCCCGGTGACACCATTCTCCCGTCTCCCAATCCTGTTTCTTCTGGCCACAGCCCTTGGTGCGCCGCCCGCGCTTGCCGCCTCCGACACCGCGCAGATGCTGAAGCTGGCGCCGCGCGCGCGGATGGAGCAGCGGTGCAATGCCCGCGCCATGGGCCTCATCAGCCGGGAACATAAGGGGCTGCGGCCGGACGAACTGGTGGCCTATGCCTTCGCCGATACGGTCGCGCAGGACGGCAAGGTCGAAGCGCCCGGCGCCGCCGTGCGCAGCGCGGGGAAATGGTACCACCTCTCCTACGTCTGCCAGACCACCGATGCGGGCATGGGGGTCAGCAGCTTCCAATATAGCCTCGGCGCCGTGGTGCCGACCCAGCAATGGGCGGAACATTACCTGGTTCCATAAGCCCTCATCCCATTGAGGCCACGAGGGCACGGTCCGGGGCGCGCGTGGGTTCCGATGGCGTCCTCAGGGCGCAACCCCAGGCCTCCACGGCGCTCAACTCGACGGGCGCGATCCCGGCCAGGTCTCCGGCAAACGTCGCCCATGCCGCCGCGACCGTCGGAGACACGGAGGTCAGGATGGGCAGATCCGCCGCCACGGCCGCATGGAATGCGTGGGTCAAACCGCGCCCTTCGGCCTCCTGGCGACCGAACTTGCTCAGGATCACCACCGTGCCTGATGGGTCCGCGCCGGCAGCCACCACAGCGCCAATGGCCGCCTCCACCTCCCCGCAGGCGGCTGCGAGGCCGGCCGCATCGAGGCTGCAGCCGGCAGAGCCCGACCCCAGGTCCTGGGTCAACGGATGGGCGCTCCCGCTGGCCAGATCCCGCAATGCCACTTGCGTGCTGTTCGGTTCGATCTCCTCGATCACCCCGATGACCCGATACCCGGCGGCGCGAAACGCGGCGGCGGCAGCCGCCAGCAGCGCCTGGATCGCTTCGCGGTCGGCGCCGGTTAAGGCCAGAATTCGCGGCGACGCAGCTTTCCCGACCGGCGTCCCCTCGGCCTGCGGCGCGCCCGAGCGGTCGGCGTCGCGTGCGGCATCTGCCATCGTATGCCTCCCCTGTCGGGTGTCCGACGCGCTGGCGTCGAGACCGTCAGACAGGCAAGAACCGGGCCTTGGGTCCGGATCTGGGGTGGGCTCCGTTGCCGCGACCGGAACGGGCGACACCGCCGTCGACAGTTCGGTCCGATTGCGGCCCCCGTGCTTGGCCCGATAGAGCGCCTGATCGGCCGCCTCGATCAGGGCGTCCACACTGGCCGGCGCCGGGCGGTCTTTCGTGCAGGCGATGCCGGCGCTGATGGTCGTGCACGGCGGACCCGCTTCTCGCCTGAGATGATCCTCCATAGTGCGGCGGATCCGTTCGACGATTTCGAAGGCTGCGGCGGCGGAGGTGTCGGGCAGCACCAGCGCAAACTCCTCGCCGCCCAGACGGGCCGCGAGGTCGGTGGCGCGGCGCGCATTGTGGGCGATGGCGTTGGCGATCATCTTCAGGGTCTCGTCGCCGGCCGCATGCCCGAAATGGTCATTCAGCGCCTTGAATCGATCGGCGTCGATGATCGCCACCGAAAGCCAGGCATCGGTGCGTTGCGCCCGGCGATATTCGCGCTGGATCACCTCGTCGAAGCGACGGCGGTTGGGCAGCCCGGTGAGAAAATCCGTCATGGACAGAAGGGCCAGTTGGTCTTCTGCGTCCACCCGGCGGATGCGTTCGCGGCGCAGCCGCAGGCTCAAAAACAGCAAGATCGCGCAGACAAGCGCCGCCCCCGTGCCGGTCAGCGACATGCGATGGCGCCACTCGCCATCGACCACCGAGACCGGCACGCCGAACACCAGCTCCAGCGGCCAGTCGGGCAGGTGCTGAAACACGAACAAGCGGGTGCGACCGTCCACCGGCGAGGTGGCGACGAACGTGCCCTCGCTGGCGGTGGCGAGGCGCTCCCGGTCGGCCTTCGGCAGTTCGTCACCGAAATCGCCGCGTCCGTCCTTGGAGGGACGGCGGGTGAGCACATGACCGCTCTCGTGCATGAGGGCGATCATGTTCCCCGCATCGATATTGATGTTGGTGAACTGGTCGCGGAAATCGCTGAGGCGAATGAACGCCACCCCCACGCCCTTGAACTGACCGTCATAGGTCATGCGGCGGCTGATCGCGATCTGGTAGTCCGGCCGATCAAACCAGGTGCCCACGCTGAAGGCCAGAAAGGGACCCACGAGGGCGCCGCTGACCTGCTCGCGGAAGAAATCCTCCAAGGCATAGCTTCGCTGCGCCAGCCCTTCGCCACCGGAGGAGATCTGCACAGCGCCAGCGCCGTCCAGGAAGACGATGGAGGCCACATAGGGGAACTGGCTGACCATACGCCCCATCAGCCGGTTCTTGGTCGGCTCCGATAGCGTTGCAATGGCATCGTCCCCCAGCAGGGCGATCGAAGATTTCAGAATGCTGTCGTAAGAATAGAAGACCTGGGTTACATCCATCGCCACGCGCCGGATCGTCTCTTGCGCGCGCGAAATCGCCTGGGCCTTGGCATGACTGTAATAGTAAAATGAATAATTATAGATCGCGATTGCAGTCGCGGCGGAGATCACAATGCAGACGAAAATCGGGAAGTTGATCCAGAAGAAGCGGCTGAACCTGCGACCTTCGACATGCGTGTCGGATTCGACCACGCTCACCTCCCGAGATCCGGCAGCGCAAGGTTTCCGCTGAGATTGGATCCGGATAGGTAGAACCGCCGCATGACCGGCTGACGACGCCCGCCGCTAGAGGCATCGCCCAACCGGCCGACCACGGCCCCTCGGATGGCTTGATGCCGGCCGGAGACGCCATCGCCGCACGCGGCGCCTCACCCCTTGCGCCGGCCGCCCTTGCGATAGCCTTTGGTACCGGGATCGGGCCGCGGCCCGGGCCGATAATCCGCCGCCGCCAGCGGTTCCGCCCGGTCGGTGCCGGGCCCCATGTCGTCCAGCGAGGGCTTGGCCGCCTTGCCGGCCCGCGGCGCATAGAGCGGCATTTCCGGCGGTGCCCGGCGTTCGGAGGCGGGCGCCGCATACGGCGCTTGCGTCTCGCCTGCGCTGTCGGTGCCGCGCAGGCGGCTCCCCTTGGAGGCAATCCCTGTGGGGCGACCGGTGGAGGTGGGACGTCCTCCGCGCCCCTTGCCCTTTCCGGCCTCCTCGCTGGGCAGATTCGCGGCACGGCCGTATTTCTTCGGGCCGCGGAAGCCGCCGGTCTTGTCGTCCACCGCCTCCTGGCGGGCCATGGGATCGTCGGAGACCGCCAGTTCGGTGGCCTGGAGCCGCTTGATCTCGTCGCGCAGCCGCGCGGCGGTCTCGAAATCCAGGTCCGCGGCGGCCGCGCGCATGCGCTTCTCCAGATCCGCCATCACCGCCTTGAGGTTATGGCCGAACGCCGCCCCCTCCTCTGCCAGCCCGGCGTCCACCGTCACGTGATCGCGCTCGTAAACCGAGCCGAGGATGTCGCCGATGGCCTTCTTCACGCTTTCCGGGGTGATGCCATGGGCGGTGTTGTAGGCAACCTGCTTCTCGCGGCGGCGCGCGGTCTCGGCCATGGCGCGCTGCATGGAACCGGTCTCGCGATCCGCATAGAGGATCACCCGCCCGTCCACGTTGCGGGCGGCGCGGCCGATGGTCTGCACCAGCGAGGTTTCGGACCGCAGGAAGCCTTCCTTATCGGCATCCAGAATGGCCACCAGTCCGCACTCGGGAATATCCAGACCCTCGCGCAGCAGATTGATGCCGATCAGCACGTCGAACGCGCCCAGTCGCAGGTCGCGGATGATCTCGATGCGCTCGATGGTGTCGATGTCCGAATGCATGTAGCGCACGCGAATGCCGTTCTCGTGCAGATATTCCGTCAGGTCCTCGGCCATGCGCTTGGTGAGCACCGTCACCAGGCTGCGATACCCCTTGGCCGCCACCGCCCGCACTTCGCCCAGCAGATCGTCCACCTGGGTGCGGGCGGGACGGATGTCCACGGGCGGGTCGATGAGGCCGGTGGGGCGGATGACCTGCTCCACGAACACGCCGCCGGTGCGGTCCAGTTCCCACGGGCCGGGGGTGGCGGAGACCGAGATGGTCTGCGGCCGCATGGCGTCCCATTCCTCGAACCGCAGGGGCCGGTTGTCCATGCAGGACGGCAGGCGGAAGCCGTATTCCGCCAGGGTCGCCTTGCGGCGAAAGTCGCCGCGATACATGGCGCCGATCTGCGGAATGGTGACATGGCTCTCGTCCACGAACACCAAGGCATTGTCCGGCACATATTCGAACAGGGTCGGCGGCGGCTCGCCGGGCTTGCGGCCGGTCAACCAGCGCGAATAGTTCTCGATGCCGGCGCAGGCGCCCGTCGCCTCCATCATTTCCAGATCGTAGCGGGTGCGCTGCTCCAGCCTTTGGGCCTCCAGCAGGCGGCCCATCTTGTAGAGTTCTTCCAGGCGCATCTTCAGCTCGGCCTTGATGCCGGTGATGGCCTGGATCAGCGTCGGACGCGGCGTCACATAATGCGAGGAGGCGTAGACCTTCACGCTCTTCATGTCGCCGGTCTTTTGGCCGGTGAGCGGATCGAACTCGGCGATGCTCTCCACCTCGTCGCCGAACAGCGAGATGCGCCAGGCGCGGTCCTCATAATGGGCCGGGAAGATCTCCACCACGTCGCCGCGCACCCGGAACGTGCCGCGGCCGAAGTCGGACTGGATGCGCTTGTACTGCAGGGCCACCAGATCGGCGAGCAACTGGCGCTGGTTGATGCGCTCCCCCACCTCCAGCTTGAAGGTCATGGAGGCGTAGGTCTCGACCGAGCCGATACCGTAGATGCAGGAGACCGAGGCGACGATGATGACGTCGTCCCGTTCCAGCAGCGAGCGCGTGGCCGCATGGCGCATGCGGTCGATCTGCTCGTTGATGGAAGATTCCTTCTCGATATAGGTATCCGTGCGCGGAACGTAGGCCTCCGGCTGGTAGTAATCGTAGTAAGATACGAAATACTCCACCGCATTGTCGGGAAAGAAGCTCTTGAACTCGCCATAGAGCTGCGCCGCCAGCGTCTTGTTGGGCGCCAGGATGATGGCGGGCCGCTGCAGGGTCTCGATCACCTTGGCCATGGTGAAGGTCTTGCCCGAGCCGGTGACGCCCAGCAGCACCTGATCGCGCTCATGCTCGCGCGCGGCGGCGGTCAAATCGCGGATGGCCGCCGGCTGGTCGCCGGCCGGCTCGAACTCGCTCTGGATCCGGAAGGCGATGCCACCTTCGCTCTTCTCCGGGCGGGGCGGGCGGTGCGGCGTCCAGGTCTGGCCGTCCACTTCCGGGCGGCCCCCCTCGATCAGTCGCGACAGGGCCATGACGGTGGCGGATTCCCCGCCCGAGGCAAAATCGAGCCCCAGATCTCCCGGCTGGAGACCGAGGGATTTCGCGAGCGCAGGGTCGAGGGGCTGGGACGGCGCAGGCTCGAAAGCGCGCTGCGAGCGCTCACCGAGTTTACCGGGACGGGATGCTTTGGCCATGCTCGCAATATGGGGCTGACACCGCCGACTGGGAAGGGACCCGGCGGCGAGAAGTCATCCTGGCCGCCGTCTCTGCCATCCCGAAGGGCGTCAGCAGATCAGGGCTGCAGCGCCTGCTCCAGTTCGCGCGCCCGCTGCTGGGTCAGAACCCGCTGGCATTCCGCGGCCTCGATGCGGGCGATGGTGCCTTCCCCGTTGGCATAATAGGCGCAATTGGCATCACGGTAGGACATCCAGGCCTTTTGCGCAGCCTTCAGGCGATCCTGCTGGGCCGGCCGCTGGTTCGCCAACAGGGACTTCAGCGCCGCATCCAAACGCCCCTGCCACGCCTTCGCCTTGCCGCTGACGCAGGCGACGATTTCCGGCGTGGTGTCCTGATCGCAGGTCTTATATTCCGCGTCATACCAGGGCGGATCAAAGCTGGCGGCACCTGCGGCGCCGGACACGGCCACCAGGAGCAGACCAGCCGCAAGCAGGGACTTCATGCGCGCCTCCAGACATCAACGTTTGGGGATTAAGGCCGGGACTAGTCGACGATGAACAGCCGGGCACCGATGGCGGTGTGCGAGCGATGCGGTTCCGCCTGATCGGCCACTTGGTAGCTCATGCCGGGGGTCAGGGTGAAGACCCGTCCATCTGCCAGGGTGGTGTGAAGCGCGCCGGACAGGCACAGCAGGATGTGGCCCTTCACGCACCAGTGATCCGCCACATAGCCTGGGGAGTAGTCCACCATGCGCACCCGAATGTCGCCGAAATGCTGGGTCCGCCACTGGGCAACGCCGACTTCCCCTGCATGATCCGTGGCGGGGATGGCGGACCAGTCGGTGGTTCCGAAGGGGATGCCGGTCATCTGCATGGGAGGCGGGGCTCCATTCGCCATTGGCACCAGAATGGTTGAAACTTTTTCCTGGCTCGCGCGTTGAAGCCGGTTTTCGACGGAAGATCCAGCCTCCGTGCTGCCACATCCGCCCGCCAAGTGCTTCCGCTCGATCGCCAGTCGATCCCCTGCCCCCTGTCCCGGTGAAGGCGCCCATGCCCAATTTCGTGCCCGCAGTCCTGCCGATCCTGCTGTTGGTGGCGTCGAACGTCTTCATGACCTTCGCGTGGTATGGCCATCTCAAATACAAGGCGTCGCCTCTCCTCCTGGCCATCGTGGCCAGCTGGGGCATCGCATTTTTCGAATATTGCTTGGCTGTGCCAGCAAACCGGTTCGGCTCGGAAGCCTATTCGACGGCACAACTCAAGACCATGCAGGAAGTCATCACCCTACTGGTCTTCGCCGGATTCTCGGTGCTGTACTTGAAAGAGCCGTTGGGCTGGAACCACGCCGTCGGCTTTGCTTTCATTGCCGGCGGCGCTTTCTTCATCTTTCACAAGTTCTGATACGTCAGCCCTGCCGGGGGTCCCGGCGGGTCCTCACGCGAACCGGAACCAGGACCGGGCGCGACCGGCGCATCTGGGCCAGCAACGCCGCGCCGGCCGCAGCCGCGAGCGCAAGAATGGCAATGAGCGAGGTGGACACCACAATTCCCTCCGGATCATGCAGACCGGCCGCAGCGGCTCGGTCCATGCTCAGTACGAAGGTGACAGCGCAAATGGCCAACATCAAGACGATGGTGATGGCAATTTGTGCCATTGCGTCGCCCAATTTGTGCTTCTTCACCGCGCGGGCCAGCATTTGCGGGTCTGCCACGGACGGGCCGAACTGCTGAAGCTCGAAATCACGAAACTCGGACATGCGTCGTCTCGCTACTCTCACACGCGGCACACCGCCGCTGATGGATTCCCACGTCTCTAACGGCGGACGGGCGCGAATCGTTTCCTTCGACTCCTCAAAAGTTGCACCTGCGGCACGATGAGATTGTGGCACCGCCGCGTCGCACCCGCGATCAACTGTGGCGCTTTGATGACAGGGATCACGCCGGCGAGAGCTTGATCCCGGAATTCACAGGCCCCATGGCCGTCAACGGACCCGTCGACGAACCCGCCACGGCCCCGGACGGCTCCCACGACATGTCCACATGGCCCTTGTGTGCCACCACACGGTCCAGCCACCGGCGCACCGCGGGCAGGCCGCTCAGGTCGAAATCGCCCTCATGGGCGATGTCGGTGTGCGCAAACAGGGCGATGTCGGCAATGGTCAGGATGTCACCGACAAAGAAGTCCCGCCGGGTCAGATGGCGCTCCATCACCCGCAAGGCGCCGTAGCCCTCTTCCATCCAGCGATCCACGTCATGGGTGCGCAGGTCGCGCCCGCCGCGCACCTGGCGCAGCCAGAAGCGCGCCTGGGCGATGCCGGGCTCATGATTGTTCTGCTCGAAGAACATCCAGCGCAGGGTCTCCGCCCGGCCCACCGCGTCAGCCGGCAGGAAGGGGGTGCCCTCCGCCAGATAGAACAGGATGGCGTTGGATTCGGCCAGCACATGCCCGCTCTCGATCTCCAGCAGCGGCACCCGGCCTTCCGGATTGCGCTGCAGGAATTCGGGGGTGCGATTCTCCCCCGCGAAGATGTCCACTTCCACCTTCCGGAAGGCCAGCCCCAGCTTGGCCAGCAGCAGCCGCACCTTGTAGGAATTCCCGGACGATTGGGTGGAATAGAGCGTCAGCACAGCGGTTTCCTGAGGGTCGGGGCGAACATGGTCCGCTCCCCATCCGGGCGCAAGGCGGCCGTCCATCAAAACCACCGCGACCATTCATTCCGGATCGTTGCTTGTTCCCCGCGGGCGGCTCCATTAGTGTCGCGCCCGCCCCGTGGTACCGGTGAGGTCCACGTGGGATTTCGTGTCACTATCGCGTCCGCGACCCTGCCGCCCCTGCTGCGGCCCCGTCCCGACGCGCCCGGAGCGTTACGGCCATGAGCCTTCTTTCGTCCGCCCTGAAGCGTATCAAGCCTTCTCCCACCATCGCGATTTCCAACAAAGCGCGGGAGCTGAAGGCCAGCGGGCGCGACATCATCGCGCTCAGCGCCGGTGAGCCGGACTTCGACACCCCGGACAACATCAAGGAAGCGGCCATCGCCGCCATCCGCCGCGGCGAGACCAAGTACACGGCCGTCGACGGCATTCCCGAGCTGAAGGCCGCCATCTGCCGCAAGCTGAAGCGCGACAATGGCCTCGACTACAAGCCCTCGCAGGTGACCGTCGGCACCGGCGGCAAGCAGGTGCTGTTCAATGCTCTGGTCGCCACCGTGGATGCCGGTGACGAAGTGCTGATTCCCGCCCCGTTCTGGGTCAGCTATCCGGACATCGTGGAATTCTGCGGCGGCAAGCCGGTCAGCGTCCCCACCACCATCGAGGACAACTTCAAGTTGCGCCCCGACGTGCTGGAAGCCGCCATCACCCCGAAGACCAAGTGGCTGATCTTCAACTCCCCCTCCAACCCGTCCGGCGCCGCCTACAGCTGGGACGAGCTGAATGCCCTGACCGACGTGCTGGTGCGGCATCCCCATGTGTGGATCCTCACCGACGACATGTACGAGCACCTGGTCTATGACGACTTCAAGTTCGCCACCCCGGCCCAGGTGGAGCCCAGCCTCTATGACCGCACGCTGACCATGAACGGCGTGTCCAAGGCCTATTGCATGACCGGCTGGCGCATCGGCTATGCCGCCGGTCCCGAGGCCCTCATCAAGGCCATCGGCACCTTGCAGTCGCAGTCCACCTCGAACCCCTCCTCCATCGCCCAGTGGGCGGCGGTCGAGGCGCTGGATGGGCCGCAGGACTTCATCGCCGAGCATAATGCGGTGTTCAAGGAGCGCCGCGACCTGGTGGTGTCCATGCTCAACCAGGCCAAGGGCCTGCAGTGCCCCAAGCCCGAAGGCGCATTCTACGTGTTCCCATCCTGCGCCGGCACCATCGGCAAGACCGCGCCCTCGGGCAAGGTGCTCGCCACCGACGAGGACTTCGCGACCGAACTGTTGGACAGCGAAGGCGTCGCCGTGGTGCATGGCTCCGCCTTCGGTCTGGGACCGGCATTTCGCATCTCCTACGCCACCGCCACCACCGATCTGGAAGAGGCCTGCCGCCGCATCCAGCGCTTCTGCGGTGCATTGGTGTGACAGGGTTGATCCAATCGCTATAGAAACGGAACTTGAGGCCCTAAGGTGCGTTGGCGAACGGTCGAGACCGAGCTAAGGCTTGCCCACCCGCAACCGGGTGGGCACCCTTCTGGGCCCGTTTGGAGGAAGGTCACTATGAAGACTCTTATCAAGTCCGGCATTGCCGCTGCGATCGCGTGTGCCTCAATTGGGTTTGCCGCGGCGCCCGCGTCTGCGGCGTCGATCCAGGTCGGCACCCTGGTCTGCACCGTGGAGCCCAATGTCAGCTTCATCATCGGTTCGGTCCGTCAGCTCGACTGCAACTTCCGTCCCGCCGTCAAGGGCGTGGCGCGGGGCAGCTACGCCGGTGTCGTGCGCCGGTTCGGCCTCGATGTGGGCATGAGCGGCAAGCAGACCCTGGTGTGGGGCGTGCTGGCTCCGACCCGCCGCGTGAATCCCGGCGATCTGGCCGGCGTGTATGTGGGCGCGTCCGCGAACGCCGCCGTCGGCGTGGGCCTGGGTGCCAACGCTCTGGTGGGCGGTTCCAAGAACTCCTTCACCCTGCAGCCGGTTTCGGTTGAAGGCGGCACGGGCCTCAATGTCGGCCTGACCGTTTCCGACCTGACCCTGACCGCGCGTTGATCGCAGAATCCCCGCTCGCTTCGGCGAGCGGGGATTCCTCGGGAGGAGCCAGCCGCCCCGCTGGTTCCCCCGCGCGGATCGCGATCCGCCGGTGTCTGCCAGACGCCGGCTCGACACCTGGCCGCAGCGCCGAACCCCGGTCCGGACACGGACCGCGGGCTCTGATCGTAACGGTGTCCATGCGCATCCTCTACCGTCGTTCCCCAACCGTCGTCCCATCCAAGCCCCGATGCGCCGAGATGGCAGTGTCGTGTGCCGGTTTGGCGCCCCTGGACCCTGCCTTGGACGCGCGCGCGCTCCCGAGCGCCGTCGGGCTGCTGCGGCGGGGCCTCGTCCTGATCATGTCCTTGCTGGTCTGCCCGCTGACCGGCGCCGCCTGGGCGCAAGACTCCGGCCGGGTCACGCGCATTCTGCCTGCGGTGCCGCGCGCCCCGGTGCAGAGCGACCCCGCGGCGACCGCGCAGACGCCGACGACCCAACCGCAAGCGGCCACCGCGCCCGTGACGTCCCCTGCGGAGCCAGCCCCGGCGGCGGCGCCCGCCGCACCCGAACCCGCCGCCGCGCCCGCCACGCGGGTGGAGGCCGGTCTGCTGGAATGTCGGGGCGACATGGCCACCGCCTACGGCTTCGGCTCCAATCGCGCGGTGGCCTGCGAATTTCGCTCAGCGGCCGGGGGCATGAATCACTATTATTCCGGCACCCTCTCCCGCGTCGGCCTGGATTTCGGCGTGTCCGACCAGGCCAGCATGATCTGGATGGTGCTGGCCACCACGCGCCAATTGGGCCCGGGTGCCCTGGCCGGCGACTATGTGGGCTTCACCAGCGGGGCGGCTCTGGGGCCAGGCTTTTCCGCCAATGTGCTGATGGCCAAGGATGCCGCCTCCGGCATCGCGCTCCAGCCGCTCAGCGTGTCATCCGATTCGGGGCTGAGCATCTCCTTTGCCGCCGCCGGGCTGACCCTGCACACCACGACGGCCCCCAAACACTGAGTCGCCCAGCGGCGAACACAAGCGTTTGAGTTGCCCCGCCGGTCCCGCTTCGTGATGCTCCGCCGCAACGGAGGGTTCACGATGCTCATCAAGTCCAAACGCGGCTGGGAAATCCCCGACCGGGAGGCCACCCCGGAGGCGGTGTTTCTGTCGCGGCGCGCCCTGCTCGGGGCGGGCGCCGGCCTGATCGGTGCCGGCGTTCTTCCGGGGGCCGCCCTCGCCCAGCGGGCTGCCGATGCGCCCGATCCCTCCGCCGGCCTCTATCCTGTGGCGCGCAATCCCCGCTACACGCTGGATCGCCCGGAGACGCCGGAGACGGCGGCCAATTCCGTCAACAATTACTACGAGTTCGGCACCAATTACGATGTCGCGAAAGCGGCCGCCAAGCTGAAGCGCCGCCCCTGGGTGGTGACCATCGACGGGCTGGTGGAAAAGCCCATGCAGGTGGGCATCGATGATCTGCTCAAAGCCATGCCGCTGGAGGAGCGGGTCTATCGCCACCGTTGCGTGGAAGCCTGGTCCATGGCGGTGCCGTGGAGCGGCTTTCCCATGAAGGCGCTGGTGGACTATGCCCGCCCCCTTGGCAGCGCCAAATATGTGCGCATGGAGACGTTTCTGGATCGCGAAGTGGCCCCCGGCCAGTCCGGCCGATTCTATCCCTGGCCCTATATCGAGGGGCTGACCATGGCGGAAGCCCGCAACGAGATGGCGTTTTTGGTGACCGGCATCTATGGCAAGCCGGCTCCCAACCAGTTCGGGGCGCCGCTGCGCCTGGCCACGCCGTGGAAATATGGCTTCAAGTCCATCAAGGCGATCGTCAAGTTCAGCTTCGTCGAGCAGCGGCCGAAGAGCTTCTGGGAAGTGGCGCAGGGCGCGGAATATGGCTTCTGGGCCAATGTGAACCCGCAGGTGCCGCATCCCCGTTGGAGCCAGGCTACGGAAAAGGACATCGCCACCGGCGAGCGTCGCCCGACGCTGCTCTATAATGGCTATGGCGAATTCGTTGCCGACCTCTATAGCGACCCGGCCCTGAAGAGCGAGAAGCTCTGGATGTGATGCCGGAGGCCTCTCCTGTCGCGCCCGGCGCGGCAGGGGGTCCGCCGCGGCGCCAATGACGCTGCGTCATACCGGCCTCCTGCGATGTTTTCTCGCCAAGTGTTGCACGGCTGCGCTTGACCGCCGTGCGGCCCGGAGCCATCGTCCGCCCGTTATGTTGGGTGTGGGAGATGGACATGGGTTGGACGGCGCGCAAAGCATGGGCAAGGGCCAGCATGGCAGCGCTCATGATGGCCTCCCTCGTGGCTCCGGCTCACGCGGCCAACTGGCTGGAAAAGAACTTCTGGCTGCCCAACGACAAGTTCAGCGGCGACATCCCCGCCTGCACCGAGCCGCTGGCGCTGGGCACGGTCTCCAATCACTTCGCCGAAACCGAGCGGATGTATTGGAAGAACGCCGCCAACATCGTCAGCTATTCCGACGTGCACGAGATCGCGTTCAAGCCCTGGGGTGAAGGCTTCGTGCCGCGTCGCTATTGCCGCGCCACCATCATCACCACCGATTCCAAGCGCCAGACGCTGTATTATTCCATCATCGAAGACGGCGGCTTCCAGGGCTTCACCTGGGGCGTAGAATGGTGCATCGCGGCCTATGATCGCGAATTCGCCTACGCGCCCAACTGCAAGATGGCCCAGCCCTGATGCGGCGCGCCTGCGCCGCGATCCTGCTGGTTCTGGCAGCGATATGCGGGGCGCAGGCGCAGCAGAACGGGCCGGGGCGCGATGTGCCCGGCCAGTTCGACTTCTACGTCCTCTCCTTGTCCTGGTCCCCGTCCTATTGCGCCACCCGCGACCGGCCGGACGGGCTGCAATGCGGCGGCCCCCGCCCCTTCGCCTTCGTGGTCCACGGCCTGTGGCCGCAATATGAGCGCGGCTATCCGGATGCCTGCCAGCGCCCAGCGCCCCGCCTGTCGCAGGATCTGGTGCGCGCCCAGCTGGACCTGATGCCGAGCCCGGCGCTGGTCACCCATGAATGGGCCAAGCACGGCACCTGCTCGGGCCTCGCCCCACCCGATTATTTCGATCTGGTGCGGACGGCGCGCGGCAAGGTGGTGATCCCGCCCAGCTATGTGGACCCCACCGACTATCGCATGGTCTCGGCCGCGGAAGTGGAGACCGCCTTCCAGGCCGACAATCCAGGGCTGGCTGCGGACATGATCGCGGTGGACTGCGACCGCACCCGCCTGCGCGAGGTGCGAGTGTGCCTCACCAAGGATCTGGCCTTCCGCGCCTGCCCGCAGGTGAACGCCGCCAGTTGTCCGGCGAACCGCCGGCTGGCGGTTCCCCCCTTGCGTTGACGGCGGCGCCCGTTCAAGACGCAGCATGAACTATCGCCACGCCTTTCACGCCGGCAATCCGGCAGACGTCATGAAGCATGCTGCGCTGGCGCGGGTGCTGACCTATTTCGCCAAGAAGGACAATGCCTACCGGGTGGTGGACACCCATGCAGGCTCAGGTCTCTACGATCTGGCGGGCACCTCGGCCCTGCGCACCGGCGAGGCGGACGCCGGCATCGAGCGGGTGCTGGCCGCCGATCTCCCGGCGCCTGCCGCCGCATTGCTGGCGCCTTATCTCGACGCGGTGCGCCAGTTGCGCACCCATGCCGGCCCCAAGCGCTATCCCGGCTCGCCGGCCTTGGCGCTGGCGCTGGGGCGGCCGCAGGACCGCTTCCTGTTCTGCGAACTGAACCGCGAGGAGCGGCTGAAGCTCGACAAGTTCGTCGGCGAGGATCCCCGCGCCAAGGTGCTGCTGCAGGACGGCTGGCATGCGGTGGGCGCCCATCTGCCGCCGCGCGAGCGCCGCGGCCTGCTGCTCATCGACCCGCCGTTCGAGGAGGCGGGCGAATTCGAGCGCATGATCGCCGCGTTGCGCATGGCCTATGAGCGCTTCGCCACCGGCACTTTCATGCTGTGGTACCCCATCAAGAACCTCATGGCGGTGGATGCGTTCCGGCGCGACGTGGCGCGCCTGGGCCTGCCCAAGACGCTGAAGGTGGAGATGGATTTCGCCGAGGTGCGCTCGCAGGATCAGCTCTCCGGCAGCGGCCTCATCATCGTCAATCCGCCCTTCACCCTGGCGGACGACATGCGCACCATTCTCACCGCGTTGGCCCCCATCATGGCCCGCGACGGCAAGGGGCGGGTGCGGGTGTCCTGGCTGGTGCCCGGCATCTGAGGACGGGTCGGCGCAATCGGGGCTTTTCCCGGCGGGCGAACCGCCGTAGGTGAGGAGGCGTTCTCCTGCCTGCGAGGCTTCCCATGCGCCTGCGTTACTCGCCGTTTTCCCCGTTCGCGCGCAAGGTGCGCGTCGCGGCCGCCGTGCTCGACCTGCCGCTGGAGCTGGAACTGGCCGATACCATGGACGCGAACGATACGCTCCGGCAGCAGAACCCGCTGGGCAAGATCCCCATCCTGCTGCGGGAGGACGGCCCGGCTCTGTTCGATTCGTCGGTGATCGTGACCTATCTCGACCATGTGGCCGGCGGCCACCGCCTGATTCCCACCGACACCGAAGGCCGCTTTGAAGCGATGCGGCTGGAGGCCCTGGCCGACGGCATCATGGATGCGGCGCTGCTGCAGGTCTATGAGCGTCGCTACCGGCCGGAGGACAAGGTGGTGCAGTCCTGGCTGGACATTCAGGCCGGCAAGGTCGATCGGGCACTAGCGGAATTGGAAGCGGCCCCGCCGCCGGAGCGGTCCCCCACCAGCGGCGACATCGCGCTTGGCTGTGCGCTGGGCTATCTGGATTTCCGCCTGGGCGGCACCTGGCGCGCGGCGCATCCGGCGCTGGTGGCCTGGTTCGCGGCTTTCCCGGCGCGCTGCGCGGGCTTCAGCGAAACGGCGCCGGGCTGATGCTCGGGCGCGCCCCTTCGGATCGGATCCGAAGGGGCGCGCCAGACAGGCAATGGGGCACAGGCCCCCTTTGCGGTCGGCTCTCGCCGCCCGCGTCAGGTCACTCGACGATCTGAATCACCTTGCGGGTGCGCGGATCGATGATCACCCGGCGGTCATTCACCACCGTATATTCGTAATTGCTGTTGTCCGGGATCGTGTAGACGCGGACATCCTGCGGCAGGGGCTCACCCACCACCACTTCGCGCTCCAGGCGCACCGACGGCTGACGCTCGCGGACCACATAGGACCGCACTTCCGCCGGGGGCTCGTTCGCCGCGCCGATGCTGGCACCGGCCACGCCGCCGATCACAGCCCCGACCGGACCGCCGACCACGGCACCCACGGCCGCTCCGCCCACGGCGCCCGTGGCCGTGGAGGCCTGAGCAAACGCAGCCGCCGGCGACAACAACGCCAACGCAAAAGCCGAAGCAAGTAGACGATTTCGCATGATCCATCTCCTGTGATGATCGAACCATGCATCCAACGTTGCGGCCACGCCTTCGTTCCCCAGACGATCAACTCTGCGCGAAAAGATCTCGCAGCGTAGAAGCGTCAGCGTCACATTTTAAACTCTTTTGCCAGCTGTCCGACTACTGCACGTTGGCTTGACCTTGGCCGCAAGCGGCCCGCCGTTGCTTTAGGTGAAATCCGGAGCGGTGTGCCACAGGCCGCGGCGTTTCACCTCCGCCAGCGTCGCATCGAGCACCCGCCCCACGGTGGCGATCAAGGCATCGGCCTCGCCTTTGGTCAGCGTGAAGGGCGGCGCGAGAATCAGGCTGTCGCGCACCGCCCGCATCACCAGCCCCTCTCGGAACGAGATGTCGCGGGCGATCATCCCCACCGTGCCCTCCTCGGCGGCGAACTTGGCGCGGCTGTCCTTGTGCGGGGTCAGTTCCAGTGCCCCGATCAGGCCTACCATGCGGGCCTCCCCCACCAGAGGATGCGCCGCCAGCGCCCGCCAGGGCGCCTGGAGATAGGGGCCGATGTCGCATTTCACCCGCGCCACCAGGTCTTCCTGCTCCATGATCTTCAGCGTCGCCAGCGCCGCCGCGCAGCCGCCGGGATGGCCGGAATAGGTGAAGCCGTGGTTGAAGTCGCCGCCATGGTCGATCAGCCCGCGGGCGACGCGCTCGCCCACGATCACCCCGCCCAACGGGAAATAGCCGGCCGTCACCCCCTTGGCGAAGGTGATGAGGTCCGGCTCGAAGCCCATATATTGGCAGCCGAACCATTCACCGGTGCGGCCGAAGCCGCAGATCACCTCGTCGGAGACCAGCAGCACATCGCGGTCGCGGCAGATCTTCTGCACCTCGGGCCAATAGGTGGCGGGGGGAATGATGACGCCGCCCGCGCCCTGGATCGGCTCGCCGATGAAGGCGGCGACATTTTCCGCGCCGGCTTCGTCGATGGCGCGCGCCACGTCCTGCGCCGCCTTCAGGCCGAAGTCCTCCGGCGACAGGTCGCCGCCCTCCGCCCACCAATACGGCTGCGCCGCCCGAACGATGCCGGGAATGGGCAGGCCGCCCTGAGCATGCATTGGCGCCATGCCGCCCAGCGAGGCGCCGCCCATGGTGGAGCCGTGATAGGCGTTGTGCCGCGCCACGAAGACCGTCTTGTTCGGCTGACCCACGCTCGCCCAATAATGGCGCACCATGCGGATCACCGTATCCACCGCCTCCGAGCCGCCGGAGGTGAAGAAGACATGCTCCATGCCGGCCGGCGCCACGCGGGCGATGGCGGCGCTCAGTTCCACAGCGCCCGGATGGGTGGTCTTGAAGAAGGTGTTGTAATAGTCCAGCTGTCGCAACTGGTCGGCAATGGCGTCCACGATGGCGCCGCGGCCGTGCCCCACCGCCGAGCACCACAGGCCCGACATGCCGTCGAGGATCTTGTGGCCCTCGGAATCGAAGATGTAGGCCCCCTCCGCCCGCGTGATGACGCGGACCCCTTCCGCATTCAGCGCCTTGGTGTCGGTGAACGGGTGCAGATGGTGCGCGGCGTCCAGATGCTGCCAGTGGGCGGTGGAATTGGCGCGGGGCAATGAGGTCACGACGAGCACACTCCTCAGCGGGTGACACGGGCGCGGCGGCGGCGCCGTTCGCCCGGCCTCAGTCTTCCTGCCCTGCGGCCCCGCTCAAGGCAACACCCATCGGCCCGGAAGCGATGCCCCTACGGGAAACGCGGGTCGCGGGGCGGCGGGGGAACCTCGCCGTCCTCGTCCTCCACCTCGGCGCCGGGTATGGCATAGGCGCCGGTGAGCCAGCGGTTGAGATCCACGTCGGCGCAGCGCTTGGAGCAGAACGGGCGGTAGCGCTCCGTGGACGGCTTGCCGCAGATGGCGCAGGGCTTGGCCACGAACGGGCGTGGGGTGTCGTCGGCCCCGCTCATGCGGCGCGCTCCACCCAGCCGGCGCGCACCGGATAGCCTTCGCCCGCCAGCAGCGCCACCGTCTCCGCCAGCGGCAGCCCGACCACGCCCGAATAAGAGCCCGACAGCTTCACCACGAAGCCGCCGGCAATGCCCTGGATGGCATAGCCACCGGCCTTGCCGCGCCATTCGCCGCAGGCGAGATAGGCCGCGATATCGTCATGGGACAACCGCTTGAAGCGCAGCCGCGTTTCCACCAGGCGGGTGCGCGTGCGGCCCTTGGCGGAGACGACGCACACCCCGGTGAACACCCGGTGGGCGCGTCCGGACAACAGGCGCAGGCAGGCTTCCGCCTCATCCTGGAGTTCCGGCTTGGGCAGGATGCGCCGGCCCACCGCCACCACGGTGTCGGCGGCCAGAACGATGGCCGGGATATTGGCCTCCCGCGCCCGCTGCGCCACCAGCTCGCCCTTCTGCTGCGCCAGGCGCAGGGCCAGGCGGCGGGCGAGTTCGCCGCGCTCGGGCGTCTCGTCCACGTCGGCGGGCATCAGGAGGTCCGGTTCGATGCCGGCTTGGTTGAGCAGAGCGAGCCGTCGGGGAGACCCCGAGGCGAGCACGAGCTGGACCCGGTCGTTCACGTCTGCGTCACCTCAAACTGGCCTAGAAACAGGGGCGGCGCCAGCAAGGGCGGGCGCGCGCGGCACGCTAACCGAAAGGTCGGCGCGTGGAAACGCCCCATTCTCATCTTGCCCCGATCTTGGGCTGCGACCATCGTAGGTTTGGTGGGTTTGGCCGAACGGACCCGCCGCTCACCCGCCCGGTCGCCTGCCGCGGCCCCCTCCCCTTCAAACCGGAAAGGCTCCCATGCGCGCGACAGTCCTGGCAGGGATGGTGCTGGCAAGTCTCGTCAGCCTCGCGGCCCCCGCGACGGCGCAGGCACCCGCCGCGCCGGCAGCCCCGCCCGCCACCGACGCCGCTGCCGCGGCCCCGGCGGTGAAGCCGTACGGCCCGGAGTTGCAGGAGTTCGACTATCCCTACGAGGTCCAGCGGTTCGACTTCATGTCCCAGCGCAAGCCGGTCCACATGGCCTATATGGATGTGAAGCCGGCGCAGCCCAACGGGCGCACCGTGGTGCTTCTGCACGGCAAGAATTTCTGCGCGGCCACCTGGGAGGGCGTGATCGCCCCGCTGTCCGCCGCCGGCTATCGGGTGGTGGTGCCGGACCAGATCGGCTTCTGCAAATCCTCCAAGCCCCAGGGCTACCAGTTCTCCCTGTACCAGCTGGCCGCCAACACCAAGGCGCTGCTGGATCGCCTGGGGGTCGACAAGCCCATCGTGCTCGGCCACTCCATGGGTGGCATGCTGGCCATGCGCTATGCCCTGTCCTTCCCCGACGGCCTGTCGGGTCTGGTGCTGGTCAATCCCATCGGGCTGGAAGACTGGCGCGCCGCCGGCATCCCGCCGCGCACGGTGGACCAATGGTATGCGGGCGAACTGCGCACCAGTTTCGACAGCCTCAAGGCGTATCAGAAGAAGACCTATTACGCCGGCACCTGGAAGCCGGAGTATGACCGCTGGGTGGCCATGCTGGCGGGCATGTATGCCGGGGAAGGCAAGACCTTGGTGGCCTGGGACCAGGCGCTCACCTCGGACATGGTGTTCACCCAGCCGGTGGTGCATGAGCTGGGGGACATTCGCACCCCGACCTTGCTGCTGGTGGGGGAAAGGGACACCACCGCCATCGGCAAGGATGCCGCGCCCCCCGAGGTGCAGCAGCACGTGGGCCAATATGCCAAGCTCGGCCCCGCCACCGCCGCCGCCATCCCCGGCGCCAAGCTGGTGACCTTTCCCGATCTCGGCCATGCGCCGCAGATCCAGGCGCCGGACCGCTTCAATGCCGCGCTGCTGAAGGGCCTCGGCGAGCTGAAGTAAGCGTCAGCCGATCAGCCGGCGCCCGCGCCGGCGCTGCGGCCGCTCTGGCGAAAGCGGCCGCGAATGCGCTGCTCCAGCTCATCGCGCACATTGCGATAGGCGGCCATGCGCTGCTCCCGATTGCCGGTTTCCAGCGTCGGGTCCGGGGTGGGCCAGTATTCGACGGTGAGGGCGTTGGTGCGGGTGGCCTCCAGGGCCAGATGGTGGGCGTCCGGGGCCAGAGAGATGACGAGGTCGAAGCCCAGCCCCTCATATTCCTCCAGATCCTCCAAGGTTCGCGGCTTGTGCCGCGACACGTCGAGGCCGTCCTCCTCCATCACTGCGGCGACGAAGGGGTCCACCTCGCCGGCAATCACCCCGGCTGACATGACATAGAGCGATTTGCCGAACAGATGCTTGGTGAGCGCCGCCGCCATCACCGAGCGCACCACATTCTGCCCGCACAGAAACAGCACGGACTGCGGACGAACCGCGCGCTCCGGCAGCGCCGAAGGATCCATCCGCGTCACCCTTTCCAGTGCAACGCGCAGATCAGAGTAAACAAGCGACGGGCGGTGTCGAAATCCACGTCGATCTTGTCCTTCAGCCGCTCCTGCAGCAGCGTGGAGCCCTCGTTGTGCAGGCCGCGCCGGCCCATGTCGATGGCCTCGATCTGGGTGGGCGAGGCGGTGCGGATGGCGGCGTAATAGCTCTCGCACACCAGGAAATAGTCCTTCACCACCTTGCGGAAGGGGGTAAGGGAGAGATGGTGCTGCACCACCTGGTCCCCGGCCTCGCGCTTGATGTCCAGCACCAGGCGATTGTCGGCCAGCCCGATGTGCAGCAAATACGGCCCCGCCCCCGGATCGCCCACGGGGGTGAAGCGATTGTCCTCCAGCAGGTCATAGATGGCGGTGGCGCGCTCATGCTCTACATCCGCCCCGGACCGTCCGATGGAGGCTTCGTCGAGGGTGACGGCGCTGAGACGGTGGTGGGGCGGGATGTCGGTCATGGCAGGTCAGGCGTCCGGTTGGCCGGCGTTGGTGCGAATCAGAATGGAGCGTCCGTGCGCCTCCAGGCGCTCGACGGTGGCCAGGCGCACCGCCGCCGGCCCGATCTGCCGCAGGGAGTCCGCGCTGCACTTCAGGATCGACGTGCGCTTCATGAAATCATACACGCCGAGGCCGGAGGAGAAACGCGCCGACCGGGCGGTGGGCAGCACATGGTTGGTGCCTCCCACGTAATCGCCAATGGCCTCCGGTGTATAGGGGCCGATGAAAATCGCCCCCGCGTGCCGGATCCGCCCCGCCAGCCGGTCCGCATCGGCGCAATGGATCTCCAGATGCTCCGGGGCCACCTTGTCAATCAGCGCCGGCGCCTCATCGATGGCCCGCACCAGGATGATCGCCCCATGGTCGCGCCAGGAGGCGGCCGCGATGTCCTTGCGCGGCAGGGTGGCGAGCTGCGCCTCCACGGCCCGCTCCACCGCATCCGCCAGCTCGGCGGATTCGGTGACCAGGATGGATTGCGCGGCGGCATCGTGCTCGGCCTGGGCCAGGAGATCGGCGGCAATCCAGGCGGGATTGGCGGTGCCGTCCGCCAGGATCAGCACTTCGGAGGGGCCGGCGATCATGTCGATGCCCACCTTGCCGAACACCTGCCTTTTCGCCGCCGCCACATAGGCATTGCCGGGGCCGACGATCTTGTCCACCGGGGCGATGGTGGCGGTGCCATAGGCGAGCGCGGCCACCGCCTGCGCCCCGCCCACCCGATAGACCTCGTTGACGCCCGCCAGCCGGGCCGCCGCCAGCACCAGAGGGGCGATCACCCCATCGGGGGACGGCACCACCATGGCGATGCGCGGCACGCCGGCCACCTTCGCCGGCACCGCATTCATCAGCACCGAGGAGGGATAAGCGGCGGTGCCGCCGGGCACATAGAGGCCCACCGCATCCACCGGGGTCCAGCGCTGGCCCAGTTCAACGCCCACCGGGTCCACGTAGCGCTCGTCCTGCGGCAGTTGCCGGGCGTGATGGGCCTCGATGCGGGCCTTGGCGAATTCCAAAGCGGCCAGGGTCTCCGCCGGCACTTCCGCCAGCGCGGCGTCGATCTCGTGCTCGGCCACCTGGATGCGGCCGGTGAGATCCACCCGGTCATAGGTGCGCGACAGTTCCACCAAGGCCGCATCCCCGCGCGCCCGGACGGCGGCGATGATGTCGGCCACGGTGGCGGCAACGTCCGGCGCGGCTTCACGCTTGCCATCAAGGAAGGCGCGGAAGGCATCGGGGAAAGTGGCGGATTGGGTATCGAGGCGGATGGGCATGCGGTTTCCTAGAGCCGGAGCCCCGCACAATGCAACACCTGGGTGCGCCGGCCGCGTCGATCGTCAGCGCGCAGGCCGGGGCGGACCACCGTCCGGCGCCACTGATGGGCCGGCCGCCTCGGCTCCACGCCCGCGCCTCAGGCGGCGGTGTCCTTGTGCTGGGGCACGTGGGTGCAGCCCCAGGCCGGTCCCAGATCAGCCAGGCCCGCCTCGATGCATTCCACCTCCAGGCGGATCTCGGCGCCGCCGGAAAACGTCAGTTGCAGATGGCCGGAGGGGGCTTCCACGGGGTCGAAGGTGATGGCCAGCAGGTTCAGCACCGTGTCTTTCGCTGCCGGATCGAAGCCGCGGATCTTCACCGACTGCACCCGCTCGAAATGCAGGCCGGCGCGCCGCCGCACCAGTTCCTGGGCAGTTTCCTTCTGGTCCCAGTCGAAGCGATTGAGCAACAGCGCAAAGCGCTGCGCCTTGGGCACGAAGCCCATGTCGTCCACCTTGACCACCGCGTCCTGGAGATGGGCCGAAATCACGGCCAGATCCTCATCGTCCAGGGCGAAGAGCTTGAGCTCGTCCATGAGCTGACACTCCTTTTTCTGCTCAGACTGGCAGATAGCGACGCTGGGACGTGCTCGCAAGGCTTTGCCCGGAACGCGGCCGCGAATGGCCACGCTTTCCAGGGCCGGCGGCGGAATGTTGCGCCACCGGCCGGGAGGACGGTGGAATCAACCGCTGATGCGCTCGATCTGGGCGCCACAGCGCGAGAGCTTTTCTTCCAGCCGCTCGAAGCCGCGGTCCAGATGATAGACCCGCTGCACCATGGTCTCGCCTTCCGCTGCCAGGCCCGCGATCACCAGCGACACCGAGGCGCGCAGGTCGGTGGCCATGACGGGGGCGCCGGTGAGACGGTCGTTGCCGTCCACCACCGCGGTGTCGCCCTCCAGATGGATGTGGGCGCCGAGGCGGGCCAGCTCCTGCACATGCATGAAGCGATTCTCGAAAATGGTCTCGGTGATGCGCGAGCGGCCGTTGGCCCGGGTCATCAGCGCCATCAATTGCGCCTGAAGGTCGGTGGGAAAGCCCGGATAGGGGGCGGTGGACACATCCACGGGAAACAGCCCGGCGCCGTTGCGGCGCACGCGGATGCCCTCATTGGTCACGTCCACCTCGGCGCCCGCCGCCCGCAGCACCTCCAGCGGGGTCTCCAGCAGATCCGGCTGCGCGCCGGCCAGCATCACGTCGCCGCCGGCCATGGCCACCGCCATGGCATAGGTGCCGGTCTCGATGCGGTCCGGCAGCACGGAATGGCGGGCCCCGCGCAGCCGCGGCACGCCATCCACATGGATGGTCGAGGTGCCGGCCCCCGAAATGCGCGCGCCCATCTTGATGAGGCAATCCGCCAGATCGACGATCTCGGGCTCGCGGGCGGCGTTCTCGATCACGCTCTCGCCCTTGGCGAGGCTGGCGGCCATCAGCGCCGTATGGGTGGCGCCCACCGAGACCTTGGGGAAGGAAATGCGCGCGCCCTGCAGGCCGTGGCCCACGCGGGCCACCACATAGCCCGCATCGATCTCGATCTCGGCGCCCAGCGCCCGCAGGGCATCCAGATGGAAATCCACCGGCCGGGTGCCGATGGCGCAGCCGCCGGGCAGCGACACCCGCGCCTCGCCGATGCGCGCCAGCAGCGGCCCCACCACCCAGAAGCTGGCCCGCATGCGCGAGACCAGATCATAGGGCGCGGTGGTGTCCACGATGACCCGGGCGTCGATCTCCATGGTCTGGCCGGCATGGGGATCATCCCCGTTGCGCTTGCCATTGACGGTGATGTCCACCCCGTGGTTGCCGAGAATGCGCTGCAGCAGCGCCACGTCCGCCAGGCGCGGCACATTCTCCAGCACCAGCTTCTCCTCGCTGAGCAGCGCGGCGATCATCAGCGGCAGCGCGGCATTCTTGGCCCCGGAGATGGGAATGGTGCCGTTCAGGGGCTGCCCGCCGACGATGCGAATCTTGTCCATCTAGTCACCGTTCCTCGGTTCCGCATGGCGCCAGGGGCGCCCATGCCGTTGGTCGCGCCCCCGCGCCCACCCCGCTCCGCGAAATGCCGCGCGCGTCACCCCTAAGGGCGACTCTTGCGCAGCGGCACGCATAAGAGAGCAGATCTATCCCGGCTCGCGCCTGGGCACAATGTGGCCCCCGGCAGCGCCCACCAGGGCCCTGCCCTGCCGCTGCGACAACGTGCCAATGATGTTAACGCTTCCTCTCTTCACCCCGCCGCCGCGCCAGCCGCCGCAGGGATGAGAGCGCCCCGCAAGGATGCGTGCGCCCCGGCGCCGCTGATGGCGCGGGCCGGGCCTTGGCACGGTTTCGCCCTGGCGTCGGCGGTGGCGGGGGGCGTTTCCGGGACCACGCTCCCGGCTTAGCGAGGATCCGTGTCGCCCGGTGCGGTCCCCTCGCGCGCGGCCTCGGCCAGGCTGGCAGCATCGCCCGCGGCTGCGGACCCGGAGGCATCCCCCGGCACGGCATCCCCCGACACCACATCGCCAGGTCCGTCCTGTCCAGGCACGACGTCTCCAGGCGCCGCCACCGCCCGGGCCCGGCTCTGGGCCTTGCGTTTGGCGAGATTCGCCCGCAGCGCCGCAGCTAGGCGCGCGGCTTTTTGATCCTCGGCGGTCATCCCCCACCGGTACCTGCCACCGCCGTCCGGGGCAAGCGGCTAGCGCGCCGCGGGCCGACCTCATCCGGCGGCCGACCCGCCGGCGCCGGACCGCCATGGCGGATTCCGCTTTCGCCCACGTGCCAGCACCCTTGAAAGTCGGCGGTCTCTTCCGTATGAGAGGCGCACGTTCGACGCATGTGCGTCCGGGCCAGGGACCTTATGGCTGACCAGCCGACGGTTCTCCGGATGGGCGGCGGTGAGCGCAAACGCACCGCAAGGCTGCCGTGCCGCTTTAGCTCAGCTGGTAGAGCACCTCATTCGTAATGAGGGGGTCGGGGGTTCGAATCCCTCAAGCGGCACCATTTCTCTTTTAAATCAATGATTTCATGTGAGGGCCGTGATCGGACTGCGTGATCGTGGCCCGCACGAGCGCCCCACTGCGCGCGGGGCAGCTTTTGGACCGGACGCCGCATCGGCGCCGGTGCGCGGGGTGCAGGCTGTCTCACGCACCGGCACGGCCCCGTCTCGTGCAGACCCAGTGCCGGCGCCACCGGAAAGGCAAAACGGCGGTGGGCCGTGACCGGTCCACCGCCGCCACTTGACCGCCGCCGGAGACACCGGCCGCCGTGCACCCGCCACACAGGTCCCTGACAGGCGCACAGCGACCGCCGGGGTCCCGCAAGACGCGGGAAGATCAGCCGACGATCCGGCGGGCGGATGGCCGCAGGCAATCAGGCGCCTTGCCGGTGCCCCAAGCGCTCAAGAACCGGGAAGACCGACGAAGGCTCGGGGCGGCGCGTGTAGTCGGCGTTCACCTCGGCATAAGCGATCGTGCCATCCTGAGCGATGACGTAGCGCGCATTCATCGGCAGGGTCCAGCTGTCCTCGCCGTTGAACTGCGGCAGGTCGGCGCCGAGCGCCCTGTGGGCCACGCGCAGATACTCCGGCAACGTCCAGCGCAAGCCGAACTGGGCGGCGACTGCGCCGCCATGATCGCCGAGGATCGGAAAGCCGAGCCCGTTCTGGCGCTGCGATTTGCGGCTGTTGGGCGCCAACTGCTGGGAGATCGCGACCAAGCTCGCCCCCCGCGCCTCGATCTCCGAGCGGGCGGCTTCGAGCGCGGTGAGCTCGAAGTTGCAGTACGGACACCAGACGCCGCGATAGAAGGTGAGCACGAGCGGGCCATTGGCGAGGAGCGCTGTGAGGGAGACCGGATGGCCGTCAGGGTCAGGAAGGGTGAACGCCGGCGCCACGTCACCGACCTTCAGGGCGCGATCCGGTGCGCCCGACGCGATCAGTTCGTCGACCGAGCGATGCAGGGCTTCGACGGCCGCCGGGGGGGCGAGGCGGGTATCGAATTCGATTTTGAACGCATCGAGCTTGCCTTGCAGCGGCAGACCCGACTGCGCGATCTTCGCGAAAGTTTCCTGGAAAGACATGGAGTTTCTCCGCACCGGTTCAGCAGGTTCGCTGCCGTGCGGCCCAAATGCGCCATTCCTGAATCTTGAAGAAGTAAGGCTGAGGTGATAAAATATATTCCTATCTGGAATTAATGGCGCGCCCATGGATCGCTTGCACGCGATGGAAGTCTTCGTCCGTGTCGTCGAGACCGGCTCGTTCTCGGCCGCCGCGCGCGATGTGCGGATCGGGCAACCGGCGGTGTCGAAACTGGTCGCGGCATTGGAGGAGCGCCTCCAGGTGCGACTGCTCGTACGCTCCACGCGGCAACTGCACCCCACCGAAGCGGGCCAGGCCTTTTATGAGCGCGCACGCCGCGCCGTCGCGGAAGCCGATGAAGCGGAGACCGCGGCGAGAGGCTTGAGCAAGGGGCTGGATGGCCGACTGCGCGTGTGTGTGTCCGTGACCTTCGCACGGTTGCACATTGCGCCGAAAATCGGCGCGTTCTTGGACGCCCATCCCAATCTTCGCGTCGATTTCGTCATGGACGATCGCTACATCGATTTGATGGAAGAGAGTATTGATGTGGCTCTGCGTGCGGGGGAGCTGCCGGACTCCAGCCTGACGGCACGAAAACTCGCCACCTGCGACCGCCATGTGGTGGCGAGCCCCGCATATCTGGCGCGCATGGGCAGACCCGCCGCGCCCCATGATCTCCTCGACCACACCGCCATTGTCTACACGCAGGGCTTGGTGGCGGAGGACTGGCGGTTTCGCCGCGGGACGGCAGAGACGGTGGTGCGCATTCCCACCCGCCTGTCCTTCAGCGCGGCCGAAGGGGTGCGCGAAGCGGTGATCGCGGGGCTTGGCGTCGCCGTAAGCTCAGTCTGGATGATGGCGCCCGAACTTGCCAGCGGCAGCATTGTCCCGGTGCTGACCGAATGGACGCTGCCGCACGCCGACCTGTGGGCGATCTATCCGAGCGGCAGACTGCCGACGGCGAAAGCCCGCGCCTTCATCACCTGGTTTGAAGACACCTTCGCACCTCGCTCGGCCGAAGCCCCATAGACTTGGAAGAGCCGGGTGTTGGTCCGGCCATCCGGCCTGCCGCCCTCCTCACACCAGGCCCGCGGCGATCTTCTCGGCGATCATGATCACCGGGATGTTGGTGTTCGCCGTGGGCAGGCGCGGCATCACCGAGGCGTCGGAGACGTAGAGGTTTTCGCTGCCGATCACCCGCCCGTGCGGATCCACCACCGCCAGGGCATCGGCGGGATTGCCCATGCGGCAGGTGCCGCTCGCATGCCAGACGCCGAACACATTGGCGCGGACGAAGGCCTCCAGCCGGCTCTCGTCCGCCAGGATCTCGGCCAGCGACACGCCGTTCATCATGAAGGTCCGCAGGATCAGCCGGCGCAGCGCCGCCGGCACGTCCAGCATCGCGCCCAAGACCGCGGTGATCGCGGCATTGGCGGGCGACACCGTGCTCAGCCGCTTGATGCGCGGGGAGAAAGCGGCGGGGAAGAAATCGTCAGGATTGGCATTGAGCGCCGGATGCACCACCAGGCCGGCGAGGCGCCGGACCCCGTCGATCATCCGCCCGAGATCGCGTGGGTCGGACAAGAGATTGAGGTCGACGGCCGGATAGGTGTCCGCGCCCGGTGCGGTCAGGCGCAGGCTGCCGGAGGAATAGGGCTGGTTGCACCACAGGAAATAGAGCCCCAGCCGCTGGCCCAGCGCGTGCCAGCCCGCCCGCGCCGATGCGGTGAGATACATGTCCGACGGCACACCGCCCGGACCGCCGGAGGAATAGCGCATGGCGAGGACACTGGCGCGGCGATAGGACATGGGCAGGCGCAGGCCCGCCGGCAGATATTGGCAGAAGGTGAGCGTCGGATGGTCGCGCAGGTTCTGCCCCACCCCCGCGCGGTCGATCGCGACGGGGATGCCCAGCGCCTGGAGCGCGGCGCCGGGGCCGATCCCCGCCCGCATCAGCAGCGCCGGCGTCTGCAATGCGCCGGCGGTGACCACCACCCGGCCGGCCCTCACCCGCAGGCGCTCGCCATTCCGCAAAATATCCACCCCGGTGGCGCGGGCGCCGTCCATCACCAGCCGCTCCACGGGACTGTGCGCCCAGATGGCCAGGTTCGGCCGCGCCCGCGTGGCGGCATCGAGATAAGCGGCGGCGGTGGACACCCGGCGGTCGTTCGCATTGGAGATGGCGGGCGGGAACAGCGCGTCCTCGAACATGCCGTTCTGGTCGCGCTCCAGCGGCAGGCCGCTGGCGGCAAATGCGGTGGCCGCCGCCTGCGCGAAGGGCGGCCAGTGGGGCGGCAGGATGCGGCGGATGGGCACCGGGCCATCGGTGCCGTGCAGGGGCCCGTCGCAATCCAGATCCCGCTCCAGCTTGCGGAAATAGGGCAGCACGTCGTCCCACGCCCAGCCGGCGGCGCCGAGGGCCGCCCATTGGTCATAGTCCCGCGGCAGGCCGCGATTGGCCGATTGCACATTGATGCTGGAGCCGCCGCCCATCACCCGGCCCTGCTCATAGGCGCGCAGGCCGGGGCGGCCGTCGACGGCTGTGGCGGTCGCAGCCGTCAGGCCCGCCCAGATATAGGCATCGCCATGGAACAGGCCCATGGGATAGCTGTCGAGGATCGCCGCCGGCTCCGCCCCCGGCGGGGTGTCCGCCCCCGCCTCCACCAGCAGGATGCGGGCGTTGGGATCGGCCGACAGCCGGTTCGCCAGCACGCAGCCGGCCGAACCGCCACCGATGATGACGGTGTCGAAAGCAGCGGTCTGCGAGAGCGTCATGGGGTGTCCTGGCGCTGGGTTTGGGTGATGGCCGGGGCCGGCAGGGCGGACGGGTGATGGGCGGGCGAGCGGTTGCCCATGGCCTGCTCGTCGTCCGCCTTGGTCCTGTGCCGGCGGGGGGAGCCCCGCCGGCGCACCGCCTCAGCGGAATTGGCCCTTGGTCTCGGGAATGACCAGGGTGCCCACCAGATAGAGGGCGAACACCGCCACCGCGAAGATGGAGAGCGACATGGGGATGTCGGCGGTGGTCGCGCTGGCCAGCGACACGAAGGTGGGCAGGATGCCGCCGATGGCAAAGCCGATGTTCCAGGACAGGCCGGTGCCGCTGGCGCGCAGCGCCGTGGGGAACCGCTCGTTGAGGAAGATCAGCACCGGCGCATAGCCGGCATTGCCGATGAAGGCGATGCCCAAGGCGAACAGCACGATGGTGGTCATGTCCTGCGTCTTCGCCATGCCCAGATAGAAGGTGGGCAAGAGGACAATGGCCAGCAAGCCGACGATCAGGAAGGTCTTCTTGCGGCCGATGACATCGCTCAGCATGCCCACCAGCACCGCGGCGATGAAGGCCGACACGCTGCACGCCATCAGGATGTAAGAGGAGATGGCGTTGGGCACCTGGTTCACCACCTTCAGGAAGGTGGGCATGTAGCCGGAGGTGAGGTAATAGCCCGCGCCGCCGCCGGTGGTGATGAGCAGGTTCACCAACAGCACGTTGCGGAACTGGCTGGAGAACAAGGTCTTCAGCGGCGCCGCCTGGACCGCCTTGGCGGCCTTCTGCTTGTGCGCTTCCTTCCAGAACGGGGATTCTTCCAGATTGCGGAAGATGAACCAGCCGAGGAAGGAACTCAGCAGGCCGGAGAAGAACATGAAGCGCCAGCCCCACTCCGCGAACGCCTCGCCCGGGAAGACGGTGGAGGTGATGAGGAAGACGATGGAGGCCAGCAGCGCGCCGATGCCGGCGCCGCCGCCGCCCACCAGGCCCGACATGGCCCCGCGCCAGCGGGCCGGAACGGATTCCGTGCCCACCGTGTGGGTGGACGCCACCACGCCGCCCACGAACACGCCCTGGATCAGCCGCAGAACCAGGAAGGCGATGGGCGCGATGACGCCCACCTGCTGGATGGTGGGCAGGAAGCCGAAGGCGGCCGTGGACACGCCCACGCCGATGATGGCCACCAGCATGGCGCCCTTGCGGCCGTGCGCATCGGCGAAATGGCCGAAGATGGCCGAGCCGATGGGCCGCATCAGCAAGGTCACCGCGAACGAGGCATAGACCGCCGCCAGCGACCAGGTGGCATGGGTGGAGGGAAAGAACAGCACGCCGATGACCGGCGCCACATACAGCAGGATGAACAGATCGAACAGATCAAGCGCCCATCCCAGGACCGAGGCGATGATCGCGGTGATCATCTGCTTGTTGCCGACCGGCGCTGCGGCAGCGCCGGCCATGTCCACGTCACGGCTCGTCATTTTGGCGTCCTCCCCTGTTTCTGTTTGGTTGGCGTGCGGTCAGGCGCCCGTGAAGACGGGCTTGCGCTTGGCGTGGAAGGCTTCCACGCCCTCCTGGAAATCGTGCGACTGGCGCAGGCGGCTGTAGCAATGGCCTTCCAGCTCGATGGCGATGCTGAGCGAGGCATCCTCGCTGTCGTTCAGCAGCTTCTTGGCGGTGCGCTGGGCCATGGGCGAGAAGGTCACCAGTTCGTCCACCAGGGCGTCGGTGGCCGCTTCCAGCTCGGCGTCGGCGACCTTTTCCGTGGCGATGCCCCAGGCGATCGCCTGCTCGGCATTGATGCGCTTGGAGCGCATCACGATGTCCTTGGTGCGGGTGATGCCGACCATCATCTGCAGCCGCGCGGAGCCGCCGGACCCTGGGATCTGGCCGAGCTTCTGCTCCGGCAGCGCATATTGGGTGGTGTCGGTGATGATGCGGAAGTCGCAGGCCAGCGACAGCTCGAACCCCACCCCGAAGCAATAGCCGCGGTTGGCGGCGATCACCGGCTTGGCGGCGCGGGTGGGGGCGGCGATGTTCCAGGCCAGCTTGGAGACGTGCTCGGGGCTCGCCTCCATGAAGCCCTTGATGTTGCCGCCGCTGGAGAAGTGCTCGCCGATGGCCCGCACCACGATGACCCGCACCCGCTCGTCCTCGTCCAGCGCCTCGAACACCAGGCGCAGCTGGTCGCGCTGGGGCATGGAGACGATGTTGAAGGGCGCGCGATCGAGCACGATGTCGGCGCGCTTCTTGTCCGCATCGATCTCCACGCGGAAGCCGTCCAGCGCGGCGAGGCGGGGATCGGCGAAGGTCATGGGGGACGGCATCAGGCAACTCCTGTGGGGATGGGATGGAAGGATCAGGCGGCGCTCGGCGCGCTCTGCTGCACGTCGTAGTCACCGGCCACCAGCTTGCGGCGCAGCAGCTTTCCGACGGGGGATTTCGGCAGCCGTTCGACGAACACGAACCGGCGCGGGCGCTTGAAATTGGCAAGGCCTGAGACCCGGCAATACTGGTCCAGATCGGTGGCCTCCACCGGGCCGCTGCGGGTGATGAAGGCGACGACGATCTGGCCCCACTTCTCGTCGGGCAGGCCCACCACCGCCACCTCGGACACCGCCGGATGCAGCGACAGGCAGCTCTCGATCTCCACCGGCGAGACGTTCTCGCCGCCGGTGATGATCATGTCGTCCACCCGGCCGGTGACGAACAGATCGCCATCGGCATCGATGAAGCCGGTGTCGCCGGTGAAGTACCAGCCGTCGCGCAGCGCCTTGGCGTCCGCCTCCGGGCGCCGCCAATAGCCCTCGAAGGCCTCGTCGCCGGCCAGCACAGCGATGATCTCGCCCTCCTCGCCGACGCCCGCCAATTGGTCCGGCGCCTGCGCGCCCAGGCGCACCACGCGGATCATCTGGTTGATGCCGGCCTTGCCGGCCGAGCCCGGCTTGGCCACCGCCGTGTCGTCGATGGTGAAGGTGTAGATTTCCGAGGAGCCGTAATGGTTCACGAACAGTTCGGGCCGGAAGGCGGCATCGAGCTTCTGCAGCAGCCCATCGGTCATGGAGGCGCCGGCAAAGCCCAACTTGCGCACGCTGGACACGTCGGTCTGGGCAAAGCGGGGGTGGAACACCACGTCGTGATAGAGCGTGGGCACCAGATAGAGGTTGGTCACCTTTTCCCGCGCGATCAGCGCCAGCGCGGTCTCGGAGTCATAGCGCGGCAGACAGACGAAGGTGCCGCCGATCACCGACATGGCGATGAGCGAGCGCACCCCCATGGTGTGGTAGAGCGGCATGACGCCGAGCGTCACCTCGCCCCGGCGGTAGAGGTTCTGCGCCACATGGGCGATGCCCGCCGCCCGCTCGGCCCGGTGCCGGCGCGGCACGCCCTTGGGTTTCGAGGTGGTGCCGGAGGTGTAGAGCATGATCGACCAGGCATCGGCGCCCACCCGCGGCGCCACGTCCGTGGCCGGCGCGGCCAGCATGTCCTCGATGCGCAGCCCGCCGGGCGCGGTCTCCAGGCCCGTCCCCACGGTGATGCGGATCAGCCCTGAGGCCCGTTGCGCCCCCGCCACCGCCTCGGCGGACACGTCCTGGTAGACCAGGGCCTGGGCTTCCGAATTTTCCAGGCAATAGTCCAGCTCGTCCGCCTTGGCGCGCCAGTTGAGCGGGGTGATGATGATCCCGGCGAACTGGCAGGCCCAATGCAGGGTGGCCGCTTCCCAGCGGTTCTGCAGCAAAGTGACCAGATGATCACCAGGCTTCAGCCCGGCCTGGTCCAAGGCCAGCACCAGAGACGAGATCTTCCCATACCATTCGCGATAGGTGAGCCGCAGCTCCCCATCGACGATGGCGGTGGCATGCGGGTCGCGCGCGGCGCTGGCCAGAAAGCTCGTGCCGAGATCAAGCATGGGGCGTTTCCTCTGGTGTCTTCGCCAGTTCTTCTGCAGCTTCAAGGGCAGCGCGGACGATGGGCGTGTAGCCGGTGCACCGGCACAGATGGCCCGACAGCAGATCGCGCACGGCGGCCTCGTCGGGGCGCGGGGTCTCCCGCAGGAAGGCGTCCAGCGACATCAGGATGCCGGCGGTGCAGAAGCCGCATTGCAGCGCGTGGTTTCGCCGGAAGGCGGCCTGAAGGACGCTGAGCCGGCCGGGCGCGGGCGCCAGCCCCTCAACCGTGGCGATGCGGCTGCCGTCCACCTGCACCGCCAGCGTGAGGCAGGCGCGCGTCAGCATGCCGTCCACGTCCACCGTGCAGGCGCCGCACACCCCGTGCTCGCAGCCCACATGGGTGCCGGTGGCGCCCAGCGTATGGCGCAGGAAATCCGACAGCAGCAGGCGCGGCTCGGCGATGCCGGACACCGGATGGCCATTCAGTTCGAAGCGCACGGTGTAGCGCTCCCCGGCGGTCAGGCGCGGCATTGCACGGCCTCCTCGATGACGGCGCGGCCGATGCGCCGCACCAGTTCGCGGCGATAGCGGGCGGTGGCGTGGACATCGTCGCGGGCGTCCAGCTCGTAGGCGAAGGCGTTGAGCGCATCGTCCAGCGCCGTGCCCTCCAGGCGCGGCCAGTCGCGGGCCGCGGGCATGTCGGCCACCCCGCCCACCGCCAGCCGGATGCCGGCGTCCGAGACCACGGCGGCGCAGGCGACGATGGCGAAATCCCCGTGCCGCCGCGCCACTTCGCGAAAGGCGACGCTCTCGCCCTGGGGCGCTGGAAACGACACCGCCTCGATCAGTTCATCGTCGGCGCGCATGGTGGCCATCATGCCGGTGACGAAGTCGCCCGCCGCCACCCGGCGGTGGGCCTTGGCGCTGCGCAGATGCACGGCGCCCTTCAGGGCCACCAAGGCCAGCGGCAATTCCGCGCTGGGGTCCGCATGGGCGATGGAGCCGCACACGGTGCCGCGACTGCGGGTCTGGGCATGGCCGGTCCAGGGCAGCGCGCGGGCGACCAGCGGCAGGTGGCGAGCAAGCCCCTCCCAGGCCAGCAGCCGCGCCTGCCGCACGCCGGCGCCCACCACGATGGTGTCGCTTTGGACGGAGATGGCGTCCAGCGCATCGATCCGCATGATGTCCACCAGCACCTGGGGACGGGCGAGGCGCATGTTCAGCATCGCCATCAGCGACTGGCCGCCGGCCAGGATGCGAGCCTCGCCGCCTTCCGCCTTCAGCACCGCCAGGGCCTCCTCCAGCGAGGCGGCGCGGATGTAGTCGAACGCCGCCGGCTTCATGGCCGCCTCCCGATCCACGCGCGCAGGCGGGAGAGGAGGCCGGTGGCCGGCGCCGGCCCCTTGCCGCCGCTGGCGTGGCGGGCGAGCGCGGAGAAGAACTGGCCGATGATGACCTTGGCGGCGCCGTCCAGCAGGCGGCCGCCGATGCTCGCCACCTTGCCGCCGATGCCGGCGTCATAGACATAATCGAGCCGCGTGCCGCCATCGGGCTGCGGCACCAGGGTCAGATGCCCCTGCCCTTCGCCGAAGCCGAGCCCGCCTTCGGCGAAGCCGCCCAGCGTCACCGTGTGGGGCGGGTCGAGATCCGACAGCGTCACCTCGGCCTTGTAGCGGCCCTTCACCGGGCCGATGCCCAAGGTCACCTCGGCACGGAAATGGGTGTCGGATAGCTTCTCCACCCCATGGCAGCCGGGGATCACCGCTTGCAGCGTCGCCGGATCCAGCAACATGCGCCACAGCGAGTCGGGAGACGCCGCCACCTGGGCGCTGCCTTCGCCGCGCAGCCGCCGATCGCTGGCCTTGCCCGCCGCCGGCGTCACGGGGACCGCGCGGCCCTCCGGCGGCGGCGCTTCCGCGCCCTGGATCAGCCCGGCGACCTTCGAGGGCGAGAGCGGCAGGGTGATGTCGCTCTGCCCGATGGCATCGGCCACCGCATTGGCCAGGCACACCGGCGTTGACATGCAATTGCCCTCGCCCACCCCTTTCGCGCCCAGGGGCGTGAAGGGCGACGGCGTCTCCATGTGCAGGATCACCGGGTCCGGCACTTCGGTGGTGGTGGGCAGCAGATAGTCCGCGAACGTCCCGCTCAGGAAGCTGCCGTCGGGGCCGTAGGAAAACTCCTCCAGCAAGGCGGCGCCCAGTGCATGGGTGAAGCCGCCGCGGATCTGCCCGTCCACCATGCCGGGATGCAGGATGGTGCCGCAATCATGCAGGGTCACGTAGCGATCGATGCGGGTCTCGCCGGTGTCGCGGTCGATCTCGACGCCGCAGAAATCGAAGATGAAGCCGTGGCAGAGCGAGGAATTGATATGGTCCGCCTCGTCCGGCGGGGTCAGTTCCGGCGGGGTCCAGAACACCGTCTCGCGGATGGTCTGGCCCACCGCCTCGGGCACTGATCCCGGTGACCAGTGGCTCAATGCGGCGAGCCGGGAGAAGGACAAGGCATTGTCCGCATTGTCCCGTGCCATCACCTTGCCGCCGGTGAACACGATATTCTGCGCATCCACGTTCAACTGGGCCGCAGCGATGCGGGCGAGCCGCCCCGCCAGCCGGTCGGCGGCCAGCTTCGCGGTGCCGGCGACGGCGGCGGCGAAGCGGCTGGCATAATTGCCCGAGGCGATGGACCAGGCATCCTTCGCCGTATCCATCTCGGTATTGACCCGCACGTCGCCGGGCTTCAGGCCGAAGGCATCGGCCACCACCTGCGACAGCACGGTGCGATGGCCCTGGCCCTGGGGCACGGAGGAGACGTGGACGCTCACCGCCCCCACCGGGTCGATGGCCACGGTGGCGGTGGCCTGCGCGCCGTTCTTCGGCCCGGCCTTGCGCCGCTCTTCGGGCGTCAAGACGGTGGAGATGTAGCCCATGTTGGAGACCGAGGGCTCCACCACGGCGGCAAAGCCGATGCCGTAGAGCCGGCCTTCGGCCCGCGCGGCATCGCGGCGGGCCTTCAGTTCCTCCAGGCCGCCCTCGGCGATGCCGCGCGCGACGCCGGTGGGATAGTCGCCGGAATCCAGCAGGGCGCCCGGCGCGGTGCGATAGGGAAAGGCCTCCGCCGGCACCAGGTTGCGGCGGATCACGTCGAGGGGATCGAGGTTCAGCTCGACGGCGATGCGCTGCATCAGCCGCTCCAGGGCATAATAGACCTGCGGGCCGCCGAAGCCGCGATTGAGCCCGGTGGGGGTCTTGTTGGTCACCACCACGCGGTTGCGCACTGCCACATGGCGGATGTCATAGGCCCCGGTGAGATTGCCATGCATGCGGTAGAGCGTGGCCGGTTCGGGGGCGCGCAGATGGGCACCGCAATCCTCCACCTGATCCCAGTCGAGCGCGCGCACCCGCCCGTCCGCATCCACCGCCGCCGAGAGGGTGGTGGCGCGATTGGTGGCCGAGACCGAAGCCATCAGATGCTCCAGCCGGTCTTCCACCCATTTCACCGGCCGGCCGGCCACACGCGCGGCGGCGGCGATGAGCACGATGTAGGGGAAGACGCCCTGCTTGACGCCGAAGGAGCCGCCGCTGTCCGGCGGGGTGCGCAAGCGCAGCCGGTTGCCCGGCACTTTCAGCGCCCTTGAGATCACCGCATGGATGCTGAACGGGCCCTGGAAATTGGCCAGCACCTCATAGGCGTCCTCGCCCGGCTCATAGTCCGCCACCACCCCATAGGTCTCGATGGGCGTGCAGGAATTGCGCGGATAGCGAATGGAGAGGGACACCTTATGGGCGGCCGCGGCGAAGGCCGCCTCGGGATCGCCGTAGCGAAAGCTCCGGTCGCTCGCCACATTGCCGCCGAGGCCCGCGTGCAGCACCGGCGCATCGGGCGCCATGGCCTCCATCGGGTCCACCACCGCCGGGCGCACGCCATAGCGGACCGCGATGAGATCCATGGCGTCCTCGGCGAGGTAACGGTCGGCGGCCACCACCACGGCCACCGGCTCGCCCACATAACGCACGCGCTCAACAGCGATCGGCCAGCACTCGATGGGCGCCTTCACCCCCACCACAAGGCTGGTGGTGAGCGCCTGCAGATCCGCGCCCGTGAGCACGGCGGCGACGCCTGGCAAAGCGCGGGCGGCGGTGCAATCGATGGACAGGATGTCCGCATGGCCGTGCGGCGCGCGCAGGATGGCGGCATGCAGGGTGCCGGGGCGCACGCCAAGATCGTCCATGAAGCGCCCGCGCCCGGTCAGGAGCGCCGCGTCCTCCACCCGCTCGATGGAGCGGCCGACCCAGGTTTCATTGGGCTTGGCTTGCGCTGCCTGCGCCATGTCCAAGGTTTCCTCCCGTCGCGCTGTCATGCCGCGCATTGAGGGGAAGGTTCTGGGAAACGGCCTCAAGCAACCATACCGAGGATTCTCATCACTTACCGAAACGTCTCATTCCTCATGCTGCATCGCGGCACGTTTACTCAGTGTGCAAGGCGGGAGACAGCCCGGAATTCGCTCGGCGCGACGCCCGCATGGTCGCGGAAGAAGCGGGTGAAATGCGCCGGCGCGGAGAAGCCGAGCTGTTCGCCGATGCTGGCCAGCGGCAGGCTGTCCGCGACGATGGCGGTCACCGCCGCCTCCAGGCGCATGACGTTGAAATACACCCGCGGCGTCACGTGGACGGAGCTTTCGAACAGGCGGAAGAAATGCGCGCGCGACAGGCCGGCGGACTGCGCCAACCGGGCCATGTCCACATCCCCTCCGAGATCCGCGCGCATCGTCTCGATGCTGCGCCGGATGCGCCAATCCAGCCTTGGGTGCGCTGCAAGCGCCCGCAGGGAAGTGGAAAAGCTCTGCCAGGGCGTGAAGCGCTCGATCACCGCGATCATCAGGTCCGAGAGCAATTGCTCGTGGCTTTCACGGGCTTCGGGCCGGGTCACCATGTCGGTGGCCAGGTCCCGCGCCAGGGTGCGGATGCGCGGGGTCACCTCGCCGCAGGGCTGGGCGAAAAAGCCCGGCGCGCCGCTGGCCGCCCAGCCGGGGCGGAAGGTCTTCAGCCAGTCCGGCTCGATATAGAGGGCCAGGATGAGCGTGCGCGGGCGGTCTGGATCATGCACATAGGCATGGGGCTCCCAGCCGTTCACCAATACCGCAGTGGTTTCCGTGAGCGGCGCGATGGCGTCGCCCACCATGAATTGCGTATCCGCGCCCTCGACCTTCAGCAGCACATGGCAATGGGGATGGGCATGGCGCACCAGAGGGCGATCCATGTCCAGCAGGGCGACGCGCCCGAAAGCGCCGTGGGCAATACGCAAGGCATTCGACATTCAGGATACTCAGGCGCTTCCCTTCCACGGGATCAGATACCGTTCGATCTCGTCCAGCGCCAGGGAGAACAGAAAGCCAAGTACAGCGATGACCAGCAGTCCGACATACATGGTGTCGACGGTCAAGACCTGCCAGGCATTCCAGATCATGAAGCCGATGCCGTTCTGCGCTGCAACCATCTCGGAAATGGCGATCAGGATGAGGCCCATGCCCATGGCCAGCTTGATCCCGGCCATGATGGACGGCAGCGCGCCGGGCAAGGCGATGGGCGTCCCAGTTGCGCGCCACCGGCGCGATCCGTGTGGCCGGCGGCGATCGGCATGCGCATCTTCTTCATCACCATGTCCATCTCCTCCCAGGGTGCCGTGGCGGGCCTCCAGCGTCGCGTGTCCGTGATGATGTCCAGCGACCCGGTCACTCTCCCGTCCGCCGGAGTCAGGCGATGGAAGCGGCTATTTCGCCTGGGCGAGCAGGCGGGCAAACGCCGCGTTGGCGTCCTTCTGCAGCGCGCTGGCCAGGTCCACCTGCTCCTCGCCCTGCACATGGATGCGCTGGTAGGTGGAGGACAATTCGCCCACCGGCGTCGTGGCATCGAGCCCCATCTTGGCGCTGACGCCGTCCACCGCCGAGGGATCGAGCTTGGAGCCCTGCGCGCCCGACACCACGAGCAGGTCCTTGTCCGCCTGGAAGCGGGTGGCGATGGCCCACTCCACCTCCTCGGGATCGCCAATGTTTACGTCGCGATCCACCACCACCACCTGCTTGACGTCGTAATGGCCGGCGAACGCGCCCATGATGATGTTCTTGGGCTGCCCCTCGTCGGTCTTGTCGATCTTCACCGCCAGATGGTAGCGGCAGGTGCCGCCGCGCGGCAGGCGCACGTCCAGCACGTTGGGAAAGCTGCGCTGGAGATGCTCCAGCATGGAGGCCTCGCGCGGCACCGCGCCCAGCAGCAGGTGCTCGTAGCCGCCGCCCACGATGGTGTGGAAGATGGCGTCGGCGCGGTGCGTCACCGCATCCACCTGGATCACCTCGCGATCGGCGCGCGGGCCGTAATATTGCGGGAACTCGCCGAACGGGCCTTCCGGCTCGCGCACCTGCGGCAGGATGCGGCCTTCGATGACGATCTCCGCATGCGCGGGCACCCGCACCGCATTGGTCTTGCACTTCACCACCTCGACGGCGCGCCCCAGCAAGGCGCCGGCGATCTCCATCTCGTCCTCGTCGAGCCCGACGATGGCCTGGGAGGCCAGGATGAGCGCCGGATGGACGCCGATGACGATGGCGATCTCCAGGGCGTCGCCCTCCCGCTCCGCCATCTGGAAATAGGCGCGGGTGTGGCGCGGCAGCAGCAGCACGCCGATGCGGTTGGGCCCGCTGACCTGGCAGCGATGGATGGAGACATTCTGCACCCCGGTGCGCGGGTTGCGGGCGATCAGCAGGCCGGCGGTGATGTAGGGCCCGCTGTCCAAGGCGTTGTGCTTGGGAATGGGCAGCTGCTTCAGCAGGTCGACCTGCGTGTGCACCACCTCCTGCACCGGCCCGCCCATCACTTGCAGCAGGGGCAGAGGGTCGCGCACGGCGGCCTGGAAGCGCGGCAGGAGGTCCTGCTCCGCGACACCGATGGAGTCAGCGACCCAGCTGCGGGCGGCGAAGAGATTGGCCACCACCGGCATCGGGTGGCCGCCGGGGCGGGGGAACAGCACCGCCTTCTCGCGCTCCAGGCGCTTGGACACCGCCGCCAATTCATCGGACAGCTGGATGCCTTCGCGCGCCACCGCCAATTGCCCGCGGGCGGCGAGCGCGGCCAGCCAGCTGCGCAGGTCCGCGGGGGCTTCGGCGGCGGCTCTCCGGGGCGTCGTCTCGGTGCGCATGCGTGCTGATCTCCGGCTCATGAACGATCAAACCGCGCCCGCGGCAGGCGGAGGGCGGCAGGCAAGGACGGACGGGCCCCCAGGGCCTGGCGGACAAGCGGCGACGGCGCGCGCGGCGGCTGGGGCATGGCGTCCCTCCGGTTCCCAGATCCACGCCGTCGGCGCGAGACGCATCCCAGGGGGACGTGACGCGGCTGCCCGCGGCGGATCCAGGATCCGAACTCCGCGACGTCTCCTCCCGCGCCGGGTGCGATTCCCGCTTGAGGGGCGCGACCGGCCGCAGACGACGGCCGATGCAGAAACGGTAGGGCGCCCGCGCAATCACTGCAAATAATGATTGATTATCAGAAAAATCATCTGAAATGATGGAGTGGAGATGGCCCGGCCGACACCGGGACACCGGGAGGCGCCCGATGGATCTGAGGCAGATGCAGTATTTCCTTCGCCTGGCGGAGGAAAAGAACGTCACCCGCGCGGCCCGCCAGCTGAACATCGTGCAGCCCGCCTTGAGCATGCAGATCGCCAAGCTGGAGGCGGAGTTCAGCCAGAAGCTGTTCGACCGCAGCGCCCATGGCGTCACCACCACCCAGGCCGGCGAGACCTTGGTGCGGCTCCTCACGCCCCTCGTCCGCGACGTGGAATACGCCATGCAGGAGATGGCGCGCCTCAACGGCCGGGTGTCCGGCCGCGTCGCCGTCGGCCTCATCACCTCGGTCGCCCAGAGCACCATGGCCACCTCGTCGGCGGCGGTGACCGCCCGCTATCCGGACGTGGCGCTGTCCGCGTGCGAGGGCTATACGGAAACGCTGGTGGACTGGGTGCTCTCAGGACAATTGGACATCGCCATCATCAACGTGCCGCGGCGCCGTCCGGCTCTGTCCTCCCACCACATCCTCGACGAGGAAATGGTGTTCGCCTGCCGCAAGGACTCGACCGTCGCGGTGCCCCCCGCCCTGATGTTCCAGCACCTCGCCCGCTATGATCTGGTGATGCCCTCGAAGCGCCACGGCCTGCGGATGATCCTCGACGACCATGCCGCCAGCTGCGGCATCGAGCTGAAGCCTCGGCTCGAACTCGACACCTTGTCCGCCCTCGGCGAAGTGGTGGCGAGCACCGACCTCGTCACCGTGCTTCCCACCATCGCGCTGCATCAGGCGCTGGCGGCCGGCAAGGTCCGCGCCCATCATTTCAGCGGGCCGGGCGTCACCCGCTCCATCGCCTGGGTGCATCATCCCCGCCGCGTGGTGTCCGCCGCTGCCAGCGCCGTGGTGGACATCGTCCGCCAGGATCTGCTCGCCGCGGCCGCCACCGCCAGCGCCTATGTGCATCCGGCGGCCGAGACGACCGCGCGCCCAGCCAAGGCACGGCGGCGCAAGCGGACGTAGACCGTTACCGCCTCGGTCCTGCGGGTGCGATCGACCGGCGCCGCGGCGGGCCGGACGCCGCCGGCCGCGCGATGGCCTGACGCTGGGGAGCCCGCTCACGCTTGCTGCCTGTCCCATCCGGCTGTGCCAATGTGGCCGAGCGGCATGCAGATTCGTGCCCGCCCTGCGCCCCCGCAACGGGGCGCCGCAGTGTGATCCGGAGACAGACAGTGGCCAGCAAGACACATCCCAGCGTGCATATGGGCACCATCAGCGGCGGGGAAGCCCGCGAGATCCTGGCGGAGAACCCGGTCATCCTGCTGCCCATGGGCAGCCATGAGGACCAGGGCCCGCACGCGCCCATGGGGGATTATCTGCTGGCGGAGAAGATGGCGGAGAACATCGCCCTGAAGGCCACGGAGCTGGGCGTGCGCACGCTGGTGGCGCCGGTGCTGCCGTTCGGCGGCGACGACTGGTTCAGCCCCATGGTGGGCGGCATCTCCCTGTCCCAGGCGACCCTCACGGCGGTGATCGCCGAAATGGTCGACAGCCTGCACCGCAACGGCCTCACCCGGCTGATCGTCATCAATGGCCATGGCGGCAATGTGGGGCCGATCTCGGAAGTCGCCCGCGACCTCTATCTGCGCGAGAAGCTGGTGCTGCCCAGCCTCTATCTGTGGCGCATCGCCTATGGGCTGCTGCCCGGCATCGTCGGCAAGGAGAAAGCGGCGGCGGTGTCCGGCCACGGCGCGGATCCCCTCACCAGCCTCGGCCTGCATCTGTTTCCGGAGCTGATCCGCACCGATCTCATCCCCGCCGGCCAGCCGCTGAAGCGCGATCCGGTGCTCGATCTGCCCTTCACCGGCCTTGGCACCGCCAGCTTCGAGGGCGCCGAAGTGGCCATGCCCAACCCCTATGACGAGGTCTATCACGACGGCGTCGCCGGCGGCGATCCGACCTTGTCGTCGGCGGAGACGGGCGCCGCCCTGGCAGCAAAGCTGACCGACGTGGCCGCGCGCTTCGTGGTGCATTTCGCCGGCAAGGTCGCGGCGTGACGACCCCGGCCCCGCACGGAAAGCCACGCCCATGAGCCCCGCCCAGCGCGCCCCGCGGGGGACGGACTTCACCTGTGAGAAGCGCCCGGCCACCGGGTCGCGGGGGATGGTGGTGACCAACCATCCCCTGGCCTCGGCGGCGGGTTCGCACATGCTGCTGGCGGGCGGCAATGCCATCGATGCGGCCGTGGCGGCGCTGTTCGCGCTGACCGTGGTCGAGCCGATGATGGTGGGCGTGCTCGGCGGCGGGGTGGCGCACATCCGTCTGGCGGATGGCCGGGCGATGGTGCTGGATGGGCTTTCCACCGCCCCTGGCGCCGCGCGGCCCGACATGTATGAGACCCTCTCCGATGCGGTGGGCAGCGCCCGCGATACCCGCGACCGGGAAAACCTCATCGGCCCCAAGGCGGTGGCGGTGCCGGCCGCGCTGGCCGGCTGGTGCACGGCGCTGGCGCGCTTCGGCACCCTGTCGCTGGAGACCGTGCTGCAACCCGCCATCCAACTGGCGGCGCGGGGCTTCATCGTCAGCCCCTACCTGTCCAACTGCATCACCGACTGCGCCCCGGACCTGGCGCGCGACCGCGGCCTCTCGGCCCTGTTCCTGCCCGACGGCAGTCCCCTGCAGCCGGGCGACCGGCTGGTGCAGGGCGACTATGCCGAAAGCCTGCGCCTCATCGCCGCCACGGGCCCGTCAGCGCTCTATAACGGCCCGCTGGGAGCGGCGCTGACCGATTTCATGGCCGCCAACGGCGGGCTGATCGACCAGGCCGACCTCGCCGGTGTGCGGGTGATCGACCGCGCTCCGGTGCGGGGCACCTATCGCGGCTTCGAGATCCTGGGGCCGCCGCCGCCGGCCTCGTCCGGCGTGCATATTGTGCAGATGCTCAATATTCTGGAGGCCTATGACATCGCCGGGCTGGGCTTCGGCTCGGCGGATGGCGTGCATCTGATCGCCGAAGTGCTGAAGATCGCCTTCGCCGACCGGGCGGTGGCCACCGCCGATCCGGCCTTCATCCAGGTGCCGGTGGAAAGGCTGACCGCCAAGGCCTATGCGGACGAGCGCCGCGCCGGCATCGACCTCGCGCACGCCAAGGCCTGGACTGCCGGCCTCAGCGGCGGGGAATCCGCCGACACCACCCATGTCACCGTGGCCGATGCCGCCGGCAATGTGGTGGCCACCACCCAGACCATCAACGGCCTGTTCGGCGCCTGCACCCAGATCCCCGGTACCGGCCTGCTGACCAACAACTACATGTTCAATTTCGACCCCCACCCCGGCCGTGCCTTGTCCATCGCGCCGGGCAAAAGGGTGTTCACCTCCATGGCGCCCATGATGGCGCTGCGCGACGGCAAGATCGCCTTCGCCCTCGGCCTGCCGGGGGCCCTGCGCATCTTCCCGTCCGCGCTCCAGGCCATCCTCAACCTCATCGACCACGGCATGAGCCTGCAGGAGGCGGTGGAGGCCCCGCGGGTGTGGACGGAAGGCGGCGCGCTGGAACTGGAGCCCGCCTTCTCCGATGCGGTGGCGGAGGCGCTGGCCGCCCGCGGCCACACCATCGCCCGCGTGCCGCGGGTGGCGGGCGGCATGAACGCCATCCGGTTCAATGACGACGACACCCTCACCGGCGCCGCCTGCTGGCGCGCGGACGGCACCCCGGTCGCCATCTCCGGCGGTCTCGCCCGCGCCGGCGCCCGCTTCTCCATCTGACCTTTCACGCCCTTGCCGGACCCGACCATGCCCGAGACCATCGTTCTGCTTGACCCACTCCCGCCCGCCCGCGCCGACACCTTGCGCGCCCTGCTGCCGCCGGGCTTCGTTCTCACCTGTGCCACCGCCCGTGGCGATGACCATCTCAAAGAGATCATCGCCGAGGCGGATTACGCCATCGCCGGCCAGGTGGGGGCCTCCGCCGAGGTGTTGCGGGCGGCGCGCAAGCTGAAGCTGCTGCACAAATGGGGCGTGGGCGTCGACAATCTCGACATCGAGGCCGCCCGCGCCCTGGGCATCAAGGTGGCCCGCACCACGGGCAGCAATGCCATTCCGGTGGCCGAGTTCACGCTGGGCCTGATGCTGGCCGCGCTGCGCCACATCGCCTATTCCAACGCCGAATTGCAGAAGGGCCATTGGGCCGGCATCGGTGGCCTGCCGCGCGACACCTACACGCTGTCGGGAAAGACCGTGGGCATCGTCGGCTTCGGCGCCATCGGCACGGCGGTGGCCCGCGTGCTGAAGGGTTTTGGCTGCACCATCCTCTATGCCAAGCGCACCCCCCTCTCCGCCGCAGAGGAAGCCGCCCTCGGGGTCACGCATGCCTCGCTAGGGGAAATCCTGGCCCGCTCCGACGTGGTGTCGCTGCACTGCCCGCTGACGCCGGAAACCACCAACATGATCGACGCCGCGGCATTCGCAGCCATGAAGCCCACCGCCATCCTGGTGAATGTGGCCCGCGGCGGCGTGGTGGTGGAGGCGGATCTGATCGAAGCCCTGCGCACCCGCCAGATCGCCGGCGCCGCCATGGATGTGTTCGAGACCGAGCCTTTGCCGGCGGACAGCCCTTTGCTGGGGATCCCCACTCTGGTGGTGACGCCGCATCTGGCGGCCAATGCCTCGGATTTCTTCGCCCCCACGGTCTCGCGCATGTTCGACAACATGGCGCGGGTCTCCCGCGGCGAGCCGGTGCGTGAGGGCGACGCCGTGGTGTGAAGACCTGCCCTCCCGCGGTCCGGCAGCGGACCGCGGGAGGGCGAAACGCTACGCCACCGGGCGGGCGCTCATGGTGAGCAGTTCATAGCGGGCGACGGTCTCGTCGCTCTGGTTGAACACCTCCGCATCCCACCGCACCTCGCCATATTCCGGCTTGCGGCCCGCCTGCTTCTGCTTGACCGTGAGCCGCACGCGGATGGCATCCCCCGGTGACACGGGCTTGAGGAAGCGCAAATTGTCGAGCCCATAATTGGCCAAAAGCGGGCCCGGCGCCGGGTCCACGAACAGGCCGGCGGCGAACGACAGGATCAGGTAGCCGTGCGCCACCCGGCCGGGGAAGAACGGATTGGCCTTGGCCGCCGCTTCATCCATATGGGCATAGAAGGTGTCGCCGGTGAAATGGGCGAAATGCTCGATGTCGTCCAGGCTGATGGTGCGCGCGCCGGTCTCCACCGTGTCGCCGATGGCGAGCGCATCATAGTCGCGGGTGAAGGGGTGGGTGGGCGTCACCGGCGCCGGGGCGCCCTTGATCCAGCTTCCGGTGAGCTGCGACAGCCGGCCGGGTGAGCCTTGCAGGGCCGTGCGCTGCATATAATGGAACACGCCGCGCAGGCCGCCCATCTCCTCCCCGCCCCCGGCCCGTCCGGGGCCGCCATGCACCAGGCCCGGCAAAGGCGAACCGTGGCCGGTGGATTCCTTGGCGCAGTCACGATCCACCAGCAGCAGGCGCCCATGATAGGGCGCGATGCCGAACACCAAAGCGGCCGCCACCTGCGGATCATAGGTGAAGACCGAGGCCACCAGGCTCCCCTCGCCCTTCGCCACCAGCGCCACCGCCTCCTCCAGGCTGTCATAGGCCATGAGGGTCGCCACCGGCCCGAAGGCCTCGGTGGCATGGGCGTGGTGGGCGGTGCGGGGATCGGCGCAGCGCAGCAGGATCGGCGCCAGGAAGGCCCCGCCGGGCAGCGCCGCATCCAGAGCCTCCGGCGCGTCCAGGCTGCCGCACAGGATTTCGCCCTCGCCGGCGATGGCCGTGGCCGCCGCCAGAACCGCTTTGCGTTGCGCCCGGCTGACCAGCGCGCCCATGCGGGTGTCCTCGGCGCGAGGGTCGCCGATGCGGATGGCGGACAGTTGCGCCACCAGCGCCTCCGCCACCGCGCTCTCCACCGCGCGGGGCACCAGGATGCGGCGGATGGCGGTGCATTTCTGCCCCGCCTTCACCGTCATCTCCCGCACCACTTCCTTCAGGAACAGGTCGAACTCCGGCGTGCCCGGCCCCGCGTCCGGCCCCAGCACGGCGGCGTTCAGCGAATCCCGCTCGGCGATGAAGCGCACCGCATGGCGCGACAAAGCGGGATGATTGCGCACCGCCTCGGAGGTCTCCAGCGAGCCGGTGAAGGACACCACGTCCTGGCCCGACAGATGATCCAGCAGATCCCCCACGGAGCCGCAGACCAGTTGCAGGCTGCCCGCCGGCAACACGCCAGAGGCCACCATCAGCCGCACCAGCGCCTCGGTCACATAAGCGGTGGCGGTGGCCGGCTTGGTGATGACCGGCACCCCCGCCAAAAACGCCGGCGCGAACTTCTCCAGCAGGCCCCAGCAGGGGAAATTGAAGGCGTTGATATGCACCGCCACCCCATGCAAGGGGGTGAGAATATGGACGCCCACGAAGCTGCCACCCTTGGACAGGCCCTCGGTCGCGCCCTCCAGCACGAAATGCTCGCTGGGCAATTCCCGTCGCCCGCGCGAGGCATAAGCGAACAGCGTGCCGATGCCGCCGTCGATGTCGTTGAGATTGTCCCTCCGGGTGGCGCCGGTGTCGGCGGCCAGCGCGTAGAGCTTGTCCTTATGCTCGCCCAGATAGCCGGCCAGCGCCCGCAGGATGTCGGCGCGCTGATGGAAAGTGAGCGCCCGCAGCGCCGGCCCGCCCACGGTGCGGGCATGGCGCACCATGGCGCTGAAATTCAGGCCCGTGCTGGCGGCTTGCGCCACCACCCGGCCATCGATGGCGCTGGGAATATCGGCGAGGCCCGTGGTGGGCGCGATCCACTGATCGCAGGCAAAGCTGTTGAGGATCTGGGTCATGGGTTGGCCTCCTCCCGTTCGGCCGCCGTGCGGCCGCGCCATTCGGCGAATGTTGCGCCCGTGCGGGCGAGTTCGATGAGCAACGCGGCCGGTTCCGAGCCCGCGCCGCCGGCGGCATGGGCCGCCTCCACTTCGGCGAGGATGCGATCAAGGCCGGCGGCATCCGCCGCCCACATGGGCCCGCCCTTGAGGCGCGGGAAGCCATAGCCATGGACGAAGGCGAGATCGATGTCGGACGCGCGCAGGGCGATCCCCTCCGCCAGCACCTTTGCCCCCTCATTGGCCATCACCGCCAGCAGCCGGCGCTGGATGTCCTCCGGCGAAAAGGCCCGGGGCGCGATGCCCTTCTCCCGCCGCGCCGCGGTGATCAGCTCGGCCGTCCTCGGATCGGGAGACCCCTTGCCGTCGGCGCCGTAAGCGTACCAGCCCGCCCCGGTCTTGCGGCCGAGCCGGCCTTCCGCGCACAAGCGGTCGGCCAGCGTCACATAGCGTTCCGCCGGGTCGCGCGTGGCCGCCCGCCGCTGGCGCATGGCGAAGGCGATGTCGAGGCCGGACAGGTCCGACACCGCGAAGATGCCCATGGCAAAGCCATAGGCCTCCAGCGCCGCATCCACCGCCTCCGGCGCGGCGCCGTCCTCCACCAGATATTCGGCGTGGCGGCGATAGAGGGCATAGATGCGGTTGCCGATGAAGCCGTCGCAATTGCCCGCCACCACCGGCTGCTTGCCCAAGGCCTTGGCGAGGGCCAAAGCGGTGGCCAGCACCTCCGGCGCAGTCGCGCGCCCGCGCACGATCTCCAGCAATTTCATGATGTTGGCGGGTGAGAAGAAGTGCAGCCCGATCACATCCTGCGGCCGGCGGGTGGCCGCGGCGATGGCATCGAGATCGAGATAGGAGGTGTTGCTGGCGAGGATGGCGCCGGCGGGCAGCAGGTCATCGAGGCGGCGGAAGATGTCGCGCTTCACCGCCAGATCCTCGAACGCGGCTTCCACCACCAGATCCACGGTCCCGAGCACCGCCCAATCGTCCGTGGCGGTGATGCGCGCGCGCCGCGTCGCCGCCTGGTCCGATGTCAGGCGGCCACTCTTGAGCGGACGCTCATAAAGTCCGTGCGCGCGGGCGAGACCCGCGTCCGCCGCCGCCGCGTCGCGCTCCACCAGCACCACCGGCAGGCCCGCATCGGCGAGCGCGACCGCGATGCCGGCGCCCATGGTGCCGGCGCCGATCACCGCCGTGCGGGCAACCGCGCGGGGCGCGACACCGGCGAGACCGGGCACCTTGGTGGCGTCCCGCTCGGCCAGGAAGAGATGGCGCAGCGCCCGCGCCTCCGGGCTCTCGCGGAGGCTGAGGAAGGCCGCCCGCTCGCGCGCCAGACCGTCGGCGAAAGTGCCGTCGCGCACCCCCTGCACCACGCGAATGGCCTCGGCGATGGCCGGCACGCCCTTGGCCACCTTGCGCGCCGCCTCCGCTTGCGCCGCTTCGCTCGCCGCATCGCCTTCCGGCACGGGCAATGCGGAGATCCGTCGCTTCGGTGTCGCCGGAGCCGCCGCAACCGCAGCCTCCAGCAGATCCCCGGTGCAGATCGCATCCACCAGCCCCAGGTCCCGGGCGGCCTCGGCCTTCAGCACCTGCCCGCCGCAGATCAAAGCGATGGCTTGCGCCACCCCGACGAGCCGCGGCAGAAGCTGGGTGCCGCCGGCGCCGGGAATGAGCCCGAGGCGGGTTTCGGTGAGGCCGAGCAGCGTCCGCGGCGTTGCGATGCGGAGATCGCAGGCCAAGGCGATCTCCAGCCCGCCGCCCAGCGCCGGCCCGTCCATGGCCGCCACCACCGGCTTTGCCACCTCCGCGATGGCCGCCACCACGTCCGGAAGGAAGGGTTCATCCGGCGGCAGGCGCATCTCGTTGAGATCGGCCCCGGCGATGAAGCGCCCCGGCCCGCCGCTGAGCACCAGAGCGGCGACGCCGGGGTCCGCGTCCAGCGCCGTCACCGCCGCCAGCAGCCCTTCGCGCACGGCGCGGGACAGCGCATTCACCGGCGGGTGGTCGATCCGGATCACCGCCACGGCGCCGTGCCGGGAGATGGTGACGGGGGTGGGGCGCGCGGCCATGCTCAGACCCGCTCGATCAAGGCGGCGATGCCCTGGCCGACGCCGATGCACATGGTGGCCACCGCGCGCTTCCCGCCCCGCACCTCCAGGGCGCTGACGCAGGTCATGGCGAGGCGCGCGCCGGACATGCCCAGCGGATGGCCCAGCGCGATGGCGCCGCCATGGGGGTTCACATGCTCGGCGTCATCGGGCAGGCCCAGTTGCCGCAGCACCGCCAGCCCCTGGGCGGCGAAGGCTTCGTTCAGTTCGATCAGGTCGATGTCGGCCAGCGCCAGCCGGTTTTTTGCCAGCAGCTTTTCCGTGGCGGGCGCCGGGCCGATGCCCATGATGCGCGGCGGCACGCCCACTGCCACCACCGACACCACCCGCGCCCGCGGGGTGAGGCCATAGGCCTTCACCGCCGCCTCGGAGGCGAGGATCAGCGCGCCGGCGCCGTCGTTCACGCCGGAGGCATTGCCGGCTGTCACCGAGCCGCCCTCCTTGCGGAACGGTGCTTTCAGCGCCGCCAATTGCTCCAGCGTGGTGTCCCCGCGCGGATGCTCGTCCACCGCAAACGTGGTCACCGCGCCCTTCTTGCCGGGAATGTGGATGGGGGCGATTTCGCGGGCGAAGAAGCCCGCCGCCTGCGCCGCCTTGGTGCGCTGCTGCGAGCGCCAGGCGAACAGATCCTGATCGGCGCGGGAGATGGCGAAGTCGGCCGCCACATTCTCCGCCGTCTCCGGCATGGAATCGACGCCATATTGCGCCTTGAGCACCGGGTTGACGAAGCGCCAGCCGATGGTGGTGTCGAACACTTCCGCCTGGCGGGAGAAGGCCTCATTGGCCTTGCCCATGACGAAGGGGGCGCGGGTCATGCTCTCCACGCCGCCCGCGATCACCAGATCCGCATCGCCGGTGAGGATGGCGCGCGCCGCCATGCCCACCGCATCCAGGCCGGAGCCGCACAGGCGGTTGATGGTGGTGCCGGGCACACTGTCCGGCAGGCCCGCCAGCAGCACCGCCATGCGGGCCACGTCGCGATTGTCCTCCCCCGCCTGATTGGCGCAGCCGAGGATGACGTCATCCACCGCCGCCCAATCGACGCCGGGGTTGCGGTCCTTCAGCACCCGCAGGGGATGGGCGGCCAGATTATCGGTGCGCACGTCCTTGAGGGCACCGGCATAACGGCCGATGGGGGTGCGCGCGAAGTCGCAGATATAAGCGTGGGCCATGGACATCTCCGAGAGAAGGCGGATCAGGCGGCCACCGGGCGGCGCACGCAGACCACGCGGAAGCGCTCCGCCACGAAGGCGGAATCGGTGAGGCAGGCATTGCCGGAGGGGTTGGCACCGGAGACGTGGAAATCGCTGAAGGCGGCGCTCTGGTTCACATAGATGCCGCCGGTGAGGTTCACCGACAGCGCCACGCCCGCCTGCGCATAGGCGGCGCCCGCCGCCGCGATCTCATCCTCATCGGTGCTGTAGAGCGCGGCGGTGATGCCCCCAAGGTTCCGCGCCGCCGCGGTGGCGCGGGCGATGGCCTCCTGCGCATCATCGGTGGCCACCAGGAAGCTGATGGGGCCGAAGCGCTCCTCCAGATAGGCGTCCTCGTCCGCCGCCTCCACCGCCAGCAGCAAGGGCGTCGCGGTGCGGGCGCCTTCGATCTGGAGCGCGGCGCTGTCACGCACGATGCGCCCGAGGCCCCGCGCCGCATCAATGCGCGCCAGGGTCGCCGGGTTCTGGATCGTCCCCAGCACACCGGCGGCGCGGGCGGGGTCCGCCAGCAGGGCATCGATGGCGGAGGCGATGCCGGCGGCCACCGCGTCGAAGGACTTATGGCCTTCATCGCTCGCGATGCCGCCGCGCGGCACGAAGATCACCTGCGGCGCCGTGCACATCTGCCCGCTGTAGAGCGAGAGCGAGAAGGCGATGTTCTGGCACATGGCCGCGAAGGCATCGGTGCCGGCGATGACAATGGTGTTCACCCCGGCTTCCTCGGTGAACAGCCGCTTGTCCGTCACATTGGCCCGCAGCCAGCCGCCGAAGGCGGACGAGCCGGTGAAATCCACCAGCCGCACGGCGGGGTCCAACGCCAGAACTTTCGCCAGGGGCGCGGCGGCGCTGTCGGGGGCCAGTTGCAGCACATCGGGATCAAAGCCCTGTTCGCGCAGCACCGCGCGGCCGATCTGCACGGTCAGCGCCAAAGGCAGGATGGCGGCGGGATGGGGCTTCACGATCACCGCATTGCCGGTGACGAGATCCGCGAACAGCGCCGGATAGCTGTTCCAGGTGGGAAAGGTGGCGCAGCCGATCACCAAGGCGACGCCGCGCGGCACGATGTGGAAGTCCTTGTGCAGGCGCAGGGTGTTGCGGCCCGCAGGCTTCTCCCATAGCGCCGTGTCGGGGATCTTCGCCATTTCCCCATAGGCATAGGCCACCGCCTCCAGACCACGATCCTGCGCATGGGGACCGCCGGCCTGGAAGGCCATGGCGAAAGCCTGGCCGGTGGTGTGTTCCACCGCATGGGCCATGAGGAAACTGGCGCGATTGAGCCGCACCAGGATGTCCAAGGCGATGCCCACCCGCTGGGTGACGGGCGCCTGCGCCCACCCTGCCCCGGCCCGTGCGGCGGCGGCCACCAGCGCCTTGGGGCTGCGGGCGGGATAGGTGATGCCCAGCGCCGGACCGAAGGGCGAGACCTCGCCGCCGATCCAGCCCATATCGCCCGCCTGATCGAGATCGAACCGGTGTCCCAGCAGCGCCTCGAAGGCGGCGCGGCCCTCCTGCGGGGCGGCTTCGCCATAGGTGCGGGGCACTTCAGAGAAGGCGCTCCAGAAGCCGCGGGTGCCGCACGCCTCAAGCGCGGCGTCCAGCAGCGCCCGGTGCGCCTGGAACAGATCGTCCATGGTGTTCTCCCTGCCCGTGGGACCGTTGGCGGCGTGTTGACAAGCCTGTCCCTTGCGCTAATGATTAACCGATCGATCGGTTAATTCAAGAGGGGTCATCAAGTCCCCCTGAAGGAGGAAACAGTGGAGCCAGTGCTTCTCGTGGACCGCCGCGACGGCTGGACCGCGCTCACCCTCAATCGCCCGGACCGGCTGAACGCCTTCAACACCGAGCTGCATGGCGCGCTGGCGCAGGCGCTGGAGGCCATCGCCGCGGACGACACCTGCCGGGCCGTGCTGCTCACCGGCGCCGGACGCGGCTTCTGCGCCGGCCAGGACCTGGGCGACCGCGCCGGCAGCGACGGGCCGCCGGATCTCGGCGAGACCCTGGACACCCTCTACAATCCGTTGATCCGCCGCATCCGCGCCCTCAACAAACCGGTGGTGTGCGCGGTCAATGGCGTCGCCGCCGGCGCCGGGGCGAACATCGCTCTTGCCTGCGACATCGTGCTGGCGGGCCGCTCGGCCAAATTCCTCCAGGCCTTCGCCAAGATCGGCCTGGTGCCGGATTCCGGGGGCACCTATTTCCTCCCCCGCCTGATCGGCGATGCCCGGGCCCGGGGCCTGATGATGCTGGCCGAACCTGTGCCGGCGGAAACCGCCCTGGCCTGGGGCATGATCTGGAAAGTGGTGGACGACGCCGCTCTCGCCAGCGAGGCGGAAACCCTCACCGCGCATCTGGCCACCCAGCCGACGCAGGGGCTCGCCCGCATCAAGGCGGCGCTGAACGCCTCCGGCGGCAACACCCTCGACGCCCAGCTGGACCTGGAGCGCGATCTCCAGCGCGAGGCCGGCCGCACCCCGGATTATCGCGAAGGCGTCACCGCCTTCCTGGAAAAGCGCCCCCCCCGCTTCACCGGCCGCCCGTCATGAGCGCCGCAGAGATCAGCCCGGCCGCCGCGCAGGCGATCGCCCAGCGGGCCGCGCAGGTGATGTGGGCGGACGACCGCGCCAGCCAGGGCCTCGGCATCGAAGTGGTGGCGGTGGGCCCCGGCACGGCGACGCTGGCCATGACCGTCGGCGAGGCGATGACCAATGGCCATGGCACCGCCCATGGCGGCTTCCTCTTTGCCTTGGCGGACAGCGCCTTTGCCTTTGCCTGCAATTCCTATGGCGACACCACGGTGGCGGCGCAGTGCAGCATCACCTTCGTGCGGCCGGGCCAGCGCGGCGACCGGCTGCTGGCCACCGCTGGCGAGGTGACACGCAGCGGCCGTTCCGGCATTTATGACGTGTGCATCTCCCGCGATGGCGTGACCATTGCCGAGTTTCGGGGGCATTCTCGCACCATCGGCGGCTCGTTCATCGAGACCGTCCCCAGCGCGCCGCAGAGCCGCGACCCCAAAGACACCGTTTGAGGAGGAGACGATGACCATGGCTCTCCAGCCGCCCGCCTTCGATACCACCATCCTGAACCATCTGGACGGGGCGGAACGGGCCTCGCGCGACCAGATCGTGGCGCTGCAGACCGCGCGCCTCGCCTGGTCGCTGCGCCATGCCTATGACAATGTGCCGTTCTACCGGGCGCAATTCGAGGCCGCCGGCGTCCACCCCTCCGATTTCCGCCAGGTGTCGGACCTCGCCAAATTCCCGTTCACGGTGAAGACCGATCTGCGGGACAATTATCCCTTCGGCCTGTTCGCGGTGCCGCGGGACCAGCTGGCGCGCATCCACGGCTCCTCCGGCACCACAGGCAAGCCCATCGTGGTGGGCTATACCAAGGCCGACATCGACATGTGGGCCGATGTGATGGCCCGCTCGCTGCGGGCGGCGGGCCTGCGGCCGGGCATGATGGTGCATGTGGCCTATGGCTACGGCCTGTTCACCGGCGGCCTCGGCGCCCATTACGGCGCCGAGCGCCTCGGCTGCACCGTGGTCCCCCTGTCCGGGGGGATGACCGAGCGCCAGGTGCAACTGATCCACGACTTCAAGCCGGACGCCATCCTGGTGACGCCCAGCTACATGCTGTCCATTCTCGACGGCTTCACCAAGGCGGGGCTGGATCCGCAGGCCTCCTCGCTGAAGTTCGGCGTGTTCGGGGCCGAGCCCTGGACCAATGCCATGCGCCAGGAGATCGAGCGCGCCTTCGCGCTTGACGCCACCGACATCTATGGCCTGTCCGAAGTCATCGGCCCCGGCGTCGCCCAGGAATGCGTGGAGACCAAGGACGGGCTGCACATCTGGGAAGACCATTTCCTGCCCGAGATCATCGACCCGATCACCGGCGCCGTGCTGCCGGACGGCGAGAAGGGCGAACTGGTGTTCACCTCGCTCACCAAGCAGGCCTTCCCGGTGATCCGCTACCGCACCCGCGACCTCACCCGCCTGCTGCCCGGCACCGCCCGCCCCGGCATGCGGCGCATGGAGAAGGTGACGGGGCGCTGCGACGACATGATCATCCTGCGCGGGGTGAACGTGTTCCCGACCCAGATCGAGGAAATCCTGATGGCGGTGGAGGCCTGCTCCGGCCACTATCAGCTGGAACTCACCCGCACCGGACGTATGGACGAGATGACCGTGCATGCGGAATTGCGCGAAGGCCGCTGGGGCAGCGTCGATACCGACGCTTTGGCCGGGCAGGTGCTGAACCGCATCAAGGATACGGTGGGCATCACCGTGCGCATGGAACTGCACCCGCCGGAGACCATCGAGCGCACCCTGGTGGGCAAGGCCAAGCGCGTGGTGGACCGCCGCCCGAAGGATTAGGGCGGAGCATCTGCCGACACGAAAGAGCGGCCTTCGGGCCGCTTTTTTTGTGTCCGGACGCCCGCAAGTCCGTGCACGACCAACAAAAAAGGCCCGGCACAGGGCCGGGCCTCGGACGCGGCGGAACGCCCGCTCACATCTGGTCGAAATCCACCACCACCCGCGCGGTGGTGGGGTGAGACTGGCAGGTGAGCACGAAGCCGGCCTGCAATTCCCACGGCTCCAGGGAATAGTTCACATCCATCTCGACGCTGCCTTCCACCACCTTGGCGCGGCAGGTGGAGCACATGCCGCCCTTGCAGGCGAAGGGCAGATCCATCCCCGCCCGCAGCGCCGCATCGAGGATCGCCTCGCCCTCCGCCACCGGGACATCGCGGCGCTTGCCGTCCACGATCAGCGAGGCCACATGGGCCGGCGGCGCATCGACAGCGACCGGCGCCGGCACCGGACGGGGGCGCCCGCCCAAGGCGGAGACGAAGCGCTCGATATGGATCTTCTCCGGGGCGATGCCGATCTGCGCCAGGGTGGCTTCCAGATCGTCCGCCATGCCCGAGGGGCCGCAGACGAACACATGGTCCACCGCCGCCGCCGGCACCATGGCGCTGAGCAGCAGCCGCACCTTGGCGCCATCGAGCCGGCCATTGAGCACCGGCACATCCTGCTCTTCCTGGGAGAGCACATGGAAGATGGACAGCCGGTCGAGGAACCGATCCTTCAACTCCTCCAGCTCCTCGCGGAACAGGATGTCGGCGGTGGAGCGGTTGCCGTAGAACAGGAAGAAGCGGCTGGCGGGTTCGCGCTGGAGCACGCCGCGCACGATGGACAGGATCGGCGTGATGCCAGAGCCCGCCGCAAAGCCCACATGCAGGCGCCCGTCGCCGGGGTTCTGGTTGAGGCCGAAGCGGCCGGTGGGGGTCATCACCTCCAGTTCGTCGCCGCTGCGCAAGCTGCTGTTCACCCAGGAGGAGAACAGGCCGTTCTCCACCTGCTTGACCGCAATGCGCAATTCCCCGTCATCCGGCCCCGAGCAGATGGAATAGGAGCGGCGCAGGTCCTCCCCCTCCAAGGTGGCGCGCAAGGTGAGATACTGGCCGGGCGCGAAGGCATAGTCCGCCTGAAGGTCGGGCGGCACCTGGAAGGCGATGGACACCGCGTCCGGGGTCTCGCGCTTCACGTCGCGAATGGCTAGGCGATGGAATTTCGGGCTCGCTGTGGACATCAGATCACCGGCTCAGTGGCATTTGAAATAATCGAAGGGTTCCCGGCACGCGGCGCAGCGCCAGAGCGATTTGCACGAGGTGGAGCCGAAGGCGGCGATCTCGGCGGTGTCGGTGGAGCCGCATTGCGGGCACGTCACCACATCGGCCCCGAACAGCGCCCGCCGGCCGGCAGCCTTGGCGGGCGGGGCGATGCCATAGTCCCGCAGCTTCTGGCGCCCTTCCTCGGTCATCCAGTCGGTGGTCCAGGCGGGGGAGAGCACGGTGGTGACGTGCGCCGGGCCGAGCCCGGCCTTGTCCAGCGCCAATTCGATTTCCAGCGCGATCATGTTCATGGCCGGGCAGCCGGAATAGGTGGGGGTGATCTCCACCTCGATGCCCGTCTCGCTCACCCGCACGGCCCGCAGCACGCCCAGATCGGCGATGGACAGCACCGGGATCTCCGGATCCACCACCGTGCTCGCCACCTGCCAGGCGGCGGCGCGGCGGGCCTCGGTGTCGGCGGTTACCATGTGGCACCGGGATAGGCGCGCTGCATATATTGCAGGTCGCTCAACAGATGGCCCAGATGCTCGCTGTGGCGCCCGCTGCGGCCGCCCTTCTGCATCCAGGCGGCGGCGGGCTTGGACAAGGTGGCGGTGGCCAGAACCTCGTCCACCTGCGCGGTCCAGGCCGCCCCCAGGGTCTCGGGATCGACCGCGATGCCGGCGGCGATGAGCTCGCGCTCAACCTCATCCACCTCGAACATCTCGCCGGTGAAGGCCCACAGATCGTCGAGCGCCGCCTGCATGCGGCGGTGGCTCTCAGGCGTGCCGTCACCCAGGCGCACCAGCCATTCGGCGCAGTGGCGCACGTGGTAGGCGCTTTCCTTCTCCGCCTTGGCGGCGATGGCGGCCAGCGTGGCGTCGATAGAGGCCATCATCGCCCGCCAATAGAGATCGATATAGACGGAATAGAGAAACTGGCGGGCCATGGTGCGGGCGAAGTCGCCATTGGGCTGCTCCACCAGCAGCAGATTGCCATAGCCGCGCACATCGCGGCGATAGGCATAGGCGTCCTCGTCATGGCCGGCGGCTTCCACTTCGGCCGCATAGGTGTAGAGCGAGCGTGCCTGGCCGATGAGGTCCAGCCCCATGTTGGCCAGCGCCATCTCCTCTTCCATCATGGGGGCGCGGCCGCACCATTCGGACAGGCGATGGCCGAGGATCAGCGCATCGTCGGCGCGGCGCAGCACGTAAAGCACAAGCGGCGTCTGCGCCACGGTGATGGAGCCGGTGGCCATGATGGGTCTCTCCCTGGATGGGGCAGCTGTGCCGCTGCCGCCGGATTGGTGCGTCAGAGGTCGGGCGGTGCCCGCTCACATATGCCCGACTTCGTCCGGCACCTCGTAGAAGGTGGGGTGACGGTAGATCTTCGAGGCGGTGGGCTCGAACATCAGGCCCTTGTCGGCGGGGTCCGAGGCGGTGATGGCATTGGACGGCACCACCCAGAGCGACAGCCCCTCGCCGCGGCGGGTGTAGAGATCGCGCGCCGCCTGCAAGGCCATGGTGGCGTCGGGCGCATGCAGCGAGCCCACATGCTTGTGCGCCAGCCCGTTGCGGCTGCGGATGAACACTTCCCAGAGCGGAATGGCCGGATTGGACATGGATGCCTCCCCTGCCGCGCCTCTTGTGGGGCGTCGGCGGCTGTCAGGTGTGTTTGGAGCGCCGGGCGCAGGCCCGGCGGCGAACTCAGGCGGCGGCCTTGCGGCCCTGCTTCTGCGCGAAGGCGAGCGCCGCCTCGCGCACCCATTCGCCCTCCGCATGGGCGGCGCGGCGGGCGGCCATGCGGTCGCGATTGCAGGGGCCGTTGCCGGCGATCACCTGCTTGAACTCCTCCCAATCGATGGCGCCATAGGCCCAGTGCCCGGTCTCCTCATTGAGCTTCAGCTCAGGATCCGGCAGCGTCAGGCCCAGGAAATGGGCCTGCGGCACGGTGGCATCGACGAATTTCTGCCGCAGCTCGTCATTGGAGAAGCGCTTGATCTTCCAGCGGGTGGAAGCATCCGAATGGGCGCTCTCCGCATCGGGGGGGCCGAACATCATCAGGCAGGGCCACCACCAGCGGTTCAGCGCATCCTGCGCCAGTTCCTTCTGCTCCGGCGTGCCGCGGGCCAGCGTCAGCATGATTTCGTAGCCCTGGCGCTGGTGGAAGGATTCTTCCTTGCACACCCGGATCATCGCCCGCGCATAAGGCCCATAGGAGCAGCGGCACAGCGGGATCTGGTTCATGATCGCCGCGCCGTCCACCAGCCAGCCGATCGCCCCCATATCCGCCCAGGTGAGGGTGGGATAATTGAAGATGGACGAATACTTGGCCTTGCCGGAGAGCAGCTGGTCTTCCAGCTCCTCCCGCGATGTGCCCAAGGTCTCGGCGGCCGAATAGAGATAGAGGCCGTGGCCGCATTCATCCTGCACCTTGGCCAGCAAGGCGGCCTTGCGGCGCAGCGAGGGGGCGCGGGTGATCCAATTGCCTTCCGGCAGCATGCCGATGATCTCGGAATGGGCGTGCTGCGAGATCTGCCGCACCAAAGTGCGGCGATAGGCGGCCGGCATCCAGTCATTGGGCTCGATGCGCTCCTCGGCATCGATCCGCTCCTGGAAGCGGGCGGCAAGGGCGGCATCTTCGATCTGGCGTTCGCCCGTTTCGGGCTGACTGTTGAGGGCCTGCGTGTACACGGTGACCTCCCTGATTTTGAATGATTATATGTAACGAAAATTTCTGTTGCAAGATTTTTTCGTAACATAACTGAGCCGACCAACAGGCGTTTGGTCGACCTCTCGGCTTAGTCCTTGAAGCGCTTGGTGATTTCCCGCGCGGGCGGCAGCGGATCGCCGCTCTCAGCCAGGCCATTTTCATCCAGCCAGCGCTCGGACGGGCCGAGCAGCGGGCGATAGAGCGCCGCGCACAGCGCCCGCGCGGCGGCACCGGGCCAGTCCTCGGGCAGGATGTCCGGCGGCAAAATGGGGTCGCGCAGCACGATGCGGCGATACTCATGGATCAGCAGCACCCGCACCACCAGCGCGTCCAGATCGGAGAGCTTTGCGCCCGCCTCCACTTGCGCCCGCAGCGGCGTGAACACATCGAGGAAGCGGGCATAGGCCGCCGCCGTTTCCGCCAGCGGCCAGGCGCGCGCCGCCAGCGCGCGGTTGGTGTCCCTATCGCCGCCCGCGCTCAGGCGCAGCGCCTCGGCGGCAGCGGCAGGAATGGGGCTGCCGGTCGGCGCGATCCACAGGCCCGGGGCCGGCGCGCCGAAGCCGGCCGCCTCCAGCGCGGCGCGGGCAGCGTCCCGGTCCATGCCATTGTCCAGCAGCAGCAGGTCGAAATGGCCGGACCAGACCGGCGGGCGCGGATGATAGATATGGTCGGCGGCGGCGCGGAAGGTCTCGCGGCCCTTGTCGGCGAGGCGATAGAAGCTGTTGCGCCCCACCTTGGCCCGCTCCAGCCAGCCGTCGGAGGCGAGGCGCGACATGGCGGTGCGGACCACCCCGTCGGAAATCTCCAGCGCCTTGAAGAAGGCCAGCAGCGTGCCCAGCCACACGCTGCCGCCGCGCGGCACGATGGCATCGCCATAGATGGTGATGATGATGGACCAGGTGCGGGAGGGTTCCCCGCGCAGATGGTCCAGAATCTGGTCCAGAGGGGTGCGCGACATGGCCTGATGCATAGCCCGACCGGCGCGCCCTGGAAACCGTCAGTCCCGCGCCGCCGTGCGGCGGGAAGCTGCGACCGGCGCCGCGGCCTTCGCCTTGGGCTTGGATGCGGTCTTGGATGCGGTCTTGGAGGCGGTCTTGGAGGATGGAGCAGGCGCGGCCGCGGCCACCGCCTTCGGCTTTGCCGCTTTCGCCGGCGCCGGGCTTGCGTCCGCCAGCCGGGCACTGGCGGCAGACGAGCCGGTGGCCACCAGATCGGTGACGAGCCGGGCATATTCCGCCCGCGTCAGCCCCTTGCCGTCGCGAAACCACATGTAATGCCAGTTCAGCATACCGAACAGCGACATGGTCAAAGGCTTCAGCAGCGGCCCCCGCCCCACCTCCGGCACCGCCTGCGCCAAGGCATCGGAGAAGATGGTCACCAGGGCGCGCTCCATGGCCCGCAGGGCTTCCTGATGCTCGTCGTTCAGGAGCTTGAGATTGGCGATCTGGACCTGATGCTCGGCATCCGCATCGCGATAGGCCTCCAGCAGCGCGGCGACCAGAGCATAGAGCCGCTCTTTGGCATCGTCGGTGGAGGCGGCGGCGCGCTCCGCTTCGGCGACCAATTCTTCCAGATGGGCGGAGAGGATGTCGAACAGCACCGCCTCCTTGTCCGGATAATAGTGATAGAGCAAGGCCTTGGAGACGCCGCAGGCCTCCGCGATCATGGTGATCGAGGTGCCGGAATAGCCAAATTGCGCGAACAATTCCGCTGAGCGGTGGAGAATTGCCAGACGCTTGGCGTCATAATCCTGGGCGCGGGTGCGGGCCATTCCGAAAACCATCCGTCCTTCTGGCGCCTGCGGCGCAACCATCGGTCCTCAGGGCGCCTCTGGTGCCCTGCCCCCTGGCACACCCTCGGGGCCCTCACTTGCTCACCGCATAACAAAAATTGTCCGAGCGGTCGATCAGGCCTGTGCAGCGCACCCTGAGGGGTGAAAAATGCCGCTTAGCTATCATTGACCAATCGGTCGGTTAATCATAGGATCATTGCATCCACCCGCGAAGCTTTTTCTCGGGCGGGCACCGGGAGGGGGATCAACCGCCCTCGGTCGCAGGCTTCAAGACCTTTTGGAGGAACGCCACATGGGAACGTCCGCCACCGGACGATGGATGCTGCGTGCCGCGGCCGTCGCCGCCGCGCTGTCCGTCTCGGCCCTGACCAGCGCGAGCTTTGCCGCCGATCCGATCAAGATCGGCTCGGTGGTCTCCGCCACCGGCCCCGCCGCCTTCCTGGGAGATCCCGAGGCGCGCACGCTCAAGCTCTATGTGGACGAGCTGAACAAGAAGGGCGGGCTGCTGGGGCGCCCGGTGGAGCTCGTCCTCTATGACGACGGGGGCGATGCCAACAAGGCCCGCACCTTCGCCACGCGCCTCGTAGAAGACGACAAGGTGGTGGCGGTGGCGGGGGGCACCTCCACCGGCGGCACCATGGCCATGATCCCGGTGTTCGAGGAGGCCAAGATCCCGTTCGTCTCGTTCGCCGGCGGCATCGAGATCATCGATCCGGTGCGCGCCTTCGTGTTCAAGACCCCGCACACCGACAAGACCGCCTGCCAGAAGATCTTCGAGGACATGAAGGCGCGCGGCTTCACCCAGGTGGGCCTCATCTCCGGCACCGACGGCTTCGGCAAGTCCATGCGCGCCCAGTGCCTGAAGGTGGTGAAGGATTACGGCATCACCATCGTGGCGGATGAGAGCTACGGCGCTTCCGATTCCGACATGACGCCGCAGCTCAACAAGATCAAGAACACCGCCGGGCTGCAGGCGGTGCTGAACCCCGGCTTCGGCCAGGGCCCGGCCATCGTCACCCGCAACTATGCCCAGCTCGGCATCGCCGTGCCGCTCTATCAGAGCCATGGCGTGGCCTCGAAGAGCTTCATCGATCTGGCCGGCCCCGCCGCCAATGGCGTGCGCCTGCCCGCCCCGGCGCTGCTGGTGGCCGACAAACTGGCCGGCGGCGATCCGCAGAAGCCGGTGGTCGCCGCCTATAAGGGCAGCTACGAGGCCGCCACCGCGCAGCCGGTCTCCACCTTCGGCGGCTATGCCTTCGACGGCATCCAATTGGTGGTGCAGGCGATCGAGAAGGCGAAATCCGCCGATCCGCAGAAGATCCGCGACGCCCTGGAAGCCACCAAGGGCTATGTGGGCGTCACCGGCATCTACACCATGTCGCCCACCGATCACCTCGGCCTCGGCACGGACTCCTTCCGCATGCTGGAGATCAAGAACGGCGACTGGGCGCTGGCCCCCGCGGCCAAGTGAGCCGCCGGCATTCCTGACCTTCGCTCTCCCCGCGGCCGTGGCGGTTTGCCCGGCCGCGGACCCGCCCGCACAAAGGCACGGTGCCAGAGGCCATGGCTGAATTTCTGCAACTGGTGTTCTCGGGCCTGACGGTGGGCGCGGTCTATGCCCTCGTCGCCCTCGGCTTCACGCTGATCTACAACGCCTCCGACGTGATCAATTTCGCCCAGGGCGATTTCGTGATGATCGGCGGCATGGGCACCGTCTTCCTCACCGCCGCGGGCCTGGCTTTGCCGGTGGCCGCCTTCATCGCCATCGTCGCGGCGGTGATCGTCGGCCTGGCGCTGCATCGCTTCGCCATCCAGCCGGCGCGGGGCGCCTCGCCGGTGGCGCTGATCATGATCACCATCGGCGCCTCCATCTTCATTCGCGGCGTGGCGCAGATCGTGTTCGACAAGCAGTTCCACTCCTTGCCCGCCTTCTCCGGCTCCGACCCCATCCATCTGGGTGGCGCCACCATCCTGCCGCAGAGCCTGTGGGTGATGGGCGGCGCCTTGGTGGTGGTGGCCGGCCTCTATGCCTTTCTGGAGCACACCTTGCTGGGCAAAGCGGTGCTGGCCACCGCCGCCAACCGGATGGCGGCGCGGCTGGTGGGCATCAATGTCACAGTCATCCTGGCGCTCGCCTTCGGCGTCTCGGCGGCCATCGGCGCGGTCGCGGGCATTCTCGTCACCCCCATCACGCTGACCCGGTTCGACGTGGGCACGCTGTTCGCGCTCAAGGGCTTCGCCGCCGCCATGCTGGGCGGCATGGGCAACCCCATCGGCGCCGTGGTGGGCGGGCTCTTGATCGGCCTGCTGGAGACCTTCGGCGCCGGCTATCTGTCCTCCACCTACAAGGATGCGGTGGCCTTCGTCGCCATCCTCCTGGTGCTGCTGTTCATGCCCCGCGGCCTGTTCGGTGGCCGCAGCGTGGAGCGGGTGTGATGCTGGTCGCGCTTCTGCGCTCGCGCCTCGCGGCCCTGCTGCTGCTGGCCGCCATCATGGCGCTGTTTCCGCTCATCGCCCCCTCCGCTTTCTATCTGCGGGTGGCGGCCTTGGTGTGGATCTTTGCGCTGGCCGCCCTCGGCCTCACCATCCTCATGGGCTATGCGGGCCAGGTGAGCCTGGGGCACGCCGGCTTCCTGGGCCTGGGCGCCTATGGGGTGGCCATCGGCCCGGCCCATCTGGGGCTGCCGCCGCTGCTCTCCTTGGTGCTGGCCTCAGCGCTGGCCGGGGGTATCGCCTATCTGGTGGGCCGGCCGATCCTGCGGCTGAAGGGCTATTATCTGGCCATCGCCACTTTGGGCTTCGGCATGATCCTGGGCCTCATCTTCAACAGCGAAAGCGCCGTCACCGGCGGCCCGGACGGCATGGCGGTGGCCCGCCTCACGGTGCTGGGCTGGCGCATCACCGGCGCGCTCAACTGGTATTGGGTGAGCGCCGGGGCGCTGCTGGTGGGGGCCTGGCTGGCGCTCAATCTGCAAGCCAGCCCCTCGGGCCGGGCCCTGCGGGCGCTGCACGACAGTGAAGTGGCCGCCGCCGGTGTGGGGGTGAATGTGGCCGCCAAGAAGCTCAACGCCTTCGTCATCGGCGCGGTCTATGCCGCCTTTGCCGGCGGATTGCTGGCCTCCCTGAACGGGCTCATCACGCCGGAGGCGTCCAGCTTCATGCAGTCCATCGAGCTGGTGGCCATGGTCATCATCGGCGGGCTGGGCTCGGTGTTCGGGGCGGTGGTGGGCGCCGCCTTCCTGGTGGTGCTGCCGCAGGCGCTGACCGCCTTCCAGGAATATGAACAGGCGGTGCTGGGGCTGCTGATCATGGTGTTCATGATCTTCCTGCCCGACGGCATCGTGCCCACCGCCCGCCGCTGGCTGCTGGAGCGCCTGTCATGAGCGTGCTCACGGTTTCCGATATCGGCATCAGCTTCGGCGGCCTCGTGGCCGTGGATGGGGTGAGCTTTGCGGTCGAGCCCGGCGAGGTGTTCTCCATCATCGGCCCCAATGGCGCCGGCAAGACCACCTTGTTCAACCTCGTCACCGGCATCTACCGGCCGCAGCGCGGTTCCGTGGCGCTGGATGGCGAGACCATCACCGGCCTGTCGCCGTATCTGCTGGTGCGCCGGGGCATGGCCCGCACCTTCCAGAATCTGCAGATCTTCTTCCGCATGACGGCGCTGGAGAATGTCATGGTGGGCTGCCATCTGGCCGAGCGCTCCTCGCTGCTGGCGGACCTTCTGGGCCTGCCTTCGGTCTCCCGCCAGAACCGCCTCACCCGCACCGCCGCCTTGGCCCTGCTGGAGCGGGTGGGATTGGCGGCCTATGCGGACCGCCCCGCCGGGTCGCTGTCCTATGGGGTGCTGAAGCGCCTGGAAATCGCCCGCGCGCTCGCCGCCAATCCGCGCCTGCTGCTGCTGGATGAGCCCGCCGCCGGCTGCAATGCGGTGGAGACCGAGACCCTCGACGCTCTGATCTGCGCCATCGCCCGCGACGGCGTGGCGGTGGTGCTGATCGAGCATGACATGAAGCTGGTAATGAAGATTTCCAACCGGGTGCTGGTGCTGGCCCAGGGCCGGCGGCTGGCGGAAGGCCCGCCGCAGAGCGTGCGCAACGACCCCGCCGTGATCGCCGCCTATCTGGGCGACCATGGCAGCCGGGAGGCCGACCGTGCTCACCATTGAGGGCCTGTGCTCCGCTTATGGCCGCATCGCGGTGCTGCATGATGTGAGCCTCACCGTCGCCGCCGGCGAGATCGTGGCCCTGGTCGGCTCCAACGGCGCCGGCAAGACCACCTTGCTGCGCACCCTCTCCGGCGTCCAGCCAATGACCGGGGGGCGGCTGGTATTCGAGGGCGCCTCCATCGGCCATCTGAAGGCCCATGCCCGCGTCGGCCTCGGCATCGCCCAGTCGCCGGAAGGCCGGCAGGTGTTCGGCCCCTTGAGCGTGGAGGACAATCTGCGCCTCGGCGCCTACCGCAAGCGCGATGGGCAGGAGGCCCAGCGGCTGGCGCGGATCTACGCCATGTTCCCGGTGCTGGCGGAACGCCGCCGCATCGCCGCCATGAGCCTGTCCGGCGGGCAGCAGCAGATGCTGGCCATCGGCCGGGCGCTGATGGCGGCGCCCAAATTGCTCTTGCTGGATGAGCCCTCGCTGGGGCTGGCCCCGCTGCTGGTGGACCAGATCCTGGCGGCGGTGGTGGCGCTGAAGGCGGAGGGCATGACCATCCTGCTGGTGGAGCAGAATGCCTCCGCCGCGCTGGCCATCGCCGATCGCGGCTATGTGCTGGAAACCGGCCGCGTGGTGCTGGAAGGCGCCGGCCAGGCGCTGCTGGCCGACCCCAAGGTGCGATCGGCCTACCTCGGCCTGTGAGCCGAGGGATGCCGTCCGCCCAGGGGCGATGCCTCAGTGGCGGGTCGGTGGGAGCGTGGCCGGAGGCACCAAAGGCAGGCGCCCAGCGGCCTCGCCATGCGCCGCAGTCTCCGCGGTGGGCGCCGCTTCGGCCAGCACGGCCCGCTGCCCCTTCGGCTTGGGATTGCCCTTCGCAGCCTTGGTTTTGTCAGCCTTGGCCTTGTCGGCTTTGGCTTTCTCGGCCTTGAGCTTGGCCGGCTCGCCGGTGGTCTCCGCCGCCGCGACAGTCATCGGAGTGGGTGCCGCTCCGGTCTTCAGGGGCTTGGACGGGGCCGGCGTTTTGCCCTTGGGTGCGCCCTTCGCTTTGGGGGCACCCTTGGATTTCAGCGCAACTTTCCCCTCGCTCAGAACCGGAGCGTCCGAGACCTCCACGCCTTTGCCGGCGCGCTTGGCCTTGGGCTCGCTCTTGGCCTTGGGCTCAGTCTTGGCCTTGGGCTCGCTCTTGGCCTTGGGCTCAGTCTTGGCTTTAAGCTCGCTCTTGGCCTTGACTTCACTCTTGGCCTTTCCGGCCGCCTTAGGCTTGTGCGGGTCGTCGCCCAGGCTCTTGCCCTTGGCCGGCTTCGACGGCGTCGCTTCGGCGTCGGGCGCGAGTGCACCCTCTGCGGCGGGGGCCAGGCGCGAGCGCCTCTGGGCGAAACGAGTGGCCATCATGTCGCCGAACGCCAGGATGATGGCGCACAGATCCTCTTCCTGCACTGCGGCCGCCGCACTCTCCACCGAGAACCAGAAGCCGACCCGCTCCGAGCGTTCCGGCCATTTTTTCACGTAGCGCTTCACCTTCAGCGGAAACACCATGACGTCACACGGCACGCTGCGCAGCGTGAGACGCTTGTCATAACTGTAAAGGCCCAGTGGCTCGCTGGAGATGGTTCCCAGAAGCCCCGCTTCCTCATAGGCTTCGCGCGCCGCCGCCTTGCTGGGCGACAGGCCTTTCATGGGCCAGCCCTTCGGGATCACCCACCGACGGGTCTCCCGCGAGGTGATGAGCCGAATTTGAATTTCCCCGTCCTGCCGCTGGCGATACGGAAGAGCGGCATATTGGACCCGGCGGGAAGCGCGGGACGTGGGCACCGAGGACATGGCGCGCCTTTCTTGATTCGTTCGTCATTTTAGAATTCCGCATCGGCAGTGCCAGCTTAAACGCTGACCAGAAGCGGTGCGGCGTGCCCAGGGAACAGGCGCCCGGCCGGGGCGTTACATCGGCTCCCCTTGCGCCGTGACGATCGCCGTCAGGCAGACCGTCGGCGAGCCTGACGCCGCAGACTTGGCGCCAGCCGCAGCGATACCATTTAGTAGGGAGGACGCCCGTGACAGGGGGTCCCCGTTTGGAGACAGAACATGGCGTTGAGCGACCCCACCGTCCGAAACGTTCGGCCCGCCGGTGAAGAAACGGCACAGCTCATTGCCAAGTTCCGCACTGTGCGTGAGGAAACCGAGCGCCGAGCCGCGCCCCTGTCAGCGGAAGATCAGGTCATCCAGTCCATGGCGGATGCCAGCCCGATCAAATGGCACCGGGCCCATACCACATGGTTTTTCGAGCAATTCATCCTGCGCGAGCATGCCGCCGATTATGTGGCCTTCGATCCGCGGTTCGCCTTCCTGTATAATTCCTATTACGTCTCCGCCGGCCCGCGCTACGAGCGGCCCATGCGCGGGCTCATCACCCGCCCCAGCGTCGCGGCGGTGGGCGACTATCGCGCCCATGTGGATGCGGCGGTGGTGCAGTTGCTGGAGCGTGCGGAGGCGCCGCTGCTCGACACCCTGGCCCCGCTGATCGAGATCGGGCTCCATCATGAGCAGCAGCATCAGGAATTGATGCTCACCGACATCCTGCATGCGTTCTCCTACAATCCGGTCTTCCCGGCCTATGACCTGGAGTGGCAGATGCCCGGCGCGCGGCGCGACAGCGGCATGGGCCATGAGGTGGAGATCACCGCCGGCATCCATCGCATCGGCCACGAGGGCGACAGCTTCTCTTTTGACAATGAGGGGCCTGCCCATCGCATCCTCCTGCCGCCCACCCGCATTGCCACGCCGCTGGTGACCAATGGCGACTGGCTCGCCTTCATGCAGGCCGGCGGCTATCAGGATCCGCTGCTGTGGCTCTCGGAGGGCTGGGCCACCTGCCAGGCGCAGGAATGGGAGGCGCCGCTCTATTGGCGCTGGATGGACGATGCCTGGTACGCGCTGAGCCTCGGCGGCCTGCGCAAGGTGGATCTGGAGGCGCCGGTCTGCCATGTCAGCTATTATGAGGCCGATGCCTTTGCTCGCTTTGCCGGCCGTTCCCTGCCCACGGAGCAGGCGTTCGAAGTGGCCTGCGGCCAGGGGCTCTTGGACGATGCCTTCGGCGTGGTCTGGCAATGGACCCGCAGCGCCTATGGGGCTTATCCCGGCTACCGCGCGGCCCCCGGCGCGTTGGGCGAATACAATGGCAAGTTCATGATCAACCAGATGGTGCTGCGCGGCTCATCCCTGGCGACGCCGCAGGGCCACGCCCGCGCCACCTACCGCAACTTCTTCCATCCCCATCAGCGCTGGCAGTTCACCGGCCTGCGTCTCGCCGACGAAACTGTCTGACCGCGCGGAGATTTTCATGTCCACCCAGACCGCCCTTTCGCATCCGCCGGCCCAGGCCGACGCGGACAGCGACCTCGACACCTTCGCCAGCGATCTGGCGCGCGGCCTCGCCGCGCCGCAAAAGCGCCTGGCGCCGAAATATTTCTACGATGCGGAAGGCTCGGCCTTGTTCGAGCAGATCACCGATTTGCCGGAATATTACCCGACCCGGGCGGAGATGGAGATCCTGACCGCCCACGCCGCCGACATCGCCGCCTTGGTGCCGGCGGGGGCGGCGCTGGTGGAGTTCGGCAGCGGTTCCAGCACCAAGGTGCGGCTGCTGCTCAACCACCTGCGGGCGCTGTCTGCCTACGTGCCGGTGGATATCTCCGGCGACTTCCTTGAGGAGGCGGCGCAAGCCCTGCGCGTCGACGTGCCGGGGCTCACCGTGCTGCCGGTGGCGGCGGATTTCACGCGGCCGTTCCCCTTGCCCGAAGCGGTGCGCGGGCGCCCACTGGTGGGCTTCTTCCCGGGCTCCACCATCGGCAATTTCGATCCCGAGGATGCCCGGTCCTTCCTTGCCAACGCCAAGGGGACGCTGGGTGCGGGCGCCCACATGGTGGTGGGCGTGGATCTGGTGAAGGATCCCCGCGTCCTGCATGCCGCCTATAATGACCGGGCCGGCGTGACCGCCCGCTTCAATCTCAACCTGCTGCACCGGGCCAATCGGGAGCTGGGGACCGACTTCGACGTGGCGGCCTTCAGCCACCGCGCCATCTTCAACGCCCCGGCCAGCCGGATCGAGATGCATCTGGTGAGCCAGCAGCCGCAGACGGTCCACCTCAACGGGCGGGCCTTCAGCTTCGCGGCGGGCGAAAATCTGCACACCGAATCCAGCTATAAATACACCAGCGCCGGTTTCGCGGCGCTGGCGGAGAGTGCCGGATGGACCCCCAAGCGGGTGCTGACCGACCCGCAAGGGCTGTTCAGCGTCCATATCCTGGCGGACTGAACGGCCCCGCGGCCGACCGGGGGTCGATCGCAGGGCCATCCAGGGCCGTGGGGCGCGGAAGTCACGCCAGCGGCTTCAGCCCCGCTTCGATCTGGCGGCGGCGGGCCTCCAGGAAGGGCGGCAGCGACAGGCTCTCGCCCAGGGTCTCCAGCGGCTCGTCGGAGGCAAAGCCCGGCGCGTCGGTGGCCAGTTCGAACAGCACCCCATTGGGCTCGCGGAAGTACAGGCTGCGGAAATAATAGCGGTCCACCGGTCCACTGGATGGCACGCCCAACTCCTTCAGCCGCGCCGCCCAGGCGTCGTAATCCTCGAACGTCGGCACGCGGAAGGCCACATGGTGGACCCCGCCCGCCCCCTGCCGACCCGGCGCCGCCGCAGGATCGACCCGCACCTGGAGCTCGGCCGCAGGTCCCCCCTCGCCCATCTCATAGACATAGGTGGTGGCGCTGTCGGCGCCGGTGAAGCTCCTCACCTGGCGCATGTTCATCAAGGTGGTGAGCACCACGTCGGTGGTCTTGAGATCGGGCACGCTCATGGTGATCGGGCCGAGGCCGCGGATCTGCCGCTCGGCCGGCACCGGACTGCGGTCCCACGGCACGCCGGGCCCCTGGCCGTTGTCCACCACCAGGCTGAGGCGCTGGCCCTCGGGATCCTCGAAGTCGAGGGTCGGGCGGTTGTCGCGCAGCACGATCTCGTCATGGGCGACGCCGGTGGCCTTGAAGCGCTCCAGCCAATAGGCCAGCGCCGCCTCATCCGTCACCCGCAGGCCGGTGCGCGAGACCGCATGGTTGCCGCGCCGCTCGCGCCCCACCGGCCAGTCGAAGAAGGTGATGTCGGTGCCGGGGCTGCCCTGCCCGTCCGCATAGAACAGGTGATAAGCGGACACATCGTCCTGGTTCACCGTCTTCTTCACCAGGCGCATGCCGAGGGTCTGGGTGTAGAAGCGGTGATTGTTCGGGGCGTCCGCCGAAACGGCGGTGAGATGATGGATGCCGGTGAGTTGCATGGCTGGTCCTCGAGGGCGGTACCGCCCGCTTTGGCGCCGTCCCCGCTGGAGCGGAGGGCGCGGTGAAACACTGAGGGTGAGGTAAGCCCTCTCAGTCTTGCGCAAAAGAGCAGAGTGTCAGCGCATTCCGCAATTCGATATTGCATTCACGCAATGGAACCCGCCCCCGCTCGACGCAGAGGGGACCTGCGCGCGCCGCGGCTTGCCAGGGCCCCGGCTGCGCCGCTAAGGCATGCGGTCATGGCCTATGCGGTGAAAGAGATGTTCAAAACCCTCCAGGGCGAGGGCGCCCAGGCGGGGCGGGCGGCGGTGTTCTGTCGCTTTGCCGGCTGCAACCTGTGGTCCGGCCGCGAGGAGGATCGTGCCCAAGCGGTCTGCCGCTTCTGCGACACCGATTTCATCGGCATCGACGGCGACGGCGGCGGCCGCTTCCTCAACGCGCAGGATCTGGCGCAGACCATTGCGGCCACCTGGGGGTCATCGCCCGGCGGGCGGCGCTATGTGGTGTTCACCGGCGGCGAACCGTTGCTGCAACTGGACGAAGCCCTGGTCCAGGCCGTGCATGCCCATGGCTTCGAGATCGCCATCGAGACCAACGGCACCTTGCTGCCCCCGGCGGGGGTGGACTGGATCTGCGTCAGCCCCAAGGCCGGCGCGCCGCTGCTGCTGACCCACGGCAGCGAGCTGAAGCTGGTGTACCCCCAGCCCGCGTTGCCGCCGGAGCAGCTGGTGGGGCTCGATTTCGCCCATTTCTTCCTGCAACCCATGGACGGCCCCGAGCGCGGCGCCAATACCCAGGCGGTGGTGGCCTATTGTCTGGACCATCCGCAATGGCGCCTGAGCCTCCAGACCCATAAGATCATCGGCATCCCCTAGGGGAGCGCCCCCATCCGTTCCCGACAGCGTTTGAGCCGGCCACGCCCATGAAGATCACCCAAGCTTTCACCTTCGAGGCCGCCCATCGCCTGCCGCATGTGCCGGCGACCCACCGCTGCTTCCGCATGCACGGCCATTCCTATCGGGTGGAACTGGTGCTGGAAGGCGCGGTGGACCCGCACACCGGCTTCGTGGTGGACTTCTTCGACGTGGAGGCCGCCTTCTCGCCGCTGCTGCTGCGGCTCGATCATTATTGCCTCAATGAGGTGGAGGGGCTGGAAAACCCCACCGCCGAGCACATCGCCATCTGGATCTGGGACCGTGCCAAGCCGCTGTTGCCGCAGCTCGCCACGGTGCGTGTGTTCGAGACCCCGCAGTCCTGGGCGGAATACGAGGGCCGCTGACGCCCCCCGCCTCAGGCCTTCCAGCTGCCGATGAAATCGGCGAAGGCCTTGAGCTGGCCAGCGATGAACTTTTGGGTGCCTTCGTCGGTCAGGGTGCCGTCGGTCACCATCGTGTGCACCCGGCCCACCATCACTTCCGGCGTGTTGAACACCCGCGCATCCATCCCCACCAGGATCTGCCGCAGGTGATATTGCGCCCGCGCCCCGCCGATCACCCCCGGAGAGGCGGACTGGATCAGCACCGGCTTGCGGGCCATGGGCTTGCTAGGCAGGCGCGACACCCAGTCGATGGCATTCTTCAGGCCGCCGGGGACCGAGTAATTATATTCCGGCGTGACGATCACCAGCCCCTCCGCCGCGGCGATGGACGCGCCCACCGCCTGGATGGTGCCGGGAACGCCCTCGGCTTCCAGGTCCGCGTCATAGATCGGAAACGTGGCCACGGAGGGGAGATAATCGAACGTCACCCCCTCCGGCGCCAGCGCCGGCAAGGCGCGCGCCACCGCGGCATTGAAAGAGCCTTTGCGCACACTGCCCACCCAAACTGCCCAAGCCATCATCGTCTCCATGTCTGACGGGCCGAAGCCCTCTCCACCCCACACAACGCGCAAAGGCCGCCCAGTACAATGCGGGTGCCCCTGCCCCCGCCAGACCCGGCATTCAGCGCAAAGTCAGCCGGCCCTCTCGCGCTCGCAGGCCGGGCATGCTCCAGTATCGGCGAATCTGGAAGGCCCGATGCAGCAGCACCTGAATTTGTTCGTCACCCAGTTCGTCACCCTCTATGCGCTGCTGGAGCCCATCGGCCATCTGTCTCTGTTCGTGGCGCTCACCGGCGAGCAGACCCCCAGCGAGCGGCGCCGCCTGGCCCTACTCAGCGTCGGGTTCGCCTTTCTGATCCTGCTGTTCTTCGCCGTGCTGGGGCAAGCGCTGCTGCATGCCATGGGCATTTCGGTGCTGTCGTTCCAGATCGCCGGCGGCCTGATCCTATTCGCCTTCGCGCTGACCATGATCTTCACCGATCCCAAGCGCCCCGCCGGGCTGGCGGACGACAAGGCGTTGATGGCGCTAGCGGTCTATCCCCTGGCCACCCCGACCATCGCCGGCCCGGGGGCGATCCTCTCGGTGGTGCTGCTGTCCGACAACAATCGCCATGCCTACGGGGAACAGATTGTCACCGTGGCGGTGGTGGCAGCCATGATGGGAGTGTTGCTGGTGACCTTCCTGGCGGGGGATTACATCACCCGGGTGATCGGCAGGAGCGGCGCCAACTTGGTGCGGCGGATCATGGGCATCGTGATTGCCGCGTTCTCCGTGGACGTGGTGCTCACGGCCATCGCCCGCTGGCTGCATCTGCCACCGATCTGAACCGGGCGCCTCAGCGGCCGGTGATCGCCCAGCGGTGGTGGATATAAGCGGCGCAAAAGGCGGCCACCTCGGGCACCAGATCGGCGGGAGTTTGCACCGCGTGGATGCCGCTCAGTTCCGGTTCCCGCTGGCGGGCCAAAGTCGCGCGGATGGTGGCGGCCACCGCCGCCGCGGGCGCATGGGTCACCAGCCGGCGCAGCAAGGCGAGGCGCGGCCCGTCCACCACCAGGGTCCATCCAGCATCCTGGGCGATGTCGGCGGCGGCGAGGCCGGTTTCCTCGTTGAGTTCGCGCCAGACGCTGGCGTCCAGATCCACCGTGCCGGCGGGCGTCACATCGGACAGGTCCGGTGTGCCGCCGGGAAAATAGATGCGCCCGGCCGCAGCGGTCCAAGGCGCCATGATGCCCATCAGAAAGCCGCCATCAGCCCCTTCCAGCGCCGCCAGCCCAAAGGTGTTGTAGACGTTGAACTCTGGCGACCAACCGTGGTCGCGCCACCACAGGAAGCTGGCGAAATCGGTCTCGATGAAGCGCCCGCGCAGCACGTCGCCGTCGATTGCGAAGCTGCGCATCACCAGCACCCGGCCATTCCAGAGCTGCGGTGTCTCGCCGGTCCGGCGGGCAAAATGCGCGTCGATGGCCGTGCGGTGGGCTTCCGCCTCGGTCCATGTCCCCGGCTCGACCCTGAGGTCGAGCCGGGAGATGGCGGCCACCGGCAGGGTGCCGGCGGCTGTCACAGGGGAAAAGTTCACGCCGCCGCCGTTTCCAGGGCCGGATAGTCGGTATAGCCCTTGGCGCCGCCGCCATAGAGGGTGTCGCGGTCCAGCTCGTTGAGCGGAGCGTTGCGGCGCAGCCGCTCCACCAGATCCGGATTGGAGATGAACGGCCGGCCGAAGGCGATCAGGTCGGCCTTCCCTTCCGCCAGCACGGTGTCCGCCAGCGCCCGGTCATAGCCGTTGTTGACCATCCAGGTGCCGCTGTAGCGCTGGTGCAGGGCCTCGAAATCGAAGTCCGGCGCCACGTCGCGCGGGCCGCCGGTGGCGCCCTCCACCACATGGATATAGACCGGCTTCAGGATCTCCAGCTGCTCGACCACATAATTGAACAGCGCCTGCGGGTTGCTGTCGGTGAGGTCGTTGGCGGGAGTGACCGGGGACAGGCGCAGCGCGGTGCGCGCGGCGCCGATCTCCTTGGTCACCGCCGCCATCACCTCCAGCAGCAGCCGGGCGCGGTTCTCGATGGAGCCGCCATAAGCGTCGGTGCGCTTGTTGGCGCCGTCGCGCAGGAACTGGTCCAGCAGATAGCCATTGGCGGCATGAATCTCGATGCCGTCGAAGCCGGCGGCAATGGTGTTGGCCGCCGCCACCCGATAGGTCTCCACCAGCGCCGGGATCTCGGAGAGGTCCAACGCGCGGGGCTGGGACACATCGGTGAAGGTGTTGTTCACATAGGTCTTGGTATTGGCGCGGATGGCCGACGGGGCCACCGGCGCCTGGCCGCCGGGCTGGAGCGAGGTGTGGGAAATACGGCCCACATGCCACGCCTGAAGGAAGATGCGTCCGCCTGCGTCATGCACCGCCTTGGTCACGTGCTTCCAGCCGGCGATCTGCTCCGGGGAATAGATGCCGGGGGTGTCCTGATAGCCCTGGCCCTGCTGGCTGATCTGGCTGGCTTCGGTGATCAGCAGGCCGGCGGTGGCGCGCTGGGCATAATATTTTGCGGTGAGGTCGGTGGGCACCAGTCCGGCGCCAGCGCGGTTGCGCGTGAGAGGCGCCATCACGATGCGGTTGGGCAAGGTGAGGGCACCGAGCTGGTAGGGTTCGAACAAGGTCGCCGTCTTATGGCTCATAGGGTCACCCGATGTGATTGCGGCCAAGCCGCGTTGGTGCGATGCACAACTAGATAGGGCGCCCTCGGGTCCTACAAAGTGCGCCGTATCAAAAAGCCACGGCGATGCCGCAAATGTGCACGCTCAGATGTGCAGCACCCCTTCCGCAACGACAACGGCCGCACCACCGATGGTGGCCTCTGTCACCACCCCGCCCTTCACCGTGAAGCCCAGATTGATCCGGCTGGGCCGTCCCATCTCGAAGCCCTGGTCGATGCGCACCCGGTGGGTGGCATCCACCCGCGCCTCCGCATCCATCAGCACCGCCGGAAAGGCGGCGGCCGCGGCCCCGGTGGCCGGATCCTCCACGATCCCGAGGCCCGGAGAGAACATGCGGGAGCGGAAATCCGCGTCGCCGTCATCATCGATGGTATAAAGATACATCGCCTCGCCGAAGGCGCCGAGGCTGCGGATGAAGGCCGCCTCGTCCATGCGCGCCCGCGCCAGGGCCGTGAGATTGGCCACCGGCACGAACAGGAAGGGCACGCCGGCGGAGGCCACCACCGGGCGATGGGCGTCAAAGCCGATGTCGCTGAGACTGAGCGAGAGGGCATCGGCGCAGGCCTGACGTGACACATCTACGTCCTCAAGCGCGCTCTGGCGGGGCACGATGAAGGTGGCGGCGCCCCGGCGCGGGGCGGCCCCCTGGGTGGTCACCTCGCACTTGACCGGGCCCACCGTCTCCTCCAGCAGCAGGGTGCCGTCCGGCAGATGGCCGTCCAGGGCCAGGGCCACGGCCGTCCCCACCGTGGGATGGCCGGCGAACGGCAGTTCGTGGGCGCAGGTGAAGATCCGCAAGCGCGCCCGGTGGCGCGCATCGCGAGGCGGCAGGACGAACACCGTTTCCGACAGGTTGAACTCACGGGTGATGTGCTGCATGGCAGCATCATCCAGCCCCTGCGCCTCCAGCACCACCGCCAGAGGATTGCCGCCCAGCGGCCGATCGGTGAAGACATCGAGGATCACGTAACGGCGCGGCATGAGCTTCGATCCGGGAGTGAGATGTGCGACGGGGGACGGGCGGTGGTAACGCGTACACGGCAGTGTGGCCTCAGATGGCCTCCGCCGTGAAGACCTGCGTGGGCCGGACGAATTCGTCCTGGGCATCCACCAACAGCAATTCGCGCGACCCGGCCGCATGGGTGCGCGACAGCAGGCCATAGATGGACGAGGCTGCCGCCCCCAGGGCCAAAGCGGTGCTCCCCGAGCGCTTCCAGTGGAAGTAGAACAGCGCCGCGATGGCATCCCCGGCCCCGTTCACCGCCACGTCGAGGCGCGGGGTGCGCACCAGGAAGCGGCCATCCGGACCGGAGGCGAGCAGGTCCAGCGCATGGTCGGGGGTTTCCTCGGTGTGCAGGCTGGTCACCAGGATGACCTTCGGCCCGAGGGCATGCAGCACGTCGCAGGCCGCCGCCGCCGCCGCGCGGCTGCTGGCCGGGCCCCCGGACAGCAGTTCCAGCTCGAACTGGTTGGGGGTGATGATATCAGCGGCGGGCACGGCCCGCTGGCGCATGAATTCGGGGATGCCCGGCCGCACGAACACGCCGCGCCCCACATCGCCGATCACCGGGTCGCAGCAATAGTCCGCCCGCGGATTGGCCGCCCGCACCTGCGCCACCGCCCGCAGGATGGCGGCGCCGATATCCGCCGAGCCCATGTAGCCCGACAGCACACCGTCGCACTGGGCCAGTTGTCCGCGCTCGGCGATGCCGGCCACCAGGTCATCGATCACCTGGGCCTCGAACACCTGTCCGCGCCAGGCGCCGTAGCCGGTATGGTTCGAGAATTGAACGGTGTGGATCGGCCACACCTCCACGCCCATGCGCTGCAAGGGGAAGACGGCGGAGGCATTGCCCACATGCCCGAAGGCCACATGGGACTGGATGGACAGGATGTTCATGAACGGGCCGTGGCGCGGAGGAGGATCCCCGCCGTTACCGCGCGGCGCCGGCCGGGACAAATGGATTCTGCTGATGGCCGGGCCCTGCCCCGCTGATGGGCCGCATCGCCCGACCCCTGAGCGAACCGACCGCTTATTTGCCACCCTCGCGGCTGAACTCGCGCCGCGACATCTTCACCACCCATTGCCGCGGCACCAGCCGCACCAGGAACACCAGCAGCTTGTTCAGCCGCCCCGCCACCACCACCGGCCGGCCCGCGAACATCGCCGCATAGCCTACCTGCGCCACGCTGCCGGCCTCCGCAATGGCGCCCTGGAACACCCGTGTCTGGCCCATGCCGGCGCGCCGCGCGAAGGCGGTGCGGGTGGGACCGGGGCATAAAGCGGTGACGGTGACGCCGGTGCCGCGCCCCTCTTCCGCCAGCGCCTCGGACAAGGACAGCACATAGGCCTTGGTGGCGGCATAGACCGCTGCGAACGGACCCGGCGCGAAGCTGGCGGTGGAGGCGACGTTGAGGATCCGACCGGACCCGCGCGCCAGCATCGCCGGCAGCACCGCCTTGGCCAAGACCGTGAGGGCAGTGACGTTGGTGGCGATCATCTCCACCTCGCGCGCCACGCCGGTGCGCGCGAACGGGCCATAGACGCCGAAGCCGGCATTGTTGACGAGAATGTCCGGGGCCAGATTGTTGGCGAAGAAGGCCAGTTCATCCAGCGCATCGGCATCGGCGAGATCGACGGTGCGGGTGTCCACCGTCACCCGTCCGCCGGTGCCCACCCGCAGGCTCGCCGCCGCCACCTCCAGCCGCTCGGAATCCCGCGCCACCAGCACCAGGTTGTAGCCGTCATGGGCCAGCAGTCGCGCGAGTTCGAAACCGATGCCGCTGCTGGCCCCGGTGACCAGGGCCCAGGGGCCCGCCTCAGCCGCCGCTTCCCCGCTGTGCACGGCGCCGCGCCATGAAGGCATCAAATTCCTCCCGATCCTTGGCACGCTTCAGATCGCCAAGGAAATCCTCGAACGCCCATTGCTCGGCCACCAACTGCTGCCGCTCCTCTGCGAGGCGGCGGATTTCGTCCGCTTTGTACGCGTCGAACGCGACGTTTCTGGTATCGCGGGAGAGCGGACCAAAGGGCAAAAACGGCATCTCCGCGCCTGTTGCACTGCGGCGATGTCCAATCTTCTTATACACAATCATCCCCAGTCCCAGCGGCCAGAACACGATGAAACCGGCCACCATCGCGATGATTTCCCAGAGTTTCCATCCGTATGATGAATTTCCGCGGGACCGCGGGATCGAACCACATCGCATCGCACTCTCCATATGTGAATGTACCTCACATTTACATATGGAGAGTGCGATGCGTGTCAAGTGTCGCCCTGACGGCGCCGACGACGGCGGTGCGGTCTCAGGCGGTGGGGACGCTCAGCAGGGCGCCCACTCCCGCCTGCACCACCGCGCGGGCCTGCGCCGCCGACAGATGCCCGGCGGCGGCCAAGGTGGCTGCGCCATGGGCCAGCGCCCAGATTCCCAACAGGGTGACCGTCGGCATCTCCCGCCCCCCCGCCGCCCGCCGTGCGGTCGCCGCCAGCACCTCGAAGGCATGGCTGGCATTGGGCAGCTCCAGGTCGCCGGACGGGCAGATGGCAAACATGGCGCCATAGAGCCCCGGTTCGCGCGCCGCGAAGGCCAGATAGGCGTCCCCGACCCGGCCGAACGCGGTCGCCGCATCCGGCGCCCCGCCATCGAAGGCTTGGGTCAAATCGGCGGCGAACAGGGCAAAGCCCCGCGCCGCCAGCGCCGCCAGCAGGGCCTCGCGATCCTTGAAATGGCGATAGGGCGCCGAGGGCGACACCCCGGCCCGGCGGGAGGCCTCCGCCAGGGTAAAGCCCGCCGGCCCCTGCTGCGCCACCAGATCGCGTGCGGCCTCCAGCAGAGTATCCTTGAGATTGCCGTGGTGATAGCCCCGGCGCGCGGGCGGTGGCGCAGTCATGCCTGTGGCATACCCCGAAGCGCGCACACCCACAAACTCACGATCCCCTGCCCCCGTCCGTCGCCGCCGCATGGTCATCGGCCCGTCCCGCAATCACCTGGCCCGCAATCCCCTTGCCGCGCCGCGCGCGCCGTGTCACTTGCCCGGCCATGATCCGTTTGCTCCGCGCCGCCACTGCCGCCTTCCGTTGTGTCGGCCTGCCGCTGCTCATGATGGCCGGCGCGCTGGCGCCCGCCATGGCCGCGCCCGCCTGCTATAGCCCGGCGGCGCTCAGGGCCGTGCCGGGGGAAGAGAAGGTGCAGCCGCACACCAGCACCGGCGCCACCTTGCAGGAGCGCCTGCTGCCCGCCGCCCGGCCGGTGCCGGCGCGCCTCGCCGGCTCCATCCGCCGCGTGGACCTGCCCGCCGGCGTGAAGCTGGTGGCGCTGACCTTTGACCTGTGCGAGGCCTCCAGTGAAGTCTCCGGCTATGACGGCGCCATCGTCGATTACCTGCGGACCGAAGGGGTGGCGGCCACCTTCTTCGCCGGCGGCAAATGGATGATGAGCCATCCGGCGCGGGCCTCGCAACTAATCGCCGACCCGCAGTTCGAAGTCGGCAACCACACCTGGTCCCACGCCAATATGAGCGTGACCTCGGACGAGGCCATGCACCGGCAAGTGGACGATGCGGACATCGCCTTCGCCGCCCGCCGCGACGCCGCCCAGGGCGCCGGCTGCGCTTTGCCCCAGCTGCCCGAGCGCACGGGCCTGTTCCGCTTTCCCTATGGCTCGTGCAATGCGCAATCCATGGGCTATGTGAACGAGACCGGGCATCTGGCGATCCAGTGGGATGTGGATTCCGGGGATCCGGCTTTCCTCGGCGCCAAGGTGATGGCCGAGACCATGGCCCGGATGATCAAGCCCGGCTCCATCGTGCTGATGCACGCCAACGGCCGCGGCAAGCACACCGCCGAGGCGCTGCGCATCCTCGTTCCGGCGCTGAAGGCCAAAGGGTATCGCTTCGCCACGGTGACCGAGTTGCTGGCCGCAGGGACGCCGGTGATCGCTGCCACCTGCTATTCCGAGCGCCCCGGCGACACCAAGGTGTATGACGACGCCGCCCGCGCCGGCCGGCGCATCCTGCCGGTTCAGTGAGCATTCGCAACAAAAGGCCTGACCCATGCTCCGAGCCCGCGACCTGTTCGAAGACCTGCGCGCCGCGCGCCTGACCCCGCGCGATGTGATCGAACTGTGCGCTTTGGCCATCGCCGCCCAGGAGGCCGACGTGCAGGCCTTCGCCGCGCTGGACCTGGAGGCGGCCCGCGCCGCCGCCACGCCGGAGCGGGCCGCCAGCGCCTTGGCCGGCCTGCCGCTGGGGATCAAGGACATCCTCGACACCGCCGACTTGCCCACCAGCTACGGCTCACCGGCTTTTGCCGGCTATCGGCCGCGCACCGACGCCGCCGTGGTACGGCAGATCAAGCGGGCCGGCGGCATCGTGCTGGGCAAGACGGTGACCACCGAATTTGCCTTCATGCAGCCCGGCCCCACCCGCAACCCGCGCCGGCTGAGCCACACGCCGGGCGGCTCCTCGTCCGGCTCAGCGGCCGCGGTGGCGGCGGGCATGGTGCCCCTCGCGGTGGGGACCCAGACCGGCGGCTCGGTGCTGCGGCCGGCCTCTTTCTGCGGCGTCACCGGCTACAAGCCCACCTTCCGCATCCTGCCCTCCGTCGGCATGAAGACCTTCTCCTGGCATCTGGACACGCTGGGCCTGTTCGGCGCCCGGGTGGCGGACGTGGCATTCGCCGCCGCCGCCATCACCGGCCGCGACCTGGACCTGACCGACGCCGACCTGCCCACGCCGCGGCTGGCGGTGGTGCGCACCGGCCGGGCCGACCAGGCGGATGCCGGCGCCCATGCCGCGCTGGACGCCGCCGCGCGCGCCGCGATGGCCGCCGGCGCGACGGTGCATGAGATCGATCTGCCGGTGGAGGTGGAAGCCGCCGACGCGGCGCACGGGCTGATCCAGGATTTCGAGGGCGCGCTCTGCCTGGCGGACGAGTTCGACCGCGACCTCGTCTCGCCCATGCTCAGAGGCCATCTGATGGCGGCCGGCGACATCACCCCCGACGCCTATGACGCCGCCCGCCGCACCGCGAAGCGCGGCCGGCAGCGGCTGGGCGATCTGTTCGCCGATTTCGACGGCCTGCTCACCTTCGCCGCGCCCGGCGAGGCGCCGGCCGGCCATGCCACCACCGGATCGCCGGTGTTCAATCGGCTGTGGACCCTCATGGGCTGCCCCTGCCTCAGCGTGCCCGGCCTCACCGGCCCCACCGGGCTGCCGATCGGCATCCAGGTGGTGGGCCGCTTCGGCCGCGACCGTCGCACCTTGGCGGCAGCTGCCTTTCTGGAGCGGGCCATCGCGCCATGAAATGGCCCGCTGCACTGCAAAAGACATCAGCTCCGACAGGATAGTCTAGCTTCATGTTGCACTGCGCCCAAAACGCGCAACGCGCTGCAGCAACAATACTTGTTTTTATTCTCGAAAGACTTTGCTAAGTTGCTTGAGGGAGGTCGTCCAGAACCGGACTCGAGGCGTGGAATATGGGCCGAGACCCCGCGCCATGACCGATCGTGGACAGCGCGCACGAGTCCGCACCTTGTGCTGCGCGTCGCGCGGCCATGGAAGACGGGCCGGCCACACACTCGAGCCACCCGCGCGAGAAGAGCCAGAACAATGTGCGGGACGGATTGACCACCGCGGCGCCGGAGAGCTTGCCTCTCCGGCGCCTGCGCCCCGTTGCACTACCGGCACGATCTCTGCCCAAGGGGCATCGACGCTGCGCCCGGAATCGCGGGGGATGGATGGCGCTAGGAAAAGCCCTTCTGTCCAACGATCACCGGGATGAACTTGGCTGAGATGCCCGTCAAATTGAGCTGCACGTCATTGACCAAGCCGGGCTGCAAGCCGATCGTCGAGCGCCATACCGCCGTGTCGATGGTGCGGAACGCCACCAGCACCCCGAGCGAGGTCGCCTCCAGCGGGACCGTTTCCTGGATCGGGATATTGCCCGACGGCGGCACCAGGACCTCCTTCTTGGACACCATGCTGGTACCGAGCACCTCCGCATCGGACGCATAAAGCGTCTGGAAATCCGTCTGCAGGAAGACGGTCTCGTCCTTCAGCACATAGAGGCGGACATTGACCGGCGAGGCTTGCCCCGTGGGGCTGGGATTGATGGTGTCGTCGGCGAGCAGGCGCACGCCGATGATGGTCATCTTGGGGGGGATGAGACCGGCACATCCGGCAAGTCCGGCCAGGCTGCCCACCAGGAAAGTTCGCCGCGCCAGACGTCGTCCCCCGCCACAGGTCCCGCGTCCAGCTCCCGGTGTTTCCGTTGCACGCCTTCCGGACAAGAAGCACTCCTGATGGTTGCTCGGCCACGCCCAGGACCCGGTCATCTGGGCGCTGCGCGGGCGGAGCCTACCATCCCTGATCGCTCCGATCGAAGACAAGATCGCGTCGGAGACTGAGGTTTGAAGATTGGGTTAATGCGCAACCCGTCACGTTCCTCCCCGAGCGGAGCGCAGAGCCCTGCGATCGGATCGCCATGGACCGTCCCACCCGGCCGCCCGGATCGCAAAAGGTGCGTCCAGACGCCGCCGGCGCACGCGAGAGTCGTTGTCTTGTCAGAACGTATCTGGTCAGGTGCAGGCGCTGTTTTGAAATCGGCGCCGGATGTGGTCAGCGTGTCACATTCCGCTAGCAATAGATCCTGTGGAACGCCACTGTGCGTAGAAAACGACCGGCATTCATGCCCCTGTCATGAGTGCGATCTGTAAAACTGCGGGTGAGGATGGCAATGGCGGCGGTGGATCTCAAATCCCTGATCATGCGTTTGGACGACCTGTGCCGCGCCACATTGGAAAGCGCAGCCGGCTTTGCCTTGATGCGGACCCACTATAATCTCGAGATCGAGCATTGGCTGGCCAAGCTGATCAGCGAGAGCGAGAGTGATTTTTCCGCGGTGCTGGCCCATTACGGGATCGACCAGGGCCGCCTGTCGGTCGACATCACCCGCGCCTTGGACAAATTGAAGACCGGCAACTCGCGCCCGCCCGGCCTAGCGCCCGACGTGGTGGATCTGGCCAAGCAGGCCTGGCTTCTGGCCTCCGTGGACGCTGGCCTGGCGCGCGTCCGGTCCGGTCACCTGCTCTGGGCCCTGCTGGCGGACGACGCCCTCGCCCGGCGCACCTACGACATCTCCGAGGAATTCCGGCGCATCCCGCTCGAGGCGCTGAAGCGCGACCTGGCGGGCCTCACGGCCCAGACCGGCGAGGCCAAGAGCGCGGCGCAGTCGGCGGACGCCACCTCTGGGGGGCCCGGCGACATGGCGATGCCGAGCCGCAAGGGCGCGCTCGACCAGTTCACCATCGACCTCACCGCCCAGGCGCGGGCGGGCAAGATCGACCCGATCCTCGGCCGCGACCAGGAAATCCGGCAGATCATCGACATCCTGACCCGCCGCCGGCAGAACAATCCCATCCTCACCGGCGAGGCCGGCGTCGGCAAGACCGCGGTGGTGGAGGGCTTTGCCCTGCGCATCGCCGCCGGCGATGTGCCCCCGGCCCTGAAAAATGTGACGCTGCGGACCCTCGACCTCGGCCTGTTGCAGGCGGGCGCCGGCATGAAAGGCGAGTTCGAGAACCGCCTGCGCTCGGTGATCGACGAGACCAAGGCCAGCCCCACCCCCATCGTCCTATTCATCGACGAGGCCCACACCCTGGTGGGCGCCGGTGGCGCGGCGGGCCAAGGGGACGCGGCCAATCTGCTGAAGCCGGCCTTGGCGCGCGGCGAGTTGCGCACCATCGCCGCCACCACCTGGGCGGAATATAAAAAGTATTTCGAGAAGGACGCGGCCCTGACCCGTCGCTTCCAGGTGGTGAAGATCGAGGAGCCGACCGAGCCGGTGGCCATCGCCATGATCCGCGGCCTGGTGGCGACGCTCGAGGGCTACCACAAGGTGCGCATCCTGGATGAGGCGGTCAGTGACGCCGTGCGCCTATCCGCCCGCTACATCCCCGCCCGCCAATTGCCGGACAAGGCGGTCTCCCTGATCGACACCGCCTGCGCGCGGGTGGCGGTCAGCCAGAGCACCATTCCCGCCCCCATCGAGGATCGCCAGCGGCAGATTTCCCTGATCGACACCGAGATGGGCATTCTGGAGCGCGAGGCGGCGTCCGGCGTCATCCACGCCGCGCGCTGCGCCGAACTCACCGAGGACCGCGCCCGCGTCGCGTCCGAACTGGAGGCGCTGGAGGCCCGGTGGGCCGAGGAAAAGACCCTGGTGGAGGCCTATGACGCCACCCGCGCCAAGCTGGAAGACCCGGCGGTGCTGGACGACAAGGCGGCCCTCCTGGCCGCCCTGCAAGACACCGCGGCGCAGCTGAAGACGCTGCAAGGCGAGCAGCCGCTGGTGTTCCCGGTGGTGGATGGGCAGGCCATTGCCGAGATCGTCCAGAGCTGGACCGGCATCCCCGCCGGACGCATGCAATCCAATGAGATCCGCACGGTTCTCGGCCTGAAAGAGGCCATGAGCCGACGCATCATCGGCCAGGACTACGCCATCGAGGCGGTGGCCCAGGCGATCCGCACGTCCCGCGCCAAGCTCACCGATCCGCGCAAGCCGGTCGGGGTGTTCCTGATGATCGGCCTATCCGGCGTGGGCAAGACCGAGACCGCCTTGACCCTGGCGGACCTGCTCTATGGCGGCGATCAGAACCTGACCACCATCAACATGAGCGAGTTCAAGGAAGAGCATAAGGTCAGCCTGCTGATGGGCAGCCCTCCCGGCTATGTGGGCTATGGCGAGGGCGGCATCCTCACCGAAGCGGTGCGGCGCAAGCCCTATTCGGTGGTGCTGCTCGACGAGATGGAAAAGGCCCATCCCGGTGTTCAGGACGTGTTCTACCAGGTGTTCGACAAGGGCAACATGAAGGACGGCGAAGGCCGCGACATCGACTTCAAGAACACCATCATCATCATGACCTCCAACGCCTGCTCCGACCTGCTGGCGAAGCTGTGCGCCGATCCCGAGACGATGCCGCAGCCCGCCGTCCTGGCCGAGGCCCTGCGGCCGGAGCTGATGAAATACTTCAAGCCCGCCTTCCTGGGCCGGGTGACGCTGGTGCCCTATTTGCCCCTCGACGATGCCACCATCCGCACCATTGTCGGCCTGCAACTGGACCGCGTGGGCAAGCGGGTGCGGGAGGCCTACAAGGCCGACTTCGCCTACGACCCCGCTCTGGTGGAAGCCATCGCCGCCCGCTGCACGGAAAGCGCCTCGGGCGCGCGCAACGTGGAGAACATCCTGTCCCGCACCTTGCTGCCGGAAATCTCCTCGCGCGTGCTGGAGCGTCTGGCCGCCGGCCAGCCGATTACCCGGATGGACGTGGGCATGGGCGAGGATGGAGCCTTCAGCTATGCCATCTCCTGACCGAGGCCACGTCGGCACGCCATCTTGCCTTTGGGCGCGTCATTCGCGCCGGGCGCTGCCGGCTGCGGCCTTGAGGGGGCGCGGCTGATGCCGCCGGCCGCGCGGATGGGCGACATGGTGCTGCAGTCGGCACCGCATTGCCACGCCCCGATCCACCCGCCGGCCCTGGTGCCGACGGCGGTGCCGCATCCGGCCATGCCGCTGACCATCATCAAGGGCTGTCCCACGGTGCTCATCGGCAACATGCCGGCCGCCCGCATGACCGACACCACCATGCCATGCATGTTGATTGGCTGCATCCCCGCGGGGCCTGGGATGATCATGAAGGGCTCGTCGACGGTGATGATCGGCAGCATGCCGGCGGCGCGCGTGGGCGATGCCTCGCTGCACTCCAGTTGCGTGGCCCCGATCCCCAGTCCCGATGGCTCCATCCTGCCGCCGGGCTGCCCCACCGTGATGATCGGCGGCTAAGTCAGATGCGTCCTGCTCATTTCGAGGCCTTGCGGCCCGTATGCCCGGCCTGTCTCCGGCGCGGCGTGGAGGCGCCGCTGCGGCTCGACAGCGGGGCGCAGGAAGACGCCCGCGGCATCCACGCCGGCATTTTGCGCTGCAGCGCCCCCGATTGCAGCCTGGCCTATCCGATCCTCGACGGCGCGCCGATCCTCGTGCCGGACCTTGCCGCCTGGCTGGCGAGCAACGGGCACCTGCTACTGCAACGGGTTGCCTTGCCCGGTCCGGTGGAGGACCTGATCGCCTCCGCCCTGGGGCCCGATGCGGCCTATAATGTGATCCGCCACCAGCAGGCCAGCTACGCGCACGATCATTATGGCGACCTCACGGCCGACGTCCCACCGGCGGCGGCATCCCTCGGGCAAGGGGCCGAGCCGGGTGCGGTGCGGCGTTGCCTGGCGCTGGCCCTCGCCCGCCTTCCGGCGTCGCCCGGGCCCGTGCTCGATATTGGTTGCGCTGTCGGGCGCACCAGCTTCGACCTCGCCGCCGCCACTGGCGGCCTGGTGCTGGGGGTGGACCTCAACTGGCCGCTGTTGGCCATTGGTCGCGGACTCATTGACCGGGGTGCCCTGGATTATCCCCATCGACGGCTGGGCCTGCATTTCGAACGTCGCCACCGCGAGATCACATTGCCGGGCGCCGAGCGGGTGGACTTCTGGGTGGCCGATGCCCTGGCCTTGCCATTGTGGGGCGCCAGCATAGGCCTGGCGGTGGCGATGAACGTGCTGGATTGCGTCAGCGATCCTGGCCGATTGCTGTGGGAAATGACGCGGGTGCTGGCACCGGGCGGCGGCGCAGCTTTGGTCACCCCGTTCGACTGGGCCGCTCATGCCACCCCGCCGGGCGCCTGGATCGATGGGCCGGCGGGGCTCGCCGACCTCCTGGCGCAGATCGCCGAGGGCACCCGCCGCGCCGGGCTGGGCGCGCTTCAGCTGACCGGCCCCGGTCTGGAGGTGGACTGGCAGGTGCGGCTGCATGATCGCGCCAGCATGCACTATGCGGCCCATCTGATGACCGCCACAAACAGTTGACTGCGGCGAAATTGACGATCTTCCGATCTTTCAGAGCCTTGCGTCCGACCTGACCGCCGCCCGTGCCCGGGAAATGGCGCCAGATTTCGCGAGAGCCCCCCAATTTTGGTACGGTAGTACAAGTGTCAATCATGGCTGCTAAAGCAGAACCGTGTTAGTCAGAGGACCACCCTTCTGACCCCACCAGTGGAGCGGCGACCGTGGCGATCTATGTGAATTATGATGGCATTCCCGGCGAAGCCACCCAGCAGGATCACAAGAAGTGGATCGACGTGCTGTCGCTCTCCTGGGGCGTTGGCCGCGGCATTTCCACGGTGTCGGGATCGACCAACAACCGCGAGGCCTCCGAGCCGTCCGTCAGCGAAGTGTCCATCGTGAAGATGTTTGACGCCGCCTCGCCGAAGCTGTTCACGGAAGCCTGCACCGGCAACACCGGCAAGACGGTGAAGATCGATCTGGTCACCACCGGCAGCCCGGGCGTGACCTATTGCACCTACACCCTCACCAATGCGCTGATCTCGTCCTATTCGGTCTCCACCGGCGGTGACCGCCCGACGGAATCGGTCTCCATCAGCTTCACCAAGCTGGAATTCAAGTTCACCCCGTACGACGACAAGAACAAGGCCGGCACGCCCGTGACCGTGTCCTACGACATGGCCACCACGAAGAGTTCCTAAGAGGCAAGCATCTCTTTTGAGACCTCTTTTGCGGGAAAGTCGCCATGACCATTACAAGCAATGATCTTAGGGCTGCCCTGAATCGGATCAGGGGAAAGATCAACGCCACCGATTGGGACCGCGCGGTCACGGCGATTTCCGCGCCCGTTGTCGGGCTGCAGACGGAACTGGGTCCGCTGACGGACAAGGTCGGCAAGGAATCCACCATCGATGCGGCCCTGATGCTCATGGCCCAGATGGAATCGACTGCGCCACCTCAAGCGCTTCTCACCGCCGTGACCAGTCTCCATACCAGCCTCGTGAGCTCCAAGGTCACCGCGTCCAACGCGGGGATCGAGGCCAGCTTGTGCCTGAACTCCACGCTGCAGACCCTGCAGCGGGTGGTGAAGCAGCAGACCGATGGCGTGCCCGCCAAGATCACCACGGCGCCCATCCTGATCCAGTTGCTGGATGTGATGATCATTCAAGCCGTCGCCGCGGTCCCCGTTGTGGGGCCCGGATTGGCGGGCTTGCTGGGCGGGGTGGCCAGCGGGCTTTCCGCGGGCCTCACCATCGGCGGCAACGCACTCGCCTCGCTGTTGCCCGCGCAAGACACCAAGGCCAATCCGAACAGCCTGATCACCGGCGTCGCGACGAATACGGATGGGCTTGGAAATACCACCATCAAAAACGTCGCCAAGGGCGTCTCGGGCGTCGTGGCCAAGGACACGACGTTCACCAAGGGGCAGGCCGGCACGATCCAGGGCGCCCTGGAAGGCAGTGGGGCGCTGGGCAGCGACGTGTCGAAAGCCGCCCAGCAGGGCACCGGATTGGCCAGTTTCTCCTACTTTCTCTATCAAGCCCGGGCTGACCGGGCGATGAAGAAGAAGCTGGAAGAGATCGGGAATGACTCGGTCGGTCTGGCCACGAAAGTCCAGGGCATCCCCTTCATCCAGAATCCGCAAACCCAGAACCAGGCGGCCGGCAATGTCATCGCCCGGCGCACGGTGGGCGTTACGCCGAAGCCTGTGGTGGCTGCGGAGCAGGCGCTCAAGGACAATCTCCAGGCTGAGGCCAAGACCGTGGAGGCCTTCTTCAAGAAGGTCCCTGCCATCTTCGACAGCTACAAGGATCTGCTCCTGGCGGTCGCGTATTGCGGCGTCATCGATTCCTTCGCCCCAATGGCGCGCGATTTCAAGACCCGGATGGCGCTCTACAACATGCAGCTGGCGACCGAGAAGGTCGGTTTGTTCAGCAGCCGGCCGGCGCCGCTCGGCAGCTTCCTCACGAAGAATGCGGCCAAGGCCGACGGCTACATCGTCGCGCTGCTGATCATGGGCTATTACTTCAATCGCCTCTACAAGACCGACAAGGCGGTTCAGGCCAGCTGGCGGGCGCAGGTGACGAAGTTCTACCGCACCAATCCGGTCCGCGATCCCAGCGTGCCGAAGCCGCAGACCGTCAGCTCATTCGCCGCCGCCACCACCCGGTCCACCGGTGGCGAGACCATCGTTTCGGTGTTCAAGGAAACCCAGTCCTATACGCAATTGGTCTCGACGCCGGGCATGGTGGACTGGGCCACCATGGAGCGCAGCGCCAGCACGTATTGCCTGCTGGTGAAGAATGCCCTGGTCAATGAAATGGCCCAGGAATTCGTCCGCAGCCTCAAGAATGAGGCCGCGATGGGGGAGATGCTCCAGCTCACGATCGCCTGCTCCCTGATCGTCAATCAGGTGATCACGGCGGCGGCGTTGGGGAAGGAAATCGCCATCGACGACCGCTATATTTCGTTGCTCGGCGACTACGTCAGCCTCTACACCAAGGTCGTGTTCGTCAGCGCCAGCCGCAAGGCGGAGCTGACGGGCAGCGGGCTCAACGCGAAGCTGCGCTATCCCAAGCCCGGCCGGCTGTCCACCAGCGCCAGCAACGCCGAGCGCACCATGGTATTCATCTTCGCCTCGTGCGTCCTGGCCTATGTGGATGTGGGCAAAGTCGTGATGGGGTATCAGGATTGGGCGAAGACCAAAGAAAATCTGCATCTCGTCATCGATGAGATCAACAAGGCGGAAAAAGACTGATCGCCGATGCGTCGGTCCCTGCTTCGGCATAGGCGTGGCGCAAACGTGATCAAGGGTAGCAGGTTTACAAGCAAAGGGGTTTATCGTGGCGATCTATGTGAACTATGACGGCATCCCGGGTGAAGCCACCCAGCAGGATCACAAGAAGTGGATCGACGTGCTGTCGCTCTCCTGGGGCGTCGGCCGCGGCATTTCCACGGTGTCGGGATCGACCAACAACCGCGAGGCCTCCGAGCCGTCCGTGAGCGAAGTGTCCATCGTCAAGATGTTCGACGCGTCCTCGCCCAAGCTGTTCACGGAAGCCTGCACCGGCAACACCGGCAAGACGGTGAAGATCGATCTGGTCACCACCGGCAGCCCCGGCGTGACCTATTGCACCTACACCCTCACCAATGCGCTGATCTCGTCCTATTCGGTCTCCAGCGGTGGCGATCGTCCGACGGAATCGGTCTCCATCAGCTTCACCAAGATGGAATTCAAGTTCACCCCGTACGACGACAAGAACAAGGCCGGTACCCCGGTCACCGTGTCCTACGACATGGCCACCACCAAGAGCTCCTGATCCCCGGGGTGACCACTGCTCTCATTCAGGTTATGCCACACCAGCCGGGGTGCCGCGCGCGAGCCAGGGCATCCCGGTTTTCCATCTTCTGAGCGGCTCTTATTCCAGCGGCGGGAGAGCAGGCCGGGCCCGCCGGACACAGGACCAGACTGATGAGTGCTGAAGCGCCGGTCCAGACCGACCGCCTGCTGACCCTCTCCACGCCCCTGGGCAGTGACGTCCTCATCCCCACGGGGCTGACGGGCACCGAGGGCCTCTCGCAACTGTTTCAGTTCACCGTGTCCATGGTCTCGAAGCAGAATGCGATCTCGCCGGACAGCCTGCTGGGCAAATCGGTGACGGTGCAGATCGCCCGCCCGCAAGCGGACCCGCGGTACATCAACGGCATCGTCATCGCGTTCAAGGCCGCCGACAAGCTGGTGGACGGCATGCGCAATTACGAGGCCGTGATCGCGCCGAAGCTGTGGCTCATGACCCGCACCGCCGACTGCCGCATCTTCCAGAACCAGACCGTGGTGCAGATCGCCGAGACGCTGTTCTCTGACGCCGGGGTTTCCGATTACAAGAAGCAGGGGGTCACCGGCTCCCATCCGACCCGCGAATTCTGCGTCCAGTATCGCGAGACCGATTTCGCCTTCCTGATGCGCATCCTGGCGGAAGAGGGCCTCTATTTCTATTTCCAGCACGCCAATGGCAGCCACACCCTGATCCTGAGCGACAGCGCCGCCGGCTATGTGGATTGTGCGGACAAGAGCGTCCAGCACGCCCAGCCGGAGACCGGGGTCATGTTGGCGGTTCAGCATTGGGAAACCGGACATTATTTCCAGTCGGGCAAGACCACGCTGAACGACTATAATTTCGAGCAGCCCACCACCGACCTGACCGCCTCCACCACCACCGTGGTGTCCAACAGCAGTTTCAAGTCGTGGGAGATTTACGATTATCCCGGCGACTATGAGACCAAGGATGTGGGCACCTCCACCTCCCGCGTGCGCATGGAAGCGGTGGAGGCCAATTACGCCATCACCAATGGGCGCGGCACCTATCCCTCGTTCCAGGCCGGCGCCAAATTCACCATGGCCAAGCACGAGGTGGCCTCCGAGCAGGGCCGCATCTGCGTCCTGGCTACCGTGACCCACGCAGCCAAGGACCCCACCCACCTGGGCAACCAGTCCGACAAGGTGGCGTATTCGAATGTCTTCACGGCGCTGCCGGCGACCACCGCCTATCACCCGCCGCCGGTGACCCGGCGCCCCCTCGTCCCGGGGCCGCACACCGCAACGGTGGTCGGGCCCTCCGGCGAGGAGATCTATTGCGACAAGTACGGCCGCATCCGGGTCCAGTTCCATTGGGACCGCCTCGGCACCAACAACGAGAAGAGCTCGTGCTGGATCCGGGTGGCCCAGAGCATGGCCGGCAACAGCTGGGGCACCCTGTTCACGCCCCGGGTGGGCATGGAAGTGGTGGTGGAATTCCTGGAGGGCGACCCGGACCGGCCGCTGGTGACCGGCTGCGTCTACAATGGCACCAACATGCCGCCCTACACCTTGCCGGACAACAAGACCCAGAGCGGGTTCAAGAGCCGCTCCAGCGCCCAGGGCGACGCCACCACCTTCAACGAGCTGCGGTTCGAGGACAAGAAGGGCTCGGAGCTCATCTACATCCACGCCCAGAAGGACCAGACCCGGGAGGTGGTGAACAACGACACTCTGACGGTGAGCAACGACCAGACCATCACCATCGCCAACAACCGCACCGAGACGGTGCAAAAAGGCAATGAGACGGTCACGATCTCCAAGGGCAATCGCAGCGTCACCATCAGCGAGGGGACGGAGGCGCTCACCGTCACCCAGGGCAACCAGACCCTCACCGTCTCCGGCGGCAATTCCACCACCACGGTGTCGAAGGGCAATGCCTCCACCACCGTATCCCAGGGCAACCACGCGCTGACGGTGTCGCAGGGCAACTCGACAACCGAAATCAGCCAGGGCAACCAGACGGTGACGCTAGGTTCAGGCAACGCGACGCTGCAATGCAATGGCGGCAGCATCACGCTGCAGGCGGCGCAGGCCATCACCCTCAAGGTGGGCGGGAACTCCATCACCATCAGCCAGAGCGGCATTGCCCTCAAGGGCACCCAGATTACCCTGACGGGCGATGCCAAGGTGCAGGTGAGCGGCCCCATGGTGAGCGTGAACGGCAGCGGTACGGTTCAGGTCCAAGGCGGCCTGGTGACGATCAACTAGGGAGGCGATCATGACGTTCGGATTTCTTCCCAAGCTCCGCTTTGCACTGGCCAGCCACCTGACCGACCAGATCGAACCCAGCGCGGAGGCCTTGCCTCTCCTGACCCCCGATCTCACTGCGGCGGGAATGATCCAGGCCCTCGCCGATGCGGGGCTGGTGACGGAGGCCATGCGCTATCTGGCCTTGGCGCTGCCGCGCCGGGAGGCGGTGTGGTGGGCCTGTGTGGTCCGCCAGCTCCTGCTGCCGGCGGAGGTGCCGCCGGCGGAAGCCGCCGCCTGGGCCGCGGCCGAGGCCTGGGTTTACCAGCCGACGGAGGCCAATCGCCGCGCCACCTATGCGCCGGCGGCCGCGCTGAAATTCGAAACGCCCGGCGCCTATGCGGCCTTGGGCGCCTTCTGGTCCGGCGGCAGCCTGGCGCCGCCGGAGGCGGCCGTGGTGGTGCCGCCGGGTGATGCGCTCACAGGCAGCGCCATTGGAGCCGCGTTGCTGCTATCCTGCGTCCCGGGGCCAGCAAAGACCATCGGCGCGCGTCACACCTCCGCTTTGATGGCGGGGGTGGATATCGCCAATGGCGGCAGCGGCCGGCCGGCCGAGACCAGGAGCGCGTAGGACGATGGCGCCCAATCTGAGACTGACCATCACCCAGCCTGCCATCCTGCCGCTGCACGAGCGCTCCCGCAGTGTCGCGCAATGTCCTTTCCGCATCGGGCGGGAGGACGACAACGACTGGGTGATCGAAGATCCGGCCCGCCTGGTCTCGCGCCATCATTGCACCATCGAGTTCAAGTCCAACGTCTTCCTGGTGATCGACACCTCGGTCAACGGCCTGCTGGTGAACAAGGCCGATCAGCCGCTGGGCCGGGGGAATTCGGTGATCCTCAGCGATGGGGATGTGTTGCATCTGGCCAACATCAGCATCTCGGTCGCCATCAGTGACACCACCGAGAGCGCGCGCGATCCCTTTCTGGCCATTCTGCCGGGGGCCGGCGCCGCCCGCGCGACCCCGCGCGCGGCGGAAGACGACTTCTTCACCGACCGGCCCGACGTGGTGCAGGAGCAGGCCTTTCCCGCTTATGCGCCGTCGCCCTTGATGCCCTGGGCTGAGGACGATGCCACCCCCCTGCCCCGCCCGCTGTTCGCCCCCAGCGCCTGGCAGACCGAGACCCAATCCGACCACGCCCCGGCCGAGTTCCAGGCGCTGGGGCCCATCAAGCCGGTGAATGTGCACATTCCCGACGCCTGGGACGTGGACGAGCCGTCCGTCGCCCCCCGCCCGGCGGCAAAGCCGCCGCGCCTCGACCCTGCGCCCGCGGATCCCGCCGGGTTGCCGCGCGGCGTGGTGTTCTCGCTGGTGGAGGCGCTCAGCCGCATCTCGCGCGCCGCGGACCCTGCCGGCACCGAGGACCTGCTCTCCGGCACGACGGAGGAGGCGGTGAGCCGGCTGTCGAAGCTCGATCCGGAATGGGCCAGCCTGTCGCTGGTCAGCCTGTCTGTGCGCATTGCCAAGCAGCTTTCAGCGCAACCGGAGCCCGGATCGGGATGGGAGCAGCCGCCGGCCACCGCCGATTGGCCGGCCCCGCCGGTCCCCGCGCGCGCCATTCCCTTTGACGGAGACGACACGCAATGAATTTCAATGGCAAGGTCGTCTGGTCCGAGGGCATGTTTCTGCGCGCCCAGCATTTCCAGCAGCAGGACCGCTACCTGGAGCGCCTGGTGCGGCAGCGGGTGGAGGGCTTGTGCCCGTTCCCCTGGGGGCTGCGCGGCATCTCCATCAATCGCGATCTGCTGGCCCTGGGAAAGTTCGCCCTCGATCGCTGCGAAGGGGTATTTGAGGACGGCACGCCCTTCGCCATTCCCGACGATCACCAGCACCCCGAACCCATTGATCTGCCCATCACTCTGACCGATTCCGTGGTCTATCTGTGCGTCCCCGTGCGCCAGCGGGGGGCGGCGGATGTGGAAGTCGGCACCACCTCCAATTCGGCGGCCCGCTTCGGCTCGGAAGAGCAGGATGTGGTGGACGAGATCAGCGGCTCCAACAACACCGCACACATCCGCACCGCGCGCCTGCGCCTGTCGCTGCTGCTGCAACACCAGGATCGCAGCGGTTTTCACTGCCTGGGGCTGGCGCGGGTCGCCGAGGTCGGGGCCGATCGCAAGGCGCGCCTGGATCCGGACTATATCCCCCCCTTCCTGGATGCGTCGGCTTCGCCGGTGCTGAACGGCTTCCTCAACGAACTCACCGCCATGCTGCACCATCGCGGCGAAGCCCTGGCGCCCCGGGTGACGGGTGCCGACAGCCAAGGCGTGGCGGAAATCGCCGACTTCCTGATGCTCCAGGTGATCAATCGCGCCGAGCCGCATCTGGCGCATCTGGCGCGGCTGACGTCTCTGCACCCCGAACGGCTCTACACCACGCTGATGGAATTGGCGGGGGAGCTGAGCACCTTCACGGCCCTCCAGAAGCGGCCGCGGGAATTTTCCGTGTACCGCCACGACAATCTGGAGGTCACGTTCGAGACCGTCATGGTGGAGTTGCGGCGCTCGCTCAGCGCCGTACTGGAGCAGACCGCCGTCCAGATCGCCCTGCAGGATCGCAAATACGGCATCCGCGTCGGCATCATCGAAGATCGCAACCTGATCACGACGGCCACCTTCGTGCTGGTGGTGAAGGCGGAGATGCCGGGCGAGGTCATTCGCCGGTCCCTGCCCTCGCTGATCAAGATCGGCCCGGTGGAGCAGATCCGCGAATTGGTGAACGTGCAGTTGCCGGGCATTCGCGTGCGCCCCCTCGCCATGGCGCCGCGGCAGATTCCCTACAATGTGGGCGCGGTCTATTTCGAGTTGGAATCCGCCAATCCGCTGTGGAAGCAATTGGCACTGTCCGGTGGTGTTGCGGTCCACCTGGCGGGCGAGTTTCCGGGTGTACACATGGAGATGTGGGCCATTCGCAATTAAGGTTAAGCAGTGGTTTTTTCTGAGATCTCCTCCGCGCCGTGGGAACATGGCTACAAGGAGTGAGCAGCGGATCGAAAGCGGGGCCAATGACCGACAAAGGGACGGACCAGGGAGGGGCGGAGGAGACCATCTTCGCTCGTCCAGGCGCCGCCCGGACACCGGGCGCCGTGGTTGCAGCGGCCACAGATGTTCCCCTGAAGCGCCCGCCGGCGCCGGCCGCCGCGCGGCCCGTGGATGTGGCCGTCGCAGGCTATGGTCATGCGGACGAGGTGCGTTCGGCGCCCTTTCTGGAGCCGGGCAGCGGACACCCGGGCGATGACCTGTTTCCCGTCCGCACCCGGGCCGCACGCCCCGGGCGCCCTGCGCCCCGGCGCCGCCGGTGCGGCGCGAGCCGTCCAACGCGCTCTACGCCGCCCTCGACGTCTATCGCTACAATCCCGCGCTCGGCCTTGCCGCCCCGATCTTCGACCTGCTCGCCAGCGTCGCGGCCACCACGGACGCTCCCGACGTGGAATGGCTACACCAGACCCTGGTGGAAGGGTTGCAGGATTTCGAGAGCCAGGCCGCCGCTTATGGCCTGTCCAGCCGGCATGTGCGGGTGACCTTGTATGCGCTGGCCGCCACCGTTGACGACGGCATTCTCAAGACCAATTGGGGCAAGGACAGCTTCTGGTCGTCCAAGAGCATGATCTCCATGTTTTTCCAGGAGACATGGGGCGGCGAGCGGTTTTTTCTCCTGCTGCAGCAGATGAAGCTGTCGCCGCAATCGGCGATGAAGGAACTCGAGTTCTTCTATTACTGCCTCGAATTCGGATTTGAGGGCAAGTATCGCCTGGTGGCCAATGGCGCCGGCGAACTGGGCAGTTTGCGCGAGGAGATCTTCCAGATCCTGCGCAGTTCCTACGGCGCGGTGAAGACCGAGCTGTCCCCCAAGTGGCAGGGGGTGAGCATCCGCCATCACCGGCTGCGCGAGCTGTTGCCGGTCTGGATCGGCGCGACGGCGCTGCTGGTGGTCATGCTGTTTGCCTTCATCCAGCTGACAAGCATCCTGCGGCGCGACACCGTCATCGTCTCCGAGAAAGTGTCTGGGCTTCTGGCCTCGCCCGTGCCGCATCCCGTCGCGATGCTCCCGGTGCTGCCGGTGGCAACCGAGCCGCCGCCCCCCGCCGTGCGGTCGCCCCCGCCCGTGCCGCAGACACCGCCGGCGGTCACCGCCTACGAGATCGTTTCCAAGTTCCTGGAGCCGGAGCAGAAGGCGGGGGTTCTGCAGGTGCTCAAAGCCGGTGATCAGGTGATCATTCGTACCGTCGGCGAGGTCTTTGCCACCGCCAGCACCAACATCCGCCCGCCCTTCGTGGATGTGCTGACCCATGTGGCGCAAGCCCTCCTGAAGACCAATGGGCCCGTTGAGGTGATCGGCTACAGCGACAATGTCCCGATCCGGACCGCCACGTTCCCCGACAATCTGGCCCTGTCCCAGGCCCGCGCCGGGAGGACATCGGATTTCCTGGCTGCGGCGATGGGCAGCCCCTTGCGCCTGAGCGCCACCGGCCGCGGCGCCGCGGATCCGATTGCCAGCAACAGTACGCCGGAGGGACGTCAGGCCAACCGGCGTGTCGAAATCGTACTGACCCCCCAATAGGGCCTGAAATGACCCGGCTGAGGCGATCCGAGCGATGACGAAGATACTGAGCTCCCGCACCTTCTGGCGCTGGGCCGTGCTGGTGCTCGTGACCCTGGCGCTAGCCGTGGTGATCTGGGTCTTGGGCCCGAAGGTGGAAGTCGCCGGCGATGCGCCCCTTGCCGACATCCTGCCGCGCGTCCTCTGCCTCGTTCTGCTGGCGCTGCTGGACGTCCTGATCGTTCTGAGCTGGTACTGGCGGCACGCCCCCGCGACTCCCGCCTCGGCCGGCGGCATCGACGGCCCCCGCGCGCTCGCCCCCGTCGCTCCCGAAGGCAGAACCGCAGCGCACGTGGCCAGCCTCGAACAGGGCATGTTGCGGGCGCTGGGCGTGCTGCGCAGCATGCGGGAGTCCCGGCGCTGGGGACAATCCTATGTCTATCAATTGCCCTGGTATCTGGTGCTGGGCCTGCCCGGATCGGGCAAGACGTCACTGATCCGCGGCTCGGGCCTGCGCTTTCCCATCACCGAAGGGCGCAGCGGCGCCGGCCAGATGATCGCCCCTGGGGTGAACAGCGCCTTCTTCTTCACCGACGACGCGGTGCTGGTGGACAGCGAAGGCCCGTTCCAGCCGGACGGGACCGTGCCGCCCGGCGGGAATCCGGTGTGGACGGCGTTTGTCGGCCTGATCAAGAAATACCGCGCACGCCAGCCCATAAACGGGGTGGTCTTGACCCTCAGCCTGCCGGATCTGGAGAGCTGGAACGAGACCGAGCGGCAAGCGCAAAGCACCGAGCTGCGGCAGCAGCTGGTGGCGTTGCAGACCCGCCTGAAGGTGCGCTTCCCGATCTACATCGCCCTCACCAAGGTGGATGTCGTCCCCGGCTTCCATGCCTTCTTCGAGGGCATCAGTGCGTCCGAGCGCAGTGGCGTGTTCGGCATCACATTGCCGCTCTGCGACGAGAATGCACAGACCAAGGACGGGGAATCGATATTCACGTTTATCGATCGTGAATATTTCAACCTCATGAAGTGGCAGTTGCCGCGCGTGCTGGAGCGGGTGAACACCCAGGCCGATCCCATCCGCGGCTTCGATACCTTCATGTTCCTGCCGCAGATGGCGACGCTGAAGCCGGTCATCTGCGATTTCCTGGAGGGCATGTTCAAGCCCAATGGCTATGAGCGCCCGCTGCTGTTGCGCGGGGTGTATTTCACCAGCGCCGACACCCAGGAAGGTGATATCAAGCCGCCGTATCGCCTGATCCAGTCCGAACGCACCAAGGAAGTGGTGGCCGGCGAGCGCAGCCGCATCGGTTACTTCATCCACGACACCCTCCAGAAGGTGATCTTCGGCGAAGCCGGCCTGGTGGAGGTGGACCCCGATGTGCAGCGCCGGCAGAAGCGCCTGATGATCGGCATCACCGGCCTGGGGCTGGTGATCGCGATCGGGATCTCCGCATGGTGGACGGTGAGCTTCATCGCCAACCGCAATCTCCTGCTGCAGGTGGGACGCAGCGCGGACAAGATCGAGCCCTTGATCTCCACGCTGGGCAATGAACCCACCGTTCAGATCCAGGGACGGGAGGACTTCACCAACGTGCTGCCGGTGCTGACCGCCCTGGCCGCCTTGCCGACCGGGTGGAATGAACGCAACGAGCGGGTGCCCTACGAACTCTCCGGCGGCCTCAACCAGACGCGCTTCATCGGCCCGATCGCCCGCACCGAATATACCGACGCGCTTCAGACCCTGTTCCTGCATCGGCTCGACGCCATGATGCAGCGCGAGGTCGAGGACAATCTGACCAAGCCGAGCGCGCTCTATGGCGCGCTGATGATCTACCTGATGTTCGGCGACGCGGGGCCCATGGACAAGGACCTGGTGCAGGAGTGGATGCGCCGGGAATGGAGCACCATCTACCCAGGGCCGGGCCAGGCGCCGCTGCGGGCGGCGCTGGCGGTGCAACTGACCAACCTGCTGGAGGCGGGCTTCCCGCCCATCGAGCTGAACGTGGAACTGGTGGTGCGGGCCCGCGCGGTGCTGAACAAATATCCGGCCGCCGAGCGGGGCCTGGCCATCATCCAGGCGCTGCCCGAGGTGAAGAATCTGCCGCCATGGACCGTTGCCGAGGCCGCCGGGCCGCTGGCCGGCTACGCTCTGGTGCGCCGCTCCGGCAAGACCCTCTCCGAAGGCATCGCCGGTATGTACACGGCGGACAGTTTCTTCAGCGTCATCATGCCCGCCATCAGCAAGGCGGCCGAGGCGTTGGTACATGAGGACTGGGTGCGCACCCAGGTCAACAACAGCACCCCGACCCTGGTTCGCCTGACGCGGCTCAAGAGCGACATGCTGAACCTCTACACCGCCGATTATGCAGCCGAATGGGAAGCGTTGCTGAGCGATGTGACGCTCGCCCCCTTCTCCAACCTGCAGCAGGAAATGGCCGTGCTCCAGGCGGTCATCGGCCCGCCGTCGCCGCTCAAGCTCTACCTCACGGCGGTGGCGCAGCAGACCACCCTCGCCCCCCCTGCGCCCCCGGTCACCGTCCCGGGGGCATCGGCGGCCAAGGCCGAGCTGGCAAGCCTGCTGAATTCGGGACCCCAGCCCGGCCAGGCGGTCACCAACCGCTTTTCCGGCCTGCACCAGTTCACCAATGGTTCCCCGGCACCGGTGGACGATGTGATCAAGGCGCTGTCCCAATTGCGCATGGTGATCGGCCCGGCCGCCAGCATGGGGGATGCGAGCCCCGCGCAGGTGACGGAGCTCACCTCGGGCGCCTCGTTCGCGCAGATCATGGGGCAGCTGCGCCTGAGCACGCTCAGCGCGCCGCCGGCCATTTCGGACTCCATCCTCGCCCTGGTGCGTCAGACGTCGACCATCGCCAATGCCGGGGTGCGCGAGGACGTGAACTCCACCTGGAAGGCGCAGGTGCTGCCATTCTGCCAGGCGGCGATCAATGGGCGCTACCCGTTCGAAAATTCGGCGAACGACGTGACCTTCGCGGACTTCTCCAAGATGTTCGCGCCGGGCGGCCTGCTGGACAAATTCTTTGACAAGCAGCTGAAGCCCTTCGTGGACACCAGCTCGGCGCCCTGGAAGCTGTTGTCCAATGCCGGCGCGCGGCCGGATGTGTCACCGGCGGCGCTGGCTTATTTCGAGCAGGCCGCGCGGATCCGGGCGATGTTTTTCGCCGCAGGCGCCACCGCGCCGCAGCTGGATTTCGAGATCGTGCCGACGCGGCTCGATCCGGCGGCGCTGCGGGTGCGCCTCGATATCGACGGGCAATCACTGGTCTATCAATATGGCCCGACGCTGCCCTTGGCGGTGAAATGGCCGGGGGCCAGCGGCGTGATGCGGGTGGAATTCGGCAATCAGGAGCCGGGGCAGCCGGCCGCGATCAGCGTGACCGGGCCGTGGGCGCTGTTCCGCTTCCTGAATGCCCGCGGGCTCACCCGCATCAATGCGAACAGCTTCTCGTTCAACGTCAACCTCGGTCCGCGGTCGGCCAGCTTCACGCTGGATGCCTCGTCCGTGAACAACCCATTCCGGCAGAACCCCCTGACCGGGTTCCGCTGCCTGCCCTCGCTGGTCCCGTCCTAGCAGGCGCGCCGCCCGTTTTGATCCCGTGTCACATCAATGTTTTGGTATACCGCCTAGCCTTTTTCACCGATAAGATTTGCGGTGTGTTTCAGACGACATGCCGGTCCCGCGCGCTCTTCGCCGTTCCGTCACCTTGACTCAGGCCTGCTTGGATTTCCATGCTTCCGACCTGCACATTCGACACCGAAGCGTTGCTCCAGCCGATCAGCGAAGACGCGCCCTGCGGCGTGGACCCGCGGGCGGACGGCACGCCGACATCGCGCTATCTCCAGGCCAAGGACGCTCGCGCCACGGCCCGTCGCGCCGAGCGCGCCAATGATGTGGATGGCGACGGCGCACCGCCGCGCCAGGAGTGGTCGGAAGTCGTCGAGTCCGCCGGCCAGATCCTCATGGAGGAATCCAAGGATCTGGAGGTTGCGGCCTGGCTTATCGAGGGCCTTGTGCGCATCGACGGCCTGGCCGGCTTCTATACCGGCCTCAAGGTGGCCGAAGGGCTGGTCAACCAGTTCTGGGACGGCATCTTTCCCCAGCCCGACGAGGATGGCCAAGAGCCGCGCCTGCTGCCCTTCATCGGCCTGAACGGCGCGGACGGCCAAGGCATCCTGATCCAGCCGCTGCGCATGATCCCGGTGACCGGTGGCGGCACGGCGTATGCTTTCTGGCAATATGAGCAGGCGCTCGATATCAGCCATATCAGCGACGACACCAAGCGCGAGGCCCGGCTGTCCGGCGGCGCGCCGTCGCTGGACACGGTGACCCAGGCGGTGCAGGGCACCCCGCCCAGCTTCTATCGCCAGTTGGTGGTGGATCTGGAAGGATGTCTGGCCGCCCTGGACGATCTGTCCAGCGCGTTTGCCGCCCGCGTGGGGGTGGACGCGCCGCCCGCCGGCAGTTTGCGCAACGTGCTGAACAGCATGTTGGATGCGGTCAATGTTTTTGCATCGGACAAGCTTGCGCAATCGCCGCAGTCGGCGGAAATTGCGCCGACGGATGTTCAGGATGCGGACGCCGCCCCGGGGGAGCAGGCTTCGGCTGGGGTGCCCAGTCCGTCCGGAGCCCCTTCCAACCGGGAGGAGGCGTTCCGCCAGATTTTGAGTATTGCGGCCTACTTTCGCAGGACGGAGCCGCATTCGCCCATCTCCTACAGCCTGGAGGAGCTGGTGCGACGCGGGCGCATGAACCTGGGGCAATTGCTCGAGGAATTGATCGTCGACGCCGATGCTCGCCGCTACTTCTATATCGCCTCCGGCCTGAAGGCCCCGGCCCCGGCCCCCGAAGGTGAAAACTAGCAGCGGAACGCAGCACCGGCGGCGAGCGCCGCAAGGTTTTATGACTTCAAAGGCAAAGGGGTGACGCGCGATGGCCAGTGTTCAAGAAAAGCTCAATCGGGTGCGCAAGCCGCGCGTCCACATCACCTATGATGTGGAAACCGAAGGCGCTGTGGTCGAAAAGGAACTGCCCTTCGTGGTCGGTGTGCTCGGCGACTTCTCCGGTGACCCCACCGAGCCGCTGAAGCCCCTGAATGATCGCAAGTTCATTCAGATCGATCGGGATAATTTCGACCAGATCCTGGCGCGCATGACGCCGGGCCTCAAACTCAAGGTGGACAACACCCTGGCCGACGACGGCAGCCAGATGCTGGTGGAGCTGGGCTTCAAGTCGATGGACGACTTCGACCCGGCGTCCGTGGTGGCCCGTGTGGAGCCCCTGCGCAAGCTGATGGAAGCCCGCGATCAACTGCGCGACCTGCTGTCCAAGGCCGATCGCTCCGAGAATCTGGAATCCCTGCTGGAGCAGATCCTCACCAAGGAAGAAGACCTGAAGACCTTGAGTGGCCAGCTCGGCATCGAAGCGGCCCCTGAAAAGAAGGAAGGCTGAGACCATGGCTGACGCACAGGCTCAAGACGGCGCCGCCCCGGAAGCGGCCGCGGCCGACGCTGCGACCGGCACCGCGTCCTTCCTCGATCAGGCCATCGCTGCCACCAAGCAGACCGATCCCGATCGCACCACCGAATTGCTGCGTACCTTCACCCGCGAAGCTCTCGCCGGAACGGTGACCTATTCCAAGAATCTCTCGCAGACCATCAACAATGCCATCAAGGGCATTGACGCGAAGATCTCCACGCAGCTCAACGCCATCATGCACCACCCGGACTTCCAGAAGCTGGAAGGCACCTGGCGGGGCCTGAACTATCTGGTGATGAATTCCGAGACCGGCTCCGGCCTCAAGATCCGGGTCATCAATTGCACGAAGCGCGAGCTCTACAAGAGCATGACGAAGTCTTCGGAGTTCGATCAGAGCGCGATCTTCAAGAAGATCTACGAAACCGAGTTCGGCAGCCCCGGCGGCGAGCCCTATGGGGCCCTCATCGGCGACTATGAATTCACCAATCATCCCGAAGATATCGAGCTGCTGACCCAGGTCTCCGGCGTGGCGGCGGCGGCGTTCGCCCCGTTCATCGCGGCCGCCAGCCCCAAGCTGTTCGGCTTCGACGACTACACCGAGCTGTCCAAGCCGCGCGATCTGGAAAAGATCTTCGACACCATCGAATATGCCAAATGGCGCAGCTTCCGCGACAGCGAGGATTCCCGCTTCGTCACGCTCGCCCTGCCGCGCACCCTGTCGCGTCTGCCGTATGGCGCCGACACCAAGCCGGTCGAGGCCTTCGATTATGAGGAAGCCCCGATCGTGAATGGCGTGCCCCACGCCATGCACCACAGCGAATACACCTGGATGAACTCGGCCTACGTGCTGGGCGCCCGCCTCACCGATGCCTTCGCGCAACATGGCTGGTGCACCGCCATCCGCGGCGCCGAGGGCGGCGGCAAGGTGGAAAATCTGCCGAGCCACGTCTTCATCTCCGACGATGGCGACAGCGATCAGCAGTGCCCGACCGAGATCGGCATCACCGATCGCCGCGAGGCCGAACTCTCCAAGCTCGGCTTCCTGCCCCTGTGCCATTACAAGGGCACGGACTATGCGGTGTTCTTCGGCGCCCAGACCACCCAGAAGCCGAAGAAGTACGACCGACCGGAAGCCACCTCCAATGCGGCCATCTCGGCGCGTCTGCCGTACATGATGGCCACCTCCCGCTTCGCGCACTATCTGAAGATCATGGGCCGCGACAAGGTCGGCTCCTTCATGGAAGCCAGCGATTGCGAGAAGTGGCTGAACCGCTGGATCATCAACTATGTCAACGGCAATCCCGATGCCGGCCAGGACATGAAGGCCAAATATCCGCTTGCGGAAGCCAAGGTGGAAGTGCGCGAGATCCCCGGCAAGCCGGGCTCGTACAACGCCGTGGCGTGGCTGCGTCCCTGGTTGCAGATGGAAGAGTTGACCGCCTCGCTGCGCATGGTCGCCCGCATCCCGACGGTGGGCTGATCGCGGATCGCGGAGGGAGGGCATCTGCTTGATATCCGTGGATGCCGACCCGCATCTTTCGGACCCGGGGGCGCAATCCTCCGGGCCCGATGGGCCTGACCCCGCCCCCGCGCCCCAGGCGCTGCGGCGGGAAGCGGTGGCCATGGCCGTGGGCCGCCTGGACGAGACGCCCCTCAGGGCCTTCGTGGCGGAGACCGACCCGGTCCGCGCCTTGCGCGCCTGGTTCGGGGCTGATGTCGCCAACATCACCAGCGGTGCGGGGCTTGCCGGCGTTCTCGACCGGGACATCGCGCTGCTGGATGAATTGCTCACCGACCAATTGAACGCGGTTCTGCATCATCCGAGGTTTCAGGCCTTGGAGGGGTCCTGGCGCGGTCTGGCCTATCTGGTGTCCAGCGCGGTGGGCGCACGCAATGTGCTGGTGCGGGTGCTGAACCTGTCCTGGCAGGAGCTGTGCGCGGATTTCGACCGGGCGGCCGACTTCGACCAGAGCCAGCTGTTCACCAAGATCTATAGCGACGAATTCGGCATGCCCGGTGGCCTGCCGTTCGGCGTGCTGCTGTGCGATTACGAAGTGCAGCATCGTCCCACCCCCGACCATCGCACCGATGATGTGGCGGCCCTGACCGGGCTGGCCGGGGTGGCCGCAGCGGCCTTTGCGCCGGCCATCCTGTCCGCCTCGCCCCGGCTGCTGGGGATCGACAGCTTTTCCGATCTCGGGCGGCTGCAAAGCATCAGCGGCATGTCCCGCTCGCCCGAATACATCCGCTTCGAGCGCATGCGCGCGGGCGATGACGTGCGCTTTCTCGGGCTGGTGATGCCCCGCATCCTCATGCGCAAGCCTTACAGCCAGGATGGCGTGTCCGGGGTGGGGTTCCGCTATCGGGAGGACATGCGGGGCTTGACCGAGGATGAGCTGTGCTGGGGCAGCGCCGTCTATGCTCTGGGCGAGGTGCTGATCCGGGCCTTCGATCTGCACGGCTGGTTCGCGGACACCTGCGGCACCGATCGCGACGAAATCGACTACGGGCTGGTCACCGGGGTCCACGCCCCGAGCGCGGAAACCGACGCCCCCGGCGTGGTGGAGCGGTTCGGCAGCCAGCTCATGCTCTCCGTCGAGAGCGAATATGAATTGTGGCAGATGGGCATCATGACCCTGAATGTGTGCCACGGCACGCCCTATCTGGCGTTCAAGGCCAGCCCGTCCCTGCAAAGCGTCCCCGAGAGCCGGCTGCATTCCATCGCCAATGTGAATGCGCACATGTCGGCCATGCTCCGCTATATCTTCTGCGTGTCGCGCTTTGCCCACTACGTGAAAGTGAAGATCCGTGACAAGCTGGGCGCCTATGTCAATGCCGAAGCCTGCGAACGGGAATTGCAGACGTGGCTGCATTCCTACTGCCTTGGCAATGACGATGCGGGGGCGGACATGAAGGCCCGCTATCCGCTGCGGGAGGCCACCGTGGAAGTGCGCGCGGTGGCGAGCCGGCCGGGCTCGTTCGCCTGCGTCATGCATCTGCGGCCGCATTTCCAGCTCGACCAGATCTTTACCAGCTTCAAACTGGTGACCGACGTGGCCATCGCCCCGTTGCGCGCCGGATGACGGAACGCCCCATCAGGCTCTCGGAGATGTCCCCATGTCGCTTTCCGCGCTGAAGCTGTTCGAAGCCGGCCGCCTTCGCGAGGCGATCGCCGCCAGTACCGACCATGTCAAAGGCGCACCCCTGGACATCCAGGGCCGCAGCCAGTTGGCTGAATTTCTCTGCGTCGCCGGTGATCTGGAGCGCGCGGAGCGCCAGTTCGACGCCATCGCCACCCAGGATCCCGGCACCGCCGTCCGAGTGGCGGGCCTGCGCCAGCTGATCCGCGCCGCCATGGCCCGCCAGCAGGTTTGGACCGAAGGCCGGTCGCCGGAATTCGCGGTGCCGCCGCCGGAGCATGTGGCGCTTCGGCTGGAGGCGCTGATGCATCTGCGCGAAGGGCGCCCCGACGACGGCTATGCCGCTTTGGCCCGCGCGGAGGCGGCGCGCCCGGCGGTCTCCGGCACCCACAACGGCGTGCCGTTCGAGGATTTCCGCGATCTGGACGATCTCACCGCCGGCATCTTCGAGGTGATGACGGTGACCGGCAAGTATTTCTGGATCCCGCTGGAGCAGGTGGACGAGGCGGTGTTCAGCGCACCGACCCGGCCGCTGGATTCCGCCTGGAGCACGGTCAAGATGAGCGTTCGCGGCGGCCCGGAAGGCGAGGTCATGGTGCCGACCACCTATCCGATCCGCTCCGGCGAGGTCAGCGAGGCGCTGCAGCTGGGCCGGGAAACCGACTGGGTGGAGGCCGGGGCGGAGTGCGTCTTCGGTCAGGGGCAGCGCTGCTTCCTGGTGGGCGAGGAGAGCGTGCCGATCCTGGACCTGCGCACCCTCACCTTCACGGCGCCTGCGGCCGCATGAATGGTCCCGATACACGCCCCTCGCTCGGGCTGTCGATCGTGGATCGCCTGCTGGACGAGGAACGTCCGTCCGTGCAGGCGTTCCGGGACGGCCTGCGCCGGGACCTCGAGGATCTGCTGAACACCGAGTGGCGGGTGACGGGATGGTCGGAGGACCTGACCGAGCTGGACAGCTCGCTTCTCAACTACGGCATCATGTCCCTCGCCACGATCAATCTGTCCACCGAGCAGCGCCGGGCGCAGGTGGTCAAGGAGATTGGTGATATCATCCGGCGGTGGGAGCCGCGGCTCAAAGACATGCGGGTCTCGCTCCTGCCCAACATCGATTCCGGCGACCGCTCGCTGCGCATGCGCATCGATGCGGAAGTCATCATCGATGCCTCGCCCGAGGCCATGGTCTTCGACACCGTGATCGATCCCGTCGCCAATTCGATTGTCTTGAAGAGCGCCCGCAGTGAGTGACGATCTTCTCACCTATTATAATCGCGAGATCGCCTATCTGCGGCAGATGGCGGGCGAGTTCGCCAGCGCCAATCCGAAGATCGCCGGCCATTTGCGGTTGTCGGGCGATGCCATCGACGATCCCCATGTGGCCCGGCTCATGGAAGGCGTCGCCTTCCTGAATGCCCGCATCGGCCGCAAGCTCGACGACGAGTTTCCCGAGCTGGTCAATGCGATGCTGGCGGTGCTTTACCCGCACTATCTGGCGCCCATTCCGTCCATGGCCATGGTGCAATTCCAGCCCAAGGCGGAGATCACCGGTCCGCAGTTCATCGCCCCCGGCACGGAGCTGGAATCCGAGCCCGTGCAGGGCGAAGCCTGCCGCTTCCGCACCCGCTATCCGGTCACCTTGTGGCCGTTCGTGCTGGCGGATGCCGCCATGACCGGTCGCCCCCTCGTGGCGCCGGCCAACCCGGCGGCCGATGGCGCCGCCGCGGTGCTGCGTCTGTCGCTGAAGTGCACCACGCCCGGGCTGACCTTCACCCAGCTGCAACCGGACCGCGTGCGCTTCTTCCTGCGCGGGCAGCCGCACCAGGTCTATGCGCTGCAACAGCTGATCCTGAACAATACGGTGTCGGTCGCCCTGGCGGACGGGGTGGGCGATCCCAATCCGGTGCTGCTTCCGCCCACCATCGTCTCGCCGGTCGGCTTTGCCGATGACGAGAACATGCAGCCTTATCCGCCGCAGTCGCAGCGCGCCTACCGGCTGCTGACGGAGTTCTTCGTCTTCCCCGAGAAGTTCCTGTTCATCGACGTCGACATCTCGGCCAAGGTCCTGCGCGGCAGCGGCGCGAACATGGACATCTTCTTCTATTTCAACGACACCGACGTCACGCTGGAGCGCACGGTCTCCAAGGACCTGTTCGCGCTGGGCTGCACGCCCATCATCAATCTGTTTCCCCAGCGTGCCGAACCCGTGGTCGCCGCCCACAACCGCTATGAGCATCGGGTGATCCCCGATGCGCGCCGCCAGGGTGTGCTGGAGGTGCATTCCATCACCTCGGTGGTGGGCACCGATGCCGCCGGCGCGCAGCGGCCCATCCTGCCCTTCTATGCCCGCAACACTGCCGGCGACGAGGCCGTCGAACCGGCGTACTGGACCACCGTCCGCCGGCCGGCCGGCGGGCGCGATCCGGGGACCGAAGTGTTCATGTCGGTGGTGGATCGCGAGCAGGACCTGTCGCAGCAACGGGAACTGGTGCTGTCGCTGGAGACCCTGTGCCTCAATCGCGACCTGCCGGCCAAGCTGCCCTATGGCGGCGGACATCCCTATCTGAAGCCGGTGCAGGGCATCGGCACCGTCGGCGCCATTTCCTGCATCTCGCCGCCCACCCGCACCTTGCGGCCCGGCAGCTCCGAGGGCTATCGCTGGCAGCTGATCTCCCATCTGATCCTGAACCATCTGTCGATCACCGGCCCCAAGGGGCTGGAGGCGCTGAAGGAGATTTTGCGGCTCTACGACCTGATGGATTCCGCCGACACCAACCGCATCACCGACGGCATCGTCGCCTTGACGGCGCAGCGCGGCACCGCCCGGGCGCCGGTGCGGCCGGGGGATGTGCCGTGGGGCGATGCCATCTGTCGCGGCATCGACATCCGTATCGAATTTGACCCGGCCCATTTCAGCGGCAGCAGCATCTTCCTGTTTTCCATGGTGCTGGACCGCTTCTTGGGACTTTATGCGTCCATCAATTCCTTCACCCGGCTGACCGCCACGGTGAAGGGAAAAGCAGGAATCCTCCGCACATGGCCCGCTCGCGCCGGTTATCGACCGCTACTGTAATTGAGCGGCTGATCGCGGAGCCGCAGAGCTTTGACTTCATCCAGGCCGTGCGCGTCCTGGAACGGCTGCGCCGGCGCCGGCGGGCGGCCGCCGATGCCCTGCCGGACGCGCGCACCGCGGTGGACGGCATTGAAGAGGTGCATCTGGACACCGTGCGGTTCGTCAGCGAGGCGATGCTGACTTATCCCATTGGCGCTGTCACCAAGGCGGACATGCCGGATCCGGAGGGGCCGATGCGCCTTACCGTGGCGCTGTTCGGGCTCATCGGCCCCATGGGGGTGTTGCCCCAGGGCTATACGAACCTCGCCACCGAAAGCCTGCACAAGAAGAATCCCGCCTTCACCGCCTTCCTCGACATTTTCCAGCACCGGGCGGCGGCGCATTTCTATCGGGCCTCGACGAAATACCGTCTGGCGATCTCGCACGAACGGCGCTCGCCCAAGCAGGCCGATGCCTTCACCGCCGTTCTGCGCAGCCTGGTGGGGCTCGGCTTTCCGGCCATGCATCATCGCCTTGCGGTGAGCGACGATACCATCCTGCATTATGCCGGCATGTTCTCCGGCACCGTGCGGTCGCTGTCGGATCTGGAGGCGCTTCTGGTCCATGAGCTGACCCATCCGGTGTCCATCCTGCCGTTCGTGGGCGGCTGGCTGTCGGTGGCGCCGGACGAGCAGACGCACCTGCCTTCCGCGGGCGTGCCGCAAGGGCTGCATTGCCAGCTGGATTCCAGCGCCATGCTGGGATCGCGCGCCTGGGTGGCGCAGGACTGCTTCCGGGTGGTGATCGGCCCCATCGACCAGGCGGGGCTGCACGATTTGTTGCCGGGCGGCACCGAATTCTGCCGCATCGTCGATCTGGTGCGGCTCTATTGCGGTATGGAATTCGATTTCGAGATCAATGTCTTGATCAAGGCCGCCGCGGTTCCGGCGGCCCGCCTGGCGCAGGGCGACACCGATACGGACGCCGCCCGTCTGGGTCGCACCGGCTGGATCCTCAGCGCCCCCAGCCCGGTCGATCGATCGGACGCCATCTTTCCCGCGGATGACCTCGGCTGAGCCGGGTCGCCGTTTCCCTCCCTCGCATCGAAGCAAGCGCCACATGACTTCCTGGGCTTCCGGCTATGTCAGCGACATCGAATATCTGCCTGGCCTCTATGTGGAGCAGGCACCGGGCCACATGGTGCTGGCCTGCCTGGTCAATGGCATCGCCCCGCCGGATCTGAGCCAGGGCTTCACCTATTGCGAACTGGGCTGCGGCCAGGGCGTCACCGCCAATGTGGTGGCCGCGTCCAACCCGGCGGCCCATGTGGTGGCGGTGGACTTCAATCCCGCCCACATCGCCCGGGCGCGGGCGGCGGCGGCCGCGGCGGGCCTCACCAATGTGGAGTTTCTCGAACTCAGCTTCGAGGAGATGCTGGATCCCCAGAGGGCCAGCCTGCCGGACTTCGACGTGGTCACCCTGCATGGGGTGTGGTCATGGATCAGCCCGGAGCATCGGGCCGACATCACTGCCTTCCTGGCGCGCCGGGTGAAGCCGGGCGGGCTAGTGTCGGTGAGCTACAATTCCATGCCGGGCTGGACCGCCATCCTGCCCCTGCAACGCCTGTTGATCGAGCATGCGGCGCTCCACCATGGCCGCAGCGACACCCAGATTCTCCAATCGCTGGATTTTGCCGAACAGCTGCTGGCCGCCGGCTCCGGCGTTCTCGGGTCCACCGCCCTGTTCGAGCAGTTGCGACATGGCTCGTCCAAGCATGCGGGGGAGGAGCGCGCGGTCTATCTCGCGCACGAATATCTCAATGCCAATTGGCATCCGCTCTATCACATGGATACGGCGCGCGAGTTGGGGAAGGCGAAGCTCAATTATGTGGGCTCGGCCACGCTGACCGAGAACTTCCCCGACCTGATGTTCAACCCGGCGCAACGGGAGATCCTGGCGTCAGTGCCGGCGGGGTCTTTCCGCGAGACATTGCGGGACTATCTGGTGACCCGGCCGTTCCGACGCGACATCTATGTGCGCGGCGCCCGGATGCTGGCGGATGCGGAGCGGGACGCGCAGTTGCGCGACTTCGGCCTCGCCCTCAGCGTGCCGGCCACCGACACCAAGACCAGCATCGATGTCCCCGCCGGCAAGGCGCAACTGGAAGAGCGGCATTACCGGCCGGTGTTCGAGGCCCTGGCGCAGCGGCCGCACACCTTGGGTGAGCTGGTCGACCTGCCGGCGCTGCGCGACCTGGCGGACCGGCCCTCCATGGTGGAACTGGCCGGCATCCTGGTGGGCACGGGGCAGGCGCTGCCCATGCCGTTCGGCCTCACTGGCACGGCGAGCCCCGCGGCGCGGGAACTCAACCGGCTGGCGGTGCGGGAGGTGGCGCAGACGCGGGCCAAGACCGCCTCGGTGGCGGCGCCGCTGACCGGCTCCGGGGTGACGCTGAACACCATGGAGGCGCTGGTCTATGACGCTCTGGCGCACGGCGTGCCGGCGGAGCTGGAGCCCCTGACCGCTTATGTGGAGGCCCGCATGGCGGAAAATGCCGTGCCCCTGCAGCGCGAGGGCACGCCCATCGAGGGCGCGGAGGCGGTGCAGGCGGTGATCCGCGAGAGCGTCCAATGGTGCTTCGACCATCGCCTGGCCTTCTGGCGGCAGGTGGAGATGATCTGACGGCGGAGATTGGCCCCGCGGCGCGGCGACGGGCGTCCTCTGCGCCGCAGGCCATCGGCGGGCGCGCGGTCCGAGCGGCTTCAAGGGCCCGGACCGGGCCGATGACGGAAATGCGACGGCATGTGACATTTCCCTAAACATCCCCCTGACTTCATCGTGTGCCGTCATAAGGCGCAAGGCGGCGCGGACCGTCACACGATTGTTGTGCGGCGATACTAAGGGGAAGGCTGTTGTCCTTTTCCGGAGCCGCACGATGCTCGTGATCGACGGACTGACGTGCCGTTTTGGCAGCAAGGCCGCCGTGTCAGACGTGAACCTGGAGATCGGCCACGGCGCCTTCATTGGCGTGATCGGCCGCTCCGGCGCCGGCAAGTCCACCTTGCTGCGCATGATCAACCGGCTGCAGGATTCCAGCGCCGGCCGCATCGTTTTCGAAGGCACCGACGTCACCGGCCTGAAGGGCCGCGACTTGCGCCTGTGGCGCGCCCAGGCGGCGATGATCTTCCAGCAGTTCAATCTGGTGGGGCGCCTGGATGTGCTCACCAATGTGCTGATGGGGCGCCTGTCCACCATGGCCGGCTGGCGCGCCATGACCAAGACCTGGAGCGCGGAGGACAAGGCGGTCGCCCTCTCCGCTCTCGATCAGTTTGACATCGCCAGCCTGGCGGCCCAGCGCGCCGACAGCCTCTCCGGCGGCCAGCAGCAGCGGGTGGCGATCGCCCGCGCTTTGGTGCAGGAGCCGCGCATGATCCTGGCGGATGAGCCCATCGCCTCGCTGGATCCGCGCAACACCAAGGTGGTGATGGACTCCCTGCTGCGCATCAACAAGCACTTCGGCATCACCGTCCTGTGCAACCTGCATTCCCTGGAGCTGGCCCGCACCTATTGCGACCGGCTGATCGGGATGGCCGGCGGCAGGGTGGTGTTCGACGGCGCCCCCGATGCCCTCACCGCCGACGTGGCCCGCGACCTCTACGGCCTGGAAGCGGACGAGGTGATGGACCTGGACCATGCCGTGGCCGCCGCCGGTGGCCACGCCCCGGCCGCTCTGCCAGCCACGGCTGCACCTGATCGCTGACCCGCCCGCGACAGCCGGACCGGGCGATCCCGGCCGCGACGTCGCGTGCGCCCACCAGGACCTTGCCGGCGGGCCTTGCCTCCGGCGCGGTCGCGTTCCGGGACCCTGTTCGGTTCCCGGGGGATGCGGTCCGACCGCCCGGCGGTGGACGCGCGCACTCCCGCCCCGATCCTCGCGAACCGACCCCCACCCGTGGCGCCCGTGCGCTCAACCGGCGGCCGGGACGCGAGGCTCATGTCTGCGTTTCCAGCCCCTTCTCTGAGGAGACTGCCATGTTCAATCGTCGCACGCTCATCGCGGCCGCCGCCGCGCTCGCCTTCACCGCCGGCGCCGCCGGCGCCCAGGAGTGGAAGAAGCAGTATCCCGAGCTGACCTTCGCGGTGATCCCGGCCGAGAACGCCTCGGCCACCACCGACATCTACACCCCGTTCGCCGAATATCTCGCCAAGGAGATCGGCGTGCCGGTGAAGCTGCGCATCGCCAATGACTATGCGGCGGTGATCGAGGCCCAGCGGGCCGGCACGGCGCAGATCGCCTTCTACGGCCCGGCCTCCTATGCCCGCGCCGTGCTCACCGGCGTCAAGATCGATCCGCTGGTGGTGCAGCGCCACAACACCGGCCTCACCGGCTATTATTCGGTGGTGTGGGTGAAGGCGGACAGCCCGTACAAGACCCTGGCCGACCTGAAGGGCAAGACCATCGCCCTGGTGGATCCCAACTCCACCTCCGGCAACCAGGCCCCGCGCTACTTCCTGAACAAGGAAGGCTATTCGGTGGACAGCTATTTCGGCAAGAGCGTCTATGCCGGCAGCCATGACAATGCCGTCCTCGCGGTGGCCCAGGGCACGGCGGATGCCGCCGCCAACGCCTGGAACTCCGAGACCGACAGCTACCTCACCCGCCTGATCGCCCGCGGCCTGCTGAAGAGCGCCGATGGCAAGCCGCTGACCCAGGCCGACTTCCGCATCGTCTACAAGTCGGACTTCCTGCCCGAGGGCCCGTTCGCGGTGCTGGATTCGCTGCCCGCGGATCTGAAGGCCAAGATCAAGCAGGCCTTCCTCGACGCCCCGACCAAGGACAAGGCCGCCTTCGACAAGCTCTCCGGTGGCAAGGACATCGAGTTCGCGCCAATCTCCGCCAAGGACTACGAAGGCATCATCGGCATGGTCAAGTATAACGACGACCAGCGCAAGAAGTCCTGATTGGATCCTCGGGCGGGGGCCGGCAGCGGCCCCCGCCCGTTCCTGTTTAAAAGAGCCCATCCCATGCCCGCCACCGTCCCCACCCTTCCGCCGCCGCAGGCGCACGCGCTCGCCGCTGCCTATGACCGGGCGACCGCGACCCGGCGCCTGAAGTCGCTGCTGGTGGCGGTGGTTGTCGGCGCGCTGGTGCTGCTGGCCGGCTGGATCGCGGAAATTCGCCCCGCCGCCTTCGCCCATATCGCCAATTTCACCGATTATCTGGCGAAAACCATTCCCAGCATTTCCGCCGTCACGCCGCGCGCGGACATCGTCGGCTGGTATTGGGACCTGCGCCACTGGGCAGCGCTGCTCGGCGAAACCCTGCTGATGGCCTATCTCGGCACCCTGGCGGGCGCCATCGGCGGCTTCATCCTGTGCTTCCTGGCCTCGGCCAATCTGATCCGCAATCCGGTGCTGCGCTTCTGCACCCGGCGCTATCTGGAATTCTGCCGCACGGTGCCGGACATCGTGTTTGCCCTGATCTTCGTGTTCGCCTTCGGCCTTGGCCCCATGCCGGGGGTGTTCGCCATCGCCATCCACACCACCGGCGCGCTGGGCAAATTGTTCGCCGAGGTGGTGGAGAATATCGACATGAAGCCGGTGGAGGGCCTTAGCGCCACCGGCGCCAGCTGGATGCAGCAGGTGCGCTTCGGCGTGCTGCCGCAGGTGCTGTCCAACTTCGCCTCCTACGCGCTGCTGCGGTTCGAGATCAATGTTCGCGGCGCCGGCGTGCTGGGCTTCGTGGGCGCCGGCGGCATCGGCCAGGAGTTTTTGGTGGCGATCCGCAATTTCTATTACACCGACGTCAGCGCCATCCTGCTGATGATCATCGGCACAGTGATCCTCATTGATCTCGGCACCGAACAGGTGCGCCAACGCCTCCTCTCACAGGATCAGCGCGCGTGAGCCCCCTGCCCCCCGCCGCCACCGCCGAACCCGCGCGCCCCACGCTGGCCGCCCTGGCCCTCGCCGACATGGCCGGCATCCGGGCCCGCAACCCCGCCGTGTTCAAGGCCGACATCGCCGGCCGCGTCCGCGCCGGTCTGGTGATCTTCGCCTTGCTGGCGCTGGCGGCCTTCGCCGTCTGGGCACTGGACTTCAGCCTGACCCGCCTGATGGCGGGCATGGACCGGCTCGGCCTGTTCCTCTCGCTGCTGTTTCCGCCCGATGCCCATGGCCGGCTGCCGGCCTTCACCAAGGCTTTGGGCGAGACGCTGGCCATCGCGCTGATCGGCACGCTGACCGCCGCACTGGTGGCCTTCCCCTTCGCCTTCCTGGCGGCGAAAAATGTCATTCCGAACTTTTTCGTGCATTTCTCGCTGCGCCGGATCTTCGACGTGTCGCGCTCGGTGGACACGCTGATCTGGGCGCTGATGTGGATCAATGTGGTGGGCCTCGGCCCGTTCGCCGGTGCCCTGGCCATCGCCTGCTCGGACTTCGGCGCCTTCGGCAAATTGTTCTCCGAGGCCATCGAGGCGGCGGATCGCAAACCGGTGGAGGGCGTGATGGCGGCGGGCGGCAGTGACCTGCACCGCATGCGCTTCGCCTTGCTGCCGCAGGTGCTGCCGGTGATGGCGAGCCAGGTGCTCTATTTCTTCGAATCCAACACCCGCTCGGCCACCATCATCGGCATCGTCGGGGCGGGCGGCATTGGCGGCTATCTGACCGAACTGATCCGCACCCTGGAGATGGACCAGGTGTGCGTGATCATCCTGATGATTCTACTGACAGTGGCGGCCATCGACTTCGTGTCGTCGCGGCTGCGCTTCGCCATCATCGGCCGCAAGGCCGCCACCGCCTGAAGGCGGTGGGCCTGGAGGGCGCTGGCTCAGTACATGGCTTCCTTGAAGCGGGCCAGCATGACCTCCTGGCTCTCCGCCTCCGCCAGGCCGATCTGATCCTTCAGCATCTCGCCCAAGGTGGGCAGCACCGTGCGCTCCACCTGGGCCGCAGGATCCCACAGCTGCGAGCGCATGAAGGCCTTGGCGCAATGTAGATAGGCCTCGCGCACGCTGATCTTCAGCACCGAGGTCGGCACCTTGCCGCCCACCGCGAACCGCGCCCGCAGATCGGGGTCCACATGGATCTCGGCGGTGCCGTTGACGCGCAGGGTCTCATCCACGCCGGGGATGAGGAAGATCAGCCCGACGCCGGGATTTTCCAGCAGGTTGGAGAGGGAATCGAGGCGGTTGTTGCCGGGGCGGTCGGGCAGCAGCAGCGTGGTGTCGTCGTCCACCGCCACGAAGCCGGGGGCATCGCCGCGCGGGGTGACGTCCAGGGCGCCGGCGGCGCTGGCGGTGGCCAGCATCACGAAGGGGCTGAGCGCGATGAAGGCGCGGCAATGGCGATCCAGCCGGCCCAGCACCTTCTGCGCCGCCCGGGGCGACACCGCTTTGTAGTGGGTCCGCAATTGGTCGAGGGTCTCGATCCGGCTCATGGGCTCCTCAGGGCTTGATGATCAGCTGCACCCGGTCCGCCGCGAAACTGGATCGGCCCCATTGCAAAGGCGCGCCGGTCACGTCCACGTCGATCCGCTCCACCACCATGACCGATCGGCCGCTGGCGAGCGAGAGCAGGTCGCGCTCGCGATCATCCGCCGCCCGCGCGCTGATCCGCGTCTCGCAGCGACGATAATCGGCGATGCCGAGGGTGGCCAGCGCCCGGGTCAGGGAGCCGGTGGCGGCATAGATGAGGTCGAGATCCTGGCAGCGGGCGTGCGGAAACCAGGCGACGCCTACGGAAATGGGCACCCCATCGGCTTCGTGAATGGATTCGATGCGCAGCACGGGCGTCGCCTCGGGGAGGCACAATTCCTGTGCCACCTCCGGTGGTGCCGGCAGCACCTGGGAGCCCAAGAACCGGCCGAACGGCTCGCGCCCGCCGGCGGAGACGATCTCGGAAAAGCGCGTGCGCGGGCCGATGGGATAGCGTAGCGGGGCCTCCTTGACGAAGGTGCCGCGCCCGGCGGTGGCCTCGATCAGGCCACGCTCCGCCAGCACGCCCAGGGCCCGGCGGACGGTGTGGCGATTGACCCCGAAGCGCTCCGCCAGCTCGGCTTCCACCGGCAGCCGCGAACCGGGCGCGCGCGCGCCGGCGACGATCTCCGCCTCCAGGGTCTCGGCGATCTGCTTCCATAAGGACACGCCGCTGCCGCGCTTCATCTCGGCTTTCGATGCGCCCCCGTCGGGGTCCGTCATCACGGTGTGATCGGGCAGATCCATCATCTCGTCCGCTGAAACCCCCACAATCCACCCCCTGCGCTGCGCGCTGACCGCGCTTGCACATTTGTATAGACTTTTATACAAATGAAGTCCAGTCATACTGGAACGCCGCACGAAGCAGGCGAGGGAGGCGTGCAATGGGCCAGGATGAAACGGCGCTCCGCCAGGGAATGATGGCGCTCTTGGCCCGCGCCACGGGCGAGGAACTGGCCGCGGCGGTGGAGCGATTCAAGCCGCTGCCGGCGATCCACGATCTGCGCCCCGCCGAGGTGGGCCTTGCCATGGTGCGCGGGCGCATCGGCGGCGACGGCGCCCCGTTCAATGCCGGGGAAGCCACCGTCACCCGCGCTGCCGTGCGCATCGAAGGCGGCGCCACCGGGGTCTCCTATCTGATCGGCCGCGACCCCGCCCGTGCGCGGGCCGCCGCCATTCTCGACGCCTTGTGGCAGGACCCGACGCTGCGCCCGCTGGTGGACCACGCCCTCGCCCCGGTGCGCCAGCGTCTGGCCAGCGAGGCCGTCGTGCAACAGGAACAGACCCAGGCGACGAAGGTCAATTTCTTCACCATGGTGCGAGGAGAAGACTGATGACGGCCCTGGCCTTAGGCTTCGCCGACCCCGTCCGCAATTCCCAGTCCACTTTCAAGGCGATCATGTGGGCGCTGGCCCGTCCCGGCCGTCCCATGGCGCTGCCCACCACCTTGGAGCCGCCGGCTCCGCTCTCCCGCGAGATGGCCGCCGTCGCTCTGGCGCTGCTCGATTATGAGACCGCATTCTGGCTGGACGCACCCTTGTCCGCCGCCGCGGAGGTGGCCGATTTCCTGCGCTTCCACACCGGCGCGCCGCGGGTGGAAGATCCCGCCGATGCGCGTTTTGCCTTCATCGCCGATCCGACCCAATTGCCGCCGCTGCACCGCTTCGCCCCGGGCGAGCCGGACTATCCAGACCGCTCCACCACCGTGGTGATGGGCATGGCCAGCCTGAGCACCGCGCCCTTCACGCTGCACGGCCCCGGCATCAAGCACCGCGTGGGCTTCGGCGCCGCGCCGCTGCCCACCGACTTCGCTGAACGCCTCACCGCCAACCGCGCCCTGTTCCCGCTGGGCCTGGATTTCATCCTCACCGCCCCCGGTGCTGTGGCCGGCCTGCCCCGCTCCACGCGCATCCTCCCGGAGGACTGAGCTTATGTATGTGGCTGTCAAAGGCGGCGAAACCGCCATCCGCAATGCCCATGCCCTGATGGCCGAGCAGCGGCGCGGCGATCCCGCCGTGCCGGAGATCGGCATCGACCAGATTTCCGAGCAGCTCACCCTGGCGGTCGACCGGGTGATGAGCGAAGGCTCACTTTATGACCGATCCTTGGCGGCGCTGGCCATCAAGCAGGCGCGCGGCGACCTGATCGAGGCGATCTTCCTGGTGCGGGCATTCCGCACCACCCTGCCGCGCTTCGGCTATTGCCAGCCGGTGGACACCGCCGCCATGAATGTGCGCCGACGCATTTCCGCCACCTACAAGGACATGCCCGGCGGCCAGGTGCTCGGCCCCACCTTCGATTATACCCACCGCCTGCTGGACCCGAACCTCGCCACTTTGTCCGGCGCCTCCGGCCCGGAGCGCCCGGCCCCGGCGCGGGTGCCGGCGCCGGACGATGCGGCCATGCCGCGGGTCACCGATCTGCTGGGCGACGAAGGCTTGATCGAGGCGGCGCCCGCCGCCGATGACGAGCCCCGCGACCTCACCCGTGAGCCCTTGAGCTTCCCCGCCGACCGCGCCTTGCGGCTGCAGAATCTGGCGCGGGGGGACGAGGGCTTCCTGCTGTCGCTGGGCTATTCCACCCAGCGCGGCTATGCCCGCTCGCACCCGTTCGTGGGCGAGATCCGCTTCGGCGAGGTGGAACTGGAACTGTTCGTGGAGGAACTGGGCTTTGCCGTCCCGCTCGGCCCCATCTCGGTGACCGAATGCCAGATGGTGAACCAGTTCAAGGGCTCCGCCGAGGTGCCGCCGAAATTCACCCGCGGCTATGGCTTCGTGTTCGGCCAGAGCGAGCGCAAGGCCATGTCCATGGCCCTGGTGGACCGCACGCTGCGCTTTGCCGAACTGGGCGAAGAGAAGAGCGCCCCGGCCCAGGACGAGGAATTCGTGCTCTCGCACTCGGACAATGTGCAGGCCACCGGCTTCGTGGAGCATCTGAAGCTGCCCCATTACGTGGATTTCCAGGCCGAACTGGAACTGGTGCGCCGCATGCACGCCGAGCATGCGGACGCCGCCGCACAGAAGGAGGCCGCCGAATGAAGGCCCAGATGACAGCCCAGGCCACCACCAAGGCCGGCATGCCCGCCATCACCTACAACTTCGCTTATCTGGACGAGCAGACCAAACGGATGATCCGCCGGGCCATCCTGAAAGCCATCGCCATTCCCGGCTATCAGGTGCCGTTCGCCAGCCGCGAAATGCCCATGCCCTATGGCTGGGGCACTGGCGGCGTGCAGGTGACCGCCGCCATCCTCGGCCATGACGATGTGCTGAAAGTCATCGACCAGGGCTCGGACGACACCACCAATGCGGTGGCCATCCGCGGCTTCTTCGAGACCACCGCGGGGGTGGCCACCACCACCCGCACCGCGGATGCCACCATCATCCAGACCCGCCACCGCATCCCGGAAGCCCCGCTCTCGGACGACCAGGTGCTGGTCTATCAGGTGCCGATCCCCGAGCCGCTGCGCTTCCTGGAGCCGCGCGAGACCGAGACCCGCAAGCTGCATGGCCTTTCGGACTATGGCCTCATGCATGTGAAGCTCTATGAGGACATCGCCCACCACGGCCACATCGCCACCACTTATGCCTATCCGGTGGAAGTCGCCGGGCGCTATGTGATGGACCCGTCCCCCATCCCCAAGTTCGACAATCCGAAGATGGACGACAGCCCGGCGCTGCAATTGTTCGGCGCGGGACGGGAAAAGCGCATCTATGCCATCCCGCCGCACACAAGCGTGGTGCCGCTGGATTTCGAGGACCATCCGTTCCAGGTGCAGCACTTCGCCAAGCCCTGCGCCTTGTGCGGCGCCCACGGGGTCTATCTGGACGAGGTGGTGCTGGATGATCGCGGCGGGCGCATGTTCGTGTGCTCCGACACCGATTTCTGCAACACCCGCCAGGAGGCCGGCCACACCGGCGAAATGAGCGCCTCGCCCCTGAAGAGCCCCGCGCCTGCTGAGCGCCCGCTCAGCGCACGCGACCCGGAGCCGGCGGAATGAGCGCGCTGACCATTCGCCCGGCCACCGAGGCCGACCTGCCGGCGGTGCTGGCCCTCTATGCCCAGCCGGGCATGGATGACGGCGCCATGCTGCCCCTGGACGAGGCAAAGGCGCTGTTCGCCCGCTTCGCCCGCTATCCCGACTATGTGCTCTATGTGGCCGCGTCTGACGGCGCCGTGGTGGGCACCTATGCCCTCCTGGTGATGGACAATCTGGGCCACATGGGCGCGCCCTCGGCCATCGTCGAGGACGTGGTGGTGGACCCCGCCCGCCAGGGCCTGGGGGTGGGCCAGGAAATGATGCGCGTGGCCATGGCGCAGGCTGCCGCCAAGGGCTGCTACAAGCTGGTGCTGTCCTCCAACGCCAAGCGCGAACGCGCCCACGCCTTCTACGAGAAGCTGGGCTTTCGCCGCCACGGCGTGAGCATGCATGTGGATCTGGTGCCCGCGCCTGCGCAACGCCAGCCCGAACCTTCGGAGGCCGCCCGATGATCGATGACGCCCCGCTGCTGCGCGCCGAGGGCCTGACGCGCTATTATGGCCGGCGCCTCGGCTGCCGGGATGTGAACCTGGAGATCCACCCCGGCGAAGTGCTGGCCATTGTCGGCGAATCCGGCTCCGGCAAGTCCACGCTGCTGGGCCTGCTCTCCACCGAGCTCGAGCCCTCCGCCGGCCGGGTCAGTTACCGCATGCGCGATGGCGCCATGCGCGATCTGGCCAGCCTCACCGAGGGCGAGCGGCGCCTGCTGCTGCGCACCGACTGGGGCTTCGTGCGCCAGCATGCGGAACAGGGCCTGCGCATGGCGGTGTCCGCCGGCGGCAATGTGGGCGAGCGCCTCATGGCGGTAGGCTGGCGCAATTATGCCGGCATCCGCGACGAGGCCATCGACTGGCTGGGCCGGGTGGAAATCCAGGCGGACCGCATCGATGACGATCCGCGCACCTTCTCCGGCGGCATGCGCCAGCGCCTGCAGATCGCCCGCAACCTCGTCACGAAACCGCGCCTCGTGTTCATGGACGAGCCCACCGGCGGCCTGGATGTCTCGGTGCAGGCGCGCCTCTTGGATCTCATCCGCTCGCTGGTGGCCGATCTCGGGCTGGCGGTGATCATCGTCACCCACGACCTCGCCGTCGCCCGCCTGCTCTCCCACCGCATCATGGTGATGAAGGAGGGGCTCGTGATCGAGCAGGGCCTGACCGATCAGGTGCTCGACGATCCGCGCGAGGCCTACACCCAGCTCCTCGTTTCCTCGGTGCTTGCCGCATGACCGCGCATCTTCACACCCCCGAAGCGCCCACAGAAGCGCCTCCCCGCGCCCTCCCCGCCCCGCTCCTGCCCGCCGGCACCCTGCTGCGGGTGGAGGGACTCGCCAAGGAATTCACCCTGCATTTGCGCGGCGGCACCCGCCTGCCGGTGGTGGATGGCGCCGCCTTCGACGTGCAGGCGGGCACCTGCGTCGCCCTGGGCGGGCCGTCAGGGGCCGGCAAGAGCTCCATCCTCAAGATGGTCTATGGCAACTATCGCACCGACTCTGGCGCCATCTGGCTGGCGGATGACAACGGCGCGGTGGATGTGGCCCACGCCGCCCCCCGCCGCATGCTGGATCTGCGTCGCCGCCGCATCGGCTATGTGAGCCAGTTCCTGCGGGTGATCCCCCGCGTCTGTGCCCTCGACGTGGTGGCCGAGCCTTTGGCCGCCGAGGGCGTGCCGGCGGACGTCGCCCGTGCCCGCGCCCAGGATCTGCTGGCCCGGCTCAATCTGCCGGAGCGCCTGTGGGGCCTTCCGCCCGCCACCTTCTCCGGCGGCGAGCAGCAGCGGGTGAATGTGGCCCGCGGCTTCATCGCCAGCCAGCCCTTGCTGCTGCTGGACGAGCCCACCGCCTCGCTGGATGTGGTCAATCGTCAGGTGGTGATCGACCTCATCCGCGAGAAGAAGGCGCAGGGCACCGGCCTTCTTGGCATTTTCCACGACGCCGACACCCGCGATGCGGTGGCGGACGTGGTGGTGGATGTCTCGTCTTTCGCCGGGCGCGCGCAGTGACCTCAAGCCGTTCTTCAGGAGTTTTCGCATGACCCAGTCCGGCACCCCAGAACTGGTGCTCGCCAACGCCCGCATCGTGCTCGCCGATGGCGAAGTCAGCGGCCATGTGCGCATCACCGATGGCCGCATCACCGCCATCGACACCGGCGCCGTGCCGGCGGGCGCGGAAGATCTGGAGGGCGACTATCTGCTGCCCGGCCTGGTGGAACTGCACACGGACCATGTGGAAGGCCATCTGGCGCCGCGCCCCAAGGTGCGCTGGAACGCGCTCTCCGCCGTGCTGGCCCATGATGGGCAGATCGCCGCCTCCGGCATCACCACCGTGTTCGACTCGCTGCGGGTGTGGCCGGACAAGCGCGCGGTGGGCATGGATGGGGATGCCCCCATCCTGCTGGCGGCGCTGGCCGAGGCCAAGGCCGCCGGCGTGCTGCGCGCCGACCATCTGGTGCATCTGCGCTGCGAAGTGGCCACCGACACGGTGGTCGAGGATACGGCGGCGCTGCTGGAGAGCCACACCGTCCATTTGATCTCGCTGATGGACCACACCCCCGGCCAGCGTCAGTTCGCCAGCACCGAACACTTCCGCTCCTATTACAAGAAGAAGAGCGGCGTCACCGACGACGAGCTGGACGTCATCGTCGCCACCCGCATGGACTATCACACCCGCTATTCCCGCCCGAACCGGGAAGGACTGGTGGCGCTCGCCCATCCGCGCGGCATCGTGCTGGCCAGCCATGACGACGCCACCCCCGAGCATGTGGCGGAAGCCATCGGCGATGGCCTCGCCATTGCCGAATTCCCCACCACGGTGGAGGCGGCGCGCCTGTCGCACGCGGCCGGCATCCGGGTGCTCATGGGCGCGCCCAATCTGGTGCGCGGCGGCTCGCACACCGGCAATGCCGCCGCCGAGGAACTGGCGCGGCTGGGGCTGCTGGACATATTGTCCTCGGACTATGTGCCCGCCAGCCTGCTGTGGGCGCCGTTCGACCTGGTGCGGCGGGTGCCCTCCATCCCGCTGGCGCAGGCGGTGCGGCTGGTGACCAAGAACCCAGCCGAGGCGGCCAAGCTCACCGATCGCGGCGAGATCGCATTGGGCAAGCGCGCCGATCTGGTGCGGGTGCGGCTCGCCGGCGAGATCCCGGTGGCCCGCGCGGTGTGGCGCGAAGGGCAGCGGGTGGCATGAGCGGGGCCGATCCGGCCCCCCTCGGCCCCGGCGCTCTGGTGCTGGTGGTGGGGCCGTCGGGCGCCGGCAAGGACACGCTGATGGCCGCCGCCCAGGCCGAACTGGCGGGGCGCGCGGACATCCACATGGCGCGGCGCCGCGTCACCCGCACCGACACCACGGGCGAGGACCACACCCCCATCGATCACGCCACCTTCGCGGCGGATCTGGCGGCGGGGCGCTATCCTTTGGCGTGGCAGGCCCATGGCCTGTCCTATGCGCTGGGGCCGGAGGTGGCGGAGGCCATCCGCGCCGGGCAGACGGTGATGGCGAACGGCTCGCGGGCGACGCTGCCGGAGGCGCGGCGCCGGTTCGCGCGGCCCTTTGTGGTGCTGGTGACGGCCCCGCCCGAGGTGCTGGCGGCGCGGCTGTCCGCCCGTGGCCGCGAGAGCGCGGCGGATGTGGTCGCCCGGCTCGCCCGCGCGCCGGAGGTGGCGATCGCGGCAGACCTCACCATCGAAAATACCGGCCCGGTGGCGGACGGAGCGGAGCGTCTGGCCGCCTTCGTGCGCGCGGTCAGCGGCGCCGCCACGGGAACGGGCTGAGGCCGGCCCACGCCGCGCGCCATCCCCAAACGCAAACGGGGCACACCCCCCGGCATGCCCCGTCCTGTGCTGGCGGCGGACCGGCGCGAGCCGGTCGCGTCCCGGCCTACTGCCGGTAATGCTGGATCCGCGTGGTGCGCAGGCCCGGCAGGCCGTGCTGCTCGATGGAGGCCTGCCAGGACAGGAACTCATCCACCGTGAGGGTATAGCGCTTGCACGCATCCTCCAGGCTGATGAGGCCGCCGCGCACGGCCGCCACCACCTCCGCCTTGCGGCGGATCACCCAGCGACGGGTGTCGGGCGGCGGAAGATCCGCAATGGTCAGTGGACTTCCGTCCGGCCCGATCACGTATTTTGCTCTGGGCCGATAGGCATCGGTCATCGTTACGCTCACCCGTTACTACCCCACTTGTAGCGAGACCGTGACAGATGGCGATGAAGATTTCCCTAAAGGACAAATGGAAGATGTTATTTACTTCTCTTAACAGAAGCTGAATTGAGATAACAAAATCCGGCTGTTTAAGAAAATGGCAAGACTTGGCCCGAAGCGAGAGCATCCGTTGTCCTGCCGCACGGATACTCTTCATGGATGGCTCTTGCGCTCTGCCATGGACGCAGGTCCGGCGACGGCCGCCGACGGGACCGTTCCAGCCCCGCAGTCTCACCCGAGGGCGAAATCCAGCACCGCGAGGCCCGCGACCCCGCCCTCCAAGGCGGCGACCAGGCGGGCCGCCGCGGCCTGATGGGCGGGGTGGGCCAGATAGGCGTCGCGCGCCGCCGCATCGGTGAAATCACAGCAGAAAGCGTGGGTATAGCCCTGATCCAGCCCTTCGGGATTGAGGTTCGGACCGGCGGCAAAGCCGCTCATGCCCGGCACCAGCGGCGCGAGCTGGCGCAAGTGCGCCAGGATGGCCGCACTCTCATCGGCCGGCACGTCGGCGCGAAACCGCACGAACACCACATGGCGGATCATGATCGGCCCCTCCATCGCGGGCGGGCGCCGGCTGTGTCACCGGCCGCGCCGCGTCTTCATCCCCGGCAGCGGGCCCTGCCCGCTCAGCCCTCGATGCGGTCGAAATCGGCAATGCCGCGGGTGGCGGCGCGGATCTCGTCCAGCAGCTTCAGGCGATTGGCCCGCAGCGCCGGCTCGGGGGCATTCACCGTCACCGCGTCGAAGAAGGCGTCCACCGGCTCGCGCAGGTGCGACAGCGCGGCCATGGCGGCGGCGTAGTCCTCCGCCTTCACCGCGTCCGTCACCTGCCGCTTCACGATCTCGATGGCAGCCGCCAGATGGTCCTCGGCGGGCTCCTTCAGCAGCTTGGCTTCCGCCGGGCCGTGGAAGCGCACGCCGTCCTTCTTCTCTTCGATGCGCAGGATGTTCACCGCCCGGCGATAGCCGGCCAGCAGGATCTTGCCATCCTCGGTGTCGAGGAAGCCGCCCAGCGCCTCCACCCGGCGCACCACCAGCAGCAGGTCGTCCTGGCCCGGCAGCGCGAACACCGCGTCCACCAGGTCGTGCCGGGCGCCGCGCTCGCGCACATGCACCTTCAGCCGGTCGGCGAAGAAGGACAACAGATCGTCCGCCAGATCGCCGGCCATGGTCAGGCCTTCCACGCGGGCTTCCGTCACCGGGTCCGCATCGGGACCCACCTTGGCGATGCGGCGGGCGAGGCCCCGCAGCAGGTCGCTCACCAGCTTGTCGGCGAAGCTCTCCAGCTTCAGCACGTCATGGGGGTGGGTGGCATAATGCTCGTCGCCCAGAATGGAGCGGGTGGCGGCCACCAGCACCGGCGACAGCGGCAGCCGCAGGTCGTTGTCGAGGATGATGCGGATCACCCCCAGCGCCGCCCGGCGCAGGGCATAGGGGTCCTTGGAGCCCGTGGGCTTCTCGTCGATGGCCCAGAAGCCCACCAGGGTGTCGATCTTGTCCGCCAGCGCCACGGCGATGGATACCGGCGCGGACGGCACCCGGTCGGAGGGACCCTGCGGCTTGTAATGCTCCTCGCAGGCGGCGGCCACTTCCGGCGGCAGATTCTCGCCCTGCGCATAATAGCGGCCCATGAGGCCCTGCAATTCGGGGAACTCGCCCACCACCTCGGTGAGCAGATCGGCCTTGGCGAGGCGCGCAGCCTGTTCCGCCAGGTCCGGATCGGCGCACACGCGGGGCGCCAGGTCCCGCGCCAGATGGGCGATGCGGGTGATGCGCGCGCCCTGGGAGCCCAGCTTCTCGTGGAAGGTGATGTGGTCGAACTTGCCCAGCCGGTCGGCCAATGGCGTACGGCGGTCGCCGTCCCAGAAGAATTTGGCGTCCGACAGGCGGGCGCGGATCACCCGCTCATTGCCCGCCACGATGGCCGCGCCGCCATCGGTGGCGGCCAGATTCGACACCAGGATGAAGCGATTGGCGAGGCGCCCGGTGCGCGGATCGCGCAGCACGAAGCACTTCTGGTTGGCGCGGATGGTGGCGCGGATCACCTCGTCGGGAATGTCGAGGAAGCGCGTTTCGAACGACCCCATGAGGGTGACCGGCCATTCCACCAGGCCGCACACTTCTTCAAGCAGGGCTTCGTCCTCCACCAGCTCCAGGCCGTGGACCAGGGCCAGATCCTTGGCGTCGGAGAGGATGATGTCCTTGCGGCGGTCGCGGTCGACCACCACCTTGGCGCCTTCCAGCTTGGCCTTCCAGTCGTCCAGCCGGCGCACCTGGAAGGCGCCAGGGGCGAGGAAGCGGTGACCGCGGGTGAGGTCGGAGGAGACGATGCCCTCCACCGCGAAACGCACCACTTCCGGCTCTTCCATCTCGGTGCCGAAGGTGCAGACGATGGAATGCAGCGGGCGCACCCAGCGCAGGCTCCCGGCGCCCCAGCGCATGGATTTCGGCCACGGGAAGGTGCGGATGATCTCCGGCATGATCTCGGCGATCACCTCGGTGGTGGCCTTGCCGGGACGCTCGATCACCGCCACGTAGAACTCGCCCTTCTTGGGGTCGCTCTCGATCTTGGCCTGCTCCAGGCTCTCCAGACCCGCGCTCTTCAGGAAGCCCTGGATCGCCGCCTCGGGCGCGCCCACGCGCGGGCCCTTGCGCTCTTCGCGGCTGTCGGCCTGGCGGCCGGCAAGGCCGTGGACCGCCAGCGCCAGCCGGCGCGGGGTCACGAACGCTTTGGCGCCCTCATAAAGCAGGCCGCGCGCCACCAGCGCATCGGTCACCAGCTTGCGCAGGGACTCGGCCGCCTGGGCCTGCATGCGGGCGGGAATTTCTTCGCTGAAGAGTTCAAGCAACAGATCGGGCATGGCAGCGGTTCTGTATCCCCAGCGGGGGGACGGCGCCGCGGGCGCCGCCGGTGGAGCTAAGACGTCGGACCGTCTGCCTAGAGCCTTTCACCGCCGCCGTCGAGACCTGCGGCGGTGCGGCGCCTCACAGCAGGGGCTGACGGGTGCGGTCGGTGAGGGTGGCCGCGGCGATGAGCGAGACGCCCGCCGCCAGGATCAAATAGATGGCCGGGCCCATGTCGTCATGCAGCCGGTTCACCAGGTAGACCGCGATCATCGGCACCGTGCCGCCGGCCACACCCAGCGCCAGATTGTAGCCCACCGACATGGCCGAGCAGCGCGTCTGCGCCTTGAACATCTCCACCAGCACGCACGGCATCGGCCCGATATAGCCGGCCAGGAGCACGGCAAAGCCGATTTGCGCCCCCAGGACCGTCGAGGGACCGCCGCCGTCGATGAGCCGGAACAACGGCCAGGCGGCCAGCATCAGCGCCGACAAGGACAGGAGCATCATCCGCTTGCGCCCGATCACATCGCTCAGCGCCGCGAACGCCGGGCACAGCAGCACCAGGACGACCATGGACACGGTGTTGATCTGCAAGGCGGTGCGGCTCTCCAGATGGTCCACCTGCTGCATGTAGGTGGTGAGATAGACGAACAGCATGTAGAAGCCGACGCCCAGCATGACATTGAGCGCGATGGAGCGGGCGATATTGGCGCCGTCGCTGAGGAAGGCCTGCACCAGCGGCGTCTCGCGCAGTTCGCGGGTCACCAGGGTGGTCTCCTGCGTGCCCTGGCGCAGCACCAGGGTGGACAGGCCCAGCACCACGCCGAGCAGGAACGGCACCCGCCACCCCCACGCCACCAGCGCCTCCTGGGACATCACGCTGGCGGTCGCCGCCCCCACGGCGGAGCCCAGAAGGATGCCGCCGGTCGCTCCGGTGGAGGAGAAGCTGGTGATGAGGCCGCGCCAGCGCACCGGGCTGATCTCCGCCAGGAAGATGGCCGAGGTGGTGTATTCCCCGCCGATGGACACCCCTTGCAGCAGCCGCAGCAGCAGCAGGAGGCAGGGGGCCAGCACGCCGACGCTGGCATAGGTCGGCAGCACGCCGATGGCAACCGTGGACACGCACATGAGGCCCACCGACAGCAGCAGGGCCCGCCGGCGGCCGTAGCGATCGCCCACATGGCCGAAGATGATCCCGCCCAGCGGCCGCATGAGGAAGGAGGCAGCGAAGATGCCGAACGTCGAGATCAGGCCGACAAAGGCATCGCTGGTGGGAAAGAAATTGTGCGCGAAGGTGGTGGCGAGAAAGCCGTAGACGGCGAAATCATACCATTCCAACGTATTGCCCAGGGCGCCTGCGAGGATCGACCGGAGCGACATGGGATTGGACTGCGCCGCCCCGCCATGAGCCCCGCGTCCGCCTTGCTCAAGAGCACCGTCCGCCGTGATTGCCCCGGTCATCCATGCCCCCTGCCACATCCCCACCCGTCGATCCCTAACCGGCCAACGAGACGGGGCGCAAGCAATTTGGGACAAAGGACACGCGCGCCAAATAAAAATTGCCGGCAGGCTCGGATCAGGACCGAGCGGCGCTCACGGGGCGGGCAAGAGACCGACGCTCATCGTGCCGTCACTCTCCAGGATGAGGAACTCGACGTCCTCGACGCCCCTGCCACCGTTCGACCGGATAGCCCCAAGCGCTTCATCGCGGGTGACCCGCTCTGAGCGCAGAGCGGCATCGCAGAACTCACCGTTGCGGATGAGCAGGGTGGGCTCGGAGCGAACGACCTTGGCGAAACGCGGCCAGCGGAGACAGACAGGAAGGTGACGAGGAACTGCATCGCGATCAGCAGAGCCAGTGCCGCCGCGCCTTCGACCAGCGCAATCGATTCCTGCAGCAGGATTGCCGATAATGTTGAGCCCAAGGCAACCCTGACGACGAGATCAAAGGCATTCAGCTTGGCGAGCGTGCGCTTGCCGGAGACGCGCAGGACCGCAACCAGCGCAATATAGGCAAGAATGCCGACGAGGATGGTGCGAACCACCCCTTCCCAATCCTGGAACAGCATGTTTTGCCAGTTCATCGGAGACCCTCGCATTCCGCAACCGGCAGAAGGGCTCTATGCGGGGCGTCCAGGACGAGCCAGCGCGTCCATGCGGACTCGCCCTGGAATGCTACGCGCGCTGAAAGTCAGTCGCGCTTATACGTGAACGCCCGCGCCTTCGACAGCTCGTCCTTGGACGTGTTCACCAGGGCACGCATCGTGCCGTTCTGATCGGCCAGCACAATGCTGGAAGGATCGAGAAGGACGTAGCGCTCGCCAATGCCGAGAAAGCCGCCGACACTGACGACAACGCCGCTAATGGTCTTGCCGTTGTTGATAGCCAGGTCTGCGATCTCGCCGATTTTTTCGTTTTGATTGTTGTAGACGTTCAGATCATCCAATCGCGAAGCCATAACATCGGCCGGCGAGACAGTCACGAACTTGAGCGCAACCGTGGAGGTCGTGCCCTTGGTCATCCCTCCTTGGGTGCCGGTCGCGTCAGCGCGTGCGGCCATCGGGGCAGCGGCACCATTCGCCGCCGGAGCCGATTTGGACGGGGCGCTCGGTGCGGCGGTCTGCGCAAGAGCCGGGCTCGCGATGAGAAGCAGAGCGGCGGCGGTGGATAGAGCAAAGCGGTTCATGAGAAGATCCTCCTGTTGTCGGATTGCGCATGCCTCCCTCCCCCTTCACCAATGATCGCGAGCCGATTTGGTTCGGTTATTTCTGAACGAATCTTCATCTCTTCGATCTCGCCTGCGGTCGGAGGCGGCCGGAGGCGAAACGCCAACCGGGCCATCGAAGGTGTCCGCATAAGCCTCAGATCGGCCCTCCGGTGCGGTCCTTCATCCGCGCCACAGCCACCAGGGAAACCAGAGACAAGACGATGACCAGCGGGGCCGGCGCCATGGGACTGCCGAAGGCGTGGATCAGCGTCACCGCCGCCATGGGCGTCACGCCACCGACCCAGCCGACCGCCACGTTCCAGGCCAGCGAATAGGAGGTGCAGCGGGTATCGCGGTGAAACATCTCCACCAGCGCCGCCGGCATCGGGCCGCCATAAGCCGAGATGAAGATCGCAAAGACGATCTGTCCCACCAGCACCCATTCCGCCGAACCGCTGGAGAGCATGCGGAACAGCGGCCAGCTCAGCACCACCAGCCCGGCAAGGCCCGCCAGCATCACCGGCTTGCGCCCCACCCGGTCACTGAGCGCGGCGAAGGCACAGCCGGCCACCAGCACCAAGGCCATGCTGAGGGTGTTGATCTCCAGCGCCAGCCGGGCCGGCATGCCGTCCACCTGCTGCATGTAGGTCGAGAGATAGATGAAGATCATGTAGAACAGCACGCCCACGCCTACGGTCATCCCGCCGGCATGAACGATGGTGCGCCAATGATCGCGCATCGCCACCACCACCGGCGGCTCGCGGCGCCGCGCCGCGCGATGCGGGCTCCCTTGCGAAAGGCTGCTCCGCCGCAGCACCAACGCAACCCCGCCCAGTGCCAGGCCCGCGAGAAACGGCAGACGCCAGCCCCATGCGATCATCTGCTCGGAGGTGAGCGCCGAGGCCACCAGGGCGCTCACCCCCGAGCCCAGCAGAATGCCGGTGTGGGTGCCCGCACCGGCAAGGGAGGCCATCAGGCCTCGGCGGGCGGGGGCTGCCCCCTCCCCCAGGAACACCGCCGACATCACCTGCTCGCCGCCCACGGAGACGCCCTGCAACAGCCGCAGCACCAGGAGCATCACCGGCGCTGCCGCCCCAGCCATGGCATAGGTGGGCAGCAACGCGATACTGACGGTGGAGACCGTCATCAGCAGCGCCGATAAATAGAGCGCGCGCGTGTGGCCGAAGCGATCGCCGATGTCGCCGATCAGGATGCCGCCCAGCGGCCGCACAAAGAAGGACGCCGCGAACAGGCCGAAGGCGGACATCAGGCCGACGAAGGCATCGTCGCCAGGAAAGAAATTCTTGGCGAAGACCGCCGCCAGAAACCCGTATGAGGTGAAGTCATACCATTCCAGCGCATTGCCAATGGCGCCCGCCAGCACCAGCGCCGGGCGCTGGACGGACGCGCCGGGGCTGGGCTCGAGGAGGGTCTCGGCGCGCATATCCATCCTCACACGGCGACCGCAGGCCGAAGCACGATGCTCGGTACGGTTCTACCCACCTTCTAGCGCGTTCCGTCCGCCGCCCCAAGACCTGGCTCTGCGGCGACACGAGCGGCGGCGGCGACGAGGATGCGGGGGCCGGCCGGCAGCGGCAGCGGCCGGATCCGGGTTCGGCGCGCCGTCATCGGGCGGGCGGGCCGACCGGCGACCGGCATCCGCCCCCGGGTGCAGATGCCGGTGCCCGCATCCGCTTTCGCCGGTGGGGGGGCACGCCGTCTTCTGTGTCGTGTGACACGGTGTTCCAAAAGGGGAAGTCCGGAGATGCGGCGCCTCGGCTGTGTCACAAACCGACGCGGCGGCGTCTCAGACAGCCCCGCCGGCGTCTGTCTTCAGCCACGCGGCGCCGCAGGCCTTGGCCAGTTCGCGCACCCGCAGGATGTAGCTCTGCCGCTCGGTGACCGAGATCACCCCGCGGGCATCCAGCAGATTGAAGACATGCGAGGCCTTGATGCACTGGTCATAGGCCGGAAGAACCATGAGATGGCGCGTGCCGGCCTCGCCCGCTGCCAGATATTTGGCACACGCCGCTTCCGCCATGCGGAACTGTTCCAAGAGCATCTCGGTATCAGAATGCTCGAAATTGTGCCGGGAGTATTCCTGCTCGGCCTGATGGAAGACATCGCCATAGCTGATCTTGGCGTCGCCCTCGCGGCCGTTGAAATTCAGGTCGTAGACATTGTCGACGCCCTGCACATACATGGCCAGACGCTCCAGCCCGTAGGTGAGCTCACCGGAGACGGGCGCGCATTCGATGCCGGCCACCTGCTGGAAGTAAGTGAACTGCGACACTTCCATGCCGTCGCACCAGCACTCCCAGCCGAGACCCCAGGCGCCCAAGGTCGGGCTCTCCCAGTCGTCCTCCACGAAACGCACGTCATGCAACCTGGTATCGATACCGATCTTCGACAACGACTCCAGGTAGAGATCCTGGAGGTTGGCGGGGGACGGCTTCAGGATCACCTGGAACTGGTAATAATGCTGCAATCTGTTGGGGTTCTCGCCATAGCGCCCATCCTTGGGGCGGCGCGAGGGCTGCACATAGGCGGCCTTCCAGGGCTTGGGCCCCAGCGCCCGCAAGGTGGTGGCGGGATGGAAGGTGCCGGCCCCCACCTCCATGTCATAGGGCTGCAGCACCACGCATCCCTGGTCGGCCCAGAAGGCCTGCAGGGTCAGCAGCAGACCCTGGAACGAGCGGTCGGGCCGCATATGAGGCGAAAGGGCGGGATCGATCATGGCGCTCGGTTCGGCGGCGAAGCAATGGCAGGCGCACCGACAAGGCCACGCATCGCGCCGCCCTGCCCCGCGCACCCGTGGCGGGACGTCCTGCACCCAACCGGGCGCCAGCGGACACTAGAGGGGGCCTTCCATCAGATCAAGCCAGCGGTGGTAACAGCGCCGCTTGGTTCCCGCCAAGCGGATGTTTTTCCTTCTCATTTGTGTGAATGAACCAAATCGTGCGCACAAGGTTGTGGCTGGTGAGGGACCTGCAAAGGAGAATGAAAATGCGCAAACTCACACTCGCCGCCGCCGCTCTGCTGGCGCTGTCCACCGTCGCTGCCTCTGCCCAGAGCGGCACCGCGACCCAGAATCCGCACGCCGGCCCCGCCCAGGAAGGCGGCCGCACCTCTGCCACCCCGGGCGGCAGCAACACCACGGGCATGTCGCCGGCGGACGCCGCCTCCAAGCCCACCCCGAGCTCGGGCACCATGTCGGCCGATCCGCACGCCGGCCCCGCCCAGCAGGGCGGCCGCACGCAGGCTACGCCGGGCGGCAGCTCCACCATGGGCGGCACGGGCACCGACACCACCGGCTCCTCCACCCCGCGCAGCGGCCTGTCGACCCAGGATCCCCACAAGGGTCCGGCGCAGGAAGGTGGCCGCACCCAGGCGACCCCCGGCACCAACTGAGCTTAGCTTCGCTCTGGTGAGGTAAAAAAAACCCGGGGCGCGCGCGCACCCCGGGGATTCATTCGTGTGGGCTAACAAGCTGCAAGCTATGTCCAGCATCACCCGCGGGTGCGGGCGCGAACCATGTAGTCGTCATATGTATATTCGACGATCTGCCACCACAGATATTCCTCGTTGCGGAATGCCTTGGCGTTGTCGTGCACCTTCTTGAAGTCCGGATTCTTGGCGCCGATTTCCTCATAGAGCTCCTGGGCCGCCTTATAGCTGGCGTCCATCATCTCATTGGGGAAACGACGCAGTTGCGCGCCCGCCTTGACCAGCCGCTGGACGGCGGCAGGGTTCTTGGCGTCGTAATTGGCCAGCATGTCGCCATTGGCCTGCGCCGCGGCAGAACGAAGAATCGCCTGGTAATTCTTCGGCAGCTCGTTCCACTTTTCCTGATTGTAGAAGAAAGTCAGCGAGGCGCAGCCTTCCCACCAGCCGGGATAATAGTAATATTGCGCCACCTTCTGCAGGCCGAGCTTCTCGTCATCATAAGGGCCGACCCATTCGGCCGCATCGATGGTGCCCTTTTCCAGCGCCGGATAAATGTCGCCGCCGGCCAATTGCTGCGGCACCACGCCCAACTTGGCGAGGATCTGGCCGGCAATGCCGGCGATGCGCATCTTCAGGCCCTGGAGATCCTGGACCGTCTTGATCTCTTTGCGGAACCAGCCGCCCATCTGGCCGCCGGTGTTGCCGCCGGGCAGCATGTAGACGCCATACTTCTTGTAGAATTCGTTCAGAAGGTCGAGACCGCCGCCATGGTAGAACCAGGCATTGATCTGGCGCGCATTCAGTCCGAACGGAAATGCCGAGCCGAACGCAAAGGTCGGATCCTTGCCCACATAATAATATGAGGCGGTGTGGCACATCTCCACCGTCTTGTTCTGCGTCGCATCGAGCGCCTGCAGGCCGGGGACGATTTCACCCGCGGCGAAGACCTGGATCTGGAACTTGCCGTCCGTCGCATCCGAAACCGTCTTGGCCATCAGTTCGGCGGCGCCGTAGATGGTGTCCAGCGATTTCGGGAAGGACGAGGTGCACCGCCACTTCACTTCCGGGGCGGACTGGGCAATGGCGGGCATGGCGATGGCGGTAGAGGCCGCAACACCGGCGCCCGCCGAGGCAAGGAACTGACGACGTTTCATGGATGGCTACTCCCTAAAAGTCTTCTTATGCGATCATCACGCCTAACCGGTCTTTGACGCCGGGTCATCATCAACTTTCTTCTAGGGCTTTTTCCCGTCGGATGGAATTGGATCCAGCGGGCGGCGCTGCAAATGATCGCCCCGCTCCGCCAAAACCGCCCGCCGCCGCACCGCTGCGCGCCCTATTCGATGACGATTTTCGGCGCCGGCCGGGTGGCGGCCGCCACCCGGCCCATGGACGCGCGCACCTGCTCGGCCACCGCCCGGTAGCCGGCCGCCTGCGGGCTATCGGGATCCGAGACCAGGATCGGCACGCCGGCATCCGACATCTCGCGAATGCGCATGTGCAGCGGGATCTCCCCCAGGAAGGGCACGCCCAGCTTCTCGGCCTCCGCCCGCGCGCCGCCATGGCCGAAGATGTCGGAGCGACCGCCGCAATGGGGGCAGATGAAGGTGGCCATATTCTCCACGATGCCGAGGATCGGAACATTGACCCGCTTGAACATGGCGATGCCGCGCCGGGCATCGATCAGCGCCAGATCCTGCGGTGTGGAGACGATGACCGCCCCGGCCAGGTTCACCTGCTGCGCCATGGTGAGCTGCGCATCGCCGGTGCCGGGGGGCATGTCCACCACCAGCACGTCCAGCGGGCCCCATTTCACCTCCCGCAGCATCTGCGAGAGCGCCGACATGACCATGGGACCGCGCCAGATCATGGGCGTGTCTTCTTCCACCATGAAGCCGATGGACATGAGCTGCAGGCCGAAATTGTCCAGCGGCAGCATGGTGCGCCCGTCGATCACCTCCGGCTTGCCGTGCACGCCCGACAGACGCGGCACGGACGGGCCATAGATGTCCGCGTCCAGCAGGCCGACCTTCAGCCCCATGTCGCGCAGCGCCAGCGCCAGGTTGATGGAGACGGTGGACTTGCCCACGCCCCCCTTGCCCGACGCCACGGCGATGATGGACGCGACGCCCGGCACCTCGATGGCGGCGGCCCGGGCCGGGCCATGGCTGTGCCCCGCAGGCCCGCCGGCCGGCGGCGGCGCGGCGGGACGGGGGGCGCCGGCCTTGCGCTCGGCGGTGAGCGCCACCAGGGCCGATTCGACGCCCGGTATGGCGCGGACGGCGGTTTCCGCCTCGATGCGCACCCCTTCCCACGCGCGGGCCTGGGCGGCGTCCACATTGATGGACAGATAGACTTTGCCGCTGGTGACCACGATGCCCGACAACGCAGGGGACACGGACAAGGGGACCCCTTCCGGCGTGCGCACGCCAACGAGCTTGCTGCGCACCAGATCTTCGGTGACGTCGGACATCGGTCAAACACTCCCAAACCGTGGGCGCCTTGCGCCAGCTTTGATTGTCTCTATGCCACGCCTTCGGCCGCGTGAGAGCCCCTGTTCGGGTCCGCGGCCGCCAGCGCCAGGGCGATGTCGGCGCGCAATTCCGGCAGCAATTCCGCCTCGAACCAGGGATTGCGCTTGATCCAGCCGGTGTTGCGCCAGGAGGGATGCGGCAATGCATAGACCTTAGGTCGCGGCGCGGACGCCCGCACCTGGCGCCAGCGGGCGACCGTCTCGGTCAGGGTCGGGGCAATCTGCTCCGGCCGCCCCAGCCGCTTCAGATGATAGGCCTGGGCGGGCCGGCCGATGGCCAACACCAGATCGAACGGCGGCAGCGTGGCGAACAGCCGGTCATGCCAGGTGGCAGCGCACTCCCGGCGCGGCGGCAGGTCGCCCCCGGCGGCATCCTGTCCGGGGAAGCAGAAGCCCATGGGGATGATGGCGACGCGGGACTCGTCGTAGAAATCCTCGCGCGTGACCCCCATCCAGTCCCGCAGGCGATCGCCGGAGGCGTCGTTGAAGGTAATGCCTGTCAGATGCACCTTGGTGCCCGGCGCCTGGCTGGCCACCAGAATCCGCGCGGTGGCGGAGGCCCGCAGCACCGGGCGCGGCGCATGCGGCAGCGGGGGGCCGACCGGCGCCTCGACGCAGCGGCGACAGGCGCGGATGTCCCCCAAGAGCGGCGACAGCGCCTCACATGCGCCAGCCCGCGGGACGATGAGGGTCCCCGCCCCGCTCTTCCCCTGTGACCCAGGACCAGGCCTAGATGTCATTCACCGCCTCTTGGACTGGCCCCCGCCGGCGGCAGGGGCGCCGCGCCCAGCCCTGAAGCCGGGTACGGTCGCCTCCTCATATGGGGCGCGTTTCGCAACCTGCATCGGTGAGTGGTCAGGCGCCCACCTTCGCGGCGGGGCGGGCGGAGACCTCGGCCCGCCAGCGGGCGAGATTCTGCAACGTGTCGGGCGCGGTGATGCGCGCGGCGCGCATGAAATCCACCGCCACGATGGCGGTGATGTCGGCCACCGTGAAACGGTCCAGGGCGACGAACGGGCGGTGGGCCAGTTCGCCGTCGAGGAAGCTGAGGAAATCCAGCACCTTGGCCTTGTTGGCCTCACCCCAGTCCTTGACCTGCGGCACCTCGCGTTCGGCCAGCGCCGGGTGGATGTGCCGGAAGGCGAACTGCACCGCCTGCATCAGCTCGATTTCCGCCCGCCGCTGCCACATCTCCACCACGGCGAGTTCCACTGCCCCCTCCCCGAACAGGTTCGGCTCGGGCTGCACCGCCTCGAAATAGCGGCAGATGGCGATGGTCTCGGAGATGGCGGTGCCGTCGTCCAGCACCAGAACGGGCACGGTCCGGCGCGGGCTCAGCTTGCGGAAATCCTCGCCCCAGTTCTCGCGGGCGCCCAGGTCCACCGTGACTTCGGGCACCGTGATGCCCTTCTCGGCCAGGAAGAACTGGACGCGGCGGGGATTGGGCGAGCGGGCGGACAGATAGAGCAGCATGGCGTTTCCTCGTGTTTTGCCGCGAGAGACCATGCGCGTGGGGGAGGCGTCAAGGCGCCGACCGCTTTCAAATCGGGCGTAAACGGGTGATCCTTCAGATCATACCTTTGGGGGCCGCCATGGTGATCGCGGAACGGATTCTGCAATGCCGGCAAGGGGTGGACGTGGTGGACGTCCCCATTCGCATCCATGCCCCGGAAAGGGACAGCGCGACGGCCTTCAAGTGCGCGTACGACATCCATTGGCCGGAAGGCGTCTATAGCAGTCACGCTTGGGGGGCCGACGCGGTTCAGGCCCTGGACCTATGCCTGAAATCGATCGCCTGGCGGCTCTATCGCAGCGACGCGCACAGGGACGGCGCGTTGTTCTGGCCCGGGAACGGCCTGGGCTACGGCTTTCCCATGGCCAAGAACGGCCGCGACGTGCTGGTGGGCCAGGACAAGGAATTCGACGGCTGACCACCGGCGCGGCTGCGCCACTCAGCGCGGGTGGGCCGCGCGCCACTCGGCCGGACGCTCGAAGGGCCCCGACCAGATGCCGCGGCCGGCGGCGCGCGCCTCCCCCTCAATTGCCTCATAGGCTCCCGTGGAGAGCGCGAGGCCCGCGCGCACCACGTCCTCAGCCAGATCGACGTCGCCCACCCGGCAGGCGGCGATCAGCCGATGGTAGGCATCGCGCGCCCGCCCCTCACAGCGCACGATCGCGTGTTTGACGGCCGCGTCCAGAACGGACCGGGCCTCGGCGCCGCACGGCCACTCCCGGCCGGGCGCACCGCAGGTCTGCTGCCGCTCCGGCGCATCAATGCCGGACAGGCGCACCCGCACGCCCTGCACATCGAGCGTGTCGCCATCGACCGCAAAAGTCGATCCGACCACTGCCTGCTCGGGTCCGAACCGCCCGGCCAAATGATGCGCCAGCGCGAACAGAGCGGCCAGCAGGGCAAACGCGATCAGCTTGTCCAGGACGGGAGAGGCACGGCGCATGCCCCGGAAGACCTGATTCCAGTGCGCGGCGTCAATGTGAGGGGTCTCGTTAACCATTCATAAACCGTCCTGGCGCAGGAGTCGGGGCGGATCCTCTCGCGGGTGGACTCAGCCGCTCGCCGGGAGCGCAGAAGGTTCGGGCATATGATAGGGCCCTTCACGGATCGCGCCTCCCGCGCCCTTGCGCCAGACCCGGCACAAGCGGCGAACGAAGAGGGATTCGCGCCCCTCCTGGCCGATGCCCGCCGCTCCGTGCGCTGGCTGGCCGGCGCCATTCTCGCCTTCCTCGCCTGCCTGCTCATGGCCCGCCTGCGCGCCCCGATGCTGTGGCTGGCCGCCGCCCCGCTGGCCTTCGCCGCGCTGGAGCTGATGACCCTGCGCGGCACCTTGCGGCGTCTCGCCGACCTTGCCCCGACGCCGTCGCCCCCGGCCATGGTGGAAGCGGCCCTGGCGGCCAGTCGCGCCAAATCCCAGTTCCTGGCGGAGATGAGCCATGAGCTGCGCACGCCGCTCAATGCGGTGATCGGCTTTTCGGAGATGATGGCCGAGGAGGTGCTCGGGCCCCATGCGGTGCCGGCCTATCGCGACTATGCCCAGGACATCCATGCCTCCGGCCGCCACCTGCTGTCGCTGGCGGACGACATCCTCGATCTCGCGCGCATCGAGACCGGCCACCGGGAGGTGTTCGAGACCGCCATTTCCCTGGGAAGCCTGGCGCAGGACTGCCTGCACATGATGCGCCTGGCCGCGGCCGAGCGCAGCGTCCGCCTGGCGGCGCCGCTCACCCCCGGGCCACGCCTGTGGGCCGACGAACGGGCGGTCCGTCAGATGGTGCTGAACCTGCTCGCCAATGCGGTGAAATTCACCCCCGAGGGTGGCGATGTGCGGCTGCGCGTGGATCTCGACGCCAGCGGGGCGCCGTATCTGGCGGTGGAGGATACCGGCCCTGGGCTGGCCGATGCGGAATTACCGCTGGCGCTCTCCCCCCGCCATCGGGAGAGCACGCTGGACCATGCCAGCGGACGCGGCGCTGGGCTTGGCCTTGCCATCGTCAATGGCCTCGCCGCCTTGCATGGGGCGCATCTGGCGCTGACGGACCGGGCCACGGGAGGCACCTGCGCCACCCTCACCTTCCCCGCCAGCCGCTGCCTCCCGGACACCGCAGGGCCAACGGGGCGGGCCACCGCCCTGCGCCTCGCCGCCGCGGAATAGGCCCGCGGCCTGGCCGTGGCCGGGTGCCTCAGGCCTGATCGGAGACGCCGGCTTCCGCAAAGGTCGCCATGCCGCGATGGCACGCCACCGCCGCCTTCACCACGCCCACCGCCAGCGCCGCGCCAGAGCCTTCGCCCAGACGCATGCCCAGATCGAGAATCGGCTCCAGCTTGAGATGGCCCAAAAGGCGGCGATGCGCCTGCTCCGCCGAGACGTGGCCGGCCAGGCAATGATCAAGGGCAGTGGGATCGAGGGCATGGAGCACGGCCGCGGCAGCCGTGACCACATAGCCATCCAGAATCACCGGGACCCGTTCGTGACGGGCGGCGAGGATGGCGCCCACCATGGCGGCGATCTCGCGGCCGCCCACCCGGCGCAGCACTTCCAGCGGGTCGGACAGCGCGCCGCCGTGGAAGGCGATGGCTTCCCGGACCGTCTCCACCTTGCGCGCCAGGATCTCCCCGGATGCGCCGGTGCCGGCGCCCACCCAGTCTTCCGGCGCGCCGCCATAGAGCGCGTGGCAGATGGCGGCGGCAATGGTGGTGTTGCCGATGCCCATCTCGCCCAGGCACAGCACATCGGCGCCGCCGGCAATGGCCTGCATGCCGAAGGCGATGGTGGCGGCACAGGCGCGCTCATCCAGTGCCGCATCCTGCGTGATGTCCGGGGTCGGCAGATCCAGGGCGAGATCGAACACCCGCAAGCCGGCATCGAAGGTGGCGCAGATCTGGTTCACCGCCGCCTTGCCGGCGGTGAAAGTCTCCACCATCTGGCGCGTCACGCTGCCGGGATAGGGCGAGACGCCGCGCGCGGCGACCCCATGGGTGGCGGCGAACACTGCCACCATGGGCCGGTCCGCCGTGGGCATGGCCTTGCCCTGCCAGGTCGCCAGATGGATGGCGATCTCCTCCAGCCGCCCAAGGGCGCCCGGCGGCTTCACCAATTGGCCCTGACGGTCCCGGGCGATCTCGCCCGCCGCCACGTCCGCGGGCGGCATGGTGGCGATGAGCTGGCGGATGTCATCGAAGGGAAGGCCGGTGGGGGTCTGGACGGGCATGGGCGCTCAGGGATGCGGTTCAGGTGAAACAAAAGCGGCGCCGGAGGACCGGCGCCGCGGGGTCGAAACGGGGTGCGATCACTCCGCCGGGGCGGGGTGATCGGTGGCGGGGTGATCGGGCTCAGGGGTCCTGCGCCGCTCCGAGAAGGAGGCGATCCACCGGGCCAGCACGTAGAACACCGGGGTGAACAGCAGGCCGAAGAAGGTCACGCCGATCATGCCGGAGAACACCGCCGTGCCGAGCGCCTGGCGCAGTTCCGCACCGGCGCCCACCGCCCAAACCAGCGGCACCACGCCGAGAATGAAGGCCAGCGAGGTCATGATGATGGGACGCAGTCGCAGCCGCGCCGCCTCCACCGCTGCCGCCTGACGGCCCTGCCCCTGGTCCTCCAATTGCTTGGCGAATTCCACGATCAGGATGGCGTTCTTGGCGGCGAGGCCGATGAGCACGATGAATCCCACCTGGGTCAGGATGTTGTTGTCCATGCCCCGGAAGATGACGCCCAAAAGCGCCGCCACCAGACACATGGGCACGATGAGCACCACCGCCAGCGGCAGCGTCAGGCTCTCATACTGCGCCGCCAGCACCAGGAAGACAAACACCACGCCGAGCCCGAAGGCGAAGATGGCGGTGTTGCCGGCCCGCTGCTGCTGGTAGGCCAGTGTCGTCCACTCATAGGAGAAGCCCTGGGGCAGCGTCTTGGCGGCCAGATCTTGCATGATCTTGATCGCCTGCCCCTGGGAATAGCCCGGTGCCGACGTGCCATCCAGCTCCGCGGCCGGATAGAGGTTGTAGCGCGGCACGCGATAGGGGCCCGAGATGTCCTGCACCGTGGTGAAAGACCCCAGAGGCACCGTCGCCCCGTCGGCATTGCGGACCCTTATGGCCAGAATGTCCTTCACATTGAGCCGGAACGGCGCATCCGCCTGCACCTGCACCCGGAAGGTGCGGCTGAACAGGTTGAAGTCGTTCACATAGGTCGAGCCGATATAGGTCTGGAGCGCAGCGAAAACGTCGCTCACATTGACCTGAAGCAGCTGCGCCTTGGCCCGGTCGATGTCCAGGAACACCTGCGGCGTTGAGGTCTCGAACAGCGAATATACCTGCTGCAGCCCCGGCGTCTGGGCCGCGGCCCCCATCATCGCATAGACTGCCCCGCGCAGCGCCTGATAGCCGGCACCGTCGCGGTCCTCGATCATCATGCGGAAGCCGGCGGCGTTGCCGATGCCGTTGACCGGCGGCGGCTGCACCACGATGAGCTGCGCTTCCTGGATCGCCGCCACCTTGGCGAACAGAGCCCGCTGCACCGCCGTGGCGCTGCGCGCGGGATCGCCGCCGCGCTGGGAGAACGGCTCCAGGATCACGAACATGGCGCCCGCGTTGGGGGCGTTGGTGAAGGTGGCCCCGGAGAAGCCGACGATGTTGACGATATGGCCGACGCCGGGCGTGCCGAGCACCAGATCGGCGGTACGCTTCATCACATCCTCGGTGCGCGCCATGGCGGCGCCCGGGGGCAGCTGGGCGGCAATGATGAGATAGCCGCGGTCCTGCTGCGGGATGAAGCCCTGGGGCGTGGTGACGAACAGATAGCCGCCGAACGCCACGATGCCCGCATAGACGATGAGCACCAGGGCCACGATCCGCACCAGTCGCGAGACGATGGCCGCATAGCCGTTGCCAAGCTTCTCGAAGGTGCGGTTAAACAGGTTGAAGAAACCCACCACCGGGCGGGCATACCAGGGATGGCGGTAATCCCCATGGCGATGCGGCTTCAAGAGCAGCGCGCACATGGCCGGCGACAGGGTCAGGGAGACCAGCAGTGAGATCAGCGTCGAGCCGGCGATGGTCAGCGCGAACTGCTGGTAGAATTGGCCGGAGATGCCGGTGATGAAGGCAGTGGGAATGAACACCGAGGACAACACCAGCGAGATCGCCACCAGCGCCCCGCCCACCTCGTCCATGGTGCGATAGGAGGCATCGCGCGGCGAGAGGCCCGCCTCGATATTGCGCTCGACGTTCTCCACCACCACGATGGCGTCATCCACCACGATACCGATGGCCAGCACTAGGCCGAACAGGGACAGATTGTTCAGCGAGAAGCCAAACAGGCTCATCACGAAGAATGTGCCCACCAGCGAGATGGGAATGGCCAGGATCGGGATGATCGCCGCCCGCCAGCTCTGCAGGAACAGCACCACCACGATCACCACCAGCACGATGGCTTCAAGGATGGTGTGGATCACCGCATCCACGGACTGCGAGATGAATTCCGTGGGATTGTAGTAGATGGCGTATTTGAGCCCTTGCGGGAACGCCTTGCCCAGCTCCGTCATGCGGGCGACCACCGCATTGCCAGTAGCCAGCGCGTTGGAGCCCGGCCGCTGGAACACGCCCAGCGAGATGGAGATGTCCTTGTCCAGATACGAGGTGGACGAATAGTCCTGCGCGGTGATCTCCACGCGCCCCACATCCTTCAGGCGGACCAGCGCTGTGCCGGTCTGCTTGATGACCACATCGGCAAATTGCGCCGGGTCCGAGAGGCGGCCCAACGTCCGCACCGCGATCTGGAAGGCCTGCTGCTGGGGAACCGGGGGCTGGTTGAGCACGCCGGACGCCACCTGGACGTTCTGCGCCTGCAAGGCGGTGATGACCTCCGCGGAGGTCAGATTGAGCGTCTGAAGGCGATCGGGATCCAGCCACACCTGCATGGCGTAGTCGCGCCCGCCAAAAACGGTGATGGAGCCCACGCCGTCGATACGCGACAGCACGTCCTTGATCTGGACGTTGGCGTAGTTGGAAATGAACAGCGGGTCGCGCGAGCCGTCGGGCGAATAGAGGCTCACCACCATCATGATGTCCGGCGAGCTTTTCGCGGTCACCACGCCGATCTGCTGCACCTGGCTGGGCAGGCGCGGCTGGGCGATGGCCACGCGGTTCTGCACCTGCACCTGCGCAATATCGAGGTTGGTACCGAGGTCGAACGTCACCGAGATGGAGAAGCGCCCGTCAGCGGACGAATTGGAGGAGACATAGAGCATGCCCTCCACGCCGTTGATCTGCTGTTCGATGGGCGCGACCACGGTGTCCGCCACCGTCTCGGCGCTGGCGCCCGGATACTGGCCAGTGACGTTGATCACCGGCGGCGCGATTTCAGGATATTGCGCCACCGGCAGGCGCAGGTAGGACACGCCGCCGAGGATCATCACCACGATGGAGATGACGAATGCGAAGATGGGTCGATCGATGAAGAAGTGTGAGAAGCGCATGTGGCAGCTCCCTCACTTCGCCGGGGCGGCGGCGGCACCGGGCGCGGCCGGAGGCGTCGTCGGCTTTTCCTCCTGCGGCGTGACCTTCACGCCGGGGCGCACCCGCATCAGGCCGTTCACCACCACCACATCGTCGGCGGTGATCCCGGACTTGATGACGCGGCGGCCGTCGGTCAGCGGACCGAGTTCCACGAACTTCATGGCGATGGTGTTCTCGGGGCCGACCACATAGACGAACTTGCGCACCTGTTCCGAGCCCACGGCGAGGTCGGGCACGGTCAGCGCCTGATAGGGCTCGCCGGCGGCCAGGCGAATGCGGCCAAACATGCCGGGACGGAACAGGCCGGTGGGATTGTCGAACAGCGCGCGGCCGCGAATGGTGCCGGTCTCGCGATCGACCACATTGTTCAGGAAGTCCAGCTTGCCTTTGTGATCGAAGGTCTTGTCATCGATCAGCTTGACCTCCACCGGCGCGCCGGACACGTCGACGCCGTTCTTGCCGCGCTCGTAGCGCAGCAGGGAGGCCTCATCCATGGTGAATTCAAAGCGGATGGGATCGGTGGAGACGATCACCGCCAGCAGCGTCGGAGACCCTGTGGTGCCGCCGATCACATAATTGCCCACGGACACGCGGCGATCGCCGATGCGCCCGCTCACCGGCGCGGTGAGCTGGGTGAACACCAGGTCCAGCTCGGCCGCCGCCACCGCCGCCTGCTGAGCCTGCAACGTGGCCGCTGCGGTCTGCTGACTCTGGGTGCGCTGATCGAAGGTCTGCTTGGAGATGGCGGTGGAGTTGCGATCCTGCAGCAGGGTGCGGGCGCGCTCCAGATCCGTGGTGGCGAAATCCACATTGGCCTGTGCCTGGGCCAGGTTGGCCTTGGCCTGATCGAGCGCGATCTTGTAGGGCCGCTGGTCGATGGTGAACAGCAGGTCGCCCTTCTTCACCATCTGACCATCGGTGAAGTGGATTTCCGCCAGATAGCCGGGGATGCGGGCGTGCACGTTCACTTCATCAATGGCAACGAAGCGGCCCACATACTCATCATAATCGGTGATCGTGCGGGGCTGCGGCTTGGCGACCGTCACCGTCGGCGGCGGCGGAGCCGCCTGCTGCTGCTGCGGCTGGCCGCATCCAGCGAGGGCCAGAACGGCAAGGGTCGCACAGGTCAGGAGCGGGAAGCGCGCCGAAACAGACATACAGGAGGCTCCGAAAGGGCGTCCGCAGGACGCTTCTCAATCTGGTCCGATGATCGGCGCCTCCCGCAACAGACGAGCCGTCATTAGACACAGGGTCGATAGCACAGCTTGCCGCGATGCAAAATGGCGGAAGCGTGGCACCAGCTCAGGGACGAGGCCGCGGCGCCCGTCTGCCGATCAGCCCAGCAGCAAAGCCGCGCCCCAGGAATGCCGCAACGGCAAGGAAATACGCGATGCCGCCGGCGGCCACCACGCAGACGAACATCACTTCATCGCGACCGGCGCTCATGCCAGCGGTCAGAAGCGTAGCTCCGCGGGTCGCGCCGAACAAGGCGCCGGCCAGCACCAGGCCGCAAACCGCCAGCCGCACCAAATGGCCCGCAAGAGCCGCATCGCCCACCGGGAATCCGCGGCGCCGCGCAAACCAGACCAAAAGCCCCAGGTTGATCCATCCGCCCAGGGCGGTGGCCAAGGCCAGCCCCACCTGGGCCAGCATCCCCATGAGGGCGAACTTCAGCGCCACATTGATGGCCACCGCCGTAAGCGCAGCCTTCATGGGCGTCGCGGTGTCACCTCGGGCGTGGAACGGGGCGATAAAGGCGCGGATGACCACAAAGGCCAGCAAGCCGATGCCATAGGCCTGCAGCGTGGCCGCGGCTTCCGCCGCATCGCCGCGGGTAAAGGCGCCGCGGGCAAACAAAGCGCGCATGGTCAGATCCGGGATCAGCAGCGACGCCACCACGAACGGGAGGGCCAGCACCACGGCCAATTCGATGGAACGGGCCTGCGCATGGGCCGCGCCGGCATCGTCCCCGGCCGCCAGCCGCCGGGCCATCTCCGGCAGCAGCACGGTGCCGATGGCGATCCCCACCACGCCGATGGGCAACTGGTTGATGCGATCGGCATAATAAAGCGCCGACAGGGCCCCCGCCGGCAGGAAGGTGGCGATGATGGTGTCGGCGAACAGCGCGATCTGCACCCCGGCAGACCCAATGATGGCCGGTCCCAGCGCTTTGAGGAATTGCTTCGTGCCGGGATCCAGCTTGGGCCGGCCAAACCGCAGCCCGATGCCGCTGCGCTCCGCATCCCAGCCCACCAACAGCACCTGTAGCACGCCGGAGATCAGCACACCCCAGGCGGCCGCATGGCCGGCGGTGGGGAAGGACGCCGCCGCCAGCAACGTGCCTACCATGCAGACATTGAGCAGGATCGGCGATCCCGCGGCCATGGCGAAGCGATCGGAAGCATTCAGCGCCCCGGAGATCAGCGTCGCCACCGAGATCAGCGCCAGATAGGGAAAGGTGATGCGGGTCAGCGTCACCGCCAGGTCGAACCGCTGGGGATCCTCCATCAGGCCCGGCGCCAGGAGGCCCACGAAGGCCGGCGTGAACCCAAGCGCCAGGGCCAGCATCACCCCATGCACCAAGGTCATGGCGGTCAGGACTTCGTCGGCGAACCCACGCGCCAGCGGCACCCCGCCCTGTTCCTTCAGCCGCGCATAGGTGGGAACGAAGGCGGCGTTGAACGCCCCTTCGGCAAAAATGGCGCGGAAATGGTTGGGCAGCCGAAAGGCGATCAGGAATGCGTCCGCCACCGGCCCAGCGCCCAGCACAGCCGCCATCACCACATCGCGGACGAATCCGGCGAGGCGGGACAGCAGCGTCAGGCCACCGACGGAAAGGATATTGCGGAACATATTGCTTTTGACTTCGGGCCGCGATGGCCGCGACCCTAGAGTGCGATCCGGCGGGAGGGAAGTGGGAGGCGGCGCCCACCTCCCCTCGCCGCCGGTGCCTAGGGCAGAAGGGGTACCTGCCGAGACGCGAGTATGCCGCGGCGATCGCCGAAGCCGCCCGCGTCCGGAGAGCGGATTATTTCCCCAGGGCGCGACGCACGGCGGCGATCACCCGATCCTGTGTTTCGGTGTCCAGATACGCATGCATGGGCAGGCTGATCACTTCGGCACACAGCGCCTCGGCCACCGGCAGGTGGTCTGCAGCCGACGGGAACTGGGCATATGCCGGCTGCCGGTGCATGGGAATGCGATAATAGACGGCGGTGGGTACACCTTCGGCCTTCAGCGCTTCGGCCAGGCCGTCGCGCACGCCCGGCGCAAAGCGCAACGTGTATTGCGCCCACACCGAGGTGGCGCGCGGATCCACGTGCGGCACGATCGCCAGGTCCGCGAAGGCGGCATTGTAGCGGCGGGCCACCTGCTCGCGGGCGGCGATCTCGTCCTCGAAGATGGACAGCTTTTCGATCAGCACCGCAGCCTGAATGGTATCGAGGCGCGCGGTCATGCCGATGCGGACATTCTCATACTTGTCGACGCCCTGGCCGTGCTCGCGCACGCTCTTGAGCACCGCCACCAGGTCCGCATCGTCGGTGAGGATGGCCCCGCCATCGCCATAGCAGCCCAGCGGCTTGGCCGGGAAGAAGGAGGTCGCCGTGGCGTCGCCGATGCTGCCGGTGCGCTTGTTGTTCCAGGTGCCGCCGAAGCCCTGCGCCGTGTCGGCGAGCACCTTCAGCCCATGACGTTCGGCGATCGGCAGGATGGCGTCATAATCGGCCGGCTGGCCGAACAGGTCGACGGGAATCACCACCCGGGGCTTCAGGCCGCGGGTCTGCGCCACCTCGATCGCTTGCTCCAAACTGGCCGGATCCATGTTGAAGGTGTCCGCCAGGACGTCCACGAACACCGGCGTGGCGCCCACCCACGGCACCACTTCTGCGGTCGCGCAGAAGGTGAAGGCCGGGCAGAAAACCGCATCCCCGGGCCCGACGCCCCAGGCCATCAGCAGCATGGCCAAGGCATCGGTGCCGCTGGAGCAGGACACCGCATATTTGGCGCCGGCAAAGGCCGCCAGCTCGGTCTCGAATTGCGTGACTTCCGGTCCGTTCACGAACCGGCAGCTGTCCAGCACCGCGGTCACCGCCTGGTCGATGCGCGTGCCGAGCCGCGCGCGCTGTGCGGAGACATCGATGAAGGGGATGGGCGCGGATGCGGCGGGGGCCGGCGCGGGACGCGCCTGGGCGGCGGAAGAGGTCATGGTGACGTCCTTGTCTGAGGGCCCGTGCCGGCACAGCCGGGGACCATGGGCCCGAACGGGCCGAAAGCTTCACAGGGGGGGACCGCCGCGGAGCTTGCCCGATCAGCGGCGGTCCGCAGCGACTCAGCCGGCGAGCCGCACCTTGGCGCGGGCAGCAGCTTCCACCCGCTCGGCCAGGCAGGCGATGGCGATCTCCAGGCTGGCGACGCCCTCCTCGCCGCTGACCGGCGGGTTGCCTCCGGTACGAACGGCGTCAAGGAAGCGCGTCAGCTCGGTGCGCAACGGTTCGGCATAGGCCACCGGCAGGTGGCGCATGGAGTAGGAGCCATCGGGGCGATAGTCGAAGCACTCCGTGACCTGGCGGGTGAGTAGGTCACCGATGACGTATTTCTTGCGCGTGGCCACGTGCACCGTGCGCGCCTTGAATGGCGTCAACCAATTGGTGTTGATGTGCGCCAGAACGCCGGAGGCGGTGCGGAACTGAAGCAGCGCAATATCCTCGCGCTCGGCCACCGCGCTGGAGGTCTGCGGTTGCAACTCCACGATGTCGGAGCCGGTGAACCAGCGGATCAGATCGATGTCGTGCACCGCAAGGTCGATCACCACGCCCACATTGGACATGCGCGGGGGAAACGGGCCGACGCGGGTGATGGCGATGGACAAGAGGTCCTCGCCTTCGATCGCGTCCTTGACCGCCTGGACCGCCGGGTTGAACCGTTCCACATGGCCGATCATCAAGGTGACGCCCTTGGCCCGAGCCTGGGCTACGATCTCACGCCCCTGCTCCACGGTGGAGGCGACCGGCTTTTCCACCAGCACGGAGCATCCGGAATTGATCACGTCCAGGGCGATGGGATGATGCAGGTGGGTGGGCGCCGCGACAATCACCGCGTCGAGCCCAAGCGCCAGCAGGTCATGGTGATCGCCCACCGCCTGGCAACCGAGGAAATCCGCCACCCGCGCCGCCTGGGCCCGGTCCGGATCGGCAATGGCGACGAGCTCGGCGCCGGGCAATTCCGCGAGGACGCGCGCGTGGTTGGATCCCATAACGCCGATGCCGGTAACCCCGACACGCAGCGGACGCTTCTCGGACGCAGCCGAATCACGAGCCATTTCAGCCCTCTTGTTTCATTGCTTCGGCCCGGCTCCTATCACGGTCCCGCGCTGCAAAGCGAGGCGCCGGGCTATCGGAAGCGCCAGATGGACGTTCAAGAATTGCATCGGCGTGTTACGGCAGCGGTAACAAAATGCCGACCGGTTGCAACGGCAATCCGGTTCGCGCGGGCGTCCGCCGGTGCGTTCGGCCATAGAAAAAGGCGCGGCCAGACCGCGCCTTCAGCCGTCGACGCATCCGGCGACGAAGCCCGGGCGCTTTAGAATTTGTAATTCACGCCCAGCCGCGCGGTGGAGGCGGTCAGGCCCGCGTCTCCAATCGAATCGAATCCGCTTTTGCCCAGGTCCATGTAGAGATACTCGGCCTTGGCGGTCCAATTGTTGGTCAGCGCATATTCGACGCCAGCGCCGGCCGTCCAGCCGGTGCTGGTGTTGGACTGGCTATAGCCAAGGCCCGTGATCTTGTTGTTCCCCCACGCCAGACCACCCGTGACGTACGGCAGCACCCGATCAAACGCATAGCCCAGGCGGGCGCGCACGGTGCCGAAGTAATCCAGCTTGGATGAGGCGAGACCAGAGGAACTGCTGATATTGGCGGCGTCCACGTCCGCTTCCAGACCGACCAGGACATTGTTCTGGAACTGGTAGTTGTAGCCGACCTGACCGCCGCCCAGCCAGCCATCCGGATTAAGGCCATAGGCATCTGCGGCGCCGGTACCGGAGCCCCAGGCGTAGCCGGCATTGGCGCCGATATAGAATCCAGTCCACGAAAATACGGGGGGCGCCGCGGCCGCCGCTGCCTTGGCGGGATAAGCCGGGGCGCTGGAAAGATCGGCCGCCATCGCCGGCGCCGCCGCAAGCAGCGCACCCGCCAAAGCACCCGAAACAAACACCGCCTTCATGATCGACCTCGAGAATGAACCACCGCGCCCACCCTCGCCCGCGAGCGCGTTCACGCCGTGACCCATCCGCGGCAAAGCCGTGGCGATCCCAGGGTCTGTTTGCGTCTTGTCGTTGGGTCCAGCAGCGGGACGTCCCACCGATTTGACCGGCACGGGCGGCTCAATGCGACCCGAGAGCAACAGTCGTTGCTGCGAGACCACAGATGCCGGTGCCGTAGCAGCCCGCTGCCCCTGTGATTCGGCTGGCACTCGGCCATAAAAAAAGCCCCGGGCATCGCCCGGGGCTTCTCAGAACCGAAGAGCTTCGGATCAGAACTTGTAGTTCACGCCAACCTTGAGGACGCTCATGTCGAACGAGGTGTCCAGGGTGCCGCCGTTGGAGAAGCGGTAGTTGTTGCCGCCCAGGTCGACGTACAGATATTCGATCTTGGCAGTCCAGTTGTTGGTGATGGCGTATTCCACGCCGGCACCGACCGTCCAACCCCAGTTGGTCGAGGAGGTATCCGCACCGTAGTAGGTGCCGAAGTTGGTGTGGCCCCAAGCGGCGCCGCCGGTCACATACGGCAGCACGCGATCGAAGGCGTAGCCGACGCGAGCGCGGATGGTGCCGAAGTAGTCGAGGGTGGCGCCGTTGTTGTTCACGCCGTTGGCCAGCGGGCCGACGGTGATCAGGTTGGTGTTGCCAACGCCGGTCCAGTCGATGTCAGCTTCGACGCCGAGCACGACGTTGTTGGCGAACTGGTAGTTGTAGCCAATCTGGCCGCCGCCGACCCAACCGTCGCCGCCGCCGACGTTGTAGTTGTAAGCCACACCGATCGGGGTGCGGTAGTCGTAGTTGTTGTTGCCCCAGCCATAACCCACGTTGGCGCCGATGTAGAAGCCGGTCCAGGAGAACACGGGAACCACAGGCACGACAGCCTTGACGGGATACTTGGTAGCGAGGTCAGCCGCAGAGGCGGCGCCGCAGCCGAGAAGGGCCAGGGCCGAGACCCCGAGGAGAGCGCGCTTCAACATGTGAGTACCTTTGTTTTCGACGAAGAACCAGAATGTGCAGACCATACAGCGAGCTTGTCGTTTCGTCTGTGACCTGCGGGCAACACCCCCCTGAGAAAGCAAGGCAGAAATGTGGCACCCAGGCTACATCAGACCACAATTCGCGTCATCGTCGGTACTCATTCCTTTGTTCATCAGGGTTCTGGCGGAATTGCCAAGCTTAACTTTTCAGAAACGATAGTTCACCCCGGCCCGAATAACGCTGCCGTCATAACCAATCGTCGTGGGTCCAACCCAGGATCCATACGTAGAGCTTCCCAGATCAACGTAGAGATACTCGGCACGGGCACTCCAATTACGGTCGAGCGCGTATTCAGCGCCGGCACCCAACGTCCATCCATAGGATGTCTGGCTGTTGCTCAAACCGAAAACTTGATACTCGCCTTCACCGTAGGCCAAGCCGCCGGTTGCATAGACCAGAAAACGCTCGGCGGCAAAGCCGATGCGGCCCCGGACCGTCCCGAAATAGTTGACACTGAACGGTCCGCTGCTGACGCCGGACCAATCGAAGTCGGTTTCAATGCCGACCACCAAAGGCGAGCCGGCGAACTGAAAATTGTACCCGGCTTGCACGCCGGTCAGAAATCCATTGGGATTCTCTCCGGCCGCAGAGCCCCAGCCGTAGCCGACGTTGGCGCCGATGTAGAAGCCGGTCCAGGATGGAATCTGGGCCACCTGCGGGGCGTAACCGTAGCTCGCCGACAGGTCGGCGGCCGATGCGGGGGTGGCCAGGGCCGCCGCAACGGCCAACCCGGCGAGAATGCGGGGGTTCATCTCGGTCTCCTTGTCTCAGGCTGGCCCTCGCGGGCCTGCTGCAGCCGAGTTAGCCGCGCAAAAGCAAAGGAAACGTCGCCGAGACGCAGCGTGGGCGCGGGTTTGCGTGCGCGTGGTGAATGGAGCGTGAAGGCGGCGCGCCGATGCGAGCGGGTCAGGCCGCCCGGCCGCGCGCCAGCGCCACCGCAGCCTCCAGCGCCGCGGTCCGGGCGTCGATGATGAGTTCGACCGCTTGCGCCAAAGTCGGATTGCGCTCCAGGAGCCGTTCCATGGCGGCGACGGGAATCACCATCAGCCGCACTTCGCTTTCCGCCGTCATGTTCACCTGAGAGGTGGTTCCGCGGAAGACGTCGCGCGTGGCATACAGGTCACCGGCGCTCAGCCGCTCGACACTCTGGCCGCCATTGACCGGCAGACTGACCCGCGCTTCGCCGGACAGCAGGACCAGGAAGCTCGGGGTGCTGATCTCCTGGCGGAGAATCAGTTCACCCGCGCAGAAGATTCGCAGCTTCGCCGCCTTGGCCATTTCTTCCAGTTCCGAGGTGGCGTTGCCGAAGGCGCCGCTCTCGGCCAGGGCCTGCGCCCGCAGTTCGGGCGTATCGGCGCCATAAGGGCCGCCGCTGCTGAGATCGACCCCGCCAATGGCCAGGCCATGGCGTTGGCCCACATACCAGAGCCGGTGCAGGAACACGTCGCGGGCCGCCGCCACCTTGCTCGCGTCGGCCACCAGGAAGCGCACATCATATTGCGCCCCATCGCCGGCCACAGCGGCGATTCGGCAGCCGACCTTGGCCGGCTGAACCACTTGCGGCACGTCGAAAGCCGCCTCGCGCAGCGCCAGCTTGGCCGCCTCGGGCGAGGTGGTCAGCGGAAGCGTGACGCTGGCGCTGACCCATACCGGCTGCTGGGCGCGGGTGATGCGCATGACATCGCCGGACATACTGGCACTGGGAATCACCACCCGCACCCCGGCCAGGGTCTCCACGGTGATCGCCCGCCAGTCGATCTGCACCACCTTCGCCGGTGCGCCATCGATGGTGAGCCAGTCGCCGAGATTGAAATGGCGGCCGGAGAATACGATCACACCGGCGACGAGACCGCCGATGACATTCTGCAGCGCCAGGCCGAGGACCACGGAGCCGATTCCCAAGGCCCCGAGCAGGCTACCCAGATCCACGTCCCAGATGGTGGACACAATGATGGAGGCGCCCACCGCCACCACCGCCGAGGTCGCCAGTTCGTAGAACAGCCGGGGCGCCGGCAGACGACCCACCGTTTCGCTGAAGGCAATCAGCAAGCTCTGCAGGATGGTGAAGACCGCATGCAGCAGCAGGATGCCCACCACCGTGTCCACCACCTTCACGGTGAGGCCGTCACTGGGCAGGTGCCCCAGTTGATGCACCAGGATCCACACCACGCCGGCTGGCAGAACGATGTTCTGTACGGCCCGCAGCGGGCGACGCATGGGCGAGCCGGGCAGCGCGAACCGCCGGGCCAGTTCGATCAGCACCACGGTCAGCAGCGGGAAGCCCAGAACCACCAGAAGGGCCCAGCGCACCTCCGTTTCGCTCAACGCCTGCAGCATGGCGACCTCACCCGGCTGTTGCGGCGGAGAAGCCGGCGTCGCGCTGCCAGGTCTCCACATGCGTGTCGTCGTAGAGCACGATGTCCGGCATGCGCTGGAAGCCGTCGCGATTGCTCAATTGCTGCAGCACCGCGGCGGTGACCCGCAAGGTGCCCGGTTCCGCATCGAACACGATGCGGCGCGCCTCCAGCATGGTGGGCCCCCACACGTCGTAGACCATGCGATGACGACCCACGACGCCCACTTCGGCATCGCCCAGAGCGAGGCCGGACTGCGCCTGCAGCGGCACGCCATAGGTGCGCGACAGTCGCTCCAGGACCAGATCCACCTGAGCAACGAAGGCCAGACTCCGCTGGGCGGCGTCGAGCCGCGGGGTGGAGAGACCGCATGCGGCGATGTAAGTCTCGCCGATGGTACGGATCTTCTCCAGGCCACTGGCGGCGCAGGCTTCGTCGATGTCGCCCACCAGGCTGTTGATGCGTTCCAGCGCATCCCCCGGTCCGCCGCCCACCAGGCCGTCAAAGCCTTCAATGATGATGACCACCACGCAGACGTTGCGTACGCGCTCGGAGAAGGAGCTTTCGCCCAGGCGAATCCGGTCGGCGATCAGGTCGGGATAGAAATTGCGCAGCAATTGCTCGTATTCGACCGTCTTCTGTTCGATGCGCGCGCTGCGTTCCGCGATCTCGTTGGCCATGGCGTTGAAGGCCTTGGCGAGATCGGCGAACTCGTCGCGCCCCTTGACCGGGATGCGCACGCTTTCGTCGCCGCCGGCGAGGGTGTTGACCCCCGCGAGCACCGCATGAATGGGCCGCGTGAAGGCGCTCGCCAGCAGAATGGAGATGGCGGTCAGCAGCACCGCGGCGATGGCCGCCACCACCATGATGGCGTGGCGCAGGTCCTGCACCGGGGCCAGTGCCTCGGATTCGTCTTCCTGCGCAATGACGATCCAATGCAAGCCCTGCACCGCCACCGGAGCCCAGGAGCTCAAGGTGGAAACGCCACGGTAGTCCTGCACGATCTGGGTGTCGGACTGGCCCTTGCGCCCTTCGCGGGAGGCCTCGGTATCCACCCGCTGAGCCAGGATCGGGGAATCGAAATGCTTGATCTTGGCCAGGGTGCTGGGATCGACGCCCGTGGCGGCCAGGGCTTTGAAGTAGGCTTGCGGGTCCTGGATCAGGAAGCGCGAGGGCGAGCGCATCAGCAGATCGTTGGTGCCCACCAGATAGACCTCGCCGGTCTGGCCCAGGCCGACGCTGTCCCAATGACCGTCAAAGGTCATGAGGTCGTTGATCTGCTGCACCGACACCACGCCGATCAGCACGCCCACCAGATTGCCGTCGGACAGAATCGGTGCGGCCATGAAGGCCGAGGGCCGCAGCCCGGCGGGCACATAGGGGCTGAAGTCTTCCAGCACCGTATAGCCGGGCACGCCGCCGCCCTCGATCACCCGCCGATAGGCCCGCGCGGCACCGGAACTGGACAGGGGACCTGAGGTCAGGTTGGCGCCGAGGTCGATGCGCTTGGACACGGTGTAAACGATCGAGCCGGTCTTGGCGTCCACCAGCATCACGTCTTCCAGCGCATGGGTCTCCACGGCGCGCAGGAAGAAGGGGCGGAATTTGGCAACCGCTTCGTCATAGGCCGACGCGGTGCCGTCCGGCCCGGATTTCACATCGACGATCTTGCGGCCGTCATTGCTCACCGGATTGTCGTTGCGCACCACATAGCTGCCCTGCAGGCGCAGGGCCGCAGGCGTGGTGGGCATGAAGGCGCGCACCGACAGTGGCGCATCCACCTGCCCGGCAATGGTCGGCAGGAACTTGTCCTTGTAAAACGCCTCCAGCTCCGGACTGGCGGTGGCCGGAGCGCCCTGCCCCAATTGCTCGAAGGCTGCGGCGAAGGCGATGACGCCCTCGATGGACGGCGTATCCTGCGAAATATCGCTGAAATCGTCCGAGACATCCTGGAACCACCCGGAGACCTGCGCGGTCTTTGACGCGCGCAAGGTGGTCAATTGCTGGAAGATGGTTGCCTTCAAGGCGTGGGTGCCACTGCGGATGGCCACATAGCTGGCGGCCAGGAGGCACAGCACGCCGCACATCAGCAGCATGGCCAGGATTTTGGACCGGATTGATAACATCCCGAGCATACGCCCCCCGCAGGACAGATGACGCCTGCGTGGATAGGTATCTTTATAGGATCTGTCCACCACCCTGTGCAGGGGTGGTCGCACCCTCTGGTTCTTACCGGCGCGACTGCCTACGTTCCGCCCATGATGTCCCGCCCCCCTCTCGATCAGCCCGACGTTCCGGAAGATGCCGATCTGCCGGAGATCGAGGACGATGCCGCGTTGCTGCTGACGGAGGCCGACGAGGCGCCGCCGGCGCCCGGCACGCTGGCCAATGGCCGCGCCGCCATTGCTCGCGCCGCCAAGCACGCCCCGTCCGGGCCCGGCGTCTACCGCATGATCGCCGCCGACGGCGCGGTGCTCTATGTGGGCAAGGCCAAGAGCATCAAGAAGCGGATTCTGAGCTACACTCGGCTGGTGGGGCACACCAACCGCATCGCCCGGATGATCGCCGCCACCGCCAGCATGGAGTTCCTGTCCACCGGCACCGAGCCCGAAGCGCTGCTGCTGGAAGCCAATCTCATCAAGCAGTTGAAGCCGCGCTTCAACGTGCTGCTGCGGGACGACAAGTCGTTCCCTTATATCCTCATCACGGCGGATCACCCGGCGCCGCAGATCCTGAAGCATCGCGGCGCCCGCTCGCGGCCGGGGGATTTCTACGGCCCGTTCGCCAGCGTCTGGGCGGTGGACCGCACCATCAACGCGCTGCAGCGGGCGTTCCTGCTGCGCTCGTGCTCCGACAGCTATTACGAGAACCGCACCCGGCCCTGCCTGCTGTACCAGATCAAGCGCTGCTCCGGCCCGTGCACCGGCGAGATCAACCACACCGATTATGCAGAACTGGTGCGCGAGGCCCGCGCCTTCCTGTCCGGCCGCTCGCGCGCCATCAAGGAAGAACTGGCGCTGGAAATGGAGGCCGCCTCCGACGCCCTGGAATTCGAGCGCGCCGGGCGGCTGCGCGATCGCCTCGCGGCGCTGTCCGCCGTGCAGGGCAGCCAGGGCATCAACCCGCGCTCAGTCGAGGAAGCCGATGTGTTCGCCTGTCACCAACAGGGGGGCGCCACTTGCATCGAGGTGTTCTTCTTCCGCACCGGCCAGAACTGGGGCAACCGCGGCTATTATCCCCGCGCCGACCGCTCGCTGAGCGAAAGCGAGGTGCTGGGCGCGTTCCTGTCGCAATTCTACGAGGACAAGCCCTGCCCCCGCCTGATCCTGCTCAGCCATCCGGTGGAGGAGGAGGCGCTGATCGCAGAGGCCCTGTCCACGAAGGCGGGGTATCGGGTGGAGATAGCGGTCCCCCGTCGCGGCGAGAAGCGCGATCTGGTGGACCATGCGCTGCAGAATGCCCGCGAGGCGCTGGGGCGCAAGCTGGCGGAGACCGCCAGCCAGGCCAAGCTATTGGACGGATTGGCGGAAGCTTTCCACCTTCCGACGACGCCGCGCCGGATCGAGGTCTATGACAATTCCCACATCATGGGCACCAATGCGGTGGGCGGCATGATCGTGGCGGGGCCTGAGGGCTTCCGCAAAGCGCAGTACCGCAAGTTCAACATCAAGTCCGCGGACCTCGTGCCGGGCGACGATTACGGCATGATGCGCGAGGTGCTCCGCCGCCGCTTCGCGCGCCTGTTGCGCGAGGCGCCGCGCGCCGGCGCGCCGGCGCCGGACGCGGCGCTCCCGCGCGCGGCCTCGCCGTCAGACGCGACATCCGTGACCGAGGAAACCGGATCGCCGGAGCTCCCGGCCGTTCTCGCATCCGATCGTACGGCGGCGACCTGGCGGGGCCGGGGTGAACCCGGCGAAATTCCGGTGGAGCCCGGCATCCCCCCCGCACCAGAGGCGGCGATCGCCGACGATGACGCCTCCCCGTGGCCCGATCTGGTGCTGATCGATGGGGGACTTGGCCAATTGAACGCGGCGCGGGGGGTGCTGGAGGAACTGGGCATTACCGACGTGCCGCTGGTGGGCATCGCCAAGGGGCTGGACCGGGAGGCCGGTCGTGAGCAATTCTTCCTGCCCGGCCGCCCCGCCTTCCGCATGGAGCCGCGCGACCCGGTGCTCTATTTCATCCAGAGACTGCGAGATGAGGCGCACCGGTTTGCCATCGGCTCCCATCGGGCGCGGCGCAAGAAGGACATCACCGACGCCGGCCTTCAGGCGATTCCCGGCGTCGGACCGACGCGCAAACGGGCGTTGCTCCGGCATTTTGGTACCCTCAAGGCCATCGAACGGGCGTCTTTGACCGATCTTGAGCAGGTTCCTGGCGTCAATGCCTCGACGGCGCAGGCCATCTACGCTTATTTCCATGAGCGTGCCCAGGCGTGAGGCAGCCTCGACCTCGCCGGCTTTCGCGGGCATGCTAGTGTGATCCGACGTGGCAGATACCCTGGCTGGGGGCTTGCCGTGACCGTGCAAGAGACCTTGGCGCGCCGTGTCCGGCGCCCCTGAACGAACCGAGCAGGCATGGCTGACGCAGCAACACGCCCGACCCCCGCCGGCCCCGCTTCCACGCGAAGCGTCGCCCTGTCCATCCCCAATCTCCTCACCTATTCCCGGTGCGCAGCAGTGCCGCTGGTGGCGGCCTGCCTGTTCTGGGCGGACATCCTGCATGGCGGGGTTTCGCTGCGCTGGATCGCGCTGGGATTGTTCATCGCCGCGGCGGTGACGGATTTCTTCGACGGCTATCTGGCCCGCGCCTGGTCGCAGCAATCGGCCATAGGCCGCATGCTGGACCCCATCGCCGACAAGCTGCTGGTGTCCACCTCCCTGCTCATGCTGGCTTCCGACGGCACCATCCGCGGATGGTCGCTCTGGGCCGCGGTGGTGATCCTGTGCCGCGAGATCCTGGTCTCGGGCCTGCGCGAATTTCTCGCGGAACTGCGCGTGAGCGTGCCGGTGTCGCGCCTGGCGAAATGGAAGACGACCCTGCAGCTGATTGCGGTGGGCTTCCTTCTGGCCGGCGAGGCCGGGGACCGCCTCATCCCGGGCGTGACCTTCGCCGGGCTGACCTTGCTGTGGATCTCGGCGGTACTGACCCTCTACACCGGCTACGATTATTTCCGCGCCGGTGGCCGCCACCTTGTGCAGGGGGAGCAGCGGTGAAAGTGCTGTATTTCGCCTGGCTGCGGGAGCGGGTCGGCTTGGCCGAGGAGCAGGTGGATCCGCCGGCGGATGTGCGCACCGTCGCCGAACTGGCCGGCTGGCTGCGCGCGCGGGGCGGCGGGCATGCCCACGCCTTCGAAAACCCCGCCGTGGTGCGGGCCGCCCTGGATCGGCGGCATGTGAAGCCGGACGCCCCCCTGGCCGGGGCGCACGAGGTGGCCTTCTTTCCGCCCATGACCGGAGGCTGACGCCATGTCCGTGGCCCCCGTCGCCGAGCAAGACGCCGGCCCCCCATCCGATTCCGCATTCGAAGTGCGGGTCCAGGCCGAGCCGTTCGACGCTGCCGTGGAAGCCGCCGCGCTGGTGGGCGGACGGACGGATGTGGGCGCGGTGGTGACCTTCACCGGCTTGTGCCGGGCCGATGTGGCCGCCAGCGGCCCGCTGACCGCGCTGCTGCTGGAACACTATCCCGGCATGGCGGAAGCGGAGATGGAACGGATCCTCGCGCAGGCCCGTGGTCGATGGCCCCTGTCCGGCGCGCGGGTGGTGCATCGCTTTGGACGCCTGGTGCCGGGCGACCCCATCGTTCTGGTGGTCACCGCTTCCGCCCATCGCGGCGCGGCGTTTTCCGCCGCTGAATTCCTGATGGACTGGCTGAAGACCAACGCCCCCTTCTGGAAGAAGGAGGAGCGTCCCGGCGCGGCCAGCGACGGCAAATGGATCGAGGCCAAGGACACCGACGATGCCGCCGCAGACCGCTGGCTAGAACTCTAAGGAGCGATTGCTGGTTCATGCGCCGTGATGATCGGTCCGTGCCACCCCGATGGCCGCGATGCATGCGGGGCGTGACCGCCGTCCTCTTCGTAACCCTCGTCTCCGCCGCCCTCGTCTCCGCGACCAGCCACGCGCAATCGCCGGTGTTCCCCGGGGCCGAATGGGACGAGGTTCCCGCCGCCGAGAAGACCGCCGCCTGCCAGGCCGTGCTGGCCCGCGCAGAAGGGCAGTTGCAGGCGGGGGCCACCACCGCCCTCGTGGCCGCGCGCAATGGCCGGATCGTCTTCAGCTACGGCCCCATCGCCACCCCCGGCATCGTGGAGTCGGTGCGCAAGAGCATCCTGGCCATGATGTATGGGCGCTATGTGGTCGATGGCACGGTGGATCTCGATCGCACCCTGGGCGATCTGGCGGTGGACGACATCGGCGGCCTGCTGGCAGTGGAGAAACAGGCGCGGATCCGCGACCTGCTGAGCTCCCGCTCGGCGGTCTATCATCCGGCCGCCAATGCCGGCGACGATCTCGCCGCCGCCCCGCCGCGTGGCGCGCAGCAGCCCGGCAGCTATTTCCTCTATAACAATTGGGGCTTCAACGCCGCGGGGACGGTGTTCGAACAGCTCACCCAGCGCGACCTCTATCGGGCCTTCGCCGAGGACATTGCCAAGCCTATTCAGTTGCAGGATTTCGAGCCGCGCCGTCACGTCCGGGGGCGGTTCGGCGACAAGACCCGCTCCAGCCATCCACCCTACCATTTCTTCCTGTCTGCGCGGGACATGGCGCGCATCGGCTACCTGATGCTGCAGCACGGCCGATGGACCACCACCCAGATCATCCCGGCGGATTGGGTGACCACGATCACCACCCCCATCACCCCGTCGACCGACATGCATCCGGCCAAGACCGCAGCCTATCATCTGGGCTATGGTGATCTGTGGTGGACCTTCGAGGAACCACCCGGATCCCCGCTGGAGGGGGCCTTCATGGCCTGGGGCCTCCATGGGCAATACATATTGGTGGCGCCCCGGCGGCAGATGGTGATCGCCCACCAACGGCGCTTGGCGCCCGGGGACGGGCCGGTGACCCGGGTCGGCAAAGATCAGTTCGTGGCCGCCGCGCGCCTGCTGCTGGACGCGCCCTGCCCCTGAGCCTGCGCCTCGGGATCATGCGGGAGACGCGCCCTCGCTCGGCTGGCGCGCGCCGAGCACGCGTTCGGCGGTCTGCGCATCTAGGGCGCCCTCCCATTTGGCGATCACCAGGGTGGCCAGTGCGTTGCCCACCACATTGGTCATCGCCCGCGCCTCGCTAAGGAAGCGGTCGATGCCCAGGATCAACGCCAGCCCGGCGATGGGAATGCCGGGCACCACGGCGAGCGTCGCCGCCAAGGCGATGAAGCCCGATCCGGTCACCCCGCCCACGCCCTTGGAGGTGGCCATGGCCACCACCAGGATCACCATCAACTGGCCGAAGGTGAGGTCGGTGTTGGTGGCCTGGGCGATGAACAGGGTGGCCATGGTCATGTAGATGTTGGTGCCGTCGGAATTGAACGAGAAGCCGGCCGGCATCACCAGGCGCACCACGGAACGCTCTGCCCCGGCGAGGCGCAGCTTCTCCATGAGCGGTGCCAGCGCGCTCTCGGCGCATGAGGTGCCGAGCACGATGAGCAACTCATCCTTGATGTAGGCGATGATGCGGAAAATGCTGAGCCCATTGGCCCGGGCGATCCCCCCCAGCACCAGGACGATGAACACCAGCTCGGTGAGATAGAGGCAGGCGATCAGCTTCAGCAGGCTGGCGATGGCGGACAGGCCATAGTTGCCGATCACGAATGCCATGGCCCCGAACGCCCCCACCGGGGCCGCCGCCATGACGAGGCGGGCAACCGCGAAGATGCCCCGCTCCAAATGTCCGAGGCCGGCCAGGAGCGGCGCGGCGGCGGACCCCAGTTGGCCGATCGCAAAGCCGGTCAGCAGCGCCACCATGAGCACGGGCAGAATGTCCGGCCCGGTGAAGGCGCCGAAGAAGGTGTCCGGAATGATGGCGAGCAGAAAAGAGACCGGCGTTGTGTTGTGGCTCTGCTGCACGTACGTGGCGATGCCACTGGCATCGATGGTGGCGGGGTTCACATTAAACCCGGCGCCCGGCTTCAGCAGCAGGCCGACGGCGAGGCCGATGAACAGCGCCAAGGTGGAGACCACCTCGAAATACAGCAGGGCCTTGCCGCCGATCCGGCCCACCTTGCCGCTGTCCCCCATGCCGGCAACGCCAAGCACCAGGGTCAGGAAGACGATGGGTGTGATGATCATCCGCACCAGCTTCACAAAGCCGGTGCCCAACGGCTCCATGGCCGCCGCCACCTCTGGCACCAGGAGCCCGAGGACGGCCCCGGCGGCGGCGGCCACCAGCACCTGAACATAAAGGATCTGATGCAGGCGCTTGCGGCCGGCGGAGACGGACGGAGAAGATGGTGGCATCATGGTAGGCATTTAGCACAAGATGCGCGTCGTCACAGCCAGGCTCTCGACCACGAACCGACACCATGGGGCGCATCGCCCCGGCGTCGCGCTCTCAGGCATACCTCTCGCGAGGTGGAGGGGGAAGATCGGGACTTACGAACGCAAAAGCGGAGCAGAGCTTTCGCTCGCCCCGCTTCCTTGCTGCAAGACCCGGCTGGAACCGGCTACTGCGCGGCCACGGCCTGCCGGGGGGGCGGCGGCGCCAGCGGGGCCACCTCTTTGCCGTCGAGGACCGCATGCAGGCGGTCCATGTCCAGCTCCCCTTCCCAGCGGGCGACCACCAGGGTGGCCACCGCGTTGCCGGTGAAGTTGGTCAGCGAGCGACATTCGCTCATGAAGCGATCCACGCCCAGGATCAGCGCCATGCCGGCGATGGGGATCTCCGGCACCGCCGCCAGCGTCGCCGCCAGGGTGATGAAGCCCGACCCGGTGACGCCGCTGGCGCCCTTGGAGGTGAGCATCGCCACGCCCAGCACCAGCAGATAATGCTCCCAAGTGATGTGGGTGTTGGTGGCCTGGGCGATGAACAGTGTCGCCAGGGTCATGTAGATGTTGGTGCCGTCCAGATTGAACGAATAGCCCGTGGGCACCACGAGGCCCACCACCGAGCGGGAGGCGCCCGCATGCTCCATCTTCTGGATCAGCGCCGGCAGCGCGCTTTCCGAGGAGGAGGTGCCGAGCACGATCAGCAGCTCATCCTTGATGTAGCGCACCAGCTTGAACACGCTGAAGCCGAACACCTTGCCGATGGCGCCCAGCACCACGAACACGAACAGCAGCGCCGTCACATAGAAGGTGGCGATCAGCTGCAGCAGGTTGCCGATGCTGGAGATGCCGTATTTGCCGATGGTGAAGGCCATGGCACCGAAGGCGCCGATGGGCGCGGTGTACATGACCAGCTTGACCACCGCGAACACCGCCTTCTCGATGGCTTCCAAGCCATGCAGCAGCGGGTTGGCGATATTGTCGGTGAGCGAGCTGATGGCAAAGCCGGACAGGATGGCCACCAGCAGCACCTGGAGGATCTCGCCAGTGGAGAAGGCGCTGAACATCGTGTTGGGAATGATGTTCATGATGAAGTCGACGGTGCTGGCATGCGCCGCCTGGTTGGTATAGCCGGCGATCGCCTTGGTATCGATCGTTGCCACATTGGCGTTGAACCCGTCGCCCGGACGGATGATGTCGCCGACGATGATGCCCAGAACGAGGGCGAAGGTGGAGACCACCTCAAAATAGAGCAGCGCCTTGCCGCCCACGCGGCCAACCTTGCGCACGTCGCGCATGGAGGCGATGCCGATCACCACGGTGCAGAAAATGACCGGGGCGATGATCATCTTCACCAGCTTGATGAACCCATCGCCCAGAGGCTTCATGGCTTCACCCGTTGCGGGGAAGAACGCACCCAGGAGCAGGCCGGCGATCACCGCCACGAGCACCTGGAAATACAGGACTTTATAGATAGGCCGACGCATCGACGCTTCCCCGCATGGTTTCTTGGGACTGGGTTAGGTCCGCAAATAAAAACGGTGACCTAGGGCCACCCTTTCGCTCTTATGCGCCTGCTTCGCGGCGTGCAATTCTGACGTAACGTCATGTCGACTGCTTCTTTGGTTGAATTGCGCGGCCCGGCGCCTGTTGCGCCGCCGCCGCCGGACCAGGCGCGGGCGGCGCGTGACCGTCCGGGCTGCGCAAAAGAAGAAGGGCGCCGGAGATCACCGGCGCCCTCTCAGATTGCGTTTCTTCGATCCGGCCACCGAGGGCGGCCGCGCCGGCCTCAGGCGGCCTGCTTCTTCGGCTGCACCTCGGCGGTGTAGGCATCCATCAGCTGATGGGTGATGCCGCTCGGAGCGAAGCGCCAGTTGGCGATCTCGCCCACCGGGGTGACTTCCGCCGCCGTGCCGGTGATGAAGCATTCGCTGAAGTCGGACAGCTCTTCCGGCTTGATGTGCCGCTCCACCACTTCCAGGCCGTGCTTGCGAGCCAGGTCGATGACGGTGCGGCGGGTGATGCCGTCCAGGAAGCAGTCCGGAACCGGCGTGTGGATGACCCCGTCCTTCACGAAGAAGATGTTGGCGCCGGTGCACTCGGCCACGAAGCCGCGATAATCCAGCATCAGCGCATCCGCATAGCCGCGGCGCTCGGCCTTGTGCTTGGAGATGGTGCAGATCATGTAGAGGCCGGAGGCCTTGGCCTTGCACGGGATCGTCGCCGGGTCCGGACGGCGATACTCGGCCATGTCGAGGCGCAGGCCCTTCTGGCGCTGCTCGGGGTCAAAATAGCTCGGCCATTCCCACACGCCGATCGCCAGATGGATCTGGTTGCTCTGCGCCGAGACGCCCATCATTTCGCTGCCGCGCCAGGCCACCGGGCGGACGTAGGCATCGACCAGGTTGTTCTTTTCCAGCGTCAGGCGCTTGGCAGCGTCGATCTCGGCGATGGAATAGGGGATGGTGAAGTCCAGCATCTCGCCGGACAGCCGCAGCCGCTCGGAATGCATGGACGACTTGAAGATTTCGCCGCCATAGGCGCGTTCGCCCTCGAACACGCAGCTGGCATAATGCAGGCCATGGGAGAGCACATGCAGCTTGGCATCCTGCCACGGCACCAGAGCGCCGTCGTACCAGATCCAGCCGTCGCGTTTGTCGAAAGGCTCTCCACTCATGGTCTTCACTCCTTAGGCGCGTCTTGCCGGCGGCCTTTGCTTCCCGCGACACTGCACTTTGCAGCGGCGCCAGGGATCGATAGTTTCACGCCCGAAGGATGGGCACTCTGCTCGGAAAGCGCAACGATCGAACGTCTCGAACCGATTTGGAGACCGATCCTTTCGCTTCCGGCGCCCTGTGAGTAACGATCGGACCGAAAAAAGTCAACATGACTGACGTAAATCCCCACTCCGAAGCCACCCGCTCCTCCACCCCGGATGCTCTGCCCGAGGCCGGAGAGAGCAATCCCTTCGTCGAGCTGATCGAGCTGTTTTTCTTTGCGTACCGGGACTTTATCGGCGATCCGGACGAGATCTTGACGTCCATCGGTTTTGGCCGGGCGCATCATCGGGTCCTGCATTTCGTGAATCGCAATCCAGGCATGCGTGTGACGGACCTGCTCGACATCCTGCGCATCACCAAGCAGAGCCTGGGCCGTGTGCTGCGGGAACTGGTGGACGAGGGCTTCGTGGAAAGCCGGGCCGGATCCTCCGACCGGCGCCAGCGCCTGCTCTATCCCACCGCCAAGGGGGAGGCGCTGGCCGCCCAATTCGTCGCCCTGCAGCACCGGCGGATCACCAATGCGCTCGCCGAGTGCGGCCCCGGCGCCGAAGAGGCAGCCCGCCGCTTTCTTGTGGCCATGATCGACCGGGAGGATCGGCCGGCCGTGGAACGGCTGATCCAGCGGGCGGAGCGGGCCGTCCGCCCGCACTCCGCCTGAGGCTGCACCATGACCGAGATCGCCCCCCGGCCCGCTCCGCCGCCCTTGCCCGACGATGCGCCCCATCTGCTGGTGGTGGATGACGACAACCGCATCCGCACCTTGCTGTCCCGCTTCCTGAGCGAACATGGCTACCGCGTCACCACCGCTGCCTCTGCGCCGGAGGCCCGCAATCGCATGGTCGGACTGGAATTCGACCTGCTGGTGCTGGACGTGATGATGCCCGGCGAGACCGGCGTGGAGTTCGCCCGCTGGCTGCGGAAGAGCTCCACGGTGCCGATCCTGATGCTCACCGCGCGCGCCGACACCGTCGACCGCATCACCGGCCTTGAAGCCGGGGTCGACGATTATCTTGCCAAGCCGTTCGAGCCGCGCGAGCTGCTGCTGCGGATCGGGTCCATCCTCAAGCGCACCACGGTGGTTCCCCCCAAGGCCATCGAGGCGGTGCGCTTCGGCGACTTCACCTTTCATCTGGGACGGGGCGAACTGACCCGCTCCGGCGAGCCGGTGCGGATCACCGAACGCGAACGCGACATGCTGCGGGCGCTGGCGGAACAGCCGGGCGAGACGGTCCCGCGCCTGGCCCTGGCCGGCGGGGGCGCGGCCAGCGAGCGGGCGGTGGACGTCCAGGTCAATCGGCTGCGCCGCAAGGTGGAACGGGACCCCGCCAATCCCTCCTTCGTGCAGACGGTGCGGGGCCTCGGCTATCGGCTGGTGGTGACGCCGTGAGCATGATGGAGGCCAGCCGGGCGGGACTGCGCAGCCTGGGCGAATTCTGCACCGAGACCAATTCCCGCTTTGGCGCCTGGTTCAACCGGGTGACGCCCAAGGGGCTGTTTCCCCGCTCCCTGCTGATCATCGTCATTCCCATGGTGATCCTGCAGTCGGTGGTCGCCTTCGTCTTCATGGAGCGCCACTACAACACCGTCACCCGCCGCCTCTCCGCGGCAGTGAGCCAGGACATCGCCGCGGTGGTGGATCTCTACGCCACCTATCCGGACGACAAGGACGCCGCCAATCTGCGGCGCATCGCCTGGCAGACGCTGGAATTGTCGGTGGATGTGCTGCCGCCGGATCCCCTGCCCGCCCAGGGCCCGCGCCCGTTCTTCTCGATTCTCGACAGCGCTCTGTCGCGAGAAATCGGCCGGCGGATCAAGCAGCCCTATTGGATCGACACGGTGGGACGCTCGAACCTCATCGAGGTGCGGGTGAAGATGCCGGACGCGGTGCTGCGCATCTTTGCCCGCCGCAACGCTGCCTATGCCTCCAACTCGCACATCTTCCTGTTGTGGATGGTGGGCACGTCCCTGGTGCTGCTGGCGGTGGCTATCCTTTTCCTGCGCAACCAGATCCGGCCGATCGAGAATCTGGCCGATGCGGCCGAGGCCTTCGGCAAGGGCCGCGACGTGGAGAATTTCCGCCCGCGCGGCGCCCGCGAAGTGCGGCGCGCGGCGGTGGCCTTCCTGGAGATGAAGCGACGCATCGAGCGCCAGATCGAGCAGCGCACCGCCATGCTGGCGGGCGTGTCGCACGACATGCGCACCATCCTCACCCGCTTCAAGCTGGAGCTGGCCTTCCTGCCCGAGGGGCCGGAAGTGGACGCCCTGCGCAAGGACGTGGACGAGTTGCAAGGCATGCTGGAGGCGTACCTCGCCTTCGCCCGCGGCGACGGCGGCGAACAGACGGCGCTGACCGACATGGCGCAATTGGTGGAGGATCTGCGGGCCAGCGCCCAGCGCTCCGGCGCCCAGGCCACCGCCAGCTTCATGGGCCCGCCCTTGGTCCAGGTGAAGGCGGATTCGCTGAAGCGCTGCATCGGCAATCTGGTGGGCAATGCGGTGCGCTACGCCCAGCGGCTGGAGATCACCGGCACCCGCGATGCCCGCTGGCTGATCGTCACCGTGGATGATGATGGCCCCGGCATTCCCGAGGACAAGCGCGAGGACGTGTTCCGCCCGTTTCTGCGACTGGATGATGCGCGCAACCAGGATGCCGGCGGGTCGGGCCTTGGCCTGTCCATCGCCCGCGACATCGCCCGCGCCCACGGCGGCGACGTGATCCTGGCGGATAGTCCGTTGGGCGGCCTGCGGGCCACCATCCGGCTGCCGGTATGAGATCGACCGCCCCCGTCGTCCGGCTGGCTGCGGCCGCGGATGTCCCCGCGGTCACGGCCATCGCCCAAGCCGCGTACAGCATCTATGTCCCGCGCATCGGGCGCCCGCCCATGCCCATGGTGGCGGACTATGCGGACCTGGCCGCCCGCGGGCTGCTCCGGGTGCTGGAGGTCGAAGGCCTGATCGCGGGCTTCCTGGTCCTGATCCCCGAGCCGGATGCGCTCCTGCTGGACAATATCGCCGTTAGCCCGGACTTCCAGAAGCAGGGCTTCGGGCGCCGCCTCCTGGAGGTGGCCGATGCGGTTGCCCGCGCGGCGGGGCATCGATCCATCCACCTCTACACCAACGCCGCCATGACCGAGAATATCGCGCTCTACGGCCGTTACGGCTACGCGGAGACCCATCGCGCAACCGAGCACGGGCTTGACCGCGTCTATATGCGCAAGCTTCTGTAGGGCGTCAGAACAGGCGCGCGCCATTGGGGACGCCGGTGGCCGGCGTCACCAGCACGACGGCGCCCGCGGCGTCGGGGAAGCCGAGGGTCAGCACTTCCGACAGGAACGGGCCGATGCGCCGCGGCGGAAGATTGACCACCCCGGCCACTTGCCGGCCCACCAGTTCATCCAGGGCATAGTGTTCGGTGATCTGCGCCGACGAGCGCTTGACCCCGATCTGTGGGCCGAAGTCGATGCTCAGCTTGTAGGCGGGCTTGCGCGCCTCGGGAAACGGCTCGGCGGCTACGATGGTGCCCGCGCGCACGTCCACTTTCAGGAAGTCGTCGATCCCGATTGAGCCGGCCGTGCCTACATCCGCCATCGGTCTCTGATCCTTCTGCCAAATCATCGCCGCTCGCGGCCCGCGACTCGGCTTGCACCGAGGGAGACGGCCGGCGGCGATCCGGTCAAGGGGACAGCGTCAGCCGGAGGCCGCAGCCTCGTCCAGCGGTGCCGCATCGCCGGCCGCGGCCGTGCGGCGGCGGGTGCGCCAGGGGATGGCGAGATAGGCGAGGTCGTCCAGCATGCCCAGCAACTTGGCGCCCGAGGCCAATTCCCGGTCCAGGGCGGCCATGGTGGGGGCAAGGCCGGGGTCTTCGTCCTTGAGCCACACATCGAGGATGCGGGCGAACAGCAACGCCAATCCGCGGGCGCGGGTGGCGCCGGCAAGGCCGGTGGACGGAAGGCCGGCCGCCGCCAGCATCCAGGTCTGGGAGCGCACGCTCAGTTCCAGCAAAGTAAGCGCCAGGAGGGGATTGCGCCGGGCAGAGGCCAAGAGCGCACGGACGCCGTCCCGATGCGGCTCCAGCGCATCGAGGCGCCGCATCATCACTTCGAACAGGCGCTCCTGTGCTGGCTCGTCCGCCAGTTCGGCCGCCGAAGGGTCGGCGCTGGCAGCGAGCACCTGCCGGTCAGTGCTGCGGAAGAAAGCGGCGAGCAGGTCCCGCTTGGATGCGAAGGCCACCCGCAACTCGGAGAGCGGGACCCCGGAGCGCGCGCCCACCTCGCGCAGGTCGATGCGTTCGTAGGGCTGCTCTTCCAGGAGCGCCAGAAAGGCGCGCACGGCGGCATCACGGCTGGTTTCCGACGTCATGCGTCCTCCGTGGCGATCTGCGGGCTCGTGCAGGACAGGTGGGGGCGACGTGCCGCCCCCACAAGGTCGGGCTCAGCCGGCCAGTTCGTGCGAGCGGCGGGTGGCATCGGCGACGGCGCGGGTCAGCAGCGGCCCGAAGCCGGTGGCCTCGTCCATCAGCACCGCCAGCGCCGCAGCGGTGGTGCCGCCGGGCGAGGTCACATTCTGGCGCAAGGTGCCCGGCGCGATGCCGGACTGCGCCAACAGCGCGCCGGCGCCGGAAATGGTGGCGCGCGCCAGCCGGTCGGCCAGATCCGCCGGCAGGCCGGCGGCGGCGCCCGCCTGCCCCAGGGCTTCCGCCAACAGAAAGACGTAAGCGGGGCCGGAGCCGGAGACGGCGGTGGCCACATCCATCAGCGCTTCGTCCTCCACCCATTCCACCGGCCCGACGGCACCCAGCAAGGCGGAGGCCGCCTCCCGCTGCGCCGGGGTCACCGCCGCATTGGCCACCGCTACGGTGATGCCGTGACCAATGGCGGCCGGGGTGTTGGGAATGGTGCGGATGACGGCGGTGCGCTGGCTCAGGGCTTCCTGCATGAAGCCGATGGTGCGGCCGGCCATGATGGAGACCACCACGGTCTCCGGCCCCACCAGAGCGCGCACGCTGGCGATGACCGCGGGCGCCACCTGGGGCTTCACGGCGAGAATCAGCACGCCCGCGGGGGGCAGCGTGTCATAAGCGGGATTGGCGGAGACGCCCTTGGCCGCCAGCGCCGTGGCCAATTCGGCCGGCAGGTTCGGGTCGATCGCCACCAACTGGCCGGGATCGATGCCCAAAGCGAGCCAGCCGTCCAGCAGCGCGCCGCCCATCTTGCCCGCGCCCACCAGGACCACGGGACCCTTCATCTGCTTCAATATGTCCAGCGACATCGGCCCACCTGCACGCAAAGGGAGGAGCCGGGTCGCCATGACCCGGCCCTCACGAATTGGGTCCAAGTGTCTTAAGCTTCTCCGGCGGTATCGAAAAGCGCGGAGTCCATGGCTTCCCGCGCGCCCTTGCCGGCCCACACCACAAACTGGAACGCGGGGAAGTAGCGATCCACCGCATCCATGGCGGCATCGAGGATCGCTTCGCACTGGCGATCGCTGGCGGTGGCACCGCCGGCCAGCACCAACGCATGCCGGAACATGATCACACCTTCCTGCGGCCAGATGTCGAAATGGCCAAGCCACATCTGTTCATTGATGAGGGCGAGGAGCTTCAGCACCTCGTTGCGGCGGCTGTCGGGCACCTTGAAATCGAAAGCGCAGGCCAGATGCAGGGCCTCGATCTCGTCCATCCATTGGAAAGAGACGTGGCAGTCGGTCCAGCGGTTGTTGAGGGACAGGGTGATCTCGTCTTCGGCGGAACGCTCGAAGGACCAGTCGCGCACTGCGGCGAGCTGTTCTACCAAATCGACGGGGTTGGCCGACGCTTCGGTTTCGATTTCGATCAGAGACATGCCTCGACCTCGCGGTGTGAGGGACGCGGAAATGGTCGAACTCGGCACGAACGGCACTCAAAGCCAGCCAGGATTTGCGCGACGCAGCGTACCGGCGGCCCCGCCGCCCCATGGGGACGACGCGCCCTGGCGAGGCTGCGCCCCGTCGCGCTAGCGCGCGACGATCCGGCTACGAATCGCCAGTAAACCCACTATATCGCGGCGCTGCATTGCACCGCTACGACAGATTGTAGTCATGGACCTGTCGCGGGGATTGCAGGTCAGACCGGCCCGGGACCCGCGCCAGGGGTTCCGGAGAAGCCGGTGTCGCTGCTGTGCGACGCGGCCATCTTGGCCTCCAGGTCGGCGAGTCGGGCGGCGAGGCGCTCATTCTCAAGACGGGCGGCGGCGGCGAGGTCCTTCACCACCTCGAATTCCTCCCGCTTGACCAGATCCATGTCCCGCAGGAAGCGCTCCATCTGAGCGCGCATCACGGTTTCGGCCTCGCGGCGTACGCCTTGGGCAACGCCCGCGGCATCGTTCACAAGACGCGACATTTCGTCGAACAGACGGCCCGTGGTCTGGGTCATGGTCGGCCTCCGCGCCGGTCAGGGTGCGCTCACGCGCGCATCCACAGACAATGGGCATAGCGCGCATCCCCCGCAAGGTCTGCGGCCCCCGTCCGCGCAAGGCCGCGGCAAAGCGCCCACGCGGGGACGGCTTTATAACTTTGTGTGCAAATCAGCGAAATGTTGCATATTTTGTATACATATTGCGATTGCCCCGATGACGATTCGCACGGCGGCGAGACGACACGACCACCAATCCGACGGCTTCGGCCGCAGCGTTCGGGACCCCTTGGGGGTGGCCCCGAAATTGAATGCAAACGGCCCATGTGCCGCGATCCCCGGAGGTTGCCCTGTCCCCGCTCGTCTCTGCTCCCGCCCCCTCATCCGCCGCTCTGCCGGAGGTGCGCGTCAACGTGTTTCCCGGCGGTTTCAACTGGCCAAGCTTCGTCGGGCAGGCCAAAGGCCTGTTCGCCGCCGAGGGCATGCGCGTCACCTTGCAGCCGACGCCCAATTCCATCGCCCAGATGACCGGACTGGCGGAAGGCGCGTTCGAGATCGCCATCACCGCCGTGGACAACATCGTCGCCTACGTGGAGGGCCAGGGCGAAGCGCCCATCGGCCCGCAGCCGGACTTCTTCGCCTTCATGGGCAGCGATAGCGGCTTCCTCAGTCTGGTGGCCACCGACGGCATCCACAGCATTCCCGCCCTTGAGGGCCACATTCTGTCCGTGGATGCCCGCACCACCGGTTATGCCTTCGTGCTGCTGGAGATGATGCGCCTCAATGGCTTCTCCGAAGACAGCCTGCGCATCGAGAAGGTGGGCGGCATGGTGCAGCGCTACACCGCGCTGCTGGAAGGCAAGCAGGCCGCGACCCTGCTCTCGGCCCCCTACAACATTCTCGCCCGCGGCGAGGGCCTGAGCCAATTGTCCCATGCGGTCACCGTCATCGGCCCCTACCAGGGCAATGTGGGCGCCGCCCGCCGGCCGTGGGCGCAGGCCAATCCCGCATTGGTCCAGGGCTTCATCCGCGCCTATAGCGCCGCCATCGACTGGCTCTATGCGCCGCAGAGCCGGGCCGAAGCGATCACGATCCTGCGGGCCAATGTGGAGCTGAGCGAGAGCCTCGCCCAGGAAACCGCCCTGGAATTGCTGGATCCGGTGCACGGCTTCTTCCGCAAGGCCAAAGTGGACAGCGAGGGCCTGCGCACCGTGCTCGCCCTGCGCAGCCGCTATGGCATCCCCGCCCGCGCCCTCACCGACCCTGCGAAATATTACGACCCCAGCTATTACGACGCCGCCATGGGGTGACGTTGGGTTGGGGTTTCCGGCGGCGGCGTAAATCTCTTGCGCCCGGCGACGGGCGCGTTCAGGAATTCGTCGCCGATCCGGCGCTAGAAGGGAACAGGACGCAGTCCTGCCACGGGGCGCGCTGGCCCGAGCCCTGCCTGCGCGGTCCGCCGCGATCACCGGAGCGCCGATGATTCAGTTCGCCTTGCCCTTCCCGGCCATCGACCCGGTCCTGTTCGCCGTCGGCCCGCTGGCCATCCGCTGGTATGCGCTGGCCTATATCGCCGGGCTGCTCATCGGCTGGCAGCTGGCGCGCGCGCTGGTGCGCCGGCCCGCTTTGTGGGGCGGCACCGCGCCCATGCAGCCGGCGGATCTGGACGATGCGCTGTTCTGGTCCACCTTCGGCGTGATCCTCGGCGGGCGCCTGGGCTACGTGCTGTTTTACAACCCGGCCTTCTTCCTCGCCCATCCGGCGGAAATCGTGATGGTCTGGCACGGCGGGATGTCGTTCCACGGCGGCCTGGCGGGCACCATCGTGGCTCTGGTGCTGTTCGCCCGCTCCCGCGGCATCCCGATCTTTTCGCTGCTGGACGTGGCCGGCGTGGTGGCGCCCGTGGGTCTGTTCTTCGGCCGGCTGGCGAACTTCATCAATGGCGAACTGTGGGGCCGACCCGCCGACGTGCCCTGGGCGGTGATCTTCCCCACCGGCGGCGATATCCCCCGCCATCCCAGCCAACTCTACGAGGCCGGCGTGGAAGGCCTTCTGCTGTTCCTCGTCATGCTGGTGGCGGTGCGTCTCGGCGTCTTTCGTCGGCCGGGCCTGGCGGCCGGCATCTTCGGCATGGGTTATGGCTTCGGCCGGATTTTCGGCGAGTTCTTCCGCGAGCCCGATCCGCAACTGGGCTATCTGGCCTTCGGCACCACCATGGGCATGCTGCTGTCGCTGCCGCTGGTGATCGCCGGCGCCGGGCTGGTGGCCTATGCGCTGCGCCGTCCCCGCCCGTGACGACGCCGCTGGCCGCCGAACTGGCAGCGCTCATCGCCGCCGAGGGGCCGCTCTCGGTGGGGCGCTACATGGCGTTGTGCCTCGGCCATCCCCGCCACGGCTACTACATGACCCGCGACCCGCTGGGCGCCCGCGGCGACTTCATCACCGCTCCCGAGATCAGCCAGATGTTCGGCGAATTGATCGGCCTGTGGGCGGTGGCCACCTGGCAGCAGATGGGGGCGCCATCGGAGTTCCAACTGGTGGAACTTGGCCCCGGCCGCGGCACCCTGATGGCCGATGCCCTGCGCGCCGCACACTTGGTGCCAGCCTTTGGCGCGGCGGCCCGGTTGCATCTGGTGGAGATGAGCCCGGTGCTGCGGGCCCGCCAAGGCGAAACCCTCGCCGGCCATGATCCCGCCTGGCACGACACCCTGGACGCGGTGCCGCCGGGACCCGCGCTGGTGATCGCCAACGAATTCTTCGATGCCTTGCCCATCGACCAGTTCGTGCGCGCCGCCGACGGCTGGCATGAGCGGCAGGTGGGCCTGGATGCGCACGGGCGTCTGGTCTTCGGGCTCGATCCCCACCCGTTGCCGGGTGTTGCGGCCTTGGCAGCGCACCTGCCGCCGGCCGCGCCGGGGGCCATCCTGGAACAGCTGGACAATCGGGCCCTTCACAGCCTGGGCGCCAGGATCGCCGCCCAGGGCGGTGCCGCACTGGTGATTGATTACGGGCATGCAGCCTCCGGTTTCGGGGATACGCTCCAGGCCATGAAGGACCATCGCTTTGTCGATCCGCTGGATACCCCCGGCGCCGCCGACCTCACCGCCCATGTGGATTTTGCCGCCCTGGCGCGCAGCGCGCGCGCGGCCGGTGCCCGCGCCTTCGGGCCGCTGACCCAGGGCGAGTTTCTCTCCCGCCTGGGCCTGTCCGCCCGCGCCGCGCGCCTCCAGCAAGCGGCCGATGCCGACCAGCGGGCCGCCATCGATGCGGCCGCCGCTCGTCTTGCCGGCACCGGCGAGGGCCAGATGGGCGCCCTCTTCAAGGTTTTGGCGCTGGGCGATGCCCGGCTCGGCCCGCCCCCCGGCTTCGCGCCGCAGGAGGAAGTGACCCGATGAAAGTGGAATCCAGCCTGCTCGGCGCTCTGCCCGGCATCCGCCACGCCTTCTTCACCCGCCAGGGCGGCGTGTCCCCCGGACTCTATGACAGCCTGAATGGCGGCATGGGCTCCCAGGATGCGCCCGAGAATGTGCTGGAAAACCGTGCCCGCATGGCCGGGGACCTGGGCATCGCGCCAGAGGCGCTGGTCGCCTGCTGGCAGGTGCATTCCGCCATCTGCGTCCCGCTGGAGACGCCCTGGTCCCGCGCCGATGCCCCGCAGGCGGATGCGGTGGCAACCCAGGTGCCGGGACTTGGCGCCACCATCACCGTGGCCGATTGCGGCCCGGTGCTGTTTGCCGATCCGGTGGCGCGGGTGGTCGCCGCAGCCCATGCCGGCTGGAAAGGCGCCTTCGGCGGTGTGGTGGAGGCGACCGTCGTGGAAATGGAGCGCCTCGGTGCCCGGCGCGCCGATATCCGCGCCGCCATTGGGCCGCTGATCCGCCAGCCCAGCTATGAGGTGGGCGAGGATTTCATCGCCCGGTTCCTGGCGGAAGAGCGCACCTTCGCCCGCTTCTTCGCCCCCGCCGACCGGCCGCACCATGCGCTGTTCGATCTGCCCGGCTTCATCGCCCACCGGCTCACGGAAGCGGGGGTCGGCGCGGTGGAGGACCTCGGCCTCGACACCTATGCCGACCCCGCGCGCTTCTTCAGTTTCCGCCGCTCCACCCACCGCAAGGAAGCCGATTACGGCCGGATGGTGGCGGCCATCACCCTCACCTGAGCCGGCAAAGCCCTAGCCGGATCACAATTAACGATACCTTAACCGTTCTTCTGGACCTGCCCGCGGATCGGAGATACCCCTTCTCCATCGGATCTGAAGAGGGGCTGAGGCATGAGGAACGCGACGGGCCGCACGACGTGGGGCGCCATCCTGACAGTGGCCACCCGTGTTGCGGTTCTCGGTGCCGGACTGGCCCTGGCCGGGTGCCAGACCGACGGCACCGGCGTTGCCTCCTCTGGCAGCGGCGCCAGCCGCACCCTGGCGTTCGAATCCATCGACGGCCCGCCCAAGGACACCTTCGACCGTCTGGTGACGCGCCTGTCCAGCGAGGCGGAGCTGAAGCAGGTGGCGGTGGTCTCCCGCGGGCAGACCGCCGGCTATCGCATCCGCGGCTATCTGGCGGTGCATACCGAGCGCGGCAAGACCCAGGTGGCCTATGCCTGGGACGTGTTCGACGCCGACAAGCAGCGGGTGGCCCGGATCACCGGCGAGGAAACCACCAAGGCCGTCAAGGGCAATGCCTGGGCCGCCTGCGACGAAGAGATGCTCGCCCGCATCGCCGGCAACACCATGGCCAGCCTGTCGGAAAGCCTGAGCATGGGTAGCCCGCGCACCGCCCCCGCCGCCCCGGCCCAGACGGCCGCCCCGGTGGCGGCTGCGCCCGCCGAGCCCGCCCCGGCTGCCGCCGAGCCACCGGCAGCGGCGCCCGCTCCGGCCATCGACCCGCGCGAGAATGGTGGCGTTCCGGTGGCCATGGCGCCGGCGTTTGGCAGCGGCGAAGGCGACGGCGGCGTCTTGGCCTACGCGGCGCGCTGAATCCCGTCTTTACAACACGCGATCCCGGCGCCTATCAGGGCGCGTGAACAGGTCCAAGGCCCGCGCCCCGGGCGCGGAGTGCCGAATGCCCAATGAGAACGGATCCATGAAACTGGTCGCGGGAAATTCCAATCGCGCGCTCGCGGAAGCGATCGCCGGCTATCTGGACACGCCGCTGACCAAAGCGGTGGTGCGCCGCTTTGCGGACATGGAGATCTTCGTCGAAATCCAGGAAAACGTGCGCGGACAGGACGCCTTCGTGGTGCAGTCCACCTCGTTCCCGGCCAATGACCACCTCATGGAGCTGCTCATCATCATCGATGCGCTGCGCCGCGCCTCGGCCAAGCGCATCACCGCCGTGGTGCCGTATTTCGGCTATGCCCGCCAGGATCGCAAACCCGGTCCGCGCACGCCCATTTCCGCCAAGCTGGTGGCCAATCTCATCACCCATGCGGGCGCCGACCGGGTGATGACGCTGGATCTCCATGCCGGCCAGATCCAGGGCTTCTTCGACATCCCCACGGACAATCTCTATTCCGCGCCGGTGATGGTGAGGGACATCAAGGAGCGCTTCGACCTCGCAAACCTGATGGTCGTCTCCCCCGACGTGGGCGGCGTGGTGCGCGCCCGCGCGCTGGCCAAGCGCATCGACGCCCAGCTCGCCATCGTGGACAAGCGCCGCGAGCGCCCCGGCGAGAGCGAAGTCATGAACGTCATCGGCGACGTGAGCGGCCGCAGCTGCATCCTGGTGGACGACATCGTCGATTCCGGTGGCACGCTGGTGAATGCCGCCGAGGCGCTGCTGGCCCGCGGCGCCAAGGAAGTGCACGCTTACATCACCCATGGGGTGCTGTCGGGCGGCGCAGTGGCGCGCATCTCCTCCTCCAAGCTGAAGGAATTGGTCATCACCGATTCCATCCAGCCCACCGAGGCAGTGAAGGTGGCGCGCAACATCCGGGTGCTGCCCATCGCCGGACTGATCGGCGAAGCCATCGCCCGCACGGCGCACGAAGAATCGGTCTCCAGCCTGTTCGACTGACGCGGATCGTCGCCGGTTCGGCCGGCGTCAGCCGCCGAACCTTGGGCGCCCGGCCCTCAGCTGGCCGGCGCCGGATCTCCCGGGTCCACGGACGGCTCTTCCGGTTCCACTTCGCCGCGGGACTGCAGATACAGCATAACCAGCCAGCACAGCGCCGCCCATCCCGCGCCTAGGGTCCAGCCGCCCAGCACGTCGGTGGGCCAATGCACGCCGAGAAACAGCCGGCTGATTCCCACCACGACGGTGAGCGCGATAGCGAGGCCGAACAGATAGGCCTTCACGCGCCGGCGCGCCTGGGTGCGGGCCAGCAGGGCGCCCAGGGTGAGATACACCACCGCCGACATCATGGAATGGCCGCTGGGGAAGCTCTCGGAATAGACCGCCATGCCGTGGGGCACCAGCTCCGGCCGCGGCCGCGAGAAACCCCATTTCAGCGCCGTGGACAGCAGCGCCCCGCCGGCGATGGACGCCAGCACCATGAAAGCGGTGTGGCGCTTGCGGACCATCAGCAGGAACACCACCACCGCCAGGGTCATCAGGCTGAGCACCGTGGTGCCGCCCAAAGCGGTGAGGTCCCGCATGGCCTCCGCCATCCAGGGCGGGCCGATGGGCTGGGAGAGATCGCCGGGCACCCGCAGGGCCAAAAGAATGCGCTCGTCGAGGGCATGGGTCTCGCCCTCCATGACCTCGTCGGCCACCTTGGCGAAGACGTAGAAGGCACCGGCGGTGATCGCGAGCACGACGAGCGTATCCCGCTCCATTCGGCTCACGCGATCCAGTACGGCGGAAAATCCGGGAATGCCCGAGAGCAGGCGGCGGGCACGGCCAAGCAGCGATGTCATGGGCGCACAACCGCATGACGGCGGCGGCCCGTCAACCGCATCCGGGTGCGTCAGCACCGCCGGCCGGCCGCACCGTTGCGGCAAGACACCCCTTGCGGCGGCGGGCTCCCCCTGCCATGCAACGGACATGTCCGCGCGCACCACCCCCATCACTGTTTATGTGGACGCCGACGCCTGCCCGGTGAAGGCCGAGATCTACAAGGTCGCCGAACGGCATGGGCTGGAGGTCCATGTGGTCTCCAACAGCCCCATCGCCATCCCCCGCTCCGAGCAGATCCACCGGGTCGTGGTGGCCAGCGGGCCGGACGTGGCGGACGACTGGATCGCGGAGCGGGTGTCGCGCGGCGACGTGGTCATCACCGCCGATATTCCTCTGGCCTCGCGCTGCGTGAAGGCGGGGGCCGACGTGATCGCGCCCAATGGCAAGGCCTTCACCGAGGCCACCATCGGGCCGGCGCTGGCCACGCGAAATCTGATGGACGAATTGCGCTCCGCCGGTCACGCCACCAGCGGTCCGCGTCCGTTTTCGCCGCGCGACCGCTCCGCCTTCCTCTCGGCGCTGGACCTTGCCATCGTGCGGCTGAAGCGGGCGGGGTTCTGACCGCCGGGTGCCCGCGCCCCACCGACGCCGCGCTGTTCATTGCCTCGACCGACCGGAGCCGCCCGTGACCCACGAACTCGCCTTGCTCGCCGCCACCATCGTCCTGGCCTTTGCGCAATTGCTGCTGGCGGCCCATCTGGCGACGCGCGAGCGGGGCAGCACATGGAATGCCGGGCCGCGGGACGCGCCGGCGCCCCCGCTGGGGGCGGTGGCCGGCCGCGCAGACCGGGCGTTCAAGAATCTGATGGAGACGTTTCCGCTGTTCGCCGCCGCGGTGCTTCTGGCCCACGCGGCCGGCGTGCACACGGCGCTGACCATTGCCGGCGCCCACATCTATTTCTGGGGCCGGGTGCTCTATGTGCCGCTCTATCTCAGCGGCCTGCCCTATGTGCGCTCCGGCGTCTGGGTGATGGCCTCGGCCGGGATCGCGCTCATCGTGCTCGCCGTGGGGCTGGCGACCGCCGTTTAGAGCCCGAGAGGCGGCACAGTGCCCGCGCCTCCCGAGGAGAGGACGGGCGGCGCAGAGCGCCGTCCATCCTGAAGGTCACGGCGCACGCAGCTCAGACCTCGCGCAGATCGTTGGCCACGCCGGCGAGGATTTCCACCAGCCGGGTTTCCGCCCGCGGGTTTTCCGCCAGCTTGGCGCGGGCCACGTCGCGCAGGTTCTCCAGCGCCGCCTCGATCAGACGCGGCAGCTCAGGTCCGGCGGCGGGCTCCTTCTCGGACCCCATCCAGCGGCGCACGCGCCCCATCTTCAGGCCGATCTCCGACAGCCGGCCGATGATGGCGTCGGCGAAATCGCGATTGGCCTCCAGATAAGCGCGGCCCTCGGGGGTGATGGTGAAGCGCTTCTTGGCGCCATCCGCCTCGGCGGTCACATAGCCGGCCTCTTCCAGGAAGGTCAGCGTGGGATAGACCACGCCGGGGCTGGGCGAATACCAGCCCGCGGTCTTCTCCTCGATGAGCTTGATCAGCTCATAGCCATGGCGCGGCTGGTCGGCAATCAGCGCCAGCGCCAGCAGCTTCAGGTCGCCCTGGGCCAGCATGCGGCCGATGCGGAACATCTCGCCGCCGCCCCCGCCGCCCCGATGGCGCCCGCCGCGACCCCAGCCGCCGCCAAAATCACCGCGACCGCCGTCGGCGGCATAATGCTCCACACCCCGGTTCGATCGACATCCAAACATGCTCATTCTCCTATAAGTTATATCTTAAGATACAACGTACTCTCATATATCTTTCGATATATCGGATTGCAAGAGGGAGTGATCCGTTAAGTGGGCGGGGTTAGAATGGCGCCATACGGGAGAAGCCCATGGCCATGACGGATGAGGACAAGGCGGCCCGCGCGCGGAAGGCGCTGCTGTCCGCTTTGACGCCCGATCTGGTGGCGCCGGTGGAGGGCTGGCTGGGGCGCCTCGCCCATGAGCGGCGGCTCTCGCCCAAGACCTTGGACGCTTATGCCCGCGACCTGACCCTGGTGATGAACCGGCTTGCGTTGCATCTGGGGCACCGGCCGATCCTGGCGGACATGGCCGCGCTGACCCCCGCGGATGTGCGCGCGGTGCTGGCCGGACGGCGCGCCGATGGCGTGGCGCCGCGGACGCTGGTGCGGCTGATGGCGGCCGCCCGCTCGTTCGGCCGGCATCTGGAACGGGAGGGCCTCGGCAAGGTGGGGGCGCTCGCCGCCGTGCGGGTGCCGAAGGTCAATCGCAGCCTGCCCAAGCCGGTCTCCGTGGCCGACGCGCGCGCGCTCACCGATCCCGCCACCCGGGCCGGCGAGGATCGCGAACCCTGGGTGCTGGCCCGCGACGCGGCGGTCATCGCCCTGCTCTATGGCTGCGGCCTGCGCATTTCCGAGGCGCTGGGGCTCACCCGCGCCATGGTGCCGGCGCCAGGTGCCGGCGACCAGATCACCGTCACCGGCAAGGGCCAGAAGACCCGCATGGTGCCGTTGCTGATCCAGGTGGCGCAGGCGGTGGCCGATTATGCGGCGCTGTGCCCCTATGTGCTGGAGCCGGACAAGCCGTTGTTCCGCGGCACCCGCGGCGGCCCCCTGTCACCGCGCATCGTGCAATTCGCGGTGGAGCGCATGCGCGGCGCGCTGGGCCTGCCGGACAGCGCCACGCCGCACGCTCTGCGCCATTCCTTCGCCACCCATCTGCTGGCGAAGGGCGGCGACATGCGGGCGATCCAGGAATTGCTGGGCCATGCCTCGCTCTCGACCACCCAGGTCTATACGGCCGTGGACAGCACCCAGCTGATGGCGGCTTACCGCGCCGCCCATCCACGCCCCTGAGCGCCGTCGTCAGGCGCGCGGGGCAAACGCCCGGCGCCGCAGATCCCGCACCCGGCGCCAGAAGCCGTTCCCCCGACCGCGCTTCCAGTCCGCGAAGGCGGCCAGGATCTGCTGCTTGATCGGCTCCACCTGCCGATGCGCCCAGGCATTGATGGCCAGCACCCAGTCGCACAGCCGCGCGAACCAGCCGATGGAGCGCAATTGCTGGCGGCAGGCCTCGAACAGGAACGCCATCAGGCCCACGCCCACCAGCTTTGCCACCAGGAAGCACAGGCTGCCCATGACGAAATCCTTATGGGCGTAGAACCACAGCGCCGCGATATTGATCGGCTCGATCAGGATCAGCGGCACCACGAACAGCACCAGGGCGCCATAGGGGGGCAGACGATGCGCCCAGCGGGCCACCTTGTGCTTCACCTCCTGGAACGGCACGTGCTGCGCCAGCCATTGCACCAGCGGCGCCGTCTTGGCCCACAGCCACGCCTCCAGCAGGAAGGCCATGGCCAGCAGTGTGAACAGCGGGCGAAGCGCGGAGCGCGTGCGGCGCGTGCCGGCGGAGTGCGTTGGTTCGGGCGGGGGAAGGTCAGACATCACGGGGCGCACATGGGGTGTGGTTTGAGGCGTTTCCAGGGCCGCCGCCGCGACGCTACGCCGAGCGACCAGCCCTATTCTTACCCATAAGTCGGGTTCTACGGGCCGGAGTCGGCTTCTAGGCTGGCGGTCCTTCTTCACGGCGACGGGGCGCACGTCCGCATGAGCATCCACCATCTGTCCTTCGGCGTCGCCGACCTTGAGCGTGCCGTCGCGTTTTATGACGCAGTGCTGGCGCCACTGGGCCTGGCCTGCGAGGTGCGCTTCGACGAGCCGACCGGCACCCGGTCGGCGGGTTTTGGCCGCACCGGCCAGTGGGTGCGCGAAGACAATGTGCCGTTCTGGCTGGAGGAGCGGGTCGGCGCGCAGATCATCTGCCCGCCCGGCTTCCATCTGGCCTTCGCCGCGCCCGACGTGGCAGCGGTGCAGGCCTTCCATGCGGCGGGGCTGGCGGCGGGGGCGCAGGACAACGGCCCGCCGGGGCCGCGTCCGGCCTATGGCCCCACCTATTACGCGGCGTTCCTGATCGATCCCGACGGCTGGCGCATCGAGGCGGTGACCGACGCCGGTCAATGATCCTGCGACCAACGTTAGGGCAGTCCGGCCCGTTTCCTGGCGCGCAAAGAGGCTTCGGCCGCAGGCGAAACGGGCGTACGCTTCAGGCTTCTGCAAGCTAAGGGAGTGAGAGAGATGAAGCGTCTTGCCCTCGCGTTCTGTACGCTTTCGATCCTGGCCACGGCCGCTCCGGCTTTTGCCGACTGCATGTCGCAGGCCGCCACCACGCCCACCAGCACCCCCACCACGTCGGCCAGCGCGCCCACCGATGCCAACGCCCCCAAGGGCGGCTGAGCGGCGCTGACCTGAGCCCGCCCGGTCTGCCGCGTCCCGCAGCGCGGCACCAGGGCGCAGCCTTTGGACAAACGAGAGAGGCCAGCCGCGATGCGGCTGGCCTCTTGTCTTTGTGTCGCGTGTCTTGTGTCGCCTATCTTCGTCCGGCAGGCCCCGTGTCCGGGACCGGCCCGGCTCAGAAGTGGATGGCGCGCTTTTCCACTGCCAGGGCCGCTTCCTTCACCGCTTCCGAGCGGGTGGGATGGGCATGGCAGGTGCGGGCCAGATCTTCCGACGAGCCGCCAAACTCCATCAGCACGCACAATTCGTGGATCAGTTCGCCGGCCTCGGGGCCGATGATATGGGCGCCCAGCACCTTGTCGGTGGCGGCATCCGCCAGGATCTTCACGAAGCCGTCTGTGGTGTTGTTCACCTTGGCGCGGCCGTTGGCGGTGAACGGGAACTTGCCGACCGTATAGGCGATGCCGGCGTCCTTCAGCTCTTCCTCGGTCTTGCCCACCGAGGCCACTTCCGGGAAGGTGTAGACCACGCCGGGAATGACATCGTAATTCACATGCCCGGCCTTGCCGGCGAGGATCTCGGCCACCGCCATGCCCTCGTCCTCGGCCTTGTGCGCCAGCATGGGCCCGGCGATCACGTCGCCGATGGCATAGATGCCGTCCACCGTGCTCTTGTAATGGCCGTCCACAACCACGCGGCCGCGCTTGTCGGTCTCGACGCCGATCTCCGCAAGGCCCAGGCCGCCGGTGTAGGCGATGCGGCCGATGGCCACCAGCACCACGTCCGCCTCCAGGGTCTCCGGCGAACCGCCGGCGGAGGCTTCCACAGTGACCTTCAGCGTCTTGCCGGAGGCATCCACGCCGGTGACCTTAGTGCCCAGCTTGAAGGCGAAGCCCTGCTTGGCCAGGATGCGCTGGAAGGACTTGGCCACCTCATTGTCCATGCCGGGCAGGATGCGGTCGAGATATTCGACCACCGTCACTTCGGCCCCGAGCCGGCGCCACACGCTGCCCAGTTCCAGGCCGATTACGCCGGCGCCCACCACCAGCAGCTTGGCCGGCACCTGCGACAGGGTCAGCGCGCCGGTGGAGGAGACGATGCGCTGCTCGTCAATGGTCACGCCCGGCAGGGGCGCCACGTCGGAACCGGTGGCGATTAGGATATTCTTGGTCTCCAGCACCTGCACGGCGCCGTCCGCATTGGCGGTGACTTCGACCTTGCCGGTCCCCAGGATCTTGCCGGTGCCGAAATGCACGTCGATCTTGTTCTTCTTCAGCAGGAACTCGACGCCCTTGACGTTGCCGTCCACGCCCTTGTCCTTGAACGCCTGCATTGCGGCCAGGTCCAGCTGGGGGGTGGAGACGCCGATGCCCATGCCGGCAAAGGAATGACCGGCCTCTTCGAACAACTCGGAGGCATAGAGCAGCGCCTTGGAGGGGATGCAGCCCACATTCAGGCAGGTGCCGCCATGGGTGGCGCGCTTTTCCACCACGGCGGTCTTGAGGCCGAGCTGGGCGGCGCGGATGGCGGCCACATAGCCGCCAGGGCCGGTGCCGATGACGATGAGATCGTAGGAAGCCATGGACGTGCGATCCTTCAGGATGCGAGGGCCGCCGGGCGGCCGGGTTCGGATGAGAGCATCAGGCGGCGGTGTGCGCCCGCTGCAAGGCGAGGCGGACGCCCAAGGCGATGAGCGCGCCACCGGTCAGGCGGTTGAACCAGCGGCCGGCACGGGCAAGCTGCGCCCGCACCGTCCGGCCGGTGAAAAAGAAGGAGACCAAAGTGAACCACCCCATCAGCAGCGCAGACATGCTCAGCGCATAGCCCATTTGCAGCGCAATGGGCGTATCGGTGCTCACCAGCGTGCCGAAGAGGGAGAGGAAGAACAGCACCGCCTTGGGGTTCAGCGCATTGGTCAGGAAGCCCAGCCCGAAGCTGCGCGCATCCGACATGCGGCCCTCGACGGGGGGATGCGGCCCCGGATCCTCCAGGTCCATGGACATGGCCGGGGCGCGGAACGTCTTGATGCCCACATAGACCAGATACGCGGCGCCCAGCCATTTCAGGATGTTGAACGCCAGGATCGAATGGGCAACCAGCAAGCCGATGCCGGCCAAGGTATAGCTGGCGTGAAACAGCATGGCGGAGCCCACCCCCAGGCTGGTGACGACACCGGCGCGGCGGCCATGCACCACGCTCTGGCGCACCACCATGGCGAAATCCGGCCCTGGCGTGATCGCCGCCAGAGCGAACACCGCCATCAGGGTGAAATACTCCGCGAGATGGCTCGTCATCGCCTGCCCTACCCGCCGCGGGGCGCTGCCGGGAGCTCCGGAAAACGCGTCACGCGCTCTCCCTCTCCCCCACCGCCTCACGCCTATCGCCTTGCGCGTCCGGCTTGGCGTGTGTGGTCGGCCCGCGGCCGGCAACTTACCGCCGGCCGGAACCTCAAAACATGCACGGCACCGGCGCTACGGCCGCACCGCGACCCGGAGAACCGGGGCGGCGATGGGGCCTTCGCCGATGCTGCCTGCGATCACAGATCCAGCACGAGACGCGCGGGATCCTCCAGGGTCTCCTTGACCCGCACCAGGAAGGTCACGGCCTCGCGGCCGTCGACGATGCGATGGTCGTAGGACAGCGCCAGATACATCATCGGGCGGATCACCACCTGGCCCTTGATGGCCACCGGGCGCTCCTCGATGCGGTGCATGCCGAGGATGCCGGACTGCGGTGCATTGAGGATGGGGGTGGACATCAGCGAGCCGTAGATGCCGCCGTTGGTGATGGTGAAGGTGCCGCCCTGCATGTCGTCAATGCCGAGCTTGCCGTCACGGGCCTTGCGGCCGTAGCCGGCGATGGCCTTCTCGATCTCCGCCACCGTCATCAGGTCGGCGTCACGCACCACCGGGACCACGAGGCCCTTCTCGGTGCCGACCGCGATGCCGATGTTGTAATAGTTCTTGTAGACCAGATCCTGGCCGTCGATCTCGGCATTCACCGCCGGGATGTCCTTCAGGGCCGCGATCACCGCCTTGGTGAAGAAGCCCATGAAGCCCAGCTTGGTGCCGTGCTTCTTCTCGAACGCATCCTTGAACTGGGTCCGCAGGGCCATCACCGCGCTCATGTCCACGTCGTTGAACGTGGTGAGCATGGCGGCGGTATTCTGCGCATCCTTCAGGCGGCGGGCGATGGTCTGCCGCAGCTTGGTCATCTTCACCCGCTCTTCGCGGGCGGCATCCGCCTGGCTGGCGGGGCCGCGCGCCGCGGCGGGGGCCGGAGCGCTGGTGGTCGCCTGGGTGGCCGAGGCGATGGCGGCCAGCATGTCGCCCTTGGTCACCCGGCCATCCTTGCCGGAGCCATCGACGCCTCCGGCCGACACGCCGCTTTCCGCCGACAGGCGATCCACCGCCGGACCGTTGGCGCTGGCGGCCTTGGCCGCCGCCGGGGCGGGCGCCGGAGCCGGTGCGGCCTTGGGGGCCTCGGCCTTCGGAGCGTCGGCCTTGGGAGCCTCAGCCTTGGGCGCGGGGGCCGCGGCGGCGCCGGAGCCTTCGCCGATGGAGCCGAGCAGCGCGCCCACGTTGACGGTCTCGCCATCCTTGGCGACGATTTCCGCCAGCACGCCCGCCGCCGGAGCGGGGACTTCGACGGTGACCTTATCGGTTTCCAGTTCCACCAGCGGCTCGTCGGCTTTCACCGCATCGCCGGGCTTCTTGAACCACTTGCCGATGGTCGCTTCCGTCACGGATTCGCCGAGCGTGGGAACGCGGATCTCGGTTGCCATGGCTGTCGTCTTCTTTCGATCTTGCGGGTTTGCAGGCTTGCATGCGTCAGGCGGGAAGAACCCCTCAGCCGAGGGCTTCCTCCAGGAACGCCTTCAGCTGGGCGAGATGCTTGGACATGAGGCCCGTCGCGGTGGCGGCGGAGGCGGGGCGACCGGCGTAGCGCGGCCGGCGGGAGGCAGCGCCGATATTCTCCAGCACCCACTCCAGATACGGCTGCACGAACGCCCAGGCCCCCTGGTTCTTCGGCTCTTCCTGGCACCAGACCACTTCGGCGTTTTTGAAGCGCGAAAGTTCCTGGGCCATGGTCTTCAGCGGGAACGGGAACAGCTGTTCCACGCGCATCAGATAGACGTCGTTGGTGCCGCGCTTCTCGCGCTCCTCCAGCAGGTCGTAATAGACCTTGCCGGAACACAGCACCACGCGGCGGATCTTGTCGTCCGCCACCAGATGGATGCTCTCGCTGGTGGGGTTGGACTGCGCGTCGTCCCACAGCACGCGGTGGAACGAGGTCTCGGCGCCGAACTCTTCCAGGCGCGAGACCGCCTTCTTGTGCCGCAGCAGCGACTTGGGCGTCATCAGGATCAGCGGCTTGCGGAATTCCCGCTTCAGCTGCCGGCGCAGGATGTGGAAGTAATTGGCCGGCGTCGTGCAGTTGGCCACCTGCATATTGTCTTCGGCGCACATCTGGAGATAGCGCTCCAGGCGGGCCGAGGAATGCTCAGGCCCCTGCCCCTCATAGCCGTGCGGCAGCAGGCAGACGAGGCCGGACATGCGCAGCCACTTGCGCTCGCCGGACGACAGGAACTGATCGAAGATCACCTGGGCGCCATTGGCGAAGTCGCCGAACTGGGCTTCCCACAGCACGAGCGTGTTCGGCTCGGACAGCGTGTAGCCATATTCGAAGCCGAGCACCGCCTCCTCCGAGAGCATCGAATTGATGACCTCGTATTTGGCCTGCGTCCCGGTGAGGTGGTTGAACGGCTTGTAGCGCTGCTCGGTGTCCTGGTCGATCAGCACCGAATGGCGCTGCGAGAAGGTGCCGCGCTCCACGTCCTGTCCGGACAGGCGCACGGGGCTGCCCTCTTCCAGCAGGGTGCAGAAGGCCAGGGCCTCACCGGTGGCCCAATCGATGCCGGCGCCGTCTTCCACCACCGCCTTGCGGCGATTGTCCAGGAAGCGCTGGATGGTGCGGTGGGGGGTGAAGCCCTCCGGCACGCTGGTGATCTTGCGGCCGATGTCCTTCAGCACGTCGAGCGCGACGCCGGTGTTGCCACGGCGCGGATCGTCTTCGCTGTTGGAGGCCTTGAGCCCCGACCAGCGCCCGTCCAGCCAGTCGGCCTTGTTGGGCTTGTAGTGCTGCCCCGCCTCGTGCTCGCCTTCCAGCTTGTCGCGCCAGGCGGCGCGCATCTGGTCCAGCTCACCGGCGGCGATCACGCCTTCGGCTTCCAGCTTCCGGCCGTACAGCTCCAGCGTCGAGGGATGCTGGCGGATCACCTTGTACATGTGCGGCTGGGTGAAGGACGGCTCGTCGCCTTCGTTATGGCCGAAGCGGCGATAGCAGAAGATGTCGATGACCACCGGCTTGTGGAAGCGCTGGCGGAATTCGGTCGCCACCTTGGCGCAGAAGGTCACCGCTTCCGGATCGTCGCCATTCACATGGAAGATCGGCGCTTCGATCATCTTCGCCACATCCGAGGGATAAGGCGAGGAGCGCGAATAGCGCGGATTGGTGGTGAAGCCGATCTGGTTGTTGATGATGACGTGGATCGAGCCGCCGGTGCGGTGACCCTTGAGGCCCGAGAGCCCCAGGCACTCGGCCACAACGCCCTGGCCAGCGAAGGCGGCATCGCCGTGCAGCAGCAGCGGCAGCACCGCCACCCGCTCGGTATCGCCCAGTTGGTCCTGCTTGGCGCGGGCCTTGCCCAGCACCACCGGATCGACGATTTCCAGATGCGAGGGATTGGCGGTCAGCGACAGATGCACCTTGTTGCCGTCGAACTCGCGGTCCGACGAGGCGCCCAGATGGTACTTCACGTCGCCGGAGCCCTCGACCTCGTCGGGGGCCCAGGAGCCGCCCTTGAACTCGTGGAACAGGGCGCGATGGGGCTTGCCCATCACCTGGGTGAGCACATTCAGGCGGCCGCGATGAGCCATGCCGAACACGATGTCCCGCACGCCCAGATTGCCGCCGCGCTTGATGATCTGTTCCAGCGCCGGGATCAGGCTTTCGCCGCCGTCCAGGCCGAAGCGCTTGGTGCCGGTGTATTTGACATCGAGGAACTTCTCGAAGCCCTCGGCCTCCACCAGCTTGTTGAGGATGGCGCGCTTGCCCTCGCGGGTGAAGGACACTTCCTTGTCCACGCCCTCGATGCGCTCCTGGATCCAGGCCTTCTCCTCGGGCGAGGAGATGTGCATGAATTCCACACCGATGGTCTGGCAATAGGTACGGCGCAGGATGCCCACCATCTCGCGCACGGTGGCAAATTCCAGCCCGAGCACGTTGTCGATGAAGATCTTGCGGTCGAGATCGGATTCGTAAAAGCCGTAGGAGACCGGGTCGAGTTCCGGCGCCTCGCGCGGCGGGATCAGCTTCAGCGGATCGAGATCGGCCTGGAGATGGCCGCGCATGCGGTAGGCCCGGATCATCATCAGCGCCTTGACACTGTCGCGGGTCGCCTGCTGCACCTCGGTGGCGGAGAATTCGACGCCCGCCTTCTGGGCCTTCTCCTTCACCTTCTCGGTGACCTTCTTCTCCACCTCGATCCAATTGCCGTCGAGGGCGGAGACCAGTTCACCATTGGCGTGCTGCGGCCAGCCCGGCTTCTTCCAGGAGGCGCCGCGGGCGCTTTTCTTGACCGCTTCGGGATCGTCCTTCAGCGCGGCGAAGAAGCTCTGCCACTGGGCGTCCACCGAAGCGGGGTCAGCCTCATACTGGGCATAGAGATCTTCTATCCACTGAGCATTACCTCCGTACAGAAAGGAGGTGGCGAGAAGGAGGTCGTTCTGGTCCGCGCGCGACATGGGCCTAGATCCCGGATGACCTTTGGTGCTTCGGCCTCGTTTAAGAGCGCAACTCGCGCCGAAAACCAAGCCCAAAAGCCGTTGACAGCCATAAAGATGACGATGCGCCGGGCTGCGCCGCCGCATCACCGCATATGCACACCCCGCGAAGCGCGGAGCGGGCCAGCCGTGCGTTACATAAGCCCCGAAGCGGGCGGGCGAAAGGACCTTTCCCCCACCGACCACGGCCTTGTGCGCACAGCTGACCTGCGTTGCGCCTACCGCTCCTGGCTTTCGCCGGGATGGCACATGCGTGTTGTACGCCCTGAAAGACGGCAATCCGGTGAAGTCTCACCGGATTGCTGTTGCTTTCAGCCCTTCAGCACCGCCGCCAAGGTCTTGCCCAGCCGCGCGGGCGAGGGGGAGACGGTGATGCCGGCCGCTTCCATGGCGGCGATCTTGTCTTCCGCGCCGCCCTTGCCGCCGGAGATGATGGCGCCCGCATGACCCATGCGACGGCCGGGAGGCGCCGTGCGGCCGGCGATGAAGCCCACCATCGGCTTCTTGCGCCCGCGCTTGGCCTCGTCGGCGATGAACTGCGCCGCATCCTCTTCCGCCGAGCCGCCGATCTCGCCGATCATGATGATCGACTCCGTCTTCGGATCCGCCAGGAACAGCTCCAGCACGTCGATGAACTCGGTGCCCTTCACCGGGTCGCCGCCGATGCCCACGGCGCTCGTCTGGCCCAGGCCCTCCTGGGTGGTCTGGAATACCGCTTCATAGGTCAAAGTGCCGGAGCGCGAGACCACGCCCACCGAGCCGGGCTTGAAGATGTTGGCCGGCATGATGCCGATCTTCGACTGGCCGGCGGTGACGACGCCGGGGCAGTTCGGCCCGATGAGGCGCGACTTGGAGCCCGACAGCGCCCGCTTCACCTTCACCATGTCCAGCACCGGAATGCCTTCGGTGATGCACACGATGAGGCCGATCTCGGCATCGATGGCTTCCAGGATGGCGTCGGCCGCGCCCGGCGGCGGGACGTAGATCACGCTCGCGTCGGCGCCGGTGGCCTCTTTCGCCTCGATCACCGTGTCGAACACCGGCAGGCCGAGATGGGTCGAGCCGCCTTTGCCCGGCGAGGTGCCGCCCACCATCTTGGTACCATAGGCGATGGCCTGCTCGGAATGGAACGTGCCGTTCTTGCCGGTGAAGCCCTGGGTGATAACCTTGGTATTGGCGTCGATCAGCACGGACATCACGCAGCTTCCTTCTTCACGGCCGCGACGATCTTCTGCGCCGCATCATCCAGATCATCGGCGGGGATCACGTTCAGCCCGCTGTCGCGGATGATCTGCTTGCCCTGCTCCACATTGGTGCCTTCCAGGCGCACCACGAGGGGCACCTGCAGCCCCACCGCGGTCACCGCCGCGATCACGCCGCGGGCGATCACGTCGCACTTCATGATGCCGCCGAAGATGTTCACCAGGATGCCCTTCACGGAGGGATCCGAGGTGATGATCTTGAACGCCGCCGTCACCTTTTCTTCCGTGGCGCCACCGCCCACGTCCAGGAAGTTGGCCGGCTCCTCGCCATAGAGCTTGATGATGTCCAGCGTGGCCATGGCCAGGCCGGCGCCGTTCACCATGCAGCCGATGGTGCCGTCCAGCGCGATGTAAGCGAGGTCATACTTGGAGGCCTCGATCTCCTTTGCGTCTTCCTCGGTCTCGTCGCGCAGCGGCATGAGATCGGGGTGACGGAACAGCGCGTTGGAATCGAACGTCACCTTGGCGTCCAGCACGCGGATCTTGGCGTCCTTGGTGACGATGAGCGGGTTGATCTCCAGCATCGCCATGTCGGTGTCGGTGAAGGCGGTGTAGAGCACCTCCGTCACCTTGCCGGCCTGCTTGGCCAGATCGCCGGTGAGGCCGAGGGCGTCGGCCACCTTGCGGCCGTGGAAGGGCTCGATGCCGGTGACCGGGTCCACCGAGAAGGAGACGATCTTCTCCGGCGTGTTGTGGGCCACTTCCTCGATGTCCATGCCGCCTTCGGTGGAGACCACGAAGGAGACGCGCGAGGTGGAGCGATCCACCAGCAGCGAGAGATAGAACTCCGCCTCGATGTCGGAGCCTTCCTCGATATAGAGCCGGTTGACCTGCTTGCCGGCGGGGCCGGTCTGCGCGGTCACCAGGGTGTTGCCCAGCATCTCGCGCACGAAGGTCTTCACCTCGTCCACGGAGCGGGCGAGGCGCACGCCGCCCTTTTCACCGGCGGCGGCTTCCTTGAACTTGCCCTTGCCGCGGCCGCCCGCATGGATCTGGGATTTCACCACCCACAACGGCCCGCCCAATTCGGCCGCTGCCTTCTCCGCTTCATCGACCGCCAACACCGCGACGCCGCGCGATACCGGCGCGCCGTACGTCTTCAGCAGCGCTTTCGCCTGGTACTCGTGGATGTTCATGGGGCTCCGTCCCTAAGGGTTGCGAATTGCCCCCCTCCCCTCAGGGAGCGGAACACTTCGGGTGGAAACTGGCCAGCAGGTTGCCCCGCCGGCATGAAAACGGCGGCCCGCGAGGGGCCGCCGGGGGATCAGACGGTCACCGGGCCAGATCCGGTGCCAGCGAGAGGCAGGCCTCCACCAAGGATTGGACGGCGGCTACCGACTTGTCGAATTGGGCACGCTCGGAGCGATCCAGATCCAGCTCCACGATCCGCTCCACGCCGCGGGCGCCGATCACCGCCGGCACACCCACATAGATGTCCTTCAGGCCATATTCCCCGGACAGCGCCGCCGCCACCGGCAGCACGCGCTTCTTGTCCTTGAGATAGCTCTCGGCCATGGCGATGGCCGCCGCCGCGGGCGCATAGAAGGCCGAGCCGGACTTCAGAAGTTCGACGATCTCGGCGCCGCCGTTGCGGGTGCGCGCGACGATGGCGTCGATGCGCTCCTGGCTGGTCCAGCCGATCTTGATGAGATCAGGCACCGGAATCCCGGCCACCGTGCAATAGCGCAGCAGCGGCACCATGGTGTCGCCGTGCCCGCCCAGCACGAAGGCGGTCACGTCTTCCACCGAGACATTGAACTCGTCCGCCAGGAAGAAGCGCAGGCGGGCGCTGTCCAGCACCCCGGCCATGCCCACCACCTTGGGCCGCGGCAGGCCCGACGCCCGTTGCAGCGCCCACACCATGGCGTCCAGCGGATTGGTGATGCAGATGACGAAGGCATCGGGCGTGTATTTGGCGATTCCCGCCCCCGCCTGCTCCATGACTTTGAGATTGACCGCCAGGAGATCGTCGCGGCTCATGCCCGGCTTGCGGGCGATGCCGGCGGTGACGATCACCACATCGGCGCCGGCAATATGCTCATAGGCATTGGTGCCCAGAAGGCGCGCATCGAAGCCCGCCATGGGGGCCAGTTCCGCCAGATCCAGCGCTTTGCCCTGGGGAATCCCTTCGGCCACGTCGAACAGGACGATGTCGCCCAGGTCCTTCAGCCCCGCCAGAAGCGCGAGCGTGCCGCCAATCTGGCCGGCGCCGATCAGGGCAATCTTGCTGCGCGCCATGAGGGACAAAATCCTCGGATGCAAAGACAGCGGCCTAAGGCCGAGCGGGGCTTGACTACTCCCATCCGCAGAGGGGTTCAAGACTCCCGCGCATAAGCCTTTCGCAACGGGAGTTGAGAATTGCGGTCCCCGCGGCGGCCGAAAACCTCAGGTTTCCACAAGCCCCGTGGCATCCCCGCTGGCTGCGGAGTCGCCGCGACCGTGCGGCTGGGCGAGATAATCCGACGAGCGCATTTCATGCAGCCGGGACACCGTCCGGTTGAATTCGAACGCCTCGGTGCCGTCGGCCCCCACATAGAGCCCCTCCGGCTCGGTGGCGGCCGAGGCGATCAGTTTGACGTTGTTGTCATAAAGCGTGTCGATGAGGGTGATGAAGCGCTTGGCCTCGTTGCGCCGCTCGGGGTTGAGGGCGGGAATGTCTTCCAGCACCAGCGTATGGTACGTGCGTGACAGACGCAGATAGTCCGAGGCCCCCAGCGGGTGCTCGCACAGGTCGGCAAAGCTGAAGCGCGCCGCCCCGTGGCCCGCCCGCGGGACCGGGATGACCCGGCCTTTCATGTGCAATTCCGAGGGCTTGCCGCCATCCGGCCCGGCCAAGCGCAGCCAGGCGGCATCGATGGCCGCATGGGCCGCCGCATCCAGCGGGCTGTACCACGTGGGCAGCCCGTCCAGTTTCTCCATGCGATAATCGGTGCGCGCATCGAGCGCGAGCACCTCGGTCTTCTCCTGGATCATGGCGATGAAGGGCAGGAACAGGGCCCGGTTCAGCCCGCCCGCATAAAGGTCCTGCGGCGCCACGTTGGAGGTGGCCACCAGCACCACACCATCGTCGAACAGCCGCTGGAACAGCCGGCCGAGGATCATGGCATCGGCAATATCAGTGACGTGGAATTCGTCGAAGCACAGGACCTGCGCCTCGGCCGCCAGCGCCGCCGCCACCGGCAGGAGGGGATCGGCGGTCTTGCGCTCGCCGCGCTTCTGGGCCTCGCGCTCGGCATGGATGCGCTCGTGCACATCGGCCATGAATTCGTGAAAGTGCGCCCGGCGCTTGCTTGGGCCGGTGAGGGACTCGAAAAACAAGTCCATTAGCATGGTCTTGCCGCGCCCCACGCGGCCGTAGATGTAGAGGCCGCGGGGCATCTGCGGCGTGCGGCGGTGGAACAGCCAGCCCAAAGCCGAGGACTTCTTGGCCAGCGCCCGTTCCCGAAGGGCGATCTCCAGCTGGGCCAGGGCCGCAACCACGGTCTGCTGCGCCGGATCGGTCTGGATGTCGCCATGGCGCAGCATCGCCTTGTAGCGGTCGGATACCCGCGCGCTCTCGATCCCCATATGACCTCCGGCCCTGCCGCCGGCCGGGCGGCGCCGCGGCGGTGGCCACCGCTTAGCCGCCCCGTCGCCGGCCCGCAAGCACCTGCGGGACCGCTCCCGCCCCAGGAAACCAAATCCGCAGACCCACGTTGGTGAAGTGCGTCTGTGCCCGGACAGAGGACTGGTGAGGTGATCCCCCTGCCCCTGCACACCCCTGGGTCTCATGTGAGCGGAAACGCCCTCGCATCGGCACCCATCTCAGCGCGCCCGCTCGCTGCAAAGCGCAGGGGCACAGCAAAGGAGAATCCCGATGAAGGCCAATCTTATGCGCACTGCCGTCTTCGCCCTGGCCCTGGCCACCGGCGCCGCCGGCCTGTCCGTCGCCGCGTCCGCGGACGATTCCATCAATCAGGTGAATGACAGCATGATCCGTCAGCGCCAGATGGACTACCTCAGTCGCCACGGCGGCTACATGATCATTCAGGATCAGAACTCGCAGGCGGTGGGTGGGCGCAATTCCACCATGGTGGTGCCGGCCCCGCAGGTCTACGTGCCGGCCGGCCCGGCCTATGTGGTGCAGACCCCGGCGAGCTATGGCGAGCCGACCTATGTGGCGCCCGGCTACGCGCCATTATATCGCTAAGTCCCTGACGCTCCGGGCGCCCCCGCGTGCCCGGAGCGCTCCTCTGTTGTCGCTGGCCCGCCTTAAGCGGGACAGGCGCAGCCATGGGGCGCCTTGATGGCGTCACCCTTGCTGTCCACTCTGCTCACACCGGCGCCGGGTCAGCCCCCCGCAAGGTTGTCCGGCGAGACTTCCGCGCTGAGGCAGCGTGCGGGAACGGTGTCCGGGCCGAAGAGGAGTGGACCCATGTCAGTCACTGCGCTGCGAGGCTTGGCGCTCGCGGTCATCCTCGCCGCCGGCACTCTCGGCCTGACGGGGGCCTCCCGCGCCGATGATTCCATCAACCAAGCCAATGACAGCATGATCCAGCAGCGGCAGATGGATTATTTCGGCCAACGCGGCGGCTATGTGCTGATCCAGGACCAGACGGCGCAGTCGGTGGGCGGACGCAGCGCCAATATCGTGGCGCCGGCCGGACAGATCTTCGTGACCACCATCCCCGTGGGCCCGGGTCCGGCCTATGCCGCGCCGGTCTACGTCGCTCCTGCATATGTGGCGCCGGTTTATGCAGCACCGGTGTTCATCGCCCCCTATGGGCCCGCCGCTTATGGGGCCCCTGGCCATGCCATTCCCGGCTACGGCATTCCGGGCTATCCGCCTTATTACCGCTAGGCCCGGCCCGGTCCACCGCGCCCAGGCGGGAGGACATCGACGCACGGTTCCGGTTCAGATTTGCGGTTCATAACGGCGGCCGCCGCCGTGCTCTGGACATTTTCCCGCGGCCATGAACCCATCCGCACAATGCGGAACCGGACAGCTAGGGGCGCGCGGTGAAGTTCAGACCTTCCCTCCAAAGCCTTCCCGAGGAGACTCCGGCTCTGCAGCGCCTGGGGGCCTGGCTCGACGACCATGATCCCGGCGGCATCGATCGCATGCGCGCCTTCCATCTGGCGCTGGCCTATGTGGTCATCATCCTGGTGGGCGTGGCCACGTCGCGGCACTTTGCCCTCAATCTCGACGTGGTGTTTCCCATGACCGGGGCCATCACCGCGTCGGTACTCATCACCTTCACGCCCGCGGCCTCTGTGGCCATCGAGGCCAAGACCTTCGCCCGCATCTTCGGCGTGGTCTTATGTTACCTTGTCCTGGTGGTGGTGGTCGGCCCCGGCGACCATGAGATCAACTCGCTGATCCTGAAGCTGCTGCTGGTGCCATTGTCCTTCGTCGCCATGTATTTGCGGCGCTGGGGCATGGATGGGCAGCGGCTTGGCCTGGCGCTCATCATCATCGCCACCGTGGAGGCGATCCTTCGGCCCACCCACGTCCAGGCGCTCTGGCTCTTGCTGGCGGCGGCGGAAGGGTTTGTCATCACCGCCCTCATCCGCCTGTCGCCGTTCCGCCCCAGCGCCATGCAGGCCTATAACGATGCGGTGGTGGATGCGGTGCAGGGGGTCGGTGACTATCTGCGGCTGTTCGCCGATGCCATGCGCACCGGCCAGGCTGCCCCCATGCCCGCCGACACCATGCTGAACCGGCTGCGGGTGCGGGTGCGGGTGGCGCTTCTCACCGCGACGTCGGAGGATCCCGACGCCCGCGCCTGGGTGGAGGCGGTGCGCACCCACGTCTATCGGCTGCGCGTCGCCACGCAGCTGCTCCGCGATTGCATCCCTGCGGTGCGCCGCGCCACATCGGACGTCAACGCCTGGAGCGCGCCCGTCGCCGCCATGGCGGAAGAGGTGGCGCGCCACTTGGACCAGATCGGCGTCGGCCCGGCCACTGGCGACCAGCGCATCGAGGATGCCCTGGCGCGCCTGCGCCGCGCCGCCTCGGCCGACGACCTGGAGCCGCAGATCCAGCTCACCTTGTTGCGGGCGGTCACCGCGTTCGAGCGCCTGGCGTTGCTCATTCGCGGTCTGGAGAAATTTCACCTGGATCGCCCGGTGGCGCAGAATCTCGCGGATTTCTCGCCGCCGACCCAGCCCAAGGCCGCCCCGCCCGCGCTGCCCGACGCGCCGGGTGCCTCCCCGGCCATGCGGGTGGCGCTCCAGGCGCTGGTGGCCACCACCATCACCACCAGCCTCGACCTCATGGTCGGCCTCGATCACGCCTATTGGGCGACCATGACCGTGATGTTCGTGCTGGGGAACAGCCTGGGCGAAACCTATGTGCGGGTGCGCTACCGCACCTGGGGCACCGTGCTCGGGGTGCTGGTGGGGATCGTCACCGTCTATGGCTTCGAGCAGACCGTCTGGCCGCTGGCCGCCTTGTGCCTGATCGGCCAGGTGGTGGGCCTCCTGACCTTGCGCGATCGCTACGACATCGCCTCCGCCGCCACCGGCCTGTCGGTGGTGGTGGGGCTGCATCTGGTCACCGGGCTGGGCGCCGATGGCATGATCTCGCGCATCTATGAAACCGCCATCGGCGCCGTGGTGGCCCTGGTGGTCTCCTATCTGGTGCTGCCCATCTATGGCAGCGACGAAGTGATGAGCCAGGTCAAGACCATGGTGGGCCGCTGCCGCTCCGCCTTCGCCGGCTGGTGGCCGCGGGGCGAGAAGCGGGAATCCGTCAGCGTGCTGGCCTGGGAAATGCGTCCGGTGATGGACCGGCTGCCGCAACTGGATGCGGAATCCGCCCTGGGCTATCGGGGGGCCGGCGATGTCGTGAATCTGGTCTCCACCCTCGACGTGCTCACCACCTATCTGGCGCTGCTGGAGGATGCGGCCCAGCGGCTGGCCGCCTTGTCGCCGCCGGAGGAGATCGTCACCGTGCTGGAAGCGGCGCGCTCGCGCACGCTGCTGGGCTTCGACCTGGCGCTGGGAACCGCCGCGCCCACCGCCGACGTCACCAATGCCCCGCAGCTGGAGGCGGCGGTGTCCGCCGCGCTGGGGCGCAGCGCCGACGAGGCCACCCGCCGGCTGCTGCCGTTCGTGGCCGATTATCTGGCGTTTTCCGATGCCATTCTGCAGCCGCTGGCGGACCTGCGCACCGTGCTCAACCCGCCATCCACGGCCCCTGGGGCCGCGCCGCCGGTGGCGGCGGAAAAGCCCCCTCCGGAAAAACAGGCCGCCTGACGGCGGCGTTCCGTCGATCAGCCGCCGACGGCAAACGGCCGGAAGTGCTTGGACAGCTTCAGGCCCTGCCCCTGGTAATTGGAGCCCAGCCCCTCCCCATAGAGCTGGTCGGGCCGCGCCGCCATGCGCTCATAGACCAACCGGCCCACGGTCTGGCCGTGCTCCAGGATGAAGGGGACCTCCCGCGAGCGCACCTCCAGCACCGCCCGCGCGCCCATGCCGCCGGCCGCCGCATGGCCGAAGCCCGGATCGAAGAAGCCGGCATAATGGACGCGGAACTCGCCCACCAGCGGATCGAACGGCACCATCTCGGCCGCCTGATCCGGGGGCACATGCACCGCCTCGCGGGAGGCCAGAATATAGAAAGCGTCCGGATCCAGGACCAAGGCGGCCGCCCCGCGCACCCGCAGCGGCTCCCAGAAGTCCTCCACATCCAGACTGGCGCGGCGATCGACGTCCACCACCCCGGTGTGCTTCTTGGCGCGGAACCCCAGCAGGCCGTTCCAGGCGTCCCCCGCCAGATCCACGCCCAAAGCGATGCCGCCGCCGGCCACGTCCGGCGCATCGGAATCCACCAGACGCTGCTCCTTCTGGAGGGTGAGCAGTTCCAGGTCGGACAGGCGCGAGATCCCCCGCCGGAACCGCACCTGCGACAGGCGCGAGCCGGTGCGCACCAGGATGGGGAAGGTGCGCGGCGAGATTTCCAGATAGAGCGGGCCTTCATAGCCCATGGGGATGGCATCGAAGGCGCGGGCCCCGTCGGCGATGACGCGGGTGAACACGTCCAGCCGGCCGGTGGAGCTTTTCGGATTGGCGGAGGCCGCCACATCCGCCGGCAGCCGCAGCTTCTCGAACAAAGGCACCAGATAGACGCAGCCGGTCTCCAACACCGCGCCATCGGCCAGGTCCAGCTTGTGCAGGGCGAGATCCGCCAGGCGGTCCTTCACCGTGATGCCGGCACCGGGGAGGAAACTGGCGCGGATCCGCCAGGCGCTGCGCCCCAGCCGCAAATCCAGGCTCGCCGGCTGGATCTGGTCGTCATCCAGCGGACGGCGCGTGGCGATGCTGCCTTCGGCCGCCAGGGCCGCAATGGCCTGCGCCGGAAGAATGCCTGCTCTCAACTGTTCGGCCACGCTTCACTCCGCTTCCGCTCAAGTCGTTCGTTTTAACGGACGCTTCCCTTGACGCCAAGGTGCCGAGGGCTTTAACTGCCGGCCACTCGTGGTGAATTTGAGCCCGGCCGGCTTGCTGCCACGTTAAACAACATCGCTAAAAGGCCGGGGAACGTGATGGGTCCGCACGCATGCCGGCGTTTGGCATGCCTTCCGGTCACGCATCCTCGGCCGCTGGAAGGCTTCATGACCGTGGCACCCAAATTCGTTCCGCCGGACCCCTCCACTTTGCATTCCGAGACGCTGCTCGTCCATGGCGGCACCACCCGTTCGCCCTATGGCGAGACCTCGGAGGCGCTCTATCTCACCCAGGGCTTCGTCTATGACAGCGCGGAAGCCTGTGAGGCGCGCTTCAAGGGCGAGGATCCCGGCTTCGTTTATTCCCGCTACGGCAATCCCACCACCGCCATGTTCGAGGAGCGCATGGCGCTGCTGGACGGGGCCGAGGCCGCCCGCGCCACCGCCTCCGGCATGGCGGCGGTGAATGCCTCCCTGCTGTGCCAATTGAAGGCCGGCGACCATGTGGTGGCGGCGCGCGCTTTGTTCGGCTCGTGCCGCTGGATCCTGGAAGATTTCCTGCCCCGCTACGGCGTCGAGACCACCTTAGTGGACGGTACCGACCTGGAGGCCTGGAAGGCCGCCGCCCGGCCGAACACCAAGGTCTATTTCCTGGAAAGCCCCACCAATCCGACGCTGGAGATCATCGATATCCGCGCCGTGGCGGACATCGCCCATGCCGCCGGTGCCATGCTGATCGTCGACAATGTGTTCGCCACCCCGCTGTTGCAGAAGCCGTTCGCGCTGGGCGCCGACGTGGTGGTCTATTCGGCCACCAAGCATATCGACGGCCAGGGCCGGTGCCTGGGCGGCGTGGTTTTGGCCTCGCAGCAGTTCGTCACCGACCATCTGCAAACCTTCCTGCGCCAGACCGGCCCCTCCATCTCGCCGTTCAACGCCTGGGTGCTGCTGAAGGGCCTGGAGACGCTGGGGCTGCGCGTCGCGCGGGCGCAGGCCACCGCCGCGACGCTGGCCGACGTGGTGGCCACGGCGCCCAAGGTGGAGAAGGTGCTCTATCCCTTCCGCGCCGATCATCCCCAGGCGGACCTCGCCCGGCGGCAGATGACCGGCGGCGGCACGCTGGTGACCTTCGTGGTCGCCGGCGGCAAGGACGGCGCGTTCCGCTTCGCCAATGCGTTGCAGGTGATCCGCATCTCCAACAATCTGGGCGATGCCAAGAGCCTGCTGACCCATCCGGCCACCACCACCCACCAGCGCTTCACCCCCGAGGCGCGGGCGCAGATGGGCATTTCCGACGGGCTGGTACGGCTCTCGGTCGGCCTGGAGCATCCCGACGATCTCATTGCCGACATCACCCAGGCGCTGAAGGCGGTCTGAGGCCATCCGGGTCGCCCGCTGCGGGCGGCCCGTCACCCCTTTGACCCCCCTGGACAATTCACGGTTAAACGCTACCGTCCCAGCCAGACTGCGCGCCAGCGCGGCGGGGGACGGAACGCCATGTGGGTCCACACAGCGGCAGCGGTGTCGACCGCCCTCGCAGCCATTCTGCGGGCGGCGCGCTGGCTGATATTGCCGGTGTGCCTGCTGCTGTTTCTGCAATGGCCGCTGCGCGACGTGCTGAAAGGCTACAGCCGCGAAGCCAACGATCTCGGCCAATGGCTGTTCGCGCTCTATGTGGCGGCGGCGGTGACCGCAGCCACCCGGGCGCGGGCGCATCTGGCCAGCGATCTGTTCGCCCACCGCTTTGCCCCCGCCACCCGCGCCCGCCTGGCGCGCATCGGCGCGGCGGTGGGGCTGCTGCCCTGGTCGCTCTGGCTGATGGCCGCTGGCGCCGGCATGGTGGTGCAGTCGGTGCATGGGCTGGAGTCCTTCCCCGAGACCTACAATCCCGGCTTCTTCCTGGTGAAATCGGCCATGTGGCTGCTGGCCTTGCTGGCCTTCCTCCAGGCGGTGCTGGACGTGGCGGCGCTCGACCTGACCACCGACCGGGCGGACGCATTCCACCCATGAGCGCCTTCGGCCTCTTCCTCCTGGTGCTGATCGGCTGGGGCACGGTGTTCACCGGGCTGCCCAATGTGGTGGTGCTGATGGCGGTGGCGGTGTTCGGCCTGCTGGTGGGGTTCGCCTGCGGGGTGATCGAGCTGCATCTGTGGGCCGCCTTGCCGGCCCGCATCATCGACCTCATGAGCAACGACCTGCTCCAGGCGCTGCCGCTGTTCGTGCTCATGGGGCTGTTGATGAACCGGCTGCCGGTGGCGGGCGCCTTGTTCCGCACCGGCATCGCCCTTCTGCCCCGCTCCGATGCCAGCGCGCCGGCGGTGGGGATCGTCATCGGCGCCCTGCTGGGGCCGATGAACGGATCGGTGGGGGCGAGCGCCATGGCGCTGGCCCGCACCATCGCCCCGGAAATGCGCGCCCGGCACATGCCGCTGGCCGCCGTGCAGGCGGTGACCGCCACCGCGGCGACCTTGGGCGTGGTGATCCCGCCGTCGCTGGTGCTGATCCTGTTGGGCGATGCCATGCTGAACGCCCATTCCATCGCCCTCAACATCAGCGGCCGCACCGGGCGTGTCATCAATACCCAGGACGTGTTCCAGGGCGCGCTGCTGCCGGCGCTGATGTTCGTGCTGGGCGCCCTGGCGGTGACCGCCTTTGCCTGGCGGCGCCGCGGCCGGCTCGTGGTGCGCCCGCCGCATGCCCCGCTGCGGCGGACGGACATGCTCATCAGCGCCCTGGTGGTGCCGTTCGTCGGCGGACTGCTGGCCTCCGTCACCCTGGGCTATGTCTATCCGGTGGAAGCGGCGGCCTGCGGCGCGCTGGTGCTGTTCATCGCCGGGCTCGTCAGCGGCCACCTCGACCGCGCCTCTATCGGACCGCTGCTGGATGCGGCCATGCGCATGACAGGCGCCCTGTTCGCGCTGCTGGCGGCGGCGACCACGCTGACCCTGGTGTTCCGCCTGTTCGGCACCGACCGGCTGATCGCCGACCTGATCGCCCTTCTGCCCGGCGGCGACGCGGTGGCGGCGCTGGTGGTGCTGGCCACCCTGGCCGCCTGCGCCTTGGTGCTGGATGCTTTCGAGATCGTCTTCGTGATCGTGCCCATCCTGGTGCCGCCGCTGCTGGTCAAGGTGCAGGACGCCACCTGGGTGGCGGTGATGATCCTGCTGACCTTGCAGATGAGCTTCCTGCTGCCGCCCATGGGCTATGCCTTGGTGGTCACGCGGGATCTGCTGAAGGGCCCGGCGCCCCTGCGCGCCATGCTAGCGGCGCTGGCGCCCTATCTGGCGGTGCAGGCCCTGGTGCTGGGGCTGGTGTTCTGCGTCCCCGCGCTGACCCATCCCACCACCCTGTTCGGCTCCCGCGTCGCGCCCCCACCGCCGCCCCTGTCGCAAGACGAGATGAAGCGCAAGCTTGACGACATGCTGCCGCCGCCACCCGCCCTGCTGGCGCCTGCGCTGAACTGAGCCGCCGGATCGCGCAACGTTCCCATTGCACGCCGGGCGTTTGGCGGGTTCACTGCGCCTCATGGCCCGCTCAGGGCTTGGGGGAGGCGGAAGAGGCATGTATCGGGCGATCACGCGGAAGATCCAGGTCACCGCGACGCCGCGCTATGTGGCGGAACGGTCGGAGCCGGAGCACGGCCGGCATTTCTGGGCCTACACCATCGAGGTCACCAATCTTGGCCGCGAGACGGTGCAACTGAAGGCGCGGCACTGGGTCATCACGGACGCCAACGGCCAGGTGGAAGAGGTCCATGGCGCCGGCGTGGTGGGCGAGGAGCCGGTGCTTCCGCCCGGCGGGCGCTTCGAATATACCAGCGGCGTTCCGCTCTCCACCGTCACCGGCATCATGAGCGGGCACTACGACATGCAGACCGAGACGGGTGAGGCGTTTTCCGTGGAGATTCCCGCCTTCTCGCTCGATATTCCCCACATGCCTCGCGTCCTGAACTGAAGCTGTCGCCCCCATGACACTGGCCAAAGCCGCGCGGGTCCAGACGGAGGCCACGCCGGCGCTCGACCTCCGTCCGATCGCGGCCACCCTGGGCACGCTGCTGACCATTCTCGGCGTCAGCATGCTGCTGCCCGCGCTGGCGGATTTCCGCGCCGGGTCCGGCGGCCAGGGGGCGTTTGTGGGCTCGGCGGCCATCACCGTTTTTGTCGGCGTGCTGCTGTCGGTCTCCGGGCGGGGCGCCAGCGTGCCGCGGCTCGATCTGCGCCAGGCCTTCCTGCTCACCACCTCGGTGTGGGTGGTGCTGTCCGTCTTCGCCACTCTGCCATTGATCTGGGGGCCGCCGCATCTGAGCTTGGTGCATGCGCTCTTCGAGAGCGTGTCCGGCCTCACCACCACCGGCGCCAGCGTGATGACCGGGCTGGACAGCATGGCCCCGGGCATCCTGCTGTGGCGGGCCATGCTGCACTGGTTCGGCGGCATCGGCATCGTGGTCATCGCCATCGCCGTGCTGCCGGCGCTGAGCATCGGCGGCATGCAGCTGTTCCGCACCGAATCTTCCGACCGCTCCGAGAAATTCCTGCCGCGGGCCGGCGCCGTGGCCAAGGGGCTGCTCATCGCCTATGGCGTGCTCTCGGTGGCTTGCACCATCGGCTATCTGCTGGCGGGGCTGGGCCTGTTCGATGCCCTCACGCTGGGCCTGTCCACGGTGTCCAGCGGCGGCTTTGCCAATTCCGATTCCTCCATCGGCGTGTTCGCCGACCCGGCGGTGGACTATGTGGCCATCGTCTTCATGCTCGCGGCCAGCCTGCCCTTCCCGCTCTATGTGCGCGTCCTGAGCGGCGATGTGTGGCGGCTGTTCCGCAATCCGGAAGTGCGATTGTTCTTCGCCATCGTGGCCGCTTTCACCGTCGCCTCCTTCCTGCAGCAGGTGTTCCAGGGGGTCGCCCAGGGCGAGGTGGCCCTGCGCGGGGCGCTGTTCACGGTGGCGTCGATCATCTCCACCACCGGCTTCATGTCGGTGGATTATACCAATTGGGGTCCTTTGTCGGACGCCCTGTTCTTCGTGCTGATGTTCCTCGGCGGCTGCACCGGCTCCACCTCCGGCGGCATGAAGACCTTGCGCCTGCTCATCGCCATGAAGGCCGTGCGGCAGCATCTCAAGCGCATTTCCTACCGCAACGGCCTGTTCCCCATCCGCTACGGCGGCGCGCCGGTGGCCGACGACGTGGTGGCCTCGGTGCTGGGCTTCATCTTCCTCTACATCGCCACCTTCGCCGTGGTCGGCGTGGCCCTGAGTGCCCTGGGGCTGGATCTGCGCACGGCCTTTTCCGCCGCCATCGCCTGCCTGTCCAATGTGGGGCCGGGGCTCGGCCCGGTGATCGGCCCGGCCAGCAATTACAGCCACCTCAGCGATCCGGCGGTGGCGATCCTCACCCTCGCCATGCTGCTGGGGCGGCTGGAGATCGTCACCGTTCTGGTGCTGGTGATGCCGCGCTTCTGGTCGCGCTGAGGGCGCTGCTCACGCGAACCCGGCGCTGGCCGCCAGCAGCTTCGGCAGATGCTTGGCGATGGTCAGCTTCATGGTCTCCGTGGTGCCGCCGGCCACGGTCAGCATGCGGGCATCGCGCATCAGCCGGGCAATGGGCAGCGCGTCCGACAGGCCGTTGGCGCCACACAATTGCGCCGCCGCATTGGTGATGGCCACCGCCGCCTCGGTGGCGGTGATCTTGGCCACGCTGCTGGGCACGCCGCTCTCATCCCCCGCGGCGAGCGCCTGGCCGGCCCAGAGGGTGACCTGCTCGGCCGCCTGGATCTGGGTATAGATCTCCGCGCAGGCAAATTCCGCGGTCTCGAAGGCCAGGCGGCCGTGGGGCATGGGATGGCGCGCCGCCAGATACCTGTACGCGGCCGCCAGCGCCGCCCGCGACAGGCCGAGCGCGATCGCCGCCTGCCCGCAGCGCTTGAAATCATATTGCGCCATCACCTTGTGCAGGCCATGCGGGCCGCACGGCACCACCACATGCTCCGCCGGCACGGGGACTTGCGCGTAGGTGACGCGATATTCGCCCAGGCCCCGCAGCCCCAGCTTTTCCTTCCGCCCGTCGCAGACCACGGCGCCGGCCGCCAGCTGGGTGCGGTCCACCAGGAACAGGCCGATCTCCTCGCTGGCCGGCGCCTTGGCCACCACCAGATGCAGCTGGCGCGACGCGGCGCCGGTGATCCAGTCCTTCACCCCCTCCAGCATCACGCCGCCATCGGCGGTGGGGGTGGCGCGGGTGGTGAAGCGATGCACGTCGGAGCCGGATTGCGGCTCGGTCATGCCGAAGGCCAGTTGCAGCTCGCCCGCCTGGATCTTCGGCAGATAGGTCGCCTTCAGCGCCGCGGAGCCATAGGTCCGCAGCATGCCGACGGCGCCGAAATTCTGGTCCATCACATGCTTGGCCACCGCCGGGGACACCTGGGCCAGCTGTTCGAGAATGGCGATCAACAGGCGGGTGCGGGCGGGAACGTCCAGAGCGGCACCGCCGTCGCCGAGGTCGTCCAGGGCCAGAAGTCGCAACTGCGCCAGTTCCGCCACCAGCCCATCGGGAAAGCCATCCTGCGCATCAATCTGCGCGGCGCATTGCATCAGACGGTCCTGGGCAAAGGCCCGCACCGCCGCCAGAAGATCCGCCTCGGACACGTAAGACCTGGCCACGGTGCTCTCCGTTGCAAGCCCCTCCGGAGAGGCTCCTAAAGCCTCACGGCGCGCGCGGGAAGACCCCATGGATGTAAAATTGCACCGCCAGCGCAATCCGTGGAACCGACGGGGCCACCCCTCGGCCCTCAGGAGTCCGCGTGGCCCAACACCTCTTCGGCGGCAAAGCCATAGCTGCGGCCACAGAATTCGCAGGTGACGCTCACGCGCCCGTCGTCCTGGATCATGTCGCGCCGCTCCTCCTGGGAAAAGCTGGCCAGCACCCCAGCCACCCGCTCACGGGAACAGGAGCATTGGGCGACCAAAGGCTGGGTGGCAAACACCCGCACGCCGCGCTCATGGAACAGGCGAAACAGCAATTGCTCGCCGGACACGGACGCGTCGATCAGTTCCACGTCCTCCACCGTCGCCACCAGGGCTTGCGCCTCGGTCCAGGCATCGTCCTCCGCCACCTGGTGGAAGGCGGCGCCCTCCGGCGCATCGCCGGGATGCAGGTCGCCCTGGGCGGCGCGGCCGGCTTCCGGCGGCAGGAACTGCATCAGCAGACCGCCGGCGCGCCAGGCCGACGCTTCGCCGCCGGGACGGATCTCCTCGCCCACGGCCAGACGCACGCGGGTGGGGATCTGCTCGGACTGGCGGAAATATTCGTGCGCCGCCTCTTCCAGTCCGCCCCCATCCAGCGCCACGACGCCCTGGTAGCGGTTGGTGGAGATGCCCTGATCGATGGTCATGGCCAGATGGCCCCGGCCCAGCAGCACGGCGGGGGTGGCGGTATTGCCGCGCTCGGCCTCAGCCACGGCGTCCGCATCGAAGCGGGCATAGGCGCGGATCTTGTCCGGGGTGACGAAGTCCACCACCACCATGTCCACTGGCCCATCGGTCTGGGTCTGGAGGATGAAGCGCCCCTCGAACTTCAGCGACGAGCCCAGCAAGGTGGTGAGCACCACCGCTTCGCCGATCACCCGCTTCACGCTGGCGGGATAAGTGTGGTGGGCCACCACCTCGTCGAGGCTGGTGCCCAGACGCACCACCCGGCCGCGCACATCCAGCGCATCCACCTGGAATGGCGTGACGCAATCGTCCTCCGGATCTTGCCGGGGGGATCTGGCCTCTTCACCCATGGGGGCTCCGCTGTTTCAAGGCGCAGCCAGATTCAAGATCCGGCGGCCGCGTCAGAAGGATCGCCGGCCGCGCCCCGCGGTGGATCCGCCGAGGCGCTGGAGGCGGGCCCGCACCGCGAGGCGCCGGCCGAGGCTCACAGGTGGGCCTTGTCGAGGCACCAGGCAAGGATGCCCTTCTGCGCATGCAGCCGATTTTCCGCCTCGTCGAATACCACGGACTGCGGGCCATCCATGACTTCGTCGGTCACTTCCTCGCCGCGGTGGGCCGGCAGGCAGTGCATGAAGACCGCGCCCGGCGCCGCGCGGGCCATCAGCGCCGCATTGACCTGATAGGGCTTGAGCAGGTTGTGGCGGCGCTCCGCCTCCTTGTCGCCCATGGACACCCAGGTGTCGGTGACGACGCAATCCGCCCCCTCCACCGCTTCCTCGGGATCGCGCATGAAGCGCACATTGGCCTTGGTGCGCTTGACGAATTCCTTCAGCGCCTGGCGCGGCGACAGCTCCTTGGGAGAGGCCACGTTCAACGCGAAATCAAAGCGCTCCGCCGCATGCACCCAGGAGGCGAGCACATTGTTGGCATCCCCGGTCCACGCCACTTTGCGCCCCTGGATATGGCCCTTGTGCTCCTCGAACGTGAGCACGTCCGCCATCACCTGACAGGGATGAGAGATGCGGGTGAGGCCGTTGATGACCGGCACCGTGGCATGGCGGGCCAATTCCACCAGATCGTCATGGCTGAGGATGCGGATCATGATCGCATCCACGAAGCGCGACAGCACGCGCGCCGTGTCGGCGATGGATTCGCCGCGGCCCAGCTGCATTTCCGCCCCCGTCAGCATGATCGGATCGCCGCCCAGCTGGCGCATGGCCAGATCGAACGACACCCGGGTGCGGGTGGAGGGCTTGTCGAACACCATGGCCAGCGACTTGCCGGCCAAAGGCTTTTCCTCCTGGCCCGCCTTGCGCTGCGCCTTCAGGTCCTTGGAGAGATCGATGACCCGCCGAAGATCGGCCGCGTCGATATCCGACAGGTCGAGAAAATGACGCACACCATTCCCGATCATTCTGCGGCCCCCTTTACCGGCGCGGCTGCGAGGCCGTCCTCGATCCGCCGGCACGCCGCCTCGATCTTTTCGGCCGCAATGCCCACTTCCTCTTCGCTCACCACCAGCGGCGGCAGCAGGCGCACCACATTGTCGCCGGCGCCGGGGGCCAGCAGCCCCTCTTCCCGCAGCGCCACCACCAGATCGGCCGCCGGCACATGGGCACGCAAGCCCATCAGCAGCCCCTGGCCACGCACCTCGGCGATCACCCGCGGATGGCGATCCTTGACGCCGGCCAGCAATTGCGTGAAGCGCAGCGACACCTGGTTCACATGCTCCAGGAATGCTGGCTCCAGCACCTTGTCCAGCACCGCATTGCCCACCGCCATGGCCAGCGGATTGCCGCCATAGGTGGAGCCATGGGTGCCGACCGTCATGCCCTTGGCCGCCTCTTCGGTGGCCAGGCACGCGCCCATGGGAAAGCCGCCGCCGATGCCCTTGGCCACGGCCATGATGTCGGGGGTGATGCCCGTCCATTCGTGGGCAAACAATTTGCCCGTGCGGCCGACGCCGCTCTGCACTTCGTCCAGCACCAGGAGCAGGCCATGTTCGTCGCACAGCGCCCGCAGGCCGGCAATGAATTGCGCCGGCGGCACCCGCACGCCGCCCTCGCCCTGCACCGGCTCGATCAGGATGGCGGCGGTCTCCGGCCCGATGGCCGCCTTCACCGCCTCCAGATCGCCGAACGGCACCTGGTCGAAACCGGGCATCTCGGGGCCGAAGCCTTCCAGATACTTGGCATTGCCGCCGGCGGCGATGGTCGCCAGGGTGCGGCCGTGGAAGGCGCCTTCAAAAGTGATGATGCGCTGCCGCTCCGGCGCGCCGGAGACATAGTGATACTTGCGCGCCGTCTTGATGGCCGCCTCCAGCGCTTCCGCACCGGAATTGGTGAAGAACACCGTGTCGGCGAAGGTCGCCTCCGTCAGCCGCCGCGCCAGACGCTCGCCGCCGGGAATGCGGAACAGATTGGAGATGTGCCACAGCTTCTGGGCCTGCGCGGTCAGAGCTTCCACCAGATACGGATTGGCGTGCCCGAGGATGTTCACCGCAATGCCGGCGGTAAAGTCCAGAAAGCGTCGGCCATCCGTGGTGATGAGCCAGCAGCCCTCCCCCCGCTCGAATTCCAGGTTGATGCGCGCGTAGGTCGGGAGAACGGGGCTGATCACGGACCCCTCCTTGAGAGGGTGGATGGAGGCACCGCACAACGCGATGCCCTGGGAGAAACGGAAAAAGGCCGCTCACGGGAGCAGCCCCTCGCGATCGATTCTAATGATCGTCGGCGCGGGGTCAACATGCCTTGGATGGTTAACGGATCTGCAACGACTTGGGGAAAACAGAGGCAGAGACGATTCTGTGTCTTCGCGAGGCACGCCTCATATTGTAGGTTGCTCCTCGCCGGACACGAGATGTCGTGCGGCACCGTTCCCAAGTGGCGTCGGATCCCCTTTTCCCGCGCGCGGCTCGCGCGTTTCGGGTGCGGCTGGGGATTGCGATGAGGCAGCCAAGGAGGTGAGCGATGAGCTGGAACGACGAGCGCGTCGAACTCTTGAAGAAGCTCTGGGGCGAGGGTTTGTCCGCCAGCCAGATCGCAGGAGAACTCGGCGGCATCACCCGCAATGCGGTGATCGGCAAGGTCCACCGTCTGGGCCTGTCGGGGCGGGCGAAGTCCCCCGCCGTGGCTGCACGGCCGCGCAAGACCGCGCGTCCGGAGGCACCGGCCCCACAACGGCCGCAAGCCCCCAACCGCCCGGCGACGCACGGCAACACCGCGCTCGCCCCTGCCCTCGACGCTTTGGTGGAGAGCGCGCCTGCGCCCGCACCGGCGCCGCAGCAGTCCAACAATGTGCTGGCCATCGGCCAGCGCTGCACCATCATGAACCTGACCGAAGCCACCTGCCGCTGGCCGCTGGGCGAGCCCGGGACGGAGTCCTTCTACTTCTGCGGCGGACGCAGCGTGTCGGGCCTGCCCTATTGCACCCAGCATGCCCGCATGGCCTATCAGCCGGTGCAGGACCGTCGGCGCGACCGTCGGGTGGCGCGGATCTGAGACCTCGCGCGGAGCGTTGGCGGGAATTGATTTCGACCGGTTCAAAATCAGGCTGCCGACGCTCTGCGGGACGAAAAGAGGACACGCGAGCGCCACGTGTCGCCGCGTGAAGGGTGGAGCCCCAGCAAGCCGGGCTCCGTTGCGCCAGCAGTGCCCGACAGCCCCCATCCCGATGGCCCTGAGGGGCGTTCCGGGCCGACGGTGCGGCAACGCTGAAACGCAACCTTAGAGCCTGCACATGGCAGATCGACGACGACGCCCCGGGTTGCGGCGAGAGGCTGCGCCCCCGTGTGGGCCGCGCTTGGTGACCGCTAGGGTATTTCCCCGTTTATCTGACTCGGTGAAATCCCCTATCACCTTGTTTTACCGCGTTTTCTTTACGCGAACTGGGATCGGCTTCGCGCAAGAACGCTCTAGCGGCGATCGCGGGTGAGATCGAAACAGGTGTAGCCCACAAAGCATTGTGCCGTGGTGCGCGTGGGCACCCAGGCGGGCTCGGTGCCCTGGTCCGCGGGGCAATAGGCCCGGCCGGTCACATAGCGATCATAGGTGGTGGGCGAGGTGGCGAGCACCACAGCGCCGCCGGTGCGCACCAGCAGGGCCGCCTGGGTGCAGGTCATCTGGGTGCTGGCCGGCAAAGCCAGAGCCGCCGCCGGCAGCAGCGCAACGCTGGCCACACATGCCGCCGCGGCCTGGCGCACAATCTTCCCCATGAACCTCTCCCAAAGCCTGTCACGTCGTCCCGCCAGGGGCGGCGGGGCGGACCATAGCCCCAAAGCCGCGGGGCCGAAACCATATGCACCGTAGCGCAGCCCGACGGGCGCGGCGGCTCTCACCACTGCCAATGCCCCCGCTCCGGCTCATAGCAGGTGTAGCCGATGAAGCATTGCGGCGTGTCGCGCGTGGACACAAAGGCCGGCCTCAGCGCCTCATCGGGCAGGCAGAAGCGGCGATCGTGGACGAAGCGATCAAAGGTGGTGGACGAGGTGTCCAGAACGATGCCGCCGGCGCGGGCCACCAGGGCGCCCGCCGCGGCGCAGCTTAGGGTGGTCGTGTTGGGCCGGGCCATGGCGCCATGTCCACCCGCCAACAGCAGGAGCCCTGCGGCCAAGGTCGCCAAGGGGACCGACCGCCGGAGCGAACGGCCATCGCCCTGCCCTCTCGCTTGCGCCGAACCTGCCATGCCGCTGCGCCCAATATCACCAGGGGGGCGGTGGCCGTCTGGGCGGTCACATCCCCATGCCAGCAGTCTGCACGCCGGCGAGCGGACCGGGAAATCACACTCGCGCGCGCCAGCTGTGACTGGACCGGGCCGATTGCGGGACACGTCTGGCGCCCGGAACGGTGTAACGCGGCGGCCATCGCAAGGCGACGGCCGCCGGTTGTGTCACGCCGCTTGCCTCACTCCGAGATGGAGGCCCCCGATGCCTTCACCACCGGCGCCCATTTGGCCAGTTCCGCCTTCACATGGTCCGACAATTGCGCGGGCGTGCTGCCGACGGTGACGGCGCTCAAATCCGCCAGCTTGGCCTTCACTTCGGGATCGGCCACCGCCTGCGCGCCCGCCAAGGCCAGCGTATCAATGATCGCCATGGGGGTGCCCGCGGGCGCGAAGATGGCGTTCCAGCTGTAGGTCTCATAGCCGGGCGGACCGGATTCCGACACGGTGGGCAGGTCCGGGGCGGCGGGGGAGCGCTCCTTGGTGGTGATGGCCAAGCCCACCACCGCGCCCTTGCGGATCTGGCCGATGGCGGAGGGCAGATTGTCGAACATGACCTTCACCTGCCCGCCCACCAGGTCCAGCATGGCCGGGCCGGCGCCCTTGTAGGGCACATGCACCATATTGACCCCCGCCATGCTCTCGAACAGCGCGCCCGACAGATGCAGCGGCGTGCCGACGCCGGACGAGGCATATTCATATTTGTCCGGATTGGCCTTCAGCAGCGCAATCAGCTCGCCCGTGGTCTTCACGTTCAGGGAGGGGTGGACGATCACCACATTGGGCACGTTCACCAGCAGCGACACCGGGGCGAAATCCTTCACCGGGTCATAGGGCATCTTGGTGTAGAGCGCCGGATTGATGGCGTGGGTGGCCACGGTGCCCATGAGCACCGTGTATCCATCCGGCGCCGCGCGGGCCACCGCAGCCGCCCCGAGGTTGCCGCCGGCCCCGCCGCGGTTGTCCACCACGATGGGCTGCTTGAGGATCTCGCCCATTTTCGCGGCGATGATGCGGGCCACGATGTCGGTGGACCCGCCGGCCGCGAACGGCACCACCAGGCGGATGGGGCGGCTGGGATAGGCGTCCTGCGCCTGGACTCCGGTGGCCCACAGCGTGGCGGCCACGGCAATTATGCCAAGAATGCGATTCATCTGTCGGTCTCCTCCGCTGTGACACTAGCGGAGGATGCCGTAAGGGAAGTAGCCACTCATGCAGCGTTTGTTGCGGCCCCTGTGTCACCGGAAGCGGCCCCGGACGGCGCCGGCCCCCGGACGGCGCCGGCCACCGGCTGGGGCGCCGGCCGGGCGCGCCCCCATTGATGCAGGGCGACCCTCCCGTCCCAGGGGACGGGCGCCGCGGCGTCCGCGCCTCAATGGGCGCGGGCGAACATCTCGTTGAACGAATAGCCGGCCCCGCGCACGGTGCGGATGGGGTCCGACTGGCGTCCGCGATTTATCGCCTTGCGCAGACGGCCCACGTGCACGTCCACGGTGCGCTCGTCGATATAGACGTCCTGGCCCCAGACGCCGTCCAGCAATTGCTCGCGGGAAAACACCCGGCCGGGACTCTGCATCAGGAACTCCAGGAGGCGGAATTCCGTCGGTCCCAGATGCACTTCACGGCCGGCGCGGTGGACCCGATGGGTCTCCCGATCCAGCTCGATGTCACCGGCGCGCAGCAAGGTGGCGACATGCTCGGGCTTGGCCCGGCGCAGCAAGGCCCGCACCCGGGCCAGCAGTTCCGGCACGGAGAAGGGTTTGACGACATAATCGTCGGCGCCGGTGGCCAGGCCCCGCACCCGCTCGGTTTCTTCCCCGCGCGCGGTGAGCATGATCACGGGAAGGCGCTCCGTCTCGGGCCTGGTGCGCAGACGCCGACACAGTTCGATCCCCGAAAGGCCCGGCAACATCCAATCGAGGATGACCAGATCCGGCACGCTCTCGCGCAACCGCGTCTCGGCTTCGTCGCCGCGGCCCACGTTCTCGACCGCATAGCCCTCCGACTCCAGATTGTACCGGAGCAGGAGGGTCAGGGGTTCCTCGTCCTCGATAATCAGAATACGCGCAGCCACGAATGATTACCCCTGAAGGGTCCGCGTGGGAAACGACACCGTCGTTTCGCTGGAGATGTCCGCCTTGGGGCGGTCATCCGAAATCATGTTCCCGGACACCATGTAGAACACGGTTTCAGCGATATTGGTCGCATGATCGCCGATGCGCTCGATATTCTTGGCACAGAACAGAAGATGCGTGCACACCGAGATGTTGCGCGGATCTTCCATCATGTAGGTCAGCAGTTCGCGGAACAACGACGTGTACATGGTGTCCACGCTGGCGTCCTTGCGCCACACGTCCAGGGCCTTGACCTGGTCGCGGCCGGCATAGGCGTCGAGCACTTCCTTCAGTTGCTCGAGCACCAGATCCGACATGTGCTCTACGCCGCGTACCAGCTTCTGGGGGTGATATTCCCCTTCGATGGCGAGCACGCGCTTGCCCACGTTCTTGGCGAGATCGCCGATGCGCTCCAGATCGTTGGAGATGCGCAGGGTGGCGACGATGTCGCGCAGGTCGCTGGCTACCGGCTGGCGCTTGGCGATCACCAGGACGGCCTTGTCTTCGATCTCGCGCTGCAATTGGTCGATGGCGGCATCCATCACCACCACCCGCTGGGCCACGACGCCGTCGCGACGGATCAGGGCGCCCACGGAATCGGACACCAGGCGCTCGGCCTGGCCACCCATTTCGACGACCTTGCGGCCAAGTTCCTTGAGTTCGGCGTCGAAGGCCGAGACGGTATGGTCGGACATAAGGGGGGTCCCCCGCTGCTCAGCCGAAGCGGCCGGTGATGTAATCGCGCGTCTTGATCTCCTTGGGGTTGGTGAAGATCACGTCGGACGTGCCGACTTCCACCAGTTCGCCCAGATAGAAAAACGCCGTGAGGTCCGCGCACCGTGCCGCCTGCTGCATGTTGTGCGTCACGATGACAATGGTGAATTCCTGCTTCAGTTCGTCGATCAGATCTTCGATCTTCGAGGTGGAGATGGGATCGAGCGCTGAGGTGGGCTCGTCCAGCAGGATGACTTCCGGGCGCACCGCGATGGTGCGGGCGATGCACAGGCGCTGCTGCTGGCCGCCGGACATGCCCAGCGCCGAGGTGTGCAGGCGATCCTTGGTCTCGTCCCAGATCGCCGCCTTGCGCAGGCAGCTTTCCACCCGCTCGTCCATCTGCGCCTTGTTGATGCTCTCGTGCAGGCGGACGCCGAAGGCGATGTTGTCATAGATCGTCATGGGGAACGGGGTCGGCTTCTGGAACACCATGCCGATGCGGCTGCGCACCACGGTGGAGTCCAGTTCCTTGCCCACCACGTTCACGCCGTCGAACAGCACCTCGCCCTCGGCGCGCTGGCCGGGGTAGAGGTCGTACATGCGGTTGAACACCCGCAGCAAGGTGGACTTGCCGCAGCCCGAGGGGCCGATCATCGCGGTGACGCGCTTCTCGGGGATCTCGAAATTGATGCTCTTCAGGGCGTGGTTCTGCCCGTAGTAGAAGTTCAGGTTGTTGACCTTGATCTTCGTGGGCGCGGCGACAGCACCGGGCTTGGCCCCCACGGAGGACGACAGATTGAAGGTCGGATCGACGGCAGAGTTCATGACAGGCCTCGTTCGGTCTCGGGCGCCCGCCGCATGGGGGCGGGGGCAAGCAGGCGAAGGTCAATCAGGCGCGACGGGCGCCTTGCGGTCGGGACGGTGCGCGCGGTCAATGGCCCCTCGACAGCACCAGGCGTGACACCACGTTGAGCACCAGCACGCCCACGGTGATGAGCAGCGCACCGGCCCAGGCCAGCGAGACCCAGTCGTCGAACGGGCTTCCGGCATATTGATAGATGGCAATGGGCAAGCTCGCCATGGGCTTGCTCAGATCCACTGACCAGGAATTGTTGCCCAGCGAGGTGAACAGCAGCGGCGCGGTCTCGCCGGCGGCGCGGGCGATGGCCAGCAGGATGCCGGTGACGATGCCGGCCCGGGCCGCGCGCCAGGTGACCATCATCACCACCTTCCACTGCGGCGCCCCCAGCGCGAAGGCCGCTTCCCGCAGGCCCACCGGCACCAGGTTCAGCATGTCCTCGGTGGTGCGCACGATCACCGGGATGACCAGGATCGCCAGAGCCAGCGAGCCGGCCCAGCCGGAGAAGCCGCCGAACGGCACCACCAGCAGCTGGTAGATGAACAGGCCCACCAGGATGGAGGGGGCCGACAGCAGGATGTCGTTCACGAACCGGGCGGCGGCACCGATGCGGGTGCCCTTGCCATTCTCCGCCAGGAAGGTGCCGGCGAAGATGCCGATGGGGCCGCCGATCACCAGAGCGATGGCGATCTGGATCAGCGAACCGACGATGGCGTTCAACAGACCGCCGTTCTGGCCGGGCGGCATGGTGATGTTGGTGAACACCGAGAGCTTCAGGGCCGGAAGCCCCTTGGCGATCAGGGTCAACAGGATCCACGCCAGCAGGAAGATGGCGAGGACGGCGAAGGCGACGGAAATCGCCTTGATGGTATAATCCTTGGTCCGGCGCGCGGCGAGCGAGGCCATAAGTCGTTTCCCCGGTCAGTCGAGCCGCGAGCGCACCAGCGCCCGGGACAGTGCAAGAACGATGAAGGAGATGACGAAGAGGATGAAGCCGAGCTGCAGCAGCGAGGTCAGCTTCAGCGACCCGATCGGCGCCTCCGGGAATTCGTTGGCGATGGTGGAGGCGATGGTGGCGCCCGGCGCGAACAGCGAGGCGGACAGGCGCGTCGCATTGCCGATGACGAAGGTCACCGCCATGGTCTCGCCCAAGGCGCGCCCCAGGCCCAGCATCACCGCGCCCACCATGGCCGTGCTGCCATAGGGCACCGAGACGTTCTTGTAGACTTCATACGTGGTGGCGCCGACGCCGTAGGCGCTTTCCTTCAGCATGGGCGGCACGGATTCCAGCGTCTCCACGAACATCGCAGTGATGAAGGGGACGATCATCACCGCCAGGATCAGACCCGCGGTGAACATGCCGGAGCCCAGCGGCGGCCCCTGGAACAGGATTCCGATCAGCGGGATCGGGCCGAGGAATTCGATCAGCGGCGGCTGCACATAGGCGGCCATGAGCGGGACGATGACGAAGAAGCCCCACATGCCGTAGATGATGGAGGGCACCGCCGCCAGCAGCTGCACCGCCACGCCAATCGGGCGCTTCAGGGCCTGCGGGGCGATCTCGGTGAGGAAGAAGGCAATGCCGAAGGACAAAGGCAAAGCCACCACCACGGCGATGATGGCGCTGAACAGCGTGCCATAGACCATCACCAAGGCGCCGAACTTCTCTGTCACCGGGTTCCAGTTGGCGGTCCACAGGAAGTCGAGGCCGAATTCCTGCAACGCCGGGAAGCCGCCGATGAACAGCTGGGCAATGATGAGGCCCAGCAGGATCAGGACGAAGATGCCGCTGGCCCACAAAGCGGCGACGAACAGCGGATCGGACAGACCACCGATACTCTTGGCCTTATTGATGGGGATACGTCCCGCCACCCCGGTATTGTCGATCGTCGCATCCATCCCGACCACCCCTGTTGCGTGGGCCGCGCCTTGCAGGCGGCCAATGTCATCTGTCTCGTTCGGCGGCGGCACATCCGCGCCAAACTCGCAACGGCGCCCCGAACCCGGTGCGATCCGGAACTCGGTGCGATCCGTCTGTGATCTCCCGCCCCACCGCCCGTCGCGTGCGCCGGCCTTCCTGCGGCGGTCCGCATGCGGCGGCTTCCGTGCGGCGGCGTGCGTCCTGCGTGTGGTCCTTGCGGACCGCGTCTTGCGTGTCGACGCCCTCTCGGTCCGCAACGTCCCGCGCCCACCCGCGCGCGTCGCGTCTCCCGTCAGGCGTGAAGGATGCCGCCCACGACGGGTGGCATCCTCATCGGCGCGGATCCCCCGGCCCGCCTAAGCGAACCGGGGGATCTGCATCCGTTGATCAGAACACCGGCTTGCCGTCGGGGGTCTTCACTTCGGCCTTCCAGGCGGCCTTCACCCGTTCCACCACCGAGTCGGGCAGCGGGATGTAGTGCAGCTTCTCGGCGATCTCGCCGCCGTCCTTGCCATACGACCACTCGAAGAACTTCATCACTTCACGGGACGCATCCACGTTGGTGGGGTTCTTCGGCAGCAGGATGTAGGTGGCGGACACGATCGGCCACGCGCCTTCACCGGCGGTGTTCAGCATGGAGGCGGCGAAGTCCTTCGAGCCGGTCCAGTCGGCGGCGTCAGCGGCCACCATGAACGACTTGACGGTCGGCGCCACGAACTTGCCGGCCTTGTTCTGCAGATCGCTCACCACCAGCTTGTTGGCGGCGGCATAGACGTACTCGACGTAGCCGAGGCCGCCCTTGGTGTTCTTCACGGTGCCGGCAACGCCTTCGTTGCCCTTGGCGCCCGCGCCCGCGGGCCACTGGACCGAGGTGGCGGCGCCGACCTTGGACTTCCACTCCGGGCTGACTTCAGCCAGGTAGGAGGTGAACACGTAGGAGGTGCCCGAGGAGTCCGAACGATAGACCGGCACGATGGCCTGGTCCGGCAGCTTCACGCCGGGGTTCAGGTCGACGATGGCCTTGTCGTTCCACTTGGTGATCTTGCCGAGATAGATGTCGGCGAGGATCGGGCCGGTCAGCTTCAGCTGGTCGGAGGCGATGCCGTCGATGTTCACGGTGGCGACGATCGAGCCGATCACGGCCGGGAACTGCAGAAGGTTGGCGGAGGCCAGCTTGGCGCTGTCCATCGGGGCGTCGGACGCGCCGAAATCAACCGTGCGGTTGATGATCTGGTTCTGGCCGCCGCCGGAACCGATCGACTGATAGTTCAGACCGTTGCCGGTCTTCTCTTTGAACTTGGCGCCCCAGGATTGGTACACGGGAGCGGGAAAGGAAGCGCCGGCGCCATTGAAATCAAGGGCGGACGCGCTACCGGCGAAAAGGGTGCCGGCGACAGCGAGCGCTGCGCCGAATGCGGTGGTGAGTTTCACGGGATTCTCTCCATTGCCAATCTGCTGCCGCCACTCGTCGTTTCAAACGGGACGCAACATTGGACCGCCAAAAGACATAGCGGCTGGGCTGCACCGTTCTATGACTGGCCCATGACAGCTGAATGACAAACTAAGCCTTTGCCGAGATAGGATTTTTTGCAGCCTCATCGAGGACGTCCAGGCGGACGGTAAAGTTCGCCCCCTGGCCCGGACTGCTTTCCACCCCCAAACGTCCGCGGTGGCGGGCGACGATGTGCTTGACGATGGCGAGCCCCAGACCGGTTCCGCCATGGTCGCGGCTGGCGGCCACATCCACCCGATAGAAGCGCTCGGTGAGCCGCGGCAGGTGCTCCGGTGCGATCCCCGGCCCGAAGTCGCGCACGCTCACCACCGCCACCCGTCCCGCCGGACAGGGCTCGCAGGTCAGCGAGACCTCCACCCGCTTGCCGGTGACGCCGTACTTCAGGGCATTCTCCACCAGATTCTCGAACAGCCGGATCAGTTCGTCCCGGTCGCCGCGGATCATCAGCGGGTCGGCCATGCGCGTCAGCTCGATGGCCACCCCGCGATCCTGGGCCAGCGGGGTCAGCGTGTCACAGACATGGGCCAGGATGCCGCTCACATCCACCGGCGTATCCGGTCGCAGATGGGCGTTCAGCTCGATCCGCGACAGCGACAGCAGGTCGTCGATCAGCCGCGACATGCGCCGGGCCTGAGCGCCCATGATGGCCAGGAACCGCTCGCGGGCCGGCGCGTCATTGCGCGCCGGGCCCATCAGGGTCTCGATGAAGCCGGACAGCGAGGCCAAAGGCGTGCGCAGCTCATGGCTGGCATTGGCCACGAAGTCGGCCCGCATCTGCTCCACCCGGCGCTGCTGGGTCAGGTCGCGAAAGGTGAGCAACACCGCGTCCGGCAAGCCGGCGCGCGGCGCCCGCGGATCGACCGCCGGATCCGCATCCAGATCGGCGATCCCCGCCTCATCGGGGTCGGCGTCCGGAGCCGTTGCCGTCACCGGCGCCACCAGCAAAGACGATCCCACCCGACCGTCGCGTGCGCCATAGAGGTGCAGCGGCACCACATGGGCTTCCAGCCAGCGGTCCAGGGGCACCCGCTCGGCAAACTCCACCCGCCGCGGCCGTCCATCGGCGGCGGCCGCGCGCACCGCGGCGAGCACTTCGGGCACCCGCACCAGAAACGACAGGGGATCGCCCACGCGCGCCAGGCCGATGGCCAAGGCGACCCGCTCGTTGGCGGTGAGGATCTCTCCGTCCGGGCTCAGCAGCAAGGCCGGCTCCGGCAGGCCCGCCACCACCGCCGCCACGGCCGGGTCGACCCGGGGACGGGGCGCTGCCGGCGGCTCGGGCTCGGCAGTCTCCGCCTGCTTCGCCTGGCGCTCGTCGCGCCGGGCACACGCAATGCCGATCACCGCGCTCAGCATCACCAGCACGGCCACCAGCGGGCTCACTGCATCCGCCGCCGCGCCCGCCAGGGTGGCCAGGGCCGCCAGCACCAGCCACACCGAAGTGCGGCTCCACCACGGCCGGCGCGGCGCGGTCCTGCCCCCGGCAGAGCGGGTGCCCGACGGCGGCGATGGCTGCGGCATGGTCATGATCGAACGCCTCGCGGCGCCATTGCGGCGCGCGCCTGTGGGAGGACCGATGCACGGTCCCTATGCTTTTGGCCCGTCATGGGCAAAGATCTCAATGCCCGCACCGGGCACGGCGGCCGGATGGTGCGGCGATTCCCGTCATGGTGAATCGATCAGACGAAAGCAATAAGACACCATTGCGCGGCTTCACTCGCTTTCATGCTTGCGTCCATAGGGAACCCGCGCCCACGGTCGGACCTTGCACTCCGCAAGAGGTTTCACCCGAAGCCTGCTTATGTCTCTGGGGGAATTCCAGAATGTCCGTTCGCCTTGTCCTGCTGAGCGCCGCGGCCGTGGTTTGTATGGCGGGATCCGTCGCCCATGCGGACCCGTTGCCGGTTCCCAGCGGGGATTTCGCACTGAAGGCGAAGCTGCGCGACGGCGGAACGCTCGACCTGTTTCACGCGGGAGGCAAAATGCGGCTGGAGATCTTGCCCAAGGCCTCGCCGAGCTTGCTGGTGGGCATCGTCGATCTGAAAGCCGGAAAGATGGCGGTCATGGTGCCCTCCATGCCCAAGATGGCGGTGGAGATGGACCTGCCGCCGGAATATGGGTTCGCCTCGCTGGCCGGCAACGGCACCCGCACCGGCACGGACGTGGTGGCAGGTGAGCCGTGCGATCTGTGGAAGGTCGATCCTCCCGCCGCCCATCTGGCGGCCGGGCCGAGCGTGTCCTGCATCACCGCCGACGGCATCGCGCTGCGCACCGAGATGGAGATCCAGGGCAAGCCGCAGGTGGTGTTCGAGATGACCTCGCTCACCCGCGGCCCGCAGGACCCGCATCTGTTCGCGCTGCCGCCGGGGATCCAGACCCTGAAGATCCCCAAAGGCGCCGGCGCCGCCGCCCTGCCCGGCCTGATTCCCGGCGGCACGACCCGCTAGGCTTGGTTCCCCGCAACTCGCGGCCGCGGCTTATTCCGCGGCACTGACCCGCTTGGGCTCGACCGGAGGCACCGGGGCCGGAGCCGCCATTGGCGTGGTGCTCGCGGGTGCGGCGCATGCGGCCTCGGCGCTGCTGGCCACCAGAGCGGCAGCGCGGCGACGGCCCAGCGTGATCTCCCGCACGCCCAGCAGGGTCAGCGAGAGGGCGAACGGCACGATGTAATAGAACAGGCGGAACACCAGCAGCGCGCCCACCATCTCGCCGGTCTCGAACTGCGGCAGCGCCACCAGCAGCGCCGCATCGAACACGCCGAGGCCGCCGGGCGCGTGGCTGGCAAATCCCAGCAAGGTGGCGGTCACGAAGATGACCGCCAGGGCAATGGGGTCGATATAGGGGCTGGCCGGCATCAGCATGTACATGGCGGCAGCGCACAGGCTGAGGTCGAGGATGCCGATCCCCACCTGGAGCAAGGTGGTCTTGCCGGCGGGAAGCGTCACATACCAGCTGGAACGGCCGATCTTGCGCGGTGCCGCGCTGACCCAGAAGATATAGCCCAGCAGCGCCACCAGGGCGCCGGCGCCCAGCATGCGGTTCACCAAGGGCGGCAGTTGATCCACTGCGGTGGCGGCTTCCGGATGGATGAGGATGCCAAGGCCCAGCACCGCCACATTGCCGAGCCAGAAGGTGAGGCCGGCGATGAAGCAGATCTTGGCCACGTCGATGGCGTTCAGGCCCCAGGCGGAATAGATGCGATAGCGCACCGAGCCGCCGGTGAAGACCGTGAAGCCCACGTTATGGCCGATGGAATACGAGCAGAAGCCGGACAGTGCGGCGACCCGATAGGGAATCTCGGTCTTGCCGATGGTGCGCAAGGCGAACCAGTCATAGAAGGTCAGCGTGACATAGGCGCAGGCCACCAGCACGAAGGCGGCGGCCACATGCAGCGGGTCCTTGGCCTTCAGCGCCGCCAGCACGTCGGCGACATTCAGATTGTGCAGCATGCGGTAGAGCACCGTCGCCGCAATGCCGATCACCACAAGGCTGGCGATGAAGCCCAGACCATGCAGGCCCACTTTGTCACGCAGGAACCGCCAAACCCGAGATGGAACACTCATAAGGCACCGTTTTCCCCGCCGACGGTCACACGACCTCCGGGTTTCCCAGTCCAATCATCCCCCCAAGGGCGCGGTCGAAAGCGGCGCCGGTGCGGGTCCGAAGGCGTGACGTAACGTCCGCCCCATCCTGACATTGATGCTTTACCGCCTCAAGACGGCGCTCCCGTGGCGCCGCGCATCAGCCCTACAATTTCACCGGATAGCCGATTTCCATGGTGCGGCTGCGCGGCAGGCCGAAGCGGTCCACCGAGCGCTCTGCATTGCGCGCGAGGAAGGCGAAGACATGGGCCACCACATCGCCCATGCGCGTGACTTCGTCCGGCGGGATGATGCGCTCGTGGCCGATCACATAGATCGCCTCGTCCGGATCGAGGCCGCGGGCGCTCAGCGCCGGCCCCAGCACCGAGGGCACGTCGATCTGCTGCATGTAGCCGAAGCGCAGATCCACCCGCACATAAGCGCCGTCGATGGCGGTCACCCGCACCCGGTCGTCCACCGACACCCGCGGGCGGGCGGCGATCCACACCGAGACGATGACCGCCCGGTGGAAGCGCACCTTGAGCAGGTCGGCCATGCGCGACAGGGCCACCGGCGTCATGGCGCCGGCGCGGGAGAGGAAAATGGCGGTACGCGGGCTCTCCGCGTCGTTGGCGCGCTCCTTGCGGGCGACAAAATTGTCCAGCGGCTCGGTGAAGCGCACCTGCTGCGCCACCACCCCTTCCAGACCCCGCCGCCAGCTCACCATGACGAAGATCACGATGCCGGCAATGGTCAGCGGCAGCCAGCCGCCCTCGTGGATCTTGGTGAGATTGGAGGCGGCGAAGCCGGTATCGAGCGTGAGCAGGCCGATGCCCAGCGCCCAGACCGCGGGCTTGGGCCAGTGCCAGGAGCGATCCACCTGGGCGACGAACAGGATGGTGGTGGTGACCATGGCGAAGGCCACCGCGATACCATAGGCCGAGGCCAGCCGGTCGGACGCCTCGAAGCCCAGCACCACGGCGATGCAGGCGATCATCAGCAGCCAGTTCAGCCGGCCCACATAGATGTGCTGCTCATTGTGCTCGCTGGTGTAGCGGATGCGCATGGGCGGCAGATAGCCCAGCTCGATCGCCTGCTTGGCCAGCGAGAACACGCCGGTGATGATGGATTGCGAGGCGATCACGGTGGCCGCCGCCGCCAGAAACAGCATGGGCAGATCGAACAGATCCGGGCACAGGTCGTAGAAGGGGTTCCGCACCGCCGTGGGATCGCGCAGCAGGATCGCGCCCTGGCCGAAATAATTCAGCAGCAGGGCCGGCATCGCCACGAACAGCCAGGCGCGGGCAATGACCTTGCGGCCGAAATGGCCGAGATCCGCATAGAGCGCTTCACCGCCGGTGATGGCCAGGAAGCAGGCGCCGAGGATTACGCCGGCCAGTGCGGTATGGTCCAGCAGCAGCCGCATGCCGTGGCGCGGATCCAGGCCGGCCAGCACTTCGGGCGCCTGCACGATGCCATAGACCCCGAGTACCGCCAGGGAGCTGAACCACAGCAGCATGATGGGGCCGTAGAAACTGGCGATCCGCTCGGTGCCCAGGCGCTGGGACAGGAACACCCCCAGCAGCACCAGCACGGTGATCGGCACGATCCAGGCATTCAGGGCCGGGGAGATGACTTGCAGGCCCTCGATGGCGGACAGGACCGACATGGCCGGGGTCAGCACCCCGTCGCCGATCAGCATGGCCGCGCCCACCAGGCCCGCGCACAACAGATACCAGCGCAGGCCAAGGGCGCTGCGGTGCAGATCGAGCAAAGTCACCAGTGCCAGGATGCCGCCTTCGCCGTCATTGTCGGCGCGCAGCACCAGCATCACGTATTTCACCGTGATGGAGAGCACGATGCTCCAGGTGATCAGGGACAGCAGGCCCAGGACGTCGCTGGGCAGAAAATCGGTGCCGCCCACGGCGAGCACGCCCTGCTTGAGGGCATAGAGCGGGCTGGTGCCGATGTCGCCGAACACCACGCCCAGCGCGCCGATCTCGGCGGCAAACGGCAGGGTCAGCTTGCGGTCACGGCTGAAGCTCAAGGACATTGCTCGAGTTCCGGCCGCTTAACGGGCGCACAGGGGAGAGACGAACGGACGGCACGCGCTCAAGGCGATCTCTCTGCATCGGGTGCGCTTGAGGCGCCCCGATCTCCAGTCGAAACGGTTCAAGGCTGCCCCCCGCAACACGCCGCCTATCGGGCGGCCGTCGCTCACACCTAGCTCCGTTCGCGAGGCATGACAATGCGCCGGCATGGAGCGATCCCCCCGCCTCCCGGCCGGACGGACGCGCCCGACCCGAAGGCGGGGCGCGTCCACCAGGATCAGTAGCGGTACAGTTCCGGCTTGAAGGGGCCTTCCTGCGACACGCCGATATATTCGGACTGCTTGTCGGACAGCTTGGTGAGCTTCACGCCGATTTTGTCGAGATGAAGCGCAGCAACCTTTTCATCAAGCTTCTTGGGCAGCGTGTAGACCTTCTTGTCATACGCACCCGGCTTGGTCCAAAGCTCGATCTGGGCCAGCGTCTGGTTGGTGAAGGACGCAGACATGACGAAGCTCGGGTGACCCGTTGCGTTGCCAAGATTGACCAGACGGCCTTCCGACAGAAGAATGATGCGCTTCCGGTCGGGGAACTCGATCTCGTCCACCTGCGGCTTCACATTGTGCCACTTGAAGTTCTTCAGGCCGGCGACCTGAATTTCACTGTCAAAATGGCCGATGTTGCAGACGATGGCGCGGTCCTTCATGGCCCGCATGTGGTCGACGGTGATGACGTCGAGGTTGCCGGTGGCGGTCACGAAGATGTCGGCGCGGGTGGCGGCGTCTTCCATCGTGGTGACTTCATAGCCTTCCATGGCCGCCTGCAGGGCGCAGATCGGATCCACTTCGGACACCATCACGCGGCAGCCGGCATTGCGCAGCGAGGCGGCCGAGCCTTTGCCCACGTCGCCGAAGCCGGCGATCATGGCCACCTTGCCGGCCATCATCACGTCGGTGCCGCGGCGGATGCCGTCCACCAGGCTCTCGCGGCAACCATAGAGGTTGTCGAACTTGGACTTGGTGACGCTGTCATTGACGTTGATGGCGGGCCACAGCAGCGTGCCCTTCTTCTGCATCTCGTACAGGCGATGCACGCCCGTGGTGGTCTCTTCGGTGACGCCACGGATCGACTTGGCGAGCGTGGTGTACCAGCCGTGCTTGTGCTTCAGGCGACGCTTGATAGCGGCGAAGAGGACTTCTTCTTCCTCATTGGTGGCGCCTTCGAGGAAGGCGGTGTCGCCCTGCTCGGCGCGCAGGCCGAGATGGACCAGCAGGGTGGCGTCGCCGCCGTCATCGAGGATCATGTTCGGGGCGCCGCCGTCGGCCCACTCGAAAATGCGATGGGTGTAGTCCCAGTATTCCTCCAGCGTCTCGCCCTTGACGGCGAAGACAGGGGTGCCGGCGGCGGCAATCGCGGCGGCGGCATGGTCCTGGGTGGAGTAGATGTTGCAGGAGGCCCAGCGCACGTCGGCGCCAAGAGCCGTCAGGGTCTCGATCAGCACGCCGGTCTGGATGGTCATGTGCAGCGAGCCGGCGATGCGGGCGCCCTTCAGCGGCTGCGAGGCGCCGTATTCGGCGCGGGTGGCCATCAGGCCCGGCATTTCGGTCTCGGCGATGTCGAGTTCCTTGCGGCCCCAATCGGCGAGATTGATGTCCTTCACCACATAATCGACGGTCATGTTCTTCTCCCTGGCGGGCCCGGCGGTCGGCGCGATGCGGAGACGCGACCTCACCCATGGCGCGGCAAGTAGCACGGACAGGGGCAATCATCAATAAGGATATAAAGAAATGCTTATATCCATAATATGATTTTGGCACAGGCAGTTGCAAGGATGACATGGGAGCCTTGCGCCGGGCTGGGCCGGGTTAAACGAGCAGGACTTTGATTCATACGAATTTTGTGTTATACAAGCAGTTACAGTCGATTGCGTCTCAATCAGCCATCCCGCGCTAAAATCATCTGCGCATTCTCGGGAACATAGGGGCGAGAGTTGGCGTGTCCAGCCGCGGGGTACGGCTTGGCGCGAAGGATTGATTGTTGATTTCGACTGCCAGAGCGGGTTGTCGGGCGTTCCGGCCGCAACCCAAGTCGTCAGCACAAGGTGCGCCGAGGCCGGTTTGAGCCGGATACGGGTTTCCGCGCGCCAACACGATTCGGCCTCCGGGGCGGATCAGGAGCGGTTCAGAGCATGTCGACAAAGAAGAGCAGCACGCAGGTCCGTCTCGGGTTCAAGACGGGCGAACACATCGTGTACCCTTCGCACGGTGTCGGTCGGATCACCTCCATTGAAGAACAGGAAGTGGCCGGTTTCAAGCTCGAACTGTTCGTGATTTCGTTCGAGAAAGACAAGATGACGCTGCGCGTGCCGGTGCCGAAGATCGCCACCGTGGGCATGCGGAAGCTGTCGGAGGCCCCGGTGGTGGCCAAGGCGCTGGAGACCCTCAAGGGCCGCGCCCGCGTCAAGCGCACCATGTGGAGCCGCCGCGCCCAGGAATATGAAGCCAAGATCAATTCCGGCGACCTGATCGCCATCTCGGAAGTTGTACGGGATCTCTACCGGTCCGAAGCCCAGCCCGAGCAGTCCTATTCCGAGCGGCAGCTGTATGAAGCCGCGCTCGACCGGATGGCGCGCGAGCTGTCGGCGGTGGAGAACATCACCGATACGGAATCGGTGAAGATGATCGAGCAGCATCTGCAGAAGGGTCCCAAGCGCGGCGCCGCCAAGGTGGAAGACGCCGAAGAGGTCGAGCCGGAAGCCGAGATCGAGCCGGATCTGGAAGCGGAAGAAGCGGCCTGATCGGCCGCTGTCCCGCGCCCCCCTTTGCGGGCGCAACCCTGACAAAGGCCCCGCTCCGCGGGGCCTTTTCTATTAGGCAAGGCAACACCGGGGCCCCGCTCCGCGCGGCCCTTTCTATCACGCACGGCAACAGTACAGGCCCCGCTGCGGCGGGCCTGTACTGTTATGCGGACAACAGCGAGCCGCGAGCGCGACGGCGCGGCGCATGACGGGCGCGGTGCCGTTCCAGCCGCCAAGGCGCGGGTCATGAGCCCGGCACACGCCCGGCCCCGACCCGCGCGCACGCCCCCCATCGTGGCGGCCGGATCCTTCCGCCGCCCCCGTGCGCGCCTCAGATCCCCCCTGCCCCGCCGTCGGCGCGCGGATCATGGGCGCCTTCCAGGCCGCGCTTGGGGGTGAAGATCACCGCCCCCGCATGGCCCATGGTGTCAGAATAGGCCGCGTCCAGAACCTCCAGTTCATGCCCCGCCGATCGCAAGGCGCGCACGATGTCGTCATCGAACCGGCCTTCCAGCCGCAGATTGGTGTGGGTCGATCCCCAGGTGCGCCCCAGCAGCCAGCGCGGCCGGTCGATGGCCTCCGCCAGCGGCACCCCATAGGTCACATGGCGGGTGAACACCGCCGCCTGGGTCTGCGGCTGGCCTTCGCCGCCCATGGTGCCATAGGCCATCACCCGCCCGTCCTTGAGCACCGCCAGCGCCGGATTGAGGGTGTGGAACGGCCGCCGCCCCGGCGCCAGCGGGTTCACCGCGCGGGTGTCCAGGCTGAAGGAGGCGCCGCGATTCTGCATCAGGACGCCGGTGCGCGGCAACACGCAGCCGGAGCCGAACTCGAAGAAGATGGACTGGATATAGGACACCACCAGCCCGGATGAATCCGCCGCCCCCAGCCAAATAGTGTCGCCGCGCGCCGCCGGCTGCGGCCAGGGCAGCGCCCGGCGCATGTCGATCAGCCCGGCATCCGCATCCAGCGCCGCCTTGGCCAGGAAGTTTGCCGGGTCGTGCTCCAGATGCTCGAAATCCCGCACCACCTGGTTGCGCACCAGGAAGGCCCGCTTGGTGGCCTCCACCAGCCCATGGATGTGCGCGAAACTCTCCGCCCGCGGCACGGCGAGGCGCTCGTACAGCGCCAGGATCAGCAGCGAGGCCAGCCCCTGGGTGGGCGGCGGCGCGTTGAACACGCGGCCGGCGACCAAGTCCACGCTCAGGGGCTCGCGCAGCACGGCGCGGTAGCGTCGCAGATCGTCCGCCGTCACCGGGCTGCCGATCCGCTGCAGGTCGGCCGCCATCTCATGGGCGACGTCGCCGCGGTAAAAGTCCTCCAGGCCGGCGCGGCCCAGATGCTCCAGCGTGTCCGCCAGCCGCTCGGCGCGCTGCACATGGCCGAGCTTCGGCACGGCCCCGTCCACCAGGAAGGCGTCGGCAAAGCCGGGGGCGTCCTTCAGTTCCGGCAATTTCTCCGTGGTCAGGCGCACTTGGGAAGCGGTGACCGGCACGCCGGCACGCGCATGGGCAATGGCGCTCTCCAGCAGCCGCCCCATGGGCATGCGCCCGCCGGCGGCGCCCGCCGCCTCCAGTGCCAAGGCCCAGCCGCCCACCAGACCGGGCACGGTGAGCGCCGCCAGCGGGCCGCGCTCGGGAATCGAGTCGTAGCCTTCTTCCCGATAGAAGGGGATGGAGGCCCGCGCCCCGGCAAAGCCGCAGGCCTCAATATAGTGGACCCGGCCATTGGGCTCGCGGATCAGCCAGAAGCCGTCGCCGCCCAGATGGTTCATGTGCGGATAGACCACGGCGATGGCCGCGGCGGTGGCCAGCGCCGCCTCGATGGCATTGCCGCCCTCCGCCAGCACCTGGCGCCCGGCCTCGACAGCCAGAGCGTGGGGCGCGGCGACGATGCCGTGTTCGGCATGCAAGCTCTCATGGTCCATGGTGCAGATCCCAGGGCCGCGCTTGACCCGCGCGGCGTTGCGGAGCAGTGTCCCGGCCCATCGCGGGCGGCGGCCGGCAGGCGGGGGCCTGCGCTGAGGGTGCCGCACGCGGATGACGAGACGGGGACGGAAATCGGTGTTTGGTGCGCCAAACGCTTCCGGCTCTAGAGCATGTGCCGGCAAAGGTGAATGCCCTTGAGGGGGCAGGACGCCGGTAACGGATGGAAAGCGCCAGCGAATCGCGGCGCACGGGAGACGGGAATGGTGGCGAAAGCGGGTCGGGGACTGGGCGCACGCGGACTGATGACGGTGGTCAGCGCGAGTCTTCTTGTGGCGGTCCAGGCCATTACCGTTGCCATCGCCGCCGGCTGGGCCCTGGGTGGCCTGTTCCATCTCGGCGACATCGGGGAATACGGCCTGATGGTGGTGTTCAGCCTGCTGGCGCTTTATCTCAGCTTCCTTTACGTGCGCCGGGCCGTGCAAGCGGAAACCGAAGCCAATTATTGACCCCTCCGCGGCCGTCACGCCGGCAGCCGGGTCCACTGCCCCTACGGAATGCCAAGTCTTTGTGTTGACGGGGATTTTCGGGGTGCGTAAGCAGACCGGCGCGCCACTCATGGCTGCGTGAGGGGCACACGTCACATGAAATCGCTGGTCATTGCCTTCGGGATGGCATTCGCCGCCCTGCTTCCGCTCGCCCCTGCCGCTCTGGCAGCGGAGGCCAAGCAGGACTTCACTTTGGTCAACAAGACCGGCTACGACATCGACAAGGTCTTCGTGTCGCCCAACAAGTCGGGCGACTGGGAAGAAGACGTGCTGGGCAAGGACACCCTGGGCGATGGGGATTCCTGGGAGATCAAGTTCCATCGGGCCGCCAAGACCTGCAAGTGGGACCTGAAGGTGGTCTATGCCGACGATGATTCCAGCGCCGTCTGGTATGACATCGACCTGTGCTCGGTGGAAAAGATCACCATCCGCTACGATCGCAAGACCGACAAGACCAGCGCCAAGTTCGACTGATCGCCCCGCACGGGCGAACGGCATCCGGAGGGCCGCCAGGCGCCCCTCCGGATCGACCGTGCCCTCGGACCCGTCCCGCCCGAGGACGGCATCGCATTGAATGCGCCGCCCGGTACAACCGGAGCGATTGACGGACCATCGGGAGCTTCGTAAGCAGGTACCGCAGCCACTAGTGGCGACCTGAGGGCGAAGGGACCCCCATGAGACAGACGATGATGGCCTTTGGCCTGGCGCTGGTCGCCGCGGCCCCGCTGACCACTCCGCTTTTTGCCGCCGAAGCCAAGCAGGATTTCACCCTGGTCAACAAGACCGGTTATGAGATCGAGAAGGTGTTCGTCTCCCCCAGCAAATCCGGCGACTGGGAAGAGGATGTCCTGGGCAAGGACACGCTGGATGACGCGGAATCCGTCAACATCCACTTCAAGCGCTCCAGCAAGACCTGCAAATGGGACCTGAAGGTGGTCTATAGCGTCGATTCGTCCAGCGCCTATTGGTACGACATCGACCTGTGCAGCGTGCAGAAGATCACCATCCGCTACGACAAGAAGCGCGACAAGACCACCGCCAGCTTCGACTGATCCCGCGCCCCCCCGGCGCCGTCCCTGTCCCCGTTCCCCCTCGGCGCGCACCGCCGACGGGGGCGGGGACGGCGTAGGGGGCGTGTGCGGCTTCAGTCCGGCTGCCAATGGGTGACCACTGCGGTCAGCTCCGGCCGCGCCCGGTCCGCCACGTCCTCCGCCGGGCTGCCCAGATGGATGAAGCCGGCCACCTGCTCGCCGGGCGCCACCCCCAGCAGGGCCGCGGCGGCGGGGTCACGGCCGGGCCATTTCAGCAGCCATTGGGCGGCATAGCCGAGCGCCGTGGCGGCGGTGACCAGCGCCATCCCCGCCGCCCCGGCGGACAGGATCTGGTTGAACACCGGCACCTTGGCCTGCGGATCCGGCCGGCTCACCAACACAACGGTCACCGGCGCGCGCATGAGATAGAGCGTCCACATGTCCGCCTTGGCCGGCGGCAGGTCCGGGTTTTGCTGCCCATAGAGCGCGTCCATCCGGGCGCCGGCGGCGGCGCGGGCCTCGCCCGCCAACACGATGAAGCGCCACGGCACCAGCCGACCATGGTCCGGCACCCGGGCGGCGATGCGCAGGATGCGGGCGAGGTCCTCGGCCGTGGGCCCCGGCGCCACCAGGGAGCGCAGCGGCAGCGAGCGGCGGCGCTCCAGCAGCGCGGCGGCCGCCTCCACCCGCGGCGCTTCGATGGCCACCCCGCCATGCCGCGGCGCGGCGCCGTGGACATGGCCCGCCGCAGGCGTCTGCCCCGCCGCGAGGTCGACGGCGGAGGGGAGCGGCAGGGCGTCGGGAACCGGGACCATGGGGCTTCCTAAGTCTGACGAGGATCGCCTGCGCCTCGCCCAAACCTCACACGCCGGGGCGCCGGCCAAACGGACGGTACTTTCATGGCGCGCAATGGATAAGGTTCCACCCCCAGCCCGCTTGCGCGATCACATCTCGTAAACATTGATGTACCAAATCGACGGGAATGTGTGTTAGTCTCCGCAGATGCCGGTGTGATGCGCGTTTCTCGAAAGGTGCGCGCGAAAAATCCGGCCGTGTCCATTAGGCTGCGAGGCGAGAAGCGGGTAGCTGACTTGAACGTGTCGAGGGGGACTTCTTTCAGGTCGTTCCAAGACGTTAGCAGTAAGCGCCGACAAGTTCAGCAATGGTGGATGGCCTTAGCCAAGATTGGCGACCTGACCTCAACGGAAATACACATGAGCCGTAACCGAGACTTCCGAGAGCCGCGCCGTCGTGGCTTTGATGACGACTTTTCTCCCCCGCCCAGCCGTAGCTTCGGTGGAGAGCGTGCATTTTCATCGCCCAGCAGCAGCAGCAGCTCTTTCAGTGCGCCGGCTCCCTCGGGTCCGCCGATCGAGGCCACCGTCAAGTGGTTCAACCCGGAGAAGGGCTTCGGCTTCGTCGAGCTGGCTGACGGCTCCGGCGACGTGTTCCTCCATGCCCGCGCCCTTGAGGCAGCCGGCCAGGAGAGCGTTCCTCCGGGCTCCAAGCTGAGCGTCCGGGTGGGCCAGGGCCAGAAGGGCCGTCAGGTCACGGAAGTTCTCGAAGTGGACACCTCCACGGCTGAAGCCGCGCCTCCGCGCCGCGCTCCCGCTGCTGGCGGGTTCGGCGGCGCCCCGCGCGCCGGCGGCGCCGGTCCCCGTGCGGCCACCGGCCCCACCGAGGAGCGCGTCGGCACCGTGAAGTGGTACAACCCGGACAAGGGTTTCGGCTTCATCGCGGTGGAAGGCGGCGGCAAGGACGTGTTCGTGCACGTCACCGTGGTGTCCCGTTCGGGCCTCGCGGATCTCGCCGAAGGCCAGCGCGTCGTGGTGCAGGTCGGCCAGGGCCCCAAGGGTCCCGAAGCCCGCGGCATCGAAGTGGCCGACTGATCCTCGGATCTGTCAGCTCGTCGCAGACCAAAGTTTTTTCTGGACGGACGTGGCCTTCGGGCCGCGCCCGTCTATTTACGTTTTCAGGAGTACGAAGTTACATGGCAGAGCTTGTTGAGGCGGATCTGAATGGCCTCCTCGAACGACTGAAGGGCGCGCAGCGCAGCCTTCTCCTTACCGCCGCCACCGGCACGACGCTCCCCTCCGACGGAGCCATTCGCAAGATTGCCGATTTGGAGGGCGCCATTGCAGCCACCGAAGCGCTGATCCAGGAAGAAAAACAGCGCCGCTGAGACCAAGGCCCTGAGACCAAGGCCCGGGGCGCCGCTGCGCGTTGACGCGCGGCGCCGGGGTCTTGGATCGACCGGGCATCTGCCCCCTGCCGCGCATTCCACCGTCGTAAGATCCCGTTAGCCCCCGCGGTTGCCATCGCGCGGCGCGCAGGCGACGCCGGGACATGTGCGCGCGGCGGCAGGCTCATGGCCGCGCATCGGCCCCCGTGGCGCTTTCCCTTTCGCTCAACTCCGCGCCGCGCGCCCTGCCCCGCCGCCACAGCGTGCCATGCGGCGTCCGCCGAGACTTCTCTCCAGACGCACTGCCCCCGCCGCCCCTTGGCGCGACACGGCGACCCGCGTGCGCGCCTCAGGACCTGCGGCACCCGTCAGGCGCGCTCGGCCATCAGTTGCGCCACCGCGGCGCGCAGTTCCGGCAATCCGGCGCCGGTGTGGCTGGAGGTGGGAAACACCACCGGATAGGCCGCCGGCCGCCGCTTGATCTTGGCCTGCACCTCCGCCAGACGGCCGACAAAGTCCGTCGGCTTCACCTGGTCGGCCTTGGTCATGATGATGGCGTAGGACACCGCCGCCTTGTCCAGCAGGTCCAGGATCTCCTCGTCCACCGGCTTGATGCCGTGGCGGGAATCGATCAGCACGAAAACCCGCGCCAGATTCACCCGCCCGCGCAGATAGGCGCGGATGGTGCGCACCCAGGCGTCCACCTTGTCCTTGGGCGCCTTGGCGAAGCCGTAGCCGGGCATGTCCACCAAGGTCAGCTCCGGGCCGACCCGGAAGAAGATCAGCTCCTGGGTCCGTCCGGGGGTCACCGAGGTGCGGGCCAGATGGTTGCGCCCGGTCAGCGCATTCACGAGGCTCGACTTGCCCACATTGGAGCGCCCGGCCAGTGCGATCTCCATGCCCTCCATGGGCGGCAGAAATTCGGTGGTGGGCGCGGCAGTGATGAACTTCCACTCGGCGGCAAACAAGAGCCGGCCGGTCTCTAGGAAGGCATCGAGCGGATTCGGCTCCGCCGCGGCGGCGGGGGTGGCGGCAGAGGGCGGAGCGTCGGTGGACGGGACGTCCGTGGCTTTGGGGTCGGTCATGCCCGCTTATCGTCCGCAATGCGGCCCGCCGCAAGCCTGCGCGCATCTAGAGGCCGCCGCCGCGGGGCCTAGAAGCCCATGCGGCCCATCACCCCGTCGCGATCCCCGAACTGGTGCTTGAGCGCCCCGGCCACATGCAGCGCCAAGAGGGCCAGCAGCCCATAGGCCAGCAGCGCATGCACCCAGCCGAGCCAGGCGAACAGCACCGGGTCCGGCGCCACCAGATCCGGTAAGGTGAAGGCCTCGAACGGCCGGGTGGGCAGATGCAGCGGCGAGGCGGAGGCCATCAGCCAGCCGGACACCGGCAGCGCCAGCATCAGGACATAAAAGCCCAGGTGCACGCCATGCGCCGCCGTGCGCTGCCAGCCGGCGGGACCGGCCTCCGGCGGGCGGCCCGTGGCCAGCCGGCACAGCCCCCGGATCCCCAGCAGCCCGAGGGCCAGGACACCATAGGATTTATGCCACTGGTAATAGGTGAAGGTGGTGCCCAGATCAAAGCGCAGGTGCGTCATGGCCCAGCCCAGCGCCACCAGCCCCAGCAGCAGCGCCGCCATGAGCCAGTGCAAGGCACGCAGGGGCAGGCTCCAGCGCCGAGCCGTCGCGCTCATGGCGCCGCCGCCAGGGTGGCCACCGTGATGCCCACCTCGTCGGAGACCAGCGGCAGCCCCCCCAGCATGCCGAAGTCGGAGCGGCGGATGCGTCCCACCGCCTCCAGCGACAAAGCGGTGATGCCGCTCTGGCGGGTCACGTCCACCAGGAAGCTCTCCGGCTTGGTAACCCCCATCATGGTCAGCAGGCCGGACACCCGCACCCGGTGGTCGTCCAGTTTCTCCACCCCGTTGGAGACGAAGGTGATCTCGGGAAACTGCGCGGTGTTCAGAAACACCGGCCCGCGCACATAGGCATCGAGCGCCGGCACCTGGGTATCCAGGGAGGCGGCGGCCACCTTGAAGCTCACCTTGCTGCGGGCCGGCTGCTCGAAATCGATGGCGAGGTTGGAGGTGAACTGGCGGAACACGCCGCGGGTCACCGGATAGCCCTGGGCACCCACTTCGAAGCGGATTTCGGTGCGGGCGGGATCGAGGCGGAAGGTTTCCGCGCGCGCCGCCGGCGCCCCCAGCAGAAGGCCCAGCAGGGCCAGTCCGAGAAAATGCTGCATGCGCCGCATGGCGCCCTCCTGAAGGGGACCGGGGAGACCCACCATCTCCGATTGCGGTCCGCTCTTCATACGCCGCCCAGCGCCGGCGGATGAGACACCCGTGGCACGATCTCGTGAGCGGGCGACCTCTGCGGGCGGCAAACAAAAAGGGCGCCGCAATGCGGCGCCCTTGAGCGGTGTGGCGAGACCCGATGGCCTCAGCCCTTGACCGGCGTCTTCTTCTTGAAGGCGCCGCGGATGTTGTCCCACAGTTCGATCTTCACGCCGTGGCGCTTCATGATCGTCGCCTGCTGGATCACCGACAAGGTGTTGTTCCAGGCCCAGTAGATCACCAGGCCGGCGGCGAAGTGCGCCAGCATGAAGGTGAAGATGATGGGCATGTAGTTGAAGATCATCTGCTGGGTGGGGTCCGGCGGGGCCGGGTTCAGCTTCATCTGCACCCACATGGTCACGCCCATGATGAGCGGCCAGGCACCGAGCATCATATAGGCGCCGAGCACCGGCACGCTGGACGGATCCCAGGGGATCAGGCCGAACAGGTTGAACACCGTGGTGGGGTCCGGCGCAGAGAGATCGCGGATCCAGCCGAAGAACGGCGCCTGGCGCATCTCGATGGTGACGAACAGCACCTTGTAGAGCGCGAAGAACACCGGGATCTGGATCACGATGGGCAGGCAGCCCGCCACCGGATTGATCTTCTGGGTCTTGTACAGCTCCATGGTGGCTTGCTGCTGCTTGACCTTGTCATCCGCATAGCGCTCGCGGATGGCGGCCATCTCCGGCTGCACAGCCTTCATCTTGGCCATGGAGGCGTAGGACTTGTTGGCCAGCGGGAAGAACAGGCCCTTCAGCAGCACCGTCACGATCAGGATGGCGACGCCGAAATTGCCCACCAGCTTGTAGATCCAGTCGATGACCAGGAACAACGGCTTGGTGATGAAGTAGAACCAGCCCCAGTCGATCAGCAGGTCGAACCGGTCGATGCCATAGGTCTTCTCATATCCGTCCACCAGGGCCACTTCCTTGGCGCCGGCGAACAGCCGCGACTGGGCCGTGGCGGTGGCGCCCGGCGCGATGGTCTGCGGCGCGGCCAGGAAGTCGGTCTGGAAGGTGCGGGTCTGGCCCAGCATGGCGGAGGAGAATTTGGCGTCCACCGCCACCTTCTGGTCGGGGATGACGGTCGCCGCCCAATATTTGTCGGTGATGCCCAGCCAGCCGCCGGTGGCCTTGAAGGTCAGGGGCTTGGCGTCATCCATCTTGGCATAAGTGACCTCCTGCAGGCCGTGATCGCCGATCACGCCGATGAGGCCCTCATGCAGGATGTAATAGCCCTGGGTGTGCGGCATGCCGTGGCGCGAGACCAAGGCGTAGGGATAGAGGGTCGCCGCCGCGGTGCCGGTGTTCTGCACCTCGTCCTTCACCGTGAACATGTAATGATCATCGATGGTGAAGGTGCGGGTGAACAGCAGGCCCTGCCCGTTGTCATAGCTGATGGTCAGCGGCGTCGCGGTGGTCAGGCTGGCGCCGGCCGGGGCGGTCCAGAGGGTGTCGGGGCCGGGCAGCGCCACCGGCGCGCCGGCGCCGGAGGTCCAGCCGAATTCCGCATAGAAGGGCTCGGGCGAGCCGGACGGCGAGAGCAAGACGATGATGGGGCTCTTGGGGTCCACGGTCTCGTGGTAGTCCGCCAGCGAAACGTCATCCACCCGGCCCCCGCGCAGCGAGACGGAGCCCTTCACGCGGGCGGTGTCGATGGCCACACGGGGGCTCGCGGCCAGCGCCTGGGCGCGGGTGGCCGCCCGGGGCGCGGTCTGCACGGTGTTGGGGGCGGAGGGAGCGCCGCCGGGAACCGGGGTTCCATCGGCCGCGGTGGCGGCGGGTGCCTGGCTCTGGGCCGCCAGCTGGGCGGCCTGCTGCTGGGCCGCGATCTGCCGCTGCTTCTCCGCCTGCGGCATGCCGTAGAAATATTGCCAGCCGATCAGGATCGCCAGGGACAACCCGATGGCGATGAACATGTTGCGATTGTCGGTCATGCCGGGCGACCTCTGTCGGCGGGGGCAGATGGATCTTTGGGTTTTTTGGCGGCATGCAGCCGGGTGACGGCGCGCTCCAGATCGCGCACCAGGTCCTGGAACGGCGCGTGCAGGCAATGGCTGCGCGCCACCAGGACATAATCGAAGCCTTTGCGGCCCGCCTGCGGCAGCACCAGCCGCGCGGCCTCGCGCAGCCGCCGCCGGATGCGATTGCGCACCACGGCGTTGCCATTCTTCTTGGTCACCGTGAACCCGAGGCGCAGGTCACCCTCGTCCCGGCGGTCACGACCTTGCAGCAGTACCGACGTGACACCGGCGCGCTCCGCCTTGGCGGCTGCCAGGAAATCACGACGCTTGCGGAGGCGATCCACGATGGGCAGCTCCGCAGGCACGCCTCAGGCGGACAGGCGCTTGCGGCCGTGCGCCCGACGCAGGGCGATGATCTTACGGCCGCTCTTGGTCGCCATGCGCGCACGGAAGCCGTGCCGACGCTTGCGCACGAGCTTGCTCGGTTGATAAGTGCGCTTCACGGGTCTTGTCTCCGGAGTTCTGGATCACATCCACGAACGTGATCGATTTCAATGGGTTGGAGCAGAATGTGGCCCGAAGACCGCGTCTCGCCCCAGACATGGCGCCGCGTGTTCCGGCATCCTGCTCTCGCGGGCCTTGGCAGAACCGGAACCTCACCGGAGGCAAAGCCACCGGTGCCCACTCGAGATCGGCTCGAGAATGAGGCAAGGCCCCGGGAGCCGCAGCCGCCCGAGTTCGGGGTCGGCTTATAGGGGTGGGCGGGCCGCGCGTCAACGGTGAACGGCTCCACCCGCCGCCGCGGGGCCCGTCCGTGACGGGATTTTTACCCGGCTTCCGGCGTCTCCGCCGGCACCGACGCCGGCCTGGATGGGCTGGCAGGGGTCCTGGCGGGCGGCGGGGCGTCGTGGCCAGCCAGCACGTCGCCCACGTCCGCCAGTACATGGGGCTCCCCGCCCACGCCCCCCTCGCCCGCTGTCACCGACGGGAAGACGCCTTCCGGCGTGATCACCACGGCGGCCGCGCGATTCGATGGGTCGCTATCCACAGGCGCGTGGCGCGCGGGCGTCTCCGGCGGGGTCTCGCGGGCGGCGCCGTCGAGGCCGAACACGTGTCCCAGCATGCCGCGCGCCACTTCCCGCTCGCCCATGATGATGAAGCCGGCGCCGCCCTGGCGCAGATTCTCCACCTCCGCATCGGAATGGGCGCGGGCGATGATATCGAGGCCGGGATTGAGCACCCTTGCTTTCTTCAGCACATGGGCCGCCTCGAAGCCGTCGGGGATGGCGAGAATCAGCCGGCGGGCGCCGGCCACGTTGGCCGCCCCGAGGGCTTCCGGCAGCGCCGCATTGGCGGCGATCACCTCGAAGCCGGCGGTCTTCAGTTCCTCCACCGCATCCTCGCGATCCTCGATCACCAGGAAGGGCGCGCCGGCGGTCTCCAGGCCCGCCGCCACCAGGCGGCCGACCCGGCCATAGCCCACCAGCACGGTGTGGTCGGCCTTGTCGGTGGCCGGGAGCGCCGGCTTGGCACCCGCCTCCTGATCGGGGGCCGCCTTGATGAGGAGCGGCCCCAGCTTCTCGATGGCCAGGAAGAAGAAGGGATTGGCCACGATGGAGCCGATGGCCGCCGCCAAGATCAGGTCGCGGCCCTCCTGCGGCAGCAGGCCCAGCTCCACGCCCAGCGCCGCCAGGATGAAGGAGAATTCGCCCACCTGCGCCAAGCTGGCGGAAATGGTCATCGCGGTGGACTTGCTGTAGCCGAACAGCCGCACCAAGGCGAAAGCCGCCACCGACTTGCCCACCAGGACGATGAGCAGGGTCGCCAGCAGCGGCAGCGGGCTGCGCACCACGATGCTGGGATCCACCAGCATGCCCACGGAGACGAAGAACATCACCGCGAAGGCATCGCGCAGCGGCAGCGTCTCTTCGGCGGCGCGTTGGGAGAGCGGCGATTCGCTCAGCATCATGCCGGCGAAGAAGGCGCCCAGGGCGAAGGACACGTCGAACAATTGGGCCGAGCCATAGGCGACGCCCAGGGCAATGGCCAGCACCGCCAGGCGGAACAGCTCGCGCGAGCCGGTGCCCGCCACCTGCTCCAGCACCCAGGGGATGACCCGGCGGCCCACCACCAGCATCAGCACCACGAAGGCCGCCACCTTGGCCAGGGTCAGGCCGAGGGTGGCGTAGATGCTGGAGGTGCCGAACAACATCTCCGCCTGCGAGGCGCCCATGGCCTTGCCGCCCAGCGCCTCCGACAGCGCCGGCAGCAGCACCAGGGCCAGCACCATGGCCAGATCCTCGACGATCAGCCAGCCGACCGCGATGCGGCCCTTCTCGGTCTCCAGGATCCGCTGTTCCTGCAGGGCGCGCAGCAGCACCACGGTACTGGCCACCGCCAGCGCCAGGCCGAACACGATGCCGGCGCCCAGGCCCCAGCCCATCAGGTGCGCCAGCCCCATGCCCAGAAGGGTCGCCACCGCGATCTGCAGCACCGCGCCGGGAATGGCGATGGCTTTGACCGAGAGCAGGTCGGCCAGAGAGAAATGCAGCCCGACGCCGAACATCAGCAGGATGACGCCGACCTCTGCCAGTTCCAGCGCCAGTTCCGGATCGGCATTGAAGCCGGGGGTGAAGGGACCGCACAGCACGCCGGCCAGCAGATAGCCCACCAGAGGCGACACTCGCAGACGCTGCGCCAGGGTCCCGAACAGGAAGGCCAGAACAATGGCCCCCACAATGGTGGCGACGAGCGGCGTGGAATGCGGCACGAGACGTTCTCCGGCGGTGGCGAGGCGGGGACGGCGACGCCCCGTCGCAAAGCGGAGGACGCACACCAAGGACGGGAGCGTCGCAGTTTAAGCCAATCCCCAAGGCGGAACAGTGACTTCGCGATGCCGTAGCGGCACTTTTCCCGGCCCGCGGGGGCGAAAAATGAAAAAGGCGCCGGGAACCGGCGCCTTGATGCAATCTCAGGTTGTCACTCGCCGCCGCGGCGGCATCCGGCTCACAGCCAGGGCTGTTCGGCGGCCTTGCGACCCTCATAGGTGACGATGTGCTCGGCCTTCTCCAGGGTCAGGCCGATGTCGTCCAGGCCCTGCAGCAGGCAGTGCTTGCGGAACGGGTCGATCTCGAAATGCAGCGTGCCGCCGTCCGGCCCGCGAATGGTCTGGGTGGCCAGATCGATGCTCAAGGTGGCGTTGGCGCCGCGCTCGGCATCGTCGAACAGCTTGTCCAGATCGTCCTTGGCCACCACGATGGGCAGGATGCCGTTCTTGAAGCAGTTGTTATAGAAGATGTCGGCGAACGAGGTGGAGATCACGCAGCGGATGCCGAAGTCGTTCAGCGCCCAGGGGGCATGCTCGCGCGACGAGCCGCAGCCGAAATTGTCGCCGGCCACCAGGATCTTGGCGTTGCGATAGGCGCTCTGGTTGAGGACGAAGTCGGGGTTCTCCGAGCCGTCGTCCTTATAGCGCATCTCCGAGAACAGGCCGACGCCCAGGCCGGTGCGCTTGATGGTCTTCAGATACTGCTTGGGAATGATCATGTCGGTGTCGACATTGACCATCTTCAGCGGCGCGGCCACGCCATCGAGCGTCGTGAACTTTTCCATGTCCTGGAGGGCTCCCTGATGCCTCGCTGCGGCCGCCCTACCCTCGGGCGGCCCGGAGGCGCTTTGGTCTTTGGTTCTAGCGCGATCCGCGCGGCGGATAAAGCACCCTCAGGCGCCGCGCCCCGGCAGCATGCGCCGCAGCACATCGTCCTTGCGGATGAAATGGTGCCAGAGCGCCGCCGCCCCGTGGATCAGCGCGATGATGACCAGGGCATTGGCCATCCATTCATGCAGCGTCTGCACCGGCGCCCGCGCCGCCCGGTCCACCACCGCAATGGGGCTGGGGATGGTGAACAGGCCGAACAAGGTCACCGCATTGCCGCGCAGGAAGGCCAGATAGATCCCCACCAGAGGGGTGACGATCAGCAGGACATAGAGCGCCACATGGGCGGCCTGGGACGCGCGGTGCATCCACGGCGAGAGCGCGGCGGAGGGCGGCGGGATCGGCGCGGTGCAGCGCACGCCGACGCGGGCGGCCACCACGGCGATCAGCACCAGGCCGAAGGAAATGTGCAGCCACCACACCGCCGCGCGGGCCGGCGTGCCGCGGGCAAAGAAGTCTTCGGTATAAGTCAGCCCGTAGATGATGATGATGAGCGCCACCGTCGCCCAATGGATGGCCCGCAGTCCGGCCGGATACCGTGAGACCGTGTCCATGCCCGCCATCCTTCTCATATTACCTGTTTAGAAGTCTTCTACGCAGGTCTGACGGCGAATGCACGGCGGATTTTATTCCACGCTTGCCTCGATGCGCTCCATGTCGTCGTCGGACAGGCCGAAGTGGTGGCCGATCTCGTGCACCAGAACGTGAGCCAGCACGCTGCCGAGGCTTTCCTCATGCTCGGCCCAATAGTCCAGGATCGGGCGGCGGTAGAGGAAGATCATGTTGGGCAGCCGGCCGGTCTGGGCCACCGCCTCGTCCTGGGCCAGCCCCACCCCCTGGAACAGGCCGAGCAGATCGAACGGATCCTCCGCCTCCATCTCCTCCAGCACCTCGTCGGTGGGGAAATCGTCCACCCGTATCACCAGCCCCTGGCACAGCCGCCGGAACCGCTCCGGCAGCCGGTCGAGCACCGAGTCCGCCAGAACCTCCATCTCCTCCAGGGTGGGCGCCTGCAGGGTGCGCCAGATGTCGGGGTCAGCCATGGCAGTCCTCCAAGCGGCATCGGGCCGCGATGTCGGCGGCACGCTGCCACAGATCGAGGGAGCCGACGAGCACCGAGCGCAGGACCGGGGAATGGGATGGGGACAACCCGGCGCTTCGGGCCCGTCCGGCGCCACCTGCCCGGCAGCGACCCGACCCGGCTGCCACAGTCACGCTCCGGTTTGCCAGCGATCCGCCGCGTTTCGCTCAAGGTGACGCCACGTCGTCGTGGTTAAGGAACAATTAAGTCAAGCCGTCGTTGCCCTCACAGACACGAACACTGGAGAGTGACCATGCTTCGCAAGCTCGCCGTCACCACCGCGCTGGTTTCAATACTGGGTGTCGCCGCTTATCTGGCGCCGCACGAGGCGAATGCCGGCGTGATCGCCGCCACCTTCGCCGGCCTGTACTGACCAGCCTTTCCGGCCGCTGGACCGCCCGATTGACGGCGCGTTCGACCGGCGGCGGAGGTTAATGCTTTGCTATGCAAACGCCCGCGGAATCTTTCCGCGGGCGTTTTTCTTCTTCAACCCCTTGGCGCTGCGCGCTTTTCGCAGCGCCACGCCCGGCTCAGGCGCGCGGCCAAGCGCGGATATCGACGAAGCGACCCGCGATCGCCGCCGCCGCCGCCATGGCCGGCGACACCAGATGGGTGCGGCCCTTGAAGCCCTGGCGCCCCTCGAAATTGCGGTTCGAGGTGGAGGCGCAGCGCTCTTCGGGTGCCAGCCGGTCGGCATTCATGGCCAGGCACATGGAGCAGCCCGGCTCGCGCCACTCGAAGCCGGCGGCGAGGAAGATCTGGTCCAGGCCCTCGGCTTCCGCCTGCGCCTTCACCAGGCCCGAGCCCGGCACCACCATGGCGTTCACCTGTGCGTGAACGCGCAGGCCTTCCACCATCTTGGCCGCCTGCCGCAGATCCTCGATGCGCCCGTTGGTGCAGGAGCCGATGAACACCCGGTCCAAGGTGATGTCGGTGATCTTGGTGTTGGGGGTGAGGCCCATATAGGCCAGCGCCCGCTTCTTGGCCTCCCGGCGCCCCTCATCATCGATGGCTTCGGGATCGGGCACCACGCCGTCCACCGCGATCACATCTTCCGGGCTGGTGCCCCAGGAGACGATGGGCGGCAGATTGGCGCCATCCAGGACGATCTCGCGGTCGAACACCGCGCAGGGATCGGACTTCAGCGTCTCCCAATAGCGCAGGGCGCGCTCGAAATCGGCGCCCTTGGGGGCGCGCGGCTTGTCCTTGATGTAAGCGAACGCCTTCTCGTCCGGCGCCACCATGCCGGCGCGGGCCCCGCCCTCGATGGACATGTTGCAGACCGTCATGCGGCCTTCCATGGACAGGTCGCGGATCACCTGGCCGGCATATTCGATCACATAGCCGGTGCCGCCGGCGGTGCCGATGGCGCCGATGATGGCCAGCACCACGTCCTTGGCGCCGACCCCTTCGGGCAGCACGCCATCGACGGTGACGCGCATGTTCTTGGCCTTCTTCTGGATCAGCGTCTGGGTGGCGAGCACATGCTCCACCTCCGAGGTGCCGATGCCATGGGCCAGCGCGCCGAACGCGCCATGGGTGGAGGTGTGGCTGTCGCCGCACACGATGGTGGTGCCTGGCAGCGTGAAGCCCTGCTCGGGGCCCACCACATGGACGATGCCCTGGCGCACGTCGAAGCCGTCATAATATTCGATGCCGAATTCGCGGGTGTTTTCCGCCAGCGCCGCGATCTGCGCCACGCTCTCCGCATCGGGGTTGGGCAGGGTGCGGTCGGTGGTCGGCACGTTGTGGTCCACCACCGCCAGGGTCTTGGTGGGGGCATGCACCTTGCGGCCAGCCATGCGCAGGCCTTCGAAGGCCTGCGGGCTGGTGACTTCATGCACCAGATGGCGGTCGATATAGAGCAGGCAGGTGCCGTCTTCCTGCTGGGCGACCACGTGGTCGTCGAAAACCTTGTCGTAGAGAGTGCGGGGGCCGCTGGTGGGGGCGTTCATGGCGAATGTGTCCTGAGGAGCAAAGGGCCGCAGGCTATCGCCCACGGGCAGATCGAAACGGCAAAGGGAGACCGGTCACGACCGGTCGGGCGCGCGACGCGTCAGCGGCCAAGCGCTGCGAGCGCAGCCGTCGTGAACCGCCCGAAGAATCGGCCGGGCATGCGCACGTGATCGGGCACGGCGGCAAACTCGATGGTGTCGCACACGAAAGGTCCCACAGCGCAATGCGCCGCCTTGGACAAGCGTGGAACCAGAGTTGACGAACCAGTCATGGCGGATTTTTAGCAGTTCCAGGCAGCCGCCACAATCCATCCGCCGGCGCCGAAGACGCTGCGCTGCAACGGCGGGGCCGCACCCGAGGCCCTGCAATCCCCGCCCCGGCCCGGCTTCAGCTCTGCACGGGGGACAGGGCGCGGGAAGATGCCATGAAATGCAACTGATTGTGCAGTGCGGTCGTTTATGCTGCAATGCGGCATCATCTTCATCGGGGGGCTGACGGAGACGGGACCATGCGGTTGGATGTGGTGATCCTGAGCGGCCTGATCGTGGCCGGCAGCGCGGCGGTGTTCGGCGATCTGGGGCGGGCCTCCTCCCCGGTGTCCGCGGAGCCGCTGGTGGAGGTGCTCGACGCCGGATCGGTCACGCTCGCCCGCGCGACGCCGGCCAGCGCCACGCCGTCTGGCGACACCCGCTGCCGCCGCCCCGGGCGCCCCATGGCCACCTCCCTGCAATTCCTGGAGCCGGGCAATTTCGGCCCCGCCGACCTCACCCCCGACTGCCCTGCCCCTTGAGCGCCTGACACCGGACCGCCGACGCGGGCTCCGCGTCAGTCTCAGCCGGCTTCGTCCGGCACCGCGCAGGCGGCGCGCACCAGCGGGGTGGCCAGCAGCCACAGCGCCAGCCCCAGCACCGCGACGCCGCCCAGGCACAGGAAAGCGGTGCCATAGCCATATTTGGCCGCCACGAAGCCCGCCATGGCCGGCGACAGCGCGGCGCCCACGCCTTGCAAGGTCATCACCCCGCCCAGGCCCGCATTCACATGGCCACTGCCCCGCAGGATGCGCGCCACCAGCCCCGGCGTCGCCACCCCCAGCAGGCCGGCGCCCACCCCATCCAGCATCTGCACCGGGATCATCGCCCAGGGGCTCGCCCACAGCCCGGCGATGGCACCGCGGATCGGCAGTGCCACCAGCGCCAGCACCAGCACGATCCAATAGCCCCGCGTCTGGGCCAGGGACGAGGCCAGCAAGGCCATGGGAATCATGGTCAATTGGGCGATGATGACGGTCAAGGCCGCATAAGCGGCAGGATCGAAGGTGCCGGCGCTGGCCACCGCCTGGCTCAACAGCGGCAGCATCGCCCCGTTGCCGAAGTGAAACAGCATGACGGTGCCCGCCAGCACCAGCAGCGGCGCCGAGCGCAGCAGCACCGAGAGGTTGGGCGTCGCGGCACCGGGCACGGCGTTAGCATCCAGGCCGCGGGCCACCGCGTGGTCGATGTCCTGCGGGCGGATCATGGCCAGCGCCGCCAGTGAGCCCAGCGCCATCAGCATCATCAGCACGAACACCGCCACCATGCCGTAGAAGTAGCCGAAGCCCCCCGCCAGCGCGGCAGCGGCGAAATTGCCGCTGTGGTTCCACGCTTCGTTGCGCCCCAGCTGTGCCGGCAGGCCCGCCTGCCCCACCAGGCCCAGCGTCAGGGAGGCGATGGCCGGTCCGATCGCCGCCCCGGCGATGCCGGTGGCGATCTGCGAGGCCGCCACCATGGGTCCGTCGGGCCAGATCAGCAGCGCCAGCGTGCCCAGCACCACCAGCGCCGCGGACACCGCCACGATCAGCCGCTTGGCGCGGGTGGCATCCGCCAGCATGCCCAGCGGCGTGGTGGCCAGCATGCCGGCGAGCCCGCCGACGGTCATCACATAGCCGATGGCATCAGGAGCCCAGCCCTTGCCCACCAGGAAGATGCCGAGAAACGGCCCGAGCCCGTCGCGCACATCCGCCAGAAAGAAGTTCAGCAGGCCCAGCGCCCGGGCGTGGGGGGATTTCCCGGCGCCGCTGACCGGGGGACTCCCAGAGGTCCGGGGCGCGGCGGGGCGGGTGGCGTCGGGCGCGAGGGAAGCGGCACTGTGCGTCATGGAGGGGGCCATCCGGGAGGCGGCAGGAAGCTCTGCCGTAGGACTTGTCCCGCTCAACGTGACCGGAGCCGCGACGGTTCCATGATGCCGCAAGGTAAATCGCAACAGTGGTTGACGGATGTGTGGACCCGGCCCGGCGGACGACGGGACCGCGCCCGATCTGTCGTATGACACGGTGTTCTATCCGCTCACTTGCGCGGCCACGCCGGGGCCGACCGTGGCCTGCACCGCCCGACGGTCGTCGGGCGGTGCCTGGCGGGGCGGCCTATTCGGCGGCGATGCGCACCTGGGGCTGGGCGTCGCGCACCGCGGCGTCCACATGGGATTCGAACTTGGCGAAGTTCTCCTGGAACATGGTCACCAGCCGGCGGGCGGTGGCGTCAAACCCCGCCTTGTCCGCCCAAGTCTTTGACGGATAAAGGATATGCGGCTCGATGCCGGGCACCGAGGTGGGCACCTGGAAGCCGAAATAGGGATCGGTGCGGGTGGCCGCCCCCTTCAGCGAGCCATCCAGCGCCGCGGTCAGCAGGGTGCGGGTGACCTTGATCGGCATGCGGCGCCCCTCGCCAAACTTGCCGCCGGTCCAGCCGGTGTTCACCAGCCAGCAATCCACCTCGAACCGGGCGATCAAGTCCCTGAGCATATTGCCATAAACCGACGGATGACGGGGCATGAAGGGGGCGCCGAAGCAGGTGGAGAAGGTGGCCTCCGGATCTTTCACCCCCTTCTCTGTGCCCGCCACCTTGGCGGTGTAGCCGGAGAGGAAATGATACATGGCCTGGGCCGGGGTGAGGCGGGCAATGGGCGGCATCACGCCGAACGCATCTGCCGTCAACATGATGATATTCTTGGGGATTCCGGCCCGGCCGGTGGGGCTGGCATTGGGAATGAACTCCAGCGGATAGGCCGAGCGGGTGTTCTCGGTGAGCCGCCCGTCATCGAAATCGGGCACCCGGGTGACCTCGTCGAGGATCACATTTTCAAGAATAGTGCCGAAGCGATCGGACGCCGCAAAGATTTCCGGCTCTGCCTCTTTCGAAAGCCGAATGGTCTTGGCGTAACAGCCACCCTCGAAATTGAAGACGCCCGCCTCGCTCCAGCCATGCTCATCATCACCCAACAGGGTGCGGGCGGGGTCGGCGGAGAGGGTGGTCTTGCCGGTGCCCGACAATCCGAAGAACAGCGCCACGTCGCCCTGCGCGCCGACATTGGCGGAGCAGTGCATGGGCATGATGCCCTTGGCGGGCAACAGATAATTGAGGAAGGTGAAGACCGACTTCTTCATCTCGCCGGCATAAGACGAGTTGCCGATCAAGACGATGCCGCGGGTGAAATCCACCGCGATCACCGTATCGCTGCGCACCCCATGGCGAGCCGGATCGGCCCGGAAGCTCGGCAGGTCGATGATGGTCATCTGCGGTACGAAGCTGTCCAGATCCTCGCGCGGCGGGCGGCGCAGCATGGTGCGGATGAACAGCGAGTGCCAGGCATATTCCGTATAGACCCGGGTGCAGATCCGGCTGGCGGGGTCCGCGCCGCCGTACAGATCCTGCGCGAACAAGGTCTTGCCTTCCGCGGCTTTCAAGAAATCCGCATAGAGCAGTTCGAACTGCTCCGGCGTCAGCGCGCCATTATTATCCCACCAGACTTCCCCTTCGGTGGCGGCGTCGCGCAGGACGAATTTGTCTTTCGGGCTGCGGCCCGTATGCGCGCCCGTATTGGCCGCCAGTGCCCCGCCAGCGGCCAGCTCGGCCTCACCCTTGGCGATGGCATGCTCATACAGCAGGGGCTCCGTCAGGTTCCAATGGACCCCGGCGAGGTTCTTGAGGCCGAAGGTTTCGGCGCCCTGGGCGCGGTTGCGGTGTCCTGTCTCGTTCACGGATCGCCTCCTCTGCGCAGCGTGACGCGGCGCGTGTTTCCAGGCTCCGGCAGGGAGCCGAGGGAAGAACCGACGTTAATGGCCTGCGAACTTCTTGTGAACTGTTTCAAATCGATTGAAAATTCAATTCAATTTTGCTCGCGCCTGCGTCACAAGCGCCACAAGTACTTGCCGCACCGCAGCAACATCTGTGACGCGCTGCGGGAAGTCCAGGCGACGGACCTTTTCACCGGCGGCGATTTCGCATCCGTCCGGATCCAGCCCGACCATGCGCCAGGCCCCATCCGGCCCCTCCGGCTCGCCGAGCAGGACGCGGGCATAGAGCGCGATCGCATCGGCATGGTCTTGATTCATATGGGAAATGACCCCGCCCACCGCCTCCCGCACCGGCTGCGCGCCGTCCCAGTCGGTGAGCAGGCCGGAGGCGGGCAGGGTCACGATGCGGCCGAAGCCTTCCACCAGATGGGCTTCCCGCAACGCCAAACGATAAAAAGCGAAGTCGGCGAAATCCGCATAGCCTTCGGCCTCCGGATGGCGGGCCAGGAAGCGGGCGCGGGCGTCCGCCTCCGGCTGCAATTCCATGCGGCCCAGCAGGCTGGTCCGGGGGGCATTCAGGGGATCCCCTGCCTCCCCCGCCGCCAGCAGCAGGGACGCCCGCGGGTCGCGCTGCAGATTGCGGGTGTGCCGGGCGAGGCCCGACAGCAGCAGCGTCGGCGCCCCCTCCGCGTCAGGCGCCACCGCCACCAGCGAGGCATAAGGGGCGCCGTCTGCTTCCAGGGTGCCCAGCGCCCCGAACCGCGCCTCCCGCATCAGGCGCCGGATGACGATGGTTGCCTTCTCGCTCGCCTCACCCATGCCCGGCTCTCCCCTGCGCGGCCCTGTGGCCGGAGCGCCAGCATCTCCCGGCGTCCTGCCGGCCTGTCAAGCTGGGGCGCCCCCGCAGCAGCGCGTGCGCTGGCACCGCGATTCAACCGCCTCCCGCCCGACGGCCCGCCGTCGACAGGCGGGAATGTGATCTGGGAGTGATGGCGCTCCCCTGGACGGTGCCGTATGCCGTTGCCACCTGTGGTGTCGGCCCACCGATTCTCCACCACCGGCGGTCCACAGAGGATGGCCGGTGACCCGGCGGTGCCAGAAAACAGCCTGAGCCGTCATCTGCATTGGCGACTCAAGGATTTCCAGCTATTTTGCAGAACGAAATCTGCGCGGTGTCACATTTCGGCCACGCGAACCGGCTTCACCCCACGAGGCCGTGAAGACGGACCGACCCCGACGGACCGACCCGACGCTTGAAAGAGGTGTCATGCCCACTATCGCCCTCGTCGACGACGATCGCAATATCCTGACTTCCGTCTCCATCGCCCTGGAAGCGGAAGGCTATCGCATCGATACCTACACCGACGGGGCCTCGGCGCTGGATGGGTTCAAGACCAATCCGCCCGATCTCGCCATCCTCGACATCAAGATGCCGCGCATGGACGGCATGGAACTGCTCCGCCGGCTGCGGCAGAAGACCGATATGCCGGTGATCTTCCTCACCTCCAAGGATGAGGAAATCGACGAATTGTTCGGCCTCAAGATGGGCGCCGACGATTTCATCAAGAAGCCCTTCTCCCAGCGCCTGCTGGTGGAGCGGGTCAAAGCGGTGCTGCGCCGGGTCGGCGCCAAGGACGGCACCGCCCCGCGCGAAACCGACAGTGCCAAGGTGCTGGAGCGCGGCCTGCTGCGCATGGACCCCGAGCGCCACACCTGCACCTGGAAGAACGAGCCGGTGACCCTGACGGTGACCGAGTTCCTCATCCTCCAGGCCCTCGCGCAGCGCCCCGGCGTGGTCAAGAGCCGCAACGCCCTGATGGACGCGGCCTATGATGACCAGGTCTATGTGGACGACCGCACCATCGACAGCCACATCAAGCGTCTGCGCAAGAAGTTCAAATCCACCGACGACAATTTCGACATGATCGAAACGCTTTACGGTGTCGGCTATCGCTTCAAGGAAACCTGAAGGCGGGCGCGGGTCGCCCTTCGACATGACCGACGCCGCAGACCAGCTCAACAGCTCCAAAGGCCCCGCCCGGCGGGGACTGGGGATTCTGTCGGCCTTGCGTCGTGCGCGTCGGTTCGTGGCGTTCAAGAGCTTCTCCAGCCTCACCCGCCGCATCGTCCTGCTCAATCTGGCGGGCTTGTGCGCGCTAGTGTCGGGCATTCTCTATCTGTCGGAATTCCGCGCCGGCCTGATCGATGCGCGGGTGCAGAGCCTGCTGGTGCAAGGCGAGATCATCGCCGGCGCCATCGCCGCTTCCGCCCAGGTGGAAACCAACGCCATCACCATCGATCCCGAGCGCCTGCTGGAATTGCAGGCGGGCGAGAGCTACGGGCCTTCGGAAGAGGGCTTCGCGCCGCTGGAATTCCCCATCAATCCCGAGCGCGTGGCCCCGGTGCTGCGCCGCCTGGTGGGCCCCACCCGCACCCGCGCCCGGATCTATGACCGCGAAGGCGTGATGCTGCTGGATTCCCGCTCGCTCTATTCCAAGGGCGAGATCCTGCGGTTCGACCTCCCGCCGCCCACCCAGGCCCCTCCCGGCCTGCTGGAGCGCGCCTGGCGTGGCGTCCAGGGCTGGATCGGGCGCGGAGACCTGCCCCTCTACAAGGAATTCGGGCCCCAGAGCGGCAAGGACTATCCCGAGGTGGCCTCCGCCGCCAACGGCCAGAAGGCCAGTGCCGTGCGGGTGGACGACCGCGGGCGCGTGGTGGTCTCGGTGGCGGTGCCCATCCAGCGCTTCCGCGCCATACTCGGCGTGCTGCTGCTGTCCACCCAGGGCGGCGAGATCGACGAAGCTGTGGAAGCGGAGCGCTTTGTCATCGTGCGGGTGTTCCTGGTGGCGGCGGCGGTGATGGTGCTGCTCTCCGTGCTGCTGGCGGGCACCATCGCCGATCCGGTGCGCAAGCTGGCGGACGCCGCCGAGCGGGTGCGCCGCCGCATCAAGTCTCGGGTGGAGATCCCCGATTTCACCGGCCGCTCCGATGAGATCGGCCATCTCTCCGGCGCCCTGCGCGACATGACCTCGGCCCTCTACAACCGCATCGAAGCGATTGAGAGCTTCGCCGCCGATGTGGCGCACGAGCTGAAGAACCCCCTCACCTCCCTGCGCTCAGCGGTGGAAACCTTGCCGCTGGCGAAGAACGATGTCTCCCGCGGCCGCCTGCTGGACGTCATCCAGCATGACGTGAAGCGCCTGGACCGGCTGATCTCCGACATTTCCGACGCCAGCCGCCTGGATGCGGAATTGCAACGCCAGGAGGCGGTGAGTGTCGATCTCAAGCAATTGCTGGAGATGGTGGTTGGCATGGCGCAGGACGTGCGCAAGGACGACGGGGTCAAGGTGGCCCTGACGTTCGATCGCGCCGCCGGCGCCCCAACCGATTTCGTCATCGCCGGCCATGCCTCCCGCCTCGGCCAGGTGGTGGACAATCTGGTGTCCAACGCCCGCTCCTTCTCGCCCGAGGGCGGCACCGTGCGGGTGATGTGCCGGCGGCTGAAGAGCGGCGCCGAGATCGTCGTCGAGGATGAAGGCCCCGGCATCCGCCCCGATGCCCTGGCCCGCATCTTCGAGCGCTTCTATACGGATCGCCCGCACCAGGGCTTCGGCCAGAACTCCGGGCTGGGCCTCTCCATCTCGCGGCAGATCGTCGAGGCCCATGCGGGCCAGATCTGGGCGGAGAACCGGACCGGACCCGACGGGACCGATGAGGAGCCGCAGGTGCTGGGCGCCCGCTTCATTGTGCGCCTGCCCAACGGCTGAGCCCATGCCCGCCCCCCCTGCCCCCACCGTCCATGCCAGTTGCGTGCGCATCGGGGCGCACGGGGTCCTGATCCGGGGGCCATCGGGAGCGGGCAAGTCCCTGCTGGCGCTGCGCCTGATGCTGGATCCGCCCCGCTGCCTGCCGCCCGCGGACCTGGTCGCTGACGACCGGGTGATGCTGGAAGTTGCACACGGGACGCTCACGGCGCGCGCTCCGGATGCCCTCGCGGGCATCATCGAGGTCCGCTTCCTCGGATTGCGGCGAGTTCCCCATCTTTTTTCTGTGAAGGTGAACATTGTTATCGATGTTTCCGCCGCCGATGCGGAGCGGCTGCCGTCGCCCGCGGCGCAGCACATAAACCTTTATGGCATAACGCTTTCCCGGATTTCCGTTCCCCCGGGGGCGGACGCCGCTTTGGTCCTGGCGGCGGCCTTGACCACCGAACACATGACAGAGAGATGATGCTTTTGTGCGCTGCACCCCTTGCGTAATTTTTGAGCCGCTCTGAATATGGCGACCCCGCAGTGCGGGAGGCCTTCGCCCCAAAGAGGTGAAGGCGGAGGCAACATGATCGGTCTCGTGCTCGTCACCCATGGCCGTCTGGCCGCTGAGTTCTGCTCCGCTCTGGAGCACGTAATGGGGCCGCAGACCCAGATCGCGGCCGTCACCATTGGTCCCGACGACGATATGGAGCGTCGTCGGCACGACATCATCGATGCCGTCGCCCAGGTTCAAAGCGGCCAGGGCGTGGTGATCCTGACGGACATGTTCGGTGGAACGCCGTCAAATCTTGCCATCTCGGTGATGAATGCGCCGGATGTGGAAGTGGTGGCGGGGATCAACCTGCCCATGCTGGTCAAGCTGGCCAAGGTGCGTGGAGAACTTCCCCTCGCCGAGGCTGTCGATGTCGCCCAGGAAGCCGGACGCAAGTATATCAATGTCGCCAGCCGCGTCCTTGCAGGGAAATAACGTGCCAGACACCGCCACCGCCCAATCGGCGGGAGACGAGGATGTCGCCACCGCGTGCGGGGAAGCGGCAGCCGAAGGGGCGCTGGTCCGCCGCCTGCCGATCATCAACAAGCGCGGCCTGCATGCCCGAGCCTCCGCCAAATTTGTTCAGATGGTGGAAAGCTTCGATGCCCATGTCACCGTCTGTCGTAACGGCGAGGCGGTGGGCGGCAATTCGATCATGGGGCTGATGATGCTGGCCGCAGCGCCCGGAACCACGGTGGTGGTGACCGCCACGGGCACTGCGGCGGAAGCCGTGCTGGATGCCCTGGAAGCGCTGGTCGCCAATCGCTTCGGCGAAGAGGAATGATCTCTGGCGCCGCAGGCGGCTGATGGTCAATGGGGCCTCTCCCGCATTGGGAGACTTCCAGAATTTGTTCGGATACCGTGCGTCCTTGACCCCTGCCCCGGGTTTGACGGCACCCGCACACCAAACCGCCCACTTCTTCACTTATGCGCGAGATCGCACAGATCCGACGGCAGACAGTCGCGCGTATGAACCATATGAGCCAGCCACCCACTGAAGGAGCAGCATCGCCGTCTCCGGTCGCGCACCGGAAGGTGCGCTTTGGGCTGTCTTCAAAGCTGCTGATGCTCACCGTGGCCTTCGTCACCCTCGCGGAAGTGGCGATCTTCGTGCCCACCATGGCCAATTTCCGCATGTCCTGGCTGTCCGACCGGCTGGCCGCGGCGCGCATTGCGGCCCTCGTGCTGGATGCGGCGCCGGAGGACACCATTCCCATGGATCTCACCCGCCAATTGCTGCAGAGCGTCGGGGCGAAGGTGGTGGTGGTGAAGCGCGAAGAGACCCGCCGTCTGCTGGCGATGTCGGACATGCCGCCGCCCATTGACCGGCATGTGGACATTCGCGAAACCACGTTCTGGCGGGCGGTGGTGGACGCCTTCGACACCCTGGCCGCCGGCAACGGCCGCACTTTGCGGGTTATAGGGGAAGCCCCCCGCGGCGGCGAATTTCTCGAAATCGTCATTCCGGAAACCCCGCTGCGCAAAGCCATGCTGCGCTTTGCCGCCACCGTGCTCGCCGTCTCCCTGGCGGTGTCCGGTCTGGCCGGCGCCTTGGTCTATTTCAGCCTGCATTGGCTGTTCGTCCGGCCCATGCGCCGCCTGACCGAGCGCATGTCGGCGTTCCGCGATGCCCCCGAGGATGCCTCGCGGATCATCGTGCCCAGCGGCCGGTCCGACGAGATCGGCATCGCCGAAGAGGCCTTGGCGGACCTGCAGACCGAACTGGTGCAGACCCTGGCGCAAAAGACCCACTTGGCAGCCCTGGGTCTCGCGGTCTCCAAGATCAACCACGATCTGCGCAACCTGCTGGCATCGGCGCAGCTGATCTCCGACCGCCTGGTGGCGCTGCCGGATCCCGCCGTGCAGCGGTTCGCCCCCAAGCTGATGGCCGCGCTGGACCGCGCGATCACCTATTGCCAGCAGACCCTGTCCTATGGGCGGGCCCAGGAGCCGCTGCCGGACCGGCGCGACGTGGATGTGGCCGCGTTGCTGGACGAGGTGCGCCAGACTCTCGGGCTGCACCCGGAGACCCCCATCGGATGGGCGGCCGATGTGGATCGCCATCTGGTGGCCGATGCCGATCCCGATCAGTTGTTCCGGGTGATGCTCAATCTGGTGCGCAACGCCGTTCAGGCGCTGGAAGTTCGGGTGCCCAATCATCCGGACCGGGACCAGATCCGCGTCACCGGACGGCGGGTCGGGTCCGTGGTGGAGATTGCCGTCTCCGACACCGGGCCGGGGATCCCCGAGGCGCGGCGGGACCGGCTGTTCGCCGCCTTCCAGGGCTCGGCGCGGCGCGGCGGCACGGGGCTCGGCTTGCCGATTTCGGAAGAGCTGGTGCGCGCCCATGGCGGGGAACTGCGCCTGGTGGACGGTGCGGGTGGTGCCACGTTCCTGATCGTGATCCCTGACCGTCCCGAGGAACTGCGTCAGCGCGCCCAGCGGATCCGGGCCTAGCAACGCGCGGGTCGGGGCCGGAGGCGCATTCTGTCCACAGGCCTTACCCCCTGCGGGGCGTTCCGACGGCGAAGGCTCTTGCCACGCCGGATAAAAGGCAGTAACTCACGAACCCTCGCTGGTGGCCACCCGCCGCGAGCCCCTGGGGGACACCCCCCGGACCCCGGCAATCCAACCGACGGTCTCAAAGGGAAATGCGCCCGTAGCTCAGCTGGATAGAGCACCAGACTACGAATCTGGGGGTCAGGAGTTCGAATCTCTTCGGGCGCGCCATTTCCTCTTCAAAATATCACGTGCTAGCCCCTTCGGGGTGCTGACAGCCCATATCGATGTCGAGCCAACCGGATTTTCTGCCGGTCTTGAGCGGGCGGATACCACTTCCCGGCTTGGCCTGTGGGCTGCCCCAGAGCGTAGCGCTTTGCTGCCTGGCTCATGCGCGCCGTCGAGCTGCGTCGGCGCCGCAGGGCAGCCGGATGCGCCGCAGAGCGCCTCGCCGCGTCTCCTGGCGTGACGCACACCGGCCTGAGCGTGAACGGTGCGGGACGCTCGCGCGTCGAGGTTCGGACGCCTTGTGTCCTGCCTTTCCTGTTTCAGCCCGCATGGCAGAGCGCGCTGCCGCCCCTCGACGCGCCTACCAATCCGGCAGCACGCGACGACGCGTCTTGCTGGTCTGACGGGTCTGACGGGCGAGGCAGCGATCCGGTCGAGGAAAAGCCGCCCCAACCGAGCGCGGGACACGCGTCGCGGCTCGACCTCGGGAGAAATCCGAGAGATGACCGGTGTGGCGTTCCCATAAGCGCCTGAAGAGCGCAGCCTTCGGCGTCTTCGTTCGGTCGGGCTTGAATGCGTCCTGCGGCGCCGGCGCGCTAGCCGACCAGAAGGGTTGCGCGGCCCGTGTTGATCACCGGATCACCTTCGTCGATCAGGGGGCGCGGCGTGGGTCCGGGCGGCCGATTGTCAGGGCTTCAGGCTGGGATCGGCGGCTTAGCCGTCTCGCTCTCCTGGACCTTGATCCCGGCCGCGAGCCACACGCCGGCGGGCACCCGGATCACCCGCCGCAGCGGAGCTGCGAAGTCCGCCTTGCCGATGGCGACGCTGCCCCCCGGACTGGGCGGCGATGCTTCAGGTCAGGAAGCGCCTGCCATGGAATCGCCCCGCAATCCTGGCGGCCTCCCGGATGCGCGGGCTCAGACCAGATAGCCGTGGCCGGCGGTGGAGGTGAAGTCCAGCTGCACCACCAGGTCGTTATAGTCCCGGTCGCCGCCGCCATAGAGATCCTCCCAGCCGAAGGTATTCAGGCCGTAGTTCCACAGATGGGTCGCCCCGTCGGCATTGGCACCGGCGAAAGCGTAATAGGTCTGGCCGTTGGCGAACAAAGCCATGGCCACCAGGTCGCCGGCATTCACATGGGCGAGTTCGGTTTGGCCGTAGGCACCAAATCCCGGACCGTCGATCCAGGTGCTGCCAGTTGTGGTCTGATAGGCATGGGCCTGCATCGCCCCGTCATAGCCCACCTGTCCGGGGGCCCATCCGGAGATGCTGCCGGAATAATCGTCCACCTTGAAGAACAGCACATGCAAGTCGAGCGTCCCGGCCTGCCGCAGGCGCACCACGGCATCCTGGTCGTTGGCGCCGTTGGCGGTTTCGGCCACCGCCACCGGCCGGGCCACCTCGACGGCGTCGGTGCCGGACATGAAGTCCACGAAGCCGTAAGGCGATGACAAGGTGGCCTGGGGCGCAGTCGTGGCGGCGCCATTCACCCCCACGTGCAGGGTCGCGCCGGCCTGCACGGTCGCCTGAAACGGCGTGGCCTGCGACTGGCCGTCGAACAGGGTCACCAGTTGCGCGGAAAAGTCGGACTGCAACACCTGCTGCGCGAACTGGCTCGACCAGGCGAAGCTGGCGCTGGCATGGGCGTCGGAGCCATAGGTGACCCCGCCGAGCGTCAGATCCACATGCGCGGCGCTGGACAGGATGGGCTGGAACAGAAGGCTCTCGCTCACGGTGGCCGCCCAGCCCCCGGACGTCGTGGCGCCGAGCACCTCCGGCGTGTCGAAGTACATCTGGGCATGGGCGATGGCGGTCAGCGACCGCGCCAGCAACGTGCCATTGGGCGAGCCCAGGCCAGAGACCAGATCATAGCCCGCGCCAGCGGAATAACCGTATCCTGTGGGGGTGATTTCAGTTCCGTAGTATGTGTTCCTATAGTCACCGCCCACTAGATAGGACGTAATATTGTTTCCCAAAGTGATGTCATTGAATGAGCCGGGTGCAATGACAGCGGAGATGTACAGGAGGTCGTTTGAAAATCCGAGATTTGGTAAATTCTGGTCTGCGAAAATGGCGTTGAACTGGGTATAGAGGGAGGCCCACAGCGGCGTTGCGGCGCTGGTTCCCATCCAATTCTCCAGATCGCCTGGGCCGCTCTGCATATTCGGATCGGGAACCGTATAAAAAAGGTTGCCGCCGGCATTGGCGGACACATCCGGCACGCCGCGCCCCACCATCGCTCGCGGGTCGCTTGTGGTGGGGGTCAGGCCATAGGCCTCCTGGTACCATGGCGTGGGCTGGGACACGTCGACGCCCCCCACCGCCGCGGGGAAATCGTCATACCCCTGGATGATGTGCTTTCCGGACACCCTCAGGTCGTTCCAGACCGCCTCCACCAGTACGTCGCTGGCCGCCATGTTCTGCGGCAAGGAGGTCATGCCGGCCGCTGCCAGGGCCCACAGAACCACCGGATCGCCGGACTGTGCCTGAGCCAGCAGGGTCGTCAAGCTGCTGTCGGTTTGTGCGGCCCCAAGCACGCTGAGCGAGGTGCCCCCCACGGTAACGACGAAGGCGCTGGCGCTGGACGCGACCACGTTGGCGGCACCGTTCGCTATATACCCATTCGAGCCCTGATCACCCGTACACAAAAATACGCTCTGGTTCTGCAGGGCCGCATCGATGAACAATTGGCGGTACGCCTCATAGAAGGGAGAGCCCGGCGCTTCCGAGGCAAACTCCATCCATGAGGAGGTGACGACTGCAGGCAGGGAGAGGTTGCTTAAGGTGTCCGGCAATTGCCAGAACGCGCTCTGATACGCGGTAAAGTAGGTCGATTTGGCGCCGTTCAAGTCGCCAGACCCCACGTACAGATACTGATCGCTGTTGGGCACCACGGTGCCAACCACCGACACGTCCAGCGTCCGCTCCCCAACACCCTGGCTCTCGTAGCTTTGCCCAGCGAGGTTCTGAGTGTAGACGACCCCCGTTCCGGACACGCCGGCAACCGATCGGTAGGCCTGGAGGTCCGCATTGAAGGTGGCCAAATCGCCGCCGGACAAGAGCGAGGAGCCTACGCCCGGCTCGATCACCCCCACGGCGCCGGTGGCCACCGTCCCGTTCAGAGGGAAATTGTAGAGCGAAGCGATCTGCTGGGGATACAAATTGGTCCCGGTAGCGGCTGTGCTGCCGACGCTCTGCGGTCCCTGCTGCGGCGCGAATGTGCCGGTGGCATAGGTGCTGGCGGACACGCCCCAACCCCAATCGATCCAGATGCCGGAAATATTCCATTGGCTCGGCAGGGAGAGAGACCCGTCCCACCACAGGAGCGAAGAGTTCGCGGCCGTTTCGGCATTGCCCAGGATCGGAGTTCCGAACAGGCTGTTGAACTGGGCTGCATTCAGCGACACCCAGATGGTGCGCGAGGCGGCGGAACTGACATAGCCGTCCGCCGCGCCGAGAATGGGGATCTGCGCGCTGGTCAGGTCCTGCGAAACTTGATTGTAAAGCTGCTGGTCGGCGCCATAGGTGGTCCACAGGGTTCCGGCGGCATTCAGCTGCGCCAGCGTCTGCTGCCGGGTCGCCCAGTCGCTTTCCAGCAATGCGGTGGGATCGTTCGCGCGCGGCAGCACCAGCGCAACATTGAAGGAGGCGTCCGTGGGCGAGGCCACCACCTTGCGGATGCCGTAGGCCTCCTCCGGGGTCTGGGCCCCATTCACCTGCCAGGCCACCAGATCAAGGAATGTCGAATTGGCAATCGTAGACATGGCCGCCGCCCCGTCGGTAGAATGAGACCGATCTTAAGGGGCGGTCCGCAACCCGAGCAAGTCAGCGCGGGGACGGAATGCGATCCACTGTGTCGCGGGGGCCGGTGCCGACGGCGCTGCCGGCGTTGACCGCCCTGGGGCGCTGAGCCGTCTCAAGTCGCGACCGCGACCGGCGCCAGCGCACAGCCTCTTTTCAGCCCTCCGCCAGCCCAAATCCAAACCTCTTGTGGAGCGTAAGCGACGCCGCGGAACTTTGACGGCGTCCGGAGACTTTCCGCTTCGCACGTCGCCGGTCCCCGGCCGCGAAGCATGTGCGTGTCTGACCGAAGGAAGCCTTCATGGATCGTCGCCAGTTTGTCCGAAGCGCTGCCGCGCTGCCGCTTCTGGGCGCGGTTACGTTTCCGGCGTGGCGGGCGTTGATCGACGTGGCCGAGGCCCAGGACACCGCCGGCACGCCGTTCAACCCCTTCACCGTGCGCCAGATGGCGCGCGAACTGGCGCAAAAGCCCTATCAGGCCAGCGACCAGAAATTGCCGGCCCAGTTGGACAAGCTGTCCTACGACGATTATCGCAACATCCGCTTCGTGCCTGAAAAGGCGATATGGCGCGGCGAAAACCTGCCGTTCGAGCTGCAACTGCTGCATCGCGGGTTCCTGTTCCGCGACCGGGTGGACATCGCCATCGTCGCGGACGGCAAGGCCAAGGCGCTGCCCTACAGCCAGGATCTCTTCCGCTTCGACAACAAGTTGCCGGCACCCGATCCCAAGCTGGACCTGGGCTTCTCCGGCTTTCGTCTGCATGCCCCCATGAACCGGCCCGACTATTTCGACGAAGTCGCGGTGTTTCAGGGCGCCTCCTATTTCCGGGCCATCGCCAAGGGGCAGACGTACGGCTCCTCGGCCCGCGGCCTGTCCATCAAGACCGGGGATGCGGGGGGCGAGGAATTTCCGCTTTTCAAGGCCTTCTGGATCGAGAAGCCTCGCTCCGGGGCGGACTCGCTGGTGGTGCATGCCCTGCTGGACAGCCCCAGCGCCGCAGCGGCGTTCCGCTTCACCATCCGCCCCGGCGAGACCACCAACATGGCGGTGGAGATGACCATCTATCCCCGGACGGATGTGCAGCAGCCGGGGCTCGCCACGCTCACCTCCATGTTCTTCTTCGCGCCCAATGACCGGGATGGCGTCGATGATTTTCGCCCCGCGGTGCGCGACGCGGAGGGGCTGGAGATCATCAACGGCAATGGCGAGCATATCTGGCGGCCTTTGATCAACCCGCAGCGGCTGGAATTCTCGGTGTTCATGGACACCAACACCCGCGGGTTTGGCCTGTTGCAGCGCCAGCGCTCCTTCTTCGATTACCAGGATCTGGAAGCCCGCTACGAGCGTCGCCCCAGCATCTGGGTCGAACCCATCGGCGACTGGGGCGAAGGCGCCGTGCATCTGATCGAGATCCCGACGCGGGAGGAGATCCACGACAATATCGTTGCCTTCTGGCGGCCCAAAGAGCCGCTGCGCAAAGGCGGCGAATACAATTACACCTACCGGCTCCATTGGGGGTGGGATGCGCCTGACAATGCCAAGCTCGGCCGGGTGATCGCCACCCGCGCCGGCGCCGCGGGCGGCGCGCGGCAGTTCGTCCTGGACATCGCGGGCGACAACCTCCGCAACCTTCCGCCCGAGGGCCTGCGGGCCGATGTCACCGCCTCCGGCGGCACCATCCGCAATGTGGTGCTGCATCCCAATCCTGACATCCAGGGCTGGCGTCTGGCGTTTCTGCTGGAGCCGCAGAATAGCAACTCCATCGAGTTGCGCGCGGTCCTCATGCGGGACGGCGAACGGATGTCGGAAACCTGGGTCTACCGATGGACCTCGTAGGCACCCGCCCTGCCCCGGCGGGGGTGCCCGTCGCCGAGCCCGCCCCTCCACCGCTGGCGCCGCCCCGTGCCCCGCTGGCGATGCCGGTGCAGGTCCTGCGCCGCTGGACCCGCCCGGAGCGCCGGCCCGACACCGCGCCCCGCGGCGTCTGGTGGCGGCGCTTGCTGGTGATGGGCGGGGCAGCCGCACTCACCGCCTGGGCCGCGTGGGAAATGTACATGGTGCTCTCGGTGGCGGCGCTGACGCCGCTGGAAGCCGTGGTGCTGGTGCTGTTCGTGGCCTTGTTCGCCTGGATCGCCTTTTCCTTCACCAGCGCGGTCGGCGGCGCCATCGCCATGATCGGTGGGTCACGCCCCCTGGGCATTGATCCGCGCGCGCCCTTGCCGTCGCTGCACGGGCGCGTGGCCCTGCTGATGCCGACCTATAACGAGGACCCTGCGCGGGTGATGGCCGGGCTTCAGGCCACCTACGAATCCCTGGCGGAGACCGGGGCGCTCGGGCATTTCGATGTCTTCATCCTGTCCGACACCACGGACGCGGACGTGTGGGTCGCCGAAGAAGCCGGCGTTCTTGCCTTGCGGGCGCGCACCGGCGCGGAGCGCATCTTCTATCGGCGACGGGCAAAGAACATCGACCGCAAGGCCGGTAATATCGGTGAATGGGTGACCGGTTACGGCGCGGCTTACGACTGCATGATCGTCCTGGACGCCGACAGCGTCATGACCGGCGATGCCATCGTGCGGCTCGCCGCCGCCATGGAGGCCAATCCCAGCGTCGGGCTCATCCAGACCCTGCCGATCATCGTTGGCGGCCGCACCCTGTTTGCCCGCGTCCAGCAGTTTGCCGGCCGGCTCTACGGCCCCCTCCTCGCCCAGGGCCTGGCTTGGTGGCACGGGGCGGACAGCAATTACTGGGGGCACAATGCCATCATCCGCACCCAGGCGTTTGCGGAACAGGCGGGGCTGCCCCATCTCAAGGGGCCGCCGCCGTTTGGCGGCCATATCCTCAGTCATGATTTCGTCGAGGCGGCCCTGATCCGCCGCGGCGGCTGGGGCGTGCACATGGTGCCGGCCCTGGAGGGCAGCTACGAAGAGGGTCCGCCCTCCCTCACCGACCTTGCGATCCGCGACCGACGCTGGTGCCAGGGCAATCTCCAGCATGCGGCGGTGCTGCCGACGCGTGGGCTGGCCCTGGCCAGCCGCATCCATCTGCTCACCGGGATCGGCTCCTACATCACATCGCCGTTGTGGCTGACCATGCTGCTGGTGGGCCTCGCCATCTCGGTCCAGGCGCGGTTCATCCCGCCGGATTACTTTCCTTCGGGCGCTTCGCTGTTTCCCAGTTGGCCGGCACAGGATCCTATCCGTGCGGCCTGGGTCTTCGGCGGCACCATGGCGGTGCTGCTGTTTCCCAAACTCATCGCCTTCACGTTGCTGCTGTTTGATCGGGAGCGACGGCGCGGCTTCGGTGGCGGATTTGCCGCGTTCGCCGGGCTGTTGCTGGAAACGCTGATCTCCGGTCTGGCGGCGCCGGTGCTGATGGTGGTGCAGTCCGGAGGGGTGATCAGCATCCTGATCGGCCGGGATTCCGGCTGGCAGCCCCAGCGCCGGGACGATGGCAGCGTGCCGCTGGGTGACACGGTGCGGCGCTATGCGGTGCAGATGGTGCTGGGCGCCGTGCTCGCAGTGACGGCCTGGCTGATTGCAGTGGAACTGTTCTACTGGATGCTGCCGGTCATCCTCGGCCTGCTGCTGGCGGTGGTCATCGCCGCCGGGACCGCCCGCCGCGACGTGGGGGAAGCGGTCGGTCGTCTCGGTCTGCTGCGGACGCCGGAAGAGCGGGCCCCGCCGGCGGTTCTTCAACGCGCGCGCGCGCTCACGGCCGAACTGTCGGCAGCGGGCCCGTCAGGGGAAGCGGTCATGCGGCTGGCCGGGGATCCGGATCTGCTGGCGGCGCACCGCGCGATGCTGCCGTTCGGCGGTCACCGGCGCAAAGGCGATGTCACCACGGAACGCCTGGTTGGGCTGGCCAAAGTGGCAGATGGAGAGACATTGGCGGAGGTTCTGGCCACCCTCACCCCGCGCGAGAAAGCGGCGGTGCTGGGGGATGCGGCCGGGCTCGACCGCATGATCCAACTGGCGCGTTCGGCCGCCCGCTAAACCGCGGCCCCGCCTCAGGCGTCCGCTTCTCCAACCGGACCCAGGGTCCGTTTCTCCGAGCCCTTCTTGAGATAGGCCGTGTAGGCGTCCTTGGCCCGGCGGAATTCCGCGGCCATGGCTGCTTCGGCCCGGCTCTGCAGCCCGGCACCGGAGGCGCCGCCCTTGCCTTCCAGCGCCAGGACGAAATTGCGATAGGCGGTGATGGACGCATCGCACAGGCCCACCGCGATCACCGCAAAGTCGCCCAACTGCACGTTCTGATCACCCAGCTTGCGAATGCTGTCGTCGAAGCATCGACGCACGGCATCCTGCTCCTTGCCGGCATACTGCTGTTGTGCCGCCGCCTGTGACACCAGCGCCAGGGTCACCAGGGAAATGATCACTGCTCGCCGCATTCTCGCGTCCTCTGCGCTCGTGGGCGACCATGCCCGCACTTGCTTCACCACCGCGTCGCCGCGCAGCACGCCGTCGCTCGTCTATCCGGTTGCCAGCTGTTCCGCCACTGTCGGGGCGGCGTCGGCGCGGGCAAAGAACATGGTCACACGCACGCCCTCACCCACCCGAGAATCCACCTCGATGCGCGCATTGGCATTTTCGCGCAGAGATTCGATGATGAGCGCCCCGAGCTTGCCGGTCTTGGGCCATTCCACCCCGACGGGCAGGCCGTTGCCATCATCGGCGACCACCACCCGGCAGCCTGTTTCATCCACCAAAGACTGCAGGCTGATGGTGCCGCCCTCGCGTCCGACGAACGCATGCTTCAGCGCGTTGGTGAGAAGCTCGTTCACCGCCAGCCCGGCAGGCATCGCCACATTGATCGACACCGGCCACGTGTCCACCTTCAGATCCAGCCGAATGCCTTCGACCGCATGGGCGCCCATGACAGCGGAGGCGATCTGACTGAGATAGACCCCAAGGTCGATGACCTGGGCGTGGCCCTCCTCGGAGAGCGAACGGTACAGAAGCGCCAGTGCCTCCACCCGCCCCGCCAGCCGGTCGAACCGCTCCGTGGTGGATTCGTCGGGCAGGTTGCGCGACTCCAGGCGGATCAAGGCGGTGATCATCTGCAGGTTGTTCTTCACCCGATGCTGCAATTCCCGCAGCAAGGTGTCCTTCTCGCGGATCCGATCCTGGAGCTTCTGCTCGTCATGGACCACCCGGCCGGTCTCGACCAACGCCACCAGGCGGAAGATGGGCACGCCAGCATCATTTTCGATCAGGTTCGACCACGCATTGACGATCACCGATTGCCCAGCGCGCTGGATGACAAAGCCGCCGACGAAGTCGTCCCGATCGGCAACGGCGAGCCCCAGATCCTGTGCATCGCCGTCTTCCAGAGCGTGGCCCGGCAAATCGGTCCAACTGTGACCGACCAGCGCCGTGGCGGGTCGGTCGGTGAGGCGTTCGAACTCGTGATTCGCGTAGATCACGTGTTCCGAAGGCTGTAACTCCGAGACAGCAATGGCCACCGGCACTTGATCCAGGAACTGCTTGAAACGGTTGCTCTCCAGCGCATCCGCAAGGTCCTTGGTATCAACCAACCGCTCGACCTGCTCTGCGCCGCCCATGTCCGCCATCATTCTACCATCACAGCCCTACCGTCGTCGTTGCGAACAGTACCAGAGGTCACGATCCGTGAGAAACACGTTCTGTTGCACCGCGGCTTACCAGACTTATTATTCCGAAGCTTGACAGCAACCAGTCGCCCCGCCTGGCGTATCTTGCAAGTGCGCAGCAATCTAATGCGCCGACCCGCGACAATCTCACAAGACCGCACACGGGGTCATGACGTCACGCCGCATGAAACGATGCCAGTCCCCCCGGTCGCGAGACCGGAGCGCCGCTCCAAAAGCAGAGCCCCCACTCCGGCGGCGTGCCGCGGACTGCGGCGTCCGGATGCACAGCGCGCAGCGCACCATGGCGCATCCCGCGATAATTATCGACCGATAAATAATGCTTGACAGACGCGCCATCTCTGCCCACCGTTTGCCTCAAGGTGCGCACCTTGGAGCCCGGTGAAACCTGATGTTCGGTGCCGGTTTCCATGCAGACGCACTGCGCCCTGCCCCGGTTCGGGCGGCGGAGGAAGGACACGCCATGACCGTCTCATCCACGATACATCCTGCCGTTTCCCCGATCGCACCGGACAGTCGGCCCCGAGCCATCGTCATCGGCGGCTCCATGGGCGGCCTGTTCGTTGCTTTGCTCCTGCGCCGCGCCGGGTGGCGGGCGGATGTCTATGAACGCATGGGTTCGGAACTGTCCTCGCGAGGGGCCGGCATCGTGACCCACGCAGAACTGTTCGACGTGCTGCACGAGGCCGGCATCAACACCGAGGCGGCCCGTGTAGGGGTCCGGGTGGAGGGGCGGCGGGTGTTCGACCACGCCGGAGCCATCGTCGGCACGCGACATCTGGAGCAGGTTCTGACCTCCTGGGGCCACCTCTATGGCCTGCTGCGGGCCGCCCTCCCTTCGGCTCATTATCATCACGGCCGCAACCTCGCCCGCATCACCGAAGACGCCCACGGCGTCACGGCGCATTTCGCCGACGGCGGCAGCCAGACCGGCGACCTGCTGGTGGGCTGCGATGGCATTTTCTCCACCGTCCGCGCCCAATTGGCGCCCACGGTCATGCCGGCGTATGTGGGGTATCTGGCCTGGCGCGGACTGGTGGACGAAGCGGACCTGACCCCGGAAACCCGCGAGGCGGTCTGCGACCACTTCGCCTTCTCGCTCCCCCCTGGCGAGCAGATGCTGGGCTATCCGGTCGCTGGCGCCCATGAGGCGCTGGAGCGGGGCCAGCGGCGCTACAATTTTGTCTGGTACCGCCCCGCCCCCGCCGACGGCGTGTTGAAGGACATGCTCACCGACATCGACGGCGTCTCCCACGCCTTGTCCATTCCGCCACACAAGATCCGTCCTGAAGTGCTGGCGCACATGCGGGCCGATGCCCGCGCGCTCCTCGCCCCCCAATTCGCCGAGGTGGTGGAGCGCACGCAGCAGCCCTTCATCCAGGCGATCCAGGACCTGGAGGCGCCGAACATGCGCCTGTCCCCGCGCACCGTCATCCTGGGGGATGCCGCTTTCGTGGCGCGGCCACATGTGGGCATGGGTGTCACCAAGGCGGCCGGGGATGCCGCAGCGCTGGTGGCCGCCATCACCAGGCCCGGCGCGGATCTGTCCGAGGCGCTGGACGCCTTCGCGCGGGATCGCGGCCAGTTCGGCGCCGCCGTGGTCACGCGCGCCCGGCAGCTGGGGGCCTATATGCAGGCGCAATTGCTCACCGACGAGGAGCGCGCCATGGCCGAGCGCCATCGCCATCCCGAGGCGATCATGGCCGAAACCGCCGTGGCATGAGAGCGGCGCGTGGCAGGGGCGCTAAGGTGCCATGGCATGGGCGGCGAGATGCGGCTACAGATAGGGCCGCCGTCCGCCCGATTAATTCATAGCAGGCCTATGGATTTTCTCAGCTTTCGGCGGTAAGGCGGGCGTCTGCCGTCCCGAATTTGCGGAGATTACATGTCCTCAGGATTGCTCGCGCGCTCGGCGCGCTTTGCCCTGGCCACCGCAGCGGCGGTGGCTGTGCTCGCCGGCGCCGCCAATGCCGCAGACAAGGTGCTCATCGGACTGGCCATCCCGCCCACGGTCACCGATGGCGGCGTCTATGCCATCGCTGACGAGATGGGCCTGTTCAAGGCCGAGAATATCGACGTGGAAACCGTGGTGCTGCAGGGGGCTGGCGCCATCGTGCCGCAGATCCTGCAGAAAAAGGTCACCTTCGGCTTCCCGCTGCCGGAGACGCTGCTCTCGGCGCATAAGCCCGGCGAGCCGCCGCTGCCGCTCACTTATGTATTCAACGCCAACCCCTACAACTCCCTGGAACTGGCCGTTCTGGCGTCCTCGAAGATCAATGAGATCAAGGACCTGAAGAATGGCAAGATCGGCGTGGGCGCGCTCACCTGGGGCACCATTCCCCAGACCCGCGCCATCCTGCGCTCGGTGGGCCTCACCCCCGGCACCGATGTCTCCATCGTCGCCGTCGGCGTGCTCGGCTCCGGCTTCCACGCTTTGCGCGAAGGCCGGGTGGAAGCCCTGAACTTCAACAGCACCTGGAACGATCTGCTGGAGCTGGAAGGCACCAAGGTGCGCCGCCTGGCCTATCCGCCGGTGTTCGCCAAGATGATCACCAACGGCTTCCTCGCCCATCGCGATACGGTGAAGGACAATCCCGACCTCATTGCCCGCTTCGGCCGGGCCTATGCCGAGGCGGTGATCGCCTGCGACGCCAACCCCAAGGCCTGCGTGGAAGCCTTCTGGAAGCGCACGCCGCAAGCCAAGCCGGCGGAGAATGTGGACAAGGCTCTGGCGGACAATGTCGAGATCCTCAAGCGCCGGCTGGCCTTGGTGATCCGCGATGCGGACGGCAAGGATCGCGTGCCCGGCCAGTTCGACCTGGAGACCATCCGCGCCTATATCGCCGAGATGCACAAATATGGCGAGTTCGCCACTGCGGACATTCCGCTGGACGCCTATTTCACCAACCAGTTTGTGCCGGACTTCTCCAAGTTCGACCGCGCGGCGCTGATCGCCAAGGCCAAGGCCCTGCCGTGAGCGGGACCACAGGTGAGGACGCCGTGATGACGCAAGACCCCTCGGGACCGCCGCCGGCGGCCCCGGCGCCCGCCCCGCGCCTGCTGATCGACGACCTGGGCTTTCACTACGGCGGCCCCGGTGGGCGCATGGTGCTGGAGCATCTGTCGCTGAAAGTGGACGATGGCGCGTTCGTGGCCGTGCTCGGCCCCTCCGGCGGCGGCAAGTCCACCTTGCTGCGGCTGGTGGCGGGCCTGTTGCCGGTCAGCGCCGGCTCCATCCGTCTCGACGGGCGGAGCATCGACGGCCCGCGCCCCGACATCGGCATGGTGTTCCAGAAGCCCACCCTGCTGCCCTGGCGCACGGTGCGGGACAATGTGCTGCTGCCAGCGGGCTTTGCCCGCGGCGCCAGCCCCAAGGCGCGGGAGGAAGCCGACCGCCTGCTGGCGCTGGTCGGGCTGTCGCAAGCCGCGAAAGCCTATCCCTTCCAGCTCTCCGGCGGCATGGCCCAGCGGGTGGGCATCGCCCGCATGCTGCTGCATGATCCCACCGTGCTGATCCTCGACGAGCCGTTCGCGGCCCTGGACGCCATGACCCGCGAGGATCTGTCCATCGAATTGCAGTCCATCTGGATGCACGGCCGCAAGACGGCGCTGTTCGTCACCCACTCCATCCCCGAGGCCGTGATGCTGGCGGACCGGGTGGTGGTGGTGGCCGGCCGGCCGGCGCGGATCGTCGCCGACATCGCCGTGCCCCTGCCCCGGCCGCGGACCATCGAGACCCTCAGCACGCCAGAATTCAACGCCCTCGCCTACGAGCTTCGGCAGCTGTTTCGCAGCCTCGCCGAGAAGCCAGACACCGACACGCCCGCCGCGGGGATCAGCCTATGACCGCCCTCAAGAATGCGCTCTATCCGCTGGCGACTTTGGTGGTGATCCTGGCGATCTGGGCCTTCTTCACCCGCCCCGGCGCCGGCTTGCCGTCCTATCTGCTGCCCCCGCCGCAGGCGGTCTTCGTCTCGCTCTATAACGGCCTGATGGACGGCAGCTACTGGCCGCACATCCGCTTCACCTTGCTGTCCACCTTGACGGGCTATGCCATCGGCAGCGTGCTGGCGGTGGTGGTGGGGGTGATGATCGCCGAGTCAGCAACGTTCGAGAAGTTCGTCTTCCCCTTCATCGTTGCCGTGCAGTCCATGCCGAAGGTTGCGCTGGCGCCGCTGATCCTGGTGTGGTTCGGCTTCGGCATTGCCTCCAAGATCGTGCTGGTGGCGCTGATCTGCTTCTTCCCGCTGCTGGTGAACACCATTGTGGGCATCCGCCGCGCCGATCCGGAACTGGTGGAGATGTGCCGCTCGTTCAACCGTTCGCGCACCTTCATCTTTTTCAACGTGAAGCTCCCCTCCGCCGCCAGTTCCATCTTCGCCGGCCTGCAGATCGGCATCGTGCTGGCGCTGATCGGCGCCGTGGTCGGCGAGTTCATCGCCTCCGAGCAGGGCCTCGGCTATCTGATCGGCTCGGCCACGGTGAACATGAGCGTGTCCACCATGTTCGCCGGCGTGCTGATCCTGGCGGTCATCGGCATGGTGGGCTCCAGCATCATGCGCTTCATCCAGCGGCGCGCGGTGTTCTGGGAAGGCGCGCGCGATGAGCTGCCCACCGGCGAAGTCTGAACAAGGGTCCGATGCCATGAACCATCCGTCCGCCCCGTCCCTCGCCTTCGCCTCTGGCATCGAGCTCCTGGACCAGTTGCGCCGCGGCGCCATCACATCGCGCGCCTTGCTGGAGCTTTATCTGGAGCGGCTCGCGCGCTTCAATCCCCGGCTCAATGCGGTGATCCATCTGGACGCGGAGGCCGCCCGCGCCCGCGCCGAAGCCGCCGATGCGGCCCAGGCCCGCGGCGAAAGCTGGGGCCCGCTGCACGGGCTGCCGATGACGGTGAAAGAGAGCCACCACATCGCCGGCTGGCCCACCACCTGGGGCGACCCCGCCTTCGCGGACTTCCGGCCCGATGCCACCGGCGTGGTTGCGCAGCGTTTGCTGGATGCGGGCGCCATCATCTTCGGCAAGACCAACGTGCCCATCAATCTGCTGGATTGGCAGAGCTACAACGCCATCCACGGCACCACGGAGAACCCCTGGCGCGTCGGCTTCACCCCTGGCGGGTCGTCTGGCGGCTCCGCGGCGGCGCTGGCGGCGGGGCTGACGGCGGTTGAGCTGGGCAGTGATGCCGGCGGCTCGGTGCGCTTCCCGGCGCATTTCTGCGGCGTGTTCGGCCATCGCCCCTCCATCCATGTGGTGCCGCAGGCGGGCAATGAGCGCCCCGGCGTCACCATCGGCAACGAGGTGTCCACCTCCGGCCCCATGGCTCGCTCCGCCCGCGATCTGGAATTGCTGCTGGACGTGCTCGCCGGTCCCGCCGGGCCCGACGCCACCGCCTGGCGCCTCACCTTGCCGGCGCCGCGGGCGACCGAGCTGACGCAGTTCCGCGTCGCCATCCTCTACAGCGCCGACATTGCGGTGGTGGACGAGACCTATGTGGAACGCTTGCGCGGGCTCACGGAAAAGCTGCGCGGCGAGGGCCTCCATCTGGACGAGGTCGCCCGGCCGGACTTCACCTTCGAGGAGCAGCACCATGTGCTGATGCAGGTGCTGCGCGGGGCCGCCAGCGCCCGGGCACCGCAGGCGGCAGTGGACAAGGCTGAAGCCCTGCTGCGCACCAAGCCGGCGGATGATCTCTCCTACATCACCGACTCCGCCCGGGCCATGGTGCAGAGCCATCGCGCGTGGCTTGCCATCCAGGAACGGCGCGCCGCCATCCAGCGGGCCTGGGCCGACTTCTTCACCCGCTATGACGTGCTGCTGGCCCCCGTGACCACCACGGCGGCGTTCCCCATCGACGAAGCCGGATCGCGCGACACCCGCACGCTCACCATCAACAATCGCCAGGCGGATTATAACGACCAGTTGTTCTGGGCCGGTCTCGCGACCCTGTCGGGCCTGCCGGCCAGCGTCGCCCCCATCGGCGAGACGCGGGACGGCCTGCCGGTGGGGGTTCAGATCATCGGCCCCTATCTGGAAGACCGCACGCCTCTGGCCTTCGCCGCGGCGCTGGAAGATCTCTACGGCTTCCGCGCGCCGCCCGGCTTTGAGTGAGCGCACGCGCTGAGCGGTGGCTCAGCAAGGCTGAACTCAGGTCATCAGCCCGCGGGCGGTGACCGGCCACAGGCATTCCACCCGCCCGCCGCGCACGCCCACATACCAGTCGTAGCGGTCCACCGTGGGGTCGCAATGGCCGGGGATCAGGCGCAGCTTTTCGCCCAGGTCTGGAAGGGCGCCATCGCGTGCCTCCAGCACGCCATGCTCGTCGGAGGCCCCCACATAGGCCAGATCCGGGCGCCCGAAGACGACCGGAAAGCCGCTGTCGATGGGCGCCGCCTTATGGCCCGCGTCCACCACCGCCCGGCCGCTGCCGGCGGGCGCGCTCATCACCTGGGCTAGCACGAACAGCGCGTGGCGGAACGGCGGCGGCTCGATGTTGCGGGCATAGTCCGCATCCATGAAGATGTAGGATCCCGCCTGGATCTCCGTCCACAGGCCGCTGGCCGCCTCCAGTGCGAAGGTACCCGTGCCCGCCCCGCCGACGATGGGGCAATGCAGGCCGCGTCGGCGCAAGTCCTCCAGCGTGCGCTCGACGCAGGTGGCGGAAGAGGCGATGGCGGCCCGCCGCTCCTCGGGCTGGCGCTTGTGCTGGGCGCCGCCGAAATAGGCCTGAAGCCCGCCGAAGCTCAGATGCTTCGAGGCGGCAATGCGCGCCGCCAGGTCGCCCGCGGGCGCGCCCGGCTCCAGGCCGCACCGCTTGGCGCCCACTTCGATCTCCACCAGCACGGAGAGGCGGGTGCCAGCGGCTTCCGCGGCCGCCTCGATGAGGGGCACAGCGGCCGGATCGTCGGCGCACACCGCCACGCGGGCGATGCGGGTGAGCGCGGCCAGCCGCGCCAGCTTGCGCGGCGCGATCACTTCGTTGCTGACCAGGATGTCGTCGACGCCCGCATGCGCCAGCGCCTCGGCCTCGCCCACCTTCTGCACGCACTGGCCAACGGCCCCGCGTTCCATCTGCAGGCGCGCGATCACTGCGCTCTTATGGGTCTTGGCGTGCGCCCGCAGCCGCGCGCCGGTTGGTGCCAAACGCTGAGCCATGGTGTCCAGATTTGCCTCGAAGGCGTCCAGATCCAGGATCAGGGCCGGGGTATCGACCTCGTCCTCGCGCATCCCCGGCTCGGCGGGCGGCTGTTGGTGCGGCATGTCAGGACTCCAGGCGGCGGCCGCAGGGGAGCGCCGGGTGCGGTCTGGCCCGGCAGGGCGCCGCGCCGGTGACGGCGCGGCAGATGATGCATCCTCAGGCGGCGATGGGCAGGGCCCGCGCATCCACCTTGGCGAGGCGGGCCAGCAGATAGTCCACCTCGGCTCGCGCGGTGGCCGACAGGGCGGCGCCGGGCTTGCGCTGCACGTCCGAGGCGATGAAGCCGCGCTTCATCAGCACATATTTGCGGGTGGCCAGACCCACGCCCTGCTGCTGCTCATAGCGCAGCAGCGGCAGATGGGCGTCGAACAGATCGTGCGCCGCATCCCGCTGCCCGGCCTTCTGGAGGCGCACCACATCCGCCAGCATTTCGGGGAAGGCATAGCCGGTCATGGCGCCGTCGGCGCCGCGCTCCATCTCGAAATCCAGGAACATGCCGCCATTGCCGGTGAGGATGGAGATCGGCCGCAAGGTGCCTTCCTTCTGGAAGGTGCGCAGCGCGGTGATCTTCTCCAGGCCGGGCCAGTCCTCATGCTTCAGCATCACGCAGGAGGGGTGCTCCTCGACGATCTGGCGGATCACCTTCGGCGTCATCTGCACCGACAGGGTGAGGGGATAATCCTGGATCACGAACGGGATGTCGGTGCCGATGGCCTCGATGGCCTGACGGTAATAGGTCAGGATCTGGTCGTCGGTGCGCAGGCTCGGCACCGGGGCGATCATCACGCCGGCCGCGCCCTTGTCCATGGCGGCGCGGGCCAGCCAGCGCATGGCGGCAAAGCCCGGCGCCGAGACGCCCACGATCACCGGCAGGCCGGCCATGCCTGTGACGAAGCGGGATGCGATGGCGAGGCTCTCGTCCGGCTCCAGCTTGGGCGCCTCGCCCATGATGCCGAGCACGGTGACGCCGGTGGCGCCGGCGGCCACATAGCGCTCCATCAAGGTGTCGATGGAGGACTCATCGATGCGGCCATCCGCGTGGAACGGCGTCGGCGCGATGGGAAACAGGCCGGCGGCGGTGGCATCGAGGCGCATGGCAAACTCCAGGTTAGGTCCGGACCGCGCAGCCGCGGTTCAATTTTGGATCGGAGTGGACGATCTTGGCGCCCGTTTCAAGCCGTAACTGCGCCATGGACCGCCTGCACCCGTCAGGCGGCCACCGGCGGGGCTGCCGCCATCTGCTCGAGGAAGCGGTAGAGGCGCGCGTGGTCCGCATGGGTCACATTGAAGCGCATGAAGGGCGTCGGCTTCTGGTCGGCGCGAAACAGCGAGCCGGGCGCCAGCATGATGCCCTGCTCCAGGGCGCGGCGCGCCACCTCGTCCATGTCCGGGGCGCCCTTGAAGCCGGCCCACACGAACATCCCGCCGGCCGGCCGGAAGAAGATGTCCAGCCCGGCCGAGGCCAGGCCGTCGCACACGGACTTCTGCGCCGCCGCCAGCTTGTCCCGCAGCCGCGCCAGATGCAGGCGGTGATGCCCCTCCACCAGAATGGTGTGCACCAGTTGCTCGGTGATCTCCGAACTGGTCAGCCCGCCGGAGAGCTTGAGATAGAGCAGGCGGTCCACCAGATCCCGGCCCGCCACCAGATAGCCCACGCGCAGGCTGGGCGAGACGGTCTTGGAGAAGGAGCCGACGTACAGCACCCGCCGGAACTGGTCGAGGCTGGCGATATTGGGCACCTGGTCGGGGGCCATGCCGGCGAAGATGTCGTCCTCCACGATATGGAAATCGAACTCTTCCGCCACCCGCAACACGCGGTAGATCACCGCCGGCGAGCAGCCGGTGCCGGTGGGATTGTGCAGAATGGTGTTGGTGAAGAAGGCGCGCGGGCGATGCCGTTCGGCCAGGGTCCGCAGCGCCTCCACATTGGGCCCCTGCGGGGTGCGCTCGATGCCCACCACCCGCACCCCCAACGCGCGCAGCGTGGGAAACAGATTGCAATAGCCGGGGTCGTCCACGAACGCCGTGTCGCCGGCCTGCAGCAGGCCGCGGGCCGCCAGATCCAGCGCCTGGCTGGCGCCGTGGGTGATGATGATGTTGTCCGGCTCGCAATCGATCGCCCGCTGCGCCAGCAGCATCTGGATCGACCGCCGCAGGGGGGCATAGCCGTGCGGATTGCCATAGCGCGACACCGCCGAGGCCGGGCGCTTGGCGAGCGCCGCCAATGCAGGGCGCAGCCCCTCGCCGAACAGGTGGCTTTCCGGCAGCCAGCCGGCGCCCACCTTCAACAGGTTGGGATCGTCTTCATAGACCCGCTGCAGCAGCCAGAGCGCATCGATGGACACGGAATCGGGGGCAAACCGCCGCTGCGGCTCGCGCGCGGTCTTGCGGGCTGCCACATAATAGCCGCTGGCGCGGCGCGCCTCCAGATACCCCTCCGCCACCAGGCGGTTGTAGGCGTTGGAGACGGTCAGCGTGCTCACCTGGCATTCCGCCGCCAGAACTCGCACCGACGGCAGGCGGGTGCCCGGTCGCAGCGCGCCCTCGGCGATCCGCGCCGTTACCACCGCCACGATCTGCGCCACCAGCGGCACCTTGCCGGTCGTGTCCAAGGTGATTGCAAACATGAGGGAGGACGTACCCTGCATCTGGAAACCGCCGAATATGGACACTTGCCAGCAGCCCGTGCCCGCGGATCAGCCCTTGACCCATGGTTTCTGCCTATTTTGCTCGCACACCTAAGCCTCGACCACAACTCCAAAATCACGCCTGCTGTATCGGTGACTGCACCACAACAGCTTCAGCGGCGGTGGGGCCAACTGCATATATACAAAGCGGGCGCATCTCTTATGCTGGAGGCTTGAATTCCAGGCTGCGCGCGATGTGGCGCCGGACCGTTTGCGGGAGACAATCATGGATCAGGTGACCGATCAGGGCGGGCTCGCCCGGCAGCTCAACGTGGATCCCTATTGGGCGCCGTTCACCTCCAACCGCCGCTTCAAGGCCGACCCTACTGACCGCACCCTGGTGTCGGCGGAAGGCGCCTATTTCACCAATGCCAATGGCGTGCGCCTGTTCGACGGCTCGTCCGGCCTGTGGTGCACGCCGCTGGGCCACTCCCATCCCCGCATCGTCGATGCCGTCACCCGGCAGGTGCGCACGCTGGACTATGCCCCCTCGTTCCAGGTGGCGAGCGCCACCACCATCCAGCTGGCCGAGCGCATCGCCGACCTGGCGCCCGGCGATCTCAACCGGGTGTTCTTCTGCAATTCCGGCTCGGAAGCCATGGACACCGCGATGAAGATCGCGCTGGGCTACCATCGCCTGACCGGCAATGCGTCGCGCACCCGGTTCATCGGCCGCGAGAAGGGCTATCACGGCGTCGGCTTCGGCGGCATGTCGGTGGGCGGCATGGTGGCCAACCGCAAGATGTTCGCCGCCGGCATGGTGCAGGGTGTCGACCACATGCGCCACACCCATGACCTCAAGGAAATGGCCTTCTCCAAGGGCCAGCCGGCCTGGGGCGCGCATCTGGCGGAGGATCTGGAGCGCATGGTGGCGCTGCATGACGCCTCCACCATCGCCGCGGTCATCGTGGAGCCCATGCAGGGGTCGGCTGGCGTGATCGTGCCGCCCATGGGCTATCTGGAGCGCCTGCGCGAGATCTGCACCAAGCACGGCATCCTTTTGATCTTCGACGAAGTCATCACCGGCTTCGGCCGCACCGGCTATGCCTTTGCCGCCGAGCGCATGGGCATCGTGCCGGACATGATCACCTTCGCCAAGGCGATCACCAACGGCATCATCCCCATGGGCGGCGTGATCGCCCGGCAGGAGATCTATGACGCCTTCATGAGCGGCCCGCCCGCCGCCATCGAGTTCTGCCACGGTTACACCTATTCCGGTCATCCCATGGCCGCCGCCGCCGCCCATGCGTCCCTCGACGTCTATGAGGAAGAGGACCTGTTCGCCCGCGTGCGCGCCCTGGAGCCGCTGTTGGAAGAGGAGTTCCACAGCCTGCGCGGCGAGCCCGGCGTGGTGGACATCCGCAATTTCGGCCTCACCGCCGCGGTGGAACTGGAGCCCTATCCGGATGCGCCGGGCATGCGCGCCCTGAAGGTGTTTGAGCAGGGCCTGAAGGACGGCCTCTACATGCGCTACACCGGCGAGAGCCTGGCCTTCTCGCCGCCCTTCATCTCCACCGAGCAGGAGATCAAGGACATGGTCGCCACCCTGCGCAGCCTGATCCGCAAGGCGGCCTGACGCGTCTCGGCCGGCGCCAACCGCCCTCAAGGGGATGGCGCGGCACCGGGAAGGAACCCTCTGCCGGATGACGCCGCCGGAAGCTGCGGCGCCCGGCAGGGCATCGCCCACGGCAGAGACCGGTCGCCTCCAGCCGTGGGGCGGAAGCTGACCACCCAAGGCTCGGGCACCACGGCTTAAGTCCCATTGCCGCATCGCGCGGGCGGCACCATGCTGCGGTCATCCTCAGGATTGCACCGCCAAAGGAACCCCCATGAAGGTCGTCGTACTGGGCTCGGGCGTCATCGGGGTGGCCTGCGCCTATTATCTCGCGCAGGACGGCCATGAGGTGACGGTCATCGACCGCCAGCCGGGCCCGGCCCTGGAAACCAGCTTCGGCAATGCGGGCGAAGTCTCGCCGGGCTATTCGGCGCCCTGGGCAGCGCCCGGTCTGGTGCTCAAGGCGGTCAAATGGATGCTGATGCCGCACAGCCCGCTGGTGATCCGCCCCCGGATCGATCCGGCCATGTGGCTGTGGGGCCTGCAGTTGCTGGCCAATTGCACCGAGGCCCGCTACGCGCGCAACAAGAGCCGCATGGTGCGCCTCGCCGAATATAGCCGCGACTGCCTGGATGCCCTGCGCCAGCGCACCCGCATCTCCTATGACGAACGCACCCAGGGCACCCTGGACATGTTCCGCACCCAGGCGCAGGTGGACCATGCCGCCGCCGACATCGCCGTGCTGGAGCGCTCCGGCGTGCGCTATGAGATGCTCGACCGCGACGGCTGCGTCCGGGTGGAACCGGCCCTGGCGCGGGTGCGCGAGAAGGTGGCCGGCGGCCTGCTGCTGCCCGGCGACGAGACCGGCGACTGCTTCAAGTTCACCAACCGCCTCGCGGAGATGGCGGCGGAGAGCGGGGTGACCTTCGCCTATGGCCGCAGCATCACGGCCCTGACCTTCGCCGGCAAGCACATCACCGGGGTGGAGACCGACCAGGGCCCCGTGCGCGCGGACGCTTATGTGCTGGCGCTGGGCAGCTACTCCCCGGCCTTGCTGAAGCCGCTGGGCGTCACCGTGCCGGTCTATCCGGTGAAGGGCTATTCGCTGACCATTCCCATCACCGATGCTTCCGGCGCGCCGGAATCCACGGTGATGGACGAGACCCACAAGGTGGCGGTCACTCGCCTGGGCGATCGCATCCGGGTGGGCGGCACGGCGGAACTGGCGGGCTTCGACCTGACCTTGCGCGAAAAGCGCCGCCAGACGCTAGAACACGTGGTCACCGACCTGTTCCCCGACGGCGGCAAGGTCGCGGACGCCACCTTCTGGTGTGGCCTGCGACCCAACACCCCCGATGGCCCGCCAGTGCTGGGGCCGTGCGGCTATGACAATCTGCACCTGGCCACCGGCCATGGCACTTTGGGCTGGACCATGGGCGCCGGCACCGGCCGCGTCATCGCGGACCTGGTGTCCGGACGGGCGCCGGAGATCGATATGGAGGGCCTCACCATCGCCCGCTACGGCTGATCCCCCGCATCGAAAGACGATGCCCCCGTCGGACAGATCAGGTGTTGATGCGGCTCATCCCACGGCCGGCATAGCGTTCCGCCCATTTGGCCAGCCGCACGAACGGCAGGCCGATCACCAGATAGATCGCCGCCACCAACAGGCCGGTGCCGAAATAATCGTAGTAGGTGGTGGAGATCAATTCGTAGGTCTTGGTCAGTTCCACCAGCGAGATCACGCTCACCAGCGACGAATCTTTGATGAGCGAGATGAAATCGTTGGTGGTGGGCGGCAGGACGATGCGCGCCGCCTGCGGAATGATGACATGCCGCAGCGCCTGGCGCTCCGTCATGTTCAGCGCGATGGCCGCTTCCATCTGGTTGCGCGGAATGGCCAGCAGGCCGGCGCGATAGTTTTCCGCCTCATAGGCCGCGTAATTGAGCCCCAGCGCCAGCACACCCGCCACGAACGGCTCCAGCTGCACGCCGATCTTGGGCAGGCCGTAATAGATGAAGAGGACCTGGATCAGGAGCGGCGTCCCGCGCACGCATTCGATATAGACCTGCGCCATCCGGTCCAGCGCCTTGCCGCCATACACCCGCGCCAGGGCCAGCGTCGCGCCCAGACCGACGGCCACCACCATGGCCAGTAGCGAGATCTCCAGCGTCATCACCGCCGCCCAGCCCAGCTGCGGCAGGAAGCGCGCATAGCGCTCCACCTGGGCGATGAAGCCCTGCGGCGAGGTGGATTCGACGAAATGCTCATAGGCCGACGGCTGGCCCTGAAGCGGCAGGTTGTCGCCGGTCAGTTGCGCCATCAGCGGCGTCCACAGCGCCCACCGATCCAGGATCCGGCGCATGGAGCCGTCCTTCATCATGGTGGACAATCCGACGTTGAGTTCCGCCAGCAGCCGCGGATCGGCGCCCTTCTTCACCGCAATGCCGTATTCGATCCGCCCCACCGGCTTGCCGGTGAACTGCAGTTCCCGATCCGGCTGGGCGTAATAGACCGCAATGGGGAAATCCATCACGGTGGCATCGATACGCTTCAGCTTGAGATCCGAATAGGCATCGATCTCCTGCTCATAGGAGCGCACCTCGACGCCCGGCGTATTGCTCAGCAGATATTCCATCTGGCTGGACTTGAGCGTGCCGACCGTCTTGCCCCGCAGGCCCGCCAGATCATCAATGGGCGCATCCCCGCGCCGGATGACGATCTGGCCGTAGGTCGTATAATAGGGAACGGTGAAATCCACGGCGGCCTGGTGCGCCGGCGTGATTTCGAGGCCGTTGATGACGATCTCATAGAGGCCGGCATTCAGGCCCGGAATGAGATTGGACCAGTCGTTCTGCACGAAGACCGGGACCCGACCAATCTTCGGACCCAGCTCCGCCATGATGTCCACCTCGAACCCGATGGTCTTGTCGGGGTCCGCAGGGTCCTTGAAGGTGTAAGGGGCGCCCGAGGTGCTGTCGCCGCCGAAGCGCAGCACCCGCGGGGCCGTGGTCACCGCAGGGGTGGGCGGCTTGGCGCTGGTCCAGATGGCGGCGACGGCTGCGGGCGCCGCAGGCGCAGCGGCGGCCGGTGTTGCGGGTTTCGCGGGCGGCGCGGGTGGGGTCTGGGCCATCGCCGGGGGCGCCAGCAGGGTCAGCACCAAGGCCCCGGAGACCGAGACGACACGCAGAAGACCGGCGAAGGAAAGGCGCATGGCTGTCACCTGAAGGGAGGAAGGCGGGGTGGTCAGATGAAGCGGCGCAGAAACTGGCGGGTGCGCGGGTCTTTGGGGTTTTCGAAGATCTCGTCTTCGTCAGAGATCTCGATGATCTCGCCCTTCTCCATATAGATGATGTAGTCGGAGGCTTCGCGGGCAAAGCGGATCTCGTGCGTCACGACGATCTGCGTCATCCCCTCCGCATCCAGTTCCTTCATCACATCCAGCACCTCATCCACCAGGGCGGGATCCAGCGCCGACGTGGGCTCGTCATAGAGCATCACCTTCGGGGCCATGGCGAGGGCGCGGGCGATCGCCGCCCGCTGCTGCTGGCCGCCGGACAGATTGATCGGATAGCGATCCATCTGCTCATAGAGACCCACCTTTTGCAGCAGGCGCTCGGCATCGGCGGCGGCCTCGTCGCGCGGGGTGCGCTTGACCACCATGGGGGCCATCATGACGTTCTGCAGCAACGTCCGGTGCGGGAAGAGATTGAAGCTCTGGAACACCATGCCGACATTCTTGCGCAGCCGATGGGCCATGTCGCTGGGCTGTGGCCGCACGCCCGGCCCGCGCGCCAAGGTGACACCGCAGACCTCGATGCTGCCGGAATCCAGCGTTTCCAACCCGTTGAGACAGCGGAGCAGCGTGGATTTCCCGCAGCCCGACGGGCCGATGATCGACACCAGATCCCCGGCCTCGATCTGAAAGCTGACCCCCTTGAGGATCGGGGTGGTGTCGAACTGCTTCCTCACATCCTCGGCGCGCAGGATCGGCTGCATGGCATTGTCCCCCACGACACCCCGGTGTCGCCCGTCCGACTAACGTTGCTGTGCAACATTACAGTGACACCACAGCATGCGGTGTTTTCCCACCATTCTACGGTTGTCTCCAGCTTATCTCGGCGCAGCGGCGCCACCGGACTGAGCACCCGCCGTACGAGCATTTCCCAAGGAAAGCACGCAAGCTTCACCACAGCCCCAATCGATAGTTCAGAATGGAATTGCGGGGGGTCCAAATGAACTTATCGATCAAGACCACTTTGATTGCGTTGTTTTGCGCCGTCAGTCTCATGCTCGCGGCGCTGTCCTTGACGTCCTTGATGAGCGCTTACGAGCGCTATGGGGCCGCCAAGACGGCGTCCGATTATGTCGACATCGACCGTGACCTGTTTCAGATGCTCACCGCCTACCGCCTGGAGCGATCCGATGGCGTGTCCGCGCTTCAGGCGCCGAGCGACAAGCTCCAGGTCCTGGCAACGAGCCTTGCGGGTCGGCGGGAGAAGGTGGATGCGGGCATGGCGTCGGCTCTGGAGAACCTTGCCGCGCTGGGCTCTCCTCAGATGGCACCGCTGACGCAGCGGGTGCGCGCCGCCTATCAGGCCATCAAGGGCCTGCGCGCGGATGTGGACGCCGCCCTGAAGGCGCCGCTCGAGAGCCGCGACGGCAAACTGGGCGCCAAGGTCATGAGCGAAGGCGAAACCGTGCTCGTGCAGATCAATGGGGCCACGCAGGACCTGGAGCGGCAGATCCGCATTCTCCAGCCCGGTCTGCTGCGCTTCCTCGTGGTGCGCGCCGCCGCCGGCACATCGCGCACGGCGTCCGGAAATTCAGCCCTTGCGGTCAGCGCCACGCTGCGCGCGCAGCGCCCCTTCTCTCCAAAGGAGTTGTCTGAGCAGATCGTCGAGGACACCAAGGCCGCGCTCGCCTTCGCCGAAGTGCGGGACATGGTCGATGTGGACGATATGCCCGCCACCCTGAAGAGCGCGGTGGCCAGTGCGGAGAGCGCCTACTTTTCGGGGGCCTTCAAGGGGTTTCGCGACCAGCTGATCACCGCTCTGTCCGCCGGAACCACCCCGACGGTGACTGCGGACCAGTGGCGCGCCCAGGTCATCCCGGCCCTGGAGACCATCGGCACCATCGGCTTTACCGCCATGGACGAACTGGCCATCGCCGCCGACAAGACGGCGGCCGCGGCCCGCACCGCCCTGGTGCTCTACGCCAGCGTTCTGGCAGCGGCCGTTGTCATCGCCGGGCTGAGCCTGCTGGTGGTGGTGCGCCGGGTGACCCGCCCCATCTCGGGCCTCACCGACGCCATGCAGGCTTTGGCGGGCGGCAATCTCCATGTCGAGATCCCCAGCCTGACCCGGCGCGATGAAGTCGGCGCCATGGCCAAGGCGGTGCTCATCTTCAAGGAGGAGATGAACCGCAACGCCGCGCTGGAACTGGAAGCCACCCAGACCCGGCTGCGCTCGGAGAGCGAGCGGCGCCAGGGGATGATCACCCTCGCAAACGAATTCGAGCAGGCGGTCGGCAGCATCATCGGCAGCGTGGCATCTGCCTCGACGCAGTTGCACACCACCGCCCAGGGCATGAGCGAGGCGGCCCGCAAGACCTCCTCGCAGTCCACCGCGGTGGCCGCAGCGGCCGAGGAAGCTTCCACCAATGTGGTCATGGTCGCCTCCTCCGCCGAAGAGCTGGGCTCGTCCGTGACCGAGATCGCCCGTCAGGTGGAGCAGTCCGCCCAGATGTCCGCCAATGCGGTGGCGGAAGCCGCCAAGACCGGCAACGTCATCCGCGAACTGGCCCAGGCGGCCGCCCGCATCGGTGATTTCATCGGCCTCATCTCCAACATCGCCTCGCAGACCAATCTGCTGGCCCTCAACGCCACCATCGAGGCCGCCCGTGCGGGCGATGCCGGCAAGGGCTTCGCGGTGGTGGCCTCCGAGGTGAAGGCCCTGGCCACCCAGACCGCCAAGGCCACCGAGGAAATCGAGAGCCAGATCAGCGCCATCCAGGCCACCACCCAGCAGGCGGTGGCGGTGATCGAGGGCGTCGGAGCACAGATCCGCCAGATGAGCGATGTGGCCTCCGGCATCTCCGCCGCGGTGGAGGAGCAGGGCATCGCCACCCGCGAGATCGTGCGCAATGTGGATCAGGCCGCCACCGGCACCAATTCGGTGACCGCCCATATCGCAGATGTGGCCAAGACGGCGGATGAGACCGGTGCCGCCGCCGGTCAGGTGCTGGGCGCCGCCGCTGCCCTCACCGATCAGGCCAAGCGCCTGGAAAGCGAGATGCAGCGCTTCCTGGAGACCGTGCGCGCCGCCTGATCCGCCAAATCCCCGCCCCCCGGGCCGACGGGCGGCGGGGACCTGAGACTCCCGGCACGGGCGTGGAAACGCGCCCGTGTCGCCGCTTGGGTGCAAGGTCGAGGACAGCCTCGCTGAATAGGTTGCTGCTCCTTACCTTTTCTAAGGGTGGCCCATGCGTCTCTCGATCAAAGCCACGCTGCTCTCGCTGTTCGGGGTCATCAGCCTGATCCTCGCGGGACTCTGCGGAACCGCGCTCGTGACCGCCTACGGGCGCTCCCAGGATGCCAACACCGTCGTCGACTACGCGCAGATCGACCGGGGGCTGTTTCAAGCGGCCACCGGGTTTCGCACCGAACGATCGGACAGCACCTCCGCTCTGACCCGCCCGCTCGAGGCCATGCCGCTGCTGGTGGCCGGCATCCAGAAACGCCGCGAAAAGGTGGATGCGGGGCTCCAGATCGCCCTCTCCCATCTGGCGAAGATTACCGATCCCGCGGCTGCCGCGCTGGCCAGGCGCATCGAAAGCGTGCGCCAAGCCATCAAGGCCCTGCGCAGCGAGATCGACACCGCCCTCAGCGCCCCGCCCGCCAGCCGCGATCCGGGGCTGAGCGCCCGGGTCTATGACGTCAGCACCCGCGAGCTTGCCAGCGTCGATGCCGGCTCGCAGGAGATCGGCCTGCGGATCCGCGCCCTGGATACGGCGTTGATGCGCTTCCTGCTGGTGCGGACCACGGCCGGCATCGCCCGCAACGCCCAGGGCAATACGGTGCTGGCGGTCAGCAATGCCCTGCGCACCGGGCAGAATTTCACCCCCGCCGACCTTCTGGCGCTGCAGACCGAGGACGCCCGCGGCCTGCTGGCCTGGTCGCTGGTGCGCGAGGCGGTGCAGCCGGCGGACATGCCGGACGCGCTGCGCAAAGCCGTCGCCACCGCCGAACAGGACTATTTCAACGGCGGTTTCAAGACCCTGCGCGAGGAGACCATCAAGGGCCTGAGCTCCACGACCAAGCCGACCTTGACCCTGGATAGCTGGCGGGGCCGGGCCGTGCCGGCGCTGGAGAGCATCGGCGGGGTCGCTTTGGTGGCGGTGGATTCGCTGGCCGACGCCGCGGAAGAGGCCGCCGATCGCGCGCAATCTGCGCTGATCTTCTATGCCGGCCTGCTGGTGGTGGCCTTCGCCATCGGCGCCACCAGCCTGTTGGTGGTGTTGCGCCGGGTCACGGGGCCGATCTCCGGCCTCACCACCACCATGCAGTCCCTGGCCGGCGGCGACCTGTCGGTGGCCATACCGGGAACGGCACGGTTCGACGAAGTGGGCGCGATGGCCAAGGCGGTCCTGGTGTTCAAGGACGAGATGGCCAGGAATGCGGAGCTGGAGCGCAGCGCCCAGGAGAGCCGCATTCGCAACGAGCAGGAGCGGCGGCAGTCCATGGGGGCCCTGGCGGATGACTTCCAGCGGGTGGTGGGCTCCATCGTGAGCAGCGTCGCCTCAGCCTCGACCGAACTGCACACCACCGCCAAGGGCATGAGCGAGGCGGCCCGCAAGACCTCCTCGCAGTCCACCGCGGTGGCCGCGGCGGCCGAGGAAGCCTCCACCAATGTGGTCATGGTCGCCTCCTCCGCCGAAGAGCTGGGCTCGTCCGTGACCGAGATCGCCCGTCAGGTGGAGCAGTCCGCCCAGATGTCCGCCAATGCGGTGGCGGAAGCCGCCAAGACCGGCAACGTCATCCGCGAACTGGCCCAGGCGGCCGCCCGCATCGGTGATTTCATCGGCCTCATCTCCAACATCGCCTCGCAGACCAATCTGCTGGCCCTCAACGCCACCATCGAGGCTGCCCGTGCGGGTGATGCCGGCAAGGGCTTCGCGGTGGTGGCCTCCGAGGTAAAAGCCCTGGCCACCCAGACCGCCAAGGCCACCGAAGAAATCGAGAGCCAGATCAGCGCCATCCAGGCCACCACCCAGCAGGCGGTGGCGGTGATCGAGGGCGTCGGAGCACAGATCCGCCAGATGAGCGATGTGGCCTCCGGCATCTCCGCCGCGGTGGAGGAGCAGGGCATCGCCACCCGCGAGATCGTGCGCAATGTGGATCAGGCCGCCACCGGCACCAATTCGGTGACCGCCCACATTTCCGATGTGGCTAAGACGGCGGATGAGACCGGCGCTGCCGCTGGTCAGGTGCTCGGGGCGGCGTCCGCCCTGAGCGCCCAGGCCCAGCAGTTGCAGACGGAAATGCAGCGCTTCCTCGATACGGTGCGCGCCGCCTGAACCGCGCGCGCTGCCGCACCGGATCTGTCCGGTGCGGCAGCGCGAACTCCCGTCCTTGCCAGCGGCCCGAGACTACCCCGCGCGCTGACGGGCCTGCGGTGAGGATCCCCTCACCGCAGATCGTTCACGCCCCGACGATGGGCCGATACACCGGCGTCCACATGTGGGCATCCACCCGCGCCACCAGATCCGCCTCGGACAGGGTCGGCACCAGCCCCTCGGCCATGGCCACGCGCCCCACTTCCAGGGCGATATGGCGCGACACGGCGCGGATATCGGCGAGGGCCGGCAACAGCGCCCCCACGCCATCCTTCGCCGCCGGCGAGGTTTCCGCCAAGGCCCGCGCGCAGGCCATGAACATGCCGTCGCTGACGCGGGGGATGTCCAGGGCGCGGATGCCCAGGCCCAGGCCGGGGAAGATGTAGGAATTGTTGGACTGGGCCACCGGATATTTCTGGCCGGCATAGTCCACTGGGTCGAACGGGCTGCCGGTGGCGACAATGGCGCGGCCTTCCGTCCAGGCAATCAGATCGCTCGGCAGCGCCTCGCAGCGCGAGGTGGGGTTGGACAAGGGAAAGATGATGGGCCGCGCGGTGGTCTGGGCCATCTGCTGCACCAGATCCTCCGTGAACAGCCCCGGCTGCCCGGACACCCCGACCAGCATGGTGGGCTTGGCGTTGGCGATCACTTCCGCCAGCGAGAACCGGTCCGGCACCGCGCCGTTCCAGCCGCCGAGGTTGGCGCGGTTCTGCGCCAGCTTGTGCTGGAACGGGAACAGGCCGGTCAGCCCGTCATGCACCAGGCCCTCGCGGTCCACCATGTAATAATTGGCGCGGGCCTCGGCTTCATCGGCGCCGTCCAGCACCGCGGCGCGGATCATCTGTTCGGCAATGCCGCAGCCGGCAGAGCCGGCACCGACGATCACCACCCGCTGCTCGGCGATGCGCGAGCCCGCCGCCTTCACCGCTGCCAGCGCCGCCCCCACCACCACGGCGGCGGTGCCCTGGATGTCGTCATTGAAGGTACAGAGCTGGTCGCGATAGCGCTCCAGCAGCGCGGTGGCGTGGCTCTGGGCGAAATCCTCGAATTGCAGCAGCACCTTGGGCCACTTACGCTTCACCGCCTGGACGAACTGGTCCACGAAGGCGTCATAGTCCGCCCCGGTGATCCGCTCATGGCGCCAGCCGATATAGAGCGGATCGGCCAGCCGCTCCTTGTTGTTGGTGCCCACGTCCAGCACGATGGGCAAGGTGGTGTCCGGGGCGATGCCGCCGCAGGCGGTGTAGAGCGACAGCTTGCCGATGGGGATGCCCATGCCGCCCGCGCCCTGGTCGCCCAGGCCGAGGATGCGCTCGCCGTCGGTGACCACGATCACCTCCACATCCACGTCGCCCACCGCGTCCAGCATCGCATCCATGCGCTCGCGCAGGGGATAGGACAGGAACAAGCCGCGCGGCCGGCGATAGATCTCGCTGAAATACTGGCAGCCCAGCCCCACCACCGGCGTGTAGACGATGGGCATCAGTTCGGTGAGGTTGGACACCAGGAAGGCATAGAACAGGGTCTCATTGGTATCTTGCAGCGCCCGCAGATAGATGTGGCGCTCCAGATCCACGGTCTTGCGGGCATAGGCGGCCGCCACGCGCACCACCTGCGTCTCCAGGGTCTCCACCGACGGCGGCAACAGGCCGTCCAGATCGAGGGCAGACCGCTCCTCGGCGGTAAAGGCGCTGCCCTTGTTCAGCAGCGGGGTGTCGATCAGATCGAAGCCGCGCAAGGGGGTGGAGATGGTGCCGCTGATGTGACTATGCACGTGGTGTCTCCCAAGGAACGCCAGATCGGTCATGCCCGATGGGGCGACCTGCCGCCACCCGGCGCCGATGTTCTATTATGCGATGATAATGCTTCTTTTTTAACGCAGCGCTCAAGCCCTCTGCACGCCGGCCGGCTGCCCGGGGGCTGGCGTTAATGAGCCATTTCGTGCGCCGCGCGCTTGTGGGCCGCGATGTGCTCGGCAATCCGTCGTCGGATCGGCCAGGTGGCCAAGCCCACCAGCACCACCATGCAGATGCCGCCGAAAATCCCCCACAGGCGGCCGATGCCGGCATCCAGATCCAGATGCGGAATGGGCTCCATGACCACCACCAGCAGGAAGGCGATGGCCGCCTGGGCGCCGGTATAGGCCACCACGCTGCCGCCGAAGCAGATCTGGGTGAACACGAACAGGCCGGCGAAGACGAACATCAGCCAGCTCAGCAGGCCGCCGTCCAGCAGCATCACCCCGAGGAACCCGAGCAGCGCCCCCAGCAGACAGCCGATGCAGCGGTTCAGCGACTTCCAGCCGATCCCCTCCCGCGCCGCGCCCACCACGATGAAGGCGGTGATGGGGGTCTGGTCGAAGCCCGGCAGATGGAAGGTGGTCCACACCACGGGCACCAGGCTCACCGCGATGCCCACCGTGAGGGCGTGGCCCAGGAACACCTCGTCGGTGGCCGCGAACCAGGGCTTCGACGTGGCGTGCGAGCCGTGGCGGCCGGAGGTGAGCAGGTCGATGGCGGCCGCCACGAAGACCCCCACCAGCACCTCCAGCCCGCGCATCATCACCACGTGGCCGATGGGTTCGCTGGACACCAGCGCGTGGTAGGTCATGAGCGGCACGGTGAAGCCCACCAGCACGAAGGCGTAGCTGTAGCGGCTCACTGCCTGGGCATAGACCGCGAAGGCGCAGGTCAATCCCGTGGCGATATAGACCCAGGCATGCACCTGGCCTTCCAGCATGATGCCATAGGCGATCGCCCCGCCCGCCACCGTGCCCGCCACCCGCTCCAGTCCCCGGCGCACCGTGGCGGTGCGGTCGTTCTGGAACACCCGCAGCACACTGATGGCCGCCCACACCGGCATCTCCAGCCGCAGGGCGTGGGCGATGGCGATGGCCAGCAGGATGCCCAGCGTCACCCGCAGCGCCACCTGGGCCCGCGGACCGCTGAAGGTGAACGCCTTGAGGTCGTCCACCGCCGAGACCTCGTAGCGCTCCGCCACCCGCAACGGCGGTCGCGTCAGGGCGGCGGCCCTCAGTTCCAATTGCCTGCGCAAGCTCCGCCGCGCCCTCATGCCGAACGCCCCCTGCTGCTTGGCGCCATGGCCCATGATGGCGCCCCGCGCGCATCCCTGTCACGCGCCGCTGCCGGATGCAAAAGAGACAAGACAGATGCGGCCGTCCTGATCCACTGTGCGGGGCACATCCGCCATGCGCCCTCTTGTGTCGGCGCACGGCAGATCGCGATGCGCTGGCGCCACGCGAGGCTTGACCATGAAGATGCAGTTTTTGTCATCGTCATCATGCCGTTAACGGGGTACGTCACGACGGCAGTTGCAGCGTGAGAGCTAATTTGCCCGCGATCTCAGGGGGCCACAGACCCCTTTTTGACTTCCTCTTGTGACCAAGGAGCACCACATGGCCGGAACTCGGGTAGCAGACGTCATGGCGCGGACTTTGGCCTCCGCCGGGGTGGAGCGCGTCTGGGGCGTCGTCGGCGACAGCCTCAACGGCTTCACCGATGCCCTGCGCGCCACGCCGCAGGTCAAGTGGATGCACGTGCGCCATGAGGAAGTGGCCGCCTTCGCCGCGGGCGCCGAGGCGCAACTGACCGGCAAGCTGGCGGTCTGCGCCGGTTCGTGCGGCCCGGGCAATCTCCACCTCATCAACGGCCTGTTCGATTGCCACCGCACCCGCACACCGGTGCTGGCCATCGCCGCGCATATTCCCAGCCCCGAGATCGGCTCCGGCTATTTCCAGGAAACCCATCCGGAAAGCCTGTTCAAGGAATGCAGCCATTATTGCGAGATGGTCTCCAGCCCGGCCCAGATGCCGCGCATCCTGGAGATCGCCATGCGCACGGCGATCCAGAAGCAGGGCGTGGCGGTGATCGTCATCCCCGGCGACGTGGCGCTGCAGATGGCCGAGGGCCGCACCGACGGCAGCTGGACCGACGTCGCCTTCCCGACGGTCGTGCCGACCGACGCCGAGTTGGCCAAGCTGTGCGCCCTGGCCGATGGCGCCAAGCGCATCACCATCCTGGCCGGCGGCGGCTGCGAGGGCGCCCATGACGAAGTGGTGGCGCTGGCCGCCGCCCTGAAGGCGCCGGTGGTCCACACCCTGCGCGGCAAGCCGTTCGTGGAACATGACAATCCCTACGACGTGGGGATGACCGGCTTCATCGGCTTTGCCTCCGGCTATCACGCCATGCTGGACGCGGAAGTGCTGGTGATGGTGGGCACCGATTTCCCCTATCGGCAATTCTATCCCACCGACGCCAAGGTGGTGCAGATCGACATCCGCCCGGAAAACCTCGGCCGCCGCACCCGTCTCGATCTCGGGCTGGTGGGCGACGTGAAGCCCACCCTCACCGCTTTGCTGGCGCGCCTCAAGCCCCGCACCGACGATGCCTTCCTGAAGAAGGTGCAGGAGCATTACAAGACCTCGCGGCAGGATCTGGATGCGCTCGCCGTGGGCACGCCCGGCGACACCCCCATCCATCCGCAGTATCTGGCCAAGATCATCGACGAAGTGGCGGCGGACGACGCCGTGTTCAGCGTCGACGTGGGCGAGACCACGGTGTGGGCGGCGCGCTACATCGCCATGAATGGCAAGCGGCGGCTGATCGGCTCGCTGATCCACGGCTCCATGGCCAATGCCATGCCCCAGGCCATCGGCGCCCAGGGCACCTTCCCGGGCCGGCAGGTGATCTCGCTGTCCGGCGACGGCGGCTTCTCCATGCTCATGGGCGACATCCTGTCGCTGCGCCAGTTGCAGCTGCCGGTGAAGATCGTGATCTTCAACAACGGCCTTCTGGGCTTCGTGGACATGGAGATGAAGGCGGCCGGCTTCCTCAATGTGGGCACCGACCTACAGAACCCGGACTTTGCCGCCATGGCCAATGCCATCGGCATCTTGGGCATCCGCGTGGAGGACCCCGCCGACGTGAAGGGCGCGCTGGAGCAGGCGTTTGCCCATGACGGGCCGGCGGTGGTGGACGTGGTCACCGACAAGATGGAACTGGTGATGCCCCCGGCCATCAAGGCCGAGCAGGCGCTGGGCTTCTCGCTTTATGCCGCCCGCGCCATCATCAACGGTCGCGGCGACGAGCTGCTCGAACTGGCCAAGCGCAACCTGTTCCGCTGATCTTGGCAAAAGAAACCCCGCCGCGCTCGCGCGCGGCGGGGGCCGCGCCTCAGGCGGGGGCGGTGCCCTCGGCGCGTGGAGCCGACGCACTGTGCGCCGCCTCGTTCGGGATCTTCACCTCATCCTTGACCTTGACCCGGAACCAGGTCGCGTAGAGCGCCGGCACCACCAGCAAGGTCAAAACCGTCGCCACCAGCAGCCCGCCCATGATGGTGATCGCCATCGGCCCCCAGAACACGCTGGTGGCCAAAGGGATCATCCCCAGGATGGCGGCGAGCGCGGTGAGCACCACCGGCCGCGCCCGCCGCAAGGTGGCGTCCACGATCGCGTCCCGCGGCGCATGGCCGGCGGCGATGTCGGTGTCGATCTGGTCCACCAGGATGACCGTGTTGCGCATGATCATGCCGGCCAGCGCGATCAGCCCCAGCAGCGCCACGAAGCCGAACGGCTTGTGGGCGATCAAGAGCGCGGCCGTCGCCCCGATCAGCCCCAGCGGCGCGGTGACCAGCACGAGGGCGAGGCGGGAGAAGCTCTGCAACTGGATCATCAGCAGCGTGAGCATCACCAGGCCCATGATCGGGAACACCGCGAACAAAGCGGTATTGGCCTTGGCGCTCTCCTCGATCGCCCCGCCGGTCTCGATGCGATAGAGCGGCGGCAGCTCGGCCTTGATGGCCTCCAGCTTGGGCAGCAGGCGGGTGGTGACGTCCGGGGGCTGGATGCCGTCCACCACGTCGCCGCGCACGGTGAGCACCAGGTCCCGGTCACGCCGCCACAGGATCGGCTCCTCCGAGCCATAGACCAGCCGCGCGATCTGGCCGAGCGGCACCGCGACGCCGTTGCGGGTGGTGATGGTGAGCCCGCCCAATTGGGCGAGGTCCACCCGCTCCTCGGGCACGGCGCGGGCGATCACGTCGATCAGCAGGTTGCCTTCGCGGTGCTGGGTCACGGTGTAGCCGGACAGCAGGGTCTGCAAGGTCTCCGCCACATCGCGCGGGGTGGTGCCGATGGCCCGCGCCCGGTCCTGGTCCACCTGCAGCGTCACCGACTTGACCTGCTCGCCCCAATTGAGATGAGGATCAATAAGCGCAGGATCGCCGGCCATGACGAGGCGCACCTTCTCGGCGATCTCGCGCACCTTCAGCGGATCGGGACCCACCACGCGGAAGTTCACCGGGAAGCCCACCGGCGGGCCGAAGGTGAAGCGATCCACCCGCACCCGCGCCTCCGCCAGCGCGCCCTCGGCCACGTCCTTCTCCAGCCGGGCCTTGATGCGCTCGCGGGCCTCCACGTCTTTCGCCACGATCACGATCTGGGCGAAGTTCGGATTGGGCAGCACGGGGTTGAGCCCCAGCCAGAAGCGCGGCGCGCCCTGCCCCACATAGGTGGTGGCGGTGGCCACGTCCGGGTCGTCCTTGATCATCGCCTCGCCCTTGGCGGCGGTCGCTTGGGTGACGGTGATGGACGTGCCTTCCGGCAGTCGCATCTCCAGGAACAGTTCCGGCCGGGTGGAGGTGGGGAAGAATTGCTGCTGCACGAAGGCGAAGCCGGCAATGGCGAGGGCGAACAGGCCGACCGTCGTGCCCATGACCAGGAAGCGATGGCGCAGGCACGCCTCGATGGCGGCACGCAGCATGCGGTAGAGCCGCCCATTGTGCGCATCGCCATGGGCGTGCGGCTTGATCTTGGGCAGCAGCATGAAGCCCAGATAGGGGGTGAAGATCACCGCCACGAACCAGGAGGCGATGAGCGCGATGCCCACCACCCAGAAGATGCCGCCGGCATATTCGCCGGCGCTGGACTTGGCAAAGCCCACCGGCAAAAATCCCGCCGCGGTCACCAGGGTTCCGGTGAGCATGGGGAAGGCGGTGGACGACCAGGCGAAGGTGGCCGCGCTGGCACGGTCATAGCCCTCCTCCATCTTCACCACCATCATCTCAATGGCGATGATGGCGTCATCCACCAGCAGGCCCAGCGCGATGATCAGCGCGCCCAGCGTGATGCGGTGCAGATCCATGCCGCTGGCGAACATGATGACGAACACGATGGCCAGCACCAAAGGCACCGAGAGCGCCACCACGATGCCGGTGCGCAGTCCCAGCGACAGGAAGCTCACCACCAGCACGATCACCAGCGCTTCGCCGAAGGTGTGCAGGAACTCACCCACGCTCTCGGTGACGATGTGCGGCTGGTCGGCCACCTGGGTCACGTCGATGCCCACGGGCAGCTCCGCCACCACCTTGGCCATGGCGGTCTTCAGATGCGCGCCCAAGGTGAGAATGTTGGCGCCCGACGACATGGCCACCCCGATGCCCAGGGCCGGATTGCTGTTCTGGCGAATGACGAAGCTGGGCGGATCCTCATAGGCGCGATGAATGGTGGCGATGTCGCCCAGGCGGAATACCGCGCCGCCCGCCGCGATGGGCACGGCGGCGATGGCCGCCTCCCCGGTGAAGGCACCGGTGAGGCGCAGATTGATGCGATCCGCCTTGGTGTCGATGGCCCCGCCCGCCACCACCGCATTCTGCCGGGCGACGCTGTCGAAGATTTCCGACGGGGTGACGCCCAGGGTGGCGAGGCGCGCGTGGCTGAACTCGATATAGATCTTCTCGGGACGCACCCCGATGAGATCCACCTTCTCCACATCCGGCACCCGCAAGAGCGCCTGGCGGATGATCTCGCCCTGCTTCTTCAGCTCCGCCGGGCCCACGCCCGCGCCGTTGAGCATGTAGAGGGCGGAATAGACATCGCCATATTCGTCGTCGAAGCCGGGGCCGATGACGCCCTGGGGCAGATCGCCCTTGATGTCGCCGACCTTCTTGCGCACCTGGTACCACAGATCCTTGACCGCGGAGGCGGTGGTGGAATCCTTCAGGATCACCTGGATGTAGCTGACGCCGGGGCGGGAATAGCTTTCCACCCGGTCCAGATGCGGCAGGGACTGGAGCTTCTTCTCGATGGGATCGGCCACCTGCTCCTGCATCTGGGTGGCGGTGGCGCCGGGCCAGGCGGCGCTGACCACCATCACCTTGATGGTGAAGTTGGGGTCTTCCGCCCGGCCGAGCTTTTCATAAGCGTAGAATCCTGAGCCGGCGATCAGCAGGATCATGAACAGGGTGAGAGCGCGGTGGGTGATGGCCCATTGCGAGAGGTTGAAGCGGTCCATGGTTTGCCCCTCACTGCGCCGCGACGGTGCGCACGACGCGCCCCGCTTCAAGGGTCTGGGCGCCCATGGCCACCACGCTTTCGCCCGCCGAGAGGCCGCTGGCCACCAGCACCGCGCGGTCGGTGTATCCGACCACGGCCACCGGCCGCGCGGCGATCGCCTTGCTGGCCGGATCGACCACGAACACATGCGGCCCGAGGCCTTTGTCGAACACCGCCGAGAGCGGCAGGCTCGCCACCTGCACCGTGCCGGCTGGACGCAGGGTGACGGTGGCGGTCATGCCCAGGGCGACCGTGTCGTCGGCGCCCTCCAGCGAGAAACGCGCGGCATAGGTGCGGGTGGTGGCGTCCGCCTGGGGCGACAGTTCGCGCAATTTCGCCGGAATGGCCCGTCCGGGCTCCGCCCACAAAGTCACGCTCGCGTGGGACGCGCGGGCGAGAGCCAGCGCGGTTTCCGGCAGCGCCACCACGGCTTCCTTCTCATCCAGCGGCGCGACGCGGGCCACCGTCTGGCCGGAACTGACCACCTGCCCCGGCTCCGCCGCGGTCGACACCACCACTCCATCCACCGTGGACACGAGGTCGGCATAGGCGAGCTTGTTGCGGGCCAGATCCAGGGCGCGCTGGGCGCGCTCCAGCCGGCCGACCGCTTCCTCTTTGGCCAGCCCCTTGCGCTCCTGGTCCGCCGTGGAAGCAAAGCCCCGCTGGGTCAAGGTGCTGTAGCGCTTATCCTCGGAGGTGGTCTGGGCGAGGTTGGCCCTGGCGGCGGAGAATTCGGCCTCCGCGCTCTGCAGTTCGAGACGCAGGTCTTCCGGATCCATGCGGGCGATCACCTGCCCGGCCTGCACCCGGTCGCCCACATCCACCAGGCGCTGCACCACCTTGCCGCCCACGCGGAACGACAGGTCGCTTTCCCGCCGGGCGCGGATGATGCCCACGAAGGTGCGGTCCGCCTCGCTGGGGCGAAAGGCGACCGTGGTCACCTGCACCGGGCGCGGCGGCGGGCCGGCATTCTGAGCCGGGGCGGGCTCGCCGCAGCCGGCGAGGAGCAACAGGAGCGCGCCCGCTTGGGCAAAGCGCAGACCTGCAGGCGCGAACGTCGCAAAGGGAACCGCGGCAGACATCGGCCTAATCCTGAAGATTGAATGATGATGAATCTTGATTTTCGTCACACATTGAACGCACGAAAGCCGAACCCCGGCGCGCCCTACAGGGGCAGCCGGTCCACCTCCACGGCACGCAACACGAAACGCGTGGTCATCTCGGCTTCGGCGTCGAGATTGTCGTCGATGGCCTGGGCGATCAGCACCGGGTGACAGAAGCGGACAACGGTCCCCAAGAGGATCTGCGCCACCAGGGCCGTGTCATGGGGCAGGAAGGCCCCTTGAGCGATCCCCTCCTCCAGCACCCGCTGGATCGCCACGCCGACCCGCATCTTGTGGGCTTCGATGGACGCCCAATTGTGCTCAATGGCCACCAGGACCATGTCATGCACGCGCCGGTCGACGAGGAAGTTCTCGCGATGGTAGCGCAGCATGGCCAGAACAATACTGGTGATCCGCTCGGGTGCCGAACCGGCGCCCCGCGCGATCTGGTCCACCTCCCGCTCCACCTCCCCCAGGCAGCGGTTGCAGATGGTCTCCACAATGGCGGTCTTGGACGGGAAGAAACGGTAGACATTGGCGGCCGACATGCCGAGTTCGGCGGCAATGTCCGCCACCGCCGTCTTGGCAAACCCCACGCGGCGGAACAATTCCTCCGCCACCACGGAAATCCGCTCGCGGGTCTCGTCCGCCGTCTCTTTGACGCGTACCGCCATCGTCCGCCACTCTTCTATAACTTCTGACGAATTTCATAAATCATCAGAAGTGCGTTCGCAAGCGCTTTTCGCAGCGCAGGCGCAAGGCCAAGGCCCGGCGCGACACCACGATTGACGCCGGTGCTCAGGGGCGACGGAATGCGCGCAGATGATGGTCGCTGCCCCCTTCCCGCCTGATCAAGGCGGGGAGGAGAATGGTGGGACCTAAAGCGCTCCGCAATCCGGCGGCAGGCGGGTGTGGAAATCGGTGCGGCGCTGATAGGCATCGCCCGCCCGCAGCAGAACCGGTTCGTCATAGGGCCGGCCAACCAGTTGGAAGGCCGCCGGCATGCCGTTCTGTGTGAAGCCGCACGGCACCGACAGCGACGGCAGCCCGAGATAGCTGATGCCGCGGGTGCAATGGGTGACCCGGCCGATGGCAACCGCCACCTGCTCGGGTGTCCCTTCCGTGGTCTCGGCGATGCTCGGCACCGGCACCGCCAGGGTCGGCACATGCACCAGATCGGCCCCGCCCATGGCGCAGGCGAGCCATTGCCGCGCCATTTGCGCCCGCATCATCATGGCTTCCACATAGCGGGTGGCCGGGAGCCCGAAGCCCGGCAGAATGCGGGCGCGCACCTGCGCGCCATAGTCCTGCGGCCGCTCGGTCAGCCAGCGCCGGTGCAAGGCCGCGGCCTCGCTGGTCATCACCACCTGCATCAGCGCGTTGATGAGGCCCATGTCCGGCACCGTGGTCTCGATGATCCGGGCGCCCGCCTCGCGCAGCACCGCCAGGCTGTCGTCCATCAAAGCGAGGATCTCGCCCTCCGCCGAGGTGCGGTAATAGCCCTGGGGCACGGCAATGGTCAGCCCGCGCAAATCGCCGGTGAGCCCCGCCTCATAGTCGCGCTCCGGCGCCGACAGGGTGGGCGCATCGCGCACGTCGGGTCCGGCGATCACCGAGAGGATGCGCGCCGCATCCCGCGCGCTGCGGGTCAGCGGGCCGATGGTGTCGAGGCTCGGGGCCATGGGCATGGCGCCATAGAGCGGCACCAGGCCATGGGTGGGCTTCAGCCCGGTGACGCCACACATGGCCGAGGGATGGCGGATGGAACCCCCGGTGTCCGAGCCCAGCGCCGCACTCACCAGCCGCGACGCCACCGCGGCGCCGGAGCCCGACGACGAGCCACCGGAGCCATAGGCCGTGTTCCACGGGCTCTTGCCATGGCCATAATGGGCATTGAAGCCGGTGGGCGAGAGGGCGAATTCCGCCAGATGCAAGGTGCCGAGATCCAACGCCCCGGCGGCGTCGAGCCGCTCCAGCACGGAGGCGGTGATGTCCGGGACGAACTCCTTGCGGATCAGCGACCCGCCGGTGCAGATGCGGCCGGCGCGATAGAGCAGATCCTTGTGGGCCAGGGGCACGCCGCCCAGCGGCCCGATGTCCTCGCCCCGGCCCCGTGCCAGATCCACCGCGCGGGCGGCAGCCAGCGCGCCGTCCCGATCGATGGACATCAGCGCGGTGTAGCGCGGCCCCAGCGTCTCGAGCCGGTCGAGGGCCAGCGTGGTGACCGCCTCGGAGGTGACCGCGCCATCGGCGATGGCGGCGGCGGTCTCCACCACGCCCAGTTCGAACAGGTCGCTCACGCGTCTGGCTCCCCGCGTTCGGCGATCTCGGCGCGCAGGGTCTCGAAGCTCCAGGGCGCGCTGTCGATGGTGACGCGGGCATCGGCGCCCGCGGCGACGGTGGCGTTGAGGTGTTTCACCAGGGCCGCCAGACCTGCCGCTTCCTGGGGGGTGAGGGCGATGCCGTTCTGCGCGCGCACCTGAGCGGCAAAGGCGGTGTCGGGTGTCTCGCTGTCGGCCATCGGGGGCACCTTAATGGACGCCGAGGAATCGGGTCAGCGTCGAGGGGTCCTGGGAAATGTCGGCCGCCAGCGCCTGATGCACCACGCGGCCGGTCTCCAGGATATAGACCCGGTCCGCGACCGCCAGCGCACTGTAGAGATTCTGCTCCACCAGCAGAATGCCGAGGCCGGCGCGCTTCAGCTCCAGGATGATGTCCTCCAGATGCTGGACCATCACCGGGGCGAGGCCCTCGGAGGGCTCATCCATGAGGATCAGCTCGGGATCGATCATCAAGGCGCGCGCCACCGCGAGCATCTGCCGCTCGCCGCCGGACAATTGATTGCCCCGATGATGCCGGCGCTCGGCCAGGCGCGGGAAGAATTCGAACGCCTTGGCCACTGTCCAGCCGTGGGTGGCGCTGGCCGGCTTCAGCACAGTGAGGTGCTCGGTCACGGTGAGCGAGGGAAACAGCCGCCGGCCCTGAGGCACGATGGCGATGCCGCGCTTGGCGATCTCGTGCGACGGCACGCCCTTGAGGTCGTCGCCCTTCCAGCGCACCGACCCCTCGCGCACATTCGGCGGGGTGAGGCCCATGATGGAGCGGATGAGCGTGGTCTTGCCCATGCCGTTGCGGCCCAGCAAAGCGACCACTTCGCCCTTGGCCACCGACAGGCTGGCGCCATGCAGCACATGGGCTTCGCCATAGAAGCTGTGCAGGTCCGCGACCTCAAGCATGGTGCCGCGCCTTTCCCAGATAGACTTCCTGCACCAGCGCATTGGTGCGGATCTCGGCCGGGGGGGCTTCCACCAGCATCTTCCCATTGTTGAGGCAGGTCACGTAATCCACCAGCGACAGCACCAGGTCCATGTCGTGCTCGATCAGCACCAGGGTCAGCTCGCGCGGCAAGGCGCGGATGATGTCCGAGACGATCACCCGCTCGGCGGGCGACAGGCCGGCGGCGGGTTCGTCCAGCAGCAGCAGCTTCGGCCGCGCCACCAGGGCCATGGCCAGTTCCAGCTGGCGCTGCTCGCCATAGGACAGTTCCTTCACCGTGGCGGTGCGCCGGGCATGAAGACGGGAGACGCCCAGCGCCTCGTCGGCCCGGCTGCGCTCGTCGGCGTCCAGCGTGCTGCCGCCCATCAGCGAGAACTTGCGCGGCGACAGGCCGCGCAGCGCCAGGCGCATGTTGTCGGCCACGGTGAGGTTGGGAAACAGGTTGGTGATCTGGAAGGTGCGGCTCATGCCCCGCTTGGCGCGGCGATGCACCGGCGCCTTGGTGACGTCGGCGCCGTCGAACATCACCTGGCCCGACGTGGCGCGCACCACCCCGGTGATCGCATTGAACAGCGTGGTCTTGCCGGCGCCGTTCGGGCCGATGATGGCCCGCCGCTCGCCGTGCGGCACGCGGATGCTCACGTCGTCCACGGCGCGCAGGCCGCCGAACTGGACGGTGATGTGGTCGAGGTGCAGCAGATCGGTCACGGGGCGTGGCGCCTCGGTTGTGGACACAATGGCGACCCGGCAAAGGCCCGGTCGGCGGCAGGACCACCGCCGGATGAGGGCCGGCGGATGAGGATCCTCACGCGGCGCCCCCGGTCCGCTGGACCGGGGGGATGGCGAAGCGGCGGGGAGGCCGCGTGAGGAAGCCGGATCAGGACTTCTTGATGCCCTGGAAGTCGCGGGAGTACGGCGGCTGCTTCATGTAGGTCACCGGATCATACTTCCAGAACTGCGACACGTTCGGATAATTGGCGATCGGCGCGTTCCAGTACTTGCCGTCCTTGTTCTTCACCACCTTGCGGATGTGAACGTCATAGATGGGGTTGCCATACGCATCCATCTTCACCGTCTGGCCCAAAGGCGAGCCGGTAAGATCGGTCTTCAGCACGCTGGCGAGGAAGGCGTCGCGGTCTTCCGCATTGCCCTTGATGGTTTTGAGCGCCTCGTCCACCCACATGGCGCCCGAATACATGGAGAAGCCGTAGAGCGAGGGGAGCTTGCCGAACTTCTTCACATAAGACGCCACGAACGCCTGCGTCACCGGATCGGGCGAGCCTTCGGCGAAATGCGCGGCCACGACCACGCCGTCCACTTCATCGCCCATGGTGCGGATCACCGACTGGTCGGTCATGTTCATGGCGCCCACCAGCGGGATCTGCCCCTTGAGGCCGAAGCTGGCATATTGCTGCATGAAGCGGGTGGCGTCGGCGCCGGTCTCCATGGCGAAGATCACGTCGGCCCCGAGGTTCGCCAACTGGCCGAGATAGGGGCTGAAGTCGGACGTGTTGAGCGGGTGCCAGAACTGGCCCACCACCTGGCCGCCGCCTTCGGTGAAGGTCTGGCAGAAGCCGCCGCATTGCTCATGGCCGAACGTATAGTCCTGGCTGATGGTGGCGACCTTCTTGTAGCCCTGCTTCAGGGCCCAGTCCGCCAGCGGACGGGGGAACTGGCTGGCGGTGTAGCCGGCGACGCGGACGACGTTCTTGATGCGGTTGCGCTGGGTCAGATCGTCGGCGGCGATGATCGGGATGAAATAGGGCATGCCGTTGCCCTTCACATAATTGGCCACCGCGAGGCCCGTGTTCGCCAGCAGATTGCCGAACAGCATGTTCACGCTGGACTGCTCCACCAGGCGGCGGGCCTTCTGCAAGGCCGTGTCCGGGTTGGCGGCGTCGTCCTCGACGATCACTTCCACCTTGCGGCCGGCAATCTGATTGCCCTTCTCTTCCCAATACATGTTGAAGCCGTCCACCATCTCGCGGCCGCCGGCGGCGACCACGCCGGTGAGCGGGGCCATGAGGCCGATGCGGATCGGGCCGCCGGCCTGCGCCTTGGCGATGTAGGGCTTGGCCACCACGCCCACGGCGGCGGCAGCGGCACTCGTCTTCAGAAAGGTTCTGCGATCCATGGTTCCACTCCGGTCGGTTCGGTCTGGTTGGTCGGTTGCTTTTTTATGGGTCAGCGCCGGCGGGTGAGGAGATCCCGCACCCGTCCGATCACCCCTTCCGGGGCGAAGATCATGATGAGGATGAACATCAGCCCCAGCACCGTCTGCCAGCGCTCGGTGTAGAGGCTGACGAGGTTTTCAAGACCGATGATGGCGGCGGCGCCGATGAAGGCGCCGAACAGCGTGCCGATGCCGCCGGTGATGGCCATCAGCAGTCCTTCCACGGACTGCGAGAGCGCCACCGTGGACGGGCTGACGAAGTCGTTGAACATGGCATAGAGCGCCCCCGCCAGCCCGGCGAAGAAGCCGGAGATGGTGAAAGCCAGGAACAGGTGCAGCGACACGTCATAGCCCAGCGCCCGCATGCGGCTCTCGCTGTCGCGAATGCCGCGCAAGGTGAGCCCGAAGGGCGAGCGCACGAAGCGCCACATGACGATGGTGATGAGCCCCACCGCCACGAACACCGCGTAATAGAAGGGCAGATGCCCGGCCAGGGCCTCCGGCCGCACGGTGCCCCGCAGGCCGTTCTCGCCGCCGGTGACCGAGGTCCAGCGCAGGCACACCCCCCACACGATCATCCCCAGCGCCAGGGTCAGCAGCAGGAAATAGACCCCCGAGGTGCGGATCGCCAGCAGCCCGAAGATGGCCGCCACCACCGTGGCCGCGAGCACCCCCAGCACAACGCCCACATAAGGCGAGCCGCCCATCTGGCTCCAATAGACCACCACATAGGTGGCGACCCCGAAGATGGCGCCGTGGCAGAGCGGCGTGCGGCCGGTGTAGCCGGCCAGCACATCCACCGCCATGGCCAGCACGGCGAAGATCAGGATCTCAGTGAGGATGCTCACTTGATAGATCGGCACCACCAGCGGCAGCACCGCAAAAGCGAGGGCGCCGATCGCGATGGCGACGCGCGCCAGGGTGACCTTCGGCGCATCGGTGGACGCCGGGTCATGGGGGGCAGGACCCAGGGGCGCAGGAGATGACAGGCTCATCACGCCGCCCTTCCGAACAGGCCCAGCGGGCGGAAGGCGAGGATCGCCGCCATGGGGCCGAAGATGACGAAATAGGCGAACTCGGGAAACATCACCTGCCCCACCGTATTGAGCAGGCCCACAATCAGCGCGCCGACAGCCGCCCCCACCAGGCTGCCGCGGCCGCCGATGATGACCACCGCCAGGGAGAACACCAGGATCTCCGCATCGGCGCTCGGGTAGAGGGTGAGGAAGGCCCCGCCCACGACGCCGCCAAGGCCGGCCAGCGCCGCGCCCAGCATGAAGGTGAGCAGGAACACGCGGCGGATGTTGATGCCCATGGCGCCGATGATCTCCGGATCATCCACCCCGGCCCGGATCAAGGCGCCGAGGCGCGTCTTGTTGAGCAGCACCCAGAGCGCGATGAACACCACCACGCCCAGCGCTAGCACGAACAGCCGATACTTGGGATAAAACAGCCCCCAGAAGCGCACCGCGCCGCGCAGGAATTCAGGGGCGGGCACCGTGTAGGTGTCGCCGCCAAAGATCACCAGCGTCATGTCGTTGAGCACGAAGGCGACGCCCAGGGTCAGCAGCACCTGGCGCAGTTCATAGCCGCGCACGAAGCGCAGCAACCCCTGATCCAGCGCCAGCCCCATCAGCGCGACGAAGGCCATGGCGGCCAGCACGCCCACCAGGAAGCTGCCGGTGGTGCTGGCGGCCACATAGCCCGCATAGCCGCCCAGCAGATAGAGCGCCCCATGGGCCAGATTGACGATCCGCAGCAGGCCGAAGATCAATGTGAAGCCGGACGCCACGATGAACAGCAGCGCCGCAAATGTCAGTCCGTTGAGCAGCTGAAATGCATTGAGGCCGCTCATCCGGCGCTCCCCGCCGCCAGGGCGTCGGGCCGCTCGCGCAGATACCAGTCGTAGATCTGCTCGCCGGTCATGAAGGCCACGTCGTCCTTGGCGCGGATTTCCTCGATGATCTGGCGGAAATAGGTGAGCCGATGCGGCGCGCCCATGATGTAGGGATGCACCACCAGGGCCATGATCCGCGTGCTGTCGCGGGCATCGCGATAGAGCTGCTCGAACTGGTCGTGCGCCCGCTGGTAATATTCCCGCGCCGGATGGTGCTGGATGAGCATCATCGCCACGTCGTTGCATTCCTGGGTGTAGGGAATGTTGACGATGGGTTTGGTGCGGGTCTTCAGCACCACGGGCTGGTCGTCCAGCACCCAGTCGCAGACATAATCATAGCCCGCCTCCACCAGCAGGTCCGGGGTCTCCCAGGTCTCGGTGAGGCCCGGTCCCAGCCAGCCGCGCGGACGCTTGCCGGTGAAGGACTGGATGGCCTGCGTGGTGCGGACGATGTCGTCCTGCTCGTTCTCCACCTTCTGCATGTTCTTCTGGGTGAAGCCGTGACCCATGAATTCCCAGTTGCGATCCAGCGCCGCGCGGGCGATGGGCTCGTAGCTGGGGATGGCCGTGCCATTGATCGCCAGCACAGCCGGCACGCGATTGTCGTCGAACACCTCCAGCAGGCGCCAGAAGCCCACCCGGTTGCCATATTCGTGCCAGGCCCAGTTGGGAATGTCCGGGCTGGGCGAGCCGCCGGCGGGCGGGGTGAGAACCGTGCGCGGCATGGTCTCGCGCGGGTTCCACTCCTCCACATTGACGATGACCCACACCGCCATGCGGGCGCCGCCGGGCAAGGTCAGCTTGGGGCGCTGGGAGATGGCCGAATAGGAAATCCGCTCGGTGGGAAGCATGGGTCAGCCCTCCCGTGGGCCGATGGTGAGGGTGAAGGTGCCGAAGCCTTCCACGGCGCCGACCAGCACATCGCCCGGCTGCACCGGCCCGACGCCGGCCGGCGTGCCGGTCATGATGATATCGCCCGGCTCGAGCACATAGGAGGCCGAGAGGTTGGAAACGATTTCCGGCACGTTCCAGATCAGCTGATCCAGATCGCCCCGCTGCTGCTCGACGCCGTTCACCGCCAGGGTGATGGCCCCTTTCGCCGGGTTGCCGCCGGTGCCCTTGGGATAGACCGGACCGCAGGGGGCGGAGGCATCGAACGCCTTGCCCCGTTCCCACGGCAGACGCTTGGTGCCGCACTCGCGCTGGCGATCACGCCGGGTCATGTCCAGGCACACGCCATAGCCGTAGATGGCGTCGTCGGCCTGGGCCACGGACACGTTCCGCGCCGTGGCGCCGATGGCCACCATCAGCTCGATCTCGAACTGATAATCTTCGGTGTCCGCCGGATAGGCCACGGTGGCGCCGTCCGGCACCACCGCATCCCGCGGCTTCTGGAAGAAGAACGGGGGATCGCGTTCATCCTCGGCCTCCTTCATCTCGCGAATATGGGCGAGATAATTGCGGCCGACGCAATAGATGCGCCGCACCGGGAAGCGCGCGGCGCTGCCGATCACGGGCAGCGACACGACGGGCGGCGCGGCGACGACATAGTCCGCCGGCAGATCAGCCTGGGTGCTCATGGATGCTCACGCCTTGCTTTTGCTGGCGGTGTACCAGTCGAGGATCTCTTCGCCGTTCCAGAACACCACGTCGCCGAGGCTGGCGGCATAGTCGTAGATCTCTTCCAGATACTTGATCCGGTGGGGCTGGCCGGAGATGTAGGGGTGGATCGCCACCGCCATGATCTTGGCCCGCTCCGCGCCTTCCGCGTGCAGCCGGTCCATGCTGTCCTTGCAGCGCTGCAGCCAATAGGGCGATTCATGATGCGCCACCGCCATCATGGGAATGTCGTTGTGCTCCACCGTGTACGGCAGGGTGATGAGCGGGCCCTTGGCGGTGGTGATCTCGGAGGGCTCGTCGTCCCACACCCAGTCGCCGATATATTTCACGCCCGCTTCGGCAAGATATTCCGGCGTATCCAGGGTCTGGGTGAGGCCCGGTCCGAGCCAGCCCTTGGGGCGCTTGCCGGTGAACTTCTCCAGAATGTCCATGGAGCGGTTGATGGTGGCGCGCTGGTCGTCCAGCTTGTGGATGGGCATCTGGTCGTAGACGTGGCCCATGAACTCCCAGCCGGCATCGCGCGCCTGGGCGGCGACCCGCTCGTAATCCTCGCAGACGCGGGCATTGATGGAGAGCGTGGGGCGGATGCCCAGCTTCTCGTAGAGCTTGAAGAAGCGCCAGGTGCCCACCCGCATGCCGTATTCGTGCCAGCTCCAGTTCGGCACGTCCGGCAGCAGCGCCTGGCCCGTGGGGGCGGGAATGATCTGGCGGGCCATGGGCCGGCCGATGTCCCACACTTCCAGGTTCACGATGGTCCACAGCACCAGCTTGGTGGTGCCCGGCAGCTTCAGCGGCGGCCGGTCCACGATGGCGGAATAGGGGGCGCGCTCGCGCGGCAGCATGCTCATGGTGTCCTCCCTTATTGTGGCGGTGCCGGATCGGGCCCCATGGCCCGCCGCAGATCGACAATCCCCGGGCGCAGCAGCCCCTCGAGGGTGGCATACAAAAACGTGGCGCCCCGCCGCACCAGATCCGGCGCCGTGGCTGCGGTGGCCGGCAGACCGAAGGGCCGCCCCAGAGCGGCCAGACGGGCCATGATGTCGTCCACCGCCGCCCGCAGTTCCGGACGGGACGTATCGCCGAGAAAGCCCATGGAATGGGACAGATCGTTGGGACCGATGAGGATGAGGTCGATGCCCGGCACCCCAGCAATGTCCTCCAGGTTCAGATGGCCTGCAATGCTTTCGATCTGTGCGATCAGCAAAAGTTCGCCTTCCCGCCCCTTGGTGGCGGTGCGCGCCGTCTCCACCAGCAGGCGGCAGTCGGCGGCGCTCTCGGCCTGGGGCAGCACGATGCCGTCCACCTTGCAGTCCAGATAGCGGGTGAGGAAGGCGGGATCCTTGGTGGGCACGCGCACAATAGCGCTCATGCCCAGCGCCTGGGCGGTGCGCGCCAAGGCCGGCACGCTTTCCACCGACACCGCCGTGCGCTCGCAATCGATGAACAGGCACTCCGCGCCACAGGCGGCCAGGGCCTCCACAGCGGGGAAGGCCACCCCGCCGGGATTGACGGCGAGGATGGCCCGCCGCTCCGCAATGGCCGTCTTGGCGCGCGTGTTCATGCGGCAACGCCCTCTCGGACGGGGGTGAGGTCGCCCAACTGCATCACCGCCTCGGTGCTCAGCACCGAGCCGAAGGCGGTGCGGATGCACAACAGCCCCGCCTCATGCAGCGCCGGCCCGTCCATGGTCGCCACGCAATCCTCCACCACGATCACCGCATAGTCGCGCACATTGGCAGCGGTGGTGGTGGCGAGCACGCACGAGTTCGTGTTCACGCCGGTGATGAGCAAAGTGTTGATGCCGTGGCTCTTCAGCAGGAAGTCGAGATCGGTGGCCAGGAAGCAGTCGTAGCGCTTCTTGGTGTCCACCACGAAGTCCCCGTCCGCCAACAGCTCCGGCATCACCGTGCAGCCGGGGCCGCCTTCAATGTTGTGGCGCATGACATTCTTGCGGGTGGCCGCGGGATCGTCCGCCCGGGTCCGCCAGAACGGATTGGCGGCGATCTCGTGGGCATCGCGATAAGACGTCACCAGATGCACCACTGGCAGGCCCGCCGCCCGCGCCCAGGCGAACAGGCGCGCATTGGCGGCAATGACCGTGCGCGCCACCTCCGGGGAGGTGGGCATGGTGGCCACCGCCATGTCCAGGTGGCCGCGGTGCAGATCGATGGCCACCACGGCGGCCTTCGGCACCTCCACCCCGAGGCGGGGCCGGCTTGCGGTCAAGGTCATGTCCGCCGCCTCAGACCAGGGGGTTCCAGCCGGTCTTCAGCAGCGCCTTCTGGTCGATGCCGAAGATGTCGGCCAGCCAGTCGGTGAGCAGTTCCTGGCCGATGGTGGGGTTGTCATGCTGGCAATGCTCGGCGCCGGTCTCCTCCGGAGCGACAATGCGGAAGGTGACGTTGACACCATGCTTTTCGGCATAGTCGCGGGTCTGGGTGGCGGCGCTCACGGTCAGCACGTCATAGCCGCCATGCAGGATGAGATAGGGGCATTTCATGTTCTGCAGATGCCCGTCGAGGGTGAAGGCCTTGGCCTTCTCCATGGCGGCGGCCATGGACGGGGCGCCCATCACCCATTTGATGTGCATGGCCAGGCCGAAGTCCTCGCCCTTGCCGCCCCACATGTCGTGCACGTCCCAGATGGCGCCGTGCGAGATCACCGCCGCGAGCCGATGCTCGTAGCAGCCGGCGCGGGCGGCGTAATAGCCGCCCAGCGAGGAGCCGCACACCGCAATGCGCGCCGGGTCCACGTCATCGCGGGTCAGCAGCCAGTCGATGCACTTGCCGATGGCGACTTCCGTGTCGGGCCGGGCCACCACGCCGTGACGGCGCAAGGTGCCGCCCTGCCCCGGGCCGTCGATCATCAGCACCGAGATGCCGCGCTGCAGGGCGCCGTGCGCCTGCATGAACCACATCTCGTCCTTGATGCTGTCGAGGCCGCCCATGCAGATGAGCACCGGCATTTTATCGCCGGGGAACGGCGCCCGCACGAAATAACCGCAGATGGGCTTGCCATCCTCATAGGGGATGTCGACGGCAAAGCCGGGCGGGTTGAGATAGGAGATGAACTTCTTCGAGCAGGCTTCCATGGCCTCGAAGGTGGGCAGCCGGCGCGGGTCGGTGGGCTCCAGATGAAATTCCGCCTGCCGATAGTAATCGGCGGCGCGCAGCATGCAATTCATGGCGGTGCGGATGTGGCCGGCGGCTTCTTCGGCGAGACCGCGCGTCCAGTTGCGGTCACCAATGAGCTTCCACTCGGTGTACCAGCTCTCCAGATCGCCGGGGATCATGCGGGACGCGGCCTGGAAGACTTCCGAGACCGAGCCGCCGCCCTCCTGCGTCTCGCCGAGACCGCGGCGGAACTGGTAGGCCAGCCAGGGATGCTCGGGCCAATGATGCCAGCCATAGGGCTCGTAATGCGGCAGCCTGTTCTGCGTGATCTGCTCGATTGCGCCGTCGACCGCATCCACCATGGCCCGTCCTTCCTCCGCCGTCCCGACCGAGGCCGGGATAGATACAAAGTTGAATACAATGAGCCGCTGGTCAACTCGGAATGTATACATTTTTTGCTCTATTTTCCGGCGCGCCCTGCTCCTTTTTTGGGCCGCATGGGCAGCAAACGGACGGCTTAACATCGAGGTCGCCGCCGTCGCGGTTGATGATCTCGCACCGGCAAATTGTATGCTTGCTCACCGCCAGAAATGTTGGTTACCCTGGCGCCAAACCTTTTGTCTGGATGCGCATGGCCGACATCACCCTCGATCCTCTGGAGCCGCCGCGGTCCGGCACCGCCACGCGATCGCTCTCGGTCACCGACCGGATCCGGGCGTCCGTGCTGTCCGGCGATTTCGAGCCCGGCGCCCGCCTGCACGAGGTGCGGCTCTCCGAGCGGCTCGGGGTATCGCGCACGCCCATCCGCTCGGCGCTGCAATCGCTCGCCAGCGAAGGCCTGCTGGAATATGCCCCCAACCGTGGCTACGCGGTGCGCCGGTTCCGCACCTCCGAAATCGTCGATGCCTATGAGATCCGGGCCCAGCTGGAATCGCTCGCCGCCCGCTTCGCCGCCGAGCGCGGCCTCTCGGACGAGGAACGCGCGATCATCGAGCGCGCGCTGGACGACGGCGACCAGCTGCTGGCGCGGGACGAATTGGGCGAGGAGGAACGCATCGCCTATGGGGCGGTGAATTTCGCCTTCCATGACACCATCCACACCGCCGCCCGCTGCCGCATGCTGGGCGACATGGTGCGCCTGTGCCAGAGCGTGCCGCAGTCCTCACACCGCAATGTGGTGTCGTTCGATTATATGGATGTCCGGCGCCGCCACGATGATCACCATCGGATCTATGACGCCATCCTGCTGTGTGACGCCTATCGCGCGGAAATGCTCATGCGCGAGCATGTGGCGAGCGTCAAGACCGGCCTGGTCCGCGCCCTGACCGGCCGGGCCACTCCGCGCCGGGGCCGATAGGCCCTTCGTCTCGCGGCTCTCCTGGCGGGGACACAGCACCCCGGGGGCGTCGCGGAGACAGGCTGCGCACCACCGCGGCGGCGGAGCGCAGCCGTCAGATCAGCTCTTGTCGCGGGCCGCCAGCGCCGCCGCCAGGCCCTTGAACGAGATCTGCAGCGACACCGCCTGCTGGTTGCGATCGAGGAAGTCCAGCTTGCCCGGTCCGGGCGCCGCAGCGAGCGCGGCCACGTCGTCCGCCGACAGTTCCACATCGGCGATGCAGGCGCGGATGCAGAACTTGTATTGCGGGGTGATGGTGCGCGGCTTGTCGCCGAACACGAATTGCGACCCCGCCGGCAGCCACACACCCACGGGCAATTGCACCACCAGACGCAGAGGGGCGTCCTTGGTCAGGCGGCCGAACACCACCTGGGCCACCAGCTGCTGCTGCTGATTGCCGATCTGCAGCGTCTGCGCCGCCTCGCACACCTTCGCGCCGCCCACCACGTCGCTGCGCTCGCAGCGCACGACCCAGTCGTCATAGGTCGCGGTGGTGCGGGTGGGGCCGCTCTCTTCCTGGGCGCCGAGGGCGGGACCGGGCGGCTTGGGCGCCGTGCTGGCAGCCGGGGCAGCAGGCGCGGCGGCAGGCGCCGCGGGCTTCTTGGCGGGGGCGGTGGAAGGCGCGCTCGCCGGCGGCGCACTCTGGGCCCCGGCGCTGGTGGTGCCCATCAACGCCAGGGCAAGGGACGCCGCGACCCAGCCGGCGCTGCGCCGGAAGGACGCGTGAGGTGCAAAATAAGCGGTCAAGGCGGGACCCTCAAAATGAATGGCGGACCCACTGATAGCGGCCGAAACGCCCGCTGCCAATGGGGCGTTATAAGTATTATATTACCTTCATGCGCCGCTTCAGCCTCCGCTACCGGCGGCATCCCGACGCACAGAGGCCCGGATGTTGCGACGCACGGGGCGGGCGTCTCGTATTTGAAGCCAGCCTTCCCTACATGGGGAGACATCCGCCTGGGCAACACGCCCCATTGCCCCCCATCGCTGTGGAACCGTCTGTGACCTGTCCCTCCCGTCGCCTGCCATGGTTTCCGATCTCGGAGGCGGCATGACCCTGCCCATGACTGCGCCCGACGCCGACCTCTCGGCGGCCTATCGCAACGGCATGCGCCGCCTGGCGGGCGCCGTCAGCATTGTCACCGTGGGCGAAGGCGCGCAGCGGACCGGCCTCACCGTCAGCTCCCTCACGTCCTTTTCGGTGGATCCTCCCACCCTGCTGATCTGCGTCAACCGCAGTTCGTCGGCCCGGGCGGCGCTGCTTGCGCACGGCGCCTTCGGGGTCAATGTCCTGACCGCGCACCAGCAAGGGCTGGCGGAGGCGTTCGCCGGCATGGATGGCCGACAGGGGGCCGACCGCTTCGACGGCGGCGCCTGGACCACGCTGGAGACCGGCGCGCCCATCCTGGCCGGCGCTTTGGCCGCGTTCGACTGCCGGCTGGAGGAAGTGATCGAGCGGCATTCCCACATGATCGTGCTGGGCCGGGTGGTCGCCACGCGGGTCGAGGACGATGCCACCCCCCTGCTCTATTGGCTGCGCGCCTTCCGGCGCCTGGCGCCCTGACGCGCAGAGGATCGCCGCGCCGGTGGCGCGGAAGATGTGATCAGGGTGGGGGTCGCAGGATCGCCGCCGATGGGACGCGCACGCGCAACGGCGCGACCGGGCGGCCTAATAGTTGGCCCAGAGACCGGGGCTGACCAGTTCCAGAAGGTGTCCGTCGGGATCACGGACATAAAGGCTCACCGCGCCCTTGGGCCAGCGGGTCTCGCCTTCCACGGCAATGCCATGCGCCGCCAGATGGGCGCGCCAGGGCTCGATGTCGGCGGCCGCAACCGCAAGGGCAAAGTGCAACTGCCCGGAGCCGTCATGGGGCGGAATGGTGCCGCCCGGCAGTTGGATGGTTTCCAGGGCGGTGCCGCGCTTGAACAGCAGCAGCACTGTGTCGCCCATTGGATAGGCGCGGAAGCGCTCGTCGGACAGCATGGGGGAAAGCCCCATCACACCTTCGTAGAAAGCGGCGGCGCGGGCGAGATCGGCCACATAGAGGCCCGTCTCCACCACCCGCCCCAGCGGGGGCGGCGTCCGGCTCATAAGGTCACCACAGATTGAGCGTGGCCCGGGCCTCTTCGGACATGCGGCCCTGGTCCCACGGCGGATCGAAGGTGATCTCCACCGTCACGCCGGAGATGCCGGGGACAGTTGCGACCGCGTTTTCCACCATGCCGGGCAATTCCGCCGCCGAGGGGCAATTGGGCGTGGTCAGGGTCATTTCCACCGCCACCGAACGATCGTCGGCGATGTCGACCTTGTAGATCAGGCCCAGTTCGTAGATGTCGACCGGGATCTCGGGATCATAGACGGTCTTCATCGCCTCGACGATGCTGTCGGTCAGGGCCAGCAGCTCCGCCTCGGGGATCGCCGACTGGACCTGCATGGCATTGGGAGTGTCGCTGGCAACGGGTTCGGTCATGAGAACAAATCCTGCGCCTTGAGAAGGGCCGCCGCCAGGCGGTCCACATCGCTGCGCGTATTATAGAGCGCGAAAGACGCGCGGCATGTCGCTGTGGTGCCATATCGGGCCAAAAGCGGCTGAGCGCAATGGGTGCCCGCGCGCACGGCCACCCCATAGCGATCGATTATGGTCGCCACGTCGTGGGGATGGGCGCCCTTCATCTCGAAGGAAATGATCGCCCCCTTGTCCGCCGCTGTGCCGATGATGCGCAGGCTGTTCATGGCGCCGAGCTGCTCATGGGCATAAGCGGAAATGGCGTGCTCATGGGCGGCGATGCGCTCACGGCCGATCAGGTCCATATAGTCCAGCGCCGCCCCAAGGCCGATGGCCTGGACGATGGGCGGGGTGCCGGCCTCGAAGCGATGCGGGGGTTCCGCATAGGTGACGCGGGTTTCTTCCACTTCCCGGATCATCTCGCCGCCGCCCTCATAGGGGGGCATTTCCGCCAGCAGGTGGCGCTTGCCGTACAAGAGGCCGATGCCGGTGGGGCCATAAAGCTTGTGGCCGGTGACCACATAAAAGTCCGCGTCGAGATCGCGCACGTCCACCGGCAGATGCACCGCCGCCTGGCAGCCATCCACCAGCACCTTGGCCCCCACATGGTGGGCGGCCTGGATGATGCGCTTGATGGGGGTGACCGTGCCCAGCACGTTGGACATGTGGGTCATGGCGACGATCTTGGTGCGCGGCGTCAAAAGCTGCTCGAACGCCTCGAAATCGAACGAGCCGTCCTCGCGCACCGGCGCCCACTTGATGACCGCGCCCTTGCGCTCGCGCAGGAAATGCCACGGCACGATGTTGGAATGGTGCTCCATGATGGAAAGCACGATCTCGTCACCCGGCTGGATCGACTGGCCCAGGGAGGAGGCCACCAGATTGACCGAGCCGGTGCCGGAGCGGGTGAAGATGATCTCGTCCAGGGAGGCCGCATTGAGGAAGCGCCGGGCGCTCTCGCGGGCGCCCTCATAGGCTTCCGTCATGGCATTGGCGAGGAAATGCAGGCCGCGGTGGACGTTGGAATATTCGCTCTCATAGGCGCGGCGGATGCGGTCCAGCACCTGCACCGGCTTCTGCGCCGAGGCGGCATTGTCCAGATAGGTGAGCGGGTGGCCGTGGACTTCCATGGCCAGCGCGGGAAAATCCGCGCGGACCTGGTCTACGTCATAGCTGCCGTTCGAAACGGCGGGATGGCCCTGCGTCATCGGCTTCGTCCTTTCGGCGATCGGGCGCGCAGTGCGCAGCCGGTCGCGGCGCCAGGGGCGCCTGGTTCCATGACCTCCTCACCGAAGGCTGCGCGCGGCGCCGCTGCCGGCGCCGCAGGGGCTTAAGCCCGCTTCTTGAGCCAGGTCTCCGCGCGGGCGATCAGCAGATCGCGCAGCGCGTCATTCTCGACGAACTCGATGGCTTCCCCGACGAAGGCCTGCACCAGCAACGCCTCAGCTTCCTTCTGCGGAATGCCGCGGGCCTTGAGATAGAACAACAGGTCTTCGTCCAGTTCGCCGGCGGTGGCGCCATGGCCGCACTGGACATCGTCGGCGAAGATCTCCAGCTCCGGCTTGTTGTCCATCTCGCAGGCTTCGCCCAGCAGAAGCGCCCGGCTCATCATGCGGCCGTCGGTCTTCTGCGCGTCGGGGCGCACCACGATCTTGCCCTGGAACACGCCCCGGCTTTCATCGGCCAGCACGGTCTTGAACAATTCGCGGCTCTCGCAATGGGCCACCGCATGGTCCAGCAGCAAGGTGATGTCCGCATGCTGGCGCTTGGTCAGCAAGGTGGCGCCCCGCAGGCCTGCATGGGCGCCGGTGCCGGCGAACTTGCCATAAAGGCTGACCCGCGAGGCCTGGGCGCCGGTGGTGAGGCCGAAGGAATGGAATTGCGCGTCCCGGCCGATCTCCAGCATCACCGTGCCGAGATGCAGGGCGGCGTCGCCCTCTTCCTGGGTGCGCACATAATCCACATGGGCTTCATCGCCCACGAACAGCTCCAACGCCGAGTTGGTCTGGTAGGCCACGCCGTCGCGGCCCTGGAAGCTCTCCACCAGGGTGAGTTCGGCGCCATCTTCCACCACCACCACCAAGCGGCCGTAGGAGGCCGTGGGGGCATCTTCGGTGACCACATGGGCGATGTGCAGCGGCGCCGAGATCTTGGCGCCGGCGGCCACATGCACCACCAGCCCTTCGCCGAGAAAGGCGGTGTTGAGGGCCAGCGGCCCGTCATAGGTCTGCGGCGCCAGCACGCCGATGCGCTCGGCCGCGCCATGATTGGCGGCCAGCGCCTCGCCCAGCGTCACCACGCTCAGGCCGGCCTCCAGGCCGGTAAGGGCGGAGGCGCCCGGGGCCAGGGTGCCGTTCACGAAGAGGATGCGGCGGGCACCGGGCACGCTCACCGCGCGAAAGGTGGCCTCCGCCTCGGCGGCGGCATCCACGGGGCCGGCCAGGGGCGGGGCATCCCGCAGGATCGCCCGCAGGTCGGTATATTTCCATTCCTCCACCCGGCGGTGGGGCAGACCGTGCGCGGCAAAGGCCGCGGCGGCGGCGCGGCGCAACTCGCCCGCGCGGCCGTCCAGCGGCACGGCGGCGAGGCGCTGCTCCACCGCGGCGGCGAGCCCTTGCTCGGCGGCGGTTCGGATCTGGGGCGTGACCACATTCATGATGGCATCCTCACGCCGCGTCCTGGCCGTAGCCGGCATAGCCGGAGGCTTCCAGCTCCAGCGCCAGTTCCTTGCCGCCGGTGCGCACGATGCGGCCCTGGTGCATCACATGCACCACGTCCGGGACGATGTGATCCAGCAGGCGCTGGTAATGGGTGATGACCACCATGGCCCGGTCCTTCGAGCGCAGCGCGTTCACGCCCTCGGAGACCACCTTCAGGGCATCGATGTCGAGGCCGGAATCGGTCTCGTCGAGGATCGCCACCTTCGGCTCCAGCAGCGCCATCTGGAGAATTTCGTTGCGCTTCTTCTCACCGCCGGAAAAGCCCACATTGACGCCGCGCCGCAGCATCTCCTGGGTGATCCCCAGGTGCCCGGCCTTCAGCTTCACCACCCGCAGAAACTCCGGGGTGGACAGCTCGGCCTCGCCGCGCGCCTTGCGCTGGGCATTCACGGCCGTGCGCAGGAAGGTCATTGTCGCAACACCGGGAATCTCGATGGGATATTGAAAGGCCAAAAACAGTCCGGCCGCGGCGCGCTCCTCCGCCGCCATCTCCAGAATGTCCTGTCCATCGAGAAGCGCCGAGCCCTCGGTCACCTCGTAGTCCGGCTTGCCGGAGAGGACATAGGACAAAGTGGACTTACCGGAGCCATTCGGGCCCATGATGGCATGGACCTCGCCCGCATTCACGGTGAGGTCGAGGCCTTTGAGGATCTCCTTGCCGTCAATGGAGGCGTGGAGGTTTTTGATTTCGAGCAATGCCATTTTGCATTCCAGTCGTAGATGTCGGTGGCTGGGAGGGTGCGCCGCCTGAACGGCCGCGCGCCGCTTTCCGCCCACGTAAGAACCAAGCGCGCCCCGCCCAGCGGGCCGCGCGCGAACCGGCGATCAGCCGACCGAGCCTTCCAGGCTGACGGAAATCAGCTTCTGGGCCTCCACGGCGAACTCCATGGGGAGCTGCTGCAGCACGTCCTTGACGAAGCCGTTGACGATCAGCGCCACCGCCTCTTCCGGCGAAAGCCCCCGCTGGAGGCAGTAGAAGAGCTGATCTTCCGAGATCTTCGAGGTGGTCGCCTCATGTTCGAACACCGCCGAGGCGCTCTTGGTCTCGATGTAAGGGACGGTGTGGGCGCCGCAGTGCCCGCCGATCAGCAACGAGTCGCAATTGGTGAAGTTGCGCGCATTGGTCGCCCGGCGGTGGGCGGTCACCTGACCTCGATAGGTATTGTCCGAATGGCCGGCGGCGATGCCCTTGGAGATGATCCGGCTAGACGTATTCTTGCCGAGATGGATCATCTTGGTGCCGCTGTCCACCTGCTGATAGCCGTTGGAAATGGCGATGGAATAGAACTCGCCCTGGCTGTTGTCGCCGCGCAGGATGCAGCTGGGATATTTCCAGGTGATGGCCGAGCCGGTCTCCACCTGGGTCCAGGAGATCTTGGAATTGTCGCCCCGGCAGTCGCCCCGCTTGGTGACGAAATTGTAGATGCCGCCCTTGCCGTCCTTGTCGCCGGGATACCAGTTCTGGACAGTGGAATACTTGATCTCCGCATCCTTGAGCGCGACCAGTTCGACCACCGCCGCATGCAGCTGGTTCTCGTCGCGCTGCGGCGCCGTGCAGCCTTCCAGATAGCTCACATAGGCGCCTTCGTCGGCGATGATGAGGGTGCGCTCGAACTGTCCCGTGTTCCGCTCATTGATGCGGAAGTAGGTGGACAGTTCCATCGGGCAGCGCACGCCCTTGGGGATGTAGACAAAGGAGCCGTCGGAGAACACCGCGGTGTTCAGCGTGGCGTAGAAATTGTCCGACACCGGCACCACCGATCCCAGATACTGCTTCACCAGTTCGGGATGCTCGCGGATGGCCTCCGAGATGGCGCAGAAGATCACGCCGGACTTGGCCAGTTCTGCCTTGAAGGTGGTGGCCACGGAGACGCTGTCGAAGACCGCGTCCACGGCGATGCGCGGCGCGGAGCTTTCCACGCCCAGCAGCGCCTCGCGCTCGCGCAGCGGGATGCCCAGCCGGTCGTAGGTGGCCAGGATCTCGGGATCCACCTCGTCCAGCGACTTCAGCTTGGGCTTCGGCTGGGAGTAATAATAATAATCCTGGAAATCGATCTTGGGATAGCTGACCCGGGCCCAGGTGGGCTCTTCCATGGTCAGCCAGCGGCGATAGGCATCCAGCCGCCACTCCAGCATCCATTCCGGTTCGTTCTTCTTGGCCGAAATGTAGCGAACCGTCTCCTCGGACAGGCCCTTCGGGGCCTTCTCGCTCTCGATATCGGTGACGAACCCGTACTTGTACTGATCGACGTCGATCGATCGAACGCGTTCGACCGTCTCCTGGACCGCTGCCATCTTCTTTTCTCCTCTCCCGCGCGGGGTCAAGGCCCGCGGGTCAAGTCACTCACGCCGCCCGAAGCGAACGGCTTCTCACCTGCGGCACCACCCGGCGCAAGGCCGCCAGTGCCATGTCCACATCCTGTTGGGTACTCGACCAACCCAGCGAGAGGCGGATCGCCCCGCTCGCCAGGTCGCTGTCCAGTCCCATGGCTGAAAGCACATGGGAAGCCCCGACCTTTCCGGAGGAGCAGGCCGAACCGGCACTGACCATTACGTGGGAAAGGTCGAGGGCGATCACCAGGGTCTCGGCCTTCAAACCTTGAAACGCGATGCAGGTGGTGTTCGCCAAGCGCTGGGCGCCGGCCCCCACAACCACCGTATCGGGAAGGGCCGCGACAATCTCCTGTTCCAGCCCGTCGCGCAAGTGCGCCAGTCGCACGGCCTCGTCGGCCTGCTCGGCGCGGGCGCGCACCGCCGCGGCACCGAAGCCGGCGATGGCCGGCACATTCTGCGTGCCGCCGCGGCTGCCGCGCTCCTGCCCGCCGCCGGCCAGGAGCGGCACGCGCGGCCGACTGTCGGCGCTCGCCGCCACCAGCGCGCCGGCGCCCTGCGGCCCGCCGAGCTTGTGGGCGGACAGCGACATGAGGTCGACATCCAGCCGTGCCATGTCCAGGTCCAGGCGCCCAGCCCCCTGCACGGCATCGCAATGGACCACCGCCCCGTGGGCATGGGCCATGCGCGCCGCCTCGGCCACGGGCTGAATGACGCCGGTCTCATTGTTGGCGAGCATGAGGGAGACCATGGCGCGGCGCCCGGCCTGCGCATGGGCCTCCAGACGCATGAACAGGACTGCCAGATCAAGGCGCCCCCATGCATCCACCGGTAGGATTTCCACCGCGCTCGGGGCAAACCGGTGCCCATTCAGCACGGCGGCATGCTCCACCGCGCTGGTCAGCAGCACGTCGCAGTCGGATGGCCGGCCGGCGATCTCCCAGGCCGGATGCAAGGCAAGCGTATTTGCTTCGGTGGCGCCGGAGGTGAAGATCACGCCGCGGGCCGGCGCACCGGCCAGCCGGGCCACTTGGCCGCGGGCGGCCTCCAGCCGACCCCGTGCGGCGCGCCCATCCGCATGGACCGAGGACGGATTTCCACCGGCCAAATAGGCCTCTACCAGCGCGTCGCGCGCCTCGGGGCGCAGCGGAGAGGTGGCATTATGGTCGAGATGGATGCGCGCGGCCGTCATGCCTGCCCCGCGGGGGCCGACACGATGCAAGGCTTGCAATTGTGCCCATTCTCGGTCATATCATCAAACTTCATCCGTTCCAGCCCCGTGACGCGCGTTCCACAGCGCTTCTGGCCGGAATAAATTAGAATTATTCTAAACAGATAGGGCGGCGTCCGAGCCAAGTCAAGACATCTCAAGCCATACCTGCGGACGTCGCAGGTGTCAGGCCTGACGATGTGCTCCGAGGGGCGTCTGCTTTCCGGGCCCAGCCCGAAAGATGGTGCCTTTGACTTTGCGGCCGCGTCCTAGAGGTCGCGAACGTCCATGCCCGAAGTCATCTTCACTGGCGAAAAAGGGCGGCTCGAGGGTCGCTACCAGCCCGCCAAGACGCGCAACTCGCCCATCGCCATCATTCTTCATCCGCACCCCCAGTTCGGCGGCACGATGAACAATCCGGTGGTGTACAATCTTTACTACCAGTTCGTGAACCGCGGCTTCTCCGTGCTGCGCTTCAATTTCCGCGGCGTGGGGCGCAGCCAGGGCTCGTTCGATCACGGCACCGGCGAACTGGCCGATGCCGCCGCGGCGCTGGACTGGGCCCAGTCGGTCAATCCGGATGCCCGCGCCTGCTGGATCGCCGGCGTGTCTTTCGGCGCCTGGATCGGCATGCAACTGCTGATGCGCCGCCCGGAGGTGGAAGGCTTCATCTCCATCGCCGCCCCGGCAAGCCTGTATGACTTCTCCTTCCTGGCCCCCTGCCCGTCCTCCGGCCTGTTCGTGCATGGCGACAAGGACGCCGTGGTGCCCACCTCCGCGGTGGCCACGCTGGTGGAAAAGCTGAAGACGCAGAAGGGCATCGTGATCGAGCAGCAGATCATTGCCGGCGCCAACCACTTCTTCGACGGCAAGACCGAGGAATTGATGGGCCTGGTGGGCGGCTATCTGGACAAGCGGCTGCCGGGCACCCGCAAGGACAGCGCCGCCTGAGCCTTTCGCCGCATTGAATGCCGACGGCTGCGCACGCAGGCCGGAACCGCCGGAGCCTCTGGGTCCGGCGGTTTTTCTTTGCCTCAGCCGGCGCCCCGCGCCGAAGAGGTCGGTGCCACCGGCACAGCATCGGCGAACAGGGCATCAAGGGCGCTGCCCCCCTCCCGCATCTCGATCTCCCGCTCCCGCGCCATGCGCTCGGTGAACTTGACGCCGTTCAGATGGCTGCGCACCGCCAGCACGAAGATGGCGGTGGAGAAGATGCAGACCACCACGATGTCCCAGCCGAACGGCAGCACGCCGATGCCCTGGAAGGTACCCAGATAGGACAGAAGCCCCAGACCTAGCAGATATGGGATGAGCCACAGCCCCTCCCGTGCATCCAGGCTGCCGGACAGCCGGGGCGCCGAGTAGGCCACGAAGGTCACCAGGCCCACCAGCATGCAGATGCCGAGCCGCTCCACGGTGGGCCAGCCGCTCCAGAACACCACCAGCGTCGAGATGGCGAAGGCCACCGGCCCCAGCACGGTGACCGCAGGCAGACGAAACGGACGGCGCACGTTCGGCAGCAAGTCCCGCAGCGCCACCACCGCCACCGGCCCGACGATGAACGACAGGATGATGGCGGAGGAATTAAGCTTCAGCAATTCATCGAACGGCAGCAGCACGAAGGCTGCGGTGGAGACCGCCAAATTCACCAGCAGGGCCTGCACCGGCACCCCGAGGCTGGACAGCTTGGCCAGCGCCGAGGGGAAGAGCCGGTTCTCCGCCAGAGCGAATGCCAGGCGCGCGTTGGACCCCACGGAGACCAGAGCGCCGCCGAACGGCGCCACCACGGCGCCCACATTCAGCAGGCTGACCATCCACAGCAGACCGATGGACGTTGCCAGCGCGACCAGCGGTCCGTCATTGCCTGGCAGGTGCAGATTGGCCCAGCCGAATTGCGCGATGTCCGTGGCAGGCAGCGCACCGATGAACGCCAGTTGCAGCCCCGCATAGACGCAAAAGCAGATCAGAACCGAGAGGATGAGCGCCGCAGGGACGGTGAAGCCGGGATTGCGCGCCTCGCCCGCCATGTCCACCGCGTGGCGGAAGCCGACGAAGGAGAAGATGATCCCACCGGACGAGACCGCAGCGAGGATCCCCGGCAGGCCCATGGGGGCAAAGCCGCCGGCGGCGACGAAATTGCCGGGCTCGAAGCGCGCGGCGATGAGCAGCGCCGCCACCACCAGCGGGATGGCGATCTTGACCCAGGTCACCGCGGAATTGATGGCCACGAAGAATTTCACGCCCAAGGCATTGATGAGCGTGAAGGCACCGAGCATGGCTGCGGCCAGCGCCACCCCCGGCCAGGACAGCACCCGACTGCCGACATCCACATAGACCCAGGGCAGGATCGGCGAGAGGTAGCGCAGCATCGCCTCCACCTCGATCGGCGCCGTGGTGTTGTAGCCCACCCAGGCACTCCACCCCATGGCCATGGCGACCGTGTTGCCGTGGCTGAACATGGGCACCCGGGCGATGCCGCCGGCCACCGGCAGGATCGCCATGATCTCGGCGAAGGTGAGCGCGAGGAGCAGCACGGCGATGCCGCCGATTCCCCAGGCCACCAGCGACGACGGCCCCGCATAGCGCGCCGCCATCAAGGGCGCGAACAGCCAACCGGAGCCAATCACGCCACTGACCGCAACAAAGGTGAGGCCCAGAAGGCCAATATCGCGCTTGAGATGGTTTGCCATGTGCCCCCCGGCGCCAAACCGCACGGCGGAACGGCCTTGCGGGCGGCGACAAAACCCCAGCCCATCAAAGACGGAAAACCTGTCCTCCCGTCAAGGGAGCTGCAACGCCCGTGGTGCTGGGAAATGTCAACGGCAGGCCGCGCAGCGCACGCACCGCCAGGAAGCCGAACGCATGGGCCTCCAGCGCATCGGCCGACCAGCCCACGGTTTCCGCCAGATAGACCGGCCGCCCCAGGCGCGCCGCCAGCATCGCGCACAAGGCGGGATTGCGGGCGCCGCCGCCGGCAACGATCCACAGCTTGGGGGCGCGCGGCAGCAACGGCACCACCGCCGCCACGCTCGCGGCGGTGAGCGCCGTCAAAGTGGCCGCGCCGTCCGCGGTGGTGGCGCCCTCAAGCCCAAGGTGCTGTGCCACATACGCACGGAAATCGTTGCGGTCGAGGGACTTGGGCGGCGGCACGGCAAAGAAGGGATGATCCAGAAGCCGCGCCACCGCGGCCTCATCCACCGAGCCAGCCGCCGCCAAGCGCCCGCTCTCATCAAACGGGTGCCCTGTGCGCGCCGCCATGAAGTCGTCGATCAGGGCATTGCCGGGCCCGGTGTCGCAGGCGATGGGGTCCGCCACGCCGTCCAGAACCGTCACATTCGCTACGCCACCGATGTTCAGCACCGCCACCGGCATCTCCAAATCCAACCCGCGCACCAGCGCCTGATGGAACACCGGCACCAGCGGCGCCCCCTGCCCGCCGGCGGCCACGTCGGCAGCGCGGAAATCCGCCACCACGGCAATGCCCAGGTCCTGCGCCAGGGCGGCCCCAAGGCCGATCTGCACGGTCAACCGGGCGTCGGGCCGATGGAATACCGTCTGGCCATGGAAGCCGACCACGTCCACGTCGCCGGGCGTCAGCCGCAAGGTGTCGAGCAAGGCCCGCACCGCTGCTGCGTGCAGAGTGGTGATGCGCTGCTCCGCCTCGGCCAGCCGGCCGGGCCGGCTGGTGCGATCATTGACGCCGCGGGCGTCTTCCATCGCCCCTTCCAGCAGGGTGCGCATTGCACCATCATACGGCAGCGTAAGGGAGGGTCCGAGCCAGGGGACGGTTTCGCCATCGGTCTCGATCAAGGCGACATCGATGCCGTCCATGGAGGTGCCGCTCATCAGCCCGATCGCCCGCATCCCATCCCCGCGCGTCTTACCGTTGCATGGCCAACCGATGCATTCCCGGCAAAGACCTGTTACACCACCGCTCCTTTCCGTCATCCGAACAGATCGCCATGACCGCCTTTCGCTCCGATTTCCTGCGCGTGCTCGACGAGCGCGGCTATATCCACCAGTGCTCCGACCTTGAGCGGCTCGACGCCAAGGCCAGCGAAGGGCCGATCACCGCTTATATCGGGTTCGATGCCACCGCCTCCTCGCTGCACGCGGGGCATCTGCTGTCGATCATGATGCTGCGGACGTTGCAGCGCACCGGGCACAAGCCCATCGCGCTCATGGGCGGCGGCACCACCAAGATCGGCGATCCGTCCGGCAAGGACGAAGCCCGCAAGATGCTCACCGACGCCCAGATCGACGCCAATATCGGCTCGATCCGCAAGGTGTTCGAGCGCTTCCTGGACTTCTCCGCCGGTGCCGTCATGGAGAACAATGCGGCCTGGCTGGATGAGTTGAAATACATCCCGCTGCTGCGCGAGGTGGGCCCGCATTTCACCATCAACCGCATGCTGACGTTCGATTCGGTCAAGCTGCGGCTGGAGCGCGAGCAGCCGCTCACATTCCTCGAATTCAACTACATGATCCTGCAGGCCTATGACTTCGTGGAGCTGAACGCGCGCCACGGCTGCATCCTGCAGATGGGCGGCTCCGACCAGTGGGGCAATATCGTCAACGGCATGGAACTGGGCCGGCGCATGCGCGGGGCCGATCTGTTCGCCCTGACCACGCCGCTGCTCACCACCTCCTCGGGCGCCAAGATGGGCAAGACTGCCGGCGGCGCCGTGTGGCTGGATGCGGACCTGCTGGCCCCTTACGAATATTGGCAATACTTCCGCAACACAGGCGATGCGGATGTGCTGCGCTTCCTCAAGCTGTTCACCGATCTGCCGCTGGACGAGATCGCCCGCCTCGGCGCGCTGGGCGGCCAGGAGATCAATCTGGCCAAGGAGATACTCGCCACCGAGGCCACCGCCCTGCTGCACGGCCTCGACCTAGCGGAAGAGGCCAAGGCCACCGCGCGCTCCACCTTCGCGGACGGCGCGCTCGCCATGAACCTGCCCACCATCGAGGTGGCAGCCGACCAGCTGACGGCCGGCCTGGCCGCCAACACCGCCTTTGTCACGGCCGGTCTGGTGGCCTCGACCAGCGAGGCGCGCCGGCAGATCAAGGGCGGCGGGCTCAAGGTGAACGACGCCACCGTCACCGACGAGAAGCTGGTGCTCACTGAAGCGGACCTGAGCGCCGAGGGCGTCATCAAGCTCTCGCTGGGCAAGAAGAAGCACATTCTGCTGCGGCCGGTCTGACCGGCCGCCGATCCCGGAGCGGGCCGGACAAAGGGGCATCGCCCCCCGTCCGCGCCCGTGGCCGACCTATTTGGGGATGAGCTCTTCGGCGCTGACCTTGCTGTCGCCCTTGAACGCCCAGATGCCCTTATAGCTGCCGTTGTCCTGCGCCACATAAAGCGCGACCCCGGTGGATCCGTTTCCCGAAAAGGTCACGGCGATGATGTCCTCGTCGCCGATGCCGTAGCCGTCGAACTTGTCGCCGTCGATCACTGACACCACCTTCCAGGCGTTCTCGCCGGTCTTGGTGATGGTGGCTGTGCCGGAGTAGTTGGACTTCTCCTCCACGTTGACGCCCTTGACCGTGTACTTGCCAGGCCCCTTGGCCAGAACCGGCGACACGCTGCTGGCCGCCAGCGCGACCGCAAGCGTTCCGATGAGATAAGTCCGCACGATCAGTCCCCTTTTGCCCCATGGCGAATCGACGTGTAGCAGGTGATCCCTTCAACGGTCCACGTCCAACCCTGCCCCATGGATCTTGCGCCACGGCTGCACGGGCGAGGCCCCTCTGCGCCGGTCAGGGGGTCGGCTGGGTCTCGCTGGAGCCGCGGAATTCGAACATCTTGCGCAGGAACCCCGGCGCCACCGCCGAGAGCGGATTGATCCGCAGCGTTGGCCCGCTCATCGGGCCGATGACCTCGAACGTCACCCCCAGCAGGCCTTCATTGGGGCCACCGCCCAAGATGGCGCCGATGATGGGCAGCTTGCTGAACAGATTGTTGAGGCCATAGGCCGGCACATAAGTGCCGCGCAACGACAGGCGTTCGGCGGCAAAGTCGATGCTGCCCTCCACCGTCACGCCCGCCACCGGGCCCCAGATGGCGGCATCGCGAATGGCGATCTTGCCGGTGGTGCGGGTGAACTGCGCCTGCGCCTTCTCGAACACCGCAGTGCCCTGCTCCACCCGGCCCGAGCTGTCCCGCGCCGCCTGGCTCAGGCTGTCGAGGCCCGGTTCGCCGCGGATCACGAAGTCCCGCAGATTGATGACGCCGTTCTGCGGGCTGGTGTCGCCGCGGGGCGGGTCGATAATGACCCACATGGTGCCGCCCTGGATCTTGCCGTAAATGTCCAGGAACCGCATGAGGGCGCCAGCGTCGGACGTGCTGACATAGAGCGCCCGGCGGGGGGTGTCGCCCCAGTTACGGATCTCGCCGGCCACCGTTCCCTCGCGGCCCGCCTTGGCGGTCAGCGAGAAGGTGCGCAGCTCGATGCCGCGCCGTCCGAGCGACAGATCCAGCTGGCGCAGCACCTCGCCATTATTGCCGGTCATGGCGCCGATCTTCGCCTCCACGTCCACGTCCTGCGACTTCTGCTCCTTCTTGGCGGGGCCGGAGGGGCTGCCGACCAGGCTCTTCATGATGCCGCGGGCGTCGATGACCTCGCCGGTGATACGGATCTTGAGCACATCGCCCGATCGCTCCGCCCTCAAGCTCGCCTTGTCGCCGTCGCTGAGCTGGAAGGAGGGGAAATTGGCCGAGACCACTTCGCCGTCGTCGGAGAGTTCCAGCGAACCGCGGATGTATGCGCCGGACCCATCCAGGATCAGATCATCAATGCGGATGGACTTGCCCGCGTCGTTGGAGGTGAACTTGGCCTTCAGCGGCTTGCCCGCGGGCTTGGTCAGACCGGGCACCAGGTCCAGGATGCGGGCCGCGGTCAGGTCCAGCTCGATCGCCGCCCGCGTCTGCTTGTTGTTGGTGGTCCCCACCAGTTTCACGGCAATGGGGCCGGTGATGGAGGCGATGTCGACCCCCAGTTTCTGCCGCGAGCCGTCGTCCAACGTAGCGTTGATGCGCACATCGGCGTCCGCTTTGTCCTTCCGCTTGTCGTATTCGAAGGTGATCGGCGCGCCGGCCACCTTGCCGTCGCCGCGCAGGAACACGCCGGCCGGAGAGGCGAACACGTCCACGCTCGCCCCCTCGAGACGCTGATTCTGGAAGATCTTGTCGACGCCGAAATCGGTCAGCTTGGCTTCCACCGAATAGTCGAGATCGCCAGGCTGCGGCACCTTGCGGAACTGGATCTTCACCTGCAGCAGCGCCGACAGCTTGCCGCGGGTGGTGGAGGGATCAAAGGCCTGGCCCTCGGCGCCTTTCAGGGCCTCCATGCCCAACACCTCGATGCCCGCATCCGCCGGGCCATCGAACTTGACCTTGACCAACCCGTTGGGCTCCCGCGGGAAATAATCCGGAATGTAGAAGACCCCATCGCTCACGCTGAGCTTGCGGTTCTGCGGCGTCACCACGGTGGCCTCGGGGATGTTCACCCGCACCGTGCGCCCGGTGACCGCAACGGACAGCTTGGTACTGACCAGCGGCGGCAGCCCCTTGGCCGCCCGCAGGGTGATGCCGGAGGCGGTCATCTCCATGCGCACGGCGTCCTCGGGCAGTGGCACCGATTTCTGCCCGATCAGGTCCAGGGCCATGTTGATGCTGACGGTTGTGCCCTCCACAGTGCCCCCGGAGAGATTCTCCAGCACGAAAGTGCGCGCCGGCGGCGCCAGGGTCACCGGCCAGAACCGCTTCACTGTGGCCGACGGCATGCGGGAGCCGATCGCCTTCAACTGCACATAAGGCGTGGCGACGCCGAAATCGAACAGTCCGGTGAAGGTCAGGCTGCCCGTCGTGCCGGCCAGTTCCCCCTGCTCCATCAGCAGCTTCTTGTCCGACGGGGTATAGCGGCCGGCGATGTTGACCGTCGTGACATTCAGCGGCGGATCGGGCATCTCCGGGCCGGCCAGCACGACGCTGACCGGCGCCACGGCATAGGGCCAGGGTTGCCCGGCATGCGCCGGCACGGTGATCGTCGCCTTCAGCGCGATCTTGTTCTCATTCTTGGCAGCGGTCAGCGGCTCCACAGATATGACGCGGCGGGCCGGATCCAGCACCAGGCGCGCCTGGGCATAGTCGATGACGAAACGTTCCTCGGGATCCTCGCCATTGCCCAGCTGGCCGGCGCCCAGGGACACGCCGGCCTCGGCCGCGATCACCCGTCCATCATTGCCGATGCGCGCCCGCAGCGTCGCGCCGAGCGGGGTGTCGATGTAGAAGCGCTTCAGATCCTGGCTGAACGCCTGCACCAGATCTCGGGTGGACACGTCCTTGAGGATCAGGTCGATCAATCGCTCGCCATTGCGGGAAGGACCGATGTTGGCCACCAGAGTGGCGAGCCCATGCGGCTGCTGCGAGGTGAAGGTGAAGACCGCCCCACCCTCGGCGGTGCGGCCGAGGCGCACGGAAATGTTGTCGAAGGTGATCTGCCGCCCAGTGGCCTCGTTCTGCACCACCAGCGAGCCGTCCTTCAGGCCGATGTCGGACAGGGCGCCGCCGTCGAAGCCGCTCTGTTCCAGGGCGTTCATCCAATCGGCAAATGCCTTCATCACCAGGGGGTCGCCGCCGAGATCGGCGACGGTGGCGCTGGCCGTGGGCGGCGGAGTCGCAGGCGCGCCCGCACCGCCCGGACCGACCGGGGCCGCCGGGCTTTGCGCGGGCGCCGGGCGGGGATCCGGCTCGGGCGGCGCGGCACCGGTGGACAGCGGCCGCGCGCCCCTGCCGGCCGCCACTTTCACCTCGCCCTTGGCGCCGATGCGCATGGTCATTTCGGCGCCGATGAGATCGAAGCGCTTGGCCTTCGGCGAGAGGGTCAGCAGGCTGCCCTCCAGTTCCACTTCGGCACTGGGGGCGCTGGCCACCAGAGTGCCGTCGGGCTCGGACAACGTGATGTCGCGGGCGATGACGACGGTGGCGCCATCCTTCATGGTCTCCACCGCCGTGGAGCCGATGTGCACCGCGTATTTTCCGTCCAGTCGGTCGGCAATGGCCCGCTCGATATATGGCGTGGCCAGATTCGCGGTGAGGACGCCGGCGGAGATCAGCCCATAGACCACCAGCGCGGCAATGCCGGCCAGGCCCATCAGCAGCAGCAAGGTGCCCACCAGCGCCCGCGCCACGGCCGAGCGGGGAATGAGGGCGCCCGTCAGACCGCGCAGGTGGGACCGGCGCGGCATCCGCACCGGCGACTTGAACTGCGCCCGGTCTTCGCTCATGCCTTCTGCACCCTCCGGCTCACCCCTGTGCGCCCCCGCGCCGGATTCCCGTCGAGGGGCAGAATGTACGATCCGTTCTCCGAGGCAAGGCCATGCGCCCTGCGCTATGATGCCGTCACGTCGAAAGGAAGGCAGATGTCACAAATTCCACAGCCCGGAACCCCGGCCCCTGCGTTCAAGCTGGCCCGCGATGGCGGTTCTCAGGTGTCATTGAAGGATTATGCCGGCCGCAAGCTGGTGATCTATTTCTATCCCAAGGCCGATACGCCCGGCTGCACCAAGGAAGCCATCGCCTTCAACGGCTTGCGGACCGAATTTGCCGCTGCGGATACCTCGATTCTCGGCGTGTCTGCCGATGCGGTTCCGGCGCAGGACAAGTTCAAGGCGAAATATGACCTGGATTTCCCGCTGGCCTCCGACGAGACCCACGCCATGCTGGAAGCCTATGGCGTGTGGGGCGAGAAGAGCATGTACGGACGCAAATATATGGGGATAGAGCGCGTCACCCTGCTCATCGGCCGCGACGGCACCGTGGCCCAGGTGTGGCCGAAGGTGAAAGTGGACGGTCACGCCGAAGAGGTGCTTAAGGCATCACAGGCGCTGGCCTGACGTTTTGGCCAGTGGGTCACAAATTGGGGAGCATGGCTCCCCAATTTGCCAGCGCCGACCAGATCCTAGAGCGTTTTCGAGCGAAGTGGATCCCGGTTCGCGGGAAGAGAACGCGACAAAACAAAGAGATAGAGAACTTCACCGATTCGAAGAAACGGGGAAATGCTCTAGTCCACGTCCTCCACCTGCCCCGGGCCGCCGCCATAGGCGCGTTGGGCAAGGGCGGCTTCCATGAAGGGATCGAGGGCGCCGTCCAGCACTTCCTGCGGCGTGCCGGAGGTGACACCGGTGCGCAGGTCCTTCACCAGCTGATAGGGCTGCAGCACATAAGAGCGGATCTGGTGGCCCCAGCCGATGTCGGTGCGGGCGGCCTGTTCGGCGATGGCGATGGCCTCGCGCCGCTTCAGCTCCGCCTCATAGAGCTTGGCGCGCAGCATGTTCCAGGCGGTGGCCTTGTTCTTGTGCTGCGAGCGGTCGCCCTGGGACACCACCGCGATGCCGGTGGGCAGATGGGTCAGGCGGACGGCGGATTCGGTCTTGTTCACGTGCTGACCGCCGGCGCCGCCGGAGCGCATGGTATCGATACGCACTTCGCTCTCGTTGATCTCCACCACGATGCGGTCGTCGATCACCGGATAGACATCCACCGACGCGAATGAGGTCTGGCGCCGGGCATTGGAATCGAACGGCGAGATGCGCACTAGGCGATGCACGCCGGATTCGGTCTTGAGCCAGCCATAGGCATTGTGGCCCTTGATCTGCAGCGTGGCGGACTTGATCCCCGCCTGCTCACCGGCGGATTCGTCCACCAGTTCCACCTTGAAGCCGTGCCGCTCCGACCAGCGCGTATACATGCGCTGGAGCATCAGGGCCCAGTCTTGGCTGTCGGTGCCACCGGCGCCCGCATGCACTTCCAGATAGGTATCGTTGGAATCAGCCTCGCCGGAGAACAAAGCTTCCAGCTCGCGGCGGGCCAGCTCGGCCTTCAACTGGTCCAGGGCACCGGCGGCCTCGGCGATCACGCCTTCGTCGCCTTCGGCCTCGCCCAGCTCGATCAGCTCGACATTGTCGGCAAGGTCGCGATTGACCCGGTCGATGGCGCCCAGCGCATCTTCCAGGCCGGTGCGCTCCTGCATGATCTTCTGCGCCCGCTCCGGCTCGTCCCAGAGCTTGGGGTCCTCGGCGATGGCGTTCAGTTCGGCCAGACGCCGGCGCGAGCGATCCACGTTGAGGTGCTGACGCAGCAGATCAACGGAAGCATTGATCTCGTCGACTTTCGCGGCGAGCTCCGCACGCATGGCAAACACGTCTCCGAACTGAGGGCGGCGGAACCTACCGGCGTCAGGCCGGCCTGTAAACGCCTGCACCGGCACAAGCCGCGCCATGCAGGCGCAAAGCCTTTGCCGGCGCAGATTTGGCCATGCCAGGAAAAATCATCGGCCGCGCGCCCGCGACCGCAACGCCGCGAGCGGGGCCACGGGCCGTCAGTAGAGCCCGCCGGTCCCCGAGCGCACCGCGCGGTCCGCTTCCGGCGACACGCCGAGAGCGGCATCGCCGGAGCCGATCACCGAATAGCTGTCCGGCGGTGCCGTGCCGGGCTTGAAGCCTTCCAGAATCGAGTTCTCCCCCGGCCCGGCGCGCAGGCCGGTCTTGGGATTGATGCGCACCAGCTTGATGCCGGGCGGCACCCGGAACGGGATCGCCGGCTTGTCGGCGAGCGCGGTCTTCATGAAGTCCCGCACTACCGGAGCGGTCAGCACGCCGCCCGTGGCGCCTTTGCCCATGGGCTTGGGCCGGTCATAGCCCAGATACACGCCCACCACCATTTCCGGGGTGAAGGCCATGAACCAGGCGTCCTTCTCTTCATTGGTGGTGCCGGACTTGCCGGCCACCGGGCGGCCCAGATCCTTCAAGGCCGTGCCCGTGCCGCGCTGGATCACGCCCTCCATGAGCGAGGTGATCTGGTAGGAGGTCATGGCGTCCAGGACCACCGGCCGGCGGTCGATCAGCGTCGGCTCGGGCTGATTGTCCCACTTGTCCGCATCGCAGCCGCGGCATTCGCGCTCGTCATGGCGGTAGATGGTGTGGCCATAGCGGTCCTGCACGCGATCGATCAGCGAGGGCGTGACCTTGCGCCCGCCATTGGCGATCATGGAATAGGCGCCGGTCATGCGCATCAAGGTGGTCTCGCCGGCGCCCAGCGCCATGGAGAGCACCGGCAGCATGTCGTCATAGACGCCGAACTTGCGCGCGTAATCGGCGATCAGCGGCATGCCCACGTCCTGGGCCAGGCGCACGGTCATCACGTTGCGCGACTGCTCCAGGCCGAAGCGCAGGGTCTGCGGACCGTAGAATTTCTTGGCGTAATTTTCCGGCGCCCACACCGGCATGCCCGGCCCCTGATCGATCTCGATCGGGGCGTCCAGCACCACGGTGGAGGGGGTATAGCCATTGTCCAGCGCCGCGGAATAGACGATGGGCTTGAAGGACGAACCCGGCTGGCGCAGCGCCTGGGTGGCGCGGTTGAACTGGCTCTCGTCATAGGAGAAGCCCCCCGCCAGCGCCAGGACGCGGCCGGTGAGCGGCTCCATCACCACCATGGCGCCTTCGATCTCGGGGATCTGGTGCAGCCGATACTGGCCGTCCTTGCCGGCAATGGGCTCCACATAGATCACGTCGCCGGGCTTGAGCACCTGCGCCACCGTGGTGACCGCACGGCCGGCATCAGGCCCCTTGGTCCAGCGGGCCCATTTCACGCCGTCGAGATTGATCAGGCCCACGTCGCGGACGCTGGAGTAGCCGCCCGAGCGTTCCCGGGCGGGCTGCAGGCCGATGCGCGCGGTATCCTTGCCGGAATCCAGCACCACCGCCAGCTTCCAGGGAATGTCCGAAAAGGCTTTCAGTTCGCCCAGCTTGGGGCCCCAGTCGCCGGTCAGGTCGATATGGTTGATGGGGCCGCGCCAGCCGCGCTGTTCGTCGAATCGCACCAGACCCTCGGCCAGCGTCTTCTTGGCGATGGATTGCAGGCGCGGATTGAGCGAGGTGCGCACCGATAGGCCGCCCTCATAGAGCTTGGTCTCGCCATAGCGCTCATAGATCTGGCGGCGCACTTCCTCGGCATAATATTCCGCGGCGAAGATCTGCGCGCCGGTGGGGCGCGGCGTCACATCCAGGCCGCTTTTCTTGGCCGTGTCCGCCTGGGCGGCGGTGATGAAGCCGTTCTCCGCCATGCGGTCGATGACCCAGTTGCGCCGGTCGATGGCGCGCTCGCGGTCGCGATAGGGATTGTAGGAGGACGGCGCCTTGGGCAGAGCGGCGAGATACGCCACCTGCTGGATGTTCAGGTCTTCCACCGACTTGTCGAAATAGGTCAGCGCCGCGGCCGCGATGCCGTAGGAGCCCATGCCCAGATAGATTTCGTTCAGATACAACTCCAGGATGCGGTCCTTGGAGTAGGCGCGCTCGATGCGCAGCGCCAGCAGGGCTTCCTTGATCTTGCGATCCAGCGACACCTCATTGGTCAGCAGGAAGTTCTTGGCCACCTGCTGGGTGATGGTGGAGGCGCCTTGCGGCCGGCGGTTGGAGCCAAAATTCTGCACATACACCATGCCGGCGCGGAAGATGCCGGACGGGTCGATGCCGCCGTGCTCGTAGAAGTTCTTGTCCTCGGCGGAGAGGAAAGCCTCCACCACCAGCTTGGGCACGGACTGAATGGGAATGTAGAGGCGGCGCTGGCGCGCGTACTCGGCCACCAGCGAGCCGTCGCCCGCATGGACGCGGGTCATCACCGGCGGCTCATAATTCTGCAGCTGGGTGTAGTCCGGCAGGTCCTGGGAATATTTCCAGACGAAATAGGTAGCGCCGGCCGCGCCCACCAGCAGCAGCACAGTGCCCAACGCAAACAGGAAGCCGAAGAACCTCAACAGCAGCCGCATGTCGCCGGCTCCCTCCCCCACCGAAGCCGCCTCCCGACCACCGGGACCGACCCATTCCACGCCAAACCACCGCAGCGCGCGCCGAGACGCTCGCCCGCGGCCTGCTTACCGCAACCGTAACCCGAAAGGCTATGTTGGCGAACTGTGGCTGCTTCACGACGATGACAACGCCACCCCCACACTTCCGTTGCATGGGAGACGGGATGCGGGACGTTGTCGTTGCGTCAATCGCGTCCAGGCCGGCGCTGGCTATTTTGGCAGCGGGGCAACCGGCACGCCACCGGCGACGCGGGTGGTGAAGAAGTCGTTGATGGCGCCTTGCATGGCGTCGGTGAGTTTGTCGCGCCAGACCTCGGAGGTCATCTGCTTGAGGTCCTGCGGGCTCGACATGTAGCCGAGCTCCACCAGCACCGAGGGCACGTCGTGGGCCTTGAGCACCCGGAAGCCGGCGGACTTGATGGGCGATTTATGCAGGCGCGCGGCGCTCTTCATGGTGCCCACCAGGGTGCGCGCGAACAGAGCGGAAAAGTTTTTCGTCTCTCGCTGCGCCAGATCATAAAGAATGTCGGCCACCTGGCTGTTGTCCTCGGTGAGATCGACACCGGCGATCAGGTCCGCCTTGTTTTCCTTTTCCGCCAGATGCGCGGCATCCGCGTCACTGGCGGTATCCGACAAGGTGTACACGCTGGCGCCATTGGCGCGCCCGTCTCCGGCGGCCAAGGCATCCGCATGGATGGAGACGAACAGCGCGGCATGGTTGGTGCGGGCGAGCCGGACGCGATCCCCCAGCGTGATGAAGGTGTCGGTGGAGCGGGTCATCACCACCCGGAAGCGACCGCTGCGTTCCAGTTTCTCCCGCAGCGCCAGCGCGACCTCGAGAACGATGGTCTTCTCCGTATAGGCGCTGTAGCCGGTGGTGCCCGAATCGATGCCGCCGTGGCCCGGGTCCAGCACGATCACCGGCCGCTTGTCGTTGGGCGTCGCCGGCTCCACGGCCGCTTCCGGCGGCGGGGCGGCCTCGGTTGAAGACGCCTGCGCCTGGGTGAAACCGGCGGCGTCGGTCTTGACCAGATCCACCACCAGCCGCGCCGGCTGGTCATCCTGGGCGGCGATCACGAAGGCCTTGTCGATGAGGACAGGGTCCGCCGCGTCCAGCACCATGCGGGCCTTGCCCGGGGCGAACACGCCGAAGCGGAAGGCCGAGACCAGGCCGCGCCGCATCTGGCCGGCATCGGGCTTCATGGAGAAGGCGACATCGGTGAGGTCGATGATCACCCGGTAGGGATTGGCCAGCGTGAACACGCGGAAGTCCGCGGCATGGCTGAGGTCGATCACCAGGCGGGTGCGCTGGCCATCGCCCGCGAGCCGGGCATCCAGCGCCATCGCCGGCCCGGTGGGCTTGGCTGGCGGCTGCACCTTGATCACAGCGGCGGCGGTCTCGGTCACCGGCAGGTCCGCGGCCTTCACCGACACCGGCGCGGCCGCAATCACCGGCGTTCCGATGACCGCTTGCGGGACCGTCACCGGCTTTTCGGCGGCGGGCGTACGCCCGTCGGCGGCATCCAGCATCCCGCTCGGAAACAGGGTCGCCGCCAGCAGCAAGGCCACCAGCGCCCAGCGTCCGCTCAGGAGACCGATCAGAGGTAATTTCCCACCAGAAGGCGCACCCAGCTGTCGCGCGGGGCGCCCAGCGCCGCCGTCGATCTCAGGAGAAGGGGCACGCATCTGCGTTGGCACATTGACCATCCAAGGTCCGGCTGAACAAGCTCTACTCGATAGCGGCGCCGACGTTAACTCCTGGTTGACAGGAGACCCCGCTCGGGAGCGGGCTGTTGCCCTGGCGCCACACATAAATACCTAACCCGCGAAGGCTGCGCGAGGCTGGCGCGAGTTGCTCCAAGGCCAGGCAGATGCCCGCCCAATCTCACTGCCTAAGGCTTAGGCATGACGCTTCAGCATGATCCTTGCCAAAACCGGAGGCGGGCGAGTAAGAAGGATGGGCATACGGCTTGCGTTCTGGAATTCGCCTCTGGCCTTCCGGCGTCCGCAACGCCCCGCCGATGCCGCCTCCCGCACATGGGATGGGGCATCGTCCGTCGCAGGCCGCTCCCGCTTGAGAGCCGGTCGCCGCGACGAGCGCGCGCAAGCGCGCTTCGAACCCAGTCGCAAGCGGGCGCAAGCCTGTGTCACGGCATCAGGGCTTCGAGGCAGGGGGTTCGGTCGCTCGGGTGTCGAGGAAATCCCCTGATCGCGAGGGGATCGAGCGGCTGTATGCCAGGGTTGGACACGGGTCCGGCCTGATATTTCGCTGAGGGACGAGTAGCCGAGGGCATGGACGTTCAATCGCACGACCAGCACGCACAGCGTGCTTCCGTGTGGCCCGATGCCGAAGGTGTCGCCACGACACCCGCGCGCCGCCGATCCTCTGTCTTCTTTCGCCATCATATCCGGTGTCTGAACGGTTCGCGGGCCTTGTCCCGCCGGCCGTGGCGGGGCCTTGGCTCCGACGCCGCGAAGAGAGATTTCCATGGCCAACAAGATGCTCATCGATGCGACCCACCCGGAGGAGACCCGGGTTGTGGTCGTGCGCGGGAACAGGGTCGAAGAGTTCGACTATGAGTCCGCGTCCCGCAAGCAGTTGCGGGGCAATATCTACCTTGCCAAGGTCACCCGCGTAGAGCCCTCCCTACAGGCGGCCTTCATCGAATACGGCGGCAACCGCCACGGCTTCCTGGCCTTCAGCGAAATCCACCCGGATTACTACCAGATCCCGGTGGCCGACCGTCAGGCGCTGATCGAGGAAGAAGAGCGCGCCGCCCGCCTCGCCGATGAGGAAGACGAGCGCCGCGAGCGCCGCCGCGACCGCTCGCGCACCAAGCGCGCCGTCAGCGACGACAAGGTGTCCGAAGCGGTCAGCGATGACCTGGATGACGCCGACGACAGCGATGTGGAAGAGGTCGAGGACGACGAAGTCATCGACACCATCGAGGACGGCGCCATCACGCGCCACGGTGGCGATGATGAGGACGACGATCATCACGATCATCACCATCACCACGACGATCACGAGCCGGCCGCGCGGGAGCCCGAGCCGCTCGACCCGGAAACCCTGCCCCAGCAGACCGACGTGGCGCATATCGCCGCCGCCGAAGACGATGTGGCGCTGCCCGAGGCGATCGCCGATGCCCCGCCCGCCGCTCCCGCGATCAGCGCCGGCGATGATGGGCTGAGCAGTGAAGCCCTGCCCGCGCCTGCGGAACAGGCCGCCGCCGCCGGCCACGACGCCGAGATCGCCGCCGAGGCGCCCGTCGGCGAGCATGAAGATGCCCCGCTCCTGGGCCTGGGCGACACCGAAACCCTGCCCGAAGAACTGCCCGCCGGCGACGCCGACGACGCGGCGCCTGTGGAGAGCCGTTCGCGGGAAGGCCGTGACGATCGCGGCCGCCGCTCGCGCCGCTCCGGCCGCAACCGGGGCCGCAAGCCCGCCGATGACGAGAATGGGGATGCCGACGTCGAGGACGTGGGCGAAGAGGAAGAAGAGTTCGTCGAGAGCCTCGGCTCCGATGATGCCCTGGAAGAGGTGCCCGAGCGCTCGCACCAGCGCCGCGCCCGCAGCTACAAGATCCAGGAAGTCATCCGCCGCCGCCAGGTGATGCTGGTTCAGGTGGTCAAGGAGGAGCGCGGCAACAAGGGCGCGGCGCTCACCACCTATCTGTCGCTCGCCGGTCGCTATTCGGTGCTGATGCCCAACACCGCCCGCGGCGGTGGCATCTCGCGCAAGATCACCAATGCGGTGGACCGCAAGCGCCTGAAGGATGTGGTGCAGGATCTGGAAGTGCCCGAGGGCATGGGCATCATCCTGCGCACCGCAGGGGCCAACCGCACCAAGGTGGAGATCAAGCGCGACTTCGAATATCTGCTGCGCCTGTGGGAAACCGTGCGCGAGCTGACCCTCACCTCCAGCGCGCCCAGCTTGGTCTATGAGGAAGGCTCGCTGATCAAGCGCGCCATCCGCGATCTCTACAACAAGGAGATCGACGACATTCATGTGGCCGGCGAGGAAGGCTTCCGCGAAGCCCGCGACTTCATGCGCATGCTCATGCCGAGCCATGCCAAGAATGTGGTGCCCTATCGCGAGCCCCAGCCCATCTTCGCCAAGCATGGCGTGGAGCACCAGCTGGACGCGATGTTCTCGCCCGTGGTGCAGCTGAAGAGCGGTGGCTACATCGTCATCAACCCCACCGAGGCCCTGGTCTCCATCGACGTGAACTCGGGCCGCGCCACGCGCGAGCACCATATCGAGGACACGGCGCTCAAGACCAATCTGGAAGCCTCCGAGGAAATCGCCCGGCAGTTGCGCCTGCGCGATCTCGCCGGCCTGATCGTCATCGACTTCATCGACATGGAGGAGAAGCGCAACAACCGGGCGGTGGAGCGCAAGGTCAAGGATTGCCTGAAGAACGACCGCGCGCGCATCCAGGTGGGCCGCATCTCGCACTTCGGCCTGATGGAGATGTCCCGCCAGCGCATCCGCACCGGCGTGCTGGAAAGCTCCATCGAAGTGTGCGCCACCTGCGGCGGCACCGGCCATGTGCGCTCGGCCGCCTCGGTCTCGCTCCAGCTCCTGCGCGCGCTGGAAGAGCAGCTGCTGCGCTCGGCCACCCACAATCTCATTGCCCGCACCCGCGCGGAAGTGGCGCTCTATGTGCTCAACCACAAGCGCGCCCATCTGCGCGAACTGGAGGAGCGCTTCGAAGTCACCTTGGTGGTGCAGGCCGATGATTCCGTCACCGGTCACCAGCCGTTCCTGATCGACAAGGGCGAACTGGCCGTGCCGCCGCCGGCCGCACCCCGCCTCACCACCGTCATCCAGCCGGATTCCATCCTGCCGGATGAGGACTATGACGACGAGGACGAGGAGATCGAGGCCGAGGGCCTGGAAGTCGAGGCCGAGGGCGAGAGCGAAGGCGAGACCGCCACCGCTGAACGCACCGGCGACGACCAGTCCCGCAAGCGGCGTCGGCGTCGGCGCCGGCGCGGCGGCGAGCGCGACGGCACCGAGCGCGATGGCGAAGCCCGCGAGCTGCGCACCGACGACGCCCGTGACGATGAGGCCGAAGGCGAGGACGACGCCGCCGCCGAAGGCGAAGAGAGTGATGAAGACGCCCGCGCCGAAGGTGAAGACCGCGGCGAAGGCGAGAACGGCGACCGCCGCCGCCGCCGCCGTGGCCGTCGCGGTGGCCGCCGCAACCGCCGCGAGGGCGAGGATGCCGCGCCACTGACCGCCGAGGAACTGGCGGACGGGGCCGAAGGCAGCGAGGCGTCCGAGCCGGCGCATCGCGACCTCGGCTTCCCCGATGCCGAAACCTTCGCCGAGATCGAGGCCGAATCCGCCGCGCATGAGGCGCCGGTGCATGAGGCCCCGGTGACCGCCGATGCCCCCCTGCCCGAGCCGGTGGCGACGCCCGTCGTTCCTGCGGCACCGCAGGTCCCGGTGCTGCCCGTCGCCGCCGAACCCGAAGCCGCCCCCACTCCGCGTCGCCGCTCCACGGTGCGCGAAAAGGCGCCGGTGATTTCCAGCGCCGCAGCGTCGGTGCCGGTGGTGCCCATGGCATCCGCCCCTTCGGAGAACGCGGTGGACGCGGCGCCTGCTGAGACCCCGGCTGTTGCGCCGTCCGCCGAACCGGCCTCGGGCCCCGAGACTGCGGCGCCCCCCGTCGCTGCGCCCTCGACCGAGCCCCCGGCCAAGCCGCGCTCGGGCTGGTGGCAGCGCAAGCTGTTCGGCGAATGACCTTCTGAGCTTTCGGGTCACCCAAGATGAGAGCGGCGCCCTCCGGGGCGCCGCTCTTTTTGTTTGTGGTCATCGGTGTCAGCCCGTGCGCCCGGCGCCCGGCCCGGCGCCGCCGACGACCGACAGCCAAAAAGGTGCCCGGCGCTGGCACCGTGCGCCGACGAGCGATCCGCGTGGACCGCAGCCGATGCGGGCGCGCCATGTGCTTCATCGCGCAGGCAGACCCGCCGCCGTCGGCCATGTGCCCTCGCCATGGCCGCCAGCCCTTTGCCGGCATAGCTTTGCCGCTGCACGCGCCGGCCGTCCGACCCGTCGTCTGCCCTGTGGACAAGCTCCGCGCCGCCTGATATGGAAGCGCTCCTTTCGGTTGAGGTCAGGTGTGGTGCGAAAGCGCCCCTTGCCCGTCCGTTTTGGGTTTCACACCCGGTTAGGTTGCTCGGCGCCACAGCTCGAAGAGGCAAACACGTGCAAGTTCTCGTCCGCGACAACAATGTCGATCAGGCCCTCAAGGCGCTCAAGAAGAAGATGCAGCGCGAGGGGATCTTCCGCGAGATGAAGCTGCGTGGCCATTATGAGAAGCCGTCCGAGAAGCGGGCGCGCGAGGAAGCCGAAGCGGTGCGCCGCGCCCGCAAGCTGGCCCGCAAGCGCGCCCAGCGCGAAGGCCTGCTGCCCTCCAAGCCCCGCGTCGCCGCCGGCCCCGGCGGCCGCTGAGCCCTGCAGCGCCGGACCTCCGGCGCGCTTCAAGATCCGAGCTGAGCTGACACCCGCCGCGTGGTCTGCGCCACGCGGCTTTTTGTGATGGCGCGATCGCCCAGAGCCATGCTGTGAGCCGCGCCTCCAGGGGCGGCACAGGGCCCTGGAGGCGCGTGCGCGACGGGGCAAACCGGTTGAAACAGCCACGGCCCGTCCGGGGTTACGGCCGCGCCTCCCGGGGCTCGGCAAACCCGAGCGCGGTCACGACCAGCACGATGACGGTGATGAAGGCGCAGGTGCCGGTCCAGCCGGCCTGCGCATAGGCCATCCCGGCGCCGGCGGCGCCCATAGCGCCGCCAACGAAGAAGATGCCGGAAAACAGGCCGTTCATCCGGCTCCGGGCCTCCGGGCGGCTCATGTTGATGGCCCGACGCCCCAGGGTCTGGTCGCCCACCGTCCCCAGATCCAGCAGCAGACCCGCCGCAGCGAGCAGCGCCACAGGTCCGATCCAGCTGCCGGTCTCCGCCAGGCGGCCGCCCAGATAGGCCAGGGCGCAGCCCAGCAGCATCAGTCCATGGGCCAAATGGGAGCCGAGCCGGGTGTGGCCCTTGTCCCCCGCCCGACCGGCGATGGGGGCCGCAATCACGGTGCCGCACCCGGCAAGGGCGAAAATGGCGACGGCGGTCTGAGACAAGGAAAAGGGTGCCGCGGTCAGGCGCAAGGCGACGATGGTCCAGAAAGCGGTGAAGGCCGCCATGCCCAGCGCCGCCGACAGCGCCCGCCGCCGCAGGACCGGTTCCTGCCGCAGAAGCGTGATCATCGACCGCAACAGCGCACCATAAGGCTCGGTCGCTGCGGACCGGTGCCGCGGCAAACGCGCTGCCAGCAACCCGGCCAGCAGCGCGCTGGCGGTCGCGGTCATCAGGAAGAAAGCGCGCCACCCCAGCAGGTCCGCCACCACGCCGGCCACCGGACGGGCCAGCAGGATACCGACCATCAGGCCGGCCATGACGTTGCCGACCACCTCGCCCCGCCGCTCCACCGGGGCCATGGCCGCCGCCAGCGGCACCAGGACCTGGATGGCGCTCGAGGCCACGCCGACGGCGAATGCCGCGGCAAACGTGGCCGTCGCGGTCGGCGACAAGGCAAGACCCAGTCGCGCCGCCACGCCACCTCCAAGCAGAAGAAGCGCCAACCGGCGCACCTCCAGCCGGTCCGCCAAAGGCACGATGAAGAACAGGCCGGCGGCATAGCCCAGAAGCGCCAAGGTTGCGATCAGGCTGGCCTGGGCGTCGTCGAGGAGCAAGGCCCGGCCCATGGGGCCGACGAGCGGCTGGGTGGCGGTGATATCCGTGATCAACAAGCCGGAGGCAAAAGCGAACAGCGTGACCGGTGGCGGTGCGAGACCTTCCGCGGGTGCCGCGCCCGGGCTGGCCGCGTCCAAGGCTAAGGGCAGAGGGGCGTGAGGGGGATGGAGGGGCAGAGGCTGGTTCATGGCGTCCTCAGGGACTGGTCGAGTTGCCCCCTTTATGAACCTCGAGAAATATGCTTCAATTGAAATGAAATCATAAAGAATATGCGCAATGAGCATGAATGTCCGGGATTTGGAAGCCTTTCTGGCGGTGGTGGAGACCGGCTCCATCGTCGCGGCGGCTCTGCGATTGAACCTGACCCAGCCGGGCGTCACCCGCCGGGTGCAGGCGCTGGAGGAGTCCCTCGGCATCTCCCTGCTGGATCGCCAGTCGAAACCGCTGAAGCCCAGCAAGGCCGGGCGTGACGCCTATGAATTCGGAAGACGGGTGATGGCGTCCGTGGCCGACCTCAAGGCACGGGTGGCGCCGATGGGCGATGCGGAAGGCACCTTCCGCATCGGGGTGGCCCACACCCTCTCCGACGTGGCCCTGGCCGAGCCGCTGGATCATCTGCGGGCCGCGTTTCCTCGCCTGAAACCCCGCATCACCAGTGACTGGTCGCCCCGCCTGGTGGAGCAGGTGCGGTCGGGGCAACTGGATGCGGCCGCGCTGTCGCTCAGCGATGTCGTCCGACCGCCGGACGATTTGCCCGGCCAGTTGCTGGCCACCGAAGGCATCCGCATCGTCGCTGCCCGCAACACGCCACTCCCCGCCCCCGCGACCCTGCGCGATCTCGCCGGCTATTCCTGGGTCTTGAACCCCGACGGATGCAGCCAGCGCCGTGGGCTAAACGAGATGTTCACGGCCGCAGGGCTGCCCTTCGATGTGTCCATGGAGGCGCTGTCCTACCCCTTGCGCCTATCCTTGGTGGCGCGGGGGCTGGGCCTCGGCCTGGTGACGGATGCGGTGCTGGCGACAAGCCCGATGCGGGATCAGCTTCAGGTCGTGTCCGTTGCCGGCTTTGCCCCGCGTGTGGAGGCCTGGCTCGTCCACCGGCCACGCCTGGACCGTCTCGCCCCGGCCATGCAGCGCTTTGCGGACGAGCTGACCGCCGCGATCTTAACGTTGCCGCTGCATGGTCGCACCATCGACGCGAAGGATTTGCTAGAACATCAGGCCAAGATGGTCTGAGGAGCCGCACGGCTCCGGTTCGGAGATGTGAGAATGGTCGCGCGCGTTATCACCGTGGATCCGTTCGATATTGTGGTGTTCGGCGCCACCGGTGACCTGGCCAAACGCAAGCTCCTCCCGGCTCTCTACGAGCGCGACCTCGCCGGCCAGATCCCGCCCGAGGCCCGGATCATCGGCGTCTCCCGCCGCCCCATGACCCGCGCCGAGTTTCAGGATCTCGCCCGGGATTCGGTGGAGGATCGCGACGGCATCGATTCCATCGAGGCCGCCCGCCTCGCCCGCTTCCTCGACCGCGTGGACTATGTGGCGGTGGACGCCGTCTCCGACGAAGGCTGGGACGAACTGGCCGCCCATCTGGAACGCGGCGCCGATCGCATCCGCGTCTTCTATCTGGCAGTGGGGCCGGACCTGTTCGACGATATCTGCAGCCGCATCGGCTCCCACGGCCTCGTCACCCCGAAAAGCCGGGTGGTGGTGGAAAAGCCGGTGGGCAAGAATCTGGAATCCGCCCGCGCCGTCAATGAAGCGGTGGGCAAGGTCTTCCGCGAAGAGGCGGTGTTCCGCATCGACCATTATCTCGGCAAGGAGACGGTGCAGAACCTCATGGCGCTGCGCTTCGCCAACGCTTTGTTCGAGCCGATCTGGAACAACGCCCACATCGACCATGTACAACTCACCGTGGCCGAGAGCCTGGGTGTCGCCGGTCGCGCCGGCTATTACGACACCGCCGGCGCCCTGCGCGACATGGTGCAGAACCACATGCTCCAGCTCCTGTGCCTGGTGGCCATGGAGCCGCCCGTGTCCATGGACGCGGATGCGGTGCGCGACGAGAAGCTCAAGGTGCTGAAAGCCCTGGTGCCCATCGATCAGAAGAGCGCGCCGGCGCTCACCGTGCGTGGGCAGTATCGCGCCGGCGCCTCCTCCGGCGGGGCGGTGGCCGGCTATCTGGACGAACTGGGCTCGCCGGAAAGCGACACCGAGACCTTCGTGGCGCTGAAGGCGGAAATCGCCAATTGGCGCTGGGCCGGCGTGCCCTTCTATCTGCGTAGCGGCAAGCGTCTGGCGAGCCGGGTGTCGGAGATCGTGGTGGCCTTCCGCCCCATCCCGCATTCGGTGTTCGACGAGCAGGCGGGCCCCATCATGGCCAACCGGCTGGTGATCCGGCTGCAGCCGGACGAGGGCGTGAAATTGTGGCTGATGATCAAGGATCCCGGCCCCGGCGGCATGCGCCTGCAGCATGTGCCCCTGGACATGAGCTTTGCCGAGGCCTTCGGCGTCCGCAATCCCGATGCCTATGAGCGCCTGCTCATGGACGTGGTGCGCGGCAACCAGACCTTGTTCATGCGCCGCGACGAAGTGGAAGCGGCCTGGAAATGGATCGACCCGATCCTGGACGCCTGGCGCGCCACGCGCGAGCCGCCCAAACCGTATACCGCCGGCACCTGGGGGCCGTCCGCCGCCATTGCCCTGATCGAGCGCGACGGGCGCACCTGGATGGACGACTGAGGCCGACTCTTTGACCGATATGAGGGGCCCATGACATCGGCGCGGGAGCCGCCACTTGCTCCCCCGTGCTGATGCCTTCAGCCTGGTGCTGACCGATCTGACCTGCCCCGCCCCTGTCCCCAAGGGGACCGCGCATTGCCGAGGCCACGCCCATGACCGACCCCGCATCCGGCTCCGCCGCCGCGCTGCCGATCGCTTTGAATACCTATGCGGATTCGGAGGCGCTTGCCCGCGCGCTGGCCGCCCATGTGGCCGAGGCGCTGCGGGCGGGCCTTGCCGACCATGGGCGAGCCTCCCTCGCGGTTTCCGGCGGCCGCACGCCGGCGCGCTTCCTGGAGGTGCTGTCCGGCGCCCCGCTCGATTGGGCCAAGGTGACGGTGACCTTGGTGGACGAGCGCTGGGTGCCGGAGACCTCGGACCGCTCGAACGCGGCACTGGTCCGCCAGCATCTGCTGCGCGGACCTGCCGCAGCCGCCTGCTTCATCCCGCTTTATACCGGCGCCCTATCTCCCGAAGAGGGGCTGGAGGCCGCCCATGCGGCGCTGGCCGACCTGCCGCGCCCGCTCACCGTTGCCGTCCTCGGGATGGGCGATGACGGTCACACGGCGTCATTCTTCCCCGGCGCCGCAACCCTGGCAGCGGCCATCGACCCTCGCACCGATGCGGATTTGATGGCGGTCCGGGCCCCGGCGGCCGGCGAGCCGCGCATCACCTTCACCCTGGCGCCTCTGGTGGGGGCGCGAGCGCTGTTCCTGCACATCGAGGGCGCGGAAAAGCGGCGCGTTCTCGACGCCGCGCGGGAACCGGGCGATCCGATGGAGCGTCCTATCCGCGCCATTCTACTGCATAGCCCACGCCCGCTGGACGTGCTGTGGTGTCCCTGACGGAGATTTCGCCATGACTGATGCAGACACCACCGACACCGGCGTTGCCCCCGCCGCGCCCCCGGCGCCGCGCGATCCGGTGGCGCTCGAGGGTGCATGGGCACGGCTGTCGACCATCCGCGCGGCCACCAAGGAGACCGCCTTGGCCAGCCTGTTCGAGACCGAAGGCCGGTTTGGGCGCTTCTCTTTGGCGCTTGGGGATCTGCTGCTGGACGCCTCCAAGACCTCGCTCACCGAAGAGGGCCTGGCGGCGCTTCTGGAGCTGATGCGCGCCGCAGGTGTGGAAGCGCGGCGCGACGCCATGTTCGCCGGCGCGCATATCAATGCCACCGAGGATCGCGCCGTGCTGCACACAGCCCTGCGGGATGCGGGCACCGACCCCATCATGGTGGATGGCGCGGATGTCCGCCCAGACATTGGCGAAACCCTGCAAAGGCTGGGCGCCTTCGCCACGGCGATCCGCGCCGGCCGCATTGCCGGCGCGCATAATCATGCATTCACCGATGTGGTGAACATCGGCATCGGCGGCTCGGACCTGGGACCGGCCATGGCGACGCTGGCGCTGGCCCCGTATCACGACGGGCCGCGGTTGCACTTCGTCTCCAATGTGGACGGGGCCCATATCACCGATGTGCTCAAGCCGCTCAACCCGGCGACCACGCTGTTCATCATCGCGTCGAAGACCTTCACCACCATCGAGACCATGACCAACGCCCGCACGGCTCGGGCGTGGATTGCAGCCGCCCAGGGCGAAGGCGCCGTGGGCGCGCATTTCGCCGCCGTTTCCACGGCGCTGGACAAGGTGCAGGCCTTCGGCATCGCCCCGGAGCGGACGTTCGGCTTCTGGGACTGGGTGGGCGGACGCTATTCGGTATGGTCCGCCGTGGGCCTGCCGCTGATGATCGCGGTGGGGCCGGCGCTGTTCGGGGATTTCTTGGCCGGCGCCGCCGCCATCGACGAGCATTTCCGCCACGCGCCGCTGGAGCAGAACCTGCCCGCGCTTCTGGCGGCGGTGGGGCTGTGGCATCGCAATGTCTGCGGCTATCCCACCCGCGCGGTCATTCCCTATGACCAGCGCCTCGCCCGCCTGCCCGCCTATCTCCAACAACTGGACATGGAGAGCAACGGCAAGAGCGTGACGCTGGACGGCCAGCCGGTGGCGCGGCCCACCGGACCGGTGGTGTGGGGCGAGCCGGGGACCAATTCCCAGCACGCTTTCTTCCAGCTGCTGCATCAGGGCACGGATGTGGTGCCGGTGGAGTTTCTCATCGCCGCGCAGGGGCACGAACCGAACCTGCGCGACCATCAGGACCTGCTGATCGCCAACTGCCTGGCCCAGTCCGAAGCCCTGTTGCGGGGCCGTTCCCGGGCTGAGTCGGAGGCTCAGCTCCGCGCAAAAGGCATGGATGAACCCACCATCCAACGTATTGCACCGCACCGCGTTTTCCCCGGCAACCGGCCCTCGGTCACTCTGGCCTACACGCTGCTGGATCCGTTCACGCTCGGCCGCATCCTGGCGCTCTATGAGCACCGGGTGTTCATAGAGGCCGCGGTTTGGGGCATAGACGCCTTCGATCAATGGGGCGTGGAGCTGGGAAAAGAGCTGGCGACCGACTTTTTGCCAGCGGTGACCGGTGCTGCAGCGCCGAAGGGGACCACGGAGTCAACCGTGGGAACGCTTTCGCACCTGCGAAGCCTTTCACCTTCCTGAAGGTCACTGGTATGCAACAATGGCGCGGCTATCTGCGTATTATGTATACCACAGACGACCCAAAATAGGTCAGTATGCCCTCCGTAATCACACGGGACGCCTTGGTGGCGCTCCGGAGCGAGCGGCACGATCTTCGTGCCCGGAGGCAGATATGACCGCCAACGAAACCACCCTGTCGCGTCTTCTCAGCGCCGCTGGCGCTTTCCTGCGCGCCGCGGTCCCGACCGCCACCCCGGTGATGGCCGGCGGCGCCACGCTCGACCACGCCAGCGACTCGCGCGCCACCTTCGGCGGCCAGAAGTCCGAGACCGAAGAGCGCGAGCCCGCGGTCGCGGCTTTCCCCCGCGGCCTCTGAGCGCGCGGAGTTTCGACGTGCTGGCTGCCGCAATGAGGGCGGTCGGTGATCGGGATGGAGAAAGAGGCAGTCCCGGAGTTGCTCCGGGCCGCCATGCAGCAGGTGTGCAGGCTCGCCCCGCTTCTGACTGAGACCCGGTCGGCCGCGGATCTCAGAGCGGTGTCAGGTCTCGTCTCTGACGGGGCCTTGAAAAAGCCAGCCCGGACGATGACGCCCGGTGCAGTGACGGGAGGACACGAGGCCCTCCCGCCTGAGTTCGCAGCCTATTTGGCGATGGCCGGTCCCTTGACCACAGCGTCGGCCGTCACGGTCGCCTGGGCCACGAAGCGCGAGCGCATGGGCTTGAGGACCAACAGGGCCATGAGCGCCGCGATGGCATTGACCGCAGCGGTGATGGTGAACACCAGGTCCCAATTGCCCAGTTGCGCCACGGCCACCGAGGCGAACGGCACCACCAGGGACGCGGTGCCCTTGGCGGTATAAAGCAGGCCGGCATTGGTGGTGGCGAACTTGGAGCCGAAGGTGTCGCCGCACGTCGCCGGGAACAGCGAGTAGATCTCACCCCAGGCGAAGAAGACGAGGCCGGTCAGCAGCACGAAGGCCAGGGGGTTGGAGCCGAAGTGCGCCAGCGCCAGCACGCCGATCGCTTCCAGACCGAAGGCGATGAACATGGTGTTCTCGCGCCCGATATTGTCCGACACCCAACCGAAGAACGGACGCGTCAAGCCGTTCAACACGCGATCGATGGACAAAGCGAAGGTCAGAGCCGGCATGGTGATGCCGATCAGGCTCACCGGCACGTCGGCGATCTGGAAGTCCTTGGCGATGGAGCCCAGCTGCGCGGTGGCCATCAGGCCGCCGGCGGCCACCAGGACGAACATCAGGTACATGACCCAGAACACCGGGGCCTTGGCCATTTCGCCCGGGCCGTAATTGCGGCGGCTCTGCACCACGCCCTTGGACATAACCTTGGGCACCTGGCCTTCCTTGGGGGCGAACAGGAACAGCGCCAACAGCAGCACGACACCGCCCTGGAGCAGGCCGAACACCATGAAGGTCTGCTGGTAGCCGGCGTTCTTGATCATGGAGGCGATGGGCACGATGGTCAGCGCCGAACCCGCGCCGAAGCCGGCAGCGGTGAGGCCGGCGGCCAGGCCGCGACGATCGGGGAACCACTTGAGGGCCGAACCCACGCAGGTGCCGTACACCGCGCCGGCGCCGATGCCGCCGATGGCGGCGGACACATAAAGCAGGGTGAGGGTGTCAGCGATGGAGTTCATCGCCCAGGCGGCGGCGCACAGGATGCCGCCGATGAACACCACGATGCGGGGACCGAACTTGTCCACGAACCAGCCTTCGATGGGCACCAGCCAGGTCTCGGTGACCACGAAGATGGTGAATGCCACCTGAATGGCCGGGCGGCCCCAGTGGTATTTGTCGTTGATGGGCTCGACGAACAGCGTCCAGCCGTATTGCAGATTGGCGATCATCGACATGCACACGATGCCGATGACCAATTGCATCCAGCGCCCGCCCAGCGGGCCCTTGGTTGCGGTTTCAATAGGCGGCATTTCCATCCCTTCCACACGTTGGTGTCATCGAATGCGAGTCGATGAACGGCCCGTGACGGTCGCCATTCTTATCGCGGGCCCATTGGCGTTGGGGCCAGCTCGCGTACCGTCACCTTCGTCGCATGAAATTCAGGCAGCCCACATGCTAATTACCGTTATGTAACCGCTACCTTACATAGTCTTCGCAAGATTATTGCGGCACATTCGGCAGATTTGCGTGACTCTTATTCACGGCCTATGACGTTTTTATTGGATTTCACGCCGGCATATGGGATTGGAATCATCATATCGCACTCCCGTTGCTTTGCAAGATCTCCCACAAGAGATGGCGCGCACATGGCATCAAGAAGGATCCCAGAGCGAAACGGGCCTCGCGGCAAAAAAAGGCCCCGGCAGAGCCGGGGCCACGAGGGGCCACCCGAAGGTGGCTGAGGGACGTATCTCAGGCGCGCGCGATAATCTCGCGATCCCGAATGGCGTTGGCCGCTTCCGCATTGAGACGATGATGGCGGGCCAGCATCGGTTTCAGGACAAAAAGCGCTGCAAAAGCTGCCGTGAGGTCCATGCCGGCCACCACATAAAGCACAACCGCCCAACTGCCGGTGGCCTCCATGAGGATATTGGCCAAAGGCACAAGCAAAGCGGCGAAACCCTTGGCGCAATACAGAACGCCGTAGATTTTTCCGACATGCTTGCTGCCGAACGTATCGGCGGCCGTGGCACTGAACAGAGAATAGACTTCGCCCCAGGCAAGAAACACAACACCGCTGAGGATGATGAACGCCCACGGATTGTGGCCGAACGTGCCCAGCGCGATGATGCCGATCCCCTCCATGGTGAAGGCGAAGAACATGGTCTTCTCGCGGCCGATATGATCGGAGATCCAGCCGAAGAAGGGACGCGAAAAGCCGTTCAGGATGCGATCCAGCATCAAGGCGAAAGGCAGAGCGGCCATGGCGAAGAAGTAGAGGTTCACTTCCACATGCTTCACGCCGAGATCTTCGGCGATCACGCCCAGCTGCGCCACGGCCATCAAGCCACCGCTGACGGTGCAGATGAACATGCCGAGCATGACGTAAAACACCGGGGTCCGCAGCGCTTCACCCAAGGTGTAGTCCCGGCGGGACTGAAGCACATTGGCTGAATACACGATTTCCCGATTGCCAGGCGCCCGCAGGAAGCCAGCCGCCAGGAGGATGATCGCCCCTTGGATCAGGCCGAAGAAGAAGAAGGTCTGCGAATAGCCAGCGGTCTTCAGCATGTTGGCGATCGGGATGATGGTCAGCACCGTGCCGGAGCCATACCCCGCCGCCATCAGACCCACCGCAAGGCCACGCTTGTCCGGGAACCACTTGAGCGCGCTGTTCACGCAGGTGGCGTAGACGCAGCCAACGCCGATGCCGCCGATGACCGCTCCCAGATAGAAGCCGTTCAGCGAGGTGGCATAGGAGTTGACGACCCAGGACAGGCCGGTGAACAGGCCGCCGATGAGCACCACGACCCGCGGGCCGTACTTGTCGATGAAATACCCCTCGATGGGGGTCAGCCACGTCTGCACCACGACGAAGATGGTGAAGGCCACCTGGATGGACGCGCGGCTCCAGCCGTTGGCGGCCTGAATCTCGGGGACGAACAAGGTCCACGAGTACTGAATATTCGCCGCGGCCACCATACACACGATGCCGGCGATCAATTGCAGCCAGCGCACCGATGGCGCTGAGCTGCCCTCTGCTTGAGCAACAACCATGTTTCCTACCCCTGATGAAGATTTTTCATCTATTTTTTGGATATGAGGACCGCTTCACCCTCTTTTTCCCTCATACGAAGCGGCGAGACGATACGCGTACCAACCCTTTCTTGACGGCGTACAGTGTTCTGGACGGCGTACACTTGCCCCGACCTGAAGGCGTGGCGACGGCTCATGCGGCCCCGGAGGCCCGCATGCTGGCGATGTCGTCGCGGTCGAACCCGATCCAGGCCAGCACGTCTTCGGTGTGCTCGCCCAGCAGCGGCGCCCGCTCCACCTCTACGGAACTGTCGGAGAGATGGATCGGGGATGCGATGGTGACGTAATTGCCCCGCTCAGGATGGGGCACGTCCACCAGGAAGCCGCGCGCATAGAGGCTGCGATCTTCCAGAATGTCCTTGGTGGAGAGGATGGGGCCGCACGGCACGTCGATGGCCGAAAGGGCCTTCATCACCTCGAACTTGGTCCGCTTGCGGGTCCAGGTCTCGATCACCTCGAAGCAGGCGTCCAGACGCTCGGCACGGGCCTCGTGCGAGGCAAAGCGGCCGTCCTCGATCAGGTCCTTGCGGCCGATCAGGCGCATCAGCGGCGCCCAGCCCTGCGGCTGGATGATGACATAGCAGAAGTCATTCTCGCCGCCCGGAGCGCAGCGCAGCGCCGCACCGGGCTGGCCGCCGCCGGAGGCATTGCCGGCCCGCGGCACCGCCTCGCCCTGCGGCGCGCCGGGATATTCCACCAGGGGGCCGGAGGCGAGGCGCTGCTGGTCGCGCAACTTCACCCGCAGCAGATTGACCACGCAATCCTGCATGGCCACGTCCACCCGCTGACCGGTGCCGGTGACCGTGCGCTGGTAGAGCGCCGCCAGGATGCCGGCGACCGCGTGGACGCCGGTGCCGGTGTCGCCGATCTGGGCGCTGGAGGCGGTGGGCGGGCCGGATTGCCAGCCGGTGGTGCTCATGGCCCCACCCATGGCCTGGGCAATGGTCTCATAGGCCTTGGCGTCCTGGGCAGCGCCCTCGGCAAAGCCCTTGATGGAGGCGTAAATGAGCCGCGGATTGATGGCGTGGATGCGCTCGAACGAGAAGCCTTGCCGCTCCAGCACGCCGGGGCCGAAATTCTCCACCAGCACGTCGCAGCGCTCGATCAGCCGCACCAGGGCGTCCTGCCCCTGCGGTGACTTGATGTTCAAGGTCACGCTGCGCTTGTTGGAATTGAGCATCGCGAAATACAGACTGTCCACATTGGACCGGTCGCGCAATTGGCTGCGGGTAATGTCGCCGCGCCGGGGCATTTCGATCTTGATGACATCTGCACCCATCCAGGCGAGCAACTGAGTCGCCGAGGGTCCGGATTGTACGTGCGTCATATCGAGGACGCGCACGCCGTCGAGTGCCTTGGCCATGCCTCTAACCCCTGGAACCTGCCCTTGTTCTTTCCGAGCCGGTCTGCTGCCAGCTTCTGGAATGTGCTCACGCGACCCCAAGCTTTAGTGCGGGTAGGCCCCGCTCTTCCATCGTCTACAGTATCTCGTATACCAAGTACAAATAAGCGTATCATTCTCCGAAGACGGTCGCAAATGTTTTGCAAACCGCCTCCGGGACGTCTCAGGGCCCGTCAGCGCAGCGCCGACAGGGCCACCGTCATGCCGCTGATCGCCTGATCCGCGTGGGAGGCCACTTCGGATTCATGCAGATAGTGGCGCATCAGATCGGTGGCGCTGATCACGCCCACCAGATTGTGCTCCACCATCACCGGCAGGTGGCGCACCTGATGTTCGTTCATCAACCGCAGCACCGTGACGATGCTGTCCTGCAACGTGCAGGAGATGACCTCCCGCTGCAGGAAAGTCGCCACCGGCAGGCTGGGCGTGTTGGCACCGTGCGCCACCAGAGCGCGCGTCACATCCCGTTCTGAGAACACACCCACCACGGTGTTGCCCTCGGTGCGGCACACGTCCTTCACCACCACAGAGGAGACGTTCTCCCGCCGCATGATGAGTGCGGCCGTGGCGACCGTCTCATTCATCCGCACCGTCACGATCCGCGTGTCGCGCTTCTCGCGCAGAATATCGTCCACCGTGATCATGGCATTCCTCACCTAGCTGGAGCTCCGCGGTTCGTCCGCGGTGGATATGCAGCGCCTGAGGCCGGCCGCGTCGGGCAGATGCCCTCGTTCCTTAGAAGCATGCTGGTATGCAGAATACGTAATGTCAATAAGCAGTGCAGAAGCTGGAGATGCCTCTTTACGTTGCGCTGCAACACGTTTTCTGAAGTTTCGTGGTTGTTCGGCGGTTTGCTTGCCCTCTTCAAGGATCGATGCGACACAGTATGTTGTATTCGCATCTCACGAACCGCCCATGGGGGGCCCGGCGTCTGCGGGTGCGCGGCATCATGCGGAATGGACGCCGGATGGACCGTGCGCGACGCATGACGCGGCTGGATCAGGCAAGGGTGACATGACGTACCAGGATATCAACGTGAAGCCGATCGAGACCGAATCGAGCTTCCGGATGAAGGCTTACAAGGCCCTCAAGGCGGCCATCATGGAGATGGACATCTATAGCCATGACGAGGAGATCCGCCTCGAGGAGCGTCAGCTGTCGGAGAAGCTGGGGGTGTCGCGCACCCCGATCCGCGAGGCCATGACCCTGCTGGAGCAGGAAGGTTTCGTGCGCTCGGTGCCGCGGCGGGGCATCTTCGTGGTGCGCAAGACCAAGCAAGAGATCCTCGAGATGATCACGGTCTGGGCCGCCTTGGAGGGCATGGCCGCGCGCCTTGCCTCGCAGCTGGCCTCGGACCATGACATCGCCTTGCTGCGCGAGAATGTGCGGGCGTTCGCCAATCGCAATCCCGAAGAATTCGTCTCGGAATATTCCGAAGCCAACCTCGCCTTCCACAAGCTGATCATCCGCATGTCCGGCTGCGACCTGCTGGCGGAGACCACGGACAATCTGTTCCCCCACATGCGCGGCGTGCGGAAGGTCACCATCGGCCAGGATCACCGTGCCCAGCGCTCCATCCTCGACCACACCCGCATCGTCGAAGCCATCGAGAAGCGCGATGCGGATCTGGCCGAGCGGCTGGTGCGCGAGCACACATTGGGCCTCGCCAAGCATGTGGAAGCCCATGGCGACTTTCTCGACTGAGGCCTGGCCTCAGGCCCTCGCCTAAGGGCCGCCGCCCGCGCCGCTGCCGTCTGGCCGCGGCGCCTCACGAGGCAGCCGTCGGTGCAAGGGGCCCCGGTCGCGGCGAAAGGTGCGGCCTATTTGGCGGCGGGATCCTTGCGCATCACGTCGCAGGAGACGACGGCCAGGGCGTCCAGCGTGTCGACCCAGCACCATTCCATGCTGTCGCCGTCCAGATCGACCATGGCCAGTCCCTTCATGGTGCTCACCAGGACGCTGCGGCCGTCGCGCTTGATGACGCCGACAAAATCCTCCCGGCTGCCGTCGGCGAAGATCTCGTGGCCGGCGAGCTTGCGCCCTTCCTGGACATCGATGACCACGGACGGACGCGGGGACAGATTGAAGGCCGGCTTGTCCGTGGCCGGCCAGCCGGCGATCGCCTGGCCGAGCCGGGCCGCATTGGTCTCGCCGGTGGATGTCCAATGGCCGATCAGGTTGGCATCGGCGGCAGAGGCCGGAGCCGAGAAACAGGCAAGGCACACGGCAGTGGCCGCGGCAGCGATGCGCAGGGTCATGGTGGTCTCCCGTCGAAGAGGGGGCGGGTCCGAAGAGGTATTCGGCCAACGGACATCCCGCGTGCCGCAGGGAGACCATAGATGAGGCCCGCGGCCTGTCCAGCCGCATGGCCTCGGCCCGCGCGCCTTGCAGCGCGCGGGCGTGCGGTCAGGCCGCCTTGTGCTTGGCCATCAGGTCCACGAACCGCTGGAACAGATAGTGGCTGTCGCGCGGGCCAGGGCTGGCCTCGGGATGGTACTGCACCGAGAACACCGGCTTGTCGCTGAGCGCCATGCCGGCATTGGAGCCGTCGAACAGCGAGACATGGGTCTCCTGCGCATTGGCCGGCAGGCTGTCGCGGTCCACCGCAAAGCCGTGGTTCATGGAGGTGATCTCCACCTTGCCGGTGGTCAGGTCCTGCACCGGGTGGTTCGCCCCATGGTGGCCCTGGTGCATCTTGATGGTGCGTCCACCCACGGCGAGGCCGATCATCTGGTGGCCGAGGCAGATGCCGAAGGTCGGCACGTCCTTGGCGATCAGCTCGCGGATCACCGGCACCGCATATTCCCCCGTGGCCGCCGGATCGCCGGGGCCGTTGGAGAGGAACACGCCGTCGGGATTGAGCGCCATAACCTCGGCGGCGGTGGTGGTGGCCGGGACCACGGTCACCTTGCAGCCGGCGGTGGCCAGCAGGCGCAGGATGTTGCGCTTCACGCCATAGTCGATGGCCACCACATGGTATTTCGGCGCGCCCTGGTGGCCGTAGCCGGTGTTCCAGGTCCATTCGGTCTCGTCCCAGTTGAACCGCTGGGCGGAGGTGACACCCGGCACCAGGTCCATGCCCTCCAGGCCGGGCCAGGCCTTGGCACGGGCCTGCAGGGCCGGAATGTCGAACACGCCTTCAGGATGATGGGCCAGCACCGCGTTGGGCATGCCGCCCTCGCGGATCAGCGCGGTGAGGGCGCGGGTGTCGATGCCGCTGATGGCGGGAATGTCCCGGGCCTTCAGCCAGGCGTCGAGATTACGCGTCGCGCGATAATTGGACGGGTCGGTGACGGCGCTGCGCACCACCACCCCGCGCACGCCGGACACGGCGGCGGCGGAGACCGTCTCGATGTCCTCTTCATTGGTGCCCACGTTTCCGATGTGCGGAAAGGTGAAGGTCACGATCTGCCCGGCATAGGAGGGATCGGTGAGGATCTCCTCATAGCCGGTGATGGCGGTGTTGAAGCACACCTCTCCCACGCCCTCGGTGGCCGCGCCGAACCCGAAACCTTCGAGAACGGTGCCGTCAGCGAGGACCAGAAGGGCGGTCGGCTTCGGCTCGGTCCAGCCTTCAGCGGGGCCGGAGGCGGGTGCGTCTTGTTCCTGCGTCATGGATCGCCTAAATAAGGGGTTGCGCGCGGCGATGCCAGCCATGCGCGCGAATTTGTGCGCCGATGCCCGGCTACCTGAGGATGCCGCTGGTGACAAGGGCCGCGCCGACCACATCAGATCTGCGCGCCAAGCCGGGCTCTTCCCCGGCGGACCCGACGGCGGGCCCCCGGCGCGCGAGCAGGAAATATGAGGACCCCCGTGCTGCGTGACGAGATCAATACGGCGCTCAAAGAGTCGCTGAAAGCCCAGAACAAGTGCCGCACCTCCACCCTGCGGCTCATCAATGCCGCCCTGAAGGACCGCGACATCGAAGCCCGCGGCCACGGCAAGGACCCGATTTCCGACGACGACCTGCGCGCCTTGCTGGCCAAGATGGTCAAGCAGCGCGAGGAAAGCGCCAAGATCTATGCGGACAACGGCCGCCCGGAGCTGGCCGCGCAGGAGCGCGAGGAAATCACCGTCATCCAGGACTTCATGCCCAAGCAGTTGTCCGAGGACGACACCCGCGCCGCCATCGCCCGCATCGTCGCGGAGATCGAGGCCAAGGGCATCAAGGACATGGGCCGCGTCATGGCCCTGCTGAAGGAGCGCCATGCGGGCGCTCTGGACTTTGGCAAGGCCTCCGGCTGGGTCAAGGATGCGCTGACCGCCGCCTGAGAGCGGCCTCCGTCAGGATTCATCCCGCCGCTCTGTGGACAGCGGGCACATCGCGGCCGGACGCAGGTTCGGCCGCCTCCCGCCCTTGAAGGCGGGAGCGTTTGATGTCCTTAGCGGCTATGATCGCCACCTTCTCTTTGCTCTCAGCGGTGTGAGTCCCGGACGGAATGCGCTTCCCGCCCTCTTTCCTTGACGAAATCCGCGCCCGGCTTCCGGTGTCGGAAGTGGTGGGGCGGCGCGTCAAGCTGAAGAAGCAGGGCCGCGAGTTCGCCGGCCTGTCGCCCTTCAATGCGGAGAAGACCCCGTCCTTCTTCGTCAACGACCAGAAGGGCTTCTACCACTGCTTCTCCTCCGGCAAGCATGGCGACGTGTTCGATTTCCTGATGGAGACCGAGGGCACGCCATTCGCCGAGGCGGTGGAGCGCCTCGCCTCCATGGCCGGCCTGGCCTTGCCGCAAGAGACGCCCGAGGCCGCCGCCAAGGAAGCCCGCCGGCGCGGCCTGCACGAGGTGATGGAACTGGCCGCCGCCTACTTCGAGGCCCAGCTTCAGGCGCGGGCCGGCGCCAAGGCGCGCGGCTACCTGTCCGACCGGGGGCTGGGCGCCGCCACCCAGACCCGCTTCCGCCTGGGCTATGCCCCGGCGGACCGATTCGGCCTCAAGGAGGCGCTGGGCAAGGCGGGCGTGCCAGTGTCGGACCTCATCGAGACCGGCATGCTGATCTCCGGCGACGACATCCCGGTCCCCTATGACCGCTTTCGGGATCGGGTGATGTTTCCCATCACCGATCTTCGCGGCCGGGTGGTGGCGTTCGGCGGACGGGCGCTGGAGAAGGACGTTCCGGCCAAGTATCTCAACTCCCCGGAGACCGTGCTCTTTCACAAGGGAGCCTTGCTCTACAACGCGTTTGCCGCCCGCGCCGCCACCCAGAAGGGGGCGCGGCTGATCGCGGTGGAAGGCTATGTGGACGTGATCGCCATGGTGGAGGCGGGCTTCGAAGGCGCCGTGGCGCCACTGGGCACCGCGCTCACCGAGGAGCAACTAGCCCTGCTCTGGCGCATGGCGGAAGAACCCATGCTGCTGTTCGACGGCGACAAGGCCGGCAAGCGCGCCGCCTTTCGCGCCATCGGCCTCGCTTTGCCGCATCTGAAGCCTGGCAAGAGCCTGTCGTTCGGCACCCTGCCCGACGGCCAGGATCCGGACGATCTGATCCGCGCCAGCGGCCGCGAGGCTATGGACACGGTGCTGGCGCAGGCCCAGCCCCTGGCGGCCATGCTGTGGGCGCGGGAGACCGAGGGCGCCAACCTGGAAACTCCCGAGCGCCGCGCTGCTTTGGAAGCGCGCATCGGCGAAGCGGTGGCAGCGATCCAGGACGAAAACGTGCGCCGCCATTACAAGCAGGACTTGAACGAGCGTCTGAAGCGCCTGCTGCAGCCGGCCAGCGAGCAACGCTCCGGCGGGCGGCGGTTCGAGGGCGGCGGCTCTTGGGGCGCTTCGGCCAAGCCCTGGACCGGCGGGCGCGGCAAGGCGGATGGGCGCGGCCGGTTCCAGCGCGAGGCCCCGCTGATCATGCCCGGCGGCGAGATTTCCCGCACCGCCGTGGTGCGGGGGCCGTTGGCCAGTTTGCCGCGCAATGAGGCCCTGCTGCTGTTCTGCCTGCTGAGCCACCCCTGGCTGATGGACGAATTCGGCGAGGATGTCTCCGATCTGCCCTTCGCCAACAAGGAGGCGGACCGGCTGCGCCGAGCGTTGATGGAGGCGCATCTGGATGGCGCGCAGGACAGCGATGCGCTGGCTGCACACCTCTCAGGTGAGGAATTGGAGGCGCTCACTCAACGAGTTCGGGCCCTTGCCAACCCGCGCATGGACTGGCCGGTGTATCCTGATACCGGAGCCGAGGACGTGCGTTTGTGGTGGTCGCAGCGCTCGGCCTTGCATCGCAAGGCTTACACGCTATCTAGAGAATTACGGGAGGCTGAACGATCCTTAGGTGAGGACCCTAGCGAGGCGAATTTCGCCTGGCTGCGGGACGTACGGGAGCGTTTGTCGGCGGCCGAGGGAACGGAAGCATTGGTCGAGGGCTTCGGCGCCGCATCGGGGCGCGGGGGCACGCGGCCGGTCTAGCGGTTCCGCGCTTTTTGAAGGGCCGCCCTGTCTGTTCCGACCAATTAGGGGTTGGAGCCGGCTCAAGGCTGGTTTAACGGGATCGTCGCAGAGCCTGGTGCCGTCAGCCGTTCCGCAAGCTGGCGCGGGTCACGGTCGGTTCGATGAAAAGGAGCCGGTTTTTCCGCTCGGATTGATGAAATCTGAACGAAGCCGGATCCAGGGTGGGCCCGAGTTGAGTTGGAAGCGGGCGGACGCGTCGATTCGCGGCGCACCGCCTTTTCGCCGTCGTGCGGCGATGTGCAGGAGATGTCCATGGCGAAGCAGGCCACCGAGACGACCGAAGCTCCGGAGAAGGAAGTCGACGCCCCCGACGGGCCGTTGCTCGACCTTTCGGACGCGGCTGTCCGGAAGATGATTAAGCTCGCCAAGCGCCGCGGCTACGTGACCTACGAGCAGCTCAACGAAGTGATGCCGTCCGAGGAAGTGACCTCCGAGCAGATCGAGGACACCCTCGCCATGCTCAACGACATGGGCATCAACGTGATCGAGGCCGAAGAGGCCGAGACCGAGGAAGCCGCCGAAGAGACCGAGACGCCCGAAGAGCCGGAAGAGGCGGAAGGCGGCGAACTCGCCGAGCCGACGCCGCGCGCCGTGGTGCGCTCCGAGACCAAGTCCGAGCCCGGCGAGCGCACCGACGATCCCGTGCGCATGTACCTGCGCGAGATGGGCAGCGTCGAGCTGCTGTCCCGCGAAGGCGAAATCGCCATCGCCAAGCGCATCGAGGCCGGTCGCGAGGCGATGATCGCCGGCCTGTGCGAAAGCCCCCTCACCTTCCAGGCCATCATCATCTGGCGCGATGAGCTGACCGAAGGCCGGGTGCTGCTGCGCGACATCATCGATCTGGAAGCCACCTATGCCGGCCCCGAGGGCAAGAATGCCCCGGCGCTGATCGAAGGCGAGACGGCGCTGGCCCCCGAGGCCGGCGAAGACGGCCTGCTGGGCGACGGCGCCTCGCCCAATGACGACGAAGACGACATGGAAAACTCCCTGTCGCTCGCCGCCATGGAGCTGGAAATCAAGCCGAAGGTGGTGGAGACCTTCGACCGCATCGCCGACAGCTACAAGAAGCTGCGCCGACTGCAGGACCAGAACGTCGAATCCAAGCTGAAGAACGAGACCTTGTCGCCCTCGCAGGAGCGCAAGGCCAAGAAGCTCAAGGAAGACCTCGTTCTCGACGTGAAGTCGCTGTCCCTCAACCAGGCGCGCATCGATGCCCTGGTGGAGCAGCTCTATGAGATCAACAAGCGCCTGGTCGGCCTCGAGGGGCGCCTGCTGCGCCTCGCCGAGAGCTATGGCGTGACCCGCGACGACTTCCTGCGCCAGTACCAGAGCTATGAGCTGGACCCGAAGTGGCTGCTGCGGGTCTCCAAGCTTGGCTCGAAGGGTTGGAAGGGCTTCGTCGCCCACGAGAAGGACGCCATTCACGTCCTGCGCGGCGACATCCACGCGCTCGCCACCGAGACGGCGCTGGAAATCGCAGAATTCCGCAAGATCGTGCAGATGGTGCAGAAGGGCGAGAAGGAAGCCCGGCAGGCGAAGAAGGAAATGGTGGAGGCCAATTTGCGCCTGGTCATCTCGATCGCCAAGAAATACACCAACCGCGGCCTGCAGTTCCTGGATCTGATCCAGGAGGGCAACATCGGCCTCATGAAGGCGGTCGACAAGTTCGAATACCGCCGCGGCTACAAGTTCTCGACCTATGCCACGTGGTGGATCCGCCAAGCCATTACCCGCTCCATCGCCGACCAGGCGCGGACCATCCGCATCCCGGTCCATATGATCGAGACCATCAACAAGATCGTGCGCACCTCGCGCCAGATGCTGCACGAGATCGGCCGCGAGCCGACCCCGGAAGAGCTGGCCGAAAAGCTGGGCATGCCGCTGGAGAAGGTCCGCAAGGTCCTGAAGATCGCCAAGGAGCCCATCTCGCTTGAGACGCCCATCGGCGACGAGGAAGACAGCCATCTGGGCGATTTCATCGAGGACAAGAACGCGGTTCTGCCCATCGATGCGGCGATCCAGAGCAATCTGCGCGAGACCACCACACGCGTGCTGGCCTCCCTCACGCCCCGTGAGGAGCGCGTGCTGCGCATGCGCTTCGGCATCGGCATGAACACCGACCACACCCTGGAAGAGGTGGGCCAGCAGTTCAGCGTGACCCGCGAGCGCATTCGCCAGATCGAGGCCAAGGCGCTGCGCAAGCTGAAGCACCCCTCCCGCTCGCGCAAGCTGCGCAGCTTCCTGGACAACTGATCGGACAGGCCGGCCGGCGCGAAGGCGCCCACCGCATCTGCGGGCAAGTGTCCGCCCGCAAAACAAAAGGGCCCCGCGCCACGCGCCGGGTCCTTTTTCATGGATTCTGACCGGTCACGGCGTCGCTCTTGCCATCCGGCCCCGGAGGCTTCCGGGGCGTCCCGCGCCGATGGGGCACCCGCCATCGCCGGCCCTTTTGGCCGCTGCGGTCGGAATGCGCTGCAATAACAGCCACATGCAAGCTTAAGGCTGCAGGGTGACGGTATGATTGAGCGCCCCACTCCCCTGCGCTATCCCGAATCCGGCCTGCTCTGCGCCTTGCTGCTGGCCGCCTGCGCCGTGGTGGCCCTGGCAACCCTGGCAGGCAGCTGAGCACAACCTCTGATCAGCCCGGCTTGTTGGTGCTGTAATCGGTCCAGGCGAGCACGCCTGCAAACCCCAAGAACATCGCAAGCACCGCGGCCAGATACAGGGCACCTTGGGTGGTCATGGCAAAGCCTCCGTCACAAACCTCTGTTGTCCCGGCAAGGCTAAGGCGGCGCCGCAGCCGCTCCTTTGATTTCGATCAATCCTGTCGGCATCCATGGCCGCGTTGCGGAGCCGGATGGAGAGGCGCCTTGCGCCGGCCGTGATCGCGGCGGAACATCCCACATGAGGGCCCGTTCAAGCGTAAGGCCCGGCATCCTGGGAGGGAGCCATGAGCATTCTCGCATCCATCCGATCCGCCATCGCCCGCCACGGCGCTGATCACACCACCGCCCAGCCGGCCCCGGCGGCACCCACCGCTCCAAGCAGCGGTGCCCCCCTCTCCCCCGCGGTCTCGCCCTTGGCGCCGGCCGGTGCGGCCGGCGCGGTGCGGGCCACCTCCATTCCCTTCCCCTCCGATCGCGGCCCGGCGGGCACCGCGACGCCGGCCCTCGCGGCCGCTCTGGCAGCGGCGCCGGGCAGCGTGTCTGGCGGCGCCTCGGGTGGCATGTCCGGCGGCGTGCTGGGCGCCATCCCGTCGCCCCGCGCCGCCCGACTGCCCACGGACCGGCTGCTGGACGCTCTCGCGGACGCCCGCGCCGCCGAGCGGCTGGACTGGCGCCACGCCCCTGGCGACCTGTTGCAGCTGCTGGATCTGGAGTCCTCGCCCGCCTCGCTGCGGCAATTGGCCGAAGAGCTGCAGTGCGCCGGAGACGACACCGCCGAGATCAATGCCCAGCTTCGGGCGCGGCTCGCGATCCCGCACCCGCATGGCGAACCGCTGCGCCACGCCTCGTGACCGGGCGGGGGCAACCGCACGGCGGCATACATCCCTGAACCCGGCGTGGCCCCGGCCACGCCGCTAGGCATAAGATTTGCTTGCGTTTTCCGGCGGCGGTGGCATGGGGCTGCGCCGCAACCGTCCGCAAGGACACCGGGAGACCGCAAGAATGTCCTCAGGGATGGAATGGGATCGCCGCACGCTGCTTCAGGGCACGGGCACGCTGGGCCTTGCACTGCTGTTGGGCGGCAGCGCGTCGGCGCAGCAGAACCGCAACGAGACGCTGCTGGTGGTGCAGGAACTGGGGCCGAACAGCCTCGATATGCATGGGGTCGGCTCCAATCAGACCGTCAACGGCCTCTCTTGGAACGTGTATGATCGCTTGCTGACCTATGCCGCCGTCACCTTGCCGGACGGCACGCTCTCCTACGACCGCGCGACCCTGGCCCCCGAGCTGGCGGAAAGCTGGAAAGAGGCGCCGGACGGCATGTCCTGCACCTTCGTGCTGCGCAAGGATGCGCTGTTCCACGACGGCACGCCGGTCACGGCGAAAGACGTGAAATGGTCGTTCGACCGGGCGGTGAGCGTCGGCGGCTTCCCCACCTTCCAGATGTCCGCCGGCTCGCTGGAGAAGAAAGAGCAGTTCGTGGTGGTGGACGACCACACCTTCCGCATCGATTATCTGCGCAAGGACAAGATGCTGCTGTTCAATGTGGCGGTGGTGGTGCCCTTCATCATCAACTCCACCCTCGCCCAAAAAAACGCCACGCCGGATGATCCCTGGGCGATGACCTGGCTGAAGGCCAATGAGGCCGGCGGCGGCGCCTACAAGGTGGACAGCTGGAAGCCCGGCACCGAAACGGTGCTGTCGCGCTTCGACGGCTGGAAGAATGGCAAGATGCCGACCATCCGCCGCATCATCATCCGCGACGTGCCCTCCGCCGGCACCCGGCGCGCCATGCTGGAGCGGGGCGATGCGGATCTCTCCGCCGGCCTGCCGCCGAAGGATTTCGACCAGCTCATCAAGGAGAACAAGGTGAAGGTGGTCGGCGTGCCGATCCCCAATTGCCTGTGGTATGTGGCGCTCAACACCTCAAAGCCGCCGTTCGACAATGTGAAGCTGCGCGAGGCCATCGCCTGGGCCATGCCCTACCAGCAGATCCAGGACAATGCTTTCTTCGGACGCGCCAAGCCCATGTATGGCGCCTCCAGCGCCACGCCCGCGCAGGCGGTGTGGCCGCAGCCCTTCCCGTTCCAGACTGATCTCGACAAGGCCAAGGCGCTGCTGGTGGAAGCCGGCTTCCCCAATGGCCTCGACACCACGCTGTCGCTGGATGTGGGCACCGCCACGGTGGGCGAGCCCACCGCTTTGCTGATCCAGGAAAACCTCGCCAAGATCGGCATCCGCGCCAGCGTGGAGAAGATCCCCGGCGCCAACTGGCGCACCATGCTGAACAAGAAGGAGCTGCCCATGGTGCTCAATCGGTTCAGTGGCTGGCTGGATTATCCGGAATATTACTTCTACTGGAACTTCCACGGCAACAATTCGATCTTCAACATCTCCGCCTACAAGAATCCGGAGATGGACAAGCTGATCGACAAGGCCCGCTTCAGCGCCGACCCGGCCGAATATGATGCGACGGTGAAACAGTTCATCGCTTTGGCCATGAAGGACCTGCCCATCGTGCCGCTGAACCAGCCGATCCATGATGTGGCCATGCAGAAGAGCGTGTCGGGCTATGAATTCTGGTTCCACCGCGAACCGGACTACCGCCAGTTCACCAAGGGCTGAGCCGCGCCTGATCCTTCATCCCCCTCCCGCGGGCGGGAGGGGGATGCAGCGTGCAGTTAGAACTTCCAGGCGAGCGTGCCCTTCACCGCATTCTCCGTCGAACTGGAGGCCAGTTGGCCGCTGTAGGCGATGCTGAGATCCAGGCTCTCGCCCAGCTTGGCCCCAAGCCCCACGCCCAGCACCAGCGCATCCTGCGCCAGCGGCGCGCCGGCGACCGTGAAGGGCAATGAGCCGGCTGAGAAGGACAGGGTGGTGGTGGGTGTCTGATCGCCGAAGGCATGCTGCCAGCCGACCGTGCCGGAGAGCGTCACGGGCGGCGCCGCCCCCAGCGCCAGCACGGTGGAGGCCCGCAGGCCCAGCGTGGTGAACAGGGTATCGAAGCTGCTGGCCTGCGCGTTCAGCGCGGACGGGCCATTCAGGCCCGGCCCCGGGGTTTCGGTAAATCCGTTGGTGTTCAGCGCCACATAGGACAGGCCGGCGAACGGCTCGAGGGTCAATGGCCCGCCCGCCCCCGGCACGGCGAAGGCATAGCCCAGTTCGCCGAACGCCTGGGCGGTGGTGGCGGCATAGCCGGCCCCATAGGCCTGCGAGAGGCCAGCCGCCTGGCCGGGCACGAAGGTGGTGCGGTTGACCTGCAGGTCATGCCAGCTGAAGGCGAGACCGGCCCGCAGCCGGAAGGCGCCATTGGCGTCGCCGCCGAAGCTGCGGCCGGTGTAGAGCGCGATGTCGTAATTGTCGCTGGAGCCGGAGCCGGGCAGGCTGTCCAGGCTGAAATCGGACTGGCCGTAGCCACCCGCAAAGCCCAGGCGCCAGTCGCCCACCATGCCGTCGAGGCCCATGAGGAAGCCGCCGATGGAGCGGGTCACGGCGGAGGCGTTGCCGTCGCTGCTTGTGCTGCCCCAGCCGCCATAGGCCTGGCCCCAGAGGGTGGCGCCGGAACCGTCCAGGGCCACGGCGCGGGGACCGAGGGCCGTCCGCCCGTCCGCCGCCTGCTCGAGGCGGCCCAGCACGGCGCCGCGCACATAGGTGGATTGGGTCTGCAGCACGCTCTGGGCGGAGGCATAGATCTCGCCGGACAAGGTGCTGAACACGCCCGGCAGCGCCGCACTGGTCAGCGTCACCAAGGTCTGCGGCAAGGCGGCGGAGAGCGGCAGCGTATCGGCCGCGCTGGCGGCCGCCGCCGCATTGGCGGTCCCGGCATAAGCCGCGAACGGCACGGTGCTGCGATTGAGCGTCAGGCTGCCGCCGGTCAGCGTGCCGCCCAGGAACGGATAGAGCGACCCATAGCTGCCGAACACCCCCGTGGACACGGTGAAATTGGAGGCGATGGCGCCGGCGCTCACCGGCGTGTAGCTGGCGCCCAGTTGCGGCACGAAGCCGGCGCCCGGCACCAGCGTCATCACCGCCCCGCCGGCCGTGAGGGTTCCGCCCACCACCAGCCGGTCGGACGTGCCCGGCGCCCCCAGTTCCACCACCAGCGAGGACCCGGGCTGGAAGGTGGCATTGCCCGTGACCGTGACGGTGCCGATGGAATTGCCCGGCGACACGACAGCTCCGCTGCGCACTGCCAACGCCCCCACGGACCCATTGCCGGAGAGCGTACCGCCATTGTCCAGCGTCCCGAGGATGGCGCCGTTGTTGGAGAGGCTTCCCGTGTTGATCACCGGACCCGCGAGGAGCCCCTGGTTGGACATCACGCCGGAGTTCGTCAGCGTCCCGGTGATCAGGCCACGGTTGAGCAGCAGGCCCGCAGTGCTGACCGAACCGCTCAAGGTCCCCTCATTGAGCACCCCGCCGCTATTGGTAAGCGGGCCGGAGACCACGCCGGAATTGGTGAAGGCGCCGGAATTCACAACTCCGGCGGCCAGCGTGCCGGTGGTGGTGTTGTTCGCCGACCCGGAGTTGGTCAGGACGCCTTGCACCAGCCCGCTATTGAGGAAGCTGCCGGAACTGGTGATGGCGCCGGTGACAGTCCCGGAACTGGCGAAGCCGAGCGTGTTGAGGACATTGCCAGCCAGCGTGCCGGTATTGATGAGCGTGCCGGCATTCACCAGCGGCGCCCCGCTCGCAGCCCCGAGGAACGTGCCCGAAATGGTCAATGCGGAGCCGGCCGCCACCGCATAGCCCCCATTCGCATTCTGGAACGTGGCGGAAGGCGAGACGGTCAGCGATCCGGTCAGCGTGCCATTCAGCACCGTGGTGCCCATGAGCACGGTGGTCCCGCCGCCAGGGCTCACCGCCCCATTGAGGTAGATGGTCCCGCCCGCCAAGGCGAGGGCGCCCGGACCGAAGATGGCGCTGTTGAAGGTGGCCGTGGCGGGGGTTGAAATGGTGCTGGCGCTCTGCAGCAGCACCGGCAGGTCGGTGGCAAAATCCTGGGTCAGCGCCAGCGTGCCGTTGGCGGCGATCAATTGCGTCACCGCCGCATTGGTGGCGCTGGAAAAGCCGTTGGTGGCAATGCCGATGAAGCCGCCATCGGCGTCGAACAGCACATTGAAGCCGGCATAGGTGTGCAGGCTGGAATTCACGAAAGCGGGCGAGGAACTGAACAGGCTCACGGAGCTCGGCGCCTGCGGATTGGCAGTGTCGCCGACCACGAAGCTGTAGGTGGCGCTGCCGCCCACCAAGCTGAAGGTCACCAGGGTGCCGGTCGCCGCCGGCCCCATGGGCGCGCCGGGAAGGCCCAGGAAGGCGTCGGTCACGCCCGTGTCCATCAGCAGAGTGCCGGTGCCGCTCAGAGGTCCGGCGGTGACCGTCGCCTGCACGGCCTGCCAATTGTTCGCGGCCCCATTCTGGCCCGGGCTCACCAGTGCCAATTGCCCGTAGGTGTAGGCGGCGTTGGAGGTGTTGGCCGCCGTCAAGCCCAGCGCCACGCCGTCGGGGCCGACGATATAACCGCGCCGCAGGTCGCCCGCGGACATGCCGGCGATGTTGAGGAAGGGATTGTAGGCCTGGGAGGTGGTCGGGGCGTTATTGAGATAGGCGGCGGCGGCGGCGGGATTGGACGTATTCACGACCCCCGTGCCCATGGTGTTGCGATCGAACCCGACGCCCATCATCGCGGTGTTCGATGCGCCATTGGTATTGCAGTCGGCCTTATTGCCACCGATGCCGAGGCACACGGCACCGGTGACCACCAAAATGGGCAGCGTCGTCTGCACGAGGGCAGGATTGCCGGACGCATCGGTCGCGTTCACCAAAGTCAAGGTGACGGTGCTGTAGACCCCCGTGAGCAACAGGCCGGTGGAGTTGTAAAACACCCACCCCGGTGGGCCGTTGGTATCGTAGCCCGGCACAAACTGGGCGCTGAGGGCGACGCCGGTCGAGCCGGTGTCCATCGTGGGATAAACGGGCAGCCCCCCGTTGACCCGCACCCCCAGGCTCAACAGGCCGGTGGGGTTGTCGCTCAGGGCCGTCCCAAGGGTGTAGTTGGGCTGGTTCGGCGCGGCATAGCGCACGGAATAGGACTCGGTGTACTGGTCATACATGGTCCAATTGGCCGCCCGGGCCGCGCCGGGGGCGACCGCCGCTGCCGCCAGAAGCGCCAGGATTGCCCGCGCACATCGGCTGGTCGCGGCTCCGCGCACCGCCCAATCTGGATTGACCATGGCCCCCACCATTTGTCCGATCTGGTTGCAGAGCCTACGCAGACAATGAAAATCCGGTCAATGACCCGTCAGAGGTAATATAAAACCTCCAACCTCTCACACGGCGCACGCGAACTCAGAGTCGGACGGGTTCCGTGCGTTCTTTTCCCGTCGCGGACCTTACAGATAGGTCGCATATTCCAGCGGCAGGATGGCGCGGGAGAACACAGCCAATTCCTCGCGCTTCATCACCCCGTAGAGGTGGCGATAGTCCGCCCCGAAGCTGCGGGCGATGAAGTCTGAGGCCAGGAATCGCGCCACCGCCTCACCCATCACGGGGGACAGCCGTTCCGTCTCGCCCTCGAAGGCGTTGCCGGTGAGCGGCGGCGGCGGCTCGATGGCCTGTTCGATGCCCTCCATCATGCCGGCCAGGATGCCCGCCAGCACCAGGTGGGGATGGGCCTCCGCCCCGGCGATGCGATGCTCCAGCCGCCGCGTGACCGGCGGGCCATTGGGCACGCGCACCGCCACCGAGCGATTGTCGAACCCCCAGCTGATGCCGGTGGGCGCATAGCTGGCGGGCACCAGCCGGCGATAGCCATTGTAGCTGGGCACGAACAGCAAAAGGCTTTCCGCCATGGTGGCCAGCAGCCCGCCGGCGGCATGGCGCAACAGCTGGTCCCCCGCCCCGTCCGGCCGGGCGAAGGCGTTCTTGCCGTCGGCGCCCATCAGGCTCACGTGCACATGCATGCCGTTGCCGGCGAAGTCCGCCAGCGGCTTGGCCATGAATGTGGCGCGCAGGCCATGCTTGCGGGCCACCCCATCGATCAGACGGCGCAGCAGGATGGCCTCGTCGGCGGCGGCCAGCGCGTCGGGGCGATGATAGAGGTTGATCTCGAACTGGCCCGGCGCCGCCTCGGAAATCACCGTATCCGCCGGCAGGCCCTGCACGGCGGCCGCGGCGCGCATCTCGTGCAACACCGCGGCGAAGGCGTCGAGGTCGGACATGGCATACATGTTCTGCCGCGCCTGCCCGGTGGCGGGAAACACCGGCTCCGGCGGGGCGCCGTCTGCGCCCGGCTTCAGCAGATAGAATTCCAGCTCGAACGCCACCGTGGGGGCAAACCCCAGGGCCGCGGCGCGGGCCACTTGGGCGGCCAGCTGCTGGCGCGGGTCCATCATCCAGGGGGAGCCGTCGGGACGGTGCATGGTGAGCAGCACCTGCGCCGCCGGCTGCGGCGACCAGGGCACCGGCTTCAGTGTGCCGGGCACCGGGCGGCAGAGGCCGTCGCGGTCGCCGGTCTCGATGTGCAGGCCGGTGGCCTCCACCTCGCACCCCCAGATGTCGAGGCCGAAGATGGACTGGGGAATCGCCACCCCGTCGGTCCAGATCTTGGCCATGGTGGTGCCCGGTATCCATTTGCCGCGCAGCACGCCGCTGGTATCCGGCAACAGCACTTCCACGACATCGGGAACGCCGAAGGTGCGGAGATAATCGCCCGCCTCATCGGTGGTTTCCGCCGTCTTGGAGCCGGCAAGGCCCCCCGCGCGCTCTGACGCTTGCATGATGCTCCAACAAAAAACTATGCTGCGCAGCCATCCAAGCGCGAGCCAATGGAACCTACAAGCTTCAGCGAAGCTTTTCCATTCCGGGGATGCGATCTTGGGAGTTGCAGGTTGAGCGAGAGGAAGAGGACCGGCGCACACCGCCTCCGCGCAGGCGACGCCGGTTGCGGCCCCCGGGCCACCGCTGACGCCTGTCGGCTCGTTTCCCACCCGCACGCGCACGCGCGCCTCTTTTGGGGCCGATCCACCGGCCGCGCATGGCCCCTCTGGCCGCCCCGGAGCCTGTCCTTTGCCCGTGACTGACATTCCCCCTGCCGTTGCCGCGGATCCACGACCGCGTCGCCTGCCCAGTCAGGCGCTGATTCTGGTCCTCGGCTTCCTCATCCTCGCGGGCATCAGCATCGCCTCGATCTTCCTGGTAAACCGCGCCCGCGACGATGCCGCGCAGGTCACGCGGACGCTGCTGCTGGAGAACACCCTGTCGCGCATCCAGTCGCTGGTGCTGCGGGCGGAGAGTTCCCAGCGCGGCTACATGGTGACCGGCGACGAGCGCTATCTGGCGTCCTTCGACAGCTCGATCCAGGAGCTGGGTCCGGCCCTGGACCAGTTGCGCGGCGGCACCGACACCGATGCCCAGCGCCGGGCCGCCGCCGCCAAATTGGTGACGCTGACCCAATCCAAGCTGGACGAACTGCGCCACACCATCGCCCTGCGCCGCAGCGGCGACGACGTGGGGGCCCTGGCGGTCATCCGCACCGACCGCGGCGAACAGCTCAGCCGCGAGATCGGCACGGCCATCGCCCAGATGCAGGCGGAGGAAGAGGCGCTGCTGACCGAGCGCATCGCCGCCTCCCATGCCTCGGGCACCTGGCTGCTGGTGGTGAATCTGGCCGGCGTGGTGGCCATCATCGCCATTGCCGCTGTGGCGCTGCGCCTGTCGCGCCATGCCAGCGATGCCTTGCGCGCCGCCAACCGCCAGGTGGAGGATGCCAATCTGGTGCTGGAAAAGCGGGTGGCCGAGCGCACCGCCGACCTGCAGGAAGCCAATAACGAGATCCAGAGTTTCGCTTATATCGTCAGCCACGATTTGCGTTCGCCGCTGGTCAACATCATGGGCTTCACCAGCGAGCTGGAGAATCTGCGCACCGACATGCTGCTGCGCATCTCCACCCTGCGCGCCAAGGCCGGCGACCAGAACAGCGCGGAAGACGACGAGCTGGATCGCGACTTTGAAGAGGCGTTCGGCTTCATCAAGGCGTCCATCACCAAGATGGACCGGCTGATCAACGCCATTCTCGAGCTTTCCCGCCAGGGGCGCAAAGAGTTCGTCCCCGCAACCGTAGATATGACCGACATGGTGGAAGGCATCGCCGCCACCATGGCGCATCAATTGATGGACCGGAATGCCAAGGTCACGGTCGGCACGATACCTCCGCTGGTGAGTGACCGTATGGCGCTGGAGCAGATCTTCACGAATCTTCTGGACAACGCGGTCAAATACCTGAGAGCTGACGTCCCCGGTCTTATTGAGGTTTCCGCCAAGGAGACTGCGGGATATGTGACATATCTGGTGAGCGACAACGGCCGCGGCATCGATCCGGGCGACCGCGCGCGGGTGTTCGAGCTGTTTCGCCGCTCGGGCCCGCAGGATCGGCCGGGAGAAGGCATTGGCCTGGCGCATGTGCGCACGCTCGTGCGCCGCCTGGGTGGAGGCATTACGCTGGAGTCGGAGCTGGGGCATGGCACCGTGTTCAAGGTGACGCTGCCCCGCCGCCTGGTGGTGGAACGGAACGGGGAACGCGATGGCTGAGCATGTAACCATCATCATGATCGAGGACGACGCAGGCCATGCGCGGCTGATCGAGAAGAACATCCGCCGCGCCGGCGTTCTGAACGAGATCAAGCCGTTCACCGACGGCACCAGCGCCATCGCCTATCTGTTCGGCCCCGACGGCACCGGTGCCGTCAACGCCGGCAAGGCGCTCCTGGTGCTGCTTGATCTCAACCTGCCCGACACCACCGGCGTCAACATCCTGAAGCGCATCAAGGAAAACGAGCACCTCAAGCGTTCTCCCGTGGTGGTGCTCACCACCACCGACGACAAGGTGGAGATCCAGCGCTGCTATGATCTGGGTGCCAATGTGTATGTGACCAAGCCGGTCAATTACGAGAACTTCTCCAATGCTGTTCGGCAGTTGGGTCTGTTCTTTTCCGTCATTCAGGTCCCCGAGGCCAAGTGATGCCCGATTCGGCCCGCGTCGACGGCGCCCACGCTGCGGCCGCACCTGCACGAGGGGTGCAGGTGCTCTATATCGACGACGATCCCGGTCTGTGCCGCCTGGTGCAGCGGCAGCTGGGCCGCCTGGGCTATGCAGTGGACATCGCCACCTCCGGTCATGACGGGCTGGAGCGCATCGCCCGCGGGGACGTGGATGCGGTAGCGCTCGACCACTACATGCCCGGGCAGGACGGCCTGGAGACGCTGGCCGCCATCCGTGCGCTCGCGAACCCGCCGCCCGTGGTCTATGTCACCGGAACCCAGGAAAGCCGGGTGGCGGTGGCGGCGCTGAAGGCGGGCGCCTCCGACTACGTGGTCAAGGAAGTGCACGGCGACTTCATCGAGCTCTTGTCCTCGGCCATCGATGCGGCGCTGGAGCAGGTGAAGATGCGCCGCGCCCACGAGGCGGCGGAAGCCGAGATCCGCGCCGCGCGCGATCGCTTCGAGGCTTTGGCGGCGGAACGGGCGTTGCTGCTGCGCGAGATGAACCACCGGGTGGGCAATTCGCTGCAGATCATCATGTCGCTCCTGCATCTGCAGGCTGGCGCCACGGAGAATGCGGAAGTCCAGGATGCCCTGAGCAATGCCCGCGGCCGGGTGTCCGCCGTGGCCCAGGTGCATCGCCGCCTCTACACCTCCGATCAGGTGACCACGGTGGCGGTGGACCAGTATCTGGGCGCGCTGCTGGAAGACCTGCAGATCTCGGCCCAGCATGGCGAGGTGGGCATCGACCTCTCGCTCGACATCGATCCTCTGGAGATCGATCCGGACCGGGCGGTGGCGCTCGGGGTGATCGTGACCGAACTGGTGATCAACGCCTCGAAATATGCCTATCCCGGCGGCAAGGGGCCGGTGCACGTGGCCCTCCACATCCAGGGCCCGCAGATCGCGCTCTCGGTGGAAGACGAGGGTGTCGGCCTGTCCGAAGGCGCGGCGGCCACCTCCACCGGCCTCGGCAACCGCATCGTGCGGGCCATGGCCGCCAAGCTGGGCGCGGTGCTGGAGTTTCCGCCCCGCCCCAAGGGGGCCGGGGTCCGCCTGACGTTCCCCGCGCTGTCGGTGCCCGCCGTCGGGCTGTGAGACCGGCGCCCTAGCCGGATTCGGTGGGAAAACCCGCTTCCTTCCAGCCGAGGATGCCGCCGGCCATGTGCTCCTCGTAACTCAGGCCCGCCGCCTGGGCGAGGGCCAAAGCCTTTTGCGAGCGCTGCCCGGAGCGGCAGGAAAACACCAGCCGGCGGCCGGCGGGATCCGGCAGGGCCGCGGGATCAAAGGCTTGCAGCGGCGCCAGCGCCGCGCCGGGAATGCGCTCGGCGGCCGTCTCATTGGGCTCGCGCACATCCACCAGCAAAATGCTGCCGTCGTCCATCCCGGCTTTCACCTCCGCGGGGGTGAGATGCACCACGCGGCCGCCGAAGGGGTTGAGTTCGCTCATGCGTCACAGCTCCAGTTCATGTGCAAGGTGCCCAAGTGGCGGGCGGTACGCAAGCGATGCCCGCATTCTGGAGTCGGTCACTGTCCAAGCCCACGGAGTTTCGAGGGGGGACAGCGCATGGCAGGCTTGCGTGCAGCGCACAATCGTTTGCACACAAATGCCACGAATGCCCACCAAGTTACCTCGAATGGCGTAGAAAAATACCTACCGTGAACCGTTGATGAGGCGGACGCTCATCTGCCGTTCATGTTGGCTTTGGTAATTCAAACTCAAGCTCGACGTCGGCCCCGGGGAGCGCGGGACCGCGAAAGGATCGGGGATGCGGGCGCACAGGGTGTCGGTATTCAAGGTCTCCGCCGCGTGCCTTTGCGCCGTTGTCTTGGCGGCAGGACGGCGCGAGCGCAGGACAATACGGCGGCAGGGGCCGTCCTGGGCGGGTTGACCGGCGCGGTCATTGGTGGGGCGGTCACCGGCCGGGCCGGCGGCGCTGTTGCGGGGGCGGTGATCGGTGGGGCCACTGGCGCGATCATTGGATCGCAGACGGGCCCGCGGCAACCGCCCGCTTATTATTTTTGGAGTGGGGGCCACTGTTTCTACAGGTATCCCAATGGGCAGGTGACGCGCGTCTCTCGCGGAAACTGCCAGTGAGCTATTGATCGGGTTTCGTTCCCCCGCACGGGTCCGGTCAGTGGAAAGGCGTCGGCGCAAGCCGACGCCTTTTTCCGTTCATGGGCCCGGGGGCCGCGACAGGCGACGATGGTCTGGCCTCAGTGCGCCCGCGGCACCGCTACATGGTGCAGCTTGTCCGGGTTGCGGGTGATGAAAATGCGGGAAATGCGCCCCTCTTCGATGGCCAGCGCGGTGGTCTGCAGCACGGCGCCGCGCTCGAGGCTGGCATATCCCGGCAGCCCGTCGATCCACAGCGGCTGAAACGGGACCTCCGGCGCCGGCGGCTTGCGGGTCTGGCGATCGAACAGCCGCACCACCCGTTCCAGCCCGACGATGGGATTGCGAAAGGCCAAGACCTTGCCGCCGCCATCGGCTTCCAACACCACGGTCTGCGCCAGCAGGGACCGCAGCGCGGCCACGTCGCCGCTGCGGCTGGCGGTGAAGAAGGCTTGCGCGATCAGCTCCCCCTCATCGGGCGCCACCGGAAACCGGGGCCGCGCCTCCTGCACATGCCGGCGCGCCCGCACCGCCAATTGGCGCACCGCGCCCGCCTGGCGATCCAGCGTCGTCGCCACATCGTCGAGGGGCATGCCGAACACGTCGTGGAGCAGGAAGGCGGCCCGCTCCAAGGGAGAGAGACGCTCCAGCGCCATCATCAGGGTGAGGGTCAGATCATCCTCGTCCGGCGCATCGGCGGGCGCGATCAGCGGCTCGGGCAGCCATGCGCCCACATAGGATTCGCGCCGCACCCGCGCTGATTTCATCACATCCAGGCAGAGTCGCGTGACGACACGCGACAGAAAAGCGGCCGGGGCCTCGACCGTGGCCGGATCCACCCGGCGCCAGCGCAGCCAGGCCTCCTGCACCACGTCCTCGGCCTCGGCGCGCGATCCCAGCATGCGATAGGCGAGGCGCAGCAGCCGCGGCCGCTGCGCCTCGAACAGAGCGGTGAGGCCCTCAGCCTGCGACACGGAGCGCATCCACGGGATGGGCGACCCGGAAGCCCACCTGGAGCCGGTTCCACAGATTGATGGCCCCGATCTGCAACGTCAGTTGCACTTGCTCGCCCTCGCTGAACACTTCGCGCAGGCCATCATAGTCCGCATCGGGAGCGCCGGTCTCGGCAACCCGGGTCAGCGCCTCGGTCCAGGCGAGGGCGGCCCGCTCGCGCGGCGTGTACAGCGTCGAATCGCGCCAGGCCGACAGCAGATGCAGCCGCATCTCGCTCTCGCCCTGGGCGCGGGCGTCGGTGGCATGCATATGGATGCAGAAGGCGCAGCCATTGATCTGCGAGGCCCGCAGCTTCACCAGATGCAGCAGGCTGTGCTCCAGGCCGCTGGCGGCGATGCTGGCCTCCAGCGCCATCATGGCCTTGATGCCGGCGGGGGCGGATGTGTAGGGGGCTTTCACGCGGGGGGTCATGCTTGTCTCCAGGGTGCATCACGCACAATGACAAGACGAGCCGGCGGCGCGCGGTGTGACATGCCCGACGAGGAAATCCGCCCGACTGCCGCCCCTTCTCTTTCCCCGGTGCTGCTCTAGATTGGCGCCATGATGCGCGCGCGCCCTCCCCTTCCCTCCCTTTCCGACCTGCGCTCCGGCGGCAAACGGCTGGTGGCCGCGGCGCTCGCCGCCGTGGAGACCGCCCGCGGCAGTCCCGCTCTGGTGGCGCTGCTGGATGAGGCCGCAGACGCCGCCAAGGCCCATGTGCTGGGCCTCACCGGCCCGCCGGGCGTCGGCAAGTCCACCCTAACCAATGTGCTGGTGCGGCGCGCCCGTGCCGCCGGCCAGTCGGTCGCGGTGCTGGCGGTGGACCCCTCCTCCCGCCGCACCGGCGGCGCGCTGCTGGGCGATCGCGCCCGCATCCAGACCGATCCGGAGGACCGCGGCGTGTTCGTGCGCTCCATGGCCGCCCGCGACCGCCTGGGCGGCCTCTCGGACGATGCGGTGGCCGCCGCCGTGCTGCTGCGGGCGGTGTTCGATCTGCTGATCGTGGAGACGGTCGGCGTCGGGCAGTCGGAAGCGGACATCGGCCTGGTGGCCGACACGGTGGTGCTGTGCATCCAGCCGGCCTCCGGCGACAGCCTGCAATTCATGAAGGCCGGCGTCATGGAGCTGCCGGACATCATCGTGGTCACCAAGGCCGACATGGCCGACATGGCCCGCCGCGCCGCCTCCGACGTCTCCGGCGCCTTGTCCCTGGCGGGGGCCGCCGGCACCTGGAACGTGCCCGTCATCCGCCTGTCCGCCGCCACCGGCGAGGGGCTGGACGCCTTTGCGGAGGCCACCGCCGCCCATGCCGCCTATCTGGGCGCCGACGGCCGCCGCGACGCCCAGCGCACCGCCCAGCAGGACCGCTGGGTGGAGGAGGCGGTGAAGGTGCGATTCGGCACCGAGGGCCTCAAGCGCATGCGCGCATTGCCCGCTCCGGTGGGCGGCCCGTTCACCCGCGAGGCGGCGATCGCCGTGGGTTTAACGGGCGGGTAAGGTTGATTATTCATTGTCATCTCCGCAACCGGCCCATCGCCGGTCAGGTGCGAACCGGGGCGGAGACATGGTGGGACGGCGAAGCGGCCACGGGCGCGCATTCTTCTGGCGAGTGATCGCCCCGCTGCGGCCCCTCGCCTGCACCGTGCCCCTGGCCCTGGCCCTGTCGCCCGCCTTCGGCCAGTCGCTGCCCTCCGATGCCATGCTGACCCGCTCGCTCGCCGAGCGCGGGCCGAACCTGCTGCTGGGCGCGCCGCTGAAGGCGCTGAAGGTGGCCACCCTCGACCTGCCGCCGGCTCTGGGCGCCGGCCTTGGCTTCACGCTCGCCGAATCACCCGGCGCCCTGGCCGCCGTCGCCCCGGCCGGCGAGGACAACTTCAGCTATCCCCCGCCGCTCATTCTCGGCGCCCCCGACGCCCGCGCCGGCCAGACCCCGGCGCTGGATGCGGATGCCGATTTGCCGCCCATCTTCGGGCCGAGCCCCACCGGCGGCAGCGTCTATCTGGAACTGGCGCTGGACAGCCTGCTGTCGCTGCCGCATCTCGATGACGAGGCGGTGGCCAGCGACGACGAGGGCCCCGAATTGTTCGGCCCCGACATCACCGGCGCCGACATCAGCCCCGCCGATCTCGGACCCATGGTGGCCCGTGCCCCCTCCGGCGGCGGCATCGGCAGCGACGCGCTGTTCCCGGTGGCCAAGGACGACCAGGGTTGGGCGGATCTGGGCGGCGACAGCGACGGCGAGGACAGCCCGCTCTACCGCGACCGCGCCGTGGTGTTCGGCACCGACCCCAGCCAGTTCCCGGCGCTCGCCTTCGAGCATGCGGCCGTGGCGATGCCCCAGACGCTGGTGCCGATCCCGGTTTCGGCGCCGTTCCTCAGCCGCCGCGACGAGGGCACCCCCTTGTCGCGCCTGACCGGCCCCACCTTCGCCGAGCGCCTGAACCTGGAAGGTCCGGCCCGCGCCCGGGCGGAAAAATGCCTGGCGGAGGCAATTTATTTCGAGAGCCGCGGCGAGCCCAAGCGCGGCCAGATCGCGGTGGCGCAGGTGGTGCTCAACCGGGTGTTCTCCGGCTATTACCCCAACGACGTGTGCAAGACGGTGTACCAGAACGCGCACCGGCACCTGGCCTGCCAGTTCACCTTCGCCTGTGACGATGTGAAGGACGTGGTGCGCGAGCCGGACATGTGGGTGCAGGCCAAGCAGATCTCCGCCGACATGCTGGACGGCAAGCTGTGGCTGGAGAGTGTGGGCCGCGCCACCCATTACCATGCCTATTGGGTGCATCCCTCCTGGGTGCGGGAAATGCGTAAGCTGGACCGCATCGGCGTCCACACCTTCTACCGCCCCAAGCGCTGGAACAGCTGACCGCCTGCGCCTGCATCTCTCCTAAGGGCAGGTGTCTTAAGGAGGATTGCCCCGCCGCTATCCCCGGTTTAAGGGCCGATTGTGCGCCCCCAAAGCGTTGACGCTTGCACAGTGCAGGCACCGCTTCAGGCGGCAACAACGCTTCCGTCTGTGCGGTGCGCATCTCGGAGGCGTGAACACGATGGCATCCATCCCAGTCTCGGCCCATGACAGCCTCGGCGACCGGGCCCGCCGCATCAAGGCGATCCTGATCGGCTCCGCGGGCAATCTCGTGGAGTGGTACGATTTCTACGCCTATTCGGCGTTCGCGCTCTATTTCGCCAAGTCCTTCTTCCCCAATGAGGACCCGGTGGCCGAACTGCTGGCCACCGCCAGCATCTTCGCGCTCGGCTTCTTCATGCGGCCGGTGGGCGGCTGGGTGTTCGGCTATATCGGCGACAATCTGGGCCGGCGCAAAGCCTTGATGCTGTCCGTGCTGCTGATGTGCTTCGGCTCGCTGATCATCGCGGTGACGCCCACCTATGCCACCATCGGCGTCCTGGCCCCGGTGCTGCTGCTGGTCGCCCGCCTGTTGCAGGGGCTGAGCCTCGGCGGCGAATATGGCTCCAGCGCCACCTATCTGTCGGAGATGGCCACCTCCAAGGAGCGCGGCTTCTACTCCTCGTTCCAGTATGTCACGCTGATCGGCGGGCAGCTCACTGCCCTGCTGGTGCTGCTGGTGCTCCAGAACGTGCTGCTCACCAACGAGCAATTGCGGGCCTGGGGCTGGCGCATTCCGTTCTTCATCGGCGCCGGTCTTGCCCTGTTCACCTTGGTGATGCGGCGCAACCTCCAGGAAACCGAGGCCTTCGAGCGCGAGAAGCGCAAGCCCGGCGCGAGGACCAGCACCCTGCGCGGGCTGCTGGACCACCCCCGGGAAGTGGCCCTGGTGTTCGGCCTCACCGCCGGCGGCACGCTCGCTTTCTATGTCTACACCACCTACATGCAGAAGTTCCTGAAGCTCTCGGCCGGCCTCACCGATGCCCAGACCACCTGGGTCAGCGCCGGCTCGCTGATCTTCGCCATGTGCCTGCAACCGCTCTATGGCGCGCTGTCCGACCGCATCGGCCGCCGGCCGCTGCTGATCGGCTTCGGCGTGCTGGGCACCCTCTTCACCGTGCCGCTGCTCACCGCCATCCAGCAGGCGAGCGGCCCCTGGGTGGCCTTCCTGCTGATCGCCGCGGCGTGGCTCATCGTCTCGGGCTACACCTCCATCAATGCGGTGGTGAAAGCGGAACTGTTCCCCGCTGCCATCCGCGCCTCCGGCGTGGGGCTACCCTATGCGGTGGCGGTGTCGCTGTTCGGTGGCACGGCGGAATATATCGCCTTGTGGTTCAAGAGCATCGGCCATGAGAACTGGTTCTATTGGTACGCCACGGCGGTGATCTGCTGCTCACTGCTGGTCTATGTGTTCATGCCGGACACCAAGAAGGCCTCGCGCATCGACCAGGAGGCCCAGGCCCACAACGGTTGAAGACCCACTGCCCCGGCCATCTTTGACCGGGGCAGAATACCACTTTCTTCGGTAGAAGATAGTATTCAAGCACCACCCGCAAGCCTAGTTGCGAATCCGAAGCTGTCGTCTAGCTGGTAAAGCTTCATATCGACGACGTGACTCCACGCTAAAGCGATATTATAGAGACTAATCGTTCGCTTCGTGGGGGAGCTTGTTACGAAAACTTTCATCTTAGCTAAAGGCGCCTGCTGCGCCGGCCGGTAGACCTCCGTCTCGGCCATAGCACCTGCATTCATCAGCCATCCGCCCCTGCGCCGGCCGCCCGCCGATGCAGATCCTTGTGCTTGGAGTTTTTCATGCGATCGCTTCTCGCAGCCCTTTCGCTCGCCCTGCTGTCCGGCACCGCCTTGGCGCAAACCGCGGCGCCCACCTACAGTTCTCTGTGGAGCCTCGGCGACAGCCTCTCGGACGTGGGACGCACCTATGCCCGCACGTCGAAGATCGAAACCACCTTGTCGATCTTCAGCGCTATCGGCACGATCTTTGTCGGTGACGGCAGCGAGAGCAAAGACTACCGGCAACCCCTGGGGCCGCTCTATTACAAGGGCCACTTCTCCAACGGCAAAGTCTGGGCCGAATATCTCTCGCAGTTGAACGGCTTGCCCTACAATGCCGACCGCAATCTCGCCTGGGGCGGCGCGGTCACGGGCGAGGCTTACGATACCGCGGTGGCGACCGTGATCCAGCACCTGGAACAGCAGGTCGGCCAGTTCAAGGACGCGCTGACGGGCACGCCGAGAAGCTTCTTTTTCAGCGCCACCTCACCGGGCCCGGCTTCGGACTATGGCAACAAGCCCCTCGTGACCTTCTGGATCGGCGGCAACAATTTCCGCCAGGAGATCGAGGATACCAAGACCCCCAACCTAAAGAAGCCGCACGATGCCATCGTCAACGCGGTTCCCGATGATCTGCGCACCATCAACAACGCCTTCGCCCTGCGCCCGGATGTGGCCCAGAAAGGCGTGACCTATTATGTGCCCACCGTGGCGGACGTGAGCACCACGCCGAAGTTCGCATCCCTGGCCGATCCGCTGCACACCGAACTGAGCACAGCGGTCAAGCAGACCAATCGCGACCTCAAGGCCGCGCTTTACACCCTGGGCGATGAATTTTCGGCGGCCAACCCCAACACGCGGATCGTGATCATCGACACCGCCGCCCTGCTGGCGGAAGTGCAGGCCAACCCAACGGCTTACGGTTTCACCAACGCCACGCAGAACTGCGTCAACGCCGACACCGGCAAGTATGCCAACAATTGCTCCGAGAGCACGGTGGGGAATTATCTGTTCTGGGACCAATTCCACCCCACCACCAAAGCCCATGAAATGATCGCGGTCTATGCCCAGGATACCGATTGGCTGGAACTGGGCGCGCCGGTGGCGCTCAACATGCCGTATGTGGCCAATATCGAGATCCGCGACCGCACCTTCGCCGGCACCATAAGCGATGGCGTGACGGCCCAGGGCACCCCTGTGGCCGGCTCCCTCATCAAGCAGGGGGAATCCACCCTCACCCTCGCCGGCCTGAACAGCTACTCCGGGGGCACGCGCATCGACCAGGGCACGGTCAGCATTTCGTCCGATGCCAACCTCGGCGCACAGTCCGGCGTGCTGACGCTGCGCGGCGGTGCCATCTCCGCCAGTCAGTCGCTGCTCATGCAGCGCAATGTGATGATCGCCAGCCAGGGCGGCACGTTCGATGCCCGCGCGGGCGCCACCTTGACCTTGCAGAACAACACGCTGTCGGGCGACGGCGCCCTCACCAAGACCGGTGCCGGCGTCCTCGACCTGCGCACCACCATGAACACCAGCGCCAACCAGCAGAACCTCACGGTGGCCAGTGCCACCATCGGCCGGCAGCAGACCACGGTCGCCGGCGGCACGCTGAAGATCAACACCACAAATCCTTACATCTCCTACCGCATGGACGTGGCCGCCGGCGCCATCCTCGGCGGTTCGGGCACCATCATCACGGCGACGGCCGGGGCGCTGAGCGCCGATGGACGGGCCGGCGGCATGGTGATTGCCGGCACTTTGGCGCCGGGCAATTCCATCGGCACGCTGACCATCAATGGGGATGTCCGCTTCACCGACAGCGGCGTCTATCAATTGGAAGTGGATACGAACCGTACCGACCATCTGGTGGTCAACGGCACCTTGAGCCTCGATGGTACGGTGCAGATCGTCACCGACCCGACGGACAAGATCACCACCCAGCGCTTCACCTTCGCCAATTCCGGCGGGGCGCGCATCGGCGCCTATGACGCGGTGGTGGACATGAGCCCGTTCCTGTCCGAGACCCTGACCTACGGCCCCAATTCGGCGACCGTTCAGTTCGCCCGCGACTTCGCCGCGCCCGCCACCACCGCCAACCAGCGCGCGGTGGCCAGCTATCTGAACCGTCTGTATCTGCCCACGGCCCAGGGCGACTTGGACAATGTCTTCTACGGCCTCGACACCACCGGCACCAACGTCGCCGGCGCCAATGCCCTGGACCAGCTCTCGGGCGTGTCCATCGGCAATCTGATGACCTCGGACGCCATCCAGCGCGGCCAGTTCACCCGCGCCATGGAAGATCGCATGGCCACGCGCCGCGCCGGCCGGGACGTGGCCACCGATGCCCCCGCTTTGTCGCTGGGACAGGATGCCTCCGGCCTCGGCAGCCTGCTGCAGGGCGCGAGTGCGGCGGTGTCGAACGCCGGCACCGGGGCAGCCACCGGTGCAGCCACCGGTGACGGCATCTCCGCCTGGGCGCGGGTGATGGGCGGCCCCGGCAGCGTCGGCGGTGCCGGCGCCTATGACATGACCGGGCTCGGCGTCATCCTGGGGCTCGACAAGAGCATCGGCAACGGCCTGGTGGGCGCGAGCCTCGGCTATGGGGCGTTCAACAATGATGGCCACCAGGGCGGCAATGGCAGCGCCGACAGCTATCAGGCCTCGCTTTACGGCTCCTGGCAGCAGGGCGCCCTGTTCGTCGATGGCACCCTCGCCTATGCCTATGTGGACTACACCACCAGCCGCACCCTGGCGTTCGGCGCGCTCTCCCGCACCGCCACCGGCAGCGCCAGCGGCAATGACGTGACCCTGTCGGTCAAGGCCGGCGGCACCTACGGCTTCAACACCGTGTCCATCGAGCCCAGCGTCGGCTTCGACTGGTACCATCTGACGCGCGGCGGCTTCACCGAGGCCAATGCCTTCTCCGCCGGCCTGGTGGTGGGCTCCCAGACGCTGGACCTCGCCATGCCCTCCGTGGGGCTGCGGCTCTCCAACACAATGGATGCCGGGGCCTTCACCCTCACCCCGGAGATGAGCGCCCGGTATTATTACAACTTCGGCGACACGAATGTGGCCACCACCGCGGGCCTGATCGGCGCCCCGGCCGCACCCTTCACGGTGGAGGGCACGGGGCTCGGGCGCAATATCGGCGTCCTGGCCGCCGGCCTTTCCGCCCAGCAGGGCGCCAATCTGCGGGTCTCCACCCGCTACGAACTGCAACTGGCCGACCAGATGACGGCGCAGGTGTTCTCGGTGGATCTCAAGTACCGCTGGTGATCCCGGCGCCGCCAACAAAAAGGCCCGGCGCGAGCCGGGCCTTCAGACCGCTGACAAACCCCTGGCGCGAGCCGGGGGTTTTTGATTCACTGGGACATGCTGCGCCGTCCCGCTCCCGCCCAGACCGCCCTTGAGATCGTGACGCTGGACGAGTTGGTCCCGAAGGATCACCTGTTGAGGCGGATCGATGCGGCGGTGGATTTCAGCTTCATCCATGATCTGACGGCGCCGCTCTATTGCGCCGACAATGGCCGGCCGCCGCTGGATCCGACCTTGATGTTCAAGGCGCTGTTCCTGGGCTACCTGTTCGGCATCCGCTCCGAGCGCCAGTTGGCGGGGGAGATCGAGGTGAATGTCGCCTATCGCTGGTTCCTGCGGCTCTCGTTGCGGGAGAAGGTGTTCGACGCCTCGACGCTGTCGCAGAACCGCCGCCGGCGCTATCAGGACGAGAGCGTGGCGCAGGCGATCTTCGACCGCATCGTCGAGCAGGCCATGGGGCTTGGGCTGGTGGAGGGGCGCACGCTCTACACCGATTCCACCCACCTGAAGGCGAGCGCCAACAAGAACCGCCACGACATCGTCCCGGCGGCCAAATCCCGCGCGGCCTACTGGGCCGAGCTGGACGCGGCGGTGGAAGACGATCGCGCCGCCCATGGCCAGCCGCCTTTGCCGCCCGCCCCGCCGCGCGAACCGCCCGTGAAGCCCACCAAGGTCAGCCGCACCGATCCCGACAGTGGCTACATGGTGCGGGAGGGCAAGCCGAAGGGCTTCTTCTATCTCGACCATCGCACGGTGGACGGCCGGCTCGGCATCATCACCGACAGCTTCGCCACGCCGGCCAATGTGCACGACAGCATCCCCTATCTGGAGCGCCTCGACCGGCAGCGCGCCCGCTTCGCCCTGCCGGTGGCCACCGTGGGGCTGGATGCGGGCTATACCAGCGCGGCCATCGCCCATGGGCTTGAGGCGCGCGGCATCGCCGGGGTGACGGGCTATCGCAACCCGACCCCGCCGCGGCCAGGCATGATGCGGACCTCCCGCTTCACCTATGAGGCCGGGACCGACACCTATCGCTGCCCGCAGGGCCAGAGCCTCACCTACGCCACCACCGACCGGACCGGCTATCGGCACTACCGCTCCGCCCCGAAGCTGTGCCGCACCTGTCCGCTGCTGGCCTCCTGCACCGGCAACGCCAAGGCCGAGCGCACCCTCACCCGCCATGTCTGGCAGGACGCGCGCGAGCGGGTCGATGCCCACCGCCTCACCGCCTGGGGCAAGCTCATCTATGCCCGGCGCAAGGAGACCGTGGAGCGCTCCTTCGCCGACGCCAAGCAGCTCTTCGGGCACCGCTATGCCCGCTTCCGAGGCTTGGTGCGCGTCCAGGTCCAGTGCCTGCTCGCCGCCGCCGCCCAGAGCATCAAGAAGATCGCAATCGCCACGCCCCCCGCAAAGGCCAAGCCAGCCTGAGCCCCGCTTCCCCTTCAAAATCCCCCGACGCCCGAGCCAAAACCGGCCCGCCGCCAGCAAAACAAAAACCCCGCCGAAAAATCGACGGGGTTTGTCAGCGGTCTGAAGGCCCGGCGCGAGCCGGGCCTTGATGATCGAAGATTCAGTTGAACCCAAGGGGCACAGGCGCCAGCGCCGGCGTCCCCCGGCGCGCCCTCAGAGCGTGCCCTGGGCCTCCACCACCGCCACGGCGGTCATGTTGACGATGCCGCGGGCGGTGACCGAGGGGCCGAGAATATGCGCCGGCTTGGCGGTGCCCATCAGGATGGGCCCCACGGGCAGCGCATCGCCCAGCACCTTGATCATGTTGTGGGCGATGTCGGCCGCATCCAGGTCGGGCATCACCAGCACATTGGCAACCCCGGTCAGGCGCGAATAGGGGAAGGTGCGCTCGCGGATGTCCTCCAGGAGCGCGGTCTCCGCCTGCATCTCGCCATCCACTTCCAGGTCCGGCGCCTGCTTCAGGATCAGCTCCAGCGCGGCGCGCACCCGGCGGGCGCAGGAGGTGTCGTTGCTGCCGAAATTGGAGTGCGACAGCAGGGCAACGCGCGGCTCGATGCCGAACCGGCGCACATGGGCCGCCGCCAGGATGGTCATCTCGGCGAGGTCCGAGGCGGTGGGCTCGGTCTGCACCTGGGTGTCGCAGAGGAAGAAATTGCCCTTGGGCGTGATGAGCAGCGACAGCGCCGCCAGCTCATGCACCCCCGGCGCCAGGCCGATGATGTCGCGCACATGGCGCAGATGCCGGGCGAAGCGGCCCTCGATGCCGCAGAGCATGGCGTCCGCCTCGCCGAGATGCACGGCCAGCGCCGAGATCACCGTGGAGGAGGTGCGCACCAGCGTGCGGGCGGCGTCCGGGGTGATGCCGCGACGGCCGGCGATCTCCGAATAGGCGCGCACGAAGTCGCGGTAGCGCGGATCGTCCTCGGGATTGATGAGGTCGAAATCCACGCCCGGCCGGATCGACAGGCCGAAACGCTGCAGGCGGGTGTCCAGCACGCTGGGGCGGGCCACCAGGATGGGACGGGCGATGCCCTCTTCCACCACCGCCTGGGCGGCGCGCAGCACCCGCTCGTCCTCGCCTTCCGCATAGATCACGCGCTTCTTGTTCTGCTTCGCGCGGGTGAACAGCGGGCGCATGATGAAGCCGGACCGGAACACAAAGTGGTCCAGCTTGTCGTTATAGGCCTCGAAATCGGTGATCGGCCGGGTGGCGACGCCGGTGTCCATCGCCGCCTTGGCCACCGCCGGGGCGATGCGCAGGATCAGGCGCGGATCGAACGGCGAGGGGATGATGCTGTCCGGCCCGAAGGCGCGGGTCTCGCCGCCATAGGCGCGCGCCACCACGTCGGAGGGGGTCTCGCGGGCCAGCGCCGCGATGGCCTCCACCGCCGCCATCTTCATTTCCGCATTGATGTCGGTGGCGCCCACGTCCAGGGCGCCGCGGAAGATGTAGGGGAAGCACAGGACGTTGTTGACCTGGTTCGGGAAGTCCGACCGGCCGGTGCAGATCATGGCGTCGGGGCGCGCGTCGCGGGCGTCCTGGGGCATGATCTCGGGATTGGGATTGGCCAGCGCCAGGATCAGCGGCCGGTCGGCCATGCGCTTGACCATGTCCTTGGTCACCACACCGCCGGCGGAGAGGCCGAGGAAGATGTGCGCGCCCTCCATGACCTCAGTCAGGGTGCGGGCCTCGGTCTTCTGGGCATAGACCGACTTGTACGGGTCCATCAGGGTGGTGCGACCCTCATAGACCACGCCCTCGATGTCGCAGACCCAGATGTTCTCGCGCTTGGCGCCGAGAATCACCAGCAAATTGAGGCAGGCGATGGCCGCCGCGCCGGCGCCGGAGGCGACGATCTTCAGGTCTTCGATCTTGCGATTGCCGATTTCCAGCGCATTGCGCACGGCCGCCGCGACGATGATCGCGGTGCCATGCTGGTCGTCATGGAACACCGGGATCTTCATGCGCTCGCGCAGGCGGCGTTCCACCTCGAAACACTCGGGGGCCTTGATGTCCTCGAGGTTGATGCCGCCGAAGGTGGGCTCCAGGGCGGCCACCGTCTCCACCAGATGGTCGATCTCGGTGGCGGCCAGCTCGATGTCGAACACATCGATGCCGGCGAATTTCTTGAACAGGACCGCCTTGCCTTCCATCACCGGCTTGGAGGCCAAAGGGCCAATATTGCCGAGGCCCAGCACCGCGGTGCCGTTGGTCACCACCGCCACCAGATTGGCGCGGATGGTCAGTTCTGCGGCCTGGAGCGGATCGGCGACGATGGCTTCACAGGCGGCCGCGACGCCGGGGGAATAGGCCAGCGCCAGGTCGCGCTGGTTGCCGAGGGGCTTTGTCGCCTGGATTTCCAGTTTCCCAGGGCGTGGCGTGCGATGGTAGACAAGCGCGCCGGATTTCAGATCCTCGGATATATTCGACATGTTTGACGCCATGTCCTCCCCCAAGCCTCTCTCACTACAGCGGTCTTGCCGTTTGGGGCGGCAACGTAGCCCCCACGGCCGGGGATGTCACGGGCCGGGGGCACAATTTCACCCCGCGTCCACCGGGCCGCGGGTTACAGACACTGGATCACAGCCTCGGAGGCGGTCGTCATGAAGAAGCTCATCATTGCAGTGGTGGTGCTGGCGATCCTGGGGGTCGGCGGCTATTTCGGCTTCACCCATTATGTGCAGGTGCGCGCCCGTGGCGACGTGGACGCGGTGTTCGCGGCGCTGCGCCAGGAGGGGGCCCAGGCGCGCTATGGAGACGTCGCCTTCGACCTCTCCGGCCGGGTGCTCACCATCACCGGCATCGACATTGCCGCCCCCAACGGCGCCGGCACGGTGAAGCTGGACAAGCTGGTGGCCAGCGGCATCACGTCGCCCTCCGGCGGCACCATCCAGGCAGCGCGCATCGAATTCGCCGGGCTGGCGGTGACCGCCAAGGGCGTCGTGGCCCCTGGCGCCACCCTCGCCTATAGCGTGCCGCAGGGGCGCATCGACAATTACAGCGGGCCGGACCGGCTGCTGCCGCTGTCGCCCGGCAATGGCCAGCATCCGGTGCTGCGCCAGGCATTGCTGCATTTCGCAGCCGTGCGCGCCGACAGCCTCACGGTGCCCGAATTGACCGGCCGCGCCACGCCGGATGCGGGCGCGCCCAGCGTCACCGGCCTGGCCCAGCCGGTGGATGTGACCTATCGCGGCCTGAAGATTTCCGGCATTGCCGAGGGGCGGATCGCCGAAGTGACGCTAGACCGCATCACCTTCGCCACCAAGACCATGATCGGCCCCACCGCCGAGTCCACCACTGGCGATATCAGCGCGCTGCGCGCCTCCGGCATCGACACCGCGCCCATCCGCGCCCTGACCGACGCCGAGCCCAAGACCACCACCTATCAGCCGGTCTATGCCAAGATCACCACCGGGCCGTACAAGCTCACCCAGGAGAACGGCCCCGCCGTCAGCGTCGGCGCCGTGGCCGTGGAGCGGGTGGCGATCAATCCCGTGGACCTGTCGTTCCAGCGCCTGGATGCCTTGAGCGCGCTGGCCCAGCGCACCACGCCGCTGGGGCCGGACGACACCGCCCGCCTGCTGACCCTGGCGGCCGAGGCCCTCGCCGGCATCAGCGTCGGACAGGTGGCCTTGACCGACATTGCGGTCACCGACAAGACCGGCACCGCCAAGCTCGCCGCGATGCGCCTGGAGGGCTTCAGCGGCGGCACGCTGGAGACCTTCAGCATGGAGGGCCTGACCGGCGCCACGCCGGACCAGCGCCCGCTGACCATGAAGCGGACGGCGATCCACGGCTTCTCGCTCGACGCCCTGCTGCGGCTCACCGCCCAGACCGCCAAGAACGACAACCAGCCCACCCTCGACACCGCCTTCGGCCTGTTCCGCATCGTCAAGGGTCTGGAACTGGAAGGAGTGAGCGCGCCGCAGGACGCCAGCGGCGTGCCGGTGACCCTCGAGGGGCTCTCGGTGAGCTGGGGCGACTTTGTCGGCAGCCTGCCCACCTGGGCCAAGGTGAAGCTCACCCGGGCGAGCGGTCCCATCTCCTCGGAAGATGGCGAGCCCTTCAGCTATCTGGTGGCCGCCGGCATCGACAAGGCCACCGTCTCCATGCAGCTGGACCTGGCCTATGACGCGAACGCCCACACCCTGACCCTGGCGCCCGCCTTGACCGAAGTGGAGAAGGCCTTCTCGCTGCGGGTGGACGCCCGGCTCGACAAGGTGCCGCGCAGCGCCTTCGAGGACCCGGCCGGCGCCTTCCTGGCGCTGCAGGAGGCGACCGCCGGCCCGGTCACCCTGGTCCTCACCAATCTCGGCATTGCCGATCTGATGCTGAAGCAGCAGGCCGATGCGGTGGGGGTGGAGCCGGAGGATCTGCGGGCGGAAGTGATCTCCGGCATCCAGCAGGCGGCCAAGGATGCGTCCACCGTGGCGCCCGACGCCGCCGGCGTGGGCGATGCGGTGGCCGCCTTCGTCAAGAGCCCTGGCACGCTGACGGTGACCCTCACGCCCAAGCAGCCGGTGCCGGTGATGCAATTGCTGACCCTCGGCGATATTCTGGCGGCGCTGGGCACCTTCACCATCACGGCGACCGCAGCGCCGTAAATCAAGGCGAAGTTCAATCTGAACATTACTACAGGTTGTGGCGTTAAAGACAGCAGTCCCCTTGGGGAGGCTTTAACGAATGAACTTTGTCTTGCTGAACGGCGACGAGAGTCTACTCGGCGTCCTTTTGATTTCTGCGCCGTCCGGTGGCCAGGGCCACAGCTGCCCGGCGGCCGGAGATCTGCACCGCATGGAGCTGGGCACGCCGCATGGCGCCGCCCCTCTGTCCGAATTCATCCGCGACCACGCCGGCTCTGCCTTCGCCGTGACCGTGACCTATGGCGCCCACGTCCTGCAGCTCACCCGGACCACCGGCGACGGCTGGGCATTCGAGGCCCATGCGGGTGGGCGCCATGACGGGTGGAGCATCACCCGCGGCACCGCCTGCCACCGCGGCGCGGGCTATCTCCTGCACGAACGCCCGCCGCAGCGCGCGGCTTAGTGCCCTTTTATGCGACGCCGCTCCGGGGGCTGGCCCACGACGCGCTCAAACACATGGATAGATCATGCCGCAAAGCGCAGACACGCGGACAGCCCCCCGCGCCCGGCGCGGCGGCGGTCCACGGTCTCAGGTCATGGGCGGCGATTTTTGTTGAACCCTGGACTGATCCCCGAGAAAAGGTGACAGCCGCGGCGTGGCAACGGGTTGGCGCTCCTGCCGTCGCCATCGGGCGGCACCGACTCTGCCACCATGGGGGAAGGACGGCGGCACGATGAAGCATGAACCCGCTCTCGACGGCATCCGTGCCCTGGCCATTATCCCCGTGGTGTTCTTTCACGCCTTTCCCGGGATCATCGTCGGCGGCTGGGCGGGGGTCGACATTTTCTTCGTCCTCAGCGGCTATCTCATCACCCGCCTACTGGCCGAAGAGATCCGCACCACGGGCACGTTGAGTTTCCGCAATTTCTACATCCGCCGGGCGCTGCGGCTGGTGCCGGCATTCTGTGCTCTGCTGCTGTTCCAGCTGGTGCGGATGGCATTCGAAAGCGAGCCGGCGCAGGCGCTAGGCATCCTGCAGGCGAGCGCCATCTCGGCCGTTTATATGATGAACTGGAGCCGCGCGTTCGAATGGCTGCCCCAGGACGTTATGGGCCACATGTGGTCGCTGTCCATGGAGGAACAATTCTATCTTCTGTGGCCGGCGACCCTGCTGCTGATCTGGACCCGGCGGCCGGTGGCCTGGGTGACAGGCGCGCTGGTTCTGGTGGTGTCCTGGCGCTGCTATCTGGCCTTCACTGGATCCAGCTCGGGGCGCACCTATAATGGCTTCGACACCCATTGCGATTCGATGCTGATCGGCTGCCTGCTCGCGCTGCGGCCGCTGCATGGACCGGCCTTGCGCCAGTTGCGGCTCGGCGCGCCTATCCCGCTGGCGCTGCTGGCGCTGGTGATGCTGACCATGCAGCATTACTTCCTGCTGACCCAGACCGTGGTGCTGACGGTGAACGCCCTGTGCGCCGCTTGGCTGATCGCCGCCGTCCAGCAGGACGGCTGGCTGAGACGAGTGTTGTCACTGCCCCCACTCACCTATACCGGCCGCATCTCGTACGGCTGGTACCTGTGGCATTTCCCCATCCTGATGTTGGGGGCCAGCGCCTGGCCTGGCCTGTCGGGGACGGGCACCTTCCTGCTGGCGATGGCTTCCTATCCGGTGGCCATGCTCTCATTTCGCTATGTGGAACGCCCCTTCCTGGCGCTGCGGCCACGCTTTCGCAACCGGCAGACGCTGGCGCCCGATGCCCCGGCCGCCGCCATCGCTTGAACGGGGCGGCCGGAGCCGCCCCGGCGGCGGCTACTTCAGCGGCAGCGCGTTGCGGATGTGCAGCTCCTTGAGCTGCTTCGGCGTCGCCTCGGAGGGGGCGCCCATGAGCACGTCCACCGCCTGCTGGTTCATGGGGAACAGCGAGATCTCGCGCAGATTGGACACGCCGCACAGCAGCATCACCATGCGGTCGATGCCCGCCGCCATGCCGCCATGGGGCGGGGCACCGTACTGGAAGGCGCGATACATGCCGCCGAAGCGCTCGATCACGGTGGCCTCGTCATAGCCGGCCAGTTCGAACGCCTTCACCATGGTCTCGGGGCGATGGTTGCGGATGCCGCCCGAGGCGATCTCGAAGCCGTTGCAGGCGATGTCATACTGGAAGGCGTTGATGGTGAGCGGATCCTGGCTCTTGAGCGCCTCGAGCCCGCCCTGCGGCATGGAGAAGGGATTGTGGGAGAAGTCGACCTTCTTCTCCTCCTCCGACCATTCGTAGAAGGGGAAGTCGACGATCCAGGCCAGTTCGAACCGCTCGGTATCGATGAGCTTCAGCTCCTCGCCCACCTTGGTGCGGGCAAGGCCGGCGAACTTGTAGAATTTGGCCGGATCGCCGGCCACGAAGAAGGCGGCATCGCCCTCCTTCAGGCCGAGGGCTTCGCGGATGGCGGTGGTGCGCTCGGGGCCGATGTTGTTGGCCAGCGGTCCTGCGCCCTCGCCGCCCTCGCGCCACATGATGTAGCCCAGGCCCGGCTGGCCCTCGCCCTGTGCCCACGAGTTCATGCGGTCGCAGAAGGCGCGCGAACCGCCGGTGGGGCCGGGGATGGCCCACACCTGGTTCTTCGGGTCTTCCAGCATGCGCGCGAACACCTTGAAGTTCGAGCCGCGAAAATGCTCGGAGACATCCTGCATCACCAGCGGGTTGCGCAGGTCCGGCTTGTCCGACCCATACTTGCGCAGCGCCTCCGCATAGGGAATGCGCGGCCAGTCCTTGGTGACGGGCTTGCCGTCGGCGAACTCCTCGAACACGCCGGTGATCACCGGCTGCACGGCCGCGAAAACGTCTTCCTGCTCCACGAAGCTCATTTCCAGGTCGAGCTGATAGAACTCGCCCGGCAGGCGGTCGGCGCGGGGGTCCTCGTCGCGGAAGCAGGGGGCGATCTGGAAATAGCGGTCGAAGCCGCTCATCATGATGAGCTGCTTGTACTGCTGCGGCGCCTGCGGCAACGCATAGAACTTGCCGGGATGGATGCGCGAAGGCACCAGGAAGTCGCGCGCGCCTTCCGGCGAGGAGGCGGTGAGGATTGGGGTCTGGAACTCGAAGAAGCCCTGGCTCTTCATGCGGGCGCGCAGGCCGTCGATGATCTGGCCGCGCTTCATGATGTTGTCGTGGATCTTCTGCCGGCGCAGATCCAGGAAGCGGTACTTGAGGCGGGTTTCCTCCGGATACTCCTGGTCGCCGAACACCGGCATGGGCAGCTCGGCGGAGGCGCCCAGCACTTCCAGGTCGGTGGCATAGAGCTCGATCCGGCCGGTGGGCAAATCGGTATTCTCCGTGCCCTCGGGGCGCAGGCGCACCCGGCCGTCTACCCGCACGACCCATTCCGCGCGGATCTTCTCGGCCTGCTGGAAGGCGGGGCTGTCGGGATCCAGCACCACCTGGGTCAGGCCGTAATGGTCGCGCAGATCGACGAAGAGCACGCCGCCATGGTCGCGGATGCGATGGCACCAGCCCGACAGGCGCACGGTGTCGCCCACCTGGGCATCGGTGAGCGCGCCGCAGGTATGGGTGCGATAGCGGTGCATGGCGGACGGCCTTTCGGACAACACGGTAAACAGGAGGCGCCGGCATGTGCCACAAAGGCTGGCGCCGGGTCGCCGGGAAGGTGCATGCGATCCGCGCCTTGTCAAGCGAGCCCCGCCGGGCCGCGCCCCCGCGGCGCGGGTTTGGCCGAACCGTCAACGTGTGTATCCTACGATCGCGTTTGATGGCTGAGGGGCACGAATGATCTTCCGGTCCGCTGCAACGGCGGAAACGTCCGAAGACCGCTCGAGCCAATATGGCCCTGGTAGCGGATCAACGCTGGCGCTCTTTGGGGCTGCCCTGGCGTTGATCGTGCTGGTGTGCGCCGTGCTGCTCACCTTGAGCGTGCGCGACCATGCGGTCTCCGACCGCCGCCGCGAACTGCAGAACCTCGCTTTGACCCTCGCCGAGCAAAGCGACCGCGCGCTGCAATCCCTGCAACTGGTGCAGACCGGGGTGATCGAGCGGGTCAAGGCCGGCGGCGTGGACGGTCCCCAGGCCCTGGCCGCCCTGATGTCCGGGTTCGACATCCACCAGGTGCTGCGGGAGAAGATCAGCGGCCTGCCGTTCGTGGATGCGGTCACGGTGATCGACCAGAACGGCAAGCTGCTGAATTTCTCACGCTTCTGGCCGGTGCCCAGCGTCAATGTGGCCGATCGCGACTATTTCCAGGCCCTGCGCGTGCTGTCGAACCAGGACGTGTTCGTCAGCGAGCCGGTGCCCAACCGCGGCACCGGCACCGTCACCATCTATCTGGCCAAGCGCTTCACCGCTCCCGACGGCGCCTTCCTGGGCCTGGTGCTGGGCGCCATGGAGCAGAGCTATTTCGAGCAGTTCTACGGCACCATCTCGCTCGGTCGCGACGCGATCATCACCTTGTATCGCGACGACGGCGCCAGTCTGGCGAGCTTCCCCCACCGCAGCGGCGACGCCTTGCCGACGCCGGGCGCCGCCGAACGCATCGCCCGGTACCTGATTGCCCAGGCGCCCGAGGACGGCATCGCCCCCGCCGGGCTCATCGACGACCGCGCCCGCCTGGTGGCGGTGCAGCAACTGGCGAATTTCCCGCTGGTGGTGTCGGTCAGCGATTCGATGGCGGCCATCGACCGCTCGGTGCGGATCCAGACCGTGCCCATCGCCATTGCCGCCGGGCTGATCTGCCTGGCCATCGCCACGGCGGTGGTGCTCGCCATCCGGCATTTGCGCTCGCAGGCGCAATTCGCCGCCGCGGCCTATCACGCCGCCCGCCACGACGATCTCACCGGCCTGCCCAACCGCCTGCTGTTCGCCGAGCGCCTCAGCGCCATGCTGGCCCTGGGCCGGGCCGCGCCGCCCTTCGCCGTGCTGTTTCTCGACCTCGACTATTTCAAGAGCGTCAACGACACCCTCGGCCATGCGGTGGGAGATCAGTTGCTGCAGGCGGTGTCCAAGCGGATCGCCGCCGAAGCCGGGCCGGGAGACGTGTTCGCCCGCCTGGGCGGTGACGAATTCGCCCTGATCCAGGCCAGAGCCGCCAACGATGGCGAGGCTCTGGCCCTGGCGGAGCGCATCATCGAGCGCATCGCGCGGCCCATCACCGTCGGCGACCACCGGGTCATCGCCGGCGGCAGCATCGGCGTGGTGATGGCGCCGGAGGACGGCACGTCGGCGACCGAACTGCTGAAGAATGCGGATCTGGCCCTCTACAAGGCCAAGGCCGACGGGCGGGGGCTCGCGCGCCTGTTCGAGCGCGAGATGGAGCGGGCGGCCATCGCCCGGCGCGCGCTGGAACTGGACCTGCGCGAAGCCTGGGAAAGCGGCCAGTTCTTCCTGGTTTATCAACCCATCTTCGTCGCTGCCACCCGGCGCCTGGCGGGGTTCGAGGCGCTGCTGCGCTGGCGCCACCCCACCCGTGGCATCGTCTCGCCGCAGACGTTCATCGCCTGCGCCGAGGAGACCGGCCTGATCCTGCCGCTGGGGGCCTGGGTGATGGCGGAAGCCTGCCGCGCCGCCAAGGACTGGCCGGAGGAGGTCCGTCTGGCGGTGAACCTGTCGCCCCTGCAATTCCGCTCCGGCCATGTGGCCGACCATGTGCGCGACGCCTTGCGGGGATCGGGGCTCGATCCCCACCGCCTGGAACTGGAACTGACCGAATCCACCTTGCTGATCGAGGGCGGCATGGTCCGCGCGCTGCTGGAGCAATTCCGCGCCCAGGGCATCACCATCGCGCTGGACGACTTCGGCACCGGCTATTCCTCGCTCGGCTACCTGCGCTCGCTGCCCATCGACCGAATCAAGATCGACCGATCGTTCATCAATCAGCTGTGTGAGGATTCGCACAGCCGGGCCATCGTGACCGCCCTTATGCGGCTCGCCGAGGCGCTGGACCTGGAAACCACGGCCGAGGGCATCGAGACCGAGGATCAGCTGAAAATCCTGCAATCAGAAGGCTGCAGCCACATTCAAGGCTTCCTGCTGGGGCGGCCGGGCGGCGCCACCGAAGCGCGGAAGATGGCGGGGCAGGTGACAACTTAGGGCGCACAGCAATCAGGCTCTTTCGCGGCACGCAGTGGTTCCGCTATGGTCCGGGCCATGGATCCGATCACTTCAACGGAAGCCCTCGCCGCCGCCTGCGAACGCTTCGCCCACCACGCCTTCGTCACCGTCGACACCGAGTTCCTGCGTGAGACGACCTTCTGGCCGAAGCTCTGCGTGGTACAGGTCGCCAGTCCGGATGAAGCCGTCATCATCGATGCCCTTGCCGAGGGTCTCGACCTGACGCCGTTTTTCGCCCTCATGGCCAATGAGCGGGTGAAGAAGGTGTTCCATGCGGGCCGGCAGGACATCGAAATCGTCTGGCACCTGGCCAACATCATCCCGCACCCGGTATTCGATACCCAGGTGGCGGCCATGGTGCTGGGCTATGGCGACAGCATTTCCTACGATCAGCTGGTCCAACGCATCACCGGGCATGCCATCGACAAGTCCTCGCGCTTCACCGACTGGTCGCGCCGGCCGCTGTCCCAGGCCCAGCTCACTTATGCCATCGCCGATGTCACCCATCTGCGCGATGTCTATCTGAAGCTGATGAGCGATCTGGAGCTGCGCGGCCGCACCGACTGGGTGGGCGAGGAAATGACCATCCTCACCTCCGCCGACACCTATCGCCAGGATCCGGAAACCGCGTATGAGCGGCTGAAGTCCCGCGTGCGCAAGCCGCGGGAACTGGCGGTGCTGGCGGAAGTGGCCGCCTGGCGCGAGCGCGAGGCCCAGGCCCGCGACCTGCCGCGCGGGCGCATCATCAAGGATGACGTGATCGGCGAGATCGCCATCCAGCAGCCCCAGACCCACGAAAAGCTGGCGGAACTGCGCTCTTTGCCCAAGGGCTTCGAGCGCTCGCGCTATGGCGAGGCGGTGCTGGAGGCGGTGAAGAAGGGGGTCGCCCGCGACCCCAAGACGCTGCCGCGCATCGAGCGCGACAAGCCGCTGCCCAATGGCGCCACCGCCACGGTGGAATTGTTGAAGGTGCTGCTGCGCATGACCGCCGAGCAGCATGCGGTGGCCGCCAAGGTGATCGCCACCACCGATGATCTGGAGCGCATCGCGGTGAGCGACGACGCCCCTGTGCCGGCGCTGCATGGCTGGCGGCGGGAATTGTTCGGCGAGCGGGCGCTGGCCCTGAAGGCCGGCCGTCTGGCGCTGGCCGTGGACCAGGGCCGCGTGGTGGCCGTGGAGCGCTGACGCCGGCGCCGCCCGCCGCCGCGCACGCGCCGCGGGGGCCTCAGCAGACGGAGCCTCAGAGCACGCGCGCGCCTTGGCGCGGGCAAGGGCCTCGGCCCAAAGGCCTCAGCCCAGGCGGGCCTCGCTGTGCTCCAGCGCCCGCTCCTGGTCCAGCATGTAGTCGCGGCGCACGGGCACATCGTCCCGGTGTGAGCTCAGCAGCAGCTGGAACACCATGTTGGAGCCGTTGAGGAAGCCCAGCTCCACCGCCGCCAGATAGAATTCCCACATGCGGGCGAAGCGCTCGCCCATCATGGTCACCACTTCCGGGCGGCGGGCCTCGAAGCGGTGCCGCCAGGCGCGGATGGTCCAATAATAGTGCAGGCGCAGGATCTCGCAGTCTGCCACCCACAGGCCGGTGCGCTCGGTGGAGGCCATGACCTCCGAAAGCGCCGGCACATAGCCGCCGGGGAAGATGTACTTGCGGATGAACGGCGCCGTGGTGCCCGGCGGCGACATGCGGCCGATGGCATGCACCAAGGCAAAGCCGCCGGGCTTCAGCAGGCCGCGCAGGGTGGTGAAGTAATCGTCGAAATGATTGACCCCCACATGCTCCATCATGCCGATGGAGACCACGCGGTCATAGGTGCCGGTCAGTTCGCGATAATCCTGCTCGATGAACTGCACCTTGTCGGACACGCCGGCCGCTTCCGCCCGCCGGCGGGATTCCGCCAATTGGTCGGGGGAGACATTGATGCCCGAGACGGTGACGCCGCAGGTCTGGGCCAGATAGATGGCCAGGCCGCCCCAGCCGGAGCCGATCTCCGCCACATGCATGCCGGGGGAGAGTTTCAGCTTGGCGGCGATGTGGCGCATCTTGTTGCGCTGGGCCGCCTCCAGCGGCTCGTCGGGCTGTTCGAAATAGGCGCAGGAATAGCTCATGCTCTCGTCGAGCCAGAGCCGATAGAATTCCGCCGGATGATCGTAATGGCTTTTGACGTTCTCGGCTGCCTTGCCCAAAGGATTGGCCTGCTGGCGGCCGCGCAAGGCGCGCCACACCTTGCGCAGGCCCTTCTGCACCGGATGGGCGGCAAGGCCCTTGCGGTTCACCGAGAACAGCAGCAGCAGATCATAGATGGTGCCGCCGTCCTCGAAGGTCAGGCGACCGTCCATATAGGCTTCGGCGGCCTTCAATTCGGGATTGAGGAACAGCTCCCGCGCCAGCCGGTCGTCGGCGAAGCGGGCCGTCAGCGCCGGCCCGCCCTCCCCCGAGCCAAAGGTGTAACTGGCGCCATCGGGGGTGCGCACCGTGAGGCGGCCCTTGGCGATGAAGCGGCTGAGGAGGTGGGAGAGGAGGCGCATAGACACCCTGTCACCCTACTCCGAGCCCGCGCGTGGAGGCAAACGCCTCCCGCCGCTTTTTGTCGGGATGCACCCCCGCACCGGGCCGCCTCAGGCGAAGGTGAGCACCGGCTCGCGGCCGATCAGGCGCGCCAGCTGGCGCAGCCGGGACTGCACCCGGTCGTTCACCAGATTGGCCAGCTCCGCCGGCACCGTGAGGGTGAGGGTGTCCCCCGTCACCACCATGGGCGTGCGCGGCAGGATGCCGGGCATGGCGGCGGACAGGATATAGGCCACCCGCATGGCGGCGCCGAGGATGCGCGCCCGGTCCAGCATGCCGGACGACACCAGCTCCAGGATGCGCGGGGCATATTCGTCCTCGCCCAGGCCCATGTGGCGGAAATAGACCGCCAGGGCCACATAGGCGCGGCCGGGATGGTCGATGCCCACCACCGCCGCATGGGCGATCATGTTCAGGCTCTGCTCGCCGCGATAGTCCGGATGCGCGCGCCAGGCGATGTCCGACAGCAGGCAGGAGGCCGCCCGCAGCCGGGTCTCCTCGGCGCTTTCCTCCAGCGCCGGCGAGGAGGCGAAGAAGGCATTGGTCCAGGCCACCAGCTGCTCGCCATGTTGCGGCGAGCGAGAGCGCAGGATGTTCAGCTCCTGGGCGGCTTCCAGCAGGGGGTCGAGGGCCCGCTGCTCGGGGGAGAGCAGCGCATAGAGCAGGCCTTCGCGCACGCCCAGCGCGGAGATCACCACCTCCGCCGGGCGGCCGGCGCGGACCACATTTTCCAACACCAGCGCGCCATAGGCGAGAAGCGGGCGGCGGGCATTGGAGACCGCCTCGATATGCGCGAGGGCCTCCGCATCGGCGCGATGGACGATGCGGGTGAACTCCAGGGCTTCCTTGGCGGGCAGGCGATAGCCGTGCATCACATGCAGCGGATAGCCGCGCTGGAACATGTGCAACCGCGCCAGCGCCCGCCAGGTGCCGCCCACCGCATAGAAGGTGCGGCCCGCCATGTCGGGGAGGACCGGGGCCTCGCGCACCGCCTCGCGGACGATCTTGTCCGCCTTGTTGAGCGACTTGGACGAGCGGTCCTGCAGCGCCAGGCTGCCCAAAGGCAAGGTGATGCCGGCGCCCACCTGCTGGCGCTTCACATCCACCAGTTCCAGCGAGCCGCCGCCCAGATCGCCCACCACGCCGTCCGGCTCATAGACGCCGGAGACGATGCCATAGGCGGCCAGCTCCGCCTCGCGGCGGCCGGTGAGGATCTCGATGGGGGCGCCGCAGATGGCCTCGCATTCGGCGATGAAGGCCGGGCCGTTCTCCGCATCGCGCGCCGCAGCGGTGGCCAAAGCATGCACCTTGGCGACCCCCATGGCGTCGCACAGGCCGCGGAAGCGGCGCAGCGCGGAGAAGGCCTTCTGCACGGCATCCTCCGGCAGGCGCCCGGTGGAGAGCACCTCCCGCCCGAGGCCGCACAGCGCCTTCTCGTTGAACAAGGGAACAGGGGCCCGCGTCACCGCCTCGTAGACCACGAGGCGGACCGAGTTGGACCCGATGTCGATGACCGCGACTGGCCCTTCCCCCGCCATCAAGGTGGAGAGGCCCAGTCGATCACCGTCCCTAGCGTCGGACGAGGAGACTGCGCGGCGAAGAATCCTTGAGAGACTTTCCACGTCCAGACAGGCTCGGATTTGTCATGAAGTAACGATGGGCGTTGAACGACTCTTCGCCCGGCGCCGGGACTATGCGTTCGGAGGAGCCGTCGGGCAACACCCACCAGCTCTGTTCGTTGTCGATAAGATTGGCGACCATGATCTGGTCGAGCACCTGCTCGTGCACCGTCGGGTTGGTGATGGGGCACAGCGTCTCCACCCGGCGGTCGAGATTGCGCGTCATCAGGTCGGCCGAGGAGATGTAGACGATCGCCTTGGGGTGCGGCAGGCCGTGGCCGGCGCCGAAGCAATAGATCCGGCTGTGCTCCAGGAAGCGCCCGACGATGGACTTCACCCGGATGTTCTCGCTGAGGCCGGGGATGCCCGGCCGCAGGCAGCAGATGCCGCGGATGATGCAATCCACCTTCACGCCCGCCGCCGAGGCGGCATAGAGCGCGTCGATGATCTCCGGATCCACCAGCGAGTTGCACTTCAGCCAGATGGCGGCCGGGCGGCCGGCCTTGGCGAAGGCGATCTCATCGGCGATGTGGCCCATGATGCGCGGCTTCAGGGTGGCGGGGGAGACCGCCATGGCGTCCAGTTCGCCCGGCTGGGCATAGCCGGTGATGAAGTTGAAGATCCGCGCCACGTCCTGGGCGATCACTGGGTCGGCGGTGAAGAAGCTCAGGTCGGTATAGATGCGGGCGGTGATGGGGTGATAATTGCCCGTGCCCACATGGCAGTAGGTGGCGAGATTCGGCCCTTCCCGACGCACCACCATGGACAATTTGCCATGGGTCTTCAGGTCGATGAAGCCGAACACCACCTGCACGCCGGCGCGCTCCAGATCGCGCGCCCAGCGGATGTTGGCCTCTTCGTCGAAGCGGGCCTTCAATTCCACCAGGGCGGTCACCGACTTGCCGGCTTCCGCCGCTTCCGCCAGCGCCTTCACGATGGGGCTGTCGGAGGAGGTGCGGTAGAGGGTCTGCTTGATGGCGACGACGTTAGGGTCGCGAGCAGCCTGACGGAGAAACTGAACCACCACATCAAAGGATTCATAGGGGTGGTGAACCAGGATGTCCTTCTCGCGGATGGCGAGGAAGCAGTCGCCGCCATGGTCGCGGATGCGCTCGGGAAATCGCGCATTGTAGGCGGCGAACTTCAGGTCCGGCCGGTCCACCGAGACCAGCTGGGAAAATTCGTTGAGCGCGAGCACGCCCTTGACCACGAAGATCTCGTCGTCCTGCACGTCCAGCTCGCGGGCGACGAAGTTGCGCAGCTCGTCCGGCATGCCGGCATCCGCTTCCATGCGGATCACCTCGCCATAGCGGCGCTGCTTCAGCGCGGTCTCGAACAGGCGGACCAGATCCTCGGCCTCCTCCTCGATGTCCAGATCGCTGTCGCGGATCACCCGGAACACGCCCTGCCCCTTCACCGCATAACCGGGGAACAGGCGGCCGATGAACAGCGTGGTCATCTGCTCCAGGGTGATGAAGCGCATCACGCCCGCCTCGCGCTCCGGCAGGCGGATGAAGCGCTCCACCTTGGCGGGGATGCGGATCAGCGCGGTCATGCCGCGCCCGTCGGTCTGGCGCACCAATTGGAGCGCCAGCGAGAAGCCGAGGTTGGGGATGAAGGGGAAGGGATGGGCCGGATCGATGGCCAGCGGGGTCAGGATCGGGAAGACATGATGCAGGAAATGGGTTTCCAGCATGGTCAGATCGTCGGCGCTGACATCGGCGCCATCCACCAGCACGATGCCCACGTCGGCCAGGTCGGCGCGCAATTCCAGCCAGCGGGCCTGCTGATCGAAGATCAGGGTGCCGGCTTCGGCCACCACGCGGGTCAATTGCTCGCCGGGCAGCAGGCCGTCGGGGCTGGGGGTCGTCACGCGCTCGCGCAGCTGCTCCTTCAGGCCGGCCACCCGCACCATGAAGAATTCATCGAGATTGTTGGCGGAGATGGACAGGAAGCGCAGTTGCTCCAGCAGCGGATGGCTGCGGTTGGAAGCCTCTTCCAGCACCCGGCGATTGAAGTGCAGCCAGGAGATTTCCCGATTGATGAAGCGCTGCGGCGAACCCGCCAATCCAGTGTCCGCGGACACGGCGTCGGGCGCCGCATCGGACAGCGTGTCGGACACCGTGTCCTGCACCACGGCGAAAGCTGCGGTTTCGTTCGCACTCATCATGGGGTCCCCCGTTTCGGCCGGACCATGGCCGCCTACCATGACTACTCTATGACGGCCATGAACGCGCGTTGTGACAGCGGTGACGACCGATCTGGTCCGGTGGCGCCCCGCAGTGTCCGTTGCCACGACTTATCCCGCGCGGGGGGCTTGGCGCCAAGGGTTTCCGAGGTGGGCCATGGCCGGGCTGTGCCGTGGCCCGAGCCGTTTCGCCCTCGCGCCAAGAGGCCCATGCCATAGGATTCTCCCACCCCGGCCGTTTCACCTCCCTCCCTGCCCTCCCCCGCAAGGGGAGGGTTCTGCCAGTCGCAGGCCGGGGTGACGCGCTTTATGGACGACCGTTGCGCATGCACATCTGGCTGAATAGCTATTCCGCGTGCAAATCTCGCGGGGCGCGCATCATCCCGCATGCCGCGCCCCCCCTCTTCCCTTGCGGGGGAGGGTCGGGGTGGGGGGTGAAACGGCAAGATCCGGGCGCCCGATCGCCGCCCCGCCCGCCGCCCTCAGGCGTCCTCGTCGTCCGGCGCACCCGCTGCGCTCGACGGCCCCTGCGCCCGCAGCACCTGGGCGGCGAGCGCCCGCGTCACCGGCCGCTGCGCCGCCAGCGCGGCGCGGTCGATGGCCTGCACCACCGCCTGCGCCCCCTCCACCGAGCGCTCCATGCGCCGCAGAAGGAATTGCACCGTGGCATCGTCCACCGCGATCTGCCGGTCGGAGAACAGCTTCACCAGCACCGCCGCCAGCAAGGGATCATCGGCCGGCGCCAGCTCCAGCTTGGGCAGCGCCCGCAGGCGCGAGGCCAGATCGGCCGTGGCCAGCGGCCAGAGCGCCGGAGATGTGCGCGCCGTCAGCAGGACGAACGCGTCCTGCTCGCGGGCGAGGTTCAACAGATGGAACAGGGCGGCCTCGTCGAAGCTGCCCGGCTCCAGATCCTCCACCACCAGCGCCCCATGCGCGAGCGCCTCGGGCACCGCGGCGCGGGTGAGCGCCGCCGCCTTGACCGTCACCGCAGCCGCCTTGGCGGCGAACACCGCGGCCAGATGGCTCTTGCCGCTGCCCGCCGGGCCCACCAGGCACACCACCTTCGCGGTCCAATCGGGAAAGGCGTCGATCAGAGCCAGGGCCGCCGCATTGCCGGGCGCGCCCATAAAGTCCTCCCGCTGCATGGCGGCAGACGCGGGCAGGTCCAGGGGCAATTGGCGAGACGAGGTGTCGCGGCCGCTCATGGTCAGTGCGGTCCCGCCACCGGCTCGTCGGTGCGCTCTTCCGCGCCGGTATAGAGCGTGCTGTGGAAATATTGCCGGAAGCCGAAGCGCACCAGCACCCCCACCGCGGCGGTGAGCGGCACCGCCAGCAACAGCCCAACGAAGCCGAACACATAGCCGAAGGCAAACAGCGCGAACATCAGCCACACCGGATGCACGCCGATGCTGTCGCCCACCAGCTTCGGGGACAGCACATAGCCCTCGATGGTCTGGCCGACGATGAAGATGCCGAAGATGGTGCCGATCATGGTCCAGTCGGGGAAGAACTGCACGATGGCGACCCCCATGGCCAGCACCAGCCCGGTCAGCGAGCCCACATAGGGAATGAAGGTGATGAGGCCGGAGACGATGCCGATCAGGAAGCCGAAATTCAGCCCCGCCATGCCCAGCGCAATGGCGTAATAGCTGCCCAGCAGCAGGCAGACCAGCGCCTGGCCGCGCACAAAGCCGGCCACCGCCAGATCCATCTCCCGGCCGAGCCGCCGCACCACCGGGCGCTGGTGGAGGGGGATCCAGGAATCCACCGTATCCACCATATTGTCCCAGTCGCACAGCACGTAGAACACCACCACCGGGGTCACCACCACCAGCGCGAACACCGACAGCAGCGCCTGCCCGCCGGACCAGATGGAGGTGAGCAGGCCCAGCAGATAGGTCACGCCCTGGGACATGATCTCGGACAGCGAGCGCTGGATGTCCGGCAGGCGGGTGCCGAAGAACTCGCCCACCCATTCCCGATTCTCCTCCGTCAGCAGCCCCTGGAGGCGCGAGACATAGGAGGGCAGGTTCTGGATGAATTCGAACAGCTGGCTGGTGAACAGCGGCAGCACCACCAGCAGCAGCAGAAACACCACCAGCAACAGCAGGCCTACCATGACGATGGTCGCGGGAATGCGGCCGACCCCGATCCGGTTCAGCCGCTGCACCAGCGGATTGAGGAAATAGGCGATGGCGGTGCCCATGACGAAGGGCAGCAGGATGGCGCGCAGCACCCAGGTGACGAACACCAGGACCACCAGCGCGCCGATCCAGAAGCGCAGCTGTCCCTGAAGCTTCATGGTCTGCATCCCCCGGTGCCGGCCGGGGCAGCGCGAACGGCCCGACGGCGGCTCAACGTGCCATGTGGCGTGTCCATGCCGCGAGATAGGCAGCCGCGGAAAGCCCCGTCAAGAGCCCGACTCCCACCAACCCCAGGCGGAAGGGCTGCTCAAGGCTGAGATCGAAGCTCGCGCGCGCCAGCACCAAAGCGGCAAAGGCGATCTGCATCGCCGTATTGACCTTGGAAATCACCAGCGGCCGGATCGCCACCGGGCGCGCCATGACCAGCGAGAGCATGATGGCGCCGACGATCATCACATCGCGCGAGACCACTGCAATGGCCACCCAGCGGGGGATCATGCCGGCCACCGCCAGGGTGACATAGATCGACACCAGCAGCGCCTTGTCGGCGAGCGGATCCAGATAGGCGCCGAGCTCCGTGCGCAGGCCGAAGCGCCGGGCGATGAAGCCGTCCACGGCATCCGACAGCCCGGCCACCACGAACAGGGTCAAGGCCAGCAGGGGCTCATCGGCGCTGATCGCCCAGACCACCACCGGGACGATCAGCAACCGGCCCAGGGTGATGAGGTTGGGCAGGTTCACCGGACCGCCCTCCCCGGCAGGCCGCGCCGGCGGACCGCCGCGCCCGCGGCCCGCGCCCGGTGCGGCCGTGGCGGCGCGCCGGCCATCAGCCGCGCTTGATGCTGAACGGGCTGAAGCCCTGTTGGGCAGCCATGGCCTGGATCCGCAGCACCACCACATGCCGCGGCAAGGTGGCGGCGAAGAACACCTGCTCGGCGATATCCTCGCCGGTCATCGGGGCGGTGCCTTCATAGATCTTGTCCGCCTTGGCATCATCGCCGCGGAACCGCACGAGGGAGAATTCGGTCTCGGTGAGGCCGGGCTCGATATTGGTCACCCGCACGCCGGTACCGGCCAGGTCCGCCCAGCAGTTCAGTGCGAACTGCTTCACGAAGGCCTTGGTGGCGCCGTACACATTGCCGCCCGGATAGGGATAGTCGCCGGCCACCGAGCCGGTGAATACCACATGGCCCTGGCCCCGCTTGACCATGCCGGGCAGCGCGGCCCGCACCGTGTACGTCAATCCGGTGATATTCGTGTCGATCATTGTGTCCCAATCGGCGATGTGCGCCTCCTGGGCCGGCTCCAGCCCCAGCGCCAGCCCGGCATTGGCGCACACCACGTTGTAATCGCTGAAGTCTTGCGGCAGGTCGGCGAAGGCGCGCTCGGTGGCGGCGTAGTCGCGCACGTCCAATACGACAGAGTGGATCAAACCGGGGTATTCCGCAGCCAAAGCCTCGAGCCGATCCGCCCGCCGGCCCATGGCGACCACCTTGCTGCCCACGGAGGCGAAGCGTCGCACCGTCGCCGCCCCAATGCCCGAAGTGGCCCCGGTGACGACGACGGTCAGCGTCTGCGGATCAAGCGTCTGAGACATGAGATTCTCCTGCGGGGAAAGGCGGATGCGGGTCCATGGACCGACCGCCCACATAGCGCGCCGCGGCCACAGCGTCCATGCACTGCACGCCTGCGGACCCGCCGGCGGGCGCCGAAAACGGGCCTGGGGTCATCCTCTCGCCATGATCTAAAGGAAACTGCGCCAAGCAAGGGACGGTCGTTTCTGTTCCGAACGTTGAAAGGCGCCGGTAACCCTTTGAGCCTACATTCCCTGTGGGAATGGCGCGGGTTCACCCGGCGCAGCGGCGGCGACGTGCGGAGTTGTGTGAATGAAGGTGTTACCCGTTGGGGCCGTGCTGCTGAGTGCCATCTCCCTGGCCGCCTGCAGCACCGAGCTCGACGGCTTCGGGACCAAGCCGACCGTTGCGGAGCAGCAGCGCGTTCTGTCCGCCCCCACCGCCTCGGTGGAAAGCGCCCCGGTTCCTCCGCCGCCCCCCATCGCTTCCGCGGCCCCGTCTCCCGCCTCGACCGGTGCCAGCGCCGCGAGCGCCGGCGCCGCCGTAACCCCGCGCAGCGTCGCCTCCAACGTGCCCTTGACCCCGCCGCCGGTGAACCCCGCCGGCAATGCCTATGCGGCCGGCAGCACCCGCGATCAGCTCTCCGGCGCCTGGACCCTGGCGTGGGACAGCGGCCAGCATACCTGCCCCGTAACGTTGACCACCGACCGCGGCATGAGCGGCCTCGCCGCCCGGGCGGATGTGTCCTGTCCCAGTGAAATCTTCATGACCAAGGGCTGGGACATGATGGGCTCGGATATCGTGCTGCAGGACCATGTGGGCAAGGTCACCGCCCGCCTCCAGCCGGCCGGGCCGAATCGCTACACGGGCGTTCTGTCGGACAATAACCAGGCGATTGCCCTGGACCGTTGAGCCGCCGGCCGCGTTGATCGCGGCCGCGCGCGGGGCATGACGGCGCGCCTCAGGCTATTGAAAACACTGACAATTCAGGTTGGCGGCGCTGCTCGATGTACGGCGCATGCGGCTGCGCGCCCTGGCAGGCCACCGCAGGCGGCCCCGCCCGAAATCAGTGCACCGTGATCGCTTGACCAACCGGCGCAGCATCGCGCGATGCCAACTGCGTCGGCGGATAGGCGAACAGGATCGTGCCCATGATCACACCATAGGCCGCGGCAAACAGAACCCAGTCGCGCCACGGCTGCCGGCTCACGGATGCAGACATTTCACATCTCCACTACGCTATTTTATTTTATTCTCCCGTGAAATTAGATCATAGTCAATCGATCTTGTAGATTATCATGACCTCCCGGCTTGAGCGGTCAATTTTCGCCGTTGCGCGGTATAACCATCCTCCTTACCGTGCGGGACCCGATCTCAGGGTTCCGACGGAGTCGCCGTGCCCCTCACCTCCCCGTTCCGGCGTCCGCGGGTTGCGGCGATCGTCCCGCTTCTCGCCACGGTCCTCATGGCGTGGTGTGGGGGAGACGCAACACAGGCCGCCCCGCCCCAGACATCGCAGCCGCCAACGCTCAAGGCGGTGCAGGACCGCGGGGTCCTGGTGTGCGGTGTGAATCCGGGGCTGCTGGGATTTGCCTCCCAGGATGGGCGCGGCGCCTGGATCGGATTCGACGTGGACTTCTGCCGCGCCGTCGCCGCTGCGGTTCTGGGGGATCCGCAAAAAGTTCGGTTTGTGCCGGTGGACGCCAACACCCGCTTCACCGCCTTGCAGAGCGGCGCCATCGATCTCCTGTCGCGCAACTCCACCTGGACGCTCAGCCGCGAGGCCGAACTGAAGCTGCAGTTCGCCGCCATCACCTATTTCGACGGGCAGGGATTTCTGTCCCGCGGGGAGCGCGGGATCCTCACCGTCGAGCGATTGGCCGGCAGCCATGTCTGTGTGCAGAGCGGCACGACCCATGACGTCTACGCCACGGATTATTTCGAAGCCCGCGACATGGCGATCGAAGTGGTGTCTGTCTCCGGCCCCGGCGCCCTCATCAAGGCCTACGAAGGGAACTGGTGCGATGCCATCACCAGCGACGTATCGCAACTCTATGCCCTGCGTCGTCTCATGGCGGCGCCGACCCAGCAAATGATCGCGGACGTGATCATTTCCAAAGAACCCCTGGGCCCCCTGGTTCGCCAAGGCGACGACCAGTGGCTCCTGATCGTGCGATGGACGCACCTGGCCATGGTCGCGGCCGAAACCCTCGGTATCTCCGCCGCCACCTTGGATGCCGCCACGACCTCGCAGGTCCCCGCCGTCCAGGACCTGCTTTCGGACCGGGACACGTTCCAGGCTCTCGGCCTGGCGCCGGGAGCGGTGGTCCGCATCGTGCGCGGCGTGGGAAATTATGGCGAGGTGTTTGAACGCAACCTCGGCAACAGCTCCAAGCTGGGGATCCCCCGCGGCCTCAATCGCCTCGCCCGCGACGGCGGCCTGCAGTTCGCGCCGCCGATCCGCTAGGGACCAGGCGCGGGCGAGCGATCAGCGCGGCGCCATGCGCAGAGCGCCGTCGAGGCGGATCACTTCGCCATTGAGCATCGGGTTGCCGATGATATGCAGCACCAGGGCCGCATAATCCTCCGGCGCGCCCAGCCCCGGAGGGAACGGCACCGTGGCGCCGATGCTGTCCTGCACCTCCTGCGGCATGGACAGCATCATGGGCGTGGCGAAGATGCCGGGTGCAATCGCCACCACCCGGATCCCGACGCTGGCGAACTCCCGCGCTGCCGGCAATGTCAGCCCCGCCACGCCGGCCTTGGAGGCGGCATAGGCCGGCTGGCCGATCTGGCCATCATACGCGGCGATGGAAGCGGTGTTGATCATCACCCCGCGCTCGCCCCGCGCCAGCGGCTCCAGCCCCACGGCGCCCGCCGCCACCAGCCGCAGCAGATTGAAGGTGCCGATGAGATTGATCTCCACCACCCGGCGGAAGTCCTCCAGCGGCTGCGGCCCCTTGCGCCCGACGATACGCCCGGCGGGCGCCACGCCGGCGCAATTCACCAGGATGCGCGCCGGGCCATGGGCCTCGCGCGCCGCCGCCACGGCGGCTTCGGCGCTGGCCGCATCCGCCACGTCGCAGGCAAAGGCGCGCCCGCCGATCTCCTGCGCCACCCGTTCGGCGCCTGCCAGATCGCGATCCAAGAGCGCCACCTTGGCGCCGGCCGCGGCCAGGGTGCGCGCCGTGATGGCGCCCAGTCCCGATGCCGCGCCGGTGACGACAGCGGCGTGTCCGGTAATCTCCATGAACCTGCTCCCCCGCGCCGTTGCGCTCAGTGGCCTTCGAACACCGGCATCCGCTTGGCGACGAAGGCCGCCGCGCCTTCCGCGAAATCGCGGGTGGAGGCGCTGGCGACGAAGGCATCACGCTCCGCATCCAGCTGCTCGGGCAGGCTGTTCTCGAACGAGGCCCGCAACAGGGCCTTGATCCGCCCCAGCGCGGCCGTGGCGCCCGATGCGATCCGCTCGGCGAGGGCCTCGGTCTCCGCCGCGAGGCTGGCCGCCGGCACCACCTTGTTGGCGATGCCCAGCCGCAGCGCTTCCTGCGCGTCGATGGTCTCGGACAAGAGCGCCAGTTCCATCGCTTTGCGCAGGCCGACGATGCGCGGCAGATGCCAGGTGGCGGAGCCGTCTGGGGAGGTGCCGATGCGGCTGTAGGCCATGGAGAATTTGGCATCGTCCGCGGCGATCAGCAGGTCCGCAGCCAGCGCCATGGACAGCCCCGCGCCTGCCGCTGCGCCCTGCACACTGGCGAGCACCGGAGCCCGCAGCTTGGCGAGGGTATTCATGGCGTCGTGCAGCGGCTCGATCAGAGCCCGCACCACATGCACCGCCTCGGGACCGGCATCGTGGAACCGCCCTACGTCACCGCCGGCCAGAAATGCCCGTCCCTCGCCCGACAGCACCACCACCCGCACGCCGCGCTGCTCGGCCACGGTGTCCACTGCCCGCTTGAAGGCCAGAATGGCGTGCTCGTCGAGCGCATTCAGCACATGGGGGCGATTGAAGCGGATGCGGGCGATGCCGCCGGTCACATCGAGCAGCACAGGGTCGGCGTTTGACATGCAATCCTCCCGCGCGGCTCATGACGGGCCGCTTCGGGGTGCAACGCTGCACCATCAGGAGCCTTCGCCGCAAGGGCTCGAAGGCGGTGCCGCGCGGATCGGCCCCCCTTGTCGCCCTCGCCGCCCCGGCCCACAGTGCAGTCCAGAGACAACAGACGGGTCCCGATGGGCCGGAAGGCCCGCGCGGAGCCGCATTCTAGCGGAGGTTCCCCGAGCATGCCCCTTCCCGCCGCCCTTGCAGGACGCCTGAAAGCTCCCATCATTGCCGCGCCCATGTTCCTGGTGTCGAACCCGGATCTGGTGGTGGAGACCTGCCGCAGTGGCCTGCTGGGCACCTTCCCGGCGCTCAACGCCCGCACCACCGCCGGCTATGAGGCGTGGCTGGACGAGATTTCCGGGCGCCTGTCCGATGCGCCCGAGGCGGCACCGTTCGGGGTCAATCTCATCGTCCACGGCAGCAACAGCCGGCTCCAGGCGGATCTGGCGGCCACGGTGCAGCACAAGGTGCCGTTGGTCATCACCTCGCTGGGCGCGGTGCGCGACGTGGTGGCCGCGGTGCATTCCTATGGCGGGCTGGTGTTTCACGACGTCATCAGCCGGCGTCATGCGGAGAAGGCGGCGGAAGCGGGCGTCGACGGCATCATTGCGGTCGCGGCGGGGGCCGGAGGCCATGCCGGCAATCTCAGCCCGTTCGCGCTCATTCCCGAGGTGCGCGCGGTGTTCGACGGCACGATCATCCTGTCGGGCGCCATGTCCACCGGGTCACACGCGGCAGCCGCGCGGCTGATGGGCGCGGATCTGGCCTATCTGGGCACCCGCTTCATCGCCACCCGCGAGAGCGCGGCGCCGGACGGCTACAAGGAGATGCTCCTGACCGCCGCCGCGTCCGACATCGTCTACACGCCGGCGATTTCCGGCGTGAATGCCAATTTCCTGCGACCCAGCATCAAGGCGGCGGGGCTGGACCCGGACAATCTCACCGCCCACGCCAAGCTCAATCTCGAAGACGAGGCGAAGGCCTGGAAAACGGTGTGGTCCGCCGGCCAGGGTGTGGGCTCCATCTTCGACGCCCCTCCGGCCGCGGACCTCTGCGCCCGGCTGATTGCCGAATACACCGCCGCCCGCGACAGCGCCGCCCGCCTGCTCTGAGCGCGGCGGAGGCCGCGCTGACACGCGACGAAGCCTCCTGCCGGACCGTCCGCTTCCGGCAGGAAGCTCCTGCTGATCAGGGGATCAGCAAAATGGCGCCCGCATTGGTGCGCGCCTCCGCCGTGCGGTGGGCCTGGGCCACCTCCGCCAGGGGGAAGCGGGCGGCGATCACCGGCTTGACGATGCCCGCCTTGAGCGCCGCGAACAGCTCCGTCGCATTGGCGCGCAGGTCGACGGGGTCGGCATTGCGCGGGAAGATGGAGGCGCGCGTCAGATAGATGCTGCCCTTCTTGGACAGCAGTTCCGGCGCGATGTCGGGCGCCGGGCCGGAGGCGCCGCCGAACAGTACCACGAGGCCGAACTGCGCCACGCAATCCAGCGACTTCAGGAAGGTGTCCTTGCCGACGGAATCATACACCACCCGCGCCTTGCGCCCGCCGGTGGCGGCGACCACCTGCTCGACCCAATCGACCTGCGAATAATTGATCGCCACGTCGCAGCCCGCCGCCTTGGCGATGGCGCACTTTTCCGGCGAGCCGGCGGTGCCGATGACGAAGGCGCCCAGCGCCTTGGCCCAAGCGGCCATGATCTGCCCGACCCCGCCAGCGGCGGCATGGATGAGCACGATGTCGCCCGGCTGGACCTCATAGGTCTTGCGCAGCAGATATTGCGCCGTCATGCCCTTGAAGATGACCGCGGCGGTCTCCTCGTCCGAGATGCTCTCGGGGATCCCCACCAGGCGCTCGGCGGGCACGATGCGGCGGTCCGCATAGGCGCCGATGCCGGCATTGATATAGGCGACCCGGTCGCCCACCTTCACCGTGGTTACCCCCGCGCCCACGGCCTCAACCACGCCGGCCGCCTCATGCCCAAGGCCGGTGGGCAGCGGCAGCGGATAGACCCCGGTGCGCTGGTAAATGTCGATATAATTGAAGCCGATGGCGGTCTGGCGCACCTGCACCTCGCCCGCACCGGGCGGCGGCAGGTCCACAGCCTCCAGGGCCAGAACCTCCGGGCCGCCGAACGCGTGGATGCGGACCATATGTGCTGCCGTCATGACGATGCTCCTTCCCAAGGTACGAATTCCATCTTACCTTGATCGGAGCGAAGGTATTATGCAAGTCATACCTTCCAGCGCAGGAACGGGAGCGGACGATTGGCGGACAGCGGCTGGCATCCCAGGGTGGACGAGATGGATCTGAGCAAGGTGCTTTCGGCGCTGGCCGATCCCATGCGCCGCGGGGTGGTTCTGGACTTGGCGCGGGGCGATGGCACGCCGCGCCTGTGCGGCACCTTCGCCATGCCGGTGACCAAGGCCACCCGCACCCATCATTTTCGCGTGCTGCGGGAGGCCGGGCTCATCCGCCAGGTGGATCTGGGCAACGGGCGCACCAATGTGCTGCGCCGGGCTGAACTGGATGCACGCTTTCCCGGCCTGCTGGCGGCAATCCTCTCCGCCCGTCCAGGACCTGGCGCCGGAGGGGGACCCGCCGCCGATCAGATGGAGGCGTCCGCGTCGGAGGGGGCCAGCACCCCGGCGCCAGCCAGATAGTCTTCCAGCGCGGTAATGCATTGGCTGAGGGGGGCGGTGGTGTCCAGCACCAGCTCGGGCTGCCGGGGCTCCTCATAGGGCGCACTCACGCCGGTGAAATTGGCCATCTCACCGGAGCGGGCACGGGCATAATGGCCCTTGGGATCGCGGGCCTCGCACACCTCCAGCGGCGCGCGCACATGCACTTCATGGAACAGCGGGCCGCAGATTTCCCGCGCCCGCGCCCGGTCGGCCTCGGCGGGCGACACCAGCGCCACGATGGCGATCTGGCCGTTTTGCGCCAGGAAGGATGACATCTCTGCCACCCGGCGGATGTTCTCGGAGCGGTCGGTGGGCGAAAAGCCCAGATCCCCGTTCAGACCCGTGCGCAGGGTGTCACCATCCAGGAACAAGGGCGCGCCGCCGAGGTCGAACAGGCGCTTTTCTAGCGCCCGCGCCACGGTGGATTTTCCCGAGGCCGGCAGGCCCGTGAGCCAGAGCACCGCGCCGCCATGGCGATAGCGCGCCACTCGATCCGCGGGGCGCACGGCGGAAGCCACCGCCACCACCTCGCCGCGCGGCGCCGGGGATTTGTCCTCGCTGGTGGCGGACAGGATGATGCCGCCGCCGGCGATCTTGCGCTCCACCTCGATGACGATGCGGCCCAACAGCGGATTGATGCCATAGGCATCCGCTGCCAGCGGCCGGTGCAAGGCGATATCCACCTCGCCCACATGGTTGCGGCCCAGTGCGGCGATGCCTTCGGTGACGAGGCTGGCCGGGTCCACCGCGCTGGCCACCGCGCGGACGATGCCGGTGGCGGACGCGGTGGCGAGGCGCACGGTGACGGCAGCGCCGGCCTTCAGGGGGGTATCCGCCAGCCAGAACACACGGGCGGTGAGCCGGCGGGCGGCGCGCGGGCGGTTGCTGCCATGGGCCGCCACGTCGCCCCGCGCGACGAAGATGTCCTTGTCCAGCGTCAGGCCGATGGAGCGCCCGGCGCCGGCCGTGCGCGGCGCAGGTCCCGGCCAGGCTTCGAGCGAGCGGATGCGGGCGGTGGCGCCGGAGGGCTCGAAGGTCAGTTCATCGCCCACCGCCAGTTGGCCGCTCTCGATGCGCCCGGCAATGATCCGGCGCTCATCAAATTTGTACACCGCCTGCACCGGGAAGCGCAGCGGCAGGTCGCCGAGGCCCGGCGGCGCAGTGAGGCGGTCCAGACCTTCGAGGATGGTCGGCCCCTCATACCATTCCGCCCCTTCGGCCCGGGCGGTGACGAAGCCGCCATCGCGCGCCGACAGGGGAATGACGAAGGTGGGATGAAGGCCGAAGCCGTCCAGATAGGCGGTGACGTCCGCCTCGATCTTGGCGAACACCGCGCGGTCATAGCCCACCCGGTCCATCTTGTTGACCGCCACGATCACCTGCCGCAGGCCCAAAAGATGCAGCAGGAAGGCATGGCGGCGGGTCTGCTCGCGCACGCCTTCGGCGGCATCGATCAGCAGCACGGCGGCGTCCGCCTGGGCGGCGCCGGTGATCATATTGCGCAGGAATTCCACATGGCCCGGCGCATCGATCAGCATATAGTCGCGCTGCTTGGTCGCAAAGCGGATCTGGGTGGTGTCCACGGTGATGCCCTGGTCACGCTCGGTCTGGAGCGCGTCCAGCAGGAAGGACCATTCGAACGGCATGCCGCGCCGGGCGGAGACTTCGCGCAGCATCTCGAGCTTGCCGTCGGGCAGCGCGCCGGTCTCATAGAGGATGCGGCCCACCAAGGTGGATTTGCCGTGGTCCACATGGCCGACGATGACGATGCGCAGCAATTCCCGCTCGGTGGGGCTGCGGACCGCATAATGCGCCTCGGCCGGAGCATCGGCGGAGAAGTCGGGAAGAACGGAGGCGATGCTGGCGGACATGACGGATGATCTCACAGATAGCCGGCGGTGCGCAGGCGCTCGAAGGCGTCTTCGCTCTCATGATCCATGGCGCGCCCCGAACGCTCCGAGGTCTTGGTGGTGGCCAGTTCTTCCAGGATTTCGTCCAGGGTCGAGGCCATCGAGGGCACCGGCGAGGTGATGTCCTTGTCGCCCAGGGAGCGATAGCGCATGCCGTCCTTGGAGAAATACAGCGGGATCACCGGAATGCCCTCGCGCTGGGTGTAGGCCCAGATGTCCAGCTCGGTCCAATGCAGGATCGGATGGATGCGCAGATGGGCGCCGGGGGTGAGCGCGGTATTGTACTGGTCCCAGAATTCGGGCGGCTGCTCGCGCACGTTCCAGGCGCCGTCGGTGCCGCGGGGCGAGAAGAAGCGCTCCTTGGCGCGGGTGGGCTCCTCGTCGCGGCGGATGCCGGCGATCACTCCGTCGAAGCCGTGCTTGGCCAAAGCCAGGCGCAGGCCTTCGGTCTTGCGGGCGGCGGATCTCGCGGCGGGCGGCAAGGTGGGGTCGGTGCTCTCCAGCGGCGGGCAGTCTTCCAGCAGCAAATCGAGGCCCCATTCCTTGGAATAGCGGTCGCGGAAATCATACATTTCCGGGAATTTGCGCCCCGTATCCACATGCATGCAGGGGAAGGGCACGCGGCCGAAGAAGGCCTTGCGCGCCAGCCAGATCATGACGTTGGAATCCTTGCCCAGCGACCACAGCAGCGCCACCTTGCGCAATTGGGCGAAGGCCTCGCGCATGATGAAGATGCTCTGCGCTTCCAGCGCATCGAGGCGGTTCATTTCCAACGTTCTCATCTCCGCCGTCTCGGGCATGGCCCTCACCTTTCGGTAGCTCATGATAGCGGGACCTCGCGTGGGCACCACAACCGGCGACGCGAGGCCTTCAGCCGCTGCGCCGCCATCCGAGGAATGCCAATTTGCGATTGCATAAAGGCGATCGCTATTTTAACTTTAGAACCACGTCAACCTCATTAATTAACATCGAAAGTTCGGTGATTTGGGAAACCGGCACCGAAACGGGTTTGTCCTTCATGACTTCGCCGCTGCAGCAGAAACTCAAGATCAACGGCCCTACGGTGGTGACCGCCAATCGCCTCGGCGACGGCGTGGTGGTGTGGCTGCGGGCGGACGGCAGCTGGAGCCTGGACATTGGCGAGTCCGCGGTGGTGACCACCTCCACCGATGCCCTGCGCCTCCTTGATACGGCCAATGCCGATGAAAACCGCGCGGTCGGCGCCTATCCCGCCCCCGTCGTGCTGGATGCAGCAGGCCTCCCCAGGCCGGCCAATCTGCGCGAGCGCATCCGCGTCGGCGGCCCCACTGTTGCGTTGCCGGGCGCCGCCTGAAGCGCCTGACGGAACCCCATCATGTATATTTATGACGAATTTGACCGCACCTTCCTGCATGAGCGCGTGAATGAGTTCCGCGATCAAGTGGTCCGCCGGCTCAATGGTGAACTGAGCGAGGAGGAGTTCAAGCCGCTGCGGCTGATGAACGGCGTTTATCTCCAATTGCACGCGTATATGCTGCGCATCGCCATTCCCTATGGCACGCTCTCGGCGGCGCAGATGCGGGCGCTGGCCCATGTGGCGCGGCGCTATGACCGCGGCTATGGCCATTTCACCACCCGGCAGAACATCCAGTTCAACTGGATCAAGCTGGAGGAACTGCCCGACGCCATGGCGGATCTCGCCGCCGCCGGCATGCACGGGCTCCAGACCTCCGGCAATTGCATCCGCAACACCACCACCGACCAGTGGGCGGCGGCGACCCCGGAAGAGATCGAGGATCCGCGCCTCTATGCGGAGATCATCCGGCAATGGTCCACATTGCACCCGGAATTCACCTATCTGCCGCGCAAGTTCAAGATCGCCATCACCGCCGCCAAGCATGATCGCGCGGCCATTCGCGTGCACGACATCGGCCTGCGGCTCTATCGCAAGGACGGCCAGACCGGGTTCGAGGTGATCGTCGGCGGCGGGCTGGGCCGCACGCCGTTCATCGGCAAGACCGTGCGCGACTTCCTGCCGCGCGAGCATCTTTTGTCTTATCTGGAAGCGATCCTGCGCACCTATAATGCCGGCGGGCGGCGCGACAACATCTACAAGGCGCGCATCAAGATCCAGGTGCATGAGATCGGCACCGAGGAATTCTCCCGCCGGGTGGAAGAGGAGTGGGCGCAGCTCAAAGACGGCGCCCTGACCCTGGACGATGCCGCCATCGACGCCATCCGCGCCCATTTCCAGGTGCCGGACTTCGAGGCCCTGGCCGATGACGGCCCGGAACTGGCCGCCGCCAAGCAGGATCCCGCCTTTGCCCGCTGGTACGCCAATGCGGTGGCGCCGCACCGGGTGCCGGGGCATGCCATCGTCACCTTGTCGCTGAAGCCGGTGGGTGGGCCTCCGGGGGACGCCACCGCCGACCAGATGGACGCCATCGCCGATCTGGCGGATCGCTATGCCTATGGCGAAATCCGTGTCGCCCATGAGCAGAACCTCACCTTGCCGCACGTTCGGCAGAAGGATCTGCTGGCGCTGTGGCAGGTGCTGGACGCGCAGGGGCTGGCCACCCCCAATATCGGCCTGATCTCCGACATCATCGCCTGCCCGGGCCTGGATTATTGCTCGTTGGCCAACGCCCGCTCCATTCCCTTGGCGCAGGATCTGACCAAGCGCTTCGCGGACGATGACCGCATCGCCGACATCGGTCGGGTTCATCTCAACATTTCCGGCTGCATCAATGCCTGCGGCCACCACCATGTGGGCCATATCGGCATTCTGGGGGTGGAGAAGCAGGACCAGGAATTCTACCAGATCACCTTGGGCGGCAAGGCCAACCACAAGGCCAAGCTGGGCGAACTGCTCGGGCCGGCGGTGCCCGAATCCGAAGTGGTGGATGTGGTGGAACGCATCCTCGATACCTATCTGGAATTGCGCACCAGCCCCGCCGAGACCTTCATCGCCGCTGTGCAGCGCCTCGGCATCGAACCGTTCAAGGACAGCGCCTATGCCGCTCGTTAAGACTGGCGTGGTGATCGCCGACCCGTTCGTGAGCGTGGCCGATGACGCCGCTTTGCCGGACGCCCCGGCCCTCGTCTCCGCCGACCGCCTGCTGGCGGACGGCGACGCGCTGCTGGCTCATGCTCATCCCGTCGGGGTGATCTGGCCCAACAACAAGGACGTCCTGGAACTGGCCCCGTTCAGCGATCGGCTGGCGCTGGTGGCTTTGGTGTTCCCCAAGTTCCGCGATGGCCGCGCCTATACCCAGGCGCGGCTGCTGCGCGAGCGCCTGGGCTTCACCGGAGAGTTGCGCGCCACCGGCAATGTGCTGCGCGACCAGTTCCTGCTCATGGTCCGCTGCGGCTTCGATGCGCTGGACGTGGCCAAGGACAGCGACGCGGCGGCGGTGGAAAAGGAACTCCACACCTATTCGGTGTTCTACCAGCCCACCGGCGACGGCCGCCCCACGCCCTTGCGGGCGCGGCTCGGCGCGCGGCCGGCGTGAGCATTACGGACATGACCATCGCTCCTCCGAACCTCGATCTCTCCAGGCAGGTGGCACGCCTTGCCGCGCGGCTAGAGGATGCGGCGCCGCTGGAGATCCTGTCCACGGCGCTGGAGCATTTCGACGGGCGGGCCGCGGCGGTGTCGTCGTTCGGCACCGAATCCGTCGTGCTGCTGCACATGCTCTCGCAGGTCGACCGCACCACGCCGGTGCTGTTTCTCGACACCGGCCACCTGTTCGCCGAGACCCTGACCTATCGCGACGCCTTGATCGAGCGGCTTGGCCTTACCGACGTGCGCACATTTTCGCCCGACGAGCCCCTGCGCGAAGCCCGCGACCCGGACAATGATCTGTGGGCCAGCGATACCGATGCCTGCTGCGGCTTGCGCAAGGTGGAGCCGCTGTCCCGCGCGCTGGCGCCGTTCTCCGCCTGGATCAATGGCCGCAAGCGCTATCAGGCGGCGACGCGTGCGCAGATCCCGTTCGTTGAACAGGACGGGGCGCGGGTGAAATTCAATCCGCTGGCGGCTTTGGGCGCGGCGGAGATCGAAGGCTGGATCACCGCCAACCAACTGCCCCGCCATCCCATGCAGCGGTTTGGCTTTTCCTCCATCGGCTGCATGCCCTGCACCTCGCGGGCCTTGCCGGGGGAAGACCAGCGGGCCGGACGCTGGCGCGGACAGTCGAAGGTGGAATGCGGTATCCACGTCAAAAAGACGGCCTGAGGGTGTAAATATAATTTTCATCGATTTTATTCGGTAATAAGATTGACCCCTCCCCAGAGGCATGTATCGTTCGATCAGACGAACGAGTGGCCGCGTCTGCGGTCCCATGAGGAGGCATGCATGTTCCGACGCCTGGCCGCTATGGCCCTCGCCGCGCCCTTTGCCCTGACGCTTGCGGGACCGCTGGCTACCGTGCCGGCGCTGGCAGCAGATATCACGCTGCTGAACGTGTCCTATGACCCGACGCGGGAGCTCTACAGCGATTTCAACAAGGCCTTCATCGCGTCATGGAAGAAGGACCATCCCGCGGACACCGTGGCCATTCGCCAGTCCCATGGCGGCTCGGGCGCGCAGGCCCGCACCGTGATCGACGGCAGCCCCGCGGACGTGGTGACCCTGGCTCTGGCCTATGACATCGACGCCATCGCCGCCAAGGGACTGATCGCCACCGACTGGCAGAAGCGCCTGCCGGACAATTCCTCGCCTTATACCTCCACCATCGTATTGCTGGTGCGCAAGGGTAATCCCAAGGGCATCAAGGATTGGGATGATCTGGTGAAGCCGGGCATCAAGGTGATCACCCCCAATCCCAAGACCTCCGGCGGCGCCCGCTGGAACTTCCTCGCCGCCTATGGCTATGCCCTGAAGCAGAACAATGGCGATGAGCAGAAGGCGCAGGCCTTCGTGCAGGCGCTGTTCAAGAACGTGCCGGTGCTGGACACCGGCGCCCGCGGCGCCACCATCACCTTCGTTGAGCGCGGGCTTGGCGACGTGCTGATCGCCTGGGAGAACGAGGCCTATCTTTCTGTGAACGAATTGGGCCCGGACAAGTTCGACATTGTGACCCCGCCCTACACCATCCTGGCGGAGCCGCCGGTGGCCGTGGTGGACAAGAATGTCGACAAGAAGGGCACACGCGAGATCTCCGAGGCCTATCTGAAGTATCTCTACACGCCGGAAGGCCAGGAGATCGCGGCGCGCAATTATTACCGCCCGCGCCTCGCTGCGGTGGCGGAAAAGTACAAGGACAAGTTCGCCAAGACCCAGATCTTCACCATCGACGAGGTGTTCGGCGGCTGGGCCAAGGCGCAGCAGAAGTTCTTCGCCGACGGCGGCGTGTTTGATAAAATCTACAGCAACTGAGGCGTGGTGCGCCTCGGCCTGATCCGGGGCGCACCCTTTCCCTCTTCAGCAGGCGCATCATCGTGACGGCAGTCAGATCCGGTTTCTCCTTCCGCCACCGCAGCGTCATCCCTGGCTTTGGGCTGACCTTCGGGCTCACGGTGACGTGGCTGAGCCTGATCGTGCTCATTCCGCTGGCGGCCCTGGTGCTCAAGACCACCGAGCTGTCGTTCGATCGCTTCATCGCCATCATCACCGCCCCGCGCACCCTGCATGCGCTGGGCGTGTCGTTCGGCATCTCGTTCGCCGCGGCTTTGGTGAATGCGGTGTTCGGCACCATCGTCATGTGGGCGCTGGTGCGGTACGATTTCCCCGGCCGCCGGCTGGTGGATGCCATCGTCGACGTGCCCTTCGCTCTGCCCACTGCGGTGGCCGGCATTTCGCTCACCGCGCTCTATGCGGAAAATGGCTGGATCGGCAGCCTGTTGGCGCCGCTGGGCATCAAGGTGGCCTTCACCCCCTTAGGAATCCTCATCGCGCTGATCTTTGTCGGCCTGCCGTTCGTGGTGCGCACGGTGCAGCCGGTGCTGGCCGATCTCGACAAGCAATATGAGGAAGCCGCCGCCAGCCTCGGTGCCAGCCGGGCGCAGACAGTCTGGCGGGTGGTGCTGCCCACCATCTGGCCGGCGCTGCTCACCGGCTTTGCCTTGGCGTTTGCCCGCGGCGTGGGAGAATATGGCTCGGTGATCTTCATCGCCGGCAACATGCCCAATGTGTCGGAAATCGCCCCTTTGCTCATCGTGGTGCGGCTGGAGGAGTTCCGCTATGCGGACGCCACCGCCATCGCCGTGGTGATGCTCCTGGCCTCGTTCATCCTTCTGTTCATCATCAACCGGCTCCAGCAATGGACCGAGCAGCGGACCAGCGAGCGATGAGCGTGGCCGATCTTGCCCCCGCTCCTGCGCCTGCCGCCGCCCAGCCGGCCCGGGTGATCCGCCAGGCGCCGCCGGTGCATACGGAACCGCGGCTGGTCCGCATCGCCATCATCGCGGTGGCCCTCACCTTCCTGGCGCTGGTCATCGGCCTGCCACTGCTACTGGTGTTCGTCCAGGCCTTCGCCAAGGGCTGGGCCACCTATGCGGCGGCGCTCACCGATCCCGATGCCATCGCCGCCATCGAATTGACGCTGGTGGTGGCCGCCATTTCGGTCGGCCTCAACCTGGTGTTCGGGCTGGTGGCCTCCTGGGCCATCGCCAAGTTCGAATTCTGGGGCAAGAGCTTTCTGATCACCCTGATCGACCTGCCGTTCTCGGTCTCCCCCGTGGTGGCCGGTCTGGTCTTCGTGCTGCTGTTCGGCAGCCAGGGCCTGCTGGGTCCCTTCCTGCAGGCCTATGACATCAAGATCGTGTTCGCGCTGCCGGGCATCGTGCTGGCCACCGTGTTCGTCACCTTCCCGTTCGTGGCGCGCGAACTCATCCCGCTGATGCAGGAGCAGGGCACGGCGGAGGAAGAAGCTGCCATTTCGCTCGGCGCCTCGGGCCTGTCCACCTTCTTCCGGGTGACCTTGCCCAATGTGAAATGGGCCCTGCTTTATGGCGTGCTGCTCTGCAACGCCCGCGCCATGGGCGAGTTCGGCGCGGTCTCGGTGGTGTCGGGCCATATCCGCGGCCTCACCAACACCATGCCGCTGCAGATCGAAATTCTTTATAACGAGTACCAGTTTGCCGCGTCGTTCGCGGTGGCTTCGCTACTGGCGCTCCTCGCCTTGGTGACGTTGTTCGCCAAGACCATCCTCGAACACCGCCTCAGCCAGGAGCATTGAGATGACCATCGATGTCGTCGGCGTCTCCAAGCGCTTCAAGTCCTTCGCCGCTCTGGACAACGTCAATCTGCACGTGCGCTCCGGCGAACTGGTGGCCCTGCTGGGCCCCTCCGGCTCCGGTAAGACCACCTTGCTGCGCATCATCGCCGGCCTCGACTGGCCCGATACGGGCGAGGTGCGCTTTGATGGCCAGGATGCCCTCGACCGCTCGGTGCGCGAGCGCAACGTTGGCTTCGTGTTCCAGCATTATGCGCTGTTCCGGCACATGAACGTGTTCGAGAACGTGGCCTTCGGCCTGCGGGTCCGCACCGGGGCCGACAAGGTGCCCGACGCCGCCATCCGGGCACGGGTGGGCGAATTGCTGGATCTGGTGCAGATTGCTTCGCTGGCGGATCGCTATCCCGGCCAGCTCTCCGGCGGCCAGCGCCAGCGGGTGGCGCTGGCACGGGCGCTCGCCATATCGCCGCGCGTGCTGCTGCTGGACGAGCCGTTCGGCGCACTGGATGCCAAGGTGCGCAAGGAATTGCGCCGCTGGCTGCGCAATCTGCATGAAGAGCTGCCGGTCACCTCGCTGCTGGTCACCCACGACCAGGAAGAAGCCCTGGAACTGGCGGACCGGGTGGTGGTCATGGGCCACGGCAAGATCGAGCAGGTGGGCACCCCCGCCGAGGTCTATGACAGCCCGGCCACCGCCTTCGTGCATGATTTCATCGGCGAAACCCTGGCTTTGCCCACCCATGTGCGCGCCGGCCAATTGTTCGCGGGGGATCGCCTGCTGACCCTGGACAGCCAGGGGACGACCGATGGCCCCGCCCGTCTCCTGGCGCGTCCTCACGATGTGGACTTTGCCGATCCTGACGAAGCCCCCTTCTCCGGGCGGGTGCTGGCGGTGCGCACCTTCGGGCCGATCCGCCGAGCGGACATCGAGATCGCCGGCGTTGACGGATCCATCATCGTAGAGGCGGCGGTGCCGCATCAGCAGCATTTGCCCCCGGGAGAGCGGGTCGGCCTGGTGCCGCGCCGCTACCGGGTGTTCAGCGCCCAGGCGTGATCCTCTCCGGGAGGAGCCGCGCCTGGACGTAGGCGGGGGCGTCGAGAGAAGCGCCGACCGCTCACAGGTCGATGAGATTCACCTTGCCGGTACCGATGTCATAGACCCCGCCCACCACGAGGATCTTCTTGTCCGTCACCGCCTGCGCCAGGATCGGGGTGGCCGTTTGCAGGCGCTTGGCATTGTAGCGGACGTTCTCGATGGTGGCGGCCTCCACCAGATCCTTCGGCTTCTGCGCGATGGCCGTCTGGATCCCCGGCTTCAGGGCATTGACCAGTTCCGGCAGATGTCCGGGCAGGCTGACATTCTCCTGCACCACCTTGATGGTCGCCTTGATCGCCCCGCAATTGGAATGACCCAGCACCATGATGAGCGGAACGCCCAGGAACTGAACCCCGTATTCCAGGCTGGCCAAGCCGTCGTCATTGACGAAATTGCCCGCCACCCGGCACACGAACAGTTCGCCCGGCCCCTCGTCGAAAGCGAATTCCGGCGCCACACGGGAATCCGCACAGCTGACGATCGCCGCAAAGGGATATTGCGCCGAGGCCCGGGCGGCACGGCCGGCGGAGAAGTCCCGATGCTTGGGCTTGTTGGCCGCGTAGCGGGCGTTCCCATCCTGGAGACGCTTCAACGCCGCCTCGGGGGCGATGGCGTTGGGGTTGGGGCTGGCCTCCGCCCACGCGGCGCGTGAGGGAAGAGCCAGCGCGCCCAAGGCACCGCTCGCCGCCAGCCCGGCGACGGCCAAGCTGGATCCAAGAAACCGACGGCGTGAAACGCCGCTGCCCGAAGCGCAAACATCACACATGAGCATCTCCCGAAGATTGAATCGCCCCGCCTATGACGCGTCTTAGTTGTGCAAACGGAAGTCTTTGTCGGTCCTGTATGACCAAGAACGCATCCGGCGGGAATACGTGTTTCGGACGTGGTCAAATTTTGTCAAAATCTGGATCCAAAGTCTTTCCGACCAGTTCTTCCGATTAGGTCTTTCGGATCACGCCACATGCTGGACCATAATACCGAACTCGAAACATTTCTACTGCGTGCGAAAGATATTCGCCGGCTTGAGGCCTTCCAGCCCGCATTGCGCGCCTATGCGATGAACATGGTGCGCATCTATCGCGGCACGCCGGTGCTCAACAAGATGATCAATGAAGAGGGCCGCTTCCTAATCTCCAGCCTGGCGCTGCAACTGCATCTCAACCGGGACCCGGCGGTGCCCGGGGATGGCCTCACGCTGACCCGCCTGCGGGCGGTCTGCGCGGCGCACGGGGTTGCCAGCCCCGGCCGGGTGATGGCGTTTCTGGCACTCATGCGTCTGGCGGGGTTCGTCACCGCGGACACGGGGTCCGGCGCGAAACGCGCCAAGGTGCTGGTGCCGACCGCGCGCATGATGGGTCACGTCCGCCTGTTTACGGCCATCCAGCTGAAGGTGATCGATACACTCCTGCCAGGCGCCGACTATAGCGCCCGCTTGGGCCGCGATCCGGCATTTCTGGAAGCCTTTCACCGGGCGGCCGGAGGCTATTTCCTGCGGGGCGCGCGATTGCCCGATGCCTTCCCCCAGCTGAGCACCTTCACCGCCATGGACGCCGGCTACATGGTGTTGCTGACGCTGTTTCTGCAACTGCCGACGCAAGACGGGCACGCGGTGCCCGGGGTGGTGGACTTGCCGCATGATGCGGCCGCACGCCGCTTCGGCGTGTCCCGCAGCCACATGGCCAACCTGATGCGCAACGCGCAGGCCGCGGGCTTCCTGCAGGCCACCGGCAGCAGCGGGCGCGGGCTGCACGTGGGCGCTTCACTGATCGCTTTGGTGGAAGGCTGGTTTGCCGCTCAGATGGCCCTGATGGCCCAGTCGGCCAGCGAGGCGGCGGCGGCCAGCGAAGGCTAGAGCATTTCCCCGTTTCTTCGAACCGGCGAAAGTCTCTATCTCTCTGTTTTGTCGCATTTTCTTCACGCGAACCGGGATCCACTTCGCTCGAAAATGCTGAAGCAGCGCCGCGACCCCATCGGGCCGCGGCGCCGGATGGCTCATCGAGCCGTCAGGACACGCCGTACTGCTTGAACCAGGCCAGCATGCGCTTCCAGCCGTCCTCGGCCGCTTCCTTGCGGTAGCTGGGCCGATAATCCGCATGGAAGGCGTGCGGGGTGTCCGGATAGATGACGATTTCCACCGTCTTGCCCGCCGCCTTGGCGGTGTCGCGCTGCTTTTCCACATCGGCCACCGGGATGCCCGTATCGGCCCCGCCATAGAGGCCGAGGACCGGCGCCTTGATGTCGCCCGCCACGTCGGCGGCGGTCTTGGGCTGGATGTCGTTGCGCTGGCCGCCCAGCGGGCCGTACCAAGCCACAGCCGCCTTCACCTTGGGATTGTGCGCCGCATAGAGCCACACCGCGCGTCCCCCCCGGCAGAAGCCGGTGACGCCCAGGCGGCTTTCATCCGCATTGGAGCTCTTGACCGCCCAGGCCACGGCGGCATCGACGTCGGACACCAGTTCGGCGTCGGGCTTTTTTGAAATGACGTCGCGCACGATCTGCTGCACGTCGGTCATCTTGGTCAGATCGCCCTGGCGCGCATACAGCTCGGGTGCCACCGCGCAATAGCCAAGCTTGGCCAGACGACGGCAAGTGTCCTTGATGTATTCGTGAACGCCGAAGATTTCCTCGATGACGATCACCAGGGGAAACGGCCCCTTGCCGTCGGGCATGGCCCGATAGCCGGGCATGTTGCCGTCGCTGGTGGGAATCTGCACGTCGCCCGCCACCAGCCCGGTGGCGTCGGTGGAGATCGCCTGCGCCATCACCGTGGTGGTGGCCAGGGTGAAGCCAGTGATCAGCGAGGTCATCACGAAGCCGCGGCGGGAGAAAGGCTCCCGCACCAGGCCATCGAGTCCTTCCAGCGTGTGCGACGGAGCGGGCGGCGTGGGGGACGAAGCCATGGAAACCTCCTGCAAGTAAGGGCGCGGGAGAGTGGCACGGCGCCGGAGCCGGAGCGAGGGTCCGCAGGCCCATGTCACCCCACATTCCCGTGAGGAAGCCCCATCGAGCTTGGACGTCACCGCGGAGACGGAACCCGCGTCAGCCCGCCCTCGCGTCCACGCAGGGCCGCCTTCAGCGCGGCCAGGCAGGCCGGGTCGAGCGCGGTGCCGCTCATGTCGTCCATGATGCGCAAGGCGTCCGCATCGGACATGGCGGCGCGATAGGGGCGCGTCGCCGTCAGGGCATCGAAGATGTCCGCTGTTGTGATGATGCGGGTCTCCAGGCCAATGGCGTCGGCGGGCAACCCGCGCGGATAGCCGGTGCCATCCAGCCGCTCGTGATGCGCGCCCGCGATGGCGGCCAGGTCGCGGAACGGACCGATCCGCGCCAGGATCATCTCCGACAGGGCCGGATGCCGCCGCACCGCCGCCCATTCCTCTGCATCCAGAGGTCCCGCCTTGTCGAGGATGGTGTTGCTCACCCCGAGTTTGCCGATATCGTGCAGCAAGGCGGCCCGCCGGAGCCAGCGGCGACGCCTGGGCGAAAGGCCCAGCTGGCTGGCAATATCGTCCGCCACATCGGTCACCCGCTGGCTATGGCCTGCGGTGAACGGGCTTTTGGCATCGATGACTTGTGCGAAGGCGGCGGCAATGTCGTCCAGATAGGCGTCGTCCACCACCACGCGCGCATGCTGTGGCACCAGCCCGGCGAGGTCCCGGTGCAGCGTACTGCCGCCCAGCACCTCCCAGAAGCCGGGCCGCACGCGGGCCCGTTCGAACGCCGCCACCACCCGGCGATCGAACCAGGTCCCCGCCCGGCTGACCACCTCCTGGACGGCAGCCGGGGCACCGCCGGAGGTGAAGAACACATCCGCGACCTGCGCCAGCAGCGCGATGCGGGCGTAAAGGGGAATGGCCTCGCCGTGCAGGCCCTGGGGCTTGCCACCCCCGTCCCAATGCTCGTCCAGGCCGCGGATCCCCTGCACCACCGCGGGTGAAAAGCGCATCCGCCGGGCAATGTCGCCGCCGCGATCGCATCGGGTCTCGATCAATTCGCGGGTGAGACGTTTGCCGCTCTGCACCAGACGCACAATCGCCCGGAAGCGATCCGCCGGCGCCGCCTGCAGGCCGGTGTGGCTCAGGACGAAGCCCAGGGCCTGACGCAGGCTGCCATCCAGATGCTTCGAACTGGATTTGATGGCGTGATCGTCCGCCAGATAGAGTTCACAGATCCGCGCCGCGTTGGAGCTGCAGCCGAGGTCTTTCAGGATCAGCGTATAGGACAGATCGGCCAGATCCGCTCCGGCGAGGCCGAGTTCGTCGCCCACGTTGACGCCAATCCAGCAGCACCGCATGCAATGGCCCGCCGCTTGGCCTTCGGTCAGGTCGAGCGCATAGCTGAGCGCCCCCAGCAGGTCCGCCAAGAGGATCTCCTGGTCGCGCTCTGACGACGCCAGGGGCAGATCGGTGCCCTGCGCGTCCGCGTCGTGCGGGCCCTGGGCGTGATCGCGCGTCTCGCGCGATCCGCCGGTATTGGCTTCCATTGCATTGACCTCGTGCCGCCCCACCCGCAGGTGGCGGCTCTCGCACACTTACATATCCCGAGGATCGCTGCCGCGACCGCGAAGTTCCCACACTGGGGGCGCGGCGGCCGAGCCAGGGCTGTCCTTTGGACATACGCGTGAGAGGGCCGGCGGGATCATAAAGCCCCCTGCGTGACGGTGCGCCCCCGGGGATGGCGCAGCCTCGGGACGGCCGGCGTGCATTGCGGCAGGCGACGGGCATGGTTACATCTGAACCACCATTTTCTCCTGGGGCGCCATGACCGCTTCTCACTCCGACTCCGCCGCCGCCCCCGTCGACCAGTTGCGCATCGCCGTGGCCCAGCTCAATCCCCTGGTGGGGGATGTGGCAGGCAATGCGGACAAAGTGCGCCTCGCCCGCGATGAGGCCGCCCTCCAGGGCGCCGATCTGCTGGTCTTCTCCGAACTGTTCCTGTCCGGCTACCCGCCGGAGGACCTGGTGCTGAAGCCGGCCTTCCAGCAAGCCTGCCGTGCGGCACTGGAGGAGCTGGCCTCTGAAAGCACCAGTGGCCCCGCGCTCCTGGTGGGATCGCCCTGGGTGGAGGACGGCAAGCTCCACAACGGCGTGTTTCTGCTGGAAGGCGGGCGCATCGCCGCCCGCCGCTTCAAGGTGGACCTGCCCAATTACGGCGTGTTCGACGAGAAGCGGGTCTTCGTCCCCGGTCCCCTCCCCGGCCCGATTGCCTTCAAAGGGGTGCGGCTGGGCGTTCCCGTGTGCGAGGACATCTGGGGCCCGGACGTGGTGGAATGCCTGGCGGAAACCGGCGCCGAACTGCTGATCGTGCCCAATGGCTCGCCCTATCGCCGCTCGGTCTATGACGAGCGCGCCAACATCGTGGTGGCCCGCGTGGTGGAGAGCGGGCTGCCGCTGCTCTATGTGAACCAGGTGGGCGGGCAGGACGAATTGGTGTTCGACGGCGCCTCCTTTGCCCTGAACGCCGACCGCACGCTGGCCATGCAGCTGCCCGGCTTTGCCGAGCGGGTGCGGGTGACGGTGTGGGAGCGTTTCGTCAATGGCTGGAAGTGCCTGGAGGCGCCCCTCGCCGACCGCGTGGACGGCGATGAGGCGGACTACGCGGCCTGCGTGCTGGGGCTGAAGGATTACGTCAACAAGAACCGCTTTCCGGGGGTGGTCCTGGGCCTCTCCGGCGGCATCGACAGCGCCATCTGCGCCGCCATGGCGGTGGATGCGCTGGGGGCCGACCGGGTCCACTGCATCATGATGCCCTATCGCTTCACCTCCAGCGACAGCCTGTCGGATGCCGCGGATGTCGCCCAGCGCCTGGGCGTGCGCTACGACACCTTGCCCATCGCCCCGGCCGTGGAAGCGTTTGAAGGCATGCTGGCGCCCTTGTTCGCCGAGCGCCAACGGGACGTCACCGAAGAGAATCTGCAGTCGCGGGTGCGCGGCACGCTGCTGATGTCGGTGTCGAACAAGTTCGGCTCCATGGTGGTGACCACGGGCAACAAGTCGGAAATGTCCACCGGATACGCCACGCTCTATGGCGACATGAACGGCGGCTACAATCCCATCAAGGATCTCTACAAAACAGAGGTGCTCCGCCTGTCCCGCTTGCGCAATCGCTGGAAGCCGGTGGGGGCGCTCGGTCCCGACGGCGAGGTGATCCCCGACCGGCTCATCGACAAGCCCCCCACGGCGGAACTGCGCGAGAACCAGACCGACCAGGATTCCCTCCCCCCCTACGAGGTGCTGGACGCGATCCTGGCCCGCCTCGTGGAATCGGAGACCCCCGTGGCCCAATTGGTGGCGGACGGCTTCGATCTGACCTTGGTACGCCGGGTGGAGCGGATGCTGAATTTGGCCGAATACAAGCGCCGACAGGCCGCTCCGGGCGTGAAGGTCACCACCCGCAACTTCGGCCGCGACCGGCGCTACCCCATCACCAACGGCTTCCGCGACGCGCCCTAAGGCAAGCCGTGCACGGCCCGATCAGCCGCCGCGCGCGGCCCGGCCGATGGGCCCGAGATGGGTGGAGGTGAAAGCCTCCGGCAGCTTCAGGCCATAACCGAGCGCCCGGTCGAAGCCGATATGCGCACCCAAAATGAGGGCCAGGGCCAACACCAGCGGCTGGTCCAGAACCTGCGCCAGCAGACCCAGGCCGATGGCCAGCGCATAGGAATGGCCGAGATTGTAGCTGATGGCGCCAACCCGTGGCCCGGCCAGATAGCCGGCCATGGACACGTCAGGCATCAGGAACAGCGCCGCCGCCAGCCACCAAGACGCCCCGAGATGGGCATAGGTCACCGCGCACAGCAGGAAGACGGCGGCCGCTTCCGCGCGCAACCAGGGACGCACCGCATGCGGCTTGAAGGGCGCGGCAGGCATCGCAGGCGTTTCGATCATGGCCGATCTTTCAGGTTGTCGTGCCGGCCGGCGGGGACGGGATCGTGGCCCGCACGGCCTGAGACATCATGCCGGGGTGGGCGCATCATCCCGGGCGGCACTCGCCGGGGCTCTCGAAACTGGCGTCGTGCCCTCGATCTGGGCCCGCCGCCGCACCAGCTCGCGCCCCACATGGTCCATGAAGCTGCGCACCCGCGCCGTATGCTTGATATCCGGGTGGGTCAGCAGCCAGAGCCCGGATTCCATCTCGCTTTCCGGGCCGGCCAGACGGGCCAGCCCCGGCGTGGAGGCGCCGATGAAGCAGGGCAGAACGGCGAGCCCGATGCCGGCGGCGGCGGCCTCCGCCAGGCCCAAGAGGGTGTTGACCCGGTAGACGATCCGCTCGTCCCCGGCCCGCTCCCGCAGCCATTTGGCGGCCTTGATGCCGGCGATGGGCTCGGCAAAGCCCACCCAATCGTGGCGGCGCATCTCCGAGACGTCGAAGGGCCGCCCGCCCAGCACATCGGCGCGGGCATAGACACCCCAGGCGATGGCGGCGATCCGGCGGCCCACCAGCGTCTCGCCGGGCCGATCGCTGGCGCGGATCGCCACATCCGCATCGCGCTTGGACAGGCTGAGCGACTGGTTGGAGACCATCACCTCCAGACGGATTTCCGGGTAGGCCTCGCGAAAGGACGCCAGCACCGGCGTCAGGAGATGCACCAGCAGGGTGTCATTGGTGGTGACGCGCAATTCGCCGGAGGGGCGAAGGTCCTGACCGGTGATGCGGCGCTCCATCGCCACGATCTCCTCGCCCATGCGCTCGGCCATGCGGACGATTTCTTCACCGGTGGCGGTGGGCACATAGCCGCTGCGCGCCCGCTCGAACAGGCGGGCGCCAAGCACGCTCTCCAGCGTACCGAGACGACGGAAGACGGTGGAATGATTGACGCCGAGCGCCTCCGCCGCCCCGGCGAGGGAGCGGGTCTCGGAGATGGCTTTCACCAGGCGGAAGTCATCCCATGCAATCATTTTCTCTGGCCGCCGCACAACCTGAGATCATCGTCGGCAACTATTACCGGCCACTGCCGGGAAATCCAGACGCGACTGTTCCGCTTTGGCAGGAGATGACAGACATGGAGATGGAAGGCATGAAGATGACAGGCATGGATACGGCGGACAAGCTGACGGCTGGCTAACCCAGCCGTCCCACTCGCCACGGACCGTTGCAAGGGGGGCGCCTCACCCGCCCTTGGTCTGATCCTCGGCCTTTTTCACCGCGGGAGGGGCTTCTTCCAGACCGCTCTGCAGCTTCTTCTGGATCTTCTCCATGTCTTCCGGCTCGGGCTTCATGTCGCGGGCATGCGCCCACTGGAAGGTGGCTTCCAGCTTCCGGCCGACCTTCCAATAGGCATCGCCCAGATGGTCATTGATGACCGGATCCTGCGGCTTGAGCTCGATCGCCCGCTCCAGCTCGTTCACCGCATCATCATAGCGGCCGAGGCGGTAATAGGCCCAGCCCAGGCTATCCACAATGTAGCCGTCGTCGGGACGCAGCGAGACGGCCTTGCGGATCATATCCAACGCCGCGTCAAGGTTTTCGCCCTGGTCCACCCAGGAATAGCCCAGATAGTTCAGGACATGCGGTTGATCGGGAAACAGCTTGAGCGCCATCTTCAGATCGGCTTCTGCAGCGGTCCAGTTCTTGTTCCGCTCGTTGCAGATGCCGCGGAAATAGAACAACGTCCAATTGTTGCGGCCGGGATCCTTGATCTGCGAGATCACCTTGTCGTAGGTGGTCGCACACTCGGCAAACATCTTGTGTCCACGATAGAGACCGCCCAGCGCCACCAGGGCGTCGGTGTCCTTCGGATCCGCCGTCACCAGCGCAGTGAGGTGCTTGCGCGCCTCATCGAACTTGCCCACGGAGTCGAGATTGATCGCCAGCTGCACCTCGGCATTGCGCTTCAGCGGCGAGGAGGACGGCACCTTCTCATAGACGACGATGGCCTTTTCCGGCTGCTTCATCTGCTCGTAGAGATCAGCCAAGGTCAGGCTGGCCAGCGGATGATCCGGCTCCAGCCACAGCGACAGCTGGAGATAGACCAGGGCCAGATCCTCGCCCCCCTGCCGGCCCAGCGCTGCGCCGAGCCCGTAGAGCACTTCGGCGGCGCCTTCCTGCGGGGTGCGGATCAGCGGCGGCAGGGTGCGGCCGGCCTCCAGTTCCGCCGTGGCCGCGACCACCATAGGATGGCGCGGCAGCAGTTTGTCAAACGCGCCATAGGTGGCGAGCGCCGCATCCTTGTCCATGTTGCGCGACTGCCAGCGGGCATAGGCATCCACCGCGCGCAGGGTCGCCGGATCCACCTTGGCGGCGCGCTCCAGGCGCTTGCCGGCCTCTTTCTTGGTGCCAGCGGCATCGAGGATCAGGCCGGCATTGAGATCCTTGAAGGCCACGTACCAATCGGGGCCCTGCAGGCGATCGATCAATTCCACGCCGGACTTGGAATTGCCCGAGCCGAGCATGGTCCAGGCCGCCAGGAGCGTGGCGGTGAGATCGCCGATCGGGCCGCGCACGGACAGCGACAGGTTGGTGCGCGCAGTCTGATACTGCCCGCGCTTGATGGCCCGCACGGCCAAGGCTAGGCGCGCGATGCGGTGGGAGCGATCCACCTTCACCAGCCGCTCGGCCAGCGGCATAGCCTCTTCCACCTCGCCCGCCACCAGCATGGCGAAGAAGGCGCGCTCCACCAGTTCGTCGTTGCGCGGATCGGCCTTCAGCAGCGCCCGCAGATAGGTCACCGCGGCGTCGCTGTCGCGCTCCGATCCGGCCAGCCGCGCGGACAGATAGCTCCCGGCGACCGAGGCGTCACTGATGGACGAGGCATCTTCGCGGGCGAAGGAGGGCGTCGCCGTGGCCAGGGCCGCACAAAAAGAGAAGGCGAAGGCCAAAGGCGATGAGAAGGAGAAAATCTTCACCGTGAGGGAATCCCGGACAGGAGCGCACCAGTCAGCCAAAACTGCGCTCGATGGCGGGAGGATGGCCGCTTTCACCCCGCCTCGCAAGCAAGGGCCTGCCACTCCCCATGCCGGTGTGCTTGCCGCACGCTCCCGGCCGGGCCATAAGCGAACCCATGCAAAGGCTTGTGGCGCGTGCTCCGGCAAAGGTCAATCTGACATTGCGCATCCTGCGGCGGCGGCCGGACGGGTTTCACGATCTCGCGAGTGTCGTGGCCTTTGCCGGTGCCGCGGACCTTGTGACGCTGGCGCCGGATCAGCCTCTGGGCCTTACCGTAACGGGACCTTCCGCTGTGGCGGCGGGGCCGGAGGCGGACAATCTGATCCTGCGCGCTGCCGCCGCTTTCGTCCGCCAGATGCCCGGCGCCCGCATGGGGCATTTCCATCTCACCAAGCGCCTGCCGGTGGCGGCCGGCATCGGCGGCGGGTCATCCGATGCGGCCGCCGCCTTGCGCCTGCTGGCGACGTTGAACGGGCTGGAGGCGGACGATCCGCGCCTGATGGCCGCGGCCCGCGAAGTGGGGGCGGACGTACCGGTCTGTCTCGCTCCGCACGCACGACTCATGGAAGGCACGGGCGACGTGCTCTCGCCACCCTTGGGGCTGGCGCCCCTCGCCGCGGTGCTGGTGAATTGCGGCGTCGCGGTTGCCACCGCCGACGTGTTCCGTGCTCTGGGCCTGCGCCCCGGAGAAGCCCTGCCGGGGCCGGATGAGGACCACACGGACCCGGTGGTCCCGGCGGATTGGCGCGCCCATCTGGGCCGCCACGGCAACGACCTGGAGCCACCAGCGGAGCGGGTGGCGCCGATGATCACAGTGGTCAAGGCCCTGCTGCAGGCGCAGCCGGAGGTGCGGCTGGTGCGCATGTCCGGATCCGGCGCCACCGTGTTTGCGCTGACCGATGATTGCCGCGCGGCGGCCGGCGTGGCGCGCCGCGTCGCAGCGGCCCAGCCCGACTGGTGGGTGCGCCCGACGGTGCTGCGATGAGCCCCCCGCAGGCAAGGCACGGATCGTGACCGTTCCCGCCTTCCTGTTCGCGGCACTGGCGGAGATCGCGGGCTGCTTTGCCTTCTGGCATGTGGTGCGGCTCGGCGGCTCGCCGGTGTGGCTGGCGCCAGGGGCTCTGAGCCTTCTGGCCTTCGCCTTCGCTTTGACCCAGGTGGATGCCGCCGCGGCGGGCCGTGCCTTCGCCGCCTATGGCGGGGTCTATATCCTCGCCTCGCTGGGCTGGATGTGGGCCGTGGAAGGCCTGCGGCCAGATCGATGGGATGCCATGGGCGCCGCGCTGTGCCTTGTGGGCGCCAGCGTCATTCTGTTCGCGCCGCGCGGCTGAGGCGGGTCCGCTCGGCTAAGTCCGCCGCGCGGTCCCCTACGGCTCAGTAGCCGCGGGAAATGGCGAAATCCACCGCTTCCACCAAGGCATCCTTGGCGGCGCTCGGCTCGAACAGGGCGAGCGCATCCCGCGCCATGGCGCCATAATGCTGCGCCCGCTCCAGCGTATCCGCCAGCGCCCGGTGCTTGATCAGCAGCGCAATGGCCCGTTCCAATTCGGCCTCGCCCGTCTCGCTCTGCTCCAGGCTGCGCTTCCAGAAGGCGCGTTCCTGGGCATCGCCGCGGCGGAAGGCCAGCAGCACCGGCAAGGTGATCTTCCCCTCGCGAAAATCGTCGCCGATGTTCTTGCCGAGCTTGGCCTGGCTGCCGCCATAGTCCAGCACGTCGTCCACCAGTTGGAAGGCGATGCCGAGATTCATGCCGAAGCTGCGGCAGGCATTCTGCTCCGCCTTCGGCCGCTTGTTCAGCACCGCGCCCACTTCGCAGGCGGCGGCGAACAGTTCCGCGGTCTTGCCGCGGATCACTGCCAGATAATCGTCCTCGGAGGTCTCGGTATTCTTGGCGGCGGCGAGTTGCATCACCTCGCCCTCGGCGATGGTGCAGGCGGCGGTGGAGAGGATGTCGAGGCATTCGAGAATGCCCACTTCCACCATCATCTTGAACGCCTGGCCCAGCAGGAAATCGCCCACCAGCACGCTGGCCTCGTTGCCCCACACCTTGCGCGCGGCCAGCTTGCCGCGCCGCATGTCGCTCTCATCCACCACATCGTCATGGAGCAGCGTGGCCGTGTGCATGAACTCCACGGACGCGGCGAGCTTGATGTGCCCGTCGCCGCGATAGTCCGTCAAAGCGGCGCAGGCGAGCGTCAGCATCGGGCGCAAGCGCTTGCCGCCCGAGGAGATCAGGTGATTGGCAACCTCGGGGATCATCGCCACATCGGATCCGGTGCGGGCCAGGATGGTCGCGTTGACGCGCTCCATATCCCCCTTGACCAGGCGCACCAGCGTCTCGATCGACGGATCTTTCGGCTCAAACGGAAGGACGACGGCCAATGAATGCTCCCGCTTGTCATTCAGCGGGGCGCACCATAGGGATGCGGGAGGGGTCCGTGCAAGCGCCGCGGTGCCGCTGGGTCCGGCACCGGTGTCCCGATGCCCGGCCGCGCAAAGGCGTAGACGCGGGAGAGCACATGCGCGAGGTTGTGCGGACAAACGACATGGTGCTCATCTCCGCGTTGGAAGCCCTGCTCACGGCGGCGGAGATCGGCCATATGGTGGCTGATGGGTATACCAGCGCGCTGGAAGGCTCCATCGGCGTCCTGCCCCGCCGCATCCTGGTGGTGGATGACGATGTGACGCGGGCGCGCCGCCTGCTCACCGAGGCAGGATTCGCCGATGTGCTGCGCGAAGAGCCCTGAGGACCGCCCCGACGCCACCACGGTGGATGCCGTCCTGGGTGGCCGGCTGCGACTGCGGCAGCCGCAGCGGGGGCACCGAGTTGGCCATGACGCCATTCTCCTGGCGGCCCTCGCGCCAGCCGGCGTTCGCCATGTGGTGGACCTCGGCGCCGGGGTCGGCAGCGCGGGGCTGGCTGTTCTGATCCGCGCGCCCCAGGCGCATGGCGTGCTGGTGGAGATCGACGCCACCCTCGCCGCTTTGGCGCAGGACAACATCCAGGCGAACGACCTCGCGGCCCGCTGCACCGTGGTTCAGGGCGATGTGCTGCGTCTCGCCCGGCCGGGCGGCCCCCCCGATCCGCGCCCGGCGGGCGCCGATCTGGTGATCGCCAATCCGCCCTTCAATGCCCGCGCCGCCCATCAGACCTCGCCGGATCCGCGGCGGGCCGCCGCTCATATGGCCGATGCGGACACCCTGACGGCCTGGGTCCTGGCCGCCTATCGATGCCTGACACCGGCCGGCGTTCTGGGGCTGATCCTGCGGCCGGAGGACCTGGCGCCGCTGCTGGACGCCATGCGCGGGCGGTTCGGTGCGGCGCACTTGCTGCCGGTCCACCCCACGCCCACGGCGCCGGCGGTGCGCCTGCTGGTGCGGGCGGTGAAAGGCCGCCGAACGGCGCCGGCCTTGCTGCCGGGCCTCATCCTGGCCGATGCGGACGGCCGGCCCACGGGAGCGGCAGAGGCGATCCTGCGTGACGGGGCGCCGGTGATGGGCGCGCTCTGATCCCCCGCCTCCTTCCATCACCGGGGAGGACACACTACCTTCAGGGGATGGCCGACGATTTCATCGACACCACAAAACGCCGACTGCGCTCGCTCATCCCGCAGCGTTGGCGGCGCGACCTCCCTGTTGTTCCCGTCGTGCGCCTCAGCGGTGCCATCGGCATGAATACGCCGCTGCGGCAGAGTCTGACGCTCGCGGCGACCGCCAAGACCCTGGAGCGCGCCTTCGCGATGAAGCGTGCTCCGGCGGTGGCATTGCTCATCAACTCGCCCGGCGGCTCGCCGGTGCAGTCGCATCTCACCTTCAAGCGCATCCGGGCGCTGGCGGAAGAGAATGACAAGCACGTCTTAGCCTTCGTCGAGGATGTGGCGGCCTCGGGCGGCTATATGCTGGCCTGCGCCGCGGACGAGATTTTCGCGGACCCCTCCTCCATCGTCGGATCCATCGGAGTGGTCTCCGCAGGGTTCGGCTTCAACCATTTGCTGGAGCGCATCGGCGTGGACCGCCGCGTCCACACCGCCGGCACCCGCAAGATGATGCTGGACCCGTTCCAGCCCGAGCGGGCGGAGGACGTGGAGCGGCTGCTGGCGATCCAGCGGGACGTGCACACCATGTTCGCCGATCTGGTGCGGAGCCGCCGGGGCAGTGCGCTCGCGGCACCGGAAGACATGCTGTTCTCCGGCGAGTTCTGGGCCGGCGCCCAGGCCCTGGAACTGGGGCTCGTGGATGGGCTCGGCGACCTGCGCAGCATCTTGCGGGCACGATATGGCACCGAGGTTCGCACGCCGCTGATCGCCCCGCCCAGCGGCTGGTTCTCCCGTCGCGCCACAGGCATCGGCTCGACGCAGACTGGCACTCTCGTGGACGGCGTTGGGTCGCAGATCGGCGCCGGCCTCGTCCAGGGCCTTGGCGAGATGGCGCAGGAGCGCGCATTGTGGGCCCGCTTCGGCCTGTGAGCCCGCCGTGGCTCCGCAACGACCTTGGTGTTGCCGGGATGGTCCGGCAGCCTGCCGTTTTCCACTGAGGAGATCACGCCGTGCCTCCGTTCCTCCTGGCCGCGCTCGGCACCCTGGGTGCTGCCGCTCTTGCCAAGTTCATCGCCGCGGAAAACCGCCGGGTGAACGAGACCCTGGACCGTCAGCGCGAGGCTGAGCCGCCCCTGCCGGAGCCGACGCCCCTGGAGAAGGATCCCGCCACTGGCGCCTACCGGCCGCGCAGCGCGCCGCAGGGTCAGGCCGGGGCCTAAACTTACCGCGAATTCACTAAAGTCCCGCACCGCAACCTTGTACTCCTGTCCTAACGGCACTTAGGGGCGGGACCCGAAGCAGATGTTGCAGCGGTTGGATAAGGACGGGGCGGCGCGACCGGCCCTGAAGGGGCGGCGCAAGCGGTCACTCTGGCCGGCCGTGATCCTCCTGGTGATCGCCAGTGGCGCTGCCGGCGGGGCTTATTACGCCTTCGGCACGCCCGCCTCGTCGGCCAATGCGCTCGCCACCGCCCCGGTGGTGCGCGGCGACATCGACCAGACGGTGACCGCGCTCGGCACCATCAAGCCCAAGACCTATGTGGATGTGGGCACCCAGGTGTCCGGGCAATTGCGCCGGGTCTCGGTGCAGATCGGCGACACGGTGGAGAAAGGCCAGTTGCTGGCCGAGATCGACCCCACCGTCTACCAGACGCGCGTACTGGGGGATAAGGCACAGCTGGACAACCTCAAGGCGCAGATCGCCCAGCAGCAAGCGCAGCTCGACCTCGACCGCATCCGTGACAGCCGCGCCCAGCGTCTGCTGGCCACCGCCTCCGGCAGCCAAGACACGGCGGATGCCTCCGGCGCCACCGTGCGTATCGGCGAAGCCAAGATCGCGGCCCTCGAGGCCCAGGTGAAGCAGACCCAGGCGACGCTGGACGGCGATGTGGCCAATCTCGGCTATACCAAGATCTTCGCCCCCATCTCCGGGACGGTGGTCTCCACCAGCGCGGTGGAAGGCCAGACCCTGAACGCCAACCAGACCGCGCCCATCGTGCTGCGGCTGGCCGACCTCGACACCATGCAGGTGTGGGCGCAGGTGGCGGAAGCCGACATCCCCAAGGTGAAAGTGGGCATGTCGGTCTATTTCACCACGCTCGGCATGCCCGACCGCCGCTTCACCGCCAAGGTGGTGCAGGTGTTGCCGACCCCGGAAACGGTCAATGACGTGGTGCTCTACAACGTCCTCATCGACGTGCCGAACACCGAGCGCCTGCTGATGACCTCCATGAGCGCGCAGGTGTTCTTCATGCTCGGCGGCGCGAAGAATGCCCTGCTGGTGCCCGCAACGGCCGTGCGTCCGGCGGCCCGCGGCGCCGGCCGGCGCGAGGCCCGCAATGAGGCCAGCGTGCGGGTGCTGGTGAACGGCCAGCCGGAGGTGCGCGCCATCAGGACCGGCCTGTCCAGCCGCACCCAGACCGAGGTGAAGGAGGGTCTGGCCGAGGGTGACCTCGTGGTGACGACGCCCGAGCCGCAGGGTGCCCGAGGACCGGGTCTGCCCGCCATGCCGCCGAGGCTGTTTTGAGCCTCGCCGAGGCGCCCCGCCCCGCCGCACCGGCGGCGCGGGAGCCGGCGGGCGCACAGCCCGACGGGCCACTCCTCGAACTGTCCCAGGTGAGCCGGGTCTATCCCAGCGGCGAGGACGTGATCCGCGCCCTGGACAGCGTGTCCCTGACCGTCATGCCCGGAGAATATGTGGCCATCATGGGCCAGTCAGGTTCGGGCAAGTCGACCCTGATGCACATTCTCGGCTGCCTGGACCGCCCGTCCAGCGGTGCCTATCGGGTTCTGGGGCGAGATGTAGCGGAGCTCGACAGTGATGAACTGGCCGCCCTGCGTTGCCGGACCTTCGGCTTCGTGTTCCAGCGCTACAATCTGCTGCCCGCCATCTCGGCGGAGGAGAATGTGGAGATCCCCGCCATCTACGCCGGCCGGCCCAAGGCCGAGCGCGTCGCGCGCGCGCAAGCCTTGCTGGCCCGCCTGGGCCTGGCGGACCGGGGGGGCCATCGGCCCGCGCAACTGTCGGGCGGCCAGCAGCAGCGGGTGTCCATCGCGCGCGCCCTGATGAACGAAGCCCCCGTGGTGCTGGCGGACGAGCCCACCGGCGCGCTGGACAGCCAGTCCGGCGCCGAGGTGCTGGCGCTTCTGGCGGAGCTCAATCGCGAGGGTCGCACCATTCTGCTGATCACCCACGATCCGCAGGTCGCCGCTCATGCGGACCGCATCGTGCGCCTGCAGGACGGACAGGTCATCTCCGACGAGCGGCGCGGCTCGGGAGGCGGCGAAGCGGCGGCGCGCGCCCGCCCCGGCCGCCGCCTGGAGGTGCGTAACCGCTTTCTGCCGGACTTGGGCGAAGCGGTGAAGATGGCCTTCCGCTCCATGCGGGCCAATGCCTTCCGGACCGTGCTGACGCTGCTGGGCGTGATTATCGGCGTGGCGGCGGTCATTGCCATGCTGGCCATCGGCCAAGGCAGCAAGCAAGCGGTGCTGGATCGCATCTCCGCCATGGGGACCAATCTGCTGGTGGTGCGTCCCGGCGCGCCTGGGGTGCGCTCCACTGGCGCCAATGCCTCCTTGACCCTGGATGACGCGGAGGCCATCGCCGCCGAGGTGCCCAACGTGCTGGCGGTCTCGCCCGAACGTCAGGCCACTGCGACCGTGCGCGTGGGCAATGTGGACTATGCCACCTCCATTCAAGGCACCGGTCCGGGCTATGTGGCGGCGCGGGACTGGGCGCTGAGCGAGGGCACCATGTTCACCGCCACGGACGTGGACGGCTATGCCCCCGTGGTGGTGCTGGGCCGCACCGTGGCGCGGGTCATGTTTCCCGATGGACGCAGCCCGGTGGGACGCTATGTGCTGATCAAGAACGTGCCGTTCGAGGTGATTGGCATGCTGGCGCCGCGCGGAGCCAATGCCTTCGGCATGGACCAGGACGACATGGTGCTGATGCCCATCTCCACCGGCTTCATGCGGGTGTTCGGCCGCCGCTACCTCAATACGGCGACGGTGGCGGTGGCCGATGTGGACCGCATCTCGGAGACCCAGGACGCCATTTCGGCGTTGCTGCGCCAGCGTCACCAGGCGCAGGATTTCCAGATCCGCAACACCGCCTCCATCCTGGAGACCGCCACCGCCACCGCGGACACCCTGACCCGGCTGCTGGCCTCGGTGGCAGCGATCTCGCTGCTGGTGGGGGGCATCGGGGTGATGAACATCATGCTGGTGAGCGTCACCGAACGCACCCGGGAGATCGGCATCCGCATGGCCACCGGCGCGCGGCGGGCGAACATCATGCTGCAGTTCAACACCGAGGCGCTGGTGATCTGCGGCGCCGGAGGGCTGGCCGGGGTGGTGCTGGGGATCGGCACCGCTCTGGTGCTGCAGAGCTTCGGCTCCACGGTGGTGCTTCAGATCGGACCGCCGGTGCTGGCCTTCGGCTGCGCCTTCCTGACCGGTCTGGTGTTCGGCTATCTTCCGGCCCGCAAGGCTGCCGGGCTCGATCCGGTGGTGGCGCTGGCCTACGAGTGACCGCCGCCCCCGTCCGCCACCGCGTCAATCGTTCGGCGGCGCCCGGGTGACGGCGCCCGCGAGCGGCGCACCGCCCACATAGGCGCGCTGGGCGTCCGCGGCGAGGGTCTCGCGCGCCGCCCGCCGGCCGGCCTGGCTGCGGCGTGCCTCGCTCTGGATGGAATAGAGCCCCGCGCCCACCACCAGGATGGTGCCCGCATTGGCCCAAGCGTCGGGAATGTCGCCGAAGATCACCATGCCGGAGAACAAAGCTCCCGGCACCAGCACGTAGCGCAAGGGCGAGACCGCCGCGACGGGCGCATTGCGGAAGGCATAGATGAGCAGCAGGTTGCCCAAGGCAAAGGCCGTGCCCGCGCCGGTCACCAGCGCCAGCATTTTTCCGCTCGGCAGGTGCCAGGGCTCCCAGGCGGCGAAGGACAGGCCGACCACGCCCAGAAGCACGGAACTGGAGAGGGCCACCACGGCGCCCGGCACCGCTGCGCTGATGCCGCGGGTGGTGAGATCACGCACCGATCCGAACAGGGCCGCCAGCAGCGGCAGGATGGCCATGGCGTTGAAGGTGGACGGATCCGGGCGGGTCACCAGGATGGCCCCGGCAAATCCCACCACGATGGCGCACCAGCGCTTGGTCCCCACCTTTTCGCCCAGCAGCGGTACGGACAGCGCGGTGGTGATCAGCGGGGCTGCCATGTAGATGGTGGTGGACGAGGCGATCGGCAGCACGGCGAGGCCGATGACATAAGCGAAGGTGGTCAGGGCATCGAGGCCGGACCGCGCAAACACCCGCTTGTTCAGCGCCAGAGGCAGCAGGCGCAGGTCGCCCTTCCAGGTGATCAGCGTCACCAGAAACACGATCGCGAACACCGAGCGCAAGGTCAGAACCTCGCCCACCGGGAAATCCATTACCGCGATCTTCAGCAGCGTATCGTTGGTGATGAAGCAGCCCATGGCCACAATCATGGCCACCAGACCGCGCATGGACGACGCGGGATTCATCGTCCTGGGACCCTGACGGGTTCACTCTCGGACGCAGACGCAAACACGCACACAGCAGCCTCGTCGTCGGGCAGGTTCCTCTGGCCGAAGCTCTAGCCGATTTGAGCGAGAGGCGCCGTTGCGTTAATCGCTGAGCAAAATCAAGAGCTCGGCGCTCCAGGCATGACGCCGCCGCGCTGCCGCCCCAATCGAAAACAAAGTCTAACCGCCGGTGGTACTCATGTGGCGGTGGACTGCCGGCTGGCGCGTGGTGCGGTCGATGACGAAGTCGTGCCCCTTGGGCTTGCGATAGATCGCACCGTCAATGGCCGCCTGCAGCACCCCATCATCGGCACTCGCCCGCAACGGCGTGCGCAGATCCGCGGCATCGTCTTGCCCGAGGCACATGTAGAGGGTGCCGGTGCAGGTGACGCGCACCCGGTTGCAGCCTTCGCAGAAATTGTGCGTCAGTGGGGTGATGAGCCCGAGCCGCCCCCCGGTCTCCTTCACCGCCAGATAGCGGGCCGGCCCACCGGTGCGGTAGTCGATGTCGGTCAGGGTGTAGCGTTCGGCCAGGTCCGCCTGCACTTGGGAGAGCGGCAGATACTGATCCACCCGCTCGGCGCCCACTTCGCCCAGGGGCATCACCTCGATCAGGGACAGGTCATGGCCCTCGCCATGGGCCCATGCCATCAGGCTGGGAATTTCGTGCTCGTTGACGTCTTTCAGCGCCACGGCGTTGATCTTCACGTGGATGCCCGCGGCGGTCGCCGCCTTCACCCCCTCCAGGACCTTGGCCAGATCGCCCCAGCGGGTGATGGCGCGGAATTTGTCCGGGTCCAGCGTATCGATGGAGACATTGATCCGCTTGACGCCGCACGCCGCCAGATCCGCCGCATAGCGGGCCAGTTGCGAGCCATTGGTGGTCAGCGTCAGTTCGTCCAGTCGCCCGGACTCCAGATGCCGGGACAGCGAGCGGAACAGCGTCATCACGTCCCGCCGCACCAGCGGCTCACCGCCGGTCAGGCGTAGCTTGCGCACGCCCCGGGTGACAAAAGCCGAGCACAGCCGGTCCAGCTCTTCCAGCGTGAGCAGATCGGGCTTGGGCAGGAAGGTCATATGCTCCGACATGCAATAGACGCAGCGGAAGTCGCACCGGTCCGTGACGGACACGCGCAGATAGCTCACGGCGCGGCCGAAGGTGTCCACCAGCGGCCCAAGGGCTGCGCCGGCGGCGCCACTGCGGTCGCTCAGGTCACGGGCTACCAATGCCACCATCTGTCTCCCTGGCACCGTGCAGAACCTGCACGTTCGTCCCTGGCTCTCGGTCTGCCGCCGGCTCACCAGGCCTTCTTATATCGTATGCAAAGAGCCAATTGGTAGGCCAGCGCTTGAGATCACCGTGCGAATGGACGTAAGGACGGATGGAGGCCACGCCATGACAGACACACACCCGCCCGTTTCATCCCGCGCCGCGGCCGACCCATGGCCCACGGAACTGCGGGTGGCGCCTGACAAAACCGCACTGACCATCCGTTTCGAGGACGGGGCCAGCTTCACCTTGGCGGCGGAATATCTGCGGGTGGAAAGTCCCTCGGCCGAAGTGCAGGGCCACGCGCCGCACGAGAAAGTGACCCTGCCGGGCAAGCGTCGGGTCAAGATTTCCGAACTCCACCCGGTGGGCACCTATGCCATCCGCCCGGTGTTCGACGACGGCCACTCCACGGGCATCTATACCTGGGGCGTGCTGCGCGACATGGGCGCGGAGCAGGAGCAGCGGTTTGGCGCCTATCTCGCCGCCTTGGCGGAGAAGGGCCTGTCGCGGGACTGATCGCGCCGGTCCGGCGGCCTCAGGAGAGGCCGCCGATCACCCCGTCCGCATCGACGAAGATGTGCTCGGCGGCGGGCACCGAGGGCAGGCCCGGCATGGTCATGACATCGCCGGTCAGCGCCACGACAAAGCCGGCGCCGGCGGACAGGCGCACCTCGCGCACCGGCAGCGTGTGCCCGGTCGGAGCATTGCGCAGCTTGGGATCGGCGGAGAAGCTGTACTGGGTCTTGGCCATGCACACCGGCAGGTCGCCGAAGCCGCCGGACTGCAATTCCGCCAGCCGACGGGCCGCTTCGGGACTGAAGGCCACCTCGCCCGCGCGATAGATTTCCCGTGCAATGGTCTCGATCTTGGCGGTCAGCGGCAGGTCGTCGGGATAGAGCATGTGGAAGCTGCCGCCGCGATCGGCCAGCGCCTTCACGTCAAGCGCCAGCTCTTCCGCGCCTTCGCCGCCATCGGCCCAGTGGCTGCACACATGCACGCTCACGCCCAGCCCTTCCAACGCGCCGCGCACCGCTTCCACCTCGGCGGGCGTGTCGGACAGGAAGCGGTTGAGCGCCACCACCACGGGGATGCCGAATTTCTGCATGTTTTCCACATGCCGCCGCAGATTGGCCGCGCCCACGATCACCGCCTCGGGATCTTCGCGCACCAGATCCTTGAGACCCGCGCCGCCATGCATCTTCAGCGCCCGGACGGTCGCCACCACCACCGCCACGGCCGGAGACAGCCCCGCCTGCCGGCACTTGATGTCCAGGAACTTCTCGGCCCCGAGATCCGCGCCGAAGCCGGCTTCCGTCACCACATAATCCGCCAGCCGCAGGGCGCTGCGGGTGGCAATTACCGAATTGCAGCCATGGGCGATATTGGCAAACGGCCCCCCATGCACGAAGGCCGGCGTATGCTCCATGGTCTGCACCAGATTGGGCTGGAAGGCATCGCGCAGCAGCGCCACCATGGCGCCGATGCCCTTCAGCGCATCGGCCCGCACGATGGCGCGGCCCCGCGTCTGCGCCACCACCATGCGCGACAGCCGCTCCTCGAGTTCGTCCAAGGTGCGTGACAGGCAGAAGATGGCCATCACCTCGCTGGCCACCGTGATGTCGAAGCCGTCTTCCCGCGGGAATCCATTGGCCGGTCCGCCCAGCCCCACCACGATGGAGCGCAAGGCGCGGTCGTTGAGGTCCACCACCCGTTTCCAGGCAATCCGGCGGGTGTCGATGTCGAGGGCATTGCCCCAGTAAATGTGATTGTCGATCAGCGCCGACAGCAGGTTGTGCGCCGCGCCGATGGCATGCAGATCGCCGGTGAAATGCAGATTGATGTCCTGCATGGGCACGATCTGCGCCCGGCCGCCGCCGGTGGCGCCGCCCTTGGCCCCGAAGCAGGGCCCCAGCGAGGGCTCGCGCAGGCAGATGGCCGCCTTGGCACCGATGCGATTCAGCGCATCGCCGAGGCCGATGGTGGTGGTGGTCTTGCCCTCGCCGGCCGGGGTCGGGCTGATGGCCGTCACCAGGATCAGCTTGCCGGTCGGCCGCGGCTCGATCTCGGCAATATAATCCAGCGAGAGCTTGGCCTTCTGCGGCCCGTAGCGGAACAGCGCCTCGGGGGGAATGCCAAGCCGGGCGCCGACCGCCTCGATGGGCAAAGGCGTGACACTGGCTGCGATGGCCGCGTCGCTCATGGGGTCGAGATGGCGGGCCGTCGTCCTGTGCATGCGGGCATATCCTCAAGGCTGCGCCAGACACCTAGCGTGAGGGGGGCTCCGCAAGCAAGTCGGCGCCGGCAAAAGCCCACGCCATCAGCCGGGACCGGGGGCAAACCCATAGTTCTGGGTCACGGGGCGCGCGGCAGGAATGATCTCCAGCGCGCCGGCCGGCCCCTGTCCGACGGTGCCGAGGGTCAGGCCCGCAGCCTCCACCATCAGGCCGAAGAAGCGTTCGCAGGCATGGGCCAGGGTGCCGTCAGTCAGGCCCATTTCCGGCTCGAACAGATCGAGAAAGTCCGGTCGCTCCAGCAAAGGCGAGAACACCGAAAGCCGCGCGGCGAACATGGTTCCGGCAACAAAACCATAGGCTTGCGGGGACTGGCGCAAGGCGAGGTCGCGGCTCAGGCGATGGATCCAGGCTGTATTTCCGGCGATTCCGGCAAAGGCGGCGCCGTCCAGCACATGGCCGGCGGCGCCCAGCATGCCGAGGTCCGGTCGGGCCTGGAAGGCGGCAGCGAGGGCTCCGGTGCGCTGGAGCTGCGTCAGGGGGCGGGACAATTGGGCCATCCAGTCGGCGCCTTTTCCCCCGTGGTGCGGGCTGCGCTTGGTGTGCAGCTTGAGCACGGTCTCCACCCCAACCGCTTGCAATTCCGGCAGCAAAGCCAGGAACGGCCGCACGTCACGGCCGCGATTCGCGAACACCCGCAGGTGGGCGTGCGGGGCGTGTTGCACCAGCACGTCCCGCACCTGTCGCTCCCGGTCGGGGGGCGCGGTCACGAAAAGCGGGGCGGCAAGATCCAGTTCGGCCAGCAGCGGGGGCAGCAAATCCGGATAAAAAGCGTGAATCACCAAGGCATTGGCCGCCGGATCGGCGGGCGGGCGGGCGCGCGGGAGGGGGGCGGGCGCAGGAGCGGGCGGGGCGGGGATCGGGGCGGCGGCATAGGGGGCAAGGGTGCTGGCCGCGGCCCGCAGCAGGGCATGGCCGAGGCGGGCATCGGGCTCCAGATAGGCGCCGTTAGGCCAATCATTCCAAGCGCTTACGAACACCAGCCGGGCGCCGGCGACGGGGCGATCGGCGGCGAAAAAGGCGGCCTCGGACAGCCAGCGGGCGAAGGCATCGGCCGGGTCGCCCGCCACCAGGATGCGGGCGGCGCGCCCACGCACGGCCGTGTCGTCATACCCGGCACAAACCCCTGCAAACACGGGAACATCGGCCGCTTTGGCCTGGGCCATGGCGGCCAGGCCGAGATGGGCCTGCTCGTCCACGCGGCCGGTGAAATCCCGATAGACCGGCTCGATCCGCCGGGGGGTGCCCACGGGGGGAATCGCGTGGGGCGCCACCTGCACCGCGGCGTCCATGCCGGGGCCGAGCCGCGTCTGGCCCACGAACGGCTCCACTTTGAATACCGCGGCGGACGCCTCGGCTCCGAAAAGCCGCAGGGCCGACCCTGTCTTCGGCCCAAGGACGTCCGAAGTGCCGAGGATGACCAGCGGCCGCCCGTCCACCCGCACGGCGCGGGGGTCGGTCAACGCCTGTTGCAGCGGGTCGGGCATGGGCCCCGCCCCGCCCTCCCCCGTCACGGCGAGACAGAAGCCAATGAGGATGTCCGGCGCCGCCAGAAGGCTCTTCAGCGGCGCCGGCAGGTGGACGCCAGCGACATCCCAATGGACCGCGAAGCAGAACGCGGTGATGCCATACGCCCGCGCCAGGGCCACCTGCTGGCGCAAAGTGGCCTCGGCACCCGGGTCATAGGCGCCAAGGGCGCCGGACAGATGCGGCTGCACATGCCCCAGGAATTGCGGCCGGGCGTTTTGGACGCGCGCCCAGCAGTCGGGCGCGCCCTCGGCGCCTGCGAACCGATCGGGATCGGCGGCATAAAAGGCCACAAGGCCCACCGTCGCATCCGGCGCGGCGGCGCCGGCGGGCAGCGCGTCCCGCCATGCGGGGTCGCGGGCGCCAGAGGCGCGCTGCGCCATCTGCGCGGCGGCGAGGGCGATTCGGCGGCGCTCGGTGCGCCCCGGAAAGGCCGCAGCCAGGAGATCCCGCAGGCCGTAGCGCAGCCGACGCACAAACCTGCGCATACGCTTCAGCCCCGGTGGCGTGACAGAGGGAGGCGGACGACGGACCCGCCGACGTTCCGCGGCGGCTCTGCCCCGGGGCAGGCGAACACCCAGGCCGGCGCTTGGCCGACGCGGGGCGCTGGGCCGACCAGGGGCGGAACCGCAGACCGGCGCGGCGGGACCCGCACAGGTCCCCCGGCGATCATTCGGCGGAGCTTTGCGCCGTCACTGCGCTGGCCGGCTCCGGCTTGGCCTTGCGGCGGGAGGCCACCACGGGGCGCTCGACCCCTTCCTTGATGAACTCGCACCACATGCCGTCCACCCCGGCCAAGGTGCCGCGGAAGGTGGTGTTGCTCGTCTTCACGACCGTGAAGCACGGCTCGAACGTCATGCCTTCCACGAAGCCGCAGACGCTGTCGTCGCGCACCCGCAAGGTGTTGGGCGGCAGGCGCACATAGCGCGCCAGGCCTTGAGATCGGAGCGTGAGGGTCCCGGCGACCGAGCCGTCCGGAAATACCCGGCCGGCACCGGTGGTGCCCTCAAAGCAGGTGAAAGCGAAGCTGCGCCCGACCACGAAGGCCCTGGCCTGCTCCGGGGTAAGTGTCTGGGCCGCGGCAGAGCCTGCACCTGCGAAGGCAAAAGCGGCGGCGGCGAGAAGAATGCTGCGCATGGCCCCGTTTTAAATCGGCGATGGTTAACAGAACGATGCACTGCGGCCCCTACCTGCTGTCAAGGCCGCGCGGTCGGCGCAGCCTACCCGGCTGCGGACCCGCTGCACTTTCGGCGGAGCTGTGGTCTCAAAGACGCGCCAGGGCCCCCTTGGCCCGCTCAGGCGGGCTGGATGACCGGACGCCGCACCGGACGTTCCTTGATCGGCAGATTGATCGCCGCGGAGGCAAACGACAGCGCCACCGAAAGCCACCACACCATGTTGTAGGAGCCGGTGGCATCATACAGCACGCCCCCGAGCCACACGCCCAGGAACCCGCCCACCTGATGGGAAAAGAAGGCAAAGCCATAGAGCATGGCCATGTAGCGGGTACCGAACATCAGCATCACCAGGCCCGACGTGGGCGGCACGGTGGAGAGCCACAAAAGCCCGATGGACGCCCCGAACACCATGCATGTCAAAGGCGAGATCGGCGTCAGGATGAAGGCGGCGATGGCCACGCCGCGGGCGAAATAGATCAGGGCCAGCAGCCATTTGCGGGAGAACCGGGTGCTCAGCGCCCCGGCACTGATGGAGCCGACGATGTTGAACAGCCCGATCAGCGCCAAAGTGGTGGCGCCGATGGCCGGGCTGATGCCCTTGTCCACCAGATAGGCGGGCATGTGCACGGTGACAAACGCCAGTTGGAAGCCGCAGGTGAAGAAACCGAGCACCAGCATGATGTAGCTGGGATGGCGCAGCGCCTCGGACAGCGCCCCGCGGATGCTTTGGCCCGGCAGATCGGTGGCGCTGTGGCCCTGGCTGACGCCGCGGGTGGAGAGGGCCAGCGACAACGGCAGGACCATCAGGATCACCGCCGCGAACACGATCAGGGTCTGCTGCCAGCCGACGCTGGAAATCAGGCCCGTGGCCAAAGGCGGAAACAGGAACTGGCCGAACGAGCCGGCGGCGGTGCCGGCGCCGAAGCCCAGCGAGCGCCACCGCTCCGGCAGCAGCTTGCCGAAGGCGGCGAGCACCAGATTGAACGAGCAGGCGGACAGGCCGAACCCGATCAGCGCGCCGGCACTGAGCTGCAGCATCGCCGGGGTGTCGGCAAAGGCCATCATCGCCAGCCCGAGCGCGTACAGAATGCCGCCGCCGCACAGCACCCGCACCGTGCCAAACCGGTCGGCGATGGCGCCGGCGAAGGGCGAGCCCAGCCCCCACAACAGGTTCTGGATGGCAATGGCCAGGCCGAACACGTTCCGGCCCCAGCCATAATCCTGCGACATGGGGAGCAGGAAGAAGCCGGAGGTGGACCGCGGCCCGAAGGTCAGCGCGGCGATGAGGCACCCCGCGACGATCACCAGCCACGCGGGGATGGCCGAGCCGGTGGATGCGGAGGGAGCGGGGGCGGCGCGCATGGGACATCCAATTTGGCTTTTGCGCCGACGTCACCGGCGAACCACCAGGATAGATCCCAAACCGCTCTTGTGAATAATCAATATTCGTCACGCCAGACATGAATGGCCCGCATCGGGCCGCTCACCTCGGAGCAGAGCCCCCGCTGCCGCAGTGGCGGCGGGGGCTTGCGCATTATCCGCGTTGCGGGCCCTTATGCTCGCCGCGCGGCCCGCCGGGCATGTCCTGCCGCAGCAGGATCTGGAGCCGGTGCTTCTGGCCATCGTCCAGGGTCTTGTAGAGCGGCTCCGCGGCATCGGCGATCTTCTTGAGATCGGCGGCCCGCCCGCTCATGGCATCCGCCTGCAGACGCATGCGGGCAATGGGGTCGGGCTTGTCGGCGCTCTTGCGTTCCGCCTGCCAGGACGCCATGCGGGCCTGGCGGTCCTTGGCCACATCCCGGAGGGTGGTTTCCAGGGTCGGCCACAGTTTGTCCTGGTCGGGGGTCAGCTTGAGGCCGGTCTTGAGCGCCGCGATGCGCGCATCGGTCAGCGCGGCGCGGTCGGCGGGGCTCGGCTGCCAACGCTGGCTCTGCTCCGATCCGGGCTGGCCTGCGCCGGGGGCAGCAGCAGGTCCAGTCCCGGCAGCAAAGCTGGCAGCGGAACCAGCAATCAGAGCGGCGGCGGCGGCGGCAACAATCATCTTCTTCATAATCATCCTCCTTCAAGGATGATTCATCGTGGAGGAGCGCCCCTCCACGCACAACTTAAACTTCGGTAATGCAGACGTTGAGAGTATTTCTCAAATTAATACTTGTTCATCTACATTACAGTTTGGACAGAAACCGCCATTATCGTCATCACGCCGGAACCAAACGGGCATCGCCCGTCAGGATCCGCGTCTCGCGCAGCGCAATGGCCTCGTCCCCGGCCGCATAGCCGCGACTGTCCATCTGGCAGGCCCAGGCGCCGGGACCGCCGGAGATCCGGTAGAGGTTGTAGCGGCCGGCCCCGCGGCCATCCTCCGGACCGGCGGACGCGGAGGGCACGCCCACCACCGGAATGTCGCCCTCGGGCCCCGGGATCATGGACAGGGATGCCCGATGGTCGTGACCATGCAGCACCAGTTCCGCCCCCACCGACCGCAACAGCGCCCGCACATCGCCGGCGTCGCGCAGGTCGCGATGGAAATGCCGCTCACCCACCGGCGGGTGGTGGATCATCACCACCCGGAACAGGCCCTCGGCCTTCAGATCGGTCAGGATGCGACGCAGCCGCTCCAGCTGACTGGACCCCACTTCGCCGCTGGCCAGGAACACGGCGGTGGGAATGGCGGTGGAGACACCGACGATGGCCACCGGCCCGCGCCGTCGCACAAAGGGGAAAGACGCCACATCCATGGGCGTATCCGGCTGGGTCTCGTCCCCGGCCAGGAAGGGCGCCCAGCGCTCCAGGTGATATTTGAACGCCGAGCGCACATAGGCATCATGATTGCCCGGAATCACCGTCACCCGGTCCGGCGGCCCCAGGGAGGCCAGGAAAGCGGCACCGGTATCGAATTCGGCGGGCAGGCTGAGATTGACCAGATCGCCGGTCACGGCAATGTGGTCGGGGGCCTGGGCCGCCAGATCCGCCATCAGCGGCGCCAAGGTGGCGGCCCCGAAATTGCGGCGCCGGGCGCCCACCCAATTCATCAGGCCGAAGAAGCGCTTGCCAAGAACTTCTGACCAGCGGGCCTCCGGGATCGGCCCGAGATGCGGATCCGACAGATGGGCAAGCACAAACATTGCCGGACAGTTCCTTCCGCAGTAACGGCTCTTCCATAGAGGGCGATCCCGCCCGAGGGAAGCAGAGAGCCCAAATGCCTGCCCCGCCGGCGCGTTGCCCGCGGCCCCCCCGCCACCAGGACGCCGCAACGCCCCTGCGGGTTCCCAGGACATATGGTCTCTGGCGATGACCCTTTCGCGACTTGACCTTGTGCCGTCGTGGGCGGCATGGATCAAGGTCAGTTGCGCACCGATGATCCGCTCACGCGGGCGCCGGTGCCGTCTCATGGGTCTTGGTCCTCAGGAGCCTGCCGTTTTGCCTTTCCCCGCGCGTGCCGCCCTCATCCTCGCCAGCCTGATGCTCGCAGCCCCCGCCGTCGCCTCCGGCGTCACGGTGCGCGGGTCGGACATCCTGGTGGATGGCCGTCCCTTTGCCGTCAACGGCGCCTCCGGACAAGGACGCCTGGTGGAGCTCAAGGGCATTGGCGGCGGCGTCATCCGCACCTATGGCGAGGAGCCGGGGGAAATCCTGGATGCCGCCCAGCGCGCCGGGCTCAAGGTGATCGTCGGCTTCTGGCTGGAGCATCCCCGCCGCGGCTTCGATTACGGCAACCGGGCCGCGGTGGACGCCCAATTGGCGGCCCTCCAGCATATGGTGGAGCGCTATCGCACCCATCCCGCCTTGCTCATGTGGGGCATCGGCAATGAGGTGGAGACCGAATTGTCGCCCGCGCAGGCCGAAGGGGTGTGGCCGGCCATCGAGCAGGCCGCCAAGCTGACCAAGTCACTGGATCCCGACCATCCCACCCTGGCGGTGCTCGCCGATACGGGGCCCGACAAGGTGGCCGCCCTGAAGCGCGCCGCGCCGTCGGTGGATGTGCTGGGCCTCAATGCCTATGGCGACAGCCTGCTGACCATCGTGCCGCGGGCCCGCGCCCAGGGCTGGACCGGCCCCATCGTCATCACCGAGATGGGCGCCATCGGCCAATGGACCGCCCCGCGCACCCCATGGGGCGCGCCGCTGGAGCCCACCAGCACGGACAAGGCGGATCGCATGCAGCGCTATCTGACCGCCCTGAAGACCCAAAGGGTCGGGGCGTTGCCCTTCCTGTGGGGCCAGAAGCAGGAAGTCACCCCCACCTGGCACAGCCTGTTTCTGCGCTCGGGCGAATATACCGAGACCGTGCAGGTGATGGCCGGCGTCTTCGGCGGCGCCCTGCCCGATGCCAGCAATCACGCTCCGCGCATCCTGTCGCTGCGGTTCCAGGGGCCGGCCAGCTTCGAGAAGAACAAGGGCACGGCGGTCGCGCTCGGGGCCACCGATCCGGACGGGGACCCGTTGAAGGTGGAATGGACGGTGATGGCGGAAACCGCGGTCCGCAGCGTCGGCGGCGATGCCGAGCCGGTGCCGGCGGTGTTCCGCGACGCCGTCCACGAGCCGACCCTGACCGGGGTGAAGCTTTACGGCCTGGAGCCGGGGCAATATCGCATCTTCGTCACCGTGCGCGACGGACGCGGCGCGGCCGCCACCGGCAATCTGCCGTTCGAGGTGCGTTGAGCGCCGCAGCACCGCGGCGCGGCACGGGCGGTTATTCGGAGTTGGAGCGGGCGATGGCGAAGATCCACAAGATGATGGCCGGCGAGGCCATGGTCGGCGACGGCAACGAGGTGGCGCACATCGACCTCATCATCGGCCCGCGCGGATCGGCGGCGGAGACGGCGTTCGTCACCGCCCTCACCAACAATAAGGACGGCTTCACCACCCTCCTGGCGGTGCTGGAGCCCAATGTGCTGGCCAAGCCCAACACCGTGCTGTTCAACAAGGTCATCATCAAGGGCGCGCGCCAGGCGGTGCAGATGTTCGGCCCGGCGCAATATGCGGTGGCCCGTGCGGTGGTGGATTCGGTGGCCGACGGGGTGATCCCGGAAGACGAGGCCGACGACCTGTTCATCGCCGTGGGGGTGTTCATCCACTGGCAGGCGGCGGACGACGCCAAGATCCAGGCCTTCAATTATGCCGCCACCAAGCTGGCCCTGGCCCGCGCCGTCGCCGGTGAGCCGACGGTGGCGCAGGTGCTGGCCAAGGCGAAGGCCAGCCGGCCGCCCTTCGTCCCCTCCTGATCGCGCCGCCGGCGGGCAGGCTCAGTCCGGCGACATCTCGCCGCCGGGGGCGGCGGTCAAGGTGGACAGCAGGCCCACCAGTTCCGCCTGGCGGGTGATGCCCAGCTTGCCCAGCACGCCTTTGAGCTGGGAGCGCACGGTCTCCCGCGACACCCCCAGCAGCGCGGCCGTGGCATCGATTGTGGCGCCGCTGGCGATGCGGTGCGCCACCCGCGCCTCGGCCGGGGTGAGATCGAACAGGCCCACCAGGATGTCCGGCGGCAGCACCGGGCCGGCCACCACCGGGGTCGCCACCAGCATGGCGACGCAGGTGGTGAAGACATCGCGCGCCCGCCCCCGCACCGGCAGCACATGCAGCACGAGCGCCCGCTCCCCTTCCCGCGCCGCCACCGGAATGGCCTGCGCCTGGGCGCCGCCCGATTCGATCCGCGCCAGCGCCGCCACCAGACGCTGCTGCGCGGCCGGATCCGCCAGCAGGATGGCCGGCGTGCAGTCCCGCACCATGCGCGGCATCAGCGCCTGGAACAGCCCGTTGGCGCTCTCCACCCGCCCCCGCGCCCGCAGCAAGGCCGCCGGCATGCCGATCATCTGCAAGGCGCTGCCGGCGGCCTGCGCCCGTTCCCAGGCCAGATGCGCCGAGATCATCGAGGCGCGGGCGAGATGGGGATGCAGCTGGTTCAGATGGGCGACGTATGGCGCCTCCATCGGCCCCCGCTCCCGCCGCCGCTCCACGTTCAGGAACACCGTGCGGTCATGGGGCAGGCGCATCAGCGTCGCCGCGCCCCAGCCGAAGCCGTGCGGATAGAGCCAGTCCGCATAGACCGGCTCGCGGATCAGTTCCTCGGGCTGGAACAGGTCGAGATCGCCGATGAAGCCGCTGCGGCCGCTCAGCAGCAGGCGATCGTTGAAGCCGTCATGGTCCATCCAGCCGGCCTGGACGAAATCGTCGAGATGCCCCTCCATCTCCGGCGAGGCGAGCCATCGGGCACCGCTGCCGGGCGGCGTGAACAGGCAGGCGCCGGCCGCCTCGACGCTGCGGGCGATCGCCCCCAGCACATCCGGCCACAGTTCGGGAACTGCGGCGGCCTCATAGATCCGTCCCACCAGCGCGACGGCCTCTTCCCGCCCCATCAGCATAGCGCACCCGCCCAGTGCATCGCGCCCTGTCGCCCAGGACCCCCGCCCCCCTGGTTAGCGCGCTTTGCCGCCATCCGCCATCCGGGGAACGCCTGCCGTGCAGGTCCCAAACGAAAACGGGCCGCCCAAGGGGCGGCCCGTTCGAGAGAGCGTGTGCGGCGGCGCTTATTCGGCGGCGTCCGCGGGGCCTTCCACCAGCGAGGGATTCTCGCTCTCGCCACGGGTGGCGAGGATGAGATCGTCGCGGGAGTTGGCCACCACACGCAGCTTGTTCATCTGCGCGCCGGTGCCGGCCGGGATCAGGCGGCCGACGATGACGTTTTCCTTCAGGCCGTCCAGCGGATCCACCTTGCCGTTGACCGCCGCTTCCGTGAGGACGCGGGTGGTCTCCTGGAACGAGGCCGCCGAGAAGAACGAGCGGGTCTGCAAGCTCGCCTTGGTGATGCCGAGCAGAACCGGATGGCCGGTCGCGGGCTTGCGGCCCTCTTCCTTGGCCCGTTCGTTGGCTTCCGCCAGTTCGATCCGATCCACCTGCTCGTTGTCGAGGAACTCGGTCTCGCCGGCGTCGTCAATCTCGACCTTCTGGAGCATGTTCCGGACAATCACTTCGATGTGCTTGTCGTTGATGTTCACGCCCTGGAGTCGATAGACCTCCTGGATTTCATTCACGAGGAAGGCCGCCAGCTCTTCCACGCCCTTGATCGCCAGAATGTCGTGCGGCGCCGGATTGCCGTCGACGAGGAAGTCGCCCTTCTCCACCACGTCGCCATCCTGCAGATGGATGTGCTTGCCCTTGGGGATCAGGTACTCGACCGCATCGCCGCCCTCGGTCGGCTCGATGGTGAGCCGACGCTTGTTCTTGTAATCGCGGCCGAAGCGGATGGTGCCGCTGATTTCCGCGATGATCGCCGCATCCTTGGGACGCCGCGCCTCGAACAGCTCCGCCACGCGCGGCAGACCGCCCGTGATGTCGCGGGTCTTGGCGCTTTCCATCGGCACGCGGGCCACCACGTCACCGGCCTTGATGACCTGGCCGGGATCCACCGAGATGATGGCTTCCACGGGCAGCTGGTAGCGCGCCTCGCCGCCACGGGGCAGCTTGGAGATCTTGCCGTCCTTGCCCTTCAGCAGGATGGCCGGACGCAGATCCACGCCGCGGACGACGCGGGCATCCACGACCACGCGCTTGGCGATGCCGGTGGCCTCGTCGACCGCTTCGCTCATGGACTGGCCTTCGACCAGGTCCTCGAACGCCACGGCGCCTTCCACTTCGGTCAGGATCGGGCGGGTGTAGGGATCCCACTCGGCGATGCGCTGGCCGCGCTTGATTGTGTCGCCCTCGTCCACCTTCAGGCGAGAGCCGTACTGGATGCGATGCACCGCGCGCTCGGTGCCGTCCGCGTCGGTGACCACAACCGCGAGGTTGCGGGCCATCACCACGAGGTCACCCTCGGAGTTGCGGGCGACGTTGCGGTTGCGCATCCGCACGATGCCTTCGAAGTTGGACTCCACGAAGGAGGAGTCCGCCAGCTGCGCCGCGCCACCGATATGGAAGGTGCGCATGGTGAGCTGGGTGCCCGGCTCGCCGATGGACTGCGCCGCGATGACGCCCACCGCTTCGCCCATGTTGACCGGCGTGCCACGGGCCAGATCGCGGCCGTAGCAGGTGCCGCAGACGCCGTTGCGCGTCTCGCAGGTCAGCACGGAGCGGATCTTGATCTCCTGGATGCCGGACTTGTTGATCCGCTCGATGTGGTGCTCTTCGATCAGCCCACCCTTCGGCACGATCACCTCGCCGGAGACCACGTCGATAACGTCCTCCGCCGGGGTCCGGCCGAGCACGCGGGACGACAGGGAGGCGACCACCTGCCCGCTGTCGATGATGGCCCGCATGTGGATGCCGCTTTCGCTGTGGCAATCCACCTCGGTGATGATGCTGTCCTGCGCCACGTCCACGAGACGACGGGTGAGGTACCCGGAGTTCGCGGTCTTCAGCGCGGTGTCGGCCAGGCCCTTACGCGCACCGTGGGTGGAGTTGAAGTACTCCATCACGGTCAGGCCTTCCTTGAAGTTCGAGATGATCGGGCTCTCGATAATCTCGCCGGAGGGCTTCGCCATCAGGCCGCGCATGCCGGCCAGCTGCTTCATCTGCGCCGGCGACCCACGCGCCCCGGAGTGGGACATCATGTAGATGGAGTTGATCTGCGCATCCCGTCCGGTGACGGGATCCTTCTTCACGGACGAGATCTCCTTCATCATCTCGTCGGCGATGCGGTCGGTGCACTTGCCCCAGGCATCGACCACCTTGTTGTACTTTTCGCCCTGGGTGATCAGGCCGTCATTGTACTGCTGCTCGTATTCCTTGGTGAGGGAGCGCGTCTCCTCCACCAGCTGCCACTTCTTCTTCGGCACGACCATGTCGTCCTTGCCGAAGGAAATGCCCGCGCGGAACGCGTTGTAGAAGCCCAGCGACATGATCCGGTCGCAGAAGATCACGCTCTCCTTCTGACCGCAGTGCCGGTACACGGCATCGATCATGTTGGAGATTTCCTTCTTCGTCATCAGCTTGTTGACAACGTCGTAGGGGACCTTGGCGTGCTTCGGCAGCAGTTCGCCGATCTTCATGCGGCCAGGGGTGGTCTCATAGATCTTGGAGACCTTGTTGCCGTCCGCGTCCACGCCGATGTAGCGGCCGCGGATCTTGGAATGCAGCGTCACCGCCTTGGCAGCGATGGCGTGGTCGATCTCGCCCATGTCCGCGAACATCATGCCCTGGCCGGGCTCGTCCTCGCGCATGATGGACAGGTAATAGAGGCCCAGCACGATGTCCTGCGACGGAACGATGATCGGCTGACCATTGGCCGGATGCAGAACGTTGTTGGTGGACATCATCAGCACGCGCGCTTCCAGCTGGGCTTCCAGCGAGAGCGGAACGTGGACGGCCATCTGGTCGCCGTCGAAGTCGGCGTTGAAGGCGGCGCAGACCAGCGGATGCAGCTGGATCGCCTTGCCTTCGATCAGCACCGGCTCGAACGCCTGGATGCCCAGGCGATGCAGGGTCGGGGCGCGGTTGAGCATGACCGGGTGTTCGCGGATCACCTCGTCGAGGATGTCCCACACCTCCGGACGCTCTTTCTCCACCAGCTTCTTGGCCTGCTTGACGGTGGCCGAATGGCCCTTGGCGTCGAGGCGGGCGTAGATGAAGGGCTTGAACAGCTCCAGCGCCATCTTCTTGGGCAGGCCGCACTGGTGGAGCTTCAGCTCCGGGCCCACCACGATGACCGAGCGGCCGGAATAATCCACGCGCTTGCCGAGCAGGTTCTGGCGGAACCGGCCCTGCTTGCCCTTCAGCATGTCGGCGAGCGACTTCAGCGGGCGCTTGTTGGCGCCCGTGATGACGCGGCCGCGACGGCCGTTGTCGAACAGCGCATCCACCGCTTCCTGAAGCATGCGCTTCTCGTTGCGGATGATGATGTCCGGCGCCCGCAGCTCGATGAGGCGCTTCAGGCGGTTGTTGCGGTTGATGACGCGGCGATAGAGATCGTTCAGGTCGGAGGTCGCGAACCGGCCGCCGTCCAGGGGAACGAGCGGGCGCAGGTCCGGCGGGATCACCGGCACATGGGTGAGGATCATCCATTCCGGCTTGTTGCCGGAGGCCTGGAAGGCCTCGACGATCTTCAGGCGCTTGGCGAGCTTCTTGGGCTTCAGCTCGGTGGTCGCATTGGCGATCTCGACGCGGATGTCCGCCGCCAGCTTCTCCAGGTCCATGGAGCGCAGCAGTTCGCGAATGGCCTCAGCGCCGATCATGGCGGTGAAGCTGTCGTCGCCATACTCGTCCTGGGCGCGCAGATAGTCGTCTTCCGACAGCAACTGCCGGTACTTGAGCGGGGTGAGACCCGGCTCGATGACGACGAAATATTCGAAGTACAGGATGCGCTCGAGATCCTTGAGCGTCATGTCGAGCAGCAGGCCGATGCGGCTCGGGAGCGACTTCAGGAACCAGATATGGGCGACGGGCGCGGCCAGCTCGATGTGGCCCATGCGCTCGCGCCGCACCCGCGACAGCGTGACTTCCACGCCGCACTTCTCGCAGATGATGCCCTTGTACTTCATGCGCTTGTACTTGCCGCACAGGCACTCATAGTCCTTGATGGGACCGAAGATGCGCGCGCAGAACAACCCGTCGCGCTCGGGCTTGAACGTCCGGTAGTTGATGGTTTCCGGCTTCTTGATCTCGCCGTAGGACCACGACGTGATCTTGTCCGGGCTCGCGATCGAGATCTTGATCTGATCGAACGTCGGAGCCGGGGTCGCCGGATTGAAGAGATTCATCACCTCTTGATTCATGGCCGTCTCCTTCGGCGCGGCCGGATCGGCCCCCATGCCGCTTGGGGGCCCCGGCCGGAAAGTTCAGAACATACCGGCAGGAGCGCGGGCGACATCGCCCGCGGCTCCCGAAGTCACAGCCTCACTCGGCTGCGGGAAGATTTTCGCGTGTGCCCGGGTTGGTCTGCTTGCCGGTCTTGGAATTCAGCAGCTCGACATTGAGGCCGAGCGACCGCATTTCCTTCACCAGCACGTTGAAGCTTTCCGGGATGCCGCTTTCGAAGGTGTCTTCGCCGCGCACGATGGACTCGTAGACCTTGGTGCGGCCCGCGACGTCATCCGACTTCACGGTCAGCATTTCCTGCAGCGTGTAGGCGGCGCCATAGGCTTCCAGCGCCCACACTTCCATTTCGCCGAACCGCTGTCCGCCGAACTGCGCCTTGCCGCCCAAGGGCTGCTGCGTGACCAGCGAATACGGCCCGATGGAGCGCGCATGGATCTTGTCGTCCACCAGATGGTGGAGCTTCAGCATGTAGATGTAGCCGACCGTGACCTTACGATCGAACGGCTCGCCGGTGCGACCGTCATAGAGCGTGGACTGGCCGGAGGGGTTGAGGCCCGCCTTTTCCAGCTGCAGCTCGATGTCGGCTTCATGGGCGCCGTCGAACACCGGGGTGGCCATGGGCACGCCCTTGCGGAGGTTCTCGCCAAGCTCGAGCACCTGGCTCTCGTCGAGCACGGTGATCTCGTCCTTGTCGTAGATGGTCTCCAGCGTGGTGCGCAGGCCGCTGGTGTCCTTGGTGCCGTAATAGGCATCCATGGCAGCGGCCACCTGGCGACCCAGACCCGCGCAGGCCCACCCGAGGTGGGTCTCCAGGATCTGACCGACGTTCATGCGGCTGGGCACGCCCAGCGGGTTCAGCACGATGTCGACGTTGGTGCCATCCTCCAGGAACGGCATGTCCTCGATCGGCACGATGCGCGAGACCACGCCCTTGTTGCCGTGGCGGCCGGCCATCTTGTCGCCGGGCTGGATCTTGCGCTTCACCGCGACGAAGACCTTGACCATCTTCATCACGCCGGGGGGCAGTTCGTCGCCGCGCTGCAGCTTCTCGACCTTGTCCAGGAAGCGCTGCTCCAGGCGCTTCTTGGACTCGTCATACTGCGCCCGGATGGCCTCGATCTCGCTCATGAGCGCATCGTCGGCCACCGCGAACAACCACCACTGCGACCGGGGGAACTCGGTCAGCAGCGCGCGGGTGATCTCGCCGTCCTTCTTGAAGCCCTTCGGGCCGGCGATCGCCACCTTGCCGTCCAGCAGCTCGGTCAAGCGGCCGTAGACGTTGCGGTCGAGGATCGCCTGCTCGTCGTCGCGATCCTTGGCCAGACGCTCGATCTCCTCGCGCTCGATGGCGAGGGCTCGCTCGTCCTTGTCGACGCCGTGGCGATTGAACACGCGCACTTCCACGATGGTCCCGGTGGTGCCCGGGGGCAGCCGCAGGGAGGTATCGCGGACGTCGGCGGCCTTCTCACCGAAGATGGCGCGCAGCAGCTTTTCTTCCGGCGTCATCGGGCTCTCGCCCTTGGGGGTGATCTTGCCCACCAGGATGTCGCCGGCGCGCACTTCCGCACCGATATAGACGATGCCCGCCTCGTCGAGATTCTTCAGCGCCTCTTCCGAGACGTTGGGAATGTCGCGGGTGATTTCCTCCGGGCCCAGCTTGGTGTCGCGGGCCATGGCTTCGAACTCCTCGATATGGATCGAGGTGAAGACATCCTCCTTGACGATGGTCTCGGACAGCAGGATGGAGTCTTCGTAGTTGTAGCCATTCCACGGCATGAACGCGACCAGCACGTTCCGGCCGAGGGCCAGTTCGCCCAGCTCGGTGGACGGGCCGTCGGCGATGATGTCGCCCTTCTTCACCAGATCGCCCACGCGCACCAGCGGACGCTGGTTGATGCAGGTGGACTGGTTGGAACGCTGGAACTTCATCAGCCGGTAGATGTCGACGCCCGACTTGGACGGATCGGCCTCTTCGGTGGCGCGGATGACGATACGGGTGGCATCCACCTGATCGATCACGCCGGTGCGGCGGGCGGCGATGGCGGCACCGGAATCCCGGGCCACGACCGCTTCCATGCCGGTGCCGACCAGCGGCGCCTGCGAGCGCACCAGCGGCACCGCCTGGCGCTGCATGTTGGAGCCCATGAGCGCGCGATTGGCGTCATCGTTTTCCAGGAACGGGATCAGGGCCGCGGCCACCGACACCAATTGCTTGGGCGACACGTCCATGAAGTCCACGCGGTCGGGAGCGACCAGGAGCACGTCACCGGCGTGGCGACAGACGATCAGGTCTTCCTCGAAGCCGCCTTCGGCGTTCAGCGGGATGTTGGCCTGCGCGACGTAATACTTCCCCTCCTCCATGGCGGAGAGATAGACCACCTCGTCGGAGACGCGGCTGTCCACCACCCGGCGATAGGGGGTCTCGATGAAGCCGTACTTGTTGACCCGGGCGAAGGTCGCCAGCGAGTTGATCAGGCCGATGTTCGGGCCTTCCGGCGTCTCGATCGGGCAGATGCGGCCGTAATGGGTCGGATGCACGTCGCGGACTTCGAAGCCGGCGCGCTCACGGGTGAGACCGCCCGGTCCAAGCGCCGACAGGCGGCGCTTGTGGGTGATCTCGGAGAGCGGGTTGGTCTGATCCATGAACTGCGAGAGCTGCGAGGAACCGAAGAACTCGCGCACCGCCGCCGCCACCGGCTTGGCGTTGATGAGGTCCTGCGGCATCACGGTGTCGATGTCGACGGACGACATGCGCTCCTTGATGGCGCGCTCCATGCGCAGCAGGCCGACGCGATACTGATTTTCCATCAGCTCGCCGACCGAGCGCACGCGACGGTTGCCCAGGTGATCGATGTCGTCGATCTCGCCCTTGCCGTCGCGCAGTTCCACCAGGGTGCGGATGACCGCGAGGATGTCCTCGCGGCGCAGGATGCGCACGGTGTCTTCCGCGTCCAGATCCAGGCGCATGTTCATCTTCACCCGGCCGACCGCGGACAGGTCGTAGCGCTCGGGATCGAAGAACAGCGAATGGAACATCGCCTGCGCGCTGTCGATGGTCGGCGGCTCGCCGGGACGCATCACGCGGTAGATGTCGAACAGGGCTTCCTCGCGCGTCGAATTCTTGTCGGCGACGAGGGTGTTGCGGATATAGGCGCCGGTGTTGATGTGATCGATGTCGAGGATCGGGATCTCGTTATACCCGGCCTCTTCCAGCGTCTTCAGCACCTTCTCGGTGATCTCTTCGCCAGCTTCCGCGAACACTTCGCCGTTGGCGGCGTTCACCAGATCCTCGGCGATATACTGTCCGACCATCTCCTCGTCGGAGATGCGCAGGGCTTTCAGGCCCTTTTCCACCAGCTGGCGGGCGTTGCGGACGGTCAGCTTCTTGCCGGCCTCGATGACCACTTCGCCGGTGTCGGCGTCGATCAGATCGGCAACGGCCTTGTAGCCCTTCATCCGCTTGGGATCGAACGGCATGCGCCAGCCGCCCTTGGCGCGGGTGTAGGCGATCTTCTCGAAGAAGGTGTCGAGGATCTCTTCCGCGTCGAGGCCGAGGGCGAACAAGAGGCTCGTCACCGGGATCTTGCGGCGACGGTCGATGCGCGCGAACACGATGTCCTTGGCGTCGAACTCGATGTCCAGCCAGGAGCCGCGATAGGGAATGATGCGGGCGGCGAACAGCAGCTTGCCCGAGGAATGGGTCTTGCCCTTGTCGTGGTCGAAGAACACGCCCGGCGAGCGGTGCATCTGCGAGACGATCACGCGCTCGGTGCCGTTGACGATGAACGTGCCGTTCATGGTCATCAGCGGGATGTCGCCGGTGTAGACGTCCTGCTCCTTGATGTCCTTCACCGACTTGGCGCCGGTATCGGGATCCACATCGAACACGATGAGGCGGAGCGTGACCTTCAGCGGGGCAGCGAACGTCATGCCGCGCTGGCGGCACTCGTCCACGTCATACTTCGGCGGCTCGAACTCGTAGCGCACGAACTCCAGCATGGCGGACCCGGAAAAGTCGGAAATCGGAAATACCGACTTGAACACCGCCTGGAGACCGTCGTCGGCGCGCCCGCCCTTCGGTTCCTCGATCTGGAGGAACTGGTCGTAAGATGCCTTCTGAACCTCGATGAGGTTCGGCATCTCAGCCACTTCCTTGATCTTTCCGAAGAATTTGCGGATCCGCTTGCGACCGGTGAACGTTTGCGCCATCTCGATCCTCGTCCGTCCTGGTCTCTTGCTCGGCCGGCACCTCGTCAGCGAGGCAGGCCGCACCGGCAGAAGAGACCGCCGTCACCATCACGCCGAAGAGGTTGGGGGCTGAGACAGCCATTCCTCTCCGAACCGTCACGGCTCGCCAGGTCGTCGCGCCCGTCGGCGACCTGGGGAACCGCTCGAACTCCTCGCATCCGTCGTCGGGACGCGAAAAACGGTCCCGGGCGAGCCCGGGACCGCTGAACGTCAAAAGCTCACTTGAGCTCGACCTTGGCGCCAGCCTTCTCGAGCTGGGCCTTGAGCTTGGCGGCTTCGTCCTTGGACACGCCTTCCTTGACGGCCTTCGGAGCGGCTTCAACGAGATCCTTCGCCTCTTTCAGGCCGAGACCCGTGATGGCGCGGACTTCCTTGATGACTTCGATCTTCTTCTCACCGGCCGCTGCGAGCAGGACGGTGAATTCGGTCTGCTCTTCCACAGCCGCGGCAGCGGCGGCAGGAGCGGCCGCAACCGCGACGGCGGCAGCGGCGGAAACGCCCCACTTCTCTTCGAGCAGCTTGGCCAGTTCGGCGGCTTCGAGGACGGTGAGGGAGGACAGCTCGTCAACGAGCTTGGTCAGGTCAGCCATTGTATGTTCCTAAGATAGGTTCGATTTCCAGGATTGCGAGATCCAACCGCCTCACGCGGCTTCGTCCTGAGCGGCATAGGCCCCAAACACGCGGGCAAGCTTTGCTGCCGGCGCGGTGGTGAGCTGGGCCAGCTTGGTCGCCGGGGCCTGTACGAGGCCGACGATCTTGGCACGCAGTTCATCCAGGGACGGCATGGTGGCCAGAGCCTTCACACCGTCGACATTGAGGGCCGTCTTGCCCATCGCGCCGCCAAGAATGACGAACTTGTCGTTCGTCTTGGCAAACTCGACGGCAATCTTCGGCGCCGCGACCGGATCGCTCGAATAAGCGATCACCGTAGGTCCCTTCAGAAGGGGCGCCACGTGTGCGACGTCGGAGCCTTCCAGAGCGATCTTGGCGAGGCGGTTTTTAGCCACCTTCACGGTCGCACCATTCTGCTTCATCTGCCGACGGAGTTTCGACATCTGAGCAACGGTGAGCCCGGAATAGTGGGCCACCACGACGACGGAAGTGGTTTTGAACACTTCGGTGAGCGTCGTGACGAGCTCTTGTTTTTCCGCTCGATCCACTGCTGGCTCTCTTTAAGCCTGTGGCGGAGCCAACAACTGACTCCACCGGTTGCGCCTTGCCGCTCGTCTGTCCCGAACATGTCGGTCGCAGACAAGCGACGCTCACATGCCCTGTCCCCTCGGATCCGGGTCACCGGCCACAAGGCGCTGGTTCGAACCGATCTGTTGCCGGCCACACCTTGCGGCATGCGGCGCGAAATCTGGTCTTCCCCCCGTCTATGCTGGCCCTCCAAAGGACGCCTCGGCGAGGCGTCTGGCGAGGATTAAGCCACACCAAAGTGTGGCACCTGCAGTCTCGGACAGGACTTCACCTCTCCGCACCGAGCCTTGCGGGCTGGCTTGGACAGGCGTTAAGGCCGGGCGGGCGAACCCTCCCAGCCCCCTCGCCCGTTTCCGGGCGAAAGCTGAAAACTCTAAGCCCCGCCCCACGTCTCCGTGGCACGGGAACGGGCTCTATATCGGCTCTCGGCGCGGATGTCACGCCCTTTGTCGGATTTCGGACCAAAAGTTCCGCCGCGCGGGCGGGATATTTGCCGCCCTTTCAGCCCGCGCAAGGGTGCCTGATACCGTCTTGGCCGACCGGGCGGGCCGCGAGAAACCCTGCGGCACGCGGGGAACCCTCAACGCAAAAAGGAAGGCCGGGCAGTGCGCCCGGCCTTCCCAATAGTGCAACCGTTGACCGGGCCAGCCTCAGGCGGCGACGACCACCGTGTTGGGCTCGACCTTGATGCCGGGGCCCATGGTGGAGGACACCGCCACGCGCTGCACATAGGTGCCCTTCGCGCCGGTGGGACGCGCCTTGACCACCGCGTCCACGAAGGCGCGGATGTTCTCGGACAGCTTCTCGGCATCGAACGAGGCCTTGCCGATGCCGCCGTGGATGATACCGGCCTTCTCGACACGGAACTCCACCGCGCCGCCCTTGGCGGCGGCGACGGCGCCCTTGACGTCCATGGTCACGGTGCCGACCTTCGGGTTCGGCATCAGGCCGCGCGGGCCGAGCACCTTGCCGAGACGACCGACCAGCGGCATCAGGTCCGGGGTCGCGATGCAGCGATCGAACTCGATGGTGCCGCCCTGAACGATCTCCAGGAGATCCTCAGCACCGACAATGTCCGCGCCGGCGGCGCGGGCTTCGTCGGCCTTGGCGCCACGGGCGAACACCGCCACGCGCACGGTCCGGCCGGAGCCGTTGGGCAGCTGGCACACGCCACGGACCATCTGGTCCGCATGGCGGGGGTCAACGCCGAGGTTGATGGAGACCTCGATGGTCTCGTCGAACTTGGCCGTGGTCCGCGCCTTCAGAAGCGCCAGCGCCTCGTCCAGGGGATACAGCTTCAGGCGGTCGATGCCTTCGTTTGCTGCGCGGATGCGCTTACCTTGCTTTGCCATCGCGATCACCCCTGAACCTGGAGGCCCATGGACCGGGCGGAACCTTCGAGCATGAGAACCGCGGCCTCGATGGTCTCGCAGTTCAGATCCTTCATCTTCTTCTCGGCGATCTCGGCGAGCTGGGCGCGCGTGACCTTGCCGACCGTAGCCCCCTTGCCCGGGGTCTTGGAGCCGGAGCCGGGCTTCTTCTTGGTCTCAAGGCCGGCGGCCTTCTTCAAGAAGTAGGAGACCGGGGGGGTCTTCAGTTCGAAGGTGAAAGAGCGATCCTGATAGGCCGTGATCACCACGGGAATCGGCATGCCCTTTTCCAGCTGCGCGGTCTGCGCATTGAAGGCCTTGCAGAATTCCATGATGTTCAGGCCGCGCTGACCGAGCGCGGGACCGATCGGGGGCGCCGGATTGGCGCTGCCCGCGGGCACCTGCAGCTTGACGTAACCGGTAATTTTCTTCGCCATGTGAGTACTCCCGTAATGGGCCTGAGCCGCTTTGAGGGGCGAATGCAGGCCGGGATGCGTGGTGCGGGTCGCAGGAGCGCTTGGCGAGACGCTCCGTCACCTCCCACGCTGGCACCGCCGACCGAAGGCCGGGGGCCGCAGCGACGGTGTTGCCACCGTCATCTCCACCCGCCCGGAGACCGGACGCGCGAAGGGCGCATCGCATACAGCATCGCGCCCGTCGGCACAAGCCGGGGCGCGATGGGATGCGGAAAGCGTTTTGAAGATCAGGTCTTCTCGACCTGGCCGAATTCCAGTTCCACCGGGGTGGCGCGGCCGAAGATGGAGACCGCGACCTTGAGACGCGAGCGGCCCTCGTCCACTTCTTCGACGATGCCGTTGAACGAGGCGAAGGGCCCGTCGGACACCTTCACGGTCTCACCCACCTCATAACTGATGGAGGGCTTCGGCCGCTCGATGCCTTCCTGCACCTGCTGCAGGATGCGCATGGCCTCGCTCTCGGAGATCGGCATGGGCTTGTTGTCGGCGCCCAGGAAGCCGGTGACCTTCGGGGTGTTCTTGATGAGATGGAACGCCTCGTCGGTGAGGTCCATCTTCACCAGGACGTAGCCGGGGAAGAACTTGCGCTCAGCGTCCACCTTCCGGCCGCGGCGCACTTCCACCACCTTCTCGGTGGGCACGAGAATCTGCTCAAACAAATCCGAGAGGTTGCGCTGATCCGCCTGCTCGCGAATCGAATCCGCCACCTTCTTCTCGAAGTTGGAATAGGCGTGGACGATGTACCAACGCTTGGCCATGGCGATGCTCAGTGCCCTATGTTCAGGAGTTGGCTGACGCCGAACCGCAGAACCTGGTCCACGACCAGGAAAAAGACGGACGCCAGCAGCACCATCACGAAAACCATGCCGGTGGTGATCAGCGTCTCGCGCCGCGTCGGCCAGGTCACCTTCGCCGTTTCGGCGCGGACCTGCTGAAAGAACTCCACGGGACTGTTCTTTGCCATGTCGCCTCGACCGCTCGCCCGACCCGAGGGTCCGCGCCGCAGCCACCTTTCTGATCTTGCGGCCGCGGCCGGAGTTTTGCCCCGCCGCCGTGCCGCCTGAACCCAAACCGCCGTCCCACCGCATGTGGGGACGTGGCGGAACCCGTGCCAGGGCGATCCCCGGCGGAAAGCGAACAGGCCCTTGGATCCGCCAGAGGCCGCCGCCCGAATGCCCGCTCCGATGCCCTCGGGACGCCGAGGGCCGATCCTGCACCCGCAGGCGTTCAGTCATCCTGACACGGGTGTCGCTTCTTGTCCTGCGCATGGCAGGAGTGGAGGGACTCGAACCCCCAACCCCCGGTTTTGGAGACCGGTGCTCTAACCAGTTGAGCTACACTCCTAAAGGCCGCCTCGCATGAGGGTAAGCGACCCCGCGCCGGGAAACGATCCAGCGCAACGGGCCTGTGTGTCTAGTCAGCGAAATCGGATCTGTAAAGGGGGCGGGGCCTGCGGGCGGGTTATCCCCAGGCCAACACGGCCCCGGGCCGGGGCCCGGCGGCCTCAGATCCCGCTCCGGCGCCGGGCCCGCCCGCACGGCCATAAAAAAACGGGCCGGCGCGAGCCGGCCCGTTCGTCAGATCCGCGCTGCGGATCCGCACATCACACGATGCACATCACGCGATGCGGATCACTCGATGATGGAGGCGACGACGCCGGCGCCGACGGTGCGACCGCCTTCACGGATGGCGAAGCGCAGCTTCTCCTCCATGGCGATCGGCACGATCAGGGCCACGTCCACGGAGATGTTGTCGCCCGGCATCACCATTTCGGTGCCTTCCGGAAGCGTCACAATCCCCGTCACGTCGGTCGTCCGGAAATAGAATTGCGGACGATAGTTGGTGAAGAACGGCGTATGACGGCCGCCTTCTTCCTTGGTCAGGATGTAGGCTTCGGCCTTGAACTTGGTGTGCGGCTTCACCGTACCCGGCTTGCACACCACCTGGCCGCGCTCCACGTCCTCGCGCTTCGTGCCGCGCAGCAGCACGCCGACATTGTCGCCGGCCTGGCCCTGGTCCAGCAGCTTGCGGAACATCTCGATGCCGGTCACGGTCGTCTTCACCGTCGGGCGGATGCCCACGATCTCGACTTCCTCACCGACCTTCACGATGCCGCGCTCCACCCGGCCCGTCACCACCGTGCCGCGACCCGAGATCGAGAACACGTCCTCGATCGGCATCAGGAACGGCAGGTCCACCGGACGCTCCGGCTGCGGGATGTACTTGTCCACTTCGGCCATCAGCGCGAGGATCGCGTCGTGGCCCATCTCGGGGTTCTTGTTTTCCAGCGCCATCAGCGCCGAACCGCGCACGATCGGGATGTCATCGCCGGGGAAGTCGTACTTGGACAGCAGCTCGCGCACTTCCAGCTCGACCAGCTCCAGCAGTTCCGGATCGTCGACCATGTCGCACTTGTTCAGGAACACCACCAGCGCCGGCACGCCCACCTGACGGGCGAGCAGGATGTGCTCGCGGGTCTGCGGCATCGGGCCGTCGGCGGCCGACACCACCAGGATGGCGCCGTCCATCTGCGCCGCGCCAGTGATCATGTTCTTCACATAATCGGCGTGGCCCGGGCAGTCCACGTGGGCGTAGTGGCGGTTCGCGGTCTCGTATTCCACGTGAGCGGTCGAGATCGTGATGCCGCGCGCCTTCTCTTCCGGCGCCTTGTCGATCATGTCGTAGGCGGTGAACGTCGCGCCACCGCTCTCCGCCAGAACCTTGGTGATCGCCGCCGTCAGCGACGTCTTGCCGTGGTCGACGTGGCCGATCGTCCCGATGTTGCAGTGCGGCTTGTTACGTTCAAACTTAGCTTTGGCCATCGTTCTCTCTCAGTCCTTCGGGGCGACCGGCGGGCCGCGAAAAAAGCCGCCGTGGGATAGGGGGTTTCGGGGAAGACCGCAAGACCCTGCGCAAAGCGCAGCCGCGACCTTGAGGGGTCACCCTGCGCTCAACGGCGATGCGGCATCGACGAAACTGGAGCGGGTGAAGGGAATCGAACCCTCGTCATCAGCTTGGAAGGCTGTTGCTCTACCATTGAGCTACACCCGCGCGTCCCAGATCTGTGCGCTTGATACCATAGACGACGGGTGGTGGAGGGGGTTGGATTTGAACCAACGTAGGCAGAGCCAACGGATTTACAGTCCGTCCCCTTTAACCACTCGGGCACCCCTCCACATTCAGGCCCGTCGCCTTCGCCCGCTGGCCGAAACCAAGCGGAACTCCAAGCATTTACCTTGTGCCGGCAGGTCCGGCGCAGTGGAATGAGCCGCGCTCAAATCCCTCAAGGCACGGCTTTATGTGAGTCACACTTCCACAAGTCAACCCGGAAAAGTGGGGTTCTCCCCGCCCGTCCCGTGGGGCCACCGGCAAACCCGTCGCCCACGCGGGCGTGATCACAGATGGGCGGCGCCAGCGCGCGCCGCTGCGTTATGGTGATGCGGTCTCTCGCGCCTGGAGCCCCTGATGCCCGCTTTGTCCCCGCCCGACTCGCCCGCACCCGTCCGGTCCCTGGCCGCCCCCCGTCGGGCCTGGCGCACCCTCTGGGCGGGCGTGTTAAGCATTGCCGCCATGAGCCTCGCCCTGGACAGGGGGACCTCGGCCGAAGCCGCCGAGATCAAGGTCCTGACCTCCGGCGCGTTCAAGCCGGTGGTGGTGGAAATGGCCGCCCGATTCACCCAGGCCACCGGCACGCAGGTGAAGATCGACAATGACACCGCCGGTGCCCTCGCCCGGCGCGTGGAGGGCGGCGAGACCTTCGATGTGCTGATCCTCACCCCCGGCGGACTGGCGGATCTGCAGAAGTCCGGCCGCGTGGCCGCCGGCGCAGCTGTCCCGCTCGCCAAGGTGGGCATCGGCGTGGCGGTGAAGGAGGGTGCGCCGAAGCCGGACATCGCCACCGTGGCCGCCTTCAAGCAGACCCTTCTCGACGCCCGCAAGGTGGCGATGATCGATCCGGCCGCCGGGGGCTCCAGCGGCATCTATCTCACCCGTCTGTTCGAGACCATGGGCATTGCGGACGCCATCAAGGCCAAGGCCATCCTGGTCCCCGGCGGGCTGGTGGCGACGCGGGTGGTCAATGGCGAGGCCGATCTCGCCATCCACCAGATCAGCGAGATTCTGGCGGTGCGCGGGGCGACCCTGGTGGGGCCGTTGCCGGCGGAGATCCAGAATTTCACCGTCTATGCCGCCGCCCTGGCGCCCACCCCGGCCCAGCCGCAGGCGGCCGCCGCTTTCCTGGCCGTCCTCGCGGGACCCGAGGCCGCGCCCATTCTGGCGGCGAAAGGTATGAGCCCGGCGACCCCCTGACGCCGCTTCCGGCGCGGACGGGCGCGCGCCGAAACCACGGCAGCGCCCATCCCCTCCTCCTTGCCCTCCCCTTGCCCTCCCCTTGGCCCTCCCCTTGCCCTCCCTGTTCCCCTCCCCCTTGCGCCGCGGCGCAGCGTCTGACAAAGCCTCTCTCATGTCCGATCGGCCGAGCCGCCCCCCCTTCCGTTCCGCCGCCCGCCCCACCGGCGGGAAGCCCGGCGCGCGCCCCTTTCCACCCAAGCGCCGCAGCGGCGGGCCGGCCACCTGGCAGGGGGAAGACGATGTCGCCTTGCTCTACGGCTGGCATACGGTGTCGGAGGCGCTGGCCAATCCGCAGCGCCATTTCCGCAAGATCGTTGCCACCGAGAATGCAGTGCATCGCCTGGAGCAGGAGGGCTTCACGCTCCCCATCGCCCCCGAGATTGTCCGCCCCTCGGACATCGACAAGCTGCTGGGACCCGACGCGGTTCACCAGGGCCTGCTGGCGGAAGCGGACCATCTGCCCTCGCCGCCGCTGAAGAAGGTGGCTGGGCACGATCTGGTGCTGGTGCTCGACCAGATCACCGATCCGCACAATGTGGGGGCCATCGTGCGGTCGGCCGCGGCCTTTGCGGTCGGCGCCATCGTCACCACCGCGCGGCACAGCCCGGCGGCCACCGGCGTCCTGGCGAAAAGCGCCTCGGGCGGGCTGGAGCATGTGCCGTTCTGCCTGGTCACCAATCTCTCCCGCGCCCTCACCGAACTGAAGGACCGGGGCATGCTGGTGGTCGGCCTCGACAGCGAGGGCGGCAAGGACCTGGAAGATACTCCCCTGCGGGCGCCGCTCGCCCTGGTGCTGGGCGCGGAGGGCAAGGGCTTGCGGCAATTGACCCGCGAAACCTGCGACGAACTGGCCCGCATCGATCTGCCCGGCGTCATCAAGAGCCTGAATGTCTCCAATGCCGCCGCTTTGTCCCTCGGCATGGCCCGCCGGGCCCTGAAACGGGCGTCCTGACGGCGACGCGCCGCCACCCGGCCGCGGCAACCCGTGTTGATTGAGATGACGCAATTATTTCGCGTCTGCACCTAAGACCATTGACCAATCGAAAGCCGGCCGAACCTCGGTCATCTTAGGGCATGGCGCGATATGTGCCCGGCTCGGCTTATCCGCGCGTAAGACGCGGAACGGACGACACCGTTGGAGGAAAGGCCCCACCCCTGCCCGCAGTGCGGCGCGGGCGTCGGATCGCATCCCGACAGGTTGCGTCAGCCCCCGGACCCATTCTGCCTGCATCTCCTCATCCGTTCGTGATGGAGGGGCTTGGGATCAATGTGGGAGGAGCATCCATGTCTGTCACGACTGCGGGTCCGGCGGCTGCGCCGGTGCCGATGACGCGGGAAGAGAAGAAGGTCATCTTCGCCTCGTCCCTCGGCACGGTGTTCGAGTGGTACGATTTCTATCTCTACGGTGCATTGGCCAGCATCATCGGCGCGCAATTCTTCAGCGCCTATCCGCCGGCCACCCGGGACATCTTCGCCTTGCTCGCCTTCGCCGCGGGCTTCCTGGTGCGCCCCTTCGGCGCGCTGGTGTTCGGCCGCGTCGGCGATCTCGTCGGCCGCAAATACACCTTCCTCGTCACCATCCTGATCATGGGCCTGTCGACCTTCATCGTCGGCATCCTGCCCAATGCCGCGACCATCGGATTTGCGGCGCCGGTCATCCTCATCGCGCTGCGCCTGCTGCAGGGTCTGGCCCTGGGCGGCGAGTATGGCGGTGCGGCCACCTATGTGGCGGAGCATTCCCCCCATGGACGCCGGGGCTTCTACACCTCCTGGATCCAGACCACCGCGACGCTCGGCCTGTTCCTGTCGCTGATCGTCATCCTGTTCACCCGCACCATCGTCGGCGAGCCGAACTTTGCGGCGTGGGGCTGGCGCATTCCGTTCCTGGTGTCGATCGCCTTGCTCGGCGTGTCGGTGTGGATCCGCATGCAGCTCAATGAATCGCCCGCCTTCAAGCGCATGAAGGAAGAAGGCACCACCTCCAAGGCGCCGCTGACGGAAGCCTTCGGCAAGTGGTCCAACCTGAAGATCGTCATCCTGGCGCTGCTCGGCCTCACCGCCGGCCAGGGCGTGGTCTGGTACACTGGCCAGTTCTACGCGCTGTTCTTCCTGCAATCGATCCTCAAGGTGGACGGCTACACCTCCAACCTGCTGATCGCCTGGTCGCTGCTGCTGGGCACGGGCTTCTTCGTGTTCTTCGGCTGGCTGTCGGACAAGATCGGCCGCAAGCCGATCATCCTCGCCGGCTGCCTGATCGCCGCGGCCAGCTATTTCCCGCTGTTCAACGCCATCACCACCTACGCCAACCCGGCGCTGGAACAGGCCATCAAGAACGTCAAGGTCTCCGTGGTCGCCGCCCCCGGCGAGTGCGGCAGCCTGTTCAACCCGGTGGGAACCCGCGTGTTCACCGCCCCGTGCGACGCCGCCCGTGACTTCCTGGCCAAGTCCTCGGTGAAATACACCACCGAGGTCGGCGCCGCTGGCTCGACCACCCAGGTCAAGATCAACGACGTCTCGGTGCCCTACGGTCCCGACTTCGCCAAGACCGCCACGGCGGCCTTGCAGGCGGCCGGCTATCCCAGCGCGGCGACCAACAAGGACGTGATCCGCATGTCGAACCCGTTCGACATCTTCCAGCCCCGGGTGGCGGCGGTGATCGGCCTGCTGTTCGTGCTGGTGCTCTTCGTCACCATGGTCTACGGGCCGATCGCGGCGGCGCTGGTGGAACTCTTCCCCACCCGCATCCGCTACACCTCCATGTCGCTGCCCTACCATATCGGCAACGGCTGGTTCGGCGGCCTGCTGCCGGCCACCGCCTTCGCCATGGTGGCGGCCACCGGCGACATCTATTACGGCCTCTGGTACCCCATCGTCATCGCGCTGGCGACCTTCGTCATCGGCCTGCTGTTCGTGCCGGAGACCAAGGACCGCGATCTCGAGAACTGGCACTGAGGCGCCCCCCGGCGGCTGAGCCGCCGGGGCCTGCTTCCTGCCCCCACAGACGGCCCCGCCTCGGTGGGGCCGTTTCTGTTTGGCACCCTCAAGCGGATGAGTGCCGGCGGGCCGACCGCCCGGGCCCTGCATCAAAGCATCGACCATCGCGCTTCGATGGCATCGGCGTTGACGGGATCGAATCGGATCGGGGGCTCGCTGGCGCCGCCGATAGGGCTTGTATTGCGTGGCGCTTGCGATGGGGCGGGAACAGCCCTGGTATCGAACGGGGTTTAGCGGGGCAGATCCGCTACCACCTTCAAACCGCATCGCCGCCCTCAGTGCAGGCAGCGTCCCGGATCTGCCCTCGGTTCCGCACCGCGGGTGAGGTGACTGGGCGCACCGGGCGACCTTGACGGGCGCCAGCGCTTGGGCGATGAAACGAGCGCCATCGCAGGCCCGGACGTCACACAGTCCTGGTCACGCCATGCGGCGCAGGACCCGCGGCCCGACTGTGCCGCGCGCCCTGCAAACGGATGATGTGTAACGCGTTTTCTGATTATGCCGGTTTAGCTCAGCGGTAGAGCAGCGGTTTTGTAAACCGAAGGTCGGGGGTTCAATCCCCTCAACCGGCACCAGCGGCCCATCATCCCCGTGGGGCCAAACGCCCATGAGCTGGCACGCGGTGCCCCGAGCAATCCGATCTCGGCGCGCGCTTCCTGTAGCGCGCAGGATCATGTGTCACCCGCGCGCGATGCGTTTTTAGCCCCTTAAACGTCGATCAAAGCGATGTCTGAAAGTGCGCCATGCGAGCGCTGCAGCCAGGGGGCATTGGTGTGGCCCAAGGCAATGGAGAGCACGCCAGCCGGGCGGATGTAGGCGATGAAACAGCCCTTGCGGCCGGCGACCGGTTTCAGACAGCTTTCACAGGCTTTGACGAGATCGGTTCCGTCTCGCGAAATGGTCTGGCTGACACCCGCCGCTCCCCTGAAGGATGGCGTTCCGGGCCCGCCCCGAAACGCGCTGGGGCGACATTGGGAGGATGGGGAAGGGATGGACGGGTGACAGGTGTCGCCGGGGCCTGGGCGAATATGACCCTTTACCGCCTCTGGCGGAATCCGGTTTAGGGCGACTTTTTCTTTCAGATCTGGGGGTGCCATGGAGCCAAAAGCAGAATGGTGGCTTCTAGAGAGCACGGCTGGGTAACCAGACATGCAGTGTACGGACCCGGCCCACATGCTGTTCGAATCTCGTCAGGCGGGCCAATCCCGATGATGAGACAACGCGGGCCCAACCGCTCGACAGTGGCATCGGCGCGGAGACGCCGATCCGCACGGCGGGCAGGATCGGATGCTCCGGGCGAACTCAGCCTGCGCGAGGGTTGGGTCTTCGCCATCCGCGGTGGCTGGGGCTTCGGTGTGCTCCCTCAATAATCTGATCACCGGGAGGCTGGATGCCCAGAAGGACGGCGCGGACTGGCTCGACTTCAGTCCCTGGCGGAGGGGCGACGACGACGCGAGCGCGCGCTGTTCGGTCAGATCGCCGATCAACTCGGGGCGGCCCTCGCGCAATCGCGACAGCCCAGCCGGACGCGTAGATCGTCCGCGCTCACCCCCCCCGTGGGCGACGCTCCTTCACGAGTTGGCGATCGTCACCGCGTTGCCCACGTGTTCGTCGCTCGTCAGTTGATCGACGCAGAATTGCGCGACGTCAGCGCGGGTGATCTTGTGGGCGGTGTCGTGTCCCTGAAACACTTTTACGTGCCCGGTGGCAGCGTCGTCAGTAAGCATCGCGGGGCGGACGATGACGAAGGCAATGCCGCTCGCGCGGACGACCGCTTCCATCGCAGCCTTGTCTTCGGTCGAGCCGCGCAGCCACGTCGGCACAATCACGTGCTCTACGAACCAGCCCACCTGGTCAGCCGAGTCGCCGACGCCGAACGCGCTGATGACGATGACGCGCCTCACACCGTTCGCCTTCATCGCTGCGGCAACTGCGCCGGCGACGCTGCGCTCAAGCGTTGTCTTGCGGTAAGGCGTGTTCCCGCCGATCGTGTCGATCACGGCATTCTGCCCCGCCATTGCTTTGTCCACGCTCGCCGGATCGGTCGCATCTCCGGCGACCACGCGGATGTTGGCAGGTGGGCGATACGTAGTTGCATCGTGAACGAACGCCGTCACAACGTGTCCGGCCGCCAAGGCCCGCTCAACGATGATCGACCCGGTCTTGCCGGCCGCGCCAACGATCAGAACATTCATATTGCTTTCCTTTTTGTGGAGAGGGCAGCGACACCGCAGTTGGCTAACGTATCCGTTCAAGATCGGACGCCTCAATACTCTCCCCCGTCGACTGCGAGGGTGCTGCCCGTGACGAACGATGCGTCCTCGGACGCAAGGAATGCGACAGCGCCAGCGATCTCCTCGGGTCGCCCCATGCGCTGCAGAGCAGAACTGGCCTTCATCAATACATCGAACGGCACCCCTGCCAGGGCTGGACGGACATAGAGTTTGCCCGTCTCTTTTGCCATGTCCGTATCCGTCCCGCCCGGCGCCACAGCGTTGATGTTGATCCCACGCAAGCCCAGTTCCGCTGCGAGATTGAGAACCATCGCAGAAACCGCGGCTTTGCTTGCGGCATAGAGCGTATGATGAAAGACCGAGTGGCGAGCGCTTATTGACGAGGTCAGCACGATGCGGCTGCCTGCCTTCATATGCGGGACTGCGGCTTGGGCAACGAATAGTTGTCCTGCGACATTCAGCGAGAATACTCGCGAAAAGTCCTCTTCGGTGATTTCCTCCAATTTTCCGAAGTGGTCAATCCCGGCGTTGCTCACCAGGATGTCTATGCGACCGAACGCGTGTATGACGTGATCGATGAGCCCTCGTCGCTCCGTCGCTTTGCTCACGTCCGCCTGAAATGCTGTGGCGTTGAGGCCCTGATCGCTCAGATCCGAGACGAGAGCATCAGCAGCGAGCGCGCTATGAGCGTAATTGATTACGACCGTCGCGCCCTCACTTGCGAACCGAGTGGCGACAGCCTTGCCAATGCCTTTGCTTGCTCCGGTAACGACTACGATCTTGTGGTTGAAACGCATTCCAGATCTCCTGTTTGGCCGCCGGTTGGCGAACCTGGAAAGCGGTCTTCCCCAGGCCCGGACGTCACATTTTGGGCTTCGGTGCTTGCGGGTGCCCCCGGACTGCCCGAGGGCCAGACCGGCCTGCTCATCGCCGTCCGGACTAGACAATTGTATGCTATCAGGAAACAGTTATCATACAATAGTTATTATTTGATAGGGACTAGTGCTGCCGTGGACGACGACACTCCCAGCCTTTCCGAGCTCGCAGAGCTGATCCTCGCGGTTGGACGCCTGATCCAACCACCGGGCGATCCAGCGATCGGGACATGCACGCCCATTGAGAGCAGTGTTATGCGGTTTATCAGTCGCAACCCGGGCATCTCCGCGCGCGGGGCGTCCGAGGCCACGCTTCTGACGTCCAGCAATTTCAGCAGGGTTCTGCGCGGCCTTGAGGAAAAGGGGCTGGTAAGTCGCGAGCCTGACGCGAATGATGCGCGGCGGGTAAGCCTCTATCCAACGCCCCTCGCGCGCGAGAGCCGACGGCGGCTCGGCGAGGAATGGGAGCGGTTATTGGGAGGAATCGCGGATGATCCTGCCAGGATCAATTCCCTAACCTTGACGTTACGGCGCATCGAAGGCGAGCTTGTCTCACGCCGGCGGCGCGCGCGCGCGAGCGGGCCTGCTCAAGAATAATCGCTGATCACCTGCAATGCGTGGCTATGGGGATGGGCTTCGCATTCGAAGGCGGATCCTCAAGGCCGGACATCCGAACTGCACGCCAGCCACATGTCCCTGCTCTCGCAACCCGAGGCGGTGGCCGATGTCATCCGCGATGCGGTGGCGCAGGTGTCCGGTGGCTGACACGCACGCGCGACCTGGGGGACGCGGCCGCCGCGTCCCGTCATGGCCAAGGTGCGACGCCGGCCTTTCGCCGTGCGGCGCACCCCGTCGTCAGCCCTCCATGGTCGCCAGCAAGGCGGAGATCTTGATGGTGGCGAAGGTCGAGAAGGTGTCCGACACGGCGTAAGGCAGCACAATCAGATCGTGGTGGCGCATGGCGCCGCAGGTGTAGACCACGTTCGGCACATAGCCCTCCCGTTCGGAGGATTCCGGATGGACCAGCGGCACCCGCGAGCGGGCCAGCACCTTGGAGGGGTCCTTCTTGTCCAGCAATGCCGCGCCGATGGAATAGCGCCGCACCGGCCCGACCCCATGGGTGAGCATGAGCCAGCCCTCATCCAGTTCCACCGGCGAGCCGCAATTGCCGATCTGCACGAACTCCCACGGGAACTGCGGCCGCAGGATCGCGGTGCCGCCCTCCCACAGGGTGAGGTCGTCGGAGGAGAGCAGGTAGAGGTTCTCATTGTCCTGCCGGGCGATCATGGCAAAGCGCCCGTCGATCTTGCGGGGGAACAGGGCCATGCCCTTGTTGCGCGCGGCGCTGCCGCGCAGGGGCGCCATGCGGAAGGTGGTGAAGTCTGTGGTTTCCAGCAGTTCGGAGCGGATGGCCTGGCCGCTATAGGCCGTGTAGGTGGCGTAATAGGTGGTCCGCCCCTCGTCCTTGAAGGCCACGAACCGGGCATCCTCGATGCCATTGGACTGCGCCGGGGTGATGGGGAAGATCACCCGCTCGCTGATGTCCTCTTCCGCCTTAAAGGCCACATCCACATGATCCCCGTCGGCGCCGGGCGCGCGCGCGACGATGCGCGGGATGGCGGCCAGCCGCACCGGCGGATCCACGCTCACCGCGCCATCGCGCGCGATGCAGCCGGACCGGAAGGTCAGAGACGAGATATGCCCCTCCCCGACCGCCCGCAGGCTGAGGATGAAGCGGCAGCTCCCCTCCGGCGTCCCCGCCTGGTCGGGGTGCAGCACAATGCTCGGATTGAACAATGCCGCGGCCTCGAAGGAATATTCGTGGAGGAAATAGGCGCCCACCAATTGCCGCTGCATGGGCGTGAAGGCAGCATGTAGCGAAAAGGCCTCTTCCATGTCGTCGGCGCGGGCCTCGAAGGTGGCGAGGAGATTGCGGTGCCGGCCCTGGAAGTTGTGCAGCACGTCGGCCAGCTGGGCCGCCGCCTCCTCTGGTGGCAGAGCCAGCACCCGGTCGACGATATGGTTGGCCCGGGTCTTGTCTGTGGGGTTGAGGTCGCGCGGCTCGGTGGCTGGCTTGAAGGGGCGGACGAGCACGCGTGCGGGATCGGGCCGCAAATGAAGGGCCTGTCGATTAAGGAAGCTGGCACAGGTCAAATCGGTCTCGTCTGTGGTGAGAGACACAAGGGGACGGGAATGACCTGCAGGTAAGATCAGGCCCGCAAGGTGTGCAGCGGCGCGAGCGCGGCGCTGGCCCGCGCCAGTTGACGGATTTCCACCAGACTGAGGAGATAGGATACCACGGATTCGCCGCCGCGGTTTTCATTCGCCCGGTCCGGATGCAGCCCGTCGCGACAGCTGCCGGTCTCGAGATCGACCAGCGGGAGATTCAGATCATTGCTGCCAAGGAACCAGGCGAAGGCCTGCGCGGCATCGGCCTTCCAATGGACATTGCCATCCGCGCGCCACGCGGCAAGGCAGGCGGAGATGGCGGCGGTGGCTTCCAGCGGCTGCTGGTCGAATGTGCGCGGCGCCGAGCGTCGGTCGCCGAAGCTGTCCGAGCCCACCGGCCGGAACCCGCCGCTGGGCGTGGTCTGCAGCAAAGTCAACCAGCGCAGGGTGCGCAGCCCGGCCTCCACATAGGCCGGTGTCCCGGTGGCCATGCCGGTCAGGATCAGGGCTTGCGGCAGGCGGGCATTGTCGTAGGACAGCCCCTCCTCGAACCAGACCCAGTCGGACGTCTCCACCGCGGCCAGCAGCGCCATCAGGCGGTCCGACAGCAAGAAGCGCATGTGGGTCGCCACCGGATCGTCCCGCCCGTCGGTGCAATAGGCATCCAGGCCGAGCAAGGTGAAGGCCCACGCCCGGGGCGAGAGGAAGCGCTCGGTGGCCGGCAACGCCTGGGCGAACAGGGCCGCCGCCCAGCGCCGCCGCGAGGCGCTGGCGTCGCCATGGGCGCAGGCGCCCAAGGCCCACAGGGTTCGGCCATGGCTGTCTTCAGAGCCCTTGTCCTCCAGCCAGCGCCGGTCGAAGCTCATGAAATTGCGGAACCGCCCGATATCCGGATTCCACGCATGTTGGACAAAAGCGGCAAAGCGGGAGGTCATGGCATCCGGCAGACGCTGCTCGCCGGGCGCATTCAGGGCGCACGCCAGCAGCAGGGCGCGGGCATTGTCGTCCACGCAATAGCCATGCGCGCGGTCCGGCACCGAATGGACCGCATGCTGGAACAGACCGGTGTCGTCGCACATGGCCATCAGATGGACCGTCTGCATGTCCGGCACCGCCGGCGCCCCGCGCGAGGAGATGCTGCGATTGTGCCGGGCGATCATCCGCAGCCGATGGCCGCGGCGCGCGCCCTCGAAGGTCGCCAGATAGCGTTCCGCGGTGCGCGGCCAGGTCATGGAGCGGCTGGTGGCATAGGCGCGCCGACGCATGCTCTGACGGCGCGGAATGTCGGTCAGCAGCGCCGCAATGGCCTCGCCGATCCCGATGGAGTCGCCGAACGGCACCAAGACGCCGCGCCCGTCCGCCAGCAGTTCGCTGGCGTGCCAGTACGGCGTGGAGACCACCGGCTTGCCGAGGCCGAAGCTGTAGGCCAGCGTGCCCGAGGTCATCTGCTCTTCGCCCAGATAGGGCGTGACATAGACATCGCACATGGCGATGAAGCCCAGCAGCGTGGGCTGGTCCACGAACTGGTCGAGAAACACCACATTGTCCTGCACGCCCAGCGCCCGGGCGCGCGCCACCAGGCTCTCGCGATAGGCCTCGCCCTGCTGGCGCACCAGGTTCGGATGGGTCGCGCCCAGCACCACGTAGGCGGCGTCCGGACAGCGCGCCAGGATCAGCGGCATGGCATCGATCATCACCTCGATGCCCTTGCCGGGAGAGAGCAGGCCGAAGGTGAGAATGACCGGGCGGCCGCTGAAGCCGAAGATCGCCTTGGCCTGTTCGGGTTCGCTGAATGGCACGTCGGGAATGCCGTGGGGGATGACCTCGATCTTGTCCGCCGCGACGCCATAGACCTGCTGCAGCAGCTGCTGCGCCTTGTCGGCCATGACGATGATGCGGGCGGAGACATCGACGATCTTCTCGGTCACCGCCCGCTGCGTTGGGGTGGGATCTGCCAGCACCGTATGCAAGGTGGTGACGATGGGCATGGACAGGCGGGAGAGGAGCGCCATCACATGCTCGCCCGCCTCGCCGCCGAAGATGCCGAATTCGTGCTGGAGGGACACCACATCCACCTGGGCGGCATTGAGCACGTCGGCGGCGTGGACATAATCGGCCACCTTCTCGTCATGGATCTGCAGGCGCACCACCGGCGGGTAGTCATAGGCGTGCCCCTGGTCATTCATGGCGACGATCAGGGTCTTCACCTCGGGGCGCGACGCCGCCACCGCTTGTTGCAGGTCGCTGGTGAAGGTGGCGATGCCGCAGCGGCGCGGCAGCGAATTGCCGATGAAGGCGACGCGAGTCATGGGGGTCATTGGGGTCATGGGCGCAACTCCGGGGCGACAGGGGCCCATACGGTGTCCGACAGCGCCTCCGGAGGCAGGACGGGGGCCGTGGACCGGCCGACGGCGGGCGCATCGAGACTGTCCAGCAATCCGGCCAGCGGCCGGGCCGCCGCATAGGCCAGCAGAGCGGTGGCGCCGACAGGTCCGGCGGTCAGCGGTGTGTGGTCGCGCTCCGAGACCATGGCCTCGCCCACGGTGACCGCAGCGGTTCCACACTGGGCCTCGCCCTCGATCACCAGCAGCCACGTCTCCGGTGTGGCGTTCAGAGCCCAGCGGCTGCCGGCGCCGAGGACGAGGCGCTCCAGGACGAAATACGGGCTGGCGGCCAGCAAGGTGCGGGCCTCGGTGAGCGGCCAGGGCGCGGGGCGGGGACCGGCGGGGCAGGCGTGCGCCACGGCCAGCGCCTCCTCCAGATGCAGCGTGCGCCCGCGGCCGAAATCAAACAGGCGGTAGGTGGTGTCGCTGCGCTGCTGGATTTCCGCCACCACCAGTCCGGCGCCCAGGGCATGGATGGTGCCGGCGGGCACCAGGATCGCGTCGCCCGCCACCACCGGCTGCCAGCGCACCAGATCGGCCACCGATCCATCGGCAATGGCGGCGCGGAGCTGGGGGGTGGACAGGGTCGTCCGAAGGCCCAGGGCGACGGCGGCATCCGGGGCGGCGGCGAGGATATACCAGGCCTCGGTCTTGCCGTTGGGTTCGCCCTTGAGATGGGCGAAGGCGTCGTCCGGGTGGACCTGGATGGACAGAGGCGCGCTGGTGAACAGCAGCTTCAGCAGCAGGTGCGGCTCCGCCAAGCCATTGCGCGTGAACGCAATTTCTCCGACAGCCGGCCCGTCGGCCGCGCCCACGTGCCAGGGGCGCAGATCTGTGCGCCCCCACGGCTTGGGGATGACCTGCGTTTGGGCGCGTTCGATGGGCATGATCGCCTCCGGGCGGATACCGCCCAAGCCTCAGTGATATGGCGCCAGTCTCCGCCTTGGGGAGGATCTGAGAACCATTTGTCAATTGCTATTTCTGAAACGATACGGCCCTCTCCCAATGAGATCCTAGGAAAAAATCATCGATTACGTAAAATATTTATTGCTATTTTCTGGAACTATTAAGGCCGCAAATCATTGTGCTTCAGTGGATCTACGGTCAACGGCGACGCCGTTCCGGCGCAAGCTGTGCCATGCCGCGTTTATACGCGCATGGCCCCGAAGGGCCGCGCTTGAGACACCGGGTTACGGCACACGCAGGCGCGTCGCCGACGCCGCTCGGAGGCCCCACCGGATCGCCCCGGCTGGATCGCAACCGGCCTCCGCCAGAGCCGCCGCCGGACCACCCATTGCGTCCGCCTGCGACGCGATCTAGGCTGCCGCCATCGCGAAAAACGATCGCCGCAGGCAGACCCTCGCCTCCGGTCGGTCGCAGATACGTCAACCATGCGTCCGGCAGGGTTCGGCCAGCGTCTCCCAAACCGTCGCGTCCCGCGAGCGGTGCGTGCCGGCATCACCCGATGCCGCGAGACAGCTGGAGCGCGAGGATGAAGGCGATCACGTTCAATGCGTATGGCGGGCCCGAGGTGCTTCAGCTCGTCGATGTGGCCGCGCCCCAGGCCGGCCCCGGCGCGGTCCGGATCAGGGTCCGGGCGGCGGGGGTGAACCCCTCGGACTGGAAGCGCCGCGAAGGCCAGTATCGCGCCTTCGAGGCCGTGGACTTTCCAGCCGGCCTCGGCGTGGAGGGGGCCGGTTTTGTGGACCAGGTCGGGGCCGGCGTGACGGATGTCACGATCGGCGACGCGGTGTTCGGGTTCGGCGCGAACATGATGGCCGAGCAGGCCATTCTCACCCATTGGGCGAAGAAGCCGGACGCCCTGTCGTTCGCGGCCGCGGCCGGATTGCCGGTGGTCTCCGACACCGCCACGCGGGCGCTGGATCAGGTGGGCGTGGCAGCGGGGCAGACCCTGCTCGTCAGTGGCGCCGCAGGCGGAGTCGGGACGGCCATCGTCCAGTTCGCCCGTCTGCGCGGCATCCGCGTGATCGGGACGGCGCGGGCAATCAAGCACGCCTATCTGCGCGACCTGGGCGCCGTTCCGACCACCTATGGGGAGGGACTGTCGGCGCGCGTGCGCGCGGTGGCGCCGGAGGGCGTCCATGCGGCCATCGACGTGGCCGGCTCCGGGGTCATCCCGGAGCTGATCCGCATCGTCGGCGATCCCGCGCACGTACTGTCGGTCGCCGACCTCTCGGCGGCGGACCATGGCGCCAAATTCTCCCACGGGCCGCCGGTGGATCCGGCGGGCCTGCTCGCCGCGATGGCCACGCTGTGCTCGGCCGGGTCGTTTCGCCTGCACATCGACCGCACCTTCCCGCTGGATCGGGCGAAGGAGGCCCAGGAGGCCAGCCAGGCGGGCGGCGTCACCGGCAAGCTGGTCGTCTGTGTTGACTAGGGTCGTGAACCCATGAACCGGGACTGACCGAGAAGCGTGGGAAGTGGCCTGTCGGCCTCCTGCGGGGAGACGCCGAAAGCGGATAGGGTTTCCACCAGCGGTGGACCACGGAGCGTCATGGGTGGCGGGCCGGCAGCCTGAGCGGTCTCAGGATGCTCGATCGTGTCGGTTTCGCTCACGTGAGGTTGAGCCCCCCATCGGAGAGCAAGATCTCGCCCGTCAAATACTCCGATTGCACGAGCATCATGACCGCTTGCGCAATATCGTCCGGGCTGGCCGGCCGTCGCATCGGCGCGCGCGTTCTCCACAACTCCTGGGCTGCTGTCCAGTCGGCTGTGAGCGGTGTATCGACAAGGCCAGGCGCAACGGCATTGACCCGAATGGCTGGCGCCAGTGACAAGGCCAGGAGCCGGGTCACATGGTTGAGCGCCGCCTTGGTGGCTGCATACGGAATTGAGGCGCCTTTCGGCCGAACTCCGGCGTGAGAGCTAATGTTGACGATACATGCCGTTCGTCCATGCTGCGCCGCGTTGCGCAGCGCCGTCTCAGCTTCAGCGATCAGGTGAAAGGGCGCCACCATATTCACTTCATACAGGTCGTGCCAAATTTGCGACGTGGCGGCATGCAGATCGGCGTGAGGGATCACACCGCTCAGACCGGCATTGTTCACCAGCACGTCCAAACGACCCCATAAGCCAACAGCGTCATGTATGAGACGACTGCGGTCGCTTTCTCGGGCCAAGTCGGCTTGAATATAGCTGGCGTATTTAAGCTCGGCCGCAAGAGACCGACCTTTATCCCCGGAATGACGAGAATGCAGGATGACATTATATCCTTCCTGCACGAACCTCCGGGCAACGGATTCGCCAATTCCAGATGTTGACCCCGTGACAAGGGCGACGGGACGATGCTCTTCCACCAGGCTCACCTCTTCTCTCAATTTCTGTCCCTCGCTTATGGCTGCTTTCCGGAAAAATCAAATGCCCTGGGAGTGACGGCCTTGGGTCGATCGCTGCCTGGCCGCTTCCAGCGTTTCCCAATGCAGTTTCAGCATCGGCATGAGCCCATATGACCTGACCGACTTCGCGTGGCGCGTGATCGAGCCGCTGCTGCCCAACAAGCCACCAGGGATGGCGCGGCGACCGGGCTCGTGGTCCCGATCCTGCCGCGCGCCCAGCGGCACGCCTTGAGCGGCCGGCTCGGAGCGACGGCCCAGCCTGCTGGGCAGCCGTTCTAAAGTCCACTGATCGGGGACGGGCTGCGCGTGTCCCCCGCCGGCTCGCCGCGAAACTGGCGCGGGGAGCAGCCGAAGGCTGTCTTGAAGTCGCGGGCAAAATGCGCGCTGTCGGCAAAGCCGGCGTCGATGGCGATCTCGGTGATGCGGCGGGTGCTGTTGGCCAGCAGCCAGCGGCCATATTCCAGCCGCAGGCTGCGCTGGAAGGCCGCCGGCCCCACCCCCAGCGTGGCGTGGAACAGGCGCTCCAATTGCCGGGAACTGACCCCCACATAGCGGGCGATGGCGGCCACGGACGGTGGATTATCAAGCCGCTGCTCAATGAACTGCGCCGCCTGGTGCACCCGCACGTCGCCCACCCCGTCCAGCCGGGCATAGAAATGCGGCTGCGGCACCGCGCCGGGGCGGATGTCCTGCAGCATCATGTGCCGCATGGCCTGCTGGGCGCGGGCGCGGCCGCAGTGGCGGGCGATGAGATAAAGACCCAGATCGATGGCCGCGGTGGAGCCGGCGCAGGTGATGAGGTCGCCCTCGTCGATGAACAGCCGGTCCACCGCCGCGCTCAGCCGCGGGAAGCGGGCGTTGAAGGCCTCCAGCACATTCCAATGGATGCAGAGCCGGCGGTTGCCCACCAGCCCGGCCTTGGCGATGACGAAGGTGCCGGTGCAGATGCCCAGCAGCCGCACGCCGCGGCGGGCGGCATCGCGCAGATAATCCAGCAGCAGCGACGGCGGGTGGTCGTTGAGATAATCATTGCCGCCGCACACCGCCACATAGTCGAACTGGCCCGGATCCATCAGGCCCCCATTGGGGGCCACCGACACGCCGCTGCTGGATTTGCGCGGCCCGCCGTCGACGCTCATCACCGTCCAGGCGGCATGCAGCTGGCGGCTGCGCCCGCCGTGATCGGCGGCCAGGCGCAGCGCATCAATGAGGCCGGAGAAGGCCGCCAGGGTGAACTGGTCCAGCAGAATGAAGCCGATGCGCAGGCGCGGCACGCCCGCCCGCGCCGTACCCGGCAGGTCCGGCGCCCCCTCTCCGTCCACGGGTGGGAGCTGCGGCGCATCTTCTGCGCGCGGGCGGCGGGGCAGCCGGGGGGCGGACGGGGGCGGATCAGCGGCGGTCATGTCGCAAATATTCAACTTTTCGGCTGGTTCTTTCTAGTGGAAATTACCCCCGGAGCGGACTGTTGGCGCATAAGAGCCACAAGGCTCGCTCCAGAGGAGACCGACGAATGAGCAGTTCTCTGCGCCTGGCCGTCCTGTCCGCCGCCACCTCCCTCGCCACCGGCCTGATCGCCGCCAGCTTCGCCGCCGCCCCCGCGGCCGCCCAGCAGCCCACCGCCATCACGGTCGCCTGGTACGGCGGCAACTGGGGCGATGCCTTCAAGGCCTGCGTGGCCGATCCCTTCACCAAGGCCACCGGCATCGCGGTGAATGCGGAGATCGGCACCTCCAGCGTCACTTTGGCCAAGCTCCAGCAGCAGAAGAGCGCGCCCACCATCGACGTGGCCTGGATGGATGGCGGCATCAGCGAACTGGCGCTCGCCGCTGGCGTCACCGACGCGCTGGATCCCGCCGCCATCAAGAACCTGGCCAATGTGGTACCGGAGGCGATCTACACCGCCGACGGCACCAACTATGCGGTGGGCACCGGCTATTATTCCCTCGGCATCGCCTACAACACCCAGAAGGTGAAGGTGGCGCCCACCTCCTGGAACGATTTGTGGAACAAGGAGTATGAGGACGCGGTGACCATCCCCTCCCCGGCCAATTCGTCGGGGGTGCCGTTCATCCTGTTCCTGTCCAAGATCTGGGGCGTGCCCACCACGGATCTCGCCCCCACCTTCAAGAAGATCAAGGAGCTGAAGGCCGCGCTGTTCTTCGATTCCTCGGGCGCGGCCACCAATGCCTACCAGAGCGGCGAAGCCATCATCGGCGCCCATTTCAATGTCGGAGCCTGGGATCTGGCGGACAAGGGCCTGCCCATCGGCTTCGTGGTGCCCAAGGAAGGCGCCTGGGCCACCGACGCCCGCCTGCACCTGGTGAAGGGCACGGCGAAAAAGGAAGCGGCGCAGAAGTTCATCGATCAGGCGCTCACTCCCGCCGCCTCCGCCTGCCTTGCGGACAAGCTCTATCTCGGCCCGTCGGTGAAGGAAGTGACCGTGAAGCCGGAGACCGCGCGCAAGCTGCCCTGGGGCGAGAAGGGCTCGGTGAAGACCCTGCTGCTGTTCAACTGGGCCGAGGTCAACGCGCTGCGCGCGCCCATCGTCGATACCTGGAACCGCGAGATCGCGCGCAAGTAAACTGCGCGCGCATCGCCCGTCCCGTCACGACCCTGGACCGCATCATGACCGCGCCTTTGCTCGAAATCAGCGGCCTGTCGAAGCAGTTCGGCAGCCATGCGGCCCTCACCGACATCGCGCTTAACGTCGAGCAGGGCGAGTTCATCGCCCTGCTCGGCCCCTCCGGCTGCGGCAAGACCACCTTGCTGCGCTCCATCGCCGGTTTTCTCACCCCCGAGGCCGGCACCATCCGCATCGCCGGCGCGGATGTCACCGCCCTGCCGCCCTATCGGCGCCCGCTCAATACGGTGTTCCAGAACTACGCGCTGTTCCCGCACCTGAGCGTGGCAGAGAATGTGGCCTATGGCCCGCGCCGCGCCGGCGTCCCCCGAAAGCAGGCCGCCGCCCGCGCGCTGGAGGCGCTGGAGCTGGTGGGCCTCGCGGGCTTCGGGGAGCGCCTGCCCCGCGACCTCTCCGGCGGCCAGCAGCAGCGGGTGGCGCTGGCCCGCGCCATCGTCAACAAGCCCAAGCTGCTGCTGCTGGACGAGCCGCTGAGCGCGCTCGATCTCAAGCTGCGCAAGCGGGTGCAGATCGAGCTGAAGCAGTTGCAGGCGCTGCTGGGCATCGCCTTCGTGTTCGTCACCCACGACCAGGAAGAGGCCCTGACCCTCGCCGACCGGGTGGTGGTGATGAACCAGGGCCGCATCGAGCAGATCGGTCGCGGGCAGGATCTCTATCACACGCCGCGCACCCGCTTCGTGGCCGACTTCATCGGCGACGCCAATTTGCTGCCGGTCATCGCCCATCCCGCCGGCGGCATCCAGCTGGCGCTGGGCGGGCCGGTGATCGCGGGCCACGCCGCGCCCACCGGCGCCGCGCCCGAGGCACTGCTGCGCCCGGAGCAGATCACGCTGCTGGCGGCCCCCGCCGAGGGCCTCATCTGCCTGCCGGCGGTGGTGGAGGACGTCATCCATGTGGGCAGCCATGTGCTGGTGCGGCTGCGCTGCGGCGACGGCACCCTGGCCTGCCGCCTCAGCGGCAGCGTGCCGGCGCATGTGGTGACCGGTGGGGCGGTGTTCGCCGCCTTCCGGCCCGCCGACCTCCATCTGATCCCCGCGTGATGCCATGAGGACCCTGCCATGAGCATTCCCTGGCGCGCCATCCTGCTGCTGACCGCTTTGCCGGCGCTGTTCTTCGTCGCCTTCTTCCTGGCCCCCATGGCCGTGGTGGCGCTGGCCAGCCTCACCGATGCCAAGGGCGACGTCACGCTCGCCAATTACCTGCGCATCCTGCTGGATCGCTACCATTGGGACGTGGTGTGGGTGACCTTCCGGCTCGGCGCCTGGACCACGCTCGCCACCGTGCTGATCGGCTATCCGCTGGCCTGGTATCTGGTGCGACTGGTGACCTTCGCGCCGTGGCGGCGGGCCTGCGTCATCCTGCTGGTGGTGCCGCTGTTCACCTCCAACATCGTGCGCTCGTTCGGCTGGATGGTGCTGCTGGGGCGCAACGGGCTGGTCAATGACGCTCTGGTCGCCGCCGGCCTGATCGAGCGGCCCATGCGGTTCCTCGGCACCGAATTGGGCATCATCATCGGCCTCGTCTACATCCTCCTGCCGTTCGTGGTGCTCGCCGTGGGCAACAGCCTGGCGCAGGTGGATCCCGCGCTGGAACAGGCCTCCGCCGATCTCGGCGCCCGCCCGGCCACCACCTTCTGGACCGTCACCTTCCCCTTGAGCCTGCCGGGGCTCGTGGCGGGCGCGGTGATGGTGTTCATGCTCTCGGTGTCGGCCTATGTGACGCCCGCGCTGTTGAGCGGCGGCCGCATCACCGTCTTCTCCATGCTGATCTTCCAGCAATACAGCACGGTGTTCGACTTCCATTATGGCGGCGCCCTGAGCATCACCATGCTGGTGCTGACCCTGGTGCTGGTGGCCCTGGCCGGCCGCATCGGCGACGCCAAGGGGGCGCGCGCATGACCGTGCTCATCCGCATCGTCTCCTATCTGGCGCTGGTCTATCTGGTGCTGCCGCTGGTGGTGATCATCGGCACCTCGCTGACCACCACCGCCTATCTGGCCTTCCCGCCGCAGGGTCTGACCTTGGCCTGGTACGGCAAGATGCTGGGCGATCCCACCTATGTCTCGGCCTTTGCCACCAGCAGCCTGCTGGCGGCGGTGGCGACCCTCATCTCGGTGCTGCTGGGGGTGCCGGCGGCGCTGGCCATCGCGCGCTTCCGCTTTCCCGGCCGCCGGCTGCTGAACGCCATGCTGATGTCGCCGCTCATCCTGCCGCACGTGGTGCTGGGCGCGGCGCTGCTGCAATACGGCGCCGCCATCGGCCTCACCCGCAGCTTCGCGGCGCTGGTGGTGGGGCATGTGGTGATCATCCTGCCCTTCGTCATGCGGGCGGTGCTGCCGCAGCTCACCGAGGAGCAGAAGACGCTGGAGGATGCCTCCGCCGATTTGGGCGGCGGGCCGGTCGTCACCTTCTTCCTGGTGACCTTGCCGCAGATCCGCAGCGGCATCATCAGCGGCGCGATCTTCGCCTTCATCGCCTCGTGGATCAATGTGGAGCTGAGCATCTTCAACACCACGGCGGAGCTGACCACCATCCCGGTCAAGCTGTTCAACTACGTCCAATATTCCATCGATCCCACCATCGCCGCGGTGTCCTCGCTCACCATCCTGGTGGCCGCCGCGGTGATCGTGCTGATCGACCTGACATTCGGCCTCGACGTGTTGTCCGAGCGCCGCTGACTTCTGCCAGACCAAAGGAGCCCCCCATGCGCCAGCAGGATGTTTTCGACGTCGTCTATACCCACACAGAGGGCGAGCCCCTCTGCATCATCCACAGCGGCATTCCCTACCCCGCCGGCACCACCATCATCGAGAAGCGCCAGTTCCTGGAGCAGAATTACGACTGGCTGCGTTGCGCCCTCATGCGCGAGCCGCGCGGCCACCGGGACATGTTCGGCGTCTTCCTGACGCCGCCCTCCAGCCCCGAGTATGACGCCGGCCTGATCTATATCGACGGCACCCAATATTCCCACATGTGCGGCCACGGCACGATCGCGGTGGGCATGGCCATGGTGGCGCTGGGCCTGGTGCGGCGCGGCGAGAACGGGCGCACCACCATCCGCTTCGAGACCACCGCCGGCAAGGTCACCGCGGAAGTGGCCAATGATGGCGCCGACGTGCAGTGGACGCGGTTCGAGAATGTGCCGGCCTATGTGGCGGCGCAGGACGTGCCGTTCGAGCTGCCGGGCATCGGCGAGCTGAAGGCCGACATCGTGTGGGGCGGCAATTATTTCGGCATCATCGACCTGCGCGGCACGGCGCTGAAGATCTCCGCCGAGAATGGCTCGGAGCTCTCGCGCCTGGGCATCATCGCCCGCGAGCAGCTGCGCCAGAAGGTGGCCATCCAGCATCCCACCGCCAGCCACATCAACAACTTCAACTTCGTCACCTTCTGGCACGAGCCGACCATTCCCGGCGCCATGTACAAGAATGTGCACGTCTTCTCCGCCGGCCAGCTGGACCGCTCCCCGGGCGGCACCGGCACCAGCGCCATGATGGCCATGTTCGAGGCCCGCGACATGCTCAAGCTCAACCAGACCATCCGCTCGGAAGGCCTGCTGGGCACCGGCACCTTCGAGGGCTGCCTGATCGGCGAGACCAGCCTCAACGGCACCCGCGCCGTGCGGCCCACCGTCAAGGGCACCGCCGGCCTGCTGGGCACCGCCCGCTGGACCATCAACCGCCACGATCCGGTGGACGCGGGCTTCCTGGTGGCCTGACCCCCAACAGGCCCCCAGGGGGTGCGGCGCCGCGGCCCTCGACAGAGGGACCGCGGCGCTGTGCTATGGGGCGATTCCCCCCCGGACGGACGGCCATGGCTCAGACGGCGACCCTCTACGGCATCAAGGCCTGCGACACCATGAAGAAGGCCCGCGCCTGGCTGGATGCCCAGGGCGTCGCCTATGCCTTCCACGACTACAAGGCCGCGGGCATCGATCGCGCCCATCTGGAGGCGTGGATCGGCAAGGTGGGTTGGGAGGTGCTGCTCAATCGCGCCGGCACCACCTTCCGCAAGCTGCCCGAGGCGGACAAGAGCGACCTGACGGCGGCCAAGGCGACAGCGCTGATGCTGGCGCAGCCGTCCATGATCAAGCGGCCGGTTCTGGAGATCGGCGATCGCCTGCTGGTGGGCTTCAAGCCAGCGGACTATGCGGCGGAGCTGGGGTCGGCTGACTGAGCGGCCCCGTGGACGCGCGTCTTGGACGGCGACCGGAACCCGGACGGCTCAGAAGTCGGACGAGGAGAGGTGGTTGAGGCGGGCGCGCTTGCGGGAATAGACGCCGCTGGCGGCCTTCTCGATCTTGCCGCGATTGACATCGAACACCCGGAGCGAGGCTTCTTCGTCCTTGGGTGCATGCGGGCTGAAGCCTTGCAGCACCGAATTGTCCAGGTGGAAGGCCACCTCGAACATGGTGTCATGCCCCCAGAAGGTCACGCACTGACGGGTCGCGTCATAGATTCGACTGGCGTTGGGAAATTGCAGGGCCATCGGACATCTCCGGACAAGCCGCGCGCCAAGGCGGCGGAAGGCGCAGGCGGTGAGCGGTGCTGCGCCGGGAGAGCGGCGGCGGGCCGGCGCCGAGGGCGCTCACAGGGCCGCGCGAAGCCGGGTCCGGACCGATAAAACCGGCCAGGGCGGCGATGGCGCCGCGAACGGCGACATCGCAATCGGACCGCGGCGCCGCGCCCTGACGGCGGCGCCGGGAGCCATCGGCTGCTGCTCCGGCGGACCGGAGCGGCGGCCGCTGGGCTCAGTCCACAACCTTGAGGTTGTCGGCGGACATCTTGCCGCTCTTGCGGTCGGCGACCAGGTCGAAGGTGACCTTCTGGCCTTCATGCAGATCGCTCAACCCAGCGCGCTCGACGGCACTGATGTGAACGAAGGCGTCGGTGCCGCCTTCATTGGGAGCGATGAAGCCGAAACCCTTCACGCCATTAAACCACTTCACGGTTCCCTCAGTCATGGGAAGCCCTTTCACGAAAATTAGGAGGCAATCCGATCCGCATCTCGGTGTCAAAAATACGCTCAAGACATGACGAGACGCTGCCGCGCGAAATAAATTCGCGCAAAGCTCATTTATCCCGGCTGTTGATCGGACCGCCGGAATATGTCGGATAAAGCGTCCAATAGCAATTTTATTTATCACACCGAAATTTCCGAAGCGTCTGGAACCTCTCTCCCCGCGTAGAACTTCTGTCTCGAAACTCCCCAACGGCCCGCGGTTTCACTGTCCTTCACGCTGCCCGCGCCCGACGTCTCGCCCGAGATCGCCGCTCTCCGGACTGCGCCCTGTCTTTCGGTCGCCGCTCCCCTGCAAACTGCCCTGCCCCTTCGCCTTTGGTGGGGCTTGAAATCGACCCAGAGCCCGCTATGTACCATCCAGTTGGATGGCGCACGGATGGTGACAGTGATGACGGAACTTCGAACCTTGGGGCAAGCCCGGGCAGCCGCCCAACCGGACCGTGCGCCGGAAAGCGAGAAGATCACCATCAATCTGGGCCATGTGGACCTCGGTCAGATCGACCTTCTGGTCCACGAGCATTTCTACGCCAACCGCACCGACTTCATTCGCGCCGCCATCCGGGCCCAGTTGGAGCGGCATGAGGACGTGGTGAAGCGCTCGGTCAATGTCCACCGCCTCGACCTCGGGCTGCGGCGCTATTCCCGCACCGCGCTGGAAGCGGCGAAGGCCGCCGGCGAAACCCTCCACATCCAGGTGCTGGGCTTGGCGGTGATCGATGCCGACGTGCCCGCCGATCTCGCCGCCGACACCATCGCCTCCGTCCATGTCCTGGGCGCCTTCCAGGCCAGTCCTGCCGTCAAGTCCGCGCTGGGCGCACGCATTCGCTGACCGCCGATCCGCGCCGCGGACCTCCCTTTTCCAGTTTCGTTGCAGGATTCGCCGATGACCTCCGCTTTCAAGTTCGACATGATCGAGGTGCTGCGCCTCACCCGCGAAGGCCGCGTCCACGAAGCGACCGCCTTGCTGCGGGGGGAAGCCCCCGAGACCCGGCCTGTCCCGCCTGCGCCCGCCGGAACACCTGCGGTGACCCATGAGCCCGCCATCGATCTGGTGGCGCCGCGCGGACCGGCCGATGCCTGGTCGTTCCCCGGCTTTGCCACGCCCGGCACCTCCGGCGAGCCGGCCGGCCTGAAGTCGCTGCATGATCTGGTGAACTGGTGGGAGGGCCGCCCCGGCAAGCCCGCCGAGACCCCGGCGGCGCCCGGGCCGCGCGTGCCGGGTTCCGGCGCGACCTTCGAGGAGCGCACCTTCTCCGGCCCCTACGGCCAGATCGCCTACAAGCTCTTCGTGCCCGCCAGCTATACCGGCGCACCTCTGCCACTGGTGGTGATGCTGCACGGCTGCAGCCAGTCCCCCGACGATTTCGCCGCCGGCACCCGCATGAACGAGGTGGCCGAAGCGCAGACGGCGCTGGTGGTCTATCCGGCCCAGTCGAAATCCGCCAACCCGTCAAAATGCTGGAACTGGTTCGAGAGCGGCCATCAGGGCCGCGATCAGGGGGAGCCGGCGCTGATCGCCGGCATCACCCGCCAGATCATGCAGGAGTTTCCGGTGATCGCCGATCAGGTGTTCATCGCCGGCCTGTCCGCCGGCGGCGCGGCGGCGGCCATCATGGGCGAGACCTATCCGGACCTGTATCGTGCCGTGGGCGTGCATTCGGGCCTGGCCTGCGGCGCCGCCAGCGACATGAGCTCCGCCTTCGGCGCCATGCGCAACGGCGCCCCGGCGCGCTGCGAATCCGCCGTGCCCGGCGGCACGGGTACGGTGCCCACCATCGTCTTCCACGGCGACCAGGACACCACCGTCAACCCGGTGAATGGCGATCACGTCATCGACCGGGTGAAGGGCAATGCCCCGGTGCAGACCACGGTGGACGAGGGCCAGGCGCCCAGCGGCATGCGCTTCACCCGCACCGCCGCGGTGGATGGCAAGGGCCGTCCGGTGCTGGAACAATGGGTGTTGCATGGCGCCGGCCATGCCTGGTCCGGCGGCAGCAGCGCCGGCACCTATACCGATCCCCGCGGCCCCGATGCGAGCCGCGAGATGATGCGCTTCTTCCTGCGCTCGGCCGGCGCATGAGGCGGCACAGCGCGGGGGTGGGGGCTCAGGCCCCCTGGCCCCAGTTCAGCTTCAGCCCGCCGTCGATGGTGAAGCTCTCGCCGGTGACATAATCGGCGTCATCGCTGGCCAGATAGAGCGCCAGCGGGGCAATCTCCGCCGGATCGCCCGGCCGGTGCCAGGGGATGTTCTTCATCTCCTCGGCGCGGATCTTCGGATCATCGGTGCGGGCCATGGTCATGGGGGTGCGGAACAGCCCCGGGGCGATGGCATTCACATTGATCCGCAACTCCGCCACTTCCAGCGCCAAGGTGCGGGTGAAGGTGAGCATGCCGCCCTTGGCGGCGCCATAGGGGCCATTGCGCGGGCTGGGGATCGCCTCATGCACCGAGGTGATGTTGATGATCTTGCCGCCCCCGCCCACCGCGGTCCGCCGCCGCACGAAGGCGCGGGCGCAGAAGAACGGGCCGTAGAGATTGGTCTTCACCACATCGTCGAAATCTTCCGTCGTGGTGTCGGCGATCAGCGCCACCGGGGCGTTCTTGCCGGCATTGTTCACCAGAATGTCGGGGGTGCCCAGATCGCGCTCCACCGCCTCGAACAGCGCCGCGACGCTGTGCTCGTCACGCACGTCGAGGGCGTGGAGAACCCCCTGCCCGCCGGCTGCCTCGATGGCCTGCAGGGTCTCGCGGCCGCCATCCGCATCGGAGCGATAGGTCACCGCGACCCGCGCCCCGGCCTGTCCGAACGCTTCCGCAATGGCCCGCCCCATGCCGGAATCCGAGCCGGTGACGATCGCCACCCGGCCCTCCAGCTTGCGTGCCGCCGGCGCGGATCCGCCCTGGTTGCGATCGATGATCTCTTTGCGTGTCATAGGTCCCTCGTGCGAACGCCTGTGTTGCCCGGTCAACCCGCGCGCGCGACGGGCGTTCCCCGCACGCTATCGCGGCCTGCAGATGCGGAGGGCCGCGTCTGACGGTATGAATGCCGCAGGATGGCGAAGCCGATTCGAGCCGCAGTGAAGGACGAGATCATGCGCAGACCGACCGTTTCCCGCGCCGCACGGGCGCCCTCGCGGCCGGCGTCGGGCGCCGTGGCCCTGTGCGCGGCGCTCCTGGCGTTGGGCAGCGCCGCGCCCGCCGGCGCCCAGGGCCCGACCCCGGATGCCAAGGTGCCGCCGCCCCAGACCACCACCGCCACCTATCAGGACTGGGTGGTGCGCTGCGAGGCTCCCGCGGACAAGCCCAAGGTGTGCGAGATCGCCCAGGGCATCCAGGCGCGCGCCGATCAGGGACTGATCGCCCAGATCGTGGTGGGTCGGCCCAGCAAGACCGATCCGATGAAGCTGATCATCGAATTGCCGCCCGGCGTCTGGCTGCCGGCGGGTGCCACCTTGCAGGCGGGCGAGAAGGCCACGCCCCTGACCCTCACCTTCAAGTCCTGCCCGCGCGCGTGCTTCGCCGATCTCGACCTGAAGCCGGAGCAGGTGCAGGCGCTCAAGGCCGCGTCCGGTGCCGGCACGCTGTCGTTCGAGGATGGCGCCCGCCAGAAGGTGCAATTGCCCATCTCGTTCGCGGGCTTCTCCGCCGCGCTCGACGCCTCTTTGGCGCCCTGAGCGGGTCGCTCTAGCGCCACAGGTTGCGCATCTGCGCCGCCGCATCCACGCGCACGCTGAGGATGTCCGGCCGTGGCGCCGCCTCGGCCTCAGCCGGCGGCCAGGCGATCCGCTCGAACTGCGGCAGGATGGCGTTGGGGATGAAGCGGGAGCGCGAGGCATAGACATGCCGGTCGCCCCGCGCCGGCTGGCCGTGGGTGAAGAAGCGCTGCGGCACCACCAGATGCAAATCGTCCTTGGCGCGGGTCATGGCCACATAGAGCAGGCGCCGCTCCTCCTCGATCTCCGCGCTGGTGCCGGTGCTGAGATCGGAGGGCAGGCAGCCGTCCACCACGTTCAGCACGAACACCGATTTCCACTCCTGCCCCTTGGCGGAATGGATGGTGGACAAGATCAGGTAATCCTCGTCGCGCAGCGGCACGCCGGCCTGGTCGCTGGTGGCATCGGGCGGGTCCAGCGTCAGCTCGGTGATGAAACGCGCGCGGGAGGGATAGCCGGCGGCGATCTGCTGCAATTGCACCAGATCCGCCACCCGCGTCTCCGCATCCTCATGCCGGCGCTCCAGATGCGGCGTGTACCAGGCGCGCACCGCCTCCATCTCCGCCGGCCAGCCGGCATTGCCGCCGCGCACCTGATCGATCAAGGCCAGAAAGCCCGCCCAGTCCGGCGTGCGGGGCGGCGCGGGCACGGCCAGGAGGGCGCTCAAGGGATCGGCGGCCCCGGCCATGGCATCGAGCACCCGCTGCGCCGCCGAGGGGCCGATGCCCGGCAGCAGCCGCAGCACGCGGAACCCCGCCACCCGGTCGCGCGGATTCTCCACGAAGCGCAGGAGCGCCAGCACGTCCTTCACATGGGCGGCATCCAGGAACTTCAGCCCGCCGAATTTCACGAACGGGATGTTGCGCCGGGTGAGTTCCACCTCCAGCGGCCCGCTGTGGTGCGAGGTGCGGAACAGCACCGCCTGCTGCTTCAAGGCCATGTCCGCCTCGCGGTTCTCCAGCACGCGGGCGATGATGAAGCCGGCCTGGTCGGCCTCGTCGCGCACATGCACCAATTGCGGGCGGGCGCCATCGGTGCGGTCGGTCCACAGATTTTTGGTGAAGCGCTCGCGGGCCAGATCGATCACCGCATTGGCCGCTGACAGGATGGCCTGGGTGGAGCGGTAGTTGCGCTCCAGGGTGATGATCTGCGCCGGCGGGCTGAAATGGCCGGGAAAATCCAGAATGTTGCGCACCGTGGCGGCGCGGAAGGCATAGATGGACTGGGCATCGTCGCCCACCACCGTGAGCCCCGCGCCGGTGGGCTTCAGCGCCAGCAGGATGGAGGCCTGCAGGCGATTGGTGTCCTGATATTCGTCCACCAGCACATGGTCGAACCGCCCGCTCATGTCGGCGGTCAGGGCCGGTTCGCGCGCCACCAGCGCCCAATAGAGCAGCAGATCGTCGTAATCGAGCACGTTCTGGTGCTGTTTGGCCGCCACGTAGCCTGCGAACAGCCGTTTCAGCTCGTCCGCCCAGCCGGCGCACCAGGGAAAGCTGGTGGCCAGCACGTCCGCCAGCGGCTGGTCGGCATTCATGCAGCGGGAATAGATGGCCAGGCACGTGCCCTTGGTGGGAAAGCGGCTCTGGGTCTTGGAGAATCCCAGCTCGTGGCGCACCAGATTGAGCAGATCGGCGCTGTCTTCCCGGTCGTGGATGGTGAAGGCGGGGTCGAGGCCGATCTGGCCGGCATAGTCGCGCAGCAGCCGCGCGCCGATGCCGTGGAAGGTGCCGGCAAAGGTCAGCGCCTCGGCCGCCGTCTCCGCCGCCGGGCCCAGCACCTGCCGCGAAATGCGCGCCACTCGCCGCGCCATCTCGCTGGCGGCGCGGCGCGAGAAGGTCAGCAGCAGGATGCGGCGGGGATCGGCGCCGGTGACCAGCAGATGGGCGACCCGATGGGCCAACGTGTTGGTTTTGCCCGATCCGGCGCCAGCGATGACCAGCAGCGGGCGCGCGGCGGCGCCATCGCCCACCCCATGCTCGACGGCGCGTCGCTGGTCCGGATTGAGTGCAGCGAGATAGGCAGCGGACACCGGCGAATCACTTCCCTGTTGCCCGGGAGGATCGATGTTTCGCGTTTTGTTCGCAAGCGAGCGGTTGAGGCGGAGGACGCGCGGCGGGCCGCCCGCTTCCGCATGGCGCAGATAATGCATATGTACGGGGATCGCGGAGCGCTTTATACTCGTTCTATTAGACGATGGCGGTCATGGGGGTTCGGGGATGACCCTCCAACGCTATGTACGCCAACACATTTATTGTAAGGCAATCTTATGCCAGTACGGAATTCGCGGGGCGTCTCAAAAGCTTAGCAGTTCAAGTGCATAGCATACGGTGCTGACGGTTCTGGGGGAGAACTGGACTTGCCGCCACATATCTCGTGTTTTCATATCTTAAAATCGCATTGCAGGCCTTTGCTGGGATCTTTGATTTCTGGGGCGCCTCTGCAAAGCGGCCGGTTCGGTGCCGCGCGTTGGGCGCGTCTGAATGTGGGCTGCGGCAGATCCTGCCACTCGGGCGTCCCCGGCAATGGGGGGCGGGCCCGATCATGAATATCAATCTCATCTATGAAGCCGCCGTGGTCCCGGAAAAGTGGCCGCTGGTGCTGGAATGCATCGCCCAGGAAACCGGCGGCGCCTTCGCGAGCGTGCTGTCGGTGTCGCAGGGCGTGCATGTGTGCGCCGCCTCCGGGGAAGGCAATGCGCTGTTCCAGGACAGCGTCCGCCAGGGCATGGACTACAACGCCCGGCTGGATCGCCTGCTGCGCCTGGTGCATCCGGGCTTTCTCACCGACAACGATCTGTTTCAGCCGGCCGAAATCGTGGCCGAGCCGCTCTATCGCGACTTCCTCTATCCGCGCGGCTATGGCTGGTTTGCCGGAACGCTGATCGAAGTGCCGCATGTGGGCACCTACGAGATCGGCATCGAACGGCGCTACAAGGACGGCCCCATCGGGCCGGACCATATTCGCTATCTCAACCGTCTGCGCCCGCATCTGACCCGCGCGGTGATGATCGCGGCCACCCTCGGGGCCACCCGCGCCGAGAAGTTGCAGGACGTGTTCGAGACGCTGCAGCGCCCTGCAGCCATCCTGTCCCAGAGCGGCCAGATCTGCGCCGCCAATGCGCAGTTCTCCGAGCGCAGCGGCGGCCTGTTCCAGGGCGGCGCAACCCGCCTGACCTTGCTGGACCGCAATGCCGATGCTCTGCTGGAGCGCACCTTGTCTGCCCCGCCGCGGGCGACGGCGGAGGCGACCCTGTCTCTGGTCGCCCGCGACTTCGAGAGCAACGAGCCCCGGCTGCTGCATCTGGTGCCCATCGCAGGGGCGGCCAATGACATCTTCTCGCCCGGCAAGTTCATGCTGCTGCTGACCTCCGACAATCGCGCCGCCCTCAGCCCACAGACCCTGATGGATCTGTTCTCGCTGACCCCGGCCGAAGCCCGGGTGGCCAAGGGGCTGGCGGAAGGCTGGTCGGTGGAGGAATTGTCGCAGCGCTTCGGCTCCACCAAGGGCACCTTGCGCACCCAGGTGAAGCGCATCCTGGCCAAGACCGGCACCGAGCGTCAGGCGCAATTGGTGGCGCTGCTGGCCCGCTTCGCCGGCTGCTAAAGGGGGCGGGTGCCCTCGCCCCGACCCGCTGACGTCCTCTTCGGATCGGACCGACCCGCCGCATCGACGCGATGCGGGCGGCGATGTGCTGCGGGCACCGACGCGATTCCGGCGACGATGCGGCAATCTCATGGCGCGCGCCAAGGCGGCGGCAACCCTACGGGCGCCGCGCGAGCCGCCGGGCATCATGCGGCGGCGGCAGGTCCCGCATCGCGCCGCCGGGCCACCTGGCCGCACCGTGGGACCTGAGCCCGTTTTCAGGCTGGCCCGGGCGGCCGCTTGCGCGCTGCCTTGCCTCCCATCGGCGCGAATCAGTCGCCACCCCCGCGGCCAGCCCTGCGAGGTGGGATGACATCAAACAAGATGAAGCTATGCACTTATGCCAAAGCTTCAGCTTCAGTCCAAGATTTGTACCTAAATTTAGGTACGAACTCTGGCTGCATCTCTCAAATGGATGAAGCAGATCAGACGCATTTTGCAACTACGGGCTGCTTTGCGTTCGATATCTGTCGCCAAATGCAACCCCACCCTTCATAGTTTGCCGCAGCATGACTTGCAGGCACCTCTAAAACCATTGCTGGCATGTGGGGGAAATACGACCCTTGGGTGATCCAGTCATCACTGGCGGGGGGCTGGTGAGAGGTCGGATCGCAGCGTCCGCGAATGTTCCGCTGCGAGCTGTCTTCCTGGCCTCCACGACGCTGTCCAATGCGGCATACCGGGCCTTCGGGACCCGCACGGCCACCACCGCCCTTGTTGCCGCGCTCCTGGTCGCGGGCCTCTCCGCGCGCCCCGCCGTCGCTCTCGATGTCATCACCCAGGCCGAGTTCGACCAGGCGCTCAGCGATGCCACCACCTTGGGCGCGCCCAACACCATCAAGGTCATCAGCGCCGGCACCACATTCACCCTTGGCTCGTATGGTCTGCCCGGCGCGGCATCGTCCCTGGCCATCACGCTGACCGGTGCGCCTTTGGACATCGGCACCGTCGGGGCGTCCTCCTCGGTGGTGCTGGGCGTGGGCTCCAGCCTCACCACCACCACGTCGGTGGGCAGCGACAACGGCACGCTCCGCATCGGCAACGGCGGCACCGGCAGCCTCACCATCGATGGCGGATCGGTGCTGTTCAACGTGGCCAGCACCGGCGGTGTCGGGCGCCTGTGGGTGGGCAATTTCGACGGCACCCAGGCCGGCTCCGGCACCCTCACCCTGAATACGGGAAGCCTGACCTTCGATGCCGCAGCCGCAGCCGGCGCGAATTCCGGCGGCCTGGCCATCGGCAGCGGCGCCGGCGTTACAGGCACCTTCAACCAGACCGGCGGCACGGTCAGTGCCACCGGCACCCTGGCCCTCGACATCGGCACCGCGGGCGGCACCGGCACTTACCACCTGAGCGGCACCGCGGCCTTCGCCACCGCGCCCGGCGACACCACCAGCACCGCTTATGTGGGCTCGGGCGCGGGCAGCACCGGCCTGCTGCAGATCTCCGGCAGCGCCAGCTTCAGCTATTCCGGCGCCCAATTCTCTGTGGGTGATGCCCTCGCCAGCGGCACCATCACCCAGGAGGGCGCCGGCTCGCTGGTGACCTTCGCCCTCACCAATCCCCTCACCCTGGGATCGAACGTCGGCACGGCAGGCGGCGCCAATGGTGGCGGCGCGGGGACCTACAATCTGTCCGCTGGCACCCTGAACCTGTCCGGCAGTTCCCTGGTGGTGGGCGCCGATGCGGGGGGCACTGGCACCTTCAACATCAGCGGTGGCACGGCGACCCTCGCCAATGGCCTGTCGGTGGCGAGCGCCTCCGGCAGCACCGGCACCGTCAACCAGTCGGGCGGCACCCTCACCACCACATCGCTCGCCTTCGGCTCCGGCACCGGGTCTTATCTGTTGAGCGGCGGCGTCCTGGGCATCGCGGGCTCGACCATCTCTGGCGACGCCGACGACACCTTCACCTTCGCCGGCGGCACCTTGCGGGTGACCAGCGGCACCCTCGACACCTCCTCGAGCCTGCTCACCAGCCTGTCCGCCGGGACCGCATCGACCTTCGACAGCAATGGCCAGTTCGCCACCTGGCGGTCGGTGATTTCCGGCACTGGCAGCCTCACGAAGACCGGCAGCGGAACCTTGGAACTGGCCGCTGCCAATACCTTCAGCGGCGGCCTCACCCTTCAGAGCGGCACCGTGCGGGTGAGCAACGCCGCGGCGTTCGGCACCGGCGCCATCACCGCCACCGGCAACGGGGTCCTGGGCTTCACCGGCGCCTATACGGTGGCCAATGCCCTGGTGCTGGGCACGGGCACCACCACCACCCTCAGCACGGCCGGCTTTGCCGTCGGCTTGTCCGGCGTGATCTCCGGCAGCGGCGGCGTCCTGAAGACCGGCGTGGGCACGCTGACTCTGTCCGGCGCCAACACCTATGCGGGCGGCACCGAGATCCGGGCCGGGACGCTGAAGGCCAGCGCAAACGGAGTCCTCTCAGCCAATTCCGTCATCACCCTCGATGACGGGGCGACGCTGAACCTCACCAACACCACGCAATCCATCGCCAATCTGGCGGCGGGCGCCGGCACCATCGTGGTCGGCACCGGCACCTTGGCCTTCGGCAGCAACAATGCGGACAGCACCCTGTCCGGCACCACCATCACCGGGTCCGGCGGCAACGGCTCGTTCGACAAGGCCGGCACGGGAAGCCTGGCGATCTCCGGCGTCACCATGGGCACCGGCGAGTTCCATATCGTCGGCGGCACCATCACCCAAAGCGCCGGCGCCAGCACCAATCTCATCAAGTATTTCGCCGTCGGCTCCGGCGGCGGGTCCAGCGGCACGCTGAACATTTCCGGCGGCACGCTGGACATTCACGATCCGGGCGGCAGCACCAGTTCGTCGCTGCAGGTGGGCGACTGGGGCGGCATCGGCGTGCTCAACCAGACCGGCGGCACTATCGTCGTCACCAATTCCTCGTTCAACGTGGGCAACCAGGGCGGCACCGGCACCTACAACCTGTCCGGCGGCACGCTGACGTTGAATTCCGGCCTCTACAATGTGGGCCGCAACACCAACGGCCAGCCCGCCAGCACCGGCACCATCAACCTGTCCGGCGGCCTGCTGGACATCGTCGGCGGCGAGTTGATCCTCGGCAACCGGGCGTCCGGCGGCACCAACCCCGTGGCCAACGGCTCCGGCACCATCAACCAGACCGGAGGCACCCTGCGGGTGGAGAGCGGCGGCAGCCTCTCCTTGTCGTCCTTGGGCAATGGCGCCTACACGCTCAGCGGCGGCACGCTGGAAGTCGGCGGCAACGGGCTGCAGCCCTCTTATGGCGGCCTGACCGGCTGGGGCACCTACCTCTTCACCCTCGGCGGCGGCACCGTCAAGGCGACCGGTTCGACCCTGACCGCCGCCCTGAAGGCGACGCTGGCCGACGGCACCATCTCCACTCTGGACACCAACGGCATCGGCATCACCTGGAGCGATGTCATCTCCGGCACCGGCGCCCTCACCAAGGCCGGCGCCGGCACCCTCACCTTGTCCGGTGCCAACACCTTCAGCGGCGGCCTGACGGTGAACGCCGGCACCCTGACGCTTGGCAATGCCTCCGGCCTCGGTACCGGCACCGTCACCTTCGGCACCACGTCGAGCCTGACCTTCTCCGGCGCCTATACGGTGGCCAACGCCCTCGCCCTCCAGACGGGCACCGTTGCCACGCTCGACACCGGCGCGTTTGCCGACACCCTCAGCGGCGTCATCTCCGGGGACGGCGCGCTCATCAAGGCCGGCAGCGGCACGCTGACGCTGTCCGGCGCCAACAGCTACACCGGCGGCACCACGCTCAATGCCGGCACGCTGACCCTCGGCAGCGACAGCGCGCTTGGCACCGGCTCCCTGACGGTCGCCGCCAACGCCACCGTGGGCTTCAGCGGCAACCGCACGCTGGCCAATGCGGCCGTGCTCGCCTCCGGCGCCACCGCCACCTTCGACACCGGCACCACCAGCGCCGTCTGGAGCGGCATCCTCTCCGGCGACGGGGCGCTCACCAAGACCGGCACCGGCACGCTCACCCTCTCCGCCGCCAACAGCTACACCGGCGGCACCACGCTCAGCGCCGGCACCCTCAGCCTGGGCGACGATGCCGCGCTCGGCACCGGCGGGCTCAGCATCAGCGCCTCCAGCACCTTGGGCTTCACCGGCGCCCACACGGTGGCCAACACCCTCGCCATCGCCTCCGGCGCCACTGCGACCGTGAATACGGGGGCGTTCGCCGAGACCCTGTCGGGTACCATTTCGGGCAGCGGCATCCTGGCCAAGTCCGGCAGCGGCAGCCTCACGCTGAGCCACGCCAACACCTATAGCGGCGGCACGACAGTGAGCGGCGGCTCAGTGATCGTCGCCGATGCCGCGGCGCTGGGTACCGGCGGCGTCACCGTCTCCGCCACCGGCACGCTGGGCTTTGCCGGCGCCTATACGCTCGCCAAGACCTTGGCGGTGAGCAGCGGCGCGGTGGCCACCCTCGACACCGCCGGCAACGATGTGACGTGGAGCGGCGTCATTTCCGGCGCCGGCAGCCTGGGCAAGACCGGCGCCGGCACGCTGACGCTCTCCGCCACCCAGACCTATAGCGGCGGCACACTTCTGTCCGGCGGCACCTTGCGTCTCGCCGCCGCCGCCGCTTTGGGCAGCGGCACCGTGAGCGTGACGGCGGATTCCACCCTCGCCTTCGGCAGCGCCGCCACGCGGTCCAATGCGGTGTCCCTCGGCACCGGCGCCACCCTCACCGTCGACACCGGCGCCTTCGCCGACACCTTGAGCGGCACCATCTCCGGCGCCGGCGGCCTGACCAAGCAGGGCAGCGGCACCCTCACGCTCGGCAGCATCAACGCCTATAGCGGCGCCACCCATGTGACCGCGGGCACGCTGGCGGCGAGCACGTCCGGCGCCATCTCGCAATATTCCGCGGTGACGCTGGATGCGGGCACCACCTTGTCCATGGTGGGCACCCAGCAATTGCTGGCCTCGCTGAACGCCACCGGCGCCACCGTGGCGGTGGGCGCCGGCGCCTTCGCCTTCGGCACCGACAACAGCGACATGGCGCTCACCGACACCACCTTGCAGGGGTCGGGGGCCAGCGGCGGGTTCGGCAAGTATGGCACCGGCAGCCTCACCCTATCCGGCGTGACGACGGAGTCCGGCGAATTCCATATCGTCTCCGGCACCCTGATCCAGGCGGCGGGCGCGTCCACCAACACCCTCAAATATCTGGTGATCGGCTCCGGCAGCACCGGCAACGCCAGCTTCAGCATCAGCGGTGGATCCCTGGTCATCCAGGCACCGGACGGCAGCGACAATTCCGGGATGCAGGTGGGCGATTTCGGCGGCACCGGCGTGGTGAACCAGACCGCGGGCGCGGTCACCATCAACAACGGTGCCATGAACATCGGCAACCAGGGGGGCACCGGCACCTATAACCTGTCCGGCGGCACCCTCACCGTCACCGGTGGCATCCTTGAGGTCGGTCGCAACACCGGCAGCAATCCCGCGGGGTCCGGCACCTTCAATCTGTCCGGCGGCCTGCTGGAACTGACCGGCGGCTACATGGCCCTGGGCAATGTCTATGTGGGCGGCACCAACCCGGCCGCCTCCGCCGCCGGCACCCTGACCCAGACCGGCGGCACCCTGCGCGTGGCAGCGGCGGCGGCGCTCTATCTCTCCTCCATCGGCAATGGCACCTATAATCTCAACGGCGGCACGCTGGAGATCGGCGGCACGTCGCTGCGCACCGCATTGGGCGGCGTCAACGCCACCGGCACCTACACGCTGAACCTCGGCGGCGGCACGGTGAAGGTGATCGGCTCGGCCCTGACCGCCGCCGCCAACGCCACTCTGGGCGCCGCCACCACATCGACCGTCGACACCAACGGACTGGGCGCCACCTGGAGCGGCCTCCTCTCCGGCAGCGGCGCGCTGGCCAAGGCCGGGGCAGGCACCCTCACCTTGTCCGCCGCCAACACCTTCAGCGGCGGCACGACCCTGAGCGCCGGCACCCTGGCGCTGTCCAATGCCGGCGCCCTGGGCACCGGCGCGCTGACCTTTGCCGCCGACGGCACGCTGCAGGTGAACGCCGCTTACACCCTGGCCAATGCGGTGACGCTGGCCACCGGCGCCACCGGCACGATCGCCACCGGCAGCTTCGCCACCACGCTCAGCGGCACCCTCTCCGGCGCCGGGGCACTGGCCAAGACCGGCAGCGGCACGCTCACCCTCTCTGGCGCCAACAGCTACACCGGCGGCACCACTTTGTCCGGGGGCGGCCTCACGCTCGGCACGGCCGGCGCGCTGGGCACCGGCGCGCTCACCGTCGCCGCCAGCGGCACGCTGGGCTTCGGCGGCGCCTTCACGGTGCAGAACGCCATGAGCCTGGCCACCGGCACCAGCGCCACGCTGGCCACGGGGGCCTTCGACGTGACCCTCGCCGGCGTGCTGTCCGGCGACGGGGCGCTGGTGAAGTCCGGCTCCGGTACGCTCACCCTCACCGGCGCCAACACCTATGCCGGTGGCACCAGCCTCACCGGCAGCACCCTTGTGGTGGGCGATGCGGCCGCCCTGGGCACGGGGGCGCTGTCGGTGCTGGCGCCCGCCACCCTGCGCTTCGGCGGCAGCTATGGCCTGGCCAATGCGGTGACCCTGGCCAACGCCGCCACCGCCACCCTCGACACCAACGGCTTCGATGGCATCCTGAACGGGATCATCTCCGGCGCCGGCGCGCTGACGAAATCCGGCGCCGGCAGCCTGACCCTGGCCGGCGCCAACAGTTATGCCGGCGGCACGACGCTCTCCGGCGGCACGCTGGCCCTCGCCAATGCGGTTGCCCTCGGCACCGGCGCCCTCACCTTCGCGCAGAGCGGCACCCTGTCCCTGGGCGGTGCCTATAGCCTCGCCAACGCCATCACCCTGGGGACCGGCGCCACGGGCACCCTCGATACGGGCGCCTCCGCCGTCACGCTGGCGGGCGTTATCTCGGGCACTGGCGCACTGGCCAAGACCGGCACCGGCACGCTCACCCTGTCGGGCGCCAACAGCTATGCCGGCGGCACGACGCTCTCCGCTGGCACCCTCGCCCTCGCCAATGCGGGCGCCCTCGGCACGGGCGCCCTCACCTTCGCGCAGAGCGGCACCCTGTCCGTGGGCGGTGCCTACAGCCTCAGCAACGCCATCACCCTGGGCACCGGCGCCACCGGCACGCTGGACACCGGAGCCTTTGCTCTGACCCTGACCGGCGCGCTCTCTGGGGATGGCGCGCTGGCCAAGATGGGCACCGGCACGCTCACCCTGTCCGGCGCCAACAGCTATGCCGGCGGCACCACGATCTCCGGCGGCACGCTAGCTCTGGCCAATGCGGGTGGGCTCGGCACCGGTGGCCTGACCTTCGCCGGCACCAGCACTCTCGCTGTCGGCGGCGCCTACAGCCTCGCCAACGCCATCACCCTGGGGACCGGCACAACCGGCACGCTGGACACCGGCGCCTACGCGGTGACCCTGGCGGGGGCACTCTCCGGAGATGGCGCACTGGCCAAGACCGGCTCCGGCACGCTGACCCTCTCCGGCACCAACAGCTACAATGGCGGCACCACGCTCGCGGGCGGCACGCTGGCCCTCGCCAATGCCAATGCCCTCGGCACTGGTGGCCTGACGTTTGCGCAGAGTGGGACCCTCTCCGTAGGCGGCGCCTACAGCCTCGCCAACGCGATCACCCTCGCCACCGGCGCCACGGGTACCCTCGATACGGGCGCTTACGCGGTGACGCTGGCGGGGGCACTCTCCGGAGATGGCGCGCTGGCTAAGACCGGAAGCGGGACGCTCACGCTCTCCGGCGTCAACAGCTACACCGGCGGCACCACCCTCGCGGGTGGCACGCTGACCGTCGCCAACGCCAATGCGCTCGGCACCGGCGGCCTGACCTTCGCCGGCACCAGCACGCTGTCGGTGGGCGGCGCTTACAGCCTCGCCAACGCCATCACTCTGGCCACCGGCGCCACCGGCACGCTCGACACCGGGGCTTATGCGGTCACCCTTGCGGGCGTCCTCGCCGGCGATGGCGCACTAGCGAAGGTCGGCTCCGGCACGCTCACCCTCTCCGGCGCCAACAGCTATACCGGCGGCACGACGCTCGCAGGCGGCACGCTGGTATTGGTCAATGCGGTTGCGCTCGGCACTGGCGCCCTCACGTTCGCGCAGAGCGGCACGCTGTCGGTGGGCGGCGCCTACGCCCTCACCAACGCCATCACGCTGGCCACTGGCGTCACCGGCACGCTCGACACTGGCGCCTATGCGGTGACCCTGGCCGGCACGCTCTCCGGCGACGGGGCGCTGGCCAAGATGGGCACCGGCACGCTCAACCTCTCCGGCGCCAACAGCTACACCGGCGGCACGACGCTCTCCGGCGGCACGCTCGCCCTCGCCAACGCAAATGCGCTCGGCACCGGCGGCCTCACCTTTGCCGGCAGCGGCACCCTGTCCGTGGGCGGTGCCTACAGCCTCGCCAACGCCATCACTCTGGCGACCGGCGCCACCGGCACGCTCGACACTGGCGCCTATGCGGTGACCCTGGCCGGCGCACTCGCCGGGGATGGTGCACTGGCCAAGACCGGAAGCGGCACGCTCACCCTGTCGGGCGCCAACAGCTATGCCGGCGGCACGACGCTCTCCGCTGGCACCCTTGCCCTCGCCAATGCGGGGGCACTCGGCACCGGCGGCCTCACCTTCGCCGGCAACAGCACGTTGTCGGTGGGCGGCGCCTACAGCCTCGCCAACGCCATCACTCTGGCGACCGGCGCCACCGGCACCCTGGACACCGGCGCCTATGCGGTGACCCTGGCCGGCGCACTCGCCGGGGATGGTGCACTGGCCAAGACCGGAAGCGGCACGCTCACTCTCTCCGGCGCCAACAGCTATAGCGGCGGCACCACCCTCTCGAACGGCACCCTTGCCCTCGCCAACGCCAATGCCCTCGGCACCGGCAGCCTGACCTTCGCCGGCACCAGCACGCTGTCCGTGGGCGACGCCTACGCCCTCACCAACGCCATCACCCTGGCCACCGGCGCCACGGGGACCCTCGATACGGGCGCCTACGCGGTGACCCTGGCCGGCGCCCTCTCAGGCGATGGCGCACTAGCCAAGGTCGGCTCCGGCACGCTGACCCTCTCCGGCGCCAACAGCTACACCGGCGGCACGACGCTCGCAGGCGGCACGCTGGTATTGGTCAATGCGGGCGCACTGGGCACCGGCGGCCTGACGTTTGCGCAGAGTGGGACCCTCTCCGTAGGCGGCGCCTACAGCCTCACCAACGCGATCACCCTCGCCACCGGCGCTACAGGTGCGCTCGACACCGGAAGCTACGCTGTCACCCTGGCGGGAGCACTCTCCGGAGATGGCGCCCTGGCCAAGACCGGAACCGGGACGCTCACGCTCTCCGGCGCCAACAGCTACACCGGCGGCACGACACTCTCCGGCGGCACACTGGCGCTGGCCAATGCGGGCGCACTGGGCACCGGCGGCCTGACCTTCGCCGGCACCAGCACCTTGTCCGTGGGCGGCGCCTACAGCCTCGCCAACACGATCACCCTCGCCACCGGCGCTACAGGTACGCTCGACACCGGAAGCTACGCTGTCACCCTGACCGGCGCCCTGGCCGGCGATGGCGCGCTGGCTAAGGCCGGAAGCGGCACGCTCACCCTCTCCGGCGCCAACAGCTATGCCGGCGGCACCACGATCTCCGGCGGCACGCTAGCTCTGGCCAATGCGGGTGCGCTCGGCACCGGTGGCCTGACCTTCGCCGGCAGCGGCACCTTGTCGGTGGGCGGCGCCTACAGCCTCGCCAACACGATCACCCTCGCCACCGGCGCCACCGGCACGCTGGACACCGGCGCCTACGCGGTGACCCTGGCGGGGGCACTCTCCGGAGATGGCGCACTGGCCAAGACCGGCTCCGGCACGCTGACCCTCTCCGGCACCAACAGCTACAATGGCGGCACCACGCTCGCGGGCGGCACGCTGGCCCTCGCCAATGCGGGGGCACTCGGCACCGGTGGCCTGACGTTTGCGCAGAGTGGGACCCTCTCCGTAGGCGGCGCCTACAGCCTCGCCAACGCGATCACCCTCGCCACCGGCGCCACGGGTACCCTCGATCCGGGCGCTTACGCGGTGACGCTGGCGGGAGCACTCTCCGGAGATGGCGCGCTGGCTAAGACCGGAAGCGGGACGCTCACGCTCTCCGGCGTCAACAGCTACACCGGCGGCACCACCCTCGCGGGTGGCACGCTCGCCATCGCCAACGCCAATGCCCTCGGCACCGGCGGGCTGACCTTCGCCGGCACCAGCACGCTGTCCGTGGGCGGTGCCTACAGCCTCGCCAACGCCATCACCCTGGCCACCGGCGCCACCGGCACCCTGGACACCGGCGCCTATGCGGTGACCCTTGCGGGCGTCCTCTCCGGCGATGGCGCGCTGGCCAAGGCTGGCACCGGCACGCTGACCCTCTCCGGCGCCAACAGCTACACCGGCGGCACGACGCTCTCCGGGGGCACGCTGGCGCTCGCTCATGATCAGGCGCTCGGCACCGGCGGCCTGACCTTCGCACAGAGTGGGACCCTCTCCGTAGGCGGCGCCTACAGCCTTGCCAACGCCATCACCCTGGCCACCGGCGCCACGGGGACCCTCGATACGGGCGCCTACGCGGTGACCCTGGCCGGCGCCCTCTCGGGCGATGGCGCTCTGGCCAAGACCGGCTCCGGCACGCTCACCCTGTCGGGCGCCAACAGCTACACCGGCGGCACGACGCTCTCCGCTGGTACCCTCGCCCTCGCCAATGCGGGCGCCCTCGGCACCGGCGGCCTGACCTTCGCACAGAGTGGGACCCTCTCCGTAGGGGGCGCCTACGCGCTCACCAATGCCATCACCCTCGCCACGGGTGCCACCGGCACGCTCGACACCGGCGCCTATGCGGTGACTTTGGCCGGCACGCTTTCTGGAGATGGCGCGCTGGCCAAGGTCGGCTCCGGCACGCTCACGCTCTCCGGCGCCAACAGCTATGCCGGCGGCACCACGATCTCCGGCGGCACGCTCGCTCTGGCCAATGCCAATGCACTCGGCACCGGCGGCCTGACCTTCGCCGGCACCAGCACTCTCGCTGTCGGCGGCGCCTACGCGCTCACCAACACGATCACCCTGGCCACCGGCGCCACCGGCACGCTGGACACAGGTGCCTATGCGGTGACGCTGGCGGGGGCACTCTCCGGAGATGGCGCACTCGCCAAGGTCGGCTCCGGGACGCTGACGCTCTCCGCCGCCAACACCTTCAGCGGCGGCACGACCCTGAGCGCCGGCACCCTGGCGCTGTCCAATGCCGGCGCCCTGGGCACCGGCGCGCTGACCTTTGCCGCAGACGGCACGCTGCAGGTGAACGCCGCTTACACCCTGGCCAATGCGGTGACGCTGGCCACCGGCGCCACCGGCACGATCGCCACCGGCAGCTTCGCCACCACGCTCAGCGGCACCCTCTCCGGCGCCGGAGCGGTGGCCAAGACCGGCAGCGGCACGCTGACCCTCTCCGGCGCCAACAGCTACACCGGCGGCACCACTTTGTCCGGGGGCGGCCTCACGCTCGGCACGGCCGGCGCGCTGGGCACCGGCGCGCTCACCGTCGCCGCCAGCGGCACGCTGGGCTTCGGCGGCGCCTTCACGGTGCAGAACGCCATGAGCCTGGCCACCGGCGCCAGCGCCACGCTGGCCACGGGGGCCTTCGACGTGACCCTCGCCGGCGTGCTGTCCGGCGACGGGGCGCTGGTGAAGTCCGGCTCCGGCACGCTCACCCTCACCGGCGCCAACACCTATGCCGGTGGCACGACGCTCGCAGGCGGCACGTTGGCCCTCGCCAATGCGGGCGCCCTCGGCACTGGCGCCCTCACGTTCGCGCAGAGCGGTACGCTGTTCGTGGGCGGCGCCTATAGCCTCTCCAACGCCATCACTCTGGCGACCGGCGCCACCGGCACGCTGGACACCGGCGCCTACGCGGTGACCCTGGCCGGCGCCCTGTCCGGGGATGGCGCGCTGGCCAAGACCGGCACGGGGACGCTGACGCTCTCCGGCGTCAACAGCTACACCGGCGGCACCACCCTCTCGAGCGGCACCCTCGCCCTCGCCCATGCGGGGGCACTCGGCACCGGCGGCCTGACCTTCGCCGGCACCAGCACCTTGTCCGTGGGCGGCGCCTACAGCCTCGCCAACACGATCACCCTCGCCACCGGTGCCACCGGCACGCTCGACACCGGCGCCTATACGGTGACCCTGGCCGGCGCCCTGGCCGGCGATGGCGCGCTGGCTAAGGCCGGAAGCGGCACGCTCACCCTCTCCGGCGCCAACAGCTATGCCGGCGGCACCACGATCTCCGGCGGCACGCTCGCGCTGGCCAATGCGAGTGCGCTCGGCACCGGTGGCCTGACCTTCGCCGGCAGCGGCACCTTGTCGGTGGGCGGCGCCTACAGCCTCGCCAACACGATCACCCTCGCCACCGGCGCTACAGGTACGCTCGACACCGGCGCCTATGCGGTGACCCTGGCAGGTGTCCTCTCCGGCGCCGGCGCGCTGGCCAAGGCCGGCTCCGGCACGCTCACCCTCTCCGGCGCCAACAGCTACAATGGCGGCACCACGCTCGGGGGCGGCACGCTGGCCCTCGCCAATGCGGGGGCACTCGGCACCGGTGGCCTGACGTTTGCGCAGAGTGGGACCCTCTCCGTAGGCGGCGCCTACAGCCTCGCCAACGCGATCACCCTCGCCACCGGCGCCACGGGTACCCTCGATACGGGCGCTTACGCGGTGACGCTGGCGGGGGCACTCTCCGGAGATGGCGCGCTGGCTAAGACCGGAAGCGGGACGCTCACGCTCTCGGGGGCCAACAGCTATACCGGCGGCACCACGCTCTCCGGCGGCACGCTGACCGTCGCCAACGCCAATGCGCTCGGCACCGGCGGCCTGACCTTCGCCGGCACCAGCACGCTGTCGGTGGGCGGCGCTTACAGCCTCGCCAACGCCATCACTCTGGCCACCGGCGCCACCGGCACGCTCGACACCGGGGCTTATGCGGTCACCCTTGCGGGCGTCCTCGCCGGCGATGGCGCACTAGCGAAGGTCGGCTCCGGCACGCTCACCCTCTCCGGCGCCAACAGCTATACCGGCGGCACGACACTCGCAGGCGGCACGCTGGTATTGGTCAATGCGGTTGCGCTCGGCACTGGCGACCTCACGTTCGCGCAGAGCGGCACGCTGTCGGTGGGCGGCGCCTACGCCCTCACCAACGCCATCACGCTGGCCACTGGCGTCACCGGCACGCTCGACACTGGCGCCTATGCGGTGACCCTGGCCGGCACGCTCTCCGGCGACGGGGCGCTCGCCAAGATGGGCACCGGCACGCTCAACCTCTCCGGCGCCAACAGCTACACCGGCGGCACGACGCTCTCCGGCGGCACGCTGGCCCTCGCCAATGCCAACGCGCTCGGCACCGGCGGCCTGACCTTCGCCGGCACAAGCACCCTCTCCGTAGGGGGCGCCTACGCGCTCACCAATGCCATCACCCTCGCCACGGGTGCCACCGGCACGCTCGACACCGGGGCCTATGCGGTGACCCTGGCCGGCGCCTTGTCTGGGGATGGCGCACTGGCCAAGACCGGAACCGGCACGCTCACCCTGTCGGGCGCCAACACCTACACCGGCGGCACGACGCTCTCCGCTGGTACCCTCGCCGTCGCCAACGCGGGCGCCCTCGGCACTGGAGCCCTCACCTTTGCCGGCAGCAGCACGTTGTCGGTGGGCGGTGCCTACAGCCTCGCTAATGCCATCACCCTGGCCACCGGCGCCACCGGCACGCTAGACACAGGCGCCTTTGCGCTGACCCTGACCGGCGCGCTCTCTGGGGATGGCGCGCTGGCCAAGATGGGCACCGGCACGCTCACCCTGTCGGGCGCCAACAGCTATGCCGGCGGCACGACGCTCTCCGGCGGCACGCTCGTCCTCGCCAACGCAAATGCGCTCGGCACCGGCGGCCTCACCTTTGCCGGCAGCGGCACCCTGTCCGTGGGCGGTGCCTACAGCCTCGCCAACGCCATCACTCTGGCGACCGGCGCCACCGGCACGCTCGACACTGGCGCCTATGCGGTGACCCTGGCCGGCGCACTCGCCGGGGATGGTGCACTGGCCAAGACCGGAAGCGGCACGCTCACCCTGTCGGGCGCCAACAGCTATGCCGGCGGCACGACGCTCTCCGCTGGCACCCTTGCCCTCGCCAATGCGGGGGCACTCGGCACCGGCGGCCTCACCTTCGCCGGCAACAGCACGTTGTCGGTGGGCGGCGCCTACAGCCTCGCCAACGCCATCACTCTGGCGACCGGCGCCACCGGCACCCTGGACACCGGCGCCTATGCGGTGACCCTGGCCGGCGCACTCGCCGGGGATGGTGCACTGGCCAAGACCGGAAGCGGCACGCTCACTCTCTCCGGCGCCAACAGCTATAGCGGCGGCACCACCCTCTCGAACGGCACCCTTGCCCTCGCCAACGCCAATGCCCTCGGCACCGGCAGCCTGACCTTCGCCGGCACCAGCACGCTGTCCGTGGGCGACGCCTACGCCCTCACCAACGCCATCACCCTGGCCACCGGCGCCACGGGGACCCTCGATACGGGCGCCTACGCGGTGACCCTGGCCGGCGCCCTCTCAGGCGATGGCGCACTAGCCAAGGTCGGCTCCGGCACGCTGACCCTCTCCGGCGCCAACAGCTACACCGGCGGCACGACGCTCGCAGGCGGCACGCTGGTATTGGTCAATGCGGGCGCACTGGGCACCGGCGGCCTGACGTTTGCGCAGAGTGGGACCCTCTCCGTAGGCGGCGCCTACAGCCTCACCAACGCGATCACCCTCGCCACCGGCGCTACAGGTGCGCTCGACACCGGAAGCTACGCTGTCACCCTGGCGGGAGCACTCTCCGGAGATGGCGCCCTGGCCAAGACCGGAACCGGGACGCTCACGCTCTCCGGCGCCAACAGCTACACCGGCGGCACGACACTCTCCGGCGGCACACTGGCGCTGGCCAATGCGGGCGCACTGGGCACCGGCGGCCTGACCTTCGCCGGCACCAGCACCTTGTCCGTGGGCGGCGCCTACAGCCTCGCCAACACGATCACCCTCGCCACCGGCGCTACAGGTACGCTCGACACCGGAAGCTACGCTGTCACCCTGACCGGCGCCCTGGCCGGCGATGGCGCGCTGGCTAAGGCCGGAAGCGGCACGCTCACCCTCTCCGGCGCCAACAGCTATGCCGGCGGCACCACGATCTCCGGCGGCACGCTCGCTCTGGCCAATGCGGGTGCGCTCGGCACCGGTGGCCTGACCTTCGCCGGCACCAGCACTCTCGCTGTCGGCGGCGCCTACGCGCTCACCAACACGATCACCCTGGCCACCGGCGCCACCGGCACGCTGGACACCGGCGCCTACGCGGTGACCCTGGCGGGGGCACTCTCCGGAGATGGCGCACTGGCCAAGACCGGCTCCGGCACGCTGACCCTCTCCGGCACCAACAGCTACAATGGCGGCACCACGCTCGCGGGCGGCACGCTGGCCCTCGCCAATGCGGGGGCACTCGGCACCGGTGGCCTGACGTTTGCGCAGAGTGGGACCCTCTCCGTAGGCGGCGCCTACAGCCTCGCCAACGCGATCACCCTCGCCACCGGCGCCACGGGTACCCTCGATCCGGGCGCTTACGCGGTGACGCTGGCGGGGGCACTCTCCGGAGATGGCGCGCTGGCTAAGACCGGAAGCGGGACGCTCACGCTCTCCGGCGTCAACAGCTACACCGGCGGCACCACCCTCGCGGGTGGCACGCTGACCGTCGCCAACGCCAATGCGCTCGGCACCGGCGGCCTGACCTTCGCCGGCACCAGCACGCTGTCGGTGGGCGGCGCTTACAGCCTCGCCAACGCCATCACTCTGGCCACCGGCGCCACCGGCACGCTCGACACCGGGGCTTATGCGGTCACCCTTGCGGGCGTCCTCGCCGGCGATGGCGCACTAGCCAAGGTCGGCTCCGGCACGCTCACCCTCTCCGGCGCCAACAGCTATACCGGCGGCACGACGCTCGCAGGCGGCACGCTGGCGCTGGCCAATGCGGGCGCCCTCGGCACGGGCGCCCTCACCTTCGCGCAGAGCGGCACCCTGTCCGTGGGCGGTGCCTACGCCCTCACCAACGCCATCACGCTGGCCACTGGCGTCACCGGCACGCTCGACACTGGCGCCTATGCGGTGACCCTGGCCGGCACGCTCTCCGGCGACGGGGCGCTGGCCAAGATGGGCACCGGCACGCTCAACCTCTCCGGCGCCAACAGCTACACCGGCGGCACGACGCTCTCCGGCGGCACGCTGGCCCTCGCCAATGCCAACGCGCTCGGCACCGGCGGCCTGACCTTCGCCGGCACAAGCACCCTCTCCGTAGGGGGCGCCTACGCGCTCACCAACACGATCACCCTCGCCACGGGTGCCACCGGCACGCTCGACACCGGGGCCTATGCGGTGACCCTGGCCGGCGCCTTGTCTGGGGATGGCGCACTGGCCAAGACCGGAACCGGCACGCTCACCCTCGCCGGCGCCAACACCTATACCGGCGGCACCACGATCTCCGGCGGCACGCTCGCCCTCGCCAATGCGGGTGCGCTCGGCACCGGTGGCCTGACCTTCGCCGGCACCAGCACTCTCGCTGTCGGCGGCGCCTACGCGCTCACCAACGCCATCACGCTGGCCACCGGCGCCACCGGCACGCTGGACACCGGCGCCTACGCGGTGACCCTGGCGGGGGCACTCTCCGGAGATGGCGCACTCGCAAAGGCCGGCTCCGGCACGCTCACCCTCTCCGGCGCCAACAGCTATAGCGGCGGAACCACCCTCTCGAGCGGCACCCTTGCCCTCGCCAATGCGGGGGCACTCGGCACCGGCGGCCTCACCTTCGCCGGAAGCGGCACACTGTCCGTGGGCGGCGCCTATAGCCTCGCCAACACGATCACGCTCGCCATCGGCGCCACCGGCACGCTGGACACAGGCGCCTATGCGGTGACCCTGGCGGGGGCACTCTCCGGAGATGGCGCACTCGCCAAGGTCGGCTCCGGGACGCTCACGCTCTCCGGCGCCAACAGCTACAGCGGCGGAACCACCCTCGCCGGTGGCACGCTCGCCGTCGCCAACGCCAATGCCCTCGGCACCGGCGGCCTGACCTTCGCCGGAAATAGCACCTTGTCGGTGGGCGGCGCCTACGCCCTGGCCAATGCCATGACGCTCTCCGCCGGCGCCACCGGCACGCTGGACACCGGGGCCTATGCGGTGACCCTAGGGGGCACCCTCTCCGGCGACGGTGCGCTGGCCAAGACCGGCTCCGGCACGCTTACCCTCTCCGGCGCCAACAGCTATAGCGGCGGAACCACCCTGGCCGGCGGCACCCTCGCCGTCACCAACGCCAGTGCGCTCGGCACGGGAGGCCTGACCTTCGCCGGGACCAGCACGCTGTCGGTGGGCGGCGCCTACGCCCTCACCAATGCCATCACGCTGGCCACCGGCGCCACCGGCACGCTCGATACGGGGGCCTACGCCGTCACCCTGGCCGGCGCGCTCTCTGGCGACGGCGCGCTGGCCAAGGCCGGAACCGGCACGCTGACCCTCTCCGGCGCGAACAGCTACACCGGCGGCACCACGATCGCCGGCGGCACGCTGGCGCTGGCGACGAACCAGGCACTCGGCAGCGGCGGACTGACGTTCGCACAGAGCGGTACGCTGGCCTTCGGCGGGGCCTTCGATCTGGCCAATGCGGTCAGCGTCGGCAGCGGCGCCGTCGCCACCTTCGATACGGGCGCCTATGCCGTGACCCTGGCCGGCGCGCTCGCGGGCGATGGCGCGCTGGCCAAGACGGGAACCGGCACGCTCACACTCTCCGGAGCCAACAGCTATACCGGCGGCACGACGCTCGCAAGCGGCACGCTGGCGCTCGCCAATGCGGGCGCACTCGGCACCGGCGCCCTCGCCTTCGCCGGCAGCGGCACGCTCGCCTTCGGCGGGGCGTTCGATCTGGCCAATAGGGTCAGCGTCGCCACCGGCGCCACCGCCACCTTCGATACCGGCAGCTATGCGGTGGCCGTGAACGGCGTCATTTCCGGCAGCGGCGGCATCGCCAAGGCCGGCGCGGGCACCTTGACGCTCGCCGGCGCCAACACCTTCTCCGGCGGCACCATCATTGACGGCGGCGCCCTGATCCTGGCCAACGCCAGCGCGCTGGGCACCGGCGGCCTCACCTTCCTGTCGGACACCACCTTCAACCTGGATGGCACCTTCGCTTTCGCCAATGCCATCACGCTGGGCGCCGGCGCCACGGTGACCTTCGACACCGCGGCCAACACCGCCACCGTGGCCGGGACCGTCGGCGGGGCCGGCGCGCTCACCAAGACCGGTAGCGGCACGCTGGCGCTGGCCGCCGTCAACACCTATGCCGGCGCCACCACCATCGCCCAGGGCACCCTGCGCACCGACGTGGCCGGCGCGCTGGCCGGCGCCACGGCGGTGCAGGTGACCGGCGGCGCGACGCTGGATCTGGCCGGCCACGACCAGACGGTGGCGGCCCTGTCCGGCGCCGGCTCGGTGCAGCTGGGCAGCGGCACGCTCACCACCGGCGGGGGCAACACCGACACCCTCTTCTCCGGCAGCATCGCCGGCACCGGCGGCCTCAGCAAGACCGGCACCGGCACCCTCGCCCTCACCGGGGTGAACACCTATTCCGGCGGCACCCGCCTCGCGTCGGGGGCCATCGCGCTGGGCAATGGCGGCGCCCTCGGCAGCGGCGCGCTGGATGTGGTGGGGACGGCGGCGCTGGTGTTCGGCACCGACATGACCCTCGCCAATGCCATCACCGTGGCCGCGGGAGCGGCGGCGGTGATGGACACCGGCACCGCCGCCGTCAGCCTCACCGGCACCGTGTCCGGCGCGGGTGGGCTGGCGAAGACGGGCAGCGGCGCGCTGACGCTGGCGGGCGCCAACAGCTATGCGGGCGGCACGCAATTGGCCGCCGGCACGCTGATCCTGGGGACCGACACCGCGCTCGGCAGCGGCACGCTCAGCGTCACGGCGAACGCGACCCTGGGGGTCACCAATGCCGTCACCGTGGCCAATGCGATGGCGGTGGCCGCCGGGGCCACCGCGACCGTGGATACCGGGAGCCAGGCCATCCGGCTGACCGGCGACATCAGCGGTGCGGGCGGCCTTGCCAAGACGGGCGGGGGGACACTGACGCTCACCGGAAGCAACAGCTATGCGGGCGGCACCACCCTTGCCGGCGGAACGTTGGCCCTGGGCAGCGCGTCGGCGCTGGGAACCGGCGGCCTCACCTTCGCCGCCACCAGCACCCTGGCGTTCTCCGGCGCCTATGCCTTCGCCACCCCCGTCACCGTGGCGGCCGGCGCCCTGGGCACGCTGGACACGGCAGGCTTCGACGTCTCCGTCTCCGGCGGCGTGTCCGGGGCCGGCGGCCTGGTCAAGACCGGCACTGGTACGCTGACGCTCAACGGCACCAACAGCTATGCGGGCGGCACCACCATCGCCGGCGGCACGCTGGCGGTGGCGGGGCCGGCGGCCCTGGGCAGCGGCGGGCTCGCATTCCTCGGCACCACTGGCACGCTCGCCGTCACCGGCGATGCCAGCGTCTCCGGCCCCGTGGCGCTGGGCATGAGCGCCATCGGCACGGTGGATACCCGCGACCATGCGGTCTCGCTCGACGGCGCCATCTCGGGGGCCGGGACCCTCGCCAAGGCCGGCACCGGCACCCTCACCCTGTCCGGCGACAACAGCTATTCCGGCGGCACCCTCCTCTCCGCGGGGACGCTGGCGCTGGCCAATGCCAACGCCCTCGGCACCGGCGCCGTGACCGTGGCGGCCAGCGGCACATTGGCGTTCGGCGGCAGCTACAGCCTCGGCAACGCTTTCTCGCTGGCCAGCGACGCGGCGTTCACGGTCGATACCGGCGCCTACGAGGTTGCGCTCTCCGGCATCCTGGCCGGCACCGGATCGCTGGTGAAGACCGGCGCCGGCGCGCTGACCCTGGCGGGCGCCAACAGCTTCTCCGGCGGCACGGTGCTGACCGATGGCGCCCTCATCGTCACCAATGCCAGCGGCCTCGGCACCGGCGGCATCGCCGTGCGGGGCACCGCCGAGTTGGACTATACGGTGGCCGCCACCCTCACCAACACGATGGACGTGGCGGCGGGCGGCACGGTGGTGCTCGACACCCACACCGAAACCCTGGTTCTGGCTGGCGCGATCTCCGGAGACGGCGGCCTGTCCAAGATCGGCGAAGGCGTGGTCGCCCTGGCGGCGGCCAACAGCTATCGGGGCGCCACCCTCGTCGATGCCGGCACGCTGCGCACCGACATCGCAGGGGCGCTGCCCACCGGCAGCGACGTGCGCATTTCCGGCGGCGCCATCCTCGATCTGGCGGGCGCGAACCAGTCCATCGCCAGCCTGTCCGGCGGCGGCGCCGTGGCGCTCGGCGCCGCGACCCTCACGGTCGGCAAGGATACCGGCACCAGCACCTTCGATGGCGTCATCTCCGGTGTCGGCGGCCTGGCCAAGGTGGGGGCCAGCACCCTCACCCTCACGGGCGACAACAGCTATTCCGGCGGCACCAGCCTTGCGGGCGGCACCCTCGCCATCGCCACGGCGGGCGCCCTCGGCAGCGGCCCCCTCGCCTTCCTCGGCACCAGTACGCTGGCCTTCGGCGGCAGCTTCGATTTCGCCAATGCGGCGATCCTGGCCGCGGGCGTGGAAGCGACCTTCGACACCACCAGCTACGACGTCACCCTGCGCGGCACCATCAGCGGCGCCGGCGCCCTGGTGAAGGCCGGCAGCGGCGCGCTGACCCTGGACGCCGCCAACAGCTATTCCGGCGGCACCGTGCTCTCGGGGGGCGAACTCATCGTCACCAATGCCGCGGGCCTTGGCACCGGGACCATCAGCGTGCGCGGCAATGCGGAGCTGGACTACCTGGTGGCCGCCACCCTCACCAACACCATGGCGGTCAGTGCCGGTGCCACCGCGACCCTGGACACCCACACCGAGCCGCTGGTGCTGGCCGGGGTGATCTCCGGGGCCGGCGGCGTGGCGAAGATCGGTCCGGGGCTGGTCGCGCTGGCGGCGGTAAACACCTATGGCGGCGCCACCACCGTCTCCGAAGGCACCCTGCGCACCGATGTGGCGGGCGCCCTGCCGGCCACCAGCGCCGTCCAGGTGGCGGCGGGCGCGCTCCTGGATCTCAACAGCACGGCGCAGACCATCGGCTCGCTGGCCGGGGCCGGCAGCGTCAGCCTCGGCAGTGCGCTGCTGACCACCGGGGCCGACAATACGTCCACCACCTTCGCGGGCCTGATCGAGGGCACCGGCGGCCTGACCAAGATCGGCACCGGCACCTTCACCCTGACCACGACCAATACCTACAGCGGCGACACCACCATCGCCGGCGGCACCCTCACCGTGGGCAACAACGGGGCGCTCGGCACCGGCAATCTGTCGGTGCTGAGCGGCGCCACCCTGGGCTTTGCCGGCGCCTACAGCCTGTCAAACACCGTGCAACTGGCCGCCAACGCCACCAGCACCATCGACACCTCCGGCTACCCGGTCACCCTGTCGGGCGAGATCAGCGGCAGCGGCGGCATTGCCAAGACCGGCTCCGGCACCTTGACCCTCACCGGCACCAACAGCTTCAGCGGCGGCACCACGCTGGACGGCGGCACGCTGGTGGTTGGCAATGCCAGTGCCCTGGGCACCGGCGCCATCTCCGTCCTCAGTTCCTCGGATCTCACGCTGTCCGGTGCCTATACGCTGGCCAATGCGATCTCCCTGGCGGGCGGCAGCACCGCCACCATCGAGACCCCCGCCGGCGGTGCCACATTGAGCGGCGCCATCTCCGGCGCCGGCGGCCTCACCAAGGCCGGCGCGGGCACGCTGGCGCTGGCGTCCGCCAACAGCTTCACCGGCGCCACCACCATCAGCGGGGGCACCTTGCGCACCGATGTGACCGGGGCGCTCTCCAGCGGCACCAGCGTCAGCATCGGCAGCGGCGCCACCCTGGATCTGGCCAGCCACGGCCAATCCATCGGCGCCTTGGCGGGCAGCGGGTCGGTGACCCTGGGCAGCGCCACCCTGGCCACCGGCGCCAGCAACAGCAACACCACCTTCGCCGGCAGCATCTCCGGCACTGGCGGCCTGACCAAGACCGGCAGCGGCGAGTTCATTCTCGACGGCGTCTCGACCTATAGCGGCCCCACGGTGGTGAGCAGCGGCAGCCTCATCGTCGGCAATGCCGCCGGATCCAGCGCCTCCATCGCCAGTTCGTCGGTCTCGGTCAGCGCGGGCGCCACCCTGGGCGGCCACGGCACGGTGGGTTCGGTGACGCTGGCCAATGGGGCGCAGCTCTCACCGGGCCATTCCATCGGCACCATGAGCGTGCAAGGCAGTCTGCGGCTGGCCTCGGGCGCCACCTTCCTGCTGGAAATCGACCCGCAGCGCAGCGACTTGGTGGCGGTGAGCGGCATCGCAAGCCTCGCCGGCCTGCTGAAGATCGATTCCTCGGCCGGCTACAGCGTCAATCTTCCCTACACCTTCCTCACCGCCGGAACCCTGGTGGGCACGTTCGACACCATCACCTCCGACCTCACCTTCCTGACGCCCAATGTGACCTATGCCGGCAACCAGGCCCAGCTGACCCTGGCACCGAACGAAATCCCGTTCGCCAGCGTGGCGGTGACCGCCAACCAGGCGGCGGCGGCCAACGGGGCGCAGTCGCTGGGCTATGGCAATCCCATCTACAACGCCATCCTGTCGCTCAATGCCGCGCAGGCGGATGCGGCCTTCAACCAGCTCTCGGGCGAAGCCCATGCCAGCGCCGCCAGCATGTTCCTGACCGACAGCCGCTTCCTGCGCGAAGCCACTTTGGCGCGCGCCCGCATGCCGGCGCCCGCCCCCGACGCCGGTGCCGAGAGCACTGGGGCCGGCTGGGCGCAGGCGTTCGGGTCGTGGGGATCGGTGGATGGCACCGCCAATACCGGCGCGCTGAGCCGCACCATTGCCGGCGTGTTCGCGGGCCTTGATGGACGGATCGGCGATCAGTGGCGGGTGGGCTTTGCCACCGGCTACAGCTCCAGCGACTTCAGTGTGGACGGCCGCGGCTCCTCGGGGACCAGTGACGATTATCATGTGGCGCTCTATGGCGGCACGCGCCTCGGCCCGGTCGACTTGCGCTTCGGCGCCGCCTTCACCTGGCACGACGTGTCCACCAACCGGCAAGTGTTCTTCCCTGGGTTCACGGGCCTTGCCCGGGCCGACTACAGCGGCCAGCAAGGTCAGATCTATGGCGAGCTGGGCGTCCCCATGGCCGTGGGACCGGCCATGCTGGAGCCGTTCGTCAATGCGGCCTACGTCAATCTCCATGTGAACGGCTTCTCGGAAAACGGCAGCCTTGCCGCGCTGACCTCACAACCCCAGGACGACGACATCGTTTTCACAACCTTAGGCGTGCATGGCGCGCTGCCCTTGCAGCTGGGCCCGCTGTTCGCCCAGGGCCGGGCCACCGTGGGCTGGCAGCATGCTTTCGGCGACACGTCACCTTCAGCGGTGTTCGCCTTCGCCAGCGGCAGCACCCCCTTTGCGATCCAGGGCGCGCCCATCGCCACCGATGCGCTGCTGCTGGAAGCCTCGCTGGACATGGCGCTGACGGCCCAGACCAGCTTGAGCCTCACCTATAGCGGCCTGCTCGGGGCCGACGCCTATGACAACGCCTTCAAGGGGACGTTCCTGGTGAAGTTCTGAGCCGCCGATGGACACAGCGCCCACCTGTGGCTGCGGGCCGGCGGGGCGCCGGCGATCCGGCCTGTCTTTTTCACTTTTCCTTCCGCTGCGGCTCGGCTATCGGACATTAGGTACGCGAGTCCTCAGGGGCCGCGGACCAAGGGACCCGGTCGGGAGCGGAAGACAAGGCGCCATCCCACGACAGGAGCAGGCTCCGTCGCGGGATGTTAACCCTGTTCGATCACGCTCCTCCCGACGTTCCGCGGGGGCGGGGAGAAGGAGGTCGGCAATCATGACACGCACATTCAGAATCATCGCGCTCGCCGCCGTGCTGCAGATGGGCGGCCTTGCGCTCGCCGATGCCGCCATGGCGCAGGCCCTGGGCAACCGCACGCCCGTCCCCAACGCCTCGGTGCCGGGCGCAACCGCGCCGCGCGGCACGCCCGGGGCGACGCTGGACATCGGCGACCAGCCGGGCCTGGTGCCGACACCGGAGGATGAAGCCCAGCTGGATCCGGCCTATCGCCGCCAGCCGGTCTATTTCCGCACCACGGAAGCCCCCGGCACCATCATCATCTCCACGTCCGACCGGTATCTTTATCTGGTAGAAGGCAACAACCGGGCGATGCGCTACGGCATCGGCGTCGGCCGCGACGGCTTCCAGTGGCAGGGCCTGGAGAAGGTGACCCGCAAGTCGGAATGGCCCGATTGGACGCCGCCCCCGGAGATGATCCAGCGCCAGCCCTATCTGCCGCGCTTCATGGCCGGCGGCCCCGGCAATCCCATGGGCGCCCGCGCGCTCTATCTGGGCGGCACGGTCTACCGCATCCACGGCACCAACCAGCCGGACACCATCGGCTATGCGATCTCTTCCGGCTGCTTCCGGTTGGTGAACAGCGACGTCATCGACCTGTACAACCGCGTGCCGGTGGGCACGAAGGTCATCATCCGCCAGGCCGTCACCCTGTGACCGGCGCCATCTTCTCCCGCAACGGGGCATCTTCCATGACGGCACGCTTTGGCATGAAGAGCATGGGCATGAAAAGCATGTGGGCCCTGCTGGCCGGCGCCGTGGTGGCGCTGGGCGCCCCGGGCGCCGAGGCGCAGACCCTCAAGGCGGTCAAGGACCGCGGCACGCTGAACTGCGGCGTCAGCCAGGGCATTCCCGGCTTCTCCGCCAATGACGGCGGCAAGTGGACCGGCTTCGACGTGGACTTCTGCCGCGCCGTTGCCGCCGCCGTGCTGAACGACCCGGCCAAGGTCACCTTCGTGCCGCTGAATGCCGAGGAGCGCTTCACGGCGCTCCAGGGCGGCAAGGTGGACGTGCTGTCGCGCAACTCCACCTGGACCCTGGAACGGGAGGCCAAGTACAAGCTGCTGTTCGGGCCGATCACCTATTATGACGGCCAGGGCTTCATGCTGCGGGGCGCCCGCAACCTGACCTCTGCCTTGGAACTGGACGGCGCGAAGGTCTGCGTGCAGGTGGGCACCACCGCTGCCAGCTACGCCACCGACTATTTCAAAGCCAACAACATGAAGATGGACCTGATCGCCCTGCCCAGCGTGCAGGAACTGGTCAAGGCCTATGAGGATGGCCGCTGCGACACCCTCACCACCGACGTGTCGCAGCTCTATGCCCTGCGCACCGGCCTTGCCAAACCCGCCGACCACATCGTGCTGCCCGACGTCATCACCAAGGAGCCGCTGGGCCCCGTGGTGCGCCAGGGCGACGATGAATGGTTCAACGTGGTGAAGTGGACCCACTTCGCCATGCTGAACGCCGAAGAGCTGGGCGTCTCGTCCTTGTCGCTGCCGGATGCGCTGAAGTCGGAAAAGCCGGACGTGAAGCGTCTGGTGGGCACCGATGGCGACTATGGCACCATGCTGGGCCTGACCCCGGACTTCGCCGTGCGCATCGTCCGCGCCGTGGGCAATTATGGCGAAGTGTTCGAGCGCAACGTCGGCACCGGCTCCAAGCTGGCCATTCCGCGCGGCGTCAACCAGCTGTGGAGCGCCGGCGGCATCCAGTACGCCCCGCCGGTGCGCTGAGCCCGCTGGCGACCATCCCACCATGGCACGCTGAGCTGCCCGCCCCGCGCGGGCAGCTTTTTTTTACGCCCTCACGGCGCTGTGACATCCCGGCGCCCGCGGGTTCGCTAAAGGGCTGGACTGACGCCGCCGCGCCGGACGCCAGATCGAGACCGGCTCCCCTGCCCTTCAGCGTCCCCGGACGCAGGAACGGAACATCCCCATGGCCTGCTCTCTCCCCCCGCTTGCGCCCACCGCCTATCGCTATGACATCGGCGACGTGACGGTGACCGCCGTTCCCGATGGCAGCCGCACCATGCCCCTGCCCGACGGCTTCGTGCGAAATGCGCCCCGTGACGCGGTCAATGCGGCGCTGAAGGCGGCTTTCCTGCCGGAAGATCAGGTCACCATCTATTTCAACCCGGTTCTGCTCGAGATTGCTGGCCGGCTGGTGCTCATCGACACCGGCTACGGCCCGCAGCCCGGCCCGGCCTCCATCGGCCAGTTGCAGAACACGTTGGCGGCCATCGGCGTCGCGCCGACCGCCATTGATACGGTGGTGATCTCCCATTTCCACGGCGATCACATCAACGGCCTGTTGGGCGCGGATGGTGCCGCCGCCTTCCCCAATGCCGAGGTGCTGGTTCCGGAACACGAATGGGCGTTCTGGACCGACGAAGGTAACGCCAGCCGGGCGCCCGAAGGGCAGAAGGCGGCCTTCGCGAATGTGACTCGGATCTTCGATGCGGTGGCCGAGCGCGTGTTCCGCTACAACTGGGATCAGGAGATCGCTCCCGGCCTCGTCGCCATCGGCACCCCGGGCCATACGCCGGGCCACACCTCCTTCATGCTGGAATCCGGCAAGGACCAGTTGTTCATCCAGTCGGACATCACCAACACGCCCTTCCTGTTCGCCCGCAATCCGGGCTGGCATGCCATGTTCGACATGGACCCCGCGCAGGCGGAGGCGACCCGCCGACGCATGCTGGACCGGGTGGTGGCCGAACGCCTGCTGGTGGCGGGCTTCCATTATCCCTTCCCCGGCGCGGCGCATCTGGAAGCCGATGGCGAAGGCTATAGCTTCGTGCCGGTGCCCTGGACCCGGGCCGGCTAGGACTTCTGCGGCGGGGCGGCGGCGGTTTCCGCCATCACCCAGGCCTGGAAGGCGGCCGCACTGCCGGTCAGCGGCAGGACGACCACCGCCGGCACTTCATAGGGGTGGTCGGCGCACACCGCCTCGACCACCTGCGGCGCCAGCGCTGCGGTGGTCTTCAACAACAGGACCACCTCGTCGGCCCGTTCCACCGCCCCCTCCCAGCGGTAGATGGAGACCATGGACGGCAGGATATTGCCGCAGGCCACTAGACGCGCCTCCACCAAGCGCCGCGCGGTCGCTTCCGCCAGGGCGAGGCTGGGATAGGTGGCATAGATCAGGCTGAGGTCCATGACGGGGTCCGACGGGTGACGTTGCGGCCGCACCATGCCCCAGTGGGGCGATGCTGTCGCGGCCTGATGACCGGCTCGTGCGCGGGCAGCAGGCGCGGGCGCCTCGACATTCCGGGCCCCGCCCGATAGAGGGGAGCAGTGGCGCGCCTCGGCGCCTCTAGAGCAAGGGGCCGCCCCGCGCGACCGTCCGGATGAGTGACACCCCACGACGTCTCGAGAAGATCGCATTCGTCGCCAGCCAGACCCGCGAGGCGGAAGCGGCGCGCGCCCGGCTGATCCAGCGCTATGGCGTGGTGGATGAGAACGATGCGGACGTCATCGTCGCCCTGGGCGGCGACGGCCTCATGCTCCAGACCCTGCACCGCTTCCGCGACCAGGGCGTGCCGATCTACGGCATGCACCGCGGATCGGTGGGCTTCCTCATGAACACCTATCGCGACGACGATTTGCGCGAGCGCATCTCGGCGGCCACCCATGTGGTGATCCATCCCCTGATGATGGAGGCCATCGATGCCCACGGCGAACATTTCAGTGCCCCCGCCATCAACGAGGTGTCGCTGCTGCGCCAGACCTATCAGGCGGCGAAGCTGCAGGTCTCCATCGACGGCAAGGTCCGGCTGGAAGAGCTGATCTGCGACGGCATGCTGGTCGCCACCCCGGCCGGCTCCACCGCGTATAACCTGTCCGCCCATGGACCGATCCTGCCCCTGGGCACCGCCTTGCTGGCGCTGACGCCCATCTCCCCCTTCCGCCCGCGACGCTGGCGCGGGGCGCTGGTGCCGGACCGGGCGACCATCCGCATCACCGTTCTGGAAGCCGACAAGCGCCCCGTGAGCGCGGTGGCCGACCACCAGGAAGTGCGCGACATCGTCGAAGTCACGGCCCATCTGGACAGCACGTCGTCCATCGACATGCTTTTCGATCCCGACCATGGGTTGGACGAGCGCATCCTGCGTGAACAATTCATCTACTGACCGCTCTGCGCGTCCTCAACAAATGAACGAAGAATGATCTTCTCGTCGGTCACGTTCCTTTACTATTTCCTGCCGGCCTTCCTCCTTTGCTATTTTGCGACGCCCACCGTGCGCGCGAAAAACTTCGTCCTGCTTGTCTTTTCGCTGGTGTTCTACGCCTGGGGCGGCCTGGCAAACCTGCTGGTGCTGGGTGTGTCCATGGCGGCCAATTTCGGGCTCGCCTTGTTCATCGATGGCCGCTCGCCCCGCTGGCGGCTGCGCGCTTTGGGGCTGGCGGTAGCCCTCAACATCGCCGGACTGGTGGTGTTCAAATACGCCGCCTTCCTGGCGGAAAACCTCAACGCGCTGATGTCCCCTACCGGACTTGCGCTGCCGGTGGTGCATCTGCCGCTGCCGCTGGGCATCTCCTTCTTCACCTTCCACGCCATCTCGTATCTGGTGGACGTCTATCGGCGGCGGGTGCGCGCCAATCGGCGGCTGGAGGAGATCGCCGTCTACATCACCATGTTCCCGCAACTGGTGGCCGGGCCGATCGTGCGCTATTCCACCATCGCCCACCGCATCCGCGAGCGGCGCACCACGCCGGGGCGGATTTCCGCCGGGCTGCGCATCTTTGTCATCGGCCTGTCCTGGAAGGTGCTGATCGCCGACGAAGTGGCGCCCCTGGTCTCCGTGGTGTTCGACCAGACCGCGACGCCCGGTTTCTGGGCCGCCTGGATCGGCGTGCTGGCCTATGCGCTGCAGATCTATTTCGATTTCGGCGGCTATTCCAACATGGCCATTGGCCTGGCGCTGGCCATGGGACTGAAGTTCCCGCGCAACTTCCGCACCCCCTACGGCTCGCGCTCCATCACCGATTTCTGGCGCCGCTGGCACATGAGCCTATCCAGCTGGTTCCGCGACTATGTCTACATCCCGCTGGGCGGCAACCGGCACGGCCATTTGCACACCGCCCTCAATCTGTGGACCGTGTTCCTGCTGTGCGGCCTGTGGCACGGCGCCAGCTGGACCTTCGTGATCTGGGGCGCCCATCACGGCGCCTTCCTGGTGCTGGAGCGCACCGCCTTCGGCCGGGCGCTGGCCCGCGCGCCGCGCGTGGTGGCCAATGGCTATACGCTGCTGGTGGTGCTCACCGGCTGGGTGTGGTTCCGCGCCAATGATCTGGATCAGGCCCATGGGCTGTTCGCGGGCCTGGCCGGCCTGAACGGCTTCGGCAGCTTCTCGCCGGGCCTGTTGCAGGCGTTGCAGCCTTTGACCATCACCATGATGATCCTGGGCTGGCCCCTGGCCATGTTCGGCCTGCCGCTGCCGCCGCGCGGCTTGGTGGCGGACCGCATGCGGCTGAAAGTCTATGCGCTGGGCGACAGCGCCGCGGTGTTGGCGCTGTACATTTTGTGCGTGATCACCGTCGGCGCGGCGGCTTACAGCCCGTTCCTCTATTTCAGGTTCTGACGGATGCCGCTGCTGCTCGCCTATCGCCGCTGGTGGTGCCTGGTCTTCGTGGGCGTGCTGCTGCTGCCGACCATCGGCCTGTTCACGCCGGACCTGCCGGCCCCGCTGCGCGCGGCGCGGGCGGTGCCACCCGCCTGGTGGGAGCGGGCCACCGAGCGTCTCGACCCCTACATCAACAACAATTACGGCCTGCGCGGCGTGTTCATGGCGGCCCATGCGGCGTATGGCCGGGCCATGAAATCCACCCGCGAGCGCCCGGTGCTGATCGGCCGGGACGGGCAGCTGTTCTATACGGGCGAAGGCGCGCTGGATCAGTCCCTGGGCCGCCTGTTCCGCTCCGGCCAGATGGACCTGCTGGGGCGCGTGACTGACCGCATGCGGGAGGAGCTCACGCGCGCCGGCATCCGCTTCGGCGTGGTCTCGCCCCCCAATGCCCAGACCGTGCTGGCCGACCAGATGCCGGACTGGGCCCAGGCCGAGCAGCGCCATCCCACGGAATACGACTTCGCCGCCAAGACCCTGACCGACCATGGCACGTCATTCGTGGACCTGCGCCCGATCCTGAAGGACGCCCGCGCCACCGGGCCGGTCTATCAGAAGACCGATACCCACTGGAATTCCCGCGGCGCCCTGCTCGGCTTCAATGCCGCCATGCGGGCGGTCGGCCGGGACGATCTCCAGGTCGATCCGGCGGACGCCCTCGGCGCCTTTGTGCCGAAGGAAACCGGCGATCTCGCCCGCTATCTGGGCGAGAGCAGCGCCACCGGCGACATGGACTTTGCACCCAAGGGCCCGCTCCGCACACCGGCGGGCCTCACCCCCATCGCCGGCCTGTTTCCCCCCGGCGCGCCCAACGACCCGTTCGAATCCTATGCGTTCGAGACCGGCCATGCCGGGCCGCGCATCCTGGTCATCGGGGACTCCTTCTCGCAGCACTACTGGCCCGGTCTGCTGGCGGCGCGCGCCAGCGCGTTCGCCTGGACCCACCATCGCAATTGCCGGTTCGACTGGAGCATCATCACCCGCTTCAAGCCGGACCTGGTGGTCTACGCCCCGGTGGAACGCGGCCTGCCGTGTGTCGGCACGCCGGCGGGGCTGTCGGTGCCGCCGGCGAACACCGCCAAGGCCTCCTGAGCCGCGCGGCGGCAACCGCCGCTCAGAAGCGGGTGACCACCTCCGACAGGGCCGGCCGGGGCCGATCCTCCAGCGTCTGGGTGGCGGTGCCGATATAAATGAAGCCGGTCACCCGCTCGTGCGCGTCCAGACCCAGCGCCGCGCGGGCGTCAGCGTCATAGGTCGGCCATTCGGTCAGCCAGGTGGCGCCGTAGCCCAGGGCCGCGGCCGCCAGCAGCAGGTTTTCCGCCACCGCGGCGGAGGAGAGCAATTGCTCCCATTCCGGGATCTTCACATGCGCCGCGGCGCGCGACACCACCGCCACCACCAGCGGGGCGCGGGCGAAGCGGTTGCGCTCTTCCTCCAGCCGCCGCTCGGCGGCCTCGGGATTGGCGGCGGCGAACACCTGGGCCAGCGCCGCGCCCGCCCGCAGGCGGCCGTCGCCCTCGAACACGATGAACCGCCAAGGCGCCAGCTTGCCATGGTCCGGGACCCGCGCGGCAATGGTGAGGATGGTCTCCAAGTCCTCCGCAGAGGGGCCCGGCGCGGTCAGATCGATCACCCGGGAGGAGCGCCGGGTGCGCAGCAATTCGAGAGCGTCGGGCATATCAAAATCCCTTGAACTGTACTGAAAGAACCTGGGGTCGAGCGTGTGGCACCGGATCAGGGCCTGTCGCGCGGCGTCGCAGCCGCGCCTGGACGGCGCCGCGGCATCGGGCGCGTGCTCTAGCACACCCCTCCCGTCCGCCGAAGGGTGGCCGCGTCGGGTGCGCGCGGTGACTTGAATCCGACAGGATTTCAGGGCAGGTGATCGGCATGTCCTGTTCAGATCGCGCGTCCGACGCGGCGCGGATGCGTCCGCCCGCGTCTCTGGTCCTGGTGCTGATGGTGGCGGCCCTGCTGCCACTGGGCAATGGCGGCGCATGCGCGCAGTCCACACCGCTGCCATTTGCCGGCCCCAGCATCGCCAGCCCGCCGGCGGCCGGCTTCGCCATTCCGGCGCCGCTGGCCCCCGGCCGGACGGCGGCGGCTCCCGGCGCGCCGACCTCTGGCGCGCGGGAACCCCATGCGGTGCTGCCCCAGGCCCCGGCGGGAAAGACAACGTTGGGCGTGTTCGCCCGCTTCGGGCCCGACGGCACGCCGATCCCGCGCGCGCTCACCTGGCGGGTGTTCGCCGATACGCCGGAAGCCTCCGGCGCCTTCCCGCTGGTGGCGGAAAGCACCGAGCCGGCGCCGGTCTTCTTCCTCAATCCGGGCGGCTATATCGTCCACGTCACTTATGGCTTCTCCACCCAGGCGCAGCGGGTGGTGCTGGGCGCCACCTCCCGGCGCGAAGCCCTGGTGCTGCCGGCCGGCGGGCTACGCCTGCAGGCGGACGTGGACAACAAGGCGATCACCAACCAGAAGGTCACCTTCGATATTTTCGAGGGCTCCTTCCTCCAGGGCCGCACCTCCACCCAGCCTTATTATCGCGGCGCCCTGGCCAATGAGGTGATCCAGCTGCCCGAGGGCACCTACCATGTGGTCTCCACCTATGGGGATGCCAATGCAGTGGTGCGCGCGGACGTGAGCGTCCAGGCCGGCAAGCTCACCGACGCCACGGTGCACCACCGGGCGGCGCAGATCATGCTGAAGCTGGTGAAGGAGCCGGGCGGCGAGGCCCAGGCCGACACCCAATGGTCGGTCATCACCCCCGGCGGCGACACAATCAAGGAATCCATCGGCGCCTTCCCCACCTTCATCCTCACCGAGGGCGACTATGTCGCCATCGCCCGCAATGACGGCAAGGTGGTCAGCCGCGACTTCAAGGTGGAAGCCGGCAAGGATCGGGAAGTGGAAGTGATCCGCAAGTGAGCGCGCACGCCCACTTGCGAAGGAACGCGGGGACCCGCGGTCAGAAGTTCCAGGTCAGGTTGGCCTGGAAGGCATTGACCGAGACCGCATCGGCGAACTGGCCCACATAGGACACGCCCACCTTCATCTGCGCGTTCAGCCGCAAGTCGAGGCCGGCTTCCAGCAGAGCGGTGTTCTGCGCCAACGGCACGCCGCCGACAGTGAAGGCCGTCCCCGGCAGGCCGGAGATGGCCATCTGCGCCGTCGGGTTCAGATCGCCGAAGGCATATTGCCAGGCCGCCGAAACATGCGGCGCCAGCGCCATGCCGTTGGACAGCGCCAGCGTGGTCGCCGCCCGCAGGCCCAAGGTGGTGTAGCCCACATCCGCGGACGTGGACCCCGAGGTCACCCCCGCCGGGGCGGTGCCGCCCAGGCCCGTCTCGGTATAAGCGTCGGTGTTCAGATGCACCCAGGCCAAGCCAGCATAGGGCTCCAGCGCCAGCCCCTGCAGGGCGACGCCATAGCCCACCTCCGCGAACACCTGCCCGGTGCCGCCATTATATTGGGCCCCCGCCTGCTGGGCGAAGCCCGGGAAGGCGATGGTGCGCGTGGCATCGATCTGATTGAACGCATAGCTGGCGCCCAGCCGCAGGTTCAACGGCCCGACGCTGGTGCCGCCATAGAGTGCCACCAGCATGCTGTCCACCTGGGTGGAACTGCTCACCGCATCCACTGAGGCGTTGGACTGGGAGTAGCCCAGCGCCCCGCCCACCCGCCAGTTGCCCAAGGTGGCATCCACGCCGCTGACGATGCCGCCGATGGTCTCGCTGACGCTGGAGGCATTGCCATTGCCGCTGAGCGTGCCCCAGCCGCCGAAGCCCTGCGCCCACACCGCGGGACCGGCCATCACCGGGGCCGCCACGCTCGCCTGCGGCGCCTTGGTGGCATAGGCCAGTGCGCCCGCCGCCGAGGCCGGCGCCGGCGCGTCGGTGCCGGCATAGCTGAGGGTCGGTCCCCCATAGGCCAGGGCCGACAGCGCCCCGCCCTCCCCCGCATAGGCGCCCTGCCGCAACCGGCCGAGGATCGCCTGGCGGCCATAGAGGCTATCGCCGATCATCACCGTCTGCTCGCTCACCGCCGCTTCCCCGGACAGGGCCTTGAGCGCGGTGGGCAACTGGCTGGCGGTGAGGCCATAGAGCGCGGTCAGCGGACCCGACACCCCGGCGCCGCTATTGAATGTCTGATCCAGCGAGGCGCCCACGGCGCCCTGGTTGCTGGTCAGCCCTGCCACCTGGGCCATCTGCGAGGTGAGGGTGAGGCTCACGGTCGTGGGCGCATAGGCCAGCGCCGCGCTCATGAAGCTCGGCAGGCCGGAGGTCGCCAGCGTGCTGAACGTGCCCGTATAGCCCTGCGTCGCGGTGAACAGCGTGTAGCTGTTGGTCAGCGAGGTGGTCTGGAACCCGGCCGCCAGCGTGCCGGCAAGACGGGCGACGCCGAAGATGCTGAGCGTATCCGTGCCGCTGGAGGTGACGCGGAAGGACAGGGTCCCGGCCGCGGTTTGCACGAAGGTCCCGCCGAACAGGCTGGCGATCGGCACGCCGGTGCCCGAGACGCCGATCCAGCCGCTGTTCTCGAGCCGTTTGTCCGGGCCGGCGGTGGCGGCGATGCGACCATCGATGACGCCGGAATTGACAATCACCGTGCCCACGGCATCGGGACCGGTGCGCAAAGCGTCGGCCACCGCAGGCGCCTGCAGCGTGCCGTAATTCAACAAGGTGCCATAGAGCCCGTGCAACTCCGCCGCTGCGCCCACCACGCCGGTGGCGACCACGGTGCCAGTATTGGTCAGCACGCCATAGGTCTCCCCGCGCATGCCGATGCCGCCGGTGCCGGTCACCTGGACCGTGCCGCTGTTGACGATATCGTCGCCCTTGCCGCCGGACAGAGCGGCCGCATTGACGGCGCTGGAAGTCAGCGTGCCGGTGTTGCGGATGGGATTATAGATGCCCGGAAGGGTGGCCACATAGCCGTTGGGCACGGTGGACCCGGGGGTGAGATAGATGCCCACCACCAGATCGCCATAGGCCGAATTGGACGACACCAAGGCGGCGCCGGGGATAGTGATTTCGTACCAGGTGGGAATGCCGAGAGCGTCCACATGCAGTACGCCGGCATGCACCACGCCGTCGGTGGTCACCCAATCGGCCACCATGTTGTATTCGCCGGAGCGACCCGCGCCGGTGATGCCTTCCAGATGGGTGATGATGGCATCCGGATGGTCGTACGTGGACCAGGTGCCGGTGATCTTGTTGTAGAGATAGCCGTGCTCGAAGCCGATGCCGCCACCGGGCCCCGCATTGGCATAGCCACCGGCGATCATGTCGCCATACACGCCATAGGCTGTGGTGCTGACGGCGCCGGGCTTGTTGTTTGTAGCGTAGGTGCCGGTGGAGATCGTGTAGACCATGGCATTGCCGGTGGCGAGGCGGGTGTCGTAATCGCCCACCACCGTGTCGCCGAACGTGCTGTGGGCGATGGTGAACAGGGTCGGATTGACCGCCGCGCTGGGATACATGAGCGTGGTCAGCTGCTGTCCTGGCGCCTTCGCCGCATCGTACAGATAGCTCAGGTCATAGGGTGAGGAAGCAGCGGTGATGTAGCTGCCTACGGCGCGCAACACCCCATATTGCGAGCCGAAGCTCGGCCCATAGGGTGAGGATCCGACGGCATCGGGATCGTTGACGCCATTGGCGGTGGCCACCGGAAAGGCAGACCAGGTTTTCGACGTCATGTCGTAGAGCAGGCCGCCGGTGCCGCCCGGCACCACATAATTGCCGACGATGGTGTTGCCGCGAATGCCGGTCAGGAACGTGCCGCTCGTGCCGAAATTGAGCGTCTGATAGGGCGTCGGGACGGACGTTTGCGCCTGGGCCCCGGCCGCCGCGCTGCATACCACCAGGCCCGCCAAAATCACCGGGCTGACGGACGCCAGAAGAGAATGACGTCGGTCTAACATTTCGAACATGATCGCCCCCACTGCGAACCACGCGATTCACGCGGGGCTGACGTTAGGCGGCAAACACAACCATAGCGATTTACATTTAAAATTACCCTCTTTAATTGTATCAGGGTACGGCGAAGTGGCACCCTGGTGCGGGCGCTCGGAGCGGGGCTCTGCTGTTCGACTGCCCAACTTCCGCGCCGCGCCGATTGCCGCAGTCGACGCCCACAGGCGGCCAACCCCGCAAGCTGGCGCGTGAGAGGCCCATCGGTCGCGGCAAAGAGGGTTCTGCCGGCGGGCAAGCTGGGCTAGACACCCGCAGTCGCCGTGCGCAACGGCACCTGTCCTGCCGGATCGCTGACCCAACCACCGACTGGCGCCGATACGGAGCCGCTTGTCATGAATATCCTTCAGCTCCTGGGCGCCCTGGCCATCGGCGGCTGCATCGCGCTGCAGGCCCCGGTGAACAACCAGCTGGCCCTGGCCTTCGGCAGCAGCGTCGTGCTGGCCGCGCTGTCATCCTTCCTGGTGGGGCTGGTGATCCTGCTGGTGGCGGCCATCGCCAGCGGCGGGATCCCGGCCGCCCTGGCGGCCATTCCCGGCCAGCCGCTTTGGAAGTTTTCCGGCGGTCTCCTGGGCGTCGCCTACATGTTCGGCGCGGTCTATCTGGTGCCGCGCATCGGCCTCGCCAGCCTGCTGGCGCTGGTGATTGCCGGCCAGCTGGCCACCTCTTTGACCATCGACCATTTCGGTCTCGTCGGTCTGATGGAGCGCAAGATCACTTTGCTCAAGCTGATCGGCGCGGCCATCACCTTAGGTGGGGTGATGGTGATGCTGTTCGGCGACCGCTGGCTTGCCGCTTTGCGCGACTGAGGCGCGAGGGCTGAGCCCTTTGCGCAAGGAGCGCCCCCCTGCGGGCCGGCTGAACCGACCCGCAGGGAAAAGTCACGCCGCGCGGGCGAGCGCCTTGCGCACCAGATCCGGCGGCACCGCCTCGCCGGTGAGCATGGCGAGCGCCGCATCCAGCGGCATCACCACCTGCTCCTGGCTGCCGAGGCGACGGATGGAGACCGTGCGCTCGGCAGCTTCCTTGCGACCCGCCACCAGCAGAACCGGCACCTTGGCCAAGGAGTGCTCGCGCACCTTGTAGTTGATCTTCTCGTTGCGCAGGTCGAGATCGGCCCGCAGATCCAGCCCGCGGGCCAGTTCCAGCACTTCGCTGGCATAGACGTCCGCGTCCTGGGTGATGGTGGCGATCACCACCTGGGTGGGCGCCAGCCACAGCGGGAAGTGACCGGCGAAATGCTCGATCAGGATGCCGGTGAAGCGCTCCATGGAGCCGCAGATGGCGCGATGGATCATCACCGGGGTCTTCTTCTGGCCGTCCGTATCCACATAGAAGGCGCCGAAGCGCTCCGGCAAGTTGAAGTCCACCTGGGTGGTGCCGCACTGCCATTCCCGGCCGATGGCATCCGACAAGGTGTATTCGAACTTCGGCCCGTAGAAGGCGCCTTCGCCCGGCAGGATGCCGGTCTTGATCTTGCCGCCGGACTGTTCGGCGATCTGCTCCAGCACGCGGGTCATGACCGCTTCGGCATGATCCCACACCGCGTCCGATCCCACCCGCTTTTCCGGACGGGTGGAGAGCTTCACGACCACCTCGTCGAAGCCGAAGTCGGCATACGTGGAAAGGATCAGATCGTTGATCTTGAGACACTCCGCCGCCATCTGCTCCTCGGTGCAGAAGATGTGGGCATCGTCCTGGGTGAAGCCGCGCACCCGCATCAGGCCATGCAGGGCGCCGGACGGCTCATAGCGATGCACCGCGCCGAACTCGGCCATGCGCAGCGGCAGGTCACGGTAGGACTTCAGGCCGTGCTTGAAGATCTGCACATGGCCCGGGCAGTTCATGGGCTTGAGCGCGAACACCCGCTCGTCGCCGGTGTCCTCGCCGGCGGACTGCACCTTGAACATGTTCTCCTTGTACCAGCCCCAGTGGCCGGAGGTCTCCCACAGCGACTTGTCCAGCACCTGCGGGGCGTTGACCTCGTCATAGGTGCCCTTCAGGCGACGGCGCATGTAGGACACGAGGCCCTGGAACAGGCTCCAGCCCTTGGGATGCCAGAACACCGTGCCCGGCCCCTCCTCCTGGAAGTGGAACAGGTCCATCTCCCGGCCCAGCCGGCGATGGTCGCGCTTTTCCGCTTCTTCCAGGCGGTGGAGATAGGCATCCAGCTCACCCTGATCGTGCCAGGCGGTGCCATAGATGCGGGTCAGCATGGGGTTGTTGCTGTCGCCGCGCCAATAGGCGCCGGCCACCTTCATCAGCTTGAAGGCGGTGCCGATCTTGCCGGTGGAGGGCAGATGCGGGCCACGGCACAGGTCGAACCACTCGCCCTGCTTGTAGATCTTGAGGTCCTGGCCCTCGGGGATGGCGTCCACCAATTCGACCTTGAACGCCTCGCCCTTGTCGCGGAACACCCGCTTGGCCTCCTCGCGCGACCACACCTCCTTGGTAAAGGGCTTATCGCGGGCGATGATCTCCTTCATCTTGGCCTCGATCTTGGGCAGATCGTCGGTGGTGAAGGGCTCGTTGCGGGCGAAATCGTAATAGAAGCCGTTCTCGATCACCGGGCCGATGGTCACCTGGGTGCCGGGAAACAGCTCCTGCACCGCCTCCGCCAGCACATGGGCCGCGTCATGCCGGATCAGTTCCAGCGCGCGATCCTGGTCGCGGGTGACGATCTCGATGCGGGCATCCTGGGTGATGGGCTCGGACAGGTCGGTCAGCACCCCGTCGAGGGTCACCGCCACCGCCTTCTTGGCGAGCGATTTCGAGATGGCGGCGGCCACGTCGGCACCGCGGGTGCCGGGGGCATATTCGCGCTGCGCGCCATCGGGAAAGGTCAAGGTCAGCATGTCTTCTTCTCCTGCCCACTCCTGCGCACCCCGCAGGTAGGCTCTTGTTGAAGGGGCTCATCTAGGCCGCCGGGCGCGGGACGTAAAGCCTGAAGCCGGTGCGGGGCTGACCGCTCCGGCCTGGAATCCTTGGGACCCAGCGCCTCTCAGTGGTAATATTCTGCGCGCAACACCGGGGGGTGAATAAAATGGCTCACAATGTATTCACTGCGCGCCGCAGAGATACCTTTTGGACATCTCTCCGCAATCGCATTTTCTGGACCTGGACCCGATGTCTCGACCTATTTTACGTTCTCTGGGTCCTGCGCGCACCGGTTCTCAGCCTTCTGGTGGGCGGACTGCTGTTTCGATTTACGGCACCGGCGCAGGATACACTCATCGATATTGCTGTTGGATATGGACCGGACGATGAATTGACCAGCTATGCGCGAATGCTTTCGCTCCTGTTTGCCGTGTTCTTTTTCTGGTCCATACCTTTGCACTATGCGGCGCGTCTGCTGCTGGATACCGACCGCCGGTATTTGAGCTTCTACATGGCGTGCCTGAACGAAAAAGGTTGGGCCGCCTGGTGGGCCCGGCTGTTGCAAATCTGGATGCCGCGGCTGCTGGGTGCCGCCGCCTTCGGCCCCCTGGCCATCGGCGCTTGGTGCGCGGTGCGCGATCTGCCCACACTGGCCAATGAAGATTACCGTTCGCTGCCCGATCGCCTGTTCACCGTGTGCCTGGTCATGGCGTGTGGAAGCGGCCTGTTCATCGCTTATACCCTGTCGCGCCGGTGGATGGTCGAGGGCGGCCTGCTGGGCCACCTCGACGGCTGGCTCGACCCCAGATGTTCAAGATTTTTCCGGGTCTTACGCCTCAATAGCGCCGTCAAGGCCGACGGCACGAACGAGATGCGCACCACCGGCCGCCTCGTCCTCTTTGTCTATGCCGGCGTGGTCATCGTCATTCTGATCATCAACCCGCTCTGGCTCGCGCGCCTTATGCCACTGGCGCTGGCCATCCCGCTCCTGCTCGGCGCTTGGGTGCCGCTTCTGTCCATCGTCGGCCACTATGGACGGCTATGTCGGGCGCCCCTGATCCTCGTGTTGATCCTCATTCCCCCGCTCACCACCTGGCTGGGCGCGGCGGCGGGATGGACATCGGACAATCACGACGTGCGGATCGCCGATGCCATATCGCGGCCTGACGCCGTACCGCGCCTGGACCTGAGGATGGCACTGGATCAATGGATGAGCGCCAATGCCTGCGCCGGAGACGGCGGCAATTGTCCGCGACCGATCATCGTCGCCGCGGCCGGCGGGGCGAGCCGTGCCGGCTTCTTCACGGCCAGCACCATCGGTCACTTTCTCGACGCCACCGCCGTGTTCGACGACAAGACCGGCCGGCCGACGACCACCACTGACGACGATCGCTTTGTGCAACTGCCCCACGCCGCGCGCCCGACCCGCGCCGACGTGGCCAATCGCCTCTTTGCCCTGTCCGGTGTCTCGGGTGGGGCCTTCGGTGCCGTGGTGACGGCCGCCGCCTTGGCGGAGCGACCGCAGGAGAACGGACCACTGCCCTGTAACGGCGATGCCACCCGCTTCTGGTACGGACGCGCCATCACCACCACCCAGGACTGCCTGGAGGCCCTCACCGCGGGAGATTATCTCACCCCCACCTTCTTTGGCCTCGCCTTCCATGACTGGGCCAAGGCTCTGCCGGTGGTGGGCGGATGGATCCGGGACGACCGCGCCGCGCTTCTGGAAGAGGCGTGGCAAAAATGGTTCGTCAGCACCAGGGGCTATTCCGGCAGAGGCCAGGAGGACCCCGGCCTGGAGCATCGCTTGTACATGTCCACCTTGCGCAGCAGCCAATGGGTGCCGCTGCTGGTGCTCAATGGCACATCGGTGGCCACAGGGCAGCGCATCATCAGTTCCGATCTATTGCCATTCTACAGCCGAAGAGAGGACGCGGCGGCTTGCACCGGCGTGCTGGGGCCGCAATGCCAGCCTGTGTTCCGCCAGAGCCTGGATTTCCAGGCGCTCATCAAGCGCTCCCGCCACCGGGATCTGCGTCTGAGCACCGCAGCCACCAACTCGGCGCGCTTTCCCATCCTCTCTCCGCCCGGGGCGATTCCGGACCCCAATGGCAACATTGTCGATCGCGTCGTGGACGGCGGCTATTTCGAGAATTTCGGGGCCTTGAGTGCCCTGGAACTGGCCGAGGCCATGGTGGCCTTGGAACCGCAGCTCGCCCCCTTCTTCCTCGTGATCTCGAACGATCCGGAAAGCACCGCCCTCGGCAACAAGGCCGGGGTCAGTGGTGCCCTGGTGGCAGACATTCCCGATGCCCCCTTCTTCACCGATATCACCGGCCCACTCGCCACCATCGGCCAAGTGCGCAGCGGGCGAGGCCGGCTTGCGGTGGCGGATCTCCTGCGATGGTCGAACGGCCATTATCCTGCCGCCAACAAGGACCGGCGCCCGACGCGGGCGGCCACCAACACGCCCCGCCCCGCCCCGCCGGCATCGGAGCGCTCCGCCGTCCCCCTGCCCACGCCGTGCCCGACCCACGTCGCCCTGGTCCAGGTCTGGCCGCAGACGCGCACCTTCGGGCGGCCGGCATTTGAAGGCAAGCAGCCCATCAATGGCGCCTGTGCCGTTCCCGACGATCTGTCGGAAGATGCCGTGCCAAGGACCGAGGACTTGCGCCAGGTGTCCATGAGCTGGTGGCTATCCAAGCCGGTGCAGATCAATCTGCACCAGCAACTGGAAGCCAACACGGCCAACAACTGCAACAATGACGCCGCCATCGCCGCCACCTGGACGGCCCTGCAGACCCGGTCTGGGGCCTGCTATGGCGGCGCATCCGCCGGCGGCCGCTGACGCCACAGCCCATAGCGCCAGGGCCGATCCCACCGGCCCTGCGCCGGCAGGCACTGGGGCACGGGGTCGAAGCCATGCCCGCCCCACGGGTGGCAGCGGCACAGGCGCGCGGCCGCCATCCAGCCGCCCGCCCAGGCCCCATGGCGCGCGATGGCCTCGTCCGCATAGGCCGAGCAGGTGGGCAGATAGCGGCATTGCCGGCCTAGAAAGGACGACAGCGTATAGCGATAGAGGAGGATGGGGGCACGCAGCATCAGCCGTGGCACGGCGGCCACGGCGCGGCGCAGACGGCGGTCCGGACCGAAAAGAACGGAGGATGACCGCCCGTTGCCGTGTCGAAACCAGCGCATCGACATGATACCTCTTTGCTCATCCTCTGTTTCGCCCGGTCCTGCCATGCCCGTCCCGCCCGTCCTCCGCCAGTCGCCTCGCCCCTCAGCCCGCCGCCAATCCCCCCAGCCCTGGCTGGCCGGTCTCCTGGTGGCGGCCCTCCTGGCCGTCGGTCTGCCGCCGGCGCGGGCCGAGGAGCCGCTTTATGTGCGCCCCGGCCAGGTGGACCTCATCAAGGTGCTGGCGCCGGCCCCCGCGCCGGGCTCCGCCACCACAGCGGAGGATTACCGCATTCTGCTGGCCTACCAGGCCGCCCGCACGCCGCAGCAGATCGAGCAGGCCCGCGCCGACGTGGCCCGCAATATCGGTCGATTTTCGGACGTCGTGGGCACCGACCTGTCCAAATCCGCCGCGCCCATCGCCAATGCGGTGATCGACCGCGCCTGGACCGAGGCCTATGAACTGGTCACCGCCGCGAAGCAATACTGGCACCGCGAGCGGCCCTATCTGGCCAATCCGGAGATCCATCTGGCGCTCCCGGCGGAAAATACCGCCTCCTATCCGAGCGGCCACGCCACCTATGGCATGGTCATCGCCATCCTGCTGGCGGACATCGTGCCCGAGAAAGCCACCGCCATCTTCGAGCGCGGACGCCAATTCGGCATTCAGCGGCTGATCGGCGGCGTGCACTATCCCAGCGACGTGGAGGCCGGGCGCATCACCGGCAGCGTGCTGGGCGCTGAATTGCTCCGCAGCCCGGCCCTTCAGGCTGATCTCGCCCGCGCTGCCGTGGAAGTGCGCACCGCCCTCGGCCTGCCGCCGCTCGCGCCCGGCGCCTTGCCAGACGCCCCAGCGCCAGTCGCAGGCGCCCCGGCACCGGCGGTCCCCGCCGCCCCCGCGGTCCCCCTGCCCGCCGCCGCCGCGCCGGCGCGCTGAGCGGACAGGTCCTCAGCCGGCGGCCTGCGCCTCATCCGCGCGGGCCTTTTCGATCTGGCCGATGGCATCCACCACCGCATCGAAGGTGAGCAGCGTGGAGGGATGCCGCGCCTTGTAGTCGCGCACCGGCTCGAGCACTTCCAGCGCCGCCCACCGCCCGTCAGGGGACGGGCCGTTGTCCTTCAGCATGGCCCGCATGCGCTCGCGCACGTCGCGCAATTCCTGCGCGGTGGCGCCCACCACATGGCTGGCCATGATCGAGGAGGACGCCTGCCCGAGGGCGCAGGCGCGCACCTCATGGGCGAAATCGGTCACCACGTCCCCGTCCATCTTCAGGTCCACGGTCACCGTGGAGCCGCACAGACGGGAATGGGCGGTGGCACTGGCCTGGGCATCCGGCAGCCGGCCGAGCCGGGGAATCTCCGCGGCGAGGGCCAGAATCCGGGCATTATAGACATCGTTGATCATCGATCTCTTCCATCGGCCGCCGCAAGCGGCCTCCGAGAGGCGGCACCGCGGGCGACCTGCGTTCGCAACACGACCGTTCCGCGTACCGCGCAATTGCCGCGCCGCTTCGAGGTTCTTATATAGGTTGGCATTGAACGGCGGAAACGCCAGAGGCTCATGGGATCGCGCGCCCGGATGGGCGGCGGTCAAGGGTCGACACGATCAGGACAGGACGACGCGCCGCGCGGACGGCGACGGGCGGACGCTGCATCTGCTGGGATTTCAGTCGCAGTTGAGGCATAAGCTGGCGCCCGGAGCCACCGCGCGGACATGGTCGACACTCGGTGACACTCCCCGCCCTTGCGGCGGGTCGGACGGAGTTGGTGATGGACGCGGTGGTCAAATTGTTCATGGCGCAAGCCGATACCGAGGCGCGCGACATCTCGCGCGATCCGGTCGCCCGGGTCGGTCGTGCGCGCCCGTCCCGCGCGGAGGCCGAGGCCGCCGTGCGCACCCTTTTGTCCTATATTGGTGAGAACCCCGGCCGGGAAGGCCTGGTGGACACGCCGGCGCGGGTGGTGAAGTCGTTCGACGAGATCTACGGCGGATACCGGCTCGATGCCGAGGATGCGCTCGACCGCACCTTCGGGGAAATCGGCAATTTCGACGACTTCGTGCTGCTGCGGGACATCCCCTTCCATTCCCACTGCGAGCACCACATGGTGCCCTTCTTCGGCAAGGCGCATGTGGCCTATTTCCCGGTGGAGCGGGTGGTCGGCCTGTCCAAGATCGCCCGCCTGGTGGATTTGTATGCCCGCCGCCTGCAGACCCAGGAGCACCTGACCTCGCAGATCGTCACCGCGCTGGACGAGGCGCTGAAGCCCCGCGGCGTGGCAGTGATGATCGAGGCAGAGCATATGTGCATGTCCATGCGGGGCATCCTGAAGCCCGGCGTGACCACGCTCACCAGCCAGTTCACCGGTGCCTTCCGCGACGATCCGGCCGAGCAGGTGCGCTTCATCACCATGCTGCGCGCGCGCCTCTGAGCGCGCCCGCGCGCCTGTCCCGGTGCCGATCGCATCCTTTTTGAACCAAAGCACTGGCCGCGGGCAGCTTTACCCCGGCCCAGACCTGCGAGACTTCCATGAGCGATGAGATGTCAGCCTTCGCTGTCGCTGCCAGCCACCATGACCTAGAGGAAGGCACCCTCCTGGCGCCCCGGTTCGATGCGGCGGGACTGGTCACCTGCATCGCCCAGGACGCCCAGACCGGGGAAGTCCTGATGCTGGCGCACATGAATGCGCAGGCGCTGGCGCTGACCATGGCGACCGGCGAGGCGCATTATTACAGCCGCTCGCGCAAGGCGCTGTGGAAGAAGGGCGAGACCTCGGGCCAGACCCAGACGGTGTCGGAGATCCGCATCGATTGCGACCAGGATGCGGTGCTGCTGAAAGTGGAGATGGGCGGCACGGGCGCCGCCTGCCATACCGGCCGGCGCTCCTGCTTCTATCGCACCGTGCCGGTGGGCGTCGCGCCGACCGGGGACACCCAGTTGGACTTCACCGGTGATGCGCCGCGCTTTGATCCCAAGGCGGTCTATGGCCACAGCCACGACCACTAAGGGCCCAGGGGCGAAAACCCTCCGCTCTGGATCCATCAAGGCCACGCTTCCGACATCAAACACCATACAATAGCCGGCACGAGAGTGCTGACAGCACAGGTATCCCAACGGCCGCTTGGAGGCGTGCATGTTCCAGGGGCTCAACCGCCGATTTTGGGCGAGCGATACGCAAAACGACATGCCCCCTCCGGTGGCGGCTGACATGGAAGTGGACCGCAAACCGAAAGCGGCGCGCAAGGCAGGAGGCCCGCGCGTGGGCCTCGCCCTGGGCGGCGGGGCGGCGCGCGGCTTTGCCCATATCGGGGTGATGCGCGCCTTGGAGCGTCACGGCATTCGCCCGCACGTAGTGGCCGGCACCTCAATCGGGGCGGTGGTGGGCGGCCTGTGGGCCGCCGGCAAGCTGGACGAACTGGAAGCCTGGGCCCTCAGCCTGAAGAAGCGCGACGTGCTGGCGCTGCTGGACTTCACCCTGGCCTCCCCCGGCATCATCGGTGGCAAGCGCCTGGTGGAGCTGATGCGCCGCTATGTGACCGCGGTGCAGATCGAGGAGATGGAGACCACCTTCGCCGCCATCGCCACCGAACTGGGCAGCGGGCACGAGATCTGGCTGACCCGCGGCGACCTGATCGAGGCCATCCACGCGAGCTATTGTCTGCCGGGGATCTTCACCCCGGTGAAGGTGGGCGGGCGCTGGCTGATGGACGGCGCGTTGGTCAATCCCATCCCGGTGTCTGCGGCACGGGCCATGGGCGCGCGGATCGTGATCGCGGTCAATCTGAACTCCGACGTCTTCGGCAAAGGAACGGTCATCCAGGATCACGGCAGCATCCTGGAGACGGCGGAAGCGGTGCTGGCGGAGAAGAAGGCGGGCCTCGGCGCCATGCTGCGGCCGGATCGGGTGCTGCGGCGGAAGTTCTTCACCGGCCCGAAGGGCGGCCCGCGCGGCATCTCCTCGGTGATGATCGATGCCTTCAACATCACCCAGGACCGCATCGCCCGCTCGCGCCTGGCGGGCGATCCGCCGGACGTGTCCATTTCGCCCAAGCTGAGCAAGATCGGACTGTTCGACTTCCAGCGCGCGGACGAGGCCATCGCGGCCGGCATGGAAGCGGCGGAACGGGCCATGGATGATCTGGAAGCGGCGCTGGTGGCCCTGGCCTGAGCGGCGGCATGCGCCGCCCCCGGTTCGGCGTCGACCCCTTCCGTCGGGTCGGGCCGCGGCCCTCTAAGTTCTGAGGGTCGAACCGGGTCGGAATGCGGCGGCAGGTGCACGGACCCGCCGCCCCGGTCCGCGGTTCAGGCGGTCATGATGTAATCGCGCAGGGCGGCGCTTTCGCGCTCCATCTCTTCGACGCGGAATTTCACCACGTCGCCGATGGAGATGATCCCCAGCAGGCGATCGCCTTCCACCACCGGCACATGGCGGAACCGGCCGCGGGTCATGCGTTCCATCACCCCTGGAATGGTCTCGTCGGAGGTGCAAGTGACCACGGCGCGGGTCATCACCGAGGAGACGGGCTCAGCGAGCATCTCCGGCCCCTTTTCCCCCAGCAGGCGCACCACGTCGCGCTCCGAGATGATGCCCGCAACCCGGCCCGCGGAGTCCACCGCCACGATGGCGCCGATGCGATGCTCGGCCAAGCTCTTGACCGCATCGGTCAGGCTGGCGTCCGGCGAGATGGTGATGAGGGACTTGCTCTTGCCCTGCAAGATGGCGCTGACTGTCATGGTTCGTCCTCCGCTCCCACGGTGCGCGTGCCTCGTACCGGTCGCAGTCTTTGATTTTGCTCTTGGGCGGCCGGACAGCGCATCCGTCTGACCGGATGATCCACTTCCCGCGCCCGCTCTGCAACCCCGCAGTGCCGCAAAGGGACCTAGGCGGAGGTTTTCACCGGCCGGACCCGGCGCGGCACCGGGTCGAACAGGGCAAACAGGAGCAGGCCGGCGAAGAAGCCGCCCATATGGGCCTGCCACGCCACGTCCGCATCCTCGGCGCCGGGCATGGACACGCCGACCCCGAACAGGAGGTTCACCCCGATCCAGACGCCCACGAACGCCAGGACGCGCACGTCGCGGAAGGCTTCCATCAGGCTCTGGGCGGGCATGTGGTCCGCATTGCCCATCCGCCGGCTGCTGAGGGAGCCGCCCGGCGCAAAAGCGAAGCGCACCGACGCCGCCATGGCCCCGGAGATCACCGCCGAAGCGCCGATCATGGGCACCATGGCATCGGGATGGCTCAGCAGATGCGCGGTCGCCCCGGCCGCCGCCGTCACCGCAAAGAAGGCGAGGAACCGCATGGTGCCAAAACGGCGGGCCAGAGGCGTGGCGAAGGCCAGCATCCAGACCATGTTCACCCCGAGATGAATCCAGTTGGCATGCAGGAATGCATAGGTGACGAAGGACCAGATTTCCGCCCCCACACCGCCCGGCAGGTGAAATTCCGCTGCCGGATCGTACCGGCCCGGCACGAAGGAAAACAGGCCCAGCACCTCCAGATCCAGCGCGTCGTCGAGCACATAGGTGCGCAGCACATGGATCAGCACCATCGCCAGCCCGAGGACGGCGACCACGCGCGGAACGTTGAAGATCGGCTGGCGTGGCGCGGGCCGGAGGGAGTCGGTGATGTCGAGCACGTCACGCACATAGGCGCCCACGCGCCCGGCGGCAAGCGGAAAGCCGTCGCTTTTCGATCCTCACGGATGCCCCATCCGGGATCGGGCTCTGTGACCAAAAGTGATGCCGCAGCGCGCCAAAGGGCTTCTCGGGGCAGCCCCACGCGCATTAAGGTTAAAGAAGGGTTGATGGCGCGCATGTGGCGCGTCTGAGGCATTATCATTTCGTTAACCGCAAGGCGAACGCACTGTCATGCCCTTGTTTCCTGCGCGCACCCTGCTGCTGTTCGGACTGCTCCTGTGGGGCACGCAGGTGGCTGCCGCCGGTCCTGCGCGCTACGCCAGCCTGCCCCCCAACCCGGCCGAATGGCTGGACGCCCTGGGCAACACCAGCGCCCCCATCGGCTTCGTGGAATTCTGCGGCGAGCACGCCAATGAGTGCGTGCCCTCCGGCCCCCTGGTGGCCGAAATCAAGCTCGACAGCGCAAAGGCGGCGGAGCTGAAGAAGGTCAATCGCTCCGTCAACGACAGCGTCGAGCCGATGACGGACCTGGAACATTACGGCGTCACCGAACGCTGGGCCTATCCCGACGACGGCAAAGGCGATTGCGAAGACTATGTGCTGGAGAAGCGCCGGGTGCTCATGAATTTGGGCTGGCCCGCCTCGGTTCTGCTCATCACCGTGGTGCGCGACAAGGCCGGCGACGGCCATGCGGTGCTCACCGTGGTCACCGATCGCGGCGATCTCATCATGGACAACCAAGCCCCTGAGATCATGGGCTGGAAAGAAACCGGCTATCGCTACGTGAAGCGGCAGGCCCAGAACGATCCGGGCCAATGGGTGTCTCTGGGCGAAACCCGCTCGCCGCCGGTGGTGGGCGGCGGCCGCTAGGCCACCCCCTGCCGGTCAACCCCGCCGTTCTCTCAGTCGATGCGCTTGAGGCCAGCGGCAAACCGCTTCCAATTGTGCTGGTAATGCTCCGCCGTGCGCCGCAGCCGAGCGATCATCGCCTCGTCCAGGGTGCGGACCACCTTGGCGGGGGCTCCGACAATCAGCGAATTCTCCGGAAACTCTTTGCCCTCGGTCACCAGCGCATTGCTGCCCACCAGGGAATTGGCGCCGATCTTGGCGCCGTTCAGGAGGGTGGCCCCCATGCCGACGAGGCTGTTCTCGCCCACCACACAGCCATGCAGCATGGCCATGTGGCCGACAGTGACTCCCGGCCCCAAGATCAGGGGAAAGCCGGGGTCGGTGTGCAGGACGCAGTTCTCCTGGATGTTGCTGCCCGCGCCAATGACGATGGGCTCGTTATCGCCGCGCAGCACCGAGCCGAACCAGATGCTGGCATCCTCTTCCAGCTTCACCCGGCCGATCACGACTGCGTCGGGGGCAATCCAGTAGCGGCCGGAGGCGGGCAGTTCGGGGGCGACGCCATCGATGGAATAAAGCGGCATGCGGCAAGCTCCAGGCGGTGAGCATGGGTTGGGTGCTGACTATACCGACCCGATGCCCCCGACCAGACCCCGGCGCACGAAAACCGCGCGCCGGTGCGGTGCCTATTTGGGCGCGCCCTGCGTGCGCCGGGCCGGCCGAGCGACGCTCTCCCCGCTCCCCGCCGTCGCCGTGCTCTGCCGCACGATGTGTGGACGGCCATGGGTCAGGGCCTGCTCGGCGGTGGCCGCGGCACTGGCGGAGGCCGTCGCCTCGGCCACAGCGGAGTTTTCGCCCGAGGCGGCCGCCACCACCTTGACCTCTACCGTTTCCGCCTCACCATCCTCGGCGGCGCAGATCTCCTGGATCGTGCGCCCGGCGGTCTCCACCTCGGCGCCCTCGTCCGCCTCGCCGCGCGCCCGATCGGCGAGCCGGGCATATTCGGCACGCAGGCGATCCAGCGTCTGCTCGTCCAGATCCTCCAGGTCCAGCAACGCCTTGCGCGGCCCGTGGGTGCGAGCGATCAGCTCGTCCAGCTTGATCTGAAGCGCGGCGGTGTCGCGGTTCTGGCTGTTCTGGATCAGGAACACCATCAGGAAGGTGATGATGGTGGTGGAGGTGTTGATGATGAGCTGCCAGGTGTCATTGTAGTTGAACAGAGGACCGGTGCAGCCCCAGATCAGGATCACCACCACCGCCCCGATAAAGGTCACCGGCTTGCCGGCTGCCTTGGACACCGCCTGGGAGACGCGGGTGAAGAATGGACGCGGGGCGCGGCCGGTTTGGATGGAGGCGTCAAGCTCACCTTGGGGCATGATAATACTTCCTCGCGCGAATTTGCGATGGAACGTCCGGCGGCGGCCGCGGTTCCCATATGGCAACGCTTACGTCAGAGGTTTTCATGTCCATCCAGATGATCCTGCTCCCGCTGTTCGTGCAGGTCGCGCTCACCTTTGCGGTCCTGATCGCCCTCGGCGCGGTCCGCGGCCGCGCCGTGCGCGAGAAGTCGGTGGGGCGCGAGGCGGCCTCCGACGACACGGTGTTCCCGCCCTATGCCCGGCAGGTGGCGAACAATTTCCGCAACCAGTTCGAACTGCCGGTGCTGTTCTATGTGCTGACCGCGCTGGCCCTGTTCACCCGCAAGGCGGACATCGTGTTCGTGGTGCTGGCCTGGGTGTTCGTGCTCTCGCGCATCGTCCATGCCTATGTGCACTGCACCTCCAACGACATCCGCCTGCGCTTTCCTGCCCATGTGGTGGGCGTGGTGGCGCTGCTGGTGATGTGGGTGCTCTATGCCCTGGCCATCCTGCTGAACATCTGAGGCCATCCGGCGGGCCGATGATTGACAGCGGCGGCCCGCCGGTCGAGGACTGCGGCAGCATAAGGAGAGTGCCGCAATGGAGAACCCGGGCCGCCACGTGGTCACGGTGGAGGGCAGGACCATCCTGTTCGTGATGGCGACCACGTTCGAATACGGCCCGCATCTGGCGGCCCGCATCGATCCGCTCATCACCGGGGTGGGGCCGGTGGAGGCCGCCGCGGGCGTGGGCATCGCCCTCAGCCGGCTGGCCCATACCGATGCGCTGCCGGATCTGGTGTTCACGCTAGGCTCCGCCGGCTCGCGCACGCTCGACCATGCGGGCATTTATCAGGTGGCGAGCGTCGCCTATCGCGACATGGACGCCTCGCCGCTGGGGTTCGAGAAGGGGCGCACGCCGTTTCTGGACGAGCCTGCCATCATTCCCGTCACCCCGCAGATTCCCGGCCTGCCCGCCGCCTCGCTGTCCACCGGCGGGGGCATCATCTCCGGGCCGGCCTATGACGCCATCGCCGCCGACATGGTGGACATGGAAACCTTTGCCGTGCTGCGCACCGCGCGGCGCTTCGGCGTGCCCACGGTGGGGCTGCGCGGCATCAGCGACGGCAAGTCGGACCTCGCCAAGCTGGAAGACTGGACCGAATATCTGCACCTCATCGACGAGAAGCTCGGCGCCGGTCTGGATCATTTCTTTGACCAGATGCGCGCCGGCACCCTTCCTCTTTCGAACCGGAATACCGCGTGACCCCTTCTGCCCGCCTGTCTGCCGCCATCGACATCCTCGCCGACCTCATCACCCGCCGCCGACCGGCCGGCGATGCCATCAAGGATTGGGGGCTGGCCCATCGCTTCGCCGGATCGGGCGACCGCGCCGCTTTGTCGGGCATCGTGTTCGACACCCTGCGCCGCCGCGCCTCCAGCGCCCATGTGATGGGCTCAGATGAGCCCCGCGCCCTTGTGCTGGGCATGCTGGCCACCGTGCGCGGGCTGGATCTGGCGGCCATCGAGCGGCTGTGCGACGGCGGCCGCTTTTCCCCCGCCCCGCTCACCCCCGAGGAACGTACACGCCTGGAAAACCCCTCCCTGGAGGGCGCGGCCCCCTGGGTCCGCGGCGACTATCCCCAGTGGCTGGACGGTGAACTCAAGGCCGTGTTCGGCGAGGACCGGGTGGACGAAGCCCGCGCCTTGGCCGCCCGCGCGCCCTTGGACATGCGGGTCAACACCCTGAAGGCCAAGCCCGAGGACGTGCTGGCGGATCTCGCCCATTTGGGTCCCGAGCCCGGCCAATGGTCGCCTCTGGCGCTGCGCATCCAACTGGACGCGGAAGGCAAGCAGCCGCCTCTCACCTCCGAGCCCGCCTTTGCCAAGGGCGAGATCGAGGTGCAGGACGAAGGCTCGCAGATCGCCGCCATCCTGGCCGCACCCATCCCCGGCTCGCAGGTGCTGGACCTGTGCGCCGGCGCCGGCGGCAAGACCCTGGAACTGGCCGCCCTCATGGACAACAAGGGCCAGCTCTATGCACACGACAGCGATGTGCGCCGGCTGAAACCCATCCATGAGCGCTTGCAGCGGGCCGGCGTGCGCAACGTGCAGATCCGCGCCCCCCGCGGCCCCATGGACGTGCTGGCGGACCTGGAAGACCATATGGACCTGGTGCTGGTGGATGCGCCCTGCACGGGCACCGGCACCTGGCGGCGCAATCCGGACGCCAAATGGCGGGTGCGCCCCGGCGCCTTGGCCGAGCGCACTGCCGAGCAGGCCGCCATTCTGGATCGGGCCGCCCGCTACGTGCGCCCTGGCGGCCGCCTGACCTATGTGACCTGCTCGCTGCTGGATGCGGAGAACGGCGCCCAAATCCGCGCCTTGCTGGCCAAGCGGCCGGATTTCGCCGTCATGCCCGCCACCGAGACGGTGCTGGCCTTGGGCAGCCGCGGGCTTGCGCTGCGCACGGCGGCGCTCGATCTGCCGGAAGGGCTGATGCTGACCCCGCGCCGCACCGGCACCGACGGCTTCTTCATCAGCGTGCTGAAGCGGGCGGGATGAAGGGCTGCACTTCCCTTCATGAACCGGTGGGTTAAACCGGCGCAGCGCCCTGCTTGGCACCCTTCTCCCGCGCCAGGAGACGGTTCTTGAGCCGCACGATCCCTTCGCGCTGCAATTCGCTCGGAGCGGAATGCGCCGATGCCACCCGATCCAGCATCGTGATGAGCTCGGCGCGCTCATCCACCGTCAGCCTTTGCCGCAGGAGGGGAATGAGGGGGTCGGCGACCTGGGAGAACGGGAAGCGCTGCTGCGTGTAAGACCAAGCCTGCTCAAATGCGTCGGAGATGGTCTCGAACGCCAGCGGCGCTTCCATGAATGCGAGGATTTGTGTCTTCTCGCTCGCCGTGACTGGACTCCCCGTTCGCACGAGTTGGATCATGAGGATCACCGCCGCCAGCCGTGGGTCGCGCACCCGTTCCAGCGGTGTGCCGATGATAGTGCGAATGGCGGTGGCCGCTCGGCGCTGTGCGCCCTTGGTGTCGCGATCGACCTCCTTCAGCCCCTTGACGGTCCTGTGCGCATACAAAAGCCAGAACACGCCGGCGACGAGGAGGCCGATCAGCCCCAAGAGAATTGGCATGGTTCCCTCCTGTCAGAGCGGGAGCACGCTCCATGCGCCGGCATCCCGTGTCAAGACGAGCCTCGCGCCAGGGTGCGCAGAGCTGGTAAGATCCAGTTCGTCTTTTGTCTCCGTCACTTTCCAGCTAAAGGAAGCGCTGACACGCCCCTTGCGCCGGAAAAGCGACACATGCACGACACCGTCCTCATCATCGACTTCGGCAGCCAGGTCACCCAGTTGATCGCCCGCCGGGTGCGCGAGGAAGGTGTCTATTCCGAAGTTGTGCCCTTCCAGAAGGCCGCGGAGGCCATGGCCCGGATCAAGCCCAAGGCGATCATCCTGTCCGGCGGCCCCGCTTCGGTGATCGAGGGTGAGAGCCCCCGCGCCCCGCAGGGGGTGTTCGAGGCCGATGTGCCGGTGCTGGGCATCTGCTATGGCGAGCAGGCCATGGCCGCCCAATTGGGTGGCGCGGTGGAAGCCGGCCATCATCGGGAATTCGGCCGGGCGGAAATCCAGATCACCAAGCCCATCCCTTTGTTCGAGGGCGTGTGGGTGGAAGGCCAGCGCTATCTGGTGTGGATGAGCCATGGCGACCGCGTCACCGCGCTGCCGGACGGCTTCGAGGTGGTGGCCACCTCCGAGAACGCCCCGTTCGCTGCCATCGCCGATGAGAGCCGCAAGTTCTACGGCGTGCAGTTTCACCCCGAAGTGGTCCACACCCCCGATGGCGCCGCGCTGCTGCGCAATTTCGTGCGCAAGGTGGCCGGCCTCACCGGCGACTGGACCATGGGCGCGTTCAAGGACGACGCCATCGCGAAGATCCGCGCCCAGGTGGGCACGGGCCGGGTGCTGTGTGGCCTCTCCGGCGGTGTGGATTCTGCTGTGGCGGCGGTGCTGATCCACGAAGCCATCGGCGACCAGCTCACCTGCGTGTTCGTGGATCACGGCCTGATGCGCCTAGGCGAGGCGGAGCAGGTGGTCTCGCTGTTCCGCAACACCTACAACATCCCGCTGGTGCATGTGGATGCCTCCGAGCTGTTCCTCAAGGAACTGGCCGGGATTTCCGACCCGGAAACCAAGCGCAAGACCATCGGCCGGCTGTTCATCGAGGTGTTCGAGGCCGAGGCCAAGAAGATTGGCGGCGCCGATTTCCTCGCCCAGGGCACGCTCTATCCCGACGTGATCGAGAGCGTCTCCTTCACCGGCGGCCCCTCGGTGACCATCAAGTCGCACCACAATGTGGGCGGCCTGCCTGAGCGCATGAACATGAAGCTGGTGGAGCCGCTGCGCGAATTGTTCAAGGACGAAGTGCGCGTGCTCGGCCGTGAACTGGGCCTGCCGGAGAGCTTCGTCGGCCGCCACCCCTTCCCTGGCCCGGGTCTTGCCATCCGGTGCCCCGGCGAGATCACCCCCGAGAAGCTGGACATCCTGCGCCAGGCCGACGCCATCTACCTGGAAGAGATCCGCGCCGCGGGGCTCTATGACGTGATCTGGCAGGCGTTCGCGGTGTTGCTGCCAGTGCGCACCGTTGGCGTGATGGGCGACAGCCGCACCTATGACCACGTGCTGGCGCTGCGGGCGGTGACCTCCATCGACGGCATGACGGCGGATTTCTACCCCTTCCAGATGGACTTCCTCGGCCGCGCCGCCACCCGCATCATCAACGAGGTGCGCGGCATCAACCGCGTCGTCTACGACGTGACCTCGAAGCCGCCGGGCACCATCGAGTGGGAATGATTTAGGCCCCCTCCAGAGGGGGCGGGGACTACGCCAGAATACGACGTAAGGCTCCGTCAACGATCTCGCGTCGCTCGAAACAACGATGACGTCCGTCCCGAGCTCTTGTCGTGCGGAAGCCAGGCCGGCCTGTGAGCGACCCGTCACCAGAACGCGAGCGCCCCCGCCTCGAGGAGCATCTTCGCCGTCGCGAGCCCCATGCCGCTGGTGCCACCGAGGATCACCACCTTTTTATCTGGATACCGTGCCATTCGCATGGCCTCGGGACGCCCTTGGCGTCTATGGTTTTTGGACAATTCCATATGAAAATTTTGCGTGACGCGGGTGATCCGGTGGATTTCAGACCACTTACCTTGAATGCCGAAGGCACTCCTGGGCGCCTGTGGCTCCGCATCACCCGTCGAGTCGGGTCGCCGTGACCGGCGCTCCTTCAGGACACCGCGCTGAAGGTTGCGGGATGGGACAGGTCGGCACCGGAGACCTTGACGACGGCCTGCCACGCGGCTTCCTGGCTGGTGCGGTCGTGGAGGTGTGGTTCGCGCTGCAACTCCATTGGGCCTGAGAACTTCCCTTTGGCCGAGGCGAAGAATTGCCCTGAAACGTCTGGTCCGAACTCCGACGCCTGGATGTAGCGACTGGCCGCGACCTCCGGCGCCTGATTCATGCCGGGAATGAGGTTCACGATGGGGATCATCAGATACTTCAGCAACGGTCCGGCGTTTCGCGCGACGTTGGTGGCATTCGACGCACCGGGCGAGACAGCGTAGACGGCCATGCCGGAGGGCAGCCGGCGCGCCAGCGCCTCGGCCCACCACGCGATCAGGAGCTTCGCGTCGGCATAAGCAGTGTTGGGGGAGTACGTCACGTTTGGTGCGCTGCGGATCAGGGCTTCAGCCGCCGCGGTATAGTCGCCCCCGTAGTCCTTTGCCGCGAACGCCGGCAGGTCGGTATATTTGAACATGGGGACACCCCCGCGGGCAGGCTCCGCGCTGGTGATAACAATCCGCGCGTCGGGGCTCAGCAGGTTGGCATTGAGCAGCCCAACAGTCAGTTCATGATGGCCGATGAGCGGCGCCTGCGAAGCCTCAATGCCCTCTGCAGTGATCACGCGCTTCTGGGTTGGGACCAATCCGGCATTCAGCAGCAGGAAATCGATCGGCCGACCTCGTTTGACCAGTTCGGCAACCGCGGACTTGGCGCTGGCGGCCGTGTTCAGATCAAGCGCCAGCGGCGTGAACACCCGTTTCTTGGTCTCGTCCGCAAGCTGAGTGGCGGTGTCCTTGGCCTTGGCCAGGCTGCGTCCCGTTACTATGACCTCCCGCCATCCCCCGTCGGCGAGCAAGCGAGCCGCGGCATAACCGAGCCCCGACGTCGCGCCGGTGACCAGAGCGATTGCATGTCTCATATTTGGGTCCACGGTGAGAGGTCGGGTCGTGAGGCCAGAAGTCAGTTTGCGATTTTTGGACTGATTCCTGATATATTCTCATGGACCCGGCGGTCAAGGATTTTTGGACTAAATGCTAACAAATTCAAACAGGCCGCGCGGACGGCCGCGAACTTTCGACGAGAGCGAAGCGCTGACCAAAGCGACGCAGATCTTCTGGTCGAAAAGCTACGACGGTGTCGCGATCGACGATCTCATCGCAGGCATGGGTGTGGGGCGGCAGAGCCTATATTCCGTCTTCGGGGACAAGCGGACGCTCTTCCTGCGTGTCCTGCGGGCGTACGCTGAGCGGAAGGGTGCCGGCGCGGCGAAGGCGCTCTTCTCGCCCCCGACTCTTCGCGACGCGATCATCGGCTTCCTGAGGCACGCCGTGGAAGTTGCGACTGAGGAAGGGTCCGTCCGAGGATGTCTAATGGTGTGCGTCGCGCCCCTCGTGGACGACCCCGAGGTCAGGCAGTTCCTGAAGGACGCCGCAGCTGGCGGCTTGGCGCTCGTGGAACGCCGTTTCTGCGACGGGATCAGCGCGGGAGAAATCCCGGCTGACTTTCCTGTCACTGCGCGCGCGCGCCAGGTGCTCGACCTTGCCCGCGGTATGACGATGCATGCGCAGATCGGCGCGACGCGTAAGGCGCTTATTAGGGATGCCGAGGAAGCGGCCGAGTTGGTGCTCCTGTCGCCTCGTTAGGGTTCAATGGCAGGTTCACCGACGTGACCCGGTGTGATCGGCCCCGGTTCATGCGCCGCCTGCCGATTGTGATTGAAGACCTCATTTTCAGAACAGTCGAAAACTTTCCTGCAAAATCAAAAACTAAGCGTTTTGCGGTCCTCAATCACAGCAAGAGCGGGGGAAAATATTTTTCTCTTTATAATTCAGCGACATATTAGCGATCGAACGATCGAGTAAGAATGACGTTTCCCCTCTGACGGTATCGAACGCCCGTCGCATGCGCCGTCAGGATCGAGGAAATCCGCCCTCCTGAGACACGGATGCGCCGCCTGTGGTTCGGCGTCCAGCTCGGCTTCATCGCGGCCCGGCGCGCGCCGCGCACTCTGAGCGTCCATCCCGACAGGCTGGTGCGGATGCGCGCGCCCCCGTCCCTGCCCGTCATGCTGGAGCGGATCGCCAACGACGTCTCGGTGCCGCGCTTCCTTCCGCCAACCGGCCGAGCCCCCGCCTCAGGGCACGGGAGGGGCCTCCGGCGCGACGGGCGCGGGATCACCCGGCGCCTGACCGGATAACAGTTCGGCCACCCAGCGCGTGCGGTCATCATGGGCGCACAGGGTCAGAAGGGCGATGAGCAGGGGCACCCCGATGAAAGCCCCCGGCACGCCCCAGAGGAACGCAAAGAAGAATACGGCGAACAGCACCATGAAGGGCGAGACCGCCAGCGCCTTGCCTGCGATGCGCGGCTCCAGATAGCTGCCAGAAAGGAACTGGATCAGGTTCAGGCAGAGGAAGACGAACGCCGCCATCTCGAAGGATTCAAACTGGACCAGGGCAAAAACGGTGGGCAGCAGGGTTGCCACGAACGGCCCAATGAAGGGGATGTAGTTCATGGCAAAGGCGATGGCCCCCCAGGCGGTGGCCAGTTCCAGCCCTGAGGCCAGGGTGAAACCCCACACCACCAGACCCGTGGCGATGCTCATCAGCGTCCGAACCCGCATGTATGTCTGCATCTTCCCGGCGATATCGGCTCCCGCCCGCAGCATGAAGCCGCCCGCCTCCCCCTGCCCCGCCCGCGCCAGGTGCCGTACAAAGACATCCACCTCCAGCAGGCCCAGGATGACAAACACGAAGGTCACCACCAGGAAGCTGAACAGCCCATGCAGGCGGCCCGAAATCTCCTGGAACAGGCGCAGCAGCCAGCGCACGTCGAAATGGTCGGCGATCATGCTGGCCAGGATGAAGCCATGGCCTTCCAGCCAGTCCCCCGCCCGGCCATAGAGGCTCTGGAACCGTCCGACATTGCCGAGGGTCCACTGCCCCACCCGCGCGAAGCCCCAGACTACGATGCTGACGATGCAGGCCACCGCCAACAGGGTCACCAAGACGGTGACGGCCATTGCCGCCAGCTTGGGCACATGCTGCTCAAGGCCGCGCTGAAGCGGCCAGACAATAGCGATGATGAAGAGCGCGAACACCACGGGCGCGACGATCGACTGGGCCACGCTCACCGCAGCCGCCACCGCCACCAAGGCGATGAGCCCGAGCAATGCCCTGATCACCGGATCCCTGCCCATCGCGCTCCCTTGCCCCCGCCTGCGCGCAGCATCGGCGAAGGGCGGCGTGGCCGGCAAGTCCTCTCGCCGCCGAGACAGACGTCCCGCACAGCTTCCGTTGCGGGGATCCAGCCCGAACCCATTGCTGCGGTTTTCGGGCGCGCGGCGGCCGCGGGAAAATGCTAAGTCCCGCCGGACCGGAACCGGCCCATTGGAGCAAACGCGCATGTCCGAGATTTCTGCCCGCATTCTCACCGGGCTGCGCATGAATTTCCTGCACCCGACGGATCTGCCCAGCGCCCTGATCCTGGATCTCGCCACCGACGAGGGGGAAGAGCGCTTTGTGCTGCCCTGCAATCCCGCTTTGACCTCCGCCGAAGTGGAAGCCATCGGCGACGAGATCATGGCCGCCCTGGACCGCCTGATCGCCCCCTCCGACGAAGGCGACGCGGATGACGACGACAGCGCGGACGCGGTGATCCTGCCGCTGGAACCGGACACCGACACCAAGGCCTGAGGCGCGGCGGCGCCCGGCAGGCGGCATTCTTTTGCCGGTCCGCCGGCACCAAATGCGCTGCGGTGCGTTGTGCCCGGTGCGAGCTGTACCACAGCCGCAGGGATCGGGTTTTGGGCCGCGATCGCTGAACCATGGGCGCCCCGCGCCGACCTGCGGCGTCGCCGGCAGATCCCCGGGGACGCCGGAGGCCACCGTCATGATGCGTGCCGCAGCTTTTGCCTTTGCCTTGGTCCTCGCCCCCAGCCTATCGCTCGCCGCGGAGCCGGAAGAGGATGTGGTGAACGACACCAGCCTGGTCATGGCCTGCAAGCAAAAAGCCCTGGTGCTGCTGAAGAAGACCTCCCCCTCGGTGGAAGACATCTTCATCGACATGGACGGCCTGACGGTCGCCAAGGCCGATACCACCGTGGGCAACACCAAGGTCATCGGCGTGATGATGGGCGAGGCCTATATCCAGCGCGATCAGACCGACAAGGTGCATCGCTTTCTCTGCCTCACCGGCGAGGGCGGCAAAGTCCTGATGACCTTCTTCACCGAGCGCTGATCACCGCGCCCTCGCCGCGCGGCACTGCGCTATTGCTGCGCCACGCAGCGGGTCGGGCCGCTGGTGCTGCGGGCCAGGGTCGGCAAGGTCACCTTGGTGCCGACGCTGAGCGCGGCCCCCAGGCCCTGCTTGGCGTACTCCTTCAGCTTCGGGCAACTCTTGGCGCTGGCGGGGCCGGTGATGACGGAAAAGGTCACCGCAGTGGCCGACACGTTCACCGGTGTTGACGTATCATAAGGTACCGTCAGGACTGCCTTGCGCGATGCCAGGTCATAAATGATCAGTTTGCGCGCCGGGCCGGTGCCCCGGTCCATCACCAGGAACCGCCCTGAGAGGCCCAACACGTAGTCCGCGTCGTCCCGGGCGCCCACGTCGAAGTCCCCGGGCGCCTTGGCGAACACGCAGGGGTCCGGGGCCTCCCCACCCCGGCGTGCCAGGATGTCGCTGCCGGGTCCCAGATGGCTCTCCCGATAGATCACGGTGAAGTCGGAGCTGGACAGGCACTTGGCCGCGCTCGGTGCCGCTGCCGCAGGGTTCGCGGCCCCCACGCCGCACAGCGCCACGCCCGCCAGTCCCAGCATGGCCAGCCCCACACGCATCCACCGCCCGGACACCCCCCGTCCCGCCACAGCGAACCCGAGATCTGCAAACCGCACCCGCGCGCCCATCATGTCCATTCCCCGTCGGCCCGGCCTGTCGTGGCCATCCACACGCCCCCGCGGATGTCATAAGCGGTTTCGGCGCCATCGCGAAGCCATCGCAGCGGCGCGGAGACAAGGGCAGGCCGCACTTATGCGGGCGGCGCCCCCGCCCCTGCCCCGTCCGGCTCGGACAGGGCCTCCGGCAGCCAGAGCTGCACCGTCACCCCGGCGCGCGTTGACGCCGCCATCGGCGCCACCACCGCGCCCAGGTCCGGGGCATAGGCCGCCGCGAGGCCGAACAGGTCCGCCGCCTCCGCGGCCGACTGCGCCAACGGCGCGGCCACCGCGGCACCCGCCGCGCCCGTGGCCGCCAGGCTGATGCAGACATAAGTGCCCGCGGTCGGTGCATTGCCGTCGCTGTCGGAGACGCTCAGCACCTCGGCCTGCACATCCAGCACCGTGGCGCCGCGCTCCGCGGCGGCCAGGCTCACGGCGCAGTCCAGCAAGGCGAGCGTCAACTGCGCCCGATCTGCATGCACCAGAACAGGCCCCGCCAGCGCGTCGGGGGGAAGCTGCACTGTGGGCCGGGCGCGGCCGGCGAGCAGGACGGGCAACTCGCTGAGCACCTCCGCCACATCAAGCAGTTGCGGATTTGGCGCTGCGCCGGCGGCGAAACGGAGGATTTTCTGGCAGAGCTCTGCCTCGCGATCGGCCACCGCCGTCTCGCCGGCGGCGAGCCGCCCCCGCATTTCCGTGGTCAGGGCCTGGAGCACCCGGACGGCACTGCTGGGCAAGCTTTGGCCGCGGGCCTCCGTGCGCCGCTGCCGGCCCGATCGCCATAGCAAGAGCGGCGGCAGCCATCCGCGCCGCGGGACGGGGGGAGCCGATCCGCCCGGCACGACCAAGGCAAGCAATCCCACCAAGGCAATGGCCATGCCCCCACCCACCAGCAGCGTCCGGCGATACCACGGCCACAGCATGTCGCGCTCGCGGATGGCCAGGGCGAGCAGCACCTTGCGATCCCGCAGCACCTGGAAGGCGTACAGCACCCGCTCGCCTTCCAGCAGCGACGTGCCGGAGAACAGGCCGGCATCCTTGGCGCCCGCGGCTGCCATCAGGTCGCTGCGTTCCGGCAGCCGGTCCGGCCATTTCTGTGCGCCATCGGAACGCACCAGCACCGCACCATCGCTGCGGACCAGGGCAACCGCGGCGCCCGAGCCGCCGAGGACGCTGTTGTAAAAGCCGTCGAAGGCTGACGGAGACATGCTCGCAGCCACCACGCCAGCGAACCGTCCGTTCTGGATCATGGGGCGGCTGAGGACAAAGCCCACCGATCGGGACATGGCACCGCGGAACGGCGCGCTCACATAAAGCCCTTCGTGCCCCGTCTTGGCGGCGGTGAAAAACTCCCGGTCGCGCACGTCGTAGGGCGGCATGGGAAACGCCCGGCTCGACACCAGCGTGCGCCCCTCGGGATCGATGACGAACACGGAGTCCACTTGCGGAAACTTGATCTGGAGGTCGGACAGGATCTTGTAGAGCTCGCCGTCGGCGCGCAGATCCGGCACCGAGCGCCCCTGGATGAGGTGCTCCACCCGGTCCAGGGTGACCTCCACCGCGCGCATCACCGAGGCCGCATGCTCTGCCAACGCGCGGGCGTGCCCTGCTGCCTGCACCCGGGCACGCAATTCCTCCGCGCGCCGGTCCTGCCAAACGGCGGTCGCCACGAGACCCGCCCCGATGCAAACCGCAAGCATAAGGACCCCGATACGCCAGCGTGCGGGGCGCGCACGGTCGCGGAAGCGATTCCCCTTGAAGGGCAGCGACATGACTTCTCCCAGTGCGACGCAACCACGATAGGCCATCTGGCGCATCGACGCCAAGCTCACGCTCAGGGCCCTGACTTCGAGGGGGTGGCATGCGCGCGCGGGTGCCTGAGGGGCCGGCACCTGAACCGGAGCAATTGAGGACGGCCTCTGGATCCCAGCGGGCGTTACGAGTGTTAGTGTCAAGGTGCGGACATGGCGGTCGGCCTCGACACGCCCGTGTCCGCCTTTTTTCAGCACCTACCGTCACGTTAGAAGATGCGAATCGGCATCCTGACCGCCGCCTTGGAGGGGCATCCATGAGAGTAAAACGCGTCGTCCTGGCCCTGGTGGCCGGACTTGTGGTGTCGGCGGCGGGCGTCGATACCCAGATGGCGCAGGCCAAGCCTGCGATCCCTCAGGGAAGCTACCTGCAGACCTGCCGGAACGCCAACATCTTCCAGGGCACCGATCTGCTCGCCATGTGCCCCAACAATCAAGGCCAGTTGGCCGTGGTGAAGCTCTCCAACTTTGCGCTGTGCGGTGGCGACATCGCCAATGTGAACGGCCAGTTGGTCTGCCGCGGCGGTGGCGGTGGTGGCTATCGTCCCGGCCCGCCTCCGGGGCCACCGCCGGGCCCGCCGCCCGGCTATGGCGGCCAGGGCCAGTATTACGGCCAGGGCCAGTATCAGCCCCCGCCCCCGCCCCCGCCGCAGAACCGGCGCGGCGGCCCCTATCCGCCCGGCACGTACTTGCAGTCTTGCCAGAATGCGCGCGTGGCGAACGGCTGGCTCCAGGCCAGTTGCGCCGATACGCGCGGCAACTGGCATGACAGCCAGATTCCGCTGAACCAGTGCCGGGGTGACATCGGCAACATGAACGGCCGCCTGGTGTGCGGCTGAGAGGATCTGACTTGCCCCATCGCCGCCGGCCTCGCCGCCCGCGGCGATGGGGCAGACAAAAAGAAACGGCCGGAGCGCCTGCGCTCCGGCCGTTTTCAGATCCGCCCTTAAGGCTCAGCGCTTGAGCCCGCGCACGTCGCGCACGGCCCCGCGCGAGGCGGAGGTGGTCAGCGCCGCATAGGCTTGAAGCGCCTGCGAGACCACGCGCTTGCGGGACTTCGGCATCCAGGCCGCATCGCCTTTGGCTTCCATCGCCGCGCGGCGATGGGCGAGGACCTCGTCGGTCACCGCCAGATGGATGCGGCGGTTGGGGATGTCGATCTCGATGGTGTCGCCATCCTCGACCAGGCCGATGGCCCCGCCTTCTGCCGCTTCCGGCGAGCAATGGCCGATGGACAGGCCGGACGAGCCGCCCGAGAAGCGCCCATCGGTCACCAGGGCGCAGACTTTGCCCAGGCCCTTGGATTTGAGATAGCTGGTGGGATACAGCATCTCCTGCATGCCGGGCCCGCCGCGCGGTCCCTCATAGCGGATCAGGACGATGTCGCCCGCGGTGATCTTGCCTTTGGCCAGGATGGCTTCCACCGCATCGTCCTGACTTTCGAAGATGCGCGCGGGGCCGCTGAAGGTGAGCGACGCCGGGTCCACGCCCGCGGTCTTCACGATGCAGCCTTCCTCGGCGATGTTGCCGTAGAGCACCGCCAGACCACCATCCTTGGAATAAGCGTGAGCGGCGTCGCGGATGACCCCGGCGGCGCGGTCGAGATCCAGGTCGTCCCAGCGGCGGGACTGGCTGAACGCCACCTGGGTCGGCACCCCGCCCGGCGCGGCGCGGAAGAAGGTCTGCACCTGCTCGCTCTTGGTCCGCACGATGTCCCAGCGCTCCAGCGCCTCGCCCAGCGTCGCCGCATGTACCGTGGGCAGGTCCGCATGGATCAGGCCGGCGCGGTTCAGTTCGCCCAGGATGGCCATGATACCGCCGGCGCGATGCACGTCTTCCATGTGGATATTGGCGACCGCGGGGGCGACCTTGCACAGCACCGGCACGCCGCGTGAAAGGCGGTCGATGTCGGCCATGGTGAAGGGCACCTCGCCCTCATTGGCGGCGGCCAGCAGATGCAGCACGGTATTGGTGGAGCCGCCCATGGAGATGTCGAGCGTCATGGCATTCTCAAACGCTTTGAAGCTGGCCACGGAGCGGGGCAGCACGCTGGCATCGTCCTGCTCATAATAGCGCTTGGTGATGTCGACGATCAGGTGGCCGGCTTCCACGAACAGGCGCTCGCGATCGGAATGGGTGGCCAGCACCGACCCGTTGCCGGGCAGCGCCAGGCCCAGCGCCTCGGTGAGGCAGTTCATGGAATTGGCGGTGAACATGCCGGAACAGGAGCCGCAGGTGGGGCACGCCGAGCGCTCCATGACCTTCACGTCGGCATCCGAGATGCGGTCGTCGGCAGCCGCCACCATGGCGTCGATCAGGTCCACCTTCTTCTCGCCGGTGGACAGCAGCACCTTGCCGGCCTCCATGGGCCCGCCGGAAACGAACACCGCCGGAATGTTGAGCCGCATGGCGGCCATCAGCATTCCCGGGGTGATCTTGTCGCAATTGGAGATGCACACCATGGCGTCGGCGCAGTGCGCGTTGACCATGTATTCCACGCTGTCGGCGATGATCTCGCGCGACGGCAGGGAGTAGAGCATACCATCATGGCCCATGGCGATGCCGTCATCCACCGCAATGGTGTTGAACTCCTTGGCAACGCCGCCCGCCTTCTCGATCTCCCGCGCCACCAACTGACCCAGGTCCTTCAGGTGCACATGGCCGGGCACGAACTGGGTGAAGGAGTTCACCACCGCGATGATCGGCTTGCCGAAATCGCCGTCCTTCATGCCGGTGGCGCGCCAGAGCCCGCGGGCGCCAGCCATGTTGCGACCGTGAGTGGTGGTGCGGGAACGATAAGTGGGCATGTCCTTGTGTACCTTTATGTCCTTGCCTGACGGGGCTGCGCAATTTTGTAACGGCTTTCTTAGAGCGAATTCAGGCGGAGCGAAACGATTTCCCACCGTTGAGATATGCGTCCGGCGCGGGCCGGTCTGCGGCTGCATGCCCACGGCCCCGCGAGAGGCAAGGGAACCGATCGCCGACCCGCACGTTGTTTGTGCAGGTTCCCAAGTCTGGAAAGGACAACGATCATGGGCAGCACCAGCGACAAGATCTCCGGCGTCACCAACGAAGCCGTCGGCAACGTGAAGCAGGGCGTCGGCAAGGCCGTGGGCAATGATCGCCTGCAGGCCGAAGGCAAGGTCCAGGAGATCAAGGGTGAAGGCCAGCAGGCCATGGGCAAGGCGAAGGAGGCCGTAAAGGACTCCGTCAACAAGACCCTCTGACACTCTTCAGCTAAGAACGAAAAAGCCGCCTCCGGGCGGCTTTTTTGTGCCTGCCGTCCGGCGTTTCGTCACCGCGGGACCGAGCCGTTGGCGTCCAGCACCGCGCCGGCGAGGTAGAGCGACCCGCAGATCAAGACTCGCGGCGGGGGCAACAACGGGAAGGCCGCAAGTCCGTCGAGGGCAGCGCCCACGTCCCGGGCGACGGACGCGGAAAAGCCGAGCGCCGCCGCAGCCGTCGCGAGATCTTCCGGTGCCAGGCCCCCATGGTCGCCGGGCACTGGAACGGCGATGGCTTCCCGGGCCAGGCCGGCGAACGGCTCAAGGAAGCCGCTCACATCCTTGTTGCCCAGCATGCCGACAATCAGCACCAGCGGGCGGGAATAGCGCTCTTCCAATTCAGCCACCGCATGGGCCAGAGCGGCCCCGCCGGCGGCGTTGTGACCGCCGTCCAGCCACACCTCCACTCCCGCCGGCGCCCGCGCCACCAGGGGCCCGTCGGGAAGGCGCTGCAAGCGCGCCGGCCACTCGGCGGCGCGAATGCCCGCCTCGATGCGGGCGGCCGGCAGCCGCAAGGCGGGCACCGCCCGCAACGTGGCCACCGCCAGGCCGGCATTGTCGATCTGATGCGGCCCCACGAGGCGCGGACGCGGCAGGTCCAGCAGGCCCTCCTCATCCGCATAGACCAAGCGTCCGGCTTCCTCGTGGACGGTCCACTGCTGGCCACGGGCGAACACCGGGGCGCGCTGCCGCGCCGCCGCCCGCTCAATCACCGAGAGCGCTTCATCCGCCTGCTCGCCCACCACCACCGGCGCACTGGGCTTGATGATCCCCGCCTTTTCGCCGGCGATGGCCGGCAAGGTGGGGCCGAGAAAGTCCACGTGATCGATGGACACCGGGGTGATCACGCTGACCAAGGGTGCAGCAATCACATTGGTGGCATCAAGCCGCCCCCCGAGCCCCACCTCCAGCAAAAGCACCTCAGCCTGATGCGCGGAGAACAGCAGGAAGGCCGCGGCCGTGGTGATCTCGAAAAAGGTGATGGGGGCGCCGTCATTGGCTGCTTCCACCTGCGCAAATGCCGCCGCCAAAGCGTCATCGTCCACCAGATGACCGCCCAGGCGGATCCGCTCGTTGAACCGCACAAGATGCGGCGAGGTATAAACGTGGACGTCGCGGCCGTCGGCTTCCAGCGCCGCCCGCAGGAAAGCGATGGTGGAGCCTTTGCCGTTGGTGCCGGCCACATGGACCACCGGCGGCAAGCGCCGCTCGGGATGGCTTAGCGCCGCCAGCAGCCGCTCCATGCGCCCCAGCGACAGATCGATGCGCTTGGGATGCAGCGCGGCCAGGCGCGCCAGCGTGGCGGCGAGTGCGCTCACGGCGTCGGGTTCAGCCATGCGGGAACGTCCAGGGCGGGCGCGCCCGCGGTCACGCGGCGACGACGGTGGGACGCGGCAGGCGCGCCTTGGGCGGCACGCCGGGCGCCTTCACCAGCAGACGACAGATCCGCGCCAGGGTCTCGCGCATCTGGTGGCGATGCACGACCATGTCGATCATCCCGTGGTCGAACAGATATTCCGCCCGCTGGAAGCCGTCGGGCAGCTTCTCGCGGATGGTTTGCTCGATGACGCGGGGGCCGGCAAAGCCGATCAGCGCGCCGGGCTCGGCGATCTGGACGTCGCCCAGCATGGCATAAGAGGCGGTGACCCCGCCGGTGGTGGGGTTGGTCAGCACCACGATGTAGGGCTGCTTGGCTTCCCGCAATTCCTGGATGGCGACCGTCGTGCGCGGCATCTGCATGAGGGACAGGATGCCCTCCTGCATGCGCGCGCCGCCGGACGCGGCGAACATGATGAACGGGCTGTTCTTGGCGGCCGCGGTCTGCAGGCCGGTGACCACCGCCTCGCCCGCGGCCATGCCGAGCGAACCGCCCATGAAGCCGAAGTCCTGCACCGCCACGGTGACCGGCAGCGCCTCCAGGAGACCGGTGGCCACCTTCACCGCATCCTGCGCGCCGGTCTTGGTGCGGGCGTCCTTGAGGCGGTCCGCATAGCGGCGCTCATCGCGGAACTTCAAGGGATCGATCACCACCTCGGGCAACGGCACCTCGTCATAGGCCCCGTCGTCAAACGTGGTCTTGAGGCGATCCACCACGCTCATGCGCATGTGGTAGCCCGACCCCGGGATCACATACTGATTGGCTTCCAGATCCTTGTGGAACACCATCTGCCCGGTTTCCGGACACTTCACCCAGAGATTTTCCGGCACTTCCCGACGGTTCAGGAAATTGCGAATTTTCGGGCGAACGACGTTGGAAATCCAGTTCAACACGCATCTCCAGCTTTTCCAGGCCTCATGTAATGCCGTTGTGAGGCGAACGAAAGGCCGAAGACGCGCCAAGGCTTCGCTTTGCTCGGCCCTCAGGGCTGCGCGGGAAGGAAGGCGAAGGGGGTGGCCGGCTCGAACCTGTCGGCCGCATTGCCCAGATAGACCCTGCCCCCCGCCACGGTGAGCTTCTTCACCGGCGCACCGGCCTTCAGGTCCAGATCCGCCAGCGGCACCCAGAAGGCGTTTGGGCTGGTGGCGGAATCGAAGACATAGATCCGGTCCTTCTGGTTCGCGACCGTCCGCCACAGCGTTGAGGAAATGTTTGGCTGACCTGGCGTCGTGATGCCCAGCGGTACGCTGACGGCGCGCATCACGCTCAGCACACTGGCCACGGCCTGATTGGCAAAGCTCTGGCCCGGCACCGCCTGGATGAAATTGGCGTCGGTGGCCTTCGGGATGGCCGCGATCAGGAACGAGGCGCGCGCGAAGCGGTCTGCCGCCCGATTGGTGCCCGGCAGGAAGGTCAGCCCACCGATCTCCTTCCAATAGGCGTTCAGCGCCAGTTGCTGGTCGAAGGTGGGCGAATTAGTCATCACCTGGAAGGCCTTGCCGTGATGGATCACCAACTTGCCGCCGACATATTCGAAAATGGCGGAATCGCCACTCGCGTCGGAAATGGACAGATGGAGCTGCGCGGCCATGCCATTGGGCAGCTTGGGCGCGATGATCCGGAACGGTTCCTGGCTCAGGGCATCCACCGCCTCGGAGACGGTGGCGAAGGTGTCGAGCACATATTGCGCCCAGAGCGAGATGGACATGGGCGGCTTGCCGTCGGGCCGGCCATAATCGGATTCGTCGAGATAGAGCAGGTTCGCCACCAGCCCCATCTCGTTCATGCCGTCAGTGGTGCCGATATCATAGCCCGCGGTGATCAAGCTGCCGTATCTGGAGACCCAAGCGAGGGAGCCGGGGCCCGCCGCGCCGTCACGGGCGATGCCTTTGGGAAAGACCCAAAGGTTGCTGCGCATGTCTTCCAGCCAGTCCATGGTCCGGCCAGTGATGACCATCCCGTCGGATCCCACATAAAGCGCCCGCGTGCAGGCCGCAGCGGGATTGAGGCCGGCGCAAAGCGCCATGGCGACCGCCACAGTGGCGCGCAGCGTACGCTTCAGGTGATTCCAGCCCATCGGATCTTGCTCCCGCCAACGGTACAGCAAATCCAAGACGGCATTGGGTCATCGGGACAATGACCCAGCGCAATCATCTCCCAAAAGCGTGCGGCACGTGCTTCAAGCGGCCGGAGCGCGCCGGACCGCGCGCACCGCTTCCGCCAGTTCCTGCACCATGGCTTCCACGGCGGGAACGGTGTTCTCGGTGGCCTGACCCTCGTCCAGGGTCTTGCGCACCATCTCCACCAGGGCCGAGCCGACCACAACGGCATCGGCACCAGCGGCGATGGCCGCGGCCTGCTCGGGGGTGCGCACCCCAAAGCCGACAGCCACCGGCAAAGCCGTGTGCCGCTTGATGCGGGCCACCGCTGCCGCCACCAGATCCGCATCGGGGGTGGCCGAGCCGGTGATGCCGGTGATGGAGACGTAATAGACAAAGCCTGCCGTATGGGCGAGCACCGTCGGCAGCCGCTGGTCATCGGTGGTGGGCGTCGCCAGACGGATGAAGTCGATCCCCGCCGCCAAGGCCGGCAGGCACAGCTCGGCATCCTCTTCCGGCGGCAGGTCGACCACGATGAGGCCGTCCACCCCGGCCGCCTTGGCATCGGTTAGGAACCGCGGCACGCCATAGATGTAGATGGGATTGTAATAGCCCATGAGCACGATGGGCGTGGTGGTGTCATCGGCGCGGAACTCGCGCACCAGATCGAGGGTCTTGGCCAGGGTCTGGCCGCCCTTGAGCGCCCGCAGGCCCGCCGCCTGGATCGCCGGACCATCGGCCATGGGATCGGTGAACGGAATGCCCAGCTCGATCACGTCGGCACCGGCCTGCGGCAGCGCCTTCAACAGCGCCAGCGCGGTGTCGTAGTCGGGATCCCCGGCGGTGATGAAGGTCACCAGGCCGGGACGGCCCTCGGCGGCAAGATCGGCGAAGCGGGTGCTGATGCGGGTGGTCATGATCCGAGGGTTTCTTCCCCTCCCGATCGAGGGGTCGGCCGCCACGCGGCCGGAAGGCAAAGGGAAGAGCGGCGGGCAAAGGCCCCGCCGCCGTCAACGGCCCGAAAGTGGAAGGCCCGCAGGCTCAATTGGCCTTCAGGATGCCGCAGCGCGCGTCGGTGGCATTGGTGGCGCCCATCAGGCGCACCTGACCGATGCCGGTCACGCCCGGCACCGAGGCATAAAGCGTAGTCGTGGAGGTGCCCACCAATTTGCCCTTGGCGAGGAACTGGCAGCCCACGTCGATCTGCGAGATCACGCTGGTGCCCACATTCTTGACCCGCACATTGACGAAAGCGCCCGCGGGGTCGGTGACCACGCTGTCCGCCGCCAGCTGGAGGCCGGCCGGCGCCGGCGGGGTAGGTGCTTGGGCGCAAGCCGGCAGGGCGGACGCCGCCACCGCAAAAAGTCCGAACGCGATCTGTTTCATATCTGGCCCCCCAGATGGTCCGCCACGGTGAAGATGTCCTTGTCGCCGCGACCCGACAAATTGACCACCATGATGTGGTCTTTCGGCTTGGTCGGCGCGATCTCCATCACCTTGGCGATGGCATGCGCGCATTCCAGCGCCGGGATGATGCCCTCCAGCTTGGACAGCAGTTGGAAGCCGGCCAGCGCCTCGGTATCGGTGCAGGGGATGTAGGTCACCCGTCCGATATCGTGCAGCCAGGAATGCTCCGGCCCGATGCCCGGATAATCCAGGCCGGCCGAGATGGAATGCGCGTCGGTGATCTGGCCGTCGTCGTCCATCAGCAGATAGGTGCGGTTGCCGTGCAGCACGCCCGGACGGCCGGCGAGGATCGCTGCCGCGGTCTCGCCGCTGTGGATCCCGCGCCCTGCGGCCTCGACCCCGAAAATCTCGACGCCGGCATCGTCCAGGAACTCGTGGAACAGGCCGATGGCATTGGAGCCGCCGCCCACGGCCGCGATCAGACTGTCCGGACCGCGCCCTTCCGCCTCCAGCATCTGGGCGCGGGTCTCCTTGCCGATGATCGACTGGAAGTCGCGCACCATGGACGGATACGGATGCGGGCCGGCGACGGTGCCGATGCAATAGAAGGTATCATGCACATTGGTGACCCAGTCGCGCAGGGCCTCGTTCATGGCATCCTTGAGGGTGCGCGAGCCGGACTGCACCGGGATCACCTGGGCGCCCAGCATCTCCATGCGGAACACGTTGGGCTTCTGCCGCTCCACGTCCACCGCGCCCATATAGACCACACACTTCAAACCGAAGCGTGCGCACAAGGTGGCAGTGGCCACCCCGTGCTGGCCGGCGCCGGTCTCTGCGATGATCCGCTCCTTGCCCATGCGGCGGGCGAGCAGGATCTGGCCCAGCACGTTGTTCACCTTGTGGGAGCCGGTGTGATTGAGCTCCTCGCGCTTCAGATAGATCTTGGCGCCGCCGAGATGCGCGGTCAGCCGCTCGGCAAAATAGAGCGGCGAGGGCCGGCCCACATAATGGGTAAGGTAGCCGTCCATCTCCGCCTTGAACGCGGGATCCACCTTGGCCGCCTCATAGGCCGCTTCCAGCTGCAGGATCAGCGGCATCAGGGTTTCGGCCACGAAGCGACCGCCGTGAATGCCGAAATGACCGCCCTCGTCGGGACCGGTGCGATAGGAATTGAGCGCGTTCACGGAGCTTGAACTTTCCACCTGGGGGCGGCTGCACCGGCCGCCGCTGCTGCCCTCGCCGCGCGGACGAAAGCGAAGATCTTTTCCGCCGACTTCAGACCGGGTGCGGTCTCAACCCCGGAGGATACGTCCACCCCATCCACCCGGATGATGGACAGGGCTTGCGACACATTGCCAGCATCGAGCCCCCCGGAAAGCATAACCGGGCGTCCGGGGTCAAGGTCGGCCAGCAAGGTCCAGTCAAAGACCCGGCCGTTGCCGCCCGGTAGAACATCGTCCGGAGCCGGCTTGGCATCGAACAGCAGTCGATCGGCCACTGCCGCATAAGCCGGCACCGCGGCAAGGTCTGCCCGCCGGGCCACCGGCATCGCCTTCATCACGGGGAGACCGAAGGCGGTGCGAATCTGCGCCACCCGCTCCGGCGTCTCCGCCCCATGCAATTGCAGGATGTCGGGATGGAAGGCCGCCACCACGGCGGCCAGCGTCGCATCATCGGGGTCCACCAGCAACGCCACCTTGCCCGCTTTGGATCCCACCCGAGCCACCAGGGCCGGCGCGGCGGCCAGCGTCACATGGCGCGGGCTCTTGGGGAAATGGACGAAGCCCACCAGATCGGCCCCCGCCTCCAAAGCGGCATCGAGGGTCTCAGGCGTGCTGAGGCCGCAGATTTTGACTTCGATGCCCATGGCGTCAGGTCCGGTCCCGGGCGCCACGCGGCGCCGATCCTCAGGTCTCGATATGGGTGAACTGCCCAGCCTTGCGGAATCGCCAAAGATAGCTCGGCAGGATGGAGGCCAAAGCGGTGGGGGCGATGCCGAGCCCCTCCAGCGTGCGGCCCTCTGCCTGCGCCTGCGGCGAGACCACATTGTCGCTCTTCAGCAGCGTCACCTGATCGACGGTGAGCGGCGCCATGGGGAGCCACTCGGTGAGACCGGCGACGAAGGACGCCAGTCCGAACGGCAGCGTCACCAGCGGCCGCTTCGCGCCGATCTCGCGCAGCACCAGCTGCAGCAGTTCCTCGAACGTGCGCACTTCCGGGCCGCCCAATTCATAGGTGGCGCCCGGCGTCGCCTTGCCGTCCACGGCGGCTTCCACCGCGGCGGCCACATCACTGACGAACACCGGCTGGAAGCGGGTGAGGCCGCCGCCGATCAGCGGCAGCACCGGAGCCATGCGGGCCATGCTGGCAAATTTGTTGAAGAAGTCGTCCTCCGGGCCGAACAGCAGCGAGGGACGCAAAATTACTGCATCCGGCACCAGCTCGCGCACGGAGGCTTCGCCTTCCGCTTTGGTGCGGGCATAATCAGAGGCGCTGTCGGGATTGGCGCCGATGGCAGACACATGCACCAGGCGCGCCCCGGCCTGCGCCGCCGCCTCGGCCACCGCACGGGCGCCGAACGCCTGCACGGCCTTGAAGGATTGCCGGCCGGTGGGGCTGAGAATGCCCACCAGATTGACCACGGCATCGGCGCCTTCCGCGGCCCGGCGGACCGAGCTCGGATAGCGCAGATTGGCCTGCACCAGCTGGATCTGCCCCACATAGCCCAAGGGCAGGAGAAAGCCGGCCAGTTCCGGACGGCGGACCGCCGCGCGGATTCGGTAGCCGCGGCGCGCCAAGGCGCGCACCACATGGCGTCCCAGGAAGCCGGACCCGCCGAAAACGGTCACCAGGCTATCGGTCACCGGCCGCTCCGCCACCGTCAAGTCGCTCATGTCACTCTCCCGCCGCTTCGGGGGCCCGCCGGCGCCGACAACGCCCAGGCGTCCCGCGCGCTCTACATACAACGCCCCTGCACATACGCGATGGCCCCCAGGTGCGTAAAGCGCTGCAGGGGTCTAAACCCTGCCATAGCGGGGCTGAAAGCGCCGCTCCGAGTGCGATCGGGAGTTGACGGCGCGGCGTCCTGACCTTATAAGCCCGGCACTTCGCTGGTGGCTCCGGTCGCCCGCGTCCCTATTCATTCAAGACGTCCGCCAGACGTGCCCCGATGGGCTTTGATCTGCGTGCGCCAAACCGAAGGATGGCCGATGGCCAATACGCCCTCCGCCAAGAAGGCGGCTCGGAAGATCGAGCGCCGCACTGAAGTGAACCGCTCGCGCCGCTCGCGCGTTCGCACCTACCTGCGCAAGCTGGAAGATGCGCTGACCGCTGGCGACAAGGCTTCGGCCGATGCGGCGTTCAAGGCTGCTGAACCCGAGATCATGCGCGCCGTGACCAAAGGTGTTCTTCACAAGAACACCGCTTCGCGCAAGGTGTCTCGCCTCGCCGCGCGGGTTCGCAAGCTGAGCGCCTGAACAAAACGTCAGTTTTGTATGGGTTCGCCCCGTCCGTTTGACAGAAAAGCCCGGCTGAGCCGGGCTTTTTTAGTTTCGGACCCGCGACAAGGCTCCTGAGTCGCAGGGGCGAAAAAGCCGCTCGCGCTCTCTCGCCTCGGTCAAGCCCCCCCGGTGGCGACAACAAGGCGCGCCCACTGGCATTGAATCCAGATCGCTCAGGAAAAGCCAATCATCTTGAACGAGTTATGGGCCAAGCATCGAAAAGGCCCCGACACCGCTCTGGTTTTCGGTATTAAAATACCTTTGATGACTTTTTGCGCGCCGACCCAGCGCGGCGTTGGGTTCTCAAGGATTCTCGTTGTCCATTCAGAGGTTTGCCGGCTGACATAAAGCGCTACGTGAAGGTCACTGTCGGAGGGCTTTCCCCCACTATCCCAAAGCGCCCGGAAAGGCGTTGCACCGCTCCAGGGGCCTGTGTATGTTCAATCTCACCTCAGGGGCTGACCCGGGCATTCACCAACAGACTGAAGGTTTCACGACTCTTCGTGGGTGGAGGGAGGGATTATTATGCGTTTCAGTATCCTTTGTCCTTCCATGCTCCTCTCAGTCTTGGCGCAGCGTTACTTGGGTGTGGGCGCGTGTTGCTGAGGGCAAACCTTGGCAGCCTTGGAAAAATGTAATTAAAAGTATAATAGATCTAATCACTGAAGAGTCCGCTGAAAGCAATTTTGGCGGCGGATGGGGCGGCTATGACTTTTTGCGGAAGTGATCAGCGCGACGCGCTCTGCGCTATTTCTGCGGCTCCTCCTGTCGGCGCTTTTCCGGCATCTTCTATTGCAGCGGGGTCCACACCCGCCCCTTCAGACTCCGCCGGCCGCCCGGCCGCGTGATCTGACCTGCGCCATAGGCGTTCACACCTCGTCATCCACCACCTGCGTGAAGCGCGCCGTCACCGGCGCGATTACCCTTCGCGTCACAACTAGGGAACCGCCATGCGCGGGAGCAGCCCTCATGCTGAAGCCGGAAACCGTAGACGTTGCCAAATATCGGCCCGTAATGACTGGAGCCGTGGCTGCGGACGTCTGCGTCCACCAGTGGGACCGGGTTCGGCAGCGGCTGCGTGAGGAGATCGGCGAGGAATCCTACACCAGCTGGTTCGCCCGGTTGGAACTGGACAAGGTGGGCGTGGACTCGGTCCAGCTGTCCGTCCCCACGCGCTTTCTGAAAGCGTGGATCCAGGACCATTATCTCGATCGTCTGTCCGAGCTGTGGCGCGAGGAAAGCGGCGCGACCAGCAAAGTGGATCTGGCGGTTCGCACCGCCGTGACCCGCACCCTTCCCCTTAAGGCCGCCAACCAGACCCGCGAGAGCGTCTCGGAGCGGCCCACCCTGGTGCGTCAGGCGCCGGTGGCCACCGCCACCAGCGCTTCGGCGGATGTGGGCGCCGGCTCGCCCCTCGATCCCCGCTTCACCTTCGAGACGTTCGTGGTGGGCAAGTCCAACACGCTCGCCCATGCGGCCGCTCGGCAAGTGGCCGAAGCCGTCCCGGGCGCCGGGCCGCTGTTCAATCCGCTCTATCTCCATGCGGCGGTCGGGCTGGGCAAAACCCACCTGCTGCAGGCCGTGGCCTGGGCGGGGGCGGCGCGCGGTCGCCGCGTGGTCTATCTGACCGCCGAACGTTTCATGTACGGCTTTGTCGCCGCGCTGAAGTCGCATGCGGCCATTGCCTTCAAGGATGCCCTGCGCTCCATCGACACCTTGGTGATCGACGACCTGCAGTTCCTCACCGGCAAGAACATGCAGCAGGAATTCTGCCACACGCTCAACGCCCTGATGGACGCCGGCCGGCAGGTGGTGGTGGCCGCCGACCGTCCCCCGGCGGAGCTGGATGCGCTGGACGAGCGGGTGCGCTCGCGCCTCGCCGGCGGCCTGGTTGTGGAACTCGCGCCGCTCGAAGAAGAGCTGCGCCACCAGATTCTGCGGGCCCGGTCCCAGGTCCTGACGGAGCAGCATCGCGGCTTTGCGGTGCCGGCGGCGGTGCTGGAATTCCTGGCCCGCCATGTGGGCACCAGCGGGCGCGATCTGGACGGCGCCCTGAACAAGCTTCTGGCCGTCAACAAGCTGACCGGCGAGCCGGTGACGCTCGACATGGCGGAAGGCGCGGTGAAGGATCTGGTGCGCCCGTGCGACCCCAAGCGGGTGCGGGTGGACGACATCCTGCGCGTGGTGGCCAAGCACTATAATGTCTCGCGGGCCGATCTCTTGTCGCAGCGCCGCACCGCCAATGTGGTCAAGCCGCGCCAGATCGCCATGTATCTGGCCAAGACCTTGACCTTGCGGTCGCTGCCAGAAATCGGCCGCCGCTTCGGCGGTCGGGACCACACCACCGTCCTGCATGCGGTGCGCAAGATCGACGGCCTGATCGCCACCGACCGGGCGCTGGCCGACGAGATCGAGGCGCTGAAGCGCCTCGTGGCCGAGTAAGCAGCGCCCAGCCGGCGCCATCGGCCGCGGCGGCGTCTCCGCCGTCCGCTCCATCGCACGCTCCCGGCGTGCCGGATCGTCTCACCGCAAGGCCCGCGCAGGAAATCGAGGCGCGGGCCTTGCGTTGCGGCGACACCGGCGGCAATGTCTGCGGCCCTGTGGTTCGTTTCGACGAACCCATAGGGGCCGCGGTGGTGCCTGCCAGCGTGTGCATTCAATTCCCCCGAGCGAAGAGTCACGGGTCTGGGCCATGAAGGTCACCGTCGAACGCGCCGAGCTGCTCAAGTCGCTCAGCCACGTCCATCGCGTCGTCGAGCGGCGCAACACCATTCCGATCCTGGCCAATGTGCTGATCCGCACGGGCAGCAACGGGCTGTCGCTCAAAGCCACCGATCTCGATCTGGAAGTGGTGGAGACGGTGCCGGCGGAGGTCGCCCAGGAGGGCGCCACCACCGTGCCGGCGCATGTGCTGTACGACATCGTCCGCAAGCTGCCCGATGGTTCGCAGGTGCTGCTGGAAGCCGGCGGCGAGCGCGGCAATCTAGCGGTGCGGGCGGGTCGTGCCCGCTTCACGCTGCAGACCCTGCCGGAGACCGACTTCCCGGATCTGGCCGCCGGTGACTTCACCCATTCCTTCAAGGTGAAGGGCGCCGAGTTCCGGCGCCTGGTGGACAAGACCCAGTTCGCGATCTCCACCGAAGAGACCCGCTATTACCTGAACGGCATCTATCTGCATGTGGCCGACAGCGGCGCCGGCAAGTCCATGCTGCGCGCGGTGGCCACCGACGGGCATCGCTTGGCCCAGGCGGAGCTGGAAGCCCCGGAAGGGGCCGCCGGCCTGCCGGGCGTCATCGTGCCGCGCAAGACGGTGGCTGAGGTGCAGAAGCTGCTGGAAGACAAGGATGCGGAAGTCACCGTCTCCCTGTCCACCACCAAGATCCGCGTCGCCGTGGGCGCCATCGTACTCACCTCCAAGCTGATCGACGGCACCTTCCCGGACTATGGCCGCGTCATTCCCGCCGGCAATGACAAGATCCTGCTGGTGGACAAGGCCGATTTCGCCGCCGCCGTGGACCGCGTGTCCACCGTCTCCAGCGAGCGCGGCCGGGCCGTCAAACTGGCCCTGGCGGATGGCAAGCTGACCTTGTCGGTGACCAATCCCGACAGCGGCAGCGCCACCGAGGAACTGGAAGTGGACTACGGGTCCGAGCCCTTGGATATCGGCTTCAACAGCCGTTATCTGCTGGACATCACCTCGCAGCTGGAAGGCGACACAGCCGAGCTGAAGCTGGCGGACCCCGGCTCGCCCACCCTTGTGCGCGACAGCACGAAGACCGACGCGCTCTACGTGCTCATGCCCATGCGGGTGTGAGCACCGCGTCTCCGATTCTCCGCCCGTGACCGCGCCCCACGCCCGCATCCGCCGGCTGACCCTGACGCGGTTCCGCAGCTACGCCACGGCGCAGATCGAGGTGCCGGACGGGCCGGTGGTGCTCACCGGCCCCAATGGCGCGGGCAAGACCAACCTCCTGGAAGCCGTCTCCCTGTTTTCGCCCGGCCGCGGGCTGCGGCGGGCGCCGCTGGATGCGCTGGCCCAAGCGGCCGGCGATGGGTCCTGGGCCGTGGCCGGCCAGGTGGATGGCGCCCATGGGACGGTGGCGCTGGGCACGGGAAATGACGGCACGCGCAGCCCGAGCGATCGGACCGACACGACGCCCCGCCGCTTTCGCATCGATCGCGAGAGCGCGCCCTCCGCCAATGCCTTTCTCGATCATCTGAAGGTGGTCTGGCTGACGCCGGAGATGGACGGCCTGTTCATCGGCCCGCCCTCCGATCGGCGGCGCTTCCTCGATCGCCTGGTGCTGGCGGTGGATGCCAGCCATGGCAGCCGGGTGAATGCGCTCGAACGGGCGCTGCGCAGCCGCAACCGGGTGCTGGAAGACGGCGGCGATGCCCGCATGCTGGGCGCCGTGGAGCATGAACTGGCGGAGCTGGCGGTGGCGGTCTCCGCCGCCCGGCTGGAGACGGTGCAACGCCTTGCCGCCGAGATCGCCGCCCACCGCGACGATGCCTCGCCCTTTCCCTTTGCGGACATCGCGCTCGACGGAGCGCTGGAGCGCATGCTCGCCGCGGCGCCCGCCGTGGAGGTGGAAGATCGCTACCGCGCCTTGCTGCAGGACAACCGACCCCGCGACCGTGCCGCCGGCCGCACCCTGGAAGGCCCGCATCTGTGCGATCTGGTGGTGGCGCATGGGCCCAAGGCCCTGCCCGCGGCCCGCTGCTCCACGGGCGAGCAGAAATCGCTGCTGATCGGCCTGTCCCTCTCGCACGCCCGTCTGGTCACCGCCATGCAGGGCCTCGCCCCCGTCGTGCTGCTGGACGACGTGGTGGCCTATCTGGATGCGGACCGCCGCGCCGGTCTGTTTGCCGCCCTCACCGCCTTGGGCGCCCAGGTGTGGATGAGCGGCGCCGATCCCCACGCGTTCGAGCAACTCACGGGCGCCGCCCGCTTCACTGTCAGCCCGGGGCGCGTGGTGCCGGAGGCGTGATCGCCGACAACCGTGGCAACAGCCGGAGAATCATGGGGTTGCACCCTGTCGCGGGGTGCTTTTCGCAGGGGTGTGGCCGCGAAGCCACCTGCCGGGAAAACCCCCATGCTAGAAGCCATGACGAATCACTTTCTTGCTTCGGGGAATCATGGCCCGCGATCGTTTCCCGCCTACCTCCGGCCTTAGCCGGCGCGCTTTGGTGCTTGGCACTCCCCTCTTCCTGGCGGCCTGCGTCACGAACTCCGGGCCCACCACCTCCCCCATGTCCATCTACGGGGCCGTCCCGGGCGAACCCTTCGAGGTTCCGGCGGTGGACACCACCGGCATCGATCCGCAGTTCCTGCGCCAGATCGTGAAGTATCCCACCAAGTATCCGGTGGGCACCATCGTGGTGGATGTGCAGAACCGCTTTCTCTATTTGGTGGAGAAAGACGGCGAGGCGATCCGCTATGGCGTCGGTGTCGGCCGCCAGGGCTACAGCTATCGCGGCTGGGCCACCATCAAGCGCAAGGAAAAGTGGCCGCACTGGACGCCCACGGCGAACATGATCGCCACCCAGCCGGCCCGCTACAAGCCGTATGCTTCCGGCCTGCCGGGCGGCGAGGAAAACCCGCTCGGGCCCCGCGCGCTGTATCTCTATGACGGCGAGCGGGATACCCTGTTCCGTCTGCACGGCACCATCGAGCCCGACACCATCGGCACCCAGGTGTCGTCGGGCTGCATCCGGCTGCTGAACCAGGACATCATCGACCTGTACGAGCGCGTGCCCCTGGGCACCCGGGTCTACGTCATCAACTGACGCTCCGAGGGGGCACCCGCCCCGCCAGCCGCCGCGACACGTCCGCGGCTGGCGGCCACCTGACGTAGGGTCGGCGTCTCAGCCTTGACCTCGGCGGCCGGCTGGCGCACACAAACTCCATGGATCTTGCCACTCTCGCTTTCTTCGCCGCCGTTCTCGCGGTGGCGGCGGCGACGCCGGGACCTGCCGTTGTGGCGCTGGTCGCCCGGACTTTGGCGCGCGGTCGTCATGGCGCCGTCGCCTTCATCGCCGCCCTCGCTCTGGGGGATGTCCTGTGGCTGGCTGCGGCCAGCCTGGGCCTTGCGGCCTTGGCGGCCGCCCTGGGCAGCCTGTTCTTCCTGGTCCGTCTGGCGGGCGCAGCCTATCTCATCGTGCTAGCGGTGCGCCTGTGGACGGCCACGCCCGAAGCCGCCACCGCTTCCCTGCCGGAGCCCAAGGGCGCGCTGGGACTGTTCGGGGCGGGCCTCGCCTTGTCCATTGGCAATCCCAAGACCATGGCCTTCTACCTCGCACTGCTGCCCGCCATGATGGATCTGGAACACCTCACCGTGCTCGGCTTCGCCGAGATGGCCGGCGTCATCTGCGCCGTGCTGACGGTCATTTTCGCGTCATACGTGTATCTGGCCGATCGTGCGCGTCGCCTAGTCTCGCGTCCGCCGGCATTGCGGCTGATAAATCGTGTGTGCGGAACTGTTTTAGCCGGCACGGCGGTGGCGGTTGCCACCAAATAACCGCGGCTTTGCAGTAAAACCTTCCCCAAGCTTTTCAACGATTCGAGACATCACCATGGCCGAACCCGTGCCCGCGGCATCCCCCGACGATTATGGGGCCCAGTCCATCCAGGTTCTGCGGGGTCTGGATGCCGTGCGCAAACGCCCCGGCATGTACATCGGCGACACCGACGACGGCTCGGGCCTGCACCACATGGTCTATGAGGTGGTGGACAATGCCATCGACGAGGCGCTGGGCGGCTACGCCACCGAAGTCACCGTCACCATCAATGCGGATGGCTCGGTGACCGTCACCGATGACGGGCGCGGCATTCCCACCGGCATCCATGACGAAGAGGGCATCTCGGCGGCTGAGGTCATCATGACTCAGCTGCATGCGGGCGGTAAGTTCAACCAGAATTCCTACAAGGTCTCCGGCGGCCTGCACGGCGTAGGCGTCTCGGTGGTGAACGCGCTGTCCTCCTTCCTCGACCTGACCATCTGGCGGGACGGCAAGGAGCATTTCATGCGCTTCCGCCACGGCGATGCAGAAGCGCCGCTGAAGGTGGTGGGCGATGCGCCCGCCGGCAAGCGCGGCACCAAGGTGACCTTCCTGCCCTCCACCGACACCTTCACCAAGGTGGTGTTCGATTTCGCCACGCTGGAGCACCGCCTGCGCGAACTGGCGTTCCTGAACTCCGGCGTGATGATCGTGCTCACCGATGCCCGCGGGCCCGAGCCCCGGCGCGAGGAACTGCACTATGAGGGCGGGGTCGAAGCCTTTGTGCGCTATCTCGACCGCAACAAGCAGGCGCTGCTGCAGAAGCCGGTCGTGATCCGCGCCGAGCGCGATGGCATCACCGTGGAAGCCGCGCTGTCTTGGAACGACGGCTATCACGAGAACATCCTCTGCTTCACCAACAACATTCCGCAGCGGGATCGCGGCACCCATTTCACGGGGTTCGCTGCCGCGCTGACCCGGCAGGTGATCGGATACGCGGAGCGCTCCGGCATCACCAAGAAGGAAAAGGTGGATCCCACCGGCGAAGATTGCCGCGAGGGTCTCACCGCCGTGCTGTCGGTGAAGGTGCCGGATCCGAAATTCTCGTCCCAGACCAAGGACAAGCTGGTCTCCTCGGAAGTCCGCCCAGTGGTGGAAAGCCTGGTGGGCGAGGCGCTCTCCACCTGGTTCGAGGAGAACCCGTCCGAAGGCAAGTCCGTGGTGGGCAAGGTGGTGGAAGCCGCCGCCGCCCGTGAAGCCGCGCGGCGTGCCCGCGACCTCACCCGCCGCAAGAACCCGCTGGACATCGCCTCGCTGCCCGGCAAGCTCGCCGATTGCCAGGAACGCGATCCGGCCAAGTCCGAAATCTTCATCGTCGAGGGTGACTCGGCCGGTGGATCCGCCAAGCAGGGCCGCGACCGCGCCTTCCAGGCGGTGCTCCCCTTGCGCGGAAAGATCCTCAATGTGGAGCGCGCGCGCTTCGACAAGATGCTCTCGTCCGAGCAGATCGGCACGCTGATCACCGCGCTGGGCACGGGCATCGGTCGCGATGACTTCGACATCGCCAAGTTGCGCTACCACAAGATCATCATCATGACCGACGCGGACGTGGACGGCTCCCACATTCGCACCCTGCTGCTCACCTTCTTCTTCCGGCAGATGCCGGAAGTCCTTGAACATGGTCACATCTACATCGCCCAGCCGCCGCTGTTCAAAGTGGCCCGCGGCAAGTCCGAGACCTACATCAAGGATGAGAAGGCGCTGGAGGATTACCTCATCACCGCCGGCCTGGAAGATGCCTCGCTCCATCTCGCCTCGGGGGAAGTGCGCGCCGGCGCGGATCTCGCCGCGGTGGTGGAACTGTCCCGCCAGTTGCGGGCCACGCTGAACAATCTGCATCCCCGCTACAACAAGGCGGTGGCCGAGCAGGCGGTGCTGGCGCTGGCCGTGGCCGCCGGGGTGCTGGACGACCAGGACGCGGCCGATGCGGCCATCGCCCGGGTGGCCAGCCGCCTCAATGCGCTGGCGGATGATACCGAGCGCGGCTGGGCAGGCAGCGCCGACGAGACCGGCCTGCGCCTGTCGCGCACGGTACGCGGCGTGCTGGAAACCAATCTGCTGGACGCCGCTTTCCTCGCCTCGCCGGAAGCCCGGCGGCTGGAGAGCATCGCCCGCCAGCTCCAGGGCGTGTTCGACGGCACCGCCATCCTGCGCCGCAAGAGCGACGAGCATGCGGTATTCGGCGCGGTGGATCTGTTCGACGCGGTCACCGACACCGGCCGCAAGGGCCTCTCGCTGCAGCGTTACAAAGGCCTGGGCGAGATGAACCCCGAGCAGCTGTGGGAGACCACGCTGGACATCAATGCCCGCTCCCTGCTCCAGGTGCGGGTGAAGGAAGTGGATGCGGCGGACGATCTGTTCAGCCGCCTCATGGGCGACGTGGTGGAACCCCGCCGCGAGTTCATCCAGGAGAATGCGCTCAAAGCCAGCGTCGACGTCTGAGAGCTGAGCTTAGCGGTCATCCCCCGCGCGGGGATGACCGCTGTACGTCAGACGCGGCGCTCAGGCGCCTCCATGCGGGCGGATGTGGCGCCAGCTGGCCGGCAACAGCGCCGAAAGGCGGGCGTGGATGGCCGCCTCCTGGCGCTGCCACACCACGCCGGCCCCCACCAGGGCGAAGCCCAGCAGACTGAGCGCGAGGGGAAACAGCAGGCTGTCCTGAAACAGCTCGAACGCCAGATAGCCGAGATAGACGGCCACCCCGAACGCCCCCAGCACGGTGAAGATCCGCCGCCCGATCATGGCGCCGAACAGCACCAGCCCGGCATTGAACAGCGCATAGCCCAGCTTGGCCCACGGATCGCCGGTCTCGCTGAAGGTGAGCGCACTCCAGGCGGTGAGCGCCCCGAACAGATAGAGCCAGGTGGAAAAATCCGCCCCGCCCCGCCGCCGCCCGCGCAGATCCACCGCGCCCGCCAGCACGCACATGGCGATGCCGAACACCAGCGAGACGGTGCGCGCATGCGCCCAGTCCCAGTCCGCATCCGGCCGCATGGGAAAGCGGGACAGATCCATGCTCATGTACCAGAGGGTCACCGCCAGCGGCATCACCATGAACGGCAGGCGCAGCCGCGCCAGCAGGGCGCCGCCGGCGATCAATGTGGCCACCTCCAAGGTCAGCCAGCGGCCATCGATCCATTGGTGATACTGGCTGTAGCGCTGTCCCGAGATGGCGCCCGCCACCTCCGGCCACAGGCCGAGCGCATGCTGCCCGGACCACACGGCCAAAGGCACCAGGCAGACCGCCAGCGCACCCAAGAGACCGGCGGGAATGGGCAGGCCCCGACGCAAGAGCAATTCGGCGCTGGCCCAGCAGGCGAAGCAATAGACCACTGCCAGCACGCACACGCCCCAGGGACCCAGCGCATCCCAGCTCAGGGTCATGAACAGCGACATGGCGGCGATGGCCAGCAGGCCGCCGAAATAATACAGCGTGTGGCCGAAAGTGAAGCGCGCGACGCCGGGGTCGTGTGCCGCCACGGCACCTGGCGCGCCGGCGCGCCAGAATGCCCACAAGGCCTCCGCCTGCGACCGATCGAGAACCCCTGCTGCTACGGCGGCCTCGAGATCCGCCGGGCGGATCGGGAACCCGGCCCCGCTCAATCCGGTGGGCGAATCGTGTGTGTTGCTCATGCGGTCTCGCATTTGGGCCGACGGGCCTGGAGTCATCCTAGGTGTGATGGCGCGGCAGCGGGACCAGATGATGGCGGCATCGCCACGCGCCCTGCGTCTTCCGGTACGGAGCACAGACTTCTGCCGCCAGACGCCAGGGTGGATCCGCCGCCCCGGCGGTGAATCCCGAAGCCGCATAGACGCAGGCTGACCTCCCCTTGCATACCACCGGCAGGTGTCGTTCTCTCGCGGACCTTGCGGACGACGGGTCGGTTCATGAACTTGCTGCACATCTATCTTCGCGCCCTCTCGCTGCTGGGCCCGCTCGCGAAAGTGGGCACGGCCCTGGCGCTGGGGAACCTGGCCCTGGCGGTGGCCCAGTTCGCGGAGCCGATCCTGTTCGGCCGCATCATCGACGCCCTCGCCGGCGCTCAAGGGCGCGGGCATCTGCCGAACTATGGCGACCTGACGCCCCTGTTGGGGGCCTGGGTGGCGTTCGGGCTGTTCAACATCATTGCCGGGGTGTTGATCTCGCTGCATGCGGACCGGCTGTCACACCGCCGCCGGCTCGGGGTGCTGACCGAATATTTCGAGCATGTGCTCCAGCTGCCCCTCTCCTACCATGGCGAGACCCATTCCGGCCGCCTCTTGAAGATCATGCTCCAGGGCACCGATGCCCTGTGGGGCATGTGGCTGTCGTTCTTTCGCGATGATTGCGCGGCGGTGGTGTCGCTGCTCGTGCTGCTGCCGGTGGGCATCTGGATCAACTGGCGCCTCGGCCTCGTGCTGGTGGCCCTCATCATCGTGTTCGGGATCGTCACCGCTTATGTGCTGCGGAAGACCGAGGCGCTCCAGCGCGAGGTGGAGGAGCATCACGCCAGCCTTGCGGAGCACGCCACCGATGCGCTGGGCAATGTGGCGCTGGTCCAGAGCTACACCCGCATCGAGGCGGAGGTGCGCGGGCTGAAGGACACGGTGAACCAAGTGCTGGAAGCGCAGATCCCGGTGCTGTCCTGGTGGGCGCTGGTGTCGGTGGCCACCAAGGCGGCCACCACCCTTACCATCCTGGCCATCCTGCTGATCGGCACATGGCTCTATTTGCACGGCCTCGCCGCCATCGGCGACATCGTCACCTACGTGGGCTTTGCCGGCATGCTCATCGGGCGGCTCGACCATACGGTGAGCTTCGTTAATCGCATGGTCATGTCCGCGCCCGGCCTTGCCCAGTTCTTCGAGGTGCTCGACACCGTGGGCCAGGTGCGCGACCGCCCCGGCGCCAAGGTGCTGGCCGACGTTAAGGGCGACGTGCGCTTCGAAGGCGTCTCCTTCTCCTATGACGGCAAGCGCAGCGCCCTGGCCGACGTGTCGTTCCATGCGGCGCCGGGCGAGACCATCGCTTTGGTGGGGACCACCGGTGCGGGCAAATCCACGGCGCTCACTTTGCTGCACCGGGTGTTCGATCCGCAGTCCGGCGCGGTGCTGATCGACGGCACCGACATCCGCGACGTGACGCTGGCCTCCCTGCGCCGGCAGATCGGCGTGGTCTTTCAGGAGGCGATGCTCTTCAACCGCACCATCGAGGACAATCTGCGGGTGGGCAAGCCGGACGCCACCGAAGCCGAACTGCGTCTGGCCCTGGAGCGGGCGCAGGCGTGGGAGTTGGTGGACCGTAACCCCATGGGCCTCAAAGCCATGGTCGGCGAGCGCGGGCGTTCGCTGTCCGGCGGCGAGCGCCAACGGCTCTCCATTGCCCGGGCGCTGTTGAAGGATCCGCCCATCCTGATTCTGGACGAAGCCACCAGCGCACTGGATGCCACCACCGAGGTGAAGGTGCAGGCCGCCCTGGATGAGGTGATGAAGGGGCGCACCACCTTCGTCATCGCCCATCGCCTCGCCACCATCCGCGGGGCGGATCGCATCCTGGTGTTCGACCACGGACGGATCATCGAGTCTGGCAGCTTCGACGAACTGGTGCGGCTGGGCGGGCGCTTTGCGGAGCTGGCACGGGCCCAATTCCTGGCAGCATCGGAGCAGGTGGAGCGTCCGCTGGTGGAGACCTGAGCCGGACCTCTCCACTTCGTTCGAAATTGGTTGCAATTTCAGGTCTTTGGCCTTGGACGCGCGTGATTTTGCCATGTTCGCGCCAGCATGCGGTGCAAAAAGTGATGGCTCGCCCCGCCTGTGCCGACCCCATGCAGCTTTTCCGCAGGGGCGAAAAAGGCTAAGGAAACATCAGCGTCGCCGGGGGGCGTCTCAGCCGGGCATGGTCGAAGCGGTCCCACGCGGGCGCTCGCCTGTGCCGCGTTTCACGACGCGCGCCGGGGCTCACCGGACCATCCGATGGGTCGCGCGCATGAGGGAGCCAGCTTTGCCGGGCCTGTTCAGCCGTTCCGCGCGCTCAGCGCCATTCGCCACCGCCACGCGCGCCGCAGCAAGCCGGATGGCTGCGAGTCTTCTGGCGCTGCTGTGCCTCATGGCCGGACATGCCGCCGCCACGCCGGTGCTGCTGGTGGAGGCTGACACCGGCAAGGTGCTGGAGCAGCAGGAGGCCGGCAAGCCCTGGTATCCGGCCTCTGTCACCAAGCTGATGACCGTTTATGTGGCCCTCAATGCGGTGAAGGACGGCCGTCTCACCTTCGACACGCTGCTGACCGTCTCGCCGTTGGCCGCCTCCCAGCAGCCCACCAAGATGGGCTTCAAGGCCGGCACGCAGGTGACGCTGGAAAACGCCCTGCGCATGCTGCTGGTGAAGTCCGCCAACGACATGGCGGTGGTCATCGCCGAGGGCGTGGGTGGCTCGGTGCCCAGCTTCGCCGAGGAAATGAATGACACCGCCGCGCGGCTGGGCATGAACGGCACCCATTATGCCAACCCCAACGGCCTGCCGGATCCCGGTCAATATACCACCGCCCGCGACCTGGCGATTTTGGCGCGGGCGCTGATCTACCATTTCCCTGAGCAGGAAGCCCTGTTCCGCATCCCCGCCATCAAGCTCGGCAAGACCGTGCTGCGCAATTACAACCGCCTGATCGACCGCTATCCGGGCGCCGACGGCATGAAGACCGGCTTCATCTGCTCGTCCGGCTTCAACATCGTCGCCACCGCCACCCGCGGCCAGAAGCGCCTGATCGCCGTCATTCTCGGCGCCCCCTCCGCGGTGGCGCGCACCGAGCAGGCGGCGATGCTGTTCGAGAAGGGTTTCCAGCCGTCCTGGTCCATCTTCGGATCGTCCGCCCCCACGCTGGATTCCATCGCCGACACCGGCGGCGACCCGACCGACATGAAGCCCTATATCTGCGGCGGCAAGCGCGGCATGCTGGCGGCGGAGAACGAGGACGACGCCATCTTCGGCGCCAGTGGCACCGCCAGTTCCTATGCCGCCTCGGCCGCCGCCGCCGCGGGCCTGTCCGGCAAGAATCCCGGCGCGGCCTTGCTCCAGACCCTGCCCCCCTCCATGCCGCCGGTGCCGGTGTTCATTGGCCCGAAGGGCGCGCCCGCCTCGCTGGACACCGCCTATCCGCCGGACGAGAAGAAGCCCGCGCCCGCCAAGCCCGCCACCGCCGCCAAGGACGCGACCGGCAAGGACGCGGCGGCCAAGGCTGCCGGCAAGCCGGTGGCCAATGCCACCTTGACCAATTCGGAAAAGCGCGGCGTCACGCCCAAGCCGACGCCGGCCCCCAAGGCCACCACCGCCGCCGCCAAGCCGGCGAGCGACGCGGCCAAGCCCGCCGCCGCCAAGCCGGCCGCCAAGCCCAAGCCCGCGCCCAAGCCGGCCGCAGCGGATGACGATGCCGACGCCGCGCCTGCGGGTGAATCCGGAAATTGACCCGCAGCGGGCCGAAAGCGAGTGACGTGAACGCCAGTCTCGACACGCCGGAGGTCTTCACCGCCGCGCATCAACCGAGTGAAACACCGGTCGTGACCACGACCGACCCCAAGCCCCGGCGCGGTCCGCCGGAGCCCCTGCCGGTCACCGTGCTCACGGGCTTCCTCGGCGCCGGCAAGACCACGCTGCTGAACGGCCTGCTGGCGGATCCCGCCCTGGCGGACACGGCGGTGCTGATCAACGAGTTCGGCGAGATCGGCCTCGATCATCTGTTCGTGCGGGAAGTGGCCGAGGGCGTGGTGCTGCTGGCCAGCGGCTGCGTGTGCTGCACGGTGCGCGGTGATCTGGTCACGGCCCTGGAAGATTTGCTGCGGGGTCGGGACAACAACCGTCTGCCGCCCTTCTCCCGGGTGTTGATCGAGACCACGGGGTTGGCCGACCCCGCCCCCATCCTGCATACGCTGATGACCCATCCCTATCTGCTGATGCGCTATCGGCTAGACGGGGTGGTCACCGTGGTGGATGCCATCAATGGCGGCGCGACCCTCGATAGCCAGCCGGAATCGGTCAAGCAGGCGGCGGTGGCTGACCGCATCGTGCTCACCAAGACCGACCTCGTCTCAGGCCCCGAGGCGGAAGCCGCCCTCGCCGCGCTGCGCGTCCGCCTGTCCCGCCTCGCGCCCGCTGCGCCCATCCTGGATGCGGCCCGCGGCGGGGTGACCGCCGACAGCGTGATGAAGGCCGGACTCTACGATCCCGCCCGCAAGATCCCCGATGTGGGCCGCTGGCTCGCCGCCGAACAGGTGGCCGCCCAGCAGGAGGCCAACGCGGGCCTGCCCCCCGGCCATAACGCCAATCGCCATGACGAGCGCATCAAGGCCTTCACCTTGACCACCGATGCGGCGATCTCGGCTTCGACGCTGGACCTGTTCCTGGAGTTGGTGCGCGCCACCTATGGCGGCAACGTGCTGCGGCTCAAGGGCATCGTGAAGCTGCAGGACGACCCGAGTGCGCCCATCGTGCTGCATGGCGTGCAGCATGTGATGCACCCGCCCACCCGCCTGCCGGAATGGCCGGATGACGACCATCGCACCCGGCTGGTGATGATCGTGCGCGATCTCGACCCGGCGGTGATCCGCCGGCTGTTCGATGCCTTCCTGGGGATCCCGGCCATCGACACCCCCGACCGCGCTGCGCTCACCGACAATCCGCTGGCGCCGCCCGGCCTGTCGCGCGGACGCTGATGCCTGCACCCGGCGTCAGGCTGAGGCGGCCGACGCCCCGAGGTGGGCCAGCACCCCCTCGGCCGCCGCCCGGCCGGTGGACAGGCACGCCTGCAGCAGATAGCCCCCGGTGGGCGCCTCCCAATCCAGCATCTCGCCGCACGCGAACAGGCCGGGGTGAGCGCGCACGGCAAAGTCCTCGCCCACCTGCGATAAGGCGAGCCCGCCGGCGCTGGAAATCGCCCGCTCCAAGCCGCAAACGCCAGTGACGATCAGGGGCAGCGCCTTGATCCGCCGGGCCAGCGCCTCCGCACTGTCCGGTCGCTCCGTCATGCCCTCCCGCAGCAGGCTCGCCTGCACCGGGGAGAGGCCACCCGCCTTGCGCAGCCGTTCGGCAAAGGACAATTTGACGGGCGCCGCCTGAAGACGCGCCGCCAGGGTTGCAAGATCAAGATCCGGACGCAGGTCCAGGTCGAGAGGTGCTGTGCCGTCGCGCTCCACCGTGGTGCGGATGAGACGGGACAGCGCATAGATCGCCCCCCCTTCCAGGCCCTCCGCCGTCACCACCGCCTCGCCCCGGACCCGTGTGCCGGCGCAGGTCAGTGCGATGCGCTTGAGGGGAGTCCCGGCAAAGCGCCCCCGCAGATGCTCGGACCACGTCACGCGCACGCCCATGTTGGCGGGAGAGAAGCGCACCAGATCCAGCCCCTCCCCTGCAAGCACTGGCGCCCAGCCGCCATCGGAGCCGAGACGCGGCCAGGAGGCGCCACCCATGGCCAGGATGGTGGCGTCGGCGGCAATACGCATCGGGCCGTCCGGGGTCTGGAAGGTCAGCGCGCCGGTGGCGTCCCAACCGGTCCAGTGGTGCCGCAGGCACACGGTGGCGCCGCCGGCCGCCAGTCGCCGCAACCAGGCCCGCAGCAGCGGCGAGGCCTTGAAGCTTTCCGGAAACACCCGGCCGCTGGAGCCGATGAAGGTGGGCTCGCCGAGGCTCTGCGCAAACGCCCGCAACGCCTCCGGCGGGAAGGCCCCGATGGCTGCGGCCAGACGCTCGGCCGCCGGCCCGTACCGGGTCAGTAAGCGCTCCAGCGGTTCGCTGTGGGTGAGGTTCAGTCCGCCGCGTCCGGCCATGAGGAATTTGCGCGCCGGCGCGGGCATGCGGTCGAACAGAATGGGGGCAAGGCCCGCCGCCACCAGCCGGTCCGCGGCCATGAGGCCTGCCGGCCCGGCGCCGATGATGGCCACGCGGGTACGCAAGACGGGCGCGCCGGGCTCAGGCATGGGGCGTGGAACGGGAAGGGGCTCGGTCATGCCCTCCTGTACGTCCCGCGGCACCGGGAGGGAAGCGCTCCAGAGCCGCGGATCGCTTGGGTTCCCGCATCGGCACGGCGGATGGCGCGGTGCAGGGGCGGCGAAAGCGGCCGCCGCCTGCGCGCTGGACCGGCGGGTGGGCGGCGTCAGCCGCCGACCACCTCGAGCACGTCTTCCAGATTGCGCAAGCCGGTGCGCGGGGCGTTCACCAGAACGGCCATGTTGCCGGGGGCATGCTGGTTGTTCATCATCTTGGTGTGCGCCAGCGGGATCTGATCCCACGGGAACACCTCGGACATGCAGGGATCCACCCGCCGGTCGATGATGAACTGATTGGCCCCCGAGGCCTGCTTCAGATGGGCGAAATGCGAGCCCTGGATGCGCTTCTGGCGCATCCACACATAGCGCGCATCGAAGGTGATGTTGAAGCCGGTGGTGCCGGCGCAGAACACGATCATGCCGCCGCGCTTGGCCACCAAAGTGGAGACCGGGAAGGTCTGCTCGCCGGGATGCTCGAACACGATGTCCACGTCGCGCTTGCCGGTGATGTCCCAGATCGCCTTGCCGAACTTGCGGGCTTCCTTCACCCACTCGGCATATTCCGGCGAGTTCACCTTGGGCAATTGACCCCAACACTTGAAGTCCTTGCGGTTGATCACCCCGCGCGCGCCAAGACCCAGCACGTAGTCGCGCTTGGTCTCGTCGGAAATCACCCCGATCACATGGGCGCCGGAGGCGGCAGCCAATTGAACGCCGAACACGCCGAGGCCGCCGGAGGCGCCCCACACGAGCACAAAGTCGCCCGGCTTCACGTCATGGGGCGGATGGCCGAACAGCATGCGATAGGCGGTGGCCATGGTCAGCGTGTAGCAGGCGCTCTCTTCCCAGGTCAGATGCTTGGGCCGCGGCATCAGCTGGCGGGCCTGTACCCGGCAGAATTGTGCGAAGGAGCCGTCCGGCGTCTCATACCCCCAGATGCGCTGGGACGGGGAGAACATGGGATCGCCGCCATTGCACTCTTCGTCGTCGCCATCATCCTGGTTGCAATGGACCACCACCTCGTCGCCCACCTTCCAGCGGGTGACCTTGGCGCCCACCGCCCAGACGATGCCCGAGGCATCGGAGCCGGCGATGTGATAGGGCTGCTTGTGCACGTCGAACGGCGAGATCGGCTGGCCGAGGCCCGCCCAGATGCCGTTGTAATTAACGCCGGCCGCCATGACGAACACCAGAACGTCAGATTCGCCCAGCTCCCAGGTGGGCACCACTTCCACCTGGAACGACTGTTCGGGCGGGCCATGGCGCTCGCGGCGGATGGTCCAGGCATACATCTGTTTCGGCACATGGCCGAGCGGCGGGATCTCGCCGATCTCGTAGAGATCCTTCACCGCCGCGTCGATCTGCGGCGCGCTGGAAGCCGGGGAAGTGGCAGTGGCGGGCTGACCCATGGCGACGATCCTCTCTCCTCTGTAGAACCATTCGGTTCTCTTGTTCTGCAGTGTTTCGCATTGCAGCGTAGCAGAGAAATTCCGCCTGACGAGACCTCTTTAGGCGCATTTCTACCGCGCCGATGGCTGGGGAATGCCCCTTCCAGGATGGCCCGTCGCTTGGCACACTGCCGCGGGCGCCGGACCTCCGGCCGCCGAGGGATAAGGATGTTGGGGCATGGGCAGTTTGATTGGAATGCTCATCATTGGGGCCATTGCGGGCTTCCTGGCGGGCCGGTTGTTCCGTGGCAAAGGGTTCGGCCTGCTCGGCAACATGGCGGTGGGCATTGTCGGGGCCTTGGTGGGCGGCTTCCTGTTTGGCAATGTGTTCATCGTCGGCGGCATCGTCGGCAAGATCATCTGCGCCACCTTTGGCGCGGTCATCTTGTTGTTCGTGATTTCACTGGTCACCTGACTGCGCAGACGTCCCCTGCCGCCCCAAATTTGGCATCGACGACGCCAGCGTTGCAGCGCAAAATGCTGGCGTTGAACAAGTGCTGACTGCACGCGAGGGGGAAACGCATGGCGAGCCGTGACAAACCGTGGCTGTTCCGGACCTATGCCGGCCACTCCACCGCCACCGAATCCAACAAGCTGTATCGCTCGAACCTCGCCAAGGGCCAGACCGGCCTGTCGGTCGCTTTCGATCTGCCCACCCAGACCGGTTATGACAGCGACCATCCCCTCGCCCGCGGTGAAGTGGGCAAGGTGGGCGTGCCGATCTCGCATCTGGGCGACATGCGGGCGCTGTTCGCGGATATTCCGCTCGCCGACATGAACACGTCCATGACCATCAATGCCTGCGCCCCGTGGCTGCTGGCCTTGTACATTGCGGTGGCGGACGAGCAGGGGGCCGATCGCACCCGCCTCCAGGGCACCACCCAGAACGACATCATCAAGGAATATCTGTCGCGGGGGACCTATGTGTTCCCCCCTGCCCCGTCCATGCGGCTGACCAAGGACGTCATCGTCTTCACCACCCAGCATCTGCCGCGCTGGAACCCCATGAATGTGTGCTCCTACCATCTGCAGGAAGCCGGGGCGACGCCGGTGCAGGAGCTGGCCTTCGCGCTGGCCAATGCGGTGGCCATCCTCGACACAGTGAAGAAATCCGGCGAAGCCGAGGGCGAGACCTTCGGCGAGGTCGTCGGTCGCATCTCCTTCTTCGTGAACGCCGGAATGCGGTTCATCACCGAGATGTGCAAGATGCGGGCGTTCGTGGATCTGTGGGACGAGATCTGCATCGAGCGCTACGGCATCACCGATCCCAAGCAGAAGCTGTTCCGCTATGGCGTGCAGGTGAACTCCTTGGGGCTCACCGAGCAACAGCCGGAAAATAACGTCTATCGCATCCTCCTGGAGATGCTGGCGGTGACCTTGTCCAAGAAGGCCCGCGCCCGCGCCGTGCAGCTGCCGGCTTGGAACGAGGCGTTGGGCCTGCCGCGCTCCTTCGACCAGCAATGGTCCCTGCGCATGCAGCAGGTGGTGGCCTATGAGACCGACCTCTTGGACTATGGCGACATTTTCGACGGCTCCACAGAGATCGCCCGCAAGGTGGAAGAGCTGAAGGACGAGGCCCGTGCGGAGTTGGCGCGGATCGACGCCATGGGCGGCGCCGTGGCGGCCATCGAGAACAGCTACATGAAGCAGCAGTTGGTGGAGTCCAACACCCGCCGGCTGGAGGCGATTGAGCGCGGCGAGCAGGTGGTGGTGGGTGTCAACCGCTGGACCGACACTGAGCCCTCCCCGCTGACCACGGGCGAGGGCTCCATTCTCACCGTGCCGGAGCATGTGGAGCCGGACCAGATCGCCCGCCTGAAAGCCTGGCGCGAGAGCCGCGACCCGGCCGCCGCCAGCGCCGCGCTGGAGGCCCTGAAGCGGGCGGCGCGGGAGAATACCAACATCATGGAGCCCTCCATCCTGTGCGCCAAGGCCGGCATCACCACCGGCGAATGGGGCACGGCGCTGCGGGAGATCTTCGGCGAATACCGCGCCCCCACCGGGGTCGGCCGTGCCGCGCGCGTGGACACCCAGGGCCTCGACGCGGTGCGTGCGCAGGTGGACGCAGTGTCGGCCAAGCTCGGCCGCCGGCTGAAATTCCTGGTGGGCAAGCCCGGTCTCGACGGCCATTCCAACGGCGCCGAGCAGATCGCCGTGCGCGCCCGCGATGCCGGCATGGAAGTGGTCTATGAGGGGATTCGCCTCACCCCGGCGGAAATCGTCAATGCGGCGCTGGAAGAGAGCGTGCATGTGGTGGGCCTGTCCATCCTCTCCGGTTCCCATGTGCCCCTGGTCCGGGACGTGATGGAGCGCATGCGGGCCGAAGGTCTGGACGACATCCCCGTGGTGGTGGGCGGCATCATCCCGCCGGAGGATGAGCTGCAGCTGCAGGCCTTCGGGGTGGCCGCCGTCTATACGCCGAAGAATTTCGAGCTGAACCGCATCATGGCCGACATTGTGGCCATCGTGGACCGCGAGGCCCAGCGCGCCGCCTGACGGCGACGGTCGTGCGGGCACCCGTGCCGGGCGCCCGCAAAGGCCGCAGCGAAGTGTCGGGCCGACCGACTGTCCCCCATAGATCCGGTGCCGGATCGATCCGGCGGTGTGCCCGCCGCCGTCCGGAACGAACCCGGAACGCGGCAAGGGCACTGATTCGGACTGCCTTTGGTCCCGCCACGTTCCTGCTGCCGGGGCGGCCGTCCCGGTTTGGGACAGGGGTACACCGGGCACGCTGGCGCCGAACGAAGCGTGCACACGCCGTCCGCACTGATTCGGGCGCGGTTTGATCCACGGACCTTCCTCGACCGGCGCGCGGACGGCCACCGGCGTCCCGTTTCAGGACAGCCGCCCGAAAGTCACGCCGATGGGCGGGACAGCATGGGGCGCACGCTTCTGCTGCATCGCCCATTTTGCACTGGTGCAATGGTGCTGCGGACGTTCGATCCTTACCTCTATGAAAATGCATAGAGCTGGTCCGCACGCCGGGCCCCCAAGGACTTCGCGATCATGACCGTCGACACGCTGCCCGAGACCCGCCCCTCCCTGTCCGCCCAGTTGTCGCTCGGCCCGGTGACCCTGCGCACCCGCGATCCCGAGCGCCTCGCCCCCTTCTATGAACAGGCGGTGGGCCTTGTGCGGCTCAGCACCACGGCCGAAGGCATCACCCTCGGCGCCGGAGGGGTGCCCTTGGTGATCCTGCTGCATGACCCGGCCGCGAAGCCCTTGGACCGCCCGGCACCGGGCCTGTTCCATCTCGCCGTGCGGGTGCCGGATCGCAAGGCGCTGGCTGCTCGCATCCATGCGCTGCGGGCGCTGGGGGTCCCGTTCGGCGCGTCGGATCATCTGGTCAGCGAAGCCCTCTATGTGGACGATCCGGACGGCAATGGCGTGGAAATCTACCGCGACCGGGCGCCGGCGGACTGGCCGCGCGATGCGGCCGGCGGCATCGCCATGGCCACCTTGCGCCTCAACGTGGGCGAGGTGGCTGCGGAAATCCCGGTGCCCGCCACGATCCAGCCGGCCCCCGCCGGCACGGATATGGGGCATGTGCACCTGAAGGTGTCGGACCTGAACGCGGCGCAGCGCTTCTGGCATGAGACCGTGGGCTTCGACATCATGGCCCGCTATCCCGGCGCCCTGTTCGTGGCGGCGGGCGGCTATCACCACCATCTCGGGCTGAACGTCTGGCAATCGGCCGGCGCTGACGCGCCGCCCGTCGGCGCCAGCGGTCTGGCGCAGTTCGAGATCCGTCTGCCGCAGTCGGAGATCCAAGCGCTGCAGGCGCGGGTGGAAGCGGCCGGCTATCCGTTGGAGCGGCAAGGAGCCGGCCTCATGCTGCGCGACCCCAGTGGCAACACGGCGCGCGTGGTGGCAGGCTAGTCGCGTCGGCTGGCGCCGCAGCAACCGCCACGGAAAAAGCCTGTAAAAACAGGCTCCGCTGACTTGGGGGCATGCGTTTCGTCTGTGCTATGGTAAGGCGTCCAAGCCTGGAGGCCAGCATGCGCACGCGGCGCCGGGGGTTCGTGCCCCTTCTTCTCCGCTTTCTCTGCCTGCCAGCCCTTCTCCTCTGCGGCGGGCTCACCGTGGCGTGGGCACAAGAGAAAATCAGCGTCCCCTCGCGCGATGGCACGGCGCTCGACGCCTACCTCTTTCGCCCCCACACCACCGGGCCCGCCCCCGCCATGGTGTTCGCCCACGGGTGCGGCGGGCTGCTGAATTCCGCTGGCCGGATCAACACGCGCGAGACCGACTGGGCGCGGCATCTGAATGCCGCGGGCTATGTGGTGCTGATGGTGGACAGCTTCACCACTCGCGGCGTCCGCAACATGTGCTCTCCCTCCTCGTTCCAGGGCGCGGTCTATCGGGCACGGTCGCAGGATCTCTATGAGGCGCTCGCCTATCTTCAGGCGCAGCCCTATGTCGCCCCCAGCCGCGTGGGCGTCATGGGCTGGTCCCTGGGGGGCGGCGCGGTGCTCAACGCCTTGCGCACCGACAGTTCCGCCCGGCCGGCCGGGCTGGCGCCAGACCGCGACTTCCGGGCGGCAGTGGCCTTCTATCCGGCGTCCTGCAGCGCCGAGCGGCAGCGCGGAAGCTGGTCCTCGCGCATTCCGCTTCTGGTGCTGCTGGGCGATGGCGACGTGTGGACCCCTTTGGCCCCCTGCCGCAGCCTGATCGAGGCCGCCGCGGCCCAGGGCAATGCGGTGACGCTGAAAGTCTACGCCGGGGCCTATCATGATTTTGATTGGCCCAACCGCCCCTATAAGGAACTGACGGAATATCGCACCGCGGCCGGCGTGGTGCCGATCATCGCCACCGACCCGGCGGCCCGGGCGGATGCCTCTTCTCGCGTGCCGGCCTTTTTGGCGAAATATCTGAAGTGATCCGCGCCGGCCCCGTTGGGGCGCAGGTCCCAAGCGTGCGTCACGACCGGACAACGCATTTGGCGGGACAGACCAAACAACTGTTTCCCGGCGGGAGATGGCGTTCTAGGTTCGCGCCAACGCGCCGGGTCGGGAACGGCTGCGAGGGGGGACCGCACCATGATGAGCCTACCGTTTTTCGGCCTTTTGGCGGCTTTCGCCTGCGTCTTCGCCGGCCGGCGTGGGGCCGCGATGATGCTGTGGGGACTGTCCCTGGTCTGCCTGCTGGTGCTGTTCAAGCTGCACGCCACCGATCCCCTCAACATCGTGCTGTGAGGGGCAAACCCATGAACGCCCCCACCAGCCGCATCCTCAATGCCCTCGGCCTGCTGGCGGTCAGCCTGGTGCTGATCGTCGCCTTTGCCGACCAGATCATTCTTGGCGATCTGCCCTGTCCGCTGTGCATTCTCCAGCGGGTTGGCTTCGTTGGCGCCGCCTTCGGTCTCGCGCTCAATGTGAAGTTCGGGCCGCGCCCCAGCCATTATGCAGTGGTCATCCTCTCGAGCTTCTGCGGCGCCCTGGTTTCCATCCGCCAGACCTTGCTGCACATCGCGCCCGGCACCGGCACCTATGGCGATCCCCTCCTCGGCCTGCATTTCTACACCTGGGCCGTCGTGGTCTATGCCGCCATCATCCTGGGCTGCGCGGTGATGTTGCTGTTTGACCGGCAGTTTGCGAGCCTCAACGCCGCGTCCGTCTCGCCGAGCCCTGTCCCCGTGCCGAGCACCGCCGGCGCCGGTGCGGCGACCTTCGGTTTGGCCATGGTGGCGCTCGCCGCCTTGTTGGCGCTGGGCAACGGCGTGTCCACGGTGCTGGAATGCGCCGGCGGCCTGTGCCCGGACAATCCGGTGTCCTACCAGTTGCTCCAGGGCGCGACGCCGGGCCGCTGACCGTCCCGCAGCAGCGCAATTCATCACCATCAGCGATGAAAGCCCTGCGGACTTTGCATTTCTCCTCAGCCGCCTCAGCCGTTAGACGGGGGAGGCGACGGGGAAGTGCGACCTTCCCTGCCGCGCAGACGCCCGGTGCCGGGCAAGGAGACGGTCGCCATTACCGGGGTGTGATGGGCGTCCTCGCTTCTCTCTGAGCATCAGACCTGGCTTGGGGTCTCCCCTGGGAGATCCTCGGCCTGAGCCGACAAGCCCCCGCCCAAGGGGCGCACGGAGGATCCATGTTCGCCCCCTCGCCGCTGGCGCGCGCCGGCGCCCGCCTCGCCAACGCGCCTTATGTGTTGCTCACCTTCACCGCTTTGCTGTGGGCCATCAATATGGTGGTCGGGCGCTACATGGTGGGTTCGGTGCCCCCCGTCACCATTGCCTGCCTGCGCTGGTTCGGCGCCACCTTGATCATTCTGCCCTTCGCCTGGCCGCATCTGCGCGCCGATGCGCCGGTGATCCGCCGGCATTTCGGGCGACTGGTGCTGCTCTCGGCCTGCGGCATCGCCTGCTACAACGCCATGAGCTATTACGGCCTGCAATATACCCAGGCCATCAACGGCTTGCTGGTGCAGTCCATGGGGCCGCTGCTGGTGGGGGTGTGGAGCCTGGTGCTGTTCCGCGACCGGCTCTCGGCCGGACAGGTGGTGGGCATCCTGATCTCTCTGCTGGGCGTGACGGTCATCGTCAGCCGGGGCACGCTCGACACCCTGCTCCACCTCAGCCTCAATGCGGGCGACATGTGGATCCTGGCGGCGCTGGTGATCTATGCCTTCTACACAGCCATCCTGCGGGTGCGCCCGCCGCTGGGGCCTCTCTCCTTCCTGGCCAGCATCATGGCCATCGGCGGCGTGCTGCTCCTGCCCTTCATGATCTGGGAACTGGCCAGCGGTGCGGTGCTCCATTTCGACCGCTTCACCTTGTCGGTGCTGGCCTATGTGTCCACGGCGCCCTCGCTTCTGGCCTATCTGGCCTTCAACCGGGGCGTGCAGCTGGTGGGCGCGAACCGCGCCGCGCCCTTCTTCCATCTGATGCCGGTGTTCGGCTCGGCGCTGGCCATCGTGTTCCTCGGCGAGCGGTTCGAATGGTTTCATGGCGCCGGCTACGCCCTGGTTCTGGTGGGCATCCTCACCGCCACCCGCGCCGGCCCCGCAACCGCGGAACCGGCCGAGGGGCTCTGACCATCAGCCCTCGAACATCACGAAGCTGGCCCAGAGCTGCGGGTCGCCCGCATCGGGGATCTTGCCGGCCATGGCGTCTAGCCGTGTGCGGCGCAGCGCCTGGGCATAGGTGGTGTCGGGCTCCGCGGCGTGGCGATAGAAGGCGGCCATGAAATTGGCGGCCCCTGCATCATCCACCGCCCACAGGGTGAGCAGCGACCGCCGTGCGCCGGCGATGCTGAGCGCCGTCGGCAGGCCGCGGATGGCACTTACGGCGCTGGTGTCGCCCAGCGCGGTCTCGCAAGCGGACAAAACCACGAGATCCGCCGCCGAAAGGTTCCAGTCCATGAGTTCCGCAGCATAGAGATAGCCATCGGCACCATCGGGCTTCGGCGGCTTGTCCTTGCCCGAGCGCGCGAGAACCAGGCCGCCGCGCCACAGGGCGCTCACTCCGCCCCGCTGCGGTTCGAAGAAACCGTGGGTGGCCAGATGCACGATGCTGGCGTGCGGGATCGCGGCCTTCAGCGCCGCCTCCGTCCCCGCGGCGCCGGTGAGCAGGCGTGTGCCGTAACCGGCGGCGGTGAGCGCGGCATTCACCTCCGCCACCTCGCGGCCGGAAGCGGGGAGCGCGCGTGCGCCCTTCTCGGCGCCATTGGAGAAATCCAGCCCGCCGGCCAGAACCGCCACGCCGCCCCGCGCCAGCCGGTCATGGCGCTGCGCCGTCAGCAACGCATCCTCGCGGGTCAGCAGATGGACCTCATAGGCCTGGTCGAGGAACGTGCCGGACGCATCCCGCAGAGCGGCGAAGGGAATGCCATAGAGCGTGGCATCGGGGACAATGAACAGCCGCTCAGCATCGCCGAGGCGCCCGCTCAAGGGGCCAAACAGGGCCGCATGGGTATCCTTGAGCAGGTCGCCTGCCGCGACAGCCTCCTGCAGCCGGCGCTGCACCGCCCGATAGTCGCCCAGATCCACGACTACCGGCGGCTGGTCCTTGCGGCGCACCACCGCCAGGAACCGCTGGTCCAATATGGCATCGGCGCTGCTGCGCGTACCGTAGCGTTGGGTGATCACCGCAAAATTGATGAGGGCATCGCGCGGGGCCAACGTGGCGCCGATCTGCGCGCCCAGCGGGGTCGTCGGGCCCGGCTGCAACGTCAGCCGGGCGGCAAGAGCGTCCGACTTCTCCTTGAGTTGGGCAGCCACCGCCGCATCGGCCGTCCGCTCGTCCGCCGTGCGCGTCTCGGACAGCACTTCCTGCTGCCGCCCCATGAGGCGGATGACCTCCTGCGCCAGCGGCCGGTCCGCGTCCGGCAGCGTCTCCACCGCCTGGCGCAGGCGCTGACGCTCCCCGCTCTCCATGGCCTTCCAGCGGCCGAGGGCATCGGCAAAGGCCGGGCGCGCGCTCTCCTCCTCCAGGGCGAAGCGGCCGAAGGCATAGAGAAAATTGTCCGCCAGCACGCGCGTGGTCTCGGCGATGTAGCGATTGCCGGCGGTGCCGATCTCGCGCAGCGTCCAGTCATAGAGCTGCTGATCCAGGGTGCGATACACCGCCAGGGCCTCGGCCGGCTCCTGATTGCGCGCATGGGCCTGGGCGACACCGAGCAGGGCCTCGAACGTGGTCGGGCTGCGGTCGGAGAAGCTGGCGGCGGAAATGTCATAGGCGGTCTGGCGCAAGGCCATGCCCTGGCGCACTTTGCCCTGCTTCTCAAATTGGGCGGCCGCCAATTGGGTCGCCTTCACCCGCAACAGATCCGGTGCCCCGTTCCAGTCCTTGAGGCCCATGAGGGCCTCCAGTTCCAGTGGCTTCAACTGCGGGTCGGGAGAGAACAGGATATTGGTGTAGGCGATCCAGGCCTTGGCCTGCGCCTCATGCTCGGAGGTGCGATCCCCGAGTTTCATCCCATAGTAGCCCTGGGCGCGGAAATATTTCAGCGCGTTATCCTTATCGCCCAATTCCAGATAGTTGATCGCCAGATTACTGGCGCTGACCAAAGCCTGGATGCTGCCCTCCCCATAATGCGCCACCCGCTTCTTCAGCAACACCCGATCGATGGGTACGGCCGCCTCCGGCCGGCCGATGGCGCGCAGGGCTTCGGCGAAGTTGTTGGAGACGCGCCAGCTCAGCGGCTCATCCTCGCCCAGAGATCGCATGGCGATGTCGAAATTGGCTTCCGCCAGATTGAGGCCCGGGGCCACCGCGCCGCTGCTGGTCAGCAGCGTGGCCAGATTGTCCCGCGCATGCACGCTCTCTTTGGCGCCCGGCCCCAGCGTGCGCTCCAGCAGGGGGAGCGCGCTGCGGGCGTGCAGCAAAGCCTTCGCAGTGTCGTCCGTCCGGCTCAGCAGATCGTAGGAATAGCTGAGATGCAGGAGGCCAAGCTCAGCGGCGGCACGTGCCTGCGCCGTGGCGGGGGTGGCTGTTGCGGCTGGCTTTGCCGCCCCCTCCTTGGCCGCAGGGGGAAGCCCCGCAGCCCGGTTCGCGGCGTCAGTGGCCAAGCCTTCCTCATAGAGGCTTGCGGCGGTCACCTTATCGCGCACCTCCAGAAACGCTTCCGCCCAGGTGCGGTAATCCCTCAGCGTGCGGGCATCGTCGCGCCCCGTCGCCTCGGCGCGCAGCGCGGCGCGCAGGCAGGGCACGCCCCGGTCGCTCTGGCCGGTCTCCAGCAAGCGCTCGCAGATGGCCATGGGCTGTGCCGCTTGCGCCCAAGCGCCGCTTGGTGAGGCACAGGCGGCGAGGATCGCCAACGCCATCCAGCCCATCCGGGCGCAGCGGCCGCCCACGAGGGGCGCCGCGCGCCGTGCTGCGAAGGTGTGTTCACCGGTCATGCCGCTCCCATCGCCGCCGCTCCGCCGGTCATTCCCGGGGGCCTCACCAAGCGTGAACGCGGCAGGCACCCCGTCGGTTTCCCGGTCACCGACCGTCGCCCACAAAAAAGGGCCGCCCGAGAGGGCGGCCCTGCTCCATTACCAGGTCAAAAAGTTCAGAAGACCAGAGGCTTGGCCTGCTTCACCTGGGGCAGCGCCGCCACCTTCTCAAGCACATCGGCAGGCACCGTGCCGTCCACTTCCACCAAGGCGATGGCATCGCCGCCCTGGCGATCGCGGCCCAGAGCGAAGGTGGCGATGTTCAGGCCGGCATCGCCCAAAAGGCTGGCGAAGCGGCCGATGAAGCCGGGCTTGTCCTCATTGGTGATGTACAGCATGGAGGGCGCGAACTCGGCGTCCACCTTGATGCCCTTGATGTCCACGATGCGGGGGCGGCCATCGGCGAACACGGTGCCGGACAGCGAACGCTCATAGCTGTCCGTCACCACGGTCAAGGTGATGAGGCTGTCGTAGTCGCCTTCAGCGGCGCGGGTGGTTTCTTCCACCACGATGCCGCGCTCCTTGGCGATGGAGGGCGCGGACACCACATTGACGTCCGCCAATGCCGGCCGCAGCAGGCCCGCCACCGCGGCGCTGGTGAGCGCCTTCACCTTCAGGTCCGCCACCGCGCCCTCATAGATGATACGCACGGTCTTGATGTCGGTGTCGGTGAGCTGGCCGGCGAACGAACCCAGCTTCTCCGCCAAGGCGATGAAGGGCTTCAGCTTGGGGGCTTCTTCGGCAGTGATGGAGGGGAAGTTCACCGCATTGGAGATGGCCCCCGAGAGCAGATAATCGCTCATCTGCTCGGCCACCTGCAGCGCGACATTCTCCTGCGCCTCGGTGGTCGCCGCGCCCAGATGCGGGGTGCAGACCACGTTGGGATGCCCGAACAACGGATTGGTTTCCGCCGGCTCCACCGTGAACACGTCGAACGCCGCGCCCGCCACATGGCCGCTGTCGAGGGCCGCGCGCAGCGCCACCTCATCCACCAGTCCGCCGCGGGCGCAATTGATCACCCGCACGCCCTTCTTGGTCTTGGCGAGGTTTTCCGCCGAGAGGATGTTCTTGGTCTTCTCGGTGAGCGGGGTGTGCAGGGTGATGACATCGGCGCGGGCCAACAGGTCGTCCAGCTCCACCTTCTCCACGCCCAGGTCCTTGGCGCGCTCGGCGGAGAGGAAGGGATCGAACGCGATCACCTTCATCTTCAGGCCGATGCCACGCTCGGCGACGATCGAGCCGATATTGCCGCAGCCGATGATGCCCAGCGTCTTGGCGGTCAGCTCCACGCCCATGAAGCGGTTCTTCTCCCACTTGCCGGCCTGGGTGGAGGCGTCCGCCGCGGGGATCTCGCGCGCCAGCGCGAACATCATGGCGATGGCGTGCTCGGCGGTGGTGATGGAATTGCCGAACGGCGTGTTCATCACGATCACGCCCTTGGCGGTGGCGGCCGGGATGTCCACATTGTCGACGCCGATGCCGGCGCGGCCGATCACCTTGAGGCGGCTTGCCTTCTCCAGGATCTTGGGGGTCACCTTGGTGGCCGAGCGGATGGCGAGGCCATCATAATTGCCGATGATCTCGGCCAGCTTGTCCTTGTCCTTGCCGAGGTCGGGCTGGAAGTCCACCTCAATGCCACGATCCTTGAAAATCTGGACGGCGGCGGCGGACAGCTTGTCGGAAATGAGAACACGAGGGGCCATGGTGCGGGCTCCGGAATGGGGGTTGGGTGCCAGCCCCGCCCGCGTCACGCCCTGGGCACGTCCCAGGCTCCACGCCGCGTCACCCGGATTTCGGGCGGAGGTCCGTGGAGGGCCGGGGCAAGCCCGGCCGTGCGCGTCGAGATGGGGGCATCAAATGCCCGCGCGACAGGCGCGGGCCACGCCGTTTCGGCGGCCGGACCTCAGGCCTGGGGCAGCGAAGCCTTGGCGACATTGAACGCCCAGTCCAGCCAGCCGGTGAGCGCTTCCACGTCGGTGGTCTGAACCGTCGCGCCGCACCAGATCCGCAGGCCGGGAGGGGCATCGCGATAGGCGCCGATGTCGTAGGCGATGTCGCCCTTCTCGAGCCCGGAGGTGATGGCCTTGGCGAAGGCCGCCTGGGCGTCCGGCGGCAAGGAGGTCACCGCCGGGTCCACCACCTTCAGGCACACCGAGGTGTTGGAGCGGGTGACCGGATCCACGGCCAGGAAGTCCACCCAGGGGGTGCGATGCACCCACTGCGCGATGGCTTCGAAATTGCGGTTGGACCGCTCTTTGAGGCCCGGCAGGCCGCCCACGGACTTCGCCCAATGCAGCGCGTCCAGATAGTCTTCCACGCACAGCATGGAGGGGGTGTTGATGGTCTCGCCCTCGAAGATGCCTTCGATAAGCTTGCCGCCCTTGGTCATGCGGAAGATCTTCGGCAGCGGCCACGCCGGCTTGTAGGTCTCCAGCCGCTCCACCGCGCGCGGGGAGAGGATGAGCATGCCGTGGGCCGCTTCTCCGCCCAGCACCTTCTGCCAGGAGAAGGTGACCACATCGAGCTTGGCGAAATCCAGCGCCTGCGCAAAGGCCGCCGAGGTGGCGTCGCAAATGGTCAGGCCTTCGCGATCCGCGGGGATCCAGTCCGCATCGGGGACCATGACGCCGGAGGTGGTGCCGTTCCAGGTGAACACCACGTCATGGCTGAAATCCACCGCCTTCAGGTCCGGCAGTTCGCCGTAAGGGGCAGAGAGGGTGCGGGCGTCGGTCAGCTTGAGCTGCTTGGCCACATCGGTGACCCAGCCTTCGCCGAAGCTTTCCCAGGACAGCATGTCCACCGGGCGGGCGCCCAGCATGGACCACAGCACCATTTCCACGGCACCGGTGTCGGAGGCCGGGACGATGCCAATGCGATAATTGTCAGGAACGTCCAGCACTTCGCGGGTGAGGTCGATGGCCAGCTTCAGCTTGGCCTTGCCCACCTTGGCGCGGTGCGAGCGGCCCAGCGGGGCATCGCGCAGGCCATCCAAGGTCCAGCCGGGACGCTTGGCACAGGGGCCGGAGGAAAAATTCGGGTTTGCCGGCTTGTGGGCCGGGGCGTCATTGGTCGTCATGTGGTCCATCCTCGCAGATGGGCGCTCCTCGTTGGGGAGGAGTGTCCCGGCAACGGGTCTAGATCCGGGCCAGGGCAAAAGCAAGGCGGATGGGGCGGCCGACGGCGGGGGGCACCACAGGTTGCGCGCGCAGCGCGGCGGGCCCGGGCGAGGCTTTCAACACTCCCCGGTCCCGCACACAGGGCGGGACGTTTTCTGTGGCGGTGGCCCGAGAGTTCCCCCAAGGTCCGTCCGCACGGCCACCGCGGCACGATCCACGACGCGGGTCAACGACCACACAAGCGCCTGATCGCGCGGAGCACATCATGACACGCATCGCCACCATTACGGCCCTCGTCCTCCTGGCCGGCCCAGCTCTGGCGGCGGGAGAGACCCCGTTCGAGACGGTCAAGGGCTGGAATATCGAGCGGTCGGCGCCCGGGTCGAACGGGCCGATCTGCATGATGAGCACGTCCTACAAGGATCCCGACGACGACGATGCCGAGAATGCCTTGGTCTTCGCCCGGGCAGGCGATGAGGTGGTGATCTCGTTCGTCTACGAGCACTGGACCTGGCGCAAGAACGAGAAGCTCCGGGTGCCCCTGGTCCTGGACAAGAAGGTCGCCATCGCCAAATCGGCCTGGATCGGCGACGGGCAGACCCTGACTGCGGTGCTGCCCAGCAGCCTCGTGCCGGGCCTTCTCAGCGCCAAGACGATGGTGCTGAAGCTGGACGGCGCTGACGCGGACTTCAAGCTGGCGGGCTTCTCCCAGGCCTATGAAGCGCTGCAGCGTTGCGAGAGCACGCCGGCCAAGGCCGCGGCTGCGCCGGCTCCCGCCGTCGTTGCGGCGGCACCCGCCGCGGCATCGGGCGCGGCGCCTTCAGCCCCGGTTCCAAGCGCGGCACCCGCCAGCTCCAGCCACATCTCCAAGGCCATGACCTTCCCGGGCGACGGTGACGTTCCGCCTCAGTCGGTCTTTGCACGCGATACGCCGAAAATTCTGGTGGGCCTGGCCGTTCGCGACGTCAAACCCGGCGACACGATGACGGCGACCTGGATCGCTGAAGACACGAACGCATCGCCCAAGAACTACACGATCGCTTCGGTTTCCATCCCCTTGGGGTCGAGCGCGACCGTCTCGTCGAGCCTGAGCAAGCCCGATGCGGGCTGGCCCGCCGGTCAGTACCGTGTGGATTTCAGCTACAATGGCGGCCCGGTGGAATTCAGCCAAGGCTTCTCTGTCAAGCCCTAGCCGGTCCCGGCGCACGAACCGCAGGCGCGCATGACATAAGGGTGCGCTGCCTGGGGCTGCGTCGCGCCCTGACGACACGAAGCCGGACCGATGAAGCGCCCGGTCCCTCGGAACCCACGCCGCGCTCCCTGGTTCTAGGTGCCATGGCACGGCCGCCTTGCGACGATGGGCGGGTCCTCCGTGCCACCGAGGGCGCGGCGCGCAGGCGGTTCGACCATGATCGGTGCGGTCATCGGTCGAACGGTCTGAAGGGCGCCGATGCTCATGGCGCCCGCGGGCGTCAGAGAGGGAGAGCGATGACCAATTCCGACACGGCACGGCTGCGCGGCCGCATTGACAGCGGCGCGACGCGGGACAAGGTTCGGGCGCTGGATCCAGCGGCGGCGCCGCTTGGGACCGATGACGAAGCCGCCGGCCACGGCCCGCACCAGCGGCTCGCAGCGCCTGAGCGGGACGTCACCGACGGAGAGTTGACGCTGGATCAGCCGCAGAGCGCGGAAGACCCGATCGCCCCCACCCGCGATCTGCCCACGGCGCGGACATGGTACCTGATTTTCGGAGCGATGCTGGTGCTGGCCCTCATCGGCGTGGCGGCGTCTCGATATTTTGCCTGAGCCCTCCTCCTGTCCTGTTGGTCAGTGCGCTGACGGTGAAGACCGGGGTTCGAGGATGCAAAATCTTGCAACAGATGTTGCTACTGCGCCGGCCATCTATTCTTAAACCCGATAGCTCACGTTGGATCAGGCGCGAACTGGTATCCGGTGCTGGCGGCGGCAGGCGGCATAGATACCGCCACAGCCGTCTGCGGGCCGCTGACCTGATCGTCCGCCACGCCGATCCTGTTTCCGCCTCGCTTTCTCCGGCGGCATGCACCCTCCCCGTCATGAACTTAAGACGATCGGGTCCGCCGCACGCAGAGCAGGCCGGGCGCGAACGTCGCCCAGGGCAAATTACGTGACCTTAAGTCAACTTGACCCGTTATCTTCAAATAAATATGAATAATAATCAGTCAAAATGCCTAAAATCATACGATTAGTAATGCGATTTATGCGTATTTATTTCAAATAAATTGCTTTTTATTTAATCAAACCGTCATTTTATACTTGTTTGCTGCACTTGCACATCGCTCTGCAATCTGCGCGAGCAAGCTTCGTGCAAGCATCCCCTTTCAAATATGCCCGCGCATTTCCTATAGGTCCCAGGGGGACCATCGGTCGGAGTCACGTAATGTCCTATGCCAACCTACCCATGATCTGGAAGGTCGTGAGCCTCCTGCTCTTGCTCGGAGCGATCAGCATCGGCGGCGCCTTCTATGCGACGATGGGCATGTCATCGCTGGACACCATGTACACCGAGATCATCGAAGGCCCCCAGGTGGCCGCTCTTCAGCTCGCTCAGGCAAATCGCGGCCAGTCGATGATTGCAGTCGCCATCTATGGCAACATCGTCGCCGCCACCGATGACGCCAACAAAGCGGCCATGACGGCCCGCCTTGAGGCCGAGAAATTCGTCAGTGACCGGATTGAAGCAGCCAAGAAGGCCGCGCCGAAATACAACGAGAGCATCACCGCCATTCAGGCAAAGCTCCAGTCCGCAGTGAGCGGCGCCTGCGCGGAGACCCTTCGGATTGCCAACGAATCCACCGATGCAGAAGGCAATGTGCGCGCCGCCAAGCTGATGGACGCGGGCTGCCGCCCTGCCCTGGATCAGGTGCTGCAGGCCTCCACTGCAGTGAGCCGCACCATTGTGGAAGACGTGCGCAAGATGAACGAGGCGGGGACCGCCGCCACCCTCCACACCAAGATCCTCGTGCTCGGCAGCATCGGCGCCGCGACGGCGCTGGTGATCGCCCTTGCCATCTTCCTGGTGCGATCGGGCATCGTCGCGCCGATCAAGGCCATGATGGAGATCATGACCGCCATGGGCAAAGGCGACCTGTCGCGCAAAGTCACCGGCACGGGTCGCGCGGACGAAATCGGCGCCATGTCCACCACGCTGGAAGTTCTGCAGGGCCAGCTGCGTGAAGCCGAGCAGCTGCGCGAGGCCCAGGCCAAGCGCGAGGCGGTGGAGCGGGAGTTGCTGACCAAGCGCGAGACGCTCGCGCAGGCCTTCGTCGCCCGCATGAAGGAGCTGGCGGCCAGCTTCGCCCAGTCCTCCGGCGAGGTCGCCCATTCGGCCCGCGACCTCTCGTCCACGGCGGAAGAGTGCTCCCGCCAGGCCCAAGCGGTGGCCGCCGCCGCCGAACAGGCCGCTACCAATGTGCAGACGGTCGCCGCCTCCTCCGAGGAGCTGGCCGCCTCGGTGCGCGAGATCACCAGCCAGGTCAGCCATTCCGCCGACGTGGCTGATATCGCCTTCAAGGAGGCCGAATCCTCCAACGCCCGTATCGGCGATCTGTCCACCGCCGCCACCGCCATCGGCGATGTCATCAGCCTGATCGAGGGCATCGCCAGCCAGACCAATCTGCTGGCCTTGAACGCCACCATCGAGGCGGCCCGGGCGGGCGAGGCCGGACGGGGCTTCGCCGTGGTGGCCTCCGAGGTCAAGGAACTCGCCGCCCAGACCGCGAAAGCGACCGCGGACATTTCTGACAAGGTGCGGGAGATCCAGCACGCGACCACAGGCACGGTGACGTCCATGGCCGAGATCGTGCGGGTGGTGACCAACATCAAGCAGATCTCCTCCACCATCGCCAGCGCGGTGGAGGAGCAAGGCGCCGCCACCGGCGAGATCGCCCAGAACTGCCAGCAGGCGGCCACCGGCACCCAGCAGGTGACGGAGAATATCGAAGGCGTCGGCCGCGCGGCCGAGATGACCGGGGCCGCATCGACCCAGTTGCTCACGCTCTCGGAAGGGTTGTCCGGCCAGGCGGCGGACCTGCGGACGGTGGTGGAAAGCTTCGTGCGGGATCTGAACGCCGCCTGAGCCCCCTCCGATCAGCGGCAGGCGGCGCACGCCGCCGCCGACGCTGGATCCAGTGACCACGGGCCGATCAGCGCAGGCTTCGCTGATCGGCCCGTGGTGTTTTCAGGGATGCCGGGCCGCGGCTGGGGCCTGGCGACGCCGGCCCGGCGCTTTGGGCCCGTCGGTGCGTGTCAGGCGATCCAGCCGTGGCCGCTGAGGCTGGTGAAATCCAGCAGCACGATCAGGTCGTTATAATCATGGTCGCCGCCGCCATAGGTGTCCTCGAAGCCGAAGGTGTTGAGCCCGTAGCTCCACAGATGCGTGACAGGCGCACCGCCGGTGGTCTCATTGGCGTCGGCAAATCCCCAATAGGTCTGCCCGCCATTGGTGAGCGCCATGGCGATGAGATCGCCATGGTTCACATGATGAACCTCCGCCTCGGTGTAATTGCCATAGCCGGGGCTGGAGAGCTGGGCGCTGCCATCGGCAAACAGCAGGGCCCGCGCCGCCGCCTTGGCGGCATAGGCGGGATCGCCCGGCGCCACCCCGTCGATGTGGCCGGAGAGATCATCCACCTTGTAGAGCATCAGGCTGGTGGCATCGGCCCCGTTCTGGCGCACGCGGACCACCGCGCTCTGATCGTTTGCGTCGCCGACCGTTTCGGCGACCGCCACCGGGCGCGCGACAGTGACGCCTGAGGCCAGGCCGCCGAAGGAGGCAAAGCCATAAGACGCGGTCTGATCCGTCTGGTAGAGGCCAAGGGCGAAACCGGCCACTGAACTGGTGAGGGTGTCACCCGCATTGGCATGGACGGTCATGGGAATCGCCTGACCGGCGCCATCCAGCAGGCGCACCAGAGCCGGGTCGAAGTCCGACTGCATCACCTGCTGCGCCAGCCGGTCGGTCCAGGCCAAAGCATCGGCATTGCCGGCCCCCTGGTAAGCATGCCTGCCTGCATCCAGCTCGAACGCCCCCAGCGTCCCGGAGGCCTGGACCAGCAGGCTCTGGCCGATGCTGCTCTGGGCCACGGTTTCGCTCACCGCCGTCACCACGTCGGGCTCCGCCTGATGGCCGGTCTGGAGATGCGCGATGGTGGTCAGCGCCCGAGCCAGCAAAAGCCCGTTGGGCGCGCCAAGCCCGGTGGCCTGATCATAGCCGGCGGTGGCCGCATAGCCGAGGCCGGTGGCGATGATGGAGGCGCTGCTATTCTTGTTGTTCTCCAGGAGAACGTATTGCGAGGCGCCGTTGGACCCGTTGTACATGTAATAGGTGGAAGTATTGTTCCCAAGCGTCACGTCGCTGAAGGATCCCGGTGCAATGGCATCCGCCATGTACAGAAGATCGTTGAAATAGCCCAGGTGCGGCAGGCCTTGATCGGCGAACACCGCGTCCAGTTGCGCGGTGAGGGAGGCCCAGAGGGGGGAGGCCGCGCTGGTGCCGGCCGCGGACGTGGTGAGCGGGGCGCCAAGCGTGTTGAAGTAATCCGCGTTGAGCACATCGTATTTGGCATTGCCGCCGGCCAGGGCCGACACGTCGGGCAGGCCGCGCCCCACTTGGCTGCCCGGTGCGGCGCTGGTGGGGTTCAGGCCGAAATCGACCTGGTAGCTGGGCACGCGGGTGCCGGCGTCGATGCCGCCCGTACTGGCATTGTTGCCGAGATAGCTGGGCGACATGGTGCCCGCCTGCGCGGTGCCGATGCCATAGGTATTCCAGACGCTCTGGACCAACACCTCGAAGGTGGAGGTGGATAGATTCTGCGGCAAGGCCGTCAGGCCGGCGGCGGTCAGCGCCAGGAGCGTCGCCGGGGTATTGGCAATGGCGCTTTGGTAGAGGCCGGTAAGGGTCGAATCTTGGCTGGCGATCTGTAGGGTGGAAATGGATGTTCCCCCCACGATCACCGCATAAGGCGAAGCGTGGGAGGGCCGGCCGATGGGCAGGCCGGTGCCATACTCGCCGCCCGAGCCGCCATCCCCCGACGAGAGGAAGACCGATATGTTCTTCAGGGCGGCGTCGACGAACACTTCCTTATAGGCGGTGGCGAACGGCGAGCCCGGCGAGAAACGCTGGGTGTCGGTGAAGGAGGAACTCAGCACCGGGGCATGATTGACCGTGTCGAAGATGGCGTTCTGATAGGTGGCTAAGGTCCCAGCCCCGGAGACGTAATAGAGCTGTTTGCTGTTGGGCGCGGCGCCGGCGACGACGGAGACGTCCAGCGTCTCTTCCGACGTGTCGCCGGTCCCCGCGGAGGCTGGCGCGATGATGTTGAACTGGTTCGCACCATAGGCCGGAAGATTCAGCACCGTCGTGCGATAGAGGTTCAGGGCAGCTTGAAGCGTGCTCACGCCACTTTCGGGCGTGACCGTGAACACGGGAATGCCGCCCTCCACCAGCGCCACCGCCGGGGTGGCCACATTCTTGTCGATCAGCGGAAAATTATAGGCCTGCGCCACCTGCGTCGGCGTGGGACTGGCGCCGTTGCCCACCAGGGCATTGCCGGGGCTCTGCCAGCCTGAGGCGAGCGAGACCGGGGTGCTGTCGAGGGGGGTGGGCGACCCATAGGGCTGGCTCTCCGCCACCCAGATTCCAGAGACCTTTGTGGCAATGCTGCTCGGCAGACTGAGGGAGCCGCTCCAGGCGTAATTCTGATACTCCCCATTCAGGGCGCTGGCGCCCTGAAAGACCAGCAGGTCCGTATTGAACAAGGCTTGGAACTGCTGCGGCGTGAGGTTGAGCCAGACGGTGCGCGAGTCCGCCGAACTGGTGATGCCGGACGCCGCATCCATGAACGGGCCGTCCGCCGCCGCCTGCGGGCCGAGCACCTGTTCGAGCCCGGCGACGACCTCGCCATAACGGCCCTTGGCGCCATAGGTGTTCCAGATGGCGGTCTGGTCTGCCAACGCCGCCTGACGCGTGGCCCAGTCCTGGGACAGGAGCACGGCCGGATCGGCATCGCGCTTGACCATCAGGGCGACGGTGATGGTCTGCCCGTCGAGAGCGAACGGCAAGCTGCCGGTGCCGAGTCCGGTGGTGAGATCGGCCACCGCCATGAAGGGATAGCCCGGATCAACGACCTGATGATCCTTCATCTCTGTGTATGTCGTCGCGGAACCGGCGAAGGTCTGGGTGAGGATCGACTGGACCTGCGTAAGATCGCCCTGCGAAAGGCCCGTGCTCGCCAGCGCGCCAAGGGCGGCGAAAGCGGCGGAATCGGCAATCTGATAGCCGGAATAATCCAGAAAGGTTGATGCGTTCAGGGTTGAGTAGGACGGGCTCGCCATTGCGCTGCTACCTTTGCACACCTTGGAAAGAGGTCAGCGAGCGCAAGTGCCCGCCCGTTCGATCATCCGGTCCCGACGGCCACGCTCCGACGTCTGCGCTCATGACCCACGCCCGCCCCGGCCCGGGAGATGCAGCGCCGGATCCGAAGCCGGAAAGACGAGCCCGCGCAGGCTCACGCAATCCTGCAAGTTCGCAACCTGCACACACCTATCAAAATACCGCCCAGACCGTCCCCGCGCAACACAACCACTGGTCGTGGCTCCTGCCAGGAGCGAGCCGCCCGGGACGATCACAGCCCCTTTCGCTTCGCGCAAAGCTGGTCCGCCGCGGCCCAGTCCGAGTTGGTGAGTGCGACTTTCGGGCGGACCTGCGTCGGTGGGTCACGCTCGTTTCGATGATAACGGCGGGTGCAACGCTGAGCCATCCCAAGACGCGGCACCGACGCCCGAGAACTAACGACGCAACGTAAAAAGCGCGGTCTATAGCCAAGTCATAGCTTTCGGAAGCAACGGGTCCGGTGGGGACAGAAATCTCACTCCCGCAAAACAATGATCATAATATGAGGAACTTTTCATCACGCTGGGCATTGTTATGGCATTCGTTTGACTTCAGGAGCTTCAATACATGCGACGCACCCTTATCGCCCTCGCCGCCACCGCAGCGCTTGTGATGCCCGTGGTCCCGGCCCTGGCGCAGAGCACCGTCGCCACCGAGACCTTCGTCAAGGCCAACGCCACCGACGTGCTGAGCTACAACCTCATCGGTCTGAACGTGGTGAACGGCCAGAAAGAGACGGTCGGCGAGATCAAGGATCTGATCCTGTCGCAGGGCCAGCTGTCGGGCTACATCCTCTCCGTGGGTGGCTTCCTCGGCATGGGCGAGCGGTATGTGATCGTGCGTCCCTCCGCCGTGAAGGTCATGTACAACGAGACCGACAAGAAGTGGACGGCGATGATGGACGCCACCAAGGACCAGCTGAAGGGCGCCCCGGAGTTCAAATACGACGGTCGCTGGAAGCGCTGATCTCTTAATTCGTTAAGCGGAAAAGGTCCCCATCGGGGGGCCTTTTTTGCGTGGCGAGGTCCCGTCCCGACGTGACTGAGGCCGCATGCGTGGCGGCCCAAGGCCACGCATGCGCTGGCATTCCGGCGCCCCGCCGTGCAGGGTGGCGGGTGTCCACTGCCGGGAGGTTCGACATGAGACGGCTACGTGCTCTGGCCTTGGGAGCTTATGTCGCAATGGGCACGCTGGCGGTCGCCGGCGCAGCCCCCGCTGTGGCGGCGGACCTGACCATTGCCCTGCCGGACAACACCCCCGTGCATCAGGTCAAGACGGCCTATGACTGTCCCACCCTGGGCGTGCTCACGGTGGCCTACATCACCGCCGGCGACACCGCCCTGGCGGTGATGCCGCTGGACGGCAGGACCTTGATCTTCGCCAATGTGCTGGCCGCCTCGGGCGCCCGGTATGCCGCGGGTCCCTATGTCTGGTGGACCACCGGCACCGCCGGCGCCCTCTATGATCTGCGCAAGGGCGAAGGCGCCGCGCCGCTGGCCTGCACCGCGAAATCGTGAGCCTTCAGAGCATCGCACGCCGCCGCGCGTGGGGGCGCCGCGGCCATTGGCGGCGGGGCGAGGGGCCGGGGTTCGTTGTTCCCGCACCGGCTTTCTGCTAGAGCCGAAGACAGCTCGACGGCGTTTTGGAACGACGCCGCGCCCTCGCCGCACTGCCTGCTGCGCCGGCATCCGTCGCGGGGCGCCGAACGTGGGCTGGGCACCTCTTTTGGCAGGGAAGGCTCCATGAGCATATTGGGACCATCGGATCCTGCGGCGGGATGGCGCGGCCTGGCGCTGGACTTCCTCACCCTCTACGGCTGCGTGGTCGCCGGCATCCTGGTGGTGCTGGTGGCGGTGGGCGTGTTCTTCGAAGTGATGAACGCCCGACACCCTGAGCGGCGCATCCAGAAGACCCGCACCAATCCGCGGAAATGGCAGGAGCTGGCCCATGCACCGGGCTCCATCGCGGTGATCGCCTTCTGCTTTGCCGGCGGCCTGTTTGCCCAGGCGCAGGGCTGGACCATCTCGCCGCTTCCGCTGACTTGGTGGTCAGGCCCGCTGATGCTGGGCATTTCGTTGGTGCTGTATGACGCGTGGTTCTATTGGGTCCACCGTCTGCTGCACTGGAAGCCGTTCTATCGCTTCCACGCCCTGCACCACAAAAGCGTCGCCCCCACGGTGTGGACCAACCATCACGAGACGCTGATGGAAGGCTTCCTCAACCAGAGCTTCTATCTGATCCTGCCGTTCATCCTGCCCATTCCCTGGCAGATGCTGCTGTTGCAGAAGCTCTATGACCAGGTGAGCGGCATGCTCGGCCATGCGGGCTTTGAGCATTTCGCCTCGCCGGCCGGCCGCACGCCGTTCCCGTTTGCCTCGACGGTGTTCCACGACCAGCACCACGGGCATTTCAAGTACAATTACGGCCACACATTTTCCTGGTGGGACCGGCTGATGGGCACGCTGCATCCGCGCTATGACGCGACGCTCGAAAGCTTCGAGCCGAACCACATGGCCGCCGAGGCGGCCAAGGCCCAAGGCGCCGGCGGCGTCGCCCTCAAGAAAGACTAGGGCGCGCCCACGGCGCGCGGCGACGGCGAGCTAGGCTTCGGCTGCCGGCAGTTCGCCCGCCGCCCCGCTTTCGAACGCCCGCACGAATTCCGCCACCCGCCGGTCGATGCGGATGTCCGACGGGCGGATGGCCCGCACCAGGGACAGGCCCGCCAGCGAGCGCGCCCGCGACAGCGCCACATAGGCCTGGCCGGCGGCAAAGGCGCCATTGTCGAAATCGATGCGAACGTCTTCCAGGGTCAGGCCCTGCGCCTTGTGCATGGTCATGGCCCAGGCGGGCACCAGCGGCAATTGGCTGAAGGTGCCCACCACCTGCCCTTCGATACGGCCGGTGGCATCGTCGAAGGCATAGCGGATGCGCTCCCAGGTGAAGGCCTCGATCTCCACCGTGCCGCCGCCGTCCAGGCGCACCAGCGCGCTATGGGCGCCGATGCCGGTGACCGTGCCCACCGAGCCATTGACCCAGCGCCGAGCGGGATCGTTGCGCAGCGCCATCACGCGGGCGCCGGTCTTCAGCACCAGGCGCTCCGGCACCGGCAGGCGATCGCCATCGAGGCCGAATTCGCCCTTCAGTGCCCCCTCGAACACCCGTTCGTTGCCCGGCAGGGCAGCGAGGCCCCGCTGGTTATAGGCATCGGCGCGGGCATTGGTGGGGGTGAGCAGCACCGGCAGCACGCCGGAGCGATGCGGCCGCACGCACGCCTCGTTCAGCGCCGCCAGCGCCTCCGGCAAGCGTTCGCCGCGGCGGATCGCCGACAGATGGCCAACGAAGGCCCCGTCCGACTGGCGATGCACCACCGTGAACGGCACACGCTCCACCGGATGCTCCACCAGCGCCTTGGCATGGAAGGCGAACGGGCCCTCATAGCCCATCTGCTCCAGCACCTGCTGCTCGGCAAAAGGCACCACCGGCGGCAATTGCAGGAAATCGCCCACCAGCACCACCTGCACCCCGCCGAACGGCAACGGGCTCTCCCGCGCGATGCGCAAGGTGCGGTCCACGGTGTCCAGGAGATCGGCGCGGACCATGGAGATCTCGTCGATCACCAGCCGGTCCAGCTTCTTCAGCAGGCGCCGCACCTGCACCCGCGGCTTCACATCCTCCGGCTGGAGGATCCGCGGGGGAATGCCGAAGAAGGAATGCAGGGTCTGCCCGCCCAATTGCAGCGCCGCCACGCCGGTGGGCGCCAGGAACACCTGTCGCCCACGGGGGGATTTGCGCAATTCGTGCAGGAAGGTGGTCTTGCCCGTCCCCGCGCCGCCGAGCACCAGCAGCGCCTTGGCGCCCGCATCGATATGCGCCAGGGCGCGGGCGGCGCCGTCCTGCGGCGCCGCCGGCAGGCTCACGAGATGAGACCGTTCTCGCGGGCGAGATCCAGCAGCGTCTTCTGCGGCCGGGCGCCCATGTGGGAGATCACCTCGGCGGCGGCGAGCGCGCCCAGGCGCAGGGCGGTGGCCGGATCGAGCCCACGGGTGCGGCCGGCCAGGAAGCCGGCGGCGAACAGGTCGCCGGCCCCCGTGGTGTCCACCACGGTCTCCACCGGAAACGCCGGCGCGGACACCACCGCATCCTTGGTGACATAAAGCGCGCCCTGCTCCGAGCGGGTGACCACGGCGGCGGCCACATCGCGCCGCAGCTGGATCAGCGCGGAATCCACGTCGGCGGTCTCATAGAGCGCCTTCAGCTCGCCTTCGTTGCAGAACACCAGATCCACCACGCCGGTGCGCATCAGGTCGAGGAACTCGCTCCGGTAGCGGCCGACGCAGAAAGCGTCCGACAGGGTCAGGGCCACTTCCCGGCCCGCCTCATGGGCGATGCGGGCGGCAGTGAGGAATGCCTCCTTGGCCGCCGGCGGATCCCACAGATAGCCTTCCAGATAGGTGATGGCGGCGCCCTTCACCTGCTCCGGATCGATGTCGGCGGCGGTGAGGTTCTGCGCCGCGCCGAGATAGGTGTTCATGGTGCGCTCGCCATCCTCCGTCACCAGGACGAGGCAGCGGGCGGTGGCGGGGCCGTCGGCGGCCGGCGCGGTCGCATAGGCGACGCCCGCAGCGCGGATGTCATGGGCGAACACCCCGCCCAGACCGTCGCCGCGCACCAGGCCGATAAAGCCGGCGCGCGCGCCCAGGGAGGCCAGGCCGGCGGCGGTGTTGGCGGCCGAGCCACCGGACATTTCCAGACCCGGTCCCATGGCGCCGTACAGCGTTTCGGCCCGCGCCTCATCGATCAGGGTCATGGAGCCCTTGGGCATGCCTTGGGTGGCGAGAAAGCCTTCGTCCGCGCGCGCAATGACGTCGACGATGGCGTTTCCGATGGTGAGAACATCGAGGGAAAGAGACGACACGGGCACAGGACTCCAGCGAACCTGTGCATCGGTTAACATCCCCGCCGGGCCAAGGGCAATGCGGAGCCGGCGCTGATGCGATGCAAAACACCGCCGGATTCGGCCCTGAACGGGAGGATATTCGACACGGCCGCTCATAAAACGTGACTGTCACGGGCTCCGGACGATGCTAAATGGCAGGGGAATGACGTTGCGGGCGAGGGCTTTGGCGAATGGCGCGTAAGTATTTCGGAACCGATGGCGTGCGCGGCCGCGCCAATGCAACCTTGACCGCCGATCTGGCGCTGCGCGTGGGCATGGCCGCCGGGCTGGTCTTCCGCCGCGGCGAGCACCGCCACCGGGTGGTGATCGGCAAGGATACGCGCCTGTCCGGCTACATGATCGAGAACGCTTTGGTCGCCGGCTTCACCTCCGTGGGCATGGACGTACTGCTCCTAGGCCCGGTGCCGACCCCGGCGGTGGGCATGCTCACCCGCTCCATGCGCGCGGACCTCGGGGTGATGATCTCCGCCTCGCACAATCCGTTCGACGACAATGGCATCAAGCTGTTCGGCCCCGACGGCTTCAAGCTGTCGGACCAGATCGAGCACGAGATCGAGGAGCTGATCGACCACGACATGGCCAAGAAATTGGCCGCCCCCGCCGAGATCGGCCGCGCCAAGCGGCTGGAAGGTGTGCACGCCCGCTATATCGAATACGCCAAGCGCACGCTCCCCCGCGACCAGTCGTTCGAGGGCCTGCGGGTGGTGGTGGACTGCGCCAATGGCGCCGCCTATCGGGTCGCGCCGGAAGCGCTGTGGGAACTGGGCGCCGACGTGGTCGCCATCGGCGTCGAGCCGAACGGCGTCAACATCAATCGCGACGTGGGCTCCACCTCCCCGGCGGCGCTGTCGGCCAAGGTGCGGGAAGTGCGCGCCGACATCGGCATCGCGCTCGATGGCGACGCCGACCGCGTCATCATCGTGGATGAGAAGGGCCATGTGGTGGACGGCGACCAGATCATGGCCGTGGTCGCCCAAAGCTTCAAGGAAGACGGCCGCCTGTCCCGCGACGGCATCGTCGCCACGGTCATGTCCAACCTGGGCCTGGAGCGCTATCTGCAAGGCGAAGGGCTGACCCTGGCGCGCACCGCGGTGGGCGACCGCTATGTGCTGGAGCGCATGCGGGCGGATGGCTACAACGTCGGCGGCGAACAGTCGGGCCACATCATCATGTCCGATTATTCCACCACCGGCGACGGCCTGCTGGCCGCCCTCCAGGTGCTGGTGGTGGTGGCGCGCAGCCAACGGCCGGTCTCGGAGGTCTGCCACCGCTTCGATCCGCTGCCGCAGGTACTGAAGAACGTGCGCTTCACCTCCGGCCGACCGCTGGAGAATGAACAGGTCATCGCCGCCATTGCCGATGCGGAGCGGCGGCTGGCCAATCACGGGCGCCTGCTCATTCGCCCGTCCGGCACCGAGCCGGTGATCCGGGTGATGGGCGAAGGCGACGACTACGATCTGGTGGAAGGCGCCGTGGACGACGTCATCGAGGCCCTGCGCCGCGTCGCCGCCTGACGTCGGGCCGTCCCTGCCTCCCCAGGGGCGCAGAGAGCCGGTGACGGTGACGTGCGATCCCGGTCGCCCGGGGCTTAAGGGAGGGTTAGGGTTAATCCGGGATTAATCAGCCCGTGCGACGGTCGCCCCATTCAGCGGCTGCGACCGTCGCTGCGGGTTCGGGTTTGCCATGCTGCGTCTGTTTTGCATTTTTGCCGCCGTCGCCACGCTCGCCACCGGCGCGCGGGCCACAGCCGCGCGGGCGGCCGATCCGGATTTGCCCCTGCTGGGCAAGCCGGGCGACTTCAGTTTGACCCCGCCGGAGCTGGAAGACGACGTCGCTGGTGGCTGGTACCTGCGCACATCGGGCGGGGTGACCAATGTCCATGGCACGCCCCGCGGCATTACGCGACTGCCGGCCACGGATACGTCCTATGGTCGGGTGTTTGGTGTCGGTGCCGGCTATCGCTTCCTGCCCTGGCTGCGGGCGGATGTGACGGTGGACTATGGCACGGCGGTCTCCGCCACCACGGTGCGGGGCGTCACCGATCTGTCGGCCGCCACCGCCATGGCCAATGTCTATTGGGACATGTTCACCTTCGCCAACATCACGCCCTATGTGGGAGCCGGACTGGGGTTCGGGCAGGTGGCATTCACCTTCACGCCCACCTTCGGCACCTCCGGCGGGACGCAGTCGCAAATGGAATTTGGCTGGAACGTCACGGCCGGCCTCGGCTGGGCGATCACCCCGTCATGGACCCTCGACGTGGGATATCGCTATTCCGGTTTCGGCTCGCCCTCGTTCACAGCCGCCGGCCTGCCTCTGACCCTGGACGATGTAACCACCCAGCAGGTCCGCATCGGCGTGCGCTACACGCTGCACTGAAGCGCCGCCTCAGCTTTGCGCCAGACGGGCACGGGCGGCGCGCAGGCGCTTGATGCGATCGACCACGCTCTGCGGCTCATAGGGCCGCGCCAGATGCGGCCCTTCCTCGCACAGATTGGCTGCCTCTTCCGCCGCCTGGGCCGGGGCGCCGGCCAGAATCACATCGATGCCCGTCCGGGTCTCGCGCAGCCAGCGGGCGAAGGCAAAGCCCGACATGCGGCCCGGCGCCTGCGCATCCGCCAGCACCACGTCCACCGCCAGTTCGCCGACCTCCAGAATGCTCTGGGCCTCGTCGCAGCTGGCGGCCTCGATCACGCGGTAGCCACAGGTGCGCAGATAATCCGCCAGCACATGACGCACCAGCACATCGGCATCCACCACCAGGATTTGGGGCAGCGTTTCCTCAGCGGCGCCGGTCATTCCGGCGCCCTCGCATCCAACTGCGATAGGATCAGCACCACGGCCGCCTCCAGATCATACGGTTTGGCGATGAAGGTCGGCATTTGCCGCGCCAGGTCGGGATCCAGGTCCCCGGACGTGACAACCACATGGATGTCCGGGCGCTCGCGCCGCAGCAGCTGAGCCAAGGCGATGCCGTCCAGGGCGCCGGGCATGCGCACGTCGGTCAGCACCACATCCACCACCACACCCGCCGCCAAAACCGCCAGCGCCTCGTCGGCATTGGCCGCCTCGATGACCTTCACGCCCGCATCCCGAAGCGCTTCCGAAATCACCATCCGCAGAAGCGCTTCATCCTCCACCACGAGAACCATCGGGGGGGCGCCCGCCAGTTGCGGGCGATATACGGCACTGGCCATCAGACCCCTCACGCAATAACCAAGCGTGTCTAAACGCCGCTCGGACCCGCCGGTTCCCGGGGCCAGCGAAAAAAACGTGCGCTGTTTTCAGTGAAACACGTAGGCCCCCACCACCGCCGACAAAGCGATCAGCGGCAAGGGATTCATGCGCGTGGCCAACAGGATTCCCAGCACGCCGGCACCGATGGCGCCAGCCTCCCAGCCGGTGATGGCGCCCTTAGAGATGCTGATGACGCCGGCCAGCAGCAGGCCGATGGAGACGGGGGCCAGCCCGCGCTGGATCGAGGCCCGCCACGGCCAATGCTCGAGGCGCACCCACAACCGGCCGACGAACAGGGTCAGCAGGCCGGTGGGCAGGAAGAAGGCCAGGGTCACCACCAAAGCCCCGATCGGCCCCGCCACCCATTGGCCCACGGCGGCGATCATCATCATGTTCGGCCCGGGGGCCATCTGCCCGATGCTGTAGAGATGGATCAGCTGCGGGAAGGTCAACCAGTGATGCACATCGACGGTGAGCGTCTTCAGCTCGGGGAAGGCCGCCATGCCGCCGCCCACGGTGAGCAGCGACAGATAGGCAAAGACGCTGATGAGCGGCAGAAGCTGGTTCATGACCGGCCCTCCCCGCTCTTCGCCTCGCCGTGCGGCAAGCCGGCCTCATGCTTGGCGGCCACGTGGTTCTCCGCCTTCGCGTGCGGATGCACGGCACTGTCGGGCCGATACCAATAGATCGCCAGCGCCCCCACCACCGCCAGCACCAGAAGCACCGACTGGTGCAGCACCTCCACCCCGATCACGGTGAGGGCGACGAACGCCACGTCGGCGAGGCGGGTGACGGTTTTCTTACCCAGTTGGATGGTCACCGCCAGCACCATGCCAACCGCCGCCGCGGAGACGCCGTGCAGCATGGCATTGATGACGCCGCCCTTGCCGTCGGCCGCCGCGCCATAGGCGATGGCGGCTGCGACCATCAGCAGGCCGCCGGGCAGGCAGATGCCGAGCAGGGCCGCCGCCGCGCCGGCGGTGCCGCGCAGCCGGTCGCCCACCAGGATCGCCATGTTGGAGGCGTTCAGCCCTGGCAAGGACTGGCAGATGGACAGCAGTTCGAGGAAGGTGGTGTCGTCCACCCATTTCTTTCGCGTCACCAGCCCGGCGCGCAGATAAGCCACCACGCCGCCGCCGAAGCTGGTGGCGCCGATGGACAGGAAGGCGAGGAAAATTGCCAGCACCGATGGCGCAGGCACGCCCTCGGGCAGGCCCAGCGGTGCGGGAGGCACCGGATGGGGGGCACCGGGCGTGCCGGCGACGCGCTCACTCATGGCTGCCGCTGATCCTTGCGCTGACCGTCATGGGAAACCGGGCGGGGGCGGGACGCCGCTCACTCATGGCTTTGCGGCGGGTTGCCCTTCAGTTGGTAGACCGCGCCGGTCTTGGTGGTGCCCAGCGACACCCAGTCCTGCGCCGCATGTTGGAGCGCGCTGAAGAAGTCGGTGCTGCGCTGGATCGCCTTGACGTTGAGGTCGGCCTTTCGCTCCATGCGCATCTGATAGGAGAACTCGCCCACCAATTGGTGCTGGTCGCCGCGGGTGCGCCACACCGAGACATTGCTGGCCGCCAGCACGCCCTTGCCGAAGTCCAGCGTGCCCAATTGCTGCAGCACCTCTTCCACCGCGGTGCGGTTGACCAGTTGCACATGCTCCTTGGTGCCGCTGAGCACGTTCGTCAGCGCCGGGAACACCCGCGTCAACGTGCTGGCGGACGTCACGTCCTCCAGCATGTTGGTGGAATGGAACTTGAATTCCACATTGTGCGAGAACAGCGTGCGCTGCCCGCCCAGGCGGTCCTTCAGCGGCAGCACTTCTTCCTTGAACTTGATGCGATACTGCCCGTTGATTGCCGGGCGCACGTCCAGCAAGGTGGCCGTCTCCAGGTCGGGATGGCGGAACTTGAAGACCACTTCCGGGTCGCCCACAGGGAAGCCGTCTTCATAATTGATCCGACGGCGCAGAATGAAGGCGTTGTTATAGAGCTTGAAGTCCTTGGTATCGAGGAACAGCACTTCGCGGATCTGGGGCCGCAGGCCTTCCGCTTCGCTGGTGTCGAAATCGACCCCGGTCTCTTTGGCGACCTTGCGGACAATCTTGGCGAAATCAAAGAAGTTCTGCACGCTGGTGAAGCGCCCGCCGTGCAGGATGATTTTGGCCTCGATATAATGGATCTCATCCAGCGGATGACCATCGATATAGTGCCGGGGCACGGCTCCGCCTGCGGTCCCGTCCTGCTGCTCGCCTGTCACGCGCCCCTCCCCGTCTTCCTGCGGCGTTCGATGGCCGCTTCGCCGAGTTGTCACATTAGAGCGCCGGGGGGTTGCAGGGAAGCTGGTTCACGCCCGCCGATCACCGTTCATTTTACCTCCCGCAGGGGGAGGCGCGCGCAAAAGAAGGTGTCACAATCGGATCGCCGGGATATGTCATGACCGCGTGGTTCCATTCACGCTGGAGAGCGCCCCATGTCTGATCTCGTCGTCATCGTCTACCCGTCCGAGCAGAAGGCGGAAGAGGTCCGCCAGCACCTGATCGCGCTGCAAAAGGAATATGTCATCGCCCTGGAAGACGCGGTGATTGCCGTGAAGACCGAGAATGGTCACATCCGGCTGAACCAGCTGGTCAACACCACCGCCGCCGGCGCCCTGGGCGGCAGCTTCTGGGGCCTGCTGGTGGGCGCCATCTTCCTGATGCCCGTGGTGGGCGCGGCCATCGGCGCCGCCTCCGGGGCGCTGGGCGGCGCGATGACCGACTTCGGCATCAACGATGCCTTCATGAAGGACCTGGCCGGCTCGATCGCACCGGGCAATGCGGCGCTGTTCGTGCTCATCAAGTCGATGACCGCGGACAAAGTGCTGGAAGACATCAAGGGCTCCGGCGGCGTGGTGCTGCAGACCTCGCTCGACCACACCAAGGAGCAGGCCCTGCGCGACGCGCTGGCCGCCCATCCCACGACGGCGGCGCCCGTCCCGGCCACCGACGCGCCGCCCGCCTCGGCCTGAACCTCGCCGACGACCCGACGCGCCCTGCGGGCTCTCCCGCGCGCTCCGTTGCCCCTCCGGGGGCGCGGGGCGTGCGGGTGACGGCCCCGAGCGGGCGTGCGGAGCGCCGCATGTTTCAGCACGAGCGCCGGGGACGGGGGCCGGCGCCGCCATCCGCTGACTTAAATATAGCCAACCCGGTTTAAGGCATCGACACGCAACATTGGGGCACCCTAGCCTTCGCTCCGGCGTCGTTTTTGACGCGGAATCGGAGCGCTTTTTGATGCGATTGTTCCTTGCCGCCTTGACCCGTGGCTGCCTGATTTGCCTGGCGTCGCTCGCGCTCGCGCCCCTCCCGACCCTGGCCCAGTCCCAGCCCGCCCAGTCCCAGACGGCCCCGGCCGCCGACGCGCCCACGGCCGCCACGGTGACCTGGGATCTGGTCGATGAATATCCCGCGACCGCCATTCCCGGACAGGCGGACAGCTTCTTCGCCGCCGCGGTGGCCCGCGAGACCGCCGGGCGGCTGGTGATCCGGCCGGTGCCCGATGCCAAGTCCGGGCTGCGCAGCCGCGAGCAGCTGAAAGCGGTGACCGACGGCCGCGTGGCCATGGCCAACAGCTTCGGCGGCGCTCTGGGCGATGACAGCCCGGTGTTCCTGCTCTCGTCTTTGCCCTTCGTCACCGCCTCCGCGGACCAGGCCCGCGCGCTCTATGACGCGGCCCGCCCACTCTACGAGGCCCAGTTCGCGGCCCGCGGCCAGAAAGTGCTGTTCATCACCCCCTGGCCGCCCAGCGGCATCTGGTCAGTGGCCCCGGTCAGCAGCCTGGCCGCGCTCAAGGCCCTGAAGATGCGGACCTATGACAGCACCGGCACCGAACTGTTCGCGCGCCTGTGCGCGGCGGCCAGCGTCATCTCCTATGCCGACCTCACGCCGAAGCTGGAGAGCGGCGACATCACCGCCGTGCTGTCGTCCGGCGACGGCGGGGCGGGTCGGCAATTGTGGAAATATCTGCCGGCCTTCTCGGAGATCGTCTATGCGGTGCCGCTGAGCTTCGGCACCGTGGCGCTCACCGCCTGGAATGCCTTGGATGCGCCCACCCAGGCCGCGGTGGAAGCCGCGGGCGCCGCCACGACGGCGCAGCAATGGACCGCCATGAGCGGCCGGGTGGAGGCCAATTTCAAGCGCATGCGTGAGAATGGCGTGGCCATTGACATCACCCCGCCGGCAGAGGTGATGGCGGCCATGCGCGCCGCCGCCGCTCCCACGCTGGCCGCCTGGCGCACCAGCGCCGGCCCTGAGGCCGCCGCGGTGCTGGATAAATTCCTGGCCAGCGCCCGCTGACCGCGCCGCGCGCGACCGGGCGCCACGTGGCGGCGCCCGGTCGCCTCAGGCGAGGACCACGTGGTCCTTCAGCACCACCTGGCCGTCCACCTCCACGATGGGATGGCGGATCACCAGGTCCACATGGCCCACGGCGCGGATGGAACTGCCGAAGGTGATGCCGTTGCCGATGCCCAGGTGCAGGGTGCCGAACTCGCCCTCGTCCTCCAGCTCCACGCCGCGGCCGATCTTGGCCTTGGGGTTGAGGCCAACGCCCAGCTCCACATGGCAATACATGTTGTCGTCTTTGTAGGACTTCAGCAGCTCCGCCAGCTTGCGGCCGTCGCCCTGGTCGGTGGCGATGTCGGTGATGCGCCCGTCCTTCAGGGTGATCTGGAACGGCGCCAAGACCTCGCCGCCGGGCACCACGGCGCCATCGATCACCGCCACGCCATTGGTGGAATGCTCGATGGGGGCCACCGCCGTCTCGATGCAGGGCGGCGGCGAGATGGTGCCGGGGGTGTGGCAGATGCCGGTCTGCGGCACCGCGTGGCGGCCGCGGATGTCGAGGCTGAAGTCGGTGCGCCCGTCAGTGCTGGTCACCCGCACCCGTTCGCCTTTTTCGAACACCGCCGACAGGCGCATGATGATTTCCGCCTGCTGGACGAAATCGATGTCCAGGCAGCCGTCGAGGAACATGGCCTCCTTGCAGCCGGGGAAGAAGATCAGCCGCGCGCCGGCATCGCTCGCCGCCTTGCGGGCGCTGGTGTGGTTCACCGAGAAGGTGGTGGGGGCGACGATGGCATCCGCCGCCTTCATGGCCTCGGCGACGATCTTCGGCAGGTCCTCGCCGTGGCGGGTGCGCGGCTTCATCACCAGCAGGATGGTCTCGGCCCCGCGCTCCGCCCCCGCCAGCATGAACAGCTCGCTGACCGGGAGATTGTCGGTGTCGGTGAGAATGAGCAGCTGCTCACCGGCCTTGACGGCCAGGCAGCTGTCCAGGATGTTGCCGACGGAGCGCATCATGGCGAGTTTCTCGATCATCTCAGTCTCCGTGGCGGAAGAAGACAGCGCATGCCAGCGCCGCGCCGATGCCAACTAAAATCGTATACACTCGACAATATGTCCGTCAACGCCGCAGTGCTACCGTGGCGGCGTGGTGCGCGGGAGAGGCCGCGCGGGAGGGCGCACGTCGTTGCGGATGCGCCGCGATCGCCGCGGCCAAGGCCCGCCGCCACCCGCATCACCCGCCGTGTGCGGGACCTGTTTCCCCATGCGCAAAGCCGGATGGCGTGAGCGCTGCGCATCGGGTAGTCCATTGCAAGCAATCGACATAATCCGCTTGACCGGTTCGGCGCCAGCATGCAGCGCACTGGTTTGCGCGGGGTCACCCGTACTAAACTGCGGCCATCAGGTGTGAGATTCGCGCCAAAAGGAGCTGGGTCATGGGAAAGTCCCTGGAAATCGCCCCCGGGCGCGGGGAGCGGTCCGCACCGGGCCGGCATCGGCCATGGCGTTGACCGCGCGGGCCGGTGCGCCGCGGGCCGGACTGTCGCCGCTGGACAAGCGCAAGGCCGCCCGCGAGGTGATTGCGGCCACCGAGAGCGAACTGAGCCTGCCGGACGTGCTGGGGTCGGAGATCGCCGACATCCTCGAGCAGCGCATCACCTATCTGGTCATCCCGCCCGGCGCGCACGTGACCGAGCAGCAGGTGTGCGACGAGTTCCGCATCAGCCGCTCGCCGGTGCGCGAGGCCTTCCGCCAGCTGGAGGCCAACGGCATGGTGGTGCGCCTCGCCCGCCGCGGCATCCGGGTGAAGCCCCTGACCGTGGAGGATCTGGACGAGATCTATGCCTGCCGCACGCCGCTGGAGGGGCTGGCAGCCTCGCTGGCCGCGCGCCACGCCAATGCGGACGATCTGGCGGAAATGGCCGAGCGCCTCGCGGGCATGAAGGCGGCGGTGAAGGCCAAGGATGTGCGGGCCTTCTTCCAGCACAATGTGGGCTATCTCACCCGCCTGCACGGCGCCGCCGGCAATGCGATGCTGCTGCGCATCCTGGCGGTGATCGAGAAGCAGGCCATGCGCTATCGCTATCTGGCGCACATGGACGATCCCAGCGTGCTGGTGGTGGTGTTGAGCGGCCTCACGGAATTGCACGGGCACATCGCCGCCGGCGAGGCGGTCAAGGCCAAGTCGGCCCTGCTGCGGACCATGACCGAGGCCCACAAGGTGTTCCGGGGCGCCGTGCGCGACTACGACCGCGCCCATCCCGAGTAAGGCCGGCATCCGGCCGCACCGCGCCGGCGCCGGACCGCAAAAAAGGGGCCGGAGGCGATGCCGCCCGGCCCCTTTGGCCTATGGGTTCGTCGTGCGATCAGCGGGTCTGGACCCAGGCCCAGGTCTCGTCGAGCGCGCGGCCGAAGCGCGCGAGCATCTCCTCGATCTGCGCGGCGGTGATGATCAGCGGCGGGCAGAAGGCGATGGAATCCTCGATGGTCCGCAGGATCAGGCCATGCTCCTGGGCGCGGCCGATGAGATAGCCGCCCACCTGGCCGCGCGGATCGAACTGGCGCTTGCTGGCCTTGTCGGCCACCAGTTCCACCGCCCCGATCAGGCCGACGCCCCGCACTTCGCCCACCAGCGGGTGGTCGGCAAAGCGGCGCAGGCCGGTCTGCAGGATCGGCTCCAGCGAGGCTGCATGGGCGATCAGGCCGCGCTCCTCGAAGATCTTCAAATTCTCCAGCGCCACCGCGGTGGCGACCGGATGCCCGCTGGTGGTGAAGCCGTGGGCGAACACGCCGAGGCGCTCGGAATTGGTGGCGAGGCCCTGATAGATGGCGTCGGTCAACAGGATCGCCGCCAGCGGCTGGTAGGAGGAGGTGATCTGCTTGGACAGCACCAGAACGTCGGGCGTGATCCCGAAGCGCTCGCAGGCGAACGCGGTGCCGGTGCGGCCGAAGCCGTTGATGACCTCGTCGGCGACGATCAGCACGTCATACTTGCGGCACACCGCCTGGATCTTTTCCCAATAGGTCTCCGGCGGCACCATGACGCCGCCGGCCCCCATCACCGGCTCGCCGATGAAGGCGGCCACCGTCTCGGGCCCCTCGCGCAGGATGGTCTCTTCCAGCTCGGCGGCGAGGCGGCTGGCAAAATCGGCCTCGCTCTCCCCCTCCAGCCCGAAGCGGTAGTGATGCGGCGTGGAGACGTGCAGGAAGCCCGGCAGCGGCAGGTCGAAATCGCGATGGTTCCAGGGCAGGCCGGTGAGGCTGCCGGAGACGATGGTGATGCCGTGATAGGCGCGCAGGCGCGAGATGAACTTCTTCTTCGCCGGACGGCCCATGGCATTGTTATAATACCACAGCATCTTCACCACGGTGTCGTTGGCTTCCGACCCTGAATTGGTGAAGTGCACCTTGGTGAGATGCGCCGGCGTCATCTCCACCAGACGCTCAGCCAGCTCGATGGCGGGGATGTTCGATTTGCTGGTGAAGGTATGATAGAAGGGGAGCTGCAGCATCTGCTTGTAGGCGGCCTCCGCCAGGCGCGTCTCGCCGAAGCCGAGACCGACGCTCCACAGCCCGGCCATGCCTTCGATATATTCCTTGCCCTGGTCGTCATAGACGTAGATGCCCTGCCCCTTGGTGATCACCATCGGCCCGTTGGCCTCGTGCCGGCGCAGGTTGGTGTTGGGGTGAAGCAGGTTCGCCACATCGCGCACGTGCAGGGAGTTGGATTGCTGCGTCATGGGAGGTTCCAGATCTGGGACGGAGGGACGACGGGCTTGGGACGGCGGACCGGGTTGGCAGAGACTAAGGGTGGCAGAGCCAGGGCGGGGCAAGGCCTTTCCGCGAAGCTCAGCTCGTATACAATCGACGGATGCGGCACGCGCGGCGGGTGCTGAAACGAGGAGAAAATCATGCCGGGGTCTGAACGCATCGTGAGCCACGCTGTGGTCGACCCGCAATGGATCGATTCCAACGGCCACATGAACTATGCCTATTACGTCGTGGTGTTCGACCGGGCAAGCGATCTCCTGCTGGATACCCTGGGCTGTGGCGTGGCCTATCGCTCGGCCACCGGGCATTCCCTCTATGTGGTGGAAACCCATGTCAGCTACCGCCAGGAGGTCAAGGCCGGCGATCCCCTGCAGGTGATCTGCTGGCTGGCGGATGCGGACGACAAGCGCCTGCACCTGTTCCTGGACATGCGCCACGGCGCCACCGGGGCCCCGGTGGCCACCAGCGAAGTGCTGTGCCTGCATGTGGACCAGAAGGGCGACGCCCCCCGCGCCTTGCCGTTCAGGCTGCCGCTGCAACAGGCCGCCCGGGACATGGTCATGAACCACCGGGCAGAAGTGGAGGACGTGACCCTGGGTCGCTCCATTGGCCTCAAGGCGGGCCTGCGCCACCGCGTCGGCGCCGTCTGAGGCGCGCGGCCGGCCCGCCTCCCCTTCCCGCCCCCGCGCCCTTCACCTCAGACGGCGCCCGGCCCGGCCCGCCAGCCCAGCGCGCGGCTGATCGCCTGCGCGGTGTCCCGCACCTCGCCGGACAGCGCCTTCATCCGCTTCGGCGTCATATATTGCGAGATGCTGGAGACGCTCACCGCGGCGCAGATGGCCCCGCCGGCCTCGCGAATGGGCGCCGCCACGCACCGCAATTCCGGTTCGCTCTCGCCCAGATCGAAGGCGATGCCGCTGCGGGCATAAGCGCGCATCTGCGCCAGCCAGTCCCCGCGCTGAAGCTCCGGCCCCGCGGCCGCCGCGGGCCTGCCGGTGGCCAGGAAGCCGAGCCACTGGGCCTCGGTCATGTCCAGCACCAATGCCTTGCCCAGCCCAGTGCACCAGACCGGAAAGCGATCGCCCGCATTGGAGCGGATCTCGAAGCAGCGCTTGCCCGGCACCTTGTCGATATAGAGCACCACCCCCTCGTCCAGGATCCCCAGTTGCACCGTGTCCAGGGTGCGCTCCGCCAGCGCTGACAGGTGCGCCCGCGCCGCCTGATGCAAAGGCATGTCGCGGCGGGCCTGGAAGCCCAGTTCCAGCAGCTTCGAGCCCAGGCTGTAGCCGTGGCCGGGGGTGAAATCGAGATAGCGCCGGGCCACCAGCGCGGAGGCGAGCCGATGCGTGGTGGTCCGCGTGGCGCTCAAATGCGCCGCCAGGGCCGTGAGGTCCGTGGCCCCCTGCGCGATGGCCTCCAGCACGTCGAGGCCGCGCATCAGGGTCTGGGCCCCTTCCCCAGCGTCCCCGAGGCGCGGGCGTCCCGGCCGGGCGCTCTTGGCCCGGCCCGTGGTGTCCTGGTGCGCATCGCTCAGCATGAGCCTCTCCCGCAACCGCGCGCCCTCCAGCTTGACACGGCCGGAGGATCGCCCTTTTCTATTCCATATAGAGAAACAATATCCCATATTATGGGATATTCAAGAACAAGATCTGACGTAAGGGAGGCGGCGGTTCGCACCGGCGCCGGCAAAGGCTGCGCGCAGCCTCCCGCAGCAGGGCGTGCGTGCCCCCTCGGGGGGGCGGGGGCGCGTGTGTCGCACCAGGGAGAGGGGCAATGAGGGAGGTCACAGGCGCGTCCGGCGATCGCGCCGCCATCACCGGCCGGGGGTCACCTACCGCCTGAGGCCTCTGCGCGCGCGCCGCTGAGCACCGCCGCCCTGGCGCACATCAAGACCATCCTGCGCACGTCCGCTTGCTGGCCCGCAGTCGCCAGATCCTACGCCGTCAACAGACCAAAATCGCCAGAACAACAAACAAACGAAAACTCGGGAGGACATCATGTCATCATTGACCTTGGACACGCCGGTGGACGGCGATGCCGCCATCCGCAAGAGCACGCTGGGCAAGCTGCGCTGGCGGATCGTGTTTTATTGCTTTGTTCTTTTCATCGTGAACTATCTGGATCGCGTGAATGTCGGCTTTGCCGCGATCCACATGAACAAGGATCTCGGCTTGTCGGCCACAGCCTATGGCCTGGGCGCGGGCATTTTCTTTCTCGGCTACATCGCCTTCGAAATCCCCAGCAACATGATCATGCACAAGGTCGGACCCAAGATCTGGATCGCCCGCATCATGGTCACCTGGGGGCTCATCTCCTGCGGGATGGCGTTCATCCGGGGCGAGACGAGCTTCTATGTGCTGCGCTTTCTGCTCGGCATCGCGGAAGCGGGCTTCGTGCCGGGCATTCTGCTCTATCTGACCTATTGGTTCCCGGCCCGCGACCGGGCCAAGGCCACCGCCGGCTTCATGACCGCTACCGTGCTCTCCACGGTCATCGGCGCCCCCATCTCCGGCTTCATCCTGTCGAGCAATCCCACCTGGTTCGGGCTGGCCGCCTGGCAGTGGCTGTTCATCCTGGAAGGCGTGCCGGCGGTGATCCTCGGCGTGGTCACCTTCTTCTATCTGGTGGATCGCCCGCAGCAGGATCGCACCTGGCTGAACCCCACCGAGCGCCAGTGGCTGATCGCGGAACTGGACCGCGAGAACCGCGCGCTGCAAACGGTGGGCACCCATAGCTTTCGCGCCATCTTCCGCGACTATCGCATCTGGCTGCTGACGCTGATCTACATGTTCAATGCCATGGCCGTGTATGGCGTGGTGCTGTGGCTGCCGCAGATCGTCCGCTCCATCGGCGGGCTCACCGATCTCCAGACGGGCTTTGTCACCGCCATCCCCTTCATTGCGGCGACCATCGGTCTCATCCTGGTCTCGCGCAATTCCGATCGCACGGGCGAGCGCAAGTGGCACACCGCCTTCTCCGCCTTGATGGGCGGCGTGTTTCTCGCCGCCAGCGCCCTGGCGCCGACCCCCATGGTGGGCCTGCTGCTGCTCAGCGCCGCCGCCTTCGGCGTGTGGGCCGTGCTCGGCGTGTTCTGGTCGCTGCCCACCCAGTTCCTCACCGGCGCCGCGGCGGCCGGCGGGCTGGCAGCGATCAACGGCTTCGCCCAGATCGGCGGCTTTGTGGGTCCCTACATGGTGGGCTGGATCAAGGACAGCACCCAGAGCTTCACGCCGGCTCTGCTGACGCTCGCCGCAGGGCCCATCATCGCGGCGATCCTGTGCCTGGCCATCCGCGTGCCGCGCATCGATCGGCGCGTGCCTTAGGCGGAAGTCAGCGGCACCGTCGGGGCCTCATGGTTCCGACGGTGCGGCCGGAACATCGTCTTGGACACCACAGGTCGCTGCACGAAGCGGCAGCCGCCTGCGGTGATCGCGGAACGCGCCAGCGGGGGATCGTCCCCGCCCGCGCGCCCCTGGGGAAGCGGCACTGCTGGCCCCAGTCAGAGGCCTATTGCTCTTTGGCCTTCAACTTCTTCAGGGCTTGCGCACAGCCCACGGACATCTCCTCGGAATGGGACTTGAGGCAGGCCATCAGCCGCCCGTCGCCCATCGGCACCCCCTTGCAGAGCCGCTCGATGTCGCTCTTGCAATAGGTGATCAGATCGCTTTCCTGGGCCTGGGCGGCACCCGTGAGTAACGTCGCCGAGAAAATTGCAATTCCTGCGAGTATAGAACGCATTTTGATCCTCCACCTGTGTCGGATGCGCGCTTTAGAGCAAGGGACATCAAGGGGAACAAGAACAAGCGGGCGCCTTTGCTGAAATGGCCAAAGTTCGCCAGGGTATCTGGTGGCGGATTGTCGCGCGCCACACGCCCGAAGGGAAGCGCCGCTGCGGATTTCCCGCTCTGCGTGTGTGTCCCCAGCCGTCGGGATCCAGAACCGCGCCGGCGGGGGATCACTGCGCGGGGCTAGAGCGTTTTCGAGCGAAGTGGATCCCGGTTCGCGTGAAGAAAACGCGGCAAGACGAAGAGATAGAGAATTTCACCGATTCGAAGAAACTTGGAAATCTCTAGCGGCCGAGATAGGAGCGCAGCACCGCCGGATTGTCCACCAGTCCGGCGGCCGGTCCCGAGAAGGCGATCTCGCCATTCTGCAGGATGTGGGCATATTCGGCCACCGCAGCGGCGACGCCGATATTCTGCTCCACCAGCAGAATGGTCAGCCCCCGCTGGTTCAGCGCCAGGATGATGTCCACCATGTCGGACACCACCGAGGGTGCCAGGCCCGCGGAGGGCTCGTCCATCAGCAGGCATTTCGGCCGCGCCATCAGCGCCCGGCCGATGGCCACCATCTGCTGCTCGCCGCCGCTGAGCGCGCCGGCGGCGCGCTTCTTCTTGTCCACCAGCCGGGGAAACAGCGCATAGATCTCCTCGAGATCGGCGCGAATGTCGGCGCGGTCCGAGCGGGTGGCGGCGCCTAGCGCCAGATTGTCGTGCACGCTCATGGACGGCCACACCTCCCGCCCCTGGGGCACCTGCACCAGGCCGGTGCGCACGAAGCCGTTGGCGGTCATGCCGGCACATTCCGTGTCGCCGAAGCGGATCGATCCCGAGACCGGGCGCACCACCCCGGTCAAGGTATTGAGCATGGTGGTCTTGCCGGAGCCGTTGCCGCCGAGCATGGCGACGATTGAGCCGTCAGGCACCTGGAAGGTCACGTCGCGCAGCACCTCGGTGAGGCCGTAGGCGACTCTAAGATGCTGAATATCGAGCACGCAATTCCTTCCCCAGATAGGCCTCGATCACCGCCCCGTCGTGGCGCACCGCATCGGGCACCCCGTCGGCGATGACCTGGCCGGAGCTGAGCACGGTCACCCGGTCGCACACGTCCATCACCAGGCGGATGACGTGCTCGATCAGGATCAGCGTGACCCCCTTCTCGTCGCGGATGCGCCGCAGCAGGCGGTCGAATTCCGCCAGGCGGTTCAGGCTGAGGCCCACCGCCGGCTCGTCCAGCAGCACCACCTTGGGATCGGAAATGAGGGTGCGGGCGATTTCCACCACCCGCTGCTGGCCGAACGAGAGCTGGTGGCCCAGCCGGTCGGCGAACTGCACCATGCCGACGAATTCCAGCGCCCGGATCGCCGCCTCCTCGGTGCGCTCGTCTTCCTCCCGGCAGTGCCGCAGGCCAAGGCCCGCGCCGATGAAACCGCTGACCGTGCGGCGATGCAGGCCGCTCATGAGGTTTTCCATCACCGTCATGCCCTTGAACAATTGCGAGGTCTGGAACGTACGTCCCAGCCCCCGCCGGGCGATCTCGGAGGGCTTCAGCCCGGCGATGGAGTGGCCATCCAGGAGGATGTCCCCTTCCTTCGGCGCATGGATGCCGCAGATCACGTTCAGCAAGGTGGTCTTGCCGGCGCCATTGGGGCCGATGAGGCCGCGGATCTGGCCCTGGGGAATGTCCAGCGAGATCCCGTCCAGCACCGTGAGGCCGCCGAAGCGCACGCCGATGTTGCGCAAGGCCAGCATGGTCGCGGTCATGAGGCCCCCCGTTCCGCTGTCGGCTCCGGCTCCACGGCGGGTTCGGCGCGCACCGGGCGGATGCGTGAGCCGTGCAGCGGCTCGTCCCACCCCGGCACATGCCGCTTGATCACCGAGACGATGCCGCCGCGCAGGAAGATGACGCACAGCAGCAGCATGCCGCCGAAGACGATTTCCTGCGCGCCCTTGAACTCGCGCAGCCCCTCCAGCAGCAGCACGATGGTGCCCGCCCCCAGCAGCGAGCCGGCGATGGAGCCGAGCCCGCCCACCACCACCATGGCCTTGTGCAGCACCATCTGGAACAGATCATAGCCTTCCGGCGAGACGAAGTTCAGCATCTGCGAATAAAGCCCGCCGGCGATGCCCGCGTAGAAGCCGCTGATGCCGAAGGCCAGCGCCTTGTAGCGCAGGAGATCGATGCCCAGCGACTGCGCCGCCACCTCGCCGTCGCGCACGGCGATGAAGGCGCGGCCGATGCGCGAGGCCACCAGATTCTGCGCGAACGCCACCAGCCCCACGGTGATGAGGAGGCTCAGGTAATAGAGCCCGAAATGCCGCTCGATGGGCAGTGGCGCGAACGAGATCGGCGGGGTCTTGAAGCCGCCGGCGCCGAAGGTCACCGTCTCCCAATGCATGAGCACCCATTGGGTGAATTGCGCAAAGGCCAAGGTGGAGAGCGCCAGATAGAGCCCCGACAGCCGCAGCGCCGGCAGCGAGATGGTCAGCCCCACCGCGGTGGCGATCAGCGCCCCGCAGGGAAAGGCCAGCCAGAAGGGCCAGCCCAATTGCACCTGCAGCAGGCCGGTGCCATAGGCGCCGATGCCGAACATGGCGGCGTTGGCGAAGGCCAGCTGGCCGGCATAGCCGAGCAGGATGTTGAGGCCCACCGCCAGCAACACATAGATCAGCGTCATGTTGCCGATGAACAATTGGTAGGGGTTCGCCACCAGCGGCAGCAGCGCCGCCAGCACCAGCAGCAGGCCGAAGACGGACCGACGGGAGAGGAGGGCCATGCTCACACCCTCCGCGCCTGGGGGGCGCCGAGCAGGCCCGTGGGCTTCACCAGCAGCACCAGCATGATCATCACGAAGGCGGAGACCTCCATCATGCTGGAATGGATGTAGCCGCCGGCCAGCGCCTCCACCACGCCGATGATGAGCCCGCCCACCACCGCCCCCGGCAGGCTGGTGAGCCCGCCCAGCACGGCGGCGGCGAAGCCCTTGATGAAGAAGCTGAAGCCCATGTCGGGATAGAGCAGCGTCAGGGGGGCGGCGAGCACCGCGGCGGAGGCGGCCACCGCCGCCCCGGCGCCGAACGCCAAGGTGTAGATTCCCTCCACCTTGATGCCCACCAAGGTTGCCGCCTTGGCATTGTCGGCGGTGGCCTGCATCATCTTGCCGATGCGGGTGAAGTGGAAGAAGCCGGCGAACACCCCCATGATGAGCACTGCCCCCGCCAGCACCGCCAGCTGCTGCGGCACCAGCATCAGTTCGCCGATCATGATCGGCTCCGGCGAGGTGATGGGCGGGAACGACAGATAGTCCCCCTTGCCGCCCCAGATGATGCGCGCGGCGCCCTTCAGCACGAAGGAGATGCCCACCGTGGCCAGCACGATGCTCACCACGTCGGCACGGATCAACGGGCGGAAGGCGATACGGTCGATCAGCACGCCCAGCGCAAAGCCGGCCATCACCGCCAGCAGGAAGGACAGCGGAAAGTTGAGGGCGAACTGCACATGCAGGGTCCAGGCGATGAAGCCCGCCACCATGAACAGCTCGCCCTGGGCGAAATTGATGATGCCGGTCGCCTTGTTGACGACCACGAGCCCGAGCGCGACGAGGGCGTAGAGCGCCCCCGTCGTGACGCCGCTCAACAGGAGATAGCTGAAGAGCATCATCTCCCGATCACTCGACGTGGGTGATGCCGAGCACCTGGATCGGCCCACCCGGCGCTTTCGCCAGCCAGGCCGGATACTTGTTGCAGCGATGGTCGCTCTCCGAGCAGGAGATCGGCCCCGGATAGACATCGATCTGCAGATCCTTCAGCGCCGCCAGCTGGGCGATGAGCTTCTCCCGCGTCAGGTCGGGACCCGCCGCCTTGAGGGCTGCCACCAGGGCCTGGGCGGCGCCGATGCCGAACAGATTGAAGGTGGACAGGCGATCGCCGGGGAACTTGGTCTCGATCAGCTTGCGCCACTTGTCCACGGCCGGGTCGCTGGGGGTGTACTTCACCATGGAGATGGTGCGGAAATTGGCGGTGGCGCCGGGCACGCCCACCTGCTCCTCGAAGGCGGCGGGATCGCCGATGCCGGTCTGGCCGATCACCAGCGGCTTGAAGCCCAGCTTCTGCGCATCGCGCACGAAGATGGCGGCAGGCTTGGGGAACAGCAGCATGATCACCGCGTCCGCACCGGCCGCCTTCAGCCGCAGCACCTGGGCGGTGGCGTCATTGGCGTCGGGCGCCATTTCCTCATCGGCCACCGGGGTGATGCCCTTGGCCTTGAACGCCGCCATCAGCGGCGTGTAGCGGGCACGGCCCCAGCTGTCGCGCATGGAGATGATGGCGATCTTCTTGGCGCCCTGCTGCAGGGCAAACTCCAGCTGCGCCTTGCTCTCGATGGTGGAGGTGAGCGCCATGCTGAAGATGTTGGGCGCCACCGGATCGGTGATGCCGTCATGCACCGAGGCCACCACCACGAAGGGCACCTTGGACTGCTCGATGGCATCGCGGGCGGCAAAGGTGGCGTTGGAGCAGCCGCCGCCGATGAGCGCGAACACATTTTCCTGGTAGATCAGCTTCTGCACCGAGGCGATGGCGGCGGCGGGATCGCAGCGGTCATCCTCGCGCACCAGTTCCAGCTTGCGGCCATTGACGCCGCCGGCGGCATTGACCTCGTCGAACACCACTTCGATGCCGTTCATGGCCAGCTTGCCATAGAGATAGCCCGGCCCGGTGAGGGCGCCGAAGGTGCCGATCTTGATGGTGGTGGGCGTGACCCCCGGGACGCTCTGCGCCGCCGCCTGATGGGCGCCAAACAGCAAGGCGGCGGAAAGCGCCACGCCTTTCGAAATCATCGTGAGTTGCATGATGGTCCCCTCATGATTTCCGGTGTCGGAAGCAGGTGTCTGGGAAGGCTATTTTTGGTGATTCACGTCCGGCGCGACGTTGCGCGCCGGGTGGGGTCCGCGCGCCGGTGCGGCGCGCGGACGTCTTCGCAGGATCAGGCGACGGGCGCGGCGGTGCGGGCCTTGCGTCGCACCGGGCCGAGCACTTCCTCTTCATGCTCGTTCAGCATCGGCGCCGGCCGATGCACGCCGCCGGGGGTGGCGGACAATTTGGTGGTGACGCCCAGCGTCTTGCCGCGGCCGGCGGTGGGGTGGTCGGTCTCCACCACCATCTCGCGGGCGAGGATGTGCGGATCGCTGAGCACCTCGTCGAACTCCAGCACCGGGCCGCAGGGAATGCCGGCGGCGTCCAGGGCCGCCAGCCAATGCGCCGTGGTATTGCCGCTGAACTTGGCCTGCAGCAGCTCAATCAGCAGGTCGTTATGCGCCACCCGGTCCGCATTGGTGCGGAAGCGCGGGTCGGTCTTGAACTCCGGCACACCGACAATGTCGCACATGCGCTCCCAGAAATTCTGCTGCGCGGCCCCCAGGGTTATCCAGCCGTCGGAGGTGCCGATGATCTGGTAGGGCGAGCTGCCGCGATGGGCCTGGCCCAGACGGGCCGGGCGCTCGCCGGTGGCGAACACATGGGCCGCCTCGTAGACGCCCAGCGACAGGGCCGATTCCAGCAGCGAGGTCTCCACCATCTGGCCCACCCCGATGCGATGGCGGGCCTCCACCGCGGCGAGGATGCCCAGCGCCAGGAACATGCCGGCGGCCACATCGGAAATGGCGATGGGCAAACGGTGCGGCGGCCCGTCCTTGGCGCCGGAGACGCTCATGAGGCCGGACATGCCCTGGGTCACCAGGTCGAAGCCGCCGCGCGCCGCATAAGGGCCGGTCTGTCCGAAGCCGGAGATGGCGCCATAGATGAGGCGCGGATTGCGGGCGGAGAGCGCCTCATAGGAGAGCCCCAGCCGGGCCAGCGTGCCGGGGCGGAAATTCTCCACCAGAATGTCGGCGTCATCCACCAGGGCCAGAAGCTCGGCGCGCCCGGTCTCGGATTTCAGGTCGATGGCGATGGAGCGCTTGTTGCGGTTCCACAGCATGAAGGGCGCCCCCTCGCCGCCCACATAAGGGGGCATGCCACGGGCCTCGTCGCCGCTGCCCGGCCGCTCGATCTTGATGACGTCGGCGCCATGATCGGCCAGAAGCATGGCACAGTATGGACCGGAGAGATGGCTCGACAAATCCAGCACACGCAAGCCTTCCAAGGCTCCAGGCATCGATCTCTCCTTACTGTCCGATTTTGTACATTGTACACGAAATGGATTTCCAGCATAGTGGCTGACATCGGGTTCATCCGGTTTATCAAGGGGGCGGATCGGTGACGCTTGGCACGGATATTCTGCTGGACCTGGACGCTGACGGCGTGGCGCTGGTCACCCTCAACCGGCCGGCCCGCCGCAATGCCGTCTCGCTGGCCATGTGGACCGCGCTGGAAGCCCTGTTCCTGGATCTCAAGGCGCGCCCCGAGGTGCGGGTGGTGATCCTGACCGGGGCCGGCGCGCATTTCTGCGCCGGCGCCGACATCTCCGAATTTGCCACCGTGCGCGCCGATGCCGAGAGCGGCCGCATCTATGAGGCAGCCACCGAGCGCGCCACCTGCGCGCTGCGGGACTTTCCCCGCCCCACCATCGCCGCCATCTCCGGCTTCGGCGTGGGCGGCGGCTGCGGGCTGGCTTTGGCCTGCGACTTCCGGGTCGGCGACGACACCGCCCGCATGGGCATTCCGGCCGCCAAGCTGGGCATCATCTACAGCCCGCTGGACTGCAGCCTGCTGCATCGCCAGTTGGGGCTGGCCAATGCCAAGCGGGTGCTGTTCTCCGGACGCTTTTTCGAAATTGGCGATTGTGTGCAGATGGGCCTCGTGGACATCCGCGCCGACGGCCGCGCGCTCGACGCCGCCCAGGCATTCGCCCGCGAGTTCACCGACAAGGCGCCTTTGTCCATCGCCGGCTCGAAAGTGATCCTGGAAGCCATTTCCAGCGGCACCACCGAGGTGCGCGAAGCGCACATCAATGCCCTGATGGACGCGGCGATGGAGAGCGAAGACTACCGCGAAGGCGCCCGCGCCTTCCTGGAGAAGCGCAGGCCCCAGTTCGTCGGCCGCTGAGGCCAGCGCCCGACCGCCACCGATGCGGCGCCCGCGCGGCGCCGTCCTTTCAAGAGCCGTCCTTCAAGGAGACACGCATGTCCTGGCTCGGCGTCGATGTGGGCGGCACCTTTACCGACCTCGTCCTGTTCGACCCCGCCACTTCGAGCCTCGAAGTGCGCAAGACCCCGTCCACGCCCCGCAATCAGGCCGATGGCATCCTCACCGGCATCACCAGCCTGGGCCTGGACGCGGCCCAATTGGATCGCATGGTCCATGGCACCACGGTGGCCACCAACACCGCCTTGGAGCGCAACGGCCCGCGCATGGCGGTGCTGCTCACCCGCGGCCATCGCGACGTGCTAGTGGTGGGCCGCGGCAACCGCATGGACATGTACAACATCAAGGCGCCGCCCTTGCGGCCGCTGGTCTCCCGCTCGCACTGCTTCGAGGTGGACGAGCGCATGCGGGTGGATGGCTCGGTGCTGCGCCCGCTGGACGAGCCGCAGGTGGAAGAACTGGCGCGGCTTTTGGCCCGGGACGGCTATGAGGCGGTGGCGGTCTGCCTGCTGCATTCCTATGCCAATCCCGACCACGAATTGCGCGTGGCGCGGATCCTGGCCCGCCACCTGCCGGACGCGATCATCGCCACCTCCGCCCAGGTGCTGCCGGAATATCGCGAATATGAGCGCTTCTCCACCACTGCGCTGAATGCCTATGTGGCCCCGCGCATGCGCCATTATGTGGGCGATCTGCGCGCCCGGCTGGCGGCGGCGGGCATGACCGCCCCGCTCACCATCATGACCTCCAACGGCGGCTCGCTGCCGGCGCGGCAGATCGAGGATCTGCCGGTGCTCTCCATGCTGTCGGGCCCGGCCGCCGGGGTCATCGCCGCCACCCATGTGGGCGCGGTGGCGCTGTTTCCCGACATCATCACCTGCGACATGGGCGGCACCTCCACCGATGTCTGCCTGGTGCGCGGCGGCGCCTTCGGCATGACCACGGAAGGGCGCGTGGGCGCCTTTCCGGTGAAGATCCGCCAGATCGACATCCACACCATCGCCGTGGCCGGCGGCAGCATCGCCAGCCGGGCCTCCGGCGGCTTCCTCACCGTGGGGCCGCGCTCCGCCGGCAGCGTGCCGGGCCCTGCCGCCTATGGCCGCGGCGGCCTGGAGGCGACCATCACCGACGCCAATGTGGTGCTGGGCCGTCTCGGCACCGATCAGCCCCTGGGCGGCCAAATCCGGCTGGATCGCGATGCCGCCGGTGCCGCCGTGGGCCGCCTGGCGGACGAGATCGGCCTTGGCCTGGAGCAGATGGCCGAAGGCATCCTGAAGATCGCCGCCGTCTCCCTCGCCGGCGCCATCAAGGAAATCTCGGTGATGCGCGGCATCGATCCGCGCGATTTCGCGCTGCTGCCGTTCGGCGGTGCCGGATCGCTGCATGCGGCGGACGTGGCGGACGAACTGGGCATGACCACCATCCTGGTGCCGCCGCTGCCGGGCAATTTCTCTGCGCTGGGCCTGCTGATCGCCGATCTGCGGCGCGATCTGGTGCGCACCAAGGTCAGCCTCACCCGCGACCTGTCGGTGGACACCATCCGCACCCATCTGCAAACCCTGGTGGATGCGGCGGAGGCCGAACTGGACGGTGCCGGCTATGGCCCCGAGCGCCGCCGCTTCGCCGCCAGCCTGGACATGCGCTATTACGGGCAGTCGTTCGAGCTGTCCGTGCCGGTGTCGCTGGACCTGGCGCAGATGGAGGAGCTGGAGCACGCCTTCGGCGCCGTCTATGCCGCCCGCTACGGCGCCACTACGCTCGCCCCCATCGAGATCGTCAGCTATCGGGTCGCCGCCTGGGGCCTGTCGGACAAGCCCACTCTGCCCCGCGTGTCATCCGTGGGGCGGGACCTGGCGGCTGCCCACCGACGCACCAGCGAAGTGGTGTTCGGCGGCGTGCCCCACGACACCCCGGTGCTGGATCGCGACCTGTTGCCGGCCGCGGTGCCGCTGGATGGACCCGCCCTCATCGAGGAGGGCGGCTCCACCACCGTGGTCCCGCCCGGCTGGAGCGTCGAGATGGACGCCATCGGCTGTCTCATCCTGCGCCGCCAGTGAGGAACGCGCCCGTGGTCATCGATCCCATCACTCTTGAAATCCTCACCCAGGCGCTGATCTCCACGGTGCGCGAGATGCGCGCCACCGTGTGCCGCACCGCCAGTTCCGTGGCGATCTACGACGCCAAGGACTTCTCCTGCGGCTTGTTCGCCCCCGACAGCCAGGTGGTGGCCCAGTCGGAGGACATCGGCTCCCATGTGGTGCCTTTGCCCTGGTCGGTGCGCACCGCCATGGAGAAGCTGGGCGCCGGCTTGAAGCCCGGCGACGTGATCCTGGTGAACGATCCTTATACCGGCGGCACCCATCTCAACGATGTCACCGTGATCTATCCGGTGTTCCAGGACGGGCGGCTGATCTTCTTCCCGGCGGTGCGGGCCCATTGGGCGGACGTGGGCGGCATGGTGCCGGGCAGCATGTCCGGCAAGGCCACCGAGATCTATCAGGAAGGCATCCGCATTCCGCCCATCAAGATCATTGAGGCCGGGGTCACCAACGCAGCCGCGCAGGATCTGCTTCTGGCCAACATGCGGGTGCCCGAGGAGCGGCTAGGCGACCTCAATGCCTCCTTCGCCGCCTGCCGGGTGGCCGAGAAACGCATCCACGAATTGTGCGCACGCTATGGAGTCGACCTGCTGCTGGCCGCAGTGAAGGTGGATCTGGACCGCGCCGAGGCGCGCATGCGCGCCTGCATCTCGGCTTTGCCGGACGGTGTGTTCTATTACGAGGATTATCTTGAGACATACATGGGCGGTGTGTTCGAACCGCTGCTGCTTCCGCTCAAGCTGACCATCGCCGGCGACACGATGATCGCTGATTTTACAGGGGCTTCCGCCCAGGTCCCGTTCCCGGTGAACTCCACGGCCGCGGTGACATCGGCCTCGGTGTTCATTGCGGTGAAATCCGTGTTTGATCCAAAGGCGCCGCTGAACCAGGGCTCGTTCCGGCCGATCGAGGTCATCACCCCGCCGGCCAGCATCGTCAACGTGGCGCGGCCGGCCCCGGCGGGCTCCCATGGGGAGATCCGCAAACGGGTCATCGCCACCATGATCGGCGCCCTGTCACAGGTGGCGCCCGACCAGGTGGCGGGCGATCTGTGCCGCACCTCCTTCCACAATTTGCTGGGCGGCCTGGATCCCCGCACCGGCCGCGAATGGGTGCATTACGAATGGTCGGCGGGGGGCAACGGCGCCTTTGCCGAAGACGACGGCCCCAGCGCCATGGCCCCGATCGACTGGGGTGACCTGGTCACGGTGCAATCCACTGAAGTCATTGAATTGCGGATGCCTTTGCTGGTGGAATCCTCCCGTCTCGCGATCGATTCCGGCGGCGCCGGCAAGACCCGCGGGGGCTTGGCCATGCAGCGCGGCCTGCGCACCCTGGTGCCCGACACCCGCTATTCCCTGCTCTCCGACGGCGCCGTCGTCCCGGCCTTCGGCGTGCGGGGCGGGCTGTCCGGCTTCCCGGTGGGCGCCTGGATCGACCGCAACGGAGTGATCGAGGATTTCGACACCCCGGGTAAGGTGGGCGGCTATCCCATGGAGGCCGGCGCCATGGTGGTGGTGCGCTCCGCCGGCGGCGGCGGCTATGGCGACCCGCTGGAGCGGGACATGGACCGCGTCGCCCATGACGTGGACGAAGGCTATGTCTCGGAAGCTGCCGCCCGCACCCTCTATGGTGTGGTGCTCACCAAGACCGGGACGGCCGACGTCGCCGGCACCACCGCCTTGCGCAAACGCCTGCGAACCTCCCGCTTTGCCCTCACGGCGGTGGCGGAGGAGGCGGGCTATGAGGCCGGTGCGGTGAGCCGGCGCCGGGTCATGCGCATCCACCCCACCGACGCCGCCACCCTGGGGGTGCGCGCCGACGATCTGGTGGAGATCGACGCCCGCCTGGCCGCGGCCCTGCGCGGCTGGGTGCGCATCGATCCGCGGGTGGCGCCCGGAACCCTGCCCTGCGATGCACGGAGCCTCGACATCCTGAAATCGGCCGTGGGCGCGCGCATCGAACTGCGCGCGGTGCTATCCGCCGTGCGCCCGCTGGTGGTCTATGCGGAGGCCGCCGAATGAGCGAGGCTCCCATTCTCGTCACCGGCATTTCGGGCCTGCTGGGCGGGGCGGTGGCGCGCGCGCTGCATGCCGCTGGCCGCCCCGTGGTAGGCATGGATGCCGCCGCGGTCCCCGGCGTGCCCTTCCCGATGCTGCATCACGATCTGCCCGACCCGCACCGCTGGCATGAGGTCATCGTGCGCCATGGCATTGCGGCGGTCATCCATGCGGGCGGCATCTCTGGGCCCATGGTCATGCGCGATGCCCCCGCGCGCATCTGCGCCATCAATCTCCAGGGCCTCACCGACCTTCTGGAAGCCGCCCGCATCCATCGGCTGCAACGGGTGGTGTGGTTCTCCTCCGTCATGGCCTATGGCCCCAAGCCGGATCTGCAGCCGGTCAGCGAAGATGCCGTGCTGCGTCCGGACACCGTCTATGGCGCCACCAAGGCCGCCGGCGAAGCGCTGATCGGGGCCTTCCGCGCCGAGCACGGGGTGGATGCGGTGGCGTTGCGAGTGGCGTCCTGCTACGGCCCCGGCCGCATCACCGCCTGCGTCATCCGCACCTTGGTGGAGGATGGTCTGGCAGGGCGCGAAACCCGCATCAAGGATGATCCCGCCCAGACCCGGCAGCATATCTTCGTCGATGATGTGGTGGGCGCCGTGCTTGCCGCGCTGGATGCCCCCGCCCTGCCGCAGACCGCCTACAACATCGCGCCCGGTTGCACCCAGAGCCTGGACGAGATCCTGGCCGGGGTGCGCGCCGCGGTACCCAGCGCGCGTCTGGTCCGCGACGCGGCGGGCCTGTCCTGGAACACGTTCGCGCTGGGCCCGCTGTCCATCGACGCCGCCCGGCGGGACCTCGGCTTTTCTCCAGCCACCAGCCTTGCGGAGGGGGCGGCCCGCACCCGCGCCTGGGTCGAACAGAGGATGACGCCATGAGCCTCGCCCACATGAGCCTCGCGCAGGACTTCGATTTCACCGGCCGCCGCGTGCTCGTCACCGGCGCCGCCAACGGCTTCGGCGCGGCGATGGCGGCGCTCTATGCAGCGCATGGTGCCACCCTGGTGCTGGCGGACCGCGAGGCGGCGCCGCTCCAGACCCTGGCGGATCAGCTGAAAGCCGAAGCCATCGTCTTCGACCAGGGCGAAATCGCCTCCATCGATGCGCTGGCTGCGCAGGCCGGAGAGGTGGATGTGCTGGTGAACAATGCCGGAATTCTGGTGGCCAAGCCGCTGTTGGAGACCGACATCGAAGATGCCATCCGACTGGTCCAAGTGGACTTCATCGGCGTGATGCGCCTGACCCAGCAGATCGGCCGGGGCATGGTGGCGCGCCAGCGCGGCGTGGTGCTGTCCATCAGCTCGCAGACGGCCTTCTGCGGCGCCGAAGGCCGCGGTGTCTATTCCGCCGCCAAGGCGGCAGTCTCGCAGCTCTCCCGCGCGCTGGCGGTGGAATGGGGCCCGCATGTGCGCGTGCTGTGCCTGGCGCCGGGGCGCTCCATCACCCGAATGACTGTTGAAACGGCACGTGCCGATTATCAAGGCGATCGCGGCCTCTCCCGCGTGCCGCTCGGGCGCTGGGGTACCGCAGAAGAGATCGCAAAGATGGCATTGATGCTGACGTCGAACGCGGCATCCTATGTAACCGGGGAGACTGTCATTGCCGACGGCGGCTATGTTCTAGGCTGAGCCGCGCGCGCGGCACCTGACGTAGCCTGAATTATGACTGCATAAGCGCGGAGGCTCGCAGCCACTGCACGGATCAACACGCCTCTATTTTAGAATAACGACCAGATTACATCCGCCCATTCCCAGTTTACTCGATTGAATGGCATGGAATTTGAATGACTGCGGCAGGTCTCCCCACCTGCGCGCAGCCGGCCGCCAGGGGAGCATCAGTCATCCTGGGGGCGAGCCCCTCAGCCACAGGCAGATCCGCGCCCCGGCGGCATCGTCCGGCCGGACGACAAGAGGGTGAGCAGCAATGGCATTCATCCAACTGCGAGACGTCACGAAGTCTTTCATCTCGCCGCGCAACGGGCGGCTTTCGGTGGCCGTGCAGCGCTTCAATCTGGAGATCGAGCAGGGCGAGTTCTTCTGCCTACTGGGCCCGTCCGGCTGCGGCAAGACCACGGTTCTGGGCATGCTGTCCGGCTTCGAGAGCCCAACCCAGGGCGAGATCCTGCTGGACGGAAAGCCGGTGCGCGGGCCCTCGCGGGATCGCGGGGTGGTGTTTCAGGGCGACGATTCCCTCTATCCCTGGCTCACCGCGCTGGAGAATATCGAGTTCGGCCTGCGCATGTGCGGCGTGCCCATGCCGGCGCGGCGGGAGCGGGCGCAAGAGGCGCTCACCCTGGTGGGCCTGCGCGGCCAGCATGACAAATATCCCGCCGAACTCTCGGGCGGCATGAAGCAGCGCATCCAGATCGCCCGCGCGCTGGTCAACCAGCCGAAGATGCTGCTCATGGACGAGCCGTTCGGCGCCCTCGATGCGCAGACCCGCATGATCATGCAGCACGAGTTGCGCAAGATCTGGCAGGCCACCCGCAGCTCCGTGCTGTTCATCACCCATGATGTGGACGAGGCGATCCTGCTGGGCACCCGCGTGGGGGTGATGACGGCAGGTCCCGGCGGGACGCTGCGGGATGTGGTGGAGATCGGCCTGCAAGGCGAGCGCGACCGCACCGATCCTGAATACGCGAAGTATTTCAACCAGGTCTACAACATGATCCGGGATGAGGTGGCGAAGGCCACGGCGGGAGTGGCAGCATGAGCGCATCTCACAACGGCACCTATCCCAAAGCCCTGCCGGTGCGCCCGGCGCGCCCGGCGTTCCTCGCCGGCGCGGTGCGGTTCGTCCATGCGGTGTGGCCGCATCTGTTCGGCTTCCTGACCCTGTTCATCGCCTGGCATGTGGCCTCGGTCTACATCGTCGGTTCGCTGCTGTTCCCCCCGCCGATGGCGATGCTGAAGAAGGCCTTCCAACTGGCGCTCAGCGGCGTGCTGTTCGACAATATCGGCGCCAGCCTGCTGCGCATCCTGGTGGGGTTCGTCCTGGGCTCGCTGATCGCCATCCCCATCGGCCTGGCCATCGGCAGCTTCAAATGGGCCCGCCTCCTGATGGAGCCGTGGACCGAATTCCTGCGGTTCATCCCCTCGGTGGCGATGATCACCATTGCGGTGATCTGGTTCGGCATCGGCGAGGAATCCAAGATCTTCCTCATCATCTACGCCACCGTGTTCATCGTCATTCTCAACACCGCCGCCGGCGTCTGCGCCATCGCGCCCAACAAGGTGCGCGCGGCCCAGGCGCTGGGCGCGCAGCCCTGGCAGATCTTCCTCTACGTGAGCCTCCCGGCCACGGTGCCGTTCATCCTCACCGGCATGCGCCTCGCCATGGCCAATTCCTTCACCACCATCGTGGCGGCGGAGATGATCTCGGCCAATGAGGGGCTGGGGGTGATGCTGTGGAACGGGCGCATGTTCATGCTGGTGGACGAGATCTTCGTCTCGCTGTTCTGCCTCGGCCTGCTGGGCTTTGCCAGCGACCGGCTGTTCCGCTGGGCCATCTTCCGCTTTGCGGGGCGCTTTTCTCCGGTGGCGTGAGCGCCACCCGAGCCTTCCAAAGAACGCCGCACGCAAAGTGCGGCGGCACCTCAGACGTCCAGAACAAAAAGGGGATCACGCATGAACAAGCGGACCACAGTTTTCGGCGCGGCCGCCGCCGTAGCGGGCCTGATGATGGCCGGCCCGGTTCTGGCCGCCGAGACCGTCAAAATGACCATCGGCACGGGGGTGGACCCCTCCTTCACCGCTTATTACGTGGCCAAGCAGGCCGGCATCTTCGAGAAGAACGGCCTGGACGTGCAGCTCAACACCGGGCCCAGCGGCTCGGCCATGGTGGCCTTCGTGATCCAGAACCAGATCCAGTCGGCGTTCGGCGCCGAGGCGGCGGGGATCCAGAATTTCAACATCGATCCCAATGTGGTGGTGGCCGCCGAAGGCACCAAGATGAACAATTGGTACGGCATGGTGGCCAAGGGCTATGACAGCCTGGAGCAACTCAAGGGCAAGCGGATCGGCATCGCCCGCGGCTCCGGCAGCGAAGTGTTCTGGCTGGCCATGGTGGACAAGCTGAAGCTCAATCCCGCCGACTATAAGATCATCCAGGTGGAAGCCCCGGAGATGATCGCGGCCATGGAGCGCGGCAATATCGATGCCTTCACCAGCTGGGAGCCGTGGCTGACCCGCGCCACCACCTCCATCCCCGGCGCCAAGATCGTGCAGAGCGACGACGGCATCATCAATGCCCGGGTCTATATCTATGTGAACAAGGGCTGGGCGGAGAAAAACCCCAAGACCGGCGTGGCCTTCATGCGCTCGCTGGTGGAGGCGTGCGCGCTGGTCACCAAGGATCCGGAAGCGGCGGCGGGCCATGTGTCCACCTTTCTCAAGCTGGACAAGGACCTGACCAACACCTTGATGAAGAAGATCCGCTGCGACATGCGCATCGACGATGGGTCGATCGCCAATTTCGTCATCATGGAAGGCCAGCTCAAGGACGCCAAGAAGCTGGCCAAGCCGGTGGACTGGCCGAATTTCATCTATCCGAACCTGCTGAAGGAAGTGAGCCCGGCAGCGGTCACCTACACCTTGCCCAAGTCCTGACAGGTCAGAGCCGGGGCCTGAGGCAACTGAGGCTCCGGCACGGCAACCGGGGAGCGGAGGGCAGCCGCTCCACGGCCTGCCCCCGGCAGGCGCCTGCTGATCGCCCGCTCACGGCGCGCGGGCGCGGATGCGGGCCTCGTCCACCGTCACCCCCAGTCCCGGCCCCGGCGGGCAGTGGACCATGCCATCCACGCAGACGATGGGGTCTGCCACCGGATCCTCCGCCAGCCACAGGTGTCCCAGGCTGAGGCCCCAGTCCACATTGGGGATGGCGCAGGCCGCATGCACCAAGGCGGCGCTGGCGAGGCTCGATTCCATCATCATGGCGAGGTTGACGCTGAGCCCCAGGGCGTCGCACAGCCCCGCCGCCGCCACCAGAGGCGAGATCCCGCCGAGCTTGATGGTCTTCAGGCTGATGCCGCCGATGGCCTTGAGATGCACATGCGCCAGGATGTCGGACACCCCATGAATATTCTCATCCGCGCCGATGGCCACCGGGGAGGCTGCCGCCACAGCCGCCAGGCGCGGCAGGTCGCCGCGCGCGGTGGGCTGTTCCAGGAAGGCCAGGTCATAGGGCGCAGCGGCGACGGCAAACTGGATGGCGGCGCGCACATCCCAGCCCATGTTGGCGTCGGCGGCGATCAGGCAGTCGGGGCCCAGCGCCGCCCGCAACTGGCGCACGCTTTCGATCTCGCCGGCCAGCGGCGCCACCCCCACCTTGAGCTTGAAGGCGCGGAATCCCTGGGCATGCAGCGCCAGCGCATCTGCCACGTCGCGGGCGGCGTCACCCGTGCCGCCGATCAGCCAGAGCGGGCGCACGGCGCGGCGCACCGCCCCGCCCAGCAGATCCACCGCGGGCACGCCGCGCAGCCGGGCGGCCAGATCCAGCAGGGCCATGTCGACGGCGGCCAGGGCGCCGGTGTTGCCATACATCGCGCCCCGCAACTGCCGGCCGAGCCCGGCGCGGTCATGGGCGCTGCGGCCCAGAAGCTGCGGCGTCATCATGCCGTCGATGGCCGCCACCATGCCCTTCAGCGTTTCCCCCGACATCACCGGGCTCGCCGCGGCTTCGCCCCAGCCCTCGGCACCGCATGTCGCGCGGATGCGGACATAGAGGACCGGGCCGTCGTCGATGCGATAGGTGGACATGACGAGCGGCTTGCGCAGAGGCAAGAGCGCAGGAAAGCAGTCCACCGAAGCGATCGCGTCGGCGCGGTCGGCGGCGGGGGTCTCGGCTTGGCTCATGGTCCGGGATGCTCCTTCGGGAATGGCGCACGGACAGGGCGCAGGGGTCGCGCTCCCCACCGCGAGACGGTCGGCGGATGCGGGTCGCCCTGGCCTTTCCAGATTGTCGATAGTATACTGTATCCTGTTTCGGGCTCGGTGCGCGACCCCTGTCTGCACGTCCGCTCCGTCCCGTCGCGCCAACCCTCGGCGGGCCGCAGCATCCGTCGGCCCCGGCGCGTCGCGATCCGGGATGCTGTGGTGGGACCTTTCATGAAATCGCCTCCGCCGCTCCCCGCCTCAGCGCCGTTCAAGCTCCCCAAGGTAATCGGCGCCGAGGTGGCGGGCGCCTTCGCCGACCGGATCATCTTCCTGCACTGGCCCCCCGGCACGCGCCTGATCGAGGAGGATCTGTGCGCCGTGTTCGGGGTCAGCCGCTCGCCGGTGCGCGAGGCGTTCCAGATGCTGGAGGCGGACGGGCTGATCGTGCGCGCCGCCTGGCGCGGCGTGCGGGTGTCGCCCATGAACCAGAAGGATCTGGACGAGGTCTACAAATGTCGTGGCGCCCTGGAAGGGCTGGTGGCGGAAGAGGCCGCCCGGATCGCCGAACCGGCGGGGATCGCCCGGCTCGCCCTATTGCTGGAGCAGATGCGCGCCGCGCGGGAAGCCGGCGATGTGCGCGCCTTCTTTGACCATAACGTCGCCTTCACCCGCGCGGTGCACACGGCCTCCGGCAACAACACGTTGGTGCGCATGGTTTCGGGCATCGAGAAGCAGGCGCTGCGCTATCGCTACCTCGCCCACCAGCGCACCCAGGAGATGCAGGCCCTGGCCTATGACGGGCATGCCGGCGTGCTCGATGCCATGGCAGCGGGAAAGGCCGACCTGGCGCGCCGCCGCGCGGTGCGGATGATCCGCTATGCCCACCGGGTGATCGCGCGGGTGCTGGGGGACGATGCCACCCAGGCCTGGCTGGCCGAAGACCGCAGCGCGCAGCCGGCCGCGCCCTGATCTCCCTCGCTTTCCGCGGCCCTTTCTTCCCTTGCGTCACCTCAGGAGTTCCCCATGGCCTATGCGATCACCGACGACGGCGTCCGGCTGTATTACGAGGAAGCCGGCAGCGGCATTCCGGTCATCCTGGTGCATGAATTTGCCGGCGACCTGCGCAGCTTCGAGCCGCAGATCCGTCATTTCGGCAAGCGCTACCGGGTGATCGCCTATAATGCCCGCGGCTTCGAGCCATCCGACGTGCCGCCGGAATCCGCGTCTTATTCCCAGCATCGCGCCGCCGATGACATCGCCAGCGTGATGGATGCGCTCGGCATCGAGAAAGCCCACGTCATCGGCCTGTCCATGGGCGGCTTTGCCACCCTGCATTTCGGCATCCGCCACCATCACCGCGCGTTGTCCTTGTGCATCGGCGGCTGTGGCTATGGGGCGGAGCTGGAGCAGCGGCCGCGCTTCCAGGCGGAGTCCGACGTCATCAGCGATTTCATCAGCACGTCGGGCATGGCTGCCTTCGCCGAGAAGTACGCCTATGGCCCGACACGGGTGCAGTTCGAGAACAAGGACCTGCGCGGCTTCCTGGAGTTCAAGCAGATGCTGGCGGAGCATTCCGCCCTTGGCTCTGCCAACACCCAGCGCGGCGTGCAGCGCGAGCGGCCCTCGCTCTATGAACTGGTGGAGGACATGAAAAAATTCACCGTGCCCACCCTCATCATCACCGGCGACGAGGACTGGCCCTGCCTCACCCCGGGTATCCTGATGAAGCGCACTATTCCCAGCGCAGCGCTCTCGGTCATCCCCAATGCCGGGCATGCCATCAATCTGGAAGAGCCGGATGAATACAACCGCATCCTCTCCGCCTTCCTGGCCCAGGTGGATGCCGGCCGCTGGCCGGTGCGCGACCCGCGCGCCATGACCGCCTCCATCACCGGCATCAAGGACTGACCGGCGTCACCCCAAGGCGGGGCGGCTCATGCGCCCGGTCTTGGCGCAGGGCACCGTCCGGAGACCTCCGCCGGGCGCGCCGGCCCGCTGCCCACCAATGCAGACCATGCGCGGCCGGGCAACCCAAGGCCGCGATCACCATCATGGAAGGGGAAATGTGCGCGGGGTGGTGGAGCCGAGAGGAATGAAATAAGCACCCCAACCTTCGGGAGTCGAAGCATTTATTGGGTTACGCACCGAAGTCACAAGCGTATATTTACTTCTAAGACCGAAAAGAGTGGACACGCTTCAGTATGTTTAAGAAGACCTTTATTCTCTGACTGATCGGGCGTGCGGTGGAAAAGATCGCACATCCCTCATGCTGATAGACAGGGCTGGTCTCTTCTATGTCCAGATTGAATCTTTTCTTGATGAGATCGCCATAATGGGTCGGAAGCATGCCTTGGTAAAAGCCGGTCGCGATCATGGCGGCGACGGAATCCAGCCCTGCCGCATTGGGGCCACGGTGGTACCGTCCGGAGCGGATGGCGTGCTCCACATAGGGGTGCTGGCGATAGACCAGGGAGAGGCTGGGTATTCTGGCCTTTTCGACAAAATTTGCCACGTAAACCCTATGGATCTCGCGAAAGATCGGAACATGGAAGAAATCGCGATCGTCCGTATACTTGCCGCGAATGATAAGGTCGACACGACCGTCATTTAACGACTGCGCCAGTTCGTTAAATGTCATCACCAGAATCTGCGGCTCCACCCCCGGCGCCAGACGCCCCATTTCGGTCAGGGCTTCAGGCAGTTTGCAATCGGGATGAGTCAAGGTGTGCTCGCCGATCCCGATCGCGAGTCGCCCCGACAAGATGCCGTGAACGGCGTCGATTTCGGGCCGGATGCGGCCAAGGGCCTGGAAGGCAGCCGAGGCCAGATTGAGCGCCACGTCCCCCTCCGGGGTCAGACGAAAGCCGCGGCGCCCGCGTTCGCACAGCCTGACCCCAAGGCGCGCTTCCACCTCGCGGACATGGCGGCTGATCGAGGGTTTTGACATGGCGAGCCGCTTTTCGGCCGCAGCAAACCCGCCCGCCTCCGCAACCACGCAGAACACTCGCAGCGATCGAAGGTCCCGCTCATCGAAATCCAGCTTCATCATGCGCGATACATATCAAAAAACGAAACATGGGTCGCAAAAAAATCGCTTTTCGCCATGTTACGGCGTTCGTAAAGTCTCAGGGCTCGTAAGAATACCCGCGCGGGGTTCCGGAAGGGTCTCGGTTTCGGGGCCACTCATGAGGCGCGCGTACAAGCAAAATCAGGGATGCTGCGATGGCCCACACCCGAATCCGCAAGTTCAATACGAAAGAGACCTACCCCGAGCAGAGCATCGACAACGATCTCTGCCAGGCCGTCATTGCTCGCGGAACAACCGTCTACCTGCGCGGACAGATCGGGCAGAATCTCGATACCTCTGAGTGCGTATGCATTGGCGACGTGGCGGGCCAGACCGAACAGGCCATGCAGAACATCGACATGCTGCTGAAGGAATGCGGCAGCCAGCTCGATCATATCTGCAAGCTGACGATCTATATTTCCGATCCCCGCTACCGCGAGGACGTGTATCGCGTCGTCGGCCGTTGGCTCAAGGGCGTCTTCCCGGTTTCGACCGGCATCGTCGTCACCGCCTTCGCCCGCACCGAGTATCTGGTCGAAGTCGACGCGACGGCCGTCATTCCGGACTGAGTGCCCGATACACTTCGATCCGGCCTGACATGACGGGTCCGCGGGCGCGCCCGCGAACCTCTCCAACACCATAACCTTCCGGCAATAAAGGTGTAGGCAATGACCGCACGTATTCTGTTCGCAGCCGCCATCGGACTCATGGCGACGCTTGGCGCTGTTCCGGCCGTCGCTGATGCGCTGGACGACATCGTCGCCCGCAAGACGATCCGGGTCGCCGTCCCGACCGATTACCCGCCGTTCGGCTCGGTCGGCGCGGATATGCAGCCGCGCGGCATGGACATCGATGTCGCCAACCTGATTGGCGAGAAGCTCGGTGTGAAGGTCGAGCTTGTGCCGGTCACCGCGCCCAACCGCGTCGCCTATCTCCAGTCAGGCAAGACCGATCTGACCATCTCCTCTCTCGGAAAGACCGAGGAGCGGGCTAAGGTGATCGACTTCAGCATCGCCTACTCGCCGTTCTTCGACGCGGTATTCGGCAAGAAGGAGCCCCCGGTCAAGGACCATGCCGATCTGTCCGGACAGACCATCGCCGTGACGCGGGGCTCCATGCAGGACAAGGAGCTTCAGGACCTTGCGCCGAAGGCGGTCGTCCAGCGCTTCGAGGACAATAACAGCACCATCGCCGCGTTCATGTCCGGCCAGACCGGAATGTTTGCGTCCGGCACTCCCGTCGCCGCCGCCATCAAGCGCCGCAATCCCAATCTCGATCTGGAGCTCAAGATCGTGCTGGCGAACTCCCCCTGTTATGTGGGCGTCGTAAAGGGCGAGACGCGGCTGCTGGACAAGGTCAACGGGATTATCCGCGAGGCCAAGGCCAATGGCGAGATCGACCGGCTGTCCGTGAAGTGGCTCGGCGCGCCGGCCGGCGAACTCCCCGATTAACGAACCGGTACGGATGGCACTGGGTGCAGGCGGTTCGCGATGAGTCTCACGTCCCACACTCCCTCGCTGCGACTGTCGGACTGGGCCTCAGCCGCGACCGCCAGCGACATTCCCGATCGCATCCGCCGGATCGTGACGGCTTGCGTGATCGACACCGTCGGCGTCGCCCTCGCCGGCGCCGGCACGCCGGTGGCCGGCACCGCGCGCCAGTTCGCGGCGCGGACCTATGCGGCGGGTCGGTCGGACGTCTGGGGAGCGGACGTCCGATCATCGGCCGTCGGCGCGGCATTCTGCAACGCGACCGCGGCCCACGCGCTCGATTTCGACGATAATTGCTATGCCGGCTTCGTCCATGGTTCAGCCGTCATCGTCCCCGCGGCCTTCGCCATCGCACAGGAGACCGGTGCGACGGGCGCGGAGCTGATCACGGCCATCACTGTCGGTGCGGAGTGCGAATATGCGGTCGGCGCCGCGGTCGGCCAGCAACTCTATGACAGGGGATGGTGGACGACCGGCCTGCTGGGCCCGATCGGAGCCGGCGTCGCGGCCGGCCACCTGTTGCGGCTCGACGCGCGGCAGATGCGCGCCTGCATCGGGCTGGCCGTGGCCGGCGCGGGCGGCAGCAAGACCTGCTTCGCAACCGACGCCAAGGCGCTGCTTGCGGGCGAGGCCAGCGGAGCGGGCCTGACATGCGCCGCTCTGGCGGCCCGCGGCGCCAGCGGCCCGGCCGAACCCTTCACCCATCCCAACGGATTTGCCACGCTTCACACCGACGGCGCCTTCGACCACGCCGCTTTCGCCGACCTTGGCCGCGCATGGCGCCTGGAGACGCCCGGCATCGACATCAAGAAATTTCCGATCTGCCTGTCCTCGCATGCGGCGGTCGACGTGGTGACCGCCATCATGGCGCACGAGGGCCTGTCGCCGGACGACGTGGAGAGCGTCCTGTGCGATGTCCCTCCCGTCGTGGTGGGGAACCTTACATATGCCGCACCAACCATCCCGCGGGAGGCGCAGTTCAGCATGGAATTTGCCATTGCAGCGACCCTGTGCTTCGGCGCGCCCGGCGTGGAGCAGTTGCGCGACGATGTCCTCGCAAGTCCCGCGCTGCGCGCGATGATGGCGCGCGTGCGCATGGTGAGCAGTCCGATCTGGACCGCGGAACGGCGCGCTGCGGCGCCGGAAGGGGCGTTTGTCGTGCTGTCCCTCAGCGATGGCCGCACCTATTCCGGCGATCAGACCCATGCGCTCGGAACCGCCTGCAATCCCGTGCCCCCTGCCTACCTGCGCACGAAATTCCTGCACTGCGCGGAGCCCGTTCTCGGCGACCCCGCGGCGCGGCGACTTCTGCAGACCCTTGACGATCTGGATGCGGAGGTTCCGATCCCTGACCTTCTGAACGCGAACCCTGATCGGCTCAATCAGCGGATGTCTTCCGAATGAACCTTTCATCGTTCATCAATGTCTTCCACAGCTGGCCGAGCCTGCTCAATGGTCTGTTCATGACCGTCGTGCTCACGCTCATCTCATCGTTTCTGGGCGTGGGTCTCGGCACCTTGTGCGCATGGGGGAGCCTGTGGGGGCCGAAGGCCCTGCGCTGGTTCATCCGCGGCTATGTCGAGGTGTTCCGCAACACGCCGTTTCTCGGCCAGATCTTCTTCATCTTCTTCGGGCTGCCGGCCCTCGGCCTGCGGCTGAATCCGGTCACGGCAGCGCTGGTCGCCCTGACGATCAACCTCACGGCCTATGCCTGCGAAATCATTCGCGCCGGGGTCGAGGCGACGCCCGTCGGCCAGCTGGAAGCGGCCAGAAGCCTGGGGCTGAAGCCGGCCCCGGCGTTCTTTCTCGTCATCATTCCGCCGGCGCTCCAGCGCGTCTGGCCCGCCATGACCAGCCAGCTGGTGATCATCCTGCTCGCTTCAGCGCTGTGCAGCCAGATCTCGGTCGCCGAGCTGTCCTATGAAGCCAACTTGATCGCGAGCCGGACGTTCAGGAACTTCGAAGCCTACATTGTCGTCACCCTCATCTACCTCGGCCTCGCCGTCCTCTTCCGGGAACTGCTGACCTGGATCGGGCGCCGCTTCATCTACGGGGAATTTGCCACGGTGGGTGAGCGATGAACGATTTCACCACATGGGATGTCTTCCGCAACCTGCTCGCCGCGGTGCCGTGGACACTCTATCTTTCGCTGATCGCGCTCGCCGGGGGTGCGGCCGTCAGCCTCGTCCTGCTGAGCCTGCAATTCGCCGTTCCTCGCGTCGCCAGCCGGCCGGTGCGGCTTTACGTTCAGGTATTTCAGGGAACGCCGCTGCTGATGCAGCTCTTCCTTGTCTATTTCGGGCTGGCGCTGCTGGGCATGCAGACGACGCCTCTGTTCGCCGCCAGCCTCTGCCTCTCGGCCTATAGCAGCGCCTATCTGACAGAGACCTGGTACGGCTGCATCCGCGCCGTGCCGAAGGGGCAGTGGGAAGCCTCCTCCAGCCTCGGTCTCAAGCACTGGCAGCAGATGCTGCTGATCATCCTGCCCCAGGCCCTGCGCCTGTCGGTCCCACCGACGGTCGGCCTCATGGTGCAGATCGTGAAGAACACCTCGCTCGCCTCCATTGTCGGCTTCGTCGAGCTGACCCGGGCGAGCCAGATCATCGCCAACGCGACGTTCGAGCCGTTCCTGGCCTATGGCGCCGTGGCGTCCATCTACTTCGTGATCTGCTTCTCGATCTCGCTGTGCGGCAGGCATCTCGAGAAGAGGATCCGGATCTGATCGCACCGGCGCACCCATGCGCCAAGCTGTTCCTCAGCAAGATCCTGGGACACTGACGCCCACCGGCCGGGCGGTGCCCGCCCGCCCCTCAGGGGCTCGCCCGTCGCCCGCGGCGCAGGCGACATTGACGATAAGGACCACGGACATGCCATTGACCATCCCCGCCAAGGCCGAGCATCGGACCTTCCTCTATTCCGAGCCCTGCACAGATCTTGACGCGCTCAGTGCGGATATCGCCTATCTCGGCATCCCATATGGCGAATCCTACACGTTCGGCGAGATCGCGAGCGACCAGAGCCGCGGCGCGCTGGCGATGCGCCGGGCGACCGACCGGATTCTCCGCTCCATCGAGCGCTATGATTTCGACATTGGCGGCCCGCTCTATGATCACCGGCCGATCCGCGCCGTCGATTGTGGGGACGTCTACGCCGATCCGCGCGAGCTGAAGGCTCATCTCCAGCGGGCCGAAGAGGTCGTGCGCAAGATCATCGCTGCCGGCGCGATGCCGATCATCCTCGGCGGCGATCACTCGATTCCGATCCCGGTGCTCAAGGCGCTCGACAGCGAGGGACCGATCACCCTGATCCAGATCGACCAGCACCTCGACTGGCGGGAGGAGATCAACGGCGTCACGCACGGGCTCTCCAGCCCGATCCGCCGGGCATCGGAGATGGATCATATCGGCGAGATCTTCCAGATCGGTCTTCACGCCAGCGGGAGCGGACGGCAAGAGGAGTTCGATGCCGCCAAGGCCTATGGCGCCCACCTCATCTCCGCCTACGACGTTCACGAGCGTGGCATCCAGCATGTGCTCGACAGGATTCCCGCCGGGGGGCGCTACTACATCACGGTCGATCTGGATGCGTTCGAGCCTGGCATCGCGCCCGGAGTCGCCGCGCCCTGCGCGGGCGGCATGACCTTCATGCAGGCCAGAAGCCTCATCCATGGCCTGGTGAACAAGGGGCGCGTGGTCGGCATGGATGTGGTGGAAATCACGCCGGCCACCGACCTCAACCAGATCACCTGCATCACGGCCGGGCGCCTGATCGTTAACCTCGTCGGCGCGGCCGTCCGGGCCAACTATTTCGGCGCGCCGTAGGGCGCGCCGCACTTGGCGGCGACGCGCAGTCTTGGCGCACGCATTCTTGGCTCAAGCAGTTCGCCCGTCGGGAACGCTCTGAAAGGCGAGTCGGGCTTGGCGGGCCAGCGTTCGTTCTCCCGCCGAGGCTCGCGATGATGGAGCCTTGCAGATCGGGGATGAAGGTGGTGCGCCGGCCCGCCGCGGGATTGACCCGCGCCACCGTGCCGAGCAAGACGGCATCTCGCACCATCCATTGACGGATCGCGACGGGAGACCCGTCATAGTCCATCAGCAGCGCTCCGGCCTCGCCCGTCACCGTGAGGGTGGTGACGCCGCCCAGGCTCTCCAGGCTCTTGGACTTGCGCACGCCGCGCCCATCATCGGCATAGGTGGCTGAGAGGCCCGGCGCCGAGGCGCAGACGAGCCGGTTTTCCGTATCGTAGCTATTAAGTCATCGCGCCGTCGAAGGTCAGATTGCCGTTGCCGTTATAGGTCGGGTGGGCCGATCCGACGGTGGTGTATTGATTGACGGCATTCGCTACGAAGCCGGTTCTGAGAGGGCTGGAGGGTGGAATGATCCAGCCGGCGGCGCTGACGCCTTGCCCGATCCGCCGGTTGGTGGCGTCATAGGCATGGCCGAAGGCGACGCTCCTCCACGCCGTGACCCAATTGGTTCCACAGGCGCGCGGCTTTGCGCAGAGCGCCCATGCGGCGAGCCGCACGAACGCTAGCTTTTCAGCGATTTCTGGGAAGGGTCGTGGTGGAGCCGAGGGGAATCGAACCCCTGACCTCTGCAGTGCGATTGCAGCGCTCTCCCATCTGAGCTACGGCCCCGTACCTTGGGAGGCGCCATTTAGGGTTTGAGCCCCCATGCTGTCAAGCGAGGCCTGCACCGCAGGGCGACGCCATGCACAGGAGGCGTCAGCCGCGCTCACAGCGCAGGCGCCCGAAGCGGAGGCGCCGGTCAGGACAGGCCGGCGATGGCGCGGGCGAAGTCGCGGGCGGAGAAGGGCTGCAGGTCCTCGGCCCCCTCGCCCACCCCCACTAGATGGATCGGCAGCCCATGCTTGGCGGCGATGGCCACCAGGATGCCGCCCCGCGCCGTGCCGTCCAATTTGGTCATCACCAGGCCGGTGACGCCAGCGAGGCGGGTGAACACTTCCACCTGGGTCAAGGCGTTCTGGCCTACGGTGGCATCCAGCACCAGGAGCACCGCATGGGGCGCGCCGGGGGCCAGCTTCTTGATGACCCGCACCACCTTTTCCAGCTCGGCCATCAGTTCGGTGCGGTTCTGCAGCCGCCCGGCGGTATCGATGAGCAGCACGTCGGAGCCATTGGCGCGGGCCTCCGTGATGGCGTCATGGGCGACGCCCGCCGCATCCGCTCCGGATTCGCGGGCCACCACATGGGCCCCGGTGCGCGCGCCCCACACCTTCAATTGCTCGATGGCAGCGGCCCGGAACGTGTCGCCGGCGGCCAGCGTCACTTTCTTGCCCTCGGCCCGCCACTGGGCGGCGAGCTTGCCGATGGTGGTGGTCTTGCCCGAGCCGTTCACCCCCACCATCAGCACCACATAGGGCTTCTGGACGGGATCGATGACCAAAGGGGTGGCCACCGGCGTGAGGATGGCCTCCACATCGGCGGCGATCAGGCCCTTGACCTCGTCCGGCTCGATCATCTTGTCGTGCCGGCCGCGGCCCACCGCCTCCACGATGCGGGCGGCGGTGGCGGTGCCGAGATCGGCGCGGATCAGCAGGTCCTCCAGCTCCTCCAGGGTCGCCGCATCCAGCTTGCGCTTGGTGACCAGCGCGGTGATGCCCGAGGTGAGGTTGGTGGCCGTGCGCGCCAGCCCGCTGGTGAGGCGACGCCAGAAGCCGGTCTTTTCCGGAGGAGGAGTGTCAGTCATGCCGCCACCAGGCGCGTGCCGTCGTGGCCGGCGATGCGCAGATCGAGGATGGCGCCGGGCGCCAGGGGCCGGGGCAGACGCACCGGGGTGAAATGCGGGGTCCGCCCGATGCCGCCGCGCTCCACCAGCACCGGGCGCCGGACGCCCACCTCGCTGGCCAGATGCCGGTGCAGGGCGGCCCTGCCCGCGTCCCGCAGCCGCTGGGCGCGGGCCGTGACGGTGGCCGCGGGGAGCTGCGGCATGCGGGCGGCCGGTGTGCCGGGACGCGGCGAGAAGGGGAAGACGTGCAGATGGGTCAGCCCGCAATCGTGCGCCAGGGCGAGCGAGTTGCGGAACATGGCTTCGGTCTCGGTGGGGAAGCCGGCGATGAGATCGGCGCCGAACACCAGGTCCGGCCGCAGCCGCCGCATCTCGGCGACCAGAGCGATGGCCTGGCCACGGGAATGGCGGCGCTTCATGCGCTTCAGGATCATGTCGTCGCCCGATTGCAGGGAGAGGTGGAGGTGCGGCATCAGCCGCTCCTCCTCCGCCAGGGCGCGCAGCAGGTCTGGATCCGCCTCCACGCTGTCGATGGAGGACAGGCGCAGGCGTTGGAGCTCTGGCACATGGCGCAGGATCGTGCGCACCAGTTTGCCCAGGCTCGGGGTGCCGGGCAGGTCGTGGCCATAGGAGGTGAGGTCGACGCCGGTGAGCACCACCTCGCCATGGTCGGCCTCCACCAGGGTGCGGATCTGACGGACGGTATCACCCATGGGAACGGAGCGGGAATTTCCGCGTCCATAGGGGATGATACAGAAGGTACACCGATGGTCGCAGCCGGTCTGCACCTGCACGAAGGCGCGGGTGTGCCGGTCGAGGCCATCCACCATGTGCAGGGCGGTCTCGCGCACCGCCATGATGTCGTCCACCACCACGCGCTGTTCGCCGGCGACGCCGAAATCCAGCGCCCGCCGGGCTTCCGCCCAGGTGGCAGGCGCCGCCTTAGCGCCATTGCCGATCACCCGGTCCACCTCGGGCATGGCGGCAAAGGTGGCCGGCTCGGTCTGGGCGGCGCAGCCGGTCACCACCACGCGGGTGTCGGGCTGGGCGCGCTTGAGCCGGCGGATCGCCTGACGGGCCTGGCGCACCGCCTCGCCGGTGACGGCGCAGGTGTTGACCACCACCGTCCGCGCCAGCCCCGCCTCAGTGGCGGCGCGGCGGATCTGCTCGGAGTCCAAGGCATTGAGACGGCAGCCGAAGGTCATCACCTCAACGCCGGCGGTCGCGGGCGCGGCCGGGGCGGCATCGGTCAGGCCGGGGGCCAGAGGCATGGCTCAGGCCGCCTCGGCCAGCATCTCGGGGGTCAGAAGGCCGGAAAACTCGTGCGCCACCGGGCCAGTCATCAGCACGTGATCGTCTTCGGCGCGCCAGGCGATGGTGAGATCGCCGCCGGGCAGCGTCACCCGCACCCGCCGGCCGGTGCGGCCGGTGCGGGCGGCGGCCACGGCGGTAGCACAGGCGGCAGTGCCGCAGGCGCGGGTGCGGCCGGCGCCACGTTCCCACACATGCAGGCGGATATGGTCGGGGCTCAGCACCTGGGCAAAGGAGATGTTGGCGCGCGCGGGAAACAGCGGATGGTGCTCCAGGGTCGCCCCCACCTGCTCCACCTCCACCGCATCCGCATCGGGCACGAAGAAGATCGCATGGGGATTGCCCATGCTGACGAAACTGGCCGGCCCCAGCGCGGCGAAGCCCTCGATCAGCGTGGCGCTGGTGTCGGCCACCGGGCGAGCGAGCGGGATGTCCTCCCAGCCCAGACGCGGGGCGCCCATGTCCACGGTCACCGTGCCGTCGGCCTCGATGGTGCAGTCCAGCAGCCCGGCGCGGCTCTCGAAGCGGATGCTGCGGGCGCCGGTGCGCTCGGATTCCAGCCAAGCGATGCAGCGCGTGCCATTGCCGCAGGCGCCCGATTCGCTGCCGTCGGAATTGAGAATGCGCACGAATCCGGCGCTGTCGGCGCGTTCCGGGGGATAGAGCACCATGGCCTGATCGAACGGCAGCACGCCCGGCCGCGCCAGTGCCCGCGCGGCCGCAGCAGACACCTCCTCAGGCTCGCTGCGCAGATCAAGCACCAGGATCTCGTTGCCGAGACCGTTCATCTTCACAAAAGGGCGATGGGCGAGCATGGGATGTCTGGAAATCGAGCCGGGGTCGGCCCTTATATGGCGCGAATGGGCGCTTGCGCCACCCCTTGCCGCGTCAGCGGCCGTGTGTTTGCCGCTCGGGAAGCCGCCAAGGTGGCCTAGGACGATCGGCAGAACATGCTAGAGACAGGCGAACACAAGGTTCGGCGACCGGCCGGTCGCCCAGGAGAGGCATCCCATGGGTACGATCGGGGCGATGCGATCTTTGCGGTGCGGATGGCGCGGGGCCCCAGCCCTGGCCAGCACATTGCTGGCGGCGAGCCTGTGGGCCGGAGCTCCGGCCATTGCCCAGACGCCGGCCGCGCCGCCGGCGGCCGATGCTGCCCCGGCTCCCGCACCGGCCGCACCGGCCGCGCCCGCACCCTCACCCCCCGCCGCTGCGGTTCCGCCTCCGGCGGCGCCGGCACCCGGCGCACCTGGCGCGGTCATGCCGCCGCATGCCGAACCGGCCCCCCCGGTCGTCGGCGGCCCGGCGCAGACGGTGTTCACCGGCGAGGGCGTGGTGATGGCCGCGGTGCCGGTGGCGGTCAAATCCGGCAGTTCCAGCTGGGACGAAGGCTTTGATTCCATCGTCGCGGCGCTGAACATCATCCAAGGCGAGATGGCCAAGCTGGGCCTTACCCAGGCGGGTGAGGTGTTCGTGGTCTACACCCAGGCGGACGATGCCGGCTTCGAGTTTGAGGCGCAGATCCCGTTTTCCGGCGCCACCACCGCCAAGCCCGGCAATGAGGTGAAGCTGGCCAGCTCCTTCACCGGAAAGGCGCTGAAGTTCGTCCACAAGGGCTCCTTCGCCGACATGGACGATACCTATGAGCAGATCGCCAATTATCTGGACGCCCGCAGCGTGACGGCGCTGGATTTCTATATCGAGCAATACCGCACCGACCCGCGCACCACCCCGCCGGATAAGCTGCTGCTCGACATCCTGGTGCCGGTGCGCTGACGGGACGCTTCCCACAGGGGCGCGAATCTCATTCACTGGTGTCGTCTTGTCCTCGGCGCGCGGAGGTTCTGATGCCTCGGCTGTTCACGGCCATTGAAATTCCCGAAGAGGTGGGCCTGGGGCTCACCATGCTGCGGGGCGGCATTTCCGGCGCGCGGTGGATCGATCCGGATTTCTACCATGTGACGCTGCGCTTTGTCGGCGACGTGGACGATGCCCTCGCCCGCGACATCGCCCAGATGCTCGGGCAGGTGCGCCGCAAGGCGTTCGACCTGGTGCTCGACGGCCTCGACCAGTTCGGGGGGCACAAGCCACGAGCCGTGTTTGCCGCGGTGAAGGCCAATAGCGCCTTGCTGGACCTGCAAGCGGAGCATGAGCGCATCATGCAGCGCCTGGGCCTGGCCCCGGAGCGCAATTTCAAGCCCCATGTCACCCTCGCCCGCCTGCGCGATGCGTCCACCCGACAGGTCGCCGACTATCTGGCGGTGCGCGGCCTCTATCGCAGCATGCCGTTCCACGTGCCGCGCTTCGTGCTCTATTCCTCCCGCGATTCCGTGGGCGGCGGGCCCTATGTGGTGGAAGCGGAGTATCCTTTGGCCTGAGCGCGCGAGGGCCGGTCGGCGGCGGCCGGCCGGTCGGCCGGCCGGCCGCGGGTGAACGCCAATTCGCGTAAGGGAACAGTTTCTTAGCAGCGCATTCATCGCTAGATACGATCAGGCCGTCCTGAAGTCCCGGCGCGCGGCGGGTCCCGCTGGCAGCGACGGCACCGGCACGCGCCGCCTGCCGTGGGAATTGCCGTGACCACCTTTGCCGTTGAAAGCGACCGCCTGTCCCGCCATCCGGCCTTTCTGGGCTTCTGGATCTCGCGGGTGCTCACCGCGCTGGGCTCGCAGATCGCCGCGGTGGCGGTGGGCTGGATGGTCTATGAGCGCACCGGCAGCGCTTATATTCTCGGCCTTGTCGGCCTGTTTCAGTTCATGCCCATGGTGCTGCTGACCTTCGTGGTGGGCACGGTCGCCGACCGGGTGGACCGGCGGCGAATCGTCATCGTCTGCCAGAGCCTGGAAGGCCTGACCTTGGCGGCCCTGGCCATCGGCGCCGCCACCGACACCCTGAGCATACCCGCCATCTTCGCCGCGGTGGCGGTGCTGGGCGGTGCGCGGGCCTTCGAGCATCCCACACTCTCGGCGCTGCTGCCGGGCCTGGTGCCCGAACGCATCCTGCACAAGGCGATCGCCGTCTCCTCTTCTGCCATGCAGACGGCCACCATCCTCGGCCCCTCCCTCGGCGGCCTGCTCTATGTGCTGGGGGCAAAGGCGCCGCTGGCGCTCTCCGCCGTGTTCTTCCTCGGCGCCGCCGCCGCCATGGCCACCATCCGGCTGGAGCGCACCCCGCCGCGGCGCGAGCCGATCACCTTGCGCTCGGTGTTCCTTGGGGTGAGCTTCGTGCGGACGCGGCCGCTGATCCTCGGTACCTTGTCGCTGGACCTGTTCGCGGTGCTGCTGGGCGGGGTGACCGCCTTGCTGCCGATCTTCGCCGCCGACATCCTGCACACCGGCCCCTGGGGCCTTGGGCTGTTGCGCTCCGCCCCGGCCGTGGGCGCGCTGGCCATGGCGGTGGTGCTCTCGCGTGTCCCCCTGGACCGGCGGGTAGGCCTGAAGATGTTCGCCGCGGTCATCGCCTTCGGGGTGGCGACCGTGGTGTTTTCCGCCTCCACCAATCTCTATCTCTCGCTGGGCGCCCTGGTGGTGCTGGGGGCGTCGGACAATGTGTCGGTGGTGATCCGCCATTCCCTGGTCCAGCTCGCTACGCCGGATGACATGCGGGGACGAGTCAACGCGCTGAACTCTTTATTCATTGGAACCTCCAATCAACTCGGCGAGTTCGAATCGGGAATGACGGCGGGCCTCCTGGGCGCGGTGCCGGCGGGGATTCTCGGCGGCGTCGGCACCATCCTGGTCGCCCTCGCGTGGATGCGCCTGTTTCCGGCCCTGCGCCAAGCCGATACTTTGGCCGGCGCGCGCGCTGAGACGGCAAGATCTGAACAGCGCAAATAAAAACGCGCTTGTTGATTATTAAAAAGAGCGCCATCTGAGATTTCGCTGTTTGCCGCGCCCAAAATCGGCCGGCGCCGCGATATCTGGATGCTATGCGCTTGCATCAAATAGGCCGCGCCTCTCAGGTTTGCGGGGCCGAGAGGTCGACATGACTAGGAACTGGCCGACGGTGCTGCCTCAGCCACATAGCCTAGCGCCCCATAAGCTGGCAGAGACCTGGGCGCGCGCCGGTTCCTGGATCTCCGAGGTTCTGTTCTACGGACGCGCGGAGCGGGACGGCGGGCTTTCATTTTCTGACCCCCAGCGTCACCCAGATGATCGGCCTGGAGTGCCAGGTGTCAGTCGCCGGCATCGAGGTATTTCGCCGGATGCACCCGGTTGACGCCGTCGGCGTGGAGCGCAGCTTTCGGCAAGCGGGGGCCATCGGAGCGACGTGGCGCCAGGAATTCCGCATCATCCACCCCGACCGCGGCATCCGGACCATCCGCGGCAATGCCAGCGTCGACCGCGGGGCCGACGGCGACACCCTCTGGTACGGAGGCCTGCGCGACGTCAGTGATCGCGATGCCGACGGACAGGAGCGGGCGCTGTCCGGGCTGTGGGCGGTGGGAGAGCGCTACCGCCTGGCCATGGAAACCCTCGGCCAGTTCGTGTGGGAATGGGAGCCGCTGACTGACACCGTCGCGTGCGATCCGCGCCTGGCGACCCTGCTGGGAGAGCCGGGCGCCGTGCATTTCACCGGTCGGGACTGGCGCGAGGTCCCGAACTGGCTGGCGCAACGGAGCGCCAACCTGATGGCTCCCCCCGGTGCCGCCGGCCCGGCCGGCCAGCGCTTAGTCTAGCGGCGCTGGGGGGCGCCGAAATCCGGCCCCACGAACCGGCCGGAGATCCAGTCCACGAACACCCGCAGCCGGTTGGAGAGATGCCGGTTGGGCGGATAGACCACATGCAGCGGGATGGATGGCACCGCCCAGTCCGTCAGCACCGGCACCAGCGCCCCCGTCTCCAGATGCGGATGGCCCATGAAGGTGGGAATCTGGATCACCCCGAGGCCGATCAGGGCCGCCGTCATATAGACATTGCCGTCATTGACCGACAGCGCATAGCGGCCGGCGACGTCGAACTCCTGTCCCGCATCATCGCGGAAGGCCATGGGATGGATGCGGCCGGTGCGGGCATTGAGATAGCCGACCGTGGTGTGGCCCTCCCCTTCCAGATCCGCCGGAACGCGGGGCGCGCCGTGGCGCGCCAGATACGTGGGGGCAGCAGCGGTGACGAACTGCAGATCGCCCACCCGCCGGGCCACCAGCGACAGATCGCTGAGCACGCCGGCGCGCACCACGCAGTCCACATTCTCCGCCAGCAGGTCCACTGGCCGATCGGTGACGCTGAGATCGATCTGGATGCCGGGATAGCGGGCGTGAAAATCGGCGATGGCCGGAATGATGACGAGACTGGCCAGCGAGGCACTGACATCGACGCGCAGGCGGCCTTGTGGCGTCGCCTGGGACTGCGCCATGGCGCTGTCCAGCTCGGCCAGATCGGTTAGCAGGCGCAGCGCACGCTCATAATAGGCAGCGCCATCGGGCGTGACGGTGACCCGCCGCGTGGTGCGGTTCAAAAGCTTGGTGGCGAGGTGCGCCTCCAGCGTCTGGATCTGCTTGGTCAGGCTCGGCTTCGGCACATCCAAGAGAATGGCGGCTTTGCTGAAACTGCCCAGCTCGGCCACCTTCACGAACCCCCGCATTGCGGCAAGCTGGTCCATCAAACTCCCCCTTCCGGCCACAATCTCTGGTAGAAATCGGATTATTATTCCTATCAGGGAATAATGTAATCATTTTTTGCGGCTTTATTCACCTAGAGAGTGCATCTATCTTCGCCGCACTGCACCAGACCCGCAAGGTCGTTTTCTGTGCCCCGCTCCGGGCACGCACCCTATTGGCCCTCCCATGTCCACCCCGCTTGTCGCCACCTGCCTGGAAGAGCGCATCACCGACGGCCCCGCCGCCGGGACGCTGGTGCGCATCTATCGCGCCGATGCGGCGCGGCGGTCGGCGCCCATCGCGCTCCATCTGCATGGCGGCGCCTTCGTGGGCGGTTCGCTGGAGTGCGGCAGCATCATCTCCTGCCTTCTGGCGCAAGCCGGGGCCACCGTGGTCTCCGCCGCTTATCCCTTGGCCGACGCGCAGCCCTTTCCCCACGGCCTGGACGTCGCCTACGGCACCCTGATGTGGCTCTATGAGAACCGGGCCCGCTTCGGGGCCAAGAAGTCACCGCTGTTCGTCGCCGGCGAGGAGGCCGGCGGCAATCTCGCCGCCGCTCTGGCCATGATGGCGCGCGACCAGCGCATGCCGCCTCTGGCCGGGCAGATCCTGCTCTCCCCCATGCTGGATGCGTGCCTGGCCACCCAGTCCCTGCGCGCCGCCGAAGCCGGTTCCGTGGGCTGCAAATGGGCCGAGGGCTGGCGCACCTATCTCGGCACCGCGGACAAGGCCGCCCATCCCTATGCCGCCCCGCTGGGCGCAGCGCGCCTCGGCGGCATCGCCCCGGCGCTGATCATCACCAGCGCCGACGACCCGATGCATGATGAGGCGCTGCGCTATGCAGCGCGCCTGCGGGACGCCGGCGTCGTGGCCACTGCCCATACGTTGCCCGGCCCCACCGGCTGGCCGGAGGCGCTGTCCGATCCTTTGCCTGCCGACGGCGCGCCGCCGGCCAATTGGTCCGGCGCCGTAAAGGCGCTGTTCCTGGCCTTTCTGTCCGATCCGCTCGCGGATCTCTCCCATCTCGCCACGGCCGCTGCGGCGACCGGGCAGTCCGCACCCACCGTCTGATGTTCCGGCCGAGGAGGCCCCGCATGCCCCATTTGTCCCTGCGCGCCCGTCTGCTGAGCGCCGCCGTTGCCCTCACCCTGGTCGGCGGCGCCTATGTGCTCGTCGACCCCACCTTCGTGTCCCGCGCCGTGGCCAGCGATGCCGCAGCGCCCAAGGCGCCGCCCGCCACCCCGGTTTCGGTGGCCGTGGTGGAAAGCCGCGATGCCACCGCCATCGACGAATTCTCCGGCCGCCTGGAAGCGGTGGAGCGCGTGGAAGTGCGTGCCCGCGTCGCCGGCGAGATCAAGAAGGTGCATTTCCGCGAAGGCGAGCTGGTGAAAGCCGGCGACCTGCTGCTGACCATCGATCCGGCCCCTTACGCCGCCGAAGTGGACCGCCTGAAGGCCCAGCTGGCGGCCACTCAGGCCCGCGTCGCCCTCACCAAGAGTGATCTGGAGCGCGGCCAGCGCCTGTTCGAGACCAAGATCAGCGTCTCCCAGCGGGTGCTGGACGAGCGCGAGAATGCCAGCAGCGAGGCGGACGCCAATTTCGCCGCCGCCCAGGCGGCGCTGAAGGCCGCCCAGCTCAATCTGGACTATACCCAGGTGCGCGCCCCGGTGTCCGGGCGGGTGGGCAAACTGGAAATCACCACCGGCAATCTGGTGGCCTCCGGCGCCACGGCGCCGCTGCTCACCACCCTGGTCTCGGTGGATCCGATCTATGCCAGCTTCGCGGCCGATGAGCATGTGGTGCTGAAGGCGCTCAAGGCGCTCGGCGGCGGCACCCTGGCGCAGACCCAGATCGCCCGCATCCCGGTGGACATCGTCACCGCCGTCGACGGCGCGGCGACCCGCCACGGCAAGCTGCAGCTGATCGACAACCAGATCGATGCCAAGAGCGGCACGGTGCGGGTGCGCGCGGTGTTCGACAATGCCGATGGCGAGCTGATCCCCGGCCAGTTCGTGCGGGTGCGCATGGGCCAGCCCAAGGCCGAGCCCACCTTGCTGGTGAGCGAGCGGGCGGTGGGCACCGACCAGAACAAGAAATTCGTCCTGGTGGTGGATGCCGACAACAAGGCCACCTATCGCGAAGTGACCCTCGGCGGCGCCCTCGACGGCCTGCGGGTGGTCACCGGCGGGCTGAAGAGCGGCGAGCGCATCGTCGTCAACGGCCTGCAGAAGATCCGGCCCGGCGCCGTGGTGGCGCCCGAAGTGGTGCCCATGACGGTGGCCACCGCCGGCCCCGCCAAGGGCAGCGCCGACGTGGCGCAACGCTGAGAATGATGCCGGGTCCGGCGCGGGGGCTCTCTCCGCGCCGCTGATCCCGGCCTGAACCTGACGATGAGCCCGTTGCAACCGCCCTGCCCCGCAGGGCGGCCACGGCGGCTTTGACCCGCGAGGGTGCGAGGGCGATATGAACCTGTCTAAATTCTTCATCGACCGGCCGATCTTCGCCGGCGTTCTATCCGTCTTGATCTTTCTCGGCGGCCTCATCGCGCTGCGGGTGATGCCGATCTCGGAATATCCCGAAGTGGTGCCGCCGCAGATCGTGGTGCGCGCCAACTATCCCGGCGCCAGCCCCAAGGTCATCGCCGAGACCCTCGCCACCCCTATTGAGGAATCGCTCAATGGCGTGGAGGGCATGCTCTACATGACCAGCCAGGCCACCACCGACGGCCTGATGACCCTGACCGTCACCTTCCGGCTGGGCACTGATCCGGACAAGGCCCAGCAGCTGGTGCAGAACCGCGTCTCGCAGGCAGAGCCCCGCCTGCCGGAAGAGGCGCGGCGGCTGGGTGTGACCACCATCAAGAGTTCCCCCGACCTCATGATGGTGGTCCATCTGCTCTCGCCAAACGACCGCTATGACATGACGTACCTGCGCAATTACGCGGTGCTCAACGTCAAGGACCGGCTCGCCCGCATCGACGGCGTCGGCGACGTGCAATTGTTCGGCTCGGGCGACTATTCCATGCGGGTCTGGCTGGACCCGCAGAAGATGGCCGAGCGCGGCCTGTCCGCCAGCGACGTGGTCACCGAGATCCAGGCGCAGAACGTGCAGGCGGCCGCCGGCGTGGTGGGCGCCTCCCCCGGCGTCCCCGGCCTCGACGTGCAGCTCACCATCAATGCCCAGGGCCGCCTCGCCACCGAGGAAGAGTTCGGCGAGATCGTGGTGAAGACCGGCAGCAATGGCGAGATCACCCGCTTGCGCGACGTGGCGCGCATCGAACTGGGCGCTGCCGATTATGCCCTGCGCTCGCTGCTCAACAACAAGTCGGCGGTAGCGGTGCCGGTGTTCCAGTCGCCGGGCTCCAATGCCATCGAGATTTCCGACAAGGTCCGCAAGGTCATGGAGGAACTCCAGGGCAACATGCCGGAAGGCGTGCAGTACTCCATCGTCTATGACACCACCCAGTTCGTCCGCGCCTCCATCGAAGCGGTGATCCACACCCTGCTGGAAGCGGTGCTGCTGGTGGTGCTGGTGGTGATCCTGTTCCTGCAGACCTGGCGCGCCTCCATCATCCCGCTGCTGGCGGTGCCCATCTCCATCGTCGGCACCTTTGCGGTGATGCATGTGCTGGGCTTCTCCATCAATGCGCTGACCCTGTTCGGCCTGGTGCTGGCCATCGGCATCGTGGTGGATGACGCCATCGTTGTGGTGGAGAATGTGGAGCGCAACATCGAGGGCGGCCTCGCCCCGCGCGAGGCCACCTACAAGGCCATGCGCGAGGTCTCCGGGCCGATCATCGCCATCGCTTTGGTGCTGATCGCGGTGTTCGTGCCTTTGGCCTTCATCACCGGCCTCACCGGCCAGTTCTATAAGCAGTTCGCCCTCACCATCGCCATCTCGACGGTGATCTCCGCCTTCAACTCGCTCACCTTGTCCCCGGCCCTGGCCGCCCTGCTGCTGAAGAGCCATGACGCGCCCAAGGACCGCCTCACCCGCATCCTGGACGGCGGGCTCGGCTGGCTGTTCCGCGGCTTCAACACCGCCTTCCGCCGCGGCTCGAATGCCTATGGGCGGGGCGTCAAGGGCGCCATCTCCCGCAAGGCGCTGATGATGGTGGTCTATGTGGGCCTGGTGGCGCTCACCGTCGGCATGTTCAAGGCGGTGCCCGGCGGCTTCGTGCCGGGCCAGGACAAGCAGTATCTGGTGGGCTTTGCCCAGTTGCCGGACGGCGCCACGCTGGACCGCACCGAAGAGGTGATCCGCCAGATGAGCGACATCGCCCTGAAGACGCCGGGCGTGGAATCCGCCATCGCCTTCCCCGGCCTGTCGATCAACGGCTTCACCAATTCCTCCAACTCCGGCATCGTCTTCGTCAGCCTGAAGCCGTTCGAGGAGCGCAAGACTCCCGACCTCGCGGGCGGCGCCATCGCCATGACGCTGAACATGAAATATGCCGGCATCCGCGAGGCGATCATCGCCATGTTCCCGCCCCCGCCGGTGCAGGGGCTGGGCACCATCGGCGGCTTCAAGCTGCAGATCGAGGACCGCGCCGGCTTCGGCTATGAGGCCCTCGACCAGGCCACCAAGGCGTTCATGGCCAAGGCCTCCCAGGCGCCGGAATTGGCCGGGCTGTTCTCCTCCTACCAGGTGAACGTGCCGCAGCTTTATGCGGATATCGACCGGGTCAAAGCCCGCCAGCTGGGAGTCGCGGTCACCGATGTGTTCAACACCCTGCAGATCTATCTCGGCTCGGCCTATGTGAACGACTTCAACACCTTCGGGCGCACCTACACGGTGCGGGTGCAGGCGGATGCCAAGTTCCGCGCCCGGCCGGACGACATCGGCCAGCTGAAGGTGCGCTCCTCGCGCGGCGAGATGATCCCGCTCTCCGCGCTGCTCAAGGTCAAGCAGGCGGCGGGACCGGAGCGGGCCATGCGCTACAACGGCTTCCTGTCCGCAGACATCAATGGTGGCGCCGCACCGGGCTTCTCGTCCGGCGAGGCGCAGGCGGCGGTGGAGCGGATCGCGGCGGAAACCCTGCCCAAGGGCTTCGGCTTCGAATGGACCGAGCTGACCTATCAGGACATCATCGCCGGCAACTCCGCCATCTGGGTGTTCCCGCTGTCGATCCTGCTGGTGTTCCTGGTGCTGGCGGCCCAGTACGAAAGCCTGACCTTGCCGCTGGCGATCATCATGATCGTGCCCATGGGCCTGCTCGCGGCCATGATCGGGGTCTGGTATTCGGGCGGGGACAACAATGTCTTCACCCAGATCGGCCTGATCGTGCTGGTGGGATTGTCGGCCAAGAACGCCATCCTGATCGTGGAGTTTGCCCGCGAGCTGGAGTTCACCGGCTACACACCGGTGGCCGCCGCCATCGAGGCCAGCCGGCTGCGGCTGCGGCCGATCCTGATGACCTCGCTCGCCTTCATCATGGGTGTGGTGCCGCTGGTCACGTCCACCGGCGCCGGCGCGGAAATGCGCCATGCCATGGGGGTGGCGGTGTTCGCCGGCATGCTCGGGGTGACGGTGTTCGGCATCTTCCTCACCCCGGTGTTTTACGTGCTGCTGCGGCGCCTCGCCGGCAATCGGCCCTTGGTGCATCACGGCGCCGTGGAACCGCTGGACACCGCCGGCGACCTGCCGCCGGCACCTGCCGCCGGGCACTGACCCTGACCTCCGTCAGGAGACGCACGCACCCTGCCGACGGCAGGAGAGCTTGAGAGGGGCTGGGACACCGCCCGGTTCCAGTCCCCCTCCGCCCGGCACCGGTGGTCCGCCACCGGTGCCGGGGTCGCTTCATGCGCCGCGCGCTCGCGCCCGCCCTTGACGTAGGGAACATCCCGGCCCCGGCCGCCGTTTGCCACGCGCCACGGGAATGATCATGCGCCACGATTGCCTTCAGAACCGGACCCACACTGCGCTGTCGCTGGCCGCCAATCTGCCGACGGGTGTCCTGCCGCACCTGGCCGCGGTGGTGGCCATTCCCGTGCGCGACGAAGTGGACCGCATCGGCCCCTGCCTTGATGCGCTGATCGCCCAGCGCGACGGTGCCGGCCGCCCGTTGCCAAACGGCGCCGTGGCCGTGGTGCTTCTGCTCAACAACTGCACCGACGCCACCGCCCAGGTGGCGCGCGACCGGCTCGCCCGCAGCGCCATGCCGGCGCTGATCGCCGAGATCCGCCTGCCGCCATTCCAGGCCAATGCCGGCTTTGCCCGGGGCCTGGCCATGGACGTGGCCGCGCTGTGGCTGGAACAGGCGGGCCGGCCCGACGCCGGGCTGCTCACCACCGATGCGGACAGCCAGGTGCCGCCGGACTGGGTGGACCGCGCTGGGCTGGCCTTCGCCGCCGGCTGCGGCGCCGTGGCGGGCCGGGTCCGACTCGACCCGGACGAATTGGCCGCCCTGCCGGCCGCCTTGCGCCAGCGCGCGGCGCTGGAGGATGATTACGAGGCCGCCCTGCTCCAGCTGGCGGCGCGGATGGACCCGTGCTCTCGCGATCCCTGGCCCAATCACCGCACGGCCTCCGGCGCCAGCTTCGGGGTCACCCTGGCCGCCTATCGCGCCGTCGGCGGTCTGCCCGATGCCCCGTGCGGGGAAGACCGGGCGCTGGCCCGCGCCTTGCGCTGCGCCGACATTCCCATCCGCCACGATCCGCACTTGCTGGTGACCACCTCGGCCCGGCTGGACGGGCGTGCCGTGGGCGGCGCGGCGGACACCTTGCGGGAACGCTGCAACAATCCCGATGGTCCCGGCGATGCGGAACTGGAGACCGCGCCGGGCGCGGTGCGACGCCTGATCTGGCGCCGCCGCCTGCGGCGATGGCACGGGTCGGGCACGCTGGGAGTGCACGCCTGGCGCTCGGCCCTGCGGCTGGCTGAGCCGATGACGCCCATCGCCGACACCTTCGGCGCCTTCTGGGATGACGTGGAGGCGCGCAGCCCTTTGCTGGTTCGGCGGGCGCTGCGGCCGAGCCAGATGCCGGCCCACGGGCGGTCGGTGCGGGCGCTGTTGCAGATGCTGGACGCGCCCGCCGCCGCCACAGGTGACGCGTCAGATCAGGACGGGGCATGGCTGGCGCAACGCCAAACTGCCTGAATGCGCCACCTACGGAACGCCCAGGGTGCGCGCTCAGCCCACCTTGCGATAGCGGCGGGCCACATAGACCACCTGTCCGGCGGCCAGGCCCTTGTAGAGGGTGGAGCCCTTGGCCCCGGCAAATTCCGACACGAAGCTCTGCAGCACCCGCATGCGGCCGATCCGCTCGCGCTTGCGTCGGTCCACCGCATCGAGCGCCGCCACCGCGCCGTGGGACAGATCGCGCTGCGCCACCAGATGCAGGCCCGGCGCTGCCAGCTGCTGGTCGAGCGCGGACAGCATGCCTTTGCCGCGCATGTCGGCGAATGTGAACCACCCGCCGGGGACCAGAACCCGCGCCACTTCGCGGGCGAAGGCGGGCACGTCGGCGTAGCAATGGGAGGATTCGATATTGATCACGATGTCGAACGACCCGTCCGGGAAGGGCAGATGTTCCGCATCGCCGGTCTGGTAGCTCAGCCCCGGCACGCCCGCATTGAGGCGCTGGGCGAGGCGCACCGTCTCGGGGGAATAGTCGAGGCCGGTCACGGACGCCGGCGCATAATAGCGCGCCATGTAGCGCGATCCGCCGCCCCGGCCGGAGCCCACTTCCAGCACCCGCGCGCCGGCCAGCGGCAGACCGTCCACCGCCTGCTGGTAGAGGCCGATGAAGGCGCGCTCGGGCTCATCATCGGCCTTCAGGGGGAACGGCGGGCCGTCCGGCACGAAGCCGTAGTTCATGAACCGCCAATCATCGTCCCGCCAGAAGCGGGACAGCATGTTGTAAAGCCGCCGCCACGCCCATTTGCGGGTGCGGGGAAAGGCGCCGCGATCGATGGCGTCGAGCATCGGCGTAAACAGGCGACTGGCCATGGGGGTGCCTCTCAGCCGGCGGATGCGGCAGACGCAGCGGGGGGCACCGGTCGCGCGGGCGCCGGCGGGCTGCCGGGCGGCATGTCCGCCGCCAGCCAGGCGCGGCCCTTCGCCATCAGTTCGGCGTCGTCGCTGTTGCGCGGATCGAAACCGGGCAAATAATAGCGCAGCACATTGGGCAGGCAGCGGCGCCAATAGCCGGGCGATCCCAGCACCACCCAGGTGAAGCGCAGCCAGAAGCGCAGGCCCGTTTTCACGCCGTCGGTGCGGGCATAAATGGGCACGTTGCGCAGGAAGATCACCAGGAAGGGGAACAGCGTGCCGTTCATCCCCAGCACCCGCAGCCAGTAGCGCTGAAAGCCGGACATGTCCGGGGTGGCGGCATTGAGCACGTCGAGGGCCACCGCCTTGTGCTCCAGCTCCTCCAGCGCGTGCCACATCCAAAGCCGCCGATAGGAGGGGGCGGCATTGTCCAGCAGCTCGGGATGCCGAAGGGTCAAGGTGGAGAGCGTGGCCGTCATATGCTCGATGGCGCAGGTGATGGTGAGGCGGTGCAGCGGGTTCTTGACCACCTCGAAGCCGAAGCGGATCGGCCGCTCCATCTCGTCCACATTGTAGCCGAGCGCCGTCATCGCCTTGTTGTATTCTTCATGCTCGCGGGTGTGGAAGGCTTCCTGCACCGCATAGCCGTTGATTTCGGCGGCCAGCTCCCGGTCTGTGAGCTTGGGACCGAAGTGCTTGAGGGACCGGATGAAGAAACGCTCGCCCTCGGGCAGAAACACCGAGAGGCCATCGATCAGGATGGTCTTGATGAGATCATTCTCATACCAATGCCGGATGGGGTTGGCGAGAATCCCGAAGCGCAGGTCCCGCGGAATGATGTCGTCCGGGTTGCCCATATGCTTGGGACCGTGACCCCCTGCCGTCTGTCCGGAACCGTTCGCCTGTGCCATGCGCACTCCATTCCCTCGGAACCGGTCGCGGCCCCCTGCCGTCCGGCGTGGCGCCACCCCCACCGCCGAGGTGGTTATCGCAGATCCGGGGCCGATGGCATAGCCGATGGGGATCAGGCGAGGACCAGGCGATCCATGCGATAGGCCGCGGCGCGCGTGGACCAGCGGTGCGTGGTCTCGCGCTCCAGCGCGCCGATGAACAGGCCGGCGGCGGCATCCCCGCTCAGCGGATAATCGGTCTCGCCGGTCCAGTGTACCAGCAGCACGGTCGCTCCGGCTCGCGCACTTGCCCGTACCTTTCCGGCCAGGAGCGTCACATCGTCCGGCGACAGATAATAGATCACCTCCGAGAGCAGGATGAGATCGAAGGTGTCCTCCGGCCAGTCGTGCGGCACCCGACAGTGGTCAAAGCGCACCTGCGGCAACCCGGCGCAGCGCCCACGGGCTGCCGACAGCGCCCGGTCCGAAACGTCCACCGACAGCAGATGATCGCAACGCGGGGCCAGTTGCTGGGTCAGAACCCCGATGGCGCATCCCACCTCGAAGGCGTTGGCATAGCGCGGCAGCGGCAGGGCGGCCAAGGTGGCGGCGTATTTCGCCCGCTCATAGGGGCTGGTGGCGAACTGCCACGGGTCCGGGTCGGTGGTGTAGAGGTTTTCGAAATAGGTGGGAGGCAGAGAGCCCACATGACGGTTCATAGCGCAACCTCCAGATAGATCTCATGCGGCCGCTCGAACCGCGCCAGATCCTGCGGGGTGAGCATGAAGCCGTCGGGATCGTCGGCGATCAGCGGCGAGACCTGGGAGCGGTGCGCCGCGATGGCCCGTCGCTTGGCCGGCAGATGGTCCGCCACCGCCAGACGGAAGCCGGCGGGGGACGCCTCGTTGAGGGCGAAGTCCGGCGGCAGGGTGAAGCCCCATACCGGATAGGCCAGCAACCGAAGCCCCGGCTGACGGACCGCCGCCGCCCGCGCCAGGGCAAACGCGGCGGTGTGGTCGCAATGGGGGTCGTGCTGCCAGGTGACCGTCATCAGATTGGCGCCGCAGGCCTCGGCGATGGCGGCGATCTGCGCGATGGCCGCGTCCGCCTCCGGTCCGCTGACGGGAACGAAGCGATCGGGCAGGCGCAGGAAATGGACAGCGTCCGCCGGCACGCCCAATTCACCCGCCGCAGCCACCGCCTCCGCCTTGCGCAGTGCCCGCAGCCGCTCCGGCGGATAAGACGGCGAATGGGGATGCGAGCCGACCCCATCGCTCACCACCACGATGGCCACCGGCACATCCTGCGCCCGCGCCGCCGCGATCAGCCCGCCGCAGCCGAGACTCTCGTCATCGGGATGGGGCGCAACCACCACCAGGCCGGTGAGGTCGAACTGGGCAATCGACTTCAGCGGCAGATGCTCCATGGCGGTGAGATAATCCTCCGCACGCAGGGTCATGACCACAAATCTCCAAACGCGGTGTCGCGGGACAGGACGAAGCCGGCCGCCTCGGTGAGCGCGCGGTCCGGCGCCGGCTGGCGCAGATAGGTGGACAGATCGCGGCTGAGCTTCTCGAGCGGATGCGGCGCCAGGAAGCCGGCGAGGCCGACGGAGCGGTGGACCAGTTCCAGCACATCAAGCCCGGCGCGCTCCACGGCGGTGCGGGCCAGGCCCACATAGGCCATCACCGCCGCCGGATCCGCGTCCGCCGGATGGCCCGCCGCGTCCTCCGCCAGTTCGGCGGCGCGGCGAACGAACAGCAATGCGGTTTCCGCCGCCACCGCCGCCTGCCCCACGCGCAGGCGCTGGTGCGGATCGTCCGCGCGGCCGGTGCGGACGAGGTGGCGCCGCGCCTCGTCCAGAAGACGGGCGATGCCGCCCGATTGCACGGCGGCAAAGCGCCAGGCGCCGGCGGAGAATTCCGGCTGCCGATGATAGGCATCGGGCACCCCGATCACGTCGGCGGGGGCCACCGCAAGGCCGGTGAAATCGAAGCTGCCCGTGGCGGAGGCGCGCATGCCATGGGCCTGCCAGGACGACAGGTCGGCGCGGTCGGAATCGGCAGGCAGATCGAGCCGCGCCAGCACCATCACCCGCGCCCCCTCCGCCACCTGCGCGGTGACGAGGGGACGGTCCACCCAGCCCGCGCCGGAGGCAAAGGTCTTGCCGCCCTCCAGCGTCACCGCCTCACCGTCGCGCACCAGCCGCAGGCCGTCGGCCCCTTCGGTGTTCCACACGCCGAACAGCCGGCCGGCTTGGGCATCGGCGGCGGCGCTGGCCACCTGCGCCGGGGTGCCATGGCGCACCACCAGATTCAGGGCGTTCACATGGCCCTCATAGATCCGGCCCAACGGCAGGCTGGCGGAGCCGATGAGATGCAGCACCTGCATCAAGGGCAGCGCGCCCTCCGGCGTGGTGCCGAGCCCGAGCCCCCCGAATGCCGCCGGCAGCGGCGCGCTGAGCGCGCCCATGGCCGCCAGCTCGCGCACGTCCTCGGCCGGAAAGGCGCCGTCATGGTCGAGGGCGACCGCGCGCCGCGCCAAGTCGTCCGCCGCCGCGCGCAGGTGGCGCAGCAGGAGATCCGGCGTCGGCGGACGCGGGGATCGGAGCACAGTGGGGGAAGGAGCCATGGTCGCCTCGCACAATCATGGGCTCAAGCGACGCGGCACGGGCTTTGTTCCCTGGGGGCAGCTGGCGGGCGCCACCGGCGCGGCGCGGCCATGGTGCAGCGCAAGAGAAGAAAAGATCAGCCGAGCCTTGACCCCAGTGAATCGGCGTCATAGCGTAATGATAATGAAATGACGTTTCATTATTCAAAATGAAACGCAGAGGAACGCCAAGAGGTTCGGACCGTGCCCCCACGCGCGACCCCGCATGTCCAAAGCGATGCGGCGCCATCATCTGCGACCGGAACCAGCACGCTGGATCTGGCGCTGCGCGTGGTCGAATATCTGGCCTTGCAGAGCCGGCCGGTGGCTTTGGCGCAGATCGCCACCGCCTTCTCGGCCTCCAAGGCCACCGTCTATCGCCATCTGGTCACGCTCCAGCGCCACGGCTTCGTGCGCCAGGAGCCGGACACCGGCCGCTATGAGGCCGGCGTCAAGCTGATGGTGCTGGGCGAAGCCCTGCGCGCCCGCTTCGACGTGCTCTCCGCCGCCCGCGAAGACCTGATGCGGCTGCGCGACCAGACCGGCCAGGCGGTCACATTGTGCGCCCTCATCGATGGCGAACTGGTGGTGCTGGAACTGGTGCAGGGCCGCACCCTGATCGAATTTGCCACCCGCCCCGGCACACGGCTGGATTTCCACGCCAGCGCCCATGGCAAGGTCTGGCTGGCCTTCGGCCCCGAGGCCCTGCGCGAGGGCGTGCTGGCGGGACCGCTGAAAGCCTGGACCCCCGCCACTTTGGCGGACCCCGTGGCCTTGCGCGCCGAGATCGCCACGGTCGCGGCGCGCGGCTGGTCCACTGCCCCCGACGAAGTGATCACCGGCGTCAACACGCTGGCGGCCCCGGTGCTCGACCATCACGGCGCGCTCGTCGGCTCCATCGCCATCGTCGGCGCCACCCAGTTCATTCCCCCCGTTCCCGATGCCGCGCAGGTGGCGGAGGTGGTCGGCGCTGCCGGCCGCATCTCCAAAAGCCTCGGATGGAGACCCTGACCCGATGACCTATTCCCTAGCCGTCGATATTGGCGGCACCTTCACCGACATCGTGCTGCGCCATTCCGATGGCCGCCTCCAGGTGGACAAGACGCTGACCACCCATCACGACCTGCTGGAAGGCTTCTTCCGCGGCGTGGACCAGGTGCTGGCCAAGGCCGGCGTGTCCGCCGACGATGTGAACGGCGTGGTGGTGCATGCCACCACCGTGGTCACCAACGCGCTCATCGAGCGCAAGGGCTTCCCCACCGCTCTGGTGGTGACCGACGGCTTCCGCGACGTGCTCTCCATCCGCAACGAGCACCGCTACGACATGTATGACCCGCAGATCGAGTTCCCGGCCCCGCTGGTGTCGCGCGACCTCACCTTCGGCATCAAGGAGCGGGTGCTGGCGGACGGCACCGTGCAACTGGCCCCCAGCCAGGCGGACATCGAGGCGCTGGCCGAGACGCTGCGCACCTCGGGCGTCAAGGCGGTGGCCATCTGCTTCCTCAACAGCTTCGCCAATGGCGCCAACGAGACCCAGGTGGCCACCGAGCTGCAGCGGCTGCTCAACGACACCTTCATCTGCACCTCGTCCGACGTGGCCCCGCAGATCCGCGAGTATCAGCGCGCCTCCACCGCCACGGTAAACGCTTATGCCATGCCCATCTCGCAGCCCTATCTGCGCCGCCTGAGCGAGCGCCTGCGCGATGAAGGCTTCTCCAACACCCCGCTCATCATGCTGTCCTCCGGCGGAGTGGTGGGGGCGGAGACCGCCGGCCGCAATCCGGTGCGCATGATCGAGAGCGGCCCTGCCGCCGGGGCGCTCGCCGCCTGCCATTATGCGGAGATGCTCGGCATTGATCGGCTGATGAGCTTCGACATGGGCGGCACCACCGCGAAGGCTTGCCTTATCGAGAACCGCACCCCGCTGGTCACCGGCCTGTTCGAGGTGGATCGCCGCTACCGCTTCAAGGAAGGCTCCGGCCTGCCGGTCACCGTGCCGTCCATCGACCTGATCGAGATCGGCGCCGGCGGCGGCTCCATCGCCCATGTGGATGATCTCGGCCTGCTGAAGGTGGGTCCCGAAAGCGCCGGCTCCAATCCCGGCCCGGCCTGCTACGGCCGCGGCGGCCAGGGGGCCACCGTCACCGATGCGGATCTGGTGCTGGGCCTGATCGATGCCGAGAACTTCCTCGGCGGCGACATGCCCCTCGACCTGCCCGCCGCCAACGCGGCGATGACCCGGCTGGGCGACGACCTCAAGGTCTCGCGCATCCAGGCGGCGCGCGGCATCTATCGCATCGTCACCGAGGCCATGGCCTCGGCCGCCCGCACCCATGCCACCGATCGCGGCGTGGATTATCGCGGCCTGCCTTTGTTCGCCTTCGGCGGCGCCGGCCCGCTGCATGCCTGCGGCGTGGCCGACCTGCTGCAGAGCACGGCGGTGATCGTGCCGCCGCAGTCCAGCGTGCTGTCCGCCTTCGGAACCCTGGTGACGCCGGTGCGGCTCGATCTGGTGCGCTCCGACCTCACCCGCGTGGACGGGCTCGACTGGGACCGCGCCGCCCGCATCATCGGCGACCTGGAGAGCGAAGGCCGCGCCGCGCTGCGTGAAGCCGGCTGCGCCAGCGCCGACGTGACCATCCTGATCGGCGCCGACATGCGCTATCTGGGCCAGCAGCATGAGGTCAACGTCACCTTCGACGCCGACCCGCGCGAGGCCCGCGACAGCGCCGCCATCGCCGAGCTGTTCGCCGCCGCCTATCACCATCTCTACGGCGTGAACCCCTCCCATGTGCCCATGGAGATCGTCACTTGGCGGGTGACCGCGCGCGGCCCGGTGGTGCCCTTCCATGCCACCACCCGCGCCTCGCAGGCCGCCGGCACGCCCAAGGCGTTCCGCAAGCTGCATGCCTGGAGCGACGATCAGGACGCGGCGGTCTATGAGCGGGCGAGTCTGGCCACCGGCCAGAGCGTCACCGGCCCCGCCATCATCGAAGAACGCGAGACGACCACGGCGATCCCGCCGGGCTGGACGGCGACCATCGACCGTTTCGGCTGCATCGTCGCCACCAAGGATTGAGGAACACGGATATGTCCGAACTGAAAATGGACGGCGTCGAGCTGGAAATCCTGTGGTCGAACCTCATCGGCGTGGTGACGGAACGCGCCAAAGCGCTGCAGCGCATCGCTTTCAGCCCGATCGTGCGCGAGGCCGGCGATCTCGCCTGCGCCTTGTTCGACAAGCGCGGCCGCATGGTGGCGCAGGCCAACACCGGCACCCCCGGCCACATCAATTCGCTGGCCTTTGCCGGCGCCCATCTGGTGCGGCTGTTCGAGGGCAAGTGCTCGCCCGGCGACGTGCTCATCACCAATGACCCGTGGCTGTCCGCGGGGCATTTCTTCGACATCACCATCCTCACCCCGATCTATGACGGGGAGAATTTGATCGCCTATATCGGCTCCACCATCCACCACACCGATATCGGCGGCTATGGCATCGGCGCCGGTGCCCGCGACGTGCATGAAGAGGGCCTGTGGATCCCGCCGCTCAAGCTCTATGACAAGGGCGAGCCGGTGGAGGTGCTGCACGCCATCATCCGCCGCAACGTGCGCACCCCCGACGCGGTGTTCGGCGATCTCTCCGCCCAGGTCTCCTCCGGCCAGGCGGCTGCCGAACATCTGATCGCGCTGTGCCGCCGGGCCGGGCTCTCGGACATCGAAAGCCTGTCCGACGAGATCATCCAGCGCTCGGAAGACGCCACGCGCGCGGCGATCCGCAAGCTGAAGGCCGGCACCTATCATGGCGAAAGCCAGTTCGACGTGCCGGGCGGCGAGGTCATCACCCTGAAGACCGCGGTGACCGTGGATGCCGAGGCGGGGTCCATCATCGTGGACTTCACCGGCTCCTCGCCGCAGACCGCCACCGGCATCAATGTGGTGCTGAACTACACCCACGCTTATTCCACCTTCGCCATCCGCTCCTGCCTCAATCCGGACCTGCCGAACAACACCGGCTCGCTGGCCCCCATCGAGATCCGGGCGCCGGAAGGCTCCATCATCAATTGCAGCTATCCCGCGCCGGTGAATGCCCGCCATGTGGTGGGCATGTATGTGCCCATGCCGATCCTGAAAGCCCTCCACCAGGTGATGCCCGACCGGGTGCTGGCGGAAGGCTCGGGCGCGGTGTGGACCATGCAGGTGCAAGGCCGGCAGGCGGACGGCCAGCCCTTCACCTCCTCCATGTTCAACTATTCCGGCGGCATGGGCGCGCGGGCGGAAAAGGACGGGCCGAGCGCCACCTGCTATCCCACCGGGGTGGCGGCGGTGCCCATCGAGATCCTGGAAGCCGCCATGCCCATCGTGTTCGACCGCAAGGAATTGCGCCACGGCTCCGGCGGCGCCGGCCGCACCCGCGGCGGCGATGGCCAGACCATCCAGTTCCACATGCGCACCGACCATCCCTGGCTGCTCAATGCGGTGCCGAGCCGCCTGCTCACCGGGCCGGACGGCATTGCCGGCGGCTCCCCCGGTGCGGCCGGCCGCTTCCTGGTCAATGGCCAGTCGGTCAGCGAAGCCAAGAAGCTGACCATGCAGGCCGGCGACGTGGTGGTGCTGGAAACGCCCGGCGGCGGCGGCTTCGGCCCGCCCAAGGCGGCCTGACCGCCCGCACTTCGTGCCCCGGCGCCCTGCGCCGGGCCGCGCCCCCGCGTGCCGCCCCGGCGGCACGCGACCCGCCAACCGGCGCAGCAAGTGCCGGACATCGATGACGCCAACGCATCACAAAACCTCGGGAGGGACGCCGTGACGTTTCGCACTTTTCTTGCCGCCGGCCTGCTCAGCGCCGTGTCGGTTCTCGCCGCCGGCGCTGCCGCGGCGCAGGAGACCTATAAGGTCGGCATCTCCGCCGGCCTCACCGGCTATGCCGCCACCGTGGATCGCGCCTGGCGCGACGGGGTGGAACTGGCCGCCGAAGCCCTCAATGCCCGCGGCGGCGTGATGGGCCGCAAGATCCAGGTGATCGTCGAGGACAACCGCTCCGAACCCCAGGAGGCGGTGACCGTCTATCGCAAGATGATGTCGTCCGACGGCGCCCAGGTGTTCGTCTCCGGCTGCGTCTCGGCGGGCAATTTCGCCGCCGCCGGCCTGCTGGTGCGCGCCAAGATTCCGATGATGCTGTGCTCCATCCTGCCGCAGCAGCCGGACCAGCTGAAATGGGCCTTCTCCACCCTGCCGCCCGCCGGCTTCGAGGTGGAAAAGCGCCTGGAATATCTGCGCGACAAGACCCAGATCAAGAAGGTGGGCATCCTGCATGACCCCACCCCCTACGCCAATCTGCAGAAGAGCGTGGCGGAGAAGGTGGCGGCCAAATACGGCATCGAGATCGTCGCCATCGAGCAGTACAAGCAAGACGACGCCGATCTCTCCGTGCAGATCAGCAAGATGCGTGCGGCGGGCGCCGGCGCCGTGCTGAAGATCGGCCTCGGCGGCACCACGCTCACCGCCGCCAAGAACATCAAGCAGCTGGGCGCTGACATGCTGCTGATGACCAGCCTGGAGGACCTCGCGGTGTTCGGCCCGGTGGCCGAAGTGCTGGGCGACAAGTTCTTCTTCGTCGCCTCGCCCTCGCAGGTCTATGACGCGCTGCCGGACGGGCCGCTGAAGGCCGAGATCACCAAGTTCCTCGGGCCCTGGAAGGCCAAATATGGCGATCGCGATCCCAACTGGGCCTCGCGCGGCTGGGATGGGCTGATGCTCACCGCCGCCGCCGTGGAGGCCGGCAAGTCGTTCGAGGGCTCAGCCGTGCGCGATGCCTATGAAGGCATCAAGAACTTCCAGGGCACCACGGGCGTCTATAATTTCTCCCCCGAGGTGCATCAGGGCATCACCGAAAACCCCTTCGTGCTGGCCACCATCGTGAACGGCAAGATCAAGGTGGTGCAGTGAGCGCGGCGCTCGAACAGACGCGGGAGACGGCGCTCACCGCGCCCGCGCCGGGCACCATCCCCATGCTGGAGGCGCGCGGGCTGTCCGCGCGCTACGGCCATGTGGAGGCGCTGCATCCCACGGACCTGTTCGTGGGCGAGGGGGAACTGGTGGCGGTGCTCGGCCCCAATGGCGCCGGCAAGTCGACCTTGCTGCGGGCCATTCTCGGGCTGGTGACCAATGCCGGCACGGTGCATCTGCGCGGCAAAGCGCTGCCCCGGCTCGATCCGGTGGCAGTGGCCTCCCGCGGGGTGGTGCTGGTGCCGGAAGGCCGCGGCATCTTCGGCCCCATGAGCGTGGCGGAAAACCTGGAGCTGGGCGCCTATCGGCTGAAGGACCGGCACGAGTTCCAGCGCCGCCACGAGAAGGTGATGGCGCTGTTTCCGCGCCTGAAGGAGCGCTTCACCCAGATCGCCGGCTCCATGTCCGGGGGCGAGCAGCAGATGCTGGCCATCGGCCGCGCGCTGATGGCCGGGCCCCAGGTGCTGCTGCTGGACGAACCCTCGCTGGGCCTTGCCCCGCGCGTGACCGGAGAAATCCTGGAGACCCTCGGCCGGCTGAATGGCGAGGGCCTCTCGATCATCCTGGTGGAGCAGAAGGCGCCGTTGGCGCTGCAGCTTGCCAATCGCGCCTACCTGCTTTCGGTGGGCCGCATCGTCGCCACCCTCGATCCACGCGAGATCACCTCTTATGACGAGCTCGCTCAGCATTATTTCGCCTGAGACCAAGCCCCGCTCCTGGCGCCGCCAGGCCCGCGCCGCGCTGCCCTATCTGGCGGTGGCAGGCGTGGTCGGCTATGCCGCGTTTGCCGGCGGCTATCCCGCCACGGTGGTGTCGTTCGCCCTGATCTATGCGGTGTTCGTCATCGGGCTCAACCTGTTCATGGGCTTCGCCAATCAGGTCTCGTTCGGGCAGAATGCGTTCGCCGCCATCGGCGGCTACACCTCCGCCGTGCTCACCGCCACTTATGCCTGGGAGCCGCTGCCGGCCATGGCCGTGGGCATGCTGGGGGCCATCGCCGCCGCCTGCGCCATCGGCTATCCCACCTTGCGGCTGAAGGGCCATTATCTCGCCATGGGCACGCTGGCCATCGGCCTCATCGTCTATGAGATCACGGTGGAATGGCAGTCGGTCACCCAGGGCTACATGGGCCTGTCCGGCATCCCGCCCATGGGCGCGTTCGGCTATGAGATCACCTCCGATCGCGGCCAGCTGCTGATGCTGGCGGGCGTGGTGGCGGGGGCCACCTTCCTCTCCGCCCGCCTGCGCACCTCGCGCATGGGCCGCGCCCTTTCCGCCGTGGCGGGCAGCGAGGAGGCGGCCTATGCGCTGGGCATTCCCGTGGCGCGCTACAAGCTTTTGGCCTTCATTCTCTCCGCGGCGCTGGCGGCGCTGGCGGGCTCGCTGTTCGTGCATGTGGTGGGCTTCGTCAGCCCCGAGGTGTTCGGCCTGCACATGGTCATCCTCACCTTCACCATGCTCTATGTGGGCGGCATCGGCACCATCGCCGGGCCGGTGGTGGGCGCGCTCATCATCTCGCTGCTGCCCGAGACCTTCCGGGCCTTCAAGGACTATCAGGACCTGGCCTATGGGGCGGCGCTGATCGTGATGCTGATCTACGCGCCCAAGGGCCTGTCCTCGCTCTTCTCATCCAAGGGGGACGCATGAACCGCCCCGAGAACCGCCTGGTTCTGGAAAACGTCACCCGCCGCTTCGGCGGCCTGGTGGCGGTGGACGATGTGAGCTTCTGTGTGCGCGCGCAGGGCGTCACCGCGGTGATCGGCCCCAACGGCGCCGGCAAGACCACGCTGTTCAGCCTGATCTCCGGCTTCCTGCCGCCCTCCTCCGGCCGCATCCTGTTCGACGGCACCGAGATCACCGGCCTCGCGCCGGAGAAGGTGGCGGCGCGCGGGCTGGTGCGCACCTTCCAATTGGTGAAGCTGTTCGAGGATCTCACCACGCTGGAGAATGTGAAGGTGGGCCGCCACCTGCACACCAAGGCCGGCCTGTTCGCCGCCTTGGCCCGCACCCCCGCCGCCCGACGGGAGGAGCGGGAGGTGGAAGCGCGCGCCCGCGATCTGCTCGCCTTCGTGGGCCTGTCCGCCAAGGCGGACGCTTATGCCTCGGGCCTGTCCTATGGCCAGCAGCGGCTGCTGGAAATGGCCCGCGCGCTCGCCGCCGATCCGCGCCTGGTGCTGCTGGACGAGCCGGCGGCGGGGCTGAATGGCGAGGAATCCGAGCAGCTCTCCCGCATCATCCGCCGCATTGCCGATACCGGCACCACGGTGCTGCTGATCGAGCATGACATGACCTTGGTGATGAACACCGCCGACCGGGTGGTGGTGGTGGATTTCGGCCGCAAGATTGCCGAAGGCACGCCGGCCGAAGTGCGCGTGAACCCGGCGGTCATCACCGCTTATCTGGGCGGCACCGAGACGGCTCCCCGCACCATGGAGGCCGGTCGTGGCTGATTTTTCCTATATCCCCCAGGTGCTGGTGTCGGGGCTCGGCATCGGCTGCGTCTACGGGCTGATCGGCATCGGCTTCTGCGTGATCTATAATGCCTCCGGCATCGTGAACTTCGCCCAGGGTGCGTTCGTGATGCTGGGCGGCATGATCACCCAGGCGCTGCTCCACCGCTACGGCCTGCCCTTGCTGCCCGCCGCGCTCATCGCCATCGCCGTCGTCGCCTTGGTGGGGGTGGCGCTGGAACGGGTGGTGGTGCGCCCGCTGTGGGACCGCAAGGCCACCATGTTCGCCATGATCCTGGCGACCCTGGCAGCGCAGATCGTCATCGAGCGTCTCACCCTTCTGCTGGGCGGCGACCAGCCCAAGACCTTGCCCATGTTCACCGATCACCCGCCGATCCAGATCGCCGGCGTGGCGGTGAGCTATCAATTGCTGTGGATCGTCGGCTCCTCGCTGCTGGCGGTGGCGGCGCTCGCCGCCTTCTTCCGCCTCACGCGCACCGGCAAGGCCATGCGGGCGGTGGCCATCAATCGCGAGGCCGCCGCCCTCCAGGGCATTCCGGTCTCGCGCATGCTGGCGGCGGCCTTCGCCATCAGCGCGGCCTTGGGCGCCATGGCCGGCATCCTCATCACCCCCACCCAGTACACCGCCTTCAACGTGGGCGTGCCGTTCGCCATTTCCGGCTTCATCGCCGCCATTGTGGGCGGCTTCGGCCGGCCGTTCGGGGCGTTCCTCGGCGGGCTGATGCTGGGGCTGATCCAGTCCATCGCCATCGTCGGCTTCGGCGCCGGACTGAAGAATGTGGCGGCGCTTTCCGTGCTGCTGCTGTTCCTGTTCATCCGCCCCTCCGGCCTCCTCGGCGCGGCGAAATAACCAAGATACTCAGGAGCTTGCCATGGACATCACCAACATCAACTGGAACGAGATGGAATGGACCCCGGTGCGCGAGGGCGTGGACCGCAAGGCGGTCTCGGGCGACGGCGCGACGCTCGCCCTGCATCGCCTGATGCCCGGCCACGAGCCGCGCCCGCACAGCCATCCGCACGAGCAGATCGCCTACATCGTCTCCGGCACCATCCGCTTCTTCGTCGGCGAGGATGAGCATCTGGTCGGCCCCGGCGGGGTCATCGTCATTCCCCCCAATGTCCGCCACTGGGGCGAGGTGGTGGGTGATGAGCCGGTGATCAATCTCGACGTGTTCACGCCCCGCCGTCCCGAATACGCCTGATCGCGCTCAGCGCCGCAGGTCCTGAAGAGGTGTTCCCATGAACCTTGCGCTGTGGCTGGCCCGCGCCGGTCGCGAAAGCCCCGAGGCCCCTGCCGTGGGCTATGGCACCGCCCGCCACCTCACCTATGGCGCGCTGGCCGAACGCGCCGCGCGCCTCGCCGGCGCCTTGCGCGGTCCGCTGAACGTGCCGGTGGGCGGCCGGGTGGCGGTGATCGCCAAGAACGGCCCGGAATATCTGGAAATCCTCTACGGAATCTGGCTGGCCGGTGCCGTGGCGGTGCCGGTGAATGCCAAGCTGCACGGGGCGGAATTCGGCTTCATCCTGGAGCATTCCGGCGCCAGCGTGGTGTTCGCCTCCAAGGGTCTGGATGCCGACCTGGCGCCGTACGCCCCGGACGGCCTGCAGCATGTGATCACCATCGGCAGCCCCGCTTATGCGCGCCTGCTCAGCGCCGATCCCATCGCGCCCCATCCGTGCGCCGATGACGATCTGGCCTGGCTGTTCTACACCTCCGGCACCACCGGCCGGCCCAAGGGCGCCCTGCTCTCGCACGGCAATCTGGCCGCCATGTCCTATGCCTATGCGGCCGAGGTGGACCCCATCGCCCCCGGCGACGTGCTCTATCACGGCGCCCCCATGAGCCATGGCTCGGGCCTCTACATCATGGCTCATGTGATGCGCCGGGCGATCAATGTGGTGCCGGAGAGCGGCGCCTTCGAGCCGGACGAAATGCTGGCGCTGGCCGCCCATTGGGGCCGCACCTCGCTGTTCGCCGCCCCCACCATGGTCAAGCGGCTGGTGGCCTCCGGCATGGCGTTCGACCCAACCCGGCTGCGCTCCATCGTCTATGGCGGCGGCCCCATGTATGTGGAGGACACCATCGCCGCGCTGGATGTGTTCGGCGACCGGCTGGTGCAGATCTACGGCCAGGGTGAGACGCCCATGACCATCACCACGCTCGGCCGCGAGGACATCGCCAATCGCGCCGATCCGCGCTGGCGCGAGACGCTCGGCTCCGTCGGCCGCCCGTTCGCCATGATCGACGTGGCGGTGGCCGATGCCGCCGGCACCCCCTTGCCCGCCGGCGAGGTGGGTGAAGTCATCTGCCGCGGCCCCACCGTCATGTCCGGCTATTGGAACGACCCGGAGGCCACCGCCAAGGCGCTGAAGGCCGGTTGGCTGCACACCGGCGACGTGGGCGTGCTGGATGCTTCCGGCTATCTCACCCTGAAGGACCGCTCCAAGGATCTCATCATCTCGGGCGGCACCAACATCTATCCCCGCGAGGTGGAGGAGGTGCTGCTCACCCATCCGCAGGTGCAGGAAGTCTCGGTGATCGGCCGGCCGGATCCCGAATGGGGCGAGGTGGTGGTGGCCTATGTGGTGGGCACCGCCGCCCCCGAGCCGCTGGATGCGCTCTGCCTGTCGCGCATCGCCCGCTTCAAGCGGCCGAAGCATTATGTCTATGTGGATGCCTTGCCGAAGAACAATTACGGCAAGGTGGTCAAGACCGAGCTGCGCGATCGCGACGCCAGGATCCTGGCCGATGGCACCGTGGGAGCTGCCGGATGATCGACCGTGAGAGCTTCCGCGCCCGTCTCGCGCGCCCGCTCATCGGCACCTTCGTCAAGAGCGCCGCCTATCAGTCCATCGAGCTACTGGCCCTGGCGGGGCTGGATTGCGTGGTGATCGATGCGGAGCATGCGCCCTTCTCCCCCGGCGATCTGGATCGCATGATCCTGGCCGGCCGGGCCGGCGGGCTGCCGGTTCTGGTGCGGGTGGCGGGGCTGGACCCCGGCCCCATCGCCGCCTGCCTCGACATGGGCGCCACCGGCATCGTGGTGCCCCATGTGCGCAGCGTGGCTGATGCGACGGCGGCGGTCGCGGCGGCCAAATATGCCGGCGGGCGGGGATTCTCGCCCTCGCACCGGGCCGGCGGCTACGGCACCCGGGGCGCTGCGGCCTATCTGGCGGCCGCGGATGGCGAGACTTCGGTGTGGTGCCAGATCGAGGACGCGGACGCGCTGGACCATCTGGACGCCATCGCCGCCGTGCCGGGGGTGGACTGCCTGTTCGTGGGCCGGGCGGACCTGTCGCTGTCCTTGAAGGTGGAGACCACGTCCGATCCCAAAGTGGCCGAGGCCGTGCGCGCCGTGGGCCGCGCCTGCCGGGGCGCCGGCATCGCCGCCGGCCTGTTCGTGCCGGGCACCGCGGAAATCCCCGAGCGCAGCGCCGAAGGCTTTAGCGCCTTCATCAGCGGCTCCGACCAGAGCTGGCTGCTGGAAGCGGCCAAGGCCAAGGTGGCGGGCTTTCGCGGCTGAGCGGGGCGGTTCCGCCTCTCGGCGGCCCACCCGCCCCCGCAGGCACAGGCATCGGCATCGCCACCGCCCAAACGCACGCGCTCCGCTCGCGTGCCCTCACCCTCCCCCCTTGCGGGGGAGGGCAGGGAGGGGGGTGAAACGGCCGGGGCCAAGCGGCCTGCCCGATGGGTGCGCAACCACACGCCATCTCCTCCAAGAGCCTGCCGCCAACGCTCGACGCGCCAGGTGAGCGCAAGCGCAAAGCATCGGCGCTCAAAATGGCAGCCGTTTCACCCCCCTCCCCACCCCTCCCCCGCAAGCTCCCCACCCCTCCCCCGCAAGGGGGAGGGAGCGCGTCGCGCGGGAGGGGACGATGGAAGGTCAGTTGCCGCCGCCCATCCCTCAGCGCAGGGCGAACGCCGGCTCCGGCACCGCCACATAGATGCGCCAGGCCGCGGTGCTTTCCGCCAGGCGGAATTGCGGACTGATGGCGAAAGGATCGCGGGCGAACGCCCCATCCTGCGCTGTCAACACCGCGGTGACGCAGCCATAGCGCTTGGCCAGCACCTCCACATCCTCGCGCGTCCCCTCGCCAGCGAACACGCGGGTGAACAGGCCATTGATCGCCGTCCGCTGGCCCGCCGTAATGGGGGCCAGCGCCAGCGCCAGTTCCTCCCCCGCAAAGCAGGAGCGGCGCTGGGCCAGCAAAGCCCATGACATGTTGGCCGGCCACGGCGTCAGGTCCTTCAGGAAGGCCGGATTGTTGGCCACTCGCCCATCCGGCGGGGTCCAGCGGCGCACCGCGTCCCACAAGGCCGGGCTCTGGGCGAAGCCGGCCCCCTGCGCCGTGGGCTCGCCGCGCAGATTGCCGGCCACGATCGCCGCGCCATCGGGCAGGCCCAGCGCCAGCCCCAAGACCACGACGCCCGCCACGAAGCGCGGCGCGGTGACCATCCAGCGCGACAGCCCGGCGGCGGCATAAATGGTCATCACCATCACGCCGGGCAGGACGGCGCGCCAGCCCAGGTCATTGTTCTCGCCGGCGGTGCTCACCAGCAGCCAGCCGCAGGACAGGCTCACCGCCGCCAGGACGGTGAGCGCGCGGACCCCATAGGGCATCCAGCTGCCGCGGAACAACAGGCCCAAGGCCACCAGGCCGGGCAGGAACACCAAGGGAAACTCCACCACCAGCAGGACCACCCAATAGGCCGGCAGATCCAGCAGCCGCAGGATGCCGTCCGGCACGAACGGGCCGAGCACATGGAACGGCTCCACGATCACCGGCAGGCCGCCCCCCCGCGTCACGGCCGCACTCAATTGCGCGGCGATCAAGGGCGCGGAGAGCACGGCGCCCAGCAGTCCGGCGCCCACCATGCCGGCGACGAAATCCAGGCGATCCCGCGCGCCGATCAGCAGCAGCACGAAGGCCACCGCAAAGCCGGCCAGGATGAACATGATGCCGCCCACCCACAGCGAACTCTGGAAGCCGGCCGCCAGCAGCAGCCCCAGCACCACCACCGCATAGAGCGAGAACCGCCGCGCCAGCGCGGCCATGAGCAGGGTCGCCAGCACGGTGCAGCCGGCCGCGGCCACATGGTGCGGGCTCCAGGTGACCTGGAACAGCCAGCCGGCAAAGCCGCTGGCCGGCTCCAGCACCGCATCCAGCCGGTCGCGCCCCGCCAGCGCCAGAACCGGACGCACCGAGCCGCACAGGCAGGCGGCGAGCACGAGGGCCGGCCCCAGCGCCCGGCGCGACAGCGTGAAGGCGAGGCCGCACATCAGGCTCAAGGTGGCAAAGGCGGTGAACCAGGTGGCGGCGATGTCCGCCTCCCACCCGCTGGCGCCGGTGAGGCGGGACAATTGGGCGGCTGCGAAATGCCAGAGATAATAATAAGCGAACGCCCCGCGCCCCGGCCCGTCGCCGAACACCGGATTGGCCGGGGGCACGCCGTTGCGGGCGATCTCGTCGATCAGCGCCACCTTGGCATGGTCGAAAATGGGGGCCGACAGCAGCACCATGTCGCCGGCGCCCTTCGGCAGCACGGCGAGCGCAGGCGCCAGCGCCACCAGCGCGGCGAGGGGATAGATCCACACCGGCATGGCCGGGCCGCGCCACGCCAGGCGCGGCCCGCGCACCAGCGCCAGCACCGCCGCGCACGGCACCACGGTGGCCGCGAGGATGACGGGGGCCGTGAAGCCGGCGAACTGCGCCACCGCCAAAGCCAGCACGCTCTGCACCGCCCAGCCCAGCAGAGGGGCCAGCGGCAATGCGAGGGCGCGGGGCAGCGGCAGGCGGCGGGCGAAGAGGAAGCCGACGGCGCTCCAGAGCGCCAGGGCCAACAGCGCGCAGAGCGCGGCGGAGGAAGACGAGGCCATCGGGCTCCCGGAAAGCTGTGGCGGCGGGGCGCCGTCCACTCACCCATGGCATGGGACGGGCGCGGAGGAAATCCTCCGCGCGCGCGGGGCGCTATAAGCCGGCGAACCAGTTGAAGCCCTGCTTCTCCCAGAACCCCTGGGTGTAGGTGTTGGTGACCTCGATGGCCCGCACCCATTTGGGATTCTTGAAGCCCAGCTTCACCGCCGTGCGCAGCCGCAGCGGGGCGCCGAACGGATCGGTGATGGGCGCGCCGGCATAATGGGTGGCCAGAATGGTCTGCGGATGCAGCGCCGAGGCCATGTCGATGCTTTCCATGTAGTCATCCGCCCCATGGAAGGCGACATATTTGGCGGTGAGGTCCGCGCCCACGCTGGTGAGGAACTGCCGCAGGTTCGGCCCCGACCATTGGCCGATATAGTCCCACCCTTCCACGCAGATATGGCGGATGATCACCTCCTGCTGCGGGAACGCGTTGATGCGGTCCAGCGTCCAGGGCCGCTTGTCGGCGACCTGCCCCGCCAGTTCCAGCGACCAATTGGACAGGTCCACCGGCTTGACGTCCTCGATCTCGTAATAGGCGTTGAAGCGCGGCGGCTTCACCACTTGGCTGGGGGAGAAGGTGGGGGCAAGCTTGGTGGGGTCGAACAGCGCCGCCTGCGCGCCGTCGTTGAAATCGGACACCGCCCGCAGCACGGTCTGCACCGCGCCGTCATTGGAGATGTCGCAGCCGGTGAGCAGCGATAGTGCCCCGAGACTGAGCGTGCCGCGCAACAGCTTGCGGCGGCTGATGGTCTCCAGCAGCGCGGTGTGCTGGGTCAGAAGGCTCTGATCCGGCGCCTGGCGGGGCCGAAAGCGCGAGGGGGCGGGCAGGCGGAATGACATGACAGCCTCCGGTCAGTGCGCGGGGGGAGTGGTGGGGGACGGCGCGGGGCGCGCCGGATCGATGCGCGGGCCGCCGGTCAGCATGGCGAGGATGGTCTTCGGCACCAGCAAAGCCAGCGCCACATGCACCACCATGAAGCCGACGATGAGCGCCATGCCGATGAAATGCGCCAGCCGCGCGCCCTGGAACCCGCCGAACAGAGTGATCAGCGTGGAGAATTGCACCGGCTTCCAGATGGCAAGCCCGGTGACCACCTGCACAATCACCACCGTGATCACCCCCACATACAGCACCTTCTGCACCGCGTTATAGTGGGTGAGGTCCGCATGCTTGAGGCGGAAGGTGAGCGCCGCGATGGCTTCGCGCACCACCTCCAGGGGCCGGATCGGCCACAGCAGGCGGCGGAAGCGGCCCGAGGCGAAGCCATAGGCCAGATAGGCGAGGCCGTTCAGCACCAGGATCCACATGCCGAAGAAATGCCATTGCAGGGCATGCTGCGCCCAGATGCCCAGCACGATCTCCTGCGGGAAGTGCAGGAAGCCGAAAATCACTTCGTCATTGTAGATCTTCCAGCCGCTGCCAATCATCACCACCATGGCGATGGCATTGGTCCAGTGCATCACCCGCACCACCAGCGGATGCATACGCGGTCGCGGTCGCAATACGGCGACCGGCACATCGATTGCGGTCATGACGCCACCTTTTTAGGTTGATATAGATATTTTACTTGATTTTTACTTCTAGCACTCTACTGATCACTTGATCAAATTCAATCCACAGCCTCGTCAAGGACCGCGCCATGCGCCTTTCGTTCCCGTCCCGAAGCCGGCTTGCGCTGATCCTGGCCGCCGGCGCCCTCGCCGCCGGTTCCCTGGCCGCCCGCGCCGCCGATCCCGTGCCCATGCGGGCGGAACAGCGCACCGGCGGCGCCCACACCCAGGCCGCGCCGGCGGAAGAGGACAACCTCACGCCGCAGGAGCGCATGGCGCGGCGCTATCCCCAGCCGGTGCGCGCCGGGGATCTGGTGGGCCTGCCGCTGCTGGATCTGGACGACCGGACGCTGGGCTTCGTCCGCCGGGTGACACGCACGCAGGACGGCGGCGTGGTGCTGGTGGTGCCGGTGGGCGGCTGGTTCGGCTGGGGCGGGCGGCCGGTGCCCGTGCCGCTGGAGACCGTCGCCATCCTCGGGCGCCAGATCGCCTTGCTGGACATTCCCCGCGAGGACCTGCCGAGCCTTACCACCTGGGCGCCGGCCGGCGAGACCCCGGTTGGCGCCGACGAGACCCTGGCCATCGCCATCACCCGCCGCTGAGGCGCGCGGGGGGCACAGGCGGGGGTGGGGTGTCATGGCCGGCGGCCGTCGAGCTGGGCGGCCATGACATTCACCTGCGCCATCGTCAGCCCGCCGGCGCGGTGGAGCATCAGTTCCCGCCCCAGCCGCAGCGCCCGGCGCTCGCACGCGGCGCGCACCGCCTCGTCGGCGATGTGTTCGAACTCGGGGATATGGGCGAGGCCGAGGATGCGGCGGTGCATCTCGAGGCCCGCAAAGCCCAGCGCATCCTCCCACACCGCCTTGAGCCGCCGGGCCAGCGCCAGGTCCGCCGCCAAATCATCCCCTTGCTCCTCGAACAGGCCGCGCCCGCCCAGCATGCCGGTGCGCTCCGTGCGCCAGAGGTGGGAGAATTCCTGCGTGAACACCTGCCACACGGTCTGCGCCGTCTCCAGGATCCAGGCCGCATAAGGCGCGCGGAACTGCGGGCACGCGCCCAGCCCCGCCTGGGCGAAGGCGCCCATCCACAGATTGCCCAGCAGCATGCCCACGTCGAAGCCCATGGGGCCATAGACGGCAAATTCCGCGTCGATCACCCGCGTGTCGTCGGGCGTCGCCATCACCGATCCGGTGTGCAGGTCGCCATGCAGCAGCGTCTCGGCGCGGGTGCCGAAGATCAGCTTCAGCTCATGGGCCGCCAGTTTCAGATCGCGATCCGCCCGCACGGCGGCGGCATCCGCCTCAAGGCCCGGCGTGTGGCGGTTGCGCTCGCTGATCACGAACGGATCGGTGAACACCAGATCCTCGGTGATGCCGCACAATTCGCCATTGCCGGCGAACAACGCCAGATCCGCCTTGCGCCGGGCGGTGTCCATGGCGAGGTCCGAACCGCGGAACAGGGTGCGGGCGAGATAGAGCCCCAGATGCCGGCCCATCTGGGGCAGCCTCTCCCCCGCGATCAGCGCCTTGCGGGCGATCACATGGGGTGAGAGATGCTCCATCACCACCAGCGCCTGCACCTCGTCAAAGGCGAACACCTCCGGCAGCCGCTCGGGGTCACGGGCGCCGAGGCGGGTCAAGGCGTGGTATTCGTAATAAGAGCGATCCAGCGACATGGGCCAGCTCTCGCCCACCACCCGCGCATAGGGCAGCGCCTGCTTCACCACCACGGACTCCTCGTCGCCCTCGACGATGAAGACCAGGTTGAGATTGCCGTCGCCCACCTCGCGCACCCGCCAGCCTTCCGGCTCGCCCAGGCGCAAAGTGAGATCGGGCCGCGAACCCAGGCGCTCGGCCAGGGTCCGCGCGTCCAACGGTCGATACGGTGTGCGATCAAGCATGGGTGCCCCCCATTGTGCGGATGGTGGTGTCTCAGGCGATCTTCTGGGTCGGGGCGCGGGCGTCGGCGCCCGCGTCGGCCTGCGCGGTCCAGGCGGCGGCGAAGGCCCGCACCAGGGCCATGGAGGTGCTGGCGCCGTTGTGGCAGCCCTTCTCGAAATCCCCCTCCACCTGTCCCATCTGGTTGGTCACATGGGCGAGGCACAGCACCGGGCGATGGCGCGCGGCGGCAAAGGCGTAGAGCGCGGCGGCCTCCATCTCCACCGCCAGCAGGCCCTGGCCCTTGCGGGTGGCGATGCCGGCCTCGGTCTCGCGGAACGGCGCGTCCGTGGTCCAGGTGGCGCCGGACAGCACCGGGCAGTCAGCGCCCGCAAACGCCGTGCGGGCCAGCGCCAGCAAAGCGGGATCCGCCTCCGCATAGGGGCTGGGCGGCAGGTAATGATAGCTGGTGCCTTCGTCGCGCAAGGAGCGCTCGATCAGCACATGGTAGGAGACTGGCGCCTGCTCGGCGATCTGCCCGGCGGAGGCCACCGAGACCAGGAGGTCGCAGCCGGAGACGAACACCTGTTCGGCCACCAGCACCGCGAACGAGGCCCCCACCGCATAGCCGACGATGCCGAAGGCCAGGCCCCCCTCCTCCCACTCCCACATGTCGGTGTGGTAGCAGGCCCAATGGGGCGAGCGCTTCGCGTCCCGCTGGGCGCGGACGAAATCCACCATGTCGCCATCGGGATCGAGGATGCAGATGCGCGGCACGCTGCCGGCGGACAGGCCCTTCTGGCGCCGCGCCTCGCGCAGCATGTTCTCGGGCCGGAACACGGACGGGGCGCGGTGGTCGGCACGGTCCAGCAGCGGCAGGAACCGGGCGGTGGCTTCGCTGCGCGGCGAGGCGGCGGGAGGCTCAAAAGCGGGAAGAGGATGCAGCAACATCGGATGGTCTCTCACATCTCGCTGGCAGCGGGGACGGGAACGGCGGCGGCGCTGACAGGCTGGCGCGCCACCCGCAGGAACGTGGCGCAGATGCGGGCGCCGGCGCGGATCGAGGTGCGCAGGTTGCCCGCCACCTTGGAGGTGCCGCCGATGCGGCAGCGATAGGCGACCGGCACCTCGCGGAGGCGCAGGCCGGCGCGGGCGACGCGCATCTGCATCTCGATGTTCCAGCCATAGGTCATCTCGCCCATGCCCAGGGCCAGCAGACGGTCGCGGCGAATGGCGCGGAAGGTGCACATGTCGGTGAAATGCACGCCATAGAGCGCGCGCATGCCCAGCCCCGCCATCTGCCCGGCCAGGACCTGGTGCCAGGCCATGCTGCCCGGCGCCCGCTGCCCTCGCGTGCGCGAGGCGATGACGAAATCCGCCTCCCCCGCCAGCAATGGGGCCAGCAGCTCGGGAATGAAGGCCGGGTCGTCGGCCCCGTCCCCATCCATGAACAAAAGGATGTCCGCATCGTCCGCCGCGCGGGCGGCGGCCAGGCACGCCCGGCCGAAGCCGCGACCGGCATTCAGCACCTGCGCCCCCGCGGCCGTGGCGGCGGCGGCGGTGCCGTCGGTGCTGCCGCTGTCGGCAATCAGGATGCGGTCCACCCAGGTGCGCGGCACCTCGGCCACGGTGGCCCCGATGGAGTCGGCCTCATTGAGGGTGGGGATGATGAGCGTGACGCGCGGGCGCATCACAGGCTCCACCGCAGGCCGCAGCTGGCGCAGGCGGAGGGGGGCGTCGGCGAGAGCAGCGCCGCGCGGAAGTCCTGATAGGCCGGGCCGTCCCAGATCTCCCGCAGGGTCTGCTGGGTGGCGTCCCCCAACGTGTAATTCTCATAGCCGCGCTGGGAAAACGGCGCGATGCAGCAGGGCAGCGCCCGGCCGTTGGCGGTGACATACATCACCGTCCAGGGCCGGCGGCACAGCGACCAGGGCGTGCCGTCATCGGCCCGCTTCAGGCTCATGCCCGGCTCCGAGGCCGCGCCCGAGGCGCTGAAGATCATGCCCTTCTCATGGGCGATGCGGGTGGCCTCGGCGATATGAACGGCCTCGTCGGCGTTGATCTGCTCGTAGAGCGCCTGGTCGGGCCGGGCGAGGCCGATGCTGTCGGTCTCGAAGAACACCAGGCGCTGGAGATAGACCTCCTTCACCCCGATGTCGGCGGCCACCTGAACAAAGGCGGGCAATTCCGCCACCGTCTCCTTGAGGCCGGTGAGCCAGGCGGACACCCGCGGGTTGGTGGCGCCCTCGCGCTCCTGCAAGGCGCGGAAGGCGCGCACATTCTTCAGGATGCGCCCGAAATAGTCCTTGCCGCGCACCGCCTTGTAGGACTTGGCATTGGCCGCATCCAGCGAGACCCGCAATTCATCCAGGCCCGCATCGATGAGCGCGCGCCCGTTGCGGTCGTTCAGCACCGTGCCATTGGTGTTGAACAGCACATAGGTGCCGCGGTCCTTCAGATAGCGCACCATGCGCGGCAGGTCCTTCACCAGCATGGGCTCGCCCACCCCATGCAGCACCGCCCGCTCCAGATCGGGGATCTGATCGACGATGGAGGTGAACAGCTCCCAGCTCATGTCGGCCGGGGGCTCCAGCTCCGCATAGGTGCGCGGGCAGGTGGTGCAGAGCAGATTGCAGCGGTTGGTGGTCTCCAAATAGAGGCACACCGGCTTGCGGGTGGGTCCGCCGGACCGCTGAGGCGCCGCCTGCTCGAAATAGCGCCGGGGGTCCACGGTGGGGGTGATGGCATTCATGGGAAAATCCCTTGGGAACGGAAGGGGGGCCTCGGGGGCCGTCAGGATGCGCGGCGCAGGCCGGGGGCGGTTTCGGCGACGCGTTCGGCGGCGGGAGACAGGCCGAGGCGGGCGGCCAGCGGTGTCTCCGCCAGCAGGCGCTGCAGCAGGGCGCGGCTGTGGGTGGCAGCGCCGCGCGCCAGCGCCGGGTCGCCGAAGGGGCGGCCGGCAAACAATTCGCCGTGGAGGGTGTGCAGCGCCGCCGCGTCGTCCACGTCGTACCAGGACGGCAGGATGTGCAGCGGCAGGCCGATCGCCTCGGCCCGCGCCAGCGTCTGGCCCGCCACCTGGTCGGTGCTCCAGGCGATGTCGGCGAACAGCTCCGGGTGCGGCGCCTTGAGCGCCAGCAGGTAATAGCCGCCATCGATGGACGGTCCGAGCACGCCCCGGTCCCCTGGCTGGGCCAGCAGGCGGGCCATCTCGGACAGCAGGTGCGGCGGCAAGGTGGGGCTGTCGCCATTCAGCACCGCCGCCCCCCCGTGCCCTTGGGCGAACAGATGGGCGAGCGCGAATTGCAGGCACTCGCCGAAGCCGGGCGCACAGGCGGGAAAGCGGCCGACACCGGCGGGCAGGACGTCGTCGAAGAACGCCTCCGTCCCCGGCGCACCATAAGCGGCGTAGCCGGTCAGAGGCGCATAAGCTTCCGCAGCGGCAATGTTGGCGAAGGTGTCCTTGAGGAAGGCGGTGTTCGCCTCGGCGGCCTCAAGGCCACTCAAGGGCGGCACGAGGCGGGTTTTGGTGCGTCCGGCATATGACGCTTTGCACATCACAGCCATGCCACACGTCCATTCGTGTGCGGCGGCGGCGAACCCCTTGCTGTCACTCATATGGCGGACCCCAAGGCTGACGGTGTGCCAACGTGGGGTATTCGCGGGCCACACCCGGTTTGTTACAGGGCTCACGGAGCCGTGATGCGGCCGGATGATTGCCGATGGGTGATGGGCGCTGGCCTCCCGGAAGGGAATCGAACCCCTGACCCCAGGTTTAGGAAACCTGTGCTCTATCCTGCTGAGCTACCGGGAGGCACGGCGCGGTCCTGCCGCCGACCCTGGGCCGGCGCACCTGACGCTTATGATCCGAATCCCCTTGCCCTTTCAAGAGCCCCGATGTCCGAGCCCCGGCCCACGGCCGGCATCGACCCGGGAAAGACGGCGTAAGAAAGGGTGAACACCCCATCCGCCGCCCCTGCTGGAGCCGGGCGTCACGTTCCGGTATGCTTGCAACTGCTACATAATTTCCGTCCATCCGCAGGAACGATGGGCCGTCTGGAGTGATGATGCAGCTGGCTGGGCCAAGCTTGTGGGTCTGGGCACTGGTGCTGGTGATGCCCTTCGGCAGCGTCGGCGCTGTCGCCGCACCCTGCCTGTCCTCCGTCCAGGCCCCGCCTGTGGGGCCGGCTGCGCTGCATCTTGTGGGCGCCCAGGACGGACGCCTGCGGGCCGCTGCCGGCGCCGGTGCCGCCCCGGTTCTGCTGGCGCCCAGGGGCGTCGTCCTGCCCACCCGGATGGCGCCGGTGCCGGGGCTCTGGGAGACCGCCGAGCTGACGACGCAAGCGGTTGTGACCGGCCGCCTCCTGCTGCCGGCCGTCGCCAACCCGCCGGATCGCTATGGCGCCACCCCGGTCGACGGTCGTCTGGATTCGCCCACGGGCCCGCATCTGGCCGAAGCCCTGGTGCGGGCCGGTGCCGGTTACGCCGACCCCGCCAGCCTACCGGACTGCCGTGCCGCCTTGCTGGAGGCCGAGCGCGTGGCCCAGGCTGGCCGGCGGGGGATCTGGGCGGTGGCGGGGGCTCTGGCCCGGGCCGAAGCGGGCGATGCCGTGCGCGCACGGGTCGGCACCTTCGCCGTGGTGGAGGGGCGGGTCACCGGCGTGCGGACCTTTCGCGGACTGACATCCCTGTATTTCGCACCGCCAGGCCACACGGCGCTGACCATCACCGTTCCCGCGGAACCGGATGCCACAATTTTGCGCTATGGCCTCGATCCCGCCATGTTGCGCGGCACTTTGATACGGGTCCGCGGCATCGTGCGAGAGGATGGCGGGCCCGCAATCGCCGTGCGCTTGCCGGGGCAGATGGACGCCTTGGAGGAGAGGACGCGGTGAGCGGGCGCTGTGCGGAAGAGGCCATGACGGGCGAGCAGCAGCCGGGCGCTTGGGTGCGCCGGATGGCGCGCGCGCGGTTTGGCACCCGCCTGGCTGTCCCGGGTCCTGGCTTTGGGCGCCGTCTGGTGAGCCTGGTCGCCCTGGCCGGTCTGCTGGCCGGCTGCGCCAATGTGGATCTCGACCGCAGCAACATTCCCCTGACCCGCGCCTCGCTGTCCAGCTCGGACACGGCCGACATGACACCCGCCCAGCGCCGCGAGCACGAGCGGCTGGTGGCGAGCTATGGCGGCTCCTATGACGATCCGCAGCTCAAGGCGCTGCTCCAGCAAGTAGTGGAACGCCTGGTGGCGGCCTCCGAGCGGCCGGACCTGAAATATCGGGTGACGGTGCTGAACTCGCCCGCCATCAACGCCTTCGCTCTCCCCGACGGCTCGCTCTACGTGACCCGTGGCCTGCTCTCGCTGGCCAACGACACGTCGGAAATGTCCTCGGTGCTCTCGCATGAAATGGCCCATGTAATCGCGCGCCATGCCTCGATCCGCGAGGACCAGGTGAAACAGGCGGTGCTGGTGAGCCGGGTGATCTCCGACGTGGTCAACGACCCCAACATGGGGGCGCTCGCCATGCAGAAGAGCCGGCAGACGCTGGCCACCTTCTCCCGTGGCCAGGAACTGGAGGCGGACGCCATCGGCGTCGGCATCGCCGCGCGGGCGGGCTTCGACCCGTATGGCGCCTCGCGCTTCCTCACCGACATGGGCAAGCAGGCCAACTTGCGCAGCACCGCCTTTGGCGGCACATCCTCCACCACCCCGGACATGGACTTCCTGTCGTCGCATCCGGCAACGCCGGAACGCATCTCCATTGCCATTGCCAATGCCCGGGAATATGCCGCGCCCGGTGCCGGCGAGCGGGACAAATCCGCTTATTTCTCGGCCATCGAAGGCATGGTGTACGGAGACGATCCGAAGGAAGGCTTCGTCCGCGGCCGGAACTTCTTCCATCCCAAGCTCGGCTTCACCTTCACCGCACCGGAAGGCTTCTCGCTGGAGAACACCTCCCAGGCGGTGCTTGGCGCCACGCCCTCCGGCGGCGAAGCGCTGCGTCTCGACGCGGTCCGCGTGCCGGGCGACCAGAGTCTGGGACAATATCTGGCCTCAGGCTGGATCGACGGCGTAGAAATCAATTCGGTGGAGACCCTGAGCGTCAACGGCTTCTCCGCCGCCACAGCGGTGGCGCGGGGCGAACAATGGTCGTTCCGGATGTTCGCTATTCGCTTCGGCTCCGATGTCTATCGCCTGATCTTTGCCGCCCGCACCCTGACCCCGGACCTGGACAAACAGTTCCGTGCCGCGGCGGAGACCTTCCGCCGGGTGGCCACCAACGAGGCGGAGACGGTGAAGCCCCTGCGCATCCGGATCGTCTCGGTGGGGCTGGGGGATACGGTGGAAAAGATGGCCGCGCGCATGCAGGTGCCCGACCGTCCCATGGAGCGCTTCCTGATCCTGAACGGCCTCGATCGTGACGCCAAGCTGCACTATGGCGAGAAGGTGAAGATCGTCGCGGAGTAGTCCCGCAAGCCGAGCGGCCGCCGGATTCCGCCCGAACCGCCGAAAACGGATGCCATACGGGGTTTCGGAGGCCGAAACCCTTGCGGATGGACGCATTTTCCACTAGTTAACCGGCGTTCCTGGCTGCTTATTCCCTCGCGGGAGCCGCCGGGGCGGGCCGATGGTGCGGGATACGTGCTGTCGTCACACCGGAGGTTGCCCGTCCTGGCTTTCGCGCGTATCGGCCGCGAGCACCCTCATTTTGCTTCGGTCCGCACGGCCTTCGCGCCGGCCCGCCGGCTTTTGCCGGCGGCGGCTTGGGTGTCTCCCAAGCCATCCGTGCGGTTCGGGCGTCTTCACACCAGACGCCGGCGCCAGACATTCGGAGACTAGATGTCCGCCGTAGAAACCACGCGTGAAGATTTCGCCTCGTTGCTCGAAGAGAGCTTCGGCCGCGCCGACCTCATGGAAGGCGCCGTCGTCAAGGGCATTGTGGTCGCGATCGAAAAGGATCTGGCGATCATTGATATCGGTCTGAAGACCGAGGGCCGTGTCGCCCTGCGCGAGTTCGCAGGTCCCGGCCGCGATACCCCCATCAAGGTGGGCGACGAGGTCGAGGTCTATCTCGAGCGCGTCGAGAATGCCATGGGCGAGGCCGTTCTCTCGCGCGACAAGGCGCGCCGCGAAGAGAGCTGGGTCAAGCTCGAGAAGGCGTTCACTGCCAATGAGAAGGTCACGGGCGTGATCTTCAACCAGGTGAAGGGCGGCTTCACCGTCGATCTCGACGGCGCCGTGGCCTTCCTGCCGCGCTCTCAGGTGGACATCCGCCCGATCCGCGACGTGGGCCCGCTGATGCACAACCAGCAGCCTTTCCAGATCCTCAAGATGGATCGCCGCCGCGGCAACATCGTGGTCTCCCGCCGTACCGTGCTGGAAGAGACCCGCGCCGAGCAGCGCCACGAACTGGTCCAGAACCTCGAAGAGGGTCAGGCCATCGAGGGCGTGGTCAAGAACATCACCGATTACGGGGCGTTCGTTGACCTGGGCGGCATCGACGGCCTGCTGCATGTCACCGACATCGCATGGCGCCGCGTGAACCACCCCACCGAAGTGCTGAACATCGGCCAGACGGTGAAGGTGAAGATCATCAAGATCAACCACGAGACGCACCGCATCTCGCTGGGCATGAAGCAGCTCCTCGGCGATCCGTGGGAGGGCATCGAGGCCAAGTATCCGGTGGAGGCCCGCTTCAAGGGTCGCGTCACCAACATCACCGACTACGGCGCGTTCGTGGAACTGGAGCCGGGCATCGAAGGCCTGATCCACGTTTCCGAAATGTCCTGGACCAAGAAGAACGTCCACCCCGGCAAGATCGTCTCGACCTCGCAGGAAGTGGAAGTTCAGGTGCTCGAGGTGGATCCCGCCAAGCGCCGCATCTCCCTGGGCCTCAAGCAGACCCTGCAGAACCCCTGGGAAGCCTTCGGCGAGAAGTATGCCCCCGGCGCGGTCGTGGAAGGCGAAGTCAAGAACAAGACCGAGTTCGGTCTGTTCCTCGGCCTCGACGGCGATGTGGACGGCATGGTGCATCTGTCCGACCTGGACTGGAATCGTCCCGGCGAGCAGGTCATCGACGAGTTCCGCAAGGGTGACATGGTGAAGGCGGTCGTTCTCGACGTGGACGTCGAGAAGGAGCGCATTTCGCTCGGCATCAAGCAGCTGGCCGGCGATCCCTTCGCCGACGCGGGCGAAGTGAAGAAGGGCGCCATCGTCACGTGCGAAGTCACGGACGTGAAGGACGGCGGCATCGAGGTCAAGCTCACGGGCACCGACCTCTCCGCCTTCATCAAGCGCTCCGAGCTGGCGCGCGAGCGCAACGACCAGCGCCCCGAGCGCTTCTCCGTTGGTGAGAAGCTGGACGCCCGCGTCACCCTGTTCGATCGCAAGGCGCGCAAGGTGCAGGTGTCCGTCAAGGCGCTCGAGATCGCGGAAGAGAAGGAAGCCGTGGCAGCTTACGGGTCGCAGGATAGCGGCGCGTCGCTGGGCGACATCCTGGGCGCCGCCCTCAAGCAGCGCACTTCGGCCGATGCCGCAGAGCCGGCGGTCGAGACCGCTGACAAGGAAGACTGAGACCACGCATTTTGCACGGTGTGTCAGACAGGAAGGCCGGCGCTCTGCGCCGGCCTTTTTGTTTGGGATGGGCGCGCCGTGGGACTGCCCTGGGATTGCGGCGTCGGGCGGTTCTGTGTGGATCGATGGTCTGCCAAAGGGCACGTCGAGGCCGAGGCAGGACAGCCGCAGGCGGGCGCACGAATCCCGGCGGGCGGCAGTCGCAGGCGGGATGCCGGGCAAACGGACCCGAAGCGAAGCCGCCTG
>CBDDGQ010000006.1:1847500-2227500 GCA_965227945.1 Azorhizobium sp. | reverse complement strand
GAAGTTCAAAGGGATACTGAAAGATCATCCTTAGAAAGGAGGTGATCCAGCCGCAGGTTCCCCTACGGCTACCTTGTTACGACTTCACCCCAGTCGCTGACCCTACCGTGGTCGCCTGCCTCCCTTGCGGGTTAGCGCAACGCCTTCGGGTAAAACCAACTCCCATGGTGTGACGGGCGGTGTGTACAAGGCCCGGGAACGTATTCACCGTGGCATGCTGATCCACGATTACTAGCGATTCCAACTTCATGCACTCGAGTTGCAGAGTGCAATCCGAACTGAGACGGCTTTTTGAGATTTGCGAGGGGTCGCCCCTTTGCATCCCACTGTCACCGCCATTGTAGCACGTGTGTAGCCCAGCCCGTAAGGGCCATGAGGACTTGACGTCATCCCCACCTTCCTCGCGGCTTATCACCGGCAGTCCCTTTAGAGTGCCCAACTAAATGATGGCAACTAAAGGCGAGGGTTGCGCTCGTTGCGGGACTTAACCCAACATCTCACGACACGAGCTGACGACAGCCATGCAGCACCTGTGTGCAGGTCCATTGCTGGAAGAGATCCATCTCTGGAAATCGTCCTGCCATGTCAAAGGCTGGTAAGGTTCTGCGCGTTGCTTCGAATTAAACCACATGCTCCACCGCTTGTGCGGGCCCCCGTCAATTCCTTTGAGTTTTAATCTTGCGACCGTACTCCCCAGGCGGGATGCTTAATGCGTTAGCTGCGCCACTAAGCAGCAAGCTGCCTAACGGCTAGCATCCATCGTTTACGGCGTGGACTACCAGGGTATCTAATCCTGTTTGCTCCCCACGCTTTCGTACCTCAGCGTCAGTATCGAGCCAGTTGGCCGCCTTCGCCACTGGTGTTCTTGCGAATATCTACGAATTTCACCTCTACACTCGCAGTTCCACCAACCTCTCTCGAACTCAAGGTCGCCAGTATCAAAGGCAGTTCTGGAGTTGAGCTCCAGGATTTCACCTCTGACTTAACGACCCGCCTACGTACGCTTTACGCCCAGTGATTCCGAGCAACGCTTGCCCCCTTCGTATTACCGCGGCTGCTGGCACGAAGTTAGCCGGGGCTTCTTCTCCGGTTACCGTCATTATCTTCACCGGCGAAAGTGCTTTACAACCCTAAGGCCTTCATCACACACGCGGCATGGCTGGATCAGGCTTGCGCCCATTGTCCAATATTCCCCACTGCTGCCTCCCGTAGGAGTCTGGGCCGTGTCTCAGTCCCAGTGTGGCTGATCATCCTCTCAGACCAGCTACGGATCGTCGCCTTGGTGCGCCTTTACCACACCAACTAGCTAATCCGACGCGGGTTCATCCAATGGCGATAAATCTTTCCCCCGAAGGGCACATACGGTATTAATCCAAGTTTCCCTGGGTTATTCCGTACCATTGGGCAGATCCCCACGCGTTACTCACCCGTCTGCCGCTCCCATTGCTGGGCGCTCGACTTGCATGTGTTAGGCCTGCCGCCAGCGTTCGCTCTGAGCCAGGATCAAACTCTCAAGTTGTATTGAGTTTGATTTGGCTAAGTCAAAACGTAAAACTCTCATCTATGACGAGGTCGGAACAATCTGCATCGCTCTCGCGAGGCAAAAAGTCCGGAGTTACGTCGACCGCCGAAGTCATTCTCGATCTCTCAAACCCCCAGGATCACTCCCGAAGACCCAAGAGACCCGCAAGGACTCCGCCGTCCACGTTTCTCTTTCTTCTCTTCAACCTGTCAAACAGCACGAGATCCGAAGATCTCAAGAGACCCGAAAGTCTCCGAAGCCGAAGCTCCTTGGGGCCGAAACCCCGAAACGTCTACACCCGAAGATCGCAGAACCCGAAAGGCCGAAGCCCGTCCAGTCCAAATCCCCTCCGCCCTAGAGCAGAACCGACAGCTCTTCATCCGGTCATTCAACCGGCGGTCACAACAGCGAAGTCGTGAGGAGCGTCGGCGGCGCCGGCACCGCGTTTCGCCGCGGCCCGTCGTCGTTGGCCGGTTTATAGGACCGGCTTTCGGGACTGTCAACAGCGTCTTGAAACCGAAACATGAAGCGGTGATGACGCTGTGGACAACTGCCCCGCTTCAGGTGGGGAAGATTGTGAGGCGGCAAGGCTTTTCGGCCGTGCGGCAGCGCAGTAACCCATGCTGCGTCGCGGCGGCGATTTCTGGGCTGCCGCTGCGAGTGCCCGGAATAGGCCGCGCATTTTTTGCAGATTTTTCTCCGGCCGCCGGAAATCCGCCGGATCGCCTGCGGCTGCGTCACATGGCAAGGGGTGCGGCAGCCTCTGATCGGGCCTCGCATGCAGCCCAAGGGCAAGACATGGTTTGCCGACACGGCGAATGGCATTGGCCGCCGACACCCGGCGCAGGCTTTTTCCGGCGACACGGTGCTTCGACTTTCGTGGAGAGGGCCTGCGCTTTAGGAATGGGCGGGCATTCCGGCGCGCGGCGAGGGCCTGCGCGTCTTGGCTCTGGACTCTTTGGAGATCGATATGGCGCACCCCCCGTTCCGGCGCACCGGGCATTCCGCGCGCGACAGCGCCGAGGCCGCGTTCCGCTCCGCCACCGCCAAGCCGGTGGAGGCACCGCCCAAGGCGCCGACGGTGCCCCATGCCAAGGAGATGGTATCGCTGCGCCTAGATCGGGATGTGCTGGAGCATTTCCAGTCCGAGGGTCCCGGCTGGCAGGATCGCATCAATGCGGCCCTGCGAGGTCTCATCGTCAAGCCCTAGGTCCCGGGTCGCATCGGCCGCGACGGGGGCTCTTGCGCCTCCCCTTCAAGGGTACGGAACGCGCCGGCCCAATACAGCAAGGGAGAGGCGTCCTCGGTGATGCGGACCGCCCGCACCCGTCCCAACAGGATGAGGTGGGAGTGTCGCTCGAGGGATTCCTCGATGTCGCAATCGAACACCGCCAGGGCGTCGGTCAGAACCGGCGCGCCGGTGACCAGTTGCGTCCATTCGGCGCCGGCATAGCGCGCCGGCCCCTCGAGCCCGCCCCGCCCGGCGAACCGCTCGGCGAGATCCTGGTGATGCGGACGCAGCACATTGATGGCGAACGCGCGGGTGCGCGCCAATTCCGCCCGCGCCGAGGCGCCACGATTGACACACACGATCAGGGTCGGGGGATCGACGCTGAGAGATGTCACCGAAGTGGCCGTCAGCCCGGTCCGGCTGTCCCCGTTCCCGACCGTCAGGAGACTGACCGCCCCCGCCAGTTTTCGCATGCCGGCGCGATAGGCCATGGCTTCGGGGTCCCCAGCTGGCGTCAGGGGCGCCAGCGTGGATGCAAGGGAGGTCGGACGCGGTGCGCCTGACGGGGGCCGGATGTCTGCGGAGGGAGGCGTCGGGGCATGGGCATTCATCGGGCACCTGGCGGTGGACGGAGCGGAGGGCCGGACCCAGAACCGATCGCAGCACCCGCGGTGCGCGGGGGCTCGCATGATCCGGTCCGGACTTGTCGGTTAATCACAGGTAAAAACCGTATTTATTCACAATAGACAGAACATCGTCGTTAGTCAATAATGCCGATAGATTTTGAATGAGATTGGCCCGCAAGCTGGGCAGATGCCTCGGCTCAGCGCTTCCGACAACGCGCCACACCCACGAGAAAGGCGAGACATGAGCGATACGAACGATCTCCCGGCCGCCAGCGCCGCCAATGTGCTGTGGTTCCTGCCCACCCATGGGGACGGGCGCTATCTCGGCACATCCCATGGCGCGCGGGAGGTCTCCATCGGCTATCTGCGGCAGGTGGCCCAGGCGGCGGATCAGTTGGGCTACTTTGGCGTGCTGATCCCCACCGGCCGCTCCTGCGAGGACAGCTGGATCGTGGCCTCGGCCCTGGCGCCCGCCACCGAGCGCCTGCGCTATCTCATCGCCGTTCGGCCCGGCCTGCTGGAGCCGGCGGTGGCGGCGCGCATGACCGCCACGCTGGATCGCATCTCCAATGGGCGCGTGCTCATCAATGTGGTGACCGGCGGCGACCCGGTGGAGAATCGCGGCGACGGCTCCTTCCACGATCACGCCGAACGTTATGAAGTGACTGCGGAATTTCTCGACATCTACACCCGCCTCCTCAAAGGCGAGGAGGTCACCGCCAGCGGCAAGCATCTGCGCATCGAGAATGGGAAGCTGCTCTATCCGCCGGTGCAGCAGCCGCATCCGCCGCTGTTGTTCGGCGGCTCGTCGGAGGCCGCCCATGAGGTGGCGGCGCGGTCGATCCAGAAATATCTCACCTGGGGCGAGCCGCCGCATCTGGTGGCGGACAAGATCCGCGACCTGCGCGCCCGCGCCGCCGCGCTCGGGCGCGAGCTCAGCTTCGGCATCCGGCTGCATGTGATCGTCCGTGACACCACCGCCGAGGCGTGGGCGGCAGCGGAGAGCCTGATCCAGCACGTGGACGACACCACCATTGCAGAGGCGCAGAAAGTGTTCTCCCGCATGGATTCCGTGGGTCAGCGGCGGATGAGCGCCTTGCACGGAGGGCGCCGCGACAAGCTCGAAGTGGCGCCCAATCTGTGGGCCGGAGTCGGCCTGGTGCGGGGGGGCGCGGGGACGGCGTTGGTGGGGGATCCGGAGACGGTGGCGGAGCGGATGAAGGAATATATGAGCCTCGGCATCGATACCTTTGTGCTGTCCGGCTATCCGCATCTGGAAGAGGCCTATCGCTTTGCGGAAAGCGTTTTTCCCCTGTTGCCTCTGGCAGATGGCACCGGTCGGCCGCACCATGACGCGGTGCATCGCGGGCCGTTCGGCGAGATGATCGGCAACACCATCGCCCCGCAGCCCAAGCGCGTCGCGGCCTCCTGAGACCGCGTTCGGCTGCGGACGGCCCGCCCACCGCCCACCGAACGCCCCGGACGGACCCGCCATGGCCCTGGACGGCCCTGTCGCAAACCCGTCCAATGGCCGATGCGGCCGGCGGCGTCACCGCCGGCGTGACGCTGGGGCCCGATGATGACCACCGTTCCACCACCCGACCACCTCCCCCCGCCCGACCCGCTCTCCCCACCCTCCCCTCCCCAGCCGCCCGTCGCCGCGCCCGTGCTGGAGCGGCTGGACGCCGGTGAGCTGACCGCCTTCTGCGCCGGCGTGCTCCGCTCAGCCGGCGCGGAGGCGGCCACCGCCGAGGCGGCCACCCACGCGATGATGCACGGCTCCCGCCTGGGGGTGGACAGTCACGGGGTGCGGCTGCTGGACCATTATGCGGCGGTCATCGCCGGCGGCCGGGTCTCCGGACGGCCACGGATGCGCCTGATCTCCGAGGCCGGCGCGGCGGCGACCCTGGATGCGGACAATGGCCATGGGGCCCTGGCCGCTTACACCGCCATGGACCATGCCATGGCCTTTGCGGAGCACAGCGGCATCGGCGCGGTGGCGATCCGCAACTCCTCCCATTTCGGTCCCGCCGGCGCCTATGCCCTGGCGGCGGCGGAGCGGGGCTATGTGGGCCTTGCCTTCTGCAATTCCGACAGCTTCGTGCGCCTGCACGACGGCGCCGAGCGTCTGCATGGCACCAACCCCATCGCGGCGGCAGCGCCCGTGGCGGGCGGGCGGCCCTGGCTGCTGGACATGGCCACCAGCGCGGTGCCCTACAATCGGGTGCTGCTCTATCGCGCCCTCGGGCGGCCGCTGCCGGAGGGCGTCGCCTCCGATGCCGCCGGCCAGGACACCCCCGATGCGCATCTGGCGGAGATGCTGGCGCCGCTGGGCGGGGCGTTCGGCTTCAAGGGGGCGGCGCTGGGCGGTCTGGTGGAGATCTTCAGCGCCGCGCTGTCGGGGGCGCGGCTCAGCTTCGACATTGCGCCCATGGGCTCATCGGATCTGGCCACCCCGCGCAATGTGGGGGCCTTCGTCCTCGCCCTGCGGCCCTCGGCCTTTTTGCCCGAGCCGCTGTTCGCCGCCGCCATGCAGCACTATCTGGCGACGCTGCGCGCTTCCCGTCCCGTGGAAGGCGGCACGGTGATGGCGCCCGGCGACCGGGAGTGGCGGGAGGCGGAGCGGCGCGCCCGCGACGGCATCCCCATCGATCCGGCCACCGCCGAGGCCTTCGACCGGCTGGCTCTGCGGTTCGGCCTTGCCCGGCCGGTGCCGCTCAGCGCCGCGCCCGCGCCGACAGGCCGCTGACCGCCAGCACGCCGACCACGATCAGCGCGCAGCCCGCCAGCTCCCACAGGCCCGGCGTCTCATCCAGCAGCAGGACCGCCGCCAGCACCGCCGTCGGCGGGGTCAAGGCGGTCAGCGCCGAGGCGCGGGCGGCGCCCAGATGCCGCACGGCGGTGGTGTAGGTAATCAGCGCCACCACGCCGGCCAGCAGCCCCTGAACAACGAACTGCTGCCCCAGCACCGGCCAGGGCGTCGCCTGGAACCCCTGCCAGATGTCCGCCCCGGCGAACGGCAGCAGCAGCCCCACGGACCACAGGCCCACGAACGCCGCCGCCTGGATGCCGGACAGGCCGCTGGCGCGAAACGCCACCGTATAGACCGACCACGCCAAGGAGGCGGCGAGGATGGCCAGATGCCCGCGCCAGGCGCCGCCCGCCATGTCCAGCAGACCGCCGCCGGTGATGGCGGCGACGCCAGCGGAGATCAGCACCACGCCGAGGATCCGCCCCCAGGTGATGCGCTCCCCCAGCATCACCGCCGACAGGATGGCGATGAACAGGGGCAGGCTGCCGGCCAGCAGCGGGCCCGCCTCCGCCGCGGGGGCATAATGCAGGCCCCACAGCACCAGGAATTGATAGGGCAGCCCCGCGGTCATCAGCCCCAGCAAAGCCAGCGGCGGCGCGGCGCGCGGGAAAGCCCGGAAGCGCCACCACACCGGGCTGAGAACCACCGCCGCGGTGCCGAAGCGGATGAAGGCCAGCAAAGCCGGCGGCAAGGGCTGGCTGCCGTGCATGGCGAAGCGGGTGCTGATGATCCAGGTGGTCCAGATCATCACAGTGAGAAGGGCACCGATGACCCCCAAGCGGGGGGACATGCGGCCCGCAGCGGCAACGGCCTGAGGCTCGGTCATCAGCGGTCTCGAAACAGATGGGACGGAGCGCCGGGCAGCGCGACCGGAAAGGCGAGCGGGAGGCTCTTGGACCACAGGCCCCGCCGAAACGGCGGTCTCCGGGCCGGTAGAGGGAGGGAATGCGCAGGACCGCGCTTGAGAGCCAGTGGATTGTCACATAGAAAGAGACAGATCAACCTGAAAGACGACTGGATCGCATGCGCCACCCGGACCTCGAACTGGATCTGCTGCGCGCCTTCGTCGCGGTGGCGGAGGCGGCCAGCTTCACCGCGGCCGCCGACGTGGTGGGGCGCTCGCAATCGGCGGTGAGCCAGAAGATCCTGCGGCTGGAGGAGATTCTCGGCCGGCGCGTGTTCACACGCACCAGCCGCTCGCTGCACTTGACCCCGGAGGGCGAGCGCCTGCTGGTGGCCGCGCGGCAAATGCTGGAGTTCAACGACCGGCTGGTGCGGGATCTGCGCGCGCCGGCAGCCAGCGGCGCCCTGCGCCTGGGCATCACCGAAGATTTCATTCCCAGCCAGCTGCCGAAATTGCTGGCCCGGTTCGCGCGGGTCTATCCCCAGGTGCATCTCAACCTGACCACGGCGCTGAGCTGCGACCTGCTGGCGGCCTTCGATGCCGGGCAGTTGGACGCCATCATCGCCAAGAAGGACGGCCAGGCCCAGCGCGGCCGGGTGATATGGCGCGAGCCTCTGGTGTGGCTGGCGGCGGCGGATGACATCATCGACTTTGCCACCCCACCCCGCCTGGTGACGTTGCCGGCGCCCTGCACGTATCGGCGGGTGATGATCGATGCGCTGGATGGCGCGCGGCAAAGCTGGGTGGCGGCCTGCACCGCCAGCAGCCTCATGGGCGTACAGGCGGCGGTGGCGGGCGGGCTGGGCATCACCGTACTCGGCCGCTCCTTCGTGCAGCAGGGCCTGAAGGAATTGCAGCCGCCGGACCATTGGCCGGCCCTGCCCATGACCGAGATCGTGGTGATCGGCGAGGACGGCCAAGCGGCAGATCTCATGCGGCCGCTGGTGTCCTTCCTCACCGACAATCTGGCCCGGCGCGAGGCCCTGACGCGGGCGGCGTGACCGCATCAGGGCTTGCGTCCCGCGCCGACTAGAACCCCGTCAGCACGGCCTTGCCGATGGAGCGGCCGCTTTCCAGCAGGCCGTGGACCTGGCGCAGATTGGCGGCGGTGATGGGGCCGATGTCCTGGGTCAGCGTGGTGACCAGCACCCCGGCATCCACCAGATCCGCCACCTCGTTCAGCAAATGGTGCTGCTCGATCATGTCCGGCGTGCCGAACAGCGAGCGGGTGAACATCAATTCCCAATGCACCGCCACGCTCTTGCGCTTGAACGGCACCACGTCGAGCGTGCCGGGATCGTCGATCAGCGCCAGGGCGCCCTGCGGGGCAATCGCCGCGAGAATCGCCGGCAGATGCGCGCCGGTGGCGGTGAGGCCGGCCACATACTCCACCTGCGGGATGCCGATGGCGGCCAGTTCCTCATCGAGCGGCTTGCGATGGTCAATCACATGGTGGGCGCCCATCTTCCGGCACCAATCGATGGTCTCCGGCCGGGAGGCGGTGGCGATCACGGTAAGGCCGGTGAGCCGGCGGGCGATCTGGGTCAGGATCGAGCCGACGCCGCCGGCGCCATTGATGATCAGCAGACTGCCGCCGCTGCGCTTGACCCCATAGGGCACCCGCAGCCGATCAAACAGCAATTCCCAGGCGGTGATGGCGGTGAGCGGCAGGGCCGCGGCCTGCGTGAAGTTTAAGCTCGCGGGCTTGCGGCCGACGATGCGCTCGTCGACCAGATGGTATTCGCTATTGGTGCCCGGGCGATCAATGGCGCCGGCATAGAACACTTCGTCCCCCGGCCGGAACAGCGTCACCTCCGCCCCCACGGCGTCGACAATGCCGGCGGCGTCGAAGCCCAGGATGCGCGGCTCGCCCTCCGGCGGCACGGCGCTGGCGCGCACCTTCACATCCACCGGATTGACGGACACCGCCCGCACCGCCACCCGCAGATCGCGCGGGCCGGGCACCGGCTGCGGCAGGTCCAGATCCAACAGCGCGTTCGGATCCGAGAGCGGCAAGGGGGAGCGGAAACCAATGGCTTTCATGGACGACCTCGCAGAGACGAGCGGCACCACCGGGTGCCGCAATGGAGCGGTGCCCCGCCGCCGGCCGGCGCGCTGGCGCCGGTGCGGGCGCGGGGCGCCACGAAGGATGCGGGACAGTCGCGGCGGGCAGGCCAGAAAGCAAACGCGTAGTTCGCTTAACGGCCAGATGCTTTTCTGATGGATCGCCCGCGCGGCCGCTTGGCGCGGTGGCTCCGCGGCGCGGCGGCGCGCTCAGGGGCTGGCGGGATCGGTGCCGACGGATGCGGCCTGCGCGTTCACCTCCGCGCAGGCTTGCGCCAGGAAGCGGGCGATGAGCCAGGAGCCGGCGGGACCCGGCGGCGTGTCGGTGCGATGGATGGCGAGCAGCGGATAGGGTCCGCCCCGGCAATCGGGCAGATCCAGGCGCACCAGCCGCCCGGTGGCGAGATCTTCCCGCACCATGGGCTCCGGCAGATTGCCCCAGCCGATGCCTTCGCGCAGCAGCATGTGCTTGGCGCCGAGATCCGCCAGGCGCCAGGTGCGCGCACCCAGCACCGCATAGTCCACCCCGTCGGTCAGCAGCGAGCGATCTGTGAGCACCAGTTGCACATGCTCGCGTCCCGCGCCGGGCGGATTGCGGCCGGACAGCGCCAGGGGGTGGTCGGGGGCAGCCACCGGCACCAAATCCACGAAGCCGACCTCGATGCGCTCCAGGCCATCGGTGTCGAACAGCATCGGCCCGCTCACCCCGATGGTGGCGCGGCGCCGGAGCACCATGTCCGCCACCGCGCCCAGCGCCTCCACATGCAGGCGCAGCGTCACCGTCGGGAAGGTTTCGCGAAACGCCTTGAGGGCATCCACCACCCGCGCGGCCGGCAGCATGACGTCCAGCACCAGATGGACTTCCGGCTCCAGCCCCTCGCGCAGTCCCTTCACCTTGGCGCGCAGGCCGTCGATGCCGCTGGCCACCACTCGGGCTTCCGCCAGCACGGTGCGGCCGGCCTCGGTGAGCTGCGGCGTCTTGCTGCTGGCGCGATCGAACAGCGCCACCCCGAGCTGCGCCTCCAGATGGGCGATGGCGTAGCTGACCACCGAGGTGGCGCGGCCCAGCCTCCGCGCGGCCGCGGCGAAGCTGCCCGCCTCGGCCACCGCCAGGAAAATGCGCAACTGATCGAAGGTGGGGGTGCCGGGGGCGGTCATCGCGAATCCTCGAACCGGGCGCCGAGGATAGAGCGAAGGGGCGGCGCGGTCACATTCGGCGGACGTTCGCCGGGCTTGCGCGCGGGGCGCTTGACGGGCCGGAGGGCGGTGCATCGGCCGCCGGACGGGAGCGGACCGGACGGCGTGCGGGGGCTTTCGAGACGCTCACGCCGGCGCGCAGGCGCGCCGCAATGGAGCGGCGCGGTACAGGTGCAGATCAGTGCGCGGACTTTTCCGAGCTCATGTCGAGGAGATCGGCCACCTGCTGGAGGTCGGCCAGATTGCGCTCGGCCTTCTGGCGGCTCTCGTCGGTGCGGGCGTCGGCCACGTCTTCGCGGGCGTCCTTGATGAGCTGGGCCAAAGCGGCGCGGTCAAACGCCTCTACCGGGGTGGCCTGCTCGGCCAGCACGGTGAGGCCGGCCGGATTGGCTTCCGCAAAGCCGCCGCGCACGAACAGGCGCTTGTCGGCGCCATCGCCCTTGATGGTCAGGATGCCGGCGGCAATGGTGGAGATGAAAGGCGCATGGCCCGCCATCACGCCGAACTCGCCTTCCGCGCCGGGTACGATCACTTCGGTGACCGCACCGGAAAACACCAGGCGCTCCGGGGAGACGAGTTCGAAAGGAAAGGTGGCCATCTGTTGTCTCCGACCTGAGCGATGCCGTCCGACGACCGGCAGCTGTGACGCCTGCGGCCCCGCCCGATGGGTCCTGCGACCCCATGTTCCTCATGGCCGAGCCGCCGGACCAGGGTCGGCGGCTCACGCCGGGGCCGAAGCCCGCGGGGCTTCGGCGGCGATGGTAGAGGCTCAGGCCGCTTCGGCGGCGAGCTTCTTGCCCTTCTCGATGGCTTCTTCGATGGTGCCCACCATGTAGAAGGCCTGCTCGGGCAGGTGGTCATACTTGCCTTCCACCAGGCCCTTGAAGCCCTTGATGGTGTCGGCCAGATCCACCAGCTTGCCGGGCGAACCGGTGAACACTTCCGCCACGTGGAAGGGCTGGGACAGGAAGCGCTCGATCTTGCGGGCGCGGGCAACCGTCAGCTTGTCCTCTTCGGACAGCTCGTCCATGCCCAGGATGGCGATGATGTCCTGGAGCGACTTGTAGCGCTGCAGGGTCTGCTGGACCTGACGGGCCACGCCATAATGCTCTTCGCCGATCACCAGCGGAGACAGAATGCGCGAGGTGGAGTCCAAAGGATCCACCGCCGGGTAGATGCCCTTTTCCGCGATCGAGCGGGACAGCACGGTGGTGGCGTCCAAATGGGCGAACGAGGCGGCAGGCGCCGGGTCGGTCAGATCGTCGGCGGGCACGTAGATGGCCTGCACCGAAGTGATCGAGCCCTTGTTGGTGGTGGTGATGCGCTCCTGCAGGGCGCCCATGTCGGTGGCCAGCGTGGGCTGATAGCCCACCGCCGACGGGATGCGGCCCAGCAGAGCCGACACTTCCGAGCCGGCCTGGGTGAAGCGGAAGATGTTGTCCACGAAGAACAGCACGTCCTGGCCCTGGTCGCGGAAATGCTCGGCGACGGTGAGGCCGGTGAGCGCGACGCGGGCGCGGGCGCCGGGGGGCTCGTTCATCTGGCCATAGACCAGGGCGCACTTGGAACCGGCGGCGGAGCCGTTGTTCTCATGCGGGTCGACGTTCACCTTGGACTCGATCATCTCGTAATAGAGATCGTTGCCCTCGCGGGTGCGCTCGCCGACGCCGGCGAACACGGAGTAGCCGCCGTGCGCCTTCGCGATGTTGTTGATCAGCTCCATGATGAGCACGGTCTTGCCCACGCCGGCGCCGCCGAACAGGCCGATCTTGCCGCCCTTGGAGTAAGGCGCCAGCAGGTCCACCACCTTGATGCCGGTGACCAGGATTTCCGCTTCCGTGGACTGGTCGGCGTAGGACGGGGCTTCCTGATGGATGGCGCGCTTCATCTCGCCCACCACCGGGCCCAGCTCGTCCACCGGCTCGCCGATGACGTTCATGATGCGCCCGAGGGTGGCTTCACCCACCGGCACCATGATCGGCGACCCGGTGTCGGTGACCGCCTGGCCACGCACCAGACCCTCGGTGGAGTCCATGGCGATGGTGCGCACGGTGTTCTCGCCGAGATGCTGCGCCACTTCCAGCACCAGGCGATTGCCCTGGTTGCTGGTCTCGATGGCGTTCAGAATGGCAGGCAGGTGGCCGTCGAACTGCACGTCGACGACGGCGCCGATGACCTGGGTGATGCGTCCGGTAGGATTGGCCATGTTTCGTCGTCCTTTGTCCTTGACCGCGCTGCCGTTCAGAGCGCTTCGGCGCCGGAGATGATTTCGATGAGTTCTTTGGTGATCTGGGCCTGACGCGTCCGGTTGTAGATCAGCGTCTGCTTCTTGATCATGTCGCCGGCGTTGCGCGTGGCGTTGTCCATGGCGCTCATCTGCGAGCCGTAGAAGGACGCCTGGTTCTCCAGCAGCGCGCGGAACACCTGCACGGCCAGATTGCGCGGCAGCAGGTCGGCGAGAATCTCGCTTTCCTCCGGCTCGTAATCATAGACGGAAGAGGCGCCCTCGCCCTTGGCCTGGAAGGTCGCGGGGATCAGCTGCTGCGCCGTCGGCACCTGCGAAATCACGCTCTTGAACTGCGAGAAGAACAGGGTGCAGACATCGAACTCGCCCGCATTGAAGCGGCCGATGATCTTTTCCGCGATCGCGTGGGCATTGACGAAGCTCAGCGTGCGCACGGAGCGCAGGTCCACCAGTTCCACGATCTGGCCGGGGAACAGTCGGCGAAGCTGGTCATAGCCCTTGCGGCCGACGCAGAAGAACTTCACGTCCTTGCCCTGGCCGATCAGCAGGTTGGCGCGCTCGCGGGCGAAGCGGACGATGGAGGTGTTGAACGCCCCGCACAGGCCGCGCTCGGAGGTGCAGACCAGAAGCATGTGCTTCTCGGCCTTCCCCGTGCCGGACAGCAGCAGCGGGGTGTCGGCACTGACGGTCATCCCGGAGGCGATGTTGCCGAGCACCGTCTCCATGCGCTCGGCATAGGGACGGGCCGCTTCCGCCGCCATCTGGGCGCGACGCAGCTTCGCCGCGGCGACCATCTGCATCGCCTTGGTGATCTTCTGCGTCGCCTTCACGGAGGCGATGCGGTTTCTCAGGTCTTTCAGGCTCGCCATCGCACCCGTCCCTTTACATCAAGAGGCCCCGAGGGCACCGTTCAGGCGAAGCTCTTGGCGAAAGCGTCGAGCGCCTTCACCAGCTGCGCGGTGGTGTCCTTGGACAGCTCCTTGGAGGTGCGGATGGTGTCGAGGATCTCCTGGTGCTGCGAGCGCAGCGCCAGCAGCAGGCCGGCCTCGAACTCGCGGACCTTGTTGACCGGGATGCCATCCAGATAGCCGTTGGTGCCGGCGTAGATCACCACGACCTGCTCTTCCACCTTCAGCGGCGAGAACTGGCCCTGCTTCAGCAGCTCGGTGAGGCGCGCGCCGCGGTTCAGCAACTTCTGGGTGGAGGCGTCCAGATCGGAACCGAACTGGGCGAAGGCCGCCAGCTCGCGATACTGGGCCAGCTCGCCCTTGATCTTGCCCGCCACCTGCTTCATCGCCTTGATCTGGGCGGAGGAGCCGACGCGCGACACCGACAGACCCACGTTCACCGCCGGGCGGATGCCCTGGTAGAACAGGTCCGATTCCAGGAAGATCTGGCCGTCGGTGATGGAGATCACGTTGGTGGGGATGTAGGCCGACACGTCGTTGGCCTGGGTCTCGATGACCGGCAGCGCGGTCAGGGAGCCGGCGCCATTGGCGTCGTTCAGCTTGGCGGCGCGCTCCAGCAGGCGGGAGTGCAGATAGAACACGTCGCCGGGATAGGCTTCGCGGCCCGGCGGGCGGCGCAGCAGCAGCGACATCTGGCGATAGGCCACGGCCTGCTTGGACAGATCGTCATGGATGATCAGCGCATGCATGCCGTTGTCGCGGAAGAACTCGCCCATGGCGGTGCCGGAGAACGGCGCCAGGAACTGCATGGGGGCCGCGTCGGAGGCGGTGGCGGCGACGACGATGGAATATTCCAGCGCGCCCTGCTCTTCCAGCACCTTCACGAACTGCGCCACGGTGGAGCGCTTCTGCCCGATCGCGACATAGACGCAATAGAGCTTGGCCTTCTCGTCCGTGCCGGAGTTGATGGACTTCTGATTGAGGATCGCGTCGAGCGCCACGGCGGTCTTGCCGGTCTGGCGATCGCCGATGATCAGCTCGCGCTGGCCGCGACCGACGGGGATCAAGGCGTCGATCGCCTTGAGGCCGGTCTGCATGGGCTCATGCACGGACTTGCGGGGAATGATGCCCGGCGCCTTCACGTCGACGCGGCGACGCTCGGTGGAAACGATCGGCCCCTTGCCGTCGATGGGATTGCCCAGGGCGTCCACGACGCGGCCCAGCAGACCCTTGCCCACGGGCACGTCCACGATGGCGCCGGTGCGCTTGACGGTCTGGCCTTCCTTGATCTCACGGTCGGAACCGAAGATCACGATGCCGACGTTGTCGATTTCGAGGTTCAGCGCCATGCCGCGCGTGCCATTCTCGAACTCGACCATTTCGCCCGCCTGGACGTTGTCGAGGCCGTAGGCGCGCGCGATGCCGTCGCCGACCGACAGAACCTGGCCAACTTCGGAGACTTCTGCCTCCTGGCCAAAATTCTGGATCTGCTCCTTGAGGATCGCGGAGATTTCAGCGGCTCGAATGTCCATCAGCGGACCTCTTTCATCGCATGCCGGATAGAATTGAGTTTGGTCTTCAGCGAGGAGTCGACCATGCGCGAGCCGACTTTCACAATCAGACCACCGAGGATGGACGGATCGACGGTCACGTCGAGGCTCACGTCCTTGCCGGTCTTTTGCGCCAGCGCTTCTTTAAGCGCCGCATAATAGGTATCGCTGAGCGGCTCGGCCACCGTCACCTGCGCCACGCTCTGTCCACGGCTCGCCGACACCAGAGCGGTGAAGGCAGCGCAGATGGACGGGAGGGCGAACAGGCGGCGATTCTTCGCCACCAGCTTCACGAAATTGGCGGCAATGCCGGAAATGCCCGCCGCCGACAGAATGGCGGTCATGGCTTTCAGCTGCTCGTCGGCGGAAAACACCGGGCTCTGCACCAGACGCGCCAGATCGGCGCTTTCGGCAATCAGGCCCTTCAGCCGGTCGAGATCCGCCGCCACTGCGTCGGTCGCGCCAGCCTCTTGGGCCAGCTCGAACAGAGCGGTGGCATAGCGCCCCGCCATGCCTGACACGATCGTCTCCACCAGCCGCACCTCTCTTCGATCTGCCGGACCCGTGCGCATTCCGGGTGAAGCGCACGCAAGCCCTTGATCTGTAGGGAAGATTCTTTTTGGCAACGAGAGAGCACTGAATGCCGCTTCTCGAGCGTCGCGGGTTCCCTAACACACGCGCTTTCGTGCGGCAACACGGTCAGAATCTTGTCAGCGTGCTGGATTGACGCACCGGAGCGGCGCAGAGCCCCCCGCACGCCTTCCGAAAGGGAAAACCCATGCGCCGCACAGCAAGGATTAGCCGGCCGCCGCGCCCTCTGCGAACGAGGCATCGAAGGCGTCATCCAGGTCCCGCAGGGCGCTGGCTGTGGACAGATCCCCGTGCAGGAAACCGTCGAGGATCTGCGAGCCCGCATGCTGGAAGCCGATATAGCCCGCGTGGCGGGGCCGGAGCCACGCCTGGCTCAAGGTGGCGAACGTCTCCAGATAGAAATCGGCGCTGGCGGCATTGACCGCGGGATCAAGCCAGGCCGCCCGATGTCCCGGCTGGCCGCTGTGGGCGGCATAGAGTGTCTTCTGCACCGCCTCCGACGCGGCGAAGAAGGCAAAGGCCGCCGCCACATCCGGTGCGGCGCTGCTGGCGGAGACCGCAAGGCCGGTGCCCCCCAAAGCGGAGCCGGCCACGCCCGCCGGACCGAGGCGCGGGATGTCGGCGAATTTCACCAGGCGACGGCGAAAGCCCGGCTGTGCATACGGCACATAGCCATAGACCAAGGGAATCAGGGACCAGTCGTCCGCCTCTGCCATCAGGTCCAGGGCGGCGATGGGGTCGAGCGCGAAGCAGCGCGGATCCACCAAGTCCGCGATCCGCCGCAGCCGCTCCAGGGTCGCCGCGCCGGCGCCCGGCGGCAGCAGCGGGCCGGGTTGCACGGCACAGGGCGTGCCGGCATTGGCGGCCAGCGTAAAGAAGCTCATCAGGGCATGCGGCGCGCGCAGGGGCAGCAGCACGCGCCCCTTGGCCGCCAGTGCCAGCACCTGGCCCCAGTCGCGCACCGGGGCGGCCAGGAGATCCGGGCGCCACGCCTGCACCTGCGCCGCCGCATCGATGGGCAACGCCCACAGATGCCCGTGCCAGCGATAGCTCTCGAAGGATGGCCCGACGCTGGCCTGCGCCAGGGCATCGAGGGCCGCGTCGTCGCGCCCGTCCAATGGCAGCAGGGCGCCGCCGTCCGCCAGCTGCCCCACATGGGGGTGGTCCATGACGATGAGATCGTAGTCGCGGGCCAGGGTCTGCACCGGGAAGTGCTCGAAGTCCTGCAGCGAGCGCCGGTCCCAGCGAATCGTCACGCCGGGGTTCCGCTCTCCGAAGGCGGTGCTCGCGGCCACCAGCGGCGCATGGCCCCGTGCGTGGTCCCAGGTCATTCCCCTCAACACCACCACGCGGCCTCTCCTATTTTCATATTGACGCACGCTCATTTCATATATGAAATTATCGTATCGAAAAGAGGCTGATCAAGCCTCTGCGGGATTCGGATTTCACACATGAAACCACCTGTGCGGTATGCGGTCCCCGCGTTGGAGCGCGGCCTCGACATCATCGAGCTGCTGGCGCACCACGACGGCGGCCTCTCCTTGAGCGAGATCGCGCGGGCGCTGGACCTCACCGTGTCCGCCATCTTCCGCTCGGTGGTGGTGCTGGAAGCCCGCGGCTATGTGGCCCGCGCGGTGCCGGACGACACCTATGTGCTGTCGCTGCGCCTGTTCGAGCTGAGCCAGATTCGCCCGCCCTTGCGCCGCCTGATGGACGTGGCGGTGCCGGCCATGCGGGTGCTAGCCCAGACCTGCGGCCAGCCGGCCCATCTCAGCGTCCATGACAATGGCGCGCTGCTGGTGATCGCCGATGTGGAGGGCCCCGGCCCGCTGAACCTGTCGTTCCGCCCCGGCGGGCGCTGGCCCATGCGCGATACCGTCTCCGGCCGGGTGCTGCTGGCCCACCAGCCCCGCGCCATCCGCGACGCCTGGATCGACCTGCTGCCCCCGGCCCCCCACGCGCTGGACTTCCTCGCCTTGCTGGATCGCATCGCCGAGCGCGGCCACGACCGCGCCGCCAGCGAAGCCTTCTCCGGCATCGTCGATCTGGGCGTGCCGATCCGCGCCCGCCATGGGGCGCTCGCCGCCCTCACCGTGTCCATGATGACCGGCCTCAACGCCAAGGCCGGGGAAAGCGAAGTCCTCGCGGCACTCAACGCCACGGCGGACGAAATCTCAGCCAAGCTCGGCGGCATCGAACCGTCGGCGGCACTCACCGGGGAAAACGCCAATGTTGACGACGGCCTCGAGCCAAAAGACCAGAGCGGGCCTGGCCAGCACCATCGCCGCCAGCACCATCGGAACGATCATTGAGTGGTATGATTTCATTCTCTACGCCACCGCGGCGGCGCTGATCTTCAACAAGCTGTTCTTTCCCCAGTTCGACCCCGTGGCGGGGACCATCGCCTCGTTCGCCGCTTATGCGGTGGGCTTTCTGGTGCGCCCCATCGGCGGCATCGTGTTCGGCTGGATGGGCGATCGCATCGGCCGCAAGCCGGTGCTGCTCATCACCCTGGTGATGATGGGGGTGGCCACGACGCTGATCGGCCTGCTGCCCACCTATGAAAGCATCGGCATCTGGGCGCCCATCCTGCTGGTGGCGCTGCGCATCCTCCAGGGCTTCGGCGCCGGGGCGGAATATGCCGGCGCGGTGGTGATGGCCGCCGAGGCGGCGCCCGACCGGCGGGGCTTCTACGCCAGCCTGCCGGCGGCGGCGGTGGATGTGTCCACCGTGCTGTCCGCCGGGGTGTTCGCCCTGTTCGCCCTGCTGCCCAACGACCAGTTCCTGGCCTGGGGCTGGCGCATTCCCTTCCTGCTGTCCGCCGGCGTGCTGGTGCTGGGCGTGTTCATCCGCCGCCGGGTGCCGGAATCGCCGGAATTCGTGAAGATCAAGGAGCAGCGCCGGGATGCCCGCATGCCGGTGGTGGAGCTCTTGCGCACCCAGCCGCGCGCGGTGCTGGCCGCCATGGGCGCCAACATCGCCCCGAACTTCTCGTACATCTTCCAGACCTTCACCCTGGCCTACGCCACCAGCCAATTGGGCTTCGACCGCCAGACCATCCTCACCGGGGTGATCGTGTCGAGCGCGGTGGGGGCTTTCACCTGCGTGTTCTTCGGCAATCTGTCGGACCGGCTCGGCCGCCGCCCGGTGATGGCCGCGGGCGCGCTGTTCACCGCCGCTTATGTGCTGGTGTATTTCCAGATCCTGGGCGCCGGCATCCCGGTGCTGGCGGTGCTGGCCATGGTGGTGGGCCATGCCATCGGCGCGCGCTCCATGTTCGGGGTGCAGCCGGCCTTCTATTGCGACATGTTCCCGGCGCGGGTGCGCTACAGCGCCATCGCCTTCGCCCGCGAAGTCACCGGCGCGCTGATCCTCGGTCCCCTGCCCTTGCTGGCCACCGCCATGCTGGGCTGGTGGGGCGGCCAGGTGTGGCCGGTGGCCATCCTCGCCGCCGCCTTGAGCCTCGTCACCTTCGCCGCCATCCTGTGGGCGCCGCGGGGGGATCCGGGCGCCTGAGCCCGGATCGAGGCCACGACCGATCGGGGCCAGCGCGCGCCGATCGGTCCCGCTCAGGCGGCGCTGGGCGCCGCCATGCCGAGAAACTGCTGCAGTTCCGGCGTCTGCGGGTTGGTGAACACCTGCTCGGGGGGGCCGATCTCATGCACCCGGCCCTGGTGCATGAACACCACCCGGTCGCAGACCTCGCGGGCAAAGCGCATCTCATGGGTCACCATGAGCAGCGTCATGCCCTCGTCCGCCAGCTTGCCCACCACCTGGAGCACCTCGTTGACCAGCTCCGGGTCGAGGGCCGAGGTGATCTCGTCGCACAGCAGCGCCAAGGGCTGCATGGCCAAGGCGCGGGCGATGGCGACGCGCTGCTGCTGGCCACCGGACAGTTCGTCCGGATAGGCGTCGAACTTGTGGCCGAGGCCCACCTGATCCATGCGCTGGCGGGCGACGGCTTCCGCCTCCTTGGCGGAGACCTTCTTCACCACCATGGGCGAGAGCATCACATTGCGCCCGGCGGTCAGGTGCGGAAACAGGTTGAACGACTGGAAGATCATCCCGACCTTCAGGCGCAGCGCGCGCAGATGGGCGTCGTCCGGGGCCAAATGGGCGCCGGCCACCAGGATCGAGCCCTCGTCGATGCTCTCCAGCCCGTTGATGCAGCGCAGCAGCGTGGACTTGCCCGAGCCGCTCTTGCCGATGATGGCGATGACCTCGCCCGCCGCCACGTCCAGCGTGATGCCCTTGAGCACCTCATTGTCGCCGAAACGCTTGCGCACCTCAGTGATTGCGATGAGCGACATTCAGCTTCCTTTCCAGGATCTGGCTGCTCTTGGACAGCGGCCAGCACAAGGCGAAATAGATCAGCGCCGCGAGGCCGTAGACCACGAAGGGCTGGAAGGTGGCGTTGGTGATCATGGTCGAGGCCTTGGACAGCTCGACAAAGCCGATGATGGAGGTCAGCGCCGTGCCCTTCACCACCTGCACCGAGAAGCCCACCGTGGGCGGCACCGCCACCCGCATGGCCTGGGGCAGCACCACATGGCGCATCTGCTCGAAATAGGTCATGGCGAGGCTGGAGGAGGCCTCCCACTGGCCGCGCGGCACCGATTCCACGCAGCCGCGCCAGATCTCCGCCAGGAAGGCCGAAGTCCACAGCGTCAGCGACAGGCCGGCCGCGAGCCAAGGCGGCACGTTGAAACCCAGCAGCGACAGGCCGAAGAAGCACAGGAACAGCTGCATCAGCAGCGGCGTGCCCTGCACCAGCTCGATATAAAGACCGGCGCCGCGGCGCCCCCATTTGCCGCGGCCGGTGCGCGCAAACAGCACCAGCAGGCCCAGCACGCCGCCGCCGACGAAGGCCACCAGCGACAACAGGATGGTCCATTCCGCCGCGAACAGCAGGTTGCGCAGGATGTCCCAGGTGGTGAACGGGCTCATCGCGCGGCCCTCCGGCGGGGAAACAGCAGGCCGGCGAGCGAGCGCATGCCCTGCCGCAGGATCAGCGCCAGCACCAGATAGAGCACGGTGGCGATGATATAGACCTCGAACGCCCGGAAGGTGCGGGACTGGATGAAGTTGGCGGCAAAGGTGATGTCCTCCACCGCGATCTGCGAGCACACCGCCGAGCCGAACATGACGATGACGATCTGCGACGACAGCGCCGGCCAGATGCGCTGCAGGGCCGGCATCAGCACCACATGGCGGAAGGTCTGGATCCGCGTCATGGCGAGACTCGCCCCGGCCTCGAACTGGCCCCGCGGGGTGGCCTCGATGCCGGCGCGGATGATCTCGCAGCCATAGGCGCCGAGATTGATGACCATGGCCAGGATCGCCGCCTGCATCTCGCCCAGCGAGATGCCGAGCGAGGGCAGGCCGAAGAAGATGAAGAACAATTGGATCAGGAACGGGGTGTTGCGGATCAGCTCCACATAGAGCGCCACCGGCGGGCGCAGCCAGCGCGGGCCCAGGCTCCGGGCCCAGGCGCAGGCGATGCCCACCGCCACCCCCAGCACGCCGCCGATGACGGTGAGTTCCACCGTGATGCCGACGCCCTTGATGAAGAGCGGCACATACGGGGCGATGGCCCCGAAATCAAAAACGTAGGTCACTGTGCGCCCCCCTTCGCCGCCGCGTCGGCCGGGCACCCTGCCCGGCCGGCTGTCCGTCCGACTGTCAGAGGCCCGCAGGCAGCGGGGCGCCCAGCCACTTCTGGGAGATCGCGGCCAATGAGCCGTCCGCCTTGGCGGTGGTGAGGATGGCGTTCACCTTCTCCAGCAGCTTGGGCTCGTCCTTGTTGAGGCCCACGTAGCAGGGCGAGTCCTTGATGAGGAACTTCACCTCGGGCTTGCGCGGCGGGTTGCGGGCGAGGATGGCGGCGGCGGTGACATTGCCGGTGACGATCACCTTCACCTGACCCGAGAGGAAGGCGGAGATGGTGGAATTGTTGTCCTCATAGCGTTTGATGTCGGCGGTGGGCGGGGCGATCTTGGACAGCTCCATGTCCTCGTTGGCGCCACGGGTCACCCCGATGGTCAGGCCGGCGAGGTCTTCCGGCTTGGTCACCTTCACGTCGGCGGGCCCGAAGGCGCCGTTGAAGAAGGGGGCGTAGGCCACGGTGAAGTCGATCACCTTCTCCCGGTCCGGATTCTTGCCCAGGCTGGAGATCACCAGATCCACCTTGTGGGTCTGCAGATAGGGAATGCGGTTGGAGGAGGCCACCGGCACCAGTTCGGCCTTCACCCCCAGCTTGGCGGCGATGAGATTGGCCACGTCGATGTCATAGCCCACCGGCTTCAGGTCCGGGCCCACCGAGCCGAAGGGCGGGAAATCCTGGGGCACCGCCACCTTCAGCACGCCGGCCTTGAGGATGTCGTCGAGCCCGTCGGCCCGCGCGGGGGCCGCGGGCAGGCCCAACAGGGCAGCCACGGCAAGCCCGAGCCCGGCGCGGGCGAACGAACGGCGATGAAGCAGCATGGAGGTCTCCTGGGACGCTTTTATCCCTGGGAGCACAGCAAGCCGCGTGCCAGCCATCAAAGCACCGCTTAAGTTGCATGCAAGGACCGGGAGTCGGCCCAATTGGGCGCCCGCTCCGGTCGATGCGCGCCGGCATTCGCATAAAAAATCGGCAATCCCTTTGCGAGTAAAATGGAATTCTGCCGCTATTCTGGGCGGATGCGCATCCACTGGCCACCGACCCTCAGCGTGACTGCCGACGGCGACGGGCGCACCACGCAAAAGGCCCGCCGGAGACCGGCGGGCCTTTGAACGCTCAGGACGCTGACCGCATCCGCCTTGCGGCGGAGGGGCAGGCTCAGTTGGCCTGGGTGGTCTTGTTGGGGTTCGGCGGGAAAGCGGCGTTCTTCACCGTGCCTTCCAGCAGTTCCTTGGCCATCTTCAGCTGGGTGTCGTCCTTCGGATCGGGCGGCACATAAGACGGCGAGCCGGTCTGCTCGTCTTCGCCATTCTTCAGATGCCCGCGCAGCGAGGCTTCGCCGCGGGTGGTGTCGCCGCCGGCGGCCTCCTGCTTGGCCTTCTGCTCGGGCGGCAGGTCCTGCACCAGGATGATGTCCGGCTCGATGCCCTTGGCCTGGATGGAGCGGCCCGACGGGGTGTAGTAGCGCGCCGTGGTCAGCCGCAGCGCGCCATTGCCGCCCAGCGGGATGATGGTCTGCACCGAGCCCTTGCCGAAGCTGCGCGAGCCGAGGATGGTCGCCCGCTTGTGGTCCTGCAACGCGCCGGCGACGATTTCCGAGGCCGAGGCCGAGCCGCCGTTGGTGAGCACGATGATGGGCTTGCCCTTCACCAGATCACCGCCGCGCGCGTTGAAGCGCTGGGTCTCGTCGGCATTGCGGCCGCGGGTGGAGACGATCTCGCCGCGCTCCAGGAAGGCGTCCGACACCGCGATGGCCTGGTCGAGCAGACCGCCGGGATTGTTGCGCAGATCGATGATGTAGCCCTTGACCTTGTCCGGCCCGATCTGGGCGGTGAGGTCCTCGATGGCCTTCTTCAGATTGTCGTAGGTCTGCTCGTTGAACGAGGTGATGCGGACATAGCCGATGTCCCCGTCCTCGACGCGCGAGCGCACCGCCTTGATCTTGATGGTGTCGCGGACCACGCTGATTTCCAGCGGCTTGTCCTGGCCCTTGCGGATGATGGTGAGCTTGATGGGCGCCTTCACCGCGCCGCGCATCTTCTCCACCGCCTGGTTCAGGGTCAGGCCCTGCACCTGGTCGTCATCCAGCTTGGTGATGATGTCGCCCGCCTGGATGCCGGCCTTGGCGGCCGGGGTCTCGTCGATGGGGGCGATGACCTTCACCAGGCCGTCTTCCATGGTGACTTCGATGCCGAGGCCGCCGAACTCGCCGCGGGTCTGCACCTGCATGTCACGGAAGCTCTTGGCATCCATGTAGGAGGAGTGCGGGTCCAGGCTGGTGAGCATGCCGTTGATGGCCGCCTCGATCAGCTTGGCGTCGTCGGGCTTCTCCACATAATCGGAACGCACGCGCTCGAACACGTCGCCGAACAGGCTGAGCTGCCGGTAGGTGTCCGATGCGGCAGCCTCGGCAGCGGTGCCGAGGAACAAGCGCGGCTGCACGGCGGCCACCGCCACCAGGGCACCGGCGGCAACGCCAAAGAGGAAGAGGGACGTACGACGCATTATCCGCGCACCTTCTGACTGTCCGTTGCCGCCCACCAGGGGGCGGGGTCGATCGAGATTCCGTCTTTGCGGAATTCCACATACAATTGGGGCTGCCCGGAGGCCGATCCCGTGGTTCCGGAACGGGCGACGCTGCCCATCACCGCGACCGGCTCGCCCGCGAGGACGAACTGTCCCAGATCTACGGTGATCCGCTCCATACCCGCCATCAAAATATGGTATCCGCCGCCCGCATTGATGATCAAGAGTTGTCCATAGGAGCGGAACGGGCCGGCATATACAACCCAGCCATCGGTGGGGGCTGCCACTTGGGCGCCCGCGCGGGTGGCGAAAGTCATCCCCTTCTCGGTGCTGCCCAGCCCGTCGGCGGCCCCGAAGTCGCGCAGCCGCACCCCGGCGACAGGCAATGGCAGCAAGCCCTTAGCCTCGATGAACGGGCGCGCCGGCGCCATGCGCGCGGCATTGCCCAGCGCCGCCACTTCGGTCTTGCCGCTGGCCGGCGGCTTGCTCTGGGCGCTGGCCGCCTCCGCCGCGGCGCGGGCCGCGGGAGCCACTTCGGTCTCCAGCCGTGTCACGAGATCGTGCACATCGCCGGTGGTTTTCGCCACCGCTTCGGCCTGGGCTTTTTCCGCCGGCAGATCCGCATTGCCCTCCGCGACCCGGCGCTGACGTTCCGTCACGTAGCTGGACAGGCGCTTGCGATCCTCCTCCATGGAGGCGCGCAAGGAGGACAGCCGATCCCGCGCGCCGGCCAGCTCGGAGCGCGTGCGGGACAGATCGCCGAGATCCGCGGCCAGCGTCTCCGCCTCCACCCGCATCTCCGGCAGCAAGGCCCCCAGCAGAATGGCGGAGCGCACCGCGTCCAGAGCGTCGTCCGGGCGCATAAGCAAGGCGGGGGGCGGGTTGCGGCCCATGCGCACCAGGGCGCCCAGCACCTCCGCCAGCACGCCGCGGCGCTTCAGCAGCGAGGCGCGAATCTCGGCGGCGCTGCTGTCCAGGGCGACGATGCGGCCCTCGAGATCGGTGATCTGCTGCTCCACGGAGCGCAGGCGGGTGGTGGTGTCCACCAGCAATTGATTGAACTTGGCCCGGTCGCCCTTCACCGAATCCAGTTCGGCGCGCACCTGGCTCTGGAATTCCGCGGCACCGCGAATGTCGGCATTGAGCGCATCGGTATTCACCGGGGCGGCCGGCCGCGGGCGGGGCACCGGGACGCCCGGCGCCGGCGTCCCCGCCGCCGGAGCACCGGAGCCGGCCGGCGCGGCCACTTGCGCGCGCACGCTCACCGCGCCGGCGAGGGCCGCGCAGAGTGCCAAGGCGCAAAGGATCGAGCCGGAACGGGCAACCATGCAGCAGACTTACGCGGGTGAAGTTGAGGAGATGTAAACCATGACTGCGGCGCTGTCCGCGCTTCCGCAGCGGTAGCCGCGGATCGGGTCCCCCGGCACGGCGCCTCAGCCGCGCTCACGCCCGATTCCGCTCACGCCCGGTGATAGGGATGGCCGGCGAGGATGGTGGTGGCGCGATAGATCTGCTCCGCCAGCATCACCCGCACCAATTGGTGGGGAAAGGTGGCCGCCCCGAAGGCGAGAAGCCCGTCGGCCCGAGCGCGCAAGGCGTCGGACAGACCATCGGCGCCGCCGATGATGAGGCAGAAGCCGCCGGCCCCGGCGTCGCGATCGCGCGACAGGCGGGCGGCAAAGTCTTCACTGGAGAGATTGCGGCCGCGCGGATCGAGCACGAAGACGGTGGCCCCGGCCGGGATGGCGGCGAGAATCGCCTGCCCCTCTTCGGCCATGCGGTCATCCGGCCGGCGGGCGGCGGATTCGGTCAGTTCAACGGTGTCGAAGCCGGACAGGCCCAGGGAGCGTCCCCCGGCCTTGGCCCGGTCGAGATAGCGCGCCACCAGATCGCGCTCCGCCCCGGCCTTCAGGCGGCCGACGCAGATCAAAAGCACCCGCATGACGGTTCAGCCCGCTTGCGCGCACACGGTCCGCTGCCGTGCGCGCAAGCGCACCGCAGCCCGCGGCGAGGACACACCCATGGGGCGTCAGGCAGACGCGACGGACGAGCGCGCCATCAGGATGGCGCGGTGCCGGACCACATCTTTTCGATATTGTAGAAGCTGCGAACTTCGGGCTGGAAGACATGGACGATGACATCGCCCGCATCGATCAGCACCCAGTCGCAAGCGGGCTGGCCCTCCACGCGCACATGACGCATGCCGGCTGCCTTCAGCCCCTCGATGAGGTGCTCGGCGATGGCGCCCACATGCCGCTGCGAACGGCCGGAAGCAACCACCATATAGTCGGCGATGGACGTCTTGCCGCGCAATTCGATGCTGACGATGTCCTCGGACTTGTCATCATCGAGCCGGGCGAGAACGAGGGTGAGAATCTCCTCAGCGTCAAGCTGCGCCTGGGAGATCGGTGCGGCCGCCATGGTCTCTGCGGCCGCCAAGAGAGCCGTCGTGGACAGGGGTCCGGATCCTCTCGGTCTGTTGAACGATCCCCTCGGGCGGACGAAGTCTTACCCTGGGATCGCGGAAACAGAATGCAGGCAAATCAAGGAAATTTCAAGGGATGTCGTGGATCGCTTCCCGGCCCCCCGGTCGCCAGCGCCCGCTGGGCGGCGCGAATCTCGGTGGAGGAGATGGGCGACTTGAGCCCGTGGAGGAAGGTCCAGGCGGGCGGCGGCAGGTCCGCCAGGGCGCTCGCTTGCTGCTCGGGAACCCGATAGGGCGCAAGGGCTTGCGCCGCGCGGGAGGAGGTGGCGCACAGGCTGTCCCCCAGCCGGTCCACCACCGCGATGGGCACCAGATGGGCCAGCGCCCGCCACCGCTGCCAGCGGGCGAAATGGGCCAGATTGTCGGCCCCCATGATCCACACGAAGCGCACCCGCGGCTGCCGGCGCACCAGTTCGGCCACGGTCTCGTAGCTGTAGCGGGTGCCAAGGGTGGCTTCCACGCCGGTGACATCGATCAGCGGGTGATGCGCCACGCGCCGGGCGAACGCCACCCGCGCCTCGACCGAGGGCAGGTCCCAATTGTCCTTGAGCGGGTTGCCGGGGGTCACCAGCCACCAGATCCGGTCCAGTTGCAGGCGCTTCAACGCCAGCAGGCTGGCGGCGCGATGCGCCGCATGGGCCGGATTGAAGGTGCCGCCGAACAGCCCGATCCGCATGCCCGGCGAGACGATGGGCATGCGCACGGCGGTGCGGGCGCTGATCGTCTCCATCGGCGTCCCTATCCGCGGTTCGCAACTCACGGGCGTGTCTGCCCGCTGCCGTGCACCCGGTATTTGAAGGAGGTCAATTGTTCGGCACCCACCGGCCCGCGGGCGTGCATCCGCCCGGTGGCAATGCCGATCTCCGCCCCGAACCCGAACTCGCCGCCGTCGGCGAACTGGGTGGAGGCATTGTGCATCACGATGGCCGAATCCACCTCCGCCAGGAAGCGCTCCGCTGCCGCCGCATCGGCGGTGATGATGGAATCGGTGTGGTGCGAGCCGTGCGTCTCGATATGGGCGATGGCGGCGCTCTCGTCGTCCACCAGCTTCACCGAGATGATGGCATCCTCATACTCGGTGTCCCAGTCGGCGGCGACCGCCGGCTTGACCCGGCCATCCAGTGCCTGGGTGGCGGCGTCGCCGCGCACTTCGCAGCCGGCCTCCAGCAGCAGGGTCACCAGCGGGGCGAGATGGGTGGCGGCTACCGCGCGATCCACCAGCAGCGTCTCCGCCGCGCCGCAGATGCCGGTGCGGCGCATCTTGGCATTCAGCAGCACGCTCTTGGCCATGTCGAGATCGGCCGCCGCATGCACATAGACGTGCACGATGCCGTCCAGATGGGCGAACACCGGCACCCGCGCCTCGCTCTGCACCCGGGCCACCAGGCTCTTGCCGCCGCGCGGCACGATCACGTCGATAGTGCCGTCGAGGCCGGCCAGCATCAGGCCCACCGCGGCGCGATCGGCGAATGGCACGAACTGCACGCAATCGCCCGAGAGGCCCGCTTCCACCAGCCCCGCCACGAAGGCCCGATGAATGGCGCCGGACGAGCCCAGGCTGTCGGAGCCGCCGCGCAGGATCACCGCATTGCCGGCGCGCACGCACAGAGCTGCGGCATCCGCGGTGACATTGGGCCGGCTCTCATAGATGACGCCGATCACGCCCAGCGGCGTGCGCACCCGCTCCATCACCAGGCCATTGGGCCGGGTCCAGCGCTCGGTGACCGCACCGACCGGATCGGGCAGGTCCGCCACCATATCGATGCCGGCGGCGATGGCTTCGATGCGGGCGTCGGTGAGCGCGAGCCGATCCTGGAACGCCGCGCTCATGCCCTCCGTGCGGGCGCGCGTCATGTCAGCCGCATTGGCGGCGAGAATCTCCGCGCGCGCCGCGCGCACATGGGCAGCAGCGGCATGCAAGGCGGCGGTCTTCTGGGCAGCGGAAGCGAGGGCCAATGCCCGCCCCGCCGCACGGGCGGCGCGCCCCATGCGCGCGAGCACGGCCGGCGCATCCGCCGGCGTCGCGCGCTCGGCGCTGGCGGCCACGGACAGACGAGTGGCGTGAGGCATGGCCATGGCGAACTCTCTGGGTTCCCTCAGCACATTTCTCAAATGTGCTTACGCTTCAAGAGATTATCAGCATTGACCCGGCTTGGAAGCACCAAATCAATGGGGTCTTGCGCCCAGCGCGTCGGCCAAGCGGCACAGCCACTCAACAGCCGGCTACGGCATCCTTAGCATGTGGTGTCGAAAGGTCACAGAGCCCAACCGCTTTCTGTTGCCGCTCCAAATGTCACTCCGCGCCGAGCGCCATATCGTCCCGATGCACCATCTCGGACCGACCCGGCAGGCCGAGGATGGTCTCGATCTCCGCCGTCGAGCGGCCGCGGATGCGTTCGGCATGGGCATGGTCGAACGCCACCAGTCCGCGGCCGATCTCGCTGCCGTCCGGCCCGCGCAGCAGCACCGCGTCGCCGCGCTCGAACGCCCCCTCCACCCGCACCACGCCCGCCGGCAGCAGGCTCGCCCCCCGGCGCAAGGCGGCCACCGCGCCCTCGTCCAGATGCAGCACGCCGCGCGCTTCCAGCGTGCCGGCGATCCAGGCCTTGCGCGCCCGCGCCGGCGTCGCCCCGGCCAGGAACCAGGTGCAGCGCCCGCCCTCGGCGATGCGCTTGAGCGGATTTTTCACATGGCCGGAGGCGATCACCATATGGGTGCCAGCGGCGGTGGCGATCTTGCCGGCCTCGATCTTGGTGCGCATCCCGCCGCGCGAGAGTTCCGAGCCGGCGGCGCCCGCCATGCCCTCGATCTCGCCGGTGATGCGCGGCACCACGGGAATGTGCTGGGCATCCGGATTCTGCGCCGGCGGGGCGGTATAGAGGCCGTCGATGTCCGAGAGCAGGATCAGCAGATCGGCGCTGGCCATGGTGGCGACGCGGGCGGCGAGGCGATCATTGTCGCCATAGCGGATCTCGCTGGTGGCCACCGTGTCGTTCTCGTTGATCACCGGCACCGCGCGGTAATCCAAGAGCCGGGCCAAAGTGTTGCGGGCGTTGAGATAGCGCCGCCGCTCCTCGGTATCGCCCAGGGTCAGCAACACCTGGCCGGCGGTGATGTCCTCATGGCCGAGGATTTCCGCCCAGGTGCGGGCGAGCGCGATCTGGCCGACGGCGGCGGCGGCCTGGCTGTCTTCCAGCTTCAGCGGCCCGCGCGGCAGATTGAGCACCGTGCGCCCGAGCGCGATGGCCCCGGAGGAGACCACCAGCACATCCGCGCCGCGCCCGTGCAAGGCGCCGATGTCTTCCGCCAGCGAGGTCAGCCACGGCAGGCGCACCTTGCCGCGGGCGGAATCCACCAGCAGAGCGGAGCCCACCTTGATGACGATGCGGCGGAAATCGGACAGGGCGGGCGTGGCTGCGGTCACGGGCGGGATCTTTGGCTTGGCCCGGCGCCGGGTTTCCCCGCCTCCGGCGCCTGCGGCGTGGGCCGCTTCGATAACCCAAGCGGAGCCGCGCGAACAGAGGCGCGCGCGGTCCGGCGGCGCCTAGCGCAGCTTGTCGATGGTGAGCTTGTCGGCCTTGGCGCGGATCTTCACCGATTCTTCGCTGCGGGTGAGCGCATTGGCGATGGCCTTCAGCGACATGCCCTTCTTGGCATAGGTGTGCAGCTTCTGGATCTCTTCATTGGTCCAGGGCTGGCGATGCCGTTCGAATTTCTCGCCCATCAGGGATGCCACGCCACCTTCTGCGCCGGCACCGCTTCCGCCGCGCGGCCTTCGTCCACCACGGCCAGCAGCGCCCGCAGCGCCTCCGGCACCCCCTGCCCCGATTGGGCGGAGAGCAGCAGCGGCTTCTTCTTGGCGGCGCGCTGGAGGCGCTCCTTCTGCTGCTTCAGCAGTTCAGGGGAGAGGGCGTCGATCTTGGACAAGGCCACGATTTCCACCCGCTCCTCCAGGCCGCCGCCATAGGCGATCAGCTCCTGGCGCACGGTCTTGTAGGCCTTGCCCGCATGCTCGCAGGTGCCGTCCACCAGATGCAGCAGCGCGCGGCAGCGCTCCACATGGCCGAGGAACCGGTCGCCGAGGCCGGCGCCCTCATGGGCACCCTCGATCAGGCCGGGAATGTCGGCCAGCACGAATTCGCGCCCGTCCACCCGCACCACGCCCAGGCCCGGATGCAAGGTGGTGAAGGGATAGTCCGCAATCTTCGGCTTGGCGGCGGTGGTGGCGGCGAGAAACGTGCTCTTGCCCGCATTGGGCAGACCCACGAGGCCGGCATCCGCGATCAGCTTGAGGCGCAGCCAGATCCACTTTTCCTGGCCTTCCAGGCCCGGATTGGCCCGGCGAGGGGCCTGATTGACCGAGGTCTTGAACTCCGCATTGCCGAAGCCGCCATTGCCGCCTTCCAGCAATTTGATGCGCTGGCCCACTTCGGTCAGGTCGGCGAGCACGGTCTCCTCGTCCTCATCCAGCACCTGCGTGCCGGCGGGGACTTTCAGAACCTTGTCTTCACCGCGGGCGCCGGTGCGGTTGGAGCCCATGCCATGGACGCCGCGCTGGGCCTTGAAATGCTGCTGGTAGCGATAGTCGATGAGCGTATTGAGGCCGCCCACGCATTCGATCCACACGTCTCCGCCGCGCCCGCCGTTCCCGCCATCGGGACCGCCGAACTCGATGAATTTTTCGCGCCGGAACGAGACGCAACCCGCCCCTCCGTCGCCGGAGCGCACATAGACCTTGGCCTGATCGAGGAATTTCATGCCGCAGGAGGTAGACGCGCGCCATGGCGAAGGCAAGGCCATCCTTGGCCTTGAGCCTGATTCTGCGCGCAACCCACCCCTGCGGAAGCCGCAGGGGATCGGCTCAACCGGCAACCAGGGCCGCCAGCTTCATTACCGTGTTCCAGTTGCGCCCGGTGGCCTTGAGGCCGTCGGCCCGGCTGAGCAGCGTGCCCAGGCGCGAGGTGCCGATGCCATCGGGCAAGGAGATATAGAGTGCGCCGTCGGTGGCTTCGAGCCGCTCGGCGCCCTTGGCCGCCGCCCGCAGCGCCCCGATCTGCCGGTCGGTGGCGGGCGCGCCCAGCACCAGGACCAGGAAATGGCTGGGGTGCGCCTGTGCCTCCGCCGCCATGGGATTGGCCGCCACCAGAGCCGCCCAGGCACCGGCATCGCGCAAGACGATGTCGGTGATGACGCCCAGCCGTTCCCGCAGCGCCTGCGCCAATCGGTGTTCGAGATCGGCATCGGCGTCCGAGCCGGCCTCGAACACCAGATTGCCCGATTGCAGGAGTGTCTGCACCTGCGTAAAGCCCAGGCCCTCGGCCACGGCGCGCAGGTCCGCCATCGGCAGCTTGCCGGTGCCGCCCACATTCACGGCCCGCAGAAGGGCGATGCGTTTGCTCATGTTTCCCATCCCATCGCCGCATTGGCCGGCGTGCCGTGGGTGCGGTCAAGCTGGCCTTTGACCTTTTCCCCGCCCTGGATCAAAAGAAGAACATGAGCCCCGCCATCGTCGACGTCCTGCTGCCGCTCGGCCTCGATGTCCCCTATTCCTATCTGGTGCCGGACGGGCTGGAGCTTCAGCCCGGCGATCTGGTGCAGGTGCCGCTGGGCTCCCGCGGCATGGTCGGCTGCGTCTGGCCGCCCCGGGAGAGCGCCGACACGCCGGTGGTGGATAAGGCCAAGCTCAAGTCCGTGAAGGCCCGCCTTACCCACAAGGCCCTGCCGCCGGACCTAATCCGCCTGATCGACTGGATGGCCGACTACACCTTGGCGCCGCGCGGCATGGTGCTGCGCATGGCGCTGCGGCATGAGGAGAACCCTGCCCCGCCCCGCGAGCGGGTGGGCGTGCGCGCCACCGGCCGGGTGCCGGAGCGCGCCACCGCCGCCCGCGCCCGCTTGCTGGCGGTGATGGCGGACGGCTTTGTCCGCGCCAAGAATGACGCCGCCCGCGAAGCCGGAGTCTCGCCCTCGGTGGTGGACGGGCTGGTGGATGACGGCGCCCTGGAAACCCTGGTGCTGCCCCCCGCCCCCGCCGCCGAGACGCCGGATGCGGACCACGCCGCCCCCACCCTCAGCGCCGCCCAGGCGGAAGCGGGCGAAGTCCTGCGGGCGGCGGTGGAGCGGCGCGGCTTCTCGGTGCATCTCTTGGATGGCGTCACCGGCTCGGGCAAGACCGAAGTCTATTTCGAGGCGGTGGCCCAGGCCGTGCGCGAGGGGCGGCAGGCCCTGATCCTGCTGCCTGAGATCGCCTTGACCCAGGTGTTTCTGGATCGATTCACCAAGCGCTTCGGCGTGGCGCCGGCGGAATGGCATTCCGGCGTCTCCACCCGCAAGCGCGGGCGCATCCTGGAAGGGGTGGCCAGCGGCGCGGTGCAGGTGGTGGCCGGCGCCCGCTCGGCACTGTTCCTGCCGTTTCAGGATCTGGCCCTCACCATTGTCGATGAGGAGCACGACCCCGCCTACAAGCAGGAAGACGGCGTCGCCTACCACGCCCGCGACATGGCGGTGGTGCGTGCCCGGCTGGTGGGGTCGCCCATCATCCTGGCCTCGGCGACGCCCTCCATCGAGACCGAGGTGAATGCCCGGCGCGGCCGCTACCAGCGCCTTGCCTTGCCGCTGCGGTTCGGCGGCGCCAAAGTGCCGGGCCTCTCGCCCATCGACTTGCGCCGGGACGCCCCGCCGCGCGGGCGCTGGATCGCGCCCCGCCTGGAAGCCGAGATCAACCAGACCCTGGAGGACAAGGGTCAGGCGCTATTGTTCCTCAACCGGCGCGGCTATGCCCCGCTGACGCTCTGCCGCGCCTGCGGCGTACGCCTGAAATGCCCGTCCTGCTCCGCCTGGCTGGTGGAGCACCGTTTTCGGCGGCGCCTGTCCTGCCACCATTGCGGCTATCAGGCCCCGGTGCCGGAGACCTGCCCCGCCTGCGGCGAGAAGGACAGCATGATCCCCTGCGGCCCCGGCGTGGAGCGGCTGCAGGAGGAAGTCCAGACCCTGTTCCCCAACGCCCGCAGCCTCGTGCTCTCCTCAGACATGGCCGGCGGCATGGAGCGCATGCGGGCCGAGCTGGAGTCGGTGGCCAAGGGCGAGGTGGATGTGGTGGTGGGCACCCAATTGGTGGCCAAAGGCCATAATTTCCCCGGCCTGGCGCTGGTGGGGGTGGTGGATGCGGATGTGGGCCTGGGCCATGGCGACCCCCGCGCCGCCGAGCGCACCTTCCAATTGGTGCATCAGGTGGCCGGGCGCGCCGGGCGCGGCGCCACCGAGGGGCGCGGCTTCATCCAGACCCACATGCCCGAGCATCCGGTGATGCAGGCGCTGGTGAAAGGCGACCGGGCTGCCTTCTATGAAACCGAGATCGCCGCCCGCGAGGAGGCGCACTTGCCGCCGTTCGGCCGCCTCGCCAGCCTGGTCATCTCCGCCACGGAGGGGCCGGTGGCCGAGGGCCACGCCCGCCGCCTCGCCGCCAGCGCGCCCCGCGCCGAGGGGGTGCGGGTGCTGGGGCCGGCGGAGGCGCCGTTGGCGGTGTTGCGCGGGCGCCATCGCTGGCGGCTGCTGGTGCGGGCGCCGCGCGGCTTTGATCTGTCGTCTTATCTGCGGGCCTGGCGCGCGGTGGCGCCCCGGCCCACCGGCAACACCAAGGTGGCCATCGACGTGGACCCCATGAGCTTTTTGTAGGCGAGATGGCTGCGCGCAACGCTTGCCGCTTGGATAGCCCTTCCCTCCAGCGGCCGGGCGCATTAGCGTCCGGCGCACAGTGTTCGGGAGAGTGGCTTCATGCGGATGTTCGTGCGCCTTGCGGTGGTCCTCGCCCTCGGCCTTGCGGTTTCAGGCTGCGACAAGTGCGGCGACTTCTTCTGGCAGAAGACCGGCAGCAAGGTCTGCTCCGCCGAACCCAAGCCCAACTGAGACCTGCCACGGGCGCTGCGCGCAGAGGCCGGTTCCTTACGGGTCGTTGGGGTTGGGCACGCTGCCCCGCGCCGCCTTGAGCTTCGCCAGCTCGGCGCGGATGGGCGCGAACGGGCCATATTTGTGCTGCGCCGCCGGAAAGCCGTCGGCGAACGGGCCGTAGGCGGTGTCCACGGGCTTGGCCAACAGGTCCGGAAAATCCTTGTCGAGCCCCGCCCGCGCCGGGCGCGGCTGCGACAGCACATAAGCGGCCACGTCCCACGCATTCTCCACCGAGACCTGCGGCATCACCCAGCTGGTGCCGTTGGGCATGTTGTTGTGGACGAAGTTCGCCTGGGTGATCAGCCGCGCCATGCCCGCCCCGTCGTTGAAGCTGTCCGGGCCCCAGAGCGGCGGCACGCTATAGCCGAAGCTGGCATCGACCGGATTGTGCCGCACCCCGAGCCCGTCCCGCCGGTGGCATTCCGCGCAGACCTGGGCGAACACCGCCTGCCCCTTGACCGGATCTGCCGCCCGCGCCAGCTCGGGCATGGCGCCCGCCGCGCCACCGGCGATCTTCGCATCGGCGGGGATATGCGCCGCCAGCTCGCTCAGATAGGCCACCAGCGCCTGCATGGGCCGGGCATCGGCGGGCATGGGGCGGCCGTTCATGCTGCGGACCATGCAGGAATTCAGTCGGTCCGGCAGCGTGGCCTCGGCGCCGGTGCGGGTGCTGTAGGCGGGATAATCCGCGGACGCGGCCACCAGCGGCAGGCCGAACTTCTTCAGGCCGGCGTTCAGGTGGCAATCGGCGCAGGCCATGTTGTTGCCGGCAAAGCGCTGCGCCGGGTCCGCCACCGCCGGGCCGATATGGGCTTGGGTCTGCTCCAGGATCGAGCGGCCGTAGCGCACCAGGCGGCCATGCTCATCATCGGGCAGGCGATCCACCTCGGGCACGTTCCAGATCTGCACGGGGCGCTCTGGCGCCGGCTTGGCCTCCTGCGCCCGCCCGCGCTCCGGAGCGGCGAGGGCCAGCAGCGCGCCGGCCGCGATCAGAAGAAAAAATCGACGTGTGCCCTGCCTGCCCCGCATGAGGTCCCCCGAACCGTGTGTTCATTGCCTTTGCGCGCCATTGCCGCTATAAGCCCGCGTTCTCGTCAAGCATGCGCCCCCCTGGAGGCGTGCCGGACGAGAGTGCCATAACGGCCGCGTGAGCGGCCGTTGGTTGTTTAGACCCAGACCAAAGCTAGGACGAGTGCCATGACCGCCATCAAAGAATTGAAGGCTGTGGCGCGCCCGCGGGCCGGCAAGGGGGCCGCCCGTGAAGAGCGCCGCGCTGGACGCGTGCCCGCCGTGATTTACGGCGAAAAGAAAGAGCCGGTGACCATCTCCTTGAACCACAAGGACCTCACCCGCATCATCTACGCCGGCCACTTCCTGACCACCCTGTTCGAGATCGACGTGGATGGCACGAAGCACCGCGTGATCCCCCGTGATTACCAGCTGGATCCGGTGAAGGACCTGCCGCTGCATGTGGACTTCCTTCGGGTGTCCCAGGGCGCGCGCATCACCGTGGAAGTTCCCGTGCACTTCGTGAACCAGGATGCCGCCCCCGGCATCAAGGGCGGCGGAACGCTCAACATCGTCGCCCATGCGGTGGAGCTGGATTGCCCGGCCGAATCCATCCCGGCGCACATCGAGGCGGACCTGACCGGCTTCGAGATCGGCGACAGCCTGCATCTCTCGGCCATCAAGCTGCCCGAAGGCGTGAGCTCGGCCCTGTCCGGCGATGACACGCTGGCCACCGTCGTCGCTCCGTCCGGCATTGCCGACGCCGAGGCCGACGAGGCTGCCGCGGCCGCCGCCGCCACCTCGACCAAGTCCTGACGCCCCCTCGAGCCGGAGAGCCCCGTGTTCCTGTTCGCAGGCCTCGGCAATCCCGGCTCGAAATATGCCGGCAACCGGCACAACATCGGTTTCATGGCGGTGGACGCGATCGTCCGCCGCCATCGCCTCTCCCCCTGGCGGCGGCGCTTCCAGGGCGCGGTGAGCGAAGGCGAGATCGCCGGTGAGAAGGTGCTGGCCCTGCTGCCGGAAACCTTCATGAACGAGAGCGGCCGCGCGGTCGCCGAAGCCGCCCGCTTCTACAAGATCCCCCTTGAGCGCATCATCGTCTTCCATGACGAGCTGGATCTGCCCCCGGCCAAGATCCGGGTGAAGAAGGGCGGAGGCAATGCCGGCCACAACGGCCTGCGCTCCATTACCGCCCAATGCGGCAATGACTATTGGCGGGTGCGGCTCGGCATCGGTCATCCCGGTGACAAGTCCCTGGTGCATGGCTACGTGCTGAACGATTTCGGCAAGGCCGAGCGGGAGTGGGTGGACGCGGTCTGCACCGCCTGCGCCGACTTTTCCGATCTGCTGACCGCCGGCAAGCCGGAGGAGTTCCAGAACCGGGGCCATCTGTTCCTGGACGCCCAGGGCTTTTCCGACGCCAAGCCGCTGGGCGCCGCGCGGCCGTGACGGCCGCCCCGGCGTCACCGGCCCGCAGGCCGGTCCCGCCGTTGTCGAAGGCCGCCCGATGAAAACCTTTCGCATCACCCTGCCCGACCCTCTCGCCGCCCAATTGCGCCTGGCTGCGGCGCGGGAGGGGTTGAGCGTGTCGAAATTCATCACCGCCCAGCTCAGCCGGGCGCTGGGCGGCCATGCGGATCCCCTGGCGCCGTTCGACCGCTGGCTGGCAAGCCCCGGCTGGGACTCGGACGGCGACCCTGCGCCCCCACGGGAGGACATCCATGACCGTGCGGTGCTTCGTGGACACGTCCCTGCTGATCTGCCTGCACGATCGCAGCCAGGCCCGCCGCCGGGCCCTGACACGGCATAGCCTGCGCTCCATCCGTCGGCATGGCGAACTGGTGGTCAGCCCCCAGGTGATGAGCGAATTCTATGCGCTGGCCACGCAGCGATTTCCGTTCGCCTCCCGCGATGTGATACGGGACTTCCTGCGCGATCTGCTGCCCGCCTGCGGCACCGAGGCCTCCCCGGAGCTGATGGGCACTGCGTGGCGCATCGAGGACCGTTTTCGGTTCGACTGGTGGGACTGCCTGATGGTGGCCTCGGCGGTGACGGCACACTGCCGCTTGCTGCTGACGGACGCCATCGCGGACGGTCTCGAGGTCGAGCGCACGCTGATCGTCAATCCCTTCAAGACGGACCTTGAGACCGTCTTTTCCACCCTGAAAGATCGATAGATCGTATCGATCCCGTCATGGCCTTCGGATCGAATCGACCCGGGCCTCTCGCTGAGCCAAAGAAAGAACGCGTAGCATGGGCTTCAAATGCGGCATCGTCGGCCTGCCCAACGTCGGCAAGTCGACCCTCTTCAATGCCCTCACCCAGACCGCCGCGGCCCAGGCCGCCAACTATCCCTTCTGCACCATCGAGCCCAATGTGGGCGAAGTGGCGGTGCCGGATCCGCGCCTCGACACCCTGGCGGCCATCGCCGGCTCGGGCCAGATTATCCCCACCCGGCTGACCTTCGTGGACATCGCCGGCCTGGTGCGCGGCGCCTCCAAGGGCGAGGGCCTGGGCAACCAATTCCTGGCCAACATCCGCGAATGCGATGCCATCGCCCATGTGGTGCGCTGCTTCGAGGATGGCGATGTCACCCATGTGGAAGGCAAGATCTCCCCGGTGGACGACATCGAGACCATCGAGACCGAGCTGATGCTGGCCGATCTCGACAGCCTGGAAAAGCGCGCCGCCGCCATGGAGAAGAAGGCCAAGGGCGCCGACAAGGACGCCAAGGAGACGCTGGAGCTGATGCTCCGCGCCTTGGTTCTGCTGCGCGAAGGCAAGCCCGCCCGCCTCACCGAAGTGAAGCCCGAGGAAGAGCGCGCCTTCGGCATGCTGGGCCTGATGACCGCCAAGCCGGTGCTCTACGTCTGCAATGTCGAAGAAGCCTCGGCCAAGGACGGCAACGCCCTGTCCGCCCAAGTGTTCGCCCGCGCCAAGGAAGAAGGCGCCAAGGCGGTGGTGGTCTCGGCCAAAATCGAGAGCGAGATCGCCGTGCTGCCGCCCGAGGACCAGCGCGACTATCTGGACGCCATCGAGCTGGACGAGCCCGGCCTCAACCGGGTGATCCGCGCCGGCTATGAACTGCTGGATCTGGCCACCTATTTCACCGTCGGCCCGAAGGAGGCCCGCGCCTGGACCATCACCAAGGGCACCAAGGCCCCGGCGGCGGCGGGCGTGATCCATTCGGACTTCGAGAAGGGCTTCATCCGCTCGGAGACCATCGCCTACGCCGATTACGTCCAATACAAAGGGGAATCCGGCGCCCGCGACGCCGGCCGCCTGCGGCTGGAAGGCAAGGACTATGTGGTCCAGGACGGCGACGTCCTGCATTTCCGCTTCGCGAACTGAGCTTCGGACGTGAAGGGTCGCGGCACGCCGGGCGATGGCCCATCGCTTCGGCCTGCCGCGGCCCTTGACCTGCGCGCCCACTGCGCCTGAGATCACCCCCAACAAGCCGGGAGCCCTGCATGCCGGAACTATTTTGGGAGGATTTCGTGGAAGGGGACGTGAAGACGTTCGGCTCCCACGAAGTGACCGAAGCCGAGATCCTCGATTTCGCGCGGCAGTTCGACCCGCAGCCCATGCATCTGGACCGGGCGGCGGGCGAAGCCTCGCTGCTGGGCGGGCTGGCGGCATCGGGCTGGCATTCCTGCGCCATCATGATGCGCCTGATCTGCGACGGCTTCCTGCTGCGGGCCGCCGGCATGGGTTCGCCCGGCGTCACCGAGACCCGCTGGCGCGAGCCGGTGCGGCCGGGCGACGTGGTGACGCTGCGGCGGACCATCCTGGAAAGCCGCACCTCCAAGAGCCGGCCCGAGATGGGCCTCGTCACTTTCCGGTTCGAACTGGTGAAGGCGGGCGGCGTGGTGGCGGTGGATCAGGTGCTGATCATCATGTTCGGGCGGCGCAATCCGGGGGCGCGATTGGCATGAAATACTTCGAGGACACGGATGTCGGGTCGCGGCAGATTCTGGGCACCCATCTGTTCACCCGCGAGGAGATCATCGCCTTTGCCCAGGCCTATGATCCGCAAGCCTTCCATGTGGACGACGAAGCCGCCCGGCGCAGCCATTTCGGCGCCTTGTGCGCCTCCGGCTGGCACAGCGCCGCTATGTGGATGAAGTGCTTTGTCGCCCATCAGGAGAAGCTGATCGCCGAGGCGCTGGCGCGGGGCGAGACCGTCGCCGGGGCCGGCCCCTCGCCGGGCTTCAAGAATTTGCACTGGCTGAAGCCGGTCTATGCGGGCGACACCATCACCTATGCCACCGAGGTGAAGGACAAGCAGGCCACCCGCAGCCGGCCGAAATGGGGGCTGCTCACCGCCTACAACACCGGCGTCAACCAGCATGGCGACCTGGTGCTGGATTTCGAGAGCACGGTGTTTCTGGAACGCCGCCCTTAGGCGGCGCTCCGATCTGGGCATTCAAATCTGCAGACGTGCTCAGAGATTGAGCCCGGCCATGGCCGGGGCCGGATAGCGGGTGCCCGCCACCGCCGAGGACGGGAACAGGGCGTCCAGCTCCGCCACCTCGGCGGCGCTCAGGCGGATGGCCACCGCCGCCGCATTCTCCTCGACATATTTGATCCGCCGGGTGCCGGGGATCGGGATGACGTTGGCCTGCTTGTTCAACAGCCAGGCCAGGGCGATCTGCGCCGCAGTCACATGCCGGGCCGCGGCGAAGGCACCCAGGGCATCCGCCAGGCGGCGGTTCTGCACAAAGGCATCGCCCTGGAAGCGCGGGTTGGCGCGGCGGAAATCGTCGGCGGCCAGATCATCGGGGCTGGTCACGGCGCCGGTGAGGAACGCCCGGCCGAGCGGGCTATAGGCGACGAAGGACGCGCCCAGCTCGGTGCAGGCGGCCAGCATCTCCGTCTCGGGATCGCGGGACCACAGCGAATATTCGATCTGCACCGCCGCGATGGGATGCACCGCCGCCGCCCGCTTCAAGGTGGCCACCGAGCATTCCGACAGGCCGAGGAAGCGCACCTTGCCCTCCTCCACCAGCTTCTGCATGGCCCCCACCGTGTCCTCGATCGGGGTGTTGGGGTCCACGCGGTGCTGGTAATAGAGATCGATGGTGTCGATGCCGAGCCGCTTCAGGCTGGCCTCGCAGGCGCTGCGGACATAATCTGGGGTGCCGCTGATGCCCAGGCGCTCGCCATTGGGGCCACGCACATTGCCGAACTTGGTGGCCAGAACCACCTTGTCGCGCTTGCCTTTCAGAAAGCGCCCCAGCAGGGTTTCATTGTGGCCAGACCCGTACATGTCGGCGGTGTCGAACAAGGTGATGCCGGCGGCCAGCGCCGCCTCCAGGGTCTCCAGCGACTGGGCATCGTCGCTGGGGCCGTAGAATTCGGACATGCCCATGCAGCCGAGGCCGATGGCGGACACGGAAAGGCCAGTGCGACCGAGCGGACGGTGGTCCATGGTGCGCCTCATATGTGAGTAGGTGGGATGCGGGAGCAGAGAAGAGGGATACGCGGCAGGGCGCCTGCGACCCCTATGAAAAGTACACTGAACCGTTTACTTTGTCAAGCATGACCCCGCTGAAGCCCGACAAACGCGGCAGCGCCGCCCGCATCCGCAAGGCCGCCCGCACCCTGTTTCTGGAGCGCGGCTACGGCGCCACAAGCATGGATGCGGTGGCCGCCGCGGCGCCGGTCTCCAAGCGCACGCTGTATCAATACTACCCCGGCAAGGCCGAGCTGTTCGCCGCGGTGATTGCCGAAGTCTGGTCCTTCTTCACCGACGCCCCGCTGCTGCCGGACCATGCGGACGCCGACCCGCGGCCGGTGCTGCGGGCCTATGTGGACCGGCTGATCGCCCATTGGGAGCAGCCGGACGTGATCGGCTTCCTCAGCCTCATCATCGCCGAGGCGCCGCGGTTTCCCGAACTCTCGCCGGCCTATTTCCAGGCCGGCAAGATGCAGGTGGTGAGCCGGCTCGCTGCTTACTTTGCCTTGCTCCAGCAGGCCGGCCACCTGCCCCGCGACGGGGATCCGGCGCTGGCCGCGGCGCAATTCCTCGGCGCCATCAAGGAGCCGCTGTTCTGGCCCCGGGTGCTGGGCGGCACGGTGAGCTTTGAAGTGGACGATGTGGTGCGCCGTGCCACCGACGCTTTGCTCGGCCCCGCCCCCGCGCCCTGAGCCCAGCCGACCGCTCAGGGAATGAGCCGGTCCGCGCGCAACTTTGCGAACAGGCGGAAGAAGGCGGCGTCGGTGGCCTCATAGCCGGTGAAGCCGAGGCGCCGGCTCTTGGACATGTCGGTCACCACCTCGATGGGTCGGCCGAGATCGGCATCGGTGTGCCAGGGCGAGGCCAGGCGATCCAGATCCGGCTCCACCAACCCGTGCCGGCTTGCCAGATCGCGCCAGAGCGGCGCATCGCCGGCCATCTGCTGCGCCAGCGGCACAACCGTGCCGTCGAAGGGCGCCGGCTCCAGGCCGAACCAGCGGGCGATCTCGCCCCACATCCAGCTCCAGCGGAAGATGTCGCCATTGACCACATTGAACGCCTGGTTGGCGGCCGCCGGCGTGGTGGACGCCCAGAGCAGATGGCGGGCCAATTGTCCGGCGTCGGTCATGTCGGTGAGGCCGTCCCACTGCATGGCGGAGCCGGGGAAGCGGAACGCCCGCCCGGTCTCGCGGCACAGGCTGGCATAGACCGCCAGGGTCTGGCCCATGTTCATGGCATTGCCCACTGCCGACCCGATCACCGTATGGGGCCGGTGCACGCTCCAGGTGAAGCCGTCGCGCGCTGCGGCCGCGAACACCTCGTCCTCCTGGGCATAATAGAAATTCTCGACTGCCAGCCGGGCCTGGGTCTCGCGGAAGGGGGTCTGCGGCAGCACGCCCTGGCCGTAGGCCTCGAACGGGCCGAGATAATGCTTGAGGCCGGTCACCAGCGCCACGTGGCGCACGCTGCCGGCGGGCCGCAGCGCCTCCAGCAGATTGCGGACCATGGCGGCATTGACGCGGATGTTCTCCGCCTCACTGGCCTGGCGCGCCCAGGTGGTGATGAACACATGGCTGGGGCGCTGATCGAACAGCGCCTGCGTCAGTCCGGCGGCATCCTGGAGGTCGGCGGCCACCGAAACCACCCCCTGCTGCACCAAGGGCGTGCGGGACAGGCCGGTGACCGCCCAGCCGGCCCCGGTCAGCTCCGCCACCGTGGCCTGCCCGACGATCCCTGTTGCCCCGGCAACCAATGCGCTATGCGTCATGCTCGTGTCCCTTCATCGCAGGGGCACACGTAGCGACGCGCGGCGCCGGGTTCCAGACGGCACCAAAAGGTGCCCAGACCATGGATGCAGGATCGCCGGACGACAGCTGGAGCGAGGATTGCGCGCCCCGCCGGGTCATGGAGCTGTTCGCCACCAAATGGACCAGCATGGTGCTGCACACCCTGCACGCCCGCCATGACGGGCGCGCCCGCTCGGGGGTGTTGCTGCGCAGCCTGCCGGGGCTGTCGAAGAAAATGTTCATCCAGACCCTGCGCGACATGGAGGCCAGCGGCCTCGTCGAGCGCCAGCTGGGGGCCGGCGTGCCGCCGCCCACCACCTATGCCCTGACCGCTCTGGGCCGGCGCTGCACCGAGCCGGTGGAGCTGCTCTATGCCTGGGGACGGCAGAATGGCGACGCGCTGGATGCGCTCGCCGCGCGGCCCACCTCCCGCCGCCGCTAGCGCCCGGCGGGGCGCCGTCGCGACGGCTTCCCTTGCCGCAGGCCGCGGCGGCTGCTAAGAGCCGCCCACCGCGCGTGATCGCGGCTCCCGCTCAGCTTCCAATAGACAGGACGATCATCATGGCGATCGAGCGCACCTTCTCGATCATCAAGCCCGACGCAACGCGTCGGAACCTCACCGGGGCCATCAATGCGGTCATCGAGACGGCCGGTCTGCGCATCGTTGCGCAGAAGCGGATCCAGCTCACCAAAGAGCAGGCCGAGGCTTTCTATTCCGTGCACCGCGCGCGCCCCTTCTTCAATGACCTCGTGTCCTTCATGACCACCGGCCCCGTCGTGGTGCAGGTGCTCGAAGGCGAGGGTGCGGTCGCGAAGTATCGCGACGTGATGGGCGCCACCAATCCGGCCAATGCGGCCGACGGCACCATCCGCAAGCTGTTTGCCGAGTCCATCGAAGCCAATTCGGTGCACGGGTCCGACAGCGCCGAGAATGCGGCGATCGAGATCGCCCAGTTCTTCGCGCAGAACGACATTGTCGGCTGATCGACATCGGGCGCGGCGGAACGTTCTGCCGCGCCCACCGTTCGCCCCAGACCTAAGGGGGCCTGCCGGGACCACCCGCCACGGCGTGCCGTGGTTCTTGTGCCGTGCCAGCGCTTCCCTTAGCCTCCCGTAAGGAGAGGTACCGCCCCACGGGGCGCGCGGGGAGGAAGACCCCAAGACCCGATGCTTGAGGGAAGGCCCCGCGGATGACCATCAACACGCCGGAATTCTGGATCGCCTTCCTCCAGATCGTGTGGATCAATGTGCTGCTGTCGGGCGACAATGCGGTGGTCATCGCCATGGCCTGCCGCTCGCTTCCGGACCGGGCGCGCAAGTGGGGCATCATCCTGGGCTCCGGCGTCGCCGTGGGCCTGCGGATCCTCTTCACCTTCATCGTCGCCACCCTCCTGGCCCTGCCGTGGCTGAAGGTGGTGGGCGCGCTGGCGCTGTTCTACATCGCCATCGATCTGGCCCTGCCCAATGAGGAGGGCGAGGACGCGGTGCAGGCGAGCGAGAGCCTGTGGCGCGCGGTCGGCACGGTGGCGCTGGCGGACGTGTTCATGAGCCTCGACAACGTGGTCGCCGTGGCGGCGGTGGCCAATGGCGATTTCATCCTGCTGACCCTGGGCCTCGTCATCTCGATCCCGCTGATCATCGCCGGCTCGTCCCTGGTGATGGCCCTGCTGGACCGCTTCCCCATCCTGATCTGGGCCGGCGCCGCGCTGCTGGGATGGGTGGCGGGCGACATGCTGCTGAGCGATGTGGCCATCACCAGCCGCATTGGTGGCGCGGACGTCGCCCAGCATTGGTCGCACATCACCGCCGCGGCCGGGGCCGCCTTCGTGGTGATCGTGGCCTTTATCTGGGGCCGCCTGCGGGCGCGGCACCACAGCCCGGTGTAATCGGGCCCGAACCGCCCCCTTGTCCCCCACCGCCGCGCTGCCGATGCTTGCCCGGCCCCTGAAGTTTCCCTAGCGTCACATTATCTATGGGCGCTGCCGCCGGCGTCGCGTGAGGATGTGGAATGGACTTCAACGATCCGGCCTTCTGGCTCTCCCTGCTGCAGATCATCTGGATCGATCTGCTGCTGTCGGGTGACAATGCGGTGGTCATCGCCTTGGCCTGCCGCTCGCTTCCGCCGAACCAGCGGCGCTGGGGCATCCTGCTGGGCGCCGGCGCGGCGGTGGGCCTGCGCATCATCTTCGCCCTCGCCATCTCCTATCTGCTGGGCATTCCGCTGCTGAAGATCGCCGGCGGCCTGCTGCTGCTGTGGATCGCCGTGAAGCTGGTGCTCACCGAGGAGGACGGCGCCCACGACATCGCCTCCCCCGACAGCCTGTGGAAAGCGGTGCGCACCATCGCCATCGCCGATGCGGTGATGAGCCTGGACAATGTGGTGGCCATCGCCGCCGCCTCCCGCGGCCATCCCGAATTGTTCATCTTCGGCCTGCTGCTGACCATCCCGCTGATCGTCGCCGGCTCGCAGTTGGTCCTGGCGCTGCTGCAGCGGGTGCCGGCGCTGGTGTGGGCGGGCGCCGCCTTGCTGGGCTTCATCGCCGGCGAGATGCTGGTGAGCGACGTGATCTCCATCGACCTGCTGCGGGGCTTCAACCCGGCCTTCGTGGTGGCGGACGCGGAAGCCCCCGGCGGCGTCGGCCCGGCCAAGCTGCCGCATTACATCGCCGGCGGTCTCGGCGCGCTGTTCGTGCTGGCCTGCGGTTTTGCCCTGCGCGGGCGGCGACCGGCGGCGCACAGCGCCTGACGCCACCCGGCCGCCGGCGGGCGTGCTCGAAACGGACGATGTCTTCGCGCTATAAGGAGCGCGAGGAGTCCTGTTCGCATGAATCAGCACGTTGTCCCGACCCTGCGGGCGTCCGCCTGCCCGCATGATTGCCCGTCCACCTGCGCCCTGGAGGTGGAGGTGCTGGCGGACAACCGCATCGGCCGGGTGCGTGGCGCCAAGGACAACAGCTACACGGCCGGCGTGATCTGCGCCAAGGTGGCCCGCTATGCGGAGCGCGCCCATCATCCCGAGCGGCTGATGCATCCGCTGCGCCGGGTCGGCCCCAAGGGCTCCGGTCAGTTCGAGCGCATCTCCTGGGACGCGGCGCTGGACCTTGTGGCGGAAGGCCTGCTGGCCGCCGAGCGCACCCACGGGCCGGAAACCGTGTGGCCTTATTATTATGCCGGCACCATGGGGCTGGTGATGCGCGACGGCATCAACCGCCTGACCCACGCCAAGAAATACTCCCGCTTCTTCTCCAGCATCTGCGTCAACCCGGCCTGGAGCGGCTACATCGCCGGCACCGGCCGGCTGGGCGGCGCGGACCCGCGCGAGATGGCGGTGTCCGATCTGGTGGTGATCTGGGGCACCAATGCGGTGGCCACCCAGGTCAATGTGATGACCCACGCGGTGCGCGCCCGCAAGGAGCGGGGCGCCAAGATCGCGGTGGTGGATGTCTATCGCACCGCCACCATGGAGCAGGCGGACATTCCCCTGCTCATCCGCCCCGGCACCGACGGCGCGCTGGCCTGCGCGGTGATGCATGTGCTGTTCCGCGACAATCGCGCCGACCGCGCCTATCTCGCCCGCTACGCCAATGACGTGGAGGCGTTCGAGGCGCACCTGGCCACCCGCACGCCGGACTGGGCCGCCGCCATCACCGGGCTGAGCGTGGCGGAGATCGAGGCCTTCGCGGCCCTGGTGGGGCAGACGCCGCGCAGTTTCTTCCGCATCGGCTATGGCCTCTCGCGCAGCCGCAACGGCGCGGTGAACATGCATGCGGTGAGCTGCATCCCAGTGATTTCGGGGGCCTGGCAGCACGAGGGCGGCGGCGCCTTCCACTCCAATTCCGGCATCTACCGCACCCGCAAGACCCTGATCGAGGGCAACGACCTGCTCGATCCCACCGTGCGCCAGCTCGACCAGTCGCGCATCGGCGCGATCCTCGACGGCGACCCCGAGGCCTTGCGCGGCGGACCGCCTGTGACGGCCATGCTGATCCAGAACACGAATCCCATGAGCGTCGCCCCCGACCAGGAGCGGGTGAAGCGGGGATTTGCGCGGGACGACCTGTTCGTGGCGGTGCATGAGCAGTTCATGACCGAGACCGCCCGGCAGGCGGACATCGTGCTGCCCGCCACCATGTTCACCGAGCATGACGACCTCTATCAGGGCGGCGGCCACCAGCACCTGCTCCTCGGCCCCAAGCTGGTGGAGCCGCCGGGCGAATGCCGCACCAACCACGAGGTCATCTGCGCCTTGGCGGAGCGGCTGGGCGTCACCCATCCCGGCTTCACCTTGACCCCGCGCGAACTGGTGGACGCCACCCTAAAGGCCTCCAACCGCGGCACGCTGGACGAACTGGAGGCCGCCCGCTTCCTCGACATCCAGCCGGCCTTCGAGAGCGCGCATTTTCTCACCGGCTTCGGTCACAAGGACGGGCGCTTCCGGCTGAAGCCGGAGTGGAGCCGCCCCTCCATCCCCACCCCGGAACCGTTCGGCCCGTGGGCGGACATGCCGGCCTTCCCCGACCATTGGGCGGTGATCGAGGAGGCGACAGCGGAGCATCCCTTCCGTCTGGTGACGGCGCCGGCACGCAATTTCCTCAACTCCACCTTCAACGAGACCCCCACCTCCGCCAAGCGCGAGGGCGGTCCCTCCTTGCTCATTCATCCGGATGATGCGGCGGAGCGGGACATTGCCGAGGGCGATGCAGTGGAGGTGCGCAACGCGCGCGGGACGGTGACGCTGCACGCGAAACTCTTCGACGGCCTGCGGCGAGGCGTGGTGGTGGCCGAGCAGATCCATCCGAACGTCGCCCATGCGGGCGGGCGGGGCATCAACACGTTGACGGGCGCCGATCCCGTGGCGCCGGCAGGCGGGGCGGCCTTTCACGACAATCGGGTGGATGTGGTGCGCATGCCGGCGGCATAATCACATCGCTTCATTGTGAGACTCTGAAAACAACACTATTCTGATAGTTTTTATTTGAAATCCCATCTCGTCTTCGTAGACTGGTGAAAATCGGTCCCGCGCACCCCTGTGCGCGCCGCAGACGAGAGGATGTCCCATGCTGACCCGTCGTTCCCTGGCCCGCGGCGCCCTCGCCGCTGCCGCTCTCGTGGCTCTCACCGCGGGACCTGCGGCGGCGCAGGAAAAGGTGGTGCGGATCGGCTACCAGAAATACGGCACTCTGATCCTGTTGAAGAACAAGGGCAGCCTGGAAGAGAAGCTGAAGGGCCTCGGCTACACCGTGCGCTGGGCGGAATTCCCCGCCGGGCCGCAGTTGCTGGAAGCGCTCAACGCCGGCGCCATCGACTTCGGCAATACCGGGGAAGCCCCGCCGATCTTCGCCCAGGCGGCCGGGGCGCCTTTGCTCTATGTGGGCTATGAGCCCGCCGCCCCCACCGGCGAGGCCATCCTGGTGCCCAAGGACAGCCCGCTGAAGAGCGTGGCCGACCTCACGGGCAAGACCATCGCCCTCAACAAGGGCTCCAATGTCCACTATCTGCTGGTGAAGGCGCTGGAAAAGGCCGGCGTGCCTTATGCCGAGGTCAAGACCGCCTTCCTCACCCCCGCCGACGCCCGCGCCGCCTTCGAGCGCGGATCGGTGGATGCCTGGGCGATCTGGGACCCGTTCCAGGCGGCGGCGGAAAAGGCCCTGGACGCCCGCACCCTGACGAACGGCACCGGCATCGTCTCCAACTATCAATTCTACTTCACCACCCAGGCCTTCGCGGAGAAGGCGCCGCAGGTGGTGGACGCGGTGCTGGCCGGCGTGCGGGAGGTGGGCGCCTGGGTGAAGGCCAATCCGCAGGCGGCCGCCACGGAGTTTGCGCCCCTCACCGGCATTCCCGTGCCGATCCTCGAGGTGGCGTTGGCCCGCCAGCAATATGACGTGCAGCCCATCACCCCCGAGGTGGCGGCGCAGCAGCAGGAGGTGGCCGACGCCTTCTTCAAGCTCGGCCTGATCCCCAAGCCTTTGCGCATCGCCGATGTGGTGTGGAAAGCCAAATCGTGACCGCACCGGCCAGCACCTCCGAGCGCCTGCCCCTGGCCGGCGCGCCCGCCGCCGAACGCAGCATCGGCGCCCTGCTCGCCCGGCTGGGCGCGGCGGCGCTGCCCTGGGCGCTGCCGGTGGGCGCGCTGCTGGTGTGGCAGGCGGGCGCTTCGCTGGGGCTGATCCCCTCCCGCGTCCTGCCGGCCCCGGCGGACGTGGTGCTGGCGCTGTGGCGCAGCCTGCAGGACGGCTCGCTGCTCCTCAACACGGCAGTGAGCACACGGCGGGCGCTGATCGGCCTCGCCATCGGCGGCAGCATCGGCTTCGCTCTGGGGGTGCTCAACGGCATCTGGCGGCCGGCCGCCGTGGCGCTGGATTCCACCATGCAGATGCTGCGCAACGTGCCGCATCTGGCCATCATCCCGCTGGTGATCCTGTGGTTCGGCATCGATGAGGGCGCCAAGATCTTCCTGGTCGCCACCGGCGTGGCCTTCCCCATCTATCTCAACACCTTCCATGGCATCCGCACGGTGGACCGGGGGCTGGTGGAGATGGCGCGGGTCTATGGCCTGTCGCCCGTGGCGCTGTTCACCCGCATCGTCCTGCCCGGCGCCTTGCCCGCCATCCTGGTGGGGCTGCGCTATGCGCTCGGCATCATGTGGCTGACCCTGATCGTGGCCGAGACCATCTCCGCCACCTCCGGCATCGGCTACATGACCATGAATGCCCGCGAGTTCATGCAGACCGACGTGGTGGTGCTGGGGGTCCTGGTCTACGCCCTGCTGGGCAAGCTGGCGGACAGCGCCACGCGGTCCATCGAGCGCCGCGCCCTCGCCTGGCATCCGGCCTTCCAGCCCGGTGGGGAGGCGCTGTCGCAATGAGCGCCATCCACGCCACCCCGGCCGCCCGCGAGAGCGCCCCGTCCCGCGGGGCGCCCATCCGCCTCAGCGGCGTGGTGAAGGCCTTCAACACCCGCCCGGTGCTCCGGCACCTGGATCTGGAGATTCCCGCCGGCCAGTTCCTGGCGGTGGTGGGCCGCTCCGGAGGCGGCAAGTCCACCCTCATGCGGCTGATCTGCGGCCTCGATGCCCCCACCCACGGCGAGGTGCGCATCGCTGGCACCCCGGTGAGCGGCCTCAATGGCGGCGTCCGCCTGCTGTTCCAGGATGCCCGGCTGGTGCCCTGGCAGCGGGTGCTGGGCAATGTGGGCATCGCCCGCGGCGAGAATTGGCGCCAGGATGCCATCACCGCTCTCACGGACGTGGGTCTGGCCGACCGCGCGCGGGACTGGCCGGCGGTGCTGTCCGGCGGCCAGAAACAGCGCGTCGCGCTGGCCCGCGCGCTGGTGAGCCGGCCCTCGGTGCTGCTGCTGGACGAGCCGTTCGGCGCGCTGGACGCCTTGACCCGCATCGAGATGCACACGCTGACCGAGCGCATCTGGCGCACGCACGGCTTCACCACCATCCTCATCACCCACGATGTGGCCGAGGCGGTGGCGCTGGCGGACCGGGTGCTGGTGCTGCGGCAAGGGGAGATCGCGCTGGACGTGCCGGTGGACCTGCCTCGGCCCCGCCGCGAGGTGGGCGACCCCCGCGCCGCCGCGCTGGCCGCCCAGATTCTGGCGGCGGTGTAGGCGCGGGCCGACCGGCCCGCCGCCAAGGCAAATCAGACGCGCGGCACCACCAGCACGTCGCGGGGATTGCGCTCGCCCTCGACCACGGCCCGCTCATTCTCCACCTGAAGGCGGCCCGCGGCCAGCAGAGCGAGGCCCTTGGGATAGATCACGTGCTCCTGCTCCAGCACCCGCGCCGCCAGGGTGTCGGGCGTATCGTCGGCGCGCACCGGCACCGCCGCCTGCAGGATGATCGGGCCTTCGTCCATCTCGGCGCGAACGAAATGCACCGTGCAGCCATGCACCCGCACGCCGGTCGCCAACGCCCGGCCATGGGTGTCCAGGCCCTTGAAGCTGGGCAGCAGCGAGGGATGCACGTTGATCATCCGGTTGCGCCAGCGCTCCACCAGCCAGGGCGTGAGAATGCGCATGAAGCCGGCCAGGCACACGATCTCGATGCCGGCGATGCGCAGATTGGCATCAAGCGCGGCATCAAACGCGATGCGGTCGGAATAGTCCTTGTGGCTCAGCACCGTGGTGGCGATGCCCTGCTGCTCGGCAAAGGCCAGGCCCGCCGCATCCGCGCGGTTGGAGATCACCAGAGAGATCTCGGCGGGAAACGCCGGCTCGCGGGCGGCATTCACCAGCGCGGCCATGTTCGAGCCGCGCCCGGAGATGAGCACGGCGGTGCGCTTGCGCTCGCTCATGCGTCACCCAGGCGCAGCGCGCCGTCATAGACCACATGGGCGGCCCCGGCGCCCGGCTCGATCACGCCGAGCCGCACCACGGTCTCGCCCGCATCGGCGAAGGCCTCGGCGACCCGCTCCTCATCGGCGGCATCCACCACCACCGCCATGCCGATCCCGCAATTGAAGGCGCGCAGCATCTCTTCGGGGGCGACGCCGCCAACGGCCGCCAGCCAGCGGAACACGGGGGGCACCAGGAGATTGCCGAGATCAATGCGGGCCACGGTGCCGGCCGGCAGCACGCGGGGCAGGTTCTCGGTGATGCCGCCCCCGGTGATATGGGCCAGCGCCTTCACCGCGCCGGTGGCGCGGATCACCTGCAGCACGCTCTTCACATAGAGCTTGGTGGGCTCCAGCAAGGCCGCGCCCAAGGTCTGGCCGGGCGCGAAGGGGGCATCCGCCGCCCAGTTCAGCTCCGAGCGCTCGACGATGCGGCGCACCAGGGAATAGCCGTTGGAATGCACCCCGGAGGAGGTCAGCCCGAGGATGACATCGCCCACCGCCACATCCGGACGGGGCAGCAGGCCGGCGCGCTCCACGGCGCCCACCGCAAAGCCGGCGAGGTCATAGTCGCCGTCCTTGTACATGCCGGGCATTTCCGCCGTCTCGCCGCCGATCAGGGCGCAGCCGGATTCCTTGCAGGCCCGCGCCACGCCGGCGACGATATGCGCGCCCACTTCCGGAGACAGCCGGCCGGTGGCGAAATAATCCAGGAAGAACAGCGGCTCGGCGCCCTGCACGATGAGATCGTTGACGCACATGGCCACCAGGTCGATGCCGATGGTCTCGTGCCGGCCGGTCTCGATGGCGATCTTGAGCTTGGTGCCCACGCCGTCGGTGGCCGCGATCAGCAGCGGATCGGTGAAACCGGCCCGCTTGAGATCGAAAATGCCGCCGAACCCGCCGATGTCGGCGTCCGCGCCCGGCCGGGCGGTGGCTTTGACCAGCGGCTTGATGAGATCCACGAGGCGGTTGCCTGCGTCGATGTCCACCCCTGCGTCACGATAGTTGAGACCGTCTTGCGCCATCTGATCCTCGCGCCGTCCGCCCGGCGGGTACGCGCCCGCGATGCGCCATGAGCGCGCGGCTTAGCCGCGAACCGCGCGGGAGGCAAGGCGCGGCGACAAGAAGGGCGGCGGCAAGACCGTTTGCCCGTGGTTCAGCCACGGCCCTGAGCGCCGTGGCAGGGGGGCCGGCGGCCAGCAGGCGGGCGACACCCCCACGTCCGCGCCGAACGGCTGGATGGCCCGGCGACGTCGCGCCGGTTTTGCTTTCACCCGCGCCGGACCCCGGCTGACCAGGGGTGCGGTGACAGCGCGCCGAGGAAACGGGCCGACTGATCGAGGAATGCAACCACTTCGCGCACCGCCTCCGTTCGCGGGCGCCCACCGAAACCGCCCCAGCCCGCGACGCGGCAAAGCCTTGCAACTGTTCATTTGTGCCCCCCGCCCGCCGCGCGCGCGCAGGGCAACCCGGCCAAAAAACAACCCGGGGCCGCCCCCAGCGCCCCGCTGACGCTTCAGCGCCGACGTGGTAGGTAGTGCGCCATTCGGGGGCGGTAGTCAGGAGCCGGTATCAATGCCGACCATTTCGGGAAAGAACGCGCTCGCGCTGGGCTTGATCGCGGCGCTGCTGGGCTCCGGCCCCACGTACGCACAGCAGCCGCAGGCCGCAGCCGCACAGTCCGCCCCCCTGGGGGCGCAGGGGCTGGCGTGGCCGCGCAATTTCGATGTGGGCGACAATCGCCTGCAGCTCTATCAACCCCAGATCGAAAGCTGGGATGGGGATTTGATCGGCGGCCGCGCGGCCCTGGCCATCGGCCCGAAGGACGGCGCGCCGGTCTATGGCTATGCCCACTTCACCGCCCGCGCCACCGTGGACAAGGCCGCCGGCCTCGTCCATCTGGACGGCATCGCCATCGATACGGTGGAAGTGGCGACCGCCCCGCAGGATGCGCCCAAGGTGCGCCAGGCGCTGGAATCCCGCCTGCCCAAGGGCGGCCTCACCGTGGCGCTGGTGCAGTTGCAGGCGAGCTATGCGGTCAACAAGCAGATCGCCGATCTGCGCACCCAGCCGGTGCAGAACGAGCCGCCGAAGATCATCTTCACCACCGGGCTGACCGTGCTGGTGCCGATCGCCGGCGCCCCGGTGCTGCGCCCGGTGACCGGCGCGCGCGACTACCAGCGCATCATCAACACCCAGCCGCTGCTGCTGCTGGATGCCGCCGGCACCTATCATCTCCAGGCCGCCGGCACCTGGTATGAGGCCCAGGCCCTCACCGGTCCGTGGGTGGTCACGCCGAAAGTGCCGGACGCGCTCACCGCGGCGGCCAAGGCGGCCAATGCCACCCAGAAGGCGGCCCCGCTGCTGTCGCAGGACGGCAAGCCGGTCACCCCGCCCCCGGCCATCATCGTGTCCACCGAGCCCACCGAACTGATCCAGACCGAAGGTCAGCCGGAACTGCTGCCGGTGGCCGGCACGGCGCTGATGACCATGAAGAATGCCGACCATGCGGTGTTCATGGATCCCAATTCTAACACCTATTATGTGCTGATCTCGGGCCGCTGGTTCCGCTCCGCCAGCCTCACCGGCGGCTGGAGCTATGTGGCCAACGACGCGCTGCCGGCGGACTTCGCCAAGATTCCCCCGGAAGATCCCAAGGCCAACGTGCTGATCTCCGTGGCCGGCACCCCGCAGGCCAAGGAAGCGGCCATCGCCGCCACCATCCCGCAGACCGCCACCGTGAAGAAGAGCACCACCGCCAAGGTGAGCTATGACGGCGAACCGAAGTTCGTGCCGATCTCCGGCACGGTGCTGAAATACGCCGCCAACACCCCGCAGCCGGTGATCCAGGTGGATCGCAACACCTATTACATGGTGTCCCAGGGTGTGTGGTTCACCGCCGCCAGCCCCATGGGCCCCTGGCGCCTCGCCACCTTCGTGCCGGAGGTGATCTACACGATCCCCATCACCTCGCCGATCTATTACGTCACCTATGTACGGATCTATTCCGTGCAGCCTGAGACCGTGGTGGTGGGCTATACGCCTGGCTACATGGGCGTGGTGGTGCAGCCCGGCGGCACGGTGGTCTATGGCACCGGCTATGCCTGCAACGGCTATGTGGGCACCTATTGGTACGGCTGCCCGGCCACCTATGGCTATGGCGCCGGCTTCGCAGTGGACGCCGCGGTGGGCTTCGGCTTCGGCTTCGCCGCCGGCTGGGCCTGGGGCGCGGCGGTCACCCCCTATTGGGGTCCCTATTATGGCGCCGGCCCGTGGGGCGGCCATTGGGGCTATGTGAATGTGAACGCCGCCAACGTCTATGGCCGCTGGGGCGGCAATGCGGTGGTGGGCCGGGCCTGGGGCGTCACCGCCAATGGCACGGAATGGGCCGGTCGCGGAGTGGCCGGCACCACGGCCCGCGGCACCGAGTTCCAGGGCCGCTCCGCGGCGGCCTTCAATCCCTACACCGGCAATTATGCCGCCGGACGGGAAGGCAGCTACCACAACCCCTACACCGGCCAGTCCGGCGCCGGCCGCGCCGGCGTGGAGGGCAATGCCTATACCGGCAATTATGCTGCCGGACGGGAAGGCGTGACCCACAATTCCCAGACAGGGGCCACCGAGGCCGCCCGGTCCGGCACCGTGGGCAATGCCTATACGGGCAATGCGGCAGCGGGCCGCCAGTCGGCGGGCTATAACCCCACCACCGGCACCGCGCACGCCTCCCAGACCACCGCCACCAAAGTGGACGGCCAGGTGAATGTGGACAGCAAGGGCGTCGCCACCAACCAGAAGACCGGCAATTCGGTCGCCTGGAACAATGGCAACGTCTACACCGACCACGACGGCAACGTTTACAACCACAACGACAACGGCTGGAACAAGCAGACCGGCAACGGCTGGCAGCCGGTGGACCGCTCCGCCAACACGTCCTCGCTGGACAGCGAGCGCCAGGCCCGGGACTGGAGCAACCAGCGCGCCGGGGCCTATGGCGGCGGCGATCGCTTCGGCGGCGGCGGCGGCGCGTTCCGGGAGGGCGGTGGCTTCCGCCGCTGACCGGGCGTCGGAGCGCCCGTTAGACCGCGCGCTCCTCGGAACGAACGACCCTTAAAATCAAGACGGGCGGCCCGCGGGCCGCCCGTTGTCATGTCAGGGCCAACGGTCAGCGCGGCGCCGATGCGTCAGAGACGTGGGGCTCGTCGCCGACGCGATGCCGAGGGGCAGGTCAGGCTCAGGCGGCCTGGTCCAGATCGTCCGCGGCCCCGCGGTGCGACAGACGCTGCAGAATGTGCGGCGGACGGATCTCCTCGGGGCTGGCGCACAGGCCGAGCGCCGCCAGCCGGGCGCCCAGAGCGGGATGGGCCGTGGCCATGGCGAAGGGCACCGCCAGCCAGCAGCCGGCCAGCAGCGGCGCGGTCCACAGCAGCAACACCGGCGCGCTTACCGCCAAGGCGAGCGCCACCGCGCCGCCGAACAGCGTCTGCACCCACAGGCCGCGCCAGGCGCGGGCCAGGGACAAGGCATGGGCATCACGGACCTGCCCGTTCCATCCCGCCCGCACCCGGCCGAAGACCAGGGTCAGCAGGAACCGGGTAGTGGCCAGCGCCGTGATGGCGCCCAGCAGAAAGGAAAACACCAGTTCGATCGCTGCGGAGGCGGCAAAGCGCAGTGGCCCGCCGTAGCTGGCCAGGCCGCCGCGGGTCAGCACCACGTCCAGCAGGCCGGCGATCTTGGGGAACTGGCCCAGCAACAGCAGTCCGATATAGAGCTGGGCCGCCCCTGCGCCCAGGGTCCGGGCCTCCTCCCCCTCCAGCCCGAAGGCAGCGAACGGCAGCACCGCCAGCGCCAGCGGCACCGCCGGCACCGAGGCGAACATCAGCACCGCGAGCAGGAGCTGGAAGCGGCTCACGGGCTTGAGGCCGGTGAGGCCCTGCAGCCGCAGATATTGCATGTTGCCCAGGCACCAGCGCAGATCCCGGGTGACGAACTCGGCGATGGTGGGCGGGTTCTCCTCGAAGCTCTCGCATTCCACCGGCATCACCCGCACCTCATAGCCGGCGCGGCGCATCAGCACCGCCTCCACCTGGTCATGGGACAGGATCGGCCCGCCCAGCGGCGGACCGCCGGGCAGCACCGGCAGATGGCAATGGGCTTGGAAGGGCGCGATGCGGATCAGCGCATTGTGGCCCCAGAACGGGCCGCAATCGCCGGTCCACCAGGTGGCGCCCAGAGTGTAGCAGCGCATGCCGGCGCGCATGCCGAACTGGAAGATGCGGGCAAACGCGCTGGCGCTGGGCAGGCCCACCACCAGGCTTTGCAGGATGCCGATGCGCGGATGGCGGTCGAGAATGCGCACCATGGCCAGCACGGTGCGGGCGCCCATGATGCTGTCCGCATCCAGCGGCAGCATGTGGTCATAGCTCTCGCCCCAGCGCTCGCAGAAATCGCGGACATTGCCGGCCTTGAACCCGGTGTTCAGCTCGCGGCGGCGATAATGGATGCGGCGCGACCCGTCCTCCTCGCGCCAGCGGGCTGCTTCCGCCTCCTCTGCCCGCGCGATCTCCCCAGACGAGGTGTCGCTCAAGAGGAAATAGTCGAACTGCCCGCCCCAGGGGGTGGCGTCGAGATCCGCCTTCATGGCGCGCAACCGGGCGACCGCGCGGACCGGGTCTTCATTGCGCAGGGTCATCAGGATGGCGGTGCGGCTGGGGATGCGCCCGGCGCCGACGGCATCGGCCAGAAACGGCGCGGCAGACGTCACGCCATCGCGGGCCAAGTGCGACAGAATGAGGCCGATGGCGGCATTCCAGAAACCAATGGCCATCCATGGCGTTGCCACCAGCACGCAGAGGAACAGGATGATGTCCGCCGCCCGCCAGCCGCCCGCGCCCGCCAAGCGTCCCGCCAGCAGCGCCACCCCGGCGAAGGTGAGGACGTTCAGCGCCACTACCAGCCGCCTGCGGCCGGTCAGGGGGCGCAATGGGGGGAGGGCACGGGTGCCGGATTCGTGTTCGAGCGTATCGAAGTCTTGATGTAACAAAGGGTCTCCCCGTTCCTCATTCCCATACGTAGCCGCGTGGCCGCTGGACGTGTCTGGCCTGAAGGTCATTGCGGCTCCGGGGCGCCGGGAACAGTGGGAGGGGATGCGGATCGAGTTAGTCTCAAGAAGGTGTCGGAATGGAAGCACAATCCGCGGCCAAACGCCTCGCTGAGGCTCACAGTTCAGCGAGGGCGCTGTGGTACGAGGCGCCCCATCGCGCCCGCCTGCGGGCCGAGACGCTGCGGAAACCCCGCGCCGACGAACTTCTGGTGGAAACGCGCTGGAGCGCGCTGAGCCGCGGCACCGAGCGGCTGGTGTTTTCCGGCCTCGTCAACCCCGCCAATGGCGCGCGCATGCGCGCGCCCATGCAGGACGGCGATTTTCCGTTTCCGGTCAAATATGGTTACTGCACCGTGGGTCAGGTGGTGGAAGGCGACAGCGCTTTTCTCGGCCGCGACGTCTTCGTGCTGCATCCCCACCAGGATCGCTTCGTGGTGGGGAAGGACGATGTGGTGCTGGTGCCGGACGCTGTGCCCGCCCGCCGCGCGACGCTGGCCGCCAGCATGGAAACCGCCCTCAATGCCCTCTGGGACAGCGGCGCGGGCGCCGGTGACCGCATCGTCGTGGTGGGGGCGGGATTGATTGGCCTGCTCATCGCCTTCCTCGCCGCCGGCCTGCCCGGTGCCGAAGTCACCGCGGTGGACCCCGACCCCGCCCGCGGCGCCCTCGCGACCGCCTTTGGCGCCCGCTTTTCCACCGACAGCGCAACGGTGGGCGAGGCCGACGTGGTGTTCCACACCAGCGCAAGTTCCGCCGGCTTGACCGACGCCATCGCCTGCTGCGCCATGGAGGCCAGCCTCGTGGAAGTCAGCTGGTATGGCGACACGGCGGTCACCGTGTGCCTGGGCGGCGCGTTCCACGCCAAGCGCCTGCGGCTCGTCTCCTCCCAGGTGGGGGCGCTGCCGCCGCTGCGCGTGGCCCGCTGGACCCATACCCGCCGCCTGATGAAAGCCCTCGACCTGCTGGCGGATCCGCGGCTGGACGCGCTGATCTCCGAAGAAGTGGCGTTTGCCGATCTGCCCGGCGCGCTCGGGCGTATTCTGGGGGGTGATCCGGCGGGCGTCGCCACCGTGGTGCGCTATAGCTGACCGCGGCCCGGCCGGTTCCGCCAGCGCCCTGCGTCCCCTCCCCTTGTCTCGTCCTCATCTCGTCCGGAGAGCCCCGTGCCCCAAGATACCCCCCGATCCGGTGCCCTCTATGCGGTAGAGGTGCGGGATCACATCATGATCGCCCATTCCTTCAAGGGCGATCTGTTCGGCCCCGCCCAGGCGCTGCACGGCGCCACCTTCGTGGTGGACGTGGCCTTCATGAGCGAAACGCTGACCTCCGAAGGCGTGGTGATCGACATTGGCCGCGCCACGGATGCTCTGAAGGCCGTGCTGGCGCCCCTGAACTACCAGAATCTCGACGCGGTGCCGGTGTTCGCCGGCCGCAACACCACCACCGAGGTGGTCGCCCGGCACATCTTCGACGCCATGGCGGAGGCCGCCCGCGCCGGTCAATTGGGCGCCGGTGGCGAGGCGCTGACCCGGCTGCGGGTGACGCTGCATGAATCCCACGCCGCCCGCGCCTGGTTCGAGGGGCCCATCGGCGCATGAAGGCGGTGCTGGCCTTTCCTGGCGATCTCGCCACGCCCACCGGCGGATACGGCTATGATCGCGCCGTGCTCGCCGCCTTGCCGGACCAGGGCGTCCAGATCACGCCGCTGTCGCTGCCTGGGACCTTCCCCTTTCCCACGCCGGCGGATCGGGCCACCGCGGTCGCGCAACTGGGGGCCACGCCCGCGGACTGCGTGCTGCTGGTGGACGGGCTCGCGCTGGGCACTTTTACGCCCGAAACGGTCCGCGCCCTGACCCGCCCCGTGGTGGCGCTGGTCCACCATCCCTTGGCGCGAGAGCCGGGGCTCGACCCGGCTGACACGCTGCGGTTCGAGAGCAGCGAGCGCGCGGTGCTGGCGGCCTGCGCCGGCGTCATTGCCACCAGTGCCGCCACCGGGCGGGATCTGGTGGAGCATTACGGTGTCGCCCCGCAGCGTCTGACCGTCGCCGAGCCGGGCACCGCGCCCGCCGCGCGCGCCACCGCGGCTGGAGACCCGCCGCAAGTGGTGGCCATTGGCTCGCTGATTCCGCGCAAGAATTATCGCGGCTTCGTGGAGGCCATGGCCCAGGTGCGCGATCTGCCGTGGCAGGCCACCGTCTACGGATCTCTCACCCTCGCCCCCGACACCGTGGCCGAGGTGCGCGCCGCCATCGCCGATCACGGGCTGGCGGATCGCATCAAGCTTGCCGGTGCCGTCCCGGCTGCGGACCTGGACGCGGCTTATGCCGCCTGCGACCTGTTCGTGCATCCCTCGCTCTATGAAGGCTATGGCATGGTGCTGGCGGATGCGTTGCGCCGCGGCCTGCCGATGATCTGCACCACCGGCGGCGCGGCGGCGGACACCGTGCCGGATGGCGCAGCGCTGAAGATTCCGCCCGGCGACACGGAGGCGCTGGCCGCGGCCTTGCGCAATCTGCTGGCGGCGCCGGCCGCCCGCCGGCGCCTGGCGGACGCGGCCTATGCCGCGGGCCTCGGCCTGCCGTCCTGGAATGACACCGCCGCGCAGGTCGCCCGCGCGCTGGCCCGCGCCTTGGCCTTGGCGCAGCAGGAGACATGCCCATGAGTGGATTTTCGACCGGCTGGCTGGCCCTGCGGGAGCCGGCAGACCTGCGCGCCCGCAATCTGGAACTGGCCCAGGATCTGTTCGGCCGTCTGGGCGGCCGCGAGCGCCTGCATGTGGTGGATCTCGGCGCCGGCACCGGCGCCAATCTGCGCGCCACCGCCCCACTGCTCGGGCGACTGCAAACCTGGCACTTGCTGGACCACGACCCCGCTTTGCTCAGCGAGGCCGCCCGCGCCCTGTCCGACTGGGCCGATACGGCGCAGGATCGGGACGGCCAGCTGCAGTTGCAGAAGGCCGACCGGCAGATCACGGTCACCTTCCGCCAGGTGGATCTGGCCCGCCACCCCGAGGCGGCGGTGGAGGGTGACCCGGATTTGGTGACCGCTTCAGCCTTCTTCGATCTGGTGTCGGCGGCGTGGATCGAGCGCTTCGTGGATGCGGTGGTGGGAGCGGGGGCGCATTTCTTCACCGTGCTCACCTGCGACGGGCGCGATGCCTGGACCCCGCCCCATGAGGCGGACGCCAGCATTGCCGCAGCGTTTCGGACCCATCAGGGCCACGACAAGGGCTTCGGCCCCGGCGCCGGCGACGTGGCCACCGATCTTTTGATGCACGCCTTCCGCCAGCGCGGCTATGCGGGCCACAGCCGCGACAGCCCTTGGCTGCTGGACGGCGCGAATGCCGCCGATGCGGCCCTCATCGCCGCCCTCGCGGAGGGCACCGCGACGGCGGCCGGCGAAACCGGGCAAGTTCTTGCCGCCCGCGTGGCGGCTTGGCGCGCGGCCCGGATCACCGCCAGCCAGTGCCGGATCGGCCATATGGACATCCTGGCCTGGCCCAAGACCGCATGACGACGGACGTCACCGAGACGCAACAGCCGCCGCGATCCCTCAGCGGCGGCTGAGCGCCGGGATCATGCGCGAGAGCACGCCGTCGCGCCGGATGATGCCGTGATAGAGCCCGGCGAGAATATGCACCCCCACCAGCCCGGCCATGGTGAAACCCAGCCATTGGTGGATGGTGCCCAGAAGCTCGGACAGCGGCTCGTTCTTGGCCAGCAGGTCCGGCAAAGTGAACAGGCCGAAGACGCTGACCTTGGCGCCATAGGTGGATGATGTGGCCCAGCCCAACAGCGGCATGACGAAGATCAGCACATAGAGCAGGTGGTGCACCGCATTGGCCGCCACCTGCTGCCAGCGCGGAATGCCGGGGGCCGGGGGCGGCGCCCCGCGTGCGATCCGCACCGCCACCCGCAGCACCGCCAGCACCAGAATGAGGATGCCCACGGAGCGGTGCAGGTCAAACGCCCGGTCCTGGGCAGGCCCGTCCGGCAGGTTCATCATGGCGATGCCCGCGGGGATGACGAACAGCACGGCCGCGGCGGTGAGCCAGTGCAGCCACCTAGCCGGCAGCGCATAAGGCGTGATCGTTGTCCCGATGCCCAATGGTGGTGTCATGGCTGGCCTCCTGGCCTGCAGGTGCGCCGGCCGCCGCAGAAGCGCACCGGCGCAGATCGCAATCGAACAGCACGTCGCCATCTGAAAACACATGCACGCGGGTGGCCGGCCGCAACGCGGACGCCAGTCCCGCGATGGGGGCGAGGTCGAGGCCGGGCCGCCCGCTGCCGAGAATGACCGGTGACACCACGATATGGAAGCGATCCATGCATCCGGCATCGAGAAAGCCGGACAAGGTGCGCGGACCGCCTTCCACCAGCACGCGCCAGAGCCCAAGGGCGGCCAGTTCGCGCAGAATATCCGCCGGGGCGATGCCGCCATCGGGGCCGTCTGGCGGCAGCTCGATCATTTCCACGCCCTCTGGCAGTAAAAGACCGGAATTAGCGGCAGAACGTCGCACAACAATCCGCCGGGCTCCGTCGTCGCCCAGACACAGCGCCTCCGGCGGCAGGCGTCCGGACGGATCGATGATGACCCGCGCCGGGCTGCGGCCTGGGGTCCGTCGCACCGTGAGCAACGGATCATCCGCCAGCACCGTACCGACGCCCACGATCACCGCGTCCACCGCGGCGCGGAGCCGATGCACATGATCCAGGGCCTGCGAGCCGCTGATATATTTGGATTCCCCCGAGGGCAGCGCCACCCGTCCATCGAGCGATTGGCCCAATTGCCCGATCACCCGCCAGTTCAGATCATTGTGATCGGCACCAGACATCCCCAAATTGAGGCCGTCGTCATCCATAAGCGTAGCCTCACCGTAAGTGTCAGGGTGCGCCGCCGGGGGGCGAACCATTCGCGGATCCGTCTGCTTACGGAACTGCCGCCGCCCCGGATGGTTGCCGCTATAGCCCGAACTGTCCGCTTCCTCCTGCGGGCAAAATCACACGTCCGACACGTCCCACTGTCAACTCCACGCTTTTCGGCGTATTGTGAGGCTCTCATGTCTCCCCCTGTGGAAATACCAGGTCTCTCCTTTGGCGCCACCAAGACGGCTGTAGAGCGCGCGATTTCCGAATTGCGCTCCGCCCGACCGGTGGTCATCGCGTTTGAGGAACAGGCTGTTCTCGTGATCGGGGTGGAAGCCCTTGATGCCGATCTCGCACGCGGTTTTGACACCATCGGCGCCGGCCTCGGCCGCCTGGTGCTGCCCGCGCCCCGTCTCACCCGCATTGGCGTGCCGCGCTCCTGCGCCGGCTCCATCGCGCTGCCGGACATGGATCTGGAGCGCATCGAGACGCTGGCGCTGCGGATCGATGGCCGCATCGACGCGCCCGTGGCCCTGGCGACGCCGCTGGATCTGGCCGCCCTTGAACTGCTGAGTTTCGCCCTGGTGCTTCCGGCCGCCATCGTCACTCCCGTGGCGCCCGACGCCTTGCCGGACCTGATGCACATCCAGAAGGATGACATCGCCGCCTTCCGCGCCACCCAGGTGCAATCCCTGCATGTGGTCGGTCGCGCCCCGGTGCCGCTGGAAGGCGCGCTGGAAACCGAATTCGTGGTGTTCCGCGGCGGCGAGGGCCTGCGCGATCAGGTGGCGATCATCGTCGGCAAGCCGGATCTCACCCAGGCGGTGCCGGTGCGGCTGCATTCCGCGTGCCTGACCGGCGATCTGTTCGGCTCGCTGAAGTGCGATTGCGGCGACCAGCTGCGTGACACCGTGCAGCGCATGGCCCGCACCAATGGCGGCATCCTGCTTTATCTGGATCAGGAAGGCCGCGGCAACGGCATCGCCAACAAGATGCGCGCCTATCAATTGCAGTCGCAGGGTTTCGACACCTATGAGGCCGATGCGGCCTTGGGGTTCGACCTTGACCAGCGGCGGTTCGATTTCGCCGCCGAGATGCTGCGCCAGTTGGGCGTGGGCGCGGTGGAGATCATTACCAACAACCCGCAGAAGATCGCCGCTTTGAAGGCCGCCGGCATCGACGTGGTGGCCGACCGGCGCGTGCTTGGCCGCTCCACTGCGGAGAATGTGCGCTACCTCGCCTCCAAGCGCGATCGCGCCGGCCATTATATCGACTTCGACGCTTTGACCGCCCGCGCCTCCGACTGAGAGGCGGGGGCGGCCCCTTCCGGCGGCAGCGACGCCGTTGTCCTCGCCCGACCGTCGGCTCCTTTGCAAAAAATCCTGCGTCCGCCTTCGCACTCGCCCGATGGTCGGCTATCACCTGATCTAAACGATTAGGGAGACAGCGCCACATGGATCAGAAGATCGCCATCGTCACCGGAGCCGGCTCGGGCGTCGGCAAGGTCGTGTCCATCGCTTTGGGCAAGGCGGGCTACAGCGTGGTGCTGGCCGGCCGTCGCGCCGAGGCGCTGGAGGTGGTGGCCGCCCAGGTGACAGGCCCGACCCTGGTGGTGCCCACCGACGTCACCGACGAGGCCAGCGTGGCGGCGCTGTTCGCCGCGACCCGGGAAAAATTCGGCCGCCTGGACCTGCTGTTCAACAATGCCGGCACCGGCGCCCCCGGCATCCCCATGGAAGACCTGACCCTGGCAGAATGGCGCAAGGTGGTGGACACCAACCTGACCGGCCCCTTCCTGTGCACCCAGGAAGCCATCCGCATCATGAAGGACCAGGATCCGCGCGGCGGCCGCATCATCAACAACGGCTCGATCTCCGCCAGCGCCCCGCGCCCCTATTCGGCGCCCTACACCGCCACCAAGCACGCCATCACCGGCCTCACCAAGTCCACCTCTTTGGACGGGCGGGCCTATGACATCGCCTGCGGCCAGATCGACATCGGCAATGCGGACACGGAAATGGCGGCCCGCATCAAGCAGGGCATCATCCAGGCGGACGGCACGCTGAAGCCCGAGCCGGTGATGGATCCCCAGAACGTGGCCGATGCGGTGGTGTTCATGGCCGGCCTGCCACTGGATGCCAACGTGCAATTCCTAACCGTCATGGCCACCAAGATGCCCTTCATCGGCCGCGGCTGACGGGGCGGACCCGGACGGCCGGCGCGCACCCGCGCCGGCGCTCATACCACCTTCAGTTCCAGCACCGGATCGTTCTCGGCCATGCGCGAGAACCGCAGCGGCGACAGGTCCAGGCTCACGAAGCGGCCATGCACGATCAGCTCGGCGATCCCGCGCCCGATGGCGGGGGATTGCTGCAGGCCGTGGCCGCTGAAACCGTTGGCGAAGTGGAAGTTCGCCAGCTCCGGCGACGGCCCCACCAGCGCATTATGGTCGAAGGCATTCATGTCGTAATGCCCAGCCCAGGCTCGGCCGGGGCGGATGCGCTCGAAGGCGGGCACGCGGGTCGCCAGCACCGGCCAGATCCGCTCCTCGAAGAAGGTGTGGTCCACCTCGAACTCGAAACTGTCGGGATCTTCCGCGTCCGGCGGCGCCAGGCCGCAGAGGAAGCCCTCCCCTTCCGGACGCCAATAGACCCCCGTGGGGTCGATCACCAGCGGGCAGCGCGCGACCGGATCGGCACAGCGGAATGTGAAGATCATCCGCTTCTTGTTGTGGACCGGGATCTCGATGCCCGCCGCCTGCGCCAGCGCCGGCCCACCGGCGCCGGCCGCATTGACCACCGCGCCGCAGGAAATCCGGCTGCCGTCCGCCAGGATCACCGCTGTCACCCGGTCGCCGGCGCGCTCGATGCCCACCGCCGCGTCCGCACGATAGGTCACGCCCAAGGAGCGGGCCTTGCGGCGGAAGGCCTGCATCAGGCCATAGCCGTCGAACCAGCCTTCGCCCGAGCGGCCATAGCAGCCGGCGGCAAGATCGCCCGTCTCCAGCCAGGGAAATTCCGCCTGCAATTGCGGCGGCGTCAGCAGCGCGATGTCGGCCCCCAACCGCTCCTGGATGGCATGGCCCGCCGCCAGGGCGCCCTGCCCCTCGGGCGTGGCGAGGAACAGATAGCCGCCCTCGTGCAGGCCGATGGCGGGCGCGTCCCCGTCCACCGCCAGTTGCGTGCCGATGTCCCGCAGGAAGGCGATCCCATAAAGCGAGATCTGCACATTGATGGCCGTGGAATATTGCTGCCGGATGGAGGCCGCCGACAGCGCCGAGGCGCAGCGCTGGTAGCTGGGGTCCTTCTCCAGCACCAGGATGGAGCCGGAGAAGGCCGTTTCGGCGGCCAGATGATAGGCCACCGACGAGCCCACCGCCGCGCCACCGACGATCACCACATCGAAATGCGCATCGCTTCCGGCGGCCATGGGGATCAGTGCTCCTGGCGGGCGAGGGCAGCCTCGCGGATGGCGGTGAGCGTGGTGGCCGGCGTGATGGCCTCGGCGTCCAGCTTGCAATGCAGGATGGACGGCAGGCCGCTCGCCAGCGCCCGCTCCAGGGCGGGGGCAAACTCGTCCGTGCGCAGCACCGTCTCGCCATGGCCGCCGAAGGCCCGGGCATAATCGGCGAAGTTGGGGTTCTTCAGCCGGGTGGCGGAGATGCGGCCGGGATATTCCCGCTCCTGATGCATGCGGATGGTGCCGTACATGCCGTTGTCGATCACCACCACGACGATGGGGATGTCGTACTGCACCGCGGTGGCGAACTCCTGGCCATTCATCAGGAAGCAGCCGTCGCCGGCAAAGGCGATCACCGTGCGGTCCGGGTGCTGGCGCTTGGCCATTACCGCCGCCGGCACCCCATAGCCCATGGAGCCGGAGGTGGGCGCCAATTGGGTGTGGGGCCGGCGCAGGCGATAATAGCGATGCAGCCAGCCGGCATAATTGCCGGCGCCATTGCACATGATGGTGTCCGCCGGCAGGCGATGGCGCAGATCGCGCATCACCGCGCCATATTGGAACGCGCCGGGCAGTACCGCCGGCTGCTCGGTGAAGGCCAGATAGTCCGCATGGGCCAGCTGGGTGTCGTCCGCCCAGCGCGGCGGCTGGCTGGGGCTCAAGGCCGCCGCCGCCGCCAGGAAGCTGACGGGCGTCGCCTCGATGGCCAAAGCCGGCTGGTAGACCTTGCCCAGTTCGTCCGCCCCCGCATGCACCTGCACCAGGGTCTGGCGCGGGGTCGGGATGTCGATGAGGGTATAAGAGGACGACGGCATTTCCGACATGCGGGCGCCCAGCAGCAGCAGCAGATCGGCGGTCTTCACCCGCGCCGCCAGCTTGGGATTGGGACCGATGCCCACGTCGCCGGCATAATTGGGATGGTCGGCGGGAAACAGGTCGCCGCGCCGGAAGGAGGTGGCCACCGGCAGCGCATAGCGCTCGGCGAACGCCACCATGTCCGCATAGGCCGCATCGCTCCAGCGCGATCCGCCGAGAATGACCAGCGGGCGCTCGGCGCCCTCCAGCAGCGTGGCAAGGCGCGCCATGGCATCGGGACCGGGATAGGGCTCCGCCGGCACCACATAGGGCGCGTCGGGCACGGTGGCCATCTCCACCAGCACGTCCTCAGGCAGCGCGATCACCACCGGACCGGGGCGGCCCTGCAGCGCGACGCGGAAGGCCCGCGCCACCAGTTCGGGGATGCGCTCCGCGCTGTCGATCTCCACCACCCATTTGGCGATGGAGCCGAACACCGCCTTGTAGTCCAGCTCCTGGAATGCCTCGCGCTCGCGCATGCCGCGCTCCACCTGCCCCACGAACAGGATGAGGGGCGTGGAATCCTGCGCCGCGATATGCAGCCCGTGGGAGGCGTTGGTGGCGCCCGGCCCGCGGGTGACCATGCACACGCCCGGCCGGCCGGTGAGCTTGCCATAGGCATCCGCCATCATCGCCGCGCCGCCCTCGTTGCGGCACACCAGCACGTCGATGTCCGCATCATGCAAGGCATCCAGCACCGCCAGATAGCTCTCGCCGGGCACGCAGCTGATGCGCTCCGTGCCCTGGGCCCGCAACTGATCCACAATCAACTGCCCGCCGGTGCGGGGAACAAGCGCGGTCATGGGTGTCGTCCTGAACAGGAGAGGCGGGCGGATCGGCGGGCGGGTGGCGGTCAGCCCACGTCGAAGGTCACGCCCTGGGCCAGCGGCAGGCTGGTGCCGTAGTTGATGGTGTTGGTGGCCCGGCGCATGTAGCTCTTCCAGGCATCGGAGCCCGCCTCGCGGCCGCCGCCGGTCTCCTTCTCGCCGCCGAACGCGCCGCCGATCTCCGCACCCGACGGGCCGATATTGACGTTGGCGATGCCGCAGTCCGAGCCGCTCACCGAGAGGAACCGCTCGGCCTCGCGCAGATCGGTGGTGAAGATGGACGAGGACAGGCCCTGCGGCACGTCATTGTGCAGGGCCAGCGCCGCGTCGAAATCGCTGTAGCGCATCACATAGAGGATGGGGGCGAAGGTCTCCTCGCGCACCACGGCGGTCTGGCCGGGAATTTCCACCAAAGCGGGGCGCACATAATGGGCGTCGGGCAGTTCATCGCCCGCCACCCGCTCTCCGCCGGTGACCGTTCCGCCCTGGGCGCGCGCCGCATCCAGCGCCCGCTGCATGCCGGCGAAGGCGCCGCCGTCGATCAGCGGGCCGATGAGCGTGCCCTCCACGCCGGGATCACCCACCTTCACCGAGCCATAGGCCGGCTTCAGGCGCGCCACCAGCGCGTCATAGATGCTCTCATGCACGATCAGCCGGCGCAGCGAGGTGCAGCGCTGGCCCGCCGTGCCCATGGCGGCGAAGGCAATGGCCCGCACCGCCAGATCCAGATCCGCCGAGGGGCAGACGATGGCGGCATTGTTGCCGCCCAGTTCCAGGATCGCCTTGGCGAAGCGGCCCGCCAGTCGGGGCGCCACGGCGCGGCCCATGGCGGTGGAGCCGGTGGCGGAGACCACGGGCACGCGCACGTCGTCCACCAGGGCCTCGCCCACCGCCTTGCCGCCGATGAGCAAAGTGGACAGGCCGGCCGGCACGCCGCCGAAGCGAGCGGCCGCCTTCTCGAAGATGGCCTGCACCGCCAGAGCGGTCAGAGGAGTCTTCTCCGAGGGCTTCCACACCACCGCGTCGCCGCAGACGAAGGCCAGCGCCGCATTCCACGACCACACTGCCACCGGGAAATTGAACGCCGAGATCACGCCGATGACGCCGGCCGGGTGCCAGGTTTCCATCATGCGATGGTCGGGGCGCTCGGTGGCGATGGTCAGGCCCTGGAGCTGGCGCGACAGGCCGGTGGCATAGTCGCAGATGTCGATCATCTCCTGGACTTCGCCCAGGCCCTCGGAGGTGACCTTGCCCACTTCCAGCGTCACCAGCCGGCCGAGATCGGCCTTGGCGGCGCGCAATTCCTCGCCCAACAGCCGCACCAGCTCCCCGCGCCGGGGCGCCGGCACCGCGCGCCAGGCCAGGAAGGCGGCCTGGGCGGTGGCGATCGCCGCCGTGGCGCCGGCGGCGTCGGTCTGGGCGATGGACGCGATGGTCTCGCCGGTCAGGGGCGAGCGGACGGTCAGGTCGCCGGACAGGGCGGCGGCGGGAACGCCAAGCCGCTCCAGCAGGGCCTTCGTCTCCGCGGCAATGGTGCCGGGGTGCGGAAATGAGGACATGCGGAGGCTCCCATAGGACGAGGTGGAGGGCACAGATGATGACAATCGCGACGAATGTCATCCCGATCGGACCTGATGGCCCGCACGGGCCGGCCCGCAAGTGGCGGCAGAATTTCCCTCGCGGGGGTCAAAGCCAAGCAATAGTTTGTCAGGAGGTCATGACGGTTTGGAATGACGTGTTGCGGCAGCGGTCGTTCCCCCCGTGCGGCCGATCCGCCGCGTGCTGGTCCGGGGACGCCCCCGGACACGGCCGATTTGTCCTGGCGCCGCTGATTCGGAACGCCTGCGTGCGGCCCGGCCTCAGGGGGAGCGGGGGGGCCTTCCCCTCGGCCGGCCGCGAGAGCGCCCCTGCGCTGGTGTCACGGCGCAGGGCCATGACGAGACCTTCGCGGACCTGCGCACGGAAGCCGGCGACGTGCTCGAGCCGCTTGCCTCCGGCGCCCGGTCGCCGGCACGGCTGCGGGGCGACCGGCACCTTCTGCGCGCGGGCTGGACCCCGGCCGCATGGTGCCGGAAGCGGTGACACGGCTCAAGTCCGTCGGTGCGGCGGTGGTGGATCTGGTGGGGTCGACGGTTGGCGGACGGCGCTTGCGCGCGGCCCGCCGCACCCGGCCACCACACCCGCCGGAGCCCTGTCGCGGGGCGCACTGGCGCCAAGCTGGCGCCGCCATGTTTTTGCCGCGTCGCGCCCATCAGATCGCCGGCGCGCGCCGACACAGGAGGCGCCACGACCGCTTCGTTGACGCAACGATCGCGGAAGGGCATTTTCAGCGCGATCCTCCGGGCGGTATCGGCGGCGCATCGGAGCCATGGGGGTGCCGGTGGGCCAAACCTGAGCCGGACAAGGACCGTGTCCGCGCCGATCCGCGCGGGCATCAGCAAAGGGACGAGATTTGCATCAGCGACGTTCGGCCGGCGCCTGGCGCGACGCGACGAGTTCGGCGGGCCTCGGCGAGGACCCGCCCCTCGGCGTCGACGGGGATGAAGAAGAGATCGATCGCCGGAGCATTTCAGTGCGCTGGCTGGCGGCAACGCTTCTCACCGGGCTCTGCGGCTGCTTCCTGATGGGCGGTGCGGTCTATGCGGCGCTCGACGGCGACCATCGCTTCGCCTCCATGCCCGAGACCGTGCGCAACGCCTTGCGCGGCGCCCTCGCCGCCGGCGAGAAATCGTCCAATGCGGCACGCAAGGGCGACCGCATGTCCCTGCTGGCGGAAGCCAGCAGCGCGCGTCAGACCTTCCGGGTGTCCACCGCCACCAAGGTGGGTGACAAGGAAATCATCCGCGTGCGCCCGTTCACGCGCGTTGCGGCAAACCTCGCCATGTCCACCACCTCGGTGTCGGTGAACATTCCAAGGTTCAATCCGGTGCAATTGGTCGCCCAGTCGGCCGATCCCCAGGAGGCTGCGCCCCAGGCCGAGCCGACCGGCGAAATCACTTTGGTGATGCGCGACCTGGCCACCGCCCCCAATCTGCATTTCGGCGCCTCGGTGCCCATGGAGAGCGTGCTGACCAAGGTGCGGGAAGTGGCCGAACTGGCCCGCTCGCAGCCGGTGCCCGTGGGTCTGCCCCCCGCCTTCACCGGCCGCCCCGCCGGGCCGGGCGGCGGACCGGCGCTGGCCTATGCGGTCGAGGGGCGCTACGGCTTGCCCTCCGCCACCGGCGTTGCGGGTGCCCCGGCGGTGCCCGGCGGTCGGCCGGAGGTGGCGGAGAATGTCAGCTATCTGGACAAGACCTCCAGCGAGACCTCCGGCGGCAATGACTGGACCGACACCACAGTGGTGGTGAAGAAGGGGGACACGGTGGTGTCCATCCTCACCGATGCGGGCGCGACCGCCGCGGAGGCCCAGGGCGTGGCCGCCGCTTTCAAGCGCGGGCGCGACGGGGTGGTGAAGGATGGCCTGCGCATCCGCATGCTGCTGCAAGCGGACGCGGCCAAGCAGATCCATCCGCTGCGGGTGTCCATCTTCAGCGATCTCGGCCATGAAGGCACGGTGGCCAGCTCCGATACGGGCGCCTTCGTGCAGGTGGCCGAGCCGGCCGAGAACGACATCGCCGGCGTCTCCGAGGAGGCGTCCGACGATGATGACGACGACAGCGGCCCCGGCATCCGGCTCTATGAGAGCATCTATGAGACCGCCTTGCGCAACGACATGCCGCGCAGCGTCATCGCCGACCTGATCCGCATCTATTCCTTCGATGTGGACTTCCAGCGCCGGGTGCGGCCGGGCGACAATTTCGAAGTGCTGTATTCCGAGGACGGCCCTGGGGATGCGGAGGTGCTCTACACCACGCTCAGCACCAATGGCGAAACCCGGCGCTACTACCGCTTCCAGACCCAGGACGACGGGCTGGTGGATTATTACGACATCGAGGGCAAGAGCGCGAAGAAGTTCCTGGTGCGCAAGCCCATCGCCGGCGGCATCATGCGCTCGCCCTTCGGCTATCGCCGCCATCCCATCCTGGGCATCTCCAAGCTGCATACGGGTGTCGACTGGTCCGACAGCGTCGGCACGCCGATCTATGCGGCGGGCAATGGCACGGTGATCTATGCCACCTGGAAGTCCGGCTATGGCCGCCACACGGAAATCCAGCACGCGAATGGCTATGTGACCACCTATTCGCATCAGTCCGGCTTCGCCAAGGGCCTGCGCGAAGGCATGCAGGTGCGCCAGGGCCAGCTCATCGGCTATCTTGGCTCCTCCGGCCTCTCCACCGGGCCGCATCTGCATTATGAAGTGAAGATCAACGGCTCCTTCGTCGACCCCATGCGCGTGAAGCTGCCGCGCGGACGGGCGCTGGACGGGCGCTTCCTGGCGGACTTCAACAAGGAGCGCGAGCGCATCGAGGCGCTGCTGGCGCACGCCCCCGTGCCGCCGAAGGTGGCGTCCATCGCCAGCCCCTCCGGCAGCAAGACCAAGTAGCCGGGACAGCCCTGCCCCAACGCAAAAACGCCCGACCTTGCGGCCGGGCGTTTTCGTTTGGGGGCTGCCGAGAGCTGGCGGGCGAGCGGCTCAGGCCGCTTCGTCGATCCGCTGCTCCGGACGGAAGACCAGATGGTCGCCTTCCAGGTCGATATGGACCAGGGAGCCGTCCGGCACCTCGCCGGCCAGCAACTTGCCGGACAGCGGGTCCTGCACCATCTTCTGGATCGTCCGCTTCAGCGGGCGCGCGCCATAGGCCGGGTCGTAGCCCTTGTCCGCCAGATAGGCCCGAGCGGCGGGGGTCAGCTCCAGGACGATCTTGCGATCCTCCAGCAGCTTGGCGAGCCGGCCCAGCTGGATCTCGACGATCGCGCCCATCTGGTCCCGCTTCAGGCGGTGGAACATGACTATCTCGTCGATCCGGTTGATGAATTCGGGCCGGAAGTGCCGGCGCACCGCACCCATCACCAGTTCATAGGCCTCCTCGTCGGACACCACCTTGTCGGCCTCATGGCCGGGCAGGCCGAAGCCCACCGGCTGGCGCGGATCGGCGAGGAATTCCGCCCCGAGGTTCGAGGTCATGATGATCAGCGTGTTGCGGAAGTCCACCGTCCGCCCCTGCCCATCCGTCAGGCGCCCGTCGTCGAGCACCTGGAGGAGGACGTTGAAGACGTCGGAATGGGCTTTCTCCACCTCGTCGAACAGCACCACCTGATAGGGCCGGCGCCGCACCGCTTCAGTCAGCGCGCCGCCTTCCTCATAGCCCACATAGCCCGGAGGGGCTCCGATCAGCCGGCTCACGGAGTGCTTCTCCATGTATTCCGACATGTCGATGCGCACCATGGCGGTCTCGTCGTCGAACAGGAAGCTGGCCAGAGCCTTGGTCAGCTCGGTCTTGCCGACGCCGGTGGGGCCGATGAACAGGAACGAGCCGATGGGCCGGTTCGGATCCTGCAGGCCCGCCCGCGCCCGGCGCACCGCGGTGGACACCGCGGACACCGCCTCGGACTGACCCACCACCCGCTTGGCCAGCTCCATCTCCATGCGGATCAGCTTCTCCCGCTCGCCGGTGAGCATCTTGTCCACCGGCACACCGGTCCAGCGCGACACGACCCCGGCGATGTGATCGGGCGTCACTGCCTCATCCACCATGGTCCCGGCCTGGCCGGCAGCTTCCACCGCAGCCAAACGCTTCTCCAGATCGGGAATGACCGCATAGGTCAGTTCGCCGGCCTTCTGGTATTCGCCCTGGCGCTGGGCGCTGGCGAGATCCGCCCGCGCCTGGTCCAGCTTGGCCTTCAAGGTGGTGGCTTCCCCGAGCTTGTCCTTCTCCGCGCGCCATTTGGAGGTCAGCGTGTTGGAGGTCTCCTCCAGGTCCGCCAACTCCTTCTCCAGCCGCTTCAGGCGATCCTTGGAGGCCTGGTCGGTCTCCTTCTTCAGGGCCTCCTGCTCGATCCGCAGACGCATGACGTCGCGGTCGATCTTGTCCAGCTCCTCCGGCTTGGAATCCACCTGCATGCGCAGACGCGAAGCGGCTTCGTCCATCAGGTCGATGGCCTTGTCCGGCAGGAAGCGGTCGGCGATGTAGCGGTTGGACAAGGTGGCCGCGGCCACCAGCGCGCTATCAGTGATGCGCACGCCGTGATGCAGCTCGTACTTCTCTTTCAGCCCGCGCAGGATCGACACGGTGTCTTCCACCGTGGGCTCGTTGACGAACACCGGCTGGAAGCGACGGGCGAGCGCCGCGTCCTTCTCCACATGCTTGCGGTACTCGTCCAGCGTGGTCGCGCCGACGCAATGCAGCTCGCCGCGGGCCAGCGCCGGCTTCAGCAAATTGGAGGCGTCCATGGCGCCATCGGTCTTGCCCGCGCCCACCAGCGTGTGCATCTCGTCGATGAACAGGATGATGCCGCCTTCAGCCGAGGTGACCTCCTGCAGCACCGACTTCAGGCGCTCCTCGAACTCGCCGCGATATTTCGCGCCGGCGATCAGGGAGCCCATGTCGAGGGCCAGCAGGCTCTTGTTCTTCAGGCTTTCCGGCACGTCGCCATCGACGATGCGGCGGGCCAGCCCCTCCACGATGGCGGTCTTGCCGACGCCGGGCTCGCCGATGAGCACGGGATTGTTCTTGGTGCGACGGGCCAGCACCTGGATGGTGCGCCGGATCTCCTCGTCGCGGCCGATCACCGGGTCGAGCTTGCCGTCGCGCGCCGCCTGGGTGAGGTCGCGGGCATATTTCTTCAGGGCGTCATAGGCATTCTCAGCCGTGGCGCTGTCCGCGGTGCGGCCCTTGCGCAAGGCTTCGATGGCCGCATTCAGGCCCTGCGGCGTCACGCCGGCCCGGGCCAGGATCTTGCCGGCCTCGGTTTCCTTCTCGATGGCCAGCGCCAGCAGCAGGCGCTCGACGGTGACAAAGCCATCGCCGGCCTTCTTGGCCGCCTGCTCGGACGCCTCGAACACCCGCGCGAGGCCAGCGCTCAGATAGACCTGGCCGGAGCCGCCTTCCACCTTGGGCAATTTGCGCAGCGCCGCTTCGGTCTCGTCGCGCACCTGGGGCAGGTTGCCACCGGCGCGCTGGACCAGGCCCGCGCACAGGCCTTCGGGGTCATCCAGCAGCACCTTCAACAGATGCTCGGGGACGAACTGCTGCTGGCCTTCGCGCACCGCCAGGGACTGGGCGGACTGGACGAAACCGCGCGCCCGTTCGGTATAGATTTCGAAATTCATATCTTCCCTCCTCGGCGTCCCAGCGCCTTCAAGAAGCACGCAGGGATCGCTTGGATGCGATGCCGGTCTGCCGGCCATCGCAGCGGCGCGCCCTCGGAGAGCGAACCACCGCTGCGAATGTGGGTGCGCCCCCGGCCCGGCGGAAGAGGGGGCAATGACCCAAGAGGATACTTTTCACACCGCCGCCCTCAGCGCCTTGCGCAAGGTCACGAAATCCTGCGGAAACGCCCGATCTCTTGCCGCCCCGCCGGTCCCCTCTTGACCGCGCCGCGCCCTCCGTGTACCGATCAGTACATACTGTCCCAATCGGTACAAGGTGATCCATGTCACGCCCGCCCCTGCCCCCCTTCACCGCCGAGACCGCCGCCCAGAAGGCCCGCATGGCCGAGGATGCCTGGAACGGCCAGGACCCGGAAAAGGTGTCGCTGGCCTATACGCCGGACAGCGTGTGGCGAAACCGCTCGGAATTCCTCCAGGGCCGCCCGGCCATCGTCGCCTTCCTCACCGCCAAGTGGGCGAAGGAAGTGGACTATCGCCTGATCAAGGAAGTCTGGGCCTTCAGCGGCAACCGCATCGCGGTGCGCTTCCAGTACGAGTGCCACGACGGCGCCGGAAACTGGATCCGGGCCTATGGCAATGAGAATTGGGAGTTTGACGAAGCTGGCCTGATGCGCCGCCGCGAGGCCAGCATCAATGACGTGGCGATCACCGCCGCCGAGCGCAAGTTCCTGTGGGAGAAGGGACCGCGCCCGCTGGACTATCCCGGGCTCACCGAACTCGGCCTGTGATCGCGGCCCGTGGCCAAGCTCGTCCATAGCCGCGCGGACGTTCTGCCCGCCTTGGGCGAGGTTTTCCGCGCGCACGGTTTCGAGGCGGCCAGCCTGTCCCACATCACCGCCGCCACCGGGCTGGGCAAGGGCAGCCTCTACCACTTCTTTCCCGGCGGGAAAGACGAGATGGCGACCGCCGTGCTGGACCATATCGACCATTGGTTCGAGACCGATGTGTTCGCCCCGCTGCGCACCGCAGCCGATGGTCCGGCGGCCGTCGTCGCCATGCTGGCGGCGGTGGACCGCTATTTTCGGTCCGGCAACCGGGTCTGCCTGGTGGGGGTTCTGGCCCTGGGGGTGACGCGCGATCGCTTCGCCGCGCGCCTGTCCGCCTATTTCGCCGCCTGGCGGGATGCCCTGGCCGCGGCCCTGGTCCGCGCCGGCCACGCGCCCACATCGGCGCAGGACCGCGCGGAAGACGCGGTGGCCGCCATCCAGGGGGCGCTGGTGATCGCCCGCGCCCTGGACGACACCGGGGCCTTCACCCGGTCGCTGGCGCGCGTGCAAGCGCGGCTGCTGGCGCCGGACTGACACCGCCGGCGGACCGTCCGGCCTGCACCGCACAAGCGGCTGTTATCTGCGCTGGCTTGCTTTGCGCGCCGCTTGGCCTAAATCTGGCTGCAAGAGCGACCAATCACAGCGACCAATCACACCGTCGGCGCGACGGACGGGATCGACAGATGACCTATGTGGAAGCGGCGAGCGCGCCGCTCAGGAAGACCGGGCATATCAAGCTGTATGGGCCCGAGGGCTTCGCCGCCATGCGGCGCGCCGGTCAGTTGGCCGCGCAGGCCCTGGATGCGGTGTCGGAGATGATGGGCCCCGGGGTCTCCACCGATGCGGTGGACAAGCTGATCTTCGACTTCGCCGTGGCCAATGGCGCCTATCCGGCGACGCTGAATTATCGCGGCTACCGCTATTCGGTGTGCACTTCTATCAACCACGTGGTCTGTCACGGCATGCCCTCCCCGCGCCCGCTGCGCGAGGGCGACATCGTCAATGTGGACGTGACCCTGGTGCTGGACGGCTGGTATGGCGATTCCAGCCGCATGTATGCCATCGGCGAGATTCCCCGCCGGGCGGAGCGGCTGCTGGATGTCACCTATGAGGCGATGATGCTGGGCATCGAGGCCATCAAGCCCGGTGGCCATGTGGGCGACATCGGCGCCGCCATCCAGAGCTTCGTGGAGCCGCAGCACATGAGCGTGGTGCGCGATTTCTGCGGCCACGGCGTCGGCCAGGTGTTCCACGACGAGCCCAACGTGGTGCATGTGGGCCGCAAAGGCGAAGGCCCGATGCTGAAGCCCGGCATGATCTTCACTGTGGAACCGATGATCAATCTCGGCCGCCCGCATGTGAAGGTGCTGTCCGACGGCTGGACCGCGGTCACCCGCGATCGCTCACTCTCTGCCCAGTTCGAGCACACGGTGGGCGTGACCGAGACCGGCGTCGAGATCTTCACCATCAGCCCGAAGGGCTATCACAAGCCACCCTATTCCTTGGCCTGATGGCATGGCCGGGGAGCCGGACGAGGGGCTGGAGGATGCGCCGCACTTCCACGGCCACCGCGACCGGCTGCGCGCCCGCTTCCGCGAGGCGGGGGCATTGGCCCTGGCCGATTATGAGCTTCTGGAGCTGATCCTGTTCCGCGCCGTCCCGCGCCGGGACGTCAAGCCGCTGGCCAAGGCGCTGGTGGAGCGCTTCGGCTCCTTCGCCGAAGTGGTGGCCGCCCCGCCCAAGCTGCTGGCGGAAATCCCCGGCGTGAAAGACGCCATCATCACCGAGCTGAAGTTGGTGGAAGCCGCGGCGCACCGTCTGGCCAAGGGACAGATGAAGAGCCGCAAGGTGCTCTCCTCCTGGAGCGCGGTGCTCGACTATTGCCGCACCGCCATGGCGTTTTCCGACCGCGAACAGGTGCGGGTGCTGTTCCTGGACAAGCGCAACCAGCTGATCGCCGACGAGGTGCTGCAGACCGGGACCGTGGATCACGCGCCCATCTATCCCCGCGAGGTGGTCAAGCGGGCGCTGGAGGTCTCCGCCTCGGCGCTGATCCTGTGCCACAACCACCCGTCGGGCGACCCCACGCCGTCGCGGGCCGACATCGACATGACCCGCAAGATCATTGATGTGGCGAAGCCCTTGGGCATCGAAGTGCACGACCACATCATCGTCGGCAAGGACGGCCATGCCAGCCTGAAGGGGCTGCGGCTGATCTGACACCGCCTGGTGCGGAGAGACTGCGACGTGGCCCCGTCACCGGCGCCGTCGGGCCGCGCGTGTGCGCCCCCCGGCGCAGATGCGCGGCGCGACGCCTTGTGCCCATCATCTCCGAAAACCTTTCCGACACATCTCAGGCGCTTCCAGGCGGCTCGGCAAGCGCCCCTGCCCGCGCGCGCTGCCACGCACAGACGGCAGGCCGCGCAAAAGAAAAGCGCCGCACCCAAAGGGTACGGCGCTTTCTGTTCACCCTAGTTCTGGCTGTGATTCTGGGTCTTCGCCGAACTCAGGTCAGGCCCATCTCACTTGAGAGCGAGGAGGCTGGTGTCGAACGCGATGCTGGCAACGTAGCGATTGCCGCAGCCGTTGGACAGGCCGGTGACGGTGAAGCAGGTGTTGCCCGCGCCTTCGCTCAGCTCGCTGCCGTAGTAGCGCAGGTCGATGGTCATCGCCTTGTAGGTGAAGGCAACGCCGGCGTTCCAGCTGGCATAGTCAGGCAGGGTGTAGTTTTTGTTTCCGGCCAGGATGTACTGGCTGCTCAGCGAGGTGGTGCCGAGCCACTGGTAGCCCAGCTCACCCGACAGGTACCAACCCCAATCCTTGTTGGACGTGTAGTTGGGCAGGTTGATCTTCAAGGTGCCCGACAGATAGATGTCGTTGGCGCCGGTCCCGGCATAGCTGTCGCCGTAGTACAGGTTGCCGCCGACGGTCACGATGTCGTTGATGACATAGGTCGGCTTGAAGTACACTTCCCAGTAATTGATCTTGTTCGACGGGAAGCCGCCGCCGTAGCTGCCGACGCCTGCCTGACCGGGATAGTAATAGTACAGGAAGCCCACGTCGCCGGTGAAGGCGCCCCAGGTGTGGCGGATACCGGCGTAGAAGTCCATTTCCGCGGTCGGGTCGGTCAGGCCGGCAGAGGCCGGGAAGTCGACGTTCGACATCCACAGACCCGCATAGAGCCAATCCCAGGCGCGGGCTTCCACATAGCCCTGCACGGCCGGGTTGCCGTTGGTCTGGGTGAGGCCGCGGAACACGTAATCCGTGGTCAGCTTCACGCCGAAGGCGATGTCATAGGGCGGGGGCTCAGGCGCAACCACCACGGCCTTCACCGGCATGGCGCCGAGATCCGCCGCCGACGCCACCCCGACCGAAGCCGTACTTGCGAAAGCAACGCTCGCTGCAATGGCTGCCCACTTGTTCATACGCCAAACCCCCAAGCAAAAAAAATGTGATCTGAAGAAACCAGCTTTCCCCGGCTTGTCCAACGAGAAAAATGAGGCAAGAAATGCTCAGACATTAGGCAGACCCGCATAAATGCTGGATTCTGGCGTTGCATTTTCGCCACATTCGAGACGGATTCCAAGAAACGATAGTTTCACCGCTCGCTATGCTTCCCCTTTGAAAGCCCGTTAACCGTATCAGGGGCGGGACATCAGCAGTGGACGGCCCCGCTCAGGGACCTTTCCCCAGCCCCCATCTTCCTGTCGGGCGAATCGCAAGGTGCTGGCGCCGGCGCCGGAGGCCACGAGCACGTTGCTGCCTTCCAAGTGCCAGGCGGCGGGGGAAAATGCGGCAAGGCCCGCCTCGCAGCCGGGCGCCACCTTCACCGCGAACCCGCCCGCCACCGGAGCGTCGGTGAAGCTCCAGCGGCACAAGGGCGTGCCGGCGACCCGGGAGAGGTCCCACTCGCCCAGCAATTCCTCCGCATGCACCACATCCGCCTGCAGAGCGGCCGGGGTGGCCAGGAAATAGACGCCATCGCCGTCGCGAAGGGCCTCGTAGGTGCCGGCGGCGCCTTCCGTGAATTCGGCCACGGTGCGGCCCTGGGCGCTGATCAGACGGATCGCCCCTGAGGCATCGGGCACCCAGGCCACCACCTCGGCCACAAAGGCGATGGCGGCACATCCGCCGGTCTCGAAGGTGACGGCAAAGCCGGGGCCCGTGGGCGTGGCCTTCAGCACCAGCGGGCAGGTTCGCTCGCCGTCGGCGCTGGCCAATGTGAGGGCACCGGCCCGACGCTCGGCTTCGGCGCGCAACGCCGGATCCACCGGCTTGGCCGCCCCCGGCTTCGGGGCGGCGGCCGGGGGCCGGGTCGTGCCCTTGGGCGCGGCACTCGCACCCGGAATGAGGCCCGGCGGCGCACTTTGCGCGTGGACGTCCCCGATGGTGAGCGCGGCAAAGACGCCCAGCACAGCCATCCCCAGGGGGTGTCGGGCGCGCAGTGCACCGTCCCTCGCCGCGCCCTGAACCGCCGTACTCGGGACGGTGCCGCGGGTCGGCGTCCTCAAGACGTCGGCGCGACCCTGGAGCCGAAGGAAACTGGACCGCATGAGGACTGTCCGTCTGCCACCGCGCCACCGCCCGGCGCGGCCCTAGGCACACGCTGTTCGTCCGGAAAGTCAACCGCGGCGGGCGGCGGCCATGTGGCCCGTCCCGGCGGCTGACGCCCGGCTGCCGCCGGCGCCCGGCCGGCGGTGGAGCGGTTTCAGGGGCGCGGCCAGGGGGTCTCGCCCACCGGCGTCACGGGCCCCTTGCCGGCGAACCAGGAGATCAGATTATCCACCACCAACTGGCCCATGGCATCGCGGGTGTGGTGGGTGGCCGAGCCCACGTGCGGCAGCAACACCACATTGTCGAGGCCGAGGAGAGCCTCCGGCACGCGCGGCTCATCGACGAAGACGTCGAGCCCGGCGGCATGGATGGTACGGTCCTGCAGCGCCCGCAGCAGCGCCGGCTCGTCCACCACGGTGCCGCGGGCGACATTGATGAGGATGCCGCGCGGCCCGAGCGCCGCCAGCACGTCCGCATTGATGAGGTTGCGGGTCGTGGCGCCGCCGGGGACGATCACCACCAGCGTATCCACCGCCTGCGCCATGGCCACAAGGTCGGGATAATGGGTGTAGGGCACGTCCGCCTGCGGGCGGCGGGTGTGGTAGACGATAGGGAGGCCGAAGGCGGCGATCCGCTTGGCGATGGCCTGGCCGATGCGGCCCATGCCGACGATCCCCACCGACCGGTCGCGCAGCGTCGCGCTCAGCGGGAAGGCGCCCGTCAGCCACTGCCCGGCGCGCACGAAGCGGTCCGCCTGGGGCATTTCGCGCACGGTGGCGAGCAGCAGGCCGAGGGCGAGATCGGCCACCTCCTCATTGAGCACGTCCGGCGTATTGGTGACGATGATGCCCCGCGCGGCCGCCGCGGCGGCGTCCACGGTGTCGTAGCCCACGCCGAAATTGGCGATGATTTCCAGCTTGGGCATTCGGTCCATCAGCGCGCCGTCCACCCGCAGCTTGCCCTTGGTGGCCACGCCGCAAATCACCGCGCCATGCGCCGCCAGGACGCCGTCCAGGTCATCCGGCCCCACGAGATCACAACGGGTGGCCAGCTGGCGCTCCACCACGCCTTCCATGATCGCACCGGTCAGCAGCACGGTCGGACGGGCGCCGGACGCGGCCGTGGAAGCGGCGTGCGGGGCGGAAGTGGAGGCATCAGACATGGCGGTAGGCTCGCTGGCAGGCGGTGGATCTCGCGGCCGCCGAGCCGGGGATGGCCCGAGGCCGGGTCTGGATAAGCGTCATTATGCTTTGGTTCAATCGTTTTAATCTCCGCTTGATCGGCGGCCAAAGCCGCACCATGATCGCCCCGCGCCCCTGACCGAGGGGACGTGAAGCCGCCCGAAGGTGGCTCAATAAGGACGCCGACGGCGGCAGGCTGCCGGAACGGGGTCCATCTGGGTGGAATGACGCAGCCCGCAATCCGGGTGGACGCAAGGAGCAGGACGCGATGGCGACGGTTGACATCCGCGCGGTGAAAAAAGCCTACGGCGCGACGCCGGTGATCCATGGCGTCGACATCGATATCCAGGACGGAGAGTTCGTGGTCCTGGTGGGACCGTCCGGCTGCGGAAAGTCGACCCTGCTGCGCATGATCGCGGGCCTCGAGAACATCAGCGGCGGTGAGATCCGCATCGGCAACCGCACCGTGAACGACCTGCCCCCCAAAGAGCGGGACATCGCCATGGTGTTCCAGAATTATGCGCTCTATCCGCACATGACGGTGGGCGCCAACATGGGCTTCTCGCTGAAGCTGCGCGGCGGCCCGCAGGCGGAGATCGACAGCCGCGTCAACCGCGCCGCCGAGATTCTCGGCCTGACCCCGCTGCTGGACCGCTTCCCCCGCCAGCTCTCCGGCGGCCAGCGCCAGCGCGTCGCCATGGGCCGCGCCATCGTGCGCGATCCACAGGTGTTCCTGTTCGACGAACCGCTGTCCAACCTCGATGCCAAGCTGCGGGTGCAGATGCGCACCGAGATCAAGGAACTGCACCAGCGGCTGAAGACCACCACGGTCTACGTGACCCACGACCAGATCGAAGCCATGACCATGGCCGACAAGATCGTGGTGATGCATGACGGCATCGTCGAGCAGATCGGCGCCCCGCTGGATCTGTACGACCAGCCCGCCAACCAGTTCGTCGCCGGCTTCATCGGCTCGCCCTCCATGAACTTCATCAAGGGCAAGATCGAGGTGGATGGCAGCGCTGCCTTTGTCACCGCCGACGGCCTGCGGCTGCCGGTGGACCGGGTGCCGGAGGGCGCGGTGGGCAAGCCAGCCATCTACGGCATGCGGCCGGAGCACATCCGCATCGATCCCAATGGCGTGCCGCTGGAAGTGATCGTGGTGGAGCCCACCGGATCGGAAATCCTGGTGATGGCGCGCCTCGGCACCCAGGAGATCGCCTGCCTGTTCCGCGAGCGCCTGACGCTCAAGCCGGGCGAAATCTTCCACATCTCGCCCCAGCCGGGGCTGACGCACATTTTCGACGCCGCCACCGGCCAGCGTCTCTAAGGCGGCGCGCCACGGGCGGCGCGCGTCGGCCACGACTCCCGGCCGCGGCCGGGACCACGACGGATGCCAGGACTTATGCATAATAGACCCCCCAAAAGATCGCGCGGCATCGCCGACGCGGCAGGGGTGGACGCCAAACGGCCCGCGACGTCAGCCACCGAGCGGGGCGCTCAAACGGAGGAACGCCAAGATGACGATTTCCAGACGCAACGTGCTGCTCGGCGGCGCCGGCCTCGCGGGCGCGGCGGCATTGCCCGCACTGGGCAGTGCGCCGAGCTTCGCGCAAGCGCTGCCAAAATTTGATCCGGAGCCCGGCGCCAGCCTGCGCATGCTGCGCTGGTCGCCTTTCGTGAAGGCCGAGGAAGACGCCTGGATTGCCAATACCAAGAAGTTTACCGAGGCCACCGGCATCGAGGTGCGCATCGACAAAGAAAGCTGGGAAGACATTCGTCCCAAGGCCGCGGTGGCCGCGAACGTGGGCTCCGGCCCGGACATTGTCTGGGTGTGGTTCGACGATGCCCAGCAATATCCCGACAAGCTGCTGGACGTGACCACCCTGGCCAAGGGCCTGGGCGCCACCTATGGCGGCTGGTATCCCGCCCCCGAAGCCTATGCGCTCAATTCCGGCAAGTATGTCGCCCTGCCGCTGGCCACCATCGGCAATGCGGTGATCTACCGCGACAGCTGGGTCAAAGAGGCCGGCTTCAGCGAATTCCCGAAGGACACCAAGGCGTTCCTGGAACTGGGCAAGGCGCTAAAGGCCAAGAACCATCCCATGGGCTTCACGCTCGGCCACGGCGTCGGCGATGGCAACAATTACTGCCACTGGATCCTGTGGAGCCATGGCGGCGAGATGGTGAATGACAAGGGCAAGGTCACCATCAACAGCCCGGAGACCATCGCCGCGCTGAAATATGCCCGCGAACTGTACCAGACCTTCATCCCGGGCACCGAGAGCTGGCTGGACGTGAACAACAACCGCGCCTTCCTGGCCGGTGAAATCTCGGTCACGGCCAACGGCGTGTCGCTCTATTACGCCGCCAAGAACGATCCGAAGCTCGCGGACATGGCCGCCGACATGCGCTCCGTGAACCTGCCCATCGGCCCGATCGGCAAGTCGGTGGAACTGCATCAGACCACCTCGGCCTGCATCTTCAAATACACCAAGTTCCCGAAGGCGGCGCAGGCCTATCTCGCCTTCATGTTCGACGCGCCGCAGATGAACGCCTGGATCCAGGGCTCCAGCGCCTATTGCTGCCAGACGCTGAAGGCGTTCGCCAGCAATCCGGTGTGGACCTCCAATCCCATCAACGTGCCCTATGGCAAGGCCTCGGAAACCCTGCGGCCGAACGGCTATGCCGGTCCGCTGGGGCCGCAGTCCGCCGCCGCCATGGCCGACTGGATCGTGGTGGACATGGTGGCGGAAGCCGCCACCGGCCAGCGCACCCCGGAAGAGGCCGCCAAGCGCGCCGAGCAGCGCGCCTCGCGCATCTATCGCGGCTGACGACCCCCTGCCCGCGGGACCTCACGGGTCTCGCGGGCGGGGCATCCACTGTGCGGGGGAGGGAGGGGAGGAGCCGTGCCGGTGCTTCGCCGGTCACGTCGGGACGGCTCCTCCACCCCCCGCACCCTCCGGCACCGCACGGCGGCGCCCGCGCAGACCCTGACGGGTCTGCTTCCATCCTGGGGATCTCGGCAGGACACGCGCGCCCGGCAGCGGCGCGCCCCGCTGGCGAAACCGCCGCGTCCGCCCGCTGAGGGCAGCTTTCGGAGACTTGCGTTCATGGCTGATATCGCGGCGCACCGAGCGTCAACTTCCTCCTTCCGCGCTTGGCTGTCCGGGGTCGGGCAGGGCCGTCACATCCTCGGGCTGCTGTTCATGCTGCCCGCCGCGGTGTTCCTGCTCCTGTTCCTCACCTATCCGCTGGGGCTGGGAGTCTGGCTCGGCTTTACCGACACGCGGATCGGCCGGGACGGGGTGTTCATCGGGCTGGAGAACTATCAGTCGCTGTTCGACGACAGCCTGTTCCTGCTCTCGGTGTTCAACACGCTGCTCTATACAATCGTGGCCTCGATCCTGAAATTCGCCCTCGGCCTGTGGCTGGCGTTGCTGCTGAACCAGAACCTGCCGTTCAAGTCGTTCTTCCGGGCGGTGATCCTGCTCCCCTGGGTGGTGCCCACGGTGCTTTCCGCCATCGCCTTCTGGTGGATCTTCGACGCGCAGTTTTCGGTGATCTCCTGGGCGCTCATCAAGATGGGGCTCATCGACCACAACATCAATTTCCTCGGCGACACCACCAATGCGCGGGCCTCGGTCATCGCCGCCAATGTCTGGCGCGGCATCCCGTTTGTCGCCATCTCGCTGCTGGCCGGCCTGCAGACCATCCCGCAGTCCCTGCACGAGGCGGCAACCCTCGACGGCGCCAACGGCTGGCAGCGCTTCCGCTTCATCACCTTGCCCATGCTCTCGCCGATCATCGCGGTGGTGATGACCTTCTCGGTGCTGTTCACCTTCACCGACTTCCAGCTGATCTATGTGCTGACCCGCGGCGGCCCGCTCAACGCCACCCAGCTCATGGCCACCTTGTCGTTCCAGCGCGCCATTCCTGGCGGACAATTGGGCGAAGGCGCGGCCATCGCGGTGGCGATGATCCCGTTCCTGCTGTCAGCGATCCTGTTCTCCTACTTCGGCCTGCAGCGGCGCAAATGGCAGCAGGGTGGGGCGGACTGATGCGCGCGCACCCCCTTCCCTGCCCCCTCGCCTGCTCCTTTTCCCTGTGGGGACGTTGACGCCATGACCGATCACACCCTTGCCAAACCCGTGGCCAAGCCCAGCGCCGCCGCCGACAATTCCAGCGGCATGAGCTATCTGGACAGCCTGCCGCGCCGCGTGCTGACGGTCTTCCTGCCGTTGCTGGTGTTCGTCTTCGTGCTGCTGTTCCCGTTCTATTGGATGACGATCACCGCCATCAAACCGAACTATCAGCTCACCGATTACGCCCATTACTCGCCGCTGTGGGTGGTGGAGCCGACGCTGGACCACATCAAGTATCTGCTGTTTGAGACCTCCTATCCGCACTGGCTGTGGAACACGATCTACATCTCGGTGGCGGCGACCTTCATCTCGCTGGTGGCCTCGGTGTTCGCCGCTTATGCCATCGAGCGCCTGCGCTTCAAGGGCGCGCGCTGGGTGGGGCTGGGCATCTTCCTGGCCTATCTGGTGCCGCCCTCCATCCTGTTCATCCCGCTAGCGCTGATGGTGTTCAACCTCGGCATCTACGACACCAAGCTGGCGCTGATCTTCACCTATCCCACCTTCCTGGTGCCCTTCTCCACCTGGCTGCTCATGGGCTATTTCCGCTCCATTCCCTATGAGCTGGAGGAGTGCGCGCTGGTCGACGGCGCCTCGCGCTGGCAGATCCTCATCAAGGTGCTGCTACCGTTGTCGGTGCCGGGGCTGATCTCCGCCGGCATCTTCTCGTTCACCCTGTCGTGGAACGAGTTCATCTATGCGCTGACCTTCATCCAGTCGTCGGAGAACAAGACCATCCCGGTGGGCGTGCTCACCGAACTGGTGCGCTCGGACGTCTATGAGTGGGGCTCGCTCATGGCCGGCGCACTGATCGGCTCGCTGCCGGTGGTGATCCTCTATTCCTTCTTCGTGGACTATTACGTCTCGTCCATGACCGGGGCGGTGAAGGAATAGCAACGCGCGACAAATGACGCGGAAGACAATCCGTGGCCGATCTGATCTCGCCCGATCAGATCGGCCATTTTTTATGGGCACCCTCGCCGCTTCGGCCGATTTACATTTCAAGCTATTTAAAGATTTTCCCGGATACGGCGGCGAACCGCCATTTCTGTTTCCTCCGATCATTGAACCCGGATCGGATGTCGTTACAGTAAGGTTAAGCGTGGCCGTGGCGGGGGGAAGCGTTATGCGTCGTGCGGTCCTGGGATGGGCGCTTGGCATCTTCGCGAGCGTTGCCATCATCGCGCCCGGTTGGGGCGCTGAAAGCCGGGTGGCCCTGGTCATCGGCAACGGCGCCTATCGCAACGCCGTGCAACTGCCCAATGCGGCCCGGGATGCGGAGGCGATCGCCGCCACCCTGAAAACCATTGGCTTTGATGTCGTACTGGGCACCGACCTCGATCGCGAGCGGATGACCCAGCGCCTCAGCGATTTCGCCAGCCGGGCGGATGGGGCCGACGTGGCCCTGTTCTTCTATGCCGGCCATGGCATCCAGCTGGACGGGCGCAACCTCCTGGTGCCCATCGACGCGGACCTGAAGACCGAACTGGACGCCAAGGTGCGCACGGTGGAAGTGGACACCGTGCTGCAGAACACGATCGGCGATGCCAAGGTGAAGCTGGTGCTGCTGGATGCTTGCCGGGACAATCCCTTCGCCAAGCAGATCCAGGCCTCGGCGCCGAAATCGCGCAGCGTGACGGTGAGCACCGGTCTGGCCGAGATGCGGCCGGGTTCCGGCACTCTGATCGCCTTCGCCACCGGCCCCGGCCAAGTGGCGCTGGACGGCGAAGGCAGCCACAGCCCCTTCACCCGCGCCCTGCTGGACAATCTGGCCCGGCCGGATGTGGAAATCCGGCACACGCTGGCCTATGTGCGCGCCCAGGTGGTGGAGCAGACCAAGGAGAAGCAATTGCCGTGGGAGAACACCAATCTCACCGGCTTCTTCTACATGAACAAGAGCCCGGACTCCGGCACGCCGGCCGGCCCTGCCGCCGGCCCCGCCAATACCGCAGCGCCGTCCGCACCGGCCGTCGGCGCTCTGAATGGCTCGGCCATGGAGATGGAGCTGTGGACCTCGGTGAAGACCTCCAACAGCGCCGATGAATATCGCGCCTATCTGGAGAAGTTTCCCAACGGGACCTTTGCCGACCTCGCCCGCACCCGCATCGCCAGCCTGTCGCGGGGGACACCGGCCTCGACGACCACCTCCGCGGCGTCGGCGGCGGCAGAGCCCGCAGCGCCCAATGCCGACCCGCGCACCGCGGACGCCACCGCGGCGACGGAGGACGCTTTGGGGCTTGATCTCAACGCCTGGCGCGCCGTTCAGCAGCACCTCGGCGTCCACAAGGTGGACGGCAAGGTGAGCGAGCAGACCCGCAAGAGCCTGAAGACCTGGCAGTCGGCCCACAGCTTTCCGGTCACCGGCTTTCTCAACAAGGCGCAGTATGACGCCATGGTGCGCGAGCCGATGCCGAACACGGCGAACGCCAAGGAGAGCCCGAAGTCCGCCCAGACCACCCGTTCGAGCGGATCGGGCTCCCATTCCAATGGCCAGAGGGCGCAGGGGATCGATCCCGCGGTCCCGGCCTTCATCGGCGGCATGGTGGGCGGCGCCCTCAGCCGGCGTCTGCCATTCTGACCGCCGCCATCCCGTCTCTGGGCCACCCGATGACCCTCCTCAGCGGGCAGACAGCGCGCCTCCGGCGCCGGTGGCGGCGGTTGGGGCTGGGCGCCCTGTGCAGCGTGGCCCTGGCCATGGGCCACCCGTCGGCGGCCCTGGCGCAGGACGAGCCGGTCTATGCGCGCGGTCTGGACACCTCGCAACCCGAGGACCTCACCTTCCTGCCGCTGGTCCCGATCACCCGTGGGTTCCTGCCGGACAGCATCGATCTGAGCCCCCGCTTCCCCCCGCCGGGGGATCAGGGCCGGATCGGTTCCTGCGTCTCCTGGGCGATGGGTTATGCGGCGCGCAGCTATTACGAGCTGTCACAGCAAGCCGGCTCGAACACTCAGACGGAGAGCATCGCCAGCCCGGCCTATTTGCACGCGGTCCTGATGCGCACGACCCGCGGCGCGACCTGCGCCGATCCCCTCACCAATCTGCGGAAGGCCGTCGCCGTGCTGGAGCAGCAAGGCGTTGCTTCGCTGGCCGACTATCCCATGGCGGCACCGGAGACGTTCTGCCGGCCCGTCACGCCCGTTCCCCGGCGCTTTTTCGTCAAGAGCTTCCAACGGGCCGCCGACAATGACGCCGGCTATCGCCGGGGCAGGCCCAGCGGCATCAGCCGCGCCAGCCTGGACCGCATGCGGCAACTGCTGTCCGAGGGCCATCCCATCGTTGTCGGGATGATGGTCGGGCGAAATTTCAACCGGGTGTCCGGCGACCAAGTGATCAAACGGAGCGTCTACGGCGCCACCGGATCGCTGGAGGATACGGCCGGCGGCCATGCCATGGTCCTCACCGGCTACGATGACGGCCGGCACGCCTTCCGCGTCCTCAACTCCTGGGGCCGCAGCTGGGCCGACGGCGGTTACAGCTGGGTGGATTATGATGTGGTCCTCACCGACACCATGGACGCCATCGTCCTCGTAACGGACCGCCCGCCCCCGCGCCCGCAGCCGACGCCGTCCGGCGGCACCGCCCCCGCCGATGCCCCGCCCCTGCGCTGCGGGGCGGTGACCGCCTCCGGGGCGAAACTGTCCGGCTTCGTCGCCACCCTGGACGACCTCAAGGCGGTGAATGCCTATGCGCGCGGAAAAGGCTTCGAGGCCGACGTGGCGCTGCAACCCTGGCCGATCTGCGAGGCGCTGCTCACGTTGAATGCCCCCCTGAAGGTGCCGGAAGGCCCGAAGGTGGCGCTGGTGGGAGGTGATCGTCCCCTGAAGGTGGGAGAGACCTTCGCCATTTCCGTCACCGCGCCGCGGGTGCCCGCTTATCTATACGTGGTCTATATCGAGGATGACGGTACGGTGGTGAACCTCTCGCCGCGCCGCGGCGCCATGCGCCGGCAGATCGATGGCGGCGCCCCCCTGCTGTTCGGCGATGGCAAGGAGGGGCGCCCCACCTTTCGGGTGACACCCCTGAAGTCCACCGAGGTGGGTGGCCGTCCCCGGACCGGCGCGGAGCGCGGCCATGAGGCGGTGATCGTGGTGGCCGCCCGCGCCCCTATCGCGGAACTGGAAGCGGCGGAGGGCCCGGACAGCCCCTTCTACCGGGCGCCGGCCAAGGCCGGGGCCGGGGCGGGGGCGGATGCGCCCCCCGACCGACTGTTCTTGTCGGCGCTGCGCGAGATCAGCTTGCAGCGCGCCGCCCCCGATACGCTGCCGCGAGAAGTCATGGCCGCCGTGCTGCATCTGAAGATCGCCGACTGAGACGGAGGATACCATGCCCTGGCCCGCCTGCCGTCCCGCACTTGCCGCCGCCGTCTGCCTTGCTGTGTGGAGCAGCGGGGCGGTCCCGGTCCGGGCCGGGGATGTGCAGACCGACTCCGAAGCCATCGTGCGCGCGCTCAAGCCGCCGCCGGCCGCGCCGGGCGCGCCGGCCACCCGCAGCTTCCGGCCCGCCACCGCCCGCGGCATCGGCATCGAGGGCGGCGACGGGGCGGAGGAAGCGCCCTCCATCGATCTGTATGTGCATTTCGAATATGACCAGTCCAGCCTCACCATGAGCGATGCCCGCCTGGTCCTCGATACGCTGGGCAAGGCCCTGCGCGATCCGCGATTGGCGGGCCTGTCGTTCGAGATCATCGGCCACACGGATGCGCGGGGGTCGGACGACTACAATCTCGAGCTGTCCCGCCGCCGGGCGGAGGCGGTGCGGGCTTATCTGGTCCAGTTTCACCGGGTGGATGCCAGCCATCTGAAAGCGGAAGGCCGCGGCAAGAGCCAGCTCAAGGACCCCGCGCGTCCGGACGACGGCGTCAACCGTCGGGTCCAGGTGCGCACCGTGGCCGTCGCGGCGCCGTGACGGAATGAGGCTTTACCCATAACGCTGCGTCACTGCGGCTGCGGGTGGCCCCTTGCCGCCCGCGGCCTGCCATGGCACCCCTTGCGCCGGATCGGCGAAAGACGGGGCGGCGACATGCTGGAGCGGGCATTGGAAGGCATATTGTTCCGCAGCCGATGGCTGATGGCGCCGTTCTATCTGGGGCTGGTGGTGGCGCTGGTGGTACTGCTGTTCAAGTTCGGGCGCGAATTGCTGCACTTCGTGTCCATCGCCCTCTCCGCCACCGAGAGCGACATCATCCTCGGCATCCTGGCCCTGGTGGATCTGACGCTGACCGGCAATCTGGTCCTGATCGTCATCTTCTCGGGCTATGAGAATTTCGTTTCGAAGATCGATCCTGCCGGCCATCCGGATTGGCCGGAATGGATGACCAAGGTGGATTTCGCCGGCCTCAAGCAGAAGCTGCTGGCCTCCATCGTTGCCATCTCGGCGATCCAGTTGCTCAAGGCGTTCATGAACCTCACGCCCGACGCCAACCAGACCACGCTCATGTGGCTGGTCATCATCCATGTGGTATTCGTGGGCTCCAGCCTGGTCCTGGCCTGGTCGGACAAGATCTCCGACAGCAAGGCCGGCGGGCATTAGGTTCCGTTGCAGGCGAGGCGGCGAGGCGGGACGCCCCGGACCGATGCGTGCCGCAGGCGCGGGTCGTCGCTCTGCGCACGGGTGCGCACGCCCGGGCCGCGCGGTCGCGCGCCCCTTATGCGGGCATCGGGTGCCCCAGCAGGATCAGTGGATCTCGAACAGGGCCGAGAAGCCGGAGATGTCGAACACTTCCTGGATCTGCGGCTGCAGCGACTTCAGGCGCAACTTGCGCTTGTGCGGGGCCATGGCCTTGCCGGCCACCAGCAGCGCCCGCAGCCCGGACGAGGACACATAGTCCACCCCGGTCAGATCCACGATGAGCATGCCGTTGGACGCCTTCACCGCTTCCAGCAGCTTGCCCTCGAACGGCTTGGCATTCAGCGTGTCCAGCCGGCCGCTGACCTTGAGCACCGTGTCCGCGCCGTTTTCTTCGGTCTCGATCTGCATTCGCACTTTCCTCGAACATGACGGCCCGTCACCGCGCGCCGGCATCGCCATGCAGCCGAAACGCCCGGCGCTCCGCCGCGAAAGACATCACACCAGGCCGGGTTCGGCGCTCTGACGAGACGGGGGCTTCTGACCAGACCCTGCCTCCGGCGGATTATCCTCATTCGCCCCAGGGCGCAACGCCAACGAGAGGCGCCGCACCAGCCAGACCGCCCGCTCGAACAGGCTGGTGGCGCGCATGAGGATGCGCACCTCGTCCCCGCCGCCCACGCAGGAGGCCGCCAGATCGCGGCGGATGCGGTCCAGCAGTCCGCTGCGGTCGGCGGTCAGCGCCTCGAGGACGCTCAGGTCCGCCTCCTCGGCGTCCGCCGGCACCGCGTCGGACAGCACCAATAGCAGCGTGCGCAGGGATTCCGAGAGGTTGAACACCAGCGGCGGCGGCGCCGCGAAGCTGTCCACCACGGTGCCGAACTCGTGCAGCGTCTCCTGCAGCGCGCGCACCAGTTCCACCTGGGTCTGCGCCCGCAGGGCGATGTTGAGATCCTCCCGGGTCAGGCGCTGGTCGATCAGATCCACCAGGAAGCGATCGGTGGCGGAGGCAATGGCCTCGGCGCCCCGCCAGGCCGCCGCCCGCGCCTTGGGATCATCGCCGTCCCGCTGGTCCAGGTCGGGCATGAGCCGCGGCAGGCGCGTGACGAGGCGGGCATTCTCCCGCGCCACCAGATCCAGCGCCGTGGGCGGGTCCTTCACCGCCTGGTCGTGGATGAAGCGCGGCCGCGAGAGATGATCCTCCCGGGTGGCCGGGCTGAAGCGGGCCGAGATGGCTTCGCTGAACCCGATCAGCACCACCACCAGCACCCCGCCGGTGGCCTGCAATGTGAAGAACACCACCGATACCGCGAATGCCGGGTCGCCGCCGCCCACCCAGCGCAGCACGCCATCCAGATTGTGCCCCAGGGCCAGGGCACTCAGCGCCAGGGCGCCCACCACCAGGCAGCCGGCCGCCTTCACCAGGATGGCAGAGATGCACAATTGCCGCGCGCTGCCCTTGAGGTCGCCGGCGGAAATCAGCGTGGCGAGCCCCGAGCCGAGATTGGCGCCCAGCACCAGGAACAGGGCGTCCCCCAGCCCCAGCACCTGGGTCTGCACCACCGCCACCGCCAGAATGGTCGGAGTTGAGGCGGACTGGGTGATCACCGCGAGGATGAAGCCGAGGAAGAAGCCGCGGGTGGGGGTGAGGAAATCGCCGATCAGCCGCGCCGTATCGGCCAGATTGAGGTCGGCCGGGGCGGACTTGATGAAGTCCAGGCCAAGAAACAGCAGCGCCAGCCCCAGCAGCACCCCCATCCATTCCCGCCAGGCCGGCCGGGCGTGGATGCGCAGATGGAAGCCCAGCCCCACCAGGGCGACCAGATAGAGCACCGCCGCCTTCATGTTCACCGAGGCGATGAACACCAGCGCCGAGGTGCCGATATTGGCCCCCGCCACCACCGGAATGGCGTCGCGGGTGGTGAACACGCCGCCGCGCACCAGATTGGCGCAGATCAGCGTCACTGCATTGCTGGACTGGGTGATGGCGCCGGCGACCGCGCCGCACAGCAGGCCGGTGGCCCGGGACACGGTGGCCGCGCGCAGCAACCGGCGCACCCGCCGGCCCATGGCCTGTTGCAGATGCGATCCCATCAGCTTCAGGCCGACGAACAGCAGCCCCAGTCCGGCCAGAAGGTGGGCAAGGATCAACACGGCGCATGCACTCCCCAAGCCGCTGCCATTAGGCGCCCTTGTTCAGGTCCGCAACCAACGTGAACCGATTTTCATCGCCGACCCGCTCATAGGAGAGATCAGCCAGGAAATGCCGCATCAGTTGCACCCCATGGCCGCCGATGCGGGCGTCCTCGATGGAGGCGGGAATCTCCGGTTCGGCCACGGACATCGGGTCGAACGGCAGGCCATTGTCGATGATGCGCAGCGCCACCCGCTCGGCGGGCAGGCGGAAATAGTCCACACGAATGCGCGGCGGCACGGTTGCCGCCGCGAAACCGTAGGAGATGACGTTGGTCAACGCCTCTTCCAGGCTGAGATCGAGGCCGAAGCGCACCCGCGCGGGCCACCCCTCCGCCTCGGCCAATTCGGCCAGCCAGTCGGCGACCTTAGGCAGGTCTTCCAATTGGGCGCCGAGCGCAATGGTGGACGTCGGGTCGGCTGCCCCCAGCGGCGCGCTCATGCGGCGGCGCTCCGCGGTGCGGATGCACGCCCCTCGGCGCGGCACGACCTCCTCAGCATCTCCGCCTCTCCCGCGCCGCCGTGGCAAAGCTCATGACGCCGTCCGGCCTTCAAGTCTGCCCACTTTCAAAAGGGTTAGCAGCAACGGCGGCGCTGCGGAAGCGGTCTCGCCGCCCCGGCACCGGGCCCGCCCATCGCCACCCCCGCCTGGCCGTGCCCCGGCACCGTCCGCCGCCGCCGCTCCATGCGCCGCGCAACGGCATCCTGACCGCCCGCGCCACGCGCCGGACGCCACCGGAACCGGCAGGCCGGGTCAGCCCCGCGCCCGCCGATCCCATTCGCCCATCGCCTGATTCTGGTTGCCGGGGCTCGCGTCCGTCGCAGCATCGGGGGGCTCATGATACAGCCGCCGGGCCCGATGGCCGGCGGACACCATGATCACATTGGGCGCCAGCCCCGCGGCGGCGGCCATCTGGTCCACCGGCAAGTCCGGGCCAAATAATTCCACCCGCGCGCCCGCCACGGCAACGCCCGGCGGCAGGTCGGTCACGTCGATGGTCATCAGGCTCATGGCGACGCCGCCCACGATCGGGGCCGCGTGGCCGCCCAGCCGGACATGGGCCTGGTGGCGAAAGGAGAAGGGCACCCCGTCGCCATAGCCAGCGGCCAGATGGGCAAGGCGGCGCGGCTGGGCGGTGCGATAAAGCCCGCCATAGCCCACCTCCACCCCCGCCGGCACGTCGGTCACCTTGAGGATGGGCGCGGTGAGCTTGGCGGCCAGATGGATGGGCTGCGGCCGGGAGGGGGTGGTCTCCACCCCATAGAGCGCGCTGCCCACCCGGGCATGGCTGCAGTGCCGCGTCGGCGAGCCGAAGACCCCGGCGGAGGCACAGAAGCTGAGCGGCGCCTCGGGCAGGCCCGCGGTCCAGGCGCGAAAGCGCCGCCATTGATGGGTGTTGCGCCGCGCCTGCGGATCGGCGAAGCGCGCCAGATGGGTGACGAACGCCGCCAGCCGCAGCCCGGCGAAGGCCGAGGGATCGGCCCGCAGGCGCTTCACATCGGAGAGCGTGAGCCCGAGGCGCGACAGGCCCGTGTCCATCTGGATGGCGACCTCGAACGGGCCACCTCGCACGGCCTCGGCGCGCGCCAGAGGCAGCTCCGCGCTGTCGTTCAGCACCGGCACCAGATGATGGGCGCGGAATACGGCGGCCGGCGCCCCGGACAGGCCGTGCAGCACGAAGATGCGGACCTGCGGCAGCAGCGCGCGCAATGTCAGGGCTTCGTCGAAATCGGCGACCCAGAAATCGCGGCAGCCCAGGCCATGCAGCAGCGGCGCGATGCGCGCCACCCCCAGGCCATAGGCGTCCTGCTTCACCACGGCGCCGAGGGTGGGGCCGGAGAAGGCGGCACGGACCGTCTGCCAATTGCGCCGGACCAGCCCGAGATCGATCTCCAGCGTCGCCCGGTCGCCGGGCAACTCAGGCATCCTCGGCCCTCACCACATAGCGGATGCGCAGGCCGTCCGCCGCGGCCTGCACCGCAACGCCGCGCCAGCCGCCGGCCAAGCAGGTGATCTGGTGTTCGGTGTCGGTGGCGGCCATGAGCATCTCTCTGTGCGGAACGATGTGCGTTCCATCCCGTACCATCAAATACCGCAGGTGACCGCCGTAATATGGCACCAGGGCACGGATCTCGAAGCCTTCCGCCAGAAGATTGATCCAGCTCGGCGGGTTTGCCGGGGCCGAGGTGGCGAACAAAATCGTCCCCGCAGGGGCCAGCCCCACCCGCGCGGCGATCAGGGCGCGCTGCAGGCCGCGGCCGCGATAGGCCGTGGCCACCGAAGCCCCCGCCAGCTTCGCCACCAACGCTGTGGACGGGGCGCCGATGAACGGTCGCGGGTCGTCATAGGCCGGGAGAACGCTCTGCAGCACCCCATAGGCCACCAGCGCCGCGCCGTCGAAAACCCCCTGCATGCGTCCCCGCCCGCCCAGGATGCCAGCGAAGAAGTCCCGGGTTTCCGGCTTCACCACCTCCGGCCGCACCGCCGCCCCGATGGCCTCGCGATGCAACGCATAGACGGCGTCAAGGTCCGAAGGCGCCAGCGCCCGCCACACCAGCGGGTCGGACGACGAGGCCGCGTCTTGGATCATCCGGTGACCAGCTCGGCATAATTGAGCATGGCGATGGGCGGGTAGATGCCCAGGGACTTGGCGATCCGCATGTTGATGATGAGCGAGAAGCGCTTCAGCGTCTCGATGGGAATGCGGCTCGGCGAAGTGCCGTGGCTGAGGATCTCCACCGCCTTGGTGCCGGCCAGCTGGCCCACCGAATAATAGCGGCTGACCAGTCCCACGAGCGCGCCGCCTTCGCGGATCGCCAGTTCTGCCGCCCCGAAGGTGGGCAGGCCGGCGGCCAGCGCCGCCGGGGTCACCCGGTCGTAAATGGTGCCGAGGAAGGTGTCGGGCAGCAGATAGAGCCAGTCGCATTTGTCCGCGCGCAGCTGGGCGACCATCTGCTCCACCCCCTCCGCCGTCGGCCGGCCATTGGCATCGGTGTTGAACGGACGGGCGATGACCTTGGCGCCGATGCCGGCGCAGAACGCTTCCACCTCGCGCACGATGGCCACGGAATTCTGCTCGCCGGTGGAATAGAGGATGCCGACGGTGGAGAACTCGATGTAGGACTGCATGGCCTTCATCTGCACGTCGGTGGGCACTACGTGCACGGCGCCGGTGACATTGCGCCCTGGCGCGGCAAAGCTCGGGGCGATGCGCGCCTGCACCGGTGCCGCCACCAAGGCGAACACCACCGGGATGTTGCGGATATATTTGGGATCGGTGGAATCGTACGGCCCCACCACGCCGAGGGTCAGCGGGGTGCCCCAGGTGTAGATGAGGTCCGGCTTCAGCGTGTCGAGGTCAGCGATCATGGACGGCAGGTTGCCGATGTCGCGCCGGGCATCGCGGGAGATGATGTCGGTCTTCAGGCCGGCGGTGTCCAGCAGATCGCGAAAGCCGCGCTCCGCTTCGGTCTCGCCGCGGAAGGTCAGCATCAGGATCTTGTAGGTGCGCTCGGCCGCCATCGCCGCGCGCCCCGGCAGGCTGAGAGCCGCCCCGGCGCCGAGACCCAGAGAGAGCAGGGAACGTCGGTCGAGCATGGTCCTGGTCATGGCACCTGAGCCTCCTCGGAAGCAACATCGGGGGTCGGGTCGTCCGCCGTCGGCGACGACCGGCCGGACAAAGCGAACGCCGCCGCGCCGATCACCACTATGGCACCGACGCTCATCATGGAAGTTACGAAACCGAAAGCCCCCAGCATCAGGCCGGCGGCGGCCGGGCCCAGGGCATTGCCGCTGCGCTCGATCAGCCGGAACAGCCCGAGCACGCCGGCGGAATGGCCGCCCGGCACATGCCGCGCCGCATCCGCCACCAGGGCCGATTGCGGGGCGATGGACATGGCCTGGCCGATGCCGAGAATGGCCAGCACCGCCGCCAGCACCAGCGGCGAGGAGCCGAAGGCCACCAGCAGGGCGCCCGCCCCCGCCAGCGTGCCGCCCGCAGCAACGAAGCCGGCGCGGGCGGAGAAGCGGTCGGCCAGGGCCGCGAACAGCGGCACCGCCAGCACCATGATGACCGGATAGATCATCTGCAGCCGGCCCACGGCGGCGGAACTGTAGCCCTGCCGCTGCAACGCCACCGGGATCAGATAGAAGCACAGCGCCGCCAGGATGAACTTCGCCGGCAAGGCGCAGCCGAACAGCAGGGCGGCCAGCCGCGGCGCCTGGATCGCAGCTTTCAGATCCGCCACCCCCAGCCCGTGGCCGTGGGCGCGGCGCACTGACCGCGGCAGGCTGGCGGCCGCCAGCAGCAAGGCGGCGCCCGCCAGCCCGGCGGAGAACAGGAAGGCGACATTGCCGCCCAGCCGGTCGGCCACCACGCCGCCGATCGGCGGGCCGCACAAGGCCGCCACCATGATGGCCCGCACGAACACCGCCAGCCCCTCCGCCCGCTCGGACGGGGCGGAGCGGTCCACCACATGGCCCTGGGCGGAGACGAACACCAAGGCGTAGCCGATGGCGGAGACCACGCGGGCGGCGAGGAAGACATAATAGCTGCCGGTGAGACCGGAGAGCGCATAGCCGCAGGCGGCCAGCGCCGCGCCGATGACGAAGCCGTTGCGCCGGCCCAGCCATTCGGAGGCGGCGGCGAACGGCAATTGGCACAGCGCCACCGCCGCCATGAAGGCGACGATGGGCAAAGAGATGGCCACATCGGCGCTGAACGGCAGATCCGCCGGGGCCAGCGCCTGGACATAGCGCGGCAGGAACGGCCGGGTGAATTCCTCCGCCAGCATGAACAGGAACAGCGCCGGCCGCACCACGGCGGCGGCCTGGTTCTGGGCCGCATGGGTCGAGCCGAGGCCGGTGCGGGCGGCCACCGCATCGAGGGCGGCGAGCGCCTCCCGGTCGCCGCGCTGCTCGGCCGCCGCGCGGGCTGCGGCGTGGCGGGTGGCCAAGGCCGACATGTGGCGATCGATGGGCGCCACCAGATGATCGGTGGCCGCGTCGCCGCCGGTGTGCTGCACCAGCCGGCCACGGGACAGCGCCCGCACCCGCGCCTCCACCGCCGACAGCACGGAGACGCCGCGGGTGCCCACCACCAATGCCACCAGTTCCAGCGCCACCAGCAGCGCCACCACGCCGATGAAGGCGACATCGATGAGCACCGCCGCCACCTGCTCCGATACCAGACGCGGATCGATGGTGATGACCAGGGTGGCCACCGGGGCGCCGTTGCGCGCGACCACCGCCGTCTGCACTTCCGGCCAGTCCGGGCCTTCCACTTCGCCCGCTTCCCACAGCACCATGCCGCCGCGCACCAGGCGCATGTGGGCCAGTTCCTCATTCTGCTGGATCAGCGCCTCGAAATAGGGCTTCACCCCCACCAGTTGCTCCACCGGGATTCCGGCCTGGGTCGCCGTTTCCACCAGCGCCGCCGCTGAACGGCCGACGGAATCGGCCTTGGCCATGATGGTGGGGACGATGGTGCGGACCGCCGCCTGCTGCGCGCCCCAGGCGATCACCGCCAGAGCGGCGCACAGGATGATGACGATGGCGACCGAAATGCCGCCGCGCAGACCGATCATACCGGTCCTCCCCGATCGGTCCCGGCCACCGGTGCCGCCGGATCCGGTGCCGCCGCCGCGGCGGCATAAGCCGCATCGGCACTGGCCAGCGCCGCGCGGGCGGCGGGCGGCCAGAAGGCGGGATCGGCGGCCCGGTGGACCGCCCGGTTGAGCCCCGCCGCCAGCAGCAGCCCGACCGCGATGGTGGCGAACGCCGCCGCCCCCAAGGTGGGCACGGCGATGACCCGCAAATCCGACGCCAGCGCTTCTGCTCCCGCCACCAGGACGGCGGCGTTGTAATGCACCACGGTGCGGCCGATTCGCGCGCCGATGTCATTCTCGATGGGCCGGACCACCGTGGCCGGCGGGCGCCCGGCCTCCACCGTGCCCACGCGGGCGGGGTCGCTGCTGAACAGCACCAGGCCGTGCTCGTCCGCCACATCGATGGACTGGACCGCCGGGTCGATGCGCGCCTCGCGGCGCAGCAGATCCGACAGGGTCTGCTGCGCCGGCAGACTGATGCCCAGGCTGCTGGCCAATTCAGCGGTGCCGGCGATGCGCTGGGCGGTGATGGCAAAGCGCGCCTCCACCGCGGCGCGGTTGGCGTTCAGCAAAGTGGCGTAAGAAAAATAGGCCCCGAACGCCACGCACGCTGCGGCAATGACGGCGAACAGAACGATCAAGGCAGCGGTGGTGCGGGTCATGGGAAACGCGGCTCGCAAAAGCGGCTCAATGTGTCAGCCACCGGATACGATGAAAAGCGCTTTGGCGCGGATGGTTTTTTTTAGTTCCCTGCAGGTTTTTGCTCTGGTTTGCGGCGGCGCGGGCGGCTAACGTCCCGCCGGCCTGCACACAACCATCTGCTTCATGACATTTGTCGGTCGACTCGTCCTCGTTGTTGCCGCCGCCGTGCTCGCGATTCTGATCGTGGTGGCGGTTGGCGCCTTTATGGCGAGCCAACGGGTGACAGCGGAAATCGAGCGCGCCCGGGTCTCCCACGTGCTCGGCAACCTGCGCAGCACCACGGAAGCCAATCTCTCCATCGGCCTTGCGCTGGACCAGGTGTCCTCGCTGCAGACGCGAATCGAGCGGGAGCGGGCGGGCGACGCCTCCATCCTCGCCATCGACGTGTTCAATGCCGGCGGCCGGTCGATCTACAGCACCGACCGCGGTGCGATCGGCGAATCCGTGCCGGAGGAGTGGACCCGCCGGGTGGGCGAGGACGCCATCTGGTCTCTGGCCAACCGCGGTGAAACCATTTTCGGGGTGCGATTCGACAATGATCTCGGCCCCGCCGGCGGCATTGCCATCTCGGTGTCGGACGCCGCGCGCGTCGGCCGCAGCGAGCGGCTGCTGTCCGATCTGATCGGCCGCACCGCCACCGTCGCTGTGGCAGGGATGGGGGTGGCGGCGTTGCTCACGCTTCTCTTCGCCGCGATCATCACCCGCCCCTTCCGCAACGTTGCCGGCATCCTGCGCGGTGAGCCGGCGCCGATGGCCGCGGGCCGCGGCATCGAGCATCTGGCGATGCAGACCCGCCGCGCCTGGACCGCCAGCGAAGAGCGCATCGACGCGGGCACCCGGCAGTTGGAGGCGCTCGATGACGGCACCTGAGGCCCATCCTTTGGGCCGCAGTCACGCGCGGCTGGTCACCGGCCTGTTCGCTTTCGTCCTCACCCTTCTGGTGGGCGGGACGGCGGGCGCGGTGCTGATCTCCGGCTTCAAAGCCAGCGTCGAAGACACCGCGCGCCGCGATGTGACGGTGATCGGCAGTTCGCTCGCCCGCGCCTTGGCCCAACAGTTCGAGAAGGCGGCCCGCTACGGCATTCCGCTCAAGCTGCTGCCCGGGGTGGAGGCCTATCTCAGCCAGACCTTGAACCAGACCCCCGGCATTGCCCGCATCGTGCTGCGCGGCACTGACGGGCGCGACGTGCGCAGCGCCGTGGGCCCCTTGACCGGAACCGACACGGTCAGCGCCGCCATCACCGTGGACGGGCTGGCGGTGGGCCAGGTGGAAGTGACGACCAGCCCCACCGCCTTCAGTGGCGCTTTTGGCGACGTGGGCTTGCAGGTGGCCGGCGCCGTGGCGCTGTGCGCCGCCGTGGCCGGCGTGCTGGCAGGAGTGGTGGCTGGCGGAGCGCTGGAACGGCGCCGCCGCCGCCTGGTGGTGGCCATGGCGCGCAACCTCGCCGGGGAGCTGGACGGCGGGCCGCCGGCCATCGGCATGGGGCGCGGTCCAGTGGGCCAGGCCTTCGCGGCGCTGGCCAGCGGCACCCGGCGCGTGGGCGAGAAATGGGCCGGCTTTCAATCCTACGCCGAGGAATTGCTGGCGGTGGACTTTGACGGGCGACTGCGGCCGGAAGTGGAGCGCATCCGGCGCGAAGCCTTGCCCCGCGGCACCCGACAGCCGACGGATCGGGGCGCCTGATGCAATTGCGCACCCGCATCACACTTCTGGTGGCCGTGGGCTTCCTGCTGCTGCTGGCCTGTTTCGTCGCGGTGTTCCTGATGCGCGATCGCATCGAGGAAGATCGCGTCTCCACGATCGTCATCGGCGGTCAGGGCGCCCTGTGGCGCGAGATCATCGCGGTGCAAAGCTCGATGCTGGAGAAGGGGCTGGACACCCTGGTGGCCGCCCCGGCGCTGAGCACGGCGCTGCGCGCCTCCGACCGGTCGGCGGTGACCGGCGCGCTCGCCCCGCTGGCCTCGCTGTTCGACAATGAGACGCCGGTGTTCGAGGCGCTGGGGCCGGATCGCGAAGTGCTGTTCTCCCAGGGCACCCAGCCCGGCCGCAGCCTGCTGGATGCGGGCAGCATCGACCGGGTGCTGGCCGGCGGCAGCGTGGCCGGGCTGCGCCAGGTCTCAGCCAACGAAATCCTGGTGGTGGCCGCGCGCCTCATCACCTTCGCCGACGGCCACAAGGGCGTCATCGTGCTCGGGCGCAACGCCGCCGGCGCGGTCCGCCGCTTCGCCGCCAGCATCGACGCCATCACCACCCTGGTCACCCTGCGCGGCCTGCTGGCGGCCACCACCGATGCGGAGGCCTGGCGCGAGGCCGCCCTCACCATCAGCCCGCGCCATGCGCTGCGCGAGATGGTAACCGTCGGCCCCCACATCTATGCGGTCACCTCCATTCCGGTCCCCGATGTCAGCGGCGGCACCGTGGGGGCGCTGGTGAGCATGGTGGACAACACCACCGCGCGGACCGCCGCCTTGGCCATCCGGCGGCTGGGGCTGGGGGCGGCGGTGGCGATGGCGCTATGCGGCATCATCGGGCTCAATGTCTTCCTGTGGTACAGCTTCCGCCCGCTGGAAGGGGCGATCGACGTGCTCCAGGCGCTCTCCCGAGGCGACACCTCGGTGACGCTGGAGCGCACCGGCAAGGACGAGATCGGCCGCATCGCCCAGGCGGTGGGCGCCTTCCGCGCCAACGTGCAGGCCCTGGCCGAGAATCGCCGCCAGCGCGAGCGCGTACGCCGCCGCCAGGAAAGCGTGATTTCCGGCGAGTTGCAGGCGCTGGCCGATGCCATCGACCCCACCGACCGGGAAGAGGTTCTGGCGCTGCTGGCCTCCGACAAGCATCTGGAGGAAGACGAACTGCGCCGGGTGGCGCGGGTGCTGCACGATCTGTCGCGGCGGATTGTCGAGCAGCACAATCGTTTGTCCTCGATGGTGGTGGAATTGCGCGAGGCGCTGGTCACCAAAACCAAGCTGGCCGGCCTGCAGCAGGAGCTGGAGATCGCCGCGCAGGTGCAACTGGCGATCCTGCCCAAGGACTTCCCGCCCAATCCGCGCATTGCCGTGCATGGCCACATGACCCCGGCCCGCGAAGTGGGCGGCGATTTCTACGATTACTTCCTGATCGACGAGCGCACGCTGGGCTTTGTGGTGGCGGACGTGTCCGGCAAGGGGGTGCCGGCGGCGCTGTTCATGGCCATCTCGCGCACCCTTTTGCGCTCCACCGCGCTGTTCGAGCGCTCGCCCGCCGGCTGCGTGCGGCGGCTGAACGACCTGCTGGCGCTGGAAAACGAGCAGATGCTGTTCGTCACCTTGTTCTACGGGGTCATCCATCTGGAGACCGGCAAGGTCAATTACGTGAATGCCGGCCACAACCTGCCGTACAAGATCACCCAGACCAATGCGGTGACCACGGTGCCCTCTACGCGCGGCATGGCGGTGGCGGTGATGGAAGGCTTCATCTACGAGGAGCACGAGCTTCAGCTCGATCCGGGCGATGCGCTCTTCCTCTATACGGACGGCGTCACCGAGGCGTTCGACATTGACGACGCGGTCTATGGCGACCCGCGGCTGGCGGACCTCCTGAAGAGCGGCGCGGCGGACTGGTCGGTGACGGAAATGTCGGAGCGGGTCCTGGCCTCGGTGCGCGCGTTCGAGCGCGGCGCGCCGCAGGCGGACGACATCACCTGCCTGACCTTGCGCTATTTCGGCGGCACCAGCCGCCGCCACGGGGTCTGAGGCGCGACCCGCACCGCGGCAAGAGCGTCCGGGGGATCGAGGACAAGCGATGCAAAGCGCGTCCCGTCTGCGAGACCGTTTGGCGCGCACCGCGGCCCTGACCGCGGCCGTGACTTTCACGGCCCTCCTCACCCCTGCCCGTCCACAGTCCCGCCCCCATGACGAGCTGTTCGACCCCGTCGCGGTGGTCCAGGGCATCGTCATCGATCGCGCGGCCTGCAGCCGCATGGAGCGGGAGGAGACAGCGATTTGGGTGACGGTGGCCGGGCACGGGGCGTGCATCCGCTATTATGCCGGCGGCCTGGCACCGGCGCCCGGCCCCAATGGGATCGCTGTCGCCTGGATGAATGGCGATGTCCTCGGCCCCAAAGGGGACAATGCGGACAAGCGCCAGAAGGGGTTCGGCCCACCCGCCATGGTGGCGCAGGAGCAGCGCCTGAGCGCCCGCTTCGGCGTGCCGTTCCTGTTCCTCGCCCGGCCCGGCACCTACGGCAGCGCCGGCCGGCACTACACTGTGCGCGGGCGCCCCTTGGAAGCCGATCTCATCGCCGCGGCGCTGGATGGCTTGAAGAGCCGCTATGGCATCCAGGCCTGGGCGCTGGCCGGACACAGCGGCGGCGGCACGCTGGTGGCGGAGATGCTGGCACGCCGCACAGACGTGACCTGCGCCGTGATCGCGTCCGGTGCCGCCGCCTATCGGGCCTATCTGGAAGCCCGGGGCCTTGCCAAGCCTGGGGATCGCCTCAACCGGTTCGATCCCCTGACGTCGGTGGATCGGATCGCCGCGCGGCCGGAGCGGCGCATCTTCGTGCTCGGCGATCCGCGCGAGACCAACGTCCCCTTCTCCAGCCAGATGCTCTATTTCACGGCCGTCATGGCGCGGGGTCATGCGGCATGGCTCATCCCCCTGGCGCGGGCGACGGATGCGCGGCACCATGACCTGGTGGACTTCGGCGAGACCGCGGCCGGCCTGTGCGCGGCGGGAGCCGCGACACCGGACATCCTGCGCACGCTGACCGCTCTGCCCGATCCGCCGCCGCGGATCACAAACTGAGGCGTCACCGGCGGAGCCGTCATGCGGCGCGGGCTGTGCGTGCCAGGGGCAAAGCCATGTGCCGCACGCAGAGCTTGCCCCGTTCCAAGCGCTCGAGAATACGGATACATAGCCTGAAGCCGGTCCGCCCCAATGAGGCCGGTGTCGGGAGAGCGCCGTGTCCGTTGCCGCTGCCACCCTGCCGCCCCCCTCGCGCGAGGTGGCCACCATCTCCGCCGTGGGCGTGGCGCATTTCACCAGCCATTTCCTGCAACTGGCCTTCGCGCCTCTGTTCCTGGCCATGCGGGCTGACCTTGGCGTCACCTTCACCGAGCTGGGACTGATCCTCTCCTTGTTCTATCTCGCCTCCAGTGCCGGGCAGGTGCTGGCGGGGGTGCTGGTGGACCGCTTCGGTGCCGATCGCCTGCTGCTGGGCGGCATGGCCCTGCAGGCGGGGTCCATGCTCGCGCTCGGCCTCGTGCCCGCCTATTGGATGATGCTGCCGCTGGGCGCGCTGGCGGGCCTCGGCAATGCGGTCTACCACCCGGCGGACCTGTCCATCCTCAGCCACCGCATCCGCCCCGAGCGCCTGGGGCGGGCCTTTGCCGCCCATGTGATCTTCGGGAATCTGGGCTATGCGGCTTCGCCGCTGGTATCGGGGGCCATCGCCATCCCGTTCGGCTGGCGCGCGGCGCTGGTGGTCATGGGCGCCACCGGCCTGCTGGCCACCCTCGCCTTGGTGCTGGCGCGCCCCGTGCTGCACATCCCCGCCATCCACCAGCAGCCGGCCGCCACCGACGGCGCCGCGCCCTTGTCCTTCATGGGCGTGCTGATGACGCCGGTGGTGCTGCTGGCCTTCTTCTATTTCCTGCTGTCGTCCATCTCTCTGGTGGGGATCCAGAACTTCTCCATCGCCGCCTTGCAGGAGGGCTTCGGCATCACCGTCGGCCTCGCCACGGTGACGGTGACGCTCTATCAGCTGGCCACGGCCGCCGGGGTGTTCGTCGGCGGGATCCTGGCGGACCGGGTGAGCCAGCACCATCGGGTGGCCATGGGCGGGCTGAGCGGCGCCGCTTTCTGCGCCGCCGTGGTGCCGCTGGGCGCGCCGCATGTGTTCATCACCATCGCTCTGGTGTCGGCGGTGGGCCTGTGCGTGGGCCTCACCACGCCCTCGCGGGACGTGCTGGTGCGGCGGGCCTCTCCGGCGGGCGCCACCGGCAAGGTGTTCGGCGTGGTCTATTCCGGCTTTGACGTGGGGGCGCTGATCGCGCCGTTGATCTATGGCGCGCTCATGGACCACCATCTGGCCCGGCTGATGTTCCTGGTGGCCGCGGTGCCGCTGGCGCTGGGCGTGTTCACCGTGCTCGGCGTGCGGCCGCGGGCGCCGGTGGTGAAACCGGTGGGCGAGGCCGCTTAGGGGCCGGCGGCCACATCGGGGTTCGGTGGTGCGCCCGCCCGCTGCGGGCGTGCCGGGGGCAGGCGCAGCAAAGCGTAGCCCGACACGCCGGCCAGCAGCGAGCCGGCCAGGATGCCGTATTTGACGCGCTGCTGCATGGCCGGATCCTCGAACGCCAGCAGGCCGATGAACAGGCTCATGGTGAAGCCGATGCCGCAGAGCAGGGACACCCCGAGCATCTGACGCCAGGTGGCATGCGCCGGCAGGTCGGCCAAGCCGCTGCGTTCCGCAAGGACCACCGCCCCGAACACCCCGATCAGCTTTCCGAACAGCAGCCCGGCGCCGACGCCGAGGCTCAGCGTATCGCCCAGCATGGCGGGGGAGGCATGGGCGAACGAGACGCCGGCATTGGCGAAGCCGAAGATCGGCACGATCAGGAAGGCCACCGGCAGATGCAGCCCGTGCTCCAGCCGATGCAGCGGCGATTGCTCCGGCGCCGCCTGCGGCCGTGCCGGTTGGTCCCGCAGCGGAATGGTCAAGGCCAGCAGGACGCCGGCGATGGTGGCATGCACGCCGGACAACAGCACCAGCACCCAGAGCGCCGCGCCGAGGGCGAGATAGACCGGCAGCCGGCGATAGTTCAGCGCGTTCAGGGTGCACAGCAGGGCCAGCACCGCCGCCGCGCCGAGCAGGGCCAGGCTGTTGATCTGCGCTGTATAGAACAGAGCGATGATGATCACCGCGCCGAGATCATCGATGATGGCGAGGGTGGCGAGGAAGATCTTCAGCGAGGCCGGCACCCGGCGGCCCAGCAGCGACAGCACGCCCAAGGCGAAGGCGATGTCGGTGGCGGCGGGGATCGCCCAGCCGCGCAGCGCGGTGGGATCGGCGGCATTGAACGCCACATAGATCAGGCCGGGCACCACCATGCCCCCCAGCGCCGCCACCCCGGGCAGCGCCCGCCGCCCCCAGGTGGAGAGCTGGCCGGCGAGGATCTCGCGCTTGATCTCCAGGCCCACCAGCAGGAAGAACACGGCCATCAGGCCGTCATTGATCCAGTGCAGCAGGCTGAGCGGGCCGATATAGACCTTCAGCACGGCGAAATAGCTGGCGGCCAACGGGGAGTTGGCGACGAGAATAGCCAACAGGGCCACGCCCATCAGCACCAGGCCGCCGGCGGCCTCGCTCTCCAGAAAGCCGCGCAGGGCCGCCAGTGGCCGGGATCGAATGGCCGGATCACGCATCAGACCGCCTCCGCCAGGTACGTGGGGCGCGTGGGAGGTGGTGCGGGAAGGATGGGTGCGGGAGAGAGGCGCGCGGGACGGATCGGTGCGGACCGCAGGATATTCGCACACACACGCACAGGGGTCGCCGCAAACGGCAAGAGCATCGGCACAGGTCTCCGCCATTGGCGGCCCGACCAATGCGAAATCCTGCCCGCCGGCAGATCCGGCTTGAGCACCCGGAGCCAATATTGCATCGTTGAGAGCGGGTCGCAAGTCTGAGCAAGTGGTGCGGATGTACACGGATATTGGCAGAACGCCCTCAGCCACGGCTGCCCATGCTGGCGATGCGCATTCGTTCACGCGCGTTTCACTATCGGCGACCGAAGCGTGCGCGCCGAATGTGCGTTTCGCTCGCGGCAGCTTCAAGCGCCGCGCTGATCCGCAGGGCTGCCCCGAACCGGTGTCCACCTAGCCAACGCACTAGATCAGCCTCGCATTAATTTACTGATTGCAGATGATGCCAGCCTCGCTAAGAAGGTAAGCTGATGAGGACCGTCTTAATAGGGGGGCGAATTGTCTTATGAGTCGTCAACGGTTGGGCGTGTCCTCGACCAGATCAACCGCTCCTATTTTCTCCCCGCTATCCAAAGGCCTTATGTTTGGCAGCCAGATCAGATTATCGCGCTCTTCGACTCGCTACTGAAGGGATATCCGATCTCCTCGTTCCTGTTCTGGGAGATCCGGCCTGACAAGCGCGCAGATTGGGAGATCTATCGCTTCATCGAGAATTTTCGGTTCGGCGACATACACAATGACATGGCCGAGCCCGATGGCCGCGATGTCGTCCTCGTGCTCGACGGCCAGCAGCGACTGACTTCACTGCTGATCGGCCTGCGGGGAACTTATACCGTGAAGGAAAAATACCGCCGGCGTCAAAACCCGGACGCCTGGAGCAAGCAGCGACTTTACCTCGACCTCCTGAAAGATCCCTCGACAGAGGAGGAGGACGAGGATCGCGAGGATCTAGGGGTGACCTACGGACTGAAATTCTTCGAACAGGAGCCGCCAAGCGGTGGTGACCACCTCTGGTTCAAGTTGGGCCGAATTCTCGACTGCACAAGCGATGACGTCTTTGACCGGCTACGCGACGAGATGACGGATCGCCTTCCCGACACTGCCACGAAAAAACAAGAGCGAATCCTGACGCGCAACCTGGAGCGCTTGTACAGGACCATTTGGAAAGATGGTGTAATCGCTTATTACACCGAGAAGGACCAGTCCTACGACCGGGTCTTAAATATATTCATTCGAGCCAACGACGGAGGAACAAAGCTCAGCAAATCAGACCTTCTACTGTCGATGATTACTTCAAAATGGGAAGGAACCAGCGCACGGCAATAAATCTATGATTTCGTTGACATGCTGAACGACGGACTTGATAGAAGAAACGAAATTGACAAAGATTTCGTTATGAAATCTTGCTTAGTTCTTTCCGATCTCGATCAACGCTACAAAGTCGGAAATTTCACGACCGGCAACCTCAAGTTGATTGAAGGCAATTGGAGACGCATTAAGGCGAGCCTCGAGGCTACGATGCGGTTAGTCAACCGCTTCGGCATCGATCAGGAGACTCTGACATCGTTAAATGCATTGCTTCCAATCGCTTACTATCTCTACCATCTCGATCGCGGCAGCCTGGATGGGTCGACGCCCTTCGAGGCTTTGAACGCCAAGCGTGTCCATCAATGGCTGCTCAGTAGCCTGCTGAACGGAGTGTTCGGCGGAAGCTCCGATCGAACGATCGGTATGGCCCGGATAATCGTTCAAGATGCCCTGCGAGCGGGCAACGACTTTCCTTTCAGAGCGCTAGTGACCGGCCTTGCGACGCGCGGACGTGCTACGGACTTCGACGACAACAACATCGACGGCGTACTGGAAGCAAGTTACGGCAAGCGCAATTGCTTCCTGGCACTGTCACTGCTTTACGATGCCCTTTCATGGGGGGTGACGCCTCATCATATAGATCATATCGTCCCGCGGTCGCTCGCGGATCGTACGGCGTTGTTAGCTCGAAACCTGCCGGAGGCGAGAATACAGAGAATCCTCGACAGCGTGAACCGCCTTGGGAACCTTCAGCTTCTGCTCGCACGTGAAAATCTGGAGAAGAGCAACCTACCGTTCTTTGAATGGATCGAAAGTCGAGACCACGATTTTCTAAACCGGCACCTGATCCCCCAAAACCGCGAACTGTGGGACGTCACCCAGCTACCCGAGTTCGTGAAGGCCCGCGAAGAGCTCATCAGGCAGCGTCTGCGCCTATTGAATATTGATCCGTCCAGGGCAGAGACGGCAATTTCCCCGGAGATTGCCGTGGGAAACTGATGCGCGGTGGGGGAACTACGGTTCCTGCCACCGCCTTGAAAGTCATACCAGATCCGTCCGTTCCGGTCAGTTGCACCGATCAAACGAGAAAGGGTTGGCTTCGCGTCGCACCAGATGGCGAGGTCTTCGGGCCTCATCGGTTTGCAGATGGTTTCTATCGTGTTGCGGACCCTGCACATGGCCGGGTCAAGCATCATGCGACCAACCAGATCAGCATAAGCTTCGAAGAGATCCAGAGCTATTTAAGCCGTGGCTACCTGCTTCGAATGCGCGGCGAGAGGAGTGGACAGGTCAACCTGATTGCTGCGGCTGAGATCGTTCCGGCGGATGCACCGCCTCAAAAGTGCCCCCCTAATGGTTGAGCATGAGGTGCTGCTAAATCTCCTAGCCTGCGCCTGTCGATGCCGGTTAAATCGGCCCCCTCCCTCGCCCCCTCACCCCTTCCCCACCAACACCTTCCCCGGATTGAGCAGCCCCGCAGGATCCAGCGCCGCCTTCAAAGACGCCATCACGTCCAGCGCCACCTTGTCCTTGTAGAGCAGCAGTTCCTCGCGCTTCAGCAGGCCGATGCCGTGCTCGGCGGAGATGGAGCCGTCGTAGGAGGCCACCAGATCGTGCACCAGGCGGTTGAAGGCCTCCCAGGTGTCGAGGAAGGCGGCCTTGTCCATGCCGATGGGCTGGCTGAGATTGAAGTGGATGTTGCCGTCGCCCACATGGCCGAAGGCGCACACCCGCAGCCCCGGCATGTGCGCCTCGCAGGCGGCGGTGGCGGTGACGACAAACTCCGCCACCTTCGACACCGGCACCGAGACATCGTGCTTGATGGAGCCGCCCTCGAACTTCTGCGCCTCGGACAGATCCTCGCGCAGCTTCCACAGCGCGTGCGACTGCGCCTCGCTGGCGGCGATCACCGCGTCGGCGATCTCCTCGGCCTCCAGCGCCTCGCCCAGCACGCCTTCCACCATGGCGGCCAGATCATCATCGCGCCGGGTGGAGGTGAGTTCGGCCAGCACATAGAAGGGGTGCCGGTCCTGGATCGCCCGCACCGCGCCGGGCATGTGCTTCAGCACCATTTCCATGCCCACGTCCGGCATCATCTCGAAGCCGGTCAGGGCATCGCCCGCCACCGCCCGCAGGCGGCGGAACAGCGCCAGCACCTGTGCCGGATCGGCAAGGCCCGCCAGAACGGTGGTGCGGGCGCGGGGCTTGGGGAACAGGCGCAGCACCGCGGCGGTGATGATGCCGAGCGTGCCTTCCGAGCCCACGAACAGGTCGCGCAGGTCGTAACCCGTATTGTCCTTGCGCAGGCGCGACAGGCCGTTCCAGATCCGCCCGTCCGCCAGCACCACTTCCAGGCCCAGCGTCAGTTCGCGGGTGTTGCCATAGCGCAGCACGGCGGTGCCGCCCGCATTGGTGGCCAGATTCCCGCCGATCTGGCAGGTGCCTTCGGAGGCGATGGAGAGCGGAAACAGGCAATCCGCTTCGGCGGCGGCGGCCTGCACCTGGTGCAAGGTGCAGCCGGCCTCGGCGGTGAGGGTGAGGTCGGTGGCGTCGAGGGCCCGAATCTTGTTGAGCCGGCTCAGCGACAGCAAGATGGCGCCGAACGGCACCTGCCCGCCCACCAGCCCCGTATTGCCGCCCTGCGGCACCAAAGGCAGGCCGGCGGCGGCGCAGGTCTCCACCACGAAGGCGACCTCGGCGGTGGAGCCCGGCCGCACCACGGCAGGGGTCTGGCCGCGATAGAGGCCGCGCGGCTCGGTCAGATACCCTTCGGTATCGCCGGGCTGGGTGATGACATGCGCCGCTCCGATGCGGGCGGCGATGCGCGCCAGGGCCGCATCCAGAGGATCGGCGGCGAGGTGCAGAGGGGTGGGGGCGTGGCTCGACATGGCGCGGGACACTGCCTCAGAGCCCGGCGGGCGGCAAGCGGCAAGCGGTCGCGGCCGTGAGCCCCGCATGGCGTTTTCACACGGCCTCAGCCGCGCATTTCAGCTCGCGCGCGGCTCAGCCGCGCATGGAGTTTTCACGCGGCCTCAGCGCGCATGGCGCTTTCGCGCGGCTTAGCCGCGCATGGGGATCTCTCCCGCCACCTCGATCCCCTCCGCATCGATGCGGCAGACGAGGCCGATGGCCTCGACGCCCGCCGTGCGCGCCAGATCGAAGGCGCGGCCATAGGCGGGGTCGAGATCGCGCGCCAGGCGGATCTCGCGGGCCGAGGCGATCTGGCTGAGATAGACCATCACCGCCCGCTGCCCCGCCGCCGCCTGCGCCGCCAGCTCCACCAGATGCTTGGCGCCGCGCGCGGTGACGCAATCGGGAAATTCCGCGCAGCCCGGCGTGCGCATGAGGTGGACATTCTTCACCTCCACGAAGCACGGCGGGCGCCCGTCCGCTTCCAGCAGCATGTCGATGCGGCTGTTGACGCCGTATTTCACCTCCCGCCGCAGGCTGTCATAGCCGGCGAGCGCGTCCACCTGCCCGGCGCGGATGGCGTCCGCCACCAGAGCGTTGGGGTGCATGGTGTTGACCCCCACCAGTTCGGGGCCGGCGCCGAAATCGGCCTCCACCAATTCCCAGCCGAAGGGCAGCTTGTGGGCCGGCCCGGTCTTCGGCGCCAGCCACACCAGCGCGCCGGCCGGCGCCAGCCCCAGCATGGCGCCGGAATTGGCCACGTGCGCGGTGACCTCGCGCCCATCCGCCAGCACCACATCGGCGAGAAAGCGCTTGTAGCGCCGCACCAGAGTGGCGGGGACGAGGGGCAAGGGAAAACGCATCAGATCACCGGGCAAACAGGACAGGCGGCTTGGAGCATTCCCGCCGCCCTCCTGTCCAGGGCCCTCCGCGGGCTCGGGCGCCGCTGCGTGACGCAATCGCGTCGATGTTCCCCGATCTCGGCCTCATCAAGGGATTGAGATTGATTTTCATAATATTTTATATTTATTTTAATAGGCGATTAAAACCAAGGAGGAGTGAAATGCTAAAGCGACTACTAGATAAGATCATGAAGACGCCTAATATTAAATCAGTAAAAGATTCTCCATATTTGGATTATGCCAATCAAATACAGGCTGATAACGCTTCGAAAGACGCTGCGGAGCGAAATGAAATGGCCGCAAGCCTTGCTTTAGATGACGCGATCAGGGCAGTTAAATCGCGCCACGCACACGCGATACTCTCTGGGGTTTATTCGATACCCCAATTAAAAAATTCAAAAATCGAATTAAATTTCGGTGGTACAGCTATATCGTTTCAATCAAAACGCAGTGGATACTATAATTTAAAGGTAGATGATAACGGAGGATTGTATAATGAAACCGGATCAAGTTGGGATCAATATGGAGATACAATAATTCACTCTCGAAATGTGGACGAGTCGGTGAAATGGATTATTAAAATGCTAATTTAGTAAAATAAAATCTAAAGAAATAGATAAAATTTATGAAATGAATAAACAGGCGCCGACCTGGGCATCCTAGCCCCCAAGGCCTTCACCCTCAGCGCGCCGGTGGAGCAATTGGAATGGGGCAATCCCCACGCGCACATCATGGCGCAGCACGACGGCGCCACCTGGGAAGCGACCCTGGCGCCGATCTCGCGCATGGCCGCCCGCGGCTTGTCGCCGGACCTGTTGAAAGCGGGCACCCGCGTGGAGATCTACGGCTACCCGTCCACCCGCACGCCCCATGAGATGCGCGCCGAGCGCATCACGGTCGCCGGCACCACCTACGAATTGCGCTGAGCATGTGGGCGGATGTGCTGCCCTATGCGGCAGGGCTGGAAGGCTCGGCCCTGGGCGTGGCGGCGCGCACAAGCCTGTGGCTCTATCCCCTCGCCAATCTGCTGCATGTGCTCGGCGCCGCTCTGGTGGTGGGCGCCATCGCCACCTTCGATGTGCAGATCCTGCGCCGCGCCCCCGATGCCGGCCGGGTGGTGCGCGCCGGCATTCCCATCGCGGTGGCCGGACTGCTGCTACAGCTGACCACGGGCGTGGTGCTGGTGGCGGCGGAAACCACCACGGTGCTGCTCAATCCCGCCTTCGGGGTGAAGATGGCGGCGCTGCTGCTGGCCCTGCTCAACATCGCCTGGTTCCATCTGCGCTTTCGGCACGCCGTGGCGGCCGATGGTCCGCTAGCCGCCGCGCGCCCCCTGGCGGCGATCTCGCTGCTGGCCTGGACCGTGGTGCTGCTGGGCGGGCGGGCCATCGCCTATGTGTGAACCGTAAGGGGTGTGAGCCTCAGGCACGGCTGTCGCTGCGGCCGGCCAGGCACATGAGGGTCTGGGTGGCGGTGGCGCAATGGGTGCGGGTGGCGCCCGCCTGCGCATAGACATCCACCCGCACGATGGTGAGGGTGCGCCCCGACCGCACCACCTCGCCCACCGCCAGCAGATGGTCGCCCCGGCCGGGGGCCATGATGTTGATCTTGTATTCCACCGTCAGCACGGTGGAGTCGGCGGGAAACAGCGTGAAGGCGGCATAGCCCCCGGCGGTGTCCGCCACCGCCCCCACCGCGCCGCCGTGGAAAAAGCCGTGCTGCTGGGTCAGCCCCTCGCCATAGGGCAGCACCACTTCCACCCGCCCCGGCGTCACCGCTTCCAGCCGCGCCCCGAGGGTGGCCATGAAGGGCTGGCGGGCGAAACTGTCGCGCACCCGGCGCGCATAATCCGCATCCGGCGGTGTGAAGGCCGATGGCGCAAGGATGGCGGGTGAGGACGGGGGCAAGGACATGGCGGTAGATCCGGGCGGCGGGACGGACCAGCATACCGGACAGCCCCACGGCATCGGAAGTCGCCTTGACTCTCGGCCGCGGTTTCGGAATCTATAAGGAACAAATAGAGAACAAAAAGGCCATTGCCATGTCCCATCCGCGCGCGCGCAGCGCAGCGGCGGACCTTGCGCGCCTGCGACGCTATATCGTCGCGGTGGAGCGGGGGGACCGCCCACCGCCGGACACCGTGCCTCCCGCTGCGACGGGCACCGCGGCCCGCGCGCGGGTGGCCGCGCCGCGATCCGGTCCTGCGGACCCCTTGGCGCCGGAGGATTGGACCGGCGACGGCTGGGCGCAAGATGCCACGGCAGAGGATGACTGGGCAGACGACAGCGGCGCACACGAGACGGCGGCCCAGGACATCGGGGCCCAAGACACCCGCGCACAGGACATCCAGGCACAGCACACCGAGGCCAACCCGACCTCGGCAAGCGCGACCTGGGCCGCCGATGCCGGCATCCCGGACGATGCCGCCCTCGCTGTGCGCGACCCGGCCCGCGGGGCACCAGCGGCACCGGCCCACGACATCCATGGCGCGACCGCCCTGTCCGCGCCCTCCCATCCTGCGGGCGGCGCGCCCCTGCGGCTCCGCCCCGCCACCGCGCTCGGATCGGTCGCGCCGCACCCGTCCGCAGGGCCGGATGGCATGGCCCGGCCCGGCGGCGCGCCCGCGCGCCACCCGGCGCTCCCGGCCGACGGCCACGCTGGACGTCGCCCGGCCGCCTCCGAGCCAGGTGAAGCAGCGGCGCAACCGGCGGGCGCGCCGGCCGCCGATCGACCCGACAGCCCGGCCCTCCCGTCCGGCCTCCACCGCCTGCGGCTCGGCCCGCCCCTGCTGGATGCCGCGCTGGGCGGCGGGCTGGCGCTGGGCGCCTTGCATGAGGCCACCGCCGGCGCCCCCGGCCAGGAGGGCGCGCTGCTGGCGTTCGGCCTGGCCTTGGCCGCCGCCGCCGCCCGCGCCACCGGCCGCCCGGTGCTGCTGGTGCAGCAGGAACTGGCGCTGCTGGAGGCGGGCGAACTCTATGGGCCGGGCCTGGCCGCCTGGGGCCTGCCGGCGGAGGCGGTGCTGCTGGTGCGGGTGCGCCAGATGCAGGACCTGCTGTTCGTCATGGAGGAAGGGCTGAAATGCACCGGCCTCTCCGCCGTGCTGGGGGAATGCGCCGCCGCTGTGCCCGAGGCGCTCACCGCCACCCGGCGCCTGTCGCTGGCGGCGCGGGCGGGCCGCACCCTCGGCCTGCTGCTGCGCCAGCGCCCGGATCCCGCCCCCTGCGCCGCCTTCACCCGCTGGCGCGTGGCGTCGGCGCCGAGCGCGGCGGACGATGCCTATGGCGGGTTCGGCCCGCCGCGCCTGGACGCCACCCTCACCCGCAACCGCGCCGGCCCGGCCGGGCGCTTTCTGCTGAGCCTGGCACCCGATGGTCTGCGCCAGCACGCCTTTCCCGCCGATGCCGCTTTCCCCGATGCCGCCCATGAGGATGCCGTCCATGACATCGCAGGTTGACCTGTTCCAGGGCCCCGCGGCCGCAACCCGGCCGGACGCGGGACGCCGCTATCTGTCCCTGTGGCTGCCGCGGCTCTCCACCGACCGCATCGAGCGCCGGATGTCGCCGGAGGCGCGCGCCCGCCCCCGCGCCACCATCGCGCCGGAGAAGGGCGCGCTGCGCCTGGCCGCGCTCAATGATCCGGCCCGCGCTTTGGGCCTCACGCCGGGCCTCGCCTTGGCCGATGCCCGCGCCCGCCATCCCGCGCTGGATGTGAGCGATGCCGACCCGGCGGCGGATGCCCGACTGCTGGAGCTGGTGGCCGATGCGGGCGAACGCTACACGCCGCTTCTGGCTTTGCAGCCGCCGGACGGGCTGCTGCTGGATGTGTCCGGCTGCGCCCATCTGTTCGGGGGCGAGGTGGGCTTGCTGCGCGACCTGCTGCGCCGGGTGCGCCAGCAGGGCTATGGCGCCCGCGCCGCTTTGGCCGCCACGCCCGGCGCCGCCAGCGCGCTGGCCCGCTTCGGCCAGCCCGCCGCCGCCGTGGTGCCGGCGGGCGAGGATCTGGCGCGCCTGCTCGCCCCCTTGCCTGTCGCCGCCCTGCGCCTGCCGGCGGACACCTTGGCCGCTCTGACCCGGCTGGGCTTTGCCCATGTGGGCGATCTGCTGGACAAGCCCCGCGCCCCGCTCACCGCCCGCTTCGGGCCGCAGGTGCTGCTGCGCCTCGACCAGGCGCTGGGCGCCACGCGGGAGGCGCTGACCCACCGCTTTCCCCCGCCGCGCTTCTGCACCGAAAAAGCCCTGTTCGACCCGATCCAGCAGGTGGACGACGTGCTGGGCCTCGCCGCCTATCTCGCCGGCACCCTGGCCCCGCTGCTGGAACGGGCGGGCCTCGGGGCGCGGCGGCTGGAATTGTCGGTGTTCCGGGTGGACGGGCAGGTGACGCGCCTGGCGGTGGGCAGCAGCCGGCCGGTGCGCGATCCCCACTGGGTGCGGCGGCTGTTCGCCGAGAAGGTGGCGGCGCTGGACAGCCTGGAGCCGGGCTTCGGCTTCGACCTGCTGCGCCTGTGCGTTCTGGAGGCCGCCCCCCTGGCGCCGCAGCAGCAGGATTTCGACGCCGGCGCGGCGGTGGCGGATGCGGCCCTGGAGCATTTGGTGGACCGCCTCAGCGCCCGCCTGGGCGCCCGCCGGGTGGAGCGCCTGATGGCCGCCGACAGCCACCTGCCGGAAGAGGCGGTCACCCGCGTGCCGGCCCAGAGCCAACGCGCCCGCCCCTTCGCCCCGGTGCCGCCCTCCGCCCCCCTGCCGCTCCCCCGTGCGGCACGGACGGACGCAGGCCCGGGCGCGGGTCTGGAGGCGCCCTGTGCGGCAGCGGCGCCATTCTCCTGCCGGACCGGCATGTCCCTGGCATCCGCCGCCCCAGCCACCCCCGTCCGGGTCGCCCTCGCCCCGGCCGGCCCCGCCCGGCCCCCTGCACTCCGGACCACCCCCTCCGGGGCCGCCTCCGGTCTGGGCGCCTCTGTTCTGGGCGCCCATTCGCACACCGCTGCCTTCCAGGTCGCCCCCTTCCAAGTCGCCCCCTTTCCGGCCCGCCCCACCCGGACCCCCGCAGTCCTGGCTGGCCGGTCCCCGGCCGCCTGGGCGGCCGCGGGGACACCTGGCCCGCGCGCCGGTCTCATCCGGACGATCCCCGCCGCCGCCCCGGCTGCGGTGGCCGCGCTCCTGGCCGTGCCATCGCCCGCCGGTCGCGCCGACACCGCCCCCCGCCCCGCCCCGGCGCGCCGCCGCCCCGCCGCCCGGCGGACAGAACACCGGGGGGCAGCCGACAGCCCGGCGGCCGGGCGCGGCCGTCATCCGCATGCCAGCCCCGAACCCCCGCACCCACCCCTTCGCCCCGGTGCCGCCCTGCGCTCCACCCGCGCTCTTGCCGCAGCCCGCGCCGCCTGCGGCGACGGCACCGTCTTCCTCCCGCCGCACCGGCATGTCCCGGGCTTCCCCCTCCCCGGTTCCCCCCTCCCCGGTTCCCCCCTCCCCGGTTTCCCCCTCCCCAGTTCCCCCCTCCCCAGTTCCCCCCTCGCCGGCCCCTGTGGCGGCCCCGGACACATCTGGCCCTCCCGCCGGTGTCATCCGGACGGCCCCGGCCGCCTTTTCGGCTGCGGAGGCCGCGCCCATGGCCGTGCCACCGCCCGCCGGTCGCGCCCATGTCGCCCCAACGCGCCGCGCCCCCGTCTCTGGCGGGCAGACCGTTTGGCGGCGGCTGGCAGCCATCGGCCGCAGGCGACCATCCTCCGCATGCCGCGCCCGATCCGACGCACCCGCCCCTTCGCCCCGGCGCCGCGCCCCGCGTCCCTGCCGCTCCTCGCCCCCCGCGCGGCAAGACGGGCGGACCGCCGTCCGGGACAGGAGCCGGACGTGCCGCGTGCGGCAGAAGCGCCGCCGTCCTCCCCGAGCGCTGTGGCGGCCCTCTCGGCAAAGGCCCGTCCCACGGGCCTCGCCCGCACCGCCGCCCGCGCTCCCGCCGACCCGGCGGGGGAGCCGGCCCGCTCCGTCGCCCCCCGGCCACCCCGCGCGCGCGCCTGCCGGAGCCCGATCCGCACGGGCCGGCCGTCGCAGCCGCTTTGGCGCCGCCTGGCGCCAGTGCCTTTGCCGCCGGTCTCACCCGCACCGCCCCCGGCGCGTCCGATCCCGACGCGCCGCGCCGGACCGCCGCCGCCCGACGGGTGGAACGCCTGATGGCGCCCGACAGCCCCCTGCCGGAGGCGGCCATGCCCCCTGGACCGGCGTCGCGCCCGCCGGCCCGCCCCGGCGCCCCAATGCCGCCGGTCGAACCGCGTGCGCAGGCGGCGCAGGCGGCGCAGGCGGCAGGCGCAGCGGGCGGGGGAGCGGAGGCGCGGCGCGCGACGGAAGCGCCGCCCGCTTCCCCGGCCGGCCCCTCGTCGACCTCCCCGTCCGGGATCATCCCCCTCCGGCCCGCCGCCGCGCCGGCCGCTTTCACGGCCACCGGAGCAGATGGTCTTGCCGCCGGTCGCTCCCCGAGCGCCCACAGCGCCCCCGATCCGGAGCGCCGGAGTATGACGGCCACCCGCGCCGCGCCCGCCGAACGGCGGCTGGACCGCCCGGTGGCGGCCGATGGCCCGCGGCCGGAGGCGACCGGCCCCGGCCGGCCGGCCCCAAGCCAAGGCGCCCCTCCCATCGCTCTGGCGCCGCCGGCTGATCCGAGCGCCCGCTTGTCGGAGCCCGCCGCCCTCCCCCCCAGCGCCCCCGACCCGACGCAAGACACCACCGCAACCACCCGGTGGCTGAGCCGCCCGGTGACGGCCGATGGCCCGCGGCCGGTGGCGGCCGGCACCGGCGTGCCAGCCCCAAGCCATGGCCCCCCTCCCATCGCTCTGGCGCCGCTGCCCGGGCCGCGCGCGCCCCTGTCGGAGCCCGCCAATCTCTCCCCCAGCTCTCCCGCCCCGACGCAGCAGACCGCCGCAACCACCCAGTGGCTGGCCCGCCCGGTGGCGGCCGATGGCCCGCGGCCGGTGGCGGCCGGCACCGGCGTGCCAGCCCCAAGCCATGGCCCCCCTCCCATCGCTCTGGCGCCGCTGCCCGGGCCGCGCGCGCCCCTGTCGGAGCCCGCTGGTCTCTTCCCCAGCGCCCATAGCGCCCCCGACCCGACGCAACAGGCCGCCGCAACCACCCGGTGGCTGGACCGCCCGGTGGCGGCCGACGGCCCGCGGCCGGAGACGACCGGCCCCGGCCGGCCGGCCCCAAGCCAAGGCGCCCCTCCCGTCGCTCTGGCGCCGCCGGCCGGGCCGCGCGCGCCCCTGTCGGAGCCCGCCAATCTCCCCCCCAGCGCCCCCGACCCGACGCAACAGGCCGCCGCAACCACCCGGTGGCTGGACCGCCCGGTGGCGGCCGACGGCCCGCGGCCGGAGACGACCGGCCCCGGCCGGCCGGCCCCAAGCCAAGGCGCCCCTCCCGTCGCTCTGGCGCCGCCGGCCGGGCCGCGCGCGCCCCTGTCGGAGCCCGCCAATCTCTCCCCCAACGCCCCCGATGCCGACCCGGGGCGCCGGGGCGCCACGGCGGCCCGCCGCGCCGCGCCTGCCGAACGGCGGCTGGACAGCCGGGCGCCCGCCCGGCCGCTGCGGCTGTTCCCCCGGCCCGAGCCGGTGGACGCGGTGGCGGAAGTGCCGGACGGCGCGCCCTTGCGCTTCCGCTGGCGTCATCGCACCCATGCGGTGGCCCACGCCGAAGGGCCCGAGCGCATCGCCATGCCCTGGTGGCGGGCCGCGGATCTGCCCCTCACGCGGGATTATTTTCGCGTGGAAACAACCGCCGGCCAGCGCTTCTGGCTGTTCCGGGCCGGCCTGTTCGGCTCCGAGGTGCCGCATCCCCGCTGGTTCCTGCACGGGATCTTCGGATGACCCCGGCCCGCGCCCTGCGCGCCGCATGGCCGCCTCGACCCCGCACGGGCCGACGCGCTGCGCAGGCGATGAACCGCGGCAAACGCGGCTTTCGGGCACGGATGGCCGATGTCCGCGCGCCGCTCCCCCGTGGGCCTGTCGGGCCGAGCCTGTCCTTTCCACCACCCCGTCCGGCCGTCGGAGCGCTGTGCGGAAGCTGCCGAGGCGCGCTGCCACCCATCAGCGCTCCGACCTCTCCTCGCCCCGCGGGCTCGCGGGGATGGGACGGCTACGCACCCAAAGGAGCCTGGGCGCAGGCGCGGTGCCGGCGCCACCCCCGTCGGGAAGCGGACGAAGCTGGGCCGAGCGCTTGGCTTTGTCGGGACGACCTACGCGGGCCAATCAGGCCCGCTGCGGGCCTGCGTTCAAGGGCACCTATCAGGCCCCCGATCTCTCCTCGCCCAAATGGGATCGCGGGGATCGGATGGCTGCTCGCCCAGAGGCGCTCCCGCCGGCGCAGATGCGGTCCCGGTGCCGCCCGTGCCGGGAAGCAGACCCGCCGGGGCGGGCGCTTCGCCTTGGCCGGACCCACGCGGGCCGCGCACCCCGGCTGCGGGCCGGGATCCAGGCACCCATCAGCGCCCCGACCTCTCCTCACCCCGCGGGCTCGCGGGGATGGGACGGCTACGCGCCCAAAGGCGCCCCGCCTCGCCGGTGCAGGCGCGGTGTCGGCGCCACCCCCGTCGGGAAGCGGACGAAGCTGGGCCGGGCCCTTGGCTTTGTCGGGACCTACGCGGGCCAATCAGGCCCGCGGCGGCCTGCGTCCAGGGCACCCATCAGGCCCCCATGGGGGCCGATCTCTCCTCACCCCATGGGCTCGCGGGGGATCGGACGGCTGCGCACCTGGAGGCACGACCGCCCCGGCCGGCGCAGGCGCGGTCCCGCTGCCGCCCGCGCCGGGAAGCGGACGCCGCCGGGGCGGGCGCTTCGCCTTGTCCGGCCCTTCGCGAGCCCCCCACGGCGACAGCAAGCCGGATCCAGGCACCCATCAGAACCCCGCTCTCTCCGCGTCCGCCGGATCGCGGGCTCGGGCTACTGCGTACCCAGAGGCGCCCCTGCCCCGGACGGTGCGGGGGCCGCCAGCCGCCGCTTCCGTCGGCGGCGCGCCCGCCCCCACCGGTGGGAGCGCGGTCCCGCCGTCGCTCCTGGACGCGGCGCACCGCACGGGCCGGCCTGTCGCTCTCACCAAACGGGCCGCGGTCCGGCTTTCCTGGGGGCCCCCGGCGGCGGCGCTCTATGCCCGAGCCCTGTCGAGAAGCAACGCCGGGTGCTGGCTCCAGGTGCCGCTGGGACCCGGTCTCCCGGTGCCGCCATCGAGGCGCGCGCCGCCGACCCAAGGCCATGCTGGACCGAAGGTGCCCATGGCTTTGCCCAAAGATCACAGGGGCTGGACTGATGAAACATGTTTCCAATGGAAACTATCTCTGTACGACTGCCCCCGGCCCGCGCAGCCGGAGGGCTGCGACGTGACGCTTTTTGGCCTGATGCGGCAGCGCCCTGCCTTAAGTGGGGCGCGGGACGCCCCGGCGCCGCCGTGGGTGGCGCCTCTTGCCGAACCGTCGCGCCGGCCCTGCACGGACGGCCGTGGTCAGATGCGTCCAGAGCGCCACACACAGGGCTCACCCGGCGGCCGTCGCGCGGACGGCCGTGGTCCCGTCGTTCCGGCGGAAGCGCCAGGCGCCCGCAGCCGCAGCCGCAGCAGAGAAATGGCTATGAGATTTCACCGCCAGCTCATTGGCAGTCCGGCGTTCCCGGCACGGCCGTCGGGCATGTGCCCACCGTGGGATGTGTCCGCCTCCGGCCCAGCCCGGTGGACGTCGGCAACAGCCGCAGCCCGGCCCGTCCCGCCGTGCCCGCGGGGCGCGCCTGGACATCCCGCACCCAGTGGATCCGCGGGAGGACACGGGCGCTCCGCGGTGAGATCCGGGACGAGCCGGCGCCTGACACTCGCCCCAGACCACGCGTCGCGCCCATGGTCGGGTCCCTACGCACGTCCCCTGCCCTCGGGGCGGGCGTGCCCGCGCCGGGCCGCCCGGCGCATGCGGGGTGACGCATGACCGCGCGCCCGACGCCTCCCGGCCCGCCCTTCGTGGAACTGGCCACCACCACGCATTTCTCCTTCCTGCGCGGGGCCTCCCATGGGGAGGATTATGTGCGGCGCGCCCATGAACTCGGCCATCGCGGCATCGGCATCGCCGATCGCAATTCGCTGGCCGGGGTGGTGCGCGCCCATGCCATGGCCAAGTCGCTCGACTTCCCGCTCGCAGTGGGCGCGCGCCTGGTGTTTGCCGACGGCACGCCGGACATCCTCGCCTATCCCACCGACCGGGCCGCCTATGGCCGGCTGTGCCGCCTGCTCACCTTAGGCAACATGCGGGCGGAAAAAGGCGATTGCCTGCTCACCTTGGCCGACCTGCTGGACTGGATCGCCGGCCTCAACCTCATCGTGCTGCCGCCGCCGGAGGGCCCCGCCGCGGTGCCGGCGCTGCTGACGGCGCTCACCGCCGCCGCCCCCGGCCGGGTGTGGCTGGCGGCCGTGCTGGACCGGCGCGGCGATGATGACCGCCGCCTCGCCCGCCTCGCCGCCATCGCCGCCCACGCGCAGGTGCGCCTGCTGGCCAGCACCGATGCGCTCTATCACGACCCCGCCCAGCGGCCGCTGCACGACGTGCTCACCTGCATCCGCGCCCATGTGACCCTGGAGGGCGCCGGCCGACGGCTGGAGGCCAATGGCGAGCGGCATCTGAAATCCCCGCAGGAGATGGCCCGCCTGTTCCGCGTCCTGCCCGCGGCGGTGGCGGAGACCTATGCCTTCTTCGCCCAGCTCCACTTCAGTCTGGATCAGCTCAAGCCGTCCTATCCGCGGGAAAGCCGGGAGGGCCATGCCAGCCCCCAGGACGCCTTGGCGGCGCTGGCCTGGGCGGGGGCCGGGCGGCGCTATGGCGGGCAGGTGCCGGCGAAGGTGCAGCGCCTGCTGGACCATGAACTGGGGCTGATCGGGCAGCTCGCCTATGCGCCGTATTTCCTCACCGTGCACGAGATCGTCCGCTTCGCCCGCAGCCAGGGCATTTTGTGCCAGGGCCGCGGCTCGGCGGCCAATTCGGTGGTGTGCTTCTGCCTGGAGGTCACGGAAGTGGACCCCATGCACAGCAACCTGCTGTTCGAGCGCTTCATCTCCGCCGAGCGCAACGAGCCGCCCGACATCGACATCGATTTCGAGCATGAGCGGCGCGGCGAGGTGCTGGCCTTCATCTACCAGCGCTACGGCGCCGCCCATGCGGGCCTCGCCGCCACCACCATCACCTATCGCACCCGCTCGGCGGTGCGCGAGGTGGGCAAGGTGTTCGGCCTGTCGGAGGACCTGGTGGGGGCCATCGCCGGCGAGGTGTGGGGCTGGTCGTCCGCCGGGGTGACGCCGGAAGACGCCCGCCGCCTGGGGCTGGATCCGGAGGATCCGCGCCTCGCCCAGGTGCTGGCCCTCACCACGCAGCTCATCGGCGTGCCGCGGCACCTGTCCCAGCATGTGGGCGGCATGGTGGTCACCCACGACCGGCTGGACGAGACCGTGCCGCTCACCCGCTCGGCCATGGCGGAGCGGCCGATCATCGAGTGGAACAAGGAGGATCTGGAGCAGATCGGCCTGCTGAAGGTGGACATCCTGGCCCTGGGCATGCTCACCGCCTTGCAGAAATGCTTCGGCCTGCTGCGCGACACCTACGGCCTGCCGATCTCTCGCCTGTGCCATGTGCCGGCGGAGGACCCGCGGGTCTATGCCATGCTGCAGCGGGCAGATTCCATCGGCGTCTTCCAGGTGGAAAGCCGCGCCCAGCAGACCATGCTGCCGCGCCTGAAGCCGGAGAAATTCGCCGACCTGGTGGTGGAAGTGGCCATCGTCCGCCCCGGCCCCATCCAGGGCGGCATGGTCCATCCCTATCTGCGCCGCAAGCAGGGGCAGGAGCCGGTGTCCTATCCGTCCGAGGCGCTGCGCGAGGTGCTGGAGCCGACCCTGGGGGTGCCGCTGTTCCAGGAGCAGGTGATGCAGATCTCCATCGTCGCCGGCGGCTTCTCCCCCGGCGAGGCGGATCAGCTGCGCCGGGCCATGGCCACCTTCAAGCGGGTGGGCACCATCGGCACCTTCCACGCCAAGCTGATCGCCGGCATGGCGGCGCGCGGCTACAGCCGGGACTTCGCCGAAAGCCTGTGGAAGCAGATCGAGGGCTTCGGCTCCTACGGCTTTCCCCGCTCCCATGCAGAGAGCTTCGCGCTGCTGGTCTATGCCTCCGCCTGGATCAAGTGCCACTATCCCGATGTCTTCCTGGCCGGGCTGCTGAATGCCTGGCCCATGGGCTTCTACGCCCCCGCCCAATTGGTGCGCGATGCCCGCGAGCATGGGGTGAGCGTGCGCGCGGTGGACGTGAACGCCTCCCATTGGGACCACACGCTGGAGCCCCTCGCCACACCCGAGACGGCGCAAGATCCGCAGGCGCCAGAGGCGCCGCCCCCGGTGCGCCCGCTGCCCCGCCATGGGGACATGCAAGGCGACATCTTGACCACCCAGGCGCTGCGCCTCGGCCTGCGCCAGATCACCGGCCTGCGGGAGGCGGACGGCCGCCGCCTCGCCGACGCGCGGGGCGCCGGCTATGACAGCGTGCGCGACCTGTGGCTGCGCACCGGCCTGTCGGTGGCCAGCCTGGAGCGGCTGGCGGATGCGGATGCCTTCCGCTCGCTGGGGCTGGATCGCCGCGCCGCGCTGTGGGCGGTGCGCGGCCTCGGCCGCGCCGGCGACAAGGACGATCTGCCTCTGCTGCGCGCCGCCCAGACCCCGCGCGAGGCGGAGGTGGCGCTGCCCCGCCTGCCCCCCGGCGCCCAGGTGATCGCCGACTACCGGCACCTGTCGCTGTCGCTGAAGCGCCATCCGGTGGCGTTCCTGCGCCAGACCCTTGCGCAGCGGGGCGTCACCCCTTCCGCCCGGCTGCCGGAGCTGCGCAGCGGCCGCAAGCTGACACTGGCCGGCCTGGTGCTGGTGCGCCAGCGGCCCAGCACCGCCAGCGGCGTCATCTTCATGACCATCGAGGATGAGGCGGCCTGGGCCAACATCATCATCTGGCCGCGGGTGTTCGAGGCCTTCCGCGCGCAGGTGCTGGGCAGCCGGCTGGTGGCGGTGACCGGGCGGCTGCAGAACGAGGCGCGCATCATCCATCTCATCGCCGACAAGGTGGAAGATTGGAGCCCGCTGCTGGAACAGGTGGGCACGGAGGGCGCGCGCATCGACACCTTGATGCCCACCGACGAAGGCAAGCGCGGCCCGCCTCCGGCCCGCACGCCGCGCCGGACGGCGCCGGAGGCCCCCACCTTGCCGCTGGGCGAGGCGGCCTCCGGCAGCGTGCAGGCCATTCCCCGCGGGCGGAACTTCCAGTGAGGCGCCCGTCCCCTGGCGCCGACAAGGCCGCCACCCTTGACGGCACCGCCGCCGGATGCGAGCGCTCGGCCACCCATCCGCCAGGGGATCGCAGGGGATCGACATGACCACCGCCCGCCTCACCGCCATCCATCGCTATCCGGTCAAGGGGCTCTCCCCCGAGGCGCTGGAGGCCATCGATCTGGAGGCGGGGGCCTATTTCCCCGGCGACCGGCTGCATGCGGTGGAAAACGGCCCCAGCGGCTTCGATCCCGCCGCCCCCGAATACAAGCAGAAGACCGCCTTCCTGGTGCTGATGCGCGACGCCAAGCTGGCCGCCCTGCGCACCCAGTATGACCAGGCCAGTTCCACCCTCACCCTCGCCGAGGACGGGCAAATACGGGCGACCGGCGACCTGTCCACGGCGGAGGGGCGCGCCGCCATCGAAGACTTCCTCACCTCTTATATGGGGGCGGACGCCCGGGGCGCCCTGAAGGTGCTCACCGCCCCGCCCGGCCATCGCTTCACCGATTCCCTGCGCGCCGGCTTCGTGTCGCTGCTCAATCTGGCCAGCGTGCGGGATCTGGAGACGCACATGGGCGCCCCCGTGGACCCGATCCGCTTCCGCATGAATTTGCATCTGGAAGGCTGGGCGGCGGGCGCCGAACTGGATCTGGTGGGCCGCCGGCTGGCGGTGGGCGCGACCGTGCGCCTGCAGATCCTCAAGCGCACCGAGCGCTGCGCCGCCACCAACGTGAACCCGCAGACGGCGGCCCGCGACCTCAATGTGGTGAAGGGCCTGATGCAGGCCTATGGCCACACCGATTGCGGCATCTACGCCAAGGTGGTCACCGGCGGGCGCATCGCAGTGGGCGATCGCCTGCAGGTCCTGGACGGCGCCCCGGCGCCCAAGGCCGACGACCAGCCCCGGCTGCTGTGAGCGGCGGGTCTGGCGCGGGTGACGAGCAGGCAGCCAGTCCCAGAACTCAGCGGCCACCAGCGGAAGCCGTTTCACCCCCCTCCCTGCCCTCCCCCGCAAGGGGGGAGGGTTCTGCCGCACGCGGGCGGGCAGGTGTCGCCCGGCGAAAAATCCTCCCCCCGAGCCCGCTCGGCGAAAGCCCTGCCTCCAGTGCAGCGGAAGCCCTGCCACCCCACGCCACGCACCCCCTCCCCCCTTGCGGGGGAGGGTCGGGGTGGGGGGTGAAACGCGCGCCGATCGAGCGCCGCTGGAACCTCGCCCGAAAACCGGTTTCCCCTTTTCCCGCTCATGCTCTAAGACGCGGCTTCCTGATGCAATGACCAAGACGGGCAGTGATGGCCTCCGATAACAAGCCGAAAGCGCGCCTGCCGCGCGGCCTCGCCGACCGCGGCGGGGCGGAACTGGTCGCCACCCGCGCCATGCTGGAGAAGATCCGTTCGGTCTACGAACTGTACGGCTTCGAGGGCCTCGAGACCCCGGCGATCGAATATACCGACGCGCTGGGCAAGTTCCTGCCCGACCAGGACCGGCCCAACGAAGGCGTGTTCTCGTTCCAGGATGACGACGAGCAGTGGCTCTCCCTGCGCTACGATCTCACCGCGCCGCTGGCCCGCCATGTGGCCGAGCATTTCGACAAATTGCCCAAGCCCTATCGCTCCTATCGCTCGGGCTATGTGTTCCGCAATGAGAAGCCCGGCCCCGGCCGCTTCCGCCAGTTCATGCAGTTCGATGCCGACACCGTGGGCGCGCCCACGGTGGCCGCCGATGCCGAGATCTGCATGATGGCCGCCGATACGCTGGAAGCGGTGGGCATCGCCCGCGGCGACTACGTCATCAAGGTCAACAATCGCAAGGTGCTGGACGGCGTGCTGGAGGCCATCGGCCTCGGCGGCGAGGCCAATGCGGGGCGCCGCCTCACCGTGCTGCGGGCCATCGACAAGCTGGACAAGATCGGCGTCGACGGCGTGCGCGACCTTCTGGGCGCCGGCCGCTGGGAGAATCCCGAAGCCAAGAGCGGCGACTTCACCAAGGGCGCCGGGCTTGAGGCCGAGGCCATCGACAAGGTGCTCGCCTTCGTCAGCGCCGGCACCGGCGTTGCCGGCCTCGCCAAGCTCGATGCCGTGGTTGGCGACAGTGAAGCCGGCAAGGCCGGCCTCACCGAACTGCGCGACATCGCCGCTCTGGTGGCCGCCGCCGGCTATGACGACGGGCGCATCGTCATCGATCCCTCGGTGGTGCGCGGCCTCGAATATTACACCGGCCCGGTCTATGAGGCCGAACTCACCTTCCAGGTGAAGGATGAAGACGGCCGCCCGGTGCGCTTCGGCTCGGTGGCCGGCGGCGGGCGCTATGATGGCCTGGTCGCCCGCTTCCGCGGCGAGCCGGTGCCGGCCACGGGCTTCTCCATCGGCGTGTCGCGCCTGCTGCATGCCCTCGCCCACCTGGGCAAAATGGAATGCGATGCGAAGGTCGGCCCGGTGGTGGTGCTGGTGATGGATCGCGACCGGGTGGCGGACTATATGGCCATGGTGGCGACCCTGCGCTCGCACGGCATCCGCGCGGAGATGTATCTCGGCGGCGCCGGCATGAAGGCGCAGATGAAATATGCCGACAAGCGCGGCGCCCCCGCCGTGGTCATCCAGGGCTCCAACGAGAAAGAGGCCGGGGAGGTCCAGATCAAGGATCTGGTGGAAGGCGCCAAGATCGCCGCCGGCATCTCCGACCATGCGGAATATCGCGCCGCCCGCCCGGCCCAGTTCTCGGTCAAGGAAGCCGACCTGCTGGACGCCATCCGCGGCGTGCTGGAACGGCGCGCCGAACCGACCCTGGGCCTCGACGACTGAGATCGGCGTCGCCCCGTCTCCGGTTCGGCCGGCGACGGGGCCACCCTGACGTGGGGACGCGCCTCGCCCCGGCGGCTGCGTCACGCGGATGCCGTCCGCCGAGGGAACGGGAGGCCGGCGTCTGCGGTCGGAGACCCGGCAACAGACCTCAGGCGGCCAGCCGGAGCTCCGGCTCGGCAAAGCTCAGTTTGGCCGGGGCAAAGCCCATCAGGCGCTTCCATTCGTGCAGGCCGTCGCCGCCATGCTCCAGCGCCCCATACATCAGATGGCGCACGCCTTGGACCTCCGCAGCCTCCCGCCCCAGCAGCCAGCGGATCTGCTGCAGGAACAAGAGCTTCATGGCGCCGGTCTTGAGATAATCCCCATGGGTCATGACCTCCAGGGTGCGGCACAGGTCCCCCACCCGCACCAAGGTCAGATGGGCAATCAGCCGCGGCGCCCCCGCCTCCACGATGAACGCCCCCCAGGACAGCGCCCAATGCTCCGGGCAATGCGGCAGGGCCGGCGGATGACCGGTGTCCCCCAGCCCCGCTTGGGGCTTGAACCAGGCGGCCAGCACCGGGCCGCCGGAGCGCATGCGCTTGGAGGCGGCGATGCCGGCAATGCTCGCCGCGTAGCTGGACGGCGCGATGGGCATGACGGTGATGCCCTGGCGGATCGCCTTCTTCTCCGCCCGCGGGATGTTGCCATGGGAGCGCTTGGAGACCGCCTGCGTGAACGCCGCGGCGGTGGCGAAGCGCTCCAAGTCCAGCAGCATGGCGGTCGGCCGCAGGCGATTGGCCGGCCCCCGGCGCTGCCGATAGCGATCATGGAACGCCCGCGTGTCCGCCACGCCCCAGGCGCACACCGCGTGCGCGCCTGCGCACTCCAGGCATAGCCGCACCGCCGCCACCGGCGCGGCGGCGCCCAGGTCGAAATCCCGCAGCCGGCCCTGGCGCAGGGCGCATTGGCAGGGCTCGAGCACATGATGGAGGCGGGTGGTCAGAAAATGGGCGATGGTCACGCTGAAGATGGCCCGGCGCGGAAATGCATCGCTAGCCATAAGCTAAAGCTGCACTGCCCTATGCGATCATAGTGACGCGGTCCCAGAGGTGGCAAAGGGGGCCACCACACGCGCGGCGGACGCCTTTAGCCGGTGGGCGCCGCCGCGGTCACCTTCGCTTTGCGGCCCAGCGCCACCACGGCCACCACGGCCGCTGCGAACAGCGCGGTCTCCACATCCAGCGGCTCGCCATTCACTGGCCAGGCCAACGCCACGGTGACGAAGGTCTGCAGCAATTGCACCTGCGCCACCCGGGCCACCCCGCCCATGGCCAGCCCCGCGTTCCAGAAGAAGAACCCGACGAACTGGCTCATCACCGCCACATAGAGAAAGCCGGCCCACGCCGGCCCCGGCACCGCGGCCAGTTCCTGCGGCATCACCAGCAGCGCCGCGGGCAGGGACACCGGCAAGGCGAACACCAGCGCCCAGGCGATCACCTCCCAGCCCTCCATGACCCGCGCCAGTCGGGCGCTGAGCGGATAGCCGATGCCGCAGGCCACCACCGAGGCCAGCAGCAGCAGATCGCCCTGGCCGAAGCGATCGGCGCCGCCGTTGCGGGCGGCGAACACCGCCACCAGCAGGGCGCCCAAAGCGCTGACCGCCAGGAACAGGCGGCTCGGGCGCTCGCCGGAGAACACCATCGCCCCCAAGGTGGTGGCGAGCGGCAGCAGGCCCAGCACCACGCCCGCATGGCTGGCCGGCACGCTGACGCTGCCCAGCGCCATCAGGAAGGAAAAGCCGAACACCAGGGAGGCGGCCACCGCCACCAGATCCCGCACCGCGCCCTTATGTCCCCGCCAGGCCACCCGCCGGCGCACCAGCAGGCAGCCGGCTGCCAGCACCCCGGCCAGCGCCGCGCGCCCCAGCGTCACGAACCAGGGGTCGAGGCCGGTCAGGGCCAGCCGCGTCGCCGGCAAGGTGGCGCCGAAGATCACCACCCCGATGAAGCCGAGCAGAAATCCCAGGGTAACCCGGGAGAGAAGGGGGCCGGAGGGCATAAAGCGGGACTCGCAGTGGCACGCCCCCGCCGGGAGCGCAGGCTGCCGGCTCTACACCCGGAGGGTGCCAGCGAATAGCGACAGCTGCTGATGGCTGCCATCGCCGCCGGTGAAGCCACGGCGCGATCGCGGCAACGGCGGGGGGCGGCCGGCCGCCCCAAAACCGCTTGGACCGGCCTGCCCCCATGGATATGGTGCGCGCAGCTTCGGCGGCGTCGCGCAAACGTGGCGTATGACACGGTGTTGCAAACGGGGACATCCACGGCCAACCCCGGATGGACGAACAAAGGACAGAGCCATGAGCCAAACCCAGCGCCCCGGCCATGAGGTCGACCCCAAGCTGCTGGAAATCCTGGTCTGCCCCCTCACCAAGGGGCCGCTGGACTATGACCGCGCCCGCCAGGAGCTGATCTCCCGCGCCGCCCGCCTCGCCTTCCCGATCCGCGACGGCATCCCCATCATGCTGTCCGACGAAGCCCGCCGCCTGGACGAGGACGAACTGAAGCGCTGACCGGGGGACGGCGCCCGTCCCCCTTTCAGATCAAGGCCTTGCAGGCGCCTACAGCGCCACCCCGCGCAGCAGCTTGGGCACTGCGCCGGTGAGGCCGGCGGCATCGCGGATGAACAGGCCCTTGAGCTTGGGCAGCCGGTCGACGATCCCCAGCCCGACGTCCCGCGCCAGCCGCAACACATCGGATTGATTGGAGAAAAGCTTGTTCAGGCTGTCGGTGGCCACCCCCATGGCGAGGGTGTCGAACCGCCGCCAGCGCTGATAGCGCTCCAGCACCTGGGGCGCGGCGAAATCCAGCCCCACCCGGGCCGCATCGGTCATCGCCTCGGCAAGAGCTGCCACATCCCGCAGCCCCATGTTCAGCCCCTGGCCGGCGATGGGATGGATGACATGGGCGGCATCCCCCACCAGCGCGAATCGCTCGCCGATGAAGCTGCGAGCCATAGCAAAACCAAGGGGATAGACCTGCGGCTTGCTCTCCGCCTTGACCCAGCCCAGCGCCAGACCGAAGCGCTGCTCCAGCTCTTCCTGGAAGCGATAGTCCTCCAGCTCCACCATGCGCTGGGCATCGGCGGTGCGCTCGGTCCAGACGATGGAGGCGCGATTGCCCGGCAAGGGCAGGGTCGCGAACGGGCCGGCGGGCAGGAAATGCTCCACCGCCTCGCCCTGGTGCGGGCGCTCGTGCTCCACGGTGAAGGTGATCGCCGACTGGCCATAGCCCCAGGCCACGGTGGTGATGCCGGCGAGGCTGCGCAGCCGCGACTTGGCGCCATCGCAGGCCACCAGCAAACTGGCGCGCAGCCGCGCCCCGTCGCCGCCGGTCACGGTGACGCCGGAGCGCGCGGCAGCAAAATCGGCCACGGGCGCAGCCCGCATGTCGATGCCAGCCGCTTGCGCCGCGCGGGTCAGGGCGCCCTGGAGCACCGCATTGGGCACCATGTAGGCGAACGGCTCGCCGGGCTCCACGTCGCCGTCGAAGGTGAGAAATACCGGGCGGGCGACGTCGCGGGTGCGGCTGTCGGTCACCACCATGGTGCGCATGGGCTGGGCGGAGGCAGCCACCTCCTCCCAGACACCCAGCACGGTCAGCAGCCGGCGCGCGCCCGCGGCAATGGCCGAGCAGCGCTGGTCGCCGGTGAGCGGGCGGCCGAAGCCGGGATCGTAGACGGTGATGGCCGCATCCCGCCCGAGGCCCTCCTTCAGCGCCAACGCCAGGCTGAGGCCGGCCAGCCCGCCGCCGGCGATGACCACATCGGCGCTCTCCGCCGGCGCCTGGTTGGCGGGATCGCCCGCAAAGGCTCTGCGCTCGTCACCCATGACCCTCTCCTCGCCGCCTGTGGCGGCTCTCGGGTGGCCCGTGCCACCCTTCCCGGCCGTCTGCGGCCGGCGGTCTTGACGGGGCGCCGCCCGCCGTGGCTGGTTCGCAGCAGGCGCCCCTGCCTCTCCGCCGCGAGTTGACCACCCATGACCGACGTCGAAGCTTTGCTCGCCATCCTCGATCTGGAGCGGCTGGAGATCAATCTGTTCCGGGGTCGCAGCGGCACGCCCGGGGGCGGGCGGGTGTTCGGCGGCCAGGTGGTGGCGCAATCCCTGGTGGCGGCCCAGCGCACCGTGGAGGGCGACCGCCTCGCCCATTCGCTGCACGGCTATTTCCTGCTGGGGGGCGATCCCAAGGTCCCCATCATCTATGAGGTGGACCGCATCCGCGACGGCGGCAGCTTCACCACCCGGCGGGTGGTGGGGATCCAGCACGGCAAGGCCATCTTTTCCATGGCCGTGTCGTTTCACAAGGCGGAACAGGGGCTTGAGCACCAGTCCGCGATGCCGGACGTGCCGCCGCCGGAGGACCTGCCCTCCGATGCCGCCTGGCGCGAAAAGCTGCTGGCCCGCTTCCCCCAGGCGGCGGCGCGGGACTGGATGGCGCTGCGGCCGCTGGAGGTCAAACCCATCGGCATCGACCCCTCGTTCCTGGCCGGCAAGCCGTCGCTGGCGCGGCCGGGCATCTGGGTGCGCACCCGCGACCCGCTGCCGGACGATGTCGCCATCCACCAGGCGGTGCTGGCCTATGCGTCCGACCTCTCGCTGCTGCAGGCGGCCCTGATTCCGCACGGCCGCAGCGTGTTCGACACCGACCTGCAAGTGGCCAGCCTGGACCATGCCTTGTGGTTCCACCGGCCGTTCCGTGCTGACGAGTGGCTGCTCTATATCCAGGACAGCCCGTCGGCCCAGGGCGCCCGGGGTTTCTGCCGGGGCGAGCTGTTTAGCCGCGACGGCGTGCTGGTCGCTTCGGCAGCGCAGGAGGGGCTCACCCGTTTCCTGTTACCCCAAGAGCCTAAAGCGTAAGCAACAAGTCCACATAATAGGCAAAAATAGCGACCGACTGGCGGCATCGCCGTGACCGGAAGGGGCATGGCGAGAAAATAAGCACGCCGCACGCTGAGTCCGGTCACTTGGCACAATCCTTGATTCCCTGTTCTCGGGGCTTGTCAGCTGCGGCGCGGATTTCCCCGTCCCGCTCGGCGAAGCCTGAGAGAAACGCCAACCGGGTCCACAGGATCGTGGGGGCATTACGGGGACAGGGACCGATCCATGAAGATCGTCATGGCCATCATCAAGCCGTTCAAGCTGGAGGAGGTGCGCGATGCCCTCACCGGTATCGGAGTGCACGGGCTGACCGTCACTGAAGTGAAGGGGTACGGCCGCCAGAAGGGCCACACGGAAATCTATCGCGGCGCGGAATATGCCGTCAGCTTCCTGCCGAAGCTGAAGATCGAGGTGGCCGTTCCCTCCGACCAGGTGGCCAAGGTGGTCGAAGCCATCACGGCCTCCGCCAAGACCGGCCAGATCGGCGACGGAAAGATTTTCGTTTTCCAGATCGATCACGCGGTGCGCATCCGCACCGGTGAGACCGACGCCGACGCCCTTTGAGCTTTCCTCATTTCACGGAGCCTTCTTCCATGACGTTCAAGACGTGGTCCCGCGTGGGCATTCCCACGCTTCTTGCCGCGGCGGCGCTGGCCCTGCCCGCTTTGGCGCAGACCGCCGCCCCGGCGGCGGATGCTGCAGCGGCGGCAGTCGCGGCCGTGCCCCCCATCAACAAGGGCGATACCGCCTGGATGCTGACGGCCTCGGCCCTGGTGCTGATGATGTCCATCCCGGGCCTGGGTCTGTTCTATGGCGGCCTCGTGCGCGGCAAGAACATGCTTTCGATCCTGATGCAGGTGTTCTACACCGTCGCCATCGTCGGCGTGATCTGGGTGCTCTACGGCTATTCGCTCGCCTTCACCGGCGGCTCCGACTTCGTCGGCGGCTTCACCAAGGCGTTCCTCAAGGGCGTCACCCCGGATTCGGCCACCGGCACCTTCTCGGTGGGCGTCAACATCCCGGAAATGGTGTTCATCGCCTTCCAGATGACCTTCGCCATGATCACCCCGGCGCTGATCTTCGGTGCGTTCGCTGAACGCGTGAAGTTCTCCGCCATCGTGCTGTTCGTGCCGCTGTGGGTCACCTTCATCTACTTCCCGATCGCCCACATGGTTTGGTACTGGGCCGGCCCGGACGCGGTTGACGCCGCCGTCAAGGCTCTGGCTGCCGCCGACGCCGGTGGCAAGGCGGCCGCTCAGGCGGCGCTGGACGCCGTGCTTGCGGACGCTGGCTACATCTACAAGATCGGCGCCATCGACTTCGCGGGCGGCACCGTGGTGCACATCAATGCCGGTATCGCGGCGTTCGTGGGCTGCCTCATCGTCGGCAAGCGGACGGGCTTCGGCAAAGAGGCGTTCTCGCCCCACTCGCTCACCCTCACCCTGGTCGGCGCCGGCCTGCTGTGGGTCGGCTGGTTCGGCTTCAACGCCGGCTCCAACCTGGAAGCCAATGGCGTCACCGCTCTGGCCATGATGAACACCTTCATCGCCACCTGCGCTGCCGCTCTGTCCTGGATGATCGTGGAATGGCTCGCCAAGGGTAAGCCCTCCATGCTGGGCGTCGTGTCCGGCGCCATCGCCGGCCTCGTGGCCGTCACCCCGATGGCGGGCTTCGCCGGCATCATGGGCGCCCTGGTTTCGGGCCTCATCGTCGGCGTGCTCTGCTTCTTCTTCTGCACCACCGTGAAGAACGCCTTCGGTTACGACGACAGCCTGGACGTCTTCGGCGTCCACTGCATCGGCGGCATCTTCGGCGCCATCGCCACCGGTATCGTGGTGAGCCCCGCCCTCGGCGGCACGGGCATCTACGACTACACCATCGGCAAGGTGGCCGATTATGACATGACCGTTCAGCTGATCGCTCAGGTGAAGGCCGTGCTCATCACCCTGGTGTGGTCGGGCGTCGGCTCGGCCATCCTCTACTACATCGTGCACGCCGTCGTCGGCCTGCGCGCCACGGTGGAGAAGGAGCGCGAGGGCTTGGACATCACCGAGCACGGCGAGCGCGCCTACCACAGCTGAGGACGTCGGGCGGCGCGTGCGGCGCCGCCCCACCCGTTCGCGGACCGCTCCGCCGGCCCGCCAGTACATAAAAAGAGGGGAAGACGAAGCCCTGGCTCCCGAGCCGGGGCTTCGATCGTTTCAGGGCCGCGACGACGGCGCCGCCCGCCGGTCGCCCAAGGGTGCGCGCGAATCGACCCTTTTCCCGCGCCGGTGCGCCTGCTAGAAGCCGACCATGGCCTTTTGGACGTCCTTCGGGACCGCACCTCACGTTGCGTCATCGCGAATTATCCGCCCGGCACCCCGCCGCCGCGCCTGAGCGCGCGCGGGGTCAGCCGGGCCGTGACGCTCCCGACGCATCGATCCCTATTCCGAGCCTGAACCCATGACCGACAAGACGCCGTCCGACGCCGTGGACTATGCGGCCACCCTGTTCCTGCCGCAGACCGCCTTCCCCATGCGCGGCGGGCTGCCGCAGAAGGAGCCGGAACTGCTGGAGCGCTGGGCGCGCCTCGGCCTCTACCAACGCCTGCGCGAGGACGGCCAGGGCCGCCCGCGCTTCGTGCTGCATGACGGCCCGCCCTATGCCAACGGCAACATCCACATCGGCCACGCGCTGAACAAGATCCTGAAGGACGTGGTGACGCGCTCGCAGCAGATGCTGGGGTTCGATTCCAACTATGTGCCGGGCTGGGACTGCCACGGCCTGCCGATCGAATGGAAGATCGAGGAAGAGAACTACCGCAAGAAGGGCAAGTCCAAGCCCGACATGACGGATTCCACGGCTATGATCGCCTTCCGTCAGGAGTGCCGCGCCTATGCCGAGCATTGGCTGGACGTGCAGCGCACCGAATTCAAGCGCCTGGGCGTGGAAGGTGATTGGGATCACCCCTACACCACCATGAGCTTCCTCGGCGAGGCGCAGATCGCCCGCGAGATCATGAAGTTCGCCGAGAACGGCCTGCTCTATCGCGGCTCCAAGCCGGTGATGTGGTCGGTGGTGGAGAAGACGGCTCTCGCCGAGGCCGAGGTGGAGTATCACGACCACACGTCCGATACGGTGTGGGTGAAGTTTCCGGTTCAGGGTGAAGGCCTTGCGGGAACCAGCGTGGTCATCTGGACCACCACGCCCTGGACCATGCCGGGCAACCGGGCCATCTCCTTTTCCGGCAAGATCGCCTACGGCCTCTATGAGGTCACCGAAGCCCCCGGCGACAATTGGGCCAAGGCCGGCGACAAGCTGATCCTTGCCGACAAGCTGGCGGACGACGTGTTCAAGTCCGCCCGCGTCACGTCCTATGCCCGGATCGGCGATGTTCCCGCCGAGGTTCTCTCCGGCCTCGTCACCGCCCACCCGCTCGCCGGGCGCGGCTATGACTTCCAGGTGCCGCTGCTGGAAGGCGACCACGTCACAGACGACACCGGCACCGGCTTCGTCCACACCGCCCCCGGCCATGGCCGCGAGGATTTCGAGATCTGGACCCAGCATCGTCGCTGGCTGGAGGAGCGCGGCATCAATCCGGCGATCCCCTATACGGTGGATGCAGACAGCTTCTACACCGCCCAGGCGCCCGGCTTCGAGGGCAAGCGCGTCATCACCGAGAAGGGCGAGAAGGGCGATGCCAACCAGGCGGTCATCGACGCTCTGGTGGCGGCGGGCAATCTGTTGGCCCGCGGTCGGCTGAAGCACCAGTATCCGCACTCCTGGCGTTCCAAGAAGCCGGTGATCTTCCGCAATACGCCGCAATGGTTCATCGCCATGGACCAGGTGATCCACCAGCCGGCGGGGGCGCCATCCGTGACCCCGCGCGGCATCGGCGACAATACCGGCGACACCCTGCGCGCCCGAGCGCTCGCCGGCATCAAGACCGTGGAATGGGTCCCCGCCGCCGGCGAGAACCGCATCAATGGCATGATCGCCAGCCGCCCGGATTGGGTGGTCTCGCGCCAACGCGCCTGGGGTGTGCCCATCACCGTGTTCGTGCGCGAAGTGGGCGACGGCTCGGTGGAGATCCTGCACGACAGCCATGTGAACGACCGCATCGCCGCCGCCTTCGAGGTGGAAGGGGCGGATGCCTGGTACCAGCCCGGCGCCCGCGAGCGTTTCCTGCGCGAGCGCGGCACCGAGGGCTGGGTGAAGGTGGACGACATTCTCGACGTGTGGTTCGATTCTGGCTCCACCCACGCTTTCGTGCTGGACGTGCGCCCGGACCTAAAGACAAACCGCGTCCCCGACGGCCCCGACCGGGTGATGTATCTGGAAGGCTCCGACCAGCATCGCGGCTGGTTCCACTCGTCCTTGCTGGAAAGCTGCGGCACCCGCGGCCGCCCGCCCTATGACGCGGTGCTGACCCACGGCTTCGTGCTGGACGAGGACGGGCGCAAGATGTCCAAGTCGCTGGGCAACGTGGTCGCCCCGCAGGAGGTCATCAAGACCTCCGGCGCCGACATCCTGCGGCTGTGGGTGTGTGCCTCGGACTATGCGGACGATCTGCGCATCGGCCCGGAAATCATCAAGAGCACCGCCGACACCTATCGCAAGCTGCGCAACACCATCCGCTGGCTGCTGGGCTCGCTGCACCATTACCACCCCGCCGAGCAGGTGGCGTTCGCCGACATGCCGGCGCTGGAGCGTCTGGTGCTGCATCGCCTCAGCGAGCTGGACGGGCAGATCCGCGAGGCCTATGGCACCTTCGATTATAAGAAGGTCCACGCTTTGCTGACGGTGTTCATGACCACCGATCTGTCGGCCTTCTATTTCGACGTGCGCAAGGACGCGCTCTATTGCGACCCGATCTCGTCGCTGACGCGCCGGGCCTCCCTCACCGTTCTAAACGAAGTGTTCGAGCGCCTCGTCACCTGGCTGGCGCCGATCCTGCCGTTCACCTGCGAGGAGGCGTTCATCGCCCGCACCGGGTCACAGGACGGCTCGGTGCATCTGCTGACATTCCCCGCCACCCCGGCGGAGTGGCGGGATGACGCGCTGGCCGACCAGTGGCGCAAGGTGCGGCAGGTGCGCCGCGTGGTGCTCGGCGCCCTGGAGCCCGAGCGCGCCGCCAAGCGCATCGGCTCGTCGCTGGAGGCCGGTCCCGTGGTCTATATCGCCGACCCGGCCCTGGCCGAGGCGCTGGACGGGCTGGATCTGGCGGAAATCTGCATCACCAGCTCAGCCACCCTTGAGCCGGGCGAGGGTCCGGCCGACGCCTTCCGCCTGGATGACGTGCCCGGCGTGGCGGTGGTGCCGGCCCTGGCGGTGGGCCGCAAGTGCGCCCGCTCCTGGAAGGTCTCGCCCGACGTCGGCGCCGATCCGGACTATCCCGACGTGACCCCGCGCGATGCGCAGGCGCTGCGCGAATTCAACGCCCGCGCGGCGGCGGAGTAGCCAATGTCCACGATCCGGCTCGGCGTCCTCGTGGCCTTTGTGGTCCTGGTTCTCGACCAGGGCACCAAGACGGCCGTCCTGGCCTGGTCGGATAATTGGTCGGGGCCGATGCATGTCATCACCCCGTTCCTGGACTTCGTGGTGCTGTGGAATGCGGGCATCAGCTACGGCCTGTTTCCGCAGGGAGAGACCGGGCGGTGGGTGCTGGTGGCCATCAAAGTGGGAGCTGCCATCGGCTTTGCCGTCTGGCTGGCCCGCACCGCCCGCAAGGTGGAAGCGCTGGCGCTGGGCCTCCTCATCGGCGGGGCCATCGGCAATGCGGTGGACCGGGTGGTCTATGGCGCGGTGTTCGATTTCGTCTCGCTGCACGCCATGGGATACCATTGGTACGTGTTCAACGTCGCCGATGTGGCGGTCGTTGTGGGCGTGATTGTCCTGCTTTATGATGCAATCTTCGCCCGCGCCTCAAAAACGCCGCCCTCAGGGGCGAGCCCTAAGGCAGCTTCCGATCAGACCGGCCACCCGCCGGTCTAGGCTGGCACGAGTGGATATTGCTGAAAGCTGTGCCTCCTGGACCAGGAGTTGACGGTGGACGGTCCGAGAAAGTGGGAAAGGATGCATGCGTAAGATCATGAGACGGTCACCAATGACCTCCAGGCTGCGTGCGGCTCTGCTCGGCGCGTCCGCTGTTGCCGCGCTGCCGGTGATGGTCGCCAGCTCCGGCCCGGCCGCCGCGCAGGCGGTGGAATCGGATTTCATCAACAACACCTTGTCCGCGCTCGGCCTGACCGACCCGCAGAAGCCCGACATTCAGTATCGCGAGCGCGCGCCCTTGGTGGTGCCCCCCGCGGTCGGGTCCAATCTGCCCGCGCCGCAGACCGCGCCCTCCTCCAGCCTGCCCAACTGGCCCAAGGATCCGGACGTGCTCCGGGCGCAGCAGGCCAATGCGGTGGACAACAAGCCGGTGGGCGCCGGCAGCACCCGCGACGTGCTGCTGCCCAGCGAGTTGAACAAGGGCGCCCTGCGCAAGAAGAACGCCAATACGCCGGCGGACAACACCCCGGTGGGTTCGGAGAGCAAGCGCGACGTGGTGCTGCCGAGCGAGCTCGGCTTCAAGTCCTGGTTCGGCATCACGCCATCGGACGAGAAGCCCATCGCCTTCAATGGCGAGCCGGAGCGGGAAAGCATCACCCAGCCGCCGCCGGGCTATCAGACCCCGGCGCCGAACGCGCCCTATGGCGTGGTCGAGAAGAAGAACGAGCCGTTCAAGTTCCCGACCCTGTTTGACCGCCAGTGACGCGGCCGGCAATCGGGCAGTGCGGATCAACCGCCGCGGATGGGCCAGCCTCATCGCCGGTTGATCTGTTTCCCGTTGCCCGTTGCCTCGTCCTTGCGTTCGACCGGCGCGTCCCTGGAGACGGGCATGGCGCGCCTGATCGCGCCGCGCCTCCTCCGGTCGCGTGGTCTGGGCCAGCTGCCCGCCGGCCGTCCGGTGTCCCCGCCAAGCCCCCGTTTGCCATAGCCCTGCGCCCCGGCGGTTCTGCCGCGGCGCCGCGCATCTTGGCGAGACCTCATCCCCTGCCTATTTCTCTCAGGTGCGCGGTCGCCCTGCCGCGCCGTGGAACCGCCCCGTGAACGTGAGACGCCTCGCCATGGTCGCCATCATTGCCGCCGCTGGAGCCGCAGCCGCGGTCTCCCATGCTTCCGCCGCCGGTCCCGAGGTGGCGCAGTATGAGCTCACCAACGGCTTCAAGGTGATGGTGATCCCCGATCACCGCACCCCGGTGGTCACCCACATGGTGTGGTACAAGGTGGGCTCGGCGGACGAGCAGCCCGGCAAGTCCGGCATCGCGCACTTCCTCGAACATCTGATGTTCAAGGGCACCGAGAAGAACGCCCCCGGCGTGTTCTCGGCGGAAGTGGCGCGGCTGGGCGGGCAGGAGAATGCCTTCACCTCCACCGACTACACCTCCTATTTTCAGCGGGTCGCCAAGGACCATCTGAAGAGCGTGATGGCCTTCGAGGCCGACCGCATGACCGGCCTCGTGCTCACCGACGCGGTGGTGCTGCCTGAGCGCGACGTGGTGCTGGAAGAGCGCCGCATGCGCACCGACAACGATCCCGGCGCGCGCCTGGGCGAGGCGCTCCAGGCCACTACTTACGTGAACCATCCCTACCAGCACCCGATCATCGGCTGGGAGCACGAGATCAAGCAGCTCAACCGCGAGGATGCGCTGGCCTTTTATCGCCGCTTCTATGCCCCCAACAATGCCGTGCTGGTGGTGGCGGGCGATGTGGAGCCCGAAGCCGTGCGCGCCTTGGCGGAGGAGACCTACGGCAAGGTGGCCCGCGCCGACACGCCGCCGCGCAACCGCCCGCAGGAGCCCGAGCCCCAGGCCCATCGCCGGGTGTCGCTGAGCGATGCCCGCGTGGCCCAGCCGAGCCTGCAGCGCTCCTATCTGGTGCCCTCCTACCGCACGGCCAAGGATCACGAAAGCGAGGCGCTGGACGTGCTCGCCCAGATCCTCGGCGGTGGCCAGACCGGCCGCCTCTATCGCGCGCTGGTGGTGGAGCAGGGCCTCGCCGCTGGCGCCGGTGCCTGGTATCAGGGCACGGCCTATGACGAGACCCGCTTCGGCTTTTCCGCCTCGCCCCGTCCCGGCGTGACGCTGGAGACCTTGGAAGCCGCGCTGGACGACCTGATCGCCAAGTTCGCCGCCACCGGCCCGGACGAAGTGGAGCTGGCCCGCGCCAAGACCCGCCTCACCGCGGACGCGATCTATGCCCGCGACAATCAGGCGACGCTGGCCCGCATCTATGGCGCCTCCTGGGCCACCGGGGTGAGCGTCGACGAGGTGAATGCCTGGCCGGATCGGGTCAAGGCGGTGACCGCCGCGCAGGTGAAGCAGGCGGCCGCCCAGTATCTGGTGCTGCGCCGCGCCGTGACCGGCTATCTCACCCCCGCGGCCGCCGCCCCGGCGCCGGCCAAGGTCGCCCCGGAGAACCGCTCGTGAGGCGCGCGCCCACCCGTTTGCGGCTCTTGCCTGCGGGCGCCGCCGCCGTTTTTCTCCTGTCGATGGTCATCATGTCGCTCTCCCTCGTCACGCCCGCGCCGGCCCAGTCACAGACCACGCGCATCATCAAGGTCACCAGTCCGCACGGCATCGAAGCCTGGCTGGTGCATGACACCACCCTGCCGCTGGTGGCCATGGAGTTCGCTTTCCTCGGCGGCGCCAGCCAGGATCCGGCGCAGACGCCCGGCGTTGCCAGCCTCGCCGCCTCGCTGCTGGACGAAGGCGCCGGGGACATGGACGCCGAAGCCTTCCATCGCACCCTGGCGGACAAGGCCATCGAGCTGCATTTCGACGCCAATCGCGATGAGATGCGCGGCTCGGTGCGGACCCTGTCCGAGAACCGGGAAGCGGCCTTCGACCTGCTGCGCCTGGCGGTGACCCATCCGCGCTTTGACACCGAAGCCATCGAGCGCATCCGCACCGCGCAGCTGGCGGCGCTGCGCCGCCGCTCCACCGAGCCCAACAATATCGCCAGCGAGCGCTGGTTTGCCCTCGCCTTCCCCAATCATCCCTATGGCCGCCCGGTGGACGGCACGCTGGCCAGCGTGCCCACCATCACCACGGCGGACCTGTCGGCCTTTGCCGCCAACACCCTGGCGCGGTCGAATCTGCGCGTGGCGGTGGTGGGCGACATCACCCCCGAGCAGCTGGGGCTGGAACTGGACCGGGTGTTCGGCGCCCTGCCGGAAAAGGCCAAGCTCACCCCGGTGCCCGACGTGACTCCCAAGGGCCTCGGCACCGTGGACGTGGTGCCGCTGGACGTGTCCCAGTCGGTGGTCATGATCGGCACCGACGGGCTGGAGCGGCAGGACCCCGACTTCATCGCCGCATATGTGCTCAACCACATCCTCGGTGGCAGCGCGTTCTCCTCGCGCCTGTTCAAGGAAGTGCGCGAGGCCCGCGGGCTGGCGTATTCGGTCTATTCCTACCAGGTGGCGCTGGAGCATGCGGGCCTGTGGTTCGCCGGCACCGCCACCAAGAACGAGCGCACCGCGGAATCCATCAAGATCATCGCCGATGAGTTCCGCCAGATCCTCGACCAGGGGCCGACCCAGGCGGAACTGGACGAGGCCAAGGCCTATCTGAAGGGCAGCTATGCCCTGCGCTTCGACACCTCGTCGAAGGTGGCGGGGCAGTTGCTCCAGATCCAGATCGACCGGCTGGGGATCGATTATATCGACCGCCGCAACGATCTCATCGAGGCAGTGACCCTCGCGGACCTCAAGCGGGTGGCGCAGCGCCTCGCCGGGGCCAAGAGCACGCTGACCGTTGTGGTGGGCAAGCCGACCGGCCTCTCCGGCGGGTGACGGCTGGCCCGTGGCCGGGCTGTGCGGACGGATCGGCGGTAACCATAAAACCACTGATCCGGCCGCGCAGGCCCCCAAGCGTGGCTGCCCCCTCCCCCATCCCGTTTACTTTTTGTTATATACCCTGCCCGTTTAGAGCCGGAACGCCCCAGGGATCACGCGACCCCGCCGGGCTTTCCCGCCTTTGAATATGAGAGAGGCTCAGACATCGCCTGCCGGATCGCCGGCACGAACGGTCTGCCTCAGGGTCTTGGAGGAGGTGACATGCGTCTGGCGCTTAACGCCGCCCTGCCCACCCGCATTCTGGCCGGCGGCGCGTTGGCCTTCGCGCTGGCGGGCTGCGCGGGTTTCAATTCGCAGGGAACGTTCGGCGCCCCGGGCACCACGGTGGACACGGCGGCCGCCACCGGACCGGTCTCGCCATCGGGCACCACGGTGGCCGGCGGTGACGCGCTCGACGCCAACCAGGTGACCTGCCCCCCCGCCACGGTGCGCTCCGGCGCCTCTGCCTGGCAGGTGCCGGCGGCCGGCGGCGGTCTGCGGGCCCAGGGCACGCTCGGTAACATCGCCCGCGAGTGCAACGTGGCCAATGGCGTCATGACCATCAAGGTGGGCATCGAAGGCCGCGTGCTGCTGGGCGACAAGGGCACCCCCGGCGCCTTCTCGGTGCCGATCCGCGTCGCCTTGGTGGCCGAAGGCCCGAACCCCAAGACCATCCAGACCAAATTCTTCACCGTGCCGGTGCAGGTGCCGGCGGGCGAGACCCAGGCCGGCTTTGCGGTGGTGGAAGACGGCATCGCCCTGCCCATGCCGCCCAAGGAAAAGCTCGACGAGCTGGACCGCTACATTATCTATGTGGGCTTCGACTCCAAGGGCGAACCCGCCGCCGCCCGCCCGTCCCGGCCGCGCCCGGCAACGCCCCGCCCGGCCGCCACGGCGCAACCGGCCGAAGCTCCCGCCGCTGCGGCGCCCGCCGCGACCCGTGCCGCCCCCGCCAGCACCGGCGCGCCCACCAGCGACACGTTTGGCCCGGCGCCCACCTTCTCCGCCCCGCCCGCCGGCGGCGCCGTCGGCCCGACCCCCAACACCTTCGGTCCGCCGCCCACGCAATAAGCGAGGATAGCCGCCGCCGCCGAATTGACGGCGGCGGCTAATCGCCTATGCTGCAACGCGACGGTGGTCAACCACCGTCATTCGGATGATCCCTGCGGGAGAGACCGGAGAGCCGCATGTTGCGGGGATCCGGCGCCGAAGGCGCAACCGCCCCGGAACCGCTCAGGCAACAAGGGCCGCAGGGGGACGAGCCTCTGGAAAGCAGTCGCGGACGCGGCGCTGTCCGGAGCGGCGTGGCGTGATGCCTGCCGTCCCGGAAGAGCGACGTCCAGCGACTCACCGAAGGAGTAAACCCGCGCGCTCGGCCTCTAGCCGTCGGCGCAGAGGTGAATCTCTCAGGTTCCTGCGACAGAGGGGGCGCCGCACGGATCACCATGATCCGTACTTTTTGGCGCCTGATCGCGGAACCTCTGCATGTCGCATGACGACAGCCTGCCCCTGTTGAAGACCCCATTGCAGGCGGCCCATGCGGCGCTCGGCGCCCGACTGGTGCCGTTCGCCGGCTATGAGATGCCGGTGCAATATCCCACCGGCATCCTCACCGAGCACAATTGGACCCGCGAGCGCGCGGGCCTGTTCGATGTCTCGCACATGGGCCAGGCGGCGCTGATCGGCCCCGATCACGCCACCACCGCCCGCGCTTTGGAAGCGCTGGTGCCGGCGGACATGCTCCATCTCAAGCCCGGCCAGCAGCGCTATTCGCAATTGCTGGCGGACGACGGCGGCATCCTCGACGACCTCATGGTCGCCCGGCCGCTGGATCCGGCCTTGGACGGCACCTTGCTGCTGGTGGTCAACGCCGCCTGCAAGGGCGCCGATTATGCCCATATCTCCGCCCATCTGCCCGCCGATGTGCGCCTCGTCACCTACGACGACCGCGCGCTGCTGGCCCTCCAAGGCCCCAAGGCCGTGGACGTCATGGCGCGCCATGCGCTGGGCACCGCCGACATGGCCTTCATGGCGGTGATCGCCACCACCTTCGACGGCATTCCCGTCGGCATCTCCCGCTCCGGCTATACCGGCGAGGACGGTTATGAGATCTCGGTGGCCGACGCCGATGCCGTCACCCTTTGGAACGCTTTACTAGCCGAGCCCGAAGTGAAGCCCATCGGCCTCGGCGCCCGCGACAGCCTGCGCCTGGAAGCGGGCCTGTGCCTCTATGGCCATGACATCGACACCACCACCTCGCCGGTGGAAGGCGCGCTGGTGTGGTCGATCCAGAAGCGCCGCCGCGAGGAAGGGGGCTTCCCCGGCGCCGCGCGCATCCAGCGCGAACTGAAGGACGGCCCCGCCCGCGTGCGCGTCGGCCTCACCTTCGACGGCCGCGCGCCGGCCCGCGAGGGCGCGGAAATCGCCAAGGACGGAGAGGTGGTGGGCATCATCACCTCCGGCGGCTTTGCCCCGACGCTGAATGCGCCCATCGCGCTCGGCTATGTGCCGCCGGCTTTGGCCGTGCCCGGCACCCGCCTCGACGTGCTGGTCCGGGGCAAGGCGTTGGCCGCCACCATCGTCACACCGCCGTTCGTGCCGCAGCGCTACGTTCGCAAGACATCCGCAGCCAAAGGGGCTTGAGCCATGACGACCCGTTATTCCAAGGATCATGAATACGTCCGCCTCGAAGGCGACGTGGCGGTGATCGGCATCTCCACCTACGCCCAGGAACAGCTGGGCGACGTGGTGTTCGTGGAACTGCCCGAAGTGGGCAAGACCGTCGCCCAGGGCAAGGAAGCCGCCGTGGTCGAGAGCGTGAAGGCCGCCAGCGAAGTCTATGCGCCGGTCTCCGGCGAGGTGGTGGAAGTCAACTCCGAGCTGGAATCCGCCCCCGCCACGGTGAACGAGGACGCCGAAGGCAAGGGCTGGTTCCTGAAGCTGAAGCTCTCCAACCCGGCCGAGTTCGACGCGCTCATGAGCGCGGACGACTACAAGGCCTTCGTCGCCAGCCAGGGCTGAGCCATGGGCCATCTCTACACTGCCACCATCGTCTGGGAGCGGGGCGAGGCCGTCTTCACCGACGGACGCTATCCCCGCGCCCACCGCCTGGTGTTCGACGGGCTGGAAGTGCCCGGCTCATCGGCGCCCGGCTCGGTGCGGGTGCCGCTGTCGCGCGAAGATGCCCTCGACCCGGAAGAGGCGGTCGTGGGGGCTCTGTCCAGCTGCCACATGCTGTTCTTCCTGGATTTCGCCCGCCGCGGCGGCTTCCGGGTGGACAGCTATACCGATCCCGCCGTGGGCGAGATGGGTCCGAACCCGGCCGGCAAGCTGTTCCTGGCCCGCATCACCCTGAACCCCGCCGTGGTGTTCAGCGGCGAAAAGGTGCCCAGCGCCGAGGACTATGCCGCCCTGCACCACCACGCCCATGAGGAATGCTACGTGGCCAATTCGCTGCGCAGCGAGGTGATCCTCAACCCGACCTTTTCCCTGATCTAGCGCCCCGCGCGCTGCCAGAACCCGAGACGCATCATGCGCTATCTGCCTTTGACCCCGGAAGACCGCACGGAGATGCTGGCGCGCATCGGCGTGCCCTCCGTGGATGCTTTGTTCGCCGATATTCCCTCAGCAAAGCTCAATCCCGGCCTGCCGGACCTGCCGGCCCGCAAGGGCGAACTGGAGGTGGAGCGCACGCTCGGCCGCCTCGCCGCCAAGAATGTGGCTGCCGGCTCGGTGCCCTTCTTCGTCGGTGCCGGCGCCTATCGCCATCATGTGCCGGCCACCGTGGACCATCTGATCCAGCGCTCGGAGTTCCTGACCTCCTACACGCCCTATCAGCCGGAAATCGCCCAGGGCACGCTGCAATATCTGTTCGAGTTCCAGACCCAGGTGGCCCTGCTCACCGGCATGGAGGTGGCCAACGCCTCGATGTATGACGGCTCCACCGCCGCCGGCGAGGCGGTGCTGATGGCCCATCGCGTCACCAAGCGCCGCAAGGCGGTGATCGCCGGCAATGTGCATCCGCACTATCGCGAGACCATCGCCACGCTGTCCCGCTATGCGGACGACGACCTGGTGGCCCTGCCCCCGGCCCCCGACGGCGCCGACTTTGATCTCGATGCCATCGACGGCGAGACCTCCTGCGTGGTGGTGCAGAGCCCGGACGTGTTCGGCCACATCCACGACCTGCGCCCGATCGCCGAGAAGGCTCATGCGGCCGGCGCGCTGCTGATCGCGGTGTTCACCGAGGTGGTGTCGCTGGGTGCCATCGAGCCCCCCGGCGCCCAGGGTGCCGACATCGTGGTGGGCGAAGGCCAGTCCATCGGCAATCCGCTCACCTTCGGCGGGCCTTATGTGGGCCTGTTCTGCACCCGCCAAAAATTCGTGCGCCAGATGCCCGGCCGCCTCGCCGGCGAGACCGTGGATGCGGACGGCAAGCGCGGCTTCGTGCTGACGCTCTCCACCCGCGAGCAGCATATCCGCCGCGAGAAGGCCACCTCCAACATCTGCACCAACTCCGGTTTGTGCGCTTTGGCCTTCACCATCCATCTGTCGCTGCTGGGGGAGGCCGGCCTCACGCGCCTCGCCCGCATCAACCACGCCAATGCCTGCGCGCTGGCCGATTTGCTCGCCAAGGTGCCGGGGGTCAGCGTGCTGAATGCCAGCTTCTTCAATGAATTCACCATCCGCGTGCCGGGCAAGGCGGCGGACGTGGTGGAAAAGCTGGTGGGCAAGGGCATTCTGGGCGGCGTCCCTTATGCGCGCCTCGCTCCCAAGGCCGGCCATGACGATCTGATCCTGGTGGCTTCCACCGAAATAAATAGCGATGAAGACCGCGCCGCGTTCGCCGCCGCGCTGACCGAGGTGCTGGCATGAGCACCTCGCACACGATCATCGCCGGCGCGACGCGCCCTCTCCCCCCTTGCGGGGGAGAGCTGGAGAGGGGGGTGAAACGCGCTCCGCTCTCCGGCACACCCGCCCTTGGCGACACCCTTTTGACCCCCCTCCCCGCCCCTCCCCCGCAAGGGGGGAGGGAGACTTCCGTTTCCGAGGTGCGCGCATGAACCGCGAAGGACGCGGGGCCACGAGCCCCACCACGACCCATTCCGACACCACCGGCCCGCGCACATTCACCGGAAATCGCGCGCTGGAGCTGGAAGAGGGCCTGCTGTTCGAAGTGGGTCGCCGCGAAGTCACCGGCGTCGATCTGGACGAGCCCGCCGCCTTCACCCCACGCCTGGGCGGGCAGGCGCGCACCACGCCCCTCGATTTGCCCGGCCTCGCCGAGCCGGAAGCCATGCGCCATTACGTGCGCCTGTCGCGGATGAATTACGGCATCGACAGCGGCCTGTTCCCGCTGGGCTCGTGCACCATGAAGCACAATCCCCGCCTCAACGAGAAGATGGCCCGCCTGCCCGGCTTTGCCGATGTCCATCCGCTGCAGCCGGTCTCCACCGTGCAGGGCGCGCTGGATGTGATCGCCGAACTGTCGCGCTGGCTGATGTCGCTCACCGGCATGCAGGCGGTGGCCTTCACCCCCAAGGCCGGCGCCCATGGCGAATTGTGCGGCATGATGGCCATCAAGGCCGCCCATGCCGCCAGCGGCCAGAAGCGCCATCTGGTGCTGGTGCCGGAAAGTGCGCACGGCACCAACCCCGCCACCGCCGCTTCGATCGGCTATGAGGTCAAGTCCATTCCCGCCCGCGCCGACGGCACGGTGGATGTGGAAGCGGTGAAGGCGGAACTGTCGTCCGAAGTGGCGGCACTGATGCTCACCAATCCCAACACCTGCGGCCTGTTCGAGCGCGACGTGGTGGAGATCGCCGCCGCCGTGCACGCGGCCGGCGCCTATTTCTATGCGGACGGGGCGAATTTCAACGCCATCCTCGGCAAGGTGAAGGTGGGTGAGTTGGGCGTGGACGCCATGCACATCAACCTGCACAAGACCTTCTCCACCCCCCACGGCGGCGGCGGGCCGGGCGCCGGCCCGGTGGTGCTGTCCAAGGCGCTGGCGCCGTTCGCGCCGGTCCCGGCGCTGGTGGTGGACGGCGACCAGCTCAAGCTGGTGGAAGACGAAGGCAGCGTGGGCGCTACCCAGGCGCTGGGCCGCATGAGCGCTTTCCACGGCCAGATGGGCATGTTCGTGCGTGCGTTGTCCTGGATGCTGTCGCACGGGGCGGATGGCATGCAGCAGGCGTCGGAGGATGCGGTGCTCTCCGCCAACTACATCCGCGCCTGCCTGATGGATGTGATGAGCGCGCCCTTCGCCGAGCGCCCCGCCATGCACGAAGCGCTGTTCGACGACGCCTGGCTGGAGGGCACCGGCCTCTCCACGCTCGACGTGGCCAAGGCGCTGATCGACGAGGGCTACCACCCGATGACGGTGTATTTCCCGCTCGTGGTCCATGGCGCCATGCTGATCGAGCCCACGGAGAGCGAATCCAAGGCCTCCCTGGACCTGTTCATCGGCGCTTTGCGCGACCTCGCCTTCGCCGCCAAGGCGGGGGACAAGGCCCGCTTCCTCGGCGCCCCGCACTATGCCCCGCGTGGCCGGCTGGACGAAACCCGCGCCGCCCGCACTCCGGTGCTGCGCTGGGTGAAGCCGGCGCCGCTGGCGCAGGCGGCGGAGTGAGCGCTCGGCCGCCGAACACCTGAACGACCAAGGCCCGACGGGGACACCCGCCGGGCCTTCTGCTTTGAATGCGGCAAGCGCCCCTTCAGACCATGCGGCCGAGCACATCGTCCAGCGCGGTGAAGAAGCGCGTCCAGCCGGCCTGGGCCCCCTGATAGAAGGACTCCTGATCCCGCCGGAAGCCGGTCTGCGCCATGCGCAGCAGGGTCCCACCGTCCGACGGCGCGAGCGTCCATGTGACGACGCTTTCGAGGCCATGCGCATCCCAGCTGTAGACGAGGGTGTGGAACGGCTCGATCTGTCGCACCTCGCACGCCACAGCGCCCCAGTCCCCGCGCAGATGGAAACGGTGCCCGGCGGCAGGCTCGAAGTCGTTGGCCATGAGCCATTCCGCGATCAGGTCGCGCTGGGTGAGTGCGCGCCAGATCCGCTCGGGCGGATGCGAGAACTTCCGTTCGATAACGATGGTGCGGATCTCGTCGACAACGTCAGTCATTGGTCCATCCTCTTGAGCAAGTCTTCCAATCGGTCGAACCGATGCTGCCAGAAGCTCGCCATCCGGGTGGTCCAGTCGACCAGCGGGGCGAGGGCGGCCGGGCGAGCGCTGTAGCGCGTCTCCCGGCCCTTGCGCTGGTCCGCCACGAGGCCGGCGCGCTTCAGAATTCCGAGATGCTTGGAGACCGCCGGCTGGGTGACACCCGCCTGCGCCGTCAGGGCGTGTACGGTCTGCGCGCCGTCATGACAGAGGTGTTCGAAAATGGCGCGACGGGTTGGGTCGGCGAGCGCCGTGAAGATCGCTTCGTGCGATACGGACATGAAATCCATAACTCGTTAGTTATCATTCCAAGATCCATAACTCTCCGGTTATGGATCTGTCAACAGCTCCAGCGCGCCGGCGGCGAGTGGGAACCGGCGCGGAAGGCGCAAGGCGATCCGATGGAGGACCGGCTCACGCCCGGCGCAGGCCCCGCAGCCACTTGCCCAATGGCAGCACCACCACCAGCAGGCCGGCCACGATCAGCGCCATGCCGGCGAAGCGCAGCGGCGGGAAGCGCTCGCCCAGGATCAGCGCCGCCGAGAGCGTGCCGAACAGCGGCACCAGCAGCGAAAAGGGCGCCACCGTTCCTGCCGGATAGCGCTTGAGCAGCCCGCCCCAGATGCCGAAGCCCAGCAACGTGGTCGGCACCGCCAGATAGAGCACCGCGCCATAGGACAGCAGCGTGGCGTGCTGGAAGGAGGCGGCAATGGCCGGCCAGCCCTCAAAGGCCAGCGACAAGGCGAAGGCCGGCACGGGGGGCACCAGGCTCAGCCACACCACCATGGACAGCATGTCCACCGGCCCGTTCTGGCGCATCAGCACATTGCCCACCGCCCAGCTGGCCGCCGCGCACACGGTGAGCGCCAGGCCGATGAGCGTCATGTCGCCCCCCACGCTCAGCCCAATGAGCCCCAGCCCGCAGAAGGCCACCGCCACCCCGGCCAGTTGGCGCGGCACCGGCCGCTCGCCCAGCACCGCCGCGGCGATGAGGATGGTGAAGAAGGATTGCGCCTGCAGCGTCAGCGAGGCGAGGCCCGGCGGCATGCCGTGGCTCATGGCCAGGAACACGAACACGAACTGGCCGAGAAACCAGGTGCTGCCGATCAGCACCATGCGGCCGAGCGGCAGCGCCGGCGGGCGCACCACCAGCGCCGGGATCGCCGCCACCAGGAAGCGCAAGGCGGTCAGCAGGATCGGCGGAAAGGTGTCGAGGCCGAACCGGATGACCACGAAGTTGAAGCCCCAGATGGCTGCGACCAGCACGGCAAGGGCGATGTGACGGTGCGCCATGACAAAGGTCTTTCGGGCCGGAGGGCGCGCACGGCGCCACCGGGCAATCAGGATCGGACGGGAGGCCACGGCCATGCTGACGGCAGGCCGCGGCAAGGACAAACGACAAAGGGTGAAGGCTGGTATCAGCGAGATTTATTGCAAGCAATGTCTTACTGAGTCGATGCCAACAACACCCTAAATTTCCCTTAGGGAATATGACGCAATCTGCCGCCTTTACCCATCGAGATGTGCTGTAGACGCGGTTTTCCCAAGTTTTCGCCCCACCACGTCAGACCCGCATCCAAGATGTATTGACAGCCGCCGAACGCGCGCCCGGAATGCCGAGGCGGCGTAGCGGAAGGTGCCCGGACGGCCGCCCGCATATAAAAAAATGTCGAGGAGACGTCCATGTGGAACCAGGTCTATGACCCGTTCGGCAGCGCCCTGCTGTCGACGCTCGTGGCGGCCATTCCCGTCGTCACATTGCTTGTGCTCATTGCCACCAACAAAGTGAAGGCCCATTGGGCCGCGGTCATCGCCCTGGTGGTGGCCCTGCTCGTCGCGATCATCGGATTCACCATGCCCGCCGGGCTGGCGCTGCGAGCCACCTGGCTCGGCATCATTACCGGCTTCTTTCCCATCGGCTGGATCATTCTCAACGTCATTTTCCTCTACCGCCTGACGGTGGAGAAAGGCTGGTTCGAGACCCTGCAGCATTCCATCGGCGGCATCAGCGCAGACCGGCGCATCCAGCTGCTGCTCATCGCCTTCGCCTTCGGCGCCTTTTTCGAAGGGGCCTCGGGCTTCGGCACGCCGGTGGCGGTCACCGGCGCGCTGCTCATCGGCCTCGGCTTCTCGCCGCTGGCGGCCTCCGGCCTGTCGCTCATCGCCAACACCGCGCCGGTGGCCTATGGCGCCCTGGGCACCCCGATCCAGGGGCTGGCCAGCGTCACCGGGCTCGATCCCTATCTGCTGGGCGCCATGGTGGGGCGGCAATTGCCCTTCTTCTCGCTGATCGTGCCGTTCTGGCTGATCTGGGTGTTCGCCGGCTGGCGCGGCATGATGCAGATCTGGCCGGCCATTCTGGTCACCGGCGTCTCGTTCGCCGTACCGCAATTTCTGATCTCCAATTATATCAATCCCTGGATCGTCGACATCGGCGCCTCCATCGTCTCCATGGGCTGCCTGGTGGCCTTCCTGCAGGTGTGGCAGCCCAAGGAGCTGTGGCTCTCCGCCAAGCTGCGCACCAAGGACGAGAGCGCGCTGACCATGCCGCCGCGGCCGGTGCGCACCCACATCGCCAGCCGCAGCGAGGTGATCTGGTCTTGGATGCCGTGGGTGATCCTGTCCGTGGTGGTCGGCATCTGGGGCACCGGCTGGTTCAAGGCCTGGGTGAACCCGCTCTTCACCGTCAACTTCCCCATCGAGGGCCTGCACAACCAGATCCAGAAGGTGCCGCCGGTGGTGGCCGCGCCGGCGCGGGAGGGGGCGGTGTTTGCCTTCACCTATTTGTCCTACACCGGCACCGGCATCCTGATCGCGGCGATCCTGGCGGCGGCGGTGATGAAGTTCTCGCCGCTGCGGCTGATCAAGGCCTATGGCGAGACCTTGTGGGTGGTGCGCTATTCGCTGCTCACCATCGCCGCCATGCTGGCCATCGGCACCCTCACCCGCTACTCGGGCGTGGACGCCACCTTGGGCCTGGCCTTTGCCCATGCGGGCTTTCTCTATCCCTTCTTCGGCACGCTGCTGGGCTGGCTCGGCGTGGCGCTGACCGGATCGGACACCGCCTCCAACGTGCTGTTCGGCGGCCTGCAGAAGATCACCGCCGAGCAATTGGGCTTGAGCCCGATCCTGATGGGCGCGGCCAATTCCTCCGGCGGCGTCATGGGCAAGATGATCGACGCCCAGTCCATCGTGGTGGCCTCCACCGCCACCAACTGGTTCGGCCACGAAGGCACCATCCTGCGCTTCGTGTTCTGGCACTCCATCGCGCTGGCCTGCCTGGTGGGCGTGCTGGTGATGCTCCAGGCCTATGTCTGGCCGTTCACCGCCATGGTCATCCACTAAGCGCGGCAACCCGGCCCGCCGCGCGCGGGCCGGGGCCGATCAATCCTCGCCGGGGATGGCCTTCGGCAAGGGGATGGGCGAGGCCTGGGGGATGGGGATGGTGTAATAGCGCCGCACCGCGATCCCGGCTTCGGTGAACGGGCCCTTGGCGGTGGTGCCGCCGGGGGCGACATACGACATGGGGCCGGGCGGACGCGGCTGCGAGGGTAGCGATCCGGGCGGCAGCAGCACGGGTTGGTGGGCATCGCCCGGCTGGATCGGCTGCGGCGCCTGCGGATCGACGCCGCGCACCGGCTGCGCCTGCACCCGCCAGCCCGGCGGATACCCTTGCTGTGGATAGGCCGGCTGGGGCGCCTGTACCGGTGCTCCCTGTTGGCTATAGCCCTGCTGGGGATAGCGCTGCTGCGGCGCCGACACCTGCGGCGGCAAGCCTTGCGGCGCGCCATAGCCCGGACGAGGCTGGATCGGCTGCGGCTCCGGCTGTGTGGCCTGGGGCGCGGTGTCGGGGGCCTCCTGCGCCTCCGCCTCCGGCTCCTCGCCCTGAGCGGGGGGCTCGGTCTGGACCTGAGGCAATGGGGCCTCCATCACCGGGCCGCGCGGCTCCACCCCGCCCTGCGGGAAGCCGGGGGCGGGGGCAGAGGTCATCAGCGGCGGCGGCTGCATCAGCTGCGGCTTGGGCTTGCAGATCAGGCGCGGATTGTTCCGGCGCATCAGATCCACATGGATATGGTCGTAGTGGAAGACGTTGGAGCCCGGCGCCAGAACCGTGGTGAAGGCCTCGCACGCCCCCGCCTGCACCTGGAGCAGGAAACCGCGCGCCTCGGGCGGGCCTTTCCAGCCATTCTTCACCGAAATGTCCTGGCCGTTGGCGAAGCGGAAGCCCGCCACGTCCATCGCATTGCCGAAGGCATGTTCAGAGATCTTGGCGCCGGGTTGGCCGTTCATGCCGCGGCAGGAATAGGACGAGATCTGCTTGATCGCCACCACCGGCGCCCCGTACCAGGCCATGGCGGCGGGCTGCACCACTTCGGCCAGCCACACGTCCAGTTCCCGGATCATGGGACAGGCGAGCGTCGCCTTGGGCTCGATGCCGATGGTGCCGTCATTGAGCGCGGCCACCTTGAAGGGGTGCTCCATGCCGCAGGCGCCATTGCCGTTGAGGGCGTTCATGGGCTCGATATAGACCGAGGGGGTGACGCCCTTCTCGGCCAGGCACTTCTCCTCGGCCTGGGCGCGCCAGGGCTCGCGGCGGTCGAACATGTCGAACCGACAGCCGGTGAGGAGCCCCACGCAGACGAGCGGGGCGACGAGATACCAGGAAACGCCGCGCGTCATGCGGCAAATCTGCCGGCTTGTCCTTGCGACCGCGTTAAACCGCGCAGCGCCGCGCACAAAAAAACCGCCCCGACCAAAGTCGAAGCGGTTTTTGGTTACTCAGACCTTAACGAGACGCATGCCTCAGGCGTGGGCGGGTTCCGGCTCGGCGCTCTCGATGTCGCGCACCCGGTCCACCACCGCCTTCTGCACCTTCTCGAACGCCCGCACCTCGATCTGGCGGACCCGCTCGCGCGAGACGCCGAACTCGGCGGCCAGTTCTTCCAGGGTGATGGGGTCCTCGGACAGGCGCCGCGCCTCGAAAATGCGCCGCTCGCGGGGATTGAGGACCGACAACGCGCCAGACAAAGCGGTGCGCCGGTTGTCCAGTTCCTCATTCTCCACCAGGTTGGTTTCCTGGTCCTGCCGATCGTCCGCCAGCCAGTCCTGCCATTCGCCGCTGTCGCCGTCGTCCCGCAAGGGCGCGTTCAGCGAGGCATCGCCGGACAGGCGGCGGTTCATGTCCACCACGTCCTGCTCGGTCACGCCCAGCTTGGTGGCGATCTGCTTGACCTGGTCGGGCCGCAAATCGCCTTCCTCCAGCGCCGAGATCTGGCTCTTGGCCTTGCGCAGGTTGAAGAACAGCTTCTTCTGCGCCGCCGTGGTGCCCATTTTCACCAGGCTCCACGAGCGCAGGATATATTCCTGGATCGAGGCGCGGATCCACCACATGGCATAGGTGGCGAGGCGGAAGCCCTTTTCAGGCTCGAACCGCTTCACCGCCTGCATAAGGCCGACATTGCCTTCCGAGATCACCTCGGATATGGGCAAGCCATAGCCGCGATAGCCCATGGCGATCTTGGCCACGAGCCGCAGATGGCTGGTGACCAGTTGATGGGCCGCATCGCGATCCCCATGCTCCCGCCAGCTCTTGGCGAGCATGTACTCCTGCTGGGGTTCCAGCATCGGAAACCGCCGGATCTCCTCGAGATACCGGGAAAGGCCGCCCTCTGCTGAGGGAATCGGCGCGTGTCTGGAAACGGCCATGGCGGCCTCCTTCTCTCGTGGCCCTCCGCCCGAGCGGCCACCTGCGCGGCCGCTAGAAGCCGACCGCAACCCAGGAATATAAAGAGAAGAACGCCGCTGGGATAGGTGGGATCCCCTCACGCCCCCGCGAGTGCGATGCGAAGCCGTTCCAATTCGATAGGAAGCGGGCTTTCAAACGACAGCGTCGCCCCCGTCACCGGGTGGGAGAAGCCCAGACGGGCCGCATGCAGCGCCTGGCGGTTGAGATCCAGCAGCATGGCGCGGCCGCTGTCGGAGATCAGGCTCGCCTTGGTGCGGAAGCCCTGGCCATAGACCTCGTCCCCCAGCAGCGGATGGCCGATATGCGCCATATGCACGCGGATCTGATGGGTGCGCCCGGTCTCCAGCTGGCATTCCACCAGGCTCGCCACCGGCTCGCCGGCGGCGGTGAGAAAGGTCTCGACGATCGTCCAATGGGTGATCGCCTCGCGCCCACTCTGGCGCACCGCCATCTTCTGGCGATGGGAGGGGTGGCGGTCGATGGGCGCGTTCACGGTGCCGCGCAAGGCGGGCGCGCCCCAGACGAAGGCCAGATAGGCCCGCTCCAGCGGGCCGGTGCGGCCGTGGTCGGCGAACTGATCCGCCAGCCCCTTGTGGGAGGCATCGCTCTTGGCCACCACCAGAACCCCGGAGGTGTCCTTGTCCAGCCGATGGACGATGCCCGGCCGGCGCACGCCGCCGATGCCCGACAACGTGGCACCGCAATGGTGCAGCAGGCCGTTCACCAGCGTGCCGGACCAGTGGCCGGGGGCCGGATGCACCACCAGGCCGGCGGGCTTGTCCACGACGATCAGATGGTCGTCCTCGAACACGATGGCCAGATCCATGGCCTCGGGCACCGGCTCGGCGGGCTCCGGGGCGGGCACCAGAACGGTCCAGGCTTCGCCGGCATTGACCCGTTGGGCCGCGTCTCCTACCACTTTGCCGTCGACGCTGACCTTTCCGTCCGCTACCAGCCGCTGCAGGCGGGTGCGGCTGAGGTCGGGCAGGCGGCCGGCCAGAAAGCGGTCGGCGCGGGTGCCCGCATCTTCCGCCTCGGCGGTGAGGACATGGGCGAGTGCGCCATCCTCCGGCGCCGCCGCATCCCCGATCGCCAGATCGAGGATCTCGTCCTCATCCAAAATCTCGTGTCCCAAAGGCTGACCCATGTTTCCGCGCCCGTCCGATCCGGTATCAAAAGACGATCTGGACCAGCTGACGCCCCAGCAGGCGCAGGTGGTGCGCAAGCTCAAGCGGGTTTCGTTGGTATCCGGGCTCATCATGGCGCTCGGCGTCGCGAGCGTCCTGGGTGTCATCGGCTATCGCATGATGCGAGGCAAGGCCGTCGTTGCGGGCGACGTCACCGCCACCCTGCCCAAAGGCGCTCGGATTACTGCCACCGCGGTCTCCGACCGGCTGCTGGTGGTGACCCTGGACGTGGGCGGCATCCCGGAGGTGCGCACCTATGATCTGAACACGCTGGCCCCGGCGGGCCGCCTGACGTTCGCCACTGCCCCGTAGAGCAGCGGCGCCCGTCGGCCGTCACTGCAACGAGCTTTCCCCGTCGCCGGGCATGCGCGCCAGCATCATCTGGGTGATGGCCACCAGCATTTCGGCGCGGGACTTCAGGTCCTTGGCCTCCAGCAGCGCCTGCTTTTCCAGTGCCCCATAGGGCGACATGACGGACAGCGCGTTCACCAGAGTCTCGGTGCCGGCCTGCTCGATGCCGTCCCAGTCCGCCTCCAGCTTGTTGGCCTCCAGGAAGGCGGCCAGCGCCTTGAGGAGCGCGGTGCGATCCACGGCCTCCTCGCCGGCGCTGGCGTCGAAGTCCTGGGCGAACGCCGCCGCGTCGATGCGACACTGGCGATAGGGCGTGTCCACGGCCAGTTCCTCCAGCACCGTGAAGCGGCAGATGCCGGTCAAGGTGACGAGGTAACGCCCATCGCCGCTCTCGCCGAACTGGCTGAGCCGCCCCAGGCACCCGACCTTGAACAGGGTCGGGCCCCGGGCATCCTCGGGCTGGCTTTCATCGGGCTGCACCATGCCGATGAGACGGTCGCCGGCCAGCGCATCGTCGATCATCGCCAGATAGCGCGGCTCGAAAATGTTCAGCGGCAGTTCGGCGCGCGGCAGCAGCAGCGCCCCCGACAGCGGGAACACGGGCACCACCGACGGGACATCCGACGGCGCGATGATGGGACGATGCTTGGCCACGGACAGTCCTCAGGCGAACAAGATCGCCGATAATCTTCTACGCCCTGTGACCGTCAGCGGATCGATCGGTCCCCAGGCCTCGAAAAGTTGCACCAATTGCTTGCGCGCCCCGTCCTCATTCCAGGTGCGGTCGCGCTTGACGATCTCCAGCAGATGGGCGAGCGCCTCCTCGCGGCGGTTTTCCGCATTGAGCGCCAGTGCCAGATCGAACCGGGCCTGATAATTGGTCGGGTCCGCAGCCACCTCGGCTTCCAGGCCCGAGGTCTCGCCCAGGGACGCCGCCTGTCGCGCCAGCTCTATCGCCGCGCGGGCCGCGGCCACCGCCGGGTCGCTGGCCTTCGCCCCGGGCACCTGGGCCAGCATCGCGTCGGCCTGCTCCAGATCGCCCAGGGCCACATGGGCGCGGACGATGCCGGCCAGCGCCTTCAGATTGTCCGGCTCCTCCGCCAGCACATGGGCGAAGATTTCCGCCGCACCGGCCACGTCGCCGTCCGCCAGCGCCGCCTCGGCGGCGTCCAGGATCGCCGCCAGGTCGGGCGCCGCACCACCGGTGAGGCGCTCGATGAAGGACACGATCTGGCCCTCCGGCAGCGCGCCGACAAAGCCGTCCACCGGCTGGCCGTTGACGAAGGCAAAGACCGCCGGGATCGACTGGATGCCGAGGCGGCCGGCGATGGCCGGGTGCTCGTCAATATTCATCTTGGCCAGCTTGACCTTGCCCTTCTGGCCCCGCACCGCCTTCTCGATGATGGGGCCGAGCGTTTTGCACGGGCCGCACCAGGGCGCCCAGAAATCCACCAGCACCGGGCGCTGCTTGGATTCCTCGATCACGTCGGCCATGAAGGTCTGCGTCGTGGTGTCGATCACCAGCCCGTCGCTGGCGCTCTGCGCCGCGCTTTTCCCGCCGGTTGCCGTATTGAAGAGCATTGTGGTCGCCCTTTTGAAAGTCTGCGCCGCCTGCCCCAGTCGCGCAGGCGGCTCCCGCCCTTAAATGGGCGCTGTCCGGCACAACGCAATCGCTGCACGCGAGCGCTTCTAGAGCGGGCGCGGCCCCGAGGGAAGCCGGGACCGGCGCTTTGCGGCGTGAAAACGCCCGCCGCATCGTGCAAAGGCGCAAACGGCCGCGCCGGAATGCCCGCCGAGGCCTGTGGACGACAGCCGCCGGACCGCTTGCTTGACCGGGCCATGGGGGGCAGGCTGATTTGACCTGGAACCATGGGGCTGGCACACCGCAACCCAATGAAATTCAACCGCCTGCGGCTCGTCGGCTTCAAGACCTTCGTCGAGCCCACCGATTTGTTGATCGAGCCGGGCCTGACCGGCGTCGTGGGGCCGAACGGCTGCGGCAAGTCGAATCTTGTCGAGGCGTTGCGCTGGGTGATGGGCGAAAGCTCCCACAAGGCCTTCCGCGCCAACGACATGGACGACGTGATCTTCTCCGGCACCACCGGACGGCCGTCGCGCAACATGGCGGAAGTGTCGCTCCAGCTGGACAATGGCGACCGCACCGCCCCCGCCGGCTTCAATGACGACGACATATTGGAAGTCACCCGCCGCATCGATCGCGGCGCCGGCTCGCATTATCGCATCAACGGCCGCGATGTGCGGGCCCGCGATGTCAACATGCTGTTCGCCGATGCCTCCACCGGCGCCCGCTCGCCGGCCTTGGTGCGACAGGGGCAGATCGGCGAGATCGTCGGCGCCAAGCCCGCCGCCCGCCGCCGCATCCTGGAGGAGGCGGCCGGCGTCGCCGGCCTGCACGCCCGCCGCCACGAGGCGGAGATGCGGCTGAAGGCGGCCGAGACCAATCTGCTGCGGCTGGAAGACGTGATCGTCCAGCTGGCCGCCCAGGTGGAAGGCCTGCGCCGCCAGTCCCGCCAGGCGATCCGCTATCGGGCGGTGGCGGCCGAGATCCGCAAATATGAGGCGACCCTGCTCTGGCTGCGCTGGAGCGAAGTCACCACCACCCTCGCCCAGGCCGAGCGGGCGGTGGAGGCCATGGTGCGCGAGGGCGCCGAATGCACCCGTGCCCAAGCGGAAGCCGCCCGCCTCCAGGCCATCGCCGCCCATGCCCTGCCGCCGCTGCGGCAGGCCGAGACCGCGGCCGCCGCGGTCCTTCAGCGCCTCACCCTCGCCCGCGGCGAGTTGGACAAGGAAGAGGCGCGCCTCGCCACCCGGCGGCAGGATCTGGAGCGGCGCCTCGCCCAAGTGTCCCAGGATCTGGAGCGCGAGACCGCGCTCTCCGCCGATGCGGAAAGCGTGCTGGCCCGGCTCGATGAGGAACAGGAGATTCTCACCGACGACCAGGCCGGCGCCCTGGCCGCCGAGGAGGCCGCCGCCGCCGCGCTGGCGGAGGCGCAGGCGCGCCTGACGGCTGCCGAGCAGGATCTGGACACCAAGACCCGCACCTTCGCCGACCTGGGCGCCCGCCGCACCGGCCTGGAGCAGACCATCCGCGACCTGCGCCAGCGTCTGGTGCGCAGCGCCGCCGAGCGCGCCTCGGTGGAAGCGGAGGAGCGGCGGCTGAAGCTGGACGCCGGCACCGCCGATCTGGACGCCCGCCGGGCCGAGGCGGAGGCCGCCCGCGCCCGCCTCGAACAGGCGGAAGACGCCGCCACCGAGGCGGAAGCGGCCCATGCCGCCGCCCGCCGGGCGCTGGATGCGGCGCGCCCCGCCCTCACCGAGGCGGAACGCCGCTTCGGGCGGCTGGACACTGAGGTGCGCACCCTCACCAAGCTGCTGCAATCCTCGGACAGCCGCTACCCGCCGGTGGCCGATCTGCTCTCCGTCGCCAAGGGCTATGAGATGGCGCTCGGCGCGGCGCTGGGTGACGATCTGGACCTGCCCGTCGCCCCCGAGGCGCCCGCCCGCTGGGCCGGCTCGGCGCCCGCCGCCGACGACCCGCGCCTGCCGGACGGCGCCGCACCGCTGGCGGCACAGGTGTCCGGCGCGCCGGCCTTGATGCGCCGCCTCGCCCAGGTGGGCATCGTGGATCCCGCCGACGGCCCGCGCTTGCAGGCCCTTTTGAAGCCCGGCCAGCGGCTGGTGTCGCGGGCCGGCGACTTGTGGCGCTGGGACGGCGTGGTGGCCGCCGCCGACGCGCCCACCGCCGCTGCCCGGCGCCTGGCCGAGCGCAACCGCCTCGCCGATCTCGAACAGGAGGCCGAACAGGCCCGCGAGGTGCTGGAGGAGGCGCGCGCCCTGCTCGCCGGCCATGAGGGCGATCTGCGCGTGGCCGCCGCTGCCGAGACGCAGACCCGCGAAGCCCGTCGCGCCGCCATCCGCGTCGCCGAGACCGCCCGCGAGCTGGAAGCCGCCGCCGAGCGCAAGGCCACCCAACACATCGCCCGGCTCTCCGCTTTGTCGGAAGCCCGCGACCGCCTCACCGCCGCCCGGGAAGAGGCCGAAGAAAGCCTGATGGAGGCGGAAAGCACCCTGGCGGACCTGGAGCCGCCGGTGCTGATCGACGCCACCCTCGCCGCCGCGCGAGGCGAGGTGGCGCAGGGCCGCGCCGGCTTTGCCGAGGCCCGCGCCACCCTCGACGGCCTGCAGCGCGAGCGCAGCGCCCGGCAGCGGCGCCTGGAGGCTATCGCCGGCGAGCGGCGCTCCTGGGCCGGCCGCGCCGGCGGCGCCGGCGAGCGGCTCGCCGCCATCGAGGCCCGCCGTGCCGAGGCACAGGCGGAACTGACCGAGACCGAGGACATGCCGGCGCAGGTGCTGCACCAGCGCCGCAGCCTGCTCAGCCAGATCGAGGCGGCGGAGGCCGCCCGCCGCGCCGCCGCCGACAAACTGGTGGAAGGGGAAGCCGCCCTCGCCGCCGCCGACCGGGCCGCCCGCGCGGCGCTGGAGGCCATGTCCGCCGCCCGCGAGGAAACCGCCCGCACCGAGGCCCGTCTGGAGGCTGCGCGCCAGCGCCGGGATGACGTGATGCGCGAGATCACCGAGGCCCTCGACGGCCCGCCGGAGACCGCCCGCGAGAATGCCGAACTGGCGGAGGGTGCCCCGACGCCGGACATTCCCGCCATCGAGGCGGCGCTGGAGCGCGCCAAGCGCGAGCGCGAACGCCTGGGGGCGGTCAATCTGCGCGCCGATCTCGAACTCACCGAGACCGAGACCCAGCACGACACGCTGGTGAAGGAGCGTGACGACCTCCATGAGGCGATCCGCCGGCTGCGCGGCGGCATTGCCAGCCTCAACCGCGAGGCGCGCGAACGGCTGCAGGCCTCGTTCATTGTTGTGGATGGCCACTTCCGCAAGCTGTTCGACACGCTGTTCGGCGGCGGCGAGGCGCAGCTGGTGCTGACCGATGCGGACGATCCGCTGGAGGCCGGCCTCGACATCATCGCCAAGCCGCCCGGCAAGAAGCCGCAGACCCTGTCGCTGCTGTCCGGCGGCGAGCAGGCATTGACCGCCATGGCGCTCATTTTTGCGGTGTTTCTGACGAATCCCGCGCCCATCTGCGTGCTGGACGAAGTGGACGCGCCCCTGGATGACTCGAATGTGGAGCGCTTCTGCGCCCTTATGGACGAAATGACGCGCCTCACCGACACCCGCTTCCTGGTCATCACCCACAACCCCATCAGCATGGCGCGAATGGACCGCCTGTTTGGGGTCACCATGGCCGAACGGGGCGTTTCGCGGCTGGTGTCGGTGGACCTGCAGAGCGCCGAGCGGTTACGCGAGGTGAGTTAACTGGGTGCCGCATGGCATCCACGTTGTCGCAGGGGCCATTTTTTCTTTTCAGTTCAAATATTTAAATCAAAAACCGCCGTTCTTGACACTCATTTTTGCCGCAACTATGGTGCCGCGCGGTTTCGGCGGGCAGGGATCGCTCAGCGCATTCCTTCGCACCCCGCCCGAAACCGGAGCAATGCGGCATGTCTGAACCTTCGGATTCCCCGGATCGGAAGTCTGAGGGTTCGCCCGTGACGCAGGGTTCCAATACGCCGGACCCTGTGCTTTCCGAACGGCTTCAGCGGCTCAATGCCGCGCTTGACAAGGCGCGGCCTAGAGACCAATCGCAACCGGCGGGATCACGGCGCGACACGTCCACCTCGTCGGGGATGGCCTTGGCCTTTCGTCTCGGCGCGGAATTCGTGTCGGGTGTCCTCGTCGGAGCCCTCGTGGGCTGGGGCCTGGACAAGGTGCTTGGCATTGCACCGTGGGGGATGATCGTCCTCACACTGATCGGGTTTGGGGCGGGCGTTCTGAACATGATGCGCGCGGCCGGCGAAACCGGGTCGCGCAAAGGGCCGAAAGCCTGACGGCATCTGCCGCGGGGCAAGGCTTGAACTGAACGAGGGTTTGCGGCGAAAGCCCGGACTTTTTTTGCGGCTCCGGCCGCTTGGATGACGCGGCCTGAAGCGGCCGCTGGAGACAGGGGCCGTCGGATGACCATTGATCCGATCCACCAGTTCGAGGTCCAGCGCTACGTCGAGTTGCTGAGGCTCAGCGGCGTCACCGTCTCGTTCACCAATTCCGCCGCCTTCATGGTCGGCATCGTCGCCTGCATTTTCTTCTTCCTCACCTACGCCACCCGCGGCCGCACTCTGGTGCCGGGCCGCCTGCAGTCGGTGGCGGAGATGAGTTACGAGTTCATCGCCAAGATGGTGCGCGATTCCGCCGGCACCGAAGGCATGGTGTTCTTCCCCCTGGTGTTCTCCCTGTTCATCTTCGTCTTCGTGGCGAACGTGATCGGCCTCGTGCCCTACACCTTCACCATCACCGCCCACATCGTCGTCACCGCCGCTCTGGCGCTGCTGGTGATCGGCACCGTGGTGATCTACGGCTTCTGGAAGCACGGCACCCACTTCCTGCACCTGTTCGTGCCGTCGGGCGTGCCCGCTTTCCTGCTGCCCTTCGTGGTGCTGATCGAGGTGGTGTCCTTCCTCTCGCGCCCCATCAGCCTGTCGCTGCGTCTGTTCGCCAACATGCTGGCCGGACATATCGCGCTGAAGGTGTTCGCCTTCTTCGTCGTGGGCCTGGCTTCGGCCGGCTTCCTCGGCTGGATGGGGGCCACCCTGCCCTTCTTCATGATCGTGGCGCTCACCGCGCTGGAACTCCTGGTCGCGGTGTTGCAGGCCTACGTGTTCGCGGTGCTCACCTCGATCTATCTCAACGATGCGGTCCACCCGGGACACTGATCGTCCCACCCGCACGGCCAACCAACGACGTTTTTCAAGGAGCAGATCAATGGAAGCGGAAGCTGCAAAGTTCATCGGCGCCGGTCTCGCCTGCCTCGGCATGGGCCTCGCTGCGATCGGCGTCGGTAACATTTTCGGCAACTTCCTGTCCGGGGCGCTGCGCAACCCGTCGGCTGCCGACGGTCAGTTCGCGCGTGCGTTCATCGGCGCGGCGCTGGCCGAGGGTCTCGGCATCTTCGCGCTGGTCGTCGCCCTCGTCCTGCTCTTCGTCGCCTGAGTGTTCCGATCCGGCGGTCCGGGCTTCGGGGTCTACCCCGGGTCCGGGGCGCCACGAGGTCAAAGGCGTTTTCAGTGAAGAGAAGGCAGGCGGGCGAGCCATGAACAAGACATGGAATCTGGCTGCGGCAGTCGCACTTTCCGGCATGGCCCTTCTGGCCATTCCGGCGGCGGCCGACAGTCTCGATCCAGCATCGGTTTCCGGGCAGCACGGCGCGGCTCCGATGGTGGTCGCCCAAGCGGCCGCCCCGGCGGCGCCCGCGGCCCCGCACGGCACCGAACCGGTGGTCCATCCCGCCGGCGCGGAGGCAGCCCATGGCGAAGGCCATAGCGGCGGCTTTCCTCCGTTCAACCCCACCAATTTCGCCTCGCAGCTGCTCTGGCTCGCCATCAGCTTCGGTGCGCTCTATTTCCTCATGAGCCGCGTGACGCTGCCGCGCATCGGCCGGATCCTGGAAGAGCGGCATGACCGCATCGCCAAGGATCTGGCGGAAGCCTCGCAGCGCCGTGCCGAGAGCGAGGCGGCCCAGGTCGCCTACGAGAAGGCGCTCACCGAGGCCCGCAGCAAAGCCAACGCCATCGCCGGCGATGCCCGGAATCGGCTCACCGCCGAGACCGACGCCAACCGCAAGTCGCTGGAAGCCAGCCTCAATGCCAAGCTGGCCGATGCCGAGCGCAGCATCGAGAGCACCAAGTCGTCCGCTCTGTCCCATGTGCGGGGCATTGCGGTGGACACCGCCAACACCATCGTGACCACGCTGGTGGGCTCCCATCCGGGCGCCCAAGAGGTGGAGACCGCCGTGGACGCGGCGCTCGCCGCCAAGGCCGCCAACGCCTGAGCCATACCGCCTGCGCCATGGGGGTTCGCCCCCGGGGCCTTGCGACCCACTTGACCGCGTGAGCGCCACGCATCCGTCCGGCCCTGGCCGGACGGCCCGAGACAGACACCGACCCGGCGATCGAGGACCCTCCCATGAGCGACATGCAACTGGCCGAACTTTGGGTCGCCATCGCCTTCGTCGTATTCGTCGGCATCCTGCTCTATGCGGGGGTGCACACCACCATCATCAAGGCGCTCGACACCCGCGGCGCCAAGATCGCCGCCGAGCTGGACGAGGCCCGGCGCCTGAAGGAAGAAGCGCAGAAGCTGGTGGCCGAGTACAAGCGCAAGCAGCGCGAGGCCGAGGCCGAAGCCGAATCCATCGTCACCGCCGCCAAGGCGGAAGCCGAGCGCCTGGCCGCCGAGACCAAGGCCAAGCTGGAAGATTTCGTCGCCCGCCGCACCCGCATGGCCGAGGACAAGATCGCCCAGGCCGAGCATCAGGCTCTGGCCGACGTCAAGGCGTTCGCGGCCGATGCGGCGGTGCAGGCCGCCGAGCGAATCCTGGCCGCCACGGTGCACGGCACCGCCACCGCCGAGCGGCTGGTGGGCAAGGCCATTGACGATGTGCGCGCCAAGCTGAACTGAGCGGCCCCGCGCCAAGCAGCCGGATCACCGGCTGCGTCCCTGCCACGCCCGCCGGCCTGCCGCGCGGGCGTTTTGCGTTTCGTGGCGTCGCCCGCCTGACGCGTGATGCCCCTGTGCGCCCGACCGCATGCCCCCCACCGATGGCCTTGAAAGCGCCCGCGGCTTGGTCCAAAGCTTGCGGCATGCTGCACCTGTCGGCCCTCCGCGCGCTCATGCCTCGCGTCCTCCTCGGCCTTGTGGTCGCAGCGGCGGCGGTGTCGGTGACGCGTCCGGCGGCGGCGCAATTCTTCGACAATCCCTTCTCCATGCGCCCGCCGGCGGCGGTCCCGGCGCCCTCCCGCAGCGCCCCGGCGTGGCGACCCGACAACATCTTCGGCTTCCCCCAGCGCGCACCGGAGGTGCCGCAGGAACAGGTGCGCCGCCCACCGCCGCCGCCGCCCGACCCAGAGGGCGTGGTCTACAGTTCCGCCGCCGATGCGTTGCAGGCCAAGAAGCCCCCCACGCGCTTCGTCCTGGTGGTGGGCGACCGCTACGCCCGTCAGGTGGCCGAGGGCCTCGCGGACACCTATGTGAGCGAGCGCAACGCCCCCGCCGTGGTGGCGGCCACGGAAGACTCCAGCGGATTTATGCCCACGCCCGTGGACTGGCTGGCCCGCCTGCCCGCGGCATTGCAGGCGGGGCGGCCGAACGTCACCGTCCTCGCCCTCGGCTCGGACGATCTGGAGCCCATCAAGGACGGCGACACCCTGGCCCCGCCGCTCTCCGAGCGCTGGTCGGAACTCTATGGCCGGCGGGTGGACGAGATCCTCGCCGCCGCGCGCGGCACCACCGGCCGGGTGATTCTCGTGGGCCTCGCCCCGGTGCAGTCGGCGGGGGTGTCGGCCGATTACGAGCGCCTCAACGAGCTTCTGCGCACCCATGCCGCGCGCACCGGCGCGGTGTTCGTGAATGTGTGGGATGGGTTCGCGGACGAGGATGGCAAATACATGGGCTCCGGCCCCGCCGTGGACGGCCAGCGCCGCCGCCTGCGCCAGGCCGATGGCGCCCGCTTCACCCGCGCCGGCACGCGCAAGCTGGCCTTCTTCATCCAGAAGGAGCTGACCCGCATGCTGGCGGAGCCGAGCCCCGCCGAGGCGCCGACGGCGGACGGCCCCCACCCGCCGCTGTCGCTCACCGACGGGCCGCGCGGCGCCAACGCCTTGCTGGGCGGCGCGACGCCGTTCCCCGGCGGCCGCGCTGCACCCGCCGCGACGACGATTTCCACCACTTCCGCCGCTTCCGACGCCACCCGCGCCCTGCTGGATGGCGCGCCGGTGCCGCCGCAACGGGGGCGAATCGATGATTTCACCTGGCCGCCGGGGGCTACCGCGCCCCCCGTGCCCCCCGCCCCCACCGCGGCGGCACCCGGCCCGGCACCGGCGGTGGCGCCGCCCGGACAACCCTGAGCGGGCGGCTCACCTTAGACGGACAGTCAATGGACGGACCGCGAACGCGCGCCGACGGCGCACGCCGGCCGCCAATGCAAAACGCCCCGGCGGGGGCCGGGGCGCTTCGGGTCAGCCGGGCCGACCGATGCCGTCAGGCGGCGCGGGCATCCAGGGTCTGGGTGCCGGTGGCCGTGGTGATGGGGATGAGCCGGGGCTTTTTGGCCTCGGGAATGTTGCGCACGAGGTCCACGTGCAGCAGGCCATTCTCCAGGGCCGCGCCCTTGACTTCCACATGGTCGGCCAATTGGAAGCGCCGCTCGAAGGCCCGCGCGGCGATGCCGCGATAGAGCACCTGGCTGGCGTCCGTTTCCTCGGCCGGGGCCTTTTCGCCGCGCAGCGCGAGGGTGTTTTCCTTCACTTCGATGGACAGCTCCGCCGCCGTGAAGCCCGCCACCGCCACCGTCACGCGATAGGCATTCTCGCCGGTGCGCTCGATATTATAGGGCGGGTAGGTGGGCGCACCCTCCACATTGCTGGCGGTATCCAGCAGCGAGAGCAGACGGTCGAAGCCCACCGTGTTGCGATACAGGGGGGCAAGATCAAAAGTACGCATAAGCACATCCTCCTTTGAAGCGACATGCGATGAGGACCCGCCAAGGCCAGGTCCCGTCGAGTGCCCTCCGTTTGGACCGGCACCGGTGCGGATTTGGGAAGGCGGTCCCGACCCGTCAAGATCCCCGCGGTGAAGAAATGAACCGGGGGTGAATGCGACTGTGGGATGCCGTTCACATCCGCAATCTAGACTTGAAATCCCTGTGGTCCGGGGCGCCCGGCGGCGGCGCTCCCCTTCTGGAGACCGGGATGTCACGCCTGCCGGCGGGTGTTTTCGCCATTGCGAGACTCACTCTTGCAAGCCTCACGCTTGCAAGCCTCCCCGGTGCGGGGTGGAGCATGCCTGACACGCCCCCCCGCGATCAGACCACCGACCCGGTGCCGGCAGCGCCCCCCTCACGCGATCGCGCCGCAGCGCCCGTGGCCGCGCCCGGCCCGGTGGCGGAGGCCGCTCGGGCCAGCGCCGCACCCGGCCCCGACGCCTCCCCGCCGTCGCCGGCAAATCCAACGCTGCTGGTCCCCGCCGGCCCGCCGAACCCCGGGGAGATCCCGCGTGCGGACGCGCCCTCCGCCCCGCGCACCAGTCCGCGGGTTGCGCCGACGGACCGCAGCCCCTCGCCCGGTCTGGTGATGGAAGCCACCGGTTCCCTGCCGGACGCCGGCCCTGGCCATGGGCGCTCCCCCGGCGCCGGCGCCTATGCGCCCTATCAGGGCCTGCCGCCGCTCCTCGGCCAGGACCAGCCCCAGGACCTGGAGGCGTCGGCGGTGCGCAAAAGCCTGCAGGCCCGCGGCTTTTCCGACATCGGCCCGCTGACCTTGCGCGGCCGCACATTCCTGTGCGAGGCCACCGGTCCGCGGCGCGAGCGCGTGCGCCTGGTGGTGGATGCCGCATCCGGCGCCATCTCCGGCCTGCAGGTGATCGGCTACGAACGGCGCGACTGACCGTGCGCAGCGGCGCGTTGTGGCCGCCGGCACAAGCGTGTAACCCTGCCGTGGAAGGCGAGGCACCATCCGGGCGACCGGGGCCCCGCTGCACTCCCGCGTGTTTGCCCCTGCCCCCATGAGCCTGCATCCCACTTTGTCCAACCCGGTGCCCGAGGGCGCGGTCAGCGGCTACGTGACCACGGCGGACGGGGTGCGCATCCGCTTTGCCCGCTGGCGTCCCCCCAGCGGCGGCATCGGCACGGTGACGATCCTGCCGGGCCGGGCCGAGTTCATCGAAAAGTATTTCGAGGTGGTGCGCGAGCTGCTGGGCCGCGGCTTTGCGGTGGCGATCCTGGACTGGCGCGGCCAGGGCGGGTCGCAGCGGCTGCTGCGCAATCCGCGCAAGGGCCATGTGCGGCGCTTCTCAGACTATCAACTGGACCTGGAGGCGTTCGGCCGGCAGGTGCTGCTGCCCGATTGTCCGGCGCCGCATTTCGCGCTTGCCCATTCCATGGCCGGCGCCATCCTGCTGCATGCGGTGCTCGACGGCCGGCGCTGGTTCGACCGGGTGGTGCTCAGCGCGCCCATGCTCGAGATCGGCCTGGCCAAGCCCCGTCGCCTGGCCCGCACCGCCGCCGCCAGCCTGAGCACCCTCGGCTTTGCCCGCGCCTTCCTGCCGGGCGGCGGCCCCACGGCGGTGAACGAACTGCCGTTCGCCGGCAATCTGGTGACCTCCGACCCGGCGCGCCACGCCCGCACCGCCGAGATCACCGCCGCCGCGCCGGAGCTGGGGCTGGGCGCACCCACCGTGGGCTGGGTGCATCAGGCCTATCTCGCCATCGACGCATTGCATGCCCCGGAGGTGATGCGCCGCATCCGCCAGCCGCTGCTGATGATTGCCGCAGGGGACGAGCGGGTGGTGTGCAACGTGGCCATCGAGCATGTGGCCTCGCGGCTGATCGCCGGGGCCTATGTGACGGTGCCCGCCGCCCGCCATGAGCTTCTGATGGAGCGTGACATCTTCCGCGCCCAATTCTGGGCCGCCTTCGACGCCTTCATCCCCGGCAGCCCGCTGGTGTAGCTGGGCCGCGTCCGCCTCAGCCGTTCAGGATCTCGAGGGCGGCGGCATGCACGGCGCGGCTGCCCGCCGCCACCACCCGGCCGCCGGCCGCCGCAGGACCGCCCTCCCAATTGGTGACGATGCCGCCGGCGCCCTCGATCACCGGGATGAGCGCCACGATGTCATGATCCTTGAGGCCGGTCTCGATCACCAGATCCACCAGGCCGGCCGCCACCAGGCAATAAGCGTAGCAATCGCCGCCATAGCGGGACAGCCGCACCTTCTGCTCGACCCGCTGGAAGGCGGTGCGATCCGGGCCGTCCATGAGCATGGGGCTGGTGGTGAACAAGATCGCCTGGTCGAGCGCTTCGCAATTGCGCACTGTCAGCCGCCGGGTGCCGGCGGGGCCGCGGTAATGCGCCGATCCGCCGTCGCCGAAGAAGCGCTCGCCGATGAACGGCTGGTGCATCATGCCGTAGACCGGGACGCCCGCTTTCATGAGGCCGATCAGGGTGCCCCAGGCCGGCATGCCGGAAATGAAGGACTTGGTGCCGTCGATGGGGTCCAGCGCCCAGACATAAGCGGCGTCGGGCCGCTCGATGCCGAACTCCTCGCCAATGATGCCGTGGTCGGGGAAGGCCGCGCCGATCATCCGGCGCATCACCTGCTCGGCGGCGCGATCGGCCTCGGTCACCGGGTCGAACCCGTGACGGCTGCCCTTGTCATCCACCCCCAGCGCGGTGCGGAAGAAGGGCAGGATGGCCTCGCCGGATTTGGTGGCGAGTTCATGGACGAAGGCATCGAGGGCCACGACGGTCATGGGGCATCCCGGTCTGGAGACCCGGAGGACCGGGCAGCCTGATCCTTAGAACGCGATCCCCGGCGATGGAAGGGCGGTCGGGCCGCCGGTCGGCGCCAGAGCCGACTCAGGTGTTCCGTATACGGTGTGCAGCGCGGCGAATGCGCGTCGGTTTTTCAGGCAGCGGCGCGGCGGACCCGGCTCGCTTCCTGAGCGGGACCTGAACAACCCATTGTAAATACAGGCGAGCGCACTTTACGAGCATGCTCAAATTATCGCCAAGCCGACGGCTTGATGACAGGGGGGGAGAGGCTCATATTGATGCGGCGCGGCATGGCTTGCCAGGCCGCTGCCCTCCTTGGGCGTTTCCTCCCTAGACTTGGGCCGCTCCCCGTGAGCGGCCCCTTTCTTTTGTGGGGTCCGCTTTCCGATCGGCATCTTTCCGATGGCCGTCAGGACTGCGCGGTGTTTCCGCTTGAGGTCCGCCGCCGCGCCGAGCGGTCCAGGGCTCGCGATCCGCTCCGGCCGCCAGGGTCCGGAACGCCATCGCCCCCCACGTCCCGCCATTCCCATCCACCCGCACGCGCAAGATCCCAAGCGCCCAAGATCCCAAGATCCCAAGCGCCTCAGCGAGGGGCGTTGCGCGCGGGCCTTGTCAGCCTCGCGCCCACGGCCCTGCGCCGACCGACAGCAGGTCCTGCCCGCGTTGACGAAGCCGCGACCTGAGGCGGCCACCAGCGGGAGCGAACGCCCGTTCCTGTCGAGACCGCGACCCGAGACGGGCTGAGCCCAGTGCAGTGCGGCGCTGTGGGGAGGAGTCCCGTCGCCGCTGCGCGGCGGACGAGCCAAATGCATGGCTAGAGGTCAAAAAATTAGCGTTTAAAAACAGATGCTTACACTAATATACAAGCCTGCGACAAACCAGCACTTGATTTCTGGCAGCGCAATCGGCTATTGCTGCATTGCGACATGGCGATTGGCGTCGCCGTGTCGCTGCCCTCCTTGGGCGTTTCCTCCCTAGACTTGGGCCGTTCGCTTGCGGACGGCCCCTTTCTTTTTTGGGGCCCGCACAGCCAGCGGGAAAGACCGGTGCGTTTGCCGCATCTCGGTCTCACCGGCAAATTCGTATATCTGCCATTCGAAAAACGCAAGGCGGGAATCACGATCCTGCCGCGCCAGCGCCACTATTCGGCAGCGGCGCGCGGCGGTGCCAGTTCGCTGGTCCCGAGATCGAACAGGCGCCCGGCCACCGCCGCCAGATCCGCCCGCACCCGCTCGAAATCCGGGCCGCGCGCATAGCGCGCCTCATCCATATAAAGCCCGCGGTTGATCTCCACCTGCACCGCATGCAGGCCAGCAGCGGGATTGCCGTAATGCTCGGTGATATAGCCCCCGGCATACGGCTTGTTGCGCACCACCACATAGCCGCGCGCGGTCAGTTCCTGCTCCAGCAGGTCCGCCACCAGCGCTGAACAGCTGGTGCCGTAGCGGTCGCCCAGCACCATGTCGGCCCGCGGCATGTCCTCGCGCGCCGGGCCGGACGGCATGGAATGGCAATCCACCAAAACCGCGGTGCCGAAGGTGCGGTGGGTGCGCGCGATCAGGCGCCGCAGTGCCTGGTGATAGGGCTTGTAGAAGGTCTCGATGCGCTCCATCGCCTCGGCGACGGTCAGGCGCTTCAGATAGATCTCCTGCGAATCCCCGACGATCCGGGCAATGGTGCCGAGGCCTCCGGACACCCGGATGGAGCGCGTGTTGGCGAAGGCCGGCAGCCGGCCGTCGAACATGCGCGGATCCAGCTCATAGGGCTCGCGGTTCAGGTCCAGGAAGGCGCGCGGAAACAGCGCCCGCATCAGCGGGGCGCCGGCCGCCACCACGTCGGTGAACAATTCGTCCACGAAGCTGTCTTCGGACCGGCGCAGGGTGTCGAAATCCAGCCGGGTCTGCTCGACGAAGGCGCGCGGATAGATCCGCCCGCTATGCGGCGAGTTGAACACGAACGGCCCGGCCGCGGCCTCCGGCATGAGAATCTCGAACGGCGGGTCGATGGTATCGGCAAGACAGGCAGTCATCGATGAACGCGAAATCCGCAGGAGGGCAGGCGCCGGTCCCGGCCAGCAGGTGAAAGCCGCACCACCTTGTGAGCGGGGCGCCATCATGCGCAAGTCCAAAGCCGCTTGTGAAGCCACTTCACGTGCGTTCTAAAGCAGGGGGGCGCGACCGCGCTGCCACGGGCCGGGCAAACAAAGGCCGTTATCGTGCGCGGCGGGGCAAAGGTTCACTTCGAATTTACCCGATTGGGCCACACCAGCTTAAGGGCCAAGTGCCCGTCGTCGTCCGCAGACGCGGCACCGGACAAGATCAAGGGGATAGGGCGTGTCGAAAATTCTGCTCGCCGAGGATGACAACGACATGCGGCGGTTCCTGGTCAAGGCACTGCAGAATGCCGGATACCAGGTGGCCTCGTTCGACAATGGACGCTCCGCTTATGAGCGCATGCGCGAGGAGCCGTTCGAACTGCTGCTCACCGACATCGTCATGCCGGAGATGGACGGCATCGAGCTGGCGCGTCGCGCCACCGAGCTCGATCCCGACCTGAAGGTGATGTTCATCACCGGCTTTGCGGCGGTGGCGCTGAATGCGGATGTGGAAGCGCCCTGCGAAGCCAAGGTGCTGTCAAAGCCGTTTCATCTGCGCGATCTGGTGAGCGAAGTGCACAAGCTGCTGGCCGCCGCCTGAGCGGCCGGCCAGCCATGCACAACATGCCCATGCGCACGCCTTGCGTCCCACAAGGCGAGCCGATATAGAAGCCTCCTCCTGGCGGATGGGCGCGTAGCTCAGCGGGAGAGCACCTCGTTGACATCGAGGGGGTCACAGGTTCAATCCCTGTCGTGCCCACCATCCGCACCTCCCCTTTTGTTGAACCGTCCCACCGGGCTTCCGGCGGTGCGCACCGCCGCGGCGATCCGGGCGGCGGGCGCGCGCGTATCAGGCGTGAGCGAGGCTTTGCGGCCTCCGATCCGTCCGCCCTCCCACCCCATCGCCCATTGACGGCGCCGGCCCACCGGCCCATTTGGCGCCCAGAGGTGACCCCATGACCGTGACCGTCCCGCCCGCCGCCATCGGCGACACCCGCCATTTTCCGGCGGATCATCCGAAGGCGCCCTATGGGCGCATCGGCGTGCTGCTGGTGAATCTGGGGACGCCAGAGGCGACCGATTACTGGTCCATGCGGCGCTATCTGAAGGAATTCCTCTCCGATCCGCGGGTGATCGAGGTCAACCGCGCGCTGTGGTGGGTGATTCTCAACGGCATCATCCTCACCGTGCGCCCGGGCCGGAAGGGGAAGGACTACGCCTCCATCTGGAACAATGAGCGCAACGAAGGTCCGCTGAAGACCATCACCCGCGCGCAGTCGGAAAAACTGGCGGCGATGATCGCCGGGCGCGATCCCCGCGTGGTGGTGGACTGGGCCATGCGCTACGGCCAGCCCCCCATCGCCGAGCGGCTGGACGCGCTGCAGAAGCAAGGCTGCGAGCGCATCCTCATCGTGCCGCTCTATCCGCAATATGCCGCCGCCACCTCCGCCACCGTGTGCGACAAGGCGTTCGATGCGCTGAAAGCCATGCGCTGGCAGCCGTTCATCCGCGTGGCGCCCGACTGGCACGACGACCCGGTCTATATCGATGCGGTGGCGACCTCCCTGGAAGGCCACCTGGCGGCGCTGGATTTCGAGCCGGAGGTGATCCTCGCCTCGTTCCACGGCGTGCCGCAGTCCTATCTGCGGAAGGGCGATCCCTATCATTGCCATTGCGCCAAGACCGCGCGGCTGCTGCGCGAGCGGCTGGGCATGACCAAGGAGAAGTTCCGCCTCACCTTCCAGTCGCGCTTCGGCACGGAAGAGTGGCTCCAGCCATATACCGACAAGACCGTGGAAGCCCTGGCCAAGAGCGGCGTAAAGCGGCTCGCCATCGTCAACCCCGGCTTCACCGCCGACTGCCTGGAGACACTGGAAGAAATCGGCGTCGAGAATGCCGAGATCTTCCACCACAATGGCGGCGAGAACTTCGCGGCCATCCCCTGCCTCAACGACACCGACCAGGGCATGCGGGTGATCGAAGAGGTGGTGCTGCGCGAACTCTCCGGCTGGATCGCGCCGCGCTGATCTGATCGCCACGGGGAGGCACGACGGATCCGCGTGTCGTCCGCTCCCGGTCAAACGCGCATCCCCATGCAAGGCCGCGGGCGCACGGCAAGGTGCGGCTCCGCTTGCTCCATAGGCGCACCCGTGGCCTTATCCCGGCGCTGACCTTCCCGTCAGCATCGGGAGCGACCCATGATGCTGTCAGGACCCAATCTCTTCGTGCTGGTGCTGCTGGTGCTGGCCATCGTGGTGGTGATCGCCGCGGTGAAGACCGTGCCGCAGGGCTACCAATATACGGTGGAGCGGTTCCAGCGCTATACGCGCACGCTGCTGCCGGGCCTCAACCTCATCGTCCCCTTCGTCGACCGCATCGGTCACAAGGTGAATGTGATGGAGCAGGTCATCAACGTCCCCACCCAGGAAGTCATCACCAAGGACAATGCCACGGTGTCGGTGGACGGCATTGCCTTCTTCCAGGTGTTCGACGCCGCCCGCGCCTCCTATGAGGTGGCCCGCCTGGACACCGCCATCATGGCGCTGACCATGACCAACATCCGCACCGTCATGGGCTCCATGGACCTGGATTCCCTGCTCTCCCATCGCGACGAGATCAATGAGCGGCTGCTGCATGTGGTGGACGCCGCCGCCGCCCCCTGGGGGGTGAAGATCACCCGCATCGAGATTCGCGACATCGTGCCCCCCGCCGATCTGGTCAATGCCATGGGCCGGCAGATGAAGGCCGAGCGGGAGAAGCGCGCGGTGATCCTGGAGGCCGAGGGCCAGCGGCAATCGGAGATCCTGCGCGCCGAGGGCCAGAAGCAGGCCCGCATCCTGGAGGCCGAAGGCCGGCTGGAGGCGGCGCGCCGCGACGCGGAGGCCCGCGAACGGCTGGCGGAGGCCGAGGCCATGGCCACCAGCGTGCTGTCGCAATCCATCAATGAGGGCTCGCCGGCGGCGCTGAACTATTACATCGCCGAGAAATATGTGAAGGCGTTCGAGAGCCTGGCCAAGGCGCCCAACCAGAAGGTGGTGCTGATGCCCTATGAGGCCACCGCCCTGCTCTCCACCTTGTCCGGCATCGGCGAACTGGCCCGCGACGCCTTTGGCGGGGACTCGGGTGGGGGCGGGACCGGCGCGCGCCGCCCTGGCGCCCCCACCGGGCCGTCCAGCGGCGCCAGCAGTTCCCCCCCGACACCGGCCAGCACCGCCGGCCGCGGCCGCGCCGGCCAGGGCTCGCAGGCGGATCCGGAAGCCGTTGTGCGGGTCTCGCCATTCGGCGCCGCCGCCGCCCCGGCGAATGCGAGCCCGACCGCCACTTTCCTGGCGGGTCTGTCCGGCAGCGTGCCCAGCGTGCCGACGACGGGCACCGGCCGCCCCGACGCCTGATCGGGCGGACCACCGCCCGCAGACCGGGGCGCGGGGACCCGCGTCCCGGGACCCGCTCGCAGGACCGCCCCCAGGGGGGCCGCAGGGAGAGATGTCGTGATCGATCTTGCCGACTTCAGCCCCTGGGGATGGTTCGTCCTCGGCGCGGGGCTCCTGGTGGCCGAGGTGCTGCTGCCGGGCGCCTTCCTGTTGTGGCTGGGGCTGGCGGCACTGGCCACCGGCGCCGTGGCATGGCTGGTGGTGGTGGGCTGGCAGGTGCAGGTGCTGGCGTTCGCGGCCCTGGCGGTGGTGGCCATCCTGGTGGGCCGCCGCATCACCCCGGCGCCGGGGGCGGCCAGCGACCGGCCGTTTCTGAACCGGCGGGCGGAAGGCCAGGTGGGCCGCGTTTTCACCCTGGACGATCCCATCGTGGAGGGCACCGGGCGCGTGCGCATCGACGACAGCGTGTGGCGGGTCGCCGGTCCGGATCTGCCGGTGGGCGCCAAAGTGATCGTGCTGAAGGTGGATGGCACGGTGTTGGTGGTGGGGCCCGTCTAGGCCAGCGAACGCGGTGCGGATTTTTTGCTCATTTTTTTGAGGTACCCCGATCCCGCTACACGAGGCGGGTCGATCCCGCTGGCGCGCGCGGCCGGACCCTGGCTGACCCTGCGCAAATGCTGCGCCCACAAGCCCCAGCGCGGGCTTCGGTGGGGCCTGGCGCGCGTCCCAACATGCGCGCCTCACGGGCCGCATCGGACCGGCTGCTGGTTGCCCAGTAGTCACACCTTTGTCGTGGGTCGATGTAATTTTATGCAATGCAGCATACATAGCTAACGATTTAAAAGTTAAGGCATATCCAATTTTAGGTATCCCCTGGCTTTCGCGAGTCTATCGATCGCAGGCATTCTTAAAATTTGCGCGCATGGCGAGAAGATCTTTTCAGCTGCCTCTGAAGATTCTGAGCAATTCGCCGATCATCTTCACGCTTCCCCATTTGGCGCAGGTTTTGCACCGCGTTCGCAGTTGCGTTCCGACTCAAGACATTGGATGGCCGAGATGCATGGTTCGATGGCTTCTCTTGCAGAAGTATCCGTTGCCGCCGACTCTCCGGAGCAGGTGATCCAATTGGCCGATCACGCCGCAGCCCTGGCCGCGAGCAAGGCCCGTGCGATCCAGATCATTACCGGGCAGACCCGGATCCTGGCCCTGAACGCCACCATCGAAGCGGCCCGCGCCGGCGAAGCGGGCAAAGGCTTCGCGGTGGTGGCCGGCGAAGTCAAAGCGGTCAGCGCGGAAATCGGCCGCCTGGCCAGCGATATGGAAACCGAACTGCACCGGGCGCTGGACGAATTGCGCTCCGTGGGGCGGCGCATGGCCCTGGACGTGCGCGGCGATCGGCTGGTGAGCTTGTGTCTCAACGCCATCGAGATCATCGACCGCAATCTCTATGAGCGCACCTGCGACGTGCGCTGGTGGGCCACCGATGCGGCCGTGGTGGCCGCCACCGACCCCACGCCGGAGAATGTGGCCGAGGCGGAGCGCCGCCTGGGCGTCATCCTGTCCGCCTACACCGTCTATCTCGACCTGTGGATCTGCACCCCCGACGGCCGCGTGGTGGCCCATGGCCGCGCCGATCGCTATCCGGGCCTGCGCGGCATGGATGTCTCGCACGAAGCCTGGTTCCAGCAGGCCATGGCCTCCAATTCCGGCGATGAATATGCGGTGGCCGACGTGATGCCGTGCGGCCCGCTGAAGAATGCCCCGGTGGCCACCTACGCCGCCGCTGTGCGGGCCGGCGGGCAGACCTATGGCAAGCCGGTGGGCGTGCTGGGCATCCATTTCGACTGGGAGCCGCAGGCCCGCGCGGTGATCGAAGGGGTGCGCCTCTCGCCGGACGAGGCGGCGCGCTCCCGCGTGCTGCTGGTGGATGCCCGCGGCCGCGTGCTGTCCGCCTCCGACCGCCGCGGCGAGTTCGTCGAGACGGTAATGCTGGACACCGGCAATCGCCGCAGCGCCGTGCATCATGACGACGACGGCAGCACCACGGCCTTCCATCTCACCCCCGGCTACGAGACCTATCGCGGGATGGAATGGGCCGGCGTCATCATCCAGAAATCGCTGCCCGGCGGCAAAGGCCGGCGCATGACGCGCAAGCGCTAGCGCCAGCGCCTCGTCGCGCGAAGCGGAGCCCGGTTCGCGTCGAGAACCTCCGACGAAAGAGAGAGAGAGAGAATTTCCCCGCTTCACAGAAACGGGGAAAGGCTCCCGCCCGTTGCGGGCCGCTTTCGGCCCTGTCCCTCGCGACCAAGCCCGCCGCAGCGCGCCCACCCCGGCCCGCGCCCCGCCGGATGGCTTGGCCGCGCGGCGGCGCGCCCGTGGGGGGCGGGCGCGCCGCTGCCCCCACCGCTAGACCATTTCCCCGTTTCTTCGAATCGGTGAAATTCTATATGTCTTTGTTTTTCGCGTTTTCTTCCCGCGAACCGGGATCCACCTCGCTCGAAAACGCTCTAGCCGACCGCTGCCGCCACCGCCTGGCCCACCATCGCGTGGATGGCATTTCCCGCCGCCGCATCGAGCGGGCTCAAGGTGAGATAGCTCGTCACCAGCAGCGGCGCCCGGCCGGGCGGCCAGATCACGGCGATGTCGTTGATGCTGCCACGGGGCCCGGTGCCGGTCTTGTCGCCCGCCCGCCAGCCCTTAGGCAGCCCCGCCCGCAGCCGGGTGTCGCCGGTGCGGCAGGCCACCAGCCAGAGGGTGAGTTGGTCGCGGGAGGCCGGCGTCAGGGTGCGCCCCAGCACCAGGCGGTCCAGATCGCCGAGCATGGCCAGCGGGGTGGTGGTGTCGCGCGGATCGCCGGGCGTGCCCTCATTCAGCGTCGGCTCGTTGCGGTCGAGGCGGGTCACCGGATCGCCGCTGCGGCGCACGAAGGCGGTCAGCCCCGCGGGACCGCCCACAGCGGTGAGCAGCACATTGGCGGCGGTGTTGTCGCTCAGCGTCACGGCCGCCTCGCACAGAGCGGCGACGCTGGCCTCCGTGCCCACCAGGGGGCCGGTCATGGGCGAATAGTCCACCAGATCGGCCTTGGTGATGGGCAAGGTGCGGTCGAGCCGCTCACGGCCCGCATCCACCTCGGCCAGCACCATGGCTGCCAATAGAAATTTGAAGGTGCTGCACATGGGAAAGCGCTCATCGCCGCGATAAGCGAAGGTCGCCCCCGTGCCGGTGTCGCGCACCGCCACCCCTAATCGGCCTTGGCTTTTGGTCTCCGCGGCGGCGATCGCCGCGGCCAGGGACGGCCCGCCGAAGGCCGGCACGGATTGCGCCTGCACAAGGCGCGGCGCGACCAGGGCGGCGCCCGCGGCCGCCAGCACCAGATGACGTCTCGAAATCATGTCCACCTCCATCCGGCGGCGACCATGCAAAAGCGGACGGCGGGCGACAAACGATGTTATCTCGCGCAAGGCATGAAAAAATCTAAGGCATGGCCATGGAGCGCCCGCATCTACCCCTCAACGCCTTGCGCGCCTTCGAGGCGGCGGCCCGGCATCTGAGCATCACCCGCGCGGCGATGGAATTGTGCGTCAGCCAGGCCGCCGTCAGCCATCAGATCAAGGGGCTGGAGGCGCGCCTGGGCACGCCCTTGTTCCGCCGCCTGCCGCGCGGTTTGGCGCTGACCGACGAAGGCGCCGCTTTGGTGCCGCAGGTGAGCGCCGCCTTTGATCGCATCGGCGCCACGCTCGACCAGTTCACGGGCGGGCAGTTCCGCGAGGTGCTGACCGTGGGCGTGGTGGGGACCTTCGCCACCGGCTGGCTGCTGCCGCGCCTCGCTGCATTCACGCTGGCCCATCCGGGCATCGATCTGCGGGTACTCACCAACAACAACCGGGTGGATCTGGCCGGCGAGGGCCTGGATCTGGCCATCCGCTTCGGCGACGGCGCCTGGCACGGCACCGAGGCGATCCCGCTGCTCTGCGCCCCCCTTGCCCCCCTGTGCGCGCCGACCCTGGCGCGCGGGGTGTCGCGACCGGCGGATCTGGCCGGCCTGCCGCTGCTGCGCTCCTACCGCGCCGAGGAATGGGCCCGCTGGTTCACCGCCGCCGGCATCCCCTGCCCCACTTTGCGTGGCCCGGTGTTCGATTCCTCGCCGGTGATGGCCAGCGCGGCAGCGGCGGGCCTGGGTGTCGCTTTGCTGCCGGTGGCGCTGTTCGCGGCGGACTTGGCCAGCGAGCGCCTGGTGCAGCCCGTTGCCATGACCATCGATGCCGGCCGCTATTGGCTCACCCGCCTGCGCTCGCGCCCGCAATCCCCGGCCATGGAAGCCTTCCGCCTGTGGCTGGTGGCGGAAACGGCGGCGCCGGACGGGGGGTGAGGGTCAAGCCGCGGGGCGCTCCGCCACCACGGTCAGATGCAATCCCAGCGCCTTGGTGACGCCCAAGAGCGTGGACAGACGGGGATCGCCCTCCGCGCTGAGGGCCTTGTACAACCCCTCGCGGGTCACACCGGCCCGCCGCGCCACCTCGGTCATGCCTGTTGAGCGGGCAATGGCGCCGAGCGCAGCGGCGATGATGGCCGGGTCGCCATCTTCGAAGGCGGCTTCCAGATAGGCGGCCACCGCTTCCGGCGTCGCAATATGGTCCGCCATGTCCCACGGCACAGTCCGCTCGGCCATTAGGATCACGCCCCTCATTTCGCTCGAAGCGCAGCTTGAAGCACCGCGACAATCCGTGAACTATAATTCACACATTGATCGCCGGCGATCAGCCCCCGGACGCATCAGGACGCCTACGCCACGCCCACATGCAGCAGATCGTGGATGTGCAAGGCGCCCACCGGGCGGCCGTCATCCACCACCATGAGGGCGGTGATCTTGGCGGTGTTGAGGATGCGCAGCGCCTCGGAGGCCATCTGGTCCGGACGCACGGTCTTGGGGTTGCGGCTCATGATGGCGTCCACCACGCGCGTGGGCAGGTCATTGGCCATGTGGCGGCGCAGATCGCCGTCGGTGACGATGCCGGCGAGGCGCCCGTCGGCCCCCACCACCGCGACGCAGCCGAGGCCCTTGGCGCTCATCTCCACCAGCACCTCGCCCATCAAAGCGCCGCTGCGGGCCAGCGGCACGGCGTCCTCGGCGCGCATCACGTCGCGCACGAATTTCAGGTTGGCGCCCAGCTTGCCGCCGGGGTGGAACACCCGGAAGTCCAGCGCGGTGAAGCCGCGGCTTTCCAGCAGCGCCACCGCCAACGCATCCCCCATGGCCAGCTGCATCAAGGTGGAGGTGGTGGGCGCCAGGCCCAGCGGGCAGGCTTCGCTGGCCTGGGGCAGCAGCAGTACCACGGAGGCCGCCTTGGCGAGGGCGCTGTCGCAATTGGAGGTGAGCGCGATCAGCGGCACGCCGAAGCGCTGGGAATAATCCACGATGTCGCGCAGTTCGGCAGTTTCTCCCGACCAGGACAGCGCCACGATCACGTCTTCCGGGGCCACCATGCCCAGGTCGCCGTGGCTGGCCTCGGCGGGGTGGACATAATGGGAGGGGGTGCCGGTGGAGGCGAAGGTGGCGGCGATCTTGCGCGCCACATGCCCGCTCTTGCCCATGCCGGTGACGATCACCCGGCCGCGCGCCGCCATGATGATGGCGACCGCCTGCTCGAAGGCATCGCCCAGTCCGTTGCCCACGGCGGCGATCAGCGCGGCGAGGCCCGCGGCTTCGGTCTCCAGGGTGGCCAGGGCCGAGGTGATGGCCGGGGAACGGGTCTGCGTCACGGGCGCGGCGACTGCTTTCAGGGATGCGGCTGTCATCCCCTCTGGTTAGCATTGTTCGCCTGCAAAGGGGAGCCGGTGCCCCGGCACGCTCAGGGCTGGCTTTCGTAACGCGCCAGAAAGGCCTCCACCGACAAGGCGCGGAAGTCCGCCAAAGCGGTGCGCAGGCGATCGTGGCTCCAGTCCCACCAGGCGAGCGCCACCAGCCGGTCGCCAATCTCCGCCGGAAAGCGCTGTTTCACCACCTTGGCGGGGACCCCGGCGACGATGGCGTAAGGCGGCACGTCCTTGGTCACCACGGCGCCCGCCGCCACCACCGCACCGGTGCCGATGGTGCGGCCCGGCAGGATCACCGCCCCATGGCCGATCCAGACATCATGGCCGATGGTCACCGGTTGGTCGCGCCGCCACTGGAAGAAGTCCGGCTCGTCTTCCGCGTCCTCGAAATAGGCCGAGGCGCGATAGGTGAAGTGCGACTGGCTGGCCCGCCACATGGGGTGGTTGCCGGGATTGATGCGGGTCATGGCGGCAATGGAGCAGAACTTGCCCACCGCGCTGTAGGCCATGTCCGCATCGGAGGCGATGTAGGAATAATCTCCCATCACCACTTCCAGCAACTGGGTGCGCGCGCCCACTTCCGTATAGCGGCCGAAGGTACAACCCTTGACGCGGGCGGTGGGGTCGATGGCAGGGCTGAGGCCGAGGGTCATGGCAGGCGGGATCTCCGGACGCTGGGCCACCGCCCGGCGGCGGGAAAATGCGACGGCCCCATGACAGTCGCGCGACGCCGGCTTCGGCGCCCCGCGCGCCTCAGCCGCCGAAGCCGGCCCGGTAGATGATGCGAAACCGCGCGTCCGGGGCGCTCTGGGCGAACAGGGCCACCCCATCCACCATCAGCGGCAGATGGGCGCCGCTGGCCAAATACGCCTCCGCCAGCGCATTGGCCGCATGGCCCAGCGCCGGCTCCTCCAGCGGGCCGGTGAGGGTCATGTGGAAGCGGAAGTCCTCGCCCACATAGGGATAGCCGAAGCGGTGCAGCGCCTGCAGCTGCCGGACGCTCAGGCGATCGGGGCGGCGGCGGGCGATCTCCGCGTCGGTCAGGGGCGCGCGCAGCGCGTCCAGCTCCTCCACCGCGCACTGCGCCATGTCCAGCAGGGTCGGTACCGGGGCCTCGGGGACAAGGGCGACGAAGCTGCCCAGCTGGCGCACCTCCAGCGGCGGCAGTTCGAAGCCATGATGGGCGGCGGCAAAGGCGGAAAGCGATTCGATCAGGTCCGCCTCGTCCACACCGCTTTTCAGACGGAACGGCGCCTTCAGCGTGCCATGGAAGCCGTAGCGGCGCGGCTCCTCGGTGAGGACCCGCCAGTCCTCCGCCTCGAAGCCGGCGAGATCCGGCGGGACGCAGTCGGCGCCGCTGTCCGCGTCATAGCCCACCACCGCCGATCCGAAGCGCCACAGCGCACTGTCCGCGGGCGGGGCGAGATAGACGGCATAGCGAACGGTCACGGCAGCCCTCCTGCGGACGCGGGGTCCCCATCCCTAAAGCCCCCCGCGCCCCGAGGGAAGCCGGGGCGGCTGCGGGCGCGCGTCGGGCGGCGTCCGCCGCTGTGCGGCAAAGGCCGCCCGCCTTTAGCGGCCGAGCCGCTCCAGGAAGCCGGCCAGATCCTCGGTGACATGATCGATATAGGCTGCCTCGCGGCCCTCGAATTCCCACGTCTCGCGGGTGTCGATGCGCTCGCCCGGCGGCACCACCATCACGGTCGTCATGCCCAGACGATGGGGCACTTCCAGATTGCGCGCCAGGTCCTCGAACATGGCGGCGCGGGTGGCGTCTACCCCGTGCGCCCGCAGGAAGCGCTCATAGGCCTCCTGGGTGGGCTTCGGGTGAAATTCCGCCGCCACGATGTCGTGCACCGCCGCGAAATGGCCGCCGATGCCCAGCTTGTCCAGCACGTTCATGGCATGGCGCTCGGAGCCGTTGGTATAGACCAGCTTGGTGCCCGGCAGCCCCTCGATGGCCGCGGCGAGGCGCGGCGACGGCTCAAGGCCGGTGAGGTCCACCTCATGCACATGGTCGAGGAAGGCGTGGGCGTCGATGCCGTGCTCGATCATCAGCCCGCGCAACGAGGTGCCGTAGCGCCGGTAATAATCCTTCTGGAGCACGAAGGCTTCGTCCGGAGTGATGCGCAGCAGGCCGGCAATATAGTCGCGCATGCGCGCATCGATCTGCCCCCAGAGGTCGTGCTGGGCCGGATAGAGGGTGTTGTCGAGATCGAACACCCAGGTCTCCACCGCATCGAAGCCGCGCGGCGGCTGGCGCGGCGCGGGCTCCGGCGCGGCGGAAAGGGGAGCGCCAGTGCTGGCCGGGTCTGAAATGGTCATGGGGGGTCCGCGGGGTCTGAGGCCTCAGGATCGACCACGGTCCCGGGCAAGGACGACGCGCCGCCGGGCGGGCGGCGCGTCGGATCGGATCAACGGGTGATCAGGGTGCCAATGCCGTGGTCGGTCAACAGTTCCAGCAGCACCGCATGCGGCACCTTGCCGTCCATGATGACCACCCCTTCCACGCCCGCTTCCAAAGCGTAGATGCAGGTCTCCACCTTGGGGATCATGCCGCCGGAGACGGTGCCGTCGGCGATCAGCATCCGGCACTGGTCGATGGTCAGAGTGGGGATGAGCTGCTTGTCCTTGTCCAGCACGCCGGGCACGTCGGTGAGCAGCAGCAGGCGCTTGGCGCCCAGCGCGCCGGCAATGGCGCCGGCGAAGGTGTCGGCGTTCACATTGTAGGTGCCGCCATCCACCGCCGAGGCGACGGGGGCCAGCACCGGGATCAGCTCGCGGCCGAGGATCTGGTCGAGCACCATGGTGTCCACGGTGTCCGGCTCGCCCACGAAGCCGAGATCCACCACTTCCTCGATATGGCTCTGCGGATCGATGATGGTGCGGGTCGCCTTCTTGGCGCGCACCATGTTGCCGTCCTTGCCGCACAGGCCGATGGCCTTGCCGCCCGCCTCATTGATGAAGCCGACGATCTGCTTGTTGATGGAGCCGGCCAGCACCATCTCGACGATCTCGATGGTGGCCTTGTCGGTGATGCGCAGCCCGGCGGCGAATTCCGACTTGATGCCGAGCTTGGCCAGCATGGCGCCGATCTGCGGCCCGCCGCCATGGACCACCACCGGGTTCACGCCGGACTGCTCCAGGAGCACGATGTCCTGGGCGAAGGTGCGCGCCCCCTCTTCGCCGCCCATGGCGTGGCCGCCATATTTCACCACGACGATGGCGTCGTCATACATCTGCATGTGGGGCAGGGCCTTGGCCAGCACTTCGGCCTGGAGTTGGGCTTCCGCCACCGGGGCGGAGATGGGCGCGCTCATGGCTGGGTGTCTCTCTGGGCAGTGGCCCCGCCACCCCCTTGAGGCCAGGGAGCAAAGCGGCAGGCCCGACGGATCAACAGGAGATGGCGCCGCACCCCGCCCGCCGCCTCACCGGCGGATGACGGCCTTGGACCACCGCGCGCCCTTCTACTCATTTCCCCCGCCCGGGGGAAGGCCATGGTGGCGGGCACCCGCCGCGCGGTAGCGGGATGGCGGCGCGGGCGGGAGGGCAGGCCGCAGTCATCGATCCACCACAATGAAAGCCCTTTGCGAAGGGCGGCGCGGCGGCTATGGCCTGCGCCACGGCTCATCTCCAGCGGACCTCCCCGGCCCATGTCGCCAAAAGTCCAACTGCCTCCCCGCCGGGCGCTCGACCTGTCCCGCCGGACGATCGCGATCCTGTTCGTCTGCTGCTTTGCGCTGGTGGCGATTCCGATCCTCACCCATCCGATCCCGCCTCTGTCGGACTATGTGAACCATCTGGCGCGGATGAAAGTGATCGCCACGCCGGGCGATCCGGACCTGGCGCGCTTCTATTTCCTGGAATGGTCCATCCTGCCCAATCTGATGATGGACCTGGTGGTGCCGGTGCTGGACCGCTTCGCCGACATCTATGTGGCGGGCGAAATCTACACCCTGATGTGCTTTGCCATCACCGCCTTCGGCACGCTGCTGCTGCACCGGGCGCTGTTCGGCAGCTGGTCGGCAATTCCGCTGCTGGCCTTTCCGCTGCTCTACAACAACATCTTCCTCATCGGGGTGATGAACTACATCTTCGGCATCGGCCTGTCCCTGTGCGGGCTGGCGGTGTGGATCCTGCTGCGCGACCGGCGCTGGCCCTGGCGCTTCGGGGCGGCGCTGGTGGTGGTGCTGGCGCTGTTCTTCTGCCACCTGTTCGCCACCGGCGTGTATGGCATCGGCATCCTGTCCTATGAGCTTTTGCGCCTGATGCAGCGCCGGCCGGGGCAGAAGCTCTTGCCGCGCCTCGCCACGTTTGTCGCCGCCGGCCTGCCGTTCGCGGTGATCGGGCCGCTGATGCTGATGAGCCCCACCTGGGGCCTCAAGGGCGAGAATTACTGGGAGCCGCGCGGCAAGATCGACGGGCTCGAATTCGTCATCAACGTCTATTACGACTATGTGGCCTTCGCCCTCACCGCGGTCATCGTGCTGGCGGCCGCCTGGGCCATCCGCCACCGGCTGCTGCGCACCCACCCTTGGCTGCTCTATGTGCTGGTGGTCAGCGGCATCGTCTATCTGGCCATGCCGCGCACGGTGTTCGCCACCTATATGGCCGACCAGCGCCTGCCGGTGGCCATCGCCTTCATGGTCATCGCCTGCATCCAGGTGGATCTGCGCCACCGCCTCGCGCAGCGGGGCTTCGCCGTGATGCTGCTGCTGGTGGTGGCGGTGCGGGTGGGCGAGGTGCAGTTCGTCTGGAACGACCTCACCCAATGGACCGTGGCATTCCAGGATTCCGTTGCCAAGATCAAGCGCGGCTCCAAGGTGCTGGTGGCCTATGCGGACCCCTGGGGCGGCAGCAAGTCGGTGGATCTGGGGCTGGTGCATGCCGCGTGCCTCGCCATCATCGAGCGCTCGGCGCTGGTGACCACCGCCTTCACCGTGCCCGGCAAGCAGATCCTGCGGGTGCATCCGCCTTACACCGACTGGGTGGACACCGAGGACGGCACCCCGCCCAGCCGCGAGCAATTGCTGGTGACCGAGGAAGAGCCCACCCTCGACGGCCCGCGCTACTGGGATCTGTGGCCGCAGCATTATGACTATGTCTACATGCTGTTCACCGAGCCCGGCGATCCCAACCCGGATTCCGACCGGCTCGAGCTGGTTTATGCGGGCGACCGCTTCCAGCTCTACCGGGTCATCAAGCTGGCCCCGCCCGCCTGAGGCGAAACCATCGTCAGCGATCCACCCCGGCGGATCGCCTTTAAGTTGTTGCGATGCGAAAACAAACGCAACCTTGACCCGCTAGCGGCTTACCGCCCAAAGTGCCCTCCGGTTGAAACCTACAGTCGGAAGTTGCGGGGCATGGATATGCAGGTGGGAAATCCAGGGGCGTTGCTGGCGGGTGTGACCGTCGTGGACCTGTCCCGCGTTCTGGCGGGGCCGTTCGCCACCATGAATCTGGCCAACATGGGCGCCCGCGTCATCAAGGTGGAGATCCCGGGGACCGGCGATGACTCCCGCGCCTTCGGCCCGTTCGCCAATGGCAAGTCGCTCTACTTCTCCTCCATCAACTGCAACAAGGAGAGCATCGCCCTCAACCTGAAGGCGCCGGAAGACCGCGCCGTGTTCGAGGCGCTGCTGGCCAAGGCCGATGTGCTGATCGAGAACTACCGCCCCGGCACCATGGAGAAGCTGGGCTATGGCTGGGACGACCTGCACGCCAAGTTCCCGCACCTGATCTACGGCGCCGCCTCCGGCTTCGGCGACAGCGGTCCCTATTCCAAGCGCGCCGCCTACGACATGGTGGTGCAGGGCATGGGCGGGATCATGAGCGTCACCGGCTTCCCGCACCAGCCGCCGGCCCGCGTGGGCATTTCGGTGGGCGACATCACCGCCGGCCTCTATCTGACCATCGGCATCAATGCCGCCCTCTACCAGCGCGCCGCCACCGGGGTGGCCAGCAAGATCGACATCGCCATGCTGGATTGCCAGGTGGCGATCATGGAAGACAATGTCACCGTCTATGCCAAGACCGGGGAGATCCCCGGCCCGGAGGGCACCCGGCATCCCTCCATCGCGCCCTTCCAGGCGTTCCCGGCCGCCAACGGCCAGGTCATCATCGCCGCCGGCAACGACCATCTGTTCAGCCTGATGGCGAATGCGCTGGAACGTCCGGACCTGCTCACCGACCCGCGCTATGCCTCCAATGAACTGCGCCACGAGAATATCGACGCGCTGGAAGCGGAGATGAACACCACGCTCGCCACCAAGACGGTAGAAGCCTGGCTGGACGCGCTGAACGCCGCCGGCGTGCCGTGCGCGCCGATCAACGACATTCCCCACATGATGGCCGACCCGCAGGTGGCGGCGCGCAACATGGTGGTCACGGTGGCCGACCCGGTGGCCGGCGAGCTCAAGGTGGCCGGCAACCCCGTGAAAGTGGTGGGCGCCGCCGAACCCAAGACCATGCGAGCCCCGCCGGAGCTGGATGCCGACCGCGCCGCCATCCTGGCCGAATTCATGGGAGCGGTGGCATGAGCGACGCGCCCGTCTCCCCCGCCCCCGCCGCCCCGGCGCCCAAGCCGGCGCCTGCCGGCCCCCTGGTCACCGCCGCCCTCGACGGTCCGGTGGGCATCCTCACCCTCAACAATGGCGCCAAGCGCAACGCCCTTAGCGAGGAATTGCTGGACACCTTCATCAGCGCGCTGGAGGGGCTGCAAGGCCACAATGTGCGGGCGATCATCGTGCGCGCCGCCCCCGGCATGGGCGTGTGGTCCGCCGGCCATGACATCCGCGAACTGAAGCACGGCGCCGGCGATCCGCTGGGCTATGCGGACCCGCTGGAGCGGGCGCTGCGGGCCATCCGCGCCTGCCCGGCGCCGGTGATCGCCATGATCCACGGCACGGTGTGGGGCGGCGCGCTGGATCTGGTGCTGTCCTGCGACATGGTGGTGGCGGACGAGACCTCCGCCTTCGCCATCACCCCGGCCAATCTGGGCCTGCCCTACAACACCACGGGGCTGCTGCATTTCCTCGGTCGGCTGCCGCTGAACCTGATCAAGGAAATGTTCTTCACCGCCACCCCGGTGAAGGCCGAGGATGCCGCCCGCTGGGGCATCATCAACCACCTGGTGCCCGCCGCCGAGCTGGAGAGCTTCACCATGGGCATCGCCCAGGGCATCGCCACCAAGGCGCCGCTGGCGGTGGCGGTGGTGAAGGAGCAGTTGCGCGTGCTCACCGATTACCAGCCGGTGGCGGCGCAGGTGTTCGAGCGCCTGCAGGAGATGCGCCGGGCGGTCTATGCCAGCCATGATTTCCAGGAAGGCATCGATTCCTTCCTCGAAAAGCGCAAGCCGGTCTTCCGCGGCGACTGAACCCGCCATCAGCCCTTGCGCGGCGCCTGCCCCGGCAGGCGCCGCGCGACAACTTGCTTCACCACTTTGCCATGTGCCGCGGCTATGAGACGGGACCCACGCCGTCCCCACGCCGCCCGCGGACCGACGGCCCCATCCCCAGAGGCAAGGGACCGCCATGGACACCGTCTTCACCCATGCGCGGATCGTGCTTGATGACCGGATCGTGGACGGCACCCTCGTGCTGCGCGACGGCGTCATTGCAGACATCGCCGAGGGCGCCTCGCAGCTCCCCGCCGCCATCGATTGCGAAGGCGATTATCTCAGCCCCGGCCTCATCGACCTGCACACCGACGCCCTGGAAAACCATTTTGTGCCGCGCCCCAAGGTGATCTGGCCCGATGCCCGCGCCGCGGCGCTGGCCCATGACGGCCAGACGGTGGCCGCCGGCATCACCACGGTCTATGACGCCATCTGCGCCGGCGGCTTCGACCAGACCAAGTCCGCCCGCCGCGAGCTGTTCACGGTGATGCTGGACGCGGTGGAGCAGACCGCCCCCTGGTTCCGCGCCGACCACCGCATCCATCTGCGCTGCGAATTGACCGATCCCGGCCTGCTGGAACTGGCCGAGCCGGAACTGAGGCGCGCCAAGCTGGGCCTCGCCTCGCTCATGGACCATACCCCCGGCGCCCGCCAGTGGCGCAATGTGGACCAGTTGCGCACCTATCTCATGGGCATCGGCAAGACCCGCGCCGAAGTGGACGACGAACTGGCCACCCGCACCGCTCGCGGCCAGGAGGCGGTGGCGGCCAATTTCGACGCCCTCGCCAGCCTGCTGCGGGAAGCGGGCGTGGCCCTGGCCAGCCATGACGACACCACGCCGGAGCATGTGGCGGACGCCAAGGCCGCCGGCTGCACCATCTCCGAATTCCCGACCACCGACGAGGCCGCCCGCGCCGCCCATGCCAGCGGCCTCACCACCATCGGCGGCGCGCCCAATGTGGTGCGCGGCGGCTCCCATTCGGGCGGCGTGGCGATGAAGGATCTGGTGGCCGCGGGCCTGCTGGATGCGCTGGCCTCGGACTATGTGCCGGCCAGCATGCTCCAGGCCGCCGCCAAGCTGTTCGCCGACGGCCTGCCGCTGCCCGCGGCCTTGGCGCTGGTGACCTCGGGCCCTGCGGCGCTCGCCGGCCTCACCGATCGCGGGCGTCTGGCGCCGGGCCTGCGGGCCGATCTGCTGCGCTTCCGCCTGGTGGACGGCACCCCGGTGGTGCGCGAGGTGCGGGTGGCCGGCCGACAGGTGTTCTAACCCGGCCTCTGGCCGCCACGTCTTCGGCCGCGTGGACCGGCCGCGGTCTGGCGGTTTAAAGTGGGCGCGCCCCTCCGGCCCTTCACACCCCGCGCTCCGGGAGCGCCATCGCATGGTCCCCCCGTCTCCCGCCGGCCCCGCGCCCACCGACCTCATCCGCGCCCTGACCCCGCCCGAGGTGGATCTGGCGGTGGACTGGGCCGCCCGCGAAGGCTGGAACCCCGGCCTCAATGACGCCCCCGCTTTCCTGGCTCAGGACCCGGACGGCTTCCTGGGCCTGTTCCGCGACGGGGACCTGGCCGCCTGCATTTCGGTGGTCACCTACGGCCCCGCCTTCGGCTTTCTCGGCTTCTACATCTGCCGCCCGGACCTGCGCGGCCAGGGGCTGGGCTGGGCGCTGTGGCAGGCGGGGCTGGCCCGGCTCGGCACCCGCACCATCGGCCTCGATGGGGTGGTGGCGCAGCAGGCCAATTATGCCCGCTCCGGCTTCGTGCTGGCCCATCGCAACATCCGCTATGGCGGCATCGCCCGGCCGGCTGCGGCAGAGGCCGTGCCGCTGCGCCCGGTGGACGCGGCGCTGCGGGCGCAGGTGCAGGCCTATGACCGCGCCTGCTTTGGCTTCGACCGTCCGGACTTTCTGGCGCTGTGGCTGAGCCCGCCGAAGGGGCTGGCGCTGGCCGCCCTGGATGCGGACACGGCTCAGGGGCGCGTGACCGGCTATGGCGTCATCCGCCCGGCGCGAGCGGGCTGGAAGATCGGCCCGCTGTTCGCCGAGACGCCGACCATTGCGGCGGCTCTGTTCGCGGGCCTTGCCGCCCATGCGGGCGGGGCGCCGCTGGTGATCGACGTGCCGGAGCCCCAGGCCGCCGGCCGCGCCATGGCGGACGGCGCAGGCCTGGTGCCGGTGTTCGAGACCGCCCGCATGTACAAGGGCCCCGCCCCGGCGCTGCCGCTGGCGCGGATCTTCGGCATCACCAGCTTCGAATTGGGCTGACGTCGCCGGCGCCTCAGGGGGTGGCGGCGGTGTCCGCCGGGGCCGGCGCCTCCACCGGCGCACCGGCGCCCTTGTCGGTCCACTCCGGCGGCGCGCCCACCACGCCGCTCACCAGACCGGCGACGCCCGGCGCGCGGCCATAGGCATCGCAGGCGGCATATTTCGGCGCCCCGCCGGCCAGCGCCGCCACCCGCTCCACCGGCGGCGGACCGGACAGGGTCTTGAACGGATTTTCCCCGATCACCACCAGCTTGCTGAAATCGCCGCCGAAGGCGCTGGCCAGTTCATAGGCATCGCCCGCCGTGGACACCCGCGCCGAGCCGGAGAGGAAATTGGCCCCCTGCCCCCACACCATGGCGGCATCGGAGGTGCCGTCCCGGCCACGGGCTTCCGCCTCCATGGACAGGCTGCCGAGCCCGATGGGCAGGCGCGGGGTTGGGACGGGAACCCCCGGCAGCAGCACCGATTTGGCCACCGAGACGACCTTGGTGGCGGCCACCGCCTTTTCGTCCGTGGCGGTCATCTGGGTGACCACGGCATGCACGGTGAGGTCGGCCGGCTGGGAGGCGGGCACCACCTCCAGCCGGTCGCTGAGGCCGGCGCACAAAGCGCGGTCCACCGCATTGGCCACCAGCTTGCGCTGGTCATCGGAAATGGTGGCGTTCTGCGCCGCAGCGGAAAAGCTGGTGGGGACGATGCGCACCGTCTTGGCCGCCAGCACCGCATCCTTGCGGATGCGGATCTTGGACTTGGCCAGCAGGCCGTCGGCCTGGTCCAGATCCGAATAGGAGGCCAGGGAGCCGCCTTGCTCCAGGGGGGCATTGGCGCAACCGGCCATCAACAAGGGCAGACCGAAAACCGCCAGGGTCCGCCCAAGCGTGCGTGGTGCAATCATGACTCAGTCCCGCCGGCAGTCGCGCGTGCCCGCACACGGCGCAGTCCAAGATTGCCCTTGGGCGGACAAGAGACGACGAATGGGGCGTAATTGGGTGGCAACCGAAAGTTGCGCCACCCCAACACCTCCGCCCGCCCGCTACCGCGGCTCCCCGCCCGCCCGCTACCGCGGCTCCCCGCCCGGCCGCGGTGTGGCCGCGTCGCCCGACCCAGCGGATGGCACGGTGGAAAGTAAGACACCGGCCTATAAACCTCGTACGGTGCCGCGGGGTTCGATGTTTTGGCATTCGCCACGGACCAGAATCGGACTTGCACAACCGCCGATGCTGAACACGTTCGAAGATAATGCGGCTGGGCAGCGGTTGGGATTTGCCATCCTGAACACGTTGCCGGAGCCGTTTCTGGTGCTGGATAGTCAGTTTTCTGTTCTGACCGCCAGCCGCCATTTCTATGAAACCTTCAAGACCGATGCCATCCGGACTGTCGGCCTCAGGTTATACGACCTGGCGGACGGGCAATTCGATCTGCTGCCCCTGCGCGCCGCGCTGGCCACCATCATTCCCGAGCGCACCGCCATCGACGGATTCGAGGTCGCCTGCGACCTGCCCGACACCGGTCGCCGGGTGATGCTGCTGAATGCCCGCTCGGTGCGCTATGAGGATGGCGCCAACACCAGCATTCTCCTGGCCTTCACCGACATCACCGCCCGCCGCGCCATCGAGCGCGACAAGGCGGACCTGCTGGCGCGCACGGAGGACCTGCTGCGCCAGAAGCAGGTGCTGCTGCAGGAGATGGAGCACCGGGTCGCCAACAGCCTGCAGATCATCGCCAGCATCCTGCTGCTCAAGGCCCGCGGCGTGACCTCCGAGGAAACCCGCCTGCATCTGCGCGATGCGCACCAGCGGGTGATGTCGGTGGCCGCGGTGCAGCGGCAATTGCACGCCTCCGAGGGCATCGACAAGATCGAGGTGGGCACCTACCTCACCAATCTGTGCGCGAGTCTCGCCGCCTCCATGATCGGCGAGAGCCAGTCCATCAAGATCGAGGTGGTGGCGGACCGCGGCATGATCGAGTCCGGCAAGGCGGTGAGCCTGGGGCTCATCGTCACCGAGCTTCTGATCAATGCCATCAAATACGCCTTCCCCGTGGACAAGCCCGATGCCATGATCCTGGTCACCTATGAGGTGCAGGATCGGGCCTGGAAACTGACCGTCTCGGATAATGGCGTGGGCAACACCAGCACCGTGGGCGCCCCGCCCGAGGGGGGGCTGGGCACGGCATTGGTGAGTGCGCTCGCCAAGCAGCTGGAGGCGCATGTCACCCTCGCCAGCAGCCCCGCCGGCCTCTCCGTCGCGCTGACCCACGCCGTTTTCGATTCCAGCATGCCCATTGCGAACTGAACCGCTCTGTCCCGCCGCATTGTCCCACGGAGGATATGCATGTCCGACACTGGTGTCTTCGCCGCCTTCCCCGCCGCCTTCCAGGCCCGTGAGATCCCCACCAACGGCACCGCCTTGCATGTACGCGTCGGCGGCGCCGGCCCGGCGGTGGTGCTGCTGCATGGCTATGGCGAGACCGGCGACATGTGGGTCCCGCTCGCCACGGACCTGGCCACCGACCACACGGTGATCGTGCCGGACCTGCGCGGCATGGGCCTCTCGCCCAAGCCCGAGGGCGGCTATGACAAGAAGACCCAAGGGGTGGACATCGCCGGCGTGCTGGATGCGCTCGGCGTCGGCGCGGTGGACCTCGTCACCCACGACATCGGCAACATGGTGGGCTTCGCCTTCGCCGCCCAGTATCGCGACCGGGTGAAGACCTTCACCCTCATCGACGCGCCGCTGCCCGGCGTCGGCCCGTGGGAGGAGATCTTGAAGAACCCGCTGCTCTGGCATTTCCGCTTCGGCGGGCCGGACATGGAGCGGCTGGTGGCGGGGCGCGAGCGCATCTATCTCGACCGCTTCTGGAATGAATTCTCCGCCACCCCCGCCCGCTTCAGCGAGGCGGCGCGCGAACACTATGCGGCGCTGTACGCGCTGCCGGGGGCCATGCACGCGGGCTTTGCCCAGTTCGCCGCCTTCGACCAGGACGCCATCGACAACCAGGCCTTCCTGGCGGACGGCAAGCTGACCATGCCGGTGCTGGCGCTGGGCGGCGAGAAGTCGTTCGGCCTGACCATGGCGAAGGTGATGACCTTCGCCGCCGAGACCGTCACGGGCGACGTGGTGCCGGATTCCGGCCACTGGATCATGGAAGAGAATCCGGCCGCGACGGTGGCCCTGGTGCGCGCCTTCCTGAAGGGGTGAGGCCCGTCCCAGATGAGCCGATGTTCGCTGCTGGGTCTCAGGCGAGACAAGCACAAGCCCGGCGAGACGGCCGCATCGCGCGCGCCCCCGCGTCAAGGCGCGGATTGGCGCCATCTGCTCCGGACGCTGTTCGCTTGGGTGGGCGGCGGCACCCTGACCGCCAAGGAGCGACCCGCTGACGCCAAGACGTCCAGCGATCTGCCGCCCCCCAGACGAGCCCTCACCGGCCGCGACACCGCCGGCACATCGGTGTTCAAGTCGTTCGATGTGACGCCGACGGTGGTGGAGATCGACTCCAATCCGGGACTGACCTTCTATGAACTCTATCGGACCGAGGGCGTGCCGAGCCTCACCGGCCTGGAGCCCGATCCGATGCGCGCGGGCAGCACGGCCTTTCCCGGGCCCGGCGGCACGCTGTTTCGGCTGATCTCCTATCCGCCCCGGCGACCGGACGGCTGGACACCGCCGCCCGGCGTCACCCTTGAGAGCGCTCTCACGGAATTGTCGGCGAAGGTGCCCGGCATGGGCGATCATTTCGACCGCACGGCGCCGGGCATGCACACGTCCGATACCATCGATTATGGGGTGGTGGTTCGGGGCGAGATGACGCTGGAACTGGACAACGGACAGACCATCCATTTGCGCCAGGGCGACTGCATCGTCCAGAACGGCACCCGGCATCGCTGGCGCAACCCGCTGCCGGAACCCTGCCTCATGGCGTTCGTCTCCGTGGGCGGGACGCGCGGGTAGGACGGGGCCCGGCCGCCCCTAATCGGATGAACATCTTCCGCCTGACCCCGACGGTGATCTTGGTGCTGGATTAGACGCAGGGGGTCGCGCTTCTGGAATGAATGCTCCGCCGCCGCGCGAACACTATGCGGCGCTTTACGCGCTGCCGGGGGCGATGCACGCGGGCTTTGCCCAGTTCGCCGCCTTCGACCAGGACGCGCTCGACAACCAGGCCTTCCTGGCGGACGGCAAGCTGACCATGCCGGTGCTGGCGCTGGGCGGGGAAAAATCCTTCGGCCTGACCATGGCGAAGGTCATGACCTTCGCCGCCGAAACCGTCACCGGCGACGTGGTGCCGGACAGTGGCCACTGGATCATGGAAGAGAATCCCGCCGCGACGGTGGCCCTGGTGCGCGGGTTTCTGAAGGGGTGAGGGGGGGGTGGCGGCGTCCGCATGCCGCCTGAGCGGGGGGCGGACGCCGCGGCCATGACCCGCTTGCCCCCTAAACACAGGGGGAGCGCCTTTGTCGCGCGCGCGTCTTTGAGGCACCTAAGCAACTCAGATTTTCTTTGGTCTTTTCAACCAGAATGCGCCGCCGCCGCACCCGATTTCTTTGTAGTCCCAATATTTGATAAGGTCACGAAACCGAGCTGAAAACTCCGAGTGCTGCGCTAGATAAGAGACAGGGAATATAATCTCGTCACCACCAGCTCCTCCATGGAGATATGACAGCAGAAGATACTGTTCATTATAAAATCTATCATTCCAGTCGTCGGGGTAATCATTAGGCAAAAATATATCATGAATTCCGTAAATAACTCCATCCGGCAAGATGGGCAAGATTTCGGTAAAAAATACCGTGACATCAGAGCCTCGAAAACTTCGATGGCTGCAGTCAATAAATACGACATCACCATCAGAAATATATTTCATAAAGTCTAACTCGTCCAAAGACTCCAATGTTCGCCTATCCAGGACGTCGCATATCCGGTCGATCTCGGCGCGGGGATTGGGGTCGATCGAAATAATCTTCGTGGAAAGCCCGCCATCCTGAATGGCGCGCCGGGCGAATTTTGTAGAATTTCCCGAACCCACTTCGAGATAGACCTTAGGCTTCTTTGCACGTATCAGCGTATATAGCGATACGGCATCAAAATGCGAGAACCAGGGATTTGCCCAATACGGCTCAGTCCCCTCTGGATCATCAATCCACGGCGCAATTTGCCCTATATCACATTTTATTTTTTCGATTTCATCTAAAAATTCATTATACGAATTAGAATTCTTGTCCAAAATCTTGATTAATTTATCTCCACTCAATTTTCCTTTATAGTTTCGATACTCAAGCCGGTAAGGGTAGTCTAAAATGAGCAACTTACCCTGGGTGGCCGCCTGAAATAATTGCAAATTATCAGCGTCATTAAACATGACATTCCCTCGCAGCGAGGGCGGGAGGTAGCGCCTCCCTCTGGAAGCCGTCCAGCAGCCACAAGCTGTCACCGCCCCTGACCTTCAGCGTGAGCGTGCAAGGATAGCTAGCCTCGACGCACCCAGAGCGGCTGAAGGCCTGGACAGACACCGCTCGGCCAGAAACGCCGCAGGGTGCCTCCAGGCGCGGGAGGCGGTGAAACACCCGTGGCCGCGCCGCCCCCGCGGCGGCGCGCTGCCCCCTACTCCGCCGCCTGCGCCGGGCTCACCTGCGGCGCCTTGAAGCGGGCCAGCAGGTCGGCTTCTTCCGCCTTGGCCGCCGCCAGATGGCGGTCCTTCACATGGCCGTAGCCGCGGATCTTCTCCGGGATGGAGGCCAAGGCCGCCGCGGTGGCATGGCTGTCGCGGGTGAGGCCGGCCAGGAGCGTCTCCAGCAGCGCCTCGTACTCGGCGATCAGGCGGCGCTCGGTGCGGCGTTCGGCGGTATAGCCGAACAGGTCGAACGCCGTGCCGCGCAGGCCCTTGAGCTGCGCCAGAAGGCCGAAGCCCTTCATCATCCAGGGGCCGAAGCGCATCTTGCGGGCCTCGCCGGTGGCCGGGTCGCGCTTGGCGAACAGTGGCGGGGCGAGGTGGAACTCGAACTTCAGATCGCCCTCGAACGCCGCATTCACCTGGGCCTGGAAGGCGCCGTCGGCAAACAGCCGGGCGACCTCATATTCGTCCTTATAGGCCATGAGCTTGTAGAGATTCTTCGCCACCGCCTCGGCAAGCCCGCTGCGGCCCGGCGCCTTGGCCGCTTCCGCCTGCTGCACCCGGGCCACGAGCGCCCCGTACCGCGCCCCATAGGCCGCGTTCTGATAGGCGGTGAGCGAGGCGATGCGTCGGGCGATGATCTCGTCCAGGCTTTCCGACAGGCGGCGGGCATCGCTGCTGGCCTGCTGCGGCCCCACCATGGCGGCCAGCGCCGCGGGATCGGCGGCGGCGCGCCGGCCCCAGGTGAAGGCGGCGGTGTTCATGGCCACCGCTTCGCCGTTCAGCTCGATGGCTTTCAGGATGGCTTCCGCCGACAGCGGCAGCCCGCCCAGCTGATAGGCATAGCCCACCAGGAAGATGTTCTGCGGCAAGGAGGAGCCGAACAGCGCCGTGGCGAGGCGGGTGGCTTCGATGAAGTGGGTGTTCTCCGCCCCCACCGAGGCGGAGATGGTGCGCTTCAGCCGCTCCGTGGGCAGGGAATAGTCCGCATTGCGGGTGAAGTCGCCGGGCAGCACTTCGTGGGTGTTGACCACCACCAGGGAGGCGCCGGGCTTCACGGCGGTGAGCACCTTCTTGGTGCCCGCCACCACCAGATCGCCGCCCAGCACCAGATCGGCGCCGCGCGCCGGCACCCGGATGGCGGTGATGTCGTCCGGCGTGTTGGCGAGGCGGATGTGGCTATAGACCGCGCCGCCCTTCTGGGCGAGGCCGGCCATGTCGATCATGCCGCAGGCCTTGCCTTCCAGATGCGCCGCCATGCCGAGGATGGCGCCGATGGTGACGATGCCGGTGCCGCCCACCCCGGTCACGATCACCCCATAGGTGCCGTGGATCTCCGGGTGCGCCGGCTCGGGCAGCTCCGCCAGGGCCTCGATTTTGCCGGCGACGCCGGCCGCCTTGCGCGGCTTGGCGCCGTGGACGGTGACGAAGGAGGGGCAGAAGCCGTTGACGCAGGAAAAATCCTTGTTGCAGGAGGACTGGTCGATCTCCCGCTTGCGGCCCCATTCGGTCTCCAGCGGCTGCACCGAGACGCAATTGGATTTCACGCCGCAATCGCCGCAGCCCTCGCACACCCGCTCATTGATGATCACCCGCTTATCAGGATCGGGATAGAGGCCGCGCTTGCGGCGGCGGCGCTTCTCGGAGGCGCAGGTCTGGTCATAGATCAGCACGGTGACGCCGGGGATGGCTGCCAGTTCCCGCTGCACCGCGTCCAGTTCGTCGCGATGGTGGATGGTCATGCCCGCCGGCCAGGCAATGTCGGCGGCATATTTGTCCGGCTCGTCGGTCACCAGCACCAGGCGCTCCACGCCCTCGGCCGCCACCTGGCGGGCGATCACCGGCACGGTGAGGTCGCCTTCGTGATGCTGGCCCCCGGTCATGGCCACCGCATCGTTGAACAGGATCTTGTAGGTGACATTCACCTTGGCGGCGCAGGAGGCGCGCAGGGCCAGATAGCCGGAATGGTTATAGGTGCCGTCGCCCAGATTCTGGAACAGATGCGGGCGCTTGGAGAAATGGTGCTCGCCGATCCAATTGGCGCCCTCGCCGCCCATCTGGGTGAAGCCGATGGTGTCGCGGTCCATCCATTGGACCATGTAATGGCAGCCGATGCCCGCCGAGCCGCGCATGCCCTGCGGCACCTTGGTGGAGGAATTGTGCGGGCAGCCGGAGCAGAAATAGGGGATGCGGTTGGCCACGTCCGCAGTGGCCGCCAGCATGCGCTGGGCCTCTTCCAGCTCGGCCACGCGGGCGGCGATATCCGGAATGTCGCCATAGCGCAGCAGACGCTTGCCCAATTGGATGGCGATGTCGTTGGGGTCCAGCGCCCCCTTCACCGGGAACAGCCAGCGGCCCTCTTCATCCTTCTTGCCGATGCACACCGGCTGGTTGAGGGAGCCGTACAGCTCCTCGCGCACCTGCACCTCGATGAGCGAGCGCTTTTCCTCCACCACCATGATGAGGTCGAGGCCCTTGGCAAATTCGTACAGGCCCTCCGTCTCGATGGGCCAGGGGCAGGCCAATTTCCAGATGCGCAGGCCGAGATCATTGGCCCGCACTTCGTCGATGCCCAGTTCGTCGAGCGCGAGGCGCACGTCCAGATAGCTCTTGCCCACGGTGGCGATGCCGATGCGCGGGCGCGGGCCGCCGGAGGTGATGAACTTGTTCAGCCGATTGGCGCGCAGGAAGTGCAGCACCGCGTCGCGCTTATATTCCTGGAGCCGCTCCTCCTGCGCCACCGGGGTATCCATGAGGCGGATGTTGAGCCCGCCCGGCGGCATCAGGAAATCGGCGGGATGGGCGATGCGCACCCGGTCCACCCGGCCATCCACGATGCCGGTGGATTCGATGGTGTCCTTCACCGCTTTCAGGCCGACCCAGGTGCCGGCGAAGCGCGACAGCGCCCAGCCATAGAGGCCGTAATCCAATATCTCCTGCACGCCGGCGGGATTGAGCACCGGGATCATCACGTCCACGAAATGGAATTCGCTCTGATGCGCGGTGGTGGAGCTTTCGCAGGTGTGGTCGTCGCCCATGAGCGCCAGCACGCCGCCGTGCGGCGAGGTGCCGGCATTGTTGGCATGGCGGAACACGTCGCCGGAGCGATCGACGCCGGGGCCCTTGCCGTACCAGAGGCCGAACACGCCGTCATATTTGCCTTCGCCGCGCAGCTCCGCCTGCTGGGCGCCCCACACGGCGGTGGCGGCGAGATCCTCATTGAGGCCGGGCTGGAACACCACGTCATTGGCGCGCAGCAATTTGTCCGCCTGGCCGAACTGGAGATCGAGCCCGCCCAAGGGGGAGCCGCGATAGCCGGAGACATAGCCGGCGGTGTTGAGGCCGGCGCGGCGATCGCGCTCCTTCTGCATCAAGGTCAGCCGGACCAGGGCCTGGGTGCCGGAGACGAACACGTTCTCCTGCGCCAGATCGTATTTGTCCTTGAGGGAGACCTGCTTCAGTGCCATGCGCGCCTCCGCAAGCGACCCGTCCCGACGGGGCGACGGCGAAGGCGCATGAAGGCGGCCATCTGCCGCAGGTCGCAGCCCCTTCAAGCTGACACGACCTGCCGGCCCCGGCAATTTCGTTGTTTGGAGCGATTATGAAACGAAGTTGCCGCAAAAGCAGGCCTGACGCATTTTGGCGCATCGCACCCGAAAAACGTGCGTTGCAGCATGAGGCGGGTGCTCCCCACCTTGCGCAACGCACCCCCTCCCCCCTTGCGGGGGAGGGTTGGGGAGGGGGGTGAAACGGGTCGCGCCAGGAGCGCGGGCCGACACCGCCCGGCGGAAGAGATCACAACGGACAGGCAGACCTTGGAGCGGGCCCGGATCGACGGCCGTTTCACCCCCCTCCCTGCCGTCCCCCGCAAGGGGGGAGGGTCGCGGTGCGCAGGCGGAAAGGTCGCGCCATGACGACGAATGAAGATCGGTGGCAGGAGTTCCGCTGTCCGCGGCCCGCAGCCCGCCCTACCCCGGCAGCAGCCGCTCGCTGACCGCATAGCCGGTGAGCAGCGCCACCCCGAACACGCACACCAGCACCGCTGCGCCCAGTTCCACCGCCAGCACCAAAGCCGTGCCCCGGCCGGAGGCGGCGGAGGCGAGCCGCACCGCGAGGCGCTTGCCGTAGACGGCCAGCGCGGCAATGCCGGTCACGGTCAGCGCCGTGCCGAGCCCCATGGCGATCACCGCGCCGATGCCGGACACGAACACCCCCTGCGACAGCGCGAAGGTCAGCACCAGGATCGCGCCCGAGCACGGCCGCGCCCCGGCGGAGACCACCGCCACCGTCGCCCGCTTCCAGCCGCCGCGGCCGTCGAGCAGATGGGGATCGGGGGCGTGCTTGTCGCCGCAGCCACAGTCGGGGCCGTGCACATGGGCGGCGGGCTGGCCGCGCAGCACGGCGATCAGGCTCCGGGCCTTGGAGAGGGCCAGCACGGCGCCGAAAATGGCGATGCCGCCATAGGCGGCCACTTCGATCCAGGTCATGGCCTGCGCCATGGACACCGCGGTCGCCCCCAGAACCAAGGCCAGCACGCCCACGAACAGGATCGCCGCCACCGCCTGCACCATGCCGGCGGCCAGCGCCAGCAGGGCCCCGCGCTTCAGCGTGCCGCCATCCGCCAGCAGGTAGGAGGAGATCACCGCCTTGCCGTGCCCCGGCCCTGCGGCGTGGAACACCCCATAGGCAAAGCTGAGGCCCGCCAGCAGGCCGAAGGCATGGCCGTCGGCCTTGGCGGCGCGCACCGCCTGGATCAAGGCACGGTAGAACTCGCTCTGCTTGGCGATGAGATAGCCGGTGATGCCGCCGGGCCCTTGCCCCGCAGCGCCGAGGCCGAACGGCGAGGTCTTGGGCGCGCTCTGGCCGAACGCCTGCGCCACGGCGGGCGCCGCGGCGCTCAGTGCCAGCACGACGATGGCGAGCCCGAGCCCCAAGAACGCCACTGACATAAGGGAAGGCGCTTGCGCCACCTTGCGAACCATCCGGCCGAAGCGCCGGAGCGGGCGGGGCGCGGGGCGCCCTGCCGGAAGCTCCCTCACGGGCACTTCACCTGGATCTTGTCGGCATATTGCGCGCCGTAGGTGCTGGACGACGTGAGATTGGAGAAGAAGCTCTCGCCCAAGGTCATGGTCTGCGGCTGGTCCGGGGTGTCCACCTTGACGGTGCAGCCCGCAGGGGCGCCGGACAGGCTCACCGGATCGGTGTCGGCGAATTCGAACGAGACGAAATAGGTGGGGTCATAGATGTCGAAGCTCATGGAGCCCTTGGCCGCCGCGGGCTTCGCCAGCGGCAAGGTGAAGTGGAGGGTCAGCGCGTCCTTGTCGAAGGTCAGCGTGTAGTCCACCGGGTCCTTGAAGGCGATCTTGGCCACGGCCGTCTTGCCGCGGACGAAATAGTCATATTCCTTCAGCGAGGTGACATTCACCTCCGCCAGCGGCTTCAGCACGCTGTCGGGATAGGAGCCGTCCTTGTTGCGCTCCATGCCCTGGAGGGCGAACACGGAAAAGGCCTCGTCGAAGGTCCAGTCCTGCTTCAGGGCGATGAGCTTGCCGTCGGGGCTGTAGACCAATTGGGTGCGCATGCTCACCCACACATGGGGGTGCGCCAGCGCCGGCAGCGCGCCCAGGCAGCAGAACGCCGCCGCCAAACCGAACGCGAATCGCAATCGCTGCATCTGTCCCCGCTGTGTCGGCGCCACTGGTCGCTCCGGACTTCGGCGGAAGCATGGCAGTGCCGCGCGGCGGCGGCGCGATGTGACGTAAGGTCATGTTACGGCGATCGCGGGCGACCGGGCCGCGTCCCGATCTGGCACAGCGCCGCTGCCGAAGCGGAACGCCGCCGGATCAAACCGCGCCCGAATCGGTGAAGGAGCGGTCTTCGCGGTCTGTTCTCGACAGCACGCGCGTTCCGCCCGCCCGCGCGCCGCGCTCCGTCCCCCTTTCGGGGGAGGGGTGGGGAGGGGGGTGAAACGGCTGGGGCTGGAAGCACGCCTTCGGTGCGCAATCCGATGCGCGCCCGACAACACGCACAGCCACCGACCTCAGGGGGGACGCGGGATGGCGACCGTTTCACCCCCCTCCCTGCCCTCCCCCGCAAGGGGGGAGGGTTCCCCGCACTTTTGTCTTTGAGGGTGGCCTCGGCGAATGGCGGTGCGGCCGTGTCCCGATCTGGCACAGCGCCGCTGCCGAAGCGGAACGCCGCCGGATCAAACCGCGCTCGAATCGGTGGAGGAGCGGTCTTCGTGGTCTGTTCTCGGCAGGACGCGCGTTCCGCCCGCCCCCCGCGCGGCCGCGCTCCCTCCCCCCTTGCGGGGGAGGGGTGGGGAGGGGGGTGAAACGGCTGGGGCTGGAAGCACGCCTTCGGTGCGCAATCCGATGCGCGCCCGACAACACGCACAGCCACCGACCTCAGGGGGGACGCGGGATGGCGACCGTTTCACCCCCCTCCCTGCCCTCCCCCGCAAGGGGGGAGGGTTCCCCGCACTTTTGTCTTTGAGGGTGGCCTCGGCGAATGGCGGTGCGGCCGTGTCCCGATCTGGCACAGCGCCGCTGCCGAAGCGGAACGCCGCCGGATCAAACCGCGCTCGAATCGGTGGAGGAGCGGTCTTCGTGGTCTGTTCTCGGCAGGACGCGCGTTCCGCCCGCCCCCCGCGCGGCCGCGCTCCCTCCCCCCTTGCGGGGGAGGGGTGGGGAGGGGGGTGAAACGGCTGGGGCTGGAAGCACGCCTTCGGTGCGCAATCCGATGCGCGCCCGACAACACGCACAGCCACCGACCTCAGGGGGGACGCGGGATGGCGACCGTTTCACCCCCCTCCCTGCCCTCCCCCGCAAGGGGGGAGGGTTCCCCGCACTTTTGTCTTTGAGGGTGGCCTCGGCGAATGGCGGTGCGGCCGTGTCCCGATCTGGCACAGCGCCGCTGCCGAAGCGGAACGCCGCCGGATCAAACCGCGCCCGAATCGGTGGTTTTGCGGTCTTCGTGGTCTGTTCTCGACAGCCGTGCGGGCCGCCGGCCGCCCGCGCGCCGCGCGCCCTCTCCCCGCTCCATTCGGAAAGGGCGAGGGCGGCCCGCAGGTCAAAGGCGCGCGCCTCAGTCGGCGTCGCCGGCGCCCTGGAAGAAGTCCTTCATCTTGGCGAAGAAGCCGCTGGATTCCGGCTGGGTGTCGTGGGAGCTGAGGCCGTCAAACTCCGCCAGAAGCTCGCGCTGGCGCTTGGTGAGGTTCTGCGGCGTCTCCACCACCACCTGCACATACATGTCGCCCATGGAGCGGGTGCGCAGCACCGGCATGCCGGCGCCGGGCAGGCGCAGGCGCTTGCCGGACTGGGTGCCCTCGGGGATCTTCACCTTGGTCTTCTCGCCGCCGATGGTCGGCACTTCCACCGTGCCGCCCAGCGCCGCCGTCACCATGGAGATGGGGGCGCGGCAATAAAGGTCCGCCCCCTCCCGCTGGAAGAAGGTGTGCGGCTCGATGGACAGGAAGATGTAGAGGTCGCCCGCAGGCCCGCCGCGCGCGCCGGCCTCGCCCTCGCCGCCCAGGCGAATGCGGGTGCCGTCCTCGACCCCTGCCGGGATCTGCACCTGGAGATTCCGCTCGCGGGTCACCCGGCCGGCGCCGCCGCAATTGACGCACGGATCCTCGATCACGCTGCCGCGGCCCTGACAGGACGGGCAGGTGCGCTCCAGGGTGAAGAAGCCCTGGGCATGGCGGATCTTGCCGGCGCCGTTGCAGGTGCGGCAGGGTTTCGGCTGGGTGCCCGGCTTGGCGCCGGAGCCCGAGCACACCTCGCAGGTGATGGAGGTGGGAATGTTGATCTGGGCGGTCTTGCCGGAAAACGCCTCTTCCAGCGTGATGTCCATGTTGTAGCGCAGGTCCGCGCCGCGGGCGCGCCCGCCGGCGGCAGCTCCGCTGCGCTGGCCGCCGCGGCCCATGGAGCCGCCGAACAGATCGTCGAAAATGTCGGCAAAGGTGGAAGCGAAGTCCGCATTGAAGCCGGGGCCGCCGCCGCCGCCATTCTCGAAGGCGGCATGGCCGAAGCGGTCATAAGCGGCGCGCTTCTGCGGGTCCTTCAGGACTTCGTAGGATTCGCTCAATTCGCGGAAACGGATTTCGGCCTCGGCATCACCGGGATTCTTGTCCGGATGCCACTTCATGGCCAGCTTGCGGTACGACGCCTTGAGCACCGTCTCGTCGGCGCCGCGGTCGACCCCGAGCACCTCGTAATAATCACGCTTTGCCATGGTCTCGATTTCCGTCGCCCCCGGTCCGGCGGCCTAAGCCCGCTTCGCGCCTCCCGAAGGTCGACCGCGGATGCCGCCGGGCCTGCCTCGGCTCGCACGGGCCATCGCCCCACTGAACCACACCTGTTGAAACACCAAAAACAGCATCACCCCCGGAGGGTTCCGGGAGTGACAGGGATCGTTGCGCACCCTTCACGCCGCACCCCGCGCTGCGCCCTCCCGGCAGGACCGGGAGGGACAGGGCCTGTGCGGCGGAGATCAGGCCGACTTCTTGTTGTGGTCGTCCACTTCGGTGAACTCGGCGTCCACCACGTCGTCCTTCTTGGCCTCGCCCGCCGGCTGGTCGCCGCCCTGCTGGTTGGCGTACATCGCCTCGCCCAGCTTGAGGGAGGCCTGGGCCAGGGTCTGGCTCTTGGCCTGGATGGCCTCGGCGTCTTCGCTGGTCAACGAGGACTTGAGGTCCGCCAGAGCGGTCTCGATGGCGGCCTTCTCCGGCGCGCCGACCTTGTCGCCATGCTCGGACAGGGCCTTCTCGGTGGAGTGGACCAGCGCTTCGCCATGGTTCCGCGCTTCCGCCAGAGCCCGACGCTTCTTGTCCTCGGCCGCGTGGCTTTCCGCGTCCTTCACCATCTTCTCGATGTCGCCCTCATTCAGGCCACCGGAGGCCTGGATGCGGATCTGCTGCTCCTTGCCGGTGCCCTTGTCCTTGGCCGACACGTTGACGATGCCGTTGGCGTCGATGTCGAAGGTCACTTCCACCTGCGGCACGCCGCGGGGGGCCGGGGGGATGCCCATGAGATCGAACTGGCCGAGGATCTTGTTGTCCGCCGCCATTTCGCGCTCGCCCTGGAACACCCGGATGGTGACCGCCGTCTGGCCGTCTTCCGCCGTGGAGAACACCTGGGACTTCTTGGTCGGGATCGTGGTGTTGCGGTCGATGAGCCGGGTGAACACCCCGCCCAGCGTCTCGATGCCCAGCGACAGCGGGGTCACGTCGAGCAGCAGCACGTCCTTCACATCGCCCTGGAGCACGCCGGCCTGGATCGCCGCGCCGATGGCCACCACTTCGTCCGGGTTGACGCCCTTGTGGGGCTCCTTCCCGAAGAACTGCTTCACCATCTCCTGGACCTTGGGCATGCGGGTCATGCCGCCCACCAGCACCACTTCGTCGATCTGCGCGGCGCTAAGGCCCGCATCCTTCAGCGCGAGCCGGCAGGGCTCCATGGTGCGCTGGATGAGGTCTTCCACCAGCGCTTCGAACTTGGCGCGGGTCAGCTTCATGGTCAGATGCTTCGGCCCGGAGGCGTCGGCGGTGATGAAGGGCAGGTTGATCTCGGTCTGGGTCGCGGACGACAGTTCGATCTTGGCCTTCTCAGCGGCTTCCTTCAGGCGCTGCAGGGCCAGCTTGTCGTTGCGCAGGTCGATGCCCTGCTCCTTCTTGAACTCATCCGCCAGATAGCCGACGAGCCGCATGTCGAAGTCTTCGCCACCGAGGAAGGTGTCGCCATTGGTGGACTTCACCTCGAACACGCCGTCGCCGATCTCCAGCACCGACACGTCGAAGGTGCCGCCGCCGAGGTCATAGACCGCGATGGTGCCGGCCGACTTCTTGTCGAGGCCATAGGCCAGCGCCGCGGCGGTGGGCTCGTTGATGATGCGCAGGACTTCGAGACCGGCGATCTTGCCGGCGTCCTTGGTGGCCTGACGCTGGGCGTCGTTGAAGTATGCCGGGACGGTGATGACCGCCTTTTCCACCTTCTCGCCCAGGAACGCCTCGGCGGTCTCCTTCATCTTTTGCAGGATGAAAGCGGAGATCTGCGAGGGCGAATATTTTTTGCCGTCCGACGACAACCAGGCGTCGCCATTGTCGGCGCGCACGATCTGATAGGGGACGAGCTTCTTGTCCTTCTCGACGGTGGGATCGTCATAGCGCCGACCGATGAGGCGCTTCACCGCGAAGAAGGTGCGCTCCGGATTGGTGACGCCCTGCCGCTTGGCGGGCTGTCCCACCAGGCGCTCGCCGTCTTCCGTGAAGGCGACGATGGACGGCGTGGTGCGCGCGCCTTCAGCGTTCTCAATGACTTTCGGGCTGGAGCCCTCCATCACCGCGACGCAGGAATTGGTGGTGCCGAGGTCGATGCCGATGATCTTTGACATATACTTCTCCTTGCCGGCAGACCGGCCGGGCCTTTTTCAGCGCCCATGAAGGATGCACGGGCCCCTCCCGTACGCTCCGCCGGCCCCCGTCTTTTGGGGTACGCCGCATCAACGGCGTTCGAGGCCGATATAGGGGGGGCGATTTGGCGCCGCAAGGCGTGCAAGCTACGCGGGCCAAGGTTTTTCACTTTCACGAGAGGGTGTCATCGTGGGTTTGCAGCGCGCCGTGCCACGGGACTCCACCAGCGCGCTGGTGGTGGTAGACCTGCAGGTGGACTTTCTGCCCGGAGGCCGACTTGCGGTTGCCGACGGCGATGCCATCATTCCGATGGCCAACGCCGCCGCCGCGCGGTTCAGCAATGTCATCCTGACCCAGGACTGGCACCCCGCTCGGCACATCTCCTTTGCCTCCAGCCACCCCGGTCGGGCGCCGTTCGATGTGGTGCCGCTGCCGTACGGTCCGCAGGTGCTCTGGCCCGACCACTGCGTGCAGGACGGCGATGGCGCAACCTTTGCGCCGGGACTGCGGGTGCCGCATGCCCAGCTCATCATCCGCAAGGGGCACCACCGCAGCGTCGACAGCTATTCCACTTTCTATGAGGCCGATCCCGCCATCACCACCGGCCTCACCGGCTATTTGCGGGCACGGGGCATTTCAACCGTGGTCCTCATGGGGCTGGCGCTGGACTTCTGCGTCGCCTGGTCGGCGCTGGATGCGGCCCGCGACGGTTTTGAAACTGTCGTTGTGGAGGACGCCTGCCGCGCCATCGATACCCAGGGGTCCCTCGCCCGCGCCCGCGCCAACATGCGGGAGGCAGGGGTGCGCTTCGTCACCCTGGCGGACCTGGTGGCCTAGCGGGGGGCTCGGCCATGCGGGCCCGGCCGATACAAAAAAGCGACCGGGCAGGCGCCCGATCGCGGAAGGAGGTGCTCCAGAGGGCTATCCACGGCCAGGGGGCCAATCGCACACGGTGTGCGGTTCGCGGCCTTTCGCAGCGACGCGGCATGGCCCAGGTTCATAAGAAGGCGGGCGCGCGGCAGGCGTTGGGCGCCGCTGCGGCCCCGCCTTATGGCAGGACCTGGATCACGCGCCGGGTGGAGGGATCCACCAGCACGGTCTGGTCCGTATCAGTCACCACATAGCCATAGCGCTGGGCCTCGAAGCCGCCGTAAGTTCCGGAGGGCGCGAAGGTCTGAACGGCCACGCCGCTGGGCAGCTCGGTGCCCACGACCACCGGCTGGGTGGTGGTGTAAACCGTTCTCTGGCCAGGGTTTTCCACCACATAGCGCTGGATGTAGGTGCGCTGTTCCGGGGTCACCGTCACGTAGCCGTTCGGGGTCGCCACCACGCCCTGGGGCTGGGTGACGATGACGGCGGTCTGGGCGGCGGCAAGGCCGGTGCCGGCCAGGAGCGCGGCGACGGCGGCGGCACTCAGCAGACGATAGGTCATGGGAGACTCCCGTGTGGTTTCGTTGTCAGGGACACGCCCGCCAAGCCAAGGCGTTCCCATTTCGACCGGTCACGGATTGCAACCAATTCCTCCATCGGTGGTTTATCCTGCGCAAGGCCAGGCTCAAGACAGGCCGATAAGACCGATCACCTTCACACCTTTCTTTTTGAGCTCAATTTCGTCATGACCTCCGGAGCCTAGACCTTGCCCCAGCCGCTGGAAATCGCCCCGGATTGCCTGTGGTGGCCTCAATATCTCGACCGCCCCGCCCAGGAGGCGCTGGTGGCGCAGGTCCGCACCGTGCTCCAGGCCGCCCCCCTGTTCGCCCCCGCCATGCCCCGCACCGGCAAGCCTTTGTCGGTCCGCATGAGCAATTGCGGCGCCCTCGGCTGGGTGGCGGATGCGGCCGGCTATCGCTACCAGGCCTTCCATCCGGACACCCGCCAGCCCTGGCCCGACATTCCCAACGCCTTGCTGGAGCTGTGGAAAAGCCTGTGCCCCGCGGCCCCGCCGCCGCAGGCCTGCCTGATCAACTGGTATGGACCGGAGGCGCGGATGGGCCTGCATCAGGACCGCGACGAAGCCGACCTCACCGCGCCGGTGCTCTCGCTCTCCCTTGGCGATACGGCGGTCTTCCGCATCGGCACCGAGGAGCGGCGGGGTCCCACCCGCAGCATTCGCCTGGCCTCCGGGGACGCGGTGGTCCTGGCCGGCCGCAGCCGGCTGGCGTTTCACGGCGTGGACCGCATCCTGCCGGGCAGTTCCACCTTGCTGGAGGCGCCCGGGCGCATCAACCTCACCTTGCGCCGGGTCACCCCGCCCTGAAACGCGCGCCACGCCACGGTTCCGCCGGTTTTACCACCCAAGACCCTTAGGCATGGCGCGCGTCCGGCCGATCCTCGCCACCGCCGCAAGCTGGGCCGCAACGCCCTGCGCTTCCTGGAGTTTCCCCATGCGTCTGTCGCGGACCCTCGCCGCCCTGCTGATGACCGGCAGCCTCGTTATCGGCGGCGCCGCGGCGGCGGCGGAGGCGGTGTTCCCCCGCGGCTCGCTGGTGGGCCTGGTGCCGCCGGAGGGCATGACGGAAGCCACCGCCTTCCCGGGCTTCGAGGATCGCGCCAAATCGGCCTCCATCCTTATCGTGGAGATGCCGCCGGAAGCTTATGACCAGGTGTCGGTCGGGTTCACCGATGCCGCCCTGGCCAGCAAGGGCATCACCGTGGACTCCCGCGGCAGCCTGGACATTCCCGACACCAAGACCACGCTGGTCACCGGCACCCAGACCGCTGGCACGCTGTCGGTGCGCAAGTGGGTGCTGCTGGCGGGCAATGCCAAGGGCACCGCGCTGATCACCGCCCAGATCCCGGAAGCCAATGCGGCCTCCTTGCCCGACTCCGTGGTGCGGGCCACCCTTGCCACCCTGGCCTTCCGGACCCCGCCGAGCCTGGAGGAACAGCTCAAGGGCGTTCCCTTCCATATGAGCAATCTGTCGGATTTCCGGGTGCTGCGGGTGCTGGGGAACACCGCCGTCTTCCTCACCGAAGGTCCCAAGAACGAGATCGACGCCGCCGATCAGCCGCTGTTCGTGGTCTCCGTTGCCGCCGGCGCCCCGCGCGATGATGACCGCGCCACCTTCGCCGTGCGCACCCTCACCGCCACGCCGGGGTTCAAGGATCTGCGGGTGGAGCGGGCCGAGCCGTTGCGCATCAACAGCCAGGCGGGCTTTGAAGTGATGGCCACCGCCAAGGATGCCCAGAGCGGCGTCGATGTGAAGATGATTCAGTGGCTGCGCTTCGGCTCCAACGGCTACATGCGCATGCTGGGCGTGGTGAAGGCCGACAATTTCCCCGCCGTCTACCCCCGCCTGCGGGCGATCCGCGACGGCATCGAGAACGGCACCGAAGGCCGGTAAGGGGCAGCACGCCCTTTGCACACAACGCAAAAGGCCGCCCGCGGGCGGCCTTCGTGTGCGAGGCGCAGCCCGAAGGCCGCATCCTGAAACTCAGCATCCAAAAACTCAAGCGGCGGAACCGTCCTCGGTTTCGGCGACGGGCGCGGGCTTGGGACCGCCGCGGGCCACGCCCACCAGCGCCGGACGCAGGACCCGGTCGCCGATCACGTAACCGGACTGCACCACCTGGACCACGGTGCCGGTGGCCACGGAGGGATCGGGCACTTCGAACATCGCCTGGTGCAGGTTGGGATCGAACTTCTCGCCGACCGGCTCCACCTTGCGAATGCCGTGCTTTTCCAGCCCCTTGAGCAGGCTGCGCTCGGTCAGTTCGAGGCCGTCCAGCAGGCCCTTCACGGCCCCTTCGGCGGTGTCCTTGGTCTCCTGGTCCACCGCCGCCAGGGCGCGCGCCAGGTCGTCGGCCACGTTCAGCACGTCGCGGGCGAAGGACGCAATGCCATAGACCTTGGCGTCGGCAATCTCGCGGTCGGCGCGGCGGCGGATGTTCTCCGCCTCGGCGAAGGCGCGCAGATACTTGTCCTTGAACGCAGCCGCCTCGGCTTCCAGACGGTCCTTCTCGGACTGCAGGTGCCCGATGTGCTCGGCCGAGGCCAAGGATTCCATCTCAGCGCCTTCCGGATCGACCGCGGGATTTGTGCGGTGCTCGTCGCCGGAGGCCCCACCCTGATCGCTCATGCGCTATTCCTCATTGCCTGCCCGGCCGCCCCGGGGTGGCCGAACGTCCGTTCGCCAGCCGCCGGCAGGCGACCATCCGTCAATTCGCACCGCATATCGGGGTGTCTGCGGTAAAAATCAAGCGGCGTCGGCACCCGGCGCGCCCAGCACCCGGCTGACCACCCGCGCTGTGAAGTCCACCATCGGGACGATGCGGCCATAATTCAGGCGGGTCGGGCCAATGACCCCGAGAACCCCCACCACCCGCCCCTGCCCGTCGCGATAGGGTGCAACGATGGTGGATGAGCCGGACATGGAGAACAGCTTGTTCTCCGAGCCGATGAAGATGCGCAGCGCATGGCCCTCCTCCGCGCGGCCCAACAGGTCCACCACTTCGCGCTTGCTCTCCAGATCATCGAACAGCAGGCGGATGCGCTCCAGATCCTCCAGCGCGTGGAGATCCTCCAGCAATTTGGCCTGGCCGCGCACGATCAGCTTGCGCTCGGCGGGCGCATCGCCGGACCAGGAGGCCAGCCCCTCCTCCACCACCCGCGCGGTCAAGGCATCCAGCTGCCGGCGCAGGTCGGTGAGCAGGGTCTCCATCTCGGCGCGGGCCTCGCCCAGGGTGCGGCCGCGGATGTGGGCATTGAGAAAATTGCTCGCTTCCACCAGCGCCGAGCCGGGCAGCCCCGGCGGCAGCGGCAGCACGCGATTCTCCACCTGGCCGTCCTCGGATACCAGGATCACCAGCGCCCGGCCCAGATCCAGCGGCACGAACTCCACATGCTTCAGCCGCGGGTCGGTCTTCATGGCGGTGACCACGCCCGCCCCCCGCGACAGGCCGGAGAGCAGGGAGGAGGCTTCCTGCAACACCCCTTCCACCGTGTAGCCCTTGGCGGCGGCGGCCACCTGGGACTCGATGTTGCGGCGATCGCCTTCGGTGACGTCGCCGATCTCCAGCAGCGCATCGACGAAGAAGCGCAGCCCGCGCTCGGTGGGCAGGCGGCCGGCGCTGGTGTGGGGGGCATAGATCAGGCCGGCGGCTTCCAGGTCCGCCATCACGTTGCGCACCGAGGCCGGCGACAGCGTCATGGGGATCAGGCGGGAGAGATTGCGCGAGCCCACCGGCTCGCCGGTGGCCAGATAGCTCTCCACGATCTGGCGAAAGATTTCCCGCGAGCGCTCGTCGATCTGCACAAGGGCGGCGGAGAAGGGCGAGAGGATCGGTTCAATGGGCACGGCAGGGGCCTCTGGGGTGGACCTATTATGTGTCGTTTCCAGGCTTTGCATTCAAGCGGCCTTGCGGCCGGCGCCCTCCCGCTCCTAAAAGGGGCGCCCAGACAGCCCACATGAGGACCAGCCCATGCGCCCCAGCCGCCGCGCCAACGACCAGATGCGCGCCGTTTCCTTCGAACGGGGCGTGCTGCGCCATGCCGAGGGCTCTTGCCTCGTCAAGTTCGGCGACACCCACGTCCTGGTGGCCGCCACGCTGGAAGAGCGCCTGCCGCCGTGGCTGAAGGGCCAGGGCCGCGGCTGGGTGACCGCGGAATATTCCATGCTGCCCCGCGCCACCGTGGAGCGCACCCGGCGCGAATCCACCACCGGCAAGCAGTCCGGCCGCACCCAGGAAATCCAGCGCCTGATCGGCCGCTCGCTGCGCTCGGTCACCGATCTGGTGGGCCTGGGCGAGCGTCAGATCACGCTCGATTGCGACGTGCTCCAGGCCGATGGCGGCACCCGCACCGCTGCCATCACCGGCGCCTGGGTGGCGCTGCACGATTGCCTCAACTGGATGTACCAGCGCTCCATGCTGAAGACGATCCCGCTGAAGGAGCATGTGGCGGCGGTGTCCTGCGGCATTTATGAGGGCACCCCGGTGTGCGACCTCGACTATGCCGAGGACAGCAAGGCCGAGACCGACGCCAATTTCGTCATGACCGGCTCCGGCGGCATCGTCGAGATCCAGGGCACCGCCGAGAAGACCCCGTTCTCGCAGGAGGAATTCCTGCAGCTGATGGATCTGGCCCGCGGCGGCATCAACCAGCTGGTGGAGATGCAGAAGGCGGCGATCAAGGGATGAGCCGCAAACTCACCGGGCGGCTGGTCATCGCCACCCACAATCCCGGCAAGCTCACCGAAATGCAGGACCTCCTCGCCCCGTACGGGATCGAGGCGGTCTCCGCCGGGGCTTTGAACCTGCCGGAGCCGGACGAAACCGGCACCACCTTCCGCGCCAATGCCCGCATCAAGGCGGAGGCGGCGGCCAAGGCCGCCGGCCTGCCGGCCTTTGCGGACGACAGCGGCCTGGTGGTGGATGCGCTGGATGGCGCGCCGGGCATCTTCAGCGCCCGCTGGGGCGGGCCGCAGAAGGATTTCGTCATGGCCATGGCCGAGGTGGATGCGCAGCTCACCGCGCGCGGCGCCCTCACCCCGGCCCAGCGCACCGCCCGCTTCGTCTCGGCGCTGTGCCTGGCGTGGCCCGACGGGCATCTGGAGGAGTTCGAGGGCGTGGTGGAAGGGCAAGTCGTCTCCCCGCCCCGCGGCACCCAGGGCTTCGGTTATGACGCCTGCTTCCTGCCCGACGGCTATGACCAGACCTTCGGCGAGATGCCGTCCGAGGTGAAGCACTCCCTGCCGCCTTTGGGCCTCGGCCTGTCCCACCGCGCTCGCGCGTTCCGGCTGCTGTCGCAGGCGTGCCTGGACGATTGATGCGGACCCGTGCGCCCACCCCTCTTCTCATGCCGGACGCCCCGGCAGTGGCAGGGGTGCGCGCAGCCCTGGATGCGGCGGCCGGCGGGTTCGGGGTCTATGTGCATTGGCCGTTCTGCCTCGCCAAATGCCCCTATTGCGACTTCAACAGCCATGTGCGGCAGTCGCCCCCCGATCAGGCCCGCTTCATTGCCGCCTTCCGCCGTGAGATCGCGCACATGCGCGATCTGTCCGGCCCGCGCACGGCCGGCACCGTCTTTTTTGGCGGCGGCACCCCCTCGCTAATGGCGCCCGGCACGGTGGGCGCCATCCTGGAGGCGGTGAACGCCGCCTGGCCACTGGCGAAAGACGCCGAGATCACCCTGGAAGCCAACCCCACCAGCGTGGAGGCCGAACGCTTTCGCGGCTATTGGGCGGCGGGGGTCAACCGGGTCTCGCTGGGGGTGCAGGCCCTGGACGATGGCGAGCTGAAAGCGCTGGGCCGCATGCATTCGGTGGACGAGGCGCTGGCGGCAGTGGCCATAGCGCGCAGCGCCTTCGAGCGGGTGTCGTTCGACCTGATCTATGCCCGGCCCCGGCAGAATCCGCAGGACTGGGCGCGCGAACTCTCCCGCGCCATCGACCAGGAATGCGAGCACCTCTCGCTCTACCAGCTCACCATCGAGCCGGGCACCGCGTTCGAAAAGCTCTATTCAGCCGGCAAACTGATCATCCCTGATGATGATCACTCCCGCGCCCTCTGGGACGTGACGCAGGAGATCACCGACGCCTGCGGCCTGCCCGCCTATGAGATTTCCAACCACGCCCGCCCCGGCGCCCAGGCGCGGCACAATCTGGTCTATTGGCGCTATGGCACCTATGCCGGCATCGGCCCCGGCGCCCATGGCCGCCTGCATGTGGGCGAGGCGCGCCACGCCACCTTCACCGAGCGCAATCCGGAAGCCTGGCTGGCCAAGGTGGAGGCGAACGGCCACGGCATCGTCTCCCAGGACATCCTGACCCGCCCCGAACAGGCGGACGAGATGCTGCTCATGGGCCTGCGCCTCGCGGAAGGGGTGGATCTGGATCGCCATGCCCGGCTGGGCGGACAGCGCATCGCGCCAGGGCGGATCGCGGATCTGGCCTCCGAAGGCCTGGTGGTGCTGGAGGGCTCCCGCCTGCGGGTGCTGCCGCCGGGCTTCCCGGTGCTGAACGCGATCATCGGCACATTGGCGGCCTGACCAAGCGCCGCGTCAGCGCTCAGACCGCGCCAGCACGTCCATCAGTTCGTCGATCTTCTTTGCCTGCTCATCGGGATCGCCGGAGCGGATGGCGTGGGCGACGCAATGGCCCACGTGATCGCGCAGCACCTCTTCCTCCGCCTTGCGCAAGGCGGCGCGGACGGCGGAGATCTGGGTGACGATGTCGATGCAATAGCGATCCTGCTCCACCATGCGGGCAATGCCGCGCACTTGCCCCTCGATGCGGTTGAGGCGTTTCAGGACGGAGGATCGGGCCGGCTCTTTCATCCTTGATAGATACCCCTAGAGGGTATAAAACGCAAGCCAGATACCCCCATGGGGTGTTGGAGATGTGAGGCAGCGCAAAGACTCAGCCGCCCGTCTCCCCTCTTCTGGAGGCATCATGGCTCAGGAATTCCCTCCCAAGGATGCGGCGCCCGCGTCCGGCAGTTGCTGCGGCGGTCACGCCTCCGCGCCCTCGGACCCTGCGAAGGCTGCGCCCCCGGCGGCCGTTGCCGACTGCTGCGGCGGCGCCGCGCCACCGCCTCTGGATCTCGCGCTCGCCAAGGCCATTGATCCGGTCTGCGGGATGACGGTGGACATCGCCACCGCCAAGCATCGCGCCACCCACGCAGGAAAGACGTTCTATTTCTGCTGCAACGGCTGCAAGACCAAGTTCGAGGCCGGCCCGGACGCCCAGCTGGCTAAGGCCAAGGCGCGCGAAGCGGCCAAGACGGCCCCGGCGGCGCATACCCATCATGCTCATGACCACGCTGGCCATGCCACTGGCGCGGCGCCCGCCGGCGGCCTGGCAACGGATCCGGTCTGCGGCATGGATGTGGACCCCGCCACCGCCAAGCATCGCTCGCAACATGGCGGCCAACCGGTGGTCTTCTGTTCCGCCGGCTGCAAGACCAAGTTTGACGCCCATCCCGAGCACTACACCGGCGGCGCGACACCGCCCGCACTCGAGGTGCCGGAAGGCACGGTCTTCACCTGTCCCATGCATCCGGAGATCCGGCAGATCGGCCCCGGCCCCTGCCCCATCTGCGGCATGGCGCTGGAGCCGGACGTGGTGAGCCTGGACGACGGGCCCAATGCCGAACTGGTGGACATGAGCCGCCGGTTCTGGATCGCGCTTGCCCTCACCGCGCCGGTGTTCCTGCTGGAGATGGGCAGCCATGTGGCGGGCCTGCATCTGCTGGCGCCGCAGCTGTCCAATGATGTGCAGTTTGCCCTGGCGACACCGGTGGTGCTGTGGGCCGGATGGCCCTTCTTCGAGCGTGGCGCGGCCTCGGTGAAGAGCGGCCATCTCAACATGTTCACGCTGATCGCGCTGGGCACCGGCGTCGCCTTCCTCTACAGCCTCGCCGGCACCTTTGCGCCCGGCCTGTTTCCCGCGGCGCTGCGCAGCCATGACGGGGCGGTGCCGGTCTATTTCGAGGCGGCGGCGGTGATCACCGTGCTGGTCCTGCTGGGGCAGGTGCTGGAATTGCGCGCCCGCGACGCCACCTCCGGCGCCATCAAGGCCCTGCTGGGCCTGACGCCGAAGACCGCCCGCCGCATCCGCGCCGACGGCAGCGACGAAGACGTGGCGATCGACGACATCCACCCCGGTGATCGGCTGCGGGTGCGGCCGGGCGAGAAGATCGCCGTGGACGGCGTGGTGGAGGACGGCCGGGCGGCGGTGGACGAATCCCTGGTCACCGGAGAATCCCTGCCGGTCACCAAGACCGCCGGCGCGTCGGTGATTGCCGGCACGCTGGTGCAGTCCGGCGGCCTCGTCATGCGCGCCACCAAGGTCGGCCGCGAGACGCTGCTTGCCCAGATCGTGCAGATGGTGGCCCAGGCCCAGCGCTCGCGGGCGCCGATCCAACGGCTGGCGGATCAGGTGTCGGGCTGGTTCGTGCCGGCGGTGCTGGCCGCGTCCGTGCTGAGCTTTGCGATCTGGATGTGGGTCGGCCCCGAGCCGCGCCTGTCCTTCGCGCTGCTGGCGGCGGTCTCGGTGGTGATCATCGCCTGCCCCTGCGCCCTGGGTCTTGCCACCCCCATGTCGATCATGGTCGGCGTCGGCCGCGGCGCCCAGGCCGGCATCCTGATCAAGAGCGCGGAAGCGCTGGAGCGCATGGAAAAGGTCGATGTGCTGGTGGTGGACAAGACCGGCACGTTGACTGAAGGCAAGCCCAAGGTGACCGCCGTGCGGGCCAAGGACCGGTCCGAGGACGAGTTGATCCGCCTGGCCGCCGGCCTGGAGCGGGGCAGCGAGCATCCGCTGGCCGCCGCCATCGTGGCCGAGGCCACCGCGCGGGGCCTCGCCCCGGCCACGGCGCAGGACTTCGAAAGCCCCGCCGGCAAGGGCGTGACCGGCAGCGTGGACGGCCATCGGCTGGCCATCGGCAATGCCGCGTTCCTGGCCGAGCTGGGCACCCCCACCGACGCCTGGATGGCAGAGGCGGAAACCCTGCGCCAGGAGGGCGCCACCGTGGTGTTCGTGGCGGTGGACGGCGTGACCGCGGGCCTCATTGCCATTGCCGATCCGGTCAAGCCCTCGACGCCGGCGGCGCTGAAGGCCCTGGCCGCGGAAGGCGTGCGGGTGGTGATGCTCACCGGCGATACCCGCACCACGGCGCTGGCGGTGGCGAAAAGGCTCGGGATCACCGAGGTCGAAGCCGAAGTGCTGCCCAATCACAAGGCCGAGGTGGTGACACGGCTGCGGGCGCAGGGCCATGTGGTGGCCATGGCCGGCGATGGCGTCAACGATGCCCCCGCACTGGCCGCTGCGGACGTGGGCATTGCCATGGGCACCGGCACCGACGTGGCCATGGAGAGCGCCGGCATCACTTTGCTGAAGGGCGATCTGGCCGGGCTCGCCCAGGCGCGGGACCTGTCGCGCGCCACCATGCGCAACATCCGCCGCAGCCTGTTCTTTGCCTTCATCTACAATGCCGCTGGCGTGCCCCTGGCCGCCGGCATCCTCTACCCGACGCTCGGGCTGCTGCTCTCGCCCATGGTGGCGGCGGCGGCCATGTCGCTGTCCTCGGTAAGCGTGATCGCCAACGCCTTGCTGCTGCGGCGCTGGAAACCGGACTAAGGCCACACCCCTTTACCCCATGCGACGCCCGGCGCATGCTGCGTCGGGGGGATGCCATGGCCGTGGCGGGGGACAGGCTGCACGCTGTAACCTACGGCGCCGTGCGCGCCGCGCTGCACGCTGGCCGCGCGGTGCTGGATCTGGCGTTGCCGCCCACCTGCATCGCCTGCCGCGCCGTGGTGCGCACACCGGGAACCTTGTGCGGGGACTGCTGGCGGCGCATCACGCTGGTGGAGCGCCCGTTTTGCGAGCGGCTGGGGATTCCTTTCCCCTTCGAGGCCGGCGAGCAGCACCTCTCGGCGGAAGCGGTGACCGATCCGCCCGCCTTCGATCGCGCCCGCGCGGCCACCGTGTTCGGAGATGTGTCGCAGGATCTGGTGCATTGCTTGAAATATGGCGACCGCCTCGATCTGGCGGCGCCCCTCGCCCGCATGATGGTGCGGGCCGGAAACGAACTGCTCGCCGAGGCCCATGTGCTGGTACCCGTGCCGCTCCATGCGCTGCGCCTCTGGCGCCGGCGATTCAATCAAGCGGCACTGCTGACCCAGGCCATCGGTCGCGCCAGTGGCGTGCCGGTCCGCACCGATGTGCTGGTCCGCACCCGTGCCACCGTCTCTCAGGTGGCCCTGAGCCGGAAAGACCGCCGTGCCAATGTGGCGGGCGCCTTCGCGGTGCCGCCCGCCAAGGCCCTGGCGGTTGCAGGTTTGCGCGTGTTGCTGGTGGATGACGTGCTGACCACCGGCGCCACTCTGGATGCCTGCGCGCGTGCGCTGCGACACGCCGGGGCCAGCCATGTGGACGTGCTCACCTTCGCGCGGGTTGTGGAACCAGCGTGAGCGCTTTATCATGCGACGCTTTCGTGACGTCAAAAATGCGTCGCGATGAGGATCCGCATGAAATCCATCGTCATCTACACCAAGAGCTGGTGCCCGTATTGCCATGCGGCCAAGGAATTGCTGCGGCGCAAAGGATGGACCTTCACCGAGATTGACGTCACCACGGACCCCTCCGGACAGGAGGAGATGACCCGTCTGGCCTATGGGCGCACCAGCGTGCCGCAGATCTTCATTGGCAACCATCACGTGGGTGGCTGCGATGACCTCTATGCGCTGGAGGATGCCGGTCGGCTGGACGAACTGATCGCCGCCTGACCATTGCGCGGTCCGCGCGCCGCCACGGAACGCGGACAACATAGCTTGCCTCCCGCGGTGGTCCGTGAGAAGGACGACAGACATCGTCCCGTCCACTCCGGGGCCCAGGGCCGAGTCCCGTGCACCTCACCTCTCGGCCCCGCGCCTTGCTGCACGAGCCTGACCTGATGAACAGCCCCGAAAACAGCCGCCGCCTGCGCGTAGGTCTGGTGCAGATGCGCACCGGCCGCCATGTGGACGCCAATATCGAGATGGCCACCAGCCTGATCCGGCAGGCGGCCCGCGACGGCGCCAGCTATGTGCAGACGCCCGAGACCACCAATCTCATGGAGCTGGACCGCGCCCGCCTGTTCGCGACCCTCCAGGACGAGGCGAGCGACCCCACCCTGGCGGCGATGCGCGATCTGGCCCGCGAACTGGGCATCCATCTTCACCTCGGCTCCCTGGCATTGAAGGTGTCGGAGAACCGGGCCGTCAATCGCGGCATCCTGATCGCCCCGGACGGGACGGTGGTGGCGCGCTATGACAAGATCCACATGTTCGACGTGGATCTGCCCGATGGGGAAAGCTATCGGGAATCCAACAGCTACCAGCCCGGCGAAACGGCGGTGCTGGCTGCGGTGGGCGACCTGAAGATCGGCCTCACCATCTGCTACGATCTGCGTTTCCCGGCGCTGTATCGCGCCCTGGCGGAGAGCGGCGCTGCCGTCCTCACCGTGCCCGCGGCCTTCACCCGGCCCACCGGCGAAGCCCACTGGCATGTCCTGCTGCGCGCGCGCGCCATTGAAACCGGCTGCTATGTGCTCGCCGCCGCCCAGGGCGGGCGTCACGAGCATGGCCGCGACACCTATGGCCATTCCCTGGTGGTGGACCCGTGGGGCCGGATCATCGCCGAGGGCGGCACCGATCCCGGCGTCATCCTCGCCGAACTGGATCTGGCGGAAGTGGACGCCGCCCGCGCCCGCATTCCCTCGCTGCGGCATGGCCGGCGGTTCGAGATGGCGGAGGGCGCGCCCCACCTCCATCTGGTGGGAGCCCCGTCGTGATCCGCTACACGCTGAAATGCGCCCATGATCACAGCTTCGACAGCTGGTTTCCCTCCTCCGGCAGCTTCGAGGCGCAGAAGGCCCGCGGCCTCGTGGCCTGCCCTCATTGCGGCTCGACCGAAGTGGAGAAGGCCATCATGGCGCCGGCCGTCTCGCGCACGGACCGGGAACGCTCCCGGCCTGCCGCAGCGGCGCCCGCAGCCGGCGGCGCTGAAGACACGCCGGCGACCTCTGTGGCCATGATGAGCGAGCAGGAGCAGACGTTCCGCCGCTTGCTGCGGGAACTGCGCGACCACGTGACCAAGACCGCCGATTATGTGGGCGACAATTTCGCCGACCTCGCCCGTCAGATGCACGAGGGCGACGTGGAGCACCGCTCCATCTATGGCGAAGCGACCCCTGACGAGATCAAGTCCCTGCGCGAGGATGAGGTGGAGGTGTTTCCCCTGCCCGTGCTGCCGGACGACCGCAACTGACAGACCGGCCGCGCCGCACCTGACCGCGGCTTCGGCGCCTTTAGAGGCGCCGGCAGGTTCAGACCTGCCGCTGGGCCACCGTGAAATAGTTCACGTCCGTATCCGCCGCCATGCGCCATTCGCCGCGGAAGGGATCGAACACCATCCCGGCCAGTTCGCTGACCGCGAGACCGGCCACGTTCAGGGTCGCTTCCAATTCGTCGGGGGTGATGAACTTGTCCCAGCGATGGGTCCCGCGGGGCAGCCAGCGCAGCACATATTCCGCCCCGACAATGGCCAGCGCAAAGCTCTTGGGGGTGCGGTTGAGGGTGGAGACCACCATCAGGCCGGCGGGATCCACCATTTCCGAGGCCCGGCGCACGAACAGGCCCACATCGGCCACATGCTCCACCACTTCCAGCGCCAGCACCACGTCGAAGCGCTCGCCGGCGTCGGACAGTTCCTCGGCGGTCGTGGCGCGATAATCCACAGCTACCCCGGCCTCCGCCGCATGGGCGCGGGCAATCTCGATATTGCCCGGCGCGGGATCCACGCCCACCACCTCCGCCCCCAGGCGGGCCAGAGGCTCGCTGAGCAGGCCACCGCCGCAGCCGATGTCCAGGATGCGCAGGCCCTTCAGCGGGCGCAGCGACCGGCTGTCATGGCCGAAGTGCCGCACCAGCACGTCGCGCACGAAGCCGAGGCGCACCGGATTGATGGCATGAAGCGGCGCCATCTTGCCCTTGGGATCCCACCATTCGGCGCCCAAGGCGTCGAAACGGGCCACTTCCGCCGGGTCGATGGTCGCGTTCGCCTGCATCTGCGCGTCTCCTGCGGGAGGGATAGCTCTACGCCCACGCCGGGGCCACAGCAAGGCAACGGCGCGCCGCAGGCGTCAGCTGCGCACCATGCCCACGATGTCTTTCACGTCGCGGATGGTCTGGTCGGCGATCACCCGCGCCCGGGCCGCGCCATCGGCCAGGATGGCGTCGATGGCGGAGACATCCCCCATCAGCCGCTGCATCTCGCCGCCGATGGGGCCGAGCTTGGCCACCGCCAGATCCACCAGCGCCATCTTGAAGGTGGAGAACTGGCCGCTGCCATACTGGCTCAGCACCGCCTGCTTGGTGCTGTCGGACAGCGCCGCATAGATGCCCACCAGATTGTCCGCCTCGGGCCGGGCTTTCAGGCCCTCTTCCTCGGAGGGCAAAGGCTCGGGATCGGTCTTGGCCTTGCGGATCTTGGAGGCGATGGCGTCGGCATCATCGGTGAGATTGATGCGCGAGAGATCGGACGCATCCGATTTCGACATCTTCTTGGATCCGTCCCGCAGGCTCATCACGCGGGTGGCGGGACCGGCGATCAAGGGCTCGGTCAGCGGGAAATAGCCTTCGCCATGGCCTTGCTCGGCGATGGAGGGGGCGAAATCCACATTGAACTTCTGCGCGATGTCGCGGGTCAGTTCCAGATGCTGCTTCTGGTCCTCGCCCACCGGGACATGGGTGGCACGATAGAGCAGGATGTCGGCGGCCATCAGGCTGGGATAGGCGAACAGGCCCAGCGAGACGTTCTCGCGGTCCTTGCCGGCCTTCTCCTTGAACTGGGTCATCCGGCTCAGCCAGCCCATGCGGGCGACGCAGTTGAACACCCAGGCCAGTTCCGCATGACCGGACACCTGGCTCTGGTTGAACACGATGTGCGCCTTGGGATCGATGCCGCAGGCGATGAAGGCGGCCGTGACTTCCCGCGTATGGCGCTTCAGCTCGGCCGGGTCCTGCCACACGGTGATGGCATGCAGATCCACCACGCAATAGATGCAGTCGTGGCTGTCCTGCAGCGCGACGAAGCGCTTGATGGCGCCGAGATAATTGCCGAGATGCAGATTGCCCGTGGGCTGAACCCCGGAGAAGACGCGTTCCGCGACCGCCGCCATGGCGACCTCCTCACAGACGGCGCCGCCGCACCGCCGAACCTGATGGGAAGCGGCCCCGCCGGGCCCGCCTGAAAGATGAGGGCGCGTCATGCCACGCCGCCGCCGCCCGGCGCAAGGGCGCAGCGCAACCCCCGGACGCGGCTCAGGCGATCGTCCGAAGAAAATCCAGGATCGCCTGTTGGGAAATGCCGTCCCACAGCAGCGGGGCATGCCCCTGGTCCGCCACCGTGTGTACCTGGAGCCCCGGATGGCGCGCGGCCATCTCCGCCACCGTGGCGGCGGAGAGAAGGTCCGACAGGCCGCCATGGATCACCAGCGCCGGCACGTGCGCCAGGGCGGCAAAGGCCGGCCACAAATCGGGCTGCGGCTTGGCCGGGTCAAAGGCCTTGAATGCCTCTTCCAGCAGGGGGTCATAGGCCAGGCGCGGGCGCCCGCCGTCGTCACGATAGATCTGGCGGGCATAGCGCTCCCAGTCCGCGTCGGTGAGGGCGGGAAACAGGAAACCCTGGGCGGACTTCAGCTCCGCCACCATCGCCGGCCAGGTGTCGGGAATGGGCCGGCCCACATAGCCGGCGATACGGGCGAGACCGGCGGTCTCGATCACCGGCCCGATGTCGTTGAAGATGGCGCCGGCGAACAGATCCGCCCGCTCCAGCGCATGGGCGAGCATCAGCATCACCAGCCCCCCGCGGGAGGTGCCCAGAAAGGTCGCCCGGCCGATGTCCAGGCGCGACAGCCCGAGCAGGGTGTCGCGCGCCTCCTGGAGCGGATTGTAGGTGATCACCGGCCCATAGGCCGACCCGCCGCGCCCGCGCAGATCGAATGCCACCACCCAGTGCGGATGGCGCGGATGGCTGGCCAGCGCCTGCGCCAAGGCCTCGAAGTCCCGCGCATTGCGGGTGAGGCCCGGCAGCAGCACCACCGGCGGCGAGGCCTGCGGCTCGCCCCACATGCGGCCGAACAAGGCCAGGCCATCGTCGCTGGGATATGCGAAGAAACGCGCGTCGGTCATCTGTGCCCCCTGTCCCGCCCATCCATGTGCCGATCCGCCCCCGCTCAGGAGGCGGCCCGCCGGCTCAAGTACCGCAACCCCATGACGCAACCGCCATAAAGCACCATGCCCACCCCGACCAGGCCGGCCAGCCGCACGACCCCGCCGAGGGTCTGGGCACCGGCCTCGGGCCAGAGGTGCGCCAGGGTGGCGACGCCCAGCGCCATCACCGCGCTCGCCCCCAGCAGTCCCGCCATCTGCCGGCGGGTGGTCCGGTCCAGCGGCAGCAGACCCCGCCCCGCCAGCAGCATGGTCATGGTGGCCGCACTCACCGTGGCGGACACCGCAATGGCCGCCGCCGCGGCCACCGGACCCAGGCCGAAGCCGAGGCCCAGCGCCAGAGCCAGGCAATTGGCCAGCGAGGTCAGAGCCACCTTCTCCACCGGCCGGGTCAGGCCATGGGTCAGGGCCGTCGCCGCCAGGATGCGTTCGGCCCCTTGCGCCGGCAGGGCGAAAGCCAGGGCCATCAGGAGCCATGCGGTGGCCTGCGCGTCCTCGGCCGTGAAGCCACCGCGTTGATACAGCACGGTGACGATGGGCTGCGCCAGCACCGCCAAGCCCACCGCCGCCGGCAGCGCCAGTGCGAGCGCCGCCACCAGGGCCGCAGTGGCCTCGCGCCCCGCCGCGCCGCCGCGGGCGGCCAGCAGCGGCACCAGCACCGCGCCAGCGCTCGCCCCCACCAGGCCGAGGGGGAGATCCACCAGGCGTTGGGCGTAGTTCAGGGCGGAGACATTGCCCGGCTCCCCGGACACCACCGCCGCCACCAGCAGCAGCCGCAGTTGTGACAGGCCGGCGAACAGCAGAGCGGGCGCACTGGCACGCAGCACGGCGCGCGCGGCCCGCCAGTCCGGCTGACCCAGGCGAGGGGTGGCGGGGCTGCCCCGCGCGGCCGCCAGCATCAGCACCAATTGCGCGATCCCCGCCACCACCGTGGCCGCGGCCATAGCCAGCGCGGCCTGCGGGGTGCCGATCCAGCCCTTCAGGACCAGGCCGGCGATGGCGGCCAGCACCACCGCATTCGCCAGCAGCGGCGCAAAGGCCGGCAGCGCCACCTTGTGCCCGGCATTGGCGATGCCGCCGTACACGGCCGCAGCGCCCGCCAGGGGCAGATAAAGCACGGCGATCCGCCCGCATTGGATTGCCAGATCGGCCCGGTCACCGCCCGCAGCGAAGCCGGGTGCCAGGACAGCGATCATCGCCGGCATGAAGAGCGCGGCAAGTCCGGCACTCACCAGCATGGCGCAGACCAACAGCAGCAAGGTGCCCGCCGCAACGCGCCCGGGGCCGGTGGGGGTCTGCGGATCCTCCGCGCGCGCAAGGCGGGGGATGAGCGCCGCGTTGAATGCGCCTTCCGCCAGCAGCCGCCGGGCCAGCAAGGGCAGGGCCAGGGCCGCCATCAAGGCATCCGCCAGGGGTCCGGCGCCGAGCACGGCGGCGGTGCCCGCATCGCGCGCAAAGCCGAACACCCGCGAGCCCAGGGTGGCCGCCGTGACGGTGGAGGCTCGGCGTAGAAGCGAGGCGGCGGGCATGGGATGGACCGATCGACGGGAGCGGCCGTTATGGCAACCGGGGACCGTCTTGTCGATGCAGCGGGCGCATGGGTCAGCCGTTCACGAGGTGACACATCGCGGACACCCGCAGCGAGGCCCCATCCGGCAAGCGGCCGGGAACTGGCGGCGATCGATGGTCCCGCAGTCCGGCGGGCGCCGCGGTAGGCCAGCGCGGGACATTGCGCACCACGCTGCGCCTGCCCCGACGCCAGAGCCCCTGGGATCAAGGTTTCAGAGCCGTCCTACCGTCGACCGCGCAAAGCGAACCCCATCCTCGCAGCAAAATGCCCGCCGAAGCGGGCATTCCGTTTGCTGTGCACTCGCGCCGCGGCGTGTCCGCCGGCCGGCCTCACGCCTGCGGCTGCGGCTCCGCGCTGCCGGCGGAATCGCCCGGACGGGGGCGGTTCTTGCCGGCGGTGGGGACCGTCGGGCCGCGGGGATTGGCAGGTTCGATCACCGTGTCGCGCACCGGCGGCTTGCCGTCGAGCAGATCCACGATTTCGTCGCCGCTCAGGGTCTCATATTCCAGCAGGCCGCGGGCCAGGGCTTCCAGGGACTCGCGCTTCTCGGAGAGAATGCGCTTGGCCTCGATATAGCCCTCGTCCACCAGCCGGCGGACTTCCTTGTCGATGGTCTGCGCGGTGGCCTCAGACACGCTCTGGGTGCGGCCCATGGACATGCCCAGGAACACTTCGTCCTGATTATCGCCATAGGCCACCTGGCCCAGTTCGTCGGAGAAGCCCCAGCGCGTCACCATCATCTTCGCCAGGCGCGTCGCCTGCTCGATGTCGGAGGCGGCGCCGGACGTCACCTTGTCATGGCCGAAGATCAACTCTTCCGCCACGCGCCCGCCCATCATGATGGCAAGGCGCGAGGTCATCTGCTCGTAGGACATGCTCAGCTTGTCCCGCTCGGGCAGCTGCATGACCATGCCCAGCGCGCGACCGCGCGGGATGATGGTGGCCTTGTGCACCGGATCGGTGGCCGGCACCGACAGCGCCACGATGGCATGGCCGCCTTCGTGATAGGCGGTCAGCATCTTCTCTTCCTCGGTCATGACCAGCGAGCGGCGCTCCGCCCCCATCATCACCTTGTCCTTGGCATCCTCGAACTCGGACATGGTGACCATGCGCTTGTTGCGCCGGGCCGCCATCAGCGCCGCCTCGTTGCAGAGGTTGGCGAGATCCGCGCCGGAGAAGCCCGGGGTACCGCGGGCGATCACCTTGAGGTTCACATCCGGCGCGATGGGGATCTTGCGGGCATGCACCTTCAGGATCTGCTCGCGACCCACCACGTCCGGGTTCGGCACCACGACCTGACGGTCAAAGCGGCCGGGACGCAGCAGCGCCGGATCGAGCACGTCGGGACGGTTGGTGGCGGCGATCAGGATGATGCCTTCGTTCGCCTCGAAGCCGTCCATCTCCACCAGCAACTGGTTGAGGGTCTGCTCGCGCTCGTCATTGCCGCCGCCGAGGCCGGCGCCGCGATGGCGACCCACGGCGTCGATTTCGTCGATGAAGATGATGCAAGGCGCATTCTTCTTCGCCTGCTCGAACATGTCGCGGACGCGGCTGGCGCCGACGCCCACGAACATTTCCACGAAGTCCGAACCGGAGATGGTGAAGAAGGGCACATTGGCCTCACCCGCGATGGCGCGGGCGAGCAGCGTCTTGCCGGTGCCCGGAGGGCCCACCAGCAACACGCCGCGGGGGATGCGGCCACCAAGGCGCTGGAACTTCTGCGGGTCGCGCAGGAAGTCCACGATCTCGGTGAGGTCGCTCTTGGCCTCGTCGATGCCCGCCACGTCCTCGAAGGTGACGCGGCCGTGCGCCTCGGTGAGCAGCTTGGCGCGGCTCTTGCCGAAGCCCATGGCCTTGCCGCCGGCGCCCTGCATCTGGCGCGACAGGAAGATCCACACGCCGATCAGAGCCAGGAAGGGCAGCCAGGACACCAGCAGACTCACGAACCACGGCACATTGTCCGAAGGCGCGCGGGCGGTGATGGAGACGCCCTTGCCGTAGAGGCGCTGCACCAGCGAGGGATCATTGGGCGCATAGGTCTGGAACTGGCGACCATCGGTGAAGGCCCCGGAGATATTGGGTCCCTCGATCACGACGTCACGCACCCGGCCCTGGTCCACGTCCGACAACAGCTGGGAGAACGAAATATCGTTCGCGTTGCTGCGCTGTCCCGGGCTCTGGAAGAGCGAGAACAAAGCCAGCAGAAGCAGGACGATGATAACCCAAAGGGCGAAATTGCGTAGGTTGGCGTTCATTGGTCCCTCATGGGGCGCCGCGTCACGTCGTCGATGAAGGTCGAATGGGCAAATTGCCCCCTTCTCGCGCCGGCGGTCCCGCTGCGTCCGACTGTAATCTAGGGGTCGCCCCCCTCCTTGCCAAGGACGAGCGCTCGCAGAACCGCTGAATTTGCCGCGAGGCCCCCCCTCCCGACCTGCCTGGAGGGTGCGGTAGCGATACTGGCATACCCTTGCTTGAGGGTGACCACCGCGCCTGCGAGGGTTCGCCGCAAGGCCGTCCCGTCCGCATGGGCGGTCGTCATGGCGGCCAACAACCGTTCGGCCTTGCCCAGTTCCACCGGGCCTTCGCTGGCGCGGGCGGTGACCGCCCGGATCAGCAAACGCAGGGCGATTTCTTCCGGCAGCGCGAAAAACGGAATCCTGTCCAGGCGCAACTCCACGCCATCGCCCCAGCGAACCAGGCTGATCCGCTTCTGGGCAGCGTCGGTTTCCAGTTCGAGCGCCGCATCCGCGCGCGCCGCGCGGCGCGCCAGTTGCGCCAGACGGCAGGCATCGAGCCCCTCTGCTTCCAGCTGCGCCGCCATCGCCCGCAGCCGGGGGCGCGCGAACCGCGGGTCCGCATTGCTGGGGTCGCGGACAAAAGGCGTGCCCGACGCCTCCAAGGTCGCCACCAGGCGGGCCTTGGGCAGGTCGAGAAATGGTCGCAGCACCGTCAACCCGTCGCGCTGCCCCACCGGCGACATGGCTGCCAGCCCGGACAAGCCGGATCCGCGGCACAAGCGGAACAGCACGGTCTCTGCCTGGTCATCCAGCGTGTGGGCCAGCGCCATCGCCCCCAACGCATGCTCTCGCGCGCAGTCGCAAAGCAGAGCGTAGCGCGCGTGGCGTGCTGATTCCTGGAGGCCGCTTTGCGGCTTGGGGCCGCGCCAGGGCAGCACCACATGGGGAAGGCCCAGGCGATGACACAGGTCGCTCACCGCCGCCGCTTCGTGGGCCGACTCCGGGCGCAGCCCGTGGTCGACGGTGGCGACCAGGAAATTGGGCCCGTCCAGCAGGCTGTAGCGCCAGGCCCGGGCCAACAACAACAGCGCCGTGGAATCCGGACCACCTGACACGGCAAGAAGGATGCGATCGTAATTCAGAAACCCGGCAAACAGCCCGGCCAGATCGGGATCTCCAATCGGCGTCGAGCCGGTTCGTTCAGCAACCGGCACGTTTCTGCTCGCGCTCGACAGCCTGGCGCACCGATGAGGCCGCGCGGGGGAATTTGCGGTCCACTTCGCCGAAGGTGGCACAGGCCGCTTCGCGTTCGTTCAGGGCGGCGAGGGATTGCCCCAGCCGCAGCAACGCCTCGGGGGCGCGGGTGGAATTGGGATATTTGGTGGAAACCTGCAGAAACTGCTCGGCCGCGTCCTTGTAGGTCTGGCGCTGGTACAGGCTCTCGCCCAGCAGATAGGTGGCGTCCGGTGTCAGCCGATCCGTCGGGTAGGTCTGCAGGAACTGCCGCAGCGTCTGTTCCGCGGCGGCGAAATCCTGCCGCTGGACCTGGTTCAGGCCCAAATCATACATGTCCTTGGGGCCAGCCGAGGGCGGCAGCGCGGCCACCTGCGGGTTGGTCCGCTGCGCCGCCGCGCTGAGATCGAGCGGCGCGCCGGTGGGGCGCACGGGCGGCGGGGCGGCGCTGGCGGGCGAGCCCAGGGGCTGGGGCACACCTGGTGCCGAAGGGTCCTCATTGGGGTCGAAGGCGTCAGAGCGCTTGCCCATGGCGGTCGCGGGGGGCGGCACCGCCACCGGGCGCGACGCCGCGGCACCCGCAGCCGCCCCCGCGCCGCCACGGGCGTTCAATTGCTGCTCCAGTTGCTGATTGCGATACTGCAACTGCTCCACCTGGCCGGTCAGCTGGCGCAACTGGTTTTCGATACGGTCCATGCGCATCAGCAATTCGCTCTGCTGATTGACCACGGCCTCGTTCTGAACCGGAGCCGGCGGCTTGAAGATGTCGCCGAACAAGCCGTTGCCCGACTGCTGCGCCATGGCCGGCGCCGTCGCCAGGACCGCGTATGTGACTGCCAGGAAGAGGGTCGAAGCACTGAAGCGTTTCATGATGCCAGTCTTAGAGAAACGAACGGGCAAGTACATCGGCAGGGCCTCGCGTGAGGTCACATTAGGCGATGGATAGCGTCCAAAGTGTGACCCGGACACCACTGTCCATAGCTCGCAAACGCAAGAGCCGGCGCCTTGGGGGCGCCGGCTCCGGGTCACTGGACAGAGGACGCCCGTACCGGGCGCAGATCAGCTTCCGGCAGGATTGAGGACCGTCACCGCGCGCCGGTTCTGCGACCAGCAGGAGATGTCGTTGCACACTGCCACCGGCCGCTCCTTGCCGTAGGAGATCGTCCGCATGCGCGCCGGGTCGATGCCGCGCGAGACCAGGTAATCCCGCACGTTCTGGGCACGACGGGCGCCGAGGGCGATGTTGTATTCGCGGGTGCCGCGCTCGTCCGCATGGCCTTCGATGGTGAAGGTATAGCGGGCATACTGCTGCAGCCACTGTCCCTGACGGTCCAGGATCGCCCGTGCCTCGGGGGACAGATCGGTCTGGTCGGTATCGAAGAACACGCGGTCACCCACCGAGACCACGAACTCCTGCGGCGAGCCCGGAGGACCGCCGGCGCCACCGACGCCACCGGCCGCATTGGGATCGGGCGTGTTGGCGCAGGCGGCCAACGCCAGGACGATGCCGAATAGAGCGGCGAACCGGAAGCCGCGTGCAAAACCAAAATCAAGCATTCCGGTGTCTCCTTAACTTCAGCCCGGACAATGTTTCTAGAGCCGGGTCCCATCGCTGTGACGCGAGCGGCCCGCCTTCATGAAGAAAGAGAACGACTCGTCGATCAGCGTGTGTTGCAAGCTCATCGGATCGTGCTCTAGCAGCCGCTTGGTTAAGCGGAGGTTCCCCCTGCCGGGGCCAGCCCCCGGACAAGGCATCTCGCCTCCCGCGTCCCGCGCTCTACCGTATTTTATGGTTTCCGAACCCTGAACGCGCCGTCCCGCGGCGCCCGTGGAATGGCCCAGGGGGCGGGTCCCGCCACAGCAGGCTGCGTGCGGAGCGGGGTTAGCAGTGGGCGGGGGCCATGGCGTCATCATGGCAAAGGTGTGCGCCTTGAAGGGCGCGCGGCGCCCGGCGCCGAACGACGCCGCCCCGTGTCATTTACGCAACATGCGATGCGGGGGTCAGGAGCGCAACGGCGACCAGGCCGGGTCCGAGGCATAGCTGGGGGTCGGTACCCGCTGCTCGTTATAGCCCGTGACATCGATGGTGAAGAGGTTGGGGCCGGCGGCGCCCGGCGGGTCGCGGAAGAACATGATGACCCGGCCGTTGGGGGCGAAGGTGGGGCCCTCGTTGTGATAGCCCTCGGTCAGCACCCGTTCGCCGGAGCCGTCCGGCTTCATCACGCCAATGGCGAACTTGCCCTCGGACTGGCGGGTGAAGGCGATGACGTCGCCGCGGGGCGACCACACCGGCGTGGAGTAGCGCGCATTGCCGAACGACACCCGCTTCGCCCCCGAGCCATCCGCATTCATGATGTAGATCTGCGAGGTGCCGCCACGGTCGCTCTCGAAGCAGATCTGCCGCCCGTCCGGCGAATAGCACGGGGCGGTGTCGATGGCGGGGGCATCGGTCAAGCGGGTGGTGGTCTTGGACCGCAGGTCCATGACGAAGATGTTGGAATTGCCGCCCTGCTGCAGGCTCATGATCACCCGCTGCCCGTCGGGCGAGAAGCGCGGCGAGAAGCTCATCCCCGGGAAATTGCCGACAATCTCCCGCTGCCCGGTCTCGATATTGAGCAGATAGACCCGCGGCTCTGCCTGGCCGTAGGACATGTAGGTGATTTCCTGGCTGGTCGGCGAGAAGCGCGGGGTCAGCACCAGCCCGTCGCCGCGGGTCAGATAGGTCACGTTGGCGCCGTCCTGGTCCATGATGGCCAGACGCTTGACGCGCTTGTCCTTGGGGCCGCTCTCGTCCACGAACACGATGCGGGTGTCGAAATAGCCCTTCTCGCCGGTCAGCCGCTCATAGATGGCATCGGCGATGATATGAGCCACCCGCCGCCAGTTTTCCGGCTGGGTGAAATACTGCTGACCCATCAGCTGCTGGCCGGCGAACACGTCCCACAGGCGGAATTCCGCCTTCAGGCGCCCGTCGCCCTGCCGCGTCACGCGGCCGGTAACGAGCCCCTGGGCATTGATCACCCGCCAGTCCTGGAAACGCGGCGCTACATCAGGATTGGTGATGTTCTCCACGAAGGCCTTGGGATCGATGGGCGCGAACAGGCCGGAGCGCTTCAGGTCCGCGGCGATCACGCCACTGATCGCCCGCCCCTGGTCGCCTTCGCCGAGGAAGTCGGTGATGGCGATGGGGATCGGCTGCGGCGTGCCGGAGGTGATCTCCAGCTTCAGCGCGGCATCGGCAGGCGCAGCCAGGAGGGACGCCCCGGCCAGCGCGCCGCCGCCAATCATCACGGCACGGCGCGAGACCCCGCTGCGGCCGGCAGGGGAGTCAGAGATCAGGCGAGTGCGTTCGGTCATTGGGTTCTTCTCGTTTGATCCGTACGGCCGAGCATGTCTCTCAGGCTGAAGCCCAGCTCGATTTCCTTCCAGACATTGTATTTGTTGGCCGGAAGGAAGCTGTAGGGCGCGCATCGGATGATGGCTCGGAGGGCGCTGTCGGCAAAGGCGGGGCCATAAGGCGAGGACGCGGGCGTCACACCCGCCAGCAGCGGCTGCACTGCCAGCGAGCCGTCGGGCTTGAACGACACGGTGACGGCCGCGCGCAGGTCGCTGGCCTCGGACGCACCCGCGGGCGGGCTCCAGCAGGACTGGATGCGGGCGCGCAGGGCGTCAATCTCGCTCTGGCTCAGCGTCTGGGCATCGCCGCGGGGCGCGCCCAGCGAAGCGGTCTGCGAAATCTGCTGGTCGGCGGCCGCATTGCGCTGAGGCGTCCGCTTGTCCAGCAGCGCGGCGATCTTGTCATAGTCCAGCTTCTGGTCCGGCTTGGCGTCGGCGGTGGTCTTGGGCGGATCCAGCGGCGGTGGCGCCGGCTTTTTCGGCGGCAGCGGCGGAGGCGGCGGCGGGGTCACCTTCGCTTCCTGCTTCTGGTCTTCCTTCTTGGGATCGGCCTTCAACGCCTCGTCCGCCTTCGGCTCCACCTTGGGCTCAGGCGGACGCTCCGCCTTTGGCGGGGTGGGCGCAGGCTTGGGCTCTTCCACCTTGGGGGTGGGCGGCGTGGGCTTGGCGTCTTCCGGCTTCGGCGTGGGGGTCGGTGGCGGCGGGGGCGGCGGCGGCGGGGGCTGGGTCGCCGGCTCGACCTCGGCCTTGTCGGAGACCTTCAGATTGGGATCGTTTACGGGCTTGGGCGTATCGACCTTTTCCGCGACCAGCTTCTTGGTCTCGGTCTTCTTGCCCTTCTCATTGCCCTTGGTCATCTGCGACAGCTCGGAAGCCGAGATCACGTCCACATTGATCGACTCAGGCGGCGGCGCGTCAAAGGGGCTCGGCGCCGCGAAGGACACCAAGGCCAGGACGATGACGCCCCCATGGACGAGGGTCGATGCGGTGAGACCGGCGCGCATCCTGATCGCTCTCAGCTTCCTTGCTCCACCTCGGTCACCAGGGCCACCTTCTTGAAGCCCGCCGCCGACAGGCGGCCCATGACCTGCATCACCGTGCCGTAATTCACCGTCTTGTCGCCGCGCACGAAAATGCGCTCGTCAAAGCCGTTCTTGGAAATTGCCTGGAGCTTGGCCACCAGGTCGTCGATCTTGATCTCGGTGTCCTGCAGGAAGATCTGGCCCTTCCCGTTCACCGAGAGGGTCAAGGGGTCCTTGTCCTGGTTCACCGACTTGGCCTGGGTCTGCGGCAGGTCAAGGGGCACCCCGACGGTCAACATGGGTGCTGCCACCATGAAGACGATCAGCAGCACCAGCATGACGTCCACCATGGGCGTCACGTTGATCTCCGCCATCACCGACGTGCGGCCACGCCGACGCGACCGCCGGCTCTGCCATCCGCCTCCCGATCCGCCACCCATGCCCATGATGCGCCCTCAGCCCCGCTCGTCGATCTGCCGCGACAGGATCGCCGAGAATTCGTCCGCGAAGCCTTCGAGGCGCTGGGCCTGACGCCCGGCCTGGGAGATGAACTTGTTGTAGAAGATGGTCGCGGGAATGGCCGCAATGAGGCCCATGGCCGTCGCGAACAAGGCTTCCGCAATGCCCGGCGCCACAACCGCCAGATTGGTATTCTTGGACGCGGCAATGGCCTGGAACGAGGTCATGATGCCCCACACCGTGCCGAACAGGCCGACGAACGGCCCCGCCGATCCCACGGTCGCCAGCACCAGCAGCTTGTTCTCCAGCCGCTCGACCTCCCGGGAGATGGTGACGTCCATCACCTTCTCGATGCGCTGGTTGAGCCCGGTCAGCGACTTGGCGCCGCCTTCATAGGTGCGCTTCCACTCGCGCATGGCCGCCACGAAGATGGCCGCCATGGCCTCGTTCGGTCGGCCCGCCAGCGAGCGGTAGAGATCTTCCAGGCTCTGGCCCGACCAGAACACCTGCTCGAAGCGGTCCATTTCCTTGCGGGTGCGGCTGTAAAGCAGGGTCTTGTCGATGATGATCGCCCACACCCAGACCGAGGCCACCACCAGGCCGATCATGACCAGCTTGACGACGAAATGGGCCTGCAGGAACAGGCCGATGAGGGAGATGTTGGCGCTGGGCGGCGGCAGGGCGACCGCCCCCACGTCCGATTGCGCCCACGCACTGGTCGCCCCGAGGACGAGAAGGGTGGCCAGCGTCGGAATCCACTTCTTCATCGACGCCCCCGCGATCGGATGGCTGGTTTCATCTTCAATCCTCGGCTGGCGGACCGCGCGATAACAAACAGCGCGCAGGATCCTCGACCCCTGTGGAAAAGGCCCGCCGCCGCTCTTTCCAGGCGGACTCTGTCCAAACTTGGGCGACGGACCGCGATGCAGCATGCTGCGCCGCTCCGCTACCTTCGCTCCATTAAGCTTAAGGGAGTGTTAGCGCTGCGGTGCAGCAGCGCCGTCCAGCGCACCGGCATCGGCCAAGGTGGCCCGCCGCAGGGCGTCGGGAATGCGCTTGGCGCGGCCCTGGGACACGAAGGCGACCCGCACCAATGCTGACACCAGCATCTCGTCGCCCCGGTTCACCGACTGCGCCAGCGTGATGGAGGCGCCGGCCACGTCCTTGGACAAAGTGATCACCTCCAGCACGTCGTCGATGCGGGCCGGTTTCTTGAAATCCAGCTGCATGGAGCGCACGACGAAGTGAAAGCCTGGCGCCTCGGCGGCGGCTTCGGCGAACAGGTCGCCTTGCACCACGCCCAGCAGACGCATGTAGTCCGAGCGTCCGCGCTCCATGAATTTCAGATAGTTGGCGTGGTAGACGATGCCGGAGAAGTCGGTGTCTTCATAATAGACCCGCAGCGCCAAGGCATGGCCGCCAGGGATCAGGCGCCCGGCCAGATGCGGATGGGCTTCGCGTTCTCCCGGCACAATGGCGCGTTCACCGGACAGGTCGGTCTTCATCCAGGATCCTTGCAGGGGCTAGCCGCCCTCGTCGAACAGCGGCAAGGGATTAGCGGCGCGCTGCGGTTCGGGCAAGCCGAGATGGCGGAAGGCGCCGGCGGTCAGCATGCGTCCGCGCGGCGTGCGCTGGATGAAGCCTTGTTGCACCAGGTATGGCTCCACAATTTCCTCAATGGCATCCCGTGGCTCAGACAAAGCGGCGGCCAAGGTCTCGACCCCCACCGGTCCACCGGCATAATGCTCTGCGATCACAGAGAGATAGCGCCGATCCATGGCGTCCAGGCCGGCCGCGTCCACATCGAGCGCCAGAAGCGCCCGATCGGCGATGGCGCGGTCGATGGCGGCGCTCCCCGCCACCAGAGCGAAGTCCCTGACCCGCCTCAGCAATCGCCCGGCGATACGGGGCGTGCCGCGGGCCCGGCGGGCGATCTCGCGGGCCCCATCCGGCACAATGCCGATGCCCAGCACCCGGGCGCCTCGGGTGACGATGTATTCCAGTTCCTCCAGTGTATAGAACACAAGTCGGACCGGAATGCCGAAGCGATCCCGCAGCGGCGTGGTCAGCAGGCCCGATCGGGTGGTGGCGCCCACCAGAGTGAACTTGGGCAGCGAGATCTTCACCGAGCGCGCCGCCGGCCCCTCGCCGATCACCAGATCCAGCTCGTAATCCTCCATGGCCGGGTAGAGGATCTCCTCCACCTGGGGCGCGAGGCGATGGATCTCGTCGATGAAGAGCACGTCGCGCTCTTCCAGATTGGTCAGGATGGCGGCTAAGTCCCCCGCCTTGGCGATCACCGGCCCGGAGGTGGAGCGGAAGCCGACCCCCATCTCGCGGGCCATGATCTGCGCCAGCGTGGTCTTGCCCAGGCCCGGCGGGCCGACGAACAGCACATGGTCCAGCGCCTCGCCGCGGGCGCGGGCGGCCTGGATGAACACCTCCAGATTGGACCGCGCCTGGGCCTGCCCGACGAAATCGGCGAGGCGTTGCGGACGAAGTGTCGCATCCGCCTCGTCCTCGGACCGGGGTTCGGCAGCTATCAAACGAGGTGTCATGGGGCCTTGTGCCATCGCGAGTCGGCAGATTCTAGCCCCTTCGCCGCATCAGGGCCACGCGGGATGCGCGGCAAGCGGCTCTCACGCCAGATCCGCCCCGAGATGCGCCTGCCAGTGCGCCAACCGCGCCTTCAGCTGCCGGCCCCGCAGATAGGGGCTCTCCTCGTCCGCCAGGATTTCCAGAACGTCCAGCGCGAAGCTCTCGGCCCCATGGGACTGCCAGGCGCGCTGCATGCGGCGGTTGCCGTGCCCGCCGTGGCGGAGGCTGAACCACACCCGGTTGGCGATGCCATCCAGATTGGCCACCTGCCCGACCCACACCGCACCGGCGGCGGGGCAGCGGACCGCATAGATCCCCGCGCGCACCGGGCGTTCCTTATAGGCCGCGATGGCGGCTCGTCGGTCGATCTGCGGCATGGGGCTGTCTCCTGTGGCGAGACGGGCAAAAGACGTTTTACCCGGATATAATTTGCTTTCGCATATTCATCCGGGTAAAACCAGCCTCGTTCTTCAGGAGACCCGCCCGTGACCCCGCCCGCCCCCGTGTCCATCACTGTGTTTCAAGGCTTCCAGCAGATCGCATCCGGCGCGCTGCGGGAGGCGACCTTGGCCGCGCACGCGGCGAGCCGCACCGGTGCCGCCGAGGGCCTGCTGGCCTTCGACGACGCCACGGGCAAGGTGGTGGATCTGGATCTGCGCGGCACCGCGGCGGACATCGCCGCCCGCCTCGCCCCTCCGGACAGCGATCTGGCGTCCGTCGAGCCCGACCCAGCCCCTCGCCCCCGCGGCCGGCCGAAACTGGGCGTGGTGGCGCGGGAGATCACCTTGCTGCCGCGCCATTGGGACTGGCTGGCCGCCCAGCCCGGCGGCGCCTCGGTGGTGCTGCGGCGCCTGGTGGAGGAGGCCCGCCGGGCCGGTGCCGGCCCGCAACAGGCGCGCGCGGCGCGGGAGGCGGTCTATGCCTTCATGTCGGCTTTGGCGGGCGACCTGCCGGAGTTTGAAGAGGCCAGCCGCGCCCTGTTCGCCAACGACCGCATCGGCCTGGAGACGCGCATGACGGACTGGCCGCAGGATGTGCGGGCCTATGTGCTGCGGCTCATGGATGGAGCAGATCCCGCCGGACGACCGGAGACGCTCTGCTGAGGGCCGCCGACCACCGGCCTATTTCGCCAGTTCCCGCAGCCCGAGGCGGATGAGCGTCTCGGCGGTGGCGCCCGCTCCGGCGCCACGAGCCGCAGTGGCAATGGCGGCGTGGGCCTGGGGCATGGCATAGCCCAGGTTCATCAAAGCCGAGACCGCGTCCGCCGCCGGCCCGCCCGCCGCTTCCGCGGCGTCGATGTCGGCGGCGAGGCGCGTGAGGCTGGGGTCCGCCGCGGTGAAGGTGGGCAGCTTATCCTTCAGCTCGGTGACGATGCGGGTGGCGACGCGCGGCCCCACGCCGGGGGCGCGCGACAAGGCTGCCTTGTCCCCCAGCGCCACCGCATGGGCCAGTTCCGAGGCCTTCAGGGTGGACAGCACCGCCAGCGCGGTCTTGGTGCCGATGCCCTGGATGCCCTGGAGCAGGCGGAACCACTCGCGCTCGCTTTCGGCGACGAAGCCGAACAGGCGGATCTGGTCTTCCCGCACATGGGTCTCGATCAGCAGCACCGCCGCCTCGCCGGCCTTCGGCAGCGCCTGGAGCGTGCGCCCCGAGCAATGCACCACATAGCCGACGCCATGCACGTCGAGGATCACATGATCCTCGCCATAGCTGTCCACCACACCCTTCAGCTTGCCGATCATGTCAGTCCGCCCACGCCGGCATCAGGCCGGCAACGCCCAAAGAAAACCGGCATCAGGCCGGCAACGCCCAGAGAAAACCGGCATCAGGCCGGCAACGCCCAAAGAAAACCGGCATCAGGCCGGCAACGCCCAGAGAAAAACCAGCGTGGCCAAGAGGCCAAGGCCGGTGCGCACCATGTGAAGCTGGCCCCAGATGGCGATCAGACGGGCGCTTTCCGCCCCCGCCTGACTTGGCGCCAGCGCCATCAGCTTGCGATTGGTGGGCATGATGCCGATGAGGGTATAGGGCCAGTTGGCCCCCATCAGCACGCCCCCGGCCAGGAAATGCCAGCGGCCGGACAGCGCGAAGGCCACGGCGCCCAGCACAAAACCGGCAAGCGCCAATGGCCCCTGCAGCGCGAAGCCGCGGCGATAGGCGGGCAGCCATTGCGCCAGCATGGGCTCGGGCGCCAGTTGCAGGCGTGCCGGCTGCTCGACCACATTGATGTAGAGCGCCGCGCCGGAAAACAGCGCCGCATCCACCAGGGCAAGCTGACCCCACAGCATGTCGTATCCCTCTCCCATCCCCGCCGACCGGCCGGCGGCGACCGCGGCGACGCATCCTACAATGCCGCCCGCCGCAGTGCAGCGGCGCCACGGTGATGGGCATGGGTAATGGCCACGGCGAGCGCATCTGCCGCATCCTCGGTCTGCGGCGTCGCCTTCGGCAGCAGCACGCCGATCATCATGCGGATCTGCGCCTTTTCCGCGCGACCGGCGCCCACCACGGTCTTCTTCACCAGCAAGGGCGCGTATTCCGCCACCGACAGCCCGGCCTGGGCCGGAGCCAGCATGACCACGCCGCGGGCCTGCCCCAGCTTGAGGGTGGAGGAGGGGTTCATGTTGACGAAGGTTTCCTCCACCGCCGCCTCATCCGGCAGATGGCGGGCCAACACCTCGGCGAGCCCGCGATGCAGGACGGCCAGGCGTTCGGCCATGGGGGCGCTCTCGGGGGGCAGGATGGTGCCGCAGGCGATATAGGCCAGGCGCGAGCCTTCGGCCTCGATGACGCCCCAGCCGGTCCGGCGCAGCCCCGGGTCCAGGCCGATGATGCGAATCACGCGTGAAATCATGGCCCCAGCTTGCGCTGCCGGCGCGCGCGGCGCCAGCGGCGCCGTCCGCTCAGGAGCGCGAGGCGGATTTGCGCGGCGCGGCGTCCGCCGGGCTCGCCACTTCCCATTCCGGCTTCACCGGCACGCTGTTGGCAGCCTCGATGACGGGCCCCGGCACGAAGGAGGACACAGCCGCCTTGGCGCGATCCACCACCCCGCCCTCGGCCTTGTTGGCCACGTCGTCGCGCTTGCGGGCGCTGTCCGTATCGCCCTGGTTAGCGGCGAGCGAGAACCATTTGAAGGCTTCGGCCCGATCCACCGCGCCGCCGAGGCCCCGCCCATAGATCACGCCAAGATTGTACTGGCTGTCCCGCAGGCCGCGCTCGGCCGCCTGGCGGAACCAGGTGACGGCGTTGGCCCAATCCGGCTTGCCATCCACGCCATCGGAATAGAGCACGCCGAGATTGTGCATGGCCCGCAGGTTGCCGCGTTCCGCTGCCCATTGGTACAGGCGCTTGGCCTCCACCAGATTGCGGGTGCCATATTCATAGAGGCTGCCGAGACGATAGGCAGCCGGCACCGAGCCGTGCGCGGCGGCAAAGGCCAGCCACTTCATGGCGGCGGCCGTATCCACATCGGTGCCGCGCCCATCGGCATAGCGCACGCCCACTTCGCAGGCGGCGTCCGCATCGCCGGCCAAAGCGGCGGTCTTCAGGGCGGCCGGTCCCACCGGCGGCGGCAAGGTCGCCAACAGGGCCGTATCCACCGGCGCCGGCGAGGTGGTGTTGGCGCTCAAGGGCGCCGATACCAGCGCCTGAAGCCCAAACCCCCCGCCATCCCGCAGGGTCAATTTCACCGTCGCCACGGCCAGCAGAGCCACGGCGGCCGCCACGGCGCCAAGCCGCACCGCCGTCTTGATCCGGCGGGCGGAGCGGCGCTTGCGCGCGATGCGGGCATTTTTCTCGCGGTCTTCCGCGCGATTGGCGGCCGACACCCAGTCCAGCCGGACGCGCGGGGCCTCGTCTTCGGCGATGGGCTGCAGCAATTCCGCTTCCAGAGCGGCCACGTGCCAGGCGCTCATGGTCTCGCGGCGGGGCGCCTTGGGCTGAGGCGCATAGGGCGGTGCGGCATATGTCTGGGGGTCGCGGGGCGCACGCTTCGCGTCCGCGGGACGACGGGCTGTCGTCGCGGCGGGCCTCTCCCGGTTCAGAGGATCTCCATGGGTGGGGACCTGCCAGATGGCGACCGCGTCATGGGCCAGGGGCCGCGGATCCGCGACGAATGGCGGGGAGGCCTCCGCCACCATCGCCACCGCGCCCTCGGCCGCCGGGGCGACCGGCCACGCGGCGAGCGCGGCCACCGTCACCCGCTCGTCCGCGTCATCCGCGGCGTTCTGCGGTGCGGCCAGGTGCCGGCGCTCGTCGGCCAGATGGTGGCCCGGCTGTGCGTCCTCGACGTGCTCCACCTCGAAGGCGCCGGCATCATCGCTCCACGCAAAGACTTCGATGTCTTCGGCCGAGTGGGCGGCCGCCTGGGGCGCCTCCTCGGCGGCTTCGTCGGACGCCGCCAGCAGCTGCCAATCGGCGTCGTCGCTCACGTCAGCGGAAGCACCGGCATCTGCCGCCGGATCGATGGGCGCGTCATCGGGGGCCGCCGCCGGATCGTGATCGATGATCGGTTCGGTGACCTCCGTCTCCCAGGGAATGAGCGCCAGCGCCTCGCGGGCGAGCAGGGGCGCAGGGTCCTCAGCGGCAGGCGCCGACGGGTCCGCAGCGGCGACATCCGCCTCCTCCGCAGCCTGCGACACGTCCGCGCCGCCGTGCCGCATGGCCTGCATCTCGCGCGTCAGGCGCTGCAACAGCCCTTCGATGCCATCGAGCCGCCCCAGACGGACGTGCGATTCGCCCATGCGCTGGGTGAGCGTGACCAGATGCCGCTCCAGCACATCCACCAGCGGGGCCAAGGCCGACGCCTCGATGCCGCCGCCATGATCCAGCCGATCCAGAAGCTGGTCGATGCGCTCCGCCAGCCGGCCATCGGTGGTGGGCGCCAGGGCCTGCACGTCGCGGGAGAGCTGGTCGAGCCGCTCCCGCAAAGGGGCGAGATCATCGGAATCGCCCGCCGTGGCGGGCGCCCGCGCCAGATGCTGTTCCAGCCGTCCTTCGATCCGGGTGAGGGCCGCCGCCGCCATGCGGCCGAAATCAGCGCTGGCCGCCGCCACGGCCTCGACGGCATTGGCGCCGGCCGCGGCCAGTTGCTCCGCCGCCTCCTGGCGAACCTGCTCGCTGGTGGCCGCCGCATGCGCCAGACTGCGGGACACCAGATCCTTCAGTTCCGCGGTCTGCAATTGCAGGCGGACCACGGTCACCGGGTCCACCGCCTTGGCGTCGATCAGGTCCAGCTTGCGGGCTAGGGCCGCCACCGCAGCACCTAATGCTACGGAAGGATCCGCCACCCGCAGGCTCTCGATGCTTTCGCGCAGGCCATCCAGCCGCGTGGTCAGGGTCTCGGTGATGGCGGTACTGGTGGTTTCGGCGCGGCGGGCCTCGGATCGAGCGTCCTTCACCTGCCGGCTGAGCACGCCCATGGCGTGATCCACCTCGCGGATCACCTCGGGCGACGCGGCGAGTGACAGGCTGTCGCGCAGGCGCTCCACCTCCGCCCGCAAATGGTCGATGGCGGACGACGAAAACACCGCGTCCGAAAAATCATGGCTCGCGCTCGGGTTCACCATGCGTGCGGCGCCGTCCCTGCGATCCATATCCGCCTCCCCGATGATCACCGGGCGTCACCGCGCTTGCCGGACCGACTCACTGCGCGAATCGATCTAACCAGCTTTCATGCCTTTTGGTAAACGGAGCGTTAATCGTTGCAAACACACAATGCGTAACGGTTACTTTCCCTTACGGAGCCTGCAACCTTCTCCCCCTGGAGCCCTCGCACCCTTAAGTCCTGACCAGGGGTGCATGAATTCGCGCGTTTCGTCGTCGACCCAGCGGGATCGGACGACGCAGCTTGCGGCTCACAGACGGAGAGTTTGATGGACGCGAACACATTCGATGCGCATGCGACGGTAACGGGCACCAGCCAGCCGGGTGCAGGCGCTTCGGCTTTAAGCCCGGCGAGCACCCGCTCCTATGCGCATGATGACGTCTATACCATCGGCGACCTGGCCCGCGAGTTCGGCGTGACCTTGCGCGCCCTGCGCTTCTATGAGGACAAGGGCCTGCTCTCGCCGCGGCGCGAGGGCCTTGCCCGCCTCTATTCGCCCGCCGACCGCGAGCGGCTCACCGTCATCCTCAAGGGCAAGCGCCTCGGCTTCACCCTCGCCGAGATCCGCTCCCTGGTGGCCGCCCATGAAGGCCAGTCCGGCCGCGACCTCGCCCTCACCCGCGACCGTTGCCTGTCCCAGCTGACCCAGTTGGAGCGCCAGCGCACCGAGATCGAGGCCGCCATCAGCGAATTGCGCGACACCGCCGAGCGCCTCGCCGCCGCCTGATCCTGCCCCCGGCCCTCCCGGCCGGGACCTGTGACAAGAAAAGGGCCCGATCCATGCCGGATCGGGCCCTTTTCTGTCTGCGGGTCAGGGCGGGCGGGGCTCGACGCCGGCGGGCGCCGCGCCCGGCAAGCGGGCGCCTCAGGCGCTGAGCTTCTCCATCAGCGCATCGGACAGCTCGAAATTGGCGGTGACGTGCTGCACGTCGTCATTGTCCTGCAGCGCATCCACGAGGCGCAGCAGCTTCTCGCCGGTCTCGTCGTCCACGGCGATCGTATTCTGCGGCCGCCACACCAGGCCCGCCTTGCGCGGCTCGCCGAACTTGGCTTCCAGCGCCCGCTGCACATCGGCGAGGCTCTCCACGGCGCAGACGACTTCGTGGCCGTCCTCGGAGGAGACCACATCCTCGGCGCCGGCCTCGATGGCCGCTTCCAGGAAGGCATCGGCGTCGATCTTGCCGGCGTTGAACTCGATCACCCCCACCCGGTCGAACATGAAGGACACCGAGCCGGTCTCCCCCAGATTGCCGCCGGACTTGGTGAAATAGGAGCGCACTTCCGAGGCGGTGCGATTGCGATTGTCGGTGAGCGCCTCCACGATCACCGCCACCCCGCCGGGGCCATAGCCCTCGTAGCGGATCTCGTCATAATTCTCGCCGTCGACGCCCGAGGCCTTCTTGATGGCCCGCTCGATATTGTCCTTAGGCATGTTTTCGGCGCGGGCCGCGAGAATGGCGGCGCGCAGGCGCGCATTCATGGCCGGATCGGGCAGGCCCATCTTGGCGGCGACGGTGATTTCGCGCGCCAGCTTCGAGAACAGCTTGGAGCGCACAGCATCCTGCCGCCCCTTACGATGCATGATGTTCTTGAACTGTGAATGACCGGCCATGGTCGCCTCCCGATTACACAAGCCCGTTCCCGCGCGTCTGTGCGCCGCCCGGAACGAAGCAGATCCAACTGTGCGCGCCTTATAGGTCCGAGCAATGGAAAAGGGCAAGGAACCCCGTCTTGCCCGCCCGCTTGCGCGCGCTGCCCGCCTTACGCCTCCCAGAAAGACGGCCGGGCCTCCGCCAGGACACCGCCCAGGCGCACCGGGGCGATCTTGACGGCAAGGCCCGTGACCGGATCGGTCTCCACCGCCACGCCGGACAGCGTCGCCGGGCCAGTGGCCGGCTCGAAGCGCCCGGACCCGATCTTGCGGGTGAAGCGGCGCAATGGCTCGTCCTTGTCCATGCCGATCACACCGCCATAGCTGCCGCACATGCCGATGTCGGTCATAAAGCCGGTGCCGCCGGGCAGGATGCGGTGGTCGGCCGTGGGCACATGGGTGTGGGTGCCCACCACCAGGCTGACGCGGCCATCGCAATAATGACCGAAGGCCTGCTTCTCGCTGGTGGTCTCGGCGTGGAAATCCACCACCACCGCATCCGCCACCCGCCCCAGCTCGATGCCGTCCAGGGCCCGGTCCAGCGCGGCGAAGGGGTCGTCCATGGGGTCCATGAACACCCGGCCCATCACATTGACCACCAAAGCGCGCCCGCCGCGGCGGGTGTCCACCAGCGCGGCGCCGCGCCCCGGCGTGCCGGGGGGATAGTTCATGGGCCGCACCAGTGTATCGGCCCGTTCGATGAAGACCAGGGCCTCGCGTTGGTCGAATGCGTGGTTGCCCAGCGTCACCGCATCGGCGCCGGCGGCCCGGATCTCCTCGAAGATGGCTTCCGTGATGCCGAACCCGCCGGCGGCGTTCTCGCCATTCACCACCACCAAGTCGAGGGCCCAGTCCGCCACCAGACCCGGCAAGCGGGATGTCACCACGTCACGGCCGGTCCGGCCGACCACGTCACCGAGAAAAAGAATACGCATGCGACCCGCCGCAGGAGAAGAACCCCTCCTCCGTTATCATTCCGTCCACGGGTTCGTCATGGGATTCGGCGGGCACGCGGGCGGTTTCCTGGCAGGCGAAGGCGAACCCGAAGGCCCGCACCGGCCCGGCGGCGCGCAGGCACGCCAGGGTGCGATCATAAAAGCCGGCGCCATAGCCGATGCGATAACCGGCGCGGTCAAAGGCCGCGAGCGGCACCATCAGATCCTGCGGCACCCGTTCGGGCGCCTGATCGCCAGGGGTCGGAATGGCATAGGCGCCAGCGGGGACCAGCACGTCGCCCCGGGCCCAGGCCCGAAACAGCAACGGCACATCGCGGCCGACGATCACAGGCAAGGCCACCAGCGCGCCGGCGTCCCAGAGCGCCTGCGCCAGCGGGGCGGTATCGATCTCGTCACGAAAGGGGGCGAACACCGCGACGGTCCGGCCCGTCACCGGCCCCAACGCCACTAGCGCGTGTTCGGCCGCGCGGCGCGAGGCCTCGGCGCGCACCTCGGCGCCCATGGCCGCCCGCCGGGCCAGGGCCTCGGTGCGCAGCCGCGCCTTTTCGGCGCGATCAGAAGGTCCGGAAGGAACAGCCGTACAAAGCATAGAGTGCGGAGCCGCAAAAGCCGTCGGAACTCGATCCCGGGAAACCTACAGCGTAGGTGGGCGCCGTGTGCCCAAGTCCACGGACGAGGGCAGGAACAGCTCCCTTAAGGATCGATAAGGCCCCGGGGAAATGTTTCCTAACGAACCCCACAGCCCCGCCTCTCGAATGTAGGGCGCGATGGGCCGGTGCGCTAGGGGTATCTTGCCGGCAATCGGGCGCGATCCCAGATCGTTCAGGTTCGCCCTCCGGACCCGAGGCCAGTGCCCTCAGCCCATGCCAATGGTGGTGATGGGCGCGGGGCCGATGTCGCGGGCCAGCCGCTCCAGGCGCTCGGCCACCTCGTCGATGGTACGGGCCACGGCCTCCTCCCCCGCCTCCAGGCGCGCCAGGGCCGAGGCGCGGGCATCCCGCTGCCCTTCCAGGTCGCTTTCCAGCGCCCGGATGCGATTGCGCGCTTCCGCCAGTTCGTCGGAGATGGTGATCGCTGCCATCACCGTCAGCCGCTGGTCGCCGATCTCGCCAAAGGTGGTGCGCAACTGGTTGATACGGGCGTCGATGTCACGGCCGAGGCGCATCAGATGCTCTTCCTGCCCTTCGTCGCAGGCCATGCGATAGTAGCGCCCGGCGATGGTGACACTCACATGGGCCATGTGCGCTCACCCCCCATGGGTCGCGAGCACGTCGCGAATGGTGGTCATGGCCACATCCAGACGGCGGGTCACTTCGCGGCTGACATCGGCCACCTGGGCCGCATCGGCGCGGGCCTGATCCAGTTCCGCGGCCAGGCGCGCCCGGTCATTGCCCAGCGCGTGGAGTTGCGCCAGCAGCGCCTCCTGGTGGCGGTCCATCTCGCGACGCCGCTCCAGCGCGTCCGCCAAGCGGTCGAGGGCCGCGTTCAGGCGCTGGGTGGCGGCCTCAATGGGTCCGATCTCGGGCGGTCGTTGCTTCAGCGCATACATCCCAACCAGTGTAGCCGAGTCGGCGGGCAAAGAGCCACCGCTTGTCAGTTGTCAACCAGAAAGAGGATGAAGGCATCCTTGCGGCGTCCACGCGTGTGTCCTTGCCGCAGGCGCCGACGGCTGTAATCATTGCAAAGCTTCAGAATCCGGCGGTCCGGAGCAACACAGGGGCAGGCATGCGGGCGGGGATGGGTCGGGCGGCGCTGCATCACGCAGCGGCGGGTGTGATGCGGGGCGTGGCGCGGATCAGCGTGGCGGGGGTCCTGTTGGTGCTGGGGGCCGCGGCCCTGTCTGCGCAGGCGGTGGCGGTGGAACCGCCCGACGCGGTGCTCCGCGCCGTCTACCAACTGTATCTCGAGACAGCGCCCGATACGGTGGTCGGCTTCGATTTCACCGACCCGACCGTCGCCGCCGCCTATTTCGATCCCCAACTGACGAAACTGCTGGTGGCGGACGCCAAATCCGGCGACCCACGGCTCAATTTCGATCCCTTTATCGAGGGCCAGGATTTCGAGATCAAGGCGGTCGCCTGCCAGACCAAGGCCGTCACCAAGAAGGATGCGCAGGTGGTCTGCCAGTTCGACAATTTCGACGAGAAGAAAGTCGTCTCCTTCAAGATGGTGCGCATCACGGCGGGCTGGCGGATTGCGGACGTGACCTGGGATCGCAATCCCCAGTCGCTCCGGGCTTTGCTGACCAAACCCGCGCGCTGACTCAGGCCCGCGGGCGATGTTCCTGCCCACTATTTGAGCGCCGGTTAGAACGACAGCAACCGGCTTCCAACCCCTTGGCGCGACGATGCGGCGCGGGCCGTGATGGCATCCGCGCCTTGACCTTGCCTTGCCGCTGCGTTTGACAGCAGGCACTGCACTGGTATCAGTGCCGCCGCGAGGCTTCGCCTCACGCTGTCTGACGCACTTCCTAAAGGCGCGCACGCGCCGGAGAAATGCCCTTCATGTCGAGCCGCGACCTCCACGACCGCATGGCCCATGCCATCCGGTTCCTCGCCATCGATGCCGTGGAGACCGCCAATTCCGGCCATCCCGGCCTGCCCATGGGCACGGCGGACATCGCGACGGTTCTGTTCGGCCAGACGCTGAAGTTCGACGCCGCCGATCCCCATTGGCCGGATCGCGACCGCTTCATCCTCTCCGCCGGCCACGGCTCCATGCTGCTCTACGGCCTGCTGCATCTGCTGGGCTACGCCTCCGTCCCCATGGACGAGATCAAGCGCTTCCGGCAGTTGGGCTCGCTGACCCCCGGTCATCCGGAGAATTTCGTCACCACCGGCATCGAGACCACCACCGGCCCGCTGGGCCAGGGCATCTCCACGGCGGTGGGCTTTGCGCTGGGCGAGCGGCTGCTGGCGGCGCGCTTCGGCGACGCCATCGTCGATCATCGCACCGTGGTGCTGGCCTCCGACGGCGACCTCATGGAGGGCATCAGCCAGGAAGCCATCGACATCGCCGGCCACCTGCGCCTGTCGAAGCTCACCGTGCTGTGGGACGACAACCGCATCTCCATCGATGGCCCCACCTCTTTGTCCGGCTCCACCGACCAGTGCGCCCGATTCGCCGCCTCCGGCTGGCACACGCTCCGCGTGGACGGGCATGACCCGTTGGCCATCCTCGCCGCGGTGGAAGAGGCCAAGGCCTCCGATCGCCCCACCCTGATCGCCTGCCGCACCACCATCGGCTTCGGCTCCCCCGGCAAGGCCGGCTCGGAGAAGGCGCACGGCTCGCCCCTGGGCGCCGCGGAAATCGAAGCGACCCGCAAGGCGCTCGGCTGGGAAGCTGGCCCGTTCGAGATCCCGGCCGACGTCCTGGACGCCTGGCGCACCGCCGGTGCCCGTGGCGCCAGTGCCCGTGCCGCATGGGACGCGCGGCTGGCCGCTTTGCCCCAGACCGAGCGCGACGAATTTGCCCGCCGCCTGCGCGGCGACCTGCCCGCCGCCGCCCTGGCGGAGGCCATCGCGGCCGTGAAGGCCAAGGCCATTGCCGATGGCGGCGCGGTCGCCACCCGCAAGTCGTCGGAAATCGTGCTCGACGCCATCACCAAGGCGGTGCCGGAGATGCTGGGCGGCTCGGCCGACCTCACCGGCTCCAACAACACCCGCGCCAAGGGCCAGAAGGCGGTCACGCCGGACGATTTCTCCGGCAGCTTCATGCATTGGGGCGTGCGCGAGCACGGCATGGCCGCGGCCATGAACGGGCTGGCGCTGCATGGCGGCTTCATTCCCTATAGCGGCACCTTCCTGGTGTTCTCCGATTACTCGCGCCCCGCCATCCGCCTTGCGGCGCTGATGGGCGAGCGGGTGATCCATGTGCTGACCCATGATTCCATCGGCCTCGGCGAGGACGGCCCGACCCACCAGCCGGTGGAGCATCTGGCGGCGCTGCGGGCGATCCCGAACCTGTTGGTGCTGCGTCCCGCCGACACGGTGGAAACCGCCGAATGCTGGCAGATCGCTTTGGAAGCCAAGGATCGGCCCAGCGCGCTGATCCTGTCGCGCCAGAACCTGCCGCTGCTGCGCACCGAACCTTCGGACGAGAATCGCGCCGCCGGCGGCGCTTACGAGGTCGCCGCGGCCAGCAGCGAGGCGCAAGTGTCGCTGTTCGCCACCGGCTCGGAAGTCTCGCTGGCCATGGAGGCTCGGCTGCTGCTGGAAGCCGACGGCATCGCCACCCGCGTGGTTTCGGTGCCCTCGTTCGAGCTGTTCCTCGCCCGCCCGCTGGCCGAGCGCCGCGCGGTGATCGGCAAGGCCCCGGCGCGGGTCGGCATCGAAGCTGCCATTCGCATGGGCTGGGACGCCATCATCGGCTCGGACGCGGCCTTCATCGGCATGACCTCGTTCGGCGCCAGCGCGCCGGCCAAGGAACTTTACCGGCATTTCGGCATTACGCCTCAGGCGGTGGCCGCTGCCGCGCTGGAGCAGTTGCGACAGGCGTGAGCGCCCGGGGCGTGGCACCCAGGTCGCCGCGTCTTCAGCAGCAATCGGCCCGGTCGGCGCATCGCGCAAGGTCTGCGGATGCGGCGCCCGCGCCCCGCCACCGACGCGCCGCGTCCGGGCGGCGACAGAAATCAGGCCGGCCCTCAGCGGTCGGCGCATGGAGGACGGAAAAATGACGGTGAAGGTGGCCATCAACGGATTCGGTCGTATCGGGCGCAACGTGCTGCGCGCCATCATCGAATCCGGCCGCACCGACATCCAGGTGGTGGCCATCAACGACCTCGCCCCCGTCGAGACCAATGCCCATCTGCTGCGCTACGACAGCGTGCACGGCCGCTTCCCGGCCAAGGTGGTGGTGGATGGTGACACCATCGACGTGGGCCAGGGCAAGATCAAGGTGACCGCGCTGCGCGATCCGGCCCAGCTGCCGCACAAGGAACTGGGCGTCGACATCGCGCTCGAATGCACCGGCATCTTCGCCACCCGCGATAAGGCCGCCGCCCATCTGACCGCCGGCGCCAAGCGCGTGCTGGTCTCCGCCCCCGCCGACGGCGCCGATCTCACCGTGGTGTATGGGGTGAACCATCACCTGCTCACCGCCGAGCACCTGGTGGTCTCCAACGCCTCCTGCACCACCAATTGCCTGGCCCCCGTGGCCAAGGTGCTGAACGATGCCATCGGCATCGTCCACGGCTTCATGACCACGGTGCATTCCTACACCAACGACCAGCCCTCGCTGGACCAGGTGCACAAGGATCTCTACCGCGCCCGCGCTGCGGCCCTGTCCATGATCCCCACCTCCACCGGCGCCGCCAAGGCGGTGGGCCTGGTGCTGCCCGAGCTGAAAGGCAAGCTGGACGGCGTCTCCATCCGCGTGCCGACCCCCAATGTCTCGGTGATCGACCTGAAGTTCGTGGCCAAGCGCGAAACCACCATCGAAGAGGTGAACGCCGCCATCAAGCAGGCCGCCGATGGGCCGCTGAAGGGTGTGCTGGGCTATACGCTGGAGCCCAATGTCTCCATCGACTTCAACCACGACCCCCACTCCTCCACCTTCCACATGGACCAGACCAAGGTCATGGACGGCACGCTGGTGCGGGTGATGTCCTGGTATGACAATGAGTGGGGCTTCTCCAATCGCATGGCGGACACCGCGGTCGCGCTCGGAAAGCTGGGCTGAGCGGCCTCGGGCAGGAGAGCTGCATCATGCCGACGTTCCGGACCCTCGATGACGCGGACCTCGCCGGCAAGCGGGTGCTGGTCCGTGTCGATCTGAATGTCCCCATGGACGGCGGGCGCGTCACCGACGACACCCGCATCCAGGCCATCCTGCCCACCATCCACGCCATCACCGGCGCGGGCGGCAAGGCGATCCTGCTGGCGCATTTCGGCCGTCCCAAGGGCCCCGACGCCAGCCAGTCGCTGGCGCAAGTGGTGCCGGCGCTCGCCCACAGCCTCGGCCAGAGCGTGGCCTTCTCCGACGACTGCGTCGGCGACCACCCGGCCAAGGCGATCGCCGACCTGGCGCCGGGCGGCGTGCTGCTGCTGGAGAACACCCGCTTTCACGCGGGCGAGGAAAAGAACGCTGCCGACTTCGTGCAGCAACTGGCCGTGCTGGGCGACATCTATGTGAACGACGCCTTCTCCACCGCCCATCGCGCCCATGCCTCCACCGAGGGTCTGGCGCACAAGCTGCCGGCCTTTGCCGGCCGCAGCATGCAGAGCGAGCTGGAGGCCCTCACCAAGGCCCTGGAAGCCCCAGAGCGGCCGGTGCTGGCGGTGGTGGGCGGCGCCAAGGTGTCGAGCAAGCTGGAACTGCTGGGCAATCTCACCGCCAAGGTGGACGTGCTGGTGATCGGCGGCGGCATGGCCAACACCTTCCTGGCCGCCCAGGGCTTCGCGGTGGGCAAGTCCCTGTGCGAGCACGATTTGGCCCCCACCGCACGGCAGATCATGGACGAGGCAGCGGCCAAGGGCTGCGAGATCGTGCTGCCCGTGGACGTGGTGGTGGCCAAGGCCTTCGCCGCCCATGCGCCGCACCGGGTGGTGCCGGTGGATCAGGTGGCGGACGACGAGATGATTCTCGACGCCGGCCCGAAGACCATCGATCTTGTGACCGCCAAGCTCGACACCGTGAAGACGGTGGTGTGGAACGGACCGTTCGGCGCGTTCGAGCTGGTCCCCTTCGATGCGGCGACCGTGGCGATTGCCCGTGCCGTGGCCGCGCGCACGGCCGCCGGGAATCTGCTCTCGGTGGCCGGTGGCGGCGATACGGTGGCGGCGCTCAATCATGCCGGGGCGGCGGAGGATTTCTCCTACGTCTCCACCGCCGGCGGCGCCTTCCTGGAATGGCTGGAAGGCAAGGCTTTGCCGGGAGTCGAGGCGCTGCGGCGCTGAGACCTTGGTGTTATAAGATCGCTATAATCTAGGCCCGCGCCGCTCTGGCGGCTCAAAGACAGGCAGGGAACATGAACGCTGAGCTCGACGCGATCGCGCAGAAAATGGTAGCCGACGGCAAGGGCATCCTGGCCGCCGACGAAAGCAACAGCACCATCAAGAAGCGGTTCGACGCGATCGGGGTCGAATCCACCGAGGACAATCGCCGCGACTATCGCGAGATGATGTTCCGGTCCGATGACGCTATGCGGAACTATATCTCCGGCGTCATCCTTTACGACGAGACCATCCGCCAGAAGGCCAAGGACGGCACCTCGCTGGTGCAGCTGATCCAGAACGCCGGGTCCATCCCCGGCATCAAGGTGGATACGGGCGCCAAGCCCATGGCCGGCTTTCCCGGCGAGACCATCACCGAAGGCCTCGACGGCCTCGCCGGCCGGCTGAAAGAATATTACGACCTGGGCGCGCGCTTCGCGAAGTGGCGCGGCGTGATCGACATCGGCGCCGGCATCCCGACCCCGGGCGCGGTGGCCGCCAATGCCCATGCCCTCGCCCGCTATGCGGCTTTGTGCCAGGAAGCCAACATCGTCCCCATCGTCGAGCCGGAAGTGCTTATGGACGGCGACCATGGCATCGACCGCTGCTACGAAGTCACCGACTACGTGCTCAAGGTGGTCTTCGATGAACTTTACGCGCAGCGCGTGCGTCTCGAAGGCATCGTCTTGAAGCCCAACATGATCGTGCCGGGCAAGAAGGCCCGCACCCAGGCCTCGGTCGAGGAAGTGGCCGAGAAGACCGTGCGGGTGCTGAAGTCGCGCGTGTCGGCCGCCGTTCCGGGCATCGCCTTCCTGTCCGGCGGCCAGTCGGACGAGGACGCCACGGTCCATCTGGACGCCATGGTCAAGCTCGGCAATCTGCCCTGGAAGCTCACCTATTCCTACGGCCGCGCCCTCCAGGCCGCGCCGCAGAAGGCATGGGCCGGCAAGGCCGAGAATGTCGCCGCCGCCCAGGCCGCCTTCACTCACCGCGCGCGCATGAACTCGCTGGCCGCGCTGGGTCAGTGGAGCGCCGAGCAGGAAGCCAAGAAGGCCGCTTGAGCCGGAGCGCCCGACGCGCCGGCCTTGGGGCTGGCGCGCCCGCGTCCCGTCGAACGTGAGCCCGTCGTTCCCTTGAGGGACGACGGGCTCTTGCATTCAGGCCTGCCGATGGCTTAGAGCACGAGCCGGTTCCCTCGCGGCGTACACTGGCGCAACGGTTCGTTGCCCGGTCCGCATCGGGGCCCAAGCGCCCGTCGGCGCATTCGATCCGATGGGCCTTCGGCTCCGTGAAGGGATCCGTCAGCCCCGCTTTTGCCCATTTTCTGGTTGACCGATCGCCCATGCCCACGCCCCCGGTGCTTCCGCGCTGCCGCCTGATGCTCGTCCTGCCGCCGGCCACGGCGCCTGGAGATGTCGCCGCCTGGCTGAAGGCCGGAGACGTGGCGGCGGTGATCGTGTCCCTCGCCGCCGGTCCCGAAGCCCCGGCCATCGCCGAGCTGAAGGCGCTGGCGGAGCTGGTGCAGGATGCGGGCGTCGCCTTCCTGGTGGAAGACCGCATCGATGTGGCGCGCGCGGTGCAAGCGGACGGGGTCCATGTGGGCAGCAGCGAGGCTCTGGGCCGGGCGCTGGCCGCCATGAAGCCCAACGGCATCGCCGGGGTCGCCGCCGCCGCCCGCCACGATGCGATGGAAGCGGGCGAGGCCGGCGCGGACTATGTCCTGTTCGGCCGCACCGACGGCGCCGATGACATGGCGCCGGTGCTGGATCTGGTGCACTGGTGGGCCGAGGTGTTCGAGGTGCCCTGCGTCGGCGTGGCCACCACCTTGGAGGATGCCGAAGCCCTCGCCGCAGCGGGCGCCGACTTCATCGCTCTCACCCGGCTCCCGGACGGAACCGACGGCGCCGCCCTCATCGGCGCGGTCGACCGCCATATCGCCACCCTGGAGCGCAACGCATGACAGGGCCCACGCGCACCACCGTCGGCCGCGCCGTCGGCCCCGGATCACGGTTCCGCGCCGGGTGGCTGAGCCTGCCGCTGCTGGCCACGCTGCTGCTGGCCTTTGGCGGCGCTGACGCCTTCGCCCAAAATGCCGCCCCCGGTACTCCCGCCGGCAAGCCGCCGGCAAAGCCAGCGGCCCCGGCGGCAAAGCCCGGCCCGCCGACGGCGACGATCGCGCCGCCGCCCCCCGCCCCCACGGCCGGAGGCGACGCCGCTTACGGCGCCTATCAGCGCGGCTATTACCTCACCGCCTATCAGGAAGCGGTGAAGCGCACCCAGTTCGGCACCGACGCCGCTGCCATGACGCTGCTGGGAGAATTGTTCTCCCGCGGCCTCGGCGTGCCGCGCGACCCGGCCAAGGCCGTAGACTGGTATGGCCGGGCCATCAAGGCCGGCTCGTCGGACGCCATGTTCGCCCTCGGCATGATGGACCTGATCGGTGATGGCGTGCCCCGTGACACCAAGGCGGCGGCGCAGTTGTTCGATCAGGCGGCGCAAAAGGGGAACGCGTCGGCGGCCTACAATCTCGGTTTGCTGAACATGCAGGGCGAGGCGGTGCCGCAGAACTTCGGCACGGCCGCCAAGTGGTTCAAGGTCGCCGCCGACGGCGGTGTGCCGGACGCGCAATACGCTCTGTCCGTGCTGCTGAAGGAAGGCAACGGGGTGGCGCCCGATTCCGTGGCCGCGCTCCAGCTGCTGCGGGCGGCCTCCGACCAGGGCCATGTGACCGCCCAGGTGGAATATGCCATCGCTTTGTTCAACGGCGAGGGCGTTCCCAAGGATGAAGCCGCCGCCGCCCGCCTGTTCCGCAAGGCGGCCCTGGCCGGCAGCCCGATCGCCCAGAACCGCTATGCCCGCATCCTGTCCGCCGGGCGCGGCGCGCCGCAGGACAAAGTGATGGCTGCCGCCTGGCATTTGCTGGCCAAGAGCAAGGGGCTCGGCGATCCCTATCTCGACGATCTGGTGGCCTCCCTGTCGCCGGATGACCGCAAGAAGGCGCAGGCCCAGGCGCACGCATGGGAGGGAAGCTGAAGCTTGCCTTGACGTTGCCATGAGAGGGGGGCACACGGACGCTCCAATTCCCTCGATCACGGCAACCGCGCCCCTTGGCGTGGGCGACCCGCCAGGAACCCGCTTCGCATGATCCGCTCGCCTTTGATTACCGTCATGGTCCAGGCTGTCCGCAAGGCTGGCCGCGCGCTTGTCCGCGATTTCGGCGAGGTGGAGAACCTGCAGGTCTCGCTCAAGGGCCCGGCCAACTTCGTCTCGTCCGCCGACAAGAAGGCCGAGGACACCCTGTTCGCGGAACTCTCCCGCGCCCGCCCCGGCTACGGCTTCACCATGGAAGAGCGCGGCCGGGTGGAAGGCACCGATCCGGCCAATGAATGGGTGGTGGACCCGCTGGACGGCACCACCAACTTCCTGCACGGCATTCCCCTGTTCGCCATTTCCCTGGCGCTCGTGCGCAACGGCGTCCCGTTCGCGGGGGTGATCTTCAACCCGGTCAGCGACGAGCTCTACGTGGCCGAGAAGGGCCAGGGCGCCTATCTCAACGACCGCCGCCTGCGGGTGGCGGCGCGCCGCAAGCTGGCCGACAGCGTCGTCGGCTGCGGCATTCCGCATCTGGGCCGCGGCGATCACGGCAAGTTCCAGCGGGAGCTGGCGCTGGTGCAGCCGCAGGTGGCCGGCGTGCGCCGCACCGGCGCGGCCGCGCTCGACCTCGCCTGGGTGGCCGCAGGCCGCTTCGATGGCTTCTGGGAGCGCGACCTCGCCTCCTGGGACATGGCGGCCGGCATCATCCTGATCCGCGAAGCCGGCGGCTATGTCTCCGATCTCGACGGCGGCGACCAGAGCCTGGACAAGGGCCACATCATCGCCGGCAACGAAGTCATTCGCGAAGACCTCATCAAGTTGCTGAAGAAGGCCTGAGCGCCGCAGCCGGGGGCGACACAGCACAGCTCCCGGTTGCCGCAGCCCCCAAGGGGGCCAAATACGGATAAAGTGGGCTTAAAAATGGGGTGCGATGACGGAACGTGATGTCATCAGGTTCCTTTTACAGTCTGGTATGCGATAGTTCGAATCGCGGGGAAGACAAGCGGGAGCCAGCATGGCGCGGGTCGTCGATCCTTTCTTGAAAGTCTCCTCACCGCGCATTTTTCTGGTGCGGATCGTCATCTTCCTGCTGCTGTGCATCGCCTTGGCCGCGGTGCTGTACAAGCCGATCGTCGCCGCATTCCTCAACAATCCGGGACTGAACGGCGTCATTTTCGGCGTCCTGGCGATCGGCATCATCCTGGCCATCCGCCAGGTCTCGCGCCTGTTTCCCGAGGTGGACTGGGTCAATTCCTTCCGGCTGGCCGATCCTGGCCTCGCGGTGTCCCGCGCGCCCACCTTGCTGGCGCCCATGGCCGCCTTGCTGGGCGACCGCATGGGACGGATGGCCATTTCCCAGGCCACCATGCGCTCCATCCTGGATTCCATCGGCACGCGCCTGGACGAGGCCCGCGACACCGCCCGCTATCTCACCGGCCTTCTGGTCTTCCTCGGCCTGCTGGGCACCTTCTGGGGCCTGCTGGAGACGGTGAGCTCCATCGGCGGGGTGATCTCCTCGCTCCAGGTTGGCCCGGACACCGGCTCGGTGTTCGAGGAAATGAAGACCGGCCTGGCCGCGCCTTTGGCCGGCATGGGCATTTCCTTCTCCTCTTCGCTGTTCGGTCTGGCCGGCTCGCTGGTGCTGGGCTTCCTGGATCTTCAGGCCAGCCAGGCGCAGACCCGCTTCTATACGGACCTGGAAGACTGGCTCTCCACCACCGTGCGCGACCTCGACGACGGATATGCGCAGGCGCCCCCGTCGCGGCCGGTGACCGTGATGGAGCGCACCGAGGTGGTGGAGGCGCGGCCGGTGGCCACGCTGCTGCCGCCGCCCCCTTCGCTGGACGTGGCGCCCCTGGTGGAGGCCATGGCGCGCCTCGAGCGCACCATGACCGAGGCCGGCTCGCAGCGCGTCACCAGCGCCGTCGGGCATCTGGCGGAGAGCCTCCAGGGACTCGTCACCCACATGCGCGCCGAGCATGTGGTGCTGAAACAGATGGCCGAAGCCCAGGGCGCCCAGCAGGCGGACATCCGCCGGCTGATCGAACGCCTCGAACGGGCGATCTCCGCCTCGGAGGAGACCGACCCGGGCCGCGGCGGCGGCGGGGGGAGCTGACATGGCCCTCGGGCGGCGCGGCCGCGAGCGCACCATCGACTACTGGCCGGGCTTCGTGGATGCCCTGTCCACGCTGCTGCTGGTGTTCATCTTCCTGCTCTCGGTGTTCATGGTCAGCCAGTTCTTCCTGACCCAGGACATGGCGGGCAAGGACACGGTGATGCAGCGGCTGCAGTCGCAGATCCGCCAATTGACCGAACTGCTGTCGCTGGAACGGGCCTCCGGCCAGTCCCAGGAGGGCGAGATGAGCGCACTCCGCGCCAGCCTCCAGGCCACCGAGGCCGAGCGCGATCGGCTCAAAGCCGCCGCCGGCCCCGCCCCGGCGGTGGCCGACCCCTCCCGGGAAGCCGCCCTCTCCCGCGAAGTGGACATGCAGAAGGACGCCGCCGGCCGCGCCCTGTCCCAGATCGATTTGCTCAACCAGCAGATCGCCGCTTTGCGCCGGCAGATGGCGGCGCTGGAAGAAGCGCTCAACGTCTCGGAAAAGCGCGACCAGGAGAGCCAGACCAAGATCGCCGACCTGGGCAAGCGGCTGAATGTGGCGCTGGCCCAGCGGGTGCAGGAGCTGAGCCGCTTCCGCTCGGAATTTTTCGGCCGCCTGCGCGACATCCTCGGCAATCGCCCGGACATCCGCATCATCGGCGATCGCTTCGTATTCCAGTCGGAGGTGTTCTTCGATCGCGGCGCCGCCGTGCCCCGCCCCGAGGCGCTGCAGGAACTGGACAAGCTGGCCTCTGCCATCCTGGAGCTGGAAAAGCAGATCCCGCCCGACATCAACTGGGCGCTGCGGGTGGACGGCCATACGGACAGCCGGCCGATCTCCACGCCGCAATTTCCCTCCAACTGGGAATTGTCCGCCGCCCGCGCCATCGCGGTGGTGCAATATCTCATCGCCAAGGGCGTGCAGCCGCGCCATCTCATCGCCGCCGGCTTCGGCGAATATCAGCCCATCGATCCCGGCACGGCGGACGATGCCCTGGCCCGCAATCGCCGCATCGAACTGAAGCTGACCGAGCGGTGAGCGCGCCGGACGGCACCACCGCGCGGCCCACCGGCTTCGCCATCCGCCCGTTTGTGGCGGCGGACCTGACGGCGGCGGCCGACCTGTGGGTGGCCAGTTGGGCGCGCACCATGCCCGACATCGATTTCGAGGCCCGGCGCCCCTGGTTCCTCCAGCATGTGGAGACGCTGAGCGCCGGCGGCACCCGCACCCTGGTGGCGGAGGAGATCGCCACCGGCGTCCTCGCCGGTTTCGTGATGATCGAGCCGGTCAGCCGCTATCTGGACCAATTGGCGGTGGCGCCGGCCTTCTGGGGGCGTGGCGCGGCGGAAGACCTCATGGCGGCCGCCCGCTCGGCCTCCCCGGCCGGCATCGTGCTGGACGTGAACCAGGACAATCTCCGGGCGGTGGCCTTCTATCGCAGGGCCGGGCTGGAGATCGTCTCCGCGGGCGCCAATCCCATGTCCGGGCGCACCACATGGCGCATGGAATGGTCACCGACCGACAACGGAGCTGAGGGCTGATCGCCCGTCAGCGCCGGACCACCCTCTGCATGAGAGCCAGGCTCAGGCCGCGGCGGCGAACTGCAAGGCAGCGAGCCGGGCATAGAGCCCGCCCTTGGCCACCAGTTCCGCATGGGTGCCCTCGTCCACGATCATCCCGCCCTCCATCACCAGGATGCGGTCGGCGGACAGGACGGTGGCCAGGCGATGGGCGATGACCAAAGTGGTCCGCCCTTCCATGGACCGGTCGAGCGCGGTCTGCACCAAAGTCTCGCTTTCCGCGTCCAGGGCGCTGGTGGCTTCGTCCAGCAGCAGGATGGGCGCGGCGCGCAGGATGGCGCGGGCGATCACGATCCGCTGGCGCTGGCCACCGGACAGGGTGATGCCGCGCTCGCCCACCGCGGTGTCCCACCCGTCCGGCAGACGGGCCACGAACTCGTCCACCACCGCCTCGCGGGCCGCCGCAAAGACCTCGGCATCGCTGGCCTCGGGGCGGGCGAGACGGATGTTCTCCCGCACGGAATCACCGAAGATGGCCACGTCCTGCGGCACAAAGGCCAATTGGCGGCGCACCGCCACCGGATCGCAGGTGGCGATGTCGATGCCATCCAGCAGGATCCGTCCGCCTTGCGGGTCGTAGAAGCGCTCCAGCAACTGGAACACCGTGCTCTTGCCCGCCCCCGACGGCCCCACCAGGGCCACCCGTTCGCCGGGCCGGATGCTGAAGGACACCCCTTTGAGCGCCGGCACGTCGGGCCGGGTGGGATAGGCAAAGCGCACGTCCTCGAAGCGGATCGCGCCGCTGACCCGCACCGGCAGTTGCGTCGGGCGGGCGGGGGCGCGCACCGCCGGCTCGGTCTGCAGCAATTCCCCGATCCGCTCGGCGGCACCGGCGGCGGAGGACACCTCGCCCCACACCTGGGACAGTTCGCCGAGGCCGCTGGCGGCGAGCACGGCATAGAGCACGAACTGGCTTAGTTGCCCGGAGGACATGGTGCCGGACATCACGGACTGGGCCCCGGTCCACAGGATCGCCACCACCGAGGCAAACACCAGGAAGATGGCGACGCCGGTGAGCACCGCGCGGGCGCGGATGGCATCCCGGGCGGCGTCGAAGGCCAGCTCCACCGCGCCGTCGAAGCGCCGGGTGGCAGCGGGCTCGGCAGAGGCCGATTGCAGCGCTCGCATGGCGCCGATGGCCTCCGAGGCATAAGCGGAGGCCTCCGCCAGCGCGTCCTGGGCGGCACGTGAGCGCTTGCGGACCCTGCGGCCCGAGGCCACCAGCGGCAGCACGATGATGGGAATCGCGATCAGCACCAGCCCCGACAGCCGCGGACTGGTGATGACCATCATGACCGTGGCGCCGAGGCACATCACCAGATTGCGCAGGGCGATCGAGGCCGAGGCGCCAACCGCCGCCTTGATCTGCGTGGTGTCGGCGGTTAGGCGCGAGGTGAGTTCACCGGAGCGCGCCGTATCGTAGAAGGCGCCGTCCAGGGTGGTCAGGTGGGCGAAGACCGCATTGCGCAGATCCGCCACCACCCGCTCGCCCAATGTGGTGACCAGGTAGTACCGGGCCGCGGAAGCCCCCGCGAGGACACCGACCACCGCCACCAGCACGGCGAAGTAGCGGTCGATGAGGGCGGCATGATCGGCGGCGAAGCCGAAATCGATCATCCGCCGCACCGCCACCGGCATGGCCAGGGTGGCAAGGGCAGCGACCACCAGGGCCACGATCGCCAGAGCGACGCGGCCACGGTAGCGCATCAGATACGGCAGCAACCGACCCAGAGGGCGCAGGCTGCGGCGGTCTTTCGGCGCGGCGGGTGCAATTGCACCCACGGCGGACGCGGTCTCGACTTGTGTCAACGCGACCTCTCGGCTATAGACCCGCGACTTCCGGCAGGAAACGAAATCACACCGGTGCGGGCCCCTGGCTCGGCGCGGCGAGAAGGACGCAACTCATGAAAAGCGACATCCATCCCGATTATCACTTCATCAAGGTGGTGATGACGGACGGCTCCGACTACACGACCCGGTCGACCTTCGGCAAGGAGGGTGACACCCTTCAACTCGATATCGACCCCCGCACCCATCCCGCGTGGACCGGCGGCACCCAGCAGTTGCTCGACCGCGGCGGCCGCGTTTCGCGCTTCAAGAACAAGTTTGGCGGCCTTCTGAAGGGCTGATCACCGGCTCCTGCCGGTGCACCGGGGCCGGCGACCGGCGCGTCCTGCGCGCTAGGGTCGCACCGGCTCCGGATCGGAATCCGAGACCAGGCGCAGATAGGTCGGTCCCGCCGCAGGTGCGGGCGCCGGCGCTACGGGCTCGGGGGGACGCTCGCCCATGGCCAGCAGATGCTCGGCCCGGGCCACCACGCGCAGCCGCAGCAGTTCGGCTTCCGCCCGCAGGGCGCGCATGCCATCGGGAATGCCCACCAGACCTGGCACGCGGCGCGGCCGCAGCTCCAGCGCTTCGGCCTCTTCCCGCGCATACGCCACCGTCATCTCGCCTTCGGCCACCGCCCGTTCCATCAGCAGCCATGCGGCCAGTTGCAGGAGCAGGGTGGTGAGTTCGCGCGCCTCGTCGTGATAGGCGAGACGGGCCTCCAGCGGCAGATCGATGGCATGCAGGCGACCGGGACCGCTGAGATACGCGCTGAGGCGCGAAGCCAAGTCCATGCCATCGTCATACAACGTGGCGAAGGCGCCAGGGCCAGGGTCCGCGGAGGCGGTCATGCTTACTCCAAACCGGCGGAAGAAACCCGCCTGCTCAACGACACCCCCGCTGCGGAGCACATGGGCGCGACGGCGCATGCTCGCAAGAGGAAACTGAAGCCCTGGCCCGAACGGCCAGCCACGCGAAAATCTAGACCACCTGAAAATGCCGATCTTGCGACGCCGTCCCGGATCGTGATCACATCATAGGCATCGCGACCAAAGCCGCGGCTGCGTGCAAAACACCCCGCACGATTCACGCCGGGGCAGCCGTCCGCGGGGCCGACGCCAACACAACAGCATGCGGGACGGGCCGCGCGCAAGCGCCCACCGCCGGTCGCGCGGTGGACGAGAAAGCTCCGCTACAGCTTGAACACCGCGTCGGCGGCGGCGCGCGAGGCACGCTTGCCCACCAGGGCGGCTTGCAGGCGGACGATCTCGTCCTGCAGCAAGGCGATGCGGGCCTCGATCTCCTCCACCGAAAGCCGGGAGACATCCGCGCCGGGCTGGATCGGCGAAGGGGGTGGCGCGGCGCGATCATCGTCCATCGTGGAGGTCTCCCGGTGGGACGGCCAGGGCGTGGGAGCCGCGGCCAGCAGGTTTCCATTTTCGCCGGGTCCGGGATGGGTTACTAGAGCCGCGCCGCTCGGCATCGTCCATTCGGGCCCCGCCGCGGCGGCGCCCGGCCGGCCACCGGCCGGCGCGCGCCTGGATACGGGTCTCAGACCCGCCTCCCGCCCGCAGGATTTCGCCTGCCCGCCAATTGCCATGGGAGCCGCCATGCCCTCGCCGATCCCCTCCACCATGCCTGCCATCACCATCCCCGTTCCCGGCGGCCCCGAGGCCCTGGTGCTGGGCGAACGGCCGGTGCCGCAGCCCGCCGCCGGCGAGCTTTTAATTAAGGTGGAGGCCGCCGGCGTGAACCGGCCCGACGTGATGCAACGCAAGGGGCTTTATCCGCCGCCCCCCGGGGCATCGGACATTCCGGGCCTGGAGATTGCCGGCACCGTGGTGGCCCTCGGTCCCGAGGCCGAGCGGTTCGCAGTGGGCGACCGGGTCTGCGCTCTGGTGACCGGCGGCGGCTATGCTGCGTATTGCGTGACCTCCGCCAAGACCGCGCTGCCGATCCCCGACGGCCTCTCAGCCCAGCAGGCGGCTGCCCTGCCGGAGACGTTTTTCACCGTGTGGAGCAATGTGTTCGATCGCGGCCGCCTGCAGGCGGGCGAGACGCTGCTGGTCCATGGCGGCACCAGCGGCATCGGCACCACCGCCATCCAATTGGCGAAAGCGTTCGGCGCCAAGGTGTTCGTGACCGTGGGCTCGGATGACAAATGCGCCGCCGCCCGCGCCTTGGGCGCCGATCTCGCCATCAATTACAACACCCAGGACTTCGTGGCGGAGGTGAAGAGCGTCACCGACGGCAAGGGTGTCAATGTGATTCTGGACATGGTGGGCGGCCCCTATATCGCGCGCAATTATGAAGCCGCGGCGGTGGATGGCCGCATCGTGCAGATCGCTTTCCAGCAGGGCTCGAAGGTGCAGGTCGACTTCATGCGGGTGATGCTCAAGCGCCTGACCCATACCGGATCGACCCTGCGGTCGCGCCCGGTGGCGGACAAGGCGCTGATCGCCGCCGCGCTGGAAGAAAAGGTGTGGCCGCTGCTGGCCAAGGGTACGGTCCGGCCGCTGATCGACGCCACTTTCCCGCTGGACCAGGCCGCCGCCGCCCATGCCCACATGGAAGGCAGCACCCACGTGGGCAAGATCGTCCTCACAGTGGCGTGATCGCCCGCTTCGGGATCGATCCCGACCAGTATCGCCCCGCCCCGGCGGCGGGGCGGCTGTTGCCGCGGCAAGGTCGTGTCCTGCGAACGGCGGGCGCCTTGCTCCAGCCGCACGGCCCCGCTACTGATGACACCTCGACCCGGTGGCGCGCCGGGTGCGGAGGCTTGCCGTTGCGTTCGTTCATTGCCTTTTGTCTGGTCCTGTTGGCAGCGCTGTCGCTGGCCGCCCCGTCCGCCCGCGCGGTGGAAGCCATCGCGGTGCGTCTCGACGCCAAGGTGACCGACCTCCTGCCCGCCGTGGAGCGCCTGCGCACCGACAATGAGCGGGTGCAGATCTCCACCGCGCCCGGCTCCGACGGCATCGTGCGACGCATCGAAGTGCGCTCCTCGGACGGCCGGCCCAACCCCAATTGGGTGGCCTTCGCGCTCTCCAACAATACCGACGAGCAGGTGGACCGGCTCATCGTGGCCCCCTTCTACCGCATGGTGGGTTCCGGCCTGTTCTGGCCGGACCTGGGCAATCGCCGCGTGCTCTCACTCACCCCCAGCCAGGGCTTCAAGCCGGAGCGGCAGAACGCCCCTGACGCGGACGTGTTCCTGGTGACCCTCGACCCCGGCACCACGGTGACCTTCGTGGCGGAACTGGCAGGCCCGAACCTGCCGCAGCTCTATCTGTGGCAGCCGGACGCCTACAAGGACAAGGTCAACTCCTTCACCCTCTACCACGGCATCGTCATCGGCATTGCCGGCCTGCTGGCGCTGTTCCTCACCATCCTGTTCGTGGTGAAGGGCTCGGTGATGTTCCCCGCCGCCGCAGCGCTGGCCTGGGCGGTGCTGGGCTATATCGGCCTCGACTTCTCGTTCTGGTCGAAGGTGTTCGGTCTTTCCCCGGTGGCCGAGCAATTCTGGCGCGCCGCCGGCGAGGCGGTGCTCACCGCCACCTTGCTGGTGTTCCTGTTCGCCTATCTCAATCTCAACCGCTGGCATGTGCGCTATGTGCATGTGGCCGCCGGCTGGCTGGCCTTCCTTGCCGCTTTGGTGGCCGTGGCGCTGCTGGATGCGCCCGTGGCCGCGGGCATCGCCCGCCTGTCGCTGGCTGCTGTGGCGGTGGCCGGGCTGCTGGTGGTGATCTGGCTGTCCCAGCACGGCTATGACCGCGCGGTGCTCATCATTCCCACCTGGATCCTGCTGGTGGTGTGGGTGGTGATGGCCGGCATGACCGTGGCCGGCGTCGTCACCAACGATCTGGTGGCCCCTGCCCTCTCCGGTGGCCTGGTGCTGATCGTGATGCTGATCGGCTTCACGGTGATGCAGCACGCCTTCGCTGGCGTCGGCGCCATCCAGGGCTCCACCTCCGATCTGGAGCGCCGGGCGCTGGCGCTCGCCGGCTCCGGCTATATCGTCTGGGACTGGGACGTGGACAGCGACCGCATCTATGTCTCGCCCGAGGCGGAAGAGGCGCTGGGCCTCAAGCGCCATTCGCTGGCCACCGAGGCCGCCGGCTGGCTGGAGGTGCTGCACCCCGCCGACCGCGACCGCTTCCGCGCCAGCCTGGACGGCATCATCGACCAGCGCCGCGGCCGCATCGACCAGGATTTCCGGCTGCGGGCCATCGATGGCCATTATCTGACCTTCAACCTGCGCGCCCGCCCCGTGGTGGGGGCGGACGGCGAGGTGGTGCGCTGCATCGGCGCCCTCTCCGACGTCACCGGCGAGCGCATCGCCGCCGAGCGCCTTTTGCATGATGCGGTGCGCGACAATCTCACCGGCCTTGCCAATCGCGAGCTGTTCCTGGATCGCCTCGACCAGGCCCTCACCTTCGCCAAGGTGGACGACAGCCTGCGGCCGACCGTGATGATCATCGACATCGACCGCTTCAAGCAGGTCAATGTCTCGGTCGGCATGGCGGTGGGCGATTCCATTCTGCTCACGGTGGCCCGCCGCCTGATGCGCCTGCTGAAGCCGCAGGACACGCTGGCCCGCATCTCCGGCGACCAGTTCGGGATGATCCTCTTGTCCGAGCGCGATCCCGAACGCATCACCACCTTTGCCGACACGCTGCGCCGGTCCTTGCGCGCGCCCATCACCTTCGCCGAGCGGGAGGTGTTCATCACCGCCTCCATCGGCCTCGTCTTGTCCGGCCCGGATCTCGGCAAGCGGGAGGACGTGCTCAAGGACGCGGAACTGGCGATGTATTTCGCCAAGCGCATCGGCGGCGACCGCATCGAAGTCTTCCGGGCGGCCATGCGCCAGCAGAAGATCGACCGCACCTCGCTGGAGGCGGATCTGCGCCGCGCCTTGGAGCGCGACGAGATCATCGTGCGCTACCAGCCGGTGGTGCGCCTGCACGACCGGGCCATCGGCGGCTTCGAGGCCTTCATGCGCTGGCGCCACCCTACTTTGGGCGAGCTGGCGGCCTCCGAATTCCTGCATGTGGCCGAAGAGACCGGGATGATCCTGGATCTCGGCCTGTTCGCTCTGGAGCGGGCGGCCCGCCAATTGGGCCAATGGCAGCGGATCCTCAAGGTGGACCCTCCGCTGTTCATGAGCGTCAACGTCTCATCCCGCCAGCTGCTGCGCCACGATCTGATCCAGGACCTGAAATCGGTGCTGGCGCGCAACGTGGTGTCCACCGGCTCGTTGAAGCTGGAGGTCTCCGAGTCGCTGGCCATGGAGAATCCCGAATATGCGGCGGTGATGCTGCATCGCATGCGCGACCTGGGAGCCGGGCTGGTGATGGACGACTTCGGGGTCGGCCAGTCGGCGCTCGCCTATCTCCAGCGGTTCCCGTTCGATACCGTCAAGATCGACCAGCGCTTCATCCGCGACAGCGCCAAGGGGCCGGCGCGGGCCGCTCGGCCGATCATCGTCGGCTCCATGATCGAGCTGGCGCATCAGCTGGGCATGGAAGTGGTGGCCGAAGGGCTGGAGAAGGAAGCGGAGGCCGGCGAAATGAGCCGCCTCGGTGCCGAATACGGCCAGGGCAATCTGTTCGGCGAGCCGCTCACCGCCGAGGAATGCCGCGTGCTCCTGGAGCCCTCCCCCGCGGAAACGCGCCGCCGGTCGGCCTGACGTCCGGCGCGGGGCACCACAGCCGCAGGGACAGAGCCTCTCAGGCGTGCCCGGCCTCGCTGGACAGCATGCCGGGGGTCACCCCCAGCTTGCGCAAAGCCAGGTCATATTTGGATTCCACCACGTCTCCGAACACCAGTTCCGAGTCCGCCGGACAATGCAGCCAGCCATTGGCCTGGATTTCCGTTTCCAACTGTCCTGGCGCCCAACCGGCATAGCCCAGCGCCAGGACGGCGCTTTGCGGGCCACGGCCGCCGGCAATGGCTTTCAGAATATCCAGCGACGCTGTGAGGCAGATGCCGTTGTCGATGGGCAGCGTCGAATTCTCGATGAAATAGTCCGACGAGTGCAGCACGAAGCCGCGTCCGGTCTCCACCGGCCCGCCGCGCAGCACCTTCAGGGTTTCCACCCGCTCCGGCAGCAGGATGCGCTCGGAGGCCGGCACCACGTCCAGCTGCACCAGCAGGTCGCCGAAATCGATATGGGTGGCCGGCTGGTTGACCACGATCCCCATGGCCCCGTCGGCGGAATGGGCACACAGATAGACCAGGGAGCGGGAGAACCGCTCGTCGCGCATGCTGGGCATGGCAATGAGGATCTGCCCCTCCAGAAAGTCTCCGGAGCCGCTGGTCGAAGAAGGAGTGTGATCGGCCATCATGCCCCTGAGGGTAACCCGCGTCGCGCCGTTTGGGAACGTGCCGCGCGCAGGCGCGTGCGCAATCTGACGGTTCCCGCACCGCGCCGATGGGCGTCGAGGCCCGCCTGTCACGGGAATTTGCGCCGGCCCCCTTTGCGCCGACGCCCCGCACAGGTTAGCGCAGCAGCATGATCCTGCACCGCCGCGCCCTCCTCTCCACCCTCGCCGGCCTGAGCCTTGCCGGGCTGCGGCCGATGCCGCTGGCCGCCCAGCCCCCGCTGCGCGCGCCCGGCCCGCAAGCCACCACCGAGGGCGCCCAAGTGCGCCTGATCGCCGGACCGCAGCGCGCGGGGATGGTGGAGGCGGGCCTGGAGATCCGCCTGGATCATGGCTGGAAGACCTATTGGCGCTATCCCGGCGACAGCGGGGTGCCACCCCGCTTCGATTGGAGCCGCTCAATCAATGTGGCGGACGTCACCGTGGGCTGGCCGGCGCCGCGGAAATTCGCCGACGGGTCGGGAGGCTTTTCCATCGGCTACAAGGATACGGTGGTGCTGCCGCTGGCGGTGCGCCTGGCCCATCCGGACGCCGCAGCGGTGCTCGATCTCGATCTGGATTTTGCCGTCTGCCAAGCGCTCTGCGTGCCGGCCCAGGCGCACTTGGCCGTGCCGCTGCCCAGCGCGGCCGGCGAAAGCGACCCGCGCCTCGACGCGGCGCAGGCCAGCGTGCCACAGGTCACCCCCCTGGGCGCCTCCGGCACGCCCTCGGTGCTCGCTTTGGCGCTGGATGCCACCCAGACCCCGCCGCGGCTGACCATCACCGCCCGCGCCTCCCCAGCGGCGCTGCTCTTTCTGGAAGGCCCTGACGAGCGCTGGGCGCTGCCCTTGCCGGACATGGCGGGCGCGCAGGGAGATGTCCTGCGCTTCACCGCGCCCCTGCTCGGGGTGCCCGCCGAGACCGCCGTCGCGGGCGCGCGCCTGCGGCTCACTTTGGTGGACGGGGACCGCGCCATCGAAACCGAAGCCACGGCGCCGGCTACCGGGACCGGCCCGTGACCGGGATCTGTCCCTCGGGCGCATTGGCGCTTTCCTCGGACGGAAAACTTCCTATTCTCCGCCCGTAGCGGCCCGTGGAGGCCGCAGATCAGCGGAGATGTAGATGCCCATCCAGGTCGGCGACAGCCTGCCCAACGTCACCTTCCGCGTGTCCACCTCGGACGGCCCGGTGCCCAAGACCACCGAAGACATCTTCAAGGGCAAACGGGTGGTCCTGTTCGCGGTGCCCGGCGCCTTCACCCCCACCTGCCACAAGAATCACCTGCCGGGCTTCATCGCCCGCGCCGCCGAGATCAAGGCGAAGGGCATCGATACCATCGCGGTGGTGTCGGTGAACGATCCCTTCGTCATGGGCGCGTGGGAAACCGCCTCGGGCGCCGACGGCAAGATCGTGTTCCTGTCCGACGGCAATGGCGAATTTGCCCAGGCGCTGGATCTGGCCTTCGACGGTTCGGCCGTGGGCCTCGGCCTGCGCTCGAAGCGCTATTCCATGCTGGTGGAAGACGGCACGGTGAAGATTCTGAACGTGGAAGACGTGCCGTCGAAGGCGGACGCCTCCAGCGCCCAGGCGCTCCTCACCCAGATTTGACCGCGCGCCCCGGCGCACACGATGTCGCGAGGCGCCGCTGGGTCGGCGCCTCGTCGAGCCCCCCGGCGTCGCTCACGCGATGATGTCGGGGAACAGCTCGTCTTCCAGATGGCTGATGCGGTCCTTCAGCGCCAGCTTGCGCTTTTTCAGCCGCTGAATTTGCAGCACGTCGGACCCGGCCACGGCGGTCAGAGCCGCAATGGCCGCATCCAGATCCCTGTGCTCCTGACGCAGGCGTTCCAATAGCGCCTTCAGCTCCCGCTCGTCGTCACTGGTCATACTTTTCCGCCGCGTCCCGCTGAGCTGTGATGTCGAATATCGCACGGGCTTGCGCACCTGCAAGCGGCGTTCCGTCGGACACGCAGATTAGGAGGTCGACTCTTTGCCGCCTCCATGACACGATGAAGACCGTTGCAGACAGGGAGACGCCACGAATGTCCGTCCAGTCGCACTTACAGGAGCTTCAGCGTCGTCACGCGGCTCTTGAGTCGGAAATCCATCGAGAACTCACCTGCGCCGCTGCCGACCCGTTGAAGGTCGCGGAAATGAAGCGGCGGAAGCTGGTCCTGAAGGACCAGATCGCCCGTCTGCGCGGCGAAGCCACCCTTCACTGACATCAGGTTGATAGCCGCCATCCCGCCGCGCCCTGACAAGGGTTCCGGGTCTGGGGTCGTGGCCTGACGCTACCAAGCCCAGCACACCCATGCTGATCGCGGCTTCGCCTGCGGTCGGACGTGGAGGTGGTTGCGCGGAGCGCTTACGACGCACGTCGCCCCGCCCCCGCGCTTGCAACACTGCGCGAATGCGGCAGCGACGCTGCCCCATGGCGCGCCTCTGACGGGACATGTCGCACATCCGCCGGAAGCGGCCGAGCTGCGACATGACCATCTGATCCGGTCTCCCGTCCGCGGGCGCCCGGCACACCATCGGCCAGCTCGGCGGCGCGCTGTGAGGCGCGTGTGCCGGTTGGACCTTGCGCGTGCATGGCAGCCACCCTTTGCGTTCGGACGCAAGGGAGGTTAAGCCCGGCCTATGGCTCCTCCGCTCGTCCTTCTTCAAGACATCCACCTGCGCTTCGGCGTGCAGCCCTTGCTCGCCGGCGCGGAATTGTCCGTGTCCGCCGGCGAACGCCTGTGCTTCGTCGGCCGCAACGGCTCCGGCAAATCCACGCTGCTCAAAGTGGCGGCGGGATTGATCGAGCCGGATTCCGGCACCCGCTTCGTGCAGCCCGGCACCACCGTGCGCTATCTGCCGCAGGAGCCGGACTTTTCCGGCTATGCCACCACGCTGGCTTATGTGGAAGCCGGCATGGGGCCGGGCGATGAGGAGTATCGCGCGCAATATCTGCTGGACCAGCTCGGCCTCACCGGCCGCGAGGATCCTGCCAATTTGTCCGGCGGCGAAGCCCGCCGGGCGGCACTGGCGCGGGTCATCGCGCCTGAGCCCGACGTGCTCATGCTGGACGAGCCCACCAACCATCTGGATCTCCCGGCCATCGAATGGCTGGAAAGCGAATTGAAGTCGCTGCGCTCGGCCCTCGTCATCATCTCCCATGATCGGCGCTTCCTGGAGACGCTGTCCCGCGCCACCTTGTGGATCGACCGCGGCACCACGCGCCGCCTGGAGCAGGGCTTTTCCGCCTTTGAAGGCTGGCGCGACCAGGTGCTGGAGCAGGAAGAGACCGAGCGCCACAAGCTCGACCGCAAGATCGTCGCCGAGCTGGATTGGCTGCGCTACGGCGTCACCGCCCGGCGCAAGCGCAATGTGCGGCGCCTGGGCGACCTGCATTCCATGCGCAAGGATCGCCGCGAGGATCGCCGCGCCCAGGGCAATGTCTCCATCACCGTCACCGAGGGCCAGACCTCCGGCAAATTGATCATCGAGGCCAAGCACATCGCCAAGGCCTATGACGGCGTGCCGATCGTCAATGACTTCTCCACCCGCATCCTGCGCGGCGACCGCATCGGCATCGTCGGCCCCAATGGCGCCGGCAAGACCACCTTGCTGAAGATGCTCACCGGCGAACTGAAGCCGGACAGCGGCAGCGTACGCCTCGGCACCAATCTGGAAGTGGCCTCCCTCGACCAGAAGCGCGCGGCGCTGCGGCCCGAGACCACCTTGCGCGATGCCTTGACCGGCGGCGGCAGCGACACCGTGCTGGTGGGCGGGCAGCCCAAGCATGTGATGGGCTATCTGAAGGATTTCCTGTTCACCCCGGAGCAGGCCAATTCACCGCTCTCCGTGCTCTCCGGCGGCGAGCGCGGCCGGCTGATGCTGGCCCGCGCTCTGGCGCTGCCGGCCAATGTGCTGGTGCTGGACGAGCCCACCAACGATCTGGACCTGGAAACCCTCGATTTGCTGCAGGAAATGGTCGCCGATTTCCCCGGCACCGTGATCCTGGTGAGCCATGACCGTGACTTCCTGGACCGCACCGTCACCTCGGTGATCGTGGCGGAGGGCCATGGGGTGTTCAACGAATATGCTGGCGGCTATGCGGACATGGTCACCCAGCGCGGCAAAGGCGTGGAAGCCAAGGAACGCGCCGACGAGCCCAAAAACAATGGCGCCAGCGCCCCTGCGGCCAAGGCCAACGGCAAGGCCCCCAAGGAGGCCAAGCGCCGCCTCTCCTTCCACGAGAAGCACGCCCTCCAGACCTTGCCCAAGACCATGGAGAAGCTGAAGGCGGACGCCGATAAGCTGGCCGCGCGCCTGGCCGATCCCGCCCTCTACACCCGCGACCCCGCCGGCTTCCAGAAGGCCACCGCGGAACTGGCCAAGGTGCAGAAGGAGATCGACGGCGCCGAGGAGGAATGGCTGCGCCTGGAACTCCTGCGCGAAGAAATCGGCGCCTGAGCGAGGCTGGAGTCCTGCAGTGGACTCATCCCTGGGCGCTGGTATCCTCAGTGTCCTGGAGGCCCCATGCGGACGGTCAACATCGACGCAGCGAAGACGCATTTGTCCCGTCTGGTGGATGACGCAGCGGGCGGCGAAGAGATCATCATCGCCCGCGCTGGTCGCCCCGTCGCCCGGCTGGTGCCGCTGGAGGCAGCGTCACCCCGTCCCCGTCGCCAACTCGGCCGCCTTGCGGGACAGCTCACGGTACCGGCGGATTTCGACGCGCCCCTGCCCACCGACCTCCTGGATGCGTTCGAACGGCGCTGATGCGCCTGCTGCTCGACACCCACATCCTGCTCTGGGCCCTGGCCGAGCCGGAGCGCCTGGATGCGGCCGCCCGCGCCGTGCTGGAAGACGCCGGCAACGATGTCCTGTTCAGCGCTGCGAGTATCTGGGAAATCGCCATCAAGGCGGGGCTTGGGCGTCCTGATTTCGCCGTGGAGCCGAGTCTTGTCCTCCGCGCCGCGCGCGAATCCGGCTTCACCGAGTTGCCCGTCTATGCGGAAGCCACCGCATTGGTGGCGCGTCTACCGGCTTATCACCGCGATCCATTCGACCGCCTGCTTATCGCCCAGGCGATGGCCGAGGCAGTGCCGTTTTACTCTGCCGATCCGCTACTGCCGCCGTATTCGGATCTGGTGAAACTCGTCGGCTGAAGATCGCCGGCCGGGAGACGGGCGACCTTCAGGTTTCACTTGCCGCTACTGCACGAAGGTCGTGCGCAGGGTGCCGATGCCGTCGATGATGACGTCAACCTCGTTGCGCGGCTCCTTCATAGAGCCGACGCCGATGGAGGTGCCGCAGGCGATGAGATCGCCGGGGTTCAAGGTCATGTCCTTGGACAGCAGCGACACCAGCTTCGCCGGTGGGAAGATCATGTCGGCGAGGGGATAGTTCTGCCGCTCGGCGCCGTTCAGCACCGTGCGCACGCGGGCACGGGCGGCATCGAAATCGGTGACGATCCAAGGGCCGAAGGGCCCATAGCCGTCGAGCCCCTTGGCCCGCGCCCATTGCGGGAAGGTGGGGTCGCGGTTGAGGATGTCGGCGGCGGTGAGATCGTTGACGATGGTGTAGCCGAGGATGTGATCGGCGGCCTCGGCTTCCGAAATGTTGGTGGCGGTCTTGCCGATGACGATGCCCAATTCGCCCTCATAGACGGTCTTGCCGTCATAGGTGACGGGGCGGCGCACCTCCGCATCGGGGGCCGCCACGGACGTGACGGCCTTCAGCAGATAGAGCGGCTCGGCCGGCTCGGCCACGTTCAGCTTGGCCGCGAGCCCGTGGAAGTTGTTCCACAGAGCGATGATCTTGGACGGCTCGCACGGCGCCTCCAGCCGCACGTCCGCGAGCGCCAGCGTCTCGCCGCTGGGCTGGGGATGATCATGCAGGCTGCCGGCATGGACCGTGATGGTCTCGCCGTCCAGCGTGCCGAAGCCGGTGCCGTCTTTGGTGGTAAAGCGCACCCATTTTGCCATGTCGTCCTCCCGTGGCGCCCCGCGCCACGGGGGGCCTCAGGGCATGCGTTGCTGGTTGTGCAGGGAGGCCAGCAACTCGCGGTGCCGGCGCTCCTCATTGTCGTTATTAATGACCACCACGGCCCAGATGGCCGCCGGCAGCCAGCCGATCACGGTGACCTGGAGCACCAGGCACAGGAGGCCCTGGAAGATCCTGCCGCGCAGGAACAGGGCCAACCAGGGCAGCAGGACGGCAACCGCAATCATGTTCACTCTCCACGTTCAGGCTCCCTATCTAGGAAGCCTGCATGGAGGAAAGAAGACGCGCGGCTGCAAAGATCCCGGTCAGTGCCCGAGCAGGCCCGCCAAGGTCTTGCCCAGCCGCGCGGGCGAGGGGGAGACGGTGATGCCGGCCGCTTCCATGGCGGCGATCTTGTCTTCCGCGCCGCCCTTGCCGCCGGAGATGATGGCGCCCGCATGCCCCATGCGACGGCCGGGAGGGGCCGTGCGGCCGGCGATGAAGCCCACCATCGGCTTCTTGCGCCCGCGCTTGGCCTCATCAAGGATGAACTGCGCCGCATCCTCTTCCGCCGAGCCGCCGATCTCGCCGATCATGATGATCGACTCGGTCTTCGGGTCGGCCAGGAACAGCTCCAGCACGTCGATGAACTCGGTGCCCTTCACCGGGTCGCCGCCGATGCCCACCGCCGAGGTCTGGCCCAGGCCCTCCTGGGTGGTCTGGAACACCGCTTCATAGGTCAGCGTGCCCGAGCGCGAGACCACGCCCACCGAGCCCGGCTTGAAGATGTTGGCCGGCATGATGCCGATCTTCGACTGGCCCGCGGTGACGACGCCCGGGCAGTTCGGCCCGATCAGGCGCGACTTGGAGCCCGACAGCGCCCGCTTCACCTTCACCATGTCCAGCACCGGAATGCCTTCGGTGATGCACACGATGAGGCCGATCTCGGCATCGATGGCTTCCAGGATGGCGTCCGCGGCACCCGGCGGCGGCACATAGATCACCGAGGCGTCGGCGCCGGTGGCTTCTTTGGCTTCGATCACGGTGTCGAACACCGGCAGGCCCAGATGCGTCGAGCCGCCTTTGCCCGGTGAGGTGCCGCCCACCATCTTGGTGCCATAGGCGATGGCCTGTTCGGAATGGAACGTGCCGTTCTTGCCGGTGAAGCCCTGGGTGATAACCTTGGTATTGGCGTCGATCAGCACGGACATCACGCAGCTTCCTTCTTCACGGCCGCGACGATCTTCTGCGCCGCATCATCCAGATCATCGGCGGGGATCACGTTCAGCCCGCTGTCGCGGATGATCTGCTTGCCCTGCTCCACATTGGTGCCTTCCAGGCGCACCACCAGAGGCACCTGCAGCCCCACCGCGGTCACCGCCGCGATCACGCCGCGGGCGATCACGTCGCACTTCATGATGCCGCCGAAGATGTTCACCAGGATGCCCTTCACGGACGGGTCCGAGGTGATGATCTTGAACGCCGCCGTCACCTTCTCTTCCGTGGCGCCACCGCCCACGTCCAGGAAGTTGGCCGGCTCTTCGCCATAGAGCTTGATGATATCGAGCGTGGCCATGGCCAGGCCCGCGCCGTTCACCATGCAGCCGATGGTGCCGTCCAGCGCGATATAAGCGAGGTCATACTTGGAGGCCTCGATCTCCTTTGCGTCTTCCTCGGTCTCGTCGCGCAGGTTCAGCAGCTGGGGATGGCGGAACAGCGCGTTTGAATCGAACGTCACCTTGGCGTCCAGCACGGTGAGCTTGCCGTTGGTGCCGAGGATCAGGGGGTTGATCTCCAGCATCGCCATGTCGGTCTCGGTGAAGGCGGTGTAGAGCACCTGCGTCAGCTGGCCCGCCTGCTTGGCCTGGTCGCCCGACAGACCCAAAGCATCGGCCACCTTGCGGCCGTGGAAGGGCTCGATGCCGGTGGCCGGATCCACCGAGAAGGAAACGATCTTCTCCGGGGTGTTATGGGCCACGTCCTCGATGTCGATGCCGCCTTCGGTGGAGACCACGAAGGACACCCGCGCGGTGGAGCGATCCACCAGCAGCGAGAGATAGAACTCTCGCGCAATCGCCGAACCGTCCTCGATATAGAGCCGGTTCACCTGCTTGCCCGCAGGCCCCGTCTGCACCGTCACCAGCGTATTGCCGAGCATCTGCTCAACGAAGGTCTTCACCTCCTCCACCGACTTGGCGAGGCGCACGCCGCCCTTCTCGCCGGCGGCTTGCTCCTTGAACTTGCCCTTGCCGCGGCCGCCCGCATGGATCTGGGATTTCACCACCCAGATGGGGCCGCCCAGCTCCCGCGCGGCGGCTTCGGCATCTTCCGCCTTGAGGACCGGCACGCCGCGCGACACCGGCGCGCCGTACGTCTTCAGCAGCGCTTTCGCCTGATACTCGTGAATGTTCATGGGGCGTCCCCGTCTGGCTGGCGCGGACGGGCGGCAGAGCGCTCCTCTGGCGCACGCGGCCCACCGCAACCGGGTGGATGCCGACGGCGTGACGCCATGGCGGATATGAGATGAGCAGGCGAACAGCAGGGCCGCCACAAGGGGCCGGTCGAACCGGCCGTCGCGCCGCAGGGGCGCGGAAACATCGCGAATGAGGATCTTGGGCCGCTGTGCGGCGCAGGCCTCAGGCCCTCCCGTGAAGGAGACGCCTCATCCGGCACTGGTCTGGTTTTGACGCAGCAGGACCACCCGCCACGGGGGAGACAAAGGCCCGACGCGCTGACGCGCGCCGGGCCGAAGAGAGCCGCCCGCAAGCGGGCGGCGGAGACATCAGACCGCGCGGGCTTCGTGCAGGGCCTTGATCTGCTCGGGGGAATACCCGAGATCGGCCAGCACTTCGTCCGTGTGTTCGCCCAAGAGCGGCGAGCCGGTGATTTCCACCGTCATGTCCGAGAACTTGATGGGCGAGCCGACGGTGAGATACTTGCCACGCTGCTTGTGATCCACCTCGACGATGGTCCCGCTCTCACGCAGGGACGGATCGTTGGCGATCTCCTTCATGGTGAGCACCGGGGCGCAGGGGATATCGAACTTGCGCAGGATATCCACCGCCTCGAACTTGGTCTTGTCGGCGAGCCAGGCTTCGATCACCGCGAAGATGTCGAAGATCTTGTCCTGGCGGGCTTCGGCGGTGTTGTAGGCCGGATCGTTGATCCACTCTTCCTTGCCCAGCGCCTTGCAGATGGGGGCCCAGGCATGGCCCTGGATGGTGAAGTAGATGTAGGCGTTGGGATCGGTCTCCCAGCCCTTGCACTTCAGCACCCAGCCCGGCTGGCCGCCGCCGCCCGCATTGCCGCCACGGGGCACCACGTCCGAGAACGTGCCGTGGGGGTACTGGGGATATTCTTCCAGATAGCCCACGCGCTCCAGGCGCTGCTGGTCGCGCAGCTTGACGCGGCAGAGGTTGATGACCGCGTCCTGCATGGACACGGCGACCTTCTGGCCCTTGCCGGTCTTGTTCTTGGCATGCAGGGCGGTGAGGATGCCGATGGCCAGATGCATGCCGGTGTTGGAATCGCCCAGCGCCGCCGCCGATACGGTGGGAGGGCCGTCCCAGAAGCCGGTGGTGGAGGCCGCGCCGCCGGCGCACTGGGCCACGTTCTCGTAGACCTTCAGGTCTTCATAGTGATGGCCGTCGGAGAAGCCCTTCACCGAGGCGACGATCATGCCCGGGTTCAGCTCCTTGATGTGCTCCCAGGTGAAGCCCATGCGGTCCAGCGCGCCCGGACCGAAATTCTCCACCAGGACGTCGCTTTCCTTGATGAGCTTGGTCAGGACTTCCTTGCCCTCGGCGGTCTTGGTGTCCAGCGTGAGCGAGCGCTTGTTGGAGTTCAGCATGGTGAAATAGAGCGCATCGGCATTGCTGATGTCGCGCAGCTGGCCACGGGTGACGTCACCGGAGCCGGGACGTTCCACCTTGATCACATCGGCGCCAAACCACGCCAGCAGCTGCGTGCAAGCGGGGCCCGCCTGCACGTGGGTGAAGTCGATGATCTTGATACCCTCGAGTGGCTTGGACATGTGGATCTCCCTTTCAACGATACTTGCCTCGGACGCATCGCGTCGAAGCGCATTGCCACAACTCATCATGTTGGCGGCATGCCGACCGCGCCCATTGGCGGAAGAGAACCGATCGCACCGGACATGGGCCCACTCTGGTTTGGCTTAGCCGTACGCAAGGTCTCGTCACGCATCCGGGCCGCTCCCGCAGAACATGGCGGCCGTGTGCCGCGACAATCCTGCCGGTGATCGACCAGCCAGCCTGACCGTCAGGCTGGCCTTTTGCCTTCGGGACGCCCGTGTCCCGCACTCAACGCCCCTGCCCGGCCGCACGACCGGAGCGGCGCGGCCGGCCCCGGAGGGGCCCGCCGCTGGGGGCGATCTCATTCCGCCGCCTGGCGCACCGGTTGCGCGCCGATGGCACCGGAGCTCTTCACCTGCGCGATTCGGTCGGCATCAAAGCCGAGCACCGCGGCGAGGATCTCGTCGGTGTGTTCGCCCAGCAGCGGCGAGCGCTCCACCGGCACATCGTTGTCGGACAGCTTGATGGGGTTGCCCACCGTGAGGTAGGTGCCGCGCACCGGATGATCCACTTCCACCAACGTGCCGGTGGCGAACAGGGATTCGTCGGTGATGATCTCCTTCATGGAGAGGATCGGCCCGCACGGAATGTCGTAGCGGTTGAGGATCTCCATGGCTTCGAACTTGGTGTGGGCCATGGTCCACGCCTCGACGCGGGTGAAGATCTCATTGAGATGGGGGAGGCGCGCGGCGGGGGTGGCATAGGCCGGATCGGTCTTCCAGCCGGGCTCGCCGATCACGTCGCAGATCTTGTCCCACACCGGGGCCTGGGTGATGAAATAGATATAAGCGTTGGGATCCTGCTCCCACCCCTTGCACTTCAGGATGCGGCCGGGCTGGCCGCCGCCGGAATCGTTGCCGGCGCGGGGCACCGCGTCGCCGAATGGAATGCCCTCGCCATACTGGCTGTATTCGCGCAGCGGGCCGCGCTGCAGGCGCTGCTGATCGCGCACCTTCACCCGGCACAGGTTCAGGACGCTGTCCTGCATCGCCGCCAGAACCTTCTGGCCGCGGCCGGTCTGCTCGCGCTGGAACAGAGCGGTGACGATGCCCAGCGCCAGATGCAGGCCGGTGCCGCTGTCGCCCAGTTGCGCGCCGCTCACCAGCGGCAGGCCGTCCCGATGGCCGGTGGTGGAGGCGGCGCCGCCAGTACACTGGGCCACATTCTCATAGACCTTGCAGTCCTCGAACGGACCGGCGCCGAAGCCCTTCACCGAGGCGAGGATCAGGCGCGGGTTGAGGCTTTGCAGATGCTCCCAAGTGAATCCCATGCGATCCAGCGCGCCGGGGGCGAAATTCTCCACCAGCACGTCGCAGACCTTCACCAGATCCTCGAGCACCTTCTTCCCCTCGGGATTCTTGGTGTCGAGGGTGATGGAGCGCTTGTTGGAATTGAGCATGGTGAAATAGAGGCTGTCGGCATTGGGAATGTCGCGCAGCTGGGTGCGGGTGACATCGCCCTCGCCGGGGCGTTCGACCTTGATCACGTCGGCACCGAACCAGGCCAGCAGCTGGGTGCAGGTCGGCCCGGATTGCACGTGGGTGAAGTCCAGAATGCGGACGCCGTCTAATGCCTTGCCCATGGGATCCTCATGTCCTTTCCGCACGCGCCTTAAGCAACGCTTGGTCTCATCGTTGGTGACGCGGGTGGAGAGGAGGGCGGGGCCAAGGCCCCGCCCGGTTCTGTCGTCGGCCTACTTCTTCTTGACCACGCTTTGCGGGTTCAAGCTGCCGATATTGCCGCTCTCGCTGCCGGCGGCAGGATCGATCTCGGCATTGATGAGGGTGGGCTTGCCGCTGTCCATGGCGGCGGAGACCGCGCGATAGAGCTCGTCCGGGGTCGTGACGTTGACGCCGACGCCGCCGAAGGCTTCCATCATCTTGTCGTAGCGCGCGTTCTTCACGAACACCGTGGTGCCGGGATCCCGGCCGGTGGGGTCGGTGTCGAGGCCGCGATAGATGCCGTTATTGTTGAAGATGACGATGGTGACCGGCAAATTGTAGCGGCAGATGGTCTCCACCTCCATGCCGGAGAAGCCGAAGGCGCTGTCGCCTTCCACCGCCAGCACCGGCTTGCCGGTTTCCACCGCCGCGGCGATGGCAAAGCCCATGCCGATGCCCATCACGCCCCAGGTGCCGACATCCAGGCGCTTGCGCGGCTGGTACATGTCGATGATGCCGCGGGCGAGATCCAGCGTATTGGCGCCCTCGTTCACCAGCATGGCATCGGGACGCTCCTTGATGACATTCTTCAGGGCGCCGAGCGCGCTGTGGAAGTCCATGGGGGCGGAATTTTTCAGAAGCTTCGGCGCCATCTTGGCGATGTTGGCTTCCTTCTTGGAGCGGATGCTTTCCACCCAATCGGCCGGAGCCGGCGTCCAGTCGCCGTCGATGCGGGCGAGGAGCGCGTTCACCACCGAGCCGATGTCGCCAACCAGGGGAGCGGCGATCTCGACGTTGCTATCCATTTCCTTGGGCTCGATGTCCACCTGGATGAACTTCTTCGAGCCGGGCTCGCCCCAGGTCTTGCCCTTGCCGTGGGAGAGCAGCCAGTTGAGCCGCGCACCCAGCAGCAGCACCACGTCGCTGTCCTTCAGCGCGGTGGAGCGCGCCGCGCCCGCCGACTGGGGATGGGTGTCCGGCAGCAGGCCCTTGGCCATGGACATGGGCAGGAAGGGAATGCCGCTCTTTTCCACCAAGGCGCGGATGGCGTCATCGGCCTGGGCATAGGCCGCGCCCTTGCCGAGCACGATGAGCGGCCGCTTGGCGCTCTTCAGCAGCTCGATGGCGCGATCCACGGCGGCGGCGCCGGGGATCTGCTCGGGGGCCGCATCGATGACCTTCACCAGCGACTTTTCGCCGGCGGCGGCGTCCATCACCTGGGAAAACAGCTTGGCGGGCAGGTCGAGATAGACGCCGCCCGGACGGCCGGAGACCGCGGCGCGGATGGCGCGGGCGACACCGATGCCGATGTCGGCGGCGTGCAGCACGCGGAAGGCCGCCTTGCACAAGGGCTTGGCGATGGCCAACTGGTCCATCTCCTCATAGTCGCCCTGCTGGAGATCGACGATCTCGCGTTCGGACGAACCCGAGATGAGGATCATCGGGAAGCAGTTGGTGGTGGCATTGGCGAGCGCGGTGAGGCCGTTCAGGAAGCCGGGCGCGGACACCGTGAGACAGACACCGGGCTTCTTGGTGATGAAGCCGGCGATGGCGGCCGCATTGCCCGCATTCTGCTCATGACGGAAGGAGATGACGCGCAGGCCCTCGGCCTGGCACATGCGGCCGAGGTCGGTGATCGGGATGCCCGGAACGCCGTAGATGGTCTCGATGCCATTCAGCTTCAGCGCATCGATGACCAGATGGAAGCCATCGGTCAGATCCTGCTCGGCCGCCTCGGCGGAGGTTGCGTCAATTCGTTGTGCTACTGCGGACATTCCGTTCTCTCCCGGAAAAGCTTGGCTGAGCCATTTCGGCTATGATTCTTGGAGCGTGAGGGCAGATCCCTCGTGACGGACGTGCTCCGATTTCCCGTCGTCGCCGGATTGCGGCTATTCCGGAAAAACTCCGTGTTTCTCCACATGGGCCGCCAGGCCCATGGTGTGCTCGCGCACCAGACGTTCCGACAGGTCCGGATCGCGGCGCTCGAGCGCATCGATGATGGCCATGTGTTCCTGCATGGACCGCTCCGAGCGGTTCTCCTGGCGGATCGACACCGCCCGGATCGCCCGCATGTGCAGGAACAGGTTTTCGGTCATGTCGATGATAAGGGCGTTGCCGCCCATGCGGATCACCGCCTGGTGAAAGGCGATGTTGGCCTTGGAATATTCATGCACATGGGCCGCCGGCGGTTCCTGCTCGAATTCGTTGAACAGGCGGCGCAGGCCCTTGAGATCGGCGGCGCTGGCGCGGGTGGTGGCGAGGCGCGCGGCCATGCCTTCCAGCGCGGCCCACACCGTGATCATCTCCAGCAACTGCCGCTTGGTCTTGCGCACCACGAAGATGCCGCGACGGGGCACCGAGCGCACGAAGCCTTCCTGCTCCAGGACGGTCATGGCTTCGCGGATGGGGGTACGGCTGACGCCAAGATCCTCGGAGAGCTGACGCTCATCCAGTCGGAAGTCGGTGCTGCTGCCGTAGATATCCATTTCCGTGATGGCCCGCTTCAGCGCGTCGTAGGCCAGAGCGCGCAGACTCGAACTCGCCCCCAGGGGCTCCACGTTGAGCTTTGGCGTTTCTGCGACCTGATCCACGAGGCCTGTCCCCTTCCCAGTGGCAGCGCCTTCTAGCGGGAGCATGCCGTCGGTGAAATACTGTGTACTGTATGCGTATCTCACGCGCAATCCCCGAAGGGCTGGGAAAAGATTGCGCAATGCAGCAAAAACCGTGTTGCTGTGCGTGTTTGCGCCCGTCGCGGGAGGCGCGGACGGGCGGCCCCGTCCGCAGATCCACAGCATTTCCGGGCCGCCGCGCGACCCGCCGAGACCCTATTCCGCCACCACCGGCTTGGAGCGTCCGGGCCGCAGCCGGTTCATCACTTTGCCGATCACCGGCCAGAACAGCATCACCAAAGCCAGGGTGACGATGGTCCCCACCAGGGGATTGGACCAGAAGATCCCCAGATGGCCTTGTGACACCAGCATGGCCTGGCGGAACGAGCTTTCCGCCATGTCGCCCAGCACCAGGGCCAGAACCAGCGGTGCCAACGGGTAATCCAGCTTCTTGAACAGATAGCCCACCACGCCGAACACCAGCATGACGGCGATGTCCATGGCGGCATTATGAACGGTGTAGGCCCCCACGGCGCAGATCACCAGGATGATCGGCGCGATGACGGAAAACGGCACCCGCAGGATGGCGGCAAACAGCGGCACGGTGGTCAGCACCACGATCAGGCCGGCAATATTGCCCAGATAGATGGAGGCAATGAGGCCCCACACGAAGTCCTTCTGTTCCACGAACAGGAGCGGTCCGGGCTGCAGCCCCCAGATCAGCAGGCCGCCGAGAAGCACCGCCGCGGTGGGCGAGCCGGGGATGCCGAGCGTCAGCATGGGCAGCAAGGCGCTGGTGCCGGCCGCATGGGCCGCCACCTCGGGCATCACCACACCTTCCAGTTCGCCCTTGCCGAATTCATTGCCCCGCTTGGAGAAGCGCTTGGCGAGGCCGTAGCTCATGAAGGAGGCGGGGGTTGCGCCGCCGGGGGTGATGCCCATCCAGCAGCCCACCGCCGCCGAGCGCAGGCAGCCGACCCAGAATTTCGGCAGCTTCTTCCAGGTGTCCAGCACCACGCGGGCGTTGATGGCGGCGCTCTTGCCCTTGAAGGCCAGCCCCTCCTCCATGGTCAGCAGGATCTCGCCGACCCCGAACAGGCCGATGACCGCCACCAGGAAGTCAAAGCCGCGCAGCAATTCCACCGAGCCAAAGGTCATGCGCAACTGGCCGGTCACCGTGTCGATGCCCACCGCCGCCAGGGCAAAACCCAGGGTCATCGCCGCCAGCACCTTCATGGGCGCCTCTTTCCCCATGCCCACGAAGGAGCAGAAGGTGAGCAGATAGACCGCGAAGAACTCCGCCGGCCCGAACTGCAAGGCGAACCTTGCGATCATCGGCGCCAGAAAGGTGATGAGCAGCACGGCGATGAAGGCGCCAATGAAGGAGCCGGTGAAGGCCCCCGTGAGCGCCTCCCCGGCTTTGCCCTTTTGCGCCATGGGATGGCCGTCGAAGGTGGTGGCCACGGACCAGGGCTCGCCAGGAATATTGAACAGGATGGAGGTGATGGCACCGCCGAACAGCGCCCCCCAATAGATGGAGGACAGCATGATGATCGCCGACACCGGCGACATGGAGAAGGTGAGCGGCAGCAGGATGGCCACGCCATTGGCGCCGCCGAGGCCCGGCAGAACGCCGATGAGGACGCCGAGCAGAATGCCGACGAACATGTAGACGATGTTCATCGGGTCCGCGAGGACGCCAAATCCGGCAATGAGTGATGAGAGCGCTTCCACGGCTTCCTCCCTGTGCCGCGACGTCTGGAGCGTCCCTGGCACGCGCACGAATGACGGTGTTTCACTTCGGGTCGCTGGACCCGCGGTCGCTTCGACCATGGGTCCCTTGAACTGCGGCACCGGGTGGGATGTCCCCCGATGGCGGTTGCGCCGGCGTCCCGTCGGGCCCGAAAGGGCACCGGCTGGCGAGGGGACGATGGCGCGGCGATCAGCGCCGGTCAGTAGCCGAAGGCGGTTTCCAGCGGGCCCTTGGGCAGCGGCACCAGGAACCAGACCTCGAACATCACGAACAGCACCAACGGCACGCCGATGGCGACCGGGAGGATGATCTGAAGTCTGTATTTGCCCAGCCACCACATGAAGAAGGCAATGAACAGCGCCGAAGACACATAGATGCCCAGCAGTGAGATCAGCCCCACATAGACAATGGTGGGCACGAGCACTTGCAGAACGGAGCGGAACTGGGTGCGATCCACGAAATTGGCAAGATCGGGATGCTTGGTGACGAGGTTCTGCACCAACGTCCAACCGCTCGCCACCATCATGATGAGGCCGATATAGAAGGGGAAATAGCCCGCCTGCGGCCCGTCCTCCGCCCAGCGCGCACCAACCCGCCAGCTGTCGGTCATCACCAGGGCCGCCACGCCGATCAGAGCCAGCGCGACCACGATCTCCATGGTCCTGCGCGTCACCGTATGTTCGGTTGCTGGGTTTTCCGCCGTCATGCGTGCTCTCCCCGAAAGAATGGCTCAAGAGGGTGGGCCGATGGCGCGCCGCCCCGGCGCGCGGCGGCGCGGACGCAATGGCGGCGCGCGATCCGCCGCAGGTCGTCAGCCGCCTGGCGCCTGGACGCGCCTCAACTCTGGGTCTGGTGGGCGTCCGGCACGCCAACGGTGCCGGACGCCGTTCGCCGGGGCAGCGGGCCGGTCCCCGGCCGCCGTCCGCAGGCGCCTATTTCGCGATGAAGCCGGCGGTTTCCATCAGCGCGCGGTGGGTCTCCGCCGCCTTGCCGAGCCAGGCCTTATATTCCGGGCCGGTCAGCGCGCTGGTGTTGAACGCCCCCTTCTGCATGAAGTCCTTCCACTCCGGCGTCTCGCGGACCTGGCGGAACAGATCCACGTAATAGGCCACCTGGTCCGGAGTGATGCGGGGGGCGCCGAAGATGCCGCGCAGCATCAGATATTCGATATCGAGCCCGGCTTCCTTGCAGGTGGGCACATCGGCCCAGGACTTGCCGCTGGCCACCGGCTCGGGATAGGGCAGCCGCACGGTGTCGAACACGCACAGCGGCTTCAATTCGCCGGCGCGCCACTGCGACACCGCCTCGATGGGATTGTTCACGCTGGAAGTGACGTGGCCCCCCACCAGCTGCGCGGCCACGTCGCCGCCGCCCTTGTAGGGGACGTAGATGAACTTGGCCTTGGTCTTCTGCTCGATGGCGGCGGTGATGATCTGGTCTTCCTGCTTGGAGCCGGTGCCACCCATCTTGAACTCGCTGCCCGGCCCCGCGGCCGCGAGCGCGGCCAGATAGCCCTTCACATCGTCATAGGGGGCCTTGGCATTCACCCAGAGAATGAATTCATCCAGCGCCAGCATGGAGATCGGGGTGAGTTCATCCCATTTGAACGGCACACCGGTGGCCAACGGCGTGGTGAACAGGTTCGACAAGGTGATGATGATCTTATGGGGATTGCCGCTGGAGCCCTTCATGTCGAGGAACCCCTCGGCCCCGGCGCCACCAGACTTGTTGATGACCACCAGCGACTGCTTCATCAGACTGTGCTTCTGGATGATGCCCTGGACCATCCGGGCCATCTGATCGGCCCCGCCGCCGGTGCCGGCGGGGACCACGAATTCTACCGTCTTGGTCGGCTCCCAGGCGAGGGCCGCGCCAGCGGACAGGACCGCCGCCAACAGGCCGGCAGACACGCAGTTCAACGTTCGGGCCAGTGCCGTGTGCATGATCGTCCTCCCGGAATCGCCCGCTGATTTTTTCGCGTGGCGGATGGTCTTTGGACCATCTCAGACAATGAGCTGCCTTCCTTCCGCTAAGGAAGGATGCCGCAGCCTAAGACGCCCGGAGGGGTTACGCAACGCAATTCCGTGTAAAGAATTTTGTGCGCTGCATGACGTTACTTTGAATACTAAATGCAATATTCCAGCAAAAGAACAGAGGCCGACCGATCGAAGTTTTCAGCCTCGGAGCGACCGTCTGCGGCATCGCGCATTCTGACGCTGGCCGCGGCGGCGGTGCCGATCCACATGAAGCGGAGAACATGACCTCCCGGCCCCTCGGGGCACCCCCCCGGAGGCGCCATGCTGCGCCGCGCGCAAGGCAGGAGCGAAGTCCTAGCGATAGGTGACAAAATCCGGCGGCAGACTTTCGTCGGCGCCGGAATATAGGCGCGTCATCTGCTCCGCCGCCGCCCCGACCCGGCGGCCCAGCCGCTCCAGCCGGTCGTCGCTCATGCGCACCGCCGGTCCAGACACCGAGACCGCCCCGATGGGCTCGCGCCATTCATTGAAGATGGCCGCCGCCACCGCGCGCATGCCGGTGGTGTGCTCTTCGTCATCCACCGCATAGCCGCGCTCCGCGGTCAGCGTCACGTCGTCCATGAGCGCGCGCTCGGTGCGGTGGGTGCGCGCCGCGAAGGCCTCGTAGCGCACCTGGGCGATGAGGCCGCCGCGGAAGGCTGGACTGGCCGCCGCCAGCACGCACTTGCCGGCGGCACTGGCGTGCAGCGGCAGGCGCAGACCCAGGCGAAAGAAGGCGCGGACGCTGGAATGCCCTTCCGCCTGCCCCACCACCACCAGTTCATTGCCATCGAACATGGCCAGATTCACCGTCTCGTCGGTCTCATGCAGCAGCCGGCGGATCACCGGGCGGCCGATATCCGGCAGCTTGCGGATGCGCAAATAGGCCGCGCCGATCCGGAACAGGCCGAGACCCACGGTCCACAGGCCGTTTTCGGCGTCATGATTGACCAGTTGGCGCTTCTGCAGCGTGGCCAGCAGGCGATGCACCGTGGAGGCCGGCAACTCAGCGGTGCGGGCGATGTCGCTGAGCGTCATGCCGTCGGCATCCGCCAGCACGCGCAGCAAGGCAATGGCCCGATCCAGCGACTGCACTTCCGAGCCGCCATCCGGCGAGACGGAGGCGGGGCGGCCACGGCGGCGGGGAGTGACTTCCGTGTCGACCATACGCCCATCCGTTCCCATGTCCGGCTCCCGTCTCCCTGGCAACGGGAGCGCGCGATCCTCGCATAGATTCGATCCCGGACCGAGGGGTCAAGCGCGGGCGCCGAAGCCCCCGGATCGGCGCGATGAGCGGGCGGCGCCGGCCCCGGGCTGCCCGGAAACATAGCGCGGAATATAACTTTTCGAGGCGTGTGACATTTTTCCACGTTACGGAAACATTTCTCACGGATATGCTGTTTCCAGATGTCCCCAAGGACGCGGGCTGCCACAAACGCTGGCATACATAATACGCCATCCAGGATACGAGGAGATGCGGGCATGAAGGTGTGCATTTACGGGGCGGGCGCCATCGGGGGATACCTCGGGGTGCAGTTGGCCCGCGCGGGAGCCGACGTGAGCCTGGTGGCCCGCGGTGCCCATCTGGAGGCCATGCGCGCCAACGGCGCCAAGCTGCTGATCGACGGCGAAGAGCGCGTCGCCCAGGTGCGCGCCAGCGACAATCCCGCCGACCTCGGGCCGCAGGACTACATCTTCATCTCGCTCAAAGCCCATTCGGTGCCCGGCGTGGTGGATCAGATGCGCCCGCTGCTGGGCAATGACACCAGCATCGTCACCGCCGTGAACGGCGTGCCCTACTGGTATTTCTACAAGCACGGCGGCCCGCTGGAAGGCCGCACCCTGGAGAGCATCGATCCGGGCGGCAAGCAGTGGAACGTGCTCGGCCCCGAGCGCGCCATCGGCTGCATCGTCTATCCGGCCACCGAAGTGGTGGCGCCCGGCGTCATCCAGCATATCTATGGCGACAAGTTTCCGCTCGGCGAGCCCTCGGGCGAGAGCAGCGCGCGTATCGAGCGGCTCAGCGCGCTGATGAATTCAGCCGGCCTGCGCGCGCCCATCACCAGCAATATCCGCGACGAGATGTGGCTGAAGCTGTGGGGCAATCTCTGCTTCAATCCCATCAGCGCCCTCACCCACGCCACGCTCGACGTGATCGCGGGTGATCCCGACACCCGCGCCGTGGCCAAGGCGATGATGCTGGAAGCCCAGATCATCGCCACCCGCCTGGGCGTCACCTTCCGGGTGGATGTGGACCGCCGCATCAATGGCGCCGGAGCGGTGGGCGCGCACAAGACCTCCATGCTCCAGGATCTGGAGCGCAGCCGGCCCATGGAGATCGATCCATTGGTGTCGGTGGTGCAGGAGATGGGCCGTCTGGTGGATGTGCCCACCCCGACGCTCGACGTGGTGCTCGCTCTGGTGCGCCAGCGCGCGGCCGTGGCCGGGCTCGGCGACCATCTGGCGTCCCCGCCGCTCACCGCTGCCGACCTGCGGGCGGCGGATGTGCATGCCGAGGCCCCGCGGGCCGCGGCGCGGCACTGACCTCTCCGGACAGCGGCGCGTCCGGCGTCGCTGTCCGCCGACCTGCTGCGCGATCCGCGCCGCCTCAGGCCGCTGTTAAACCCTGCTCACCGCCCGCTCGGCGGTGAGGATCCGGCCGCGGCCGGACGTTCATGACCTCCAAGCCAACTGCGCCGGCGCCCGATCAGGACGCCGGCGTCTTTTTGGCCGGATCATGGCTTCATTTTGCGGTGGCGACCGTCGTCGGACCGGCGGCATTGATGCTGCCGGAGCTGAGCATGACCCCGGTGAGCGCGTAGCTCATCACCAGAACTGCAAACACGGCAATACGCTTCAACATGGCGGTTCTCTTCAGCTTTGGTCGGCTCTGCGGGGGCCGCGCTCGATGCGCACCGTCCCATGGATCCGTTGGCAAGACGTTAATTCCGCCTTCAGAGATGCGGCGGAATTGGCCTGCCATTCGGGAGAGTTAATGCTCCTCCCCGCCACAGTGTTCCCACGCTTCCGCCATTAAGCTTGATAGCTGGTATGCACGCCGAAAGCTGTTGCCCGCAGGGCACAGCTCACCGCGCTGGACATGGCGTCGGCACCCGTCTAGATCCGCTCATCTCCAGCACAAAGATGGCCATGCTTCGCAAGCTCTATGATTGGGTGATCGCCTATTCGGCCCGCCCCTCGGCGCCATGGGCGCTCGGTGTCGTCGCGTTCGCCGAAAGCTCCATCTTCCCCATTCCCCCGGACGTGCTCCAGGTGCCCATGACGCTCGCCCGGCCGGAGAAGGCCTGGGAATATGCGCTCATCGCCACCTTGAGCTCGGTGGCCGGCGGGCTGGTGGGCTATGCCATCGGTGCCCTGCTCTACGACAGCCTCGGGCTCTGGCTCATCAATCTCTATGGCTACGGCGCCAAAGTGGACACCTTCCGTGCGGCTTACGCCCATTACGGCCATTGGGTGATCCTGCTGAAGGGCCTCACCCCGATCCCGTTCAAGCTGGTGACCATCACCTCGGGGTTTGCCAACTACAATCTGTTCTGGTTCATCGTCCTCTCGGTGATCACCCGCGGGGCGCGGTTCTTCCTGCTGGCGGCGCTGCTGCGCTATTTCGGCCCGGCGGCCCGCACCTTCATCGAGAAGCGGCTCGGCCTCGTCACGCTCGGCCTGCTGGCCGTGGTGGTGCTGGGCCTGCTGGCGGCCGCCTATCTGATCTGATCCGCCCCGCGGACGGCCTGCGAATACAAAACGGCCGGGCGCTCGCCCGGCCGTTTTGTATTGAAGACCTGAAGCCCCCCAGGGGGCTGAGGCCGCCGCCTCAGCGCGGCAGCGTGCTGGCGCCCATGAGCGCCTTGTCGATGGAATGAGCCGCCTGGCGGCCCTCGCGGATCGCCCACACCACCAGCGACTGGCCGCGCCGCATGTCGCCCGCCGCATAGAGCTTCGGGGTGGAGGTGAGATAGTCGGTCTCGTTGGCCGCAACATTGCCGCGCCCATCCAGCGCCGCGCCGGACTGCTCCACCATGCCCGCGTGCAGCGGGGCGGCAAAGCCGATGGCCAGGAACACTAGGTCCGCCCGCAGCACGAACTCCGTGCCGGGGATGGGCTGGCGGTTATGGTCGACGCGGGCGCACTTCACGCCGGTGAGGCGGCCGTTGCGGCCCTCGATGCCGAGCGTGGCGCAGGCGAACTCGCGGTCCGCCCCTTCCGCCTGTGAGGACGAGGTGCGGAACTTGGTCGGCCAGAACGGCCATACCGCCAGCTTGTTCTCCTTCATGGGGGGCACCGGGCGGATGTCCAGCTGCGTCACCGACAAGGCGCCCTGGCGGAACGCGGTGCCGACGCAGTCGGACGCGGTATCGCCACCGCCCACCACCACCACATGGCGGCCTGCCGCCAGCAGCGGATGCTCGCGGCCGGTGTCCTCATGGCCCACGCGGCGGTTCTGCTGCACCAGGTACGGCATGGCGAAATGCACGCCTTCCAGTTCCTGGCCCGGCAGCTTGGGATCGCGGGGGGCTTCCGAACCGCCGGCCAGCAGCACAGCCTCGTAATTGTCCAGGAGCTCCTGCACCGGCTTGGTGACGCCCACGTTCACGCCGTAGTGGAAGGTGACGCCCTCGGCCTCCATCTGCGCCACGCGGCGGTCGATGTGGTGCTTTTCCATCTTGAAGTCGGGAATGCCGTAGCGCAGCAGGCCGCCGGCCTTGGGCTCGCGCTCGAACACATGCACATCATGGCCGGCGCGGGCCAGTTGCTGGGCCGCCGCCAGACCGGCGGGGCCGGAGCCCACCACGGCCACGGAGCGGCCGGTGCGATGGGCCGGGGGCTCGGGCTTGATCCAGCCCATCTTCCACGCCTTGTCGGCGATGGCCTGCTCCACCGTCTTGATGGTCACCGGCACGTCTTCGAGATTCAGCGTGCAGGCTTCCTCGCACGGGGCGGGGCAGATGCGGCCGGTGAATTCGGGGAAATTGTTGGTGGAGTGGAGGTTGCGCGCGGCCTCCTCCCAGTCGCCATTATAGACGAGGTCGTTCCAGTCCGGGATCTGGTTGTGCACCGGGCAGCCGGTGTCCCCATGACAGAACGGAATGCCGCAATCCATGCAGCGCGCGGCCTGGTTGGCCACCTCCGTCTCCGGCAGCGGCAAGGTGAACTCGCGGAAATGGCGAATACGATCGGACGCCGGCTGATACTTCTGATCGTGCCGATCGATCTCCAGAAACCCCGTGACCTTACCCATCAGACACCCCTCCGCGGAGCCGCGTCGCCCACGCCGCGCCGAAGCTCATTACAAGAATTGTTCCAGCTTGAGGACTCCAAACCGGGTGCTTTTCATCCGCACCCTGTCGCAGGCTCCCGGCAGCGCTTGTGAGCGCCGCACGTGGCCGTCCGGACGGGTCCGCCGCCTCCAAGGGAGGACGGCGGCCCGCCGAACCGTGCGATGGTTCAGCCCCGTTTGGTCTGCCTTGCGCCTATTCGGCCGCCTGCAAGCCGCTGCGTTTCTCCATCTCACGCAGCGCCCGCCGGTATTCCACCGGCATGACCTTGACGAACTTGGAGCGATAATCGGCCCAATTGTCGAGGATCGTCTTGGCCCGCTGCGATCCGGTGTGGTGCAGGTGCTTGACGATCAACTGGTGCAGACGCTCCTCGTCGTGCCGGGACATGTCGCCCTGCACGTCGATGCGGCCCTTGAACTCCAGGTCGCCGCCATGATGGTGCAGGCGCTCCAGGAGGTCTTCCTCCTCTTCCACCGGCTGCAGATCCACCATGGACAGATTGCAGCGCTTGGCGAAGCTGTTGTCTTCGTCCAGCACATAAGCGACGCCGCCGGACATGCCGGCCGCAAAATTGCGCCCGGTCTGGCCGATCACCACCACCACGCCGCCGGTCATATATTCGCAGCCATGGTCTCCGGTGCCTTCAACGACGGCGATTGCCCCGGAATTGCGCACCGCGAAGCGTTCCCCGGCGATGCCGCGGAAGTAGCATTCGCCCTCGGTGGCGCCATACATCACCGTGTTGCCGACGATGATGGAATGCTCGGCCACGATGGCGGTGTTGTCCGGCGGGCGGATGATGATGCGTCCGCCCGAAAGACCCTTGCCCACATAGTCGTTGGCTTCGCCCACCAGATTGAGGGTGATGCCCGCCGCCAGGAAGGCGCCGAACGCCTGGCCGGCCGTTCCGGCCAGATGCACGTCGATGGTGTCGTCCGGCAGGCCGGCCTGACCGTAGCGCTTGGCCACCGCGCCCGAGAGCATGGCGCCCACGGAGCGATCCACGCTGCGGATCGGGCTCTCGATCTTCACCTTCTCGCCATGCTCCAGCGCCGGCATCGCCTTGGCGATGAGCGTGCGGTCCAGCACCTTCTCGATGGGGTGATGCTGGCGCTCGGTGTGGCGCACGGAGACGGTGGGCGGCACCTTCGGCTGGGCGAAGATGCGGCTGAAGTCGAGGCCCTTGGCCTTCCAATGGTCGATGGCCGGGGTCTGGTCGAGCACGTCGGAGCGCCCCACCATCTCGTCCACGGTGCGGAAGCCCAGGCGCGCCATGATCTCGCGCACGTCCTCGGCGATGAAGAAGAAGTAGTTGATGATGTGCTCGGGCGTGCCCTTGAAGCGCTTGCGCAGCACCGGGTCCTGAGTGGCGACGCCCACCGGGCAGGTGTTGAGATGGCACTTGCGCATCATGATGCAGCCCGCCGCGATCAAGGGCGCGGTGGAGAAGCCGAACTCGTCGGCGCCCAGCAAGGCGCCGATCACCACGTCGCGGCCGGTGCGCAGGCCGCCGTCCACCTGCAGGCCCACGCGCCCGCGCAGCCGGTTGGCCACCAGGGTCTGCTGGGTCTCGGCGAGGCCCATCTCCCAGGGCGAACCCGCATGCTTGATGGAGGTGAGCGGGGACGCCCCGGTGCCGCCTTCAAAGCCGGAGATGGTGATGTGGTCGGCGCGGGCCTTGGCTACGCCCGCGGCCACGGTGCCGACGCCCACTTCGGACACCAGCTTCACCGACACGTCCGCATCGGGATTGACGTTCTTCAGGTCATAGATGAGCTGCGCCAGATCCTCGATGGAATAGATGTCGTGGTGCGGCGGCGGCGAGATCAGGCCGACGCCGGGGGTGGAGTGGCGCACCTTGGCGATCACCGCATCCACCTTGTGGCCGGGCAATTGTCCGCCTTCGCCGGGCTTGGCGCCCTGGGCGACCTTGATCTGCATCACGTCGGAATTGACGAGATATTCCGCGGTCACGCCGAAGCGGCCGGAGGCCACCTGCTTGATGGCGGAACGGGCGCTGTCGCCATTGGGCAGAGGCTTGTAGCGTTCGGATTCCTCGCCGCCCTCGCCGGTGTTCGACTTGCCGCCGATCCGGTTCATGGCAATGGCCAGCGTGGTGTGCGCCTCCCGCGAGATGGAGCCGAACGACATGGCCCCGGTGGAGAAGCGCTTGACGATGTCCACCGCCGGCTCGACCTCGGACAGGTCCACCGGGGTGCGGCCATATTCCTGAGGCTCCCGCAGCCGGAACAGGGCGCGGATGGTGAGCAGGCCCTTGTCCTGCTCGTTGACCATGTCGGCGAAGGCGCGATAGCGGTCCTGGGCGTTGCCGCGCACCGCATGCTGGAGGGCAGCCACCGAATCCGGGGTCCAGGCATGCTCCTCGCCGCGCATGCGGTAGGCATATTCGCCGCCCACATCCAGCGACATGCGGAACACCGGCGCGTCGGAAAAGGCGAGGTGGTGACGGCGCACCGTCTCCTCGGCAATCTCGGCCAGGCCCACGCCCTCGATAGTGGTGGCGGTGCCGGAGAAATAGCGGTTCACCACCGCCGACGACAGGCCGACCGCATCGAAGATCTGCGCGCCGCAATAGGACTGGTAGGTGGAGATGCCCATCTTGGACATCACCTTCAGCAGGCCCTTGTCGATGGACTTGATGAAGCGCTTGACGATTTCATAATCGTCCACTTCCTCCGGCACGTCCGGCATGGCCAGCAGCGTCTCGAAGGCGAGATAGGGGTTGATGGCTTCCGCGCCATAGCCGGCCAGACAGGCGAAGTGATGCACTTCGCGCGCTTCGCCGGTCTCCACCACCAGGCCCACGGAGGTGCGCAGGCCCTTGCGGATCAGATGGTGATGCACCGCCGCGGTGGCGAACAGGGCCGGGATCGGGATGCGATCGGGGCCGACCATGCGATCGGACAGGATGATGATGTTGTAGCCGCCATGCACGGCGGCTTCCGCGCGCTCGCACAGCCGCTCGATGGCCCCTTCCATCCCCGCCGCGCCCTTGTCGGTGGGATAGGTGATGTCCAGGGTGCGGGTGTCGAACCGCTCCTCCATGAAGCCGATGGAGCGGATCTTCTCCAGATCCTCATTGGTGAGGATGGGCTGGCGCACTTCCAGCCGCTTGCGGCGGGCATTGCCTTCCAGATCGAAGATGTTCGGCCGCGGCCCGATGAACGACACCAGGCTCATGACCATTTCCTCGCGGATCGGGTCGATGGGCGGGTTGGTCACCTGGGCGAAGTTCTGCTGGAAATAGCTGTAGAGCAGCTTCGACTTGTTGGAGAGCACCGAGATGGGCGTGTCGGTGCCCATGGAACCGACCGCTTCCTGGCCGGTGATGGCCATGGGCGCCATCAAGAGCTTGATGTCTTCCTGGGTATAGCCGAACGCCTGCTGGCGATCGAGCAGCGCCACGTCGGTGCGCACCTCGCGCGCCTCCACCTTGCGCAGATCTTCCAGCACCAATTGGGTGTGCTTCAGCCAGTCCTTGTAGGGATGGGCGCGGGCCAGCTCGGTCTTGATCTCCTCGTCGGGGACGAGGCGACCCTGCTCCAGATCCACCACCAGCATCTTGCCGGGCTGGAGCCGCCACTTGGTGACGATCTTCTCTTCCGGCACGGTCAGCACGCCGGCTTCGGAGGCCAGCACGATGGTGTCGTCGGAGGTCACCAGATAGCGCGCCGGCCGCAGGCCGTTGCGGTCCAGCGTGGCGATGATCTGGCGCCCGTCGGTGGCGACGATGGCGGCGGGGCCGTCCCACGGCTCCATGAGGGCGGCGTGATATTCGTAGAAGGCGCGCCGCTCCTCATCCATGAGCGGGTTGCCCGCCCAGGCTTCCGGCACCAGCATCATGGCCGCATGGGCCAGGCCATAGCCGCCCTGGGTCAGGAATTCGAGCGCATTGTCGAAGCAGGCGGTGTCCGACTGCCCCTCATAGGAGATCGGCCACAGCTTGGAGATGTCGGCGCCGAACAGCTCCGAGTCCACCGAGGCCTGACGGGCGGCCATCCAGTTGACGTTGCCGCGCAGGGTGTTGATCTCGCCGTTATGGGCCACCATCCGGTAGGGATGGGCCAAGGGCCAGGCCGGGAAGGTGTTGGTGGAGAAGCGCTGATGCACCAAGGCCAGCGCGCTCTCGAAATCGGGATCGTGCAGGTCCGGGTAATACTTGCCCAGCTGGTCGGCCAGGAACATGCCCTTGTAGACCAGGGTGCGGCAGGACAGGGACACCGGATAATAGCCGGCGGTGCGCGGGTCCTTGGCGTCATAGACCACGTTGGAAATGATCTTGCGCAGCACGAACAGCCGGCGCTCGAACGCATCCTCGTCGGTGTGGCGCTCGCCGCGGCCGATGAAGATCTGCTCGTGATTGGGCTCGGTGGGCAGCACGCTCTCGCCGAGCGAGGAATTGTCGGTGGGCACGGTGCGCCAACCCAGCAGCACCAGGCCCTCCTCCTTCACCACCCGCTCGAAGGCGGCACGCACGATGTCATGACCTTCGCCATCGCGCGGCATGAAGATGTGGCCGACCGCATAATGGCCGGCTTCCGGCAAGGTGAAGCCGAGCTTGGCGGCTTCCTTGGCGAAGAAGCGATGGGGGATCTGCACCAGCATGCCGGCGCCGTCGCCGGCGCGCGGGTCGGCGCCCACGGCGCCGCGATGCTCCAGGTTCAACAGGATCTGGATGCCGTCCTGCACCACCTTGTGCGACTTGCGCCCCTTGATGTCGGCGATGAAGCCGACGCCGCAGGAATCCTTCTCATGGGCCGGATCGAACAGGCCGAACGCCTCCGGGCGACCATGGATCGCCGGGTCTTTGCCGGCGGCGGTGCCCTGAGCCACGCTTCCGGTCAAACCGTCATGGCGATCGACGTTGGTCATCCTCGAGCCCCTCTCCTTGGTCGGCATGCCGCCGAGCCGCCACTCCCGCATCGTCGCGCACAAAGGCGCACGCTCGCAAGAACGCACGCTGAAAACGATCGATGTGACGCTGATAGGGCAGTACCGCTGCCCTATCTCTGGAAACATGACAGAAAAGCGGCGGAACCACAAGTCGGGTTACGCGGGCGTGCCATGCTCATGCTGCATATATTGCGCGACAGCAGGTCGCCGCGAAACAACGGTACGGCGCGCGGCGCTCCGACGCAATGCTATTGCGAACATCGCCCGGCCGCCGTCCGCACAGCTCCGCACCATTCTGCCGCATCACGCGCGCCCGCGCACTGAATTGGACCCCGCCCGACGGATGTGCGGACACAGCCTGCCGCAACCTTCCCCGATCACACTGCGCGCCTCCGCTCTTCCTCGGGACACGGCCATGACCTCCCGCCCTGATCATCCTGCCCGAATTTGTCTTGCCCGAATTTGTCTTGCCCGCTCGCATGCCGCACACGGCGTGGCACAGGCCCCGCTGGCCGCCGAGACCCGTCTGGTCGCGGCTTTCGGCCTGCTGGTTGCACTCGCCATCGTGCTGGCCGGCGTCGGGCCGGCGCGCAGCGCGGAACGGGGCGTGACCTTCGCGCCCTCCGGCGGCACGTCCGGGGGCTATGGCGGATACGGGGGATATGGCGGCGCAGGCACCACCTGGAGCGGCGGCGGCGGCAACAACCGGCCCAATCCGCCGGGCCCACCCGGCGTCTACGTGCAGCCTTATGTGGATGTCCCGCTCAGCCCGCAGCAGACACCCATGCCGCAGGGCGCCCCCATGATCCCGGCCGACCAGATCCCGGCCCTGGTGGGGAGCGCGGGCTATGCCCAGGTCTCCGACCCGCAGTTTTCCCAGGGCTATTATTATGTGAAGGCCACCTCCGCCGCGGGCGAGGTGATGCTGGCGGTGGATGCCTATTCCGGCCAGGTGGTCAGTTCCCGCCCGGTGGCGTCCACGCCCCGGCCGCCGGTGGTGGAGAGCGGCTCGCTCATCGGCAGCGGGTCGCTGGTGGGAACCCCGCCCCCCACGGTGCCCAGGGGCCCCTTGGCGCCGGACCCGAACAATCCCGGCGGCGACGACTGACATCGGTCGGTCGCGGCGAGAGCGCTCGCCGCGACAGGGTTGCCGGTTATGGCCTCAGGCCTCAGTCACCGAAGGCGCGGCTTACTTGCCCTGCAGCAGCGGGGTCAGTTCCTTCTCCAGGTCGGCCACGGAAATGGCCCCGGAGATTTTCTTGCCGTTGATGAAGAAGGTGGGGGTGGAATCGATCCCCAATTCCTTGTTGCCATATTGGGCGCTGGCCTGGATCTTCTCGGCCAGATCCTTGTCGGACAGGCACTTCTCGAAATCCGCTTCGCTCATGCCCGCCTGCTTGGCCACTTTGAGCAGGCCGCCGGCAGGATCATTGCTGAAGGCCCAGGCGCGCTGGGTTTCGAACAGCGTGTCCACCATGGGGAAATATTTGTCGTCCGGAACGCAGCGCGCCAGCATGAAGGCGGCGGTGGCCACCGGATCGAACGGGAATTCCCGGAACACGAAATAGACCTTGCCGGTGTCCACATATTTGGACTTGAGCGTGGGCCAGGTCTGCTGGTTGAACGCGGCGCAGTGGCTGCAGGTCATCGAGGCATATTCGATGATGGTCACTGGCGCCTTGGGATCACCCAGGGTCTTGGCCGGCAGCGGGCTGGCACCGGGGGCCAACAGCTTGGCCTGGTCGGCAGACTGCGCCGCGGCGCTGGTGATGAATTCCAATCCCAGCAGGCGCGCCACGGGGGCACCGACGCCGCCGGCCAGTGCGAGCAGGCCGAGGCCGGTGAGGAAGCGGCGACGATGAAGCAGCATAAAAGTCTCCGGAACGGAACGGCGCGGATACCATCGCGCTATCATGGCTGGGATGGGGCGGCAAACCCTGTGCGATCACCTTTTCCGGCGCAAATGCGCCAGCACGGCGAAATGCCTCAGCTCCGCCCCCGCTCGCGGCGCACCAGAGCCCCCAGTCGCGCCAGCGAGGCGCCGAGCGCCTCGTCCTCCATGGGGCCAAGGGTCTCGCGCACTGCGGCAAGCTGTCCGGCATCAGGTTCCACGGGGCGGGGCGGCGGGCCATGCCGGGCGGGCACCGGCCCCTGGCGCAGCGCCAACCGCCCGACGCAGCGCCAGCCGAAATAGGCATTGATGCGCTCCACCACGATGGGCGCGGCATATTGCAGCTCGATGGCGTAGGGGCCTTCCACCCGCACCACCAGCGTGGCGGGTTCGTTGCCCTGACGGCTCGGCCATTGCATCTTCACCGGCAGACAGCGCGGCGCCAGGTCCGGGCCGACGATCTCATCCCAATGGGTGACGATCTCCACCACGGAGAAGCCCGCGCGGCCCAAAGCGTCGGCGATGCTGGGGCCCACCAGATCCCCGATCAGGCGAATCGGCCGCGGCTTCTGCATCTGTGACCTCATCCCCGCAGCGCATGCGGCGCGCCGATTGTCGCAAGCGATGGAAAGCGCAACGGCATCTTGCCCGAGGCGCGCGCTCTGGGCACGGTGTCGCCATGACCGCTCGCCCTCGCTCCGCTGCCATCCTATCCGCCGCGCACCCTGACCGAAAGGGCAAGCCCGCCCCCACCGATCTGCTGGCCTGGTATGACCGCCACCGTCGCCGCCTGCCCTGGCGGGCCGAGGCGGGGCGTCGGGCGGACCCCTACCATGTGTTCCTGTCGGAGATCATGCTGCAGCAGACGACGGTGAAAGCCGTCGGCCCCTATTTCGGCAATTTCCTTGCCCGCTGGCCCACAGTGGCGGACCTGGCGGACGCTCCCCTGGAAGAGGTCCTCTCCGCCTGGGCGGGGCTTGGCTATTATGCCCGCGCCCGCAATCTGCACGCCTGCGCCAAGGCGGTGGTGGACCGCCATGACGGCGCCTTTCCCGACGACGAGGCAGCTTTGCTGGATCTGCCCGGCATCGGCCCCTACACGGCGGCGGCCATCGCCGCAATCGCGTTCGACCGCAAGGCCAGCCCGGTGGACGGCAATATCGAGCGGGTGGTGAGCCGGCTCTATGCCGTGGACGAGCCTTTGCCCAAAGGCAAGGTGCGCATCAAGGCGCTCGCTGCGGCGCTGACGCCCGCGCGCCGCCCCGGTGATTTCGCCCAGGCGATGATGGATCTGGGCGCCACCATCTGCACCCCGCGGTCCCCCGCCTGCTCGCTCTGCCCATGGATGGAGCCGTGCATCGCCCGCGCCGAGGGCGATCCCGCCCGTTATCCGATCAAGGCGCCGAAGACCGCCAAGCCCGCCCGCGCCGGCGTCGCCTTCCTGGCCGTGCGGGCCGATGGCGCGGTGCTGATGCGCACCCGGCCCGACAAAGGCCTTCTCGCCAAGATGACCGAGGTACCCTCCACCCCCTGGGGGGCTGCGCCCGCTGATCCGGGGAACCACGCCCCGTTGCCCGCGACCTGGCGCAATCTGCCGGGCAGCGTGGAGCATGTCTTCACCCATTTCGCTTTGACGCTGGCGGTGCGCCGCGCCGACCTGCCTCTGCCCACCCCGGCGCCGGACGGCCACCGCTGGGTGCGTCCGGACGACTTCGACCGCGAGGCGCTGCCGAGCCTAATGCGCAAGGTGCTGGCCCACGGACGCGCGGACTGAGGCGCGGCACGCGGGGCAGCACGCGGGGCAGCACTTGGCATCGGCATCCTGTCGCCGGAACACAGACCCGCGTCGGGCATGCGGGAAAGAGCATCGGCGCAAGCGCTTGCGCCAGGCGGGGCTTTGGTGCGCGAGGGCCAAGCGTCCGACGATATCAGGGCAGCGGTGGAAATTTATGCAACCTCCCCGCAAGCCACGCGCCATCCCCACCTGCCATATTTCACAAGTAATCACTTGCATTTCAAACTATATATCCACCCCTGCCCCCGTCTAACATCCCCCATGGAGGCACCCGTGCTTCGCTTTTCTGACCTCAAAGTCCTTCCGAAACTGGTGTTGCTGGTCGGATTGATCTCCATGGTGGCCATCATCATCACCGTGACCGGGGTGCGATCCCTCGGCAGTATGAATGACGCCGCCGGAAGCATGAGCCGGTCCTCGGATGCGTCCTTCACGGCGATCCGCCTGAATACGCCGCTGCTGGCCATCGACGGCGCCTTGTTCCGCCTGATCTCCGATCCGAGCGAAGCCACCCGTACCGAAGCCGCCAAGACCATCGCCACCGAGACCACCAATTTCTACAGCCGCGCCGATCGCATCCGCCCCGCCCTCGAACCCGGCCAGCAAGCGGAGCTGGACCGAATCCGCGCTGCCTTCGACAGCTATCTGGCGACCGTTCAAGCCACCAGCGCGCGGGCACAGACCCTTCCCCCCACCGCCCTCTCCGCCGAGGCGGCCCAGTTGCGCGACCTCGCCCGCGAGAATTTCAAGGCCCAGGTCGCGTTGCGTCTGATGGTCCGCAGCGTCGCCGAGGCGCTCAGCACCGCCGTGGACGTGTCAAAAGCGACGGCGGCCGAGACCTATGCACACGCGTCCTCGGTCATGGCATGGGTGGCGGGCGTCGGCATCGGCGCCGGCCTGCTCGCCGGCTTCCTGATCGGCCAGTTCGGCATTGCCAGACCGATCCGCGCCATTGTCGGCGTGCTGCAGAACCTGGCGGCCGGAGACTATCAGGCGCCGGTGCACGGCACCGCCCGCCGCGATGAAATCGGCGATGTGGCCCGCACCGCCGAGGTGTTCCGCGCCAATCTGATCCGCGCCCGCGATCTGGAGAGCGAGACGAAGGCCGCACGGGAAGCCGCCATCCTGGCGCGCCATCAGGAAATGCAGGCGCTGGCCACACGGTTCGAAGGGGCGGTGGGCAGCATTGTGGGCATCGTGTCCTCGGCCGCCACCGAGGTCCATGCCACCGCACAACAACTGTCGGCCACCGCGCAGCAGACTTCGGCCCAGGCAATCTCGGTGTCCAGCGCCGCCGAAGAAGCCGGCACCAATGTCGCCTCCGTGGCCAGTTCCGCCGAGGAGCTGGGGGCCTCCGTGAGCGAGATCGCCCGTCAGGTGGGGCGCTCCTCCGAGCAGGCACGGATTGCGGTGGTCGAAGCGGAAGAGACCACAAGCACCGTCGGCGCGCTCAGCGCCGCCGCCCGACGCATCGACGGCATCGTCGAGATGATCTCAGCCATCGCGGCCCAGACCAATCTGCTCGCGCTCAACGCCACCATCGAGGCCGCCCGCGCCGGCGACGCCGGCCGCGGCTTCGCGGTCGTCGCCACCGAGGTGAAGAGCCTCGCCGAGCAGACCACCAAGGCCACCGGCGAGATCAGCCAGCAGATCAGCAGCATCCAGGCCATGACCGTCCGCTCGGTGGATGCCATCTCCCGCATCACCACCACCATTCGTGACATCAACGACACCTCCGCCAGCATCGCCTCGGCGGTGGAGCAACAGGGGGCGGCGACCCGCGAGATCGTGCTGGCGGTCGGTCAGGCCTCCACCGGCACCGGCGAAGTGACGGCCAATATCACCGGGGTGGCCAAGGCCGCGGAAGAGACCAATATCAGCAGCACGCACATGCTGGGCGCCGCCTCGGAACTGGCCAGCCAGGCGGAAAGCCTGCGGCATGAGGTGGGCGTCTTCCTCCAGACCGTGCGCGCCGCCTGAGCCATCTGGACCCTGTCCGGCATGCGGCCGGACAGGGCACGCCCTGAGAATTGATGCTAAATTCGGTTTAATCTTCCGCGCATTCTGGTGATTATCCCGAAGAGCGCTGAGGTCTATCTCTTCACTCGAAACGGGGCGGCACCGACCGCCCTTCGAATTGAGGAGAACCTCCCATGCGCAACCTGTCTTATGCCGCCCTCGCCCTTGCTGCCGGCCTTGCCCTGTCGGGCGCCGCCCAGGCGGATGAATATATCAGCGGTTCCAATCGCGAAGCTTATGCGGTGGCCGCCGCCAGCGCCGCCAGCGATCAATCGCTCCTTCCGTCCTTCGCCAGCCCCACCGCCAATGCGCATCAGCGCAGCTGGAGCGCCAAGCCTGCCCAGATCGTTGGCCCGTTCGACAATGGCGATGCCCATTCCGGCCCGGCCCACCACGGCTCCCCGGCCCTTTGACCCAGGCGGACGGCAGGCTCTTGCCTGTTTCCCCTGATCCGACGGCGCGAACCGTCACAGCCATGAAAGACCAAGACCATGCGTAATCTCTCTTATGCCGCCCTTGCCCTGGCCGCCGGCCTTGCCCTCTCGGGCGCCGCCCAGGCCGACGAATATGTCAGCGCTGCCAACCGCGAAAATTATGCGGTGGCTGCTGCCAGTGCCGCCTCCGAACATGCCTTGCTGCCGCTGACGGCGCAGGCCACGTCCGCGACCCGGCATCCCTCAGCACAGCCGACCTTCCATGCCCCGACGGTGGTCGGTCCGTTCGACAATGGCGATGCCCATTCGGGCCCCTCGCACAGCGGCTCGCCCGCCCTTTGGTGATCGGGGCGAGCGGCCCCTTCCAGAGGCGTTAAACGACAACGGGCGCCGCGCAGACCTTCTGGTCCGCGCGGCGCCCGCCTTTTGAGAACCAAAAACCCCGGCTCACTCTTCGGCGCGCACGCCCATTTCTGCCCGCAGGCGGGCGCGCAGCATGTCGATGGGGTGGCGCCGGCCGGCCTCCTCCACATGCCAGAAGGTCCAGCCGTTGCAGGCCTCCGCCCCTTGGGCGAGCGCGCCCATGCGGTGGATGGAGCCCACCGCCAGCGTGGCGGCATTCACCAGAGCGATGGTGCCGTCCGCCCGCACGATGGCGCGGACATTGCCCTTGGCATCGGTGAGTTCGACGCCAGGGGTCACCAGACCGCTGTCCACCAAAGCCGAGAAGGCGACGCGCGGAGCTTCGCGGGCGCTGGGCGGAGCGGCCAGGGCGGCTTCCGGCAACGGCTCGATGGCGTCGATGCGGGCGCGGGCGGCTTCCGCATAGCCTTCGTCCCGCTCGATGCCCACATAATGACGGCGCAGGCGCTTGGCCACCGCCGCGCTGGTGCCCGAGCCGAGGAACGGGTCCAGCACCAGATCGCCCGGCTTGGAGGCGGACATCAGCACCCGGGCCAGCAGCGATTCCGGCTTCTGGGTGGGATGGACCTTGCGGCCGTTGGCATCCTTCAGGCGCTCGCCGCCGGTGCAGATGGGCAGCAGCCAGTCGGAGCGCACCTGCACATCCTCATTGCCACCCTTGAGCGCCTCGTAATTGAACAAATAGCCCTTGGCGCCGGGATCGCGCGCCGCCCAGATCAGGGTCTCATGGGCATTGGTGAAGCGCCGGCCGCGGAAATTGGGCATGGGGTTGGCCTTGCGCCACACCACGTCGTTGAGGATCCAGAAGCCCAGATCCTGCATGATGGCGCCGACCCGGAAGATGTTGTGATAGGAGCCGATCACCCAGATGGTGGCGTCCGGCTTCATCACCCGTTTGACCGCCAGCAGCCAGGCGCGGGTGAAGGTGTCATAGGCCTCGAAGCTGGCGAACTGGTCCCAGGCATCGTCCACCGCATCGACGCGGCTTTCGTCCGGGCGCTTGAGCTCACCTTGAAGCTGAAGATTGTAGGGGGGATCGGCGAACACAATGTCCACCGAGCGGGGCGGCAGCTTCGCCAGTTCGGCGATGCAGTCCCCCACCAGGATCTGGTCGCGGACCACCTCACGGATAGCCTCGGCCCCGAAGGTCTCGCCAGAAAGGCGGGGCGCCCGTCGGGGCGCCCCCTTACGCACCACACTCATGAGACGCAACCTATACGCAACGCTTACTATGAACATCACCATAGGGAGCGTAGGTAAAAGGGGCGTTAGCGAAAAGGCGATTTCGCGATTTTATTCGTTTACGCCGCGTTCATCTTTATTTACGCGGCTTTCATCTTTGTTTCCACGTAGCGGCTTTCCTGGGTGCGACCGCCGTAGCCATAGGCATCGGCCTTCACCTCGCGCACCAGCACATAGCTCTCCGCATGGATCGGCCCAATGAGTTCGCCCATGGCCGCGAACACTGCCGCCACATAGGCGGCCTTCTCATCCTTGGTGTTGGTGCTCTCGGTGACGACGATATCCAGCCAGAAGCTGGACTGCTGCACGCTGGCGAGACTTTGCCCGCCCACGAACCATTGGCTCGCCGGCACCAGGTCGATGGCCACCGCGGTCACCGCCGGGTCCTTGCCGAGGATGTCGTGGGTGAGGCGGGAGAGGGTCGCGGCCACGGCGCCGATGACGGCGGGGGTGAGCGCGGGCGACTGGGACAGTTTCACATTGAGAATGGGCATGACGGCCTCCGTTTCGGTTGGAGGCACCTTAGTTCGGCGCATTGAATGAGAAAAATTGATTGATATCGATCGATAATTTTGCAAAATTCATAGAATGAGCCTTCGCAATCTCGATCTGGATCTGCTGCGCAGCTTCGCCGCTGTGGCGGAGCTGGGCACAGTGTCGGCCGCCGCCCAGAGGGTGGGCCGCACCCAATCGGCCATCAGCCTGCAAATGGATCGCCTGTCGGAGCAGCTCGGCTTTGCGGTGATCGCCCGCAAGGGCCGCGGCGTCGCGGTGACCGCCCGCGGCGCCGGCTTCCTGGACGATGCCCGCCGGCTGCTGGATCTCAATGACCGCGTGCTGGGCCAGCATGTGCATGGCGCCGTTTCCCAGCCCTTGCGGCTGGGCTTCGTGCAGGATGTGGGCGAACTGACCTTGCAGCGCATCCTTGCCCGCCTCGCCAGCGGCTTTCCTGCTGCGCCCATCACCGTGCAGATCAGCACCACCGCCGCCCTGATCGACAAATTGCGCGGTGGAGAGCTGGATCTGGCCGCCGGCTATCGGGTGGAGAGCGATCTGCCCGCCCGCGTCATCCTGCGCGAGCAGATGTGCTGGATCGGCGCCCGGCATCTGCGCCTGGACCCGGACGCGCCGCTGCCGCTGCTGCTGTTCGAGAGCCCCTGCATCTTCCGCAGCGCCGCCATTTCCGCTTTGACGGCAGCGGGCCGCGCCTTCCGCATCGCCCTCACCAGCCCCAGCCTGCCCGGCGTGATGGCGGCGGCCAGCGCCGGCCTCGGCATCACCCTGCGCTCGGCCCGTGCGCTGCGGCCCGACCTGATGATGGTGAGCGATCTGGGCACGCCGCCTTTGCCGCATTTCGAGTTCGCGGTCTACGGCACCAGCGAAAGCCGTCCGCCGGCGCTGGTCGAGGCGGAGCAGGTGATCGCCGAGGAACTGCGCCGGGAGCGGCCGTTGTTTGCGGTGGCGTGACAGTGGCGCGTGCGTGAAGGGGAGCGGTGCCTGAGCGGCCACCGGGCCCCGGCCGTTTCACCCCCCTCCCTGCCCTCCCCCGCAAGGGGGGAGGGTGAAATCCGCGGGGGTCTGGAAAGCTCGGACATGTCCTTCGGGGCATGCCGGGCCGCCCCCTCACTCGCGCGCCGCGCCCCCTCCCCCCTTGCGGGGGAGGGTTGGGGTGGGGGGTGAAACGGTCGCCGCAAATGACCGATGCCCGCATGCACCGCGCGGACAATTGGCCCGCGCTCAGCCCCGGCCTTCAGCCAACACCTGCCCCCAAATGCAAACGGGCGCCGGTTGCCCCGGCGCCCGCTGTCATCGCGATAGACGCAAGCTCAATGCTGGTGGCCTTCGGCGGCCGCCGGCGCAGTGGCGCCGAGGCCGCGCACGTCGAGGGTCACCTCCACCTTGCCGGCCTTCTCGAACACCAGCGTACCCTTGACCTTGTCGCCTTCCTTCAGCGGCTGCTTCAGGTCCATCAGCATAAGATGGAAGCCGCCCGGCGCCAGTTCCACGGTCTTGCCCGGCGCGATCTCCAGGCCGGCGGTGAGCGGACGCATGCTCATGACGCCATTGTTCATGGCCATCTCGTGGATCTCCACTTTGCCGGCGGGCTCGAAGGTGGCGGAGACCAGCTTGTCGGCGGTGGTGCCGGTGTTGGTGATCTTCAGGAAGCCGCCGCCCACCTTGGCGCCGCCGGGGGTGGCGCGCGCCCAGGGGGTTTCGAGGGTGAGGCTGCCCACCTTCTGCACGTTGGCCGCGGGCGCCGCAGCGGCGACCCGCAACAGCGGCGCCGGACGCGGCGGCACTGGCTGACCCTGCACCACCGCTTCGGACCAGTCGGTGGCGCCCTTCTCGCAGGTCTGGAGCACCGGGAAGGCCAGATTCTGCCCGCCCACATCACCGGCCACCGAGCCGATGAAGATGAACTCCTCATACTGGGCATCGGGCAGATTGCCGCCGGACCAGGTGAGGGTCTTCACCCCTTCGGTGGCCGGCTTGCCGTGCATTTGCGGATAGGCCTTGGCATAGGGGCCGGTCTCGATGGCGAGCGTCCAGCCGGCCTTGGGCATGGGCTTCACCCCGAACACGCCCTCGGGAATGGTGACCTTGATGGCGGTGGTGGCGCTGCCGTCACAGCCATGGGGCACCCGCAAGGCGGTGCGGATGGCGGTGCCGGCCTGGGCCTGATTGGGGGCCAGGGTCACATGGGCGGCCGCGGGGCCGGCCAAGAAACCGCTCATGACAGCGGACGCGAGGGCGGCCACGGGAAGGGCGCGCGCCGCAAGGCGCGAAAACATGGGGCGAGAAAACATGGAACGTCTCCTGAACGGATGATGAGGGTTTCAAGCGTGCGGATCAGCCGCGCGCCGGAGGCCCCCGGGCCGCAAAGGAGAGATGCCGCACCGGCGCTGCCGCGCGCTCGGAGGGTGGGATCGCCGCCGCCAGACGCTGCGGCTCGGGAAAGGCCAGGGCCACGGGCGCGGGCGGATCGAGCGCGGCGGGCGCGGCGGCGGCGAGGCAGCCGAAAGCGCAGCATAAAGCGGTGTGGTCGGCCTCGCCGCCGTCGGTGCTGTCTTCGGTGTGGCCCTGGCAGATCACGCCGGTGGCGACGCCGACCAGATGCTCGGTGGCGGCCATGCCGCCCACCATCACCTGCAACAGCAGCGCATAGGCCAGCACCAGGCGGGAAACCCACCTGCCCACCGCCTGTCCCGTGCCGCTGCTGCGCCTTGTCATGTCTGCGGGCTTAGGACGGCTGATGACGGGAGGCAAGCGCCGAGGCGCCGCAGGAGGGCCTCCGCATGACCGACATATTAGGACGGCTCGCGTTGATAGCCTAACCACGCGCCGCCAGTGACCCATCGCCCGTAGAAACCGTGTGGCCCCTGCCACCCTTTAGCAAGCAGCGTCGTGAGCCTGCGGCCGTACGCACGCATGATCGCTAAGTATCCATGCCAAAGGTGGTCGTGCAAGTGACCCTCTTTTCTGCTTTCCTCAACTCCCAGGGCGCACGGATAGCGAAACCACGAGTCCAATCCGTCTTCAAAGGCCTTCAGTGTCGATAGGCTGCGCGCCTTATATGGAACGAGATCTGATCTTGATTGTAAGGTCGTGAGGCTATGCGATCTCAGGTTCTTCGCCAGCCGCCCATTCGAAACCCAATGCGCGTTTTCATATACGAGAAACGCCTTGATCGCATTCTCCAGAGCAAATCCGCTCAGAAGAAATACCGCCTTATCAATCCCTCGCGTTTGTTCAAGAATGACTTTATTTGCATCAACCTTAGTCATAAGGGATGATGAGGCCCGACGAGCATAGATCTCGGTCGCTTGTTCGTGAAGATTATCAGCCGTGAGCAGCCAAGAATGCGGATTGGCAAATTCTTCAACAAATCGCTTATTTTCATCTACTACTGCCATAGCCCACCCCCATCGAAAAGCTGAGGTCAGGACAGCCGCGGGGAATAACTTGAACGAGTCTTTGCTTGATAGCAAAGGCGAACGCTCTGCTCCGGCGACCCGCCTAACTCATTCCTGTTTGTACCGAAACTGTGAGAATTCGCACCCCATTTCCCCCCAGCCCTCCCAATGCCATTCTCCTGGCGCGTCGCCAGGGCTTGCCCCCTCCGGCGCGTGTCACATCCGGGGACAAACATCATGGTCTTCTGGTTTCCGCTGCTCATGTGGGCCTTGGCCCTCGCTTATGCCGTCCTCGCCATCGTCCGCGCCCCAGGCCGACGCACCCTCACCTTCATGGCCGACAAACTCATCGTCGGCATCCTACTGTTTCCCGTCGGCCTCATGGGGCTGTGGGCGGCACTGGGCCATATCGTGTTCGCCGCCCAGGCCGCCGCCAGCATCGGCTGGGCGCCGAGCCCGTTCCAGTTCGAGGTGGGCGTGGCGAACCTCGGCATCGGCCTCGCCGGGCTGATCGGCGCGCTCTATCGCGACTGGGGCTATCGGCTGGCAGTGGCGGTGATGACCTGCGGCTTTCTCGGCGGCGCCGCCGTGGGCCATGTGGTGCAGATTGCCAAGACCGGCAACCTTGCGGCCGGCAATGCAGGCCCCATTCTCTATACGGATGTGCTCACCCCCCTGGCCCTGCTCATCCTGCTCGGCCTGACCTGGCGGTCCTCTGGGCGATCCGCGCGGCATCGCGCGCCGTAGCAAGGGGGGACAGATAAGGCGCCCCATGTCCAAGACTCCCGGTTCCGATACCCCCAGTGATGCCGAACGCAACCGCTTCTCCGCCCGTGCCGCCCGCTATGCGCGGGTGGGGGCCAATGTGGGCGGGGTCGCCGCCCGCATGGCCGGCGCCCGGCTCATGGGCGGGGCCGGCGCCGGCAATGCCGCCGCGCTCTCGGCGGCGCTGGGCACGCTGAAGGGGCCCTTGATGAAGGTGGCCCAGTTGATGGCCACCATTCCCGACCTACTGCCGCCCGATTATGCCGCCGAACTCCAGAAGCTTCAGAGCGATGCCCCGCCCATGGGCTGGGCCTTCGTGCGCCGCCGGATGATGGCGGAGCTGGGCCGCGACTGGGAAAGCCGCTTTGCCGCCTTCGAGCACAAGCCGGCGGCGGCCGCCTCCCTGGGGCAGGTGCACCGGGCGGTGGCGCTGGATGGCGAGACGCTGGCCTGCAAGCTGCAATATCCCGACATGCAGGCGGCGGTGGAGGCCGACCTTAACCAGCTGGACATTCTGTTCTCGCTGCATCGCCGCATGGATGCGGCCATCGACACCCGCGAGATCGCCGGCGAGATCGGCGCGCGGGTGCGGGAGGAGCTGGACTATCGCCGCGAGGCCAAGCACGCCGACCTCTATCGCCTGATGATGGCGGATGACCCACAGGTGCGCGTGCCGCGCGTGCGCCCGGACCTCTCCACCGGGCGCCTGCTCACCCTGGAATGGCTGGAGGGGCAGAAGATCCTCGGCTTCACCGAGCACTCGCTGGAGGAGCGCAACCGGCTGGCGCAGGCCATGTTCACCGCCTGGTGGCTGCCGTTCAGCCGCTATGGCGTCATCCATGGCGACCCGCATCTGGGCAATTACACCGTGTTCGTGGATGAGGCCGGGGCGCCGCAGGGCATCAACCTCTTGGATTACGGCTGCATCCGCATCTTCCCGCCGCGCTTCGTGGCCGGCGTGGTGGATCTCTATCGGGGCCTGGGCTCCGGCGACGAGGCCCGCGTGGTCCATGCCTATGAGACCTGGGGCTTCAAGGGCCTCAGCCGCGAATTGATCGAAGTGCTGAACATCTGGGCGCGCTTCATCTATGGGCCGCTGCTGGACGACCGGGTGCGCACCATCGCCGATGGGGTGGAGCCGGGAAACTACGGCCGACGTGAGGCCTTCCAGGTCCACACCGCCTTGAAGCGGCTCGGCCCTGTGACCGTCCCGCGGGAATTCGTGTTCATGGACCGGGCCGCCATTGGCCTCGGGGCAGTGTTCCTGCATCTGAAGGCGGAACTCAACTTCCACCAGCTGTTCGAGACCGCCATCGGCGATTTCGCGCAAGATCAGGTGGCCGAGCGGCAAGCCGCGGCGCTGGCGCAGGTCGGTCTATAGGGTCTGTGCGGCGCGGCGGCGGCCTGTGCGCAACCTGGGCCGGGGATCGCTTTCGCGACGGCCCGGACATTGACATCGGGGCGCCCGATCCCTATCAAGCGCGCTCTGTTCCATTCCACGGGTTCGACGAGCCGCGCGGTTCAGCGCGCCGCGGTCGGCCGAAGGCAAGTGTCGAAGGCAAGTGTCATGAAGATCCGCAACTCGCTTAAGTCCCTGATCGGCCGTCACCGCGACAACCGCCTGGTGCGCCGCAAGGGCCGGATGTACATCATCAATAAGACCCAGAAGCGCTACAAGGCGCGCCAGGGTTGATCGGCCGCGCCGCCGGACGGCGGCGCGATCACCCTTCCGTGGCGGCCCCACAGAAGGGTTGACGGGCGCCTCTGCGCGCCTGAAACTTGTGCCATGATGCTTTTGCGTATGGCTGTCCGGTTTTCCGGTTTCACCCGCCAGATGTCACAGCGCACGCTCTGCAACGCGCAGCAGCTGTTGAATTTCGTGTGTCCGACGACGCGTGTGTTCCATGCTGGAACAGCGCGGACATGGCGGGTCAGACCCGGGTCCGTCGCACGGAACAGTGCGCATGTGCGCACGGTCTTTTTCGCACTGGCGGTCCTGCTGGGTCTGGTTGCGCCGGTCGCCGCACAGACCACCGGCCCGGTGCCCAAGTCCGACCGCGCGGCGCCTGCCGCCACCCCGGCCCCCGGCCCGCCCGCCCCCGCCCGTCCCAAACCGCCCCGGGACAAGCGCGCCCAGCTCGATGCGCTGTTCGAGGCGCTGCGCCTCGCCCCCGACGAGGCCAGCGCCAAGGTGTTGTCGGAGCGTCTGGATTCCCTGCTGTCGGAAACCAACAGCACCGGGGCCGACGTCCTGATGGCCCGGGCCAATGTCGCGGCCGAAGCCAAACAGTACGATCTGTCCATTGCCCTGTTGGACGAGGTGGTGGAACAAGATCCGGATTCGGTCGCCGGCTTCAGCCGCCGGGCCACCGTTCTCTACCTGCAAGATGACTATATCGGCGCCCTGGCGGACATCCGCGAGGTGCTGGCGCGCGAGCCGCGGCACTTCACCGTCATGCTCGGCCTCGCCATGATCCTGCGGGAGCTGGGCGATGACGCCCATGCGCTGGAAGCCGCCCGCCGGGCGCTGGCGGTGAATCCGCATCTCACCGCCGCCAAGGATCTGGAAAGCCAGCTCGCCACCAAGGTGGACGGCCGCGGCATCTGAGCCGCCCGGCCGCCGGGGTCCGGCGGCCGGCGTCTGGAGCCGGCTCAGAGGCCAGCCCCCTGCCCCTCAGGGCGTGTCCGCCGGCACGAAGGCGATGCGGATCATGTTGGTGGCGCCCGGCGTGCCGAACGGCACTCCCGCCACCACGATGATCCGCTGGCCCGGCCGGGCAAAGCCGTCCGATTGCGCCAGTTGGCAGGCCCGGTCGACCATGTCGCCGGCGTCGTGGGCGTCCTCTGTCACCACGCAATGCACCCCCCAGGACAGGGTCAGGCGCCGTCCGGTGGCGGGGTTGGGGGTCAGGGCGATGATCAGCGGGCGCGGCCGCTCGCGGGCCACCCGCACGGCGGTGGCGCCCGAGGCGGTCCAGCACACCACCGCGCCCAGGTCCAGGGTCTCGGCGATCTGGCGGGTGGCAGCGGCGATGGCGTCCGCGGTGGTGGGCTCCGGCGGGGCGCGCTGGGCATCGATCACCGCCCGATAGGTGGGATCGCTCTCCACCTCCTCGGCGATCCGGTTCATCATCGCCACCGCTTCCACCGGATATTGCCCGGCGGCGGATTCCGCCGACAGCATGATGGCGTCCGCTCCCTCGAACACCGCGGTCGCCACATCAGACACCTCGGCGCGGGTGGGCACGGGGGAGGAGATCATGCTCTCCAGCATCTGGGTGGCCACCACCACCGGCGTGCCGGAGCGGCGGGCGGCGCGGGTCATCTGCTTCTGCAGGCCCGGCACCCGCTCCAGCGGCAGTTCTACGCCCAGATCGCCGCGCGCCACCATGAGCGCGTCGGACAATTCCATGATCTCCGCCAGCCGCGCCACCGCCTGGGGCTTTTCCACCTTCACCAGAATGCCGGCCCGGCCGCGGGCGATCTTGCGCGCCTCGGCCACGTCTTCCGGCCGCTGCACGAAGGACAGGGCGATCCAGTCCGCCCCCGCCTCCAGCGCCGCGTCGAGATCGGCCCGGTCCTTGGGGGTCAGGGCCGAGGCGGGGATGAGGGTGTCCGGCAGGCTGACGCCCTTGCGGTCCGACAGGCGTCCGCCCACCACCACCTCGGTGACGGCGCGATCGGGCGTGGCGGAGAGCACCCGCAGGCGCACCTTGCCGTCATCCAGGAGCAGGGCATCGCCCGCCTCCAGCGCCGCGAGAATTTCCGGATGCGGCAGGTGGACCCGGCTGGCATCGCCAGGGGTGGGATCGGAATCCAGCACGAACTGGCCGCCCGCCTTCAGCAAGGTGACGCCATCGGCGAAGGTGGCGAGGCGCAGTTTCGGCCCTTGCAGGTCGGCCAGAATGCCGATGGGGCGGCGGTGCTGCGCCTCGATGGCGCGGATGTCGGTGACGAAGCGGGCCAGAGCCTCATGGGAGGTGTGGCTCATGTTGATGCGGAACACGTCCGCCCCGGCCAGGAACAAGCGCTCGATGATGGCGGGGTCGGAAGAGGCCGGGCCGAGGGTGGCGACAATCTTGGTGCGTCGTTGCCGTCTCATGGTGCGCCCTCCGGGTGTCGGCGGCCTGAGGCCAGCCTGCGATGAGTAAAGCGCCGCCTATGGGGTCTTGGTCCGGGATGGCGGGGCCGGCATGGGCAGCGGCATGGGCCCTGTCGGCGTGCCCGCGGACAGACGCGCCGGGCTCTGGTTGGATTCTGTCAGCTGGACGGTCCAGCCCTTCTGCTCGTTGGTGTCCACTTCCAGGAAGCCGGTGCGGTCGAAGCCCCGCGCCAGGCAATCCTCTACCCCCTTGATGGTGAACTCTTTGTCACGGGTGCACATGAAGGCCTTGCCGGACCATTCCCCGCCCTGATCATAGTCCACAGCATAAAGGTAATAGAAGCGGGCGACGAGGTCGCCGCGCAGCAGCGTCTCGCAGCTGTTGGCGGAGACGTTCCACCAGCCCTCGGTGGCCCAGATGTCGCCTTCCTTATAGCCGATGGCGACGCCGACCCGGCTTCCGGTGCGATTGCACAAGCGGAAGTCCGCCGCCGCCGGCGTCGCGATCAGGCTGAACAGCCCGGCGGTGCCAGCCAGCGCCAGCAGCGCCACCAGACGGTGCAGCACGCGCCGGAGGCGCGGCAGTCGGATCATGCCGGGCAAGGGCCGGAAACGGAAAAGGGCCATTGAACCGTGTGTGTGCCTGTGACGGAGAGAGCCGTCAACACGCCGGACCGCACAAGCTATTGAGCCGCCGGGTGAGGGCGTCTTTTCCCCAGGGAGTGCGGCAGCAGCGAGGCGGCTCATGGCAGGCCCGCCGGCGGGGCGGCCCGCGGCCGGGCCAGGAACAGGCCCAGCACGATCAGCGCCGCGCCCGCCCCCTGCAGCACGCCCAGCCGTTCCCCGAGGATCAGCCAGCCCAGCGCAGCCGCCGACACCACTTCCAGGAAGAACACCAAAGCGCCGAAGATCGGCGGCACCACCGCCAGCCCCACGGCCATGAGCCCCTGCCCGCCCACCTGGCTCACCACGGCCAGCGCCAGCAGCGCCATGGCGCCGGACAAGCTGCCGGGCATGAGGGTCGGCTCCATCACCACGGCCACGCCCAGCAGCACCACGGTGGTGACGGCGGTGGAGATCAAGGTGACCACCCCCGCCCCCAGACGGGCGCGGGCCCGCCGCACGGCGAGAAAATAGCTGGCAAAGAAGATGGCGGTGACCAGGCCCGCGGCATCGCCCGCCAGCTTCTCCGGCGCGAACTGCCAGCTGTCGCCGATGAGCGCCAGGGTGCCGGCCACGCACAGCATGAGGCCCGCGGCCAGCGGCCAGGTGAGGCGCTCGCGCAGCACCAGCCCGGCATAGAGCGCCACCCACAAGGGCGAGGTGGTGGCCAGCACGGCGGCATTGGCGACCGTGGTGCCCAGGATCGCCAGATGCCAGAAAATCAGATCGCCGGCGAAGAACACGCCGGCCAAGAGCGTCGCCCGGTCGGGCCGGGGCAGGCGGGCGCCGGTTTCCGCCAGCCCCCACACCAGCAGGAAGGGCAGCGCCAGCGCCGTGCGCCAGAAGGCGCTGGCGAACGGTCCCACGTCCGCCAGGCGCACGAACAGCACCGAGGCCCCCATGGCCAGGGCGCCGGCAACGAGGGCGGACACCCCCAGGGCAAGGCGCAAGGGAGGACGGGCTGCGGCGCTCAAGGCTGCGCGGCCCCCGGCAGGGCAATCATCGACACAGGCGCAACGACTCTCGAAAAATGGGGATGGGCAGGAGGAGGCGGCCACGGCAAAGCGAACACGGCACAGCGACGCAGCCGCATGGGGGATGCGGCAAGGCTTGCACGAAAGCCGCGGCCGCGCCACATGCCCTGGGAACGGGCACGGCCTCAGGCCCTTCGCCACCCACACCATATGGGATCACCGGCGGCATCGCCGAGGGTCCCTGGAGGAGAGGACACATGACAAGCCTGTCTGACGACGAGCGCATCCGCCTGGAAGCGGCGGTGTTCCGCCGGCTGGTGGCGCATCTGGGGGCGCGAACCGACGTCCAGAACATCGATCTGATGAACCTGGCCGGCTTCTGCCGCAACTGCCTGTCCAATTGGTATCTGGACGCCGCCGAGGCGGAAGGACTGCCGCTGACCAAGGACGAAAGCCGCGAGGTGGTCTACGGCATGCCGTACGCGCAGTGGAAGGCGCAGTACCAGACCGAGGCGTCGCCCACCCAGCAGGCCGCCTTCGCGGATGCCAAGCCCGAGCACTGAGGTCCGGCCGGCGCCGCGGCCACAGGGTGCCGCGGCCGCCGAGGGATTGGCTCAGACGAGACCCAGGGCCTGCATATAGAGCTCGAGGATGGCTTCCTGCTCCTGGCGCTCCTGGGCGTCCTGGCGGCGGATCTGCACCAGCTTGCGCACCGCCTTGGCGTCGAACCCGCGGGCCTTCAGTTCCGCATAGACATCCTTGATGTCGTCCGCGATCGCCTTCTTTTCCTCTTCCAGGCGTTCGATCCGCTCGACGAACTGCTTGAGCTCCTCAGCGGCGACGCCGGTATCAGCCACATCTGCCGTCATTCATCACACTCCTGCTGAGCAGCCGCGTGGCCTGCGCCACCATCGGCGCGCCGCCACGGGCGGGCCACGACTGCACGTTGCACGTCTCGGCGCACGCGCCGCGACCATCGGGCGTTGCATGCCTGCGCCGCCAACATTTCGGGTCCGCCGCTGGGGGCCGGACGCGCATCTGCGCTGCCGGTCCGCGAACGGAAGGGCGAGGATAGAGGGGCCAAGGCGCAGCCCACGTCAAGGAAGCGTCCCCGCAATCCACCAGTCGCCCAGCGGGGATTGCACCTTTTCTGCCTCGCCCGCCGGGGGACTGACGCGGAAGGCGCCTTGTGGCAGGAGGCAGGGCACAGCCCCATACGCCTTCACACCGGCGCCGGGCGCACGGCGGCGACCGCTCCATGCGGCGGATCGCCCGCGCCGACGGCGCAGGCGCCGTCCGGGGTCTCAGGGGATGCGCTGGGTCAGGCGCACCGGCTGCGCCTGGAAGATATAGGTGGGCAGCGACACCACCGCCTCGCCGCTGAAGTGGCCGGTGGAAAGCCCGCCGGTGGGATCGGTGCCGAAGCCGCTGGCCACCACTTCCCGCGGCGCGGTGATGAAGGCGGTGAAGACGCGGGTCTCCGGCATCTTCAGATAGGCCTCTCCGGTGAGGCCCGGGGCGCGGAACAGCCGCCCGAAGGGAATTTCGGCGGTGCGGGTGGCGCCGCGCAGCTTGGGCTGCGGCGCCACCGCCAGAGCCGCATTGGCCGGAAGCGCGCCGGCGATGTCGCCGGTGGAGGCGTAGCCGAGAAGGGTGGTGCCGGTCCCCTGCTCGCCGGTGCCGCTGGTGCCGCGGGTGATGACGGCGGGCAGCGGCGGCAGCGGCACGCTGCCCGGCATCTGCAGGCTGGCCACCTGGGCCGGGGCGGCGGGACGCTTGAGCGGCAGCGGCGCCAGCGGCGCATTGACCGCCTGGGCGGTGAACATGGCGGCAGCGGCCAGCTCAGCCGGTCGGGCCGGCGGCAGCGGCCGGGCCGCAACGGCCGTGACCACCGGCTGGGAGGCCTGCGCCACCGGCGCCGGGGCCGGCTTGGCGGGGGTGGTCGGGGCGGGCGCCGCGCTCGCCACCTGCGTCGGACGGCTGTTGCGCACCGGACGGGCGGCCTCTTCCTCACCCGCGTCGCTCTCTTCCGGCAACTGCTTGGTGAACAAGGAGGCGAAGAACTTCTTGATGCCCTTTAGGCCGTCGTTCTGGGCCACTTCGGCCGGGGCATTGCCGCGACCTTCCAGTTCGGCCAGCGCCTCCTGATAGCCGGACAGCGGCTTGCCATCGCTGGGGATGAGCACCGTCTTGCCATCGGGGAACACGCGGACCAGTTCGTCGTGGTTCATGCGCGGCCACATGCGCACGCCGCCGGTGTCCATATGGACGAAATTGGATGAGGGATAGAAGCCGACGCCGCCGCGCTGGAGGCGCAGGCCCGCGGCGCGCAGGGCAGAGAGCTGAACGCCGGGAATATAGAAATCCATCGCCTTGCCGCGCATGTGCTGGCTGGTCTCGGCGACCGCCTTGCTGCGGGAGCGCAGCATGGCGTTGGTCTGGGGGGAGCGATAGCCGCACAGGATGGTGATGGGGGCGGACGCATCCACGTCGCGATAGACTTCCCAGATCACATCAAACAGATGCGGATCCATGTCCGTCGGCTCTTCCTTGCGCCAGTCACGCAGGATCCAGTTGAGCTTGGTCAGGACCGCCTGATCGTACTGGCCGTCCTTCTTGAAGGTGAAGGTGCCGCTCTCGCCCGTATGGGCATTGGTGAAGGTGAGCGAGCGCGTATCGCCGTTGGCCACCGCATTCTGCAGCGAGGTGGAACCGCACACCATCAGGGAGACCGCGATTGTAACGCAGCGCGTCACCTTCAGCGTCACAGCGCCCGTGCCGGATGCGGTCCAGGCGTCGAAGCGGCTGCGGAGGGGGGTGAGGAGCGCATGATCAATCGGCAAAGCGGAACCCGGGGCTCAGGTCTATTCAGGCCGCGCGCGTACGCGCGGTGCGAAGCTCAACGGAGTCTTGACGGGTTCGGTTAAGGGCGCGTTGACGCCCGTCGTTCCCGGGTCACGGTGCCGTGAGTAGACGGCCACTATGGCAAAATCGTGCCTGTTCCCCGTGTCATGCAAGATACACGCAAGCTCTACCACTCGGGATTCACAGATAAATTCTTAACCACCTGCGGTCTGGCCGCGGCCGAGGGGGTCGAAACGTGGCGAACTGGCGGCAAAATGGCACCGCAGTTTTTTCGCGGCGGCCCGCCATCAGCGGCCGCCGCGCCCCGTTGCTCAGGTTCGCCCGGTGATGTTCAGCGCGGAACCGCCGTTGTGCGCCCGGCGACCTTCTGCTCGGGATCCAGGCGCAGGATCTCTTTCACCTGGGCATTGGTGCCATAGACGTCATCGCGCGACACCAGCCGGCCGGTCTCGTCCACGAAGGTGGTGAAATAGACCAGATGGACCGGGATGCGCTGCTTCAGCGTGAGGTAGCGCTCCGCCCCGCCGAGCATCTTGCCGATCTTCTCGTCGGTCCAGTTGCCGCCCGGCATGCCGATGTTGAAGATCACCTCGGCGAACTTCAGCGGGTCCTGCACCCGGATGCAGCCGTGGCTGTAGGCGCGGCGGTCGTTGGCGAACAGCGCCTTCGACGGGGTGTCGTGCAGATAGACCGAATGGTCGTTGGGGAACATGAACTTGATGCGCCCCAGCGCATTGCGCTCGCCGGGGGGCTGGCGGAAGGAATAGCCGCCCACCCCCTGGGCCCAGTTCACCGTGCCGGGATCCACCACTTTGCCGTTGCGCACCACTTCCATGCCCTGGCGGGCGAGGAAATAGGGATCGCGCTGCAGGTTCGGCAGCATTTCCTTGCGGGCGATGGAGGGGGGGATGTTCCAATAGGGGTTCAGCACGACATATTCCATGTCGTGGGTGAGCAAGGGGGTCTGGTTCTCCGGCTTGCCCACCACCACGCGGGTCTGGTGGATGGTGCCGCCGTTCTGCACCACGCGGACCACATATTCCGGGATGTTCACCATCACATAGGTGCTGCCCAGATCCCGGGGCAGCCAGCGCCAGCGCTCCATGTTGGCGATGATGTCGGAGCGGCGGTCGGCCGCGCTGTCCACCCGGTTGAGGGTTTCTAGCGTCGCCGCGCCCACCACGCCGTCGGCCGTGAGACCGGCGGACGCCTGGAAGGACATGACCGCAGCCGCCAGGGCGGAATCATAGAGCCGGTCGCCGGCCACCGCGGATTTCAGATCCAGCCGCGCCCGCAGCAGGGGCACGCGGGCATCGATGTCGCCGGGACGCAAGGTGGGGCCCGCCGGCACCCGCACCGGCGCCGGCGCGGTGTGGGTCTGCGCCGTGGCGAGCTTGCCCTTCAGCGCCCAATAGCCGGGATGGGTGGGATTGTAGGCGGCCAGCGCCTTCGAGGCGTCCGGCGCGGCGGCGAGGCCCACCAGCACCGCCATGGGGTCCGGGAAGGTGCGCAGCGGCGTCACCTGGGCGGAGATGCGGCTGGGATCGAAACGGCCCGCCTGCGCGTGGCGGGCATAGAGCACCGCCGAGGCAGCCAGGCGAATTTCCGCCCGCGCCAAAGCGGGCAGATCGGCATTGGCGGTCAGCTTGGTGCGGCCATAGTCGGCCGGATCGAGGCCATCCTCGCCCGCCGCGGCGAGGCGTGCTTCCACGCCGCGGCCCAGCGCCGTGAGACCGTGCTCGTCGACGAACACCGGCTGATCCTGACGGCCCGCATAGAAGGCCTGGATGCCGTCCTGCTCGCGGCGGGTGATGCCGAGCCCCTCCAGGGACGGCACCGCCAGCACCACGCGCACCTGTTCCGCCAGGGGATTGAGGGGCACAGCCGCAACCGCAGGGGTCGCGGTCTCCGGGGCCACCGGAGCAGCCGCCACCGGCGGGGTCGGAGCCACGGCCTCGGGGGCGGCTGCCAACGGCGCAGCGGGACTCTTCCCGGAGGCCTGGGCGGGGGCCGCCGGTGATTCGGGTTTGGGTGCCGCCGAATCGGCATGGGGGGCGCCAGCCGGCGGGGCGGCCTGGGCGGCCGTATGGTTGGGCGGCGATGCCGCGGGGGCGGTCGCGGCCTGGTCCTTCGGGGCCGAGGCGGGGGCAGCCGGAGCGGTCGCGGCGGCGGCGGCCGGCGGCGCGGCGGGTGCCGGCGTCACCTCCACATGGGCGGGCGGCCAAGGCAGAGACCCGCGGGGCGCAGCTGCGCCAGAGGCGCTCGGGGCGGCATCGCCATCGGCCGCGAAAGCGCCCGGCACGATCCAGGGCGAGGACAGGGCCGTGCCCGTCAGGACCGCCCCCACCATCAGGCCGGCAAACATACGACCGGCCGACGGCCTGGGAAGAGGACGCTCCAAGGGACGCTCCATCACTAAACACTCACACCTTGGTCGCGCGCGCCGGCACGAGATTCAATTCACAACCCCTCGCGACGGGATGTTTTCGACACCCTGTCACTCGGCCGCCACAGCGAGCGGGGCGAATGATTCTGCCACAGGCAATCCTAAAGCCGTCACCTTTCGGTAAAGGGTTGAGCGCCCGATTCCGAGCCGCCGCGCCACCTCGGTCATGCGACCGCCGTAGAGGGACACCGCAGCGCGGATCACGTCCGCCTCCAGCTGCTCCAGCGGCCGGGCATGGCCGCCCGCATCCAGCATGGCCAGATGCGTCTCGAGGCCTTGTTCCGCCTCGGTTTCGGCGCTGCCAAAGGACTGCGCTGCATCGGCATCATGGGCCAGCCGCAGGTGGAAGTCGCCGGAGGCCGGAACCTCGGTCGATCGCTCGGCGCGACGGGTCTGCGCCGCGAGCGCCAACGCATTTGTGATCGCCACCTGCAGCCGCAGCGCCCCGGCGGGCTTCACCACGAAGTCCCGCGCGCCGGCCCGCAGGGCCGACACCGCCCCATCCATCCCGGCGGGGGTCACGGCGGCGATGACCGGAACGGCGGTTCCGCGCGCCTTCAGCACGCCGAGCACCCCCATGCCGTCCAGCCCGGGAATCACCAGGTCGAGCAGGATGAGATCGAAGGGCTGCGCGGCCAGCAAAGCGAGGGCGGTATCGCCATCCTCGCATGCGCTCACGCTGAACCCCAGATGCGCCAGCACCGATTCGAGCCGGCTGCGTTCGAGAAAATCGTCTTCTACCAAGAGGATACGGGCTGTCATGGGAATCCGGTCACGCACGAATCCCACAAGCTTCGCCGCGGGAGGTTAACGAAACCCCTTGCCGCAAGGTCGTCGCGCGCTCCCCCATCGGCATCCCGCCCGCCCTGCGCCCCCTGTCCGGCCGCCTGCGCCCATTTTGCTTGATGCGGCGCCGGTCAAAGCCGCGTGCCATTGTTGAGTCCGCGCCCCGATGCGCGCTATGACCTGCGCAGTCGTTGTCGACGCTTCTGGAGGCTCCATGTTTGGTCCTGTTTCTTCCCTGACCCCTGAAGCCGCGACCGCCTCCGCCGCCGCTGATCGCCTGCCGGAGTGGAACCTCACGGATCTCTACGCCAGCATGGACGCGCCCCAGCTGGCCACGGACCTGGAGCAGGCCGACATCCTGTCGAAGGCCTTCGAGGCGGACTACAAGGGCAAGCTGGAGAGCCTGGCCGCCGGACCCGATGCCGGCGCGGCGCTGGCCGGCGCCCTGGTGCGCTACGAGGCGCTGGATGATCTGATGGGCCGCATCGCCTCCTACGGCAGCCTGGTCTATGCCGGCGACACCGCGGACCCGGCCCGCGCCAAGTTTTTCAGCGACATCCAGGAAAAGCTCACCGATTCCTCCACCCACCTGCTGTTCTTCACTTTGGAGCTGAACCGGCTGGATGACGTCCAGGTGGAAGCTGCCTTCGCGGTTCCGGCGTTCGCGCATTACCGCCCGTGGGTGGAAGACCTGCGCAAGGACAAGCCGTATCAGCTGGAAGATCGCGTGGAACAGCTGTTCCATGAGAAGTCGAGCCCGTCCCGCGGCGCCTGGAGCCGGCTGTTCGACGAGACCATTTCCTCGCTGCGTTTCACCGTGGACGGCAAGGACCTGGCCATCGAGCCGACCTTGAACCTGATGCAGGATCCCAGCGAAGCGGTGCGCAAGAGCGCCGGGCTGGCGCTGGCCGCCACCTTCCAGGAGAATTTGCGGCTGTTCAGCCTGGTGACCAACACTTTGGCCAAGGACAAGGAAATCTCCGACCGCTGGCGCGGCTTCGAGGACGTGGCGGATTCGCGCCACCTGGCCAACCGCGTGGAGCGCGAGGTGGTGGATGCCATGGTGGCGGCCATCCAGGGCGCCTACCCGCGTCTGTCGCACCGCTATTACGCTTTGAAGGCCCGCTGGTTCGGCAAGGACAAGCTGGAATTCTGGGATCGCAACGCCCCGCTGCCGAAGGTCGCCACCCGCGACATCGGCTGGGATGAGGCGCGCGACACGGTGCTGGGCGCCTACGCCACCTTCTCCCCGCGCATGGCGGACATCGCCCGGGTGTTCTTCGATCGCAACTGGATCGATGCGCCGGTGCGGCCCGGCAAATCGCCGGGCGCCTTCGCCCACCCCACGGTGCCCTCCGCCCACCCCTACGTGCTGCTCAACTACCAGGGCAAGCCGCGGGATGTGATGACGCTCGCCCATGAGCTGGGCCATGGCGTCCACCAAGTGCTGGCCGGTCGCCAGGGCGCGCTGATGGCGCCCACTCCGCTGACGCTGGCGGAGACGGCCTCCGTGTTCGGCGAGATGCTGACCTTCCGCCGGCTGCTGGCGGCGGCGGAGACGCCCCAGGCCCGCAAGATCATGCTCGCCCAGAAGGTGGAGGACATGATCAACACGGTGGTGCGACAGACCGCCTTCTACACCTTCGAGCGGCGCATCCACACCGAGCGGCGCCAGGGCGAACTGACCGCCGAGCGCATCGGCACCATCTGGATGGAGGTTCAGGCCCAAAGCCTCGGCCCGGCGATCCATCTCAGCGCCGGATACGAGACCTTCTGGACCTACATCCCGCACTTCATCCACTCGCCTTTCTATGTCTATGCCTATGCCTTCGGCGACTGCCTCGTGAACTCGCTCTACGCGGTCTATGAGAAGGCCAATGACGGCTTTGCCGAGCGCTATCTGGAGATGCTGTCCGCCGGCGGCACCAAGCACCATGCGGAACTGCTGGCCCCGTTTGGCCTCGATGCCCGCGACCCGGCCTTCTGGCAGACCGGCCTCAATCTGATCGACGGCATGATCACCGAGCTGGAGCAGTTGGAAGGCGTGTGAGCGATCCGGACGTCCGCGCTGAAGCGGATGACGGGGCGGCCGATGCCGCCCCGCTGCGCGCGACCCGCGCGGCCAAAGCCCTGGTTCCGTGGAGCGCCTATATCCTCGAATGCGCCGATGGCAGCCTCTATTGCGGTGTCGCCATCGATGTGGCCCGCCGCATGCGCGACCACGCCACGCCAAAGGGCTCGCGCTATGTGCGCGGCCATGGCGGGGTGAAGGCGCTGCTGTGGAGCTGTGAACTGCCCTCGCGCACCGTCGCCCAGCGGGTGGAATATCATTTGAAGCGAGCCACGCGGCAGCAGAAGCTGGCCCTCGTCGCCGGCCGGGCCCTGCCCGCTGGCTGGACGGAATAGCGCCGCGAGCGCCCGTCCGCGCCTGTCCGGCGGCGTCAGACCGGAAGCACCGAGGACCTCTGCACGCTTAACGCGACATAGCTTAAAGCTATAATTCGTTCCATGAGAGAGGTCATGTTCAGCAAGGACGCGGTGCGGACGCTGCGGAAGATGACTCGGAACATGGCCGGGCTCATCCGGGCCAAGATCGACCAATATGCGGCCGATCCGGCGAGCCTTGCGAACAATGTGACTGCTGTCAAAAGCGAGCCGGGTTACCTGCGGCTGCGTGTCCAGGATTGGCGCATCATCTTCGCCGAGGACGGCAGCGTCATCTCCATCATTCGGATCGCGCCGCGCGCCAGCGCGTATGAATAGGAGCCGATTATGAAGGCACAGACATTCACCACCCCGTCCGGCGAGACGATGGTCGTCCTGTCCAAGGCCGATTATGACGCGCTCGTGGCGGCGGCCGAAGACACCGCCGACGGCGCCGCCATTCGAGGCTTCAGAGAGCGTCTGGCAGCCGGGGACGAGGAAGTGCTGCCTGCCGCCATGGTGGACCGGCTCCTGGCCGGCGAGAACCCCATCCGCGTCTGGCGGGAACATCGCGGCGTGACCGTCAAGGCGCTCGCCGACAAGGTCGGCATTACCCAGCCCTTTCTCTCGCAGATCGAAACGGGGAAGCGCGACGGCGGCATCGACACAGTGAAACGGATCGCGGCTGAATTGCGCGTCTTGCTCGACGATCTGGTGTGAGAGGGCAGCGTCCCATGCCACCCGGCGCTTGCGTTGGCCTGCTCAAACGCAAAAGGCCCCGGCACAGCCGGGGCCGCTTGGTGCGCGTCCAGGTCCAGTGCCTGCTCGCAGCCGCCGCCCAGAACATCAAGAAGATCGCAATCGCCACGCCCCCCGCAAAGGCCAAGCCAGCCTGAGCCCCGCTTCCCCTTCAAAATCCAGGAACGCCAGCCCCAAAACCGCCCTGCCGCCAATAAACAAAAACCCCGCCGAAAAATCGACGGGGTTTGTCAGCGGTCTGAAGGCCCCGGCACTGCCGGGGCCTTTCGTGTCTCGTCCGGGAAGACCCGATCAGAGGTTCTTGACGATTTCCTCGGTGACCTTCTTGGCGTCGCCGAACAGCATCATGGTGTTGTCGCGGAAGAACAGCTCGTTCTCCACGCCGGCATAGCCGGAGCCCATGCCGCGCTTGATGAACAGAACGGTCTTGGCCTTTTCCACGTCCAGGATCGGCATGCCGTAGATGGCCGAGGTCGGGTCGGTCTTGGCCGCCGGGTTGGTCACGTCGTTGGCGCCGATGACGAAGGCCACGTCGGCTTGCGCGAACTCGGAGTTGATGTCCTCCAGCTCGAACACTTCGTCGTACGGCACCTGGGCTTCCGCCAGCAGCACGTTCATGTGCCCCGGCATGCGGCCCGCCACCGGATGGATGGCGTACTTCACCTCGACGCCCTCTTCCTTCAGCTTGTCGGCCATTTCCCGCAGCGCGTGCTGGGCCTGGGCCACCGCCATGCCGTAGCCCGGCACGATGATGACCTTCTGGGCGTTCTTCATGATGTAGGCGGCGTCGTCCGCCGAGCCCTGCTTGACCGGGCGGGTTTCCGCCGCGCCCGCAGGTCCGCCGGCCACTTCGCCGCCGAAGCCGCCCAGGATCACCGAGATGAAGGAGCGGTTCATGCCCTTACACATGATGTAGGACAGGATCGCGCCGGAGGAGCCCACCAGCGCGCCGGTGATGATCAGCGCCGTGTTGCCCAAGGTGAATCCGATGCCGGCCGCCGCCCAACCCGAATAGGAGTTGAGCATGGACACCACCACCGGCATGTCGGCGCCGCCGATGGGGATGATCAGCAGCCCGCCCAGAACCAGGGACAGGATGGTGATGATCCAGAACAGCGGGATCGAGCCGGTCATCACGAAGGCGACGATCAGCACCACCAGCAGCGCCGCGAGGCCGCCGTTGATGAGGTGGCGCGCCGGCAGCATGATCGGCTTGCCCGACATGTTGCCGTTGAGCTTGGCAAACGCGATGATCGAGCCGGTGAAGGTGATGGCGCCGATGGCGACACCCAAGGTCATTTCCACCAGCGAGGCGCGGTGGATGTGGCCCACGTCACCGATGCCGAACGCCACCGGGGCATAGAGCGCGGCCGCGGCCACCAGCACGGCGGCAAGGCCCACCAGCGAGTGGAAGGCGGCCACCAATTGGGGCATCTGCGTCATGGCGATGCGCCGGGCGACCACCGCACCGATGCCACCACCGATGGCGATGCCGGCGATCACCAGCACCCAGCCGACGACATTGGCGGGCGGCGACAGCGCCAGCGTGGTGAGCACGGCAATCGCCATGCCCACCATGCCGAACATATTGCCCTGGCGGGACGTGGTGGGGTGGGACAGCCCCCGCAGCGCCAGGATGAACAGAATACCTGCGACCAGATAGAGCAGGGCGGCCAGATTGGCATTCATCGGTGCGCCCTCACTTCTTCTTTTGGTACATGGCGAGCATTCGACTGGTCACCAGGAACCCGCCGAAGATGTTCACCGAGGCGAAGATCAGCGCGATGAAGCCGAAGCCCCGCGCCCACAGCGTATGGCCCGGATCGCCCACGGTGGAGACACCCACCGCCAGCAGCGCGCCCACCACGATCACCGACGAAATGGCGTTGGTGACCGACATCAGCGGCGTGTGGAGCGCAGGGGTCACCTGCCACACCACGTAATAACCGACGAACACCGCCAGCACGAAGATGGCGAGGCGGAACACGAAGGGGTCGATGGCCCCGCCGGTGGCCGCATGGGCGGCGGCGCCGAGGGCGGTGGCCGCCTGGTCGGCATAGAGCTGGGCAGCTTCCGCGGCCTGACGCGCCACTTCGGCGGCAGCGCGGGCCTGGACAGCGGCGTCAGCGGCGGCTTGTGCGGTGATCGGGTTCACGAGGCGGCTCCCTCAACCTTGGGGGCGAAATTGGGATGAACCACGGCGCCGTCGCGGGTCAGCAAGGTGGCCTTGACCAGCTCGTCGTCCCACTTCACGGCCAGCGCCTTCGCCTGCTTGTCCACCAGGGTTTCCAGGAAGGCGTAGAGGTTCTTGGCATAAAGCTGCGAGGCGGAGGCGGCGATGCGGCCGGCCACGTTCAGGTAGCCGACGATCTTCACGCCGTTCACGTCGGTCACCTGGCCGGCGACCGCGCCTTCGACGTTGCCGCCGCGTTCCACCGCCAGATCCACGATCACCGAACCCGGCTTCATGGACGCCACCATGGCCGCGGTGATCAGGCGCGGCGCGGGCCGGCCGGGGATCAGAGCGGTGGTGATGACGATGTCCTGCTTCTTCAGATGTTCCGCCACCAGGGCCGCCTGCTTGGCCTGGTATTCGGCCGACATGGGCTTGGCATAGCCGCCCGAGGTCTCGGCCTGCTTGAACTCGTCATCCTCGACGGCGACGAACTTGGCGCCGAGGGATTCGACCTGCTCTTTCGAGGCCGGGCGCACGTCGGTGGCGGTCACCACGGCGCCGAGGCGGCGGGCGGTGGCGATGGCCTGGAGGCCGGCGACGCCGGCGCCCATGACGAAGGTGCGGGCGGCGGGAACGGTGCCGGCCGCGGTCATCATCATCGGCAGGGCACGGCCGAACTCGCCGGCGGCATCGATCACCGCGCGATAGCCGGCCAGGTTCGCCTGGGAGGACAGCACGTCCATCACCTGGGCGCGGGTGATGCGAGGCATCAGCTCCATGGCGAAGGCGGTGAGGCCCGCATCCGCCAGCTGGCGCAGCGCATCGTCATGGCCGTAGGGATCGAGGATGCCGATCACCAGCGTGCCGCGCCGATAGGTGAGCATTTCCTCGCCGGTGGGGCGACGCACCTTCAGCACCACGTCAGCACCGATGGCGGCATCGGCCGCGCTCGCGGCAATGCTGGCGCCGGCGGCCTGATAGTCCGCATCCAGAATGCCCGAGCGCAGGCCGGCACCCGATTGCACGGCAACTTCGGCCCCGAGCGCCACCAGGCGCTTGACCGTATCCGGGGTCGCGGAGACCCTGGGCTCGCCGAGATCAAACTCGGCGGGGACAGCGATTTTCATCTGAAACCTCTACGAGTTCCGAGCCACGCTCAGAGGAGGAAAGTCCACATCAGGACCATGAGCACGGCCAGGGCCACTGTGCCCCATTTGGTGAGGCCGGTGAACAACTCGTAGGTGCGCTGGTGTTCGGCGTAATCATTGCCGTCAGCGGTCGCGTATTCGATCGCGCCATGCTCGGACATCGTATTTCCCCCTGGCGTATGGTGGCCTTGGCCCTTTAGCTGAGAAGGGCTTCTGTGGCAACTTCGCGGTGGTGGACAATATACCAGAAACCGGCGCAATCAAGGCGGAAACAGAGCCCTTCGGGAATTTCTTGTTCTTGCTTTGTTCCGCATGCCGACGTATGGTTTCGGCATGGATCTGCATCGCGACACGGCCCCGCATTTTCTGCCGGACGACGCTCCGCCGTCCCCACCCGAGCGCTGGGACGCCCCGGCGCCGAGCGCGCGCCGCGCCCCCCGGCGCACCGCACAACCCATTGCCGCGGAACCAAAATCCAAGGGTGAACGGATCCTCGGCCGGCTGAAGGCCGAGCGCGCCGCGCCCCCGCCGCCGCCGGCTGCGGCGGCCCAGGATGCGGACGCCGGCGAGGCCGGCACCGCGGTCGTCGCCGAGGCGCGGCGCGGACGGGGCGCCACCTCCAACGCCGCCGGACGCTATGAGCCGGCGGCCCGCATTCTGTTCGATGATGGCTGGCAAAGTTTGGACGATTTGCCCGCTTTCCGCACCGAGGTGACCGAGGAACGCGCCCGTACCATCATCACCCGCAACCAATCCCCCGACATCGGCTTTGATCGCTCGATCAACGCCTATCGCGGCTGCGAACATGGCTGCGTCTATTGCTTCGCCCGGCCGACCCACGCTTATCAGGGGCTCTCCGCCGGGCTGGATTTCGAAACCAAGCTGTTCGTCAAGCCCGATGCGCCGGAATTGCTGGCGCGGGAGCTGGCGCAGCCGCGCTACCAGCCGCGCACCATCGCCATGGGCACCAATACGGACCCCTACCAGCCCATCGAGCGGCGCTATGAAGTGACCCGCCGCATCCTGGAAGTGCTGCGCGACTTCGGCCACCCGGTGGGCATCGTGACCAAATCGGCCTTGGTGGCGCGGGACATCGACATCCTCGCCCCCATGGCGGAGCGCGGCCTGGCCAAGGTCGCCATCTCCTTGACCACGCTGGATCCGCGTCTGGCCCGCCTGATGGAGCCCCGCGCCGCGACCCCGCAGCGCCGGCTGGAGACCATCCGCCGCCTGGCGGATGCCGGCATCCCCACCGCTGTGCTCACCGCGCCCCTCATCCCGGCGCTCAACGACATGGAGGTGGAGCGCATCCTGGACAGCGCCAAGCACATGGGCGCCAGCGAGGCCGGCTACGTCACCCTGCGGCTGCCGCTGGAGATCGCCGATCTGTTCAAGGAATGGCTGGTGGCGCATTTCCCCGACAAGGCGCGGCACGTCATGTCGCTGATTCGCGAGATGCATGGCGGCAAGGACTACGATTCCAGCTTCGGCAAGCGCGGCAAGGGGGATGGCCCTTATGCCTGGACCATCGGCCGCCGGTTCGAGATCGCCGCCCGTCGCCTCGGGCTGTCGGGGCGCAGCGTGAAGCTGACCACCGCCCATTTCCGCCGTCCGGCCAAGGGCGGAGAGCAATTGTCCTTGTTCGGATGAGAGAGCGATGACACCGACATTCGGCCTGCATCTGGTGACGCTGGGCGTCACTGAGCTGGCGCGGTCCATCGCCTTCTACACCGCCATGGGGCTGCGCCGGCGGGACCAGGGCAGCGAAAAAGTGGCCTTTTTCGAGGCGGGCGGCGTCGTCCTGTCGCTGTTTGATCGCAGCGCCTTGGCGGCCGATGCCGGCCGGTGCGCCCCAGCGGCCGCCTCGGCGGAAGAAGCGGCGCCCGCTGAGCTGCTACCGCGGGGTGGGGTCTCATCCGTCCCGTCCAGACCGGACTTTTCAGGCATCGCACTGGCCTTCAATGTGGCCGACGAAGCCGCCGTGGGACGCGTGATCGCCAAAGCCGAAGCGGCGGGCGCCACCGTGCTCAAGGCCCCGCAGCGGGCATTCTGGGGCGGGTTCAGCGGCTATTTCGCCGACCCGGACGGCCACGTCTGGGAAGTGGCGCACAATCCCTTCTGGCCCCTCGACGCATCGGGCCGGCCCGTGCTGCCCGATTGACCTGAGGTCGGCGCGCGGCCGCCGGTGCGGCTTCGCGCCTCCGCGCGCTGCCTCACTGGCGCAGCTTGCTGATGGCCACGAAGGCGAATGCGCCCACCAGCAGCGCCGGCAGGGTGGCGCCCAGATTGGGCAGCAAGGCGTTGACTCCGTGGAAGGTGGCGATGCCCAGGCCCCAGGCCAGCAGCCCGGCGATCCGCCAGCCGCCCGCATACCAATAGGCGCCGCCACGCCGATCGATCTGGCTGAGCTGAATGGTCCGGCGCCGGACGATGAAATGGTCCGCCAGCACGACCCCAAACAAGGGCGCGAACACCGAGCCGATCAGCAGCAGGAAGTCCTGGAACTGGGCCATCGGAACCAGCAATGCGATGAGCATGCACAAAATGCCGAAGCCCAAGGACAGATGCCGCACTGGCACCCGGGCCACGGTGCCGCTGGAGACGGCAGCCGAATGGATGTCGGCAAAGGCGTTGTCGGTTTCGTCCAGCAGGATCAGCAGCAGGGCCAGCCCGCCGCCGGCGGTCGCGAGCGCCACCACCAAGGTGCCTTCGCCATTGGTGGCGAGCGCATAGGCCGCGCCCAGGCCATAGAACCAGATGTTGGCGATGAGATAGCCCAGCGCACTGCCGCGGAACATGCCGCTGGGAGAGCGGCCGAAGCGGGTGTAGTCGGCAATCAGCGGCAGCCAGGACAAAGGCATGGCCACCACCAGATCCACGGCGCCGCCGAAGCTGAGACCGCCGGTGCCGGGCTTGGCGGCCAGCGCCGCCAGATCGTGGTCCGCCAGCAGCCGCCAGGTCAGCCACGCGGCTGCCGCCAGGATCAGATAGAGCCCCCACGCGCGCAGGAAGCGGCGCACGAACGACACCGGCCCGGCCACCGCAATGGCGGTTGCCAGGGCGCCGAACAGGACGGTCCAGACATAAGACAGCGTCACGCCGAACGCGGAGGTGGCGAGCGCATCGGCCGCCTCTCCCATGACGATGATCTCGAACGCCCCCCAGCCGACCAGTTGCACCACATTCAGCAGGGTCGGCACCGAGGCGCCCCGCAGCCCGAGGCTGGGGCGCAGCATGGCCATGGAGGCAAGGCCGGTGTCCGCCCCCACCACGCCCACCGCGGCCAGCAGCCCCGCCCCCAGCAGCGATCCCACCAGGATGGCCGCGAACGCCTCGCCGAGATTCAGCGCCGGCACCAGCAGCGCGCCCGCCTGCAGCACCAGCAGGCCGATGCCCAGGCTGAACCACAAAGCGAAGGCATCGCGGGGCGCGAACGCGCGCTGGTCCGCGGGGACCGGGGTCAGCGGATCATAGGAAGCGTGGGGAAGATCCATCAAAGCGGGTCCGCAAAGCCGATGCGCCAGGCGCAGAAAGTCGATGGCGAGCCTTTAGCACGACCCGCCCGGCCGGCAAGGCGGCGGCACAACGATTGTTCGGCATGAGGCGCCCGAGCGCGGGCGCTCAGGCACCGCCGCAAACGCAAACGGGCCCCCGCCGGGGGCCCGTCGAAACTCACAACCGGACCCGCAGGGCGGTTCAGCCGCCGCAGCGCACGTACACCATGGTGCCGTAGCGCTTGGCGATCTCCGGATCGACCCATTTGAGCACCAGCACCTGCCCGTCGAAGCGGAGCACCTGGCGGTCGCGATCGCCGCCTGCCGGATCCTCGGGTGGGCCGATGAAGGTGGGGCTGCCCGGAACGGCCTTGGAGACCATTTCGGTGAGCTTGTTGTCGTCCGCCAGATACATCAGCACGCCGCCATTGGGGCCGGCGGTGATGATGTAGGGATTGGAGCATTGCGCCCGCGCCTGGGCTTCGGTGCGACCGGCGTCCTCGGGACGGTGGAACGCGGCAAGGCCGTAGCGGCCCACCAGGCTGGCGGCGGGAATGGGGCTGGTCCATTGCGGCGGCGGCGGCGGCGGCGGGGGACCCGGCTCCGTGGTGGCGCAACCCGCCAGCAGCAGGGCCGCCAGGGTCGCGACCATCACCGCACCACGCGGGTGCCGGCGCGCCGCGCGCAGATGATGCGCTGCATCCGCGATAACCTGCCGGACGGACGACTGAGACATGCACGTAACTCCGAGGCGAAAGCGCCAGTTCTCTGCCGTTCCCGGCCCCCCCTCCCGCCCAATCGGGCGGTTTCGGGAGACCTTAGAGGTTGTATTGCTCGGCGTCGATCTGGACCAGACGGGAAAGGGGATGATCACCGCGCCTCGGCGCGGCTGGAGGAAGAGATTAGACGCCGCTAGTTACCACTTGGTTCCCGAAAGTGAGGATCGCGGCGTGCGGTGCCTTGACGTGGAAGCGGGGCGATCTTATGTCCGGCGCGCGTTTGGCACTCTCGAAGTGGGAGTGCCAGAACCCGCGAGCCAGGCTCGCTCCAATGCCTGAGAGGATCAGATCCATGTCCTTCCGTCCCCTGCATGACCGCGTGGTCGTGAAGCGCATCGAAGCCGAACAGAAGACTGCCGGCGGCATCATCATCCCCGACACCGTCAAGGAAAAGCCCCAAGAGGGCGAAGTCGTGGCCGTGGGCCCCGGCGCCCGTGACGAGAGCGGCAAGGTGGTCGCCCTCGACGTGAAGGCCGGCGATCGCGTGCTGTTCGGCAAGTGGTCCGGCACCGAGGTCAAGGTCGATGGCCAGGACCTGCTTATCATGAAGGAAAGCGACATCCTCGGCGTGATCGGCTGATCGCGCCGGTTCCCGCCCATTCCAGAACTTCAGGAGAGGCCCTATGGCTGCCAAAGACGTAAAATTTTCTGCTGACGCCCGCGAAAAGCTGCTGCGCGGCGTGGACATCCTTGCCAACGCGGTGAAGGTGACCCTCGGCCCCAAGGGCCGCAACGTGGTGATCGAGAAGAGCTTCGGCGCCCCCCGCATCACCAAGGACGGCGTCACCGTCGCCAAGGAAATCGAACTGGAAGACAAGTTCGAGAACCTCGGCGCCCAGCTGCTGCGCGAAGTCGCCTCCAAGACCAATGACCTCGCCGGCGACGGCACCACCACCGCCACGGTGCTGGCCCAGGCCATCGTCAAGGAAGGCGCCAAGGCGGTTGCCGCCGGCATGAACCCGATGGACCTGAAGCGCGGCATCGATCTCGCCGTCGCCGCCGCCATCACCGACATCAAGGCCCGCGCCAAGAAGGTCTCCTCCTCCGCCGAAGTGGCGCAGGTCGGCACCATCTCCGCCAATGGCGATGCCTCCATCGGCGAAATGATCGCCGCTGCCATGCAGAAGGTCGGCAACGAGGGTGTCATCACCGTCGAGGAAGCCAAGACCGCCGAGACCGAGCTGGAAGTGGTCGAGGGCATGCAGTTCGACCGCGGCTATCTCTCTCCCTATTTCATCACGAATGCGGAGAAGATGATCGCCGACCTGGAAGATCCCTACATCCTGATCTTCGAGAAGAAGCTGTCCGGCCTGCAGCCGATCCTGCCCGTGCTCGAGTCCGTCGTTCAGTCCGGCAAGCCGCTGGTGATCGTGGCCGAAGACGTGGAAGGCGAGGCCCTGGCCACCCTGGTGGTCAACAAGCTGCGCGGCGGCCTGAAGGTCGCGGCGGTGAAGGCGCCCGGCTTCGGCGATCGCCGCAAGGCCATGCTGGAGGACATCGCGATCCTCACCGGCGGCCAGGTGATCTCGGAAGACCTCGGCATCAAGCTTGAGAACGTGACGCTGGCCCAGCTCGGCCGCGCCAAGAAGGTCATCCTCGAGAAGGAAAAGACCACCATAGTGGACGGCGTCGGCGAGAAGGCCGACATCGAAGCCCGCGTGGCGCAGATCAAGGCGCAGATCGAAGAGACCTCTTCGGACTACGACCGCGAGAAGCTCCAGGAGCGTCTGGCCAAGCTCGCCGGTGGCGTGGCGGTCATCCGCGTCGGCGGCTCCACGGAAGTGGAAGTCAAGGAGAAGAAGGATCGCGTTGACGACGCCCTGAACGCCACCCGCGCTGCGGTGGAAGAAGGCATCGTCCCCGGCGGCGGCGTGGCTCTGCTGCGTTCCAAGAAGGCCGTCGAGGCGCTCTCCTCCGAGAACCCCGACATCATGGCCGGCATCAAGATCGTGCTGCGCGCCCTTGAGGCCCCCATCCGCCAGATCGCCGAGAATTCCGGCGTGGAAGGCTCCATCGTGGTGGGCAAGGTGCTCGAGTCCGAAGGCAACTTCGGCTTCAACGCCCAGACCGAGGAATATGTGGATCTCGTCGCCGCCGGCGTCGTGGACCCCGCCAAGGTCGTGCGCACCGCTCTGCAGGACGCTTCCTCCGTGGCCGGCCTGCTGGTCACCACCGAGGCCCTGGTGGCCGAGCTGCCCAAGAAGGACAGCGGCATGCCCGCGATGCCGGGCGGCGGCATGGGCGGCATGGGCGGCATGGATTTCTGATCCAGCCCCTCGGATGTGCGGCGAAGCCGGGTCTCCGGCTTCGCTTTTTTTCGGGAAAAGGCGCGACGCGAGTCGCGCCTTTTCTGTTTTGCGCGGGCTGTTTGGGCAGGCTTTGCGGACCCTCAAGCCCGGCCGCTGACCAATTCGGCAAACGCCTCCGGCCGGCCATAGAAGTCGGCCAGGGGCAGCGGCGTGATCTGCCCGGCCTGCTCCCGCAGCACAGCGGGAAAGCCCCGGATGCCATAGGTGGCCATGGTCCGGCGGGTTTCTTCCACATGGCTGTCCACCGGCGCAGTCCGGCGCGCAGCCTCGAAGGCCTCCGCCGGCAGGCCGAGGGATTGCGCCAGGTCGGACAGCACCTCAGGCGCCACCACCCGCCGGCCGTCCACATAATGGGCGTGCTGGATCGCCTTCAGCATGGCGGGGCCGCGTCCCGGCGCCACCTGCTCCGCGGCGAGCACCGCCGCGATGGTCGGCGCCGAATGGACGATCGTCGCCGGATCCGCCAGGAGACCGTCCAGATAGGCCGCGCCGAAGGGCTGCCCGGACATCTCCGCAATCCGCGCATCGGATGCGCGGATGTGGGCGCGCATGGGTGCCGCCAGTTCCGTTGGCGCGGCGAACAGGCCGCCGCCGTGCAGCACGAGTTCCACCCCCGGCAGCGCCTGCACCGCCGCCACCAAGGGCGCGGCGGCGTAACACCAGCCGCACAGCGGGTCGTAGATATAGTGCAGCCGCTGCGTCATGGTGCGTGCCTCCTGACCGCTCTCAATAGCCGACGGTGAAGCGCTGGCGCACATGGCGGGGGGTCTCCACCTCGTCGGCCAAGGCCACCGCAAAGTCCTCGAACGAGATGGAGCTGCGTCCGTCGGCGGCGGTGAGGAGCTGATCGCCACCGAGGCGGAAGGTGCCGGTGCGGGTGCCGGGGACGAACTCCGCCGACGGCGACAGGAAGCTCCAGGCGAACGCGCTCTCCCCCTTCAGAAGCTCAAGGAAGGCGCCGCCGGCCTTGGCCTCGGTCATGTAGATGGCGGGAAAGCCGGGCGCATCATAGAGCGCGAGGCCCGGCGCCACTTCCAGGCTGCCGGCGCCGCCCACCACCAGATAGCGCGGCACGCCGGCTTCGGTGACGGCGGCGATCAGCTTGTGCGGGTCGCTGGCGGAGAAATGGATGGAGGTGATGACCACGTCGTGGCCGCGCAGCAGAGCGGCCAGAGCCGCAGGGTCGGCGGCATCGCCGGCCACCGCGGTCACGCCGGGAAGCGCGGCGATCTTCTCCGGCTGGCGGGTGATGGCCGTGAGGGTGTGGCCGCGGCGGGACAGCTCGGCCAAGATGCGGGAACCGGCCGCACCGGAGGCGCCGACAAGGGCAATTTTCATCATGGATCCTCAAATAGGTTTCTGATGGATACTAGATGCCTATTTTGATATTAGATGTAAAGAAGGCACCTGAGCCACATCAGGTCACCTGCCCGAAACCTTACCGCTGCAAGGCCGCCATGCTTCAGATCCCCAGTCCCTACAGCGCCAATTGCCCCACGCGCCAGATCCTCGACCGCATCGCCGACAAATGGACCGTTCTGATCCTCGGCCTGCTGAGTGAACGGCCGCGCCGCTTCAACGCCTTGCGCCGGGAAGTGGAGGGCCTGTCCCAGAAGGTCCTGTCCCAGACGCTCAAGAGCCTGGAGCGGGATGGATTGGTGACCCGCACCGCCTTCGCCACCGTTCCGGTCACGGTGCAATATGCCATCACGCCGCTCGGCACCTCGCTGGCTCTGACGCTGGTGCCGCTGGTGGGCTGGGCCGAGGCCCATATGCCCGACGTGGCGGACGCCCAGGCGCAGTTCGACGGCCGGAGCCCAGTCCCCATGGGGCAACACGACGGGGATGCGGTAGCCCCGTGAGGCCGCGGCGAAAATATGGCGCCCCTCGCGCCGATTTGAGGCCGCCACCCTGGAAGAGTTCGAACCTTATCCCCAGCTAAGGTCGCGTTCCCCCGCCGCGCCCGTGCGCGGAGAAAGAGGCGACTTCCTGCTTATGCCAATCACCCTGACCATCAACGGGCAGCCGCGCGTGATCGATGCCGATCCGGACATGCCGCTGCTTTGGGCGCTGCGTGACGAACTGAACCTGACCGGGACCAAGTTCGGCTGCGGCCAAGCCCTCTGCGGCGCCTGCACGGTGCATATGGACGGCGCCGCCATCCGCTCCTGCCAGACCGCCATCGGCGATGTGGGCCCAGCCAAGATCACCACGATCGAGGGCATCACCGGCAAGGAAGCCGAAGCGGTCCAGGCCGCCTGGCGCGCGCTGGACGTGGTGCAGTGCGGCTATTGCCAGTCCGGCCAGATCATGTCGGCCGTGGCCCTGCTCTCCGACAACAAGAAGCCCTCCGATACCGACATCGACGCGGCCATGGACGGCAATGTCTGCCGCTGTGCCACCTATCAGCGGGTGCGCGCCGCCATCCATGACGCCGCCCGCCGGCTGGAGGCCTGAGCCATGAATGCCTTTGTCAAAGCCTCAGAAGCCCTCGCCCAGAAGGCCGCTGAAACAGCCGCCGCTGCCGGCGAGACCGCCTTGTCCCGCCGCTTCATGCTGCGCGCCATGGGTGGCCTCGGCGTCGGCCTGATCGTCGGGGCCGTGGTGCCCGGCGCCCTGGATGCCGCCAGCGCGGCAGGCAATGCCGGCGGGGGCGCGCCCGCCTTCAATCCCTTCGTCCGGCTGTCCCCCGACGGCACCGTGACCGTCATCATCAAGCATCTGGATCTGGGCCAGGGCTCGGCCACCGGCCTTGCCACCCTGGTGGCCGAGGAGATGGATGCGGACTGGTCGAAGGTGCGCACGGAGTTTGCGCCCGCGGATGCCAAGCTCTACGGCAACGCCGCTTTCGGCGGCGCCCAGGGCACCGGCGGCTCCACCTCCATGGCATCGAGCTTCGACATCTATCGCCAGGCCGGTGCCACCGCCCGCGCCATGCTGCTCGCCGCCGCCGCCAAGGCGATGAACGTGCCCGCCGACGCCATCACGGTGACCTCGGGCATGCTGATTGCCGGCCCGAAAACCGCGAGCTTCGGCGAACTGGCGGCTGCCGCCGCGCAGGAGCCGGTGCCGCAGAACGTTCCGCTCAAGAAGCCGGCGAACTACGCTTTGGTGGGCAAGGAGGGCGTCCACCGGGTGGACAATCTCGCCAAGACCACCGGCGCGCCGATCTATACCCAGGACGTGAAGCTGCCGGACATGCTGGTGGCCGTGGTCGCCCACCCGCCCCGCTTCGGCGCCACGGTGCGCAGCCATGACGCCACCGCCGCCCGTGCCGTGAAGGGCGTGGCGGACGTGGTGGTGGTGCCCCAGGGCGTCGCCGTCCTGGCCCGCACCACCTTTGCCGCCATGAAGGGCCGTGATGCCCTCAAGGTGGAATGGGACGAGAGCAAAGCGGAGAAGCGCGGCACCGCGGCGCTGCTGGCGGAGTATCGCGAGCAGCTCGGCAAGCCGGGATCCGTGGCCGAAACCGAGGGCGACGTGGCCCAGGCCTTCAGCCAGCCGGGCGTGAAGGTGGTGGAGGCGGACTTCGAATTCCCCTACCTCGCCCACGCCTCCATGGAGCCGATGAATGCGGTGGCCCAGATTACCGGTGACCGCGTCACCGTGTGGACGGCCTCGCAATTCCCCTCCGCGGACGTGCCCGCGGCCGCGGCGGTAGCGGGAACGACCCCGGACAAGGTGGTCATCAACACCCTCTGGGCCGGTGGCAGCTTCGGCCGGCGGGCGGTGCCCAACTCCGACTTCGTCGCCGAGGCGGTGGCCATCGCGAAGGCCCATGGCAAGGGCGTGCCGGTGAAGCTGGTGTGGACCCGCGAGGACGACATGAAGGCGGGCTATTACCGCCCCATGTATCTGCACCGGGTGAAGGCGGCGGTGGATGCCACCGGCAAGCCGGTGGCCTGGCATCACCGCATCGTCGGCCAGTCCATCCTCTCCGGCACCTTCTTCGAAAAGATGATGGTGGTGGACAATATCGACGCCACCTCGGTGGAGGGTGCGGCCAACATGGGCTATGCGGTCCCCAACCGGCGGGTGGAACTCACCAGCCCCAAGGTCGGCGTGCCGGTTCTGTGGTGGCGCTCGGTGGGTCACACCCACACCGCTTATGCGGTGGAGGTAATGATCGACCAGTTGGCGAAGGCCGCGGGCAAGGATCCGGTGGCGTTCCGCATGGACCTCATCACCGATCCCCGGCTGAAGGCGGTGCTGGCGCTGGTGGCGGAAAAGGCCCGCTGGGGCACCTCCCTGGAGAAGGGGAAGTTCCGCGGGGTCGCCGCGCACAAGAGCTTCAACACCTACGTCGCCGAGGTCGCCGAGATCACCTTGCTGGACAAGGGTTATCGGGTGGACCGGGTGATTGCGGCGGTGGATTGCGGCATCGTGGTCAATCCCGATGTCATCCGCGCCCAGGTGGAAGGCGGGGTCGGCTTCGGCCTCGGCCATGCCATGCAGGACGCCATCACGTTGACCAACGGCGTGGTCGATCAGGCCAATTTCGACACCTATGAGCCGCTGCGCATGTCGCAGATGCCCAAGGTCGAAGTGCACATCATGCCGTCCGACGCCAAGCCCACCGGCATTGGCGAGCCGGGCGTGCCGCCGATCGCTCCGGCGGTGGCCAATGCGCTGTTTGCCGCCACCGGCAAGCCCGTGCTGCGCCTGCCCTTCACCCTCGACGCGGTCAGCGCGTCCTGAGCAAAGCGCGGGGCCGCGTCCCATGGCGCGGCCCCGCCCCCATCATTTCGCCGCCAGCGGGCGGAAGCCGACAAAACCGGCGTCGGCGTCATAGAGATAGTCGAAGGCGTTCAGGAAGCGCGCCGAGGTGTTCACGAACGGCCCCGGATTGACGTCCTGCTGCACCAGGATCACGTCCAGGGGCGCCACGGGATTGCCGAAGTCTCCGACCTTGAAGCTGTAGGCGACCTTGGCTAGGCCGGGCACGGTGAAGGCGAGGGTCGTGCCCGGCGCCAGCATGACGGCGCCCTTACCGTTCGGGACCGTCTGGCCCGCCAGTTGCTCCGGCGGCACGCGCAGATACATGGTGGTGACGCCGGTATCCATCAGCATGGTGCCGCAGGCCGCAGGCGCCTTGCCGGCGACCGATGTGCACATGGGCGCCGCCGACCAATCCGGATAGACGGGGCTCTTGTCCAGCTTCAGGTAGGAAAAGCCGGCGGTCACCGCCGCATCCAGCCCCACATGCACGCCGCGCCGGGTCACCACATAGCCGCGGCGGATCTTGCCCGGCATCCCCGGATCCCCCATGCCCTGGACCATCAGCAAGGGATTGTGGTCCGGCGTGCCCTTGGCTTGGTGGTCATGCTGGCGCGCAAAGCCGACGCCAATCATGGCGATGTTGCGCGGGTTCTTGCGCACGCGGCAGCGGCGGGCGGTGGGCGTGCAGGCGATCTCCGACACCGCCAGAACCGGCATGGGACGGGTGGTGACGCTGGCGCCATTGGCCCCCGAGAGGGTCAGCGGGGTCATCACCCAGCGCCCCTTTTCGATCCGCCCGGAGCTGGAATAGGTCAGTTCCCCTGGCCCCAGATCCGGCAGTTGCTCCAGATTGGGAATGGAGGTGGCCGAGACCACGACGCCGGTGGAGCCGGTATCCATCACCCCGCGCCGCACCTGGCCGTCGCCGAACGCCAGCCCCAGCTTCGGCGAGCGGGTGGTCGGCTGCCCCGCCATGGGCGCATTGAGGAAGGCGAGGAAGGTCGATGCGCCGGCGCCGGCATAGTCGGGGGCCGACGCCGTCTGGGCCTGGGCACTGGATAGCGCGCCCACCACCGCCGATACCGCAAGGCTCAGGCGCCAGGCCGCCCATGCTGCCCGTCCAGTCGTTTGCTTCGCACCCATGACAGCCTCTGCAGCGGAACGGCCGGAACTGGCCGCCGCAGGCATCTTCAGCAGATCGGCTGGCCCGCGTCGAGGCGCTGCGGGACCGCACCCGGAAACCGGTGATGCGTGACACCATTCGGCCCCGCTTGCGACCGGACGGGGTCCGGGTCAAGGTGCCGGACCCGTGCCCACCGAGAAGGGATCCATGCGCCACCAGATCACCGGCACCACCCTGCCCGTCCTGCAAGTCACCCTCGCCGCCGGGGAAACCCTGCTGGCCGAGACCGACCGCCTGTCCTGGATGACCAACAATGTCACCCTGCACACCACCACCGCCGCGGGCGGATCGGGCGGGATCTTCGGGGCCATCGGCCGCGCCCTGTCCGGGGGCGGGCTGTTCATGACCGAGTTCACCGCCCAGGGCGGCGAGGCGCTGGTGGCCTTTGCCGCCACGGTGCCGGGCAACATCATCGAGATCCCGGTGTCGCCGGAGCGCGGCTTCATGGTCCACCGCCACGGCTTCCTGGCGGGATCGGCCAGCCTGCAACTGGCCATCGGCTTCCAGCAGAGCCTCGGCGCCGGCGTGTTCGGCGGCAATGGCTTCGTGCTGCAACGCCTCACCGGGTCGGGCACGGCCTTTGTGGAACTGGGCGGCGAGATCGTCAGCTATGACCTGCAGCCGGGCCAGCAGATCCTGGTGCATCCCGGCCATGTGGGCATGTTCGAGGAGAGCGTCGGCTTCAACATCACCATGATGCGCGGCGTGCGGAACATGCTGTTCGGCGGCGACGGGCTGTTCCTGGCCGAGCTGACCGGGCCGGGCAAGGTGTGGCTGCAGACCCTCACTCCCTCCAAGCTGGCCCATGCGCTGGCGCCCTACATGCCGCCCGCCGAGAAGTGACCCGACCCGTAGGACGGAGCGAGAGGCACGGGCCATCCGCCCGTGCCCTCAACCTCAGCCGTGCATCAGCGCGGTGACATGGGCGGCGGCGGATGAGGCCAGGCCCTCCAGGTCGTAGCCGCCCTCCAGGATGGAGACCACGCGGCCCTCGCAATATTTGTCCGCCACTTCCATCAGCCGCTTGGTGACCCAGGCGAAATCCGTGTCCACCAGGCGCAAAGAGGCCAAGGGATCGTTCTTGTGGGCGTCGAAGCCGGCGGAGATCAGCAGCAGTTCCGGCCGGAAGGTCTCCAGCCGCGGCAGGATGCGGCTCTCGAAGGCTTCCTTGAACTTGTCGCCCGCATCGCCGGAGCGCAGGGGGGCGTTGACGATGGTGCCCACGGCGCCGATCTCGCTCACCGCGCCGCTGCCGGGATAGAGCGGCATCTCGTGGGTGGAGGCGTAGAGCACACTGTCGTCCGCCCAGAAGATCTCCTGGGTGCCATTGCCGTGGTGCACGTCGAAATCCACGATCGCCACCCGGCCGATGCCGTATTTCGCCTGGGCATGACGGGCCGCGATGGCCACCTGGTTGAGCAGGCAGAAGCCCATGGGCCGGCGGGTCTCGCAATGATGACCGGGCGGGCGCATGGCGACGAAGGCGTTGGTGACGCGCTTCTCCACCACTTCATCCACGGCGAAGCAGGCGCCGCCCACGGCGCGGGTGACCGCCTCCCAAGAGCCCGGTGAGAGAATGGTGTCGGAATCGATCCGCACGATCCCCTCATGGGGCGTCGCATCGGCCAGGGAATCGACGAAGTCGCCGGGATGCACCCGGATGATGTCGTCCCGTTCGCCGCGCGGAGCCTGATCGCGCAGCAAGGTGGCGAAGCGCTCCTGCTCGAAGATGCGGTCGAGGGCGCGCAACCGGTCCGGTCGCTCGGGATGCCCTGGGGGGGTCATGTGGTCGAGCCCGGCAGGATGGGTCACGAGCAGCGTGGACATGGCGTCAGCCTCTCTCTTTGGGAGGTTTCCTCTCTGACATACCTTATTCCAGGCCCTGGTCTTTGATCCAGAGATGTTTAGACGACCCCCGACCGACGGCGGGCGCGGTTCAGAGCACGTCTGTTCAATTGACGTGCCGTCCGTTGTGCTATCGATCCGCCCTTCACAGTGGGAGTTCCATCCTTGCCCTTCCTCGAACTTGGCCTAGACACCTTTGGCGACGTGACGCCGGCGCCGGACGGCACCCTCAAGCCACAGGCGGCGGTGATCCGCGACGTGCTCGCCGAAGCCGTTCTGGCGGATGAAGTCGGCGTCGACTTCATCGGGCTCGGCGAACATCACCGCTCCGATTTCGCCATTTCCGCGCCGGACGTGATCCTGGCCGCCATCGCCGCCAAGACCCAGCGCATCCGTCTCGGCTCGGCGGTCACCGTCCTGTCTTCCGATGACCCGATCCGGGTGTTCCAGCGCTTCTCGACCCTGGATGCCCTGTCCAACGGCCGGGCGGAGGTGATCCTGGGGCGCGGCTCCTTCACCGAAAGCTTCCCGCTGTTCGGCTTCCCGCTTAGCGATTACGAGACCCTGTTCACCCAGAAGCTCGACCTGTTCGCGGCCCTGATTGCCAATGAACCGGTCACCTGGAGCGGCTCGATCCGCCCGCCCCTGACCAACCAGCCGGTGTTCCCACCGCTGGAGACCGGCCGGCTGAAGACCTGGATCGGCGTCGGCGGCACGCCGGAATCGGTGGTGCGGGCGGCGCATTATGGCCTGCCGCTCATGCTCGCCATCATCGGCGGCGCGCCGGCGCGCTTCCGGCCCTATGCGGATCTCTATCGCAAGGTCCTGGAGGAAACGGGCAAGCCCACGCTGCCCATCGGCGTGCATTCGCCCGGCTATGTGGCCGACACCGACGAAGCGGCCCAGGCCGACGTGTTCGGCCCCTACAAGGCCATGCGCGACCGCATCGGCGCCGAGCGCGGCTGGTCGCCCATGGGCCGCGACGAGTTCGAGCGCGAGGTCTCCCACGGCTCGCTCTATGTGGGCTCGCCCGAGACCGTGGCGCGCAAGATTGCCGCCACGGCAAAGGCTCTCGGCATCGACCGCTTCGACATGAAATACAGCGGCGGCCCGATCCCGCACCAAAAGCTCATGCGCTGCGTCGAACTCTACGGCACCAAGGTCATTCCCATGGTCCGCGACCTGCTGGCCTGAGCGGGCCTCCAAACGAAAACGGGCGCCCCCGCGGGGGCGCCCGTCTGATCTGAGTGGGTCTTGCGGATCAGGCCTGGCTGGCGGCCTTGCGGCCCAGCGCCGCCTGGGCCGCGGCGAGGCGCGCGATGGGCACCCGGAACGGCGAGCACGACACATAGTCGAGGCCCACTTCGTCGCAGAACGCCACCGAGGCCGGATCGCCGCCATGCTCGCCGCAGATGCCGAGCTTGATGTCGGGGCGGGACTTGCGGCCGCGCTCGACACCGATCTTCACCAGCTCGCCCACGCCGCCCACGTCGATGGAAACGAACGGATCCACCTCGATGATGCCCTTCTGGACATAGGGACCGAGGAAGGTGCCGGCATCGTCACGGGAGACGCCGTAGCAGGTCTGGGTCAGATCGTTGGTGCCGAAGGAAAAGAACTCCGCCGTCTCGGCGATCTCCTCGGCCCGCAGGCAGGCGCGGGGCAGCTCGATCATGGTGCCCACCTGGAAGGTGAGCGTGGCGCCGGTCTCGGCCTCCACGGCCTTTGCGGTCTTCTGGATGACCGCATTGACGATGTCGAACTCCGCCTTGGTGGCGATGAGCGGCACCATCACTTCCGGCACCACCGGCTCGCCGGTCGACTTGGCGGCGATGACCGCCGCCTCGAAGATGGCGCGGGCCTGCATCTCGGCGATTTCCGGGAAGGCGATGGCGATGCGGCAGCCGCGGAAGCCAAGCATGGGATTGACCTCATGCAGCTCCTTCTGGCGACGCTCGATGCGCTCCACCTCGACGCCGAGGCTTTTCGCCACTTCCGCCACTTCGGCGTCGGTGTGCGGCAGGAACTCGTGCAGCGGCGGGTCCAGCAGGCGGATGGTGACCGGCAGGCCCTTCATGATCTCGAACAATTCGACAAAGTCCGCCCGCTGCATGGGCAGCAGCTTGGCGAGCGCCGAGCGGCGGCCGGCCTCGTCGTCCGCGAGGATCATCTCGCGCACGGCCAGGATGCGGCCGGCATCGAAGAACATGTGCTCGGTGCGCGACAGGCCGATGCCCTCGGCGCCGAAGGACCGGGCCATGCGGGCGTCCGCCGGGGTTTCCGCATTGGCGCGGATCTTCAGGCGGCGCACCTTGTCCGCCCAGCCCATGAGGGTGGCGAACTCGCCGGAGAGTTCCGGCTGCTGCATCGCCACCTGGCCCACCAGCACCTGGCCGGTGGAGCCGTCGATGGTGAGGGTGTCGCCCTTCTTGAAGGTCTGGCCGTTCACGGTCAGCGTCTGCGCTGCATAGTCGATGCGCAGCGCGCCGGCGCCGGAGACGCAGGGCTTGCCCATGCCGCGGGCCACCACCGCCGCATGCGAGGTCATGCCGCCGCGTGAGGTGAGGATGCCTTCGGCGGCGTGCATGCCGTGGATGTCCTCTGGGCTCGTTTCCACGCGCACCAGGATCACCTTGGTGCCCTGCGCCTTCAGCGATTCGGCCTCGTCGGCGGAGAACACGATGGCGCCGGATGCCGCGCCCGGCGAGGCCGGCAGGCCGGTCACCAGGATCTTGCGCTCGGCCTTGGGGTCGATGGCGGGATGCAGGAGCTGGTCCAGGGACGCCGGATCGACGCGGGTGACCGCCTCTTCCTGGGTGATCAGGCCTTCATTGGCCAGTTCCACCGCGATCCGCAGCGACGCCTTGGCGGTGCGCTTGCCGGAGCGGGTCTGGAGCATCCACAACTTGCCCTTCTCGACCGTGAATTCGAGATCCTGCATGTCGCGGTAATGGTTTTCGAGCACATGCGAGATGCGCTCGAATTCCTTGAAGGCTTCCGGCAGAGCGCTCTCCATGGAGGGCTTCTCCGAACCGGCGGTCTTGCGGGCCTTCTCGGTGAGGTCCTGCGGGGTGCGGATGCCGGCCACCACGTCTTCGCCCTGGGCATTCACCAGGAACTCGCCGTAGAGCAGCTTCTCGCCGGTGGAGGGGTTGCGGGTGAAGGCGACGCCCGTGGCCGAGGTCTCGCCCATGTTGCCGAACACCATGGCTTGCACGTTCACCGCGGTGCCCCAGCTCTCGGGGATGGCGTGGAGACGGCGGTAGGTGATGGCGCGCTGGTTCATCCAGGAGCCGAACACGGCGCCGATGGCGCCCCACAGCTGGTCCTGGGGATCCTGCGGGAAGGGCTTGCCCAGCTGCTTCTGGACCTCGGCCTTGTACTTGACCACCAGATGCGCCCAGTCGTCGGCGGACAGGTCGGTGTCGAGGGTGTGGCCGTGCTCGGCTTTGTACGCCTCGAGAATCTCTTCGAAATGATGATGGTCCACGCCCAGCACCACGTCCGAATACATGGTGATGAAGCGGCGATAGCTGTCATAGGCGAACCGGCGGTCGCCGGCGGCCTTAGCCACCGCTTCCACGGTACCGTCATTGAGGCCGAGGTTGAGCACCGTGTCCATCATGCCGGGCATGGAGGCGCGGGCCCCCGAGCGGACGGAGACCAGAAGCGGATTGGCCGGATCACCGAAGGTGCGGCCGGTGAGCGCGCCGATCTGGGCCAAAGCGACTTCCACGTCGCCCTTCAGCTCGGCCGGATAGGTCTCGCCGTGCGCGTAATAATAGGTGCACAATTCCGTGGTGATGGTGAAGCCGGGCGGCACGGGCAGGCCGAGATTGGCCATTTCGGCGAGGTTTGCACCCTTGCCGCCGAGCAGGTTCCGCATCTCGGATTTCCCCTCGGCCTTACCATCGCCGAAGGTATAGACCCATTTCGTCATCTCGGAGATCCCCTTAGGGTAACGCGCGCGTCGAGTGGAACGGCGCGGTTGCTTTAGCTTGCGCAGCGCCAAGCTTCAACTGCACTGAAGGGCGCACCCTGAGGGCGCGCTGTGGTGCGCCGCACTTAGTGCGGCAGCAGGCCGAGAACGCCGATCACGATCAGATAGACCGCCACCAGAATGTTGAGCAGCCGGGGAAACAACAGGATCAGGATGCCGGCCACCAGAGCCACGATCGGCTGTAGAATCACAAGGTCGAAAGTCATGGCGGCTCTCCCATCCAGATTGCAGCGGCTGCGCTCACGCTAGAAAGCGGCAAACGGCGTGTCTGGTTCCCGCCCTTCTACCCAGCCTTGACGCGCGACACCACCCCATCGGTCACGCCGCTGTGATGGCGCGCCCGATTGCTGCATGGCAACGCCTGTGCGGAGATCACTCCGGAACGCTGCGTCACACGGCGTTTGCCCGCGAGGAGGTGGCCATGGCAGCCAGCAGCCGGTGGATGGGACAGCGGCGATCCTGCCTCCCGTCAGAATGGGGCCGCCTCTTCTTCTGGCCTGCCCTGACCGCCTTGCTGGCGGTCGCCCTGGCGGCACCGGCCGCGGCGGAGCCGGAGAAATGCCCCCGCATGGTGGCGCAGACCTCGCCGCGGATCTGGCCCGCCGCCTTCCGCGTGGCCGCCACCGCCGCCGATCAGGTGCGCCTGACGTTCGTGGGGCACGCCACCTTCCTGATCGAAAGCCCGCACGGCGTGACCATCGCCACCGATTACAATGACTATGTGCGCCCCGACATCGTGCCGGAAATCGTCACCATGAACCGGGCGCACGACACCCATTACACCGACAATCCGCCGGCGGGGATCGCTTACGTCCTGCGGGGCTGGGGGCCCGAGGGGGAGCCGCCGCACCACGAGCTGACCGTGGACGACGTGTGGATCCGCAACGTGCCCACCAATATCCGCATGGGCTCGGCCACCCGCTATGACGGAAATTCCATCTTCGTGTTCGAGGTGGCGGGCCTGTGCATCGCCCATCTCGGCCATCTGCATCACCTTCTGACGCAGGACCATCTGGAGGCCCTGGGCCGGGTAGACGTGGTGCTGGCGCCGGTGGACGGCTCCTATACGCTCGACATCGAGGGCATGCTGGAGACGCTGAAGGCCATCAATGCGCCCCTGGTGATCCCCATGCACTATTTCAGCCAGTGGGGCCTCGACCGGTTCCTCGCCCGCCTCGGCAAGGAATACACCATCACCCGCTCCGACAGCCCCACCGTCATGCTGTCGCGCGAGACCCTGCCGCGCAAACCTACGGTACTCGTGCTTTCGGGGCGTTAGAGCCAAAGGCCTCGCGCGACGGGCAATCCGCCATCATCCCGCGCCGAGACCTGAGGCGACGAGGCGCTACCGAACACCTGCGTGCAAAAAAACCGGCGTTAGCCAACTACATGAAATAGACGCGCGCGCAAAATTATACTTCTCTTACTCCACACAAGGCGCGAATCTTTTTCAGATGAAAAGGCCATCTTCCTTCTGCGCCGAAATCAGAAAGCGAAGAAGCATCCATGCCTACGAAAAAAGAAATGTACTCGCGTACAACGGCCAAAAAAGGATTTCTTCAGCATTTACGTTTGCCGTTCAACAGCCCGACACATATAAAAGGAATTTGCGCCGGAGCGAGCCGAGTATGGCTCGAGCACCAATTCTATCACAAAAATGATATTGCATTTTGGGATAAGTATTCAAATCCGTTTACAAGACTTTACCCGATGGTAAACGAACAAGACAATCCAAGAAAAAATTCCAATTTAACATTAACGGATTTCGGAACGGCCTTTGCACCCAATCCCGTTTTATGGACACATGCCGGCCATAGCCCCCTTAAATTTTATACGTGCTCTTTCCAGAAGCCTGGGGCCCACGCCATGGCAGGGTACATACCGGCCAATGTTGCAAAAGGAAGCATATTCGATCCAAACATAGGACAATTTGATATTGGCTCAAAATACTATATGAGTATGGAGCAACTCTGGACCGATTTATGGAGTTATTATGATTTTTCGATGGTTATGATTTATGATGTAAAAGGAGTAGAAGTCGAAGTCGACACATTCGATTGAACAAACCTGCGGCACGCAATTTCGCGCCCATCGCGCCGCACGGCCTTGACCCTGGTGGCATGATGTCCTTAACCCGGGGCCGCGCCCGCCCATTGTTTGGGGGCGCGCCGCGATCGGACCATTGCTATGCCGCATTCCGCACCTGCTGCCGCACCTCCACCCGCAGGCGCGACGCGGCTATTGCCCGCCAGCACGCCTGCCCGGGCGCGCGCGGCAGCGACGGTCGCCGCGCGCATTGTCGCAGAGGGCGGCATTGTGGCTTTCCCTACGGAGACGGTCTACGGCCTCGGCGCCGATGCGGGCAATGCTCGCGCCGTCGCGGCCGTCTATGCAGCGAAAGGACGTCCGGCGTTTAATCCTCTGATTTCCCACGTGGCAGACCAGGGCGCCGCCGAGCGCCTGGGTGTGTTCGGCCCGGCGGCGCGCGCATTGGCCGCCGCCTTCTGGCCGGGGCCGCTCACCTTGGTGGTCCACTGCCGTGACATGACGGCGGTGTGCGAGCTCGCCCGCGCAGGTCTGGAAACGGTAGCGGTTCGGGTGCCGGCCCATCCCGCTGCCCAGGCCTTCCTGGCCGCCGTGGGCCGGCCGGTGGTGGGACCCAGCGCGAACCGGTCTGGCCATGTCTCGCCGACATCGGCGCAGCACGTGCTGGTCGATCTGGACGGTCGCATCGACGCGGTGATCGATGCCGGCGCCTCGCCTGTGGGCATCGAGTCCACCATCCTGGACTGCACCGGCGATGTTCCGAGCCTTTTGCGGCCCGGCGGCGTCGCGCGCAGCGCCATCGAAGAAATCCTTGGCCACCCGCTGCTGGACGCCGCAACACACGACGCCGCACGCCCCGTGGCCCCAGGCCGCCTCGCCTCCCATTACGCGCCGAGCGTGCCGGTCCGCCTGGAGGCGCAAGAGGTGCGCCCGAACGAAGCCCTGCTGACCTTTGCGGGGGCCGCCCCCCCGGGCACCGAGGCGGCGGCGGCGCGCATCGACCTGTCCCCGAGCGGCGACCTGATGGAAGCCGCCGCCAATCTTTACGCCGCCTTGCGGACCCTCGACGCCCGTGGCGTCGCCGGCATCGCAGTGGTTCCTCTCCCCCGCGGCGGCCTCGGCGAGGCGATCGCCGATCGTCTCGGCCGCGCCGCTGCGCCGCGCCCGAAGGATATGCCCACATGACCCACGTCACCGCCGCTGGCCTGCCCATCGACCATATGCGCGAGGGCGACGTGGACGCCCTGGTGGCCTTGTGGGACGCCACCGGCCTCACCCGCCCGTGGAATGATCCGCGGGCCGACATCGCTTTGGCCCGCCGCGGACCCCACTCTACCATCCTGGTGGCGCGGGACGGCGAGGCCGTCGTCGGCTCGGTCATGGTGGGTCACGACGGCCACCGCGGCTGGATCTATTATCTGGCGGTGGCCCCCAGCCATGCGAAGCGGGGCCTGGGGCGCGGGCTCAGCGCGGTGGCCGAAGACTGGCTGCGCACCCGCGGCGTGCCCAAGCTGATGCTCCTGGTGCGCCCCGAAAACGAGGCCGTCCGCGGCTTCTACGGCGCGCTCGGCTATGTGGAAGAGCCGCGCATCGTCTTCTCCAAGCGCCTCGACGGAAAGGTCTGAATTCTCGGCGGTACGAGCTTTCGCCATGTTGCGTCGTCACGAGACCATGCCAAGATCGCCCCGCCACGTTCTCGCTTCAGCCGATGGTCCGGCCGTCCGGCGAGATGACGGAGGGTCCTATGGCTGATCGGGACGATCTCGTCGAAAACCCCGCGCGCCGGCGCATAATGGGCAGCGGCGCGGCGCTTCTCGGGGCACAGCTCTTGCCGGCGATGGCCGCCGGCGAAACTGTCGCCGCGGAGGCTGCCCCGGCGCAACCGGTCATCCCGCCGGACCGGCCGCCGGCCGGCTACAATATCCTCTTCATCCTGGTGGACCAGGAGCACTTCTTCGACCGCTGGCCCTTCCCGGTGCCGGCCCGCGAATGGCTGAAGACGAACGGCATCACCTTCACCAACCACCAGGCGGCGTCCTGTGTGTGCTCGCCGGCACGGTCCACGATCTATACCGGCAAGCACATCCAGCACACGCGGGTGTTCGACAATGCCAATTCGCCCTGGCAAGCGGACATGTCCACCGCGGTCCAGACCATCGGCCACCGACTGTCCAAGCTGGGCTACCACGCGGCCTACCAGGGCAAGTGGCACCTCAGCTACAATCTGGACAAGGTCAAGCAGGCGGTCGAGGCGCCCATGGCCGAATATCGCAAGACCATGGAAACCTACGGCTTCCAGGACTTCTTCGGTTTCGGCGACGTGACCGACACCACGTTGGGCGGCTATAATTACGATGAGGCCACCACGGCCTTCGTCTCGCGCTGGCTGCGCACCAAGGCGCTGGACTTGAAAGCTGCCGGCACGCCCTGGTACCTGGCGGTGAATTTCGTCAATCCGCACGATGTCATGTACATCAACTCGGATCTGCCCGGCGAGAACGTGCAGAGCAAGTATTCCGCCATGGGCATCGCCCGCCCGCCGGATGACGAGATCTACAAGGCCAGTTGGGATGTGCCCTTGCCGCCCACGCGCGGACAGTCCTTCGACGAGCCGGGGCGGCCGTCCGGGCAGAAGATCTACCAGAGTGTCCAGGACGTGCTTGTGGGCCAGTGGCCGGACGAGGATCGCCGCTGGCGGGTGCTTCAGGACTATTATTACAACTGCATCCGCGACTGCGACCGGCAAGTGAAGGCGGTGCTCGATGCCCTGCGTCAGACCGGCATGGACAAGAACACCATCATCGTCTTCACCGCCGACCACGGGGAGTTGGGCGGCTCGCACCAGATGCGCGGCAAGGGCAATTCCACCTATCACCAGCAGAACCACCTGCCGCTGATCGTCGTCCATCCCGCCTATCCCGGCGGGGCGACCTGCAATGCCGTGACCTCGCAGGTCGATATCACGCCCACCTTGCTGGCGCTCACCGGCGCCACGCCGGACCTGCTGAAGACGGCCGTCGACGGGCTGCCAGGGCACGATTTCTCCATTCTCCTGAAGGCCCCCGCGGCGGCCAAACCCGACGCGCTGCGGACCGGTGCGCTGTTCAACTACAACATGCTGTCGTTCCAGGACGCCAAATGGGTCGTCCGCTCCGAGACGGTGATCCACGACGACAGCCTGGACATCGCGCAGAAACGCAAATGGATGCAGCAGTTCGAGCCGGACTTCCACAATCGCTGCGCCATCCGCTCGGTGTTTGACGGGCGCTATCGCTTCAGCCGCTACTTCTCGCCCCTCGCCTTCAATACGCCGCAGAGCTGGGAAGCGCTGATCGCCGGCAATGAAATCGAGATGTACGACCTCCAGGAGGATCCCAACGAGACGCGGAACCTCGCGTTCGGCAGCAACCTCAACCGGGATCTGGTCATGGCCATGAACGGCAAACTCAACGGCCTCATTGGCAACGAGGTGGGGGTGGACGATGGCAGCTTCCTGCCGTTGAAGGACGGCAAGTGGGTTCTGCCCAATTCGGACCAGCGGTAAGGCGCCAGATTTGCCGCCGCCGCGGAAATCTGGATTGACTTTCCGCGTCCGCAGACGAGTTCCTTGCCCAGGATGCGAACGCCGTCGGAGGGGCAGCTTGGCCATGGTCAGTCACAAAACGCGCGCACTGGCGAGGCTGCTGCTGGTGGGTGCGCTGGCAACGTTCTCCGTCACAGTCCCCGCCGCGGCTCAGGCCAAGGATGGCGATAGCTGGCAGATCCAGGGGCAGGTTCGCGGCAAGCCAAAAGACAAATTCGGCAAGACCTACGATCCGTCAGACGACGTCAGCGGCATCGCCTGCGAGACCACGGCGGACTATCCGCGCCTGTGCCTGATCGTCGATGACGAGACCCAGGGCGTCCAGATCATCATCCTCCAGAAGGGGAAGCTGATCGCCGGCGACTTCATCCGCCTGACCCAGGATTCCTTCGGCGGCAAGCCGCTGGATTTCGACGGCGAGGCCGTCGCCTATGACGCCGGCGCTTTCTACGTCATGGGTTCCCACGGCCAGCCCCGCCATCCCGGCAAATCGGCGGCGGAGACCCACGCCAAGGCCGAGGCCAGCCGGCGGGTGTTCCGCATCCGCTTTGCCCCCAACAGCGTGGACATGAAGACCGGCACCTTCATGAAGTCAGCGACGATCACGCCCTCCACCCACTTCTTCGACATCATCCGCATGCAGCCGGATCTGGCGCCGTGGACCGACCAGCCCCTGGACAAGAACGGTATCTCCATCGAGGGCGTGGCGGTGCGGGACGGCCAGCTCTATGCCGGCCTGCGCGGCCCGGTGATCCCCGGCAAGGGCGCGGTCATCTTCTCGGCACCGCTCGGCGCGGTGTTCGACAACCGGCCGGGGCAAACGGGCATCCAGTTCCTGGATCTCGGGCAGGATACCGACGGCAAGCCCCGCGGCATTCGCGACATGCTGGTCTTTGGTGGCGGTCTGCTCATCGTCGCCGGTCCGGTCAACGACCCGCCGGAGGGGCAGGCGATCAAGGATGGCGACTATGCCATCTACACCGCCACCGGCGCATCGGCGCAAAAGCTGATGGATCTCAAGGCCTATGGCGCCAAGGACAAGCCGGAGGCCCTGCTGCCGTTGGAGAGCCGTGACGGCATCCTGCGCGCCCTTTTGTTCTTCGACGGCCCCAAGGGCGGCCATCCCACGCCGGTGGACATCACCCTTCCGTAAGCCGCTCCAGGCAGTGGCACCCTTCCATGTGATCGTTCACCAGGCCGCAGGCCTGCATGGCAGCATAGACGATGGTCGGCCCGCAGAACTTGAACCCCGCCGCCTTCAGCCGCTTGGACAGCGCCTGGGAGGCGGCGGTCTGCGCCGGGATATCGCCGGGCCCGCGGGGGCGGTTCACCTGCACCTCCCCGTCCACGGCGCTCCACATGAGGTCCGAGAAGGACACGCCCTGGTCCCGCAGCGCCAGATAGGCGCGGGCGGACAGGACGGCGCCCTCGATCTTGGCCCGGTTGCGCACGATGCCCGCATCCTGCATCAGCGCCGCCTGCTTGGCGGCATCGTAGCCGGCGATGATCTCCGGCTCGAAGCCATCGAAGGCGCGGCGGAAATGGTCCCGCTTGCGCAGGATGGTGATCCAGGCCAATCCCGCCTGGAAGCCATCTAGCACCAGCTTTTCGAACAGCGCCCGGTCATCCCGCTCCGGCACGCCCCATTCGGTGTCGTGATAGGCCATGTAGAGCGGGTCGGTGCCGCACCAGGGGCAGCGGCACTTGCCGTCCGCATGGGGCGACAAGCGGAACGCGGGCTTTGCCGCCGCGGCCCGCTGCTGGTCGGCCGTCGCCACGCTCACACACCGTCCATGTTGAAGGTCGCCCAATCGGGCCGCTTCAAGGTGACCTCGACGCCCCCCGCCACCAGGGGCAGGCCGCCGGCCTTGGCCTCCGCCGCGCGATCCAGCCGCACCAGAGCGATGCCCTGCCCGCGGGTGGAGGAGCCGATGCGCCCGACGGTCTTCTCCCCGGCGCGGATCTCCGAACCGGCCTCGGGTGCGGAGTCGAACAGAGCCTCCACGGCGCGGGTGCGGGCGATGCCGCGATGCTGGGTGCGCGAGACCACTTCCTGGCCGATATAGCAGCCCTTCTTGAAGTCCACCCCGCCCAACTGGTCCATGTCGGCCTCATGGGGAAAGGCATCGCCATAGATGAAGTCGGCGCCACCCTGGGGGATGCCCAAGGCGATGCGATGGGCGGCATAGGCCTCGCCATCGACAGCCAGCGATTCGGCCTGCGCCTTCGGCAGCACCAGGCGGGCGCCCAGCGCCTCCAGGCGCGGATCCACGAACGCCTCGACGCCGGCGATCTCCTCCCCGTCCCAGGCGGCGGCGACGGCGAGATCGTCCGCCGCGGCAAACTCCACCTTCGAGCGCAGGCGATACATGGTCAGCCGCTTCAGCAGGTCCGGCGCCACGGCGGCGGGGGCATCCAGCAGGAAGCTGTCCGGCGTCTCAGCCGGGGCGTAGATGAGGAAGTCGCTGATGATCTTCCCCTGCGGCATCAACAGGGCACCATATCGGGCCCCGCCTGCGACCAGGGTCTTCACGTTGCAGGTGACAACATTGTGCAGAAAATGGCGGGCGTCCGATCCGCTGACGGTCAGCAGGGCGCGATCGGCAAGATGAACAATCGGCATGGCGGTCTCCTTGTCAGAAGCCTCCGAGAGACTTAAAGCCCCGGCACGTCCCCTTCACGAGCGAGAACCCGCCATGGCTGAGACCTTCGATCTTATACTCAAGGGCGGCCACGTGGTAACGCCGGATGGCGTGGGCCTGCGCGACATCGGGGTGCGCGACGGGCGCATCCGGGCGATCGGCGCCCTCGGCAGCGCCAGCGCCGGCGAGGTGGTGGACGCCACCGGCCTGCACATTCTGCCCGGCGTCATCGACACCCAGGTGCATTTCCGCGAGCCCGGCCTGGAGCAGAAGGAAGACCTGGAAACCGGCTCCCTGGCCGCCGTCATGGGCGGGGTGACGGGCGTGTTCGAGATGCCGAACACCAATCCCCAGACCACCGATGCCGCCGCCCTGGAGGACAAGATCCGCCGCGGGACCAACCGCATGCATTGCGACTTCGCCTTCTATGTGGGCGGCACCCACGACAATGTGCGCGACCTGCCCGAGCTGGAGCGCCTGCCCGGCGCCGCCGGCATCAAGGTGTTCATCGGCTCGTCCACCGGCTCGCTGCTGGTGGCGGACGATCTGGGAGTGCGCGAAATCCTCAAAGTCATCCGCCGCCGCGCCGCCTTCCATTGCGAAGACGAGCCGCGGCTCAATGAGCGCAAGCCTTTGCGGGTGCCGGGCGATGCCTCGTCGCATCCGGTGTGGCGCGATGAAGTGGCGGCGTTGACCGCCACGCGACGTCTCGTGACGCTGGCCCGGCAGGTGGGCGCGCGGGTGCATGTGCTGCATGTGACCAGCGCGGAAGAGATGGATTTCCTGGCGGATGCCCGCGACGTGGCCTCGGTGGAAGCGACCCCACACCACCTCACCATGACCGCGCCGGAGTGCTACGAGCGCCTCGGGACGCTCGCCCAGATGAACCCCCCGGTGCGCGATGCCCGCCATCGCGACGCCCTGTGGCGGGCGCTGTCGGTGGGCATCGTGGACGTGCTCGGCTCCGATCACGCCCCACACACGCTGGAGGAAAAAGCCAAGCCCTATCCGGACAGCCCGTCGGGCATGACCGGGGTGCAGACCCTGGTTCCGCTGATGCTGGACCACGTGGCCAACGGGCGGCTGTCGCTGCTGCGTTTGGTCGATCTGACCAGCGCCGGACCCGCCCGCCTGTTTAATATTGCGCGCAAAGGTCGCATCGTTGCCGGCTACGATGCGGACTTCACCGTGGTCGATCTGAAGCGCCGCGCCACCATCACCAAGGACTGGATCGCCTCGCGCGCCAAATGGACGCCTTATGATGGGGTGGAGGTCACCGGCTGGCCCGTGGGCACCTTCGTGCGCGGCCGCAAGGTGATGTGGGAAGGCGAATTGACCACCCCCGCCACCGGCGCGGCCATCAGCTTCCTGGAGACGCTGCCGCACGACTGAGCCCGCCCCGGCCTCGCGCCGGGTGTCGCCGCTTTGAGACGCCGGCGCCTATTGGCGCTGGCCGATCAAGGTGTATTCCCCGGCCCGCACGCGGGTCGCCAAGCTTTCCACATAAGCGGCGCAGGGTTCCTCGCCATAGGTCTCCACCAGGGTGCGCAGGGCGCTGAACAGCGCCGCCTGCACCAGGCAATCCTCATCGAGACCGTCGCGCAAGGCTTCCGTCCAGGCATCGTCCAGATAGGACAGAGCCACATGCCGCTCGTCGGTGGCAGGCTCCAACACTTCGAGCGGGCGCGAGGCGAAATTGGACGTGCTGGACAAGATCAACCTCCGCGTCGCTCCCCCCATAGGGCGACGGTGAAGAATTAGCACGCCGCAGCGGCCCGTCGCGGAAGTTCTGAACGAAAGGTTAACCGCTGCTTCAGTTGCCGCCGAAGCGGACCACGATGTCGTGAGAGAGCTTGGCGCCCTCCTCCATCTGGCGTTGGACCGCAAGCACGGCGGCCGGCGTGCAGGTGCGATAGACCGTGGCATAGCTGGAATAGCCGGCATTGAAGGCGGCCACCAGTTTGCCCTTCCGGGCCTCGGAGGGCTGCTCCGCATCCAGCAGCGTCTGCATCTCGGTGCGCCAGCGCTGCGCCTCGTCTGCGGCCCCGCAGAGCGGCCGCAGATAATGCAGCGCACCCAGCAGTTCGGCGATCTTCATCAGGTCGCCCTCATAGGGAGGCGTCGAGCCCTCGGCCGGCGCTGCCACGGCCCCCGGCCCCCCGAGGGCGCAGGTCACTGCCAGGGCAAAGGAGAGGGAGAGAAGGCGGCGCATGGCCCTTGTGGTGCCGCTGCGGCGGGCCCCCGTCAAGGGGAAGATCATGACCGCGCGGCGGCGTCGGCCAGAAGGCGCGCTGCTGCCGCCACCACGTCGGCCAGCCCCTCGGTGGCGGAGAGCCCGGACACCGCTTCCGGCAGGAACCAGCCCACCTCCAGCGCTTCCTCGCCCGGCATCGGCTCGCCGCCGCGCCAGCGGGCGGCATGGGCCAGCACCACGAAATGCGCCGTCAGCGTCCCGCTCGTGTCCCGAACGATGATGTCGCGGGCCGCCGCCAGGCCGATGATGTCGGCGGCGACCCCCACCTCTTCCTGCACTTCCCGAGCTGCGGCTTCCGCCACAGTCTCGCCCGGCTCCACCCGCCCGCCCGGCAGGCTCCACAGGCCGAGGCCGGGGCCGCGCCCCCGGCGCGCCAGCAGCACCAACGGACCGCGGAACACCGCGGCGCTGGCGGCAAGGGTGGGACGGACGGGCGCGGTCATGGGGATCCTGCCGTTGCGGGTGCCGGCTTGCGGGCGGAGGCCGCAACCTTACCCTTGCGGCTCCACTGGAGCACGCGATTCGTGACCACCCCGCCCGCCCCCCAGCCTGTCCCGAACCCCGCTCCGAAGGCCCCCGCAGCCCCGCGGGCCTGGCAGCGCATGCTCTCCGGGCGGCGGCTCGACCTTCTCGACCCCTCGCCACTGGACATCGAGATCGAGGACATCGCCCATGGCCTGGCCCGCGTCGCGCGCTGGAACGGGCAGACCCATGGCGACGACATCTTCTCCGTGGCCCAGCATTCCCTGCTGGTGGAACGCCTGGCCAAGTCCGCCAGCCATGATCTCGATCGCGGCTGGCGCCTCGCGGTGTTGCTGCACGATGCCCCCGAATATGTGATCGGCGACATGATCTCGCCCTTCAAGGCCATGATCGGCGGCGACTACAAGGCGGTGGAGGCGCGGCTTCTGGCGGCCATCAGCCTGCGCTTCGGCCTGCCGCCGCGCTGGCCGGAGGCGCTGGTCAAGGTGGTCAAGGCCGCCGACCGCTCCGCCGCTTATCTGGAGGCGACCCACCTCGCCGGATTTTCCGCCTCCGAGGCGCAGAAATATTTCGGACGCCCGATCCGTCTCGACGCGGCCACCCAGAAGGCTTATCTCAGACCCTGGCGCGCGGACGAGGCCAAGACCCGTTTTCTCGCGCGGTTCGAGGAGCTTGCCCGATGATCTACGTGTGCTCCCTCGCCCGCCTGCATGAGACCGTGGAGCGCTCCGGCGCCCGGCATGTCATCACCCTCATCAATGGCGGCACCGCCGTCACCCGCCCCAGCAATGTGGACCCCACCAACCACCTGTTTCTGGGCATGAACGACATCGTCGACGAGGTGGAGGGCCTGGTGGCGCCCGGCTCGGGACACATGACCGAATTCCTTGAATTCGTAGAGACTTGGCCGCGCGAGGCGCCGCTGGTGATCCATTGCTATGCGGGCATCTCCCGCTCCACCGCCGCCGCCTTCACCGCGCTTTGCGCGCTGTTGCCGGACCATAGCGAGGCGGATCTGGCGCAGCGGCTGCGGGCGGCCTCGCCCAGCGCCACGCCCAATGCCCGCATCGTCGCGCTGGCCGATGCCGCCTTGCGCCGGGACGGGCGGATGATCGCCGCCATCGCCGCCATCGGCCGCGGCAAGGATGCCTTCGAGGGCGAACCGTTCTCGCTTCAAATCGCGTGAGGCGCCGTTTCGGACCAAAGACTTAGGCGCCAGCCTCAGCTCGGCCCAGCACCGCCACCAGGCCCGCCACCGGCACGCCTTTCTCCGTCCGCGTGGAGCGGGCCTCCAGCAGATGCACGCGGAGCCCGGCCTCCGCCGCCAGCTGCCGCAGCAGCTCGGCGCTGTGTGCATAGCGCAGCGTCTCGCGCAGAAAAAAACCTGCGCCATCATGGGTTTCCACCGTGAACGCCCACAGGCCCGCAGGCGCCAGCGCGGTCGCGGCGGCCCGGAACACGGGCGCCAGATCGCCGACATAGCACAGCGCATCGGCGGCCAGAACGAGATCCAGGCTGGCCGGCGGCACGGCCGCAAGGGCCGCCGCCATCTCTCCGACGGCCAGCCCATCATAGAGCCCCAGCGCCCGCGCCCGCTCGACCATGGCAGGCGAAAGATCAACCCCCTCAAGCCCATCCACCATCGGCTTGAACAGCGGCGCGGTGAGTCCGGTGCCGCACCCCAGGTCCAGCGCCCGACCGAACCGGCCCGGACGGCCAAGGTTGGTGCACGCCGCGCTCACCGCCGCCGCCAGCACTTCCGGCCCGCGATAGGCCAGATTCTCCCGCAGCGCCTGGTCGAAGCGGGGGGCATATTGGTCGAACAGGGTGCGCACGAACTCCGGCGACATGGCCCCCTCCGCCGGCCCCGCCCCCATCTGCGCCAGCCGCAGACCGGCGCCCAGCGGGTCGGCGGCATCCAGCTCCCGCACCGCCTGGAAGGCGGCCACCGCCCCCGCCGGATCGCCCGCCGCCACCCGCGCCTCCCCCAGCAGAAACCAAGCCGCGGCAAAGCCTGGCGCCTGCTCAACGGTATCCGCCATCAGCTCGGCGGCGGCCGCCGCGTCGCCCGCCTCCAGGTCGGCGCGGGCCCAGTCGAGGCGGCGGTCGAGGGCGGGATCGCCGGAGGTGGCGCGGAAGGCCTGGATCGGAGGAAGGGGCGCCACGGGGCCTCGCGGGACAAGGGGTTCGCCCCCATATAGCCCTCTATGATGCGGCCGGAAGACCTTCTTTGCCCCGCCCCCCAAGGGCTCTATTCCCCGGTGGGGGATTTCTACATCGACCCGGTGCGCGCGGTGCCGCGGGCGCTGATCACCCATGGCCATTCCGACCATGCCCGGGCCGGCCACGGCCAGGTGCTGGCCACCCGCGAGACCCTCGACATCATGGCCCTGCGCTATGGGCCCGGCTTCGCGGGGGAGACGCAAGCCCTTGATTACCATCAGACTCTCGACATCTCCGGAGTCACGGTCACCGCCCATCCGGCCGGTCATGTGCTGGGGTCGGCGCAGTTTGCCTTGAGCTGGAAGGGGCTCACCATCGTGGCCTCGGGCGACTACAAGGACGCCCGCGATCCCACCTGCACCCCGTTCGAGCCGGTGCGATGCCATGTGTTCATCTCGGAAGCCACCTTCGGCCTGCCGGTGTTCCGGCACCCGAACGCCACCGCCGAGACCGCCAAGCTGATCGCCTCCGCGCAGCTGTTTCCCGAGCGATCTCATGTGGTTGGCGCCTATTCGCTGGGCAAGGCGCAGCGCATGATGGCACTGCTGCGGGCGGGCGGATACGACGCCCCGCTCTATCTCCACGGCGCCCTGACGCGCATCAGCGCCTATTATGAGAGCCGCGGCATACCGTTGGGCGACCTGCGGCCGGTCGCCGGCGTGCCCAAGGCGGAGCTGGCAGGGGCCATGGTCATCGCCCCGCCATCCGCGTTGACCGACGTTTGGACCCGCAAATTCCCCGATTGCAACACCGTGTTCGCATCCGGCTGGATGCGGGTGCGCGCGCGGGCCCGGCAGCGCGGCATCGAGTTGCCATTGGTGGTTTCCGACCATGCGGACTGGGACGGTCTGACCGCAGCCGTGGCCGCGACGCAATGTGAACAGCTGTGGGTGACACACGGCAGCGAGGACGCATTGGTCCATTGGGCCCAGACGCGGGGCCTCGCGGCCCGGCCGCTTCACATGGTCGGCTATGCAGAAGAGGACGAGGGCCCCGAGCCGGAGGCCGCCCCGCCCGAGACCGCCGCCGACCGCCCCGTCGAGATCGCCGCACCCGACCCCGCCGCCGCGACGGAGGGGATGCGCCTCGGCGACCCCGCCGATCCGGCTGCGGCGCCCGTTTCCGATCCCGCCGCCGATCCGGCCGCGGCGCCCCTGTCCGATCCGGCCGCCAAGCCCGCCCGCTCCCGGCGTCGGCCGGGCAAGCCGGTGGGCGTGGGCCGCCCGGAGGGTGCCGCGTGAACCGCTTCGCCGCTTTGCTCGACCGCCTCTCCTATGAGCCGCGCCGCAATGCCAAGATCCGGCTGATGGCGGCCTATTTCCGCGCCACGCCGGACCCCGAGCGCGGGGTGGCGCTGGCGGCGCTCACCGGGCAGCTTTCCTTCACCAACGCCAAACCCGGCCTGGTGCGGGCGCTGATCATGGAGCGCACCGATCCGGTGCTGTTCGCCCTCTCCTATGATTATGTGGGCGATCTGTCGGAGACCGTCGCCCTCATGTGGCCGGTGCCGCCGGACAGCCCGGCCGCCAACCATCCCCCCTTCCTGTCCGAGATCGTCGAAGGGCTGGAGACGCTGCCCAAGCGCGACCTGCCCGCCCAGCTCGCCACCTGGCTGGACGGCCTGGACGACACCGGCCGCTGGGCGCTGCTGAAGCTCATCACCGGATCGCTGCGGGTGGGCGCCTCCGCCCGCCTCGCCAAGACGGCGGTGGCGAGCCTGGGCGACATCCCCCCCGACGAGGTGGAACTGGTCTGGCCCGGCCTGAAGATGCCCTATCGGGAATTGTTCGCCTGGGTGGAAGGGCGCGGGCCGCGGCCGGAAACCCGCGACCCCGCCCCGTTCCGCCCGGTGATGCTGGCCCATGCATTGGACGAGGCGGCGCTCGCCACCTTGCCGGCCGCGGACTTTGCCGCCGAATGGAAATGGGATGGCATCCGCGTGCAGGCGGTGGCCGGCACCGGACCGGACGGGGTGCGGGTGATGCGCCTCTACAGCCGCACCGGCGAGGACATCTCCCCGGCCTTTCCCGATCTCGCCGCGGCGCTGCCCTTCGACGGCGCGCTGGATGGCGAATTGCTGGTGCTGCGGGAGGGGCGGGTGCAGTCCTTCAACGTTCTGCAGCAGCGGCTCAACCGCAAGACCGTCACGGCCAAGATGCTGGCGGAGTTTCCCGCCCACATCCGCGCCTATGACCTCCTGGTCTTGGACGGCGAGGACCTGCGCCCCCTGCCCTTCGCCGCGCGCCGCGCCCAGCTGGCGGCGCTCACCGCGACGCTCTCCCCTCCGGCCCTGGCCCGGCTGGACCTCTCGCCGCTGGTGCCGTTCGAAAGCTGGGACGCGCTCACCGCTGCCCGCGCCGATCCGGCGTCCGCCGGTGCGGGGGAAGATGCGGCGGCGGTGGAAGGGGTGATGCTGAAGCGCTGGGACAGCGCCTATCTGCCCGGCCGCCCCACCGGGCCGTGGTGGAAATGGAAGCGCGATCCCCACACGGTGGATGCGGTGCTGATGTATGCCCAGCGCGGCCACGGCAAGCGCTCGTCCTTTTATTCCGACTACACCTTCGGGGTGTGGACGGCGGGGCCGGAGGGCGACGTGCTGGTGCCGGTGGGCAAGGCCTATTTCGGCTTCACCGATGCGGAGCTTCTGGAGATCGACAAGTTCGTGCGCCGCGCCACCATCAATCGCTTCGGCCCGGTGCGCGAGGTGACGCACGAGCCGGACGAAGGCCTGGTGCTGGAGATCGCCTTCGAGGGGCTGGCGCGTTCGCCGCGTCACAAGTCGGGGGTGGCGATGCGGTTTCCCCGTGTGGCCCGGCTGAGGTGGGACAAGCCGCCGCGGGAGGCGGACCGGCTGGAGACGCTGGAGCGGCTGCTGGGGTGAGGGGATCACCGGCGCCCCCCCGGAACCTGGATATCCTCCCGGGGATGCCAGCCATCAATCCGCGCCGGCGGCAGGCGCTCACTCTTCAGAATGCGGCCTTCAGAAAGGCCTCCACGTCACGCGGCGCCTGTTCTTGCCCTTCCGGATCGCCGCCCATCGTAACGCCGGGGCTGAGACACGCTTTTGCTTCGGCAACAGCCGCGCTGCCCCGCAAGATCTCTTCACCGCGGAGAAGGGTGTACGCACCGGTGTCGATATCCAGCGCCCCATGACAGGCCCGCGCACTGACAGCGCGGCTGACCACGTGCAGACGCAGTTGGCGGTCGAAGGCGTGGTAGGCATTCGCATAGGTCTTCACGGTCACCTGCGCGCCCTTTGTCCTCAGATCCTCCGCATAGGCTGCGCAGGACGCGGCTGGCGTATAGTCATCCTTGCCCCCCAGCAGCATGAGGATGGGCGACCCATCCAGGTTCGCTGCGCGGTAGGAGATGCCGCACCCCGGATAGAAGGCGACGTGCGCCGCGAACCGCAGGTTGCCGTCCGTTCCGGCGCGCCGGAAAGGGTCAAGCGCCGAGGAGAGCGCGGCGACGCCGCCGCGGGAAAAGCCCATCACAGCGATGCGCTTGGCATCGATGGCCGGATCGCTCGCAAGCAGCCCAAGGGCCACATAGGCGTCGGCGATATTGGCGGCCATGGACAGCTTGGACTGGTCGGTTTCCGTTTCGGTGATCAGGCGACCGGTGAAACTGTCGATGACGAAACTGGCATACCCCAGATCATTCATGCGCTTGGCCCACACCCATTCGCCTGGAGTGATGCCGCTGGAGCCGTGCAGGATGATGACCGCCGGAACTGGCCCCGTGGTGCCCACTGGCAAGGTGAGGACCCCGGTGATCGTGACCGGATCGCCATCCAGGTGACGCACGTACCCCATGATGCTCCGGGGGCTGACGGAGTGGAACGCGATGATGCCCGACCGTCCGTCCGAGAGCGTGGTGACGGGCGCCGCGTTTGTGACAATGGACGTGCCCGCGGCGGCGCCGTGACAGAGCGCCCCCGCAAGCAACGCCATCAAAATGAGATGACCCGCCAAGCAACGCATCGCGACAAGCCTTTGGCCGATTAGATGCCAAGCCCCGCCACCAGTCTATGACCGGGACACGCGTCTGTCTTGGGTCATTCCCCCGCCCGTGTTCCGCGGGCGGGTGCTCCTCGAGCTCCCGCTGGAGGATGCGCGGGGCGGTGCGCCGTGACCGACTGGCTCGCCCAGATGATCCGCGCGATCCACACCACGTCCGCCGCCGCCAGCGTGCGGTCCTCATACTCCGGGTTCAGCGAGCGCAGGTCCACGCGCGGGCGGTGCGGCGGACCCGTTCCTTGGCCAGCACCTGCCCTCCCGTGTCTTCACGATCACCCTTCGCTGAGGCGCACTGGGGCGACGTGCCTATCCCGCCACGCCCTGTAACGCTCCCCGGATCCGCACCGTCAACCCCTCCTCCGAAAGCTCGCCCGCCGCCAGCGCCAGCCATGTGCTTACCGCCGCTGCATCGTCCAGCCCCATCGCAAACCCATTGAGCGCCAGGAACAGCTCGGTCACCACAAAAGACGTGCGCTTGTTGCCGTCCACAAAGGGATGGTTCATCGCAAACCCGAAGGCGTAAGCAGCAGCGAGAGCCGCAATATCGGGGTGGCTGTGATGGAAGAGGTGGAGAGGCCGGTTGAGTGCGGCCTCGAGCAACCCGTCGTCGCGCATGCCCTGGCCGCGGCCATGTTCGGCCAACTGTTCATCGTGGATCGCCAGCACGACGGACTTCGCGATCCAGCGTGGCTCGTCCACTTACTTCGCCAGTTCGCGCAAGACGTTGCGGCGAGCCTTCATGATTTTCCGGGCCGCCTCCATCTGCGCCTCGAATTCCGGCTCATAGGGGGTCAGGCGATAACCATCGGGCGTCTCGGTGAGATAGAGCGTGTCGCCCTGCCCAACCTTCAAGCGCGCCAAAACTTCCTTCGGCAGCACAGCGCCGATGGAGTTGCCAACTTTCGAGAGCTTCAGCGCGACCATGGGGCGCCCTCTTCATCACCAGCACCAGCCAGCACCGTACATACGATGTAATAACATTCCCACGTAGCGCAATCCCCTACTGGCTCGCCCAAATAATCCTTGCGATCCACACCACGTCCGCCGCCGCCAGCGTGCGGTCTTCATACTCCGGGTTCAGCGAGCGCAATTCCACCGCGCGGGTGGTGCGGCGGACCAGTTCTTTCGCCAGGACCTCGCCCTCGCGGGTCTTCACGATCACCCGGTCGCCCTTGCGCAGGGAGGCGGCGGGCGAGACCACCACGATGTCGCCGGGGCGGTAGACCGGTCGCATGCTGTCGCCGGAAATCTCCAGCGCATAGGCATGCTCGTCCTCCACCTCGGGGAACAGGATCTCGTCCCAGCCGCCACCCACCGGAAAGCCGGCATCATCGAAGAATCCGCCCTTGCCCGCCTGGGCGAGGCCGATGTGGGGAATGGCGCGGGCGCGGGGCGGTGGGGGCGCCTCCTCCGCAAAGCCGCCATGCGAGGTGCCGCCGGAAACGCCCAGCAGCGCCATGAACTCCTCCACCCCGGCGCCGGTGGCGGCCAGGATCTTGGCGATGCTCTCGGTGGAGGGCCAGCGGGTATGCCCGTCCGCCGTCACCCGCTTGGAGCGGTTGAAGGCGGTGGCATCCAGGCCCGCGCGCTTGGCGAGGCCCGAGGCGGACAGCCCGTGGGCCGCGGCGAGGCGGTCGATGGCGGTCCAGATCTGGCTGTGCGTCAGCATGAGACCCTGCGCGGGAGAAAAGGATGGCTAGGAAAATATGGCGCAACGGCGGATTTGTCCAGGAATCAAGTCCGCCCGCGCCATCCGTGCGGCGGTCCGGCCGCGGCAGCCGGTGGCAGACGGGCCGTCGGAGCCGGCAGGACGCGGCGATCGCGGAAAACCGGTTTCCCCGTGCCGCATCCTGTTCTAAACCGGCCTCATGACCGCGTCGCGCTGCCTCATCTACAAGATCTGTCCCCGCCCCCTGTGGGAGGCGGCACAGGCCGCTGGCCAATTCCGGGGCGCCCCGGTGGATGAGGCCGACGGCTATATCCACTTTTCCGCCGTGGAGCAGGTCCGCGAGACCGCAGCCAAGCATTTCGCCGGCCAGGACGATTTGCTGCTGGTGGCGGTGGACGCCGCCTCGCTGGCGCAGCTGAAATGGGAGCCGTCCCGCGGCGGGGCGCTGTTTCCCCATCTCTACGGGCCGCTGCCGGTCTCCGCCGCGCTGTGGGTGAAGCCGCTGCCGCTGAAGGCCGACGGCAGCCACGCCTTTCCCTTCGACTGAGCCGCCCTTCGACTGAGCCGCCCCGACGACTGAGCCGCGTCCCCTGCGGGGTCAGGCCGCGCGGAACGTCCGGCGCACCAGCGCCGGCATGCGCGCCGCCTGCAGCGCGCCGCGCGCCACCAGGAACACCAGCAGCGCCGTCCACAGCCCGGCATTGCCGAACGGCCGCAGCAGGGCCCAGGTGCCGAGATAGATCGCCAGCGCCGCCAGCATGAGGTTGCGCATGTCCCGCGACCACAGCGCCCCCACATAGATGCCGTCGAAGGCATAAGCGGCGACCCCGGCCAGCGGCAGCAGGGCTGCGAACGGCAGATAGGCCACCGCTTCCGCCACCACCGCGGGATTGGTGCTCATGGCGGCCAGCACGTCCGGCCCGGCCAGGAAGAAGAAGCCCACCGCCAGCACGGCAAAGCCGTAGCCCCACATGAGCACCAGCCGCAGCGCCGTGGCGAAGGCGGCGCGATCGCGGGCGCCGGCGGCGGCGCCGCACAATTGCTCGGCGGCGGTGGCAAAGCCGTCGAGGAAATAGACCGACATCAGCACCAGAGTGTTGAGCAGCGCATTGGCCGCCAGCACCGTGTCGCCCGCCCGCGCCCCCTGGGCGGCGAAGAAGCTGAACGCCCCCAGCAAAGCGGCGGTGCGGATCATGATGTCGCGATTGAGCGCCAGGGTCTCCAGCAAGCGCGCCTTATCGAAGATCACCGCCCGCGGCAGATCGAGGCGAAAGCCCAGCAGGCGCGCGCACATCATGAGCCCCGCCAGGGTGCCGGCGGTCTCCGCCCAGACGCTGGCCTGCGCCGCCCCTGCCACGCCCAGGTCCCAGCCCAGCACGAACAGCACGCACAAGGCGATGTTGAGCCCGTTGATGCCCGCCTGCAGCGCCAAAGCATGGCCTGTGCGGCCGATGCCGGTGAGCCAGCCCAGCACGGCGTAATTGGCCAAGCTCATGGGCGCGGCCCAGATGCGCACGCCGTAATAGGCGCTGAGCGCGCCATCCACCGCCGGGCTGGCGCCGGCGAGTTCGTGGACCAGCCAGGCGATGGGCCGCTGCAGCACCAGCAAGGCCAGGCCGCACGCCAGCGCCATCAACACCGAGCGGGCCAGCACGGCGCGCGTCTCCACGCCGTCGCGCCGGCCGATGGCCTGGGCGGCGAGGCCCACCGTGCCCATGCGCAGGAAGCCGAAGCCCCAGAACAGGAAATCGAACACCACCGCGCCCAGGGCCACGCCGCCCAGCGCCGCCGCATCGCCCAGCCGGCCGATCACCGCCGTGGCCACCAGCCCCAGCAGCGGGGTGGTCATGTGGGACAAGGTCATGGGCGCGGCGATGGCCAGCACGCGCCGATGGGTGACCACCAGGGGATGGCCGGGGACGGGACCGCTCATGGGATCAGCGGCCGATGCGCAGCAGGCGCAGGATCACCCACAGGGGAATGACGATCACCGCCCCCAGCAGGAAATAGCGCCACAGCCGCTCCACCGTGTCGAAGCCCAGCGAGAACACGGTATCGAGGAAGCGCCGTAGCGAGCCCAAGAGATTGGCCGGGTCGAGGCCCAGCGCGGCGAGGATCACCCCCACCACCACCGACAGCAGGACCAGGCGCAGCAGCACCGAGACCGGCGAGCCGCCGAGAAAGCGGGTGAGCTGGGAATTGCCGTCTGCCATCTGTCATCCTCGGTGCGCCCCGGACAGGTGCGCCCGAGACCGGTCCTCTATCATGGCGCCGGCCACGGCCGAAAGGCGGCATCAATCCGGCGCAACGAAGCCGATGCTGCGCGTCTGCCGGACCCGGCGCAGGAACCTCCGGGCGCTCTCCACCCGGTGGCCGAAGGCGCCGCGTGGCGCCAGCGCCGGCGGCGGCACGGCGGGCGCCTGGGCGTCGAAGTCGAAGCGGGCATAAAGGTCGGCGTAGCGCGTCAGGAACAGCGCCTGCGTCGCCGCATCCATGTCCTTGTAGCGCTGCGGCTTGCCCACATTGAACTGGCCGATCAGTGCGCCGGTGCGGAACGGCGCCAGCACCTCGGCGGCGTCCACCGCAACCCCGAGCTGCCGGGCCACGCGGGCGATGGCGGTCTCGGAGGAGAAGCAGATCTCGTTATAGGTGAACAGCTCCACGCCCGGCACGGCGGCCCATTGCGTGAAATAGTCCATCTGCATGTCGATGGACGCCAGCGCGTCGGCCGGCGTGTGGATCTCGGCGAACGGCAGGATGCCGAGCTGGCGGGCCCGCGCGCCGTTGTCGGCCATGGACAGGGCCATCTCGCGCGGATCCCGGATGCTGACGCTGGCCAGGATCTCGCCCGCCCCGATGCGCTGCGCCACCTCGGGCCGGAGCGCGCCATGGGTCTTCAGGACGATGGGACGCCCGCCCGCCGCACGTTCCACGCGGTCGAGGAACGGCCCGCTGATGAAATCGTAGTAGTTCTCCAGTTTCCGGCCGCCCTCGCGCCGGATTCGCCCACATCCCGCCCCGGAGACGCACAGTATTTCTTCGGTGAGCTGATACAGATACGTGCTGGCGGACTTGGTCGGGCCGTAACAGATATAGATCATTCCTACCCAATCGCGACCGGGGCACCAGCGGGACAACCTAAGCAGGGCGCCCGGGCTGTCAAGGCACGCCGGTCGACGCCGAATGGCGCGGCACGCCGCCCGGTCTTGACATCACGCACGGTCAACGGGACACTTGACGGTGGTGGACCCACGAATTGCCTGGGCCAGAATGCTCTACATTTGTTACGGCGTGACCAAGTCCGCCAGCACGTATTTGTATCAGCTTACCGAGGAGATCCTGACCGTCAGCGGCCTTGGCTTCTGCCGCATCCGACACCGGGCAGCGCTGGAGACGTCGAACTATTACGACGCCATCAGCCCCGACCTCCTTGACCGCGTCTGCGACGCGGCGCGCGGACATCCTGTGGTGCTGAAGACGCACGGTGACCTGCATCCCGAGGTGGCGCGCCGCATCGCGGCGGGCGACGTGCTGGCCAGCGCCAGCATCCGCGATCCGCGGGAGATGGCCCTGTCCATGACCGACCACGGCCGGCGGGCGCGGGCGCGCGGGGAAGAGGCCTTCTCCGAGGTGGGCGACCCGCTGGACACGCTCATATCCATCGATGAGCAGATTGCGGTGTTCGAGCGCTGGGCCGCGGTCACCAACACCGAAGTCTTCACCTACAATCAGATCTGCTTCGACACCGAGTCCACCATCGCCCGGGTGGCGGCACAGATCGGCGTCGACGTGGACATCGGGCGGGTGTTGGCGCCCTTTGCCCACCGCGGCACCATCGGCCAGTTCAACGTCGGCACAGCCCGGCGCTACCGGCAGATGGATGCGGCGACGCAGGCGCTGTTCCTCACCCGCTATGCCGGCTTTTACGCCCGCATGGATTTCGACATGGGCCTGCCGCATCCCGGTGAGCCGCCCCCGCCGCGGCAGCCGCCGCCTGGGACGTTCAGCCGCAAGGCGGCGGAGGTCCGCCGCCTGCTCCGCCGCCTGGCGCGCAGTCGCGACATCGGGGCGATCCAGCCGGGCTGAGTCCGGCGTGGCGTGGCGCCGCGCCCCGCCCGGCCGATCAGCCGGCGCAGACGGACGGCGATCCCATGCGTGCCGGGGGCCAAGGCCCCCCGCTCCGGTCCGCCGGAAACGGCGGCCGGCCGCGATCAGGCCGAGGCGGTGTCCGGCTGGGCGACGATGCGCAGATAGGGCTTCACCGTCTTCCAGCCCGCCGGAAACTTCTCCTTGGCGGCCTCGTCGGAGACGGAGGGGACGATGATCACGTCCTCGCCCGGCTTCCAGTCCACCGGGGTGGCGACGGAATGCTGCGCGGTGAGCTGGAGGCTGTCCACCACCCGCAGGATTTCCTGGAAGTTGCGGCCGGTGCTGGCGGGATAGGTGAGCGTCAGCTTCAGCTTCTTGTCCGGCCCGATGACGAACACCGAGCGCACGGTGGCAGTGTCGCTCGCATTGGGGTGTATCAAATCGTAGAGGTCGGAGACCTTCTTGTCGCTGTCGGCGATCAGCGGGAAGTTGAGCTGGGCGCCGGTGGCGTCCTTGATGTCCGCCACCCAGCTCGGATGATTGGCCAGCGTGTCCACCGACAGGCCGATGACCTTCACGTTCCGCTTGTCGAACTGACCCTTCAGATGCGCCACCTGGCCCAGCTCGGTGGTGCAGACGGGAGTGAAGTTCTTCGGATGCGAGAACAGGATGCCCCAGCTGTTGCCCAGCCATTCATGGAAGCTCACGGGGCCTTCGGTGGTCTCGGCGGTGAAATCGGGAACGATGTCCCCCAGGCGCAGCGTCATGGATCCCTCCAAATTACAGATGAAAGCCGTTACTCTTTTTAATCATACATTCTGTTGATGAAGTTTGAAAGCACGGAGCACCCGGTCCGGCAGGCATGGCGCTTCCGCCGCACCCCTATCCGAACCGGTTAGGTTTTGATAGGGTGGGCGAATGCCAACAGTCCTGCGCCTGAAGGGTCTGCGGGTGGCGATCTATCCCAATGATCATCGGCCCGCCCATGTGCATGTCATCGGGATCGGCGGCGAAGCGGTTTTTGTTCTGCATTGCCCGGAAGGGCCAAGCGAACTGCGCGAGATCTATGGCTTCAGCCGGTCCGACGCGGGCCGGATCAAGAGCGATCTGGATGCAGCGGTGGCTGATCTGTGCGAGGAATGGAGGGCGATCCATGGCGATCACTGAAGAGGCGTTCGCCGAGGCGGAACGGCGCATGGCCGCCGGCCAGGAGACGACGCGCGCCGTCGCCGCCCGTTTTGTTCGCCGCACCTCCCGCCTGGTGGTGCGGCTGAGCTCAGGCGTTGAGATCACCATCCCGGTCGGACTGGTAGAGGGGCTGTCCGGCGCCTCGCCATACGATCTCAGCGAGATCGAGATCAGCCCTGCGGGGCTCGGCCTGCATTGGCCGAAATTAAATGCCGATGTCTATGTGCCGGCCCTGCTGCAAGGGGTGTTCGGCTCGACCCGTTGGATGGCGCAGCAGCTCGGCAGCACGGGCGGGCGCGCCCGAACCGCCGCCAAGACCGCCAGCTCTCGCGAAAATGGCCGCAAGGGCGGCCGGCCGCGCAAGACCGCGACCGGCTGAGCCGGCTCGTAGACCAGGGGCGAGATTCTAGGCGTGCGCCCCATCCAGCGCCGCCTTGATCAGCGTTCGCGTCTCGTCCACCCCGTAGATGGCGACGAAGGAGCCGAAGCGCGGGCCGCGGTCCTGGCCGATCAGGGTCTGATAGAGCGCGTTGAACCATTCCACCGAGACGCCCGGCCGCTCGGGCGTGGCGCCCTTGGCCTTGAGGTCCTGATAGCGCGGGATCGGGCGGGCCACGTCATAGAGCGCGTTCTGCACGTCGTCCGCCGTGGGCGCGGCCGGCATGGCCGCCAGCGCCGCGTCCAGCGCCTCCAGGGCGGCGCGTTCCACATCGTCGGGGGCGCGGAACACCTTGTTGGGCTTCACGAAGGCGTTGAAATACTTCACCGCATAGCCCACCAGCTCGGCCAGCTTGGGATGGGTGGCCGCCGACACGCCCGGTACATGCCGGTTCAGGAAGCCCCACAGCACGCTCTCGTCCTCGGTATTGGAAGCCGAGGCGAGGTTGAGCAGCATGGTGAAGGAAACCGGCATGTCGATGACCGGCGGCGCGCCCGCATGGATGTGCCACACCGGATTGCCCAGCCGCAGCTTCCAGTCCTGCGCGGGATAGCGGGCGAGGAAGTTGAAATACTCGTCCACCGCCTTCGGAATGACGTCGAAATGCAGCTTCTTGGCCGAGCGCGGCGACTGGAACATGTAGAGCGCCAGGCTCTCCGGGCTGGCATAGGTCAGCCAGTCGTCGATGGTCAGGCCGTTGCCCTTGGACTTGGAGATCTTCTGGCCGTTCTCATCCAGGAACAGCTCATAGACATAATGCTCCGGCGCGGTGCCCCCGAGGATCTCGCAGATCTTGTCATAGACCGGGGCGTTGGTCTGATGGTCCTTGCCGAACATCTCGAAATCGACGCTAAGGGCTGCCCAGCGCGCGCCGAAGTCCGGCTTCCATTGCAGCTTCACCTGGCCGCCGGTGACGGGAACGGTCTTGTCCACCCCGTCCTCGTCGGTGAAGGTGATGGTGCCGGCCTTCGCGTCCACCGCCTTCAGCGGCACGTACAGCACCCGCCCGCTCACCGGCGAGATGGGCAGGAACGGGCTGTAGGTGGCCTGGCGCTCCTCGCCGAGCGTCGGCAGCATCACGCCCATGATGGCGTCATACTTTTCCGCCGCCTTGAGCAGCACCGCGTCGAGCTTGCCGGACTTGTAATAGTCGGTGGCACTGGCGAATTCGTAGTCGAAGCCGAAGGTGTCGAGGAAGCGCCGCAGCATGGCGTTGTTGTGGTCGCCGAAGCTGAGATAGTCGCCGCCGAACGGATTGGGCACGGAGGTCAGCGGCATCTGGAGATAAGGCTCCAGCGCGGCGCGATCCGGCACGTTGTCCGGGATCTTGCGCATGCCGTCCATGTCGTCGGAGAAGCACAGGAGGCGGGTCTTGATCTTGTCCTCGGTGAGCACGCGGAAGGCATGGCGCACCATGGTGGTACGCGCCACTTCGCCGAAGGTGCCGATGTGCGGCAGGCCCGAGGGGCCATAGCCGGTCTCGAACAGCACTTCATCCTTGGGCTTGCGCTTGAGCCGCTCGACGATCTTGCGCGCTTCCTCGAACGGCCAGGCGCCTGCGGTTTCCGCAAACGTGCGCAGTTCGGGGGCGGTGAGGTCGATGGGGGCGGGCGCCGTGGTCATGCAAGGTCTCCGGTCAGGGGCGCCCGCGGTCGGGCGCAGCCTGGAATGCAGCGCGGTTCGCTGTGCGGCGCTGGAGAACGCACGCGCGGCCAAGCTCGCGTCGGGGCGCGCGGGGCCGTGAGCCGGCCATCGCGCGTCCCTGCTCTAGTGCATGTGGGCCGAAAATTGAAGCGTATCAGTCGCCCCGTGGGGCGGATGGGGTCCGCCCGGAGGCCGGGCAGACCGCGCGAACGCCGGGCCTAGAGCGCCGGCACGACGCCATCTCGGCCCACCAGGACCCGGGCCGTCTCGGGCAGGCCGTCGGCGCCGGGGGTGGTGCGCAACAGCACCTGGGCGCCGGGCTTCAGTTCGGCGCGGGTGCCCGGCTCGAACTTCACCAGCGAGGTCTGCGGCGTCACCAGCACCTGCTTCTCGCCGCCCTTGAAGGCGATGGTCAGCAACTGGCCGTCCTTCTCCACCAGCTTCTGGGCCAGCGCGCCATTGGTCATGCTGGAATTGGGCGCCACGTCATAGGGCCGGGTGCCCTCCCCCGCGCCGCGCTGCGCCGCCGGGAACACATGGATGGACACCGCCACTTCCGGCGTGCCTGCCGCAGCGCCCGCCTGGGGCACCGCCGCCACGCCCACATAAGCGTCGGTGGGAATGTCGGCGAGGGCGATGGGGGCAAGGCCGGTGACCGCCACGGTCTCCGCCAGCTTCACCTTCACCGTGGTGCCGGTGCGGGTGGTGACGGTGAGGACGGGACCGTCCATGGCGGCAATGGCGCCGCGCACGGTGGCCGGCGCTGTCTGCGCCGCGGCCGGGGACGCCGAGACGGTCGCCGCGACCATCGCCATCACCACTGGTGCCAGGGCGAAACGGGGGATCGAGGACAGGAACATGCAGCTCTCCACGCAAGGCCCGGCCGCAGCGGCGGGCGCGTCCCATCTCAGCGGGCGCGGCGGCGCGCGCCACACACGATTGCGACAACTGATTTCCCTTGCGGGAGCCGCCTGTCGCGCGCTGGATCAGTAGAAACCGATGGGAAACCAGCGCAGATAAAGGTCCGTATAGACGCCCTTCTCCCACACCCGCTGCAGGGCGTAGTCGATGGCGCGGCGCATCTGGTCATTGCCGGGGCGCACCGCCACGGCGAGGCCGTCGCCGAAATAGCGGCTCTCGGTGAACGGGCCGCCAATGAAGCGGCAGCAGCCATTGGCCTGGGTGCCGTTCAGCCACAGCGACAGGCCGATGCCGTCGCCGAACAGCAGGTCCACGCTGCCGGACATCAGCGCCGCGCGGGCGGCGGCGGCGTCGGGAAACGGGCGGATCGCCGCCTCGTTGAAGAAGGCGCGCAGATAGGCCTCGTGGGCGGTGCCGGCCACCACAGCGACGCTCTTGGTGGCCACGGCGCTGGGCGTCGCAGCGCTCATCTGCAGGCTGGCGCGGCCGGCGAAGCGCGCCGGGGTGCCGAGATAATGCTCGGAGAAATCCACCTTGCCGCGATTGGCCGGGGTGGCGGCGAGACCGGCGATGATGGCATCGCCTTTGTTCTGCTCCAGCGCCTCAAGCAGCGTGTCGAACGCCACCGGCTGGATGGTGCAGGTGGCCCCCAGCTCGGCACAGACGGCGCGCGCCATGTCCACGTTGAAGCCGATCAGCCCGCCGTCCGGCCCGGTGAAATTGAACGGCGGATAATCGTCGGTGGTCAGAAACCGGATGTTGGTCGGCAGGCGCGTGGCGTCCGGCCGCTCCAGCCGGCGCGCGGCGTTCCAGAAGCTGGGCACCACCGGCCCGGCCCCGGCAGCCCCGCTCGAGGCCGACCCCTGCGCCTTGGCCTGACCCGGCACCTGGGCCACCGCGCCATGCCCCGGGCCCAGCGCCAGCCCCGCCACGGCCAGGGCCAGAACGACCCGCCGCAGGCGCAGTGCCGTGTGCTGCGCCGATCGGGCAGCCGCAGGCATCGAAAGGGCTAGCGCGGATGGATGTGCCATACTACCGTCATGCCTATCGGGTCTCCGGGGGGAGAGCACCATGGTGGTCGAGGCGCGGGGTCACCGCAAGCAGCCGATCGGCGCCGCCACAGCCCCTGGGCCCGGTCCCCGGCCCGTCCGCGCCGAAGGGCCGGCGTCGGACCCGACCGTCCGCCCCGGCTTGAACCCGGTTTCCGCCGGTCTGTCCAGACCTCAGCCCCGCCCGTCGCCGCAGTCCGCGGCGGACGTGCGCCCCCCGCCGGAGACCGCACCCGCCCCAATAGCGACCCTGCCGGTCGAACTGGCGGCGCTGCACGGCCATGTGCCGGAGGAGGCTCTGGCCTGGGCGGAGCGGCGCGCCCGCGCGGTGGGGGTGGGCGGTGATGAGGCGCTGATCTGCGCCGGTCGCCTATCGCCGGACGCCGCCTGTGGGCATCTGGCCGCCCATCTGGGACTGGCGGTGGATCCGCTGGACCGCACGCCGCAGGCCTTGCTGGATGTGGCCCCGGCCATTCTGCGCCTGGGCATCCTCCAGGAGCCGGGGCCGGGCGCCGGGGTGCACTACACCTGTGCCGCCCGCGGCCAGGGCGCCCGCCGGCTCGCCCGGGCCCTCGCGCGTGACCCGACCCTGGCGGGGCGGGCGCGGGTGGTGGCGCGCGAGCGGCTGCAGGCGCACCTTGTCCGGCATGCGGCGCGCGCCTTGGGCCATGAGGCCGCCTTCGGCCTCAAGACCCGGCATCCGCACCTGTCCGCCGCCGGCCTGACGCCCTCGCGGCGAATGGTGCCGCTGCTGGCCATGGCCGGTGCGAGCCTGATGGCGGCGCTGCTGGTGGCGCCCGCATCGGTGGTTCTGCTGCTGGTCAGCTTGCTGTCGATGGTGTTCCTGGCCGGCGCGGTGCTGCGCATCTGTGCCTGTTTCATCGAGCCGCCCCCGGAAGTGCCGCTGGGCCTGAGCGACCAGCAATTGCCGGTCTACACCCTCATCGTGCCGCTCTATCGCGAGGTGGGCATGCTGCCGCGGCTGGTGGCGGCGCTGCGGCGCCTCGACTATCCGCCCGAGAAGCTCGACATCAAGCTGGCCATCGAGCCGGACGATGCCCCCATGCATGCCCGGCTGCGGCAGATGCGCTTGCCGCCCTGGTTCGAAGTGGTGGTGGCCCCTGCCGTCGGCCCCCGCACCAAGCCGAAGGCGCTGAATGCCGCTCTGGCTTTTGCCCGCGGCAGCTATGTGGCGGTCTATGACGCGGAGGATGTGCCGGCGCCGGACCAGTTGCATCGCGCCCTGGCCGCGTTTCGCGGCGCCGGTTCGGCCGTCGGCTGCGTGCAGGCGCGCCTGACCATCGAGAATGCCCGCGACAGCTGGATCAGCCGTCATTTCGCGGCCGAATATGCCGGCCAGTTCGACGTGCTGCTGCCGGCGCTGGCGGGCCTGGGGCTGCCGATCCTGCTGGGCGGCACCTCCAATCATTTCCGCCGCCACGTGCTGGAGAAGGTGGGCGCCTGGGACCCCTACAATGTCACCGAAGATGCCGATCTGGGGGTGCGGCTGGCCCGCGCCGGCTGGGGCATCGCGGTGATCGCCTCGGCCACCGAGGAGGAGGCGCCGATCTCACGCCGGGCCTGGATGGGCCAGCGCACGCGCTGGCTCAAGGGATGGGCGCAGACCATCCTGGTGCATGGCCGGCGCCCGCGCGCGCTGGTGCGGGATCTGGGCCTGTGGCGGACGGTGGCGCTCGGGCTGCTGACCGTCGGTCCGTTCGCCTCGGCCCTGCTGCATCCCTTCTGCCTGCTGGTGCTGGCGGGGGACATGCTGAGCGGGGTGTTCCTGATGCCCTCCACCAGTGCCATCGGGGTGGCGGCCTCGGCGCTGTCCTATACCAATCTGGCCGTGGGCTACGGGGCGGCGGCGATGACCGCCGGGCTCGGGCTGCACCGGCGCGGCATGCTGCCGGTCGCCACCATCCTGGTCTCGTTGCCGCTCTACTGGCTGCTGATGTCGGTGGCCGCCTGGGGGGCGGTGGTGCAATTGGTGACGCGGCCCCACTGGTGGCAGAAGACCGAGCACGGGCTCGGCCGGCGGCGTCCGCTCACAGGAACCGCTTGAGCTCGCCGGCGGCCTCGGCGGGGGGCCGCTTGGTGTTGAAGGGGGCGACAAAGCTGCCGTTCTTGTCCAGCAGATAGATCACCGCCGTGTGGTCCATGGTGTAGTCGTCGCCGGCCAGCGGCACCTTCTTGGAATAGACCCGATATTCCTTCTTGATGACGTCGATCTGCTCCGGCGTGCCGGTGAAGCCGCGGACCTGCGGATTGAAGCTGGAGACGTAGGATTTCATGATGTCCGGCGTATCCCGCTCCGGGTCCACAGTGACGAACACCGCCCGCGCCTTGTCCGCGTCGGGGCCCAGCGCATTGAAGATCTCGGAGATCTCAAACAGCGCGGTGGGGCAGACGTCGGGACAATGGGTGAAGCCGAAGAACAGCAGCGTCGGCTTGCCCTTCAGGGCCGCCTCGGACACCTTCGCGCCATCCTGGTCCACCAGCACGAACGGCCCGCCCACCAGCGAGGCCGTGGCCACGCCCGGTCGCTCCGGCATCAGCGCGGTGACGCCCACCACCAGCAGCAGGGCGCCGGACGCGAAGGCGCTGAACAAAGCGATGATCTTGGTGCGGGGCGACAAGGAAGCCATGGATCTGAAAGTTCCGTAGACAGCAGGGATGCGGCGGGGGACCGGTGCGGCTTCAAAAGCACGTCGCGACACCCGCCGCCACCGTGTCGATGAAGATCGCGACGCCATGGCGCATCCACAGCACCACCGCGCCGGCGAGCAGGGCCGCCAGGCCGGCGACCCCTCCGGCAATGGCCAGGCGGCGCGCCAGAGGGTGCGCGTCGTCGCGGCCGGCGGCGGTCGCCGCGCCGGCCTGGATCTTCATGCCTTCGGGGTGCGCGCTCATGCGATGTTCCCGTGCGATGCTCCCGCCAGGATGCGCCGCGAGGATGCCCTCGCGGGATAGTCCCGGACGGTGTCCCGGCCGCGCCGCGTCAGGGGCGCGAACAGGCCGCCGGACTGGTTGTCCGGCGGGTCACCAGTCTAGCCCAGCGGGTCGCCGGGCCCAAACACCTTGCCGCGAGCGGCCCGGTCTGCGCGCCCGCAAGCCACAAAGCGTTGACGCGAGGCCGGCGGGGGCCTAAACGTTTCGCCCATGTTCATCTCCGGCTCCGAGATCCGGCTCGCCCTTGCGGCGACCCTGCGAATTCTCCGCCCGGTCGACTCTGTCGGCCGGGTCCGCTGAATCGCATCTCCCGTCTCGCTGTCCGGATTTTTCCCATGTCTGACCTGTCTCGCGCGCCCACCGGCGTCGCCGTCTATCGCCTCGTGGTGGAAGCCACGCCCGATGCCAATGTGCTGCTGCGCCTGCTGGAGCCGTTCGTGATCCACGACGTGCTGCCGCATCGCATCGATGTGGCCCACGGGCCGGAGTCCCTGGCCGTGGAATTGGAATTCACCGCCACGCCCGATCTGGCCGTGCGGCTGGAGAACCGGCTGCGGGTCATGGTGCCGGTGTCCGATGTGGCCATGGCGCTGGCCGCTCCCGCCCTCCAGAACAGGAGCGCGCCGCTCACCGCGGCCGCCTGACTTTCTCCCATGGCGAACCTGGGCAGCATGGGCGGGATCCTCGCCGACCTTGCCGTGATCGTGCTGCCGGTGTTCGGCGTGGTGGGCCTCGGCTATGTGGCGGCCCGCACCCGGCTGGTGAGCGAGACCGCCTCGGACGGGCTGGCGGAATATGTGTTCAGCCTGGCGGTGCCGATCCTCATCTTCAAGACCCTGGCCGAGAGCCAGCTGCCCGATGCCCAGCCCTGGGGTTACTGGATCGCTTACTTTACCGGCGCGTTTGCGGTGTTCGGCATGGCCAGCTTCATCGCCGCCAAGCTGTTCAAGCGCAGCCATACGGAAGCGGTGATCCAGGGCTTTGCCGCCGGTCAGGCCAATACCGTGTTCGTGGGCGTGCCGCTGATCCTGAAAGCCTATGGCGAGGCGGGAGCGGTGCCGCTGTTCCTTTTGATCGCGGTGCATCTGCCGATCATGCTGGTGGCCGCAACCGTGCTGGTGGAGGGCGGCTCCGGCTTCTCCATGGTCACGGTGAAGCGACTGGTGCGGTCGCTCGCCTTCAACCCCATCCTGCTGGGCATCTATGCGGGCGCGCTGGCGCGGGTGTTCGGCTTCCAGACCAGCGGCGTCGCCAAGCAGATCCTCGACATGATGGCTGCCTCCGCCACCCCGTGCGCGCTGGTCTCGCTCGGGCTGGCCTTGAAGCGCTACGGCGTGTCCGGCGACCTGCGGCCCACTGCGGTGATCTGCGGCCTGAAGCTGGTGGTGCATCCTCTGCTGGTGCTGGGGCTGACCCGCATCCTGCCCATGCCGCCGGTCTGGGCCGGGGTGGCGGTGCTGTTCGCGGCCATGCCGTGCGGCATCAATGCCTATCTGCTGGCCCAGCGCTACGGCGTGGGGGTGGCCACCAGTTCGAGTGCGGTGTCGCTGTCCACCGGCCTCGGCCTCATCACCATCACCTTCTGGCTCTACGTGCTGGGCGTGGGCTGAGCCGGCGGCGGCGCGAGATTGCGGGCGATCAGCTCCAGCACCTCGACCGGGCTGGTGCCCACCGCCCGCAGCGCCGCAAGGCTCGCCGCCCCGGTGCTCTTGGACAATTTGCGCCCCTCCGCATCGCGCACCAGCCGATGGTGGTGATAGACCGGCTGCGGCAGACCCAGCAGCACCTGCAGCAGGTGATGCACAGCGGTGGCGGCATAGAGGTCCTGGCCGCGGATCACATGGGAAATCCCCTGCGCCGCGTCATCCACCACCACCGCCACATGATAGCTGGACGGCACGTCCTTGCGCGCCAGCACCACATCGCCCCAGCGGGCGGGATCGGCCACCACGCGCCGCGGCGGGGCCAGCGGACCGTTCACGGCTTCCTGGAAGGTAAGCGGACCGCCCACCAGGGCGCAGGCCTGCCCCATGTCCAGGCGCAGCGCATAGGCATCGCCATCCCGGCGCCGCCGCCGCCGGGCGGCCTCGGGCAGATCGCTGCGCCTGAACGGATAGAGCGGCACGCCGTCGGGATCTCGCGGCCAGGGGTGGCCCTGCGCTTCCTTGGCCAGCACCGCCTGGGCGATCTCGCCGCGGGTCTCGAAGGTGGGGTAGACGAGGCCCAGCGCCTCCAGCCGCGCCAGCGCCGCCGCATAATCGGCGAAGTGCGCGCTCTGGCGGCGCGGCGGCTCTGCAGGCAGGATGTCCAGCCAGGCCAGATCCTCGGTGAGGGCGCGGATGAATTCCGGACGACATCGGGTGGTGTCGATATCTTCGATGCGCAACAAGAAGCGCCCGGACGCCGCATCCGCCGCCGCATGATTCACCAGGGCCGAATACGCGTGGCCCAGATGCAGCAGACCGTTGGGGCTGGGGGCGAAGCGGCAGACAAAGGTCATGACCTCGGTGTCATGGCACGCCGCCGGCCGACAGGCGAGGGAGACGAGATGGCGCAGACCGCGGATCTGGAAATTTATCTGGCCGACCAGGCGGTCTTCGATGCTGCCTTGGCCGCCTTGCTGGCCTTGGACGACCGCCTGCCGCCGCTGGCCGAAGCCGCCGGGCCCTTGACCTTGCGCCGCCGGGCGCCGGATTTCGCCGGCCTCACCGGCGTGGTGGTGGCCCAGCAGCTGTCCGTCGCCGCCGCCCGTGCCATCTCCGCCCGGCTGGAGGTCGCCCTGGGCGGGCCGCCCACGGTGACCGCATTGCTGGCGGCGGACCCCTCCGCCTTGCGGGCCGCCGGCCTGTCCGCCCCCAAGATCCGCACCCTCACCGGCATCGCCCGCGCCCTGGAGGCCGGCACGGTGGATCTGGCGGTGGTGCAGACCCTGGAGGCGGATGCTGCCGCGGCCTATCTCACCCGCCTGCCGGGCATCGGCCTGTGGACCGCCGACATCTATCTGCTGTTCTGCCTCGGCCGCAGCGATGCCTTTCCCCACGGCGACCTCGCCCTGCAGGTGGCGGCGGGGGAGGCCTTCGGCCTGCCGGGACGGGCCTCGGCCATGGGGCTTGCGGCCATCGCCGAGGACTGGCGGCCCTATCGCGGCGTGGCGGCGCAACTTCTGTGGGCCTATTATGGCGCCCGCCGCGCCCGCCTGGGCGCGCCCGTCTGACAGCCCGCCCGGCCTGTCGCCGCCCGCTCCCTCCCGCCCGGAACGCCTGATGCCCTCACTCGATGGACCTCGCCTCGCCCCCCGCTCGGGCCGCCCCGCGGAGGCGCTGGTGGTGCTGCTGCATGGCTATGGCGCTGACGGGCGCGACCTCATCGACATCGGCGGCGCCTGGGCCGACCTGCTGCCGCACGCCGCCTTCGTGGCCCCGCACGCGCCCGAGCCCTGCGTCGAAGCCCCCGTGGGCCGGCAATGGTTTCCGCTCTCGTTGCGGGATCCGCAGGAACTGGTGCGCGGAACCGCCGCAGCCCTGCCGGGCCTGATGCAATTCGTCACGGCAGAGCTAGCGGCGCTGAACCTGCCGTTTCACCGCCTCGCCCTGTTCGGCTTCAGCCAGGGGGCCATGATGGCCCTGTCGCTGGGCATCAGCGCGCCGCAGGCGGCCGGCGCGGTGGTGGGGTGCTCCGGCCTGTTGCCGCCCCGTCCGGAGGCCGGTCCGGCCCGCAGCGTGCCGCCGGTGCTGCTCATGCATGGCACCGTGGACGAGCTGATTCCGGTGGACGCCATGTTCGCCTCCGCCTTTGCCCTGGCAGAAGCCGGCGTGCCGGCGGAATGGCATCTGAGCCATGGCCTTGGCCACGGCATCGACGATGGCGCCCTCTATCACGCGGGCGCGTTCATCGCCGCGCGGCTGGCGGCCGGCGCCGGCGCGCCGCTGCGCCGCGCGACGGCTTCACAAGAGTGACATGGTCCCTATAGAGTATCCGCCCGTGCCATCGGGCGGTGCTCGATTCGGTTTGGATGGAGGGCGAGGAGTACAATCCTTGACCGCTGCGATTTCCCCAGGGGCGTGGCCAGCTCTCGTGCTGAATGCGGACTACCGCCCGCTGAGCTACTACCCGTTGTCGGTCTGGTCCTGGCAGGATGCCATCAAGGCGGTGTTCCTGGATCGGGTGAATATTGTCGAATATTACGACAAGGCGGTGCGAAGTCCGGGCTTCGAGTTCCGCCTGCCCAGCGTGGTCTCGCTGCGCACCTTCATCAAGCCGACCCGACAACCCGCTTTCACCCGCTTCAACGTCTTCCTGCGCGACCGCTTCACCTGCCAATATTGCGGCACCCGCGAGGATCTGACCTTCGACCACGTGATCCCGCGCTCCCGCGGCGGCCAGACCACCTGGGAAAACGTGGTGGCGGCCTGCTCGCCCTGCAATCTGCGCAAGGGCGGACTGATGCCCGCCGATGCCCATATGTGGCCGGCCCAGAAGCCCTATCACCCCAGCGTCCATGATCTGCACCAGAACGGACGGCACTTTCCGCCCAACTACCTGCATGACAGCTGGCTGGACTATCTCTACTGGGACACCGAGCTGGATCCGTAGCGCCCGCGGCTGAAGGTCAGGCCCGCCGCGCCGGGGCGCAGGCGCCCGCCAGGGCGAGGAGCGTCAGGCCGAGGGCCAGCAGCGCATTCCAGCCCGCCATGGAAATGCCCGCCATCCGCCAGGCCGCCTCGTCACAGCGCGGCACACGCGTGCTCTT
>CBDDGQ010000006.1:0-1842500 GCA_965227945.1 Azorhizobium sp. | reverse complement strand
ACTCCCCTCGTCGGGGTGCTTTTCACCTTTCCCTCACGGTACTGGTTCGCTATCGGTCGCTAAGGAGTACTTAGGCTTGGAGGGTGGTCCCCCCATGTTCAGACAGGATTTCACGTGTCCCGCCTTACTCGAGGACGAAAGAGATATTTACTCGTACGGGGCTATCACCCACTAAGGCACCGCTTTCCTGACGGTTTCCGATTATCTCTCTTTCGCCACTGGCCTGATCCGCGTTCGCTCGCCACTACTAACGGAGTCTCTGTTGATGTCCTTTCCTCTGGGTACTTAGATGTTTCAGTTCCCCAGGTTCGCCTCTAACCCCTATGTATTCAGGATTAGATACCTTCATATGATAATGAGAAATCCGAAGCCTCACAGCCCCGGTCATGTCTTACAACACCACCGAAGGCCTAAGCCCTCGGAGTTCTCATTATCGAAGGTGGGTTTCCCCATTCGGAAATCTCCGGATCAAAGCCTGTTCGCGGCTCCCCGAAGCTTATCGCAGCGTACCACGTCCTTCTTCGCCTCTTAGCGCCAAGGCATCCACCGAATGCCCTTAATCCACTTGATTGCTCTCATCGTCCATGCCCACCCCTCGGCAGAGGCTTGAAACTTTTCGAACCGAAGTTCGAAAAGCCAAACGGCTGAACGGTATTTCTAAAGACCAGCTTCAGCATTTCCGATCCCGTCGCGGTCAGCGCACGGTGATTGCGTCTGCGAGCTTGATCCAGGGGACCAGAGTTCGCATCACAACCCGCAATCCTTTCGGAGTGCAGATCGAATAATGCCCAGATTCACAATGTCAGACAGCCAGGTCGAACAGGATCATCAGATCCTGCCAACAAGAACATATTTTCGCGGACAGCCTCTCCAAAGCCCGATGGCTTCAAGGAGAGTTGCTTGGACACAAACGCACCAACCCAGGACCAGAATGGCGCCAGGTTCATTCCCCAATCACGGGGAAACAAACCGGCGACCGGCGTTCTGGAGGATGGTGGAGCCAGACGGGATCGAACCGACGACCTCATGCTTGCAAAGCACGCGCTCTCCCAACTGAGCTATGGCCCCTTAGGAAAGCAGTGCTCTGAGCCAAGATCATCGAACTGATCGTGCCAGATCCACCGACTGGAATGGTGGTGGGCCTGGGACGACTCGAACGTCCGACCTCACCCTTATCAGGGGTGCGCTCTAACCACCTGAGCTACAGGCCCGAAACCGGGCCGTACCTTAGCGATCAGGCATGAACGGTCAATGACCATTCACGTCCGACACTCAGGCGACCCTGTGGCGTCAAGCGTTGTCCGCGAAGAAAGAGAAACGAAGACGGCGGTGTCCCGCCAATGCCAGTCCACGAAACTGCGTGAGGCAGTTCCAATGGCCAGCTGATATCCTAAGAGATCCGATAGATCCGGATGAACCGAAGTTCAAAGGGATACTGAAAGATCATCCTTAGAAAGGAGGTGATCCAGCCGCAGGTTCCCCTACGGCTACCTTGTTACGACTTCACCCCAGTCGCTGACCCTACCGTGGTCGCCTGCCTCCCTTGCGGGTTAGCGCAACGCCTTCGGGTAAAACCAACTCCCATGGTGTGACGGGCGGTGTGTACAAGGCCCGGGAACGTATTCACCGTGGCATGCTGATCCACGATTACTAGCGATTCCAACTTCATGCACTCGAGTTGCAGAGTGCAATCCGAACTGAGACGGCTTTTTGAGATTTGCGAGGGGTCGCCCCTTTGCATCCCACTGTCACCGCCATTGTAGCACGTGTGTAGCCCAGCCCGTAAGGGCCATGAGGACTTGACGTCATCCCCACCTTCCTCGCGGCTTATCACCGGCAGTCCCTTTAGAGTGCCCAACTAAATGATGGCAACTAAAGGCGAGGGTTGCGCTCGTTGCGGGACTTAACCCAACATCTCACGACACGAGCTGACGACAGCCATGCAGCACCTGTGTGCAGGTCCATTGCTGGAAGAGATCCATCTCTGGAAATCGTCCTGCCATGTCAAAGGCTGGTAAGGTTCTGCGCGTTGCTTCGAATTAAACCACATGCTCCACCGCTTGTGCGGGCCCCCGTCAATTCCTTTGAGTTTTAATCTTGCGACCGTACTCCCCAGGCGGGATGCTTAATGCGTTAGCTGCGCCACTAAGCAGCAAGCTGCCTAACGGCTAGCATCCATCGTTTACGGCGTGGACTACCAGGGTATCTAATCCTGTTTGCTCCCCACGCTTTCGTACCTCAGCGTCAGTATCGAGCCAGTTGGCCGCCTTCGCCACTGGTGTTCTTGCGAATATCTACGAATTTCACCTCTACACTCGCAGTTCCACCAACCTCTCTCGAACTCAAGGTCGCCAGTATCAAAGGCAGTTCTGGAGTTGAGCTCCAGGATTTCACCTCTGACTTAACGACCCGCCTACGTACGCTTTACGCCCAGTGATTCCGAGCAACGCTTGCCCCCTTCGTATTACCGCGGCTGCTGGCACGAAGTTAGCCGGGGCTTCTTCTCCGGTTACCGTCATTATCTTCACCGGCGAAAGTGCTTTACAACCCTAAGGCCTTCATCACACACGCGGCATGGCTGGATCAGGCTTGCGCCCATTGTCCAATATTCCCCACTGCTGCCTCCCGTAGGAGTCTGGGCCGTGTCTCAGTCCCAGTGTGGCTGATCATCCTCTCAGACCAGCTACGGATCGTCGCCTTGGTGCGCCTTTACCACACCAACTAGCTAATCCGACGCGGGTTCATCCAATGGCGATAAATCTTTCCCCCGAAGGGCACATACGGTATTAATCCAAGTTTCCCTGGGTTATTCCGTACCATTGGGCAGATCCCCACGCGTTACTCACCCGTCTGCCGCTCCCATTGCTGGGCGCTCGACTTGCATGTGTTAGGCCTGCCGCCAGCGTTCGCTCTGAGCCAGGATCAAACTCTCAAGTTGTATTGAGTTTGATTTGGCTAAGTCAAAACGTAAAACTCTCATCTATGACGAGGTCGGAACAATCTGCATCGCTCTCGCGAGGCAAAAAGTCCGGAGTTACGTCGACCGCCGAAGTCATTCTCGATCTCTCAAACCCCCAGGATCACTCCCGAAGACCCAAGAGACCCGCAAGGACTCCGCCGTCCACGTTTCTCTTTCTTCTCTTCAACCTGTCAAACAGCACGAGATCCGAAGATCTCAAGAGACCCGAAAGTCTCCGAAGCCGAAGCTCCTTGGGGCCTAAACCCCGAAACGTCTACGCCCGAAGATCGCAGAACCCGAAAGGCCGAAGCCCGTCCAGTCCAAATCCCCTCCGCCCTAGAGCAGAACCGACAGCTCTTCATCCGGTCATTCAACCGGCGGTCACAACAGCGAAGTCGTGAGGAGCGTCGGCGGCGCCGGCACCGCGTTTCGCCGCGGCCCGTCGTCGTTGGGCGGTTTATAGGGGGCGCCCTTTTTCCTGTCAACACCCGAAAAACGGGAAACAGGGTTCCTACCCTCGCTGTGGACAGCGGAGGCTCAGAGGCGCCGTGACCCCATAATTAATCAGGATTTGCGGCCCCGCAAGGGCCTGTGTGCAAATGCCGATTTCCGGGTCTGTCGGGCATTTTCCAGCATGCCGCCAGAGGCTGTCCCGAGGCTTGCAAATCCAATGCTGGCAATGGGTTTCGGCCCCGAGAACGAATTTTTGAAAAAAACGTCGTCGGCTCAGTTCCGGGCCCGTTTCCGCCCCCGGGACCCCCCTCGGAGGGCCGTCGAACGGCGTCTTGGAGCTCCGCCGCAGGCGAGGCTGGAAAATAATTCCGAAGCATTCTCAGTGGTTTATGAGTTTTCTTCGGGGGATTCCGGGGAATTGGGCGGTTTAGCGCGTCTGGCGCCCCCCCGGCCGCGATTGCGGGCCTGCCCCCGCGCCGGCGTCTCGCAGGCGCACCGAAGATCCCCGCCGCCTCACTTGCGCGGTGGCTGCTGCTCGTCCTGATCCGTCAAAGTGGGGAAACTGCCCAGATTGTCCTGGATGGCCGCCTCTTCCGCCGGCGCTTCCACCGCCTCGGCCACCGGGGTGGTGGTGTCGAGATAGCCGTCCTTCTGGGCGAGGATCTCCCGCGCCATGTCCCAATGGGCTTCAGCGCGTCCTTCCGGCTTGCCTTCTTGCTCCCAGAGCGCGTGGGCCTGGATGCGGATCTGCTCGTCACGGCTGGTCATGGCGGCCTCATGAATGGTCCCTGTGCGAGGAACGGCCGCTGGCGCGTACCGGTTCCCTCGCCCGGGGATCCCCCGGCCCCTCAGGACACGGACGCCGGCGCCGGGCGGGAGAGCGTGCGCACCAGCACGGCGGCGAAGAGGCACAGCAGCCCGGCCCCGAAGAAGGCCGGCAGATAGCTGTCCAGCAGGCTGCGGCTGAAACCGGCGCCGACGGCGGCGGTGGCGGCCCCCATCTGATGCCCGGCGAAGATCCAGCCGAACACCAGATTGGCCTTCTCCCGGCCGAACCGCTCGGCGGTCATGCGCACGGTGGGCGGGACGGTGGCGATCCAGTCCAGGCCGTAGAAGACCGCGAAGATCGACAGGCCGTAGAAGGTGAAGTCGGAGAAGGGCAGATAGAGCAGGGAGAGCCCGCGCAGGCCGTAATACCAGAACAGCAGCCAGCGATTGTCATAGCGGTCGGACAACCAGCCCGAGGCCACCGTGCCGAAGAAATCGAACACGCCGATCACCGCCAGCATGCCGGCGGCGCTCACTTCGGCAATGCCGTAGTCGGCGCATAGCGAGATGAGATGAGTCTGGATCAGGCCATTGGTGCTGGCGCCGCAGATGAAGAAACTGGCGAACAGCACCCAGAACACCCGGGTGCCCGCCGCCAGGCGCAAGGCGTCCAGCGAGGCGGTCATCACCGAGGCGGGCGGCGGGGGCGGCGCCACGGCGGGGCCGGTCTCGCCGAAGGGCGCCAGATTGAGGTCATAGGGACGGTCGCGCATCAAAACGAGGGCGGCCAGGGCGGCGGCGACCAGCAGCAGGCACAACAAGCCCAGCGCCCAGCGCCACCCCCACGCCGCCGAGATCGCGGCCAAAGCGGGCATGAAGACCAGTTGCCCGGTGGCGGAGCTGGCGGTGAGCAGACCGATCACCAGACCGCGCCGGGTGGAGAACCAGCGGGTGGCCACGGTGGCGCCCAGCACCAAAGCGGTCATGCCGGTGCCAAATCCCACCACCACGCCCCACAGCAGCACCAATTGCCAGACCTGGGTCATCAGCAGCGACAGGCCCAGCCCCCCCGCCACCAGGCTGGCGGAGACCAGGATCACCCGGCGGACGCCAAAGCGGTTGATGAGGGCGGCGGCGAACGGGCCCATCAGGCCGAACAGCAGCAGCCGCACCGCCAGAGCGGTGGAGATGTCGGCGGTGGACCAGCCGAACTCCCGCTGCAAGGGGAGCAGAAGCACCCCGGGCGCCCCCACGGCGCCCGCCGAGACCAGCATGATGAGGAAGGTGACGGCCACCACCACCCAGCCATAGTGAATGTTCCGGCGGGCCAGAGCGGCAGCGAGGAGGCGGGAGACCATGTCTGGGCCTTTCACAGGGCGCACCCCCGGCCGACACCCTTGCCGATCGCCGGGGTTTATGATGACATCAATCATCATTGCAGCTTAAATGACGCTCATCATGAAACCTGTCAAGCGACGGGAGCGCGCCTCCGGCGCACTGAGACCCAGGTGAAACGGAGACCCAGATGAAAGTGACCCGCGAGAAGGCGACGCAGAACCGGGCCGCCATCGTGGCGGCAGCGGAGCGCCTGTTTCGCGCCAAGGGGTTCGACGGGGTGGGCATTGCCGAGATCACCCGGGAGGCCGGCCTCACCCACGGCGGCTTCTACGGCCATTTCGCCTCCAAGGATGCCTTGGCGGCGGAAGCATGCGCCGCCTCCTTCGCCGACAGCCTGGAGCGCATGGCGGCGCGCGCCGCCGCCACCGATGGGCTCAAGGCGCATCTGGCTGCGTATCTGTCGCCCGCCCATGTGGGCGGGCCGGCGCCGCGCTGCCCCATGGCCGCCTTCTCCAGCGACATCATCCGCCAGGACGAGACCGTGCAGGCCCGCTTTGCCGAAGGGGTTGCGGCCTATACCGAGGCCATGGCGGCCCTGTTGCCGGCGGACGCCGCGGCGGCGGCGCGGCGCCGTCGGGCGACTACGCTGCTGTGCGCCATGGTGGGGGCGCTGAGCCTGGCCCGCGCCGTGGCCGGGTCCGACCCCCAGGCGGCCGAGACGCTGCTGGAATCGGTGCGCACCGATCTCCTTGCCCTGACCGATCTGGATGCCACCCCGACGCCAGCGGTCCCCACCGCCTGACACCCATCAGAAACGGGCCCCGGCTCAGGCCACCAAAGCCGCCGCCGTCGCCTTCAGCGCCGCGCAGGCGGCCACCGGGTTCACTTCCACCTGTAATCCCCGCTGGCCGCCATTGAGAAAGACCGTCTCTTCGGTCAGCGCGGTCTCCTCCATGGCGGTGGGCACATTGCGCTTCTGGCCGAACGGGCTGATGCCGCCCACCACATAGCCGGTGAGGCGCTCCGCCTCGGCCGGGCGCATCATCTGCGCCGCCTTGCCGCCGAACACCGCCGCCAGCTTCTTCATGCTCACTTCGCGGTCGGACGGCACCACCACGCACACCGGCTTGCCATCCACCAGCGCCATCAGCGTTTTGAGCACCCGGTGCGGCGCGGCGCCGATGGCTTCCGCCGCCTGGAGGCCGATCCGCTCCGCCGAGGGATCATAGTCATAGGTCACCGTGCGGAAGGCGATGCCGGCGGCCTGCAGGGCCTGGGTGGCGCGGGTGGTCTTGGACATGGGCTTCAACGGCAGGAGGTGAAAAGAGGCAGCGCGCGGATGCGCGCACGCCTGTCTGTGGGCGGGGTGACGCCCGCCCGTCAAGGCGCGCACACGAATTCGTGTGCCTTGGGGTGGGGAGTTCCCCCCATCGCCGGGATGGGCCAATCTGCCGCCACTTTCGCGGCGCGAGACCGCGCCCCGCCCGGCCCCCGAGGCCGGCGCGGTCAAGGAGACGGACCATGATCGACCTCCATTACTGGCCCACGCCCAACGGCCACAAGATCACGCTGTTCCTGGAAGAGGCCGGGCTGCCCTATGAGATCAAGCCGGTGAACATCGGCGCCGGCGAGCAGTTCAAGCCGGACTTCCTGAAGATCGCCCCGAACAACCGCATGCCGGCCATCGTGGACCACGATCCGCCGGGCGGCGGGGCGCCGATCTCGGTGTTCGAATCGGGCGCCATCCTGCTCTATCTGGCGGAGAAGACCGGCCAGTTCCTGCCCGCCGACGTGCGCGGCCGCTACACCGTGCTGGAATGGCTGTTCTGGCAGATGGGGGGCCTCGGGCCCATGGCCGGGCAGAACCATCACTTCTCCCAATACGCTCCGGAGAAGATTCCCTACGCCATCACCCGCTATGTCAACGAGACCAACCGGCTCTATGGCGTGCTGGATCGGCGGCTGGAGGGACGCGATTTCATCGGCGGCACGGATTATTCCATCGCCGACATGGCCGCCTATCCCTGGATCGTGCCGCACGAGCGCCAGCAGCAGAAACTCGAGGACTTCCCCAACCTGCAGCGCTGGTTCACCGCCATCCGGGCCCGCCCGTCCACGGTGCGCGCCTATGAGAAGGGCGCCGCCATCAGCAATGTGCCTTCGGTGAACGAGCAGAGCCGCTCCATTCTGTTCGGCCAGACGGCCGCCAGCCTGAAGGCCTGATCCCCGGCGGCCCGGCGCAAGGCCGGGCCGCTTCAGGGCCGATCGGGCGGCAGGCCACCCCTTGGCCGCTCAGGTTGGCCGCTCAGGAGCGCGCGCCCACCAGTTGCGGGGTCTCGCGATAATCCGCCGGAAACAGCCGCTTCAAGGCTTCCACCTTCGGCAGATCGTTGACCACGATGTAGAAGCTCTCGGGATGGCGCACCAGATAGTCCTGGTGATAGGCCTCCGCCGGATAGAATTCGGTCAGCGGCTCGATGGTGGTGGCGATGGGGCGGGGGAAGACCTTGCTGGCGCCCAGCTGCGCCACATAGTCCGCCACCAGCGCCCGCTGCGCCGGATCGGCCACGAACACGGTGGAGCGATATTGCGTGCCGACGTCCGGGCCCTGGCGGTTCTTCTGGGTCGGGTCATGCACCACCGAGAAGAAGATGCGCAGCAGTTCGCCCGCGCTCACCACCTTGGGGTCGTAGGTGATGCGCACCGCCTCCGCATGGCCGGTGGTGCCGGTGCTCACCTTGTCATAGTCCGCGGTTCCCTTGGCGCCGCCGGCATAGCCGGACACGGCGGAGGTGACGCCCTTCACATGCTGATAGACCGCCTGCACGCCCCAGAAGCATCCGCCGGCCACCACCAAGGTGCTCTGCGCGCCCTCTTCCGGCGCCGTGCGGGCGGGGGCCGGCACCAGGGTCGCCACCTCGGCCGCCAGCGCGCCCGCCCCCAGAGGGGCAGCCAGCAGCAGGGCTAGGGCCGGCAGGATCAGAAATCGACGGCGGGGCAGCAGCGGACGACGGGATGCGATGGGGCTCATGCCTGGTTTCCTTCCGCAGGGGGTGCAGGGCGGCGGGGCCGATGCCGCGTTCCCCCAAGATACGTCCGGCTGCGGCCCGCCGTTACGCACGATGCCGATATCGTGACCGGGGCCGTGCGGTCCGGCGTTGCACGTCTCGCCCCACCGCCTCGCGTGCGCGCGCGAGTATTAGTGCAGGAGCCTTCACCCCGCCGTCGCCCTCAGCCGGCCGGCGTCATCCCCTCGGCGCCGGCGGGATCCGCCGGAGCGGCGGCCTCCCGCACGCCTTCGAGGAAGGCGCGGTGCCGGGCGATCTCGCTCGCCATGAAATCTAGGAACACCCGCACCCGCGCCGCGTGGCGCAGATCGGGATGGGTCAGCAGCCACAGGTCCGCGGCATAGGACGGCTCCGGCGGGGCCAGACGCACCAGGGACGGGCGCGCATCGGCGATGAAGCAGGGCACATAGCCGATGCCCAGCCCCACCTCCACCGCTTCCGCCAGCCCCAGCACCGTATTGACCTTGTAGACCACGCGCTCGGGGGCGATGCGGGCCTGCATGTCCTTGACCACCCGCAGCCCGCCGAAGCTCTCGCTCAGCGAGATCCAATCGTGCGCCGCCACGTCCAGGCCGGGAAGGGCGGCGGGGTCGGGAAAATCCGCCGCCGCCCCATAAAGCGCCCAACCGATGCGGGCGACGCGGCGGCCCACCAGATTGTCCGGCGGGGTGTCGGTGGCGCGGATGGCCACGTCCGCATCCCGCTTGGACAGATTGAGCGCCTGGTTGCCCAGCACCATTTCCAGCCGCACGCTGGGGCACGCCTGGCGGAACCGGGCCAGCAGCGGCATCAAGAGATGCACCAGCAGGGAATCGTTGGTGGTCACCCGCAAATCGCCCGCCGGGGCCAGTTCCCGGCCGGCGATCTTGCGGGTCACCGAGGTGATGTCCGCATCCACCCGCTCGGCCAGCGCCACCACCTCTTCCCCGGCCGGGGTCAGGGCATAGCCGGAACGATGGCGCAGGAACAATTGCACCCCCAGCGCCTCCTCGATCTGCCGCAGCCGCCGGAACACGGTGGAATGGTTGACGCCGATCTGCGCCGCCGCCGCCGGTAGGCCGCGGGCCTCGGCCACCGCCTTGATGAGCCGGAAGTCGTCCCACGCGAGATTCTTGAACGGCTCTCCCATCGGTCCCTCCTCCCGGCGCGGTGCCACGGCCGACCGCCCATGCGAAAACGGCCGCGCAGAACCCTGCGCGGCCGCCTCTAGCATATCTGGAACGGATCAGGCGGTGCGGGTGGTCCGCTTGGCCGGCGCCAGTTGCGCCAGGGTCACGGACTTCAGCGCGAAGGCGCCGTCGCCCAGCAGGCCCACCGAGAGCGCGCCCACCACCAGGAAGGCGGGATATTCCCAGCCGCCGCCGGCCACGTTGAACACCCAGCCATTGGGCGCATGCACCGACAGCGCGCCCAGCAGCAGCGGCACCAGAGCCAGAGCGAACACCCGGCCGTAGAACCCCACCAGGATGGCGACGCCGCCGATAAACTCACCCAGGATGATCGGCCAGGCCAGGGCCGTGGGCAGGCCCACCTGGGTGAGGTAGCCCTCAAAGCCGGGCACGGTGAACACGGCGAACTTCAGATACGCATGGGCGATGAACATGAGGCCCAGGGCCACCCGAAGCAGGGCGGCGCCATAGGGAGAGGTGCGGGTGTCGATCATGGAAGTCTCCTGTCGTTCAAGGGTGTGAATGGCACCGCTCCCGATCGGATGCGGTGCGTTTCAACTTGAGCCGGACTGTCCATCTTTCATGATCGCAACGCAATTTCGAAGAATGCACGAACGGTATTGCACCAGCGCAATCGAAATTGCTGGCACTGCGGCGCGGCGCGCCTAACTCTGGGGTCAAGGGCGCCGACCGGCCCCACCTGATCCACCGGAGTTCATGACATGACCACCGCAACCTCCACCGCCCACGGCATCCACCACATCACCGCCATCGCCGGGCCCGCCCAGCGCAATCTGGACTTCTACACCCGCGTCCTCGGGCTGCGCCTGGTGAAGAAGACGGTCAATTTCGACGACCCGGGCACCTATCATTTCTATTTCGGCGACGAGACCGGCCAGCCCGGCACCATCCTCACCTTCTTCCCCTGGGCCCATGTGGCACCCGGCCGGCTGGGCGTGGGCGAGACGCAGGAGAGCGTGTTCCGGGTGCCGGAAGGGGCGCTGGGCTATTGGCTGCACCGCCTGGTCGAAAACGGCGTCGCCCATCAGGCCCCGATCGAGCGCTTCGGTGAGAAGGTGATCCCCTTCACAGACGTGGACGGCATGCGCCTCGCTTTGGTGGGCGTGCCGGGCATCGAGAGCGAGCCTGCCTGGACCGCCGGCACCGTGCCCGCCGACTACGCCATCCGCGGCTTCCACTCCGCCAGCCTGCTGGTGGCCGACACCGCCCCCACCGGCGCCATCCTCACCGACGTGCTCGGCTTCACGGAAGTCGCCCGCGAGGGTGATCTGGTGCGCTACCGGGCGGGAGCGACGCAGATCGGCGGCATTGTCGACCTGCGCGGCGCCGGCGGCTTCCTGCCCGCCCGCATGGGCGGCGGCTCGGTGCATCACATCGCCTTCCGCGCCAAGGACGACGCGGAAGAGATGGAGATGGCCCGCAAGCTGATCGAGAACCACGGCCTGGCGCCCACCGAGCAGAAGGATCGGAACTACTTCCGCTCCATCTACTTCCGCGAGCCCGGCCACATCCTGTTCGAGATCGCCACCGACGTCCCCGGCTTTGCCGCCGACGAGCCGGTGGCCAGCCTCGGCGCCGCGCTGAAGCTGCCGTCCTTCCTGGAGCCGCGCCGCACCGCCATCGAAGAGGTGCTGCCCGTCCTCGTCTGACCGCCGGCCCGCCCTGCCCTTTGCGGCCGGCGGGCCGCCCCGACCCCTATTCCTCCAACCTCACCGGAGGTTGCCATGACCACGTTGTCACCCCATTCCACCGCATCCCTGTCCTTCATCCATCGCTTCGAGCCGGCCCGCACGCCAGGACTGCCGCCTTTGCTCCTGTTGCACGGCACCGGCGGCGACGAGGATGACCTCTTGCCCCTCGGCCGCGCCCTCGCTCCTGGCGCCGCGCTGCTCTCGCCCCGCGGGCCGGTGCTGGAAGGCGGCATGCCGCGCTTCTTCCGCCGCCTCGCCGAAGGCGTGTTCGATGAAGCCGATGTGCGTCGCCGCGCCGGGGACCTCGCCGCCTTCATCGCCGAGGCGCGGGCCGCCTATGACCTGCCGGCGCCCATCGCGCTGGGCTTCTCCAACGGGGCCAATATCGCCGCGGCGGTGCTGAGCCTCGACCCGGACGCCTTGGCCGGTGCCATTCTGCTCCGCGCCATGGTGCCTCTGGCGGACCCGCCGATGAGCGACCTCACCGGCAAGCCGATCCTGATGCTGTCGGGGGCGGTGGATCCCATCGTGCCGGCGGACAACGCCGCCCGGCTGGCCCGCCAGTTCACCCAGCAGGGCGCGCGGTTGCGCCATCAGGTGCTGCCCGTGGGCCACGGCCTGTCCCAGGCCGACCTCACCGTCGCCCAGGGCTGGTTGGCGAGCCTCTGAGACCCCCCGCCGGCTCCGGCCGGCGGGGCACCGCCCTTAGAGCGTTTTGGAGCGAAGTGGATCCGGCTCTCGTGAAGAAAACGCGACAAAACAGAGAGGTAGAGACTTTCACCGATTCGAAGAAACGGGGAAATGCTCTAGGCCAGGGGTCGGCGCGGCACCACCAGATTGCTCACCAGCACCTGCACCACGTCTCCGGCCTGATTGCGGGTTTCGCTGCGCATCAGCACCCGGCCGCGATCGGGTCGCGAGCGCGACGGCGTGATCGCCATGACCTCGCTCTCCACGGTGAGAACATCCCCCGGCCGGGTCGGCCGCGGCCAGGTGATCTCGCCGCCGGAGCCGATGATGCCGCCGGCAATGGGGGCGCCGCCGCCCACCAGCAGCCGCATGGTCACCGCCGCCGTGTGCCAACCGCTGGCGGCAAGCCCCCCAAACAGCGTATCCTTCGCCGCCTCATGGTCGAGGTGAAACGGTTGGGGGTCAAAAACCCCCGCGAATTCGGTGATCTGGGCCGCGTCTAAAGCGTGGCTGGCGCTGCGGAAACGCTGGCCCACCGACAGATCATCGAGATAGAGCGCGGGCGTGGCAGGGGGCGATGGGGTATCAGAACCGGACGTCATGGACATCTCCGCCAGTGCGGCCGGGGGCTGGGGACCGCCGCGCGTGCCCCGCTCGGGACGCGCTGCACGGGCCTTTCCGCCACAGCCCCCACCGCCCCGCGCGCACAGGACCGCGGGGGAATGAGTTACTTGCTCGATGATAGCGACAAGACTAGCCTCTGTCCAAGCGCTGCACCCGGACGGCCCCGCAGCGTCCGGCCGCGGCGCACGCTTGACCCTCCGCGTGTTCCGCCCGCCCACAGGATCGGTTCATCGCATTGCCTGCCGGGTCCCTCCGGTGTTTCTCTCAACCGCCCGCCCCGGCTGACGACGCCGGGCCTGCCCTTCGGCAGCCTGCGGCGCCGACCTCGTTCAAGGATCTTCCGTTCATGTCAAAGGCCTTTTCGCAGCGGGTCGTGGTCACTGGCCTCGGCCTCGTGTCGCCTTTGGGGTGCGGTGTGGAGCCCGTCTGGTCTCGCCTGATCGCCGGGCGCTCGGGTCTGATCCGGCTGCCGGACGCCATGGTGCCGGACGTGGAGGCCAAGGTGGCCGGCGTGGTCCCGGCCAAGGCGGACGATCCGCACGGCTTCGACCTGGAGACGGTACCGGTCAAGGACCGCAAGAAGATGGACCGCTTCATCCTGTTCGCGCTCGATGCGGCGCGCCAGGCGGTGGAGCAGGCCGGCTGGCAGCCGCAGGACGAGGCGGATCTGGAGCGCACCGGCACCATCATGGCCTCCGGCGTCGGCGGCTTCCACGGCATCGTCGAGGCGGTGCGCACGGTGGACGCGCGCGGCGCCAAGCGCCTCTCCCCCTTCACGATCCCGTCCTTCCTGGTGAATCTGGCGGCCGGGCAGGTCTCGATCCGCTACGGCTTCAAGGGCCCGCTCGGCGCGCCGGTCACCGCCTGCGCCGCCAGCGTCCAGGCCATCGGCGACGGGCTGCGGCTGATCCGCTCCGGCGAGGCGGACGTGATGATCTGCGGCGGCGCGGAAGCCTGCATCGATCGGGTGAGCCTCGGCTCGTTCGCCGCCGCCCGCGCCTTGTCCACCAATTTCAACGACACGCCGGAAGCCGCCTCCCGGCCGTTCGATGCCGCCCGCGACGGCTTCGTCATGGGCGAAGGCGCCGCCGCTCTGGTGATCGAGACCCTGGAGCATGCCCTGGCGCGCGGCGCCACGCCGCTCGCGGAACTGGCCGGCTATGGCACCAGCGCCGATGCCTTTCATATGACCGCCGCGCCCGAGGATGGGGAAGGCGCCCAGCGGGCAATGCGCGCCGCCCTCGGCATGGCCGGGCTGGAGCCGGGCCAGATCGGCTATATCAATGCCCACGCCACCTCGACGCCGGTGGGCGACACGGGCGAACTGGCGGCGATCCGCGCGGTGTTTGGCGACAACGGCCCGCCCATCTCCTCCACCAAGTCCGCCACCGGCCATCTGCTCGGGGCGGCGGGGGCGCTGGAGGCGGCTTTCTCCATTCTGGCGCTGCGCGACGGGGTCCTGCCGCCCACCCTCAACCTCACCACGCCCGATCCGGCCGCGGCGGGCCTCGACCTCATCGGTCCGGAGGCACGGCACACCCAGGTGGACTATGCGCTGTCCAACGGCTTCGGCTTCGGCGGCGTGAATGCCTGCGTCATCTTCAAGCGCTGGACCGGCGCCTGAGGCGCATCGGCCCGCGATAAAATGAGGCGGCGCGCCCACGATGCGCGCCGCCATCCTGCGTCAGTCAGCGGAAGGGCCGATCACAGCGGCAGATCGCCAGCCGGACGCCCCAGCCATTTCTGCGTCATGGCATCGATGGTCCCGTCCGCCTTGGCGGCGAGGATGATGGCGTTGACCTTGGCCTTCAATTTGTCCTCGCCCTTGGAGAGGCCGATGAAGCAGGGCGAATCCTTGATGAGGAATTTGTATTCTGTATTCATTCCCGGATTCTTCTGCATGATAGTGCCAGCCGCGGCGGCACTGATGGCCACCAATTGGGTCTGGCCGGAGACATAGGCCGCAGCGGTGGCGGCATTGTCCTCATAGCGCTTCACCACCACGCCGGGCGGGGTCACCTTCTCCAGTTCCTGATCTTCCATGGCGCCGCGCGTCACCGCCACGGTCTTGCCCGCCATGTCGGCGGGGCCCTTCACCTCCACCGTCTTGGCGCCGAACACCGCCTGGAAGAACGGCGCATAGGCATGGCTGAAGTCCAGCACCTTCTCGCGCTCCGCATTCTTGCCGAGGGTCGAGATGACCAGGTCGACCTTGCCGGTCTGCAGATAGGGAATGCGGTTGGCGCTGGAGACCGGCACCAGTTCCACCTTCACCCCCATCTTCTCGCCGATCAGCTCGGCCATGGCGATGTCGAGGCCCTGCGCCTTCAGGTCCGGACCGACGAAGCCGTAGGGCGGATAATCAGTGGGCACCGCGATCCGGATGACCTTGCGCGCCATGATGGCATCAAGGCCGTCCTCGGCCCGGGCCGCCGGCGGCAAGAGCGCGAACAGCGCGGCACAGGCAAACGCGAAAAGGGCGGATCGGCGATCCATTGGCAACTCCTGGGTGGTACGCACGGACGCATGGGACAGCGCAGGCCATTAGACTGGCCCGCCGCCATTTTCCCCTGATGCATGTCGTGTGCCGCCCGGCCTCGGCCAGGGGCGGGACGGCTAAGGCCTACACCGGCAACGCGATGGAATATTTCACCTGGCTGAGGGCAAAGCTGGATTCGATGGAGGCGATGCCGTCCAGCCGGGTCAGCTTGGTCTTCAGGAACACCTCGTAAGCGGCCAGATCCCGCGCCACCACCCGCAGCAGATAATCCCGCGCCCCGGTCATGAGATAGCATTCCAGCACCTCTTCCCAGCCCGAGATGGACTGGGCGAAGCGCTCCAGGTCTTCCTCTTTCTGGCGCTCCAGCTTGATGGAGATAAACACGCTCACATGTAGGCCGATGGCCGCCTGATCCACGATGGCCACATGGCGGGCGATCACCCCGCGTTCTTCCATGAGCCGCACCCGGCGGTGGCAAGGCGAGGCGGACAGGCCCACCCGCGCGGCCAGCTCCTGCATGGTGATGCGGCAATCCTCCTGCAGCAAGGCGAGGATCTTGCGGTCGATGGCATCGAGATCAGGCATGGGAACACAAAAGCGAGGAGTGGGGCCGGCGCATGGTAGCCCAGCCGCCGCGGCCCGCGGAGCTTTTTGGCGTCGGTGATGTGGGGCCGCGCGGGAGAATGGATCGGCCCCGGCACCCGCATGCCAGGGCCGATCCCGGCGTGCGTGGGGTCGCGGCGCCGCGGCTCGCTTTGGGGGAGCCGGGACTGTGGTAGTGCCCGCACCTTGCGCGAGGATGTCTGTTTTGATGTGCGCGGTTCCACGGAGCCGGCGATCGTGGCGGTGCGGAGTCCGACCACTACCGCAAGGTCACAGCTCTTGTACGCGCCGATCGGCGCGCCATATGCGAGGCGAAGTGGTCCTGGCGCGGCTGGGCTCCGTGGCGGCGGAGCTCCGCACGCGACACCGGCCGCCGGTCGTTTACCGCACATGAAAGCAAGACCGCGCCGAGGGCAGCGAGGGCACGGTACCGCAACTCGGCCTCTGCCACTCGGGGCCTCTCCATCTGCCCAAATTTCGCACAAACGACGTTCGAACAGGCTATATCCCGCCCATGCAGCCGATCATTTCCATCCGCGGTCTGTCCAAGACCTATGCGTCCGGCCATTCCGCCCTCACGGACATCACCCTCGACATCCAGCGCGGCGAAATCTTTGCCCTGCTGGGACCCAACGGGGCCGGCAAGACCACCCTCATCTCCATCATCTGCGGGCTGGTCAATCCCAGCGGCGGCAGCGTCCAGGCCGATGGCCACGACATCATCACCGATTACCGCGCCGCCCGGTCGCGCATCGGCCTGGTGCCCCAGGAATTGAGCACGGACGCCTTTGAAACCGTGTGGGACACGGTGAGCTTCAGCCGCGGCCTGTTCGGCAAGCCCGCAAGTCCCGCGCATATCGAGAAGGTGCTGAAGGACCTGTCCTTGTGGGACAAGAAGGGCAGCAAGATCATGACCCTGTCCGGCGGCATGAAGCGCCGGGTGATGATCGCCAAGGCCCTCTCCCACGAACCGCAGATCCTGTTTCTCGACGAGCCCACCGCCGGCGTGGACGTGGAACTGCGGCGCGACATGTGGCGGGTGATTCGCGACCTGCGCGATTCCGGTGTCACCATCATTCTCACCACCCATTATCTGGAAGAGGCGGAGGAGATGGCCGACCGCGTCGGCGTCATCCGCAAGGGTGAACTGATCCTGGTGGAGAACAAGCAAGACCTGATGCACAAGCTCGGCCGCAAGGAACTGACGCTGCAGCTGGCGACGCCGCTGGCCGCCATCCCTGCATCGCTGGCCGCCCATCCCCTGACCCTGTCGGCGGATGGCACAACCTTGACCTACACCTACGACACCGCCGGCGCGCCCACCTTCATCGCCCCCTTCCTGCAGGACGTGGCCGGCGCCGGCATCATCTTCAACGATTTGCAGACGCAGCAGAGTTCTTTGGAGGAGATCTTCGTGCGACTGGTGCGGGCGGCGCCATGAGCCGGACGATGGAGTGCCTGCCCGCCCCCTGCCGACGCCTGGCGCGTCAGCTTCGCATCCCCCATGCCCGCGGTCCGCGGCCGCAAAGGGTCTTCTCATGAACATTCATGCCATTCGCGCCATCTACATGTTTGAAATGGCACGGACCCGGCGCACGCTGCTCCAGAGCATCGTCTCGCCGGTCCTCTCCACGTCCTTGTATTTCGTGGTGTTCGGTTCGGCCATCGGCTCGCACATGACCAGCATCAACGGCGTCAGCTACGGCGCGTTCATCGTGCCGGGCCTCATCATGCTGGGGCTGCTGACCCAAAGCATCGCCAATGCGTCGTTCGGGATCTATTTCCCGCGATTCGTCGGAACCATCTACGAATTGCTCTCGGCGCCGCTCTCCGCGGTGGAGATCGTGATCGGCTATGTGGGGGCTGCGGCCACCAAGTCCATCATCCTCGGCCTCATCACCTTGGGCACTGCCGCACTGTTCGTGGATCTGCGCATCGATCATCCGGTGTGGATGCTGGGCTTTCTGGTGCTCACTTCCGTCACCTTCTCGCTGTTCGGTTTTGTCATCGGCATTTGGGCGGACAGCTTCGAAAAGCTGCAAATGGTACCGCTCCTGATCATCACCCCCCTCACCTTTCTTGGCGGCAGCTTTTATTCCATCGACATGCTTCCGCCGTTCTGGCGTACCGTCACCTTGTTCAATCCGGTTGTGTATCTGGTGAGTTGTTTCCGCTGGAGCTTCTATGGGGTGTCCGATGTGAGTGTGGGACTCAGCCTGGGGATGACGTTCCTGTTCCTTGGACTCTGTCTCGCCGCGGTGATTTGGATCTTCAAGACCGGATATCGGATGAAAAGCTGACGCCGCCACGGTCACGGTTTCGGGCGAAAACCGCCCGAAACCTAGGCGGTTTGTTGCTCATTGACGGGAAATGCCGAAATGGACCGTTTTGTGAGACTTTATCCCGCTGTCACTCTTGAATAGCGTGTCAAGCTGCTGCAATAAACATGCACAACAGGAGGACAGGCAGTGGCCGATCAAGATTCGAATGACTTCCTGGCAGAGAATGCCGCCCACATCGTCAGCGCGTTCGTCGCCAACAACAGCGTCAGCGCGGCCGAGCTGCCCAACCTCATCCAGGCCGTGCACGCGGCCCTCGCCTCGCTCGGCAGCGAGCCGGAGCAGGCTGCGGCCCCCAAGCAGCTGACGCCCGCCGTCAGCGTCAAGAAGTCTGTGACGCCCGACTACATCATCTGCCTCGACGATGGCCAGAAGTTCAAGTCGCTGAAGCGCCACCTGATGTCCAAGCATGGCATGACGCCGGACGAGTATCGCAAGAAGTGGGAACTGCCCTACGACTATCCGATGGTGGCGCCCAATTATGCTTTGACGCGGTCCGCCATGGCCAAGGAAATCGGCCTCGGCCGCGCCAAGACCGAGCCGGTCAAGGAAGCCCCGGCTCCCGCGCGCAAGCCGCGCACCCCCCGCGCCAAGAAGGCGTGAGGTTCTGCGTCGGCCTGGTCCCAGCGGGACCGGGCCGACCCGCATTATCTCAAAGCCCAAACCTCCGGCACCGGCGACGACGGGGCGCTTCGCCCTTGATCGCGACGCCCCGCGCCCGCTGCAGGTTCAGTCGACCTTTTCGTTGGGATAGACGCCCCACAGCTTGCTCTGCTCGATGAAGCCGTCGAAGCCGTCGCCCATGAGGCGGCACCATTTGCCATCGCAGGACTTCACCGTGCCCAGGACGCTCGGCTCCAGGCGGGCGGCGACGCGGGCATTGGCGTCGGGCTTGTCGCGCAGCACGATGGTGCTGTCCTTGCTCCACGGTGCCACCAGCGCGGTGCGCCGACCCGACAGCATGGAGTGATACACCCAGCCCTCGGCTCCGTCCGCGTCACGAATGCGCCGCCAGGTCTCGAACTCGGCGGTGATTTCCACCGGCAGGCCGGAGCGGGTGAAGATCCAGGCCACGTCCTGGTCGCGATTGGGACCGTTGCGCACGTTCACCTTGTCCGCCTTGAGCGAGACGAACCGCGGCACCGGAAGGCCCGTGCCCGGCGTTTCGTCGGCCGCGCGGGCCGCGCTCGCCCCTGGAAGCACCGCCGCCAACAGCAGGGCGAAGACCGCCGCGCGCGTCTGGAAGGGATGCCGCCCCGTGATCTGCATGTCCGCTTGTCCTTTCGCACCGTTCGGCAGGGCCTTGCCGCCCACCGGGCCCATAGGACCCCGACCGTCTTGATTTTGCGTTGAGAGGCGAAAAAAAATCCGCCATCCCCGGGGCACCGCATTGCGCTGGCGCCAATTGCTGGCCTGAAGTGCGCCCCGCACGCGCCAGCGTCAAGAGCGGGGGGAGCGCTGCTCTTTGTCTTTCACCCTCTGTCTGCTAGACGGAAGATAACGGTTAAAATACGGGGAACGGGGAAGCAAATGCCGCGTCGCAAGCCGCTCGTTGTCGTCACGCGGAAGCTGCCCGATACGGTGGAAACCCGCATGCGGGAGCTGTTCGACGCGCAGTTGAACGTGGACGACATCCCCATGGACCAGGCGGCCCTGGTGGCCGCGGTCAAGCATGCGGATGTGCTGGTGCCCACCCTCACCGACCGCATCGACAATGCCGTGTTGTCGCAGGCCGGCGAGAACCTGCGGCTGATCGCCAGTTTTTCCAACGGCGTCGATCACATCGACGTGGCCAGCGCCCTGGCGCGCGGCATTACCGTCACCAACACCCCCGGCGTCCTCACCGAGGATACCGCCGACATGACCATGGCGCTGATCCTCGCCGTGCCCCGTCGCCTGGTGGAAGGCGCGCAGACGCTGATCGGCGAGCGGGACGAATGGACCGGCTGGTCGCCCACCTGGATGCTGGGGCGGCGCATCTGGGGCAAGCGCCTCGGCATCATCGGCATGGGCCGCATCGGCCAGGCGGTGGCACGCCGCGCCAAGGCGTTCGGCCTGCAGATCCACTATCACAACCGCCGCCCGCTGCCGGGCGCAGTGGAAGAGGCGCTGGAAGCCACCTATTGGGAAAGCCTCGACCAGATGCTGGCCCGCATGGACATAGTCTCGGTGAACTGCCCGCACACGCCGGCCACCTTCCATCTGCTCTCCGCCCGCCGGCTGAAGCTGATGAAGCGCGAGGCCTATGTGGTGAACACCGCCCGCGGCGAGGTGATCGACGAGAACGCGCTCGCCCGCATGCTGGAAGCCGGCGAACTGGCGGGTGCCGGGCTCGACGTGTTCGAGCAGGAGCCGGCGGTCAACCCGAAGCTGGTGCGCCTCGCGCGCAACGGCAAGGTGGTGCTGCTGCCGCACATGGGCTCGGCCACGCTCGAAGGCCGCGTGGACATGGGCGAGAAGGTCATCGTCAACATCAAGACCTTCATGGACGGCCACCGTCCGCCGGACCGCGTCCTGCCCTCCATGCTGTGAGTCGGGTGCCGACGCAAATGCCGCCGTCAGGCGGCATTTGCGTGTTGCGACAGATCGCTGATTCGCGCCCCGGTGCCGGTCAGCGGGTTGTCGGGGTCATAGGCATAGCTCAGCGTCTCGAAGCGCATGGAGCGGGCGTCGATCATCAGCAGCTTGCCCACCAGTCCCTCGCCGAAGCCGACGATGGCGCGGATCGCCTCCAGCGCCGCCAGCGATCCGGCGATGCCCGCCAGAGCTCCCAGCACGCCCGCCTCCGCGCAGGGGGCCACCGTGCCCGGCGGCGGCGCCTCGGGAAACAGGCAGCGATAGGTGGGATTGGGCGCCCCGTCCGGCCCGCTCTCATGGGCGCGGATGGTGGTGACCGTCGCATCGAAGGTGCCCAGTGCCGCGGCCACCAAGGTCTTCTTGGCCAGCACGCAGGCATCCGCCACCAGATAGCGGGTGGCGAAATTGTCCGAGCCGTCCACCACCACGTCGGCCGCTGCGATCAACGCCATGGCATTGTCCGGGCCGATGCGCACGGCGTGGGTGATCATCGCCACATGGGGATTGAGACCGGCCACCGCCTCCGCCGCGCTCTCGGTCTTCGGCCGGCCGATATCCGCCGTGCGATGGATCACCTGGCGCTGGAGGTTGGACAGCGAGACCACATCGTCATCGACCAGGATGAGTGTGCCCACCCCTGCCGCCGCCAGATAGAGCAAGGCCGGGGCGCCCAGGCCGCCGGCACCGATCACCAGCACGGTCGCCGCCTTCAGCTTCTGCTGGCCGGGACCGCCCACGTCATGCAGCACCAGATGGCGGGCGTAGCGCTCGATTTCGTCGGATGAAAAGGCCATGGCCCTATGTATCCCCTGGCGGGCCGCCGGTCACCTGACCGCGGCGCGCGTCAGATCTGCGCCGCGTGCGGCGCCCGCCCGTCCAGCACTTGCGCGCCCTCGGCGGCCGACAAAGCGTGGCCATAGATGACCAGGCAGGGGCCCTCGGCGCCCGCCGCCGCCGCCGCTGCCACCGCCTGGGGCAGGCCGGACACCGGCGCCCAGATCACTTGCTCGTTGGCCCGCGTCACCGAGAAGATGGCCACCGCCGGAGTGTGCGGATCGATGCCGGCGCCGATCAGTTCCGCCACCATGTCCGGCAGGGTGCGGCGCGGCATGTAGACGACCGTGGTGGCCGCCTTGTCGGACAGCGCCTTGAAGTCCAGATCGCGCGGCAGCTTGCCGTCGCGCGCGTGGGCGGTGACCAATTGCAGCCGGCGGGCATGGTCGCGATGGGTGAGCGAGGCCACCAGACGGCTCGCCGCCCCCTGGGGCGAGGAAATGCCGGGCACCACTTCCACCCGGATGCCGGCGGCGCGGCAGGCGGCGATCTCTTCCCCGGCGCGGCCGAAGATCATCGGCTCGCCGCCCTTCAGGCGCACCACCCGTCGGCCTTCGCGGGCCAGTTGCACCATGAGCGCGTTAATGTCGTCCTGCTTGCAGGAAGGGCCGTAGCCGGTCTTGCCCACCAGCATCTTCTTGGCTTCCCGGCGGGCGAAATCCAGCACCGCGTCGGACACCAGGTCATCGTAAAGCACCACGTCTGCGGATTGCAGCGCCCGCACCGCTTTCAGCGTCAGCAGTTCCGGATCGCCCGGTCCCGCGCCCACTAGCACCACGGACCCGGCTTCCGGCGCCGTCTGTGCCGCCCGCGCCAGCGCCAGGAGCGCCTCGCGGTCGGCCTCGTCGGGGGCGCGGCCGGGTTCCGCCATGGCCTTGGCGGCAAAACTCTCCCAGAAGCGGCGGCGATCCTGGAAGGAGAGGCCCAGCGCCGACACCGCCCCGCGCCAGGTCTGCGCCGCATGCGCCCAGGCCTTGAAGCCCTGGGGCAGCAGCGCCTCGATCTTGGCACGGATGGCCTGCCCGAACACGGGGGCTGCCCCGTCGGTGGAGATGCCCACCACCAAAGGCGAGCGATTGACGATGGCGCCGAAGGCGAAATCGCAGAAGGCCGGCTTGTCCACCACGTTCACCGGGACGCCGGCGGCACGGGCGGCGGCGGCAAAGCGGGCCGCCTCCTCGTCATCGGCCGCGTCCGCGATGGCCAGGGCCGCCCCCGGCAGGTCGTCTTCAGCCCAGGGGCGCTTGTGGATGGCAATGGGACCGTCCGGCGGGCCGCCGGCCAGCTGCCACATGGCCTCGCAGATCTCGTCCGCGATCACCTCCACCCGCGCACCGGCGGCGGAGAGCAGTTCGGCCTTCCACACCGCCGGCTCGCCGCCGCCCGCCACCAATACCCGCTTGCCCGCCAGGGCATAGAAGACCGGGAGCCGGGCCAGCTTGTCCATGCGCCCGCCCTCGCGGGAACGGGGCGCGCGGCCGGTCGGCGTTGGGCGGTCGGCGGTCATCGGGCTCTACCTTCTCCTCGCGCGGTGCAGAGATCGGGGCGATCAGTGTCCGCCGGACGGGGCGGCTTGCCAAGAGCGCGGCCTGTGCCGCGCCCGTCGCACCCAAGTCATATGGCGGAACACGGCGCCGTATTCAACGCCCCTCTGGCGATGTCATTAAATTCAACAGAATAAATTCGCAGAAAACGTGATCACCGACCTGCGGTCGCCCGCATGGGCGAGGCGCTAGTGCGCCTCCTCCCAATTGTCGGCGCCATGGGCTTCCACCCGCAGCGGCACCGCCAGGTGCACCGCCGGAAGCGCAGCCCCCTCCATCACCTGCCGCACCAGCGGCAAGGTGGCCTCCACCTCGGCCTCGGGCACTTCGAACACCAGTTCGTCATGCACCTGCAGCAGCATGCGGGCGGAGAGCTTGGCCGCCGCCAGCGCCGGCTCCATGCGGATCATGGCGCGGCGGATGATGTCCGCCGCCGTCCCTTGCAGCCGGGCATTGACCGCCGCGCGCTCGTTGAAGGCGCGGATGGACGGGTTGGAGGCGGCGATGTCGGGATAATGGCAGCGCCGGCCGAACAGGGTTTCCACATAGCCATGCTCGCGGCAGAAGCTGCGGGTCTCGTCCATATAGGCCCGGATGCCGGGGAAGCGCTCGAAATAGCGCTTGATGTAGAGCCCCGCCTCATCGCGCGGGATGCCCAACTGGTTGGCCAGCCCGAAGGCGGAAATGCCGTAGATGATGCCGAAATTGATCGCCTTGGCGCGGCGGCGCACATCGGACGGCATGCCCTCCACCGGCACGCCGAACATTTCCGAGGCGGTCATGGCGTGGATGTCGATGCCGTCCTGGAACGCCTGCCGCAGCGCCGGGATGTCGGCGATCTCCGCCAGCAACCGCAATTCGATCTGCGAATAGTCCGCCGACACCAGCTTGGTGCCCGGCACCGCCACGAAGGCCCGGCGGATGCGCCGGCCTTCCTCGGTGCGGATGGGGATGTTCTGCAGATTGGGCTCGGAGGAGGACAGCCGCCCGGTGGTGGTGGCCGCGAGGGCATAAGAGGTGTGGACCCGGTGGGTCTGCGGATTCACGAAATTGGGCAGCGCGTCCGTATAGGTGGAGCGCAGCTTGGCCAGTTGCCGCCAGGACAGGATCTTCTGCGGCAGAGGGTGGCCGGCTTCCGCCAGTTCATCCAGCACATTGGCTTTCGTCGACCACGCCCCGGTGGGCGTCTTGCTGGCGCCGGGCAGGCCCATCTTGCCGAACAGCAGATCGCCGATCTGCTTGGGCGAGCCCACATTGACCTTCTCGCCCGCCAGCTCGGAGATCTCGTCCTCCAGCCGCGCCGCCCCTTGGGCGAATTCCGAGGACAGGCGCGCCAGCAGCGCCCGATCGATGGAAATGCCGCGCGCCTCCATGCGGGTGAGCACAGAGATCAGCGGCCGTTCCATGGTCTCATAGACCGTGGTCAGGCCCTCGGCCACGAGGCGGGGTTTCAGCGCGCGCCACAGCCGCAGGGTGACGTCGGCATCCTCCGCCGCATACGCGGTGGCGGCCTCCAAGGGCACCTTGTCGAAGGTGATCTGCCCCTTGCCCTTGCCGGCCACCTCGGTGAAGGCGATGGGCGTGTGGCCCAGATGCTTGACCGAGAGTTCGTCCATGCCGTGATTGTTGCGGCCGGCATCCAGCGCATAGGAGATGCACATGGTGCAATCGAACGGCCCCACCGTGATGCCGTGGCGGGCGAGGATCGCGGCGTCATACTTGACGTTGTGGCCGATCTTCAGCGTGCCGGGGTCTTCCAGCATCCCCTTGAGCGCCGCCAGGGCCGCGTCGAACGGAATCTGCCCAGGCAGCAGTCCTTCGGTGAACAGCCCCTCCCCCGCGCCGCGATGGGTGAGCGGGATGTAGCAGGCCTCATGGGGCGCCAGCGCCAGGGACACACCCACCAGATCCGCCTGCAGCGGATCGATGGAGGTGGTCTCGGTGTCGAACGCCACCACGCCGAGATCGCGGGCCCGGGCGCACCAGGCCTCCAGCTCCGCCAACGTGGTGAGCCTGCGGTAGCGGCTGCGGTCGATGGTGTCGGACCGCGCCTCCTGGGCGCGCTGGGCGGCGAGATCCGAGGGATTGAGCACCGAGGGTCGGTTGGCATTGGCCGGGACGGCGCCCGCAGCCGATTCGCCGTCGGCGACGGCGCCCGCAGACGCGCTCTGGGCCGCGCCCGCGGTGGGCGTGCTCTGGCCGGCGAAGAGTTCGCCGGTGCCCGACACCGCCAGGCGCGGATCCGGCTCGATCTCGCTCGCCTCCACCGCGAAGGCCTCGGCGGCGCGGCGCACGATGGTGGTGAATTCCATGGCCTTGAGAAAGGCGATCAGGCGCTTGCCGTCAGGGGCTTCCAGCACCAGATCCGCCAGCGGCACCTCCACCGCCACGTCGGTGACGAGCTTCACCAGTTCCTTGGAGATGCGCGCCTTGTCCGCATGCTCGATGAGCGACTGGCGGCGCTTCTCCTGCTTGATCTCGCCGGCGCGGGCCAGCAGGGTTTCCAGGTCGCCATAGTCCTTGATGAGGGTGGCGGCGGTCTTGATGCCGATGCCCGGGACGCCCGGCACATTGTCGGTGGAATCGCCCGCCAGCGCCTGCACGTCCACCACCTGCTCGGGGGAGACGCCGAAATACTCCACCACTTCGGCGACCCCGATGCGCCGCTCCGGCCGCGCCCCGCGCCCGCCCGCCTCGCCCGAGGCTGGGTCGTACATGGCGACGCGCTCGCCGATGAGCTGCATCAGGTCCTTGTCGGCGGAGACGATCAGCACGTCCGCCCCGGCCGCCTGCGCCTGGCGGGCATAGGTGGCGATGAGGTCATCCGCCTCATAGCGGGCCATCTCCACCGGGATCAGGCCGAACGCCTTGACCGCCTCGCGCATCAAAGGGAACTGGGGAATCAGTTCGTCCGGCGGATCGGAGCGGTTGGCCTTGTAGAGCGGATAGAGTTCCTTGCGGAACGAGTCCTCGGACTTGTCGAAGATGATGGCGAGATGGGTGGGCTTGATGCCCACGGCGCCGTCGCGGATGAACTGGAACAGCTTGGTGCAGAACAGCCGCACCGCGCCCGTGGGCAGCCGGTCCGAGCGGAAATTGTATTTCCGGTCCTGATTGATGGACTGGAAATAGGCCCGGAACACGAAGGACGAACCGTCCACCAGGAACACATGGTCGCCGGGCTGGATCGGGCGGGGAGCTGGGGACATGGAGCTTTCCGTTGATGCGGCGCGCACGATGCCCCACGGGCCTGAGCGCCACAACCCTTTCCGCCGCCGGCCCGAGATCGGGGGAACGTCACCCGATGGCGGTGAGCGGCTTTTCCAGCACCGCCAGCACCCGCGGCAGCTCATGGCCGCGCTTCAGGATCAGGCCGGTCTGCGACACCACGCTATAGGCGCCCTGCTTGCGCGCCAGCTTGGGGGTCTTCTCGATTCGGTAGAGCGCCACATCCAGCGAGCGGCGGAACACCGAGAACACCGCCCGCTCCTTCAGGAAATCGATGGCGTAGTCGCGCCACTCGCCCGCCGCCACCATCCGACCGTAGAGATCCAGAATGCGATCCAACTCGCGCCGATCGAATGTGACGTGAACCACCAGCGGGGCGTGGGATTGCGGGTGAGGCGCCGGTGCCGGTGCGCGCCGTATAGGTTCAATCTCGCCCATCAGGCCTCCGGGGCTGCCAGGAACAGCATGATCGCTTCAGAATCGCCGGGTTTCAAGAGGGTCCATAGCCGGCTGCGCGGCGAGCGGCCCTCCGCCTCGCGAGGCCGGGGCCCCCGATCACGGGGTCGTCAACGGCCATCACAGTCTCGCCGGATTTCGGTCAAGCGACGAACAAGGGACGGGGCGATCTTCAATCCCGTAGCAGGGCCGGTTCGCTTCCGCTCCGGTCTATCCCAGCCCCCCAGCCCCCCGGGGTGGTGAGCGGACCGGCCACTGTTACGCTCCAAAATTTTGACTTCAAAGGCCGCGCAAGCGGCCTTTTTTATTGCCCGCAGAAGGGTTTGGCAGCGTCAGGGCGGGCGCCGCGCATCGCGTGCCGGCGAAAAACTCGGAGAATAGGATTTAAGAAGGCTAGGGGACTCCCCGCCTGGCGGCGGTCAGTTCAGCGGCAGGCTGGCGGCGCCGAGAATGGGGCCGGGCGCGCTGAACGAGCCGGACTGCAGCAGCACCACCACCGCATCCACGCCATCAAAGCGCAACTGGTTGAGCGGCACGCGGTAGCGCTCGGCGGCGCCGTCCCAGGTGCCAAGGCGCACCCAGCCGCGCACCACATTGGTATAGGTGACGTTACGTCCGCCGTTCTCGCCCCGGCCGATGGACACCGTATGGCTGCGGATCACCGGGCAGGCCCAGACTTCGGCGGTGTTGGCGCTCGCCAGGGCCTTGATGTCCACCACCACGTCCTCGCCGTCCCGGCTGGCCGTAACGGGAACGGTCAGGGCGCTTCCCGCGGCGCGGGCGCTCAGCATGGCCTTGTCCACCGCCACGCGATCGCTGCCGATGGCCGCCTGGGTCCCGTCCACCACCATCTGCGGGGTGTAGACCTTGCGGTCCCCGCGCACGTCCGAATAGGCGCGCTGGCGCTGGGAGTGGCCGTGCTGGGCCAGGGTGTCCTTCCAGCCGATATAATCCCAATAGTCCACCGCCAGGGTGAGGGCGATCACATTGGGGTCGCGGGCGAGATCGCCCAGCAGCGCATCCGCCGGCGGGCAGGAGGCGCAGCCTTGGCTGGTGAACAATTCCACCACGGCTTTCGGCGTCTGGGCGGCGGCAACCGGAGCCGACGCACTGCCACCGCCCACCGGCGCCCGATCCTGCGCCATTGCAGCCGACACGCCCGCAAGGCCGACAATGGCACAGGCCAATGCCGCGCGAAGGGAGAGTCGAGAGAGCGAAAGGCGGGTCATGGTCGGACAGGGGAACCTTGGCAGCAGAAAAGCGGAGGTTCCACGCATAAGGCCGACCCCGGCCCGGGGCGAGTCAATTCAAGGTGAGACAGGGCTTGGAGCGACCCGGATTCGTGCGACGGGGTGCCGCAAACAAAAACGACCAGCCCCGTGGGGCTGGCCGAAGGCATCGACGGCGGGCGACGCAAACGCCGCCCGGTGGGTTGCCGGGTTCAGGCCGCCAGATGGCGCAGCACGTAAGGCAGGATGCCGCCGGCGCGGAAATAATCCAGCTCGTCCAGCGTATCGATGCGGCAGATCAGGCTGACGGTCTCGGTGCGCCCGTCCGCGAAGGTGATCTGCGCATCCAGCTTCTGGCGCGGCTTCAGATCGCCGGCAATGCCGAGGATCGAAACCTTTTCATCGCCCTTCAGCCCCAAAGCCTGCCAGGAGGCGCCCTCTTCGAACACCAGCGGCACGATGCCCATGCCCACCAGGTTCGAGCGATGGATGCGCTCGAAGGACTGGGCCACGACGGCGCGGATGCCGAGCAGCTTGGTGCCCTTGGCCGCCCAGTCGCGGGAGGAGCCGGTGCCGTATTCCTTGCCGGCGAACACCACCAGCGGCACGCCTTCGGCCTTGTACTTCATGGCCGCGTCATAGATCGGCATCTGCTGGCCGTCGGGATAATGCAGCGAGACGCCGCCTTCCACGCCGGCCACCATCTGGTTCTTGATGCGGATGTTGGCGAAGGTGCCGCGCATCATCACTTCGTGATTGCCGCGGCGGGTGCCGTACTGGTTGAAGTCCACCGGGCGCACCTGGTGCTCCACCAGATACTGGCCCGCCGGGCTGGAGGCCTTGATGGAGCCGGCCGGCGAGATGTGGTCGGTGGTGATGCTATCCAGAAACAGGCCGAGGATGCGGGCGTCCACGATATCGGTGATCGGGTCCGGATCCTTGGTCATGCCCACAAAATAGGGCGGGTTCTGCACATAAGTGGACGAGTCTTCCCAGGCATAGGTCTGGCCGGTGGGAATGGCGATCTTCTGCCAGTGCTCGTCGCCCTTGAAGACGTCGGAATATTTTTCCTTGAACATCTTCTTGGTAACGTTCTCGCGGATGTACTGGTTGATCTCCTTGTTGGAGGGCCAGATGTCCTTGAGATAGACGGGCTCGCCGTTCTTGTCGGTGCCGAGCGGCTCGGTGGTCAGGTCGATGGTCAGCGACCCGGCCAGCGCATAGGCCACCACCAGCGGCGGGGAGGCGAGATAGTTCGCCTTCACGTCGGGGTTCACGCGGCCTTCGAAGTTGCGGTTGCCGGAGATGACGGCACCGGCCACCAGATCGTTCTTGTTGATGGCTTCAGAGATCGCTTCCGGCAGCGGGCCGGAATTGCCGATGCAGGTGGTGCAACCGAAGCCCACCAGGTTGAAGCCCAGCTTGTCCAGATCTTCCTGGAGGCCGGAGGCCTTCAGATAGCCTTCCACCACCTGGGACCCGGGCGCCAGCGAGGTCTTCACCCACGGCTTGGAGCGCAGGCCCTTCTTGACCGCATTGCGCGCCAGCAGGCCGGCGCCGATCAGCACCGACGGATTGGAGGTGTTGGTGCAGGAGGTGATGGCGGCGATCACCACGTCACCATGACCGATGGAATAATCGGTGCCGGCCACGGGCACCTTCTTGTCCGCCTCGCCGGGCTTCTTGAACTCGCCTTCCAAGGCAGCCAGGAAGCCGGTCTTGGAGTCGGACAGCAGCACGCGATCCTGCGGGCGCTTGGGGCCGGCCATGGAGGGCAGCACGGTGTCGAGGTCGAGCTCCAGCGTGTCGGTGAACACCGGGTCGAGGGTGTCCTTCTTGCGCCACATGCCCTGGGCCTTGCAGTAGGCCTCCACCAGCTCGACGCGGCTGCCCTTGCGGCCGGTCTCGTCGAGATAGTCGATGGTCTCGCGGTCCACCGGGAAGAAGCCGCAGGTGGCGCCATATTCCGGGGCCATGTTGCCGATGGTGGCGCGGTCGGCGAGGGAGAGATGCTCCAGGCCGGGGCCGAAGAATTCCACGAACTTGCCCACCACGCCCTTCTTGCGCAGCATCTGGGTGACGGTGAGCACGAGGTCGGTGGCGGTGATGCCCTCGCGCAGCTTGCCGTCCAGCTTGAAGCCGATCACTTCGGGGATCAGCATGGAGATGGGCTGGCCGAGCATGGCCGCTTCCGCCTCGATGCCGCCCACGCCCCAGCCCAGCACGCCCAGGCCGTTGACCATGGTGGTGTGGCTGTCGGTGCCCACCAGCGTGTCCGGATAGGCGACGGTGACCGTCTTGCCGTCGATCTCTTCCTTGCGGGTCCACACCGTCTGGGCGAGATATTCCAAATTCACCTGATGGCAGATACCGGTGCCGGGCGGGACAACGCGGAAGTTGTCGAACGCGCTCTGGCCCCACTTCAGGAAGCGATAGCGCTCCTGGTTCTGCTTGTATTCTTCATCCACATTCTTCTTCAGCGCATTGTCCGTGCCGAAGAAGTTGACGATCACCGAATGATCGATGACCAGATCCACCGGCACCAGCGGGTTGATCTTGGCCGGGTCGCCGCCGAGGTTCACCATGGCGTCGCGCATGGCCGCCAGATCCACCACCGCGGGAACGCCGGTGAAGTCCTGCATCAACACCCGCGCCGGGCGATAGGCGATCTCCTTCTCGGCCTTGCCGCGCAGGGTCAGCCAGTCGGCGATGGAAATCACGTCTTCCTTGGTCACCGTGCGCCCGTCTTCAAAGCGCAGCAGGTTTTCCAGCAGGACCTTCATGGAGAAGGGCAGGCGCGCAATGCCGGGCAGTCCGTTTTGCTCGGCAGCTTCAAGGCTGTAATAGACATACTCTTTGTCATCCACCGTGAGGGTGGTGCGGCACTTGAAGCTGTCGAGAGAAGTCACGGCGCGTATTCTCCGGTTCGATGATCGACCGACGCCAAACGCCAAAGCAAGGGAAGGAGTGGCACCCCGACACCTTTGGCGATGCGGTTCAGGCGCTTTATAGAGCCATTTCAAACGGCGGTCATGCGATAAGAACACGCACATGGATGAACTTTCGACCCCCTCCGCCGCCCCGGCGATCCGCCCGCCGGCCTTGTGCGCGGAAGGCCTCACCTGCCAGCGCGGCCAGCGCATCCTGTTCTCGGGGCTCAGCTTCGAAACGCAGGCCGGCCATGCGCTGATCGTGGTCGGCCCCAATGGGGCGGGCAAATCCTCGCTTCTGCGCATCGTCGCCGGCCTGCTCGGCGCCACCGCCGGCCGCGTCCGCCTGACCGGCGGCGACGGCGATGTCAGCGTGCGGGAGCAGTTGCACTATCTCGGCCATGACGACGCCCTCAAGGGCGCGCTGACGGTGGCGCAGAACCTCACCTTCTGGCGCGACGTGCTGGGGCGCACCGGCCGCGGCGTGGAGGCGGCGCTGGAGGACGTGGGCCTGGGCGGCCTCGGGCGGCTGCATGCGGCGGTGCTGTCCGCCGGGCAGAAGCGACGGCTCGCCATCGCGCGCCTGCTGGTGACCCGGCGCCCGCTCTGGATCCTGGATGAGCCCACCACTGCGCTGGATGTGACCGCCCAGACGCGGTTTGCCGCTTTGGCGCGCGAGCATCTGGCGGGCGGCGGCATCATTCTCGCCGCCACCCACACCCCACTGGACTTCGGCCCGAATGTCCGCGAACTGGCCCTCGGCGGCCGGCGGCCCTCATGACGCCATCCCCCGTGACCCCGTCCCTCGGTGCCGCCTTCCTGGCCATCGTCCGCCGCGATCTCGCACTGGCGCTGAAATCCGGCGGCGGCGCGGGGCTCGGGGTGGTCTTCTTCCTGTCCGTGGTCACCATCATGCCGTTCGCCGTGGGGCCGGACTTGGCGCTGCTGGCCCGGATCGGCCCGGCCATCCTGTGGATCGGCGCCTTGCTCGCCAGCCTCATCGGCCTGGAACGGCTGTTCGCGGGCGACGTGGAGGACGGCTCGCTGGATGCCCTGACCCTCTCGCCGCTGCCGCTGGAACTGGTGGCGGCCGCCAAGGGGCTGGCCCATTGGCTCGCCACCGGCCTGCCTCTGGTGGTGGCGGCCCCGGTGCTGGCCTTGATGCTCAATCTCGAACCCACCGCCATCGGCGCCGTGGCGCTGACCTTGCTGGTGGGAACCCCAGCGGTGACCGCTCTGGGGCTGATCGGCGCCGCCTTCTCCGGCGCCTTCCGGCGGGGCGGCCTGCTCATCGCCGTGCTGGTGCTGCCGCTGGCGATTCCGGTGCTGATCTTCGCCGTCTCCGCCACCAGCGCCGCCATCTCCGGCCCGGTGCCCTTCGGCACGCCGTTCCAGATCCTGATCGGGCTCACCTTGTTCGCGCTGGTGCTCGGCCCGGTGGCGGCGGCGGCGGCGCTGCGCACGGCCCAGGCCTGAGGCGCCGCCGGCGCGTCGAACTGTAATGGATCCCGTGCGATCGTGGGACGTTGGGCTCGACCGGTCCGTCGCGCCCTCCTGGAGATCCCCCCATGCGCCTGCCCCTCATCGCCCCCGCCGACCTCTCCGCCGAGCAGCGTCCGCTCTATGACGACATGCGCAGCGGCATCGAGACCAATTTCAAGGGCTTCACCGCCATTGACGAGACCGGGGCGCTGGTGGGGCCGTGGAATCCCTGGCTGACCTATCCCCAGTTCGGCGGCCCCATGTGGGACATGGTCAAGGCGCTGTCCCGCAACCCCAGCCTGCCCAAGCCGGTGCGCGAAGTGGCGATCCTGGTCACCGGCGCGCATTTCCATTCCGCGTACGAGCTTTATGCCCACATTCTGGTGGCCGAAGCGCGCGGCCTGCCGGACGCCAAGATCGCCACCATCGTCGCCGGCCAGCGCCCGGTGGACCTCACCCGCGAGGAGGCGGTCACCTATGACATGGCCTCCGCTCTGGTGAGCGGCAGCACCTTGCCGGACCTCGTCTACAAGCAGGCGGTGGACACCTTCGGCAAGGCCGCGACCGCGGAGCTCATCTATCTGGTGGGCCTCTACGCCATGGTTTCGGTGATCCTGAACGGCTTCGACGTGCCGATCCCCGGCGACGCCTGAGGCGGACGCGGCGCCTCTGGCCGCTTTCGCCGCACCCTGTGTCACGAAATCGCGTGCGGGGGGCGCTCCCCCGGCGCGGCGAGATGGTCTAGAACCCCTGCCATGGGGCTGCTCTCTCTCGCCAATCCCACCCGTTTCGTCTGGCTCTCCGACCGGCTGCTGCCGTGGCTTTCGGGGGCGGCGGTGCTTGTCCTGGCGGCGGGCCTCGTGCTCGCCTTCCAGGCGCCGCCCGACTACCAGCAGGGCGAAACCGTGCGGATCATGTACATCCACGTGCCGTTCGCCTGGCTGTCCATGTTCGGCTACGCGCTGCTGGCCGCCGCTTCGCTGGGCATCCTGGTGTGGCGCCATCCTTTGGCGGACGTGGCGCACAAGGCGCTGGCCCCCATCGGCGCCACCTTCACCTTCCTGTGCCTGCTCACCGGCGCGCTGTGGGGCCGGCCCATGTGGGGCACCTATTGGGTGTGGGATGCGCGGCTGACCTCGGTGCTGGTGCTGTTCCTGCTCTATCTGGGCCTCATGGCCCTGCGCGCCGCCATCGATGATCCCAACCGCGGCGGGCGGGCGGCGGCGGTGCTGACCCTGGTGGGCTTCATCAATGTGCCCATCGTGAAATTCTCGGTGGACTGGTGGAATACCCTGCACCAGCCGGCCTCGGTGTTCCGCATGGGCGGCTCCACCATCGCCTGGAGCCTGCTGCTGCCGCTGCTGGTCTGCGCCCTCGGCTTCACCTTGCTGTTCCTAGCCCTGCATATGCTGGCCATGCGCACCGAGATCATGCGCCGCCGTGTCCAGGCCCTGGAAGCGCGCGCCGCGGCGCAGGCGGGCGCATGAGCCACACCGCTTTCATCGTCGCCGCTTATGGCGCCGCGGCTTTCGGGCTTGGCGTGCTGACGCTGGTGCTGCTGTGGGACAACCGCGCCCAGCGCCGGGCGCTCAAGGAGCTGGAAGCCCGCGGCATCCGGCGCCGCGCGCAGGGAGGCTGACGCCGTGAGCCTGCCGGACCCCTCCCCCGCCGCCGCCCCCCGCCGCCGCCGTCCGCTGCTGGTGATCCTGCCGCTGGCGGTGTTCCTGGCACTGGCCGGGCTGTTCTTCGTCCGGCTCTATGCGGGCGATCCCTCGCACATTCCCTCCGCGCTCACCGGGCGCGCCGCCCCGGCCCTGAACCTGCCGCCGCTGGCCGGGCTCTCGGACAAGGGCGCCGCGGTGCCCGGCATCACCACCGCGGATCTCGCCGGCAAGGTGGGCCTGGTGAATGTCTGGGCGTCCTGGTGCGTGCCGTGCCGTGAGGAGCATCCGGTGCTGATGGAACTGGCGCGCGATCCCCGCATCCTGCTGGTGGGGCTCAATTACAAGGACCAGCCGGATAATGCCCGGCGCTTCCTCGGCACCTTCGGCCTGCCCTATGCGGCGGTGGGCGTGGACCCCAACGGCCGCGCCGCGATCGACTGGGGCGTCTATGGCGTGCCGGAGACCTTTGTGGTGGCCCCCGAGGGCACCATCGCGCAGAAATTCGTCGGCCCCCTCACCGAGCAGACGGTGCGCGACACCTTGATGCCGCTGATCGCCCGCCTGTCCGGCAAGCCCGGGGCTTAAGCCTCGGGAACCGCGCTCTTGTCCTCATAGCGCGACATCAAGGGCGCCTGGGCCATGGCGAAAATGAAGGTCAGCGGCAGATAGCCGAAGGTCTTGAAGTTCACCCACATATCCGTCGATACCGAGCGCCACACCACCTCGTTCAGCACCGCCATCACCAGGAAGAAGATCCCCCAGCGGACGGTGAGGATGCGCCAGCCGGTGTCGGTGAGCTTGACCATGCCGTCCAGCACATAGGGCAGCAGCGGCTTGCGGAACACCAGCCCGCCCAGCAGCAGCACGCCGAACAGGGCGTTCACCATGGTCGGCTTCATCTTGATGAAGTGGTCGTCCTGCAGCACCAGGGTGAGGGTGCCGAACACCATCACCACCAGCGCCGAGACCAGCGGCATCACCGCGATCTTGCGCACCAGCACCCACATGAGGCCGAGCGCCACCACCGTCGCCACCATGAAGACGACGGTGGCCACATAGATCCCACCATAGGAATTGCCGACGAAAAACAGCGCCAGCGGTCCCATCTCCAGCGCCATTTTCAGGCCGAGGCCGATCTTCGGCTTGGCCGGAGCAACCGGCGGCGGCACGGTCACCGGCGCGGCGGGGGCCTCATTGGGAAGGGGCTGGGTCATCACTGTCCTCGCGAGTCGCCCTGTTGTGGCGGCGGACGGGGGCAGGATCAAGACCTCTGGCCGCACATGCTCGGGGGGCACGTCGTCAGCGGGCGAGCCCCAGGCAGGCGACGATGTCCGGGCCTTCCTGCTCCACCCGCCCGTCGAGGCGCGCGGCCAGCCGGCGCACGCCGGGGGTGGGGCGCCCGGCATCGCGCTTGATGGGGTTGGGCAGCATCACCGCCATCAGCGCCGCCTCGGCGGCGGTGAGCTGCGCCGCGCTCTTGCGCAAGGCCTTCTGCGCGCCGGCCTCGATGCCGAACTCGCCGTCCGGCCCCCATTCGGCGATGTTGAGATAGATTTCCATCAGCCGGCGCTTGCTCAGCACCAGATCGAGCCACAGCGCCAGCGGCAGCTCCAGCCCCTTGCGGATGAAGGACCGGCCCGGCCACAGGAACAAATTCTTGGCCAGTTGCATGGGGATGGTGGAGGCGCCGCGGGCCTCGTCGATGTCGTCGTCGGCCTTGGCGATGGCGGCGCGGATCTCGCCGGGGTCCACGCCCCAATGCCTGCAGTAACCGGCATCCTCGGAGGCGATCACCGTGCGCACCAGGATCGGCGAGATGCGCGCCATGGGCGTCCACACCCGCTCCACCGGCTCGCCGGTGAGCCAGCGGCCGAGCATCAGCGTCGAGACCGGATTGATGAGGTTATAGAGAACCGCCAACACCAGCGGGACGAGGGCAAGAGCCACCAGGACCCGGACGACCAAGCTCACAAGATGCATTTTCCGCCGCCGCGCCACGTCACCCTCCGGAAACGGCGACGCTGCCGCTTCGGTTCCCGCCACCGGCGGCTTGACCGCCAACCGTGGTTGGGGCAACCGGAGGGCAGCGTCAATGCCCCCTCCCCTGCCGGTCTCAGGATCATCGCCGTGACGAGCGCTTCCACCCTTCTCGCCGCACGGGCCCTGACCATTGCGGACGCCACCGAGCGCCGGCTGGCGCTGGCGCTGGCGGACACCCCCCTGGCCGGGGAGCGCCGCCGGCCCGCCCGCCTGCTGGCGGCCATGCGGCACGGCGCCCTCGATGGTGGCAAACGGCTGCGCCCCTTGCTGGTGGTGGAGACCGCGGCGCTGTTCGGCGTGCCGCTGGAGGCGGCGATCACCACCGCCGCCGCCGTGGAGTGCGTGCATTGCTATTCGCTGGTGCATGACGACCTGCCGGCCATGGACAATGACGCTTTGCGGCGCGGCCGGCCCACGGTGCACAAGGCCTATGACGAAGCGACCGCCATCCTGGCCGGCGATGCCCTCCTCACGCTCGCGTTCGATCTGCTGGCGGGCGAGGATGCCCATGCGGACCCGCTGGTGCGCATCACTCTGGTCCGGGCGCTGGCGCGGGCTTCGGGCCTGGGCGGCATGGCCGGCGGGCAGATGCTGGATCTGGCCGCCGAGGGCCGGTTCGGCACCGATGGACCGCTGGCCCTCGACCTCGCGGAGATCCGCGACCTCCAGGCCATGAAGACCGGCGCGCTGCTGGCGGTCTCTGTGGAAGCCGGCGCGCTGTTGGGCCAAGCGGACCCAGCCGCCCGCGCCACCCTCGCCGCCTACGGCACGGCGCTGGGCGCCGCCTTCCAGATCGCTGACGACCTGCTCGACGTGGAGGGCACCGCGGAGGCGGTGGGGAAGTCCGTGCGGAAGGACCAGCAGGCCGGCAAGGCGACACTGGTGTCGGCCCTCGGGATCCCGGCCGCCCGGGCCTTGCTGGCGGATCTGGTGCAGGACGCCGCCGCGGCCTTGGCGCCGTTCGGTGACAAGGGTGAGGTTCTGGCGGCAGCGGCGCGCTTCGTTGCCGAGCGGCGCAACTGAGCGGAGGCGCTGTCGCGCCCGCCGGATGCCCGTGCTAGATCTTGCGCCGGGCACGGGTTTGCGGCTTTCGGACGAGATGATGCGCCACTTGAGGCATTGCCACACACGCCCATCGCGCCCGGGCGCGCCAGCCCCGGCGGACGCCCGTCCATGATCGGCCGCGCCTCATCGATCGCCGCCGTCAGCCGCCGCGCCGTCCTGGCGGGGGCGTTCGCCCTGCCCGCCTTCGCCCGCGCCCTCGGGCAGGTGCCGGCTTCCGGCCAGGTGGACGTGGTGATCATCGGCGCCGGTGCCGCCGGCATCGCCGCCGCCCGCAAGGTCGCCGCCGCCGGCCGCAGCTATGCGCTGATCGAGGCCGGCAAGCGCGTCGGCGGGCGGGCGTACACCGACACGTCGGCCTTCGGCATCCCTTTGGACATGGGCGCCGACCGGCTGTTCCTGCCGGGCGCCGCGCCGCTGGTGGACCTCGCCCGACAGGCGGGGCTGGACATCTATCCCGGCCCCCGCGCCGCCCGGCTCTACCTGGCCGGCAAGGAAGCCGGCGATGCGCAATATGAGGATTTCGCCGCCGCCGTGCGCCGGGCCGAGCGGGCCATCGGCGCCGCCGGCGATGCGGGGCGCGACCTGCCCGCCGCCCGCGTGCTGCCCGATCTCGGCCCGTTCAGCGCCGCCGCCACCTTCCTGATCGGCCCCCTGGGCTGCGCCAAGGAATTGGAGCAGGTGTCCACCGTGGACCTGTCCCGCGCCGAGGAGCGCGACGAGACCCTGTTCGTCCGTGCCGGCGTCGGCGCCCTGGTGACCAAGCTGGCCGAGGGTCTGGCGGTGCGGCTGGACACGGCGGCCTCCACCATCGACTTCAGCGGGCGGGGCGTGGAGGTGCGTACCAATCGCGGCACGCTCAGCGGCCGCGCGCTGATCCTGGCGGTGCCGCCCAGCCTGCTGGCGGCGGGCAAGATCCGCATCCAGTCCGTGGTGCCGGCCCGCCAGCGCAGCGCCATCGAGCGCATCACCTTGGGCGCCCGCGACCACATCGCCTTTCTCCTGCCCGGCAATCCGCTGCGGGCCGAGCCGGACGAGACGCTGCATGTGCAGACCATCGGCCAGAAGCCGTTCTCGGTGTCGGCCCGCGTGGGCGGAAGCGATGTGCATGTGGCGCAGGTGGGCGGGCAACTGGCCCAGAGCCTGTCGGACGGCGGCCCCAATGCCGGCGCCGATTATGTGAAGACGGCGCTGGCGGCGGCCTTCGGCACGGACGTGTCGCGCAAGGTGGGCAAGGTGGTGCAGACGCGGTGGAGCCGCGAGCCGCTGGCCCTGGGCGCCTTTTCCTGCGCCCTTCCGGGCAGCGGCAACATGCGCCGCGCCTTCACCGAAGTGGTGGCCAACCGGCTGATCTTCGCCGGCGAGCACACCCACGAGACCCTGTGGGGCACCGTGCCCGGCGCCTGGCTCTCGGGCGAGCGGGCGGCGGGGCAGGCACTGCGCATCTTGGGCGTTCAGGGCGCGTCGCTCGCGCCCTGATGCCTTGGCCGGTCAGCCGCGCAGGGTGGCGCCGGTCTTCTTGGCGACTTCCGCGACGATCTTGGCGGCCACCGCCTCGATCTCCACGTCGGTGAGCGTGCGCTCGCGCGGCTGAAGCGTGACCTCGATGGCCACCGACTTCTTGTCCTCGGCAATGCCCGCGCCCTCATAGAGGTCGAACACGCTGACCTCGGTCACCAGCTTCTTGTCCACGCCCTGGGCGGCTTTCAGGATGTCGGCGGCGGCGACATCCCGGCCGACCACGAAGGCGAAGTCGCGCTTCACCGGCTGGAAGGCGGACAGCTCCAGCAGCGGCTTGACCTTGGTGGGCTTGGCCTTGGGCTCGGGCACACGGTCCAGCACCAGCTCGAACGCCACCAGCGGGCCGGACACGTCCAGCGCCTCCAACACCGAGGGATGCAGTTCGCCGAAGGTGCCGAGCACGTTCGGCCCCAGCCGGAACGAACCCGAGCGGCCGGGATGGTACCAGCTCGGCGCATCGCGGGTGACCTGGAGATTGGCCACCGGCGCGCCGCAGGCGGCGAGCGCTGCCAGCGCATCGGCCTTGGCATCGAAGGCATCCACCGCCTCCGCCTTGCCGGACCAGTGCCGCCCGGCGCCCGCCGGCTTGGCGGTGGCGCGGCGCAGACCGGACGCGCCCTGACGCTGATCCTGCGGCCGATCCCCGGCGAAGACCTGCCCCACTTCAAACAGCGCCGCATCGCCGAAGCCGCGATCCGCATTGGCCTGGGCGGCGCGGATCAGGCCCGGCAGCAGCGAGGGCCGCATGTCGGAGAGGTCGGAGGCGATGGGATTGATCAGCGCCAGTTCCGGCGCCCCGCCGCCGAACAATTCCGCCTGCGCCTTGGAGACGAACGACCAGGTGACTGCTTCCACCAGGCCGCGCGCCGCCAGCGCCCGGCGGGCCTTGCGGGTGCGCATCTGCAAGGCGGTGAGCACCGGACGGCGGGCGCCCTCGCGGGGGAATTCGGTCAGCGGCACGCGCTCCAGGCCGAGGATGCGCACCACCTCTTCCACCAGGTCCGCCTTGCCTTCCACATCGCCGCGCCAGGAGGGCGGGACCACGTCCAGCACCGCGCCGCTGCCGGAGACGGCGAAGCCGAGGCTGGTGAGCACGTCGGTGATCTCGGTGGGCGTCGCCTCCAGGCCGGACAGCCGCTTCACTTCGGACAGCGGGAAGGCAATGGTGCGGGTGGTGTCGGGCACGGCGCCGGCGACCACCGCCTGCGAGGGCTCGCCGCCGCACAGATCCAGGATCAGATGGGTGGCGAGATCCAGGCCCGGCAGCGTGAAGGCGGGGTCGATGCCGCGCTCGAAGCGGAAGCGGGCATCGGAATTCAGCCCCAGCTTGCGGCCGGTCTGGGCGATGTTGATGGGATCCCACAGCGCGCTTTCGATCACCACGTCGGTGGTGTCTTCGTCGCAGCCGCTCTCCTGCCCGCCCATGACGCCGGCGAGGGACTCCACGCCCTTGTCGTCGGCGATCACGCACATGCTGTCATCAAGCGCGTAGGTCTTGCCGTCGAGGGCGAGCAGGGTCTCGCCCGCCTGCGCCCGGCGCACCACCAGATCGCCATGGACCTTCTTCAGGTCGAACACATGCAAAGGGCGGTTGCGGTCGAACGTGAGGAAATTCGTGACATCCACCAGGGCATTGATGGGCCGTAGGCCGATGGCCCTGAGCTTGTCCTGCATCCAGTCCGGCGATGGGCCGTTCTTCACGCCGCGAATGACCCGCAGCGCGAACACCGGACAGAGCGGGGCCGTATCGCCGAACTCCAGCTTAACCCCAAGCGGCGCCGGGAATTTCCCCTCCACCGGCGCCACTCGGGGGGCCATCAGTTCGCCCAGCCCCGCCGCCGCCAGATCCCGCGCCACCCCGCCAACGCCCAGGCAATCGGCGCGGTTGGGGGTAACGGCAATCTCGATCACCGGATCATTCAACCCCAGCACCTGCGCGAACGGCGCGCCCACCGGCGCATCCTCCGGCAACTCGAGGATGCCGTCATGCTCTTCCGAGAGGCCCAGTTCGCGGGCGGAGCACAGCATGCCGCGGCTCTCGACGCCGCGGATGGTGCCGATCTTCAGTTCGGTGCCGGTGGCGGGAATGACCGTGCCGGGGGCGGCGAACACCACCTTGATGCCGGCGCGCGCATTGGGCGCTCCGCACACCACCTGCACCGGGCTGGCGGCGCCGGTGTCCACCATGCACAGCCGCAGCTTGTCCGCATTGGGATGCTTCTCGGCGCTGATGATGTCGGCCACCGTGAACGGCGCCAGCGCCTTGGCCTTGTCCTCGACGCCTTCCACCTCAAGGCCGATCAGCGACAGCTTCTCGACGATGGCGTCCATCGGCTGGGTGGTTTCCAGATGCTCTTGGAGCCAGGAGAAGGTGAATTTCATCGCGCGGTCGCTTTCATGTTCTGCTCAGTCCCCTCCCCCCGGCGCATGGCAGCCTGGGAGGACGGGCAGGAATGGCGGACGGGCCGGGGTCTCAGACGCTCAGGCCACCGGCCAAAGTCGGGAAGTCCAGCGGGCGGAAGCCATAGTGCGAGAGCCAGCGCTCGTCGGCCTCGAAGAAGGCGCGCAGGTCGTTCATGCCGTATTTCAGCATGGCGATGCGATCGATGCCCATGCCCCAGGCGAAGCCCTGGTAGACATCCGGATCGATGCCGCAATTGCGCAGCACGTTGGGATGGACCATGCCGCAGCCGAGAATCTCCAGCCAGTCGGAGCCCTCGCCGAAGCGGATCTCGCCGGGGCGGGAGCGATCGCACTGGATGTCCACTTCCATGCTCGGCTCGGTGAAGGGGAAGAAGGACGGGCGGAAGCGCATCGTCACCTTTTCCACCTCGAAGAACGCCTTGCAGAACTCCTCCAGGATCCACTTGAGGTGGCCCATGTGAGAGCCTTTGTCGATCACCAGCCCCTCCACCTGATGGAACATGGGGGTGTGGGTCTGGTCACTGTCGCAGCGATAGGTGCGGCCCGGGCAGATGACGCGGATCGGCGGCTTCTGCGACAGCATGGTGCGCACCTGCACCGGCGAGGTGTGGGTGCGCAGCACCATGCGCTCTCCCTCCGCATTGGGCGGCAGGAAGAAGGTGTCATGCATCTCGCGCGCCGGGTGGCCGGCGGGGAAATTCAAAGCGGTGAAATTGTGGAAGTCGGTCTCGATGTCCGGGCCTTCCGCCACCGCAAAGCCCATGTCGGCGAAGATGGCGGTGAGTTCTTCGGTCACCTGGGCGATGGGATGGATGCGGCCGCGCTCGGCCGGCGTCTCGCGCACGGGCAGCGTCACGTCCAGGCGCTCGGTGGCGAGGCGCGCATCGAGGGCGGCGGCCTTGAGGGCTTCCTTGCGGACAGCGAGCAGGCCCTGCACCCGGTCGCGCAGGCCGTTGATGGCGGGGCCCATCACCTTGCGCTCCTCCGGGCTCATGGTGCCCAGCGACTTCAACAGTTCGGATACGGTGCCCTTCTTGCCCAGCGCCGCGACGCGCACCTGCTCCAGTTCCGCCTCGCCGGAGGCGCCCAGGATCGCGCTCGCGGTCTCCCGCTCCAGCGCATCGAGAGCAGGGTGATCGGTGAGGACGAGAGCGGACATGAGCCAACCTCAGGACAGAACGGACATGAAACGGACGCGCGGCGGGCCGGCAGGCCCGCGATGGGGCGCTTATACCGACACCGCTCAAACACCAAAAGCCCCGGACGGCTCAGCGCACGGGGCTTTCAGGTCTCGGACAGGCGGGACGGGGAGAACTCAGGCCGCGAGGGCGGCCTGGGCCTTCTCCACCAGGACCTTCAGGGTCTCGGGTTCGTGGATGGCGATATCCGACAGCACCTTGCGGTCCACCTCGATCCCGGCCTTGCCGAGACCGTCGATAAACCGGCCATAGGTCATGCCCAGCTCGCGGACACCCGCATTGATGCGCTGGATCCAGAGAGCGCGGAAGTTGCGCTTCTTGATCTTACGATCGCGGTAGTTGTACTGCATCGACCGTTCGACGGCCGACTTGGCTGCGCGGATGGTATTTTTGCGACGGCCGTAAAAGCCTTTGGCGGCTTTGAAGACCTTCTTATGCTTGGCGTGTGATGTAACGCCACGTTTGACGCGGGACATGGAATATCTCCTGGGATCGCGGTGGTGGCGTCAGCCGTTCGGCAGGAACGACTTGCGGATCACCCGCCCATCGCTCTCGCTCAGAATGGTGGTGCCGCGCTGATTGCGGATGGTCTTGTTGGTCCGCTTGATCATCCCATGGCGCTTGCCTGCCTGGGCCGCGATCACTTTCCCGGTACCGGTCAGACGGAAGCGTTTCTTCGCTCCCGACTTGGTCTTCATCTTGGGCATTTGGCTCTCCGTGGCCGCTATCTGCCGCGCGTTGCCACGCGGAGCGTTCGGCCTCTTGTTGCTGTGAGCTATAAGAACCAGCACGGCAGCCCTTGTCGCCGGCCGGTTCGAAGGCCGCACTCGTTACAGGAGCCGGCTCCAAAACGCAAGCCTTGCGGCCCCGTGCACCGGGCGGTGCGGTGCCAGATGCGACGCCGCGCCTCAAGGAAATGTGAGACGGTGCCTCCGGGGCACCGCCAACCCGCCCAAATCTCCGGTTACAAAATGGCAGGTGGAGGATTTCGTCATGCGTCCGTTCCCGTCGCTTAAAGTCGCGTCCGCGGTCGTTGCTCTCGCAGCAGGTGCAACTGCAATGTCCCTTCCCGCGTCTGCCCAGGCCCTGCGCCTTGGCGCCCAGCCGGCCGCCGTGTCCGCGGTCGCCGGCAGTGGCGTCCAGCAGGTGCAATGGCGCGGCGGGCCCGGCGGTGGTCCGGGCTGGGGCGGCGGTCCCGGTTGGCGCGGCGGCGGGCCCGGCTGGGGCGGTGGTGGCTGGGGTGGCCCCGGCTGGCGCGGGGCTGGCTGGGGCGGCGGCGGATGGGGTCCCGGCTGGGGACGTCCGGCCTATTACGGTGGCGGCTGGGGCTATGGCTACGGCCCTTATTATGGCGGCTGGGGCGGATTTGGCCCGGGCTTGGCCACAGGCTTGATCGTTGGCGCTGCAGCCGCCAGCGCTCCAGTCTATGGCGCACCCGTCTATAGCGGCCCGGTGTATGCCGGCGCCCCGCCGAACTGGATCGCCTATTGCTCGCGCAAATACCGCTCGTTTGATCCGCGGACCGGCACGTTCCTCGGGTATGACGGCCTGCGCCACCCCTGCACCTGACGGCGGTCTCACTTCATTTTGTCGGCCAAGCCCGTGGCGCCCATGCGTCGCGGGCTTTTCTTTTGCAGACCGTAGCCCCGGGCCGCCTCCATGGGGACCCCATCAAGCTTTGGTGACACGGTTGATCGTTTTCCGCGCGGGAGCGTTGTCTCCCCGTAAGGAGAACAATCATGTCTGCACAAATGAGCGCATGGCGCCGAAACCTGACCTTCGCTACCGCTGCCGCACTGGCCGGGGCCCTGGCGGTTCCCACTGGCGCAAGCGCCCAAGCTCTGCGCATGGGTGCGTCCTCGCTCCCCTCCGCGGTCGGCACCGCCACGGGCGAATCCGGCACCGGGGTTCAAGATGTTCAGTATCGCCAAGGTCCCCCGCCCGGCTGGCGGGGCGGCGGTCCCAACCGCGGATGGCGCGGTCCGGGCTGGCGCGGCCCCGGCTATTATAATCAGGGCTGGCGCGGTCCCGGCTGGCGGGGTCCGGGCTACTACGGCCCGCGCAATTACAATTACGGCTACAACAACAACGGTGGCGCTGTGGCGGCCGGTGTGATTGGCGGCTTGGCACTGGGCGCCATTGCGGCGGGTGCGGCCAACCAGGCCAATCAGGCGACCCAGATGAACTCGTCAAACTTCGTCGCTTATTGCTCGCAGCGGTACAAATCGTTCGATCCGCGGACCGGCACCTATCTCGGCTACGATGGCCTGCGCCATCCCTGCACCTAGGTCGCCCGAACCACACACCGTCTGAGTCCGAACGAAAAAGGCCCGCCTTCGCAGAAGGCGGGCCTTTTGTTGCCATCGACGAGCCACCGGACGACCAGCACCCGAACGGCGCAAACCTTCTGGGTCATAGCCCGCCGATCAGATCCCTCGGGGGCCCGGACCTTTCAGCGCGGGGCCAGGATCATGATCATCTGGCGGCCTTCGAGCATCGGCTCGGCTTCCACCTTGGCGATGGTGGACACGTCTTCCCGCAGCTTCTGCAGCAACTTGAAGCCGATATCCTGGTGCGCCATCTCACGACCGCGGAAGCGCAACGTGACCTTCACCTTGTCGCCTTCCTCGAAGAAGCGCTGCATGGAGCGCATCTTGACCTCGTAATCGTGGGTGTCGATGCCGGGTCGCAGCTTGATTTCCTTGACCTCGACCACTTTTTGCTTCTTGCGCGCCTCGCTGGCCTTCTTCTGGTTCTGATACTTGAAGCGGCCGAAATCGAGGATCTTGCAAACGGGTGGTGCCGAGTTGGGCGCGATCTCCACCAGATCGAGCCCGGCTTCCTGCGCCAGCGTTAGGGCGTCGCGGATGGCCAGGACACCACGATTTTGCCCATCTTGGTCGATGAGCTGAACTTCGCGGATGCGGATCTCTTCGTTGACGCGCGGACCATCCTTCTCCGGCGCGACGGGTCTCATAGGGCGTCGAATGGCGGCAAACTCCTCTTGCCATTGAACTTTTCGCCTTGAAGCGTCGAGCATCCGCGCGGCGTAGAGCCGCAGCACCTGTCTCGATCGCGAGGGCGGACTCTGAAGATCGTGACAATCGCCCCTTAAGTCAATGACCTTGGGCGTTTCCGTGCCACCGGACGCCTTTATCTTTGCCACGCTGCCCGCCATCTGACCGGGCGATTTGCGGCGTCACAGTTCGGCCGACTTCCCCGGTCATGGCAGACTGATGGGCAAAGCTGCGCGAATCAGGTCCACCCGGGCGGGGGTGCGCCGGCCGCGCGTTGACAACCCGGACCCCAGCATGCGCCAGATCGTCTCCCGTCACCGCCCTTCGGCGACCTCGCTGCGCTACAGCCTGCGCGCGCTGGCTGGCGCCGCCCTGTGCCTCACCGCCTGGAACCCCGCCTGGGCGGATGGTCGCCTCTCGGCGAAATATTCGCTCTCGGTCGCCGGGGTGGAAGTGGGCCGCGCCAGCATTGCGGTGGATGTCAGCGACACCGCCTATCAGGTGGCCGGCACCGGAAAGATCACCGGCATCATGCGCGCCCTGTCCTCCGGCAAGGGCAGCGCCGCGGCCAAGGGGGCCATCACCGTCAACAAGCTGGCGCCGCAGATCTACGCGCTGTCCGCCGAGGCGGACGGCAAGGCGGAATCCGTGCGCCTTGCCATGGTGGGCGGCACTGCGAAGGAAGTGGAGGTTGAACCGCCCATCAAACCCCTTCCAGATCGGGTGGAGGTCACCGAGGCGCATCTTGCCAACATCATGGACCCGGTGAGCGGCGCCTTCATCTATGTGCCCGGCACCGTCGACCTGATGTCGGCCGCGGCCTGCGACCGGTCCATCCCGGTCTTTGACGGCCGACAGCGCTACGACGTCTCTTTGTCCTTCCTGCGCGTCGAGCAGGTCAAGGCCGGCAAGACCTATTCCGGCCCGGCGGTGGTGTGCCGCGCCGGCTATACCCCGGTGGCGGGCCATCGGCCGACCCGCTCCACCGTGAAATATATGATGGAAAACAAAGAGATGTATGTGTGGCTGGTGCCCATTGCGGGGACCCGCATGCTGGCCCCCTTCCGGGTTTCCATCGCCACCATGATCGGCACCGCCACCCTGGAGGCGACCAGCTTCGAGACCGAGATGAAGGACAAAGCGGTCCCCATCAGCACGCCTAAACCTTAGGCGTCCCGAGGCGGAACAGGCGAGTCCCTGATGCCACCCCCCACCCCTAGTGTGGGGTGAAGCGGGAACATCCGCGCACTCTCGATTCGACCGCTATTCGTTCCGGACTCGTTCCGGTTTTGTCATTTTTCTCCTGCTTGGCTTGCGTTGACACCGGGTGGTGGGCAGGTGTTCCCTGGAATGGCACGGCGGTCGTGCCAGAGGGACCCATGGCCAAGCGAAGCAAGGCGAGCGAAAAACTGACCATCGAGGCGCCGCGCGGCGTCAAGTCGCTGAGCGAGGCCAAAGCCTGGATGGCCGCCCGGGGCATCACCGAGATTGAATGCACCGTGCCCGATCTTGCCGGCGTGGCCCGTGGCAAGATCATGCCGGCGTCGAAATTCTTCTCCTCGCCGGTGATGAACCTCCCCCTGTCCGTGTTCTTCCAGACCATTTCCGGGGAATATCCGGACTATGAGGGGCTGGTGGATTCCGTCGTGGCGGATTCCGATCTGGTCATGGAGCCCGACTTTGCCACCCTGTGCACCGTGCCCTGGGCGCAGGACCCCACCGCCCAGATCATGCACGACGCCTTCCATCGGGACGGCCGGCCGGTGGAGGAATCCCCCCGCCAGGTGCTGAAGAATGTGCTCGGCCTTTATGCCAAGCATGGCTGGACGCCGGTGGTGGCCCCGGAAATCGAATTCTATCTTGTAGAGCCCAACACCGATCCGGACTATCCGCTGAAGCCGCCCGTGGGCCGCTCCGGCCGCCCCGAGATCGGCCGCCAGTCGTATTCCATCCAGGCGGTGAACGAGTTCGACGCCCTGTTCGAGGACATCTACGATTATTCCGAGGCCCAGGGCCTGGAGATCGATACGCTGATCCACGAGGACGGCGCGGCGCAGATGGAGATCAACCTGCGCCACGGCGATCCGCTGGTGCTGGCGGACCAGGTGTTCCTGTTCAAGCGCACCATCCGCGAGGCGGCGCTGGGTCACAAGATCTACGCCACCTTCATGGCCAAGCCCATCGCCAACGAGCCGGGCAGCGCCATGCACATCCATCAGTCGGTGGTGGATGCCAAGACCGGCAAGAACATTTTTTCCGACGCCGATGGCGATCCCACGCCGGAATTTTTCTCCTTCATTGCCGGGCAGCAGAAATATCTGCCGGCGGTGCTGAGCATCCTGGCGCCGTATGTGAACTCCTACCGGCGCCTGACGCCGGACTCCATGGCCCCCATCAATGTGCAATGGGGCTATGACAACCGCACCGCGGGCCTGCGCGTGCCGCCCTCGCTGCCGGAGGCCCGGCGGGTCGAGAACCGCGTGCCGTCGTCGGACGCCAATCCGTACCTCGCCATCGCCGCCTCGCTGGCCTGCGGCTATCTTGGGATCGAGCAGGGTCTGCGGCCGACCGATCCGCTGGAGGGCGATGCCAAGGACAAGCCGTTCGACCTGCCGCGCGGCCTGCTGGAAGCGGTTGACGAACTGGTGGCCTGCGAGGAGCTGGGCGAGGTCCTGGGGCGTCGGTTCATCCGCACCTATGCGGCGGTGAAGCGGGCGGAATTCGAGACCTTCATGCGGGTGATCTCGCCGTGGGAACGGGAATATCTGTTGCTGAACGTATGAGTGCGCCCACCGGGCCCGCCCGATGAGTGCGCTCACGCCCCCAGCATCCTGGTACAGCGCCACGGCCGGCACGCCGCCGGACTTTCCCTCGCTGACCGCCGACACCCGCGCCGATGTGGTGGTGGTCGGCGGCGGCTATACGGGTTTGTCGGCCGCGCTGCATCTGGCTCAGACGGGCCTGGACGTGGTGCTTCTGGAAGCGGACCAGATCGGCAGCGGCGCCTCCGGCCGCAATGGCGGCCAGATTCACTCCGGCCAAAGGCGCGACCAGGACTATCTGGAAGCCCACCTGGGGCCGGCGGATGCCCGCAAGCTGTGGGATCTGGCGCAGGAGGCCAAGAGCCTGCTCCGGCGGCTGATCGCCGAGCATGGCATCGATTGCGACTGGCGCGATGGGCTGATCCATGCGGACCACAAGCCCGGCTTGGTGGCCCACGGCCATGCCTATGCCCGCCACCTGCGGGATGCCTACGGTTATGACCAGATCTCCGCACTCTCACGGGACGGGGTGCGGGCCCTGGTGGCGTCGGATGGCTATCACGGCGGCACGCTGGATACGGGCGGCGGCCACCTGCACCCGCTGAAGCTGGCCTTCGGCTTGGCCCGCGCCGCGCAGCGCGCCGGGGCACGGATCTTCACGGCCAGTCGGGCGATGGCCATTGCGGAGGGGGCCGACGGCGTCCGCGTCACCACTGCCGGCGGGGCGGTGGTCCAAGCGGACCGCCTGCTGGAATGCGGCAATGGTCTCATGGACGGGCTGGATCGGCGGGTGGACACCCATGTGATGTCCATCAACAACTACATCGCCGTCACCGCCCCGCTCGGGGCGCGGGCGCACACGCTGGTCACCAATGGCGCGGCCGTGGCGGACAGCCGCTTCGTGGTCAACTATTTCCGCCTGACGCCGGACGGGCGCTTGCTGTTCGGCGGCGGCGAGAGCTATCGGCGCGCCATGCGCACCAACGTGCCCGCGTTCGTGCGGCCATTCCTGCTGAAGGTATTCCCCCAGTTGGCCGATGTCCCCCTCGCCTATGGCTGGGGTGGCACGCTCGGCCTGACCATGACGCGCAACCCCTATGTGCGCCGGCTGTCCGAGCGGGTGCTGGTGGCCGCCGGCTATAGCGGACAAGGGGTCCTGCTGGCCCCCCTGTTCGGCCAGATCCTGGCGGAGGCGGTGGCGGGGCGCCTTGACCGGCTGCAATTGCTGGAGCGCTTCCCGGTGCCGGCCTTTCCCGGCGGCACGGCGCTGCGCTATCCGCTGCTGGTGGCGGGCCTCAGTTATTACGCGCTGCGCGACCGCCTCTGAGGCTCAGGCAAAGGCGACGCGGGCGCGCTCGGGATGAAAGGCCCGCGCGGCGCCAATGCCCAGCAGCACGAACAGGATGAGCACCACGCCCTGGGCGATGGCGAAGGGCGGCTCCGATTGGGTGGGAGCGGCGGCATGCAGCGCCGGCACCTTGCCGAACGCCTGAGCCACCGCCACGAACACCAGGAAATAGAGGCTGGCCATGGCGCCCGCCACATAGATCCAGCGCCAGGCGCCCCCGAGGTGGAAGCGATAGCGGGCCAGCAGGGTCGCCGCCAGGACCACCAGAGCGATTGCCCCCACCACATGGGACGGCAGCACCCCGCTGACGGGGAAGCCATAGCCGGTGACGCTCGTGGCGACGGCGGTGACGAGGAACGCGCCGGTCCAGGCGGGAAGCGGCCGGGAGGCGAACAAGCCGGCCACCACCACCACGCCGGTGGAAATGGCGACAAGGCTTAGCCAGGTGTGAAACCCGGTGAAGGTGGTGATGTCGAACATGCTGCGACCCCTTGCCCGACGCGCCGGACGGCGCAGCCCCGGCCTGTGCGGCGCCACGGCCGCACAATCGAGGCATAGACATTCAAAGGGTCAGTCTGGGGTCTGCGAACCGTCCTGTCTTGGACAATCTTGCTTGTCGACGCCCGATCAGGCGGCACGCACGCATTGCAGGAAGGTTTCCACCGACTGGCCCAGCCCGCGGGCCCGCTCGGCCAGATTGACCGCGAGGCTCTGCACCTCGTCCACATGGCTGACATTGGTCGCCACCGAGGCGCGCACGCCGCCGATGCTGGCGAACACCGTGCGCGAGCCATCCGCCGCCTCGTCCATGGAGACCGAGATGTCGCGGCTCGCATGGCCCTGACCCACCGCCGCTTCCGCCACTTCGCGCGCGAGGGTGTTCATGTTGCGAATGGTCTCGGCGATCAGATCCACCGCCTTCGAGGTGCCGCGGCTAGCCCCCTGGATGCCGTTGATCTCTTCGGTGACCTGCGCGGTGGCGCGGGCCGTCTGTTCCGCCAGGGCCTTGACCTCGCTGGCCACGACCGAGAAGCCGCGCCCCTTGTCGCCCGCGCGGGCCGCCTCGATGGTGGCATTGAGGGCGAGCAGATTGGTCTGCTCGGCGATGGAGGCGATCACGCCCACCACATCGCCGATCTTGCTCACCGCCGCCACAAGCCGGCCGGCGGCGACGCCGGTCTGCTCGGTCTCCGCCAGTGCGGCGGAGGCGATCTCGCTGGTGGTGCGGATGCGCGCGCCGATCTCGTCGGCGGATTCGGACAGATGCTTGGCGCTGCCGGCGATGGAGTTCACCGCCCGGGCGGCGGCGTCAGCGGCATCGGAGGCGACCTTCGCCTCGCTCTGGGTGGCGTGCGAGGCATCAGCCATGGCCTTGGCGGCCGAACTCATCTTCTCGGCGGCCTCCTGAACCGCGCCCATCATGCCCAACGCCTCGCGCTCGAAGGCCCGGGCGGCTTCGGCCAGATACTCGGCCCGCGCGTGGTCGGCGGCGGAGCGCGCCAGCAGGGCCGCGTCGGCGTCGCGCTTTTCCCACAGGGCCTGCTGGAAGATGGCGATGGCCTTGGCCATCTCGCCGATCTCGTCGCGATTCTTGGTGAAGGGGACGGTGACGTCCAGATTGTTGTCGGCCAGCGCCACCATGGTGGACTTCAGGCGGATCAGCGGGCGCTGGATCTGGGTGGAGGTCAGCCACCCGGCCGCCACCAGCACCACGAGCAGGCCCACGGCGGGCACGGCGAGCAAGGCCACCTGGGCGTCGAAGCGCGAGGCTTCGGCAGCGGCGCGGGTGTGATCGAGCCCGGCCAGCACCTCCCGACCGAGGGCTTCGATGCCGGCGATCATCTGCTCGCGGCTCTTGATGGTCGGCTCCTCGTTGGCCTGGAGCAACGCGGCAGCGGGGGAAATGGTCAGTCCCAGCTGCGCCGTGTCTTCCTGATAGGCGATGAATTCGTTCAGCTGGTTCTGCAGCCGCCGCTTGCGCTGGGGATCGAGCTGCTCGCCCATGGCGGCAAAGAACGGCTCCCGCAAAGCGGAGATGTCCTTGAGCGCCTGATCCAGGCCCACCAGCTTGTCGCGGGCCGCCACTTTATCGCGGGCGGTATAGACCGCATTGGCCTGGACCACCGCATGCTCGATGGCACGCGCCAGCGTCTGCGCCTGAAGCGCACCGCTCCAGATGGTCTCCACCTGCTCCGCCCGCTTCTGTTCCAGGGCGATCTGCCAATAGCCGAAGCCGGACACCGCGAGCGTGAGCACGGCAAGGAGAGCGAGGACGGCGCTGAGCTTGCGCCCAATGGTCACTCGCAGGGACAAACGCGGACGGCGAAAGAGGCGCATGACAGAGATCCGGGCGATGGAAACTAATTGTCTCCCACGTGCCGACAGGGGCTTTACGCGGTTATGACGTTTGCCCGACTAACTGCCGCTCTGCGACGACCCGCCATCCCTCAATGCTTGCGTTATAAATCTTCACATCCGGGAGTGCACATATTCATGGTAATTCGTAACCTCTATACCCCATAGAGGTTACGCGCGTTTTTCTCCGTGACTGCGACTGCGCCGGTCTACTTCCCCTCTAACTGCTTTCGGGCGGCGCCGACGGCCTGAAGACACCCGGCCTCGTCCCCCGCTGCCTGGAGGTTCTGCGCGCGGTTGAGATCCGCCTGGGCGCCGGACGTGGGACGCGTGGCCCCGCCCTCTGCGGCCGCCATCGACCCCGGGGTCGGATCATGGTCCAGTTGCGCACCGACGGTCTGAGTGCCGTAGGGCCCAGTCAAAGGGGCACTGAGCGGGGGCTGCGGCAGCCGGTTCTGCAACGCCACGATCTGCTCCAGACAGGTCTCGGCCGCCGCTGGCGCCATTCCAGCCGCCAAGACCAACAGCGCACGCACCCCGATCTTCGCCACAGCCTTGATCATGGCCCACTCCTCACCGATCCCGGCCCTCGCGCCACTGCGACGCGGGCCACCTCGCCTTTTCCATGCCGCCGGACACGGTCCGCTTCAAGCTCAAATCCACCTTGGGCGCACCGCGCCGCCGGCAAGGCGCCGGCCGCCGGACACAGGGCGGTGCCATCCCGGCCCTCGGGCGCGCGATGCCGCGCCTCGAAGGTGAGGCCGGCGAATGGGGGCCGGCCAGAAAGACGCACCCCTGTACCGAATTCTTCGCCTGCATTAAGCAGATCGCCATTGCTTTGCTCTAGGTTGCCCGGAAATGTGGTTCGATCCGGCTACGCTCTTCGTTGCGCTGATTGCCTCGCTGTCCGTGGCGGGGTTCGTCCTGCTATGGAGCTGGTACGAGGATCAGAGTGAGAAGGTCCTCGCCTGGTCCGGCGTGGCCTTTCTGTTCGGCGCGCTGGGCGCCGTTTTCTTCATCGCACGCGCCGTGCTGCCATTATCGCTGTGCCTAACGGTGGGGCCCGCGCTGGTGATGACGGGCGGCGCCTGCGCCTGGACCGGCGCCCGCGCCTTCAATCGGCGGCTGACGCTGCGGCCCGCCTTGATCGCCGGGCCGCTGGTATGGCTCTTGTTTTCCCTCCTCCCGCTGTTTTGGTCATCTGCCTCCCTGCGCACGGCCGTCGTCAGCGCAATCATCGCAGCCTATCTGCTGTTGGCCGCGCGGGAGTTCCGCCGCGGGGAGCCCCTGCGCGGGCGGATCCCGCTGGCGATCTTGACGCTGGCGCACGGATTGGTCGTCGCGGTGCGCATTCCCCTGGTGTTGATATTTGAGCCCAGCGGCATGCTGCCGCTGCAATCCAGTTGGCTCGACGTCATTGTCCTGGAGGGCATGATCTTCGCCCAGGTGTCGGCGGTGCTCATCATCGCCCTCACCAAGGAGCGCTTGGAAGCGCGCCTGCGGGAGGCCGCGGAGATCGATCCGCTCACCGGCATCTGCAACCGCCGGGCGCTGCTGGCCCGCGGCAGTGCGGCTCTGGCCATGTGTGCGCGCGTGCAGAGGCCAGCGGCTGTGGCCATTTTTGATCTGGATGCGTTCAAGGCGGTCAACGACACCTTCGGCCATGCCGTGGGGGACGCCGTCCTCCAGGCCTTTGCGGCGGCGGCGGACGGATGCCTCAAGCCCGGCGACGTGTTCGGCCGCATCGGCGGCGAGGAATTTGCCGTGGTGATGCCGGGCCAGGACGCAGCTGCGGCCACTGCAGTGGCCTACCGGATGATGGAACGCTTTCGGCAGTTGTCGACGGAGGTGCACGGGCTCGGCATCCATTGCACCGCATCGGGGGGGATGGCCGTCGCCCCCGCCGGGGACGGTGCCATCGCCGCCCTGCTGGGTGCCGCCGACCAGGCCCTTTATGCCGCCAAGCGCCAGGGGCCCAACATGTTGCAACTGGCCGGCTGACACGCCGATCGGTCCGCCGTCAGTGGGCCGGCGCGGCGGCGGCGGACGCCTTGGGCTTGCGGACCAGGAACACCAGCAGCCCTGCCAGGGACAGAAACACCGCGATGGCGAAGAAGACATCCGAGAAGGCCATCACCAGCGCGTGCTGACGCACCATCTTGGCCACTTCCTTCACCGCCGCCAGTTCCGCATTGGAGCCGAGGCGCGCCTGGAAGCCGGCGGTGATATTGGCCAGCGTGTCCACGACACCGGGCCGGGACCAGGTCACCGAATCGCGCAGGCGGGACATATGGGTGTCCCAACGGCTGTTGAGCACGGTGTTGATGATCGCCAGGCCCACGGCGCCGCCGAGGTTGCGCATCAGATTGAACAGGCCGCTGGCATTCTTCAGTTGCGACGGCGGCAAGGTGCCCAGAGCGACAATGTTGATGGGCACCATGCACATCATCAGCGCTGCGCCGCGCAGCAATTGCGGCCACAGCAGCTGGTCGAAGCCCCAGTCCTTGGTGATGGGCAGCAGTTCGACGGTGGACACGATCAGGCACAGGAAGCCGGTGCCGATCACCAGCCGCGGATCGAGCTTGCGGCCAAGGATGCCGACGATGGGGGCAAAGATGAACATGGCGACGCCGGTGACAAACACCGTTTCGCCGATCTGGAGCGAGTTGTAGCCGCGCACCTGGGCGAGAAACAGCGGATACAGATAGGTCAGGCCATAGAGCACCGTGCCCAGCATGAAGGTGAGCATGGAGCCGACGGCAAAATTGCGATCCGTATAGGCGCGCAGATCCACCACCGGCTGCGCCGCGGTAAAGGAGCGATAGAAGAACAGGATGGCGCCCAGGACCGCGGTGACACAGAAGAACACGATCACCTGCGACTGGAACCAGTCGTCGCGCTCCCCCTCCTCCAGCACATATTGCAGGCTGGCCAGGAACACCGCCATGGCGATGAGGCCCAGCACGTCGAACCGCTTCAGCAGCGAGAGCTCCGGCTTGTCGAAATCCACCAGGAACCAGCACAGCAAGGTGGCGGCGATGCCCGGCGGGACATTGATGAGAAACAGCCAATGCCAGGACAAAGCGTCGGTGAGATATCCGCCCACGGTCGGCCCGATGGTGGGGGCCAGCGTCACCACCAGCCCGACCAGCGCCATTACCGGCGGCTGGCTGCGCTTGGGAAAAATGGTATAGGCCGCGGCAAAGGCGGTGGGGATCATGCCGCCGCCAATAAACCCCTGGATGGCCCGGTAGAGGATCATCTCATTTATGGAGCTGGCGGTGGCGCACATCAGGCTGGCGATGGTGAAGCCGGCCGCCGACATGGCGAACAGGTAACGCGTGGACAGCGCCCGCGCCAGGAAGCCGGACAGCGGGATCATCACCACTTCGGCGATCAGATAGGAGGTCTGGACCCAGGAGATCTCGTCCGAACTGGCCGAGAGCCCCGCCTGGATCTCCGCCAAGGACGAGGAGACGATCTGGATGTCCAGGATCGCCATGAACATGCCGAAGATCAGCGCCAGGAAGGCGATCATCCGCCGCACGGTCACCTGCGGCTCGGCGGGGGATCCGGCGCCGGCGGCCGCGCCGGTGGCCATCAGCGCACCTCGGCGGTGCGGCTTGGCTGCGGGTCCGTCCGCGTGTCGACGGTGACCTCCGCCGAAAGACCGGGGCGCAGCTTGCCGCTGTCCAGGACGCTGGCGGGCACCCGCACCCGCACCGGAAGGCGCTGGACGATCTTGGTGAAATTGCCGGTGGCATTCTCCGGCGGCAGCAGGCTGAACACCTGGCCGGCGGCCGGCGCGATGCTCTCCACGGTCCCGACAATGGGATGGCCCGGATCGGTATCCAGGATCACGTCCACGGTCTGGCCGGGACGGATCGTGCGCAGCTGGGTTTCCTTGAAATTGGCGTCCACATAGGCGCCATTCTCCGGCACCAAGGCGGCGAGGCGCTTACCCACGGTGACATAGTCACCCACTTCCACGCCCTTGTTGCCGATGACGCCGTCAAACGGCGCATGCAGCACGGTGGCATCGAGATCCAGCTGCGCCTTGGCGAGCGCGGCTTCCAATTCCTTGCGGGTGCTCTCCGCTTCCACCTTCTGCGCCTTCAGCACCTCCAGCGTCGCCTCGGCGGAAGCAATCGCCGCCTTGGCCGCCACGGTGGCCGCCGAGGTCTTGTCGCGATCGGCGCGGGCGCTGTCCAGCGACTGCTGGCTGGCGAAGGCACTGTTGGCCAGCTTGGAGGTGCGCGTGAAATCGGCGGCGGCGCGCGCCTCATCGGCGGCGGCGGACAGCAATTGCGCCTTGGTCTGATCGATGGTGGCGGCCTGCGCGTCCACCTGCTTGCCGAGGCGGGCGATGGTGGAATCCTGGGTATCCACCTTGGCGCTGGCCTGGCGCACGGCGACCCGATAGTCGCTGTCATCGAGGCGCACCAGCACGTCGCCGGCCTTTACATGGGCATTGGCGACCAGAGGGGCAGCGGCCACATAGCCGGAGACCTTGGGCGCCACGATGGCCATGTCGGCGCCCACATAGGCATTGTCGGTGGACACCATGAAGCGGCCGACCGTCCAATAGCGATAACCCCAGACGGCGGCGCCCGCGATCGCCAGCACCAGCACGCCCAAGATCAAGACACGGCGCTTGCCGCCCGTCTTCGGGGCTTCGGTCGCGTCTACGGGGGCGGGCGCCTCAGATCGCGGTTCCACGGGAACGAGATTGGGCGAGCTCTTGGCGGAAACGGTCATGGCGTTCAATTCAGTACGCGGGGCAGGCAGCGGGACCGGAGAAGAAGAGGGAGGAGAGCGGGGGCGGTGCTCCCCTCCCTCTACGCCGGCCAAGACATCGGGTTGCGGATCCAAGGTCTTGACCGAACGGTTCGGTCACCGCCACATTGACTTACGATAGCGAAAGGCACATTTCAAGAGCGAACTGAACGGTTCGGTCATTTATCCGTGAACCCATAGCTGCCGTGGGGCATGAGAACTACGTTACAACCTCACACCCCCTTGCGCCCTGCGCAGCGGGGGCCAGACATAGAGCACGCAAAGGAGATGGATGCGGTGACCCTGATCGAAGCCAAAGACGGACTGAGCGGAGCTGGGCAGGATCCCGAGAAGCGCCGGCAGATCCTGGCCGGCGCCCGCGAAGTCTTCTTTGAGCGCGGCTTCGATGCCGCCAGCATGGGGGACATTGCCCGTGCCGCCGGCGTGTCCAAGGGCACGCTCTATGTCTATTTCGAGGACAAGGTGGACCTGTTCGGCTCGCTGGTGCTGGCCGAATGCGAGGACACCGCGGAACGCCTGTTCGTGCTCGACGCCACCGAGCCGGACCTGGAGGCCGCTCTCACCCGGCTCGGCCTGTCCTTCCTCGATGCCATGCTGCGCCCCACCCATGTGGCGACGGTGCGCACAGTCATTGCCATTGCCGAGAAGTTTCCCAAGATCGGCCTGCGCTTCCTGGAGGCCGGCCCGAATTCCGGCACCCGCCGCCTGTCCGCCTTCCTGAAAGCCAAGGTGGAGCAAGGGGTTCTGGACATCGAGGACACCGACGCCGCGGCCAGCCAATTCCTGTCTTTGTCCAAGGACACCATCCTCGCCCCGGTGCTGTTCGGGGCGGCGGCGACGATCCAGGCGGAGCAGAAGGAGAAGGTGGTGCAGCGGGCGGTGACGCTGTTCATGAAGGTCTACGGCGTAAAGCCAGAGGCCTGATCGAGGGCAATGTGATTGCCCTCGGAGCAATCCGCCGCAGTGAGGCGGGCGGGACCGCTGCAGGCGACCCGCTCAGGCGCGCCAGAAAGGCTTGGCGGACTCCCGCCGGGCGATGCGCGCGCTGATGCCCACATCGCGCAACCGGTCCGCATCCAGCGCGCCCAGCTCGCGTCGCACCCGCGACCGCCAGAACCAAAGCCGCACAAGGCTCAGAAGCGACAGCGCCGGCGCCGCCGGAGCGGTAGTCCCCACCATGACGGGCGCACGGCCCACCTGATGACGGGCGGCGGGCGAGGCGCCGGGGCGGGCCGATTGGCCCCTCCGGGCGGCGCCGAAATGGGCGGAAAGGCGGGCGAGCGGTATCATGATAGGCTCCCACGGCGGGCACTGAAGCCGTCTTCAGCATCGGGATGGCATTGATTACTCCGATATGATATCGGTGCAATGAATAGATTGCACTCGGATCAATAAATGACCTCGCCCGACTACCGCACCCTCGCCGATGCCATCGCCGCCGACATCATGGCCGGCCGCCTGCCGGCCGGCGCCCGGCTGCCCGCGCAGCGGGATTTCGCTTATGTGCACAAGATCGCCCCCTCCACCGCCAGCCGGGTCTATGGCGAACTCACCCGCCGCGGGCTGATCTCCGGCGAAGTGGGGCGCGGCAGCTATGTGCGGGCGAGCGACGTGCCGGCCACCACGGCGCTGGGCGAGCCGGTCACCACGCCCATCGACCTGCAGCTGAATTTCCCCATGCTGCCCAACCAGGATGCCGACCTGGTGCAGGCGCTCGGCGCTTTGCTGCGGCCCGGCGCGCTGACCGCCGCCTTCCGGCCCACCGGTGCCGCCGCCACCCGCGAGGCGCGGGCGCTCACCGCCGATTTCCTCGCCCGCGGCGCCTGGCGGCCCGATCCCGCCGGCATCGTCTTCACCGCCAACGGCCGCCAGGGCATCGCCGCCGCCTTCGCCGCGCTTGCCCCGCCGGGCGAGCGCATCGGCGTGGAAGCCATGACCTATCCCGCCGCCAAATGGATCGCCGCGCGCCTGGGCATCACCTTGGTGCCTTTGCCCCTCGATGACCACGGCCTGCGCCCCGATGCCCTTTTGAAGGCGCACCGGGCCGCCCCACTGCGCGGGGTCTATCTCCAGCCCACCCTGCACAATCCGCTCGGGGTCTCCATGGATGCGGCCCGACGCGCGGAGATCGCCGCGGTCCTGCAGGGGGAAAACCTCATGGCGGTGGAGGACGTGATCTACGGCTTCCTGTCGGAGGACGAACCCATCTCCGCCCTCGCCCCGGCCCAGACGCTGCTGGTGGACAGCCTGTCGAAGCGGGTGGCGCCGGGCCTGACCCTCGGCTTCGTGGCGGGACCGGCGGCGTGGGCGGACCGGCTGGTGGCGGCGGTGCGCTCCGGCGCCTGGGCGGCCACCGGCCTGCCCTTGGCCTGCGCCCTGCAAGTGATGCGCGACGGCACCGCCGCGCGCCTTGCCCACGACAAACGAGCCGATGCGCTCGCCCGCCAGGCCATCCTGCGCTCGGTGTTCGACGGACCGATGATGAAGACCGACCCGCGCTCCTATCACGCCTGGCTCGAGCTGCCGGACCCCTGGCGCTCGGAATCCTTCACCGCGGCGGCGGCGCGGCAGGGCATCGCCATCACCCCGTCCAGCGCCTTTGCGGTGGCGCCGGGCCACGTGCCCAATGCGGTGCGCATCGCGCTGTCGCCGCCGCCGATGGCGAGCCTGCGCGAGGCTCTGCTCACCTTGCGCCGGATCATGGAGACCGGCCCGCAAGAGAATGAGGTGGAATAGGCTCGCGGCCCAGAGCATTTCCCCGTTTCTTCGAATCGAGGAAATGCTCTATCTATCTGTTTTGTCGCGTTTTCTTAACGCGAACCGGGATCCACTTCGCTCGAAAACACTCTATTCCGCCGCCTTCAGCTGCGGCACCTCGCCCAAGGCGACGCCGTTGCGCTCGGCCACCACGTCCGAGATCTGCGGCAGCATCCAGTCGCCGCGGCCCATCTCCACCGCGGCGCCATAGCTGGCCTGCACCGCCGCGCTCACAGAGCCGGGCCCGGAGACCTCCGGCGCCAGATGGCAGACATAAGTGATGTCCTTGAGAGCATTGGACAAAGCGAAGCGGTGTGCATTCACGTCGCGCTCCAGCACATATTTGAAATAGGTCTGGTAGAAGCCGCAATCCATCCGCGAGCCGCGCAGCACGCTGTCGAACACCTGCGGCGTCACCCCTGCCTTCTGCGCCAAAGTGAGCGCCTCGGCATAGAGCGCGCCATAGCCCAGCGAGAGGAAATTGTTCAGCAATTTCATGGTGTGTCCGGCGCCCGGCCCGCCCACCAGGGTGATGCGCGCGCAAAAGCCCTCCAGCACCGGGCGGATCACCTCGAACGCCGCCGCATCGGCGCCGACGATGGCGCTCAGCGTGCCGCTTTCGGCTTCCCTGGGCGTGCCACCCAAAGGCGAATCGCAGAAGGCGATGCCCCGCTCCGCCAGTTCCCCGTGCAAGGCGCGGGTCAGCGCCGGTTCGGAGGTGGAGGTGTCGATGATGTGCAGGCCCGGCTTGGCGCCCGCCAGCAAGCCGGTCTCGCCGCGCATCACCGCCTCCACCTGAGGGGCGCCGGTGACGCACAGCACGACGATATCGCAGGCCGCGGCCAAGGCCGCCGCCGTGGGCGCCTCGCTGGCGCCGCGGGTGAGCAGATCCTCCACCGGCGCCCGATTGCGATGGGCCAGGGCGGTGAGCGGAAAGCCCTTTTCCAGCAAGCTCTTGGCCATGCCATGGCCCATCAGGCCGACACCGATGAAACCGATTCGGGGCAAGGTCATGGGCGAGGTCATGAGCAAGGTCTCTTGGGCAGGTTGACGATGGTGCTGTGGCTTAAATCGTTTAGCATGCCGCCAACGCCCGGCGAAGCGCCTGCAACCGGGCTGCGGACAAGAGGCTGGGAGGGAGCGGGCATGGATGACGCGGTGAGCAGTGCGGGCGGGGGCGCCCCGGGCATCGGCCGGGTGACGCTGCAACGCCTCGCCCGGGAATTGGGGCTGTCCACCGCCACGGTCTCCCTGGCCCTGCGCGACAGCCCGGTGGTGGCCGATGCCACCCGCCTGAAGGTGCAGGAAGCCGCCCGCGCGCGCGGCTACGTGGCCAATCGCGGCGCCGCCTCGCTGCGCACGGCGCGCACCAATATCGTCGGCATCGGCCTGCACGACATCATCAACCCGTCGTTCACAGAACTCCTGGCCGGGCTGGAAGATGCCCTCAGCGGCGCCGGCAAGACCGTCCTGCTGGGCGTGAGCCAGGAGGATGTCACCCGCCAGACCCGAACCCTGGGAACGCTGGCCGAATATCGCCCTGATGCCTTCATCGTCTCGCCTGCCGCCGGCAGCGCGGTGGCGGACCTGAAAGCGCTGGCCGCCAGCGGCATTCCGGTGGTGCAGGTGACCCGCGAGGTGGAAGGCTCCGGCTTCGACTTTGCCGGCTCCGACGACGAGACCGGCATGGGGCTGGCCATGGCCCATCTGGTGGCGCTGGGGCACCGGCGCATCGGCCTGATCGGCAGCTTCCCCGCCGCCTCCACGGGGCGGCGGCGACTGGCCGGCTATCAGGCGGGGCTGGCAGCCGCCGGCCTGCCCTTCGATCCGGCCCTGGTCACACCCGGTCCGGGGCTGCGGGACATGGGCCGGCAGGGCATTGCCCGGCTGCTCGCCTTGGAGACGCCGCCCACGGCGGCGGTCTGCTTCAACGATCTCACCGCGTTCGGCGCCCTCATGGGGCTCCAGGCGGCGGGGCTGGTGGCGGGGAAGGACTTTTCCCTGGTGGGCTATGACGACATCGCCGAGGCCGCCCTCTGGCATCCGGCGTTGACCACGGTCTACACCCGCATTCCGGAATATGGCCCACTGGCCGCCAAGCTGGCGTTGGCCCGCATGGCCGACCCGCACCGGCCGGTGGAGCGGGTGGTGCTGACCCCGCGCCTGGTGATCCGCGCCACCACCGGCACCCCCCGTCCGGTGGCGCGCCGGACCTGATGCGATTGCACCGAGGGACCCACGCGGCGGGCCGGCTCCGAGCCGATTGCACCGACCTGATTTTGCCACCCGGTCGGACCTGGCCAAATTGCTCCGAGGCATCTCGGAGCGGTGGGGAAATGTTCATCGGCGTCTGGCTCCGACTGGCCCCGCACGGCCCCGCTTTACAACACCGTGTCATACGACACACATGCGCCGCTCCCTGGATGCACCCCGCATGACTCTTCTGACCATCGACGACCCCGACGACCCGCGCATCGCCGATTATCGCGACGTGCGCGAGCGCGATCTGGTGGGCCGGCGCGGCCTGTTCCTGGCGGAAGGGGAAGTGGTGCTGCGTCTGCTGGCCGGGCGCGGCGGCACGGCGCCGGCGGGCACCTTGGTCTCGGTGCTGGTCTCGCAGGGCAGCGTGGCGCGCATCGCCGATGCGCTGGCCCTATTGCCGCCGGAGGTGGCGATCCATGTGGCCGGGCAGGCGGTGATGGATCGCATCGTCGGCTTTCCCATCCATCGCGGCATCCTGGCGCTGGGCCGGGCGCGGGCGCCGGGCACGGTGGCCGACCTGCTGGCGGGTTTGCCGCCCCGCGCGCTGGTGGTGGCCCTGGTGGGGCTGGCCAATCACGACAATATGGGCGGCATCTTCCGCAACGCCGCCGCCTTCGGCGCCGATGCGGTGCTGTTGGACGCCGCCTGCTGTGATCCGCTCTACCGCAAGGCGATCCGGGTCTCGGTGGGCGCCAGCCTGATCGTGCCCTGGGTGCGGGCCGGCACCGCGCCCGACCTGCTGGAGAGTCTGGCGGCGGCGGGCTTCTCCCTCCTCTCGCTCAGTCCGTCCGGGGCGCAGGATCTGGCGCGCCTCGCCGCCCCTGACCGGGTGGCGGCGATCTTCGGCACCGAAGGTCCGGGCCTGCCGGCCAGCGTGCTGGCGGCCACCCAGACGGTGGCCATCCCCATGGCGCCGGGTTTCGACAGCCTGAACGTGGCCACCACCAGCGGCATCGTCCTGCATCATCTGGCGCGGCGGGACTGAGGCGACGCCCGCCGGGGTGCGTCGCGCGCGGGCCGCCACCGGGACGCCGCCGCTCAGATCCATGGCTAACGTTGGAGACATCCCCCGCCGATTCGTCCTAGTCTGCGCCAACGAAAGGCGCGGGCGCGCAGCCCCGCGCACGGGAGAGACACGCCATGCTGAGGATCCTGGGACGGCGCAATTCCTTCAATGTGCAGAAGGTGATGTGGCTGGTGGGCGAGCTGGACCTGCCGCACACCCATGTGCCCGCCGGCGGCAGCTTCGGCCTCACCCAGACGCCCGAGTTCCTCGCCATGAATCCCCACGGCCGGGTGCCGGTGATCGAGGACGCCGGCACGGTGGTGTGGGAATCCCACGCCGTCCTGCGCTATCTGGCGGCCCAGTATGGCGGGCCGGCCTGGTGGCCGGAGGCGGCGGCGACGCGCTCGCAATTCGACCGCTGGATGGACTGGTCGCAGGCCACCTTGCACCCCGCCTTCATCAATGAGGTGTTCTGGACCTTCTACCGCACCCCCGAAGCGCAACAGGACGCGGCCCGCATCGCCCGTGGCGTCGCCCGTTGCGGCGAATTGTTCAGCCTGCTGGAGCGCTGGCTGGAGGGGCGCAGCTATATGGAGGGCGAGACGCTCAGCCTGGCGGACATCACGGTGGGCACCCCGCTCTATCGCTATTTCGCCCTGGAGATCGAGCGGCCCGCTTTGCCCCGGCTCGAAGCCTATTACGCCCGCCTCCAGGCCCGTCCGGCCTATGCCACCCATGTGATGGTGCCGTTCGATGAGCTGAAGGGCCGGCAGGGGTTCTGACGCGCGGCGGCCCAGCCGCCGGCCGCTCAAGCTGAGCTGAAGCTTTCGCTCAGAACAAAACTTGACCTTTGCAGGGTTCACGCAGCCGTTACGCAGCGTCGGCGGGGGTTTTGCGGCGCGTCACATTGCGGGCGCAAATCACCGCAAGAAGAGATCACGATCTCCTCAAAGGTTTTATCCATATGGCATCGGCGCTGCGCGAAGGCGTGTCCGGGCTCGATCTGACCATGCGCCTCACGCTTGCCGTGCTGGCGCTGGCTTCGGGCGTCTATACCTATCTGGGCGTGCGGGACCTGCTGGATGGGTCCGCCGTCATCACCGCCTTCGCCGCGCTGATCTATTCCAGCGCCGTGTCGGTGGCCATCTACGCCTTCTGGTCCTTCCTGCTGCGCTTCCTGCCCCATGTGCGGGAGGTGAGCAGCCGGATCTGGCTCGGGGTGGCGATGCTGCTGGGCTCGCTGATGATCATCGCCATGTCGTCCTGGCTCAATGCCGCGGCGCTGGCGGGGTCGGCGGCCATCGAGCAGCATCTGGCGGTGACGCTGCAGAATTACACCCGCGACCTCGACGGCGCCCACAACCGCGCCCTCTCCGCCCAGAGCCTGCTGCCGGACATCCAGCTGGCCTCCACGCGCTTTGCCCGGCTGGCGGATGCCGAGCGCAGCGGCGCCCTCACCGGCACCGGCGGCTCCGGCACCGTGGTGCAACTGCTCACCCAGATGGCCAACCAGCTGGATGCCCTGGGCCGCGAGGTGGGCGCCAGCTCGGACAAAGTGAAGGCGCTCTATGGCGAGGGCAGCGGCCAGATCGCGCGGATGCGCGAGATGGTCTCCGGCCAGGGCGACATCAAGTCCCGCTCCGATGCCTTCAGCGCCGAGGCGCTGCGGCTCATCGGCACCATCGCCGCCTTGCAGCAGGCCTCCATGGCCCCGGCGGTGAAGCGGGCCGCCGACGCGCTGTCGGCCGGCTTCATCGCCCCGGCGGCGGACGGGCGCACGGCGGAGTTGGCCGGCCGCCAGTCGGCGGTGGTGGGGAGCGTGGAAAAGGCGGTGCAGGCGCAGGCCACCGCTTTGTCCCAGGCCGCCGACAAGATCATCGGCGCCGGCAATATGGAGCCCGCCCGCTTCCAGCCCTTGTCCAGCGCCGAGGCGGTGCTGCGCTATGCAGGCGACTTCCTGCCCAGCTGGGCCGGCGCCATCTCCATCGACCTGCTGCCGGCGGTGCTGGTGCTGATCCTGTGCGTGGTGCAGGCGGCCATCCGCCGCGAGGAGATCCCGGCGGACGCCGAGACCATGACCGCCGCCCAGCTCATCGCCGCTTTGCGCCTCGCCCGCGAGATCGGCGGCGCGCAGGCCCTGGTGGTGACGACGCCCGAGGACCTGGAGGCCGCGGTGGCCGAGACCGGCCCCGCCGCCACGGTGACCACCCTGCCCGCCGGCCGCGTCAAGAAGGACGCCTGAGGTGGCGCTCCCCGTCCCCGCGCCGCCCCCCGCCCCGGCCGCGGCGCCCGCGTGGCGCCGCCTGCTGGGCGACCGGCCGGACGAGACGGTGCTGCGCACGGTGTTCCGCGCCTTGCTGCTGGCGACCGTCCTGGTGCTGGGCTGGGATGTGAGCGAGCGCATGAATGCCCCGCCCCCGGCGCCGCTGGAGAGCCCCGCGGCGCCCGGCGAGACGCCGGTGCTGCAACCGTATCTGCCCTCGGCCCGGCCCGGCGCCTCCCCCGCCGATCCCAAGCGCACCGGCCGCGCGCCGCAGGCCGAACTGCGCCAGGCCATGACCCTCGAGCTGCTGGCCGGCGGCCGGCTGGAGGCCAAGGGCACCATCACCCCCGGCACCGCCGCGCGCTTCGCCGCCGAGATCGACAAGCGCGGCGACTATGTGAAGACGGTGGTGCTCAGCTCGCCCGGCGGCTCGGTGAGCGATGCCTTGGCCATGGGCCGGCTGATCCGCGCCCGCAAGCTGGACACCAAGGTGGAGGCGAACGGCCTGTGCGCCTCCTCCTGCCCGCTGGTGTTCGCCGGCGGCGTGCAGCGCCTCGCGGAGGCGGGCGCCACCATCGGCGTCCACCAGGTGTTTGCCGCCGCCCGCGCCCCCGGCAGCCCGGCGCCGGACGGCGCCGAGGGCATGGCGCGGGCGCAGCGCATTTCCGCCGAATGCCAGCGCCATCTGGTGGCGATGGGGATCGATCCGCGGGTGTGGATCTCCGCCATGGAGACCGCGCCGGAAGCCATGTTCTATTTCACCCCCGCCGAACTGCTGGAGCTGAAACTCGCCACCGCGCCGGTGTGAGGCGCGCGCGTACACGGTAGGCGGGGGATCGGCGGCGGCACGATGGGCGGCAGATGGAAGGCCAGGCGGGCGAAAATGGTAGCAGCGGGCGGATTTGAACCGCCGACCTCCGGGTTATGAATCCGGCGCTCTCACCAACTGAGCTACACTGCCCCGTCCCGCCGGGTCATGCCCGGCGCCTGGAAGCAGGGATATAGAAGCGGCGCCTTCCCGGTGTCAAGAAAGCGCGTCGCCCAGACACAGGGATGCGGCAAAACGGGACGGCCGGCGTCGGGCGCGCAGGCGCCGGATCCCGCCCGCCCTCCGGCCTCAGGCGGCCTTCTTGATGCGCACCAGCTTGAAGAAGCCCACCGGGAACACCGGGGAAATCTCCACCACCGTCATGTCCGGATGGCGCGCCGCCCATTTGCGCAGGCGGCCGGCCTTGAAGGCGATGCTCCAGCCCACCTTCTTCACCAGCGGCGCCAAAGCGCTTTCCACATGCATGGCGGGACCGGCATCGGCGCCCAGCTTGGAGGCGATGATGATCTCGCCGCCCGGCTTCAGCACCCGGCGCATCTCGTCCAGCGCCCGCTCGGGATCCGGCACCAGGGTGATGACGAAGGGCACGGTGATGGCATCGAAGCGGGCATCGGCAAAGCCGAGCGCGCAGGCGTCCATGGCCGCCAGCAGGCCCACCGTGGCGAGCCGGCGTTGGCGCTTCTTCTCCACCGCCTTTTCCAGCATGTCGAACGACAGATCGATGCCGGTGACGTGGCTGCCCTTGGGATAATAGGGCAGCACCAGCCCGGTGCCGACGCCCACTTCCAGGATCTGCGGTCCGCAGGCCGCGGCCGCGGCCGCGGCCTTGCGCTGGGCATCCGCCAGCAGCTTCACATAGACCTTGTCATAGATCGGCGCCCATTTGGCATAGGCCCGCTTCTGCCCTTCGAGATCGTATTGGACGGCCATCCTCAGCCCTATCCCTCAGCCTTGCGACGCCGATCCCCGAACGAGGCGACGCGCCATCCCGTCATCCGGCCCCACCCGGCCATGCACCCGCACGCCGAGCCGAGCCCCATTCCGTCCGCCATGGCAAGGCCATGGCCACGCAGCAAGACGCCGGCTCCATGACCGTGACGCGACACCCCGAAAGGCGATGCATCGGCCTCAGGCCACGCGGGCGCGCAAAAGTCCCGCGGCGGCGCCGTCGGCGCGCAGGATGGTGCCCCCGCCCAACAGGCGCGCGGCGCCGTTCGCCGCATCGTAGAACACGCAGGCCTGCCCCGGTGCAACGCCTTCTTCGCCCAGCGCCAGTTCCACCACCGGCTGCCCGTCCGGCCCGAGCCCCAGATGGGCCGGCGTGGGCGGACGGGTGGAGCGCACTTTCACATGCACCTCCAGGCCGGCGGCGCAGGCGTCGGCGAGCGGGAGATCGCCCAGCCAGTTGATGTCGGTGAGATGGATGGTGCGCACCGCCAGCGCGGCGCGCGGACCCACCACCACGGCGCGGCGGGCGGCATCGATGGCGATCACGTACAGCGGCTCCGGCGTGGAGATGCCGAGACCTTTGCGCTGGCCGATGGTGTAATGCATCACGCCGCGATGGCGGCCCAGCAGGCGGCCGTCCAGATCGACGATATCGCCGGGCTCGCCCGCCTCGGGGCGCAGGCGCTCCACCACTTCGGCATAATCGCCGCCGGGCACGAAGCAGATGTCCTGGCTGTCCGGCTTGTCGGCGATGGGCAGGCCCAGCTCCACCGCCAGCGCGCGCACATCGGCCTTCTTCATGTTGCCGAGCGGAAACCGCAGGCGGGCGATCTGCGCCTGGGTGGTGGCATAGAGGAAATAGCTCTGGTCGCGGCCTTCCTCGGCGGCGCGGAACAAGGCGCGGCGCCCGTCCGGCAGGCTGCGGCCGGCCACATAATGGCCGGTGGCCAGCACCGCGGCGCCCAGATCCTGGGCGGTGGCCAAAAGATCGCGGAACTTCACCGTGCGGTTGCAATCCACGCAGGGAATGGGGGTGAAGCCGGCGGCATAACTGTCGGCGAAGCGCTCGATCACCTCTTCCTTGAAGCGGCTTTCATAGTCGAGCACGTAATGGGGAATGCCGAGGCGCTCGGCCACGTCGCGGGCGTCATAGATGTCCTGCCCGGCGCAGCAGGCGCCCTTGCGGTGCGCCGCTTCGCCCTGGTCGTAGAGCTGGAGGGTGACGCCCACCACATCGAAGCCGGCGCGGGCCAGCACCCCGGCCACCACGGAGGAATCCACGCCGCCGGACATGGCCACCACCACGCGGGTGGAAGCGGGGTCGGCCCCGATGTCGGCAAGGTCTGGAAGCACGGGCGGCTCTTTCGGTGGCGGCGCGGACGCAGGACGCCGCCAGCGGCGCCGCGCCTAATATAGGGCGGTCCGCCGCCGACGCAATTCTCAGGCCTCGGGGCTGGGTCACGCCGGCGTGGGGGCGGCCTCACCCGGCGCGGGCGCGCACCCATTGGATGATGCCGGAAAAATCCGTGCCCGCATGGCCCTCTGCTTCATAGGCCGCATAAAGCGCCGCCGCCTGCGCGCCCAAAGTGGTCATGGCGCCGGTCTGGGCGGCGGCGTCCTGGGAGAGCTTCAAATCCTTCAGCATCAAGGCGGCGGCAAAGCCCGGCTGGTAGTCCCGGTTGGCCGGGCTGGTGGGCACGGGACCCGGCACCGGACAATAGGTGGTGAGCGACCAGCACTGGCCGGACGAGGTGGAGGCCACATCGAACAGCGCCTGATGGGAGAGGCCCAGCTTCTCCCCCAGCACGAAGGCTTCCGACACCGCGATCATGGAGATGCCGAGGATCATGTTGTTGCAGATCTTCGCCGCCTGCCCGGCGCCCCCGTCGCCGCAATGGACGATCTTCTTGCCCATGCGGGCGAGGATCGGCTCGGCGGCGGCGAAGGCCGTGGGCTTGCCGCCGCACATGAAGGTGAGCGTGCCCGCCTCGGCGCCGCCCACCCCGCCGGAGACGGGGGCATCGAGGCTGGGCAGGCCGGCGGCGGCCGCGGCTTCATGGAAGGCGCCGGCGGACGCCACGTCGATGGTGGAACTGTCGATGAACAAGGTGCCCGGTTCTGCGGCGGCGAACAGGCCGCCCTCTCCCGTTGTCGCCGCCAGCACATGACGGCCGGAGGGCAGCATGGTCACCACCACGTCGGCGCCCGCCACGGCGGCGGCGGCGCTCTGCGCCAGGTTCACGCCGCGTGCAGCCGCCGCGTCCAGCGCGGCCGGCGCGAGGTCGAAGCCCTGCACCGTATGCCCGGCCGTCACCAGATTGGCGGCCATCGGCCCGCCCATATTGCCGAGCCCGATGAAGGCGATTATGGCCATGGTTTCCTCCTGAAATGATTTTTTGGGCGGTCAGTTGCCGCGGGCCACCAGGGCCCGGGCGATGATGACCCGCATGATTTCGTTGGTGCCTTCGAGGATCTGATGCACCCGCAGGTCGCGGACGATTTTCTCGACGCCATAGTCGGCTAAATACCCGTAGCCGCCGTGCAGTTGCAGCGCCTGGTTCGCCACCTCGAAGCCGGCATCGGTGACGAAGCGCTTGGCCATAGCGCACAGGCGCGTGGCCTTGGGGTCGGCGCGATCGAGGGCGCTGGCGGCCCGCCACAGGAAGGTGCGCGCCACCTCCAGATCCGTCTCCATGTCCGCCAATTTGAATTGCAGCGCCTGAAACTGGTTGATGGCCTTGCCGAACGCCTTGCGCTCGCCGGCATAGGTCAGCGCCTTGTCGAATGCCGCCTGCGCCCCGCCCAACGAACAGGCGGCGATGTTGAGCCGCCCGCCGTCCAGCCCGGCCATGGCGAACTTGAAGCCCTCGCCTTCCGCCCCCAGCCGATTGCCCACCGGCACCCGCACGCCATCGAAGATCACCGCCCGCGTCGGCTGGATCTTCCAGCCCATCTTCTTCTCGTTCGCCCCGAACGAGAGGCCCGGCGTGCCCGCCTCCACCAGCACAGTGGAGACCCCCGACGGCCCCTCGCCGCCGGTGCGCACCATCACCGCATAGAGATCGGACGCCCCGGCCCCCGAGATGAACTGTTTTTCCCCATGCAGCACATAATGATCGCCCTCGCGCACCGCGCGGGTCTTCAGCGCCGCCGCGTCGGAGCCGGAGCCGGGCTCGGTGAGGCAATAGCTGGCCACCAGATCCATGGCGCACAGCTTCGGCAGCCAATGGGCGCGCTGCTCCTGGGCGCCGAAGCGGTCGATCATCCAGGCGACCATATTGTGGATGGAGAGGTAGGCCGAAGTGGCCGGGCAGCCGGTGGCCAGGGCCTCGAAGATCAGCGTGGCGTCCAGCCGGGACAGGCCCGAGCCGCCCACATCGTCGCGCACATAGATGCCGGCCATTCCGAGCGCGGCGGCAGACTTGAGGGTCGGGATGGGGAAATACGCCTCGTCATCCCATTGCAACGCATGGGGGGCGATCTCGGCGTTGGCGAAGGTCTGCGCCATGTCGCGGATGGCGATCTGGTCTTCGGTCAGTTCGAACATGTCAGGGCCGCCATAGGGAGAGATGCGGGAGCTTGGCACTAAGGAGACGCGGATCGGGCGTCAGCAGCGAGCGGTGCCGCGCTCTGGCGCCCCGCGGCAGGACAAGCGGACCGGCGAACGCCGGGAATGGATAGCGTTTCACCCCCCTCCCCAGCCCTCCCCCGCAAGGGGGGAGGGGGTGCGGCACGCGGGCCGCTCGAGGTCTGGGAAATGAAGACCGTCCCGTGAGCGCGCGTCATGGGGCGAAACGTCTCTGCGCGCGGTCGGCAACCCTCCCCCCTTGCGGGGGAGGGCAGGGAGGGGGGTGAAACGGCCGGGGACGCGCACCCGGTCCGCCGCCCAAATCCGACATCACCGAGCCGCTGAAGGTCGATCCGCTCACGGCCGACATACGCACCGGCCAAGAGACCAGTCATTCTAAGCCCTCTCGGATCTCATCGAGGGTCAACGGGCGGGAGGGTTTCGTGAACGCACGGGTGTATCTCGACACAGCCACGCGCTCCTCGGGCGTAAAGGGACGCCCGAGCGCCTTCATCCTGTCCAGCTCGGCCTGAGCCGTGGTGCCGTTCTGGCGCGCCCGCGCCTCGAAGAAGCGCATGGCGTCGTCGTAAAGGCTCCGGTTCACGGGCTGCGCCATGGCGGTCCCCTTCCGAAAGCGGGCGTTGCGCGGCGCGAAAAGCCTAGCACACGCCCGCACCGAACGCCCCGCTCACCCCATGGTGGGGATGACGAACTCCGCGCCGTCCTTGACGCCGGAGGGCCAGCGCGAGGTCACGGTCTTGGTCTTCGTGTAGAAGCGCACCCCGTCCGGGCCGTGCTGGTTGAGGTCGCCGAAGCCGGAGCGCTTCCAGCCGCCAAAGGTGTGGTAGGCGATCGGCACCGGGATCGGCACATTGATGCCCACCATGCCCACATTCACCTTGGAGGCAAAATCGCGGGCGGCATCGCCGTCGCGGGTGAAGATGGCGACGCCATTGCCATATTCATGCTCGGACGGCAGACGCAGCGCCTCAGCATAATCCTTGGCCCGCACCACGGAGAGCACCGGCCCAAAAATCTCTTCCTTGTAGATGCGCATGTCCGCCGTCACATGGTCGAACAGGCAGCCGCCCAGATAGAAGCCGTTCTCATAGCCCTGGAGCTTGAAGCCGCGACCATCCACAAGCAGCTTGGCGCCTTCCTCCACGCCGATGCCCACATAGTCCGTCACCCGCTCCAGCGCCTGGCGGGTCACCAGCGGTCCGAAATCGGCGGTCATGTCGGTGGAGGGGCCGATGCGCAGGCTTTCCACGCGGGGCACCAGCTTTTCCAAGAGCTTCTCGGCGGCGTATTCACCCACCGGCACCGCCACGGAAATGGCCATGCAGCGCTCGCCCGCCGAGCCGTAGCCGGCGCCGATGAGGGCATCCACCGCCTGGTCCATGTCCGCATCGGGCATGACGATCATGTGGTTCTTGGCGCCGCCGAAGCCCTGGATGCGCTTTCCCGACGCCGCGCCGCGGGAATAGATGTATTGCGCGATGGCGGAGGAACCCACGAAGCCCACCGCCTGGATGTCCGGATCGTCCAGGATCGCGTCCACAGCTTCCTTGTCGCCGTTGACCACATTGAGGATGCCGGCGGGCAGGCCGGCCTCGATCATCAATTCGGCGAGGCGCATGGGCACGCCGGGATCGCGCTCGGAAGGCTTCAGGATGAAGGCGTTGCCGCAGGCGATGGCCGGGCCGAACTTCCACATGGGGATCATGGCCGGGAAGTTGAACGGGGTGATGCCGGCCACCACGCCCAGGGGCTGGCGCATGGAATAGACATCGATGCCGGGGCCGGCGCCGTCGGTGAATTCGCCCTTGAGCAGATGCGGGATGCCGATGGCGAACTCGATCACCTCCAGGCCGCGCTGGATGTCGCCCTTGGCGTCGGGAATGGTCTTGCCGTGCTCGCGGGCCAGCAGCTCGGCCAAAGCGTCATAGTCCCGCTGCACCAGGTCCAGGAAGCGCATCAGCACGCGGGCGCGGCGCTGCGGATTGGTGTTGGCCCAGCCCACCTGCGCCGCCTTGGCATTTTCCACCGCCGCGCGCATTTCGCCCGCCGACGCCAGCGCCACCCGGCCCACCACTTCACCGGTCATGGGCTGCCAGACGTCGCTATAGCGGCCGGAGGTGCCGGGAACGTGCTTGCCGCCGATGAAATGGCCAATGTCGCGCATGGTGCCGTCTCTCCCTGAGGTGTCGTGTTCTGGTTGAGCGGCACCATGCACTGGCTTTTTTTGCACCACCAGGGCAATTTGCGCACGAAGTCTGTGCGGTTTTCGCCAGCCAGGAACAGAAGATGGCCAAGCGTCCCGCGGACTTTCAATGGTCGGACCTGCGCTTCTTCCTGGCGGTGGCGCGCACCGGCAAGCTCATCGCTGCCGCCCAGGCATTGAGCGTGGAGCATTCCACCGTCTCCCGCCGCATCGCCGCGCTGGAGCGGGCCCTGGGGGCCAAGCTGTTCGACCGCCGCCCTGGCGGCTTCGCCCTCACCGCCCAGGGCGAATTGCTGCTGCGCTCTGCGGAGGCCATGGAGACCCTGGCGCTCGGGGCGCAGGGGGATATCGCCGGCGCCGACATGGGCATTTCGGGGAGCCTGCGCATCGGCGCGCCGGATGGGTTCGGCAGCTTCTTCCTGGCGCCGCTGCTGGGAGCCTTTTCCGCGCTGCATCCGGGGCTGGAAATCCAGCTGCTGGCCATGCCGCGCACCTTCTCTTTGTCCAAGCGCGAGGCGGACATCGCCATCTCGCTGTCGCGCCCGAAGGAGGGGCGGCTGCACGCGCGCAAGCTCACCGACTACCGGCTGCGCCTCTATGCCTCGCGGGACTATGTGGCCCGCAACGGCCCCATCACCACCCCGGCCGACCTGCCGCGCCACCCGTTCGTCGGCTATATCGACGACCTGATCTATGCGCCGGAGCTGGACTATGTGCCGCTGATCTCGCCCGATCTGAAAGCGCGGCTGAAAAGCTCCAACCTGATCGCCCAGATGATGGCCACCCGCGCCGGCGCGGGGGTGTGCGTGCTGCCGTGCTTCATGGGGGATGGGCAGGCGGACCTGGTGCCGATCCTGCCGCAGGAAGTGTCGCTGACCCGCACCTTCTATCTCATCACCCACACCGACATGCGCGATCTGGCGCGGGTGCGGGCGGCGGCGGACTTCATCGCCGGGCAGGTGAGCGAGGCCAAGGCCCGCTTCCTGCCCATGGTGTTCTGAGCGCCGGTCCCGCGTGCGCGACGGCACCTACAGGCCGATATCACCTTTTGCGAGCTTCCGATTGCGGTCTGCAAGCTCGATCTCGTCGGCCGGAAACATCATTGCCAGACCGGTGGTGGCCGCCCGCTCCTGAACCTCTTCCACAAAGGGCCGCAGCCCCTCCTCATAATGCCGGAAGGCCGCAGCATGATCGGCGGAATGCTGCTCCAGCGCCTCTGCCAGGCGACCCGCGCCGATGATCGCCATGGAGCCGCCGAAGCCCGCCAGCGGCGAGACGCAATAGCCCGCGTCGCCGACCAAAGCGACCCGCCCGCGCGACCAGCAGGGCATTCGGATCTGGTTGAGCCGGTCGAAATAGAAATCGTCGTCCGCGCTCGCGTGATCGAGCATGGCCGGCACCTTCCATCCCAACCCGGCAAAACGGTCGTGGATCAGGCGCCGTTGCTGCGCCCGGTCGCGATAGTCGTAATCGATCTCGGCCTCGGTGCGGAAGCCGAACGCGATATCAGTGCGGTCGTCATAGCCGTTGAGCATCGCCATCCGGCCCGGCACGCAGAACACCTGGGACCGGTTGGCGGGGAGCAGTCCCGTTTGCGGCACGACCTTCAGGAAAAAGTAGCCGCCCATGAAAAAGCTGAACGTCTTTTCATCGCCGAACAGCAGCTTGCGCGTGTTTGACCGGTTGCCGTCGCATCCGAAAACCAATGCGTAGTCGCGGCGCTCGCCCGTGCTGAAGGTCACCGCTACACGGGCCGGACCCTCCTCAAGCTGGGCGATGGATCGGCTGAACAGCAGTTCGACCGTGTCCCTCACCGCGCCGGACAAGATATCCAGCAGATCGTCGCGGTGGATTTCCAGGCGCTCGTGCGCCGCCGGGTCGGCGCCCATGCCGACCGAGCCCAACGTGACGTCGTCCGCGTCCTTGAACTCCAAGCCGCGCGGGGGCAGAGCCTTGGCGCGCACCGCAGCGATGAGCCCCATGCGGGTGAGGATGTCGATCGTCTCGCCTTCGATGTCGACCGGTGTCCCACCCCGCCGCAGCCCGCTCGCGGTCTCGACAATGGTCACGCGGTACCCGAGGCGGTTCAGCCAAAACGCAGAGGCAAGGCCGGCGAAGCTGGCCCCGCTGACCAGCACGGCCCGATTGCGCGGTTCAGCCGCCGCCGGTTTGGTGGTTGACGCCGCCATGGGAACATCCTCAAATTAGGTCAGATCCCATATTGTACTGAGTACATAATAATGTGCAATCCATGAAAGAGCCGATGCTGGACCGGAGAACGCGCAAGCGGCTGGCCACCCGTCAGGCCATCTCCGATGTCGCCACCTGTCTGTTCATGACGCATGGGTTCGACCGGGTGACGATCGACGAGATCGCAGAGGCGGCCGATGTCGGGCGCATGACGGTGTTCAATCACTTCCCGCGCAAGGAAGACATGTTCTTCGATCGGGAGCAGGAGGCCCGCGATGTCGCCTTCGCGGCGATCCGGTCGCGCGCGCCTGGTACCTCACCGATCCAGGCCCTGGGAGCGCTCGCCCACCGGATGGCGGACCAGCACGAACCCACCTTCCCGATGTTCACACAGACCCAGGCTTTCGTCGAAACGGCACAGGCGAGCGAGGCGCTCAAGGCCCGCGCGCGACAGATGCGCGACGACTTCAGCCGCGCCCTGGCCGCCGTGTTGGCCGAAGAGGCGGATCGGCCGAGCCATGACGCAAATGCCCACCTCGCCGCAGGGCTCATCACCTCGGCGTGGAGCATCGCATTTCTTCAGGCGCACGCGCAGCTGAGCGAGACCGGCGATGTGCAGGCGGCGCGGGGCACGTTCCTCGCGCTCATCGACAGGGGCGTGCGCGGCACGCACGCGGCGCTCTCAGATACGCCCTACGCCGCGGGATCTTGATCCGATTGTGGACGTTTGATGCGCCACGCCCACGGGCCGGCTTCGGACGCTCATTCCTCTCAGCGTGACGACCGCTTTGGGCAGCCGCGCGGTGGCGACCCCACGACAGGATGACCCTGCACGCGCGACCGCCATCCGCAGGCGGTCATCCTCAGGCGATGCTGGCCGACGCGGTGCGCACCTTGCGGGTGGACGCGTCCACAGTCTCCGTGGAGGCGGCGATGGAGGTCATGTTCCGCTGCACCAGCTCGATGCCCTGGGCGGCGGTCTGCATGTTGGCGGACACCTCGCGGGTCACCGCGCTCTGCTCCTGCACCGCCACGGCGATGACGGAGGAAATGGTGCTCAGTTCGCTGATGGCGCCGGTGATGGACTCCAGCGCCGTCACCGTCTGCCCGGTGGCCTCCTGCACGGAATTGATCTGGGCGGCGATCTCGCTGGTGGCCTTGGAGGTCTGGGCGGCCAGGCTCTTCACCTCGGAGGCCACGACGGAGAAGCCCCGCCCGGCCTCGCCGGCGCGGGCCGCCTCAATGGTGGCGTTGAGCGCCAGCAGATTGGTCTGGCCGGCGATGGACTCGATCAGTTCCACCACATGGCCGATCTTCTGCGCGGCTGAGCTGAGGCTGAGCACGATCTGGTTGGTGCGGGTGCCCTGCTCCACCGCGGCGGCGGACAATTCGTTGGACTGGCGCACCTGACGGCTGATCTCCTCCACCGACGTGGCCAGTTCCTCCGCCCCGGCGGCCACCAGCTTGACGTTGGCGGCGGTCTCGTTGGTGGCGGCGGAGGCTGCGGCGGCCTGGCGATTGGTGGCGGTCAGTTCATCGGAGATGCGCGAGAGATCGGTATCGATCTCCTTCTGCACCGTGGCGCGGGTCTGGCGGGCGGTGACCGCGGCGGTGATGTCGGTGGCGAACTTCACCACCTTGAACGGGCGTCCCGCCGGATCGAAAATCGGATTGTAGGTGGCCTGGATCCACACCGCGCGGCCGCCCTTGCCCACGCGCTTGTATTCCGCCTGCTGGAAGGTGCCGGCGCGCAGGGTGTCCCAGAACCTCTTATACGCCGGCTGGGCCCTCTCGCCCGGTGCCAGGAACATGCTGTGGTGCTGGCCGACGATCTCCTCGCGGCGATAGCCCATGGCGGTCAGGAAGTTCTCATTGACGTCCGTCACCGTGCCGTCGAGGTCGAAGTGGATGACCGCCTGCGACTTGGAGATGGCTTCCACCTGGCCCTGGACCTCGGCATCGCGCAGTTTCTGCGCGGTGATGTCGGACGCGAACTTCACCACCTTCAGCACCTTGCCGGCGGAGGTGATCAACGGATTGTAGGTGGCCTGAAGCCAGATCTCGGCGCCGCCCTTGGCGATGCGGCGATATTCCGCCGCCTGAAACTCGCCCGCTCCCAGACGCTTCCAGAAGTCCCGGTAGGCGGCGCTGTCGCGATAGGCCGGCTCCACAAACAGATTGTGATGGCGCCCCTTGATCTCGGCCAGATCGTAGCCGACCACCTTGAGGAAATTGGCGTTCGCCGTCAGGATTTCGCCCGTTGGGGAAAACTCGATGACCGCCAAGGCCTTGTCGAGCGCCGCCAGCTTCAGCTGGGCTTCATTTCCGCTTCCAACGCTAAACATCCGTGTCGATCTCTGCCAATGAGGAGGAGGCTGCTTTCGCAGATACACGTGCGGGCTTGCTCCAGGCTGGAGGTCACACACGCTAGGGGTGCAGTTTCAAGCCCTTAGGACAACCCGCCCTTGCGACGAACTCACGTCACTTCGGCCAGACGCTTTCCCCTTAAGGTGACGGCGGCGCGTCCGGCCCGCAGGCTCTGCGGACCCGGCCCTGTTGCGGCTCAGGCGATGGCCGCCGAGGCGGAGCGCACCCGGCGGGTGGAGGCTTCCACCTGCTCGGTGGCGGCGGCGATGGAGCCCATGTTGTGCTTCACGGTCTCCACCCCCTGGGCCGCCACCTGCATGTTCACCGAGACTTCGCGCGTCACCGCCGTCTGCTCTTCCACCGCCGCGGCGATGATGGAGGAGATGTTGCTCAGTTCGGAAATGGTGCCGGTGATGGATGAGATGGCGTCCACCGCCTCGCGGGTGGCCTTCTGGACCGCCTCGATCTGGGCGGCGATCTCGCTGGTGGCCTTGGAGGTCTGGCCGGCGAGGCTCTTGACCTCGGAGGCGACCACCGAGAAGCCACGCCCGGCCTCGCCGGCGCGCGCCGCCTCGATGGTAGCGTTCAGCGCCAACAGATTGGTCTGGCCGGCGATGTTGTTGATGAGCTCCACCACCGCGCCGATCTTCTGCGCCGCGCCGGTGAGGCTTTCCACGATGGCATGGGTGCGGGCACCCTCTGACACGGCGGAATGGGCCAGATCGGAGGATTGCTTCACCTGCCGGCTGATCTCCGCCACGGACGCGAACAACTCCTCGGCGCCGGCGGCCACCGACTGGACGTTGGAGGCGGTCTGATTGGTGGCGGCAGCAGCGGAGGCGGCCTGGAGATTGGCCTCGGACAATTGCCCGGAAATCTCCTGGAGATCGCCGTCGATCTCCTTCTGGATGGTGGCGCGGCGCATGCGCTCCACCACCATGGGGGTGATGTCGGTGGCGAACTTCACCACCTTGAACGGCGTGCCAGCGTCATCGACAATGGGATTGTAGCTGGCCTGGATCCAGACCTCGCGGCCGCCCTTGCCGATGCGCTTGTATTCGGCGGCCTGGTATTCGCCGCGCTTGAGCGCGTCCCAGAAGCGCGTGTACTCCGGGCTCGCCTTGTCCTGCGGCGACACGAACATGGAGTGATGCTTGCCCTTGATCTCGTCCAGCCCATAGCCGAGCGCAGCAAGGAAATTGGCGTTGGCATCGGTGACGAGGCCGTCCATGGTGAAGTGGATCACCGCCTGCGACTTGCCGATGGCCGCGATCTGGCCTTCATAGTCCGCATTGCGCATTTTCTGCGCGGTGATGTCGGCGGCAAACTTCACCACCTTCAGCACTTTGCCGCTGCCGTCCTTCACCGGATTGTAGGTGGCCTGAAGCCAGACCTCGGCGCCGCCCTTGCCGATGCGCTTGTACTCGCCGCTGTTGAACTGGCCCTGCCCAAGGTTGGTCCAGAACGCAGCATAGGCGGGGGTATCGCGCATCGCCGGATCGACGAACAGGCGATGATGCTTGCCCTTCAGCTCGGCAGCGGAATAGCCGATCACGGCCAGGAAGTTCTCGTTCGCCCGCAGGATGTCGCCCGTCGGGGTAAACTCGATGACCGCCAATGCCTTTTCGAGCGCTGCCAAGGTATAATTGGCCTCGGAGCCACCCCCAAAGTGAAACATTGCAATGCCCTTTTGTGTGTGATCACACCCGAAAGTCGGGCGCCGACATCGCATTCATCAACCGCATGCGATGCACTTCCTACGTATGATCGCTATCCGAGCATTGTCTGGGGCTTGCATTCGCAGAAAAATGCAACCGATCTGGACGGTATTTCACTGCCACTCCGGGAGTGACGATGCGGTATGTATGTCCCGCTGGCGTGCCGGGTCGGGAGACTTCGGCGGCACCCCTTCCGTGTCGATCCGGCCTGCGCCGCCCGCGCCGCCAATGGGCGCGCACCGCCGTCTCCCGCGCGCGCCCTTGCCTCTCGCCCGTCACCCGCCGATGATCCGCGGGACCGATTCGGCGGGACCCGCTTGGGACCACAAGCCGCGCCGGCGGGGAAAGCCGGGAGAAGCGATTTGGGAGATGCGCAGGCCGCATTCCGGCTGGTCATCGCCGACGACCATCCGCTGTTTCGCGGCGCGCTGCGGGAAGCCGTGGCCGGGCAATTCCCCACCGCCGAAATCGCCGAGGTGGGGACGTTCGAGGATCTGCACGCGCTGCTGGAGCGCGAGGCGGAGTTCGACCTGATCCTGCTCGACCTCACCATGCCCGGCGCCCGCGGCTTCTCCGGCCTCATCTATCTGCGCGCGCAATATGCCGGCGTGCCGGTGGTGGTGGTGTCCGGCAATGAGGAGCCGGCGGTGATCCGCCGCTGCCTCGATCTGGGGGCGTCCGGCTTCATTCCCAAGACCATGGGCATCGCCGGCATGCGCGCGGCGGTGGCCACCGTGCTCGCGGGCGGCACCTCCGCCCCCTCCGACATCGACATGGCCGCCCGGCAGGACAGCGAGACCGACGCCATCATCGCCCGGCTGTCCACGTTGACCCCGCAGCAGGTGCGGGTGCTCATGATGCTGGCGGAAGGCCGCCTCAACAAGCAGATCGCCTACGAGCTGAGCGTCTCCGAAGCCACGGTGAAGGCGCATGTCTCCGCCATCCTGCAGAAACTGGGGGTCGAGAGCCGCACCCAGGCGGTGATTGCCGTGTCCAAGGTGGAAGCCGGCCTGTGGAGCCACAACCAGAGCTGAGGCTGGAGCGCGGGTCGGGTCCGGACCGTCTTTCCCGCTCTCGCACCGCCGCCGGCGCGGGTGACGGTATGTAAAGCAATCCGCGCGATGGTCCTGTCCCGGTGGATCGCCCGGCCCCGGCCTGGGCGGTGAAGTGAGTGAGGCGCCCAAGGGCATGAGCGAAGACATTCTGGGGTCCACCCCGGCCAAGCCCTCGGCGCTCGAGGCCCTGAAGGTCTATCTGCGCCCCAGCGTGCTGGTGGTGATCCTCCTGGGCTTTTCCTCCGGCCTGCCCCTGGCGCTCACCGGCACGACGCTCGCGGTGTGGATGACCGAGCGCAAGGTGGACATCGCCACCATCGGCCTGTTCCATCTGGTGGGCCTGCCCTACACGCTGAAATTCCTCTGGGCGCCTTTGGTGGATGCCCTCGATGTGCCGCTGCTGTCGCGCTGGCTGGGGCGGCGGCGCGGCTGGCTGCTGGCCACCCAATTGGCCCTGGCCGGCGCCATCCTGTTCCTCGGCTTCCAGGATCTCGGCTTCACCACTTCGGCGGACGGCACCCGGTCGGTCGCCTCCCTGGGGCTCATCATCGGCGCCGTGGCCGTGGCCTTCCTCTCGGCCACCCAGGACATCGTGGTGGATGCCTATCGGGTGGAGAAGCTCGACACCTCCGAGCAGGCCGCCGGCATGGCCGGCTATGTGGCCGCCTATCGCATCGGCATGCTGGTGTCGGGCGCCGGCATCATCGCCCTGGTGGCCTGGTTCGAGTTGAAGGGCCTCCCCCATGACCGGGTCTGGGCCTGGGGCTATGGGGTGGCCGCCGCTGGCATGGCGCTCGGCATCTTCGCCACCCTGATCGCCCGCGAGCCCGACGGCGCGCCGCGCGTGGCGCACACGGACGGAGCCATCGCCGCCCTCAAGCGGGTGGCGGTCACTGCGATCGGCGCCTTCTCTGAATTCCTCACCCGGCGCGATGCCATCGCGGTGCTGCTGTTCGTCACCCTCTATAAATTCTCCGATGCGCTGGCCGGCGGGCTCACCGCCTCCTTCGTCATCTCCATCGGCTTCGACAAGGCCACCTACGCGGCCATCGTGAAGGGCGTCGGCCTCATCGCCGCGCTGGCGGGCGGCTTTGCCGGCGGCATGCTGGCGCGCGGCCGCTCGCTGGTGTGGTGCCTGTGGGTGGGCGGCATCCTGCAGATGCTGTCCAACCTTGCCTTCTCGGCCCAGGCGCTGATCGGACCGGACGTGGCCTTCCTGACCTTCGCCATGGTGGTGGAGAATTTCACCGGCGCCATCGGCACGGTGATCTTCGTCGCCTATCTCTCCTCCTTGTGCGGGGTGCGGGCCCATACGGCGACCCAATATGCCTTGCTCACGGCCCTGACCGCCGTGGGCCGAACCGTGCTCGCCTCGGGCGGCGGCTATATCTATGACGTGACCGGCTGGGCCTGGTTCTTCGTCATCACCGTCTTCGCCGGCCTGCCGGGCCTTGCTTTGCTGCTGTGGCTCCAGGCGCGCGGGCATTTCCGCGAACTGGCCGCAAAGGCCTGATCAGTCCGTCCGGCGCCGGTATTCATAGACCGGATCCGCGCCCGGCGGGCTGACCAGCTCGCAGCCCTGCGTCTGACCGCGCCCCGGCGGCGTGTCGTAGCATTTGCGCAAGGCCACATGGCGCTTCTGTTCGGAGACGGATTCGCCCTTGGCCTTCTCCCAGGCCGCGACCACATCCGGCCAGACAGCGTCCCGCGGGGCGCACACGCTCGTGGCGGACCGTGTGACGCACTGCATAGGCGGCGGGCGCGTGCCCAGCACCACGACGCCGACCAAAGCGCGGGCGGACAATTCATCCGTATCCGGTGCGGCCACCTGGATGGTCTGGTCGCCGCTGGTGGCCAGATCGGTGAAGCCATAGGCCATCGTTGGCCCCATCCCGCTGTCCATGTCCACTCCGCCCACCGACAGCAATCGGGTGCCGCGCCCTTCCGCCGCCGCCGGCTGGTCGGGCGCCGGGCGCAGGCGGAAGGTGTATTTGCGCCCGGCCGGATAGAGGAACTGCACATCGCTATAGGGGAGATCGGCGGTCACAGTCATGCGCTTGCCGTCGGCGGCGATCGGCTTCAGATCGGCGGGCGGCGGAAAGCTGGTGTTTTCGGCCACCGAGACCTGCGCCCACCGCTCCGGCGGCACCGGCAGAGGATTGACCGTCACCACGCCGCCATGGGCCAGCAGATCGCCGGATACATAGATGGTCAGGTCCGACTGGGCCGGCTCCGGCGCGCTTTCCGCGCAGCCAACGGCGGGTGCCGCCAGCAGACAGACAAGACCAAACGCGCTGATCCGGCGCAGATTGCAGACGTCCAGCCAGGTTGCCGTCGATGAAGAGGCGGGCATGCGCGAACGATCTCTCCGCAGCGTCAACGAACGCCCAGATAGAACCTCGCCAGGCGAGCGTCAAACCTGAGGTATCATGCACACGCCAGAGAATAGGCCGCGCTCATCTCCAGCAACTGCCCCTGTTGGCCGGGCCGATTATTCTGGATGGTGTTTTTCCAGTTCGCGAGATCCTGATGCCGCGCATCCCACACTGACCGATAAAGCCCGTCCCGCGCGGCCCCATCCGTTCGGCTCAGCCGCGCGCGACCGGGCGGCTGAAATAGAGGAGCAGCAGCGCCAGCGGCACGCCCACCAGATTGGCGATGGCGCCGGGGGCGGTGGCCGTGGTCTCGATCACCCGCAGTTGGCCGATCACCAGCCGGCTGGCATATTCCAACGCCACCAGCACCAGCAGCAGCGGGATCAGGGCGCGATAGCGCACCAAGGCGAGCAGACAGACCAGCCCCATCAGCATTTGCGCCAGCCCCCACAGGGCGAAGAGGAAGATCACCGTCTGCGCCGCCGGCGCGGGGAAGCTGTCCAGCGGCAGATGCGCCACCGATTGCGCGCCGCCGTCGGGCGCACACAGATGCACCAGGCTGCGCCCCAGCGTCAGCGCGGTGAGGAGGCCGAACACCACCAGCACAAAGGGGTGCCCGGGAAAGCGGTTGTCGATCTGAGGCGGCAGAATCCAGCGCATGGCGGCACCCCGGTCCGAAAAGCCCTCCAGGGGTAGCTGCGTCCGCCCCGCCGCAACATGGCAAACTTTAACCCGTCCGGCGCCGGCCTGACGACACTTGGAGCACCGCTCGCTCGAAGAACGACTTAGACAGTTCGGCAGGAGCTTGGCCTCGATCATCAGAGCGAAAACCCCAGCCACATTGTACAATGTTAAAACTTGTGGGGATTGGCGTCCATTTGCAAAACCAAATGGGTGAGAAATCAGCCCACTGAGCTTATTTTAGATCTGTGTTTCCGCGTGAACGGAAAATAATGGGGAATAAAATGGGATCGCTTAGTATTTGGCATTGGATAATAGTCGCGTTCGTTTTTTTGACGTTAATTTTGATTCCGATTTTTTATATCAAAACATACCAAAAAGCTGCCAAAGCAGTAAACCAAAAGGGCGGCCACGGTCCCGTCAGCAGTGCCTGGATACTACTGATACCCATAATCTCAATTCCTTGGTTTTTTGTACTTTTAATGAAATTAAAAGAATCGATTGCAGAATCGACACTCGTTTACAATAAAAAATCTTGGTGGAATTTTGGTCTTATCGCTGGCCTTATTTATATATGCGCATTTTTATTTGGCGCATTTTCGAATGAAATTGCCGCCATTTTTTCGGTTTCTTGGATTGTGTTTGCCACTCTACATTGGAGCGAGCTATCTAAATTGGGATCAGCGGCATCAAAGAGCTAAACAGGAAGGGATTGACGCGTGCTCATCCCGAACACGCGTCAATTGGCATTCTCGGAAAAATGCCCTGATGAATGCGACTCCCCCGACCTAGCGCCGGCCGCCGGCCACCTGGAGCACCGCGCGCTCGGCGATGGCTTCGCCCAGCGCGGCGTTGCGGCGGGCGGCGAGAATGGCCTCGTCCACCGCGAGGATGGCTTTCAGGCAGCGGTCGGGGGTGAGGCCCCGCAAGGCGCGCTCCACCTTCGACTTGCGGGAGAAATGCACCATGGGCCGGGCCTGGTCGATCACCCGCTCGATGGTGGAGCCCGCCGCCACCGCCAGCGCCATCTGGTGGATGCCGATGAGGCCGCGCAGCAGCGCGCCGAGGATCGCATCCGGCCGCGTGGTGGCGCCCCAGGCCTTGGCCAGAGCGACGGTGGCCTCGGGGGCGGAGCCCGCCAGGGCCGCGTCCACCACGTCGTCAAGGGCGAGCGCCGAGGCATCGCCGACGATGACCCGCACATCCTCCAGCGTGACCTTGCCGCGCCCCTGGGCATAGAGCGCCAATTTGGCGATCTCGCCGCGGGAGGCCAGCCGATCGCCGCCGATCAGCGACACCAAGAGGTCGCGACCGTCGCGCTCGATGGTCAGGCCCGCCTCTCCCAGCATGGTGTCCACCAGCCGGGCCAGATCGCGGTCGCCGTCCGCATAACAGGGAATGGCCAGGGCGCGGGGCGAGTTCTCGCACAGGCTGCGCAGCGGGGCGCCCTTCTTCAGGTCGCCCGCCTCCACCACCACCAGCGTGTCACAGGGTTCCGCCAGCACCGGCTCCAGCGCCGGCACGATGTTGCGCGATCCCGCCCGCACCCACACCACCCGCTCGCCGCCGAACAGGCCCATTGTGCGGGTCTCGTCCATCAGGCGGCGCGGATCGCCGGAGAGCTCGTCGCCCTCCAGGCGCACCACCGCAAAGGGATCGGTGAGGTCGGGGACGGCGCGCTTCACCAGCGCCCCGGCGCGCTCGCGCACCAGGCCGAGGTCGGGGCCGAAGATCAGCACCACCGCATGCTTGGGATCGCGGCGTGAGAGCGCCGCATCCGCATCCCCGGCGCGGATGGCGACCATAAGGTCAGCTGCCCGGCGGCTTGGTGCCGGCGGGAGCGGCCGCAGGCGCGGCCGGGGTGCCGGCGGGCGCCGGGGTCGCGGGCGCAGCCGGCGGCTTCACGAAGAAGGCGATCAGCTGCATCTGCATCTGCTCCACCACCACGCGGGCGGCGCGCGCTTCCGCATCGCGGGTGGCGCGGTAATTGGCGAAGCGCTGGTCGCTCACGTCGATGGACGCGGTGCCGGAGGCGCGTCCGGTGACCACCGGCGGCTTGTTCTCCTCGCCCGCCTTCATCAGCCGCCAGATCACCCCCACATGGATGATCTTGTTCTCCGGCAAGCCGGAGGCGGTGTCGACGATGGAGGAGGCGGAACTGGCGGTGACGTTGATGAACAGCTTGTACGGCGCACCCACCCGATTGCCGGCGCCGCCGTTGAATTCATAGATCAGATCGTTGCGCAGCTCGTTGCCCAGCCGGCCCTCGATCTTGACGATCTCGATATTGCCCAGCTGCTCCCGCAGGTTCGGGCCGCCCACGGTGGATTTCTCCGCATACATGGGCTGGAAGCAGCCGGCCAGACCCGCCGCGAGGCCGCAGACCACGGCCAGACGCGCAAAGCGCGCGGCCAGATGGCGGGAGACAAGTCGGGCGGCGATGGGCGCGGGGGCGTCAGGCGACGACATTCACGATCCTCTGTGGCACGACGATGATACGCTTGGGCGGCTTGCCGTCGAGGGCCTTGCGCACGCTGTCCAGGGCGAGCACCGCCACTTCCACCTCGGCGGCGGTCGCCTCGCGGGAGACTTCGATGTCGCCGCGCTTCTTGCCGTTGATCTGGATCGGCAGGATGACGGTATTCTGCACCAGCAGCGCCGCATCCACCTGCGGCCAGGGCGCCTCCGCCAGCAGCGTGGTGTGACCCAGCGCCGCCCAGCATTCCTCCGCCAGATGCGGGGTCATGGGGCCGACCACCTGCACCAGCATCTCGGCCGCCTCGCGCAAAGCGAAGGCCAGATCGTCCGGCACCGGGCTGGCGCCGCGGGCGGCGGCGATGGCCTGGCCGAAGGCGTTGGAGAATTCATGCACATGGGCCACAGCGACGTTGAAGCGCAGGCGCTCCACATCATCCGCCACCTGATGGGCGAGTCCATGAGCGGCCCGACGCAAGGCGGTCGCCTCGGCACCGAACGCGTCCGGCTTGGCCGCATCGGCCGCGGATCCCAGCTCGATGGCCTCGTTCACCTGCCGCCACACCCGCTGCACGAAGCGCCAGGCGCCCTCGATGCCGGACTGGGTCCACTCGCTGTCGCGCTCCGGCGGGGTGTCCGCCAGCATGAACCAGCGGGCGGTGTCCACGCCATAGGTGTCGGCCACCACTTCGGGGGCCACCACATTGCGCTTGGACTTGGACATCTTCTCCGGCGGCCCCACCGTCACCGGCGCGCCACCTTCCACCATCACGGCGGTGCCGGGGCCGGTGAGGGTGATCTCCTCGGGGAACAGCCAGCGCCCTTCCGGATCCTTGTAGGTCTCGTGGACGATCATGCCCTGGGTGAACAGGCCGGCGAACGGCTCGGTCACGTCCACCCGGCCGCAGGCATGGAGCGCGCGGGTGAAGAAGCGCGAATAGAGCAGATGCAGGATCGCGTGCTCGATGCCGCCGATATATTGGTCCACCGGCAGCCAGTGCTTCACCGCCGCCTTGTCCAGCGGAACGTTCACGTCGTCGCTGGCATAGCGCAGGAAGTACCACGACGAATCCACGAAGGTGTCCATGGTGTCGGTTTCGCGCTTGGCCGGGGCGCCGCACTTGGGGCACGGCACGTCGCGCCAGGCCTTGGCCCGGTCCAGCGGATTGCCGGGCCGGTCGAAGGTCACGTCGTCCGGCAGCGTCACCGGCAGCTGGTCGCGCGGCACCGGCACCGGGCCGCAGCTCTCGCAATGGATGATCGGGATCGGGCAACCCCAATAGCGCTGGCGCGAGATGCCCCAGTCGCGCAGGCGGAAGTTGACCTTGCGGGTGCCCTGCGGCTCCTCGCCCACCCGGAAGCGCTCCAGCCGCCGGGCCACCGCTTCCTTGGCCGCCTCGATGGTGAGGCCGTCCAGGAAGTGCGAATGGAACAGCGTGCCTTCGCCGTCATAGGCGATGTCGGCCACCGTGAAGGTGTCGGGATCCGCGTCGGGGGGCAGCACCACCGGGGTCACGGGCAGGCCGTATTTGCGGGCGAAGTCCAGGTCGCGCTGGTCGTGCGCCGGGCAGCCGAAGATGGCGCCGGTGCCGTAGTCCATCAGCACGAAATTGGCCACATAGACCGGCACGGTCAGGTCCGCATCCAGCGGATGGACCACGGTGAGGCCGGTGTCGAAGCCCTTCTTTTCCTGGGTCTCGATGGCCTCGGCCGAAGTCCCCCCGGTCTTGCAGTCGGCGATGAAGGCGGCCACTTCCGGCCGGCTCTCCGCCAGATGGCGGGCCAAAGGATGATCCGGCGACAGGGCCAGGAACGAGGCCCCGAACAGCGTGTCGGGCCGGGTGGTATAGACCTTCACCGCCGCCGTGCCAGCCGCAGGCACCGACGCCTTGGACAGCTCGAACAGCACTTCCAGCCCTTCGGAGCGGCCGATCCAGTTGCGCTGCATGAGGCGCACCTTATCCGGCCAGCGGTCGAGGGTGTCGAGCGCGTCCAGCAGCTCCTGGGCGAAGGCGGTGATGCGGAAGAACCATTGCGACAGCTTGCGCCGCTCCACCAGCGCGCCGGAGCGCCAGCCGCGGCCCTCGATCACCTGCTCATTGGCCAGAACGGTATTGTCGATGGGATCCCAATTGACCTCGCTCTCCTTGCGATAGGCGAGGCCATTCTCAAGGAAATCCAGGAAGATCCGCTGCTGCTCCACATAATAGGAGGGGTCGCAGGTGGCGATCTCGCGGTTCCAGTCCAGCGAGAGGCCGAGCAGCTGCAGCTGCTCCTTCATGGAGGCGATGTTCTCGTAGGTCCACACCTTGGGGTGGATGCCGCGCTCGATGGCGGCATTCTCCGCCGGCAGGCCGAACGAATCCCAGCCCATGGGATGCAGCACGTTGAAGCCCGTCATGCGCTTGTAGCGCGCGAGCACGTCGCCCATCACATAGTTGCGGCCGTGGCCGATGTGGATGCGCCCCGACGGATAGGGGAACATCTCCATCACGAAGAATTTCGGGCGAGGGTCGTCGTTGCGGGTGCGGAAGATGCCGCGCTCGCTCCAGGCGGCCTGCCAACGGGGTTCCGCGTCACGCGCGTTATAACGGTCTGTGGTCATGTCCGAAATGCTGGTCCCAACGCGGGCGGACTAGGACAGAAACCCGCGCACGGGTCAACCACCGCGGGCGCAGGGCTGTCGGGCGGCCGATGCTGAAGCGCCGCAGCACTCCTGCCGTTGCGTCAGATGGCGAACCGGAACGCGCCGGCCTCCTCTTGCGCCCGCAGGGCGCTTCGTCCATCAACGACCCCTTGATCTCTGGAGGTTACGGCATGGCAGGCGTGGGACGGTGGGGCGCGGTCGCGGCGGGGGGACTTCCGCTTTTGGTTCCCGTGTCCGGCGCCCATGCGGCAAGTGCCACCGCCGCGCTGTCGGGTGTCGGCCTGTCGCCGCTCTGGGCGGTGCCGTTCGCCGGCATGCTGCTGTCCATCGCGCTGTTTCCGCTGCTGGCCAACCGCTTCTGGCATCACCATTACGGCAAGGTGGCGCTGTTCTGGGGCCTCGCCTTCCTGGTGCCCTTCGCGCTCACCTTCGGCCCGTCCATGACCACCCATGAGGTGGTCCACACGGCACTGCTGGAATATATCCCGTTCATCGTGCTGCTGGCGGCGCTGTTCACCGTCTCCGGCGGCATCCTGGTCGCCGGCCATATCCATGGCGGGCCGGCCACCAACACCGCCATCCTGGCGCTGGGGACGGTGCTGGCCAGCCTGATCGGCACCACCGGCGCCTCCATGGTGCTGATCCGCCCCTTGCTGCGCGCCAACGAGGGCCGCAAGCACAATGTCCACACGGTGGTGTTCTTCATCTTCCTGGTGTCGAACATCGGCGGCTCGCTGACGCCGCTGGGCGATCCGCCGCTGTTCCTGGGCTTCCTGAAGGGCGTCAGCTTCTTCTGGACCACCACCCACCTGTTCCATGACACGGCGGTGGTGGCTGCCATCCTGCTGGTCGCCTATTACCTGCTGGAGCGCTATCTCTACAGCCGCGAGGTCGATCTCGCCCCGGCCCCCGACGCCAGCGCGGAGACCAAGCTGAGTTTGCGCGGCCTGCAGAACGTGCCGCTGCTGTTTGCGGTGATCGGCGCCATCCTGCTCAGCGCGCTGTGGAAGCCCGGCGTGTTCTTCGATGTCTATGGCACCCGGCTGGAACTCCAGTGGATCGTGCGCGACGTGCTGCTGGTGGGCATCTGCTTCGTCTCGCTGCTCATCACCCCGCAATTGCTGCGCGAGCGCAACGGCTTCGACTGGGAGCCGATCCTGGAGGTGGGCAAATTGTTCGCCGCCATCTTCCTCACCATCATCCCGGTGATCGCCATCCTGAAGGCCGGCAGCAATGGCGCCTTCGCGCCGCTGGTGGCCCTGGTGACCGGACCCGACGGCCGCCCGGTGAACGCCGCCTATTTCTGGCTGACCGGCGGCCTCTCGGCCTTCCTGGACAATGCGCCCACCTATCTGGTGTTCTTCAACCTGGCCGGCGGCGACGCCAACCAGTTGATGGGGCCGCTGGCGGTGACGCTGGAAGCGATCTCGGCCGGCGCGGTGTTCATGGGCGCCATGACCTATATCGGCAACGCGCCCAACTTCATGGTGCTGTCCATCGCCAAGCATCGCGGCGTGAAGATGCCGACCTTCTTTGGCTACATGGCCTGGTCGATCGTCTTCCTGCTGCCCTGCTTCGCGCTGCTCACCTGGCTGTATTACATCTGAGGGAGGGTGCGGCTTCGACGAAGCAGGCGAATGTGAGCACACGGGTGTTACAGAGCTTTGCCAGGGCGCCAGGTTCTGAATCTCTTCCCGCATTTGCGGTACTTTACCCTCTGCCGCGCGTGGCAGAGGGTGCGTGAGGCGGCCGTTCTTACCTCAAAGCTCTTCTGTGGTCACTTATACCGCAAGGCATGACCTGAGACAATGTCAGCCCATTTGCCAATAGGGTCTCGCTTGAATCTCAGCGTTTACGCGCGTGTCGCCAACGAGACCCCGCCGCCTATATGCTTAGCGCAAGGGAGGAACTTCTATGAACGACCTCTATCTTATTTTTGACCCGGACGCGCAGTACGGCGCGTTAGGCGGTCATGGATTGGCGTAACGCCACAACCAACTGGGCCGAAAAATGAGTTCGTGCTCACGCATGCCTGCACGCCGATGGAATTAGAAACGCAGATCACCAAGTTCAAGGTGAAGCTTGACAGCATTTTGGAGCTGGCGAAGGCAAAATCTGCGAAGCATATGAGTGACAAAGCCAAAAATACCTAGCGGTAGCCGTTTCACCCCCCTCCCTGCCCTCCCCCGCAAGGGGGGAGGGTTCCCCGCACTTCATTTCGAAAGTCGGCAAGACTAAATGGGCCGCTCCCCCTCCCCCCTTGCGGGGGAGGGTTGGGGTGGGGGGTGAAACGGCCGGGGTCAGAGCGACCGGCCGGGACTGGCCAGCTCGTTCGAATCCCGAACGCCTCACGCCACGCAGGACAGGAAGCCGGCTTCCAGCTTGGCGGCGTCCAGCTTGCGGCCGATGAACACCAGCCGGCTCGAGCGGACTTCGTCCGCCTTCCACGGGCGCTGGTGGTCGCCGTCCAGGATCATGTGCACGCCCTGGAAGACGAAGCGGTCGGGATCGTCCTTGAACGACAGGATGCCCTTCGAGCGCAGGATGCTCGGCCCCTCGGTGGCCACCAGATCCTGCACCCAGGGGAAGAACTTGTCCGGATCCACCGGCTGGTCGGTGGCGATGGACACCGACTGCATGTCCTCGTCGTGATAATGCTTCAGCCCGCCATGGCTGTGGCCGGCGTGATCGTGATGATCGTGGCCGTGATGATCATGATCGTGCCCCTCGTGGTCGTGCCCCTCATGGCCGCAGCCGGGGCCGTGTACATGGCCTTCCTCCTCGCCCTCGTTGAGGAACTCGGGCTCCACGGCGAGGATGCGCTCCAGATCGAACGCGCCCTGGTTCAGCACCTTGTTGATGTCGATGGCCGACTTCTGGGTGCGGTGGATCTTGGCATAGGGATTGATGGCGCGGATGCGCCCTTCCACTTCCGCCAGTTCCTCCGCCGAGACCAGATCGGTCTTGTTGAGCAGGATCACGTCCGCAAAGGCGATCTGGTTCTTGGCCTCGGGGGCGTCCTTCAGCCGGTCGGTGAGCCATTTGGCGTCGGCGACGGTGACCACCGCATCCAGCTTGGTGCGCGCGCCCATTTCCTCGTCCACGAAGAAGGTCTGCGCCACCGGGGCGGGGTCGGCGAGACCCGTGGTCTCCACGATGATGCCGTCGAACTGGCCCTTGCGGCGCATCAGCCCGTCGATGATGCGGATGAGATCGCCGCGCACGGTGCAGCAGATGCAGCCGTTGTTCATCTCGAACACTTCCTCGTCGGCGCCGACCACCAGGTCGTTGTCGATGCCGATTTCGCCGAACTCGTTGACGATGACGGCGTATTTCTTGCCGTGCGGTTCGGACAGGATGCGGTTCAGGAGCGTGGTCTTGCCGGCGCCCAGATAGCCGGTGATCACGGTGACGGGAATCTTGCCGCCGGGGAGGGTCTGCGAGCCGGTCTCAGCCATGGGATCTCCAATGCGGGCCGTGCCCGCGCATGCCGCGACGGCCGCGCCCCGCAGGGACACGGCCGCCACCTATTAAAAAACCACTGCGCCTCTATGCGCGCTCACTTGGTCAGCGCACCCGCCAGCTGGCGGATGTTGTAGCGTTCCATGTCGATGTAGGTAGTCGCCGGGCCTTTGTCATCGGACAAAGCGTCCGAATAGAGCGTGCCGCCGACCACGGCGCCGCTCTCCTTGGAGAGCTGCTGCACCAGGCGCGGGTTGGTCACATTCTCCAGGAACACCGCCGGGATGTGCTGTGTCTTGATCTGACGGATGATCTTGCCGACATCCTTGGCGGAGGCCTCGCTCTCGGTGGACACGCCCTCGGGCGCCAGCAGCTTCAGGCCATAGGCATCGCCGAAATAGCCGAAGGCATCATGCGAGGTGATGATCCGGCGGTTCGAGGCGGGAATGGCGGAGATGGCGGCCTTCACTTCCGCTTCCAGCTGCTCGAGCTTGGCGGTGTAGGCGCTCGCATTGGCGGTGTAGACGTCCTTGCCGGCGGGGTCGGCGGCGATCAGGCCGTCGCGGATATTGGCCACATAGACCTTGGCATTGGCCACCGACTGCCAGGCGTGCGGGTCGATGGGGCCGTGGTCGTGCGCCGCATGGGCGTCCGTTTTGCCCTTGGGCGCGTCGTCATCCTGCGGCTCGTCCTTGGTGCGCTCGCGCGGGGTGATGCCGGTGGTCGCCACCACCACGGTGGCCTTGGTGCCGGACGCCTTCACCAGGCGATCCATCCAGCCCTCGAAGCCCAGGCCGTTGACGAAGATCACCTTCGCCGCCGCCAGTTTCTTGGCGTCGTTGGGGGTCGGCTGATAGACATGGGTGTCGCTGTTGGGACCGACGATGGTGGCGAGCGCGATGCGGTCGCCGCCCACATTCTTCACGAAATCCGCGAGGATGGAGAAGGACGCCACTACCGGCAGCTTGGTCGCCGGAGCGGGGGATGGCGCCGGCGATTGGGCAAGCGCCGGGGATGCGCCGAGCACGAGTGCCGCGGCGAGCAGGGTACGACGGGACAGCATGGAAGGCTCCGTTATGCCTCGAGATGACGACGCGGAAGCCGGCGGGACAGAACACCCCCCGCCGGACCGAAGATGACCGACACCGCATAGCCGGCGCCGACCACCAGGATGATGGCGGGACCCGAGGGGGCACCCGCATGATAGGAAATCAGCAGCCCGGCCACGCCGGAGACGAAGGCGATGCCGGTCGCCACCACCACCAGCCGGGTGAGATCGCGCACCCAGAAGCGCGCCATGGCCGCGGGCAGCATCATCAGGCCCACCGACAAAAGCGTGCCGAGCGCGTGGAAGCCGCCCACCAGATTGAGCACCACCAAAGCCAGGAACACGATGTGGCTGATCCCGCCCGAGCGGCTGACCGAGGCCAGGAAGCTGGGATCCACGCATTCCAGCACCAGCGGCCGCCAGATCACCGCCAGCGTCACCAAAGTGAGCGAGGCGATGCCGGCCACCAGGATCAGGGTCGGATCATCCAGGCCCAGCACGGTGCCGAACAGCACATGCAGCAGGTCCACATTGGACCCCTTCATGGACACGATCATCACGCCCAGCGCCAAAGACACCAGATAGAAGGCGGCCATGGAGGCATCCTCCTTGATCTCGGTGGCGCGGGCGACGACCCCCGCCCCCACCGCCACCAGCAGCCCCGCCGCGAGGCCGCCGAGGGTCATGGCGAACAGATCGAGGCCGGAGACCAGGAAGCCGATGGCGGCCCCCGGTAGAATTGCGTGGGCCATGGCATCGCCGGTCAGGCTCATGCGCCGCAGCATCAGGAACACGCCCACCGGCCCCGCGCCCAGGGAGAGCGCAAACACCCCCACCAGGGCCCGGCGCATGAACTCGAACTCCGCGAAGGGCGCGACCACCAGATCGTAGAGGGTCACGCCGCGTGCTCGCAGGCATCGGCGCTCTCGTCCCAGGCTTCGCCCATGCGCCGTGCCTTCAACAGATTGTCCGGCGCCAGCGCGTCCGCCGTGGGACCCCAGGCCACCGCCGAGCGGGCGAGCAACAGGGTCTTGGGGAAGTGCGCCCGCACCAGGTCGAAATCATGCAGCACCGCCAGGACCGTGCGCTTCTCGCCGTGCCAGCGGCGCACCAGGTCCAAGAGGTCCGTCACCGTCTTGGCGTCCAGCGCGGTGAAGGGCTCGTCCAGCAGGATCAGCCGCGCATCCTGCAACAGCAGGCGGGCGAACAAGGTGCGCTGCATCTGGCCCCCCGACAGGGTGCCGATGGTGCGGGCCTCGAACCCTTCCAGCCCCACGGCGGCGATGGCATTGGCGATGCGCCCCGCATCCCGCTTGCCGATGCCGCCAAACAGGCCGGCGCGGCGCCACAGGCCCATGGCCACCATGTCATAGACGCTGATGGGGAACGAGCGGTCGATCTCGGCGCTCTGCGGCAGATAGGCGATGTCGCGCGGATCCAGCCCAGCGCGCTCGATGGTGCCGTGCAGGGGCCGCAAGGCGCCGGAAATGCCCTTCATGAGGGTGGACTTGCCCGCGCCATTGGGGCCGCACACCGCCAGCAGATCGCCGGCCTCGACGATGCCATCCAGATGGTGCACCGCCGGATGGCGCTCATAGCCCAAGGTGAGATCGTGGAACCGCAATTGGGCGCTCATAGGTGCACCACCACAGCCACGGCGCCCCACATCACGGCGCACAATACCGCCGCCACCGCGAGGCGCGCGCCGATGGAGGCCCGCAGCGCCGAGGCGCCGAGCTTCACCGGCACCCGCCGGCCCGCGGGGTGAGGGGCGTGCCTGTGCAGACTCGCAGCCGGCGTCCCGGTCTCGGGCGACACGGCCGCAGGGACGGCAGGGGGGGACGTGACAGGCATCGGAACTCCGCTTTCCACTGAAAGATACAGAGTATCATTTGCCCTGTCCAGCCCGATGTGCGGTGCGAAATGCCCCCTTCTGGCGGGATCGATCAGGCGGCGCGCTGTGCAGTCAACGCCCGCTGGAGCACCTGGAACACCCGCGGATCGTCCATCTGCGCGACATTGAAGCGCATGAAGTCCGGCGCCGCCTGCGCCAGGCTGAACACATTGCCGGGCGCCAGCACCACCTGTTCGGCGAGGGCATTGCGCGCCACCTCGGCCGCATCCCGTCCCTCGGGCAAGCGGCACCACAGATAAAAGCCGCCCCGCGGCACCAGCCAGGGCCGGATGCCCAGCCCCGCCAAGCGGGCCGCGCTCTCCCGTTGGGCGCGGGCGAGCCGCCGGCGCAGGCTCTCCAGATGCTTGCGATAGCTGCCGTCGCTGAGGGTGGCGAGGACCAGCTGGGCCGCCAGCGGGCTGGGTCCGCCGAAGCCGGTGGCCACCTGCAAATCGGTCAGCGCCTCGATGCGCGCCGGGGTGGTGGCGATATAGCCGCAGCGGATCGAGGCGGAGAGCGTCTTGGAAAAGCTGCCGATGCGGATCACCCGGCTCAGGCCGTCCAGGGCGGCGAGACGCGGCGAGGGCTCCGGCTCCAGATCGGCGAAGATGTCGTCCTCGACGATGGTGAGGTCGTGGGCGGCGGCAGCGATCAGCAGACGGTGGGCGGTCTGCGGCGACAGGGTGCCGCCGGTGGGATTGTGTAGCGCGGAATTGGTGATGTAGAGGCGCGGCCGATGGGCGGCGAGCACGGCGGCAAACGCCGCAGGCTCCGGTCCTGTGGGCGTATAGGGGACCCCCACCACCTTGACCCGGTGGACGCGCATCAGGGCCTGGAAGTTGAAGTAGCAGGGATCGTCCAGCAGCACCGTGTCGCCGGCCCGCAGAAGATGGCGGCAGATCAGGTCGATGGCCTGGGTTCCGGACGGGGTCAGCAGGATCTGGTCGGTGCCCGCCTCCAGCCCGTCCGCGGCAAACTGGCGGGCGAGCTGCCGGCGCAGCGCCAGCGAGCCGCGCGCCGGCCCGTAATCCGCCAGCAGGTGGTCCTCGCCCTTGGCGAGGGTGCGCATGGCCCGGCGGAGCGCGGCGTGGGGCATCCAGGCGGCGGGCAGCCAGCCGCAGCCGGGCTTGAGCGCTTCCGCTCCCGCATCCAGGGCCTGGCGGGACAGCCAGAGGGGATCCATCGCCCGGTCCTGGCGCGGCCCCACCTCAGCCAGCGCGAGGGCCGGCACAGTGCCGCAGACATAGAAGCCGGAGCCGGGGCGGGCGCGGATCAGCCCTTCCGCCGCCAGCCGGTCATAGGCCTCCACCACGGTGGAGGGGGACACGCTCAAGCTCGCGGCGCACTGGCGCACCGACGGCAGCTTCTCCCCCGGCGCGAGAGCGCGGGCGGAAATGCGCCGGCGGATGGTCTCCATCACCCCGGCGGTGCGGCCGATCGTGCGGTCTGCCATGGGGAACGGCCCTCAAGTGTGTTGGTATCTGTGACCATACAGTTTGGCCCAATTGTATGGCGCCGTCCCTGGTCCCGCCAGTGCGCGCCGCCTAACGGTCGCGCAACGAGAGGACGACATATGGGCCGGACACCGGAGGGCTGGGGCAGCGGCCTCATGGGCGTGCTGATCTTCAGCGGCTCGCTGCCGGCCACCCGCATCGCGGTGGGCGGCTTCGCGCCCGTCTTCCTCACCTCGGCCCGCGCGGTGATCGCCGCGCTTCTGGGCGCCGGGCTCTTGATGCTGCTGCGGCAGAAGCGACCGGCCACCGGCGATCTGGCCGCGCTGGCCATCGTCGCCGCCGGCGTGGTCGTCGGCTTCCCGCTGTTGACCGCCTTGGCGCTCCAGCACATCACGTCGGCGCATTCCATGGTGTTCATCGGCCTGCTGCCGCTGGCCACCGCCCTGTTCGGCGTGCTGCGCGGCGGCGAGCGGCCGCACCCGGCCTTCTGGCTCTTCTCCGGCGCGGGCAGCCTATGCGTCGCGGGGTTCGCTTTGTCGCAGAGCCGGGGCGAGTCCGTCGCCGGCGACCTGCTGATGGTGGCGGCCATCGGGGTGTGCGGCCTCGGCTATGCGGAAGGCGCGGTACTGTCGCGGCGGCTGGGGGGCTGGCAGGTGATCTCCTGGGCCCTGCTCCTGGCGCTGCCGGTGATGGCCCTGGTGGCGCTCGCCACCTTGCCGATCGATTGGGGGGCGGTCCCGCTGCCGGCCTGGGTGGGGCTCGGCTATGTGTCGGTGTTCAGCATGCTGGTCGGCTTCGTGTTCTGGTATCGCGGGCTGGCGCTGGGCGGCATTGCCGGGGTGAGCCAGCTGCAATTGCTGCAACCCTTCTTTGGTCTCACTCTCGCCGCCGTGCTGCTGCGCGAACCGGTGGCCTGGGGCTTGGTCGCGGTCACCGCCGGGGTGGTGGTCTGCGTCGCCGGGGCCAAGCGCTTCGCCTGAGCGGTGGCGCAGCGGCAGGCCCGGCCGCGGACGCGCGGCCCCACGCCTTCCCCCTCGACAGCGCGGCGCCGCTGGGCTTCATAGGCGCCGTGGGCGCCCGGTCGCCCGCGCCCCCGCCAGCGCCGCTTGTGCGCTGTCTCAGGAGATCGTCATGAGCCTGCCGAACCCCCTTCCGCTCATCGCCCGCGCGCCGGTGATCCCCGTGGTGGTGATCGATCGGATCGAGGATGCGGTGCCGTTGGCCCGCGCGCTGGTGGCCGGCGGCCTGCCGCTGATCGAGGTCACCTTGCGCACCCCGGTGGCGCTGGAGGCCATGCGGCTGATCGCGGCCGAAGTGGAAGGCGCCATCGTCGGCGCCGGCACCGTCACGACGCCGGACCAGATCGACGCCGTCATCAAGGCCGGCGCCACCTATATCGTCACCCCCGGCACCACGCCGGCGCTGGCCGCCGCTTTGGTGCAGGCGCCGGTGCCGGTGCTGCCTGGCTGCGCCACCGTGAGCGAAGCCATGGTGCTGGCCGGCATGGGCTTCCATGTGCTGAAATTCTTCCCGGCCGAGCCCTCCGGCGGCGCCTCCTTCCTGAAGGGCTTGGGCGGCCCGCTGCCGCATCTGCGCTTCTGCCCCACCGGCGGCATTGGCCCCAGCAACGCCCATGAGTATCTGGCCCTGCCCAATGTGGTGGCGGTGGGCGGCTCCTGGGTGGTGCCGGCCAATGCCATCAAGGCGGGCAATTTCGACACCGTGCGCGATCTGTCGGTCGCCGCCTCGCAACTGGTGCGGGCCGCCAAGTTCGACTGAGCCGCGACCAGCGGGCAGCGCCCCGATGCCTGAGACGATGGTCTCGCTGCTGGCCTTCGGGGCGGCGGCGAGCCTGCTCACCCTGACGCCCGGCGTGGACACCGCTCTGGTGCTGCGCACGGCGGCGGTGTCGGGACCGCGCGCCGGTGCGGCGGCGGGGCTTGGCATCTGTGTGGGCCTGCTGGGCTGGGGTCTCGGGGTGGCGCTGGGCCTCACGGCGATTCTCGCCGCCGCACCTTTGGCATTCGCGGCGCTGAAATGGGCGGGGGCCGCTTATCTTCTCTATCTCGGTCTCCGGCTGCTGGCGTCACCCCGCGCCGCCATGCCGGCGGCGCCGGTGGCGCTGAGCGGCGGGCGCACTGCCCGCCTTGCCGCCCCGTTCCGGCGCGGCCTGCTGACCAATGCGCTCAACCCCAAGGTGGGCGTGTTCTACATGACCTTCCTGCCGCAATTCGTGCCGCACGGCATCCCTGTGCCCGGCTTCTCGCTCCTGCTGGCGGGACTGCATGTGCTGTTGTCGCTGGTCTGGTTCGCGCTGCTGATCGCGCTGACCGTGCCCCTGGGCCGCCTGCTCGCCCGCCCCGCCGTGGTGCGCGGCCTCGACCGCGCCACCGGCTGCATCTTCGTCGCCTTCGGCCTGCGGCTGGCGCTGGCGGAGCGCGGCTGAGATCCCGCGCCCGCGCTGTGCCGTGCCCCGGTCTGCGTCAGTCCTGGGCCGTCTCCTTCAGCACATCGATGAAGGCGCGCAGCCCCGCCGGCACATGGCGATGGCCCGGATAATAGAGGAACAGGCCGGGAATGTGCGGGCACCAGGCGTCCAGCACCGTCACCACTTCCCCGCGCGCCAAATGGGCGCGGGCGGCGGCCTCCGTCACATAGGCGATGCCTAGCCCGGCCGCCGCCGCCTCGACCATCAGATCCAGATGATCGAGGGTGAGCGCGCCGGCCACGTCGGCGATCATTTCCTGTCCGTGCCGCTCGAATTCCCAGCGGAATACTTTCCCGCTGGGCAGACGGAAGCGGATGCAGGCATGCGACTTCAGATCATCGGGCGTCAGCGGCGCCGGGTGGGTGGCGAGATAGGCGGGCGCGGCGACCGGTACGAACCGCGCCCGGCCGCCGAAGCGCACGGCGATCATGTCCTGCGGCACCTGTTCGCCCAGCCGCACGCCGGCGTCGAAGCCCTCGGCCACGATGTCGATCAGCCGGCCGTCGGTGACGAGATCCAGCGCCATCTCCGGATGACGGGTCAGGAATGGTGGAACCACACTGCGCAGCAGCAGGCGCGCCGCCATCTCGCTGGCATTGATGCGCAAGGTCCCGCTGGGCCGGCCGCGGAACGCCTCCACCTCGGCCAGCGCCAGATCCAGATCGCGCAGCACCGGGGTCAGTCGCTCCACCAGCCGGGCGCCCGCTTCGGTGGCGGACACGCTGCGCGTGGTCCGGTTGAGCAGCCGCACGCCCATCTGGGCTTCCAGCGTCCGCATCATGTGGCTGAGGGTGGACGGCTGGAGGCCCAGATCGTCCGCCGCCTTGCGGAAGGAACGATGGGCGACAATGGCCGCAAGGGCGGTGAGATCGCTGAGGGCCGGCTTTGCATTCATGTGATTTTTACATCAACGCATCTAAGATTGATGGGATAGTCGCATCAATAGAACACGCTAGGTTTGCCTTCAAGACGCGCCCCACGGGGCGCCACAATGCAGAAAGGCAGATCCCATGACCTCCTCCCTCTCTCCCAAGACCTGGTTCATCACTGGCACCTCGTCCGGCTTCGGCCTGTCCATGACCGAACAATTGCTGGCCCGCGGCGACCGCGTCGCCGCCACCCTTCGCAAGACCGCAGCCCTCGATCATCTCAAGGCGCGATACGGCGACCGCCTGTGGGTGGCCGCGCTGGACGTGACCGACACCGCCCGCCTGCGGACGGGGGTGGACCAGGCGTTCGCTGACCTCGGCCGCATCGATGTGGTGGTGAGCAATGCCGGATACGGGCTGCTGGGGGCCGCGGAAGAACTGACCGACGATCAGATCCGCCACCAGATCGACACCAATGTCATCGGCTCGATCCAGTTGATCCGCGCCGCGCTGCCGCATCTGCGGGCGCAAGGCGGCGGGCGCATTCTGCAACTCTCATCCATGGGCGGGCAGATCACCTTCCCGGGCCTCAGCCTCTATCACGCCAGCAAATGGGCCATGGAAGGCTTCATCGACGCCACCGCGCCGGAAGTGGCGGGCTTCGGCATCGAGTTCACGCTGGTGGAGCCCGGGGCTGCCAAAACCAATTTCGGCAGCACCAGCCGCGTGTTGGCCCCGGCCATGCCGATCTATGACGACACCCCGGCGGGCGCGGTGCGTCGCGCCTTGCTCACGGATGCCTTCCCCGCGCCCGGTGACCCGGCGAAGATGGCGCGGGCGATGATCGACAGCGTGGACGTGAGCCCCGCGCCGCGGCGGCTCACCTTGGGCAGCGATGCCTATGAGCGCGTCCATGCCGGCCTGAGCGAACGCCTCGCCGCACTGGAAGCCCAGAAGGCCGTCGCCTTGTCGACCGACATCGGCGCCTGACCCGTCGGCGGCCCGTGCTGTCCAACGGCCCTGCGCCCGTCGCGCCGGGGCCGCTGGCGGCGGGACGGCCCCGCCGGCTTCGGCCCCGCCGCCTCAATGCGAGCGGACGCCGTCCAGGGCGCCGCGCGGGATGATGGCGCCGCGATGCATGATGACCGCGCCCGCCAAGGCATGGCCGGCGCGGGCGGCGGCTTCCGGGCTCTCGCCCTTCAGGCGGGCCGCCAGATAGCCGGCGTTGAAGCTGTCGCCCGCCCCCGTGGTGTCGATGGGCAGCACCTCGCGCTCCACCGGCACGAACACCGTCTGGCCGTTGGCGTGCACATAGGCGCCGCCGGGGCCGTTCTTCACCACCACCTCTTTCACCCCATACGTGGTGATGCGGGCGATGGTGGCGTCCGGCGAGGCATCGCCCCACAGCATCGCCTCGTCCTCGAAGGTGGGCAGGGCCATGGAGGCGCGCTTCAGCGCTTCCGCGAACACCATGCGGGCGCGGGGCAGGTCGCCGGCCCAGCCGCGCGGCCGGAAGTTGCCGTCGAACACCCGCCAGACGCCGCGCTCGGCCGCCACTTCCAGCGCCGCGAGGAACCGGCCGAGCCCGACGTTGGAATACAGCGACAAGGTGATGCCGGAAAAATACACCGCCTTGGCGTCCACCATCTGCTCCGCCACGCCTTGCCAGCCGTCCAGCTCGAACAGCGCACGGGCGGGCGAGGAGTCGCGCCAATAGTTGAAGGTGCGCTCGCCCTTGTCGTCGGTGGTGATGAGATAGAGGCCCGGCATGCGGCCCGGCACCTGGAGCATGGCGCCCGTGGACAGGCCCTCGCTGGTGGCCAGATCCATCACCTGGCCGGAGAAGGTGTCGTCGCCGAGCGCCGTGGCATAGGCGGTCTCGATGCCGGCGCGGGCGAGATAGACGGCGGTGTTGAACGTGTCGCCGCCGAACGCCAGGCCGAACCGCCCGTCATTGCCGCGCGCCAGTTCCACCATGACCTCGCCCACCGAAACCACCTTGGCCATGTGCGCTCCTCTTGATCCCCGTACGCCGGAAACCGTCCGGCGATGCGCCCGCGCCCACTGGGTGCGGATCGCGGCGGCCACCTTTGAGCCAAGCGCGGGACCCGCGCAAGGGTCAGCGCGCTCAGTCCAGCACCGGCGCGGCCGGCGCGGTCCAGGTGGCGGGATGGGGGGCCTGCGCCGCGCCCGGGTCCAGGGCGCGGGTCGCCACCTGCGGCGGCGGCCGGTAGCGGGCGCGCAGATCGCGCTCGCGGCGCAGATTGTTCTCGATCAGGCACAAGGCACGCTGCTCGAAATTGCCGATGCCGCGCTGGCCCTCGAACGGGGCCACGCTCTGGCAGTCGAAATTGCGGAACAGCACGAAGCGCAATTGCGCCTCGTCCAGCTGGCTCTTCCAGCGGGCGCGCTGCACGCCGGCCAGATCCGTGCGCCCTTCCACCACCGCCATGGCCGCCTCGAAGGCAGCGGTCATGGCCCGGTCGGTGGATTGGGTGGCATCGAACAGGCAGCGGCTATAGTCCTGCGCCGGCAATTTGCCGGTGAGGCATGGGTTTTGCTCGCGCCACGGCCCCTCCTCCGCGGCGGCGGTCGGGGCCGCCGCGCCCCACAGGCCGCCCATCGCCAGCCCCGCCAGAAGGGCGACGGCGCGCCGGGATGCGGCCATGCCCCGGCGATCGGCCCGCGGCGGGATCAGGCGACTTGGCGCTGGGCGAGGAAGGCGCCCATGCGTTCCAGCGCGCGCGCGATGTTTTCCGGCGAATTGGCATAGGACAGGCGCAGATAGCCCTCCCCATGCACACCGAAGTCCGGTCCGCCGATCACCGCCACGCCGGCCTCCTCCAGCAGAGCCGAGGCCAGCGCCTTGGCGGAGGACCAGCCGGTGCGCGAGATGTTGGGGAAGGCGTAGAAGGCGCCCTTGGGGGTGGCGCAGGACACGCCGGGCAAGGCGTTGAGACCTTCCACCACCAACGCGCGGCGGCGATCGAACTCCGCCAGCATGGCATGCACCGCATCCTGCGGCCCCTCCAGCGCGGCGATGCCGGCGAACTGGGTAGGCGCGTTCACGCACGACCAGGCATTCACCGAAAGCTTGCGCACCTTCTCATAGAGATCCTTCGGCCACACCGAATAGCCCAGCCGCCAGCCGGTCATGGCATAGGTCTTGGACCAGCCGTTGAGCAGGATCAGCCGGTCGCGGATTTCGGGGTAAGCCAGCAAGGTCTGGTGGCGCTCGCCGTCGAACAGGAACTGGTCATAGATCTCGTCCGACATCAGCGCCACATGCGGATGCGCGGCGAGGCCCGCCGCCAATTTGTCGATCTCCGCCTTGGGCGTGACGCCGCCGGTGGGATTGGCCGGTGAGTTGATGATCAGCAGCCGGGTCTTCGGGGTGATGAGGGCCAGCGTCTCCTCGGCGGAAAAGGCAAAGCCGTTTTCCTCGCGGATCGGCACCGGGATCGGGGTGGCGCCGGTGTGCTCGATCATGGAGCGATAGATGGGAAAGCCGGGATCGGGATAGAGGATCTCCGCGCCCGGCTCGCCGAACAGGCGAATGGCGGCATACATGGTGACCTTGCCGCCGGGCACGATGAGCACCAGGTCCGGGTCTACCTCCACGTCGAACCGGCGGTGGAGATCGCGGGCCACCGCCTCGCGCAGCGGCAGAATGCCCACGGAGGGCGTGTAGCCGTGGTGGCCATCCTTCAGCGCCTGGATGGCGGCCTCGACGATATGCTCCGGGGTGCGGAAATCCGGCTGCCCGATGCCGAGATTGACCACGTCGCGGCCCTGCGCGGCCAGAGCGGTGGCGCGAGCGAGAACGGCGAAGGCGTTCTCCTCGCCGATGCGGTCGAAATCGGCAACGGTGGTCAGCATGGCGTCTCCCTTCGGGCGGTCCTGTGCCGCCGTCCAAGCGTCGCAGCAGGAACCCTTCCCCCGGTCCGTGGGTTGTCTTTGAAGCTGCGGTGCTCAGCCTCGCGCCTTGCGCCGTTTTGGCGCGCGCGGCGCACCGATAGCACCAACGACGAACAAAGGAGAGATTCATGGCCAATCGTCTCGATGGGCGCAAGATCGCCGTTCTCGTCACCGACGGCTTCGAACAGGTGGAACTCACGGAACCGGTGAAGGCGCTCAAGGCGGCCGGCGCGGACGTGAAGATCGTCAGCCCCAAGTCCGGAAAGATCCAGGGCGTCAACCACGACAAGCCGGCCGACCAGGTGTCCGTCGACGTGGCGCTGGACGGTGCCGATGCCGGCGCGTTCGACGCCCTGCTGCTCCCCGGCGGTGTGATGAACCCCGACGCGCTGCGCATCAACGACAAGGCCCTCGCGTTCACGCGCGCCTTCTTCCAGGCCGGCAAGCCGGTGGCCGCCATCTGCCACGGCCCGCAAATCCTCATCTCCGCAGGGGTGGTGAAAGGCCGCAAGATGACCGGCTATACCGCCATCCAGGTGGATCTGACGAATGCCGGCGCTCAGGTCAGCGATACTCCGGTGGTGGTGGATCAAGGTCTTGTGACCAGCCGCAACCCCGGCGACATCCCGGCCTTCAATGCCAAGATGATCGAGGAGTTCGCGGAGGGGCGGCACAGCGGGCAGCGCACTGCCGCTGAGTAAGCTGCGCATATCGTCCCGACCGCAAAGTGCAATTGCCCCTGGCGGCTGCCTGCCGCCGGGGGCTTTTGGCGTCTGGCAAGATGTCGCTTTTCGTTTGCGTCGGACCCCGCGTGTGCCGCACAGTCTCCGGGCCCGAGCAGCGGCATCTGTTGTCAGAGATGCCGAGGGCTGCACCGACGAAGCGGCATGAAGTGTACGGCACCTGTGCTGCGCTGCGGGAGACTCTTGTGTCGACACGCCGTCGTCTCATCGCCACGTGGCTGGCAGCCCTCCTCGTCTGCCTTGCGGCGCCCTTGGGATTCATCCTCACCTGCGCCGGCCTGAATGCGCAGGACACGCCCGCGCGAAGCATCACCATCGTCGTGCCATGGCCTGTGGGCGGACTGAGCATGCGGGTGGCCGAGACCTTGGCGCCGGCGCTGTCGCGGGTCCTGGGCAGCCCTGTCCAGGTTACCAGCCGGCCGGGAGAGAGCGGTTTTCTAGGCACCCGCGAGTTGGTGCGGGCCGCACCCGATGGCTACACTTTGCTGCTGGGCCCCAGCAGCCTGTTTGTGTTCGATCCCTCGGTCATCCCCGACGCCGGTTATGTGCCGGAGCGGGATCTGGATGCCTTGATGATGGTCCTGCGGGCCCCCGCGGTGCTGGTGATCCATCCCACCATCCCGGCCCGCACCCTTCCGGACCTCATTGCGTATCTGAAGGCGCATCCCCGCACGGTGCGGTTCGGCGCATCGGGCGGTGCCTCCGTCAGCGACCTGCTGGCCGCGGAGTTCTGGGCGGAGACGGGCACTGACGGCCTCATGGCCTATTTCCAGGGTGCCGATCCGCTTCTTCCCGCTTTGATCTCCGGCTCGGTCCAGGCCGCGTTCATGGATGTCAGCACCGCGGCGGCGGCGGTACGCAACGGGCAGGTGCGGGCCCTGGCGGTGACCGGCGAGACCCGCACCCGCGTGTTGCCGGAGGTCGGGAGTTTTGCCGAGCAAGGCATTGCGGACATCGATGCCTACACTTGGCAGGCGGTTGCGGCGCCCAAGGGCCTGCCCGACGATGTCCGGCGGGCGCTGCTCCGCGGGCTCCGCGCCGCCCTGCTGGAGCACGATGTGATGAGCCGGCTGGAAGCCATGGGGGCGGAGGTGGTGGCCACCAGCTCGCACCCGTTCGCGCGCGTGCTGGCGGACGAGCGAAGCCGCTGGCGCTCCTTGCTGCTCCAAACCGGCCGGCCTTACCGATAGGCGCGGCTCTCGTCGCCGGCCGGGCGCCCGTCCGCGTGACCGCGGCGCCGCATCAAATCCCTCTCGCCTCAAGCCCGTGGGCCGTGCCCATCGTCGCGCGGATGACGCTGTGCCCTCCCGCCCCCCGTCGGCACCGGATCCGCTCCGAAAAGGATCAGAAATAACCCGGCCGGGCTCCGGTATTGCCAAGGAACAGCCAACCGCGCCTTGACCATCGCGTTGCTCAAGTGTTGAGTTGGTCGAACTCCGGGGGAACGGAACCGAAAGCGAAGCGGCCTAGACTTTTGCCGCACTGCGGGACGTGTCTGATGAGTTCTCTCAAGATTTTTGAAACTGCTGTTGTTGGCATCCTGCTTTGCGCCACCGTGGCCGTGAACGACGGCTCGGTGCGGACCGCGCGCGCCCAGGACACGCCGCCCCGCCCGGTGACGCTGGTGGTGCCGGTGCCTCCGGGCGGGGTCACCATGCGGCTGGCGGAAATCTTGGCGCCGGCCTTGTCCCGAGTGATGAAAGCCCCCGTGGTGATCGAAACCATCATCGGCGACAGCGGTGGCGCGGGGTCCCGTCATGTGGTCAACGCGCCGCCGGATGGCACCACCCTTCTGGTGGCCCCCAGCGCCTTGCTGCTGTTCGATCCGGCCATTCGGCCGGAACGCAAGTTCAACCCGGAGCATGATCTCGATCCGCTCATCATGGCCATTCGCGCACCTCTGGTGCTGGCCATCGACCCGGCCATTCCCGCGGCGGATCTTCAGGCCTTCATCGCCTATCTGCGCGCCAATCCCGGCACCGTGACCTTCGCCGCCACCGCCCAGGGCTCCATCAACGACCTCGCCTTGCGCGAGTTCTGGCACGACACCGGCACGTCGGGGCAGGTCAGCTATGTGCCGTCCAGCGGCACCATCCTGGCGGATCTGGTGGCGCGCAAGACGCAGGCCGCCTTCCTGGACGTGGGGCTGCTGGCCCCGGCGGTGGCGAAGGGCCAGTTGCGTCCATTGGCAGCCAGCGGGGACGTCCACGTCCTGCTCCCTGGCGTTCCCACCTTTGCGGCGGCCGGTCTGCAGGACATGGACAGCTACACCTGGCAGGCCGTGGCCGTGCCGATGGGTATGCGCCCGGAGCTTCGGCAGGCCCTGGAGCAGAACCTGCGCGAAGCCTTGCTGGATCGCGCCACGGTCAGTGCGCTCCAGGCCGACGGATCGGAAGTGGTGGCGGCCGATTCCCGGCAAATCGCCCGCCTGCTGCAGAAGGAGCGCAAGCGCTGGCGCATCCTGCAAGGGGATCCTAATGTGGCGGCGCCATCCCCGCAGCCTCCGGCGCCGGCAGGCCGGTAATCCCGGCCACGGGCCGTCCCGGATCCGACCGTCCGCACCACGGAACCGCCCCCATGCCCATCGAAGACCTGCCGCACAACGCCTTCAAGCGCGCCCTCTATGCCGGCCAGCAGCAGATCGGCCTGTGGTGCTCCATCCCCAGTGCCTACACGGTGGAGATGCTCGCCGGCTCGGGCTTCGACTGGCTGCTGCTGGACACCGAGCACACCCCCACCGATCTGCCGCAGATCTATGGCGCGCTCCAGGCCGCCGCCGCTGGCAGCGCCCATCCCATCGTGCGCGTGCCGTGGAACGACCCGGTCACCATCAAGCGCTATCTGGATGCCGGCGTTCAAACGCTGCTGATCCCCATGGTGCAGACCGCCACCGAGGCGAAGGCCGCGGTGGCCGCCACCCGCTATCCGCCGCACGGCATCCGCGGCTTTGCCGGCGGCTCGCGGGCCGCCAGGTTCGGTCGCATCCCCGATTATCACGCCCGCTCCGAAGCCGAACTCTGCGTGCTGGTGCAGGTGGAGACCGCCGAAGCCCTGGGCGAGTTGGAAGAGATCTGCGGCGTGGACGGCATTGACGGCGTCTTCATCGGACCGGGGGACCTCTCCGCCAGTCTCGGCCATCTGGGCGGACAGAATGAGTCCTCCATGGTCAGCCTGATCGAAGCCGCCCTGCGCCGGATCGCCGATGCGGGCAACCGCCCGGGCATCCTCACGCCCGACGCGGCTCTGGCCCGCCGCTACATCGCCGCCGGCTCGCTGTTCACCGCGGTCGGGTCCGACAGCGCCATTCTGGCGCGGGGGTCGGAAGCGCTCGCCGCGACATTTGCCGGCTCATAAGTTGTTTTGAGGCGGCAAGGATCACCTTGCCCCACCGATCCCACTGCGGCAGGAGACGCCAGCGTGAGCACCGACACTTTCAAGGCCATCGTCGCGCGCAAGAGCGAGAGCGGGCAGGTGGTCGCCCTCGAACAGGTGGACGAGGCCTTCCTGCCCGCCGCGGATGTCACCGTGGACGTGGCCTATTCCACCTTGAACTATAAGGACGGCCTGGCGCTGAAAGGGCTCGGCCGCATCCTGCGCACCTTCCCCATGGTGCCGGGCATCGATTTTGCCGGCACCGTGCGCGCCAGCACCCACCCTGATTTCACTCCGGGGGATGAAGTGGTGCTCACCGGCTGGGGCGTCGGGGAAAGTTGGTCGGGCGGCTATGCCGAGCGGGCGCGGGTGAAAGGCGACTGGCTGGTGAAGCGGCCCGAGGGCCTGGATGCCCGTCAGGCCATGGCCATCGGCACCGCCGGCTTCACCGCCATGCTGTGCGTGATGGCGCTCGAAGCCCATGGCATCACCCCCGGCGGCGAAGTGCTGGTCACTGGCGCGGCGGGCGGGGTCGGCAGCATCGCTGTGCGGCTGCTGTCGCGCCTGGGCTACCGGGTGGTGGCCCTCACCGGCCGCCCCGCCGAAGCCGAGTTCCTGACCGGCCTGGGGGCCGCCGAGATCCTCGACCGCGCCACGCTGACGACGCCGGGCAAGCCGCTGCAATCGGAGCGCTGGGCAGGCGCCGTGGATACGGTGGGCGGGGTGGTGCTGGCCAATGTGCTGGCCGCCACCGCCAGCAATGCCGCGGTCGCCGCCTGCGGTCTGGCGGGCGGCACCGACCTGCCCACGTCGGTCTTCCCCTTCATCCTGCGCGGGGTGGCGCTGCTGGGCATCAATTCGGTGGATACGCCGAAGGCCAAGCGCGAAGTGGCCTGGGCGCGTCTGGCGCGGGATCTCAGCCCGGCGGATCTGGCCGGTATGACGCAGGAGGTGTCCCTGGACGAGCTGCCGCAGATGGCCGACGCCATCCTCGCGGGACAGGTGCGCGGGCGCACGGTGGTGCGGATCTGACTCGGCCGCGGGCGCTGCAGCACCCGCCCCGCCCTCAGCGGGCCGCCAGTTCCGCCAGCAGCGTGTCCAGCAGGCCGGTCAGCCGCTCGATGTCGGCGGGACGCGACAGGCGGTGGTCGCCGTCCTTCACCAAGGTGAACACCACATCGTCCTCCGCCAGGCAGGACACCAGGCGCATGGCATGCTGCCACGGCACATCCGCATCCTGCGCGCCCTGAAGGATGCGCACCGGGCAGCCCACCTGGAACGGCGCGCCCAGCACGCGATGCCGGCGGCCGTCCTCGATCAAGGCGCGGGTGATGATGAACGGACCGCCCTCATAGGGCGAGGGCCGCTCATAGCGGCCGGTGGCGAGGATCTCCGCCTTCACCGCCTCGGGAAAGCCAGCCCACATCAGATCTTCGGTGAAATCCGGCGCCGGCGCGATGAGCACGAGGCCCGCCAGCCGCGCGTCGCCCGCCGCCGCCAGGGCGCGGGCGAGCAGCAGGGCGATCCAGCCACCCATGGACGAGCCCACCAGGATCTGCGGACCGCTGGTCTGGTCGAACACCGCGCGGGCATCCGCCAGCCATTGGGAGATGGTGCCGTCCTCGAAGGCGCCGTCGGAGGCGCCGTGGCCGGAATAATCGAAGCGCACATAGCCCTGTCCGCGCGCCTGCGCCCAGTCCGCCAGCGCCTGAGCCTTGGTGCCGGTCATGTCGGAACGGAACCCGCCCAGCCAAATCACGCCGGGGGCGGCGCCCGGCAGCCGGCGCACCGCGATGGCGCGGCCGTCCACATCCAGACAGGTTTCAGTCTCAACGGTCATGGGACATCCTGCGGCGGGACGATCAGCGGGCGAAGGTGTCGAAATAGCGGGCGATCAGCCGCTCATAGATGGCGGTCAGGGCCTCGAGGTCGGCCACCGGGGTCGCCTCGTTCGTCATATGCATGGTGCTGCCCACCAGGCCGAACTCCACCACCGGGCACAACGCCTTGATGAAGCGGGCATCCGAGGTGCCGCCGGTGGTGGAGGCTTCCGGGCGTCGCCCGGTGACCTCGGCCACCGCATCCAGCACCAGATCCACGAACGGGCCCGGCGTGGTGAGGAAGCTCTCGCTGGCCCCCGGCTGGAACACCAGATCGTAGGTCAGGCCGGGGCCGTCCAGCCGCCGCTCCAGCTCCGACTTGAGGCTGGCCAGGGTATAGACGTCGTTGTAGCGCACATTGAAGCGCGCCGTGGCCTGGGCGGGGATGACGTTGAAGACCGGATTGCCCACGTCCACGCTCACCACTTCCAGATGGCTGGGCGGGAAATGCGCCGAGCCCTCGTCCAGCGGCGTGGCGGTGAGGGACTCCAGCAGCCGCAGCAGCTTGGGAATGGGATTGTCGGCGCGATGGGGATAGGCCACGTGGCCCTGCGTACCGGCCATGGTGATGGTCCCCGACAGGCTGCCGCGCCGGCCGATCTTCACCATGTCGCCCAGCGCCTTCGGATTGGTGGGCTCGCCCACCACGCAATGGTCGAGCGTTTCGCCCCGCGCTGCCAGCCATTCCACCACTTTCACCGTGCCGTCCAGGGCCGGGCCCTCCTCATCGCCAGTGATGAGAAAGGACAGGCTGCCCTTGGCCGGCGGACCGGCGCGCAATGCGGCGGCGAGGAAGGCCGCCACGGCGCCCTTCATGTCTACCGCGCCCCGGCCATAGAGATGCCCGTCCGCCACGGCGCCGGAGAAGGGCGGATGGGTCCAGGCGGCAGCCTCGCCCGGGGGCACCACATCCACATGGCCGGCGAAACACAGGTTCGGCCCGGTGGTGCCGATGCGGGCATAGAGATTGTCCACCGCCACCCCGCCGGTGGCCGAGACCAGGCGCTCCACCGTGTAGCCGGCGGCTTCCAGCACGCCCGCCACCACGTCCAGCGCCGCCCCGGCATCGGGGGTCACCGACGGGGCGCGGATCAGCGCCTGGGCCAGCGCCAAAGGATCCGGGGCAGCGGCGGAGGAAGGGGACAGGGTCATGGCGGTCCGGCTCCGGCAGGGATCAGGCGCCCTGCCTCGCGCGCAGCGCCGGCGACGTCAACTGCTTTCTCCGGCCGGACGCCGGCGCGCCCGCGCGGGTGGCGTCCTCGTTCGGCCGCCATGAGGCTGCCGCCTTCGCCCCCTAGGCACCGCACAGGGCTTCGGCCCCACCACAGGCAACGGGGCGGTCGCACCACGATCGCGCCCTGCCTGGCCGCTCCCTTGGTTTGGGCGCGCCGCGGCTCGGCCACGACCTGGTGTGACGCCCCTGTGTCCCCTTCCTTCGCTGCGGCCCGGTGATACGGACCGCGGCGGGAGATGGGGGCGATGCCACCGGACCTCCGCCATCGGCCTTGCTTCTGGGGAAGCAAACCCAATGGTGGTATCCATTGCCCTCGGCTGCCGCATGGCGGCGGGCCGAAAAGATTGCCCGTGGAGACTTCCTGATGCAGCGTGCGCTCGCACGGACCACCCTTCTCCTGGCCCTGCTTCTGTCGCTGCTGGTGGGTCCCGCCTTCGCGGCACCGCCGCCGGATCCGGTGTTGCAGGCCGCCCGCGAGAAGCTGGACGCCAACCGCTCCGCGCTCGACAACATCGAGCGCAATCTGGGGCTGGAGGGGCTGCGGTCCACCGACCTCGACAATCTGCGCAGCCAGCTCGATCCGGTCCGCAAGGACGTGCAGGCGCGCACCGATCTGCTTACCCCGCGCGCCGCCGACACCAAGGTGCGCCTGGAGGAATTGGGCAAGCCCCCGGCCGAGGGACAGCCCGCGGAAGACCCCGGCATCACGGCCGACCGGGAACGTCTCCAAACCGTGAGCAGCGACATCGACGCGCTGGTGAAGCAGAACCGGGCGCTGTCCGTGCGCGCCGACCAATTGTCCGACCGCATCAGCACCCGGCGGCGCGAACTGTTCGCCGGCCAGCTGTTCGAGCGCTCCATCAGCATCGTCGACCCCAGCCTGTGGACCACCGGCATCTCGGCGATCCAGCAGGGGGTGCGCAGCCTGAATTTGCTGGTCAGCGACTGGCTCGGCTACGCCCGCCAGCGCCAGGACATGCTGACCCTGATGGGGCTGAGCCTGGGCCTGGTGGCCATTTCCGGCGTCATCGTCTGGGTGGGTCGGCTGCTGCGCCGCCGCCTGCGCTGCAAGCCGCCGGCGGACGGCGCCCAGATGCCACGCCTGCGGGCGGCGCGTGAGGCCCTCAAAGTGGCGCTGCTGGATGCGCTGGTGGCGCCCTTGGCGGCCATGGGGGCGACCAATTTCATCGGCGGCTTCGACGTGGTGCCGCCGCGCGTGCAGGAGATCCTGCATGGGCTGGTGGTGGCGGTGTTCGTCGTCTCCATCGGCAAGGCCATGGCCAAGGCGTTGCTGGCGCCGGGGGAGAGCTGGCGGCGGCTGCCGCCCTTCTCCGACGCGACCGCCACCGTCGTCTTCCGCTATTACAACTGGTCGGTGTGGGTCCTGGCCATCGGCTCGTTCCTGAATGCCCTGAACCGCGCCTTGTTCACCCCGGTGGCGCTGACGGTCCTGGTGTCCGGCATCATGGTGATGTTCATCTGCGCCTTCACCGGCGTGATGCTGGTGACCATGGCCAAGACCGACGAGGACGTGGCCGAGGCCAATGCCGGCGGGACGGCCCCCACGTCCTACATGGAATCCAGCGGCGTGCCGTGGATCCGCACCCTGCTCTGGCTGGTCATCTCGGTGATGGCCGGAGGGCTAGTGTCGGGCTATGTGGGCTTCTCCGCCTTTGTCGCCTCGCGCATGCTGGTGGCGGCGGCGGTCCTGTCAGGCCTCTATATTCTCTACAGCCTGATCGACGCCTTCTTCAATGAGGGCCTGAGCGCCGACACCTACCGCGCCCGCGTGATCTCCAAGACGCTCGGGCTGCGACCCGCCAGCCTGGAGGTGATCGCCATCCTGGTGTCGGGTCTGCTGAAGCTGTTCCTGTTCGTGGTGGCACTGCTGCTCATGGCCGGCAGCTGGGGCACATCCTCCTCCGACGTCATGGACACGCTGGACCGGGTGACCTTCGGCATCCACATCGGCGCCACCACCATCACCTTGTGGAACGTGCTGTACGCCATCGCCTTGCTGCTGATGGGCATCCTGCTGGCGCGGGGCCTGCAGAAATGGATGTCCAGCAAGCTGCTGCCGCGCACCGGCATGGAAATCAGCCTGCAGACGTCCATCTCCACCATCATCGGCTATGTGGGCGTCATCGTCGCCATCATGGTCGCCATGGGGCAGATCGGGCTCAATCTGGAGAACATCGCCCTGGTGGCCGGTGCCCTCTCCGTGGGTATCGGTTTCGGCCTGCAGGCCATCATTTCCAACTTCGTCTCCGGCCTGATCCTGCTCACCGAGCGCCCGATCCGGGTGGGCGACACCATCAATGTGAAGGGCGAGGAAGGCTACGTGCGGCGCATTAGCGTGCGCTCAACGGAGATCGAGACCTTCGAGCGCGCCACCGTCATCGTCCCCAACTCCGACCTGATCACCGGCATGGTGAAGAACTGGACTCACTCCAACACCACGGGGCGGGTCATCGTGGCGCTGACGGTGGCCTATGACGCGGATGTGGAGGAAGTGCGTGACCTGCTGGTAGCCGCCGCTTGCGACCATCCCCAGGTGCTGCAGACGCCGCCGCCACGGGTGTTCATTATCAAGTTCACCGATGCCGGCATCGCGTTCGAGCTGCGCTGCGTGGTGGCCAATGTGGATTATGCGCTGACCGTGAAGAGCGACCTGCACTTCTCCGTGCTCAGCCGGCTGCGCAAGGCCAACATCGCCATGACCAGCCAGCCCTGGGCCGCGCTCGGGCGTGCCCCCGCCGACATGGTGCCGCCGGCCCCGGAGCCCAGCCCGCCCGAGATCGAGCCTTATGTCAGCACACCGCCCTCAGGTACCGCTCCTTCGGGCGCAGTGCCGCTCGGCGGCGCCGCCTAGCCGGTCGCCATGCCGCACCGGGGGACGGGCCTTTCCCACCCGGCGCTAACGCTTCTTCAACGGTCGGGCCGCACAAAGGGACACATGAGCGACATCGGTTCTTCCTGCCCCGGCCTGCGCCGCGGCCCTTCCGCCCCGGCCCGCCCGCTTGGCGCCCGGACCCTGGCCCCCTTCGCCCTGCTGGGGGCGCTGGCGCTGGCCGGCTGCGGCACGCCGGTGCAGGACACGCCCAAGCAGCCGGCGTTCTATGACAATCTGGCCAAGTCCGGTCAGCCGGTGGACGCAGAGGCCGCGGCCTCGCTGTTCTCCGACTATCGCAACACCAAGGGCCTGAACGCCGTGTCGGTGGATCCGGCTTTGAACAAGGTGGCGCAGGAGCAGGCCAATGCCATGGCCAAGGCGGACACCCTCTCCCATGAAGTGGGCGGGCGCACCTTCGTCCAGCGCATGAATGCCTCCGGCTACAAGCCGAAGGTGGCGGTGGAGAATGTGGGCGCCGGCTATCACACCCTGGCCGAAGCCTTCTCCGGCTGGCGCGACAGCCCGCCCCACAACAAGAATATGCTGACCCCTGGCGTCACCCGCATGGGCATCGCCACCGCCTTCAACCCCAATTCCAAATACAAGGTCTATTGGGCCCTGGTGCTGGCCACCCCGGACGATCGGGCGAAATAGCCCGGCCGATCGGGCCGCCCGGCTTCCCGCCTGCCGCACTGCGGCAGGGCAAGCGCGCGATTGTGAAGAGACCTTCCCCAGCGGCCATGCGTTGCCGACTGGGGAGCGGCATCGCAGTGCGGCGAGAAATCTCGCACCTGCACTGGCGCTCCGTGTGCTCACGTATTAATCACACGCTGATGCTCGCAAATCTCGACGCATATGACCGGAGGCGCGCCGCGTTCCAGTGGCAGGTGCCCGCCCGGTACAACATGGCGGTTCACGCCTGCGACGGCTGGGCCGCCCGCGATACCGGCCGCCCCGCCCTCTATGTGCCCGGCCTCTCCGGCTTTGCGCCGGTGAGCTACGGCCATCTCGCCGAGGCCTCCAACCGCTTCGCCCATGCCCTGGCGGCGCACGGCATTGGCCGTGGTGATCGGGTGGCGATCCTGCTGCCGCAGAGCGTGGAAGTGCTCGTCACCCATCTGGCGGTCTACAAGATCGGCGCCATCGCGGTGCCTCTGGCCTCCGCCTTTGGCGTGGAAGCGATCGCCTATCGGCTCGCAGATTCGGGCGCCAAGGCCCTGGTCAGTGACCCCGAAGGGCTCGCCAAGCTGGGCGCGCGCCCGGAGGGCCTGAGCCTGCTGGTCAGTCGCGACGGACCGGATGTGGGCATTCTCGGCTTTGCCGATCTGCTGGCCGCCGGCCGGCCGGCGCCCGCCGCCGTGCCCACTGGCCCGGATGATCCGGCGCTGATGATCTACACTTCCGGCACGACCGGGCCGGCCAAGGGGGCGCTGCATGGCCACCGGGTGCTGCTGGGCCATACCGCCGGGATGGCGTTCACCCATGACGACCTGCCCCAACCGGGGGACCGCATGTGGACCCCGTCCGATTGGGCCTGGGCCGGCGGGCTGCTGAATACCTTGCTCACCTCGCTGGCCCTGGGGGTGCCGGTGGTGGTGCAGCCCAAGGGCAAGTTCGACCCCGAGGCGGCCTTCCGCCTGCTGAAGGATGCGCACGTGCGCAATGTCTTCATCCCACCCACGGCGCTGAAGATGATGCGCGCCGTGGCGACGCCACGGTCGCGGTTCGGCTTCGATCTGCGCACGGTCGGCACTGCGGGCGAGGCCCTGGGGGCTGAGACCTTCGAGTGGGGCCGCGCGGCGCTGGGCGTGGCGGTGAACGAATTCTACGGCCAGACGGAATGCAATTACGTCATCGGCTCCAACGCCCGCCTCGGCGTGGCGCGGGCGGGGGCCACCGGCAAGGCGATGCCAGGCCATGACGTGCGGATCGTGCGCGACGACGGCACCGCCTGCGACGTGGGCGAGATGGGGCAGATCGCGGTTCGAGCGCCGGACCCGGTGATGTTCCTGCGCTATTGGAACCGCCCCGAGGCGACAGCGCAGAAATATCGCGGTGACCTGTTCCTGACCGGCGACCTCGCTCGTCTCGACGCGGACGGCTATGTGCATTTCCTCGGCCGGGATGACGACATCATCACCTCCGCCGGCTATCGCATCGGTCCCAGCGAGATCGAGGACTGCCTGCTGCGCCATCCCGCCGTGCACCTGGCAGCGGTGGTGGGCAAGCCGGACCCTGTCCGCACCGAGATCGTCAAGGCGGTGCTGGTGCTGCGCGACGGCGTCACGCCCGATGCGGCGCTGGTGGCGGACATCCAGGCCTTCGTGCGCACCCGGCTGGCGGCGTACGAATATCCCCGCGAGATCGTGTTCGTGGATGCACTGCCCATGACCACCACCGGCAAGGTCATCCGCCGGCTGCTGCGCGATCAGGCCTGAGCGGTCTCAGGCGCGGGCCGGCTGCCCTGCCAGGACGGCATGCGAGCGGTGATGACCCGGTAGGGCCCGAGGAACACCAGCAGCATCCCCAGCTTCACGCCATAGTCGCACAGCGCCCAGGAGGTCCATGGCAGGCCGGTGCCGGCGAAGGCGAGGGAGAAGAAGACCACCGTATCCAGGGCGCTGGAAAACAGGCCGGAGATGGCCGGCGGCATCCACCAGGCGCGACGGCGCAGCCGGTCGAACACGGTCGCATCCAGCAGTTGCGCGCTCAGGAAGGCCGCCCCGGATGCCAGCGCGATGCGCGGCGTGGCAAAGGCGATGGACAGCAGCACCGCCAGTGCAAACCCTACATAGATCACCCAACGGGTGCGCACCGGGCCGAGGCGCCGGTTGGTGAGGTCATTGATTAGGAAGGTCACCGGATAGGTGAAGGCGCCGTAGGTGAGGTAGTCCTGCAACCCGAACGGCGTGAAGGGAAACTGCACCAGGATGTTGGCGGCAAGTACCGCTGCACCCATGGCAAAAACCGCGAGCGCGAACGCCCGCGGTTCAGATCTCAGAACCGATCGATCTTTACCCACAGCCTCAGGCGGCCGCAGAGGCCTCGGCAGCCGCTTCGGCATGCGCCTTGGTGATCTGGCGCTTGAGCAGCAGCGCACGGGGCGCCAGCTCTTCGTCACGGGCCTTCACCAGGAAGGCATCGAGCCCGCCGCGGTGATCCACCGACTTCAGCGCATTGGCGCTGATGCGCATGCGCACAGAGCGCTTGAGCACATCGCTCTGCAGCGTCACCTGGCACAGGTTCGGCAGAAACCGACGCTTGGTCTTGTGGTTCGAGTGGCTGACGAGATTGCCGCTCTGAACGCCTTTGCCTGTCAGGTCGCACCGCCGGGACATGGCAGAAGTCCTTTTTTTGATTCGTGGACGCGGACACGAGCCCGTCGCCGCAAGCTGCGGTCGTCGGCCCATACCCGCTGTATCGGGAAGGCGCTCGTATAAGGGGCGGTTGCGGCGCCGTCAAGGCCGGGAGACACGCGGCCGCTCCGGCGGCGCGGTCGCCGGTGCCTTTATCGCAGGCGCGCGCGGCCGAGAAAGCCCAGAACCACCTGCCGGCGATGCGGACGGTCGCGATGCTCCAGAAGATAAAGCCCCTGCCAGGTGCCGAGGCGCGCCCGCCCCTCGGCCACCGGGATCACCAGCGAGGTGTCGGAGAGCAAGGTGCGCACATGGGCCGGCATGTCGTCCGGCCCCTCGGTGTCATGAACCCAGCCGCGATCGCGCGGCGCCAGATCGTCCAGCGCCGTCAGAAGATCCCGCTGCACGGCGGGGTCGGCATTCTCCTGGATGGTCAGGGAAGCGGAAGTGTGCCGGCAAAAGACCGTCAGAATCCCCTGGTCCGCGGCGATCTCGGTGAGGAAGGCGGCGGCCTCGCGGGTGATGTCGGTGAAGCCGGGGCCGGCGGTGTCCACCTCCAGCAGGCTCTGGGCTTGAATCTCCACGGGGACGCACAGGGCGGGGCTGCGTTTCATGCGCGTCACAGATCTCTCCCGCCCTCGGGCGTCGTGGCGTTCGCCCTGCGGCAGCTTGCCAGCGCGGACGGCCCGCGCCAGGGTGCGCGCCATTTTGCGGTGCGCCCGCGCCGCCGCCAACTCTCGCCTCGAATGGACCCCATGCCCAGCCTTTCCATCGATCCGGCGCTCTATTCCGACGCCGCAGTCGCGCCCGACACGAAGATGGTGAATGCCGCCATCGTCAAAGGGCTGTCCGCCATTCCCGAGCGCGCGCTGGTGCCGTGGGCGGTGGTGCGGCAGGCGCGGCTGAACGGCAAGGGCACCTTCCCCTTGCCGCCGGAAAGCCCGCGCGCCCGCGTCACCGCCATCGATGGCCCGCGCGGACCGATCCCGGTGCGGATCTATATGCCGGAGACCACGCCCAAAGGCGTCTATCTGCATTTCCACGGCGGCGGCTGGACCATTGGCAGCGCGCGGGAGAATGACGGCCTAAGCGACCCCATCGCGGCCGCCGGAGTCGCGGTGGTGTCGGTGGATTATGCCCTCGCCCCGGAAGTGCCCTACCCCGCCGCCCCCGATGATTGCGAGGCGGCCGCGCTCTGGCTGCTGCGGGAGGGCGAAAGCCTGTTCGGCACCACCCGCTTTTCCATTGGTGGGGAGTCCGCCGGGGCGCATCTGGCGGTGACCACCTTGCTGCGCCTGCGGGACCGTCACGGCGTCACGCCCTTTTCCGCCGCCAATCTGCATGCGGGCTGCTTCGATCTGCGCCTCACCCCCAGCGCCCGCAACTGGGGGGAAGAGCCCTTGGTGCTGAACACCGCGGACATCACCCGCTTCGTGCGCAACTATCTGCGGCTGGAGGGGGATGCGGAGCATCCCGACGTGTCACCCCTTCTGGCGGACCTGAGGGGCCTGCCGCCGGCGCTGTTCACGGTGGGCACCCGCGATCCCCTGCTGGACGACAGCCTGTTCATGGCCAACCGCTGGCTGGCCCGCGGCAATGCCGCGCGGCTGGAGGTCTTTCCGGGCGGGTGCCATGTGTTCATCGGCTTCGTCGGCACCCTGGCCGAGCGCGGTCGGGCGCGGATCGTGGACTTCCTCGCCGCCGACTGACGTTCAGGGCGCCGGGTCGGTGATGGCGGCGCGCAGGCGCTGGTAGAGGCGCGTGGCGTAATTGACCGCCGCGTCGAGGTCCGACTGATTGGGCAGCGGCACCACCAATTGCGAGGAATCGCTCTTGGCGTTGGGGCCGCGGGCGTCCAGCTGCGCCTGGAGGCGGGCGATCTCCGCCTCATAGGCATCGCGGCTGTCGGGGACGGCGAGGCAGGCATAGCCGCCGGTGCCCTTGCTGCAGAACGACACCTTGCCGGTCTCCACATCCAGCTTCAGCGCGCCGCCGTCCACCGGAGTGAAGCTGTAGCGCGGCTGGGTGCCGGGCGGCAGGGCGGCACTGGGCGCGCCGGGAGTGGCCGGCGCGGGGGCGACGGTCGACGGGTTCGGCTGCTGCGCCCCGGCGGCGACGGGAAGGGTCACGGCAAAAAGCACTGCCGCACCGAGTACATGAACTGTTCGCCGCATGCGATCTCCTGACGCCATCGATCCGGTGCCGCCAGACGCTGCGCTGCGTGCGACCACCCGTCTGCGCACTGTGCTGGAAGCAGATGACCGTCGCATGGCGCGCCGCGTTCCGCCGCCGGCTCCACCACCAAGGTGCCAGGAAATCGGGGCGGAACGGCGGCGCCACCCCTCGGGCCGCACCAAAGCGGACCCAAGGGGAGGTGCGGCCGTCTCAGGCCTTGAACGGCGCCCGGCCGGAAGCCAGGGCATCGTCCAGCAGATCCAGCCGATCCTGGCCCCAGAACACTTCCCCATCGAGCACATAGGAGGGCGCGCCGAATACGTCGGCCTCCAGCGCGCGCGGGCGGTTGGCCAGATAGGCGGCGACGATGTCCGGGTCATCGGCGCGGGCCACCAGCGCAGCGCCGGGCAAGCCCACCTCATCGGCGAGGGCGGCGAGCACCGCGGGATCCGCCAGATTGTCCTGGGTCTGCCAGACGCCGGCGAAGAAACGCGGCAGCAGGTCAGCCACCGAATGCCCATCGGTGAGGGCTGCGATGGCGGTGCGGTCCGCAAGGCTGGCATTGAACGGCCAATGCTGCGGCTGGGTATGGAAATCCAGGCCCAGCTTCAGCCGCCAGCGCTGCAATTCCACCATGCGCAGGCGCTGGCGCGGGGGCGCGCGCTTGGCCAGCGGCAGGCCGCCGGTCTCGGCGAAGACCGGTCCGAGCTCCACCGGATAGAACGCCACCTCCGCGCCGTGGCGTTCGGCGAGGGCCATGAGCCGGGCATGCCCCAGAAAGCTCCAGGGGCTGGCGAAAGAGAAGAAATAATCGATGAGTCGGGTCATGGCGCGGCCTCCGTGTCCCCGTCCTTTAGCAGAGGGGGACAGGCTGGAAAGGCACAACTCGTTTATACAAGTATATTACGTATAATAAATGGCGTTGACACGACGCTATGTAGATTTCATTGTGTTCGGCATGGACGACGGCTTGTTCGTTTTAGCGAATGACCCATCTCCTTTTTGGTAGGTCCTCCCTGAAGGTTCACTTGGCGCGGGTCGCTTCGGCCCGCGCCATTTTTCTGTCGGCTTCCTCGCTGCGGCCCCCGAACCCAGCGGACGCCCCGCAGCGGTTTGGCATTTGTGCCGGATCAATGCCGACCCGCGCTCCCGGTGCACTGATGAGCGCCGCTGGGCTGGCGCCGGTCGGCACGGCAGCGATGCGCACGAGGGTGTCATGCAGCGGATCAGAACCTGTCGGCGCAGCAGCGCTCGGCCCCTTCCCCCATGCTTTCAGCGGAGCCAATAAGCATGCCCTCCGCCCGCACGCGCAAGGAATTGCAGGATCTCCGCGCTGAACTGAAGGCACCGGTGGCGACGCCTGACGTGGCCCCCCACCCGCCCCGGAAGCCACGCCCCAAGACGACGGAACCAGCCGCGCCCGCGTCCGCGGCGGCGGCGGCGGACCCTGCCGACACCCCGGCGGCGGCACCCCAGCCCGGCACGCTCGCGGAGTTGCAGGGCCTCGTTCAGGAGCTTCAGGCCGCGGTGCACAGCGCCACCGAGAGCGCGGAAGACGCGGTCACCGACCATCCGGCGGCGGCGCTCGCCTCCGCTTTCCTGCTGGGGGTCCTGGTGGGCCGCGCCTGGCGCTGATCCTCACCCCGTCACGCTCATCTGGGAACTGCCATGAACCTCGACACTGCGACCCGGAACCTGCGGGTTCTGCTGCGGGCCAATTCGATCATCGCCGACATCCGCCTGCGGGCCCTGGCCACCCGCGCCGGCCTCTATGCCTTTGCCGCTTTGGTGGCGGCCTTCGGCCTGCTGATGCTGGATCTGGCCCTCTATCTGGCCCTGGCGGATCTGTGGAGCCCGGTCCGGGCGGCCGCCGCCATCGGCGCCGGCAATCTGGTGCTGGCCCTGGCGCTGGTGGCGGTCGCCGCCCAAGTGCGGCCCGGCCGCGACCTGGCGTTCGCCCAGGAGGTTCATGCCTCCGCCCTGGATGCCCTGGCCGGCGACCTGCGCGGCGCGGAAGCGGAGGTGCGGGCCTTGGTGGATGTGGTGCGGCATCCGCTGGATTCGGCACTGCCGGCGCTCGCCATCCCACTGGTCACCAGTCTCATCCGCGGCTTCCGGAAGGGCGACAAGGCCTAGTCGCCTCTCAGGCCTTGCGCACCCAGCGGCCGGTCTCGTCCTGCTGCCAATAGGTGAGCGCATGCCCCGCCGCCTTGGCCTCGCGCCAGCGCTCGCGGGCGGCGGCCACCGCCGCATCGTCGCGGCCATCGAACATGTGCACCACTCGCACATAAGGCGACGCATCGGCCACCGTGGCGCCATCCACCAGGAAGCGCACGCTGGCGCCATTGGCATTGGCGTCGGAGGTGGTCAGCAGCACCGGCTGACGCTCCGGCTGCGGCTGGGCGTCGGTGCCGTGCGGCAGGAAGGACGCGTCATTATAGGTCCAGAGCTGAGCATCCAGCGCATCGCGGCGCTCGGGGGAACCCACCTGCACCACGCACCGCCAGCCGCGCTCCAGCGACTTCTCCAGCAGCGTCGGCAAGGCATCCTCCAGCGGCTTGCGCTCGAGATGGTAGAACAGGACTTCGGTCATGCTGCCTGCAGGCCCCTGGCCTTTGGTGCGCCAGCGTGCGGGCGCACCCTCAATAATGATAGCGGCATTGCGCGATCTCCACCTGCTGGTCCGGCGCCTTGCCGGAAACCCGGTATACGAGGCGGTCCTGCAAGGTGATCCGGCGGGACCACCAGCCGGCCAGATCGCCCTTGAGCGGTTCGGGTCGGCCGGTCCCGGTGAAGGGGGTGCGCTGGCACTCCCGGATCAGTCCGTTCAGGCGCTCCAGAACATTCGGATCGGTCGCCTGCCAGTGGAGATAATCCTCCCAGGCCCGATCAGCGAACACCAGCCTCACGGCTCAAAGAGGTCGCGCTCAGTGCCCGAACCCGCATCCAGCTGGCGCACCGCCTCATGCAGCCGGGCGGCATTGGCGGGCGAGGAGAGCAGGTGCAGCGTCTCCTCCATGGCGTTCCAGTCGCTGAGTGAGACCATGACGACCGCCTCCGCCTTTTGGCGGGTGATGACCACCGGCGCGCGATCTTCCACCACCCGGTCCATGACCTCCTTGAGGTTGGCGCGGGTGTCCGAATAGCTCAGCACGTCCATGGGCCGATCCTTGTCCATGGACCTTAATATGTACAAAAACTTGTACAACACAAGATGCCAGTCCGACCCCGACGCGACAGCTCCCGCCGCGCCGGTTTCAAGCGTCTGGTCGGATAAGCCTCACTTCTCGTAATTGTCGCGCACCAGCTGGTCCAGCAGGCGCACGCCCCAGCCGGCGGCCCAGCTCTTGTTGATGTCGGTGGCCGGAGACCCCATGGCTGTGCCGGCCACGTCCAGATGCGCCCAGGGGGTCTTCTCCACATAGCGCTGGAGGAACTGCGCCGCGGTGATCGAGCCGGCATTGCGCCCGCCGGTGTTCTTCATGTCGGCGAACTTGCTGTCGATCAGCTTGTCATATTCCGGGCCGAGCGGCAGGCGCCACACCCGCTCGCCGGTCGCCTGGCCGGCGGCGGTGAGCTGGGCGCTCAAGGTGTCGTCATTGGAGAACAGGCCGGCATAGTCCGAGCCCAGCGCCACCAGGATGGCGCCGGTGAGGGTGGCCAGATCCACCATGAACTGCGGCTTGAAGCGGTCCTTGGTGTACCAGAGCACGTCCGCCAGCACGAGGCGGCCCTCGGCGTCGGTATTGATGATCTCGATGGTCTGGCCGGACAGCGAGGTGACGATGTCGCCGGGGCGCTGGGCGGCGCCGTCGGGCATGTTCTCGACGATGCCGATCACGCCCACCGCATTCACCTTGGCCTTGCGCGCCGCCAAGGCGTGCATGAGGCCGGTGACGCAGGCGGCGCCGCCCATGTCGCCCTTCATGTCTTCCATGCCGGCGGCGGGCTTGATGGAGATGCCGCCGGTGTCGAAGGTCACGCCCTTGCCAATGAAGGCGACGGGCGCCTCGCCCGGCGTGCCGCCGTTCCAGCGCATGACGACCACGCGGCTTTCCTTGATGGAACCTTGGCCGACGCCCAGCAGCGCCCGCATGCCGATGCGCGCCAATTCCGCATCCTCCAGCACTTCCACTTCGACGCCCACCGCGGTGAGTTCGCTGGCGCGGTCCGCGAATTCGGGGGGATCGAGCACGTTGGCCGGCTCATTCACCAGATCGCGGGCCAGCAGAACGCCATCGCCCACCGGCGCGCGCTCGGCCCAGGCCCGGGTGGCGGCCGGCAGATCGGCCACCGCAAGGGTGAGGGTCAGGGCGACCGGCTCGGTCTCGCCGTCCTTCTTGCGGGTCTTGTAGCGATCGAAATTGTAGCTGCGCAGGCGAGCGCCCAGGGCGATCTCGGCGGCCGCTTCCGCGCTCAACTTTCCGCTGGGCAGGTCCGCCACCAGGGTGGCCGCGGTGGTGCCGGCGGGCAGCTTGCCGGCGGCGATGCCGCCGAGGCGCAGATAATCGGTGGGCTTGAGTTCCGCGACCTGGCCGACGCCCAGCACCACCAGGCGCGACACCGACAGGCCCTCCGGCGCGATCAGATCCAGCGCACCGCCGAGCTTGCCCTTGAAGCGATCCGCCTCCATGGCGCGGGCGAGATAGCCCAGCACCGGCTTCAGCAGCTTCTGCGCCTCTTTGCCGAAGGCCAGCGTCTCATCGGTGAGAACCAGGAGGACGCCGGAGGGCGCCGCGCCGAATTTGGCAAACGCGATCGTCACGGGCTCGGACATGAGGCACTCCAAGGACAGTTACGCGGCCATCGAGGCTCGAGGCGCGGGAAATTCAGCAAGTCCCTGTCTAGAACCGCCGTGGCGCTTATGGAAGCAATCGGCGGTCGGGTTTTTATCCAAATCGCACCCGCGCGGCGCCCGAACCGGCTGCGGCCCGTCACACCTGCGCGAGGTGGGCATCCGCGGCGCCAGCGACCGGGCCACCGGCCGCCTCACGCCGGGGCGTGAAAGTCCTGCAGGCTGCGGGTGGGGAAATCATAGAGCTTGCCGGTCTCGGCGAAGTCGGCGCGGCACAGGTCGACGATGGCCGCCGCCGCTTCTTCCGGCGTCGGCAGGGTCATCGGATCCTCGCCGGGAAACGCCTTGGCGCGCATGCCGGTGCGGATCGGGCCGGGATTGAACAGATTGACCTTCAGCGGGCCGGTCACGGTCTCCGCCGCCCAGGTGCGGCCCAACGTCTCCAGCGCCGCCTTGGTGATGGCATATGGCCCCCAATAGGCCCGCGCCTTATGCGCCGCGCCCGAGGACACCAGCACGGCGCGACCGGCAGGGGCCATGCGCAGCAGCGGGTCGAGGGAGCGCACCAGGCGGAAATTGGCGGTGAGATTGATGCTGACTGCCTTGTCCCAGTCCTTCAGCTCCACATCCCGCAGCGGGGTCAGCGGCCCGAGAAAGCCGGCATTGCCCACGAACACGTCAAGCCGGCCATAGCGCTCGTACAGCGCGCCGCCGAGGCGGTCGATGGCGTCGTAATCGGTGATGTCCATGGGCACCAGGGTGGCGGTGCCGCCAGCGGCGATGATCTTGTCGTCCAGCTCTTCCAGCGCGCCTTCGGTCCGGCCGGTTGCGATCACATGGGCGCCGCCGGCCGCAAGGGCGAGGGCCACGGCCGCGCCAATGCCGCGGGTGGCGCCGGTGACGAGGGCGATCCTGTCGGCAAACGGCCGTTCGGTCATGGGACGATCTCGATGGAGGGAAGAAGAGACCGGTGCCGCCGGCCGCGGGGACCCCGCCGCGCCGGGCCAAGGTCCGGCGGCGGCCTGATGGGTCGGGCCGCCGGCAGGTGCGAACCACTGGGCTCAGCTGGCTTCCGCCAGCAGCGAGAGCTGCTGCGAGGCCACCGAGCCGGCGCGGTCGGTGAGCGGGGTGGGATAGTCGCCGGTGAAATAATGGTCGGAGAATTGCGGCCGCACCGGATCACGCTCGCAGCCCAGCGCCCGATAGACGCCTTCCACCGAGAGGAAGGCGAGGGAATCGGCGCCGATATAGCGGCGCATGCTCTCCAGATCTAGATTGGCCGCCAGCAGCTTGTCCCGGTCCGGCGTGTCGATGCCGTAGAAATCGGGATGGGTGATGGGCGGGGAGGCGATGCGGAAATGCACCTCGCGGGCGCCGGCATCGCGCATCATCTGCACGATCTTCACCGAGGTGGTGCCGCGCACCAGGCTGTCGTCCACCAGCACGATGCGCTTGCCTTCCACCACCGAACGGTTGGCGGAATGCTTCATGCGCACGCCCTGGTCCCGCACGCTCTGGGTGGGCTGGATGAAGGTCCGGCCCACATAGTGATTGCGGATGATGCCCAGTTCATAGGGAATGCCCGAGGCTTGGGAGAAGCCGATGGCCGCCGGCACGCCGGAATCCGGCACCGGCACCACCACGTCGGCCTCCGCCGGGCCTTCCTTGGCCAGCATCTCACCGAAGCTCTTGCGCACCTGATAGACCGAGCGACCGCCGACGATCGAATCGGGCCGGGCGAAATAGATGTATTCGAACAGGCAGGGGCGGGCCGCCATCTCCGGGAACGGCTTGAAGGACTGCACGCCTTCATCGTCGATCACGATGACTTCGCCATTCTCCACCTCGCGCACATAGCGCGCGCCGATGATGTCGAGGGCACAGGTCTCGGAGGCCAGGATTGGGCAGCCGTCCAGCGAGCCCAGCACCAGCGGGCGGATGCCCAGCGGGTCACGGGCGCCGATCAATTTCTTGTTGGTCACCGCCACCAGCGCATAAGCCCCTTCCAGGGCGCGCAGGGCATCGATGAACCGGTCGATGAAGCGGTTCTTCTTGGACCGCGCCACCAGGTGCAGGATCACTTCGGTGTCGGTGGTGGACTGGGCGATGGCGCCGTCCCGCACCAGCTGCTTGCGCAGCGACAGGCCGTTGGTGAGGTTGCCATTGTGGCCGACCGCAAAGCCGCCGGCGTCCAATTCGGCGAACAGCGGCTGCACATTGCGCAGCAGGGTCTCGCCCGTGGTGGAATAGCGCACATGGCCGACGGCGATATGGCCCGGCAAGCGGGCGATGACGCGGGCGTCGGAGAAGGCATCGCCCACGAGACCCAGGCGCCGCTCGGAATGGAAGCGGCGGCCGTCATATGTCACCATGCCGGCGGCTTCCTGGCCGCGATGCTGAAGCGCATGCAGTCCGATGGCGGTGATCGCCGCCGCGTCGGGATGGTTGAAGATGCCGAACACACCGCATTCCTCGCGCAGCGTGTCGCCGTCGAGATCGAGGTTCAGCGCCGCGCGCTCGCCCGATCCTGCCGGCTCATAGCTGGCGTGGTGGGCCGCCACATCGTGGGGGTTCTCGGGATGCGAGACGTAGGCACCCAATGCGCTATCCAAATCCATCGATACCTCCGCCCGGCGATTCACTGGCCGTTGGCGCGCGTGCTTTCGAGCAGCTGTTCGAACCCTTGCCGCTCACCGCGGCGGTATCCGGTCTGACTGACTTCCGCGCTGGCGCTCGTCCCAGCAGCGACCGTGGTGGTCCCCCCACGCTCCGTACGCGGACCGCTCGTCGAATCCGGGGGAGCCCCGTCTTCGCTGGCAGGCGGCTTCTTAAGTCGTTTCAAGATGGTGTTTTCCGGGTCATCCGGCAACAAGGAGACCAGCCAATCTCCGGTATTTTGCAAAACGGGGCGTGATTTGGCGTTCACGACCCACGGCGGCTGCGTCTTCTCGGGCACCAGCCAGTTGAAGAACAGGAAGGCCACCACCACCACCAGCAGTCCGCGGGCGAGGCCGAAGACGAATCCGAGGGTGCGGTCCAGCGCGCCGATGCGGCTGTCCAGCACCGCGTCCGACAGGCGGGCGCTGATGATGGTGACAATCAGCAGCGTGCCGAGGAACAGCAACGCCACGGTCACCACCGTCGCCACCGTATCCTGCGCGATGTACTGCTTGGTCAGCGGCAACAGCTGCGGATAGAAATACAGGGTCACGCCCGCGGCAGCGACCCAGGATACGATGCTGAAGACTTCCCGCAGCAGACCGCGCACCATGGCGAGCAAGCCTGAAATCAGCATTACGCCGATCAGGATCAGATCGAGCAGCGTCACTGGCATCGGTGCGAAGATCCGTCGTCGATGCGGCTGCCGACGGACAGCCGGCTGCCGATAGGGAGGTTGGCGGAGCGCCGTGAGCGGCGACGTATAGCTGGCAAGGAGGGCGCCGTCATCCTTCCTCTTGCTCCGACATCTCAGGCTTGGGCATCGCTGCCCTGCGTGGGGCGCGGGCGGCGATGCCCGCCACCAGCCCGGCCAGCGAGCTGATGGTCTCCGTGGACAGGGCGCTGGCGGTGCCGTCCGCCAGGGCCGGCATCACCACCTTGTTGAATCCCAGCTTCGCCGCCTCCTTCAACCGTGCAGCCGCCTGCGACACCTGCCGCACCGCCCCGGTGAGGCTGACCTCGCCGAAATAGACCGCATCCGGCGGCAACGGCGCGCCGGTCAGTGAGGAGACGAGCGCCGCCGCCACCGCCAGATCGGCCGCCGGCTCGCTGATGCGCAGGCCGCCGGCCACATTCAGATAGACGTCATGCCCGCCGAGGCGCACGCCGCATCGCGCATCCAGCACCGCCAGCACCATGGCGAGGCGATTGCTGTCCCAGCCCACCACCGCGCGGCGCGGCGTGCCGAGGCTGGAGGGCGCCACCAGCGCCTGGATCTCCATCAGCAGCGGGCGGGTGCCCTCCATGCCGGCGAACACCGCCGTGCCAGGCGCGCCGACATCGCGATGGGAGAGGAACAGCTCGGATGGGTTGGGCACCTGGGACAGGCCCCGCCCGGTCATCTCGAACACGCCGATCTCGTCGGTGGGGCCGAAGCGGTTCTTCTGGGCGCGCAGGATGCGGAACTGGTTGGCCCCGTCGCCCTCAAAAGAGAACACCGCATCCACCATGTGCTCCACCACCCGCGGGCCGGCAATCTGGCCGTCCTTGGTGACATGGCCCACCAGGATCACCGCCGCCCCGGTCTGCTTGGCGAACCGCACCAGCAACTGCGCCGACGTGCGCACCTGGGTCACCGTACCGGGCGCGGACTCCACCGATTCGCTCCACATGGTCTGGATCGAATCGATCACCACGAAGTGAACCGGCGGCCCGGCGGCGAAGGTGGCGAGGATGTTCTCCGCATTGGTCTCGGCGGCGAGCGACACCGGCGCCTCCCCCAACCCCAGGCGGGTGGCCCGCATGCGCACCTGGTCCACCGCCTCTTCGCCCGACACATAGATGACCCGGTGCCCGGCATTGGCCAAAGCCGCAGAGGCCTGCACCAACAAGGTGGACTTGCCGATGCCTGGATCGCCGCCCAGCAGCACAATGGAGCCCGGCACGAAGCCGCCGCCCGCCACCCGGTCCAGTTCGCCGATGCCGGAGATCATGCGCGGCGCGGGCTTGGCCTCCCCTTGCAGGCTTTCCAGCACCACCGCCCGCCCCTTGCGGCCGGAGCGCTGGGCCGCCGGCACGCTGGCGGCCAGATTGGTCTCTTCGGCAATGGTGTTCCAGCCGCCGCACGAATCGCATTTGCCTTGCCAGCGGGTGTAGACCGCGCCGCAGGACTGGCAGGCAAAATACAGATCGCGCTTGGCCATTAAACGGGGGCTCCAAAGTGGGGGATCGCGCCGCGGCGCGCCGGGCGAGGGGCCAGGATTTCAGCCGCAGTCGTCACCTTGTGGGCGCCGCAGCGGCGCATCCCTTGCGTGGCAGCGCGTGTCGAAGGCTCCGACCGATTCCGCCGCAGCCCCTGTGCGTCTAGCATTTTGCGAACATCGGCGGAAACGTCGCATGGCCGGCATGAGCCCAGCGCATTCCTCCCTCTGCGCCAAAGATATAGCTTGCCATCTGCTCCCCCCAGTAATGAAGGACAGCGCAATGGCGCCGGCTTCCGTGGACCTGCTCGTTCTCATCCCCTTCGCGGCCGACGAGCTGGCGCGGCTGGAGGCGGCCTTCGCCGTCACCTACGCCCCCACCCCGGACCTGCGGGCCGCGGCCATCGCAGCCGACGGCCGCAAGTTCCGCGCCGTTCTGACCCATGGCACTGCCGGCCTCACCGCCGCGGAGATGGACGCCATGCCGAAGCTGGAAATGATCGCCTGCTACGGCGTCGGCTATGATCGGATCGACGTTCCGGCGGCCATCGCCCGGCACATCATGGTCACCCACGGCCCCGGCACCAACACCATCTCGGTGGCCGACCACACCATGGCGCTCATGCTCGGCGCCGTGCGCGCCATCGCCGTCTCCGACGCGGCGGTCCGCAGTGGCGCGTGGCACGAGGCCCGCCTCACCACGCCGGAACTCACCGGCATGCGGCTCGGCCTGATCGGCTTCGGCTCGATTGCCCGCGAAGTGGCCCGGCGCTGCAATGCCGGCTTTGCCATGAGCGTGAGCTATCACAGCCGCCGCCGCGCCAGCGACGTGGACTACACCTATTACGATACACCGCTGGCGCTTGCCGCCGCCAGCGACGTCCTGGTGGTCGCTGCGCCCGGCGGCGCCCAGACCCGTCACATGGTCAATGCGGCGGTGCTCGAGGCGCTCGGCCCGCAGGGCTTCCTGATCAATATCGCCCGCGGCTCGCTGGTGGACACCGATGCGCTGATTACGGCGCTGCACGAACATCGCATCGCCGGCGCCGGGCTGGACGTGGTGGATGGCGAGCCCGCCATTCCGCCCGCGCTGCTGGCCGCGCCCAATCTGGTCATCACCCCGCACAGCGCCGGGCGCTCGCCCAATTCCGTGGACAACATGAGCACGCTGGCGCTGAAGAATCTCAACGCCCATTTTGCCGGCCGTCCGGTGCTAACCCCAGTGCCGGAGTGCGCCCCCAAGGCGGCCTGATCGCCAGGCCGGTTCAGCCGGCCTTGCGGTAGATGCGCGGGGCGCGGGCGCTCAGCAGCAGTTCGATCTCGCTGAGCACCGCGTCCGCATCCACCATCAGGGGGATGTCCACCGGGGCCGGCGCGACCGCCACGTGGGCCGGCAGTGCGGGATGGGCCGCATCGTGGGCGAGCACGTCGTGCAGCAGGGCCAGTTGACCGGCTTCGCGGGCGTCGCGCGCGCGCTCATGCACCGCAAGAAGGTGCAGCGCCTCGCGCCACACCGCGGCGGTGTCCGCATAGCGGCCGTTGGACACGAGAGACTCGACATAGGCTTGGTCGGCGGGGGAGAGGGTGCTGGGGTCCACCATGGGGCCGATCCTGGCGCGAATCGTTTCGCGTGAGGGGAATCATCGCTTCCCTGGCGCGGGGCTGTCGAGAGTCCCGGCCGCTTTCCCCCCAGGCGATTCCTTTTGTCGCAGGCGGACCCGCCGGCTAGCCCTCGGTGCCGCCCACATAGAGGCGGCGATAGCGCGGGCCGAGCCCGGTGAGCACCTCATAGCCGATGGTGCCGCCATGGGCGGCCAGTTCGTCGACGCTGATCCCCTCCCCCAGCAGCACCGCGCTGTCGCCCCGCTGGGCGTCGGGCACGTCGGTCACGTCCACGGCGGTGAGATCCATGGACACCCGGCCCACCAGCGGACAGCGCCGGCCCCGGATCATCGCCTCAGCGCCCGGCGACCCGTCGGCGGCGCCGAACGCCCGCAGGAAGCCGTCCGCATAGCCGAGCGACAGGATGGCGATCCGGCTTTCCCGGTCCAGGCGCTGGGCGGCGCCATAGCCCACGGTCTCGCCGGCCTGCGCCGCGCGCACCTGAATGATGGGCACATCAAGCCGCACCACCGGGTGCAGTGCCGGCCGACCGGCCACCGGCGCGCCGCCATACAGCGCGATGCCCGGACGCACCAGATCGAAATGGAACGCTGGATCGGTCAGCGTGCCGGCGGAATTGGCCAGCGAAGCGGGCACATCGGGGAACGCAGCCGCCACCTGCGCGAACCGAGCCTGCTGCACCGGGGTCAAGGGATGCCCCGGCGCATCGGCGCAGGCCAGATGGGTCATCACCAGGGTGGGGGTGAAACCGAGCGCGGTCCGGTCGCCGGCCAGCGCCAGCGCCGCCTCGATCGATATGCCCAGACGGTTCATGCCGGTGTCCACGTGCAGGGCCGCCGGCTGATCGGCACCCGTATGCCGGCAGAACGCCGCCCACTCCGCGATCTCCGGCGCACTGCCCAGCACCGGCCGCAGCGCGCTCGCCACGCAGGCCGGGCCGAGGCCGGGCAGGAGACCGCCGAGCACATAGATGGTCGCGTCTGGCAGGAGCGCGCGCAGGGTGCGGCCTTCTTCGAACTGCGCCACGAAAAACACCCGCGCGCCACCCGCCCACAGCGCGGGGGCGGCCGCGGCGATGCCGAGCCCGTAGGCGTCCGCCTTCACCACCGCGGCGCAGGTCGCGGGGGCGGCCAGATCCGCCAGGGTCCGCCAGTTGGCGACCAGCGCGCCGAGATCGATGGTGAGCAGACCCGCGCCGAGCGGGCCCGCGCTGTCCGCCACAGCGCCGTCCGGACGGGCGGTGTCGCGCGCGCCGCTCATGGGCGGCGGACCCATGCGGTCTGCAATCGGCTCAGCGGTGGTCCGGCATGCGATCCTCGCGCGCCAGATTCTGGAACCGGGTATATTGCGCCTCGAAGTGCACCTTCACCGATCCCGTGGGTCCATGGCGCTGCTTGCCGATGATGACTTCCGCCACCGCCTCGGCCGCCTTCATGTCGGATTCCCACTTGAACCACTCCTCGGTGCCCGGCTTCGGCTCGCGGCCCTTGAGGTAGTATTCCTCGCGGTACACGAACATCACCACGTCGGCGTCCTGTTCGATAGAACCCGATTCGCGCAGATCCGACAGCTGCGGCCGCTTGTCCTCCCGCTGCTCCACCTGGCGGGAGAGCTGGGACAGCGCCATGATCGGCACATTCAACTCCTTGGCCAGGGCCTTGAGGCCGGTGGTGATCTCGGTGATCTCCTGCACCCGGTTCTCCTGGCCCTTCTTGCCGGAGCCGGTGAGCAGCTGGAGATAGTCCACCACCATGAAGTTCAGCCCCCGCTGCCGCTTCAGGCGCCGGGCGCGGGCGACCAGCTGGGCAATGGAGATGCCGCCGGTGTCGTCGATATAGAGCGGCACCACCTGCATGGACTGGGCGGCGGCGGCGAGCTTGGAGAATTCGCTCTCGGAAATGTCGCCGCGGCGGATCTTGTAGGAGGGGATCTCCGCCTGCTCCGCCAGGATACGGGTGGCCAGCTGCTCGGAGGACATTTCCAGCGAGAAGAAGCCGACAATGCCGCCGGACACCGCCTCGGTGCTGCCGTCGGGCTTGGTCTCGCCGCGATAGGCGGCGGCGATGTTGTAGGCGATGTTGGTGGCCAGCGCCGTCTTGCCCATGGCGGGGCGGCCGGCGAGGATGATCAGATCCGACGACTGGAGGCCGCCCATCTGGTGGTCGAGATCGTCGAGCCCGGTGGCGACGCCGGACAAATGCCCTTCGCGCTGGAAAGCACGGCTGGCCATGTCCACGGACAAACGCAGCGCCTCGCCGAAGCGCACGAAGCCGCCGTCATAGCGGCCGCTCTCGGCGATGGTGTAGAGGCGCTTTTCCGCTTCCTCGATCTGCTCCTGGGGCGAGGAATCCACCTCGGCGTCATACGCCTCGTTGACGATCTCCTCGCCGATGCGGATGAGGTCGCGGCGGATCGCCAGATCATAGATGGCGCGGCCGTAGTCTTCCGCATTGATGATGGTGGTGGCTTCGGCGGCAAGGCGCGCCAGATATTGCGGCGCGTTGAGCCCGCCGATGTCCAGATCCGCCGGCATGAAGGTCTTGAGCGTGACGGGCGTGGCGATCTTGCCCGCGCGCACCAGGGAGCCCACCAGCTCGTAGATCTTGGCGTGCAGCGGCTCGTAGAAATGCTCGGCCTTGAGGAAATCGGAGACCCGGTAGAACGCCTCGTTGTTCACAAGCACCGCGCCCAGCAGGGCTTGCTCCGCCTCCACATTGTGCGGGGCCTGACGGTAGGCGGGCAGATCGTCCTGCGACGCGGCAAGATCAAGCATCGGTCACATTCTGGTTGGCAACGGCCGGGGATGTGGTGGGCCGCAACTTGTACCAGATTGCAGCGGGCTCCGGCCGCCCGCGACACCCCCTTGTCCCCTGTGAAGAATTGCGGGGATGATTCCAGACAGCGGCTTGCCTGTGGCACCCCCAACCCGCGCGGAATCGACCGGTAACCGAATCGGCCCCGTGCCCCGCGCGTCCGTAGGCGCTGCGGGGTTATTCCCCCGCCAGACGCATGGGCGGCGCAGCGGCGGCGAACTCCGCCGCCCGCAGCCGCTCCTCGGCCCTGACCAGATAATCCCGGGTCAGCGGCACCGCTTCCTGCCGCCGCGCCAGCTGGATCTGGAAGATCATCAGGCCCTGGTGGCGGAAGGCCATTTCCGATCCGGCCAGATAGAATTCCCACATGCGCAGGAATCGCTCGTCGGTCAGCCGCAGCACCTCCTCCCGCCGGGCGAGGAAGCGTTCGCGCCACGCCTTCAGCGTCTCGGCATAATGCAGGCGCAGGATCTCCACGTCGGTGACCACCAGCCCCGCCTTCTCGATGTGCGGCAGCACCTCGGACAAAGCGGGAATATAGCCGCCGGGGAAGATGTACTTGGCGATCCAGGGATTGGTGATGCCGGGCGGATCGGCGCGGCCGATGGCGTGCAGCACCATCACCCCGTCCTCATTCAGCAGGTCGCGCGCCTTGCGGAAGAAGGTGCCGTAATGATCGATGCCCACATGCTCGAACATGCCCACCGAGACGATGCGATCGAACCGCTCGGGGATGTCGCGATAATCCTGCAGGCGGAAGTCCACCCGCCGATCCAGGCCGCGCTCCCGCACCCGGCTCTGGGCCACCCCCAGCTGTTCGGTGGACAGGGTCACGCCGGTGACCTCGGCGCCGCCCACTTCGGCCATATAAAGACCGAGCCCGCCCCAGCCGCAGCCGATGTCCAGCAGTTTGAGGCCCGGTCGATCGAGAATCAGCTTGGCGGCCAGATGGCGCTTTTTTGCCAGTTGCGCGTCGTCCAGCGACTGGCCGGGATATTCGAAATAGGCGCAGGAATATTGCCGGTCGGAATCCAGAAACAGGGAATAGAGCCGCCCGTCGAGATCATAATGGTGAGCGACATTGCGCTGGGCGCGCTCGCGCGGATTGAACTGGGCGATGCGCCGGCCCGCCATACGCAGCCACAGCAGCAAACGCGAAGTGACCGTGGGCGCCACGATATTGGGCTGCGCCATCAACACGTCGAGAAAATCGGCAATGGTGCCCTGCTCTACCAGGAGGGTCCCGTCAGTAACGGCCTCGCCCAGATGCAGCTCGGGATCGAAGAGAAGGCCACGCTCGGCGGCCGCCGTGGTAAATCGCACCCTTACTTTCGGCTCGCCCGCCCCAGCCACATAGGTGCGGCCGGACGCCGTGGTGACACCGAAGCTGCCGCGCGTCACGACGCGGCGAAGAACGAGTTCAAGCAACCCCTCCATCGCAAAGTCTCCATCGGTAATCCCTCGTGCGTTCCTCCCTGGCGCCGATGCCAAGCCCGGCCCTTGTGCCTTTGCACAAATGACAGCATTCCGGCGGCGATCCGGCAATATGCGTTATGTATGATGGACAAAAGAAAACGCCCGGCACAGGGCCGGGCGTTTTCCTTAAGGTCAACTCCGGTGGAGTGAAGCTCAGGCCTCCTCGGCCTCGTCCTCAACTTCCGCGACGTCTTCTGCTTCGACCTCAACGGCCTCCACTTCGTCGTCATCCTCATCGCCGGGGCGACGGGCTTCCTCGCCGCGGGCGAGGCGGGCGGCCTCGTCGGCATTGCGGGCGACGTTGACGGTCACCGTCACTTCCACTTCCGGATGCAGGGCCACGGGCAGGGCATGCAGGCCGATGGTCTTGATCGGGTGGTTCAGCACGATCTGCTGGCGATCCACGGTGAAGCCGGCGGCCTCGAAGGCGGTGGCGATGTCGCGGGTGGACACCGAGCCGTAGAGCTGGCCGGAGTCGCCGGCCTGGCGCAGGATCACCACGCTCTGGCCGTCCAGCTTGGCGGCGACGGCGGCGGCTTCGGTCTTCAGCTCCAGGTTCCGGGCTTCCAGCTGGACCTTCATGGTCTCGAAGCGAGCGCGGTTGTCCTTGGTGGCGCGCAGGGCCTTGCCGTTGGGCAGCAGGAAGTTGCGCGCGAAGCCGTCGCGCACGCGCACCACTTCACCGATCTGGCCCAGCTTGGCCACGCGCTCCAGAAGAATGACGTCCATGGGTATGCTCCTTGTCTGTGTCTGTGTGTTCAGGGTCGGGGATAGGAAGGGGCGAACAGGTTCGCCCGGTCAGTGATCGTTGGCGGCCGGCGGGCCGCCGCCGGTGCCGAAGCGCCGGCGCAGGTCGAACATGGCGTCCAGCACCCCCAGCAAGGCGATGACCAAAGCCGGCCAGCCGATGGCCAGGGTCAGCACCCAGGCGCCGGTGAGGATGAACGGGCGTCCCATCCGGCCACGGGTGAGGAAATGCAGCACCGCAAAGCCCGCCGCCGCATAAGCGACGATCAGCGTGGCGCCAGCAGCCGCTGCGGACAGGCCAATGAGACCCGGCAGCATGGCGCCGGCGATCAGTACCGCCAGGACGACCGGCGTGGTGGACGGCAGGCGGGTGGCCGCCAGATCCGGCCACGGCCGGGTGAGGCGGCCCGACAGCTTCGCCGCGCGGGCGGCCAGGTAGAGGCAGCCCAATTGCGTCGCCAGCATCAGCGAAGCCGCGGTGGGCGGCAGGATGGCGGCGACCATGGTGCCCATGGTGGCCGGATCGCCGCTGGCCGGAACCGGACCCATGGGCGAGGCGCCCTGGGCCTTCACGAAGGCATCGAAGGCGCCGACGATGGCGTCGCGATAGGCCTCGTAGCTGCCGGCCATCGCAAACAGCGCGATCACGACGCTGAGGGTGGCCAAGACCGCCCCCACCATCATCACCGCGCCGATGGGAAACCAGGCCAGCCCGTCGCGGGCCGCCGGATCGGGACGGGCCAGCAGGGCGCTATAGGCCAGCGCCCATGCCGGCACGCCGATGCCGATCAAATAGGCCAGCAGGAAGGTGGTGCCATAGAGCAGGCCGAGGCCGAGGCATGCCACCACCACCCCCACCGCCGCGGAGACGTGGGTGAAGGCAAGGCCGGCGATCATCAATGGCAACGGGGCAAGATAGAACAATGGGACAGCCAGCATCGATCCCGACGCCACGCCGGCGACGAGAAGTGCGGACGCTGCGCCCGCGGCAATGCCGATCAGAAGATTGGGTCCCATGGACGAGCTGTCCCGCTGGTGCGGTTAGAGGTGGTGCGCCGACCACCCCAGCCAACGCCACGGGGAACAGTCCCAGCGGCGCGTCGAACTTTAGAAAAACCCGCCCCTGTGGGGGCGGGTGGAGCCTCACGCCTTGCGGCGGATGGCGATCAGCGGATGACGAACGGCAGCAGGCCGAGGAACCGCGCCCGCTTGATGGCGGTCGACAGTTCACGCTGCTTCTTCGCGGAGACCGCAGTGATGCGGCTCGGCACGATCTTGCCGCGCTCGGAGATGTAGCGCTGCAGGAGACGCACATCCTTGTAGTCGATCTTCGGCGCATTCGGGCCGGAGAACGGGCAGGTCTTGCGACGACGGAAGAACGGACGGCGCTGGCCGCCGGCCCCACCAGCTTGAGCGAAAGCCATCAGACCGTCTCCTCGCTGGGGGTCTCTTCACGGTCGCGCGGACGGCGCGGGCGGTCATCACGGTCACGGCCGCCGAAGCCGCCGCCACCGCCGAAGCCACGGTCGCCGCCGAAGCCGCGATCGCCACGGTCACCGCGATCGTCACGGTCACGCTTCTGGAGCATGGCGGAGGGGGCCTCCTCCAGCTCTTCGACGCGCACGGTGATGAAGCGCAGGACGTCTTCGTCGATGCCCATCTGGCGCTCCATCTCCTGAACCGCCGCCGGGGGGGCGTCGATATTCATGAGCGTGAAGTGCGCCTTGCGGTTCTTGTTGATGCGATAGGTAAGGGACTTCACGCCCCAGGACTCGACCTTGGGGACCGAGCCGCCGTTCGCTTCAATGACACCCTTGAATCGGGTGGTGAGTTCCTCGACCTGTTGCGCCGTCACGTCCTGGCGCACGAGGAACACGTGCTCGTAGAGCGACATGTGTTCTTAAGCCTTTCCTGTTCATCCGCCCCCGGCGCCAAGCCCTTTCGAACCTTAAGGAAAGGCTCGTTTGCTCGGAAGGCGGGGACACGGGACGACGGATCTCTCGATCCTATTGCTTGCCCCTTCGGCTTTCGCGTCAGGCCACAGACAACCGTCCGTTCAGCCCCCGGCCGGGGCAACGGAAGCGGGGCGTATAGCAGTTTCTGGCGCAAAGGCAAGCATCGCGCCCGGTTTACCGCCATCGCAGGCCATGGCACCAAGGCGTCTCGAGGGGCGCAAAGGAAGCGGAGCGAACCGAGATGATCGCCTATTTCCAAATGTTTGCCGGCTACAATGCCTGGGCCAACCGCCGCCTCTATGCCGCCGCCACGGACTTGACCGAAGCGCAATTTCAGGCCGATTGCGGCGCCTTCTTCAAATCGGTGCAAGGCACCTTGAACCATCTGCTGGTCACCGACCGCATCTGGCTGACCCGCTGCAACGGCAGCGGCCCGGCCCCGGATCGGCTGGATGCCATCCTGTATGAGCGCCTCGACGATCTTCAGGCGGCGCGCCAGGAGGAGGATGGGCGCATCCTTGCGTATATCGGCGGGCTTGACGAAACCGCGCTGGCGGGCACCATCAGCTACCGTCGGGTCTCCACGCCGGAACCGTTTGTGCAGGACTTGGTGCCGGCGCTGGCCCACTGGTTCAATCATCAGACCCACCACCGCGGCCAGGTGCATGGGATGCTGACCGCTCTGGTGGGCCACGCGCCGGAGTTGGATCTGCTCTTTTATCAGCGCGCCGTGGCCGCCGGGACGGCCTGACGGGAGCCCGGCGCGCAAAGGTGGCGAGCGGTGTGCGGCGCCAGCCTCAACACGGCCATGAAGGGTAAGGACAAGGGGAACGTCAGCCTGCCGGGCGCGGGACGCAAGTCTCGGCGGCGCCGCTTCGGATCCATCCGGGGGTGGACGCGCTGCGCCCTTGGGCGCAAGACGCACCCCGCCGGCAGGTCCGGACCGTCGCATGGGCGGCACGGCGCAAAGCAGAGGAACGGTGGCGGCCAGCCATGAGCCTACCTGAGGAATCCCACGCGGGTCTGCCAATCCAGCTGGTGCGCTGTGTGGCGGGGCACTATCACGTGCCCGGCCCATGCCCGATCTGTGACGCCGCGGCCGGAATCCAGGCTGTGGCGCTGCCGCGCCCGCAGAGGCGGCGGATGTCCTGGCTGTTTCGTTTCAACCTCATTGCCGCTGCGCTGGCGCTGCTGGCGGTGGCCATCGCCTGGGGTATGATCCTGTACCAGCCGGCCCGCCCCACCGACCCCGCGCCGGTTCAGACCGCCGCCAACGTCCAATCCGCCCCCGCATCTCCCGCTGCGGCACCGCCGGCCCCTCCGCCGGCGTCGGCCGTGGTGACGCCGGCCGTGCCCCCCGCCGCCACCGCGCCGCCATCCGCCCCGGCGGCGACGGCGCCGATCCAGCCGGAACAGAGCGCCAGCCTGCTGGCGGTGCCCCTCCCCTTGCCGCGGCCTGACCTGCCCGCGGCCGTCCCGGCACCGGACACGGCCCCGGCGGCTCCGGCGGCTCCGGCCGGCTCGCTCTATCCTGCCTATCCCGCACCGGGCCGCCCATTGGCGCCGCCCACCGTGCAGCCCCTGCGCACCAGCCTGCCGCCGGCCCAGCGCCTGGGCGTGCCCGCCAATGCCATTGCGCAGATCCGCTGGCTGGACGGGAGGACCATCGAAATCCTGGTGCGGGCGCTGGATCTGCAGCCCAATGAAACGCCGGTGGTGGAGGAGCGACCCAGCGGCGACATCGTGCGCGGCTTCCTGCGCAGCGGGCCCTCCCCCTGCCGGGACATGGAAATCTATCCCATGCAGCGCAGCAGTGCCTTCATCGCCTTGCGCTTCTGCCCGGATCGTCAGGGCCGCTGGATGGGCCAGGACATCAGCGGCTATTGACCCTTGTGCCCGGAGGCGCGGTCAGCGCCGCCACGCCATGGCCGCGATGCGCGGATCGGCGGCGAAGGTCTGCGGCGGAAAATCCATCCGCCGATCCGGAAAATCGCACACCGCCTGAACGCCGGAGGGGCTGAGGCGCACCCGCCAGGTCTGGCGCTCGCCTGGTTGCGGGTCGGCAAAGCCCCGGCAGGTGAGCAAGGCGACGTTGCAGCCAGCGCTCGGATCGCGCACCGAGCGATAGCGGATCAATTCCACCGCGCCGGCGCGGGCGGCCTCGGCCAGACCCTGGCACGGGCCATAGCGGGTCGGATCGGTCCAGAGCGCGGCATCCCCATTCAAGGGCGGCACCGTAAGGTCGAGAGCGGCGACGGTGGCCACGGTGGCGGAAAAGGCGGTGTAGTCCGCCAGATCCCGCGGCCAGGGGGTCGCGGGCGATTCGGCAAAGAACAGCAACCGATAGAAGGCCATTTCCGCCACCGCCGTCTCCGGCGTCTCGGCGGCATAGTAGACGCCCGCCGTGCGCCCGGCGCGGCGGAAGCGCGAGCCGTAGGGATAAGGCGGCTCATAGCGGAACGGCGAAGCCAGCAGATAGGACAGGTGCGCACACTCCGCCGGCACCTTGGGCTTGGTGGCCTCCACCAGATCCTCAAGCAGCGCCTGCTCGGCCAGCGTATCTACCAGCTTCAGGGTGGAGACCTTGTGCTGCGCCTCCACCAGTCGCCAGACGCGCCCCGCATAGGGACGCGCCTCAGACGCGAGCGCGGCGGGCGTCCAGATAGGCAATGACATCGACCAGCCCCGCAATGGTACGGATCCGCTCCACGGGCGCCGCCCCCAGCGCCGTGTTGGCGCTCGCCAGCCACGCCCGCGCGGCGGTGGCGTCGCCGCCGACGATGGCATCGAGGCCGCGGAACAGCCGCACGAACAGCACGGCCAGTTCAAAGGGCTTGGAGCCCGCCTCCAGGGCATGCTTGCCCTTGCGCATGCGCGAGACGGTGGCCTCGGACACGCCGATCACCTCCGCCAGCACGCGGGCCGACACCCCCAGATGATCGGCGGCGCGCAGCACCGCCTTGGTGACGACGGCGTCCGCCTCCGGACGGGCTTGCGGCCCCGCCGCCGGCAGAGCGGGGAAAGGGATCGGTGATCCGGTCATCGGTCCTGCGCTCCCTTCTTGTTTCGTGGCAGCCCGTGATGCCTCTGCGCCCCGGGGGCGCGATGCGCCAAAGCCTCTCGGCGCCACCGCAAATAGTCCTTAGAAATAATATCCTGAATTTCTTTCCATGGGAAGATAACGCATACCGAACCCGCCGAGCGCGCCCCCTCGCTTGGCCACGCGCGGGGCCGTCCTTGACTTCCCCGGCGTCGCGGTGTCTCTCCCCTCGCCAAATCGGACCGTAGGGAGCCCGCCATGAGCACAGCCTTCATTTTCCCCGGCCAAGGCAGCCAGGCGGTCGGCATGGGCAAGGCCCTCGCCGAAGCCTTTCCCGCCGCCCGCGAGGTCTTCACCGAGGTGGATGCCGCTTTGGGCGAGCATCTGACCCGCATCATGTGGGAAGGTCCGGCCGAGGATCTGACCCTCACCGCCAATGCCCAGCCCGCCCTCATGGCCACCTCGCTGGCCGCGCTGCGGGTGCTGGAAGTGGAAGCGGGCCTGGATCTCGCCCGCGATGCCGCCTTCGTGGCCGGCCATTCTCTGGGCGAGTACTCCGCTTTGGCCGCCGCCCGCTCGCTCTCCATCACCGATGCGGCGCGCCTGCTGCGCATCCGCGGCCGCGCCATGCAGGACGCGGTGCCGGTGGGCGTCGGCGCCATGGCCGCGCTCCTGGGCCTGGATTACGATCAGGCGGTGGCGGTGGCGGCGGAAGCCGCCGGCGATGATGTCTGCGAAGCTGCCAATGACAATGCCACCGGGCAGGTGGTGGTCTCCGGACATCGGGTCGCGGTGGAGCGGGCGCTGGAGATCGCCAAGGCCAAGGGCGCCTCGCGCGCCATCCTGCTGCCGGTGTCCGCGCCGTTCCATTGCCGCCTCATGGAGCCGGCCGCCGAGATCATGGCGGCCGCCCTGGCGGAAGCCACCGTCCACGCTCCGTGCGTCCCGCTGATCTCCAACGTGCGCGCCTCGCCGGTGACCGATCCGGTGGAAATCGTGCGCCTGCTGGTGGAGCAGGTGACCGGAACCGTGCGCTGGCGCGAATCGGTGGTCTATATGGCCGGCGCCGGCGTGCGCAAAACCGTCGAGGTCGGCGCCGGCAAGGTGCTGTCCGGCCTCTCGCGCCGCATCGTCAAGGACATCGCCGCGACCGCCGTGGGTACGCCCGAGGATGTCGCCGCCTTCATCGCCGCCAAGGCGGCCCCGGCCGCCTGAGGCGGTCCGCTCCCTGTTCTCTTCTTCGAAGGACCGACCATGTTCGATCTGAGCGGCAAGACTGCCCTCGTCACCGGCGCCACCGGCGGCCTGGGCGGCGCCATCGCCACCGCCCTGCATGCCCAGGGCGCCACCGTGGCCATCTCCGGCACCCGCCGCGAGGCGCTGGACGCGCTTGCCGCCACCCTGGGCGAGCGGGTGCATGTGCTGCCCTGCAATCTCGGCGAGGCCGAGCAGGTGGAAAAGCTGGTGCCGGACGCGGAAGCGGCGATGGGCGTGCTGGACATCCTGGTCAACAACGCCGGCATCACCCGCGACAACATCTTCATGCGGCTGAAGGATGAGGACTGGGAGCAGGTTCTGAACGTGAACCTCACCTCGGCCTTCCGCCTGTCGCGGGCGGCCGTGCGCTCCATGATGCGGCGCCGCACCGGCCGCATCATTTCCATCACCTCCATCGTCGGGGTCACCGGCAATGCCGGCCAAGGGAATTATGCCGCTGCGAAGGCCGGCATGATCGGCATGTCCAAGTCGCTGGCGCAGGAAGTGGCCAGCCGCGGCGTGACCGTGAACTGCATCGCCCCCGGCTTCATCGCCACCCCGATGACCGACGCCTTGAATGAAAAGCAGCGGGAGGGCATTCTGAAGTCCGTGCCGGCAGGCCGCCTGGGCACGCCGGAAGATATCGCCGCCGCCTGCGTCTATCTGGCGTCGGACCAAGCGGGCTACATCACGGGGCAGACCTTGCACGTCAACGGCGGCATGGCGATGATTTGACCGCTGACCCTGTATTTTACAGGGGTTTGACGTCGCGTTCGGTTCGCTGGCAAAGGCTGGGGAAGTATGTTACGAGCCGCTCGAACCGATCCCAGCGGTGGGCCCGGGTCTTTCATTCAAGGCTCACCTGCGCGCGGTTTTGCGAAGGCTGCGCGCGCGGGGGGCTGGGCACGGCGGCTGAAAGGCATTATGCCGTCCTCCAGCCGCCGGACGGCAATTCTATTTCAGACAACGAGGGTGCATCGATGAGTGACATCGCCGAGCGGGTGAAGAAGATCGTCGCGGAGCATCTTGGGGTTGAGCCCGAGAAGGTGACTGAGAATGCCAGCTTCATCGACGATCTCGGCGCCGACAGCCTCGACACCGTGGAGCTCGTGATGGCCTTCGAAGAGGCCTTCAACACCGAGATTCCGGACGACGCGGCCGAGACCATCCTGACGGTGGGCGACGCCATCAAGTTCCTGGAAAAGAACGCCGCTTGACGGCTGGCCGACAGGGAACAGCGATCGCGCAGCGCCTGGCGCGCGCGGTCGTTGCTTCTATGGTTCCGGAGTTCTCCTCATGAGACGTGTTGTCGTCACCGGCCTCGGCATGGTGACGCCGCTCGCCTGCGGCGTCGAGCCGACCTGGCGGCGGCTGCTGGCGGGTGAGAGCGGCGCAAGCCGGGTCTCGCATTTCGATGTTTCCGATCTGCCCTGCAAGATCGCGGCGAGCGTGCCGCGTGGCGATGGCAGCGACGGCAGCTTCAATGCCGATCAGTGGATGGAACCCAAAGAGCAGCGCAAGGTGGACGAGTTCATCGTCTTCGCCATGGCCGCTGCCAAGCAAGCGCTGGACGATGCCGACTGGCATCCCACCAGCTATGAAGATCAGATCAATACCGGCGTGCTGATCGGCTCCGGCATCGGCGGCATCGAAGGCATTGCCGAGACCTCGCTGGTGTTGAAGGAAAAGGGCCCGCGCCGCGTGTCGCCCTTCTTCATCCCCGGCCGGCTGATCAATCTGGCCGGCGGCTATGTCTCCATCACCCACGGCCTCAAGGGGCCGAACCATGCGGTGGTCACCGCCTGCTCCACCGGCGCCCACGCCATTGGCGACGCCGGACGGCTGATCGCCCTCGGCGATGCGGACGTAATGGTGGCCGGCGGTACGGAATCCCCGGTCAATCGCCTTGCCTTGGCCGGCTTTGCCGCCTGCAAGGCGCTGGTCACCGCCTTCAACGACGATCCCACCCGAGCCTCGCGCCCCTATGACCGGGACCGCGACGGCTTTCTCATGGGCGAGGGCGCCGGCGTCGTCGTGCTGGAAGAGCTGGAGCACGCCAAGGCACGCGGTGCCAAGATCTATGCCGAGCTGACCGGCTATGGCCTTTCAGGCGACGCCTACCACATCACCGCCCCCTCGCCCGATGGCGACGGCGCGTTCCGCTGCATGACCTCCGCCCTGAAGCGGGCGGGCGTGACGCCGGGCGAAGTGGACTATATCAACGCCCACGGCACCTCCACCATGGCCGACGGCATCGAGCTGGGCGCGGTGGAGCGCCTGCTGGGCAATACGGCCGCGCAGACCTCCATGTCCTCCACCAAATCCTCCATTGGCCACCTTCTGGGCGCGGCGGGTGCGGTGGAAGCGATCTTCTCGGTGCTGGCGATTCGCGACCAGATCGCCCCGCCCACGCTCAATCTGGACAATCCGTCGGTGGAAACGCCCATCGATCTGGTGCCGTTGAAGCCGCGGGAGCGCAAGATCGACGTGGTGCTGTCCAATTCGTTCGGCTTCGGCGGCACCAACGCCTCCCTGGTCTTTCGTCGCCTGGACGCGTGACACGCCCGGCATTCCGTCCCCACCTGCCGGTGGGGACGCTGTGTCGCCATATTTCGCGCTAGCCTCTGGCGCGCAATGCCGGTGACATCCGGCACCGGCTGATCGACAGGGGCGCCGCACGTCGGCCCCCGCATCACGCCGGCCCCGCGCAACCCCGAGGATATGTTCGCGATGGTGCAGCCTGAGCCGAAGCCAAAGCGGCGCACCCGGGGCGCGAACCACCCCGCCGTGGCCATCGGCAGCGCCATCTTCACCTTGCTGCTCTTCCTGGCGGTGGGCGGCGGCCTCGCCGCCTGGTACGGCCGCTGGGCGTTCGAAGGCCCCGGGCCGCTGCAGGTGGAGAAGAGCGTCCTGATCCCCCGCGGCCAGGGCCTGCGCGACATCTCTGATCTGCTGGAGCGCGAAGGCGTCATCCGCAACTGGCTGGTGTTTGTCGTCGGCCAGCAGATGACCCATCGCGGCGAAGCGCTGAAAGCCGGCGAATACATCTTCAAGCCGGGCGTCACCATGGCCGCCGTGCTGGACGCCATGGTGGAAGGCCGGGTGGTGCAGCACCAGATCACCATCCCCGAAGGGCTCACCAGCCAGCAGGTGGTGGACCGGCTGAACGACAGCGACCTCCTGACCGGCCCCACCCGAGTGCCGCTGGAAGGCACGCTGCTGCCGGAGACCTATCAGGTGGTGCGCGGCCAGGCTCGCCAGGACATCATCAAGCGCATGGCGGCGGACCAGCAGAAGGTGGTGGCGGACATCTGGGCCAAGCGCGCGCCCGATCTGCCGCTGAAGACGCCGGAGGAAATGGTCATTCTCGCCTCCATCGTCGAGAAAGAGACCGGCAAGGCCGATGAGCGCGCCCATGTGGCGTCGGTCTTCATCAACCGGCTGAGCCGCAAGATGCGGCTGCAATCAGATCCGACCATCATCTACGGCATCGTCGGCGGCAAGGGCTCGCTGGGCCGGCCCATCTCGCGCACCGACATTTCCACGCCCACGCCCTATAACACCTACGCCATCGACGGCCTGCCCCCCGGCCCCATCGGCAATCCCGGCAAGAGCTCGCTGGCCGCGGTGGCCAATCCCATGAAGACCAAGGATCTCTTCTTCGTGGCCGATGGCACCGGCGGACACGTGTTCGCGGAGACCCTGGAGCAGCACAACCGCAACGTCGCCCGCTGGCGCGAGATCGAGGCGGAGGCCAAGGCCAAGGCGACCCCGCCGACGGCCATCCCGGCCGGTGCGACACCGGCCGTGCCTGCCCCCGCGACGCCCCCTCCTGCGGCCCCGGCGACGCCCGCACCGGCCGCCCCGTCCACGCCCACCCCGGCAACACCGGCCCCGGCCAAACCCAGCAACTGATCCCGTCGCCCCGGGCGGCGGAGGAAAGGCCTTCCATGTCCCTCGCCAGCATGACCGGCTTTGCCCGCGCCCACGGCCTCACCGGCGCCTGGCGCTGGTCCTGGGAAGTGCGGTCAGTCAATGCCAAGGGCCTCGACCTGCGCCTGCGCCTCCCCAATGGCTTCGACGCTTTGGATGCAGCGGTGCGCGCCGCCGCCACCAAGGCCCTGTCGCGCGGGTCGGTCTCCGCCACCTTCACCGTGGCGCGGGAGGGCGACAGCATCGCGGTGGCCTTGAACCAGCCGGCGCTGGCGGCACTGTTCACCGCCGCTCATGCCGCCGCTGCCGCCCTCGGCAGCGCCCCGCCAAGCCTCGATGCCTTGCTCGGGGTGAAGGGCATCGTGGAGGTGGTGGAGGCGCAGCAGAGCGAGGACGACCGCGAGGCGATCACCCGCGATGCCCTGCCGGGCTTCGAGCAGGCCCTGGCGGACCTCACCACCATGCGGCTGGCGGAAGGGGCGGCGCTGCGCGCCGTGCTGACCGAGCGGCTCGACGGCATCGCCCGGCTGGTGGCGGCCGCCGAGGCCCTGCCGGAACGCCGCCCGGAGGCCATCCAGGCGCGCCTCGCCGATCAGGTGCGGGCGCTCACCGACAGCAGTCTGGCCCTGGATCCCGAGCGCCTGCATCAGGAAGCGGTGCTGCTGGCCACCAAGGCCGACATCCGCGAGGAGTTGGACCGCCTGACCGCCCATCTGGGCGCCGCCCGCGACCTGCTGGCCCAGGGCGGCCCGGTGGGCCGGCGGCTGGACTTCCTGGCCCAGGAGTTCAATCGCGAGGCCAACACCTTGTGCGCGAAGTCCAATGCGGTGACGCTGACGCAGATCGGGCTTGACCTGAAGCTGCTGGTGGATCAGTTCCGCGAGCAGATCGCGAACATCGAATAGAGACCACCCCGCCCATGGCTGCTGCTTCCACGTCGCATTTCTCGCTGCCGGGCTGGAAGCCGGGCTCGCGCACCGGCCTCGCCCGGCGCGGCCTGATGCTGGTGCTCTCCTCGCCATCGGGCGCCGGCAAGACCACCCTCTCCCGCAAGCTGCTGGCGGACGACGACCGCATCACCATGTCGGTGTCGGTGACCACCCGCCCGCCCCGGCCCGGCGAAGTGGACGGCAAGGACTATTTCTTCGTGGATGCGGCGCGCTTCGCCTCCCTGCGGGACAATGGCGAATTGCTCGAGCATGCCACCGTCTTCGGCAACCTCTACGGCACCCCGCGCCAGGCGGTGGAAGATGCGCTGACTGCCGGCCGCGACGTGCTATTCGACATCGACTGGCAGGGCACCCAGCAATTGGACCAGAGCGCCGACCAGGACCTGGTGAAGGTGTTCCTGCTGCCGCCCACCGCTGCCGATCTGGAGACGCGCCTGCGCAGCCGCGCGTCGGACAGCGAGGAAGTGGTGCACCAGCGCATGGCCAAGGCCTCCGACGAGATCAGCCACTTCACCGAATATGACTACATCCTCATCAATCAGGATGTGGAGGACAGCCTCTCCAAGCTGAAGGCCATTCTCCAGGCGGAACGCCTGAAGCGACGCCGGCTCACGGGCCTTGCCAGCTTCGTCAAGGACTTGCGCGACGCGCTCTAGCCCTGGCGCCGATCGGACCCTGGGTCCGGACCAAAGCATTTCCGTTCCGGTCGCTGGCCGGCCGGGGGAACGGCTCGCTTCCGGTGGGTTGGCTTCCAGGGCGGTGCATCGCGGTCATTGCCCGCAGGTGTCGGGCAAGGTGGCCAGCACGGACTTGGTGAGCGCATCCAGCGCGCAAGTGCCCGGCGCAGCCGCACCGCATCCGGGAATGGCCACCTTCACCGCATGCACCGCGGCCGGGTTGAGCGTCCGCATGCCCTCCAGTTCCGCATACCAGATTGTTGCGGTGACGCTGCGGGTGCCGTTTGCGTCCCGCCACACCTCCAGCGTGAAGGCGGTCGCCGGCGCCGTGGCGTCCGGCTGGCCCGGCAGGCTCCAGTTCACCCCGAACACACCGGCCATGTTGGAGAGATTGTCATCGTGCCCGGCCAGGGCCAGCACCTTCACGTCGGGCCCGATCGCGGGCGCCGCGGCGCGGGTCTGACCGGCCAGGGTGGCGAGGAACAGGCGGGTCATCAGCGCGCCTTCCCGGCGGGCTTGATAGGGCAAGGCGCGGGTGAGGCTCACCTGCCGCGCCCGCGCCGCCAGCATCCCGCCGATCTGCGCCGGATCCGCCGCCCCCCAGGCCACCTGATCCCGGGGCAGGCCCTCGGCATATTCCAGCAGGAAGATTTCCGACACGACGGCGGCCACCTGCAAGGGGCCGGTCAGCCGCACGCCGCTCTTGCGGACCACCGCCGTGGAAGGCGCCGCCCCCCGCCCTGCCGCATCATCCCCCGGCCACAGAATGGGCTGCAGGCTGGCGATGGCCTGCGCCGACGCCGGGTCCACCAATTGCGGCCCCTGCGGCGTGCGGATCGCCGCCGCCACGGCGCGCCGGGCGGCGGCTTTGTCGATCTGGCAGGCCCCGCCCACGGAATTGAAAATGGGATCGCTCTTCTTGCCGGCGGGCATGGTCATGAAGCCAGGCGCCAGCCCACAGCCGGGGGCGAGGCGGTCCACCATCATGCGGCCGCTGTCGCGGGTGCGCTGGTCATGGCCATCGGCCCACAGCACCAGAGCGGCGCCGGGACATCCCGAGGCGGGCAGCAAGCCCTGGTCCACGAAATGCTGCCGCATGGCACCCGCCACCAGGCCCACCACCTCCGCCCCATGGGGCGTCAGCAGGCCGGGCCCGACGGGCCACGTCGGCCACGACCGTGCCGCCCAGGACGCCAGGAGCTGCGGCCGCTGGGTGGGCGCGCGCACCCCGTGGCGCTGCACCAGCACCACCCGCTCCAGGGTGAAGTCGGCGGCCGTGGCGGCGCCAGGCGCCCCTCCGGCGAGCAGCAGACCGGCGCTCAGCAGGCAGATCAGGGCACGGGGCAAAGCGACGGCGCGACGCATACGGACCATCCGGCGGCTCCAACACGACAGATGGTAGAGATAAACCGTCTTGCCGCGCGCGGTTCAAGCTCCCGGTGCGGGCCGGCCGGCAACCTTGAGCGCCGCATAGGCATTGGCCAGGGCGACGAAACCCGTCACGTCGATCTCCTCCGCCCGCGCCGTCTCTTCCACGCCGGTGCGCTCCAGCAAGGCCGCCGTGTCGACGCCCAGGGACTTCAGCGACTGGCGCAGCATCTTGCGACGTTGGCCGAAGGCCGCCTCGGTGACCCGCTCCAGATGCGCCAGGGTACAGGGCAGCGGCGCGGCGCGGGGCACGAGATGGACCACCGAGGAGGTGATCTTGGGTGGCGGCACAAACGCCGAGGCCGCGACGTCGAACAGGATCCGCGCGCTCGCCCGCCAGCCGGTGAGCACCGCCAGCCGGCCATAGGCCTTGTCGCCCGGCTCGGCGACGATGCGTTCGGCCACTTCGCGCTGGAACATCAAGGTCAAAGAGGAGAACCAGGGCGGCCAGGGGTCCGTGGACAGCCAGTTCACCAGCAGCATGGTGCCCACATTATACGGCAGGTTCGCCACCACCCGCACGCTGCCGGGTGCAGCGCCGGCGATCAGAGGGCGCACGTCCACCTTCAGGGCATCGCCGTCGATGACGTCCAGCCGGTCCGGATAGGCGGCTGCGACATCCGCCAGGGCGGCCACGCAGCGATGGTCCCGCTCGATGGCGATCACCTTCGCCACGCCGCCAGCCAGGAGCGCCCGGGTGAGGCCGCCCGGTCCGGGTCCCACCTCCACCACTGTGGCGCCCTCCAGCGGCCCAGAGGCCCGGGCGATGCGCGAGGTCAGATTGAGGTCGAGGAGGAAGTTCTGTCCCAGCGATTTCTGCGCCGAGAGCCCATGGATGCGGATCACGTCGCGCAGCGGGGGCAAATCGTCGATGGCGCTCACGGCCGATGCGTCTCCTGGGCAAAGCAATCCGGCCTGCTTACACGCTCTGTGGCTGGCGCGCATGAGGCCGGCGTCAGATCACGCCGCTAAGACGTCGCATCGGCCAGCCGACGCGCGAGGCGCAGCGCGGCCATCAGGCTGGCGGGATTGGCCCGGCCGGTGCCGGCGATGTCGAACGCCGTCCCGTGGTCCGGCGAGGTGCGCACCAGCGGCAGGCCGAGGGTGACGTTGACGCCGTCGTGGAACGCCAGGGTCTTGGCCGGGATCAGCACTTGGTCGTGATACATGCCGATCACCACGTCATAGGCCGCGCGCGCCTCCGCGTGGAAGAGCGTGTCGGCCGGGAAGGGCCCGGTGGCGGCGATGCCTTCCGCGCACAACGCGGCCACCGCCGGGCGCACCACCGCCTCGTCTTCGCGGCCGAGGGTGCCGCTTTCCCCGGCATGGGGATTGAGGCCGGCAAAAGCCAGCCGCGGCGCCGCCATGCCGAACCGCACCCGCATGTCCCGCGCCACGATCCGCCCGGTCTCCACCAGGAGGTCGATGGTGAGGAGGCGCGGCACGTCCGCCAGCGGCACATGGATGGTGGCCGGCACCACCGCCAAGGCGGGCGACCAGATCATCATCACCGGGCGGGGCGCGACACCCCCGGCTGGAGTGCAGCGGGCGGCGAGATATTCGGTGTGCCCGGGGAAGGGAAAGCCGGCGCCATAGACCACCGCCTTGTGCAAAGGCGCGGTCACAAGCGCGGCCGCCTCCCCCGCCAGTACCAGATCCACCGCGCGATCGAGGCTGGCGATCACCGCGGCGGCGCTGGTGGCATCGGGGTGACCCGGCTGCGCCGTGGCGCGGGGACCGGCGGGCACCACGGGAAGTGCGGTGGCGAACACGCTGGCGGCGTCACCGGGCGCTACGACGCGCACCGGGACATCAAGCCCGAGGGCGCGGGCGCGAGCCTCCAGAAGCAAGGGATCGCCTACGGCGAAGAAGGCCGGCAGGCCCTCTGAGACCCGCGACCGCCACGCCAGCAGCGCGATGTCCGGTCCGATGCCGGCCGGCTCGCCCAGGCTGAGCGCGAGCGCCGGGCGCGCGGCGGGCGACGGCATCAGCGGTACTGGATCAGGGCGCTCTTGCGCAGTTCGGCCAGCAGACGCTTGGATTCCGACTGGAACTGGGCGTTGGTGAGCTGGTCCTTGACGTCGCGCTTCTTGGAGCTTTCCCCCTTCACTTCCCGCTTGCCGCAGACCGCGAAGATCTCCACGCCGGACTGCGAGGCCTCGGGCGGCGTCAGCCGGCCCACCTCGGTCTTGTCCAGGATCTGGCGCATGGCCTCGGTCATCTCCGAGGAGAGGCGGCTCACCGGGGTGCGCACCACGGTCTCCTTCATCCCCTTCACCAGCAGCAGTCCGTCGTCGCAGCCGTTGAACTTGGCCCTAAGGGCGTTGGCCTCCTGCATGCGCGCGCCCAGATTGTTGCTGTCCCGTGGTACCACCAGAACAATGGGGCGCAGGGTATATTCCGTGGCCACGAAGGTGCGGTTGTCGTCGCCCTTCTGGTTCAGCGCGGCCACCACATCCTGGTCGCGCACATTCACCGCGGGCGCGCGGGCCCGCACATATTGGTTCCAGACATAGTCCGCCCGCAGCTTGTCCTTGAAGGTCTGCGCATTGAGACCGCTCTGGGCGAAGCCGGCGGTCAGTTGCTCGGCGGTGCGGCCGGAGCGCTCGGCGACGCCGGCATACATCCGGTCCACTTCCTTGTCGTCCGCCTCGATGGTGAAGCGGGCGGCCTGCTGGATCTTGATCCGCTCGTCGATCAATTCCTCGAGAACTTCCTTCTGCGAGGGCGCCTTGCGCTCGATGAGCTGGTGCAGCTTGATGCGCTGACTCACGTCATTGGACGTGATCGGCTGGCCGGAGACCATCACCAAGATCTGCGCCATAGCAGTGCCGGGGGCCATCAGGGCCACCGCGGCAACGATCAGAAGACAGAGGCGTCGCCAAGCAATCATCGTTCATCCCGGAAATCTGCCCGACCACCGCAAGGGTCGTCAGGATGAGCGCGTTTATGTCCCGCGCTCCTGTGGCGGCAATGCGGCCATTATCCCGGTCACGTCAATACTAATTTGAGGACGTCGAGCTGCCGAGGCTCGTCTTGACGCCGCTCTCACCCAAGGTCCGCAGCCCGATGCGCAACAGGATGCTGTTGTTGGGCGTCCCGCCGGCCCCGTTCGCCGTATAGTCGGAGATGTAATTCAGCGCCAACGTGAAGCAGTCATCCGCATAGTTCACACCCACCAGCGTATAATCGAAGCCGGACTGGGCGATGTTGTAGCGGATGGCGCCGTTGAGGCTCCAGTTCTGGTTCAACTGATAGCCGACCGTGGTGAAGATGCCTTCGCGATCGTCGTAATAGCCCAGCAGCGGCTGCGGCGCATAGCGCCCGTAGATCGCCGACAAGCTCCATTTGTCGATCTGGGTCCGCCCCTCCAGTTCCAGGCGCTGCAGCGAGCCATTGGCTTCGTCGAACCGGAAGCGGCTGATGAACTCCAGCTTGTCCGTGGGGGAGTAGCTGAACCGCGCGATATAATCGGAAACGTCGGTGTCGAGACCGGATTGCAGGCCGGTGTTGGCCATGTCGCCTTCGGCGAAGGAGTTCAGGCCGAACAGGTGATAGGACTGGCCCACCAAAGCGGTGATGGTGCCGGCGCCGTTGATGGCGGCGGCATACGACACGCCCACATTGAGGCGGCCGCCGCCCTCGACCCGGTCATAGCCGGAATATTTGTTGATCGAGAACAGGTTGGTGTCGTCGAACACCAGGCTCTGTGCGTCTTCGTTGGGCAGCTTGCCGATGCCGGTCTCGTTCGGGCGGATGATAACCTGGGCCCGCGGGGTGATGGTCTGGGTGCCCCAGTTCTCCACCGAGATGAACGGGTATTTGTAATCCAGGCCCACCGCCGGCATGGCGCGGATCAGGCTCTCATTGCCGGACTGCAGCGGGTTCTGACCGGGAATGAGCGTGCCGCTGGTGTAATTGGTGGGCAGCGTGCTGATGTCGGCCTGCGCCACATCCACGCGGACCTGGGCGAACGGGGTCCACATCTGGCCCGCGCCGTCGGTGATGGTGCGCTTCCAATAGAATTCCGCCGACAGCCGGTTGTAGTCCCCCGGCGCGCCACGCAGCAGGCACTGGGTCGGGTTGGGATTGCTCAGGGCGCAGGAGCCCGCGGGGATACCGATGCCACCGGCATTGGCGGTGAGCGACGAGGTGCCGATGAAGTCGGCGTTATCGCGCTGCAGCGTGGTGAAGTTGACGTTGATGCCCGCCTCACCGCCCCACACCGGCTTTCCGAACACATAGCTGTAGTCCAGCGTGCCCACCACCGGCAGGCGGCTCTGATCGTCGGTCAGCGACAGGCCGAGGAAATACATGCCGCGCAGATCGAAATAGCTGCGGTCGCCCTGCCCGACCAAATAGCCTTGCGACACCCGCTCGGTCACATCCGAGCTGACCATGCCGTAATCGCGCAGGAAGGTGCGGTCCGAAACCACGGTGCCGTCCCAGCCGAAGGTCCAGTTCTGGTTGATGGCGAACTGGCCATGGCTTTCCACCATGCCGCGATCGTCACGATACCCCGGCTGCACGCCATTGTTGATGAAGGCGTCCTTGTTGAGCTGATTGATGCCGGCGGCGCGCAGGCTGTAGGAGCCGTTGTCCAGCCGCTGGCGCCATTCGCCCTTCATGAGCAGGCCCTGCTCGCTGAAATACATCGGGTCCAGCGTCACGTCGCGGTCCGGCGCGATGTTCCAGAAGAAGGGCGTGCTGGCGCCATAGCCCACATTGCTGGACGAATAGAATTCCGGGAACAGGAAGCCGGTCTTGCGCTTCACCGTCGGATCCGGCGAAGAGAAATACGGGAAATACGCGATCGGAAATCCGAAGAATTCGAACGTCGCATTCTGGTAGTAGATCATCTTCTCGTCTTCGTTATGGATGATCCGGGCAGCCTTGATCTGCCACAGGGGCGGCTTTTCCGGATTGTCCTTGCACGGCTCGCAAGCCGTGTAGAGGCCATTTTGGAAGACGGTGACATTGCCCTCCGCGCGATCGGCGCGGGTGGCGGCGAAATGGGTCTTGTCCGGCGTATCGAGGCGCAGCGAGTTCAGGAAGCCTTCCTTAAGGTCCTGCGACAGCTCCAGATTGTCGGCGGTGAGGATCTTACCGTCCTTCTGCTTCAGGCGCACATTGCCCTCGGCCCGCAGCTTGTTGGTCTTGCGGTTGAACACCACGCGGCGCGCCTCGACCGAGGACCCGTCGTAATAGATCTGCACATTGCCGACCGCGGAGATGGTGTCGTTCTTGTAGTCGTAGACCAGCTGATCGGCGGTCACGAGCATCTTGGCATTGGGGTCGGTCTTGGGATTGGCCATGCCTCCGAGGCCGCCGGCAAGCCCACCGCCCGCTGCGGCAGGCGCCTGCGCCAACGCCATGTCGGGCGCCGCCACGGCCAGCCCGAGCACCAGAACGACAGCGGCCACGGCCGTTCCGATCCCGCGCACACAGGTGCGCAGGCCGGTCCCGACCAGGGCCACGGAGGGGTGAAACCCGACCGTCATCCGTCCTCCCGATGCAACAGGATCAATACCCCCATGAAAATGCCGGCAACCGCTGGAAACCATGCAGCAGCAATGGGATGCACGACACCAGCCTCGCCCAGATCTTCCGCAAGCTTGGTCCCCAGATAAAGCAGAAAGCCTGCCACCACGCCACCGAGAATCGTCTGCCCCACACCGCCGAAGCGAAACACCCTTAAGCCAACCACTGCGGCAATCAGCACCATGGCAATGAGCAGGAATGGCCGGGCCAAAAGACTCTGCAGTTGCAGGCGGTAGCGTGCCGCGCCGAAGCCCGATTGCTCGGCGCTGCTGATGGCGTCCGGCAGTTGCCAAAAAGACACGGTTTCGGGGGCCACCAGGGTTTCCTGGATCTGCTTGGGATCCAGCTTGGTGGCGATGAGATAGGTGGCGAAAGTCTGCTGGTCCGCGCCCGGCACCACCACCCGCGCATCGGCGAGCGTCCACACGCCGTCGCCAAGGGTGGCCGAGCGCGCCTCAACCCGCTCCATCAGCAGACCGGCGCGATCGAACTCGAACACCGTGACGCCATTCAGCACCCGTCCGCCCTGCTGGGAGGCCGCCGCCTGGATGATCGCCTGGCCGTCGATGCTCTGCTGGCGGATCCAGAATCCGGCGGAGCCCTGCGCGAACAGGCCGGAGGCGGTGTTGAAGATGTCAGCCTCCATCAGGTTCGCGCGCTCCTTGAAGTCGGCAGAGATCGGATTGAACACGCAGGTGGCGAACACGCCGATCAGGAAGGCGACCGCAATGGGCGGAAACGAGAACTGCCACACCGACAAGCCCACCGCCCTGGCCACTACCAGTTCCAGCTTGCGCGAGAGCGTCACGAAGGTGGCCATGGCGCCGAACAGCACCGCGAACGGCAGCAATTGCTCGGTGAAGGCGGGGGTGCGGTAAAGCGTCAACAGGGCCACGTCCAAGGTGCCGACGCTGTCGCGATCGGCCACCCGGCGCGTCATCTCCAGGAAGTCGACCAGCATGATGAGGCCGACACAGGAGAGAAAGATCATCGCCACGGCCGACAGGAAACGGCGTGCGAAATAGAACCCGAGGGTGCGACCGATCATCTGCGCTCACGGTGCCGAGAGACGCGCGACGCGCTGGGACATGGTGTTCAACAGCCGCGCCACCGGGCCCGGCAGGGAGAACCGCACCCACCCCTGCAGCACCAGGGCCGCCAGGATAATCGACAGGATCGGCAGCAGATAGACCACCGGCACCGCCCAGCTGGCCGTGCGCAGCTGACCGGTCACCGCGAAATTGGCGATCTGCAGCGCCGTCATGATCGGCACGATGGCAGCCAGCGCCAGGCCCCGGCTTTCGCGGGTGGTGCGCGGCAAGGCCAGCGCCGCCGCCGCCACGGCGAAGAACGCCAGCGGATAAAGTCCGGAAGACAGGCGCTTATGGAATTCCTCCCGGAACCGCCCCGGCTGGGTGATCAGATAGGGGTCGGTCTTGGCCGGCGCGCTGATGTAGGCGAACGAGCGCTCGTTGGGCCGGATGTCCGCCCCGCTCTGGGCGCCCGGCGTCAGCGCGGACAGATCGAACGCATAGCGCTGGAACTCCACCACCGAGCCGTTGCTGGCGGCTCCCGGGACGCGGCGATGGATCGAACCCTGTTCCAACACGAGAAAGATGCCGCTTTCGGTTTCAACGATCTGGCCACGATCGGCCACATAAGTGGATATTTCCTTTTCGCGGGCGTCATTGATGAAGACGCCGTGCATCACCCCGTTCTTCGCCCGGTCGCGCACGTGGAACACCAGGCCGGGCGCGAGGTTCACGAACCGGCCCGGCTGCGCGACAAAGGACACCACGTCGGCCCGCACGCGCGACACCTGGTCGCGGAAGCTGCGCAGGGAGGCCGGGACGATGTCGATGGCCAGCGCCGAGCAGAACAGGGACACCAAAATGGCCAGCAGAATCAGCGAGCGCAGCACCCGCCAATGGCTCATGCCGGCAGAGGCCATCACCACGATCTCGCTGTCGCCGTTGAGCTTCAGCAGCGTGTAGGCGGTGGCGATAAACAGCGCCGCCGGCGCGATCACCAGCACAAGGGTCGGCATGGTCAGCGAGGTGATGGCCACGAAGGCGAGGATCGTCTGGCCCTGGCTTGTCACCAGGTCAAGCTGACGCAGCGCCTGCGTCGCCCAGATCATCCCGGCGAGCACAACGGTAACCCCAACGAACGCCACCGCGGCGGTCGAGAAGATGTAACGATCGAGACGGCCCATTCAGACCCGCGCTATATGCGCACTCGCCGCCCCGACGCGCGCTCTCAGAAATCGCCCCCTGGATAGCCGCAACTTGGCCGGCGTGCAAATGAGGCGAAACCCGCACCGGACATATGCCACCTAGCGCGCCTCCAGCACGGCGGCGCACGCCGGTGGGAGATCGGCCAGCACCAAGGGCGGGCGCGGCTTCTCCGGCTTGGGCGACGGCTTGGGGTGGAGCACCTCGTCGGTGAACCACCACGCCAGTTCGCTGCCGCAGCCCTCGTCGCCGGCCGGCGGCTCCTGCGGGCGGCACTCCGGACTGTCCTTGGGGCAGAACAGCCGCACATGCATGTGATAGTCGTGCCCCCAATAAGGCCGCACCTTGCTCAGCCAACTGCGATCGCCGTCCGCCTGCCGGCACAGAGCCTTCTTGATCGCCGCATTGACGAAGATTCGCTCCACGCGCGGATCGCGGGCGGCGGTGCGGATCACCGCAAGATGATCTGGCGTCCACACCTTGGCGTCCACATCCAGTCGGTCGGGCCGCACCAGCATGGTGGCGGACAGGCTCTCACGCTCCGCCACGCTGAGCGCGCGGCCGGGGCTGGGGGTCAGCCAGATGTCCGCATCCAGGCCCACCTGATGGGAGGCGTGGCCGGTCCGCATGGGCCCGCCGCGCGGCTGTGACATGTCGCCCACCAGGATGCCCGGCCAGCGGGAGGCCTGCGGCACCGCGGCGGCGAATCGCTCCAGGAAGGCGATGAGGTCCGGATGACCCCAGGCCCGGTTGCGGGAGGGACGCATGGCCTGCCAGAGCGGTCCGGACCGGGCGGCAGGCGAAGCGGCATTCATCGGGCCGTCGGCCGGCAAGGGCGTCCCGCCGGCCAGGCAGCCTTTTGAGTAGAAGCCGATGGACCGGGTGGCGAGGGGCGCCGGGGTGGCGGCGGCGCCGAACAACTCCTTGGCCGGCGACGCGCTTTGCGCCAAGGCCGCGCCTGCGGCCCCCGCCAGGCCGAGGCCCATCAGGAGCGCCGCCAGGCGGCGCAAGGCCCGCGGCTGCGGCCGGCGGGGAAAGGGCGCCATCAAACGGTGCCGAGCGGGTTGAGAATGACGAAATCCTTGTCCGTGCGGGTGTCCGCCGCGGCCGGCAATTCGGTCACCAGCAAGGTGGCGCCGGGCACGAGGAGGGCCGCGAGCTTCTGATTGATGGCCGGTTCCACCACCAGGCGCGACAGCGCCTCCTGCGCCACCCCGCCCTTGGCGCCGGCGCCTTCATAGCTCACCGCCATCCAGCGCGGGGTTTCGCCGGTGGGCTGCGCGGTCAGCACATAGACCACATTGCCCAGGGGACGGGTGGGGTCCTGGATGCGGATAGCCCCCTCCAGCACCTGCACGCCGCCCTCCAGAACGATGATCCGCCGGTCGGCGCCACTGGCGACGATGGACACCGGGCCGATGGCGCCCGGCTTGTCGTCCTTGGCGCCGCCGAGCGCCGCGGTGACATCCGGCGGCAGCACGAGGCCGGGATCGAGCACATCCTGCGGGCCGGTGTGCCCGTCGGAGATGATCACCGGCGTGCCCACCTCGGTCACACCGAACAGCAGCTTGGCGAAGGCCAGAGGCAGGTGGACACAGCCGTGGGAGGACGGATAGCCCGGTAGCCCGCCCGCATGCAGCGCCACGCCGGACCAGGTCAGGCGCTCGGAATAGGGCATGGAGGCTTCGTGATAGAGCGAGGAATGATGGTCCACATCCTTGGCGAGGATGGTGAAGACCCCCGTCGGCGTCAGGTGCCCGTCACGACCGGAGGAAATGGCCGACACGCCGATGCGCACGCCGTTGCGATAGACGAAGCAGCGCTGGTCCGGCAGGGCCACCACCACGGCGACCATGCCGTGCGGCGCGCGGTCGGGATACCAGACGTATTCGCCGGGCTTCAGGGCGCGGATCGCCACCTCGTCGGCGTCGTCGGCCCGCGCCGGCCCGAAGGCAGCCAACGCGGCGCCCCCGCCCAGCGCCGCTGCCAGCTTCAGCAGCGCCCGCCGATCCACGCCTGCCACGGACATGCCCGCTCTCCCCGCCTGGTGTTCCAGAGGCAAGGGTATTCGCGTTAGGGTAAACGGCCGGTTAGCGCGCAGGGGCAGCTGGCGCCGGACCAGGCGGCACCAGCCGGACGGAAAACCCGGTAGCCCTGGCTGCGGGCATCGAGGTCGATGGCGAAATCCACCGCATCAGACCAGGTCAGCATGCCGGCGCCGGTTGAGGTCCAGAACGAACCCTCCATGCCGCCACACGCCTTACGCCCACGCCTCACGGGGCGTAGGGGTTGTCCTTCTCGCGCAGATTCAGCCGGATCGGCACCCCGGGCAGCTTGAAGGTCTCGCGCAACCCATTGGTCAGATAGCGCAGATAGCTCTCGGGAATGGCTTCCGGCCGCGAGCAGAAGATCACGAAGGTGGGCGGTCGCGCCTTGGCCTGGGTCATGTAGCGGATCTTCACCCGCCGCCCCGACACCGCCGGCGGCGGATGGGTGTCGGTGGCATTCTCCAGGAATTTGTTTAGCGGGTTGGTGGCGATGCGGGTGTTCCAGATCGCATGCGTCTGCGCGATCGCCTCCACCAATTTTTCCAGCCCGCGACCGGTGAGGCCCGAGAGCGGCACAATGGGCACGCCCCGCACCTGCGGCAGCCAGTGGTCCGCCTCCTCCCGCAACCGCGAGAAGGCGGCGGAGGTGACGAGATCGGACTTGTTGTAGCCCAGCACGATGGCCCGGCCTTCCCGCGCCACCAGATCGGCGAGCCGCAGGTCCTGCTCCTCGAACGGGCAGGTGGCGTCCATGAGCACCACCACCACTTCGGCAAACTTCAGCGCCCGCAGCGCATCGGTGGCCGACATTTTTTCTAGCTTGTCATCGATGCGGGCGCGCTTGCGCAGGCCGGCGGTGTCGAACACCTGCAGCAATTGCCCGTTCCAGTTCACATCCACCGCGATGGAATCGCGGGTAATGCCGGCCTCGGGGCCGGTCAGCAGGCGGTTTTCGCCCAGCAGACGATTGATGAGGGTGGACTTGCCGGCGTTGGGCCGACCGATCACCGCCACCTTGATGGGGCGGTTGGGATCGTGCTCGCCGTCGGGATCGTCCTCATCCTCCACCACCGGCATGGTCTGGGCCGGCAACGCCTCGCAGATGGCGTCATAGAGGTCGGACAGACCCTCGCCATGCTCGGCGGACAGGGGAATCGGCGTGCCGAGGCCGAGATTATAGGCTTCCAGCGCCCCCGCTTGGCCGCCGCGACCTTCGCTTTTGTTGGCCACCAGAATGGTCGGCTTGCCGGCCCGGCGCACCAGGGAGGCAAAGGCGTGGTCGGTGGGGGTGAGACCCGAACGGGCGTCGATCATGAACAGCAGCGCGTCGGCATCGCCGATGGCGGTCTCGGTTTGCGCCCGCATGCGGCCTTCCAGGCTGCCGGGATCGGCCTCCTCCAAACCCGCCGTATCGACGATGCGGAAGGACAGGTCGCCGAGGCGGGCATCGCCCTCGCGGCGGTCGCGGGTGACGCCGGGGCGGTCATCCACCAGCGCCAGCTTCTGGCCGACGAGGCGGTTGAAGAGGGTGGACTTGCCCACATTGGGGCGCCCGACGATGGCCAGGGTAAAGGACATGGGGCGTGGCTCTCATCGCAGGCGCAGGGGCTCCGGCAAACTCTATCAAGTTTGTCGGCGCTTGAGGAATCAGGAGGACGCCAGCGGCGCGGCGCCTGCCGCGCCGGCGTCCTTAAGATGGGGTGGACGCGAAACGGCGCCAGACGGCGGAACCGACGTCGGGCTGCCGCCGCCTAGTCCGGCTTGAGCGTCGGCGCGGCGCCGACCGGCACGTTGGAATTGCTCGGCTGGAGGATCGGTGCCTTGGTTTCCACCCCGGGCACCCCTTCCGGAAACACCGCCGCGCGCTGGCCCGGCAACGGCTTCTTCTGGTCGCCGAAGGGATTGAACTTATCCAGGCTCTCACATCCGGTGACACCAAGGGCGAGGATCAGAGCAAGGGCGATACGAAGGCGGCCGCGAAGCATGAAGGCGCTCCTCATTGCGTGGCGGGAGTGCCGGCGGCGGGTGCCGGCGGCACGGGAGAGTTCTCGGCCGGAGCCGGAGCGGGCACAGACGGGGCCACAACGGCCGGAGCCGCAGGGGTCGAGGGTCCCGTCGAGGCGGGGGAGGTCGCGGCCACTGGCGCACTCAGGGTGCGCAGCAGCTCAGCCCGCGAGCGCACCCCTGAGGGCGCCTCGGGATCGGCGAGAATGGCGGTGGCGGTGGCATTGGTGGCCGGCAGATCGCCGGCGCGATATTGCGCCAGAGCCACCAGTTCGCGTGCCGCATGGCGCAGGGGGCTCTGCCCGTCGGCAATGGCCTGCACGCGCTGCTGCACGTCCGCCACGGTGCCGGTATCCACCAGGATGAGCGCGGCGCGGATGCGGGCGAGGTCGCGCTCGATCGCGGTCAGGCTGGCGTCCGCCGCCAGTGCATCGAAGGCGGCGACGCCTGCCGCGGCATTGCGGGTGGCCAGTTCACCGGCCGCGCGGAAGCGGGCCAGCGCCCGATAGCCGGCGGGCGCATCTTTCGCCAGGGCGGTGAAGGCGGCTTCCGCTTCCTGGTGCTGGCCCGCATCGGCCAGCTTCACAGCGGCCTGGAAGCGCACGCTGGCTGCCTGCGCCTGCTCCTGCACCCACCAGCGATAGCCGCTGTAGCCGGCAGTACCAGCAATCACCAGGACAACCGCGATGATGAGATAGATGCCGAATCGGTCCCACAGCCGGCGGAAACGCTCGCGCCTCAGGTCCTCGTCGATCTCGTGAAAAATGTCAGTCATTCAAAGTCCAAACGCGCGGCCGCCCGCTTGCCCCCGATGCAACGGGGGCCAGGCAAGGGCCGGTAAGTTATCCATGCGGCCTCATCGTGGCAAATGCACCGATTTTTGCCGTTTTTTCCCCACGATCGCGTCAAGCGCCAGAACGACAAGGCCCACCGCCAACCCCCAGACCGGCGCCCCCAGCCCCAGGGCCGAGATGCCGGACACCGTGGTGGCGAAGGTGGCGACCGCCGCCAGCCGCCCGCCCTCGTCCGCCAAGGCGGCGGTGAGCGCGCCCACCAGGGGAGACAGCAGGGCAAGACCCGCCACGGTGGCGATCAGCGCCGGCGGCACGGCGGCGAAGACCGCCACCAGCGAGGCGCCCAGGGCCGCCAGCAACAGGTAGAACAAGGCATAGACCGGCCCGCACAGATAGCGCTTGGCCGGATCGGGATGGGCGTCGGGTCCGGTGCAGAGCGCGGCGGTGATGGCCGCCAGGTTGGTGGCATGGGCACCGAACACGGCCGCCACCGCGGACACGCCTCCGGTCACCGCCAGGATGGCGCGGGTGGGCGGCGTGTAGCCGGCGGCCCGAAGCACCGCGAACCCTGGCAGGTTCTGCGAGGCCATGGTGACGATGAACAGCGGCAGGCCCAGGCTCAGCAGCACCGCGCCATCGAACGCCGGCAGCATCGGCGCCAGATGCGAGAAGGCCAATTCACCCGTCAGCGGCGCGTTCAGCCCCAGGGCGAACACCCCTGCGATTCCGGCCACCAGCACGCTCAGCACCGCGGCGCTGGGGGAGGCCAGTCGCACCAGGAAGAACAGCGCCACCAACGGCAGCACGAGGACCGGCGCCCCGGTCGCCGATTCGGCCACTGCCATGGCAAAGCGCATGAGCACCCCTGCCAGCATGGCGGCGGCCACCGAGACCGGAATGCGCGCCATGACATTGCCCAGGGGCCGGATGGCGGCGCAGGCCAGCATGAGGGCGGCGGCGAACAGAAAGGCCCCCACGGCCTTCTCCATTCCCACCCCGGCGCCAAATCCCGCCACCAGCGCCGCCCCCGGCGTGGACCAGGCGGTGATGATCGGTTTGCGGGACGTCAGGCTGAGATAGGCGGACGACGCGGCGATGGCGATGCAGCAGGCCGCCACCCAGGAGGAGGCCTGCCCCTGATCCGCCCCGAGCGCCCGGGCGGCGGCCAGCAGAAGCGCCAAGGTGCCGCCGAACCCCACCAGAGCGGCCACCAAAGCCGCGACGATCACCGACAGGCGCATGGGCCCTCCCTTGGCCGCTCCCTCAGGGCGTGTGTGCGCGGAGCACCGGCTCCAGCGCCACCAGCGCCTGCCGCCGCGCCACCAGCCCCAGCGGCTCGGCGGACGGCATATCGAGCCCGGTGAACCGCGCGAAGATCAAGGTGCGGCCGCCTTTCTCCGCCCAGCCCACGAACCAGCCCATGGGGCGATGGGCGTCGACCGTGCCATCGGGCCGGCGGGCCGAGCCCGAGCCGGTCTTGCCGAACAGGCTCCACCCCGCGGGCGCTTCGTCCTGCTTCAGCAAGGCGATGGTCTTGGTCACGGCTTGGGCCGAGACCGGAAGCTGTCCCCCCAGCATGCGACGCAGAAAGTCCACCTGCTCGCGCGGCGAGATGGCCAGCGAGGACGCCAGCCAGGCACTGGTCAGCGCGTCCGGCGCGCCCGTCACCCCGCCCACGGACTCATTGCCGTAGCGAAAATCATGCACGTAGGCTGCAAAGCGCTCCGCGCCGAGGCGACGGGTGAGCACCTGGGAAAACCACACCACGGACAGCCGCATCCAGCTTTGCGGCGTCTGCGGCCCCCGCCACGCCGCGTTCCAGTCGGCGAGCCCCGGCGCGGTCTCCAGCACCGGCGCGGTGGCGCTTTGCAGCAGGCCGGCGTCATAGCCCATCAGGCTGATGGCGATCTTGAAGGTGGAGAAGGGGGACTGGCGCGCGACGCACGCCCCGCCCGATTGGGCCAGCACCGTGCGAGTCTGGGCATCGGTCACCAGCAGGCAATCGGCCGCGGCCGCCGGGGCGCTGCCCAGCGCAACGCCCGCCAGCATCGCCAAAGCGATGCCGGCCAGCGTCAGCGCCGGGCGCGCCGGATGGCTCACGAGACCTTCTTCACCCGCGGTGCGTAGACATGCTCCGCCGCCGGGAAGGTGCGGGCGCGCACTTCCTGCGCATAGGTCGCCACCGCTTCCTCGATGGCCGGACCCAGTTCCGCATAGCGCTTGACGAATTTCGGCACCCGCGGGGCCAGACCCAGCATGTCTTCCAGCACCAGGATCTGGCCGTCGCAGGCCGGGCTGCCGCCGATGCCGATGGTGGGCGTGGCGACCTCTTGGGTGATGCGGCGGGCCAGCGGCTCGGCAATGGCCTCCAGCACGATGGAGAAGGCCCCGGCCTCCGCCACCGCATGGGCATCGGCCAGGATCTCGTCGGCTTCCGCATCGTCGCGGCCGCGGGCCTTGAACGAGCCCAGCGTGTTGATGGCCTGCGGCGTGAGGCCCACATGGCCCATCACCGGGACGCCGCGATCCACCAGGAAGCGCACGGTTTCCGCCATGCGGCGCCCGCCTTCCAGCTTGATCGCCCCGGCGCCGGTTTCCTTCAGCACGCGGGCAGCGGTGTGGAACGCCTCCACCGGGCTGGCCTCATAGCTGCCGAACGGCAGATCCACCACGATCAACGCCCGCTTGGTGCCACGCACCACGGCGCGGCCGTGCACGATCATCATCTCTACCGTCACCGGCACGGTGGTCTCCAGGCCATGCATGACCATGCCGAGGCTGTCGCCCACCAGGATCACGTCCACATGGCGATCCAGCAGCTGGGCCGTGTGCGCATGATAGGAGGTCAGGCTGACGATGGGATCGCCCCCCTTGCGCGCGCGGATTTCCGGCGCGGTGACCCGGCGGGTCTCGGCTTGAATGGACATGGCACGTCTCCCTTTCTTACGGCTGCCCGTTCGGGCTTCAACCCATCACCGGTACGCCCACCACATAGGGGTGGAAGATGAAGGCGAGGGCCAGATACAGAATGATGCCGCCGACCACCACCGCGATGTCGCCGCCCCAGCCGGCGGGGGCCACCGGCAGCGGCAGGCCGCGGCGCTTGACCGAGATCCGGTCATAGACCGCCCAGGCCAGAACGGCACCGAACAGGACGATGGAGGCCACGTCGCCATTGGACAACAGGTGCGCCAGGGCCCAGATCTTCACGCCCACCAGCATCGGGTGCTTGAGCTTCGCGCGAATATGGCTCGGCACATAAGCGGCGACCAGCGCGAAACAGGCCAGCAGCATAAGGCCCATGGTGACGTGCCGCATGGCCGGCGGCGGCGTCCACAGATCGGGGGACCCGGCAGCGCGCCACAGCCCGAAGCCATAAGCGGTGAGCAGCAGGCCGGAAGCCGAGAGCAGCGAATAGAAGCCCTTGTAGGCCCCCTCCCCCACCTGCGCGATCAGGCCGGCGCGCACGCCGCGCAGGCTGGTGACCACATGGACGCCGAGGAAAAGCACAAGGCCGAGGAGCATCATGGGCATGGCAAGGGGTCCGCGCAAATCGTCCCCGCGACGCGGCGGGAGGCCGGACCCTAAAGCGCGATCGGGGCGGAGGGAAGCACACAGCGCGCACATCGCCCGATCCTGTCGCTCCGCAGCGATGGCTCGATTTTCCTCGCATCGAGCCCGAGCACCCCACTGGACACGGTTCGACCTTGCGTCCCACGCATGGCGAAAGCGTCGCTGAGGTCTTCTATTCGTCGTCCGCCCATGGTATCCGCCACTGCCAACTCGAAGCGTCATGCGGCACCGGTCGCGCGTCTCGATCCCGTCTCAGCGTGCCACCTCCGGCGAGGTGGGTCCGCGACCAGGAGTTGGTGATGTCGACACCCATCCATACCCTCAACGGCTCGCCTTTCCGCGAGGCGCTCACCTTTGACGACGTGCTCCTGGTTCCGGGCGCCTCCGAGGTGATGCCCGGCGGCGTCAGCCTGATCACCCGCCTTACCAACACCATCACCCTGAACCTGCCCATCCTCTCCGCCGCCATGGACACGGTGACCGAGGGCCGCCTCGCCATCGCCATGGCCCAGGCCGGCGGCATCGGCGTCATCCACCGCAACCTCACGCCGGAATTGCAGGCCGAGCATGTGCGGCAGGTGAAGAAGTTCGAGAGCGGCATGGTGGTGAACCCGGTCACCATTTATCCCGACGAGACCCTGGCGGACGCGCTGGCGCTGATGAAGCGCTACGGCATCTCTGGCATCCCGGTGGTCGAGCGCGGCTCCAACGGACGCGGCGGCAAGCTGGTGGGCATCCTCACCAACCGCGACGTGCGCTTCGCCACCGACCCCACCCAGCGGGTCGCCGAGCTGATGACCAAGGACAACCTCATCACGGTCACGGAAAATGTGCGCCAGGAGGAGGCCAAGCGCCTCCTGCATCACCATCGCATCGAGAAGCTGCTGGTGGTGGACAATGACTATCGCTGCGTCGGCCTGATCACCGTGAAGGACATCGAGAAGGCGGTGGCCAATCCCAACGCCGCTAAGGATGACCAAGGGCGCCTGCGGGTCGCCGCCGCCACCACCGTGGGCGACGACGGCTATGAGCGCACCGAGCGCCTCATCGATGCCGGCGTGGATTTGGTGGTGGTGGACACCGCCCACGGCCATTCCCGCAAGGTGCTGGACCAGGTGACGCGCATCAAGCGCATGTCCAACACCACCCAGATCCTGGCCGGCAATGTGGCCACCGGCGACGGCACCAAGGCGCTGATCGATGCCGGCGCGGATGCGGTGAAGGTGGGCATCGGCCCCGGCTCCATCTGCACCACCCGCATCGTCGCTGGCGTGGGCGTGCCTCAGCTGACCGCGGTGATGGATGCGGTGGAAGCCGCCCAGGCCACCAACACCCCGATCATCGCCGACGGCGGCATCAAATATTCCGGCGATCTGGCGAAAGCCCTGGCGGCGGGCGCCTCCTGCGCCATGGTGGGTTCGCTGCTGGCGGGCACCGAGGAAAGCCCGGGCGAAGTGTTCCTGTACCAGGGCCGCTCCTACAAGGCCTATCGCGGCATGGGCTCGGTGGGGGCCATGGCCCGCGGCTCCGCCGACCGCTATTTCCAGGCGGAAGTGCGCGATGCGCTGAAGCTGGTGCCGGAAGGCATCGAAGGCCAGGTGGCCTACAAGGGCTCGCTGGCCAGCGTGCTGCACCAGCTCGCCGGCGGCCTGCGGGCCGCCATGGGCTATGTGGGCGGCGCCGATCTGGCGGAATTCCGCGAGAAGGCGCGCTTCGTGCGCATCTCCTCCGCCGGCCTGCGCGAGAGCCACGTCCATGACGTGACCATCACTCGCGAGAGCCCCAACTACCCCACCAGCGTGTGATCTTCCCCATACCCGCGCCGCCTTCAGCGGCGCGGGTATGGGACGGCCAAGCTCGCGGCTCTTTCGAACTGGATGAACCTGCAGTCAGGGGATCAAGGCGCCCGCGCTGCCGATCACAGCGGTGCGGCGTGCGGCATGTCTGCGCAATTGGCCGCCGGAGGCCGTCCGGCAAACAGCGCCGCCACGAAGGCCTGCGCCGCCAGCGCACCGGCATCCACCACCGTCTCGTGGGTCTTTTCCGGATAGGTCGCATAGGTCACAGAAACCCCGCTGGCGCAGAGGCGCCGCACGACCGCATCCGTCCAGGCCGGCAAGACGGTGTCGTCCTGCCCGCCCTGGGCGATGAAGGTGGGTGTCGAAAGGCGCAGCAGCGCCAGATCGTTCGCGGCGGCGACCACATCCTCCACCGACAGGTTGGCGCCCGGCAGGAACTGATCCTTTGGAATCGCCCGCGACCAATAGCTTTTGGTCACGGTCACGGTGATGCAGCGGTCGCGCGTTTCCGAGAGGTGGGCGATGGCCTGCGGCGTGAGGAGGCGCGGCACATCGACGGCAGGATGGTTCGAGGTGAAGGATTCCAGCACATACATGGCATAGACTAGCCAAGCCGCGATGAGGGCTCAGTGCCGCTCACCATGGCGTGCAGCCTGTCGGCGATGTGGGAGGCCGGCGCGAAGGCGACGGTGCCCAACGGCGCCAGTTCCGGCGTATAGCCGCGACCGAGCGTGGCGGTGAAGAGCCTCGCCTGGCCGCCTTGCGAGTGGCCAATGACCACATAGCGCGTGCCGAGCGCCGGCTCGATCTGCCGCGCCGCGCGCAGGATATCGAGCGCGCCGTGTGCCTCGATGGCGCCTTGGAGAAACGACGGCAGGCCCGGTGCTCCAAGGCCCTGGTAATCGGTGGCGACCACCGCATACCCCTGCCTTACATAGTGATCCAGCAAGGCCTGCTTCTGCGCCAGGAACGGATGCTCCGGCCCGTCCGCAGTATCGCGGGACGGGGCACAGGCGGCGGAGCGCGGCGCCCCATGTGACCTGCTGGATGTGGAAGAAGAGACGCGCCCAATGGCGGCGCCTCACTCCGCCGCAGCGCGCCGGGCCGGGTCGTAGTTCAGGATCGGGGCCAGCCAGCGCTCGCCCTGCGCCACCGTCCAGCCCTTGCGGGCGGCATAGTCTTCCACCTGATCGCGCTCGATGCGGCCGACGCCGAAATAGGCGCTCTGCGGATGGGCGAAATACAGCCCCGACACCGCAGCCCCCGGCCACATGGCATAGCTCTCGGTGAGTTCCAGGCCGATCTTTGCGGTGGCGTCCAGAAGGGTGAACAGCGTGCCCTTCTCGGTATGGTCCGGCTGGGCCGGATAGCCCGGCGCCGGGCGGATGCCCTGGTACTTCTCGGCGATCAGATCGTCCGGCCCCAGCGCCTCGTCCGCCGCATAGCCCCAGAATTCGCGCCGCACGCGATGGTGCATGCGCTCGGCCAGGGCTTCGGCCAAGCGATCGGTCAGCGCCTTGAACAGGATGGCGGAATAATCGTCATTGGCGGCCTTGAAGGCGTCGGACCGCGCCTGCTCGCCAATGCCGGTGGTGACGGCAAAGCCGCCCATATAGTCCGGCAGGCCGGTCTCCAGCGGCGCCACGAAATCCGCCAGGGCCAGATTGTAGCGGCCTTCCCGGCGCGCCAATTGCTGGCGCAGGGTGTGCAGGGTGGCGAGCGGGGTCTTTCGGGTGTCGTCGCGGAACAGGACGATGTCGTCGCCTTCCGCATTGGCCGGCCAGAAGCCGATCACCGCGCGGGCGGTGACCCACTTCTCCTCGACGATCTTGGCCAGCATGGCCTGGGCGTCCGCGAACAGGGATCGGGCCGCCTCGCCTACCTTCTCGTCCTGAAGGATCGCCGGATAGCGCCCCGCCAGTTCCCACGAGGCGAAGAAGGGCGACCAGTCGATATAGGGCACCAGGTCCGCGAGGTCGTAATCCTCGAACACCTTGGTGCCGAGGAAGCTGGGCTTGGGCGGCACGGTGCCGGCGAAATCCAGTCGCAGGGCGTTTTCGCGCGCCTTGGCCAGCGGCACCCGCTGCTTGGCGTCGTCGGCGCGGGCATGGGCGTCGGCCAGCTTCACGTATTCGGCCTTGATGTCGGCCATGTAGCTGTCGCGGGTGTCCACGTTGAGCAGATTGGAAACCACGCCGACGGCGCGCGAGGCGTCGGTCACATAGACCGCCTGGCCGCGCAGATATTGCGGGGCGATCTTCACCGCCGTGTGGACCCGCGAGGTGGTGGCGCCACCGATCAAGAGCGGCACGTGGAAGCCCTCGCGCTCCATCTCGGAGGCGACCGCCACCATCTCGTCCAGCGAGGGGGTGATGAGGCCGGACAGGCCGATCACGTCCACCTTCTGGGCGCGGGCCACTTCCAGGATCTTGGCGGCGGGCACCATCACGCCCAGGTCGATGACCTCGTAATTGTTGCACTGGAGCACGACGCCGACGATGTTCTTGCCGATGTCGTGCACATCGCCCTTCACCGTCGCCATGAGGATCTTGCCGGCGGCGGAGGCCTCACCGAGGCCGGCCTCCTCCTTTTCCTTTTCCATGTAGGGCATGAGATAGGCCACCGCCTGCTTCATGACGCGGGCGGACTTCACCACCTGGGGCAGGAACATCTTGCCGGCGCCGAACAGGTCGCCGACGATGTTCATGCCGCTCATCAGCGGCCCCTCGATCACGTGCAGCGGCCGCGCCACCGATTGGCGCGCCTCTTCCGTGTCCACTTCCACAAAATCGGTGATGCCATTGACCAGCGCATGGGCGAGGCGCTTGTCCACGTCCCAGGTGCGCCAGGTCAGGTCCGCTTCGCGCTTTTCCTTGCCGGCGCCGCCCTTGAAGCCTTCCGCCAGGGCCAGCAGGCGGTCGGTGCCGTCGGCGCGGCGGTTGAGAACCACGTCCTCGCAGGCCTCGCGCAGCTCCGGCTTGATCTCATTGTAGAGCGCCAGCTGGCCGGCATTGACGATGCCCATGTCCATGCCCGCCTGGATGGCGTGATACAGGAACACCGCATGCATGGCCTCGCGCACCGGCTCGTTGCCGCGGAACGAGAACGACAGGTTCGACACCCCGCCCGAGATATGGGCGTGGGGCAGGTTCTGCCGGATCCAGCGGGTGGCCTCGATGAAGAAGACGCCATAGGGCGCATGCTCCTCGATGCCGGTGGCCACCGCGAAGACGTTGGGATCGAAGATGATGTCTTCCGGCGGGAAGCCGATTTCCTCCACCAGGATCTTGTAGGCGCGGGCGCAGATCTCGGTCTTGCGCTCGAAGGTGTCGGCCTGGCCCTGCTCGTCGAAGGCCATCACCACCACGGCGGCACCATAGCGGCGCACCAGGCGCGCATAATGGCGGAACGCGTCCTCCCCCTCCTTCATGGAGATGGAGTTCACGATGCCCTTGCCCTGGATGCACTTCAGCCCGGCCTCGATGATCGCCCACTTGGACGAATCCACCATCACCGGCACCCGCGAGATGTCCGGCTCGGAGGCCACCAGGTTCAGGAACGAGACCATGGCCGCCTGGCTGTCCAGCAGGCCCTCGTCCATGTTGACGTCGATGATCTGAGCGCCGCTCTCCACCTGGTCGCGAGCCACTGCGAGGGCGGCGGTGAAGTCGCCGGTGGTGATCAGCTTGCGGAAGCGGGCGGAGCCGGTGACGTTGGTGCGCTCGCCCACGTTCACGAACGGAATCTGCGGCGTCAGCTCGAACGGCTCCAGGCCGGATAGGCGCAGGCGCGGCTCCAGCTCGGGAACGGCGCGGGGCGTCTTGCCCGCCACGGCGCGGGCGATGGCGGCGATATGGTCCGGCGTGGTGCCGCAGCAACCGCCGACAATGTTCACCAGCCCGGAGGCGGCGAACTCGCCCACCAGCTCGGCCATGGCCTCCGGGCTCTCGTCATAGAGGCCGAATTCATTGGGCAGGCCGGCATTGGGATAGGCGCACACCAAGGTGTCGGCGACCCGGCCCAATTCGGCGATATGGGCGCGCATCTCCTTGGCGCCGAGCGCGCAATTGAGGCCGATGGAGAACGGCTCGGAATGGCGCAGCGAATACCAGAAGGCGGAGGGGGTCTGGCCCGACAGGGTGCGGCCCGACAGATCGGTGATGGTGCCGGAGATCATCACCGGCACGCGGTAGCCCAGTTCGTCGAACAGCCCCTCGATGGCGAAGATGGCCGCCTTGGCGTTGAGCGTATCGAAGATGGTCTCGATCAGCAGCAGGTCGGAGCCGCCTTCCAGCAGGCCGCGCGCCTGCTCGCCATAGGCCACCGCCAGATCGTCGAACGAAGTGGCGCGGAAACCGGGATCGTTCACGTCCGGGGAGATGGAGGCGGTGCGGTTGGTGGGGCCGATGGCGCCGGCGACGAAGCGGCGGCGACCGTCCAGCTTTTCCGCTTCGATGGCGGCTTCCTTGGCGAGGCGGGCGCCCTCAACGTTCAGCTCATAGGCCAGCGCCTCCATGCCGTAATCGGCCTGGGCGATGGTGGTGGAGGAGAAGGTGTTGGTCTCGACGATGTCGGCGCCGGCCATAAAATACTTGAGGTGGATGGCCCGGACGTCGTCCTGCTGGCTGAGGTTCAGCAGGTCGTTATTGCCCTTCACGTCCCGGGGCCAGTCGGCGAAGCGGGGGCCGCGATAACCGGCCTCGTCCAGCTTCAGCCCCTGGATCATGGTGCCCATGGCGCCATCCAGCACCAGGATACGCGCGCGGGCGGCGGCGATGAGGGCGGACTGGGTCTCGTCGTGGACGTCGCTCATGGGGGCACCCGTGGAACCGGAGCGGGCACAACGGCCCGTCGGAAGAACGATACCGGCGGGACGATCCCGCCGATGGATAGCTAGTTGTGCTTTTCGAGGGCCGCGGGGCGGCTCTCGATCTTCTCGAGGCGCTCTTCCACCTCGGCCACCGTGTAGCGGCCGAGAACGGATTCGCCGATCATGGCCTGACGCAGGCTTTCGAGCTTCTTGTCCAAGCCATCAAAGCGATGCTGACTGGCTTCAAACCGACTGGCCAGCTCCGCGCGCATTTCGCGGAGCAGGCTCAAGACAAGATCTTGAGGTTCCTTCGCCATCATTTCCTCCTCGGCCGCGCTTAGCCGAAAACTCCTGCCGTCTTAAAAGGCCACCGCCGCTTCCGCCGCCTCGCCCTGCGGGCGCAGGCCCAGCAGATGGCAGACGGCATAGACCAGGTCGGCGCGGTTGAGCGTATAGAAATGGATATCGGTGACGCCGCGATCAACCAGGTCAGTGACCTGTTCCGCCGCCACCGCCGCGGCGATCAGCTTGCGGGTCTCCGCATCGTCATCCAGACCTTCGAAGCGGGCCGCCAACCAGGCCGGGACGCTGGCCCCGGTGGCCGCGGCGAACTTGGCCGCCTGCTTGAAATTGGTCACCGGCAGAATGCCCGGCACGATGGGAATGGTGATCCCGCGCGCCCGCACCTTGTCCATATAGCGGAAATAGACGTCATTATCGAAGAAGAACTGGCTGATGGCGCGGGTGGCGCCCGCATCCACCTTGCGCGCCAGCACGTCGATGTCCGCATCGATGCTGGCGCTCTCGGGGTGTTTTTCGGGATAGGCCGAGACCGACACCTCGAAATCCCCCAGCCGCTTGATGCCCGCCACCAAGTCGCTGGCATGGGCATAGCCGTCGGGATGAGGCTCATAAGCGGTGCCGACCCCGGTGGTGGGATCACCGCGCAGGGCCACGATGTGCTTCACCCCGGCCTTGGCATAGCCGCGCACCACGTCATCGATCTCCGCCCGGCTGGCGGCGACGCAGGTGAGATGGGCGGCCGGCGCCAGCGCGGTGTCGGTGACGATGCGCGAGACGGTGGCATGGGTGCGCTCGCGGGTGGAGCCGCCGGCGCCGTAGGTCACGGAGACAAAGCGCGGGGCCAGCGGCGCCAGCCGGTGGATGGAGGCCCACAGGGTGCGCTCCATCTCCTCGGTCTTGGGCGGGAAGAATTCAAACGACACCGAGACCGGGGCCTTGCCCAGCTCGCGGCTCGCCCGTATGGGGCCCGACATCAAACCATCTCCCTATGGGGCTCGGCGGCCACCCGCACCCGTGGGTCGCGGGCCAGCCAGAGCGATACGATCAGTGTGCCGGCGGTGTTCCGCTCGGGGTCCAAAGCCTCACGGTCCAGAGCCTTGTGCTCCAGTGACGTATGCTCCACCGGCTCCAGGCCAGCCTGCACCATCCAGCCCTCCACGGTCTCGGCGGAGAAGCCGAGCCGGCGGTGGGCATGGGCCTCGCGCAGGAATTCCAGGTCATGGGGTGCGAAGTCCACCACCAAGAGCCGCCCACCGGGGCGCAGCACACGGGCCGCCTCGCGTACCGCGCGGGCGCCGTCGTCCAGGAAGTGCAGCACCTGATGGATGATGACCACGTCGAAGCTGTCGCGCGGCATGGCCAGATTAAAGATGTCGCCCTGACGCACCGAGCAGTTGCGCAGGCCCGCCCGCTCCAGATTGGCCCGCGCCACCGCCAGCATGTCCGGCGACAGGTCGAGGCCGAGGCCGCGGGTGATCTCGCCGCCGAACAGTTCCAGCATGCTGCCGGTGCCGGTCCCGAGGTCCAGAAGCGCATCAATGCGCTCGCTGCCCAGGATGGCCCGCACCGCGGCTTCCACCTCTGCTTCCGGCACATGCAGGCTGCGGATGCGGTTCCACTGCTCCGCATGGGTGCGGAAATAGCTTTGCGCCGCGGCCGCGCGGGCGGCCCGCACATCGGCGAGACGCTCGCGATCCCGGGCCAGGACCGGATCGTCGGGATCCATCAGCGCCAAGAGGCGCAGCGCCAGCACGCCGCTCGCCCCCTCGGTGGCGCGGCGGTAGAAGACCCAGCTGGCCTCCCGGTGCCGCTCCACCAGTCCGGCTTCCGCCAGCAGCTTGAGATGGCGCGAAATCCGCGGCTGTGACTGGCCCATGATCTCGGTCAGGTCGGACACCGTGAGATCGGCCTCCCCCAGCACCGCCAGGAGACGCAGGCGCGTGTCTTCGCCCGCGGCCTTGAGGCCATCGAGGAGGGCCGCAAACGGGAGATGCAGACTGAAATCGGACGACAGACCAAAAGACATAAAGATATCTTTATATTCAATCGAGACCGCAGGCAAGAGCATGGCGAAATCAGGGCTTGCCCGGAGCCTTCACGATCCCTTGTCGACCGCGCCGGAGCGATTGCACGTCACCGCTGGCGGGTCTACAGAACCAGTAACCGGAACAAAAGTCTGGCTTGAGTCCTTGAAGTCATAGCCTGCGTCAATTGGATCCAAAGTGGGACAAAGATTCAGGTTTCGCGTTTCCAATTTCGTCACGTTTCAGGGTTAACACGGGTCCCATGACGCTGCGCTCTACCCTCCTCCTCTCCCTCGGGGCTTCGCTCTTGGCCGTGTCGGCCCATGCGCAGACCTTGCCGAGCCGCTATTATCTCCCCGCCTCGGACGACGAGGAGACGGGGACCATTTCCGCTGAGGCGCCGCCGGCCGACGTGATCCACACGCCGAACGGCCCGGTGCCCGGCTATAATGACCCTTATGGACGCGCTCCGTCGCGGGACCAGGTGGAACGGGCTCCGATCGCCCCTCCCGTTGGTGCCGCCCAGGCGCCCTCCTATGGGGCTCAGCCCGGTTACGCCCAGCAGCCGACCTATGCGCAGCCGTCCGGCGCGCAGGCTTCGCCCCCCGGCTCGCAGCCCATGTCCATTGCCCCGCAGCCCGGCTACGCCGCAGCGCCGGCACAGGGCGGCTACGTCCAGCAGCAGCCCGGTTACGCCGCGGCGCCCGCGCAGGCTGCGCCGTATGGCCAGCCCCAGCCGGGACAGCAGCAGATCTATATTCAGGGCCCCAATGGCGCGCCGGTGGCGGCCGCCACGCCGCAGAGCGCGGCGCCGGGCTACAATCCGCGCAGCGGCTACATGCCGCCGCAGAGCTATGAGCAGCAGCAGGCCGCCGCCAACCCGTCCGCGGGTTATGTGGTCCAGCCGCAGCAGCCCGGTGGGGTCTATAGCTCGAACGCCCCCGTGGTCCCCGGGACCACCCAGGCGCCGTCCGGTCCGCGCATCGAGGACGTGGATCCCAGCGAGCCGGTGCCGGATCGCTTCCGCCGCCAGACGGTGGACTATGTGTCGAACCAGCCCGCTGGCACGATCGTGGTGGATACCGGCAACACTTATCTCTATCTGATCCAGGGCGGCGGCAAGGCCATCCGCTACGGCATCGGCGTGGGCCGCGACGGCTTCACCTGGGCCGGCACGGAAAAGATCACCCGCAAGGCGGAATGGGCCGATTGGCGTCCTCCGACGGAAATGATCCAGCGCCAGCCTTATCTGCCGCGCTTCATGGCCGGCGGCCCGGGCAATCCGCTCGGCGCGCGCACGCTCTACCTCGGCGGCACGGTCTATCGGATCCACGGCACCAATGAGCCGCAGACCATCGGCAAATTCGTGTCCTCGGGCTGCTTCCGCCTGCTGAACGCGGACATTGAAGATCTGTTCGACCGGGTGAACGTGGGCACCAAGGTGGTGATCCTGCCGAAGGCCGGCGGAGCGCAGGCGAACGCCCAGCGCTGACCTGTCTCGCTTCGAAACACCAGGGCGCGCCTGCTGGCGCGCCCTTTTTCGTTTGTGGCCGCCGGCAACAATGCTAGGCGGGCGGCGGAGGTGCTGCGATGACGGTCACGGTGCGTGCCCCCAAGGCAGACGACGAGGCCGCGTGGCGGCGGCTATGGGCGGGCTACAACGACTTCTACCGCGCCGACGTGCCGGAGGAGGTCACCGCCTACACCTGGAAACGGGTGCTGGATCCGGCATCTCCGGTGTTCGCGCTGCTGGCGGAAGTGGATGGCTCCCTCGCAGGCATGGCGCTGTGCGTGCGCCATGAGGGCACCTGGAGCCTCACGGGCCTATGCTATCTGGAAGACCTGTTTGTCGATCCAGCCGTCCGCGGCGCCGGGGTCGGGCGGGCGCTGCTGGACCACCTGGTGGCGCTCTGCCGCCAGCAGGGATGGTCGGATCTCTATTGGCATACCCGCGACAGCAACCGCGCCGCCCGCGACCTCTATGACAGCTACGTGGCTGCAGACGATCATGTGCGCTATCGCCTGGAGCTGGATCGCCCCTGAGATCGCCGGCGCCTGGATCAGACCAGGCTTGCGGCGATATTGACGCCGGTGGCGATCACCGAGGCGTTGAACACATAGGCAACGATCTGCTGGCCCAGCACAATCCGCCGCAGCCGCTGCGAATTCACGCTGACGTCCGCCGTCTGCGCCGACGTGCCGATGGTGAAGGAAAAATAGAAGAAGTCCCAGAAATCGGGATCCGCATCCCCCGGAAAGCCCAGCATGGGATGGGTGTCGGCGTTGACGCTGTAATATTCCCTAGCGTAATGCATGGCATAGATGCCGTGCATGAAGGCCCAGGACAAGGTCAGGGTGCCCACCGCCAGCAGCAGATGCGGCAAGGCCGCGGCGCCGCCGCCAGACGCGCTTCCGGCCTCCTGGATCACCGCCACCAGGGAGAACAGACTGGCGAGAAGCGCCGCGATGAGGATCACCGCCGCCCCCTCATCCTCTTCCGCCGCCCGTCGCCGCACCCGCTCTGCCGTCCCGCCGGCCACCAGCATCAGCACCAGAACCATCCACACCCCGGTTCCCAGATCCCAGGCGACCAGGAAGCGGGTGGGGAAAGGGATGGACGGTGTCAGCAGATAGGCCAGCGCCGCCACCACGATGCCGGCCGCCAGCCGTCGATGCAGGCGCACCATGCGCCGCCAGATCGACCGCTCCACCGGCGGGTGCTCGGCCGCGACGTCCGCTTTCGGGGCCGCGGCGCGGCGACGGAATTGCGGGGGCTTGTAGCGGGGCTGCCTCACGAGGCGCGCCCTGCCCTTGGCCGGGGCGGGCCGCGCCGGGCCCGGCGCGGCGGCCTGGGCGTCCTCGGCCGCCCCACCCGCGGGCGGCCGCGGAGGCGAATCAGCACTGCCCTCAAGATCCAACGGCGCAGAGGCGCCAGAATCGGATGACGAACCGCGCGTGGTGCTCATCCTTGAACTCAATTCTCGCTGACTGACGCCGGAACGGCGCCCGATGCGGCGTGCCGCACCGCGTTGTTGATCTGCCTCTTAGCATCGCGCGCCCACCTCGCCTATAATTGCCTCGGCATTCGCCTCCAGAGGTCCGTCCCATGTCCACCACGATCCCCACGCCTTCCGCCAGCCTGACGGCCCAACTGTCTGCGCTCCGCGCCAGCTGGGGGTGGTTCGTGGCGCTGGGCATCGCCTTTGTGATCCTCGGCTTCGTGGCCTTGGCCCATCTGGTGGCCAGCAGCTATGCCACCGCGCTCTATGTGGGTGCCTTGATTCTGGTGGGCGGCGTGGTCCAGGTGGTGCACGCCTTCCGGGTGAAGGACTGGAGCCATTTTGCCTTCTGGCTCATCTGCGGCCTGCTCTATGTGGTCTCGGGGGCCCTGATCATCGCCCAGCCGCTCCTGGCCGCCGGCATCATCGTCCTGGTACTGGGCATTTCCTTCATCCTCAACGGCATCGTGCGCATCGCCGCCGGCCTGGGGTCGCGCGGCCATGAGGGGTGGGGCTGGATCGTGTTCTCCGGCGCCACCACCTTGCTGCTGGGCGTGATCATTGTCGCCGGCTGGCCGGTGAACGGGCTGGTCATCCTCGGGCTGCTGCTGGGCATCGATCTGGTGGTGAACGGCGTGGCCACGGTGTTCTTCGGCCTCGCCCTGCGCGGCAAAGGCGCGTGACCGGTGCCGGAAGCGCGCCGGGCCAGGGGTGATGGCGGACGGACGGGGACGGTAGTGCGCTTGCCGGTGCGCGCCCGCCCCGCGCCCGGGGTTCCGCGCGACCTGCGGCTGGATTTTTTCCGCGGCCTGGCCCTGTGGCTGATCTATCTCGACCATGTGCCGACCAACGTGCTGAACTTCTTCACGCTGCGGAATTTCGGCTTCAGCGATGCGTCGGAGATCTTCGTCTTCATCTCCGGCTATACCGCGGCCCTGGTGTACATCCGGGTGATGCGGGAGCGCGGCTTCATCAGCGCCACGGCGCGGATCCTGAAGCGCGCCTGGCAGCTCTATGTGGCGTTCGTCTTCCTGTTCGTGGTCTATCTCGCGCAGATCGCATATGTGGCGCAGCGCTTCAAGAATCCGCTGTTTGCGGAGGAAATGAACATCCTGCGCTTCCTGGATGAGCCGGATGTCACGCTCATTCAGGCGCTGCTGCTGCGCTTCAAGCCGGCGAACACCGACATTCTGCCGCTCTATATCGTGCTGATGCTGGCGCTGCCGCTGGTGATCTGGGGGCTGACACGGCGTCCCAACGTCACCTTGGGCCTGTCGGTGGCGGTTTATGTGGGCGCGGTCACGCTCGGGCTGAACTTTCCCGGATGGCCCGCCGACCATGTGTGGCTGTTCAACCCGCTGGCTTGGCAATTGCTGTTCGTGTTCGGCTCCTGGTGCGCCGCTGGCGGCTCCCAGCACCTCCAGCCGCTGGTGCGCTCGCGCATCGCCGTGGCGGTGGCGGCGGTGTTCCTGCTGGCCTCCAGCTTGGTGGTGTTGAGCTGGACCTTGCCTGCGCTCGACGGCATCGTCCCGGATGCGGTGGGCGAGATCATCTACCCCATCTCGAAGACCGATCTGTCCCTGCTGCGCTTTGCCCACTTCCTCGCCTTGGCGCTGGTGGTGACGCATTTCGTGCCGCAGGACTGGAGCGCGCTGCGCTCGCCCTTTGCCAAACCGCTGCTGCTGTGCGGCCAGCATTCGCTGGAGGTGTTCTGCCTCGGCGTCTTCCTGTCCTTCGGCGCCCACCTCGTGCTGGTGGAGGTGTCGGGTCGACTCCTGGCGCATATCCTGGTCAGCATAGCTGGCATTGTAATCATGGTTGCGTTGGCGGCCCTGATGTCGTGGTATCAGGAGAATGAGAAGCGGCGCGGGCCAGACCGCGCGGCTGGAGGCTCGGCATGATCCGCAGGATCTCGCCTGTTCTGTATGGGCTGCTCGCGATGCTCGCGCTCGGCGGGGCAGCGCACGGCCAGAGCGTTGCCCCCCCGATCGCGGCCGCACCTGCCGCCCCGACGGCGGCCTGTCCGGCACCGGAGCAATATCTCACGCCCAAGGTGCCCCTGCGCCGGGCGGCGGACGCGCTGCGCACCACGGCGCACTTGCGGGTGCTGGTGTTCAGCTCCGTGCGCAACCCGGCGATCCCGGAAAGCGTGGAGGCCAAACGCTACCCCGCCAGCCTGCTGCAGGCGCTCACCGCCCGCTATCCGGCCGGAACCGTCACCGTCACCAGCCATATCGAGCCGCAGCAGGCGATTGGCGAAAGCCTCAAGGCCCTGAAAGCGGTGCTGGCCGTCACGCCTTACGATGTGGTGGTGTGGCAGCTGGGGTCCACCGACGTGTTGCGTGGGACGGACATGGGCGTCTTCGGCGCCAAGCTGTCCAGCGGCATCACCGAAATCCATGCCCGCCGGGCGGATGCGGTGCTGATGACCATGCAATATAGCCCGCGCACGGATTTCATGTTCGACGCGGCACCCTATATGCAATATCTGCGCTGGGTAGCGAAGTCCGAAGGGGCGGCGATGTTCAATCGCTATGATGTCATGCGCTACTGGGTGGAAGACGGCCGCTTCGATCTGTCGGAGCTGCAGCCTGGCGCCAGCGTCTTCGAGGATGTTCATCGTTGCGTGGGTCAATTGCTCGCGCGCTTCATCGCCAACGGCATCGCCGCGCCGGAGAGCCAATGACCCGTCTGCGTTTTTCCCTCAGGGGCACGTTTGGGGCCCTGATCGTTGCTCTGCTGACCCACGTCTCGCCCGCTGCCGCGCAGACCGCGCCGGTCTGCAGCACGGTGACCAGCCAGCCGGCCCTGCGCCTACCCAAGGCCGCGGCGACCCTGGCCAAGACCGGGAAATTGACCATCGTGGCGCTGGGGTCGTCCTCCACCGCGGGCGTCGGCGCCTCGTCGCCAGCCAAGACCTATCCCGCCCGTTTGCAGCAGGAGCTGGCAGCGCGCTTTCCCGGCGCCACCATCACCGTGATCAATCGCGGCGTGAACGGCGAAGATGCGCCTGAAAACCTCCGCCGCATGGATGCGGACGTGGGTGCGCTCCATCCCGACGTGGTGCTGTGGCAGGTGGGGACCAATGCCCTGCTGCGTTCATTCGGCATTACCGGATCGGACGTGCCCATGCGCGCCGGCATCGAGAAGATCCGCAGCTATGGCGCCGAAGTGGTGCTGATCGACCCGCAATATGCCCCGTGGGTGGTGGCTGACCCCGATTGCAAACCCATGGTGAAGCTGATCGCGGATCTGGGGCGCGAGCAGAATGTGCCGGTGTTCAATCGCTTCGCCATGATGCAGCTCTGGCACGAGCGCGACAAGATCAGCTTCCCGCAGATGAGCTTCATCGACGGGCTGCACGGCAACGACTTTGCCTATGACTGCCTCGCTCGCTCCATGGCCTACAGCCTGGCCGCCGGACTGAAACCCACCGGCGCGCAGCCGGCCATCGCGTCCGCCGGATCCCCGCCCGCCCGCTGACCGCCGGCGGGACCCCGTCCCGGACGCGGAATATCCCTATGGCCCGCCGGTGAACCGGCGGTGCGGGGAGCAATTCTCACACGATAAGGTCGTGCTTCTCGATCACCGTGGCGTCCGGACCCAGGCGATAGACGATGGGCGCGCCGGTGGCCAGTTCCCGCTTCATGATGCCGGCCGGCGTGAGCTTCTCCAGCACCATCACCAGCGCGCGCAACGAATTGCCGTGCGCGGCCACCAGGGTGCGCTCGCCGCGCAACACGCCCGGCAGGATCTCCTGCACATAATAGGGCAGGGTCCGAGCCACCGTGTCGCGCAGGCTCTCACCGCCGGGCGGGGGGATGTCATAGGAGCGGCGCCAGGTGTGCACCTGCTCCTCGCCGAACTTGACCCGCGCATCGTCCTTGTTGAGGCCGGACAGATCGCCATAGTCGCGCTCATTCAGCGCCACGTCGGCGATGGTCTTCAGCCCCGTCAGGCCCATCTCGGCGAGCACCAGTTCGCTGGTGCGCTGGGCGCGGGTGAGGGCCGAAGTGTAGGCAATGTCGAAGCCGATTCCTTCCGCGGCCAGCAGGGCGCCGGCGCGGCTGGCTTCCGCCACCCCCTTCTCGGTCAGGCCCGGGTCGCGCCAGCCGGTGAAGAGATTCTTGAGGTTCCACTCGCTCTGCCCATGACGGACGAGGACGAGAAGGCGGTCCATGGGCGTGATCCTTGTGGCGCGGGGGGCGACGCTGGCCGGGATGCCCCGGCCGCTGCCGCTCATATTGAAAGTCGGCGAGAAATATCCGAGCGCCGGCTAAAACTCAAAGGCGATTCCCGCCGGAGCCGGGTTTCAGTCCCCCAGCCCCAGCACATCTGCCATCGAATAAAGGCCGGGCTCGCGCTCCTTGGCCCATTTCGCCGCCGCAAGGGCACCATTGGCGAAAATGCCGCGATCTTCCGCCTTATGCACCAGTTCGATGCGCTCGGAGGGACCGGCAAAGATCACCGCATGCTCGCCTACCACCGAGCCGCCGCGCAGGCTGGCGAACCCGATGTCGCCGGGCCGGCGGACGCCGGTGAGCCCATCGCGGGCGCGCACGGTCCAGTCATTGAGGCTAATCCCACGCCCTTCGGCGGCCGCCTCGCCCAGCAGCAGCGCCGTTCCGGAGGGGGCGTCGACCTTGCGGGCGTGGTGCATTTCCATGATCTCGATGTCGTAAGCGAGGCCCAGCGTGGCCGCGGCGCGGCGGGTCAGCGCCGCCAGCACATTGACCCCGAGGCTCATATTGCCGGACTTCACCACCGCGGTCCGCCGGGCGGCGGCGGCGATGGCGGAGGTCTCCGCGCTGGAGAAGCCGGTGGTCCCGATCACCAGGGCGATGCCGGCGTCCGCCAGCCGCTCCGCCAGGCGCACCGAGGCCGCCGGAGTGCTGAAGTCGATCACCGCGTCCGCACCGTTCAAGGTCGCGGCCGCATCGCTTTCCACCGTCACGCCGGAGGGTTTCAGGCCGGCGAGGACGCCCGCGTCCTCGCCCAGATGGCTGCTGCTGGCATGCTCCAGGGCCCCGGCAAGGACAAAGCCCTCGCTGCGCGCCACCGCCCGCACCAGTTCCTGGCCCATGCGGCCGCCCGCCCCGTTGATGACCACCCGCAGATCGGACACCTGTGTGCTCTCCCTCATTGGCATTTGGCGCGAGCGTCCGCGGCTGCGACGGTGAAAGGCGCAACCGACGACGAAGGACGGCCACTCACCCCGGCTGCGGCCCCTCATAGCCGGGAATCGCGATGAGGTCGGCTTCGGAGACCTCCTGCCGGATGGCCACGGCCTTCTGATAGGCCGGCGTGCGATAACATTCCAGCGCCGCCCGCAGATCCGGGAAGCGGGTCACCACATTGCGCCCCCGCGCCGTGCCCTCGACAATCTCGAACCGCCCACCCCGCGCCAGCGTGGTCCCGCCGAAGGCGGCCGTGGCCTCGGTGGCCAGCGCCGCATAATCCTTGTAGCGCTCGGGGTCGCGCACCGCGATGCGCACCACCCAATAGCCCGGCACCGGCACCGGGGCCACCTCCGGGGCCGGCACCGGGCCGCCCTCGAGCACAATCAGATCAGCGGTGGAACAGGGGCGACGGATGGCGACGGCCGCCTGATAGGCCGGGTCGCGATAGGCGGCCAGGGCAGCGGCGAAGCTGGGAAATTCGATCACCACATTGCGGCTGCGGGCCTGGCCCTCCAGCAAGGTGAAGGGGGCGCCGCGTACCAGGAAGCGACCGCCATGCCGGGCGATCGGTGGACCATTGGCGGCCGTATAGGGGGCATAAGCCGCCGCATCGGTCACGTCCACGCGCGCCACCCAATAGCCCTTTGGCGTCGCTGCGCCGTCGGTGTCCTGCCCCATGTCTGCCTCCCCGCGCCTTGGCGCTGTCCGTGCCCGTTGCTCCGGTGGGCGGATCCTCGTCTCAGTGGCTCAATTCGTCCAGGATGGCGCGTGCAGCGGCCACCGGGTCCGCCGCGGCGATGACCGGCCGGCCGACCACGACCCGGTCGGCACCCGCGCGCAACGCCTCGCGCGGGGTGGCGATGCGCTTCTGGTCGCCCACGTCGGCGCCGGCCGGGCGCACCCCCGGCGTGATCACCAGGAAATCGCGGCCCACCGCCGCCCGCACCATTTCGGCGTCAGTGGGGGCGCAGATCACCCCCGCGATCCCGGCCTCGCGGGCCTGGCCGGCACGTAGGCGCACGGTATCCGAGACACTGCGCGCATAGCCGGCGGTGGCCAGATCCGCGTCGTCGTAGGACGTCAGCACCGTCACACCGAGCACACCGAGCCCGCTGCCCTGGGCGCCACGAGCCGCGGCCGCCATGGTCTGGGGATAGGCATGGACGGTGAGCAAGGAAAAGCCACGGGCCGCGGCCGCCGCCGTCGCCTTCTCCACCGTATGCCCAATGTCGTGCATCTTCAGGTCGAGAAAGACCTTCTTGCCGGCGCCGATCAGATCGTCCGCCAGATCCAGGCCGCCCGCCACGGTGAGTTCAAGGCCGATCTTGTAGAAGCTCACCACATCGCCAAGCTGCCACACCATGGCTTCCGCCGCGGCCACGGTGGGAAAATCCAGAGCGACGATCAAACGGTCTCGGACATCGGGGATCGCATCAATCACGATGGGGGAGCCTCTTCCAGAGGGCGCCACCGGTCGGGCGCCTGGGTGGCGGTCTGCCGGAACCAGCATCCGCCGCCCACCGGCGGCTGGTCATGGGCGCGGGAGATGGGATAGACGGCCAGATGGCACAGCAGGAGCGTGCCGACGCCGCCATGGCCAACGATTACCGTGGGCGTTTCGGGCGCCTCCGCCAAGGCCAGCAGCACCGCGCCAGCGATCCGCGCCTGGGCGTCGATGGCCCGCTCCCAGCCGCGCACGCTCTCATGCGGCGTGGCGAAGAAGGCATCGGCCACCGCCTGGAACTCCGCTTCCGGAAGGTAGCCGGTCGCCGAGCGGTCATTCTCGTGGAGATCGTCGCGCACGTCCACCGGCAGGCCAAGGGCCGCGCCGAGAATGGCTGCGGTCTGTTGCGCCTTGACCTCGGTGGAGGAGACGATGCGGCCATAGGCCATCAAGGCCGGCTCACGGGCAAAGGCCTCGGCGCGGGCACGGCCCAGCGCGGAGAGCCCCCAGTCTGGCACTGGCGTCTGCGGGTCCACCTGCACCTGAGGGTGACTGAGGTAGAGGAAGGGGGTCATGAAGCCTCAGGTTTCATGAGACGGCGCACGGCAAGGGCAGCGGGACCGCAACGCGCCGGTGCGCCAGGATGCCCGGCCTCGCCCGGCATCCCGATACATCAGGCGCTGGGGCGCCGATAGGCCCATACCCGGGCCGGCGGAAGGTTCCACCACACGCGGGGCGACACTTCTCCGTGAATTTCCCCCGGCTTCAAGGGAATGGGCGAGACCACCGCGTACGTGAACTGCACGAACGGCGCACCAGGACGGGAGAGGTCGAACGCCTCGTTGACCATGCGGTCGCGTTCCTGCGGCGGCTTGGTGAACAGCGGCAGCGACGAGATGGTCCCCACTGCCGGACCCGGCAACCGGTCATGCAAAGCGTCATACATGGCATACGCATCGCCGTGGATGACGGTGACACCCGGATAGCGCTTGCGCAGCAGGGTGCAGAACTCGCGATTATATTCGATCAGGAACAGCCGCTCCGGCGCAAAGCCGCGCGCCAGCAGGGCCCGGGTGACCGGGCCAGTGCCCGGTCCGAGCTCGATGACCGGCCCCTCGATCCGCGGATCGAGATAGCTCGCCATCATCTTCGCCAAGGCCCGTCCCGACGGCGACACCGCGCCCGTCTTCAGCGGGTTCTGGAACCACGATTGCAGGAAGCGCATCTCATCGTTGAGACGGGGCTTAACGGTCACGCCGCGACGATGCGGTGATTGGAGCATGCGGTCGGCTCCGCGCCAGGGTCATACTTTAGATGACTGGCGATTAGACGGGAAAGGACATCGGGTCAAGGCGCCGCAGCGGCAAGCCGCCCGCCCCTCGACCCGACAAGCGTCATTCGGCGAGGAAGTTCGCCAGTTCAGCGCGGAACTCCGGCGCGATGTCAGGGCGCGACAAGGCATAGGCCACATTGGCCATGAGGAAGCCGATCTTGGATCCGCAATCATACACCGCGCCGTCGAACCGCACGGAGAAGAAGCGCTCGCGCTCCATCAGCTTGAGCATCGAATCGGTGAGCTGGATCTCGTTGCCGGCCCCCTGCTCCTGCTTGGCCAGCAGATCGAAGATGGTCGGCTGCAGAATATAGCGGCCGGAGATGGCCAGATTGGTCGGAGCGGTGCCCAGCGCCGGCTTTTCCACCATCTCCGTGATCTCGTTGGAGGCGGCGGCCGATTCCTTGCCAATGCCGACAATGCCATACTGGTTGGTCTGGTCGTCCGGCACTTCGTACACCGACACCACGTTGCCGCCGGTGCGGTGGTAGGCCTCGACCATGGATGTGAGGCAGCCCTTGCCGTTGCCATTGGGCAGATGAAGCATGTCTGGCAGCAGCAGCGCGAAGGGTTCGTCGCCGATCAGGTCGCGGGCACACCACACCGCATGGCCGAGCCCCAAGGGCAGTTGCTGGCGCGTGAAGGAGGTGGTGCCGGCCTTCGGCGTATCCCGGTCCAGCTGCGCCAGTTCCTTGGTCTTGCCGCGATCGGCCAAGGTCTTCTCCAGCTCGAACTGGCGGTCGAAATGGTCCTCGATCACCGCTTTGTTGCGGCCGGTGACGAACACGATGTGCTCGATGCCGGCAGCGAGCGCCTCGTCGACCACATGCTGCACCACGGGCCGATCCACAACGGTCAGCATTTCCTTGGGCACCGCCTTGGTGGCGGGCAGGAAGCGAGTACCAAGGCCGGCGACCGGCAGGATGGCTTTGCGAAGCGGCTTGGGCATGGATCAAACACCGTTCTTTGCGGATCATTATGGAGGCGTCAGAGACCAGCTTCCTAACACAGGTCCCGGAGCCCTCGCAAAGCAACTGCAAAGCTCGAAATTAGTTGCAAAACATATGCGTTTCACTGCGGCAAGACTTTATCCGCAGGGAGATTGACGGCTCACCCGTGCTGACGCAGGTTCGGCCCGCGGAGCAATGGAGACGGCAGATGGCGGTACTGGTTACGGGCGGTGCGGGCTATATCGGCAGTCACATGGTCCTTGCCTTGGTTGATGCGGGCGAGACCGCCGTGGTGCTCGACAATCTGTCCACCGGGTTTCGCTGGGCGGTGCATCCGAGCGCCATCTTCGTGGAAGGCGACGTGAGCGACGTGGCCTTGGTCGCCCGGGTCATCGCCGAGCACGAGATCACCGCCGTGATACATTTCGCCGCACGGATCGTGGTCCCGGACTCCGTGGCCGACCCGCTCGGCTATTATTACGCCAATACCGTCAAGACTCGGGCCCTGCTGGAAGCGGTGGTGGCGGCAGGAATCCCCCACCTGATCTTTTCGTCCACCGCTGCCGTCTATGGCATGGTGGGCAATGACCCGGTGGCGGAGGATGCCACCCTGTCCCCCATCTCGCCCTATGGCCGCTCCAAGCTGATGAGCGAGTGGATGCTGGAGGACACCGCAGTCGCCTTCCCGCTGCGCTATGTGGCCTTGCGCTATTTCAACGTGGCCGGGGCCGACCCGGCCGGCCGCACCGGCCAGTCCACGTCCGGGGCCACCCACCTCATCAAGGTCGCCTGCGAGACCGCCCTGGGCAAGCGACCCGGCATGGCGGTGTTCGGCACCGATTACGAGACGCCCGACGGCACGTGCCTGCGGGACTACATCCATGTGTCCGACCTGGTGGCCGCGCATCTGGATGCCCTGACCTATCTGCGCGGCGGCGGCACCAGCGCCGTGCTGAACTGCGGCTATGGCCGGGGCTATTCGGTCCTGGAGGTGATCGAGACAGTGAAGGCCGTGTCGGGCGTGGACTTTTCCGTCACGTATTCGCCCCGCCGTCCGGGCGACCCGGCCGCCATCGTCGCCAAGGCCGACAAGATCCGCGCCACCGTGGGGTGGCAGCCGCGCCTCGACGACCTGCCGACCATCGTGCGCAATGCCCTGGACTGGGAACGGGGCCTGGATCGCCGCCGCAATACCTGAGCGATCATAGCTCCGCGACGAAACGCGGAAGCGGGACCGCACACACGCGCTCGTGTGGCCCGCTCCGGCGCGACAGCGGCACAAACTTGCCCTACGTTAACCCCGGCGCAACCATATTCGCTGCCCATTAGCCCTCAGGACATCCCTGTCGCGCCGGACGCGACGAAGAGGACGGAGCGATGGCGGTGAGGAAGACCGGGACGACCACGAGCATGCAGACGCACGGCGGCAGCGCCCGCGCGGGATGGGCCACGGCGATGACGCTGGCGGCTTCGGTATTCTCCATCGTCCCCGCGGCAGCCCAGGCCCAGGAAACCGGCTCGATCTTTTCCGGCTTCCAGGCCCCGCAGCCGGCGGCCCCGCAGCGCGCCAGCCATCCTTTGATGCAGCCGGAGGTCATCGCCCAGGCGGAAGCCAATTTCCCCAATTGCATCGCCGGCATGGCGCCGCTCGCCCAGGCCAAGGGCGTGCCGCCGCAGAATTATGCCCAGATCGTCGCCGGGCTGACGCCCGACATGAAGATCATGGACTATCTCGACAGCCAGCCGGAATTCTCCAAGCCCTTGGGCGAATATGTGAACATGCTGGTGAGCGATCGCCGCGTCACCAAGGGCAAGGAGATCCTGGCCCGCTACAAGCCGATCTTCGAGAAGGTGGAGAAGGCCTATGGCGTCGATCGCTATGTGATTGCTGCCATTTGGGGAATCGAAAGCGACTACGGCAACCCCAACGGCATGGGCTCGCGCTCGGTGCTGCGCTCCACCGCGACGCTGGCCTGCATCGGCCGCCGCCAGGACTATTTCCGCGACGAGTTCATCGCCACCGTTCAGATCCTGAACAAAGGCGACGTGCCCGCCGAGCATCTGAAGGGTTCCTGGGCCGGCGCGTTCGGCCCCACCCAGTTCATGCCCACCAGCTTCCAGCGCTTCGCGGTGGATTTCGACGGCGACGGCAAGCGCAACGTGGTGGATTCCATCCCCGACGTGATCGCGTCCACCGCCAACAATCTCAAGCTGGATGGCTGGTCGTTCGGCAAGACCTGGGGCTATGAGGTCGTCCTGCCGGCGAACTTCGACTACCGCTATGTGGATCGCACCAAGCGCTACACCGTCGCCCAATGGGCCTCGCTGGGTGTGCGCCGTCCCGGCGGCACCGCCTTCCCGCGCCCGACCGATACCGGCTTCCTGCTGCTGCCCACCGGCGCCAAGGGCCCGGCCTTCCTGGTGCTGCCGAACTTCAGCGCCATCCTGAAATACAACCCCGCCGACGCTTATGCCCTGGCCATCGGCCATCTGTCGGACCGTTTGCGCGGCGGCAATCCGTTCGTGGCCTCCTGGCCGGCGGATGAGCGGGCTTTGTCGCGGGCCGAACGGGTGGAGATGCAGACCCGGCTGGCGCAGCTGGGCTACGACATCGGCAATCCGGACGGCATCCTAGGCCAGAAGACCCGCACCGCGGTGCAGGACTTCCAGGTGAAGGCCGGCCTGGTGCCGGACGGCTATCCCGGCGTGGTGGTTTTGCAGCGCCTGCGCCAATAAACGCAGCCGGAGCCTCGGCTCCGGCACCGCCGAGGCGCGGACGGACCACGGCCCGTCTCAGACACGCACATCCCCGGACTTCCCCATTTCGGACACCGTGTCTTATCCCCCCGATGGAACATGACTTCGTCCGTCGCCCGGCCGGCCTTGATCTGCGCATCGCGGTGCGCGGCGCAGTGCCGATCTTGGCCGGCATGGCGGTCTTGCCCCGCCCCCGGCCGACGCCCCGCGCGGCGCCGCTCCCGCCCTGCGGCGGGACCGGCACGCATGGGGAGAGGTCAGGGGCGTTCGCTCACCCCTTGCCGCGCAGGGCCGGATCGCCATAGCCACCGCCGGTGGGGGTGACCACGATCACCGCCTCGCCCGCTGCCAGCACAGTCTGGGCGCAGCCTTCCATGACCTCCAGGCGGCCATCCAGGCGGCGCACATAGCCCTCGCCCACGGATCCCGCCTCGCCGCCGGCGAGCCCGAACGGGCGCACGCGGCGGTGCGAGGACAGGAGCGCGCACTCCATGGTCTCCAGAAAGCGGATGCGGCGATAGGTGCCGCCGCCGGCATGCCACTGGCCCTTGCCGCCGGAGCCTTCCCGCACGTGGAAATCCTCCAGCAGCACCGGGAAGCGGGTCTCCAGGATCTCGGGATCGGTGAGGCGGGAGTTGGTCATGTGGACATGGACGCCATCGGTGCCGTCGAAGCCGGGACCGGCGGGCGAGCCGGAGCAGATGGTCTCGTAATATTGGTAGGCGTCATTGCCGAAGGTGAGGTTGTTCATGGTGCCCTGGGAGGCCGACATGGCCCCCAGCGCCCCGAACAGGCAGTTGGTGACCGCCTGCGAGGTCTCCACATTGCCGGCCACCACCGCCGCCGGGAACTGCGGCGCCAGCATGGAGCCCTCCGGCACGATGATGCGGATCGGCCGCAGGCAGCCGGCATTCATGGGGATCTCGTCTTCCACCATGACGCGGAACACATAGAGCACGGCGGCGCGGGTCACCGGCTCGGGGGCGTTGAAATTGGTCGGCTGCTGCGGCGAGGTGCCGGTGAAGTCCACCGTCGCTTCGCGCTTGGCCTTGTCCACGGTGATCTTCACCTTAATCACCGTGCCCTGGTCCATCTCATAGCTGAAGGAGCTGTCCGACAGCCGGTCGAGGACCCGCCGCACGCTCTCGGAGGCATTGTCCTGCACATGGCCCATATAGGCCTTCACCACGTCCAGGCCGAAGGTGGCGATCATCTTGTTGAGTTCGCGCACGCCCTTCTCATTGGCGGCGATCTGCGCCTTGAGATCGGCGATGTTCTGCACCGGATTGCGGACCGGATATGTCGCCCCGGTGAGCAGCGCCAGCAGGTCCGCCTCGCGGAACCGGCCCTGGTCCACCAGCTTGAAATTGTCGATATAGACGCCTTCCTGCTCGATATTGGTGGCCAGCGGGCTCATGGAACCCGGCGCCACGCCGCCCACGTCCGCATGGTGGCCGCGGGAAGCCGCCCAGAACAGCAGCTCCGAGCCGTCCGCATTAAACACCGGCGTCACCACGGTGATGTCGGGGAGATGGGTGCCGCCATTATAGGGGGCGTTGAGCGCGAACACGTCGCCGGGGCGCACGTTACCGGCATTCTCGCGGATCACCGTCTCCACCGAGCGGTCCATGGAACCCAGATGCACCGGCATGTGCGGGGCATTGGCCACCAGTTCGCCGGTGCCGGAGAACACCGCGCAGGAGAAGTCCAGCCGCTCCTTGATGTTCACCGAATACGCGGTGTTCTGCAGCGTCACGCCCATCTGCTCGGCGATGGACATGAACAGATTGTTGAACACCTCCAGCATCACCGGGTCGGCCTTGGTGCCCACCGCGCCGGCCCGCTGCAACTCTTCGGTGCGCGCCAGCAGCAGGTGATCCTTGGCGGTGACCTGCGCCCGCCAGCCGGGTTCGACCACGACGGTCTGGTTGGGCTCGATGAGAATCGCTGGCCCCTGCACCGCCATGCCGGGATGAAAGTCCGCCCGCAGCACCACGGGGGCCTCGTGCCAGGCCCCACGGGAGAAAAAGCGGACCGTGCGAGTCACCTTCGGATCGGAGCCATCCAGCGGCAGGTCGGGCTCGGCGATGCCGGCGCCGCCGCCGAACGACTGCACTTCCAGCGCTTCCGCCACCACCGGCTTCTCCGGCGAGACGAAGCCGAACTGGGCGCGGTGCTTGTCTTCGAACTCCGCGATCATGCCCGCATGGTCGGCCAGGGTGACCGGCAAAGCGGTGTCGGTGCCTTCATAGCGCAGGTGCAGCTTGGCCTCGTTGCTCACCGCCGCGCCGGTGACGCCCTGGCCGGCCAGTTCCGCCACGGTCTCCTCGGTCAGTGCCGCGCGCAGAGCCTCGACCTCGCTCAACACGGCGCCGTCCAGGCGCGCGCCGACCGCCTTGGTGCGATGGGCGCGGATGTCGGCGAGGCCCATGCCATAGGCCGACAGCAGGCCGGAGAAGGGATGGATCAGCACCTGGCGCATGCCCAGCGCATCGGCCACCAGGCAGGCATGCTGGCCACCGGCGCCGCCGAAGCAGTTCAAAGCGTAGCGGGTGACATCATAGCCGCGCTCCACCGAGATCTTCTTGATGGCATTGGCCATGTTCTCCACCGCGATGGTGACAAAGCCGTCCGCCACCATCTCGGGCGCGCGCCCGTCGCCGATCTCGCCGGCCATGGCCGCGAACTTCACGCGCACCGCATCCGCATCCAGCGCCTCGTTCTGGGCCGGGCCGAAGATCTTCGGGAAGAAGTCGGGGATCAGCTTGCCCAGCATCACATTGGCGTCGGTCACCGCCAGCGGCCCGCCGCGGCGATAGCAGGCAGGGCCAGGATTGGCGCCGGCGCTGTCGGGGCCGACGCGGAAGCGGGCGCCGTCATAATGCAGGATGGAGCCGCCGCCTGCCGCCACGGTGTGGATGCGCATCATCGGCGCGCGGATGCGCACGCCGGCCACCTCGGTATCGAACGCCCGTTCCAGCTCGCCGTCGAAATGGCACACGTCCGTGGAGGTGCCGCCCATGTCGAAGCCGATGATGCGGTCGAGGCCGGCGATCTCGCCGGTCTTGGCCGCCCCCACCACGCCGCCCGCCGGGCCGGACAGCAGCGCATCCTTGCCCTGGAACAGGTCGGCGGCGGTGAGCCCGCCGGACGACATCATGAACATCAGGCGGATGGCTTCCGCTGCTCCAGCAGCGTTGGCGCCCAGTTCATCCGCCACCTGCCGCACATAGCGGCGCAGGATCGGCGAGAGATAGGCATCCACCACCGTGGTGTCGCCGCGCCCCACCAGCTTGATGAGCGGCGATACCTCGTGGGACACGGAGACCTGCGCAAACCCGAGGTCGCGGGCAAGCGAAGCCACCTGCGCCTCATGGGCGGGGTAGCGATAGCCATGCATGAAGACGATGGCGACCGCTTCGATGCCATCGGCCTTGGCCGCCTCCAACGCGGCGCGCACGGCCGCCAGATCGGGGGCCTGCTCCACGGTGCCGTCGGTGCGCACCCGCTCGGCCACTTCCAGCACCTGCTCGAACAGCATGTCCGGCTTGACGATCTTCTTGGCGAAGATCTTGGGGCGGGCCTGATAGCCGATCTTCAGCGCATCCTTGAAGCCGGCGGTGGTGACCAGCAGCGTGCGGTCGCCTTTGCGCTCCAGCAGGGCATTGGTGGCGACCGTTGTGCCCATCTTCACGGCAGAAACCAGCCCGGGCGGGATGACGGCCCCGGCGGGAAGACCGAGGAGTTCGCGGATGCCGTGGACGGCGGCGTCCTTATAGGCTTCCGGATTTTCCGACAGCACCTTGTGGGCCACGAGGCTGCCATCCGGCCGGCAGCCGACGATGTCGGTGAAGGTGCCGCCCCGATCCACCCAGAATTCCCAGCTTCCCGGCAGCACGGTTGGGGGGGTCGTCATGGCTTCAGTCCTCTGGCACGGCGCATGGCACGCTCCTTGCGACGCAGGGCCCTTGGGCCGGGGCAGCGCGGCGGATGCGTGTCGGGGGGAATACTGGCGGCCACCAAGACATGAGGAAAACAATTCGTCAACGTTTCGTTGACAAAATGTACATATCCCGCAAGGGTACCAGCCAGCGTCTCAGAGCGGGCCGCCTTCCGCCAGAGGATAAGATGACCAGCGCAGACTTTCGACACCGAAGCCCGCGTCTTGCCGGCTGCGCGGGGCCCGCGGCCTGCGCTTTGGTTCCGCCCGTAAGCCGGGGGTCGGGCGCATGATCCGCCGCGGCCTTGACGCGCTCTACCTTGCCTCCGGCGTGCTCGCCGGCCTGTTTCTCCTGGCGATCTTCGGCCTGATGATCGGCCTGTCCGCGGGCCGGGAAATCGCCCTCAACATTCCGGCGGGCGATGATTTCGCTGCCTGGTGCATGGCGGCCATGTCGTTTCTCGGCCTCGCGCACACCTTCAAGCGCGGCGAGATGATCCGCGTCGGCCTGCTGCTGGAGAAGCTGCACGGCCGCACCCGCCAGGCATTCGAAATCCTCGCCTTGGTGATCGGCTCGGCCTTCATCGCCTATTTCGCCAAGAACGCGGTGCAGCTCAGTTTCGATTCCTTCCGCTTCAACGACATGTCCCAGGGCGTCGTGGCCGTCCCGCTCTGGATCCCGCAGAGCGGCTATGCCCTCGGCCTGGTGATCCTGCTCATCGCCATGCTGGACGAACTGGTCCACGTCGCCCGAGGCAACCGCCCCCGCTTCGAAAAGGACCCGCCTTTGACGCCCGATGAACTGGTCGAGCGCGTCGCCTCCGGTGGGGGCGTCTGAGATGTTCGAACACCTCGGGCTGGTCCCGCTCTCCATCCTCCTGCTGATGCTGCTGATCGCGATCCTCGCCAGCGGCGTGTGGATCGCCATCGGCCTCGGCCTCGTGGGCCTCGCGGCCATGATACTGACCACCGACGTCCCCATCGGCCAGGTGCTCGCCACCACCGTCTGGAGCGCCTCCGCTTCCTGGACGCTGGCGGCTTTGCCCTTGTTCATCTGGATGGGGGAGATCCTGTTTCGAACCCGTCTGTCGGAAGAGATGTTCCGGGGCCTTGCCCCCTGGCTGCAATGGCTGCCGGGGCGGCTGCTGCATGTGAACGTCATCGGCTGCGGGATCTTCGCCGCGGTGTCCGGCTCGTCGGCGGCCACCTGCGCCACCATCGGCAAGATCGCGCTGCCGGAACTGGACAAGCGCGGCTACGACAAGAATTTGTCGCTGGGCTCGCTCGCCGGCTCCGGCACCCTCGGCCTGCTGATCCCGCCGTCCATTCCCATGGTGGTCTATGCGGTCACCGCCAACGTGTCGGTGCTGCAGGTCTTCCTGGGCGGCTTCCTGCCCGGCCTGCTGGTGATGGGTCTCTACAGCGGCTACATCATCCTGTGGTCGCTGCTCAATCCCGGCAAGACGCCGCCGCGCGACCCGCCCATGTCGTTCCGCATGAAGCTGCGGGAATCTTCCAAGCTCGCCCCCTGCCTGCTGCTGATCCTCGGCGTCTTCCTGTCGCTGGTGCTGGGGCTGGCCACCGCCACCGAATGCGCCGCCTGGGGCGTGCTCGGCGCTTTGGCGCTGGCCGCCTGGAGCCGCACGCTCACCTGGGACACCTTCGTCCAGAGCCTGATGAGCGCCACGCGGCTGTCGTGCATGATCATGCTGATCATCGCCGGCGCCGCCTTCACCACCGCCGCCATGGCCTATACCGGCATCCCGGTGGCGCTGGCGGAATGGGTGCAGGGGCTCAACCTCACCCCCGGCAAACTCGCCCTTGCCCTAACGGTAATGTATATCATCCTGGGCTGCCTCATCGACGGCATCTCGATGATCGTGCTCACCGCGGTCATCGTGCTGCCCATGGTGAAGCAGGCCGGATTCAATCTGGTGTGGTTCGGCGTCTATCTCGTCATCCATGTGGAGATGGCGCAGATCACCCCGCCGGTTGGTTTCAACCTGTTCGTGCTGCAGAATATGAGCGGACGCGATACTTGGGATGTGGCCAAGGCCGCGTTTCCGTTCTTTGTCCTGCTCAATGTTGCCGTCATTATCATCACCACCTTTCCGGACATCGTCATGGTGCTGCCGCGCTATGTCTTCCCGGGATGAATGCCGTCGCCCCCTTGCCCATAGAGAGGCTTCCATGACGCGCCTTCGTGTTCTTGCCGCCGCAGTCCTTGCCAGTGGACTTGCCGTCCTGTCCGCGGGCACCGCCGCGGCCCAGACCAAATGGAATCTGGCCGCCGCCTATCCGTCCGACAATTTCCACACCGAGAACCTCACCCAGTTCTCCAAGGATGTGGAGGCGGCCACCGGCGGCAAGCTGGTGATCACCGTCCATCCCGGCGCCTCGCTGTTCAAGGCGCCCGAGATCAAGCGCGCGGTGATGACCGGCCAGACCCAGGCGGGCGAGGTCCTCATGTCGCTGCATGAGAATGAGGATCCGATCTTCGGCATCGACGTGGTGCCGTTCCTCGCCGCCTCCTATCCCGCCGCCATGAAGCTGTACCTCGCCTCCAAGCCGGCGGTGGAGAAGAAGCTCGCCTCCCAGGGGTTGAAGCTGCTCTACACCGTGGCCTGGCCGCCGCAGGGCCTGTTCTCCAAGACCCCGGTCACCAAGGTGGAAGACCTGAAGGGCGCCAAGTGGCGGGCCTATAATGTGGGCACCTCGCGCATCGGCGAGATGGTCGGCGCCCAGGCGGTCACCGTGCAGCAGGCGGAACTGGCGCAGGCGCTCGCCACCGGCGTGGTCAGCGCCCTCATCACCTCCGGCGCCACCGGCTATGACGTGAAGATCTGGGAGAGCATCCCCTATTTCTATGACGTCCAGGCCTGGCTGCCGAAGAACATGGTGTTCGTGAACCAGGCCGCCTTCGACGCCCTCGACAAGCCCACCCAGGAGGCCGTCCTGAAAGCCGCCGCCACCGCCGAGGCCCGCGGCTGGAAGAGCTCGGAAGAAAAGAGCGGCTGGTTCCTGCAGCAGCTCACCGCCAAGGGCATGACCGTGGCCCCGCCCAGCGCCGACCTGAAGGCCGGCTTCCAGAAGATCGGCGTGCAGCTGACCGCCGACTGGGAGAAGAAGGCCGGCGAACAGGGCGTGGCCATCGTCAAAGCCTACGAGGCCATGAAGTGATCGCAGGCCCCGGCCGGATCTGACGCCCCCCACTGGATCCTGGAGCACCGGCTGTTCCGCAGCCCGTGCCCCAGGCCTCCCCGCCGTCCGCACTCGGATGGCGCCATCCGCGCGACCCTGCGGAGCCCTCTCTTGCCGGCCGGGACCAGCCCCACGTTGCCAACTCCGGCACCCCGTCCGTTTCCCTGCGGGACTTTCCTGATGACCAAGCGCCCCCTCGCTCCGCCCCCGGCGGCCCCCCGCGCCCCCGCCGCCATCGGCTCCATCGTCTCCTCCGCGCATCTGGCGGAAGGGGCGCTGCCGGCGCTGTCCGAGGTGGAGTTCGGGCTCAACATGATCTCCCACGCTTATGGGCGCTGGATGGTCCGGTGCATGGCGGCGGCGGGCATCCCCGATCTCTCCGCTTTGGATGTGCAGGTGCTGCATCACGTGGTGCATCGCGACCGCCCCAAGACCATCGCCGATCTGTGCCTGGTGCTGGATGTGGAGGACACCCATCTGGTCACCTACGCCGCCAAGAAGCTCCAGGCCCTGGGGCTGGTGGCCGGCGGGCGGCGCGGCAAGGAGAAGACCCTGTCCGCCACCGAGATGGGCCAGCAGGCCTGCGCCCGCTATCGCGAGGTGCGCGAAGCCCTGCTGTCCACCGCCGTGGCCACCACCGGCATCGATCCGCGCCGCCTGTCGGAGGTCGCGGCCGTGCTGCGCGCCTTGTCCGGCCATTACGACCAGGCCGCCCGCTCCGCCGCCAGCCTGTAGATCCGCGCCCGACCGGCAGGGTCGCGGCATCGTATCCGTGGCGGCCGCGCGCCATTCGTGTCACGCTCCGATCCATGGACCATGAGGGTGCGCGATGATCCCCTTGGGGCAAGCCGCATGGCGCCGCCGCACGGCGGCCACGCGGCCACAGGTTCGGCGCTGGCTGGTGGCCGGCCTGATGCTGCTCGCCGCGGCCGGCCTCGGCCCTGGTCCGGTGATGGCCTGTGCCGCCATGGCCGCCCTGCCGGTCCACCCCGCGCCTGCCGCGCCCCCCGCTGCCGCCGCGATCCCGGCCGGGGACATGGCGCACGCGAGCCATCATCCGGACGCCACCGGCGCTCATCTCAGCGATCGTGAGACCCGCGGCGCGGCCCCATCGTCCACCGCGTCCCACCCGACATCCCATGCCGACGGGTCCAATCCGGCGGCGCCGTGCAGCCATGCCGGCTGCCCGGCCTGTCTGGCCGCGCTGCCGGCCGCGCCGCCCACCCTGCACACCCGATCCCGCTGCGCCGGGCCCATCGCCGTGAGCCGCGCCGCCCTGCCCGCCGGCATCGCCGTGCCCCCGCCGCTGGGGCCGCCCAGAGCCGCGTAGACCGCTCCGGCCTGCAGATCGCGCGAAGAGCCCATCGGCCTCGCCCGCTGTGCCGCGTCCCTCCTGCCATCGACCCGCAGCCGGCCTGTCAAGGCCGGAACCATTGCGCTTGCCGCACAAGGATTTCTCCTCATGAACCGCCGCGACCTTTTGCTGGGCGCGCTCGCCACGGGCGCCACCCTTCCCGGACTGCGTGCCGCCTTCGCGCAGACGCCGCCCACCGCACCCGCCCCCCGCCCCTTGTCCATCACCCGCCGCACCCTTGAGGTGAAGGGCAAGGCAGCCAGCGTGTTCGGTCTCCAGCAGCCCGACGGCACCAGCGGCCTGACCCTGGATGCGGACGGCGTCTTCGACGTCAGCCTGTCCAATGCCGCCGACGCCGCCACCCTGATCCACTGGCACGGCCTCACCCCGCCCTGGGCGCAGGACGGCGTGCCCGACACCCCGGCCCCGCTGCTGGAACCGGGCGGCCGGCGCGCCTACCATTTCCCGGTGGGCCCCGGCGGGACCCATTGGATGCATGCGCACACCTTGCAGGAACAGGCCCTCCTGGCCGCCCCGCTGATCGTGCGCACCGCGCAGGACCGCGCAGCCGATGAACAGGAGGTGGTGCTGCTGCTGCACGACTTCTCCTTCACCCCTGCCGAAGAGCTGCTGGCGCGGCTGCGCGCCGCCACGCCGGGCGGCCATGGCATGGCCCATGGCAACATGGCCCACGGCGGCATGGATCACGCAGGCATGGATCACGCAGGGATGGCCCACAACGGCATGGCCACCACGCCCATGGGTCCGATGGCCATGCCGCCCGCCGCGCCCGCCGGCAGCAGCGCCATGGACCTCAACGACATCACCTTCGACGCCTATCTCGCCAATGATCGCACCCTGGCCGATCCGCAGGTGATCGCCGTGGAGCGGGGCGGACGGGTGCGCCTGCGCCTCATCAACGGCGCCACCGCCACCGCCTTCACGTTGGACACCGGCGCCCTGGAGGGCGAACTGATCGCTGTGGACGGCCAGCCCATCGCCCCGGTCACCGGCAGCCGCTTTCCCATCGTGATGGGCCAGCGCCTGGACCTGCGCCTCACGCTGCCGCCGGGCGGCGGCGCCTTTCCGTTGCTCGCCTTGCGCGAGGGCGCGCCGGAACGCACGGGGATCATCCTGGCCACACGGGGCGCCACAGTGGCCCGCATCCCTGAGACCGGCGCTGCGGGGCCGGTGGTGGATCTGGCGTTGGAACAGCGGCTGCGGGCGCTCTCCCCTCTCCCCGAGCGACCGGTGGACCAGCGGTTCACCGTCTCCCTGTCCGGGACGATGGCCGGCTATGACTGGCGCATCGGCGACGGCGCCCCGCTGATGGTGCGCAAGGGCCAGCGGGTGGAGATCGACATGCACAACATGTCCATGATGATGCACCCCATGCATCTGCACGGGCATCATTTCCAGGTGGTGGCGCTGAACGGGACGCGGCTGTCGGGTGCCGTGCGCGACACGGTGGCGGTGCCCCCCATGAGCCGCGTGACCATCGCCTTCACGGCCGACAATCCGGGCCGCTGGGCCTTCCACTGCCACCATCTCTACCATATGGCGGCGGGCATGATGTCGTTCGTCGCCTATGAGGATCTCGGCTGACGGACTGCGGCCGCCAGGGGCGACGCGCGTCATCACCGCGTCGCCTCTGGCGCGCTCGCCGCCCTGGCCGCGTTCCCGGACGCGCACGACCGAGAACAAGCCCATCCCCACGCCATGATCCCGCCGCCGGGGCGGGATGCGGCGCTTCAGAACTTGATCTTCGCATCAGCCACGAAGGTGCGCTGCGGGAAGGGATGGAACAGCGTGTAGGAATCGTTGTTCAGATTGTCCACGCCCACGCTGATGGTGGCGCTGTCGTTGAATTTGTAGCGGGCCCGCACGTCCACCACGAAGAAGCTGTCAAAGGCGCCATAGACGTTGGGAATGACGTCGTTATTTTCCAGCGTGGAATATTGCTTGCCGCTGTAGCGGGCGGCCACGGTGTAGGACCAATGCGCATCCGGCGAATAGGTCCCGCCGAGGGTCGCCCGCCAGTCCGGCACATAGGGCACGTGGTTGCCGACGATGTTCACGCCGGTGGCCGCCGTGTAGCTCGGATCGGCCAGGATGCGCGAATCCACATACGTGACGCTGCCGAACAGCTCCAGCCCGCTCACGAAGACGTCGCGCTTGTTGATGGCCAGCTCAACTCCCGTATTGCGGACCGCCTGGACGTTGACGACCGAATTGACCGGCACCGACAGGTTCGGCGCGAAGGACGTCTGCTGGATCAAGGCGTCTTCCACATGCTCATTGAAGAAGGAGAGGCGCACCCGTCCGTTGCCGATGTCCTTCTCGATGGCGATCTCCTCGCTCAGCACGTCCTCCGGGACGAGATTGGGATTGGGCACCGCATAGACCGAGCCCGATTGAACGATCTGGTAGAGCTCGGTCACGGTCGGGAAGCGATAGGCTTGGCCGAACGATGCGGTGATGGTGTAGTCCTGCGGCCGCCACTGCCAGGAGGCCTTGGGGGAGAAGCGCAGCGCCTCCTGCTCGGGCTGGTTCACGATGGTGGTGCTGGTGATGGCCCCGAGGCTGTTGGTGGTGGTGCCGAGGTTGAAGCCATCGGAGGCCCGCCAGTTCTCCAGCCGCCCGCCCAGGGTGAGGGTCATGTCGGGCGCATATTTCCAGGCGTCCTGCGCCCACAGGGCCTGCGTCTGGGTCTGGCCGAGGCTTTCGGTGTAGAGCTGGCTCGATGAGGTCTGGCCGGAATTCCAGCCCGGAACGGCATAGGTCGGGTTGTCGAGGGAATAGCGGTCCGCATGGATGCCGAAACTCACCTCATGGTCCCCGCCCGCCCGCCAGATCGCCTTGATGTCGCCGTTCATCCAATTGGTGCCGGCCAGGCTTGCCACCTTGCCATTGGTGGTGAAGTTGGTGAGGCTCGTCACGCCGAAGGGACTGGCCTGCGTGTCCTGCAGGAAGTCGTAGCGCGACACCGCCAGATCCCAGTCCCAGGCGCCGCCGGTGTCGGTCTTCAGCGACACCGCGTTCATCAGGTGCTGCTGGCTGACGGTGTAATTGCTGCTCGCAAAGCCGGACAGCCCGGCGAAGGTCTGGAACCCGGCCGCATTGCGCAGATAGGTCTGCACCGAGGATTGCGCATCGTTTGCCCATAGGGCGACCTCATATTTCGCCTTGAGCCAGTCGGTGATGTCCCAGGCGAACTTGCCGCTCACATTCTCCATCTCCGTATGGAGCAGCCCGCCCGCGCCGACCACATTGGCCGGCTGGCCGAGCTTGTTCAGGGACGGGATGGTGCCGCTGGTCCCGGCGGGAACGGTGGGCGTCGTGATCCAGCTCAGCGGCTGGCTGTAGCTGTTCTGATAGTTGCCGCTGATCACGTAGGAGAAGTTGCCCATCCGGTCGCCGGAGGACACGTTGGTCTGGCTGGTGGCATAGTCGCCCGAGGTGTTGTAGCGGCTGAAGGTCTGAAGCGCCTCGGTCTGCTTGGCATTGAACTCGAACTTGTCCGGCATCTTGGTGGTGAAGATCAGCACCCCGCCGACGGAATTGCCGGGATATTGGGCGGCGAACGGGCCGTACAGGAAGTCGACCCGCTCGATCTCCTCGGGCGTGATCATCCCCCACCGGGGCGCGCCGAGCGTGTTGTTGTTGGCGAGCAGCGCGCTGAGCAAGACGTCGTCTTCATAGACGAGGCTGCGGGCGGAGGAGTTGACGCCCCAGGTGCGCGTGGCGAGGGTGGGCTGGGTGTCGCCATAGTTGCGTTTGCGAACGAACAGGCTCGGGAAGTATTTGACGCTGTCCTCGGCATCCACCGCATTCACCTGCTTGGCGATGTCGCCCGAGGTGATGCTCTGGCTGGTCTGGGGCAGGTCGTATTTCTGCTTGAGGGGCGGCGGCGCCCAGGGCGCATCGGCGGACGGCGCGGTGACGCTGACTTCAGGCAGTTCGATGACCTGAGGGGACGACTGGGCAAGGGCCGGGCTCAGGGCACTGGACGCCATGAGCACGCCGGCCGCCCACAAGGGACGGGACATGGGTTCTCTCCGAAAGGGCAACGTGGATCGGCCGGACGGCCGGACGGATCACGCCGCGGTCGGAGGTCCCTGGGAGAGGCGCGTGGTGGACCGGACCGGCGCCAACAGCGGCGGGGTCTCGACCACCGGTCGGTCAAGCCGGACGAACGCCCGGGACAGAGGGGCAACGCCCATCGCCACCGGGGGCGTATAGTCCGCGGACGCGAAGGCGCAGATGGCGCAGGGCGCCATCAGGGGCGCGGCGCCATGGTCCGGCGTGCCCGGAGCGGACACGGGGTCCGCGCCGCCCTCCACATGGCAGAAGACGGGGGCCAGGTCCGCCGCCGCAGCCAGAGCATGCTGGGTGGACCAGCCAAGGGCGAGGACGCTCTGGACGAGCAGGAGATAGGCCAGGAAGAGGGCGAACCACGGCCGCGCGGCCGCGCGCGATCCGGGCCGCTGCGTCCGGCCCGCGCGCATCACCACCCGCATGGATCGTTGTTTGCCCACCGCAGGGTTGCCCCGTCCCACCCCAAGATCCGTCAGCACTGACAAGGCCACTTTACATACATCGTGCCCGTCCAGGAGCCATAAAATCGCGGCATCCCAAGCAAAGGCCGACGCGAAGGTCCGTCCCCATGGCCCGGCAGACCCTCGCCCACGGAAACAAAGGGCGCCTTCGTGCCCCGGTGGGGCATCCGCGGACGCGCCTTCTGGAAAAAGAGTGGCACGCCCCGCGCATGAAGACCTTGGCCATCATCAGCCTCGCCTTGGCCGTCCCCTTCCCGCTGGCCGGCGCCTCGCTCATCGTGTGCCTGGCGCTTGATCGCGCGGTGCAGGCCTGCTGGCGACGCCCTGCTGTTTGACTTGAATGGTGGGACGCGCGTCCGAGCGGCGCCGTCACGAGGTCTCTGCTGACGCGGGATCGCGCCCTGCCGGCGTCTGTTCAGGGTCAGGCTCCGGCTGCTGCCGCCTCCTCCGTGGCCTTCAGGGCTTTGAGGAAGATCAGAAAGACGAGCGCATAGAATTGCGCCAGCACCGCCTCCAGCCCCTCTCCGGCCGCAAAGCCCCCGCGGGGGCTGGCCGGGCGGGCCAATCCGACCTCGCAGGCCCGCTGGAGCACCTCCGTCACATGGGCGCGGGAGACCGAGAAGTGGCCAGCCAGGCGCGCGACGGTGACCGGCTCATGGCGGAGCGAGAACAGCGTCGTCAGGATGAGAAAGCCGGCATCGTGATCCAAGAACGGCGACAGCGTGGGCACGACGTCGCGGGCCCGCAGCCCGTTCCGGAAGCACTCGGCCATCGTATGCGTGGCCGGCCCGAAGAGCTGAGGATCCGACAGGGCCTTGGCTCTGGCGGCAGCTTCCGGATCCACATAAGCGATGGCGTCGAACACGTAGTCCCAGCGCTGGCGATGCGCGATCATAAACGGGCTTGTGGGCGCGAGGCGCTTTTCCCTGAGGCCGGGGTGCGGGTTCGGGATGAGATATTTCGCCAACCGCAACGCTTGGAGAAATCCCGTCGCCCGCCCGGCGCTGCAGACCCCATAATCGGCCACTTCGCGCCGCAGCCGCGCACCGGTCACGCCGCTGCCGCCGCTCTCCGTGAAGTGGAGGTCGAGGATCAGCAACGCCATCAGGAAGCGGCCGCGGTCGTTCAGCAGCCGGTTCCGGGCCCAGTCGCCGTCAAACTGGCGCGCGGCACCGGTCGCGGCCATGTGCACCGCTTCCCTCATCCCGGGGTGCGCCAGCAGGTTGGCGATCGCATCCGGTCCGAACAGACGATCGACGATCCGTTCGTTGCTCCCGTCAGCTGCGGGGAGCTGAGGCCGGGAAAAGCGTTCGATCACACCCGTATCTCCACGATACCCAATCGCGCCATTGCCCCTAGCACGATCTTTGAAGCGGGGTAACCGCCAGGAGCCGTCACCCTCCTGCCCGTATCGCGGGGGCTGGCGGCGTCTGATCTCGGTGTTGTTTGGCAGGTGCACCATTCATCCGGAAGAGCTCGGATCGGGGCAAGAGATCAGATGGTGCGCCGGCCCGTTCGGAGCCGCGCCGCCGCCGGCGAGGGATGGCGATCACCGCCGGGACGACCGGCCGCCCATCCCTGCCGGCAGGCATTCCCGATGAAAGACAGCCTCAGTTGTATTTGAGGATCATACAATCATTTCACAATCATTCCAAAATTCGGCATTGAGCCGCCGCAACTGATAAAATATAGCCAACCGCTGGTAGCCGCTGATCTTTATTTTATGACAGAAATATAGTGCGTTGAGGCGGGGGGTGGTAATGCTTCACGATATTCAGGCGCGCGCGCGCGCCGGGCATGCGTTGCGGGCCGCGCTGTTGGCCTCGGTCGCCCTCGGATGTCTCTCGTCCCCGGCCCTGGCCCAGACCGCATCGGTGGGCACCACGGTTGTCTATAAGAACCAACAGACGGGATTGGCGGGGACCAATGGCAGCGCCTCGGACGGATGCTACGGCCCGACCGACGGAGACGCCGGGGGCGCCGGTCAATCGATCACGGATACCAGCGTTGCCTACAGCGGCGCGGCCAACTCAACCTATAACGGGACGCTGATTGTCGCCTCCTCCACCGGCGGTGCGGGCGGCGCGGGCGGCGCGGGCAACAGTTGTGGCTTTGCCGGCCGCGGCGGCGGCGCCGGTGGGACTGGCGGTGATGTGACGGTGGCGACCACCACCTTGTCCGGCGCCCACACCTTTAACTACACAGGTCTCTACGTTTACTCCCAGGGGGGCAAAGGGGGTCAGGGCGGAAGCACCAATTCCACCGCGTATTCGGGCGGCAATGGCGGCGCCGGCGGCAGCGGCGGCAGCGTCAGCGTGACCCTTGACCTGGCCCTCGCCGCAACGGGGACGAACGCCTACGGCATATGGGCTCAGAGCGTCGGCGGGCAGGGCGGAAACGGGGGCAATGAGGACAGCCCGGAAAGCGTTGGCAATGGCGGCACCGCGGGGGCCGGCGGCACAGGGGGCAATGTGCTGGTCACGACCAATGCCGCGATTTCTGCCTCCGGCGCCAGCGCCATCTTCGCCCAAAGCATCGGCGGGAACGGCGGTGGTGGCGGATCGAGCAACGCCTGGTTCGCGGGCTCGAGCGGGGGCGGGGGCTATGGCGGTCCGGGCGGAGATGTCGGCGTTGTCAGCTATGCGGGTGTGACGGCAAGCGGACAGGGGACTTACGGCATCTTTGCGCAATCGGTGGGCGGCGGCGGTGGCTATGCCGGGGTCGCAGCGGGCCTGATTGCGCTCGGCGGCTCGGGCGGACCGGCTGCCAATGCCGGCGAAGTCGGCGTCGTAAACCAGGGGGCCATCCAGGCGACCGGCGGATCGTCCGCCGGCATTTTTGCACAATCGGTCGGGGGGGCGGGCGGCAGCGGCGGTTTGGCGTTCAGTTCGACCATGTTGGCGGTCACCATTGGTGGCAGCGGTGGTCATGGCGGCGCGGGAGAAAGCGTCGCAGTTGAGAACGCGGGATCCATTTGCACCGGCGACTGCAACGGGTCCGGACCACCGGCTTCATCCGCGGGTGGGGCCTACGGCATCCTCGCTCAGTCCATCGGCGGCGGTGGCGGCGCCGGCGGTTTCGGTCTGTCCGGCTCGGATTCGCTGATTGCCGGCACGTCCGTTGCGCTCGGCGGCTCGGGCGGCGATGGCGGCGCCGGAGGCACCGCATATGTGAACAATATTGGTTCCATCGCGACCAGTGAAAGCAATTCAGCGGGCATTCTCGCCCAGTCCATCGGCGGCGGCGGCGGCAACGCGGGTGGCGCGCTCGCACTGACCGTCAGCGATAGTTACGCCGCCAGCCTGAGCATCGGCGGCTCGGGCGGCAGCGGCGGGGCCGGCGGGCGGGTGGGCGTGAATTGCAACCTGAGTGACCCGGATTATGTGGCCGATTATGCCAAGTGCAGCCCCGTCCGTCCGATCGGGCACATTGTAAATTCCACGATCTCGACGACGGGTGAGGGATCGCCGGGCATTGCCGCCCAATCCATCGGCGGCGGTGGCGGCTCCGGTGGCTTTGCCATTTCGCTGGCCGGCTCGACGGTCGGCAATTTCGCCTTCTCCCTGGGCGGCGGCGGGGGCGACGGGGGCGCCGGTGGCCTTGTTCTTGGCGGCACGAACGGCGTTCAGATCGTCACCGCGGGCGATGATTCCCACGGGTTGATCGCGCAATCCATCGGCGGCGGCGGCGGGGCGGGCGGGCTCGCCGTCTCCAGCAGCGTGCTGGCTGAATATTCGTTCGGGATTTCCATCGGCGGGGGTGCCAGCAGCACGGGTCAATCCGGGGGGGCAGGCGGAAATGTCGAGGCCCTCAATCCCGGCGGCAATATCACCACCTATGGCGACCGGTCGTTCGGCATCCTGGCGCAATCGGTGGGCGGCGGCGGCGGCGCGGGCGGCGCGGCGGTGTCCGTCGTGGCGGGCGAAATGCCGAACATTTCGCTCTCCGTTGGAGGCGCCGGCGGCGCCGGCGGCGCGGGCGGCAGCGTCGGTGTCTTCAACACCGGCGGGCGCGTGGACGATGACACCGTGCTCCGGCAAGAGCTTGCAACGCTTCCGCCAGGCTCTCTCATAGAGCTCAAGCGCAGTATCCATAATGCCCGGTATATTCATCCCGGCGCTGTCGAAACCACTGACGTCGCCGTCTCATCCGATGCCGAATACGTTTCAACGCCATCCTCTACTTACGCCAGGTCCACGTCTGCTCTCTCGGTGTCCGCAACGGACGTCCCAGCCGCCACGCCCTCATCGTCCATCACCACCACCGGATATGGGTCGGGTGCGATTGCCGCGCAGTCCATCGGCGGCGGCGGTGGTGTGGGCGGATTTTCCGTTTCCGGCGGTCTCTCAACCTATAACGTCTCAGCCAGCATCGGTGGCCTGGGTGGCAGCGGCAATACCGGCGGCAACGTATTGGTCGTCAACGATGGAGCTCTGACGGCCCTCGGGGGCGGGGCGCCGGTGCTTCTGGCCCAGTCCGTCGGCGGTGGCGGCGGTTCAGGGGGCTTCGCGGTCGCCGGCGACGTGAGCTTCGGGTCGGGCGGATCCCTGGTGGTGGGCGGCGGCGGCGGTGTCGGCGCATCCAGCGGCAGCGTTGCCGTCCTGAACTACGGCGCCATCATGTCCGGTCCCTCGTCGGCGGGGAACGCCCCCGGCATTCTGGCCCAATCCCTGGGCGGATCGGGGGGCAACGGCGGGTTCTCAGCCTCCGGATCCATTGCCGCATCGATGGACATGTCCTTGGCCTTGGGCGGGGGCGCGGCAGCCGGCGGCACCGCCGGCGCGGTGGTCCTCTACAATAGCGGCGCGGTGTCCACGTCCGGGCCGATCTCGGCGGGTATCGTGGCCCAGAGTCTCGGCGGCGCCGGCGGCACCGGCGGGTTCTCTGTCGCGGCCGGGATGGGCGGCGAAAGCAGCGCCGCCATGAGCATCGGCGGCGGCGGCGGCGCCGGCGGCAGGTCCTCGGGGATCGACGTCGATTCCGCGGCGGCCATCACCACGGCCGGCAACCAATCGCCGGGTGTCATCGCCCAGGCCATCGGCGGCTCCGGCGGGTCGGGCGGGTGGGACATTGGCGGCAGCGTGGGCAGCAATGTCGCCGCGAGCTTCAGCCTCGGCGGCGATGGGGGCACCGGCGGCTCGGTCACCAATGCGTCGGCCGTGGACGTCTACGGCGCCATCTCCACAAACGGGCTGCTGTCGCCCGGTGTGATCCTACAATCCATCGGCGGCAACGGCGGCAATGGGGGTGTGACCGCCTCCGCCGCCGGGGTCATGGATGTGGCCACCTCCGTCGCCTTGGGCGGCACGGGCGGCACAGGCGGCAGCGCGAACGACGTGACGGCGTCGGTCTACGCCACGATCTCGACGGCGCAATCCCAGTCCGCCGGGATCATCGCCCAATCCATCGGCGGCTCGGGCGGAAGCGGCGGTTCCGCGCTAGCCGGCTCGCTGTCCGTCGGCTCCACCGACCAAGCCTCCATCGGATTTGACGCCGCCTTGGGCGGCACGGGCGGCTCGGGGGAGAATGCGGGCGCGGTCACGGTCACCGCCCAGAACATCTATACGCTCGGCCAGATGTCGGCGGGCATCGTCGCCCAGTCCATCGGCGGGGCGGGTGGCAATGGCGGCTCCAGCCGCTCGGAAAGCGTGTCCGGGGTGCGGCCCCAGGACGAAGACGTCAAGCTCAGCGGTTATTCCTCTGCGGTCACCTTGGGCGGCGCGGGCGCGTCCGGCGGAAACGGCAACAGTGTCACCGTGACGGTGACGGGGACGATCCAGACCGGCACGGCACCGACCGCAACCACGAACATCCTCTCGGACCTCGCCCCTGCCATCGTCGCCCAGTCCATCGGCGGGTCCGGCGGCAATGGCGGAACGGCGGACTCCGCGTCCACCTCCAGCGAAATGGCCCTGTCGGTCGCGGTGGGCGGCGGCGGCGCCTCCGGCGGAAACGCGAGCACGGTCAGCGTCACCGCCAATCAAGGCGCCAGCTCCACCGCTGCCAATCTGCTCCTGACCTATGGCAGCCAGTCCCCGGGCGTGGTCGCCCAGTCGGTGGGCGGCGGCGGCGGCAATGGCGGCGCGTCCGTCGCGCATGGGGGCTACGAGAAATACTCCAACAATTTCACGGCATCCGTTGCGGTGGGCGGGTCGGGTGCCGCCGGTGGCGTCGGGGGAGAAGTCGACCTCGTCATCGGCGGCGGGATTTCCACCTATGGCGTCTCGTCCCCCGGCCTGTTCGCCCAGTCGGTGGGCGGCGGCGGCGGCAATGGCGGGGCCAGCACGACGGGGGCCAGCTCACTGCTCACGGGCCCGGCGGCGGAGGCGATCTTCGCGGCGGCGGGACCAGGGGCGCTGGGGTCCCAGACCTCCGAGGATCTGGAAACCCTCATCGACAGTGCCTTTTCGAGCATCGCCACGATCAAGAACACCACGTCCAAGAATGCCACCGGCATGGTCCTGTCCATCGGCGGCGATGCCGGGGTGGGCGGAAATGCCGGGCTGGTCTCCGTCAATTCGACCGCCTCGATCGTCACCGTCGGCTCGTCCTCGGCCGGCATTTATGCCCAGTCGGTGGGCGGGGGCGGCGGCAATGGCGGGGCGAGCGAGGCCCGTGGCAGTGGCAAGACCTATGGCGTGGCCATCAGCGTCGGCGGCTGGGGCGCCGGCGGCGGCGATGGCGGCGCGGCGGAGGTGACCGCCAGCGGCAACATCCAGACCCTCGGTACCCAGTCCGCCGGCATCTTCGCCCAATCGGTGGGCGGCGGCGGCGGCAATGGCGGCTCGGCCATCAGCGGCGCGAAGGGCGGCTATGGCGGCTATGAGGGGGGATCCGCGACGCAGAACAATACCCGCGGGACGATGGCGATCGGGGTCGGCGGCGATGGCGGCACCGGCGGCGCCGCGGGCGCCGTCACGGTGTCGGCGGGCCTTGCCGGGACGGCCATGTACATCAATACGCTCGGCGCCTCGGCCCCGGGCATCATGGCTCAGGCGGTGGGCGGGGGGGGCGGCAACGGCGGGTCCAGCTATGTCACCACCGATACGCCCATCAAGGTGAAGCTCAGCGCGCAGCAGACCTCGGCCTATACCGCTCTGTTGCTGAATTATGGCGACAATCTCTCAGGTGTCGCGGCCGAGTCCGGCGTGGCCGCCGACGGCAAGAAGGGCAGCACCTCCTTCACCGACATTCTCGGCCTCGGCATCGGCATGGCCATCGGCGGGTCGGGCGGCAGCGCGGGCGCCGGCGGCACCGTCCAGGTGACCAATGAGGCGGTGATCGTGACCGGCCTCTCGCTCACCTCCGCCACCTCCACCTATGGCGAGGCGCCGGATAATTCTCCCGCCATCTTTGCGCAATCGGTGGGCGGCGGCGGCGGCAATGGCGGCGCGACCCACGACCATTCCTCCTTCAACCAGAGCGCCATCTCCCTGTCGGTGGGCGGCAACGGGGGCAGCGCCGCCGCGGGCGGCGCGGTCACGGTGACCACCCAGGGCACCCTCGTCACCACCGGCGTCAGTTCGCCGGGCATCCTGGCCCAATCGGTGGGTGGCGGCGGCGGCAATGGCGGCAACAGCTCCACCACCTATGGCGCGTTCGGCACCGGATCCCTGGCCTTGGGGCTCGGCGGCTCGGGCACCGGCGGCGGCGCCGGCGGCGCGGTGACTGTCACGGTGAATGCGGGCGTGAGTGCCTATGGCATCACGCCCGGCATCTGGACCTCGGGCGCGCAATCCCACGGCGTCTTCGCGCAGTCGGTGGGCGGCGGTGGTGGCTCGGCCGGCTCCTTCACGGGATCCAACGCGGCCATCTTCGAAAGCATCACCGGCGTCGGCGGCAGCGTCGAAGCGCTCACAACGGGGTCCGCCTCCATCACCGACAGCGGCATGGCGATCGCCATCGCCCAGGGTTCGTCCGGCACCGGCGGGTCGGGCGGCGCGGTCACCGTGAGCTCTGCGACGCCCATCACCACGACGGGTGCGCAAGCGCTCGGCATTCTCGCCCAGTCGCTGGGGGCCGGCGGCGGCGCAAGCGCCTCCGGTTTCACCAACACCGCCAATGGGACCTATCTGCTCGCCCTCGTCCAGGGCACGTCGTCGGCATCGGCGGGGACCGGCGGTTCCGTCAGCCTCGCCCAGAGCGAAGCCGTCTCAACCGCAGGCATCCTGGCCCATGGCCTCGTGGCGCAGTCGCTGGGCGGCGGCGGCGGTCTCGCCAGCGATGTCAGCACCACCACGGCCGTCGGCGGCACCGTGCAGATCGCCATGACGCTGGGGGCGTCGGGCGGATCCAGCCTCGACGGCGGGTCGGTGTCGCTCACCTCTGCCAGCGCGAACCTCACCTCATCCGGCGTGGTGACCACCACCGGGGATCTGGCGGCCGCCATCATCGGCCAGTCGGTGGGCGGCGGCGGCGGCATCGCCGGGTCCTCTTACCAAAGCGGGGGCTATGACGGAGCGGCGAGCACGACCCTGGCCCTCGGCGCGTCCAGCGCCGCGCAGGGCGGCAGCGGGGGCGCGGTGTCGGGCACCGTGACCCAGGGCGTGTCCACCGCGGGCGCAGGCGCGCTCGGTGCCCTGTTTCAGTCCGTGGGTGGTGGCGGCGGCCTTGCCGGCGCGTCGGTCAGTGGCGCCGACGGACTTGGCACGGCAACGACGGCGATGACCCTCGGCGGCGCCGGTGCCGCCGCCGGCAATGGCGGCGCGGTCACGGCCAATTACGCCAATGGCGTCAACCCGTACCTGACGCTCTCCACATCGGGGGGGAATGCCTATGGCCTCGTCGCGCAATCGGTCGGCGGCGGCGGCGGCATCGGCAATGAGAATAATCCGAATGCCGCCGGCGGCACGGTGAGCCTCACCCTGGGCGGGCGCGGAAGCGCCGGCGGGTCGGGTGGGGCGATCATCGTCAATACCGATGACGGGCAGATCGTCACCCAGGGCAGCGGCGGCATCGGACTGCTCGCCCAGTCCATCGGCGGCGGCGGCGGCGCGGCCTCTACCCTGGACACGTTCATCGCCGCGTCCGGGGTCGGCTATGCCGCCACTCTCTCCCTCGGGGGCAGCGGCGGCGGCAATGGCGGGACCGTGTACGTGCAGAACTTGGTCTACACCACTACGGTTGGCCAGTTCGCGCCCGGGGTGGTGTCGCAATCCCTCTCCGGCGGCGGCGGCCTTGCCATGGCGAGCGCCGGCTTCACCGGCCCCGCCGCCACGGCCTCGACCACCATCCGCCTCGGCGGCAGCAGCAATCTCGGCGGGGCGGGCGGCCCGGTGACGATCGACAATTACGGCCAGGTCTCTACCAACGGGGTCGATGCCTACGGCCTCGTCGGCCAGTCCATCGCCGGCGGCGGCGGGCTCGCCGGCGCCCTCTTGTCCGGCAACGGCACGACTAACCTCACCGCGAGCTATTCTCTGACGCTGGGAGCAACGGGCAGCGGCAGCGGCGATGGCGGGACCGTCAGCGTGCTGGCCGGAAACTCCCTCTTAACGTCCGGCGAGCGGGCCATGGGCCTTGTGGCCCAGAGCATTGGCGGCGGCGGCGGCATTGTCGCGGTTACCACCCATGACCAGGCGAGCACCAGCAATAGCGGCAGCGTGACCTTGGGCGGTTCGGCCGGCGGCGCCGGCGGAGCCGTCGCCGCCGTCACCACCCAGGGCTGGCAGATCTCCACCGCCGGCGCCTTGGCCCATGGCTTTGTGGCGCAGAGCATCGGGGGCGGCGGCGGCATCTCCACCGCCCTGGCCAGCGGGACGCTCACGCTCGGCGGCACCGGCGGCGGCGCCGGCGGCGCGGTCTCGGTCGCGTCCAATGCGACGATCACCACCACCGGCAATGCCGCATTGGGCATCATCGCCCAGTCCATCGGCGGCGGCGGCGGAATCTCTCATGCCGCGTCCGCAGTGGCGTTCACCGCCGACAAGGTCTCGGCCCCGGCCGCCGCCGTCCAGGTGACCGTGAACGGGTCCATCACCACCTCCGGCACCAACGCCGTGGGCGTTCTGGCCCAGTCCATTGGTGGCGGTGGCGGCGCGGCGATCACCAACAATAAGCCGCTCACCGCCAACACCCCGTCCGGCTCCGGCACCGGCGGGGCCGTGACGGTCACGGTCAACGCCCCGATCACGGTGACCGGCGCCGGGTCCGACGGTGTCATCGCCCAATCAGCGAGCAATGGCGGCGGCCTTTTGATGAATGGCACCGCCATGACCCTGCTCACCGGCAGCACCAGCGGCGCGGGCAAGGTGACGGTGAACGCCAATGCGTCCATCACCGCCTCCGGCTCGGTGGGCACAGGGATCTATGCCCAGGGCAATGGCGATCCCATCATCAATATCGCCTCGGGCGTTGCGGTCACCGGCGGGTCGGGCGGCAGCGCCATCACCAGCGACGGCACGGAGAATTACGTCAACAATTACGGCACCCTCTCCACCCTGGACGGGGCGGCGGGCCTGGCCATCGAAACTTCCACCGGCTATGCCCAGGTCATCAATGGCGGCACGCTCTTGGGCAATCTCGCCTTGACCTCGGGCACCGCCAACCGGGTGGAGAACCTCGCCGGCGGCACCATCCTGGCAGGTGACTCCCTCGATCTTGGCGGCACCTCAAGCGTGCTCACCAATGCGGGCACGCTGCGCAGCGGGTCCAGCGGGATCGGCCGCACGGCGATCAACGGCAATCTGGTGCAGACCGCCTCGGGCCAGATCGTCGTCCGCTCCGACCAGGTCACCGGCCAGGCGGACCAGTTCACGGTGGCCGGCAGCGCGACCCTCGGCGGCACGGTGAGCGCGTCGATCTACAATCCGGGCCTGGCCAAGCCCGGCAGCTTCAGCACCCCGTTCCTCACCGCCCTCGGGGGGGTGACCACCAGCAACCTCGCGCTGCTCGGCGACACCGCCATCCTCGACTTCTCGCTGTTCGGGACCGGGACGGGCCTCACCCTCGGCACGACCATCAACTTCAGCCCCGCCGGCCTGTCGGCGCACAACCAGATGCTCGGCGCGATCATCGGCGAGATCCAGACCCGCGGCAGTTCGCCTTTGTTCCAGACCCTGGTGCCGAACCTCCTTGCCGTGCCGACCGTGGCGGGGCTGGAGACGGCCTATGAAGTTGTGGGCGGCGGGCCGGTCTCCCTGGTGCCGCAGACCATGGTCAATGCGGCCGGGGCCTCCATGGCCACCATCACCAATCAGATGGACCTCTGGCGCACGGGCCTGCGGCCGGCTTCCAGCGCGCTCGGCTCTGCCGCGGCGACCGGCAGCGGCGGCGGCGCGGACGACGATGGCGGGGCCAACCCGTCCCGCTTTTTCTGGGGGGCGCCCACGGGCAGCATCACCAGCGGCAGCGGGCTTTCGGGCTACACCACCGGGGCCAGCGTGGGCATCGACGGGGAACTGGCCAACCTGCCGGTTCTCCTGGGCGGGGCGGCCAACTTCTCCTCCACCAGCCTCACCGACAATCAGTATGGGGCATCGACGCGCACGAGCTATGGCGGCGTCAGCCTCTACGGCCTCTACGAAGCGGGGCCGGCTTATGTCTCGGCCATCGCGACCCTGGGCTATGGCAGCGCCAATCTGCAGCGCAGCCTGACCAGCCTCGGGCTGAACTTTGCCATGAGCCCCGGCTTCGACGGCACGGTGCTGGGCGGGCGCATCGAGGCGGGCTACAGCCTGCCGCTGGGCACAAGCGGGGCGCACCTGACCCCGTTCGCCGCCTTCCAGCCGATCTCCCTGTGGCTGGGCTCGGCTTCGGAGAGCTTCGGCGCTCTGGGTCAAGGGCTCAGCTATCAGGCGACCACCATCACCGCGCTGCCGGTCTATCTGGGCTTCCAGCTCGACGGACGATGGACCGGCACCGACGGCAAGCCCTACGCGCCCTTCCTGCGGGCGGCCTGGATGCACGACTTCAGCCCGGACCGGGACGTGTCGCGCACCTTCGCCGAACTGCCCCAGTTCAGTTTCTCCGGCACCGCGATCCCCACGGTGAGCGATGCGCTGGACCTGCATGCGGGCATCCAGTTCGCGGTGGGGCCGAATGCGCTTCTCTCCGCCGGCCTCGATGCCCAAGTGGCGCAGGCCTATTCCACCGTCGGCGCGACCGGGGCCTTCCGGGTGCGGTGGTGAGTGGATCGGAGGCGGCGAGATGGTCGAGAGACGCGGCATCGGTGCCCCCGTGCCGGGTCCGCGGCGCGGCTTGGCCTCCTTGGCTGCCGCCAGTTCGCCACCCTTCCCTGCGGCTCGGCCGAGGCTGGATGGGCCCGTGCACGGGCGCCGGCATCCCGCTCAGCCCGCGTCGGGCACCCCCAGGGCGCGGGCAACCCAGGCGGCGGTGCGCAGCAGGGCGCCATCATGGCCCTTGCGGCCGATCAGCTGCACGCCGATGGGCAGACCATTGGGGCCCGTGAGCGCCGGAATGGTGATGCACGGCACCTGCAATGCCGTCCACAGGGCGCAGAAGGAATAGTCACCCGTGGCGTTGCCCAGCGGCGCCTCGCCGGCGGCGCCGACCGTCAGGATGGCATCATAGGGCACGATCACCGCGTCGAACTGCGCGGCGCAGTCCGCCGCCAGCGCCAGAGCCTGCTCGTAGGTCTGCGGCGTGCAGCCGAGCCCGTCGGTGATGCGGCCCGCGCGCAACGTCTGGCTGATGCGGTCGAAATGGTGGGTGATCTCGTAGGTGAAGTTCTTGGTGAACTCATAGCTGGAAATCCAGCGATGCCCGTCGGCCGCCGCGGCGAAGGCGGGGGGCAGGTCGAGCTCCACCACCGGGCTGCCGGCGCGGGCCAGATCTTCGGCTGCGCCGGTGATCAATGCCGCCGTGGTCGGCTCCAGCCGGTCCCAGAGATGGGTGCGGCAGAACGCGATCCGGGGCGCGTCCGCCGGCGCTGACAGCGGTGTCGGCGTGGCGCCGCGCAGAACGTCGCGAAACAAGGCGATATCCGCCACGGAGCGGGCGAACAGGCCGAGCCGATCCAGCGTCCAGGACGCCTGACGCACGCCCGAACAGCTGATGCGGCCCTGGGTGGGAATGAAGCCGTAGACGCCACAGAAGCTGGCAGGCCGGATGGTGGAGGCGGTGGTCTGCGTGCCGATGGCCAGCGGCACCATGCGCGCGCCCACCGCCGCCGCAGAGCCGCTCGACGAACCGCCGGGGGTGCGGGCCGGATCGAAGGGATTGCGGGTCTTTCCCGGATGGACGTTGGCAAATTCCGTCGTCACGGTCTTGCCCAGGGCAATGGCGCCGGCCTTGCGCGCCAGCGCGACGCAGGCGGCGTCCGAGCTCGGCTGGTTGTGCTCATAGATCGGCGAGCCGAGCCGCGTGGGCATGTCCGCCGTGTCGATGATGTCCTTGATGCCGAAGGGAACGCCGCCCAGCGGGCCGGTGGCGCCGCCGGCATCCTGCGCGGCGGCATCCTGCGCGGCGGCATCCTGCGCGGCGGCGTGGCGCCGGGCGCCGTCCTGGTCGAGATGCGCCCAGGCCTGCACGGGGCCGTCGACGGCTTCCATGCGGCGGATGCAGGCCTCCACATATTCGCGGCGGGACACCGACCCGGCAGCGATATGGCGAAGCGCCTCCGTGGCAGTCCAGTGAGCGGGGTCCATCATGGCGTGTCCTTGTGAGAGAGGGCGGGATCAGAGCCGCGCGGCGCCGGCCCGGGCGCCGCGTTCCGCCCGCTCGGCCAGGAAGCGGGTGAAGGGCGGTCCGACCAGAATCACGACGATGAGGCGGCTGGTCTGCATGGCCATCACCAGCGACAGATCCACCGGGCTGGAGGCGGCGATGATGGCGATGGAATCTGCGCTGCCGGGGCTCATGGCCAGATAGGCGGTCATGGGGTCCATGCCGGTGACCGCCACCAGCAGGATGGAAAACAGCCCGCAGATGGCAATCAGGGTCACGGTGGACAGCAGGATGGCCGGCACCATCCGCAGACTCTGCAGCATGATCTTGGCGGTGAAGCGCAGGCCGATGTTCCAGCCGATGGCGGTATAGGCCAGCACCATGAGCCACGGCGGCAGGGTGATGGTCAGCAGGCCGGAGCCGGCCAGGGCGATGCCCAGGCCCATGGGCACGAGCATGGCGCCCGCCGGCACCCGCAGCCGCAATCCGATCACCATGCCACCGATCGCCACCGCCAGCGTCGCCAGCAGGGCCGGAATGGAGACCGGAGGAAACCAGACCACGGCGGCGGCCGCCGCGGCGGCTCCGGGGGTCGCCACATGGGCCACGAGGGACGCCGTGAGCGCCACCCCCGCCACCCGCGTATATTGCATCAGGGCCACCAGCCGCACGTCCGCGCCATAGGCCTCGGCCATGAGCAGCGTCGCGGCGGCGCCGCCCGGGGCGGAGCCCCAGATGGCGGTCGTGCCCGGCAGGACGCCCCAGCGCATCTGCATCCAGCCCAGCAGGCCGGCCACCAGCACCACACAGGCGACCCCGGCGAGCAGGATCGGCCAGTCGCGCCCGATCTCGGCGAAGACGCTCAGGGGCATGCTGCGGGCAATCAGGCAGCCGACCAGCGCCTGCGCCACATGGAACGCCGGACGGGGCACCCGTGGCCCTTCACCGGTCAAGGCCACGGCGATGGCGGCGAACATGGCACCCAGCAGGAGGGCCGCGGGGAAATGCAGCAACTGCAACCCGCCGGCGAACACCACGGAAAGCAGCAGCAGCGCCGCCCACCGGGCACCGACCCGCCAGCGCGGGGGCCGCGGATCCGGCGCCCGCCCGGCGGGACGCGCGGCACCGGAGGGAGAAACAGGGGACATGTCAGGTCTCATCAGGCAGGGAGGGGACCGGCGCGCAGCGGGCGCGGTCTCGAGCATTTCGCCGTTTCTTCGAATCGGTGAAATTCTCTGTATTTTTGCTTGCCGCGTTTTGGTCCCGCGAACCGGGATCCACTTCGCTCGAAACCGCTCTCGGCGGTCAGATCTGGCCGAGAACCTCTGCCGCGGTCACTACGTTCGCGTATTTCTGCGCCATCTCGTACAGGCCCACCGCATGGGAAAAGGGGCTGCGGTCAAACACGCAGTCATGGGGAACGAAGACGCTGAAATTATAGGAAAAGGCATCCACGGCGGCACAGCGGATGCAGCCGCTCGTGGTGGTGCCTGCCAGCACCAGCGTGTCCACCCGGCGATCCAGCAGATAGCTCAGCAGCGGCGTGCCGAAGAAGGCACTGGAGTGGCGCTTGGGAATGCGCACATCCGATGGCTCCGGCGCCACCTCGCGCACGATCTCGTAGCCGGCGCGAGGAATGGTCATCAGCGCCGGCACCTTCTCGGCCAGCCGGCCGCCGTCGAAGCTCTCCTTCGGCGCCACAAAGGGATAGATGATGGGCAGGCCGGCGCTGCGGAAGCGGGCGATCAGCGGCACCATGGCATCGATGGCCTGCCAGCCCGCGTCCCCGCAACTGGTGGCGAACTCGTCCATGGATTGGGCGATGGGCAGCCGCTGTGTGCCCACGCTGCGGTATTGAACGTCGATGACGATCAGCGCCGCCCGCGCCCCCCAGGGGGACGGCCGGCCGAATCCCGCCCGCTGGTAGATCTGCTGATCGGCCTCGGGAATGATCCCGTCCCAGGGCATGGTCATTGCGGTGCGGTCCTCATTGCAGGGCGTCCGGCGCATTGTCGGGGAAATGGCAGGCGGCGGCGTGGGCGGTGGCCCAGGTGTCCAGCACCGGCTCCTGCGTCGCGCACGCCTTCGGCACCACGTCGCCCTCCACCACCACGGAGGGGCCGCGCTGGAGCCGGGCCACCAGGCGCGCCTTGGGGCAGCGCGGGTGAAAGCGGCACCCCGCCGGCAGGTTGGTGGCCGAGCCGATCTCGCCGATGGGCGCGATGGTCGTGCGCTGCCGGGCGATGACCGGATCGGGGATCGGCACCGCCGAGAGCAGCGTCGTCGTGTAGGGATGTCGTGGCCGCGAGAAGATGTCGTCGCGCGTGCCCATCTCCACGATGCGCCCCAGATACATCACCGCGATGCGGTGGCTGACATGGCGCACCACCGCCAGATCGTGGGCGATGAACAGCATGCCCATGCCCCGCTCGCGCTGCAGGCCGGCGATCAGGTTGAGGATCTGTGCCTGGATCGAGACATCCAGCGCCGAGACCGGCTCATCCAGGATCAGCAGCTTGGGGTTCAGCACGATGGCGCGGGCGATGCCGATGCGCTGGCGCTGGCCGCCGGAGAACTGGTGCGGATAGCGCCCCGCATAGGAGGCATCGAGCCCGACACGCTGCATCACCTGCGCCACGCGGTGGGCGATCTCGCTCCGGGGGGCGCCATGCACGATGAGCGGCTCGGCGATCAGATCGCCCACGCGCATGCGCGGATCCAGCGAGCCGTAGGGATCCTGAAACACCATCTGGATCTGCTTGCGCGCCACCCGCACATCCGCCGCGCTGAGCCGCGCCAGATCTTCGCCCTCGAACAGCACCGAGCCGAGGGTCGGCTCCACCAGACGCATCACCAGCCGGCCCAGCGTGCTCTTGCCGCTGCCGGTCTCACCCACCAGGCCCAGGGTTTCGCCCGCATGCAGGCGCAGGGACACATCGTCCACCGCGCGCACCACGGCTTCGGTGCGCCACAGCGACCGGCGGCCTTGAAAGACTTTCGACAGGCCGGCGACTTCCAACAGGGGGGCATGTTCCGTCATGTCAGGACACCACTGTCATGAGCTGGGGGCCTTCCGGGAAATGGCAGGCGGCGCGGCCGGCCGCGGTGGGGCGCAACACCGGGAGCAGCGTGCGGCACGGCTCGCGCCCGCGGCCCACATCGCAACGCGGCTCGAACGGGCAGCCGATGCGCTCGCGTACCGGGGCGGGCGGTTGGCCCTCAATGGCGAACAGGTCCTGCGCCACCGGCTGGTCCAGCCGCGGCATGCTGCGCAGAAGATTGCGCGTATAGGGATGGGCCGGGGCGGCGAAGATGTCGTCCACCCGGCCCTGCTCCACCACGCAGCCGGTGTACATCACCGCAACTCGGTCGGCATATTTCGCCACCAGACCCAGATCGTGGGTGATCAGCACGAGGCCCATGCCGGTTTCATCGCGCAGGCCCGCCAGCAGGTCGAGAATCTGCGCCTGCACGGTCACGTCCAGCGCGGTGGTGGGTTCGTCCGCGATCAGCACCTTGGGCGACAGCGCGGTGGCCATGGCGATGAGCACCCGTTGGCGCATGCCGCCGGACAATTGGTGCGGATAGGCGCCCATGCGCGCCTCGGGGGCGGGAATCTGCACCCGGCGCAGCGCCGCCAATGCCCGGGCCGCCGCCTCCCGCCGGTTCACCCGCTGGTGCGCCCGGATGACCTCGATCAGTTGATCGCCGATGGTGAAGACCGGGTTCAAGGCGGTGAGGGGGTCCTGGAAGATCACCCCGATGCCGGCGCCCCGCCGTCGGCGCAGCGCCCGGTTCGACAGCCCCACCAGATTTTCTCCCGCCAGCTTGACCGCGCCGGATTCGATCCGGCAGGACGGCGGCAGCAGCCCCAGAGCGGACATGAAGGTCATGGTCTTGCCGGAGCCGGATTCACCGACGACCGCCAGGGTCTCGCCGCTGCGCACATCAAGGCTCACGCCATTGACGAGACCGGCGCGATGACCGCCCTGCTCGATCACCGTCTGCAGGTTCTCGATGGACAAGATGGTCTCGCCGGCCAGCATGCGCGCATCCTCGGGCGAAGGGGGGTGAGACGGGCGGTACAGCATCACAGCATCTTCACGCTGGTATTCTGGCGATTGCTGGGGTCGAGCACATCGCGCAGGCCATCGCCCAGGAGGTTGAGCGCAACGACCGTCAGCGCCACGCACAGCCCCGCGGACAGGCAGATGATGGGATGGGAGGTGAGATAGGGCTGGCCGTCGGCAATGATGTTGCCCCAGGTGGGGGTCGGCGGCTGCACCCCGAGGCCGAGATAGCTGAGCCCCGCCTCGCCCAGAATGGCGGTGGCCGCGCTCACGGTGGCCACCACGATCACCGGCGGCAGGCTATTGGGTATGATGTGCCGGAACAGGATGCGGGTGCGCGACATGCCCAGCGAGGTGGAGGCCTCGATGAAGGGCCGCGGCTTGATGGTCAGCACCACGCCGCGCATCACCGACGCCACCCGCGGCGTGTAGGCGGTGGCCACCGCGAAGATCACCGATTCCAGCGAGGAGCCGCGCGCGGCCACCAGCGCCAGGGCCAGCAGAAAGGCCGGAAAGGCCATGAGCACGTTGATGACGGCAACGATCACCCGTTCCGTCCGGCCGCCCACGAACCCGGCGAGCGCGCCCAGCATGGTGCCCACGGACAGGGAGATCACCACCACCGAGGCCGCCACTTCCAGCGACACATGGGCCCCGAACACCACGCGCGCGAACACGTCGCGGCCATACTGGTCGGTGCCCAGCGGATGCGCCCAGGAGAGCGGCGCCAGCGCATTGGCCAGATTGTTGGTGAGCGGCGAGCGCCCCACCAGAAACGGTCCGAGCACTGCGAACACGATCATGCACACCAGCATGGTGAGCCCGATCTTCACCGCCGGATGGCGCAGTGCGTGTCTCATGCCTTGGGCTCCACGACCATCGCGCGCATCGGATCAGATCCTCGGGTCAACCAGTTTGTAGGAGAGATCGATGAGCAGGTTCACGACCACCACGCACAGGGCGAGGGCCATGATGCCGGCCTGCACCAATTGATAGTCGCGCGCCTGGACCGCCTTGAGCATCAGCGAGCCGAGCCCCGGGCGGCTGAACACGATCTCCACCAGGATAGCGCTGCCCAGCGACGAGGCGAACGACACGCCGATGATGGACAGCACCGGCACCAGCGCATTGCGCAGGGCCAGCCGACCGATGATCCGATGCTCAGCAACTCCCATGGCCCGCGCCACGCGGATGTAGTCGGCCCCGAGGATCTCCAGCATCGCCGAGCGGGTCAGCCGGGCGATGTAGGCGCTCACCGACAGCCCCAGCACGATCGCCGGCAGCGCCAGATGATGCAGCTGCACCAGCACGTTGCTGGAGGATGTGGTGCCGAGCGCGGGGAACCAGCCGAGCCCGGCGGACAAGAACAGGATGGCGGCAAGGCCGATCCAGAAGACCGGCGCGGAAATCCCCACCAGGGCGAGCACGGTGACGGCAAAATCGGCCCACGTGCCGTGATGGCACGCCGCCAGGATGCCCATGGGCACCCCCACCGCGATAGCCACCGCCATGGCGGTGAGCGACAGCGCCGCCGACGGTCCGAGACTGGCCAGCACCTCGCCGATGGCCGGCTGCCCTGTGACCACCGATGTGCCGAAGTCGCCATGGGCCAGGCGGGTGAGGAACTGCCAGAACTGCATCGGCAGCGGCTGGTCTAGGCCGAGCTGCGCCCGCAGCGCGGCAATGGCGTCGTCGGTGGCATAGTCGCCCAGCATATAGGCCGCCGGGTCGCCCGGGATCAGGCGAATGAGGAAGAACACCACCGCCACGATGCCGAGCACCGTCAGAAGGGCCTGCCCGATCTGGCGCGCGATGTAAGTCATCAGGCTGCCAGCGAGATGGAGGCGCAGTTCAGCGTCGCCAGGGCGTTCTGCACCAGCCCCTGCACCTTGGCGCCCATGGCCACATAGACGGTGACCGTATAGAGCGGCAGGGTGGGCAGATCGACCATGGTCCGCTGCTGGATCTGGTGATAGAGCGCCAGACGCTTGGCCGGGTCCTGCTCCACCTGAAGCTGGGCGAACAGATCCTCCGCGCCGTCGTAGCGGGCGGTGTTGAGGCCCGGCGGGAAGGACGACTTGGCATAGAGCGCCATCAGCGGATTATCCGCATCCGCCGGCCCGGCGACGCCGGTGACGCAGGTCATCAGCGTGCCCTTGTTGCGCGCCGCCAGATAGGTGCCGCGCTCCAGCGGCATGATCTTCGGGGTGAAGCCCACCGCGCTGAGATTGTCGGCGATGGGGATGACGATCTTGTCGAACGGGCTCACCGCCGGCACCGCCAGCTGGATCTCGTAAGGCCCGGGCCCGGCCGCCTTCAGCAGCGCGCGCGCCTTGTCCGGATCATAGGGATAATGCGTCACATCGTCGGTGAATTCCGGGAAGGCGGAGGTGAGCGCCGTGCTTGCCGGCAATTTGGTGTTGCGGAAGAAGCCCGAGATCAGCGCCCCGCGGTCAACCCCATAGGCCACGGCCTGGCGCACCTGGAGATTGTCCAGGGGCTTCACCCGGGTGTTCATGACCAGATTCATCACATAGCTCGCCGGCCGCGTCTCCACGCGGATGCCCGGCGTCTGCTTCAGCTTGTCGATGACTTCCGGCTGCTGCATGGAGAAGAAGACATCGATCTCGCCATTGGTGAGGGCGATCGAGGCGGCGGTCTCATCCTTGATGACCCGGAACAGAAGGCCGTCGAGCTTCGGCTTCCCGCCGAAATAGTCCGGATTGGCCGACAGCCGCACCTCCAGCCCCGGCGTCCATTTCTCGAACACGAACGGGCCGGTGCCGATGGGCCGCAAGGCATAGGCCTGATGGCCGATCTCGGTCACCGCCTTGCGCGACACCAGCCAGCCCTGATTGTAGGCCGAGACGCGATGCAGAAGCCGCGGGTTGGGGCGCTCCAGCACAAGCCGCACGGTGGTGGGGTCCACCACCTCCACCGTCACGCCCTCGTACTGGGCGCGGTAGCTGCTGTTGGTGGCCGGATCGAGCACACGCTCAATAGAGAACTTCACGTCGTCGGCGGAGAACGGGCCATAGCCCTTGTGCCAGCTGACACCGGGGCGCAGGTGAAAGGTGAACACCTTGGCGTCGTCGGAAATGTCCCAGCGCGTGGCCAGGTCCGGAACGATGGCGCCGGTGGCGTCGTCATATTTCACCAGGCCATTGTAGATGTTGCCGGCCACGGTCTGGTTCTCGATCTGGAAGATGCGCGCCGGATCGAGATTTCCGATGTCGCCCTGCAGGCGCACGCGCAGCACCGTGTCCTCCGCGGCGCGGGCCGCAGCGACAAGGGCCGGGCTGGCCAACGTGCCGGCCAGACCGGCCACCGCGAACTGGTTGAACTGTCGGCGACTGAGACGCTCGATCATGATTGCGGTCCCATTCTTGGCTTGCGGCTCTTGGGGGTGTGGGGCGCGGCGGGCGGGTCCACGACCACGGTCAGGTCCGGGTTCCGGGCGCGCGGCGGGCGCGGCAGGGTGGGCACGTCGGCGCGGATCTCCGCCTCGTTGCGCTGAACCGCGGCGGCGTAGTTGCGGGTGTTGGCGATGTGGCGCCGCATGGTGGCTTCGGCCCGCTCCGGATCGCGCGCTTCCAGCGCCGCCAGGATCTCCGCATGCTCCTGCGCCGCCGCCAGAAAACGGCCCGGATGCGTCACCGCCCCATGCCAGACCAGGCGCAGCTGGAAGGCGAGGTTGTCGCACACCAGATGGGCGATGCGCGGATTGCCGGTGGCGCGGGCGATGATGAAGTGGAAGTCATCCACCGTATTGGTTTCAAAGCGACCGGCGAGCGCCGTCTCCAGGCCCTCATCCACCTGCCGCCGCAGCTGGAGCAGGTCGGCGTTCGACATGGTGGTGGCGGCGATGCGGCTCGCCATGCCCTCGATGGCTTCGCGCACCACCAGGATCTGGTCGATCTCGGCGGCAAAATCGAACACCCGCACCCCGAGGTTCGGCTCGCGCTTCAGCAATTGCAGGCCTTCCAGCCGGCTGATCGCCTCGCGCAGCGCCCCACGCCCCACGTCCAGATCCCGCGCCAGGCGCGCCTCCTTGAGGATCACGCCGCGCTCGATGGTGCCGGTGGCGATGGCGCGCATCAGCTTCTTGACGGCCAGCTCCTGCTGGGAATCGCCGGCGCTGTCGGCGGCGAGCCAAGATGCATGTCCAATCAAGGGGAAGCTCCTCCTGGCCCTGCCGTGTGGCGCGCCGAACTGCTGCCGGCTCATCATGACGCTGCCGCCTGCGGCGTAAACCGGATTCTGTCGACAGAATGCGCAAATGTGCGCCAAGCGATGCTCAAAGTGTCGACAGAATGCGTGTTATTTGGAGTTTCTGCCGCGACCGCCCGTTGTTAGCCTTGCACACAGCGTCATCGCTGCATGGCGCCAAGCATTGGCGATCGCGGGGGAGGTGTGGCGTGGACAAGCTGCAGAAATGGCGCGGCTATGTGCCCGATGAGGAGCTTGAGGTTTTCCGAAAGGGAGGCTTTGCCCGGCGCATCGGATTCGGCGCGCGGGTGGCGCTGCTCAATATCGACACCACCTGGATGTTCGTCGATCCGGCCTATGATTTCTGCGCCCGCGAGCAGCCCGAGCTGGTCGCCGCCCTCACCACCCTCACGGCCCTGTTCCGGGAGCTGGATCTGCCGATCTATTACAGCCGGCGTGACGACCGCAGCCACCCCACCTATCGCGGCCTGTGGAACGCCAAGATCGGCGGCGCCGAGACCTTCCAATATACCAAGGATCCGCGCGCCGATCAGTGGCCCGCCGCCTATGGGCCACGGCCGCAGGATCGCATCATCCTGAAGAACAAGCCGTCCTGCTTTTTCCAGACGCCGCTGGACACGTTCCTGCGCTACGACCAGGTGGACACGCTGGTGATTTGCGGCGTGTCCACCTCCGGCTGCGTCCGCCACGGCGCGGTGGATGCCTTCTCGCACAACTTCCGGCCGATCATCGTGGAAGAGGCCTGCGGCGATCGCAGCCCCTCGGCGCACAAGGCCAGCCTGTTCGACCTCGACATGAAATTCTGCGACGTGGAGAGCTTGGCCTATGTGGTGCAAGCGGTCCGCGCGCTACCGTGACGCGGAACGCGAGCTGGGATCCACTTCGCTCGAAAACGCTCTAGCTGGACCGCCGGCCGCAGCCGCGCGAGGTACTCATCTGCGATGAGGCCGGACGTGTTTCCCGCAGCGACCACAGCAGCGACTTTTCCTTACGCTTGACCACTGCCGGGTCTTCACCGTGCGAGAGCGTTTGCTTCGTCCCGCTTCTTCCTGGCGTCCGCGAGAGAAACAGCGGGATAAGGCCCGAAGGATGCTTCGTCTCCCCTGCGAATCGATAGGCAAGGCGCCAAAGCCGGCTTCCCGATGGGCTGACAGACAGGAACAAACCACCGCCATCAAAAAAAAAGTGAACGAGGTCCTTCGGCTTTGCTTGGCGAATGGCGATGTACGTCAGGGCCATGTGTAGGCATCTCAAGTTGGCAAGAAACTGCGATGCCTACAATTTCATGAGATGCAATGACGCGCCTCGCGCGCGCATGACACGCCAAAATCCGCTCAAGGTATGAACGTCTTCGCAAATGGACGTCCTGAGACGTCGTGACGCGCGAAATTGGAGCGGGCGATGGGAATCGAACCCACGACATACAGCTTGGGAAGCTGTCGTTCTACCACTGAACTACGCCCGCAATCGGCTGCACCATAGACATGGCGGGGCGGGGGCATCAAGGGGGTGTCTGCGCCATCCCCCGTTCGTGGCGCACCGGCGGCGTCGAGCATGCCCCCGTGTCTTCGAATCGGTGAAATTCTCTATCTCTCTGGTTTGGCGCGGTTGCTTCACGCCAACGGGGATCCCCTTCGCTCGAAAACGCTCCAGGCGGGGCACCGCCGGTGCGGCGGGCCGCCCCGCACCCGCAGGAAACGGCCGTCCCCGCCCGCAGTCCGGCATTTGCACGGCGTCCCCGCCCGGATCCGGGTGCGGCGCAGCCAGGGATTTTCAACCGCCGGCGATCCTGGTCTAAGCTGGCGCCATGGTCGAACACTCCTCCCTCCCCGCCCCTCGGTTCCACGCCCAGTTCCAATCCTTCGACGTCACCGCCGATCCCAGTGCCGGGGCCGGCCGGCTGGCCACCCTGCGGGCGGAGCTGGCGCGCCGGGGCCTCGGAGGCTATGTGGTGCCGCGGGCCGACGCGCATCAGAATGAATATGTGCCGCCCGGCGAAGAGCGGCTCGCCTGGCTCACCGGCTTCACCGGCTCGGCCGGGCTGCTGATCGTGCTGCCCGAGATCGCGGCGCTGTTCGTGGACGGGCGCTACACCCTGCAGGCCGCGGACCAGGTGGACACTGAGGTTTTCACCGTGGTGCCGCTGACCCAGACCCCGCCCGAGCGGTGGCTGGAAGCCAACCTGCCCACGGGCACGTCCCTGGGCTTCGATCCCTGGCGCACCACCCTCGATGGCCGCGAGAAATTCGCCCGGGCCGCGGCTTCGGCCACCAGTGTGCTGGTGGCTGTGGACGATGATCCCATCGCCCGGCTGTGGACGGATCGCCCCGCGCCGCCCGCGGCTCCGGTGCGCCTGCTCGATCCGGCCTTGGCGGGGGAAACCGTCGCCGCCAAGCTGGCGCGGGTGCAGGCAGTGCTGGTGAAGGACAAGATCGACGGGGCGCTGATCTCCGATCCCCATGCCACCGCCTGGCTGTTCAACATTCGGGGCGGCGACGTGGCGCATACGCCCTTGCCCTTGGCCTGGTCCCTGGTGCCCGCCACCGGCCGGCCGCAGTTGTTCATCGATCCCGCCAAACTCACCAACAGCGTGCGCGATGCGCTGTCCGCGGTGGCGGACGTCGATGGCGAGGACGCGCTGGAGCCCGCCCTCACGCGCTTTGCCGCCGGCCGGACCGTGCGGCTGGACCAGGCGACCGCGCCGGTGCGCCTCGCCGAAGTGGTGGCGCGGGCCGGCGGGACGGCGGCCAAGGGGGCCGATCCGATCAGCTTGCTGAAGGCGCGCAAGAACGCGGCGGAAATCGCCGGCATGAAGGCTGCCCATCTGCGCGATGGCGTGGCCCTGACGCGCTTCCTGCACTGGTTCGACGGGGCAGCCCCCGCGGGCACGCTGACCGAGATCGATGCGGTGGAGGCGCTGGAGACCTTCCGGCGCGACTCCGGCCTTTTGACCGACGTCTCCTTCCCCACCATTTCCGGGGCCGGGCCGAATGGGGCCATCGTCCATTATCGCGTCACCCGCCCCAGCAACCGCATCATCGCCCCCGGCGACCTGTTCCTGCTGGATTCCGGCGCGCAATATCCCGACGGCACCACCGACGTCACGCGCACGCTCAGCGTCGGCCCGCCCTCCGATGACATGCGCCGGCACTTCACCTTAGTGCTGAAGGGCCATGTGGCCCTGGCGCGGGCGCTGTTTCCCGAGGGGGTCAGCGGGGCCCAGCTGGATCCGCTCGCCCGCCAGTTCCTGTGGGCGGCGGGGCTGGATTTCGAACATGGCACCGGTCATGGCGTGGGCGCCGGACTGTCGGTGCACGAGGGTCCCGCGCGCATCTCGAAGCTGGGCCATGTGGCGCTGGAGGCCGGGATGATCCTCTCCAACGAGCCGGGATATTATCGGGCGGGCACCTATGGCATCCGCATCGAGAATCTCGTCCTGGTGGCGCCCCAGACCGTGGCCGGCGCGGAAAAGCCGGTGCTGGGCTTCGAGACCTTGACCCTTGCTCCGATCGATCGGCGGCTGATCGCCACCGAGCTGCTGACCGCGCCCGAGACCGCGTGGCTGGAGGCCTACCATCAGCGTGTGGCGCACGAGATCGGACCGCTGCTGGAGGCCGACGCCCGCGCCTGGCTGGACGCCGCCACGGCGCCCCTCGGGGGCGGGTGAGACCCACCGCACGACGCCGCACCACCTGTCGGAACCTTTGCTGCTGGCCCGCGTTATTTGGGCCAGCGGTGACAGAAGGACGCGACGGACATGTCAACAATTCTCATTATCATCTTGGTCTTGCTGCTGGTCGGCGCGCTTCCCACTTGGGGTTACAGCGGCAGCTGGGGCTATGGCCCAGGCGGCATCGTCGGTGTCCTGCTGATCATCGTCATTGTGCTGGCATTGACCGGACGCATCTAGCCCCAACCAAGCTCTAAGAGGCGCGCGCAGATCCGAGTGCGTGACGCCATCTGAAAATCCCGGGGAACTGCCGCCCCGGGATTTTCTTTGCCTGGAGGCCGCCGAGACGCGCGCTGCGCTCCCACCGGGCGCGGGTTGCCCGCCGACGAGATCTCCCGTGATCAGATGCATCGCCAGCGCCCGCCGCCACCGGCCGGCCAGCGACCGCCGCCCGGCGGACGGACGCGGAACGGGGTTGTCCCGTGACATATTACCTCTGGATACACGCTCCGCGCGCAGGCCAGCCTCAGATCCGCCCGATCTTCCAGGATGTTAGCTCTGTGAGGGCCGCAGGGTGCCGCCACCATCCCGTTTGGTCATGTGGATAGCAGGCCATATGATCCGACGATGGCAGACGTCCCCCTGCGACGCCCGCCGCACCAGATCGCCCTTGCGCAGAGGCCCGCCGTGACCGAAAAGAGCGCTATGACCGTACGTCATCCAGCTTGTCTCGGCGGCGCTCCCCTCGCAGGTCCGGCCGCAGGTCCCCGCGCCACGCCGCGCATCGCCCTCCGGCAGCGGCCGCGGCAGATGGGGGACTCGTGAGCGCTACGGACACGCCCATCGACGGCGTGCCAGACGATCCGCAGCCGGACGACACGCCCGCCCCGGACGCCGGTGCTGCGGCACGCTCGGCTCTGGCGCGGGTGCTGGCATCCGACGAGTTCATCTCCTCGCCACGGCTTGCGGACTTTCTGCGCTTCGTGGTGGAGGCGACGCTGGCCGGTCGCGCGGAGGCGATCAAGGGCTACACCATTGCGGTGGAGGCGCTCGGCCGCCCCAGTTCCTTTGACCCGCAGACCGATCCCATCGTGCGGGTGGAGGCCACCCGTCTGCGCCGGGCGCTGGAGCGCTATTATGCCTCTGCCGGCACGGACGAGACCCTCGAGATCGTCATTCCGAAGGGCAGCTATGTGCCGCAATTTCGACCGCGCGGTGAGCCGGTCGATGGTACGGACGATCCGGATCTGGCGCCGCTGCCGGAGCCGGTCGCCCTCCCCGCGGCGCGGCGGCGGCGGCCGTTCGGCTGGGTGGCCGGCCTGATGCTGGTGGTGCTGGGCGTCGCTTTGGGCTGGACGAGCCTGCGCTATGGCGTCGATCCGACCGGCCCGCTGGCCCGCGTGCTGGGCACCACCCGCGAAGGGCCGCGGGATCTGGCCGATCGGCTGGGCATGCCCATTCTCGATGTCCGACCGTTCGAGACCGTCGGCAGCCGCGCGCCCGTCCCGTCGGAAACCCATGCCATCGAGGCACGGCTGCGCGACGCCATGGCGCGGTTTGATTTTGTCGATGTCATGGAGCCCGGACAGGAAGCTCCGCTGCGGGAATGCCGGGATCCGCCGCCGCGCTCGGTCTTTGCGCTGTCGGGCCTGGCCGAGGGGCGGGAGGATGGCACCTTCTCCTTGCTGGTGCGGCTGACCGACCGCTGCGAGGGCACCATCGTCTGGAGCACCGCGTTCGAAGGTCTTCGGCGCGGCGCGGAGATGCCGGCCACGGAGCAGCGGGTGGTGCGGGACATCGCGGTTGCCTTGATGCAATCCTACGGCGTGCTGCCCACCCGCGCCCGGGCGCAGGCGCGTGCCGATTCCGCTCCCTCCGGCTTCGGCTGCATCGCCCAGGCCTATGCGGTGAACCGGAGCGTCGATGCCGCCGCCGGTGCGAAGGTGCGAGAGTGCCTCATGGACGCCTTGGACAAGCATACCGGCTTTGCCCTGGCCCATGCCGCGTCCGCGCAAATGACGCTGGACGAGCTCCACCGCCATCCCGAGGCGGCGCCCGATCCGGCGACGCTGGCACGCATGCTGCGCGCGGCCGAGTTGGCCGCGGATCTGGCCCCGACCAGCGCGTATGCCGCCAAGGTGCTGGCGATGGTGGATTTTTCCCGCGGCGAAGCGGAGGCCGCGCGGGCGGCGGCGGAGCGCGCCCTAACGCTCAATCCGCTGGACTATGACGTCGCCGCCGAAATGGGCACCGTGATGATTGGTCTCGGCCAGACCGAGCAAGGCGAAGCCCTGCTGACCTTCGCCCGCAGCCACGGCGCGCTGCGCACGCCGCTGCAAGACGCCTATCTCGCCGTGTCCGCCTTCTTGCGCGACGATGCCCATGCGGCTGGCCCGCTGGTGACGCCGCTCCAGTTGCATCCCACGCCGGAGACCCGGGTCGCGCTGGCCCTGGCGCTCCATAGCCTCGGGCGCCTGCAAGAAGAAAAGGACGTGGTGACCGCCTTGACGCGGGACACGGCCGGCGGTGCCGTGGGGGTGCGGCGGATCGTGCAGTCTTTCCTTCCCCTGGCGGTAGCGGCGGATCCGGTTCTGGCCGAATTGGAAGCCGCGGGCCTGACGCCCGCCTCCATGGTGCCGCATCCGCGCGGATAGGCCTCCCGGACCGCTCGCGCCGACCCCGGCGCAGGGCCGCGATATTGCAAAACCCGTCTGCGGCCCTGATATGGGACCCATGCCCTTTTCGCTCGCCCCCCAGGGTCATCCCCCTGTCCCCCCATCGGAGCACCAGACGCTCGTCCTCACAGATCAGCAGGTCACCTTGATTTCGCGTGCGCTTGCGGAGCCCCGCCGCTACGAGATCATCAAGCAGCTGGGCGCCCAGTCGGCCCCCATGCCCTGCGCCTGCCTGCAGCACAGCCACCCGGTGAGCGCGGCCACCATTTCGCATCATATGAAAGAACTGGAAACCGCCGGCCTGATCGACATCCGGCGGGAGGGGAAGTTCGCCATGCTGACGCTGCGGCGGGAGATGCTCCAGGCCTATCGGGACCAGCTCGGAAAAATTTAAGTCCCCGTGACCCCGATGAGGCTTCTTGCACGCATCATTTCGACGCTTATCTAAACGTCGAAGTCACCACATGATGCGGAACTTGAATCATGAGCAAGCTGGCAAACAAGGTCGCGGTGGTCACCGGGGCTGCCAAGGGTATCGGCGCGGGCATCGCCAAGGCGCTGGCAGCGGAGGGCGCTGCGGTGGTCGTCAACTATGCCGCCAGCAAGGATGGCGCAGAGCGCGTGGTGGGCGAGATTGTCGCCGCGGGCGGCAAGGCTGTGGCCATCCAGGCGGACGTTTCCAAGTCCGACGACATCGTGCGGCTGTTCGCCGAGACGAAACAGGCCTTCGGCACCCTCGATGTGCTGGTGAACAATGCCGGCGTCTACCAGATGGCGCCGCTGGAACAGGTCAGCGCGGCGGAGTTTCACCGCCAGTTCGACACCAATGTCCTCGGCGTGCTGCTCGCCAGCCAGGAAGCGCTGAAGCACTTCGGCCCTGCCGGCGGCAGCATCATCAATATCGGCTCGGTGGTCACCCGTCTCGGGATGCCGGGCTCCAGCATCTATACCGGCACCAAGGCGGCGGTCGAGGCCATCACCCAGGTGCTGGCCAAGGAACTGGCGGCGCGGCACATCCGGGTCAATGCCATCAACCCCGGCATGGTGGAAACCGAAGGCACCCATGCGGCCGGTTTCGTCGGCAACGAGATTGAAACGCAGGTGGTCTCCACCACGCCTCTGGGCCGCCTGGGCCAGCCCGGTGACATCGCGCCGGTCGCGGTGTTCCTGGCCTCGGACGATGCCCGCTGGATCACCGGCGAGAGCCTGATCGTCTCCGGCGGCTTGCGCTGAATGACGGCGTGCGGCGTGAGGCTCTCGGCCCGCGCCGCACGCGCATCAGATGCTGAGCCTCAGAGAATGAACCGGCTGAGGTCGGCGTTCTTGGACAGATCTTCCACCCGGTCGCGCACGTAGGTGGCGTCGATCACCACCGTCTCGCCGGAGCGGTCCGGGGCGCTGAAGGACAGATCGTCCAGCACCCGCTCCATCACCGTCTGCAGGCGGCGGGCGCCGATATTCTCCACCGAGGAATTCACCGCCACCGCCACGTCGGCAATGGCTTCCACCGCGTCCGCGGTGATCTCGAGCGTCACCCCTTCGGTGCCCATGAGCGCCAGCGACTGCTTGACCAGGCTGGCCTCGGTCTCGGTGAGGATGCGCACGAAATCGGACCGCGTCAGCGCTTCCAGCTCCACCCGGATCGGCAGGCGGCCCTGCAGTTCCGGCAGCAGGTCCGAGGGCTTCGACACATGGAAGGCGCCGGAGGCGATGAACAGGATGTGGTCGGTCTTCACCGGCCCATGCTTGGTGGAGACGGTGGTGCCCTCGATCAGCGGCAGCAAATCCCGCTGCACACCCTCGCGCGAAACGTCCGCGCCTGAGCGGCCCTCGCGGCCGGCGATCTTGTCGATCTCGTCCAGGAAGACGATGCCGTTATTCTCCACCGCATAGATCGCCTCCTGGGTGGTGGCGTCCTGGTCGATGAGCTTGTCGGCCTCTTCGGTGAGCAGCAGCGGATGGGCATCCTTCACCAGCACCCGGCGGGGCTTGGCGCGGCCGCCGAAGGCCTTGCCCAGCATGTCGCCCAGGGAAACCGCGCCCATCTGGGCGCCCGGCATGCCGGGGATCTCGAACATGGGCAGGCCCTGCCCGCCCCCGGCCTGGAGTTCGATCTCGATTTCCTTGTCGTCCATCTCGCCCGCCCGCAGCCGGCGGCGGAAGGATTCCCGCGTCGTGGGGGAGGAGGCGGCACCCACCAAGGCATCCAGAACCCGCTCCTCGGCGGCGAGGTGCGCGCGGGCCTGCACGTCCTTGCGCTTGACCTCGCGCACCAACCCGATGCCCACTTCCACCAGGTCGCGGATGATCTGCTCCACGTCGCGCCCCACATAGCCCACCTCGGTGAACTTGGTGGCTTCGACCTTCAGGAACGGCGCCCCGGCCAGACGGGCGAGGCGGCGGGAGATCTCGGTCTTGCCGACGCCGGTGGGGCCGATCATCAGGATGTTCTTGGGCAGAACCTCCTCGCGCATGTGGCCTTCCAACTGCTGGCGCCGCCAGCGATTGCGCAAAGCGATGGCCACCGCGCGCTTGGCCTTTGCCTGGCCGACGATGTGGCGGTCCAGCTCGGACACGATCTCGCGGGGAGAAAAGTCGCTCATGGTCTTCAGTCTTTCAGGCCCCAACGCGGAGGTCGCGTCGCCCCTCAGGGACAGGCAACAGGTGGCGGCGGCGATGGCTCAGGCGCGCAGCCCTCAGCCGATGGTCTCCACCGTGACATTGCGGTTGGTATAGACGCAGATGTCGGCGGCAATCTCCAGCGACCGGCGCACGATCACCTCAGGATCGTCCTCCCGATCCAGCAGGGCGCGGGCGGCCGCCAGCGCGAACATGCCACCGGACCCGATGGCGGCAACCCCGGCCTCCGGCTCCAGCACGTCGCCGGTGCCGGTGAGCACCAGCGAGACCTGGGCATCGGCCACGATCATCATGGCCTCCAGCCGGCGCAGATAGCGGTCGGTGCGCCAGTCCTTGGCCAGCTCGACGGCGGCCCGCTGCAATTGGCCGGGATATTGTTCGAGCTTGGCCTCCAGCCGTTCGAACAAGGTGAAGGCGTCGGCCGTGGCGCCGGCAAAGCCGCCGATCACGTCGCCTTTGCCCAGGCGGCGCACCTTGCGCGCATTGGACTTCAGGACGGTCTGGCCGAGGGTCACCTGGCCGTCGCCGGCAATGGCGACCCGGTCGCCTTTGCGCACGGAAACGATGGTGGTGCCGTAGATGGTATCGGGGGAATGCATAAGGGGCTCCGCTGACGCAGCCTTACTTAAGGCCTTCCGCGGCAGGCGCAATGTGCAGCGGACGCAGGTCGGTTCACACCGGCGCCGGGGCGAGCACGGCGGGGATGCGCAGCGCCGGCCCGATGCCGGCCAGAAGCACCAGCCCGCCCGCTGCCACCAGCATGCCGGGCGCCACCACGGTCAGCAGGCTGGTGAGCAGGCCGGCGCCAAACACGCACAGAGCGATGGCGGCACTGGACAGGCCCAGCACCCAGCCCCGCTCGGTCTCGTCCACCGCCCCGGACATGGCGGACAGCAGGGAGACGAAGGCCAGCACATTGATGGCGCAGATCAGAAAGGCCAGGCCCATCTGGACCGCGGCGGGCAATGGCAGGCCGGCCAGCACGATGAGGATGCCGCACCCCGCCTCCCCGGCGACGGCCAGCGCGCGCTCGCCGGTGAGCCTGGCACTGGCCCATTTGTAGAGCAGCGCCGAACCGCAAGTGAACCCCACACCCATACCCACCGAGAACAGGCCGATGTCCGCGGTGGTGAAGCCGTGCGACCGCTGCATGATGATGAGGATCATCGTGTAATAGATCAGGAATCCCAGCTGGAACAAAAAGAAGGACATCAGCGGCGCCACCACTTGCGGGCGGTCCTTCAGGCGCGCGAACAGAAGGAAGGGCTGGCGCCAGTCGAAATGAAACGCCCGGCGGCGGGTCTCCTCGCCAAACCGGGCACGCGCCAGCATCACCGCATTGAAGGCGCAGAGCACCAGGGCGAAGGCCAGCGGCAATCGCAGGTCGAAATGCCCCAGCACCCCGCCGATGGCCGGGCCGGCCATGAGGCCCACGGTATTGACCAGCGTGACTTGCGCCATGGCATCGCCGCGCGCCTCCGGCGACACCGCATCCACCATGCTCGCCTGGGCGATGGGCGAGGTGCCGGACATCAGCCCGGCCACCAGCCGCCCGGCAAAGAACAGCCAGAGCGTCGACAGTTCCAGCGCCAGCCACATGAGGCCATAGCCCGCCGCCAGGCCCGTCATGCAGACCACCAGGGTCCGCCGCCGGCCAACGGCGTCCGACAGATCCCCCAGCAGCGAGCAGCCGAAGAAGGCGCCCACGGGGAAGAGGGCGAAGGCCAGCGACATCAGCGTGTCCCGCGCCACCGGGCTGTCGCCGGCCACCAAAGCCGAGGTGTGGAACAGGCTCACGATGAGCGGATACATCAGGCCGAAGGAGAAAATGTCGAGAAACACCGCCAGGAACAGCGCGGCATGACTGCGAAACAAAGCGACATTCATCCTGCGGCCTCTTCACTGATCCGCGCGATCATGACGAACCCGCCCCGGCGGCGCCAGAGGTGCCCCGGCGCGCGACGGAACGCATCCCCGGATCGCCCTCACGCCTCCTGAAGGAAGCCCGTCACCACCTCGGCAAAGGCCTGCGGGGTTTCGATCATGGGACAGTGGCCGGAGCCGGGGATCTCCACCAGCTGCGCGCCGGGAATGCCCGCGGCCACGTCGGCGGAAAAATGCGGCGCGAAGATACGGTCTTCAGGGGTGGCCAGCACCAGTGTGGGCGCGGTGATCGCCCCCAGACGGTCCCGCGTGTCCACGGCCAGCCCGGCGTCGGCCTGGCGGCAGAAGGCGGCCACCTCCTGCAACGGGCCGGCGGCCACCACCATGTTCGCAATGTCCTTCAGCGCATTGGCCTCCAGGAAGGTGCGCCCGAGGGTGAAGGTGGCCAGCGCCGAAATATAGGTGGCCGGATCGCCCACCTCGGCCCGCAAGCGCTTCAACAACTGCATCACACTGGCGGAATAGACGTCGTTGCGGGCGAAGGTGCAGGCAAGGATCAGGCGATCCACCCGCTCCGGCGCCCGCAAAGCGAGTTCCTGCGCCACCGCCCCGCCCAGGGAATGGCCGAGGATATGGGCCCGCTCCAGCCCAGCCGCATCCATGACCGCCAGCGTGTCCTCCGCCATGTCGGCCACGCCATAGGCGCCCTCGGCCCGATCGCTGTGGCCGACATCGCGATGATCGAACGCCAGCGTGGTGAAGCCGGCCAGGAGCGGCCGGGCGATGGCCCAGAACGCCCGGTCCGCGGACAGGCCCCCCACCAGCACCAGGGGCGGCCCCTCGCCCATGACGTCGTATGCGAGGCGCAATCCCGCCTCGGTTGGAAATGTTGTCATCGCCCCGCCCCACCAGAGTATTGACCCAACAAACCACATCCGAGCGATCATGCGCCATCATGACTGCACAGCCGGCGCAGCGCGCATGCAGCTGTCACATGGCCGCCATATGGCGTTGCAGCACGCTACCTGCTAGAAGGCGCGGCCTTGGAGGAGTTCCATGCGTAGCGCCGAGATCGTTCGCGAGACCAAAGAGACGAAGGTCCGCCTCGCCGTCAATCTGGACGGAACGGGGAAAGCTGCCATTTCGACAGGCATCGGCTTCTTCGATCATATGCTGGACCTGCTGGCGCGCCACGCCCGCTTCGACCTCGAGATCGAGGCCAAGGGCGACCTCTATGTGGATTTCCACCACACCACCGAAGACGTGGGCATCGTGCTTGGGCAGGCGGTGAAGCGCGCGCTCGGCGACATGCGCGGCATCACCCGCTATGCGGATCTGCATTTGCCCATGGACGAGACGCTGACCCGCGTCGCGCTCGACATTTCCGGCCGGCCCTTTCTGGTGTTCCGCACTGCGTTCAAGGTCGCCAAGATCGGCGAATTCGACACCGAACTGGTGCGCGAGTTCTTCCAGGCGTTCGCCTCCAATGCCGGCGTGACGCTGCATGTGGAGACGCTCTACGGCGACAACGCCCACCACATCGCCGAAAGCTGCTTCAAGGGCCTCGCCCGCGCCCTGCGCGCGGCAGTCGCCATCGATGCCGCGGCCGCCGGTGAAATCCCCTCCACCAAAGGCGCCCTGGGCGGCTGAAGGAGGCCTTATGGCGAGTTGGACCGTTCTGACCCGGGACGTGGCGGGCGACAGCCCGCTGCGCGCTGCCGAGCGCGTGGAGTTCGTGCGGGAGAAATTCTCCTGGATCGCCTTGTTTTTCGCCCCCCTGGTGCTGCTGCGCTATCGCCTGTGGCTGGTGTTCGCCGCTTATGTGGTGGTCATGGTGCTGCTGGCGGTGGCCGAGCTCCGCTTCGGGCTGGAGGATGTGGTGGCCAGCGTGGTCACCATCGGCTTCCATGCGCTGATCGCCCTGGAATTGCCGGCGCTGCGCATCCGCAAGCTGCGCTGGCGGGGATATGAAGAGGCCGGCGCGGTGATCGCCCGCGACCTGTTGGAGGCCGAGCTGCGCTTCTTTGCCGAGTGGCAACCGCAGGTGGCCCTCGCACGCCCCAGAGCTCCGTCCGCCGGCCCCCGTGCCGCGACGCCCGCTTCCGCCACCCGCCAAGTGATCGGCTCGTTTCCGGAACCTTACGCCCCATGACCGTAGCCATCGTTGATTACGGTTCCGGCAATCTGCACTCGGCCGCCAAGGCGCTGGAACGGGCGGCGCTGGATATCGGCGCCGAGCGGGTCACCGTGACCCATGATCCCGCCGTGGTGCGCGCCGCCGATCGCGTGGTGCTGCCCGGCGTGGGCGCCTTCGCCGACTGCCGCCGGGGCCTCGATGCGGTGCCTGGCATGGTGGACGCCCTGGAAGACGTGGTCCACGGCAAGGGCCGGCCCTTCCTCGGCATCTGCGTCGGGCTGCAATTGCTGGCCGAGCAGGGCCTGGAGCATGGCTCCACCGCGGGCCTGGGCTGGATCAAGGGCGTGGTAGACCGCATCACCCCGTCGGATCCGGCGCTGAAGATCCCGCACATGGGCTGGAACACGCTCACCCCCGCGCGGGCGCACCCGCTGCTGGACGGCATCGCGGTGGGCGAGCACGGCCTGCACGCTTATTTCGTGCATTCCTATGCCTTCCAACTGGCCGACCCGGCCGATCTCGTCGCCACCACGGACTATGGCGGCACCATCACGGCGATGGTGGCCCGTGACAATGTGGCCGGCACCCAATTCCATCCCGAGAAGAGCCAGAGGCTGGGCCTCGCCCTTCTCGCCAATTTCCTGAAGTGGCGCCCGTGATCCTGTTTCCCGCCATCGATCTCAAGGACGGCCTCGCTGTGCGCCTGGAACAAGGCGACATGGCGCGGGCCACCGTGTTCAATCGCGACCCCGCCAGCCAGGCCGGGGAGTTCGAGACCCTGGGGTTCCGCTATCTGCATCTGGTGGATCTGGACGGCGCCTTCGCCGGCCAGCCGGTGAACACCGCCGCGGTGGATCGCATCCTGGAAACCGTCTCCATCCCGGTGCAGTTGGGCGGCGGCATTCGCGACATGGCCACCGTGACCGCGTGGCTGGAGAAGGGCGTCACCCGCGTCATTCTCGGCACCGCCGCCGTGCGGGATCCCGATTTCGTCCGCGCCGCCGCCAAGGCCTATCCCGGCCGCGTCGCCGTGGGGCTTGATGCCCGCGACGGCCAGGTGGCCGTGCAGGGCTGGGCGGAGACCTCCGATCTGCCGGCGGTGGAGATCGCCCGCCGCTTCGAGGATGCGGGCGTTGCCGCCCTCATCTACACCGACATCGCCCGCGACGGCCTGCTCAAGGGCCTGAACATGGACGCCACCATCGCGCTGGCCGATGCGGTCAGCATCCCGGTGATCGCCTCCGGCGGCCTCGGCTCGCTGGCGGACGTGGAGGCCCTGGTCTCCCCCCGCGCCCGCAAGCTGGCCGGCGCCATCACCGGCCGGGCGCTCTATGACGGCCGCCTCGATCCCGGCGCGGCCCTTGCCCTCGTGGCCGGACGGAACTGAGGCCGCCATGCTGAAGGTCCGCGTCATCCCCTGCCTGGACGTGAAGGACGGCCGCGTCGTCAAGGGCGTGCAGTTCGTGGATCTGCGCGATGCCGGCGATCCGGTGGAAGCCGCGCGCGCCTATGACGCCGCCGGCGCCGACGAACTGACCTTCCTCGATATCGCCGCCAGTCACGAGAACCGGGGCACCATCCTCGATGTGGTCCAGCGCACCGCCGAGCAGTGCTTCATGCCGCTGACCGTGGGCGGGGGCGTGCGCACCGTGGACGACGTGCGCGCCCTGCTGCACGCAGGCGCCGACAAGGTGGCCATCAACACCGCCGCCGTCGCCCGCCGCGCCTTCGTGGGCGAAGCGGCGGAGAAGTTCGGCGAGCAGTGCATCGTGGTGGCCATCGATGCCAAGCAGGTGTCCGGCCCCGGCGAGGCCCCGCGCTGGGAGATCTTTACCCATGGCGGGCGCAAGCCCACCGGCATCGATGCGGTCCAATATGCCCGTGACGTGGTGGACCTGGGCGCGGGCGAGCTGCTGCTTACCTCCATGGATCGGGACGGCACCGGCATCGGCTTCGACACCGCCCTGACCCGCGCGGTCTCAGACGCGGTGCATGTGCCGGTGATCGCCTCCGGCGGCGTCGGCATGCTGGATCATCTGGTGGAGGGTATCCGCGAGGGCGGCGCCTCGGCGGTGCTGGCGGCCTCCATCTTCCATTTCGGCACGTTCACCGTGGGCGAGGCGAAGCAGCGTCTGGCGCAGGCGGGCCTGCCGGTGCGGCTGGAGACCTGAGCCGCGGTCGGCGCAGGGTTGGACCTCCGTCGCCTTGTGCGGCGGTGGAAGTTGCTTTCGAACAGCGGCAGACTTCGCCAAGTCTGCCGGCACCCCGTCCCCGCCGGGACGCACAGCCTGTCTGGGACGCCCATGAGCGAAGACCGCGTGACCCTCGCCGACCTGGAACGCATCGTCGCCGACCGGGCGCGGGTGGATGCCGGCACCTCCTATACCCGGTCCCTTCTGGACAAGGGCATCGCCAAGTGCGCGCAGAAGGTGGGCGAGGAGGCGGTGGAGACGGCGCTGGCGGCGGTGGCCGGCGGGCGGTCCGAGTTCGTCTCCGAAGTGTCCGACCTGCTCTACCACGTGGCGGTGCTGCTCCATGCCAAGGGCGTGCCGCTGGATGACATTCATGCTGAACTGGCCCGGCGCACCAGCCGATCCGGCCATGAGGAAAAAGCTTCGAGACAACGGGGCTGACCCGGCCGTGAAGGAAACGCACTGATGGACCAAAGGCTCGACCCCGGCCTCTCGCCCTATCGCAGCTTCACGCGCGCGGAATGGGCGCAGTTGCGCGAAGACACACCCATGCCGCTGCGGCAGGACGAAATCGTCCGCCTGCAAGGCCTGAATGACCGGCTGTCGCTGCGGGAGGTGGAAGAGATCTACCTGCCGCTGTCCCGCCTGCTCTCGCTCTATGTGGGCGCCACGCAGAAGCTGTTCCGGGCCATGAGCCACTTCCTGGATCACACCAACACCGGCGAGGGCAAGATGCCCTACATCATCGGTGTGGCCGGCTCGGTGGCGGTGGGCAAGTCCACCACTGCCCGCGTGCTCCAGGCGCTGCTGGCCCGCTGGCCCAACACCCCCAAGGTGGATCTGGTGACCACCGACGGCTTCCTGCTGCCCAATGCGGTGCTGGAACGCGAAAAGCTGATGGAGAAGAAGGGCTTTCCCGAAAGCTACGACCTCTCGCTGCTGCTGCGTTTCCTCACCGACATCAAGGCCGGCCGGCATCCGGTGAAGGCGCCGCTCTATTCGCATTTCTTCTATGACGTGATGCCCGACCAGACGGTGGAAGTGGACCGTCCGGACATCCTCATCGTGGAGGGCCTCAACGTGCTGCAGACCGGCCGTCCGCCCCGCGATGGCAAGGCGATCCCGTTCGTGTCCGACTTCTTCGACTTCTCGGTCTATATCGACGCCGACGAAGAGGTGCTGGAGCACTGGTATGTGGAGCGCTTCATGCGGCTGCGGGAGACGGCCTTCAAGGATCCGCTCTCCTACTTCCATCGCTATTCCACGCTGTCGGAATCCAAGGCGGTGGCGACCGCGCTGTCGATCTGGCACCGCATCAACCTGCCGAACCTGAACGAGAACATCCTGCCCACCCGCCAGCGCGCCAACCTCATCCTGCGCAAGGCCGGCGACCACGAAGTGGAACAGGTGCAGCTGCGCAAGCTGTGAGATCCGCGGCGTTCCGATCGGTGCGCTCCCCCGCTCGGGTAACTCCGGCCAGCTCAGACTGAGGACCGCCCCATAAAAAAGGCCCGCGCGAGCGGCCTTTTTCGTCTTTCCGGCAGAACTGATCCGCGCCGCAGGATCTCCTGCGGCGCGGATCGCTCAATTGTCGAACTGCGGTTCCGTGGCGGTGCCGCTCTCGGGCGCCGCATCGTCGGCGCCTTCTTCCTGATTGCGGAAGCGGCGGCGGCGACGGCCAAAGCGCGGGCTGTCCGCCTCGCTGGCCTCGCTCTCTTCCGGCGTGCTGGGCGCGGCGCGCTCCTTCACCGCCGGCGTTGCCACCGGCCCGGTGATGAAGGACGGCAGGCCCAGCTCCGGCTGCACCTCTTCGCGCTCCTTGCGGGCGCGGGAGGCGCGGGGCGCCGGGGTGGGGGCCGCAGCCGGTGCAGGCGCGGCGGGGGCGACGTACGGGGCTTCCGCCTCGACGGGGCGCGGCGCGCGGGGCTCCCGCGGCGGGCGGGGGGTGTAGGACTCCCCCTCCTCACGGGGCGGACGCGGGGCACGGGCCACGTAGCCACCGTCTCCCTCTTCGCGTGGCGCGCGGGGCGGACGGGGGGCGAAGTTGCCGCCTTCGGCCTCATCCCGCGGGGGACGCTGGTTGCGGGGCACATAGCCCTCGCCCTCTTCACGGGGCGGACGCTGCTCGCGCGGCGGGCGGGGGGCGTAAGTGCCCTCGCTGCCTTCCTCGCGCGGCTGGCGCTGTTCGCGGGGCGGACGGGGCGCGTAAGTGCCCGACTGCTCCTCGTTGCGCGGACCGCGGAACTCGCGCGGCTGGTAGTTGCCGTCGGCGCCACCCTCCTCGTCGCGGGGACGGCGCTGATTGCCGTTGTGGTTGTTGTTGTTCTGGCGATTGTCGCGCGGCTGGCGCTGCTGGTTGTCGCGCTGGCCATTTTCGCGCTGGCCATTTTCGCGCGGACCGTTGTCGCGCTGCTGGTAGTTCTGCTCCCGCGGCTGATAGTTCTGCTCGCGTGGCTGATAATTGGGCTGCGGCGGATCGAAACCGCCCAGGTCGTCCATCTCGTCCTCGTCGCCTTCATCCTCCCGGCCGAAGCCCGGCTGGGTGGCCATCTGGCCCTGGAGCGCGGCGATGAGACGCTGATAATGCTCGGCGTGCTGATAGTAATTCTCAGCCGCCACATAATCCCCCGAGGAGTGGGAATCCCGCGCAAGCTGTTGATACTTTTCGGCAATGTGATGCGCCGTTCCGCGCACCTTCACATCCGGACCGTTGGACTCATACACCCGAGTCATCGGATTGGAGCCCCGGCGGTTGTTGTTCCGGCCGCGCATGCGCTTCTGCTGACCATTTCGCATATGGATCGTTCTCTACTCGCTCGGCTGTTCCGCCGCCGCCTGCGTCCGAACCGCGTCTTCGGACGCTGGCACAGCGTCCGCTACGGCCGGCTTTCGAAAGCCCAATGAATTCACGAATGCCTTCCGCTGAAGGCTGCGCTCAGCGGGTGTCACGTTCGGTCCGGACACAACGAATTCAGGATCTGTGTGATCATGAGCCCCGCTCCGCGCATCTTGCGCGGCAAGCTACGTCAAACCTCAACGTCACGGATGCGTCCGGCACGCGAGAACCTGGCGTCATTGATCGTTCCGAGGAGACCGGTCGCGGCACGACTTTCGCGGGCCGCCGACGTTTGCCTTCCGCTGCGTCCGAGAGATCCTGTCCAGACTTCGGAAGCTTGCGCCAGCCCCGCGGGCCACCGCATCGGTTCGATACCTGCACGGACACTAGCCAGTTCGCCGGTGCCTTCCAAGCGATTTTTTCAGCCTTCGCCGCGCCGCAGCAACAAGCGTGGCGCCATGCTGACCTAACGGTGGCGCGCCGTGAGCGCCCGGGGGACCCCACCCAGGTCCGCTCGGGCCGGTCCCGTGGGCGCCATGCCCACGCTGCAGAGCAACGCGGCCACATCCGCCTCCTGGCCGAACCCCAGCTCCAGCACCAGAGCCCCGCCCGGCGCCAGCAGGCGCGGGGCTGCAGCAGCGATGGCCCGATACGCCACAAGGCCGTCCAGCCCCCCATCCAGGGCCGCCATGGGGTCATTCTCCCGCACTTCCCGCGCCAGGCCGGCGATGTCCGCGGTGGGAATGTAAGGCGGATTGGACACCACCAGGTCGAACGTCGCCGCCAGCGGCGTCGCCCAGTCGCCTACCAGGACGGCGCTGCGCGACCCTAGACCCACACGCGCCAGATTGTCGCGGGCGGTCCGCGCCGCGTCGGGTGATCGATCGACCCCGCATCCCCAGGCGGCCGGCAGCTCCGTGAGCAGCGCGGCGAGAATCGCCCCGGATCCGATTCCCAGGTCCAGCACCCGCAGCGGTGCGGTCCGGTCCCGCACCATGTCGAGGGCGGCCTCCACCACGGTCTCCGTATCGGGGCGCGGCACCAGGGTCTCGGGCGAGAGGGCGAAGGGCAGGCTCCAGAATTCCCGCTCCCCCAGCAAGCGGGCTACAGGCACGCCCGCCAGCCGGCGCACCAGCAGAGCCTCGGCCGCGGCCAAGGCCGGCGCGGGCACGGGGTCGGGGGCAGCGGCGCGCAAGCCCGCCGCCGACAGGCCGAGGGCATCAGCGAGGATCAGGCCGGCATCCAGCTCCGGGCTGTCGATGGCCGCCGCCGCCAGCCGGGCGGCAAAGGCCCGCCGCAGGGCACCCACCGTGACGGGCGCCACAGGCGACATCCCTCAGTCCCGCTCCGAGGCGGCCATGAGGCCGGCCTGGTGCTCGGTGATGAGGGCGTCGAGGATCTCGTCCAGAGCCTGGCCGGTGATCACCTCGTCGAGCTTGTAGAGGGTGAGGTTGATGCGGTGGTCGGTGAGGCGACCCTGGGGGAAGTTATAGGTGCGGATGCGCTCGGAACGATCGCCCGACCCCACCTGCCCCCGCCGGTCGGCCGAGCGGGCATTGTCCTGGCGCTGACGTTCCTCATCCAGCATGCGCGAGCGCAGCAGGGCCATGGCCCGGGCCTTGTTGCGATGCTGCGAGCGCTCGTCCTGCACCGCCACCACGATGCCCGTGGGCAGATGGGTGATGCGCACCGCGCTCTCGGTCTTGTTCACATGCTGCCCGCCGGCGCCCTGGGCGCGATAGACGTCGATGCGCAGGTCGCTCTCATTGATGTCCACGTCCACCTCTTCCGCCTCGGGCAGGACGGCGACGGTGGCGGCGGAGGTGTGGATGCGGCCGGAGGCTTCGGTGTCCGGCACCCGCTGCACCCGGTGCACGCCGGATTCGAACTTTAGCCGCGCATAGGCGCCGCGGCCGTGCACGGCGGCGATCACTTCCTTGTAGCCACCCATGGAGCCCTCGCTCTCGGAGAGCACTTCCACGGTCCAGCCCTTCTCGGCGGCATAGCGGGAATACATGCGGAACAGGTCGCCCGCGAACAGCGCCGCCTCGTCGCCGCCGGTGCCGGCGCGCACTTCCAGGATGATGCCGCGCTCATCCATGGCATCCTTGGGCAGGAGCGCGACGCGCACCTCCTTGGCGAGGGCGTCGAGCTGGGCTTCCAGGCGCTCCACCTCGCTCTGGGCCAGATCGCGCATTTCCGGATCGGCCAGCATCTCGCGGGCCTCCGCCAGATCCTTTTCGGCGGCGCGCAGCGCCTGCACCTGCTCCACCACCGGGGAGAGATCGGAGAATTCGCGTCCGAGCCGGACATATTCCTCGCCCTCGGCGCCGGCGGCGAGCATCGCCTCCACCTCGGCGTGGCGGGCCACCACCTGGTCGAGCTTGGCGGTGGGCAGGTCGATGCTCATGCCGCCCCCTCTGCGCCCGTCCGGCAAGCCGGCGGGGCGAAACGAACAATGGTCGGGGCGGCGGTGCGCATGGTCAGCAGAGGTTACCAGAACAGAGAAAGGTCAACGCGAACCCGGCCGCAGGCGTTTGGCGGCGACGGATCGCGGCGCTACAGCGGCAGGCCCTTGGCCTCCGCAAATTCCTTCAGCCGCGCGCGCACATCCACCCCACCCGCGGTCTGATCCAGCAGCGGCTGCAGCACGGCGCGGGCGGCGCCCACGTCCAGCTCCAGCATCATCGCCTTCACCGGACCCAGCGTGGCGGGCGACAAGGACAAGGCCCGATAGCCCAGCGCCGCGAGCGCCATGGCCTCCAGCGGCCGCGACGCCAGCTCGCCGCACAGGGTCACCGGCTTGCCGTGCCGGGCGCCGGCCTCCGCCACCATGCGGAAGGCGCGCAGGGCGGCCGGCGACAACGGATCGAAGCGATCGGCGACGCGCACATTGGAGCGGTCGGCGGCGAACAGGAACTGCACCAGGTCGTTGGAGCCCACCGAGAGGAAGTCCGCCCGCGTGAGCATCTCGTCCAGTTGGAACAGCAGCGAGGGCACCTCCACCATGGCGCCCACGAACACCTTCTCCGGCAGCGCGTGGCCGTGCTTGCGCAGATGGGTCAGCTCGCGCTCGAGAATGGCCTTGGCCTGGTCAAACTCGCCCACGTCCGCCACCATGGGGAACATCATGCGCAATTCCCGGCCGGCGCCGGCGCGCAGCAAGGCGCGGATCTGGCTGCGCAGCAGGCCGGGACGGTCGAGGCCGAGGCGGATGGCGCGCCAGCCCAGGGCCGGGTTCTCCTCCTCCACCGTGCGCATGTACGGCAGCACCTTGTCGCCGCCGATATCCAGGGTCCGGAAGGTGACGGGACGGTCGCCGGCGGCATCCAGCACGGCGCGATACAGGGTCAGCTGCTCGGAGATGCGCGGAAAGGTGGAAGCAACCATAAATTGCAACTCGGTGCGGAACAGGCCGATGCCCGCCGCGCCGGTCTCGGCGATGTGCGGCAGGTCCACCAGCAGGCCGGCATTGAGGTGCAGGTCGATGGCCACCCCGTCCTTGGTGATGCTGGGAATGTCCCGCAGGGCCGCATAGCGGGCCTGGCGCTTGGCGCGGAAGCGCACCTTCTCCGCATAAGCCGCTTCCACGTCGCCGGGCGGGCGCAGATGCACCTCGCCTGCCTGCCCGTCGACGATCACCGGATCGCCGGTTTCCGCCAGGCTCGAGGCATTCTCCACCTGCCCCACGGCGGCAATGCCGAGGGCGCGGGCGACGATGGTCACATGGCTGGTGGCCCCGCCCTCTTCCAGCACCAGGCCACGGATGCGGGTGCGGTCATAATCCAGCAGCGCCGCCGGGCTCATGTTGCGGGCCACCAGAATGGCGTTTTCCGGCAGGTCTGCGCGCTCGGAGGCGCGGGTGCGGCCGGTCAGTTCGCGCAGCAGCCGGTTGGCCAGATCGTCCAGATCGTGCAGGCGCTCGCGCAGATAGGGGTCGGAGGCGCGCATGATGCGGGCGCGGGTGTCGGACTGCACCCGCTCCACCGCGCCCTCGGCGGTGAGGCCGGACAGCACCGCCTCGCGCATCCGGTGCATCCAGCCGCGGTCATGGGCAAACATGCGGTAGGCTTCGAGGATCTCCCGATGCTCGCCGGCCTTGGACAGGCCGTCATCCTCCAGCAGCAGGTCGATGGAGGCGCGCAATTTGCCGATGGCGCCGTCGAGCCGCGCGGTTTCCTTCTGCACGTCGTCGGCGATGACATTGGTGATGACGATGCGCGGCTCGTGCAGCACCACATGGCCGAGGCCCAGCCCGTCCGCCAGCGGCGTGCCGGTGAGGTGCAGGGGGCGACGGACCGCCGGCTCGGCGCCGGGCTTGGCCAGCGCGGTGAGTTCGCCCGAGGCGATCATCTCCGCCAGCACCATGGCGGTGGTCTGGAGCGCCTCGATCTCCTCGTCCGTATAGGTGCGCCGGGCGCGATTCTGCACCACCAGCACGCCCAGCGTGTTGCCGCCCCGCAGGATCGGCACGCCGAGGAAAGAGTTGTAAATCTCCTCGCCGGTTTCCGGCCGGTAGGAGAATTCCGGGTGCTGCTGCGCGTCGGAGAGCGCCAGCGATTCGGCCTCGCGGGCCACGTGGCCCACCAAGCCTTCGTCGGTGCGCATGACCGTCAAATGGACGGCGTCGCGGTTGAGGCCCTCGGTGGCATAGAGCTCCAGGGTGGAGTCCACGCGCAGCACATAGACCGAGCAGACTTCCGCCACCATGTTGGCAGCGATCAGCACCACGATCTTGTCCAGGCGATCCTGCGCGCTGACCGGCTCCGCCATGACTTCGCGGAGGCGCCTCAGAAGCACACGCGGACCGCCGAGCGCGCCACGCATCGACCGTATCCTTGAACAGGGGTGGCCAGGGACCGCGTTCCCGGACGGGTCTGCGGACGGCGCCCCCCGGCGACTTTAACCTGGAACCGGAACGAATCGGCCAGCTTGCACTGCAAACCGGCCGAGCCGTATTTCAGCTATCAAGCCCGTATAGCGAATGGAGAGTCCGCACGGCAAGCTCGGTATAGGCCGCATCGATCAGGATCGAGATTTTGATCTCGGAGGTGGTGATCGCGCGGATATTGATGCCCTTGGCGGCCAGCGCCCGGAAGGCATCGGCGGCGACGCCGGCGTGGGAGCGCATGCCGATGCCGATCACCGAGACCTTGGTGACGTCCACCGCCCCCTGCACCACCTCGAAGCCGATGCTGTCCTTGGCCTTTTCCAGCACGCTTTTGGCGCGCTCATAATCGGCGGTGGGCACGGTGAAGGTAATGTCGGTGTAGCGGCCGTCGGCGGACACGTTCTGCACGATCATGTCCACATTGATGTGCGCCTCGGCCAGGGGGCCGAACACGGAGGCGGCAATGCCGGGCTTGTCCTCCACCCGGCGGATCGAGACCTGGGCCTCGTCCCTGGCGAAGGCGATGCCGGTGACCACCTGGGCTTCCATCTGGTTTGCCACGATTTCCTCCTCATCGCAGATCAGCGTGCCGGCTGCTTCCACGGTGCCCATGTGGGGCGCGTCAGGATCTTCAAAGCTGGACCGCACGAAAGTGCGCACCTGATGCACCATGGCCAGCTCCACCGAGCGCACCTGAAGCACCTTGGCCCCGAGCGAGGCCATTTCCAGCATTTCTTCGAACGCAATGCGATCCAGCCGCCGGGCCTTGGGCACCATGCGGGGGTCGGTGGTGTAGACGCCGTCCACATCCGTATAGATGTCGCAGCGCTCGGCGCCGATAGCGGCGGCGATGGCCACCGCGCTGGTGTCGGAACCGCCACGCCCGAGCGTGGTCAGGCGACCGGAGGGCAGATGAATGCCCTGGAAGCCGGCCACCACCGCCACCTCGCCGGCATCCATTCGGCCGGTGAGCGCGGTGCCGTCGATCTCCAGGATGCGGGCGGAGCCGTGCGCATCATCGGTGGAGATCGGGATCTGCCAGCCCAGCCAGGAGCGGGCATCGATGCCCAAGGCCTGCAGCGCAATGGCCAGCAGGCCGGAGGTCACCTGCTCGCCGGAGGCGACCACCGCATCATATTCGCGGGCATCGTGCAGGGCCGAGGCCTCCTTGCACCAGCCGACCAGTTCATTGGTCTTGCCGGACATGGCGGACACCACGACGGCCACCTGATAGCCGGCGTCCACCTCGCGCTTCACATGGCGCGCCACATTGCGGATGCGTTCGATGGTGGCGACAGACGTGCCGCCGAACTTCATGACCAGCCGAGCCATTGCTCGCGCCTCTCTGATAAAAATGCCGAATGGGAAAACCGTTCAGCGGGCCGCGCCCGCACCCTGCCGCAGCATCATTTTCGCGCGCGGCGCAGGGGTTTGCCCGCCGCACGCACGGGAATCGTCATGGCGATCATGGCCATGGCGCCCCTGGTGGCGGTGGCAAACGAACGGGTTTCGGCCGGCTGGTACATCCCTGACCCCTTCCCGCACGCGCACGGCGCCACGGGTGATGACTACGGGTGTTGACTTGGGGCGCCTAAATAGCGAGGTCGGAGGTTCCCGGCAATGGGGCGTTCGTTTATGCGCCGACCCCGGTTTCTTATGCGCTGCCTATGCTGCAGCGCCACAAGACCGGCTCACGCCGCCCGCATTTCCTCCAGGAACGCGCGCACGCTGGCGGCATCCACGTCCTTCGCCACGAAGGCGTCGCCGATGCCGCGGGCCAGGATGAATGTGAGCTGGCCGCGGGAGACCTTCTTGTCCTGGGCGATGAGCGTCATCAGGCCGTCGGTGTCGGGCAGTTCGCCGGGCACGTCGGCGATGCGGGTGGGCAGGCCCACCGCCTCCAGATGGCGCTGCGCGCGCACCGCATCCTGGCCCGAACACAGGCCAAGCCGGGCGGAATAGGCGAACGCCAGGCACATGCCGATGGCCACCGCCTCGCCATGCAGCAGCCGTTGCGAGAAACCGGCGCCGGCCTCCAGCGCATGGCCGAAGGTGTGGCCAAGGTTGAGCAGGGCGCGATCGCCGGTCTCGGTCTCGTCGCGGGCGACGATGGCCGCCTTGGCGGCGCAGGAGGCCGCCACCGCCTCCACCCGATCACCGTCGCCGGACAGGATGCCGCGCCACGCGCCCTCCAGCCAGCCGAACAGCTTTTCGTCGCCCAGCAGGCCGTATTTCGCCACCTCGGCATAGCCGGCGCGCAGCTCTCGTGCCGGCAAAGTATCCAGGGCTGCCGTATCGGCCACCACCAGAACCGGCTGATGAAAGGCCCCCACCAGATTCTTGCCCTGGGGCGAGTTGATGCCGGTCTTGCCGCCCACGGAGGAGTCCACCTGTGACAGCAAGGTGGTGGGGGCCTGCACCACATCCACCCCGCGCCGCACCACGGCCGCAGCAAATCCGGCCAGATCGCCCACCACGCCGCCGCCCAGCGCCAGCACCAGATCGCGCCGCTCGATGCGGGCGGCAATCAGACCTTCAGCCACTTGCTGCAAGCCGGCATAGGATTTTGTGCCCTCGCCCGGCGTCACAACCACCGTTGAAGAGGCGAGACCGGCCGCCGCCAGCGCCGATTCCACGGTGCCGAGATGGCGCTCGGCCACATTCTGGTCGGTCACGATGGCCACACGCGCCCCGGGCCGCAGCGCCGCGATCCGCGCGCCGATGCCCGCCAGCAGGCCGGGGCCGATGGCGATGTCATAGGCCCGGCTGCCCAGAGCCACACGCACCATTTGGGGGTCGGAGGCCGGAGCGGCGGTGGAAGAGGAGTCGGTCATCTCACGTCCTGACAGATCAGAAAGTCACGCCGCATGCGTGGCGGAATAAGAGGGTGTCTCGGGTCGGGGCGGGCGTCACGGTGCCCCGGCGGCTGAGCGCGGCGCCAGCCCCTGTTCCAGGTGCCCGGCAATGGCCATGAGCACATCCTCCACCACCGCCTCGTGCAAGGCGTCGCGGGAATCCACCCGCACGTCCGCCAAGGCATAGGTGTCGGCCCGCGCCGCCAGCAAGGCGGCGAGCTTTTCGGCGGCATCGCCATCGGCGAGGAGGGGGCGGTCGGTGCGCTTGCGCACGCGGCGCAGGAGGATCGGCAGGTCGGCGCACAGCCAGACCGAAATGCCCTGGCGCACCACGGCGGCGCGGGTGTCCGCATTCATGAAGGCGCCGCCGCCGGTGGCCACCACGCTGGGGCCGGCCTGCAGCAGGCGCTGCACCACCCGCTTTTCCCCTTCGCGGAATTCCGCCTCGCCGCGGCTGGCGAAGATCTCCGGAATGGTCATGCCGGCGGCGCGCTCGATCTCTTCATCGGCATCCGTGAACGGCAGGCCCAGGCGCTTGGCCAAGCGCCGGCCGACGGAGGACTTGCCGGCACCCGGCATGCCCACCAGCACGATGCAGCGGGCGCCCAGGCGCTCCACCAGCAGCCGGTCGGGCGCCGCTGCGCTGCCCTCTGCCCTGCTGCGGCCGACGTCACCACCCACCGTTCTCTCCCTGACTCTGGCACCCGCCCCGGATGCTATGCCGGCCTACCATCGCCATGACGAGGGGGCAATGGCGGTTGAAAGCGCCGCCATTGCATGCGACCAGTCGGGACCTTGTATCCAGCGCGATTCGGAAGATAGCCCGTGCCGAGCCTCCTGCGCGTTCTCCTGGTCATCGCCATTCTGGCGGGCCTTGGCTATGGCGGCATCTGGGCGCTTGCCACCATGGTGCAGCCGGTCACCCGGGACGCCACCTTCATCGTGCCGAACGACCGCTACGCGAAGTGACCGCCGGCCGATGAGCGCCTCCGGCCCCATCGCCTTGTTTCTCGACATGCAGGCGGTGGAACGCGGGGCGAGCCCGCACACCCTCGACGCCTATGGCCGGGATCTGGCGGATTTCGACGATTTCCTCAGCGTGCGGGCCCGCACCATCGCGGCGGCGGAAACCGCTGACATCCGCGCCTATTTGGCGGAACTCAGCGACCGGGGCCTGAAGTCCACCACCGTGGCCCGGCGCCTGTCCTCGATCCGGCAGCTCTACCGCTTCCTGTTCGCGGAGGGCAGGCGCGGCGACGATCCCGCCGCGGTGCTCGAAGGCCCCAAGCGCGGCCGGCCGCTGCCCAAGGTGCTGAGCGTCGACCAGGTGGGCGCCTTGATCGACACCGCGCATTTGCGCGCCGCCGAACCCGCCCCGCCGGCCGAGACGCTGCGCCGGCTTCGCACCGTCTGCATCATCGAGCTGCTGTACGCCACCGGCTTGCGGGTGTCGGAACTGGTGGGCCTCCCGGCCTCCGCGGCGCGGGCGCGCGAGGCCATCGTGGTGCAGGGCAAAGGCGGCAAGGAACGGCTGGTGCCTTTGAGCGAGCCGGCGAAGGCCGCCATGGCCGCCTATCTGGCGGCCCGCAAGGCCAGTGGGCTCGATGCCGCCAAATGGCTGTTCCCCACCGCCGCCGAGGCCGGCCACCTGACGCGGCAGCATGCGGCGCGCGAACTGAAGGACCTGGCGGTGGCGGCCGGCGTGCCCCCCGCGATCCTGTCGCCGCACGTGCTGCGCCATGCCTTTGCCAGCCATCTTCTGGCCCACGGAGCCGATCTGCGCATCGTGCAGACCTTGCTCGGGCATGCGGATGTCTCCACCACGCAGATCTACACCCACATTCTCGACGAGCGTCTGAAGAGCATGGTGCGCGACCTGCACCCCTTGTCCTCGGAGTGAGAGACTCGGAGCGGCGGCCTGACCTCGGCGCGCCGGGGCGCCCGCTGCCCACATGACGTTTCGGAAGCGCCCGCGCACAACAGCCGGGATTATCCGCAGGCGCCCCTTTCATCGGCCGGCGACGGCGCCTATATTGATCGTGCCGACGCAAGTCGGATATGGCGATAAATGGTTGTTGTAATAAGCCTTTCGGACCCGGGGGCAGTACCCGGCGCCTCCACCAAAGCCCAGAGTGCGGCGCAAAAGCGCCGTACCCGCTGGGCTCCGGCGGGGGCGAAATAGGATCGACGAGGGTGTAAAGAGCATTCTTTCGCTCGGCATGGTTCCGCCGATATCGGGCCGACCTATAGTTGCGAATGACAACTATGCTCCGGTTGCCGTTGCCGCGTGAGCGGTAAAGGTACCGAAATAAAAGTCCTACCGGGTAGCACTGGCTAGGCGGGGTTCGGAGGCACCTGGCAACAGAAGCCTCCACTTCCCTGCGGAGCGGCCGGTTCCGGGGGAGGTGAAGCGGACGTCGCGTCCGTTCTGAGCGGACCTTCTCGCATCGCGGACCCGTCTAGACGCGGAGCTGTCGCGGCACGAGGCGGCGAGCACCCGCTCCGGCCGAAGCATTCAGCAGGGCCCATGCCGCCGGTCGACCATATCCGCTACGATCTCCTCGCTCAGGAAGCCTTGCGTGGCGTCGTGCGCCGCGTGCTGACCGATGTGGCCCGCGACGGCCTGCCCGGCGATCATCATTTTTATCTGTCCTTCGATACCCGCGCCCCCGGCGTGCGGCTGTCGCAGCGCATGCGCGAGCAGTATCCCGAGGACATGACCATCGTGCTCCAGCACCAGTTCTGGGACATGACGGTCACCGAGCATGCCCTGGAAGTGGGCCTGTCGTTCGGCGGCGTGCCCGAGAAGCTGCTCATTCCCTTCTCCGCCATGAAGGGCTTCTTCGACCCCTCGGTGAAGTTCGGCCTCCAGTTCGATCTGGGCACGCCGGACGAGGAGCCGGAGATCGACGGCGCCCAGGACACCGCCGCTCCGGTCATGCTCTCCAGCAGCCGCCCGCGCGGCGCCGGGTCCGAGCCGACGGTCACCTCGGGACTTGCCGCCGCCCGGACCGATCTGGCCCGATCCAAGGATGACGCCGCAGCCGACGATGCCGCCGCCCCCTCGGGCGGCGCCGAAGTGGTGCGGCTGGACGTCTTCCGCAAGAAATAATCGCAAGAAATAGACCGTCGGTCCCCCGCGTCGGGCCAGTTCGCGCCGTCGGCGCGCCCCATGCGGCACGGATGGCCTCTGCATGAGTGTCCTGCCATGACAGCCGAATGCGATGTGGTGGTGGTCGGCGCCGGTGCGGCCGGCCTTGCGGCGGGACGCGCCCTGCGCGCCGGCGGCGCCCATGTGCGGGTGCTCGAAGCCGCGGGCCGGACCGGCGGGCGGGCCTACACCGATACGGTGAGCCTCGGCCAGCCCTGGGATCAGGGGTGCCACTGGCTGCATTCCGCCCACGACAATCCCTTCGTGCCCATCGCCGATGCGCTCGGGTTTCGCTATCGCACCAGCGACGGGCGCGCCAGCCGCCGGCTGCATCTGGGCCGGCGCTGGGCCGATGCGGCGGAAGCCCAGGCGGCCCGAGCGGCCGTCGAGGCCGCCTTTGACGCGGTGCGCGCCGCGGGCGAAGCGGGACGGGATGTCTCCGCCGCCTTAGTCTGGGGCGAAACCGAGCGGGACACCCGCTGGGACCCGCTGGTGCGCAGCTGGTTCGCCTTGATGTCGGCCAATGCGCCGGAACGCATCTCCTGCGTGGATTATGCCGCCTATCACGACACCGATTTCAATTGGCCGGTGACCGATGGCTATGGCGCCCTGGTGCGGGCCCATGGGGCAGAGGTGCCGGTGACCCTCGCCTGCCCGGTGCGGGAGATCGATTGGTCCGGCAAAGGGGTCCGGGTCGTCACCGACGCGGGAACCCTCTGCGCCCGCGCCGTGATCGTGACCGTCTCGACACAGGTCCTCGCCAACGGCGGCATCGCCTTCGCGCCGGCTCTGCCGCCGGAGTTGGCCGCTGCCGTCGCGGCTTTGCCTTTGGGGGTCGCAGAGAAGATCGCCCTCAGCTTCGATCGCGACGTATTCGGGGTCGCTGCCCCCGCCAGCATCGGAGTGCTCGATCTCGCCGACCCGGCCGTCTCGCCGATCCAGTTCCAGATTCTGCCCGGTGCCCGCCCCGCCGCCATCGGCCATGTGGCGGGCGATGCGGGGGCGCAGTTGGTGGCCGCCGGCCATGGCGCCATGACCGCCGCCGCGCTGGATGCGCTCTGCGCCGCCTTCGGCGAGGATCTGCGGCGGCGCCTGCACGCCAGTTTTACCACCACGTGGGCCAGCGATCCGCTGATCGGCGGGGGCTATTCCAGCGCGTTGCCCGGCCATGGCACCGCACGCGCCACCCTGTTCGCGCCGCTGGGGGATCGGGTGTTCTTCGCCGGCGAGGCGGTGTCCGAGCACGCCTTCTCCACCTGCCATGGTGCCCATCTGTCCGGCCTTGCGGCGGCCGAACGCGCCTTGGCCCTGCTCCATCCCGCCGAGGCCCGTTGATGCTGCCACTGACCCATATCGTCGCCGTGGCGGAAAACGGCGTCATCGGCCGCGATCAAGCCCTGCCGTGGCACTTGCCCTCGGATCTGAAACGCTTCAAGGCGCTGACCATGGGCAAGCCGATGCTGATGGGGCGCAACACCTTCACCTCCATCGGCCGCCCCTTGCCGGGCCGCATCTCGGTGGTGGTGAGCAGCGATCCCTTCTTTGCGCCGCCCGATGGCGTGCGCGTCGGCCGCACCCTGGAGGCGGCGTTGGCGCTGGCGGATGCAGCCGCTGCCGAGATGACGGCCGACGAGATCATGGTCATCGGCGGGCGCGGCGTGTTCTCCGGCACCTTGCCGCTGACCCGGCGCATCCACCTGACCCGGGTCCATGCCGCGCCGGAGGGCGATGTGCGCCTGCCCCCCTACGATCCGGCCCTCTGGCTGGAAAGCGACCGCACGGGCCCCATCCAGGGGCCGGACGACCAGTTTCCGGTCAGCTACGTGACCTTGGACCGCATCTAGAGCATTTCCCCGTTTCTTCGCATCGGTGAAAGTCTCTATCTCTTTGTTTTGTCGCGTTTTTCTTCACGCGAACCGGGATCCACTTCGCTCGAAAACGCTCTGGCGTCACCCGCGTCCAAAGCGGCGCGCCTTATTCCGGGACCAGGCCCGGTGGCCGCTGCATGACGCCGAATCCGCCCATCAAAGGCGCCGGCGGCGCGGGGGCGTCCGCATCCGGCCGCAGCGGCCGGGGCCGGATGGTGGGACTGATCTCCACCGGGGGCGGCAGCGGGGGTGCGCGCGTCTCCGCCGCGCGGGGCTCTGCGGCGCGCGGTTCGGCGGCACGGGGCTCGCTGCGCGGACCTGGCGGTGCCGGCTGGGGCAAGGGCACCGCCGGCATGGCAGCCGGTGCCGAAGCGGCCGGCGCGGCGGGAACTGCGGGCGCCGCGGGCGCGAGCGGTGTCGCAGGGGCGGCAGCGGGCGGCAGCGGGGTCGGCGCTACCGACGGGGCAGCAGGGGGGGCGGCGGGAGACGCCACCGGCGCGGGCGCGGACACCACGGGAGGGGCCGGCGCCGCAGGGGCAGGCGCAGCGGCGGGGCTGGTGGCCGCATTGGCCGGAGGGGCGGGCGCCACCGGCGCCAGCCCCTGGCGCTCCTCCAGCCGACGGGTCTCCCGCTCGATGGCCCGCATGGCGATGACGCTGGTGAGCGACGTGGCGGTGACCCGCCGCTCCGGCGCCGCCACTGGGCCGCGCCAGGCGATGGTGCCGCTGGGCACCGCGCCGGCCACATCCGCCCCTTCCAGATCCAGATTGGCTTCGAGGAGGAGGCGCGCCAGATCCAGCGTGCCGGAGAGGGCGACGCGGGTGCCGGCAGCGGTGGCCCGCACGGGCGAGAGCCGCGCCACGCCGCTCACCACCCCAAAGGTGCCCTCCACGGACGGCAGGCGCAGCGGGCCCTTGGCGAGCGCGCGCTCCAGCAGGGCGGCCGTCCGCCGCTCGTCGGGCGGCGGGCCTGCGGCCGTATCCGCCAGCACGGTCTCGATGGCCTTGGGATCGGCGCCCGGAACCTCCAGATCCTGCACCCCCAGCGTGCCCTGACCCGACAAAGACTGCACCAGCATCAAGGGCGTGCGCCCGTTGCCCACCAGATCGAGGGCGAGCGTCACCCGCCCCCGCGGCGGCGCGCGCGGGGCAAGCGGCGCCAGGATCAGGCCGCTCTCCACCGCATCCAGCGTCAGCCGACCGTCCGCCTGCAGACCATCGCCGCGGCGCCGCAGCGCCAGGTTGCCGGCCACATGGCCGGACCCCAGCGTGCCGGACAGGTCGCGCAGCTCGAACGTCCCGCTGTCGGCCACCAGCCGGGCCTTGCCCTCGGTGACCGTGTACGGCCCTCCGAGATCCACCCGCTTGGCCACCAGATCCAGGAGAAAAGCGGCGGGCGCCGGCGCCGCGGGCGCAAAGCGCGCCCCCGACCAGGGGCCACCGCCCACATCCGGCCCGATGCTGCGGGCGCTCCACAAGCCGATCAGGTGCGGGACCGACAAGGTCTCCAGTTCCAGCCGGCCGTTGACCTTGGGCGGCGTGCCCGGATCGAGATCCAGAGCGCCGGTGAGCGGCGCCCCCGCCAGCGTCCCGGTCACGCGTTCGAAGCGCCACAGGGCGCCGGTGCGCGACAGGCCGAAGGCCAGACGCCCCGGCACCGCGCCATCGGTGGCCCCGGCGGCCGCCAGAAGGTGCGCCAGATCCGGGCCCTCCAGCTGCATCTCCAGCGTGGGCAGGATGGTGCCGTCGGATCCCAGCCGCACCGTGCCGCTCCCGCTGGCCACCGCATCCCCCAGCGCCAGCCGGCCGTCAAATCCGGCGGTGCCGTCCGTACGAGGATCGATGGTGAGGTCGAGCTTGGCCGCACCGACACCGGCGCGCAGGCCGGGCAGGCCCGCGGCCTCCAGCGCCTTGGCGCCATCGGTGGCGGCGAGGGCGAGCGCCACCTTGCTCGGCGCCGCCCCGTCGGTGCGGGCGAAGGCGGCCCGCCCGGAAATCTGCCCCAGCGTCCCCTCCGTGGTGAGGCTGTGGGCGCCGTTCTCGCCCCAGGTGGCGGTGCTGGTCATCTGGACCGGCGAGGCCACGGGCAACAGGCGCTGCACCACGTCCGCCGTCTCCGCTCCGGCCACGAGGCGGGCCAGCGGCACCAGACCATTGGCCTTGGGGCCGGCAATGGCGAGCGCGAGACGGCCCGTCGGCAGGGCCGCACGGGTCTCGAACTGCCCGGTGCCGGTAATCTTGAGCCCGGCCAGATCATCCAGCCCCAAGCGGCTGACGGTCCAGGCCTGGCCGCTGGCCTGTGCCGTCACGGCCAGACCGCGCAGAGGCAGGCCGGACAGGGTCAGATTGGTGCCGTCGAGCACGAGCGTGCCCTCCAGCGGCAGCGCATTGGCCGAAAGGCCGCGCCGACCGGCGGCGATCCAGGGGTCGAGATCCGCCCCGTCCAGCGCCAGCTGCACATCCAGGCGCGCCGCCGCCGTCGCGGCGGGCAGAGTGAGGGACGCGGCGCCGCGGATGCGGGAGGGGCCGAAGCTGGCATCGAGCCCGGTGACGCCATAGCGGCCGGCCCCGGCACTGATCCGGCCGGCGATGCGCACCGGCCCCTTCACCGCGGACACATAGTCCGCCGGCAGACGGGGCGCGGCCCAGCGCAGGAAGGTGCCGGGGTCGTCGGCGGTGAGCAGCAGGTCGCCGCCGAAGTCCGAGCCGGCGGCGCCGCGGGCGGGCACACCCGACAGCCGCACCGCGGTCTGGCCCGGCAGCTTGGCTTCGGCATTATCCATGCGCCAGCCCTGGGCGGTGCCGGTGAGATCGGCGCGCGCATCGCGGATGACGGTCCCGCCGAGGGTCAATTGGTCCACCGCAATGCCGATGCGGGAGGTCACATCGGGGGCCGGCAGGGCGGCGAAGGTGGCCACCAGGCCCGCCAGCGCCTCCGCCGGCGTCTGGGCGGCGCCGGGCGTGACCGGGCGCAAGGCGTCCACATCGAGACTGCGGGCATTGAGCACCGCATCAAGGCCCACCGCCCGGCCCAGGGACAAACGGGCGGAGCCGGACAATTGCACGGGCCGCGTGTCTTCGCCCATGGTCAGGTCCAGCGTATCGGCCACCACGGCTTCCGGGGAGGCCCGCACGACGGCGGACAGGCGCCAGGCATCGGTGGGGCCGCTCTCGCCTTTGCGGACCAGGCTGCCCTTGCCCTCGAAGCGCGGCGTGCCGCCGGACAAGCGCAGCATGCCGTCGAGATCGATGCCGAAGGGCCGGGTCCGTCCGTCAGCGATCAGGCGCAGCTTGCCGCCGTCCTCACCCAGGCGGCCGAGGCTCGTGCGCACGGCATAGCGCTCGCCGCCGGTGGTGAGTTCGCCGTCGAGACGAAACGGGCCGAGGGTGGAGCGGATCTCGCCTTTCAGGTTGAGATCGGTGAGATGCACGGTGCGGTCGGCACCGCGGTCCAGAAGATCCAGCTCGCCGTGATCGATGACGATCTGGCCGATGGAGAAGCCGCCGGCGCTGCTGGCTCCGGGGGGCGCCGCGAGGCGTCCGGCGCTGTCGAGCACCAGGCGCAGGCGCGGCCAGACCAGGGTGAGGTTGCTGGCTTCCACCTGGCCGCGCACCAGCGCCCCCAGGGACAGATCCGCGCGCACTTCGCGGGCGGTGCCGCCGGTGGACACCGTGTCGGTGCCCAGCGAGACATTGCGCAGCACCACCCGCGGGGACGGCAGCAGTTCCGCATCGATGGTCCCGCGGATCACCACCGGGGCCCCGACGACACGGCTGGCCTCGGCCTCGAAGACGCTGCGCCAGGCCGTCCAGTCCACCACGAACGGCGCCGCGAACGCAGCGCTGATGACGACGATCACCGCCGTGGCCAGGCCGATCAGAATGGCTTGCAAGCGCCTGCCCTCATTTCATGCTCCGCTATGGCCGGCGGAAGCGTCGGCACTGTGGCGGTGGACCTGACTTTCGGTCATTGGCGACGCACCGGGCGCGCTCAGGGCGAGGTGCTCACAGGATCTTCCCCGGGTTCATGATGTTGTCGGGATCGAACGCCTGCTTGAGGGCGCGCATGGCGTCCAGCGTGCCTGCGCCATGTTCGGCAAGCAAATACTTCTTCTTGCCTTCGCCCACGCCATGCTCGCCGGTGCAGGTGCCCTCCATGGCCAGCGCCCGCTCCACCAGGCGCTTCATGAACACCTCGGCCTTGGCCACATCGGCTTCGTCATTGACGTCCACCATCAAGGTGCAATGGAAGTTGCCATCGCCCACATGGCCGACGATGGGCGCGATCAGGCCCATGTCCAGAATGTCCGCCTTGGTCGCCTCCACACATTCCGCCAGCCGCGAGATCGGCACGCACACGTCGGTGGCCACCGCCTTGCCGCCGGGCTTCAGGGGCAGCGCCGACCAATAGGCGTCGTGCCGGGCCTGCCACAGCTTGGTGCGGTCTTCCGCCTTGCCGGCGGAGACCAGCGGGCCGCCGCCATTGTCGGCGGCGATTTCGCCGAACCGTTCCGCCTGCTCGGCGGCCCCGGCGCCGGTGCCGTGGAACTCCAGGAACAGGTGCGGCGTCTCCGGCAGGTCCAGCTTGGCATACGCATTGGAGGCGCGGACCTGGACCTCGTCCAGCAATTCGATGCGGGCCACCGGAATGCCCGACTGGATGGTCTGGATCACCGCAGTGCAGGCGTCCGAGATGGTGGGGAACGGGCACACGCCGGCGACGATGGACTCGGGGATGCCATACAGCTTCAGCGTGATCTCGACGATGATGCCCAGCGTGCCCTCCGCGCCGACGAAGAGGCGGGTCAGGTCGTAGCCGGCGGACGATTTGCGGGCGCGCCGCGCCGTGGTGATGAGCTTGCCGTCGGGCATCACCACTTTGAGGGCCAGCACATTGTCCTTCATGGTGCCGTAGCGCACCGCATTGGTGCCGGAGGCGCGGGTGGACGCCATGCCGCCCAGCGAGGCGTCGGCGCCGGGATCGATGGGGAAAAACAGGCCCTGGTCGCGCAATTCCTCGTTGAGGCGCTTGCGGGTCACCCCCGGCTCGATGACGCAATCCAGATCATCTGCATGAACGGCGAGGATCCGGTTCATGCCGGACAAATCGATGCACACGCCGCCATACGGGGCGTTCACATGCCCTTCGAGCGATGTCCCGGCGCCCCAGGCAATGACCGGCACCTTATGGGCGGCGCAGATCTGCACAATGGATTGAACGTCAGCAATACTCTGGGCAAACACCACCGCATCCGGCGGTTCATTCGGTAGAAACGTAGTGATATTGGCGTGTTGCTCGCGCACAGCCAATGAGATCACGACTTTGTTACCGAAAAGGCGGGTGAGCTCCGCAATGGCCTCTGCCACACCTTCGCCGCCAGCCGCCGGCGTCTTCGCAGCCACACCAAGCATCTAGAATTCCTTAATATATGTGGCAGAGCGATTTGCTGCCGAGTGTATCGAGCCGCGTGCCACCTGCAAATGGCAGCGGCACCACAACGATCCGGCGGGACCAGGATGCCAGTCGAATCCGCAATGACGCCAATCTTACGCCATTTCGGCAGTGACCAATGCTGCCGGTAGCGGCACACTGACTATCCGACGAGCACCTTCTCCAACCGGAGGTCTCTCCATGCTGAACCGACTGGACTTCGAGCCCGTGTTCTTCGCCCCCTTCGTCTCATCGGCGATGGCGGTGGAGCCCAGCTGGGCCGACTATAATGGCCATCTGAACGCGGCCTATTATACATTGATGTTCGACCGCGCATTTGACGAGGCGCTGGCCTTGATCGGCCTCGGCCCGCGAGCGGCCCCGCAGCGCGGCGCATCCTTCTTCACGGTGGAAACCCACACCAGATTCATTCGGGAACTGATCCCCGGCGCTCCGGTGCGGGCCACGTTGCGGCTGGTCGATTATGACGACAAGCGGCTGCACCTGTTCGAAACCCTGCATCACGGCGCCGAAGGCTGGGTCGCTGCCACATCGGAGCAGATTGCCCTGCATGTGGACATGACCACGCGTCGCGCCCGCTCCATGCCGGATGAAGTCCTCGAGCGCGTCGCCTTGATGCGCTCGGCCCATGCTGCACTGCCCACGCCCGATGGGATCGGACGCAGCGTCGGGATGATGGCGCGCTGCTGAGCCGTCTCGCGAAAACCGCGATCAACACTGCATTAACCACATGCCTGCCTCATCGGCAGGCATGTCTGCGTTTGGTGCAGGTCAGGCATGCTGACCTATCATTTCCGCTGCGCCGCAACATGGTCTACCTTGCAGTGCATTAGACGTCCGCCTTGGACGTCCGCACCGCGAAAGGCCGCGTCATGAGCGCCGTCACCTATTCTTCGCCGAAGTTCTCGCCGGTCGCCGTGGCCGCCAAGGGCAACGTCAATGCCGAGCCGAAGAAGGGTTTCTTCGCCCGCGTGCTGGATGCCATCATCGCCGCCCGCACCGAGCAGGCCGAGCGCGAAGTGCTGAAGTATGTGCAGCGCACGGGCCGCTACCCGCTGCTCTGAGCTGGCCTCTGCGTCTCCGTCCACGGTGGCGTGCCCCGAACCGGGGCTGCGTTCGGGAAAGACGACAGGGTCACCCGTAACCGGGTGCCCGCCGTCCCGACCATGACGACCCGTCGGCCTAACGGCCCGTCTCCGACAGGATGAGGCTGGTCCAGCCTTCGATGTCGCGTCGCCGCACCAGCTTCAGTCCCTGCGCCCGATAGGCGGCCAGCGCCGCATTGGCATGGGACGGCAGCAATCCCGACAGCACCAGCCATCCCCCCGGCGCCAGCAACGGGCGCACCGGGCGCGCAAGCCGCTTCAGCGGCGGCAGCAGGATGTTGGCCAGGATCAGATCATAAGGCGCCGCGGCGCGGATCACCCGCGCATCCACGCCAGCGGCCAGATGCATGGTGATGAACGCCTTGGCCCCATTGGCCGCCGCATTCTCGCCCGCAGTCCGCACCGCCACCCAATCCAGATCGCTCGCCACCACCGGTCGCCGGAACTGCCGCGCCGCGGCAATGGCGAGGACGCCCGTGCCGGTCCCCACATCCAGGATTCGCCGCGGCCGACCGCGCTTGGACATGTCCGCGATCGCGGCGAGGCAACCCTGCGTGGTGCCATGATGACCGGTGCCGAAGGCGAGCGCCGCCTCGATCTCGATGCCGATGGCGTTCACCGGCACCCGGGCGCGATCATGGCTGCCATGGACGATGAAGTTGCCCACGCGCACCGGCGCCAGGCCTTCCAGGCTCGCCGCCACCCAGTCGGTCTCCGCAATGGCGTGGAACGTGACCTGCGCGGCCATCTCCTCGCCGGCGGCCACCACCACCAATTCCCGGATGCGCTCGGGATCGAACGCCTCGCCGGCATAGAGTTCGATGGCCCAGGTGCCGTCCGGCTGCTCGAAATTGGCGACAGCCACTTCCGCCGGATCGAAATTCTCCGCCAGGAAGTCGGCGACGCGGCGCGCCTCGCGCTCGGGGGCGCTGAGACGCATCACATGGGTGGCGTCGTTCGGCGGTAGTCCTTCCAGCATGGCGATCCTCAATGGCCTGGAGCCCGGTCCGAACCCGCAACGCCGTGCGGTCGGTGGCCCGGTCTCGATCTCGGTCTGACGGTGTAAAGGCGAAGGGGCCGATGGGATAGGCCCGCCGTTGCGCCGCAGGCTGTGCCTGCCAGACTGCGCTGCGCCGGTCCAGCCGGACGGGCGCAAGGTCGGCCGGCGCGGCGCGCGCCGGTCAGCGCTCGAACATGCCCACCACGCGATTGCGCCCGGCGCTGCGGGCGGCGGCGATTCGCGCTTCCGCCACCTGCAACACGCTGACCATGGCTTCCCCGTCCTGCGGCGCGGTGGCCACGCCCATGCACAGGCTCTCCCGCGCGCCGCCGTCCGCGAGGCTCAGCGCCTCGATGCGGGCGCGCAGGCTGGCCGCCACCTGCATGGCGGCCTGATGCGGCGCACCGGGGGTGAAGACGGCAAAGCCCACGTCGCGATACCGCACCACATAGTCGCCACTGCGCACCGTCTCGCTGATGGTGTCGCCCACACGCCGGAGAATGCCGCGCCGACCCGGCTGCGACGCGTCGACCCCATCCAGGCCGTCAATGCTGATGAGCAGCAGGCTCATGGGCCGGCCTGTCAGCGCGGTGAGGGACAGGAGATGACGGCAGATGGGCTCGAACTGGTCCTCATGAAAGCTGCCGCTGACCGGGTCGTAACGCCCGGCGGCCGGCCGCAAGACGTGGGGATGGCGCAGCCGCATGGTCTCCCACACCTGGCGCAGGGTGCGACCGCGACCCGCCGGCAGCACTTCGATGCGGGTGAGATACCAGGTCAACACCCCGCCATAGATGGCCGCGGCGAACACCTTGCCGATCCAGCCGCCGATGCCGGCGGACAGGGGGATGCCGAAGATCAGATGCAGCGCGGAGAAATAGCCCAATTGGTCGACCGTCAGGGCGATCAAGAGCGTGAGGCTGACCGACAGCCACACACCGCACCGGAAGGTGCGGGACAAGCGCTCATACACCACGAACATGGTCAGGCATTCGAGGAACAGCAGCAGGTTTCCCCACACCATCAGAGCCGCGAACTTGCCGAGGAACGGCACGTCCAGCGTCAGCACCAGCGGGATGCGCACATGGTCCAGCGCCAGCAGGGCCACCAGCAGAAACAGAATGAAATTGCCGAGCAGCATGCCGTACAGCGGCTGTCGCGCCACCGGGGCATCCTCGCGGATATAGGTCAACAGCAGCAGCGCCAACTTGCCGGAAAACAGCACCGCCGAGCCCGGCGACAGGGCCAGCCCGAACGGCATCTTCAGATAGAAGGCAACCGCCAGATAGGTTTCCAGGAAATGGGTGGCCCCAAGGGCGCAAAAGAACGCTCCGATGCCCAGCAGCCGGCGCACCCGAAACAAAGCGAGCATGGCGCCAAAATAGATCGCCATTTCACCTAAGATGAGCAGAAAATTGTTGAGATACATGGAGAGGACTGGGCGCCGGGCGCAGAAAAGTTACGTCGCAATGTGCGACTGACCGCGCCATGATATCTGCTTAGCGGTCCGCGCGACAGGTATCAGAATGACCAAGGCACATCACAACTTGCGCGATTAACGGGAAGACCTACACCTTTTCGACAAAGCTCTCCAGGACCCGTTTCTCGCCGGCCTTGTCGAATTGCACGGTGAGCTTGTTGCCGTCGATGCCGGTAATCTCGCCATATCCGAACTTGATATGGAAGATGCGCTCGCCGTTGGCGAAAGCGGACGGGGCGCCCGTGGACGCGGCCAGCAGCGTGCCCTCGATCACCGGCGGGCCGCCGCGGCCGCCCTTGCCCGCGCCATATCCACCGCGCGGCGAGGGATCGCCGGCGGTCGCGCGGGCATTCTGCGCCCGCTGCCAGCCGGGCGTCGCATAAGTCGAGGCAAAGGGCTCCACCTTGTCAAACCGGCTACCGCCATAGGCATTGCCGCCATAGGCCCCGCCGGACCCGCCCCAGCCGAACCCGCCCTTGGATTCTTGCACCTCCACATGGGCATCGGGCAATTCGTCCAGGAAGCGGCTGGGCACGGTGGAATTCCACATGCCGTGGATGCGCCGATTGGAGGCGAAATAGACCCGCGCGCTCGAGCGGGCGCGGGTGATTCCCACATAAGCGAGGCGCCGTTCTTCCTCCAGCCCGGCCTTGCCCTGCTCGTCCAAGGCACGCTGGTGGGGGAACAGCCCCTCCTCCCAGCCGGGCAGGAACACGGTGTCGAACTCCAGCCCCTTGGCGGAATGCAGCGTCATGATCTGCACCGCATCCTCGGCGGCGCCATTGTCCACATCCATCACCAGCGAGATATGCTCCAGGAAGCCTTGCAGGTTCTCAAACTGCTCCATGGAGCGGACCAGTTCCTTCAGGTTCTCCAGTCGGCCGGTGGCCTCGGCGGAGCGGTCCTTCTGCCACATGTCCGTATAGCCGCTCTCGTCGAGCACGATCTCGGCCAGTTCGGAATGCTTGGTATGGCCGGCCTGCTCGCGCCAGCGATCGAACGACTGCACAAGGCCGCGCAAGGTGGCGCGCAACTTGGGCTTCAGCTCCTCGCTTTCCGCCAAGAGCCGGGCGGCTTCCTGCAACGGCACGCCGGCGGCGCGGGCCACGTCGCGGATCTGCTTGACCGCCACGTCGCCCAGGCCCCGCTTGGGCACATTGACGATGCGCTCGAACGCCAGATCGTCGGCGGTGGACATGACGCAGCGCAGATAGGCCAAGGCGTCGCGGATTTCCGCCCGCTCATAGAAGCGCGGGCCGCCGATCACCCGGTAGTTGAGCCCCAAGGTGACGAAGCGATCCTCGAATTCGCGCATCTGGAACGAGGCCCGCACCAGGATCGCCACTTGCGACAAAGCATGCCCGGAGCGTTGCAGCGCCTCGATCTCGTCGCCGATGGCGCGGGCTTCCTCGCCGCTGTCCCAGGAGCCGGTGACCGAGACCTTCTCGCCGGTCTCGCCGTCGGAGAACAAGGTCTTGCCCAGCCGTCCCTCATTGAAGGCGATGATGTGCGAGGCGGCGGCCAGGATATGGCCGGTGGAGCGGTAGTTGCGCTCTAGGCGGATCACCTTGGCGCCGGGAAAGTCGCTCTCGAAGCGCAGGATGTTGTCCACCTCGGCGCCGCGCCAGCCATAGATGGACTGATCGTCGTCGCCCACGCAGCAGACGTTCTTGGAGCCCTGCGCCAGCAGCCGCAGCCACAGATATTGCGCGACGTTGGTGTCCTGATACTCGTCCACCAGCAGATATTTGAACCGCTTGTGATAGTCCGCCAGCACGTCGGGATGCTCGCGGAACAGGCGGATGCCTTCCAGCAGCAGATCGCCGAAATCCACCGCGTTGAGCGCCTTCAGCCGCGCCTGATAGGCGGCATAGAGCATCTGGCCGCGGCCATGGGCAAAGGCGGCACCCTCGCCGGCCGAGACGTTTTCCGGCGACAGGCCCCGGTTCTTCCAGCCATCGATGGCCGAGGCCAGCATGCGCGCCGGCCAGCGCTTCTCATCAATATTCTCTGCCGCGATCAATTGCTTGAGCAGGCGGATCTGATCGTCGGTATCGAGAATGGTGAAGCCGCTGCGCAGGCCCACCAGCTCGTAATGCCGACGCAGGATGCGCACCCCGATGGAATGGAAGGTGCCCAGCCACGGCATGCCCTCCACCGCGTCCCCCACCATGGAATGGATGCGCTCCTTCATCTCCCGCGCCGCCTTGTTGGTGAAGGTCACCACCAGGATCTGCGAGGGGTAGGCGCGGCCTTGGGACAGGATATGGGCCACACGGGCGGTGAGCACGCGGGTCTTGCCGGTGCCGGCGCCCGCCAGCACCAGGAGCGGGCCGTCCAGGGTCTCCACCGCGTCGCGCTGCTCGGGATTCAGCCCGTTCAGATAAGACGCCGGCCGTGCCGGTGCCCCGCCTGCCCGCGCCCGCTCGGCAATGCCGCCGGGGCGCAGGGCCGGACGCTCCACCCCACTATCCCGCCCGATGCTGTCGCGCGCAGTCATATCGCGGCGGTCCCCGCCAAAGGGATCGTCATGCGGGTCGGCGCCGTTCTGGTTCTGGGAGTGGGGCAATCGCCGTCTCGTCCTCGCCTGCGCGATTCTGTTGTGAGAACAAAATGGCACCGCAAGGGCCGGATTGCGAGGGGTGCGGCGCCATGCACAGCTTTCCCCATGTGGAAACGGCGCCGAAGCGGCGCCGTTCCGTGTCGATGCGGGTCAAGGCCGGCTCACCAGGCGGCGCGGCACACCCGCTGGATCCAGTAAGGGCTCCACCAGCAGCGCAGGAAGCCGTGCACTTCCTTCATGGGGCGGAACACCGTGGGCGCGGTGGTCAGGCCGACCAGTTCGCCTTTCGGGGGCAGTTCGCCATCCAGGACCACGGCGTTGAACGAGAGGGTGCTGCCCGATTGGGTCACGGCGCCCAGCTCGACGATGGCCTGCGTGGGCACCGGGCCCAGCGTGGTGATCGCCACATTCGGCGGATCATTCTTCAGCAGCGCCACGGTGGCGTTCCACAGCTTGCCGAACTGCTCCGTGGTCATGGTGCCGCCGATCCGCTCGGGGCGGTCGATGGTGAAGGCACCCACCGGCGCCACGCCGGTCAAGGTGAGGGTCTTGCCGTCAAACGTGAGCGCGGCGGCCTGCTGGGTCACCATCATCTCCACCGGGCGGGCGATGTGGATCTCCGGCGCCGGAGCCGGCGCGGCCGCAGGGGCCTGCGCGGCGGGGGCCGCCGGAGCGGCCGGGGTGGCGGGCGCCGGGGTCTGGGCCAGAACGGCGCAGGTGGATGCGGCCAGGATCAGGCCCGCCAAAGGTGCAATGACTTTCATGGACCGGTCTTCCTTGTTGTGGGCCGGATCACGGTAGGTCAAGCAACCTCGCGATCCGCCGGGGGGCGCACACGTCTGTTCATCCTGCTCCGCGGCCGGCGCCGGGGCGCGGGGACCCTATAGCGGATTCTGCCGCCAAACCAAGCTTTGCCTCAGCCGATCTCGCGCCGTCACACTTAGAGGCCGGAGAAGCTGCGCGGCGGCGGACTGACCACCGTTGCGGCACCCCCACGGATCTCAAGCACCGCAAGCGCCCGCTCGTTGGTGCCATCAATCTTGAGGCGGAAGGCCCCATCGACGCCGGCAAAGCCCGACGGATTGGTCAAAGTGGTGGAATTCAGCCCCTCCGGCCCCTGGGTGCGCACCACGGCGCCCACCAGCGACACGGCGTCATAGGCCAGGGTGGCGGTGCGCACCGGGTCGGACCCATAGCGGGTCTTGTAGCGGGCGCTGAAGGCCTTCCAGCCGCTGGAATCGGGGGCGGCGAACTGGGCGCCTTCCATCTGCGGCACGGCAAACAGCCGCGATTCGTCCCACAGGCCGGTGCCCAGCAGGCGAATGCGCTTGAGATCGACACCGGCGGTGGTCAATTGCTGCACCACCGCGACGACGCTGTCGGCGGTGTCGGGAATGAAGATGGCGTCGGTCTGCGCCGCCACGTCCGCCACCCGCTTGACCGCATCGGCTAGGCGCGCCGGCGTAAAACGCTCCAGCGCCGTCACCCGGCCGCCGGCTTCCGCCACCGTCTGCTGGAAGGCGCCCTGCACCACGGTGCCATAGGCATTCTCCGGCAGCAGCGCCGCGAACGAGCGTTTGCCCTGGCTGGCGGTGAAGCGGATGATCCGGTCGACATCGGTCTGCGGCAGAAAGCTCAGCAGATAGACGCCATTGCCGGCCACATTGGTGTCGGTGGAGAAGGCCACGACGGGCACGCCGCGCGGCCGGGCCACCTGCGCCGCCGCACCCACCGCATGGGCAAACAGCGGGCCGAGGATGATCTTGGCGCCCTCGTTGATCGCCGCCTCGGCGGCGGCACGGGCGCCCTGGGTGGTGCCGGCATCGTCCTTGATGACCAGTTGGATGGGCGGTTGGCCCATCTCCGCCATGGCCATCTCGGCAGCATTCTTCATCGCCTGACCGGCCAGTGCCGCATTGCCCTGGGCGCCGAGCGGCAGGATGAGCGCCACCATGGTGCCGGAATTCGGGAGGGGCGCGCTGGTCACCGGCGGGGTGGGGGCGCTCTGCGGGCCCGTGGCCAAAGGCGCATCGCCGCCGGCGCAGGCGGCCAGAAGCGTGGCAGCAGATGCCGAGCCGGCCAGTTTGAGACCGGTGGCCAGCAGCGTGCGGCGCGAAAGGCCAGACAGCAGGGCCGGGTGCGAGCCCGGGGGCAGAACGCGATCGGTCACCACTCTCTCCTCGGAGCCCCACGCCCCTTACGGGGCATGCATCCACAACGCGGCCCCTGGGGCACGCACATAACTCACGTCCCCTTGGCCGCAAAGTGCGCCCGGCGCAGCGGAAGGAGAAATGTCACTCTATCCCGTCAATTGCCGCCCCTGTCACCCCGACAGCGGCCGCCAATCCCTCGGAGCCGAAAGAAACCGGCTCACGTTATCGACATCGATAAACAGTCGCATGGTGCCCCCTTACATCCAGCACCCGGCGACTGTCCTCTGTCGCTGTCCCGCTTTATGCTGGCCCCATGACCCGAGACACGCTTTCTCCCCTCGCTGACGCCGCCCCCGAGAGTGATCCGGCCGAGGACGTCCTACTCCCCGTCCCCGCCGAACCGGGCGCTGCCGCCTTCACCCTGGCCGGCGTACGCGTGCCGGCGCGGCGCCTGGAAGCGGGGCTGCATGTGGTGGCGACCCCCATCGGCAATCTGGGGGACATCACGGTGCGGGCACTGGAAACCCTGGCAGGGGCGACGCTGATCGCCTGCGAAGACACCCGCATGAGCCGGCGCCTGACCGAGCGCTACGGCATCAACACCCATCTGGTGCCCTATCACGACCATAACGGCGCCTCCATGCGCCCCAAGCTGCTGGCCCGGCTGGAACTGGGAGAGGCCATCGCTCTGGTGTCCGACGCCGGCACGCCGCTGGTCTCCGACCCCGGCTACAAACTGGTGGTGGAGGCGGCCGCAGCGGGCTTTCGCATCCATCCCGTGCCGGGCGCCTCGGCGCTGCTGGCGGCCCTCGTGACCGCCGGCCTGCCCACCGACCGCTTCCTGTTCGACGGCTTCCTGCCGCAGAAGCCGGGTCAGCGCCGCAACCGCATCACCGAACTCTCCCGCCTGCCCTCGACCCTGGTGCTGTACGAGACCGGCCCCCGGCTGGCGGAAAGCCTGGCCGATCTCGCCGAGGGCCTGGGTCCCCGACCCGCCGCCGTATGCCGGGAATTGACCAAGGCGTTCGAGGAGGTGCGGCGCGCGACCTTGCCGGAGCTCGCCGCCCATTATGCCGCCGCCGGCGCCCCGCGCGGGGAGATCGTTCTGGTGATCGGGCCGCCCCTGGATGGCCCCGTGGCGGACGATGACGTGGACGCGGCGCTCGCCCGCGTGTTGTCGGACCATTCGCTGAAGGATGCGGTGGCCGCGGTCACCGCCGCCACCGGCCGGCCGAAGCGGGAGGTCTATGCCCGCGCCCTGGCCTTGAGCCAAGCGCAGGCTGGTGACGCCGGCGAAACCGATTGACGCAGGGCGCGCTCACTCATGGCCCGGCCCCCGCCCGCCGACACCCCGGCCCGCCGCCGCAAGCAGGCGGCGCACGCCCGCGGTGTCGCTGCGGAAGCACGGGCCGCGGCGCTCTTGGAAGCGCAGGGCTTCACCATCCTCGATCGGCGGCTGCGCACCGGGGCGGGCGAGCTGGATCTGGTGGCCCGGAGCGACGATCTGCTGGTGTTCTGCGAGGTGAAGCTGCGGGGCACGCTGCGCCAGGCCGCGGAAAGCCTGCAATTGCGCCAGCGCCGCCGCATCGGGGCTGCGGCCGAGGCGTATCTGGCCAGCCGGCCGGAGCTGGCCGGCCTGCACATGCGGTTCGATGCCATCCTTTTGGGCCGGGATGGCGGCGCCGAGCATCTGCAGGGCGCCTTCGAGTTGGATGGGTGACGCCGCACCGCAGGCGGCACGCTCTGGCAACCACGCGGCCGCACCTATAGATAAGGGAACCTCGCCTGTCCGGGCGATCGCCGGAGCTTCCCATGAGCCTTCAGGTCGCGGTCCAGATGGACCACATTGCCCACATCAACATTGCGGGCGACTCCACCTTCGCCTTGCTGCTGGAAGCCCAGCGCCGCGGCCATGCCCTGGTGCACTACACCCCCGAGCGCCTCGCCATGCGCGACGGCCAGATCTTCGCCACCGTCGAACCGCTCACGGTCGCGGACGAGGCGGGCAAGCATTTCACCTTGGGCGAGAAGCGGCGGGTGGCGCTAAAGGACTATGACGTGGTGCTGCTGCGGCAGGATCCCCCGTTTGACATGGCCTATGTCACCAGCACCCATCTGCTGGAGCGCATCCATCCCCACACCTTGGTGGTGAACGATCCCGGCCATGTGCGCAACGCGCCGGAGAAGATCTTCGTCACCGACTTCCCCGATCTGATGCCGCCCACCCTGATTTCCCGCGACCTCGACGAGATCAAGGCGTTCCGCGCCGAGTTCAAGGACGTGGTCATGAAGCCGCTCTACGGCAATGGCGGCGCAGCCGTGTTCCGGCTGGCGGAAGGCGACCTCAACTTCGGCTCGCTGTTTGACCTGTTCTCCGTCACCTTCCGCGAGCCCTGGATGATCCAGCGCTTCCTGCCCGCGGTGAAGCATGGCGACAAGCGCATCATCCTGGTGGATGGCGTGGCCGCCGGCGCGGTGAACCGGGTGCCCAGCGAGGGCGATCTGCGCTCCAACATGGTGCGCGGCGGCGCCGCCAAGCCCACCGACCTCACCGAGCGCGAACAGGAAATCTGCGCCCGCATCGGTCCGGCGCTGCGCGAGCGGGGCCTTTTGTTCGTGGGCATCGACGTGATCGATGGCAATCTCACCGAGATCAACGTCACCTCGCCCACCGGCCTGCGCGCCATCAAGCGCCTGGGCGGACCGGACATCGCCGCGCAGATCTGGGATGTCATCGAGGCCAAGCGGGCCTGAGCGCGACGGACCCGCCGGGAAACCGGCGGCCCTCCGGCGGGGTTGATGCCCGAGACTGAATGACCGCGCGCATGCGCGCCCAAACCGGAAGCTGACTTATGGCGCTGCAGCCCTTGACCGTCTCCATCCCCCACAAGCTCGGCAAGGACGAGGCCGTGCGCCGCATCCAGGGCGGGGCCGGCACCTTGCGGGAGAAGTTCTCCAGCCAGGTCTCCATCCTGGAGGAGACCTGGACCAACGAGCACCTCCAGTTCAAGGTCGCGGCCATGGGCCAGCAGGCCTCCGGCACCATCGATGTGGCGGACGATGTGGTCCATCTGGCGCTGGAACTGCCCTATCTGCTCCACATCGCCGCCGCCAAGATCAAGGACCTGATCCAGAAGCAGGGCAATCTGCTGCTGGAGAAGAAATAGTGCGGTCGCTCCAGCCCATGGAGGGCCTGATGGATCAGGCCCGCGCCGTCACACCGGCGCGAAGGTCATGTCCGCCGTATCGAGGGTGAAGGTGCCGTCGGACTCGACCGCGAAGTGCGCCAGCACATCCTGGGACGCGCCGACCTGGAGCGAGCGGATGGCCGCCGCATGGATCTCCGGGGTGTTGATCCGGGCGATCCAGGAGGCGAACTCCAGCCGCAGGCGCCGTTCCACCGGCACACCCACCGGCGCAAAGCCGGCGATCCGGGCGGTCTCGGTCCATTGCGCCACCGAATAGTTGCGCACATGGGACGGGTCCCGCAGCATCTCGATGGTCTGCAGGAAGCTGTCCAGCAGCGCCGTCTTGGGCGCCACCACATCCATGAAGATGGCCCGGCCGCCGGGCTTCAGCACCCGCCGCGCCTCGGCCACGCCCGCCGCCAGGTCGCCCCAATGGTGGGCGCTGAAGCGCGAGACCACCACATCGAAGCTGGCAGCGGGGAAGGGCAGCTTTTCGGCCAGCCCCCAGACGGTCTCGATATTGCCCAGCTGGCGCGTGACGGCTTCGCGACGCACGGCGTCCAGCATCCGCTCGGACAGATCATAGGCCACCACGGCGGCCACATGCGGCGCGGCGGTGAAGCTCACATGCCCGCCACCGCAGCCCAAATCCAGCACCCGCGCCTGGGACTGGCCGGTGAGCGCCGCTGCCAGTGCCTCCAGATCCGCGCCTTGGGCATGGACGATGCTGGTCACATAAGCTTCGGCGCGGGGGCTGAACTGGGCCGAAACCAGGCCTTCATGCCCGCTGGCGGGCAAGGCGGCGGCGGAAGGGGTGGGAGCGGTCATGGCGGCATCGTCCTTGAACCGGCCGACCCCGCTGAGGGGGCGGCCATGGGGCTGACTTGAAAACGGAATGCACCCGTCCGGACATGAGGTCCAGACGGGCCGTGAGGCAGACCACGACAGCGGGTCCCACCGGGTCGCCCGCCGCAGCGGGATCTCCGGTTTAGACCCGTGTTAAACGGGTGCCAGAGCCAAGTTTATCCTGGTATATTTTCTCCCATGCCGTCCGTGCCCGACACCACCCGCCGCCAGGCGCTGGCTGCCTTCGTCCGCGCTCATCGCGAGCGCATGGACCCCGCCGCCTTCGGCTTCACCGATCTGCGACGCCGCCGCACCCCCGGCCTGCGCCGCGAGGAGATGGCGCAGATCGCCGGGCTCAGCGTCACCTGGTACAGCTGGATCGAGCAGGGGCGCGACGTCTCGCTGTCCGCCTCGGCCATCGGACGCCTGGCGCGGGCCTTGGCACTGGCGCCCGCCGAGCGGGCCTATCTGTTCGAACTGGCCGGCCGCCGCGACCCCGCCCCGCCGGACGCCGACGCGCCGGAGGCGCTGGCCCCGCTGAGGCAGATGATCGAGGCGTTGCCGTTTCCCGCTTATCTGCTGGACGGCACCTGGACGGCCCGCGCCTGGAATCGGCCGGCGGCGGCGCTGTTCCGCGGCTGGCTGGACCGGGATGGCGAGGCCAATCTGCTGCGCTTCCTCTTCCTCGACCCCGCCGCCGCCGCGCTCATTCCCGACCATGAGGAGCGCGCGCGCCGGGTGCTGGCGGAATTCCGCGCCGATACCTCGCGCCATATCACCGAGCCGGCGCTGGCTGGCCTGGTGGCCGACGTGCGGGCCGGATCGGCGCTGTTCGCCCGTCTCTGGGACGCCCAGGCGGTGCTTGGGCGCGAAGGCGGCACCCGCAGCTTCACGGATGGGGCGGGCAGTGTGCTGCGGTTCGAGCAGGTGACCCTCACCCCCGCGCCTGGCGACCGCCTCAAGCTGGTGGTGCTGACGCCGCAGGCGCTTGGCCAGCCCGTTGCCGGCTCTCAATAAAAAGAGGCGGATGGCGTCGAGGATGCAAGCTGAAATCAAGGTTCATCTGGTATTTGAGCGCTAGCCCTGTGTCGGGCGCCCGAAGATGATCAGGCCCGAGGAACGGAATGCGCGGCTCCGAAGAGGTCAAAAACTGGATGAACATGTTCCGCTGGATCGTCAAACTGATCCGGGACGAATATGGGATTCCGGAAGAGCAGCTCACCCGCCACGCCGCCATCGACAAGGATCTGGGGCTGGATATCGAGCAGATCGAACAGGTGATGGAGATCGTCGCCGAGGCGTTCGAGATCCACTTTCCCGACGACTCCCTCGACGAATTGGTGAAGCTGGAGGAGTTCTGCCTGCTGGCCAGTTGGCTGGCCGGCTTCTACAAGCAGCCCCCGTTCCTGGCCGAGGACTTCGCCGGCCGCGCCATGGCCTTGAACCCCCGCGCCGCTCAGGGCTGAAGCAGCAGCCCGGCAAAGCGCAGCGCGAAGGCCCCCACCAGCAGCGGCGCAAACACCGCGACCTTGATCAGGATCCGCGCCACCGGCCCGGGCGCGCGTCCGGCGACGGGCGGCACCGCGCGCACCGCGCGGCGGAACAGAGAAGCGGTTAAGGACGCGGGCGATACATAGGTCATGGGACGTGCCTTTCGCGCTCCTTATCGGCCCCTCCCGCATCAAGGCGCGATGGGGAAGGCGACCTTGACCCATAAACGCGGCATCAACGCCTGTTCTTAATTCGTTCTTGTGCCCCGCCGCGCCCTCCAGTACCGTAGGAGGGCGAGGCGGCGTGGGGGCGCGGGCGTGATCCAGCGGGTGGCAACGGTCGCCTTTGAAGGGGTGGATGCCCGCCCCGTGGACGTGCAGGTGCACGTGGCCGCCGGCCTGCCTGCCTTCACCATCGTCGGCCTGCCGGACAAGGCGGTGACGGAAGCCAAGGAGCGGGTGCGCGCCGCCCTGATCGCCTCGGGCCTGGCCCTGCCGGCGCGGCGCATCACCGTGAACCTCGCCCCCGCCGACCTGCCCAAGGAAGGCTCCCATTATGATCTGCCCATTGCCCTCGGGCTGATGGCCGCCATCGGCGCCATTCCGCCCGATGCCTTGGCCGGTTTCACCGTGGTGGGGGAACTGGGCCTCGACGGCTCGATTGCCGCCGTGTCCGGGGTGCTGCCCGCCGCCATCGGCGCCAATGCCCGCGGCCATGGCCTCATCTGCCCTGCCGCCTGTGGCGCCGAGGCGGCATGGGCCAGCCCGGACATGGAGATCTTGGCGCCCTGCTCCCTGATCCAATTGGCCAATCACGTCACCGGCCGGCAGGTGCTGGCCCGGCCGGATCCGCGCATCCGCGCCACCCGGGAGGGCGCGCTCGACCTGCGCGACGTACGCGGCCAGGAAACCGCCAAGCGGGCGCTCGAGGTGGCAGCGGCCGGCGGCCATAACCTGCTCTATGTGGGCCCGCCTGGTTCGGGCAAATCCATGCTGGCGCAGCGGCTGCCGTCCATCCTGCCGCCGCTCGCCCCCTCGGAAATGCTGGCGGTGTCCATGATCGCCTCGGTGGCCGGGGCCATCGAGGACGGGGCGCTGGTGGATCGCCGGCCGTTCCGCGCCCCGCATCATTCGGCCTCCATGGCCGCCATGGTGGGCGGCGGCATGAAGGCCAAGCCGGGCGAAGTCTCCCTGGCCCACCTGGGCGTGCTGTTCTTGGACGAACTGCCGGAATTCTCGCCCCAGGTGCTGGACAGCCTGCGCCAGCCGCTGGAGAGCGGCGAGGTGCTGATCGCCCGTGCCAACCACCGCGTCACCTATCCCGCCCGCTTCCAGCTGATCGCCGCCATGAATCCGTGCCGCTGCGGCCGCGCCGGGGAGGCCGGCTTCACCTGCAAGCGCGGCCCCCGCTGCGCCGACGAATATGTGGGCCGCCTGTCCGGCCCGTTTTTGGACCGCATCGACCTGCACCTGGAGGTGCCGGCGGTCAGCGCCGCCGATCTGGTGCTGCCAGCGCCCACCGAGGGCTCGCGCGAGGTGGCGGCGCGGGTGGCCGCCGCCCGCGATTTGCAACGGGCGCGCTATGTAGCCCTGGATCGACCGGACATCGCCACCAATGCGGAGGCCACCGGCCCGCTGCTGGATGAGGTCGCCCGCCCCGACGCCGCCGGCCAGGCACTGCTGCGCGACGCGGCGGACGCCATGCGCCTGTCCGCGCGCGGCTATCACCGCGTCCTGAAGGTGGCGCGCACCCTGGCGGACCTTGATGGGGCGGAGACGCTGGGCCGGCGCCATCTGGCGGAAGCCCTCGCCTATCGCGCCTTGGCGGACAGGCCGCAGGCTGCGGCCTGAGCGCGCCGCGCTTGCCCAAAGGCCGCCCGATCAAAGGCTGTGCGATGAAGGGCTGCGCCGTGCCCTCCAAGTTCCGCACGTGCGCCGTCGCGTGGCGCGTCCGCTCAGCCGATTCCGTTCACGAGGCGCGATCGCACTGCGCCAGCAGCGCATCCCGCGCCTCGGCGATGCGGCGATAATCGGCGGCGCTGCCGCCGGCGTCGGGATGGGCCGTCTTGGCCTGGCGGCGGAAGGCAGCGGTGATGTCGGACGGCTGCAGGGGGCCCCGCGTCGGCAGGTCCAGAATGTCGCGAAACCCCGCATGGCGGTCGGGCGCCATTTGCCTCAGGAGGGCTTGGCGGAGCTTCAGCCCCTCCCGACGCAGGTCGACCTGATCGGCCTGCCACCTTTGGCGCGACATCACCAGGCAGGCGCCAAAGGCGATCCGGCCGTGGGTCTCGAGGTCATCGAAGCTGAACGGCCCGACCATGTCGTAAGGCGGCGCCAGCCAGGCGGTTCGGCCGCCCGCGCCACCTTCGACCGGACCCATCCTCACCAGATCGAGGATGCCCAAGGAGCCGTTCCAGATCATCCAGACCCCGATGTCCGTCATGCGACGCGCTTTCCTGCGTTGGCATGCGTGAACGGCGCCGGATCCTGCCGTTTGTCGGAAAGGGATCGCCGCCGCCGGACGCTGCACCACGCCATGCAGGTTCGGCGCCAAAATCCGGCGCGCCGGGGGCCGACCGTGAAGGGTGCCGCGGGTCGGGGTGCGGTCGGGTGCCGGCGCCGCTCAGTCCGGCCCCGCGCGGCGTGCCTGCGCGGGGGTGTCGGTGGCGTCGGTGGCGGCGCCGATCTGCCGCAGAATGAACGCCACCCGCCCCTCCACACTGGTGCGGGGCAGTTCCACCGGCGTGTAGCCATACGCCCGATAGGTGGCGACCATCTGGTCATGGGTGCGCACCGCCTCGGCGAAGTCCTGCTTGCGCTGCGCATCGGGGTGGAAGATCGCCAGCCAAGGCGGGGCGACGAACACCTGGCGGTTGTAGCGAAACGCTTCGGCGGCGCGCGCCACATGCGGCGGAAGGGGCAGCCCGCACAGGGCGAGATAGCCCACCACATCCAGCACCCCACGATCGCAGAACACCGGGCCGGAGACCGTGCGCACCATGTGATGGGAGCGCATGTCCCAGCTCAGCATCAGCTCGGCAAACGCCGCGCGGTCGGCCCAGGGCAGAGCGCTGCCGTCGATGGCCTGTTGATCCTGGATGACGCCGCGACCCGCTTCCGGCGTGACGCCATATCCCAGGCGCTGCAACGCTGCGATCAGCGTGCTCTTGCCCGATCCCGGGCCGCCGGTGAGCACGAACAAATGGGCATGGGTCATGAGTCGGATCTCATTGGGCCGCCGCAGAAGGACGGACGGCCACATCTGGGCACGGGGCGCTGCAAACGGACACGTCGGGGGCGGCAAAAGAGGCGGGACAGTGGACGAACAAGACTTCAGTTGTGCTGGGCGAAACCGTTATCGTGGAGGTGGTCGGTCGAGGGCCGCAGGGCCGCGAATCTTAGGGGAGGTCTCATGTCATTGTCGCGCCGCATGTGCTTGGCGGGTCTCGCCGGGCTGGTCCTTCCTCGCCTGGCCCAGGCTTCCGTATCCGCTGGGCCTGTCGCGACCCTGCCCATGGCTGGCCGGCTAACACATCTGGCCTATAGCGATCAGGGCGGACGCCCGGACGGCGTGCAGGTGATGGTCAGCCGCAACATTCTGTACGTCGGGCACATGTTCAGCAACGGCTTTACGGTGATGGACGTGGCCGATCCCGCGAAGCCGACGCCCCTGCGTTTCGTGGCGGCGCCGCCCAACACCCGGACCCACCATCTCCAGACCAACGGCGACCTGCTGCTGCTGGCCTGCGGCGCCGACATCCCCACCATTGGCAAGTACAATCCCGGCGTCTCCTATTACCAGCAGTCGTTCGGCGGGAGCATGGCCGGCAAGGCGGACTTCGCCGCTGGCCTGAAGATCTACGACATCTCCAAGCCGGCCGAGCCGCGCGAGATCGCCTTCCTCAACATCCCCGGCATTGGCATCAACCGGCTGTGGTATGCGGGCGGGCGCTACGCCTATCTCTCGGCCCATATGGACGGCTTCACCGACCATATCCTGGTGATCGCCGACATCCAGGATCCGACCAAGCCGGAGATCGTCGGCAAATGGTGGATTCCCGGCATGTGGAAGGAGGGCGGCGAGACCCCGTCCTGGTCCAACAAGCGCGTCGCCCTGCACCATATGATCGTCGCCGGCGATACCGGCTATGCGGCCTGGCGCGACGGCGGCACCGCCCTGCTGGACCTCTCCGACAAGACTAAGCCGAAGCTCATCTCCCATGTGAACACCGCCCCGCCCTTTCCGGGCGGCACCCACACCCCTCTGCCGCTGCCGGGGCGCAAGCTGGCGGTGATCCTGGATGAAAGCTCCGGCTTCAACTGCGCCAAGGGGCTCAGCTACACCTGGATCTATGACGTGCGCAGCCCGGCCAATCCGGTGTCCATCGCGACCTTGCCGACCCCCACCGACCAGTCCTTCTGCCGCCCCGGCGAGAATTTCGGCCCGCACAATCTGCATGAGAACCGCCCGGAGACCTTCCAGAGCGAGGATCTGATCTTCGCCACCTATCACAATGCCGGCCTGCGGGTGTTCGACATCCGCAACGCCTTTGCCCCGCGCGAGGTGGCAAGCTTCGTGCCCCCGCCGCCCACCCGCATCCTTGACCCCCGCCCCGGCAACGCTCTGGCGCCGCAGAGCTGCGACGTGAACGTGCAACCGGACGGCATTGTCTATCTCAGCGACTGGAACGCCGGCCTGCACGTGCTGCGCTACGAGGGGTGAGCCCCCCGGAGGGGGGCGCAACCTCTACTTGCCGGCGTCAAGGTCTGGACGCACCACGGCAGGGATGCACTTGAGTCGCTGACAATTAACGGCCCTATCAGCCTCATTTTGCCGCTCAACACTTGCTGCGACCTTCGCGGCCGGGCACTTTTCCGTGGACTGTTCCAAAGCCCTCAACGTGGCGCGACGGCCGGCTTGAGGGCCTGCAATGGAATCCTATGGAGCGCCCCATGCCGACCGCAGCGGACGAATACCGGCGCAACCTCGCGTTTTTTGCGACGCTGACCCAACAGCGTGGCACGGTCAAACTGGAGTTCAACGCCACCACCGGGCGGTTTTCGCTCGGCTCTCGGGCGCTGCTGCGCACCGTGGACAATTGGACCAGCTCAGCTGCGGCCAGACAGTCCGTCCTCAACGACCAGACCTTTCACGACCCCATTATCGCGGTGTTCCGCGCCGCCGCCGAGCACAACGTGGATATCCTGGACCGGCGCGAAGCCTATCAGGGCCTAGCGTCCCTTCGCCGCCAGTATACGGAGCCGGATAAATCGGCGCGGCTGCAGGCGACCCTGGTGGAGGTGCTGGAATTCGTCCCGGCCGCACTGGTCGAGGAGATGCGGACCAAGTTCCGGAACATGGATCCGGATTCTGCCCTGGGACCGCTGGATCGCGACTTCATGACCATCGTCTGGGCTCGGCGGGAGGAGCTCTTCACTCTGCTAAACTCAGCGGAAACCCCCGACCCGGTGAACGATGTCGCCGTCCGCCCCTACGAGGCATTAGCAAGAAGAATCTATCGGCTTTACAGCGAACATATCGAGCCGGAAATGACCGACATGAGCGCATGGGTCGCCGCGCTCCCCGCCCTGCGACGAGGCAAGACAAAATATCACTACCTGCAACACAATGGAATTGATTTGCCGCTTTCACGCTGGGGTGAGATGCTCACCAACCGCTCATATGGCTCTGATTTTGTGTTCTATAGGACTGGACATGGAGCAGGGGATGAAAAGCTTTGGCGCATTTACCTGAATTTTACGGCTGACGCTGCAGCGGGGCTCATCACTCATCTTTGGGACGTGGCGTCGACCTACAGCATTCAATCGTTCAAGATCTGCGGACCTCTTTCATTCCACACGCGGGCCGATAAGCTCGTCGTCTATGTGCGCCTGAGCGGGCTTCAGCCGCTCCTCGACAATCTGGTCGCTCGTGCCGCGGCGTTCGGCTTCAAGAACCCGGTGCCGCATATGACCATCAAGATCGCCGACGGCATCGCCAAGGGTGTCGAGCCTGGTTCACTGGATATCGGCTTCAGCGCGAGCCGGAATCCGACAATCGGCGGCTTCGACTTCCGCCCGCGGCAATTGGAGCGCCAAAGCTATGGCAGCATCCGCGCGCAATTGATCGCCGCGGCGCTGACGCAGATGCATGCCGTGGTGGGGACCGATCCCCTGCTGCACGCGGACTATCGGTCCAACGAGACCGTGTTCCTGAAATGGGTCGCTCTCGCCTTCGAGAACTACCGGGACCAGTTGCAGGGGAACTAGATGCGCGCCCATCCGGGAAGCGCCACCACCCTGATCGGGGCGGTCCCCTCTTAATCCCCCGTCAACCAAGCCTGCCCCATGGTGTCCGGCATAGCCCGCCGGAGTATGCTTCTGATGATGTCGCGCGCCGACCGCACCGTGCTGAGCGAATGGTGGTGGACGGTGGACCGCCTGCTGCTGGGCAGCCTGCTGGTCCTCATGGTGGTGGGCATCGTGCTCTGCCTTGCCGCCTCGCCCCCCGTGGCTGCCCGCCTGGGCATTGCCGATCCCTTCCACTTCGTGGACCGGCAGGTGATGTTCCTGGTGCCGGCGGTGATCGTGATGTTCGGCACCTCCTTCCTGCAGCCGCGCACCATCCGGCGGGTCTGCGTGGTGGTGTTCGCGGTGTTCTTCGTGCTGCTGTGCGCCACCTTGGTGATCGGCCCGGAGGTCAAGGGCGCCCGACGCTGGCTGAACCTGGCCGGCATCACCGTGCAACCCTCGGAATTCTTGAAGCCCGCCTTCGTGGTGCTGGCCGCCTGGCTGTTTGCCGAAAGCAGCAAGCGGCCGGAGATGCCCGCGCAATTGCTGGCCATCGGCTTGCTGGGCGCTGTCCTGCTGCCGCTGGTGATGCAGCCCGACTTCGGCCAGACCACGCTGGTCTGCCTGGTGTGGGGCGCCCTGTTCTTCCTCGCCGGCCTGCGCTGGATCTGGATGGTCGGGCTGGTGGGCGTCGGCGCCGGCGGCCTGACGCTGGCCTATAATGTGGTCCCGCATGTGCGCAAGCGCATCGACCGCTTCCTCGATCCGGCCACCGGCGACACCTATCAGGTGGACACCGCCCTGGAGAGCTTCCGCCATGGCGGCTGGCTGGGCCAGGGGCCCGGCGAAGGCACGGTCAAGCGCATCCTGCCCGACGGCCACACCGACTTCGTGTTCGCGGTGGCGGCGGAGGAGTTCGGCATCATCTTGTGCCTCATCCTGCTGGCGCTGTTTGCCTTCATCATCCTGCGCAGCCTCAACCGGGCGCTGAAGGAGCAGGATCCGTTCGCCCGCTTCGCCGCCACGGGCCTGGCCATGCTGTTCGGCCTCCAGGCCTCCATCAACATGGCAGTGAATGTCCACCTGATGCCGGCCAAGGGCATGACGCTGCCCTTCATCTCCTATGGCGGTTCCTCGCTGATCTCGCTCGCCTTCGGCATGGGCATGTTGCTGGCGCTCTCCCGCAGCCATCCCGGTGCCTCGGCCATGGCTGCCTTGAGCGAGCCCATGCACGCGCCCAAGGGCAGCGTGCTCGCCACCCCCATCGACGGCCCCCACGCCGAGGCCGCATGAGCAGCCCGGCGACCGGGGCCGTCCGTCCCCTGATCCTGCTGGCCGCCGGTGGCACCGGCGGCCATCTGTTTCCCGCCGAGGCGCTGGCTGGGGCACTGAAGCGGCGCGGTTTCGAAGTGGATCTGGCCACCGATGCCCGCGCCGCCCGCTACGCCGGCCATTTTCCCGCCCGCACCCTGCATGTGCTGCCAGCCGATACGGTGCGCGGACGCTCGCCGGTGGCGCTGGCGAAGACCGCCTTTGCGCTCGGCACCGGCTTTCTGGTGGGGCTGTCGGTGCTCCGACGGGTGAAGCCGGCCGTGGTGGTGGGCTTTGGCGGCTATCCCACGGTGCCGCCGGTGTTCGCGGCCACCGTTTTGGGCGTGCCCAGTCTGGTGCATGAGGCCAATGGGGTGATGGGCAGGGCGAACCGGCTGCTGGCGCCCCGCGTCACCGCCATCGCCACCGGCTTTCCCGGCATCCTGGACCGCGATTCCGCTTTGTCCGCCAAGGCCATTTGGACCGGCAATCCGCTGCGCCCCGCCGTGCTGGAGGCCGCCCGCATCCCCTATATGCCGGTGCCGCCCGACGGACCGCTGAATCTCTTGGTGTTCGGCGGCAGCCAGGGCGCGCGGGTGATGTCCGACATCGTGCCCGACGCCATCGCCGCTTTGGATCCCGGCCTGCGGGCGCGGGTGCATGTGGTGCAGCAGGCGCGCGAGGAAGATCTGGAGCGCGTGCGCGCCACCTATGCCCGCGCCGGCGTGGCGGCTGACGTGGCGCCGTTCTTCCAGGACCTGCCCGTCCGCATGTCCGCCGCCCAGTTGGTGATCTCGCGCTCTGGCGCCTCCACCGTGGCGGAACTGGCGGCATTGGGGCGCCCGTCCCTCCTGGTGCCGCTGCCAGGCGCGCTGGATCAGGACCAGGCGGCCAATGCCCGCTCGCTGTCCGAGCGCGGCGGTGCGCTTACCATCCTACAGGCGGACTTTACGTCCGCACGGGTCACGCAGGAATTGCAGCGCCTGGCCGCGACACCGCAGGAATTGACGAACATGGCGGATGCGGCCAGAAGCGCCGGCGTACTAGACGCCGCCGAGCGATTGGCCGATCTGGTGGCCCGTTTGGCGGGCGGCGCGCCGATCCCCGCCTAGTCGGCGGAGCGCGCGCCCGCACATTGAGGATTGGCAGGTTCGGCGGGTCGCGCGGCAATGGTTGCCCGACACCCGCCGGCCCCGCTTAGGTGGATACACAGCATGAAGCTTCCCGAGGCGCTCGGCTCCATTCATTTCGTCGGCATCGGCGGCATCGGCATGAGCGGTATAGCCGAGGTGCTGAACAATCTCGGCTATGCCGTGCAGGGGTCCGACGTGGCCGAGAGCGCCAACGTCAAGCGCCTGCGCGACAATGGCATTGCGGTCGCCATCGGCCACCGGGCCGAGAATATCGACGGCGCCGAGGTGGTGGTGGTGTCCTCCGCCATCAAGCGCGACAATCCCGAATTGCTGGCCGCCCGCGCCAAGCGCCTGCCGGTGGTGCGCCGGGCCGAGATGCTGGCCGAGCTGATGCGGCTGAAAAGCTGTGTCGCCATCGCCGGCACCCATGGCAAGACCACCACCACCTCGCTGGTGGCCACCTTGCTGGATGCGGGCGGGCTTGACCCCACCGTCATCAATGGCGGCATCATCAATGCCTATGGCACCAACGCCCGCCTCGGCGATGGCGACTGGATGGTGGTGGAGGCGGACGAAAGCGACGGCACCTTCCTGAAATTGCCGGCGGAAGTGGCCATCGTCACCAATATCGATCCCGAACACCTCGACCATTTCAAGACCTTCGACAAGGTGCAGGACGCCTTCCGCAGCTTCGTGGAAAACCTGCCTTTCTATGGCTTTGCGGTGATGTGTACCGACCATCCGGTGGTGCAGGCCCTGGTGGGCCGCATCGAGGATCGCCGCATCATCACCTATGGCGAGAACCCGCAGGCGGACGTGCGCCTGGTGGATGTGGACCTGAAGGGCGGCATCACCAAATTCGCTGTGGTGTTCCGCGATCGCCTCAGCGGCACCGAGCATCGCATCGACGGCCTCAAGCTGCCCATGCCGGGCAAGCACAATGCGCTGAATGCCACCGCCGCCATTGCGGTCGCCCGCGAACTGGGCATGAGTGATGCCAAGATCGTCGAGGCGCTGGGCGGCTTCGGCGGCGTGAAGCGGCGCTTCACCCGCACCGGCGACTGGAACGGCGCCAGCATTTTCGATGACTACGGCCATCATCCGGTGGAGATCGCCGCCGTGTTGCGCGCCGCCCGCGCCGCCACCGAAGGCCAGGTGATTGCCGTGGTGCAGCCGCATCGCTACACCCGCCTCGCCTCGCTGTTCGACGATTTTTGCACCTGCTTCAACGACGCCGACCATGTGATCGTCGCCCCGGTCTATGCGGCTGGTGAGACGCCCATCGCCGGGGCGGACGCCGAGCATCTGGTGCAGGGCCTGCGCGCCCGCGGCCACCGCAGCGTCATCGGCATGCCGGGGCCGGAAGCCTTGGCCGCTCTGGTGGCCGAGCGCGCCAAGCCCGGCGATTATGTGATCTGCCTGGGCGCCGGCACCATCAGCCAGTGGGCCTACGCCCTGCCGGGGGAATTGGCGGCGCTCGGGTAGACGGGATCGGTCCAGCGGGAAACCGGCCGCGGGACGTGGCAGCCTGTCGAACCTTTTTCATCCAGACGGACTGGCCAGAAAAGCCCGCCCCATGATAGTTACATGTAACTCATGAGGCCGCCGCTATGTCATCCGCGTCCACGCCCAAGCCCTCGCGCGTGAAGGTTAGCGAGCATCGCGCCCGATTGCGCACCCAGGGGCTTCGGCCGATCCAGATCTGGGTGCCGGATGTGCGGGCGCCCTCCTTCCAGGCAGAGGCGCGACGTCAGTCGCTGGCCGTCGCCACAAGCGCGCATGCCGGTGCAGATCAGGCCTTCATCGATGCCGTGTCCGAGTGGGGCGATGAATGAGACGCGGCGAGGTGTGGACCGTGGCCGGAGGACAGGCCTATGCGGGCAAATCGCGCCCGGTCGTCATCGTGCAGGATGACAGTTTCGATGGAACGGACTCCCTCACCATCTGTGCCTTCACGACCGACGAGACGGATGCTCCGCTGTTCCGGCTGGTTGTCCAGCCGAACGAGAGGAACGGCCTGCGTGCAGTCTGCCGGCTGATGGTCGACAAGATCACGACAGTGCGGAAGGCCAAGTTCGGGCAGCAGGTCGGCCGCCTGGATGACGAGGACATGGTCCGGCTCAATCAGGCGATGAGCGTCTTCCTTGGGCTGGCGGCGTCGCCAAGGGCAAACCGGAAAGCGCGAGAGGCATGATGCGCGGCGTCCTGATGTTCGAGCGGACGGCGATGGCTGTCGCACGTCGCGCCGTCCCGGCCTGCGAAGACAATGCGAGATAAAGCAAGCCACTAGAGCACCCCAACGGGTCGTGAGCCATGGAAATACTCCAGACTTGAATACGGCCGCTCAAGGTGAAAGCCAACTGAGAGTCATTCTCACTCTCAACCCACCAGTGTCTCCCGCCTTCCCGGCGCGGATTACTGCCCTGGTTGCTTCAAACCGGAGCGAATTGGTCGGGGGAAGGTCGGAACAGGTGTTGCGCCAGCGGACCGGAGCCGCTAGGCATCCCGCTCACACCGTGACCAGCCCCGGAGACGACATGAGCCGCAACCTTCAGGTGGCTGCCGCAAGCGTGGGCATCGGCATCGTGGTGCTGGGCTTGAAGGGCGCGGCCTATTGGGTCACCGGCTCCGTGGCCCTGTTGTCGGACGCGCTCGAGAGCATCATCAATGTGGCCGCCGCTTTGGCCGCCCTCCTGGCATTGCAGATCAGCGGCCGTCCCGCTGACCATAACCACCAGTATGGGCACCACAAGGCGGAGTATTTCTCCGCGGTGCTGGAAGGCGTGCTGATCGTCATCGCCGCCGTCTCCATCCTGCGGGAATCCTATTACGGCTTTCTCGATCCGCGCTTCCCCGAGCATCCGCTGAACGGCCTCATGCTCAACGGTGCCGCCACGATTATCAATGCCATCTGGTGCTCGGTGCTGCTGCGGGTGGGCAAGGCCCGGCGGTCGCCGGCTTTGACCGCCGACGGAAAGCATTTGTTGTCCGACGTGGTGACCTCCGTGGCGGTGCTGGTGGGCTTCGTTCTGGTGCCGGTGACCGGCTGGCCGCAGCTGGATCCGCTGCTGGCCGGGCTGGTGGCCATCAACATCCTGTGGACCGGCTGGGGCCTGGTGCGGGAATCCGTGGGCGGCCTCATGGATGCCGCCCCGCCCGGCGACGTGGTGGCGCGCATCCGTGATCTGGTGTCTACCCACGCCCAGGGCGCCCTGGAGGCCCATGACCTGCGCACCCGCCATGCGGGCCGCATGACCTTCGTGGAATTCCATCTGGTGGTGCCCGGCGCCATGACGGTGGCCGCCGCCCATGAGATCTGCGACCGCATCGAGCAGGCGCTAGAGGCGGAGATGGAAGACACCGTCATCACCATCCATGTGGAGCCCGAGGGCGAAGCCAAGCACACCGGCGTGGTGGTGCTCTGACGGGGGCCGCATTGGCAGCGCCGTCGGTAAGCGTTACATCCCCGCCATGAACGCCGCCGCCCCATCCTTCCCCGATCTCCTGCCGCAGGTGTCCGCCGCGCTTCCGGACCTGCGCGGGCGGCTGACCGCCAATGCGCCTTTGGCCGACATCACCTGGTTTCGCGTCGGCGGGCCGGCGCAAGTGCTGTTCCAGCCCGCCGACGAGGCGGACCTGGCCTATGCCCTCGCCCATCTGCCCCCCGACCTGCCGGTGCTGGTGATCGGGCTCGGCTCCAACCTCATCGTGCGCGACGGCGGCGTGCCCGGCCTGGTGATCCGCCTCGGCAAGGGCTTCACCGACATTGCGGTGGATGGCGATCTGGTCACCGCCGGGGCCGGGGTGCCGGACGTGAAGGTGGCCCGCGCTGCCGCCGACACGGGGCTGGCGGGCCTCGCTTTTCTGCGCGGCATTCCCGGCGCCATCGGCGGGGTGCTGCGGATGAACGGCGGCGCCTATGGCGGCGAGACCAAGGACGCCTTCGTGTCCGCCCGTGGCGTCGACCGCAGCGGCGTCCTGCGGGAGTTCACGCTCACGGACATGGGCTTCACCTATCGCCACTGCGGGGTGGCAGACGATGTGATCTTCACCCGCGCCACCTTCCGGGGCCGGCCGGGGATCGCCGCCGAGATCCAGGCGGAGATGGACCGCATCACCGCCGCGCGGGAAGCCACCCAGCCGATCAAGAGCCGCACCGGCGGCTCCACCTTCAAGAATCCCGAGGGCCACAAGGCCTGGCAATTGGTGGACGCCGCCGGCTGCCGGGGGCTGACGCTGGGCCGCGCCCAGGTGTCGGAACTGCACACCAATTTCCTCCTCAACCTCGGCGGTGCCACCGCGGCGGAGATCGAGGGGCTGGGCGAGGAGGTGCGCCGGCGGGTGCTCGAGACCAGCGGCGTCACCCTTGAATGGGAAATCAAGCGCATCGGCGTGCCCGCCACGTGAGCCGCCGGCCGCCCCATTGGTGGCGCCTTTAGGGAATTACACACCCGCAGCGGTCTTAATGGGCCGGATCCGCCGGGCGCCCCCGCTCCGGCCGTGTCTGGCTGTCCGCCGTGTGACGCGCGGCGGTTCTCGAAATTGTCCCGCCCCGGCGGGCGCAGGAGCATGGGTGATGGGCAAACACGTGGCGGTGCTGATGGGCGGCTGGTCCCCGGAACGGGAGGTGTCGCTGCGCTCCGGGGCCGCCTGCGCCAAAGCGCTGGAGGGCGAGGGCTATCAGGTCACCCGGGTCGATGTGGGCCGCGACATCGCCGAAGTGCTGGCCCGCCTGAAGCCGGACGCCGCCCTCAACGTGCTGCACGGCTGCCCCGGCGAAGACGGCACCGTGCAGGGCATCCTGGAGATCCTGCGCATTCCCTACAGCCATTCCGGCGTGCTGGCCTCGGCCTTGGCCATGGACAAAGCGCAGGCCCGCATCGTCATGGCGGCGGCCGGCGTGCCGGTGGCGCCCGGCCGCGTCGTCAGCCGCGCCGAGGCGGCGCAGGCCCATGTGATGACCCCGCCTTACGTGCTCAAACCCATCGCCGCGGGATCCAGCGTCGGCGTGTTCATCGTCAAGGAAGACCAGACCCATCCGCCGCAGGAATTGCATCGGGCCGACTGGCCGCACGGCGAATCACTGTTGGCCGAGCGCTTCATTCCAGGGCTGGAATTGACCTGCGCGGTACTGGGCGACCGGGCTCTGGACGTGATTGAGATCGAAGCCACCCACGCCTTTTACGATTATGAATCCAAATACGCGGCTGGGGGCTCTACACACGTCCTTCCGGCACGGATTTTACCCGAAATTTACCAACAGGTGCGGATGCTGTCCCTTGCGGCGCATCGAGCGCTCGGCTGTCGGGGGGTGTCCCGCGCTGATTTCAGATTTGACGAGACGGCCCCCGACGGGACCGGCCTCATCTGCCTTGAAGTCAACACGCAACCCGGCATGACCGAGACCTCGCTGGTGCCTGAATTGGCAGCCCATGCGGGCATCTCCTTCGGCGGGCTTGTGAAATGGATGGTCGAGGACGCGACGCTGGACCGCTGAGGCCCGAGGCCGGCATGGCCGACCTGCGCGCGTCGCGGCCCTCTGGCGTGACCGAGGATCGGCGGCGCGCACAGCTGACCGGGATTCCGCTGCCGCGGCCGGACGGCTACGCCCGGCAGACGGCCACGTCCCGGCCGGGCGCGGCGACGGGCCAGGCCCTGAACACGCAGGAGATCGCGCGCCAGGACCTCGCCCGCCAGGAGCAGATCCGCCGGGCCGAATATGCCCGCCAGGAGCAGGCGCGACAGGAGCAGGCGCGCCGCGACCAGCGCCGCGATGATCCCTCCCGCCAGGATTATGAAAGCGCCGACTACACCCAGCGCGCCTACACCGCGCCGGACGAGCGCACCCAGTTTGCCCCGCAGCGCCCGGCCCCGGAGCCGGAACCGGCCTATGCCGAGCCGCAGGCTTATGCGCCGGCGCCGGCCCGGCGGGCCCCCACCCGGGCTGGCCGCCACAAGCCGCGGCCGATGTCGGATTTCCGTGCCCCCAGTCGATTCGTGCTGCTGCTGCACCGGCTCTCGATCCGTCTGTCCGCTTCGCGCTTCGGCCGGCGGGGCGGCGGCATCCTGTCGTTCCTGGTGATCGGCGGCTTCGTCGCCTATGGCGTCGTGCTCGGCGGCCATGTGGAAGAAGCCCGCGGCATCGCCGTGGACATGGGCGACATCGCCGCCAATGTGGCCGGCTTCAAGATCACCCAGGTGGATTTGTCGGGCCAGAATCACGTCACCCCGGCGGAAATCCTCTCGGCTGCCGGCATCAAGTCCACCACCTCGCTGCTGCTGGTGGATGCGGATGCCACCCGGCAGAAGCTGGAAGAGATGCCCTGGATTGCCAGCGCCTCGGTGCGCAAGCTCTATCCCGATCGCATCGAGATCGCGGTGGTGGAGCGCGAGGCCTATGCCTTGTGGCAGGTGAATGGCGAGATCCGGGTCATCGCCCGGGACGGCATGCCCATCGCCCCCTATTCGGACGATCCGCGCTACGTGAACCTGCCCATCGTGGTGGGCGAGGGAGCGCAGAAGAAGGTCCAGGAGATCGTGGACGCCCTGGGCCGGGTGCCGGCGGTGCGCGATCGCGTGCGCGCCGCCATCCTGGTGGCGGAGCGCCGCTGGACCCTGAAGCTGCGCAACGGCATCGACATCCGCCTGCCGGAGACCGGGGTGGATGCGGCGCTGCTGGAAGTGGCGGATCTCGATCGCGAGAAGAAGCTGCTGACCCGAGACATCACCATCGTGGACCTGCGCCTGCCCGACCGGGTGGTGGTCCGCCTCTCCGACACCGCCGCTGATGCTCGCATGCAAATGCTGAAAGCCCGCGCCAAAGCCAAGAAGGTAGGCGCCACATGAGCAGATCCCGCCTCGCCCAAGGGTTCGCCCCGAAGATGCGCCCGCTGCCGCCGAAGAAAAGCGGCATCATCGGGGTGCTGGACATCGGCACCAGCAAGATCGTCTGCGCCATCGCGCGGCTGAAACCGCGTCCGCCGTCCGACGTGCTGCGCCGGCGGACCCATTCCATCGACGTGCTCGGCATCGGCCACACCCGCGCCCATGGGGTGAAGGGTGGCGCGGTGGTGGACATGGCCCGCGCGGAGGCCTCCATCCGCCAAGCGGTGGACATGGCCGAGCGCGCCTCCGGCGTGCAGATCGCCTCGGTGATTCTGGGCGTCTCCGGCGCCCGCCTGTCCTCGCAGCATTACGAGGCCGCCGTGCGCCTCACCGCCCCGGCAGTGGAAGAATTCGACATCCGCCGGGTGCTGGAAGCCGCCTCCACTTATGCGGTGGGCGACGGGCGTGCGGTGATGCATGCGCTGCCCGTGGGCTATTCGCTGGACAACCGGCGCGGCATTGGCGAGCCGTGCGGCATGCTCGGCCGCGAGTTGGGCGTGGACATGCACGTGGTCACCGGCGACCTCACCTCGCTGAAGAATCTGGTGCTGTGCGTGGAGCGCTGCCATCTGGGCATCGAGGCCATGGTGGCGGCGCCCTACGCGGCCGCTTTGTCCTCCCTCACCGACGACGAGATGGAATTGGGTGTCACCCTCATCGACATGGGAGCCGGCACCACCACCTTCTCCGTGGTGGCCGGCGGCCACTGTGTCTACGTGGACGGCATCGCTTTGGGCGGCCAGCACATCACCAATGACGTGGCCCGCGGCCTGCCCGCGCGGCTGGCGGACGCGGAGCGCCTCAAGGCGCTGCATGGCGCCGTGGTGGCGGTCTCGTCCGACGACCACGACATGCTGACGATTCCGCCCCTGTCGGGCGATGAGCGCGACCACCCCAACATGGTGCCAAAATCGCGCCTCGTAACGATCGTAAAACCACGCGCCGAAGAAATCGTGGAATTGATTCGGGATCGTTTACGCGCATCTGGGCATGTGGGTGATGCAGGCCGGCGGCTGGTGCTCACGGGCGGCGCCGCACAGCTTCAGGGATTGCCGGATCTGATGGCCAGAACCATTGGCCCCCAGGTCCGGATTGGCCGCCCGCTAGGCGTTTCCCGGCTTCCCGAGGCGGCGCGTGGCGCGGCTTTCGCGGTGGCCGCGGGACTCCTGGTCTACCCCCAGGTGGCAGGGCTCGAGCACTTCGAGCCGCGCCGCCGGCAGGCCGTGGGAGCCGAAAACGGCTCTTATTTTGGCCGCGTGGGGCAGTGGCTGAAGGACAGCTTTTAGAGATGGTTAACGATGTGTCCCTTAACTAGGGGGACACCACGGATTCGGAACCGGCGGGACGGCGCTTCGGGCGCAACGGAGTGAGGACATGTCGATCAACCTTCAGATGCCCGACATTCGGGAGTTGCGGCCCAGGATCACGGTGTTTGGTTGCGGCGGTGCCGGCGGCAACGCGGTGAACAACATGATCAATGCTGGCTTGACCGGCGTTGAGTTCGTGGTGGCCAACACCGATGCCCAGGCCCTTTCCCTCTCCAAGGCCGAGCGCCTGGTGCAGATGGGCGTCGCCGTGACCGAGGGCCTCGGGGCCGGGTCGCAGCCGGAAGTCGGCCGCGCCGCCGCCGAGGAAGTCATTGACGAGATTCGCGACCACCTCTCGGGGTCGCACATGGTGTTCATCACCGCCGGCATGGGCGGTGGCACCGGCACCGGGGCAGCCCCGGTCGTGGCCCGCGCCGCTCGCGAGCTGGGCATCCTCACCGTGGGTGTGGTGACCAAGCCCTTCCACTTCGAGGGCCAGCGCCGCATGCGGGTGGCCGAGCACGGCATCAACGAACTGCAGAAGACGGTCGACACGCTGATCGTCATCCCGAATCAGAACCTGTTCCGGGTCGCCAACGAAAAGACCACCTTCGCCGACGCCTTCGCCATGGCCGATCAGGTGCTCTATTCGGGCGTCGCCTGCATCACCGATTTGATGGTCAAGGAAGGCCTCATCAACCTCGACTTCGCCGACGTCCGCGCCGTGATGCGCGACATGGGCAAGGCGATGATGGGCACCGGTGAAGCCTCCGGCGACAAGCGCGCCATCCAGGCGGCGGAAGCGGCCATCGCCAATCCGCTGCTGGACGAAATCTCCATGCGCGGCGCCGGCGGCCTCTTGATCTCCATCACCGGCGGCAACGACATGACGCTGTTCGAGGTGGACGAAGCCGCGACCCGCATCCGCGAGGAAGTGGATCCGGACGCCAACATCATCCTCGGCGCCACCTTCGACCAGTCGCTCGACGGCATCATCCGCGTGTCGGTGGTGGCCACCGGCATCGACCCCGCCGTGGTGCCCGAGCAGATCGCCACCAACGCCGACCGCCTGCCGGAAATGCACGGACGCAAGATGTCCAACGCCGGCCGCGCGGCCGTGGAAGCCACCCGCGAAGCGCAGATCCGCACCGCGGTCGCCTCCATCTCCGCCGAAGACCTGATGTCGCTGGAAACTGCGGCCGCCCCCCAGCCGCCGCAGCCCGTCTATCGCGAACCGGCGCCGCAGCAGCAGCGCGCTCCCGCCCCCGAGCGGGCGCAGCCCTCCTCGGTGGTGGATGAAGTGACCATCCGCGCCGCCGCACCGAAACCGTCTTTTTTCTCCGAGCCGGATCAGCCGGCGGCCCCCCAGGCGATCGTGGAAGATGAGTTCGCGCCCTACATTCCGCCGCAGGCCCAGCGTCCCCGGGCGCAGCGCATGCCGCGGGTGGAAGAACTGCCCATGCCGGCGCAGAACCAGATCCGCGCCCAGCGTGGTGAGCCGGTGGAGCAGAAGCGCATGACGCTGCTCCAGCGTCTGGCCAATGTGGGCATGGGTCGTCATCACGACGAGCCGGAAGCTCCCCCGGCTCGCCGCGAGCAGCCCAGCATGCGGGCCCCTGAAGCTCGCGCCCAGGCTCCGGCCCAGGCTCCGGCCCGCGCCGGCGAACCGCCGGTGTCCGAGTTCGCCAAGCGCCCGCCCACCCGGCCCATGCCGGAAGTGCCGAGCCGCCCGGCGCCCCAGCACGGCCATGAAGATGACCAGCTGGAGATCCCCGCCTTCCTCCGCCGCCAGGCGAACTGAGGTCGACGAACCGAGGTCTCTGCGATCCGCGTGCACTGCACGCGGATCGTCCCGCTGGCGACGCCATTGCACGACCGCAAGCACAACCCCCAGGCGCAAGGGGGCTGCGCACGGTATCGGGAGGCGGCCCGCCGGTGTAACAAAGTCCCCACGCCCGGAGCCCGCTCCGGGCGTAACTATTTGTAAATGATGAATGATTTCGGCGCAGCGCTTGGTAACAGGCGGTAAGCAAGCGTGATTTGGCGCGGCGCACCCGGCCGACTAGGGTGCAGCCAGTTCCGAGGGCGACTCAGCGCCTTGCTACCTTACCGGGGCAAGCGCGGCGAAAGTGGCCCACCGGAATGATGGTTTCAGGGCGAGGGCGTGGCGGGCGTGCGAACGCCGCGAGCCTCGAGACGGATGGCTTCACAGATGCAGACGACACTGGCCGGTACGGTCGCGCTGACAGGCGTTGGAGTTCACGGCGGCATTGAAGCCCGCCTGCTCCTGAAGCCCGCGTCTCCCGATACTGGCATCGTCTTCCTCCGCACCTTCGCCGACCAAGCCCCCCGCAAGATTTCCGTTTCCCGCCAGTCGGTGCAGGCCACCGACCTTGCCACCGTGCTGGGCGACAAGGGCGGTGTCCTCGTCTCGACCGTGGAGCATGTGCTCTCGGCCCTGTCAGGCCTGGCCATCGACAATGCGCTGATCGAGATCGATGGGCCGGAAGTGCCGATCCTCGACGGCAGCGCCGCCCCCATCGTCGCCGCCATCGACGCGGTGGGCACGGTGTCGCAGAAGGCCCGTCGCAAGTTCATCAAGGTGCTGAAGACGGTGCGGGTGGAACAGGGTGTCGCATTTGGGGAACTTCGCCCCTACGACGCCGGTTTCCGCCTCGAAGTGGAGATCGACTTCGATCACGCCCAGATCGGTCGCCAGCGCTTTGCCGCCAACATGAGCCCCACGGTGTTCCGCCGCGAATTGGCTCCGGCCCGTACCTTCGGCTTCCTGAAGGACGTGGAACGGCTACGCGGCGCCGGCTATGCCCGCGGCGCCTCCCTCGCCAATACCGTGTGCCTCGCCGATGAGGGGATCCTGAACCCCGAAGGCCTGCGCTGCCCGGACGAGTTCGTCCGCCACAAGGCCTTGGACGCGGTGGGCGATCTGGCTCTGGCCGGCCTGCCCCTGATGGCCCGCTACAGCTCCTTTCGCGGCGGCCACAAGCTGAACTTCCAGGTCATCGACGCTTTGCTGGCGGACCGCTCCGCTTACATGGTGGTGGATGCCGCCGAAGAGCGTCGCCGCGACGCCGCCGAACTGGTGTTCGGGCAGCCCATGCCGGCGTACGCGCCGGAGCGCTGACCGGCCGATCCGGCCTCCTGTCTGAGCTCTTCCGTAAGTCGAACCGTGGCAGGTGCTGACGCACCGTCATGGCCACCCGGCTTGCCGCCACCGCCCGGTCAGGCTATTTCCTCTCCCGCGACAGTCGTTTGCTCTCTGTTCACGACCGGCCGCCACAATGCCGACGGAAAGCGCCATTAGCGCCGTAAGAGCCAGCTCCTCTGCGCGAGCCTAGGCATGCCGGCCTTCATTGGGACCTGAACGTATGCGCCTTTTCATCGACGCGGCTCCGTTTCGCGCTGGGTTCTCCCGCGCGTCGGCTTTGCTGGGTGTGGCCCTGATCGCTTCCACGCTCGCGGGCTGTGCGAACGACAAGGACGTCCTGCCTCCGGACGAGCCGGCTGAGAAAATCTACAACGAAGGCCTCACCTTGATGCGCAAGGGCGACCTCGATGCGGCCGCCAAGCGCTTCGAGGATCTCGACCGGACCCACCCCTATTCGGAATGGGCGCGCAAGGCCCTGCTGATGGACACCTATGTCTATTACGAAGCGGGCAAATATGACGAGGCCATTGCCTCCGGGAAGCGTTATCTCGCGCTGCATCCCGGCTCGGCGGATGCCCCGTACGCCTCCTATCTGGTGGCGTCGGCTTATTTCGACGGCATTCCCGACATCACCCGCGACCAGCGCCGCACCCGCCAGGCCCTCGATGCCCTGGACGAGGTGATTCGCAAATATCCCAACACCGAATATGCCGCAGGCGCCAAGCGGAAGGTGGAAGTGGCGCGCGACCAGCTGGCCGGCAAGGAAATGATGGTCGGCCGCTATTATCTCGAGCAGCGCAATTACACGGGCGCCATCAACCGCTTCAAGGTGGTGGTGACGCAATATCAGACCACCCGCCAGACCGAGGAGGCGCTGTTCCGCCTCACCGAGTCCTACATGGCGCTGGGGATCGTGTCGGAGGCCCAGACCGCCGCGGCGGTGTTGGGCTATAATTATCCCGACAGCCCGTGGTACAAGGACGCCTACAAACTGGTGCAGGCCGGGGGCAGCGTTCCGCAAGAGAACAAGGCCTCCTGGATCAGCCAGGCGTTCAAAAAGATGGGCCTTGGCTGACACCCCATGATCTCGTCCCTCTCGATCCGGGACATCGTTCTTATCGAGAGGCTTGATCTGGCCTTGTCGGACGGCTTGACCGTGCTGACCGGCGAGACGGGAGCGGGAAAGTCCATCCTGCTCGATGCCCTCTCTCTCGCTTTGGGCGGCCGGGGCGATGGCGCCTTGGTGCGCCACGGCGAGACCAAGGGCCAGATCACGGCGGTGTTCGACATCGCCCTCGATCACCCGTCCCGCGCCATCCTGGCGGCGGCCGACATCGCCGACGAAGGCGAACTCATCGTCAAGCGCGTGCAGATGGCGGACGGGCGCACCCGCGCCACCATCAACGACCAACCCGTCTCCGTGCAGACCCTGCGGGCGATCGGCGCCACGCTGGTGGAATTGCACGGCCAGCATGACGATCGGGCTTTGGTGGATCCGTCCAGCCATCGGGCGCTGCTGGATGCGTTCGGCGGCCTCACCGCCAAGACGCAGGCGGTCAGCGCCTTGTGGCGCACCTGGCGCACGGTGCTGAACGACGCCAATGCCGAGCGCGCCCGGCTTGAGGCCGCCGCCAAGGAAGCCGACTATATCCGCCATGCGGTGGAGGAGCTGACCGCCCTCGGTCCGGAAGCCGGGGAGGAGGCCAGCCTCTCGGAGCGCCGCACCTTCATGATGCGCTCGGAGAAGATCGCCGGCGATCTGGCCGAGGCCCTCGACGCGGTGGGGGGCGGCAGTTCGCCCGTGCCTTCGCTCGCCGCCGCGGTGCGGCGCCTGGAGCGTCGCGCCGGCGAGGCGCAGGATCTGGTGCTGCCGGCGGTGGAAGCCATCGACCTCGCTTTGGACGCCCTGGAGACGGCCCGCAGCCATCTGGAAGCGGCCCTCGCGGGCACCGCTTTCAATCCCAAAGAGCTGGAGCGGATCGAGGAGCGGCTGTTCGCACTGCGTGCCGCCGCCCGCAAATATGGCGGCCCGGTGGATGACCTGCCCAAGGTGGCGGCGAAATTCTCCGCCAGCCTCGCCGCGCTCGACCGCAGCGCGGCCACCCTCAAGGGCCTGGAGACCCAGGTGGCAGAGGCGGAAGGCGCCTATCGCGCCGCCGCCGCCAAGCTGGCTGCAGGCCGCGCCAAGGCGGCGGCCGCCCTCGATGCGGCGGTGGATGCGGAACTGCCGCCGCTGAAGTTGGAGCGGGCGCACTTCTCCACCCGCATCGACAGCGACCCCGCCACGGCCGGCCCGGAGGGATACGACCGGGTGGAATTCTGGGTGCGCACCAATCCCGGCACCCGTCCCGGCCCGCTGATGAAGGTGGCCTCCGGCGGCGAGCTGGCGCGCTTCCTGCTGGCGCTCAAGGTGGTGCTGGCGGATCGCGGCTCGGCCCCAACCCTGATTTTCGACGAGATCGACAGCGGCGTCGGCGGCGCTGTGGCGGATGCCATCGGCCAGCGGCTGGCGCGCTTGGCCGGCAAGGTCCAGGTGCTGGCCGTCACCCACGCGCCGCAAGTGGCGGCACGGGCGGGGCAGCATCTGCTCATCTCCAAGGCCAGCCCCGCCGGCGCCAAGAAGGATGCCCCGGTGACCACCCGCGTGGCCCCCCTCACCGACGCGCACCGGCGCGAGGAGATCGCCCGCATGCTGGCCGGCGCCACCGTGACCGCCGAGGCGCGGGCCGCTGCGGATCGGCTGCTCGCCACCCAGGGATGACCTCTGCAACACGTGTTGGAAGATCGGCCGGCCGGGCTCATACTACCGTCGCAGAAAGCGCGGTACAGCTGCGACGCGCAGCCAAGAACAATCAATTCGGCGGGAGTGGAGATGGCAAACCAAGCTGATCGAGACGGCGCGACCCTGAGCCGTCGCGCCCTCCTGCTTGCCGCTGGGGCGGGCGGGCTGGGGCTGGTGTCGCATCGCGCCTTGGCCCAGGTGCAGGTTGACCTGCCGCTGCCCGGTGGGCCTGGATCGCGGGAGATCACCACTACCTTCCCGCAAAAAGGCCCGATGATCCTGCAGCGGACCCGTCCGCCGCTGCTCGAGACACCCTGGTCCGTCTTCGACACGGGCGTGTTCACCCCGAACGACCAATTCTATGTGCGCTGGCACTGGGCGATGATTCCCACCGAGGTGAAGGTGGAGACGTTTCGGCTCACGGTGCGCGGCCATGTGAACCAGTCGCTCTCGCTCACCCTCCAGGACCTGCTCCAGGGGCTGCCCCGGGTGGATCTGGCGGCCGTCAACCAGTGTTCCGGAAATTCGCGCGGGCTCGTCACGCCGCGGGTGCCCGGTGCCCAATGGGCCAACGGCGCCATGGGCAACGCGCTGTGGAGCGGGGTGCGGCTGAAGGACGTTCTGGACCGCGCCGGGGTCAAGGCGGGCGCCGTGCAGGTGCGCCTGAAGGGCCTGGACGAAGCCCTGATGCCGGATGCGCCGCAATTCATGAAGTCGCTCAGCATCGACCATGCCCGCGATGGCGAGGTGATGATCGCCTATGCCATGAACAATGAGCAATTGCCGCTGCTGAACGGCTTCCCGCTGCGCCTCGTGGTGCCCGGCTGGTACTCCACCTATTGGGTGAAGATGCTGAGCGACATCGAGGTGCTGGACCAGCCCGACACCAATTACTGGACCAAGAGCGCCTATCTGGTCCCGGATACCCCCAACGCCAACATCACCCCCGGCCAGACCGGCGTCGCCATGGTGCCCATCAGCCGGATGAACCCGCGCTCCTTCATCACCAACATCGCCGCCGGCGCCACCGTGCCTGTGGGCAAGCCCGCGCCCCTGCGCGGCATCGCCTTTGGCGGCGACAGCGCCGTGGCGACGGTGGACGTGTCAGTGGATGGCGGTGCCTCCTGGGTCCCCGCCCAGCTCGGGAAGGACGAAGGCACCTACAGCTTCCGCCAATGGGCGGCGCCGTTCACCCCACGCACGACCGGGCCCGTCACGCTGATGGTCCGCTGCACCAACGCCAAAGGCGCTGTGCAGCCGGCAACGCCCACCTGGAATGCCAGCGGCTTCATGCGCAACGTCATTGAACACACCGACATCGTCGCGGTTTAGGGAGAAGTGGCCATGCTCCGTTCCTTGCTCGCCGCCGCGCTGATGGGTGCCGTTGTCGCCCCTGCGCCGGTCTCCGCCGCGCCCTTCACATTGACCTCGGTGAGCGTCGATCTGCCCACCGGCGACCGCATGTTTCCGGACGGCACCGGCGCGGACGCCGTCAATAACAACTGCCTCGCCTGCCATTCCGCCGGCATGGTGCTGAACCAGCCCAAGCTCTCCGAAGCGACCTGGGCGGCGATCGTGGCCAAGATGATCAATGCCTATAAGGCCCCGGTGGACCCGGCGGATGTGAACGCCATCGTCGGCTATCTGGCCAGCATGAAGGTGGGGGGCTAAGCCCGCGCGCCGGCGGGACCGGCGCGGCTCAGTCCGTGTCGGATCAGTCCGTGTCGGGCTTGCCCTGGCGCAGGCTCTTGACGGTGCCGCGATGGCCCTTGGCGGTCAGGCGGCGCTCCTTGGAGGCCAAGGTGGGGCGGGTCTTGCGCCGCGGCGGGGCGACTACCGTGGCCGCGCGCAGGATCTCCACCAGCCGGTCGATGGCATCCTGGCGGTTGCGCTCCTGGGTGCGGAACTGCTGCGCCTGGAGGACCACCACGCCGTCCTTGGTCAGCCGGCTGCCGGCCAGAACCGCCGCCCGACGCTTCACACCTTCCGGCAGCGACGGCGAGCCCATGAGGTCGAAGCGCAGTTGCACCGCGGTCGAGACCTTGTTGACATTCTGCCCGCCGGGCCCCGAGGCCCGGACGAACGTCATGCTGATCTCGTCTTCGGAGATGGCGATGCGGGGCGTGATCTCGATCATGTCTCTCCCGCCTCACCGGCCACGGCACGGCCTTCTATGCCAGAAGCCGTGCGACCGGGCGAGGGGGCGATCAGACCGCGTGGCGGTTCGCGGTGGGACCGAAATGCTCCACATAGCGCGGGCTGATGACCGAGACCGGCAGCACCACGAGCACATCGGTGGTGCCGAACTGATGGTCCACCACCGCCCCGTCGCCCACGAAACCGCCCAGGCGCAGATAGCCCTTCACCAGCGGCGGCAGGGAGTGCAGCGCCGCCTTGGGGTTGATGTCCTCCGCCCGCATGCGGTTCATGTCTACATAGCGATGCGGCAGTGCCCGCGCCCGCCATTCCGCCGGGGCCTGGGCATTGTGGTGCAGGAAGGACAGCGGCAGCGCCAGCTCGTCCGGATTGGTCCCCTCCAGCGAGGCGCAGCCCAGCATGGCGTCGATCTTGTTGCGCAGCACATAGGTCCAGACCCCATGCCACAGCAGTTCCACCGTCCGCTTGTTGCGGTAGGGCTTGAGCACGCACGAGCGGCCCAATTCCAGGAACTTCAGGGTGGGGTGGCCGTCGATGATGTGGCCCACATCGAATTCATTGGCGGTGTAGAAGCCGCCGTGGCGGTTGGCCACCTCCTGGCGCAGCAGGCGATAGGTGCCCACCACCTTCGGCTTCTTGCGCCCCAGCACCATCTTGCCGGCGTCGTGGTCGAGCACCAGGATATGCTCGCACACCGCATCGAAGGCATCGAAATCCCGCCGCGCCAGCCGTGAGGCGGCATCCGGCAGGGCCGACATTTCCTCGTAGAAAACTTTGTAGCGCAAGCGCTGGGCGCGGCGCACGTCGCGCGCGGTGCGGGCGAGGCGCACTTCCAGCGGCCCGAGCCGCCCCAGCACCACCGGTTCGCCGAACGGCACCGCTTCGCGATGGCGGATGCCGCTATAGGCGCGGATGTCAGTCATCAGCTTTTGCGACGCCGCCGGGAAGGTGCCGGGCAGGAAGATGGGCTTGGCCTCGGCGCGGACATCGCGCTCGGCGGGGCCGGGAAAGAAGGGGGTTGGAAAGAACGGGGTGGGAAACAGCGGACCGGGAAACTTGGCGAAGCCTTCCTTGGCCGCATCCTTGGCGGCATCGATGCCTTTGCCGAATAAGGCCGGCAGGCTGAAGGGCACCTCGTCCCGCATGTCCCGCTTCATCGCACAGCCCCTCCCTGCCGGTGCGGGATTCGCGCGGCCAGACCGCTTGCCCCCACCGCGAACCCGGATGATCGGGCCTGTCGTTGGTATCGCCCACGCCCTCGTGGAAGGCCGCGAACCGCCGAGACGCAGCCCCGACACCCCGCGCCGGATCCTTCGTGAACGACACCTTCACCATAGTTTTCGGAAGGCCGTGTGACAATGCTTTCCCGTCCGGATGCCGCAGCGGCGGCGGTTGCCGCGGGCGGCGGCATCATGTTAGAGGCAGGGCCATCCCGCAGCGGCTGGGGCGGCATCGATCGATCACGAAAGTTCGCCTGGCCAAAGGGTTAGACGGACGGTCCCGACCGAGACCCGCCGGCCGCCGCAGGCGGGGCGGGGGCTCGCCGCCGCGACCGGCCTGCGGCCGGCGGGACGGGCCGACGGCGGAATTTGGCGAGGGGAACATCATGTCCAAGCTTCACACGCGCATCGCTGCCCTGATGCTCGGCGGCGCACTGCTGGCCGGGGTCGCTTTGCCGGCGGCGGCGCAGCCGGCGCCCAGCGCCGTCACCACCGTGGTGGTGCCCAATGTCGGGACGGTCACCGTGCTGTCCTACCGCGCCCAGGTGGTGAGCGCGGATCCCGCCACCCGCCGGGTGATCCTGGAAGGCGCCGCCGGCAAGCGCTGGTCGGTGCTGGTGCCCCCCCTGGCGGGCGATATCTCCTTGCTGCGCAACAGCGAACACCTGTTGATCCGGGTGGTGCCCGGCGAGGCCACGGCGCTCGGAAAGGCCCACCAGGGCAAGCCCGGCGAAGTCATGGCGGAGGTCGCCGTGGAGGGCGGACTGCCCGGCTGGCCGGAGGATTTCGGCGTCCGGCAGGTGACCCTCACCACCATCCTGGTGAACATCGACCCGGTCAACGGCACCATCTCCTTCGAGGGTCCGGACGGGCTGGTGCGCACGGTGAAGGCGCTCAATCCGCAGGTGCTGGCCAATCTCTCCCAGGTGCAACTGGGTGACCTCTGCCAGATCACCTATGTGGAAGGCCTCGCCGTCAACGCGGTGCGCTGAAGCGGAAACGGGGCCGTCCATGCCAGGTCCGACCCCGCACCGCCGCGAAAGGCCGCGCTTGGAACACCCTGTCATGCGACAGATCTGACGGCCGCCAGTCCGGCGGCCCTGGCAGGGGCCGTCCCCCGGCCGAAACGCCCCCGCCCGCCGACGCCTCGCGCCGGCGGATCGGGCGCCCTATCTTAAGGCGGTGCCCACCCCCCGGCCGCCGCGCCCGCTCCCCCTTCCCGACGCCTTCGCCCGCTGGTTCGCCGCCCGCGGCTGGGCGCCGCGCGCCCATCAGCTCGACCTGCTGGCCGCCGCCCGCGCCGGCAAGTCCACTTTGCTCATCGCCCCCACCGGCGCCGGCAAGACCCTGGCCGGCTTCCTGCCCACTCTGGTGGAGCTGACCGAAGCCCGCGCCGCCCCCGCCAAGCCCAAACGCACGCCCCCCGCCGGCCGCGAACCGCCGCCGCGCACCTCGCCCTTGCACACCCTCTACATCTCGCCGCTGAAGGCGCTGGCGGTGGACATCGCCCGCAATCTGGAGGCGCCCATCTCCGAGATGGGCCTGCCCATCCGGGTGGAGACCCGCACCGGCGACACCCCCTCATCCCGCCGCGCCCGCCAGCGCCGGGACCCGCCGGACATCCTGCTCACCACGCCGGAGCAGATCGCCTTGCTGCTGGCCTCCAAGGAGGCGCCGCAGCTGTTCTCCGGCCTCAAACGGGTGGTGCTGGACGAACTGCATTCTTTGGTCACCTCCAAGCGCGGCGATCTGCTGGCTTTGGCGCTGGCCCGCCTGCGCACGCTCGCCCCCGGCCTGCAGACCGTGGGCCTCTCCGCCACGGTGGCCGAGCCGGACGATCTGCGCCGCTATCTGGTGGCGCAAAATCCGGAAGGTGCCCCGGACGCGGCGAAGGCCCCCCGCGCCGGCCTGGTGGTGGCGGAGGGCGGCGCGCCGCCGGATCTCTCCATCCTGGAGTCCGAGGCCCGCATGCCCTGGGCCAGCCACACCGCGCTGCATGCCTTGGGCGAGATCTACGCCCTCATCGCCGCCCACCGCACCAGCCTCGTCTTCGTCAACACCCGCTGGCAGGCGGAGATGCTGTTTCAGGAGCTGTGGCGGGTCAACGAACTGAACCTGCCCATCGCGCTCCATCACGGCTCGCTGGATGTGGAGCAGCGCCGCCGGGTGGAGGCGGCCATGGCGGCGGGCAAGCTCAAGGGCGTGGTCTGCACCTCCTCGCTGGATCTGGGCATCGACTGGGGCGATGTGGACCAGGTGATCAATGTGGGCGCCCCCAAGGGCTCCTCGCGCCTGATGCAGCGCATCGGCCGCGCCAACCACCGGCTGGACGAAAGCTCCCATGCGGTGCTGGTGCCGGCCAATCGGTTCGAGGTGCTGGAATGCCGCGCGGCGCTGGAGGCGGTGGCCGTCGGCGCCCAGGACACCCCGCCCGAGCGCACCGGGGCCCTCGACGTGCTGGCCCAGCACATCCTCGGCAGCGCCTGCGCCGCGCCTTTTTCCGCCGACGCCCTCTATGCCGAGGTGCGCAGCGCCGCCCCCTATCGCGACCTCACCCGCGCCGATTTCGATGCCACGCTGGATTTCGTCGCCACCGGCGGCTACGCCCTGCGCGCCTATGAGCGCTTCGCCAAGATCCGCCCCACCAAGGAGGGGCTGTGGCGCGTCTCCAACCCGGCCATCGCCCAGACCTACCGGCTGAACGTGGGCACCATCGTGGAAAGCACCATGCTCAAGGTGCGCCTCGTCTCCGCCAAAGGGGCGGCCAAGACCGGCGCCGCCAAGACCGGCCCGGCCGGCAAGCCGCGCTTCGGCGGCCGGATGCTGGGGGAGGTGGAGGAATATTTCATCGAGACCCTGGTGCCGGGCGACACCTTCGTCTTCGCCGGCGAGATCCTGCGCTATGACGCTTTGGTGGAAGACCAGGTCTATGTCTCCCGCTCATCGGCCACCGAGCCGCGCGTGCCCTCTTATGCGGGCGGCAAGTTTCCGCTCAGCACCTTTCTGGCCGCCGGGGTGCGGGCGCTTTTGGCCGCCCCCAAGCGCTGGGCCGCTCTGCCGCCGCAGGTGCGCGACTGGCTGAATCTGCAGAAGCAGCGCTCCCGCCTGCCCGGCCGCAACGATCTCTTGGTGGAGACCTTCGCCCGCTCCGGGCGCTTCTACATGGTGCTCTATGCCTTCGAGGGGCGCCTCGCCCACCAGACGCTGGGCATGCTGCTGACCCGCCGGCTGGAGCGCGCGCGCCTGAAACCCATGGGCTTTGTCGCCAATGACTATGCCATCGCCATCTATGCCGCCGGCGACATGGGCGCCGCCATCGCCGACGGGCGCCTGTCGCTGGCCGGGCTGTTCGATGCCGACATGCTGGGCGATGATCTGGAAGCCTGGCTGGACGAGAGCGCCTTGATGAAGCGCACCTTCCGCACCTGCGCGGTGATCGCCGGGCTGATCGAGCGGCGCTTTCCCGGCAAGGAGAAGACCGGGCGGCAGGTGACCATTTCCACCGACCTGATCTACGACGTTCTGCGCCGCCACGAGCCCGACCACATGCTGCTGCGCGCCGCCCGCGCCGACGCCGCCACCGGCCTTCTGGACGTGCGCCGCCTCTCCGACATGCTGGCCCGCATCAAGGGGCACATCGTGCATCAGCCGCTGGAGCGGGTGTCGCCTTTGTCGGTGCCGGTGCTACTGGAGATCGGGCGCGAAAGCGTCGGCGGGCCGGAGACGGCGGAGTTTCTGCTGGCGGAAGCGGAGGAGGAATTGGTTCGGGAGGCGATGGGGTGAGGGCTGACCCCTTGGCGGCCCCTCAACTGCCCTTTTAGCGACGTCCCCTTTGCGCCCCAGTGCCGCTGTCTGAGACTTCGAGCGACGATCTCAGAAGCTGCCATTCGTTCACGTCGAACACTGTGCCATCTCCGATGGCCGGGTGTTGCAAGCTACTGTAGGACGAGAGAGACGGCCAAGTGACTGAAGACAGCGGAGTGCTGAGAACCAGCGGCGGGCGAAGCCGTTGAGGGCTCGGATACGCATGTTCCGTAATATAGAGTTCGACGAAAATGGGGGTATGCATGCCGATTGACGCGACTATTTCCGTCATCACGCCGAGTGGTTCGATTGCCATTTCGATCAAGAGTGGGTCAAGCGTCGTTTTCATTGGGGCGAACGGAGCGGGCAAGACACGTCTAGGCGTGCACCTTGAACGGCACTTCGCGAACGGCACCGTGGAGACGCACCGGATTGCGGCCCACAGATCATTGACGCTCAACCCAAACGTAGTGCCTCCTAACCTTGAGATTGCCCAGAATCGTCTTCGGTTTGGTCGGGACGATGATCTGCGGCTGCATAAGGAGCTCACCCGCTGGCGCCAGAAGCCCGAGACCATTCTGCTGAATGATTTCGACCATGTCCTCTCGGCGTTGTACGCCGAGAACAACGACGTCTCAGTCGCGTTCCGCACGCAGGCAGTGGCCAATCCGGGCAGCCAGCCCCACCCCCCGGCGGCGAAGATCGATAAGCTAAAGGCGATCTGGGGGAGGGTGCTCCCTCACCGCGAACTCGTCGTCCTCGGGGGCAATATCAAGACGAAGACTGCCGATGGGACTGAATACTCCGCCTCGGACATGAGCGACGGCGAACGCGTCATCTTCTATCTGATCGCTCAGGCTCTGCTGGCTAAGCCCGACACACTCCTGATCTTCGACGAGCCCGAGTTGCACATCAACAAGTCCATCCTCGCGAAACTGTGGGACGAGATCGAGTCCGCGCGAGCCGATTGTGCATTCCTCTATATTACACACGATGTGGAGTTTGCAGGCTCCAGACACGCAGCTACGAAGTACGCCCTTCGTAGCTATCGGAAGGAGCCCACCGAGGCGTGGGACATTGAGCTCGTCCCAGAAAACGCGGAGATACCCGACGATGTGGTCGCCACCATCATCGGCAGCCGCCGCCCCGTACTATTCGTGGAGGGAGACGGAGGAAGTCTCGACTCCTCTTTGTACCGACGGGTATATAACGACTTCACGGTTATACCTATCGGCTCATGTGACCAGGTGATTCACACCGTCAGTAGCTTTGCTGCTCGTTCGGAACTGCACCGTGTTGGTTGCGCTGGTCTGGTCGACGGAGATGGACGTTCAAGCAGTGAGGCCACCTATTTCGAGGCGAAGGGTGTCTACTGCCTTCCTGTTTCGGAAGTTGAGAATCTGCTGCTTCTGCCGAGGGTATTTTTGGCGTTAGCGAAAGCGCTACAGTTTTCAGACGGAGACGCCCAATCGCGACTGAATGCACTGCGCGTCTTCGTAATGACGCAGGCCAATCAGCAGATCGATGCAATCTGTATCCGCTACACAAAGCGGCGGATCGATGCGGCGATGAAACGAATTGGCCTCACCGGCACCGATCCGGCCGATCTGGACACCGAGTTCAAAGCTGCTGTAGCAGGAATAGATCCGCCGACAATCTTCGGAGAAATTAAGTCCGCACTCAGTGCTGCGATCACCGCGCAGGAATACGAGAGAGTTCTCTATTATTACGACAACAAAGGGTTACTGGCTGAAGCAGCGAGGCTGCTCGGTTACCAACAAAGGACGCTTGAGGAGTTCATCGGCAGAGCGCTGAGATCGGATAAGAACACTGAGCTTCACACGGCACTCGCCGTCGTGTTACCTACAGTGACGCCTCGCCCCTGAGACAAGTGGGAATTACGGTGGACTCACAGGGGCGGAGGGCTTCGGCGCTGGCGCGCCGTCCCTACCCTTGCGTCGCGAAATCCGTTGCAGAAGGTCCGCTGAGGCGGCCATCCACTTGGTGAGCAGACGGTCGGCCCCCGGCCCCAAACCGGGTGTTCAAATACGCACGTAATATGGTCTGCTTCCGGCGCGAGGGAGACATCCGCGCGGTACCTACGCGCAGATCCCAACACTCCACACCCCATGACCTGCATGACGGCACGGCCGGCGTGACCGTCTCGCCGTTGATTGTCGCGGAACGAACCGCCAGACTGAGCATTATCCACCGATGGCAACATAGCGCATCGCTCAAGTTTGGGAGGTCCCGTCGATGAAACTCTTGTCCGTACTCAGGGTCGGTCTGCTGGCATTGGCAGCGCTGGTCGGCGGCATATCCATGGCGAACGCCGCGGACGGCACCGTCAACATCCGGATCTACAAGGCCGGGTTCATCATCGGCGGATCCGCCGGCGACGGCGTGCTGACGTTCCAGGGCCGCAAATATCCGCTCTCCGTCGGGGGGCTGAGCTATGGCTTCACCTTCGGCGCGTCCGAGACGCGGTTTCATGGCAAGGTCCGCAATATCCGCCGGGCGTCCGACATTTCTGGCGTCTATGCCCAGGGCGGCGCCGGCGCCGCCCTCGTGAAAGGCGCGCAGGTGGTCGTCCTGACCAACCAGAACGGCGCCGTTCTGGAGCTGAGCGGCGAGCAGACGGGCGCCATCGTGAGCCTGGATCTGAGCGGACTGGCTTTGTCGCTGAAGTAGGCATGGCGTGGGGGTGTCGGCGCGATGACTTGCGTCGATGCCCTTCACCAGGCCTGTGACATCGCCCACCGTTGGCGTGGAACGGGGCCGCGCCGGATCATTCCGGCCCGCGCCGACAGCGCGCCACACCCCCTCCCCCCTTGCGGGGGAGGGAGGGGAGGGGGGTGAAACGGCCGCCGCTCTGGCCCACCCCCACCTATGCAACCCTCGCCCCCGGTCCTAGTCTCGCCCCAGAACAATCCGGGGGCACCCATGACCAAGACCACAAGCTTCTCCCTGGCGCCGCAGTATCTGTGGCAGCCCATCGATCTGCTGAACGGGTTTCAGGCCGGTTCGCAATACAATCTCTTCAGCATCAACATGGGCGAGACCTCCAACCCCCAGGTGGAGCGCGAAGCGCTCAAGGTGGTGGGGTCCTATGGCCGGCAGATCGGCCATATCCAGGAGGCGCTAGAAGTCCTCATCAAGCATGTGCCCATGAGCAAGCTGAATGCGGACGAGAAAGAAGCCCTGAAGGTGCTCAAGCGCGACATCGCCACCGTGCGGCGGCTGAAGCAGACCTATTCCGAATAACCGCCGTCTCCGGCGCCGGTCGCCGGAACAACGCCCCCCGTCCGTCGTTACCATCCGGCCCTCATGCCGGATCGAACGCTCATGCCTGTCTCCCGCCTCCCGATCTGGTCCCTGGCGCTGCTGCTGGCGCTCACCGCGCCGGCCCTCGCCCTCACCGCCCAGGACGTCAACCAGGCCAGCTTCGCCGGCGAGGCGCCGCCGAAGGCGCCCCCCAAGCCCGGGAAGAAGCCGGCCAAGCCGGCGCCCAAGCCCGCCGCCGCCAAGCTCGATCCGGTGATCGTCAAGGCCCAGGTGCTGCTGGCCCGCAAGACTGTCTCGCCCGGCGAGATCGATGGCCGGGACGGGGAGAATTACCGCAAGGCCATCGCCCAGTTCCGCCGGCTGAACGGGCTCGGCGACGGCGACCGCCTGGATGCCGCCACCTGGCAGGCGCTGGGCGGGCCCACCGCCACCGACATCCTCATGCCCTATGCGGTGACCAAGGCCGATGCCGCCACCAAGTTCGTGCCCAAGATCCCGCATGATTATGCCCAGCAGGCAAAACTGAAGCGCCTCGGCTACAAGACCGCCGCCGAGATGTTCGCCGAGCGCTTCCACATGAGCGAGGACCTGCTCAAGGCGCTCAACCCCAAGGCGAAGCTGACCAGCGAAGGCGACATGCTCGCGGTCGTCTCCGTGCAGCGGGCCCCGCCCGCCGGGACGGTGGAGCGGTTGGAGGCCATGAAGGCCACCGGCATGCTGGTGGCCTATGGGGCGGGGGATGTGGTGCTGGCCAGCTATCCGGTCACCATCGGCAATAGCGAGACCCCGTCGCCGCAGGGCGAGTACACGGTCACCCGCGTGGTGCGCGACCCGCCCTATGAATATGATCCGAAGAAGAATTTTCAGCAGGGCCGCAACACCAAGCGCCTCGCCCTGGCGCCGGGGCCGAACAATCCGGTGGGCTCGGTGTGGATCGCTTTGTCCAAGCCCACCTTCGGCATCCACGGCACGCCCGAGCCCTCGCAGGTGAGCAAGACCTCCTCGCACGGCTGCGTGCGGATGACCAATTGGGATGCGGAGGATCTGGCCGGGCTGGTCAAGCCCGGCGTGCTGGTGCGCTTCGTGGAAAAGCCCGCCGCATGAGGACGGCGGGGGGGCGTCTGGCGCGCCGGTTCGCCGGCGCCTGCGCGGCGGCGGTGTGGCTTGCCGCCACGGCGCCCCTGTCGGCCGCGCCCCTCCCGCCGGCCTCCCTGCCCCGCAGCACCGCCGCCCCTTTGCCCAAGCCTGCCCCGCACACGCCCGGTCCGCACACGCCCGGTCCGCAACGCACGGGGACCGCCCGTCGGCCGCGGTTGCCCCCGGCGCCCCTGCCGATGCCGCGGCCCCCCGAGCTGGCCGTCCCCCCCGCCACCGCGGGCGCCGCGCCTCAGCCGCGCCCCGAGGCCCCGGCTGCGGCCGCACCTGCCACCCCGACGGCCGCGCCCGCGGAACCCACCGCGCCGCCCCCCGACGCGGCGGCCATCGCCGCCTGCCGGGCGGAGTTCGCCGCGCTCGGCGGCGAGGCCAAGGCGGACGAAGAGGACGCGACGCCGGCCACCGGCGCCTGCGCCATTCCCGGGCCGGTCACCTTCTCCCACCTGCATCAGGCGGCGGGGCCGGACGTGACCCTGGACAGCGCCATCACCGTGCGCTGCACCCTGGCGGTGGAGATCGCCCGCTGGGTGCGCGAGGATCTCGCCCCCATCGCCAAGACGGCCGGCAGCACGCTCACCAAGATCACCGGTGTGGGCGGGCATGCCTGCCGCCCGCGCAACAATCAGGAGGGCGCGCAGATCAGCGAGCATGCCAGCGGCAATGCCTTCGATCTGCTGGGCCTCACCTTTGCCGACGGGCGCCAGATCGCCTTGTGGCAGGCGGAGGCGGCGACGCGGGAGATCCGCGCCGCCGTCAAGACCAGCGCCTGCGCGCGGTTTCGCACCGTGCTGGGCCCCGGCGCCGACAGCTCCCACGCCAACCATCTGCATCTGGACATGCGCCAGCGCCGCGCCGACTTCGCCATGTGCCAGTGGACGGTGGAGTAGCCGTCCTCAGGCGGCTTCCAGCGCGGCGATGTCCAGCTTGACCATGCCCATGAGCGCGGTCATCACCCGCCCCGCGCGGGCGGGGTCGGACAGGAGCTGCGGCAGCGCCTTGGGCACGATCTGCCAGGACACGCCGAAGCGGTCCGTCAGCCAGCCGCACTGGCTGGGCTCGCCGCCATCGGCGCACAGCGCCGCCCACAGCCGGTCCACTTCGCTCTGGTCGTCGCAATCGATCTTGAACGACACGGCCGGCGAGAACGGGAACATGGACCCGCCGTTCAGGGCCATGAAGCTCTGCCCCGCCAAGGTGAAGGCCACCACCAGCACACTGCCCGTCGGGCCGGAGGGGGTGTCCACCGGATTGCGCTGGATCGTATCGATCTGCGAGCCCGGCAGCAGGGAGACGTAGAACCGCGCGGCTTCCTCCGCGGTGCCGTTGAACCACAGGCAGGGGGCAACCTTGGACATGGGGCGATCCTTTCTCAGCTCAGAGGGTCGTTCAGGCCTCGGCGGGTGCGGGAGCGGCAGCGGGGAAGGCGGCGAGATCCATCCACATCACTTCCCAGATGTGGCCGTCCGGATCCTCGAAGCCCCGGCCATACATGAAGCCGTGATCCTGCACGCCGGTGGGATCGATGCCGCCGCCGCCGGCGGCGGCCTTGGCAACCAGCTCATCCACCGCCCCGCGGCTGTCGGCGGAGACGCACAGCATCACCTCGCAGTGGGTCTTGGCGTCGACGATGGTCTTGGACGTGAACTGGCGAAACTTGGCGTGGGTGAGCAGCATCACGTGGATGACGCCCGACAGCACCATGCAGGCGGCGGTGTCATCGCTGAACTGCGGGTTCCGGGTGGCGCCAACGGCCTCGTAGAAGGCGACCGCCCGCGGCAGGTCGCTCACGGGCAGGTTCACAAAGATCATCTGGGACATGGGCGTCGCCTCCGGTTGCAGTCGCTTCAAGAACGTCGCGCCCGCCCAGCCGCCGACACCCAGGGGCAGAAATAAATGCGCCGCCGGCGCGCCGTCCCGATCACGAGCGTGCGTTCCGGCTCCGGGCCTCTGCCTTTGCCGGGGGCGCTCCTGTATGAAGGGGGACGTCCCGCCCCGCTCTCGGATGCTCCCGCATGTCTCAGCTCTTCTCCCCGCTCCAGCTCGGCCCGCTCGCTTTGGAGAACCGCATCATCATTGCCCCCATGTGCCAGTATTCGGCCACCGACGGGCTCGCGGCCGACTGGCACCTGATCCATCTGGGCAATCTGGCGCTCTCCGGCGCGTCGCTGCTGATCCTGGAGGCCACCAGCGTGGAGCCGGAAGCGCGGATCTCGCCGGGCGACCTCGGCCTGTGGTCCGATGCCACCGAGGCCAAGCTGGCGGATGTGATCACCCGCATCCGCGCCTATTCGCCCATCAAGTTCGGCATCCAGCTGGGCCATGCGGGCCGCAAGGCCTCCTCGCAGGTGCCGTGGGAGGGCAATGGACAGGTGGCGGAGGCGGACGGCGGCTGGGTGCCCTATGCTCCCTCCGCTCTGCCGTTCCGCAATGCGGACATCGCCCCGATCGCGCTCGATGACGCGGGCCTGGAGCGGGTGAAGACCGCGTTCGCCGACACCGCCCGCCGCGCCGCGCGCATCGGCTTTGACGCGGTGGAGATCCATGGCGCCCATGGCTATCTGCTGCACCAGTTCCTGTCGCCGCTCTCCAATGCCCGCACCGACGCCTATGGCGGCGCGCTGGAAAACCGCATGCGCTTCCCGCTGGAGGTGTTCGAGGCGGTGCGCGCGGCGCTGCCGGACACCATCCCGGTGATCATGCGGGTGTCGGCGACCGATTGGGTGGAGGGCGGCTGGGACCTGGAGCAGACCGTGGTGTTCGCCCAGGCGCTGAAGGACCGCGGCCTGGATGCCATCCACGTCTCCTCCGGCGGGCTCTCGCCCTTGCAGCAGATCCCGGTGAGCCCCGGCTATCAGGTGCCGTTCGCCGCCCGCATCAAGGCGGAGACCGGCCTGCCGACCATCGCGGTGGGGCTCATCACCGCGCCGGCCATGGCGGAAGAGATCCTCACCGCAGGCGAGGCCGATGCCATCGCTTTGGCCCGCGGCATCCTCTACGACCCGCGCTGGCCCTGGCATGCGGCGGCGGCGCTGGGCGACAGCGTGCATGCGGCGCCGCAATATCTGCGCTGCCAGCCCTCCGGCCTGCGTCACCTGTTCCGCTGACCGCCCGTCTCGGGCCGGCGACCCGCTTGCCGGCCCGGCGGTGATCGGCCATAGACAGACATGCTCGATCGCCCCGATTCTGTTCCCGCTCCGTTCCAGCCCGCTTTGGTGGTGCTGAACGGCTGCGCGCTGGAGCTGGATCCGCGCGGCGGCCTGTTCTGGCCCGCCGAGCGGCTGTTGGTGGTGGCTGACCTGCACCTGGAAAAGGGCTCGGCCTTTGCACGCCGCGGCCAGATGTTGCCGCCCTACGATACGGCGGAGACCCTTGTGCGCCTCGAATCCCTGGTGGCGGGGCTGCAACCGCGCACCATCGTCGCCTTGGGCGACAGCTTTCATGACCGCTGGGGCGAAGAGCGCCTGGAGCCGGAGGCGCGCACCCGCCTTCAGGCCCTGCAGCACGGCCGGACCTTCATCTGGATCGCCGGGAACCATGATCCAGAGCCGGCAAAAGATCTGGGCGGCGACTGGGCGCGGGAGATGCGCGTGGGGCCGCTCGTGCTGCGGCATGAGCCATCCCCCAGCCCCTGCGCGGGCGAGATCGCCGGCCATCTGCATCCGGTGGCGCAGCTCACCGTGCGGGGGCGCGGCATCCGCCGCCGCTGCTTTGCCACCGACGGCGAACGCCTCGTGTTGCCGGCCCTGGGCGCCTATGCGGGCGGCCTGAATGTGCGCGACGCCGCCGTGGCCGGCCTGTTTGCCGATCGGTTCGAGGCCCATCTGCTGGGCGCCGACCGCACCTTCAGGATCGCCAGCCACGCCTGCCGCGCGGACTGAGGGGTCGGGGCGGCACACAGGACGACCTCCTCGGGAGAAAAGCAGCGACGCGCCCGCGCAGAGCGTGCGCAACACAAAGGAGGGCGGGCGCACCGCGCCCCCTCCCCCCTTGCGGGGGAGGGCTGGGGAGGGGGGTGAAACGGCTGCCCCCCGGTGCGCGCCACGCCAAATCCGCCCCACGGACGTGATCCAGGAGCGACAGCGCGGGTGACCGCGCATCCCACCCGCAAACCTCCGGCCGCGCGACGGCGGAGCGCGTTTCACCCCCCTCCCTGCCCTCCCCCACAAGGGGGGAGGGTCGCGGCCCGCGCGCGAAGACCGCCCGCGGGAGAGAACGGGCGGCGCACGAGCGCAGAGGCGCGCGCTCCCGCCGGCGGGATCGGGTCCTCGCCCCTGATCGGGGGCCGCTGGCCACACGGGCGCCGAGCGGCCGTGCCGCCTGCGCACCCGTCCTCCGCGCACAAAAAAGCCCGCGCGTCAGACGCGCGGGCAATCGGCGCCTCTTGGCGAGGCACCGGAATGTCAGAGCCGCTCAGGTCCAGCTGGAATCGTCGCCGCCGCCGTCATCGCCGCCCCAATCGCCGCCCGTATCCGCACTGGCGGTGTCATAGCCGGGGTCGGGCGTGCCGGTGTCGGTCACGCTCGGATCAGCGGCAGACCAGGGGGCCGCATCGGCCACCGACTGGGGCGCACCGCCCAGCGCGTCCTGCGCCTGGCTGGCGAGATCGCCCGCCGCCGCCGCCGGGGCCTCCAGCGCCGAGGCGGCCTGCGCCGCAATCGGACCGGTGCCCCCGGCCATCAGGCCCTTGATGCCTTCGAACAGCAAGGCGCCGCCGGCCACACCGGCCGCCGTGGTCAGGGCGCCGCTCAGAAAGCCGCCTCCGCCACCGCCGCCGCCGAACAGGCCGCCGCGCTGGGGCGCCTGCTGCATGGGCTGACCCTGCTGGCCCCAGGGATTGTTGGGCTGCGGGCTGTAACCTTGCTGCGGCGGCTGCGCATAGCCCGGCGCCGGCTGCTGACCATAGCCCTGCGGCAGCCCCATGGGGGCGGAAGCGGGGCGCGCGCCAGCGGTGGGCACCGAGGTGCGGCCACCGCCGAGCAGACCGCCGAGGAAGCTGGCAGGGGGCGCCGCCGCCGCGGCCTTGGCCTGCTCTTCCAGCTCCTGCAGGCGCGCGGACGCCTGCTGCAGCGCGTGTTCCTGCACCAGGACCGTCTGCGCCAGGGTATAGACCGCGTGAGGGGCATCGCCGAGCCGGCGGGCGATCAGCGCTTCCGCCTCCGCGTCACGCGGCTGGGCTTCCACGGCACGCATGCGGTCGAACAGGCCGTCAATGAGGGCACGTTCCTCGGGAGTCATCGTCCGTCTCCGGTCAGAGGCAGGCGCATCCTCCCCTAGGGAAGGGTGCACCAAGGTACGGCCGGCATATGCGCATGGAGACGCGGCACGATAAGGGCGCGCCATGTGAAATTTTCGTAACAGGTATCCCCGGACGGCGGTGCGCCGTCCGGGGCAACATCGCAAGGCGAGCGAACGCGCTCAGGCCACGAGCTTGTAAGCCGGCAAGGTGAGGAATTCCTCGAAGCTGCTGGCCAGCGTCATGTCGGAGAACAGCTTGATTGCCTCCGGGAAACGGCCCTTGTCGTAGACGGCGGGGGTCAGCACCTCCCGCAGCTTGGCCATTTCGTCGTCCAGCAGGCTGGTGAACAGGGCGCCGGTCACCGTGCGGCCGTCGTCCAGCTTGGCCTGCAGGTGGATCCACTGCCAGATCTGAGCCCGGCTGATCTCGGCGGTGGCCGCGTCTTCCATGAGGTTGTACAGCGGCACCGCGCCGCGGCCGCGCAGCCACGCCTCGATATATTGCACGCCGACGCGGATGTTCTCGCGCAGGCCCGCTTCGGTGCGCGCGCCCTCGTGCATCAGCAGCAGGTCATCGCGGGACACGGACACGTCGGCGCGCAGGGTGCCCAGCTGGTTGGCGGCGGGCATCAGGCGGTCGAACACCTCCATGGCCACCGGCACCAGGTCCGGATGGGCGACCCAGGTGCCGTCGCAGCCCGAAGCAGCCTCGCGCTCCTTGTCGGCGCGCACCTTGGCGAAGGCGGCGTCATTGGCGGCAGGGTCGTTCTTCACCGGGATCTGCGCGGCCATGCCGCCCATGGCGAAGGCGTGGCGGCGGTGGCAGGTCTTCACCAGCAGCGCGCCATAGGACTTCAGGAACGCCTCGCTCATCACCATCCGGCCCCGGTCGGGGGTGAGGAAGCGGGCATTCTTGCCCAGGCGCTTGATGAAGGAGAAGATGTAGTCCCAGCGGCCGATGTTGAGGCCGGCCATGTGGTCGCGCAATTCGTAGAGGATCTCGTCCATCTCGAACACCGCCGGCAGGGTCTCGATCAGCACGGTGGCCTTGATGGACTTGGCCGGCAGGCCGAGGCGGGTCTCGGCGAGGGTGAACACCTCGTTCCACAGCCGGGCTTCCAGATGGCTCTCGGTCTTGGGGATGTAGAAATAGCAGCCAGAGCCCTGGGCCTGCGCCGCCTTGGCATTGTGGAAGGCATAGAGCCCGAGATCGAATAGCGCGCCGGAGACGTCGGCACCGTCCACGGTCACATGGGCTTCCGGCAGGTGCCAGCCGCGCGGGCGGATGATGAGCACGGCAGGATTGGCGCCGAGCTTGTAGTCCTTGCCGTTGGACGGGTCATGGAAGTCGATGGCGCCGGCCCAGCGATCCTTCAGATTGAGCTGGCCCTCGATCATGTTCGCCCACAGCGGCGAGGAGGCGTCCTCGAAATCGGCCATGAACACCTTGGCGCCGGAGTTCAGCGCATTGACGATCATCTTGCGGTCCACCGGCCCGGTGATCTCCACGCGACGATCCAGCAGATCCGCCGGCAGCGGCGCGATGGTCCACTCCGCGTCGCGGATGGCCTGGGTCTCAGCTAAGAAGTCCGGCAGTTCGCCGGCATCGAAGCGGGCCTGACGCTCGGTGCGCTTGGCGAGCAGATCGCGGCGGGTGGCGTCGAAGGTGCGGTGCAGCTCGGCCACGAAGGCGAGCGCGTCGGAGGTGAGCACCTCCTCATAGCGCGGGGCGAGGGCGCCGGTGATGGCAACGCCGGTGGGCAGGGTCAGCGCGGGGGTCGACATGATGTCGGTCTCCTCTGGGGGACAAAACGAGAGTGGCGAACGCGGGAAAACTCAGGCGGACCGGCCTTCGGCCCGGGCCGCCGTGACCGCGGCGCGCAGCTGTGCGGCGGCGGCGCGGATGTCGGGGGCGGCGCACAGCGCGGAGACGACGGCGACGCCGTCTGCCCCGGCGCGGATCAGGTCGGGGACATCGTCAGCGGTGAGGCCACCGATGGCGACCATGGGCAAGCTGATGTGGGCGCGCAGGAAGGCGAAGCCCTCCACGCCGATGGCTGAGCCCGCATCGCCCTTGGTGCCGGTGGCCTTGATGGGGCCGCAGCCCACATAGTCCACCGCGGCGAGGTCGGAGGCGGTCAGTTCGTCCAGCGTGCCGATTGACAGGCCGATGATGGCCTGCGGCCCGAGAATGGCGCGGGCGGCGGCGGGGTCGAGGTCGTCCTGGCCCAGATGCACGCCCTGAGCGCCAGCGGCGGCGGCCACGTCCACCCGATCATTGATGATGAGGGGAATGCCTTTGGGCCCCAGCAGGTCCAGCAAAGCGCGGGCCTGTTCCGCCAGCGCCCGGCCCTTGGCGGTGGGATCGCGCAACTGCACCAAAGTGGCGCCGCCGGCCACCGCCTGTTCCACGGTCTCGATCAGGCCGCGATCGGCGGTGAGGCGGGGATCGGTGACCAGATAGAGCGAGAGGTCGAACGGGTGGGGCATTCGGTTTTCCTGGCCTTGAAGGCGCGGGGCCATGATGGCATGGCGCAGATAGACGCGGCCGGTGCAAAGGGGAACGCCCGGGCCGGCCAATTGACTTTTGCCGGCCCGGCAACAATGCCGGGCCATTCATTCTCACGCTGCGGCGCTGAGCCCCGCGGCCGCCACCGGCCCGGGCACCGGCCCGCCGGTGGCCCAGTCCAGCAACTCCACCGTATGGACGATGGGCAGAGCGGTGCCGGAGCCGATCTGGGTCATGCAGCCGATATTGCCGGCGGCGATGATGCTGGGCGCCAGCGCCTCGATATTGGCCACCTTGCGGTCGCGCAACTGCACCGCCAGTTCGCTCTGGAGCATGTTGTAGGTGCCCGCCGAGCCGCAGCAGATGTGGCTCTCGCCCGGCTCGGCCACCTCGAAGCCCACGGTGCGCAGCAATTGCGCCGGCGGGCCCTTGATCTTCTGCCCGTGCTGGAGCGAGCAGGCGGCATGATAGGCAACCTTGTGGCCCATGGGCCGCTCCGCCTTGGGCAGGCCGAGGGTGGCCACATATTCGGAAATGTCCTTGGCCAGAGCCGAGACGCGTTTGGCCTTTTCGGCATAGGCGGGGTCGAGGCGCAGCATATAGCCATAGTCCTTGATGGTGGTGCCACAGCCGGACACGGTGACCAGGATGGCATCCAGCCCCTGGCCCTCGATCTCGGCGGTCCAGGCATCCACATTGGCGCGGGCCTGGGCCAGCGCCTGCTCCTCGCGGCCCATATGGTGGACCAGGGAGCCGCAGCAGCCTTCCTTCGCCACCCGCACCACCTCCACCTGGAAGCGGTTCAGCAGGCGGATGGCGGCCTCGTCGATCTCTGGCCGCAGCACCGGCTGGGCGCAGCCGCCCAGCAGCGCCACGCGGGCGCGGCGGGGGCCGGTGGCCACATGGGTGCCGGGCATCTCGCTGGGCGCGCGGCCCTTGGGAAAGCCGGGCGCTAGCCGCAGCATGGCCGCCATGGGCCGCAGCGGCTTGATGAGATCCAGCACCGGCGCCAGCGGCTTGGCCAGCGCCGCCCCGGCCAGCGCAAAGCGGAAGCGGTCGCGATAGGGCAGGATGGCGGCGAGCAAGGCGCGGTTCAGGCGGTCGAAGAACGGCCGTCTGTAGGTCTCCTGGATATGGGCGCGGGCATGGTCCACCAGATGCATGTAGTGCACGCCGGAGGGACAGGTGGTCATGCAGGACAGGCAGGAGAGGCAGCGATCCACATGCTTGACCACCTCTTGCGTGGCGGGGCGGTCGTTCTCGAGCATGTCCTTGATCAGATAGATCCGCCCGCGCGGGCTATCCAGCTCGTCGCCCAGCAGCACATAGGTTGGGCAGGTAGCGGTACAGAAGCCGCAATGCACGCAGGCGCGCAGGATCTTCTCGGATTCCGCCACATGCGGATCCGCCAGCTGGGCCAGGGAGAATGTGGTCTGCATTAGGGGCCGTTGCCTCCCTGATGATTATCATTGCCGCGCGCCCCGCCCCCTCCCCCCTTGCGGGGGAGGGTTGGGGAGGGGGGTGAAACGGCTGCCGCTCCAGGGCTGGCTGTGGTGGGCGCACCCAGGCTGGCAGACGCAGACGCATGGGCTTCAGCCGCGCGACCGGCCCCGGCCGTTTCACCCCCCTCCCTGCCCTCCCCCGCAAGAGGGGAGGGTTCCCCGCGCCTTACCGGCACGGGTTGCCCAGAGGAAGTCGGCTGATTCTCTTCATGTTCAGCAAACGCCTCACGCCCGCGCACTGCGCCGCCTCCCCCCTTGCGGGGGAGGGTTGGGGTGGGGGGTGAAACGGCTGCCGCTTCAGCCCTGTCTGTGGTGAGCGCAGGCACGCTGGCTGACGCAGATGCATGGGGTTCAGCCGCGCGCCCGGCCGGGGCCGCGCACCCCAGCTCCGCACCCCGTCGCGCAAGCTGCGCCGCCAGATCCTCCAGGACGCCGTCGCGATTGCCGAGGACGTCGGTGTTCCAATAGCGCAGCACCCGATAGCCACGCGCCGTGAACCACGCATCACGGGGCGCATCATGCCCCGCCTCATGCTGGCCGCCGTCCAGTTCGATGACCAGCTTGGCGCGATGGCAGACGAAGTCCGCCACATAAGCCCCCATGGGCACCTGCCGACGGAACGACCAGCTCTCGAACCTGTGGCCGCGCAGATCGCGCCAGAGCGCCTGTTCCGCCTCTGTCATCTGGGCCCGCAACGCCTTCACATGGCCCTTCGTGCGGCGGCCGATGGGGGCGTGGGCGGGGCGATCGGAGCGTTGCTTTCGATCAGGCGGCGTCGAAGGAGAGAGCGTTTCACCCCCCTCCCCAACCCTCCCCCGCAAGGGGGGAGGGGGCGCGGTGTGAGAGCTGGAATCTTCCGCCGAACCGGCAATCGTTAAACGTGTCTGGCCTGGCACCCCCTCACCGCCCACGCGCGGGGAACCCTCCCCCCTTGCGGGGGAGGGCAGGGAGGGGGGTGAAACGGCCGGGGACGGTCGCGCGGTCGCGGGTGCATCCGAAACGGCCGGGTTTGATGCCTTGCTGCCTTGCTCCGAGGCGGAGAGCGTTTCACCCCCCTCCCCAGCCCTCCCCCGCAAGGGGGGAGGGGGCGCGGCAGGTGCAACGAGCGCGGTGCGCGGCACGGGAGGGGCGCGAAAAGAGGCCATCTCACACGCCCGCATACATGCGGCCGGGGTTAAGCAGGCCGTTGGGGTCGAAGCTGTGCTTCACCCGGGCCGAGAGGGCGGCCAGTGCGCTCTCCTGCGGCTGGAAGACCGGCGTGCCGATGCGCTCGGCGACCGTGCCGCGCACCAAAGTGGCGTGGCCGCCGAACGGGGCGAGCGCGGCGCGGACCTGGTCGCCCAGGGCCGCCTCACCAGGCATCAGCAGCCAGATCAGGCCGCCGGCCCAATCGCAGAAGGTCTCCACGCCGAGATCGGCGGCGAGTTGCGCCGCCAGCAGCGGGCCGCCGGCCGGGGCGGTGGACAGGCGCCAGACGGCGCGATCGCCGGTGCCGGCGAAGGGCTGCACATCGCGGATCGCCGCCCACAGCGCCAGCGAGGGGTCGTCGTCAATCGCCTCCACCGCGCCGAACGGCATCAGCACGGAAATCAGCATGGCGCGGCGGGCCCGCACCGAGGGGGCGACCCCCTCCAGGCGCAGCACCACCACCGGGCCATCCACGTCGAGGGCCGGAATGCGGGCGCCGATGGCGGCGGGCAGGAAGGCGGCGCCGGAAATCTCGCAGGACGAGCCCATGGCCGCGCTCATGGCCCGGCCGGCGGTCTCCGGCGTCACGCCGGGCAGGATCACGGTTTCCTGGGTGGCCGGGCGCGGCAGCACCTTCAAGGTGACCTCGCTCAGCACCCCCAAGGTGCCGTAGGAGCCGGCCAGCAGCCGCGGCAGGTCGTAGCCGGTGACATTCTTCACCACCCGCCCGCCGGACTTGAACACCTCGCCCCGCCCCGACACCGCGCGGGCGCCCAGCGCATGGTCGCGCGCGGCGCCGTGGCTGATGCGGCGCGGGCCGGACAGGTTGCAGGCGAACACCCCGCCGATGCTGCCCGCCCCCGGCGCACCGCCCAAGAGCGGGCCATAATCCATGGGCTCGAACGCCAGCATCTGGCCGCGCCCGGCCAGGAGCGTTTCGATTTCCGCCATGGGCGTGCCGGCCTTGGCGGAAAGGATCAGTTCTTCCGGCTCATAGAGGGTCACGCCGGAGAGGCCGGACACGTCCAGGGTGCGGTCGGTCTGGCTGGGGCGGCCGAGGCCGCGCTTGGAGCCGCGGCCGACGATGTCGAGGGTGGTGTTCTCCCCCAGGGCGGCGGTGACGGCCTCGGCGAGCGTGGCTTCGTCGGCAATGGTGATGACATCGGACATGGAGTGGAACCCGGCGCTCAGAAGCGGGGAAGATCAGGGAACGGCACTTGGCCGCCGCTCACATGCATGCGGCCCATTTCGGCGCAGCGGTGCAGGGTCGGGAACACCTTGCCGGGATTGAGCAGGCCCTGGTCGTCAAAGGCGCATTTCAGCCGCTGCTGATGGGCCAGGTCCACCTCGTTGAACATCACCGGCATGAGGTCGCGCTTTTCCACCCCCACTCCATGCTCGCCGGTGAGCACGCCGCCCACTTCCACGCACAGGCGCAGGATGTCGGCGCCGAACGATTCGGCCGCGTGCATCTCGCCCTTGTTGGCGTCATACAAAATGAGCGGGTGCAGATTGCCGTCGCCCGCATGGAAGACGTTGGCGCACTTCAGGCCATAGTGTTCGGAGAGTTCGCGCATGCGGGCCAGCACCTTGGGCAATTGCTTGCGCGGGATGGTGCCGTCCATGCACAGATAGTCCGGCGAGATGCGGCCCACCGCCGGGAAGGCGGCCTTGCGCCCGGCCCAGAAGCCGAGCCGCTCCTCCTCGCTGGTGGACACCCGCAAGGTGGCGGCGTTGCAGGCGCTGGCGATGGCGGTGACTTCCTCCAGCAGATGGGCGCATTCCGCCTCGGGGCCGTCCAGCTCGATGATCAGCAGGGCTTCCACATCCAGCGGATAGCCCACGTTCACGAACGCCTCGGCGGCGGCGATGGCGTCGCGGTCCATCATCTCGATGGCGGCGGGGATGATGCCGGCGGCGATGGTGCGCGCCACGCATTCTCCCGCATCCTCGGAGGTGGGAAAGCCCACCAGCACGGCCCGCGCCGTGTCCGGCTTCTTCAGCAGCCGCACGGTGACTTCGGTCACCACCCCCAACAGCCCTTCCGAGCCGACGATGACGCTGAGCAGATCCAGCGCGCCGGGGTCCAGATGCTTGCCGCCGATGCGCAGGATCTCCCCCGAGATCAGCACCAGTTCCACCCCCAGCACATTGTTGGTGGTGAGGCCGTATTTCAGGCAGTGCACGCCGCCGGAATTCTCCCCCACATTGCCGCCGATGGTGCAGGCGATCTGCGAGGAGGGGTCGGGGGCATAATAGAAATTCTCATGCTCCACCGCCTTGGTGATGCCGAGATTGGTGACCCCCGGCTGCACCACGGCGCAGCGGTTGGGCAGATCGATGTCGAGCACGCGGTTGAACTTGCCCATGCCCAGCAGCACGGCGTCGGACAGCGGCAAGGCGCCCCCGGACAGCGACGTGCCGGCGCCGCGCGGCACCACCCGGATGCCATTGTCGTAGCAATAGCGCAGCACCTTGGCCACCTGGGCGGTGTCGGAAGGCAGCACCACCACCAGGGGCAATTGCTTGTAGGCGGTGAGCGCGTCCGATTCGTAGGGACGCATCTCGTGCTCCTGGGCGATCACCCCTTCGCCGGGCACGATGGCGCGCAGCGCGGCGATGATCTCGTCCCGGCGGGCCAGCACGCCCGCATCCGCATCCGGCAGCCTGAGGCCCGTCATGGCGGTCGTCCCTAGATGATTTTTCGTTGGCCAGACTATAATCGTTTCGATGCGAAAAGCTGTCGCTGATTGTTGCCGCAGCGGCTAAAATCAAACGCGCCATGGAAATAATCCGACGCGATCCAACCGCCCCCTCCCGCCGCTCCTCGCCCGAGGTGCGGCCGATGATCGGCAATCTGGGCGATCTGGAAATCTTCGCCCGCATCGTCACCACCGGCGGCCTCTCCGCCGCCGGGCGCGAACTGGGCCTCTCCCCGCCGGTGGTGTCCAAGCGGGTGCAGCGGCTGGAGGAGCGCCTGGGCACGCGGCTGTTCCAGCGCACCACCCGCAAGGTAACGCTGACCGAGGCCGGACAGGGCTTTTACGACCGGGTGGTGGCCATCCTCGCCTCGGTGGAAGAGGCGGAGAGCCAATTGGCCCGCCGCTCGTCGGAGGCGCGCGGCCTGCTGCGGGTGTCCGCCCCCACCTCGTTCGGGCGGCTGCATATCGCCCCCCATCTCGGGCCGCTGCTCAATGCCAATCCCGAGCTGACGGTGGATCTGGAACTCTCCGACGCCTTCGTGGATATCGTCGGCGACGGCTTCGACATTGCGGTACGCATCGCCGACCTCACCGATTCCAGCCTGGTGGCCCGGCGCCTCGCGCCGGTGCACCGGGTGCTGTGCGCCACCCCGGCCTATCTGGCGCATGCGGGCATTCCCCGCGCCTTCACCGATCTCGCCGACCATGTGCTGCTGGCCACCCACGGCCAGGACCCCTGGCGCCTGCAAGGCCCCGACGGGCCGGTGACCCAGCGCGTGCACTCGCCCTTGCGCACCAATTCCAACGAGGTGGTGCGCGAGGCGGTCCTCGCCGGGGTCGGCATCGCCTTGCGCTCCACCTGGGACGTGGGGCCGGAACTGAGCAGCGGCGCATTGCAGGTGGTGCTGCCGGCCTATCGGGCCTCGCACCGGGTGGGCGTGTTCGCGGTCTATCCGAGCCGGCAGTTCCTGCCGCAGAAGGTGCGGGTGTTCATCGATCACCTCGCCGCGCTCTACGGCTCGGTGCCGCCGTGGGATGCCGGGCTGGAGCATCTGTTCGAGCCGCAGGCTACCGGCTGACGCCGACTTTGCGGGTCGCGGCGGCGGAAACGGGTTGGCGGGCGCGACCCGGTCCGGCATAAGCGGGCGACCCTCCCCCGCCCCGGTCCCCATGACAGACCCCGCCCCATCGCCCGTCCAGATCACCCGTGCCGGGCTCGTCCATGGCATGCGGGTGATGATCCCGCTGATGCCGGGCCTCGGCGTCTTCGCCATGGCCTTTGGCGCCGCCGCGGCGCAGAAGGGCTTCTCCTGGCTGGAGGTGACACTCTCCAGCGCGCTGGTGTTCGCAGGCCTGGCGCAGATGGTGGCGCTGGAGGGCTGGCAGCCGGTATGGACCCCCGGCAGCCTGCTGGCATTGGCGCTGCTCACCTTCACCGTGAACATGCGGCATTTCCTGATGGCCGCCTCCATGCGGCCGTGGCTGGGGCACTTGCCCGCCTGGCAGGCGTACCCCTCGCTGTTCTTCCTGGCCGACAACAATTGGGCCGCCTCCATGCGCTATCGCGCCAAGGGCGGTACCGATGCCGGCTTCTTCATCGGCTCCGGCCTCATCACCTGGGCGGTGTGGGTGCTGGCCAGCGCCGCCGGCCAGGTGATCGGCGGCGGCCTGCCCGATCCCAAGCGCTTCGCCATCGATCTGGTGGTGCCGGCTTTCTTCATCGCCATGCTGGTGCCCAACTGGAAGGGCCGGCGCGAAGCGGTGGGCTGGGGGGTCGCGGCGGCGGTGTCGGTCAGCGCGTCCTATCTGGTGCCCGGCTGGTGGTTCATCGTCATCGGCGCGGTGGCGGGCGCCGTGGCCGGCGGGCTCGCCGATGACTAGCCTCGTGGATCCGCAGACCCTCCTCGCCATCGGCGTCATGGCCGCCGCCACTTTGTTCAACCGCACCACCGGCTTCTTCCTGATGCGCCTGGTGCCGCTGACCCCGCGGGTGCGCAAGATCCTCGATGCCTTGCCCGGCGCGGTGCTGGTGGCCATCGTGGCCCCCACCGCCGTGCATGGCGATCGCGCCATGGCCGCCGGGCTCATCGCGGCCTTCGTGGTGACCAAGCTGACCCGCAGCGACTTCCTCGCCGTGCTCGCGGCGGTGGCGGTGGCCGCAGGCGTGCGGGCGTTCCTTCCCTAAGCGGGCCTCATCCCATGGAGGCCAAACGACAACCGCCCCGCCTGGGACAGGCGGGGCGGTTGTCGGTGTCCGGTTGCAGCGGCATTGCCCGCCGCGCGGGATCAGTTGGCGCCGGCGGGGCGCGGCAGCGCGGTGGCGCTCACCGTTTCGGCGGCGGGCTTGGCCGCAGGCGTATTGGCCGCAGGCGTATTGGTGGCCACCGGCGCGCCGGTGCCCGCAGACGGGGCGGCGGGGTCGGTCACCGCCGGGGCCGGCTTCGGCCGCGGCCGGGCGCGGCCCAGCGCCTGCACCATGGCGATCACGTCCGCATGCAAAGCGTCCGCTTTCTCGATGTTGAAATGATCCAGGCCCTGGGCGGCGGCCGCATCCTCGTTGCGATTCACCAGCACGCCGGAGAAGCCGGGGCCGGCGGTCAGGCGCTTTCCGAAGCCGTTGTTGGACTGGTAGTAATTCACGAACCGCCCGCCCGTTCGCCCCACCTGGGTCACGCCCACCGGATCGAAGGTGACCACGAGGCGCGGGGCGATGCCCATGGCGGTCATGCGCTGGGCCATCTCCACCGCGGCGTCGGCGCCGAGGGAATGGCCGATGATCACCACCGGGGCCTTGCCATGGGCGCGGGACCAAGCCACCGCATCGTCTGCCAGCTGCGGCCACTGGCCATATTCGTAGACATTGGCGGCGATGCCCTTGGCCTTGAGTTTGTCCGACAGGACATCGAGGCCAGTGGAGAAGACATTCGCCAATCCGCGCATCAGATAGACCCGCGGGCCGGTCTGAGCCTGCACCGCGCCCGGAAGGGCCAGCAGCACAGCGGCGAGAAGGACAGGGACAAAACGCGAGAACAGGCGGGCGCGGGACATCATGTGCTCACTGTCGATGATGCATCGTTTCTGACGACATTTTCTGCAGGGAGCAACGCCCGGGACGGGGATCGGTCGCACCGTGCCCCCCTGCGCCTCGCACTTTTCCACGGCAGCGTTGCGCCAGGGCATCACTCACCGGTGGATGGGAGCGTGGCACTGGGGTGCCACAGGGGCGCATAGCCGGCCGCCAAGGCGTTCAGCACCACGGGCGGCGTGAGCACGGGCACGGTGTCGCCCGGCGCCGGGCCCCGCGCCAGGTCATGCCAGCCGGCGAAGCTCCAGCGCAGCAAGCGGCCGTCCTTCACCGCCACCGGCCCCTCCTCGGCGGCGAACACGGCGCCGTCCGGCAGGTCCCGCAGCGGCCGGGGATGGCGGCGGCGGCGGGTGCCCTGGAGGCGCTCGCCGTGCAGGCGGCGATCCATCTCCCCGGCGCCGGGGGGCAGCGTGCCCTCGGCCTTGGCCCAGGCGGCGGAAAACGCCTCCGCCGCGGCGCGCCGGCACTGGAAGCAGGGGCGGTGACCGGCGGCCAGCGCCACCACTTCGTCGAGGAAGAACAGTTCGGTATAGCCCTCGCCCATCACCGCCCGGCGGCGATCGCGGAAGGTCAGCGCGCAGCAGATCCACTGCCGCGACACCCAAGCCCGGCCGGTGAGGGTGCGGGTGTGCGGATCATGGATGCGCCCGCCGCGATTGCCCATCAGCAGGCCGCGCGCCGGGTGGGCGGCGATGTCGCCGAACGGATCGACCCGGTTGCGCAGCGGCCCCACCGCGCCGCTCATGCGGAGCCCACCAGCAGGATGTGCAGGCTGCGCGGCCCGTGGGCGCCCAGCAGCAAGGTCTGTTCGATGTCGGCGGAGCGCGACGGGCCGGTGATCCAGTTCACCGTGCGCGGCAAGACGCCGGGACCATAGAGGGCCCGGATCGCCGTCCACACCTCCTCATAGGTGCCGGTGACATCGGCGGCATTCACCACCACCAGATGGTGGTCGGGCAGCAGGTTGAGGGTGGAGGGATTGTCCGGCCCGGACAGCATCACCACCGTGCCGGACTCCGCGATGCCGGCAAACGCATGGGACAGGCCGGCCAATTGCCGCCCGTCCGAGGCGCCGATCCACACGTCCAGCGTCGGCTGGGTGTGCCAGGGCAGATTGGCAAGGCGGGCATCAGCACCGCGCAAAATGGTCATGGGCAGATTGCGGTCGCGCAGATAGGCGGCCACCGCGTCGGGCACTGCGTCCGCGTCGGTGAGATGGTCGAGGGTGGCGGCGGCCTGCTCCACCATGGCCTTGAACAGATCGAGCTGCGCGGCCGGGGGGAGTTGAGCGCGCGCCGGGATGACCCCGCGGGGATGGCCGGCGATGCGGTCCGCCACTTCCTGCACGCGGGGGGCTTCCGTGCCGGTGGCTCCGAGGGCCCGGCGGATGGAACCAAAGACGACATCACGGGAGGAAGTCACGGGCACTCAACTCCAGCACTGGAAACAATGGGTGCTCGACCCGTTCTCCGCCGCCCTGAGGGCGCACGCACTGGCCGCACTCCCTCGGCCGCGCTCATTTGGCCGCCTTGCGGGCGGCCCATTGGGCCTGGAAGGTGTCGCCCTCCGGCACCGGGAAGTCGCGATGCTTGGTCCAGCCTCCCGCCAGCGGCAAGGACGAGAACCGCCCCTTGCTGCCCCCGACCAGCTTCAGCGCCGCCATGGCGAGGCGCGTGGCGGGCCGATAGAGCCAGCCGCGCGTTGCCAGGAACGCCCACAGCCCCAGGCCATAGCGCTGGGTGGCGGGCGTCAGGTGGCGCTCGAACTCCTTCTCGCGCCAGTGCCGCATCAACTTGGGCAGCGGGATGCGCACCGGGCACACCTCTTCGCAGCGGCCGCAGAAGGTGGAGGCGTTGGGCAGGTTGCGGCCCTTGTCGATGCCGATCAGCGACGGGGTGAGCACCGCGCCCATGGGGCCGGGATAGACCCAGCCATACGCATGCCCGCCCACCGCGTGATAGACCGGGCAATGGTTCATGCAGGCGCCGCAGCGGATGCAGCGGAGCATCTCGCGCAATTGCCCGGCCAGCATGCCGGAGCGGCCATTGTCCAGGATCACCACATGGTAGTCGCCCGGCCCGTCCACGTCGCCGGGGCGGCGGGGGCCGGTGGAGAAGGTGGTGTAGACGCTCATCTCCTGGCCGGTGGCCGAGCGCGCCAGCACCCGCAGCAACTGGCTCACGTCCTCCAGGGTCGGCACCAGCTTCTCGATGGAGGCCAGCACGATGTGCGCCTTGGGCAAGGTCTGGGTGAGGTCGCCATTGCCCTCATTGGTGACGATGATCGAGGTGCCGGTCTCCGCCACCAGGAAATTGGCCCCCGTGATGCCCACGTCGGCGGCCAGGAACCGTTCGCGCAGCTTTCCGCGCGCCTCCGCCAGCAGAGCGGTGGGCTCGGAGAGATTGCGCTCCGGAGGCAAATCGGTGTGGACCCGGCGGAAATCCGCCTCCACTTGCGATTTGTTGAGATGGATAGCCGGGGCGATGATGTGGGACGGCCCCTCGCCGCGGATCTGGATGAGATATTCCCCGAGATCCGTCTCCACCGGCTCGATGCCGTTGGCCTCCAGATAATCGTTCAGCGCGATCTCCTCGGAGATCATGCTTTTGCCCTTGGTGACGGTCTTGGCGCCGAGGTCGCGGCAGATGCGCAGCACGATGTCGCGCGCCTCCGCCGCGTCCACGGCGAAATGCACATGCCCGCCGGCTTCCCGCGCCTTGGTCTCGAACCGCTCCAGATAGAGATCGAGATGGGCCAGAGTGTGGTTCTTGATGTCCCGCGCGCTGTCGCGCAGGGCCTCGAACTCCGGCAGCTTGGCGGCGGCGGCGGCGCGCTTGCCGATGAAGCCCGGCCCCACCTTGGCCAGCGCCTCCTGCAGCGGCGCATCGGCCATGGCCTTGCGGGCGTTCTCCTTGAAGTCCGGCGAGGTGATGTGGACGCTCATGACCGGCTCCCCTCCGAGGTGCGCGCGGGCTGGCCGATGGCCGACGTATCGCCCACCCCCGCCAGCACTTCCGCCACATGGCGCACCTGCACCGCCCGGCCGTCCCGTTGCAGCTTGCCGGCCATGTTCATGAGGCAGCCCAGGTCCCCGGCGAGCAGCGTGTCGGCGCCGCTGGCCAGGATATTGGCGGCCTTCTTCTCGACGATGGCGTTGGAGATGTCGGGGTATTTCACGCAGAAGGTGCCGCCGAAGCCGCAGCAGACATCGCTATCCGGCATTTCGGCGAGGGTCAGCCCCTCCACCGAGGCCAGCAGTTTGCGCGGCTGCGCCTGGATGCCCAGTTCGCGCAGGCCCGAGCAGCTGTCGTGATAGGTCACGGTGCCGTCGAAGGCGGCGGTGACCTGCGTCATGCCGCGCACGTCAGTGAGGAAGGACATCAGCTCGAACACCTTGGCGCAGAAGCGGTCCACCCGCCCGGCCCAGTCCGGCTCGCCCACGAACAATTCGGGATAGTGGCTCTTGATCATGCCGGCGCAGGAGCCGGACGGCACCACCACATAATCGAAGGTCTCGAAGGCGGCGATGGTCTGCTCGGCCAAGGCGCGGGTGGTGACCCGGTCGCCGGAATTGAACGCCGGCTGGCCGCAGCAGGTCTGGCGCGGCACGTTCACGTCGCAGCCGGCCTGCTCCAGCAGATGGGCGGCGGCAAAGCCGACGCTGGGCCGCATGGTGTCCACCAGACAGGTAACGAACAGTCCCACGGAGACCGGGCGCCGCGCCAGCGTGCCTGCGGGGTCATCCAGCGGAAAGAGGGCGGGGGCGGTGGTTTCCACAGGCAAAGATCTCGCTCCCCCGCGCGGCGGCTTCCCCGGTGGGGCCGTCACAGCCGTCCGGCGGAACCCAGGATCCGCGTCACACGGGTTATATCATTGGACTTTCTCCAATGAAAAGCACGCCCCTTCGGACCCACCTTCCCCAGGGACTCACGAAATGATGATGCGCGCCCCGGGGCGCAGACGGCTAAGCAGGCGACGCATGTCGGCGGGGGCCAGCGCGACACATCCCTCCGTGGGCCGGTAACCGGGCCGCGCCAGATGGATGAACACCGCGGAGCCCCGCCCTTTCACCCGGGGGCGGGTGTTGTGGTCCAGCACCAGCAGGAGGTCATAGAGCCCATCATTCCGGCGCAGGCGTTCATGAGACGCGGAAAACGGCAGCCGCACCGGTCGATTGTAGCGCCGGTCCGCCGGATCGTCGCACCAGCCGGCATCGACCGCGATGGCGGCGGCGGGCAGCCCGGTCACCGGGCGCGGCCGGCGATCCGCGCGATAGAGCAGCCGCTCGATCCGCCAGGTTCCGGCCGGGGTGCGCCCGTCTCCCTCCCGCTTGTCGAAGCCGATCCCGCTGCGCCCCAGCGCCACGGGCAGCGCAAGGCCCCCCGCCGTCAGCACCCCGCGATGGCGGCTGCCCGGCAGGCGGCGGACGTGCAGTTTGGCGATCCCCACAGGAAGTTGCGACGTCATCACGTAATATAATACCCCTAGCGCTCAGTTTCACTGGGCAAATTTGCGCGAATCCCCGAGCGTGATGTACTTGCGCGATTCGCGTGCCCGCAAGCCCTGCACGGGCCAGAAGGGTAACGGAGGTTTGCATGGCGAATGCGTGGAAGATTCTGGTGGTCGAGGACGACCCGGAACTGCGCGAAGCGCTGATCGAGCAGCTCGCGCTTCAGGACGAATTCGAGGCCATCCCGGCCGACTGCGCCCAGGCGGCCATGGACGCCGCCAAGAACGGCGCCGTGGATCTGGTGATCATGGACGTCGGCCTGCCCGACATGGACGGCCGCGATGCCGTGCGGCAGATGCGCAAGAACGGCTTCAAGGCGCCGATCATCATGCTCACCGGGCATGACACCGACAGCGACACCATCATGGGCCTGGAAGCCGGCGCCAATGACTATATCGCCAAGCCGTTCCGCTTCGCGGTGCTGCTCGCCCGCCTGCGCGCCCAGATGCGCAGCCACGAGGCCAGCGAGGATGCGGTGTTCGCCATCGGCCCCTACAGCTTCCGCCCCGGCGCCAAGATGCTGCTGACCGATCGCGGGGCGAAGATCCGCCTCACCGAGAAGGAAACGGCGATCCTGCGTTATCTCTACCGCGCCGGCAAAAGCCCGGTGGCGCGCGAGACCCTGCTCCAGGAGGTGTGGGGCTACAATTCCGGCGTCACCACCCACACGCTGGAAACCCACATCTACCGTTTGCGCCAGAAGATCGAGCCGGATCCCTCCAACCCCACCCTGCTCGCCACCCAGGCCGGGGGCTACAAGCTCGTTCCGTGACCCCATCCGCCACCCCGAGGAGCCGCGCGTGAGTCTCGACCAGGATGTCGTGCTGCTCCAGGGCGTGCCCACGTTCGACGTGCTCACCCCGGACGCCTTGCGCATCCTGGCCATCAGCGCCGAACAGCGGCGCCTCGCCCCCGACGAGGTGCTGTTCCGCATGGGGGATGCCGCCGACTGCGGCTATGTGGTGATGGCCGGCCGGGTGGAGGTGTTTTCCGAACGCGCCGGCAAGCGTCGCAATGCGTGCGAGGCGCTGCCCGGCGCCTTGATCGGGGAGATGGCGCTGATCCTCGACCGCCCCCGCCCCGCCACCGCGGTGGCGCTGGAGGCCGCGACGGTGATGCGCATTCCCCGCACCACCTTCCTGCGGGTGCTGGAGAGCTTTCCCGAGGCCGCCGTGGCGCTGCGGGACAAGGTGGCCGCGCGCGTCGGCACGGTGCTGAAATCCCTGGATACGGTGCGCGATCGCCTGGAAACCCCGATCCGCCCGGTGCGGCGGCGGTAGGGGCCGTCCGGCAGCCTGCCACCTGCGACGCTGTCAAGCAGCGCTAAAGGTCTCCTGCCGCCCATGGCAGCCGAGGGGCAAGAGCTGCCGGCAAAATCTGCACTCCTTTCAGGCCTGATCCGGCAATTACGGGGCTCAAGCAGGCCTCTCGCGCGCGCACTAACGGCACCATTGCACCTTCGTGGATTTCATGCACAGATGCGCCGAAGTGTCAGGCTAAAAATTATCGCTAACTATGCTTCTGCCGGACGCTATAGCTGGGGGACGGAGCAATGCAGATCGATCAAGCTTATGGACGGCTGAATTTAGTGCAAGACTTTGTTCCGGCCGGAAGCAGTAATCGGCCCGCGAGGCCCATGACACCATCATCAATCACAATACATAATACAGACAATGAGTCGCGCGGCGCCAATGCCGCGGCCCATGCCAGGTACATGAAGGGCGAGGACGCCAGGGCGCGTAAAGTATCATGGCATTTTACAGTGGATGACAATTATGTCTATCAAAGCATTCCCACGAATGAGAGCGCTTGGCACGCGGGAGACCGCGAAGGAAACGGAAACAGATCAAGCGTAGCCATTGAAATTTGCATGAATGAGGGGTTGGATTTTAAACGAGCCTACGAGCGCGCCGCGTTGCTGGCCGCTCTGCTCGCCTATCGCCTCGATATTCAAGTTCCAGACGCGATCCACCAGCACCACTACTGGTCTGGCAAGGACTGCCCAACAGTCTTGCGTCACACAGAGAATGGCTGGAGCGATTTCGTCGACCAAGTCCTCGCCATTCGGCAGAGCCTGACCCCGGTGCCCACCGAAGACATCCTGGTGTCGGACAACGACCACCATCACGGCGCAGCCTGACTTGGGGCGCAGGAGGGTCCCAACGGCGGACGACTTCCGCGCACAAATCCGCGCCTGCCCCATCTTGGCAGGCGCGCGTCCGATGCGCTATCGCGGGCGGCACCCGGCCATCAGACCCGCAGGCGCTCCCTCATGCCCATCCCCATGGCCATCCAGCATGCCACCGAGGACTTCGAGCGCTTCCTGGCCGATGCCCGCGACACGGCGGGCCTGACCACCCGCAACCAGACCTACACCATGGTGGAAGGGGTGCTGCGCGCCTTCCGCGCGCGCCTTGCCGTCGCCGACGCACTGCGTTTTGCCAACGTGCTGCCGCCGGTGCTGCGGGCGATCTTCGTCGCCGACTGGGATACGGATGCCCCGCCGCTGCCGTTCGACCATCGCGCCGCTATGATCCGCGAGGCTCAGGGGCTGCGCCAGCACCACAATTTCGCGCCGGACACCTGCATCGCCGATGTCGCCCAGGCGCTCCGCCGTCACATGGATGAAGCCGCTCTGGACCAGATACTGGACACCCTGCCGGACGGCGCGCGGGACTTCTGGCGCCGGCCCGACGCCGCCCGCCCCTGACCGCGCGTGCCGCCGTCAGATGTCGAAGGTCACCGCCACCGGCACATGGTCGGAGGGCTTTTCCCACGAGCGGGCGGGCTTCAGCACGGTCATGGCGCTCGCCTTGGGGGCGAGGCCGGCGCTGGTCCACACATGGTCCAGCCGCCGGCCGCGATCATTCACCGTGTAGTCGGGGGAGCGATAGCTCCACCAGGTGAACAGCTTCTCCGTGGGCGGCACGAAATGGCGCATCACGTCCACCCAGGGGCCGGCCGCCTGGAAGCGGTTCAGAAGGTCCACCTCCCGCGGCGTGTGGCTGACCACGGAGAGCAATTGCTTGTGGTTCCACACATCGGTGTCCAGTGGCGCGATGTTGAGGTCGCCCACCAGGATGGCATGGGCATTCACCGGGCGCCCGGCCTCGGTGAGGCGCTCCCAGGCGATGGCCTCTTCCAGGAAGGCCAGCTTGTGGGCGAACTTGGGGTTGATCTCCGGGTCCGGCTCGTCGCCGCCCGCCGGCACGTAGAAATTATGGATGGTCACCGGCGCGCTCAGGCCCCCGCCCGCGCCCAGGGTCACCGCAATATGGCGGGCATCGCCCTTGGCGCAGAATTCCTGGCGCTCGATGGACTCGAACGGCCGCTTGGAGAAGGTGGCCACCCCGTGCCAGCCCTTCTGACCATTCAGCGCGATATGGGGAAACCCCAGCTCGCGGATGGCGGCGAGGGGAAACTTGTCGTCCTGGCACTTGGTCTCTTGCAGGCACAGGACGTCCGGCTTCAGTTCCTCCACGGCGGCCTTGACCAGATCGAGGCGGATGCGGACGGAATTGATGTTCCAGGTGCAGACGGTGAGCGACAAGGCAGCGTCCGGGGTGGGAGAGGCGGGAGGCCAGACCTAGCCCTTCACCCCCCATTCGGGCAACCGGAAACCCTGGTCCTACTGCAGCATGCGCTCGAAGTTGATGTTGAACAGCTTGGGGTCCGGGCGCGCGGTGTAGTTGAGGTTCGAGATCGCCACCGAAGTGTCGTAGCCCTGGGGGTCGGTCACGATCCACTGCTTGAGCTGGTAGTCCTTGGCGTCGAACAGCAACAACAGGCGATAGGTGCCCATCATCGGCACCTGCTCCTGCATCACCACCGAGACGTAGACATTGTCCTCATAGACCCCGAGCACATTGGGGTTCTGCACCAGCTCGATCTTGTCGGCGAGCAGGAAGCGCAAAGGCGTCTGGGCCAGCGGGGTCACGTCCTGGGTGTTCAGGCGGCGGTCGCGCACCACCACCGACTGGCCGTTCGACACCAGCTCGATGGTGGCCGGGGCATTGTATTCAAACCGCACCCGGCCGGGCTTCTGCATGTAGAAGTCGCCGGTCTTGCGGCTGCCGTCGGAATCGATCTGCACGAAGGTGCCCACCAGGGTCTGCACCGAATTCCAATAGGTGGTGAGCTTGTTCACCGTGGTCATGGCGGCGCGGTCGAGATTGCCCTGGGCCGGCGCGGGCGCGGGATTGGCCAGGGGGCTGCGCGGCGCGGCCGCGACGGCGGCAGGGGCCGCCGGGCCGGGCGACGCAGGCCGCGGCTGATTGGCGGAGGCCGGGCGCTGCTGCGGCAGCGGCACCGTCGCCTGCGCCGCCGGAGCACTGGCCTGGGGCCCGCCCGCCTGGGGACTGATGATTTGCGGCGCGCCGCTGGCCGCGGGCGCCGCGGCACGGGGCGCCCCCATTTGCGGCGCCATGGGTTGCGGCGAAAACAACTGGTTGCCCGTGGGCTGCTGGCCGTTGGGGGTGGCGCCAAAGGCGCCGGGCACCTCGCCGGGCGGCAGCAGGACACCCTGCGCCAATGCCGGGGCACAGGCCAGCGGCACGGCCGCCAGGCCGATCAGGAGCGTGAAGGAGGTAACAAGGCGGCGGGGCATCATGGACATCCGGCAGAAGCGCGAATCACGCAGGTCGCGCATATCGCCACTGTATACTTCGGTTTCTTCCCCATGGTCCCTACCCACGGGCTATGGCGATCCTGTGGCCCCGGCCGGCGCGATCCTCCAGCGCGGCGGCGGGCGGCCGAATGGCTGCCGGCGTGAAAACAGCGGGACAGCACCGCCAAAATTGCAGAACCCGCCGATGAACCCGCCACTTGTTGTAAAATTGTAAGCCGGCGTGGGGATAAGCATATGCTGCGCTGCGAGGGCTCAGCTTCCGATCCACCCGTGACCGCCCGACCGGACGGCATGCCAGATGGGAATGGGCCGATGCCGTGGGATGCGATCGAGGGTCGCGGACCGCGCATGGGACGCAAGATCGAGCCGTGTCGTCTCGTCCGGGACGCACGTCAGCCTGCAATGGCCGGAGCTCCGGCACGAGGGGACGGGATGAAGGATCCGATCGCAAAGACCATCGGCTACCGGCTCAACCACACCGCCCGGCTGCAACGGGCGCTGTCGGCCCGGCTGCTCCAGGACATTGGTCTGTTTCCGGGCCAGGAATCGGTCCTGAAGCTGCTGGTGGAGGAAGACGGCCGCACCATGGGCGACCTGGCCGCCGCGCTGCGGGTGCGCCCGCCCACCGCCTCCAAGACCATCGCCCGCCTCACCACCCAGGGCCTGGTGGAACGCCGCGCCACCGACGGTGACGGCCGCCTGGTGCGGGTGTTCCTCACCGCCACCGGTCGCGACCGCGGCAATGCGGTGGACGGCATCTGGGCGACCCTGGAAGGCGACATCGTCGATGCCCTCGACAACAAGGAGCGCAAGCGCCTGCGCAAGCTGCTGCGCAAGGTGGAGAAGAGCCTGGCCGCCCGGCTCGGCGCCGACCATGGCGCGGATGACGAGGTGGAGCCGGCCGAGGACGACGAGGACAGCTGACCGGCGGCCCCCTCGGATTTTTGACGCCGGCGTAAAGCCTCACGCGGTCTGCGCCCCGCGCCGAACGCATGCACGCTGCCCGCGCGCATGCAGGATTGTCTGTTTCGGGGATGGGCCTGCGCACGCTATCCCTGATTCAAACGATTAGTGTCCCGCCAGATCCACGGGGCCGTTGGGGGATTCCATGCCGGACGCCAGCCCGCCGCTCCACCGCCGCCGCGGCGGCTTCCGCCCGGCGTCGGTCCGCCGGCTCCCGCACGGGCGGTGAGGATGCATACGCGCTCCCCGCGTCCGACCGCCGCGGTCTCCAGCCTCGTCGGCATCGGCCTCATGTGCCTGGCGGTGACCTCGTTCGCGGTCACCGACGCCACCGCCAAATGGCTGGGCGGCCACATCAATGTGGCGATGATCATCTGGGCCCGCTACGTCATCCACTTCGTCGTGTCGCTGGTCGTCTTCAACCCCTGGACCACACCGGGCCTGCTGCGCACCCGCCGGCCGGGGCTGCAACTGTTCCGCTCGGCGCTGCTGTTCAGCTGCACGGCACTGAACTTCACGGCGCTGCAATATCTGCAGCTGGACCAGACCGTCTCCATCATGTTCTCCGCCCCCTTCTTCGTCGCCGCCTTCGCCGGGCCGCTGCTGGGCGAATGGGTGGGGGCGCGGCACTGGGCGGCCATCACCTTCGGCTTTGCCGGCATCCTGCTGGTGGCCCAGCCGGGGGCGGGCGGCATCCATCCCGCCGCGCTGCTCTCGCTCGCCGCCTCCATCTGCTACGCGCTCTACGCCATCACCACCCGCATGCTGGCGAAATATGATTCCACGCCCACCACGCTGTTCTATTCCTCGCTGGTGGGCTCGGTGGTGGCCTCCCTTCCCCTGCCCTTCCTGTGGGAGACGCCGCACGACCCCCTCGTCTATGGCGCGTTGCTGGAACTGGGGGTGATCGCCGGCGGCGGACACATGCTGCTGATCATGGCGCACCGCCATGCGCCCGCAGCGATCCTGGCGCCCTATCTCTATATCCAGATCGTCGCCATGGTGGCGCTGGGCTGGCTGGTGTTCGCCCAGGTGCCGAGCCTGTGGACCCTGGCCGGGGCGGCCATCGTGGTGTCGTCGGGCATCTATCTGCTGCTGCACGAGCGCAAGGAACGCGCCAATCGCACCCTGGAGGCGACCCTGGGCGAGTGAGCACGCCCCCTCGCCTGCAGCCAGAATAAGGCAGCAGCATCCTCGCTTTCGTCAAAATGACCGGTATGCTGCACAGCACACCCTTCATTTCCTGGTTCGTCATGCCCGCACCCCGTCTCCTTGTCGTCGAAGGCAATATCGCTGAAGCCCGCGCACGGCAGGTGGAGTTCGGCGGCGAAGCGGCCAGCGAGGGCTATGCCCGGCTGCTGCGGGAGATCCTGCCCACCGCCGCCGTGGACATCTGCTATCCCGCCGACCCCGGCGCCAATCTGCCGGACGGCGGCAGCCTGGAAGGCTATGACGGCATCGCCATCACCGGCTCGTCGCTGAACATCTACAATGGCGGCGTGGCGGTGGATCAGCAGATCGACCTGATGCGCACCGCGTTCGAGACCGGCACGCCCATCTTCGGCAGCTGCTGGGGCCTGCAGCTTCTCACCACCGCCGCCGGGGGCGTGGTCCGGCGCAATCCGCGCGGCCGGGAAGTGGGCTTCGGCCGGCGCATCCGCATCACCGATCACGGGCGCGAGCACACCATGTTCGCCGGCAAGCCGCCGGTCTTCGAGGCCATGACCGTGCATCTGGACGAGGTGGAGACCTTGCCCGAGGGCGCCAAGCTGCTGGCCACCAACGAGCATTCCCAGGTGCAGGCGGTGGAATTTGCCGCCGGCAAGAGCACCGCCTGGGGCGTGCAATACCATCCGGAATATCCGTTCCGGGAAATGGCCGCCATCTTCCGCCGCCTGAGCCCCTCCCTGGTGGTGGAGGGCTTCTTCCGCGACGAGGACGAGGAAGCCAGCTTCATCGGCGATCTGGAAGCGCTGGAGCGCGATCCCGGCAATGCCGCGCTGATCTGGCGCCATGGGGTGGACGGGGCGGTGATCTCCAAGGATCTGCGCACCGCCGAAATCCGCAACTGGATCACCCATCAGGTGCTGCCCGAACGCGCCAAGCGCTTGCGGGGGTGAGGGCAGCTTTCAGGTTTCATGCCGTTCGGCGCTGATGCGCGGCTGCTGCACCCCGCCCGCGTAAGCGAGAGACGGCATTATCGCGCGCGCCCCGGACCGGGGCGCACAGCTTCGACCATGCGCGCCGCTCCCCCTCCCCCCTTGCGGGGGAGGGTTGGGGAGGGTTGGGGAGGGGGGTGAAACGGCCTCCCCTTCACAGCCGCTCAAAAGCCGGGCGCCTCCATCAGGCCGGTCGCCATCGGCGCGCGTTTCACCCCCCTCCCTGCCCTCCCCCGCAAGGGGGGAGGTGCCCGCGTCGGCAGGGGTCACGCCTGCGCAAGGCACTTCGCGACGATGGGCGCCCGAGTCGACTTACGCCTCCACCGCCTCCTCCAGCACCAGCAGTTCGGCGCCTTCGTCCACCAGATCGCCCACGGCGAAATGCACCGCCTGCACCCGCCCGTCGCGGGGGGCGGCGACCGTGTGCTCCATCTTCATGGCTTCCACCACCACCAAAGCGGCGCCCTTCAGCACCTCTTGGCCCGGCGTCACCGCCACGCGGATCACCGTGCCCGGCATGGGCGCCACCAGCCGGCCGGCGGTGCCGGTGGCCTCGATGGAGGCAATGCGCGGATCAACGACATCCACCGCCCGCTCCACCCCGCCGGCAAACACCGTGAGCCGGGTGCCGGCCCGCACCACGCGGGCCTTCAGTCGTACCCCGTCGAGGCGCGCCAGCAAGGTGCCGGCGGCGTCCACCACGCCTTCCGCATCCAGCGCCCCGCCGGGCAGATCCAGACGGAAGCCGCCGGGCCGATAGTGCGCGCGCACGCCGATGCGGGCGCCCTGGTCGGCAAAGGTCAGGTCCACATGGGCGGCGCGGTTGAGCCGCCAGCCGGGGGCGAGGCCCCAGGGGGAAAACGCATCCGCGGGATCGGCCGAGGCGGCGGAGGCGCGGGCCTCCTCCAGCAGCACGGAGAGGGCGGCGAGCGCCACCGTGCGGTCGTCCACCGGCGTGGGTGGCGGCAGGAGATCGGCGGAAAAGCGGGCGATGAAGCCGGTGTCCAGATCGGCGGCGGCAAAGGCCGGATGCCCGGCGATGGCCTGAAGAAAGGCGCGGTTGGTGGCCAGCCCCACCACTTCGGTGGCCGCCAGCGCCGCCTGCAGGCGGCCCACAGCCTCGGCGCGGTCGGCACCCATGCCGATGATCTTGGCGATCATCGGATCATAATGAATGGAGACTGTATCCCCGGCCCGCACGCCCGCATCCACCCGCACCCCGGGCACATCGAACGGCAGCCGCAGATGATCCAGCCGCCCCACCTGGGGCAGGAACTCGCGGGCCGGATCCTCCGCATAGAGCCGCACCTCGATGGCATGGCCCACCAGCGGAATGGCCGCCTGGGCCAGCGGCAGCGGCTCGCCGCGCGCCACGCGCAATTGCCATTCCACCAGATCCTGCCCGGTGATGGCCTCGGTGACCGGATGCTCCACCTGGAGACGGGTGTTCATCTCCATGAAGAAGAAATGCTCGCCCTCGGCGATGAACTCCACCGTCCCGGCGCCCACATAGCCCACCGCCTTGGCCGCATCGACCGCGGCCTGGCCCATGGCGGCGCGGCGCTCGGGGGTCAGGCCCGGCGCCGGGGCTTCCTCCACCACCTTCTGGTGGCGCCGCTGGATGGAACAGTCCCGCTCATGCAGATAGACCGCGTTGCTCTTCGTATCGGCAAACACCTGCACCTCGATATGGCGCGGGCGGGTGAGATATTTCTCCACCAGCACCCGGTCATCGCCGAATGCGCTCTTCGCCTCGCGCTGGGCCGAGCCCAAGGCCTCGGCAAAGGCATCCGGCGTGGTGACCACCTTCATGCCCTTGCCGCCGCCGCCGGCGGAGGCCTTGATGAGCACGGGATAACCGATGCGATCGGCTTCGCGCGCCAGCAGGGCCGGGTCCTGGTCGGCTCCGTGATAGCCCGGCACCAGCGGCACGCCGGCGGTCTCCATCAGCGCTTTCGCCGCGCTCTTGGAGCCCATGGCGCGGATGGCCGAGGCGGGGGGGCCGACAAAGATGATCCCCGCCGCCGCGCAGGCCTCGGCAAAGTCCGCATTTTCCGACAGGAAGCCGTAGCCGGGATGGATGGCGTCCGCGCCACTGGCCTTGGCGGCGGCCAGGATGGCGTCGATCTTCAGATAGCTGTCGCGGGCGGGCGCCGGGCCGATGGGATAGGCCTCATCCGCCACGTCCACATGCAGCGCATGGGCGTCGGCCTCCGAATGCACGGCCACGGTGGCGATGCCCATCGCCTTTGCGGTGCGCATGATCCGCACCGCGATCTCGCCCCGGTTGGCGACCAGAAGCTTGCGGATTGCGCGCGTCATGCCCCACCCCAGTTCGGTTTGCGTTTTTCCAGGAATGCGGCGAGCCCTTCCTGGCCTTCGGCGCCGGCGCGCTGATTGGCGATCCGGCGGGCGGTCTCCTCCATCACCGCCGGGGTGATGGGACCGTCCACGGCGGCGACCAGATGCTTGGCGGCGGTGAGCGCCTGCGGGCCGGCGGCGGCGAGCGCCTCCAGATGGCCGGCGATGGTGGCATCCAGCGCCTCGGCCGGCACCACTTGATGCACCAGCCCCAGCTCCCGCGCCGTCTCGGCGGAAAAGCGCTCGGCGGTGAGGAAATAGCGCCGCGCCTGCCGGGCGCCCATGGTGCGCACCAGATAGGGGCTGATCACCGCCGGGATCAGCCCGATGCGCACTTCGGTGATGGCGAACTGGGCTTCCGGCACCGCCACCACGATGTCGCTGGCGGCCAGCAGCCCCAGCGCCCCGGCGAAGGCCGAGCCCTGCACTCGCGCCAAAGTGGGCTTGGGGCAGGTGTCGATGATGTGCAGCAGCGCCGAGAGATGCATGGCATCGGTGAAATTCTCATCGCTGCCATAGGCCGCCATGCGGCGCATCCAGGTGAGATCGGCGCCCGAGCAGAACACCGGGCCTTCCGCCTGCAGCAGCACGGCCCGCACGGTGGGATCGGCGCTCGCGGCGTGGTAGGCGGCGGTGAGCGCGGCGATCACCGCATCGTCGAAGGCGTTGCGGGTTTCGGGACGGTTCAGGGTGAACGTGGCGACGCCCTGGTCGTGGGTGACGGAAACACTCATGTCACGGCTCCTGGCCGGGGCGCATCGCCCGCTGCGGTTCTGGCGCGCCCGACGAGGGATGGTCGGCGGGCACGGCCAAGCTCGCGCTGAGGGATGAAAAGCGGATGACGGGGCCGAGCGGCCGCCCATGCCAGTGCCCCGGCGCCGGTTCGTCCAGGCGCCCGCGCGCCGGGACAGCGCAGGCACCTCCCCCCTTGCGGGGGAGGGGGCAGGGTGCGCGGGGGGGAAAGGGCGCGGCGACCGGCAGAGCGGGCACGGCGCGCGCACCGGCACTCACATGCGGAACACGCCGAAGCGTGTCTCCTGCTCGGGGGCGTTCAGCGAAGCGGAAATGGCGAGCGCCAGCACCATGCGGGTGTCGGCAGGGTCGATGACGCCGTCATCCCACAAGCGCGCGGAAGAATAATAAGGATGGCCCTGCACGTCATACTGCGCCTCGATGGGCGCCTTGAAGGCGGCCTCATCCGCCGCCGACCAGGTGCCGCCGCGGCCCTCGATGCCGTCGCGCTTCACCTGCGCCAGCACATTGGCCGCCTGCTCGCCGCCCATCACCGAGATCCGGGCATTGGGCCACATCCACAGGAAGCGCGGATCATAGGCGCGTCCGCACATGCCGTAATTGCCGGCGCCAAATGAGTTGCCGATCACCACGGTGAATTTCGGCACCTTGGCGCAGGACACTGCGGTGACCAGCTTGGCGCCGTCCTTGGCGATGCCGCCGGCCTCGTATTTCTTGCCCACCATGAAGCCCGTGATGTTCTGCAGGAACACCAGAGGAATATTGCGCTGGCAGCACAATTCCACGAAATGCGCGCCCTTCAGCGCGCTCTCCGAGAACAGGATGCCGTTGTTGGCGACGATGCCCACCGGATAGCCGAAGATATGGGCAAAGCCCGTGACCAGCGAGGTGCCGTAAAGCGGCTTGAACTCGTCGAACTCCGAGCCGTCGACGATGCGGGCGATGATCTGGCGCACATCGAACGGCTTCTTGGGATCTTCAGAGACGATGCCGTAAATCTCTTCCGCATCATAGAGCGGCGGGCGCGGCGGGCGGATCTCCAGGGCGTGGTCCTTGCGGCGGTTGAGATCGCCGACGATGGTGCGGGCGATGCCCAGCGCGTGGGCGTCATTCTCGGCCATGTGGTCGGCGACCCCCGAGGTGCGGGTGTGGACATCGGCGCCGCCCAATTCCTCGGCGGTGACCACCTCGCCGGTGGCGGCGCGCACCAAAGGCGGGCCGGCGAGGAAGATGGTGGCCTGGTTCTTCACCATGATGGACTGGTCGGCCATGGCCGGCACATAGGCCCCGCCGGCGGTGCAGGAGCCCATGACCACCGCGATCTGGGCGATGCCCTCCGCCGACATGCCGGCCTGATTGAAGAAGATGCGGCCGAAATGATCGCGGTCGGGAAAGACTTCGTCCTGGTTCGGCAGGTTGGCGCCGCCCGAATCCACCAGATAGATGCAGGGCAGATGGTTCTCCCGCGCAATGGCCTGGGCGCGCAGATGCTTCTTCACGGTGATGGGGAAATAGGTGCCGCCCTTCACCGTGGCGTCATTGGCGACGATCATGCACTCGCGGCCCGACACCCGGCCAATGCCGGTGATGATGCCGGCGGCTGGCACCTCGTCATCATACATCCCGGTCGCCGCCAGTTGCGACAGCTCCAGGAACGGCGAGCCGGTGTCCAGCAAGGTGCGGATGCGATCGCGCGGCAGCAGCTTGCCGCGCTTGAGGTGCCGCTCGCGGGCCACCGGGCCGCCGCCCTCGGCGATACGGTCCACCAGGCCCCGCAGATCCGCCACACTGGCGGCGAGCGCATCGCGATTGCGCCGAAATGCCTCCGAGCGGCGGTCAACCGCGTCCTCGATGATCGCCATGCAGCGTCCTCGCCCTAGTGTGCCGTGTCCGGACCGGTGCGGAAGGTACGCGCCCTATGGCCGGCCGCGCAGGGGCCGGGCGCCTTGGGACAGGGTTTCTCCGCAGCCGATCATCGCCGACCTTGAAACGATCGTACGTTTTTTTAACCCCCCCGCAAGGGGAATCACGCCCGCGCCCGCTGCCGGCCGGAGGCCGCTGCCGGAAGTCCGGTGTCCGCCACCCCGGCGGTGACCAGATCCGTATAGATCGCCACCAGTTCATCCTGCGACAGGCGCCCGTCGGGCCGGTACCACATGCAGATGCCGGTGAGCATGGAGATGATGGCATAGGTGGAGACGCGCGGATCCACCACCTTGAAGGCGCCCGCCGCCGCGCCGTCGCGCAGGATGGTGTCCAGCAGCCCCTCATAGCGCCGCCGCATGGCCACCACCTGGCCGCGGTGCTCATCCTCCAGGCTGCGGATCTCCATGTTGGCGATGAAGACGTGGGCCTTGCGGGTCATGTGATAGCGCAGATGGAAGCCCACATAGGCCTTCAGCCGCGCCATGGGATCGGTGAGCCCGGCCAGTGCCGCATCGGCCTGGGCCATGAGGTCGTCCATATGATCGCGGACGATGTCGAACAGCAGGCTCTGCTTGTTGTCGAAATATTTGTACAGCGATCCCGATTGCAGGCCGACCTCCGCCGCCAGCTGGCGCAGGCTCATGGCCTCGTAGCCGTGCTGGTAGATCAGCTTCACGCCGGCCTGGCGGATGGCCTGGGCCGTGCGCACACCATTGGATCCCACGGTACGCGCCATCGCGCCTGCGACCTCGATCACGCGGAAAGCCGGCGGGCGGCTTCCTCAAACTGGCCTGCCGAATCGGCTTGTGCGGAACGCGCTTGCCGCGTTCGAGCCTTCGGTGTTGGATTGAATCGTCGCGAAAGCATCCGCGATCCGGGCTACAGTGATCGCCCGCACGCGGCGATGCAAGTCGGCTTCCGCGACGCGCGCCCCGGTGCCGCCATGGGGCTTGACCGCGGCGAAAAAAGAACGTTCGATTGTTTCCGAGATCAAGTCCGGCTGAATGATCGGACAGATGGCGCCCACGCCAAAACTACATAGGGCGCAATATAACGAGGGACGCGCACGGTCAAAAGGCCGGCGACATCTCTCGACATCGGGAGGACGGCTTGGGCACCACGCTACTGGACGTGCGTGACGTATCGCTGCGCTTTGGCGGCCTCAAGGCCCTGAGCGACGTGGCGTTTTCCGTGGAACAGGGCGAACTGTTCTCGATCATCGGCCCCAATGGCGCCGGCAAGACCTCGCTGCTCAACTGCATCTCCGGCCGCTATTCGCCCAGCGACGGGCGCATCGACTTCGAAGGCCGCGACATCACGCGCCTCAAGCCGAACAAGCGCGCCGCCATTGGGATCGGCCGCACCTTCCAGAATCTGGCGCTGTTCCACCACATGAGCGTGCTGGACAACATTCTTGTGGGCCGCCACCATTTGCTGAAGAACAACTTCCTCACCGGCGCGCTCTATTGGTTCGGCGGCGCCCAGAAGGAAGAGCTGGAACACCGCAAGGCGGTGGAGGATGTGATCGACTTCCTCGACATCCAGCATGTGCGCAAGGCCACCGCCGGCACCCTCTCCTATGGCCTGCGCAAGCGGGTGGAACTGGCCCGCGCCGTGGCGCTGGAGCCGAAGCTGATTCTCCTCGACGAGCCCATGGCCGGCATGAATCTCGAAGAGAAGGAGGACATGGCCCGCTACATCGTCGACCTCAACGAGGAGTGGGGCATGACCATCATCATGATCGAGCACGACATGGGGGTGGTGATGGACATTTCGCACCGGGTGATGGTGCTGGATTTCGGCCGCAAGATCGCCCACGGCGCCCCCGCCGAAGTGCTGGCCAATCCCCATGTGCGCAAGGCCTATCTCGGTGAGGACGATCCCGAGATCGAGCCGGCCCCCGAAGCCGTGTCCGCGTGATGGCCGTCATGACCAGCACTTCCCAGACCGAAACCATCGCCACCACAGCCGCGCCCCCCACCGTCATCGGCATCACCCGCAGTGGCACCGCCGCGGCGGTGAATGCCGCGCTGCCGGACGTGGCGGTCTACGACACCTTCCCGAAGCTCTTGGCGCTCAACGCCGCCACTTATCCCGACGAGGTGTGGCTGCGGGAGAAAGATCTGGGCATCTGGAATGCCTACACCTGGAAGCAGGTGTCCGAGCGGGTACAGAACATCGCCCTCGGTCTCCAGGACCTGGGGGTGGCGCGCGGCGAGGTGATCGCCCTCATCGGCGACAACCGGCCGGAATGGCTGATGGGCGAGATCGCCATCCATGCGGTGGGCGGACAGTCCCTGGGCATCTATCGCGACGCCTTGGCGGACGAGGTGTCCTACCTCATCACTTATGCCGAAGTGCGGGTGATCTTCGCCGAGGACGAGGAGCAGGTGGACAAATTGCTCCAGCTCTCCGAACTCATTCCCACCATCCGCCACATCATCTATGCGGACCCCCGCGGCATCCGCAAATATGACGACCCGCGCCTGATCGCGCTGGCCGACGTGGAAGCCCGCGGCGCGGAGCGCCACCGCCAGGGCCCCGGCCTTTATGCGGATCTGGTGAATGCCGGCACCGGGACCGACGTGGCGATCCTCTGCACCACCTCGGGCACCACCTCGCACCCCAAGCTCGCCATGCTCACCAGCGGCGCCATGCTGCGGCACTGCACCGCGTATCTGGCCGCCGATCCGCGCAGGCCGCAGGATGAATATGTCTCCGTGCTGCAGATGCCCTGGATCATGGAGCAGATCTACGCCTTCGGGCAGGCGCTGATCTCGCGCATGAAGGTGAATTTCGTGGAGGAACCCGAGACCTCCATGGCCGACATGCGCGAGATAGGCCCCTCCTTCGTGCTGTTCGCCCCCCGCGTATGGGAGCAGATCGCCGCCGACGTGCGCGCCCGGATGATGGACGCCTCGGTGTTCAAGCGCTTCATGTTCGATGTCGGCATGAAGCTGGGCCTGAAAGCCCTGGACGCCGGGCGCCGCTCGGCGCTGGCGGACCTCATCCTGTTCCGTCCCCTGCGCGACCGGCTGGGCTTTTCCAACCTCGTCTCCGCCGCCACTGGCGGGGCGGCGCTGGGGCCGGATACGTTCCGCTTCTTCCTGGCCCTGGGCGTGCCCATGCGCCAGCTCTATGGCCAGACCGAACTGCTCGGTGCCTATACCCTTCACACCGGCAATGACGTGGATTTCGACACCGTGGGCGTGCCCTTCTCCGGCGTGGATATCCGCATCGACGATCCCGATCCCAATGGCCTGGGCGAGATCGTCACCCGCCATCCCAACCACTTCTCCGGCTATTACAAGAACCCGGAGGAGACCGCCAAATCGCTCGAAGAGGGCGGCTGGATGCGCACCGGGGATGCGGGTTATTTCGACAAACGCGGCCATCTGGTGGTGATCGACCGCGTGCGCGACATGGCCCGCACCGCCTTGGGCGATCGCTTCTCGCCGCAATATATCGAGAACAAGCTGAAGTTCTCGCCTTACATCGCCGAAGTGGTGGTGCTGGGCGACGGGCGCGAGAGCTTGGCGGCCATCATCTGCATCCGCTTTCCCATCCTGTCCAAATGGGCGGAGAAGAACCGGATCTCGTTCACCACCTACACCGATCTGTCCTCGCGCCCGGAGGTCACCGAGCTGATCCGCCACGAGGTGGAGCAGGTCAACCGGACGCTGGCGGAAAAGCAGCGCATCTCCAAATTCCTGCTGCTCTACAAGGAGCTGGATGCGGACGACGGCGAACTCACCCGCACCCGCAAGGTGCGCCGGGGCGTGATCAACGAGCGCTATGGCGAGATCATCGACGCCATGTATCGCGGCGCGCGCAGCATCGACGTGGACACCACCATCGCCTTCCAGGACGGCACCAAGCAGCGCATCCGCACGGTGCTGAACGTCATCGCCCTGGACCCCGCCGCCCCGCCCGCGGGCGACAGCAAGCGGAGGGCGGCATGAGCTTGGGTCACGACACCCAGCACCGCACCCGGCGGCGACCGTTTCACCCCCCTCCCTGCCCTCCCCCGCAACAAGGGGGCAGGGTTTTCCCCGCCCTGCGGCGGGGACCGTCCCGCGCAGACCCCGTCGCCGCAAAAGAGCGCCACGCCATCCCCCCGCGTAACGCGCCCCCTCCCCCCTTGCGGGGGAGGGTCGGGGTGGGGGGTGAAACGGCCACCGCCTTCGCGCGCCATCCGCGGCACCCCCCGCGCCTGACCGCCTCACCCACCCCACCCCTTCCGAGGGACGCCCGATGATCTCCCCTCTCCTTATTCAACTGATCATCAACGGCCTCATCATCGGCACGCTCTATGGCGTGGTGGGCATGTGCTTCGTGCTCATCTACAAGGCCTCGCAGGTGGTGAACTTCGCCCAGGGTGAGTTCCTGCTCATCGGCGCCTGGACCTGCTGGTACCTCATGACCGCATGGCAGATCCCGTTCATCTGGGGCTTCCTGGTCTCCATCGCCTTCATGATGGTGTTCGGCCTGCTGCTGCAGATGCTGGTGCTGCGGCCGCTGATCGGCGAGCCGATCATCTCCGTCATCATGGTCACCATTGGCCTCAGCATCTTCTTCCAGGCGTTGATGAAATGGATGTTCGGCACCTTCGCCCAGCCGTTCCCGCCCATCTTCCCGGTGGCCAAGGTGGAGATCGGCGGCTTGCAGGTGCAGAGCGCCTATCTGCTCTCCACCGGGGTGAGCGTCGCCATCATGGCCGGCTTTGCCTGGTTCTTTAAGTATTCCCGCATCGGCCTTGCCATGCGGGCCACCGCCTTCTCCCAGCAGGTGGCGCAATCCATGGGCATTTCGGTGCGCCAGATGTTCGCGCTCTCCTGGGGCATTTCCGCCGCCGTCTCGGCGGTGGCCGGGGTGGTGGTGGGCATCGTCAACGGCGTGTCGTCGGCGCTGTCCTACTTCGGCATCAAGGTGTTCCCGGCGGTGATCCTGGGGGGCCTGGATTCCATCTTCGGCGCGGTGGTGGGCGGCCTCATCATGGGGCTGCTGGAGAACCTCGCGCACTATGTGGACAGCCAATATCTCAAATGGGGCAACCTCTATGAGATCGTGCCCTTCTACGCCCTCATCATCATCCTGATGATCAAGCCGTACGGCCTGTTCGGCACCCGCGACATCGAGAGGGTCTGATCTGATGGCCGCCGACACCTCACGCCCCTGCGGCGATTATCGCTCCAGCTACCGCGCCGACCAGACGCTGTTCACCACCCGGCTCACCATGGCCTGCTGCGCCGCCGGCGTGGTGGCGCTGGCCTTCGCGCCGCTCATCCTTTCCAGCTATCTGATCAGCATTCTGATCCAGATCGGCTATCTGGGCATTGCGGCGCTGGGGCTCAACATCTTGGTGGGCTTTTCCGGCCAGATCTCCATCGGCCATGCGGTGTTCTTCGGCTTCGGCGGCTTTGCCTCCGCCTTCCTGGCCGAGCATGGCGTTCCGGTGCCCATCGCCATCATCCTGGCCGGGCTCTGGACCACCGCCGTGGGCCTCTTGTTCGGCCTGCCGGCGGCGCGGGTGAAGGGGCTGTATCTGGCCATCGCTACCTTGGCGGCGCAGTTCATCCTGCAGGACTTCTTCGTGCGCGCCACCTGGTTTACCGGCGGCTCGTCCGGGGCGGTGGCGGCGCCCTTCACCATCCTCGGCTTCGATTTCTCCGGCGATGCCCGCTATTTCTATGTGGTGCTGGTGTTCTTCGTGGTGATGTATCTGGGCGCCGCCAACCTCATGCGCAGCCGCGACGGCCGCGCCTTGATCGCGGTGCGCGACCATTATCTCTCCGCCGAGATGATGGGAGTGAATCTCACCAAATACCGCACCATGGCCTTCGGCATTTCGTCCTTCTATGCCGGCATCGGCGGGGCGCTTTATGCCCATTACATCGGCTACATGTCGGTGGAGGGGCTGGATATCCTGTTCTCGATCCAGTTCCTGGCCATGATCATCATCGGCGGCCTGGGCTCGGTGATGGGGTCCTTGCTGGGTACCATCTTCATGGTGCTGCTGCCCGAACTCACCGGCCATCTGGCAAGCGCGCTGCAGGGCAGTGCCATCGACAAGGTGCTGCATCTCAAAGACGGCATCACCTACATGCGCGAGATGCTGATTGGCGCCGTCATCATCCTGTTCCTGATCTTCGAGCCCGATGGCCTCGCCCACCGCTGGCGCCAGATCAAGGCCTATTGGAAACTCTATCCCTTCTCCTACTGAGCCGATGCCTATTCCCTAAGACCACACGCACCGGAAGCGGCGACGCAGATCACCGCAGCGGTCGAGGAAACCACCAAGGAGACGTCCATGAAACGGGTCGCATTGTCCCTCATTTCGGCGCTGGCGCTGGTCGCGGCCAGCCCGGCCCTTGCGCAGCAGACCATCAATATCGGCCATCTGGCCGATTATTCCGGCGGCACCTCGGACGTGGGCCAGCCCTACGGCCAGGGCGTGCAGGACACCATCGCCTGGGTCAACAAGAATGGCGGCGTGAACGGCAAGACCATCAATTCCGACTTCAACGAATATGGCTACCAGGTGCCCCGCGCCCTGGCGGCGTTCAAGAAGTGGACCTCCGGCTCCGACAAGGTGGTGGCGATCCAGGGCTGGGGCACGGCGGATACCGAGGCCCTGGTGGCGCTGGTGACCAAGGAGCAGATCCCCTATTATTCCGGCTCCTATTCCGCCTCGCTCACCGACCCCACCGGCAAGGGCGGCCCCAAGAGCGAGCGCGCCGCGCCCTATAATTTCTTCTATGGCCCGTCTTATTCCGACGCCGCCCGCGCCATGGTGCAATGGGCCGCCGACGACTGGAAGGCCAAGGGCGGCCAGGGCAAGCCCAAATGGGTGCATATGGGCGCCAACCACCCCTATCCCAATTCGCCCAAGGCGGCGGCGGAAGCCTATGCCAAGGAGCTGGGCTTCGACGTGCTGGAGCCCATCACCTTCGCTCTGACGCCGGGCGACTACACCGCCCAGTGCCTGACCCTGAAGCAATCGGGCGCCAATTACGCCTATCTCGGCAACACCGCCGGCTCCAACATCTCGGTGCTGAAGGCCTGCGAGACCGCCGGCGTGAAGGTGCAGTTCCTGGGCAATGTCTGGGGCATGGGCGAGGAAGCCATGAAGGCCGCCGGCACCGCCGCCAACGGCGTCGTCTTCCCGGTGCGCACCGCCGTCACCTGGACCGGCACGGCGCCGGGCCTAGCCACCTTCAAGGACATTTCCAAGATGTCCGACCCGTCGGGCGCGGCCTATCGCTCGGTGCATTACATGACCGCGGTCTGCACCGTGCTCTACATGAAGGAAGCCATGGACTGGGCCGACAAGAATGGCGGCGTCACCGGGCCGAAGATCGCCGAGGGCATGTACCAGAAGAAGGATTGGGTGCCCAAGGGCACCGAGGGCGTGTGCAATCCCTCCACCTGGACCGCCACCGACCACCGCTCCACCATGACGGTGGATCTCTATCGCGCCGTGGTGGGCGGGGCGGCCGATGGCCAGTTGGCCGATCTGGTGAAGTCCGGCGCCGTGAAGCTGGACAAGGTCGCCACCATCACCTTGCCGCGCAAGACCGATTTGCTGGGCTGGTGATGGGGCTCTGAGCATCCAGAGCCACCACTTCGTTCGTCATGGCCGGGCTCGTCCCGGCCATCCACGCCGGTCCGCCGGAGCGGCGATGGTCCGCCAGGCGGCGCCCCGTGGATGCCCGGGACAAGCCCGGGCATGACGAGACGGGGGCCGCAAAAACTCCCTCTCCCGCCTGCGGGGGAGGGCTGGGAGGGGGCCAGCCGGGTGCCCTCCTGAGCCAACGATCACCGGAGCCCGCCATGGCCGAAGCCGCGCTCACTCTCGATCCCGTCCCCCAGGCCGCGGCCGCGCCGCTGTTGTCGGTGGACAATATCGAGGTGGTCTATAACGACGTGATCCTGGTGCTGCGCGGCCTCTCGCTCAAGGTGCCGCAGGGCCAGATCGTCGCCTTGCTGGGCTCCAACGGCGCCGGCAAGTCGACCACGCTCAAAGCCATCTCCGGCCTGCTGAAATCCGAGGATGGCGAAGTCACCCGCGGCGACATCCGCTTCGAGGGCCAGTCCATCAAGGGCATCGAGCCTGACCGCATCGTGCAGCGCGGCATCTTCCAGGTGATGGAGGGCCGGCGCATCGTCTCCGACATGACAGTGCTGGAAAATCTGCGCCTGGGCGCCTTCACCCGCCGCGACACTGGCGTGAAGGCAGATATCGAGCGCGTCTATGCCTATTTCCCCCGCCTGCGCGAGCGCAACGGCCTCGCCGGCTATCTCTCGGGGGGCGAGCAGCAGATGCTGGCCATCGGCCGGGCGATCATGGCGCGGCCCAAGCTGATCCTGATGGACGAGCCCTCCATGGGCCTCTCGCCGCTGCTGGTGAAGGAGGTGTTCGCCATCATCAAGCAGCTCAACAAGGATCTGGGCGTCACCATCCTCCTGGTGGAGCAGAATGCCCGCGTGGCGCTCTCCGTGGCCGATACCGGCTACATCATGGAGCAGGGCAAAATCGTGCTGGACGGCACCGCCGAGCAGTTGCAATCCAATGAGGACGTGAAGGAATTCTACCTCGGCCAGGGCGGCGGCGACGAGCGCAAGTCGTTCAAGAATTTGAAGTCGTTCAAGCGGCGCAAGCGCTGGCTGTGAGGGTGGGAGTGTTTCGCGCTTATAGCTTCCGGGCTTTGACGGAGACCGTTTGAACCCCCTCCCCACCCCTCCCCCGCAAGGGGGGAGGGAGCGCGGTGCGCGGCAGGGCGGAAAGGGGCGCTTTGCCATCGCAGCGGAACAATGCCGCATGAAGTGCGGGCTCCTCCCCCCTTGCGGGGGAGGGCAGGGAGGGGGGTGAAACGGCCGGGGACGGGAGCGCCCTACGCCAGTCACCATACCCTCGCCCCCAAGGAACGGCCGAGCGGCCAAGTGAACCGAAACGAGGGCGCGCATGACCGACGGCCACTATTACGACGCCCTGGAAACCCGCGACCCCGCGGCACGCGAGGCCGCGCTGATGGCCGCGCTGCCGGCGCAGATCGCCCGCGCCAAGGCCACCTCCACTTATTTCGGCACCCTGCTCAGGGACGTGGACCCCGCCACCATCACCAGCCGCGCGGCGCTCGCCGCCCTGCCCGTCACCCGCAAGTCGGACCTGCTGGACCTTCAGCCGAAAAGCCTGCCGTTCGGCGGCCTCAACGGCACCGCGCCGGGGCAATTGGCGCGCATCTTCATGTCGCCCGGCCCGATCTATGATCCCGAAGGCCGCCGGCCGGACTATTGGCGCTTTGCCCGCGCGCTCCACGCCGCCGGCTTCCGCTCCGGCGAGATCGTCCACAATTGCTTCTCCTATCATCTCACCCCGGCGGGCTCGATGATCGAGAGCGGCGCCCATGCGCTCGGCTGCGCCGTGGTGCCCGGCGGGGTGGGCCAGACCGACCTGCAATTGCGCGCCATCGCCGACATCCGCCCCCACGGCTATGGCGGCACCCCATCGTTCCTGAAGATCCTGCTGGACAAGGCGCGCGCGGAGGGCAGCGACACCTCTTCCCTCTCCAAGGCGCTGGTCTCGGGCGAGGCGTTCTTTCCCGCCCAGCGGGGGGAGTTCAAGGCCGCGGGCATCGTCGCGCTGCAATGCTACGGCACCGCCGACCTGGGGCTGGTGGCCTATGAGAGTCAGGCGCAGGAGGGGATGATTGCCGATGAGCAGTTGGTCATCGAGATCCTGCGCCCCGGCACCGGCGACCCGGTGGAGGAGATTGGCGAAGTGGGCGAGGTGGTGGTGACGCTGTTGGAGGCGGACTATCCCCTGGTGCGCTTTGCCACCGGCGATCTCTCCGCGGTGCTGCCGGGGATCAGCCCGTGCGGGCGCACCAACATGCGCCTGCGCGGCTGGCTGGGCCGGGCGGATCAGGTCACCAAGATCCGCGGCATGTTCGTGCACCCGGTGCAGGTGGCGGGCGCGGTGAAGAAACATCCCGCCGTCGCCAAGGCTCGCCTGGTGGTGGAGCGCGCCGGCGACAGTGACGACATGATGCTGGAAGTGGAAGTGGCGGACGCCGCAGCCCTCGCCCAGGCGCAATTGCTGGACGACCTGCGCGCCGCCACCAAATTGCGCGGCCGCCTCGTGCTGCTTGCCCCCGGCACCTTGCCCGCCGACGCCAAGACCATCGAGGATCGCCGCCCGGTGGGGTGATCACCCCCGCGCCGGCATCCCCCGGCCGCGGCGGAGCGCCAGATAGGCGCCCACCGAGACCGCCACCGCCACGGCGCTGGCCCAGAGCTGGGAGACGAGGCCCGGCATGAACGCCATGGCACAGAGCACCCCCAGGATGCCGGCGAGCGTGGCATAAGTGAGCCAGGGGAAGAACCACATGCGCACGGGGATGGGCCCGGCGCCTTGCTGCTCGGCCCGCCGCCGCAGGCGGATCTGCGCCAGGCAGACGAACAGATAGATCAGCAGCATCAGGGCGCCCGAAGCATTCACGAGGAAGCTGAACACCACCTCCGGCGAAAATTCGGAGGCGAACAGCCCCGCATAGGCGAACAGGCTGCCCGCCAGGATCACCCGCACCGGCACGCCCCGCCGATTCACCCGCACCAGCGCCTGCGGGGCATCGCCCCGCGCGGCCAGTCCCAGCAGCACCCGCGAGCAGACATAGAGCCCCGAATTCATGCAGGAGAACACCGCAACCAGCACTACCAGCGTCATGATGGTGCTGGCCCCCGGAATGCCCATAGTGGCCAGCGCGGTGGCGAAGGGCGAATGGCCCGGCACGATGGTGGTCCAGGGCTGGACGCAGACGATCAGGAAGATGGACAGCACATAGAACAAGAGGATGCGCACGGCGACACTGCGGGTCATCTGCGCCACCATCTCCGGCCCGGCGTCGGATTCCGCGGCGGCGATGGTGGCGATCTCAGCCCCGCACAGGGCGAAAATCACGCTGGTCACACCCCCCAGCACCGCGGCCCAGCCGTGGGGGGCAAAGCCGCCGAACTGGGTCAGATTGCCGAAGGTCGGCCCGTTGGGGGCGGTGACGCCGAACGCCCACAACCCGGCCACGGCGATGAAGGCAATGATGACCGCCACCTTGGTGCTGGACAGCCAGAATTCGAACTCGCCATAGCCGCGCACGGAGAACAGGTTGATGAGGGTGAGCAGGGCCAGCAGGCCGCAGCCGATCTCCCACACCTGCAGTGGCAGCCAGGCCTTCAGAATCACCGCGCCGGCGATGGCCTCGATGGCCACGACGATCGCCCAGAAATACCAATAGAGCCAGCCGCACACAAAGCCGGCGCCATTGCCGAGGCCGAGGCGGATGAGTTCGGTGAAGGAGCCCGCCTGCGGGTTCAGAACCGCCATCTCGCTGACCATGCGCATGATCATCAAGATGATGAGGCCGGCGATGCCGTAGCTGAGCACGACCGCCGGGCCGACGGTGGCGATGGCGGTGCTGCTGCCCACGAACAATCCGGCGCCGATGATGCCGCCGATGGCGATCATCACCACATGGCGCGAGCGCAGCCCGCGCTGGAGTCCCGCGTGGCCGGCCCCCGCCTCCCCTGCAACCGTCACCATCCCGCCCGCTCCACCCACAACCAGCGTTGGGACTATGGCCATGGGCGCGGCGGAGGGCAATCGGCGGCGGCGACCGTCCCACAACTCCTATTGCGGCACGAACTCAGCTTCGATGCGCAGGGTCACCGGATCGCCGATGGCTGGCAGGCCGCTGCGCAGGCCGAAGTCGGAGCGGGTCAGCGTGCCGGTAGCGTCGAAGCCCACGTGATAGAGCTTGTCGGTGGGGTTGAGGCCCGCCTTGTGGAAGGTCACGTCCAGTGTCACCGGCCGGGTCACGCCCAGAAGCGTGACCTCCCCCGTCACCTTGGCGGTATTGCCGGTGGCCACCACCGCCGTGGAGGCGAAGCGGATGGTGGGGAAGGCCTCCGCGTTGAAGAAGTCCGGCCCCTTCAAACGGATATCGAAGCGGGCGTCGGCGGTGGCCACCGCAGCACTGGCCAGCGTCACCTCCACCCGGCTATTGGCCGGGGTGGCCGGGTCGAGCACCAGGGTGCCCGAAGCTGCGGGCAAAAGGCCGCTATAGGTGGAAAAGCCGCGATGGCTGAGGCTCCACACCACCCGGGAATGGCCCGCATCCAGCACATAGGTGCCGGCCTTGACCGCGGTCGGCGTGGTGGTGTCGGCCTCCTGCGCCGCAGCGGGCAGCGCGGTGACGGCGATCAGGACCGAGGCCGAAAAAGCGGTGAGGCGCATGGGCAAGCGTCCGTGACATGTCGACCGGCCGGCGGGCGATTCCGCAACGGCACGGGCTCCCCATGAATCACGCTTATTCCGCTGCGTCCACCGGGGCCGCCGGCGTTGCTGCCGCTTGGGTGCCGACGCCATAGCGGCGCTTCACATAGTCTTCCACCATGGCGCGGAACTCCACCTGGAGATTGGGACCGCGCAGGGTGCCCACCTTCTTGCCGTCCATATAAATAGGCGCAGTGGGGATCTCGCCGGTGCCCGGCAGCGAGATGCCGATGTCGGCATGCTTGCTCTCGCCCGGCCCGTTCACGATGCAGCCCATCACCGCCACATTGAGCCCCTCGACGCCGGGATAGGACTTCTTCCACTCCGGCATGCGCTCGCGGATCATGTCCTGAACGCCTTGGGCCAGTTCCTGGAAAGTGGTGGAGGTGGTGCGCCCGCAGCCCGGGCACGCCGCCACCAAGGGCACGAAGGTGCGCAGGCCCATGGTCTGCAGGATTTCCTGCGCCACCTGCACCTCGCGGGTGCGGTCCCCGTTCGGCTCTGGGGTCAGCGATACCCGGATGGTGTCGCCGATGCCCGCCTGCAGCACCACGCCCATGGCGGCGGTGGAGGCGACGATGCCCTTGGACCCCATGCCCGCTTCGGTCAGCCCCAGATGCAGGGCATAATCGGCGCGGCGGGAGAGTTCGGTATAGACCGCGATCAGATCCTGCACCGCCGAGACCTTGGCCGAGAGGATGATGCGGTTGCGCGGCAGGCCGATCTCTTCCGCCAAAGCCGCGGACAGCAGCGCCGAGCGCACAAGGGCCTCGCGGGTCACCGCGCGCGCTTCCGCAGGACGGGCGAGCTTGGCATTCTCGTCCATGAGCGCGGTGAGCAGCTCCTGGTCCAGCGAGCCCCAATTGGCGCCGATGCGCACCGCCTTGTCGTGGCGGATGGCGGTTTCGACGATGGCGGTGAACTGACGGTCCTTCTTGGTGCCGAAGCCCACATTGCCGGGATTGATGCGGTATTTGTCCAGCGCCTCGGCGCAGGCGGGATGGTTCGCCAGCAGCGTGTGGCCGATGTAATGGAAGTCGCCCACCAGCGGCACGTCGATGCCCTGACGCAGCAGACGCTCCTTGATGCGGGGCACGGCGGCGGCGGCTTCCTCGCGATCCACGGTGATCCGCACGATCTCCGAGCCGGCGCGGAACAGCGCCGCCACCTGGCGCACGGTGCCCTCGATGTCCGCGGTGTCCGTATTGGTCATGGACTGCACCGCCACCGGCGCATCGCCGCCGACGATGACATTGCCCACCGGCACCGGCACGGTGCGGCGGCGCACAGCGGGGCCGGCTTGCAGCAGATCGTCGGGCACCACCGCCACTTCGGCGGGGGGCATCACACCGGGGGCGCTGGGCAGCGACGTCATGGGGTGCGTCATCGGGGTCCGTCCTTCGCCGGCAAAGCCTGCTGGCTCACACAGCGCGGGGTTTGAAGACCCGCCGCCGGCGCCCTGGAGGTAGGCGTCCCGCTGCGGGCCGTCAACCGGGAGCGGGCGGGGGTCACGGCCGGCTACGCCTGGCCGCGGCAGCGGGCGCAAGCGCCGGCCACTTCCAGCACCCTTTGGCGCGGCGCGAAGCCAGCCGAGCGCGCCGCCCAGGCCAGATCCCGGCCGATGGCATGGGAGGCCACCTCCTGCGTCGCCCCGCAGGCCTCGCAGATCAGGAACACCACCACATCGCCGTCTTCATGCACATGGCCGCAGGCGAGAAAGGCGTTGCGGCTCTCGATGCGGTGGGCGAGCCCTTCGGACACCAGGAAATCCAGCACCCGATAGACCGACATGGCCGGGGTGCGATCGCCCTTCGCGGCCAGGCGCTCGACGATCTCATAGGCGCCCAGCGGCACATGACTTTCCGCAAGGGCCTGCATGACGTTGCGGCGCAGGGGGGTGAGGCGCAGCCCCTTCTCCGTGCACAATTTCTCCACCCGCGCCAGGGCGCCGGACACGCATTGGCCATGGTCATGGTCGTGCGCCTGGTCGTGACCGGTGGCGCTGGCCACCACGGGGGCATCGGCTGGAGGGGCATGAGCTGGCATGACGCCAATGTAGCGATGGCCGCGCGCGGTTTCCATGCCCGGACGTAAATTACCGGCCCGATCCCCGTAGCGCCGCCTCCTGCGTTGCGAAACCCGATTTTCCGTCGCAAGGTCGCGCGGCGGACCGTCCCCGCGGGTGTGACGTGAGCGTCATACCCCTTCGCTAAACGGGCGGTATATTCGGGGCGCAAGCTCCCTCAGCGCGCAAGGAAGACAGAACATGTCGATCAAGGGTAAGGTCGCCGTCGTCACCGGTTCCACCAGCGGCATCGGGCTCGCTTATGCGCGCGCGTTCGCGGCGGAAGGCGCAAATGTGGTCATCAATGGCCTCGGCGACGCCGCCGCCATCGAGACCGAGCGCGCCAAGATCGAAGCCGATTTCGGCGTCAAGGCGCTCTATTCCCCCGCCAATATGCTGAAGGCGGACGAAATCGCCGAGATGATCAAGCTGGCGGAAACCGAGCTCGGCGCCTGCGACATTCTGGTGAACAACGCCGGCATCCAGATCGTCTCCCCCATCGAAGACTTCCCCATCGATGGCTGGAACAACATCATCGGCATTAACCTCACCGCCGCCTTCCTGGCGATCCGCGCCGCGGTGCCGGGCATGAAGGCCCGCAAGTGGGGCCGCATCATCAACACCGCCTCGGCCCATGCGCTGGTGGGCTCGCCCTTCAAGGGCGCCTATGTGGCTGCCAAGCATGGCATCGCCGGCCTGACCAAGGTGGTGGCGCTGGAAACCGCCACCTTCGGGATCACCTGCAACGCCATTTGCCCCGGCTATGTGTGGACGCCCCTGGTGGAAAAGCAGATCCCCGACACCGCCAAGGCCCGCGGCATGACCGAGGAGCAGGTGAAGAAGGACGTGCTGCTCGCCGCCCAGCCCACCAAGGAATTCGTCACGGTGGAAGAAGTGGCGGCGCTGGCGGTGTTCCTGGCGGGCGACAATGCCCGCTCCATCACCGGCTCCATGCAGCAGATCGACGGCGGCTGGGTGGCCGAGTGAGCCATCCGGCCCGCCCATGAAACGGCGCGGCGGCCCGAAGGCCATCAGCCTGGCCCTCCAGGGAGGCGGCGCCCATGGCGCCTTCACCTGGGGGGTGCTGGACCGCCTCCTGGAGGAGGAGGGGCTGGTGGTCTCGGGCATCTCCGGCACCAGTGCCGGAGCCATGAATGCCGTGGTGCTGGCCTCGGGCCTGGCCAAAGGCGGTGCGGAGGAAGCCCGCGCCGCCCTCAACCAGTTCTGGCGCGACGTCTCCCGCGACGGGCGCCTGTCGCCGCTCCAGCGCACCGCCTTCGACCGGCTGCTGGGCACCTGGTCGCTGGCCAAGAACCCCGCCTATCTGGCGCTCGAGGTGGCCTCGCGCTTCCTGTCGCCCTATGACTTCAACCCGCTCAACATCAATCCGCTGCGCGACATCCTGATCGCCCATGTGGATTTCGACGCCATCCGCGCCTCGGACGTGAAGGTGTTCGTCTCGGCCACCAACGTGCGCACCGGGCGGGCCCGCATCTTCGGCCATGAGGAGATGTCGGCGGAAGCGGTGATGGCCTCAGCCTGCCTGCCGCAACTGTTCCAGGCGGTGGAGATCGACGGCGTGCCCTATTGGGACGGCGGCTACATGGGCAATCCGCCGCTGTTTCCGCTTTATGAGAAGACCGAGGCGGACGACATCGTCCTGGTGCAGATCAATCCCATCCTGCGCGAGGAAACGCCCCGCACGGCAGCGGACATCCAGAACCGCATCAACGAGATCACCTTCAACGCCTCGCTGCTGGCGCAGCTGCGGGCCATCGACCATGCCTCCCAGCTCATCGAGCAGGGCCTGCTGACCCGCTGGACCCTGGGCGGCTCCAGCTTCCGCAGGGTGCGGCTGCACCGGGTGGGTGGCGAGGAGCAGCTCACCGACCTCGACCTGTCGTCCAAGCTCAATCCGGAATGGGCCTTTCTCCAGCACCTGCGCGACGTGGGACGCCTGGCCGCAGACGGCTTCCTGACCCAGCATTATGACGACATCGGCCGCCGTAGCACTCTGGACCTGCGACTGGAACTGGCGGACGAATGATCGTCGCACCGCCGCACCGCCCGAACGGGGGCGCGGCGGTGGTCAGCCGACCTGCGGGTAAGGCTCAGTCGTGCCCGCGGGAGTCCTTGATCGCCTGGGCGGTGGCGACGAATTTGGTCACCCGGCCCGCCTCGCCCGCCTTGCCGATGGGATCCACCCGGGTCTTTTCCTTCAGATGCATGCCCTCGTTGGCGCGGAAGCCGGCGTCGGGGTGGTGCGGCCCGCCGGCCGCCCGCTTCAGCTCCAGGGCGCGCCGCGCGCTGGACATCAGCGCTTCGCGGGCTTCCTTGTCGGCGCGGCGGCCGGCTTCCTTGCGGGCGCGGGTGAGCGCGTCGGTGAGCATGGAGGCCTTTTCGCGATTGCCCGCATCGGCCAGATCGAAGGCGATCTCGGTGCGGCCCTTGCCACGAATGGCCCGGCGCTGGTTGTTGGCGATGGTCTGGGCGCGGTCGCGCTTGGCGCGCAGATGCTGGATCAGGGCGTGCAGATCGGCGTGGCTGAGGTCCGCCAGATGGGGGTGACGGGCCTGTTCCACAAACTCCATCTCGCCCTGGCTCAGCAGGCTACGTTCATTCTTGCGCGTATGGGCCACGGTGCGTCTCCAAGGGCATTCGGCCAGCGGAGGTGATGGGCGTGCAACCACCTACCTCCGGAAGCGGAGCCCGGGTCATCCGGCATTTGCATAACGCGGTTGTGACGCCCGCTGCGACCCGCCGCCCGAGAAATGTCCCAGCCTCGCGGTCTCTTGCCGCCACCGCTCCTCTTCCGGAGGCCCCATGCCCGGGACGCTCTACCGGCACCGTGCCGCCACCCTCCATGTCCACGTGGGCGACATCACCCAGCTGGCCCTGGACGCCATCGTCAATGCCGCCAACGGCTCGCTGCTGGGCGGTGGCGGCGTGGACGGGGCCATCCACCGGGCCGCAGGGCCGGGCCTGGTGGCGGAATGCCGCGCGCTCTGGGGGTGCGAGACGGGCGACGCCAAGATCACCGGCGGCCATGATCTCCCGGCGCGCCATGTGATCCACACCGTCGGCCCGGTGTGGCACGGCGGCGGCGCCCATGAGGATGCGCTTTTGGCCTCCTGCTATCGCACGGCATTGGCGGTCGCCGCCGCCCATGACCTCGCCTCCATCGCCTTCCCGGCCATTTCCACCGGTGTCTACGGCTTCCCGACGGCGCGGGCGGCCGGCGTGGCGGTGGAAACCGTGCTATCTGCCCTGGAGACACCGCGCAGCATCACCCATGTGGTGTTCTGTTGTTTCTCTCCGGCTTCCGCGACCCTGCATCATGACGCCCTCCGCGCCCTCGGCCTCCATCCCGCACCCTGAGCCCGCCTCCCCGCTGGCCGCCCGGCTGCTGCATCGCGACGGCATGGTGCTGGTGCTGGACAAGCCCGCCGGCCTGCCGGTGCATCCCGGTCCCAAGGGCGGAGAGACCTTGCACGACCATCTGGACGGGCTGCGCTTCGGCCTGCCGCGGGCGCCGGAACTGGCCCACCGCCTGGACAAGGACACCTCCGGCTGCCTGGTGCTCGGCCGTCATGCCAAAGCGTTGGCGCTGCTCAACAAGCTGTTCGCCGACGGCAAGGTGGACAAGACCTATGTGGCGGTCACCAAGGGCGCGCCGGTGGAGGATGCCGGCCGCATCGACCAGCCGCTGGCCAAGCGTTCGCCCCATCGCGGCTGGTGGATGCAGGCGGTGCCGAAAGGCAGCCCCGGCGCCCAGGAGGCGATCACCGACTGGCAGGTGCTGGCCCGCGCCGAAGGCCTGGCGGTGATCGCTTTGTCGCCAGTGACCGGCCGCACCCACCAATTGCGCGCCCATCTGTCCAATCTGGGCTTCCCGATCCTGGGCGATGCCATCTATGGCGGCGCCTCGCGGCTGCCGGGCGGCCCGATGCTGCATCTGCATTCCCGTCGCGTGGTGCTGCCGGTGGCCAAGACCGGCGCCCCGCTGGACGTGCGCGCGCCGTTTCCCACCCACATGCGGGAGACCTTTGCCGCTCTGGGCTGCGATGCCTCGGCCCTGGCGGAGGCGGCGGACCGCGCCTTTCCCTGACCCTCAGCGGGTCACCAGCCAGATGCCCAGGGCGATGGGCACGACGCCGAGAATATCCAGCAGCGGAATGTGCTCGCCCAGCAGCAGCCAGCCGAAGAACAGGCCAAGGGGCGGCATGAGGAAATGCAGCGAGGTGGCCTCGGTGGCGCTGGACCGGCCGAGAATGAAATACCACAGGGAGTAGCCGCCGATGGACACGGGACCCACCAGATAAGCGAACGCAAACAGGAACGTCCCGGTGAGGTGGATGTCGGCCACGTGTTCGGTCGCCAGCGCGATGGGCAGCAGCGCCACGCCCCCCGCCAGCGACTGCACGCCGCTGGCCTGCCACAGGCCGGAGGCGGTCTTCAGCCGCTTGAACACCAAGGTGCCGCTGGTCAAAGCGAACAGGCCGGCGATGACGAACAAGGTGCCGGTCACATTCTCATGCCCTCCGGAGAGGCGCGAGCGCAGCACGATGGCCACCCCCGCCATGCCCAACAGCAGGCCGACCAGTTTGCGCGCATTCAGCCGCTCTCCCAGCACCGGCCCCGCCACCATGGCGGTGAGCAGCGGGTTGGCGGAAATGATCACCGCGGTGAAGCCGGAGGACACGCTGACCGTGCCCATATAGCTCAAGGCCAGATAGGCGGCATTATTCAGCACCCCCGCCAGGATCAGGGCGCCCCAGTCCCGCCGGCTCAAGGGACGCAAGGCGCCGAACAGCGCACAGGCCGTGAGGATCAGCACCCCGGCCAGCAGGAAGCGCAGGCTCAGCAGCAGCAGCGGCGGACAGTCCGCCAGCGCCATCTTGGCCACCGCAAAGGCGGAACTCCACAACAGGCAGAACAGCCCGATGAGGAGCGGGGTTGCCCCCAAGCCCGGCGTGGCGGTTCGCCCGCCCGCTGGCGCGACGGGGGCGGAGGGCAGTTTTGCGGCGGACACTTTGGCGGACATGGGAATCTCCTGCCGCCACCAAGCCACGGGACGGGAGAATTGAGAAATTCGATGTTTTCATGCCTAATAGTGAAAATCTAAATGCATGGATTGCAGCGCCGGAGCCCCGCATGCTCGATCTCGACCTGTTGCATGCCTTCGTGAGCGTCGTGGATGCGGGCGGCTTCACCCGCGCCGGCGCCCGCGTCCACCGCACCCAATCCACCGTCAGCCAGCAGATTCGCCGTCTGGAGGCGGCCACCGGGCGGCCGCTGTTCGCCCGTGGCGGCCGCAAGGTGGTGCTGACCGACGATGGCGAGCGGCTGCTGGGCTATGCCCGGCGCATCCTGGCCCTGTCCGCCGAGGCCAAGGCCGCGCTGTCCACCACCGCCCCTCTCACCCCCCTGCGCCTGGGGATGCCCGACGACATTCCGGTGGCCGATCTGACCAAGGCGGTCGCCGCCTTTGCCGCCGCTCACCGGGACATACGCCTCTCGGTGCGGTGCGGGCTCAGCCTGGAGCTCGAGGCGGACCTGATGCGCGGCGAGCTGGACGTGGTGCTGCTGAAGCGCGAGCCCGGCCGCCCCGGCGCCCGCGCTGCCTGGCCGGAGGATCTGGTGTGGATCGGCCCGGGGCAGGCCCTCCTGCTGCTGGCGGACCGGTCCGAGCCGGTGCCCCTGGTGGCCTTCCCGCAGGGCTGCCTCTATCGCAACCGCGCCGTCGATGCCCTGGAGCGCGCCGGGCGATCGTGGCGCATCGCCTATGAGTGCCCCAACCTCACCGGCATTCAGGCGGCGGTGGAATACGGGCTCGGCATCGGCCTTCTGGAGCGCCGCGCCCTGCTGCCCGGCCACCGGCTCATGGGCGAGCTCGATGGGCTGCCGCCGGTGAAGCCGTCGGAATTGTGCCTCTGCGTCCGGGAAGGCGCCGGCCCCGCCGCGGAGGCCCTGGCCGATGTGGTGGCGACGTTCTGTGCCACGCCCTCCGCTCTGCTCGCGACGGGCGGTCTCCCCCGCGCCGCCTGAGCGGCGCTCAGCCCTGCGCCAGCAGCCGCCGCCCGATGGCCGCCGCCCCAGCCAGACCGGGCGTGGGATGCACCACCACCTGCACCGGGATGGCCGCCAAACGGTGGTGATAGGGCGGGTGATCCTCGAACGCCGCGCGGAAGGGAGAGTCGGCAAACAGCGGCGCCAGGGCCGCCGCCACCCCGCCGGGAATGAACACCCCGCCGCGGGCGTCGAACAGCAGCGCAAAATCCCCCAATATCCGGCCGAGGATCCGCAGGAAGACGTTGCAGCTGTCGCGTTCCTCCCTTTGACCGGACAGCGCCGATCGGATGATGGCCTGGGAGGTGAGGGTCTCGCCGGACAGGATGCGATGCAGCCGGGCGAGCCCGCCACCGGACAACACATATTCCACGCTCACCGCGCCCACGTCGCGCACCAGATGCGCGAGGATGCGGGCTTCATCGGCGGTCACCGCGCCGAATCGCGCATGGCCCCCCTCGCTGGGCAGCACCTGGTAGCCATCCGCCTGCGGCACCAGCAGCGCCGTGCCGAGCCCGGTGCCGGGGCCGCACACCAGGATGGGCGCGCTCGCCACCGCCTTGCCGGCGCCCACCTGCACCAGATCGGCACGGGTGAGGGACGGAACGCCGTGTGCCAAGGCGACGAAATCGTTCATCACTTTCAAGTCACCAAGGCCCAGCCGCTTGGCGAGATCCGGGCGGGAGAAGGACCAGGCGCGGTTGGTCATCTGCACCGTGTCGCCCTCGACCGGGCCGGCGATGGCGAACACCCCCAGATCCGGGCGCGCCCCGCCGGTGGCCTCGAAATAGGCCATGAACAGCTCATCCACGGAGGCATAGCCGTCATTGGCCTCCACCCGCAGATCGAACGGGCGCCCATCGGGACCGGCGCGGGCGATCCGCGTGGACGTGCCGCCAATATCGGCGAGGAGGACGGTTGAAGCCATGGATGGGTTCCGAAACGGCGGGACCGGCAGACTACAGAGTCGAGTCTTGATGTCCAGAACGGGCGCGACTACCGCCGGCGCGGCATCGGCGCCCTGCCCGCGGAGGTGGCATCGCCGGCCTCGGTCCCGTAAGGTGATGCGGTCGAGGGGCTGGCGCTTGCCCGCCGGCGGCGTACATAAGGTGTGGAGCAGCGCGGCACGCGCCATCTGGCGGCAGTGCACGGGCTCCACGGCAGGGACAACACCGGCAGGCGCGCCCCGTGGCGCGTCGTCGGCAGCATGGCGAACCGCAGTGCTCGATATCTATACGATCATATTTTTGGCTTTGGCCGTGTTCATCTTCGTACGGCTGCGCAGCGTGCTCGGACAGCGCAGCGGGCGGGAACGGCCACCCTATGATCCCTTCTCCCGCGATACCGTCCGGCCGCCGCCGCCCACGGACAATGTGGTGAACCTGCCGGAACGCACCACCGACATCACCCCGCCCCAGAGCCCCGGCGCAAGCGTGACACCGCTGCCCGGCGGTTTCCGGTGGGACGGCGTCACCGAACCCGGCTCGCCCCTGGCCGGGGCGCTGGACCAGATCGCCGCGGTGGAGCGCGACTTCGACGCCAAGCACTTCATCACCGGCGCCAAATCCGCCTATGAGATGATCGTGCTGGCCTTTGCCGCCGGTGACCGCAAGGCCCTGAAGGACCTGCTCTCCAAGGAGGTCTATGAAGGCTTCGTCACCGCCATCGGCGAGCGGGAAGCCAAAGGCGAGACCATGGAATCGCGCTTCGTCGCCATCGAGCGCGCCGAGCTGGTGGAAGCCAGCGTGCGCGGGCGCACCGCGCAGCTGACCCTGCGCTTCGTGTCGCAGTTGATCTCGGTCACCCGCGGCCGCGACGGCGACGTGGTGGATGGCAGCCCGGATACGGTCGCCGATGTCACCGATGTGTGGACCTTCGCCCGTGAACTTGGCGCCCGCGACCCCAATTGGAAGCTGGTGGCCACGGAAGCCGCCCAGTAAGGACGGCCCGCTGATGCCGGCACCGCGCGCATTTCAGGGCAGCGGGTCTGCCGCCGGCAGCGGGCACGGGGTGGCGCCCCGTTGGGCCGTCCGTTCGGCCGGACGCGCACGGGCCGCCGTGCTCGGACTTTTGGCGCTGTGCGGGATCTCCACCGCCCTGGCGGCCCAGCCGGTCCATGCCCCCGCCGCCCGTCCCGCGCTGATGGCGCGTCCTGAGATCCCCGGCGCCAGCCTCACCCCCACGTCCTATGCCGCCATTCCCGGCTGGGGACAGGACGATGTGGCAGCGGCGTTCGCCACTTTCCTGGTCTCCTGCGGCGCCTTGGCCACCCCGCCGGCCGAGATAGGCCCGACCTCGACACCCACGCTGCTGCCCGGCCTGCGCCGGGCATGCGCCGCCGCCCGCGCGCTGGGCACGCCGAACCCCGGTGCCGCGCTGGCGCGGCTGTTCTTCGAGGCCAATTTCCGCCCCTATGTCCTGCAACCCAGCGGCAAGCCCGCCGGCTTCCTGACCGGCTATTACGAGCCCGAGGTGGACGGCTCGCTGGTGCGCACGGACACCTACACGGTTCCCGTCTATGCCCGTCCGGCGGATCTCATTCCCGCCCGCCCGCCGTCCGAGGGGAACACCGGCACCGCCAGCCGGCGCGACGGCGACCGCTTGGTGCGCTATTGGGATCGGGTCGCCATCGAGGATGGGGCGCTGGCCGGACGCGGGCTCGAGATCTGCTGGCTGAAGGACCCGGTGGATCTGTTCTTCATGCAGATCCAGGGCTCCGCCCGGGTGCGCCTGCCGGATGGGCAGGTGATGCGCCTCAACTATGATGGCCATAACGGTTGGCCCTATCTGCCGGTGGGGCGCCTGCTTATCGAGCGCGGCCAGGTGCCGCGCGAGCAGATGTCCATGGATCGCATCCGCAGCTTCATGGAAGCCGATCCCCAAGCCGGCCGGGCGCTGCGGCGGGAGAACCCCTCCTTCGTCTTCTTCCGCGCCGTGCCTTTGGGCGCCACCGAAGGCGCGCTCGGCGCCCAGGGCGTCGGCCTGACCGCTGGCCGGTCCATCGCCGTGGACCGCACGCTGCACACCTATGGTACGCCGATCTTCATCGACGCCCGCCTGCCGCTGCGCAGCGCCGCCGCGGAGACCCCGTTCCAGCAACTGATGATCGCCCAGGACACCGGCTCGGCCATCGTCGGCCCGGCGCGGGCCGATATCTTCTTTGGCGCCGGGGCGGATGCCGCCCGCATCGCTGGCCGGATCCGCGACCCCGGCGCCTTCACCCTTCTGGTGCCGCGCGTCACCGACGCGGGTGGTCCGCCATGAGCCGCCGGAGCCGCCGACGCCTCCTCAATCCGGACGAACGGGCGCTGTGGGACCATGTGGCGCGCTCGGTGCAACCCCTGCGTCCGGCCCCGGCACCCGTGCCGCAGCCCGCGCCGGTGGTCCCCGCCGCACCCATCGAGCCGGCCCCCGAGGCGCCCAGCCCGGCCCCGCCGGCGAAACCCGCCGGTCCCCGGGCGCGCCGCATGCCGCAATTGCTCGCCGCCCGCCCCCCGTCCGCGCCCCCGCCGCCACCCTTGGCGGGGCTGGAGCCGAAGGTGCGGCGCCGGCTGGGACGCGGCGCCGAGGTGGATGCGCGCCTGGATCTGCACGGCCTGACCCAGGCGGCGGCGCATCGACGGCTGCGCCTGTTTCTCATCGAGGCCCAGACCATCGGCCACACGCTGGTGCTGGTCATCACCGGCAAAGGGGGGCGGGACCCGGACAGCGCCGGCGGCTGGCGCGCCGGCCTGGAGGGCAGCCGCGGCGTGCTGCGCCGCCAGGTGCCCGAGTGGCTCACCGATGCAGATATGCGCCCTTATGTAATCGGCTTCGAGGAGGCGACCCGCAGCCACGGCGGCGAGGGCGCGCTCTATGTGCGCATCCGCCGCCGCCGGAGCGGCCCGTGACCACGGCCGGCGGCACCTGCTGCCGCAGCGTGGCCGCATGACGCCGTTCGGCCGTCGCCTGCGGGAGCTGCGCGCGGCCCGCGGCGCCACCTTGTCGGACATGGCCGCCGCCATCGGCGTGACGCCCACCTATCTGTCCGCATTGGAGAACGGCAAGCGCGGCAAGCCCACCTGGGTGCTGGTGCAGCGGGTCATCGCCTATTTCAATGTCATCTGGGACGAAGCGGAAGACTTGCAGCGGCTGGCGGAGGTGTCGCATCCCCGGGTCACCGTGGCGACCGCTGGGCTCTCCCCCGAGGCGACGGAGCTGGCCAATCTCCTGGCGCAGGAGATCGCGCATCTGCCGCCGGAGGCGGTGGCCGAGTTGCTGGGCCGCCTGAAGATCCTGCGCAAGCGCGCCTGAAGCTTCCGCAACCCGTGGATGGCGGTGTTCCAAGACGCCCGCACGCCCTGCGCGGTAGCGCCGCACTCCCGCACCGTCTAGCATCAGGGCCCGCCTTCAAGGAATCGTGCCCGTGCCGGTCGTGTCGTCGTTTCGCGCCGTGGGGTGCGCATGGGTGTTCGGGGCCGCGCTCGTCGCCGGTGCCATCGCCGCCCCCGCTGCGAAGCCGCCGGTGGCCCTGCTGGAGAGCTGGCTGCTGCCCCGTTACGCGGCTCTGACCCAGGCCACGGAGCAGCAGGCGCGCGACTGGAGCACCTTCTGCGCTGCTCCCGCAGTGGACGGAGTGGAGCGCCTGAAGGCGGACGTCGGCGCTGTCTGGGACGCCTGGGCGCAGGTGTCTTTCATCACGTTCGGTCCGGTAGGCGAGGCTCAGCGAGGGGACCATTTCGATTTCTATCCGGACCGGCGCCATCTGGTGGCCCGCGCCATCGCGGACGCGCTGGAGACGCCTGATCCCCAGCGCCTCGCGCCGGCGGCTTTCGGTCACACGACGGCAGCCCTGCAAGGCCTGCCCGCTTTGGAGCAGGTGCTGTTCGACCCCGGCGCCGACGCCGCCTTGCTCGCCGGACCGCAGGCGGAGCGCCGCTGCCAGCTGGGAACCGCCATCGCGCGCAATCTGGACACCATCGCCGCCGAGGTCCGCAGCGGCTGGGGCGACAGCCAGTCCGGCGTGCTGGGCGCGCTGAAGCGGGGCACCGACGATCCGAGCCGGCAGCCGGCCCCGGCGCAGTTGCTGGGACTGTTGCTGACGGATCTGGCCGGCACCTATCAGGCCACGGTGGACCTCAACCTGCTCGCCGTACTCGGGCCGAACCTGGAGGCCGCCCGTCCCCTGGCGGCCGAAGGCCGGCGCTCGGGCCGCGAGGCGCGGATCGTGCGCCTGCGGGTGGCCAGCGCCAATGAGGTCGCGATCGCTTTGGCGCAGGGGCTCCCCGCCCCCGCGCAGGCCGCCCTGGCCGCGACGCTGGCGGCCGCCCAGCGGGCAGCGGACAACTTGCCCGCTGATCTTGGGGCCGCAGCCGCCGACCCGGCCCGGCGGCCCCGGCTGACGGCGGCGGTGGTGCAGTTCCGCGCGGCACAACGGGCCATCGTCGACCCCCTCGCTGCCCGATTGGGGGTGCTGGTGGGCTTCAATCGGCTGGATGGGGATTAATCTCTCCCTGACCTTACGGAATGTTAACGGAACATCCGGTGCGTGGCGGGGTTTGATCCGTATGGCCCCACGGCGGGTTGCGATGGTTGCGTCGCGCATCTGCCGGCGTGGCCCGACCGGAGAGCCCGCCATGGATGCACCCGACGAAACCACTTCGCTCATTGCCGTGGGCAAGGTCAGCGGCACCGACGTCTATGACACCGACGGCGTCCATCTGGGCGTGGTGCATGACGTGCTGATCGAAAAGTCCAGCGGCCTCATCGCCTGCGCGGTGGTGACCTTTGGCGGCATGCTCGGCATCGGCGCCGACTACCACCAGGTGCCCTGGCACAGTCTGAAATACGACACCCGGCAGGGTGGTTACGTGCTTGGCGTCCCGCTGACGCAAGCGAACGGGGACTTGGCGTTCGCCAGCTATGCGGCCGCCGTCTAACGGAACGGATAAGGTCGACGCGCGTTGATCTTCATATAATAACAGGAGAGATACCCATGGACGTGAAAGACGAAACCACGAGCCTCATTTCCGGGGACAAGGTCTCCGGCACCAATGTCTACAATACGGTCGGCGAAAAGCTTGGTTCGATCTATGACGTGATGATCGACAAGAGCACCGGGAAGGTCGCTTACGCCGTGATGTCATTCGGTGGCTTCCTGGGAATGGGCGAGAGCTATCATCCCCTGCCGTGGTCGACCCTCAATTACAATGTGGATGACGGCGGCTATCGGGTGAACCTCACCCGCGAGCAACTGGAAGGCGCGCCCCGCTATGGCGCCGATGATACCCCGCGCTGGGATCGCGACTACGAGACCCACGTGCATGATTATTACCGGGCGCCCTATTACTGGGGCATGTGACCGCGCGGACCACTTTCCCATGAACGCAACGGCAGCGGGCGCACCACGCCCGCTGCCGTTTCACGTTGGCAGCCCGGGCTGCCGCTCCAACAGCCTTGTGACCGCGACCAGCCCCGCCCGCGCTGGCCTTGGCCGCATCGCGTGCTAAGCTCGCTCCTTGGTTGGCTGATGGTCCAGGCGGAGGGTCCGTGACCGCAACACCGGATGCGAAGAAGCCTCGCCCCGCGCAGCTCGATGCCGCGCAGTTGCTGGACCGCGCCATCGCGCGGGCCCACCGCGTCATCTTGTGGGAGCGCGTCTGGCCAGCCCTGGTCACTGTCTTTGTCGCCATCGCCCTGTTTCTGGTGGTCTCGTGGGCCGGCCTGTGGCTGGTTCTGCCGCCGCTGGGCCGGCTCATCGGCGTGGTGCTGTTCGCTGCGCTGACGCTGGCGTCCTTGTGGCCGATGGCGCGCCTGCGCTGGCCCAGCCGTGCCGAAGCCCTGGCACGACTTGATTCAGCCAGCGGTCTCGGCCATCGCCCCGCCACCACCATTGGCGATCCGCTCGCCACCCGGCCGGACGACCCCATCGGCGCCGCCCTGTGGCGGGCGCATCTGGCGCGCACGGTGGCCGCGGCCCGCGCCTTGCGGGCGGGCCTGCCCAGTCCGGGGCTCGCGGCGCGCGATCCGCGCGCCCTGCGGGCGTTGGCGCTCATTGCAGTGGTGGCCAGCTTCTTCCTCGCCTCCGGCAGCCATTGGACGCGCGTGCGCACCGCCTTCGACTGGCGCGGCGCGGTGGTGCCCCAGGCCTATCGCCTGGATGCCTGGATCGATCCTCCCGCTTATACGGGCCGCCCGCCTCTGGTGCTGCCGGGGCTGCGGTCCGAAGACCCCACCAGCACCCAGGCGGCCGCCGTCTCGGTGCCGGTGGGCAGCGTGCTGGTGGTGCGCGCCGCCGGAATTGCCGCCGATGCCCTCAAGCTCGAAGGTGGTCTTGAGGAAGTGAAGCCGGCCGCCGATGCGCCGCCGGCCACGCCCGATCCCCGCCAGACCGCCAATGAGCGCCGCTTCACCGTGGCGAGTTCCGGCGCGGCCAGCTTCACCGGACCGGACCAGCGCAACGTGAACTGGCGCATCGTCGCCATTCCCGATGGCAAGCCCACCATCGCCTTCGCCAAGGATCCGCAGGCCGGCCCGCGCAACGTGCTGGTGCTGAGCTATCGGGTGGAGGACGATTACGGGGTCAAGGAGGCCCAGGCGGTGTTCGCGCCTTTGGCGCCGGACCGCGGCCTGTTTCCGCGGCCGGGGGCAGCCGCCCCGCAAGTGGGCAAGCCACTGGTGCCGCCGCCGGACTTCGCCCTCGCTCTGCCGCAGGCGGGCGCCAAGGGCGGCGCGGCGCAGACCACCAAGGATCTGGTGACCCACCCCTGGGCCGGCGCGCGGGTGCAGGTGACCCTGAAAGCCAAGGACGAAGCGGGCAATGAAGGGGTCAGCGAGACCCGCACCTTCCGCCTGCCCGCCCGCAGCTTCTCCAAGCCGGTGGCGCGGGCCTTGATCGAGGAGCGCCGCCGTCTGGCGCTGGATGTGGCGGCCCGCCCGCGGGTGGAGGCCATGCTGGCGGCGCTGACGCTCGCCCCGGATCAGTTCGCCATTCCCTCCGGCGAGTATCTCGGCCTGCGCACCGCCTTTTATCGCCTGAAGAATGCCCGCTCCGACGACGATCTGCGCGGCGTAGTGGACTATCTGTGGGACGTGGCGGTGCTGATCGAAGACGGCACGCTGAGCGCCGCGGAGCGGGAATTGCGCGCCGCCCAGGAAGCCCTGCGCGAGGCCCTGCAACGGGGCGCCAGCGACGAGGAGATCAAGCGCCTCGCCCAGGACCTGCGCCAGGCCATGGAAAAAATGATGCGCCAGATGGCGGAAGAGGCGCGCCGCGACAGCGGCACCGACGCCCGCCCGCTGGATCCCAACACCCGCGTGATCCGCCCGCAGGACCTGCAGCGGATGGTGGACCGCATCGAGAATCTGGCGCGCAGCGGCTCGCGCGATGCGGCCAAGCAATTGCTGGACGAACTGCAGGCGATGATGGACGGCATGAAGCCGGGCAATCGTCAGGCCGGCCGTCAGCAGGGCCAGCAGCAGAGCGAGCTGGGCGCCATGATCCAGGAGCAGCAGCGCCTGCGCGATCGCACCTATCGCGAGGGCCGTCCCGGCCAGCAAGGGCAACGCGGACAGCAGGGGCAGCGCGGCCAGGGACAGCAGGGACAAGGACAGCAGGGACAAGGACAGCAGGGACAAGGACAGCAGGGACAAGGGCAACAAGGCCAGCAGGGTCAAGGCCAGGGCCACGAGGGGCAGGAGGGCGAAGGCGGCGCCTTCGGCGACCTGCAGCAGGGCCAGCAGGAGTTGCGTCGGCGCCTCGGCCAGATGCTGGAGCAATTGAAGCGGCAGCAGCAACAAGGTCAGGGCCAGGGGCAAGGTCAGGGCGGGCAGCCCGGCTCCGGCGAAGGCGGCGACCCATCGGGACGGGCCGGCGAGGCCTTCGGCCGCGCCGAGCAGGCCATGCGCGACGCCGAGGGTGCGCTGGGCGAAGGCAACGGCCAGGGCGCGCTGGATGCCCAGGGCCGGGCCCTCCAGGCGCTGCGCCAGGGCGCCCAGGCCATGGCGGAAGGCCAGCAGGGCGACCAGAACGGCCCCGGCCCCGGCGGCACGCCCGGCGAAAGCGCTGAGCGCACCGACCCCTTGGGCCGGCCCATGCGCACCCAGGATTATGGCGACGATTTCTCGGTGAAAGTGCCCGACGAAGTGGACGCCCAGCGCGCCCGCCAGGTGCTGGAGGAATTGCGCCGCCGCCTGGAGCAGACCGAGCGGCCGCAGCAGGAACTGGACTATATCGAGCGCCTGCTGCGCAATTTCTGAGGCGGGGCGAACGGTCACGGCACCCTTGGGACGACAGGAGGGCCGGCCCGGATCGCAGGGCCGGCTTTTTTCATGGCGACAGGTGGTCGCGTGGCAGAGCGGGACCGCGTGGCAGCTATCTCAGCCCTTGATGGCCCGTGCCTCAGGGATGCCCTTCTGACACGCCAGGCAGCGGGCCAAAGCCGGCCCAGCGGGCGTAAGTGTCGGCCCGCCGCAGCAAGGACCGATAGTCGCCGAAGACAAAATCGATGCCGAGATAGGGCGCCATCTCCTCTTCGCTCACGGCGACCTCGACGCGAGCCTTGCCGTCCCGTTCGTCCCGGACTTCTCGAAGTCCCTTGCGCGCAGCGAGATCGGATCTCCAGAAAGGGAAGCGCGACCCGCGGTCAAACACCTCGACCCCGACGTCCCTGAGCTGGCCGCGCGTGTCGTGGTCCTCCTGGAAATGCGCGTCGACACAGGCGTCAGGGGTGGTGAGCGTGAGCTTGATGTGGAGCGAAAACAGATACGCGGGATCTTGATTCTGGTACGGACACTTGGGCTCCCGCCCTCGGTAGTGAACGACAAGCAGATGGCCCTCAGCGGGCCGCACCGTCAGTCGATAGTCCTCTCGGGCCAGGTGCCGCCGCTCCGCTTCCTCCCGCGACAGCGGCACCAGCAGCATGGCGCGCCCGTGCCGCTCCAGCCGCTGTTCCGAAAAGCGGAGGTCGTCGATGCCCTCCGGCTCATCGGCAAATAAGCCCTTCGGCGTCGCAGGCCACGGACCGATGGAGAACGGCGCATCGTCGCATTGTGCGACCCGGCTGGCTTTGGGCACCTCGACCGGAAACGGCGTCGGCTCCCATACGCTTTGAAGCTTCAGGCTGGTCACCATTTGGGCTTCCCGCTCGTGCTGTTGCGCGCACACTTCGTCGATGTCGCGATCCAGTTCGGCCCGCATCTCCTTGACGTAAGAGGGCGGGGCGTCTCCCTTTGAGCGTTCCCGCTCCAGGCTCTCGATATAGGCCTCGGCCCGCTCCGGCTCGCCGGCAAGAAGGAAGACCAGCACCGGTGCCTTGATCTGAGCCAGGCTCTGCAGCCTGTCGGGCTGGCTCACCATGGCCTGGGCAAGGCCCGAAAGGCTCGTCACCTCACCGACCGAGCCGAAGACATGCTCCTCCAGCAGGTCAATCAGCAACGGCTGGAAATGATCTTCCCAGACATTCCAGCATCCCCACAGCCGGTCGTCTTCGACGATGTCATGATGAGGATTGAAGAGCGGCACCAGCAAGCGGTGGACGTAGAGCGAATAACGATCCGAGCGGTTGACGTGAGCCCCATTTCTCCTCCGGTTGAAGAGAGAGTCCGCAGGTTGATTTGTGGCCTCAGGCGGCCACGGTTTCCAGTGCGATTGTTGCGGCAAACTCGGCGGGGGATCGATGGCCCAGCGCCGAGTGAGGTCGGTTGAGGTTATCGTCCTCCTTCCATGAGCTGATGGTGGCGCGGGCCTGCGCCAGGTTCGAGAACAGGGTCTCATTCAGGCACTCGTCCCGGAAGCGGCCATTGAAGCTTTCGACAAAGCCGTTCTGCATGGGCTTACCCGGGGCGATATAGTGCCATTCGATGCCCGTCTGTTGGCACCATTTGAGCACCGCCATCGAGGTCAGCTCGGTGCCGTTGTCCGAGACGATGGCCGAGGGCTTTCCCCGGATGGCCATGAGCGTATCGAGCTCGCGCGTCACTCGAAGGCCGGACAGCGAGGTGTCGGCGACCAGCGCCAGGCACTCCCGGCTGAAGTCGTCGACAACGGCCAGCACCCGGAAGCGGCGGCCATCCGTGAAGGCATCCGACACGAAGTCGAGGCTCCAGCGGACATTGATCCGATCCGGTACCAGCATGGGCCGCCGTGTGCCGAGCGCCCGCTTGCGGCCCCCACGCCGGCGCACCTGGAGCTTCTCCTCCCGGTAGAGCCGGCGCAGCTTCTTGTGGTTCATGACGATGCCCTGGCGCCTCAGCATGACATGGATCCGCCGGTAGCCGAACCGGCGGCGCTCGCCGGCCACGGCCTTCATGGCCTCGCGCAAGCCTGCATCGTCGGGACGGACGCTCCGATAGCGCATACTGGCGCGATCGACGCTCAGGGCCTTGCACGCCCGACGCTGGCTCACCCCGTGCTCGGCACAGGCGTGGGCCACGGCTTTACGCCTCGCATCGGGCGTCACCATTTTTTTGCGGCGACATCCTTCAGGATGGCGTTGTCCAGCATCTGCTCGGCGAGCAGCTTCTTCAGGCGGGCGTTCTCATCCTCAAGCGCCTTCAGCCGGCGGGCATCGGACACGTCCATGCCGCCATACCTCGCCTTGAACTTGTAGAAGGTGGCCGAGGAGATGCCGTGCTTGCGGCAAACGTCAGCGGTCTTCGCGCCCGCCTCCTGATCCTTCAGCATCCCGATGATCTGTTCCTCTGTGAACCGTGAGGCTCGCATCGTCCGTCTCCATGATCGACGGACTCTACCTAAATCTGGAGGAGGATCAGGGGCTCACGTCACGGTTGAGAAAGGCGCCGCGCAAGACATGGCGGACCGGCCGGATGACCAGCGAGCGGTCCACCAGAGCCAGATCCGGCCGCATCTTCAGCAGCGGTTTGAGATAGTGCCGGATATCCGCCGGCCGGGTTCCGCGCGTGCGGCCGCGCGCCTTCTCCGCCTCGATGCTGTCGGCCACCGCCTGCAGATTCTTGCGGGCCAGGGCGGCCGCGCCGTCGGCATCGCACAGGGTGTCTTCCGCCTCGTCGAACACCGAAGCCTTCAGCAGGCGCGCCAGCGCAGCGGCGACGCAGAGACCGGCGAGCATCTCGTTTTCGTCGCCGCCCCACCGGAGGGAGGCGGTGCGGTCGAAGGCCGGATCGATGCTGCCGGCGAACTGCTGCAGCAATTCCTGATCGTCGAACACGTCGAACTCGACGCCGGTCTCTTCGCGGCGCAGCTTCATCGGCATGAAGCCGTGATGCCCCTCCAGGGACCCCCGCCCCGAAAGGGAAAAGGGAAACCTCAGCTCACGCAAGGCGGCATTCACCGCCGCCCTCGTGGGCACGGCACCGCGAAACATCACATGGCTTTCCATCGACATGAGCCGCCCCCCAGCGGAGGCTCGCGGGTCACGAGCGCATGGAGGGTTAAGCTAGAACAAAACGGGAACTTGGCAACAAGATTCCGTTAGGTCAGATAGAGCGCATGCGATGAAAAAGGGCAGCTGCGCACCGGCCCTGGTGGGCACGTCGGGCCTTCAGCTGATTGCCTACTCCAGCCCCTCGATATGGCCGATGAACGGCAATTGCCGGAAGGCATGGGCGACATCCATGCCATAGCCGACGACGAACAGATCGGGGCAGGCGAAGCCGACATAATCGGCCTCCACGCTCACCGCCCGCTTGCCGGGCTTCTCCAGCAGCACGCACACCAGCACCCGGCGGGCGCCGCGGGCCATCAGCAGGTCCTTGGCGAAGGCGAGCGTGCGGCCGGATTCCAGAATGTCATCCACCAGCAGCACGTCGCGGTCACGCACGTCGCTCTCCACGTCGCGCAGGATGTTCACCTGGCCCGACGAGACGGTGGCCTCGCGATAGCTGGAGAGGTGCACGAACTCCATTTCCGGCGCCAGGCCAGAGGCGTGCATGGCCCGCAGCAGATCAGCGGCAAAAATGAACGAGCCCTTCAGCACCGCCACCACCAGGAGCTTTTCCAGCCCCGCAGCGGCGATTTCGCTCGCCAATTCGCGATTGCGGGCGGCAATGCGGTTTTCATCGAACAGAACTTTAACGGGTGGCAAGGACATGGTTCCTCCGTGAGGTCTGAACATGACGTGCCACGCTCCGACCGTCCAGCGCGACGGCGGACTTACGCTGACGGGCAGGGTCACGCCCGGAGGCCGGATCACGCTGCGGCTTGATTCAACGGGCCGGCTTCCGGCTCTATGGTGGCGCGCGATGGCACGCCCGATTCGGGGAAGGTGAAACGGTGGTCCGGTTTGAGAATGTGGGCCTGAGATACGGGATGGGGCCGGAGGTGTTGAAGGATGTCACCTTCAACATAGAGCCGAACTCGTTCCAATTCCTCACCGGCCCCTCCGGCGCCGGCAAGACCACCTTGATGCGCCTGCTGTTCCTGTCGCTGAAGCCCACCCGCGGCCTCATCACCATGTTCGGCCGGGACGTGTCGTCGCTGGATCCGGACGAGGTGGCGGTGATCCGGCGGCGCATCGGCATCGTGTTCCAGGATTTCCGCCTGCTGGATCATTTCACCACCTACGAGAACGTCGCGCTGCCGCTGCGCGTCCTCGGCAAGGAAGAAACCAGCTACCGCGCCGAGGTGACAGAGCTCCTGCACTGGGTGGGCCTCGGCGATCGCATGCATGTGCTGCCCCCGGTGCTGTCCGGCGGCGAGAAGCAGCGAGCCGCCATCGCCCGCGCTCTCATCGGGCGGCCGGAATTCCTGCTGGCGGACGAGCCGACCGGCAACGTCGACCCCACCCTCGCCCGCCGCCTGCTGCGTCTGTTCGTGGAATTGAACCGCTCCGGCACCTCGGTGCTGCTGGCCACCCATGATATCGCCCTCATGGACCAGTTCGATGCCCGCCGCCTCGTGATCGCTGACGGACGCCTCTATGTCTACGATTGAGCCCGGCGCTCCCTCCCCCACCCCGCCCCCGCGCGCGGATGCCCCGGCCAAGGCGAAAGCCCCCGCCAAGCCCAAGGCCGCGCCCATCACGCCCATCGTGCCCCGTGCGACGGTCGCCGGCCGGGCCCTGATCGCGGTGGTGGCGATCATGACCTTTCTGGCCGCCTTGACCATCGGTTCGGTGATGGCGGTGCGCACCACGGCCGGCGCCTGGCGCAATGACGTGACGCGGGAAGTCACCATCCAAATCCGCGCCGGCGACAAGGCGGTCACCGACGGCCTCGTGCGCACGGCGGTGGATCTGGCCCGCCAGACCCCGGGCATCGCCGAGGCCCATGTGCTCACCGAGCCGGAAACCAGCCGCCTGCTGGAGCCGTGGCTGGGGGCGGGCCTGGACTATTCCGATCTGCCGGTGCCGCGCATCGTGGTGCTGCGGCTCGATGCCACCACCCCGCCCGATCTGGCGAAGCTGCGACGCACCCTCACCGACCGCATCCCCACCGCCGCACTGGACGACCACCGCACCTGGTCGCGCCGTCTCGGCGCCATGGCGGAAGGGGTGATGCTCACGGGTCTCGCCCTGGTGGCTTTGGTGGGGGCGGCGACGGTGCTCTCGGTGGTGTTCGCCACCCGGGCAGCGGTGGCCACCAACCGCGCCATCGTCGAGGTGCTGCATTTCGTCGGGGCGCGGGATGGCTTCATCGCCGCGCAGTTTCAGCGGCATTTTCTCAAGATCGGCACCCAGGGCGGCCTGCTGGGCGGCGTGGCGGCGGCGGCGTTGTTCGGTGCCCTCATCAGCCTGCCCCGCTTCGGCTTCGAGACCGACCCCGAGAATCCCACCATTCTCAGCTGGCTGGATCCCGGCTGGCTGGGCTTTGCCGGCATCGCCCTTGCGGTGGTGGTGATCGCCCTGGTTACCGCGATCACCTCGCGCATCACCGTTTACCGAACCTTAAGGACGATCACATGAGGTGGGCGGCTCGTGCGACGTCCTCGCCTCCGCCGCAATTTTCGGGCAAAGTTGAAAGATGACGGTCACGCAAGGGGCCTGTGACGTCAGGCCGAGCCAGTCCTCACAGAAGATGCCGCGCCGAGGTCCGTGGATCTGGGTCCGGCGCACAGCGGTGGGCCTTGCCTTTGTCCTCGGCAGCGCGGCGCTGCTCTTTGTCGCGGGCTTTGTGGTCTTCACCGCCGCCATTGCCCCCCGCGAGCCGGCGCGCCTGAAGGCGGCGGACGGCATCGTGGTGCTGACCGGCGGTGCATCGCGCATCACCGATGCGGTGCAATTGCTGGCCTCCGGGCACGGGCAACGGCTGCTCATCACCGGCGTCAACCGCACCACCTCCCCCGAGGAAATTCGCCGCACCCTACCGGACAACGAGCATCTGCTGGATTGCTGCGTGGATCTGGGTCACCGCGCGCTCAACACCTTCGGCAATGCCATCGAGGCAGCGGAATGGACCCGCACCCAGCATTTCCGCTCGCTGGTGGTGGTAACCTCCGCCTGGCATATGCCGCGGGCGCTGGTGGAGCTGGGTCGCGCCCTGCCGGAGGTGGAGCTGGTGGCCTATCCCGTGGTGACCGACCGCATGCTGGCCCCGAACTGGTGGACCGACCCGCAGACGGTGAAGCTCCTCCTGAAGGAATATTTGAAGTACATGATGGCGCAGGCGAAGATCCGCCCCGCCCAGGCGGTCGCGCCCAAGGCCCCGCCCGCCCCCGTCGCCGCATCCGGCGCGCAGGCGTCGGCGGCCGGACCGAACCATTGGGGCGACAGGAAGCCTGAGTGACCCTGCTGCGTTCCCTGCTGTTCCAATTGCTGTTCTACAGCTTCACCATCCTCTACATGCTGGTGTGCCTGCCGGCGCTGCCGTTTATCTCCCGCCGCATGATGTGGCGGGGCATCGTGCTGCCGTGGGTCGCCGTCACCGGCTTCTTCCTGCGGGTGGTGGCCGGCACCAAGGTGGAGATCGTCGGCCGGGAGCACATTCCGTCCGGGCCGCTGCTGGTCGCCTCCAAGCACCAGTCCGCCTGGGAAACCCTTGCGCTGCTGCCGCTGTTCAGCGATGCCACCTTCATCCTGAAGCGCGAGCTCACCTGGCTGCCGCTGTTCGGCTGGTACATGCGCAAAGGACGGGTGATCCCCATTGATCGCGGCGCCCGCGCCGCGGCGCTGAAAAGCATGACGATCCGCGCCCGGACCGAACTGGCGGACAACCGCCAGATCATCATCTTTCCCGAAGGCACCCGCCGTCCGCCCGGCGCGGAGCCCGCCTACAAGTTCGGCGTCGCCCATCTCTATGCGGCGTTCGGCGTCCCCTGCCTGCCCATCGCGCTCAATTCAGGCCTGTATTGGCCGCGCAATGCCCTGGTGCGCCGGCCCGGCACCATCCGGGTGGAGATCCTCCCGCCCATCCCGCCGGGCCTGCCCCGCGAGGTCTTTCTCAGCCGACTGCAGGACGACATCGAAACCGCCAGCGACCGGTTGCTGGTGCAAGGGCGTGCGGAACTCGGCCTCGACCGGTCCTGAAGGCGCAAGGGCCGGTGGAGTTATCCCCGTAACCATACCCTGTGGAAAAGTCTTGATCCCCCGAATCGGCTGTTCTAGTTTCGTTCTCATGAACGCCACTGATTCGCTCCTCATTCCCCTGTTCGACGCCGGTCGGCTGAGCGGCCTGACGGATGGCGCGCTCGGTGCGCGTTATCGCTTCTGGCGCGATCAGGATGGCCTGCGCCATGTGTTTTCGGTGTATCCGGCCGCCGACGCGCCGGACTATCCCGAGGCCCTCGCCATCGCCGTGCGGCGCACCCCGGCCGGCTCCATCGCCTTGTGGGCGGGGCTGCCGGGCGAGGCCGCCAAGCGTGCCGCGCACCGCTATCAGGCGGAAGAAATCCACATCCACGTGTTCGGCGACGCCCCGCCGGACAGCCTCGTCGGCTTCCTGGCCCCGCGGGCGTGGAACCAAGATCCCCTGGCGTTGCCTGCTCCCACCCGCGAGCGGGTCAGCGATGGCATAGCCCGCGCGGATCGCCGCGCCGCCTGAGGGCGGCGCCCGACACACCCGCCGGGCGCGCAAAACGCTTCAGCTCTGGCCGTCCCGCAGCCTGTGCGCGATCCAGGTGAGGCCGGAATCCATGATGCCCATGGCGGCCAGCGCATCCACGGTCGCCAACACATAGTCCCGGTTCGGGCCGGACGAGCCATGGGACCGGCGCACCAGATGCAACTGGTCGTCCAGCCCGAGCCCGCGGGCATATTGGGGGTGGGCGCGGTTGGCCACATAGGCCACCGCCGGCGCATCGCTGCGGGCGGGATCGCGCAACCGCACCCGCCGGATGGTCTCGCGATAGACCCCGGACACCTGTTCCCGCTCGGTGAGATACACATGGGTGGAGGGCCAATCCGCCGCCGCCACCCGATAGGCGATCCCGCGACAGGCCCCGCCCAGATCCAGCCCCAGCACCAGACCGGGATGCTCCGGCGTGCCGCGGTGGTGGAAGGAATAGATGCACAGCGCCCGATGCGCCCCCACCAGGGTGGCCTCCACCCGCTCCGCGAAGGCAAATCCCGGGTTCCACATCAGCGAGCCGTAAGCGAACACCCAGTGGTCGCGCGTCTCGCTGCCCGAGGGGTCGCCGGTCACCGGCGCGTTGAGGGGGAGCGGAGAAGCGGCCATGGCGAGATACGGCTCGAAAACGACGCGCCACGGGAAGACCGACGCTGCGCCAGGGGTGGTTCCGCCCCCAGCCGGAGCCCACCGGGCGCCGCCGCGGCAGGTCGAAGCCTGGCCTGCGGGTAACACCGATGCGCAATCAAACGTGCGGCACCGAAGGGAGGCAGGGGTCTTCAACTGAGGTCAAACATGCTCTAACAGCGCCTTACCCCCCTCGCAAGCGCGAGACACGAAGGGAACGCATGACTGTCATCGAACCCGCCCCGCGGCGCCGTCGGCCCTGGATCATCGCTTTGCCGCTCGCCATTCTGGTCCTGCTCGGGCTTGGCTGGAGCGGCCTGTGGGTCTATGCCGCGCAACGCGCCGATGCGGAAATCGACGCCTGGATCGCCCGCGAGCGGTTTGTCGGTCGCCAGTGGAGCTGCTCCGAGCGCAGCCTGGAGGGTTTCCCCTTCCGCTTCGAACTCATGTGCCGCGACCCGCTGCTGATCACCCAGGGCGGCGATAGCCTGAAGGTCTCTGCCGCAGCGGCCCATGCGGTGGCGCAGGTCTGGGACCCCAGCCACATCGTGGCCGAATTCGCCTCTCCGGCCCGGATCGAGAACCTGGCCACCGGGCAGGTCTATACGGCCTCCTGGTCGTTGCTGCAGATGAGCGGCGTCGGCGACAGCACCGGCCGGCCGGTGCGCTTCGATCTGGCGGTGGACAATCCGATGATCGAGCAAGCGCCGGGCAATGCCAGCGCCACCCCCGTCCTCTCCGCCAAGCATCTGGAAACCCATGCCCGGCGCAAGCCCGGCGACGCCAATGCCAAGGACGGGGTGGATTTCGCTTTGGCCATCATTGGCGGCGAGAGCCCGCAGCTGGCTGCCACCGGGAGCGCCGGGCCGCTGGACCTGGGCCTCCAAGCCACCGTGACCGCGCTGGACGACCTGCGGCCCATGTCGATCCAGGATCGCCTGCGCGCCTGGTCGGCGGCAGGGGGCATGATGCAATTGCAGGCCTTCACCGTCACCACGCCGAAGGCGGCCGTCAGTGCCTCCGGAGCACTGCTGCTGGACCCTCTGGGCCGGCTCAATGGCCAGATGCAGCTGGGCTTTTCCGGCATCGAGGACCTATTGAAGAACCTCAGCAAGGCGGGGTTGGTGCCGCAGGAATACGTGCCCATCGTCGGCGCCCTCGCCATGGCCGGCAAGCGCGGCGATGTGGCGGGACGCAAGGGCGGCGTCACCTTCTCCATCGGCTTCGACCAGGGCGCCCTCAAGCTGGGCAAAATTCCCGTGGGGATCGTGCCGCCCCTGTTCGCGCCTCTGCCGACGGAGCCGGCTGCGCTCCCGGCTCCCGCGACGATGGAGCCGGCGGCCCCGCGTTAACCGGCCGTTTGCCCTAAGCGGAACTTGCACTGGACGGACCCGCTGCGCCTCACATAGTACCGCCATCCAACTTTGGGGGCGGAGACATGAAACGGCTCATGAGCGTCTTGGCGCTTCTTGCCACGACCACCGCTGCCGGCGCGGCGGATCTTGCAACGGCCTATCCGGTGAAAGCCGTGGCGGTGGTGACCCCGGTCTTTTCCTGGACCGGCTTCTACCTGGGCGTGAACGGCGGTTATGGCGGCGGCAGCTTCGACATCGCCTGGCCGAGCGTGGGGCGCTATCCCAGCGGCTATGCGAACGACAATGCCGGCGGCTTCTTCGCCGGCGGCCAGATCGGTTACAATTACCAGTTCGCCAACAATGTGGTGATCGGGGTCGAGACGGACCTGCAATGGTCTGACATCGGCACCTCCCGGCAGGTGTCCCTGACGGGATTGCCGGCTTCCAACGAGAACGTCCAGAACACCGTCGACTATTTCGGCACCGTGCGGGTGCGCCTGGGCTATGCCTTCGGCACGTTCCTGCCCTACGCCACCGGTGGCTTGGCTTATGGCAAGGTGTCCCGCTCGGTGACGGCCATCGACGGCTATGTGGCGAGCGCCAACGACACGCCTTTGGGCTGGACCCTCGGGGCGGGCGCGGAATATGCCTTCCTGCCCAATTGGACGCTCAAGACCGAGTATCTCTACGTGGATCTCGGCAGCGCCTCGTTCGGCGACCGCTCGCTCAACACCGCCTTCAGCACCCTCAAGGCGGGCGTGAACTACAAGTTCTGAGCCGGTTGCGCCCTCGATCGAGCGCGATCCAGACCGCGGCACCCGGCCTCAGCCGGGTGTCGTTTCTGTTTCAGCTTGTCGGCGTCTTGTCGGCGGCCAGACGACGGCCGAAATCGGCGGCCGCGGTCTCCTGGCCCTGCTCGATGATCGAGCGGCGGATGGCGCGGGTGCGGGTGAACTGGTCGAACAGCGTGTCGCCATCGCCATAGCGGATGGCCCGCTGCAAGGCGCTCAGATCCTCGGTGAAGCGCCCGAGCATCTCCAGCACCGCGTCGCGATTATAGAGAAACACGTCCCGCCACATGGTCGGGTCCGAGGCGGCGATGCGGGTGAAATCGCGGAATCCGCCCGCGGAGAATTTGATCACCTCGGAGGTGAGCGTCTGCTCCAGATGCTCCGCCGTGCCGACGATGTTGTAGGCGATCAGGTGCGGCACGTGGGAGGTGATGGCCAGTACCAGGTCATGGTGCTGCGGCGACATGGTCTCCACATTGGCGCCCATGCCGCGCCACAGCGCCGCCAGCGTCTGCGTGGCGATGGCGTCAGCGCCGGCCGCCGGCGTGAGAATGCACCAGCGGTTCTCGAACAGGCTGGCAAAGCCCGCATCGGGTCCGGAAAACTCCGTCCCGGCCACCGGATGGGCCGGCACCAGATGGGCGTGGCCCGGCACGTGCGGCGCCATGAGGTCGACCACCGCGCCTTTCACTGACCCTACGTCGGAGAGGATGGCGCCCGGCTTGAGCACCGGGCCCACCTCGGCCGCCACCGCGCCCGAGGCGCCGACGGGCACGCAGGCGATGACGATGTCCGCGTCGCGGGCGGCAGCGGCGGCGGTGTCCGTCACCTCATCGGCAAAGCCGATATCGCGCACCCGCGCCCGCACCCCCGCATCGCGGTCGCTGACCACCACCACCCCGGCCAGCCCCTTGTCGCGGGCCGCGCGGGCGATGGAGGAGCCGATCAGCCCGGCACCGATGACCGCCAGACGCCCGACCAATGGCGCGGTCACTGCGCCGCCCCGGACAGGAAGTCGCTCAGCGCTTGCACCACCAGGCGATTGGCCTCCTCCGTGCCCACCGTCATGCGCAGCGCATGCGGCAGGCCATAGGCGCGCACCTGGCGCAGCACGATGCCACGCCGGTTGAGGAAGGCATCGGCTTCCGCCGCGGTCTGGCCGGGGGTCTGCGGAAAATGGATCAGCAGGAAATTGCCGACGCTGGGCGTGACCTTGAGGCCCAGCGCGCCGATCTCCCCAGTGAGCCAGGCGAGCCACTGGTCATTGTGCGCCACCGCCAGTTCCACATGGGCCGCATCCAGAATGGCGGCAGCGCCCGCCGCAATGGCCGGGGCATTCATGTTGAACGGACCGCGCACCCGGTTCAGGGCATCGATCACCGCCTCGGAGCCCACCGCCCAGCCGATGCGCAGGGCCGCCAGGCCGTGGATCTTCGAGAAGGTGCGGGTCATCACCACATTCTCGGCGGTGAGCGCCAGTTCGAGCCCCGCCTCGTAGTCGTTGCGGCGGACGTACTCGCTATAGGCGGCGTCCAGCACCAGCAGCACGTGCGGCGGCAGCTCCGCATGCAGGCGGCGCACCTCTTCGAACGGCAGGTAGGTGCCGGTGGGATTGTTGGGATTGGCCAGGAACACCAGCTTGGTCCGCGGGGTCACCGCCGCCAGCATGGCATCCACGTCCGCCACCAGGCCTTCGGTCTCCGGCGTCGCGACGGGCGTGCCGCCGGCAGACAGCGTGGCGATCTTGTAGACCAGGAAGCCATGGGCGCTGAAAATCGCCTCGTCGCCCGCGCCCACATAGGTGTGGGCGATGAGGTTCAGCAATTCGTCCGAGCCGGCGCCGCAGATGATCCGCGCCGGATTGACGCCGGTGGCCTTGCCGATGGCCTCGCGCAGCACCGTGGCGGAGCCGTCGGGATAATCCTGCAGATTGGCGCCAGCCGCCTGATAGGCCGCGATCGCCGCCGGGCTCGGCCCAATGGGGGTCTCGTTGGAGGAGAGCTTATAGACCTTGGCCACCCCCTCCACATGGCTCTTGCCGGGCACATAGGCCGAAATGGCCATGACGCCGGGGCGCGGCACGGGACGGGCGGGGCGGCGATTGTCTTGCGCGGGAATGGACATACTCAACTCCAACTCAGGACCCGGCGATGCCGGCATGGCCCTGACCGATGCGATACGGGGCGGCATGGCTGCCCACGGGAAGGAAGGACCGGACACTGGCGCCGCTCTGGCGCAGGGCATCCAGCACCGCGTCGCGGGCGCCGCCATGGGGTACCGACACCAGCAAAGCGGCACCATCAAGGGCGCCGTCGGACACCGCCAGCACGTCGGCCAGCGGCGACACCGCGGCGGCGGCCCTGGCGCTCCAGCCGGCGACGCGGACGGAGAACATCTCCACCTCGGTCACCGCCGCATCATTGATGGGGTGGGAGACCACGAACACCGGCAGGCCGGCGGGATGGTCGGCGCGGTCCACGAACGGCAGCCGGGCGATGATCTTCGGCGCGTTGGCCGGTTCCAGGGCCGTCCACCACGGATCGCTGCCGGGCACCATGGCGGCGGGCAGCAGGCCGAGGTCGCCCTTGGAGGCGGCCACCACATCCACCACGCCCCGCGCGCCCACATGCGGCACGAACGGGGTGGTGAAGCCGAAATGGAAGCGGGCGCTGTCGCGCATCAGGGGCTCACCCACCGAGAGGTCCGCATGCACCGCATAGGGCGCCTGGACATAGGTGAAGGTGGAGATGATGACGCGCCAGATGCTCTCCACCGTGTCGAGCGGCAGCAGGCCGTGATGGCGCTCCACCAGCCGGCGCATCATCGCGGCCTCGCGGGCCGGACGGAAGGCGGAGCCCTCGGTCTGGTTGCGCTTCACCGCCACCAGACGATCGATGATCTCGCCCCGCTCCATGAGCAGGCGGTGCATTGTCTCGTCGATGCGGTCGATGTCCGCGCGAAGGTCCGCGAGGGAAGGGGTCTGGGCACGTTCTGTCATGGGAACCACGCGATCGCGGCGACCTGTAGCGGGAGACGGGCGCCGAATCAAAGAATTGTTGCACAAGGCAGGCCCGCGCGGCGCGCGGAACCGGGGCCGAACAGTGGACTTCGCCCGCCGGATCGGCCATGCCGATTGGGGGAACGGGAGGCAGACGGTGGCGGGCGCGATCCGGGAAACGCTCTATTACACCGTGGGTCTCGTGGTGCTGCGGGCCATCGGCCTCGTCATGCTGCCGGTCAACACGTATTTTCTCTCCAGCGCCGAATATGGCCGGCTGGAAGTCCTGCTGTCATTCATCGACGTGGGCGCGCTGCTGTTCGGCCTTGCCCTCCCCGCCGCCCTCTCCCGCTTCGTCGGCACGGTGGAGACCTGGGAGGCGCGCAAGGCGGTCTGCGCCGAATATGCCGGGCTGGCGCTGCTGGTGTCGGGCCTCCTGGTCGCCTTGGGCGCGATTTTCTCCACGCCGATCATGGGCTTGCTGCCGGAGGCGGTGAGCCGGACGGAATTCCTGCTGCTGCTGGGCGCCATCTGCGTGGAAGGCGTGCTGGGGGTGGGCCTGACCTGGATGCGGATCCGGGGGGCGGCGCGCACCTTCCTGATCATGAGCCTGACCCGGGCGCTGGCCCAGGCGGCCCTCTCCGGCACCTTGCTGGCGCTGGGGTTCGGGGTGGAGGGGGTGCTCATCGCCTCCGCCAGCGCCGCTTTGGCCCAGGGGGCGGTCATGCTGGCCTATCTGGCGCGGGATTGCGGCATCTCGATCCGCTTCGCCCGCTGGCATGAGATGGTGGTCTATTGCGGGCCGTTGCTTCTTTCGGCCTTGGCGGCGTTTGTGCTGGGGTCTTATGACCGCTGGGTTCTGGCGCTGCATGTCAGCCCGGAGCAGATCGCGCTCTATGGCGTCGCCGGGCGGCTGGGCGGGCTGACCGCGGTGCTGCTGCAGCCGTTCCACATGTGGTGGTTTCCCAAGCGCTTCATCGTCTTAGCCGAAGACCGGGGGGCGGAACGCAGCGCCGATATCGTCTCGCTCGGCTATCTCATCGTGCTGTCGGCGGCGGTGGTGGTGAGCCTGGGGGGCCCGTTCGCGGTGCATCTCCTCACCCGCGAGGCCTATTGGGGGGCGAGCGTCTTCATCGCCTTCATCGCGCTCAATTATGCCATCCAGGAAACCGGCAGCCTGTTGGAAATTGGCTGTTATTTGCGCAAGGACGGCCTCGCGCCGCTGGTCATCAACCTGATCGGCGCCGGCCTCGCCATCGTTTTGTATTATACACTCATTCCGCGCTATGGCGTGGCCGGGGCCGTGGGTGCAACACTGATGGCCCAGAGTGTCCGTGTGTTTATAACATTTCTGGTATCTAGATACTATGCGCCCATCCCCTACCGCTTTGCGCCCCTGGCTGGGGTGACGCTGGTGGCCGCCGCGCTCACTGCCGTGAGCTATGCGACGCTGCCGCCTTTGGTGATGCCGCTGGCGGGCGCGGGCGTGCTGGCGGTGATCGCCGCGATGACGTGGAAGCTGCGCCTGCTGCCCGCCATGGATCCGGAGGAACTGCCCGCCTTCATCCGCCGCCGCCTGCCCCGCGGGTAAGGCGGGCGGACCGCCGACGGATACAGGCGGCGCGCTTCTTGCTTCGAAGCCGCCGGGAGCGGCACCATGCTGGGCCTCTCGCCCGTTTCGAATCAAGGCCGCCGCCGCCGCATGGATCTCCACACCGTCACCGCCCTCTGCCGCCCCGCACAGCGGGCGGACATCCCGCCATTGGCGCCGGGGGATGCGTGGCTGGCCGGCGGAACGGCGCTGTTCTCCGAGCCGCAGCCGCACCTCGCCCGCCTGATCGATCTGGCGGCGCTGAACTGGCCGGCGCTCACCCGCACCGACGCCGGTCTTGAGATCGCCGCCACCTGCACCCTGGCGCAGCTGGAAGAGGTCGCGCTGCGGCCCGACACCCCGGCCCTGCCCCTGATCGCCCCCTGCTGCCAGGCGCTCTATGGCTCGTTCAAGGTACGGGCGGCGGCCACCGTGGGCGGCAATCTCTGCCTCGCCTTGCCCGCCGCCCCCATGAGCGCGTTGCTGGTGGCCCTGGATGGCGGGGCAACGGTCTGGCCCGCGACCGGCGGCAGCCGCTCCCTGGACGTGCTGGACCTGATCTGCGGCCCCGGGGAAACCACCTTGGCGCCCGGCGATTTGCTGCGCAGCATTTTCATTCCCGCCGCCGCCTTGCAGCGGCGCACGGCCTTCCGCCGCATCGCCTTGAACCCATTGGGCCGGTCCGCCGCGCTGCTGATCGGCACCCGGGATCGTGACGGTGCCTTCGCCCTCACCGTCACCGCGTCCACCCGTCGCCCGGTGCGGCTCGCCTTCCCGGCGCTGCCCCCGGCGGACGCCCTCGCCGACCGGCTGGCCGCCGCCATCCCGCCGACCCTCTATTATGACGATGTCCATGGCGCCCCGGCGTGGCGCCGGCACATGACGGCCCTGTTCGCCGAACAGATCCGCGCCGAGCTGGCGGAAGCGGCCCGGCCATGACCGGCTTCACCCTCAATGGCCAGCCCGTCACGGCCGTCCCCCGCCCCGGCCAGTGCCTGCGCACCTTTCTGCGCGAGCAGGGCTGCCGCGGGGTCAAGCGCGGCTGCGATGCGGGCGATTGCGGCGCCTGCACCGTGCTGGTGGATGGGGCGCCGGTGCATAGCTGCATCACCCCCGCCTTCCGCGCCGAGGGGCGCGCCGTCACCACCATCGAGGGGCTGGCGTCCGACGGCGACCTGCATCCGGTGCAGCAGAACTTCCTGGCGGCCCAGGGCTTCCAGTGCGGCTATTGCACCGCCGGCATGATCCTCACCGTCTCCGCCCTCAATCAGGCCCAGCGGCACGATCTGCCGGCCGCCCTGAAGGGCAACCTCTGCCGTTGCACGGGCTACCGGGCCATCGCCGATGCGGTGGCCGGCATCGTCCATGCGGAGCCTGAGATCACCGGCGACGCCTGCGGCCTCAACCACCCGGCCCCCGCCGGTCCCGGCATCGTCACCGGGCAGGCGCGCTATACGCTGGACGTGGCGGTGGCCGGGCTCACCCATCTGAAGGTGCTGCGCTCGCCCCACGCCCACGCCCGCATCCGCGCCATCGACACCGCCGCCGCTTTGGCGGTGCCCGGCGTGCTGGCGGTGCTGACCCATGCGGACGCGCCCGACCGGCTCTATTCGTCCGCCCGCCACCACCACGCCACCGACGATGTGAGCGACCTGCGCCTCCTGGACGACGTGGTACGCCATGTGGGCCAGCGGGTCGCTGCCGTGGTGGCCGAGACCGTCGCCGCCGCCGAGGAAGGCTGCCGCCGGCTCGCCGTCAGCTATGACCTCCTGCCCGCCGTGCTGGACCCGGATGCGGCCCTCGCGCCCGGTGCCCCCTTGGTCCATGGCGACAAGGGGCCAGAGACCCGCATCGCCGATCCCGGTCGCAATCAGGTGGCCGCGCTCTCCGGCGAGATCGGCGACGTGGCCTCAGGCTTTGCCGCCGCAGCGGTGACCTATGAGGGCATTTTTCAGTCCCAGCGGCTGCAGAATGCCCATCTGGAAACCCATTGCGCCATCGGCTGGCGGGACAACGACGGCCGGCTGGTGATCCGCTCCAGCACCCAGACCCCGTTCCTCACCCGCGATGCCCTGGCGGACCTGCTCGGCCTGGAGCGCGCCCAGGTGCGGGTGCTGTGCGAGCAGGTGGGCGGCGGCTTCGGCGGCAAGCAGGAGATGCTGCTGGAAGATTTGGTGGGGCTGGCGGTGCTGAAGACCGGCCGCCCGGTGCAATGGGAACTGAGCCGCGAAGAACAGTTTTCCGCCACCACCACCCGCCATCCCATGCGGGTGCGGGTGAAATTGGGCGCCACCGCCGAGGGGGTGCTCACCGCCTTCGAGATGGCGGTGCTGTCCAACACCGGCGCCTATGGCAATCACGGCGTCGGCACGCTGTTTCACGGCTGCAACGAATCCGTGGCGGTCTATGCCTGCCCGAACAAGAAGGTGACGGGACAGGCGGTCTATACCAACACCCTGCCCTCCGGCGCCTTTCGCGGCTATGGCCTCAGCCAGACCATCTTCGCCATCGAATCCGCCATGGACGAACTGGCCCGCCGGCTGAAGCTGGACCCGTTCGAGCTGCGCCGCCGCAACAGCGTGCGGCCCGGCGTGCCCATGGTGGCCTATGACCTCCACCCCCATGACGTGGAATATGGCAGCTACGGCCTCGACCAATGCCTGGATCTGGTGGAGCAGGCCCTGAGCGCCGCCGCGCCGCCGCCCCTGGGGGCGCCGTGGCGGGTGGGCCAGGGCATGGCGCTGGCCATGATCGACACCATTCCCCCGCGCGGCCACCATGCGGATGCCCGCATGGCCCTGGAAGCGGACGGCACGTTCAACTTGAGCGTGGGCACGGCGGAATTCGGTAATGGCAGCCTCACCGGCCATGTGCAGATCGCCGCCAGCGCCTTGTCAGCCCGCCCCGCCGACATAAGCCTGCGCAGCGCCGATACCGATGCGGTGGCGCATGACACCGGCGCCTACGGCAGCACCGGGCTGGTGGTGGCCGGGCAAGCGGTGCAGCGGGCAGCGGAGGCGCTGGCGGCGCAGATCCGGGCCACAGCCGCCCAGCAGCACGGGGTGCCGCCGGAGCGCTGCCGGCTGACGGCGGACGGCGTGCAAGTGCTGGACGGGCCTTTGCTGTCCCGCGCGGCGATCGCCCGCCACGCGCCCGCGCCCCTGGAGGGGCACGGCACCGCCGATGGATCGCCCCGTTCGGTGGCGTTCAATGTCCACGGCTTCAGCGTGGCGGTGAACACCGACACCGGGGAAATCCGCATCCTCAAGAGCGTGCAGGCCGCCGATGCGGGCCGGGTGCTGAACCCCATGCAGTGCCGCGGGCAGGTGGAAGGCGGCGCCGCCCAGGCGCTGGGCGCGGCGCTCTATGAGGACCTGCGCATTGATGGCCAGGGCGCCGTGGTCAATCCCAGCTTCCGGCACTACCACATCCCGGCCTTTGCCGACGTCCCGGTGACCGAGGTGCTGTTTGCCGACACCTATGACCGGCTCGGGCCGTTCGGCGCCAAGTCCATGAGCGAAAGCCCGTTCAATCCGGTGGCGGCGGCGCTGGCCAATGCGGTGCGTGACGCCACCGGCGTGCGGCTGACGGCGCCGCCCTTCACACCGGACACCGTCTACCTGGCGCTGACGGCCGCACGCCGCGCAGATCACCCGATTTCATTCGCCACCTGAGGGGGTTAGGCCATGCTTGAGCGCTTGTTCGGCTTGAAGGAAAACGGCACCACCGTGCGCACGGAGGTGATGGCGGGGGTCACCACCTTCCTCACCATGGCCTATATCATCTTCATCAATCCGGCGATCCTGGCGGATGCCGGCATGCCCAAGGGCTCGGTGTTCGTCGCCACCTGCCTGATCGCCGCTCTGGGCAGCCTCATCATGGGGCTCTATGCCAATTACCCCATCGCCATCGCGCCGGGCATGGGGCTCAACGCCTACTTCTCCTACGTGGTCGTGCTGAGCATGGGCTACACATGGCAGATCGCGCTGGGAGCGGTGTTCATCTCCGGCGTCTGCTTCATGCTGGTGACGCTGTTCCGCATCCGCGACGCCATCGTGGACGGCATCCCCCATTCCATCCGCATCGCCATCACCGTGGGCATCGGGCTGTTTTTGGCGATCATCTCGCTGAAGAATGCCGGCATCGTCGCCGCCAGCCCGGCCACCTTCGTCACCATGGGCGACCTGCACAAACCCACCGTGGTGCTGGCGGTGATCGGCTTCTTCGCGGTGGCCGCGCTCTCGGTGCTGCGGGTGAAGGGCGCCCTGCTGCTGGGCATCCTCGGGGTGACGGCGCTGAGCTTCCTGTTCGCCGGCAATTCCATCACCAGCCTGGTGTCGCTGCCGCCCTCCATCGCTCCCACCTTCTTCGCCCTCGACATCAAGGGCGCGCTGAATGCGGGCATCCTCAATGTGGTGCTGGTGTTCTTTTTGGTGGAATTGTTCGACGCCACCGGCACGCTCATGGGCGTGGCCCGCCGCGCCGGATTGCTCAAGGACGGCAAGATGGAGCGCCTCAACAAGGCGCTTTTGGCGGACAGCACCTCCATCTTCATCGGCTCCCTGCTGGGCACCTCCAGCTCCACCGCCTATCTGGAAAGCGCCGCCGGCGTGCAGGAGGGCGGGCGCACCGGCCTCACCGCGGTGACAGTGGCGGGGCTGTTCCTGGCCTGCCTGTTCCTGTCACCTCTGGCGGGCTCGGTGCCCGCTTATGCCACCGCTCCGGCGCTGTTCTATGTGGCCTGCCTGATGCTGCGGGATCTCACCGAGCTGGATTGGGAGGATGTCACCGAAGTCATCCCCGCGTCCGTGACGGCGCTGATGATGCCCTTCACGTATTCCATCGCCAATGGCGTCGCCTTCGGCTTCATTTCCTATGCGGGCCTCAAGCTGTTGACCGGGCGGGCGCGGGAGGTGAAGTGGATCGTGTGGCTGATCGCGGCGGTGTTCGTGTTCAAATATGTCTATCAGGGCGCGGCCGGGTGAGCGCCCCGCTCACCGTCCTGCGCGCCGGGGCCATCTCCTTCCGGGGCAATCCGTTCCATGCCCCGGCGGAGGAGTGCTTCACCTATGAGCCGGACGCCCTGCTGGTGATGGCCGGCGGAACGATCACCGCGTTCGGGGCCTATGAGGCGGTGAAGCCCACCTTGCCGGAGGGGACGGCGATCACCGCCTTTCCCGACGCGCTGCTGTGCCCCGGCTTCATCGACACCCATGTGCATTATCCCCAGACCGAGATGATCGGCGCCTTCGGCGGGCAATTGCTGGAGTGGCTGGAGCGCTACACCTTCCCCACCGAACTGAAGTTCGCCGATCCCGCTTATGCGCAGCTCATCGCCAAAGTGTTCCTGCGCGAATTGCTGCGGGCGGGCACCACCACGGCGATGGTCTATTGCACCGTCCATCCCCATTCGGCGGAGGCCCTGTTCGCGGAAAGCGAGCGGTTCAATACCTTGATGATCGCCGGCAAGGTGCTGATGGACCGCAACGCCCCGCCGGGCCTGCTGGATGCCTCGGTCGCTCAAGGGGTGGACGAGACCGAGGCGCTGATCGCCCGCTGGCACCGGCGCGGGCGGCAGCTTTATGCGGTAACGCCGCGCTTTGCCGGCAGCAGCACCGCCGCCCAGCTGGAGGCCGCCGGCCATCTGCTCCAGCGCCACGACGGCCTGTTCATGCAGACGCACGTCAGCGAGAACCTGGCCGAGATCGCCTGGATCGCCGGCCTGTTTCCCGAGCGGGCGGACTATCTGGATGTCTATGCCCATGCGGGGCTGATCGGGCCGCGCAGCGTGCTGGGGCACGGCATCCATCTGGACGAGGGCAATCTGTGCACCTGCCACGAGACTGGCGCGGCGCTGGCCCATTGCCCCACCTCGAACCTGTTCCTGGGCTCCGGCCTGTTCCGCCTGTTCGAGACCCAGGACATCCGCCGCCCGGTGCGGGTGGGGCTCGGCACCGACGTGGGCGCCGGCACCTCCTTCTCCCAGCTCATGACGCTGGGCGAGGCCTACAAGACCGCCGCCCTGCGCGGCAACCGGCTGGATGGGCTGAAGGGCTTCTATCTCGCCACTTTGGGCGGGGCGCATGCGCTGCACCTCGACCACAGGCTGGGGCAACTGGCGCCGGGCTATGCGGCCGATGTCTGCGTGCTGGATCTCAAAGCCACCGATCTCCTGGCCCTGCGCACCGCCCAAAGCACCGACATCACCGACACTTTGTTCGCGCTGATGACCCTGGGCGACGACCGGGCGGTCGCCGCCACCTTTGTGGCCGGTCGCTGCGTCTATGACCGGGCGCGGACCGGCGATCCGTTCCGCTATGCGGCGGAGGCCTGAGGCCTACTGCCCCGAGCCTACTGCCCCTTGCCCAGCACCATCACGGAGAAGGTGCGCAGGATGATCCACACGTCGGTCTTGAACCAGTCCCACGGGTCCAGCAGGCGCATGGCATAGGCGTGGTCGTAGCCGACCTTGGAGCGCACGTCCTCGATGGAGCCGTCATAGCCCTGGTTCACCTGGGCAAGCCCGGTGATGCCGGGACGCAGGCCGTGGGTGCGCTCGGTGTAGAAGGGGATCTCCTTCTCCAGCTTCTGGAAGAAGGCGGGGCGCTCCGGCCGCGGGCCGACGATGGACATGTCGCCGTTGAGCACATTGATCGCCTGCGGCAGCTCGTCGATACGGGTCTTGCGCATGAAGCGCCCCACCGGGGTGATGCGCGGATCATTGGCGGTGGCCCACACCGGCCCGGTGCGGGCTTCCGCATCCACATACATGGTGCGGAACTTGAACAGATAGAACAGGTCCGTATGGGAGGCCGTGGAGCGCCCGACGCGGATCTGGCGGTAGAAGATCGGACCCTTGGAGGTCAGCTTGATGGCCAGCGCCACCGGCACGAAGGCAATGGCCAGCACCAGGAACGCCACCAGCCCGACGATGATGTCGAAGGCGCGCTTGCCGATGCGCACCAGCGGATGCACGTAATCCTCGTCCATGGCCCCCGCACTCTCCGCCGCCCGGCTCCAACGGCCTTTGTCGCGGCCGGAGAGCTGGCGCACCGCGCCCACCAGACCCGCCGCGTGGCCCTCCACGAAATAGCCCGCGAACCGCAGGGCGCGCGGCCATGTGGCGGCCGGGCGCGCGATGACGACCAACGCCAGCGCGTAGAACGCGACCTGCCCGAGCAACAGCAGGCGGTATAGACCGGGCCCGGAGAAGGCAAGGGCCAGATTGCTGGCGAACATCACCACCAGCAGCAGCGGCGCGAACGCCCGAAGCGCCTTGCCCGAGAGGAACACGAAGGCGAGGCGCGGGCGGCGCGGATCGCCCAGCCGCCACAGCCGCACCGCCTGCTGCACATTGCCCGAGGCGATGCGCACCCGGCGGCGGAATTCCTGCGCGCGCTGGGTGTGCTCCTCCTCGGTGGCCACCATAGCGCGGTCATAGACCGCCTCGGCACCATCCGCGACGATGGCCATGGGCAGGATCACGTCATCATTGATGGTGTCGGCGGGCAGCGGGCGCCACAGCTCCCGACGGAACAGATAGAAGGCGCCGTGCACGCCGATGGGCGCCGCCACCGCCGCCTCGTCCGCCTTGATGGCGGTCTGGTAGCGCCAATAGCCCGCCTCCCCGGCGCTGCCCGCCTGGCGCAGCGCATAGGTGCCCGCCACCACCCCCACCGCCGGATCGGCGAAATGAGCGGCGGCGCGGCGCAGCGCGTCGACCGACAGGCTGGCGGACACGTCGGTGAGCGCCACGATGCCCGGTGGCAAGGCGCCGATCACGTCGTTCAGCACCGCCACCTTCCCGCGATTGACCGGGAAAGCGCGGATCTCCACGTCCAGCCCGGCACACGCCGGCGTCGCCAGGGCTTCGGCGGCCCGCAACTCCGTGCCGTCGGTGCAGCCGTCGCAGGCGACGATCACCGACAGGCGGTCTCGAGGATAGTCCAGGCCCGCGCAATCGGCGAGCTTGGCGGCGATGTATCCCGCTTCCTGATAGGCCGGAATGACCAGGGTGATCCGCGGCAGCGCCGCGGACGGCAGGGCCGCAGGCTCCGGCCGCGCGCCCCGCCGCCGGGCCATAGCGCGCAGCAGAAGCGGGAACACCGCATGATGGTAGACCACGCCCAGCAGGCTGAGCCAGAACAGCAGTTGCACCAAGATCATCAGCGGCTCACTCCCGGCCCGGACGGAGCAGGCGCTGATAGGCAGCGACGGTGCGGTCCCAGGAGAAGTGCTCCAGCACGAAGGCCCGCGGCGACACCGGCGACGGTCGCGCCAGCATGTCGCCGATGGCTGCGGCCAGGGCCTGCGGATCGCGCGGCGGCACGAGGCGGCTGGACTGCGGACACAAGCCTTCGCGCACCGAACCGACGTCGCTGGCCACCACCGGAATGTCGCACGCCTGCGCCTCCAGCACGGAAAGCGGCAGCCCTTCATTGAGCGAGGGCAGCGCCAACACATCGAACGCGGGATAGATCACAGCCATGTCGTCGCGATAGCCCAGGAACATCACCCGTTCGGCAACGCCCAGTTCCGCCGCGAGAGCCCGCAGGGCGTCCTGCTGGCTGCCGTCGCCCGCCAGCACCAGCAGAGCCTGGGGGATCTTCGCCAGGGCGCGCACCGCCACCGCCTGCCCCTTGACCTCCTCCAGGCGCCCGGCCACGCCGATGATGGGACGATCCGGGGGCAGGCCGAGCTCGCGGCGGGCGGCGTCGCGGGGAGCGGGCACGAACCGGGCGGTGTCCACCGCATTGGCGATCACCGTCACCGCAACGCCCGGCATCACCTGGTGCATGGTGCGGGCGACGGTCTGTGACACCGCCACCACATGCGGCCGCACCAGCAGGCCGGCCAACCGCGCCAGCCAGCGGCGCCGGCGGTCGGTGTAGTGCCAGACGTCATGTTCCACATGCACAACGATGGGTACCTGCGCCAGCCGGGCGGCCAGACCGCCATAGAGCAGGGGCCCGATGTGGTGGGTCATCACCGCCTGAGGCGCGCGCGCGCGGAGGTAGCGAATCAACGGCACCAGCAGGCCGGGGCGCAATCCGGGCAGCTTCCCCAGACCGGAAATGCGCGCCGACACACCGGCCAGCATGGGCCAGTGCCGCATGATTTCGTCGTCGGTCCACTCGAGGCTGACGATGGCATTGGGCCCCGCCAGCCGACTGGACAATTCCAGGGCCAGGACCTCAAGCCCCCCAGGGCGCAGCCGCTGCACAATCTGCACGACACCGTTCGGCACGCGTACCCCCCTCTGGACGCAACCCCGCATCCGAGTGTTTTACGGGTTCTTAAGGTAAATGGTTTGTTGTGGCGATGGTTAAGGCTGATCCGCGACGCATGAATCGAGACCGTCCCTCCGGACCGATCTTTTCGTGATGCGCAGGTGAGCAACACGCGATCGTTCGTGGTTTTCGCGCAGCGGTCCGACGCATGAGGGCTTCCATGCCACAGGTAGTGGAGATCGCCGGAGACATGGACGCGGCCGCCATGACCGGTCTGAAGGCGACGTTCGAGACGCTGGGTGGTGCGGCGGACGACGTGGTCCTCGATCTCGCAAAGGTTGAATTCATGGATTCGTCGGGCGTCGGCGGAATCGTGTTTCTGTACAAGCGCTTGCGGGTGGCGGGCCGGACCCTGCGGCTGACGGGCGCGCACGGGCAGCCGCTGCAGCTGCTCACCCATCTGCGACTCTCCGACCTGGTGGACGGAGGCTCCGCCCGATGATCCGCCGCCACACCCTGCCCCTGGTCCTGCTGTCGGCCCTGGCGCTCACCGGCTGCGAGAGCAGCACCTTCGTGGCCTGGCCGGATCCCGGCGCGGGGGGACTGGCCGAGCGCCGCCCCTCCACCGACGTGCGCATCGATCAATTGTCCGATCAGCTGATCGATCTCATTGCCCGCAACTCGCGGTATTATGCCGCGGCAGACACCTACCAGGCCGAGCGGTTGCTGGTGCAGATTCGCCGCGAATCCGAGGGCGGGTTTGGCGAGGATGCGGAAATCGACATCGCCCGCCTGAAGCAGAAGTTTGCCGCCATCGAGCGACAGTTGCCGCGTCATTCATCGAGCGGGAGTCGGTAGAATGGTCCCGCGCGCCACACTTGGCATCTTGACCGCGCTGATCGCCCTGTTCCTGTTCGCGCTGGCCGGTCCTGCCGCAGCGCAACGGGCACCCACGTCCGAGCCCACGCTCCGCCTGCGGGTCGGCGACATGCTGACCATCGCCTTGCCCGGCGAAGCGGCCTTCAACAAGGACTTCATGATCGACCGCAGCGGCCGCATGACGCTGCCGGAAGTGGGCGATGTGGATCTGGCCGGCCGCACCCTGGCCGAGGCCACGGTCATCGTGCGCGATGCCCTGGGCAAGGCCTATCGTGACCTCGGCCGCCTGACGTTGGTGCTCAAGGAGCGCCGGCTGCTGGTGACCGTGCTCGGCTATGTGGCGACCCCGGGGGAAGTAAATCTCGCCGCCGACGCAGGCGTGCAGCAGGCGCTGACCGCCGCCGGCGGTCTCAGCCAGGGCGCTCAGCTGGACAAGCTGCAGTTGCGCCGCGGCAGCCGCACCACGGTGTTCGACTACAAGAAATACCTCGATACGGGCGACACCCGCCTGGTGCCGCAGTTGCAGCCGCTCGACGTCATCTTCGTGCCGTCGTCGCCGGCCACCGGCAATGTGCAGATCAATTTTGACGCGCGCACCCTGGCCGACCAGGGCGACGCGGCGGACAACACCAGCTCCATCAAAGTGTTCGGCGAAGTCACCCGGGCCGGCACGTTCGGCTACAAGGAAGGCCTGAGCGTCGTCGACATGATCATGCGGGCCGGCGGCGTCACCCGTTATGCCTCCATCGAGCAGATCCGGGTCATCAACGGCGGCGATCCCATCGTCTTCAATCTCCGCCGCTATTTGGATACCGGCGATGAAAAGCTGTTGCCGGCGCTGCGGCCCGGCGCCACCATCTTCGTGCCGAAGCAGGAAGAAGAAATCCGCCGCTCGGTGCGCACGGTGTACGTCATCGGCGAAGTGAACCGGCCCGGCGCCATCGAGGCGCCCCCCGATGCCCGGCTGATGGAGATCCTGGCCAATGCCGGCGGCCCCACCCGCTATGCGGAGACGCGCCAGATCCGCGTGCTGAAGGCCGATGGCGAGACCCAGCGCTTCGATCTGGTGTCCTATACGGAAGGCGACCGCGTGCCGCTGCCGGCCATCATGCCGGGCGACGCCATCTTCGTGCCGGAGAAGATCGAATCCTCCGACCGCCCGTCCTGGCTCAAGGTGCCGCCCACCCGCGCGGTGCAGGTCATCGGCGAGGTAAACAAGCCCGGCCGCTATGAATGGTCCGACGAGATGAGCCTGTTGGATCTGCTGGGCGAGGCCGGTGGACCCAACCAGCGGGCCGACATTGCCCATATGCAGATCCTGAAGTCGGAGAAGGACGTCGCCACCCCGCTGGTGTTCGATCTCCAATCCTTCCTGTCCAGCGGCGGCTCGCTGGCGCAATTGCCGAAGATCCGCGCGGGCAATGTGGTGCGGCTGCCGCCGCTGCCGGATTCGCCCATCGACAACAAGGCCAAGTGGGTGCAGCTGGCGAAGGAAGACGTCATCTACATCATGGGCCAGGTGCAGATTCCCGGCCGCTACGCCTTCAACAAGAACATGAATTTCCTCGACATCCTGACCGCGGCCAACGGCCCGACCGGGACCGCGGACCTGCGCAATGTGCGCATCTCCCACCGCGGCCTGCCGGGCTCCAAGGTGACGCAGCTGAACCTGGCGCAATATTTCGCCACCGGCGACGAGAAGCTGCTGCCGAAGGTGCGCACCGGCGATGTCATCTTCGTGCCGGATCGCACCAACAAGGACTGGTTCGACGACAGCAAGGAAAGCACCGTGCGGGTGCTGGGCGCCGTCGCCAAGCCGGGCCGGTACCGCTTCGACAACAACATGACGCTGCTGGATCTGCTGGCGGAAGCCGGCGGCCCCACCAACGATGCCTATCAGCAGAAGATCGTGGTGGTGAACCTCGGCTGCTGCCGCGAACAGGCGCGGATCTTCGACCTGATCCAGTTCGCCAAGACCGGCGACATCCGGCTGCTGCCGGTGGTGCAGGCGGGCGATACCGTCTATGTACCGACCACATCTCAGAGTGGCTGGAAGATCTTCGTGGACGGCATCCAGAACGTCCTGCCGATCATCTCGCTGATCGCCTACCTGTCCGGCGGCTAGCCCGCCGCGCCGGGAGCCGCCGCCTGCAAGGCGTGCCGGATGGGACGCGGAATTTGGCCGGGGTCCGGGTCCCGGTGGTTGGGGATCGGCGGTGGGCACGCCGGATCCCTCATGGCATCCCCGCACCGGGGCCGCCTCGCCGCCTGCCGGGAGTGGAGGAAACATATGTGGGGCAGAGGTCTTCGCGAGGTTGAAACGGTCTTCCTCGCCACATTCGGCCAGGGCGTGCGGGTGGTCGGCGTGACCGGCGTGGTCAGCGACAGCGGCGTCTCCACCATGGCCGCGGCTTTGGCCGAGCGCGCCCAGCGCCAGAGTCGCACCCTGCTGGTGGGGCTGGCCGATCCCACCGCCGTGGTGCCCGCCCAGGCCACCACCTGGACGCCCGAGGACCTGGACCTCTCCCCCTTCATCGTCGCCGACACCCGCGGCTTCGATCGCCTGACCGCCGCGCCCATGCCGGACGTCAGCTTCGCCTTCCGCAATGCGGTGGCCGTCCGCAACATGCTGGACGGCTTGCTGCGCACCTATGACGCCATCGTGCTCGACCTCGCCCCGGTGGAGCCGCGCGAACGGGTGGCGGTGCCGGTGACGGCGGTGGCGGCCGCCTGCGAGAGCGTGGTGGTGGTGTGTCTGGCCGGCCGGGTGACCCGCTCGGCCCTCAACCGGGCCGCCATCGCGTTGCGCCAGGCCAATGCGCCGATCCAGGGCATCGTCATCAACGACCGGTTCAATCCCACGCCGGGCGAAGAGATCGTCGATGAGGCGGAACGCTTTGCGCCGTTCGCGCCGGGCCTGACGCAGCGCTTCATCTCGCTGATCCGCAACAGCCGGCTGCTCAACACCAAGCTCTGACGGCGACCGCGCCGATGCCGGCGCGGGGTCTAAGCGGCGCGGGCGCGGACCGGCGGCTCGATGCGCGGGATCCGCGCAATCACCGGCACGCCGAGAATGCGCGCGAAGTCGCCGGGACGGCGCAGGCGGGTATCCAGAAGCTCGCTGGCCGCCGCCAAAGCGCCGCCGACGGCGAAACCGGAGAACACCCCCGCCAGCAGATAGAGGAAATAGCCCGGCGTGACCTTGGAGGCCGGATCGGACGGCACTTCCAGCACCTTGACCCGCTCGGGCGCCTCGAACAGGCCCAGCGCCCCGGTGACCCGCGCCATCTCGTAGCGCTTGGCCAGCGATTCGTAATTCTCGCGCGCCAGGGTGACCGAGCGCTCCAATTGCTGCTGCTGCTGATCGATGGGGCCGAATTGCGCGATGTCGCGCTGCAGGCTGGCGATCACCCGCTTCAACTGCTCCACATCGGTCTCCAGCCCCACCCGCTTGGCCTGGGCCTCCTGCAGCCGCTGGAGCTGGGAGACCAGCAGCGGCGTCGCATTGCGGTTGTCGCCGTCCTTGAGCGGGCCGCTGCTGCCGATGCCGGCGGCCAGATTCCACAACCGGTCGAGATCGGAGGAATCGATGGCGTGGCTGTCGGCCAGCAGGCGGGTGCGCTCCTCCTCCAGCCGCTGCAGCCGCCATTCGGCCGCCTGCACCAGGCTGTGCTGGTCCGTATAGCGCGCCCGCAGGCCGGCCAGTTCGCTGGCCGCCTGGACGATGCTGTCCTCAATCCGCCCCACCAGCGGATTGGTGGTGGCGAGGCGCTTGCGCAGGTCTTCCATGGTGGCGCCGGCGGTGCCCAGCTCCATCTGCTTGGTCTCGAGCTGCTGCTCCAGCGCCGCCAGCCGCTGCACCGTGGAATTGTACAGCGCCGGCAGCTTGTCCGCATTCTGGGTCTTGAACGCGAGATTGGCCTTCTCCGCATTGTCCAGGGACACGCGGCGCTCGGTCATCTGCTCTTTCAGGAAGCGCTCGCTGTCCTGCACCGCGGTGCGCTCCGGCGACACCAGGCGTTCGACGAACCGGCGGGACAGCGCCAGCAAGGTGGAGGCGGGCGAGCGCGGATCGACGCTGCGCACCCGCATCTCGATGATGTCAGTCCCCACCAGCTGGATGCTCACCGCCGCCGACAGCGCCCGCACCAGATCATCGCGCGTCTTGACGTCGGTTTCCGGGGTGATGCGGTTCATGTCCTCCAGCACGCGGCCGAGCACCACCTCCGAATGGGCGAGCGCGATCAAAGCCGACATGCGTTCCTTGAGATTGGGATTGACCGCAATGTCATTGAGAATCGGGTTCAGCTTCGAGGGCTCCTGCACCAGCAGGGTCATGCGCGCCTCGTAGCGGGCGGGCGCCAGGGTGGCGGCGACCAACGCCAGCGGCGGCAGCAGCAGCACCGGAATCACCGCCAGGAATCGCCGCCGCCAGGCCACCTGGACCACGTAAGCGAAGGTGTCGGTGGTGGTTTCAAACATAAGGGTCAATCCGTGGACCCGACGGTGATCCGGACCGTGTCGGGTGTCATGTCGGGGTCGTAGAGCTGTTTGGCGTCCAAGTCCGCCGGCAGCAGGGACCTTACCGCGCGCAGGCGCTTGTTTGCCAGCAGTGCCTGATCGAAAGCGCTCTCTCCGGGGCCTGGACCTGCGGTTATCATTACTTGAGCCTTAGCGGGGACCTTTCCAGCCTTCCACGCTTTGGCCAGCGCCGCCGCCTCAGCGCTGCCCGGCGTGTCGTCCGCGCCCTGGAACGCCACTTCGAATTCCCGGCCCGGCGGCGGACGGCGGGCGGCGGGCGGCGGTGCCCCAGCCGCGCCGATGGACCCGGTGGCCGCACCCGCGGCACCCGCTGCACCGGTGCCGGTTCCGGCCTTTCCCGCCGCCGTGGACAGCGTGGCGGGATCCGGCCCCGCCGCCGCGCCCGTGCCCGGCGCCGGCGTGGTCGCCTCGGCAGCCCGGGCGCGCGCCAGGATCTCCTGCACGCTCATCGGCTTGGCATTGGGATCACCGGCATTGGCGCTCTCCCGCGCCTGCCGCATCTGCTCCTCCGCCAAGACGCTGGCCTGGACGCCGGGCGGAATCATGGCCGTGGGATCCTGCGGCGGCGCGGTGGCGCAGCCAGCCAGCAGCGGCAGCACGGTGGCCAGCCACACGGGCCCCTGCCGCAGGACCTTTGGCAACACGCGCGGATGGCGATGCACGCGGGCATCGGTGGACATTGGCAAGGCCCTGAAACAGATGGTTCGACGCAACGGCGAACACAGCGACTCACCCCGCGTCACTGTCGCGCAAAGGCGGTCATTTTGCGACCGCCAAGGCGCGTGCATCCGCAGCTGATGCGATCAGGGGTTTGCGCCGGGCGGCGAACATGCTTCACCTCGACACGGTGACAGCAGGTCCGGCGGCGCGGTGGGGTGGCCGGCGGGAGCGGGAGGGGCACAGGCACATGGGCACGACACCGAGCGAGGCGGACCCACAGCGCGCAGCGCTTCCCGCCGCATTGATCTGGGTGCTGATCGCTTTGCTGGTCAGTTCCTATGCGGTCAAGCTGCTGGTGTTCTGGTGGCAGCCGAACATGAGCTATGCCGACGTCACCTTCCAGTATCTGGAGCAGGCCCACCGGCTGATGTACGGCCGCGGCCTGATGCCCTGGGAGTTCGTCTCCGGCGCCCGCCCCTGGCTGGTGCCCGGCCTGATCCTGCCGGGCATGGAGCTCGCCCGCGCGCTGGGCGGCGCGGCGCAGGCGCAGATCTTCGGCGCGGCCGCGGTGTGCAGCCTGGTGTCCCTGCTGGTGATCCCGCCCTGCTTCCTGTGGGGCTGGCGCCTCGCCGGCACCGTTGGCGCCGTGGTCTGTGGCGCCCTCGCCGCTTATTGGTTCGAGACCGTCTATTACGCCGGCCAGCCGCTGCAGGACACCATCGCCACCTTCCTGCTGGTGCCCGGCGTGTATCTCGCCTACCCGGGCGGACCGGCGCGCAGCTTCCGCCGGCTGGTGCTGGCCGGCCTGGTCCTGGGCGCGGCGCTGGCCTTCCGCATTCAGCTCGGGCCCATCGTTCTGCTGGTCGGCATATGGGTCGCTCGGCTGGATGTGCGGCGTTACGCGGCGTTCGTGCTGGGCGGCATCGGCCCGCTGTTGTTCCTCGGGGCGCTCGACTGGGCCACCTGGGGCGTGCCCTACCAGTCCATCATCAAATATGTGAAGTACCAGTCCTCCAGCATCGGCGAGACCGGCGAGGGCCGGTTCGGCTTCGTGCCCTGGTATCACTACCCCGGCTGGATCCTGGCCTATTGGTCCGGCGCCTTTGCGCTCATCGCCCTCACCGCTTTGCTGGCGGCGCCGCGCCTGCCGCTGCTGCTGGCCATTCCGGTGTTCAATCTGGTGGTGCTGGAATTCATCGCCATGAAGCACCCGCGCTATCTCTATCCCGGCGTGCCCTTCGTCTTGGTGCTGGCGGGGATTGGTGGATCGCTGCTGGCGCTGCGGCTATGGGAGGGCAAGGTACCGGTGGCGCGCATCGCCGCGCTGGGCCTCCTCTTCGTGGCCCTGACCTCCGGATTGCTGGGGGGCTTCGGCTATTTCGCCGCCACCTTCGCGCTGGGGCGCGGCACGATTCTGGCCACCCGCGCGGTCAATGCGGACCCCGCCGCCTGCGGCCTCGCCATCGCGCCGGGCAGCAATTGGTGGCTCAGCGGGGGCTATGTCTATCTGAATGCGGACAAGGGCCTCTATGGCATCACCGCCAGCGACCCCGCCTTCAAGGCCAAGAGCGCCGCCTTCAGCCACATCCTCACCACCAGCGAACTGCCCGGCGAACCGCTGGAGGACTTTTCCGGCCTCGGCTATGAAAAACTCGGCTGCTACGCCAACGGAACCCGCGGCCCCGCGTGTCTGTGGCGCCGGCCCGGCACCTGTACGCCCGATGCCGCTCCGCCGCTGAAGGCCAGCCTGCCACCGTGGCTGGATGAGGCGAAAGGGGCGACGCCATGATGCGAGCCCCGGTCCTCGGAGGGGTTCACCCATTGCGCATCGTGACCAATTGGCCGGCGATCCCGGTTGAGTGGCGGGCCCAAGGCGGACGCAGCGGGATGCGCACCCTGGCCCGCACCGTGCGGGAGAGCCTGGCGGCCGGCCGGGCGCCGGACACCGTCTTCGTCACCAATTGCGACCCGGACCTGACCATGGGGCTGGTGCTCGCCGGCCTCCTGTGGCCGCCGGCCCGGCGGCCGGTGGTGGCGTTCGACATGGTGCTGCGGCGGCCCGGCACCGCCAAGGCGCGCCTGCTGCACCCGCTCAAGCGGGCGCTGCTGTCGCGGGTGGACCTGGCGATCAATCTGTTCCGCGACGCCCGCGGCCTCACCGAGGTCTATGGCATTCCCGCCGACCACTGCCTGTGCATCCCGTTCAAGGTGAACATCTCCGCCGCCGAGGTGGCGGATGCTGCCCAGGCGGAGGACTATGTGCTGTGCTTCGGGCGATCGCTGCGGGACTTCGACACCTTCTTCGCCGCCATGGCCCGGCTGTCGCTGCCCGGCGCCATCGCGCGGGTGGATCCGGTCGAATTGCAGCGCCATGGCGCCCGCTTCACCTGGGCGGTGACGGCGCTGCCGGCCACTGTGCAGCAGTTGGACGACGACGGCTCCTCGCAGGCGCAGGTGGCCATGATGGCGCGGGCGAAGCTGGTGGTGGTTCCGGTGCTGAAGACCTCCATCATGGCCTCCGGCATCTCCACCGCGCTCAATGCCATGCGGCTGGGAAAATGCGTCATCGGCAGCGAAGGCCCCGGCATGTCGGACATCTTCACCGACGAGGTGCTGACCGTGCCGGCCGAAGATCCGGTGGCCCTTGCCGACATGATCGCGCGGGCTTGGCAGGACGACGCCTTGCGCCAGCGCACCGCCGCAGCCGGGCAGAAATATGCGCTGGCCCAGGGCGGCGAACCGGAGCTGGCGCAGCGGGTCGTCGACGCTGTGGCGGCCCGCTACGGCTGATCCGGCCCGGCGCCGCCCGGAGCGGAATCAAGGACATTTTCCCCAAGGTCATCCGGACCTTGGGAACCGGCAGCCCTCGGTTCCGTTGTTCTGGAAAGAGGAGCTTAGCCATGAAATCCAAACTGATGATCGCCCTGCTGGGGCTCGCCGTCTGCACCGGCCCCGTGGCGGCTCAAGGCGTGGTGCGCGGCGCCCAGGAAGGCGCCGCCACCGGCAATAGCGTGGCCGGCCCCGTGGGCGGTGTGGTTGGCGGCGCCGTCGGCGGCGTGGCAGGCGGTGTGGCCGGAGGTGTGAAGGGCGTGCTCGGCGTGCCGCAGAACACCAAGACCTACAAGAAGACCAGCACCCGGAAGGCCAAGACGACCAAGAGCACCACCACTACCGACAGCGGCAAGGTCGCTCCGACCCCCGCCAGCAGCACGACCACAACGACCACCACCAGCGCGCCGGCCCCGCAGCCGCAGCCCTTGCCCCAGGCGCAGCCCGCCCCGGCCCCCACGGCTCCGGTGACCTCGGCTCCAGTCACGTCGGGTCCGGCATCGACGGCTCCGGCTGCCACTCCGGCGCCCGCCACCACCGCCGCCCCGCCGGCGCAGTGAGCGCGAGGCCAGCCGGCGCCGTCCGCGGATGCGGCGGCGCTAGAGCTGGTCCAGAGCGGCCTCCAAGACGGCAGCACGGGCGTCCCAGCCCTGTGCCGCCACCGCGGCTTGGCGCTCTGCGCGCCCGCCATCCTCCGACGCTGCCAGGATGGCGCTGGCCAGATCACCGCCCGGATCGATGGCCGAGACCAGGGATTCATAGGGTGCGAGCGCCGGAAACCGGGTCGCCGCGACCGGCGTGCCACTGGCGAGATATTCCCGCAGCTTCAGCGGATTGCAGGCGCGAATCTGTGGCGTGTCGCGGAATGGGATCAAAGCCACGTCCCAGTGCTGCACATAGCTGGGCAGTTCGCGATGGGTGCGGGGGCCGAGAAAGCTCACATTGGGCAGTGCCGCCAGCGCCGCGACATCGGTGCGCACCGGACCCACGAAGACGAAGCGCCAATCCACCAGCGTGCGCGCCGCCCGCGCGATCATGTCCAGATCCAGCCAATCGGAAATGCTGCCGTAGAACCCGGCCACCCGCCCGGCCGGCAGGTCCGGGGCGGCGGGCACTGGGGTGCTGAAGAGCGTGGCATCCACGCCGTGCGGCAGCAGCAGCGTCTTCCGGCCGGCAAAGCGCGCAGCCAAAGCTTCGCTGGCAACCACGATCAGATCCGCCCGCGCCGCCAGCCGGCGTTCCATTTCCAGCACCGGGGCATGATCGACGCCGGACAGGGCGCCGAAGTCGTCGCCGCAATAATAGACCACCGCCCGTTCATCGAGCACGCCCACCACCGAGATGGCGCTGGGCAGCGAGGTCCACAGGATTGGCCGGGTAATGCCTTCCGCCGCCATGGCCCGGCGCACCTGCCGCCCCAGCAGGATGCGGTTGGCGCGCTCCGCCAGCGCGCTGCCCGGCCACGGCACCGCCAGCGGCGAGAGAATGCGCACCGGCCCGCCGGTCGGGCTGGTCGGCGGAGCCCCGGCGCGCCGGTTGGCCAAGGCGCCGGCCTTGCTGGCCAGCCGCCTCACGTCGCTCAGGGCCAGACGCGGCCGGCGCAGGCCGATGGAATTGATCCACAAGACCCGCCGATTCTGCGCCAGGCGCGCCACCAGATGCTGGGTGGAGGAGGGATGGCTGCCCCAGTCTTCGCCGAACACCACCAGATCTGCGGTCATGTGTCGGCCTGCCGATCGGCGGCAGACGGCAAGCCCGCCGGGTAGGGCATCACCAACTCGACCACCTCGGGCTGCTCCTGCTTCTGCGACAGCACCCGCCACAGGGCCACGGTCATGGCCAGGATGACATAGAGCGGCCAGGCGAGCCCCTGGGTGAGGAAGGTGCCGGACACGCAGAAGCTGGCGAGCCCGGAAGTCAGGGCCAATGCCGCCGTCTGCAGCCGGGGGTCGGAGCCCGGCGCATCGGCGGCCTTCAGGCAGGCGAGGCTGCGGCGGGCCAGCATGCCCACCATGGTGATGAAGGCGCCGAAGCCGAGAAACCCGGTCTCCGCGAGCACGCCGAACCAGGTGGAATGCACCGCGTGCTCGTGCCCGTCCCACACCTCGGTGTAATAGAAGTAATTGGCCGGGAAGGTGTTGATGCCGACCCCCAGTAGCGGGTTGGCTTTGACCATGTTCCAGGCGGTGGTCCAGGCGATCAGCCGGCCCTCGGAGGATTCGTCGATGCCGGCCTCCGCCGCGCCCCCGGACGAGCGGCCAGAGATCCCCGCCACCGCGAACAGCAGCAGCACCGCCGACCCACCCACCACCAGCAGCAGCATCTTGTTCTTCACATAGCGGCTGCCGAGCACCGCGGTGACGGTCGCCAGCCCCAGCAGGCCGCCGCGGCTCTGGGTGCAGATGATCGCGGCTGTGACGAAACAGAAGCCGAGAACGCCCAGCATGCGATTGAAGGTGCCCGTCCGCCCCACCGCCAGCGCGCCGGCAAAGCTCAAGGGAAACAGCAGCGCCAGCGACAGGTCGTTGGGGTCGCCCAGCACCGAGCCTTCCGCCCGGCCGATGGTGACGCGGGTGCCCTCCACCAGGCCGATGCCGTTGATCTTGTTGTAGATCGCCACGCAGGACACGGCGATGCCGGCGATGATGAGGGTCTGCACCGCCAGTTGAAAATCCGCCGCGCTGCGCGTGGTCCAGGCGATGAGCAAGGTCATGATGCCCACCTTCACGAAGGTGTCGGACCAGAAAGTGAAGGACAGGTCGCGCCCGGTGGAGGTGGTCACCGAGGCGGTGCAGAGCAGGAAGAACACCGCAAAGGCGGTCAGCTCCGGGCTCCAATAGGGCCGGATCGAGCGCATCAGCACCAGATGCCAGAACATCACCACCAAGGTGAGCTGGGCCAGCAATTGCGGAATATGCAGCTCGCTGAGCACCGGAAAGGCTTCATGGATGCGCAGGAAGGAGAAGCTGACGAAGATGATGCACGGCACCGAGGGGCGCTTGAACGCCACCACCACCAGGATGGCGCTCATCGCCATCATCAGCGGCGTCTCCAGCCCTGGCTGCGACATCCAGCTGTAGAACATGATCCCCACCGCCACCAAGGCGATGGCCACCTCCAGAAGGTGCCGCCGGCTCTGCGGCGCGCTCTCCGGACGGGATCGGGTCTGCGTATAGGTCCGCTCAGTCACGCTTCGCCTCAAGGCCGCGACGATTCAGGGCTCACGCGTCAGTCTATACGGCCCGCGACGGCCCGACGAGGTGGCAATCGCACGGGGACCTAAGGTCCGCCCAGGCGTGCGCCTGCGGCCGCATAGACCGCCAGCACCTGTGGCAGCAGCGTTTCCACCGCATAATGCGCGCGCGCCGTGCGCCACGCCGCAAGGCCCATGGCCGCCCGCGCCGGGCCGCCGAGGTCCTGCCAGGCGATCACGGCCGCCGCCATGGCGTCCAGGTCTTCGGCCGGAAACAACCAGCCGTTGCCCCCCGGCGCGATCAGGGTCGGCAGCGCGCCGACTGCGCTCGCCGCCACCGGACGGCCCGCGGCCATGGCCTCGATGGCCGCCAGCGGCAGCCCCTCCGCGCGCGAGGGCATGAGCAGCAGACCGATCTGCGGCCAGATGCCGGACGGGTCGGTCACCAGGCCATGAAAGCGCACGCTGGACGCATAGCGTGCCGCCAGATCGGCCCGCAGCGCGCCGTCGCCGAAAGCGTCGAACCTGAGACCCCGTCCCGTCAGGCGCTCGGCGAGGGCGCAGAACAGGTCGGGCCCCTTCTCGGCGCTGAAGCGGCCGACAAAGCCCACCACCATGGGCGGATCGCCGGCCGGCGGTGCGGCCGGCACCGGCACGAAATTGCCGATCACCTGCGCCCCGAAGGGCAGCGATCGGGCGATCGGCGCGCTGACCGCAATACGCGGCGCCAGTCCGGAGGTAAGGGCATCGAGGCTCTGATACAGCGAGACCGGAAACGGCCCCCGCTCGCCCGCATGAAAGGTGGACACGCACGGGATGCCGGCGAGCCGCGCCGCCAGCCGGCCGAGGATCCCGGCCTTGTAGCCGTGGGTATGGACCAAGGCGGGACGCTGCTGTCGCAGAGCTCGCAGCAGGCCGAGAAATCCGCCGCCCACCACGCCGTTCGGCACGCCGGCGGCGGCCAGCTGCGCCAGCCAGGGGTTGGGGCCATGGTCGGCAAGGCGCATCACCCGGGTGGGCAGGCCCTGATCCATCAGGGCGCGCGCCACCACGCCCACATGGGTCTCGATGCCGCCCACGGTGGAGGAATCCACCAGCTGCCAGATCTCGTTGACCACCTCTGCCCCCCTGGCCGAAGCCCCGCGCGACAACCACAGGATGCCGATTCGTGCCGTTTTGGAAGCGTCATGCTTGCGTTATGGAAGCAATACAACTTGCTCCCGAGGGACCGCAGTGTCACAAAACACACAAGCACATGGCGACCTAAGCGGATCCCGCAGTCTTGCTTATGTCTCCATGTGCTTACTTAGGCGTACACGCAAGTTGTAAGAGTGTTTGGCGCGCGAAAGACTGCAGCCTTCCTTTCGCACCTCCCAGCGAATGGCGCCTTGAAGGACGATCCAGGCCGAATGTATTGAGTGCCCTGGATCGTCCGCCCTTTTTCGGCCCGCGCAGAGCCGCCCCCCTCGTCACAAGCCCTTGATCTTCTCCGCGGCGAGCCGCGCGCCAGATGCATGGCTGGACGCCTGGGAAAGTGCATCGCGCTGCTGCAAAGACCTGTTTCCTGCCGCCGGCTCTGATATATGCGCCTCGCACCCTGTTGAACGAGGCGCCCGCCCCATGACCAATGTCACCGCTTTCACCGACAAGGCCACCGTCGCCCAACTTACGGCGCGCATGCTCCTGGAAGTGGAAGCCGTGCGGTTTTCCGACGGCGACCCGTTCATCTTCACCTCCGGCTGGGCAAGCCCGGTCTATATCGACTGCCGCCGGCTGATCTCCTTCCCGCGGGTGCGCCAGACGCTGGTGGATTTCGGCATTTCGACCATCTACCGGGAAATCGGCTTCGAGCAGGTGGATACGGTGGCCGGCGGCGAGACCGCCGGCATTCCGTTCGCCGCCTGGATCGCCGACCGGCTGATGCTGCCGATGCAATATGTGCGCAAGAAGCCCAAGGGCTTCGGCCGCAATGCCCAGATCGAGGGCCATCTGGAGCCGGGGTCGCGGGTGCTGCTGGTGGAGGATCTCACCACCGATGGCCGCAGCAAGGTCAATTTCGTCCATGCCTTGCGCAATGCCGGCGCGGAATGCGGCCACTGCTTCGTCTTCTTCTATTATGACATCTTCCCGGAATCGAAGGCGATCCTCCAAGACGCGGGCCTGGAGCTGCACCATCTGTGCACCTGGTGGGACATCCTGGCGGCGGTGAAGACCATGAACCGGTTCGAAGCCAAGCAGGTGGACGAGATCGAATCCTTCCTCAACCAACCGCACGCCTGGTCGAAGGCCCACGGCGGCGCGGCGCAGCTGAGCGAATAGTCGCCCGGCCATGGATCTCTACCCCCTCGTTCGCCCCTTTCTGCCGCTCGTCTCGCCGGAGCGGGCGCATGGCCTGAGCATCCGCGCCCTGAAGAAGGGCCTGGTGCCGGCGGACCGGACGCGGGACGATCCGGTGCTGGCGACGCGTGTGTGGAACCTCTCCTTTCCCAATCCCATCGGACTGGCCGCCGGCTTCGACAAGGATGCCGAAATTGTCGATCCGCTGCTGGCGCTGGGGTTCGGATTCGTGGAGGCTGGCTCGGTCACGCCGCGGCCGCAGCCGGGAAATCCCAAGCCCCGGCTGTTCCGGCTGGACGAGGACGAGGCGGTCATCAACCGTTTTGGATTCAATTCCGCTGGCCTTGCGCCGTTCATCTACCAGTTGGGCCGCCGGCGCGCCGCGGGACTGCCGGGCATCGTCGGGGCCAATGTGGGGAAGAACAAGGAGAGTGAGGACGCGGGTGAGGATTATGCCTCCGGCATTTCGGCCACCTGCCGGGTGGCGGACTATCTGGTGTGCAACGTCTCCTCGCCCAACACCCCCGGCCTGCGACTGCTGCAGGCGCGCGCCGAGATGGCGGTGGTGATCGGCCAGGCGATGGCTGCGCGCAATGGCAGCCTTCCCGATCCCGCCACCCGCCCGCCGCTGCTGGTGAAGGTGGCCCCCGACCTCGACGACGCCGCCTTGGAGGCGGTGGCGGAGGTGGCGCTGGAGCAGCGGGTGGACGGCATCATCATGGGCAACACCACCGTGTCGCGCCCAGCCAGTCTGAAGAGCGGCCACAAAGGCGAGACCGGCGGCCTGTCCGGCCGTCCGCTGTTTGCCCTGTCCACCGAGCGCCTCGGCGCCCTCTACCGGCTGGTGGGCGGGCGCATCCCGCTAATCGGCGTCGGCGGCGTCGCCTCGGGCGCGGACGCCTATGCCAAGATCCGCGCCGGCGCCGATCTGGTGCAGCTCTATTCAGCGCTGGTGTTTCATGGCCCGTCGCTGGTGCCACGGATCAAGGCGGACCTCGCCGCGCGGTTGAAGGCCGATGGCTTTGCCAGCGTCAGCGCCGCGGTGGGCGCCGACATCCGGTGACCGGGCGCGGGCGTGGCCCGCGCGCGTCCTCAGGGGCTGCTCGGCGGCAGGCGGACCGGGGCCGCCTCCTCAGCAGCGGGCGCCTGCCGGGCCAGCAAATCGCGAATTTCCTCCAGCAGCACCTCCGAGCGGGCCGGAGCGGAGGGCTTCTTCTCCTCCTCATGCTTGAGCGAGTTGATCGCCCGCACGATGAAGAACAGGATCGCGGCCACGATCATGAAGTTGATGGCGATGGTGATGAAGTTGCCATAGGCGAGCACCGCGCCCTGCTTCTTGGCATCCGCCAGATTGTCGGCGGTGACGGCGGAGGACAACGGCAGAAAATAGTTGGAGAAGTCGAGCCCGCCGGTGACCGAGCCGATCACCGGCATGAACACGTCGCCCACCAGCGAGCTGACGATATTGCCAAATGCGGCGCCGATGATGACGCCGACGGCAAGATCCACGACATTGCCGCGCACGGCAAACTGGCGAAACTGTCTGAACATTCGGGTCCTCCTGACTGTCTGCCCCGTCAACGCGCGCAGCGCCGTTTGGTGCCGCGCACAAGCTTGCCACGGCCGCCCGCCCCGGCGACAGCGCAGGATCCGTCCAAGCGGAAGCTTCACCGCAAGGTTTTAGGCTTGGCAAGCGCAGACGTGACGCTTTCATGACTTTGAGGGCGTGGTCTCCTATGATAGGGAGTGCCGGCGTTCGGCAACGGACGCGGCCGAACGGCTGATGATTTTTCCCCTTGTGGATAGCATGGCGACACCAGAGAGAATGGCGGACCGGCAGACCAGCTTCGATTACGAGCAGCTCCTCGCGTGCGGACGGGGCGAAATGTTCGGCGCCGGGAATGCGCAGCTCCCCTTGCCTCCCATGCTGATGTTCGACCGGATTTCGGAGATCTCCGAAACCGGCGGCGAATTCGGCAAAGGCATGGTGCGCGCCGAGCTGGACGTGAATCCGGACCTGTGGTTCTTCCAATGCCACTTCAAGGGCGATCCGGTGATGCCCGGCTGCCTGGGCCTGGATGCCATGTGGCAGCTGGTGGGCTTCTTCCTCGGCTGGCTGGGCTCCCCCGGCCGCGGGCGGGCGCTGGGCCTGGGCGAACTGAAATTTTCCGGCCAGGTGCTGCCGGACGTGAAGAAGGTGGTCTATGGCATCGATTTCAAGCGCGTCATGCGCTCGAAGCTGGTGCTCGGCATCGCCGACGGCTGGCTCGAGGCCGATGGCCAGGTCATCTACCGCGCCAAGGACCTGAAGGTTGGCCTGTTCCAGACCGCGACAGCGGCGGAGCCGGCCAGCGTCTGACACTGGGTCGCCACGATCTTTTGTCACCGCTAAGCGGGCTTGACCTGATCTGCATCTGCGGTAGGGCTTCGTCTGCGTCCGTACGGTGGGCGTCATTGAATTTGCCGAACAGGGCACAGTCGGTCGCAGGGTCTCCTGCGCCAGGCTGATCGGACTTTCACCTTGGGAGGTGACATGCGGCGCGTTGTCGTCACCGGGATGGGCATCGTCTCATCCATCGGGAATTCCACGCAGGAAGTGCTGGCCAGCCTGCACGAGGCCAGGAGCGGCATCACGTTTGCGGACGACTATGCCCGGCTCGGCTTCCGCTCCCAGGTGCAGGGCGCCCCGACCCTGGTGGCCGAGGACGTGGTGGACCGCCGCGCCATGCGCTTCCATGGCGGCGGCACCGCCTGGAATCATGTGGCCATGGACCAGGCGATCCGCGATGCGGGCCTGGAGCCGCACGAAATTTCCAACGAGCGCACGGGGCTGATCATGGGCTCCGGTGGCTCGTCCACCAAGACCATCGTGGAAGCCGCGGACATCACGCGCACCAAGGGCCCCAAGCGGGTCGGCCCGTTTGCCGTGCCCAAGGCCATGGCCTCCACCGCGTCGGCGACCTTGTCCACCTGGTTCAAGATCAAGGGGCTGAGCTATTCCATCTCGGCTGCCTGTGCCACCACCAACATCTGCATCGGCAATGCCTATGAGCAGATCCTCTATGGCAAGCAGGACCGGGTGTTTGCCGGCGGCTGCGAGGATCTGGACTGGACGCTCTCCGTGCTGTTCGACGGCATGGGCGCCATGTCGTCCAATTATAACGACCGCCCGGCGGTCGCCTCACGGGCCTATGACAAGGACCGCGACGGCTTCGTGATCTCCGGCGGCGGCGGCGTGCTGGTGCTGGAAGAGCTGGAAGTGGCCAAGGCGCGCGGCGCCCGCATCTATGCGGAAATCGCCGGCTATGGCGTCTCCTCCGACGGCGCCGACATGGTCGCCCCCTCGGGCGAAGGCGCAGCGCGGGCCATGCAGCTGGCCATCGCCGGCATCACGGCGCCCATTGACTATATCAACCCCCACGCCACCTCGACGCCGATCGGCGATCTCAAGGAGATCGAGGCCATTCGGGCGGTGTTCGGCGCCAATTGCCCGCCCATCTCCGCCACCAAGTCGCTGACTGGGCATTCGCAGGGCGCGACCGGGGTGCATGAGGCGATCTATTCCATCTTGATGATGCAGAACGGCTTCATCACCAAGAGCGCCAACATCGACGAAATCGACCCGGCCTTCGCCGACATGCCTATCGTGCGCGAGCGCATGGACAATGTGGCGCTGGGTCATGTGCTGTCCAACGGCTTCGGCTTCGGCGGCGCCAATGCCTGCCTCGTGCTCAAGCACTTGGACGCCTGAGCCAAGCGGCGGGACGCGGGCGGACCCGCGCCCGTCGTCAGGATTGGAAATCTCAGGTGATCGACGACGCCATGGCGCTCCCCGGTGAGGTCTGCTATCGCCGTGGCACCATAGGATGCGAGGACGACCGGCAATGCATGACCTGATGAAGGGGAAGCGCGGCCTGGTGATGGGCGTGGCGAATGACCATTCCATTGCTTGGGGCATCGCCAAATCCTTGGCCAGTCAGGGTGCGGAGCTTGCCTTCACCTACCAGGGCGAGGCCATGGCCAAGCGGGTCCGCCCGCTGGCGGAGAGCCTGGGCGCTGCCCTGGTGGTGCCGTGCGACGTGGAAGACCTGGCCAGCGTCGACGGCCTGTTCACCGCCCTGAAGACCCAGTGGGGCAGCATCGACTTCGTGGTCCATGCGGTCGCATTCTCCGACAAATCAGAGCTGAAGGGCCGCTATGCGGACACCAGCCGCGAGAATTTCTCCCGCACCATGCTGATCTCGTGCTTCTCGCTGACCGAGATCGCGCGGCGGGCGGCGGAGCTGATGCCCCAAGGCGGGTCCATCATCACCCTCACCTATGGCGGCGCCACCCGCGTCATGCCGAACTACAATGTGATGGGCGTCGCCAAGGCGGCGCTGGAGGCCAGCGTGCGCTATCTGGCCGCCGACTACGGCCCCCAGGGCATCCGCGTGAACGCCATTTCCGCCGGGCCGGTGCGCACCTTGGCCGGGGCCGGCATCGCCGATGCCCGGCTGATGTTCAACTATCAGAAGCGCAACGCCCCCCTGCGCCGCACGGTCTCGCTGGAGGAGGTGGGCGGCTCGGCCCTCTATCTGCTTTCCGACCTGTCCGGCGGCGTCACCGGCGAGGTGCATTTCGTGGACAGCGGCTACAACATCATGTCCATGCCGCACCCGGACGTGCTGAAAGCCCAGGAAGATGCCGAGGCCCGGCTGGCGGCGGAGGCGAGCGGCGCCCCCGCCCACGGCACGGTTGCCCATCTGGCCCCCAAGGCGGCGGAATAGCCGGCGATGCCCGCCGCGCCCGCCACCCGGTTCGATCGGCTGATGGCCAGCGATCCGGTGTGGCTGGCGGACGGGGGGCTTGAGACCCGGCTGATCTACGAGGCCGGCCTCGTCCTGCCGGAATTCGCCGCCTTCCTCACCCTGTTCCGCCCCGGTGAGCGCGCCATCCTCGCGGACATCTATCGCTCCTATCTCGCCATCGCCGCCCGCTCCGGCCTGCCCATGCAGGTGGGGGCACCCACCTGGCGCGCCCATCGGGACTGCCTGGCGCGCCAGGGCTTTGCCGCACCGGGCGATGTGGCGCGGGTGAACAGCGAGGCGGTGCGCTTCCTCACCGACCTGCGCCAGGAGGCCGACCTCGCGGAGCGGGTGCTGGTGGCCGGCGTCATCGGCCCGCGCGGCGATGGCTATGATCCCACCCATGCGCCGGACCGCGATTCGGCCCACGCTTATCATCAGGAGCAGGCGGACATCCTGGCCGCGGCCGGGGTCGACCTGCTCTATGGCCCCACCTTCGCCAGCGCCGCCGAACTGGATGGCGTCGCCCGGGCCATGGCGGCGACCGGCTTGCCTTATGTGCTGGCCCCGGTGATCGATCCGCAAGGCCGGCTGCTGGACGGCTCGCCCTTCATCGACACCATCGCCCGCATCGATGCGGAAGTGGTGCCGCCGCCAACGCATTACATGGTGGGCTGCACCCACACCTCTCGCTTTCGGGCCGCCGAGGAAACCGCCGCTCCGCCCGGGGCCCTGGGGCCGCGCGTGCTGGGCCTGAAGGCCAATGCCTCGAGCCTGCCGCCGGAGCAATTGGTGGCCCTCAAGCAGCTGGATGACGGCAACCCCGCCGCCTTCGGCCGCGAGATGGTGGCGCTCAAGCGCGATTTCCGGCTGCGGGTGCTGGGGGGCTGCTGCGGCACCGATGACCGCCACATCGCGGCGCTGGCGGACCATTTGAGCGCCGCGGCGGCCGCGCCGATCTAGAGCATTTCCCCGTTTCTTCGAATCGGCGAAATCCTCTATCTCTTTGTTTTGACGCGCTTTCTTCACGCGAACCGGGATCCACGTCGCTCGAAAACGCTCTAGCGGTCGGGACCAGCGCTCGCCGGTCGCCCTCTGCCGGCCACCGTTAGATGCGGGGTCCACACGGCAAATTACCTCCCCTTGCCGGCTCGGATCTGTCGCGATGGCGGCGCGCCTGCTGCTAGGGTGGGACTTTGGGCGATGTCGGCGTGGCGGAAGGAAACCGGGGTATGGGGTCGTGGGCCGTTGCCGCCATTGCGTTCGGGTGCATGTTCGTTGGGGCCATGGGGGCGATGGGGATCGCCCGGTATCTGCCGGCGCATCACATTTCCAAGGAGACGCAGGATGCCGTGAAGCTGGGGGTCGGCATGATCGCGGCCATGGCCTCGCTGATCCTGGGCCTCATGACCGCCTCGGTGAAAGGGAATTTCGACACCACCGACCGCGACGTTCACACCTATGCCACGTACGTGCTCGGCCTCGACGCCTCGCTGCGCCATTACGGCCCCGACACCGCCGCCGCGCGCACGCTGCTGGACGATTACGCGCGCGCCGTGGTCAGCGAGACCTGGGACGGCACCCCCGATCTTCCGGCCCTGCACAGTCCCCAGCCCTCAGAGACGCTGCTGTCCCAACTGGACACCGCCGTTCGGCAACTCACCCCCGCCACCCCCGAGGCGCAGGAATTGCGGGCCGAGGCCTTGGCGCGGCTCAATGCCATCATCACCACGCGCTGGTCGGTGCTGGAGGAGAGCACAGCGGCCATTCCCACCATCTTCATCGTGGTGCTGGTGATCTGGCTGACCTTGATCTTCGCCAGTTTCGGCCTGTTTGCCCCGGCGAACGCCGTCAGCATCCTCGCGCTCACCCTGTGCTCGGCCTCCATCGGCGGGGCGCTCTTCCTGATCCTGGAGATGAGCGGCCCGTTCGACGGCTTCATCGCGGTCTCGCCCAAGCCGATGACCGACGCCATCGCCAGTATCGAGCGCTTCAGCCCGACCCCGCGCCCGCCCCGCCCTGTGGCGCAATGATGCGACGGTCCCGGGTCTGAGCGTACGGATCCGGCGCCGGCTTATCGCCGCCCATTGACGTGCCCGCCTGTGGCGCGGCCGATGCGCTCGGCTGGGAACGGGGGTGGCTTGGCCGCGTTGAAAGGCGCGCAACGCTCCGCACCCAGAGGCAGACGCATGACCCGATCCCGGCGCCGCTTGCTGCTTCCCGTCCTCGCCGCCCTTCTGGCGGCGTCTTCCGGCGTGGCTCCCGCGCACGCCGCGGCGGTGGAGGAGAACGAGGCTCTGGTCATGCGGATCGTGTTCGAGGAGTGTCTTGGCTACATCCGCAGCGGCACGATGCCCTTCGTGGGTCTGCACACCGGCCCGGCGTCGGAGGAGGCCGCGAAGACGCTGCACCCCATGATGCGGGCGCACGGCACGGCAGTGGAACTGCTCTCCCCGCGCTACGTAGCGAGCTGGGGCGAGGCCGCGGATTCGCGCTTCTGCGCGGTGATGACCGTCTATGGCACCCCCGACCCCGGCAAGCTCGGGGTGCGGCCGGAGAGCTTCATCGCCCACGTCGATGACCGCGCTGCGCAGGCCGGGCTCACGCTGGCCGAGACCAGTGGCGTCTTCTCGCCGGTGAACAGCACCCGCTGGGCCGAACCGGTGACCGGCACAGACGCCGTTCCCCAGCGCCCGGTCAGCGTGTCCATCATGCCCACCGCGGCCACTGCAGACGAGAGCCTGATGGATGCGGGCCTGATCGTCATGGGCGGCCCGACGTTGGGCAAGCCCTGAGGCTCGGCCACCGCCTTCGCCCGACTGCGTGACCCGCCGTACCCGATACCCCCGTGATGGCGGGGGGAGCCGGAGGCTAGTTGCCGCCCTCCAGCAGGCGGCGGGCGATCACCTGCGCCTGGATTTCCGCGGCGCCCTCGAAGATGTTGAGGATGCGGGCGTCGCACAGCAGGCGCGACACCGGATATTCCAGCGCGAACCCGTTGCCGCCATGGATCTGCAGGGCATTGTCCGCCGCCGCCCAGGCCACGCGGGCGCCCAGCAGCTTCGACATGCCCGCTTCCAGGTCCGTGCGCCGGCCCTCATCCTTGGCACGGGCGGCGAAATAGGTGATCTGGCGGGCGATGGCGATCTCCACCGCCATCATGACGATCTTGTCGGCGACGCGGGGGAAGGCCATCAGCGGCTTGCCGAACTGGATGCGCTCCTCCGCGTAGCGCAGGCCCACCTCCATGGCCGCCTGGGCGACGCCCACGGCACGGGCCGCGGTCTGGATGCGGGCGGATTCGAAGGTGTTCATGAGCTGCTTGAAGCCCTGGCCCTCCTCGCCACCCAGCAATTGCCCGGCTGGGACTTCGAAGCCGTCGAAGCCGATCTCATATTCCTTCATGCCGCGATACCCGAGCACCTCGATCTCGCCGCCGGTCATGCCCGGCGCCGGGAACGGATCTGCATCGGTGCCGCGCGGCTTTTCCGCCAGCAGCAGGGACAGGCCGCGATAGCCCGGCTGGTTGGGATCGGTGCGGACCATGAGCGTCATCAGGTCGGCGCGGACCGGATGGGTGATCCAGGTCTTGTTGCCGGACACCTTGTAGACCGCCGCCTCGCCCTCCCCTTCCTTCACCGCGCGGGTGCGCAGGGAGGCGAGGTCCGAGCCGGTGTTGGGCTCGGTGAACACCGCCGTGGGCAGGATCTCGCCGGAAGCGAGCTTGGGCAGATAATGCGCCTTCTGCGCCTCCGTGCCGCCGCCCAGGATCAGTTCCGCCGCGATCTCCGACCGGGTGCCGAGGGACCCGACGCCGATATAACCGCGCGACAGCTCCTCGGTGACCACGCACATGGCCTCCTTCGGCAGGCCGAGGCCGCCGAACTCCTCCGGAATGGTCAGGCCGAACACACCCATGTCCGCGAGGCCGGACACGATCTCCAGCGGGATATAAGCGTTCTTCAGATGCCATTCGTGCGCATGGGGGGCAACTTCCGCTTCGACGAAGCGATGGATCTCGCTGCGCATGGCCTCCAGCGTCTCGTCGAGACCGGCATCGCCAATGATCCCGCCATGGGTGGCGCGGATGATGCTCGCCAGGGCCGCGCGGGCCGGCGCCGTATTGCCGTGGCGCACCAGGGCCGCCACCGCGCCGTCGTCACGCAGCGCCGCGATGCTCGCGTCGGGGACAAAGAGATCCTCCAGACGGACCATCTCCCCCTGGCTCATAGGGATGCCGCCGAGGATCTGGGCGACATATTCGCCAGCGCCGATCTGAACCAGCAGCCGTTCGGTGGCGCCGAACTTGCCGCTCTCGCCCAGGCGCTCGGCATAATGCACCAGTTCGCGCACCCCGAAGACATAGGTGGCGAGCCAGGCCAGGCCGTGGGCGGCGCGCTGCTCGCTCTCCAGCCGGGCGGCGGAGAGCTTGCCGCCCTCGCTCACCTGCTCGCGCACGGCGGCGGTGGCCTCCGCCAGCACCCGCTCCAGCGCCACCAAGGCGCTGCGGGCCAGTTCCACCGGATCGGCGCCCTCTGGGGCGGCGCGGACGGCGAGGTTGCTCGACATGAACGGTCCCCCTGAAGCGTGTGCATTGCGGTATTTTCCCCATCCTTGCGCCGCGCCGCGGCAGACGCAACGGCAGAGTTGCGCCAGGGGGGATCCGCGGGGCGGTCCAGCCCTCCGGGCGCACGGCCTCAGGCGTCGTCGGCCCGGTAGGCTTGGAGCTGCGTTTGCAGCTCCGACAGATTTTCCTGAACCTGGGCGCAGGCGGAGACCGCCGTATAGAGCCGGGTGAGGCTGGCGCCATCGCCGCGCAGAAGACCCGCCGCGCCGGCCCGGTCCATCTCCGCTTCCAGCGCCGCCACGGCAGCCAGGGACAGGCTCCCCACGGTCCCCGCCGGGAGAGGCTCGCCCGCCACCTCACCTTGCACCGCTCCGCCCGGGACGGGCCCACCGGCGAGGGGGTCCCCCACCGGCACCGGCCGGAGGGGCGCGCCGGTGCGCAGGCTTTCGGCCAGATCGCGGCATTCGGTGGCCAGCGCCGCCACCGCCGCCTGGAGACTGGCGCGCACCGGATCGGACAGCGTCGCCGGCAACGGCTGGTCGGCGACCCGCATCAGGATGATGACCGAATGCCACAGCCGTCGGCACAGCCGCACCACCGGGGTCGCGTCGGCACTACTGGAGAGGCGACCGGCGCGCTCGCGCCGCGCCTCGGCCACGCGCACGTCCGCCGCCCGGAGCGTCGCCCGGGCCTTGGCGTTCAACCGGTCCACCTGCGCGGGGTCCAGCGTGCCGTCCAGCAACCCGCGGCCGCCTTCCTCAAGCAGTGCCGCAGAGGCGTCGATGGCGTCCGCCGCATGGGGGAACAGCAGGAACATGGCGCGGGTCGGAAATACCAGCAGCGCACACAAGATGCCCACCACGCCGCCCAAGGCGATCTCGAACACCCGCTGCAGACCGGAAATCAGCGGCTGGGCGTGGGTGGGGTCGGCCAGCATCACCACCACCACGGTCACCGGGGCGAGCTTGAAGCTGGGGCGGTAGGCGGCCAGGAGCGCGGTGGCGAGCGTGCCCACTGCCAGCAGCAGCACGGTGAGATTCTGCGACGGGCCGGCGATCATGGCCAAAGCGACGCCGATGATGCCGCCCGCGACGGTGCCCAGGCCCCGGTCCAGCGCCACCGCCACGCTCGCCCCCAGCGAGGACTGCACCACCAGGATCGCCGAGAGCACCGCCCAATATCCCTTGGGCAGGTCAAGGGCATAGGCGATGCCATATGCCAGCAGTGCGGCGATGGTGGCGCGGGCCGCCAGCCGCAGGTGCGCCAGATCGAGGCACGGCGGCCAGCGCTTCGGTGCCGCATCCGAGGCCGGCGGTACGCGAAAGGTGGGCCAACGGAATTTCGGCATGACGATTGCCACAAGCGAAGAAGGGCCAAAAGCGGCGATTGCACGGAACGAGCGATCAAACCTTCGGGTGCGGTCGAACCGGCGGGCGTGTGGCAGGTTATTCCCCGACACGTCGCACGCAGGGTCCATCCGGGCGCACTCTTGCCTTATGATGCACTGCATCCGATGTCACGGGGATTGGAACGGGAAACATGCTGCTGCGGGCCTATCGAGTGGTGATGGACGCGGTGTGGACCTTTCTGGCCGATGATGGTTGGGCCATTGCCAGCCATATTGCGCTGTCCATGCTGATGTCGCTGTTCCCCTTCCTCATCTTCCTCACGGCCCTGGCGGCGGTGCTGGATCTGCGACCCCTGGCCAATGAAGCCATCCAGCTGATCCTGGAGACCTGGCCCGACAAGGTGGCGGAGCCGATCGCGCGGGAAATCCACAATGTGGTGAATCAGGTCCGCGCCGACGTGCTCACCGCCGGCGTGGCGCTGGCGATCTATTTCTCTTCCAACGGCATCGAGAGCCTGCGCATCGGCCTCAACCGCGCCTATGGCATGAAGGAGCATCGCGCCTGGTACCGGCTGCGGCTCGGGTCGACGGTGTTCGTGGTGGTGGGCGCGGCGGCCATGCTGGCGCTGGCCTTCCTGGTGGTTCTGGGCCCGCTCATCTGGCAGACCATGGTGGCCAACGTGCCGGCCCTGAAGCCCCTGAGCGCCATCGTCACCGTGGCGCGGCTGGGCACCACGGCGCTGATCCTCATCGTCGCACTGCTCATGGCGCATCTCTGGCTGCCGGCCGGACGGCGCTCGCTGCGGGAGGTGCTGCCCGGCATCGTCGTCACCCTGACCCTCTGGCTGGTGGCGGCGACCGCGTTCGGGACCTATCTGGCGGAATTCTCCAGCAATTATGTCACCACTTATGCGGGCCTGGCCTCGGTGATGGTGGCGCTGGTGTTCCTGTATCTCACCGCCACCGCCTTCATCTTCGGCGGCGAATTGAACGCCTCCATCAAGCGGGCGCAGGAAGCCCGGCGGCTCAGTCGCGGCATTGAGGAGGCGACCCGCACGGTGGAGGCGCGCTCGTGAGCACGCCCTTGCCCTCGCCGCGCCCGGACGGACGGCAGTCGGCCACGGCGCTGGCCGTGCAGCGGGGGGTGCTGCGCTTTCTGGCGGCGCACGACCAATTCGGCATTCCGGAATTCTCGCTGACCTCGGGCCGGCGGGCGGACATCATCGCCCTCGATCCCAAAGGCGCCATCACCATCGTCGAGATCAAGTCGTCGGTGGTGGACTTCCGCACCGACGGCAAGTGGCCGGAGTATCGCCCGTTCTGCGATCAGCTGCTGTTTGCGGTGCCGCTGGGCTTCCCGGTGGAGATCCTGCCCGAGGAGGTCGGCCTTCTGGTGGGCGACGCCTTTGGCGCTGACATGCTCCGCGCGCCGCCGATCCACCCGCTGGCGGCGGCCACCCGCAAGGCGCTGACCGTGCGCATCGCCCGCGCCGCCGCGGGCCGCCTCGCCGCGCTCTATGATCCGGACCTGCGGCCCATCATCGCCTGGTAGTGCGCAGCGCTATTGCCCGCGCTGCCGCATCTCGTCCCGGCGCATGGGCATGCGGTCGATCAGAGCGAAGATCGTGCCCGGATCCTGCGGGGTGGTCCAGCGCTCGGCCACATGGCCATCCTTGCCCACCAGCACCATGAGAAAGCCCTCCTTCGGCGCCTTCAGGCGGGCCCGAAGCGGATCGTCCGCCGCGACGATGGTGAGGACCACCATGTCGCGCGCCTTCAGATCGGCGCCGGTGCCCCGCAGACGGGCCATCTGATCGGTCAATCGCGGGTCCTGCGCCTGGGGCGCGAACAGGACCAGGGGCCGCGCCTTCCAGCGCAGGTCGTCGAGCTGGCCGGCCGAGGCAAAATTGCCCCATCCGGTGGAGAGGCCCAGCGCCAAGGCACTGGCGGTGAGCGCCGGGAGGAGAGACTTGTATGGCATGCTCATTCAACCCGCCTGACGCTCGCCTGTTCCGTGCCGGCGCGCTGCCGGCACGATCCTGGACGCATGGCGCGGGCCCGCCCAGCCTCGCACCCGCAGCGGCTTGCGCTGCATCAAGGCCGGCCCGCGCGCCGCCGGGCATTTTTGCACCATGATCGCCCCCCGAAATGCCACCCTGGCCTGCCCTTCATCGCCCGCGGCGGCGCCCCACGCTGCGGCGCCCGCCCAGCCACTTGGCGACGCCGCCCGTCTCGCGCGCTACAGCCGCCCGGTGCCACGTTACACCAGCTACCCGACAGCGCCGCATTTCGGCCCGCAGGTGGATGGCGCCGTCTATGCCGGCTGGCTGGCGGCCCTGCCGCCGGAGGCGCGGGCCTCGCTCTATCTGCACGTGCCCTTCTGCGCGGAACTGTGCCTCTATTGCGGCTGCACCACCACAGTCGCCCGAAAGCCGGCCCCCGTGGCTGCTTATGCCCGGCGGTTGCGGGACGAGATCGCCCGCGTGGCGGATCTGATCCCCGGCCGCCTGTCCGTCTCTCATTTGCATTGGGGCGGCGGCACGCCCACCCTAATGTCCGGCGCAGATTTCGCCGCCGTGATGGCGCTGATCCGCGAGCGCTTCGCGGTGGAGCCCGATGCCGAACTGGCCATCGAGGTGGACCCGCGGGTGCTGGCCCCGGACATGGTCGCGGCGCTGGCGTCCGCCGGCATCACCCGCGCCAGCCTCGGCGTCCAGGATTTCGACCCGGCCGTCCAGGCCGCCATCGGCCGGCACCAGACTTACGCGGAAACCGCGGCCGCCGCCGCGACGCTACGGGCGGCGGGCATCTCCTCGCTCAATCTGGACCTGATCTATGGCCTGCCGCACCAGACCGAAACCTCGGTGCTGGAGACGGTGCGCACGGCGCTGGCTTTGGCGCCCGACCGGATCGCCGTGTTCGGCTATGCCCATGTCCCGTGGATGAAGCGGCATCAGGCGCTGATCCCCGAGCACACCTTGCCCGATGCGGCGGCGCGGCTCACCCAGGCGCAGGCCATCGCGGCGCTGCTCCAGGCCGAAGGGTACATCGCCATCGGGCTCGACCATTTCGCCCGCGCCGACGATGCCATGGCCCAGCGCGCCACCGAAGGCCGGCTCAAGCGCAATTTCCAGGGCTACACCACCGACGATGCCCCAGTGTTGTTGGGATTCGGCGCCTCCGCCATCGGCATGCTGCCGCAAGGCTATGTGCAGAACCTCACGGCCACGCCGGCCTGGCACACGGCGCTCGATGGCGGCGCGCTGCCAGTGGCGCGGGGCTATGCCCTCACCGCGGAGGACCGGCTGCGCCGGGATGTCATCGAGCGGCTGATGTGCGAGGGCGCGGTGGACCTTGACGCCGTGCTGGCCCAGCACGCCTTCCCGGCCGACACCTTCGCCGCGGAAGGCCCGCGCCTGGCCACGTTGGAGGAGGATGGGCTGGTGGTCCGCAGCGGGCCGCAGCTGCGCGTCGCCGCGGAGGCCCGCGCCTTCACCCGCTGTGTGGCGGCGGTGTTCGATACCCGCCTGCCCGCAACGCAAACCGCCGCCGGGCCGAAGAGGCACGCAGCGGCGGTATGAAACAGAACATAGCGGCCGAGGGTGCGCCGGGATCGGCGCGCCCCTCAGGAGTCGAGGCGACGCAGCGCGGAGCGATCGCGCAGAACCACCCGGCGCGAGGAGGGCAGCGAGATGGCGGCCTGTTCTTCCAGGCAGGTGAGCGTGCGCGACACCGTCTCGATGGTCAGGCCCAGGAAATCGGCGATATCCTGCCGGGACATGGCCAGTTGCACTTCGCTGACGCTGGCGCCGGTGGCCACGGAGGCGCGGCGGGCCAGATCCAGCAGGAAGGTGCCGACCCGCTCCTGCGCGGTCTTGCGGCCCAGCAGCAGCAGGTGATCCTGCGCCCGGCGCAATTCGGCAAAGCTCAGCGCCCACAGGGCAAAAGCCAGTTCCGGGTCGCTGCCGGCGCGGGCGAACAGCACCGAGCGCTTCACCCGGGCCACCCGGCATTCGTTCACCGCTTCGGCGGAGAAGCGATAGCGATCGCCGGTCTCCCAGCCGAAGGCATCGCCCGGCAGGCAGAAGGCCTCGATCTGTCGACGGCCGTCGCCCATCAGTTTGCAGATGCGCACCACGCCGCTGAGCACCACATAGACATGGTCGGCGGCTTCGTCGTCGCCGAAGATTTCGCTGTTGCGGGCAAATACGGCGGGCGTGCCGAGGGCCGCCACCACCAGGGCTGGGCGGGCGCCCTCATCGATCGAAGCGCCCTTCGCCATCTCACTCCACCTTCCTGAGGGCATGGGTTGCGCATAGGCTTGCGGGAGGACGGGGGGGTGAATGGACCCGATGACTGCGGGGGCGACTTGGGCGATGACGCTATGGGCGATCGACATCGAACTCATCTCCGGGTTTCTCATGAACCAGGGATAGCCCCTTGAGCGCATTGCAGAAATTCGGATTGACCCCTTAGGGCCCACCCCTTAGGTGGTTCTACGTAAGGGGTTTTGCGGTGACGGGCCGACGCCGGCGCCGGCGGGATGGAGCACACAGGCATGAGCCAACCGCCGATTCAGGCACTACCGCCCAAAGTCAGCCAGATCGCACAGACGCTCCCCGCGGCATTGCGGCAGGCGCTGCCGGGCGTCGCCTGCGCCGGACTGGCCCTCGCCGCGGCAGCGGTTCTGGAGATTGACGGCTACGACGCCCGCACGCTGCTGCTTCTGGTGGTGGTGGTGGTGCTCGCCAGCGGGCGCGGCTTCATTCCCGGCTTTGCCGCCACGCTTCTGGGCGCGGCCGGCTGCGCGGTGCTCCACGCCCGGGCGCCCCATGCCCAGCCGGCCGACTGGCTGGGCCTCGCCCTGTTCGGTCTGGCCGGCCTGGCCATCGCCGCCCTCGGCGAACGTCTGCGCCGCACCCGGCTGGACGCCGTGTCGCGCGATCGGGCACTGCTGGCGCGGGAGGCCCACCTCTCCTCCATCCTCGACACCGTGCCGGACGCCATGGTGGTGATCGACGAACATGGCATCATGCAGTCCTTTTCGACCACCGCAGAACGGCTGTTCGGCTACAAGGCCGCCGAGGTCATCGGGCGCAATGTCGCCATGCTCATGCCCACGCCAAACCGCCAGAACCATGATGGCTATCTGCTGCGCTATCTCACCACCGGCGAGCGCCGCATCATCGGCATCGGCCGGGTGGTCACCGGCGAGCGGAAGGATGGCGCCACCTTCCCCATGGAATTGTCGGTGGGCGAGATGAATTCCGCCTCCGGACGCTTCTTCACCGGCTTCATCCGCGACCTCACCGAGCGCCAGGAGACCGAGGCCCGCCTTCAGGAGCTCCAGGCCGAACTGGTGCACATCTCGCGCCTCACCGCCCTGGGTGAAATGGCCTCCACCTTGGCCCACGAGCTGAACCAGCCGCTCTCGGCCATCGCCAATTACATCAAGGGCTCCCGCCGCCTGCTGGACGAGGGCGATCCCAAGCGGCTGCCCCTGTTGCAAGGGGCCCTCGACAAAGCGGCGGAACAAGCCTTGCGGGCCGGCCAGATCATTCGCAGGCTCCGCGATTTCGTTTCGCGTGGCGAGAGCGAGCGTCGTCTGGAGGTGCTGTCCAAGATGGTGGAGGAAGCCAGCGCCCTGGCGCTGGTGGGAGCCAAGGAGCACGGAATTCAGGTGCGGTTCCAATTTGATCCGGCCTGCGACCTCGTGCTCGCCGACAAGGTGCAGGTTCAGCAAGTATTGCTGAATTTGATGCGCAACGCTTTGGAAGCCATGATGGCCACGCCGGTCCGCAACCTTTTGGTGCAAACTGCCCCTGCCGAAGATGAAATGGTCGTCGTATCGGTGTCCGATACGGGCCATGGCATTTCTTCCGAGATGAATGCACAGTTATTCACGCCCTTCGTCACAACGAAGGCCCAGGGCATGGGCGTGGGACTGTCCATTTCCAGGACCATTATCGAAGCGCACGGCGGGCGGATCTGGGCCGAGCCCAATCCCGGCGGTGGCACCATTTTCCGCTTCACCTTAAGGACCGTGAACGAGGAGGCCCTGAACGATGCCTGACGCGCGACCGGTCCATGTGATCGATGATGACGACGCGGTGCGCGAATCCCTCGCCTTTCTGCTGGAGAGCGCCGGTCTGGTGGTGAGTCAGCATGTCTCCGCTGCCGCTTTCTTGCGGGCGGGCGTCCCGCTGGACCACGGCTGCGTGGTCACCGACGTGCGGATGCCGGACATGAGCGGCGTCGAACTGCTCAAGGAGCTCAAGGACCGTGGCGCCGGGCTGTCGGTGATCGTGATGACCGGCCACGGGGACGTGCCGCTGGCGGTGGAAGCCATGAAGCTGGGCGCCGCCGATTTCCTGGAGAAGCCGTTCGACGACACCGCCATTCTCAGCGCCGTGCGCGCCTGCCTCAACCGCAGCGCCGAAACTGGTCGTGCGGACGAGGCGCGGGTGGAGGTGACGCGGCGCCTCGGCGCGCTGTCGCAGCGGGAACGCCAGGTGCTGGAATGCCTGGTGGCGGGCCTTGCCAACAAGACCATCGCCTATGACCTCGGCATCAGCCCGCGCACGGTGGAGGTCTATCGCGCCAACGTGATGACCAAGATGCAGGCGGGCAGCCTGCCGGAACTGGTCCGGATGGCTTTGATGGCCGGCATTACGCCACCGGAGACGGTGGTAAAACCGTAGACCGCAGGACTTGATCTATCTCAAGGCATGCGACCCGACCCCCGACGAATGTCCTGTCATGAGGCCACATCGTCAACCAGCGGGTCACGGGAGGCCAGATGCTCTTGATCGGCGATGACGAACCGATTTCTGGCCCCGCCCCCCAGGTGGTCCTGGTGGTGGACGACGACCCGGCCGTCCGCGGTTCCCTGAAGTTCGCCCTGGAGCTGGAAGGGTTCGATGTGCGGATCTTCGCCACGCCCGACGAAATCCTGCATGTGACCGATCTGCCGGATGCCGGCTGCCTGGTGGTGGACTACAATTTGCCCGGCCAGAACGGCCTGGATCTCCTGCGCGAATTGAAGCGCCGCAACGTGCTTCTCCCCGCCATCCTGATCACCACCCACCCCACCGCCCTGGTGCGCACCCGCGCGTCGTCCGCTGGCGTCGCGATCATCGAGAAACCGCTGTTCTCCAACGCGCTCAGCGATGCGGTGCGCGAAACCTTCGCCCGCCCCGTGCGATAGCCGCTCATTGGCACGCCGCTAATCGTGCCGCCGTCTCATGCCGCCGGTGTCCGCCGGCGTCCTCAGGCCCCCAGCCCCTTTCCAGTCCCGCCATTGCCCGTCAGTGTGTGCCGAAGGCGGACGATCCGCCTTCGTCGGACCCGCGCGAGCGCCCCCGCGGCGCACAGCCCTGAAGGCCGCCCATGACCACGCGCAACCTCGATGCCCTGTTCCATCCCCGGGCCATTGCCCTCATCGGGGCGGGGAACCGGCCCGGCACCATCGGCGCGGTGGTCGCCAAGAACCTGTTCGAGGCGGGGTTCGACGGCCCCATCCTCAGCGTCAACGCCAAGGAACGGGCGGTGCGCTCCTCGCTGAACTATGCCTCGGTGGCGGACCTGCCCATCGATGTGGATCTGGCTGTCATCGTCGGTCAGCCGCAGACCATTCCTCAGACCATCGCCGATCTTGGCGCCAAGGGATGCCGCGCCGCGGTGGTCATCAGCGGCGGCTTCGGCAGCGCCGACCCCGACGGCCCGGCGCTCCGCCAGGCCATGCTGGATGCTGCCAAGCCGCATCTGCTGCGCATCATTGGCCCCAGTTGCCTGGGCTTCATCTCGACCGCGACGCGCATCAATGCCAGCTACGCCCATCTGATGCCGCGCAAGGGCGATGTCGCCTTCGTCAGCCAGTCCGCCGCCATGTCCACCGCCGTGCTGGACTGGGCCGACGGGCGCGGCTTCGGCTTCTCCCACGTGGCCTCGCTGGGGGACAAATCCGACGTGGATTTCGGCGACATGCTGGACCACCTCGCCCTGGATTCCGGCACCCGCGCCATCGTGCTCTATGTGGAGAGCATCCTGAATGCGCGGAAGTTCATGTCCGCCGGTCGCATCGCCGCGCGGTCCAAGCCGGTCATCGTCATCAAGGCCGGGCGCAGCGCCGCCGGCGCCAAGGCGGCCCTGTCCCACACCGGGGCGCTGGCCGGCACCGATGCGGTCTATGACGCCGCCTTCCGCCGGGCCGGCATGCTCCGGGTCTATGAGCTGCGGGAATTGTTCGAGGCGGTGACCACGCTGGCCTCCGGCATCCGCCTCGCCGGCGACCGGCTGTCCATTCTCACCAACAGCGGGGGGGCGGGCGTGCTGGCCACCGATGCGCTGGAGGACTCCCAGGGGCATCTCGCGAGCCTCGCGCCGGACACCCTTGCCCGCCTCGACCGGCTGCTGCCCGCCCAATGGTCCCACGCCAATCCGGTGGGGATCGCCGCCGATGCGCCGGGCAAGCGTTATGCCGATGCCCTGACGGCCTTGCTGGAAGATGCCGGCTCCGACGCGACCCTGGTGCTCAACTGCCCCACCGCGGTGGCCGACAGTGCCGATGCCGCCGATGCGGTGATCGAAGTGCTGTCCCATCGCTCCCGCGCGCCGGTGTTGACCTGCTGGCTGGGCGACACGGCGGCGAGCGAAGCGCGCCGCCGGTTTGCCGCCCACCGCATCCCCACCTACGAAACCCCGGACGAGGCCGTGCGGGCGTTCGGTCATCTGGTCTCCTACAAACGCAATCAGACCCTGTTGATGGAGACGCCGCCCGCCCGCACCTTCGACGAACCGGACCGCGACAAGGCTAGGAACTTGGTGGATGCGGTCGTCGCCGCCGGGCGCAGTGTGCTGACCGAGGTCGAGGCCAAGGCGGTGCTGGCCGCCTATGACATTCCGGTGGTGGAGACCTGCATCGCCCGCGACCCGGCGGAGGCGGGTGAGGTTGCGGCCCGGATCGGCGGTCCGGTGGTGCTGAAGATCCTCTCCGACGACATCATTCACAAGTCTGACGTGGGCGGCGTGCGCCTCGACCTGCGCACCCCGGCCCAGGTGGAGGAAGCCGCGTCGCTGATGCTGGCGGCCGTGCACGAGCGCGCGCCCGACGCCGTGATCGAAGGATTTACCGTCCAGCGGATGATCCGCCGCCCCCATGCGGTGGAGCTGATCGCGGGCATCGCCAATGACGAGACCTTCGGGCCGGTGGTGCTGTTCGGCGAGGGCGGGACCGCAGTGGAGGTGATCGCCGACCGGGCGGTGGCGCTGCCCCCGCTGAACGGCCGGCTGGCCCGCGAGATGATCGAGCGCACCCATATCTCCCGCCGCCTCGCCGGCTATCGCGACCGTCCGCCTGCGGACATGGACGCCATTGCCAACACGCTGGTGAAAGTGGCCGAGTTGCTGGGCGATCTGCCGCAGATCGGCGAATTGGACATCAATCCGCTGTTGGCGGACGAGCATGGCGTGATCGCCCTCGATGCCCGGATCGTCGTGCATCCCACCCGTGGCGCGGGGACGGAACGCTTTGCCATCAAGCCGTTCCCCAGCGCCCTGTCCCGCACCATCACCCTGACCGACGGGGAAACGCTCCTGCTGCGCCCGATCCGGCCGGAGGATGAGCCGGCGCTGGGGGACATGGTGCGCCGCTCCGATCCACGCGACGTGCGCATGCGGTTTCTGGGCTCACTGAAGGACTTCCCCCACCTCATGGCGGCCCGCCTGTCGCAGATCGACTATGATCGGGAAATGGCCTTGGTCTCCGTGGCGGCCGACGGCGAGATCCTGGGGGTGGTGCGGATCATTGCCGACCCGGACAATGAGGCGGCGGAATATGCCGTCATGGTGCGCTCGGACATGAAGGGGCGTGGCCTGGGCTATCGGTTGATGAATGAGATCCTCGCCTATGCCCGCCAACGCGGCCTGCGCCGGATCTTCGGCGATGTGCTGCGGGAGAATCTGCCTATGCTGCATCTGGCGCAGGAGTTGGGCTTCACGGTGCGCGCGGGGGAGGACGATCCTACCTTGGCGCGGGTGGATCTCGACCTGGCGGTGCCCCCGCCCCCGCCGGAGGGCGGCTGAATGATTATTTTCATCCATGTCGATGATTTATTTCCATAGTTAAATAACCCTCTGAAATCGCCGCGGCTTCCCTTACCGCTCGCACGCACGGCTGCGGCGCAAGGATTCCCACGCCGGACCCTGTCGGGGCCACCCCGGTGCGCTGCATTCGGGCGCCAGAGCACCGCAGCAGCCGTGGCGTGCGCTGCGACATCAGCGCAACCAGAGTGCCGCTGTGAGGAACTATGCTTGCCATTTAGTATGGTTGCGGTTCGGTCTGGGCGTTGGGAATCACATGTTGCGTTCGTGGTTGGGTTCGCGGGAGACCGCGGGCGCGACGATCTTTGCCAAATGGACCCTCCCGGCCATCGCTGCTCTGGTCGCGGCGACCTATCTGGCCGCTGGCGCGCTCCTGATGCAGGCGGCTCAGCACCAGGATGTGCGCACCAGCATGCGCACCCAAACCCAGGTGCAGACGGCGCTCCAGGCCGATGAGGCGCGTCTGGTGCGGGCCGTGTCATCCTATGCGGAGAGCAGTCAAACCTACCGTGGCATGCACCTGTCGGTGAATGCCGAGTGGGCCGAGGTGCAGGACAATTTCGGCACCAAGATCTACAACCAGCTCGGCATCGACAATGCCTATGTCATCGCGCCGGACGACAGGCTGGTCTATGCGCTGGCGCGGGGTCGCCCCGAGGATCTGGCCCGGGCGCGCCTGCCGGACGGCAGCGCCCACCTGTTGGGCGAGGCCTTCCACCATCTGGTTCATGGCTTGCTCTGGGTGGATGGGGAGCCCGCCTTGGTGGGGGTGGCGCCCATCACCCCGGGCGCCGACCGGACACTGACCCCATCAGACGGGTTGCCGAGCCGGCTCATGTTCGTCCGTTTTCTGTCGCCGCCAGCCTTGATTCGCATCGGTGCGTTCGCGGCCTTGACCGACCTGCACCTGAGCCGGGGGGGCGAAACCGCTTTGGCAGTGCCCACCCTGAACGGCCCGCCTCTCTCCCTGAGCTGGACGGACGACCTGCCAGGCAAATCCATGGCCACGATGGTCCTGCCCTGGTTTGCCGCGTGCGGCGGTGCGCTGGTGGCGCTCACCTGGCTGGCACTCGGTCGCGCCGCGACCAGTGCCCGCATGATGGAGCGGACCGCCCGTGACGTCTCTGCCAAGCGCGAAGCCCTGCAAGCCAGCGAAGCCCGCTTCCGCGATGTGGTCGAGGCCGCATCCGACTGGATCTGGGAATCGGACGCGCAGTTGACCTTGACCTATCTGTCGGAGCGGTTCGAAGCCTTGACCGGGCGGGCCTCGGCGACGTTGCTCGGCCAACCGCTGCAGACCATCCTGCACGCCAGCGAAGACACGCTGGAAGCCTGGGTGTCCCGCGCCACTGATCGGCCGCTGGTTCCCCTGCGCTGCCGTTACATCACCGCGGACGGGGTGGTCCGCGTGTGCCGCTTGGCGGCCAAGGCGGTGCGAAATGTGGACGGGGCCGTGGTCGGCTTTCGGGGCACCGCCACGGATATCACCGCGGAAGTGGAGGCCCATCGCAAGGTGGAGCACCTGGCGCTCTATGATCCCCTCACCAGCCTGCCGAACCGCACCCTGCTCATGGAATTCCTCGCCGGCGCCGTCAGCGGGGCGCGTGAGGGCCAACGCATGGTGGCGGTGCTCCGCATCGGCCTGGTGGCCTTCAAGGCGGTGAACGAGCGCTTCGGCCTTCCGGCCGGCGACGAGGTGCTGACCGAGACCGCCCAGCGCCTGCGACACAGCGTGCACGACAACGACCTGGTGGCGCGCCTCGGCGCTGACGACTTTGCCTTGGTGGCCACCGGACCCGGCCGCGTGTCCGACATCCAGGCCGTGTGCGCCCAGTTGCAGGCGGCCATCGCAGCGCCCTTCTACCTGCCGGAAGGGGATGAGGTCCATGTCACCTGCGCCATCGGCATCGCCTTGGCGCCGGGCGATTCGCTCAATCCCGACGGGCTGCTGCGCTGCGCGGAACTGGCGCTCCGGCAAGCCCAGGCGGAGGATCCCCCGGGCTGCTGCTTCTTCACCGCAGACATGAATGAGCAGGTGCTGGCCAAGCGCTCGCTGGAGCATGACCTGCGACGGACCGTAGGCAGCGAAGACTTCGTGCTGCTGTACCAGCCGCGTTTCGCGGTGGCGACGCTGGAATTGGTGGCGGTGGAGGCTTTGGTGCGTTGGCTTCATCCGCGCTTCGGGCTGCTCAACCCCGATCAGTTCGTTCCCTTGGCGGAGAGCACCGGGCTCATCGTGCCGCTGGGCGAATGGGCGCTGCGCCGAGCCTGCGCCACTATCGCCAAATGGCCGGACCTCACGGTCTCGGTGAATGTCTCGCCGGTGCAGTTCCGCCAGGGCGCGCAACTGGTGCAGGCGATCCAATCGGCGCTGAAGGAGAGTGGCTTGCCGGCGAACCGGCTGGAATTGGAGATCACCGAGAACGTGCTGCTGGAGAACACCGAGAAGGCGCTCGATGTGCTGTTGCAGATCAAGGATCTCGGCGTGCGCCTGGCCATGGACGATTTCGGCACCGGCTATTCATCGCTGAGCTACCTGCGGCATTTCCCCTTCGACCGGATCAAGATCGATCGCCGCTTCGTCGGCGATCTCGACCAGAGCCGCGACGCCCAGGGCATTGTCGAGGCGATCCTGGGCCTGGGGCGAGCCCTTGGGCTGGCGGTCACGGCAGAAGGCGTGGAGACCGCCGGCCAGTTCGCCTGGCTCCGCAAGGGCGGCTGCGACGAGGTGCAAGGCTTCCACTTTGCCCGCCCCATGTCCGAGGCGGACCTTGCCACCCTCACGCCAAAGCGCGACCGCCGGCCGTGATCCGCTGGCCATCCGGCCGGCGGCTCACTCCATCCAGGACGGCAGGCGATCGAGCGCGATGAGCGCATCCGCATCCACCCGCGGGCGGACCACCGCCGCCATCGGCCCGTGCACCAGGACTTCCGGCACCAGGGGGCGGGTGTTGTAGGTATTGGCCTGGACGGCGCCATAGGCACCGGCGGTCATCACCGCCACCAGGTCGCCAGGCACCACGTCCGGCATCAGGCGGTCCAGCGCCAGATAGTCGCCGGTCTCGCACACCGGCCCCACCACATCGACCCGCACCTCGCGGGCATTGGCCCGCTGATGCACCGGCAGGATGTCGTGATGGGCGTCATACAGCGTCGGACGGATGAGATCGTTCATGGCCGCATCGACGATGACGAAGGTCTTGCCTTCGCCGTGCTTCACATAGAGCACGCGGGCCACCAGGATGCCGGCATTGGCGACGATCATCCGCCCCATCTCGAACACCAGCGGCAAATCGAGGCCGCCCAGCGCGCGGGTCACCGCAGCGGCATAGGCGTCGGGCGCGGGTGGCACGGGGTCGGAGGCGGCGTAGGGCACGCCCAGACCGCCGCCCAGATCCAGATGGCGCAGCCGGTGCCCTTGCGCCAGCAGGTCGCGGGCCAGTTCGGCCAGCAAGGTGATGGCATTCGCGAACGGCGCCATGTCGGTGATCTGGCTGCCGATATGCATGTCGACGCCGGTCACCGACAGATGCGGCAGCTTCGCCGCTTCCGCATAGACGTCGCGGGCACGGGAAATGGGAATGCCGAACTTGGTCTCCGCCCCGCCGGTGGAGATCTTGGCATGGGTCTTGGAATCCACGTCCGGATTGACCCGGATCGAGACCGGCGCAACGCGGTTCAGCGCCCCCGCCACCTGCGACAAAGCGGCCAGCTCCGGCTCGCTCTCCACATTGAAACACAGGATGCCCGCCTGCAGCGCCTGGGCCATTTCATCTCGGGTCTTGCCCACGCCGGAGAAGACGATGCGCTCGGCCGGAATGCCCGCTGCCAGCGCGCGCTTGAGTTCGCCGCCGGACACGATGTCCGCGCCCGCCCCGAGCCGTGCCAAGGTGGCGATCACCGCCTGGTTGGAATTGGCCTTCAGGGCGTAGCACAGCAACATCTCGCGGTCGGCGAACGCCGCCTTGAACACCCGGTAGTGCCGTTCGAGGGTCGCGGTCGAATAGCAATAGAACGGGGTGCCCACCTCGTCGGCCAGTGCCGTCAGGTCCACATCCTCCGCCCGCAGACGGCCGTCGTGATAAACGAAATGGTGCATGGTCACCTTAAGCAAATGCGGTCTGGCGTCCGACGCCGGCCGTCCGGTCTTCGCCCGCGCGTGCCGGATCGCCCGTGCCGGTCAGGCTGGCTGGATCAGAGCAGGCCGTCGAGAATGAACGGCGTGTCCGGTCGCTTGATCTGATCCATGCTCACCGGCGCGCCGGAAGGGGTGCCGGCATGGGTCGACTTCGGCTTCTGCCAGCCGGTCGACGGGGCCGCTGCGGCGGCGACGCCGCTGGTGGAGGTGGGGGTCGACAAAGGCGCAGCCTGCGGCGTGTTCGCGGACGGCGAGCTGGCAGAACTGGTATCGCTGCCGAGCGTCGCCGGGGCCATGGCCACCGCCGCGGGAGATCCGGTCTCTGCGGCCGGGGTCGCGGGGGTCGCCGCGGCCTGCGAGCTGCTGGCCGGGCTCGCGCCGCCGGCGGCAGCGGCCTTGGGCGGCGGCTCCAGGGGGCCTTTCACGCCGCAGCCGGCCAAGCCCCCGGCGCAGGCCAGGACCAGGACGATGGCGGGGATGCGGAAACGTCGGGACACGGAACCACCTCGGGAAAAATCGCGCTCACTATAGCGGGCGGCGCCGCAAAGGCGAGCCCCTGCGCGCGCCGCCACCGCCGCACCGGCTGGCGGCGGGACATCGCTCATCGGCGCAGCAGGAAGCTCTCGGCCGGACGCCGCTGCTCCCAGCCGGCAGTCTCGAGGGTGGGCAGATCATGGGGCGCTTCGGGATACCCGATGCACAGATAGCCCACGAAATGCCAGGTGGACGGGACCTCCAGGGTCTGCGCCAGACCCGCCGGATCCAGGATCGACACCCAGCCCACGCCCACGTCCTGCGCCCGCGCCGCCAGCCACAGGGTGTGGATGGCCAGCACCGCGGAATAGTCGATGGCTTCCGGCATGGTCCGCCGCCCGAGGCCATGGCCCTGCCCCGTCTCGCCATCGGCGAACACCGCCAGATGGCAGGGCGCATCGTCGAGGCCCGCCAGCTTCAGGCGGGCATAAGCGGCGCTCCGCTCCAGCGGCTGCGCCGCCAAAGCGTCGGCATTGCAGGCGGCAAAATTCGCCCGCACGGCGGCCCGCCGTGCCGGATCGGTCACCTCAACGAACCGCCAGGGCTGGCTGAGGCCCACCGAGGGCGCCAGGCAGGCGGTGGCCACCAACTCTTCCAACAGGCCCGCGGGCAACGGATCGGTGCGGAACGCGCGCACATCCCGGCGCCACGCGAACAGCGCTTGAAGCTGCTCGCGAAAGGCCGGGGTGAAGCGCGGCGCGCTCACGCCGGGCCGAGCTTCTTCAGCCAGCGGCGCGCCTGCGCCCGCACCTGAGCGGGCGCGGTGCCGCCATAGCTGGTCCGGCTGCGCACCGAGCGCACCACGGAGAGCACGGAGAACACGTCCTGGGTGATGCGCTTTTCCACCGCCTGCATATCCGCCAGCGGGACCTTGTGCAGCGGGATGCCGCGCTCGGCCGCCAGACCGACGATGCGGCCGGTGACATGGTGCGCGTCGCGGAACGGAATGCCGATCGTGCGCACCAGCCAGTCCGCCAGATCAGTGGCAGTGGAATAGCCCTGGCCGGCGGCGGCCTTCATGCGCGCCGCGTCCGGCTCCAGGTCGCGGATCATGCCGGCGCTGGCGGCGATCACCAGCGACAGAGCGGAGAAGGCATCGAAGGCGCCTTCCTTGTCTTCCTGCATGTCCTTGGCATAGGCCAAAGGCAGGCCCTTCATCACCACCATCAGGCCGGTGAGCGCGCCGATGATCCGGCCCGCCTTGGCCCGCACCAATTCGGCCGCATCGGGATTGCGCTTCTGCGGCATGATGGACGAGCCGCTGGTGAAGGCGTCCGACAGCTTGACCAGCCCGAACGAGGGCGAGGTCCAGATCACGATCTCTTCCGCCAGCCGCGATAGGTGGATGGCGCAGATGGACGCCGCCGCCAGGCATTCCAGCACGAAATCGCGGTCGGACACGCCATCCAGCGAATTGGCGGTGGGCCGGTCGAAGCCGAGCGCCGCAGCGGTTGCGTTGCGATCGATGGGGAAGGAGGTGCCGGCCAGGGCCGCAGAGCCCAGCGGCGATTCGTTGAGGCGCTTGCGGGCGTCGGCGAAACGGCCGCGATCGCGGCTCGCCATCTCCACATAGGCCATCAGATGGTGGCCGAAGGTCACCGGCTGGGCGGTCTGGAGATGGGTGAAGCCGGGCATGACCGTATCCGCGTGCGCCAGCGCCTTTTCCGCCAGAGCGCGCTGGAAATCCGCCAGCTGCAGGTCGAGGGCATCCACCGTGTCGCGCACATAGAGCCGGAAGTCGGTGGCCACCTGATCGTTGCGCGAGCGGGCGGTGTGCAGGCGCCCGGCGGGGGCGCCGATGAGCTCCGCGAGGCGGGCTTCCACATTCATGTGGATGTCCTCCAGGTCGCGGCGGAAGGTGAATGTGCCGGCTTCGATCTCTGACAGGATCGTGTCTAGACCCTTCTGGATCTTCTGCGCATCCTTCGCCGCCACAATCCCTTGCGCCGCCAGCATGGCGGCATGGGCCTTGGAACCGGCGATGTCCTGGGCGTAGAGACGCTGATCGAACCCGATGGAGGCGTTGATTTCCTCCATGATAGCGTCAGGCCCGGTGGAGAACCGCCCGCCCCACATCTTGTTGCTCATGACGGACCTCCGGTGATGACCGAACCCAACGTGCCGCGCCCGGACCTTGACCCCGCGCCGCCGCCCCCCTCTGCCGTCGAACCGCGCCCGGCCCGGACGGGGCCATGGCGCATGATCGGTCTGGTGGCGGGAGCGACGGTGGCAGGGGCCATTGTCGGCGCGCTCGCCCTATACGGGATGAATGGCCTTCCCGGCAATGCGTCCGCGACGAAACCGCAGGCCGATGGCACCGTGCCGGCGGCCACCGCAGCTCTTGCCGATCCCGACTGCGGCGGCGCTTTGACGCTGGCCAAGACGCTGGCCCCCTTGGCCACCGGTGATATGGCGGCGCTGTCGCTGGCCACGGCCCCGCGCCGGATGCCGGCGCTGGCCTTCAGCGACGCCGCCGGCAAGCCGGTGACCCTGGCGGACTTCAAGGGCAAGGTGCTGCTGGTCAATCTGTGGGCCACCTGGTGCGTGCCGTGTCGCAAGGAGATGCCGGCGCTGGACGCCCTGGAGCGGGAACTGGGCGGTGACAAGTTCCAGGTGGTGACCATCAATCTCGACACCCGCGACCCGAAGAAGCCGCAGGCCTTCCTGAAGGAGATCGGCGTGGCTTCGCTGGCTTTCTATGCGGATCCGGACACCAAGACCTTCCAGGCGCTACGTAGCGTCGGGCGCGGCTTCGGCCTGCCCACCAGCCTGCTGGTGGACGCCAAGGGGTGCGAGATCGGCTATCTGGCGGGCCCGGCGGAATGGGCCTCGCCGGACGCGCTGGGACTGATCAAGCAGATTACCGCCAAAAGCATCTGAGGGCCTCCGGCCATGAGACCAGAATCCTTCCTGCCCTGGCTTTGGGGGATCTGAGCCATCTGATGGCTGGTGGCGGCGCGGTGGTCGAGCCCGCCCAAGAAGATCGAGCGGGGCCGGAGGGCGCGGCTTTATCAGGTCGCCATTCTCCTGGGCGGCGCGCTGATGATCGGGCCGATGCATAACCGCTGGAATCTTGAGCTGTGGCATCCCTCGGTTCCCGCCGCGTGGCTGATCGACCTGCTGGCGCTGGGCGGCTTCGCCGTCTGCTGGTGGGCGCGCCTCCATCTGGGGGCGCTGTGGTCAGGCGCCGTGACCATCAAGCCCGACCACCACATCGTCGATAGCGGCCCCTATGGGCTGGTGCGCCATCCCATCTACACCGGCCTGCTGCTCGCGATCATCGCATCGGTGCTACTGCGCGGAACCCTCGCCGCCGTGCTGGGCGGGCTCCTCGTGCTGATCGGCATCCTGATCAAGGCGCGGCTGGAAGAGACCGCGCTGCGCGCAGAACTGGGCAGCGCCGCTTATGACGCTTATGCGCGCCGGGTGCCCATGCTGGTTCCCGTCCTCCGCGCCTCCGGGCCGCGCTGACCAGGCCCGGAGCCAATCGCGACACCTCCTCGCCCCAGTCCCTCCCCGCCCGGCAGGAGGGCGGCGAGAGGGAATGGGCGGGGGCAATGCCGGATCAGCGGGTCGGGACGGGCTTTTCGCCGCGATAATCGTAGAAGCCGCGCTGGGTTTTGCGGCCCAGCCAGCCGGCCTCCACATATTTCACCAGCAGCGGGCACGGCCGATACTTGCTGTCCGCCAGACCCTCGTGGAGCACCTGCATGATGGCGAGGCAGGTATCCAAGCCGATGAAGTCCGCCAGTTGCAGCGGCCCCATGGGATGGTTCGCCCCCAGCTTCATGGCGCGGTCGATGGCGTCCACGGAGCCGACGCCCTCATAGAGGGTGTAGATGGCCTCGTTGATCATCGGCAGCAGGATGCGGTTGACGATGAAGGCCGGGAAATCCTCGGCCACCGCATAGGTCTTGTGCAGGCGGGTGACGAACTGCTTGGCGCTTTCGAAGGTGTCGTCATCGGTGGCGATGCCGCGCACCAGTTCCACTAGCTCCATCAGCGGCACCGGATTCATGAAATGAATGCCGATGAAGCGCTCCGGGCGATCGGTGGATGCCCCCAGGCGGGTGATGGAGATGGACGACGTGTTGCTGGCCAGCAGCGCATCGGGCCGCAGCACTTCGCAGACGCCGGCGAAGATCTTGCGCTTCACGTCCTCTTTTTCGGTGGCGGACTCGATCACCAGATCGCATTCGGCCAGGCCGTCCACCGTGTCGGCGGTGACGATCAGCTTCAGCGCATCCTGCCGCGCCTGCTCGGTCACCGTGCCTTTGGAGACCTGCTTGGCCATGTTGCCATTGATGGTGGCAAGGCCCGCGCGCACGCGGTCCGGATCCTGGTCGTTCAGAACCACGTCATAGCCGGCCAGCGCGCAGACATGGGCGATGCCGTTGCCCATCTGACCGGCGCCGATCACTCCGACCTTCTTGATCTCGAGCGGCATGATGCTGTGGTCTTTCGGCTCTCGGTTGCGGGCGGCGCGACCTCAGCGGGTCGCGCCGATCTGAAATTCAGCCTTTGACCTTGGCGATCTCGGCCTTGAGTTCGGGCACGATGGCAAACAGGTCGCCCACCAGGCCGTAATCGGCCACCTGGAAGATCGGCGCCTCTTCGTCCTTGTTGATGGCCACGATGACCTTGGAATCCTTCATGCCCGCCAGATGCTGGATGGCGCCGGAAATGCCGATGGCCACATAGAGTTCGGGGGCCACCACCTTGCCGGTCTGGCCCACCTGCCAGTCGTTCGGCGCATAGCCCGCATCCACCGCGGCGCGCGAGGCACCCACCGCCGCGCCAAGCACGTCGGCCAAGGGCTCGATCACTTCGGCGAACTTTTCCTTGGAGCCGATGGCCCGGCCGCCGGAGACGATGATCCGCGCCGCCGTCAGTTCCGGCCGGTCGGAGACCGCCAGGCTCTCGTCCACGAAGGACGACACGCCGGGATCCGTCTGCGCCCCCACGCTCTCCACCGCCGCAGCGCCGCCGGTGCCGGTGGCCTGGAAGGAGGCGGTGCGCACGGTGATGATCTTCTTGGGGTCGGTGCTCTGCACGGTCTGCACCGCATTGCCCGCATAGATCGGCCGCTCGAACGTGTCGGGCGAGACCACCTTTGTGATGTCGGACAGCTGCATCACGTCCAGCAGTGCGGCTACGCGCGGCAGCACATTCTTGCTCATGCTGGTGGAGGGGGCGACGATGGCGTCATAGCCGCCGGCCAGCGAGACCAGCAGGGCGGCCAGCGGCTCGGCCAGGCGATGGGCATAGAGCGCATCGTCCGCCAGCAGCACCTTGTCCACACCGGCGAGGGTGGCGGCGGCATCGGCCACCGCCTTGGCGCCTTGGCCGGCGACCAGCACATGCACCGGGCCGCCCAGCGCCACGGCGGCGGTGAGCGCCTTGGCGGTCACGCCATTGAGGGCGGTGTTGTCGTGTTCGGCGAGAAGCAGCGTTGCCATCAGATCACCCCCGCCTCGTCCTTGAGCTTGGACACCAGTTCAGCCACCGATCCCACCTTCACGCCGGCCTTGCGGCCCGCCGGCTCGGCGGTGGTGAGCACCTTGAGGCGCGGCGTCACGTCCACGCCGTAGCTGTCCGGCGTCTTCTCGTCGATGGGCTTCTTCTTCGCCTTCATGATATTGGGCAAAGAGGCATAGCGCGGCTCGTTCAGGCGCAGGTCCGTGGTGACGATGGCCGGCAGCGCCAGGCGTACGGTCTGCGCCCCGCCGTCGATCTCGCGGGTCACCAGCACGGCGTCGCCGTCGATCACCACCTTGGAGGCAAAGGTGCCCTGGCCCCAGCCCAGCAGCGCGGCCAGCATCTGGCCAGTCTGGTTGGCGTCGTCATCGATCGCCTGCTTGCCGAGAATCACCAGCCGGGGCGCTTCCTCGGCGATCACCGCCTTGAGGATCTTGGCCACCGCCAGCGGCTCCACCAGCGCGTCGGTCTTCACCAGGATGCCGCGGTCGGCGCCCATGGCCAGCGCGGTGCGGATGGTCTCGGAGGCCTGCGCCGGTCCGATGGACACCGCCACCACTTCCGTCGCGATGCCGGCTTCCTTGAGCCGCAGCGCCTCTTCGACGGCGATCTCGTCGAACGGGTTCATGGACATCTTGACGTGGGCAAGCTCGACCCCGGATCCGTCAGATTTCACCCGTACCTTGACGTTGTAGTCGACCACGCGCTTGACGGGTACCAGGATCTTCATAGAGCCATGCTCCCCCTGAACAAAAGAAGTGGCGCCGCGCTGCAATTTTGCCGGAGTCGGCGCGCTTTTTGCGGCGTGTCGGCCTTGGGGGCGGCACCCTAGGAGTGGCCCGAAACCCTGTCAACGTCGAACGGATCCTGTCGCCATGCCGGTCGATTCGTTTGGAAGCTGAGGATCCGAACCACTATATGGGTGACTGCGATTCGGGCGCGACTCCAAAGGAAGGCAGGCCGCGTATGAAGCATGAGGACGGACCCTCTTCGCAGGTGCCGCTCCGACTCGCCTTCATCGCGCCTTGGAATTATTCGAATGGCCTGGGCGTTGGCGCCCGCGGGTATCTCTCGGCGCTCTGGCACACCCGCCATCAGCTGAATCTCCACCCCATCCACCGGCCGTTCCACGTCCATGCCCGCTTGCCGGTGTCCACCGATGTGCTGCGCTTCTCCGGCCCTGCCGACATCGCCATCGTCGGCCTCAATCCCGACAGCTGGACCGGCCTGTTGACCGATGATCAGAAGCGGATCGTCCGCACCGCCCATGCCCGAATCGGCGTGTTCGTCTGGGAGATGGACGCGGTGCCGCCGGCGTGGGGGCCGGTGATGGATGGGGTGGATGCCATCTGGACCCCCAGCCAGTTCTGCGCCGACGCCATCGCCAAGCGGACGACCCGCCCGGTGCATGTGATGCCCCATGTGGTGCCGGTGGCGCCGCCCCCCGTCGGGGGGACCGTCGGCGATTGGCCGGGCGTGGACCGGCGCATGGTGCTTTATGCCTTCGATGGCGCCAGCTACATGGCCCGCAAGCGCCCCATGGCGCTGGTGGAGGCGTTTGCCGCCGCCGGGCTGGGCGCCCGCGGCTGGCATCTGGTGCTGAAGACCAAGAACCTGTCGGAAGCGCCGGCGGAAGGGGCCGCCTTGTCCGCCATCGCCGCCGTCGATCCCACCCTCACCCTGCTGACCGCGCCGCTGCGCGAGGAGCAGATGGCGGCGCTAATGGATGCGGCCGATATCTACGCCTCGCCCCATTGCTCGGAGGGCTTCGGCCTGACCATTGCCGAGGCCATGGCCCGCGGGAAGCTGGTGGTCGCCACCGATTACGGCGGCAATCGCGACTTCCTGGATGCCAGTTGCGGCTTTCCGGTGCCCGGTCGTCTGGTCCGCCTCGCGGACGCCAACGGACCTTATCCCAAAGGCGGCGCCTGGACGGAAGTGGACATCGGCGCCCTGGCCGACGCGCTGACCCGCGCCGCCGATCTGGCAGAGCGGGGCGACCTCAGCCTCGGGGTCAAGGCGCGGGCGCGGGTGGCCGAGCGGCTGTCGGCGGCGGCGGTGGCGGCACGGATGGAGGCCAGCATGGCGCAGGTGACCCGCACCCTGGTGGCCGCCTGATGGCGCCACAGCTCTCCGGCCCCATCCGGCTGGTCCGCATCCCCGTTCCCGCGCGGACGCCGGGGCGGCGCGGCTTTGACGGGCCGGGCGACTGGATCGCCCTGGCCCGCCCCTTCACCCTGCTGCGCCGGAGGCTGCGCCGGGTGGTGTGGACATTGACCCAGGCGCGCCCGGACGTGGACCTGCTGTACGGCCTCGATGGCTTTCCGTTCGGCCCGTCCTGCGGCCCAAAGCCCGCCGCGGGTCTCACCTTGCTGACGGCCTATGACTTTGTCGGCCTGCCGCTGCTGGTGCGCGGCTCGGCGCTGGCGGCGCTGGGGGGTGTCCGGCCGGAGGCCGGCGCGGCGGCGGGATATGATATCGCCCTGCGGGCCCTGTCGCATGGGCTGGTGATGGAGCACCTGCCCTTGCACTTCGCCCACGCCAGTGCGCTGAGCCGCACCAGCGCCGGGGCGCGGCGCACCGTCCTGGATCATTGGAATGCGGCAGCCGGCGCCCCATGGCGGATCAGCGAGGGCGAACGGCGGGGCACCTGCCAGGTGCGACGGACCTTTGCGGCGGCGCCGCAGGTCAGCATCGTGGTCCAGCCCGGCCCCGACCCGGACGGGGACCGGCGCCTCGCTCCCATCCTGGAGGCCCTGGCGGCCGGACCCTGGCCGCTCGATCGCCTGGAGGTGCTGGCCGATGCCCGGCTGGAGACGGGCGGCGCCGCCGGCGGCGAGCACCCGCTGGCTTGGCGCCGCCTCGACGGGCCGGACGCGGCCGGGGCCGCGGGCCATCGCAATGCCCTCTGGCGCGCCGCCCGCGGCGAACTGGTGGTGTTCCTGCAGACGGGCATGATCCCGGAGACGGCCGACTGGATCGACGCCCTGGTGGGCCTCGCCGCCGAGCGGACGGTGGGGCTGGTGAGCGGCCGGGTTCTGGTGGGCGGATCGGACGGCGCCGATGTGGCGGCATCCGTGTTCGGCTTCTCGCCGCGCACCTGGCCGAGCCAAGGGTTTGTCCATCGCGACTTTGCCGTGCCGATCTCGCCCTTGATGGCGGCCCGCAAGAGCGCGCTGGAAGCGGTCAACGGGTTCGACCCGCGCGTGCCGCCGGACTATCAGGCTGCGGACATGGCCTTGCGCCAACGCCTCCTGGGTCTCTCGGTCGTGGTCACGCCCTTTGCCCGGGTACGGCGGGATCGCGGTCCGCCGCCGCGCTTTGATGCCGCCGAGGCCGGGGCCTTCCTGGCGCAATGGGGGTCGGTGGCGGCCGCGGATCGAGCCCGCTTTCCCACCGCGCCCTTGGCCGCGCCGCACTGACGCAGCGGCGCCGCTCACCCTGTGGGACTATTTCTCCCGCATGGACTTGGACACCGCATCCACCAGCGGCCGGGTCAGATAGCTCATCACACTGCGTTCGCCGGTGCTGAACACCACCTCCGCCGGCATGCCGGGCCGCAGGCGGGCCTTCATGTCGTCGGGAATGTCGGTCTTGGACACCGCCACCACCGCCTGGAAATAGGGCTGGTGCGTGGTCTCATCCATGAGCCGATCCGGCGACACGCTGCGCAGATCGCCGAGGATCAGCGGCGTGGTGCGGGAATGGAAGGCGGGGAAGCGCACCTCCACCCCGGTCACGCCGCCATGCAGGCGGTCGATATCGGTCGTGGGCACCTGGGCATCGACGATCAGCTCGTCATTCTGCGGCACGATCTCCAGCAAGGTGTCGCCGGGCCGCACCACGGCGCCCAGGGTGTAGATCTTCGGATTGATGTTCTGCACCACGCCGTCGCGCGGGGCGCGGATGTCGACCCGCTTCAGCACATTCTCCGAGACATTGAACTTCTCCTTGATGTCGGAGATCTTCTGCCGCGTCTCCACCATCTGCCCGGCAATGTCCTCCTGCTGCTTCTGGAGCAATTGCTGGATCTGCAGGGTCATCTCGCCAATGGTGTTCTGTGCCTTCGCGGAATCCGCCGTGTTGCGCCCCACCATGCCCTGGAGACGGGCCTTCTCCCGCTGCAATTCCGCCAGCCGCGGCTTGGACACCAGCCCCTTGTCGCTGAGCGAGCGGATGCCGGCCAGTTCGTCCTCGATGAAGAATAGCTGGCTGTCCAGCGCCTCGCGCTCACGGCGCAGGCCGTCCACCTCGGTCTCGCCCTGGCGGGCGCGGCTGTTGAGAATGTCGATCTGGCCGTTGAGCGAGGCCTTGCGGTCGCGGAACTGCGCCCGCTGGTCCGCCAGGGCCGCCTTCACGATCGGCTCGTCCGCCCGCGCCAGAAGGGTAGGCGGAAAGGTGATGCTGTCGGCCTGGGCCCGCTCGGCCTCCAGCCGCGCCTCGGCGGCGGTGAGCGAGTCCAGCTGGCCGCGCAGCGCATCGTAACTCGACTTCGAGCTGGTGGGGTCGAGGCGGAACAACAGGTCGCCCGCCTTTACGGTCTGGCCGTCCTTGACGTCGATCTGGGCGATGATGCCGCCTTCCAGATGCTGCACCACCTGGCGCTTGCTTTCCACCGACACCACGCCGGGCGCAATCACCGCGCTGTCGATATTGGCCAGCGCCGCCCACGCGCCGCCGACCCCGAAGGTCAGCAAGATGAGGCCATAACCCATGGCCGCCACCCGCCGAAAATCGCTGCTGGCCGCTGGCGGGCGGGCCGAGAAATCGGTCCGCGCCGGCCGCGGATCGGTGACCGCGGTGGCGGGACGGGGCGCCACCGCGGGCGCGGAGGCGGTCTCCGGCACCGAGGTTGCGGCGGGCGCCGTGGGGATGATGTCGGCATTCTGAGACATGGCGTCCTCCTCAGGCTCCGGCCGCGGCGGCAGCGCCATCGCTGCGGGCAGGCGCGGCGCCCGGCTGCACCAGACGCGGCCCCAGCAGCTTGGCGATCACTTCGTCGCGCGGCCCGAAGCCGTGAACGGTGCCTTCGTTCAGCAGCAGAACCAGATCGCACAGGCTGAGATTGTTGGTCTTGTGGGTGATGAGGATCACCGTGCGGCCGGCCTTCTTGAGCGCCTGCACTGCCAGGATCAGCGCCTGCTCGCCGGCGGCGTCGAGGCTGGCGTTGGGCTCGTCCAGGACGATCAGCGCCGGCATGCCGTAGAGCGCGCGGGCAAGGGCCACCCGCTGGCGCTGGCCGCCGGACAGCGAAGCCCCGCCGTCGCCGATGTCGGTGTTGTAGCCATTGGCGAGGCGCTGGATCATCTCATGGGTGCCGGCCATCTGGGCGGCCTGCACGATCTTGGCTTCGTCACGCACGCCGAAGCGGGCGATGTTGTCGGCGATGGTGCCGGCGAACAGCTCCACATCCTGCGGCAGATAGCCCAGGTGCGAGCCCAGTTGCTCCGGGTCCCAATGGCGCAGGTCCGACCCATCCAGGCGCACCGCGCCGGCGGTGGCCGGCCACACGCCCACCAGCACGCGGGCCAGAGAAGACTTGCCGGCGGCACTGGGACCGATGACCCCCAGCACCGCTCCCTCCGGCACCGCGAACGAGATGCCGCGCAACACCGGAAAATCCGTGCCCGGCGCATGGGCGATGAGATTTTCCACCTGCACCACCCCGCGCGGGGCCGGCAGGCGCATGCGCTCGCCCGGCGGCGGCACGGCGCGCATCAGCTCCTGCACCCGGTTGTAGGCCGAGCGCATGTTGACGATGCCCTTCCAGTTGCCGATCGCCATTTCGATCGGCTGGATGCAGCGCCCGACAATGATCGAGGCGGCGATCATCATGCCGGGACTGATCTCGCGGTTGATGGCGAGATAGGCGCCCAGCCCCAGGATCAGACTCTGCATGAACATGCGGTTGAAGCGGGTTGCGGCCATCAGCACGCCGCCGCGATCGGAGGCCACCGCGTGCCAGCCCAGGGCTTCCCCATGGCTGCGCACCCAGCGTTGGCGCAGGCTCGCCACCATGCCCATGGCCTGGAGCACCTCGGCGTTGCGAAAGGTGGTCGTCGCCTGGTTGGCGGCGGCGATATTGGCCTTGGTGGCCTGGTCCAGCAGTTTGCGCGTGGCCCGGTCATTGGCAAACGCCAGGGCGCCGGAAATCACGCAGCTGAGCACCGCCAGCACGCCGTACCAGGGGCTGAGCGCGGTTGCGAAGGCGATATAGATCGGCACCCACGGCAGATCGCACAGCGTCACCAGGCCGCCACCGGAGAAGAATTCGCGCACCGTGTCGGTGTCGCGCAGCGCCTGGACATGGGAGGGCGAGGGCTTGCGCAAGGAGGCCCGCTGGACCGCATCGAAGGCGTGTTCGTTCAGTTCCTCGTCAAACTTCAGGCCCGAGCGCACCAGCAGCCGGGTGCGCAGGGATTCCAGCGCCGCGGACACCGCATAGAGAATGGCGATCAGAACGGTCAGCACCACCAGCGTGGCGATGTTCCGGCTGCTCAGCACCCGGTCATAGACTTGCATCATGTAGAGCGGCCCGGTGAGGCCGAGAATATTGATGAACAGGCTGAAGACCACCGCCGTCACCAGGGCCGGGCGCGCCGCCCGCACTGCCGCCGTCAGCGCTGTATCGGTCTTCGGCGCCGGCCAACGCTGACGCAACTGAGCAAAAGACATGTATCCCCCACCACCAAGCTTCGCCGCCTGACCACCCCTGGCATGGACCCGGAACCTGACCGGTAGCACCCGGTCTGGCAAGCATCCGTTGGTACCGTTCCGATTGAAAGCGAATATGGTCTGAATGTGGGCGTGCGACCCCCGCGCTCTTTCGTTCCGGCCAAAAACTCTTCTAAATGGCCCCACGGGGTAGTGGTAACCGCGCCCGGCCACACACACCAAGGGGGCGACATGTCGAGCGCGGTTTGGGCAGTAATGGCGGATACGGACGGCACCGAGCGCGACAAGGATACGCCGCTGCGCGACGACATCCGGCTTCTGGGACGCATCCTCGGCGACACGGTGCGGGAGCAGGAGGGGGCCGAGATCTACGAACTGGTCGAGAAGATCCGCCAGACCTCGATCCGCTTCCATCGCGATGCCGATGAAGCCGCGCGGCAGGAATTGAACGCGCTGCTGGAGGGCATGCCGCCGCAGGTGGCGGTCCAGATCACCCGCGCCTTCAGCTATTTCTCCCATCTCGCCAACATCGCCGAAGACCAGCACCACAGCCGCCGCAACCGGGCCCATGCCATCGCCGGCTCCGCCCCCCGCCCGGGCACGCTGGCCAACGCCTTGGGGCGCGCCGAGAAAGCCGGCGTGGATGCCGCCGGCCTGCGCGACTTCTTCGCCCAGGCTCTGGTGAGCCCGGTGCTGACCGCCCATCCCACCGAAGTGCGCCGAAAGAGCACGCTCAACCGGGAGATGGAGATCGCGGAGCTTCTGAAGCTCAAGGAACGCGTCCAGGCCACGCCGGAGGAGGCCCGGGTGCAGGAGGAAAGCCTGCGCCGCGCCATCCTGGCGTTGTGGCAGACCGCCTTGTTGCGGCGGGTGAAGCTCACGGTGCTCGACGAGGTGGCCAACGGCCTGTCCTATTACGACTACACCTTCCTCGCCGAGGTGCCGCGGCTGCTGTGCGCCATCGAGGACCATCTGGACGCCCTGGAGGGTGCGCAGGCCAACGCGCCCGCGCCCGCCGGCGCCGAAGTGCCCGCCTTCCTGCGCATCGGCAGCTGGATCGGCGGCGACCGTGACGGCAATCCCTTCGTCACCGCCGATGTCTTGCGCGAGACCGTGCGTCGGCATCGCGACCGCGCCATGGCCTTTCATGAGGAGCAGGTGCGCAGCCTGCTGAACGAATTGTCCCTGGCCAGCCGACTGGTGCGGGTGTCCCCGGATCTGGCCGCCTTGGCCGCGCGCTCCGGCGACCGGGCGCTGGAGCACCGGGACGAGCCTTATCGCCTCGCCCTGTCCGGCATCCACAGCCGCCTTCGGGCCACCATCGCCGCCCAGAAGGGCGAGGATGCCGGCCGCAGCCCCGGCCCTGCCACCGAGGGGGAGCCGACGCCCTATCCGGACGCGGCGGCCTTCCGCGCCGATCTCGACGTCCTGCACCAGTCGCTGATGGAGAACGGCTCGCGCATCCTGGCCCGCGGCCGGCTGCGCCAGTTGCGCCGGGCGGTGGATTCGTTCGGCTTCCACCTCACCAGCATCGACCTGCGGCAGAATTCCGACGTGCACGCGCGCACCGTGGCCGATCTGCTGGAGCAGGCCGCCCCCGGCACCGCCTATGGCGATCTGGACGAAGCCGGCCGCATCGCCTTGCTGCGGGCGGAGCTGACCAACCCGCGCCCGCTGGCCTCGCCCTTCCTCGCCTATACGGACGAGACCCAATCGGAACTGGCGATCCTGCGCACCGCGGCGCAGGCCCATGCCAGCCTGGGCGAGGCGGTGATTCCCAACTGCATCATCTCCAAGGCCGAAGGGGTCTCGGACATGCTGGAGGTGGCCCTGCTGCTCAAAGACGTGGGGCTGGTCAGCGCCCACGGCACCAGCGCCATCCACATCATCCCGCTGTTCGAGACCATCGCCGATCTGCAGAACTGCGCCACCGTAATGGATCAGGTGCTGGGCCTTCCGGAATATCGCGCCCTGGTGGACAGCCGCGGCGGCGTCCAGGAAGTGATGCTGGGCTATTCCGACAGCAACAAGGACGGCGGCTTCGTCTCCTCCGGCTGGGAACTCTACAAGGCGGAGATCGGCCTGATCGAGGTGTTCGCCCGCCACAAGGTGACCTTGCGGCTGTTCCACGGCCGCGGCGGCTCGGTGGGCCGCGGCGGCGGACCGAGCTATGACGCCATTCTCGCCCAGCCGGCGGGCGCGGTGAGCGGGCAGATCCGCATCACCGAGCAGGGCGAGATCATCTCGTCGAAATACTCCACGCCGGAGGCCGGACGCCGCAACCTGGAAATCCTGGTCTCCGCCACCCTGGAGGCGACGCTGCTGGACGTGGAGCAGCCCGGGCCGCGGCCGGACTTTCTCGCGGCCATGGAGGAGCTGTCCACGACCGCCTTCGCCGCCTATCGATCCCTGGTCTACGAGACCCCCGGCTTCGAGGACTATTTCTGGTCGTCCACGGTCATCAACGAGATCGCCACCCTGAACATCGGTTCGCGGCCGGCCTCGCGGAACAAGACCCGCGCCATCGAATCCCTGCGCGCCATTCCCTGGGTGTTCTCCTGGGCGCAATGCCGGCTCATGCTGCCCGCCTGGTACGGCTTCGGCACCGCCGTGGCCGCCTTCGTGGAGGCGCGCCCCACCACCGGCATCGCCTTCCTGCAGGCGATGTATCGCGACTGGCCGTTCTTCCGCACCCTGCTGTCCAACATGGACATGGTGCTCTCCAAGAGCAGCCTGGCGGTGGCCTCGCGCTATGCGGAACTGGTGCCGGACGCGGAATTGCGCACCCGCATCTTCGGCCGCATCAGCGCCGAATACCAAAGCTCCATCACCAGCCTGCTGGCCATCATGGGCCAGAAGACCCTGCTGGAGGCCAATCCGCTGCTGGATCGCTCGATCCGCAACCGCTTTCCCTATCTCGATCCGTTGAACCATGTGCAGGTGGAATTGCTGAAGCTGCACCGGCGGGACGAGGGGGATGACCAGGTGCTGCACGGCATCCAATTGACCATCAACGGCATCTCCGCCGGCCTGCGCAACAGCGGCTGAGGCCACCGCGCGGCATCGCGCGCACGCCGGGGGGCGCGGCAAACCTTGCCACTCCCCCCTCTATCCCTTAAGAGGCACCTGATGAGGCCCCGGACCCAAAGCCGGGGCTTTGCTTTGTTCGCGTGGCCCGTCCCGGGCCCGTATGGTGGAGGATCCCACCCGTGGCCAACGTGGTCGTGGTCGGCTCTCAATGGGGCGACGAAGGTAAAGGCAAGATTGTCGACTGGCTCTCCGAGCAGGCCGACGTCGTGGTTCGCTTCCAGGGCGGGCACAATGCCGGCCATACGCTGGTGGTCAACGGCATCACCTACAAGCTGTCGCTGCTGCCCTCGGGCGTGGTGCGGCCGGGCAAATTGTCGGTGATCGGCAATGGCGTGGTGCTGGATCCCCAGGCGCTGGTGGATGAACTGGCGCGTCTCGCCAGCCAGGGCGTGCATGTGGGGCCGGATCGCCTGCGCATCGCCGAGACCACGCCGCTGATCCTGCCGCTGCACCGGGAGCTGGATGCGCTGCGCGAGAATGCCGCCAGCGCCGGCACCCGCATCGGCACCACCAAGCGCGGCATCGGCCCGGCCTATGAGGACAAGGTGGGGCGCAGAGCCATCCGCCTGGTGGATCTCGTGGATGCCGAAGCCCTGCCGGCCAAGGTGGAACGGCTGCTGACCCACCACAATCTGCTGCGCCGCGGCCTCGGGCTCGAGGAAGTGAACGCCGATGCGCTGGTGGCCGAACTGCTGGCCATCGCCCCCAAGGTCCTGCCGTTCATGGACCGGGTGTGGGAGCTGCTGGACAAGGCCCGTCGCGACGGCAAGAAGATCCTGTTCGAGGGCGCCCAGGGCGCCCTCTTGGACATCGACCACGGCACCTATCCCTATGTGACCTCGTCCAACACCGTGGCCTCCTCGGCCGCCAGCGGTTCGGGCGTCGGGCCCGGCGCGCTGGACTACGTGCTGGGCATCACCAAGGCCTACACCACCCGCGTCGGCGAAGGCCCCTTCCCCACCGAGCTGCTGGATGACGACGGCAAGCTGCTGGGCTCGCGCGGCCGCGAATTCGGCGTGGTCACCGGGCGTCCCCGGCGCTGCGGCTGGTTCGACGCGGTGCTGGTGCGCCAGACCGTGCGCACCTGCGGCATCCACGGCATCGCTTTGACCAAGCTCGACGTGCTCGATGAGTTCAAGGAGCTGAAGGTCTGCGTCGCCTACATGCTGGACGGCGAGAAGATCGACTATCTCCCGGCGGAAAGCGGCGCCCAGGCGCGCGCCACCCCGATCTACGAGACCATTCCCGGCTGGAACGTCTCCACTGCAGGCGCCCGCTCCTGGGCGGACCTGCCGGCGGAAGCGGTCAAATACGTGCGCTGGATCGAGGAATTGATCGGCTGCCCGGTGGCCGTGCTGTCCACCAGCCCGGAACGCGACGACACGATCCTGGTTCACAATCCCTTCCAGGCTTAACCGAAGTTTTCTGTTTTGACCGCAAAGTGCCCCCTCGATGGCTGATTACTATCCTCTCCTGGTCCGCGCGATCTCCGGGCTCGCCCAAAATACGGGCGAGACCCGCAAGATCGTGTTCGACCGGGCGCGGGCGGCCCTCCTGAAGCAGTTGCGCAGCGTCGATCCCCCGCTCCCGGAGGGCGAGATCGGCCGCGAGCGTCTGGGTCTGGAAGAAGCCATCCGGCGCATCGAGGCCGATTATGCCCACGAGGCGCCCCCTGCCCCCCCGCCGCCGCCCCGGCCCGAGCCCCGCCGGGAAGCGGCCCCGCACGCGCCTTTGACGCCGCGGCGGGAACGCCACCCCGAAGACACCACCGAGATCGTCCGCGCCGCGGGCCGTCCGTCCTTTTCCCGCGCCGCCTCGCCGCCCCCGACGATGGACGAGCCGCCGCCCGCCGAAACCGAGCCGGTGGACACCAGCGAATCCGAAGCCGAAGCGGAGGCCGATGCCGCGCGCCGGCCGCGCATTGGCGGCGGCAAGGTGCGCAGCCGCACCGCCGCCCGCGAGGCGCAGGATGGCGAGGGCGGCACGCCCTGGACCCGCATCGCCGTGTTCCTGCTGCTGGCGGTGCTGATCCTGGGCGGCATCGCCCTTGGGGTCGTGAAGCGCGATGCCATCGCCGGCCTGTTCGGCTCCAGCGCGCCGCAGACCGCCGCCACCACGCCGGCCGCGCCCGCCGCCGTGCCCGACCAGCCCAAGAGCAGCGACCGCGTGACCCAAGCGCCCGCGGATGCCAGCCGACGGCCGGCCGCGGCCACCACCTCGCCGCGCAATCCCAATGCCCAGACCACCCAGCGCGCCATCCTCTATGAGGAAAGCCCGGGCAATGCCCAGGCGCTGCAGCAGTTCGAAGGCACCGTCACCTGGAAGACCGAGACCGTGAACGGTGGCCCGGGCCTGCCGCCGGACATCGGCATCCGCGCCGACATCCAGATTCCCGAGCGCAAGATCGGCGTGAGCTTCACCTTGCGGCGCAATCTTGATCAGACGCTGCCGGCCTCGCACACCATCGAGATCTCGTTCAATCTGCCCCCCGACTTCCCCTATGGCGGCATCAGCAATGTGCCGGGCGTGCGGGTGAAACAGACCGAGCAGGCCCAGGGCGCGCCGCTGGCCGGCCTCTCGGTGCGGGTCAGCCCGACCTATTTCCTGGTGGGCCTCTCCGCCGTGCCGGTGGATCGCCAGCGCAATCTGCAACTGCTGCAGACCCGGCCATGGATCGACATCCCCATCGTCTACACCAACAACAAGCGCGCGATCCTGGCCTTTGAGAAGGGCCCGGTGGGAGAGCAGGCGTTCCAGGATGCCTTCTCCGCCTGGGGTGAGCTGTATCAGGCCCCGCCGCCGCCCATCATCCCGCAGCCCGATGCCAACTGAGGCCGGTAGCTGAGCGGCGCTGCCGCTCAGCCATCTGGAGGGGCCGCGCCGGCCCTCACCCCTCGTCCAGCCCTTCCGCCAGCAATGCCTTGAGCCGGTAGAGCGCCTCCAGCGCCGCCCGCGGCGTCAGCGTGTCCGGATCGATAGCCCCCAGCGCCATCAGCACCGGGTCCGCCGGCCCCGACCCCACGGCCAGCGCCGGCGGCGGCGCCGGGCGCGCGGCGGCGGCAAACAGCGGCAGTTCATCCAGCAGCCGCTGCGCCGGCGAGACCCGCTCCGCCGCCTCCAGCTCCGCCAGCACCGCCTTGGCCCGCGCGATCACCGCCTTGGGCAGGCCGGCGAGCTTAGCCACCTGGATGCCATAGGAGCGGTCGGCTGCGCCGGGCACCACCTCATGCAGGAACACCACGTCGCCCTGCCATTCGGTGACCTTCACAGTGGCATTGGCGAGGCGGTTGCAGCGCTGGGTGAGCGCGGTCAGCTCGTGGAAATGGGTGGCGAACAGCGCCCGGCAGCGGTTGGTCTCGTGCAGATGCTCCAGGCTCGCCCAGGCGATGGACATGCCGTCGAAGGTGGAGGTGCCGCGCCCGATCTCATCAAGGATCACCAGCGAGCGCCGGGTGGCCTGATTGAGGATCGCCGCGGTTTCCACCATCTCCACCATGAAGGTGGAACGCCCGCGCGCCAGGTCATCGGCGGCGCCGACGCGGGAGAACAGGCGGTCCACCACCCCCACCCGCGCACTGCGCGCCGGCACGAACGAACCCGCCTGCGCCATCACCGCGATCAAAGCGTTCTGGCGCAGGAAAGTGGACTTGCCGGCCATGTTGGGGCCGGTCACCAGCCAGATCCGCGCATCCGCCTGCCCGTCTGGCGGGGAGAGGTCGCAATCATTGGCCACGAACGGCCCGCCGCCCCGCGCCAGCGCCTGCTCCACCACCGGATGGCGGCCGCCGGAAATGGCGAAGTCCACGCCCTCGGTCATCTCCGGGCGCACATAGCGCTCGTCCACGGCGAGGCGCGCCAAAGAGGACAGCACGTCGAGTTCCGCCAGAGCCTCCGCCGCGGCGCGGATGGGGGTGGCGGAGGCCACCACGGCGCCGGTGAGCCGGTCGAAGATGGCCTGCTCCAGGCCCAGCGCCCGCTCGCCGGCGCTGGCGATGCGGCTTTCCAGATCGCCCAGCTCCACCGAGGTGAAGCGCACCGCGCCCGCCATGGTCTGGCGATGCACGAAGGTGGCGGCAAAGGCTGGCTCGCGCAGGCGGTCCGCATTCTGCGCCGTCACCTCCACGAAATAGCCCAGCACCGCATTGTGCCGGATCTTCAGCGAGCGGATGCCGGTCTCCTCCGCATAGCGCCGCTCCAGCGCCGCCACCACCCGCCGGCTCTCGTCGCGCAGGGCGCGGGTGGCATCGAGATCGGCGTCATAGCCGGGGCGCACGAAGCCGCCGTCGCGGCGGTTGTAGGGCAATTCGTCGGCGAGCGCGGCGGCCAGATCGTCCGCCAGCGCCAGATCCACCTGGGCCAGGGCCTGGGCGCAGCGGGCCAGATCCCGCGGCGGCTCCACAGCGAAGGCGCTCGCCACCGCAAACCCTTCCCGCAGGCCGGCCGCCATGGCGCCGAGATCGCGCGGACTGCCGCGGCCCAAGGACAGGCGGGAGAGGGAACGGGCGAGATCCGGCGCGGCGGCGAGGCGCCGGCGCAAGGTCTCACGCAGCTCGGTCTCCTCCACCAGGAAGGCCACCGCATCGTGCCGGGCGCGGATGGCGGGCAGCTCCGTCAGCGGCTCCGCCAGCCGGCGCGCCAGCAGCCGGGCGCCAGCGGCGGTCACGGTGCGATCCACCGCCGCCAGCAGCGAGCCGCGCCGCTCGCCGCCGGTGGTGCGCACCAGTTCCAGATTGGCGCGGGTGCCCGCATCGATCAGCATGGCGCCGCCATCCGCATCCCGCTGCGGCGGCGCCAGCGCCGGGCGGGCGCCCAATTGGGTGCGCTCCACATAAGCGACGATGGCGGCAGCGGCGATCAGCTCCGGCCGGGTGAAGGCGCCGAACGCCTCGGCGGTGGCCACCCCGAAGAAGCCGGCGAGGCGCTTCTCGGCATTGGGGCCGTCGAAGCTCTGCTTGGGCAGCGGTGTGACCGGCACCCCCAGCTCGCGCCAGAAGGCGCGCAGCTCGTCGTCGTCATAGAGCGCGTCGGAGACCAGCACCTCGGCCGGATCAATGCGCGCCAGATCGGCGCTCAAGGTCTCGCCAGTGGTGGCAGTCACCCGGAACGAGCCGGTGGAGACATCGGCAAAGGCGAGCGCATAGGCAAAGTCGCTCTCCCCCGCCCCGCGGGTGCGGGCGACGGCCAGCAGCACATTCTCGCGCTTGGCATCCAGCAGCGCGTCTTCGGTGAGGGTGCCCGGCGTCACCAGCCGGGTGACATCCCGGCGCACCACGCTCTTGCCGCCGCGCTTGCGGGCCTCGGCGGGGTCCTCCAACTGCTCGCACACCGCCACCCGGAACCCCAGGGCGATGAGCTTGTGCAGATATTCCTCGGAGCGAACGATGGGCACGCCGCACATGGGGATGTCTTCGCCCAGATGCTTGCCGCGCTTGGTCAGCACGATGCCCAGGGCCTGGGAGGCGGCCTCCGCATCCTCGAAGAACAATTCGTAGAAATCGCCCATGCGGTAGAACAGCAGGCTGCCCGGATTGGCGGCCTTGATCTCCACATATTGCGCCATCATCGGCGAGACCTTGCCCGGATCGCGCTCCGGCTCCGCCGCGGGAACAGGGGCCTCGTCGGGCGCAAGGGCGTGGTCGGGCATGGTGTCGTCGGTCATGGCCGCACGCTATCCCATCCCTCCCCCTCAAGGGTACCGGGCGGGCACGGGATTTGACCGCTATGCAGAGGTTTGCCGCAACAGCGCGGCGCGGCCCCAAACGCCGACCGGCGCGGGCCGCCAGGCCCGCGCCGGTGCGATCGTCATCAGGTCGCTTGGCCGCTCAGATGAACTGGCGCAGCAGGATGTAGATGCTGCCCGAGAGCATGATCGCCACCGGCAGGGTGAGCACCCAGGCCATGGCGAGGTTGCGCACCGTGGACCACTGCAGGCCCGAGCGGTTCGCCGCCATGGTGCCGGCGACGCCGGACGACAGCACATGGGTGGTGGACACCGGCAGGCCGTAGATGTCGGCGGCAAAGATGGTGCCCATGGCGACAAATTCCGCCGCCCCGCCCTGCGCATAGGTCAGATGGGTCTTGCCGATCTTGGAGCCCACCGTGATCACGATGCGCTTCCAGCCCACCATGGTGCCGAGGCCGAGCGCGATGGCCACCGCCACCTTCACCCACAGCGGGATGAATTTGGTGGCCTGATCCAGCGAGCGCTTGAAGGCGGCGAGATCCTCGCGGGTCTCCGCATCAAACGCAGGCTGCTTGGTCTTCAGCATTAGGCGGATGGTCTCGGAGGCCAGATACATGTCGTTGCGCATGTTGTGCACGGCGGCCGGCGGCACCTGGCCAAGGTTGGCATGGTCGGCCACCGTGTTGCCCACCTCGGCCGCCACCTGGGCGAGGGCCGGAACGGTGGTGGGCAGCAGTTCGCGGTCGCGCACATAGACGGTGAGCACCTGGCGGGGATCGGCCACCGGTGCCACGCCGGGCGCGCTCTTCAGCAGCACCTGCTGGGTGACCTGCGCCAAGGCGCGGAACTGCGCCACCTCGGTGGGGGCCACGGCGCGGTTCAGGGCGTAGGTGGTGGGCACGATGCCGATCAGGATCAGCATGATGAGGCCCATGCCCTTCTGACCATCGTTGGAGCCATGGGCGAAGGACACGCCGGTGCAGGTGAGCACCAGCATGCCGCGGATCCACCACGGCGGCGCGGTGTGGGCCTTGGGCTCACGATAGAGCGCCGCATTCTTCACCAGCGCCTTCATGGCCAGCAGCAGCAGGCCGGCGGCGACGAAGCCGACCACCGGGGAGAGCAGCAGCGCGTAGCCCACCGTGGCGGCCTGGTCCCAATCGACGCCCGAGACGCCGCTCTTGCCCTGGATCAGCTGGTTGGCCACGCCCACGCCGATGATCGAGCCGATCAACGTATGCGAGGAGGAGGCCGGCAGGCCCAGATACCAAGTGCCGAGGTTCCAGATGATAGCGGCGATCAGCAGCGCGAACACCATGGCCATGCCGGCGCCGGAGCCCACATTCAGGATCAGCTCCACCGGCAGCAGCGAGATGATGCCGAAGGCCACCGCGCCGGAGGACACCAGCACGCCGATGAAATTCCAGCATCCGGACCACACCACGGCGAAATGCGCCGGCAGCGAGTTGGTATAGATGACGGTTGCCACCGCATTGGCGGTGTCGTGGAAGCCGTTGACGAATTCAAAGCCCAGCGCGATCAGCAGGGCGAGGCCCAGCAGCAGGAAGGGCAGGAAGGTCAGCGAGCCGGGCGCCGCATTCTGCACGTCGCTCCAGATCGACCAGAAGACATAGCCAAGGCCGGCGATGAGCGCGGCGAAGAACAGGAACTGCTCCCGCAGGCTCTTTTCCCGGTCGAGCTTCACCAGCGGCTCGGCGGCGGGATGATGTCCCGCGCGATGGGCGGCGGCGGGATGGGTCGCGGTATGTGGCACAGGTCACCCCCCAGCGGGCCGAAGCCGCGCGCTATGGTTCACGCCCCCTGGGTGCCGCATGGCCATGACACCGCAATGACGGTATCACGCCATCGGGACGGGTCACGCGGGAATCTGCCTCCGCCCAGGCACCGCCCTACCAAAAGGCAATCGCACCGCACACCGACCCGCCGGGCGGGCCTGATGGCCGATCCGCAGGCCCGAAGTGTGGACGGCGGCATTTCAGGCGCGCGCCGCCTACTCCACGCCGAGGCGGCGGCAGATCTGCTCCAGCTGGTCCAAATCCCCATAGCGGATGCGCAGTTCGCCCGCTTCGCCCTTGGCCAGCAGGTTGACCGCAAGGCCGAGCGTATCGCTGAGGCGCTTCTCCAGCGCCCGCGTGTCCGCATCCTTCGCCGCCGCCACCGAGGGCTTGCCGGTGAGGGCCTGCTTGGTCTTGGCGAGGGCTTCCACGTCGCGGACGGTGAGGCGCTTTTCCACCACCGCGCGCACCAGCCGCTCGGGGTCCTCATGCCCTAGCAGGGCGCGGGCATGGCCGGCGGACAGGCGCCCGTCCGCCACATAGGCCTTCACGCTCTCCGGCAGCTTCAGCAGCCGCAGGGTGTTGGCGATGTGGGGCCGGCTCTTGCCGATCACCTTGGCCAGGTCCCCCTGGGTGTAATCGAACTGCGCCATGAGGGATTCATAGCCCATGGCCTCTTCCAGCGCGTTGAGATCGGCGCGCTGCACATTCTCGATGATGGCGATTTCCATCGCCTCGCGGTCGGTGAGCTCGATCACCACCACCGGCACGTCATGCAGATTGGCGCGCTGCGCGGCGCGCCAGCGGCGCTCGCCGGCGACGATCTCGAACGCCCCGTTCTGCGGGCGCACCACGATGGGCTGGATGATGCCCTTCTCGCGGATGGAGTTGGCCAGTTCGTCCAGCCCCTCCTCATTGAAGGTGCGGCGCGGATTGCGCGGGCTGGCACGCACCTGCTCGATGGGCAGGCGGCGCACGCCGCCGGCGCGGGACGGCGCGCGGTCGGGCGTATCGCCCTCCCCCATGTCGCCGATCAGGGCCGCAAGCCCGCGCCCCAGCCGCGAGCGACCTTCATCCGCCATGTGCTTTCCGTCCTTCTTCACCACGCCGCCGGCCACCTGCCGCTCAGGCCGCCGCCGCCGCGCGGGCCGCGCGCTCCCGCTGGATCACTTCCGAGGCGAGGCGCAGATAGGCCTGCGAGCCGGCGCATTTCAGATCATAGAGCAGCACCGGCTTGCCATAGGACGGCGCCTCCGACACCCGCACATTGCGCGGGATCACCGTCTCATACACCTTCTCGCCCATAAACTGCCGCACGTCCTGCACCACCTGGTCGGAGAGGTTGTTGCGGGCGTCGTACATGGTCAGCACGATGCCATGGATGGTCAGGGTCGGGTTGAGCCCGGTGCGCACCTGCTCCACGGTCTTGAGCAATTGCGACAGCCCTTCGAGCGCGAAGAACTCGCATTGCAGCGGCACCACGATGGCATGGGCCGCCGCCATGGCATTCACCGTGATCAGCGACAGCGAGGGCGGGCAGTCGATCAGCACATAAGTGAAGCGCGGCCCCTCCGTATCCTCCGCCAAAGCCCGCACCGCATTGCGCAGGCGGAAGGCGCGGTCGCGGGCGCTGGCGATCTCCAGCTCCAGGCCGGACAGATCCAGGGTGGAGGGCGCCACATAGAGCTGCGGCACGCCGGTTTCCAGGATCGCCTCGCGCAGGGAGGCTTCCCCGCTCAGCACGTCATAGGTGGACAGGCGGCGGGCGCGGCGATCGATGCCCAGCCCGGTGGAGGCATTGCCCTGGGGGTCCAGATCCACCACCAGCACGGTCTCGCCGATGGCCGCCAGAGCGGTGCCCAGATTGATGGCGGTGGTGGTCTTGCCCACCCCGCCCTTCTGATTGGCCAGGGCCAGCACGCGCGGCGCCGGGCCGCCGGGCAGCGGGTTCAGCGCAAAGGGGTCGGAGCTCGGCAATTGGGTCATGGGGCATTCCCCTGGACGGTCCGCCCGCGGGCGGCGGGGGCCGCGCGGTCGGTCGATGAAGATGCAACACCGCCCGGATCGGCGCGGACGGCCGGGACAACCGGCGCCGCGGCGGTGATCGCCAGGATCCGCCCATGCGGATCCCCGAGGCTGTGGTGAAGGTCGAGGCTCAGTGTCCAGCCTTTGCGGGCCTCGGTCAATTCGCGTTCCCAGTCGCGGCCCTTGGGAAACAGGCCGAGCGCGCCGGCGGCCAGGAAGGGATGGGCCAGCTCCAGCAGGCGCGGCAGCGGCGCCAAAGCGCGGGCGGAAACCACCTGGGTGCCGGGGGCAAGTCGTGGTGCCGCCTGCTCAATCCGCTCCGGCACCACCTCCGCGGGGAGGGCTGCGGCGCGGGCGCATTCGCGCAGGAAGGCGGCCTTGCGGGTATCGCTCTCCACCAGGATCACGCTGGAGCCGGGCCGTTCGGCCAGCACCGCCGCCACCACGAGGCCGGGAAACCCGCCGCCGGAGCCGAGATCCACCCAGCGCAAGGGAGAATCGGGGACATGGTGAAGCAGTTGCAGCGAATCGGCGATATGGCGCGTCCACAGCTCCGGAAGGGACTTGGGCGCGATCAGGTTTATCGTCTTCTGCCAACGAGTTAGCAGGGCGGCCAGATGATCCAGCCGCTGCAATGTTTCACGTGAAACGATGCGGGAGACGGCCTCGCGGCCGGTGTTTTGGAACATGATGGCCCCCTTATACGACATGCATGGCCCCACGTATTCCCCGCATGGCCCGCTTTATGGCCCCGCTTAGGCCAATGTGTTCCATCGGCGACCGGGCCACCGGCCGGAGCCCCGGCGGGCCATCCCCGATATTCACACCCCTGCGGCGCCGGCCCCGCGCGCCGGTTCCGGCGGTAACGGCCCACGCGAAACTGAAGAGCCGGCTGATGGTTTTCTCACGCCCGTCCCGCGCGAGCCGGACGCTCCGGCAGAAGCCCCCTGCCCCACCGTCCAGCCCCCTGTCCACGCGGGCGTGAAATGGTGGTATCAGAGACCATCCACCATTTCGGGGGCCCCATGCCTGTGACCCGTCGCTCCATCCTCGCCACCGCCGCGGCGGTCGGTCTCGGCGGCGGGGCCGTGCCGCCCGTCGCCGCCCTCGCCCAGACATCGGGAGCGCCCCAGCCCGGCGCAGATCCGGCGGGGCGAGCGCAGCCCGGCAAGCCGCTGCCGAAGATCGCTCTGGAAGAGCATTTCATCACCCCGCCCTTGCTGCCCTATCTGCTCCAGGCCCTTCCCAAGGTGACGGCGGACGAGAAGGCGACTTTGCTGCGGCGCCTCGCCGATTTCGGCGATGAGCGCCTCGCGGCCATGGATACGGCCGGCGTCGCCAAATCGGTGCTGTCGGTCTCCGGGCCGGGGGTGCAGATCGAGAAGGACACCGCCACCGCCACCCGTCTCGCCGCCCAGTCCAACGATGTGCTGGCCACCGAGATCGCCAAGCAGCCCACCCGCTATGCGGGCTTTGCCCATGTGGCCATGCAGGATCCCAAGGGCGCCGCGAACGAGCTGGAACGGTGCGTGCGCGATCTGAAGTTCTGCGGCGTGATGATCAATCACCACACCAACGGCGTCTATCTGGATGCCCCCGGCAATGACGTGTTCTGGGAGCGCCTGCAGGATCTCAACGTGCCGCTCTATCTCCACCCCGGCGATGCCTTCGTCATGCCCCACGTGCTGGGCGGGGTGCCGGAACTGGACAAGCCGGTGTGGGAGTGGACCACCGAGACCTCCTCCCACGCGCTGCGGCTGATCGTGACCGGCGTGTTCGACCGCTTTCCCCGCGCCCAGGTGATCCTCGGCCATGCGGGCGAGACCTTGCCCTACATGCTGTGGCGCCTGGACAGCCGCTATGCGCTGACCGAGACCGACCGCCGGATCAAGCTGCCGCCGTCGGACTACATCCGCCGGAACATCGCCATCACCTTGTCGGGCCAGTTCTCGGAGGTGCCGCTGCACGCCGCCATTGCCGCCCTGGGGGCGGAGCGGGTGCTGTTCTCCATCGACTATCCGTACGAGGATTCCGTCACCGCCGGCCGCTTCATGGATGCCGCCAATCTGCTGGACACCCAGCGCATTGCGGTGGCCCACGGCAATGCGGAACGGATGCTGCGGCTGAAGGTGTGAGGGAGATCAGCGCGCGTCCCGCACGGACGTGTCGGTGACGCTCCGACTTTCTTCCTTTTGTAGCTCAATTGAGCTACAAAAGGCGTTGACTGGAGACACCCATGCCCACTGCTTTTGTGCGCGCCCGGATCGACGAGGACGTGAAGGCGGAGGCCGAGGCGGTCCTGAATTATTTCGGGCTCACCGTTTCCGATGCGGTGCGCATGACCTTGACCCGCATCGCCCATGACAAGGCCTTGCCGCTGGAACTGAAGGTTCCCAACGCCGAAACCCAAGCGGCCATGGCCGAGTCCCGCGCGCTGATGGCAGAGCGACAGGCCCGCTTCCGCGTAGGGCGGGACGTGATCGATGCCCTCGACAAAAAAGCCCGCTGACCCGAAGCCAGCCAAGCTGCCCCGCGCGGGCGATTTCACCAAGGCGTTCACGAAGGATTGGGAGCGTCTGTCCCGCGCCGGGCGCACCGACATGCCGCGCCTGAAAGAGGCCATGCTCCTCCTGATCGCCAACGATGCGGCGCTCCCCGCCGAATGGCTGGACCATCCCTTGAAAGGCCAATGGGCAGACCATCGCGAATGCCACATCGGCGGCGATTTTCTGCTGATCTACCAGATCGACGACGCGCAGATCATCTTCATGCGGGCCGGAACCCACGCCGACCTGTTCGAGTGACGTGCCCCCTGGGAGGCGCCGGCCCACAGCGTGGCCTGATCTCAGCAGATCGTCCCCGGCTCATCGCTCGCAAGCCCCCTCCCCTCAGGCGTCAGAGGATTGGAGGAGAGGGGCAGGTATCGGCTCGGCATGGCCGGGCTTGTCCCGGCCATCCCCGCAGGGCCGACGGTGCGAGACCGGACATGCAGCGCCGGGGCCGATCCGCGTGGATGCGCGGAACAAGCCCGGGCATGACGACCTGACAGGCCAATGCGCCGTGCCTTTGGCCAGCGCGCCCCGCCCCTCACGCGCTGGCGCGCACGGCCCCTTGCCGGCGGGCATAGGTGACCAGCAGCGCCAGGGCTGCCGGGGTCATGCCCTCCATGCGGCCGGCCTGGCCGATGGTGCGCGGGCGCACCCGCGCCAGCTTCGCCTTCAGTTCGTTGGACAGGCCTGGCAGCCCCTCATAGGCCAGTGTCTCCGGCAGCAGCAGGTCCTCGTCGCGGCGCAAGGTGGCGATGTCGGCGGCCTGGCGGTCCATATAGACCGCGTATTTGGCGTCGATCTCTAATTGCGCGGCGATGGCCGGCGCGAGGGCGGAAAACTCCGGCCACACCTTGGCGATCTCCGGCAGGCCGATGTCGGGATAAGCCAAAAGATCGAAGGCAGTGCGACGCTGGCCGTCATGGTTGAGGGCCAAGCCGTGCTTGGCAGCCTCATTGGGGGTGAGGCTCACCGCACGGGCGCGATCGCGCGCCGCATCGAGCGCCTCCATCCGCGCGCCGAACACGCGCGCCCGCTCCGCGCCCACCAGACCCAAAGCCAGCCCCCGCGCGGTGAGGCGCTGGTCCGCATTGTCGGCGCGCAAGGTCAGGCGATATTCGGCCCGCGAGGTGAACATGCGATAGGGCTCGCTCACCCCGCGGGTGACCAGATCATCCACCATCACGCCGAGATAGCCTTCGGCGCGATCGATCACCACGCCCTCCCCGCCCCCGGCACGGCGGGCGGCATTCAGCCCGGCCAGGAGCCCCTGGGCGGCGGCCTCCTCATAGCCGGTGGTGCCGTTGATCTGCCCGGCCAGGAACAGGCCCGGGGCGCGCTTGGCCTCCAAGGTGGGGGCAAGCTCGCGCGGGTCCACATGGTCATATTCGATGGCATAGCCGGGGCGCGACATCACCACCTGCTCCAGCCCTGGAATGGTGGCCAGCACCAAAAGCTGCACATCCTCCGGCAGCGAGGTGGAAATGCCGTTGGGATAGACGGTGGGATCGTCCAGCCCCTCCGGCTCCAGAAAGATCTGGTGGCCGTCGCGATCGCCGAAGCGCACCACCTTGTCCTCGATGGACGGGCAATAGCGCGGCCCGGTGCTCTCGATGCGGCCGGAATACATGGCCGAGCGGGAGAGATTGGCGCGGATCACGTCATGGGTGGCCGGCGTGGTGCGGGTGATGCCGCAGGCCACCTGGGGATTGGGCAGATGGGTGGTGAGCGCCGAGAAGGCCTCCGGCTCGTCATCGCCCGGCTGCATCTCCAGGCTCGCCCAATCGATGGTGCGGCCATCCAGGCGCGGCGGCGTGCCGGTCTTCAGCCGGCCCAGCGTCAGGCCCAGCCGGGCCAGCGTGCCCGACAGGCCGCGCGCCGGATCCTCGCCGATGCGTCCGGCGGGGATCTGCACCTCGCCCATATGGATCAGGCCATTGAGGAAGGTGCCGGTGGTGAGCACCACGGCGCCGCAGGCGAAGCTACGGCCGTCCTTCAGGATCAGGCCGCTGACGCGCCCGGCCGCGTCGAGGGTGAGATCATCCGCCTCCCCTTCCACGATGGTGAGGTTGGCCTGCGCGGCGAGCGCCGCCTGCATGGCCTGGGCATAGAGCTTGCGATCCGCCTGGGCGCGGGGGCCGCGCACCGCCGGTCCCTTGCGGCGGTTGAGCACGCGGAACTGGATGCCGCCCTGGTCCGCCACCCGGCCCATGAGGCCATCCAGGGCATCGATCTCCCGCACCAGATGCCCCTTGCCCAGACCGCCGATGGCCGGATTGCAGGACATGGCGCCGATGGTGTCGGCGCGGTGGGTCACCAGCGCGGTGCGCGCGCCGAGGCGCGCAGCAGCAGCGGCGGCTTCGCAGCCCGCATGGCCGCCGCCCACCACCATCACATCATATGGACTTGTGCCGGTCATCGCTCGTCCAGGCCCGCGCGCGGGCTCGCCTTGGCGGACGGACCGCCGGAGAAAGGGATTGGCCGCTCAGGAACGGCAGTTTCGCGGCGACGTCAAGGCGAAGGACGATGCGGGCGTCTTCGGCGCACTTCGGAGGGCGACCGGCCGGGCCCACAGGGATGGAACACTCAGAGCCGAACTGAGCGTGCGTCATGGCCGGGCTTGTCCCGGCCATCCACGCCGGGCCGACCGCATGACGCTCGCAGCCAAGTGCCCGGCGGACGCCCGCCGCATGTTCGGGGCGCCATGAGGGGCATGAGGACCGAAGCGCCTCCCGGCTACTCCCTGGGGCTGTGGGGGTGTTTCACGTGAAACACAGGCCGGGGGCGTGTCGGATTCCAGATCGCTGTTTCACGTGAAACATATCGGCATGCCCCACCAAGGCCGCCGCCCCTGTTTCACGTGAAACACCCCGCCCCTATTTGCCGATGCAGAAGGTGCGGAACAGCGCGTCCAGCACGTCCTCCACGTCCACCCGGCCCACCACCACATCCAGCGACCGGGCCGCGAGGCGCAGATGCTCCGCCAGCAGATCCTCCGCGCCAGCCCCCTGCCCCAGCGCCGCATCCAGATGCGCCAGAGCGTCAGCCAAAGCAGACCGCTGCCGCGCCCGCGTGACCAGGGCCGGCTCGCCGCCGCCGAGGGCCTCGGCGCGGTGTTCGATCTCCGTCAGCAGCGCCTCCATGCCGGCGCCGGTGCGGGCGGAAATGGCGAGGGCGCCGGGCACAAAAGCCCCCTCCCCCGCATCGCTCTTGGTCCGCACCGCCAGCGCCCCGGCCAGATCGTCCGGCGGCGGCGTGCCGTCGTCCGCGAGCCACAGCACAAGATCCGCGCTCCCCGCGCGCGCCCGCGCGCGCCGCACGCCTTCGGCTTCCACCGCATCTTCGGTCTCCCGCAGGCCGGCGGTGTCCACCAGGGTGACCGCCTGTCCCGCCAGATCCAGATGCACCTCCAGCACGTCCCGCGTGGTGCCCGGGGTGGAGGAGACGATGGCCGCCTCGCGCCCGGCAAGGCGGTTCAGCAAGGTGGACTTGCCCGCATTGGGCGGCCCGGCGATGGCGATCACCAGCCCATCACGCACCCGCTCCCCGCGCGCCCCATCGGCCACGGCGGCGGCGATCTCGGCCCGCAGCAGGCTGGTTTCCGCCAGGGCCGGGCCGGTGAGGTCCTCGGGCACGTCGGCTTCATCGGTGAAATCGATGGTGGCTTCCACCAAAGCCAGAGCCCGGATCAAGCGCTCGCGCCAGCCGCTCACCGCGCGGGACAAAGCGCCGGCCGATTGTGCCAAAGCCTGCCGCCGCTGGGCTTCGGTCTCGGCGGCGATGAGATCGGCCAGCCCCTCCACCTCCGCCAGATCCATCTTGCCATTGGCATGGGCTCTGCGGGTGAAGGCACCGGGATCGGCGGCGCGGAACCCCGGCAGACCGCCCAGCGTTCGCAGGACGACACCCACCACAGCCGGGCCGCCGTGCAGATGCAGTTCCACCATGTCCTCCCCGGTGGCGCTGCGCGGGCCGGGGAAGAACAGCACCAGGGCCCGGTCCAGCAGAGCGCCGCTCACCGGGTGATGCAACGGGCTGTAGCGGGCGACGCGGGCGGGCGGCACCACGCCGGCCAGATGCAGCGCTGCGGCGCGGGCGTTGGGTCCGGAAATCCGCACCACCGCCACCCCGGATGGCAGGCGCCCGCTGGACAGGGCGAAGATGGTGTCCGAAGAACGGGTCATTGAACGGGCCTTTGCACTGCGAACCTGAACCGAGACGGAGCCGAAGCATGAGCGCCAATCGCCTCGGGGGCGAAACCAGCCCCTATCTGCTCCAGCATAAGGACAATCCGGTCCATTGGTGGCCCTGGGGTCCCGAGGCCTTCACGGAGGCCCAGCGCACCGGCAAGCCGGTGCTGCTGTCCGTGGGCTATGCCGCCTGCCATTGGTGCCATGTGATGGCCCATGAGAGCTTCGAGGATGGCGATGTCGCCGCTCTCATGAACGCCCTGTTCGTGAACATCAAGGTGGATCGCGAAGAGCGGCCCGATGTGGACCAGATCTATATGGGCGCCCTGCACCAATTGGGCGAACAGGGCGGCTGGCCGCTGACCATGTTCCTGGATGGCCACGCCGCCCCCTTCTGGGGTGGCACTTATTTCCCCAACACCGCCCGCTATGGCCGCCCCGGCTTCATGGATGTGCTGCGCCAGGTGTCCCAGGTCTATGGCGAAAGCCCGGACAAGATCGCCCATAATCGCGAAGCCATCCTCTCGCGCCTTTCGGACGCCGCCAAGCCGGCGGACCGGGTGAGCCTCTCCCTGCCCGACCTGGACAAGGCGGCCGAGCAGATCTCCGGCCTGTTCGATCGCACCCATGGCGGCCTGCGCGGGGCGCCGAAATTCCCCCAGTCCGGCCTCCTGGAATTGCTGTGGCGGGCGGGTGATCGCACCGGCGACGCGCGGCTCAAGGCGGTCGCCGCCTTCACGCTGAACCGCATGTGCGAGGGCGGCATCTATGACCATCTGGGTGGCGGCTTCTCCCGCTACAGCGTGGACGAGATGTGGCTGGTGCCCCATTTCGAGAAGATGCTTTACGACAATGCCCAGCTCCTGGAGCTGCTGGCGCTGGCCTATGCCCACACCGGCGACGAGCTGTTCCTCGCCCGCGCCCGCGAGACCGTCGCTTGGTTGGAGCGGGAGATGGTGACCCCGGAGGGGGCCTTCGCCGCCAGCCTGGACGCCGACAGCGAGGGGCATGAAGGCAAGTTCTATGTGTGGACGAAGGCGGAGATCAAAGCCGTGCTGGGCGCGGACGACGCCGCCTTCTTCGGCCCGTTCTATGACGTGAGCGAGGACGGCAACTGGGAGCGCAGCATCATCCTCAATCGCACCAAGGTGGGCGATGTGAGCATGGTGGAAGAGGCCCGATTGCAGCCGCTGAAGGACAAATTGCTGGCGGCGCGGGCCAAACGCGTGCGCCCCGGCCTCGACGACAAGGCCCTCGCCGACTGGAACGGGCTGATGATCGCGGCCCTGGCGCGGGCCGGTGCGCTGCTGGGCGAGGCGGCCTGGGTGGCGCTCGCCGCGCGCGCCTTTGCCGGCGTGCGGCAGACCATGGTGGTGGACGGGCGCCTCGGCCACTCCTATCGCGCCGGCCGTCTGCTGCGGCCGGGCCTCGCCTCGGATCTGGCCGCCATGGCCCGCGCCGGCATCGCCTTGCACGAGGCGACCGGCGATCCGGCGCCGCTGCTGGATGCGCAATCCTTCCTCGCCGAGCTGGAAACCCATTATGCGGACCCCGCCACGGGGGCCTATTTCCTCACCGCGGATGATGCGGATGCGCTGGTGATGCGCCCCCTCTCCAGCCTGGACGAGGCGCTGCCGAACTATAATGCGGTGGCTGCCGATGCTCTGGTGCGGCTCGCCGCGCACCTGGGGGATGACGATCTGCGCGCGCGGGCGGACCGGGTGATCGGCGCGCTGTCGGGAGCGGCGGCACAAAACCCCCTCGCCCATTCCAGCCTGCTGAACGCGCTGGACACCCGTCTGCGGCTGGCGGAGATCGTCGCGGTGGGCGCGCAGCGGGAAGCCTTCGCCGAGGCGGGGCTGCGCCTGCCCTTCCTCAACCGGGTGGTGGTGCGCGCCGCGGAGGCCTCCGGCCTGCCCCCGGGCAGCCTGGCACGGGCGCGGGCGGAGAGCGCCCCGGCCGAAGGGGCGGCTTTTGTGTGCGTGGCGGAGCGCTGCTCGCTGCCGGTGACCGATCCGGAGACCCTGGCGGGCATCATCGCGGAGATGACCGGCTGAGGGGCCGGGACGGGGGCTCAGCGGCGGCGCGCAAAAGGCATAGGCCCTCAAATGGCGTCCGGAGGCCGCTGGCGGGCGTTTCCATTCAGATGAAGAATGGGTCGGCCAGAGGGGCATTTGCCCGTCAGCGGGCGTTTCTGGGGACCGATTTTTAGCGGGTGAAGTGCAATTTTATGCACTTTTTGGTTGTATCGCCGGATTTCGGCGGCGCAGGGCCGCGGCAGGGTGTTTCACATGAAACACTCCGCTCCTTGCTCCGGCGCACTCTGTTGCACTGCACAATAGACGCGCGGCACCGAGCGGTCGGGATCACGCCCCCGGCTGCGGCGCCTCGTCCACCAGGTACTGCGCCCAGATCGCCTTCTCGCCCATGCCGGAGATGAAGTCGCGATGGAAGGTCACCTCGGCCTGCGTGAGACGGCCGGGCAGCGGCGCGGGGCGGGCGCGGGCGGCGACCGCATCCACCACAAGACGGGGCGCGGCAGAATCGCCTTCGTCCACCAGCCCCACCAGCATCGCCTGCCGACCGCCGAGCAGTTCGCTATAGACTTCCGCCAGCAATTCGGAATCCAGCAGCGCCCCGTGCTTCACCCGGCGCGAGCCGTCGATGCCGTAGCGGGTCATCAGATCGTCGAGCTTGGCGGAGGCGCCGGGATGCTTGCGGCGGGCGAGGGCCAGCGTGTCCACCACCCGGTCCCGGACGATAGCCGGGCGACCGCACCGCACCAGCTCCGCATTCAGGAAGCCGATGTCGAAGGCCGCATTGTGGATCACCAGCGTGTCGTTGCCGATGAACTCCAGAAAGGAATCCGCGATCTCGGCGAACTTCACCTTGTCGGACAAAAATTCTTCCGACAGGCCGTGGACGTTGAACGCCTCCACCGGCATGGAGCGCTCGGGATTGATATAGACGTGATAGGTCACGCCGGTGAGGATGCGGTTGACCATCTCCACGCAGCCGATCTCCACCACCCGGTCGCCATTGTTGGCTTCCAGGCCCGTGGTTTCCGTATCGAGCACGATCTCGCGCATGGTCGGTTCATCGTCCTTCTGGCGCCGGTGGGTGCCGGAGCGGATTCCCATTCGATCGATGGCTGGCGTCGCCGGCAAGCGGGTGCCCGGCATCGGCCGTTCCACCCCCCTCCCTGCCCCCCCCCCGCAAGGGGGGAGGGTTCGCGCCGTCCCGAGCGGAACTGTCGATCTCAGGCGCACCATAATCCACTCCCCGCACGGGGAGAGGGTTCGCGTCGTACCGAGCGGGAACCGTTGATCTCAGGTGCACCATAGTCCCCTCCCCCCTTGCGGGGGAGGGTTAGGGTGGGGGGTGAAAGGCCATCCACTGAAATCGGCGATGGATGGCAACTGGCCCCACCGATGCGAAACGGCCCAGTGACCCACGCGCTACCGTGAAAACCCCTACCGGCTGCCGCGCCCCGGTCCTGCCAGCGCGCGGATGATTCCGGCCACCTGATGCCGCGCGGCCGGAAAGCCGCGTCCCGTATCGATCAGAAAATGCGCCCGCCGACGCTTGTCCGCATCGGGCAGCTGGCGGCCGAGGATGGCGGCAAAGCGCTCCGGCGTCATGCCCGCGCGCCCCAGCACCCGCGCCGACTGAACCTCCGGCGCGGCGCTGACCACCGCCACCGCATGCATGGCCCCCGCCCGCCCGGTCTCGAACAGCAGCGGGATGTCCAGCACCACCAGCCGCGCGCCGCCGGCCCGCGCCGCCGCCAGAAAAGCCTGCTCCCGCGCCCGCACCAGAGGATGCACGATGGCTTCCAGCCGCTTCATGGCCGGGCCGTCATTCAGCACCAGCGCCGAGAGGCGGGCGCGATCCACCACCCCCTCCACGCTCACGCCCGGAAAGGCCGCCTCCACCGGCGCCACGCCTTCGGCGCCATAGAGCGCATGCACCGCCGCGTCCGCATCATGGACCGGCACGCCCTGTTCGCGGAACAGCCCCGCCGTGGCGGACTTGCCCATGCCGATGGAGCCGGTGAGGCCGAGGATCCACATGGCTCAGGCCTCCAATTGGCCCTTGGCCTTGAGATCGGCGACGATCAGGTCCCGCAGCCCCGCATCCACCACCGGGCGCACGCCGAACCAGCGCTCGAAGCCCGGCACCGCCTGATGCAGCAGCATGCCCAGGCCATCCACGGTGACGAGGCCGCGGGCCTTGGCGGCCTTCAGCAGCGGCGTCTCCAGCGGCACATAGACCACGTCCGCAACCACGGTGGTGGGGCGCAGGGATCCCAGGTCCAGGTCCAGCGGCGGCTGGCCCTTCATGCCCAAGGAGGTGGTGTTCACCAGCACCGCGCAGTCCGCCAAGGCGGCCGGCACATCACTCCAGGCCAGCGGCACCACGCCTCGACCCAGTTGTGCCGCCACGGCTTCGGCCCGCGCCAGGGTGCGATTGGCCAGCACCACCCGGTCGAAGCCCCGTTGCAGCAGGCCATAGACCACGGCGCGGGAGGCGCCGCCCGCCCCCAGCACCAAAGCGACGCCGCGGTCGCCCGCCCAGCCAGGAGCAGAGGCATCCAGATTGGCGATGAAGCCCGGCGCATCGGTGTTGCCACCCCACAGACGCCCAGCCTCCAGCCACAAGGTGTTGGCGACCCCCAAAGCGGTCGCCACGGGATCGGCATGGGCGAGCGCCTGGAAGGCCACTTCCTTGTGCGGCACGGTGACGTTGCAGCCGGCGAGCCCCTGCTCGGCAAAGCGGGCGAAAAAGTCTTCCGCGTCCTCCGGCGCCACATCGAGCCGGCCGTACTCGCCAGCGATGCCGTGCTGCTTCAGCCAGTAGCCATGCACGAGCGGCGAGCGGGAATGGGTGACCGGATGACCGACAACAACAACCCGCGTCACGGCACCAATCCTTCGCTGCGGAAATAGGCCAGCACCGGCAACAGCGGCAGGCCCAGAATGGTGAAATGATTGCCGTCGATGCGCTCGAACAGATGAATGCCCGGTCCCTCGATCTGATAGGCGCCCACGCTGGTCAGCACCTGGGCGCCGGCATCTGCCAGATAGCTGTCGAGGCAGCTGTCGGAGAGGGCCCGCATGGTGAGACTGGCGCTCTCCACCACCTCGAACAGCACCTCTTCCGCCCGCACGATGGCGACCGCCGAATGCAGCACATGGGTGCGGCCGGACAGGCGCTGCAATTGCGCCCGCGCATCGGCGAGATCCACCGGCTTGTGCAGGATCTCGCCGGCGATCGCGAGCGTCTGGTCGGCGCCCAGCACCAGCCGGTCCGGCGCCAGAGCGGAGGCGGCCAGCGCCTTTTCCCGCGCCAGCACGCGGGCCACGTCGTCCGGCGCGGCGCCGGCGCGGCGGGCTTCGGCCTCGAGGACCCGCTCATCCAGATCCACGGCGCGGGCCTCCACCCGCAGGCCCGCGCCGCGCAGCACCGCCAGGCGCGCCAAACTGCGCGAGGCCAGCAGCAAGGGGTCTCCGGCGCGCCACAGGCTCATGTCTCGGCAATACTCCGGCGCCGCCGTTCCGACAGATGCCCAATGATCGCGGCAGCGGTTTCCTCGATCGAGCGACGCGTCACATCAATCAGCGGCCAGCCATTGCGGGCGAACAGCCGACGGGAATTGGCCAGTTCCTCGCTCACCGCCTCGCGGTCCACATAAGAGGAACTGGTGGTGTGGGCATTGAGGCCGAGCAAGCGGTTCTGCCGGATCTCCACCAGGCGCTCGGCGCTGGCGATGAGGCCGACGATCAGCGGCTTCTTCAGCCGGGTGACGGCGGGCGGCACCGGCACATTGGGAACCAGAGGGATATTGGCGGTCTTGATGCCGCGATTGGCCAGATAGATGGAGGTGGGCGTCTTGGAGGTGCGCGAGACCCCCAGAAGGATCACATCCGCCTGTTCCAGATCATCGGTGAGCTGCCCGTCGTCATGGGCGACGGTGTAGTTCAGGGCATCGATGCGCTTGAAATAGGTGGCATCCAGCGCGTGCTGGCCGCCCACACGGGGCTGCGGCTCGCCGCCCAGATAGGATTGGAACAGCTGCACCACGGGGGCCAGCACCGACATGTAGGGCACGCTGAGATCGCGGCAGCGGCTCTTGAGCTGGTCGCGGATTTCCTTGTCCACCAGGGTGTAGAGCACGATGCCGGGGCTGGCCTCGATCTCGGTGAGCACGCGCTCCAGCTGCTTGCCCGACCGCACCAGCGGATAGACATGCTCGATGGGCACCACGTTCACATATTGGGCGCAGGCGGCGCGGCCAACGTTGATCAGGGTTTCGCCGGTGGAATCGGACACCAGATGCAGGTGGAAATAGCTTTGATGGGGAGCGCCAGGCGAGGTCACAATGGTTTTCCACCGGTCTGTGGACGGCCTGTGCAGGAAGGCATGGCAACACACACCTTGCAAGCGTGGCCTGAGGAACATGGGGAGCGCCGTCCACAATCGAACCTGTGTGGACGCGATTCAGGTACCGCCTGTGGGTGGCTGGGGACAGGTGCCCCGACCGACATGGTTAACCTTTTGTTAACCGGATCTTGAGCCGACTCTCCATCGCCGCAAATGGGGGTGCGCTTTCATGTCTGCCTGTGGATCGGTTGTCGATCGCGGCGGGAATAGTTAATCAACCGTTAAGACTCTAACGACTCTCATATCTAAGAGAATCTTAAATTATTAAGAGGGTGTGTGTGGGCATGAGCGAACTGCGGGCCAAGCCCTCCCCTTTCCTGAACGTGCTGGACGGATTCCCACAGGACACGCCGCCGCTCTGGATGATGCGGCAGGCCGGGCGCTATCTGCCCGAATATCGTGAGCTGCGGGCCAAGGCCGGCGACTTCCTGACGCTGTGCTACACGCCGGAACTGGCCGCCGAGGTCACCCTCCAGCCGATCCGGCGCTTCGGCTTTGACGCGGCGATCATCTTTTCCGACATCCTGGTGGTGCCGCATGCGCTGGGCATGAATGTGCGGTTTGAAGCCGGCGAAGGACCGCGCCTCGATCCCATCACCGACCGCGCCGGGTTGGATGATCTGCGACGCCTGCTGGATCCGGCCAAGGTCCAGCCGGTCTATGAGGCGATCAACCGGGTCAGCCAGCAGCTCAGCCGCGAAACCGCGCTGATCGGTTTTTGTGGCGCCCCTTGGACGGTGGCGACCTACATGATCGCCGGCCGCGGCACCGACGATCAGGGGCCGGCCCGCATGATGGCGCTGCGCGATCCGGATCTGTTTCAGGCGCTGATCGACCGGCTGGTGGAAGCCTCCATCGCCCATCTCGGCGCGCAGATCGATGCCGGGGCCGATGCGGTGCAGATTTTCGACACCTGGGCCGGCGTGCTGGATCCCGCCTCGTTCGAGCGCTGGTGCCTGCGCCCATTGAAGCGAATCGTCACCGGCCTGCGGGCCTCGCACCGCAATGCGCGGATCATCGCGTTTCCCAAGGGCGCAAGCCTGGAAGCCCTCGAGCGCCTCGCCCATCTGCCGCTGAACGGGCTCGGCCTCGACTGGACCGTCGATCGCCCGGCTGCGCGCGACCGCCTTGTGGATAAGGTCGCCGTGCAGGGCAATCTGGACCCCTTGCGTCTGATCGCCGGCGGGGCCCAGCTGGAAGAGGAAATCCTCTCCATTCGCAAGGACTTCGAAGGCACGCGCCACATCTTCAACCTGGGCCACGGGATCAAGCCGGAGACCCCTATCGCCCATGTGGAAAAGCTTGTGGAAAAGGTGCGGGAAAAGCTGTGAACTGCGCCCCTCCCGCTGCTTTGGCGGGACGGGATGTCGCCCAGACCGGTCATCGGGCATAACGGGGACAGATCCGCCGGCGGCCTATCCCGCCGCCGCGGATCATGGGCCTATGACCTCACCGCCGGACGCCATCCCCCCGGCGCGGATCGGATTGCGACATGCTGTATTTGTGGATCAAGGCGCTGCATGTGATGGCGGTCATCTCCTGGATGGCGGCCATGCTCTATCTGCCCCGGCTGTTCGTCTATCATTGCGAGGCCCCCAAGGGCTCGGCGCAGTCCGAAACCTTCAAGGTGATGGAACGGCGGTTGCTCAAGGGCATCGCCACGCCGGCCATGATCGTCACCTGGCTGGCGGGCCTGTATCTGATCTATGAGGGCGGCTGGATTCATTCCGGCTGGATGCATGGCAAGCTATTGCTGGTGCTGCTGCTGTCCGGCATGCACGGCGCCATGACCAAATGGACCCGGCAGTTCGCCACCGACACGAACACCCGCAGCGCGAAATTCTATCGCATCGCCAACGAGGTCCCGGCGGTGCTGATGGTCGGGATCGTGATCCTGGTGATCGTGAAGCCCTTCTGAACGGTCCTGGACGCGAGATTTCCCGGCTAATCCCAAAGGGGGACTTGCGCAGCGGGCCGATGTTCCGGTATTGTGCCGACGCTTCCCCCAACACAGGCAGCGCGCTCTTGCATCGCCGGTCACGTCATGAGACCGGCCCGGCGCGTCAGGTGGACACCGAAACTGTTCCCCCTGGAGACCTGTGATCCCCTTCCCATCCATGCCTGTCGGACTTTCCCCACGCGGAGTCCGCGGCATCACCTAAGATTTCGAGGCTTTCCCCTATGCGGGAAGTGAAACTCCAGGATCTCAAGTCCAAGACTCCCGTCGAACTGTTGGCCTTCGCCGAAGAGAACGAGGTGGAGAACGCCAGCACCCTGCGTAAGCAGGAGCTGATGTTCGCGATCCTCAAGCAGCTCGCGGCGACCGAGACCGACATCATCGGCCAGGGCGTGGTCGAGGTGCTCCAGGACGGCTTCGGCTTCCTGCGCTCCCCGGACGCCAATTATCTGCCGGGGCCGGACGACATCTATGTCTCCCCCTCGCAGATCCGCCGGTTCGGCCTGCGCACCGGCGACACGGTCGAGGGCCAGATCCGCAGCCCCAAAGAGGGCGAGCGCTATTTCGCCCTGCTCAAGGTCAACACGATCAATTTCGAAGACCCTGAGAAGACCAAGCACAAGATCAATTTCGACAACCTCACGCCGCTTTATCCCGATGAGCGGCTGAAGCTGGAATTCGAGGACGCCGGCGGCAAGAAGGACTTCTCCGCCCGCATCATCGACGTGGTCTCGCCCATCGGCAAAGGCCAGCGCGGCCTGATCGTGGCGCCGCCCCGCACCGGCAAGACGGTGCTGCTGCAGAACATCGCCAAGTCCATCACCGCCAACCATCCGGAATGCTTCCTCATCGTGCTGCTCATCGACGAGCGTCCCGAGGAAGTCACCGACATGCAGCGCTCGGTGAAGGGCGAGGTGGTCTCCTCCACCTTCGACGAGCCGGCCTCGCGCCACGTCCAAGTGGCCGAAATGGTCATCGAGAAGGCCAAGCGCCTGGTGGAGCATGGCCGCGACGTGGTCATCCTCTTGGATTCGATCACCCGCCTCGGCCGCGCCTACAACACCGTGGTGCCGTCCTCCGGTAAGGTGCTGACCGGCGGCGTGGACGCCAACGCCCTGCAGCGCCCCAAGCGCTTCTTCGGCGCGGCGCGCAATATCGAGGAAGGCGGCTCGCTGACCATCATCGCCACCGCGCTGATCGATACCGGTTCGCGCATGGACGAGGTGATCTTCGAAGAGTTCAAGGGCACCGGCAATTCCGAAGTGATCCTGGACCGCAAGGTGTCCGACAAGCGGGTGTTCCCCGCCATCGACATCACCCGCTCCGGCACCCGCAAGGAAGAGCTGCTGGTCCCCGCCGACGTGCTCAAGAAGATGTACGTCCTGCGCCGCATCCTCAATCCCATGGGCACGGTGGACGCCATCGAGTTCCTCATGGACAAGCTGCGCCAGACCAAGACCAACCAGGACTTCTTCGATTCGATGAACACCTGAGGGGCGGGGGTGCGCCCCCCCTACGGTCTCGGCCTTCGGACAATAAAAAACGCGCCCCGGCTTCGGCCCGGGCGCGTTTTTTATTGAGGCGGCGCGGCCGGCGCGGCGCCGGCCGGAAGCAATCAGGCTTCGCCGACGGTCTGCAGGTTCTGGGCTTCGGCGGTCATGCGCTGCTGATAGAGGGCGGCGAAATCCACCGGATCGATCATCAGCGGCGGGAAGCCGCCGCCGCGCACCGCTTCGGCCACGATCTGGCGGGCGAAGGGGAACAGCAGGCGCGGGCACTCGATCAGGATCACCGGCTGGATGCTCTGCTCCGGCACGTTGATGATGCGGAAGATGCCGCCATAGGTGAGGTCGAAGGCGAACAGGGTGTTGCCCTGGGTGGCGGCATTGCCGTCGATCTTCAGTTCCACCTCGAACTCGCCATTGGTCAGCGGGCGGGCGTTCACATTGATCTGAATGTTGACGTCGGGCTGGCCCTGGGGGGCGCCGAGCGAGCGCGGTGCATTGGGATTCTCGAACGAGAAGTCCTTGATATATTGCACGAGCACGTTGAGCGCCGGCGCCTTGGGCTCGGTCGGGCTGCCATTTTGCGTCGACATGCTAATCTCCCTATGGAACAGGCTCGCCCCTGGCGAGGTGGCGGGTCGCTACCATGCCCGGAGGCGGGCGGCAAGGATGCGGGCCGCGATCGGCACCGACCATACCGCCGCAGACCGGCGTGGACCCGCATGAATGGAGACCCAGATGGCTGACAGTGCCACCCCCTTCCCCACCCCGGCGCCCACCGAGGCCCACCGCAAGCCCCTCACCCCGGCCGCCGAGCGCGCTTTGGCGGAAGCGGCCGAACGGCGCGCGGCCATCGATGCGGTGGCGGCGCAACTGCCCAAGGAAGTGAACGGCCGCGGCGGCAAGGAGCCGGTGCGCTATGGCGATTGGGAAGTGGGCGGCATCGCCTCCGACTTCTGACAGCCGCCCGTCGGATCAGCCGGGCAAAGAAAACCCCGCCGCGGCGGGGCCGGGCGGGGTGATCTGAGGGCAGACAGCGGCGGTGGCCTCAGTAGCCCAGGCCCAGCGCGGCAAGGCCGGCGAGGCCGACGGCGATGCGCCAATAGCCGAACACCGAATAGCCGTGCCGGGAGACGAAATCCAACAGCGAGCGGATCACCAGCACCGCGGCGCAGAAGGCCGCCACGAAGCCCACCGCGATCAGCAGCCCGTCGTCCATGGACAGTTCGTTGCGATTCTTGAACAAATCATAGGCGAAGGCGCCCGCCATGGTGGGCAGTGCCAGGAAGAAGGAAAACTCCGCCGCCGAGCGCTTGTCCGCCCCCAGCAGCATGGCGCCCACGATGGTGGAGCCGGAGCGCGACATGCCGGGGATCATCGCCAGGCACTGGCAGAAGCCGATGCCGAGCGCCACCAGTAGCGGAAAGCCCATGGCATTGTTGTAGCGCGGCTGCAGCGTCACCTTGTCCATGATGATGAGCACCACGCCGCCGAAGATCAGCGTGCCGCAGATCAGCGCCGGGCTCTCGAACAGTACCTGCTTGATGAAGCCGTGCAGCGCCGCGCCGATCACCGCCGCTGGCAGGAAGGCAATCAGGATGCCGAGCACGAAGCGCCGGGCGCCGGGATTGCTGGGCAGGGCGAGCGCCACCCGCAGGAAGCGCTGGAAATAGACCGTGAGAATGGCCAGCACCGCGCCCAGCTGGATCAGCACCTCGAACGCCTTGCCGGTGCTCTCGAAGCCGATGAAATGTGCCGCCAGCAGCAGATGGGCGGTGGAGGAGACGGGGATGAACTCGGTGAAACCCTCCAGCAGGCCGAGGGCGAGGGCTTCCAGCAAGGTGCCGAGGGTCATGGGGTCGCAGATCCAGGCGGACGGAGGACAAAGGGTGGGACGCCGAACAGGGCGCGCCGGCATCCTGTCGCCTCAGGCGGCGCTGTGCAATCGGCGCGCACAGCCTCTGGCGGGGCGACCCGATCCGGGACCTGGGTCCGATACCTTGATTGCATTGAGAAAACCAGCCGACAGGCCGGTCGGACCGGGGCCGCGGCACCGGCGCACGGGCGCCGCTTTGCTTAACGTCAGCCTGTGGAAATGCGTGAACCATGTTGCGGCTTTGCCACAGGCCTTGAGCCATTGCGTGCTTGCGGCACCGCGAGAAGGCCTTTAGACGGAAGGCTTCCGGAGCGGCCCACCCTCCCCCAAACGGCGGCCAAATCCCCTTTCATGCAACTGCATCATCATCCCTTCTGCCCACATTCGCGCTTCGTCCGCCTGCTGCTGGCCGAATATGGCATCGAGCCGGATCTGGTGGAGGTGCGCGTGTGGGAGCGCAAGCCGGAGTTCCTGGCCCTCAACCCCGCCGGCGAAACCCCGGTGATGGTGGAAGAGCATGTGCCCTCGGCGCCGGGCGCCGCCATCATTGCCGAATATCTCGACGAGACCCGGGGCCTGGCTTTGGCCGACCGCCGCATGCTGCCGCACGCGCCGCTCGAGCGCATCGAGGTGCGCCGGCTGGTGGCCTGGTTCCACGAGAAAATGTTCCTGGACGTGACCGACCATCTGGTGCGCGAGCGCATCTACAAGCGCTACATGAAGGCCGACCAGGGCGGCGGGCCGCCGGATGCCACCGCGCTGCGCGCGGCCCGCGCCAACATCCGCTATCATCTGAAATATATCGGGTGGCTGGCGAAGGCGCGGAACTGGCTCGCGGGCGAGCGCCTCACCCATGCGGATCTGGCGGCGGCCGCGCATCTGTCCGTGGCCGACTATCTGGGCGATGTGCCGTGGGACGTGGACGAGGATGCCAAGGCTTGGTACGCGCGGGTGAAATCCCGCCCGACCTTCCGCGCCATCCTGTCCGATTCCATTCCCGGCATGCCGGCCTCCAAGACCTACGCGGATCTGGATTTCTGAGCCGCGGCTCCGGCTTGAGCGGGCGGCGCCCGCCCGATGCCTTCGCGGCCCTGGCCGCTGCCGCGGGTCGCCGCGCCCGGCCGGGTATAGCGCCATGACGGGGCCTCCGTCCCCTCTCCCTGCCGATCTCACCGACCATCTGCGCGCGCTGGCGCGGTTGGAAGGCTTTGACGCCTTCGGCATCGCCGATCCCGACGCGGTCGGCGCCGCCGGGGAGCACCTGCGCGCCTGGATCGCCGACGGCCGGCACGGCGAGATGGGCTGGATGGCCGACACGCTGGAGCGCCGGGTGCATGCCCGCGCCATGTGGCCGGACGCCCTGCGGGTGGTGATGCTCGGCCTCAATTACGGCCCCGACACCGATCCCCGCGCCATCCTTGCCCAGCGCAGCCATGGCGCCATTTCGGTCTATGCTCAGGGCGAGGATTATCACGAGCTCATCAAGGCCAAGCTCAAGCGCCTCGCCCGCGCGCTTCTGGCCGCCGCCGGGGGCGGCGACGTGAAGGTGTTCGTGGACACCGCCCCCTTGATGGAAAAGCCGCTGGCCATGGCGGCGGGTCTGGGCTGGCAGGGCAAGCACACCAATCTGGTGTCCCGTGCCCGCGGCTCCTGGTTGTTCCTGGGGGCCATCGCCACTACCCTGGACCTGCCGGTGGATGCCCCCGCCGGCGACCATTGCGGCGCCTGCCGGGCGTGCCTCGATGCCTGCCCCACCGCCGCTTTCCCCGCGCCCTACCAACTGGATGCGCGGCGCTGCATCTCCTATCTCACCATCGAGCATGCGGGGCCGATCCCCCGCGAGCTGCGCCCGCTCATGGGCAACCGCATCTATGGCTGCGATGATTGCCTCGCCGCCTGCCCGTGGAACAAGTTCGCCCAGCTGGGCCAGGAGGCGAAGCTCGCCGCCCGCGACGCCAATCGCGCCCCGTCTTTGGCGGAGCTGTCGGCGCTGGACGATGCCGCTTTCCGCGCCCATTTCACCAGGAGCCCCATCAAGCGCACCGGCCGCGCCCGCTTCGTGCGCAATGTGCTGATCGCCGCGGGCAATTCCGGCGATCCGGGGCTGGCGACGGTGGCCCGCGCGCGGCTGGCGGATGCCGAGCCGCTGGTGCGCGGCGCGGCGGTGTGGGCGCTGGCGCGCCTGCTGGAGCCGGACGCGTTCGCGGCCCTGGCCGCCAGCACTGCGGCTGCCGAGACGGATCCCGTGGTGGCCGCTGAGTGGCGGGCCGGCGCCGACCCCGCCGGGCGGCCCACCGTCTTGCCCTTGTCGAACTTCTTCGCCACACCTGGAGCATGACCACTGTGCTCGCCGTGGGCCTCGGCTATTGCGCCCGGCATTTCCTCGCCGCTTATCCCGCGGCCTTCGACCGGGTGGTCGGCACCGCGCGCACGCCGCAGGGCGTGGCAGCCATGCAGGCCGCCGGATTCGAGGGCCTGGCCTTCGACGGCACGGCGCTCACGCCGGAGTTGGCGGCGGCGGTGGCCGACGCCGACGTGCTGTTGCTCTCCGCACCCCCCGATGCCGCGGGCGATCCGCTGCTGGCGGTGGCCAAGGCCGAGCTGACCGCCAACAGCCGGCTGCGCCAGATCATTTATCTCACCACGCTGGGGGTCTATGGCGACCATCAGGGCGGCTGGGTGGACGAGGACACCCCGCCCAAGGCCGGCAGTGCCCGGCTGGAGCGGCGGCTTGCGGCTGAGGCGGACTGGCAGGCGTTCGGTGCTGCGCGGGGCGTGCCGGTGGCGGTGCTGCGGCTGGCCGGCATCTATGGGCCGGGCCGCAATGCCCTGGTCCAAGTGGCGGCCGGCGAGGCGCGGCGCATCGAGAAACCGTGGCAGGTGTTCAACCGCATCCATGTGGACGACATTTCCGCCACCATCGCCGCGGTGCTGGAGCGCCGCTTCGAGGGGGTGGTGAACGTCACCGACGATCTGCCGGCGCCGCCCGGCGACCCCATCGTGTTCGCCGCCGGCCTGTTGGGGTTGGATCCGCCGCCCGCCCTCCCCTTTGAAGAAGCCGCCAGGACCATGAGCCCCATGGCGCTGACCTTTTGGGCGGCCAGCAAGCGGGTGCGCAACACCCGGCTGAAGACGACGCTGGGCGTGACGCTGGCCTATCCGACCTATGCGGAAGGCCTGACGGCGCTGCATGCGCAGCTGTCCGCCGGATCGTTAGCTGCGACCGGAAAATAAGTAGCCGGCGAAAGATCAGATTTCTGCCCGGTCCGGCCGCGCGATCAGCCACACGGTCGCCCCCATCAAGCCGCCGGCGAGACCCCCGGCCAGCAGGAACAGCGGATGGGTGGCGGCCTTCTCTCCCAGTTCGCGCAGACCCATGGCGATGCCGCCGGTGGGCACCCAGGCCGCAAACAGCAGCAGGCAGCGCAGCGCCAGGCCCGCGGTGGCCCATGCGCCCACATGCGCGGCCAAGCCGGTGATCCGCTTGGCCCTCAGGAGGAGGTGAATCGCCACTCCCAGCGTCCAGGCCGCCAGGCAGCCGATCACCAGATGGCCGGCCACCACGATGGCGATCCATTCCATCGGCGCAAACGTGACGACCTCCTGCGGCCGCGTCCCGGACACCGCCGCCTCCAGGCCGGCGATGAGCGGCACCCAGAGCGGAGCGATGAGGAAGGCACGAACGGTGCGGTTCATGGGATGAGCCTGGCCCGGCGATGGGGCGAGATCACGGCGCCCCGCCGGTGAACCAGGCCTGGAACAAAGCGATCTCGTCTCGCGCCAGGGGGCCAAGCCCGCGCGCCAGGACGAGACGCACCTGCGGATCCGGCTCCAGCTCCACCGCTCGCGCCCGCGCCGCGGCGCCCGCCAGCCCGAACTGCCCCAGCAGGCCGGCCAGGGCATGGGCGGCGGACACCACCGCGTCCGGGTCCTGCGCTGCGTCCCAGAACGCGATCTTCTCGGTCACATTCTCCAGGAAACGGGAGGCCAGCCGGCCAAACGCCTCCTCCCCCACCGCCTTGCGCAAGGCGGCGATGCCGGCGGGCTGAAACAGCGGGCCGTCCGGCACCGGCGCAGCCTGCGGCTCCACCGCTTGCGGGGCCGCCGCGGCGGCGCTCGGCCGGCGCTCAGGCGCCGGGGCAGCGCGGACGGCGGCAGCCCGTGGCTCGGACCCGCTTTGTCCGGCCATGGGGGGCAGAGCGTCGCGCTGACCGGCGCGGGCCTCCGCCGGCTCGATCAGCACCAGCATCCAGTCGTCCTGCGGGTCCGGGCCGAGGCGCGCCGCCACGCGGGCGGCGGCGCGGGTGGCGGCGGTCTCCAGCGGCGCCGCATGCCGGCTGGCGAGATCGCCCGTGAGCCACGCTGGACACGGCCCGCCGCTGGCCAGTTCCGCCGGATCGAGCCCGTCGGTGGCCAGCAGCAGGCGCTCGCCGGGGGCCAGGGTCAGGGTCACGGTGTCGTATTGGCCCACATCCGTGAAGCCCAGCAGCGGCCCGTCCACTGCCACGGCGGTGGCGCCGGCGCGGGAGACCACCATGGGGCGGGGATGGCCGGCGGAGGCGATCTCGATCCGCCCGTCGGCATAGAGATCCACCACCAGAGCGGTGGCCACCACCGCATCGAGACCGGCTTCGGAGAACACCAGCCGCGACCAGCGGGCGAGAAACGCGCCGGGCGGCAGCGCCTGGTCCACATCCAGGGCGCGGATCATGGCCGCATGGGCGATGGCCCCGGCCTTGGCATTGATGCCGTGGCCCATGACATCCGCCAGCACCACGCGGTCGCCCGCGGCGCGGGGCAGATGCACCACCAAATCGCCACCGCCGATATCGGCGGTCTCCCAGCGCAAGGCGGCGGCGAAGGGGCCGAGCCGCTCCGGCAGCGCCGGCCGCAGCAGGATGTCGAGGGAGGAGGCGAAATACTGGAATAGCCGCGCCCGCTGGCGGGCCGAGCGCACCAGGGCCAGCTTCACCGTCTCCAGCAGCCGCTCGGGCACCACCGGCTTGGTGAGGAAGGTGTCCACCCCCAGCTCCAGCACCCGCAGCCGCACCGTGGGATCGCCGGTGATCATCACGATGGGGATGGGCGGGCGCTCGGCGTCATTCTCCAGCGCTTCCAGCAGCGCCGTGCCCGGCTCGGAGCCCAGGTGGAAATCGGTGAGGATCAGGTCCACCGGCGTCTCGCGGGCGATGGCCAGCGCGCGGCGCAGGGTCTGCGCCGGCAGCACGCGATAATGCGGCTCCAGCAGGGTCAGATAGGCATCCAGCAGGACCGGCTCGTCCTCCACCACCAGCACCTGCGGCCGGCGGCGCGCCAGTTGCCGGCGGGCGGTGAGGCGATTGGGCGGGCCGGCCTCATAGGTGGCGGCGTCGAGCGCGCTGCGGACGATAGCCAGCCCCCGGCCCCCGCCCGCCTCCGGATCGGAGGCGGCCAGGCGCACCCGCCGCCAGCGATCCTCGAAGGCCGGGAAGCTGCCGCCGTCATCGGTCAGGGTCAAAGTGATGACGACGCCGTCGAGGTCCGCATCCAGCGCGATCTCGGTGGCGGGGGGTGTGGCATGGCGCACGATATTGGTGGCCAGCTCCACCATGGCGAGGACGATCTCGTCGGCAATATCGGCGCCGATGCGCAATTGCGCGAACTGCCGTCGCAGCGCCTTGCGCAGCCACGACACTTCTTCCAGCGTGGCCGGCCGACGCGCCTCGAACAGTTTCACGCTGCCTCCCCTCGGCCCTTGTGACGGGCGCACTGTGCCGGATGGCGCACGCCCCGACCAGAGCCGGGCTCAGGCCATGGCATCGAGATCCGCGTCGGACAGAGCGCCGGGCACGATGGTGATGGGAATGGGGAAGGAGGCGGACTGGGCGCCGCCCAAGGCGGTCACCAAGGGGCCGGGGCCGTCTCGGTGCAGGCCGGCGGCCAGCACCAGGATGGCGATGTCGCGATCCTCGGCGATCAGGGCCGGCAGCACGGCGGCGCGGGTGCCCTCGCGAATCACCGTCTCCGCCGCCACGCCGGCCACCTGGCGGGCGCGGGCGGCGAAGTCGTCCAGCCGCCGCTGCGCCGCATCGGTGGCTTCCGCGCGCATCAGATCGGCCACCCCCAGCCATTGCTGGTGGGCATCCTCCAGGTCCAGCACCGCCAGCAGCACCAGGCCGCCGCGGGTGCGGGCGGCGCGGCGGGCGGCGTAATAGACCGCGCGGTCGCATTCCGGCGTGTCGTCCACGATCACCAGGAATTTGCGGCGGTGGCCGGGCTCGTGGCTCTGTCGCGTCAGGCTCATGGACATTGCTTCACCCGGCGCGGATCGCGCCGCGGGCGATGCTGCCATGGCGCTGCCGGTGAGAGAATCAAAATCCGCCAAGGCGTCACCCTGCGGCCTCGGCGGGGCCGGTCTCCGCCGTCAGGGCATCGGCAAAGCGGCGCATCAGATGCACCAATTGGTCCACGTCGCCGGCCTCCCAACTGGCGAAGATGGCCCGCGCCATGCGGTTGCGCGCCGCGTCCACCGCATCGGTCATGGCCTTGCCGGCAGCGGTGATGACCGCCTCGCGCACCCGGCGGTCCGTTGGGCTGTCCTGACGTGCGGCAAGGCCCAGGCTGACCAGCTTGGCGATCTGTCGGCTCACCGTGGTGTGGTCGCGCCCGACCCGGTCGGCCAGTTCGACGATGCCGATGGGGCCGAACCGCTCCACCCCCACCAGCAAGGGAAATAGCGCCCGATCCAGCGGAATGGCGGCTTCCCGGATGAGCACGTCGTCGCCCTGCGGCCGGTTGATGACGGCGACAATGTCCAGCAGGGCGCCATGCAGCACACGCAGTTGTGCTTCATTCGGTGTATTTTGCACGCTTTTCATTGACCAGATCACTCTCTGCACTTATGTGCATTTTACACACAATAACCGCCGACGAAAAGGTGCCGCCATGCAAGCCGCAGTCATCGAACAGGCCGGACAGGCCCCCGTGCTCCGCGACCGCCCTGATCCGCAGGCCCGCGCGGGCGAATGCGTGATCGACGTCACCGCCGCCGCCCTGAGCCCCCTCACCCGCAGCCGCGCCTCCGGCACCCACTACAGCGTGGCGGGCGATGGTCCCGCCGGCGTCGGGGTCGATGGGGTGGGGCGCGACGCCACCGGCCGCCGGGTATATTTCGTCCTGCCGCGGGCGCCGTTCGGCAGCCTGGCCGCGCGCACGGTGGTCCCCGCCGCCCATTGCCTTCCCTTGCCGGACGCGCTGGACGACGTGACCGCCGCGGCGCTCGCCAATCCCGGCATGTCCTCCTGGGCGGCGCTGACCGAACGGGCGCACCTCAAGCCGGGCGAGACCGTGCTGGTGAATGGCGCCACCGGCGCTGCGGGGCGCCTCGCGGTGCAGATCGCCAGGCATCTGGGCGCCGGCAAGGTCATCGCCACCGGCCGCGACCCGGCCGCGTTGCGCGATCTGGCGGCGCTCGGCGCCGACGTGCTCCTGCCCCTGAGCGGGACGGCGGACGCGTTCGACGCCGCCGCCAAAGAGCAGTTCGCCGCCGGCGTGGACGTGGTGCTGGACTATCTCTGGGGCGCCAGTGCGCAGGGCCTGCTGATCGCCGCCGCCAAGGCCGGCGCCGAGGCGGTGCCGATCCGCTTCGTGCAGATCGGTTCCGCCAGCGGCGGCGACCTCAGCTTGCCCAGCGCGGTCCTGCGCGCCTCCGCCCTCACCTTGATGGGCAGCGGCATCGGCAGCATTCCCGGCCCGGCGCTGATCCGGACCATTGCGGGCGTCCTCGCCGCGGCGGTGCCGGCGGGCCTGCGCATTGCCACCCGCCCGGTGCCCTTCGCCGCCCTCACGCAGACCTGGAATGCGGCGCCGGGGGGCGAGCGCATCGTTTTCACCCTGGAGGCGCTGCACGAATGACCGCGGCGGATGCCGCGGATGCCGGGGCATTCGGGCGAGCGGCGGCGGCCTGAGCCGCGTCGCAGGTGCATGCGGGCGCGTTTCAGCTTACATCCGCCAGGCCGGCCCGCGGTGCGCGCGGGGCAGACCGGCGTCATCGGCTTCGGGAGGCAGCATGTCGGAACTCACCCTGGATCAGGCCCAGACCATCCTCACCACGGCGCTGGAGAAGTCCCGCGCGCTGGGCCTCAGCCCGCTGGCCATCGGTGTCCTGGATGCGCGCGGCGCCCTGAAGGCCTTTGCGGCGCAGGACGGCACCAGCCTGAAGCGGGCGGAGATCGCGCTCGGCAAGGCCCGCGGCGCCCTCGCCCTGGGGATGGGCTCGCGCTCGCTGTTCCGGCGCGCCAAGGAGCAGCCCTATTTCATCTCGGCAGCGGCCTCCGCCACCGGCGGCGACATGGTGCCGGTGCCCGGCGGCGTACTGATCCGCACCGCGGATCGCAAGGTGATCGGCGTGGTGGGGATTTCCGGCGACACCTCGGACAATGACGAAGCCTGCGCGGTGGCCGGCATCGTGGCCGCGGGCTATGTGGCGGACCCCGGCGAGGACTGATCGCAAGACCACCCCCGCCGGTCCGGCCGGCGGGGGTGGCTGTTCACGTCAGAGCGATCAGACGATCTTGGCGCCTTCGTCGAAGGGCAGACGCGGCAGGCGGTCGAACACCTTGGAATGATCGCCATGGCCGAGGGCGGCGATGAAGTTGCTCTTGATCTTGGTGCCGGCGAAGAACTCCTCGTCCACCTTGCCGGCGTTGAAGCCGGACATGGGGCCCACATCCAGGCCCACCGCGCGGGCGGCGAGGATGAGATAGGCGCCCTGGAGCGAGGAATTGCGGAAGGCGTGCGGCTCCACCATGCCGGGATTCTTCGTGAACAGATCCTTGAAGCCCGGATTGTGCGGGAACAGCTGCGGGATCTTCTCGTAGAATTCCAGGTCGTAGCCGATGATGGCGATCACCGGTGCGGCGAGCGCCTTCTGGTTGCCTTCCGAGAGCGCCGGCTGCAGCCGCGCCTTGGCTTCCGGCGAGCGCACGAACACCAGGCGGGCCGGCTGGGTGTTGGCCGAGGTGGGGCCGTAGATATAGATCTCGTACAGCGCCTTCAGCTCGGAATCGGTGACCTCCTGGTCGGTCCAGCCATTGTGCGAGCGGGCTTTGAGAAACAGCTGATCCAACGCGGCCTGGTCGATTGTGTTGCTCATGGGTCACCTGACGAAGGAAAGACGGGGGGCGGCAGATACCGCTTGCCCTGGGACTTAAGCCACTGGGCGTTTTCGGCAAGCCGCATCCGCGCAATGCCTGCTTGCAACTGTGCAAGCTGAGACGCGGCGGGAACTGCATTTACGGAAACGGGACGGTGGCGGGCGGGCGTCCATCACCAGGAGCGATGGGCTGTCCACTGTAATTGATGAGCGCCCCAGGCCAAAGCGGGCTAAGGTCCGGCCTTCGTTTCCAATGACTTGCCGATGCCCATGCCCGCTTCCTTGACTGCCGCTGCCCCCACCGGACCGTTTTCGTCCTCCCTCACCTCCGTTGCCGATGATCGCCTGCTGGCGCAGGTGCGCGCCCATGTGGCGGCCCTGCCGCAGAGCGGCATCGTCGAGGTGAAGACCTACGGCGCCGGCCGGCCGGGCCTCATTCCCTTGTGGGTGGGCGAGGGCGACCTGCCCACCCCGGCCTTCATCTGCGAGGCGGCGGCGGAAGCCCTGCACGGGGGCCAGACCTTCTACACTTGGCAGCGCGGCCTGCCGGAGCTGCGCGGGGCCATCGCCACCTACATGGCCGCGCATTATCCCATGCCGGTGGATCCGGAGCGCTTCTTCGTCACCGGCTCGGGGATGCAGGCGATCCACATCGCCTTCACTTTGACCCTGGCGGCGGGCGACGAGATCATCATCCCCTCCCCCGCCTGGCCCAATGCGGCGGCGGCGGCGGAGAAGATCGGCGCGAAGCCGGTCTATGTGCCGTTCACCTCGGGTCCGACGGGCTTCACCCTCGACCTGGACCGGCTGGCGGCGGCGATCACCCCGCGCACCCGCACCATCTTCCTCAACACCCCCGCCAATCCCACCGGTTTCGTCGCCAGCCATGACGATCTGCGCGCCGTGCTGGCGCTCGCCCGCAAGCACGGCCTGTGGATCGTGGCCGACGAGATTTACGGGCGCTTCTATTACGGCACCGAGGCGCGGGCGCCCTCGTTCCACGACATCATGGAGCCGGACGATCACATCCTGTTCGTCCAGACCTTCTCGAAGAACTGGGCCATGACCGGCTGGCGCATCGGCTGGCTGGAGGCGCCCCCGGCGCTGGGCCAGATCATCGAGAATCTGGTGCAATATTCCACCTCCGGCGTCGCCGCCTTCATGCAGCGGGGCGCCATTGCCGCGCTGGAGCAGGGCGAGCCCTTCGTTGCCGAGCAGATCGCCCGCGCCCGCCACGGCTGCGACTTGGTGGCGGACCCGTTGATCGCCACCGGCAAGGTGGATTTGGTGAAGCCGCACGGCGCCTTCTATCTGTTCCTGTCCATTCCCGGCCATGACGACGTGCGCCGGCTGGCTTTGCGCTTGGTGGACGAGGCCAATGTGGGCCTCGCCCCCGGCACCGCTTTCGGCCCCGGTGGCGCGCGTTACCTGCGCTTGTGCTATGCCCGCGGCGAAGCGCAATTGGTGGAGGCCACCGCACGCCTGGTGGCCTGGCTCGATCGCCAGCCAGCCGTGTGAGCGCCGCCGCCGCAGAGGGATGACAGTGGGCATGGGATGCAGCACCCGCGGCCGCCAAGGCGCGCCGCTCCGTCCGCTGCGGGCATAACGCCTCCATGCGGCTGTTCCCTCCCTCGGATCCCCGGTTGTGGCTGATGATCCTGATCACCTTCGCCGTGGGCGGGGCCGGCGGCGCGGTGTTTGCGGCGCTCGGCCTGCCGGCCCCCTGGATGTCCGGGGCGCTGGTGGCCACTACGCTGTGGGCACTCGCGGGGCGTCCGATGGCGCTGCCGGAGCCGGTGCGCTGGCTGACCTTCGTGCTGCTGGGCGCCTCCATGGGCGGGGCGCTGTCGCCGCACACCCTGGGGCAGGCGGCCAATTGGCCGGTGAGCATGGCCTGCCTGGGGTTGAGCGTGGCGGCGGTGATCGCCGGCGGGGTGCTGTATTTCCGCAAGGTGGCCGGCTGGGACCTGCCCACGGCGCTCTATGCCTCGGCCCCCGGCGCCCTCTCCGCGGTGATCGCCATGGCCGAGACCACCCCCGCCGACATGCGCAAGGTGGCGTTTTCCCAAGGGCTGCGGCTGTTCCTGCTGGTGGCGGCCCTGCCCAACATTCTCGGTGCCGCCGGCCTGCATGGCGCCGACGTGGTGGCCTTGCCCCCGGCCGGTTCGGCGCCGGCGGCGGTGGCGCTGCTGCTTGGCGTCAGCACCGCGATCGGTCTGCTGTTCGCCGCCCTGCGGGTGCCCGGCGGCCTGCTGCTGGGCGCCATGGCCGGCAGCGCCGGGCTGCATCTGGCGGGATGGTCCGATGCGCAGGTGCCGCCGCAGGTGCTGATTCCCGGCTTCGTCGTGCTGGGGACCAGTGTGGGCATACGGTTTCAGGGGACGGCCATGGCCACGCTGCGCGACAGCTTCCTGGCCTCTTTGGGCGGCTTTGCGGTGGCCATGGCCATCTCGCTCGCCTTTGCCGTGCTGGCGGCGCTGCTCACCGGCGAGGACACCGGCAAGATGGTCACCGCCTTTGCCCCCGGCGCCTTGGAGACCATGACGGCGCTGGGCTTCGCCATGGGCTACGACCCGGCCTTCATGAGCGCGCACCATCTGTTCCGCTTCGCCGGCCTGTCCATTGCGCTCCCCTTGTCGGCGCATCTGCTGTTCACGGTCTCGGGGGCCAATCGGAAGTAAGCGGCTTGGGGATCTTCGTGCCCGGTCAAGAAGTTGTGTCTCCGTCCGCCCTTGCCAAGCCGGTTGCGCATCGCGCACATGCTGCACCGCAGCAAATCTGCGCAAACCAATGAACCGCGTCCGAGCCGGCGGCCTTGCGCCTCAGCGTCGCGGACCGAAGAAGGATCTCTCCATGAACCGCCTTGATGATCTCGCTTTGCTGGTGGGCCGCCTGCTGCTTGCCGCTTTGTTCCTGCCCACCGGGGTGATGAAGGCCATGAATCTGGCGGGCACCGCCGCCATGCTGGCCACCAAGGGCGTGCCCTATCCGGAGGTGTTTGCCGCGCTCGCCGCGGCGGTGGAGATCGGCGGACCGATCCTGCTGGTGTTGGGCGTGGTGCCGCGGGCCACCGCCGTGCTGCTGGGCGGCTTCACCTTGGTGGCCTCGCTGCTGTCGCACAATTTCTGGACCATCGCCGAGCCGGCTGCCCGCGCCGCGCAGCAGATGCAGTTCATGAAGAACATGGCGATCATCGGTGGCACGATGTTCTATTTCGCCGCCGGCGCCGGGCGCTTCTCCCTGAGCGGCCGCCGCTGAGGCTCCTCTAGGACGGCCCAGCCGGACTGGGCCGTTCTCATCGCAGGCCTGGGGCATCGCCCCTGGGCGGGCCAGCTTTCAGGCCACCCCGTAGCGATGCAGGCCGGCGCCATTGGCCCGCAGCCAGGCTTCCGCCGCCCGGCGCTCGGGAAACACCCGCTCCACCAGCCGCCAATAGCGCGGGCCATGGTTCATCTCCAGCCGGTGGCAGACCTCGTGCGCGGCCAGATAGTCCAGCACGAAAGGCGGGGCGAGGATCAGTCGCCAGGAAAACGACAGGTCGCCCTGGGATGAGCAGGAGCCCCAGCGGCTGGCGGTGTCGCGCAAGGTGATGCGACCGATCTCCACCTGCACCGCCGCCGCGTGGCGGCGACTGGCGGCGGTGAACTCCGCCCGCGCCTGCCGCTTGAGATAATCCTCCACCCGGCGCGCCACATGGGGCGCATCCCCGGCGACGCACAGTCTGGGCAGGCTGTCGGGCGCGTCCGCGTCCGCCGCCTCAAGCCAGACGGTGCCGCGGGCCTCGGGGCGATGATCGATCGCATGGGGCACCCCGCGCAGGGGGATGACCGCGCCGTCGGCGAAGGGCACGCCTTCCGGCAGGCGCCCCAGGCGCACGCGCACCCAATCCCGATGCCGCTGCACGAAGGCGGCGGCGGTGGAATAGGGCACATGGGGCGGGGCGGTGAGGGTCACGTCGCGGGACGCGGCGCGCACCCGCAAGGTCAGGCGCTGGGCCGCCGGATGGCGGCGCACCTCCACCTGCAGCGTCTCCGCCTCCAGGGCAAGCTCGACCCATTCCGCACCGCGCGGCGGCCGGGCGGGCGGAGGAGCGGGATGCCTGTCCTGACGTCGGAAGAGCATGGCGGTCCAAGCGGGTTTGGCCGCGATCTTGGTCGGATTCGACCCGGTACGCTACTGCTAAAGTGATCCCCTCTGGGGACACATCAGAGCGAATTCACGGGCCAGCCTGGCGGCATCTGTCGCCACGTTTCGACCCCCGCCAAAGGCCGGTGTCACGCCCCACAGCCGGCCGCGGCGCGCGCCGATTCCGCCAGCGCCGGCAACCCGTTGCGTGGTCCCTCTAGCGCGGGTGAAGCGCCAGGACGTTGCTGCCGTGCTCCCCCTCCGCATCCACCGAACCGGCCCGCGGCCGCTCCTGGGACAGGATGAAATCGGCGATGCGGGGCTGGATCTCGGAGCGGAAGCGCGAGCCGTTGAACACGCCATAGTGACCGACGCCCGGCTGCAGATAATGGACGCGCTTGCTCTCGGGAATGCGCGGACACAGCGTGTGGGCGGCGCGGGTCTGGCCGACGCCGGAGATGTCGTCCTTTTCCCCTTCCACCGTCATCAGCGCGGTGCGGTGGATGGCCTGGGTCTTCACCGGCCGGCCGCGATGCTGCATCTGCCCGGTGGGCAGGGCATGGGTGATAAACACGCTCTCCACCGTCTCGAGGTAGAAATTGGCGTCGAGATCCATCACCGCGAGATATTCGTCATAGAAGTCGCGATGCTTCTCGGCGCTGTCGCCATCGCCCTGCACCAGATGGCGGAACAGGTCGTAATGCGCCTTCACATGGCGATCCATGTTCATGCTCATGAAGCCGGTGAGCTGCAGGAAGCCGGGATAGACGTGGCGCGTGGCGCCGGGGTGGGACCACGGCACCTGGGTGATGACATTGCGGCGGAAGAAGTCGATGCCCTTGTCCTTGGCCAGCGCATTGACTGCTGTCGGCGCTTCCCGGGTGTCGATGGGGCCGCCCATGAGGATCATGGACTTCGGCGTGTAGGGATCGTCCTCGGCCTCCATGCGGGCGACCGCCATCAGCACCGGAACCGCCGGCTGGCACACCGCCAGCACATGGCAATCCCCGCCCAGGCGGTGAAAGATCGAGATCAGATAGTCGACATAATCGTCGAGGCCGAAGATGCCCTCGGTCAGCGGCACGGTCTTGGCGTCGAGCCAGTCGGTGACATAGACATCGTGGGTCGGCAGGAAGGCTTCCACGGTGCCGCGCAGCAAGGTGGCGTGATGGCCGGACATGGGGGCGACGATGACCAGACGCGGCTGCGGGCGGCGCAGGGGCGTCGCGAACGCGCGCTCGAAATGCAGCAGGCGACAGAACGGGCGGGCCCAGACCGCATTGATATGCACCGGCACCCGCACGCCGTTGACCACGGTGTCATCGATGCCCCAGTCCGGCTTGGCATAGCGCCGGGTGGTGCGCTCGAACAGCTCGAAGGCCGCCGCCATCGACTTGCCCATGGGAGTGTGGGACACCGGATTCATCGGGCTCTTGAAGAGCAGGCGGCTCACATCGGCCATGGCGCGCGACGGATTGAGCGCGGCATGGCTCCATTCGTACATCCAGTACAAGGGCGATGACTGAAGCGCGACGCCTTCGGCCGGCTCCCGCGCCGGACCGACAAACTCACCAATGGCCGCCATGACTGGGGTCCTTCTTATCTATCGGGCGATAACCTGTCGCCATAAAGGCGCGTCGTCAATTACGACTAAAGATACCGCCTGATATCAGGTAGATACTAAAGCCATATTGCTTGCGCGAAGCTGGTCGGCGGTAAACACGGATCGAGAATCAGATACATGCAGCATGCTTTCGCACCCCATGCGCGGTCCCTGGGACTTCGTCTGGACACCCTGATCCGCCTGCGATGGCTGGCGGTGGTCGGGCAGACTTTGGCCCTGGTGGTGGTCTACGTTCTGCTGGGCTTTCCGGTTCCCATGTTGTGGTGTTTGTCGGTGGTCGCCTTGTCGGTGATCGTCAATGTTCTGTTGCGGGTGAAGTATCCGGTGGCCCGCCGCCTGCCGGATCTGGCGGCCGGGCCGCTGCTGGCCTACGACGTCCTGCAACTGACCGCCCTGCTCTATCTGACGGGGGGGCTCAACAACCCCTTCGCCCTGCTCTACCTGGCGCCGGTGATGATCTCCGCCACCGCGCTGTCGTGGAGCACGACCGTGATTCTGGGGGCGTTTGCAGTGGTGTGCGCCGGCGCGGTGGGCCTGTGGCACTGGCCGCTGCCCTGGGCGGCGACCAATGTGCCGGTGCTGCCGGATCTGTTCCTGGCCGGCACCTGGGTGGCGCTGTCGGTCTCCGTGGGCTTCATCGGCCTGCATTCCTGGCGAGTGGCCGAGGAAGCGCGCGAGCTGGCCGATGCCCTCGCCGCCACCGAGCTGGTGCTGGCCCGCGAGCAGCACCTGTCGCAACTGGACGGGCTGGCGGCCGCCGCGGCGCATGAACTGGGCACGCCGCTGGCCACCATCGCCCTGGTGGTGCGGGAGCTGGAGCATTCCACCACGCCGGACGATCCCCATGCGGAGGACATCGCCCTGCTGCGCGACCAGGTGAAGCGCTGCCGCGACATCCTCCAGACCCTGACCTCGCTCGGCTCCGGCGATGCCCCGTTCGACCTCATGCCGCTGTCGATTCTGATCGAGGAAGTGGTGGGCCCGCACCGCGACTTCGGCATCGACATCGCCGTTGCCCTGCCGGACGACCGCACCAACGAGCCGGTGATCCCGCGCAATCCCGGTCTCATCTACGGTCTGGGCAATCTGGTGGAGAATGCGGTGGATTTCGCCGAGCAGCGGGTGGAGATCACGGCGCGCTGGACCGCCGCGAAGATGGAATTGCTGGTGCTGGACGACGGCCCTGGCTTCTCGCCGGAGGTGAGCGACCGCATCGGCCAGCCTTATGTGACCAGCCGCGCCCGCGCCCGCTCCGACGGAATTGAAGAAAGCGGCCTGGGCCTCGGCTTCTTCATCGCCAAGACGCTGCTGGAGCGCACGGGGGCCACGCTGGAGGTGCAGAACCGGCCTCTGCCCGCCCGCGGCGCCCAGGTGCGCATCTCCTGGCCGCGCAGCGCGGTCGCCCTCGATGGGGATGAATCTGCGTCAAATCATCGCAATGCCGCCCCCGATGGGGTAAAAGGAGCGTAAAAGCCCCGAACGTTGCGCGGACCTGCGCCGGCTGGCCCCCGGCGCCTCAAGGAAAGAATGATGTCTGACCCCCTGCCGACCGAGACCGCCGAAGAGCGTTCCGTCCTGATTGTCGATGACGATCGCTCCTTCCTGCAGCGGCTCGCCCGCGCCATGGAAGCGCGCGGATTCCTTGTCACCACCGCCGAAAGCGTCGCGGAAGGCCTGGCCCAGGTGGAGCAGGCGGCGCCGGCTTATGCCGTGGTGGACATGCGGCTGGGGGACGGCACCGGGCTGGATGTGATCTCCGCGCTGAAGAAGCATCGCCCGCACGCCCGGGCCATCGTGCTCACCGGCTATGGCAACATCGCCACGGCGGTGACCGCGGTGAAGCTGGGGGCGGTGGATTATCTCGCCAAGCCCGCCGATGCGGACGATGTGATGGCCGCCCTCATGGCCACCTCCGACCACAAGCCCTCGCCGCCGGAAAACCCCATGTCCGCCGACCGGGTGCGCTGGGAGCATATCCAGCGGGTGTATGAGCTGTGCGGGCGCAATGTCTCGGAGACGGCGCGCCGGCTGTCCATGCATCGCCGCACCTTGCAGCGCATCCTGGCCAAGCGCGCGCCGCGCTGACATGCGGTCCGCCGCGGCTCCGTCGGAGCCCGCCGCGCCCGCGGGCGTGGCCACCCGCGACCATGTGGAGGCCGCGCTGCACGCCCAGGGCGGCCCGGTGACCTTCTCCGGCTGGACCCTGGCGGATGCCAACCTCTCCGCCCTGGACCTGCGCGGCTGCGCCTTCGTGCGCTGCCGCGGCGGGCGGGCGGACTTCTCCTCCTGCGACCTCACCGAGGCGCAGTTTAACGCCAGCGATTTCAACAATGCGCTGTTCCGCCGGGCAACGCTCGCCTCCGCAAGCTTCACCGACTGCAAGCTCACCGGCATCCAATTGGTGGCCACCAGCACCTTCGGGCTCACGTTCACCCGCTGTCTGCTGATCAATGCCCATCTGAAAGGGATATCGTTCCGGCGCGCCGATCTGGAGGGGTTGGATTTCCAGGATGCGGACCTCACCGAGGCGGACTTTCGCCAGGCGGTGCTGACGGACTGCAATCTGCGCGAGGCCAATGTCACCCACGCCCGGTTCGAGGGCGCCGACCTGCGCGGCGCGGATCTGGGCGGCCTGAAGCTGGCGGACGTGACCCGCTTCAAGGGCGCCATCATCTCCAAGCAGCAGGCCTCGGACCTGATCGCCAGCCTCGGCCTGAAGCTCGGTTAGATCACGCCGAGCAATCGCCACCACGCATAATCCAGCGGCGCCAGGATCAGGAAGGTCAGGGCCGAGCTCGCCAGGGCGAGGCGCGTGCCGTCGGCGAGGCGCACCTTGCCCAGTTCCAGCGCCACGATGATGGGCGGGGCCTGATAGGGCAGGATCACCGTGGAGAAGGCCAGAACCTGGCTCATGAGCACGGCGGGCAAGGTGAAGCCGGTGGCCACCGACAATTCCTTGGCGATGGGGGTGAGCAGCGCCGGCACGCCATTGGCGGTGGCGGCCAGCGACAAGGCGCTACCCAGCGCCACCAGCAGCGAGAAGTTCGCCGCCGGCGCATCGGGGGTGAACGGCATCAGCGCCACCAAAGCATGGCCCAGCGCGCTGCCGACCCCGGTTTCGTTGACCGTGGCGATCAGGCCCAGCAGGCCGGCGATATAGAAGATGGTGCGCATGTTGATCTGCGCGAACGCCTCCGCCGGCAGCACGCCCACCCCCGGCATCAGGCACAGCAGGGCGCCGGCCAGCCCCACCCAGGCGGGGGAGATGTGGTGCATGCTATCGGACATCCACAAGGCCAGCGTGAGGACCAGCAGCACCGCCAGGCGCTTCTCCGCCGGGCTCCAGGGCCCCTGCGCTTGCGCCGTCGTCGCTGCCCCGAGGCGATCGGGGAACATGAGGCAGATCAGGGCGATCAGCAGCAGGCCCTTGCCCAGCCCGATCACCGGCGCATGCAGCGCGAAATAGGGCAGATAGCCGAAGTGCAGGCCATAGAGCTGCTCGGCGGCGCCGGTCATCACCAAGTTGGGCACGTTCGCCGGCAGGATGGAGGCGGAGAGCAGGAAGGTGCCGAAGCCCACCGCCAGCATCACCCCGGTGCGCCCCTTGCGGCCGGGGGCAAGGCCGATGCGGTCGCACAGCGCCTGCATGATGGGGATGAGCAGCGCGATGCGGCCCATGTTGGACGGCATGACGAACGACAGGCCGTAGGTGATGAGGATCACGCCAGCGATCAGCCGCGGATAGGAACGCGACAGCGGCACCGCCAGCGCCTGGGCAATGCGGGCGGCCAGCCCGGTGCGGGTGATGGCCAAGCCCACCACCATGCCGGACAGCACCAGCCAGAAGGCGGAGGCGGCAAATCCGGAGAACACCACCGGCGGCGGCACGATGGCGGTGAGCGTCGCCAAGGCAAAGAACAGGAAGGTGGTGACGATCTCGGGTAGAGCTGCGCTGGCCCACAGGCCCATGCACAGCAGGCCGATGGCCGCCCCCAGCGCGGTGCGCGGCGCCAGCCCCAGGGCCGGGCCGGCGGCAAAAAGCGCGGCGGAGAGCACCAGAAGCGTGCCCGGCACCAGCCAGAAGCGGGCGCGCTGGTGGGGCGCTGGGGCGGCCAGGGGGGAGGTCATCGGCTGGGTTCCGTCGTCGGCGCTGACCGGCAGAGCGCCCACATGGACCAAATTGGAGCGCATTCCAACCCGGCGCGTGGTCGATGCCCCAGCACAGCGCACGGGTCCAGGGGGGTGTGTCCGCCGAGGCACGCGTCGGATGTGGTCCCCCTGCGGGTTCTGGAGCGCCGCGGCGTCCGGCGGGCCGTCGCTGCCCTAACGGAAAGGCGATCGCGGCCTTTCCGTTTGGAAGGTGGGGCGGGTGACCGGTCCTGGCCGGAGCCGCGCCGGTGATCACCCCGGCCCGGCCTCACCCCCCGGGCACGAGCCGAGAAACTGCCGCCGACGGCGCCGTCAGCCCGTGGTCTGAGCGATCCTGGCAGCAAATACGTAGCCGATCCCTCGGACGGCGAGAATGGGAAGAGAGGTGCCGCACGCGCTCTCGGCGCGTTTGCGCAGCCGGTAGATGACCGTATCGACGCTCCGGCCGGGCATGTCCTGCAACGGCGCGGACGCTGTGTGGAGGCGCCCCCGCGGGACAGGTTTTCCGGGGTGCTCCAGCAAGCATTGCAGGATCGAGAGTTCAGCCGCGGTGAGCTTGAAATGTTTGCCGCCGGTGACGCCCAGGGTCCACGCCCTCGGATCGAAAGTCCATTCAACCTCAGGCGAAGCTTCGGCGGGCGCGGTGGTCAGGCGTCTCGCCAGGTTGCGGAGGACAAGCTCCAATTCCGTTGGCTCCACCGGCTTCACGAGATAGTGGTCGGCGCCCAGCGAAAGCCCAAGGATCTTGTCCTGCTGCGGCGCGCGGGCCGTCAGCAACACGATGCCCACCCGTGTGGTGGCGCGCAGCTTGGCCGTTACGGCGAACCCGCTCTCGCCCGGCAGGTTGATGTCGAGGATGACAATATCAGCGGGGCGCTCGGCCATCTGTGACCAGAAGGAGGGCGCGTCAGGTGCGCCGTCAATGTCAAAGCCCACGGCGCGCAGATACCGGCAGAGGCTGTCGCACAGGTCCACATCGTCTTCCACAAGGAGAACACGAGGTCGTTCAGTCGTGTTCATGGTCTTGACCCCGCTTCCGTCCGATCGCTTCTTCGCTCTCGATGGCCTGGAGATGCAGCGTAAAGATCGTCCCTTCAACGGGATCCATATGGACGCGCACGTTCGCTTCGTGAAGAGAGACGATGACGCGGACAATATGAAGACCGAGACCGACTCCAGAAATACTTCGGGCATTCGCGCCGCGGAAATAACGTTCGAAGATTTGATTTTGCTCTCCCGGCGCGACGCCAGAGCCATAATCATGGACCGCGACGAGCGCATGGCCCTCACTCTGGCTGACCCTGACGTCCACCGGCATGTCCTCTGGCGAATAGGAGACCGCGTTGCTGAGGAGGTTATCTAAGGCCATCGACAGCAGAACAGGATCGGCGCGGACCGAAACCCGTCCGTCGACCTCGACGGATATGGTGCGGCCGCTGGCCCGTCCCCTCTCCGCCGCGACCTGCTCGACGAGATCCCCGAGCGACAGCGTGTGCGGCTGGAATCGCATCGCGGCCCGCTCCAACCATTCATCGGCCAGACAGGTCGCGACGAGGGCCTTCAGGCGGTGGGTCGCGCGAGCGATGTTATGCAGCGCCTGTTTGGTGTCCCCGATCGCCTCGGGCAAGTGATGCCGAAGCAAAGCGAGCGAGGCCATGATGACGCCAATGGGAGAGCGAAATTCATGACTCACCATCGCGAGCAGATTTCTCTGCTCGCGCAGCACTGTCAGGGTCGCTTCTTCGGCCGCCCGCCGGGAGACGATCTCGGTCTGGAGTTTGAGGGTGCGGTGTTCGACGGCGGCTTCAAGCCGCTGCCCTTCTTCCCGAGCGCTCCGCAGCAGTTCGATATTGAGATGGGCAAGTTGTTTTTCCGTCGTGCGCGCCCGCTCCACGATGCCGGCCAGAATGGTGAGGGCATGCGCGCAGGCGAGTAAGGGAAAACCCCATTCGGTGAACAACGTGACGGGGAGCAGTCCGAGCAATCGGGCGCCCACGACGCAGAGCGGCAGACCGTAAATGGCGAAACCGACGAAGAGGATTTGGCTCGCCAAGTCTCCGCGTCGCATCGCGCGCCAGGCAACCACCGGTGCAAGGGCGGCAAGTGCGAGCCCTGCAATGGTGTTCACTGGTGCGATGGCGGGATAGTAGTCGGCCGCGCTCGCCAGCACGCCCGCAATGGCAATGCCGACGATTATGAGAAAGGGCCATCGCAGGAGCGGAAAAGTCTCCGGCATCCGATAGATCGACAGAATGAAGATGGCGCCAAGCAGGGAACTGGAAAAAACGGTCACACCCAGCAGACGGATATAAGACTGCGGGCTGATGGCGGGAAACAGCAGGTTCAGATAGCCGCCATTGCAAAGGAAGTAAAATCCGGTGATCGCGATATAGGCGCTGTAGAGCAGGAGATTCCTGTCGCGCAACCGCACGCCGAACAAAAGGCTTGCGACAGCGGTCAGCAGCAGCGTCCCGATGATGCCGCCGCGCAACAGCCCCAGCCTCGCCATGTGCTTGAAGAGGGGGATTGCACGCCAGGCGCTCATGTCGAGGCTCAATGATCGGTTGCCGGCAATCCGCACATAGACTGGCAGGGCGCGACCGGCCGGAATGCCCACCGACACCAGCGCGAGTTGGCCGAGATTGCCGGGATGACCGGCGACATGAAACGCCCCCGCCTCCTGGCGGTCATAGCGGACGGTGCCGTCCGGTTCGACCACGGGTGTGTAGATCTCCATCGTGTCGACGAATGGCGCATCGAGCTTGAGCCACCAGGCACCCGCGGCATCCTGCGTCGCCGCGCTCAGGACGACGCGTACCCAGCTGCCCCCGCGCGTCAAATAGCCGCCATTGAACCCGTCGGGAATCGGCAGGAAGGCGCGCGCGCCGTCGGGCGATTGGATGTCCGCCAAAGTGAGGGTTCCCGCGGGATCCGGCAGCATCCACATGGCGGCGGTCAGGGAGCCATGCGCATCCGGTTCACCGGACAAGACGAGTGGGCGGACCTCCTCGGCGGCCGCCGGCGACACCAGAGGAGCCGGCGCGAGAAGGGTGAAGGCGATCCAGCAGAATAACGTGATGGCCCGTCTGCGCATCCACCGCACCGTCCGCTCCATCCTTCCACCGGGGGGCGTGCCTGCGGGACACGTCGTTCAAGACGTAGTTGGCGAAGCCGTCGATGTCGATTGTGTATTCGCGCCGCCTTGGTCCGGACGAGCACTCCTGCGCAACAAAGAACTCAACCAATAATTGTATTTTCTCCCTGTCATGAATTGATCATTCATTTCTTCAACGTGTGACAATATGTGATAGAGCGTGACGTTGTGCCAATAAACTGAAGTGCGCACCAGATATATTGTTGTAATGTTTATTGATTTATTCTTCGCTTTGCCTTCAGGTGTGACCGCATCTGGGATGTGGGTCGCAGACGCGTCGCATCTGCGCGCTGCGCACCGGCGCCCGGGGGGGCGCAGGTGAAATTTGTGTTCGACTTCGGGGGGATTGGCCTTGAGCAATGTACGCGCGCGTCATCGAACCTGCCGTGAGGTCCAGGTCGCCACCGGCCCGATTGTGGATGCCCGCCTGCTGTCCCGGCCGACCGGGGGCCTGAGGATGCGCTTCCTTTATCTCGCGGGGGCCGCCGGCCTCTGCCTGATGGCGACACCGAGCTTCGCGCAAAGCCTCGGGTGCGACATCAACCCTGCGCAATGCATCCTGAATCCGGTCCAGCTGACGGCGATTGCCAATGGCGCCGACGGCGCCAACAGTACCGACAACGACAATGCGGGTGGAACGGGGGGGAACGGCGGCACAACCTCGCTCACGGCTCTGCAGGGGGAATCTGCATATTGGCAAACGTATGCGACCACCAACGGTTACAACCTCCTTGGACAAGCCAATGGCGGCGCCGGCGGCGCCGGTGAGGTCGCTGGCGCCGATGGCGGTCATTTCTTAAACGGGCCATCCCCCGGCGGCAACGGCGGTCAGGGGGGGACGGTGAGCGTCACAAACATCAGCAGCCTGGACACCACGCAAAATCCCAGCCTGATGCTGCCCTATATCAATGTCACCGCCAATGGGGGCAATGGCGGGACCGGCGGCGACGGCGCGTTCACCAACAGCGGGGCGAGCGGCGGCAGCGGTGGCTCCGGCGGCTCGGCGACGGCGGAGAATGCGGGCACGGCGTCCAGCATGATGGTCCAGGCCAACGGCGGCGGCGGCGGCTCCGGCGGAACGGCTGGCAGCGATTCCGTGGCCGGTGTCAGCGGAAATGGCGGCAACGGAGGCACAGCGAGCGCCAGCAACGATGCCGGGGCCAGCATCACCGCCGCGTACACGGGGTACAGCGCGGCGATGCTGGTGACGGCCAATGGCGGGGCTGGGGGAAACAGCGTCAGCTCGGGCTTCCCTATAGGCGGCAATGGCGGGACCGGCGGGACGGCGACCGTCACCAATGCGGGCACCATCATCGCGTCGGGGAACTCCAACAGTGGCATCTGGGCCTCTGCCGACGGCGCCGCCGGCGGCAATGGCACGATGATGGGCGGCACCGGCGGCGTGGGCGGCACGGTCACGATCACGACCACCGCCGGATCCATCGTGACCACCTCTGGCGCCTCCTCTTATGGTCTTTATGCGGAGGCCAATGGCGGTGTGTTCGGGACCGGTGGCAGTGGCGGCCAAGGAGACCCGAACTCCGCTAGCGGCGCGGGCGGCACGGCCGTCATCACTGCCGCGGGCGTGGTGGGAACGTCGGGCAGCAACTCCCCGGCCATCGGCGTGTTCGCCACCGGGGGCGCGGGGAGCGCCGCTGACACGGGCAGCATGGGTGGGGCCGGTGGGGCCGCGACCGCGAATGTGACGGGGACGGTGTCCACCACAGGCGCCTCCGGCTCGCCGGGTGTCTGGGTGCAAAGCCTGGGCGGGGCTGGAGGCGGCTCCAACAACGGGAGCGGCGTCTCGGGTGGGGCCAGCGGCGCGGCCACCGCGCTGTTGGGCAGCGTCTCCGGAACGCTGACGAGCATTGCGACGACCGGAAGCAGTTCCGCGGCGGTGTGGGTCGTCAGCCAGGGCGGTGCCGGGTCCGTTGGCGCTGACATCCAGAGCGACGGCAGTCCGGAATCCAATTACGGCGGAGCCGGCGGCAACGCCGGCGCCGCCACCGTCATGACCTATGCGAACACAAGCCTCACCACCGGCGGAAGCAACTCGCCGGGCCTCTATGTGGCGAGCCTCGGCGGGCAAGGCGGCGACAATTATTCGCAGCTCAGCGCCGGCAGCGGCGGCAGCGCCCTGACGGCGACCGCAAGCGTGCTCGGCAGCATCATCACCACCGGCGGCGGCTCCGCCGGCATCGCCGCTTACAGCACGGGCGGCACCGGCGGTGCCAGCACCGGCAGCCAGTCCTACAACTCCTGGGATCAGGGCGGCTCGGGCGGGACCGGTGGAGCCGCAGGGAGTTCCGTTGTCACCTTGGGCAATACGCAGGGCGCGACGGCGAGCATCCAGACGTCGGGGAGTAGTTCCGCAGGCATCCTGGCCACCGCCCTCGGTGGCGCGGGCGGCGCAGGTGCCGTCACCCGGGATGGCGTCGGCGGCAACGCCGGCAACGGCGGCAATGCCGGCACCGTCACCGTCACGACCGGGTCCAACACGTCCATCGTGACCCAGGGCGCCAGTTCGGCGGGCATCGTCGCGACCAGCACGGGCGGCGCCGGCGGGGCGGGCGGGACCAGCAGCTTCCAAGATGGCGGGGCCGGCGGAGACGGCGGCGCTGGCAATTACATCATTGTCACCCTTGCGGCCAGCTCCTCCCTCGCGACCGTCGGCGCGTCGTCCGATGGCGTGCAGGCCATCAGCACGGCGGGATCGGGCGGCAATGGCGGCTCGGGCGCCGGCCTCGTGGTGAGCAGTGGCGGGGCCGGCGGCACCGGCGGCTCGTTCGACTACTGGAACAGCGCCAATTCGAACATCGTTACGGTGACCAATAACGGCGCAACCATCACGACGAGCGGCACCGGCTCGAATGGCATCAACGCGCAGACCTATGGTGGCTTCGGCGGGAACGGCGGCGGCGGCGCCCAGGCCGAGTTCGACAATCAGGGGGGCAATGCCGGCTATGGCGGGCAGGCCGGCAACGTCCTCGTGACCAATTTGGGCACCATCACCACCCAGGGCGACCAGTCCAATGGCATCCTCGCCGCGGCCACCGGCGGTGGTGGCGCCACCGGCGGAAGCGCGACATCGGGCGGTACCGGCATTATCTACACCGCCTCGGTTGGCGGATCGGGCAGCGGCGGCGGCGATGGCGCCACGGTCACGGTCGTCAATTCCGGCAGCCTTGTCACCACGGGCTCCAGCGCGCTCGGCATCTTCGCGCAAAGCGTCGGCGGCGGTGGCGGCATCGGCGGCGCCGCGACCGCCTCCCTCTTCACCATCGGGCCGGCGATCGCGGTCGCGATCGGCGGATCGGGGGGGCAGGGCGGCAATGGCGGAGATGTGACCGTCACCAACAGCGGGACCATTTCCACGCAGGGCTTCGATTCCCCCGGCATTCTCGCCTTGAGCGTGGGCGGCGGCGGCGGCACCGGCGGGCAATCCAGCTCGCAACCGATCAGCCTTGGGATGGGGGATATTCCCAGTGTGACCGTGGGTATTTCCACCGGCGGCTCCGGCGGCACGGGCGGCACGGGCGGGACGGTGAGCATCGCGAATTCCGGCGCCATCACCACCACGACATCGCAGTCGGCCGCGATCGCCGCCTATAGCATCGGCGGCGGGGGCGGCACCGGCGCCAATGCCACCACCCAGGCCTACACCGCAGGCACATCGGCGCAGCAGGTCTCCATCACGGTCACCAATGGCGGCTCCGGCGGGACCGGCGGTGAGGGCGGCACGGTCACAGTCACCAATACCGGCGCGCTGACCACCAGCGGGTTTGCCTCGGACGGCATCTATGCGGTGAGCGTCGGCGGCGGCGGCGGCAATGGCGGCATCGGAACCAGCGTTACCGACACGTTAGCGCTGACCATCGCCGGCTTCTCGGTACCTCTCACGTATGGCGGCGATACCTACGCCATCAACATCACCGTCGGCGGCAGCGGCGGGAGCGGGAACACCGGCAACACGGTCACCGTGACCAATTCGGGCACGATCACTACACAGGACGTCGATTCCCGAGGCATCCTGGCCCAGTCGATCGGCGGCGGCGGTGGTGTGGCGGCGGCCGGCACCGGCACCAGCGCCGGGGACACCACGGTCGTCATGAGCGTGGGCGGAAATGGCGGGTCCGGCGGCAATGGCGGCGCGGTTTCGGTGCTCAACACGGCCACCGGTCAAATTTTGACGATGGCCGACGGCGGGCATGGCATTTATGCGCAATCGGTCGGTGGCGGTGGCGGGCTCGGGGGGACCAGCTCGGCTGAGACCGGCGGGGATGGGATGAGCGATCTCGAAAACGATCTCAAGGTCAATTTCATCAAGGCCGTCATCCAAAAGTACCTGCCCGATTTTGCGGAAAAGTTCAAAATTGAGCCTGAATGGCCGGACATCAGCCAATCCGTTAACCTGAGCATTGGCGGCTCGGGCGGCGCGGCCGGCAATGGCGGCACGGTAAACGTCACCAATAACGGCCTGATCCAGACCGGCGGAGACGTAGCGTTTGGCATCTTTGCTCAGTCCATCGGCGGTGGCGGCGGCTCCGGTGGCGCGTCAACCGTGGCCGGCGGCAACGTCGCGAATTCCAATCTCGGGGTGGGCGGATCCGCAGGCGCAACCGGCGACGGCGGCACCGTCGCCGTGACCAATTCCGGCAAGATCATCACGACCGGAAATGCCTCGTTCGGCATTGTGGGGCAGAGCGGCGGCGGCGGCGGCGGTGTGGGCGCGCTGGCCACGGCGGCCGCCACCGACACCATCACCGTCTCGCACACCATTGGCGGAACGAGCGCAGTCAATGCGAATAGCGGCAATTCCAGCGCCGTCGGCGTCACTGGCGATGGCGGCAGCGTGACCATCACCAACTTGGGCAGCGTCACCACCAGCGGCGCGGAGGCGCACGGCATCGTGGCCCAGTCCATTGGCGCCGGCGGCGGCATCCTGCTCATCAATCCGCAATCCGCAGCGCAGGGATCCAACGACGCTGAGGTCAACAGCGCATTGCAAGAATTGGCGACGGATCTGGCCAACGCGGGGGTCGATCTCCAGCAGCTCCAGCAGCTCTATCAGCAAGCGATCTCTGACGCTTCCGCCAATTTTTCGCTGACAATTTCCGGCTCCGCGAACAGTTCGGGGGTGGGTGGCGGCGTGCTGGTGGATCATGCCGGCGCCATCAGCACCAGCGGTGCCGGCGCCATCGGCATTCTCGTCCAGAGCATCGGCGGCGGCGGCGGCCTTGCCGCGGACGGCGCAGGGCTCGCCATCCCCAGCACAGTGACGGGCAGCCTCGGCGGGGGGAGCGGCAATGGCGGCGCGGTGACCGTGACCCTCGGCTCCGGCAGCAGCATCGCAACCACCGGCACTGGCGCCGTTGGCATCCTCGCGCAATCCATTGGCGGCGGCGGCGGCTACACGGGCGCGCTCGATGCCTCCGGCGCCACCTGGTCCACCTTCTTGGCCAACAGCACGCTGGGCAGTGGCGTCGGCGGGCTGGTGTCCATCACCATGGAGAGCGGCGCCACAGGCATGTCCATCACCACCAGCGGCGCCAACGCCCACGGCATTTTCGCCCAGAGCCTCAGCGGCGGTGGCGGTGTGGTGGCCGGGTCGGACGGGATTGTCATTCCCAGCGTCTCCGGCAATGCCACGCGCGCCGGCACCGGCCCAAGCACCACGTCCGGCGGTGTCGTCATCAATCTGACAGGCGAGATTCTGACCACCGGCGCCAATTCGGTCGCCATTTTCGCCCAGAGCGGTGTCCAAGGCACCACGGGAGCCATCTCCAACGGCTATAATGGTTGGCAGGACAACGGCCGCTTCAACCTTGAAAATACGGTCTACGACGGCGGAAACATCTATATCAATTTCACAGGGACGCTGCTGGGGGGCAGTGGAACCGGTGCGGCCATCCAGCTCGACGGCGGCGGCAGCAACCAGATCAATATCGGCGCCGGCAGCTTTGTCAGCGCCCTTTCCGGTACCGCCCTACGCGCATCGTCTGGCACCAGCCTGCTGGTGGAAAATGCCGGTACGATCTCCGGTAATGTGGACTTCAGCGCCAATGCGAGCAGCATGTTCACGAACCTCTCTAGTGGCGTGTTCAATTCCGGGGCCTCGGTGCTGCTGACGGGCACCGCCATGCTGGTCAATCGCGGCGTGCTCAGCCCCGGCGGCGTCGGCACCATCGCCAGCACGCAGTTGACTGGCAAGCTGGACAACTTAAGTGAGGGCGTCCTGCTGGTGGACGTGAACGCCCTCGCCAGCACCACCAGCGACTATATCTCGGTCTCCGGATGGACCGACTTGCAAGGTTATATCCAGCCGCACGTCATCACCAACCTGTTGCCTGGCGCCTACACCATTCTTGGCACCGGCGAGTTTATTGGCATGACCGCCACCGCCCAGCTTCCCGCTTTCAGTCTCTTCAACTGGACAGTCGAGCAGGTGGGCAGCGCGGTCACCATCTCGCCCCGCGCGAACTTCACGCCGTCGGGCGTCACGCTCTCCGGCAACGAGGCGAGCATGGCGCAGCACTTGCTGCAAACTTGGAATGCCGGCGGAACCGTTGCGCTGGCCCCGGTGTACGGCGCGCTTGCCGGAATCGGCTCGGCGGCGGCCTACACAGCCGCCCTCGACAGCCTCTCGCCCGAGAACGCCCATGCAACCGCGGTCGCCCAAACCTTGGGCGCGCGCACCTCGTTGCATGCGTCCTTGAGTTGCCCGGCGTTTTCTGGCACCGGCACGCTCCTGGCGGAAAGCAGCTGTGCATGGGCCCGTATCATCGGGGGCAGGGTCGATCAGGAAACCAGCAGCAACTCGATCGGCTATGCGCTCGACACCCTCACCTATCGCGTGGGCATGCAGCAGGAGATCCTCCAGGATTGGTTCCTCGGGGCCACCGCCGGCTTCACCCAATCCTGGCTCTCGGGCGCCAACAATCTGACCGACGCCAACGGCCAGAGCGCCGATGCCTCCCTCGCCCTGAAGCATCAGGTGGGGCCGTGGCTGTTCGCGCTCGCCGGCAACGTGGGCTTCGGCGGCTATGACAACACCCGCTCCCAGGTGCTCGGCTCCACCGCCTGGCAGACCCAGGGCGGCACCGAGGTGTTCACCGCGGGCGGCCGCTTCCGCACCAGCTACGAGCTGGCCTTCCCGAATTGGTATATCAGGCCCTATGTGGACCTCGACGCCATCTACACCTACATGCCGGGCTATGTGGAAACGGGCGTTGGTCCGTTGAACCTGTCGGTGTCGTCCATGGCGCAATGGACCTTCGCCGTCAGCCCGAATGTGGAGTTCGGCGCGCGGGTGAATCTGTCGCCAGAGATCTGGCTGCGCCCCTATACAAGCGTGGGAGCGACCTTTCTGTCGAATGACAGCCTCGATGTCCAGGCCAGCCTGACAGGGGTGCCAGGCACGGTCTCCTCATTCACCTCCTCCTCCGCCCTGCCGGACACGCTGCTCAATCTTGGCCTCGGTGCCCAGCTTTTCTCAACGAAGGGCTACGAGCTGCGGCTCGACTACAACGCCCAGCTGGGCTCCAATTATACCAGCCAGGAGGTGAGTGCCCGCTTCGCCGTGCCGTTCTGATGGCCTGCCCGGCCTGGGCGCGACCGCGCGCGCCCAGGCCGGGCCCTGCGGACCCGGCCCCCGCGGAACTCAGTGCTTGAAGTGGCGCACGCCGGTGAACACCATGGCGAGGCCGGCCGCGTCGGCGGCGGCGATCACCTCGGCGTCGCGCATGGAGCCGCCCGGCTGGATCACCGCCGTGGCGCCCGCTTCCACCGCCGCCAGCAGGCCGTCGGCGAACGGGAAGAAGGCGTCGGAGGCCACCACCGAGCCCTTGGTCAGCGGCTCGGACAGGCCGGCCGCCTCGGCCGCATCCAGCGCCTTGCGGGCAGCGATGCGGGCGGAATCGACCCGGCTCATCTGGCCGGCGCCGATGCCCACCGTGGCGCCGTTCTTGGCATAGATGATGGTGTTGGACTTCACGTGCTTGGCCACGCGGAAGGCAAAGCGCAGGTCGGACAATTCCTGCTCGGTGGGCTCGCGCTTGGTGACCACCTTCAATTCCAGATCGTCGACGCTGGCATTGTCGCGGCTCTGCACCAAGAGGCCGCCGGCCACCGTGCGCACATTCAGCCCCACCGCGCGGGGATCGGGCAGGGCGCCGGTGAGCAGCAGGCGCAGGTTCTTCTTGGCGCCGATCAGCGCGATGGCCTCCTCCGAGGCGTCCGGGGCGACGATCACCTCGGTGAAGATCTCCACCATCAGCCTGGCGGCGTCCGCATCCAGGGTCTGGTTCACGGCGATGATGCCGCCGAAGGCCGACACCGGATCGCAGGCCAGCGCCTTGGTGTAGGCATCCGCCAGGGTCTTGCCTTCCGCCACGCCGCAGGGATTGGCGTGCTTGACGATGACCACCGCCGGGGTGCGGGCGGGGTGGAACTCGGCCACCGCCTCGAAGGCGGCGTCGGTGTCGTTGATATTGTTGAAGGACAGCTGCTTGCCCTGCACCTGCCGCGCGGTGGCGACGCCGGGACGGGCCTCGGACGTGGCGTAGAAGGCCGCCTTCTGGTGCGGGTTCTCGCCATAGCGCAGCGGCTCGATGAGCTTGCCGCCGATGGCCCGGAACAGCGGCGCGTCCGCATGCACTTCGCCGGCAAACCAGTTCGAGATCGCCGCGTCATAAGCGGCGGTGCGGGCATAAGCGGTCTGGGCGAGGCGGCGGCGCAGGGGCAGCGTGGTGCCGCCGTGCAAGGCGATCTCCGCCAGCACCGCCTCATAGTCGGAGGTGTCCACCACCACCGCCACGTCGTGATGGTTCTTGGCGGCGCCGCGGATCAGGGCCGGGCCGCCGATGTCGATATTCTCGATCACGTCGTCGAACGGCGCGCCGCGGGCGACGGTGGCCTCGAACGGATAGAGGTTCACCACCACCAGATCGATGGGGGCGATGCCGTGCTCGGCCAGCGAGGCCTGATGGCCGGCGTCGGCGCGGATGGCCAGGATGCCGCCATGCACATTGGGGTGCAGGGTCTTCACCCGGCCGTCCATCATCTCCGGGAAGCCGGTGAGATCGGCCACGTCTTTGACCGCCAGCCCGGCTTCGGCCAGGGCCTTGCGGGTGCCGCCGGTGGAGACCAGTTCCACGCCGGTCTTGGCCAATGCGGTCGCGAACGCAACCAGCCCGGTCTTGTCGGACACCGACAGCAGGGCACGGGTGACGGGACGGACGTTGACGGACATGAGGCACTCCGGGCGCAGGGGCGAATTTGCCCGTGGCCCTATCACGGGCGGGGCGGGCCGTCACCCGCTGCCGCCAGGGGAGCTGTTGTGCGCCTTACGCCGATCTGGAGCCGCTGCCCCGCGATCCGCTGGTCCGCGGTACTTCCGCCTCGCGGGTGCGCAGCAGCGTCCACACCAGGCGCGGCATCTCCGCCAGCGTGCCCAGCAGCACCAATTGGGTGGTGCGGCGCGGCCCGTCGGGGGCGGCGAGATAGACGCTCTCGTCCAGCACCACCGACTGGCCGGGGGCGACGAAGGCCCAGGCTTCGCCATTGGGCAGGCCCAGCAGCACGGTGGAGGGATCGTCCAGCCGGTCCACCTGCACCTGCGGATGGAGATGGAAGCGCACCGCGAACGGGGTGGTGGGCAGCGCTGCCGGTGCCCCCTCGGCGGGGCGGAACAGGTCTTCGCCATCCAGGCGCGCGCCGTCGGCGGCGAGGCGCCAGGAGCGCTGGTGCAGGATCCCGAAGGGCTCCGCATATCCGTCGTGGCTGGCGCGCAGCAGCAAGGTGCCTTCCCGCGCGCCCCGCTGCACCGGCACGTCGTGGGGGCCGGAGACGATGGGCACGCCGGCAAAGGCGGTCAGGCGGGGGCCGTGCAGGAAGCGGCAGGAGGAGGTGTCGCCCACCACCACCGTGGAATGGGCGGCGGTGGCCCGCGCCACCTGGCGCCAGACCTCGCGATTGATGCCGGTCATGCCGCAATTGACGATGATGCGGTTGCGCCCGGAGGAGAATTCGAACGCCAGGCACGAGGCGTGCGCCTCGTTGGAGGCGGCCAAGGGCGGCGGCGGGCCGGTGTCGGCGATCACCACCGTGCCCTTGGCCTCCAGCCGCTGGAAGCCGGAATGGGGCGCATTGGCCACCGGCGCGCCGCGGGCATCGTCATAGGCCAGGATGGTGGCCAATTGGTCCGCCGCGGTGTGCCCCATGCCGTGGAACAGCGCGAACGCGCCATCGCCGTGCCGGAAGAAGCGCAGCATGGGCATCATGCGGTCGATGGCATTCATCAGCGCCGGCGGCGCCGGCTGGTTGCGGGCGGCGAAGGCGTGGCGCAGGGGCAAGAGGTCCAGCAGCAAATCGATCAGCATGCCGGGGCTGCGGGTGATGCAGCCGCCGTCGGGCAGGATCTGCCGCTCCAATTCCTCGGTGAGGCGCTTCTGCGCCGCCCGCAGCAGGCGCGACTGCTCCGACATGCACAGGCCCGCGAAGGCCAGAGCGATCACCGCCAGCAGGCGCGGATAGCCGTCGGGGGCATCATTGGCGGCACGGCGCAAAGCGCGCACCTGCCGGGCGATGGAGCGCATGAAGCGGCGATAGAAATCGTGGTCGGCGTCCTGGAGGATGAAGGGCGCCTGGGTCAGCCAGGAGATGATGCGCTGGGCGGTCACGTCCGGCCGGCCGGCGATGGCTTTGGAGCGGCCGGGATTGCGCATCCAGTCGCCCACCAAAGCGCGGGCATTGGCGCGGGCGATGGTGGTGCCGGCGGCGCGCAGATGGCGCAGCCAGGAAAAGCCGTGCAGCGCCTCGGCCCATTCCTGCGAGGGCGGCTCCAGCTCGAATGGGGTCTTGCCTTCCAGCAGGGCCACCTTGCCGGCGAAGGCGAAGCGGCCGGAGTAGATCTCGGTGGCGCGGGTGGCATCCCCGGTGCGCAGATCCTGCGGGGCGATCAGCAGCCGCTCGGGCACCGGCACGGCAACCTGCGCCAAAGTGAGCGGGGCTCCGGGGGCGCGGGCCGCCAGAAGGCGCCAGGAGCGGCCGGCGAGGAAGGCCAGCAGCTGGGCGCGTTCGCGCAAGGCGGTGCGGGTCATGGGCCGGTTCCACGGCGGCGGCCGACGCGGGGCGCCGCGCCAGGGCATCTGTCCGGCCGTCGTATTTGCCATCGCACCGCTCTCCAGCGGGCCGTGAGCACCGGCTGAACCGTCCGTGCGCCGCCCGCCGGAAGCGGCCAGCGGAAGCGGAGCGGGGCGGCCTCAGTCCTCATGACCCTCGTTCGGCGGCGTGTGCCGCTCTCGCGCCAGAGCCGGTCCGACCGGCTCTCAACCCAGACGAGAGAAAGCCGTCAGTGCTTTCTCAACCGGGCCGCGAAGAAGCCATCCAGACCCGAGCGTTCCGGCTCTGCGCGCACCCAATCACAGGGCAGAGTGCGCACATCACCTTGAGGAGTGATGAACGGCGCGACGCCGGGGACATCATTGGCGCGAATTTCGTCGCGGCTGACGTCTTTCCGGGCCGCCAGCACGCGGGTGATCTGGTCCTCGCCCTCCTCCGGCTCCAACGAGCAGGTGGCATAGACCAGCAGGCCGCCGGGCTTCAGCAGGTCGAGGGCATGGTCCAGCAGCCGCGCCTGGAGGGTGGCGAGCGCGGCGATGTCGGTGGGGCGCTTGCTCCAGGCGATGTCCGGATGGCGGCGCAGGGTGCCGGTGGCGGAGCAGGGCGCGTCCAGCAGGATGGCATCGAACGGCCCGGCCTGGAGGGTGGCCGCATCGCCCTCGCGCACCTCGGCGGTGAGCTTCAGGCGGGCGAGATTCTCCTTCAGGCGCAGCAGCCGCTGGCCGGAGCGGTCCACCGCCGTCACGTGGGCGCCGGCGGCGGCCAGCTGGGCGGTCTTGCCACCGGGGGCGGCGCACAGGTCCGCCACGCTCTTGCCGGCGATGTCGCCGAGCAGGCGCGCGGGGAGGGCGGCAGCGGCGTCCTGCACCCACCAGGCGCCGTCGTCATAGCCCGGCAGCAGGCGCACCGGCCCGGCCTGGAGCACCCGCACGGTGCCGGTGGGCATGACTTCGCCGTTCAGCGTCGTGGCCCAGTGTTCCGGATCGCCGGTGACGGTGAGGTCCAGCGCCGGCTCGAAGGCGTGGATCTCGCAGATGGCGCGGGCGCGCTCTTCCCCATAGGCGCGCACCCAGCGGGCGCGCAGCCAGTCGGGGGTATCGGCGGCCAGCGGATCGATGGCGGCGAGGCGCTCGGGATATTCGCGGGTGAGGCGGCGCAGCACCGCATTGATGAGGCCGGAGAAGCCGGCGGTGGTGCGATCGCCCCGCGCCAGATCCACCGAGAGGCCCACCGCCGCGTGGTCCGGCACATCCATGAACAGGATCTGCGCCGCGCCCACCAAGAGGATGGTCTCCACCTTGGGGGCGGATTTCGGCGCGCCCTTGTCCAGGAGGCCGCCGAGGACGGCGCGCAGGGTGCCCAGGCGCCGCAGCGCGGTGGCGACGATGCGGAAGGCCAGCGCCCGGTCGCGCGGCTCAAGCCCCGCATCATTGGCAAAGGCGTCTTCCAGCGCGGTGTTGCCGCGCAGGACGCGATCCAGCGCATCGGCGGCCAGCAGGCGGGCGGGCAGGCCCGCGGTGTCCTCCGGCCGGCCGCGGGGGGCGGGACGAGCGGTGGAGCGCGGGGCGGGGCGGCCGGGGGCCTTGGGTGTGGAAGGTGCTTTCATAGCGAGCACCTAAGCGGAGCGGGGCGGGAGGGCAAGGGGGAAGGGGGAAGGGGGGTGGAAATAGCTACCGGCCACGGGCGGCGCCGAACAGCTACAAAATTCCTTAGGCGTTTGTGTACTCGGGTGAGTCGCATTCTCATGTAACATAAAAACAATAAAATATATTTTTCGCTATGGAGGAGAAATAACATCTCCATCCTTTAAGAATGATGATCTAATTGAGGCGGCACCCGGCACGTTTTTGCTATATCTTATTTGTCCATATCCACTAGCGTTAATGCAGATACTAATCTTCGGGAAATTAACGTGGGACACTGACAGCATCGTAATCTTCCCACACAGCATGTCCTCAATTCTATAGTCAATGAAACCTCCAGATGGGATAAAATCAGAATTAAATGTTATTGTTCCGGAGCTGCAATCATTATGACATGGATTTTGTACTGCCTCATTGATTATTTGGAGCTGAAAAATGCCCGACATTGATGGTGGTTTCTCAAGATGAATAACGGATTTTGTGCCAGTAGTCCAATATTTAGTATTGCACGATGGTTTTGTAGGTCCATGTGATTTGTTGCTATACGCCCGATATTGAATTTTTAATTTCAGCCAACTATTAGTCCGATTAAAAATATCGCCTCTACTATCTACAGCATAGTTTAACTGAAGCCCTTTGTCAGACGTTTTTAATACACTCCATTGAGCATTATTAGTACTATCTTCAATTAGGCGCCACCCGCAAAATGTATAATCGGTTGGAACGTCATATAGTCCGTTGCCACCCCGACCTTGACCATCAAATGGTACATTTATATTTATATTTATATCATAATATACCCATTGCCCAATCGGGCCATTGTAACCCATTCCCATATGCGTTCCAGGATGAGATTTGTTATATTCGATTACTTCATTCAATATTCCTATTTCGACATCCTCATCCTGGCGGTTAAATGGGACGGATGGTGTAGCAATCACACCTGGTGTCTGGGCCTTGGAGTGACCAATAAATAAAAATACAATATATATTATCAAAAAAAATTGGAGTTTGGGATAAGCTGGCATTGTCTGGGCTCGCTTCATCGGGCGACAGTTGCGATTAGTCAGTCGTTTACTCCGAAGAGTGCGCCAACCGCGAAATCTCGTTCAATACCCTTCGAGAAACTCGTCAGACGGCGCGGAGGGCAAGGCCCACCTAGTTGCACCGAGTAATATTATAGTTTATTTTGAAAAGGAGCAAACTCGCAATAATATGGTGAGCTATCATGTCCAGATGCGTGGCCGTGTTCGCATTGTTTCTCTCTGTGTCATTTGCTCAATTCGCTCGAGCCGAAAATTATATAGCCCCCGGCGCAGGCGCCTCCTCTAAAGAAATTAAAATTAAATCAAAGATAGATAAAAATGAAAAATCAGCCCAGTCATGCCAGGCTGAAAATGATATTTGTAATAAAGATCTTAAATGCTGCAGCGGTCTGGTATGCACACCCGCAGGAACATATGGCGGGCAGTGCGACAAGCCCTGAAAGTAGGGCGACTTATTAAGCACTTCGGGAAGAATGCAAATCCCGCCACGGACCGTGGGAATCCCCTTGAGGAGCGTTTCCGGGGCTTGGTGGTTCACCCCCATGGCCCCCGCTTCGCCGCACCCCCACCCCACGGCCCGCGCGGCATCGCCCCGCCGGTCGCCATCTGCGGCCCCCGGCCGAAGCCGCCGCCGCCCATCCGCTGCGCCAGTTCCTGCAGCGCGGCGATGCGGTTCTCGGTGGCGGGGTGGGTGGAGAACAGATTGTCCATCCGCGCCCCGGACAAAGGATTGATGATGAACATGTGCGCCGTCGCCGGATGGCCCTCGGCCTCGTAATTCGGCACCTGATGCGCCGCCCCCGCGATCTTCGCCAGAGCCGAAGCCAGCGCCAAAGGCTGGCCGCAGATCTCGGCGCCGCCCTTGTCCGCCTCATATTCCCGCGAGCGGGAGATGGCCATCTGCACCACCATGGCCGCCATGGGGGCGAGGATCGCCATCAAGATGGTGCCGATGAAGCCATAGGGATTGTTGTTCTCCCGATTGCCGCCGCCAAAGAACAGGCCGAAGTTCGCCAGCATGGAAATGGCGCCCGCAATGGTGGCGGTGATGGTCATGGTCAGGGTGTCGTGGTTCTTCACATGCGCCAGCTCATGGGCCATGACGCCGGCGATCTCGTCGCGATTGAGCGCTTGCAGCAGGCCGGTGGTGGCCGCCACCGCCGCATTCTGCGGGTTGCGCCCGGTGGCAAACGCGTTGGGCTGCGGATTGTCCATGAGATAGACCTTGGGCATGGGCAGGTTCGCCCGCTGCGCCAGCTCCGCCACCAGGGAGACGAACTCGGGCGCGGTGGCCATGTCCACCTCGCGCGCGCCATACATGCGCAGCACCATCTTGTCGGAATTCCAGTAGCTGAACAGGTTCATGCCCGCCGCTACCAGGAAGGCGATCATCATCCCGCCCCGGCCGCCGAGCGCGAAGCCCACCACCATGAACAGCGCGGTCAGCCCCGCCAGCAGGATGGCCGTGCGCAGATAATTCATCCGTTCCTCCTTCGGCGGAGCGCCTCCGCCCGATGGTGCGAAAAATGGAGATGGCCGCAAGCTCCCGCAAGGGCATCTCCCCACGCGCCCGCCTCAGTCGGGACCGAATCGGGCACAGCCGGCCGCATCCGATTCGGTCCCCACCTGTTCCCGCCCTGTTCCGCAACGACAGGGCGGCGTCCCATTCCGGCACAGACCCGGGGCGCGCCCTTTCCGAACCGCGGTTGCAGCCTTATGTTGGGGACAGACCCGCGGCCATGTCCGCGCCCCAAGATTGCTCAAGGACCCGAGCCATGTTCATCCAGACCGAGGCGACGCCGAATCCGGCGACCCTGAAGTTCCTGCCCGGCCGCACCGTGCTGGGCGACGGCACGCTGGAAGCGCGCACCCCGGAGGAGGGCGGCCGCTCGCCGCTGGTGCAGCGCCTGTTCGAGGTGAAAGGCGTGGGCGGGGTGTTCCTCGGCTCCGACTTCGTCACCATCACCAAGACCGACGGCGAGTGGGCGCACCTGAAGCCCGCCATCCTCGGCGCCATCATGGAGCACTTCATGTCCGGCGCCCCGGTGCTGGAAGCCGGCGCGGCCAGCGATGGCGAAGATGCGGACGAGTTCTTCGCCCCGGACGATGCCGAGCTGGTGTCCACCATCAAGGAATTGATCGAGACCCGGGTGCGTCCGGCGGTGGCCAATGACGGCGGCGACATCACCTTCCGCGGCTTCAAGGAAGGCGTGGTCTATCTCAACATGAAGGGCTCGTGCTCGGGCTGTCCGTCCTCCACGGCGACGCTCAAGAACGGCATCGAAAACCTGCTGCGCCACTTCGTGCCGGAAGTGCAGGAAGTGCGCCCGGTCTGAGCTGCACGCCGCTTTAGACATGTTTTCCGGGGGATTATCGTCTATCCCCTTCCGTCAGCGGCGTTTTCGATGGATCGTGGACGCGGGAGCGGGCGTCCACCTTCATGTATGTTCTGGCCATAGATACTGCGCTGACGGCCTGTTCGGTCGCCGTGCTCGACGCCGAAGCCGATGCCATCATCGCCGGCGATTCGCTGCTGATGGATCGCGGGCATGCGGAAGCCCTGGTGCCCCTTGTCGAGCAGGTGATGCGCGACGCGGGCCTGGATTTCCGTGATCTGTGGCGGGTGGCGGTGACGGTCGGCCCTGGCAGCTTCACCGGCCTGCGGGTCGGCCTGTCGGCCGCGCGGGGATTTGCCCTGGTGGCGCAGAAGCCGGCGGTGGGCGTCACCACGCTCGCCGCGCTGGCCGCGCCCTTCCTGGCCATGGACGACACGCTGCCGGTGGTCTCCGCCATCGATGCCCGCCACGATCATGTCTATCTGCAGATGTTCGGCGCCGGCGGCCGCACCCTGATCGCCCCGCGCATCGCCGCCGTGAAGGATGCGGCGCGCGCCGTCGCCATCGGCGCGGTGCGCCTGGTGGGTTCGGGCGCCGCTCTGGTGGCGGAAGCCTGGCCCTCGGGCGAGCGCCCGCCCATGGCGGTGGAAGTCATGCCCGCGCCGGACGTGGCCTGGGTGGCGCGCCTCGGCGCAGTGGCCGATCCCGCCCGCGCCGAACCGCGCCCGCTCTATCTGCGCCCGCCCGACGCCAAACCGCAGACTGCGGCCCGCATCGCCCGGCGATGACCCCGTTCTCCCGGCTGTTTGCGGGATCGGCCCCGGCCCCCGAGATCCGCACCGCCACCACCCCCGACGCCCCGGATCTGGCGCGCCTGCACGCCGGCGCCTTCCATCGCGGCTGGTCGGCGGAGGAGTTCGAGCGCCTGCTGGCCGAGCGCACCGGCATTGCCCACCTGCTCCAGGCCGGCCCCCGGGGCCGCGTGCTGGGCTTTGTCCTGTCGCACGCGGTGCCGCCGGAGAGCGAGATCTTGTCCATCGTCGTGGACGCCGCCGCAAAAGGCCGCGGACACGGCCGGCGGCTGCTGGACCATCATCTGGGGCGGCTCGCCGCGCTGGGGGTGCGCGCCTCTTTCCTGGAGGTGGAGGCGGGCAATGCGGCCGCGCTGGCGCTGTACGCCCGCGCCGGCTATGGCGAGGTCGGGCGCCGCAAGGGCTATTATGCCGGGCCCGGCGGGCCGGCCGATGCGCTGGTGATGCGCCGGGATTTCTGAGCCGCGGCGGTTGCGCGCTTGCAGCGCCGGGGCCGCAAGGTGATAAGGTCGCGCGGGTTCGTCGGGGACCCATCGGCCGCGCCTGCGGCGAGCACAGCAAGGGTGAGCGCGGTTGAGCGAGAAGATCAGCGCCATTGAAGAGGCCTGCCTCGCCAAAGGCATGCGCATGACCGAGCAGCGCCGGGTGATCGCCCGCGTGCTCAGCCAGGCGGAGGATCATCCGGATGTGGAAGAACTCTACCGCCGGGCCAGCGCCATCGACGCCAATATCTCCATCTCCACCGTCTATCGCACGGTGAAGATGTTCGAGGATGCCGGCATCATCGCCCGGCATGAGTTCGGCGACGGCCGCTCGCGCTATGAGCCGGTGCCGGACGAGCATCACGATCATCTCATCGACCTGCGCTCCGGCCGGGTGGTGGAGTTCCGCTCCGAGGAGATCGAGCGCCTGCAGGACGAGATCGCCCGCAAGCTGGGCTTCAAGATCGTCGGCCACCGGCTGGAGCTGTATGTGCTGCCGCTGGACGAGGAGGCCTCGTGACCGGCCGCGCCCCCGGCGCGCGCCCGGCGCCGGGCGACGGCTATCCCCTCGACCCGCTGGGGCCGGAGCAGCCGGCGGCGACGCGCGTGCTGGACAGCCTGCGCATCGGCACGGTGCTCCTCCTGGTGGGCCTGGTGACGCTGATCGGCCTGCCGCTGCAAGGCCTGTCCCTGCTGCTGAAGCTGCCCAGCCGGCGGCACATTCCCACCCTCTATCATCGCCTCGTGCTGCGCCTGATCGGCGTGCGCTGCACCGTCATCGGCGCACCGGCCTCCCAGCGGCCGCTGCTGCTGCTGGCCAATCATTGTTCCTGGCTGGATATTTCGGTGGTGGGTTCGCTCATGCCGCTGTCGTTCGTGGCCAAGAGCGAGGTGGCCGGCTGGCCGCTGATCGGGCTGCTGGCCAAATTCCAACGCACCGTCTTCGTGGATCGCGCCCGGCGCCACGCCACCGGCGCGGTGAACCGGGAGATCGCGGAGCGGCTGGCAGATGGCGACCCGGTGGTGCTGTTCGCCGAAGGCACCTCGTCCGACGGCAATCGCATCCTGCCCTTCCGCTCGGCGCTGGTGGGCGCGGCCCGCGATGCCATGGCGGAGGCGGGCACCGTGATGGTGCAGCCGGTGGCGGTGTCTTATGTGCGAATCCAGGGGGTGCCCATGGGGCGGATCCATCGCCCCATCGCCGCCTGGTATGGGGATATGGATCTGGCCCCGCATCTGATGGCGGTGTTGCGCCAGGGCGCAGTGGACGTGGAGGTGCGATTCGGTGCCCCCATGGCGCTGGCGGACGATCACGACCGCAAGGCGGTCACCCGAACCGGCGAGGCAGAGGTGCGGGTTCTCAACGCTCTCGGCCTTGTGGGATTGCGCGACACGCCGTGAGTTTTCAAATCGGCCGAATGCCGATAAGAGTAAAGAGACCATTAGGACGGGGGACAAGCCACGCGGGCGTCACGGGAGCGTCGCGCCCCTGCGCGATGCTGGAGTCGACAGAACAGGCACGATGCACGAACCCCGCAAGCTTTATGTGAAGTCCTTCGGGTGCCAGATGAACGTCTACGATTCCCATCGTATGGCGGACACCCTGGCCAAAGAAGGCTATGTGGAGACCCAGGATCCGGCGGACGCCGATCTGGTGATCCTGAACACCTGCCATATTCGCGAGAAGGCCGTCGAGAAGGTCTATTCCGAGCTGGGCCGGCTGCGCAAAGCCAAGCAGGCCGATGGCCGCGACACGGTGATCGCCGTGGCGGGCTGCGTCGCCCAGGCCGAAGGCGCGGAAATCATCAAGCGCGCCCCGGTGGTGGATCTGGTGGTGGGACCGCAGAGCTATCACCGACTGCCGGAGATGCTGGCTCAGGTCCGCGCCGGCGCCCGCGCGGTGGACACCGATTTTCCCGCAGAAGACAAATTTGACCATCTGCCCGCGCCCAGCGCGGCGGCCACCCGCTCGCGCGGGCCGACGGCGTTCGTCACCGTGCAGGAGGGCTGCGACAAGTTTTGCACCTTCTGCGTTGTGCCCTACACCCGCGGCTCCGAGGTCTCGCGGCCGGTGGCCAAGATTGTGGACGAGGCCCGCCGGCTGGTGGACCAGGGGGTGCGCGAAATCACCCTCATCGGCCAGAACGTCAACGCCTTCCACGGCGACGGCCCGGACGGCAAGGTCTGGGGCTTGGCCGCCCTCGTGGAGCGGCTGGCGCAGATCGAGGGGCTGGTGCGGCTGCGCTACACCACCAGCCATCCGCGCGACATGGATGACGCGCTGATCGCCGCCCATCGCGACCTCCCGGTTCTGATGCCCTATCTGCACCTGCCGGTGCAGTCGGGATCGGACAAGGTGCTGGCGGCCATGAACCGCAAGCATGGGCGCGACCTGTTCTTCGAGATCATCGCCAAGCTGCGCGCGGCGCGCCCGGACATGGCGCTGTCGTCCGACTTCATCGTCGGCTTCCCCGGCGAGACCGAAGAGGATTTCCGGGCGACGCTGGATCTGGTGGATCGGATCGGCTTTGCCAGCGCCTATTCCTTCAAATATTCCCCCCGCCCCGGCACCCCGGCGGCGGGCTATGGCGCGCAGGTGCCGGAAGAGGTGATGGCCGAGCGCCTCGCCCGCCTGCATGCGCGCCTGGAAGCCTCCAAGACCGCCTTCGACGCCGCCTGCAAGGGCCGGCGCTTCGACGTTCTTCTGGAAAAGCCCGGCCGTCTGCCGGGCCAGCTCATCGGCCGTTCGCCCTATCTGCAGAGCGTGGTGGTGACCGCACCGCCCGCCGGGATCGGCGAATTCGTCACGGTGGAAATCACCGAGGTGGGGCCGAACTCTTTGGCGGGCCGGGTGGTTGAGCATCGGGATGTCGAGGATCGGGGCTTGGCGAGCGACCGTCCGCTCGCGGCCATGGAGGCTTGAGCGTGCGAAGAGCGAACGATCGAGAGCGTCCCGTTGCCGCAACTCCTCAAGGTCCGGCGCGCGCCGCCGTGACCGACCCCTGGGCCCCCCAGGGGGAGTCAGGCCGCACCCAGGTGGTTCTGGCGTTCGATGACAATCGCCTGGCCACCCAATTGTTCGGCCATTACGGGCGCAACCTCGCCTTGCTGGAGCGCAAGCTGGGGGTGAAGGCGGAATCCCGCGGCAATCACGTCACCCTGGAAGGTCCGCGTGACAGCTGCGAGCAGGCCCGCCGGGTGCTGGAGCATCTCTATGAGCAGCTCAAGCGCGGTCGTGATGTCACCGGCGGCGATGTGGACGGCGCCATTCGCGAGGCGGTGTCCCAGGGCTCGCTGTTCGACTTCGACCCCTCCGAGCAGGCCTCGGCCTTTGACGAGATCCAGTTGCGGCGCCGCCCCGTGCGCGCCCGCACGGCGGCGCAGGATGCCTATATCCGGGCGCTGAAGCGGCACACTTTGGTGTTCGGCACCGGCCCCGCCGGCACCGGCAAGACTTGGCTGGCGGTGGCCTATGCGGTGCATCTGCTGGAGCGGCGGATGGTGGATCGCATCATCCTCACGCGTCCCGCGGTGGAGGCGGGCGAGCGGCTCGGCTTCCTGCCGGGCGACATGAAGGAAAAGGTCGATCCCTACCTGCGACCGATCTATGACGCGCTCTATGATCTGATGGATCGGGCGTTCGTGGAGCGTGCCATGCAGTCGGGCGAGATCGAGATCGCTCCGCTCGCCTTCATGCGCGGCCGCACGCTCGCCAATGCGGCGGTGATCCTGGACGAGGCGCAGAACGCCACCTCCATGCAGATGAAGATGTTCCTCACCCGCCTGGGCGAGAATTCGCATATGATCGTCACCGGCGACCCCAGCCAGACCGATCTGCCGGGCGGCATGACCTCCGGCCTGGCGGAAGCGGTGCGGTTGCTGGAAGGGGTCGAGGGCGTGGGCGTGGCGCACTTCAAGGCGGAGGATGTGGTCCGGCACGAACTCGTGCAGCGGATCGTCTCGGCCTATGAGACCCACGAAGCCGCCGGCCGCGCCGCTCTGGTCCGCCGGGCCTATGGCGCCCGTCCGGCGATCGCCGACGCGACCGTGTCGGACGCGGTTGTGGTCTCCGAGGAAGCGGATCTGGCGGAAGCCGCCGCGGCCCTGGACGCGCCGCCGTCGCATGAGGCCCATTGAGATGGGCGACGCTGCGCGACAACGATCCTCGGGTGCCGCGGTGACGCCGGCGCCCGATTCCCACGTGGACATCGATGTGATGCTGGACGACGCCGGCTGGAGCGTCGTCGCCGATGCGGAAGCGGTGGCGGTGCGCGCCGCGCGCGCCGCTTTGGCGAGCCTGGGGGACGCCGTGCCGCCGGGCGCGGAAATGAGCATCACCTTCACCGACGATGCCCGCATCCGCATTCTCAATCGCGACTGGCGCGACAAGGACAAGGCCACCAACGTGCTGTCCTTCCCGGCGCCGGAGCTGCCGGAGGACGTGCAGCCGCAGCCGCTGGGCGATGTCATCATCGCCCGCGAGACCGTCCTGGCGGAAGCCGCCGCCGAAGACAAACGCCCGGAAGACCATCTGGCCCATCTGGTGGTCCATGGCACGCTGCACCTCATGGGTTTCGACCATGAGGACGACGTCGAGGCCGAAGAGATGGAAGCGGCCGAGCGCCGCATCCTCGCCGGCCTCGGCATCAGCGACCCCTACGCCCTACCCACTGAAAGCTGACAGATCCTCAAAGGGAGACCATGTCCTCCACCGACCCATCGAGCGAGCCGAACGCTTCCGAGCCGCAAAGTTTTCTCGATCGATTGCGTGCCCTCCTCGGCACGTTCCGGCCGCATGGCTCACTCCGGACCGATCTGGTGGAGGTGCTGGATGCCGCAGGAACCTCCGAGGAGGTCAGCGAATTCACCCCCTCCGAGCGCCAGATGCTGCGCAACATCCTGCACCTGAAAGAGGTGGGGATCGACGACATCATGGTGCCGCGCGCCGAGATCGTGGCCGTCCACAAGGACATCAGCCTCGGCGCGCTGCTGATCGAGTTCGCCAAGGCCTCCCACTCGCGCCTCGTGGTCTATGACGACACGCTGGACGATCCCGTGGGCATGGTCCACATCCGCGACCTCCTGGCCTTCATGACCGGGGTGCATCCGGGCGATGAGGACGATGCGGACGAGGGGCGGGTTCCCGATCTGTCGGCGGTCAATCTCTCGCAATCCCTGATCGATGCCGGGCTGCTGCGGCGGCTGCTCTATGTGCCGCCCTCCATGCCGGCGGTGGACCTCTTGGTCTCCATGCAGGCGGCGCGGATCCATCTGGCGCTGGTGATCGACGAATATGGCGGCACCGACGGCCTCGTCTCCATGGAAGACGTGGTGGAGGAAATCGTCGGGGACATCGAAGACGAGCACGATGACGAGGCGGCGCTGATCCAGAAGCAGCCCGACGGCAGCTTCCTCGCCGACGCGCGCACCGCGCTGGAGGATGTGGCCGAGGCCGTGGGCGCCGACTTCATTCCCGGCGAGGCGGCCGACGAGGTGGATACGCTGGGTGGGCTCATCGTCACGCTGGCGGCGCGGGTGCCGGGGCGGGGGGAGATCATCCATCTGCCCGGCGCCTATCAGGTGGAGGTGATCGAGGCTGATCCCCGCCGCGTTAAGTCGTTGCGGATCATCCCTCCGGCGGCGGTGGCCGACGCGGTGGCCGCGGCAGCGTCGGGTAACGGCATCTGACGGCCGCGGCGACTGTGTCCCCCGCGGGTTGGATCGCTGGCCTCGCCGGCTGGCAACGCTTCGCCCTTGGCGTCGCGGGCGGTGCGCTGGCGGCGCTGTCGACGCCGCCGTTCGGCCTGTGGCCGATCCTGGCGCTGAGCTTTCCGCTGCTGGTGCTGCTCATCGATGCCGCTGCCGCTCGCCGGGCCGAAGGTCGGAGGACGGTGCTCCGGGCCGCCGCTGGCGCCGGCTGGGCGTTCGGCTTTGGCTATTTCCTCGCCTCGCTCTGGTGGATTGGGGCGGCGTTCCTGGTGGATGCGGACGCGTTCGCCTGGCTGCTCCCCGTCGCCGTCCTGGTGCTGCCGGCGGGACTGGCCCTGTTCACGGCGCTGGGCACGGCGCTGGCCGTCCTGGTGTGGCCCTCCGGGCCGGCGCGCTTGTGCAGCTTCGCCGCCACCTTGACCGTGGCCGAATGGCTGCGCGGCCATGTGCTCACCGGTTTTCCCTGGAACACCTTCGGCTATGCCCCCGCGGAGACCCTGGAACTGGCGCAGGCGGCGGCGGTGGTGGGGCTGTGGGGGCTGACGTTCTGGACCTTGCTGCTGCTGGCCACGCCGGTCCTGCTCCTGGGCCCGGGCTCCTGGCCGCGGCGCCTGCTGTGGCCGGGCCTCGCGGCAGCGCTACTTTGTGCGACCTTCGCCGCTGGCTGCGCGCGGCTGGCGGCGCATCCCACCGCATTCGTGCCCGAGGTGCGGCTGCGGATCATGCAGCCGGCGGTGCCGCAGGGGGAGAAGTTCGCCTATGACAAGCGCGAACAGGTGCTGTGGGACTATCTCGCCCTCAGCGCACGACCGAGCGCGACCTACCCGCACGGTCTCGCCGACGTCAGCCTGCTGATCTGGCCGGAATCCGCTTTTCCCTTCATCTATGAGCGCGAGCCGTGGGCGAAATCCCGAATCGCTGCCGCCCTGCCGGGTGGCCTGACCCTGGTGACGGGCGCGGCCCGCATGGGTCCGCCGCCCCCCGGCCAGAGTTCATCCTTCTTCAATTCCATCCGAGTGATGACCGGCCGGGGCGATGTGCTGGCCACGGCCGACAAGGTGCATCTCGTTCCATTTGGCGAATATCTCCCGTTCCAAGCCACCCTCGAATGGCTCGGGCTCGAACAACTTACGCGTGTGCGCGGCGGCTTCTCCGCAGGCACGCAGCTCCGCCCGCTGACCATACCCGGCGCCCCTGCGGCGGCGCCCCTGATCTGCTACGAAGTGGTATTCCCGGGCGCGGTCGTGCCTGAGGGGGAGCGCCCCGGTTTCCTGCTGAATCTGACCAACGATGCGTGGTTCGGAGAGACGCCGGGGCCTCACCAGCATTTTTTGCAGGCCCGTCTGCGCAGCATCGAGGAAGGCCTTCCGCTGGTTCGCGCGGCCAACACTGGGATTTCGGCGATTGTCGACTCCCTGGGACGCATCGTCGCATCGCTGCCGCTCGGAAAGACAGACGTGCTCGACGGCGCCCTGCCAAAAGCCCTCGACGGCCCCCCATTTGGGGTACGTTATGCCAACTTCCTGCTGGCGTTAACCATATCGGTAGCAATGGCAGTTGCACTTTGGCACCGGGCACGTCAGCCTACACGCATAAGTTGATCGACGCCCCCGGTTTGTGTCCGTATCTTGGCCGAACTCAGGGCAGCCTTCGCATTGCGAAGTGAGAGCAATCTTTTCCGACATAGCCGGAGAGACCATGGTCAAGAAGGCGCCGAATCCTATCGACAAGCACGTGGGTAGCCGCGTGCGGATGCGTCGAATGATGGTAGGCATGAGCCAGGAGAAGCTCGGTGAGCATCTTGGCATTACGTTTCAGCAGATCCAGAAGTACGAGAAGGGAACCAACCGCATAGGGGCCAGCCGCCTGCAGCAGATTTCGATTGTTCTTTCGGTGCCCGTCGCCTTCTTTTTCGAGGGCGCACCTTCGATGAATCCCGAAGGTGATGGGGAAGGGTTCAGCGAAGGCCATTCCCCGGCCTATGTGTCCGACTTTCTCGCCACCTCCGACGGTCTCGTGCTGACCCGCAATTTCATGCGGATTGCCGATGCCAAGGTCCGCCGCCGCATTGTCGAACTGGTTTCGGCCATTGCCGGCGAGGATCCGGAAGCCCAGCGTTCGATTTGACGAACGCTTTCGCTTCATCGATCTTGACCCGCCCACGCGGGCTTGCCACAAGAAGGCGAGCCGCGTGGGGGGCAAGAGGAAGCAGTCATGGCGCGTGAATCATATCTTTTCACCAGCGAGTCCGTCTCCGAAGGGCATCCCGACAAGGTGTGCGATCGGATTTCCGATGAAGTGGTGGATGCCTTCTTCCGGGCCTCGCTGGAGAACGGCTTCGATACCACGCAGGTCCGCGTGGCGGCTGAAACCTTGGCCACCACCAATCGCGTGGTGATCGCCGGCGAGACCCGCGGCCCCTCCGCCGTGACCCCCGAGCTCATCGATGACCTTGCCCGCAAGGCGATCAAGGCCATCGGCTATGAGCAGGACGGCTTCCACTGGAAGAATGCCAAGATCGAAGTGCTGCTGCACGCGCAGTCCGCCGACATTGCCCAGGGCGTCGATATCGCCGGCAACAAGGACGAAGGCGCGGGCGACCAGGGCATAATGTTCGGCTATGCGGTCAACGAGACCCCTGAGCTGATGCCGGCGCCGATCTTCTACGCCCACAAGATCCTCAAGGTTCTGACCGACGCCCGTCACTCCGGCGACGCCAAGCAGCTCGGTCCCGATGCCAAGAGCCAGGTGACCGTGCGCTACGAGAAGGGCAAGCCGGTCGGCGTCACCCAGATCGTGCTCTCCACCCAGCACCTGGACGAGGCCATGACCTCCCAGGACGTGCATGCCCTGGTGAAGCCCTACATCCTGGAAGCCCTGCCCGCCGGCTGGGTGACCGACGAGACCGTGTGGCACGTCAATCCCACCGGCAAGTTCGTGATCGGCGGTCCCGATGGCGATTGCGGCCTCACCGGCCGCAAGATCATCGTGGACACCTACGGCGGAGCGGCGCCCCACGGCGGCGGCGCCTTCTCCGGCAAGGATCCCACCAAGGTGGACCGCTCGGCCGCCTATGCGGCGCGCTATCTGGCCAAGAACGTGGTCGCTGCCGGCCTTGCCGACCGTGCCACCATCCAGCTGGCCTACGCCATCGGCGTGTCCGATCCGCTGGCGGTCTATGTGGACCTGCACGGCACCGGCCAGGTGGACGAGGCCAAGCTCGAAGTGGCGCTGCGCGAAGTGGTGAACCTGCGTCCCCGCGGCATCCGCGAGCACCTGGGCCTCAACAAGCCGATCTATGCCCGCACCTCCGCCTACGGCCATTTCGGCCGCGCGCCGGAAGCCGACGGCGGCTTCTCCTGGGAGCGTACCGACATCGCCGCGGCGCTAAAGTCCGCCCTGGCCTGATCGGTCCGATCCATCGTGTCTTGCATGGCCGGGTTCGTCCCGGCCATGCGCATGTTCAAGCCCCGAAAGGAGGCCGGTGCGCCGGCCTGACACCGTGAGCCCCGACAGCGAACATAAGGGCGCCTTCTATGGGCGCCGCGTGGGCAAGGCCCTGCGCCAGGCGCAGCTGGATGCCCTCGATGGCACGCTGCCCCGCTATCTCATCGATCTCGACCATCTGCTGCCGCTGACGGACCTGTTCCCGCACCCGGTCGCGGAGGTGCGCCTGGAGATCGGCTTCGGCGGCGGCGAGCATCTGATGGCCGAGGCCGCCCGTTGCCCGGACGTGGGCTATATCGGCATCGAGCCGTTCCTGAACGGCATGGCCAAGATGTCCCAGACCCTGTCGGATCGGCCGCTGCCCAATGTGCGCCTGTTCAACCAGGACGCGGCGCTGCTGCTGCAACGGCTGCCGGAGGGGTGCCTCGCGCAGGTGGAGCTGCTCTATCCCGATCCCTGGCCCAAGCGCCGGCATTGGAAGCGGCGGTTCGTCCGGCCGGACAATCTCGATCTTCTCGCCCGCGCCCTGCGCCCCGGCGGCACCTTCCGCTTTGCCAGCGACGTGGCTGATTATGTGGATTGGACCCTGCGCGAAGTGCGCGCCCATGGCGCCTTCCGCTGGACCCAGACCCGCGCCGATGACTGGCGTCTGCCCTATCCCTTCTGGCCCGGCACCCGCTACGAGGCCAAGGCGCTGCAGGTGGGCCGGGTGCCGACCTATCTGGCATTCGCGCGGACCTGACGCGCTGCGTTGGGTGCGCCCGTGACCGGCCGCCGGCCTTGTGGGGTCGCCCGGCCGCAGCCTAAAAGGGCGCATTGACCGCACGAGGGGCACGGCCATGTTCGTCCGCCAGCTGCACTATCTGGTGGCCGTCGCCCGCGAGGGGCATTTCGGCCGGGCGGCCGAAGCCTGCCACGTCACCCAGCCCACATTGTCCGCCGGCCTGCGCAAGCTGGAAGAGGAATTGGGGCAGCCTCTGGTCCTGCGCGGTCACCGCTTCATGGGCTTGACCGACCAAGGCACGCGGGTGCTCGGCTGGGCCCAACGCATTATCGATGATTATGAGAGCTTGCGGCAGGACTTGGCCGGCTCCGCAGCGGCCCTGTCCGGCGTGCTGCGGCTCGGCGCGGTGCCGGCCACTTTGCCGGCCTTGCCGGATCTGGTGAATGCTTTCTGCGCGCGCCATCCGCAGGTGCGGGTACAGATCAACTCCTTGAGCGCGCTTGCCATTCAGCGCGGCATCGACGACCAGGTGCTGGATGCGGGGGTGAGCTATCTCACCGGCGCGCGCCCGGCCCGTGTGCGCTGGCTGCCGTTCTATCAGGAACGCTATGTGTTCGTGACCGCCCGCATCGGCGCGGACCTGCCGGCCACCATGACCTGGGGCGAGGCGGCCACCCATCCGCTCTGCCTGCTAACGCCGGACATGCAGAACCGCCAGATCATCGATGAGGCGCTGGCGCGGGCGGGGGTGGCCTCGCGCCCGCGCATCGAGGCCAATTCCTTTTTCGGCGTGTGGTCGCAGGTGGGGTCTAGGGCCTGGGCCAGCATCGTCCCGCACACCCATCTGGCCACCTTCGGCCGCAGCGCCGACATCGTGGCGGTCCCGCTGGAGGGGGCCGATTGCAGCCAGCCGGTGGGCTTGGTGCTGGCCGAGCGCGACCCGGTCGCTCCGGTGGCGGCCGCTTTCCTTCAACTGGCGCAGCATTGGCCGTGGCCGGCGGCCCTCGAGAGCCCCGCTTCATAGGCGACGTCTATCAAGCCTTGCGCGCAAACGATTGGACGGGCCGCCCCCGGCGGCCTTGAATGCACAGCGTCGGCACTGAGCGTGCTGCATGTCTGACCCTTGCTGCACTGCCCCGGACGCCTCAGGCGCTCCGGGGCGCTTTCAGGGCCGCACACACCATCCCCACAAGAACCGATCCACGGCGGTGCGCGCCAGCGCGCCAGCGCCACGTCGTGACTGGAGGAAACATGGCCAAGGTTGTTTGCGTTCTCTATGACGATCCCATCGATGGCTACCCCACCGCTTATGCCCGGGACGATCTGCCGACGATCGACCACTATCCCGGCGGCGAGACGCTCCCCACCCCCAAGGGCACCGATTTCCAGGCGGGCACCCTTCTGGGCAGCGTGTCCGGCGAGCTGGGCCTGCGCCCCTATCTCGAATCGCTCGGCCACACCCTGGTGGTGACCTCCTCCAAGGATGGCCCCGACAGCGTGCTGGAGCGGGAGCTGCATGACGCCGAAGTGGTGATCTCCCAACCCTTCTGGCCGGCCTATCTCACCGCCGAGCGCATCGCCAAGGCGCCCAAACTGAAGCTGGCGCTCACTGCCGGCATCGGCTCCGACCATGTGGATCTGCAAGCGGCCATCGACCACAAGGTGACCGTGGCCGAGGTCACCTATTGCAACTCCATCAGCGTCGCCGAGCATGTGGTGATGATGATCCTCGGACTGGTGCGCAATTATCTGCCCTCCCATCAGTGGGTGCTGAAAGGCGGCTGGAACATCGCCGATTGCGTCGCCCGGTCCTATGATGTCGAGGGTATGCATGTGGGCACCGTGGCTGCCGGCCGCATCGGCCTGGCGGTGCTGCGCCGCCTGGAGCCGTTCGACATGCATCTGCATTACACCGACCGGCATCGGCTTTCGCCCGAGTTGGAGCAGGAGCTGAACCTCACCTGGCACCCCACCCGCGAGGAGCTTTACCAAGCCTGCGATGTGGTCACGCTGAACTGTCCGCTGCATCCGGAGACGGAGCACATGATCAATGCGGACACGCTGAAGCTATTCAAGCGCGGCGCCTATCTGGTGAACACCGCCCGCGGCAAGCTGTGCGACCGAGATGCGGTCGTGCAGGCGCTGGAGTCCGGCCAGCTCGCCGGTTATGCCGGTGACGTCTGGTTCCCGCAGCCGGCGCCGCAGGATCATCCTTGGCGGACCATGCCGCACCACGGCATGACCCCGCACATCTCCGGCACCTCGCTGTCCGCCCAGGCCCGCTATGCGGCGGGCACGCGCGAGATCCTGGAGTGCTATTTCGAAGGCCGGCCGATCCGCGACGAGTATCTGATCGTCGATGGCGGCAAGCTGGCGGGGGTGGGCGCCCATTCCTACAGCGCCGGCAACGCCACGGGCGGCTCGGAAGAGGCAGCGAAGTTCAAGACGGCCGGCTGAGCCCGGCTTTCAACCGCCGGCCACTGCCTTCGGGGCGGCCGGCGGCCCCAAAACGGTGCCGGAAACAGGAGCCACCCTTCCGCTTGCGCCTTTTTGTTTTACGGCTATATTAGCGCCGTCCCCAGTGGGGATACCTCAGAGCCATCGTGATTGAAGGTGATGAGAGTGGGTCCCAGACGGGGCCCGCTCGTTTTCTGCATACGCGGATCATCCTGTCTCTCTCGCGGCTCTGGGCGGCGCGGCAACGCGCCGGGCGCAACGATGGCTGTCCGTCCTGCGACGGCGCCGCCAGCGCCGAAGCATCTGTCAGCCAAGCATCCGTCCCGGAGGGACATGACCGAAATTCTCGACGCGCTTGACCCGAACGAACAGCGCCTCATCACCGAAAACGGCGTGGCCGCCCGCGTGGCCGCCATCGTCGCCCCCGTGCTTGCGGACCTCAACCTGCGCCTGGTGCGGGTGAAGATCACCGCCCGGGATGGCGGCACCTGCCAGATCATGGCCGAGCGCCCGGACGGCTCCATGACCATCGAGGATTGCGAGGCTGCGTCCCGCGCCATATCGCCGGTCCTCGACGTGGAAGATCCCATCGCCAGCGCCTACCGCCTGGAATTGTCCTCCCCCGGCATCGACCGGCCGCTGGTGCGGCTGTCGGACTTTGCCCGGTGGTCGGGCCATGAGGTGAAGGTGGAAATGGCCGTGCCGGTGGCCGGCCGCAAGCGCTTCCGCGGCATCCTGCTGGGCACCAAGGGCGAAGCCGCCGTGCTGCGCCGGACCGATGCGCCCGCCGGCGAAGACCCCGACGTGGACCTGCCCGCCGCCGACATCGGCGAAGCCAAGCTGGTGCTGACCGACGCTCTCATCACCGAGGCGCTGCGCCGGGCCAAGGCCGCCGAACGCGACGACGATGATCTCGATGGCGCGGTCGAAGACGATGCGGAGGCCGAGGCCGACGCCCGCAAGGCGGCCACCGACGCTGCCAATGCGGAGCGGGCCAATGCCAAGAAGGCGGCGGCGACCGCCGACAAGCGCGCCGAGAAGGCCGCCCGCAAGGCGCTGAAGGCTGAGAAGGCCACGCAGCTGAAAAAGGCCGGCAAGGGCAAGCGCTCTGCCACCGAAGAGATCGACCTCGCCACATCCAATCCTGTCCCCCGCGCCGCGCGGACGGGCAAGCCCAAAGCGAAGGAGACGCACTGATGGTTGCCGTCAGCGCAAACCGGCTGGAACTGCTGCAGATCGCCGAAGCGGTCGCGCGGGAAAAAACCATCGACCGGAGCATCGTCATCGCGGCGATGGAAGACGCCATCGCCAAGGCCGCGCGCTCGCGCTACGGCCAGGAGACGGACATCCACGCGGAGATCAACCCGCGCACCGGCGAGCTGCGCCTGGCGCGCCATCTGCTGGTGGTGGACGAGGTGGACAATTCCGCCATCGAGATCACCCTGGATGGCGCCCGCCGCCACAACCCGGCCGCCCAGGTCGGCGACACCATCGCGGACACCCTGCCGCCGTTCGACTTCGGGCGCATCGCCGCCCAGTCGGCCAAGCAGGTGATCGTGCAGAAGGTGCGCGAGGCCGAGCGCGACCGGCAGTATGACGAATACAAGGACCGCATCGGCGAGATCTCCAACGGTCTGGTCAAGCGGGTGGAGTATGGCAACGTGGTGGTCGATCTCGGCCGCGGCGAAGCCATCATGCGCCGCGACGAACTGTTGCCGCGCGAAGTGGTGAAGACCGGCGACCGGGTGCGCGCTTATATCTATGACGTGCGCCGCGAACCCCGCGGCCCGCAGATCTTCCTCTCCCGCACCCATCCGCAGTTCATGGCGAAGCTGTTCGCCCAGGAAGTGCCGGAAATCTACGACGGCATCGTCGAGATCAAGGCGGTGGCGCGCGATCCCGGCTCCCGCGCCAAGATCGCCGTGGTCTCCCGCGACCAGTCGGTGGACCCGGTGGGCGCCTGCGTCGGTATGCGCGGATCGCGCGTGCAGGCGGTGGTGAACGAGCTGCAGGGCGAGAAGATCGACATCATCCCCTGGAGCCCGGAAATCGCCACCTTCATCGTCAATGCGCTGGCCCCGGCCGAAGTGGTCAAGGTGGTGCTGGACGAGGATCGCGAGCGCATCGAAGTGGTGGTGCCCGACGCCCAGCTGTCGCTGGCCATCGGCCGTCGCGGCCAGAACGTGCGTCTGGCCTCCCAGCTGACCGGCTGGGACATCGACATCATGACCGAGCAGGAAGAGAGCGAGCGCCGGCAGAAGGAATTCGCCGAGCGGACCTTGATGTTCGCCGAGGCCCTCGACCTCGACGAGATGATGGGCCAGCTGCTCACCTCCGAAGGCTTCGCCTCGGTGGAAGAAATCGCTTATGTGCCGATCACGGAACTGGCCTCCATCGAAGGCTTCGACGAGGAGACCGCGGGCGAATTGCAGGCCCGCGCGCTGAAGCATCTGGCCGACGTGGAAGAGGCGCTGGACGCCGAGCGCCGCGAGCTGGGTGTGGCCGACGACCTGAAGACGGTTCCCGGCGTCACCTCCAAGATGCTGGTGGCATTCGGCAAGAACGACATCAAGAGCACCGAGGACCTGGCCGGCTGCGCCACCGATGATCTGGTGGGCTGGAGCTAGCGCAAGGATGGCGAGACGGTTCGCTTCCCGGGCGCCCTGGACGGGTTCGAGCTGACCCGTGAAGACGCGGAACAGCTGATCCTGCAGGCCCGCGTGGCCGCCGGCTGGATCACCGAAGACGACATGACCGCATCGGACGAAGGCGAAGACGCCGCGTCCGATGACGAATCCGCCTGAGCGTAAGGAGATGACCCGGCGTGCTTGCGAGCGTGGACCAGGAAGAGACGGATGGGGGGCCGCGCGGGCTGAATTCCGCGCGGGCACCCGAAGCACGTCTGTGCCTCGCCACCCGCACGGTGACGCCGGTGTCCGACATGCTCCGTTATGTGGTGGGGCCGGACGACAGTGTCGTTCCGGATCTCGCCTGTAAGCTGCCCGGGCGTGGCGCCTGGGTGACCGCCACTCGCGAGGCCTTGAACCTCGTGATCAAGCGCAAGGCCTTCGGCCGCGCGTTCAAAGGCAAGGGCACCACCACGCCCGCCTTGCCGGACCTTGTGGAAACGCTGCTGCTGGCCGACACCCGCGCAGCGCTGTCCCTCGCCAACAAGGCGGGAAAGGTCGTGACCGGCACCACCAAGGCGGAAGCGGCGCTCGCTTCCGATACGGTCTCTCTCATTCTCCACGCCGCGGACGCCCGTCCCGACGGGGTTCGCAAACTGAACGGGTTCACCCGTCAGATGGAGGCTGCCGGGATGCGTCCGGTGGCCGTCGTAGACTGCTTTTCAGGGCTCGAATTGGACTTGGCGCTGGGGCGGTCAAATGTGGTACATGCAGCGCTGCTCGCGCATCCGACGACCGCGGGATTTCTCGCGCGCTGCCGTAGGCTCGAGCGCTGGCGACTGGGCTCAACCGCCAGCGCTCCGGAAGGGCATTGCCCGCCGCCCGACCGGATGCAAGGAACGGATACGGAATGAACGACACTAAGACCCCCGGCGACAAGACGCTTCACCCCGCCCCCGGCAAGACGCTCACGTTGAAGCGCCCGGTGGAGCAGGGCACTGTTCGCCAGAGCTTCAGCCACGGCCGCTCCAAGGCGGTAGTGGTGGAGAAGGTGAAGCGGCGCGTGATCGGTCCGGGTGAAACCGCGGCACCGAGCGCAGCGCCCAGCACCCCCGCCACCTCTCCGGCGGCAGCGGCCCCGCGCCCCGTGGCACCGACGGCGGCTGCTCCGGCGCCGCGTCCGGCTGCCCCGACGCCGGCTCCGGCTGCTGCGCCTGTCGCCGCTGCCCCTGCCGTCGAGGCCGCGCCGGCCCCCGTGGACGTCAAGGCGGCCGCGCCGGTGGCTGCACCGGCCGCTGCCGCGCCTGCGCCGGTGGAGGCTGCCCCCGCGGCGGCTGCCGCTCCGACCGCCGCCGCACCGGCCGCGCCGGTGGCTGCGGCTCCCGTCGAGGCCCCACCGGCTGCCGCGACGCCCGCCCCGGCGGCGCCAGTTGCAGCCCCGGCCGCGCCCGTGGCGGCCAAGGCCCCCGACTCGCGTCCGGTCCCGAGCGCCCCGCGCCCGGCCGCCACTTCGTCGTCCGGCTCCACGTCGCGTCCCTCGGGCGCGCCGCAGCGTCCCGGCGCGCCGCAGCGGGCGGGCAGTGGTCCGGCCGGTGGCCAGAACCGCTCCGGTCCCGGCTCCAACACCCAGCGCCCCGGCGCTTCGGGCGGTGAACGCCGTCCCGGTGCCGGCGGACCGCCCGCCCGTCCCGGTGCCAATCGCCCCGGCGGTTCCGGCGTGGTGCTGCGCACCCTGACGGATGAAGAGCGCAACATGCGCGCCAGCGCGCTGGCCGACGCCCGCGTCCGCGAAGGCGAAGAAAAGCGCATGGCGGAAGAGCGCCGGATCGCGGAGGACGAAGCCCGTCGCCGCGCCGAGCGCGAGCGCGCCGAGCGCGCCGAGCGGGACGCCGCCGAAGCGCGCAAGCGCGAGGAGGAAAGCCGCCGGGCCAATGACGACGAGAGCAAGCGTCGGGCCGAGCAGGAAGCGCGCAAGCGCTTTGGCGAGGACGGTCGTCCTGCGGCCGGCGCTGCGCCTGCCGCAGGCGCCACCGCCCGTCCGCTCACCCCCCGTGCGCCTGGCGCGCCCGGTGCGCCGGCCACCACCACCACCGAGGAGGACGATCGGCGTCCCGCGCGTCGCGGCGCGACCCCGGTGCGTCCGGTGGCGCCGGTCAAGCTGCCCAAGGGTCCGGGCGGCGAGAAACATCGCGGCCGCCTGACGCTGGTCACCGCGCAGTCGGGTGAGGAGGAGCGTCAGCGTTCCGTCGCCTCGTTCCGTCGCCGCACCCAGCGCATGACTGGGCACCGCGCCCAGGAGAGCAAGGAAAAGATCACCCGCGAGGTGGTGCTGCCCGAGACCATCACGATCCAGGAACTGGCGAACCGCATGTCGGAACGCGCCGTGGACGTGATCCGCATGCTGATGAAGCAAGGCCAGATGGTGAAGATCACCGATGTGATCGACGCCGACACCGCCGAGCTCATCGCCGTGGAACTGGGTCACACGGTGCGCCGCGTCTCGGAATCGGACGTGGAAGAAGGCCTGTTCGACACGGCCGATGCGCCCGAGAACCTGCTGCCGCGCCCGGCCGTCGTGACCATCATGGGCCACGTCGACCACGGCAAGACCTCGCTGCTGGATGCGCTGCGCAAGACCACCGTGGTCTCCGGCGAAGCCGGCGGCATCACCCAGCACATCGGCGCCTATCAAGTGACGGCGCCGTCGGGCAGCAAGATCACCTTCATCGACACCCCCGGCCACGCCGCCTTCACCGCCATGCGCGCCCGCGGCGCCAAGGTGACGGATATCGTGGTGCTGGTGGTGGCGGCGGACGACGGCGTGATGCCCCAGACCATCGAGGCCATCAACCACGCCCGCGCCGCGAAGGTGCCGCTGATCGTGGCGATCAACAAGATCGACAAGCCCGACGCCAAGCCGGAACGCGTGCGCTCCGAACTGCTCCAGTATGAGGTGCAGGTGGAAAGCATGGGCGGCGAGACGCTGGAAGTGGAAGTCTCCGCCACCAAGCAGATCAACCTCGACAAGCTGCTCGAGATGATCGCGCTGCAGTCGGAACTGCTCGACCTGCGGGCCAATCCCGACCGTCCCGCCGAGGGCACGGTGGTGGAAGCCAAGCTCGATCGCGGTCGCGGTCCGGTGGCGACCGTGCTGGTTCAGCGCGGTACCCTGAAGGTGGGCGATGTGGTGGTGGCCGGGGCCGAGTTTGGTCGCGTCCGCGCCCTCATCACCGACACCGGCGCCAACACCAACACCGCGGGGCCCTCCCTGCCGGTGGAAGTGCTGGGCTTCTCCGGCACCCCGGAGGCGGGCGACCGTCTGGCGGTGGTGGAGAGCGAAGCGCGCGCTCGCGAGATCACCGACTATCGCCAGCGCCAGAAGCGCGAGAAGGCGGCTGCCCGTTCCGCCACCATCCGCGGTTCGCTGGAGCAGATGATGAGCCAGGTGCGGTCCACGGGCCGCAAGGAATTCCCGCTCATCATCAAGGGCGACGTGTCCGGTTCGGTGGAAGCGATCATTGGCGCCCTGGAAAAGGTCGGCAACGAGGAAGTCCAGGCCCGGATCATCCATTCCGGCGCCGGCGGCATCAACGAGAGCGACGTGACGCTGGCGGAAACGTCGGGCGCCGCGATCATCGGCTTCAACGTGCGTGCCAACAAGGAAGCACGCGACGCGGCCGAGCGGGCGGGTGTGGAAATCCGCTACTACAACATCATCTACGACCTGGTGGATGACGTGAAGAAGGCCATGAGCGGCCTGCTCGCGCCCATAACCCGGGAGACCATGCTGGGCAACGCCCTCATCCTGGAGATCTTCGCGGTGTCGAAGGTCGGCAAGGTGGCGGGCTGCCGGGTCACCGACGGAACCGTGGAGCGGGGCCAGCATGTGCGCCTGATCCGCGACAACGTCGTGATCCACGAAGGCAAGCTGGCGACCCTGAACCGCTTCAAGGATGCGGTGAAGGAAGTCGTGGCCGGCCAGGAGTGCGGCATGTCGTTCGAAGGCTATCAGGACATGCGTGCCGGCGACGTGATCGAGTGCTATCGCGTCGAGATCGTGCAGCGGTCGCTGTAGTCCAGGCCTGACGGAACCGCTGGCGCCGGGGAGATCTCCGGTGCCAGCGTTTTCGTTTGGATCCGGTGCCGTCCCGTCGTTCGCGGCGGCGGTTCCTCGGTCGCCCGTCCATCACTCCCGACACGCCTCTGGCATCTTGAGCCGGCGAAGGATCGCGGGATGTGACGACCGGCGGCAGGCCGGAAACGAGGAAGGCCCGCCAGGGCGCAGGGTCAGGTCGGCGTCGCGCCGATCGGGCCGCGCCGCGGCCGCGGCGTCACATTCACCCGGAGCGCGGCGGTCCAAGTCCGCCCCGCTTCGTGTTTTCCGCAGGCCCGCGCCGCCGGTGCCGGGCCTTTGAAGGTTGGACTCATGAAGACAAATGATCGTTCGGGCTCCGGCCCGAGCCAGCGCATGCTGCGCGTGGGCGAACTGGTGCGCCATGCCCTCGCCGATGTGCTCCAGCGCGGCGACCATGTGGACCCGGTGCTGTCCGGCGTGCTGGTGACCGTGCCCGAGGTGCGCATGTCGCCGGACCTCAAGATCGCCACTTGCTACGTGATGCCGCTGGGCGGCAAGGACGTGACGCCGGTGCTGAAAGCCCTGGCGGCGAACCAGAAGATGCTGCGCACCGAAGTGGGCCGCCGGGTGGAACTGAAGTCCGTGCCCTCGCTGCGCTTCCTGAAGGACACCTCGTTCGACGAGGGCGCCCGCATCGATGCGCTGCTGCGCAAGCCCGAGGTCGCCCGCGACCTCGCCAAGGATGCGGCGGCCGCCGCTGATGCCACCTCTGCCGCTGACGCTCACCCTGCCGACGCCCACAAGGACGAACAAGCATGAACGCGCCTTTCCCCCGCCCCGAGGATGCATCCGCGGACATGGTTGCCCGCGCGCCCCGTGGCCGTGACGGGCGCGGCCCCCGCGGCCAGGGCCAGCGCGATCAGGCGCCCCGCGCGCCCAAGCGCGACGTGGACGGCTGGGTGCTGCTGGACAAGCCCAGCGGCATGACCTCCACCCAGGCAGTGGCGGTGGTGAAGCGCCTGTTCGCGGCCAAGAAGGCCGGCCATGCGGGCACGCTCGATCCGCTGGCCTCCGGCTGCCTGCCCATCGCGCTGGGTGAGGCCACCAAGACCGTCCCGTACATCATGGACGGCCGGAAGACCTACCGCTTCGCGGTGACCTTCGGCATCGAGACCGATACGGACGACAGCGAAGGCAAGAGCGTCGCCGAGAGCGACCACCGCCCCTCGGACGACGAGATTCGCACCGCGCTGGATGGCTTCCTCGGCCAGATCATGCAGGTGCCGCCGGCCTATTCGGCGCTGAAGATCGCCGGTGAGCGCGCCTATGATCTCGCCCGTGAGGGTGCCGAGGTCATTCTCGAAGCCCGCCCGGTCACCATCCACCGCATCGAGCTGGTGGAGCGCCCCGACGCCGACCATGCGGTGCTGGAGGCGGAATGCGGCAAGGGCACCTATGTGCGCGCCATCGCCCGCGATCTCGGCCGGCTGCTGGGCACTCGCGGCCATGTCTCCATGCTGCGCCGCGCCTGCGTCGGCCCGTTCCTGGAAGCCGATCTGGTGCCGCTGGACGAATTGCGCGCCCGCGCCGAGGCCGGCGACGCCGACCTGTTCGAGGCCCTGGACCCGGTCGGTTCGGCGCTGGAGGAGATCCCGCAGCTCTCGGTCACCCCGTCCGACGCCCATCGCCTGCGCTGTGGCCAGCCGGTGATCCTGCGCGGCCGCGACGCGCCGATCCTGGACGGCCATGTGGCCATCCTGTGCCAGGACTCGCTGATCGCCATCGGCGATGCCCAGGGCGGCGAAGTGCTGCCGCACCGGGTGTTCAACTGGGCCAAGCAGGGCCGCCCGCCGGTGCGCCCCGCCGCCCCGCGCGCCCTCCGCGAAGATTTTTCCCAAGCGGACCTGCCGCGTGAGGAGCCCGACTTCGAGGCCTGATCGGCCTTAAAAAAGAAGGGCACGGCGTGCGCGCCGAGCCCTTTGTCGTTTCTGAGGTCCGCGCTGCGCCTGTCTACGACGCTGCGCGCGCCCCGCCGGCGCCATGGCCGGCGATCACTTCGAAGATGCCCGCCACCGCCACCGCCCCCGGATCGGCCACCCCGTCCAGATTTTGTGCGCTGAGATAGGCCGCGCGCCCCGCCGTGGCGCGGGTCATGGTGCGGGTGGCTTCCGCCCCGGCGCGGGCCGCGCGGGCGGCGCCGGCCGGGCCTTCGCCCGCCAATGCCCGCAGCCCGGGATCGAGCGCATCCACCAGGGTGCGGGCGCCCGGCGTGGCGCCGCCATAGAAGGTCACCCGCTCCAGGCCGGCCAGCAGAGCGGCCGGGACGTCGGCCCTGTCGTCCAGGGCCTTGGCGGCGGCGGTGAAGAAGATCGAGGCCAGCACGCCGCTCGATCCGCCCATATGGGTGCCCAGGATATGGCCCATGGCGGCGAAGGCGGCGGGCAGGCTGGCCAAAGGCAGCTCGGCCAGATGCGCCTGGATCGCCCGCGCGGCAGTGGCGACGGTGGAGCCGGTGTCGCCATCGCCGATGCGGGCGTCGAGCCGGTTCAACTCGGCTTCCTGGGCGATGAGATGGGTGCAGACCGCATCCAGCAGACCTTCGAGCGCCGCATTGCCGCTGGCGGCGGGGGTAATGGCCTCTTCCGCCCCCTTGGGCAAAGGCAGCACCTGGATCTCATGCCGTTCCACCGGCACCGCCCAGGCGGCGGGGTCCACGGGGGCGCGGAGGGCGGCCTCGCGGGCCGGGTCCAGCTTGATCAAGGAGAGCGAGAAGCCGTTCATGTTCAGCGCCGTCATGAGCGGGCGCGGGCCGATGATCAGCTTCACGTGCTCCGCCAAGGGTGAGGCGAGCACCGCATCGGCGATCAGGCTCATCTCCAGCGGCGGGACCGCGCCGAGATTGTTGATCAGCAAAGCGTGCGCGGCGCCCGCGGTCAGGCGCGCGGCGAGGCGCTCCGTCATGGTGGCGATCAGCGCGTCGGCGGATTGCATCGCGATGCGCTCCACCCCCGGCTCGCCGTGGATGCCGAGGCCCAGCTCGCCTTCGCTCTCGCTCAGGCGCTCCTCATGGGGCTGGCCGGGAATGGAGCAGGTGGAGAGCGACAGGCCCAGCGAGACGATGTCCCCCGCCGCCGCCCGCGCCGCCTGCGCCACGGCGGCGAGATCGGCGCCGCTTTCGGCCGCATGGCCGGCGATCTTGTGCACCAACAACGTGCCGGCGACGCCCCGCGGCTGGGCGATGTCCGGCAAGGCGATGTCGTCGCCGACGATCACCATGTCCACTGCGAAGCCGTCCGCCCGTGCCTTCTCGGCGGCGAGGCCGAAATTGAGGCGGTCGCCGGTGTAATTCTTCACCACCAGCAGGCAGCCCGGCGCGCCGGTCACGGCGCGGATGGCCGTCAGCACCGCCTCCACGCTGGGGGAGGCGAAGATCTCGCCGGAGACGGCGGCGGTGAGCATGCCCTTGCCGACGAAACCGGCGTGAGAGGGCTCATGACCGGCACCGCCGCCGGAGATCACCGCCACCTGCGCCTTGTCCCAGTCGGCGCGGACGATGACCTTGATGCCCGGATAACCGTCCAGCCGCGCCAGCTTGCCCGACGCCGTGGTGCGCAAAAGCCCATCCAGGGACTCGGTGACGATGCTCTCTCGGCGATTGAAGAAATGCTTCATGGGGCGGTTCCGCTTGGTTTGGAGCAGTCGCTGCGTCACCTTTGGAGGTATACTGAAAATCAAGGCAGCGCATATGCTCGAATTGACGGCGATAGCCAAGTTAAGCGCCGCACAGGCCGCACTGACAAGGCCGGTTCAATTTTGCAGCGCAGCATATATAGCTGGCGACGTGTTTGAGGGGGCGCACTGATCGCGAAATTAAACGATCCGGGCTGCTCAGTCGATGCTGATGCTCGCTGCTGCCGCAGGCCGAGAGAGCGGCGGTCCAGGCTTCAGAGCCCCGCACGCCAGGCGTCCGGGCGGCCGCACACAAATCCGTGAGAAAATGTATACAAAATCGGCATGTGTCTTGCTTCCCCTAGGGCGGTTCGATCCGCCCTCTGGAAGGAAGACGTCGCATGATGCGCCGAGTATTGGGTATAGCCGCAGTGATTGCGGGCGTGGCGCTGGCCGGCGCCGCCAAAGCCGAGAGCGTGGTGCGCTACGGCATTTCCATGGCCGACATTCCCTTGACCACCGGACAGCCAGATCGCGGCGCCGGTGCCTATCAATTCACCGGCTACACCCTCTACGACCCGCTGGTGGCGTGGGAGATGAATGTGGCCGACAAGCCGGGCAAGCTGGTGCCGGGCCTTGCCACCGAATGGAAAGCCGATCCGGCCGACCCCACCAAATGGACCTTCACCTTGCGCAAGGGCGTGAAGTTCCATGACGGCTCCGATTTCACTGCCGATGCGGTCGTGTGGAACCTGGACAAGGTGCTCAATGACAAGGCACCCCAGTTCGACCAGCGCCAGGCGGCGCAGGTGAAGACCCGCCTGCCCTCCGTGGCCAGCTGGCGCAAGGTGGATGACTATACGGTGGAGATCACCACCAAGACCGTCGACAGTTTCTTCCCCTATCAGCTGCTGTGGTTCCTGGTTTCCAGCCCCGCCCAGTACGAGAAGGTGGGCAAGGACTGGGACAAGTTCGCCGCCAGCCCCTCCGGCACCGGCCCGTTCAAGCAGGACAAGTTGGTCCCCCGCGAGCGCCTGGAGCTGGTGCGTAACGAGGCCTATTGGGACAAGGCCCGCAGCGCCAAGGCCGATCGCCTGATCCTGATCCCTATGCCGGAAGCCCTCACCCGCACCAATGCCCTGCTGGCGGGCCAGGTGGACATCATCGAGACCCCCGCGCCGGACGCGGTGCCGCAGCTGAAGGCGGCGGGCATGAAGATCGTGACCAACGTCACCCCGCATGTGTGGAACTACGATCTGTCCAAGCTGCCCGGCTCGCCCTGGACCGACGTGCGCCTGCGCAAGGCGCTCAATCTGGCCATTGACCGCGACGGCATCGTCGCCCTGATGAACGGCCTCGCCAGCCCGGCCAAGGGGCAGGTGGACCCGGCCAGCCCCTGGTTCGGCAAGCCGACCTTCGACATCAAGTATGATCCGGACGCGGCGCGCAAACTGGTGAAGGAAGCGGGCTATTCGGTGGAGAAGCCGCTGAAGACCACCTTCATCATCGCCCAGGGCGGCACCGGCCAGATGCTGTCGCTGCCCATGAACGAATATATCCAGCAGAACCTGAAGGAAGTGGGTATCGACGTGGAGTTCAAGGTGGTGGAGCTGGAGACGCTCTACACCCACTGGCGCAAGGGGGCGAAGGATCCGATCAACAACGGCATCACCGCCAACAATATCGCTTACGTCACCTCAGACCCGCTCTATGCCCTGATCCGCTTCTTCGACAGCCGGCAGGTGGCCCCCGTGGGCGTCAACTGGGGTTCCTACAACAACCCCAAGGTCGATGCCCTGATCGACGAGGCCAAGACCACGTTCGACCCGAAGAAGCAGGACGAACTCATGGCCCAGGTCCACGCTCTGGTGGTGGACGATGCGGCTTTGGTCTGGGTGGTGCATGACACCAACCCGCACGCGCTCAACCCCAAGGTGAAGAGCTTCGTGCAGGCTCAGCATTGGTTCCAAGACCTGACCACCATCGGCCTGCAGTGAGCGGACGGCCGCAACCCGTTGCGCGCCAAAGGGTTGCGGCCGATTTGACTTAACACTGGTCGGGAAGCGGAATTTCTGTATATTGCGCGGCGCGGTCTCAACCCCCGCGCCGTTTCCGTTCGAGAATGACCGCGCTGGACGACATCCCGGCCCGGCCGCCGAACGGCTCAGGCGACCCTTCCGGCCTTTTGGCCCCCGGTCGCCGCCTCCATCAGCAGAAAAGGACGTCCCGATGTCGATCACCAACGAGCGCAAGCTGGCGCTCATCACGGAATATGGTGCCAAGGCTGGCGATACCGGCTCGCCGGAGGTCCAGGTTGCGATCCTCTCCGAGCGCATCTCCAACCTGACCGAGCACTTCAAGTCCCATAACAAGGACAACCACTCCCGCCGCGGGCTTCTGAAGCTCGTGTCGCAGCGGCGCAGCCTTCTCGACTATCTGAAGAAGAAGGATGAGGGCCGCTACAAGACCATCATCGGCAAGCTGGGCCTGCGTCGCTGACGCTTGGCAAGGGGTGCGGGCCGGGGCCTTCCCCGGCGCGCACGTTCCGGCTCTGACCGGGTGAAGGCGCGCAGGCGCGATCGGTGGGCCATCCCGCAGATCGCAGCGCGCGCGGCAGGTGGGCAGCCGGCCTCGGCGCGCCCGCCACCGTACTGATGGCGCGAAGGCTTAAGCCGTCGCGCGCGGAAAATCGCCCGATGGCGTTTTCTGCGGACCCGTACGACGCGGTGGGCATGGGGCTTGCCGCGGACCCGCGAAGTTCCAAGGAAAGTCATGGCAGGATCGCCGGACGCAACCGTCGTCGCCGCCCCCGGTTCCGGGAGCGCTGGCGCGCGGTGCGTCCGGCCGTCTTGCTCATGGCTCTCCTGCTTCGCTTGAGACAAAGAGAGATTTCCATGTTTGACATCCATCGCGAAGAGCTCGACTGGGGTGGCCGCACCCTGGTCCTGGAGACCGGCAAGATGGCCCGCCAGGCCGACGGCTCCGTGCTCGCCACCTATGGCGACACCACCGTTCTCGCCACCGTGGTCTCCGCCCGTGAGCCCAAGCCCGGCTTCGACTTCTTCCCCCTGACGGTGAACTATCAGGAAAAGACCTACGCGGCCGGCCGCATCCCCGGCGGCTATTTCAAGCGCGAAGGCCGTCCGAGCGAAAAGGAGACCCTGGTCTCCCGCCTGATCGATCGCCCGATCCGCCCGCTGTTCCCGGCCGGCTACAAGAACGACACCCAGGTGGTGATCACCGTTCTCGCCCACGATCTGGAGAATGATCCGGACGTGCTGGCCATGGTGGCCGCCTCGGCCGCGCTGACCCTGTCGGGCATTCCCTTCATGGGCCCCATCGGCGGCGCCCGCGTCGGCTTCATCGGCGACGAATATGTGCTCAACCCCACCGTGGATGAGCTGAAGGAAAGCGACCTCGATCTGGTGGTCGCCGGCACCGGCGACGCCGTGCTGATGGTGGAGTCCGAAGCCAAGGAACTGCCCGAGGAGATCATGCTCGGCGCGGTGATGTTCGGTCATCGCCACTTCCAGCCGGTGATCGAGGCCATCATCCGCCTCGCCGAGAAGGCCGCCAAGGAGCCCCGCACCTTCACCCCCGCGGACCACTCGGTCCTCGAGACCAAGATTCGCGAGATCGCGGAAGCCGACCTGCGTGCCGCCTACAAGATCAAGCAGAAGCAGACCCGCTACGAGGCGGTCGGCGCTGCCAAGTCCAAGGTGAAGAAGTATTTCGAGGAGCTGGCGCAGGACGGCGTTGCCGGCCCCACCTCGCAGGAGATCGGTGAGGTTCTGAAGAGCCTCGAAGCCAAGATCGTGCGCTGGAACATCCTGGACGACGGCATCCGCATCGACGGCCGCGACCTGAAGACGGTCCGCCCGATCGAGTCGCAGGTCGGCATCCTGCCCCGCGCCCATGGCTCGGCGCTGTTCACCCGCGGCGAGACGCAAGCTTTGGTGGTCGCCACCCTCGGCACCGGCGAAGACGAGCAGTTCGTGGACAGCCTGGAAGGCACCTACAAGGAAAACTTCCTGCTGCACTACAACTTCCCGCCCTTCTCCGTGGGCGAGACCGGCCGCATGGGTTCGCCCGGCCGCCGCGAGATCGGCCATGGCAAGCTGGCGTGGCGCGCCATCCACCCCATGCTGCCGGCCAAGCATGAGTTCCCCTACACCCTGCGCGTGGTGTCCGAGATCCTGGAGTCCAACGGCTCCTCGTCCATGGCCACCGTCTGCGGCGCCTCGCTGTCCCTGATGGACGCCGGCGTGCCGCTGCGGCGCCCGGTGGCGGGCATCGCCATGGGCCTGATCCTGGAAGACGGCAAGTTCGCCGTGCTCTCGGACATCCTGGGTGACGAAGATCACCTGGGCGACATGGACTTCAAGGTGGCCGGCACCGAGCGCGGCGTCACCGCGCTCCAGATGGACATCAAGATCGCCGGCATCACCGAGGAGATCATGAAGGTCGCCCTCGAGCAGGCCAATGGCGGTCGCGCCCACATCCTGGGCGAGATGGCCAAGGCCCTGACCACCGCGCGCGCCGAGCTGGGCGAGCATGCCCCGCGCATCGAGGTGATGAAGATCGCGGTGGACAAGATCCGCGAAGTCATCGGCTCCGGCGGCAAGGTGATCCGCGAGATCGTGGAAAAGACCGGCGCCAAGATCAACATCGAGGACGACGGCACCATCAAGATCGCCTCCGCCAATGGCGATGCGATCAAGGCCGCCATCAACTGGATCAAGTCCATCGCCTCGGAGCCCGAGGTCGGCGTGGTCTATGACGGCACCGTGGTGAAGGTGGTGGACTTCGGCGCCTTCGTGAACTTCTTCGGTTCCAAGGACGGCCTGGTGCACATCTCGCAGCTCTCCAAGGAGCGCGTCGGCAAGGTGTCGGACGTGGTCAAGGAAGGCGACAAGGTCAAGGTCAAGCTGGTCGGTTTCGACGAGCGCGGCAAGACCCGCCTTTCCATGAAGGGCATCGATCAGGTGACCGGCGAAGACCTAGAAGCCAAGGCCAAGGAATCGGCCGCTGACGACGCCGAGGCCGGCGCCGCCGAGTGAGGCAGATGCCGGGGCCGCGCGCCCCGGTCGTTGCTCCGATCTGAAAAGGCGGCTCTCGGGCCGCCTTTTTTCATGGCCGCGGCGCGGGCGAGGGCGGTTGTGCCAAGCGCCTTGATGTCTCGCAAGGCGGCGGTCGCCGGCTTCGGTCATGTTGATTCATGAACTGGCGTCTCTGGCCGGCCGGAAAATGGCTGCCCATCTCCATCGCACCCATGGATCGACCGCTCGAACTCTGCGTGATCGAGGAGGGGGAGGTCTGCGCGCTGGTCTTTCCGTGTCGCCAGGGGGCCGGCGCACAGGCTGGCGCATGGTTGGATGCGGGCAATGGCGCGAAGGTGGATGTCCATCCCACCCATTGGCGCCTCTGGTCCGAACAGCGCCCGGACATCTGACAGGGCGCGCCCGCCGGTCGCGCCCGGTCGCGCTGGATCAGGCAGGCCTGTGCCTTGCCCCGCCTTCCGGGTCGCGTCGCATGCCGAAGCCCCGCTACGGCACCGATGCCGGCGGTTGTGTCAGGGCGGGTGCCCGTGCCTCAGGCGCCGGGCAGGGCCGCGCGACGGCTGGCCAGGGTTTTCGCCCGTTCGTCCCGCTTGGAGTGCTCTTCCCCCAGCAGGCGGACGATCATCGCGCGCTTGGTGGGCTCGGCTTCCGTGAGCAGCAGCATCGTGAAGCGATCGATGTTCGCTTTGATGATTCGGTCCATCGCCATCTCCGTCCCTCGGCGGCCGAGGAATCGTCACGCGTCGCGGACGGGAGAGCGCGCCGACCTAAGACATGGCGGTCTCTCAATCGCCAGCGTCCAGGGAAGCAGCTAACGACAAGATGAACATATCCTTCGAACGTCCTCGGGTCGAGCCATAAGTAGGCTGTCCATCAATGGACGAGTAATTCTTGCCACTTTCCTTTCCAGCGCGAGGCTTGAACGCCGGGGCGGTAAATAGTTCCGCCGCGACGTCTTTTATCTTTCGGCCAAAAGTCGCGGAAAAACATCGGACGCTATGCGGATCCGCCCGTTGGTCATGCGGCGCGGACGGTCGCCAGGAAGTTCAGCACTTCGGCCCGCAGCGCCTCGGCCTGATGCGATAGGTCCGTGGCGGAGGTCAGCACCTGCAGGGCTGCGGCGGACGACGCCTGCGCGGCGCGCTCCACGCCGACGATGTTCGCCGTGACATCATTGGTGCCGCTGGCGGCCTGCTGGATGTTGCGGGCCACTTCCGCCGTCGTGGCGTTCTGTTCTTCCATGGCGGCGGCGATGGCGGTGGCGCCTTCGCTCATCTCGGTGATGGTGCGGCTGATGCCGGTGATGGCGCCCAGCACGTCGCCGGTGGAGCCCTGGATGCCGGTGATGCGGGCGGAAATGTCGGCGGTGGCCTTGGCGGTCTGGCCAGCGAGGCCCTTCACCTCCTGCGCCACCACGGCAAAGCCGCGGCCGGCTTCGCCGGCGCGGGCGGATTCGATGGTGGCGTTCAGCGCCAGCAAATTGGTCTGGCCGGCGATGCTGTCGATCAGCCCGATGATGGTGCCGATCTGGTCGGCGGACGAGCGCAGCTCGGTCATCTGGCCGTTGGTGTGATCGACTTCCGAGACCGCCCGCTCGGCCACTTCGGTGGAGCGGGCGAGGCGGGAGCCGATCTCACGGGCGGAGGCGGACAATTCCTCGATGGCCGCGGCCACCGTCTGCACATTGGTGGTGGCCTGGTTGGCGGCGGCGGCGACCGTGGTGGCCTGGGCCGTGGTCTCCTCCGAGGTGCGCGACAGGGTTTCCGCAGCGCGCTGCAATTGGGTGGCGGCGGCGGCCACCGTATCCACCACCGCGCCCACGGCCGCCTCGAACCGGTCGGCTAGGTCGTGCATGTCGCGCTTGCGCTGCTCGGCGGCCTGGCGCTCCTCCGTTTCGCGGTCGGCGCGCAGGCGCTCGGCCTCCGACAGCCCGTCGCGAAACACGATGAGCGCGCGGGCTTGGTCTCCCACCTGGTCGCCGCGGTTCTCGTACGGCACGGCGGTCTCCAGATCGCCGGCAGACACCTGCTTCATGGCGGCGCTGACATTTTGGATGGGGCGGGCGACCCCGAACACGGAGTACAGGGCGGCCGCCACCGCCGCCAGGATGGCGATGATGGAGAAGACCAGGATCTGCTGCATGCCATTCTCCAGTGCCGCGGCCGCCTGGATGTCGGCATCCTTTGACTGCTTGATGCCCTCGTCGGTGATGGTCTTGAGCTCCCGGGTCACCTCCGACATCAGCGGCTCGATGCGGGTCCGGACGATCTTCTCGCGCGCCTGAACCTGATCAAGGCCGGTCTGAACGGACTGGAGATAGTCGTCGAAGGCCTTGCGGGCCGGAGCCAGGCTGGCGGCGATCATGCTGATGCCCCCCAGACGCTCCTGGATGCCTTCCAGCACCTTGCGACCCGCGTCTCCATTCGCGGCGATGAACGCCAGCTGCTTGGGGTCCTCTTCGACGATATAACTCCAGGAGGCCATGTTCACCTGGTCGAGAATGGCTTCCAGCGGGGCGACTTCCTTCGCGCCGTCGGCGTCGCCCACTTCGGACATCTGGGCCGCGAGCGTCGCGAATCCGGACCGGGCGGCGAGCCGGATGCCGGGCCGGACATCGGCCGCGTCCAACTGGGCCACCTCGGTCTGGTAGAGGTCGGTAATGGCGCCGCCGATCTTGTCGAACAGGGCTTCGAGCTTGCGATAGGCCGCGCGGTCGTCTTCGTGCGGTTCGATCGCCAGCGCGTCATCGAGCCGTTTCTTGGCGGTGACGATGTCCTTGTTCACCTGCTTCATGAAGTTTTCATTATCGAGATTGGCAAACGACAGGCGCATCTCGGCGGCGCTCAGCCGGATCCGGCTCAGCAGCAGCCCGAGATTCTGCAGTTCTTCGATCACGTCGGACTGTTGCCGGGCCTCGTCATTGGCGCTGGCAATGGCATGCATGGCCACCTGTCGGCTCACGATGACGCCGAAGGACAGCAGGATCAAAATGGCTGAGGCCACCCCGAGCTTCAGTCCAATTCCAAGCTTCAGCTTTGCCATGTGTACAGGTCCCGGATGGGCGATTTTGGCGCACATCAGGGCGAGTCCAGGCTTGCCCGGACCTTGCATTGGAAAAAGGCGGAAAAATCCCCTGGAGAATCAAAGGGGTGAACAAGTTCTTGGCGAACTATCCAATCCGTTGGGCCAAAGATGGGCGCTTCAGACCGGAAGCATCGTCAGCAATTTAACGCCCCGGGGCCGAGAGCAGCGCCCCGAATACGCTTTCGGGGCGCTGATATTGCCTTGCAGCAAGAACCTTAGGCGGCGCGAACCGTGCCGACGAAATGCTGCACCTCGGCGCGCAAGGCCTCCGCCTGCCGCGACAGGTCCGTCGCGGAGGACAAAACCTGCATCGCGGCGCTGGAGGAGGCTTGGGCGGCCCGCTCCACGCCGACAATGTTCATGGTCACCTCATTGGTGCCCGCGGCCGCCTGCTGGATGTTGCGGGCGACTTCCGACGTCGTGGCGTTCTGTTCTTCCATGGCGGCGGCGATGGCGGTGGTGCCTTCGCTGATCTCGGTGATCGTCCGGCTGATGCCGGTGATCGCGCCCAGCACGTCGCCGGTGGAATCCTGGATGCCGGAGATGCGCTCGGAAATGTCGGCGGTGGCCTTGGCGGTCTGGCCAGCGAGACCCTTCACCTCCTGCGCCACCACGGCAAAGCCGCGGCCGGCTTCGCCGGCGCGGGCGGATTCGATGGTGGCGTTCAGCGCCAGCAAATTGGTCTGGCCGGCGATGCTGTCGATCAGGCCGATGATGGTGCCGATCTGGTCCGCGGACGAGCGCAGCTCGGTCATCTGATCGTTGGTGTGATCGACTTCCGAGACCGCCCGGTCGGTGACCTCGTTGGAGCGGGCGAGGCGGGAGCCGATCTCGCGGGCCGAGGCGGACAATTCCTCGATGGCTGCGGCCACCGTCTGCACATTGGTGGTGGCCTGGTTGGCCGCTGCAGCGACGGCAGTGGCCTGGGCGGTGGTCTCTTCCGAGGTCCGGTTCAAGGTCTCGGCGGCGCGCTGCAACTGAGTGGCGGCGGAGGCCACGGTGTCCACCACGGCGCCAACGGCGGCCTCGAAATTGTCGGCCAGTGCATGCATGTCGCGCTTGCGCTGCTCGGCCGCTTCCTTTTCGGCGCTTTCCCGCGCGCGGCGCAGGGTATCGGCCTCCGCCAGCCCGTCGCGGAACACGGTGAGCGCCCGCGCCTGGTCGCCCAATTCGTCATTGCGAGACGCGTAGGGGACTTCGGTGCGGTAATCCCCGGCGGAGACCCGCTCCATGGCGTCGCTGACATGCTTGATGGGCCGGGCGACCCCGAACACCGAGTACAAAGCGGAGGCCAGCGACGCCAGGATGGCGATGCCGGAGAACAGCAGGATCTGGAGGAGTCCGTTGGACAATGCGGCGGCCGACGCGGCTTCCGCGGCCTTCGCCCCCTCGGTGGCCCTGGCCGTGGCGACGCCCAGCTGCCGGGTGGCTTCCGCAATGGCCGGCAGGGTGCGCTGATCGAGGATCGTCCGCTTGGTCTGCACCTGGACGATGCCCTCACGCACCGCCTTCAGATAATCGTCGAAAAAGTTGCGCACCGACTTCACCGTCGAGGCGATCAGCGGGTCGGTGCCGGCGGCCTGGCTGACGGAATCCAGCGTGGCGCGGCCGGCCTTCTCATTCATGTCGATGATCGGCAATTGCTTGGCATCCTCAGTCGCGATGAAGCGCCAGGAGGACAGGTTGATCTGTTGCAGCTTGCGATCCAGCAGCGCCAGATCAGCCACCGCATTCTCGCCCTGGCGGGAATTCAGATCCAGCAAGGCGGCCTTGGCGTCGTCGAGGGCGCTGTCCCAGCGCACGGTGATGCCGGTGCGCTGGTCGAACGAGGCCAGCTCCGCCTTCTGCGCCTTGGCCACATCCGCGGTGGCGGCGCCGATCTCATTCATCTGCGCCTTTATGCGCGCATAGAGGTCGCCGGCTTCCGTGGTGTTGGCCATGGTCAGCGCGCCGTCCAGCAACGCGTTGGCCTTGGCCACATCGCTGGTGACCTTGCCCAGCAGGCCATCGATCTGTCCAGCGCTGAAGGAGAGGCGAATGTCCTTGGCGTTCACCTGGATGCTGTTGAGGAGGAAGCTGGCTTCCTCGGTCTGGGCAACGATCTGGTTATGCACTTGGGACAGCTGGCCCGCGGCATCGATGCGACTGGCCGCGATCTGTCGGCTAAGTATAACGCCCGCGGACAGAAGTACCAAGATACCCGAGACGATGCCGAGTTTGACGCCGATGCCGAGTTTTAAAGCAGCCATTTCAAAGCCCAATCCGGGTGGTGTGCAAGAACAGGATGAGCAAATGAACTCAGGCTTGCCCCAAGCTTGCATCAGGGCAAGCGCCTGGAGTTTCGCCGCTCAATAATTTGCACCCTACAACTTAACCTCAGATCAGAGGGGCTCGTCCAGCGATCAATTCTTTCGATTGCATTGATGCTGCACTGCAATGCCAGCGAGTATCCCAGGCAGATTGGATCCAGCCTCGCGCCCGCCGGAGGTACCGCCAGCGGATCACGCGCCGGCGGGCGGGGCCACCGGCCCATCGTGGGCCCGTCAAGCGCGCGCGCCTGCGCCGGTGGCCGGCGCGGTGCGGGCGGTCAGGGTCACGAACACGCCGAGGGCCGCCCCGATGGCCGAGATGAGCAGCAGGTAGTGGGCGTGGGCCAGCGGATCCACCTGCAGCGCCAGGGTGACCGCCAGCGGGGTGAGCCCGCCGAACACCGCATAGGACACATTGTAGGAGAACGAGACGCCCGTGAACGCCACCGCGGACGGGAAGGCCCGCACCAGGAGATAGGGAACGGCGCCGATCACCCCCACGGTGAGACCCGCCACCCCGTACAGCACCACCAGCAGATCCGGACGCGGCCCCACCAGGGTGTAGAGGGCATAGGTGGCGGCCGCCAAGGCCACGCTGCCGATGGCCAGAACCCGGCCGCCACCGAAGCGATCACACAGCAGTCCTGCGAGCACGCAGCCCACCGACAGGAAGAAGGTGGCCACGCTGTTGGCCTGCAAGGCCAGCGGGGCGGCGATGCCGTAGCGGGTCTGCAGCAGGGTCGGGGTCATCAGGATCACCACCACGATGCCGCCGGTGAGCACCCAGGTGAGCAGCATGGAGACGATCACGGCCCGCCCGTGCCGGCGCAGCACCACCTTGAGCGGCAGGTCTGCCGCCAATTCCCGGCGCGCCTTCATTTCCTTGAACACCGGGGTTTCCTGCAGCCAGCGCCGCAGATAGACCGACACGAACCCGAACACGCCGCCGAGCAGGAACGGAATGCGCCACGCATAGGCCAGGATATCGGCGGGGGTGAACAGCGTATTGGTCGCGGTCGCCACCAGGGAGCCCAGCAGGATGCCGGCCGTCAGGCCGCAGGTGAGGATGCCGCAGGCGAGGCCCACATGGCGCTGGGGCACGTGCTCGGACACGAAGACCCAGGCTCCGGGTACTTCGCCGCCGATGGCCGCGCCCTGCAATACCCGCATCAGCAGCAGCAGAACGGGCGCCGCATAGCCGATGGTGGCGTAGCTGGGCAGGAAGGAGATGCCCAGGGTGGAGAGGGCCATCAGGAAGATGGACAAGGTGAACATGCGCTTGCGGCCCAGCGTGTCGCCGAAATGGGCCATGACGATGCCCCCCAGCGGGCGAGCCAGGTAACCGGCGGCGAAGATGCCGAACGCTTGCAACTGCACCAGCCAACCGGGGATCTCCGGCGGAAAGAACAGGTGCCCCAGCACCGTGACGAAATAGACGAAGATGATGAAATCGTAGAATTCCAGCGCCCCGCCCAAAGCGGACAGTACCAGCGTGCGGATATCATTGCCGCTCAGCGGATGACGGCTTGTCGGTGCGCCGGCGGTGCGCGTCGCCGTGGGCGCCGGGATCGCGGCGGGGCTGCGCGGCACGGACTTGGCGGCGCTGCGGCGGGCGGACTTGGGGGCAGCGGTGGGGGAGGGTCTGCGGGGAGGCATGGAGACAGGCTCTGCGGCACGGGGCTGAGGCAATGGCGGTTGTCCGTGCCCCGATGCAGCGCAATATTCAAGCGCCAATTGTCATTCTGGCGACATCTCACGCATAACGGCTCTGCGTTCAACGCAAGGTCTGCAAATCCTCAACCTGCGGCCCAGGGGCTGCGGCCGCTCGTGACCGTGCCCGAATTCGCGCTATGCTAGGGACGGTTTCGATTGCGTCTTGGCGCCCCTGGTGACGCTGCGCGGCGGGCGGAAAGGTTACACCCATGGTGCATTGGTCCATCTACCTGTTGATCCCGCTTGCCTTGGCCAGCGTCGCCGGGGTGCTGATCCTCGGCTTGGCGAACCTGGCCTCCGGCGGCTCGCCGCAGCGTTCACAGAAGCTCATGCAGCTGCGCGTGCTGTTCCAGTTCGTAGCGCTCGTGATCATCATGGCCACCATCTTCGCCATGCGGCATTAGAGCCTTCGACGGGCAAACAGGGCAGGGGCGACGGGGCGGTTCATGGTTAAGCTGAACAAAATCTACACCCGCACGGGCGATGACGGCACCACCGGCCTCGGCAGCGGCGAGCGGGTGGCCAAATATGACCTGCGGGTGGCGGCCTATGGCACCATCGACGAGGCGAACGCGGCCCTCGGCATCGTCCGCCTTCACCTGGCGGGCCAGCCGGCCATCGATGCCATTCTGGCCCGGGTGCAGAATGACCTGTTCGATCTGGGTGCAGACCTCTGCGTGCCCGAGCGGCCCGATGCGCCGCCACCCGCCTATGAGGCGCTGCGCATCGTTCCGGCACAGGTTACCCGCCTGGAAGAGGATATCGACCGGCTGAATGCGGAACTGCCGCCCCTGCACTCCTTCATCCTGCCCGGCGGCACCCCTGCAGCGGCCTATCTGCATCTGGCGCGCACCGTCATCCGCCGGGCGGAACGGGAGATCGTCGCTCTGGCCCAGCACCCCGGCGAAACCGTGGGGGCCGCCGCGATCCACTATGTGAATCGCCTGTCGGACCTGCTGTTCGTGATCGGCCGCTATGTGAACGGCCATGGGGCCAACGACGTGCTCTGGGTGCCTGGCGCGCATCGGTAGGTGCACGAAGGTATTCTTGTAGAGATGGCGAGTTGACCCCGTGGGCGGCGGGCGCGGCATTTTCTCGCAGTGACGGATCCCGCCACCCCATGCGACCCAGGTACCTTCGGTTGTGGGGAAGAGGCCATGTTCGCGCGCCAAAAGATTGTTCCCGTCATTCTTGCTGGCGGGACGGGGACACGCCTCTGGCCGTTGTCGCGGCAGAGTCTCCCCAAGCAGTTTCTTGCCCTGGTTTCGGACCAGACCCTCTACCAGGACACGCTGATGCGGGTGGCCTCGGAGGCCGATTTCCATCCCCCGGTTGTGATTACGGCGAGCGACTTTCGCTTCCTGGCCAGGCGCCAGGCGGCGGAGATCGGGGTGACCGCCACGGTCCTCCTGGAGCCGACCCGGCGCGACAGTGGACCGGCCCTGCTGGCAGCCGCCGCCTTCGTGCGGGACCGCTACGGCGCCGACACGCTCATTCTGGCCCTGGCGGCCGATCACGCCGTCGATGACACGCCGGCCTTTATGGCCTGCGTCGCGCAGGCCGCGGCCGCGGCGGCGTCAGGGGCCATCGTGACCTTCGGCATTTCCCCTCGGGGGCCGAGCACCGCTTATGGCTACATCAAGTGCGGCACGCCCCTGTTGCAGGGGGCCGCGGCCAAGGTTGAGCGGTTCGTGGAAAAGCCCGACGCTGCAACGGCCGAGCGCTATGTGGCGGAGGGCTACCTCTGGAATTCCGGCAACTTCCTCTTTCCCGCTGGTCTCCTGCTGTCGGAGGGGGCGCTGTTTGAGCCGGCCACCACCGCCGCAGTGGAGCAGGCGGTGGAGCGGGCGCGGGAGGATCAGGGGTACCTCACCCTCGACGCGGCGGCCTTTGGCGCCGCCACATCCAAATCCATCGATTTCGCCGTACTGGAGCACACCACAGCCGCCGCGGTGGTGGCCGGCGATTTCGGCTGGTCCGACATTGGCGCCTGGGATGCGGTGCATGCGGTGAACGAGGCCGATGCGGACGGCAATGTGACGCGCGGTCCGGTGAGCCTCAGCGACAGCCGCAATGCCTATGTTTATTCCGATGGCAAGCTGGTGGCCGGTATCGGCCTCGACGGGCTGTCGGTGATCGCCACCGATGACGCTGTGCTGGTCTTGCCGTCGCAGCGCAGCCAGGAGGTCAAGGCGCTGGTGGCGCACCTTTCGGCCGCGAAGCGCAATGAAGTGAACGAGCATCTGAAGATGCACCGTCCGTGGGGCACCTACCAGACCATCTGCCGCGGCGACCGGTTCCACGTGAAGAAGATCGTGGTGGAGCCCGGCGGCACGTTGTCGCTGCAGAAGCATCACCACCGCGCCGAGCATTGGGTGGTGGTGCGTGGAACGGCCGAAGTCACGCTCGGGGAGCGAGTCTTCACGGTTCATGAGAACGAATCCACCTACCTGCCGTGCGGCGGCGTCCACCGGCTCGCCAATCCCGGCCGCATTCCGCTGGAACTGATCGAAGTGCAGACCGGCTCTTATCTGGGTGAGGATGACATCGTTCGCCTGGAGGACATCTACGCCCGCGCCTGACGCCGGATCCCGTCCCGGTGGCTTGGCGTTGCAGTGCGGCAAGAGGCTTTGTCCGTGCCGCGATCTGCTTTAAGCCAGGGTCAATGCCGTGCCGCAAACTTCCTCTGGCTCACGGCAGGAGACCGGCCGCCAATGGTGGATGCGTGATGCCGTTTTTCGTGACGCCGGCGCCGATTCTGGAGGAGCGCGGCCCCGGCTGGTTCGCCCCCGCCCGGCCGCGTCCCCATGCCAAGCGCCTCGGCCCGCTGGACCTCATTCTGACCGCCAAGCGCAATCTGATCTCGCTGTGGCAGGTGAATGACTACAAATCCACCTCCGGCCAGATCCGCATTTTCGGCCGACAAGTGTTCCTGGCCAATTCGCCGGAGACGGTGAAGCATGTGATGGCCACCCGGCACGACAATTACGAGCGCAAGAGTCCGCAGATGCGCCGGGCGCTGGAATATCTGCTGGGGGATGGCCTGTTCATTTCCGACGGCGAGACCTGGAAGCGCCGCCGGCCGCTGGTTAGCGACATTGTCCACAAGAACCGCGTGCCCAGCTTCGGCCAGACCATGGAAGCGGTGACGCTGGCCATGGCGGACCGCTGGCGCGCCCGCTCGGCAGGGGAGCCTTTCAACGTCCTCACCGAGATGGCGGAGCTGACGGCGGAGATCATCTCGCGCGCCGTGTTCGGCAACCATCTCGGCCCGCAGGCGGCGCATGAGGCGGTGGACGCCTTCACCCGCTACCAGGGCCTGATCGACAATTTCAACCTGGGCTATTTCCTCGGCGCCGACGAGGGCCTGCCGGTGTTCCGCGGCCCGCGCCTGCGGCGCTCCGTGGCGCAACTGGACCGGGTGATCGGCAAGGTGGTGTCGGACCATCTGGCGGGCCATGGCGACCACAATTCCATGGTGGATCTGCTGGTCAGGCGCCAGCAGAAGAGCCCGGACCTGGGCCTCGACGTCTCGGCCCTGCGCAACGAGGCCGCCACCATCTTCATGGCCGGCCACGAGACCACGGCGGCCACCCTCACCTGGGCCTGGTATCTTCTGTCCAACGCCCCCTGGGTGGAGGAGGCGATTCTGGCGGAACTCGTCACGGTGTGTGGCGACCGGACGCCCACCGTGGCCGATGTGCCGCGCTTGGATTGGTGCCGGGCGGTGATCGAGGAGACGCTGCGGCTCTATCCACCGGTGCCGATCCTCGCCCGCCAGGCGAAGGCGGCGGATCAGATCGCCGGCGTCGACATCGATCCGGCGGCGCTGATCGTGGTGGTGCCGTGGCTGCTGCACCGCGCGGTGGGCCTGTGGGCGCAGCCGGAACGCTTCATGCCCGAGCGCTTCCTGACCCAGCGGCCGGCCCCCTACACCTACATTCCGTTCGCGGTGGGTCCGCGCATCTGTGCCGGGCTGGCGTTTGGTTTGACCGAATCGATCCTGTGCCTGGCGATTTTGGTACAGCAGTTTCGTGTGCGGGTCGTGGAAGGCACAAAAGTGCAGCCCGCAAGCCGCCTGACCCTGCGGCCCGCGGGTGGATTGCCGGTAACGGCAGTCGTTCGGCGATAATATGCGATTACATAACGATCGCCACTTTACCCCAAATTTGTTACCTTTCGCGGGAGAGATGTCTAGTTTGTTATGCTATTCGCTTTTTGTGCGCTGGTACCATAGGTTCCACGAAGATGAATGAAGCGACGCCCACCACTTGGGACGATGATCGGATCGCCATCGCGGCTCAAAGGGTGATAGATAGGTTCAAATTGCAACAAAAAAGTGCCGTCGAAACGGCCGCAGGACCGAATAGTGTCTCTCGCTTAAATCCCGACGATCCCCAGAGCCTACGCCTAGCCATTGGTGGTATGGCGGAGACAGTGGCGCGGCTGGAGCGGTTGCAGACCTTGCGCGATGAGGCATTCACTGCGGCGCTGGAACGGGTGGAGCGGACGCTGGCCAAGGTAGAGGGGCGGGTCGATGCCCTTGCGGCGGAGGTGGCAGCTCTCAGTGATCGCCCTGTGATGGAGTTGGAGGCGATGCGCGATAGTCAGACCGCGGTGCTGGCCGCTGCGAAGAGGGAGTTTGCCGGCATGTTCGAACTGACCCGCGCCCTTTTGGACGAAGCGCGGCAGTTGCATGGCGAAGCCATCGGCAAGATGGGGGGCTAATGGCGCGGGTCTTTCATTATTCACCAGCGATCATCGCGCGAGATGCCGTCGGCTTCTCATTGACGTATTTGCATCTTGCTTTGTTGAGGGCTGGCATTCGGTCTTTTTTGATCTGCGACAGCAACTCTTTAGCCTTCGCTCCGGCATTCACGCAGACTGTAGAAGACTTCATTGGCCTAAAGCCTCAGCATGATGACCTTTTAATATTTCATCATTCTTTTCTTAACGACAGTTCCGATCGTTTGATTGATCTGCCCTGCAGTAAGATTATGGTTTACCATAATATAACACCAGGGTATTTCTTTCGGCGTTTTGGTCAGAGCTTGCTTGCGGACGCCTGCGATCAGGCGCGGGCGAAGCTCGGCGATATGCGGAGCGGATTCGATGCCGTTGTTGGGGACTCCGGCTACAATGTTCAGGAACTGGCCGACTGCGGCTATATTGGGCCGGTGGTCATTCCCGTCTTCTACGATGAGCAGTTCTACCGCGACACCGCGCGCGACCCTGATATTTTCCTTGAGCGGCGCATGGGCGGGACGATCAATCTGGCCTTTATTGGCAGATATGTGCCCAACAAGCGGTACGACAATCTGATCCGTATCGCGGCGATGGTGAACCGGATGACCGGGAAGCCGGCCCGCCTGAGGTTGCACGGCAAGGTATCGGATCGGTGTTATTTCCTCAGTCTGCGACGGCTCAGTGAGGATCTGGGAATCGAGCAGGACGTTCTGTTCGAGGTCAATCAGCCCCGCGAAGCCTTGCGCTTCTCACTGGCAACGGCGGATTCGTTCGTTTCCGCCAGCGAGCACGAAGGCTTCATGGTGCCGCTGATTGAGGCGTTTGCCGTTGGCTGCCCAGTCGTGGCCCTGGCCTCCAGCGCTGTCAGCGAGACGTGCGGGGCGGCTGGCCTTCTAGTGCGCGATCCGGACATTGAGCAAATCGCTGCGCGCGTGGTCGCGGTCCATGAGGACGCCGATCTGCGCCGGGCGCTCATTCGCGCTCAGAGCGCGCGGGCGGAGTTTTTTTCCACCACGCAAACGCTGCGTAAATGGGACGCCTTACTTGCCAATTTCCTTGAACACCCATTGGTGAGCCATGCACATAGCATTTGACGGCGGCTGTTTCCAGCAGGGAGTTCTCGGCGGAGTCTATCAGGTCTCATGCGGTATCCTCAATGCGGTGAAGGCGGCGAACCCGGCGTTTCGCGTCACCATGGTCTGCGATTCGCGCCAAGGACCGGTGCGTCAGGAGGCGCTGGCGGGCCTGAGTTGGGAGCCTGAGGTGATCTCTGCCCCGGTCGCGGTGTCCTACGACGACCCCGAGCCCTGGCCCTATACCGACGAGCCCGACGTGCGCTTTCTGGTGGACGGACAGATCGTTCCCGCCACCGTTGAGCGCGGCGGTGCGTCCTACGAGGGGCCGACGCCGCACCGGACCTTTGCCGTGGTCAGCCGCAGCAGCCAGAGGGTGCACAAGGGAAGCGTTGGAGCGGAACGTCTGGGCGTCCGTGTCTCCAGTCTTTTGATCTCGGCGCCAGGCCAGGTTGTGCGGGTCTCCGGGGCCGATCGCCGGCTGGTGCAAGGTTTCGTCGCGACCGATGGCGATGGGCGCTGGACCAACGGGGCGGGCTTCATTCCGCTCTCGCTGTTTCCAGCCGGGGCGGAGAACGTTTCGGTCGAGGTCCAGTTCACCGGATTGCCGCACTATTTCATGGAGCCGGGGCCGGGCGCAGCCATCGTCTGCGATCTCCGGCGCGCCCGGCTTCAGAGGGAAAGAGACCGCTTACTCCAGGACATCGCCTCGCAGCTGATCGCGGATGACTGCAAGGTCTATGTGGCTAACTATTTTACGCCGTTCACCATTCCGGGGCTGGTGAACGTCGCCTGGGCGCATGACCTGATCCCGATCCTCTTGCCGCAGTATTCCCACGCCAATGCAAAACTGAATTTCGATGAGAACGTAAAACGGTTCAAGGATGCCGATCGGGTCTATGCCGTATCGCGTTCCACGCGCGACGATCTCGTCACGCACATGCAAATCCCGCCTGATCGGGTTCTCATCGTGCCAAATGCCGCCAGCGACAGCATTGCCCGGCGCTCGGCCAAACAGGTAGAACCGGTTCTTGCGCAGTTTGGCCTCGCTCGCGGCCGGTATATCCTCGCGGTCGCGACCATGGAGCCCCGAAAAAACCATCTGCGGCTTCTCCTGGCGTACCAAGCGCTCCGTCAGTGTCTCCCGTCTGCGCCCGATCTGGTCTTCGTTGGGAAGATGGGGTGGGAGGTGGAGAAGATGCTGACCTTTCGCCGCGAGGCCGGCCTTGAGGGGGTTGTCAAGATCTTGTCCGACCTTTCGGAGCACCATTTATCATGTCTCTATTCCGGCGCTATGTTTAGCGCCTATGTGAGCCTCTATGAGGGCTTCGGACTGCCGATCATCGAAGCCATGCGTTGTGGTTGTGCGGTTTTGACGTCACACGGCTCGAGCATGGCCGAGGTTGCCGGGGGTGCCGCTGTATTGGTGGACCCCTACGACATTGATGCAATCAGCGCGGCACTCCGGCGCCTCACGGAAGATGCAGCTTTGAGAAAGAAGCTTGCATTAAAGGGAATCCGGCATGCGACATCATATACGTGGCAGGTGTCTGGGCAGATCGTTCTGGAGGATCTGGCGCAGTTAGCGGGAGCCGCGTGATGCGGATGGCCAGGTTAATATGATATGCCTCCTGGGGAAAATGGCGGGGAGACGCGGCTTCTCTATCGCTGTCTCTCGCGCACCAACGAGGACGTTTCGTTTCCCATGAATTGCGATGGACCTCGTCATAAGCGGCTGTGGGCGCAAAGGGATGCTGCGGTGATCACGTCTGCAGTACCGCCAACTGAGTGCGACCTGCTTACCGACACCAGAGCCTTCCTTGGGCCTTATCCTCGTGATGTGCTGTCGGCACCGAGGTATGCGTCGCTCGGCAAATTTCTCACGAACGTGGATGCTACACTTGCCTGAGCGGATATTGTCATTGTGACAGGGCTTATTTCTTCAAGTCAGATGTCCTTCGCAATATGCCATTAAATTAAAATGTACAAAGTGCGCCACGTAGAATTGTCGGTCAAGTGTCATTATTTTTACGAGAGTAAAGATGAGGTTTAGTCATGACCGATCCCTGGGTGTCTACCCCTTCTAAACGTGTGGCGAGCGCCGCTCATCACATTATCGGCCGCATCTTCCACCAGGAGAATGCGGCGAAAATATACGAGGCGATCATCTTATGAGAGCGAAGTGGTTCGGCTGGCTTAATTTAAGCAACGGGCGCGCGCAACGGGAATTAGCGCACGCCGATGCGGCCCGTGATATCAAAGACTGGGGCACTGCGGTGCAGCATTACGCCGCCTATGTTGCCTTGAAGCCGAAGGATTGGAGAGTTCGCGTCCAGCTCGGGCATGCCTTAAAGGAAGCGGGCAACCTGTCCGCCGCAGAGATGGCCTATCGGGCGGCGGCTGCCGCTGCGCCTGAGGATGCCGATGTCCTGCTCCATCTCGGTTATCTGTTGAAGACGATGAACCGCGAGAGCGATGCGGAGGCTGTCTTCCGCCTTTGCACCGAGGTTCTTGACCGTTATCCTGATGTTCCGCGCTCTGACGAGATGCGGCGCGCTGTGGATGATGCCGCGCGACGCTCCTCCCGCATGCTTGGAGACCAGGCGCGCGATGCCCGCGATTGGGGCGAGGCCGCGCGGCATTACCGAGCTCATTTGCAGGCGGAAGGCGCTGACGTCGCGATCTGGATTCAATTAGGGAACGTTTCGAAGGAATTGCAACAGTTCGGCCCAGCAGAAGTAGCTTACCGGCGGGCCATGGAACTTAACCCCATGGACTCCGAAGCCAGTCTCCAACTCGGCCACCTTCTCAAGCTCCTGTGTCGCTTTAATGAGGCGCAGGGCGCGTTCCGCCACTCTGCCGAGATTGGCGGTAGCGCGGAGGCAATACGCGAGTTGAGCGCTCTGGACGCCGGGGGAGGAGAGGCCGCTTATGGGATGCGCGCCCATGGGGTACAAATGAACTACGGCACGCGCCAATATGCCCCTGACGCTGCGAGAGTGTCCGAACGGCCACCCGAGGTCTTGAACGGGAATGCCTTGCGCAAACTTCTCAATGCGCAGGCGGCCCGCGATCAGCGATCTTGGGATGTAGCCTGCGTCCTCTATGGTGCCTATTTGGCTGAATTGCCATCGGATTCAGACGTCTGGCTTGAATATGCAATGGTTTTACGCGAATCCGGTCGCTTTCAAAAGGCATATGATGCCGCAGTGCGGGCGGGCACAAATGGACTGGACTCCCAAACCCTCATGCTGGAAAAGGTCCGGTTGCTCCGCCACCTTGGCCGGCACGGTCAAGCGGAGCTGCTTTCGAGGGAGCTAGCGCTCAAGCATGGGGGCGCCGACGCGCATTCGCAGCATTAAACAAGCTGCCTCCTTCCAATGACTAGCCGATTTTAAGGGCCCCACAATTCACGCTGCTCGCCGAACTTTGTCGCTTAGGCCATTCTCGGTGTGATTGGTTTGGACTGCTGTACACCTTATGCGTCTTCGAGTAAGGACTGGCCATCAAAATGATATCTGGGGGCTTGAATGGCCAAGCGTGCGTTGCTGACGGGAATCACCGGACAAGACGGGGCCTATCTATCCCAGCTTCTGCTTGAGCATGGCTACGAGGTTTTTGGCGTCGTCCGGCGCTCGTCGCACTTGGGAGTTGCGGACCATCGCTTGCGGTGGCTTGGTGTTGACAAGGATGTCCACATGATGGACGGTAACCTTTCGGACCTCTCGAGCCTTATTCGCTTGGTCGGTGAGGTTAAGCCGGATGAGATCTACAATCTGGCCGCGCAGTCTTTTGTAGCCTCCTCCTGGCAGCAGCCTATTTTGACAGCGAATATCACTGCCGTCGGTGTCACCAACGTGCTCGAGGCAGTCAGGATTGTCGCGCCCGAGGCCCGTTTCTATCAGGCGTCTTCGTCCGAAATGTACGGCAAGATTCAGGAAGCGGCCCAGAGCGAAACTACGCCATTCTACCCGCGTTCGCCTTATGCAGTGGCCAAGCTGTACGGCCACTGGATAACGGTCAATTATCGGGAAAGCTTCGGGCTGCACGCCTCCTCCGGAATTCTTTTCAATCATGAAAGCCCGCTGCGCGGCATCGAGTTCGTGACCCGCAAGGTCACTGACTGTGTGGCGCGGATCAGCCTTGGCATGGCGTCGGAACTACGGCTCGGAAACATTGATGCCAAGCGTGACTGGGGCCATGCGAAGGACTATGTCCGCGCCATGTGGCTGATGCTCCAGCAGGATGTCGCTGACGATTACGTCGTGGCAACCGGCCGGACCACCACCGTCAGGGAAATGTGCAAACTCGCCTTCGAGCATGTGGGCCTCCCGATGGAGCGGCATCTGGTGATCGATCCCGCCTTCTTCCGGCCGGCGGAAGTGGATGTGTTGCTTGGCAACCCGGCTAAGGCAAAGGCCAAGCTCGGCTGGGAGCCTGCGATCACCTTACAGGAGATGATCCGCGAGATGGTCGACGCGGATCTGGAACGGCTTCGGAGGGCCTAGTCCATGCCCGAAACGCCCGCTTTGCTCCTGGTCGGCGGAACCGGATTCGTCGGAGGCTACTTGGCTCCGGCGCTTGCAGCAGCGTTTCCGACTCATCGGCGCATTCTGCTGGTCCGCAGCAGCGATAAGGCCATCCCGTGGGGCTGGGAGATGCGCAAGGCGGACCTGCTGGACCCGCAGTCCGTTGAACAGGTGGTCGCGACCATTCGCCCGCAGGTCGTAGTCCATTTGGCGGCCCAGTCATCCGTGATGGGCGACCCTGAATCTACGTGGCGTGTGAATTTTGGGGGGGCGTTCGTGCTGGCGTCGGCAGTTGCGCGTCACGCGCCGGAGGCTGTATTTTTCTTCTCGTCCTCGAGCGAGGTCTACGGAGAAAGCTTCAGGGCTGGGGTTGCGTCGGAGGCTACCGTTACGCAACCGCGAAACGCCTACGCATCCTCCAAAGTTGCCGCGGAGGCAATGCTTCGCGACATCTTGCCGGCAACAAAAAGGCTCATCATCACCCGCTCGTTCAATCACACCGGTCCAGGGCAGGACGAGCGATTCGTCCTACCCACCTTCGCAGCGCAGATCGCCCGCATTGAGGCTGGGCAGATCCCGCCGGTTATTCGGGTAGGAAACCTTTCCGCCGAGCGCGACTTTCTCCACGTAGCGGATGTGGTGGATGCTTATGTCCGGCTGTTGACGCAACCAGGGCTAGAGAAGCGGGTATTAGTGAACGTCGCTTCGGGTAATACCTATCGCATTGAAACGTTGCTTGAATTTTTAAGGGGGCGTTCAAGTCGCGCGTTCACGGTCGAAATCGATGCTCCCCGGCTGCGCCCTCTGGAGATTCAGCGTGCGGGGGGGGATCCTGCCGACCTAATGCGGCTGACAGGCTGGACGCCGAAGCGTCACATTGAGGACGTCCTAGAGGAACTTCTGCAGTGGTGGCGAATTCGCATCGGAAATACCGGCAGCCCACCGGAGCGGCGGGATTACATTTAAATTGCGCTTTCGAAGTTGTTTCAGTGCGCTATCTCGATCTCAGTCAGGCGCGTCGAAATTTTATGTTTCTGTAGTCATTTCAGCATATTCTGCCGATACAGTAACATTCGTATATTGTTTTCCAATCTCATCATAGATAGCTCTGTCGCGAACAACCGCGCACCGGTTCAAATGGAGATCAGAGGACACATGCTAGATATCGTTGTGCCGATGGCGGGGCGGGGCAGCCGTTTCGCGAACGAGGGCTACATCGACCCAAAGCCCCTAATCCCAATTCATGGCATGCCGATGATCCGGCTTGTTATTGAAAACTTGCGCCCGTCCCGCCCGCATCGCTTCATCTTCGTCTGCCAAGCTCTCCATGTTGCCGAATATGGTCTTGCGGCTCGCTTTGCTGAATGGGCTCCAGGATGCGAAATCGTAACGGTCCAGGGCGTCACCGAAGGCGCCGCTTGCACCGTGCTAGCGGCTAGCGGGCTCCTAGGCGATAATCCTCTAATGATCGCAAACAGCGACCAATACGTCGATATATTAATCGACGATTATCTCGCAGCCATGAAAACAGCCGACGGTCTTATAATGACAATGAATGCAGATGATCCCAAGTGGTCATTTGTCGGAATTGACAGCCAGGGTCGTGTTGAGCGGGTAGTGGAAAAGGAAGTCATCTCTAACGAAGCCACGGTAGGGATCTATAATTTTCGTCGAGGTGCTGATTTCGTGTCGGCGGCAACCGAAATGATTGCACGAAATGAAAGAGTGAACAACGAGTTTTACGTGGCCCCCGTTTATAATCAGATGATCGCTCAAGGGGGGGAGGTCACCGTTTATAATGTCGGCGATATAGAAAGCAAGGTATACGGCTTAGGTACGCCCGCCGACCTTGAATTGTTCAAATCGTTGCCAATATCTCTGGAGGTGACGCGATGATTATTCTCAGCCATCGTGGTTATTGGACAACCCAAGAAGAAAAGAACAGTGTAGCTGCCTTCCAGCACACGATCGCAGAAGGGTTCGGAACCGAGACAGATTTTCGCGACCTCGCCGGCCAACTTGTTATCTCGCACGATCCGCCGAGCCCGAATGCTCTGCTTGCGGAAGATATCGCCGCTCTCTTCAGTGGCACGGGACTGCCGTTGGCAGTCAACGTAAAGGCAGACGGGATTGGAGATATGCTGACTTTGCTATTCCGCAATCACGATATCCCCTGGTTCGCCTTTGATATGTCGGCCCCGGAAACTGTGCGTTATGCAAGGGCCGGTTTGCCATTCATGACACGGCAAAGTGACGTGGAGCCGCAGCCAATCTTGTACGACCTAGCCTGCGGCGTTTGGCTTGACGCGTTTAAGGAGGAGTGGTATAATGAAACTCTGATTCTAGATCATCTGAACAATGGTAAGAAAGTATGTATCGTGTCTTCTGAGCTGCATGGGCGCAATCCAGATCGCTTGTGGGATATGCTGGATCATTGTTCGGGGCATGACGAACTTATGCTTTGCACCGATGTTCCACACTTGGCGCGAGAAAGATTCGCATCGTGATTAAGGCGATCATATTTGATATGGACGGCGTATTGATCGATGCCAAGGAATGGCATTATGACGCTTTAAACAGAGCGTTGCGCCTGTTTGGCATGGAGATCAGCCGCGCCGACCATTTGACGACGTTCGATGGCCTACCTACGCGGCGCAAGCTGGAGATGCTTAGCGCCACCCATGGACTTCCTGTAGGCCTGCACGCGTTCATCAACGAGATTAAGCAGCTTTATACGATGGAAATCGTTTACAGCCGGTGCAAGCCACGGTTTGTCCACGAATATGCCCTTGCCCGCCTGAAGCTGGATGGTTTCAAGCTCGCTGTGGCCTCCAACTCCGTGCGGGCCAGCGTTACTGCGATGATGGCTAAGTCGCAGTTGAGCCAACATCTTGATGTAATGCTCTCCAATGAGGATGTCGAGCATTCCAAGCCGCATCCTGAGATATATAGTCGGGCGATGGATATGCTCGGTGTGTCTCCGGCAGAGACGTTGATCTTGGAAGATAACGATCATGGTATTCGCGCCGCACGTGCTTCTGGGGCGCATGTTATGATCATTCGAGAGGTAGAGGATGTAAATTATCCGGCAATCCTGGCGCGGATTTCAGAGATTGAGTATAGGAGAGTGGGCGAGTGAATATTTTGATCCTTGCCGCCGGCGATGACCATTCGTCGGGAGACCGAAAGGCCTATCCACTCTGGCTAGCTGAACTGGGCGGCGTGACAATTCTGGAGCGGCAGGTGCGGCGCTTTGCCGAGCTTCAACCGAACAACTTTGTTTTTGTATTTAGGCGCGACGATATCCAAGCATTCCATTTGGATGAGATCGTGAATCTGATGGCTAAAGATAGTGCGATTGTCGAAATCGTGCGCGAGACTCAGGGGGCCGCCTGCAGCGCCCTGCTCGCAATTGAGGCGATAAATCAGGACGCGGAACTCGTCATAATTAGCGCGACCGATGTAATCGATGTCGACATGCTGAAGGTGGTGCAAAGTTTCCGCTCGCGGGGGGCCGATGCGGGTGTGATCACGTTCGCATCGCTCCATCCCCGCTATTCCTATGTTCGGTGCAATGAGGCAGGTGATGTGATCGAGGCTGCCGAAAAGCGCCCGATCAGTCGGAACGCCACGGCGGGACTTTTCTGGTTCGCCCGCGCCAGCGATTTCTTTTCAGCGGTTAAGGCCATGATAGTTAAGGATGCGTCCGTAAATGAGGTGTTTTTCATAGCGCCGGCGCTCAATGAAATGATTTTGGATCACAAAAAAATTGTCACTGAAACAATAACTTTGGATCAATATCATCCAATCAAATCACAACAGCATGTCGAGACGTTTGGCCAGGCATTGGAGCGGATCGTAAATGAAACATGCTCTTCTTGATGCGATGGTGCGAGGCTGGTTTATCGGGGATTTTTCGCCGGCGATCGCTAGAACTACTGATTTCGAAGTCGCTATTCAGCGTTACCCAGCGGGGGCAAAGGAGGCATCGCATTTCCATCCCGTTGCGGTGGAGATAACTGCGATAATCTCAGGTCGGGCTATTATGTTTGACCGCGAGTGGAAGGAAGGCGATATCCTTATGATAAACCCGGGTGAAGCGACCGCGTTCGAGGCGATTACGGATGTCGTGACTGTGGTGATCAAGACGCCAAGCGTACGGAACGATAAGGTGCTGGTCGGTCCGTAGTCATGCTGGTCGGATGGGGTGCCCATTCTGGCGTTTCATTGTCTGAAGACCTGTAGCTCAGCGGTCAGCTTTTGAGCGACTCGTCGGCTCGCACTAGTGTGGCATTTACTACTGTTGGATCCCACTGACCCCCCTCTTCATGACGTGAGCCCCTGATCCTCCTCCAGATTTAGGTAGAGTCCGTCGATCATGGAGACGGACGATGCGAGCCTCACGGTTCACAGAGGAACAGATCATCGGGATGCTGAAGGATCAGGAGGCGGGCGCGAAGACCGCTGACGTTTGCCGCAAGCACGGCATCTCCTCGGCCACCTTCTACAAGTTCAAGGCGAGGTATGGCGGCATGGACGTGTCCGATGCCCGCCGGCTGAAGGCGCTTGAGGATGAGAACGCCCGCCTGAAGAAGCTGCTCGCCGAGCAGATGCTGGACAACGCCATCCTGAAGGATGTCGCCGCAAAAAAATGGTGACGCCCGATGCGAGGCGTAAAGCCGTGGCCCACGCCTGTGCCGAGCACGGGGTGAGCCAGCGTCGGGCGTGCAAGGCCCTGAGCGTCGATCGCGCCAGTATGCGCTATCGGAGCGTCCGTCCCGACGATGCAGGCTTGCGCGAGGCCATGAAGGCCGTGGCCGGCGAGCGCCGCCGGTTCGGCTACCGGCGGATCCATGTCATGCTGAGGCGCCAGGGCATCGTCATGAACCACAAGAAGCTGCGCCGGCTCTACCGGGAGGAGAAGCTCCAGGTGCGCCGGCGTGGGGGCCGCAAGCGGGCGCTCGGCACACGGCGGCCCATGCTGGTACCGGATCGGATCAATGTCCGCTGGAGCCTCGACTTCGTGTCGGATGCCTTCACGGATGGCCGCCGCTTCCGGGTGCTGGCCGTTGTCGACGACTTCAGCCGGGAGTGCCTGGCGCTGGTCGCCGACACCTCTCTGTCCGGCCTTCGAGTGACGCGCGAGCTCGATACGCTCATGGCCATCCGGGGAAAGCCCTCGGCCATCGTCTCGGACAACGGCACCGAGCTGACCTCGATGGCGGTGCTCAAATGGTGCCAACAGACGGGCATCGAATGGCACTATATCGCCCCGGGTAAGCCCATGCAGAACGGCTTTGTCGAAAGCTTCAATGGCCGCTTCCGGGACGAGTGCCTGAATGAGACCCTGTTCTCGAACCTGGCGCAGGCCCGCGCCACCATCAGCTCATGGAAGGAGGACTATAACCTCAACCGACCTCACTCGGCGCTGGGCCATCGATCCCCCGCCGAGTTTGCCGCAACAATCGCACTGGAAACCGTGGCCGCCTGAGGCCACAAATCAACCTGCGGACTCTCTCCTCAACCGGAGGAGAAATGGGGCTCACGTCACCGCAACAATCGCATTGGAAACCGTGGTCCCCTGCGGCCACAGAGCAACCTGCGGACTCGCTCTCCTCAACCGGAGGAAACATGGGGCTAACGCCACTGCGCGCGGACAAAAATAGTGATACCTCAGCAGAACGCCCCACGCACACAGCATTGAACACCTAATCATCTTTAGAAGGGACGCCTCTTACAAATCCGATAAGATCACGATAGAGGAGTTTGACCGGGCCAGCAGTGCGGCACAAGGCGGAGCCTCATGATGAGGGTCGCTTTGCGCCAAGAAATGGCAGAACATTCACCCCATTTAATCGGGCCATCAACGTATCGCGTAGCACAACTCCACGAAGGTAGTCTTGTGGTCGCGCATGCACGTTAATGAGGGCTTCAGCAATGTCCTCAATGCTATTGGGATCAACGCATAGTCCTGCATTCATATTGATCTCGACGCACGATGATGTGTTCGACGACACTGCGGGCACGCCATGCGACTGCGCCTCCAGTATTGGCAAGCCAAGTCCCTCGTAGAAAGAAGGGAACAACATGACACTTGCTTCAGCATACAAATGGTGAAGCAGATGGTCGGAAGCAGTAGAATACCACTCTACTTTAAGTCCATCTGCCACCAATGTGTGCAATATGGACAGGGCATCGCCAAGCGGCATGCGTTCGCGGCCGACGATGACCACATCAAACGCTTTCTTGGTTGAAGCAAGCTTCAATGCCTTACCCATTTGAGAAATGTTTTTTCTCGGATCAAGTGCATTGACAAGTAAAAAACTGGGACGCTCGCTGCGTATATGGGCTTTGATACGCGCTGCGGTGTCAACCTTGAAGGGCACCACAGCTACGACCCGCGGGTCATCCTTAAGTGAGTAGAAATCGATAAAATCGCGCTTCGTGCTTTCACTAATACAGCATATATAGTCAACATTCTTCAGGAAAAAATGATTTCCAACATCATGTTGCCAGGCAAATTCGTAAATGTCGACAGGGAAGCCGAAGCTCAGAGCGCCGCATGCGATAAAATTGGGCACCAAGTCATATACGATACCGGCAGTATATCGTCCTTCGGGTAGGCCATTGGCACATATCCAAGGCGCAGTTATGATTGATACGTCGTAATCATCTAAGAGTATTTTTGTCCCCTTCCAGCGAAGGAGCGTTTCCGTTTTGCGCTTGTGGGGAATCGCTGCCTGGTAAACAGGATCATTCGTACTCCAGCAAGGAGTGTCACCAGATGATTGATCGCGATTTGCATTATCAATGGCGTCTAGCGAGATTGGTTCTGCCAAGAACAGCGCATTATTGCGCGGGGTGGCAAGTGAAACAACATAGCCCGCGTCAAGAAGCTGTCGCCAATAATAGAGGATAACGCGGCGCACCCCGACATGATTGCTCAAAAAATCATGCTCTACGATTAGGAGCGCGTGCCCCTTGACCGGGGCGCTCACGGGCGCGCCAGCATTATCGAAATTAAACCGATGCCGAGTTTGCGGTGATCTACACCACCCAGCGTTTCTGATGGAGAATAAAGTCGAGACATATGAAAGCTGATCTCCATTTGATCTCTCATTAACTCTTGAGGGACGAGAAATGAAACCTCCCGCGAGACGTCATCGCCGGGTTCAAAAATCATTGACCCAATTGGGACGCCGCCGACAGCGACACCGCAAATCCGCTGAGATACCCCTGGTGGCATGAAGGCCTGCACCCGAATTACCAGCCATATGGTGGATCCGTCATACGCAGGCGGGCGGATATGCGCAATGGACGTAGTTGCACTGCCCCAGACTCCCCAAACCTCCGCAAGATGCCAGCCGCTTCTCAGATACTCAGCGGCATTGGCCTGGTTGATCAACTGCGGATGGTCGAGGGCGACGTTCGCGCGCGACACACGTGATTCGAGACGGAGCATAGTCAGACAAACGGATGCCGGATTATCCCGCTCAAGGCGTAGATGGAGGATACGGCTGCCTGGTAGCGCAGACGTTGGTACATTGAACTCCAGCGGACCGCTCGCCTCGCACGCAGGATCGACCGTAATTGCAACTGTGTTTACCCACAGCCTCGAAAAACGTGGCGAAATGTCGAGCGACAGTACAAGATCGGTGTCTGCGTCACTTAGCTGCAGACTCAGCTCGGGGTCGCGGTCGCCTTCCCAGTGCATTCCATCGTCTCTTTCCTGCCAAGCCATAGGAAGGACAATGCCCTGACGATAAGCATCTACACGTGCCGCTGGCCCCTTCAGCGTTACTGTATTGCGCAAACGGTAGGTTGGAATTCGGAAATTGGCATCCGGCAGCCAGTCCGGCCGCTTGGTGCTAGGATAGACATCTTCGCACCACGGAAGACGTTCAAACCCCTCGATGAAGCCCGGTCGCATCGCATCGGTGATCAGACGGACGTCACGTGCAAGCCGAGGCGTTACGCCGACAGTTTGCAACCGCCGGGTAAGCTCAACATCTTCGCCCTGACCCCAGAACAACAATTCGCTCCAGCCCGTGCGCTTCAGAAGCGCGGCCTTGGCAATCGTCACGCCGCCGTTGACATAGAGATGCGGGTGATAGTCGCCATACTCCATCCAGCCGGGCGTGCTCCAGTTCAACCAATCAGTGAGCATCACCCAATCAGGGATACGGTGGCCTTCCTTCGTTTCCTGCCGGGGCACGATTACGTCAAAATCGCCACCGTACCGTCGCATCGCCTTAAGAAATCCGGGTGCTAGCGTATAGCGGTCATGTGCCAGCAGGATATTTTCGGCATCCGTTTGCTGCACGATCAGGTTTTTCTTTCGCGTGATCCAGCCCTGCGAGGTGAACATCTCGGGCTGAGGCACCAGTCGGATCTCGTTGCCCAAGTCACCCAGATCGAGAACGACACTGCCGGGGCCGCAGATTAGGATCTCGCGCATCGTTGTGCCGACATCCTCCAGCGCAAGCACGCTCTGGACAAAAGCTCTCACAGCGTCAGGCTTGCGCCCATCGGTCACGAGGCAAAACGCGAAGCTGTCCAGCCCGACCTCGCGAACGTCGGGGTTAGTCAGGCGAAAGGCCAACGTCACGTCCGGGCCGGCAAGGGTCTGACGCACTGTCTCTATGTGGCCGCCTGTCCACCTCTCAACAAAGCACGCGAGCTCGAAGATGCTTAGAAGGCCGCTCTGCCTCAGGCGCAAGACCATCATGCCGCCAGGTGCAAGCAGTCGCAGTGCTTCGTCGAGCACGAGTGGCCACTGCTTTATCGAACCGAGATCCCGCTCGACGAGGAAGACCGTATCGAACGCCTGATGCCGATCGGACGGTTCTCGGAAGTCGGCCGCAGGCTCGTAGATAGCGGTGGACGTAATCATGCCAAAGTGCGGAGGCATGCAACCAGCCCAAAACGTCTGCCGGGAATGCTTTACCTGATTGACGATCTCACGGACGAGCGTATCCAAAACAGCAGGCCTTCTTTTGCCTTAATCCAGCGTGGATCTGACGGGAAAATAAATTCTTTAAATCGTCCGAATGGACATCGGTCTCAGCCCTCCACCCAGGAGATACAGGCTTGAATGAAGCACCGCGTTATATCAAAAAGTTGCAGTGTGGCAACGGCCCTGTGGCGGCGGATGGTTGTATGAGGTCAAGCGATGTACAATTGGATGATTGCAGGGTTACCGGCGCGGGCGTGCCTCACCGTTCGCAACGCCGATTTGATCGACGCGATCGCCCTCGGTTATACGCTCATTGCGGAAGGGTGCGCGAACGTTAATGATCGCGTCCAAATGGCGCACCGCCTCAGGGAGTTCGGTGATCTACCGACGACCTCTCAGGCCTACAAGCAGGCCGCGATTGCCTGCCCTGCTGAGGCGGACGCCCCGCGTCAATTCAGCTCATTTCTGCACCCGGTTGATCGTCCTGCAGAAGCGAACACGCCCCTGCTGCGCGCCGCCTGTCTCGCGCCCGGCGACACCGACCTTCATGTGAAAATCGAAGGTTTCGGGCTCGCGCCGGAGGAGCGCGGCCGGCTGATAATCCCGGCTCTGGCGCAGGAGGCCGCTGCGGGCGGAGGCCAAGGCTCACGGCCCGTTCGGGGCCCTTCGGAGTTCTGCTTTATGGTGGCAGTCACTGGCTGTCAGGGCGGTCGCTTGGAAGTTGATGAGGCGCGATACCAATGGGCGCTTGATTGTAGCGCGCTTGCCGTCAGCCCGCACGCAGTCCATGTTATTTTCAGTTGGACCAAGCACGGCGCCTCCATGGCGTTCATCTGGGAAGCATGGTCTAGCGCCCGGTTCTCGCGCATCATCCCCATTTCACCCGATGGCTCGCTATTTTTGGTTGGGCTCTCGAAGATGTCGGCCTTCCGATCGCCTCGATCGAAGCATTCCGCGCGGCCCTGCTGCTTCACCCGGTCGGTTGCGCAGAGGGGGAGCTTCGGCGCCTTACAGATGAACACACTGTAGTTATATCGTCGGCCGCAGGGAATCGGAATGAAGTTGATGATTCTGCTCGTCCGCCGAGATCGCAAATCGCTATGGAGAGTATTTTGACAACAATTCTCGCAGATGAAGTCGACTCTAAAATTCGTGAGCTGCGGGCGGAGGTGGAAACGCTCCGGCTTGGTTGGGGGCAGCATATTCCCTCTCTTTTAGCAGCACTTTCTGCCGCCAATGCGCAGAATTTTGGCACCGATGCATTAGAAAGACGCTTCTCTGCGATACGTCGCGATATCGAACGGCTTGCCTCTCGGCTGGACATGAATGTCCTAGATATGCGCAGTAGAATAGATCTAAGTTATCCCTACCCGCGCACGGCTGCTGCTCCGGAGTCACCCAACCTATGCATCGTTTCTCTTGGGCGCGTCGGCCACGCGTTAGCGAACGGCCTTCACCTACATTATTGCGGTTCCACGGGCGCGCCCGTCACGGATGCCGTGAATATCGGTAATTCGCAAGTTGCGGGTGTAGATATTGTTGCCTCGCCGATAACTCCGTTACCTTTCGGGCCGGGGGTCGTTGCGTCCATCACCGTCTCGAGTGGCCTCGGAATGTTCTCGCTCGAAGACTTCCGCGCACAAATCTTGCCTCGGTGGGCAGATTTATTATCAGCCGGCGGCATACTACGTATTGCGGGGATCGATATGGAAGCTGCACTCACGAGCATGGCAGCGGGTGGACTCGATCCAGAAACCCTGTTGCAGATGATCAGGCGGGAGGGTAGGATTTTGCCTTCCGATGGCCAAATTCTGGGTGAGGGCGCAATTCGCAATGCGCTGGTAGAAGCCGGTTTTGAGCTTGAAAACCTCGATAGCCTACACCGCGAATCAGCCGGCCTATTTCAAATCCAAGCACGTAAGCGCGAAGGCGAATAATGACCTGCGAATTGCTACCTTACCATCGCCGAACGCGGGTTGTCATATGCTGCCCGTGGTTCTTCCGGGGTGATGCAGTGGGAGCCGCTGCGCGCGAGAGCTTTCTCGCCCTTGCTGGCTACGACCGCTATGATGTTACAGCCCTGTGGACCCTCAATGATTATGATGATGTCTCTGGACGTTTTGTTCCAGATGTGTCGGCATTGTTACTTGATCCGAGTTTCCTGGCCGCCGACGTAATAATTTACGTATTTGCAGTGTATCATGAGTACTTCGACAGTATGCTAATTGGTAATGGTCACGCCAAAATAATTGTGCGCTTTCACAACGTAACGCCGCGGAAATTCATGCCGGATCATCTCCATGAGGTTATTGATCGGTCCTTTGCCCAAATCCAAAACTTCCGAAAGGCGGACGAGATTTGGGCTGACAGCCAAGAAAACGAGCAAGAACTGCTCAGACAGGGCATTTCGGCGGATACTATTAAGGTCGTTCCGCTCTCCGTAGATTTTCCCGTGCGCCGGAGACTTTCGGATAAGCCGATTGGCCGGATCGAACTGCTTTATATAGGGCGCTTTTTTGCTTCCAAGGGCGTGCTGGATATTGTAATCGCGGCGGATGAGCTGCGTCGGATGACCCGCGTTCCGTTCCGCCTCACACTTGGGGGAAACTTGCGTTTTTCCGATGCGGACTATGTCGCGCAAATACAAGCTTTGATTGTCGAGCGAAACCTTGCCGACATCGTCGATTTCCGCGGTACTGTCAGTCATGAGGATCTCGTCACCCTCTACAGCCGCAGCCACATCTTCGTGACCGGGTCACGCCACGAAGGGTTCTGCGTACCGGTCATCGAGGGGCTGGCTGCCGGTTGCGTGCCGATTAGCTATGCGATCAGCAACCTGCGCTTCATCGCCGGCGGCCTCGGCCGGCTCGCACATACGGATACCCCACGGAGCCTTGCCGATGCGCTTATGCAAACAATAACGGCGCTAGCGGACAGCGACGCGGTAGATCGCACTATCGTGCTGGACGGAGGAGAGATGAACGTTGCAGCCTTCGATGCGGCTGCCGATGCTTATGTCGCCGGCTTCACGTCTGATCGTTTTTCTGAGACGCTCGCTCGGCGTGTCCGAACTTTGACATTGGAATCGGTTCTCCAAACTTGACCATTGCGGCTCCCCTTCCGGTCCCGCGCCAGGCATCCTCAAACTACAGGTCGAGAACCTACGGCTGCGCGATTCACCCCGCAGCCGTAGGTAAGGGCGCCAGTAGTGGATATTTGGCTTGACGTTGCCCCTCAGGCCGAATCCGATGTGGAGAGGAATCTGCCCTCACCTGAGGACCAGAGCACCCCTCCAGTGAGGGCCGCCTTGCGGATGCAGGCGATGACGTGAGTCCTAGGTTTAATCCTAGGAGTAGTCATATGATCCTGTCGCGAGCGGAGGTGAGGACCTCGGTGGAGCGGCGCCGGCACTGGCCGCGGGTCGAGAGACAGCACTGGTGGCATTGGCGCTGGAGCCCGGGGCCTCGGCTGGCGAGGTCGCCCGCCCGGCGGGTGTAGATGTGAGCCAGCGCTGCAAGCGAGGCACGCTCCAGCCGCCAGCCATCCTGCCGGTGACGTTCGAGCCTGCGGCGGGGGGAGCCCGCATCACCCCCGACGAGCCATCGCCGCGTAAGCGCAGGGCCCCTCGTGTGAGCCGCATCGAGATTGAACTGGCTTCTGGCGAGCGGCTGCGGCTGGAGGGCGACGTGGATCGCCGAACTCTACGCGAGGCACTCGCCGCTCTGAGGCGAGATGATCCCCGTCCCGGTCGGCGTGAAGATATGGCGACAGGCCACACGGAGACGCGAAGAGGGCTTCGCCTCCCTGGCGTTACAAGTGCAGCAGGTCCCGAGGCGCAACGGGGTTGGCGGCCATATCTTCTGCTTCCGCTGACGGCGCGGCGACCGGATGAAGATCATCTGGCACGACGGGCAGGCGGCGAACCTGTACTCGCGTCGACTGAAGCGCGGCTGCTTTCTGTGACACTCGCCGGCAGACGGGGTGGTACCGATCTCGCTGGCGCCGATGGCTATCTTCTCTCGGGGATCGACTGGCGCAATCCGGTGGAGGCTTGGCGTCCGACCTCGGTCGGCTGACCTCTTTACCGCGCGCTTCCAATGGAAGGTGATTCCATAGCGGCCATGAGCGTGCCCGTTGCAACGCCCGCGCTGCCCGCCGACCTGGCGGCGGGGCACGTGAAGATCCTGGCCAGACGCGCCAAGCGGATCGAGGCCGAGGCCGCAGCGTCCTCCTTCGGCGCGGTGATCTCCCATCTCAAGCTGACCATCGATAAGCTCAGGCGCGAGTTTTACGGTGAGCGCTCCGAGCTCACGGTGCGGCTCATCGACCAGATGGAGCTTCAGCTCGAGGAACTGGAGGCCAGGGCGAGCGAGGACGAGATCGCGGCGCAGGAGCGTGCGCGCCTGGCATCGCAGGTGCTCCCTCCACACCGGAGCCCCGTGCGCAAGCCCTTCCCAGAACACCTGCCGCGCGAGCGCGTCATCCTGCCGGCGCCGGCCACATGTCCCTGCTGTCGCTCGATGAAGCTGTCGAGGCTCGGAGAGGACGTCACCGAAACGCTTGAGATCCTGCCGCGACCCTGGAAGGTGATCCAGACGGTCCGCGAGAAGTTCACCTGCCGCCAGTGCGGGGCGATCACCCAGCCGCCGGCGCCCTTCCACGTGACGCCGCGCGGCTTCATCGGAGCCAACCTGCTGGCGACAGCCCTCCTCGAGAAGTTCGGGCAGCATCAGCCGTTGAACCGCCGGAGCAAAAGGGGCGCGCCCGAGGGCATCGACGTCTCCGTCTCGAGGCTGGCCAATCAGGTGGGCACGGCGACTGTGGCGCTGAAGGCGCTGCATGATCTGATCGCCCCGCATGTCATGGCGGCGAAGCGACTGCACACTGACGACACCCCCGTGCCGACTTGGTCAAGGGCAAGACCGATAAGGGCCGAATCTGGGCCTATGTACGCGACGATCACATTGAGGCGGCCCCGACCCGCCGGCCGCCCTCTACTTCGCCGCGCGCGACAGGCGGCGGGAGCATCTGGACGCGCACCTCGCGGGCTGGCGGGCATCCTCCAGGCCGACGCCTACGGCGGTTAGAACGGACTGTTCGATCCCGCACGTCCGGGCGGACCAGCCACGTCGGCGCTTTGTTGGTCACATACCAGGAGGGGCTTCTTCGAACTGGCCCTTATCGCCGCAAGCGCGCGGCGCGGGCCTGGCGCCGCGCCGGTGTCACCCGTCGCCTTGGAGGCGGTGAAGCGCATCGACATTCTCTGCGACATGGAACGCGGGATCAACGGCTTGAGCGCTGAGGAGCGTCGCGGCGCCAGGCAGGAGCAGAGCCGGCCGCTCGTCGATAACCTGCACGTCTGGCTCGTCGACCAGCGCCTCAAGCTGTCCCGCTCGGCCTCCGTTGCCAAGCCGATGGACTATATGCTCAGGCGCTGGAACGGCTTTGTAACGTTCCTTGATGACGGCCGTTCCGGCTTGTCGAACAATGCCGCGGAACGCGCCCTGCGCGGCTTCACCGTGGGACGGAAGGCATGGCTCTTCGCCGGCTCCGACCGCGGCTCCGACCGCGCCGCCGCCATGGCGACGCTGATCACCACGGCGAAGCTCAACACCGTCGACCCGCAGGCCTGGCTTGCCGATGTGCTCGCTCGCATCGCGGGGATGCCGCAAAGCCGGCTCGCCGAACTGCTGCCATGGAACTGGCGAGCGGGTAGCACCGGCAAGCGCGAAGCCGCCTAACGGCATTACTGCGGACGCCAACGTCTTCACCATCGCACTCGCAGCCCGGATGCTGGGCGAAACCGAAGATCGGCCCTGAGCGCCCACCGATCAGATGGACCCGGAGGACGGCCTCGCCGGGATCCACGACACCAACGAACACCAGACCGTGGCCTCCACGTCCTCGGCATCGAAACCCTCAAGGATCTGATCGCAGATCACCACACCACTGAAAGCTGAGGTCCCGCGGCCCTCGCCGGACACTTACGGTCCAACCAACGCTATAGGTCCATCATCTATGACCTTGAACGCCGCAGGCCATCGCTCTCTTACCCGACCGGAAGCCCGCGGACGCGCAGGCGTGGCTGACCTGCCAGCCCCAAATTACCGCCGTCGCTCGTGATCGCGGCGCCGGATATGCCATCGGCTGCGGCCAAGGCGCTGCCGATGGCACGTAGGTGGCTGACCGCTGGCACCTGATGGAGAACGCCAGCGGTGCCTTTCTCGACGCGGTGCGCAAATCCATGCGTCAGGTCCGAGCCACGATCGGCGCCGCGACCATCAACCCTGATCTGCTCACGGCCGCCGAGCGGCTGCAATATGAGAGAAATCTTCGTCTGGACGACGCAAACGCGTGAGCGCCAGAAAATTCCCTTTCTGGCGTGCCTGCCTGAAGCTGCGGGGCGCGCGCCGCAGCTTCAGGCTTTCCACTCGTCGATGATGCCCTCGGTGGAAACGGAGGGGGCGACAGCGGTCCAGCTTGAAGAACTGCTGATTGATGATCCAAGATTTCCACCGCTGTCCGTCACGGCGATGGCGCGTTGCGCGGGGGCTATCCTAACCGCCCACCTCAGGCCAAATCGGTCCGCTGAAGGACAATCCCTGCGCGATAACCAATGTTGAGCAGATCGTGGGCACTGAGCGGTGTAAGGCCCGTCGGCTCTATATCGAAGAACCCGAGCCCCATTTCCGCAAGCTCTGCCAGGAATATGGGAAGTTCGAAGCCAGCCGCGACGACCTGCCCCGGTGACCACTCCATCACCGCCCGGAGTTGCGGATTCGTGGCGAAAGTCTCTTGCGCCCCTTTGAACACCAGCGGTTCGGCACCTTCGACGTCCACTTTCAGGAAGTCCACGCGCCCGTTCATCTGGGGCAGCAGGTCGTCAAGCCGGACCCCTGGCACCGTGAAGGCTTGAGAAGCTGGTTCAGCCAGAGCGCGGATAAAGTCGTCGGGCATCTTCGCAATACTTGTATTGGCAGAGCGGGTTCCTCGGCTGTGCAAGATCACATCAGCCGTATCGCTTGATGCCGCGGCATGTATTACACTAGCAATGCTTTCGAATCCATTGATATAGATGTTGTCACGAGCAATAGCGTAGACGTTTTTCTCTGCCTCGATACCAATAATTCGACCACTCGGACAAAACCGCGCCATCAGGCAGGTGAAGTACCCGAAATTCGTACCCACATCGATACAATGGCTATCCGGCTTCAGGCTGTCGGCAAAGTAATTGGTCAAAACTTCTTCGTAGCGGCCCGATACGATGAACCACGGGCTCAATATGCGATCGTCCGCCTCCAAGATGAAAGCAATGACGTTATTTCTAATCACACAACGGGTCAAAACCCGATTATTGCCGATATAATTAGCCCGGGCTCCATGGCTGAAATACTCGATCTGATCTAGCTTCTGCTCAATCCGCTCCAGGCGTGCCAAGACGTTTTCAAGCGCACTGGGCGGATACATCGTTGCAATAGACGCCGCGATCTGGCGGGCGATTCTTTTCGCGATGCCATCCATCAATCTGTTTGCCTTCAACGCATGCTCCCGTGCCATCGTAGTGCCGACCACTCTTACAGCGTCGGGCAAGCAAGTTCATAGCCCAAGGGCCCGGCCCGGCCCGGCTGGCCGGCGTCAACTTCGTTAGGGATTGCTGCCAATACCCGCACCTCACAACAGCCGCTCATAAAGGTCTCTCATCCGCTCAGCGTAGCATGCGGTCGAAAAGAACTCCGCCCGAATTTTCCCCCTTGCTGCGAGGTCGGCGCGCACGCTCTCGTTGGCGTCCAGCTCGCGCATGGCCAGGGCAATAGAGCGGGTGTCGTAGGGATCCACCAGCAGCGCCGCATCTCCGGCGATCTCCGCGGTCGCCCCTAGAGCCGAGGTGATGACCGGCGTGCCTAGCAGCATGCTCTCCAGGATCGGTAGGCCGAACCCCTCGTAGAGCGAGGGAAACACCGTGGCCTTGGCGCCCCGGATCACGCTTGTGAGCAAGGAGAAGGGCGCGTATTCCAGTTTCCGGACCCGTTCGCGCGTGAAGGTGCGGCTGCCAACCTGCTCCACATATTGATTGGTTGTATCGCTGATGAGGCGCAGTTCCTGCTCGGCCTTCCAGGCGGTATTGCCGAGTAGCACCAACGGCGCGTCGATCTGGCTGCCCAGATAGGCCTCGATCAGCCGCCCCACATTTTTCTTCGGCTCGATGGCGCCGAAAAACAGGAAGTAGCCCTTGTACGGCAGTCCGAAGGCACCCTCAATGTCGTTGCGGACCTCATCCTCAGATCGGTTGAGGTATTTCGCCGGAATTTCCGCAGCTTGGTAGGTGTTGGTCACCTTTTCCGGCGGACACCCCAGCAGATCGATAATGTCGTTCCGCGACGTTTCAGACACTGTCACGATGTGATCCGCGGAGCGCACCAGCTTCTGCGACAAGCGCAGATACCGCGCCTTGTGATCGAGCGTGGTGTAAGGCAGCCGCAGCGGCACCAGATCGTGCAGCGTGTAGATGTTCTTTGCCCCCGGCAGGGTCAGCGGCAGTGGATAGGTCCAGTGCATGATGTCTACCGGCGGCAGGTCACGGACCGTCATGAAGCCGTTGGTGAGCGCGAATTGTGTCGTGGCTGTGCCAAACAGGTCGGCGGCATTCCAGATGCGGTCAAAGTGCGGCATACGCGAGCGCTGGGATTCGATGATCACGTCGCCGGTGACCGGCACCTCGAATGCACGGGCACCAAACGGGCGCGGCACCATCCGCTGCAGATCACGCACGACCCCTTCCCATGCCGACTGCGGCTGATAGGGATCGAAGAAGGAGATTTCCCGCAGCAAGGACGACCGGCCCGCACCGAACGGGGCTCCATAGAGGATCTCGGTGCGCAGGCCGATGTCCCGGCAGGCATAGCTCAAGTTCCGCGCATAGGTGGCAACGCCGGTTCCCTTTTCCAGCCCCAGATTGAATCCGTCGATCATGATCGAGTGCGGCGGGGCACGACGGGTCATGGACTGTCCTCGAGGCTGGAAACGGCAGAAGCGGCAACACGCCATGAATCGGCCGCGGGGGCAACTGCAGGCCCCGCGCGCGGACCTCAAGGAATACCCTCCGCCCTCTCGCGCACCGAGACGGCGCCCCCTGCCGAGACTCTGCCGCGGCGAGACCCCGATTTTGTTCCGGTTAGGCGCGGTAAAAACGCCCAATGGTCAATGTGTCGCGCACCGTACTCCTATGAGGAAAAAGGAAATTGCCGCGTTGCGGCGAAGAAGCTGTTGCCCAACAGTATCAATGCTGCGAAGAAAGATGCGGTGGGCGGTGGATAAGCTCTCTTCGAGGGACATCGGGTTTCTCGAGGTCGGGCCCCACCCGTTCGCGCCAGGAAATACCTGTGCCGGCGGTGGAGTATGGTGGTGACGGTTCCCATCGCATATGATGTGACGCGCCTGTTTTTCGGTCCCCTCAGTCGCACGCCGCGGGGCATCGACCGGGTGGACTTCGCCCTCGCCGCTCGCCTGTTCCGGCACTCCGCCCAACCGTGCGTCGGCGTTATGCCGACCCTTCAAGGCATGCGGGTCTTCGACAAGCACGCGGTGCGGCGCGGCCTGTTCCGGCTTCAGAAGCTTTGGGCCGAGCGCCGTGGTTTTGAGGACGACGCCCTATGGGGCAGCCTCGTGCAGGATCTGCGCGGCGAAAGCACCTGGTCCACAGTGACGGCGTCGGTGCCCCGATTTAACCGCTGGCAGCGGGCCAGGCGCATGGCGTCCCTCATCTCGGCCACCGGCTTTCAATTCGGCAGTTCCGCCAAGCATCATGTCCCCGACCGGTCGGTCTATGTTAATGTGGGACACATCAGCCTGGCCACGCCGCTCTATCTGCGGTGGCTTAACGCCCGGCCGGACGTCACCCCGGTGTTCATGCTGCACGATGTCATTCCCCTCGACACGCCACACCTGGTCGCGCCATCCTCGGCGCGCCACCACGCCACCATGGTGGCCTCGACCGCCCGTTATGCCTCTGGTCTGATGGTGACCACTGCTGCGGCGCAGGAGACCATCACCAAGGCGCTCGCCCGCTTCGGCCGCGAGGACATCATGACGCTGGCGCAGCACCTGCCCGTGCCCCGGGTGTTCGATACCCCGTGCGCCCCCGACCCAGCCCTGGACGGCGTGAAGTATTTCGTCATCTGTGGGGCCATTGAGCCGCGGAAGAACCATGGCCTGCTGTTTGACGTCTGGCGGGGCCTGACGCGGGACATGGGCGCTGCGGCACCGCATCTTGTCATCATCGGCTCCCCGGGCTGGCGCAGCCAGGACATCCTGCAGCCGGTGCGGGACACCGCCGCCCTCCGCGACCGCGTCCATGTGGTTTCCGGCTTGTCCAGCCCGTCGCTAAAGCGATTGCTAACCGGCGCCATGGGGCTGCTCATGCCCTCTCATGCGGAAGGCTTCGGTCTGCCCCTCATCGAGGCCAACCGCCTTGGCGTCCCCGTCATGGCCTCCGACATTCCCGCCCATCGGGAAGTGGTCGATGGCAGTGCGCTGCTTTTGGACCCGTGCGCGCCGGAAGCGTGGGACCGCGCCATTCGCGCCTGGGCCGGCGGCGAGCGGCCTCAGGTCGCGCCGCGCCCGGTTCGACACGCTGTGGACGAGCGCGAAGCCTACTTTGTAGCCATCGAGACCTTTCTCGCCCAATGTGCCGCCCACCACCACGCGGAGCGGGTGGCGAAAGGCGCCATCACCGAGGCGCGGCGTCATCTCCCCGCCGGGGGCGGTTCGGCGCTTCCGGTTGCGGCGAGGGTCGGATCGGCCCAAACAGATTCGCTTTAAATCACGATATCCGGTGGGGAGCCGCCTTCGCGCCAGCGGGGCGGCATGGGGTCTTTAACATGGGCTCTATTCCCATCGATCACCGACAGGCCTGGACCAAAACCTGGGCCCAATGCCGTCATGACATGGAGACAGCGCCACAGTGACGCCCCCGGCTGACAGCCTGTTCGAGCGTTTTCACGAAAGCTTCCTCGCCGCCCCGGAGCGCAGACTCCTGCGCTGGATGGCGGCCCGGTTGCCATCCTGGGTCATGCCCGATCATCTCACCGCCTTCGGCGTGTTCGGCGCCGTTCTGGTGATGGCGGGCTACTTGGCCAGCCACGTGTCCACGAATTTTCTGTGGCTGGCCAACTTTGGCCTGCTCGTTCACTGGTTTGGCGATTCCCTCGACGGGACCCTTGCCCGGGTGCGCGATATCGCGCGGCCCCGTTATGGATATTTCCTCGATCAGAACATCGACGTGGTGGGCAATTTGCTCATCGCAGCGGGAATTGGCTTGTCGCCCTATGCCCGTCTGGATACTGCGCTGCTGGCGCTCACCGGCTATCACATGGTGTCCATCTATGTGTTCGTGCGCAATGTGGTGCGGCGGGAGTTCCATCTCGCGGTCATGGGCTTTGGACCCACCGAGGTGCGCATCGGAATCCTCGTCATGAACGCCGGGATTCTGCTTTTCGGTGCACCTAGCTTTCACATCCTGTCGCAGGCATTCACATGGTGCGACGTCGTGCTCATCGGCACCTTCGTGGCCCTGACGATCATGTTCGCGATTGCTGCCACGCAGGAGGCGCGCCGACTTGCCACTGACGACCAGCCCCATAGTCAGGATTAAGTGTGGCAGCAGGGGCATGGCTATGGGAGCGGCGATGCTGAGCGCCAGGGAGTAATTCCACTTTGCCGCGCGCCCGGGGCAGCATGACGGAAGCGGATAGACACCCAAACACGCACCTGCCGCTTGATGGGACTTGATCAAGGCCTTCACTCCAGCCGAGATTGACCGACGTCCGAAAAGCAAACAATCATTATCCGACGTTTGTCGCAGACGAGAAAGCGGCTTCGAGCACCGACGCCGCGTCTGATAATCGTCACGGAACCCTGATCTGACACAGTGTGATCCACGCGACGGTCTTAGATTGGATCGAGCTTTCACCCTCATGCAATTGGCGCTTCACGCATTCAAGCCTTGTGATCTGATCCTCGCCTCGGCTGCTGGACCGGAGAGTGTGGTTGCAGCCACCGCCGAGGCGAGAGTTTTTATCCACACAGTTTCGGCGAGGGTGGTGGTGACATTGCACCAACTTCTATCCAGCGGTGAGTTCGCTCTGGGGGTGGGGTTTGGTTTGTTCAGCGGTGTGAGCGGCGGGATCTGTTGCGGAGCTTCTGGCTTTGCTCCGCGGCGCAGAGTCGATCATCTCGAGCAGAAGGTCAGCGTCGGGGGACGTCTCCACGAGGTCCCGGAAGTTCATCATGTAGCGGTCATCGCTCGATCTTTCAGTCTGGCGTTGGGGTTCGCACCCCTAACCTTACTCCACCGGTGCCCCCCTCTGCCGCACCGAGACCACGTCCGGGATCACGATCGAGACGGGTGTCATCGGGGACTTCAGAATCGGCTTCACCTTCCGATCAATGTCCCTTGGTCGTGAACCGCCGTTCGTTCATTCCCTTCGTCGAGCATCTCCGACGCATTGGGTGCTCACCCAGGAACCACAACCGATGCCTCCTGTTCAAAAACTTCGGGCCCGCAAAAAAACGCGCGCTGCACGCCGACCTGTGGGTAGTCGCGAGCCTCGCCGGATGCATACGGGGCGTCAGCTTTCAGGTCCATCGGTGCAATATGAGCCCAAAAAACCCTAATTAATCGGGCCTCGGTCCAGCGACATACTCGCGATCGGTCGGCAAATAATCGTCGATCCGCCAGCATCTAAATTTCGCTGCAAAACATGTTCGGGGATATCGACTTCGTCCAATAATGCTCCAAGTCGCTCTTCCGTTCCATAGTCCCAGGCGAGACGCATTGTTGCCGGATCGGCGACAGAAAATTGATCCCCAACGAAGGTTCCAGAATGCCGCACGGTAGGCCAAGTATTATAAACTCCCTTTACTAACCACTCATTCCAATACGGATTTATATCAATATCTAAATCAGTTCTCGAGTGAACGACAAAATCGTAATATCCAGATTCTTCAATCGAAATTGTTGCACGACGCGCCATGTAGTACTGAAGGAAAGCGTTTCTTACGGGATAGCGAATGAGGTTTTGATAATATTTGTTTTTGACGTAGCGTTCGATCAGGCGATCGCTCGGTGTTTCGTATAAAAATGTATGATCAGCAACGCCAATTATTTGAGCAACTGATTCCTTATCATCAAGCCAGGTGGCTAGGTATGTATCTACGTGATGACCGAGTAATTGAAGTTGATCCCGAAGCCTGGGCATGCGGTGCCGAACGCTCTCGATGGAAGGCCTCAAGGGTCCTCGATGAAGCACTGCTATCCGTAACGGGCGGATTGGTGCAATAGGAAGCACAAGGGACCTCAGCTGAGCGTCGAGCGCCGCGAGACTGGCTGCGACGTGCTGATTCGGTACAATCGTGTAATCGACGCGGCGTAATCCATTTAGTATTATATCAATTTTATGATGCTCTGGTTCCGAAAATAGGATAGCAAATTTCGTCTTTGCCGCAAACAAATGCGGAGCAAAGAGGTTGTGGCCTTCGAGCTCAGTCGGATCAAGCGCCAAGACGTTAGTTGATTTATACGGAAGGGTATCAACAACCGCTTTGAGGTCAAAAGGCAGGCGGGATGCATTTCCCTTTCTTCAGATGTCTATCAGTCGGAATGGTAACGCCTGATCGCGAAACAGCCGCGCAAGGACTACAGCTGCGTCCATCAAGGGGCCGGGAAGATTGGCATATAGGGAAATATCCGCCCCGGCATTAAAGTAAGTCCTAAGATCCACTTTCATCGGCCGCGGGCCTCATCGAAGCGTGCGTCCATGGCCGCCCCTCCCCCTGCCGAACGATACTCGTCAGACTGAAAAAATGCTTCTATGGTCCGCTCATAGCCGAAATTCTTCAAGACGGTGAGGTGATGCAACACGTCTCCACTATCCGGTATGCGCCCGATGAAGTACTTATAAAGCAATTCAATCAGCTGGCGCGGGTCGTTGACAGGACGCCCTTTTTGCGCAGCATAAAAACGGCGAATGTATGCGCCGATCTCGGGTTGTCGCTCAACATGGCCGCGAAGCGCCGCGTTGCCCAAACTGCGATACCGGTCAAATACATGTTTAAAATAATCAGTCCGGGATTCCCAGGTCCCAGATATCCGTACCGCATCCATGTTCAGGCCCATCCCATCATGGTTAAATGCCAACATCTCAGACAGATAAGGCGGCATGATAACCTGATCCAATGTCTCTCTGCCCTCGAGCGGTATCCGTTCCTCACGATTAAGCATAGCCAATAACCTGTTCCCCACCTGCGCCAAAACTGCCCTGCTCGGGTGGTTGAACGTGAACATTGATTGCCGCGTCATTAACATTGCCGATAAAATACCGCACACGGAAATGGATGTTTCTTCTGAGTGCTCTCGCCGCAATAATTCGTTCAGGGAATTGAATGCTTCGGAGATCACAAAATCGGCCGGTAAGAAGTCACTCCTGGATGTGTCATCTATATATTCATGCACGCTTTTGCCCATCAAAAAATACTCAATTGCGTGCGCGTCGTGATAGGACAGCGCGCCGTCGTGCAAATCAGCGATAGAAAAACTATGAACAGATGGAGCGCGAAGATATATAACTGGAAAGGTCAGCACTGAGGCATCGCGACGAACATTCTCCCTTATCCAATCGAGCGAAAAGATATCTGTATTCCTATATAACGATGATATCGGCTGGCTAAAAACAATATCGGAAGATCTAATTTTGTCGCGATACCAATCAAATCCCACCCCTTCCTCTATATCATGAACGCCTAAACTGTCAGCCTCGATCGTGGCCCCGCATGCCTCGTTTAGAAGCCCAGAAAGCGCTGGGCCCTGGCAGTTGCCATTTATATATATTTTAATCTGACCGCTCATTCTCATGATCCTCAATCTGAGTTTCATTACGTCGCAATAATGCACTCTGATTTTATAAATTTTCACCCAGTCGAGATCAGCTAGGACGCTGTGTTATCCTCCTTAAGCGCAACCTTCATACAGGCAAACCTGTATGGCGGCAAGATTTTGATCGAGAAAGGCCTTGACAAGGTCCACTGCATGGCCCTTAAGCCAGAGGGATTATCGGCCTTGGCGCACCATCTGCCTCTGATGGTGTGACAGTGTTCGCTCGTGCCGCCCTGGTGCTGTGCTCTCCGCCTCGGTGCCAGCTTGCAGTTCGGGATTGACCGACTCGATGCTGCTCCCTCCGCCACGCCATCCGATAACGAACTTACCGCGGGATAGGAGGCGGGGGCAAAGTCAGGTTCAGTTCTGCCACAGGGCGCTGTGGCTGGAAGATTGGCGCGTGGAGACACCGTCGGTTGCATCTATAACTGCCGACTTCAGATGAAACCGCCCTTCGATCGCGCCCTCCCGCATGAACACGCGGATCTCCAGCGGTGTGCGAGGCTCATTGATCTCGATGTGTGCCCGAACCAAAAAAGCGCCGGTTTTGGGCAAGTCGAACCCGTCCGAGACGACGGTGTCACCGTGCACGAATTGAATTTCGATCCGATTACCGGACAGGTTTTCCTCGACACTCACTTCCACTGCAATATCCCATCGTCCTAGGGGGAGATGCAGATACGGCCCATAGAAAAGGCAACGCGCCGGCCCCAGCATCTCGATCGGGCCGATTAGCGTCTCGTCCGGCCGGTCTCCAGGGATGAACATTTCCTGTGGCCAGCGGAAATGGTCGACGCTTCGACCGCTCATGAGCAATTTGAGTGGGGCGTTGATCTGCTCGACAACCTTGGCATCACTACGCGAGAGGCCTTCGGGCGAGCTATCCATCGGGCGGGCATGTTCCCAGCGCGCGAGGAGCCCTTTCTCCATGGGGTCCGATAACCTAAAATCTGCTCCGAAGTCGGTGCGCCGCATGATGCCGGGCATGTGATGGGGCTTGAGATCGATCTGGAAATGGTTGGCGATTGCCTGAAAGAATTCGCCATAGGTTAGCTCATACTCGCGTCGCAGCATCAGCGCGCGCGATCCCAGCATCAGATCATTGACAGCAAACAGGCATTGCTGGGTCAGCCGCACCGCCCCTGGCCATGTCTGAGCCCGCTCGCGCATTATGTAGGTCGTGATGTCGTTTACATCCTCGGTGAGAATAAGAAGCGGCCGGTCGAGCTTCAGGAAGACGTCGACTATCGCTCGTTCGGGGCGATATGAGAAAAACAGGACGTGGGGATGTTGGCGCTCCGCCCAGGCCGTTCGCATCTCTTCGAGTTCGTCCACCGCGATAAAGTCGGTATCCTGCAGAACCTCCGAAACGAGCGCGCGGATTAAGTAGAGGCAGAACTGCGTGTAGCCGGATGGCGGACCAAATATGGATATCAACATGAGAGTCCGCCCGGTGTTTGCCGATCTTGATCACCTGATATATCGTCTATATGACGATCTCACATGGTCGCGTAGATCTGCAGGGCGAGCTCAAGGTCTTCTAGCACCCGCCCGCGCCCATTTTTAAGGACCAGAGCCTTATTGCAGTAATTGCGAATCATCTGCATGTCGTGGCTGACGAGGATCATGGCGCAGTCGGCGCGCTTTACGAACAGCTCATCATGGCATTTGCGCTGAAAGCGCTGGTCGCCCACGGATATTACTTCGTCGATTAGGAAGCAGTCGAAATCGACCGCAAGTGTAAGACCAAACATGAGTCGGCTGCGCATGCCCGACGAATAGGTCTTCACCGGCAGGCTGAGCAATCGCCCCAGTTCCGCAAAGTCGTCGACCCGGGCCACGGCATCAGCGCCGTCGACGCCATAGAGCCGGGCAATGAACCGGATGTTGTCGAGCCCGCTCATGGTGACGTCGAAGCCGCCGGAGAAGGCAATGGGCCACGACATGCTCAACTCGCGGGTGATGGTGCCCGAGGTGGGCGGCTCCACCCCGCCGATGATCTTCACCAGGGTCGATTTTCCGGCGCCGTTTCGCCCAAGAACGGCGATCTTCTCGCCCTTGACGATCTCGAATCCGATCCCGTCCAGCACCCGCCGCACGCCGATGGGCGTATGATACTCCTTGACGATTCTGTCGAGGCGAATGCATGGCGCCGCAGACCGGCTGGACGGCGGTCCCGCCAGGGCGGGCGGCTGTTGGCGATTCTCGGGCAGCCAATGGTGGTTCATTGGTGTTCCAGGGTGTTCGCCACAAGGCTGCGGGCGATCCAGTAGACGCACAGGGCCATGACCATGACCGCCAGCACGCTCAGCAGACGCTTGGGTTGCAGCGCCTGGTCGGGGACATTCGGCTCGGAAATGGTCTGCAGATAGATGCGCTGAGACTGGGCTTCCTGCCGCGCGCTTTCCAGGAATGTCGTGGCCGCCGCCAGGGCCTTGGCCGCCAGTTCCCTCTCCACCACCAGGAGTTCATAGGCCTGAAGCTTGCTGGCAATGGAATCGGCGCCACCCACGACTGCTTTGCGCTGCTTCTGCATTTCGGCCCGGTAAGCGGCGATCCGCTCGGTCAGCGGCGCATTGGCGGGGCTGTCCGGGGCCATGGCCCGTTGCTGGGACAGGGTTGCTTCCAGGCGGGCAATTTCGGTGGCCATCCGGCCAAGCATGGCCAAGGACTGGGTAGACTCCTTTTCCGGGTCCACCACCAATTGCGTGTTGCGATAATCCGCCAGGCGGTTTTCCACGTCCACAAGGCGGGCCTGGGCCTCTTTAAGCATGCTCTCGGAGAATTTGACCGCGTCTTCATTCGAACGAATGTTCAGCCGGTTGACGAATTTCTCGGTGATGTTGAGCAGGGACAGCGCCAGGGTGGAGGCATCGTCCGCGCGATGGGTCCGCACCGTCAACCTGGAAATTCCCGTGCCCCCATCTGTGACCACGTCCACGATCCGCCGGTAGGCCCGATAAAACTGTTCCTGCGTGTCCTCGCCGAAGGGGCTGGGATAGCGGCTGAAGATGTCGGCCTCGTCCCGGTTCATGATGGCCTTGAGGTTGGCGGACTTCGCCAGCTCCGCCGCGGCATCACGGGAGAGCATGTATTCCGCGACCGCATAGGTTTCGTCCGCCGCGCGCGACATGCTCTCGCTTTGCATCATCATCGAGAGACTGGAACTGCCGGAGCGCGACGATGACCGAACCAGGAAGGTGGCTTCAGAGATGAAGATGTCGGATGCGATCAGACCGAAATAGAGGATGGCAAGCGCCACCGGCATCACGAACAGGCCGAGGAACAGGCCATAGCGCCGCCAGACCGGGAGCGGCGGCGCGCTGGGCTCGTCCGCAACCGCCGCCCCTGAGCCCGGCTCCGGCACAATCGGAATCAGTTCGATCCCACGCATGGCCGGGAGGCCCGGCACGCCGACGTCTGCTGGGTGCCGGCTTGTGGCGGGGCTGGTGTCGGTAATCGTCTCGCTCATGAGACTTCTACGTGCTTCTGCGCGGCCCGCACCATGGCGAGGCCGACGGCGGTCGTAATCGTGCACACGACGACCATAAAGGGAATGCTAAACTTGGCATGCACCTCGGGCCCGAACAGGCCAGCGCGGAAGATCTCGAACGGATGTACAAGGGGCGACCAAATCAGCACCTTCTGTGCCTTCTCCGGGAGCCAATTGAGCATATAGAAGGCGCCGGTCGCGGGGATGCTGATGTACATAACCGCCGGAATGAAGCGGCCCACGGCCTCGCTGAGCTCGGATAGCCCGGCCAGAACCAACCCGAAACCGAAGCCCAGCCACGTGAGGATCGCCCACCCGCCGATTAGTAGCAGGGGGTCATGGATCCGCGGAACCGCACCCCACATATAAAGGGGAACGTAGGCAATGAAGAAGGCCGCCAGGCCGCCGAGGCTCTCCAGGATCACATGAGCGGTCAGCACGTCGAGCATGCGCACGTTGCGATGGAACATCAGCCCCGCATTGTGGGTCATGGCATGGACCATATGCGACACCAGATGGCGCCACAGGGTAATCATAGTGTAGCCGGTCAGCGCGAATGGGATCAATCCGACGCCGTGGCCATGGTCCATGCCAGCTACGGCCCACATGATCATGACGCCGCAGGTCATCAGCAGCGGCTCGCCCATGAGCCAGAAGAAGCCGAGGTTCTCGTGGCCAAAACGCATCAGCGCGTCGCGCAGCATGAGCGCCGTGATCACCCGGCGCTGCACGTTGAGCGCGGTCACGAACGACTGCTGGGGGCCGTTCGCCATGGGCAGTTCCGCGAACCGCATCAGGTTTTGGAGAAGGGTCATTGCGCGTGCTCCCCGGAGCCCACGGAGATGATCCAGATCACGGCAAAGGCAGCGAAGCCGAACACCAGGACTGTCAGGATGGATCGCAGGCGCCGCGGCTCGGTGGACTCGTCCGGCAAATTCGGCGCCACCACTTCCTCCACATAGATGTGCTGGCGACGGGCCTCCTGGCGGGCCACGTCCAACGCGTTCATGGAGGAAGCCAGCGCCTTGTCCGCAAGATCCCGCCGCAGCGCCAGCTGTTCATAGGTGGCAATCTTGTTGGCGAGAGAATCGTCGCCGCCCGCCATCTTGGCCCGCTCGGCCCGGACCCGATCTTCCAGCGCGGCGATCTTGGCGCGCTGGGCAGGAATGCCGGGATTGTTGGGCGAGGAGCTCTGCATCTCCTTCAGGGTTGCGATGGCGTAGGACAGATCCGTGGTCAGATTGCCGATGGTCTCGATGAGCGAAAACGTGGACTTGGAGGGGTCGACGATGACTTCCTTGTTCCGGAACGCCGTCAACGCCGCCTGAGCCTGGATGACCGTCTCCATGGCGAAGTTCACTTCGCGATTGGCCGCCCCCATGGCGTCCCCCTGCGCCCGCTCGTTCATCTTGTTGACCATGCCTTCGGCGAGCCGTAGCAGGGTCCTGGAAAGTTCGAGGGAATCCGCGGGCCGGAAGGTTTCGACCTGTAGCTCGATGATGCCCTTCGTGCTGTCCTCGTTAACGGTCACGTGGGTTGCGAAATAGTCATAAAGCGACTCATTGCTGTCGGGGCGCCAGAAATACGGGTAGGCAGACCACCAATCCGCTTCCGGACGCTGGAAGATGGCCTTTACGTCAATGCCGGAGTCGATCACGCCCTGCATGGCATCGCGCGATTCCAGATATTTCTGGATCACGTTGGCATCGTCCACAGTCTTGGCGATGCCGAACGTGCGGAACAGCATATCCAGCCCTGTAGCCCGCTGGGTCGAGACGCTGCGCACGATGAACTTCACATCGGACACATAGCGCGGGGCGGCCAGCAGCCCATAGAACAGCGTGGCCACAACCGTCGGCACCACCACCAGCGCCATAAAGCTGATGCGGGTGATGTTCTTACGGAACTGCAGATTGGCGATATAGGCTTCCGCACCGCGGCCAAGGCCCTTGGGCGGCTTTGCGCCAGCGAGGAAATTGGTCACGATCGTCGGCAAGGACCGCTCGGTTACGCTCATCCCTTAGCATGTCTCCGCCGGTCATCCGAAGCGGCAGCAGCGTAGCAGATTGCCAAGCCGCCTGCATCCGATCCGCAGCCGCCCGATCTCACGATAATGCAGCAATTTTGCGGTCACGCTGTTCCCTCGGGGAAAGTGACCGACCCCGCACCCCGCGGCGGAAGCGTTTTATCCCCCACGTGGAACCGTAGCCCCCGCATGCCGAGCCGTCGCACCCAGGCCGGGGCCAGTAGCGACAGGCGCGAGACCCAGTAGAGGCCGAACGGAAACCCCGATATGGCCTGGTCGCCGGCCAGCGCCGCCAGAATACGCGCCGCCGCTTCGTCCGCGGTGATCTCGCCCGGGCGGTGCCCCAGATGCAGGTCGCTCATGCCCGTGGTCACATAACCGGGGCAGGCGACACAGACCCCGATGCCCTCGCCGCGCAAGGCTTCCCGTAGCGCCACCCCATAAGACAGCAGGCCCGCCTTGGCGGCGGAATAAGCGGGGGCGTCCGGCAGGGGGGCGAAGGCGGCCAGCGAGGCGATGAACAGCAGCCGGCCGCTGCGCCGGGCGCGCATGGCCGGCAGTACCTGGTGCACCGCGTCAATGGCGGCGAGCAGATTGGTGTCCAGCACCCGATGGGCGGCGGCGCCGTCCTCGACCGCCTCGCCATCTCGCCGGCCGTCGAGGATGCCGGCGTTGGAAATGAACAGTTCGATGGGGCCAGAGCGTTCCACCTCCGCCAGAAAGGCCGCGAGGGTATCGCGATCGCGCAAGTCCAATTGGCCCACATGGCAGTCGGCGCCGATCGCACGACAGGCGCCGGCGACCGCGTTCAGGCGTTCCGCATTGCGCCCGACGAGGGCCAGTCGGTGTCCTTCGTGCGCCAGTTGCCTGGCCAGAGCTGCCCCGATGCCGCTGGACGCGCCGGTGATTACTGTAAAACCAGTGCCCACCGGCGCGCTTTTGGCGAGCGGGCTCAAGCCTCAAGTCCCAGGTGGCATGGGCGACGGGCGGACGCCGTCACGTCATCAGCTCCGCATATTTGCCCACCGAGACGCCCTCTTCGATCAGCCGGTTCAGCTCTTCCGACACGGCGGCGACCGCTGTGTCGATGTCCGCCTCCGAATGGCTGGCCGAGATGAAGAAGCGCAGCCGGGCGGATTTCTCCGGAACGCCGGGCGGGATGATGGGGAAGGCATTGATGCCCCGCGCCAGCAGCCGGTTGGCCAGCACCACCGTGCGCAGGCTGTCGCCAACAATGACCGGGGTCACCGCATAACCCCAACTGGTGGCCACATCCAGCCCCGCGGCGCGGGCCTTCTCCAGGAAGCGCTGGCCGTTGGCCTGGAGCTTGGTCACCCGCTCCGGCTCGCGCAGCATCAGGCGCAAGGCGGTCAGGGAGCCGAGGGCGGTGGTGGCGGGCAGACCCACCGAATAGACCATGCCGGCGGCCTGAAACTTCAGCAGGGTCATGAGATCCGCCGGCCCGGCCACATAGCCGCCGCAGCCCACCAGGGTTTTGGACAGGGTTCCCATCCAGATATCCACGCCGGCCGGATTGACGCCTTGGTGTTCCAACAGCCCGCGCCCGGTGGCACCGAGAACGCCCAGGGAATGGGCCTCATCCACCATCAGCCAGGCGCCCCAGCGGGTCTTGATGTCGATCAGGCGGGCCAGATCCGGGCCGTCGCCGTCCATGGAGAACAGGCCTTCGGTGACGATCAGGCAGCGCTCGTGCGTGTCGCGGGCGCTTTCCAGGATGGCTTCCAGGGCATCGAGGTCGTTGTGCGCGAAGATCCGGCGGTTGGCGCGGGACAGATCGGCGCCGACGACAATGGAATTGTGCGCCAGGGCATCGTGGATCACCAAATCCTTGGGGCCCAGCAAGGTGGAGATGACCGAAACGTTGGTGGCGTGGCCCCCCACGAACAGCAGTGCGTCCTCGGTCTGGTAGAGCGCGGCGAGGGCGGCTTCGAACGCGCCGTGGAACGGACGTTCACCAGCGGTGAGGCGGCTGGCGGACACGCTCGTCCCCCAGGTTTCCGCCGCCTGTGTCACGGCTGCGGTAATCTCGGGGTGACCGTTCAGTCCGAGATAATCATAGGACGCGAAATTGATCATGGGCTGGCCGTTGATCACGGTCCGTGCCCCCGCCCGCACCTCATGGGTGAGGTAGAAGGGATTGCCGATCCCCAGCATGTCGCCCGCCGCCCGCTGGGCCTTCAGCATGCGGAATGCGGGCAAGGTCTCGAACGCGACGTCCCGGCTGGGCGCTGGCGCCGAGGCGGCGCGCGGGGGTTTCGGGCCCGCGGTCCGCCGCATGGAGGACAGGAAGGCGGTCCGCTCGGTGTCCGTCAGTCGGTCGGCGTCGCGCTTCTTGGTCACATTACCCTCGCCACCTGGTCGCGGCGCGCCGCGAGCCTGTCGCCCACCTGGGCAAAATCCGCTTCGTCGCCGCCGTGCATGGCGATCATGCGGCGGTCATCGGCGTCGATGGCATCGGCGGCGCCGGGGGCGCGCACCGATTGCAGCAGGCGCCGGCTGAGTTCGCGCAGGTTCGGCACCGAGGTGATCGCCACCAAAGGCAGGCCCACCCCCAGCTCATGCTCTATATTCATGCTGAGTTCGAGAGCCATGAGGGAATCCATCCCCATGTCGGCGAACGGCCGGTCCACGTCGATCTCCTGGGCCGAGAGGCGCAGAATCCGCGCGATCTTACCGGCGATCAAGTCAGCGAGCAGTTTCTGGGCTTCCGCATCGGTCTTGCCGGCAATGAGCGCAGCAACGTCGATTTCGACCGCCTCATTCTGCAGGCCTTCCTCAGCGAACACCTCCGCAAAGGCCGGCGTGGCCAGGATCGGCAGGTCGCGCATCAGTCCGGCCCGCTGCCAGCGGGCGCAATAGACCACCGGGTTGGTCAACTGCCCCGCCGCCTGCAGCAGGCGTCCCAGCCGGCTCAACGCATCGGCGGAGGCGAGGCCGGTGATGCCGCTGATCCGTTCCAGCTGCTCGGCGGTGCCCTGGTCGCGGGTCAACACGCCGGCATCGGCGATGGCCCCCCAGCCCACCGCCAAGGCCGGCCGGCCCTCGGCGATGCGCTTGCGGGCAAGCCCCTCCAGATAGGCATTGGCCGCCACATAGGCGCCCTGGCCCGGATTGCCGACCAGCGCCGAGATGGAGGAGAACAGCACGAAATGCGCCACCGGCTGGCGGCGCGTGGCGCGGTCCACGTGATGCGCGCCGTCGATCTTGGGCGCCAGAACTGCCGCCAGCGCCTCAGGGTCGAGGCCACGGATCAGCCCATCCTGCAGCACCATCGCGGTATGATAGACGCCGGTGATGGGTCCATGCGCAGCGGTGACACGGGCGATCAGCGCATCCACCGCGGCGCCGTCGCTGGCATCTACCTGCTCTATCACGAAGGTGACGCCCCTGGCCCGCAAGGCCGCGATCCGGATGTGCAGGCCGTCATCAACGGTGCCCCGGCGGGAGGCGACCACCACCTGTTTCGCGCCGCTCTCGGCCAGCCACGCGGCGGTTTCGAAACCGAAGCCGCCCGCCCCGCCCACCACCAGCTGCACCCCGTCGCCGGGGGCGAAGGCGGCATCCTGCGGCTGCGCCACTGGAACGTCCGCACATACCGGCGGGCGGATGACGATCTTGCCCACATGAGCGGCGGACTGCATCAGCCGGAAGGCTTCGCCGATCTCTTCTGCCGCGAAGGTGCGGTGGGGCAGGGGGGTGTATAGGCCCTTGGCGAAGCCGGCGGCGAGATCCTTCAACCCCTTGGACACCAGGCGGGGATCGTGCGCCAGCAACTGGTCGAGGTCGACGCCGAAATAGGTCAGGTTGCGCCTGAAGGGCCGCAGGCCGAGCTCGGTATTGGCCACATAGTCACGCTTGCCCAGCTCAACGAAGCGGCCAAACGGCTTGAGGCATTTGAAGCTGGCGCGCATGGCCTCGCCGCTGAGGCTGTTCAGCACCACGTCCACCCCGCCATGGGCTTCGCGGATGGTGTCGGCGAAGGCGAGCGAGCGGGAATCATGCACCTCGTGGGCGCCGAACAATTCCACCAGGGCGCGCTTGTCCGGGGTCGAGACCGTGGCAATCACCGTTGCTCCGCGGGCGCGGGCGAGCTGAATTGCGGCGAGGCCGACCCCGCCTGCGGCGCCATGGATCAGCACCCGTTCGCCGCGCTTCACCTTGGCCAGCTCCACCAGCCCGTACCAGGCGGTGAGGAAGGCGACGGGGATGCTGGCCGCGCCCTCCGGCGTGGTGCCGGCGGGCAGCGGCATGAACACCCGGCTTGGCGCGGTGACATGGGTCGAAAAGGCGTTCTTGGCGAAGCCGACCACCATATCGCCGATGGCGAGATCGCGGACACCGGAGCCCAGAGCCACCACCCGGCCGACGCACTCGAAGCCGAACACGGCGCCCGCCATGCCGTCGTCCAGCACGTCGTCATCCAGCAGGCCCATGGCCAGCATGACATCGCGGAAATTCAGGCCGGCGGCGATCACTTCCACCTCCACCGCGGTGCGATCCGGTGCCACACGGGGCTTGGGCACCCAGCTGAAATGGTCGAGAACACCCTTGCGGGGAAATTCCAAGGTCAGGCCGGTATCCGGGCCGAGCGGCACCGTGGCTAACGGAAGGCCCCGGTGCACCCGCACCACCTGCACGCCGCCTGCGTCAAGCACCACCTCCCGTTCCCCATCGGGCGCGGCCAGCAGCGTGCGAAGAAGATGGGCGGCGTCGGTGGGGGGCAAGGCCGGGGCGATATCCACCAGGCGGATATCGAGATCGGAAAACTCGTTCATGGCCACGCGGCCAAAACCCCAGAGCGCACCGGCCACCGGGTCCAGGGGCGCCGCATGGGCGCCGCGGACCACCAGCCAGAGGCGCGGCTTGGCGCCGCCGGAGGCGGCCTCACCAAGGGCAGTGACGAGGCGCGCAATTTCCTGTTCGGTGCGCTCACGGTCGTTGCCGCCGATGCTGTCCAGCAGGCAGATGAAGTCCGTATCGCAGGGCTCGATGCCCCTCAGGGCCTCGGTGTCCGCAAGCGCCATCCCTGACTGCTGGAGGTGGTCCTCCAGCATTGAGGCCAGCGGGCTGTCCGCGGCGCCCGCCCGCAGAATGCGCAAGGGCCGCTCCAAGGCGGGCGTCGCCGGAACCGGGGGCTTGGCCACCAGGCATGACCCACCCTCGGGGAGGGCGAGGATGCGGATGTCGCTGCACCCGGCCTGGGCCAGCGCCGCGCGGGCCTCGTCCGCCGACGGGACTTGCCCCAGCGGCAGCGTGAGGTCGGCGGACCGACTAAACCAGTCCGGGTCGGTGCCCATGAAGAAGTCGATCACCGGATCGGAGGCGGGCTGGGCGATGAGTATGGCGCCCCCCGTCACCACCTGTTCGGCGATCTTGCCGATCAGCGTGGCGCCGCCGGCGCCGGACGCACGCCAGCCCTGAACCAGGGCAATGTCGCATGCGGGACGCTTCTCGGGTTCCTGCGGTCCATCGAGGACGAGGAAGTCCACCACAGCCGTGGCCGCCAGGCGACGGCTGAGACGCTCGAGGGCGGCGGCATCAAGCCCGGCCACCGTCAAGCGAATCCGGCCGGCACGGCTGAGGGCCAGCAGGGGCGTCAGCAGTCCTCGACCATCGGCTTCCGCCACCAGAACGTGGGGCACATCGCCGCCGCCGGCCGCCCGGACGGCATCGAGCGCGGCCGTGAGCGCCCGCACCACCGGGGCAAAGATCAAGCCGTGGGCGGAAAACTGCTCCAGCACTTCTCCGCGGTGGCGGAGGACGGTGCCGGTGGCGAGGAAGTCATCGATGTCCGCGGCGGTGCGCGCCGCCAGAAGCAATTCCGCCGACGCCCCCGGGCATTCCGCTGCGAAGCTGCGCAAGATGCGCTCGGGATCCGGCAGGCCGGACTCGGCGACGAGGCGAAACCCGCCCGGCTCCGGTACGGCCAATTCTGCGGCGGCCAAGTCCTCCGCCAGCATGGCGGCGAAGGCCAGCGCCGGGGCAGCCAGTTGGCCGGTGGCGGTGAGGGGTGCCCACTGCACCAGGCCCGCAGTGTCTGCGAGCGTCCACAAGGCCCGGTGCGCCACGGCACGGACGAAGGCGCGCAGCATCAGCCAGCCGTCGGAGACCTCTGGCGTGGGATCGCCGGCCACGCCGTTGGCCGCGATGGCCGGCACATCCATGCGCCCGGCAATGCGCCCACGGCGCTGGAGTTCGGAATGGAGGAAATCCGCATCGGGCTCGGTGCGGGAGAGCACCACCGATTTCAGCAGCACGTCCTCCACTTCGGCCACCACCAGGCCGTCGGCATCCTTCAGAAGGATATCGACCTTTAGCGAATGCTCCGTATGCCGATCCACCGTGATGGTGGCGGCGGTGACCACGGGATGGTCGCGGAACAGCGCAAGGCGGCCGAGCCGGATCGGCAGATAGGTGCGACGGACACCTGGCTCCAGGTCGATGAGCAGGAAGAGGCCGTGCAAGGCCGCGTCGAGGCTCGCCGGGTGCAGCAACTGCGGGCGGGTGAAGGCGCCCGTGCCGGCCTCGGCGGGCGTCAGCTCCACCTCGATGATCCGGGCATCGCGCTTCATAGACTTTGCCAGCCGGAAGGCGGGTCCATAGCCGAGGCCGCAGGCCTCTGTCCGGGCGTAGATTTCGTCGGCGGTCGCCTGAAACAGGGGGCCGCGGGGCTTCGCCGGCGTGCGCGGCGCATGGGCCACGTCCACCAGCCGGCCGCGCGCATGCAGCGTCCATTCGTCGGGTCCGAGCCGCGGGCGGCTAAAGAGCTCCACATCTCTGGTCGCGGTCGCATAGCGCACGGAAATCTCGCGCATGGACTGCCGCGGCAGCACCAGCGGCTGGAGGATGTCGCACTCCTCCACCCCCAGCGGCCCCTCGGGCCTGAGTTCGCGGGCCACCGCCAGCACCATCTCCACGATGGCGGCGCCGGGCACCACCACTTCGCCGTCCACCAGATGGTCGGCCAGATAGGGCACCACCTCGGCGTCCAGGGTTGTGCGCCATTCCGGCTGGCCGTCCGCCAGGCGCCCGCCGATGAGCGGGTGGCGGGGGCGGTCGCCGAACAGATCGAGGGCGGCCGAGGTGCCGTGGAAGCGATAGGTCGTGCGCTGCCAGGGGTAATGCGGCAAGGCGAGGGACCGGTCCACGTGCGGCGCAGGTGGCAACACTGCCAAGGTGGCGCCATGGGCGTGAGCTTGCGCGGCGATCCAGGCGATGGGGTCGCGGTGCGGATCGCGCTCGTCGCTTTCCAGCAGGCTGGAGATGACGCCGGCGCTGGCGCCGCGCTCCTTCAGGGTCTCGGTGATAGGGGACAGCAGAATCGGCCGCGGGCCGATCTCGATGAACAGGCCGGCGCCCAGCTCCGATGCCGCATCCACCGCCTGCTTGAACTGCACCGGCTGGCGCACGTTGCGCCACCAATAGGCCGTATCCAGTTTCTCCCCCTCAAGGGCGCCGCCGGTGACGGTGGAGATCATCGTGGCACGGGCAACGCCCGGCTGAACCGTTCCGACCGCGGCGAGGAAGCTGTCGTGGGTGATGTCCAGCAGCTTGGAGTGAAACGGATATTCCAGATCCAAGGTTCGGCTGGCGATCCGCTGCTTGCGCGCCGTTCGGGTGGCCAGGCGCACCGCATCGGCCGTGCCGGAGAGGGTGATGGACGAGGGCCCGTTTTCGGCGGCGATCTCGATGTCGTCGCGCTCAAACCCGGCCAGGAACTCTTCCATGCGCTCGCGATTTGCGGCGAACACCGCCATCAGGCCCATGCCGTGGGTGGCTTCCTGGGTGGTGGCGCGGGCGTGGATGATGCGCACGGCCTGCGCCAGATTGATGGCGCCGGCGGCCTCCGCCGCGGCGACCTCGCCGATGCTGTGGCCGAGCACCATGTCCGGTCGCAGCCCTTCGGCGGCGAGCGCCGCCGTGAGCGCGGACTGGACCGCGAACATCAGATATTGCGCCACGCTGGCGCGGCCGATCCGCTGGTCCAGGTGCGGATCGAACAGATCGTGCTTGATCGAGCCGCCCGCAAGCGCGTGGAACGCGGCGTCGATCTCGTCGATGCGTTGGCGGAATGCGGCGTTACGCAGATAGGCCGCGCGGCCCATGCCCGCATATTGGGCGCCGTTGCCCGCGAAGGCAAAGCACACCTTCACGTCGGCCTTGGGGGCGGTGCCGACGGCCACGCCCTTGGAACTGCCGCTGCCGACGAACTCATGCAGCGACTTGGCCATAACGGTGCCGTCGCCGGGCACCTGCACCAGCCTGTGGCGCAAGGTTTCGCGGCCGCCTGCCACCGCAGCGGCGAGGCGCATGGGGTCGACGCCGTCGTCCAACAGAACCGCATGGGCCGCGACCGTGGCCGTCAACGCGTCCGCACTGGCGGCGGACAGCGTCAGGTATCGCGGGGGCGCTGATGCCGGTTGAGACGGTTTGGGCTGCGCCGGGGCGCTGGCCAGGATCACATGGGCATTGGTGCCCCCGAAACCGAAGGCCGAGACCCCGCAATACAAGGTCGCGGCGGAGCGATCGAGGGCCACGGTCTCACGCGCGGGCAACAGGTTCAGGTCGTCGAAATCGATCAGCGGATTGAGCGTGTCCAGATGCAGCGAGCGGGGAAACTCTCGGCTTTCCAGTGCATGCAGCGCCTTGAGCAGGCCGGCGACGCCCGCGGCCGGCTCCAGATGGCCGATGTTCGATTTCACCGAGCCGATGGGCAACGGCTTGGCGCGCCCGCGTCCCAGCACCGAGCCGATGGCATGGGCCTCCACCGGGTCGCCGACCCGGGTCCCGGTGCCGTGGGCTTCCACGAAGGCGATCTGGTCCGGGCCAAGGCCGGCCTCGCCATACAGCCGCTCCAGCAAGGCGCGCTGGCCGTACATGCCGGGCAAGGCAATGCCCGAGGTGCGGCCGTCGGAATTGACGCCGGCCGCGATCGCCAGGGCGCGAATGGAGCCGGGGGCGGCGAGGTCGCGGCGGCGCAGGACGAAGGCCACCGCGCCTTCGCCGCGCACATAACCGTCGCCCGCGGCGGAGAAGGGACGGCACAGGCCGGTGGGCGACAGCATGGCGGCGCGCGAGAAGCCGATGAACGAGGCCGGGGTGAGCAGCATGTTCACGCCGGCCACCACGGCGGTGTCCACGCGCCCGAGGCGCAGGTCGGACAGGGCCTGGGAAAAGGCCACCAGCGAGGAGGAGCAGGCGGTGTCCACGGTGAAGCTGGGGCCGTGCCAGTCGAACGCGTAGGAGATGCGATTGGAGACCACGGACAAGGTGTTGCCCGTCATGAAGTGGCTCTCGATGGCGGCCGGATCGGACGCCAGCAGATTGCCATAGTCCAGGCTGGAGGCGCCCACATAGACGCCGACGTCGTGGCCGGCGAGGCTGGAGGGCGCGATGCGCGCATCCTCGAGCGCCTCCCAGACCACTTCCATCAGGAGGCGCTGCTGCGGGTCCACCTGGGCCGCTTCGCGCGGCGACATGCCGAACACCGTCGGGTCGAAGTCCAGCGGGGCCTCGAGGTAGCCGCCGGCGAAGGAATAGCTGAACCCGGCCTCGCTGGCGCGCGGATGCAGGAAGCGCTCGACGCTCCACCGATTGACGGGAAACGGGCGGACCGCGCATTGACCTTCGGTAAGCAGGCGACGGAAATGCGTCTCGTCAGGGGCCCCGGGCAGTCGGCAGGCGGCTCCGACGATGGCTGTCACGTTTGCATCCGAAGCCCAGCTGCCGGAAGGTCCTTGAAACCGCAATGCATTCACCTGCGATGAGAGCGCTTGAGAAACCTAGTATTTTCCGGTGTCGGAGCGTTTTTCCCCTTATCGCAGCGGACCGTCGCGACGGTCAATACGCCCCCTTTCGCGGCGACCTGTTGCACTGCAAACTCTACCCTCGATGGCTTACAAGTTAGCTTGAAACGGGCGCGGTGTGGACCTCTGAAATTTATATTCCGCCTTGCAAAAGCCCCGCTAAAGCTGCGTTCGCCGCGACACAGGTTGGATCGGTAAAAAGTCCAATGCAGCAGGTGTGGGTAGGTGGTATTAAGGTGGGGATAAATCCGCGAGCGGGCGAGCATCGCACCGCCCTCGGCGACGCTGAGACGCGAAGGTTGCCATTAACGATATGCTGCGGTCATGGCGGTTTGTCAGGTGTGGCAAAGGGGAAACAGCTTTAAGAGGACTGGTGGTGGTCCGATCCTGTAGGCTTGGTGCAGACCCCCCCGCATGATATTGGGCGACGAGAATAGGGACCGGAGCATTCATGCTGAAGGTGATGAGTGGGCCGCTTCTCCTGGCGGGTGTGGCGCTGGCGCTCTCGGGCTGCGCCGAATCGCTGCCGCAGGTGGGGCCGAACGCGAAGTCGGTGGTCTCGCAGGCCAATGAGGAAAATATTCAGCGCTACGAGATTGTCGATCTCGACAACAATGTGCTGAACATCGTTCGCCAACGCGCTCCGGACAGCTTCTACACCTCCCTCGGTTCCGCCGCACCCGCGCGCACCCCGGTCGTGGGCGTCGGCGATTACGTCGCCGTGACCATCTGGGAAGCCGGCGCCGGTGGCCTGTTCTCCTCCGCCGTCGTGGCCGGCAGCTTCACCACCGGCTCCAAGACCGCCACCATTCCCGAGCAGGCGGTCAAGTCGACGGGCACCATCTCCATCCCGTATGCCGGCGAAATCCAGGCCGCCGGTCGCAGCACGGCGCAGATCCAGGACGAGATCGTCCAGGCGCTGACCGGCAAGGCGATTCAGCCGCAGGTTCTGGTCTCGGTGGTCAAATCGGTGAGCAACACTGTCACCGTCACCGGCGAAGTGGTGAACGGCGCCCGCGTGCCGCTGAACGTCAAGGGCGATCGGCTGCTGGACGTGGTAGCCACGGCCGGCGGCCTGCGCGCCCCGGTGAGCGAAACCTTCATCCAGCTGTCCCGTGGCCAGCGCACGGTGCGCGTGGCCATGGAGCAGGTGGTCGCCAATCCGCGCGAGAACATCTATCTGCAGCCCGGCGACGTGCTGACCTTGATCCGCGATCCGCAGGTGTTCCTGGCCTATGGCGCCACCGGCGCCAATGCCGAAATCCCGTTCAATGCGTCGGGCATCACGCTGGCGACCGCGCTGGTGAAGGCCGGCGGCCTGCAGGACAACCGCTCCGATCCGTCCGGTGTGTTCGTGCTGCGGTATGAGCCGGAGTTCATCGCCCGCAAGCTGCGGCCGGACAGCCCGTTGGTGGTCCATGGCGGCCTGACACCGGTAGTCTATCGCCTCGATCTGCGCGATACCAACAGCCTGTTCGTGGCGCAGCACTTCCCGATCTTCAATCGCGACGTGATCTACGTCACCAACGCGCCGATCACCGACATCCAGAAGGCGATGCAGATCTTCGTGATGGTCTCCTCGCCGGTGACCACGGGCGCGTCCATCTATTCCGGCGTGAAGTAACGCTTCCGCCGGAACGGAACCCGGCCGCACGCGGCCGGGCAAATCCCGACCGCGCGTGGCTGTCTCAGCCGGCGAGGGATCGGCTCAGGGGCGAATTCTCGGTTTCGCTGCGCGGCGGCACTTTGACCCAGGCTTCGCCATCCAGCACCACTTCGTCGCCCACGCTGCATGTGCAGGCGAGGCGGGCGCGGCGCCGCTCGGGGATCAGTTCGGCCACCTCCACCTTGACCATCACCGTGTCGCCGATCTTGACCGGGGCACGGAAGTTCAGCGTCTGGGAGATATAGACCGCGCCCGGACCCGGGAGGCGGGTGCCCAGCACGGCCGAGATCAGGCTGGCGGTATAAAGGCCATGAGCGATGCGGGTGCCGAACGGCGTGCGCGCGGCGAAATGCTCGGACAGATGGATGGGGTTGCGGTCGCCCGTGACCTCGGCAAAGCCCACCACGTCGGAGGAGGCGATGGTCTTGGCCAGGGTTTCGGTCATTCCCAGCTCCAGGTCTTCGAAGCACAGCAGGCGCAGCTCAGGAAACATCGCTCTCCCCTTGTCTCTTGATGGCCGCATCGGCGGGGCCGGCGCGGGCGGGCATTAGGACCCATCGCGGGGCGCAGGCAAAGCCGGACTTTCGATGCCCCCCGCGCCCACGCCTGCGGTCACACCGCCAGGGGCCCGTCGCTCTTGACCTCCTCCATCACTGCATAGGAGCGGGTTTCCCGCACCCCCGGGAAGCCCAGCAGCACATTGCCCAGGAAGCGGCGGTAGGCGGCCATGTCCGGCAGGCGGGCCTTCAGCAGATAATCGAAGCCGCCGGCCACCATGTGGCATTCCAGCACTTCCGGAGCGTTGCGCACCGCCTTGGCAAAGCGCTCGAACACGTCGGGCGTGGTCTTGTCCAGATGCACCTCCACGAACACCAGGAAGCCGAGCCCCAGCTTGTGGGGATCGAGCCGGGCCCCGAAGCCCGCCACATACCCCTCCCGCTGGAGCCGTTTCAGGCGCTCGCCGACGGAGGTGGCGGACAACCCGATCTGCTCCGCCAGCTCCACCCCGGAAATGCGGCCATCCCGTTGCAGAATCGAAAGAATTCGGCGGTCGGTGCGGTCGATGTCGCCCATGTTCTGCGGCTCAGGTCCTGGTTCGCCTTAGAATCTAAGGCATCCGGGTGAAAAGCGCCATGGAAGCAAGGACGATGATGGATTATGCGGATGAACCTGCCGGAGACTCCCATGTCCAAGCCCGTTTCCACCGCCCTGGTTCCTGTCGCCATGCCCCCGGTCGCGCCCTTCGCCGCTCCCTATGCGCCCGACGATGCGGAGGTGGCGGCGCCCCTGCTGGCCCAGGCCAGCCTTCCGCCCGCCGCCGAGGCGCGGGTGGATGCGCTGGCGAGCCGACTGATCGGCGCCATCCGCAAGGGTGCGGGAGCCGGCGGGGCCGGTGGGCTCGGCGGCATCGAGGAGATGCTGCGGGAATATGCCCTCTCCACCAAGGAGGGGTTGGCATTGATGACCCTGGCCGAGGCGCTGCTGCGGGTGCCCGACCCGGCCACCGCGGACCGGCTGATCGAGGACAAACTGGCGCAGGGCGATTTCCTGAACCACGCCTCCAAGTCCGGCGCCTTCCTGGTCCAGACCTCCGCCTGGGCGCTGGGCCTCACCGCGCGGGTGATCCAGCCCGGCGAGACGCCGGAAGGCGTGCTCGGACGTCTCACCAAGCGCCTGGGCGTGCCGGCGGTGCGCGCTGCCACCCGCCAGGCCATGAAGGTGCTGGGCAATCATTTCGTGCTGGGCCAGACCATCGATGCGGCGCTGGATCGGGCGCAGTCTTCCAGCGGCCGGGCCTATCGCTATTCCTTCGACATGCTGGGCGAGGGCGCCCGCACCCGCGCCGACGCGGCGCGCTATTTCGAGTCCTATGCCGCCGCCATTGCCGACATCGGCGCGCGGGCGGGCAATGGGGCCCTGCCGGACCGGCCGGGCATCTCGGTGAAGCTGTCGGCGCTGCACCCGCGCTATGATGCGGTGAACCGCGATGCGGTGCTGGCGGAACTGGTGCCGCAGGTGATCGATCTGGCGCAGCGGGCCAAGGCGTTCGATCTCAACTTCACCATCGATGCGGAGGAGGCCGACCGGCTCGAACTCTCCCTCGATGTGATCGACGCGGTGCTGGCGGATGCCTCCCTGGCCGGCTGGGACGGCTTCGGCTTGGCCATCCAGGCCTATCATAAGCGTGCCGCGGCGGTGATCGACCATATGGCGGCGCTGGCGGAAAAGCTGGATCGCCGGCTGATGCTGCGGCTGGTCAAGGGCGCCTATTGGGACAGCGAGGTAAAGCGCGCCCAGGAACGCGGCCTCGACGACTTCCCGGTGTTTACCCGCAAGGCCATGACGGACCTGAATTATCTCGCCTGCGCGCGGAAGCTGCTGGGATTGCGGCCGCGCATCTTCCCGCAGTTCGCCACCCACAATGCCCAGACCATCGCCACCTTGGTGGAGCTGGCCGGCGGCCAGGGCGGCTTTGAGTTCCAGCGGCTGCACGGCATGGGCGAGCAGGCCTATGGCGAACTCCTGGCCAGCGATCCCACACTCGGCTGTCGCACCTATGCCCCGGTGGGCGGGCATCGCGACCTGCTGGCCTATCTGGTGCGCCGTCTGCTGGAGAATGGCGCCAATTCGTCCTTCGTCTCCGTGGCCGGTGATCCGGCGGTGCCGGTGGCCGAGTTGCTGCGCCGGCCGTCTGCCCTCATCGGCACGGCGGCACAGGCGCGCAATCCGCAGATCCCGCTGCCCCGGGACCTCTTCGCCCCTGGACGGGTGAACTCCCGCGGCGTTGAGCTGGGCAGCCGCGAGGCGCTCGCCGATCTGCTGGCGGATGTGGCCAGCCAGCGGCGGGAGATGTCGGCGGCGCCCCTCGTGGACGGGGTGGCGCTCACCGGCACCGCCCGCGACGTGCGCAGCCCCAGCGATGGCACCCGTGTGGGCCGGGTGATCGAGGCCGATCCCGCCGCCGCCGAACGCGCCGTCAGCGCCGCCCGCGCCGGCTTCCCCGCCTGGGATCGCACCCCGGCCAGCGACCGGGCGGACCGCCTGGAGCGGGCGGCGGATCTGCTGGAGGCCCGCCAGGGCAGCTTCCTGGCGCTGCTTCAGGACGAGGCGGGCAAGACCATTGATGATGCGCTGTCCGAAGTCCGGGAGGCGGTGGATTTCCTGCGCTATTACGCCGGCGAGGCGCGCCGGCTGTGCGGGCCGGGCGAGATCCTGCCGGGTCCCACCGGCGAGAGCAACGTGCTCTCCCTGCGCGGGCGCGGCGTGTTCGTGGCCATCTCGCCCTGGAACTTCCCTTTGGCGATCTTCCTCGGCCAGGTCTCTGCGGCGCTGGCCGCAGGCAATGCGGTGGTGGCCAAGCCGGCGGAGCAGACCCCGCTGATCGCATCGGAGGCGGTCAAGCTGTTGCATGAGGCCGGCGTCCCGGCCAGCGCCCTGCATCTGGTCACCGGCGATGGCGCCGTGGGCGCGCGCCTGGTGGCGGATCTCCGCATCGCCGGGGTGGTGTTCACCGGCTCCACCGAGGTGGCGCGGCTGATCAACCGGGCGCTGGCGGCGAAAGACGGCCCCATCGTGCCGCTGATCGCCGAGACCGGCGGCATCAATGCCATGATCGTGGACGCCACCGCTCTGCCGGAGCAGGTGGCGGACGATGTGGTGACCTCCGCCTTCCGCTCCGCCGGCCAGCGCTGCTCGGCCTTGCGGCTGCTGCTGGTGCAGGCGGATGTGGCGGACAAGATGATCGAGATGGTGGTGGGCGCCGCCGCCTGCCTCAAGCTGGGCCATCCGCGCGACCCCTCCGTGCATGTGGGCCCGGTGATCGATGCCGAGGCCAAGGGCAAGCTGGAGGCCTATGCGAAGGGCCTCACCGGCCGCGCCCAGGTGCATTATGCCGGCACCGCTCCGGCGGGCGGCACCTTCGTGGCGCCGCATGTGTTCGAGCTGAAGCGGGCGGGCGAGCTCACGGAAGAGGTGTTCGGCCCGATCCTGCATGTGGTCCGCTACAAGGCGGGCGAGCTGGACGCGGTGCTCGACGCCATCGCCGCCACCGGCTACGGGCTGACGCTGGGGGTGCATACCCGCATCGACAGCGTGGTGGAGAAGGTGGTCGCCCGGCTGCCGGTGGGCAACATCTATGTGAACCGCAACATCATCGGCGCGGTGGTGGGCGTGCAGCCGTTCGGCGGCCACGGCCTGTCCGGCACCGGCCCCAAGGCGGGCGGGCCGCATTATCTCCTGCGCTTCGCCAGCGAGCAGACGGTGACCATCAACACCTCCGCCGCCGGCGGCAATGCGGCGCTGATGACCCAGGGGGAATAGACCTCCGGGGCGGGCGGATCGACCGCGCGCCCCTGCGGCTCAGCCCGGGTTGGTCTCGCCCTTCCAGCGTTTGATGACCGGCAGCGAGATGTCGAATAGGTCCAGCGCTCGCGCCACCGTCTGGTTGATCATGTCGTCCAGGGTGGCGGGGCGGTGGTAGAAGGCCGGGACCGGCGGCATGATGATGGCGCCGTTGCGGGTCGCCTGGGCCATCAGCTCGATATGGCCCGCATGCAGCGGGGTCTCGCGCAGCAGCAGCACCACCCGGCGGCGCTCCTTGAGGCAGACATCGGCGGCACGCACCACCAGTTCGTCATTGTAGCAATGGGCGATGCCGCTCAGCGTCTTGATGGAGCAGGGCGCCACCAGCATGCCGGCGGTGACGAACGAGCCGGACGAGACCGCCGCGCCAATATCCTTGGGATTGTAGAGCTTGTCCGCCAGCGCCCGGACCTCCTCGGGCTTGAAGTCGGTCTCCTCGATGATGGTGCGCAGGCCGGAGGGGGTCAGGATGGCGTGGGTCTCCACCTCCGCCATGTCCTTCAGCAATTGCAGGGCGCGGATGCCGTAGATGGCTCCGGAGGCGCCGGTGATGGCGACGATCAGGCGTTTCATGTCCGCTCCCTGGACCGCGGGACATGGCCGCGATCGTGTTGTTTGGAATCGTGAGCCGCGGTCAAGCGGCGGGAGGCACGGCGGCAGCCGCCGCCGCGAGCATGGCCAGCGCTGCGTGTTCGTCATCCTTGAGCGGACGGCCGGCGCTGGCGGCCACCACCATGGACATGGCGGCGCGGGCGCGCGCCTCCGGCGTCCCGTCCGCGCTTGCCGCGCCAAGGCGCGCGGCAAGCGATCCCAGTTCGGAGAGTTCGATCAGTTCGGCCTCGATCTCGAGCTTCTGCAGCTTGGACCGCAGCGCGCCCGTGGCCTCGTCCGGGGCCGGAGCCGGCCCGGTCTTCAGCCGCTGGCGCACCGCCCGCAGCGGCCGGACCACCTCACGATGCCAGTCGCCCACCGTGGCGGCCACCGCCTCCAGATGGGCGGGGGCCAGGCTCTCGCCGCGCACCGCGCCGAGAAAGGCGGAGAACAGCAGCACATTGACGTCCAGTCCGAACCGGCTCTGCAGCAGCAGGCAGGCGGCCGGCACCCCCTCGGTGCCATAGACCGCGAGGGCGAAAGATTTCAGCGTCTCGCCGGGTGTCCCGTCGTGCATGGGCGCTCCGCAGTATCCGGTGCCGATCAGGCCGGCAGCGCCAGATCGGACCAGATGGTTTCGGTGAGATGGACGAAGGCCGGATCCCCCCGCATGGCCCGCAGGTCGCGGGGGCGGGGCAGATCTACCGTATAGTCGCCGACGATGCGCGCGGGCCGGGCGCTGAACACCACCACCCGGTCCGCCAGCGCCACCGCCTCCTCAATATCGTGGGTGACGAAGACGATGGAGCGACGCTCCGCCTCCCAGATGCGCAGCAATTCGCGCCCCATGGAGATCTTGGTCTGGTAATCCAGCGCCCCGAACGGTTCGTCCATCAGCATCAGGGATGGATTATAGGCCAGCAGCCGCCCCAGCGAGACCCGCTGGCGCATGCCGCCGGACAATTGCTTGGGCCAGGCGTCTTCGAAGCCGTCGAGGCGCAGCAGCTTGATGAGGTCCGCCACCCGCCCCGCATGCTGCGCCGGGGGCAGGCCGCCCAGTTCCGCGCCGACGCGGATGTTCTGCGCCACCGTGCGCCAGGGCAGCAGAGCGTCCTTCTGGAACATGAAGCCCACTTCCGGCGGTGGGTCGGTGACATCGCGCCCGTCCACCCGCACCCGGCCGCCGGCCGGTTTCAGGAGCCCGCAGATGGCGCGCAGGATGGTCGACTTGCCCGAGCCGCTGGGCCCCACCACGGCGACGAACTCGCCGTCCGCCACGTCCAGGGAGATGCCCGAGAGCACCTCCAGCGGCGGGGCATCGGGGCGGGGGAAGGTGATGCGGAGGTTCTCGACGCGGACCCGGGGGGCAGCGAGGGCTTCGGTCAGCGCCATTTCACAACCCTCCGTTCCACCAGTCCGATGATCTGGTTGGCCAGCATGGCCAGGATCATCAGCACCACCAGGCCGGTGAACACGCCGGTGGTGTCCAGCTGGCCACCGCTTTTCTCCACATACCAGCCGAGCCCGCGGTTGGCGCCGATCAGTTCGCCCACCACCGCGCCGATCAAGGCGAGGCCGACGCCGATGCGGAACGAGGCCAGTATCCACGGCGTCACCGCCGGAAGGAGCACCCGGCGCACCAGATAGAAGCGCCCCGCCCGCATGGCGCGCATCAGGTCCAGATGGTCGGGATCGATGGTGCGGATGCCCTCCATGACATTCAGCATGAAGATGAACACCACCATGGTGAAGGCCATCATGATCTTTGAGAAAAGACCAATGCCGAACCACAGGATGAACAGAGGCGCCAGCGCCACGCGGGGCAGGCCGTAGAGGCCCATCACCACCGGCTCCACCACCTTGGCGGTGCGCGGCGCACGGGCCAGCGCGATGCCGAGCGGCACGCCCACAAACGCACCCAGGAACAGGCCGGCACCGGCCTCCTGCAGGGTGATGGAGCAATGGACCCACAATTCACCGCTGACGGCCAGCGTCCACAGGCGGGCGAGGATGAGCGAGGGGCGGCTGCTCCAGAACGGGTTCAGCACCGTCCAGGAGGCAAGCTCCCACGCGCCCAACAGCACCAGGATGAGGGCGGTCTGCGCCGCCCCCGTCCGCCAGGCGCCCTTGTGGCGCGCGGGGGCTTCCACCGGGTCGTTTCCGGCCACGGCGATGGTCTCCGACATGGGGCCCTCGCTCACTTCGGGTAATAAGAGAGCGCGACGATGTCGTCGTAGGGCACTTTCTTCATGGTCGGGTCGGCGATGGTCATCATGTCCACGAGCGTCTTGTAGCTCTCGGGATTGAGCTTGCCGTCGGGGGAGAGATAGCCCGCCGCCACGTCGGCGGTGACCTTGTCCACCAGCGCCGGATCAAAGGCGGGGAACATCTCCACCACTGCCGCCCGCAGCGCCCCCTTGTCGGTCTGGATCAGCTTCAGGGCGTTGACCACCGCCCGTGCCACCGCTTTCGCCTGGTCGGGATGGGCCTTCAACCAGGTGTCCGTCACCACCAGGTCCTGGGCGGCATAGGGCATCTTGCGGAAGTCTTCGACGATCTTGTAGACGCCGGCGCGCGCCTCATTGGCCTGGATGTCCGGGGTGGAGAACAGCCCGGCGGCCACCGCGCCGCTTTCCACCGCCGCCCGCATGGGGCCGCCGGTGCCGATGGACACGATCTCGAAATCCGTATCGGGATTGAGACCGAGCTTCTTGATGGCATAGCGCAGCGTGGTGTCGGTCAGGCTGCCGGCCGAGGTGATGCCGATCTTCTGCCCCTTCAGATCCTTCAGGCTGGTGGCCTTGGAGGCGGCAGGCGCCATGATGGCGTAGCTGTGCTGGTCGGCCAGCGCCACCAGCACCTTGCCGCCGAGGCCCCGCTCCTCCAGCCGCACCGCGTGGTCGGCGGCGCAGATGCAGATGTCGATGCTGCCGGACGCCAGCGCCTGCACCGCCGGGGCGCCGCCCTTGAAGTCGAGGCGGTCCATTTTGATGCCTTCGGCGGCGAACAGGCCCTTCTGCTGGGCGACCAGCAGTGGCAGCGACCCGGCGGACGATTGCGCGGCGCCGAACTTCAGGACGGTTTCCGCGTGCGCGGAGACGGCCGCGCACAGGCTGCCGGCCACAAGCAGGGTGGTGAAGACGTGACGCATGTTTGCCCTCGTTCGATACGTGGAAACCGGTCGTGTCCCGAGGCGTTGGCCGCTGGATCGAGTCCGCAGCCTTATGATTATGCCGCCGCGCCCAGGAGCGCGACTGGCTGAAGTGGGCGGGCGGCCGCCGGAACGTCACTGTCCCGGAGGCTTGGCCGCGAATTTCGAGCCGCGCAGGCACATGCGGCCGCGCGGGTCCTGCCACAGGCGCTCGGTGGTGTGCAGATGGCCGAGCGCACGGGCGACGATGGGGAAGGCATAGGTGGAGAACGCTTCCGCAACGTCCGTATAATAACGCGGCTCCTTGCCAATCATCTCGGCAATGGCGTCGGCCAGTTTCACCACTTCGTCATCATCTGCCAGCGCGCCGGCCGGATCCACCTTGCCGGAGGCATAATCGCCGATCTTGGCGGTGTCCGCATAGGCATAGGCGATGCGCTCATAGCGCTCCTTGGGAATGCCCTCGGAGATGGTGGCATCGATGCCGATCTTGGCGGTGGTGGGGACCACGCCTGGCGGGGTCGGCGGCAGGCTGGGGTCCAGCGGCTTGCCGCGGGCGCCGGTGATGATCATCACGTCCTTGTCGCCCTGGACGCGGGTGGCGATGGCCCATTCCACGTCGGTGGGATTGAACACGTCGATGTCGTCGTCCACCACCACCACATGCTTCAGGTCCATCACCGACAGCGCGGCGAGCAGCGCATTCTTGCCCTCGCCCGGCTGCTTCTTGATGGAGATCACCGCATGCCAGAAGGCGCAGCCGCCCAAAGTCACATTGATGTCCTTGACCACCACGCCGGCGGTCTTGAGCGCCTGGCGGATGGCGGCATAGCGGGTGGGGGCCGCGAGCCAGGTGTTTTCCCACGGCATGTGCAGCGCGTAATAGATGGCGTCCTTGCGCATAGACACCGACTTGATGCGCACCAGCGGGTTCCAGTGCAGCCCGCCCATGAGGCGGGTGAACTCGCCGAAGCGGCCTTCCGGCCAGACCCAGCCGGTGGGCAGGATCTCGGCTTCCAGCACGATCTCGGCGTCGGCGATATAGGGCACGTCGATGGTCTTGCAGGGGGCCAGTTGCACCGGCCCGCCGCGCAGGCCGCCGGCAATGGCCATCTCGTCCACCCCCAGCGGAGCGCGGAAGCCCGAGCCCATGATCTCGAACGGATGGGTGCCGATGGAGATGGAGATGGGGCAGGGCCGCCCCGCCTCGAACGCGCGCTGGGCGAACAAACGCATGTTGTTGGGGGTGACGATGTCGATGCCCGTGAGGTTCTTTTCCTTCACGATGAACCGATAGATGCCGGAATTGAGCCCGAACTCGGGATCGCGGGCGATCACCACCCCGGCGGTGATCATCGGCCCGCCGTCATAGATCGAGCTCATGGGGATGGGCAGCTTGTAGAGGTCCACCTCATCGCCGCTCATGGTCACTTCATGGGTGGGCGAGGTGTTCAGCGTCACCGGCGGGATCGGCGTGTCGATGGCCGCCTTGAGCTTGGCCTCGATCTGCGGATAAGCGGTGCAGCCGAGCGACATGATGGCGCGGTGCTGGGTGCGGATGATGCCCGAGACCACCGGCACGTCGTAGCCAATGACATCGTGAAAGAACAACGCCTTGTCGGACTGGTCCACCAAGGTGGCGATATGGCGGATGTCCACCGGCTGGTGCAGGTCGATCAGTTCGCCGGCCGCGCGCAGGCGGTCCAGGAAACCCCGGAAACTCTCGGTGTCATGCATGCTCGTTCTCCGGCGCCGCGCCGCAGGCGATCGGCGTCACACAAAAACGAACCGGCCCGGGGATTGGGTCCGCCGGGCCGGGGGGCTCATTTGGTGGTGGTGGCGTAGGTGCCGCGGCCTGAGGCCAGAAGCTTGCCGCTGGCATCCTCCACCGAGGCTTCCGCCGTGGTGAAGGTGGAGCCGAGGCGGATCACCTTGCCCTTGACGGTGAGCGTGCCCTTCATGGCCGGGCGGTGGTAGTCCACCCGCATGTCCACGGTGGGGAAGGGCCGGCCCAGCTTGGTGGCGATGGCCCAGTCGGCCACCAGATCCACCAGCGTCGCCAGGATGCCGCCGTGGGTGTAGCCCACCTCGGCATTGACGACGAACTCTTCGCGCCAGGGCAGCTCGACGGTGATCTCGCCGTCGCCGGCGGCCACCACCGAGATCCCCAGCCACTTGTGGTAGGGGGCCCGCTGGATGCGTTCGTTCAGTTCGGCGACGGTCGGCGGCGCCTTGGCTTCGGTTTCGCTCATGAGGATGTTCCGCAATCTGGAGGACGGGCGAGGCGTCAGGGGGTGAGGATCACCTTGCCGATGACCTCGCGGTCCTCGATCAGACGCAGGGCTTCCTGCGCCTCTTCCAGCGGGAACACCTTGTCGATGACCGGCTTCAGCCGGCCGTCGGCGATGTAGCCGAGCAGCGCGGTGAGGTCTTCGCGGGCCCAGGAGTTGGAGCCCAGGATCTTCAGCTCGAAGGTCCAGATGAAGCGCAGATCCTCGGTGGGATCAAAGCCCGCCGTGGCGCCGCAGGTGAGCAGCTTGCCGCCGCGCTTCAGCGCCCGCATGGACTTCACCCAGGTATCGCCGCCGGTGAAGTTCACCACCACGTCCACGCCACCTTCGGTGGTGCGGCGATGGGGCTTGCCGAAGCGGGCGAAGACTTCCTTGGCGAAATCCACCTGGGTGTAGTCGATCACCTCGTCGGCGCCGATCTCCTTCAGCTTCTCCAGCTTGGCCGCGCTGGAGCCGCAGGCGATCACATGGGCGCCGGCCAGCTTGGCGAGGAGCACCGCGCCGGTGCCCACGCCGCCGGAGGCGCCGAGCACCAGCACCTTGTCGCCGGCCTTGATCTGGCCGTTGGTGAACATCATGCGGTGCGCGGTGCCGTAGGCCACCGGCAGGGCTGCCGCCTGTTCGAAGCTGACGCCATCGGGGATCGGCACCAGCTGATGGGCGCGCACCTTGGCGAATTCCTGCAGGCCGCCGTCCATGGTCTCGCCCATGAGGCCGCCTTCAACGCGGTTGAGCGGGTCCACCAGCACCCGGTCGCCCACCTTCACGTCGGTGACGCCTTCGCCCAGCTCGGTGACTTCACCGGCCAGATCGAGGCCCGGCACCACGGGGAGGTTGAGCTTGATGCCCGGCATGCCGCGGCGTGTGAAGACATCATGATAATTGAGGGACGTGGCCTTGACGCGAATGATCACGTCACCAGGTCCGGCTACGGGCTGAGCCCAGTCCGCCACGAAAGAGAGGTTCTCCGGCCCGCCGTGGGCCTTGATGACGGCTGCTTTCACGTCGCATCCTCCACTTAAATAGCATGCTATGTTTATAGGTGTGATCCATTGCCCTTGGCCCGGATCTTCACCCGAGAAGGTTACATGGCTAGCTATTAATTGCCAGATCTCAAATGGCTAAACTTTCGGCGCCTGACGCCCCAAGATATAGCATTCCCAGAGGGTCGCCTCTAACGATGGCGTGCGATATCGGCTTCCAGGCGCTCCACCATGGCGGTCAGGCCGGCCCGCAGCGCCACCTGGGCGTCCTTGTCCAGGGCCTCCAGGGCCACGCGATTCACCTCGAACGCATTGATGACCGCGGTCTGCGCCAGCGCCCGGCCGCTCTCCGTGAGGTGAACCGTGGCCTGGCGGCCGTCGTCGAGGCAGGCCCGCCGCTCGATGATGCCGTCGCGCTCCATGCGCTTCAGCGTATTGGCCATGGTGCTTTGTTCGATCTTCACGAACTCGCACAGGTCGCGCTGCGTCGGCCCGTCGGACTTCAGCAATTCCAGCACGATGGGAAACTGCCCCGGCAGGATGCCGTCAGCGCCGTTGCGGGCTTTCAGGGACTGCGCCAGGAGACGGGCCAAGAGGTTGATGAGGTACCCGAGGGTCACCCGCTGAAGCGGGTCGACGCCAAAATCCTGGTCGCTGAATTGAGATGAATCAGGTTGTGCTGACATATTTTGCTCCGAAAGATTGTTTTTGTCGTCGCCCATAACACGCCGCTTCCTCACACGCCTCCAGTGGATCGCGACCTGCGGGCGGATGCAACCAACCGACTGCCGTTTGGGGAGCAAGCATCTTTCTTGCGCGAACTCGACATTTCACGGAACGAAATCTCAACAATTCCCAGCGCGGCGCGTGAAATAGGGTGATGCTTTCCATAGCAAGAGGAGGAGGATTGCGTCAGGCCCGCGCCCGATCCGGCAAAAGAGGTTCAAGAAAATGCACGTGAGCGCAAAAACCCTCCCTGTTCCCAACGGTTTGAGCGGTGCGCGACATCCGAAGGTCGTACCCCAAATGGGGAATGAAACGGGTGCGGCACGCGCCCAGGAGCGGCGATGGGCGGATCATGCGCTCGGCATCATGGAGCGGGATGCCCGGCGCTCGGCCGATACACACCTGCTGCGGTTCGAGGGGCATCGGCTGCCGGGGATCGACATTTATCTCAAGGATGAATCCACCCACCCCACGGGCAGCCTCAAGCACCGGCTCGCCCGCTCGCTGTTTCTGTTCGGCATCTGCAATGGTCAGATCCGCGAGGGGGTGCCGCTGGTGGAAGCCTCCTCCGGCTCCACGGCGGTGTCGGAGGCCTATTTCGCGCGGCTGCTTGACCTGCCCTTCTATGCGGTGATGCCCCGCACCACCTCGTGCGAGAAGATCGAGGACATTGAGCGCCAGGGCGGACGGTGCCATTTCGTCGATGACAGCGGCCAGGTCTATGCGGAGGCAGCAGCGCTCGCCGCGCGCCTGGGCGGGGTCTATGTGGACCAGTTCACCAATGCCGAACGGGTCACCGATTGGCGCGGCAATAACAACATTGCCGAAACCATCTTCGAGCAGATGCAGGGCGAGCCGCGCAGCGTGCCCACCTGGATCGTCATGGGTGCAGGCACCGGCGGCACCTCGGCCACCATCGGCCGCTATCTGCGGTACAAGCATTTCGCCACCCGCCTGTGCGTGGTGGATACGGAAGGCTCGGTCTTCTACGACGCTTTTATCAGCGGCGACCGCTCCCTGACCCGCGCCGGCGGCTCGCGCATCGAGGGCATCGGCCGGCCGCGGGTGGAGCCGTCCTTCCTGCCGCAGGTGATCGATCACATGCTCCAGGTGCCCGATGCCGCCTCCATCGGCGCCATGCGGGTGCTGTCCCGCCGTCTGGGCCGCCGCGTCGGCCCGTCCACCGGCACCAGCTTCTACGGCCTGTGCGCGCTGGCCGACCAGATGGTCGCCGCCGGCGAGGAGGGTTCGCTGGTCACCTTGCTGTGCGACCGCGGCGAGCGTTACGGCCAGACCTATTATGACGATGCCTGGATCGCCGCCCAAGGCTTCGACATCGCGCCCTTCGAGGCGCAGGTGGAGCGCTTCCTCAACGGCGGCGGCTTCTGACGGCGCGGACGCCGGCCCCTGCCGCTCAGTGGGGCGGCGCCGGAGCGGGCGATTGCCTTATTTTCGGGCGCACGACCGCTTCGCGCTGCTGCGTTGTCTGCCTCACCTTATGGCATGTGCCTTGCTTCTCCTCAGGAAACGGGAGGAGCGGATCATGCGGCATGGGATTCAGCAGCAGCGGGGACGCGGGCCAAGCGCTGGGACGGGCAGCGGTGCGGGGACTCTCGCCGGGCTGAAGGCGGGGCTCGTCGGCGCGACGCTCAGTCTGCTGGCGGTGGCGGCGCCGGCGCGGGCGGACACCGACATCAAATTCGCCCTCGACTGGAAGTTCGAGGGCCCCTCCGCGCCGTACTTCGTCGCCATCGACAAGGGCTATTACAAAGCCGCGGGCCTCAATGTCACCGTGGACAGCGGGCCCGGCTCCGTGGCCGGCATTGCCCGGGTGGCGGCGGGCACCTATCCGCTCGGCTTCTTCGACATCAATTCGCTGGTGAAGTTCCGCGACCAGAATCCGGACAAGGCGGTGAAAGCCGTCCTCATGGTCTATGACAAGCCGCCCTTTGCCATCGTTACCCTGGCCAAGACCGGCATCGTCAAGCCGAAGGATCTGGAAGGCAAGATCCTCGGCGCGCCGGCGCCCGATGGCGCGTTCGCCCAGTGGAAGGCGTTCGTGAAGGAAAACGGCATCGACGCCGACAAGGTGAAGGTGGAGAACGTCGGCTTCCCGGTGCGCGAGCCCATGCTGGCGGACGGCAAGGTGGACGCCATCACCGGCTTCTCCTTCTCGTCCTATTTCAATCTGCTGCAGAAAGGCATCAAGCCCGAGGACGTGAAGGTCATGCTGATGGCCGATTACGGCCTGGTGCTCTATGGCAACGCCGTCATCGTCAATCCGGACTTCGCCAAGGCCCACCCGAAGGAGGTGGCCGGCTTCGTGCGCGCCACCATCAAGGGCATCATCGAGACCGCCCGCGATCCTGACGCCGCTATCAAGGCGGTGATGAAGCGCAACGAGACCGGCGACGAGGCGGTGGAACTGGCGCGCCTGAAGATGGCGCTCAAGGACAACATGATCACCGAATGGGTGACCAAGAACGGCATCGGCGGCATCGATGTGGATCGCATGACCAAGTCCATCGAGCAGATCGCCGTCACCTACGACTTCAAGGCCAAGCCCACGGCCCTGGACATCTTCACCGAGGAATATTTGCCGCCGGCCTCTGAGCGGATGGTGAAGTAGGTCGTTCTCCAGGCTTTCGCCCGGCCCCTCACCCCGCGCGACGCCACCCTCCCCCGCAAGGGGGGAGGGGGCGCGGTGCGCGGGTGGCGAGAGCGCCCCCAGACGGGCGCGGACACGTCGTTCGCTCTGAGACGCAGGCCCTTCGGCCAAACCAGAAGGCAAACCTCCTTGATCCGCCTGGATGACGTGACCCTCTCCTACACAGGCCGCAGCGGCGCGGTGACGGCGCTGGCCCACACCTCCATCGATGTGAAGCGCGGCGAGTTCGCCGCCGTGGTCGGCCCCTCCGGCTGCGGCAAGTCCACCTTGATGAAGCTGGTCACCGGCCTGATCCGCCCCACCTCGGGCACGGTGGCGGTGGAGGGGCAGATCGTCACCGGGCCGGTAAAGGTGGCCGGCATGGCGTTCCAGAACGCCAACATGCTGCCGTGGCGCACGGTGCTGGACAATGTGATGCTGCCGCTGGAGATCGTGCAGCCCCATCGCAGCCGCTTCCGCCGGGACAAGGAGGCCTATCGCACCCGCGCCCTGGATCTGCTGGGCGTGGTGGGCCTGCGGGATTTCGCCGACCGCTTTCCCTGGGAAATGTCGGGGGGCATGCAGCAGCGGGCTTCGCTGTGCCGCTCGCTGATCCATGAACCAGCGCTGCTGATGCTGGATGAGCCGTTCGCGGCGCTGGACGCCTTCACCCGCGAGGAACTCTGGGTGGTGCTGCGCGACCTGTGGCAGCGCCTCGGCTTCACCGTGGTTCTGGTGACCCATGATCTGCGCGAGGCCGCCTTCCTGGCGGACACCATCCATGTGATGAGCGCCCGCCCCGGCCGCATCGTCGAGAGCCGCAGCGTCGACTTCCCCCGCCCCCGCCCGTTGGAGGTCTGCTACACGCCCGCCTTCACCGATCTCGTCCATCACTTGCGCGGCAAGATCGCAGAGGTCCGGCAGGCATGAAGATCGCAGCCGAGGACATCACCCCCGTCGCCTTTACGGTGGCGCTGTTCGTGATCTGGGAGGCGGCCTGCCGCCTGTTCAAGATCGACAGCTTCATCCTGCCGGCGCCCAGCGCCATCTTCGCCGCCGCCGGGCATTATTGGTGGCCGCTGCTGAAGAATTCCTTCGTCACGCTCTGGACCACGGTGGCCGGCTTCATCCTGGCGGTGGTGTTCGGCATCGCCTTGGGGCTGGTGGTGGGCTGGTCGCGGGCGATCTATCGCGGGCTCTATCCGGTGATGATCGGCTTCAACTCCATCCCCAAGGTGGCGGTGGTGCCGATCCTGATCATGTGGTTCGGCATCGGCGAAATCCCGGCCATCCTCACCGCCTTCCTGATCTCCTTCTTCCCGATCGTGGTGAATGTGGCCACCGGCCTTGCCACCACCGAGCCGGAGCTTGAGGACGTGCTGCGAGCCCTGGGCGCCAGCAAGCTCGACATCATGCGCAAGGTGGGCATCCCGCGTACCGCGCCCTATTTGTTCGGGGCGCTGAAGGTGGCGATCACCTTGGCCTTCGTCGGCGCGGTGGTGTCCGAGACCATCGGCGCCAATGCAGGGGTGGGCCATCTGATGGTGCAGGCCGGCTCCAATTTCCAGATGCCGTTGGTCTTCGCCGGCCTGCTGGCGCTCGCCATCGAGGGCATCGCCATGTACGCGGTGTTCGCGGTGCTGGAACGCCGCATGGCCGCCTGGGCCTTCCGCTCCTCCATGAGCGCGGCGGGGTAGACGGCAGGCGATCCGCGACCGTCCGGGCGCCGGCTTGTCCTCCTGTCGCATCTAATGCTAATTTTTAGCATCATCTGGAGGGGCCGACATGGCGTCGAGCTACAGCCTGGGCGCCCATTTCGAGGGCCTGATCCAGCGTCTGCTGCAAAGCGGGCGCTATGCCAATGCCAGCGAAGTGGTGCGTGACGGTTTGCGCCTGCTGGAAGAGCGGGAGACCATCCGGCAGGCCAAACTCGATGCCCTGCGGGCGGACATTGATGCGGGCCTGAAAAGCGGGCCGTCAGAACCACTCGATATGACCGAGATCAAGCGCGAGGCCCGCCAGAGGAAAGCCCGCCGGCGTGACGCATGACGTCGCCCGGAAGCCGCTGGCCCGCCAGGATCTGCTGGAGATCTGGGCGTACATCGCCGATGACAGCGAGGCGGCAGCGGACCGGATCCTCGATCGCATCGATGCGGCCGTGCGCGGCATCGCCGATCATCCCGCCATGGGGCGGGCGCGCCCGGAACTGGGCGCCGGCCTGCGCAGCTTCCCGGTCGGTGGCTATATCGTCTTCTACCGTTTAAGCGCCGAAGTCATTGAAGTGGTCCGTGTGCTCAGCGGCTTCCGCGATGTCGGGCACCACGACCTGGACGACTGATCCGGCCGTGGGTCGGACCCATCCTTGCCCCGCCCCTTTCCTCCGTGCGGGCGCTGTGCCAGTGAAGGGCCATGCGGATCGATTTCCTGGGCCTTCAGGCGTTCCTGGCCATTGCCGAGCGGGGCTCGTTCCTGCGCGCGGCGGCGCATCTCAATCTGTCGCAGACCGCGCTCTCCCACCGCATGAAGAAACTGGAGGATGACCTCGGCATCCGCCTGCTGATCCGCACCACAAGGCAGGTGACGCTGACCCCCGATGGCGAAAGCCTGCTGCCCAAGGCGAGGCGGGCTTTGGCGGAACTGGCGGGCGAAGTGGACCTGCTGCGCGAGAAGGCCCGCCAGCATCAGGCGCGCATCGCGCTCGGGTGCCTGCCCACCATCGCCGCCAACCATCTGCCGCTGGCCTTGCAGGAGTTCGCCCGCAGCCATCCCGGGGTGGCGGTGAAGGTCTATGACAATTCCGCCTCCGAGATCGCCGGGCTGGTGCGCTCGGGGGCGGCGGAGTTCGGCATCGGCATCGTCACCGCCGCCGTGTGGGATCTGGAAATGACGCCGCTGCGCAAGGAGGCGTTTCTGCTGCTGTGCCCCGCCGACCATCCGTTCGCCGCCGGCAAGTCCGTGGCGTGGGGGGATCTGGAAGGCACGCCGCTGATCCGCATCAGCCCGCAGGCGGGCAACCGGGCGCTGATCGACGACGCCCTCGGCAGCCGGCGCGAGAGCCTCAACTGGCGCTATGAGGTGCAGCATGTGCAGACGGCGGTGAGCATGGTGCAGGCGGGCATCGGCCTCACCGTGGTGCCCAAGCTGGCGCTGGACGTGGCCCGCGCGCCCGGCCTGGCTTTGCTGGCGCTGCGCAACCCCTCCGTCACCCGCACGCTCGCCGTGTTCACCAAACGCGGCGCGCCGCTCTCTCCGGCGGCGGATGCGCTGTTGACGCTGATCCGCGCCCGCCTCGGGGGCCGGCGCCCCGCCTGAAGATGCAAGGTTTTCACTAATCGCGGAAAATTTGTCATTTGATTCATGCCGCCCGCTTCCGCCAAGGTCGCCGCAACAGAGCGCGACACAGCGCCGAACGGGAGACGACGCGCCATGGCGCCACGCATCGGGATCATCGGCTTTGGCGAGGTGGGCACCATCTTCGCCACCGATCTCATGAAGAATGGCGCCGCGTCCGTCGCGGTCTATGACATCAAGTTCGAACGGACTGACCTTGCCGGGCCCCTGCAGGCGCGCGCCGCCGCCGTCGGTGCCCGTGCCTCGACCAGCGCGGCCGACGCGGCCCAGGGCGCCGACATCGTCTTCTCTGCCGTCACGGCGGACGCGGTGCTGGCGGTGGCCGAACAGGCCGCCACCTATCTGCGCCCGGGCCAGGTGCTGGTGGATCTCAATTCGGCTGCCCCCCACACCAAGACCGCCGCCGCCCGCCTGGTGGAGGCCGGCGGCGCCGATTATGTGGAAGGCGCGGTGATGGCCCCGGTGGGGGCGCCGCGGATCGCGGTGCCGATCCTGGCCGGCGGGCCGCAGGCACAGGCCATGGTTGAGGCGCTGACCCCGCTGGGCCTGAACATCCGCGCGGTGTCGCAAACCCATGGCCGGGCCTCGGCCATGAAGCTCTGCCGCTCCATCATGGTGAAGGGCATCGAGGCGCTGATCGTGGATTGCGCCACCGCCGCCCGCAGCTTCCAGGTGGAGGACGAGGTATTCGGCTCGCTCAGCGCCAGCTTCCCCGGCATGGATTTCGCAACCTTGGCCGATACCATGGCCGAGCGCGTGGCCACCCACGGGATCCGCCGTGCCGCCGAAATGCGCGAGGCCGCCGACATGCTGGCCGACATCGGCGTGGTGAGCGATCTCGCCCGCGCCGTGGCCGAGGCGCAGGAGCGCGGCGCCAAGCCCAAACCCTGAGCCAGGCCCAAAACCTCAGTTCACGCGTCCGCAAAAAACAGCGCCCCAAAAGGGGCCGGACCCACCGGGAGACCGACCATGGCACAGATGTCCAGGCGCACCTGTCTTGCGGGCCTTGCCGCCGCCACCGCCTCCGCCGGCCTGCCCGCGGCGCAGGCGCAGGATAAACCCGCCGCCCCTTCGCTGACGCCCACCATCCTGCCGCCGGATCCCAACACCAAGACCCCGACCTACAAGGCCCCCGCCGGCGCGGTGGATACCCACACCCACATCTTCGGCCCCAACTCGAAATATCCCTACGCCGCCAAGCGCAGCTACACCCCGCACGATGCGCCGCTGGAGATGTTCCGCGAGGTCCATGCCAAGATCGGCATCACCCGGGCGGTGCTGGTCAATGCCACCGTCCACGGCCTGGACAACCAGGTGATCGTCGATGCCATCGCCCAGAGCAACGGCGCCTACAAGGGCATCGCCAATGTGGACGAGACCGTCACCGACAAGGAATTGCTGGCACTGACCGAAGCCGGCTTCAAGGGCTGCCGCTTCACCTTCCTCGGCCGGCTGGGCGGGCGCCCGGACATGACCAAGTTCAACGGGGTGGTGGACAAGATCAAAGCCTATGGCTGGCACGTGGATCTTTATCTTGAGCCAGCGATCATCGAAGAATTCGTGCCCATCCTGCGCAAGCTGCCGGTACCTTATGTGATCGACCACATGGGGACGATCAAGGCGGCGGGCGGGCTGGAGCAGAGGCCGTTCGTGGCACTGGTGGATCTGATCCGCACCGACGACAAATCCTGGATCAAGATCACCGGCCCCGAGCGCATGACCGCTACCGGCGCGCCTTATGCCGACACGGTGCCGTTCGCGCAGGCACTGATCGCGGCGGCCCCGGATCGCTGCCTGTGGGGCACCGACTGGCCGCACCCCAACGTGCCCGCCATGCCCAATGACGGGGTGCTGGTGGACCTCATTCCCCAGTTTGCACCGGACCCCAAACAGCAGCACAAGCTGCTGGTGGACAATCCGGTCCGCCTGTTCGGCTTCTCGTCCTGATCATCGTTAGCTCATCAAAGCCATTAGGTTCATCATGACCTTGACCCCCGGCCCCATCAAGACCATCCCCGGCCCCGATCCGGATACCCGGACCCCGGCCTTCAAGCTGCCGCCGCTGTCCTGCGACACCCATTGCCACATCTTCGGGCCGGGCGATCTCTATCCCTATGATCCCAAGCGCTCCTACACCCCGCCCGACGCGCCGCTGCCGGCGTTCAAGGCGCTGCATGCCACCCTCGGCGTGGAGCGGGCGGTGATCGTCAATGCCAGCGTCCACGGCACCGACAATCGGGTGGCGCTGGATGCCATCGCCCAGTCCAACGGGGCGTATCGGGCGGTGGCCAATATCGACGGCACCATCACCGAGACGGGGCTGGAAGAGCTGAATGCCGGCGGCTTCCGCGGCTGCCGGTTCAATTTCGTACGCCATCTGGGCGGCGTGCCGGACATGAAGGTGTTCGACCGCATCGTCGCCATGGTGGCGCCCTTGGGCTGGCACATCGATCTGCATTTCGATGCCATCGACCTTCCCCAATATGCCGACCTGCTGGCCCGTTTGCCGGTGCCCTACACCATCGACCATATGGGCCGGGTGCAGGCCAATGAGGGGCTCGACCAGGCCCCCTTCCGCACCCTCATCGACCTGATGCAGCGGGACGAGAAGTGCTGGGTGAAGATCTGCGGCGCCGAGCGCGTCTCCACCATGGGGCCGCCGTTCCATGACGCGGTGCCGTTCGCCCGCAAGATCCTGGAAACCGCGCCCGACCGGGTGATCTGGGGCACCGACTGGCCGCACCCCAACGTCAAGGTCATGCCCAATGACGGCGACCTGGTGGACCTCATTCCGCTGTTCGCCCCGGAGCCGGAGCTGCAGCACAAGGTGCTGGTGGCCAATCCGGCCCGCCTGTTCGGCTTCGACGCCGCCTGATCGCAAAGCCGGTGATACGGCGATCCGCAAAAATGCATCCTGGGAGGGAAGAATGTCGGTAACCGGAATGGCCGCGCCGCTGGCGGCCAAGTCGCCCAGGCGGGCCTGGTATGCCCAGCTGTGGGTGCAGGTGATCGCCGCCATGGTGATCGGCATCTTGGTGGGGCATTTCTATCCGCAGTTCGGCACCAAGATGCAGCCGCTGGGAGATGCCTTCATCAAGGCGATCCGCATGCTGATCGCCCCGATCATCTTCTGCACTGTGGTGCATGGCATCGCCAAGATGGCGGACATGGCCAAGGTGGGACGGGTCGCCGTCAAGGCGCTGGTCTATTTCGAGCTGGTCACCACCGTCGCGCTGATTCTCGGGCTGGTGATGGTCAATCTCTGGAAGCCCGGCGTGGGCATGAACGTGGACCTGTCCACGGTGGATACCACCGCCATCAAGGGCTATCTGGCCCAGACGGAGAAGACCGACACCGTCTCCTTCCTGATGAACATCATCCCCAACACCTTCATCGGCGCCTTTGCCGAAGGCCAGGTGCTGCAGGTGCTGTTCATCGCGGTGCTGTGCGGCTTCGGCCTCATCTGGCTCGGCCCGCGTGGCAAGCCGGTGGTGGATCTCACCGAGACGGTCTCGCAGATGCTGTTCCAGGTGGTGGGCATCGTCATGTGGGCCGCGCCCCTGGGCGCGTTCGGGGCCATCGCCTTCACGGTGGGCAAGTTCGGCGCCGGATCGCTGATCTCATTGGGCAATCTGCTCATCAGCTTCTATGTCACCTGCCTGATCTTCGTGTTCGGCGTGCTCGGCCCCATCGCGTATTTCTGCGGCTTCAGCATCTTCAAGCTGATCCGCTACATTCGCGAGGAATTGCTGATCGTGTTCGCCACCACCTCGTCGGAAACCGTGCTGCCCCGCATGCTGGTGAAGATGACCAAGGCGGGCTGCGAAGAGAGCGTGGTGGGTCTCGTCATTCCCACCGGCTACTCCTTCAATCTGGACGGCACCTGTCTCTATCTGGCGACGGCGGCGGTGTTCCTGGCGCAGGCCACCAACACCCATCTCGACATCAGCCACCAGATCGGCCTGCTGCTGATCCTGCTGCTCACGTCCAAGGGCGCGGCGGGTATCGCCGGGGCGGCGTTCGTGGTCTTGGCGGCGACGCTCGCCTCCTCCGGCACCATTCCGGTGGCCAGCGTTGCGCTGGTGCTGGGCATCCATCGGCTGATGTCCGAGGGCCTGACCCCCACCAATCTCATCGGCAATGCGGTGGCCACCATCGCGGTGGCCAAATGGGAAAACGCGCTCGACGAGGACCGCCTCAAGCGGGTGCTCGATGGCGAGGATGTGGACGCGCAACCGGCGAGGGCCGCATGATGAGCAGCCAGACTTCCATCCCCTGCATGATGATCCGCGGCGGCACCTCCAAGGGCGCCTATTTCCTGGCCTCCGATCTGCCCGCGGACATCGCCCAGCGCGATGCGCTGCTGCTGGCGGCCATGGGATCGCCCGACCCGCGGCAGGTGGACGGCATCGGCGGCGCCCACCCGCTCACCAGCAAGGTGGCGATCGTGTCGAAGTCCGATCTGCCGGGCTGCGACATCGACTTCCTGTTCTGCCAGGTGGGGGTGGACAAGCCCCTCGTGGACACCACCCCTAACTGCGGCAATATCCTCGCCGGCATCGCCCCGTTCGCTATTGAGCGGGGGCTCATCTCGGCCACTTCGCCGCAGACGCGGGTGAAGGTGCGCACGGTCAATACCGGGACCATCGCCGAACTGACGGTGGAAACACCAGACGGCGTACCCGATTATGGCGGCACCGCGCGCATCGACGGCGTTCCGGGCACCGCCAGCCCGGTGGCCATCGTGTTCCTGGATGCCGCCGGCTCGGTATGCGGTTCGCTGCTGCCCACCGGCAATGTGGTGGATACCGTGGCCGGTGTGCCGGTGACCTTGATCGACAACGGCATGCCCTGCGTGGTGCTGGCGGCGGCCTCCGTGGGTCGCACCGGCTATGAGCCGCGCGATGTGCTGGACAAGGACACCGAGCTGAAGGCCCGGCTGGAAGAGATCCGCCTCGCCGCCGGCCCGCTGATGAATCTGGGCGATGTGGGCCCCAAGGTGGTGCCGAAGATGATCCTGGTGGCCCCGCCCAAGGCGGGCGGCTCGGTTTCCACCCGCAGCTTCATCCCGCACGAATGCCACGCCTCCATCGGCGTGTTCGCGGCGGTCACGGTCGCCACCGCCTGCGCGCTGCCGGGCTCGCCCGCCGCCGCCGTGGCGGTGATGCCGGAGGGGGCGGTGAAGACGCTCTCGGTGGAGCATCCCACCGGCGAGTTCTCCGTGCGCCTGGAGCTGGGCGGCACGGTGGAGCGCCCGGTGGTAGAGCGCGCCGGGCTGCTGCGCACCGCGCGGCCGTTGTTCGACGGCCGGGTGTTCATCCGCCCCGGTGTCACCGCCGCTTTGCCAGCGGCGCTCGCGGCGGAATGAGCCGCACCTGATCACAGTCTTGCTTGAAGAGGGTCCCATGTCGCAAACCAAGACCGCCCTTGTGGTCACCGCCCATCCCGGCGATTTCGTCTGGCGCGCCGGTGGCGCCATCGCTCTGCACGCCCGCAAAGGCTACAAGGTGAAGATCGCCTGCCTCTCCTATGGCGAGCGCGGCGAAAGCCAGTGGGCCTGGAAGACCGCCGGCGTGAAGCTGGAAGAGGTCAAGGCCCAGCGCAAGGCGGAAGCGGAAGAAGCCGCCGCCATCCTCGGCGCCTCCATCGAATTCTTCGACGCCGGCGATTATCCCCTGCGCGGCACCGAAGCCATTCTTGATCGGTTGATCGATATCTATCGCGAGGAGAAGCCGGCCTTCGTGCTCACCCACGCGCTGATCGATCCCTACAATGTGGATCATCCCGAGGCGACGCGCCTCGCCCAGGAGGCCCGCATCATCGCCCAGGCGGCGGGCCACAAGCCGGACCCCGCCCGCGCCTATTCCGCCCCGCCGGTGTTCCTGTTCGAGCCGCACCAGCCGGAGCAGTGCGACTACAAGCCCAACGTCATCCTCAACATCGACGACGTGTGGGAGGTGAAGCGCAAGGCGTTCGAGGTGCTGGCGGCGCAGAAGCACCTTTGGGAATATTACACCCGGGTGGCCTTGAACCGCGGCATGCAGGGTGGGCGCAATTCCGGCCGGGCCATGACCTATGGCGAGGCCTATCAGCGCCTGTTTCCGATGGTTCTGGAGGAGCTGGCATGATCGGCGTCGTCGTTCGCAACATTCCCCGCAGCACGCCGGAAACCCTGGCGGCGCTGGCCGGCTTCGGCGTCTCCACCGTGCATGAGGCGCAAGGCCGCTTCGGACTGGTGAAGCCTTACATGCGGCCGATCTGGTCCGGCGCGCGCATCGCCGGCAATGCGGTGACCGTGTTGGCCCAGCCGGGCGACAATTGGATGCTGCATGTGGCGGTGGAGCAGTGCAAGCCGGGCGACATCGTCGTGGTGGCCTGCACCACGGACAATACCGACGGCATGTTCGGCGATCTCCTGGCCACCTCCATGAAGGCGCGCGGCGTCGCCGGGCTCATCATCGATGCCGGCTGCCGCGACGTGGATACGCTCAAACAGATGGGCTTCCCGGTGTGGTCCCGCGCCATTTCCTCAAAGGGCACGGTGAAGGCCACCCTCGGCAGCGTCAACGTGCCGGTGGTGTGCGCCGGCGCGCTGGTGAACCCCGGCGACGTGATCGTGGCCGATGACGACGGCGCGGTGGTGGTGCCCCATGCCACCGCCGAAGCGGTGGCCGCCAAGGCCAAGGCCCGAGAGGAGAACGAGACCGTCAAGCGCGCCGTGCTCGCCGCCGGCACCCTCGGCCTCGACCTCTACAAGATGCGCGAGCCGCTCAAAGCCGCCGGCCTCGTCTATGTGGACGATCTGTCGGAGCTGAAGGGCTGACCCGCGCCTTCGGCTGAGGACGCGGACACAGGCACACACACCGCGCGCGGACGCCGGGCCAACCGGCGCCGCTGTCATCTCAGGGAGGATACATGATGCGCCGTCTTGCCCGGCTTGCAGCCGGAGTCTGTCTGGCACTTGCCGTTGCGACATATCTGGCGCCCGCCGCGGCGCAGACCGCCTATCCCACGCGCCCCGTGCGCATCACCGTGCCGTTCGGGCCGGGCGGCATCGCCGACATCACCGTGCGCGTGGTGGCGGAAAAGCTCACCGAGAAGCTCGGCCAGCAGTTCGTCATCGAGAACCAGCCGGGCGCCGGCGGCATCACCGCCGCCCGCGGCGCGCTCCAGGGTGGCACCGATGGCTATACGCTGGCACTGATGACCAACGGCACGGCGATCTCGGTGCCGCTGTTCAAGAAGCTGCCGTTCAATCCGGTGAAAGACTTCGAGCCCATCTCGACATTGGGCTATTTCGACTTCCTGTTCGTCACCAATGCCACATCCCAGTTCCAGAGCGTGGCGGATCTGGTGGCCTTCGCGAAGGCCAAGCCCGGCGTGGTCAATGTGGGCACCATCAATGTGGGCTCCAGCCAGAATCTGTCGGCGGAACTGTTCAAGTCCATGGCTGGCATCGATTTCACCATCATCCCCTACAAGACCACGCCGGATCTGGTGATCGCCGCCACCCGCAGCGATGTGGATCTGATGATCGACAGCTATGCCTCCACCAAGGGCATGGTGGCGGACAAGAAGCTGCGGGTGCTGGCCTCCTCCGGGCCGGTGCGCTCGCCGGTGACGCCCGATCTGGTGACCGTGGACGAAAGCGGCCTGAAGGGCTTCGAGGTCACCTCCTGGAACGCGCTGTTCGCCCCCGCCGGCACGCCGAAGGAGATCATCGCCGTGCTCAACACGGCGATCACCGAGGTGATGGCCATGCCGGACGTTAAGAAGCGCCTGCTGGAGCTGGGCATCGAGGCGAAGGCCAGCACGCCGCAGGAACTGGGCGACCGCCTGAAGACCGACATCGCCAAATGGACGGCGGTGATCGACAAGGCCGGCATCGAGAAGCAATAGCCGGCGCGCCGAAGGGCAGGCCGGTTCAGGGCAGGCGGCGGCGGGTGAAGACATCCGCCAGCCGACCGCCATCCTCCCGCTCCAGCGCCAGCCAGTGGGCGAGGTCCGCCCCCGCCCGGCGCACACCTCGCAGGCGCGCGATGACGCGCTCTCCGGGCTCGATATTGCCGTGGTAGAGGAGGTCCCGCTCCATGGTTACGGTGCCCGGCGGCGGCGCCAGAAGCTCCCATTCCGCGCGGTCGGCGAAGGCCTGGAAGGCCGCGAAGTAGAGAAAGTGCGCGCCGTTGAAATCCTGCGACGGGCAGGGGTTGAGCGTCAGCGTTCCCAGATCCTGCGCCGCATCGCGCGGAAACCCCAGATGCGCATCCCAGCGCCCGCTGCGGAGCGCCGCCGCCAACCCCGCGGTGCGGCTCCCTTCGCCGGGCACGAAGGGCGGCAGGCCCTCCGGCCGCACGCGGGCGGCGGAGCGACTGCGCCCCGGCTCCAGGCGCTTCACGAACACCGAGACCAGTTCCACCTCGGCCACCACCAGCTCGCCCAGGCGCGCCACATGGCGGCTGCAAAACTGGGTGCGGGACACATGAGCGAGCGACGAGGCGAAGGTGAGGGTGTCATTCTCCGCCACGACGTCCAGCAGGGCCTCCCGCAGGCTCACGCCGCAGAAGGCGGCATAGACCGGGGCCCCGTCCGCGTCGCGGAAATCCGGCAGCGCCACGCCCGCCGCCCCCGCCAGCAGGAACCAGTGGCGGTGGCCGCATTCCTTCAGAAGCCAGCTTTCCGACAGGCCTCCGAGGCTGAGATGCGGCATGCCGACCGTCACCGCCGGCGCCAGAGGCGAGACCCCGCGAGCGGGGGGCGGCGGGGCGCTGGCGCGGCGGGGAAACACCAGGATGCTCATGGGGACCTCCTGGCCGTCAGCTTGCGGCCGCCATCAGCCGAGGGGCACCGTCGGCGGTCAGCGCCTCGGTGATGCGCTCCGCCAGATAGCGGGCGTCGCGGTCGATGCCGGAGAAGCGGCCCGAGCCCCAGGTGTGCAGCCACGGCAGGCCGAGGAAATAGACCCCCGGCACCGAGGTGACGCCGCGATGATGCTTGGGCTGGCCGGCGCCGTTGAATACGGGCGCATCCAGCCAGCGGAAATCCGGCTGGAAGCCGATGCACCAGATCACCGCCGCGATGCCTTCTGCCGCCAGATCCAAAGACGCGGGCTCCGCCTCCGGCTGCCAGACCGGGCGATAGACCGAGGGCGGCGGCGCAGTAATGCCGGCCTTCTCGATATGAGCATCGATGGCGGCGTTGATGCCGTTATAGACCCGGTCCGCCTCATCCAGCGCCGCGCGCAAGGTGGGGGCGAAGGACAGGGTGGCGCCGTCCAGATGGCCCAGCAGGCCGTAAAGCGTCATGCCCTCCAAGGCGAACTTGCGCAGGTCGATGTCGCGGCCACCATCGCGGCCGGTGACATAATGGTTGGTATTGTCGCGCACCCCTTCGCGCAGGGGATGGCGCTCCACCGGCATGTCGTAATAGCCCATGTCCGCCAGCCAGGTGACCACGTCGCGGCCGCGATAGAACCGCGCGCAGCGCGGCGCATCGCCCACCGCCAGATGCACTTTGCGCCCGGCCAGATGCAGATCCTCGGCGATCTGCGCGCCGGACTGGCCCGAGCCCACCACTAGCACCGGGCCGTCCGGCAAAGCGGCGGGGTTGCGATACTGCTCGGAATGCAGCTGCAGGATGGTCTTGGGCAGGCGCTCAGCAAAGCGCGGAATGATGGGGGTGTGATAGCCGCCCGAGGCCGCCACCACCTGATCGGCGGTGAAGTCCCCGGCGCTGGTGCTCACATGGTAGCCGCCGCCGTCCCGTAGGCTCACGCGCTTGACCGCGACGTGCTCGAACAAGGGCGCCGCCACCTTGGCCTTGAAGGCGGCGAGATAGGCGAGGATCTCGTCCTTCTTCATGAAGCCGTCCGGCTCCGGCCCGTCATAGGCATGGCCGGGCAAGGCGCATTGCCAGTTGGGCGTCACCAGGCAGAAATTGTCCCAGCGCTGGTCGCGCCAAGCGGCCAGGGCCTCGCCCTTCTCGAACACGGCGTGGTCGATGCCGCCCTGCTGGAGATAATAGCTCATGGACAGGCCGGCCTGGCCGCCGCCGATGACGATCACGGCATGATGGGGGATCTGGGTCGCGGGGGTGGTCATGGGTGTCTCTCCGAAAGTCATTCGTCGAACGCGTCGACGCTGACGCGCGGGTGGGGGCTGTCGGCAAAAGCGCTTGCCGCCGCTTCGATGCGGGCCAGCTGATTGAGGGCGCGCGAGCACGGCATGCCGTAGCGCGCCGCGACCCGGTCGCTGGCGATTCCCAAGGCCGTGCGGCTACGGGCGAGGAAATCCGCCAGTTCGTAGCTCTCGCCGGGCACGAGATAGTCCTTGATCACCAGCGAGGGCGAATAGCAGGCCTCCGCCCGCCCGTCGGGCCAGCGGATATGGAAGCGCATCTCAGGCATGGGCGGGTTCCGTCAGCTGTTCATAGGCGGCCAGATGGGCCAAGGCGGTGGAGCGCCAGTCGTGGGCGGCGGCGACGGCGGCGCCGCGCGCCACCAGCCGGCCGCGCTGCGGCTCGGTGCGCACCGCCATCATGGCGTCGGCGATGGAATGGGCGGTGAGCGGGTCGCACCAGGCCGCATCCTGCGGCCCCAGATATTCGGTGAACGGGGCGATGGCGGGGGCCACCACCGGCAGGCCGCTGGCCATGGCCTCCAGCACCACAAGGCCAAACCCTTCCTTCAGGGAGGGAAACACCAGGGCATCTGCCACGCGATACAGGGCCGGCATGTCCGCCTGCGCCAGCGGCCCGGTCTCGATCACCGCGCCGGGGGGCAGCGGGCTGGCGCGCAGGGTGTGGGCGAAGGCGCGGCGGTAGGCGTCGTGGTCCAGCAGCGAGGCACCCCCCGCGATGATCAGCTGCGCCGTTGGCAAGAGCGCCCGCACCTGGATGAAGGCCTCCAGGATGCGCACGGTGTTCTTGCGCTCCTCGATGCCGCCCACCGCCAGGAACACCGGCCCGGGCCCGAGGCCCAGACGCTGGCGCAGTGCCGCATCGCGGGCATCCGGGCGCGGGGTGAAGCGCGTGCGGTCGACGCCATTGCCAACGGGAATGGCGTGACGATCGAAGGTCTCGGCCAGGTGCGCCTGCCAAGTGCGGCTGACCACGAACAGCGCATCGGCGCTGACAATGGAGCGCTGCTGGAGCGCGGCGAGGCGCGGATCGGCGAAGACGTCCATGTGGTGGACGGTGCGGGCGAAGGCGCGGATCAGGCCCTGGTCCTTCAGGGTGGCCAGGGCATTGCCGGAAATGCCGTCCTGGGCGTGGAAGATGTCGAAGGTCCGGTGGGCCGGATCGGCGAAGTGGGCGAGATAGTCATCGATGCGGGTTTCCACCAGCGCGGTGGTGTCGCCGGTCACCGGGCGGGCGGGGATGCTTTTGGTTTCGCAGAGCGGTTCGCGGAAGAAGCCCCGTCCGGCGGCGTCGGGCGCGTGGACGCAGGCGCGATGGCCGAGCCGCACCAAGGCGTCGCCCAGTTCCAGCGCATGTGCCACCCCGCCGCGCGGATTGGTGGAATGGGCCAGGATGGCGATAGAGAGCGGCCCCCTCATGCGGCAGCTCCCTTGGGGGCGCAGCCCAGCAAGGGGCGCTGAGTGAAGTCCCAGATGGTCTCGGTTCCTGAGCCATCGCTCAGTGTGACACGCTGGTCCGCGGTCACCGCGCCGATGTCGGCGGCGGCGATGCCGCGGGCGGCAAAACGGGCGAGGAGCGCGTGCACATCCGGCGGGTCCGCCGCCAGCAGATAACCGAAGGAGGGGAAGGTCAGCAGCCAGCGGGTGAGATCCACGCCGTCGGGGCGCGGCACGGTGGCAAGGTCGAGGGCGATGCCGACGCCAGAGCATTCCGCCAGCATGGCGGCGGTGCCGACGAGGCCGCCCTGGCTAATGTCTTTGGCCGCGCGCGACAGGCGCGCTTCGGCAATCAGCGGCAGCAGTTCCAGATCGCCGCGCAGGCGGCCGGCGGGCGCGTCGGTGGCGGCTTCCCAATTGTCGAACGGCGCGCGGTAGCGCCCGCGCAAATCGATGGCCGCCACCAGCCTTTGGCCGGGGGTGGCATCGAAGCTGGTGAGCAGGTGCTTGGCGCGGCCGAGGATGGCGACCGAGAGCTGGCCGCGATCATTGCGGATGTTGGTGTGCCCGCCCACCACCGGAATGCCGAAGGCCGAGGACGCCGCGGCGAGCCCCTCCAGAACTGGCGCGGCACCGTCTTCGCCATCGGCCCACACCGCATCCACCACCGCCAAAGGGCGCCCGCCCATGGCGGCGATGTCGGAGGCATTGACCATCACCCCGCACCAGCCGGCGAACCAGGGGTCGCCCGCCACGAAGCCGTTCATGAAGCCTTCGATGGCCAGCAGCAGATAGCCCTCGCCATCGGGAAGCGCGGCGCAATCATCGCCCACCGGCACCGCGCCGGCGCCCGACAGGCCGAGCCGCGCCGCCACCGCGGCAATGTCCGCCTTGCCGGCGAGGCCGGCGCTGGCCCGCAGGGTGGTGGCGAGGGTGGTAAGCGCCTGTTCCATCACGCTGCCCGCTTGGGGAAGGCCAGGAACCCGGTCTCCGGGGCGGCGAAGGGCGGGTAATAGGCCAGGTCCGCCTCCATATGGTGGTGCGGGCGGCCGTGCAGATCCACCACCTCCAGGGTGCGCCAGCGCAGGCGGCGGAACAGCAAGGCATTCTGGCTCTGCACATAAGCGAAGAAGCGCCGGCAGCCGCGGGCATGGGCGGAGGAGACCGCGAGGCGGATCAGCGAGGAGCCCAGCGTGCCCACATTGCGATAGTCTTCCGCCACCGCGAGCCGCGAGCCCCACCAGATGCCCGGCTCCGGCTCATGGATGCGCACCGTGCCCACCACCGCATCCGCCGCGACGCCCCACAGGGACAGGGCGACGATGGGAATGGCGTGGGTGTCGATGGCGTCCCGATCGTCCGAGCCGAACAATCCCTGCTCGCCGCAGAACACCCGGCGGCGCAGGGCCGCGGCGCCATCGCGCTCCCACGGGTCGATGGCGAACTTCACCTGGAATTCGCTGGCGGTGAACGGCTTGAAGGCATCGAACATCAGCCGATCCCCCGCTCATAGGTGGAGAGCGCCGAGCAGGCGCCGCACTTGCCGCAGCCGGCCTTGATGTCGGTGGAGCGGAGGCCGGCGGCGCGGACCATCTGCGCCAAGGGCGCCAGGATCTCGTGCATGAAGCCGGGGGTCGGCCCGGCATGGCCTTCCAGCGGCGTGCCGGAGATGGGGATGAACGGCACCACGAAGGGATAAACCCCGTGGGCGATGAGCTGCGCGCACATGCCCAGGATCGCCTCTTTGGTGTCTCCCAGGCCCGCCAGAATATAAGTGGACACCTGCCCGCGCCCGAACACCGGCACGGCGGCATCGAAAGCGGAAAAATAGCGCTCCAGCGGCACCTGCGCCTTGCCCGGCATGATGCGGGCGCGCACGGCCGGCGTCACCGCTTCCAGATGCATGCCCAGCGCATCCACGCCCGCCGCTTTCATGCGGGCGAACCAGGCGTCGCTGTCCGGGGGTTCGCACTGGGCCTGGATCGGCAGGTCCACGGCAGCCTTCACCGCCGCCGCACTCTCGGAGAGGATGGCGGCGCCGCGATCCTTGCCGGGCGGGGTGCCGGTGGTCATCACCATATGGGTGACGCCGTCCAGTTCCACCGCGGCCTTGGCCACTTCCGCCAGTTGCGCCGGGGTCTTGCGGGCGATGGTGCGGCCTTCCGCCAGCGACTGGCCGATGGCGCAGAACTGGCAGGTCTTGGTGCGGCTCTGGAAGCGCACACACTCCTGCAGCACGGTGGTGGCGAGCACGTCCCGCCCATGCAACACGGCGATCTTGGAATAGGGAATGCCGTCCGCCGTGCTGCGCTCATAAAAGCGCGGCCGCAGCGGGAACGACACCTTCGCGATGGGCAGGCCGTCGCGGGTGATGCGGCTGGCGCCCTTCGCATCGGGCGCTTCCACCGCATAGGGGCTGCGGGCGGCCGGCGCGGTATGCACCGGCACCATCACGGTCATGCCGTCCAGCGTCAGCGCCTTGTGGTCGGAGGGGCCGGCCCCGCCGCGCCGGCTCTGGGCGCCGGCGTCCGGATCAGCGAGCCGGACCCCGTAGGACTGCAATTCGTTCATCAGCTCCGCTGTCGGCAGCGGCAGGATAGGGGCGGTGCTGGGGCTGGTCTGCTTCATCGCGGCGGCTCCCGAAGGATGGCGGGGACGGAAAGGCGGCGTCGGTGTGCATCGGCACCGCCGGGCGGGTGTCGAGCACGAGGCTTAGCAGTTCGGGGCGGGCGTAATGGCCCACCGAGTCCATCATCCGCTTGCGCTTGGTGATGAGGGCCATGTCGAGATCCGCCACCAGCAGCCCCTCGCCGCTGGTGAGCGGGGGAACAATATGGCTGCCCTCGGGCGAGATGATCGCCGTCATGCAGCCGCCGGTGAGGGCCTTGCGCAGCTTCTCGTCCGGCGAGATGCGGGCCACCTGCTCCTCGGTCAGCCAGCCGGTGGCATTGACCACGAAGCAGCCGCTCTCCAGCGCGTGGTGGCGGATGGTGACCTCGATCTGCTCGGCGAAGATCGGCCCCACCAGCGCGCCGGGAAACTGCGCGGCGTGGATCTCCTCGTGCTGCGCCATCAAGGCATAGCGGGCGAGGGGATTGTAATGCTCCCAGCAGGCCAGCGCGCCGACGCGGCCCACCTTTGTCTCCACCACCTTCAGTCCGGCGCCGTCGCCCTGGCCCCAGATCATCCGTTCGTGGAAGGTGGGGGTGATCTTGCGGCGCTTGAGCAGGAGCGTGCCGTCGGCGTCGAAGATCAGCTGGGCATTGTAGAGCGAGCCGTGGTCGCGCTCATTGATGCCCAGCACCACCACCATTCCATGGCGGCGGGCGGCGGACGCGATGGCCTCGGTCACCGGGCCGGGCACGATGACCGCATGCTCATAGAGCCGCATGTGCTCGCCGCCGGTCAGCACCGGCGGCAGCACGAAGGAAAAATAGGGGTACCAGGGCAGGAAGGTCTCGGGAAAGACCACCATCTGCACCCCCTTGGAGGCCGCCTCGGCGAGCGCGGCCAGCACCCGATCCAGCGTGCGGGCGCCGTCGTCGAGATCGGGCGCGATCTGCACCGCGGCGACCCGCACCGTTCTCTTCTCCGCCATGGCGGCCTCCTTTCCGCGCGTCCGGCTCAGAGGGTCCAGGTGTCGAGGATGAAGGCGTTGTCGCGGCGGTGGAGCAGCACCAGATCCAGCACGTCCAGCGGGCTGATGGGGATGATGCCGGGGATCAGCGAGGGCTCGCCATGGCCGTAAAGCGCCTGGAGCGCGAAGCGGCAGGCATAGACCTTGCCGCCTTCCTCGATGAATTTGGTGATCTGGTTGTTGAAGTTCATGTGGCCGGGGAAGGCCTCGTCGCCCAGCTTCGGGAAGCCGCGCTGCACGCCCAGCGTCACGCCGGGGCCGTAGAGCAGGATGGAGGTGTCAAAGCCCTTGCGCTTGAGGCGGGTTGCCTGCAGCAGGTTCACGAAGCCGATGGAGCCCTCGAAGGCCACCGTATGGAAGGTGACCAGGGCCTTTTCGCCCGGCTGGGCTTTGACGTCCTCGAACTTCTTGTCCTCGTAGTCGACGAAGAAATCACCCTTCTGGTGGGCGGGGGCGGTCACGGCGGGCATCGTTCTCTCCTCGTTGGGAGACCGGCGGCCTTGCGGCGGGGCAAGGGCGGTCACGAGGGGAAATTTGCAATCAATGTGCCAATTGACAGACTGCACATAACATCAGCAATGCATGCAAATTGCAGTCTTTAATACATTCAATAGAGAGGATTCAGCGGTGCGGGCGGTGCCTGCGCGACGATCAAACGCGCACGGATGCGCCAGGGGTTTGCCCGTTCTGCGATCAGTCCCACCGCCCCCGGCTGCGCGCGATGTTTCGTCGCCCGATGCGGGATCCAGGTGACAAGCCAGCGATGCAACACTATACAGTCAATTTTGAACGGGCGGAAGCAGGCCGTTCGTGCGGAGAAGACACCCCACCCCATGCCCGACTGGACGCCGGATCTGACGCGCAGCGACAAGCCGCGCTATCTCGCCATCGCCGACATCATCGCCGACGACATCAAGGCCGGCCGGCTGTCCATCGGCGATCGCCTGCCGCCGCAGCGCAAATTGGCGAGCCGCCTGGACATCGACTTCACCACCGTCGCGCGCGGCTATGTGGAGGCGCAGAAGCGGGGCCTCGTGGAATCCCGCGTCGGGCAGGGCACCTTCGTGCGCGGCGTGCCGCGCGCGGCGGCGCGGGCGCCTTCCGCCCGGCCGGATCTGGTGGATCTCACCATGAACCTGCCGCCGGAGCCGGATGATCCCGAACTGATCGCCCGCATGCAGGAGGGCCTGGTGGAGGTCTCGCGCGATCTGGTGGCCCTGCTGCGCTATCAGAGCTTCGGCGGCGCGCCCGCGGACAAGGATGCCGCCTCCGCCTGGCTGGGGCGGCGCGCTTTGGTGCCGGCGCAGGAGCGCATCTTCGTCACCCCCGGCGCCCATGCGGCCCTGCTGGGCATCTTCGGCCTGCTGGCCAAGGCCGGCGACGTGGTGCTGTGCGAGGCGCTCACCTATCCCGGCGCCCGCTCCATCGCTGCCCAACTGGGCCTGAAGCTGGTGGGCCTGCCCATGGATGGCGACGGCATCGATCCCGATGCCTTGGCGGCGGCCTGCCGCAGCCTGTCGCCCAAGGCGCTCTATCTCAACCCGACCCTGCAGAACCCTACCACGCTGACCATTCCCGAACCGCGCCGCGCCGCCATCGTGGCGGTGGCCCGGCGGTTCAATCTCAAGATCGTCGAGGATGATGCCTACGGCTTCATCCCCGCCCATGGCCTGCCGCCGTTTGCCGCCATCGCGCCCGATCTGACCTGGCATGTGGCGGGCCTAGCCAAGTGCATCGGCGCCGGCCTGCGGGCGGCCTATGTGATCGCCCCGGAAGCGCGGGCCGGCTGGCCGTTCGCCGCGGCGCTGCGGGCGGCCAATGTCATGGCCTCCCCGCTCACCGTGGCGCTGGCCACCCGCTGGATCGAGGATGGCACCGCCGACACCATCCTGCGCTTCATCCGCGCCGAGACCGCTGCCCGCCAGGCGCTCGCCACGCAAATCCTGCCCACGGGCAGTTTCCGGGCCGATCCGCTCAGCTTCAACCTATGGGTGGAATTGCCGGCGCCCTGGACCCGCTCGGCCTTTGTCGGCCACATGCAGGCCACCGGCATTGGCATCGTCGCCAGCGATGCCTTCTGCGTGGATGGCGCCCCGCCGGAAGCCGCCCGCGTCTGCCTCGGCGGCCCGGTGGGCCGAGACAAGGTGCGGCACGCGCTGGAATATATGGCCCACGCCCTGGCCCATTCGCCGGCGGCGGCCTCTGCTGTGCTCTGAGACCGGTCAGCCGGCGCGCTGGAGCTTCTCGTAGCGCTTCACCACCCGGTCGCGCTTCAGGCGGGACAGCTTCTGGGTCCAGAAGATGCCATCCAGCTGATCGATCTCGTGCTGCAGGCAGACGGAGAGCAGCCCCTCGGCGGTGATCTCCTGCGGCGCGCCGGCCAGGTCCTGGTAGCGGACGGTGACCCAGGCGGGGCGCTCCACCTCTTCCACCACGCCGGGCATCGAGACGCTGCCCTCGGGGTGGCGCTGCAGGTCGCTGGAGGCGGCGATCATCTCCGGGTTCACATAATAGGACACCCCCGCCTCCGGCAGATCGAGCACCACCACGCGCTGCGCCACGCCGATGTGGGGGGCGGTGATGCCGATGCCGGGCGCCGCGTGCAGCGTCTCCAGCAGGTCTGCGGCCAAAGCGGTCAGGGCGTCGTCGAACGCCGACACGGGGCTGGCCACGGCCCGCAGGCGCGGATCGGGAAAGCGGACCAAAGGGCGCACCGGCATGGATCAAGGTTCCTGAGCGGCCATCGCGGCCCGCAGGTCGTCATTGCCCGAACGCGTCCGCCATGGCCAGAGCCGCCTTTCGGGTCGCGCGGGCACTCGGTATAAACGCGTGCATCCGCAGTTGTCTGGGATCCCCTCGGCGCCACTTCCGGGCTAACATCCGCGTCTGCGCCGGGGGCGCCAGGGGGGAGCGGCATGAGTGCAATGTCCGGGGCCGGCGCGCGCGCCAGCAGATACCGCTGGTTCGTGATCTTCCTGCTGTTCGCCATCACGGTGGTCAATTACATCGACCGCGCCGCCATCTCTTATGCCATCCCCATGATGGAGCGGGACCTCGGCCTGTCGCCGGCCGCCGCCGGCAGCATTCTCGGCGCCTTCGGCATCGGCTATGCGATCACCACTTTGCTGGGCGGCTTCGCGGTGGATCGCTATGGCGCGCGGATCGTGCTGACCTGCGCCGCCATCCTGTGGAGCCTGTCCATCGGCGCCACGGCGGCGGCCGGCGGCTTTATGACGCTCTATGCGGCGCGGGTGCTGCTGGGGGTGTCGGAGGGGCCGAACTTCCCGGCGCTGACCGGGGCGGTCAGCCACTGGCTGGCGCCGCACGAGCGGGCGACCGCCTTGGGCAATGCTCTGGTGGCGGTGCCGCTGGCGCTGGCCATCGGCGGCCCGATCGTCACCCAATTGCTCGGCTGGTTGGATTGGCGGGCGACCTTCGCGGTGCTGTTCGCACTCTCAGTGGTGTGGGTGCCGGCCTGGTATTTCCTGTTCCGGGATGATCCGGCCAAGTCCAGGTTCGTCAATGCCGCCGAACTGGCCCACATCCAGGGCACCGGCGCCGGCGCTCCGCCGCGGCCTGCGGCGCACATCCCGGAGCTTCAGGGCGCGCTGATCCGCCGGCTGCTGACCACGCCCACCCTGCTGGCCAATTACTGGGCCTTCTTCGTGTTCGGCTATTTCCTGTTCTTCTTCATGTCCTGGCTGCCCAGCTATCTGGAGCAGGCCTACAAGCTGAAGCTCGGGGCGGTGGGCCTGTTCACCGTGCTGCCCTGGGTGTCCGCCGCCGTGGTGCTGTGGGCCATGGGCCGCTGGTCGGATCATCTGCTGAAGACCACCGGTCGGCTGCGGGTGGCCCGCTCCTATCTGATCGCCGGGAGCCAATTGGTGGCGGCACTGGCCATCGTGCCGGTGGCGCTCACCGACAATCTGGCGGTGGCCATCGGCGGCATCACCGTGGCGGTGGCCGCCTCTATGGGGGCGAACGCGGCCTATTATGCGGTGAATGTGGACGTCGTGCCGCAGCGGGCGGCAACGGCGCTGGGCATCATGGACTTCGCCTTTGCGCTGGCCGGGTTCCTGGCCCCAGTGGTGACCGGCGCGGTGCTCAATCTGCGCGGCTCGTTCACCGATGGCTTCATCCTGATGGCGGCCATGGCCTTCTCCTCGGTGGTGGTGGTGCTGCTGTTCCACCATCCCGACCGGGACCGCGGCACCGCCGAGGGCTGAGGCCGCATCCCTCCCCTGCACCGGCGGCGGTTGAAACCGGGAGGGGAATCGGTATGAACTGGGGCGGCCAGATCTCGATGGCGCGTCTGGGCGCGCGGAGCGTTGTCCACCAGCGGCGCCGCACGCCAAGCGTGCCCCGTCGGCAAACCTGATACGATGTGGGCAGCGCGGCGCGGTCGGGCGCCGGTGACGTGAGGACTGAAGGCCGATGAAGGTTTCGATCGATCTCGGTCTCTCCAGCCAGGGCACCCCGGCGGTCCTCGATCTCGAAGAGCTTCTGGCCACCCGCCTGCTGGTGCAGGGCAATTCCGGCTCGGGCAAGTCGCATCTGCTGCGCCGCCTGCTGGAGCAGAGCGTGCCCTGGGTGCAGCAGGCGATCATCGATCCCGAAGGCGATTTCGTCTCGCTGGCCGAGCGCTACGGCCATGTGGTGGTGGATGCCGCCCGCAATGAGGCCGATCTCCACCGCGTCGCCGCCCGGGTCCGCCAGCATCGCGTCTCCGTGGTGCTGGACATGGAGGGCCTGGACAGCGAGCAGCAGATGCGCGCCGCCGCCGCCTTCCTGGGCGGGCTGTTCGAGGCCGAGCGCGACTATTGGTATCCCATGCTGGTGGTGGTGGACGAGGCGCAGCTGTTTGCCCCCGCCGCCGCCGGCGAGGTCTCCGACGAAGCCCGCAAGGTCTCGCTCGGGGCCATGACCAATCTCATGTGTCGCGGCCGCAAGCGCGGCCTGGCGGGGGTGATCGCCACGCAGCGCCTGGCCAAGCTCGCCAAGAATGTGGCGGCGGAAGCCTCCAACTTTCTCATGGGCCGCACCTTTCTCGACATCGACATGGCCCGCGCCGCCGATCTTCTGGGCATGGAGCGCCGGCAGGCGGAGATGTTCCGCGATCTCCAGTCCGGGCATTTCGTGGCGCTCGGCCCGGCCTTGTCCCGCCGGCCGGTCCCGATCAGGATCGGCGCCGTGGAAACCGGCGCCCGCTCCGTCAGCCCCAAGCTGCTGCCCTTGCCCGGCCGCATGGAGGACAGCGACGCCCAGGACCTGATCTTCACCGCCGCGCCCGACGAGGACCGCCTGCCGCCGCCGCCCCGCCGCGCGCCGGCCCCCGTGCCCACCGCCGACATCCTCGCCCAATTGGCCCGCGCCACCCGCACCCCGGCGGCCACCGCGCCCGCCGCCCCGGCCATGGCGCCGGAGGAGCGGCAGGCAGCCATCGACATGGCGCTGCGCGAGATCCTCACCGACCCGGAAGCAGGCTTCCGCACCGCCGCGGTGCTCTACCAGGACTTCCTGGTGCGCTGCCGGATCCGCCGCATCACCGGCGAGCCCTTGAGCCTGCGCGCCTTCCGCCGCCGCCTCGCCATCGCCCATGCGGGCATCGACAGCGCCGAATTGGACAAGGAGGGCTCGCCCTGGGGCGAGGTCATCGCCATGGCCGGCCATCTGCCGGAGGACATGCAGAGCGTGTTCCTGGTGCTGGCCCGCGCCGCCTTCGAGACCCAGCCCTGCCCCTCTGACGCGGCGGTGGCCCATGCCTATGGCAGCCGCTCGTCCGGCCGGGCCCGGCGCATCCTGGCCTATATGGAAGAGCAGGGCGCCATCGTGTGCCGCACCGATGGCCGGGGCCAGCGCATCGTCGCCATTCCGGGCCTGGCGTGGGAGACCGCGCCGGGCGACCCCAATGCCCCTTATGCCGCATTGCCCCAGGGCGAAGCGGCCGAATAAGCGCGCCGCCTGCCGGCTGAGTGATCCCCTGCGTGCCGCGGCCGTCCGGCTGCCGCCCCGTTTCAAGAGGTCGTCCCATGAAAACCCGTGCCGCCGTCGCCTGGGAAGCCAAGAAGCCCTTGACCATCGAGACCATCGAGATCGGCGGGCCGAAGCCCGGCGAGGTGCTGGTGGAGATCATGGCCACCGGCGTGTGCCACACCGACGCTTATACGCTGGACGGGCTGGATTCCGAGGGCAAGTTCCCCGCCATCCTGGGCCATGAGGGCGCCGGCATCGTGCGCGAGCTGGGCGCCGGGGTCACCTCGCTGAAGGTGGGCGACCACGTCATTCCGCTCTACACGCCGGAATGCCGGCAGTGCAAAACCTGCCTGTCGCAGCGCTCGAACCTGTGCACCTCCATCCGCGCCACCCAGGGCCAGGGCCTGATGCCGGACCGCACCTCGCGCTTCTCCTGCGATGGCGGCGAGATCTTCCACTACATGGGCTGCTCGACCTTCTCGAACTTCACCGTGCTGCCGGAGATCGCTTTGGCCAAGGTGCGCGAGGACGCCCCCTTCGACAAGATCTGCTACATCGGCTGCGGGGTGACCACCGGCATCGGCGCCGTGGTCTATACCGGCAAGGTGTGGCCGGGTGCGAACGTGGTGGTGTTCGGCCTCGGGGGCATCGGCCTCAATGTGATCCAGGGCGCCCGCATGGTGGGGGCGGACAAGATCATCGGCGTGGACATCAATCCCGCCAAGGTGGAGATCGCGAAGACGTTCGGCATGACCGACTTCATCAACCCCCTCGACGTGGGCTCGGACAAGGTGGTGCAGGCGGTGCAGGACCTCACCGACGGTGGCGCCGACTTCACCTTCGACTGCACCGGCAATGTGAACGTGATGCGCCAGGCGCTGGAGGCCTGCCATCGCGGCTGGGGCACTTCCATCGTCATCGGCGTGGCGCCGGCGGGGGCGGAAATCGCCACCCGGCCGTTCCAGCTGGTGACCGGGCGCAACTGGCGCGGCTCGGCCTTCGGCGGCGCCCGCGGGCGCACCGACGTGCCGAAGATCGTGGACTGGTACATGGAGGGGAAGATCAACATCGATGATCTCATCACCCACACCATGCCGCTGGAGGAGATCAACACCGCCTTCGCGCTGATGCATGACGGCAAGTCCATCCGCTCGGTGGTGATCTATTGATGCACAGCCTGTCTAAGGTGCGCGCCCATGGCGGCGTGCAGGGCGTCTACCGCCACGCCTCCGCCGCCACCGGCACCGACATGACCTTCGCCGTCTTCGTGCCGCCCCAGGCGGCGCGGGGGCCGGTGCCGGTGCTGTGGTATCTATCGGGCCTCACCTGCACCCATGCCAATGTCATGGAGAAGGGCGAATACCGCGCCGCCGCCGCCGCCTTGGGCGTGATGATCGTGTGCCCGGACACCAGCCCGCGCGGCGAAGGGGTGCCGGACGAGCCGGACAATTGGCAGTTCGGCTCAGGTGCCGGTTTCTACCTGGACGCCACCCAGCCGCCGTTCGCCGCCAATTACCGCATGGCCTCCTATGTGATGGGCGAACTGCCGGCGCTGGTGGCGGAGCAGTTTCCCGCCGACATGGCGCGGCAGGGCATCTTCGGCCATTCCATGGGCGGACATGGGGCGCTGACCCTGGCGCTGAAGCATCCCGACCGCTTCAAGAGCTGCTCGGCCTTCGCGCCCATCGTGCAGCCCTCCACCGCCGACTGGTCGCGCCCGGCGCTGGAAAAGTATCTGGGGCCGGACCTCGCCGCGTGGCGGGCGCATGATGCCACCGCGCTGATCGCCGACGGCTATCGCTTCCCGGAGTTCCTGGTGGACCAGGGCACCGCCGATCCGTTCCTGGACACTGGTCTGCGGCCGCAGCTGCTGGCGGCCGCCTGTGCGGCCGCCGGTATCCCCCTCACGCTCAACCTGCGGGAGGGCTATGACCATTCCTATTACTTCATCTCCACTTTCATGGCCGACCATATTACCTGGCATGCCGCCCGCCTGACGGCCTAGCGCGTTTTCGAGCGACCTCGGTCCCGGTTCGCGTGAAGAAACGCGACAAAACAGATAGATAGAAATTCTCGAGAGCCCGCGCCGATCTGCGGGATCGCGCCCGAGCGGGCGACCGGCTCTCCTCTTGGACAACGAGCGACCGGCCGGACATGCGGCCGGCGCCGCCGCGCGCCTTCAGGGAAGGCCATGGCGCGCCATCCAGATCTGGGGCTGCGCCCCGGTCGCAATGCACCCTGATTGATGCGCTGCAATACAAAACATAATTCCAAGCGATTATACCGCAAGCTTTGCATTTACCCGTCAAAACGCAACTTCGAATACCTTGAAAGCCAGCTCTGATTGTGCTCCTTAATTGAATTACGCGAGCCTAAGAGTCGCGTAGACTCGGAGGTAAGCATCTGTTCACGTCGAATTGCGATCTGTCGAGGACATTTCCCCTCTGTTCTATTTGGCCAAGTGGCCAGGAAAAGAAAAAGTGATCGTTGATCGCGTTGGGTTTTTGCGACTTCAGGTTTGGACGGGTGCTGACCTGCGTCGTCACCTAGGGAAGTTACGATGGCAACACTGACCCGGGACCCCGGGCTCATCCTGTTTGCTGCCGCGCGTGCCCGGCCGCGTCGCGCGCGCCGGGACGAGGCGCCGGGTGGGGCGCTTGCCCGCCTTCCGGCGGCGGCCGGCAGGAAGACGCCGCAATCGGTCGCGCAGCTGGATGTCTCGCCAATCTTCCTGCATTCGAGCTTCCGCACCTCCAGCACCTGGCTGTGGAGCAAGCTGCGCGTCAGTCCGCACACGCTGGCCTATTATGAGATTTTCAACGAGGGACTGGCGAAGTTCGGGATCAGCGACGTCGCCACCTGCGACTACATGTTTTGGGACTCCAAGCATCCCGCAACCGCACCTTATTTCCTGGAATACCTGCCGCTGTTCAAAGCCGGCGGCGGAATCGCCGGCTTATCTCCGCGCATGGCCCTGGAGTCGTTCATTCCCTCCGGCGGTCTGGATGGCGAGCTGGACCCGGAGGAGAAGGCCTATGTCGAACTGCTGATCTCCCATGCTTATGCCAGCCGCAAGATCCCCGTGCTCACCTGCACCCGCACCCTTGGGCGGGTCCGCGCCCTGCGCAAAGCCTTCGGGGGCCGCGCGGTGTTTGCCCATCGCAATCTGTTCCACCAATGGGCCTCCTATGCCGGGCAGGCGATGGCGGGAAACCCCTATTTCCTGAACACGATCGACGCCACGCTTAAAGGGTCCCGGCACGATCCGTTCCTGGCCATGGTCGATGACTGGTCGGCGCGGCGCACCATCTCGCCGACCGACGAAATGCTGTTCCAGGCGTTCTTGCTGCTGCACCTGTATGTCTCCGCCCATGCCTATGCCGACAGCGATCTGGTGGTGGACGTGACCGCCTTGACCAGCCGACCGGATCTGCAGCGCACGGTGGGGGCGCAGCTCTCGCATATGGTCGGCGCGCCGGTGGATTTGTCGGACGCCAGCCCCCGCTTCGAGATCTCGCCCCTTGAGGTCCGCTCTGTGCAGAGTGTGGTGGATACTCTGGGGCAATTCACCAAGATGATCCGCGCCACCTGCTACACGCAGCAGAGTGCCGATTTCGTGGAGACCATGAAGGACGCCGCTGTGGCTGAGTGGCAGCGGCATGAATTCTTCGTGGCTGGCAACCGCCGCGTGTTTGGTGCGCAGCTGGCGGAGGCCAACCGGCGAGCCGATGCCACCGCGGGCCTTCTCCCCGAGCGCGACGCGCTGGCGCACCAATTGAGCGGGGCGCTGGCCGCCATCGCCGCGCTGGACGCGCGCAGCGCCGCGCTGGCGGCGGAGGCCGAGGCGGCCGTCGGGCGGGCGTCTGCGGCGGAGACGGCACGGGAGGATCTGGCGCACCAATTGAGCGGGGCGCAGGCCGCCATCGCCGGCCTGGAAGCCCGGAGCGCGACGCTGGCGGCGGAGGCCGAGGCGGCTGTCGGGCGGGCGTCTGCGGCGGAGTCGGCGCGGGAGGATCTGGCGCAGCAACTGAGCGCGGCGCAAGCGGCCGGTGCCGCCCTGGAGGCCCGGAGCGCGGCGCTGGCGGCGGAGGTCGAGCCGGCTGTCGGGCGGGCGGCTGCGGCGGAGTCGGCGCGGGAGGATCTGGCGCAGCAACTGAGCGCGGCGCAGGCGACCATTGCCGCCCTGGAAGCCCGGAGCGCGACGCTGGCGGCGGAGGCCGAGGCGGCTGTCGGGCGGGCGGCTGCGGCGGAGACGGCGCGGGAGGATCTGACACACCAGCTGAGCGGGGCAAAGGCGACCATTGACGTCCTGGAAGCCCGCATCGCGGTGCTGGTGGTCGAGGCCGAGGCGGTTGTTGGCCGGGCGTCTGCCGCGGAAATGGCGCGTGAGGATCTGGCGCACCAATTGAGCGAGGCGCAGGCCGCCGTTGCCGCGCAGGTGGCGGAAGCGGATGCCGCGGCGGCGGAGCGGGTGGTGATGGCGCGCCACGTCACCGAGTTGGAAGCCGCCGCGCGGGATTGGGCCACCGAGCGGGACGTCCTCGTCGCTGCGCAGGTGGCGGCCAGCGCTGCGCTGACCGCCGCCCTTTCGGACCATGCGGCGGCGCTCGCTGGCCTGCGTGCCCATCAGGCGCAGCTCACCGTCGAGCGCGATGCGCTTCTGCGGCACAGGCGGACGGCGCGGCACTGACCGCACGTCTTGAGGATCTCGCCGCCGAAGTGACTGCAAGCGCCCGGCAAGCGGATGCGGCAATATCCGCACGGGATACCTTGGCGCATCAGTTGCTGGCTGCGCAGGCGGCTGCGGCAGATCTAGAGGTGCAGCGGGCCGCCCTTGCGGCGTTACGGGACGTGGCCGTGTCCCGCGCGGCCGGCGCGGAGGCGGAGCGGGATGAAGCGGTGCAGCGCTTGCAGGCCTCTGTCCACCAAGCCTCGTCCACGCGCCGCCTCGTCTTGCCCTGGATGCGCTGACGGGGCTTCACTCGGGGCTCGTGAACGCAGCTCCCGCGCTTGGGATCGTCAGCCGTGGGACCTCACCTATGCCGGCGCCGGTGGCCGAGGCGTCACCGTTGCTGTGACCAGGTGACTGTCCCGCTGCGGGCGTCCCGCCGCGCCATCGGTGCCGACCCTCATGCCCATGCGCCTGCGGCGGGCTTGACCGGAGCGGCACCTGGCCGAAGACCGGCTGGCCGGCGTCCTGCCGACCCTCGCCGCGGTGGCGCCGGCGCCGCGTCAGTCCGGCGCCAGCGACCAGTCCACGGCGGCTTGCGCATGCAGGGCGGTGGTGTCGAACAGCGGCACCGGGCTGTCCTGCGGGCGCACCAGCAGCATGATCTCGGTGCAGCCGAGAATGATGGCCTGCGCGCCGCGCGCCACCAGGCGGTCGATCACGCCCGCATAGGCCCGCCGCGAAGCCGGCTCGATGCGGCCCTGCACCAGTTCGTCATAGATCACCCGATGCACCAGGGCGCGGTCGTCCGTTTCCGGCACCAGCACGTCCAATCCGTGCCGGGCGATGAGCCGGCCCTTGTAGAACTCCTGCTCCATGGTGAAGGCCGTGCCCAGCAAACCCACGCGCGACAGCCCAGCGGCGCGGATGCGCGCGGCCGTCGGATCGGCGATATGCAGCAAGGGGATGCTGACCTCTGCCTGCACCGCATCGGCCATGCGGTGCATGGTGTTGGTGCAGATCACCAGGACATCCGCCCCGCCGCGCTCCAGGCGCTGGGCGGCATCGATCATCAATGCGGTCGCCGCGTCCCAGCGGTCGGCCGCCTGCAAGGTCTCGATGTCGGCGAAATCGAACGACCACAGGAGGCAGCGGGCCGAATGCAGCCCGCCCAGCCGGTCGCGCACCTGCGTGTTGATGATGCGGTAATATTCCGCCGAGCTTTCCCAGCTCATGCCGCCCAGCAGTCCGATGACCTTTTGCGGCATGCAGCCCTCCTCGTCCGTGGGTTGGGAACAGAGGCGCCAGACAGGACCGGCGCCTCGCTTGGCTCAGCCGCCCTTGCGCCGCATGGCCTCCGCCAGCGCTGCGGCCAGCGGGCCGTCGGCGGGGGGCTGGGGTCGGCGGTTGTCGCCGCCGGCGGCAGGCTTCGGACCTGTGCTGAACTTGCCGCCGGGCAGCGGGCGCCCTTGCGGCGGGCCGCCCTGGGGGCGGGCACCGGACGCGCCGGCCTCGCCACCGTCCTTGCGCATGGAGAGGGCGATGCGCTTGCGCTGCACATCCACCTCCACCACCCGCACCTTCACCACGTCGCCGGCTTTGACCACGTCGTGCGGGTCCTTCACGAAGCGGTCGGCGAGCGCTGAGACATGCACCAGACCGTCCTGGTGGACGCCGATGTCCACGAAGGCGCCGAAGGCGGCCACATTGGTCACCGTGCCTTCCAGCAGCATGCCGGGCTTGAGATCGCCCATGGTGTTGACCCCCTCCGCGAAGGTGGCGGTCTTGAACTCCGGGCGGGGATCGCGGGCGGGCTTTTCCAGCTCGGCAAGAATGTCCCGCACCGTGGGCAGGCCGAAGCGCTCGTCCACGAAAGCGGCGGCGTCGAGGCTCTTCAGCGTGGCGCTGTCGCCCATGAGCGCGCGCACGTCGCGTCCGCAGGCGGCGATGATTTTCTTGGCGAGACCATAGGCTTCCGGATGCACGCTGGAGGCATCCAGCGGCTCCTTGCCGCCGGAGATGCGCAGGAAGCCGGCGCACAGCTCGAACGTGCGCGGCCCGAGGCGGGCGACCTTCAGCAGCTCCTTGCGATTGGAGAACGCCCCCACCGCGTCGCGATGGGCGACGATGGCGTCCGCCAAGGCCGGTCCCAGGCCCGAGATGCGCGAAAGCAGCGGCGCCGAGGCGGTGTTGAGATCGACGCCGACTGCATTCACCGCATCTTCCACCACCGCGTCGAGGCCCTTGGCGAGGCGGCTCTGGTCCACGTCGTGCTGATATTGGCCCACCCCGATGGCCTTGGGCTCGATCTTCACCAGTTCCGCCAGTGGGTCCTGGAGCCGGCGGGCGATGGACACCGCGCCGCGCAGTGACACGTCCAGATCCGGCATTTCCGCCGCCGCCAAAGCGGAGGCGGAATAGACCGAGGCGCCGGCTTCGCTCACCACCACGGTGCGGGGCTTTGGCGCAGGCATTTTTGCGATGACGTCGGCGGCCAGTTTCTCGGTTTCGCGGCTGGCGGTGCCGTTGCCGATGGCGATCAGCTCCACCTTATGCTTGGCAATCAGGTGGGCGATCTGCGCGCTGGCGCCCATCAGATCGTTCTTGGGCTGGAACGGATAGATGGTGCTGGTCTCCAGCACTTTGCCGGTGCCGTCCACCACCGCCACCTTCACCCCGGTGCGGATGCCGGGATCAAGGCCCATGGTGGTGCGCGAGCCGGCCGGGGCCGCCAGCAGCAGGTCCTTGAGATTGCGGGCGAACACCCGGATCGCTTCTTCCTCGGCCCGCTCGGTCATGGCGGTCATGAGGTCGATGGACAGATGCAGGGAGAGCTTCACGCGCCAGGCCCAGCGCGCCACATCGCGCAGGAAGGCGTCGCCCGGCCCGTTGCCGACATTGTAGGCGGCGGCGATCATCCGCTCCACCGGCTTGATGGGGGAAGGGTCGTCCCAATCCACTTCCAGATCGAGGGCCAGGAACTCCTCGTTACGCCCGCGCAGCATGGCCAGCGCCCGGTGGCTCGGCACCTGGGACCAGCGCTCCGCATGGTCGAAATAATCGCGGAACTTGGCCCCCGCCTCTTCCTTGCCGGGGATGACCTTGGACACCAGCCGGGCATTGGTGCGCATGTGAGTGCGCAGGCGGCCCACCAGATCCGCATTCTCCGCGAACATCTCCACCAATATGTCGCGGGCGCCATCCAGCGCCGCCTTGGTGTCCGGCACTTCTTCGGTGAGGAAGCGGGCGGCCAGCGTCGCCGGCTCGACGGTCCGATCAGCGAGGATCGCCTCCACCAGCGGCCCGAGGCCGCGCTCGCGGGCGATCTCGGCCTTGGTGCGGCGCTTGGTCTTGTAGGGCAGGTACAGGTCTTCCAGCTCCGCCTTGGTGGCGGCGGCGGCGATCTTGGCGCTCAGTTCATCGGTAAGCTTGCCCTGGCTGTCGATGGACTGGCGCACGCTGGCCCGGCGGGCTTCCAGCTCGCGCAGATAGGACAGGCGCTCCTCCAAGGTGCGCAACTGGGTGTCGTCCAGCCCGTCGGTGGCTTCCTTGCGGTAGCGGGCGATGAAGGGAACCGTGGCGCCTTCGTCCAGCAGCCCAATCGCCGCCGCCACCTGGGCGGGCTTCGCGGCGATCTCGCCGGCGATGATGCGGGCGATGTCAGCGGACGGGACAGCCATGATGTTTCCTTCTGTCGAGGCACACGAAATTCGGAACGAAGCGCGAACCTAGAGCAGCGCGGGCGCGGTCTCAATGGCGCGATTCTGCCATGCCTGCCAAATGCGACCGGGCGATGGTGCGGCCCCGCCATCCTCCCACCTCGACGGCGGCGCGCAAGACGGTATTCTCCCGCCGGTTCGCCGGCTCCGCTTCGGGGCCGCGCGCCCCGGGAGCCGGGCGTTGGCCCGGCGTCGCTCCGCCGGACGGGCGGGCGCGCTTCCCGCCGCTTTCACGACGACCCGCCCCGGAGGGGACGGGCGCTTGCGCACGGATGCAGGGTTTCATGATTCCCGTCACTTCGTTCAAGGATCGCACCGTGGCCGTGTTCGGGCTCGGCGGCTCGGGTCTGGCCACGGCGCAGGCGCTGGTGGCCGGCGGCGCCCAGGTGGTGGCGTTCGACGACGGCGCCACCGGGCGCGAGCGGGCCACCGCCGCCGGCCTCACCGTCACCGATCTGCGGACGCTCGACTGGAGCACCCTTGCCGCGCTGGTGCTGGCGCCGGGCGTGCCGCTCACCCATCCCGCGCCCCACTGGTCGGTGGCGCTGGCCCGCGCCGCCAGCGTCGAGGTGATCGGCGACATCGAATTGTTCTGCCGCGCCCGCAAGGCGCTCAACCGCACCTCGGCCTTCGTCGCCATCACCGGTACCAATGGCAAATCCACCACCACGGCGCTGATCTCGCATCTGCTGAAGGTGGGCGGGCGCGATGTGCAGATGGGCGGCAATATCGGCACCGCCATCCTGTCCCTGGAGCCGCCCAAGTCCGGGCGGGTGCATGTGATCGAGTGCTCCTCCTACCAGATCGATCTCGCCCCCGGCCTCGATCCGTCCGTGGGCGTGCATCTCAACCTCACGCCGGACCATCTGGATCGCCACGGCGACATCACCCAGTACGCCGCCATCAAGGAGCGGCTGATCGCCGGCGTGCAGCCGGGCGGCACCGCGGTGGTGGGGGTGGATGACGATTTTTCCCGCGCCATCGCCGATCGGGCGGAAGCCCGCGGCCAGCATGTGGTGCGCATTTCCGTCAAGCGCGTGCTGGCCGACGGCATCTGGCTGGACGGCGAGACGCTGGTGGTGAGCGAAGGCGGCGTGGAGCGCTTCCGCCTGCCGCTCGCTGGCATCGGCTCCCTGCGCGGCGCGCACAATGCGCAGAATGCGGCGGCGGCGTTCGCGGCGGCCCATGCCATCGGGCTGGCGTATGAAGTGATCGCCGTGGGCATGACGCGCTTTCCCGGCCTTGCCCACCGCATGGAGCAGGTGGGGACCCGCGGGCCGGTCTTGTTCGTCAATGACAGCAAGGCCACCAATGCGGATGCGGCGGAGCGGGCCCTGGCCAGCTTCGACAATGTGTTCTGGATCGCCGGCGGCAAGCCCAAGGCCGGCGGCATCACGCCGCTGGCGCCGTTCTTCCCGCGGGTGCGCAAGGCCTATCTGATCGGCGAGGCCGCCGCCGATTTCGCCGCCACCCTTGGCGCCGCTGTGCCCCATGAGGTGGTGGGCACCCTGGACAAGGCGGTCGCCGCCGCCGCCCGCGATGCGGCGGCCTCCGGCGTGCCCGATCCGGTGGTGCTGCTGTCGCCGGCCTGCGCCAGTTTCGACCAGTATCCCAATTTCGAGGTGCGGGGCGATGCCTTCCGCGACCTGGTGCAGGCGCTGCCGCCAGAGGCGGTGCCGGCGTGACCCGATCTCTTGCACCGGCGCACCGGCGCAAGAGATCGGGCGGCGTCCCTACTTCCGGATGATCTTCTGGTAGGTGTTCTTCAGGTCGTCCTGCAGCACGGTTGCCTTGCCGTCGGCGGTGAGGACCAGCTCCTGGGCTGGGGTCTGCATGGCATAGGTCCACCCCGCCGGCAGCTTCAGCTTGGCGCCGAGCGTGGGCAGGTCGGCATAGGTGAGCTTGGGGTCCACGATCTGGGCATAGGCCTGCATCACGTAGATCGACCCGTCCGGCGCGCTGAGCTGAAAGGTCGGCTTGCCGGCGTCGAAGCGATAGACGGTGCTGCGATCGATCACCACCTCCTGATACGGCTTTTCGCGCAGTTCGGACAAGGAGAGCTGGACGTCGGCGCGCTTCTCCAGCGCGATGCCGTTGACCGTCACCACCTCGCCCTTGAGGGTGGCGCCGGAGGCGATGATCTGGTCCATGATGAAGAAGCGCGGCCCGTTGCGCACGGTGTAGAGGGAATCAAAGGCCTTGCGCAGTTCGCTGTCGGTCAGGCTCTCCCAATTGGCCTGCGGGCAGTCGCTCTGGCCCAAGGTGTTGAACACCTGGGCGGAGAGGCCGTCGAGGCCGATGGAGATGGGCAGCAGTTCGCAATAGCGCGCATTGCGCGTTGGCCCGGATCCGTGCCCCTGGGGGGCCGCCGGTGCAGCGGTCGCCGCCGGCGCCGGCGCGGTCTGGGCCAGCACCGGTGGGGCGGCCATGAGGGTGGCACCGCAGACGGCGGCAGCCGCGATCGCGCTGACCTTCGCGCCGCGGCGCGCGGGGCCGGAGCTGCGGGCCGTGGTCAGGGCTGGGGGGTGAAATCCGGTCACGGTACCTCTCCTGTGGCAAGTGCGCCGGGATGCTAGCGGCGGGTCGGCGGATGAAAAGGGGCGCGGGGGATCGGGCCAGAAAAGAAGCGGAGCCGCCGGCTCAGGGTCCGGGGTTCGCGCGGCGCGCACCGGCTCTGCGCCGCTGGGCCTTGTGGCGGCGGCCGGGCCGTGGCACCTGGGCGCGCCCGTTCCCGTCACCCGGAGAGGTTCCCATGGCCGACGCGCCGTCGCCGCACGATCCCGTTGTTCTGCCGTTCGTGGCGCCGCTGCTGCCCGGCCTGTCGCAGATCGTCGGCGATTACGACGTGATCCTGTGCGACGTCTGGGGGGTCATCCATAATGGCGTCACCGCCTTTCCCGCCGCCTGCGCTGCGCTGGAGCATGCCCGCGGTCACGGGGTGAGCGTGTTCCTGGTGTCCAACGCGCCGCGGCCGAACGCCTTTGTCGCCACCATGCTGGACGGCATGGGCGTGTCGCGCGACGCCTATGACGGCATCGTCACCTCGGGCGACGTCACCCGCGCGGTCCTGGCCGGGCGGGCAGGGGCCCGGGTGTTCCACCTCGGTCCGCAGCGGGACCTGGGCACCTATGACGGCCTGGACGTCACCATCGCCGGGCAGGACGAGGCGGATCTGATTGTTTGCACCGGCCTGTTCATTGACGAGGTGGAGACCCCGGACGACTACCGGCCCCTGCTCACCACGTTGCGCGACCGCGGGCTGACCCTGGTGTGCGCCAATCCCGATCTGGTGGTGGAGCGCGGCGACCGGCTGATCTATTGCGCCGGGGCGCTGGCCGAACTCTATGAGGAGCTGGGCGGCGACGCGGTCTATTGCGGCAAGCCGCACCCGCCGGTCTATGTGGAAGCCATGCGCCGGGTGCTGGCGGTGCGCAACGAAGTGCCGCCCGGGCCGCGCGTGCTGGCCATTGGCGATGCGCTGCGCACCGACATCATCGGCGCCACCCAGGCGGGCTTTCACAGCCTGTTCATTTCCAGCGGCATCCATGCCATCGAGCTGAAGTCCGAGCATGGGGCCGCCCCTGACATGGCGGCGGTGGCGCACTTGTTCGCCGGTCCCGCCCGTCCCCGCGCCGTGATGCCGCGGCTGTCCTGGTAGCCAGGCCGCGCGCCCGCCCGCGCTTGACGGGGCGGCGGGGCTGGGCCAAGGGTGAGTCCCCGCCCACCGCCCGGCCGCCCCCTTCGCCGATGCCCTCGTCCGCTCCGACCTTCCCCATTGTCACCGGCATCGCACCGCTGCCCGAGGCTTTGGCGCGTCCGGTGCTGGCCATCGGCAATTTCGACGGCGTGCATCGCGGCCATCAGGCGGTGATCGCCGCCGGTCTCGCCATGGGGCGGACGCTGAACCGCCCCACCGTGGCGCTCACCTTCGAGCCGCATCCGCGTTCAGTGTTCCAGCCGGACGTGACGCTGTTCCGCCTGACCCCGGCGCAGGAGAAGCTGGCGCTGCTGGGCGGCTGCGGGCTGGCCGGCGCCATCGTGCTGCCGTTTGATCGTGCCTTCGCCGGGGTCACCGCGGAGGATTTCGTCGCCCGCATCCTGGTGGGCACCTTTGCCCTGTCCGGCGCGGTGGTGGGGTTCGACTTTCATTTTGGCAAGGCCCGCGCCGGCTCTCCGGCCTTCCTCCAGGCCCAGGGCGCCCTGCACGGTTTCCCGGTGGAGGTGGTGGAGGCCATGCTGGACGAAGGCGATTCCATTTCATCCACCGCCATCCGCCAGGCGCTGGCGTCGGGCCAGGTGGGCCATGCGGCGCACATGCTGGGGCGGCCCTGGAGCCTGCGGGCCACCGTCATCCACGGCGACAAGCGCGGCCGGGACCTGGGCTATCCCACCGCCAATCTGGCGCTGGCGCCCGAGATCACCTTGGCCTTCGGCATCTATGCGGTGCGCATCACCGTGGGCGATCGGGTGCATGACGCGGTGGCGAGCTATGGCCGCCGGCCCACCTTCGATAATGGCCGGGCGCTGCTGGAAGTCCATGTGTTCGACTTTTCCGGCGATCTCTACGGCCAGGAGGTGGAGGTGGCGTTCCACGGCTATCTGCGCCCGGAACTGAAGTTCGACGGCATCGACGCGCTGGTGCGCCAGATGGATGCCGACAGCGCCGCCGCCCGCGCCCTGCTGGCCGGGCGCTGACCGGGCGCCAGGCTCGGCCCCTCTCCTCTCGAAGAGGTCGCGCGCCATGATCCTGGGCCGACGGGCCGTTCTCACCATGGGAGGTCTTGCCATGACCGGAGCCATGACCGGAGCGAGGGCCGTCGCGCCGCCGGCGCCGACCCTCCTGTATGCGGGCGAACTGCTGGCCGACTATTTCCAGATCTACCTGCGCGACGCGGCCCATCCCGACCTGCCCGACGACTACACGGACGCCGCGATCGCCCGCCGCCTCGTGGCCGGACCCTATGGCGTCATCCTCCACACCGTGCGCAACATGCCCGTGCCGCTCCGGGTGGAATGGCACTCGGAGCGCCCGGCGCCGGACCTCGAGGCCGATCAGCAGGTGGTGGAGGCGGGGTTCGGCTGTCCCTCCGGCCGGCTGGTGCTGGCCGGCTTGAGCGATTACGAGCCCAGCGCCGCGCGTCTTGCGGTCCCGGCCGGGCGGCTCGGCTTGCGGGCGCGCTTCCGCGGCCTCGATACCCTCAGCGCCGACGGGCTGGCCGGCGACGACCGGTATGAGCTGCAGCTGTGGCCGGGCGCGGTGCCGGACGGGGTGCGCGTGCTGAAGGCCTGGCCGGCGGGATAGAGCGATTCCCACCTCCTAACGCCCGGACGCCGGGATTAGGCGGGCCTTAACCTTGTGTGCCGCATCTTGCCCCGATCCGATGCCTCACATTCTGCGATAGCCGTGCCCCCTTCCTCCGACGATCGCCGGTCGCCCTTCGTTCGCCTCGCTGACCTGATCGCGGGCGTTGCCCCCGGCCGCGCCCCGCTCAGCGCCGCCGTGGGCGAGCCGCAGCACGCCATGCCCGACTTTGTCGGGCCGGTCCTGGCCGGCGCGCTGGCGGGATTCGGCAAGTATCCGCGCACCGAGGGCACGCCGGAGTTCCGCGCCGCGGTGGCCGGCTGGCTGGGGCGGCGCTATGGGCTCGCCCGTCCCATGGATGCGGATCGCGAGATCCTGGTGCTCAACGGCTCCCGCGAGGGGCTGGTGAACGCCACATTCGTCGCCCGACGCCGGGTGGCGGCGCGGGCCGGGGCGCCCATCGTGCTGGTGCCCAATCCGCTCTATGCCGCCTATCGCGCTGGCGCCGACATCGCCGGCTGCGAGGTGGTGCCCATGCCCACCACCAGGGAGAGCGGCTGGCTGCCGGATCTCGATGCGCTGGATCCGGCGCTGCTGGCCCGCGCCGTGGTGGTGTTCCTCGCCTCCCCCGCCAATCCGCAGGGGGCGGTGGCCTCGCGCGCCTATCTGGAGCGCCTGCTGGAGCTGACCCGGGCGTACGGCGCCTATCTGTTCGCCGACGAATGCTATTCGGAGATCTATTTGGGCGCCGAGAAGCCGCCCGGCATCCTGGAGGTGGCACGCGGCGACTATGCCGGCGTGCTGGCCTTCAATTCCCTGTCCAAGCGCTCCTCGTTGCCGGGCATGCGGGTGGGCTTTGTCGCCGGGGACGCGGACTTCCTGAAGGCGTTCCTGGGCTTCCGCGGCATCGCCGCGCCGCAGGTGCCCGAGCCGCTGCAGGCGGTGGCGGTGGCGGCGCTGAACGATGAAGCCCATGTGGACGCCTCCCGCGCGCTCTATGTGGCCAAGTTCGACATGGCCGACCGGCGGCTGGGCAATCGCTTCGGCTATCGCCGGCCGGATGGCGGCTTCTTCCTGTGGCTCGATGTCTCCGAGCACGGCGGCGGCGCCGCGGCAGCGCTCAAGCTGTGGCAGGAGCAGGGGCTGCGCACGGTGCCGGGCGGCTATCTGTCGTCGCGCGATGCCGACGGCATCAATCCGGGCGATCCCTATCTGCGGGTCGCCATGGTCCATGATCTCGCCACCAGCGAAGAGGTGCTCGCGCGCCTCGTCGCCGGTCTCACCTGAGGGAGCGCGCGCCGATGCCCGTCCGCCGTCGTAACGCGTCCGCAGCGGCCATGCGCGCGCACGGGCTGGGCATGGACTTCATTCCCGAGACCGTGCGCACCGCCATCCGCCGCCGCTCGTCCCAGATCGCGGGGGCAGCCATTCTCGGCGGCACGCTGTTCGCGCTGGTGGCGCTGATGACCTGGTCGGCGGGCGATCCCAGCCTGTCCAACGCCACCAATGCCAAGGTCAACAATCTGCTGGGCCGCCCCGGCGCGGTGGTGGCCGACCTGCTGATGCAATTGCTGGGGCTGGCTTCGCTCGCTTTGCTGCTGCCGCTGGCGGTGTGGGGCTGGCGGCTCCTGACCCATCGCCCGCTGAAGGGCGAGCGGCTGCGGCTGGTGGCGCTGACCTTCGGCGCCTTGGGCACCAGCGCCTTCCTGGGCGCCATGCCCACCTTCGGCACCTGGCCCATGCCCACGGGCCTCGGTGGGGTGATGGGCGATCTGGTGCCGCGTCTGGTGATGCTGCTCACCGGCAATTGGAGTTCCGCCTTCGCCGTGCTGCTGGTGGGGGCGTGCGGCCTGGTGGTGGGGGCCGGCGGCCTGTTCATCGCCTGCCGCTCCGCGGCCCCGATCGACGAGGCGGCGCCCGAGGACGAGCCCTATGACGCCGAGGACGAAGAGGTGGAGCGCGGGGCGATGATCTCGCTGGGCGCGCTGACCCACACCTTCCTGTCCTTGCGCGCCCGCCTCTTCGCCCGCCGCAGCCCGCGCCCGATCACCGGCGTGGCGCTGGCGCGGCCGCTGGAGCGGCGCGCCGATCCCAATGGCCGGGTGGAGCCGCGCCTCACCCCGCGGCCGGAGGCCCCGCCGGTGGGCGGCGCTCGCCGGGACGTGGCCGCCGAGGACGACGACGAGATGGCCGAAGGGGCCTTCGAGGCCCCGCCGCCGCGGGCCCGTCCGGGCGCCGCCAAGCGCGAGCGGGCCGGCGGCGCGGCCCGCGCCGGTCGGCGCGGCCTCTACCAGCATCCCGAGCTGGCCTTGCTGGGCGCCGCGCCCCCCTCCAAGGGGCCGACCATGAGCCCCGAGGCCCTGCAGGACACCGCCAAGCTGCTGGAAGGCACGCTGGAGGATTTCGGCGTGCGCGGCGAGATCGTCCAGGTCCGCCCCGGCCCCGTGGTCACGCTCTATGAGCTGGAGCCGGCGCCGGGCATCAAGTCGTCCCGCGTCATTGGCCTTGCCGACGACATCGCCCGCTCCATGAGCGCCATTTCCGCCCGCGTCGCCGTGGTGCCGGGGCGCAATGCCATCGGCATCGAATTGCCCAACGCCCGCCGCGACAAGGTGCTGCTGCGCGAACTGCTCGCCACCAAGGACTTTTCCGACAGCGGCCAGAAGCTGGCCATCGCCTTGGGCAAGACCATCGGCGGCGAGCCGGTGATCGTGGATCTGGCGCGCATGCCGCATCTTTTGGTGGCGGGCACCACCGGCTCGGGCAAGTCGGTGGCCATCAACACCATGATCCTGTCGCTGCTCTACCGCATGACGCCGGAGCAGTGCCGCCTGATCATGGTGGACCCCAAGATGCTGGAATTGTCGGTCTATGACGGCATTCCCCATCTCCTTGCGCCTGTGGTCACCGATCCCAAGAAGGCGGTGGTGGCCCTGAAATGGGCGGTCCGCGAGATGGAGGACCGCTACAAGAAGATGTCGAAGCTCGGCGTGCGCAACATCGACGGCTTCAACGCCCGCGTGGCCGACGCCATGAAGAAGGGCGAGAGCATCGCCCGCACCGTGCAGACCGGCTTCGACCATGAGACGGGCGAGGCCATCTACGAGCGCGAGGAAATGGAGCTGGGGCCGCTGCCTTATATCGTCGTCATCGTCGACGAGATGGCCGACCTCATGCTCACCGCCGGCAAGGACATCGAGGGCGCCATCCAGCGCCTCGCCCAGATGGCCCGCGCGGCGGGCATCCATCTGGTGATGGCCACCCAGCGCCCGTCCGTGGATGTGATCACCGGCACCATCAAGGCCAATTTCCCCACCCGGATCTCGTTCCAGGTGACCTCCAAGATCGACAGCCGCACCATTCTCGGCGAGATGGGCGCGGAGCAGCTGCTGGGCCAGGGCGACATGCTCTATATGGCCGGCGGCGGGCGCATCAGCCGCGTGCACGGCCCGTTCGTCTCCGACGAGGAGGTGGAGCGGGTGGTGCGGCACCTGAAAGCCCAGGGCGTGCCCGATTATGTGGAGGCGGTCACCGCGGACGCGGACGCGGACGACGGCGGCGAGGACGGCGCGGTGTTCGACAAGGGCGCCTTCGGGGAGGAGGGCCAGGACCTCTATTCCCAGGCGGTGGCGGTGGTGATGCGCGACAAGAAGTGCTCCACCTCCTATATCCAGCGCCGCCTCCAGATCGGCTACAACCGCGCCGCCTCGCTGGTGGAGCGCATGGAGAAGGAAGGCGTGGTGGGCGCCCCCAACCATGCGGGCAAGCGCGAGATCCTGATGCTGGACGAAGCCGCGGAATAGGCCCGGCGGGACGGGGTGGGGGACGGCGCGGCGGCGGCCTGTACCAAACCGACCCATCCCGCCGGCCCTGCCAGCCCTCTCAACCGGTCTGTGCGGCGCCTCCCGCGGCGGCCGGGACGCGGGGACGCCAAACGCGCTGGCGGTCAATCCGACCCGAAGCTGGTCGAGCGCGAGAGCGTGTCCCAGGCATCGAGTTCGGTCTTCATGGTCGCAAGCTTCTGTTCGACCAGGCCCAGGGCGTCATCGCCCAGGAACAGGCGCACCGGCGGAGCCTCAGCCGCCACCAGCGCCAGCAAGGCCTGCGCGGCCTTGGCCGGATCGCCGGGCTGATGGCCGCTCTTGGCCTGCCGGGCGGCGCGGATCGGATTCATGACGGCGTCATAGTCGGCAATGGTGCGCGGCGTGCGGTGCATGGACCGGCCGGCCCAGTCGGTGCGGAACTGGCCCGGCGCCAGCGCCGTCACCCGGATCCCGAACGCCGCCACTTCCTTGCCGAGCGCTTCGGAAATGCCTTCCAGAGCGAACTTGCTGCCACAATAGTAGGTGATCCCCGGCATGGTGATGAAGCCACCCATGGAGGTGACGTTGATGATATGGCCGCGACGCCGTTCGCGCATCCCGGGCAGCACCGCCTTCACCATCGCGACCGGACCAAACACATTGGCCGCGAACTGCCGTTGGAGATCCTCCATGGAAGATTCTTCCAGCACGCCCTCATGACCGTATCCGGCATTGTTCACCAGCACGTCGATGACGCCGACCTGCCGCTCGGCCTCCGCCACCGCTGCCGGGACGGCAGCGAAATTCGTCACGTCCAGCACCAGCGGGTGGGCGCGGCCGGGCGCGAGGGCAGCAAAGGCGTCGGCGTCGTCCGCCTTGCGCACCGTGCCGATGACCCGATGGCCGGCGGCGAGCGCGCCTTCAGCGAACGCACGGCCCAAGCCAGAGCTGACACCGGTGATGAGGAACGTCTTCGAAGCGGGGATAGACATAGCGGACTCCAAACTGGCACATGATTTATATCATGATATAGATAGGCCCATGGCAAACAGCAAGATCGAACCTTCGTCCCCCGCCGTGAGAGGCGAGCCGCTGCGTCAGCGGGTGATTGACGCAGCGGAATGGCTGCTTCGCGACGGCAAAGCCGATTTCTCGATGCGGGACCTCGCTGCGGAGGCGGGGGTCAGCTTTGCGACCCCCTTCAACCAGTTCGGGAGCAAGGCCGTGATCATGCAGACGCTCTCCACGCGTCGGATCGACACGATGGAGATGCGTTTCGCCGCCGCGCCGGCGCTGACGGACACGGTCGCGCGCGTGTTGCTGGCGATCGATACGGCGGCTGCCGTGATGCTGGAGGAGCCGGAGGTCAACCGCGCGGTGATGGGCTGGCTTGGCACCGCCAGTGCCGCGCCCGGACAGGTCTGGGCGCGCTCGACGGCGCTCTGGACGCTGGCGCTGGGCGCGGGAGAGGGTTTGATCCCGGCCCGGCGGGAGCAGGCGCTACGGTGCTTGCCGGGACAGCTCGCCTTTGGCTTTCGTGGGGTGCTGTCGTTCTGGACGGCAGGCGAACTGCCCGACGCGGCGCTCGCCCCCACTGCGCGAGCGCTCGCCAGCACCTTGTTGCTTGGCTTCACGGACCGGCAGTGATCCCGCCATCTCGGCGCCTCGTGCGGTTTCGAGCGAACCGGAATCCACTTCGCTCGAAAACGCTCCTCGCGTCCGCCGGCCCCTTTTGGCCCACCCTGGCGACCCCGCCGGCCTCAGAAGGAGAGGCCGAGCGTCCCGCGCACCGTGTTGCTCTGGGCGGAGGAGGCGAAGGCGCCGTCATAGCTCAGACCCACGGTGAAGCCGCGGCCCAGGGCCACGTCCACGCCGGCGCCCACCAAAGCGCTGTCTTCCGCGATCGGCACACCCTGCACGGTGAAGCCGGTGCCGGTGTTGAGGAAGCTCACCGCCAATGCCGGGGTCACGTCGCCATAGGCATGGCGCCAGCCCAGCGAGGCGTGCGGCACCAGCGTGTAGCCGGCCATGGGCAGGGCCGAGGCGGCCCGCACGCCGAGGGTGGAATACCAGGTGTCGAAGCTGAGGCCCGACGAGGTGAGCCCGGTCACCGGCGCGCCGGTTTCCGTGAAGCTGCCCATGTTCACGCCGGTCCAGGCCAGCTGGGCGAACGGCTCGAAGGCGACGGGGCCGACCGGCAAGGCGATGCCGGCCTCGCCGAACAGGCCGCCGGTCCAGCCGTCATAGGAGGCGGTGGGCCGCTCCGTGACCGCGCCGGCCACCACCGTGCGGGTGCTGTCCACGTTGGAATAGGCGAGGTTCGCGCCGGCCCGCAGCTTGACCGCGCCGTAGGCGGTGCCGGCATAGAGGGCGAACTGGGCGCTGTTGGAGTCCAGCTCCGAGCTCAGATTGCCCACCGAGGAATTGGACCAGCTGTAGCCGGCGGCAAAGCCCAGGGTCCAGTTGTTCACCGTGGTATCGAGGCCGGCGAGCACGCCGCCCACGGTGGAGTCCATGGACGAGGCGTTGCCATTGCCGTTGGTGCTGTTCCACTGGCCGAAGCCCTGCACCCAGCCGGTCCACACAGGCGCGGCCGGCGCAGCGGCGGGAGAGAAGGGCCCGGCCTTCAGCACCGGCGCTGCGGCATAAGCGGTGGGGCCGCCGGCCCCCAGCCCCGCCACCGCGCCGGTGGCGCCGGCATAGCTCGCCTGGCGCAGGCGGCCGTCGATCACATCGCCCACGATCTGCGCCTGGTTGAAGGCGGTGGTGCCGTAGGAGGCCTGGGCCTCGCCGGAGAGCAATTGGAAGGCGCTCTGGGCGGACACCACCGAGCCGGTGATGAGCGCGTTGTAGAGGGCGGTGTTGCTGCCGCCGGCCTGCACCGCCGCGGCCACCTGGCGGGTGTTGGCGGTGGTGGCGACGCTGGCGAAGCTCACGTCGTTGCGGTTCAGCGCCAGATAGACGTCGTTGGCGTCATAGCTCAGCACCGGGGTGAGGAAGGCCATGTTGGAGCTGACCGACCCGAAGGTGCCGGACACGCCGCCCGCCGAAGTGAGGATGGTGTAGGGCTGGCTGAAATTGCCATAGCTGCCGGAGAGCGCCTGCACCGCCACCGTGGCGCCGCTGGACAGCGTGGTCTTGCCAGTCACCGCGATCTGGTCGCTGGCCCCGGCGCTGTTCACCGTCACCGCATAGGTCGATCCGCTGGCGAAGCTGGCGGCGCCGTTCACCGCCAGGGTGCCCAGCGTGCCGCCGGTGAGGCCGGGAGAGATGGTGGAGCCGGAGGCGGCCGCGAGGCCGCCGATGGTGCCGGTGCCCGCCAGCAGGGCGCCTGAGCCGCTGACCGTGACGAAGGACGAGGCCAGCGAGGCATTGTTCAGGGTCAGGCTGGCGCCGGTGACGGTGGTGTTGCCGGCGAAGCTGGAGGTGCCGGTGAGCGTCCAGGCTGAGCCGGACTGGATGTCGAAGATCTCGAACCCCTGGTAGGTGGCGCTGTTGCCGAGCAGGGACAGGTTGAAGGTGCCGGACACCTCGCCGAGGCGGAAGGTGTCGGTGCCGCCCTGGGCCATCACCGCGCCGGTGACGCTGGAGCCGGCCTCATAGACGAACAGATCGTTGCCATTGCCCATGGCCACCGCATAGGTGGTGCCGGTGATGGTGCCGTAATTGATGATGGTGTTGCTGTAGCCGGCATCGTTGACGATGCGGATGCCGTAGCCGTTGAGGCCCTGGATGGTGCCGTAATTGGTCACGTTGAGGGCGCCGAAGATGCTGCCGCTGTTGCTGTCATCCGCCAGGATGCCGTTGTTGGCGCCGGAGATGAGGGCAGTGCGCACACTGGCCGAGCCGTTGACGATGGTGCCGCCGCCGATGGCGATGCCCTCGCTGGTGCTGGGATTGGTCTCGCCCGGCTTGGTGCCCTTGGAGCCCAGGGCCTGGATGGTGCCGTAATTGGTGATGGTGCCGATGTGGTCGATGTCCACGCCATCGCCATCGCCGAAGCTGGCGGCGGGATCGAACGAGCCGGTGATGGTGCCGTAGTTCAGCACCGAGCCGGTGCCGTTGGAGTTCACGCCCGAGCCGTTGCGGCCGGTGATGGTGGCGCCGGCATCGTTGATGACGTCGATATTGTCGGTGAGGCCGGAGGCCTTGATGCCGTGATAGGCGCCCGAGATCACGCCGCCCGCGTAATTGTGCACCGAGCCGGAGGCGCCGTCGAACTTCACCGCGGAGTAGTTCTGCACATCCGCCGAGGTGGTGGTGTAGTCCGAGGTGATGGTGCCGTAATTGTTCACCACCGTATTCATGCCGGCCTTCACGCCGTCATTGTCCGAGGCGGTGATGAGGCCGGTGGACTGGTTGGTGATGGTGATCTTCAGATTGGTGGAGGTCAGATCGCCCAGATCGATGCCCTGGCCGCCCGCGGTGGAGCGGATGGTGCCGGCATTGTTGATGACGATCACCGCCGCAGAGGTGCTGCCCGCATTGCCGGCGATCTTGATGGCATCATCGGTGCCCGAGATCAGGCCGGTGGCGGTGTTGGTGAGGGTGAACGACGTCAGGGTCTCGATATTGGTGGCGCTGTCGAACTTGATCGCCCGCTTGCCCGCCGTGGTGGTGGAGATGGTGCCGGAATTGGTCAGGCTGATGGTGCCGCCGCCCAGGCGCACCGCATCCGAGCCACTGGCGCCACTGGCGAGCAGGCTGCCGGCATTGGTGATGGTGACCGAGGCCGAGGTGGCGGTCGCCTTGTCGAAATCCAGCACCTGGCCGGTGGTGGAGGAGATGGTGCCGGAATTGGTCAGCAGCAGCGTGCCGCCGGCGAAGGTGCCGTTGATGCGGAAGCCGTCGTCGGTGGACGAGATGGTGCCGCTGTTGGCCACCGTCAGCAGGCCGGTGGCGGTGGAGCCGGCATCCAGGGCCCGGACGCCCGACGTGATGGTGCCGGCATTGGTCAGCACCATGCCGGTGCCGGTGCCGATGCCGAAGGTGACGCTGCTGGCGGAGGTGGTAAGCGAGCCGCCGGCGGCGACGGTGCCGGTCTGGGTGCCGCTCAGGCTCTGCGCCGTGGTGGTGGTGCTGCCCGTGGCGACGGTGAAGCTCGCTGCCAGGGAGGGGACCGGGGCGCAGGCGAGGGCGCAAACCAGGGCGAGCCGCGAGGCGGACGACGTCAGACCGAACATTGCACCCAATCCCCAAATGCCATTCGCGCTTCCCGTAGGGGTGGGAGATGACAGTCCGGTGACGGTCCGGTGACCGGATCAGATGCGTTCGGCATGGGGGGCGATCGAGCGCCTGACGGGCGCCGATCGTGTTGCGCAGGGCACACGTAGGTGCGCGGGAATACAGCTTTTGCGTGTAATGTGTCTCATGCCCCGGCGGACGTGGGGCCGAGGGGGGCCGTCAGGCAGATTCGCTGGGGCCGTCCGCAGCCACACCCGCGGCCGATGTCGGCAGCCCGGCATAGGCGGCCTGCCAGTCGCGGCCGCGGGCGGTCACCTCGTCCCGGTGCAGGGCCACCCACATCAGCGCCATCCGCAGATAGCCATTGGCCAGATGGGCACCGCCGTCCAGCGCCGCCAGGGCCTCGTCAAGGGGCACCAGGAAGGGCCGGATCATCTCGGTTTCTCCTGCCGCGCCCGTATGTTGCGGCATCTGGGCCGCATCCACGAAGGCCAGGAAGAAGTGCGCCAGCTCGTCCACCGCGCCGGGCGAGACCAGGCAGGAGAACAGGGGGTGGACCTCATGGGGGTCCAGTCCGGTCTCCTCGATGCATTCGCGCCGGGCAGTGGCCGCGGGATCCTCTCCCGGCTCGACCAATCCCGCAGGAATTTCAATGAGTTCACCGAAGCCGGTGGCGAGCTGGGCGGCGAGGCGGAACTGCCGCAGCAGCACGATGGCTTGCAGCTGGGGGTCGATGGCGATGATCCCCACCGCTCCCCCCACCCGCAGGATCTCCCGCACCTGGCTGATGGCCGGCGCCCCGGGCGTATGGAGCGTGATGCGATAGCTCTCGAACCGGCGAAACCCTTGGTACAGAACGCTTTCATGGAGGATGTCGATGCGCGCCGCGGCATCCTGGAGGGGCAGTTGGGTCACTGCGCGGTCACTCCTGCCTGGGTGGTATCGAGATTGAAGGCGGCCGCGAACAGCGCCTGGGTGTAGGGCTCCTTGGGGTGCTCGAACACCTCGCGGGCGGGCCCTTCCTCGACCATTTTTCCGTTGCGCATCACCAGGATACGGCTCGCCAGCGCCGACACCACCCGCAGGTCATGGGAGATGAACATGTAGGTCAGCGAGCGCTTGCGCTGCAGCGCCCGCAGCAGATCGACGATCTGCGCCTGCACCAGCATGTCCAGCGCCGAAGTGGGCTCGTCCAGAACCACGAAGGACGGCTCCAGCGCCATGGCCCGGGCAATGGAGATACGCTGGCGCTGTCCGCCTGAGAATTCATGGGGATAGCGGAAGCGGCTCTCCGGATCGAGGCCCACATCCTCCAGGGCCGCGATCACCCGCGCCTCCCGCTCGTCGATGGTGAGGCCCTTCTGATGCACCAGCAGCCCCTCGCCCACGATGTCGGCGATGGACATGCGCGGCGACAGCGCCCCGAACGGGTCCTGGAACACGATCTGCATATGCGCCCGCAGCGGCCGCAGCCCAGCAAAGCCCAGCCCGTCCACCCGCTCGCCGAGGAACAGGATGGGTCCCTTGCTGGAGATCAGCCGCAGCAAAGCGAGGCCCAGTGTGGTCTTTCCGGAGCCGGATTCGCCAACCACGCCAAGGGTTTCCCCTTCATGGATGGCGATGGTGATGCCGTCCACCGCCTTCACATAGCCCACCGTCCGCCGCAGGATGCCGCGCTTGATGGGGAAGTGGACCTTCAGGTCCTGCGCCGAGACCACCACCTTGGCCTCCGGCGCGGCGGGGGCCGGGTCGGGCTTGGGCTCGGCCTTGAGCAGCGCCTGGGTATAAGGGTGCTTGGGGTGCTGGAACGTCTCCTCCGCCCCGCCCTGCTCGACAATCTCGCCCTTCTGCATCACGCAAACCCGGTCGGCGATCTTGCGCACGATGCCCAGATCATGGGTGATGAACAGCATCGCCATCCCGAGGCGGGCCTGCAACTCCTTGAGAAGCTTCAGGATCTGCGCCTGGACGGTGACGTCCAGCGCAGTGGTGGGCTCGTCGGCGATGAGCAGGTCCGGCTCATTGGCCAGCGCCATGGCGATCATGACGCGCTGGCGCTGGCCTCCGGACAATTGGTGCGGATAGGCGCCCATGCGGCTTTCCGGATCGGGAATGCCCACCTCGTGCAGCAATTCCAGGATCCGCTTGCGCGCCGCCGCGCCGGACAGGCCGCGATGCAGGATCAGCATCTCGCCAATCTGCCGGTCGATGGTGTGGAGAGGATTGAGCGAACTCATGGGTTCCTGGAACACCATGGTCACTTCGTTGCCCCGCACCGCCCGCAACTCCCGCTCGGAGGCGGTGAGCAGGTCGCGACCCTTGAACAGGATCTTGCCCGAGGGATGGCTGGCGGCGGGATAGGGCAGCAATTTCAGGATGGAGAGGGCGGTCACCGACTTGCCCGAGCCGCTTTCCCCCACCAGGGCCACGGTCTCGCCGGGCTTGACGTCGAACGACACATGCCTGACCGCCAGCGCCTCGCCATTGGGTCGGCGGAAGGCGACGGAGAGGTCCTGGACCGACAGGAGGGGGGAGGCTGAGGAAGCGCTGGTCATGGCAACACCTCTAGAAAAGCGGCAAGATCCGCCCCATCGGGGTCCATCACCGGCAACGCAGTCGTGCCCGCCAATCTCTTGTCACCACTGATGATATGGCTGCACCCGGTCTGCTCAGCGGTGGCCACGTGGATCGCATCAGGCAACTTCAGGCTTGGGTGTAGGGCCCGCACTCTAGCCGCCGCGATCAGGATCTCCCGTGACACTGGTCGTGTCTCGAGCTGAGATCCGGTGCCAATGGATAACAGGTTATTATAGGCCGAGATCAATCGCAGATCCTGGTTGCGGAGAGGATGGACCAGCAACTCTGCCAGAGTTAGTTCGCTCGTCACCGCGTCCAGGCCGATATGGGATGCGCGCTGCAGCATTTGCGCAAACCCGTCGGCATTCTGGCCGGGCCCTTCAACGGCTTGAATAAGCGCATTGGCATCGAAATAAAGGCGCACGCTTTCAATCATCCCACTCATCGCGCAGGGCCCGAACACGGGCAACGGCCTCTTCGGAGGATGTGGTTCTGGCTCCAGCGTGTCGTCGCGCTTCGGCGAAGGTCATGGGCGTGGGATTGCGCAGGATCTCGTCGATCTGCGCGTTGATGTCCTGCAACTGTGGTCGATCTTCCTCGACCGTGATCGTGACGGTCTGCCCCACGGACCAGCCCGCCCGCAGGTCTTCCGGCAATCTCTCCACCGGGTAGTGCTCGCGCACGATCCTGTTCATGGCCTTCTCTCCATGCCCGCCACTCTACCACAGCTCGCCCGGCCGCTCACTCGAAGGTCTTGCGGGGGTCGAAGGCGTCGCGGACCGCTTCGCCGATGAAGATCAGCAGACTGAGCATCAGCGCCACGGTGAAGAAGCCGGTGAGGCCCAGCCAGGGCGCCTGGATGTTGGCCTTGCCCTGCGACAGCAACTCGCCCAGCGAGGCCGAGCCAGGCGGCAGGCCGAAGCCGAGGAAGTCCAGGGCGGTCAGGGTCATCACCGAGGACGACAGGATGAAGGGCAGGAAGGTGAGCGTCGCCACCATGGCATTGGGCAACAGGTGCCGCAGCATGATGGTGAAATTGCCCACCCCCAGCGCGCGGGCGGCCTGCACGTATTCGAAATTGCGCGCCCGCAGGAATTCCGCCCGCACCAGCCCCACCAGGGAGACCCAGGAGAACAGCAGCAGGATGCCCAGCAGCACCCAGAAGCCGGGCACCAGCACCGAGGAGATGATGAGCAGCAGATAGAGCGCCGGGATCGAGGTCCAGATCTCGATGAAGCGCTGCGACAGCAGATCCACCCAGCCGCCGAAATAGCCCTGCACCGCGCCCGCGGCGACGCCGATCACCGAGGAGATCAGCGTCAGCGCCAGGCCGAACAGCACCGAGATGCGGAAGCCGTAGATCAGCCGGGCCAGAACGTCGCGGCCCTGGTCGTCAGTGCCCAGCCAGTTGTATTCCAGGCCCGCGCAGCCGTTGACGCCCTTGCGCTCGGCCACCGTCTTGCACTGGGCCTCGGTGAGCATCCAGGTGGGCGGGGAGGGGGCCGGGGTCGGCAGGTCGAGATTGTGGGTGTGGTAGCTGAAATGCACCGGCGGCCAGAGCATCCAGCCGCCTTTGTCCGCGATCAGCTTTTGCAGATAGGGGTCGCGATAGTCGGCCTCCGTCTCGAAATCGCCGCCGAAGCGGGTCTCGGGATAGGCGCGCAGGACCGGGACGTAATAACCGCCGTCATATTCCAGCAGGATCGGCTTGTCGTTGGCGATGAATTCGGCGAACAGGCTGAGCACGAACATCACCATGAACAGCACGAACGACCACCAGCCCCGCCCGTTGTGGCGGAAATTGGTGATGCGGCGCTGGTTCAGCGGTGAGAAGAACGGCCGCTTCTTCGGCGCGGCCGGGGGCGGGACGACGGGGGCTGTGGTGGCGACGGTGGTGTCCATGGTCACACCTCCCGCGTGTCGAAATCGATGCGTGGATCCACCAGCATATAGGTGAGATCCGACAGCAGGCCGATCAGCAGCCCGGCCAAGGAGAAGATGTAGAGGGTGGCGAACACCACGGGATAATCGCGGTTCAGCACGCTCTCAAAGCCCAGCAGGCCCAGCCCGTCCAAGGAAAAGATGGTCTCGATCAGCAGCGAGCCGGTGAAGAAGGCGGAGATGAAGGCGCTGGGAAAGCCGGCGATGACGATCAGCATGGCGTTACGGAACACGTGCCGATAGAGCACGCTGCGCTCGGTCAGGCCCTTCATGCGGGCGGTGGTGACATATTGCTTGCGGATCTCTTCCAGGAACGAGTTCTTGGTAAGCAGGGTCATGGTGGCGAACGCGCCCAGCACCATGGAGGTGAGCGGCAGCACCAGATGCCAGCCATAATCGGCGATCCGCGCCGGCCAGGACATCTGGCTCCAATTGTCCGAGGTGAGCCCGCGCAGCGGAAACCAGTCCAGGAACGAGCCGCCGGCGAACAGGATGATCAGCAGGATGGCGAACAGGAAGGACGGGATGGCATAGCCCACGATCACCACCGCCGAGGTCCACACATCAAAGCGCGAGCCGTCGCGCATGGCCTTGGAGATGCCCAGCGGGATCGAGATGGCATAGGTGAGCAGGGTCATCCACAGGCCCAGCGAGATGGAGACCGGCAGCTTCTCCCCGATGAGTTTCAGCACCGAGATGTCGCGGAAATAGGAGCGGCCGAAATCGAACCGGGCATAGTTCCAGATCATCAAAGCGAAGCGCTCGGCGGGCGGCTTGTCGAAGCCGAACTGCTTCTCCAGCTCCTTGATGAAATTGGGGTCCAGCCCCTGGGCGCCGCGATATTTGGAGGCATCCGCCCCGCCGCCGGCCCCGGGCACGGCGGCCCCGCCGGCGAAATCGCCGCCGCCGCCGGAGACGCGGGCGGTGGCCGAGACATCATCGCCGGTCAATTGCGCGATGACGCGTTCCACCGGACCCCCCGGCGCGAACTGCACCACCACAAAGGAAACCAGCATGATGCCGAGGATGGTGGGCACCATCAGGGCCAGGCGGCGAACGATATAAGCGAGCATCGGGTCTCCAGAACACGATGGGACCGTGCGGTACGCGGGCGCGCCGCGTCAACCGTCCTTTTGCGCCGGGGCGGGCGCCGGATCGGGGACGCCCTGGGTCCGCCACCAGGTATCGGGGGCGCCGCGATCATATTTCGGCTTGAGGGCCGGGCGCGAGAACACGTCCCAATAGGCGATCCAGAACGAGGCCTTGTTCCAGTGCGGCACCCAATAGCGTCCGGCCCGCAGCGCCCGATCCAGCGCGTGGGCGGCGGTCACCAGCTCCGGCCGCGTCTGGGCCGCGAGGGCATCGGCGATCAGGCCGTCGATGGCCTTGCTGGAAATGCCCGACAGATTGTTGGAGCCCGGCGTGCGGGCGGCCTCGCTGCCGAAATAGGCGCGCAATTCCTCGCCGGGATTGAGCGACACCGAATAGCGCCGGGTGACGATGTCGAAATCGAAGTCCTTCAGCCGGGACTGATACTGCGCCGGATCCACCAGCCGGAAGCTGGCGTCGATGCCGAGGACCTTGAGATTGCCGATGAAGCGCGAGGTGTGACGCTCCAGGCCGCCGTCATCGTCCAGGAACTCGATCTGCAGCGGCGTGCCCTTGCCATCCACCAGCCGGCCCTGCTGGATCACATAGCCGGCGTCCTTGAGCAGGCCGGCGGCGCGGCGCAGCAAGGCTCGGTCCTGGCCGGAGCCGTCGCTGACCGGCGGCACATAGGGTTCGCCGAACACGTCCGGGGGCAACTGGTCGCGGAACGGCTCCAGCAGCTTCAGTTCGGCGGCGGAGGGCTCGCCTTTGGCCATGAGGTCGGAGTTCTGGAAGAACGACCAGGTGCGGTCATACTGACCGTACATGAGGTTTTTGTTGGTCCATTCGAAATCAAACGCCAGCCCCACCGCCTCGCGCACCCGCGGATCGGCGAACTTGGCGCGGCGGGTGTTGAAGAACCAGCCCTGCGCGCCGGACGGGGTCTCGTCGGGCAGGACCTCGCGCTTGACCCGCCCGTCTTTCAGCGCCGGGAAATCGTATTGGGTGGCCCAGGCGCGGGAGGTGAATTCCTCACGGAACAGATAGGCATGGGCCTTGAACGCCTCGAACCCCACGTCCCGATCGCGGAAATATTCAAAGCGCAGGGTGTCGAAGTTGTTGCGGCCGCGATTGACCGGCAGATCGGCGGCCCAATAGGTGGGCACGCGGTCATATTCGATGAACCGCCCCACTTCGAACCGGCCCACCTTGTAGGGGCCCGACCCCAGCGGTGGATCGAGGGTGGTCTCCTCGAACTTGTGCTTGGCGTAATAGGCCTTGGAGAAGATCGGCAGCGTGGCGGCATAGGTGGGAATGTCGCGCGGGCGCTGGGCGGTGAAGGACAGCACCACGGTGCCCGGCCCGTCCGCCTCCGCGCCGGTAAATTCCCGCAGCGCCTGGCGAATCAGCGGATGGCCTTGCGCCTTCAGGGTCGTGAGGGTGAAGGCCACGTCCTCGGCGGTGAGCGGCGAGCCGTCGGAGAATCTGGCTTCGGGGCGCAGGCGGAAGCGATAGGTGCGGCCATCGTCGGAAATGGCGACGGCGGACGCGACTAACCCATAGACCGCATCGGGCTCGTCGGTGGCCCGCACCATGAGGCTGTCGAACACCAGCGCGAGGCCCTGGGCGGCATCGCCGCGCAGGATGTAGCCATTGAGCGAATTGAAGGTCTGGAACGACTGGTTATAGGCGGTGGTGGGGCCGATCTGCGAGAACGTGCCGCCCTTGGGGGCGGCCGGGTTCACATAGTCGAACGCCTTGAAGTCCTTCGGGTATTTCAATTCGCCGAAGGATGAGAGCCCATGGCGCTCGGCGCCGGGTGCGACGCCCACCGGCGCAGCGGGCGCTGGCGCCGATGCCGGGGCGGCGGGCGCCCCTTGCGCCCAGCCGTGCGCGGGCAGCAGGGCCGCCGCGCCGCCGCCGGCTGCGAGACGCAGCAGCGTGCGCCGGTCGCAGCGCAGGCGCCTCACTTGGCCCCTCCGATTTTGGCCGCCTTGTCCGCGTCCCACCACCAGATGTCGGGGAACTCATAGGAATATTGCGGCAGCACCGGCGGATGGGCGAAGCGGTCCCACCGCGCCGTGCGCGTATAGCCCAGCGTCCAGGCGGGAATCACATATTCATTCCAGAGCAATACCCGGTCGAGCGCATGGGTGGCGGCCACCAGCTGGGTGCGGTCGGTGGCGTAGATCACCTTGTCGATCAGGGCGTCCACCGCCGGATCCTTGATGCCCGCATAATTGCGCGAGCCTTCGCGATCGGCGGCCTCGGAGCCCCAATAGTCGCGCTGCTCATTGCCCGGCGAGAGCGACTGGCCCCAGCCGGTGATGATCATGTCGAAATCCCGCGCCCGCACCCGGTTCACATATTGCGAGCTGTCCACCAGCCGCACGGAGACCTGTAGGCCGAGCCGCTCCAGGGCCGGCTTGTAGAACAGGGCCACGCGCTCGAAGGCGGGGCTGGTCAGCAGGATCTCCAGCGTGAAGGCTTCGCCCTTGGCATTGACCAGTTGCTTGCCCTTCACCTCCCAGCCCGCCTGCTTCAGCAGGTCCGCGGCCTGCCGCAGATTGGTGCGGCGGGACTGCTCGGAGGGGTTGTCGGGATTGGTGTAAGGCGTGGTGAACACGCCTGCTGGCACCTTGTCCTTCACCGTGTTGAGGATCTCCAGCTCGGGGCCCTCGGGCAGGCCGGAGGAGGCCAGCTCCGTGCCGGAGAAATAGCTGGAGACGCGCTTGTACTGGTCGAAGAACAAGGTGTGGTTCATGCCGTCGAAATCGAGGGCGTAGTTCAGCGCGCGGCGCACGCGGGGATCCTGGAACTTGGCCCGGCGCAGGTTCGGGATGAAGGCCTGCATCACCCCGGAGGCGCGGTTCTCGAACATTTCGAGCACCACCTTGCCGTCCTTGCGGGCAGGGAAGTCATAGGCGGTGGCCCAGTTCTTGGCCGAGGCTTCCACCCGCCAGTCATATTGGTCGGCCTTGAAGGCCTCCAACTGGACCGTGTCGTCGCGGTAATATTCGTAGCGGATCTCGTCGAAATTGTTCCGGCCCACGTTCACCGGCAGGTCGCGGCCCCAATAGTCCTTCACCCGCTCATAGACGATGGTGCGGCCGGGCACGAAGGACTTGATCTTATAGGCGCCCGAGCCCAGCGGGGCTTCCAGGGTGCCCTGGGCGATGTCGCGCGCCTTGCCGGTGCCGTCGGTGCCGGTCCACCAGTGCTTGGGCAGGATGTTCAGCTCGCCCACGATCTGCGGCAGTTCGCGATTGCCGCCCTGATCGAAGGTGAAGGTCACCTCATGGTCGCCGGTCTTCGCCGCGCTCTTCACATGGCGATAATAGAAGGCCTGGCCCGGATTGTTCTTGGTCAGCACCTCGAACGACCACACCACGTCGTCGGGGGTGATGGGCGTGCCGTCCTGCCATTTGGCCTCCGGGCGCAGCCGGTAGGTCACGGACGAGAAGTCGGCCGGATAGCTCAGCCCCTCGGCAATCAGGCCGTAGGCGGTGGCCACCTCGTCACGGGATTGGGTGGTGAGGCTGTCATAGATCAGGCCGATGCCGGCGCCCACGGTGCCGCGCGGAATGGCGAAATTGAAGCTGTCGAAGGTGCCGTCCTCGCCCAGGCGCACCACGCCGCCCTTGGGGGCATCCGGGTTCACATAGTCGAAATGCTTGAAGTCCGGCGGGTATTTCGGCTCGCCCATGAGCGAGGCGGCGGCCCGGAAGGGTGCCGGGGCCGGCTGCGCCCAGGCCGGGGCGGCGCAGGCCAGAAAAGCGGCGACGGCAGCAAAGCTGCGGACCTTCAGACGCATCAAGCACTCCGATCTGCGCGCCCGCCCACGGGGCGGGTAAGAGATAGCCGCATATCGCCCCTGACGCGACGGCAGAAACAAGGCGCTAATCCGTCGGTTCGGCGCTGCGGACCCGGTGCGCAGGCTATGCCGGGGCTCGTCACAAGAAAATGGGCCGATCCTCGCGGACCGGCCCATGGTGTGACAATCACGTGAAACGCGCCGCTCTGCGCGTCAGGCCCGCTGATTCGGCGGACGAACCGCCTCAGCCGATCACTTGGCCCATCACTTCACTTGGCCCATCACTTGGCCGGCGCAGCAGCCGGCTTGTCGGGGGCCGGGGTCGCAGCCGCTTCCTTCGGGAAGGGCAGCGGGCTGTGGGAGAGGGTGTTGAGATAGGCGATCAGGTCCGCCCGCTCGCTCTCCTTGGGAATGCCGGCGAACGCCATGGCGGTGCCCGGCACATAGCCCTTCGGGTTGGTCAGGAAGTCGTTCAGATCGTTGAACGTCCAGTCCCCACCCTTGGCGGCCATGGCGGCGGAATAGGAGAATCCGGCCACGCTGCCCTTCTTGCGGCCCACCACTCCATAGAGATCCGGGCCGACCTTGGCGCCGGCGCCTTCCGCGAAGTTGTGGCAGGCGCCGCAGCGCTTGGCGACGTTCGCGCCCTTCTCCACCGAAGCGGTGGGCAGAAGCTGGGCGATCGGCACGTCGGGAGCCTTGGCGGGGGCCTGGGCCTCCGTCGGGCCTTCCGGCACTGCGATCTCGTAGCCGGGCTTTGCAGGTGCTTGCGGGGCGAACAAGATTTCAGAGACGATGCCGAGGCCGAGCGTAAGCGTGAGGGTGCCAAGCACCGCACCCGCGATTTTGTTCAATTCAAAACTGTCCATCGGCGCTTCGCTCCTCGGAGCCCCTAAACGTCGCAGCCAGACGCGTGCGAAAAACGGTGTTTTCCACGCGGAGCCCCGCGCAGCGGCTCGGAACTAATCACTTTGAATGGGCCTGCGCAACCCGTATAAGGCGCGCCCCAATGCCACGTTCCCGCGCCGGCTTTTCGTTCGCGGCTTCCCGAAGGTCGACGCCCCCCATGACGGGTTCCGAAGTCCTGGTGCTCATTCCCGCGCGGATGGCGGCGAGCCGGCTCCCCGGCAAGCCGCTGGCGGATGTGGGCGGGCGCCCGATGATCGTCGAGGTGGCGCGGCGCGCGGTCGCAGCACAGATCGGCCGGGTGGCGGTGGCCACCGACGCAGCGGAGATCGCCGACGCAGTGCGCGCTGCCGGCTTCGAGGCGGTGATGACCCGCGCTGACCACCCCTCCGGTTCCGACCGCATCTTCGAGGCGCTCGGCGTGCTGGATCCCGCCGGCACGGTGCGGATCGTGGTCAATGTGCAGGGCGACCTGCCCACCATCGCGCCGGCCACCATCCGTGCCGCTTTGGCGCCGCTTTCCGAGTCCGAGGCCGACATCGCCACCCTGGCGGCGATCATCACCGAGCCGCATGAGCGCACCGACCCCAATGTGGTCAAGGTGGTGGGCACGCCGATTGCCGCCGACCGCCTGCGGGCACTCTATTTCACCCGCGCCACCGCGCCCTTCGGCGAGGGGCCGCTCTATCACCACATCGGGCTCTATGCCTATCGCCGCGCCGCGCTGGAGCGCTTCGTGGCGCTGCCGCCCTCAGCGCTGGAGCGGCGCGAGAAGCTGGAGCAGCTGCGCGCCCTGGAAGCGGGCATGCGCATCGACGTGGCGGTGGTGGATGCGGTGCCCCTGGGCGTGGATACGCCCGAACATCTCGCCCGCGCCCGCGCGCTGCTGGCCGTTGAGGCGCAATCAGGAGACCAGGCATGAGCCGCATCGTGTTTCAGGGCGAACCGGGCGCCAATTCCCATATCGCCTGCCGGGAGGTGTTTCCCGACCATGAGGCGGTGCCCTGCCCCACCTTCGAGGATGCCTTCCTGGCGGTGGAAGGCGGCATGGCGGATCTCGCCATGATCCCGATCGAGAATACGGTGGCCGGCCGGGTGGCCGACATTCACCATCTGATGCCGCGCTCGGCCCTACAGATCGTCGGGGAATTCTTTCTGCCGCTGTCGCACCAATTGATGGCCATCCCCGGCGCCAGCCTGTCGACGCTGAAGACGGTGCAGAGCCATGTGATGGCCTTGGGCCAGTGCCGCAAGGCGATTCGCACCCTGGGCCTCACCGCCATCGTCGGCGGCGACACCGCCGGCTCGGCCCGGGAGATCGCCGAAGCGCGCGACGTCACCCGCGCTGCTATCGCCCCGCGTCTGGCGGCCGAGATCTACGGGCTTGAGATCCTGTCCGAGAACATCGAGGACGAAGCCCACAACACCACCCGTTTCGTCATCCTCCAGCGCGAGGCGGACTGGGCGTCGGCCGGCAACGGCCCAGTGGTGACCACCTTCGTCTTCCGCGTCCGGAACGTGCCCGCGGCCCTCTACAAGGCGCTGGGCGGCTTTGCCACCAACGGGGTCAACATGACCAAGCTGGAATCCTACCAGCTGGACGGCGAGTTCACCGCCACCCAATTCTATGCGGACGTGGACGGCCATCCCGACGACGTGTGCCTGAAGCTGGCGCTGGAGGAATTGGCCTTCTTCTCCCGCGAGGTGCGCATCCTCGGCGTCTATCCGGCGCATCCCTTCCGCTTCACCCGCGGGCCGAAGGGCTGAGGCCCTCAGGCTGGGCAACGCCGCGCGGCGCCTGCGCGCAGCCCCCCGGCGCGGCGGGTTCAATGGTCGAAGCGCAGCGCCACGCGGGAGCGGCCGCCGCTCTGGCCGAAGGTGACCCGGTCGGAGAGCTTCTGGAGCATGTAGGCCGCGAAGGAGGCGACCTCCTGCGCATCGCCCAGCAAGGCCTCGGGCGCCGGTCGCTGCTTGGGCGCCTCCATCTGCGGGCCGTCATAGAGCAGGTAGACGTCGAGATGGGTTTCGTCGAAGCGGGCGCGCAGCTCCACATCGCCGGTGGCGACGCCGTTGTCATGCAGCATTTCCAGGGCCTGGGCGGCGACCGGAATGGCCGCGGCGATCACATCGCGGCGGGCGCCCCATAGATCGCCCTGGCGCTCCAGGAAGTCGCGGGCGGTGGTAAAGGGGTTGTCCCCCAGGGCCACCTGGATCCCGCTCTCCCGTGAAATCCCGATCTGGAACAGCAGGTTGAGGACGATGGCCATGCACGCGGAAACGCTCATGGGCGTCGTCACCAGCGGCTGTGCCCAGAGTGGGAACTGGCTCCGGATGGGCAAGAGCGCCACCGACAGCCCCGCCAGGATGGACAGCCCCACCAGGAACACCCGCCGCTCGCTCAGCCGCCGGGACAGCACCAGTTCCATGCCCGCCACCAGCAGATAGGCGGTGGTGTACAGCAGGATGCCGCCGATCACCGGCGAGGGAATGAGCGTCAGCGCGACGATGGCCTTGGGGAAGAAGGCGGTGGCGAAGATCAGGGCGCCGGCGACAATGCCGATGATGCGGGCCGTGGCACCGGTGGCGAACGCCAGGCCCACCGCCGAGGAGGACAGGCCCGATTGGAATCCCGAGGTCAGCCCGTTGAGGATGTTGCCGATGCCGCAGGTGGTCACCGCCCGTCCGGCGGCGCGCATGTCGGCCCGCCGCCAGTCGGCATCATTCATCTTCTCCAGCGAGACCGTGACGCTCAGCACGTCCACCAGGTTCATGATCACCATCAAGGCGGCCAGCGGCAGCAGCGAGGGAGCGATGGCGAGCGAGGGCAGGTGCACCGCCGGCAGTTCCATCCAGGCGGCCGAGGCGAGGACTGAGGCGCCGTCCGAGCGATCCACGTGCAAAAAGGCCGCCAGCCCCCAGCCGGCCCCGGCACCGAGCAAGACGGCGAACAGCTTGAGCCGCCGCGGCGCGAACACGGTGACCGTGACAATGAGCGCCAGGGTCAGAAGGCTGACCATGAGGGGCGCTGTTTCCACCTTCAGATTGGCGGCGGACAGGCCCAAGGCACGGCGCAGTGCGGGATCGGCGAGCGACACCCCCAGCATGACGACCGCCACGCCGCACACCTCCGGCGGCAGCAACACCCGCAGCGGCCGCACCAGCCGGGCGGCGAAGATCTGACTGACGCCGATCAAAAGCGTGGTCGCCGCCATCAGCCCCACACCGCCCAGCGCCAGGGCCTGAATGGCCAGCGGCAGGGCGCCAGGGGAGGGGACATGCACGGCCAGGTATCCGCTGCCGAACCGGGAGCGCGCGCATTGCAGCATGGTGGCGATGCCGATGCACATGGCGCAGGCGGTCAGCATGGTGTGGACCTGCGCGGGCGGCAGGCCGGCTTCGGTGGCGGCGACCAGGGGATAGATCAGGAACGTCAGGGCCAGCATGGCGTGCTGGCCGGACAATGCGATCAGCGGGCCGCCCGGCACCTTGTCTTCGAGGCCATAGACCAGGTTGGTCGGCCGCCGCCGCGGCCGCTGGGCTGTGCCCGGTTCCGGTGCGACAAAGCGGCGGAGCGGCAGCAGCGCCCGTCGCGCGCGGGCCACCGGTCCCTCTTGGGCCACCAGGCGGTTGGACATGCCAGTCTTGCCCTCGGATGTCACGACGCCCCCTGCGGCTTTTGCTGCGCCACTGTCCTTCAGCGCGATGGTGCCGAGAACGCGCCTGCATGCAAGGGCCTGCGGGGCGGGGCGACGGAGAAACACAACAAAATGCAGGCGTTTAGCCGCCCGCGGCCGCAAACTGTATCGGGGTGCTGGAGGGCGGACACCGGGACAGGGAGGGGCGCCGGCCGGGCCGGCCTAAACCGTCTCGCCTTCCACGAAGGCGCGGATGAGGTGATGGGCGATGGCCACCGGCGGCGGCACGAACAGGCCGGCGGGATGGGTGCGCATCAGCATGGTGGCGGCCTCCGCCCGGTCGAACCAGCGGGCCGCCTCCAGTTCGGTGGGGTCGATGACGATGTCGCTGGAGGTGGCTTCCGCAAGGCAACCGATCATCAGCGACATGGGAAACGGCCAGGGCTGCGCCTGACGATAGGTGACCCGGCCAGTGGTGATGCCGGCCTCTTCCAGCGTCTCCCGCCGCACCGCTTCCTCGATGGTCTCCCCCGGCTCCACGAAGCCGGCGAGGCACGACCACATGTCCGGGGCAAAGCGCGGTTGCCGGCCCAGCAGGCAGCGGTCGCCGGAATAGGTGAGCATGATGACCACGGGGTCGGTGCGCGGGAAGTGCTGCCCGCCGCAGGACGGACAGTCGCGCCGCCAGCCCGCTTCGATCATCCGCGTCGCGGTGCCGCAATTGGAGCAATAGCCGTGGCGGGTGTGCCAGGCGCCCAGCGCCTTGGCGCAGGCGAGGGGACCGAGATGGCGGGGCGCCACCAGCCCGGCCACCGCGACCGAGCGCAGGTCGCTGACGAACAGGCCCTCGGCCTCGAGCCGCTCGCGCGCCTCGGGCGGAAAGGTCAGTCCGAAGCGCGGCGCGCCGTCGTCCAGCCCCAGGAACAGCGGCGTGGTGCCGCCCAGCGCTTCGGCCAGGGGCATTGGAAACAAGGGATCATGCCAGCCCTCGCCGGCCACCGGCCGAGCGGCGATCAGTTCGCCGCCGAGCAGATAGGTCCGCGCGTCGGGGCGCGCGGCGAGGGCCGGCGCGTCGCTGCGACGATGGGCGGCGCGATCGAGCGGACTGCCGATATAGCCGAGGGCTGGCCAGGGGCCGAGCTCGGAGGAGGAGGATGCGAACATGGGGCCTGAAGCGGGGCGAGCTATTCATTTGACCGTGGCACGGGTCCCCGGCGGAGGCAAGCGCTCAGCCAAGCCCGAGGGCGTCACACATGCGCGCTGCCAGATGCGCCAGGGTCGCGGGCTCATAGGGCACGCGGATGCCGACCCCGAACATGGGGCCGGGCCAGGCGGCATCCCCGCTGGAGCGACCCACCACATGCACATGCAGCTGTGGCACCATGTTGCCCAGCGCCGCCACATTGAGCTTTTGCGCGCCGCTCACCGTGCGCAGGGCGGAGGAGGCCAGCGCGATCTCGCTCATCAGGATCACCCGCTCCTCGGCCGGCAGATCGATGATCTCCACCAGGTCCAGCCGGCGCGGGATCAGCAGCAGCCAGGGAAACCGGGCATCATCCACCAGCCGCACATGGCACAGCTCCAGATCTCCCAGCGCGGGGCCATCGGAGACGAGGCGGGGGTCGGGGGTGAACGGGACGGACGGCATCGGAGCCTCGCAGAAAGAGGGCCCTGTGGGCGGGGATTCACAGGCCCGTGCGCCCCGACTTGCTAAACGATCGCGAGCGGACGATATAGGGGGCGGGAGGTTGGCGGTGGACGAGCCACTCGCCAACCGGGTCAGGTCCGGAAGGAAGCAGCCCCAACGAGCCCGTCTCGGGTTGCCGATCAGCCTCCCACCTTCTCGTCTTCGCAGCCGCGCGTCTTCCCGCGCCTTGGCCGCGGCGCCGCCCTCTAAGAGGCAGTGCGCCCCTGGACCAGTGGCTTGGCTGTGGTTGACGGGACAGCGCGGCACGAAGCCAGTGACGCGCCCCCCGCCTCAGATGCTATGAAGGCGCTATGAGCGCCGATCATCCCGACGACATGCCCGCCTTCGACCTGGGTGCCCCGCCCGTGGCTGCCCCGGCGCCGCCCGCACCCGCGGACACCGCTGCCCCTGCGGTAGCGGCTGCCGCGACGTCCGCGGTTCCCGTCGCCCCGGCTCCCGCTCCCGCCAATGCGGCCGCCACGCCCTACCGCGTCCTGGCCCGCAAATATCGCCCGCAGACCTTCGACGATCTGATCGGCCAGGAGGCGATGGTCCGCACCCTGTCCAATGCCTTCACCTCGGGGCGCATCGCGCAGGCCTATATCCTCACCGGCGTGCGCGGGGTGGGCAAGACCACCACCGCCCGCATTCTCGCCCGGGCGTTGAATTTCGAGCCCATGGAGGGCGGCGGCGGGCCGACCCTGGATCTGTCGGTGATGGGCAAGCACTGCCGCGACATCATCGAATCGCGCCATGTGGACGTGATGGAGATGGACGCCGCGTCCAACACCTCCATCAACGACATTCGCGAGATCATCGACGGCTCGCGCTATCGCCCGGTGATGGCCCGCTACAAGGTCTACATCATCGACGAAGTGCACATGCTCTCCACGGCGGCCTTCAACGGCCTGCTGAAGACGCTGGAAGAGCCGCCAGAGCATGTGAAATTCATCTTCGCCACCACCGAGATCCGCAAGGTGCCGGTCACCGTGCTCTCCCGCTGCCAGCGCTTCGACCTGCGGCGGGTGGAGGCCGGGGTCCTGGCCAGCCATTTGTCGGGCATCTGCGCCAAAGAACATGTGGCAGTGGAGGCGGAAGCCCTCTCCATCGTGGCGCGCGCGGCGGAAGGCTCGGTGCGCGATGCGCTGTCGCTGCTGGATCAGGCCATTGCCCATGGTGGCGGCGCGGTCACCGGCGAGGAAGTGCGCCGCCTGCTGGGCCTCGCCGACCGGGCGCGGGTGATCGATCTGTTCGACGCCGTGATGCGGGGCGACATGGCCCGCGCGCTGGCGGAATTCCGCGAACAATATGACTCCGGAGCCGATCCGGCGGTGATCCTCACCGATCTGGCGGAATTCACCCATCTTGTGACCCGCCTGAAGATCGTCCCGGCCAGCGGCGAGGATGCCGCTTTGGTGGAGGCCGAACGGCTGCGCGGCGCGGAGATGGCGCAGGCGCTGTCCATGCGGGTGCTGGCGCGCGCCTGGCAGATGCTGGCCAAGGGCATCACCGAGGTGCAGCAGGCGGCCAAGCCCGCCCAGGCGGCGGAAATGGTGCTGGTGCGCCTCGGCTATGCCGCCGACCTGCCGACCCCGGACGAAGCCCTGCGGCAGCTCAAGGATCAGCCGGCGGGGGCGGCGCCCGCTGCGCCGTCGGCCCCCGCGGTGTCTCCCAACGGTCCCTCCGGCGGCGGCGGGGGCGGCGGTGGCGGTGGCGGCGCCCGACTGGCGCTCGCCCCGCGCACCGAACCGGTGAGCGTGCAGGCCGTGGCCGCGCCGCAGGCGGTGGCCGGTCCCCGCCTCGCCTCGCTCCAGGACGTGGTGGCGCTGGCCAGCCAGAAGCGCGATCTCATGCTGAAGCATGCGGTGGAAACCTACGCCCGCCCGGTGCATTTCGAGGACGGTCGCATCGAGATCGCGCTCGGGGCCGGGGGCTCCGGCACCCTGGTGCAGGATCTCTCCCGCAAGCTCGGGGAATGGACCGGCCGGCGCTGGCTGGTGTCCCTGTCCTCGCGGGAGGGCGGCCCGACCCTGGCGGAGCTGGCCAAGGTGCAGCGGGAGCAGCGTGAGGACGGCATCCGCGCGGACCCGCTGGTGGCGGCGGTGCTGGCGCAGTTTCCCGGCGCGCAAATCGTCGATGTGCGGGCGCGCGAGGATGTGGCGGATACCGCCCTTGCGCCGGTGGAAGACGACGGCGACGGCGATGGGGCCGCCTCGCCATTCGACTGAGTGGCGGGGACCGGACGCCGATGTTGGGTGCGGACGCGGTGGGGATGGCCAGGAGAACGCCGAGGCATGCGGGAGCCGATTTTCAGGTCCCCGGACATTGAGGTGGTTCGGGTGCCTGGCGCGCCCACCGGCCCGGTGTTCGTGACGTTCGATTCGTTCAGCGAGAGCTTCCAGACCAGCCGCAAGGGATTCGGCGAGGCGTTCTTCCTCAAGCATGGCCTCGAGGCCTTCCACGTCATTCCACGGCTCAACGGGTGGTACCAGCATCCCGAGATGCGGGAGGCCCTGGAGCGTGTGCGCGCCCATGTGGGCGCCGAGCGGGAGATCATCACTTACGGCAGCAGCATGGGGGGATATGCGGCCTTCCGCTTCTCCGGCCTGCTGAATGCGGCCCGAGTTTTGGCGTTTTCCCCCCAATTCAGCGCGGACCCGGCGCGGGTGCCGTGGGAGCGGCGGTGGCGCCTGGCGCGCATCGGGCTGCCGTCTCTCTGGGACGATTTGCCGGTGAGCCCCGCCGGGCACCTGTTTCTGTTCTACGATCCCCAGTCGCCGGACCGCCGCCATGCCCGGCTCATGAGCCGGCAAATGACATCCCATCACGTCCGATTGCCTCATGGCGGCCATCCCTGCATCGCCATGCTGCAAGAGGCGGGATTGCTCGCCCAGACGGTCCTCGACAGCGCCGCGGGGCGGTTCGATCCCGCGGCGTGTGAACGCGCGGCCAGTGCGACGCGGGAGCGCTCGCCGCGCTATCTCTCCAACAAGGCGATGGCGCTGCCGCGCTGGGCGCAGGCGCGCCGTCTGGCGCTTGCCGCCAAGGCCGTGGCGTTGGCGCCGAGCGATCCCTGGTACCGGGTGACCCATGGCCGGATCCTCGCGGACCATGGCGCCTGGGCGGCAGCGGAGACACGTTATGGTGAGGCCATGGCCATGGCTCCGGACCATGCGCCGCTGCTGCTGGAATATCGCCGCTTTCTAATGAAGGCTGGCCGTTGGGCCGAGGCGGAAAGCGTGGCGGCGCGGGCCGTGGCGCTGGCGCCGGAGCATTTGTCCCACCAGCGGGAGATGAGTGTCATCCGCGCCGCCCGCGCCCATGCCGCCCGCCCGGCGGTGGTGCGAGCGGCGCTCCGCCTGGTGCGGCGCGATGCGCTGCGTGGGGTGTGAAGCCCTGTCGGACTGGACATCCGCGGCCGGGGCGGCTCTAAACCGGCCCACACCCCGTCTCCACAACTGACCCAGGGAGAGACTGTGATGCGCGACCTGATGGGCATGATGAAGCAGGCCAAGGAATTGCAAGGCCGCATGCAGCAGATGCAGGACGAACTGGACAACGTCGAAGTGGAAGGCGCGTCCGGGGGCGGCCTGGTCAGCGTGCGCGTCACCGCCAAGGGGGCGGTCAAGGCGGTGCGGATCGATCCCAGCCTGCTGAAGCCCGACGAGGGCGAGATCCTGGAAGACCTGCTGGTGGCGGCCCTGGCGGACGCCCGCGGCAAGGCGGAAAAGGTGCTGGCGGAAAAGATGAAGGACCTGACCGGCGGCCTGCCGATCCCGCCCGGCCTCAATCTGTTCTGAGAGCCGGCCGCGCGGCGCCTTCAGGGGCGACGCGGATCAAAGAACAGGCCGGCCTTGAGGCTCTCGGCGATGCGGTCGGCCTTGGCGTCGAACTGCGCCGCCAGATCCGGCGTGAACACATCGTGCGTGGTCTGCCGCCACAGGCCGAGCCAGACCGCGAACAGGTCCGGTTGCAGCGCAAGCGCCTTGTGGACGGCGAACGGATTGCCCTTGTAGCGCCCGCTGTGCGTCATCACCGACGACCAGAACGCCTGCAACGTCGCCATGTGCGCGGGCCAGTCCTGCACCGCGTCGGCAAACACAGGCCCCAGGCGAGGGTCCGACCGAGCGCGGGCATAGAAGTGGTCCACCAGCGTGGCGATGGCAGCGTCGTCGATCCGGCTGAGCAAAGCGGGGGCGGGATCGCTCATCCGGCGCGCACCGGAACGGGGGGCGTGGCCTCTGGGGTCTGGGCCGGCGCGGTGGCGGGTCCTTCGTCGGAGCCGTGGATCAAAGCGGAGATCAGCGCCGCCTGGCTGACGATCCCCATCAATTGCCCCTGGTCGTCCACCACCGGAATGTGGTGCAGGCCGGTGTCGGCCATCAGCGGCGCGAGGGTGGCGATGCGGGTCTGCGGGGTTACCGTGCGCACGTGCGTGGTCATGATCTCCTCCACCACCGCATCCGGCGCGCGGCCCCGTTGAAAAGCCCAGCGCATGCGCTGGAGGATGCCGAGGCGCGGCCCCTTGTGGCCCCAGTCCACCTTGTCCAGCAGGTCGCTCTGGGTCAGCACCCCCACCACATGGGCGGTATCGGTGGTGACCGGCAGCACCTTGATGCGGCCGGAGCGCAGCAGGTCCATGGCGTCGCGGAGCGGCGTGCCCGGCGAGACCGCCACCACATGGCGGGTCATGATATCGGCGCAGGTGACCTCGCCGGACCGGCGCTGGAAGGCGCGGACCTGCGCCCGCTGGAGCAGGTCCTCCAGATCGGCCGGGGCCACGTCGATGAGCTGGCCATAGTCGCGCAGCACCGCGGCCACATCGTCGCGCGAGACGCCGAGCTGCGGGGGGACGGGGGGATCCTGCGCCCCGCTGGGTGCGGCAAAATGGGGATAGCGACGGCCAGTGAGCGGGTTGAAGGCCAGGGCCACGGCCAGCAGAAGCGCCGAGTTCAGCAGCACCGGCCACAGCACGAATCCATAACCGGCCGCGGTCACCGCTGGGCCGCCCAGGACGGCGGTCAGCGCCACCGCGCCGCTGGGGGGATGGACGCAGCGCAGCGACAGCATCGCCCCGAGCGCCACTCCGACCGCCACCGCGGCGGCCAGGAAGGGATCGGGAATCCATATGGCGGCGGTCACGCCCACCACCGCCGCCACGACATTGCCACCGAGGATCGACCAGGGTTGCGCCAGCGGGCTGGAGGGCACCGCGAACAGCAGCACCGCGGACGCCCCCATGGGCGCGATCAGCAGCGGCACGGCGGCGCCGGACCCCAGCGCCATCCGCGTGACCACGCCAGTGAGGAGGATGCCGATGAGCGCGCCGGCCGCGGCGCGCAGGCGCTCCAGGGGGCTCACCGGCCCGCTGGCCGGGATCAGGCGCATCAAGAGCGGAGGCACGTTTCTCTCCCTGGCGAGGCGGACGCGGGCGCGGGGCCCTGATGTGTCGCCGCCCGCCAATACCGCCGGGCGCCACACCCTATCCCTGCCGTCACTGCATGATTTTCTAGCAGTTTGCCCAACTCATAGGCAAGTATTGGTGGCATACCGCATGCCACGGCATCCGTCGACGGCGAAGTCCCGGCCCGATGGTTGGCGCATGGGGCGCGGCGCGCTACATCACAGGCGTCCCTGTCGAGTGCATCCGCTTATGTCCCGAGCCGTCGCCGGTCCTGAAATCGAGCGTCTGATCCAGTTGCTGGCCCGCGTCCCCGGCCTTGGGCCGCGCTCGGCGCGGCGGGCGGCGCTGCACCTCATCAAGAAGCGCGAGGCGCTGATGGCGCCGCTCACCGCCGCCCTGGGCGACGCGCTGAGCAAGATCGTGGTGTGCCGCATCTGCGGCAATGTGGATACCCGCGACCCCTGCACCGTCTGTACGGATCCGCACCGCGAGGCCGGCCTGCTGGTGGTGGTGGCGGATGTGGCGGACCTGTGGGCGCTGGAGCGGGCTAGCGCCATCAATGCCAAATATCACGTGCTCGGCGGCGTGCTGTCGCCGCTGGACGGCATTGGCCCGGAGGATCTCAACCTCGGCCCGCTGCTGGCGCGGGTGCATGATGAGGCGGTCTCAGAAGTCATTCTGGCCCTGGGGGCCACGGTGGATGGGCAGACCACGGCCCACTACATCACCGACCTGCTGCGCGAGACGCAGGTGAAGGTCACCCGCCTCGCCCACGGCGTGCCGGTGGGCGGGGAGCTGGACCATCTGGACGAGGGCACCCTGTCCGCCGCCATTCGCGCCCGCACCGCTCTATAGGAGGCCGCGCCCTGCGATGCGGCCGCCGGTCACGCACTTGATCCGATCCGGGAAACGGAGGAGGGTGCCGCCTCTGCTTACCGCAGGCGCCACCCGCACCGGACAGCGATGAGCCAGACGATCGACTTCCCATCGGACGGCTTCAACCAGCTGAAGATCTGCCGGTTCGGCCCGATGCTGTTCAACCGGCATGATGCCTATGTGGGGCGCAGCCTGGAGCTCTATGGCGAATACGGCCCCGCCGAAGCGGTGCTGTTCGAGCAGATCGTGCGGCCGGGCATGTGGGTGGTGGAGGTCGGCGCCAACATCGGCGCCCACACCGTCCATCTGTCGCGTCTGGCTGGGGACACCGGCACGGTGATCGCCTTTGAGCCGCAGCGTCTGGCGTTCCAGACTCTGTGCGGCAACCTCGCGCTCGGCAGCCGCACCAATGTCCATGCCTATCAGATGGGTCTCAGCCATGACGCCGGCGAGGCCGGCGAGACCCTACTGGACCCCACCGCCACCGCCAATTTCGGCGGCGTGGCGCTGGAAGGCGTGCAGATCGGCACCCATCCCCTGCAGCGGATCCCGGTCCGGAGCCTGGACAGCTGTGCCCTGCCGGCGTGCCATTTCATCAAGATCGACGTGGAGGGCATGGAGCTGGCGGTGCTGCAAGGGGCGCGGGACACGCTGGCGCGGTGTCGGCCGATTCTGTTCCTGGAGAACGACAGAAAGGAAAAGTCCGCGGATCTCATCCGCGAGATCCTTGCGCACCGCTATGCGGCCTACTGGGTCTACACGCCGCTGTTTTCGCCCGGCAACTTCGCGGGCAATGCCCGGAATGTCTTTGAGGGCATCACGTCCATCAGTCTGCTGTGCGTCCCCAGCGAGGCCGGCTTCGTGATGAAGGGATTTGCCAAGGTCACCGGCCCGGATGATGTGGGCATGAACATCTGGAGCGTGGCGTGACGCGGTGGGGGCGGTAGACCCCGACGATCCGAGAGGGCTCAGCCCGAGATTGACCCAGTCCGCACCCATGCGGCGCGCGCCAAGCGCGCCGCATGGGAAGGGGTTCAGCTGGCCGAAAGCTGGCCGAGCGTGGTGAAGCGCTTGACCGTTGCGTTGGTCTCCAGCCGGCCCAGCAGCTTCAGCGCCACGTAGGTGAAGATGGGCTCGCACAGCACCAGCGGCACATAGGAGGCGGCGAAGATCGCCCAGTCATAGACCGGGGTGGGTTCGTTGCCGAGCAGCAGCCAGAAGGCGACCATGGTCACCACGCCGGAATAATAAGCGGCGTCGAACTTCAGGATGCCGACCCAGGTGACGGGCATGCGCTCGGCGCCGCGGGCGAAGAAGCGCTTGCCCAGGGTCTCGTGCACGGCGATCAGGGGTACCATCAGCGACAGGGAATTGACGCCCAAATGCACCAGATCCTGCGGTTCGAACAGCGCGCCCTGCAGCAGCAGGCCGATGGCGAAACCGAACAGTGTCGGCAGGAAGCCGAAGATGAAATAGACCGCCGAGGCACCGACGAAATGCAGCTCCGAGGCGCCCACGGGCAAGTGGTAGAGCTCCATGAACACCGAGAAGAAGGCAGCCGCGAGCAAGGTCTTCACCAATTCGGTGGGGGCGCGCACCAGCTTGGGGGCGTAGACGCCGAGGGTGGCGAGCGCGGCGGCGTTGGCGGCGACCACTTTGGCTGCGGAGAGAATGCCGGGTTCAATATGCATGGCAGAAAGCCTTCGGAGCTGAGGGAAACTTTGGAGATGAGGGAAACGAGATGAGAATCGGCATCGCGCCGCCGGAGCGCGCGTGGATCAGGAACCGTCGATAAACATCAGCCACCCCCATCCGTCCCGCCGACGGCTTTGAGACACAGTGCTTGGTGGCAGGTCTCCTGGCTCGCGGCCGTGTCTGCGATCGCCTTCCCGGCGGTGGCCAGTGGCTGAATGATCGCGTCCAAACCGTCTACAGTTGCGGGGGCAGCTTCGGCCTTGGCGCGCATCTCGCGACGCGCATCGCACCGAATTCCCTTTTCACGACCGGACAGGTCCGGTCGCACCACCAAGACGTCAGATTATGCGGGGGGCTCACCCAGCGCTAGGCTTTTTGTGCAGTGCCGGGCCGCAGCCGCAACGATGGTTACGAGACCAGGTCGAACCACTCGTCCTCGGTGATCGTGCGCACTCCCAAAGAGCGGGCCTTTTCCAGTTTCGACCCGGCGCCGGGGCCGGCCACCAGAATGTCGGTCTTGGCGGAGACCGAGCCGGCGACTTTTGCCCCCAGCCGCTCGGCCATGGCTTTCGCCTCGTCGCGAGTCATCCGCTCCAGCGCCCCGGTGAACACCACGGTCTTGCCGGTGACCGGCGAATCGGAGGCCACCGCCTCCAGCGGCTGCGGCGTCACCTCGGCCAGCAGGTCGTCCACCACGGTCCGGTTGTGCGGCTCGCGGAAGAAATCCACCACCGCCTCCGCCACCACCGCGCCGATGCCGTCGATGTCGGTCATCTCCAGCCACACCTCGTTGCCCTGGGGTTTTTTGCGCCGGGCCGGGGCGGGGGCGGTCTCGTCCGCCGCCGCTTCCATCTCAGCGGGCATCTCCGCCCCGAGGGCGGCATCGCGCAGGGCGGTCATGGAGCCGTAATGACGCGCCAGGCGACGGGCATTGGTCTCGCCCACATGGCGGATGCCGAGGGCGAAGATGAACCGGTCGAGCGCGATGACGCGCCGGCTTTCGATGGCGGCGAACAGATTCTGGGTGGAGGTCTTGCCCCAGCCCTCGCGATTTTCCAGCCGGGTCAGCGAGGTCTCGTTGCGGGCCTGGAGCTTGAAGATGTCCGCGGGCGCGGCGATCAGCCCCCACTCATAGAGGGCGTGCGCCTGCTTTTCCCCCAGCCCCTCGATGTCGAAGGCATTGCGCGACACGAAGTGGCGCAGCCGCTCCACCGCCTGGGCCGGGCAGATCAGCCCGCCGGTGCAGCGGCGCACCGCGTCCTGCTTGCCGGTCTTGGGATCCACCTCGCGCACGGCCAGGCTGTTGCAGACCGGGCAGTGGTGGGGAAATTCGTAAGGCACGCTGCCAGCGGGGCGCTTCTCCAGCACCACCGAGACCACTTGCGGGATCACATCGCCGGCCCGCTGCACCACCACCGTGTCGCCGGCGCGGATGTCGATGCCCTCGCGGATGCGCTCGCCATTGCCGCCGATGCCGCGGATGTAATCCTCATTGTGCAGGGTGGCGTTCTGCACCACCACGCCGCCCACCGTCACCGGGGCCAGCTTGGCCACCGGGGTCAGCGCGCCGGTGCGGCCGACCTGGATCTCGATGGCTTCGATCACCGTGGTCGCCTGCTCGGCGGGGAATTTGTGCGCCAGCGCCCAGCGCGGCGAGCGCGAGACAAAGCCGAGGCGCTTCTGCAAGGCCAGGTCGTTGACCTTGTAGACCACGCCGTCGATGTCATAGCCGAGCGTCGCCCGCTCCGCCTCGATCTTGCGGTAGTGCGCCAGCAGGCCGGCGGCGTCATCCACCAGCACGGTCAGGGGATTGGTGGGCAGGCCGAAGCGCTTGAACGCCGCCACCACCTCAAATTGCGTGTCGCCGGGCGGGCCGGGGAGTGCCGCGCCCCAGGCATAAGCGAAGAAGCGCAACGGCCGGGACCGCGTGATCTCGGCATCCAGTTGCCGCAGCGAGCCCGCCGCGGCATTGCGCGGATTGGCGAACAGCGGCTTCTCGGCCGCCGCCTGGCGTTCGTTGAGCGCCAGGAAATCCTGGGCGCTCATATAGACCTCGCCGCGGATGTCGATCACGTCCGGCACATCCGCGCCGCTCAGGCGATCGGGGATCTCGTCGATGGTGCGCACATTGGCGGTGACGTCCTCGCCCTGGCTGCCGTCGCCGCGGGTGGCGGCGCGCACCAGATGGCCGTTCTCATAGCGCAGGGAGCAGGACAGGCCGTCGATCTTCGGTTCGGCGGTGAAGGCCACCGGGTCCGCATCCGAGAGGTTCAGGAAGCGCTTCACCCGCGCCACGAACTCCTCCACCTCTTCGTCGGAAAAGGCGTTGGACAGCGACAGCATGGGCACCTGATGGGTGACCTTGGCGAACCTGGCCGCCGGCGCCGCGCCCACCTTCTGCGACAGGCCGGCGGCATCCTTCAGCGCCGGGAAGCGGGCCTCGATGGCCTCGTAGCGGCGACGGAGCTGGTCATAATCCGCATCCGAGACGGTGGGGGCGTCTTCCTGATGGTAGCGGACGTCGTGGCCGGCGATCTCGTCCGCCAGCGCTGCATGATCTTTGGCCGCATCGTCCGGCGTCAGCGCGGCGACGGGGGTTTCGCGGGCGGGCGGATTCGAGCGGGGCGACGTCATGGAGGTGTTTTCTCCGAAGGCGTGCGTTTCGGCAACCGTCGGTTTCCAGATGCCGCATTGTCTCTAATCTGTAAGATGTCCAAGCTAGCTAAGGGGCGGGCATAAGGGGAGCGAACATGTCGCGGGTAAAGAATGCAGCATTGGCGGCGGTTTGCTCCGTCGCGGGCCTGCTGGCGGGTGGGCTTGGCGCCAGTGCGCAGCAGGCGGACGATTCCGCCCTGGTGGCCCGCGGCGAATATCTCGCCCGCGCCGGCGACTGCATGCCCTGCCATTCCGGTGATCCGAAGAAGCCCTATGCCGGCGGCCTGTCCTTCAACACCCCGTTCGGCGTGATGTATTCGGTCAACATCACCTCCGATAAGCAGTATGGCATCGGCAGCTGGAGCTTCGACGACTTCAAGGCGGCGGTGCATGACGGCATCCGCAAGGACGGCGCCTATCTCTATCCGGCCATGCCGTTCGACGCTTATACGGGCATTGTCGAGGACGATCTGAAGGCCCTGTGGGCGTTCGTGCGGCGCATTCCGGCGAACCCGCAGCCGAACCGCGAGAACCAGCTGAGCTTCCCCTTCAACGTCCGCCTCGGCCTGCTGGCCTGGCGCGAACTGTTCTTCGAGGCGGCCTATTTCCAGCCCACCGCCGGCAAGAGCGACGACTGGAACCGCGGCGCCTATCTGGTGGAGACCCTCGGCCACTGTTCGGATTGCCACTCGCCGCGCAATTTCATGGGCGCGGTGAAGCAGAAGCACCTGTTCCAGGGCTCCGACATCGACGGCTTCTTTGCCCCGGACATCTCCTCCGCCAGCCTGGCGAAGACCTGGAACAAGGACAATCTGTCGCAATTCCTGCGCACCGGCTCGGCGCCGGGCAAGACCTCGGTGTTCGGCCCCATGGCCGAAGTGGTGCATGAGAGCCTGGCCTATCTCACCCCCGCCGACATTGGCTCCATGGTGACCTATCTGCTGGACAGCCCGCCGCCCAAGGACAAGCCGGCCCCCGAACTGGCCTCGCCGCTGTCGCATGAGGCCTATGTGCGGGCTTCCACCGCCTACATCGACAATTGCGCCCCCTGTCATCAGGCCAAGGGCACCGGACAGGGCGTCGCCATTCCCCCGCTGGTGGGCAATCCGGCGGTGATCGCCAGCGAGCCCTACAATGTCATCATGGCGGTGCTGGGCGGCCTGCCCGCCGGCGGCACCTATGGCGCCATGCCCTCCTTCGCCGGTCGCCTGTCGGACCAGCAGGTCTCCGACCTGGTGAATTACGTGCGCTCCTCGTGGGGCAATAAGGCTTCGCCCAATGCCACCCCGGCCATGGTGGCCGCCTGGCGCGCCACCGCCAATGTGCCGGACTACGGCACCCAGTCCTCCTCCGCCTTCGATTGCCCGAAGGTGGGCGGCGCCCCCGGCAATACCGGGCCGGATGCCTCCGTGGTCGCCTCGCTGACGCAGATGATGCAGGGCGGCTCGCGCGCCATCGACAAGCTGGCGGACGCCTACAAGGCCAGCGCCAGCGACACCTCCACCGGCGCGGTGGTGGATGCCCTGACCGCGGCCTATTGCCCGGTGGTGGCGGCGAGCCAGGTGCCGGACTGGCAGAAGTATAGCGAACTGCGCCGCTGGACCCTGCAGGTGGCTGCCTCCATCTCGCCGGGCGTGGCCGCCATCCCGATGCCGGATGTGGCGGTGATCTGGGCGGTGCCGGCCGGCACCGGCCTGGTGGGCCGCGAGCCACGCAACCTGTCCACCAAGCTGGCCTGCCCCGCCAATGACGGCAAGCAGGTGCCCAAGCCCCTGGCGGATGCGGCGGTCTCGCTCATCGGCGCGGTGAAGCCGCCCATGGCGGGGGATGCGGTGAAGACCTTCGCGGTGACGCTGGCGCAGCAGAACCCCAAGGCCCGCCGCGCCGACGTGGCCAATGCGCTGATCCTGGCCTATTGCCCGGCGGTGGCGGCGCTGCCCGGCAATTCCATCGCCGAGCAGAACAATCTGATGAACAGCTACGGCCAGCAGGTCATCAACACCCTGCAGCTGCTGCCCACCCCGTCGGTGGCGGCGAAGTAGGCGGCTCTGCCGCCCTCTCCGGTGCGGAGAGGGCGGGCACAGCGGCGATGATGGGATGAATACCAGCCGGCCTATAAGCCGGGTTCTGTACGGCGGGATTGCTCCCGCGTGGCGGCCATTCCTCTAGGACGCCGGTTACCCGGCGCCTCTGGCAGTCAACCCGGACGACGATCCGAAGACCGGATTGGGCAAGCTTGCGCCGGCCCGTGCCGTCCCTATTCGACCTTGCTCCCGGTGGGGTTTACCGTGCCGCTTCCGTTGCCGGTCGCGCGGTGGGCTCTTACCCCACCGTTTCACCCTTACCTGCGCACGCGCAGGCGGTTTCATTTCTGTGGCACTTTCCCTAGGGTCACCCCCGCCGGACGTTATCCGGCACCGTGTCTCCGTGGAGCCCGGACTTTCCTCGGCACCCGAAGGTGACGCGGCCGCCCGGCCGGCTGGTGGCCCTGCAATGGGGGTTGCGGGGCCGGGCGTCAAGCCTGGGGCAGCGCCTCGTCCCCTGCGGTGTGGTCGTGCGGATGGTCGTGGGCGTGTCCGGGGGCATCGCCCTCCTGCGGCCGCGCGCCGATCAGATTGCGCAAGGTGAGGATGGTGGAGCCGTCCGCCACCCCGTCCACCTGCGAGCGGCGGAAATGGCGCTGGAAGGCGGTGACCACGGCGCGGGTGGCGTCGTCATAGCGCCCGGTCACCTCGATGCCGTAGCCATAGAGCGCCAGCATGGCCTGGATCGCCGCTACCGGCTGGCCCTCGTCCCCATGCATGAAGAAGCGCCCGCCGCCCTTGGGCGCCTCATGGACGAAATGGCCAACGCCGGCGTGGTGCAGGAACTCCCAGGGGAATTTCTCGCCGGGATCGTCCTTGCGCAGGGGGGCGACGTCCGAATGGGCCAGCACCCGATCGGCGCGGATATGGTGGCGGGCGATGATGTCCGTGCAGAGCGCCGCCACCGCATTGATCTGGACCGGCGGAAAATCCGGATAGCCCAGCCCATGGCCGGGGTTCACCACCTCGATGCCGATGGAGCGGGAATTGGTGTCGTCCCGGCCTTCCCAGTGCGAGGCGCCCGCATGCCAGGCGCGGCGGGCCTCCGGCACCATCTGCACCACGGCCCCATCCTCCAGCACCACATAATGGCAGGAGACCTCCGCCGTGGGGCTGCGCAGCAATTCGATGGCCGCTTCGGCGCTTGCCATGCCGGTATAGTGCAGCACCAGCATGTCGATGCCGGTTCGGCGCTCCCCATGGTTGGGGGAGGGGGCGAGGATGCTGACGAGGCCGCTGTCGGGGGCGAAGGGAAGCGAGGGATCGGGCACAAAAAATCTCAGAGCGAGGGAGGGGCCTTGGCGGCGATGATCTTGAGCTGATCTTCAATGCAGCCAAGAGCCCATACGATGGCGCCGACGGCCGAAACACCAGCGGCAAAACGGCAGAGGCCGATGGCGACCGCGGGCAGGTCGCCGGGCTGATGGCCCACCGTTCCCGCCACATACAGGATGAAGCCGAGACCGAACAAGGCGATCCCGCCCCAAAAGCCGGCGCGCCCCCACCCAGTCGCCGTGTTCCTCATGCCGCATCCTCCGTCGGCGGCTCGCCATCCGGGCTTCCGGAAAGCGTCGGGTCCGCCATGCCGTCATAGCGGCTGGATGGCGATTTAAAGCCGTTTCCCGCCGGCGCTCAACCCGCCGTGCGCAGCGCCTGGATCCGCGCATAAGCAGCATTCACCGCCGCCACCCGGTCGTTGGCCAGCTTGATGGCCACCGGCGGCAGGCCGCGGGAGAGCAGACGGTCGGGGTGATGCTCACCTACCAGGATGCGCCAGCGCGCCTTGATCTGCGCATCCGTGGCGTCGGGGGGCAGATCGAGCACCGCATAGGGGTCGCCCGGCCGGCGCACATGGCGCGCCTCGATGCGGTCGTAGGCGGAGCCCTCGAACCCCAGCAGCGCCCCCACCTTCTGCAGGAAGACCAGTTCGTCCGGGTGCAGCGCGTGGTCGGCCTTGGCCACGTGGAACAGAGCGTCCAGCAGATCTTCCCGCGTCTCCGGCTCGTCGGCGAACAAGGTGCCGATCTGCTTGGCGTAGGATTCGAAACCGGCGGTGTCTTGTCGTGCGAGATCAAACACGCGCGCCACTCCTGCGAGATCCTCAGGGGGAATATCGAACACTTGTCGGAACGCAGCGACTTCGACCGGCACGACGACCCCGTCGGCCTTGGCCATCTTGGCGCACAGGGCAATGAGCGCGATGGAAAACGCTGCTGGGCGCGGTGCCGGCGCCAGCAAATGGGCCAGCGCATGGCCGGCAAGTCCGCCCAGAAGCGCGCCCAGGGGACCACCCAAGGCCAGTCCCACCCCTGCGCCGCCGATCAGACCGGCCACCTGACGTGCCCCGCGCTCCACGCTCCTTGCCCTCACCCCCTGAAACGCCCCCACAAGAGCGCGTTCGCCGAGCAATATCAACGCATCGTTAAGGTTGATGAAGGGTTAAGACCGGTTGTGCTGGCGGGCAGAATCCATTGACGCCCATATAATCCCATGTTAACCCAAACGTACCCATCCGAAGGGGCTCGCGCGTTTTTGCGGCGCCTTCGGCCGTACGTCGGGCGGCGGCCGTAGCCGCCCATGGGGAGGGCTCTGCACCAGCTTTGGGGGTTTCGCGGGCGTCATGGATCGCTTCGTGTCCACCTACACGATGCGCCTGGACGCCAAGGGCCGGGTCTCCATTCCCGCGCCTTATCGCGGAGTGCTGGGCAAGGACGGGACCGACATCCTCTATTGCCACCCCAGCCTCGCCGAACCGGCGCTGGATGCGGGCGGCAGCCGCCTCATGGCGGAAATCGAGGCGTTGATCGCGCGCTATCCGCCCTATTCGGAGGCGCGCGAGGAACTGGCTGCGGCGCTGTACGGCACCACCGAGATGTTGCGGATCGACCCGGAGGGCCGGGTGGTCCTCACAGAGAGCTTGAAGCACCACGCCGCCATCGCCGATGCGGTGACGTTCGTGGGGCTGGGACACAAATTTAGGATCTGGGAACCGGAGCGGTTTCGCACCCACCTCGCGGAGGCCCGGGAGAAGGTGCGTCAGCTTCGGCACGCGCTCGGTTCCAGAGCAGAGAACGAGGGGAGCACCACGGGATGACGACGGGCCACGGGGTCGGGCCCACCGACGCCGCTGGCGGACCGGCCCGCCATCTTCCAGTGATGCTCTCCGAGGTTCTCGCGCACCTCGCGCCGAAGGATGCCGCCACTTACGTGGATGGCACCTTCGGCGCGGGAGGTTATACGCGGGCGATCCTGGCGGCGGCGGACTGCCGCGTGCTGGCCATCGATCGCGACCAGACCGCCATCACCGCCGGCGCCGATCTGGTGCTGGCGGCCAACGGCCGGCTGACCCTGGCGGAAGACCGCTTTTCCCACCTCGACACCCTCGCCGAAACCCTGGGCTTTGCCCCGCTCGACGGGGTGGTGCTGGACATTGGCGTGTCCTCCATGCAGCTGGACCAGGCCGAGCGCGGCTTCTCCTTCCGCCGCGACGGCCCCCTGGACATGCGCATGGGCGGCGATGTGCCCTCCGCCGCCGATCTGGTGGCGGACCTGGACGAGACGGAGCTGGCCCACATCATCTGGTCGCTGGGCGAAGAGCGGTTCTCGCGCCAGATCGCCAAGGCCATCGTCGCCGCGCGGGCCGAATCGCCCATCACCCGCACCACCCAATTGGCCGACATCGTCGCCAAGGTGGTGTGGGCCAAGCCCGGCGAAATGCATCCCGCCACCCGCACCTTCCAGGCGCTGCGCATCGCGGTGAATGAGGAATTGCAAGAGCTTGTGCGGGCCCTGGCGGCCGCCGAGCGGGCCTTGAAGCCGGGCGGCCGGCTGGTGGTGGTGACCTTCCATTCCCTGGAAGACAGGATCGTTAAGACTTTTCTGTCACATCGGAGCAAGGCACCATCCGCGTCGCGACACATGCCGCAAGCGGAAGGACCGGCTCCCTCGTTCCGGCTCGTCGCCAAGGGAATGGTGGAACCCGGCCCGGAAGAGGTGGCGGGCAATCCGCGCGCACGGTCGGCGAAACTTCGCGCGGCCGAGCGGACGGAAAACCCGGCGCATCCGGATGGTGACCTGGCGGGGCTGCTGCCCGCCGATCTGTCACAACGCCGAGGGCGGAGACGCAACTGATGTTCCGCATCGCCAACCTGTTGATGGTTCTGGCGCTGCTCGCGACCGCTGCGGTGGTTTACCAGGTGAAGTACGCCTCCACCGCCGAGGCGGAACGCCTGGCCCACCTGCGCTCCGCGATCCGCGCCGAGCGCGATGCCATCGCCGTCATGCGGGCGGAGTGGGCACGCCGCACCTCGCCGCTCTATGTGCAGGGCCTGGTGCAGCGTCACCTCGATTTGCAGCCCCTCAGCGCCGACAATGTCTCCACGCTCGACGATCTCCCCGAGAAGCCGTCCGCCAGCGGCGACGGCATCGGCGGCATGATCGAAGCCCTGGTGGACGCCCCGCTGGTCACCTCCACCGTGAGCAAGTCCGCCCCCGCTGATCGCAGCCCGTCGACCACCGGCGCCGGTGCGTCCGGTCCGCCCGCCGCTTCCGCCTTGCGCAATCCCAACGCGCCCGTGTCCAAGCCCGTGCCGAAGGAGCGCACTGGCACGCCGGTGGCATCCCGCACGGCCGCGCCTGCCGCGTCCTCCGGCATTTACCCCGGCGCCCCGCCCCAGGCCGCCCCCGCCGCGCCGCCGCCGGCCGCGCCCTTCAATCCGTTCGCCGCCTTGGGCGCCCTCCTGCCGCCGGGGATGTTGCCCGGCAGCACGCACTGACGAGGCCCGCCAGATGACCGTCCCCGCCCCCCTCGCCACGGCCGGCCGCCTCCTGCTGCGCGGCGTCACCGCCGTCGGCCGCTTCTTCCTGATGCTGATCTGGCGCGTGGTCTCGGCCATCGGTCGCGCCATCTTCGGCATCCTGCGCTGGATCGTGCTGCGCATCTACCGGATCTGCCGCTGGTTCGTGATGCGCATCGTGGGCCTGGTGGTGTTCAGCTATCGCGCCTCCATCTTCATCTTCCGCGGCCTGTTCGGCCTCGACCGGGTGGACCAGGAGACGGTGGCGCGGGCGCGCCTGAAGTTCCTCATTCTCGGCTTCTCTTTGGTGTTCGTGGCCATCGGCGGCCGGCTGGTGATCCTGGCGCTGACCTCCGATCCCAACGGCGTGCGCGGCGGCGGCTCGGAGGCGGTGGCCTCGGCGCGGCCGGACATCGTGGATCGCAATGGCGACGTGCTGGCCATCGACGTGAAGTCGCCCTCGCTGTTCGCCGAGCCCAAGCGCCTGATCGATCCGGACGAGACGTTGGAAGGCCTGCTGAAGGTGCTGCCGGATCTCGACGTGGCCGAAGTGCGCGCCCGTCTGAATTCCAAGAAGGGCTTTGCCTGGCTGAAGCGGGAGATCACCCCGGCGCAGCAGAAAGCGATCTATCGCCTGGGCTTCCCCGGCATCGGCTTCGTGCGCGAGAACCGCCGCATCTATCCGGACGGCCCCACCTTCTCCCACGTGCTGGGCAATGTGAACATCGACAACCAGGGCATCGCCGGCCTGGAGAAATATGTCGACGGGCGGGGCCTGGCGGAACTGCACATGGCCGGCTTTGCCACCGATCGCCAGCAGGAGCCGGTGGCCCTGTCCATGGACGCGCGGGTGCAGCACGCGGTGCGCGACGAATTGTTCAAGGCCAAGGACAAGTTCAAGGCCAAGGCGGCCATGGGCGTGGTCACCAATGTGCGCACCGGCGAGATCGTCTCCATGGTGTCGCTGCCGGACTTCGACCCCAACCTGCCGGGCGATCCCCGCGACAATGCCCATCTCAACCGGCTCACCACCGGCGTGTTCGAGATGGGCTCCACCTTCAAGTCGCTGTCCTTCGCCATGGCGCTGGATTCCGGCAAGATCAACCTCAGCAGTTCCTTCGACGCCCGCGGTGCGCTGTCCTTCGGGCGCTTCGCCATCCACGATTTCCACGCCGAAAACCGCGTGCTGACGGTGCCGGAGATCTATCTGGTGTCGTCCAACGTGGGCACGGCCAAGATGGTGCTGAGCCTCGGGGTGGAGGCGCACAAGGCGTTCCTGAAGAAGATGGGCCAATTGGACCGCCTGCGCACCGAGCTGCCGGAGAGCGCCGAGCCCATTGTGCCGCGTCACTGGAGCGAGGTGAGCACCGCGACGATCGCCTTCGGCCACGGCATCGCGGTGGCGCCGCTGCAGGCGGTGATGGCGGTCAATTCCATGGTCAATGGCGGCTTTCTCATTCCGCCCACCTTCCTGAAGCGCAGCGAGGAGGACGCCATGCAGGTGGCCACCCGCGTGCTGAAGCCGGAAACCTCCGACAAGATGCGCTATCTGCTGCGCCTCAATGTGGAGAAGGGCTCCGGCAAGGCGGCCAACGTGCCGGGCTATCTGGTGGGCGCCAAGACCGGCACCGCCGAGAAGGTGGTGGACGGGCGCTATTCCAAGACCAAGTTGCTGACCTCGTTCACCGCTATCTTCCCCATGGATAAGCCGCAATATCTGGTTCTGGTGATGCTCGACGAGCCGCAGGCGGTGCCGGGCACCTATGGCTATGCCACCTCCGGCTGGAACGCGGCGCCCACCGCCGGCAAGATCGTCGAGCGCATCGCGCCCATGCTGAACGTGGCGCCGCGCGAGACCCTGCCCACCGCCGACCAGATGCTGCGCACGTTCCAGCAGAAGGTGGCCGAGCGGCAGTAAGCGGAGCGTGCCGCAGGCGCGATCCATCCCGGTCGCCGGCCGCGGCGACCTGATCCTGGGTGGCGCGTGCCGCGACGCCCACGCATGAGAAGGCATTGATGGCGGACCTGCATTTTCTGCTTTCCGGCCATGCCCGCCAGGTGACGGGCGATGCCGCAAGCCTGCCCGTGTCCGGCCTCACCAGCGACAGCCGCAAGGTGACGCCCGGAACGCTGTTCGTCGCGATCCCCGGCACCCACGCGGACGGCGCGCGCTTCGTGGCCGATGCCCTGGCCAAGGGCGCCGGCGCGGTGCTGATGGAGCCCACCGGCACCCCGCCCGCGCTCACCGTGCCGCTGTTCTTTTCCCTGGACGTGCGCCGCTCGCTGGCCTTGGCCGCAGCGCGCCTGCACCCGCGCCAGCCGCAGACCGTGGTGGCGGTCACCGGCACCGCCGGAAAGACCTCGGTGGCGGATTTCGTGCGCCAGATCTGGAGCCATCTGGGCTTCCAGGCGGCTTATCTGGGCACCCTCGGGCTCATCGCGCCGGGGGAGGCGGCCTATGGCGGCCTCACCTCGCCGGATCCGGTGGACCTGCACGCCACCCTGGACCGGCTGGCCGGTGCGGGCGTGACCCACATGGCGCTGGAGGCGTCCTCGCACGGGCTCGACCAGCGGCGGCTGGACGGGGTGCGGCTGGCGGCCGGCGGCTTCACAAATCTGGGCCGCGACCATCTGGACTACCACCCCACGGTGGCGGCCTATTATCACGCCAAGTTGCGGCTGTTCACCGAGCTGCTGCCGCCCGAGGCGCCGGCCGTGGCAGCCCTTGATGCGCCCGTTGGCGCCACCACTTTGGCCTATGCCTTCACCCGCGGGCTGCCCACCTTTCCCATCGGACCGGACGGCGCGCTGAAGGTGACGGACATCCGCCCGGAAGGCCCCGCCCAGCGCCTCTGCTTTGCCGACCGGCCGGACATCCGGCTGCCGCTGGTGGGCCGCTTCCAGGCCGACAATGCGCTGCTGGCGGCGGCGCTGGCGGCCGCTGGCGGGGTGCCGCTCGGCGACGCGCTGGCCGCCCTGCCGCATCTCATCGGCGTGCCGGGACGGCTGGAGCGCATCGGCACCGATCCCGCCCGGCCGGTGTTCGTGGATTACGCCCACAAGCCCGAGGCGCTGGCGACCGTGCTGGATACCTTGCGGGCGGCGACGGCCGGTCGACTGATTGTGGTGTTCGGCTGCGGCGGCGACCGCGACCGCGGCAAGCGCCCGCTCATGGGCGCTATTGCGGCGGAGAAGGCCGATGTGGTGATCGTCACCGACGACAATCCGCGCAGCGAAGATCCCGCCGTCATCCGCGCCGAGATCCTCGCCGCCGCTCCCGGCGCGCGGGAGATCGGGGCGCGGGACGTGGCGATCAAGACCGCTGTCATGATGCTTCAAGCTGGGGATGTTCTGGTGGTTGCCGGCAAAGGTCACGAAACCGGCCAAATCATAGGCGACCGGACACATCCGTTTTCGGACACTGCGGCTGTTCTCGCCGCCCTGGGGGAGGTGGGAGCATGACCGCGCACATACTGTTCACACCGGCCGAGATGGTGGCCGCCACCGGTGGGACCGCCCGGGGGGATCTGACCCCGGTCACCGGCATCTCCATCGACACCCGCACCCTGGTTCCGGGCGATGCCTTCTTCGCCATCACCGGCGAAAACAGCGACGGCCATGCCTATGTGGCCCGCGCCTTTGCCGCCGGCGCCGCGGTGGCGGTGGTGGCCGCCGACCGGGCGGGCGATCTGCCGGAGAGCCCCCTGCTGGTGGTGCCCGACGTGCTGGCCGCCTTGACCGATCTCGCCCGCGCCGCCCGCGCCCGCAGCGCGGCGGGGATCGTCGCCGTCACCGGCTCGGTGGGCAAGACCACCACCAAGGAGGCGCTGCGCCTCGCTCTGTCGGCGGAGGGGGAGACCCACGCCTCGGCGGCCTCCTACAACAATCATTGGGGCGTGCCGCTGTCGCTGGCCCGCATGGCGCGCGAGGCGCGCTTCGGGGTGTTCGAGATCGGCATGAACCATCCCGGCGAGATCACCCCGCTGGTGCGCCTGGTGCGCCCGCAGGTGGCGATCATCACCACGGTGGAGCCGGTTCATATCGCCCAGTTCTCCGGCATCGAGGAGATCGCCGATGCCAAGTCGGAGATCTTCGATGGCCTGGAGCCGGGCGGCACCGCCGTGCTCAATCGCGACAACGGCCAGTTCGAGCGCCTGGCCGCCAGTGCGGCGGCAAAGGGCGTCGACCGCATCGTGACCTTCGGCGCCGATCCCGCCAGCGACGTGCGGCTGGTGGATGTGGCGCTGCACCCGCGCTGCTCGGTGCTGGTGGCCGACGTGATGGGCACGCCGGTCACCTTGAAGATCGGCATGCCCGGCCGCCACATCGTGCAGAATGTGCTGGCGGTGCTGGCCGCCGTGCATCTGCTGGGGGCGGATCTGGCCCTCGCGGCCCTGGCGCTGGCCCGCCTGCATCCGCCGCCGGGACGGGGCGTGCCGTTGGACCTGGCCTTGGCCGGGGGCTCGGCGACGCTGCTGGACGAAAGCTACAACGCCAATCCCGCCTCCATGCGCGCGGCCATCGACGTGCTCTCCCGCACCCCGGTGGGGCCGCGCGGCCGCCGCATCGCGGTGCTCGGCGACATGCTGGAACTGGGCACCGAGGGCGAGATGCACCACCGCGATCTGGCCGAGGCGCTGATCGCCGCGCGGATCGACCGGGTGTTCTGCTCCGGCCCGCTGATGCATGCGCTGTGGCATGCGCTGCCCTCCGAGATGCGCGGGGGCTATGCGGTGCATGCCTCCCATCTCGAACCGATGATTTCCGCCGCCATCCGGGCCGGCGACACCGTGATGGTGAAGGGCTCCAACGGCAGCCGCATGGGCCCGCTGGTGAAGTCGCTCGCCGACCGCTTCCGGGTGTCCGGCGACGCGCTGCTCGAAGGATAGATTATGCTCCAGTGGCTCGCGCAGCTTCAAGGCTCGTTTCCCGCCGTCAATGTGTTCCGCTACATCACGTTTCGCACCGGCGGCGCCATCGTCACCGCGGTGCTGTTCGTGTTTCTGTTCGGGCCGGCGATCATCTCCACCTTGCGCCTGAAGCAGGGCAAGGGGCAGCCGATCCGCGCCGATGGCCCCCAATCCCATCTGCTGACCAAGAAGGGCACGCCCACCATGGGCGGGCTGATGATCTTCTCCGGGCTGATGGTGGCGACCCTGTTGTGGGCGAACCTGTCCAACATCTATGTGTGGGTGGTGCTGTTCGTCACCACGGGCTTCGGCCTGATCGGCTTCTATGACGACTACCTGAAGGTCACCCGCCAGAGCCATGCAGGCTTCTCCGGCCGGGCGCGCCTCGCCATCGAGGCGGTGATCGCCGGCATCGCGGTGGTGCTGATCCTCAATGCGGGCAAGGTCGGGCTGTCCAGCTCGGTCTCCTTCCCCTTCTTCAAGGATTTGCTGCTGGATCTGGGCTGGTTCTTCGTGGTGTTCGGCGCCTTCGTGATCGTCGCCGCCGGCAATGCGGTGAACCTCACCGACGGCCTGGACGGCCTCGCCATCGTGCCGGTGATGATCGCCGCCGGCTCGTTCGGCGTGATCTCGTACCTGTCCGGCAACGTGGTGTTCGCGGACTATCTGCAGATCCATTATGTGGCCGGCGTGGGCGAACTGGCGGTGATCTGCGGCGCCATCATCGGCGCCGGTCTCGGCTTCCTGTGGTTCAACGCGCCTCCGGCGCAGATCTTCATGGGCGACACCGGCTCGCTGGCGCTGGGCGGCCTGCTCGGCACCATTGCGGTGGCCACCAAGCACGAGATCGTCCTGGCGGTGATCGGCGGCCTGTTCGTGCTGGAGGCGGTGTCGGTGATCGTGCAGGTGATCTCGTTCCGCCTCACCGGCAAACGGGTGTTCAAGATGGCACCCATCCACCATCATTTCGAGCAGTTGGGCTGGACGGAATCCCAGGTGGTGATCCGCTTCTGGATCGTCGCCGTGGTGCTGGCCCTGCTCGGTCTCGCCACGCTGAAGCTGCGCTGAGGCATTTCCCCGTTTCTTCGAATTGGGAAAAAACTCTATCTATTTGTTTTTCCGCGTTTTCTTCACGCGAACTGGGCTCCACTTCGCTCGGAAACGCTCTGACGGTCGCTGCGCCGAGGTCTGGGGGCAGGGGCCGGTCGCTTGGCCCCGGCCGTTTCACCCCCCACCCTTCCCTCCCCCGCAAGGGGGGAGGGTTTCCCGACCGCTTGGGTCGTCGGTTTCGCTGAGCGGCGGCTCCCAAACTTGAATGGCGCGCCTGCGCCGCCCGCGCACCCGAACCCCCTCCCCCCTTGCGGGGGAGGGCTGGGGAGGGGGGTGAAACGGCCGCCGTGACGCGCCCGCCCCCTCTGTCTCTCCCGATGCCCTCCTGAAGCGCCCGAACGGCGCGCGCTATTTCTTCCGCGGCGCCGGGCTGATGGAAAAGATGCCATCCACCTCCTCGCGCGACACATAGGTGTCGTCGGGGGTGTAGAAGGCCACCCGCGTCTTGCGCAGGGCGTCCGCCAGACGGATCTCCCAGCCCTCCATGAGCCGCCAGGCGGTGATCTCGCCCATCACCGGAAACACCGTCTGGCACTTGGGATCCACGTCGATCTGCATGCCGCCGATGGTGGTCTCCCGCTTCAGCACCACCCGGCACTGACGCTTGCCGCGTTCATCCTTGATGATCCAGGGGCCGAGGAAGTCCTTGAGCTCCTTGGCGTCCAGCTCGTCCAGATTGAGCGGCTTCACCTCCTGCGCCTGGCTGGCGCCGCAGGCGAGGACCATGAGCAGCGCGACGGCGCACAACGGCCGGAGCATCGGCAGTCTCCTTCAGTGTCGCCCGCGACAGCGCGCGCACGGTGTCGCCCGAAGCCTATCCCAGGATGCCGGAAGGCCAAATACAATCGCTTTGCCGGCTCGCCGGGCGCCGGCGCAAAGCCCTGGCCTGACAGGCTTTCCCGCCCGGTGTCTCGCCTTGCGCCATGGGCCCGCGCGGACGTACCTTTCGGTAACAAGACCCCGCCGGGGGCGGCGCGGGCGGTGGGAGAACGACCATGGGCTGGAAACTGTTCGGGCTCGCGGCATGCGGGCTGCTGATGACCGGCGCGGTGGCGCTCGCCGATGCCACCATTCCCACCAAGGATATTCCCGGCGCTGCCGACGCCAAGGTGTTGCCGCGCTACGAGGGCGCCTTCATCGTCAGCTTCGAGCGGCAGCAATATGCCGACTTCACCCTGCCGCTCAGCCCGCTGGAGCGCACCGGCAAGACCGACAGCAACAACAACAATGTCTTCGCCGCCAAGCAGGCGAAGGAGGTGGAAGGGGCGCTGACCCGCATCGTCTATCTCCTGCCGCCGGACCGCTCGCCGCTGGAAGTGCTGCGCAACTATCAGGACGTGCTGCAGAAGGCTGGCGGGGAGGTCCTGTTCGAATGCAAAGGCGAGGGCTGTGGCGGCTCGGCGACGCGCTCCAGTTCCGGCGGCGGCGGCGACACCAGCCTGATGATGGCCTTCTTCACCGAGAAGATGCTGAAGGATCCCGCCTTTTCCAACGGCGCCTGCGCACTCACTTCGCCCATCACCGACCAGCGCTATTTTTCCGGCCGCCTGCCGGTGGAGGGGGGCGACGCCTTCCTGGCGGTACAGACCTTCACCATCTCGGACGGGGGCAATTTCTGCAAAGCCTTCACCGGCCGCACGGTGGCGGTGGTGCAACTGGTGGAGCCCAAGGCGCGCGAAAAGAAGATGGTGGTGGTGCAGGCCGCCGAGATGGCCAAGAGCATCGACAGCGCTGGCAAGGTGGCGCTCTACGGCATCCTGTTCGACACCGACAAGGCCGATCTCAAGCCGGAGTCCGATCCGACCTTGCAGGAGATCGCGACCCTTCTGAAGACCACGCCCAGCCTCAATGTGGTGATCGTCGGCCACACCGATAGCGCCGGCAATTTTGACTACAATATCGACCTCTCCAAGCGGCGGGCGGCGGCGGTGGTGGCCGCCTTGGCGAAGCGCTTCCAGGTGCCGGCCGAGCGGATGAAAAGCGCCGGCGTGGGCATGGTGGCCCCGGCCGCCAGCAACAGTACCGACGAGGGCCGGGCCAAGAACCGGCGGGTGGAAGTGGTGCGGCTGAACTGAGCCCGACCGGGCACCCGCGTCCGGAGCAAGACGCATGCGGGTGGGCGGGCATCGCCACGGCGCAGGCTCGGCACGGGGGATGCAGTCTGAGGATGTGGCCCGCCGCGATCTTAGGCAGAATTGTATGCGATCAGCGTCTCGCAGAGCGCTTTGTGAGCGATCCGGCAGCGTTCGGTTCGGCTCGAATCGTTGAAAAACCTAGGATCTTCATAGAACGTATACAATTTTATGTATGGATCGAATCCAATTCGATACGATTTTTGGCGACGTGTGCCTGAATTTTCACCGATTGGCCCTCACCATCCGTCACCCGTGGCCTCGCCGCGGGATGAAGCGGTGTGTCCGCTGGATTGGCACGGCGCTTGCGAAGCCCGACGCAGAACTTTCGGAGGGGACCCCATGCCGATCAGCTGTTCCGCGCCTCGCCTCCCGCGTCTCGCCCGCCAGATCGGCGGCGCGGTGGCCGCCCTCAGCCTCGCCGTCGTGCTCGCCGCCCCGGCGCGCGCGCAGGAGACCATCAAGGTGGGCCTGGTGGCCGCCCTGTCCGGCCAGTCGGCCAAGTCCGGCGAGGCCATCACCCGCGGCCTCCAGGTGGCCATCGACCAGATCAACGCCGCCGGCGGCGTGCTGGGCAAGCTGTTCGAACTGGTGCGCCGCGACGACGAGAGCAACCCGGCCAAGGGCGTGCTGGCGGCCCGCGAACTGGTGCAGAAGGAGAAGGTGGTGGCCTTCTTCGGCGGCATCGACACGCCGGTGTCCCTGGCCATCGTACCGTTCGCCAATTCCTCCAAGGTGCCGTTCCTGGCGGTCTGGGCCGCGGGCACCGCCATCACCCGCAACGGCGCCGAGGAGAACTATGTGTTCCGCGTTTCGGCGGTGGACGAACTGGTGGACGAGGCGATGATCGATTTCGCGGTCAAGACCCACGCCACCAAGAAGCCGGGGCTGATGCTCATCAACAACCCCTGGGGCGAGTCCAACGAGGCGGGCCTGAAGAAGGCCGCCGCCGCCAAGAACCTGCCGGTGGCGGGCGCGGAAAAGTTCGACAATGCGGACGTGGACATGGTGCCCCAGCTCACCCGCCTGAAGGAGGCGGGCGCCGACACCCTCTTCCTGGTGGCCAATGTCCAGCCGGCGGCGCAGGTGGTCAAATCCCTGGATCGCATGGGCTGGAATGTGCCGGTGGTCTCGCACTGGGGCCCGGCCGGCGGGCGCTTCACCGAATTGGGCGGGCCGAGCGCGGAGAAGGTGGACATGGTCCAGACCTATTCCTTCTCGGGCAAGCTCTCCCCCAAGGGCGAGACCGTGCTGGCGGCGCTCAAGACCAAGTATCCCGAGATCAAGACCCTGGCGGACGTGACCCCAGCCGTGGGCATCGCCAATGCCTATGACGCCATGAACCTGCTGGCGCTCGCCATCGCCAAGGCCGGCACCACCGACGGCCCGGCCCTGCGCAAGGCCTTCTACGAGATCGGCCCCTATGTCGGGCTCATCAAGACCTACGACAAGCCGTTCACCATCGGCAACAACGATGCGCTGGGCAAGGGCGACTACATCTTCACCCACTTCAAGGGCGCCGAGATCGTCCCGGTCGGCAACTGAGGCGCGGGGGTGAGGCCGAGGGGGATGCCGTGCTGATCCTGTCCGCCATCGTCTCGGGGCTGAGCCTCGGCAGCATGTATGGGCTGATCGCGCTCGGCTATCACGTTACATACACGGTGTCCCATACGGTGAACTTCGCGCAGGGATCGTGGGTCATGCTCGGGGCCGTGCTGGGGTATTCCCTGTATGTGACACTGGGTTTGCCGCTGCCGGTGGCGGTGCTCCTGGCCCTTGTCCTGTGCGCGCTGTCCGGCCTGGTGGTGGAGCGGGCCCTGGTCCGGCCCTTTGTTTCCAAGGGGTCCAGTGCCTGGCTGATGGCGACTGTCGCCGGCGGCATCGTGCTGGACAACGCGGTGATGTTCACCTTCGGCAAGGAGCCCCGCTCCCTGCCCTCCGTCCTGGCGCAAAAGCCGGTGGACCTGTTCGGCGCCGGGGTCTATCCGCTGCAATTGGTGATCCCGGTGGTGGGCATCGCGATCGCTGTCGGCCTCCATGTCCTGCTGCGCAAAACCAGCCGTGGCAAGGCTTTGCTGGCGGTGGTGCAGAACCCCACCGCCGCCGCGCTCATGGGCATCGACGTGCAGCGGGCGGTGGCTCTGGCCTTTGCCGCCTCCTCGGTGCTGGCGGCCATCGCCGGCCTCCTGATCGCCCCGCTGCTCTCGGTTTCCTCGGACATGGGATTGATGTTTGGCATCAAGGCCTTCGCCGTCGCCATCCTGGGCGGCATGGGCTCGGCCTCGGGCATCATGCTGGCGGGATTTGCCTATGGTCTGGCGGAGGCCCTGATCACCAGCGCCTTGGGCTCATCCTATACCCAGATCCTGGTGTTCCTGGCGGTGATCGCCGCCTTGGCCTTGGTGCCGGACGGCCTGTTCGGCCGCGCCGCCGTGAAGAAGGTCTGAGCCCGTGCGCCCCGCCTTTCTGACGCTGGCCATCCTGCTGGGCGCCGCCGCCGCCATCGCTCTGGCATGGCGCGGCGAGAGCTACACCGCCTTCGTCATCGCCTTGGTGGCGCTGACCGCTCTGGTGGGCGTCGGCCTCAACATCCTGCTGGGCCTCACCGGCCAGGTCTCGCTGGGCCATGTGGGCTTCTACGCCATCGGCGCCTATGTGAGCGGCATTGCCATCCTCAAGGGCGCCGGCTTTGCCCTGGCGCTGCCGGCGGCGGCGGTGGTGGCGGGGGCGGTGGGGCTGCTGCTGGCACTCCCCGCCTTGCGGGTGAAGGGACCGTATCTGGCCATGGTCACCATCGCCTTTGCCTTCATCGTTGAGCACGGTCTCATTGAATGGCGGACCGTGACCGGCGGCGCCAACGGCCTCATGGGCATCCTGCCGCCGCCCGTGGCAGGGGTGATGTTCGCCGAGCGGGAGATGGCGGTGCTGTGCGTGGCGCTGGCGACGGCGGCGCTACTGGGCTTCCTGGCTCTCTCTCGCAGCGGCTTTGGTCGAGCCATGCGGGCGGTGCGCGACAGCGAGGTGGCGGCCCAGTCCGTGGGCCTCAACCCGGTGGTGCTGAAGACCCTGGCCTTCGTGCTTTCGGCGGCGCTGGCCGGGCTGGCGGGAGCGCTGTTCGCGCCGCTGATGATGTTCATCTCCCCCGGCTCCTTCCCTTTTTCCCAGTCAATCCTGTTCCTGTTCGCCGTGGTGGTGGGCGGGGCGGGCACCGTGCTGGGGCCGGTGGTGGGCGCCCTGGTGGTGGTGGGCCTGCCTGAGATGCTCTCGGACTTCGCCGAATATCGCCTGCTGCTGTTCGGTGGATTACTTCTGGCGGTGCTGTGGCTGGCACCGCGCGGCATTGTCGGCGAGGTGCTGCGGCTGGTGGCGCGCCGCCGGGTGCGGCTCGTCTCCTCCACCACGCCCGCCGTGCTGACGCCGCAAGGCGCGCCGCTGCCGCTGGTGGTGCGCGATCTCGCCATCACCTTCGGCGGGCTGAAGGCGGCGCAGGGCGTCAGCTTCACCGCCCAGCCGGGGGCGGTGACCAGCCTGATCGGCCCCAATGGCGCCGGCAAGACCACGGTCCTGAACATGATCGGCGGCTTCTACCGCCCCGATGCCGGTTCGATCCAGCTGGATGGCGAACTGGCCGGTGCGCCCGCCTACAAGGTGGCCCGAGCCGGCATCGCGCGCACCTACCAGACCACCCAATTGTTCGGCTCGCTGAGTGTCCTCGACAATGTGCGCCTGGCCCTCAAGGGCGAGGCTGCCCAGGCCGAGGCGCTGCTGGCCTTCGTGGGTTATGCCGGAGACCTGGACGCGCCCGCTGACGATCTGCCCCATGTGGATCGCCGCCTGGTGGAGATCGCCCGCGCCTTGGCCATGCGCCCGCGCGTGCTGCTGCTGGACGAGCCCGCCGCCGGCCTGATGCGCGCCGACAAGGATGCGCTCGCTTTGCTGCTGCGGCGCATCGCCGATGCGGGGCTCGCCGTGCTGCTGGTGGAGCACGACATGACTTTGGTCATGGGCATTTCCGACCACGTGGTGGTGCTGGACGCCGGACGCCCCATTGCGGAGGGCACCCCGGCGCAGGTGCGTGTCAATCCGGCGGTGATCGCCGCCTATCTGGGTGGCGATGCCGGCCGCGCCCGGGGCCGCGCGGCGCCTTGGGACGGCAGCCGGGATGCGGTGTTGACCGCGCTGGGCCTGACCGCCGGCTATGGCGCCGCGCCGGTGCTGGAGGGCGTGAATCTGGAGGTGCGGCCCGGCGAATGCGTGGCGCTGCTGGGGGCCAATGGCGCCGGCAAGTCCACGGCCATGAAAGCCATTGCCGGCCTGCTGCGGCCCATCACCGGCGACGTGGTGCTGGCGGATGCGCCGGTGGCGGCGCTGTCCGCGCACCAGATCGCCCGCAAGGGCTTGGCGCTGGTGCCCGAAGGGCGGCAAGTGTTCCCCGAGCTTTCGGTGCGGGACAATCTGCTGCTGGGCGCCCATGCACGCGGCAGCGCCGACCCGGCGGAGGTGGCGGCAGATTTCGAGGCGTTGCTGGTGCGCTTCCCGCGCCTGCGCGAGCGGCTGGGGCAGCGGGCCGGGCTGTTGTCCGGCGGCGAGCAGCAGATGCTGGCGGTCGCGCGCGGCCTGATGGCCCGGCCCAAGATCCTGCTGCTGGACGAACCCTCGCTGGGCCTCGCCCCCGCCATCATCGGCGAACTGTTCGACATCCTCGCCGACCTGCGGGAGGAGGGCGTGACCCTTCTGTTGGTGGACCAGATGGCGGCCTTGGCCCTGACGGTCGCCGACCGCGCCTATGTGCTGGAGCAGGGGCGCATCGTGAAGGCGGGCAGCGCCGCGCTGCTGGCCGGCGATGCGGATCTGGAGGCAGCCTATCTCGGGGCCAAGGCCGGCGCGGCCTGACGGCCGGCTCGCCCTTTTTCGGAGCGTCATTCATGAGTCTCGACCACATCTTCCGCAATGCGCGCATCGCCGGCAACGAGGGGCACTTGGTGGATCTGGGGATCCGCGCCGGCCGCTTCGCCGCCATCGGCGTCGGCCTGGAGGCGGAGGCGCCCTCCGAGGACCTGGGCGGGCGCTTGGTGGTGCCAGGCTTCGTGGAGACCCACATCCATCTCGACAAATCCTGCCTGCTGGGCCGCTGCGTCTGCGAGAAGGGTACGCTGGAAGAGGCCATCGGCGCGGTGGCCGCTGCCAAGAAGGCCTTCACCGAGGAGGACGTCTACGCCCGCGGCCGGCGCACGCTGGAGAAGGCCATCCTCCAGGGCACCCAACGCATGCGCACCCATGTGGAGGTGGACCCGCGCATCGGCCTCACCTCCATCCACGCGCTGAAGCAGCTCAAAAAGGACTACGCCTGGGCCATCGACCTGAAGCTGTGCGTGTTCCCGCAGGAAGGCCTGCTGGATGATCCCGGCTGCGAGGACGTGATGATCGCCGCCCTGGAGGCGGGCGCCGACGTGGTGGGCGGCGCGCCTTATATGGACAAGGACAGCCACGGCCAGATCGCCCATGTGTTCGCGCTGGCCAAGCGCTTCGGCGTCGATATCGACTTTCATCTGGATTTCGGACTCGATCCCGCACATCTGGATCTGCTGGAGGTCTGCCGGCTGGCGGAAGAGACCGGCTGGAGCGGGCGGGTGGCCATCGGCCATGTGACCAAGCTCTCCGCCGTACCCCATGACCGCTTGGTGGAGCTGGCCAAGCGCCTCGCCGGCGCGGGGGTGGCGGTGACGGCGCTGCCGGCCACCGACCTGTTCCTCATCGGCCGCGAGCATGACCACAACGTCCCGCGCGGCGTCGCGCTGGCCCATGTGCTGATGGCGCACGGCGTCACCTGCTCGCTGTCCACCAACAATGTGCTCAACCCCTTCACGCCGTTCGGAGATTGCTCGCTGGTGCGGATCTCCAACCTCTATGCCAACGTGGCCCAGGTGGGCACGCCCGCGGGCATGGCCACCTGCCTCGACATGGTGACATCCTCTTCTGCGCGGTTGCTCAATCTGGCGGACTACGGCATTCGTGAAGGCGTCCCGGCGGACATGGTGGTGCTGGATTGCACGAGCCGGGCCGAGGCGGTGTCGGAACTGGCGCCGCCGCTGTTCGGCCTCAAGGCGGGCCAGCGCACCTTCACCCGTCCCGCCCCCCGCCTGCATGTTCCAGCCGCTCAGGAGTCCGTGTCCGCATGACCTTGCACGATCCGCTCAACGCCTTCGTCGCCCATGGGCATGTGGATATCCAGCGCCGCACCGACGGGCCGCTGGCCGGGCGCACTTTCGCGCTGAAGGACTTCTTCGACATTGCCGGCGTGCCGACCGCCGCCGGCAGCCCGCATTGGCTGGCCAGCCACGACGTTCCCACCCGGAACGCCCCGGTGGTGGATCTGCTGCTGGATGCCGGCGCCCATCTGGTGGGCAAGACCCACACCGACGAGATGGCCTGGAGCCTCAATGGCGAGAACCATCACTACGGCACCCCCATCAATCCCGCCGCGCCGGGACGCATTCCCGGCGGCTCCTCGTCCGGTTCGGCGGCGGCGGTGGCGGGGAAGCTGGTGGACTTCGCCATCGGCTCGGACACGGGCGGCTCGGTGCGTCTGCCGGCCAGCTACTGCGGCATTCTCGGCATCCGCCCCACCCATGGGCGCATCCCCATTTCCGGCGCCGTGCCGCTGGCCCCGAGCTATGACAGCGTCGGCTGGTTCGCCCGCGATCCCGACCTGTTCGCCGCCGTGGGCGCGGTGCTCTTGGGGCCGGCGTCCGATGCCCCGGCGCCGACGCGGTTGCTGATCGGCGACGATCTCTTCGCCGCCGCGGGCCCGGCTGTGGGCGCGGCCTTGGCGGATGGGCTGGCGCGCCTGCGCGCCCTCTATCCCGAGGCCCAGCATGTGACCGTTGCGCCGGGCGGGCTCGGGCCGTGGCGCAATGCCTTCCGGCTGATCCAGTCGGCGGAAGCCTGGGCGGCCCATGGCGCCTGGGTGGAAGCGGTGAAGCCGGCGTTCGGGCCGGGCGTGCGCGAGCGCTTTGCGGCTGCCTCCCGGCTGGATCCGGAGGAGGTGAAAGGGGCGCTCGCTCTGCGCGCGGAGATCCGCGCCCGCATGGACGATCTGCTGGGCGACGACGGCCTGCTGGTGCTGCCCACCGGCCCCGGCATCGCGCCGCTGCGCGCCACGCCGGAGGCGGAGCTGGATGCCTTCCGCGCCCGCGCCCTCGAACTGCTCAGCCCTGTCGGCCATGCAGGCCTGCCGCAGGTCTCGCTGCCGCTCGGCACCTTGGACGGCTGCCCGGTGGGCCTCTCGGTCATCGCCCCGCGTGGGCGGGACGAGGCGTTGCTGGCGCTGGCGCAGACGCTCTGACAGGGCCGGCGCCGTCCGCGGAGCGGGCGGCGCCAAGGCCTTAGCGCGATCCGCCTTCGGGGAAGCGGTCCAGCCAGTGGCGGGCGATGGCGGCGCGGGGGGCGATCCAGGCGACGCCGGAGCCGGTCATGTGGGCGAGGATCCGCTCCAGCGCCGCCATGCGGCCGGGGCGGCCGATCATGCGCAGATGCAGGCCCACCGACATCATCTTCGGCGCCCGCTGGCCTTCGCGCACCAGCCAGTCGAAGGCATCCAGCACATAATCGGCAAAGTCCGAGCCGCGGAAGCGCTGCGTGTGCTGGAAGTGCATGTCATTGGTATCAAAGGCATAAGGCAGGATCAGGTGCCGCCGCCCGGCCACGGTGAGGAAATAGGGCAGGTCGTCATTATAGGCGTCGCTGTCATAGAGAAAGCCGCCTTCCTCCACCAGGAGGCGACGGGTATTGGGCGAGGACGCCGAACGGGTATGCCAGCCCACGGGCCGCTGGCCGGTGGCGCGGGTGATCGCCTCCACGGTGCGGGCGATGCGGGTGCGCTCGGTGGCTTCGTCCAGGCCCGCATGGCTTTCCCAGCGCCAGCCATGGGCTGAAATCTCGTGGCCGCGGGCAATGGCGTCACGGGCGAGATCCGGCGAGCGCTCCACGGCGCGGCCACAAGCGCTCACCGTGACCTTGGCGCCATGGGTGTCGAGGAGGTCCATCACCCGCCACCAGGCGGCTCTCGTGCCATATTCGAAATGGCTTTCGATGCAGGGGTCGGGGCCCTCCAGGCGATGGTCGACTTCGTAGATGCCCTCGTTTGTGGCATCGCCCTCCGAAACGGAAAACTCGGCCCCTTCCTCGAAATTCACCACCAGAGACACCGCGATCTTCGCCCCCCCTGGCCAGCGCGGGTCCGGGGGCGCGCCGGCATAGCCGACGAGGTCGCGGCCGGAGGCGGCGAGGGCAGGCTTGAGCAGCACCGGGGTCATTGGCCGGTCCCCGCCATGCGGTGGAGGCCGACCATGCGGTCGCTGGCCACCAGGAGGATCACGGTCGCCCCCAGGATCAAAGTGGAGAGGGCGGCGAGCGTCGGGTCGGGCGCTTCTTCGATATATTGCAGCATCTTGATGGGCAGGGTCTTGGTTCGCACGTCGGTCAGGAAGATCGAGACGGGATAGTTGTCGAAGGAAGCGAGGAAGGAGAACAGCCCCGCGGTGAGGACGGAGGGGGCCAGCGCCGGCACCATGGCTTTGAGGATGGCGCCGGGATAGGTGCAGCCCAAAGTTCGCGCGGCTTCCACCAAGGTGAAGTCGAAGCGGGAGAGCCCGGCGATCATGGTGCGGGCCACATAGGGCAGGGTCACCACCAGATGGGCCAGCAGCAGCCCGCTCCAGGCGGCCGAGAAGCCGATGGCCCGGTAGTATTGCAACAAAGCGATGCCGAGCACGAGGCCGGGCATCATCAAGGGCGAGACCAGCACCGTGCCGATGGCTTCCGAGCCCGGCAGCCGCCCTTGAGTGATGGCGATGGCCGCCAGCGTGCCCAGAACCAGCGCGATGGCTGTTGAAAGCCCCGCGATTTGCAGCGATAGCCCCAGGGCCGGCCAGAAGCCGTCCATTTGGCCGATGCGGCCGTACCAGCGCAGCGAGGCCCCGCCCACCGGCAGGTCGAACACCGGGGTGGGCGAGAAGGATGCGGCGGCGATGACGATCAGCGGCGCCAGCAGGAATAGCGCTGCGCCCAGCGCCATGGTCCAGGCGAACAGGATGGCGAGGCTGCGGGTCATTTGCCCCCTCCCGCCCGGCCGAGCCGGGTGCTGAGCGCGACCACGGCCACCGCGATGGCCAGCAGCACCACGCCGGCGGCGGCGCCGAAGGCGGGCTGGCGGGCCAGCAGATAGGCCTTGGCGATGGTGGTGGAGAGGGTGGGATAGCGCTCGCCGATCAGCAGGGTGGGCACCACATAGGCCGAGACCGACAGCGAGAACACCAGGGCCACCCCGGCGATGATGCCGGGCAAGGTGAGCGGCACCACCACCCGTACGAAGGCTTCCGCCGGCGAGGCGCCCAAGGTGGCGGCGGCGTCCGCGAGGCGCGGGTCGAGCTGCGCCACCACGGTGTAGATGGGCAGGATCATGAAGGGCAGGAAGATGTTCACCGAGCCGACGATCAGCGCGGTCTCGGTGAAGATCATGCGGATGGGGGTCTCGATGATCCCCAGCGCCAAGAGGGTCTCGTTCACCAGCCCGTCGCTGCGCAAGAGGATGGTCCAGGCGAACGCCTTGACGATGACGCTGGCGGCCAGAGGCAGGAACAGGCAGGCCAGAAGGGTGCTGCGCACCGCCCCCCGCGCCCGCGCCAGGGCAAAAGCGGCCGGATAGCCGATCACCAGGGCGATGAGTGTGGTCAGCAGGGCCAGCCGCAGGGAATTCCAGATGACCTGAAGATAATAGGCCGTGCCCAGCAGCTTGGCATATTCATCCAGGGTGAAGCCGGCGGCATTGGAGAGGCTGGCCGCCAGCAGCTTGGCCAGCGGCAGCGCAAACAGGAACAGGAGGATCAGCAAAGCGGGCGCGGCGAGCGCCAGCGCCAGCCAACGTTCGCGGTTGGGGGCAGCGGCAACGGGCGCCGTCGCGGCGGCGGGGAGGGCAGCCTCGCTCATGCCGCCTCCGCCAGCGCCGGTGTGGGGGCCGGAAAGGCAAAGGTCTCGCTGACCGGCCAGGCCAGGCGGATCTCGGCACCGGGATGCAGATCCACCGCATCCTGTCCCGGCAGTTCGGCCAGCAGGGTTTCGCCGCCGGCACTGACTTCCACCAGGCTGCGGGAGCCCTGGAACACGACGGAGCGCACCCGCCCGAACACTGCGTTGCCGCCCCCCGCAGCAGCAGGTCGCAGATGTTCGGGACGGGTGGCCACGATCACCGGCGAGCCCGTGAGGAACCCGCCGGTGGCGTTGAGGAGGCCCACATTGGTGTCCACCTGCACGATGCCGTCGGCGGAGGCCACCACCGTCCCGGGAATGCGGGTGGAGAGGCCGACGAAATTCAAGGTGAACAGGCTGGCCGGGCGGGCATAGATGGCACGGGGCTCGGCCAGTTGCTCGATGCGCCCGCCATTCATCACCGCCACCCGGTCGGACATGGTCAGCGCCTCGTCCTGGTCATGGGTGACGAAGATGGCGGTGGCGCCGATGTCCCGCAGCATGCGGCGCATCTCCCCCTGCATCTCCTCGCGCAGTTTGCGGTCGAGGGCGGAGAGGGCTTCGTCGAACAAGAGCACGTCCGGCTCCACCGCCAGCGCGCGGGCCAGCGCCACCCGCTGCTGCTGGCCGCCGGACAGGGCGGAGATGGGCCGGCTCGCCAGATGGTCGAGATGCACCAGCGACAAGGCCTTGTGCACCGCCGCCTTGATGTCGCTGCGGCTCCAGCGCCGCACGGTGAGCCCGAACGCCACGTTGCCCGCCACGGTGAGGTGGGGAAACAGCGCATAGTTCTGGAACACCACGCCCACATTGCGCTTGTGCGGCGGCACGCGGGTCACGTCCCGGCCGGCGATCTCCACCGCCCCAGCGTCGGGCAAGGCGAGGCCCGCCACCAGACGCAGCAAGGTGGTCTTGCCGCAGCCGGAGGGGCCGAGCAGGGTCACCAGTTCGCCGCGCGCAATGGCCAGATCCACCCGGTCGAGCACCGTGGTGGCGCCATAGCGCTTGGAGGCCTGGCGGACGACGAGATGGGGCGCCGCGCTCATGACATCTCCTTGATCCAGCGGTCCACCCAGCCGGCCCGCTCCTTGGCGATGAAGGCCCAGTCGGGGGCGAACAGGCTGTCGCTGGCGGGATAGCCGGCCGGGGTCGGCACGGTGGCATTGGTGGGGGCAACGAAGGCCTTGGTGGCCAGCACCGTCTGCACTTCGGGGGAGAGGAAGGCGTTGATCACCGCTTCCGCCGTGTCGCCGGCCGGGGCGCCCGTCACCTTGGCGATGCCGGAGGGCATGGAGAAGCCGCCATCCTTGGGAATCGCCAGATCCACCGGCGAGCCATCCGCCTTGCGGATCAGGGTGTAAGCGGAGAACTGGCCGCCGATCATCCAGGCCTCGCCCTGCTCCAGAATGTTCATGGCCTGGGGGGCGTTGGTATAGACATTGAGCAGGTTCGGCTTGAGGCCCTTCAGCTTCTTGAAGGCGGCATCGATGTCGTATTGCGCTTCCTTGTACGGCTTGCCGGTCTCGAGATGCGCAGCGGCCAGCAGCACCCAGAAGCCCTCGGTATTCTGCAGCGAGGGCACGATGATCTTCTGGGCGTATTTCGGATCCCAGAGCGCCGACCAGTCGGTCGGGGCGGCGGGCATGCGCTTGGTGGAATAGGCGATGCCGGCCCAGGGCTTCTGGTAGTTGGCCCACATGCCGTCGCGATGGATGGCGTCCGGCACCAATTTGCCGAGATTGGGGACGTTGGCGGCCTTCATGGGGGTGATGAGGCCTTCGGCGGCGGCCGGCAGCATGACCGGGTCGTCCATGATCACCACGGACATCTTCGGGCTGGCCTTGTCCGCCTGCATCTTCTGCAGGTTGGTCAGCGAGTTCGTGCCCTCATAGAGGATGCTGACGTCCAGCATCTTCGAGATCAGCGGAAACACGTCCGCATTGAAATACTTGGCGGCGCCCGCCGGTCCGCCGATGACGATCTCCTTTGGCGCGGCGCGCAGAAGAGCGGGACAGGCAATGCCGCCCGCCAGCGCCCCGGCGCTGAGCTTCAGGGCAGTTCGGCGGGTTATGGAAGAAATCGTCATGGCGTCCTCGCTGCGTCACGGTCGCGACTGCCGATACCTTTGCAAGCTTAGGGCCAATTGTGCACATTCGCAAAAAGTAATGACTTTTGAGGCGGTTGTGATATCTCTTCCGCGTCGGGGACCACCCCACATCGATTATTGTGCACATTTTTTGGTGCAAATGTGCACATTTTTGCAGCGTAGGATCGAGGCCCCGGTGAGCGAACGCAGGCAACGCACCGCCAAGGCAGACCCGGCCGCGGACGAGGCGATCTATCAGGCCATTTCCACCGCCATCCTGGAAGGCCGGCTGCGCGCCGGCACCAAGCTGGTCGAGCAGACATTGGCGGCGGCCTTCGGCGTGTCGCGAGAGCGGATCCGCAAGGTTCTGCAGCGGCTCGGGGCGGAACGCCGGATCGAGATGGTACCCAATCGCGGCGCCCGGGTCGCCCAGCCCTCGCCGGCGGAGATCAAGGCCGTCTATGAGGCCCACAGGGTGCTGGAGGCTGGCGTTCTGGTGCAACTGGCCCGCATCCTCACCGACGACATTCTGGCCCGGCTCGATGCTCATCTGGTGGAGGAGCGCGCCGCCGCTGCCCGCGGCGATCGGGCGGCCTCCGTGCGGCTGTCAGGGGCGTTCCATCTGCATCTGGTGGATGCACTGGAGAATGAGGAACTCTCGCGCTTCCTGCGCGATCTGTTGAGCCGCTCCTCAGTCATGGTGTCGGTCTATGAGCCCGCTGCCCAATCCGTGTGCGCGGTCGATGAGCATGGCGCGATCGTGGAGGCGTTGCGCGCCCGCGACGTGACCCGCGCCATCGAGCTGTCCCGCCACCATTTCCTGCATGTGGAGCAGCGCTTGCGCCTGGAGCAGGTGTCCGGCCCCCTGCCGGACCTGATGGCCATCTTCAGTTCCGCAGCCGAACCCCGCCGCCCCTCCGCAGGCGCCACTTCGGCCTGAGCCGGCGAGTCCCCGCACCCGCCGGGGGCGGGCGTGGCTCCAATCGCGGCCTCAGGCGCTACGCGTCCTTCAGCAGCCCCGTGATCAGGGCCGCCAAGGCGGAGGCGCTATAGGGCTTGATGATCTGCTTGATGGGCGCGGTGCCCGCCACGTCTCCTTCCACCTCGCTACGGCCGGTGGCGAAGATCACCGGCAGATCCGGCCGTGCGGTGCGTGCCCGGTCGGCCAGGACCACGCCGGACATGTCGGGCAAGCCGATGTCGGTGAGCAGAATATCTACGTCTTCGTCCGCGAGAATGGCCAGGGCCGCCTGGCCGTCCGCCGCCGCCAGGACCCGGTATCCCAGGTCCTCGATCATCTCCACGGTGCTGGTGCGGATCAGCCAGTCATCCTCGCACACCAGGAAGGTGGCCCGCGCCGGGACTGGTGTGGTCCCGCGCGGCGCCGCTTCCGGTGGCGCGGCCGAAACCTCAGCGATGGGTGCAGCCGCCTCGGGTGCGGCGGGGCGCGGGACGTCGGGGCCGGTCGGCGTCAGCATTGGTCCCGCCTGCGGGCCGGACCCCAGGAGCTGGCGCAACTTCCGCGCCAGAGCCTCGCGCGTGTAGGGCTTGCTCAGCAACTCCACGCCGTCATCCAGTCGGCCACCGTGGACGATGGCATTCTCGGTGTAGCCGGAGGTGAACAGCACCGCCAAATGCGGCAGGCGTTCCCGCGCCTTGCGCGCGAGCTCCGTGCTTTTCAGCTGGCCGGGCATCACCACGTCGGTGAACAGCAGATCAATGGGCATGCCGCTCTCGATGATGGTGAGGGCACTGGCGGCGTCCTTGGCCTTGAGCACCCGGTAGCCGAGATCGGCCAGCAGGCCGACCACGGTCTCGCGCACCGCCTCGTCGTCCTCGGCCACCAGAATGGTCTCGCCGCCGCCGGTGATGGGGCCCGTCTCCACATCGATCAGCACATCCTCGGACTGCATCGAGCGCGGCAGATAGAGCTTGATGGTGGTGCCGTGGCCGGGCTCGCTGTAGATCTTGATATGCCCACCCGATTGCTTGACGAAGCCATAGACCATGGACAGGCCCAGTCCGGTGCCCTTGCCCTCCGGCTTGGTGGTGAAGAAGGGTTCGAACACCTTCTCCATGACCTCGGGGCTCATGCCGGTGCCGGTGTCTGTCACGGCCAGCAGCACATACTGGCCCGGCGTCACCTCGGGGTGGAAGTCCGCATAGGTCGAATCCAGGAAGGCGTTGCCGGCCTCGATGGTCAGCCGCCCGCGTCCATCCATGGCGTCGCGGGCGTTGATGGCCAGGTTGAGGAGGGCGTTCTCCACATTGCCGGGGTCGATCAGCGTGTTCCACAGGCCGCCGGCAATGATGGTCTCGATCTCTACCGCCTCGCCCAGCGCCCGGCGCAGCAGATCGTCCATGTCGCGGATGAAGCGGCCGAGATTGACCACCTTGGGCACCAGCGGCTGGCGCCGGCCGAACGCCAGCAGTTGCGAGGCCAGCCGCGAGCCGCGGGTGACCCCGGTCATGGCGCTGCGGATGCGCTGCTCGGCCTTGCTGTTGCCCGCCAGCTCGCCGGCCAGCAGTTGCAGATTGCCGCTGATGACCTGCAGCAAATTGTTGAAGTCATGGGCCACCCCGCCCGTGAGGTTGCCCATGGATTCCATCTTCTGGCTTTGGCGCAGGGCATCCTGGGCCTTCACCAGCTCGGCGGTGCGCGCCTCGACCCGCTGCTCGAGGGTGGTGGCCAAATCGCTCAATGCCGCTTCAGCCGCCTTCTGGTCCTCGATATCGGTGCTGGTGCCCACCCAACGCGCCACCGCGCCTTCAGCATCGAGAACCGGAACGGCGCGGGCGATATGCCAGCGATAGGCGCCGTCATGCCGGCGCAGACGGAATTCAGTTTCGTAGGCCGCACCCGTGACGGCGGCCTGGGCCCAGGCGGCAATGGCGCCGGGCAGGTCGTCGGGGTGCACCAGCAATTGCCATCCCGCGCCGTCCAGGCTGCCGTGGGGCAGCCCGCCATAGGCATAGACCCGGTCATTGTACCAGTCGATCTGCCCCGCGGCGTCGGCGGTCCAGACGTGGTTCGGCATGGACTGCGCCATCAGGCGGAAGCGCATCTCGCTGGCGCGGATCGCCTCCTCCGCGGCCTTGCGGGTCGAGATGTCGACGAACAGCACCGCGAAGCGGTCCGGCGCGATGGCGCGAGCCCGCACTTCAAACCAGCGGGTGGTGGGGTCGGAGACGCTGAACTCGAACTGCGCCGGCACGCCGGTGGTCAGCACCGCGTCATAGCGGGCGATCAGATCCTCGGACATGTCCTCGACCACCTCGCGCGCCCGCCGCCCGGCCGCCGCGGTGGCGGCAATTCCGGACTGGGTCTCGAAGGCCGGGTTCAACTCGATGAAGGTGAAGTCGGCCATGCGCCCGTCCGCATCGCGGATCGCCTCGCCGATGAAGAAGCCCTCCTGCATCTGTTCGAACAGGTTGCGCCAGCGGGCTTCGCTCTCGCGCAGGTCCTCCTCGGCCCGCTTGCGGTCGGTGATGTCCATGGCGATGCCGACGAAGCGGCGCTGGCCCGCTTCGGGGGTCGAGACGACTTCGCCGCGCCGGGCGATCCAGCGGGTCTGGCCGCTTTCCGCGTCAATCCGGCGATACTCGGCATATTCCAGAGGGTTGCCCGCGTCCCGCTTGGACGGGCCGGCCTTTTCGCGATCCTGCGGGTGCAGCAAGCTCATGAGCAGGGTGTCGGTGACCTCCACATCCAACGGCAGGCCCCAGATGCGCCGGTATTCATCCGAGACATCCAGGCGCCCGCTCTCGGGGAACCATTCGAAAATCCCCACCGCGCCGGCCTCCTGGGCAATGCGCAAGCGTTGTTCCGCGCGCACCCGGTCGGTGGTCTCCACCACCACGGCCAGCACCCCGGACGGACGGCCGCTCGCGTCCAGCAAGGGGCTGTAATCGAGGTTCAACCACACGTCTTCGGGCACGCCATTGCGATGCAGGACCAGATGCTGGTCGCGATACACCAGGGTCCCGCCTTTCAGCCCCACGTCCATGACATGGGCATTGAAGGCCGCCACCTCTGGCCAGCCTTCCAGCACCTTGGACCCGAGCAGGCGCGGATGGCGCCCGCCGGCAAACACGGAATAAGCGTCGTTGTAGATCATCACGCCGTCGGCATTCCACAGCATGACCATGGGCAGATTGCAGCGCAGCGCCAGCGCGATGGCCGACTGCGTGCTCTGCGGCCAGGTCTCCAGCGGCCCCATGGAGGTGGCGGACCAATCGTACCGGCGGATCAGCTCTCCAGTCTCCCCGCCACCGACAAGGAACGCAGGTTGGTGCACGGGTACGGGGGCGGTCATGGGAATCCATCGCGACAGGACGCGGGAGCGCAGGAAGCAAGCCTATACCATGGCGGCAAAGGAAATCGAGCTTGGGCGGTGCGGGAACCGCAGCCCGCCGCGCCCGCCGGCCGCGCGTCGGCGGCGGGCCGGGCGGACAAGGCTGCGCGGCCTCCCCAGCGTCCGCGCACCGCCACGTGCCTTTGGTATAAGGGGCGCAGGGACACGGGTGTTTGATGAACCGGCTTTTCACTGTCGGGGTGCAAATCCGGGTCGTTGATCGGTCAGGCCAGCACAACAGGAGCGCGCCTATGAACATCCTGCATCACGCATCGCAGCAATCGAGCCCCGGTCCGGCGGAGTATTTCACCGGCGAGGTTCAGATCGCGGCGCGCTTTCAGCGCGATGCGCCGGCGCGCATCGGCGGGGCCATCGTGACCTTTGCGCCGGGCGCCCGCACCGCCTGGCACACCCACCCCTTGGGGCAGACCTTGTATGTGACCGCCGGCCAGGGCTGGGCCCAGCGCGAGGGCGGCGAGATCGAGCCCATCGGGGTGGGCGACATCGTCTGGTTCGCGCCAGGGGAAAAGCACTGGCATGGCGCCACCGCCACCTCCGCCATGACCCATGTGGCGCTGGCCGAGGCGCTCGACGGCAAGGCGGTGGACTGGCTGGAGCACGTCTCCGACGCCCAGTTCGCTCAAGCCGGCACGGCGTCGCCGCAGGACTGAACCTGCCTTCGGTACCATGGAACGCGGCCTGCATCCGGATCGCAGGCCGCGTCCGCACAAAGCGCGCTTCATCGACTTGGCCTTAGGAACAGGCAGGCGCGGGCAGGGGTTTCACGCCCATGCCCTGACGCTGCACGACCCTGTGCGGCTCTCTGATCCCAGAGGATGATTCATGAAAGCGCTGACGTGGCACGGGAAGGCTGACATCCGGTGCGAGAGTGTGCCGGACCCGCGCATCGAGGATAATCGCGACGCCATCATCAAGGTGACCGCCTGCGCCATCTGCGGCTCCGACCTGCACATCTATGGCGGCATCATTCCCGGCATGGAGCATGGCGACGTGCTGGGTCATGAGACCATGGGCGAGGTGGTCGAAGTGGGGTCGGAGACAAAGTCGCTGAAGGTGGGCGACCGCGTGGTGGTGCCCTTCACCATCTCCTGCGGGTCCTGTTACTTCTGCAAGCGCGGCTTCTTCTCCGGCTGCGAGCGCTCCAACCCCAACAAGGCCGTCGCCGAAAAGGCATGGGGCTATTCTCCCGGCGGCCTGTTCGGCTATTCCCATACGCTGGGGGGCTATGCGGGCGGGCAGGCGGAATATCTGCGCGTGCCCTATGCCGACGTGGGGCCCATCAAGGTGCCGTCGGGCCTCACCGATGAGCAGGTGCTCTTTCTCTCGGACATCTTTCCCACCGGCTACATGGCGGCGGAGTTCTGCAACATCCAGCCGGGCGACACCATCGCCATCTGGGGCTGCGGCCCGGTCGGCCAGATGGCCATCCGCAGCGCCTTTCTGCTGGGCGCCGAGCGGGTGATCGCCATCGACACGGTGCCGGAACGCCTGGCCATGGCGCGGGCCGCCGGCGCGGAAACGCTCGATTTCCTTGATGAGGATATCTACGAGCGGATCCGCGAACTGACGCACGGCCGCGGCGCCGACGCCTGTATCGATGCGGTGGGCACGGAGGCGGATTCCGGCTCCTCGACCTATGCCATGATCGATCGGATCAAGACCGCCACCTTCATGGGCACGGACCGGCCCCATGTGCTGCGGCAGGCCATCCAATGCTGCCGGAATTTCGGCACGGTCTCCATCGTCGGTGTCTATGGCGGGTTCCTTGACAAGATCCCCATGGGATCGGCCATCAACCGCGGCCTCACCTTCCGCATGGCCCAGACGCCCGTGCAGCATTACATGCCGACGCTGCTGGAGCGGATCGAAAAAGGCGAGATCGATCCCTCGTTCGTCATCACGCACGTGGCCTCGCTCGACGAGGGCCCGGATCTCTACAAGACGTTCCGCGACAAAGCCGACGGGTGCATCAAGGTGGTGCTGAAGCCCTGAGGTCGGCGGGCGCGTGCGGCGGCGGCCCGGCCAGTCGGCTCCCGCCGCACGCGCAGCGTTTCATCGAGGAGACAGACATGCCCCAAGGAGACAAGTCGAAATATACCGAGAAGCAAGAGCGCAAGGCCGACCATATCGCGGAAGGCTATGAAGCCCGCGGTGTGGGCGAGAAGGAAGCCGAGCGCCGGGCCTGGGCCACGGTGAACAAGACCGACGGCGGCGGCAAGAAGCCCGGCGGATCCGGCCGGAAATCCAGCTAGGCGCGGCGCCAGCAGGCAGCCGTAGCGGCGTCGCCACGGACGGCTTTGGGCTGAAACCCGCGTATTCATGTACACCCATGATGACAGCAACGCAACGCTGACGGTGGGGCGTGCGGTGGCGATAGTCTTGGCTCTTAAGGTCTAGCTGCTTCATACATGTGTATGATCTGGCACACTCAAAGCAGAATGGCCCTGGTGTCCGGCCCTGTATAGCGTCCGTGGCAGTCACCCCCACTGGAGGCCATCGCCATGGACCAGACGTCACCTGCACCCGCGTTCAAGCCCAGCCGCCGCACCATGTTCGGTGCCGCTGCGATCCTGGGTGCCATCCCGTTGTTTGCGCGGACCGCCTCCGCCCAGGACGCCAGCGGCCGGGCGAACCGGGAACGGGAGGAGGGCAGTGCCTACCTCACGACCCGCGACGGCACCCAGATCTATTACAAGGACTGGGGCCCGAAGGATGCCCAGCCCATCGTGTTCCATCACGGTTGGCCTTTGTCCTCGGACGACTGGGATGCCCAGCTCTTGTTCTTCATCGAAAATGGCTACCGCGTGGTCGCCCACGACCGGCGCGGACATGGTCGCTCGACCCAGGTGTCGAAGGGCAATGACATGGACCATTATGCGGCCGATGCCTCCGCCGTGGTGGAGCATCTGGATCTGCGCAATGCGGTCCATATCGGTCATTCCACCGGCGGCGGCGAAGTCGCCCGCTATGTTGCGCGGTATGGCCAGCCCCAGGGGCGCGTGGCCAAGGCGGTGCTGGTCAGTTCCGTGCCGCCGCTGATGCTGAAGACCGCCGCCAATCCCGGCGGCACGCCGATCGAAGTGTTCAACGGCTTCCGCAAGTCGCTGGCGGCCAACCGCGCGCAATTCTATCTCGATGTGGCCTCGGGCCCGTTCTACGGCTTCAACCGGCCGGGTGCGAAGATCTCGCAGGGCATCATCGAGAATTGGTGGCGCCAGGGCATGATGGGGGGCGCGCTGGCGCAGTATCAGGGGATCAAGGCCTTTTCGGAAACCGATCAAACCGATGATCTCAAAGCCATCACTGTGCCGACGCTCATCCTCCAGGGCAGCGACGACCAGATCGTGCCCTATGAGGACGCCTCGGTGCTGCAGGCCAAGCTGATCAGGAACAACCAGCTCAAGATCTACCCCGGCTTCCCGCACGGCATGCTCACGACCCACGCCGAGGTCATCAATCCCGACCTGCTGGCCTTTGTGAAGGGCTGATCGGCACCTCCGGGTGCGCGCGGTGACGGCAGCGTCGCCGCGCGCCCTCGCCTGTTCGGCCTGACGGACACGGATTGCCGTGTCCACTTTGGCGCCCGTATCTCCATCGCCGCGTCAGCCCCACCGGGGCTGGGAAGACCTCTATGGCGGCGGCGACAGGGATTTCAGCGATCTGGTGGTGCAGCTGGACGTCACCTCCGCATCGGGCCATGGCTGGCTGGTGGAGAGGCATCGCCTCCCGCGCATCGCAGGGTCGGCACTCGCCCGACCCTCCCAGTCTCACCAACTGATTCTCAGCGTCCCCGACCCGCCGAAGCTGCTGTAGCTGGACGAAATCTGGCCGTCGAATGCCGCGGTGAAGCTCACATTGGCGCTTCCCGCCAGTTGCAGCCCCGCATGCACCACGGCCGCATCGCTCACCGTGGGCAAGGTGCTGCCGCTAAAGCTGAAGCCGGGCAGCTCCAGGAAGCTGCGCGATACGTCCCGGTTCGGCAGGAAATCATGCATCCAAGCCAGCCGGAGGAACGGTGCGATGCGCAGTCCATCGTCCATGCGCGCCGCGGCGTCCAGTTGGACCCCCAGATAGGCGGGCAACGCGGTGATGCTGGAATTCGCATAGGCCAGTCCGCCGCCCAACGTGGCGAAATAGTCCGAGGCGCCGCCTTGCCAGACCTGCATGGGTTGCAGGGCCGCATACGGCGTCAGGTGCGCGGTGCTGCCGGGAATGTCGAACGTGTATCCCGCCTCGATCCGTCCAGCGAGAATGCGGCTCTGAAAGCCGGTGGAGGTGAGCCCGTTCAGGCCGAGGGCGTAGAGATTGCGATCCAGGGTCGCGCTGCCATAGCCACCATAGCCGATGGCGGACACATAGCCCGGGCCGTGGCGAGCCATGCCATAGACCCCAAGGCCGCCATAGCTGGTGGCCAGCGATGCGCTCGGCGCAGCATTGCTGAACCGGCCATCGGTGAGGTTGAGCGAGACGCCCAGCAGGACCGGCGCATCCGGCAATTCGCCGTCGATCCCCATGGCGCCGCCATAAGCCTGGCCGGACAGGCCGGCGCCCGTATTGGCCGTGGCCATGGTGGTGGCCCAGGCATTGCGGGCGAGCCAGCCGACCTCGCCGTCCGTGCCCGCATCGGCCCCGCCAGAGCGCCCTGCACGGGCGCTTGGCGTGCCGATCCGCCAGCGATCCATCTGGGTATTGATCGTATCCAGCGCCATGCTGGTCTGGTTGATGGTGGCTTGCGGCACCAGCGCCACTGCGTCGCCACCGATGATGCCATAGGACCCATTAAGCGCAGAGAGCGTGGGCGCCCCCAGCACCAGCGGCACCGCTGCCTGGAAGAAGGGCGAACTGCCACGCGCCTGGACCGCCGTCACCGCCGCTCCGATCTCCAGCCCATGGGCGGAGAGCCCGATCGGCATGAAATTCACGGTGGTGTTCAGCGCAAGCGCATTGCCCAGGCTGGAGAGGCCATAGGTGACCACCGCCGTATCACCGGCGATGCGCAGGCCGTTGAGCGACAGGCCCTGATCCGCGGTCAAGAGCCCGGTCTGTGTGGTGCCCGCCGCCACCGTACCCGGATTGACGATCTGCGGTCGCAACGTGCCACCCAGGCTCGCCGTTCCGGTGATGCGGAAGCTGTCCGATTGAACCGTCTGCGGGCTCACCCGCACCACCAGCGTTCCGCTGGCGGTTTGCTCCAGGGCGCCGTTGAGGACCGTGGCGGACAGGCCCGCCGCGCCACTCTTCAGCGTGCCTGCATTGGTGAGCACGCCGGTGCCGCCCAGGTCGAGGGACGAACCGGCGAGGATGGTGCCGGACGCCAGGTTCTGCACCGCGTTCGCCGCCCCGCTGGCGAGGCTCAGATTGCCCAGGAGGGTGCCACCATTGGTCACCGCCGCATAGCCGTTGACGGTCTTGATGGCGAGGCCGGCGGCGCCATCCACGGTGGAGATCGACCCATTGTTGTTGAGAATGGTCTGGGCGCCGTCGCTGATGATGGCGGTGCCGCCAGCGCCACCGATCACAAAGGCCCCGGCCGCGATGGTGATCAATGGATCAGCATTTCCTTGCGCAGAGATGCCGGTGGCGCCGACGCCGGTGGCGCTCACCGAACCGCCGGTGCCGAGAGTCACCTTCACATTTCCGGTCACCGCGGCGCTGCCGGAGACCAGCGCCATGGTGGTGCCGTTCATCACCAGGCCGCCGCCATTGTTCACCGACTGGGCGATGAGGCCGGTGGCCCCGGCGCCCGTGGTGGAGATGGCGGCGTTGACGGTCACCGTCACGTCGCCGCCGCTGCCGCTCCCGGTCGGCGTGTTGCTGGTGAGGGCAGAATTGTTGGTAATGGCCGCGCCGCCGCCGCCGCCGATGGATTGTGCCAGCACGCCCACGGCATTGGTGCCGGAGGTCTGGATCGCGGCGCCGACCGTCACCGTCACGGTGCCGCCATCCGCTGCCGTGCCGCTGCCGACGAAAGCCACTGTGCCGGCGCCCTGTCCGAGGCCGCCACCACCGCCGATAGACTGGGCGATGAGGCCAAGGGCCGCCGATCCGGTGGTGACGATGGGGTTTGCGGTGGTGACGGTGACCTGGCCACCGGCGCCACCGCCGCTGCCGCCAAGGGTCAAAGTGTTCGCCGGCGCCGTCGCAATGCCGCCACCGCCGCCGATGGACTGGGCGATCAGGCCGTGGGCGAAGGCGCCGCTGGTGGTGATCTGGCCGCCGTTGAAGGTGAGCGAGACGGTGCCGCCGGCGCCGCCCGCCGATCCGCCCAAGGTCACGGTGCCACTGAGGGCGGTGCTCGATTGGTTCTGCACGGGCAGGCCGATGATCCCGCCGCCGCCGCCGATGGACTGCGCCACGCCCGCCAGGGCCTGCGCACCGGACGTGGCGATCGTGTTGCTGAGGAGGACGCCCACCGTTCCCCCACCGCCGCTTCCGCTTCCCGACGCACCGAGGGTGCCGGTATAGCTGGAAGTCAGTGCCGTGCTGCCGTTGCCGTTCATCAGGACGCCGGCAAGGCCGCCGCCGCCGGCGATGGATTGGGCCACCACGCCATAGGATTCCACGCCGGTCGTGGAGACGGAGCCGAAATTGGTGAGGCTGACCTCGCTGGCGGCCGCGCCGACGCCACTGGTTCCGCCCAGGGCGAGCGTAACGCTGCTGGTGGCGAGAGTGCCGGACACATTGGCCACGCCGGAGGCGCCGCCGCCGCCGCCGGCGATGGACTGCGCCACCACGGCGGGCGCGAACGCCCCGGTGGTCGCGGTGTTCATCACATTGGAGACGGTCACGGTGCCGCCGACCCCGCCCGCCCCGCCACTGCCACCGAGGGCGATGCCTCCGGCGTAGGTCGCGCCCTGGACACTGGTGCTGCCTGCGGCCACCACATCGCTGGTGCCGCCGGCCCCGCCGCCGCCGCCGATGGATTGGGCGAGCAGGCCGATGCCACCGGCGCCGCTGGTGGTGACGAGGGCGCCGTAGCCGGTGTTCAAGGTCACCGCCCCGCCCGCCCCGCCCGCGCTCCCGGTGCCGCCCAGCGCGAAGCTGGTTGTCACGTCGCTGGAGCCGTTCACGCTGCCATTGGTGACGCCGCCGATGCCACCGCCGCCGCCCACCGACTGGGCGACGAGGCCATAGGCGTTTGCCCCCGAGGTGGACAGCACGATGGCGGCGCCACTCCCATTATAGGTGAGAAAGGCGGTGCCGCCGTCGCCGGCCGCCCCACCCGAGCCGCCGACGGCAAGCGTGGTGGTGACATTGCCGCCGCCGCTGGCTCCGCCCGTGGACGAACCGCCCAACCCCCCGCCGCCGCCCACCGACTGGGCAATGATCCCCGCCGCATTGGCGCCGGTGGTGGTCAAGGAAGTGGCCTCGTTCACGCTCACCGCGCCACCATCATTGCCTGTTCCTCCCGCGCCGCCGATGCTGAGGGAGGCCGCGGTCTTGCCATTGGACGCGCTGGTAAGGCTGGAGCCGGCGGAGCCGCCGCCGCCGCCCACCGATTGGGCGAGGATCCCGGTGGCGCCGGCGCCTGAGGTGGAAATGCCGCCGCGGACGGACACGCTCACGCTGCCGCCCAGCTGGCCGCTGCCCCCCGAGCCGCCGAGCGCCATGGAGATGCTCGCCTCCCCGCCGCCGGCGGAGGTGGCATTGGCCGCCCCCGCCGCGCCCCCGCCACCCCCGACCGATTGGGCGAACACGCCGTAGGCATTGCTGCCACTGGTGGTGATGGTGGAATATTGCGTGACGCCGACCGTGCCGCCGCTGCCGCCGGTGGCGCCCGATCCACCCAGGCCCAGCCTCACCGCATAGGTGCCGCTGTTGGCATTGGTGGTGCTCGCCCCGCCCGCGCCGCCGCCACCGCCCACCGACTGGGCGAACAGGCCGTAGGAGGTGGCGCCGGCCGTCGTGATGGGCGCTGAGGAGGTGACGCTCACCGCCCCGCCCGCCCCGCCGCCGCCGCCGGACCCGCCCAGGCCCATGGCCAGGGCCACACCATTGGAATTGGACGTGGAGGTTCCGGTGCTGGACGCGCTGGACGACGCGCCGGAGCTGTCGCTGGTGCTGCCGCCCGTGGCCGCCGCGATCAGCGCGCCGCCGGACCCGCCGCCGCCGCCCACCGATTGGGCGAAGATGCCGTAAGCGGTGGCGCCCGAAGTGGCGATGCCCGCATAGCCCGACAGGTTGATCGGCGCATTCACCGTCACGCTGACCGCACCACCGTTGCCGCGCCCGCTGCCCGAGCCACCGAGGCCCAGGGCCAGCGACATGGTGCCGCCGGAGGAACTGGTGGTGGAGGACGAGCCGCCATTGCCGCCGCCGCCGCCCACCGACTGGGCCACCAAAGCGCTGGACGTGTTGCCGGCGGTCTGCAGGGTGCCGATGGTGGTGACCGTCACGCTGCCGCCGTCGCCGCCTGAGCTGCCGCTGCCACCCATGGACAGCGACACACTGTGTTCGCTGGCCGAGGCGTTGGCGGTGCTCGCCCCGCCATTGCCGCCGCCGCCGCCCACGGACTGCGCGAACAGGGCCGGTGAATTGTCCGGCGCAACGGTGGGGGCCGTGGCACCGGCCAGCGGAATGCCGGTCAGGATGGCGGCAGTATTGGTCACGGTGACCGCGCCGCCGGTGCCGCCGCTGCCTGCCGATCCGCCCAGGCCCATGGCCAGGGCATTGCCGCCGGTGGTGGTGTTCTGGCTGCCGTTGCCGCTGGCCTGGCTGGCGCCAGTGCCGCTGCTTTGCCCGGCGCTGGACGTGGTCTGGGTGCCGCTGGCGCTGCCGCTGACGGCGCCGGTGGCGGCCGTGGTGGTGGAGCCGGTGGTGGACTGTGTCCCGGGCGCACTCGCCGATACCACGGTGGAGCCACCATTGCCGCCGCCCCCGCCCACCGACTGGGCGAACAGGCCCGCCGACTGGGCGCCGAGGGTATTGATATAAGTGATGAGGGAGGAGGAGCCACTGTCCACGGTGACGGAATTGCCCGTGGCGCCATCCCCGCCGAGGCCGCCGAGCGCGAAGGTGACCGCCGCCTGCCCGCCGGCGGTGGTGCTGGAGGACGAGCCACCGGTGCCGCCGCCCCCACCCACCGACTGGGCAAAGATGCCCGCCGCCTGCTGGCCCAGGGTCTGGATGTTGCCGCTGGCGGTGACCTGGATCACGCCGCCCGTGCCGCCGGTGCCGGCGGCGCCGCCCAGGCTCACCGAGGCCGCATAGGAACTGCCGTCCGCATTGCTGGACGCCGCGCCGCCATTGCCGCCGCCGCCGCCCACCGACTGGGCGAAGATGCCGTCCGACAAGGTGCCGGAGGTGAGGATGCCCGAGGTGGACGTGACCGACACCTGGCTGCCGCTGCCGCCCAGGCCCGCCGTGCCGCCGATGGCCAGCGACACGGCGATGCCATTCGCGGGCTGGTCGGACTTGGCGTTGTTGGCGCTGGAGCTGGACGAGGAGAAGGACGACGCCGCCGACGAGATGCTGCTCGCAGTATTGGCCGCGCCCGCGCCCGCCACCGAGGTCACGCCGCCCTGCAATTCGCTGCCCGTGCCGGCGCTGGTATTGGTGGACGCCGCCCCGCCATTGCCGCCGCCGCCGCCGATGGACTGGGCGAAGATCCCGTCGGAATTGGCCCCATAGGTGGTGAGCGTGCCGCCGGACGTGATGGTGACCGTCCCACCCGAACCGCCACCCGCGCCAAAGCCGCCGATGGCGATTCCCGCCGCATATTGATTGCTGGAGGCGGTGGCCTGCGACCAGCCGCCATTGCCGCCGCCCCCGCCCACCGATTGGGCGAAGATGGCGGCGGACTGCGCCCCATAGGTGGTCACGCCGCCCGAGGTCAGGTTTTGGTTGCTGGCCACCGTGACCGCGCCGCCGGCGCCCCCATTGGCACCGCCGCCGCCGATAGCCACCGCCACCGATGCGGTGCTGGCAATGGCATTGGCATCGGCCGAGCCGGCATTGCCGCCGGAGCCGCCGATGGATTGCGCCAGGATGCCGGGGGCCAGATCATTGCCCAGCAGGCTGCTGCCGACCTGGATGGTGCCGGCCTGTGTCACGCCAACCGTGCCGCCCGCGCCGCCGGAGGCGCCGCTGCCCCCCACCGCCACGGCGGCGGAATAGCCGTCCACCTCGGACCCGGCACCCGACAGGCTCAAGGCGCGGCTGGACCCGCCATTGCCGCCAGCGCCACCGATGGACTGCGCCAGAATGCCTACCGACTGATAGCCCTGGGTGGAGATGCTGGCGGCGGTCACGCTGACATCGCCCGCAGTCTCGCCGGACCCGCCGCCGCCGCCGGTGGCGCCGGCCCCGCCCACGGACACCTTGGCCTCGCCGCCGCCGGTGGCGCCGGAACCGGCGATGGCAAAGCCGCCATTGCCGCCCGCGCCGCCGATGGATTGCGCCAGTATGCCCGGCGACTGCGCGAGCAGCGTGGTGATGAGACCACTGGCCGTCACGGTGACGGCGCCCGCGCTGCCGCCCGAGCCGCCGCCACCGCCCAGGGTGACGTCCGAGGCAAAGACAATGGACCCCGCCGCAGCGGCGCTGAAGCCGCCATTGCCGCCGTTGCCGCCGATGGACTGCGCCAGGATGCCCGGCGAGATCAGGCCAGACGTGTTCACGGCGCCGTCGGCGACCACAGTGACCGCGCCGGCGATCCCGCCGCTGCCGCCGCTGCCGCCCAGGCCGACGCTGGCGGTTCCGGCGCTGGCCAGCGAGCCGGCGATATCCCAGCCGCCGGTGCCGCCCGCGCCGCCGATGGACTGGGCGATGATGGCGGGAGACTGTTGGCCGGCGGTGATGATGGTGCCGGTGAGCTGGCTGATGCTCACCGCGCCGGCCGTGCCGCCGGCCCCGCCGCCGCCGCCGATGGTGGTGGTGGCGCTGGCGCCCGACGACAGGCCCGCGGCCACCGCAAAGCCGCCGGTGCCACCGGCGCCGCCGAGCGACTGGCCCACCAGCCCGGCCGACAGCGGCCCCACCAGGGTGACGTTGCCGCTGTTGGTGATGGTGACCGCGCCGGCGGTGCCGCCCGTGCCGCCGGAGCCGCCCACCTCCAGGCTGGCGGTGAACGATCCCGACACCGAGCCGCCCACCGCAAAGCCGCCCGAACCGCCGCCACCGCCGATGGACTGGCCCAGGATGCCGGGCGCATTGCCATAGGTGGCCGCGCCGCTGGCCACCGTCGACGTGGTGGTCACGGTGGAATAGGTGGTGGTCGCAATCTGCTCCGTCCCGTAGGTCGGCTGCTCTTCTTCATAGCAATAGTCGGTACACACATAGACCAGGTGATAGCCAGTGATCACCTGCTCAGTCGTATAGGTGGTGGTCGCCACCTGCTGCGACGTGGTCTGCGTCACCGTGGCGGGCGAGACAATGTCACCGTAATTGGTGATGGTGACGGTGTTCGCGGACGAGCCGGCACCGCCGCTGCCGCCCACGGCGAGGCTTGTCGCGCCCTCAAGACTGGCATTGCCGCTGGCGGCAAAGCCGCCATTGCCGCCACCGCCGCCGATGGACTGGCCAAGGATGATCGCCGCCCCGCCGCCGGCCGCGCTCAGGGTGCCGCCCGCATTCTCGATGAAGACGGTGTTGGCATAGTTGCCGCTGCCGCCCAGCCCGCCAATGCTCGCGCCCAGCGTCGGGCCAAGGGAGAGCGTGAGGGACGTGGTGTAGCCGCCATTGCCGCCGCCGCCGCCGATGGACTGGACGGCGATGGCGCTGGATTGGTAGCCGCTGGTGGAGATGTTGGCGGCGCCGGCGGCGCCGGAATCGGTCTTGTTATAGGCATAGGCCCAGCCGCCGGTGCCACCTGTGCCACCCGTTCCGCCGAGCGCGAGGCTCACCGCCGCCACCTCGCCGGCGCTCACCGAAATGGCGGCGCCGCCATTGCCGCCGCCGCCGCCGATGGACTGGGCGAGCAGGCCCGGCGAACGATCCCCCGTGGTGGTGATGTTGCTGCCCTGGTTGATGGCCGCGGCCGTGACACCATAGCCGCCGGAGCCGCCCTTGCTCCCGATGGCCAAAGCGACGGAGGCCCCCTCCGCAATGCTGCCGGCAATGCTGGCCCCGGCATTGCCGCCGCCGCCGCCGATGGACTGCGCCACGACGCCGGCCGAATCCGTGCCAGAGGTGGTGATGTTGACCCCGCCGGTCCCCGCGAAGGCGTTGCCGCCATTGCCGCCCGAGCCGCCTGAGCCGCCCACGGCGAAGGAGAAGGCCGCGCTTTCGCTGCCGGACAGCGAGACCGCATAACCACCATGCCCGCCGCCGCCGCCGATGGACTGGGCCACAATGCCCGGCGAACTGGTGCCGTCGGTGGTGATGGCGCCGCCGTTGAACGCGCTCAGCATCAGCGCGCTGGGCGTGTTGCAGGCGGCGCCATAGTTGGCGCCGGCATCCCCGCTGGTGCAGTTCACGGTCACCGCACCGGCAGCACCGCCCGAGCCGCCCGAACCGCCGTGGGTGATCGAGGCGCCGGTGGTCAGGCTCAGCGACAGCGCCACCGCGCCGCCGCCCGTCCCGCCGCCGCCGCCGATGGACTGGGCCACAATGGCGGGGGAGTTGATCTCCAGGGTGGCGATGCTGCCGGTATTGGTGACGGAGACAAGGCCGCCCGCGCCGCCATTGCCGCCTGCGCCGCCCATCGCGACGGAGGCGCCGGCAATGGACGCCGCCACGCCAAATCCGCCGTTGCCGCCGCCGCCACCGATGGATTGGGCCTGGATGCCGAAGGCCCCGCCGGCACTGCTGCTGGGCGCCGCGCCGCCGTTGCAGGCATTGCCGGTGCAGATCTGCCCGGCATTGGTGACAAAGACGCTTCCTGCGGCGCCACCGCCGCCGCCATCGCCCCCGGTGTCGCTGCCGCCGATCAGGACGGACGAGACCCCGGTGCCGAAGGCCAATCCGCCGGTGCCGCCGGCGCCACCGATGGATTGCGCGGCGATGCCGACGGCCGAGCCGTTGGTAAGGGTGATGCTGCCGCTATTGTTCACCGTCACGGTGCTGCCGGTGCCGGCCGGTCCGCCGGCGGCGCCCAGCGCGCTCAGTCCATTGGACACGCCGGCATCGCCGCCGCCACCGCCCACGGATTGGGCTTCGATGCCCCGCGCGCCCAGTCCCCCGGACGACAGCGCACCGGAGTTCGTCACCGTCACCGTGCCCGCGTCCGCGCCGTAGCCGCCGCCACCACCGCTGCCGCCGCCACCGAAGATCCAATAGCCGCCGCCGCCGCCGCCGCCATTGGCGCCATAGCCGCCGACACTTTCCGCATAGATGGCAATGGAGTTTTGGGCGTTGATGGCCGCCGTGTTGGTGAGCGTCACCGCTCCGCCCACGCCGCCCGCGCCGCCGCTGCCGCCATTGCCGCTGCCGCTGCCATTGCCGCCGCTGCCGCCGTTGCCGCCAATGCTCACGGCTGCGACCCCGACGGCGCCCGATGCGGTGGTGGTGATGGCCACGGAATTGGTCAAATTCACCGTGCCGCCGCCGCCGCCTTGCCCCCCGGTTCCGCCGTAGCCCCCGCTGGTTTGGGACGAGCCACCGCTGCCACCCGCCCCACCCACGCTATAGACAACGATCCCGCTGCCGGAGAAGCTGTTGCCCGATCCTTCCTGGGTGTTGCCCGGCACGTCCTGGGTGGTGACGCTGACCGTGCCGCCATCGCTGCCGGGGGCCCCGACGCCGCCATTTTTCGCCCCGCTGTCCAGGCAGAGCGCCGCATTGCTGCTATTGCCGCCTTGGCCCCCGGCGCCACCGGTGCTGCCGGCGAGCACGAGCGTGCCGTCCAACGCGTAGCCATTGCCCAGTGTATTGTCATAGGTGGCGTCGATCGTTGGCCCGGTCTGGCCAGAGTCGCCGGTGCCGACATTGGCCTCATAGCCATTTTTGTCCGGGCATCCGTAGCCTTGCGCCCCTGCGGCCCCGACCTGCTGGTTCTTGGCCACATATTGGGGACCGAGCGTGACATTGCTGGTCTGGGCCCAGGCTGCGCCGCCTGCGCCGACCCCGGCGAGGGCGGTCATGAGGGCGAGGACAGGCCGGCAAGAGCGCACCGACACTTGATGGCCCAGACATCCAAGACGCACCATCGACATACCCCACGTCCCACGCACACCCGACGCACCACCTGCAGCGAGCCGAGGCCGCGGACCCAACGGACAACCCGCTTTTCCTCACTGGCAGCGGCCTGGTATCGAGGCAATGTCACTTTCTGCTATGCGCGCATTCTTGCGTGATGCTTGCCGGCTCGGAAGGATGAATGCGGGTTGAGGCGTTCCCACCTGGGATCGTCCATGGCGCGACGGCTGGGGTCCCCAGCAGCGAGCGCGCTGCGCAATCCGTCGGTGGATTTGGCCGTCGCTGTCCTGGGCCGTTCTAATGCGCCACGGCAAGTAGTCGACGCGGCATGCCGTTCCCGCCGAACCGACCGGCGATGTCCTCGCGCGAACCCCGCTAGGGCTGGGACGCGGCTTGGCGCGCGCCAGTCTGCGTCGCGGCAACGGGAAACGCATAGACCCGCGCATGCAGGACTGTGTCGACCGTCAGGAGCCCCGGCACAAATGCGAGGGCATTCCAAAATCGGGCAAAGCGTGAGGTGTAAGGCAGCGAGATATCCGCGACCAGGATGGTGCCGCCGTCGAACGCGGCCGGGGCGTCGGGCGCGAACTGGAATGGTGCAGCGGCCGGCAGGGCGCTGCCGTTGGCAGCACCGCTCCAAGCCACCACAGGCCCGGTATCGGACGCGGCAATGCCGCTGAGGACGATCTGAGGCTCCCCTTCGATCGGATCCAGAACGGCCAGCGTCGCCGCCATGAGGGCCGCGAGCCGCGGGTCGGACATGGTTGGCGTGGCAGCGGCGGTGGTCGCAAGCCCCTCGGCGGCGCGGGCGACCTTGTTGCGCACCATGCTGATGTCCGCGGCATGGAGAAGGCCCACATAGATCATCAGCATGAGCGGGAAGATCAGCGCAAACTCCACGGTGCTGACCCCGCGCGAGTCGGAGAGGGACAGACGATGGCGCACGCCGGTGCCGGGGCCGTGCCGGGTCATGGGGCGCCGCCCATGCCCGCGGCCGGCAGGGGGGCCATGGCGGCGGAAACCACCAAATGGTCACCATTGTCGAGATTGGCGAGGCCCGGCCGCCACAGGGGCGATATCCGCGGCACGGACACGGCGGCGCGCACCAACACGATGTCCGAGCCGCCCAGGCTGCTGCTGGTGAACGCCGATGCATTCACGGCGCCGTCGAGGATGGCGCTGGGCACGGTGTCCCCGCTTGCGATGCTGCGCAGGTCCACCAGGAGGCGCGTGCCGCAAGTGGCCTTGGACAGGAAGGGAAGGCTCCCTTGGCCACAGATGCGTGTGCGGATCTCCTCCGCACTCAGGGCGCCGGACTGCGCTGTCACCGTTCCGTTGGAAATGTCGCCGGCAACCGCGGCCACGGCATTGTCCAGCGTGGTCTGCGCCAGCACCGTGGCCCCCACTTCCGCGATCGAGACGCAAAGATAGAGGAAGGGGACGATCACCAAGGCGAACTCGATCGCCGCGACGCCACTGTCGGCGCCGGGGCGGCGGCGAGATCGCGACTGGCCGAAGGTCCCCATGACGTGACGGTCCTCTACGGGGCGAACCCACCTGCGCCGGGCAGAGGGGCAGTGGCGCCAGGGAAGCCGGGATAGCCGGGCACGGGGGGCGCCGCGATGGACTGACGCTGCTGGATCTGGGTTCCTGTGGCCTGGAAGGCAGCGGTGCTGTCGCCCAGCGAGAGCGTGGGCGCGCAGGCCGGGGTGCAGGAATAGGTCTCCCGGCTCTCCGTCCCCCGCTGCACCGTCACCAAGGGGGCGCCCACTTGTTCAACTCGGATGCTGGCGGCGGACAGCAGGCGCCCTTCGCTGTCGGTCAGCAGAATATTGGTCTGCCCGAAGGCTTTGCCGGTGATCACGGCGAGATTGCCGGCCTTGGCGGGCCGGGTGACATCGGCGATGGACGGATTGCCAATGATGAGCACTTGCGTTTCAGGCGGCAGAGTGAAGAGCGCGGCGTGATCGATAGCCACGGCAACCATCCCTTGCAGCACGGGCGGCGCCTGCTGGGCCACGGCCGGCACGGCACCGGTCAGCATTGCGAGGATGACCGCCCTGTCGACGAGCCGCCGCATCATAGCCCCCTTGGTTGAACTTTGCTCGCTATCTAACTGGTCTGGCTTAAAAAAATCACGTTGCCGGTCAGAACAGGTCCGCCGTTCTTAGGCGGCTTCATGAGTAGATGTTAGTCACCTTTGTATCGTCTCATCACTGTAGGGTATGTCTGAGTGAATGAGCTCTATAAATTCCGTACAAGACATGATTGCGACACGGACTATATGAAAATTTATTCAGATGGCGGTACTTAGTTGTTGACGATTATGAACAAGCCGTTAATTTGCAGACGGCCGCACACGATGTGGCTTATATCGCCATGTGAGGTTCGCCATGACTGCCTTCATGAAGAAAGTCTCTTCCGTCCTTAAGTCAGACTCCGGGGCCGTTGCGGTCGAGTACGGCCTGTTGCTGAGCCTTATCGCGGTTGGCCTCATCTCCGCCGTATCGGCTCTCGGGACCGACTTGAACACCATTTTCACCGCAGCCACCACGAAGCTCAATACCGCTACCAAGTGAGGCTTGGGATGACAGTCGATATTGTCTCCTTCGGTCCTCAAATTCATGTTTGACAGGGATACGGAGTGACGCAATCGATTGGTGACTTTGGCAACAAGTCGTCATTCAGGCTGTCGTTAAACACATTGGACCAGACGCTCCCCTGGTGCGTCTGGCGTGTTGTCTTCCTCAGGCCTTGATCTTTGGGTCCCAGGCGTTCCGTGTTGAGGAGTTCTGCGTGACAATCGACCTCATCGCAAAAGGGGGGTTGAGCCTGCTTCTCGCCGCCGCCGCCACGTACGATGTCTTGACCTTGCGGATCCCAGATCGTCTCACCTTGCTGATCGTTGCGGCCTTCGTGGCATTTGCTGCGGCGCAGGGGCTATCGCCAGGGGTTTTGCTGCAGCATGCCGCATCAGGTGCGCTGCTGTTTTCTATCGCGCTCACCCTCGCTGTGCTGGGGCAATTGGGCGGGGGCGATGTGAAGCTTTTGGGGGCCATTGGCCTCTGGATGGGGTTCGGGCCGAGCCTGCTGCTGTTTACCTTTGACGCCGCCATCTGGTCTCTGGTTCTGGTCGGGATAGTGGTCGGGTTGCGGATTGTACGCCTACCCTTGCCGGTTTTTATTTTGGCGATCGACTGGGTCGATGAGGCCGTTCGAGGCAGCGGCCCGCTGCGGAAGCTTCAGGCCCCCTACGGCGTTCCGCTGGCCGTGGCGGCGATCGCCGCAATCTGGACCATCTGAAACCGCGTCCGGTAGTGCGCCGGGGAGAGTGCCAGCCATGCGCCCATTCAGGCTGATCGTCGGGGCCATCGCCATCGCCTGCGGCGCGATCACCTTTGTCGCGGTCATGCAATTGGCGCCGAGCCCGGTCTCCGTGGCCGATGCTGCGGCGTCTAATGCGCAGACGATCAAGACAGATGACGTTCTGGTGAGCAACCGGGTCATGGCGCCCGGCGAACGGGTGGCCGCCGGCGATATGCGCTGGCAGCGCATGCTCCCGGAGAGCATTCCCCAAAATGCCATCCGCAAAGCGGACTCACCCGATGCGCCCCAGCGCCTGGTGGGCGCCGTGGTGCGCCAAGCCATATCGAAGGGCGACGTAATCACCCGCGCCCGCATCGCCCAGGCGGACGCAGGCTTCATGGCCGCCTCGCTCAAGGATGGCATGCGCGCCGTGGCCATCACCATTGATGCCCGCGGCGGGCGGTCAGTGGGCGGCTTCATTTTCCCGCAGGATCGCGTGGATGTGCTGATCGCACGCACGGACGCCACGCGCGGCTACCGGGTGGAGGCCAATGCCAAGACGCTGCTGCATGGCGTCCGGGTGATGGCCATCGGCCAGAACCTGGCGGAGAGCCCCGGCCAGAAGACCATGACCGGGGAAACCGCCACCCTGGAGGTGACGCCCGCGCAGGCGGAGGAACTCATTGCGGCGATGCGGATCAGCGAAGCCAATCTGTGGCTCACCCTGCGGCCGCTGACAGAGCCTTCCGACGCAAGCCAGCGCGCGGACGCCTTTGCCGCCAACAGGTCCATTACCGTTGTGAAGTTTGGCTTCGTGCGGGAAAGCCAGTAGTGCGAGGAAGCGCCCCCATGGGTCATTGGACCTTCGCTCACCGCCGTGCCGCCCGGGCACACCATGCCCGCAGGTTTTGGGTTCCGCGATTGGTCGCCGTGCTGCTGGCCCTGATGTCGGGCGCGGCGCCGGGCGCCCTGGCGCAGGACCAGGCCCTGTTCAACAAGACCTCTGCCTATAATACGGGTTTCGAGACCTTCTCCGGGAGTTCCGGCCGCCCGGCGGCCGCCGCCGCACCGGTGGTCGTGATCCGCCGATCCTATAACGTCAGCTTCGGTCGCTCGGTGGTGGTGGACCTGCCGTCGGCGGCCCGCGATGCCTATGTGGCCGATCCCAAGATCGCCAACGCGGTGGTCCAGACGGCGCGGCGGCTCTTTGTCACTGGCATCGGTGAAGGGACGACCACCATCATCGTCAGCAACGCCGAAGGGCAGCAGACCGCGTTGCTGGAAGTAAGCGTCGCCCGCGACGCCGGCGCCCTGGACGAGGCCTTGCGCGCGGCCTTGCCCGATGCCCGGATCGCGGCCCGCTACAGCGGCAATAATGTGGTGCTGTCCGGCGTCGTGCAGTCGCCGCTGGAGGCGACCTTGGCCGCCGACATCGCCGGCGGCTTCCTCGCCAGCGGCGATGGCAAGGTGGTGAATGCCCTCAGCACGCGGAGCAAGGAACAGGTGATGCTGCGGGTCACCGTCGCCGAGATCCAGCGCAACGTGCTCAAGCAATTGGGAATTGATGCCAACGGCGCGTGGAAGGTGGGGGATGTGGCCATCGCGGCCCTCATGCAGAACCCTTACGGGGTCGCCGGGCAGGCGCTCACAAACTCGTTCGTCAGCGTCGGAAACAGCAATGGCACGGCCACCTTGCGGGCGATGGAACAGGCAGGGGTCGCCCGCACCCTGGCGGAGCCAAACCTGACGGCCATCTCGGGGGAGACGGCGACCTTCATGGCCGGTGGAGAGATCCCCATTCCCACCGGGATCACCTGTTCCAGCAGCAATGTGTGCCAGCCCTCCATCGAGTTCAAGAAGTTCGGTGTGTCGCTCACCTTCACCCCCATCGTCTTGTCCGCCGGGCGCATCAGCCTGCGGGTGGCGACCGAGGTGTCCGAAGTGGATGCCAATAGCAAGCTGGTCGTGCCGGTGAGCAGCACCCAGAGCTTCACCATTCCGGGCTTTCGGGTGCGCAAGTCCGACACCACTGTGGAACTCCCGTCCGGTGGGACTTTGGTCACCGCAGGGCTGATCCAGGAAAATGGCCGCCAAGCCATCACCGGCATTCCCGGCGCCATGGACATCCCGATCCTCGGAACGCTGTTCCGCAGCCGCGACTACATGCGCCAGGAAACCGAGCTGATGATCCTGGTGACCCCCTTGCTGGCGCGGCCGGTGGAGGCCGCCAAGGTCGCCCGCCCCACCGACGGCTTTGCGGATGCGCCCGACGTCCGTGGCAATTTTCTGGGTCAGGTCAATCGCGTGACGGGACGCAACGATCCTGCGATCCCGCGTCAGACGCGCCAGACGCCACCGGGGGGCGCGCCACCCCAAGGTGCCGGCTTCTACGGCCACACTGGCTTCATCGTTGATTGAGGGGTTGCATGCTGACTCTCGGCTCTCTGCGCTGGATGCCCGCCCTGCTGGCGGTCTCGCTGGGCGCATGCGCGACGCAGACGGTCTCGCTGGACCAGCCCCCCTATCCCTCCGACTATCGCGTGCGGCATCCGATCGTGCTGGCAGAGAGGCCGACGACCCTTCCGGTGTTCGCGCGCGCGACTACGGGTCTAGATTCTCGCCAAGCGGAAGATGTGCGGGCCTTCGGACAGGCGTTCCGCCACGACTCCATGAGCACGCTGCTGGTGTCGGTGCCTGCGGTGAACGGCAAGCCCACGTCGCTGGTTGCCACCACAGCGCGGCAGGTGCGGCAGGTGCTCATGAGCGCCGGCGTCAATCCACGGATGATCCAATGGCAGGCCTATGACGCCACCACCCTTGGCCCACAGAGCCCGCTGAACCTGTCATTCGGTCAGCTGACCGCCGCGGTGCCCCATGCCTGTGGCGCGTGGCCCGACGATCTGGCCGCCGGTGCCGGGCTGGAGGGGTTTCAGAACGAACCCTTCTGGAACCTGGGCTGCGCCACGCAGTCGACCCTCGCCCTTCAGGCCGCCGATCCGGTGGATCTCGTGCGCCCGCGGGTCGAAGGGCGGTCGGATTTGGTCAAGAGTGTCAATGATATCCAGAAGCTTCGCACCGGCGAGGACCCGTCCACGGCCTACCGCAAGCCCGCCGAAAGTCCCGGCAGCAGCGGAGCTGGCAAGTGATGGGCACCATGGACCGCACGATTGCCTTCCGTGGGCCGGTTCTGCTGCCGCCGCTCACGCTGGCCGCCTTCTGCCGAACCATGCCGGTGATGGAGGGGCTGACGGAGGCGTGTGCCCATCCGTGGATGCAGCCCGTACGCAGTCAGGTGGCAGGGGGAGGCATAGAAGGTGCGGTGCAGGCCTTGCGGGGCATGGTGCACGCACCGGATGTGATCGTGGTGGAGGTGGAGGGGGATCCCGCCACTGTCATGGCGGACCTGGAGCGACTGGCACAGGTTTGCAGCGGTCAAACGCGGGTCTTCGTGATCGGCCATTCCAACGACGTCAAATTGTACCAGAGGGTGGTAAGGGAAGGTGCGTGCGACTACCTCCTCGCGCCCCTCGCCCCTGAGGAGTTCATCGAGTCCCTGGCGCATGCACTGGCCGATGAGAGCACCGCACAGGCGCCCGGCAGCGCGGTGATCGTTCTGGGTGCCCGCGGCGGGGCTGGCGCAACCACGGTGGCGTGCAATCTGGGGTTCATCCTGGCCGAGCGGTTCGGCCTTGCGACCGCCGTCGCGGATTTGAACTTTCCCTTTGGCGCGGCGGCGAGCCATTTCGATATCGTGCCCAATTCCGAGCATGCGCACCATCTCTACACACCCGAGCGGATGGATGCGTCCATCCTCGAACGGATCCTGGTGACGAAAGGCCCGAAGCTCCGCGTCCTTGCCGCAGCGCCGGACCTGGCGATCCGGGCGCAGAACGATGCGATCATCTCGCATGAGAAGATCGTCGCCCTGCTCCGCACGGCCCATCAAGTGACGGTCTGCGACATGCCGCTGATCTGGGGTCGACCCTTGGATGCCGCATTGGCGCACGCCACGGACGTGGTGCTGGTGGTCTCTCCCGATTTCGCCGGTGCGCAGAATGCGCAGGCCTTGATCGCCCGCATTGATGCCCTGCGCGGTGCGGACCGGCGGGCGATCATCTTGCTGAACCAGATGCGAGCACCGCAGCGTCAGGAATTGACGCGCGAGGAGTTGGCGCAAATTCTGGGCTACGGCCCTGAAAAGCTGTTCACCGTTGCCCATGATGCGCGGGCGTTCAGCACCAGCGACCAGGATGGCCGGGTGCTCAGTGAACGGGTACCGGGACATGCGGCGGTTGCGACATTCGCGGCCATTTGCGTGCGCCTGTCCGGGGTGCCGGCGCCGCCGCCGCCGGCAGGGCCATTGGGTCGGCTGCGGCAGTTCGTGCGTCGCCTTGCCGGTGCATGAGGAGGCGCTCATGGAAAGCCCACGCCGCAGATTGTTTGGTTGGGCCGATGAGCCTAGCAGTCCGCCCGGTGCATTGCCGAACCTGGGCACCATCGCGGTCACGAGGAGCGTGCCCACCAGCGATGAGAAAGCCCGCTACGAAGCCGCGAGCAAAATCGTGCGGGGCCGCCTTATGGAGATCGTCGATCTTCTCGCGGCCAGCAGCGCCGAGCCCGCGGGGGGCGGCCGGCAGAGGATCCGTGAGGCCGTGGTGGGCATCCTGGATGCGGCACCGGATGTTCTGCTCAATAAGGCGGATCGCGAGCGGCTGATCGTGGAGATCGTCGCCGATGTGGACGGCTACGGACCGCTCGAGCCGTTGCTTGCGGACGACGGAATCACCGAGATCATGGTGAACACCCACAAGATGGTTTATGTGGAGAAGGGCGGCCAGACCTATGAGACCGACATCCGCTTCCGCGACGAGGAAGCGCTGCTGCGGGTGAGCCGAAAGATGGCGGAGGGCGTCGGTCGCCGGGTGGATGCCTTCTCGCCCACATGCGACGCGCGCCTGCCGGACGGGTCGCGCATCAACATTATCGTGCCCCCGATCGCCGTCGACGGCACCCACCTGACGATCCGGAAATTCCGGCGCGAAAGACTCACGTTCAGCGATCTGGTGGCGCTCGGAACGGTTACCCTTGAGGCCGCCGAGGTGCTCCGCATCATCGGCAAATGTCCGCTCAATGTCCTGATCAGTGGCGGAACAGGCGCCGGCAAGACCACATTGTTGAATTGCCTGACGGGCGCTATCGATCCGCGGGAACGCATCATCACCTGCGAGGATACGGCGGAGCTCCAGCTTCAGCAGCGTCATGTGGTGCGGCTTGAGACGCGGCCAGCCTCGTCAGAAGGCACGGCCGCCGTGTCCATGCGCGATATTGTCCGCAATGCCCTGCGGATGAAACCCAACCGCATCATCGTCGGCGAAGTCCGTGGCGCTGAGGCGCTGGACCTGATGCAGGCCATGAGCACAGGGCATGCGGGATCCATGGGCACCATCCATGCAAACAATCCGCGCGGGGCGCTGGGCCGGTTAGAGACCTGCATTCGAGAAAACATCTCCCTGCATTCAACGCCGTCGATCAATATTCAAAAATCCATCTCTGATACCGTGAATATTGTGATTCAGGCGCAGCAAATCAACAATGGCAAGCGCGTCGTAACCCATATTGCAGAATTGCGGGGCATGGATGGCGGGCAAATACTGATTTCCGATATCTTCCTGTATGACTACAAGGCGCAAAAGCTCAAACTGGTTCAGGCCACCAAGCCGGGCTTTCTGAGGGAAGCCGAACAGGTCGGGGAAGGCGAGCAGTTGATGCAAGCCTTCCAGCACGCAGGGGGCCTGTGATGTGGATCCTTCTGGCCACATTGGCCGCATTTGCCATGGGCGCAGGCATCCTCGCGCTGTTCCTGCCCCAGTTCGTGGAAGAGACGACCGTGACGCGCCGGGTGCGCCGATTGGTGGCGCAAGCGCCCCAGGCAGCGTCCCTGGGTCCACCGGACGAGATGACAGCCCGGGTGAAGGCGCTCACCGGACGGTCCCCGTCCCGCCATGCGTTGCGCCTGGCGGCCATGCTCGAGCAGGCCGGCGTGCCCTGGACCCGCAGGCAATTCTATGTGGGCGCCAGCCTCACGGGCGTCGTCATCGCCCTGGTCTGCCTGACGTTCGGCGCGCCACTGCCCTGGGCCGCCGTGGCCGGCCTTGCAACCGGGGCGCTCGGCCCCCTGAACTATCTTCGGTATCGGCGACATCAGCGTTTCCGGAAATTTGCCGAAGAGCTGCCGAACGCCCTTGATATCATTGCCCGCGGGGTCCGGGCCGGCCTGCCGATCCAGGACTGCATCCGCACCGTTGCACGCGAGACCAGAGATCCGGTGAGCCGGGAGTTCTGCATTATCGAGGACGAGCAACACCTGGGGGCGGCACTGTCGGAGGCGGTGGAGCGCATGGCGAAGCGGATCCCCATCGACGAGACGCGGTTTCTTTCCATCGCCATCGCCGTTCAAAGCGCGGAAGGGGGAGCCATTGCTGAGACATTGCTGAACCTGTCGCGCACCCTGCGCGAACGGCGCCGGCTGGCCAATAAGATCGTTGCAATGACAGCCGAACAGTCGGGCGCGGCAAGGATCTTGGCCGCATTGCCGTTCATCGTGCTGGGCGCCGGACATCTGCTGAAGCTGGATCACGTGCGGGTGCTGTTTGTAACGGCAACTGGCCAGCTCACGCTGGTGATTGCGTTGGCCTGGGTCCTGATCGGTTTTCTGGTGATGACGCGTATGACGCGCATCGATATCTGAAGGCCGCAGATGATGGATCACCGCATCCTCTTGGCCGTCATCATCGCCTGCGCCACGGCGGGAGCGGTGGCGGCGGGAGCGATGGCGCTGGCTGGCGTCTCACGGCGGGACCGGCGGACGCAAGCGCTGGCCAGTGGCGGCCAACCGGCGGTGCCGCAGCGTTCTTTACGACAGGAGCGTGCGCGCAGCTTGGCCGCGCTCACTGAAGTCTTGCATCTGCGCGAGTGGATCACCCTGGACGGGATGCGGCTGCGCCTCGCCCGCGCGGGCCGCCGCACGGCCGCGGACGAGGCGATGTTCCTGGTCGCCCACATGGTCTGGCCGATTGCCTTGGCCGGCACGGTGGGGGGCATGGTGTTTGTCTTCAACGTTCCGGCGGCCAGCACATTGATGAAGCTCGCCATGGTCGCTCTGGCTGGCTACCTGGGACTCAAACTCCCCAACGTGATCCTGTCCCGCACCATCAAGCAGCGTCAGACCGCGATGCGACGGGCTTGGCCAGAGGCGCTCGATTTGATGCTGATCCATGTGGAGGCAGGTCGTTCGGCGGACCAGGCGTTCCGGCGGGTGTCAGAGGACATTGCGCCTCGCTCGAAAGAACTGGCCGATGAACTGGCGATCACGTTGATCGAGCTGCAATTTCTGGAGCGCCGGCAAGCCTATGAGAACTTTGGTGCCCGCACCGAGCTGGACGAGGTCAAGGGCACCTGCACCGCGCTGCTGCAGTCCCATGAGCAGGGCAGCGCCTTGGGTGAGACCTTCCGCATTCTCGCCCGGGAAAGCCGCGACGTGCGCTTCCACAAGGCGGAGCGGCGAGCGGCAGAGGTGGCAGCGATGCTGCCTGTGCCCGTATTGTTCTTCTTCCTGCTTCCCCTCATTGTTCTCGCGATCATGCCGGTGATCATCCACTATATGAATTGGAACTGATGCCATGCCTGCGAGGGGGTGTGCCCGCGCTCGCCATATACTGCGGACAGATGGCGGCAGCATTTCCGTTCTTGCGGTGCTGCTGATCCCGCTGATGCTCCTGGGGGTGGGCGCCGCCATCGACCTGAACCGGGCGCAGGGATTGCAGGAGATGGCTCGGACGGCCGCGGAAGGTGCCGCCCGTGCGGTGGTGCGCGGGGCTAGCGATGCGCAGGCCGACGCGTATGTGCATGGGCTGCTGGACCCTTATGGTCAGGGCGCGGGAGATCAGGCCGGTCCGCAGGCCATGGTCACGGTCCGTCATGATGCGCAGACCAGCGTGACGGTGGTCGTTGATCTGCCCCTGGGCGGTTCCTTTGCCATGTTCCGCGCCATGACCGGCCAGCCCTTGGCGGTCTCGGCGGCGGCGACGGCGCGATTTCCCTGCACACCCCCGGCCCCGCGCTGGACGCCGACGACGCAAGCTTGTCCCGCGGGCCAGGCGGGCATGATCAGCTTCGACCAAGAAGAGCAGGCCATCTGCGTGTCTGCGGATGGACCAGTGACCTGGGCGGCCAGCGCAAACCGTCAGAATTATTCGAACACGTGCACCGCGTCTTAACGCAAACGCGGCTGACTGCCAGCGCAGACCCCGCAGATGCCCGCTCCGACACCACAGTGTCATCCAATGCTCACCATACATGCGTTGGCATGTTCCACGGCGTTGAGGGTGCGGGCCCATGGTGCACACGGGGGGGAGGCGGGTGAGATTCGACCTGCCCAGCCCCGGTGCACCCGTCGCCCATCGCACCGGGGCGGCCTGCCACACCGCCAGCCCTGGCTGGCGGACACGGTGGCCCTGGCTCCGAGCCCTGGTGCTGACAGTGCCGCTCGCTCTCGCAGCCTGTGCCACGCTGGACGACGGCGCGGCCCCAGGCGGGGAGGATCCGGTTGCAACAATCGCTTATGCAAAATCCCTCACGGAGCGGGGCCAGACCGAGCAGGCCTCCGCGGTGCTGCGCCTGGCGGCGCTGCGCAATCCCGAGAGCCGAGAGTTGCGCGCGGCCTATGGAAAAAGCCTGCTTGGGCTCGGGCGTTATGCGGAAGCCAGCGAGGTCCTCGCCAATGCCCACACGCCCGACAATCCCGATTGGTCCATCTTATCGGCACAGGGGGTGGCGGCGGACAACCTTGGCGATCACGTCACCGCCCGCGCCCTCTATCAGCGCGCTTTGAACCTCAAGCCGGGAAATCCCGGCGTGATGACCAACATGGCGCTCTCTCTGGCCATGAGTGGCAAGCGCGCGGAGGCCATCCGCATTCTGCAGGAGGCCAGCGCCCGCCCCGACGCGGATGCGCGGGTGCGCCAGGCCCTCGCCACCATGTTGTTCCTGGATGGCCGCGAAAAAGATGCCGAGCAACTTTTCAGTCAAGATCTCACCCCGGAGCAAGCCCGGTCAAATATCGACTGGCTGCGGCAAAGCGCACAATAATCGCGGCGCGCGACAGGGTGATCGTCGATGAACGCGATCATGTCTTCGACCCGAGCTCGAGCTCTGCCAGGGTTCGTCGCCTTGCCCGTCATGGCTCTACCTCTCAGGCGTTGGAGCCTCCGACAAACGCGGGTCGGTTCATCCCTGGCGGTCGACAACACGCTCGATCGCCGTTTTGACGCAGAGGCGCCTGACAAGGCCTGGGTGACCGACATCTCCGCACCCACGAGGGCCTCGCCTATCTGGCGGTGGTGATCGACCTCTTCTCCCGCCGCGTCGTCGGCTGGTCCATGCAGGCCCGGCAGACCACCAACGTCGTGCGTCAGGCGTTGATGGCCGCCGTCTGGCGAGGCAAGCCGAAGGACCGTCTGCTGGTGCATTCGGATCAGGGGAGCCAGTTCACCAGCATGGAGTGGGCTTCGTTCCTGAAACACCACGATCTGCAGCTCTCGATGAGCCGTCATGGCACCGCCATAACAACGCCGTGGCTGACGTGAGCCCCTGATCCTCCTCCAGATTTAGGTAGAGTCCGTCGATCATGGAGACGGACGATGCGAGCCTCACGGTTCACAGAGGAACAGATCATCGGGATGCTGAAGGATCAGGAGGCGGGCGCGAAGACCGCTGACGTTTGCCGCAAGCACGGCATCTCCTCGGCCACCTTCTACAAGTTCAAGGCGAGGTATGGCGGCATGGACGTGTCCGATGCCCGCCGGCTGAAGGCGCTTGAGGATGAGAACGCCCGCCTGAAGAAGCTGCTCGCCGAGCAGATGCTGGACAACGCCATCCTGAAGGATGTCGCCGCAAAAAAATGGTGACGCCCGATGCGAGGCGTAAAGCCGTGGCCCACGCCTGTGCCGAGCACGGGGTGAGCCAGCGTCGGGCGTGCAAGGCCCTGAGCGTCGATCGCGCCAGTATGCGCTATCGGAGCGTCCGTCCCGACGATGCAGGCTTGCGCGAGGCCATGAAGGCCGTGGCCGGCGAGCGCCGCCGGTTCGGCTACCGGCGGATCCATGTCATGCTGAGGCGCCAGGGCATCGTCATGAACCACAAGAAGCTGCGCCGGCTCTACCGGGAGGAGAAGCTCCAGGTGCGCCGGCGTGGGGGCCGCAAGCGGGCGCTCGGCACACGGCGGCCCATGCTGGTACCGGATCGGATCAATGTCCGCTGGAGCCTCGACTTCGTGTCGGATGCCTTCACGGATGGCCGCCGCTTCCGGGTGCTGGCCGTTGTCGACGACTTCAGCCGGGAGTGCCTGGCGCTGGTCGCCGACACCTCGCTGTCCGGCCTTCGAGTGACGCGCGAGCTCGATACGCTCATGGCCATCCGGGGAAAGCCCTCGGCCATCGTCTCGGACAACGGCACCGAGCTGACCTCGATGGCGGTGCTCAAATGGTGCCAACAGACGGGCATCGAATGGCACTATATCGCCCCGGGTAAGCCCATGCAGAACGGCTTTGTCGAAAGCTTCAATGGCCGCTTCCGGGACGAGTGCCTGAATGAGACCCTGTTCTCGAACCTGGCGCAGGCCCGCGCCACCATCAGCTCATGGAAGGAGGACGATAACCTCAACCGACCTCACTCGGCGCTGGGCCATCGATCCCCCGCCGAGTTTGCCGCAACAATCGCACTGGAAACCGTGGCCGCCTGAGGCCACAAATCAACCTGCGGACTCTCTCTTCAACCGGAGGAGAAATGGGGCTCACGTCAGCGGTCATACTTGAAGCTGGCATCGCCATTGAACGCCTCAAGGTAAAAGGCCCGGTCGATCTGGAAGGCTTCATCTTCGAGCTTGGCGAGAAGACCGGGCAATTCATCGCGAACGACGAGCAAGCCGCGAGTGTTATCGTTCAGGAGTTCACCCAGCTTTTCAACGGTCGCATCGTTGACCGTCAGGCGTTTGCGCTTCGGGATAATGAGGGCCGCCCCCTGCGCTTCAGCGATGATCTCCCTGGCGGCGTCACTGCCTTGGTCCTTGAGCTTTTGCTTTGCCTTCTTCCGAGCTTCCTCAAGGGCGATCTTCGTGAGCTCGGCATCCGCCGCCGCCTCAGCGTTTTGGCCCTCCCACTCCTTTCGCCACTCCCGTTCAATTTTATGGAGCGGTGAGAGCGCATATTTCAGGGCCGGGCTCTTCATTGCCGAGGGCGGCCCAACGACAGCGCCCCAGAGGTTCGGGACCACCGTCCAGTTATCGAATTGCTTCGGAAGGGGTGCGGCTGTTCCGATGGGCCGGGCAGAAGCAGACGCCACCGCGCCCGGTCCAGCGTCCACCAAGGTATTCGACCATCTGGCGGGCATCAAGCCCGCCGCGGTGCATGAGGCGCTCACTCATGGCGGCCACCCGAGGCGCGAGCGGCCTTCGCGTTCTCGATGACGGCGATGAGTTCCGAGCGAGGCCAGCGCGACAGGCGGCCCAGCTTCAGCGGCTCCGGGATGGTGCCGTCGGCGACGCGGCGCCAGAAGCTGGCAACGCTCATGCCCAGAAGCGAGGCTCCCACATCTACGGAAACGAGGAGGTCGTGCTCGCCCCCCACGACGGTCCCAGGACCGATTTGCAACGACTTGTCCATGACTGCTCAACTCACGTCTTGTTTGCGACGTGTTGAGACGTGGACCCGGAGGTCAGGACATTTGGCCGGATATGTCCTTAGTTTTTGCCCTTTTCATCCGCTGGTACAGCCTGAGATTGGCGTCCTGAGACGAGCCCAGTCCCTTGGCCTTCGCGCGGTAAGCCGCCTCGGATTGAGATTTTCCGGCATCGATCTGTTGCTGCATGAACGCGACGATCTTCGGGGTGTCCGGCGCCAGCTTCCCCTTCCTTTTCTCACCGCCTTCGACCGCAGAATTTAGGGTCTTGATGGGTCGGCGTCCAGTGCGGCTTGTTCATGCCGTACCACTCGCGGGCGAGGTGTTCGAAGGTCACATGGGCCGGGGCGGTGGCAACACGCCTGCGATCCGCTTTCTCTGCAGAGGGATCCTTGCCCTCGCGAAGCAGCTTCTTCTGGGCCATGCGGGCCTCGCGGGCTTCCTGAAGGCTGATGTCCGGGTATGGGCCGATCGTGAGGAGCTTCTCCTTGCCGGCGATCTCATAGCGCAAGCGCCAGACCTTGCCCCCTGCCGGAGAGATGGCGAGGTGCAGCCCGCCGCCGTCGGTCAGCTTGTAGGGCTTCTCGGCCGCCTTGGCCTTGCGGATCTGCATATCGGTGAGCGGCATTTACCCGGCCTTCCCCTTTACCCGGTTTCCGGAGGCGGCCTTACCCGGCTTTTACCCGGGATCGATTGCGCTTTAGCGCGATATCGTGAGACGCCCTGCAGCCGATATGGCGCGCAAATCGAGCGCTGGCAAGGGTTCTGAGGCTTTATGAGAGGGGGTGAAAATGAGGGCTGGCGGAGAGAGAGGGATTCGAACCCTCGATACGGTTGCCCGTATACACGCGTTCCAGGCGTGCGCCTTCAACCACTCGGCCACCTCTCCGCAGCACCGACCTTGCGGTGGGTGCGGAACTTGGGTGTCACAGTCAGCAAACACGTCGCCGCGCCCGCCCTACCCATGACCTCGGCGGGCGGCGACGCCGCCCGTGCGAGCCTGACAAGGCGGGATCAGATCCCGGCGCCGGTTGAAGCGCTGTGCCTTGACAAGGCGGCGGAATATAGCGGCTCAGATCGCCCTGGCAAGCTGCTTTCCACCGGCAAATGCGCGGGCGTCACGCCGGCGCAAGGTTCCCTCCAGGCCGGCCGGCCGTGCGGCCCGCCCTTTCCAGCCACTGCAAGGGTTTGAGCGCCGCGGCGGCGGTCGCGTCCGGGCGGGGCGAAGGCTTAGTCGCGCAGCAGATCGTTGATCGAGGTCTTGGCGCGGGTCTTGGCGTCCACGCGCTTCACGATCACCGCGCAATAGAGCGAGGGACCGGGCGTGCCGTCGGGCAGCGGCTTGCCGGGCAGGGCGCCGGGCACCACCACCGAATAGGCCGGCACCTCGCCGATGAACACTTCGCCCGTGGTCCGGTCGATGATCTTGGTGGAGGCGGAAATGAACACGCCCATGGAGAGCACGCAGCCTTCGCGGATGATAACCCCTTCCACCACCTCAGATCTTGCGCCGATGAAACAATCGTCCTCGATGATCACCGGCCCCGCCTGCAGCGGCTCCAGCACCCCGCCGATGCCCACGCCGCCGGACAGGTGCACCTTCTTGCCGATCTGGGCGCAGGAGCCCACCGTCACCCAGGTGTCTACCATGGTACCTTCGCCTACATGGGCGCCCAGGTTCACGAAAGACGGCATGAGCACCACATTGGGGGCGATGTAAGCCGAGCGGCGGACGATGGCGCCGGGCACCGCGCGGAAGCCGGCGGCGCGGAATTCCGGCGCGGTCCAGTTGGCGAACTTGGAGGGCACCTTGTCCCACCAGGACGCCCCGTCCGGGCCTCCGGTGATGAGGCCCATGTCATTGAGCCGGAAGGACAAAAGCACCGCCTTCTTGAGCCACTGGTTGACCTGCCAGGCGCCGTCCGCGCCGCGTTCGGCCACCCGAAAGGCGCCGGAATCCAGCCCGTTCAGGGCGTGCTCGACGGCCTCGCGGACCTCGCCCTGGGTGGACGAATCGATCTCGCCGATGCGCGCGAAGGCGGCGTCGATGATCGTGGCAAGGCCCGGATCATCCGAGCGGAGGGTGGCATTGGACATCAAATTCCCCTTTTCAGACACCGTGTGGCATCGCCCGTCGGCCGCACCGCGCGGACCCGCCCAAACCCTTGAAATCCCGTCTGGTCCCGCCGCGCCGGGCGGCAGGAACGGACGCACGCCTGTTTTGTCTTAACCGCGATCGCCCCGCGATGGCTCCGCGGTCTACCCGCGTTCCTTCACCGAGACGAATTTCAGCTTCGGATATTCCTCGATGGCCCGGTCCAGCACCCATTGGCTGCGGGCCAGGAACACCAGCTGGTCGTCGCGGTCCTGGGCGATGGAGGAGCGCGACGTGTCGCTGAAGCGCTCCACCTCGGCGCGCTCGCCGATGATCCAGCGGGCGGTGACGAAGGACACCCCCTCATAGCGGATCGGCACGCCATATTCCTTCTCCAGCCGCGAGGAGAGCACGTCCAGCTGCAGCGTCCCCACCACGCCGACGATGGGGGAGGGGTCGGTGATCGGGCGCAGCACCTGCACCACCCCTTCCTCGGCCATGTCGTGCAGGGCTTTGGCCAATTGCTTGCTCTTCATGGGGTCGGCGAGCAGCACCCGGCGCAGGATTTCGGGGGCGAAGTCGGGAATGCCCTCGAAGCGGATGGTCTCGCCTTCGGAGAGCGTGTCGCCCACCCGCAGCATGCCGTGGTTGGGGATGCCGATGATGTCGCCGGCCACCGCCTCGTCCACCGTCTCGCGCTCCTGGGCGAAGAAGAAGATGGGGTTGGCGATCGCCATGTGCCGCTTCTCGCGGGCGTTGAACAGCTTCATGCCGCGCTTGAACACCCCCGAGCACAGCCGCACGAAGGCCACCCGGTCGCGGTGGTTGGGGTCCATATTGGCCTGGACCTTGAACACGAAGCCGGAGACGTTGGTCTCCTCCGGCTCGACGATGCGGCCGTTGGCGCTGCGGGACAGAGGGCTGGGGCCGAAGGTGCCCAGCCCCGCCAGCAGTTCGGCGACGCCGGCTTCCTTGATGGCGCTGCCGAAGAACACCGGGGAGAGATGCCCCTCGCGAAAACTCTCCAGCTCGAACGGCGGCAGCACGCCCAGCGCCAGGGTGAGGCTTTCCACCGCCTCTTCCACGATGCGCTCCGGCACGCCCTGCAGCTCCAGGCCCAAGAGGTCGATGGGGTCCTCGAACTTCACTTCGTGCAGCAGCGGCCCACCGCGCTCAGACGCGAAGAAGGCGCGCTTGTTGGGCACGTCGATGATGCCGCGGAAGTCGGTGCCCATGCCCACCGGCCAGGTGAAGGGGGTGAGGTCCAGCGCCAGGGTGGCGGCGATGTCGTCCATCAGGCCCAGCGGATCGAGGCTTTCCCGGTCCACCTTGTTGATGAAGGTGAAGATGGGGATGTCGCGCAGGCGGCAGACTTCGAACAGCTTGCGGGTCTGGCTTTCGATGCCCTTGGCGGCGTCGATGACCATGACCGCGGCGTCCACCGCCGAGAGGGTGCGGTAGGTATCTTCCGAGAAGTCCGAATGGCCCGGCGTGTCCAGAAGGTTGAACACGATGCCGTCGCGCTCGAAGGTCATGACCGAGGAGGTGACGGAGATGCCGCGCTGCTGTTCGATTTCCATCCAGTCGGATCTCGTGCGGCGGCGCTCGCCGCGGGCGCGCACCTGGCCGGCCTGGCGGATGGCGCCGGAGGCGAGCAGCAGCTTTTCCGTCAGCGTGGTCTTGCCCGCGTCGGGATGGGAGATGATGGCGAAGGTCCGGCGACGCTTGAAATCAGGAGCGTTCGCGCCGGCCTCGGCCGGGATGGGGGCGGTCGGGTCGAGCATGGCGGGGGTTATAGGGGGAAATGCGGCAAAGGGGGAGAGGGGGGCGTTATGCGTTTCCGCCCGACAGTGCAGGCTAGACCAGCGCGATACTGAGGCGGTCATAGATGTCCGCCAGCTCCGCCTTGCAGGACAGGAGGGGCCGGTCGTCCACCACCGCCAGTTTCGGCACCGGCGCCAGCGCCCGGTCATAGAGCGCAAGGCAGGTCTCGCCATTTAGGCGCGAGGCGTAATGGAGGCCGTCCACCTGGGCCGGATGCTGCCAGAAGGCCCGAGACCATTGGCGGCCGATGCTCTGCTCCCGGTCGCGCGCGGCCGAGGTGGAAATGCCCATGACCACAAGGTTGTTGCCAGTGAGGTCGAGGGCATGGAGGGTCTCGCTCACCTCCAGCGTGGCGAGGCGCAGCGCCTTGAGCCGCTTCTGCTCATCGAAAGGCAAAGGCGGCACCTGCCCGACAGTGCTGTCCCGCAGCACCGCTTCGAGAAAGCAGACGAGAACGCTGGTGCCGAAATAGGCCACCTTGAACACCGGCGGGGTTGCCGGATCGCTGAAGCGGCTGGTGCCGAAGCCCGCACCCAGCGGGCCGCGCCCCTTGCCCGCCGCATAGATGCGATGCCAGCGCCGCTTGCGCCGGATGGTCCTGATCCGCAGCTCGGCCTCATGGAAGTTGGCGGGCGGCAGGCTCATGCGGGTTCAGCTGAACGCCCCCTCCGCCAGGGCGTCCACCGCCGCCATCACCCGCGCCAGACCGGCCTCGCCCTGCCAGAGGACGTGGCGGGGCGCTTCGCCGTCCAGTTCCGGGCATGGCGAGACCAGGAAGCGGTAGACCGACCACGGGTCGCCGCCGAACGCCGCGGCGAGCGCCTTCAGGCCGGGCATGATGCGGCCCTCCCCATCCACCTGCCATCGGGGATAGCGGACGAAGCGGGTGGCGCCGGTGAGGCCCAGCAGTTCCCGTCTCTGGCGTTTGGCATTCACCGTCTCCCGGCTGACGTTCAGCAGCGCGCCGATGTCGTCGGACGAGAGCATGTCGTCGCCGGCCAGGATCTCCGCGATGCGCGTGGCGCCACGGGCCTTCGCATCGGTGACAGCGCGCTCATAGCGGGCCTCCGCAGTCTCGGGCTCCGGGGCCACGGGAATGTCCAGCGCCTCTTCCGGCCGCCGGGGATCGAGCACCACGCTCAGCTTGCCGTAGCGCCGGACCGATTCCATCAGCCTCTTCTGCACCGGGGGCGGCAGATCGGACACGAGGCCGGCTAGGTCGGCATAGGAGACGACGGGCGTGGCCGCGCGGGCATGGGATCGCACCGGCGCAGCCTTGCCCGCGGTCGGTGCCCGCTGGGTCACGACCTGCCCGCGATAGGCCACCTGCGGCTTGGAGATATGTCCGGCCGCCCGGCCCATGGGCGGGCGGGATGGCGTCTTGGCCATGGCTGCGCTCCTGTTGACGGAAGTATCGTCAACTTCGTCAGGTTGGGCAAGGGGGCTTCGGCTGGTAGCGGCGGTGTTCGGGGCGTTGCGCAGACCGTAGCGGAACGCACTGTGGGCGCGCTTTCCGATGGTCCGGCGGCGCGTGAAACCGCGGCGTCCGCACCGCCCTCGGTCGGTTGATGGGTGTTTGGGTCGATCAGGGCGGGCTTATAGGCGGAAAGTAGGGGCGGCGGGGGAGATGGGGAATCGTCCAGCTAAAGGAACGTAGCATGACCGGATTACGGGCGCGGGCGCCATTGGCCTACGCACCACTGGCGGTGGCAACAGCAAGGGTTTGGATTTCTCGTTTGGGATTGAACAGGATCGTATTATACAAGGGGCCTTAAAATACCCACCCCGATTCACGGCCGCAAATTCCATGAATTTTAGTATACTCAGATCGGCGCTGGAGAAATCAATCTCTCCGCTGAATCTATTTATACCTCAATATCGGTTACCCGTGTGGATAGGGTTAATTATACCAATTGCTATCGCAGTAACACTATTAAGTTCAGTTGGCCCGCTGTTTCAAGCGCACACATTGCCGCTCCCCGTGAGTTTCGCATCAAGTATATACGAAACAATATATCACAATTCTACGGCACACTTTCCTTCGCTCCGGCAATGGCTAGCCAATGCGGCATCTATGAACTTTTTAATTATTGGCGCAATAGTTGCGATCTACTCATTTAAATCGAATAATTATTATGATATAGTTTTAAGATGCGGATTTTATTTCTTTGCCACATATATGATTTCTGATTTATTTAATATGATCGTCAATAGAAACTATAAATCTATAGGCCAAGACACAATTGCGAATGTTTTTGGTGGTGTTTTGTGTGCCGTATTTATTTATTTTATACTTGCGGTGATAAAATCAATTGATAATACCTTCTCAAGGTCAATGCCTAGCTTCGTAATTAAAATAGCAAGTATATTATCAATAGGAACTACAACTTCTATAAGTGTTTATATATTACTTATAACGTTTTACCAGCCCCTCCAGGCCAATATTGAAATTGTAGCGAGCCTGCCTCTGAAGGGGATGATCGCCCCTTACGAGGACGCATCGACCGACGATAAATCCAAACTTGATTCGGCAAAGAAGAATTCAACGTTACTTCGGCAATCAGAATTGTCAAAATTTTACACGTTTTCCACCTTAACGTACCCGTCTATAGATTGGCAATTGAGCCCTGATGGCCCCACCTACTCCGTGGATGTATTTTTTCAGGAAGGCTGTCTGAATGGTGCTCCTGATACAGAAGGAATGAATCCTATTCTGTCTGCAAAAAATATTCATAATTTAATATTATCTGGAGATATTTCAGCAGTCACCTTGCGAGGTGAGAACGAAATTCGAACAACGCTAAATATTGATAACCCAACTTTTTTCCATATTAAGCACTCTTTGGATGTCAATAGCCTTGATCTAGATTTTTTTATAACAAAAAGCGATCATATAAAATTTTCATCTGATGATGGATTTAAGTTATTGTTATCAGCCGTAACTATAGATGAGAGAAATAGAAATGCTCATAAAGATATATCGTCAATAATTGACGGACTAGTATATAAATTTAACCTAAGCCCAAAAAATGTAAATAGTTCAAGGCGTGAATCTCCGTGCAGGGTCATTGACGGCAAAGGCGGAAACATTACGCGACACGACAATAATTTTGAAATTGAAACTTCAAATATTATTTCTGGAGTGTTTTTTTCAATAAAAAGGAGCGAAAAAGATGATCAAGATGGATACCTATCGAATGAATCGGTTGCCTCGCTAAGTAACCTGAATTCCTGGGCAAGCTTTGATGGTGTGCAAATTAAAACTGCATCATTTTTAGCAACAACAGATTTTGTTTTATTAGACGGTGGATTTGGGTCCGTTTTAATTGACGGCATTCAAATCTCAAAAGAGTGGGACTCTCTCTATATATATGGAAATGTGCATATATATCGGCCATATATTGATAAACTTAGATTAAGTGGAATTGCTCATCTTATAAATCGTAACAATTCGCGTATAAATGCGACTAGATGGGAGGCGCTAAGTTCAGAGTGGCATATTCCCATTATATCTGCTCTGCTAGCGACATGCGGGGCCGGCTTCGTCTGGGCGAGAAGAACGCTGTCTCAGTCATCTAATCCCGATCCAAAAGATTGGATTTGAAGAAAACCTACTCGTTGGCGTTAGGGGGAAGCCATCTCACCACCTTCCCCGGGTTCATAATCCCCTTCGGGTCCAGCGCCGCCTTGACCGCGCGCATCACGGCGATCTTGGCCGGGTCGCCATAGCGGTCCAGCAGGTCCAGCTTCACGACGCCGATGCCGTATTCGGCGCCGAACGCGCCGCCCATCGCCACCGCCAGATCATAGATGCGGGGCGAAACCTCGCGCGCGAACCAGGATTTGTAGCCGGAAGGCTCCGCGCCCTCCGGGGCCACCACGTTGAAATGCACATTGCCGTCGCCCACATGGCCGTAGAGCGACAGCCGCCCGCCCGCCCCGTGCGCCGCCACCAGAGCGGAGGCGTCGGCGATGAAGGCCGGCAGGCGGGAGGTGGGCACCGAGACGTCGTGCTTCACCGAGCCGCCAGCGGCCACTTCCGCCTCGGGAATGTGCTCGCGCAGCACCCACAGCGCATCGCGCTGGGCGCCGCCGGCCGCCAGCGTGCCGTCGGTGACGAGGCCCTCCTCCATCAGCGCGCCCAAAAGATGGGTGAGCGCCGCCTCCAGATCGAACAGCGGTGAGCAGGTCTGCGCCTCCAGCAGCACATAATGCGCGGCGGGGGCGGCCAGCGGATGGCGCAGCGCGGGTTTCGCCAACCGCAGCAGGCGCAGGGAATGGTCGGAGACATATTCGAACGAGGTGATGGACTCGCCCGTGATGATCTGCGCCCGCGCCAGCACGGCGGTGAGATCGCCCAGCGCCCGCAAGGCGAGGAAGGCCGTCACCGTCTGGACGCTCTTGCGCGCCAGCTTCAGCGACACGGCGGTGATCACCCCCAGCGTCCCCTCCGCCCCCAGCAACAGCTGCTTCACATCATAACCGGTGTTGTTCTTGCGCAGGGGCTGCAGCACGTCCAGCAATTGCCCGTCCGGCAGCACCGCCTCCAGGCCCAGCACCAGGTCGCGGGCCATGCCGTATTTCAGCACCGAGACCCCGCCCGCATTGGTGGAGAGGTTGCCGCCGATCTGGCAGGACTGGCGCGAGCCCAGATCCAGCGGCAGCAGCAGGCCGGCGGCATCCGCCCGATCCTGCAGCACGCTCAGCACGCAGCCGGCCTCGGCGGTGAGCGAGAGGTTGTCCGCATCGAGCGCGCGCACGGCGTTCAGCCGCTCCAGGCTCAGCACCAGCTCGGTGCCGGCGGGGGAGGGGGTGGCGGCGGCGCAATAAGAGGTGTTGCCGCCCTGCGGCACCAGCGGCACGCCCGCCGCCGCGCAGGCGGCGACGATGCGCTGGACATCGGCGCGGGTGCGCGGGCGCAGCACGGCGCGGGCGGCGCCGGTGCGATAGGCGCGGAAATCGGTGAGATAGCGCGCCACCACGTCGGGATCGGTGGTCACGAGCTCCGCCGGCAGGCCTGCCAGCACGGTGTCGATGGGGTCCATGGATGGGTCTGCTCCGCCTTGCTGGGCTTTCTTTAGCAAGTCCGCGGGCAGGTGTGCGCGGCCGATTTTCCACCCTTGCGCGACGCGGGCGGGAGGCGTTTGGTGAGGCCGGGTGGACCCAAGGCAAAAAAGGATCAAGCCATGCTGCGCTCTCTCGCTGCGACGGTGTCGCTGGTGGCGATGATGCATTCCGCGCTCGCCTGCACCGCGGTGGACATCATCGCCGCGGACAAGACCGTGATCGCCGGCCGCACCATGGAGTGGGCCTTCGACATGAAATGGACCCTGGTGAGCCGGCCCAAGGGCACGATCGTGACCCAGGCCGCCCCCAAGGCGCTCAACCTGCCCACCCGCACCACGCCGACCAAATATGCGGTGGTGGGGGTGAGCGCCAACATCATCCCCGGCGGCACCATCCTGGAGGGGCAGAATTCGGCCGGGCTCGGCATGAGCGGCAATTTCCTGCCCGGCTTCACCCAGTATCAGACGGTCACCGCGCAAGATCAGAACTATGTGGAGCTATTGTCCTTCGGCGGCTGGGCGCTGGGCAATTTCGCCACTGTGGCCGAGCTGCGCGCGGCGCTGAAGGTCACCAAGGTGTGGAGCGATCCCTCCATTCCCACCGGCCCGACGCCGCCGGAAATCCACTTCGTGTTCAACGACCGCTCCGGCGCCGGCATCGTGGTGGAATATGTCAACGGCGAGGTGCAGATCTCCGACAATGTGGCGCATGTGCTCACCAACGCGCCCACCTATGACTGGCACCTGACCAACCTGCGCAACTATCTCAACCTGTCCACCGTGGGGGTGTCGGCCCGCGAGATCGGCGCGTCCAACGTGACCGCGCTCGGCCAGGGCGGCGGCTTTGTCGGCATGCCGGGCGACTACACTCCGCCGTCCCGCTTCGTGCGCGCCAGCGCGCTGCGCCATGTGGTGCCCGAGCCCAAGACCGGCGCCGAGGCGTTCGAGACGGTGGCCCATGTGCTGAACAATGTGGACATCCCCATCGGCGCCGCCCAGTCGAAGCTGCCCGATGGCGGGCTGGTGTCCGATTATACCCAGTGGGTGAGCCTGAAGGATCTGACCCACAACACGCTGAAGATCGCCGATTACAACCATCGCCTCGGCTATCTCACCATCGACCTCAACGCCCTGTTCGCGCAGGACACCCCCAGCGAGAAGCTGATCTCGGACCTGCCCTATCCCAAGCCCGGCCCGGTGGGCGCGGACGTGCTGAAGCCATGAGGGCCGCGACACGCCGTCTCCGGGGCCTGCGGGTGCGGGCCGCGCACGGTCGGCCCGCCTGCGGGCTGACGCTGGCGCTGACCGGCGCGCTGCTGCTCGGCAGCCTGGCGCCCGCTTTCGCGCTGCTGGCGCCGAAATATTACGAGCAGGCCCGCCGCCAGGCGCCCAATGTGGTGGTGATCGAGGTGGCTTCGGTGACCGAGCCGCAGGCCGGCTATGGCGTCTGCGCCGTGGCGGGCCAGGTGCGCAAGGTGGAGCGCGGCCGCCTCTACAGTGCGGGCGCCACGGTGACGCTCGCGGTGCCCTGCCGCAAGCCGGGCGTCCAGCCGCCGCTGGGCGGGACCATCTATGCCGACCCGGCGGCTTTGCGCGCCGCGCCTTATGGCCGGGCCTATCTGGATGCCAAGGGCGAGCTGCTGCTGTCGCAATATGTGGCGCTGGCGAAGGCGCCTTAGGGGGGGCCTTCAAGCGGGGGCGCTTGGGCGCAGGGTCGCACGGGGAGCGGGAGGGCCGGCATGACGACGCGCAAGACGATCCGTCCGATCAACTCCATGGTGTGCATTCACGATGCCACGCGGTTTGATGTTCCGGACCTGGAAGACGGCAAGCCCGTGACCGCGACGGCCAAGTGCGTCCTCATGCTCACCTACCCGGAATGCGACGGGCGGACCGATGTCACCTTCGGTCCGCTGACCGGAGCGGAGCCGTCGTTTCCGCTCTATCACGATGCGGTGCTGGAGACGCCAAGCCGCAGGGTGGTGATGTCCACCGTGGATGAGCAGATCCTGTTCTCGCAGGTGGTGCCCGATGTTCTCACCCGCGTGCGCGTCTGGCTCAACCAGCCCTGGCATGCCGATGTGGCGGTGGTGGGGTTCGGGTGAGCCGCGGGCGCCCGCGCCCCGCTCCGCCCAAGGAGATGCGCCCCCGACGCCGGCCACGAGGGCACTTCTGTCGTTCACCCTCGGGATCCGGCGGTCATTGCCCGGCGGAGCGCTCTCGCGGGGGGCGGGACCCTCTCGCTGGACTCGGCGCCGCGACGGATGTCGGGCGTATTGGATGCCAAGGGCGAGCTGCTGCTGTCGTACGATGCGGCGCTGACCAAGGCGCTTATGGACTGGCTCACATGACTCACTACCGTCGTCTGGCGCCCTTGAACTCCCTGATCTTCATTTCGGGCTCACTGAAAGTGCGGCCGCCGAAGGATCTGGAACTGCAGACCATCTCTGCAGATGCGCAGTGTATCTCGGTCGGCTGCCTGATGTGGCAGGATGGTGAAACGCTGGTCGGGCTCGGACCGGCGCTCGATCTGCAGCGGCCGGAGGCCCCGGATTTCGACGGGACGCTGGACACGCCCAACCATGTGGTGATCGTCTCCACCGTGGACCGGCAGGTCGTCGGTGAACAGCCGGTGCCCGACACGCGCACACGCGTGCGGCTCTGGATCAATAGCCCAGAGGAGCCCGACGAGGTGCTGATCGGGCTGGGGTGAGGCGCGCGGTCGACCGTGGGCGGGCGCGCACCTTTCGATCGCCTAAGGTCGGGGCGCCTGGGCGCAGGCGGTGGTGGGGTCCGGGTGAGCGCAGGCCCATGAGCGGCCGCAGCGCCCGCCACGCGATGGCGGATGGCGACAGGCACGGGGGAGGTGAGATGGCGCTGACCTGTCGCTGCGGGCCACCGAACGGCCTGATCTTCATTTCCGATCTCAGCGATCCACCCGGCCCGCCCTTCGTGCCCCATGTGACGATCTTTGCCACGGCGCAGAGCATCGCTGGAGACACCCACGCGCGGCGTCCTAGTCTCAACAGTCTCGGGGGAGCGCCTGCTGGAGACCGCCGTGCCCGCTCCCGTCACCCGCGTGCGCATCTGGCTCAACCGGCCGTGGCAGCCGGACGAGGTGGTGATCGGGCTCGGCTGAGGCTCAGCGCTTCACGCTCGCGCCGCGCCCGACGCCCGCCCGCCCCGCCCGGCCGAGGGCGATCCGCCCCGGCACCCGTCAGGCGAGTTTCAGTCCTTCACCACCGGGATGGGGCGGTCGCTGCCGGCGGAGGATTCCTCGTGCCACTGGCCGTCCTTGTCCTCATAGGAGATGACTTCGGCCTCGCCGGGCACCCGCTGCTCCTTGGCGGCGCGCTCGGCGGCCTTGTGCGCGGCGGCGTGGCTCGGGAAGGGCTCGGAGAACACGCCGTTGGCCTTGTAGGCCCAGCCGCCGTCATGCTCGACGATTTCATAGGTGATGGTGGACATAGAAGCTCCTGACCCCGCGGGGGGATGCGCCGCCTCCGCGCCCCCGTGGCGCGGTCCCTGCGGACCGGGATCATAGCTCAATCCCGGCGTCACCGCGCCAACGGCCGGGAGGGGGCACAGGTTCCGGAGCGGCGAATCCGAAAGGGATTGAAGCTGCGACGAAAGCGGATCTATCGTCGCCAAGGGTCTTCCACCTGTACGGGCATGCCTCTGGGCGGTGGCCCGCATGGCGGAGTCCCAGGGCGCCTTGTTGTGAGGGACAAGGAGACACGAGATGTTCGTTCAAGTGCGGATCGCGCCGTCGAACTCGCTGCTCTTCATCTCCGATTCCGCGAAATTCTGGGCGACGGACATCGTCGATGCGACCCCCATCGTGGCCAATGACAAGTGCATCTCGGTGGGCTGCCTGATGTGGCAGGACGGGGAAACCGAGGTCATGATGGCCCTGGCCTCGGAGTTTCGCGCGCGCACGGTGGCCCCCGATTTCGATGGGGTCATCGATACGCCCAGCGGCACGGTCATGGTCTCGACGGTGGAGCATGACGTGATCCTGACGCACGCCGTCGCGGCCCCGCGCACCCGCGTGCGGATCTGGCTCAAGTGCCCACAGGAGCCGGACGAGGTGCTCATCGGGCTGGAGTGAGCGGCTGTGGTCATGCTCACCGACAAAGGTGGAAGACGACAGGAGCGTCAGATGACCCAAGTTCGGCGCATTGCACCCAGCAATTCTATATTTTTCATTGCCGGTGGATTCAGGTGTAACGTGCCAGATATTTCCGTCGGTGCATCAATCTCGGCCAATGCCGATTGTATTTGTGTTGGCACCTTGATGTGCTTTGACGGTGAAACCCAGGTCACGTTCGGGCACGCTTCCCAAACCGCGCGCGACGGCCCGCCAGATTTCGATGGCCATCTCGATACACCGGCCCGCACCATCGTCGTTTCAACGGTCGAGGGGGAGGGACTATTTGTGCAAATCGTCGCCAGCGTTCACACGCGGGTGCGCATCTGGCTCAATCACCCACAGGAACCGGACGATATCGTCATCGCCGTGGGCTGAGCCGCCGCCCTGGCGCTGAAAGCGCGCCGGCGCGCGGCGTCATCGGCAGCGGTCCTGGAACGTCTTCGGGGAATTTTGTCCCTGATCACCAGCCTCCCATTTCATGGGCGTAGGCGGTTCGGAATATCGCATGTATCCACACTGCATAAATTGTAGCAATAACCAAGGATTATGGTTAATCTCCCAACTGGAGGAAATGAGATGCCTCTCAGTCGCCGCCTGGCGCCGATGAATTCTCTGATTTTTATTTCACATGACTTAGGAAAGGCGCCGCCAAATTTCGTTATTGGCGAGCCAATTTCTGCGTCGGAGGAAAGTGTCGCTATTTCCGTGTTGATGTGTTTCGACGGTGAAACTCAGGTCACTTTCGGGCTCGCCTCCGAAGTCGCGCGCGATGGCCCGCCCGATTATGATGGTCCTCTCAATACCCCCACCCACGAGGTGGTGGTTGCGACCGTGGATTGGGAAAAGATTTTCGTGCAAAGGGTCGCCGGCGCGCAGACGCGGATCCGCATCTGGCTCAATCGCCGCCAGGAGCCGGACGATATCGTCATCGCCGTGGGCTGAGGGGCAGACCTGTCACGCGACGGGCGGCGGCGTGCAGCGCCCGTCAGACCATGCGTTCGTGTCGTCACACGGACCACTCTGGCGCGGACAACGGCCCGCGCTATCCTCTCAGTCGCCCTGGCCGGGGTTGGACGAGAACAGCTCTTCCTTGCCGGGCTTGCCGTCCCAGTCCTTGGCGTCCGGCGGGGCGTCGCGCTTCAAGGTGATGTTGGGCCATTCCTTGGCATAATCGGCATTCACCGTCAGCCATTTCTCCAGGCCCGGCTCGGTGTCCGGCTTGATCGCCTCGGCCGGGCACTCCGGCTCGCACACGCCGCAGTCGATGCATTCGTCCGGATGGATGACGAGCATATTCTCGCCCTCGTAGAAGCAGTCCACGGGGCACACGGAGACGCAATCCATATATTTGCAGCGGATGCAGTTCTCGGTGACGACATAGGTCATGGAAGATCCCTTTCGCGCGCCGAACTAGCGCACGCGCCCGCCGGGCGCAAGCGACGCAGGTGTTCGGCGCGCCTTATTCACCAGTCTCGTTTGTAATATCGTCCAAAAGCTCGGCGACAGACGTAGCATCTCCGCGCCGTTCCGAAAAGCCGCGCACCCGGACCACCCGGACCCGGCCGGTGAGGGCGACGGTGAGAACCTGACCCACCCGCACCTTCTGGGCGGGGGCGGTGATCCGCGCCCCGTCCAGGCGCACATGCCCGGCCCGGATGAGGTCGGCGGCGGCGGTGCGGGTGCGGACAAAGCGCCCATGCCAGAGCCAGAGATCCAGCCTTTGGCGCGCATCGTCCCCGCTCACCGCCGCCCCGCAGCCTCAGTTGCCCTTCTTCTCCGCCTCGAGCCGCGCTTTCAGCGCAGCCAAAGCGGCGAAGGGGCTGTCGGGATCCGCCTGCTTGTCGCGGCGGCGGTCCTGGGGCGCCGGGGCGCGCTCGGCATTGCGCTCCGGACGCGGACCGCGCGGCGCCTCGCCTTCGCGCGGCGGGCCGCGGAACGGCCGGTCGGCGCGCGGCGGACGCTCGCCCTGGGGCGGACGCTCGGTGCGCTCGCCAGCGGGACGGCCGTGCGGCGCAGTGCTGCGCTCGGGACGATCACCCTGGGGCGCGCCCTCGGTGCGGCCCCGCGGGGCGCCCTGGCCTTCGCCGGGGGTGAAGCGGCGCTGCGGCGGACGCCCGTCGCGGCGCTCGCCGCGCGGTTCGCCCTCGCGGCCCCGGCCGGCGCCCTCGCGGCCGGCGCCTTCACGGCCCTGGCCCTGGGGCCGGTCCCGTCGCGGCGCGCCCGGCGGACGGCCGGGACGCCACACTTCGATCAGCACTTCTTCCGCCGGGGTTTCGGAAGCTTCCGCGGTGGAGGCGTCTGCGGTCGCCTCGGCGGGGGCGGCATCGCCCTCGGCCGGCGCGGGGGCAGATCCCACCTCGGCGGCGCTCTCGGCCGCCGTGGGGTCGTTCTGGTCCGCGGAGGCGGCCTCCAGAGCGGCGGCTTCCGCCACCTCTTCCACCGGCGCGTCGGGCGCCTCGGCATGGTCCTCGGCGGCAGCGTCTTCGGTGGCGGCGTCTTCAGCGGGGGCGTCCGCGGCATCCGCATCCGCGAGCGCTTCGGCTTCGGCGTCCGCCGTCGCGGCGGGCTCGTTGTCGGCGGGAGCCGCAGCGGCGTCTATCACCGCCTCAGGGGCGGCCGGGGCCGGCTCGAACAGCAGGTCCGCCTCGATGGCGCCATCCGGGGCCGGGGCCAGCGCCATGGGGGCGGCGTCCGCTTCCGCCGGTGCGGCCACCGCAGCCGGGGCCACCTCGGCCTCCGGCGGCGGCGGGGCGCGGCGTTCCATGCGATAGCCCAGCGACTTCAGGATCGAGGCGAAATCCTCGCCCGAGCAGCCGGCCAGCGAGGTCATGCCCACGGTGACGGTGAAGCCGCGGCCATCCACCGCGCCCGCCGGCTTGGGGCCGGGGGAGGCGGGGCGCCAGGCCAAAGCCGGGCGGATGAGGTCGGCGAGGCGCTCCAGGATGTCCACCCGCACCGCCCGCTCGCCGCACACGCGGAAGCCGACGGCCCGGTAGAGGCCCTTCTGGATCTCGTGATCCACCGGAATGGAGGTGCGGCCGGAGGAGGCCAGATGCGGCAGTTCGTCCAGGCCCTTCTGCTGCAGGCCGCCATGCTTCAGCGCATAGAGTTCCGCCGCCAGGGTGCGGGGCGCGGGCTTCAGCAGGCCGGGCAGATAGATGTGGTGGGCGCCGAAGCGCACCCCGTAGCCGCGCAACGTGGCGCGCGAGGCCTGGTCGAGGGTCTTCATCTCCTCGGCCACCTTGGTGCGCTCCAGCACGCCGAGGGCCTCGACGATCTGGAAGGCGATCCCGCGGCCGATGCCGGTGATGTCTTCCGCCTCGCCCAGCTTCAGCAGCGGGCCGAGCAATTTGTCGATATGCGCCTTCATCCACAGGGTGAGGCGGGCCTCCACCTGGTCGCGGGCCGGGCCCGTCAGATGCTCATCGGCGATGATCTTGAAGCGGGGTTTGAGCACCTCATCGCCTGGGATCAGCTTGGCCACGGCCTCGCCGGTCCAGCGGATGGTGCCGTCCGCGGTGAGGACGAACGCCTCGTCCACCGCCTGGGAGAGGCGGTTGGCGCGGGTTTCGATCTCTCCGGCCAAGGCCTTCTGGGCCGCGGCGCGCAGCGCCTTGGCTTCTTCCCCGCCGGCGGAAGGGTCTGGGGCGAACTGGAATCCCTGGAGGTGGCCGATCACATGGCCCTCCACGGTAACGTCGCCGGTCTTGCTGATCTCAGTCTCGAGCATCGTGTTCTCTCGCAGGCGTCGCATGAGCAGGCTGGTGCGCCGGTCCACAAAACGTTGAGCCAATCGTTCGTGAAGCGCGTCGGATAGCTTGTCTTCGACCCCTCTTGTGACGCCTTGCCAGTGCTCCGGGTCCTTTAGCCAGTCAGGCCGGTTGGCTACGAAGGTGAGTGTCCGCACCTGCGCGATCCGGCTCGACAGCGTGTCGATGTCTCCTTCCGCGCGATCGGTCAAGGCGATTTGACGCGCGAACCACTCGTCGGGGATGCGACCTCCCGTCCCGACATGGTGAAAAAGTGTGGAAACCAGCTCCGCATGGGCTCCCGGAGAGACCTTGCGATAGTCCGGCACCTGGCACGCATCCCACAACCTTTCCACCACCGCAGGGCTGGTGGCCTTGGCCGCCACATCGGCCTCGCGGCTCATGATCTCCAGCACTTGCACGTCATCGGCGGTGGGGGCGCGGGTCAAGCCCTCCTCCCGCGGCGGCAGCGCGAGGCCGTCCATCAGCGCCTTGATGGAGCGGAAATCCGGCACCGCGTTGCGCCACTGCAACACCCGCGCCGGATCGAAGACATGGCCCTCCAGCCGCTCCACCAGTTCCTGGTCAAATGGCGGGCAGCGGCCGGTGGTGCCGAAGGTGCCGTCGCGGGTGGCCCGGCCGGCGCGGCCGGCGATCTGCGACATTTCGGAGGGATTGAGGCGGCGGAACTGCCAGCCGTCGAACTTGCGGTCCGAGGCGAAGGCCACATGGTCCACGTCCAGATTGAGGCCCATGCCGATGGCGTCGGTGGCCACCAGATAGTCCACCTCGCCGCTCTGGAACAGCTCCACCTGGGCGTTGCGGGTGCGCGGGGACAGCGAGCCCATCACCACCGCCGCGCCGCCGCGCTGGCGACGGATGAATTCGGCGATGGCGTACACATCTTCCGCGGAGAAGGCGACGATGGCCGAGCGCCGGGGCAGGCGGCTGATCTTCTTTTCGCCGGCAAAGGTCAGGGTGGACAGCCGCGGCCGCTCGACCACATTGGCGCCGGGCAGCAGCTTCTGCACCAGCGGGCGCATGGTGGCCGAGCCCAAAAGCATGGTCTCGAACCGGCCGCGCCGGTTCAGCAGCCGGTTGGTGAACACATGGCCGCGATCGAGGTCGGTGGCGATCTGGATCTCGTCGATGGCCACGAAGGCCACGTCCAGCTCGCGCGGCATGGCCTCGACGGTCGCCACCCAATAGCGGGCGTTCTTGGGCTTGATCTTCTCTTCGCCGGTGACCAGCGCCACCTGGTCGGCGCCGACGCGGGCCACCACCTTCTGATAGACTTCGCGCGCCAGGAGGCGCAGCGGCAGGCCGATCAGCCCGCTCTCATGGCCGAGCATGCGCTCGATGGCGAGGTGGGTCTTGCCGGTATTGGTGGGGCCGAGCACGGCGGTGACGCCACGCGCCCGGATGGACGGCGGCAGCACGGCAAGCTTGGTGACATCATCCATGCGGTCGGCGGATCCGGCGGGGGGGCGGCAGGGGTCTGTATCATATCGGGACGCAAAGGCGACATCGCCAGTCCATCCCAGAACGAGGGCGGAACAAAGGTGGCGCGAATCGCCCGCGCGGTCCGGCCCGGTTTGTTCTGCCCCGGGCCTGCCCCTGTCCCATTCTGGCACGCTTGGCGCTGCCGCGCGAACAGGGCCGGAACAAAGGGCGCGCGAATCGGGAGGCCGGCCAAGATCCCGGTTCGTTCCGGGAACCGCGCGGCGGCCCTCCGGTTGTTTGGACAGCAGGCCGCCCGCCGCGGCCGACAGGAGGACGCCATGCGGACATCATCGCGGCCATCGACCATCGTCATCATGGGTCTGGCGGGCGCAGCCTTGGCCGTCGCCTGCCTGTCTGCTCCGGCGCGGGCGGCGGGTCCGGAGACCACCCCAAATCCGGGCGTGGTGGAGACCAGCCCCCTCAACGCCCCGGTGCGCACCTATTCCAACGGCGCCCGCGTGCCGGTGCCGCAGCCCGACCAGACGGGCACGACGACGGTGGACCCGGCGCCCACCGGCTCGGTCGCCCCCGATCCGCGGCGGGTGCCCAATCCCGAGACCACGCGCAACCCGCTGGGCTGCCCGCAGATCGACCCGCTCTGCCAGGGCCGCTGACCGGCGGCCCCACGCAAGCGTGAGCCCCCGCCGGCGGCGTTCGTGCCGGAGTGGAAACGACGGTTCTTGACAGAGAACGGCGCCCGTCGCTTGGTGAGACGATGGGACAAATGTTCGATACGAAGGCGGAAAGCCTCACCCCCGAGGACGTCAAGGCGCGGCGCGAAGCCGATGCGCCGCACTCGCCCGTGGTGCGTTTCGGCGATGACCGGCCGCTGCGGCTGGACGCCGGCGTGGACCTGCGCGGCCTGCAGATCGCCTACCAGACCTATGGCGAGCTGAACGCCGCCCGTTCCAACGCCATCCTGGTGTGCCACGCCCTCACCGGCGACCAGCATGCGGCCAATCTCAATCCGGTGACCGGCAAGCCGGGCTGGTGGGAGACGCTGGTCGGTCCCGGCAAGCCCATCGACACCGAGCGCTTCTTCGTCATCTGCTCCAACGTGCTGGGCGGCTGCATGGGCACCACCGGCCCCGCCTCGGCGCGCGCCGACACCGGCCGCGCCTATGGGCTGGAACTGCCGGTGGTGACCATTCGCGACATGGTGAACGCCCAGGCCATGCTGGTGGACCATCTGGGCATCGAGCGCCTGTTCTGCGTCGCCGGTGGCTCCATGGGCGGCATGCAGGTGCTGCAATGGGCGGCCAGCTACCCCGACCGGGTGTTCGCGGCCCTGCCCATTGCCACCGCGGCGCGCCATTCGGCCCAGAACATCGCCTTCCACGAAGTGGGCCGGCAGGCGGTGATGGCCGATCCGGAATGGCGCGGCGGCGATTATCTGAACAATGGCGTCACCCCGCACCGGGGCCTCGCCGTGGCGCGCATGGCGGCGCACATCACTTATATGTCCGACCAGGCGCTGCATCGGAAGTTCGGCCGCCGGCTGCAGAACCGGGCGCTGCCCACCTTCGGGTTCGATGCGGATTTCCAGGTGGAGAGCTATCTGCGCCACCAGGGCGAGAGCTTCGTGCAGCGCTTCGACGCCAATTCCTATCTCTATATGACCCGCGCCATGGATTATTTCGATCTGGCGGAAGACTATGACGGCGTGCTGGCCAAGGCCTTCCGCGGCAGCAAGACGCGCTTCTGCGTGGTGTCCTTCACCACCGACTGGCTGTTTCCCACCGAGGATTCCCGCTCCATCGTCCATGCCTTGAACGCCTCGGGGGCCAGCGTCTCCTTCGCCGAGATCGAGAGCGACAAGGGCCATGACGCCTTCCTGCTGGAAGAGCCCGAGCTGTTCGCCATCACCCGCGGCTTCCTCGACAGCGCCGCCCGCGCCGCGGGGCTGCCGCCGCTCCGGACCCGCTAGACCCATGCTCGATCGCGAACGGACGCTAGACGAAAGCGCGGTGCGCTCCTCGGGAGGGCGCGTCGATCTGGTGGTGGTGGCCGAGATGGTGGCGCCCGGATCGCGGGTGCTGGACGTGGGCGCCGGCGATGGCGAACTGCTCGATCTGCTCGCCACCACGCGCGGCTGCGATGCCCGCGGCATCGAACTCTCCCGCGAGGGGGTGAACGCCGGCGTGGCGCGCGGGCTGGCGGTGATCCAGGGCGATGCGGACGTGGATCTGGCGCATTATCCGGATGACGCCTTCGATTATGTGATCCTGTCCCAGACCCTCCAGGCCACCCGCCGGCCGCGCTGGGTGATGGAGCAGATGCTGCGCATCGGCCGCCATGCGGTGGTGTCGTTCCCCAACTTCGGCCACTGGCGCTCGCGCCTGGACCTGATGATCTACGGGCGCATGCCGATCACCGACAACATGCCGTATTCCTGGTACGACACCCCCAACATCCATTTCTGCACCATCCGCGATTTCGTGGCGTTGGTGGACGTGCTGGATGCGCGCATGGAGCGCGCCGTGGCGCTGGATTCCGCCGGCCACCGGGTGCGGGTCAACATGCCCTGGTGGGTGTGGAACCTGCTCGGCGAACAGGCGGTGTTCCTGCTGTCGCGGAAGGACGTGCCGGCCCCGCGCGGGTGAGCCTCACCCCGCCGGCAGCCCCGGCACCAGAGCGGGGTCCAGCACGGTGGAGAGCTTGGCCTTCTTCACCATCACCGGGCGATAGAGCTGCTTGGTGGCTTCCACCACATGCACGCCGGCAAACGGCAGCGACAGGCGGGCGCCCACCCGCTCCCACGGCACCGCCGTGCGCAGCAGCCATTCCGACGAGATTGGCGGCATATAGAGCGCCTCGTCCCAGCCCACCGGGGTGAAGAGCGCTTCGCGCAGCAGCCGCACCACCTGGCCGCGGGAGAACGGGCTGCCATTGCCGAACGGGGTGGTGTCGAGCCGCGCCCAGACGCTGCGCCGGTTGGGCACCACCGCCAGCAGCCGGCCGCCCGGCGCCAGCACCCGCCACACCTCGCGCAGCACCTCGGCCGCGTGCGGGGTCATCTCCAGCAGATGCACCGCCAGCACCCGGTCCATGGAGGCGGTGGAGAGCGGCAATTCGGTCTCGTCCGCCAGGGCCGCGAGCGTCGGGGCGGCGGAGGGCCAGCGCACCACGCCTTGCGCCGCCGGCATGATGGCGATGCAGCGCTCGGCCTCCTCGCGGAACACCCCGAGATAAGGCGTGGCATAGCCCAGGCCCAGCACGGAGAGGCCGCGCACATCGCCAAAGCGGGCGCGGATCGCCCGCCCCAGCAGGCGGCGCGTCACCACGCCGAGCGGCTGGGCGTAAAAGCTGCGCAGGTCCACCACGTCCAGGAACATCGGGTTCTCCTCCGGGCCCTTATAGCAGAGGCGGCCGGCCCCGTGCGTGGCCCGTCCGCGCCAGCGGAACCGCTGCCATGCACGGCCGGAGGGTGGTGGCCGGGGGGGCGGGCATGCTACGCAGGGACCCCTGCACTTTCCCGCCGCCCCGGGACGGAGGAGCCCCATGTCGGTCGATATCCGCGTCATTCCCTGTCTGAGCGACAATTACGCGGTGCTGATCCACGATCCGGTCACCGAGGCCACCTGCGTGGTGGACGTGCCGGATGCGACCCCCGTGCTTGAAGCGCTGGACCGCGAAGGCTGGGATCTCACCCACATCCTGGTCACCCACCATCACCGCGATCATGTGGATGGCGTGCTGGCGCTGAAAGCCCAGTTCGGCGCCACCGTGGTCGGCCCCAAGGCGGAAGCCGCCACCATCCCCGGCATCGATGTCACCGTGGTGGATGGCGATCCGGTGGCGGTGGGCTCGCTGATCGGCCGCGTCATGGAGACCCCCGGCCACACCGCCGGCCATGTGGTCTATCTGTTCGAGGACGAACGGCTGCTGTTTGCCGGCGATACGCTGTTCGTGCTCGGCTGCGGGCGGCCCATGGAGTGCGATCCGCCGGTGCTGTGGCAGTCGCTGCTGCGTTTGCGCGCGCTGCCCGACGACCTGTCGCTCTATTGCGGCCATGAATATACCCTCGCCAATGGCCGCTTCGCGCTCAGCGTCGATCCGGACAACGGCGCGCTGCGCGGCCGGTTCGCCGAGGCCGAGGCCGCCCGGCGCGAGGGCAAGCCCACCATTCCCGCGCTCTTGGGCGATGAGCGTCTGACCAATCCGTTCCTGCGTGCCGACGACGCGGACCTCGCCGAGCGCATGGGTCTGGCGGGGGCCGAGCCGGCGGCGGTGTTCACCGAACTGCGGGCGCGCAAGAACGTCTTCAAGGGCTGAGCCTTTTCAGTCCCCTCTCTCCGATCGGGCCGCGCTCGCCGGCCCCCATGCAAGGCGTCATGCCATGGCCGATATCTCCAGTCTGTCCGCCGCCGAGGTGATCGCGGCGTTTGATCTCCAGCCCCATCCCGAGGGCGGCTATTTCCGCGAGACCTTCCGCGACGCCGCCCCCGAGGGCACGCGGGCGGCCTCCACCGCCATCTATTTCCTGCTGGCGGCGGGCGACCGTTCCCATTGGCACCGGGTGGATGCCAGCGAGACCTGGCATTATTACGCCGGCGCGCCTCTGGCGCTGCATGTGGCCGCCGAGGGCGCGCCGGCGCGCACCCTGACGCTGGGCCTCGATGTGGCCGCCGGCCAGCAGCCGCAGGGCGTGGTGCCGCCCTTCGTGTGGCAGGCGGCGGAGAGTCTGGGCGCCTGGACCCTGGTGGGCTGCACGGTGGCGCCCGCCTTCCTGTTCTCCGGCTTCCAGATGGCCCCGCCCGACTGGACCCCGCCCGCCGTCTGAGGGACGCCGGCGCTGGCCTGGAGCCCCTTGCGCGGGTGATGACGCGGATTAAGCTTGGTACGCCCATGGTCCGGGCGTCCGCGCCCAAGCGGATGTGCGGGCGCCAGCAGGAGACACGGCATGTCCCTGGCAAACGATGAGGCGCCCGCCGCGGGGCGTGATGCGCCCGCGGCCCTGGTGCTGGACTTTCTCGAATGGCTGGCGGCGCAGCCGCGCCCCTATGCAGAGGCCCTGGAGACCTGGCGCACCTCCTGTCCGCGCCTCACCGTCTGGGAAGATGCGCTCGACGGCGGTTATGCCGTGCGCCGGCTCGGTGCCGACCACCAGCCGGTGGTGGATCTGACGGACGCCGGCCGCACCCTGCTCGCCGCCGCCCGGCGCTGATCGCCCGGACCCGTTGCCGGTCTAGCGGCCCTCGAAATGTCCGGGGGTGAACACCCACACCGTCAGGCCCTTGATCTCCCATTTCGGGCCGATCCAGCGCGGCGAAATCGCCTCGGGCGCGGCGGCCTGCGGGGCCGGCTTGCGCGCGCTGGATGTCGGGCGGACCGCTGGCGCTTGCGCCTCGGCGGCCTGCAGCGGGGTTTCCATCCCGGCGGCGGCCGGCGTCAGCGCCAGCAGCATGGCGGCCAGCCCGGCGGCAGGCGCAGCCAGCCAATGGAGATCAGAGACGCGGCATTGACACCCGGCAGACTGAGATCGGCGCGACATGGCGAGGCTCCCGGCCGCTGCCCGTGGGGCAGGTTGGGATGAGCCTAACGCCGTTCCCGCGCCGCCTCAACGGCCCGGTTCGCGCACCCCGGCCAGAATCACCCCGCCGACGGCGAAGAAGGCCAGCAGCACCGCCACCCCGGCCCGTTGGCTGGCCATCAGCCCGGTGACCACCGCCACCGCCGTGGTCGCCGCAAACGAGGTGAGCCGGCCGGACAGCGCGAACAGGCCGAAGAATTCCCCCAGATGTTCCGGCGGGGCGAGCCGCGCCAGCACCGTGCGCGAGGCCGCCTGCAGCGGCCCGGCCACCAGCCCGATGAGCAGGCCAAGGCCCAGATAGACCTGCTCCGGCAGGGTGCCGAACAGGCCGCTGCCCGGCGCGGTGCGGATGAGGCCGAACAGCAGGCTGTCGCGCCCCAGGCTGAGAATCCCCAGGGCGGCGAGGAACAGGCAGGCCAAAGCGATCAGCACCACCCGCCGCCCGCCGATGCGGTCGTCCAGCCAGCCGCCGGCCAGGGCGCCGGCGATGCCGGCCACCAGGATGAGAATGCCGAAGATGCCGATCTGCACCGAGCCCCAGCCCAGCGTGCCGGCGGCATAGATGCCGCCCAAGGAGAACAGGCCCACCAGCCCGTCGCTATAGATCATGTTGGCGATGAGAAAGCGGGCAAGGTTCGGCTGGCCCTTCAGCCGTCGCAGCAGGGCACGCAGATCCCGCAGGCCGCCGCGGATCGCCATGCCCAGCGGCAGGCCGCGCGGACGATCCGGGGTGAACAGGAACATCGGGGTCACCAGCATCAGGAACCACAGCGCGCACAGGGGCCCGACGATGCGGTCGCCCTCGCGGGCGGCGGCGTCCAGGCCGAAGGCGGGGGGATGGCCCAGCAAAGTGAGGCCGGTGGTGGGGCTGGTGGCGCAGAAGGCCAGCACCAGGCCGAGCGCGATCAGGCCGCCGCCATAGCCCGCCGCCCAGCCGATGCCGGACAACCGGCCGAGCCGCTCCGGCGGCACCAGACCGGGCATCATGGCATTGTTGAAGGTGATTGCGCATTCCGCGCCCACGGTCGCCAGCACGAAGGCGCCGAGAATCAGCGGCACCCGGCTCTCATCCCCCGGCACCGCGATCCACAAGGTGGCGCAGCCCGCCACCAGGGCGACGCCGCAGGCGGCGATCCACGGCTTGCGCCGGCCGGCGGCATCGGCGATGGCGCCCAGCAGCGGCGAGGCGAGCGCGATGATGAGGCCGGCCAGCCCGGTGGCAAAGCCCCACAATTCCTGTCCCCGCGCCGGATCGCTGACCACGGCGGAGGCGAAATAGGGGGCGAAGATGAAGGTGGTGACCAGGCTGAAGAAGGGCTGGCAGGCGGGATCGAACAGCACCCATCCCACCACCGCCCGCCGCGGGGCGGGGCGTTCGGGCGGCGCGAGCGGGGCGATGGGGCGATGGGCGATCATGGCCGCGACACTGGCATTGCCGCGCACGGTGCGAAAGCCTGCGCCCGGCGGTCCCCGGCGCCGTCCCCTGCTTTGCGGGAGCAGGGGGCGGGTTCCGCGGGAACTGCGCTTGGTCGCGCGCGCCCGGGGCGGGTGGCATCCGAGACCGACACGTCCTGGCGGTGGCGATCTGACCATCCGCGCGCCGGCTGGAAGTTTAAGGCGGACTTCGACCCTAGGCCGCCTGACGCACGCCGATCACGATCCGAAGAAGGCCCGGAGCATGCCGTGGAGCCAAGGATAGAACTCCTCGGCCTTGACGCCCAATCTCGATTTGAGATCGCGCGTCTGCTCGTCCGCCAGCACCTCGATGTCGCCGGCGGCGATCCCGTCATAGGCCTGGGCGACGACGCTGGCCGGGCTGCTCTTGGGGGTGTCGAAATTTGCCGCCATTGGCGTATCAATCATGCCGACATGGAGGCCCACCACTTGCGTGCCCTGTCCTTCCAAGGCGAACCTCAGCCCGTTGCTGGCCGACCACATCGCCGCCTTCGATGCCGCATAGGCGGTTGGCATGCTGACCCAGGCCGCCGACGAGAGGATGTTGAGCATGGTTCCGCCGCCGTTGGCCGCGAGGATCGGCGCAAAGGCGTTCGCAACGCGCAGCGTCCCAAAGAAGTTGGTGTCGAAGATCGCGCGCGCCGCCTCCTCGGACGCAAAGAGGGAATCCCCCTGCGGCGCGATCGCAGCGTTGTTGATCAGCAGATCCACATCCGGGGCAGCCAGCACGGCGTTTCGCACCGCGTCTGGGTTGGTGATGTCGAGAGAGAGAGGCTGGATGCGCGCATCCGCCCAGTCGCGGGGCGCACGGGCGGCGGCATAGACCTTTGACGCGCCGCGCTCGAGGGCCTGGAGCACGAACTGTTCGCCGAGGCCGCCGTTCGCGCCGGTAACGAGTACGATGCGGCCGTGCAGGGGCAGGTCGGTCTTGTGGGAGGATGCTGTCATGGGGTACGCCTATAAATGGGGATCGTCCCCGCTTATATCTGGGGAAATACCCCATTTAGTCAAGGGCCTTTGGCATGACCGTTGACCGGGACACTGTTGCGGCGCGACCTCTGCGCGCCGACGCGCGCCGCAACCGTGACGCGATCCTGCGCGCGGCGCGCGAGGTCTTTGAGCTGGAGGGTGCCCTTTCCTCGCTCGACGGGATCGCGCTGCGGGCGGGTGTGGGGAACGCGACGCTCTATCGCAACTTCCCGACCCGTGAAGATCTGCTGGCGGCGTTGATGGAAGCGGACCTGGAGGACGCGCAGCGCGCGGCGAAGACCCTCGCCACCGAACATGCGCCGCGGCAAGCGCTGTCCGAATGGCTGGTTTGGCTGACGTGGCGCCTGCGGGTTTGGCACGATTTGCCTCATTGCGTCGCAGAGGCCAGTGGAGAACAGGGGTCATCCATGAACCCTGCGGTCTTGCTCCTGATGGAGCTGACCGGAGACGTGCTCGCTGCCGCGCAAGCGGCAGGCGTTGCTCACCGCTCCGTCGCAGCCAGGGAGGTCTTCGAGCTGGTCACAGCGGTGTCTTGGGCTGTTGACCGGTTCGGCGATACGGAGGGATTGGCGCGTCGGCGGGTCGAGGTCGCCACCTCAGGGCTCTTCACCTGACCGTCGGAACGATGCCCGGCGGCGGGCGTGCCTCCCCTTTTCCGGCCCAGCGGCCTGTCGGAACGGCGTGCCCCGAAGGATCAGGGGGACTTTTCCTGCCCCGTCGCCCGCCCGGTGCTGAGGCCGGCGATCAGAATGTCCACGAGGCTCCGCGCGGACTGTTTCCAGTTTGGCCCCGCGCTGATGTTGGCCACCCCGGCCAGCGCGCGGAAGAGATCGAGCGGGTCCATGTCCAGCCGGATCTCGCCGCTCGCCACGGCGCGGTCGACCAGCATGTGGATGATCTGCTTCGCCTGCGCCCCGGAGGCCTCATATAGCGCAGAGGTTCCGCCGACGATGGAGTTGAGCGCTTCCGCCATGCCCTGCTTCGTCCCGATATAGTCCACGAACAACAGCATGCCCTCGCGCAACGCCTCCACCGGAGGACGGGTCTGCGCCAGGCGCGTCACCGCCGCATATAGCTGCTCCGTCTCGTTGCGGTAGACCGCTGCAATCAGCGCATCGCGCGTGGGGAAGTGACGGTAGAGCGTGCCGATGCCGACACCGGCCACCCGCGCGATCTCGTCCAGACTGGCGCTGGATCCCTTTTCCGAGAAGGCGACCTTCGCCACCTCCAGCAGGCGGATGCGGTTGCGCTGCGCATCGGCGCGCGGTTTGCGGACAGCCTGCGGATCGCCCTCAGCGGCCATATGCGGATCACCTCTTGATAAACGGAGGGAGCCTCCGTATTTAGAAAACGGAGACGCCCTCCTCTTAAGCCACTGTGCGCCGGCCGGCAATGATGCCGCGGCCGCAACGGGAGTCGTGCGTCCTTAGATCAAGGAGTGTGTCATGGCCGGACCTTTCGGAGCCACATCCACCACCGACGACGTACTCGCGGGCGTGGATCTGGGTGGCAAGCGCGTGCTCGTCACCGGCGTGTCCGCCGGCCTGGGCGTGGAGACGGCGCGGGCGCTGGCGGCGCGCGGGGCGCAGGTGGTCGGCGCGGCGCGCGATCTCGCCAAGGCGGAAGCGGCCACGGCCGTCGTGCGGGCCCAGGCGGCGCAGGGCGGCGGCTTGACGCTGGTCGAGCTCGACCTCGCCGCGCTGGCGAGCGTGCGCGCCTGTGCCGACGGGCTTCTCGCCGATGGCCGGCCGTTCGATCTCGTGATCGCCAATGCCGGTGTCATGGCGCCGCCGTTCGGCCATACGGCCGACGGTTTCGAGACCCAGTTCGGCACCAATCATCTCGGCCATTTCGTGCTGGTCAATCGCATCGCCCCTTTGATCGCGCCCGGCGGGCGGCTGGTGAACGTCGCGTCCTCCGGTCACCGCTATGCGGACGTCGACCTGGAGGACCCGAGCTTCGCCCACACCCCCTACGACCCGATGATCGCCTACGGACGCTCAAAGACCGCCAACATCCTTTTCGCGGTCGCGTTCGATCGCCGGCACAAGGCCCGCGGCGTGCGCGCCACCGCGCTCCATCCCGGCGGCATCCAGACCGAGCTCGCGCGCCATATCGACGCCAGCTTCATCGATCAGATGCTGCAAAAGATCAACGCCGACCTCGCCGCCGAAGGCCGGCCGCCCTTCCAGTGGAAGACCATCCCGCAAGGCGCCGCGACCTCGGTGTGGGCCGGCGTGGTGGCCGACGCTGACGAAATCGGGGGCCGGTATTGCGAGAACTGCCACGTCTCGACCGTGACCGACGGGCTGATCACCCCCATCAGCGAAGGCGTGCGCTCCTACGCGCTCGATCCCGCTCATGCTGAGGCGCTCTGGGCCAAGAGCGAGGACATGGTGGGTGAGCGTTTCCCGGCCTGATCCGGCCGGGTGTCCTCAAGGGCGTCCACGACGGGAAGGCGCTGCCTCGCCACCGGCGGGCGCAGCGCCTTCGGCGGGATCACGATCAATCGGCCCCCGCTTGGGGTGCCTGTGATGGCACCGGAGAAGCAACGAGCGAGCGGACCTGTTGAGTGGGTGCTCATCAAGTGAACGGATGGCTGCCCCTGGCGCGAAAGAGACAGGCGCGGGCCACCTCCGAAAACCACCTCCACCATGCCCGCTTTCAGCGCGGGCCCCCGCGTTCTTTCGGCTCAGATCTCGCGCGGGCTCCTCCCCCGCAAGGGGGGAGGGGGTGTGTCCCGCAGGCGGCGCGGGTGCCCTCTCCGCTCGCGGGTGGCGATCCTCCTCCTGGCTGGGGACGGGCCGCGGCGGGCCAAGGCGTGCCCATTCAGATCTCGCGCGGGCTCCTCCCCCCTTGCGGGGGAGGGCAGGGAGGGGGGTGAAACGGGCGCCGCCTTTGCGCGACCGGAGGGCTGCGGCGGGAGGGGAAGAGGCTTCCCTGCTTGTGTTCGCGGATCTTGCCGGTGCGGCGGGCTTGGCTGGGGAGCGGGTGCCGGCTGGCCGCCGTTTCACCCCCTCCCCCGCAAGGGGGGAGGGGGTGTGGCGCGCCAATGGTCGGCGTGCCTGCGTCCCGCCCCTGCCTAGCTGCGGACCAGGTCGCCCAGCAGGTTGGCGGCCAGCGTCAGCTTGGACAAAGACAGGCCGGAGGCGGTGATGTCCTGCACCGTGGCGCGGACGCGCTCCACGTCCTTGCGGCGGCGCTCCACCCAGGCCTCGACGCCCTCGGCCCCGGTGCCGCCCTCGGCCAGGACGTCGCCGGTGACCTGGCGGGTGAAGGTCTCCACCTGGGCCAGCGCCCGGTCCAGCGCCAGGCGGTCGTAATAGTCCGGGGCGCTGATGGCGCGGGCCGAGCCGATGATCTCGTCAATGCCGAAATAGCGCCCCGCCGCGAAGAAGGTGGGCGCCGCCTCGGCGATGGGCCGGCCGGTGCGCTCCGCCAGCAAGGCGATGTCCGAGCCCACCGCCAGCGCCGGCAGCACCGCGATCTGGCCGGCGAGGTCATTGGGCACCCGGTTGTGCACCAGTTCGCCGATGCGCCGGTCGCGGGCGATGCGCCAGCTGTCCGGCAGGCTCACGTCCAGCACCCGCGACACTTCTGAGATGGCGGCGCCATAGCGCGTCACCACGGCGGCGATGCCGTCGGTGAAGCTCACATTGCGCAGGAACCAGATGGTGCGGCTAACCATCAGATCCTGCACCGCCGCATAGAGGCTGAGCTGCACTTCCCCGTCCAGCTGGTTGTCCAAGGCGTCGATGGCGGCGTTGATGGCCGGCAGGCCGTAGCTGTCGCGCACCACCGCGAAGGCGCGGGCGATGCCCGCCGCGTCCGCCCCGGTCTGGTCGGCGATGCGGGCGATACTGGCCGGTCCCCCCTGGTTGACGATGGCATTGGCAAGGCCGGTGGCGATGATCTCGCGGCGCAGCCGGTGGGCGGTGATGGCCTCGGGGAAGCGCTCGCGCAGAGCGGCGGGGAAATAGCGTACCAGTTCGTCCGCCAGATATGCGTCGTCCGGCACGTCGGAGCCGAGCAGCTCCGCATAGAGCGAGAGCTTGGCATAGGCCAAAAGCACCGCCAGTTCCGGCCGGGTGAGGTTTTCCCCGCGCGCCCGGCGCTCCTGCAACTCGCCGTCGCTGGGCAGGAATTCCACCCCGCGATCCAGTTCGCCGCGGAGTTCCAGCGCCTGCATCATGCGCTGCTGGAACGCCAGATCCTCCGGCCCGCGCCGCTCCGCCAGGGACAGGGCCAAGGGCTGGAGATAATTGTTGCGCAGCACCAGATGGCCCACCTCGTCGGTCATCTCCGCCAAGAGCCCCGCCCGGTCCGGCGGGTTCAGCCGGCCTTCGGTGACCGGCAGCGACAAAGCGATCTTGATGTTCACCTCCACGTCGGAGGTGTTCACGCCGGCGGAATTGTCGATGGCATCGGTGTTGAGCTTCACCCCCTTGCGGGCGGCCTCGATGCGGCTGCGCTGGGTCATGCCCAGATTGGCGCCCTCGCCGATCACCTTCACCTTCAGGTCGGAGGCGGTGATGCGGATGGCGTCATTGGCGCGGTCGCCCACCTGGGCGTCGCTTTCCACGGTGGCGCGCACATAGGTGCCGATGCCGCCGAACCACAGCAGGTCCGCATCCGCCTTCAGGATGGCGGTCATCACCTCATTGGGGGCGGCCTCCGGCTTGGCGAGGCCGAGCAGCGCCTGCACCTGCGGCGACAGCGGGATGCGCTTGGCGCTGCGGGGATAGATGCCGCCGCCCTCCGAGATCAGCGACGCGTCGTAATCCGCCCAGCTGGAGCGCGGCAGCGCGAACAGGCGCGCCCGCTCCGCATGGGCGAGGGCCGGGTCGGAGCCGGGATCGAGGAAGATGTGGCGATGATCGAAGGCCGCCACCAGCTTGATGGCCTTGGACAGCAGCATGCCGTTGCCGAACACGTCGCCGGACATGTCGCCCACGCCCACCACGGTGAAGGGGGTGACCTGGATGTCCAAATTCAGCTCGCGGAAGTGCCGCTTCACCGCTTCCCAGGCGCCGCGGGCGGTGATGCCCATGGCCTTGTGGTCATAACCCACCGAGCCGCCGGAGGCGAAGGCATCGTCCAGCCAGAAGCCGTGGCGCTGGGAGATGGCATTGGCGGTGTCGGAGAAGGTGGCGGTGCCCTTGTCGGCGGCCACCACCAGATAGGGGTCGTCGCCGTCGAGCCGCACCACGTCGGTGGGATGGACCACCGCGCCGCCCTTCAGATTGTCGGTGAGATCCAGCAGGCTGGACACGAAGGTCTCGTAGGCCGAGACGCCTTCCGCCTGCACCGCGTCGCGGCTGCCGCCCAGCGGCAGGCGCTTGGGCACGAAGCCGCCCTTGGCGCCCACCGGCACGATCACCGCATTCTTCACCTGCTGGGCCTTGACCAGCCCCAGCACCTCGGTGCGGAAATCCTGCGGCCGGTCGGACCAGCGCAGACCGCCGCGGGCCACATGGCCGAAGCGCAGATGCACGCCTTCCACCTGCGGGGCATAGACGAACACTTCATAGAGCGGGCGGGGCAGGGGCAGCCCCTCCACCTTGGCGCTCTCATATTTGATGGCGATGGCCGCCTTGGGCCGCCCCTCCGCGTCGCGCTGGTAGAAGGTGGTGCGCAAAGCGGCGTCCACCAGATTGACGAAGCGGCGCAGGATGCGGTCCTCGTCCAGGCTGGAGACTTCCGACAAAGCCGCCTCGATCTGCTCGCGCAGCGGCGCCTCGCGGGCGGCGCGGGCCTCCGGGTCGGGGTCGCGGGCGGGGTCGAAGCGGGCGTGGAACAGCTTGGCCACCCGCTCGGCGACGCCGGCATGACGCACCAGGGTGGTCCAGAGATAATCCTGCGAGAAGGCGATGCCGGCCTGGCGCAGATAGCGGGCCAGCGCCCGCACCAGCGCCACGTCCCGCCAGGCAAGGCCGGTGTCCAGCACCAAAGCGTTGAAGCCGTCATTCTCCGCTTGGCCGCGCAGCACGGCGGTGAGCAGGTCCTCCAGCCGCTCGGCGGCGCCGGTCACCTCGATGGTGCGGCCGTCGGCGCGCTCCAGGCTCATCTCATGCACCCAGCTGCGGGTGACGCTGGCGCTGTCGCCGCCCACGCGGGGCCGGGTCTCGATGCGATAGGTGCGCTCGTCGATGGCGCGCAGGCCCATGTTCTCCAGCGTCGGCACCCGCTGCGACAAGGGCAGCGGCCGGCCGAAGGAGATGAGGCGCAAAGCGATGCGGTCGGCGGTATCGCCGGGGCGGCGATAGAAGTCGAGGGCCACCGGACGGGCGGCGGACAGGCGCTCCAGCCGGGCGATGTCCTCCACCGCAGTGTTGACGCCATACGCGGCGATATAGCCGCCGTCGAAGGCGCTGCAATAGCGCTCGATCAGGCCATGGGCCTCGGCGGCGCCGTGGGTGGAGAGCAGCGCCTCGCGCAGGCGGTCGGACCAGGTGAGGGCGAGGCGCGCCACTTCCCGTTCCAGGGCGTTGCGGTCCACATCCGGGGTGCGGCCTTCGCGGCGGCCGATGATGTAATGCACGCGGGTGAGCGGCACGTCATTGAGGAAGGCGGGTGTCACCGCCGCCACCTGGCCGCCGAACACCTGCGCCAGATAGGCGCCGATGCGCTGGCGCAGGCCGGCATCGAAGCGCTCGCGCGGCACATAGACCAGCACCGAGACGAAGCGGTCGAACGCATCCACCCGCGGCAGGACGCGCACGCGCGGCCGGTCGTAGAGCGACAGGATCTCCATGGCGTAGGTCTGGAGCGTATCGGCGTCGATCTGGAACAGGTCGTCGCGGGGATAGGTCTCCATCACCGTGCCCAGCGCCTTGCCGGAATGGCTGTCGCGGGCAAAGCCGGCGCGGCGGGCACAGGCTTCCGCCTTGTTGCGCAGATAAGGAATCTGCATCACCGAATGGGTGTAAGCGGTGGAGGTGAACAGGCCTATGATGCGCACTTCGCCGGTGAGGGCGCCGGTGGCGTCGTGCCGCTTCACGCCGATATAGTCCATGAACACCCGGCGATGCACGGTGGAGCGCAGGCTGGACTTGGTGATGATGAGCGGCGAGGGACCGGAGAGAAACTGGCGGATCTCCGGCGTCGTGACCACCGCTTCCGTACCCAGGCGCAGTTCGTGCACCTCGGGATCGCGCAGGATGCCGAGGCCGGTGTCGGGCAAGGGCTCCAGCCCGCCGTCGGCGGTCAGCCCGTAGGCGCGCAGGCCGAGGAAGATGAAATTGTCGGTGACCAGCCACTCCACCAGATCGGCGGCCTCCTCGCGCTCGGCATCCGCATAGGGGCGGGGCTCGCGGCGATAGCCCTTGGACACCTCATAGACGCGGTTGCGCATGGCGAAGAAGTCGCGATTGGCAGCGCGCACGTCCGCCAGCACCTTGGCCAAAGCATCGCGCAGTTCCGCCTCGGCGGCGGGGCCGTCGAGGGCGGGAATATGCAGATGGATCAGGCTCTCGCGCTTGAGCCCGCGCTCGGCGGCCACCGCGAGGTCGGGCTCGATGCTCAGCGCGCCGCTGCGATCGACGGCGAAGATGGGATGGGCGGCCAGCCGCAGTTCGATGCCGCGGTCGGCCAGCTCGCCGGCGATGGAATCAAACAGGAACGACATGTCGTCATTCACCGTCTCGATCACCGTGATGGCCGGATGGCCGGGCAAAGCGGGGGTGGAGATGTGGACGTCGCTCTCGCCCACCTTGTGGGCGGTCAGGTGCGCCCATGCGGAGCGCGCCAGGGCGGCGATGGCCTCGGGCAGGAGCGTGTCCACGTCCTCTGGGGCGGCGGCGCCGAACAGGCGGCGGGTGAAGGCCTCGGGGACTCCGGCGGCGTCGGCCTTCAACAGGCTGACCGCCAATGACAGACGCGCCTGCGTTCCGAAGGAGGCGTCGGAGCCTTGAACATTCATGAGGTCTCTCCTGAGGCTTTCGGGCCGGGCCGATGTGCGCGATGCTCGAGCGCGCGCCGAGCTGCCGTTGGGTCTGACCCCAAGGCGCGACGAAAGGATGACGAGGTCCCCCTCCATGGCGAAGAACATGATCCCCGCCGCGCGCCGGCGCAAGCCCGCCCAGGACGTTGAAAAGTCTGCCAAGATAAGCGCCGCGCCTGAGAAACAGGCAGTGGCGGGGCGGTTGCAAGCTACCTTGGCCGAGGCGGCGGCTCCTTCTTCCGCCCGCGGGGGTGCCGCTCCGGCGTCGCGGGCACGGGCCGCGAAGGCGGCCGCGCCGAAGACCGAGCGGGGGAAGGCCCCGCCCGCCACCCCGGTGATCGCGCTGGACCTGCCGCCGGCGCCGCTGGATGCCGCCACCCAGGCCTATTTCGACAAATGCGTCGAGAAGATCGGCTATGTGCCCAATGTTCTGCTGGCCTATGCCTTTGATCTGCCGAAGCTCAATGCCTTTGCCGCCATGTACAATGATCTGATGCTGGCGCCCTCCGGCCTGTCCAAGCTGGAGCGGGAGATGATCGCGGTAGCGGTCTCCGCCGTGAACCGCTGCTATTATTGCCTCACCGCCCACGGGGCCGCGGTGCGCAGCCTCTCCGGCCAGCCGGAGCTGGGGGAGCAGATCGTGATGAATTACCGCGCGGCCCGGCTCGATCCGCGCCAGCGCGCGCTGCTGGATTTCGCGGTGAAGCTCACCGAAACCCCCCATGCGGTGGAGGAAGCGGACCGGGCGGCATTGCGCGCGGTGGGCTTCAGCGATCGCGATATCTGGGATGCAGCGGCGGTGACCGGCTTCTTCAACATGTCCAACCGGGTGGCCACCGCCACCGACATGCGGCCCAATCCTCAGTATCTCACCCAGGCCCGCACCCCCGGCGCCTGATCGCCGCTGCCCTCCGTCCTGCGCCATGTTATATTCAAATGGATATAGCAGAGGAGGCGGATGGCGATGCAGGCGCTGCGGCACGCACCCTGGCAAGGGGACGGAGAGACCGGAAACCGGCGAGATCCAGGTCTGCGGCTACGCCCGGCAGGCCACGCCCTGGCGCTGGCCGCTGCGCTGGTGCTGGCGCTCGGCGTCCCCTCCGGCGCGCGGGCGGCGGACGGGGAAGGCTGCACCGCGGCCGCCTGGTCGCTGGCAACGGACGGCGCCCGAATGGCGGCCCCCGACCTGCCGCATGCCGCTGCCGGGACGCCGCTCGCGGCCACCGAGCCGCGGGCGGTTGTGCTCACCCTGGCGCCGGCGGCGGCGGCGCACCTGCCGTTCGCCCCGGAGCGGGCGCCCGCGGCCGGGACCTTCGCCGGCCATGTGCTGCTGGTGCCGCCCGCCACCGGCGGCGTGGTGCAGATCACGCTGGCGCAGGCGGCCTGGATCGACTTGTTGAGCGCGGGCGCGCCGCTGCAGCCGCAAGCCTTCACCGGGGTGCGGGACTGCCCGCTGGCGCGCAAGAGCGTGCGCTTCCTGCTGCCGGCGGGCGCCGGCCCGCTGGTGCTTGAGGTCAGCGGCGCACCCGCGCCCACGCTGGTTGTTGCCGTCTCCATGCTGCCGTGAGGGGCCGTCCACAGCCTGCGCGCCAGGAATCTATCGCTCGTTCTAATCTTGGACGTTTGGTCTATTGACGCAGCCGCGGATTACCGTGCTACGGTCCGTCCCAACAAGCGGCCGCAAATGGCCCATCTGGATGGGAGAGTGCCGGCGCCGTCACCACGGGCCGGACGAACGCAGCGAGGCACATGTGACGATCTCGGACACTGTCTCAGACGTGCCCTATATCGTTGAAGCAACAGGTCTAACCAAGGAATTCAAGGGGTTCGCCGCGGTCAAGAACGTGGACCTCAAGATTCGCCGCCACACCATTCATGCCCTCATCGGGCCGAATGGGGCGGGGAAGACCACCTGCTTCAATCTGATTACCAAGTTCCTCGAACCGACGCGGGGCACGATCCGGCTGAACGGCCGTGAGATCACGCGCACCAAGCCGGCGGACGTGGCGCGGTTGGGCATGGTCCGCTCGTTCCAGATCTCCGCCACCTTCGGTCATCTCACCGTGCTGGAGAATGTGCGCGTGGCGCTGCAGCGCAAGCTCGGCACCTCGTTCCACTTCTGGCGCTCCGAGACCGCGCTCAACGCGCTCAATGAGCGCGCCATGGAACTGCTGGAGGAGGTGGGGCTCACCTCTTATGCCCAGCATCTGGCGGTGGAACTGCCCTACGGCCGCAAGCGCGCTTTGGAGATCGCCACCACGCTGGCGCTGGAGCCGGAGATGCTGCTGCTGGACGAGCCCACCTCCGGCATGGGCCGCGAGGACATCGCCCGCACCGCCGAACTCATCAAGCGCGTCTCCGCCAATCGCACGGTGCTGATGGTGGAGCACAATCTCTCCGTGGTGGCGGACCTGTCCGACACCATCACGGTGCTGGCCCGCGGCGAGATCCTCACCGAGGGGCGTTATGCCGACGTGTCGAAAAATCCTGCGGTGATCGAGGCTTACATGGGCACGGGGCACGGACATGCGTGAGGCCGCTGCGCTCCAGAGCCAAAGCCAGACCGGCACCGCGCCCTTATTGAGCGTCGCCGACCTGCACGGCTATTACGGCGAAAGCCATGTGCTGCATGGCATGAGCTTCGATGTGCACCCCGGCGAAGTGGTGACGCTGCTGGGCCGCAACGGCGCCGGCAAGACCACCACCATGCGGGCGATCATGGGCCTGCTGCGCAAGCGCTCTGGCTCGGTGCGCTATGAGGGCACCGAGACCATCGGGCTGGCGCCCAACAAGATCGCCCGCCTCGGCATCGCCCTGTGCCCGGAAGAGCGCGGCATCTTCGCCAGCCTCAACGTGCGCGAGAACCTGCTGCTGCCCCCCGTGGTGAAGCCCGGCGGGCTGTCGGTGGACGAGATCCACGGTCTGTTTCCGCGCCTGGAAGAGCGCAAGTATAGCCAGGGCACCAAGCTCTCCGGCGGCGAGCAGCAGATGCTCGCCATCGCGCGCATTCTGCGCACCGGGGCGAAGTTCCTGCTGCTGGACGAGCCCACCGAAGGGCTGGCGCCGGTGATCGTGCAGCATATCGGCGAGATCATCCGCACTTTGAAGACTCGGGGCTTCACGGTCCTCCTGGTGGAACAGAACTTCCACTTCGCCTCAACCGTCGCCGATCGCCACTATGTGGTCGAGCACGGACGGGTGGTGGACATGGTGCCCAACGACAAGATCGCGGAAAACGCGGCGCGTCTGGAAGCCTTCCTCGGCGTCTAGGTCCGGGGGTTTCGTACAGCGATAAGCCGGTGTTCTGCCGGCAGGAGGAAACACAATGCGTCTTGCAGCCACGCTCTTGGCCGCCGGCAGCCTGTTTGCTGTCAGCAGCGCCTACGCCCAGTCCCCCGTCCCGGTGAAGATCGGCGTCCTCAACGACCAGTCCGGCCTTTATGCCGATCTCGGCGGCCCCGGCTCTGTCTGGGCCGCCAAGAAGGCGGTCGAGGATTTCAGCGCCACCCCGGCAGGCAAGACCCTGAAGGTGGACGTGATCTTCGCCGATCACCAGAACAAGGCCGACGTGGGCACCTCGGTGGCCCGCCAGTGGTATGACGTGGACGGCGTCGATGTCATCGTCGACGTGCCCAATTCCGGCGTCGCCTTGGCGGTGAACCAGGTGACCAAGGAAAAGAACAAGGTCTTCATCAATTCCGGCGCCGCCGCCTCCGACCTCACCGGCAAGGCCTGCACCCCGAACACGGTCCACTGGACCTATGACACCTGGGCGCTGGCCAACGGCACCGGCAAGGCGATGACCAAGAACGGGGGTGACACCTGGTTCTTCCTCACCGCCGATTATGCCTTCGGCCATGCGCTGGAGCGCGACACCTCCGCCGTGGTGGTCGCCAATGGCGGCAAGGTGCTCGGCCAGGTGCGCGTCCCGCTCAATAATGCGGACTTCTCCTCCTTCCTGCTGCAGGCGCAGTCGTCCAAGGCGAAGGTGATCGGCCTCGCCAATGCCGGCGGCGACACCATCAACTCCATCAAGCAGGCGGCGGAATACGGCATCGTCGAAGGCGGCCAGAAGCTGGCCGGCCTGCTGATCTTCCTCTCCGACGTCAACTCGCTGGGCCTGAAGACCGCCCAGGGCCTGACCCTGACGGAAGCCTGGTATTGGGACATGACCGACGCCAACCGCGCCTTCGCCAAGGAATTCGCGGCGGCCAATCGCGGCGTCTATCCCACCATGGTGCATGCGGGCGTCTATGCCGGCGTGCTGCAGTATCTCAAGGCGGTGGCCGAGACCAAGTCGGCCAAGGACGGCGCCGCGGTGGTGGCGAAGATGAAGGAGCTGCCCACCGACGACAAGCTGTTCGGCAAGGGCGAGATCCGCGCCGACGGCCGGCAGATCCATCCCATGTATCTGTTCGAGGTGAAGAAGCCGTCGGAATCCAAGTATCCCTACGACTACTACATCCTGAAGGCGACCATCCCCGCCAACGAGGCGTTCCGCCCGCTGAGCGAGAGCGAGTGCCCGCTGGTCAAGAAGAGCTGAGCCTGCGGCCTCTCCGGGCGGCCCCGCGCCGCCCGGAGGACAGCCGGGCCGGTCCCCGCGGGGACCTTCATCCATCGCCGCGCGGGACACATCCGTCGACCGCAGACCTCAGGACCTGAGACCGACCCATGTTCGAGCTCCTCGGCATCGCGCCGCAAGCTTTGTTCGGCCAACTGCTTCTGGGCCTCATCAATGGCGCCTTCTACGCCATGCTGAGCCTCGGCCTTGCGGTCATCTTCGGCCTGCTCAACGTCATCAACTTCACCCACGGCGCCCAATATATGATGGGGGCCTTCGGGGCGTGGATGCTGCTCAATTACGTGGGCATCCCGTTCTGGGGTGCGCTGGTGATCTCGCCCATCGTGGTCGCCATCGTCGGCATGGTGATCGAGCGCACCTTGTTGCGGCGGCTCTACCATCTGGATCATCTCTACGGCCTACTGCTGACCTTCGGCCTCGGCCTGATCCTCGAAGGGCTGTTCCGCCGGCAATACGGCTCGTCCGGCCTGCCCTATAACAATCCGCTGCCGGGCGGCACCAATCTCGGCTTCATGTTCCTGCCCAACTACCGCGCCTTCGTGGTGGTGGCCTCGCTGGTGGTGTGCTTCGCCACCTGGTTCGTCATCGAGCGCACCAAGCTCGGCTCCTATCTGCGCGCCGCCACCGAGCGGCCGGACCTGGTGCAGGCTTTCGGCATCGACGTGCCGCGCATGATCACGCTCACCTACGGCTTCGGCGTCGGCCTCGCGGCGCTGGCCGGCGTGCTCGCCGCACCCGCCTATCAGGTGAGCCCCACCATGGGCTCCAACCTCATCATCGTGGTGTTCGCGGTGGTGGTGATCGGCGGCATGGGCTCGATCATGGGGGCCATCGTCACCGGCTTCGGCCTCGGCGTGGTGGAGGGCCTGACCAAGGTGTTCTACCCCGAGGCCTCATCCACGGTCATTTTCGTCGTCATGGCCCTCGTGCTTCTGGTGAAGCCGGCCGGTCTGTTCGGCACGGTCAAGTGAGGGCGCCATGAGCACCACTTCTTCCTCGCCCACAGCTCTGGCCAGTGGCCCCACCTCCACCGGCGGCACCTTGCGGGTGATCTTTGTCCTGGTGGCGCTGGCGGCCCTGCTGGCGGCGCCCTTCGTGGTCTATCCCGTCTTCCTGATGAAGGTGCTGTGCTTCTCGCTGTTCGCCTGCGCCTTCAATCTGCTGCTGGGCTATACGGGGCTGCTGTCGTTCGGCCACGCCATGTTCTTCGGCGGCGCGGCCTATATTTCCGCTTATACGGTGCGCAGCTGGGGCTTCACCCCCGAGGCCGGCATCCTGGCGGGCACCGCCTTTGCCGCTTTGGTGGGGCTGGTGGCGGGCCTGCTGGCGATCCGCCGGCTGGGCATCTATTTCGCCATGGTCACCCTGGCGCTGGCGCAGATGTTCTTCTTCTTCTGCCTGCAGGCCAAGTTCACCGGCGGCGAGGACGGCATCCAGGGCGTGCCGCGCCGGGCGGTGTTCGGGATCATCGACATCAGCAAGGACCTGAACCTCTATTATGTGGTGCTGGCGATCTTCCTGATCGGCTTCGCCATCATCTACCGCACCATCCATTCGCCCTTCGGGCAGGTGCTGAAAGCCATCCGCGAGAACGAGCCGCGCGCCATTTCGCTGGGCTACCGGGTCAACCAGTACAAGCTGCTGGCCTTCGTGCTCTCCGCGGCGCTGGCGGGGCTGGCGGGGGCCACCAAGGCCATCGTCTTCCAGCTCGCCTCGCTCACCGACGTGGCCTGGCAGATGTCCGGCGAAGTGATCCTGATGACCCTGGTGGGCGGCATGGGCACGGTGCTCGGCCCGGTGGTGGGCGCCACCATCATCGTCACCATGCAGAACTATCTCGCCGGCCTGGGCGAATGGGTGCTGGTGATCCAGGGGGTGATCTTCGTGGTGGTGGTGTCGCTGTTCCGCCGCGGGCTGGTGGGCGAGGTGATCGCCCTGTTCCAGCGCAAGGGCACCGGCGAGGCCGGCACCCCGCACTGAGGGCTCCACATTAAGGGCTTACCCGCGGCCGCCGGGCGGCCGCGGGAGCGCCGGATCACAGGCCGATCAGGCCGCCGGCCATGAAGCCGCCGTCCACCGCCAGGGTCTGGCCGGTGACGAAGCTGGACTTGCGCTCGTCCAGCAGGAAGGCGATGGCCCCCGACACTTCGGCCGGGTCCGCATAGCGCCGCATGGGCACGGTCTTCATCCAGCCGGCGCGGGCCTCGGCCGTGTGCATGGCCTTGACCATCGGCGTCTCGATGGGCCCCGGGGAGATGCCGTTGACGCGGATGTTCAGCGGCGCGAATTCCACCGCCAGGATCTGGGTCAGCATCATCACCCCGCCCTTGGACGCGCCATAGGCGGTCCGGCCGAGATTGCCGCGCATGCCGGACACCGAGGCGATGTTGACGATGGACCCGCCGCCAGTGGCGGCCATGGCTTTGGCCGCCTCGCGGGCGACGACGAAGCTGCCCACCAGATTCACGTCCAGGATCTCGCGGAACAAGGCCGCCGAGGTCTCCAGCGCCGGCACGTCCCTGCCGATGCCGGCGGAATTCACCACGCCCCACAGCGGACCGAAGTCGCGCACCGTGGCGGCGACGCTGTCCACCACGGCCGCCTCGTCGGCGACGTCCACTTCGACAAAGCGCGCCTGCGCGCCAAAAGCGGCGAACTGGGCCTTGGCGTCGGCGATGCGGTCGGCCGCCACATCCAGGACTGTCACGCGCCAGCCGTCGGTGAGCAGATTTTCGGCGAGGGCAAGGCCGATGCCGGAGGCACCACCGGTCACGATCACGCTGCCTTTTTCCTTGGACACGACGCTCTCCTTGGGGTCTGGGCCTGTGGCCCGGATCGACAGCGCCCGCAACCGATGCGGGGCGCGACAGATGGGGATCAGCCGGCGACCGCGTCCGCCAGCCATTCTTCGAGGGTGATCTCGAAGGTGATGCACACCGGATTGCGGCCGGGCACGAAGCGGCCGGCGAAGATGCGGCCCAGGGGATCAGCGACGGTGCCGCTGACGCGGGCCACGGGCGCGCCCTGCTCGGGGCGCACCTCGCCCATGAGGGTGAGCATCTCCACCGCCGGGCCGGGCACGTCCACGCGGGCGCCGGTGTGCCGTTCCAGGCAGCATTGGCTCAGGCTGCCGAGGCTGCCGCGCACCACCGCATGGGCAAAGCCATGTTGCAGGCACAGCTTCTCGATGGTCTGCACCAGATCCTCGTTCGGCCGCACGCGGGCATAGAGGAGGCGGCCGGTGTGGCCGCTCTCCGGCGCCGCGTCGGGCGGCAGCGGCAGATCGGCCGGCAGCGACAGGTCAGGCGACATGCGAGCCTCCCGCATAGACATCGGCATCGGCCGCCGCCGGATGGAAGAGGGACATGACGGTTTCCGCGTCATAGCGCTGGTGGATCGCGACGCCCTCGAAGGCGCGGGCGAACACCACCGGCGGCACGGCGCCGACCATGCTGGCGCCGGGGATCACATGGCCGCCGAACAAGGCGCCGTCGGGATCCGCCAGCAGCGCATGGCAATGCACCATGGGGCGGCCCTCCAGATCGAGCCCCAAGGTGGCGCTGGCGCCGATCAGGCCGATGGGGCCGCTGCGGCGTTCGGGGTCCGTATAGCCGGCCACCTGCGGCTGGCCGGCACGCGGGGCGGCGAGGCAATAGTCCACCCGCGCGAACACCCCGCCCGTGAGGGTGAGGGCGGCCGCCGACACGCCGGCGGCGGCCATGGCATTGGCGATGCCGTCATGCAGCGAGCGGCCGGGGATCAGCGAGAAGCGGAACGCCCGCGCCCCGCGGCCGGCGCGGCTGTCCCAGCGCTGCGCCGCCACCGGGCCCGGATGCTTCAGCAGGCGGACCGGGACGTCGCCGGAGCCGCTCATGCGCTGCGCTCCAGCTTCTGGTCCAGCGGCAGTAGGCCGCGCGCCTCCAGCGCCTCGCGCACCATCTTCTTGGTGATCTTGCCGTAAGCGGACTTGGGCAGCGCATCCCAGAAGAACACTTTCTTGGGCAGCTTGTAGCGGGAGACCTTGCCCTCCAGGAAGGCGGCCACCTCGGCCTCGCTTACCGATTGGCCGTCGCGGACAACGCAGACCGCCACCCCCACCTCGCCCCACATGGGGTCGGGCACGCCCAGGATGGCCACTTCGGCGATGGCCGGGTGCTGGAGCAGCTTTTCCTCTACCTCGCGCGGATAGACGTTGGAGCCGCCGGAAATGTACATGTCCGAGGCCCGGCCGGTGATGTAGACGAAGCCTTCGTCATCCATGTGCCCGAGATCGCCGGTGCGGAACCAGCCGTTGCGGAACGACTTGGCGTTGGCCTCCGGATTCTCGTAATAGCCGGCGAAGACCGCCGGCCCGCAGACGCAGATCTCGCCGGTTGCGAACGGCGCCACGTCCGCGCCGGTGTCATCCTGGATCTGCACCTGCATGCCGGTGCGCTCGAAGCCGCAGGTGCCGATCTTCACCTGTAGACCGTCCTCCGGCTCGTGCAGCGCGGGGGGCAGCACGGTGATGTTGCCGGTCACCTCGCCGAGGCCGAAATACTGCACCAGCACCTTGCCCAGCTTGGCGAGCGCCCGCTTCTGGTCTTCGCGATACATGGGCGCGCCGGCATAGATGACGTAGCGCAGCGAGGAATGATCGAACGCATCCACGGACGGGTGTTCCACCAGCATCTTGGTGATGGTGGGCACGGTGAAGATGTTGGTGACCTTCCACTGCGCCACGACCGCCCAGGCTTCCGCCACGTCGAAGCGCTCGGACGGCAGCAGGATGGTCTTCACCGCCCGCGCCGTCTGCACCAATTGATGGACACCGGCGCCATGGGAGAGCGGCGCCACCACCAGCGAGGCATCGGCCTGGGTGGTGCCCGGCATCAGGTCGCACAGATGGTTGGTGATGACGAAGGCCATCTGGCCATGGGTCAGCACCGCCGCCTTCGGCCTGCCGGTGGTGCCGGAGGTGAAGAAGAACCAGCAGGGGTCGTCATGGTCCACATCGGCCACCGGCACCCGCTGCCCCTGGTGGGCGGCGACCAGATCGTCATAGTCCGGCCCGAACGGGGCGGTGCCGATGGCGATCACCGTGGCAATGGCCGGCGCCTCGGCCACCGCGGCGGCCACATGGTCGGGGAAATCGGCGTGGCAGATCATAGCCGTGGCGCCGGAGGCCTTGGCCAGATAAGCCACTTCGTCCGGGGTCTGGCGGAAATTGGTGGGCACCCACACCGCGCCGATGCGGAAGCAGGCGAACATGCTCTCGAACATCTGGATGCAGTTCTTCGACTGCACCAGCACCCGGTCGCCCTTGGTGATCCCCATCTCCACCAGGGCGGACGCCATGGCGTCCACCCGTGCGTCCATCTCGGCCCAGCTGGAGATGAGCGGCCCGTGGACGAAGCCCACCTCCTGCGGAAAGCGGCGCGCCGCCTGCGTGAGGAGATGGGACAGGTTCATCACCCGCCGGGAGCAGGGAGCAACCCCGCCCTTCGGCGCGGCTGAGGCCGTGCTCACTTGAGCCGCTCCAGGATGGAGACGTAATTGGCGACAGCCGCACCGCCCATGTTGAACACGCCGGCCACCGCCGCATCCTTGATCTGCATGTCGCCGGCCTCGCCCAGCAGCTGCATGGCGGAGAGCACATGCATGGACACGCCGGTGGCGCCGATGGGATGGCCCTTGGCCTTCAGGCCGCCGGACGGGTTCACCGGCAGGCGGCCGGTCTTCTGGGTGATGCCTTCGCGCACCACCTTGTAGCCCTCGCCCGGCTTGGCCAGGCCCATGACTTCATATTCGATCAGCTCGGCGATGGTGAAGCAGTCGTGGGTCTCCACGAAGTCCAGATCGTCCAGCGTCATCTCCGCATCGGCCAGCGAGCCGGCCCAGGCGCGGCGGGCGCCCTCGAAGGCGGTGGGGTCGCGGCGCGACATGGCGAGGATGTCGTTGCGGTGGGTGCGGGCGCGGAAGGCGATGGCCCGCTCCAGGTCGCGGGCGGTCTCCTCGTCCGCCAGCACCAGGGCTGCGGCCCCGTCCGAGACCAGCGAGCAGTCGGTGCGGCGCAGCGGGCCGGCCACCAGCGGGTTCTTCTCCGACACGGTGTTGCAGAAGTCGAAGCCGAAATCCCGGCGCATCTGGGCGTAGGGGTTGGACACGCCGTTGAGATGGTTCTTGGCGGCGATGTGCGCCAGCTCTTCCGAGCGGTCGCCATAGCGCTGGAAATAGTTCTGCGCGATGCGGCCGAACTGGCCGGCGAAACCGCCTTCAATGTCCGCCTCTTCCTTGCGGTAGGAGGCATTGAGCAGGATGTCACCCACTTCGGCCGTGGGCTTGGCGGTCATCTTCTCCGCGCCCACCACCAAGGCGATGCGGCCGCGCCCGCTTTCGATGAAGTCCAGCGCGGTGTAGATGGCGGCCGAGCCGGTGGCGCAGGCGTTTTCCACGCGCACGGCCGGCACATAGGCGAGGCGCTCGTCGGCCATGGCCACCAGGGCGCCCTGGAAGTCCTGCTTCTGGAAGCCGGCGTTGAACACGCCGGCGAAGATGCCATCCACCTTGTCGGGGGAGATGCCCGCATGCTCCAGCGCCGCGCCGGAGACGCGGGCCATGAGGGTCTCGGTATCGGGATCTTCGAGCTTGCCGAAGGCGGTATGGGCATAGCCCACGATGCACGCGCGCGTCATGTCTTCACTCTCAGGGCTGGGCGCGCCGCGGACAGGCGGGCGCGGGGGGGCGGGGATGCGGAGGGGGTGGAAAACAAGGGTTCGGTGCGCGGCGCCGGATGCCGCAGCGCCGCCTCCAGCGCGCTGGCCTCGCGGCGCAGCAGCGGCACCAGTTCGGCGCGCCGCTCCGGGCCAAGGCGGCTCTCGATGGCGGCGATGGATACGGCCCCGATGGGACTGCCGTCGGCGGCGCGCACCGGCACGCCGATGCCCCAGGAGCCGGGCATGAGAATGCCGGGGTTGAGCGCATAGCCCTGGGCGCGGGTCTCGGCCACGCAGGCTCGCAGCAGGGCTTCGGAATAGGCCGGATAATCGGTGGCCAGCACCGCCGCATTGGCGGCGAACACCCGGTCCACCTCCGCATCGGGCAGAGCGGCGAGGATGGCGAGGCTGCCGGCCCCGATGCCCATGGGATGGCGGTCGCCGGCCTGCAGCACATGGGTGCGGATGGGGAAGGGGCCTTCCTGGCGGTGCAGGCAGACCACATAGGTGTCGCGCTGCATGGAGAGGAAAGCGGTGTCGCCGCTCTCCTGCGCCAGACGGGACAGGCCGTCCAAAGAGAGGGCGTGCAGGCCGAAGCGTTCGCTCGCCAATGTTCCTAGAACGTAGGTCTCCGGTCCGATATGGTACCGCCGTGACAGCGTATCCTGGTCCAGAAGGCCGGCGCGCACCAGCGCCAGCAGCACGCGGCGGACCGTGGGCTTGGGGAGGGCGGAGTGTGCCACCAGATCGGACAAGCGCGCGCCCGCGCTGCCGGCGCGGCCCACCAGCTGCAGCAGCGCGATGGCGCGCTCAATGCTCTGCGTCCCGCCGCCCGCAGGGTCGTCGCCGGTCCTGGTCACGTTTCGCTCCCACGATCCATCATGTGGACCATATTTTTGTTTGTAGCGGTCCGCGCATTGACGACCGCAGCAACGATGATAGACACCTTGTCCAGATCCTACAAGTGGGTCAGTATAGGTGACACAATTAAGAGGTCCGCATACTGGACCCATTTGAGGAAACGGTCCGGTTTCAGGACCCATCAAGGAGGAAACGGTTCATGATCGTGTCTCGTCGCGCCCTGTTGAAGGCCACGGCCGCCACCGCCGTCACCGGGGGGGTGTTCGCGCCATTCGTCGCGCGGGCCCAGCAGGCCGAGTTCAGCTATAAATATGCCAACAACCTGCCGGACACGCATCCGATGAACCTGCGCGCCCGCGAGATGGCCGCGGCCATCAAGCAGGAGACCGGCGGCAAGTTCGACCTGCAGGTGTTCCCGTCCAGCCAGCTGGGCTCGGACACCGACGTGCTGAGCCAGCTGCGCTCCGGCGGCGTGGAATTCTTCACCCTGTCGCCGCTGATCCTGTCCACCCTGGTGCCCAATGCGTCGGTGAGCGGCATCGGCTTCGCCTTCCCGGACTATGCCACCGTGTGGAAGGCCATGGACGGCGAACTGGGCACTTACGTGCGCGGGCAGATCTCCAAGTTCGGCCTCGTGGCCATGGACAAGATCTGGGACAACGGCTTCCGCCAGACCACCGCCTCCACCAAGCCGATCCAGACCCCGGCGGACCTCGAGAATTTCAAGATCCGCGTGCCGGTCTCGCCGCTGTGGACCTCCATGTACAAGGCGTTCGGCTCGGCTCCGGCCTCGATCAATTTCGCCGAAGTCTATTCGGCGCTGCAGACCAAGATCGTGGATGGCCAGGAAAATCCGCTCGCCATCATCTCCACGGCGAAGCTCTATGAAGTGCAGAAATACTGCTCGCTGACCAACCACATGTGGGACGGCTTCTGGTTCCTGGCCAACCGCCGCACCTGGATGGCGATCCCCGAGGACATGCGCGCCATCGTCGCCAAGCATATCAATGCGGCCGGCGAGAAGGAGCGGGCGGACGTGGCCAAGCTCAACGCCAACTTGCAGGACGATCTGGCCGGCAAGGGCCTCACCTTCAACAAGCCGGACCCGACCCCGTTCCGCGACAAGCTGCGGGCCGCCGGCTTCTATGCCGAGTGGAAGGCCAAGTTTGGCGACGAAGCCTGGACCGTGCTGGAAAACGCGGTCGGCAAGCTGTCGTGACGCGAATGGCCGAGGTTCCTTCCCTCCATGGCCACGGGGCGCCGCCGCTGGCGGCGCCCACCAGCCCCCTCGCCGCCGCGGCTGCCATGGCGGATCGCCTCCTCGGCCTCCTGGTGGAGATCCCCGCCGCCTTGCTGGTGGCGGTGGAGATCTGCGTGCTGTTCGCCGGCGTGGTCGCCCGCTATCTGCTGCACAAGCCGCTGGTGTGGTCGGACGAGCTGGCCTCCATCCTGTTCCTGTGGCTGGCCATGCTGGGCGCAGTGGTGGCGTTCCGGCGCGGGGAGCACATGCGCATGACCGCGGTGGCCACCAAGGTCAGCCCGCAGATCCGCGCCTTTCTCGATGTCATCGCCATCACCTCCGCCCTCGCCTTCCTGCTGATGGTGTTCCCCCACGCGCTGGAGTATGCGGAGGAGGAGGCCTTCATCCTCACCCCGGCGCTGGAAATCCCCAATTCCTTCCGCGCCGCGGCCCTGCCGGTGGGGCTCGGCCTGATGGTGGTGTTCGCCCTGCTGCGCCTGGCGCGGGTGGCGGACCTGCGCATCCTCGGCGCCGCGGTGCTGACCACCGCCGCCATCGTCGCCGCCTTCTGGCTGCTGGGGCCCATGTTCAAGCCCCTGGGCAATCTCAATCTGCTGATCTTCTTCGTCGGCGTGGTGGCGGTGTGCGTGTTCGCCGGCGTGCCCATCGCGTTTGCCTTTGGGCTCGCCACCTTCGGCTATCTGGCGCTCACCACGCGCACCCCCATGATGGTGCTGGTGGGCCGCATGGACGAGGGCATGAGCCACCTCATCCTGCTCTCCGTGCCGCTGTTCGTGTTCCTCGGCATGCTGATCGAGATGACCGGCATGGCCAAAGCCATGGTGCAGTTCCTCGCCAGCCTGCTGGGCCATGTGAAGGGCGGGCTGCATTATGTGTTGGTGGGGGCCATGTATCTGGTCTCCGGCATCTCCGGCTCCAAGGCCGCCGACATGGCGGCGGTGGCCCCGGTGCTGTTCCCGGAAATGAAGGCGCGCGGCGCCAAGGAAGGCGATCTCGTCGCTCTGCTCTCCGCCACCGGGGCGCAGACCGAGACCATCCCGCCCTCTTTGGTGCTCATCACCATCGGCTCGGTGACCGGGGTCTCGATCTCGGCCCTGTTCACCGGCGGCCTGATGCCGGGCCTGGTGCTGGCGGTGACGCTGTGCGCCGTGGTGTGGTGGCGCTATCGCGGCGAGGATCTGCGGCATGTGACGCGGGCCACCTGGGGCCATGTGCTGCGCACCTTCGTCATCGCCTTCCCCGCCATTGCGCTGCCGTTCGTGATCCGCGCCGCGGTGATCGAGGGGGTGGCGACCGCCACCGAAGTGTCCACCTTGGGCATCGTCTATGCGGTGGCGGCGGGCATCCTGATCTATCGCAAGTTCGATGTGCGGCGCCTGAAGCCCATGCTGGTGGATACGGCCTGCCTGTCGGGGGCCATTCTGCTGATCATCGGCACCGCCACCGGCATGGCCTGGGGGCTCACGCAGTCCGGCTTCTCGCGGTCCCTGGCCACCGCCATGACCGGCCTGCCGGGGGGCGCCATGAGCTTCATGGCGGTGTCGGTGGTGGCCTTCATCATCCTCGGCAGCGTGCTGGAGGGCATTCCCGCCATCGTGCTGTTCGGGCCGCTGCTGTTCCCCATCGCGCGGGCGGTGGGCATCCACGAAGTGCACTATGCCATGGTGGTGATCCTGGCCATGGGCATGGGGCTGTTCGCCCCGCCCTTCGGGGTCGGCTATTACGCCGCCTGCGCCATCGGGCGGGTGGATCCGGTGGCCGGGATGAAACCCATTCTCGGCTATATGATCGCTTTGTTCATCGGCCTGGTGGTGGTGGCGCTGGTGCCGTGGTTCTCCATCGGCTTCCTGTGAGGCATTGAAACCAAACAGGGCGCCGCGCCGGGGCTCACCCGCGCGGCGCCTTTTCCATGTCAGAACAGCCGGCCGGCCAGCGCCGCGCCGACGATGGCGGCGCTGAACAGCGCGCCGTCATGCAGCGCCAAAGCGAGGCGTCCCGGCCGGGCGGCCTGATGCAGCCAGCCGGTGCAGCCGACGGTGGCCACCGACCAGCCGGCCCCCACCAGCACCAGAGCCGCCGCCAGCAGCGCCGGGTCGCCGGAGACCTGCAAGGGATAGGCGATCATCACCAGCGCCAGCCCGGCCCAGGCCAGCCGGGGTGGCGTCGCGATCTCGCTGGCAAGCCGCCCGCGCAGCAGCGCCAAGGGCGCCGCGGGCGCATACATGGCCGCCACATGCAACGCGATGAAGCCGAACACCGCGCCCTCAGCCACGCCGCAGCCCAGCAGCGCCAAGGGCGCGCCGGCCATGATCAGGCTCATGCCGAACCAGGCCAGCATGCCCACAAAGGTCGGCGCCAGGATGGCCGCCAGGGGGCCGGGGGTGGCAGTGGCGCTCCAGGGCCGGGCATCGGGGGCGAGGCGCACCGCAACCCCCAGGGAGGCGGTGTGGGCCAGCGCCGCCAGCACCGCGGAGCCCACCAGGAAGACCGGCGCGAACAGACCTTCCGCCAGGCTCGCCAAAGTGGGGCCGGCCAGCGCCGCCAGCAGCCCGCCGGCCATCACGCCCGCCGCGGCCGCGGCGGGGCGCCCGGCAGAGGCGGCGGCCTCATGGCGGTAGAAGAAAGAAAAGCCCTGCGCCATGCCCAGCCACAAGGCGCCGAGGCAGATGAAGGCGAACTGCCGCTGCACCAGCCCCATTGCCAGCAGCACGCCGCCGGCGATGCCCAGCGAGGCGCCCAGCGCAAAGCCGGTGCGACGGCCGAAGGCATCGCCCAGGAAGGAGGCGGGGAAGGAGGCGAGCGCCGCCCCCAGCATCAGCGCCGCAAACGGCAGGGTGGCGAGGGCCGGCCGGGGCGCCAGTTGCGCGCCGGCCAAGGGCAGCACGCCGGCAGCCAGGGTCTGGGCGAGCACGGCGAAGGCAAAGCCCAGCGCCAAAGGCAGCGCGTTGGGGCGCCCGCCCGCATTGTCATTGGCCGGCAGGTCGAACTGCGGGTCGCAAATGCAGGCCAGCATGCCCGCGCGCGGGCCGCCTATGGGGGCAAGGCGGCTCATCGGGGCAGATCCCGCTCGTGCAGGTCATCGTCGGACAGGATGCGCACGGCGGCGCCGTCCAGATCCTCATACTGGCCGGACTTCAGGCTCCACAGGAACGCGAGCAGGCCGGCAAAGCCCAGCCCCAGCGCGGCGGGCACCAGATAGAGCAGCACGGTCATGCGCGGGCCTCCGCCGTCTGCACCGGCACCGCCGCCGGGACCGCGATGGCCGCGGCGCGCTCCCCGCGGGTCGGGCGGGCGGCGCGCAACGCATTGAGGGTGACCAGGATGGAGGAGCCGGACATGGCCAGGGCCGCCACCAGCGGGGTGACGTGGCCGGTGACCGCCAGGGGCACCGCGATGAGATTATAGGCCACCGCCAGCCCCAGATTCTGCCGCATCAAGCGTGCGGCGGTGCGGGCGCCGTCGATGGCCGCGCGCACCGGCAAAAGGCGGCTGCCCAGGAACACCGCATCCGCCTGCGCCTGGGTGACGGCGACGCCGCTGGCCGGAGAGAGCGACACCTGCGCGGCCGCCAGGGCCGGGGCATCGTTCAGCCCGTCGCCCACCATCAGCACGCGCCGGCCCTCGGCCTTCAGGCGCTCCAGGGCGGCGATCTTGTCGGCGGGGCGCAGGCCGGCGTCGAAGGCCGTGATCCCCAGGGCGCGGGCCACCGCCGCGACGGGGGCGGCGCGATCGCCGGAGAGGATGCGCACATCGAGGCCGCGCGCCTTGAGATCCGCCACAACCTGTCCCGCGTCGGGCCGCAGTGCCTGATCGAGGCCGATCACCAAGGCGCGGGTGCCGCAGCGCACGGCAATGGGGGTGGCGGTGGCGGGCAGGTCGCCGGGCAAGGTCGTCTCGCAGAAGGCGAGGCTGCCGAGGCGGACCTCCTGCCCGTCCAGCATGCCATGGACGCCGGCGCCGGCCACTTCCGTCACGCCGTCCAAGGCCGGGCCGGTGGCATGGCGGGCGAGCGCCGTGGCCAGGGGATGACGGCTCGACAGGGCGAGGCGTGCGGCGAGGGACACCAGATCCGCATCGGCACCGGCCGGCAGATGCAGCGCCGGCTCCGGCAAGGTCAGGGTGCCGGTCTTGTCGAACACCACAGTGTCCACATGCGCCATGCGTTCCAGCATGTCGCCGGCATTGACCAAGAGGCCGGCACGGAACAGCCGCCCGGTGGCCACCACCTGAACCGCGGGCACCGCCAGCGCCAGGGCGCACGGGCAGGTGATGATGAGCACGGCCACCGCGATCATCACCGCATCATGGGCGCTGGCGCCCAGCAGCAGCCAGCCGACGGCGGCGATGAAGGCGGTGAGATGCACCACCGGCGCATAGAGCCGCGCCACCCGGTCGGCGAGGCGCACATAGCCGGCGCGCTGGGACAGCGCGCCATCCAGCAGCCGCTGCACGTCGTCGATCAGCGTGCCCTCGCCGCCGGCGGTGACCCGTACGGTGAGCGTGCCGGCGCCGTTCAGGCTGCCGGCATAGAGGCTGTCGCCGCAGGTGACCGCGCGCGGCAGGGTCTCGCCGGTGATGAGCGCCTCGTCAACAGCGGAGGCGCCGATCTCCACCACCCCGTCGGCGCCGATGCGCTCGCCGGCGGCCACCAGGATGCGATCGCCGGGCTGCAGCGCCTGCACCGGCACCCAGACGGGCGCGCCGGCGGCATCGAGCCGCTGCGCCATCTCTCCGCGCAAGGCCGCCAGATTGCCGGCCACGGCACGGGTGCGGCGGCGGGCTTCATGGTCGAGATAGCGGCCGGCCAGCAGGAAGAACAGCAGCATCACCGCGCTGTCGAAGAATGCGTGCTCGCGATGCAGGATGGTCTCCACCAGGGACATGCCCAGGGCCAGAATGACCCCCAGCGAGATCGGCACGTCCATGTTGAGCGAGCGGGTGCGCAGGGCCCGCAGGGCGCTCTGAAAGAAGGGCTGGCCGGCATAAGCGGCGGCGGGCAGAGCGATGAGGGCGGAGAGCCAGTGGAACAGGTCGCGGGTCTCGGGGGTGATGTCGGTGACATTGCCGGCCCACACCGAGACCGAGAGCAGCATCACGTTCATCATGGCAAAGCCGGCCACCCCCAGGCAGCGCAGCAGCCATTGGGCGCGCTTGGCCTCGGCCTCCTCGGCCCGGCCGGCGAAGGGATGGGCCCGGTAGCCCAGGGTCTCCAGGCGGCCGACCAAAGCGGCGGGCTCGCCTTCGCCCGCCCAGGCCACGGTGAGGCGATGGGTGCTGTAATTGAGCCGGGCGTGGACCACGCCGGGCAGGGCCAGCACGCCGTGTTCGATGTCGCTGATGCAGGCGGCGCAATCGATGCCATCCACGGCCAGGCTCATCTGGGCGTGCCCGTCCGCGTCCTTGGCCATGAATATGGAATAATCGATCGCCTGGGCCATGGGGCTCGCGCCTTTGTCGTCCTGTGTCACGGGAGGGTCCGGCGGCGGAAGCATGCGCGTCGGAAGCTCCGTCCGATGGCGCACCTGCGGCGGGCCGGCGCCGAAAAGGTGCCGGTCGAGGCAGTCCGCCCGACTGCCTCGACCGGCGCTGCGTTCGCCTCTGACCGTGTCCCCCCAGAGGACGGGTTCGGCTTAGCGCAGCTGCACCCTGTTTTTCGACCGGAACAGGCGGTCGCCGCCTTGCGCCAGATCAACAATCAGCTCCCATTGTCCGGGGTGGACGGTGGCCTTGCCCTGATAGTGGCCGCCGCCCAGATCGACGAGATCCACCACCACATCCTGCCGGGCATCGGCGGGGTGCGCAAAGCGCGCATCCACATCGAAGCCCACCACCGGCTTGCCGGTGGCGTCGCTGGCGTCGATCAACAGGGTGCGGGCGCCGTCGGCACCGTCGCGGACGGAGAGGTTCACCGTCCAGTGGCGGGCGCTCTGGTGGGCGGCGGCATCCATCTCGCCCTTGAAGGCGAGGCCCGCCTTGTAGGAGCTTTCCGTCTCCAGCCCCCCGAAGGTGGAGAGGGCATAATGGGCCATGGTGAAATTCACCGCGGCGATGACCCCGAAGAAGGCCACCAGCATGGCCAGGACGTGCCAGCCGTGCAGGGGGCCCGAGGGGCCGGGACGGGCCGTGACATGTGCCATCGCAGTCTCCTTACGGGCCAATGAAGTGATCCTTGACCGCGGCGCCGGTGCCGCCGGCCACGTCGCGGATGTGGAAGGTGATGGGAATGGAGGCGCCCGGGTCCAGCTTGCCGTCATAGGTCACCAGCACCCGCGCCTCGAGCGTCTGGTCGGGGCCGATGGTCAGCACCTCGCCCTCGGGACCGGCGGTGATGCCCACCACAGTCACCGTGCTGCCGGGCAGGCCGTCCACGGTGAGGGCGAAGCGGCGGGTCTCCAGCTTCTTGTTGGTCAGCCGCACCGTATAGGCATTGCGCAGGGCGCCGTCCGACAGCCGCACGAACACCGGATTGCGGTCATGGATGGCCGCCAGCCCCTCGCTGGTGCGATCGGCGAGGGCATAGATCATGATGCCCCCCACCAGCGCGATGAGCGCCAGATAGAGCACCGTGCGCGGCCGCACGATGCGCCGCACCGCCGGCTTGCCCGCGGCCCGGGCCTCCAGATTGGCCTCGGATTCATAGGCGATCAGGCCGCGCGGGCGGTCGATCTTGTCCATCACCGTGTCGCAGGCATCGATGCACAGGCCGCACTGGATGCACTCCAGCTGCAGGCCGTGGCGGATGTCCACGCCGGTGGGGCAGACGGCCACGCACTGGTTGCAGTCGATGCAATCGCCGACCGTCTGTCCCTCGGACCGGGCCAGGGCCGCCTTCTTCACCGAGCCGCGGGGCTCGCCGCGGTCGTAGAGATAGGTGACGTTGAGCGCATATTCATCAGTCAGCGCCGCCTGGATGCGCGGCCAGGGGCACATGTAGGTGCACACCTGCTCGCGCATGTGACCGGCCAGCGTATAGGTGGTGAAGGTCAGCACCAGGATGGACATGTAGGCGATGGCAGGGGCCTGGAAGGTGGCCAGCTGCACCACCAGGGTGGGCGCATCGGCGAAATAGAGCACCCAGGCGCCCCCGGTCCACCAGGCGAGCAGCAGCCAGACGCTGTGCTTGAGCGTCTTGTGGGCCACCTTCTCCAGGGTCCAGGGGCCGGCGTCGGCGATCATGTGGGCGCGGCGATCGCCCTCGATGGCCCGCTCCACCGCCAGGAACAGATCGGTCCACACCGTCTGCGGACACAGATAGCCGCACCAGATGCGCCCGGCCACCGCATTCATCAGGAACAAGGTGAGGGCGGCGAGGATCAGCAGGCCGGCAAGATAATAAAATTCCTGCGGCCAGATCTCGATGAAGAAGAAATAGAAGCGCCGGGTGGGGAAATCGATCAGCACCGCCTGGCTCGGGGCATCGGGGCCGCGATCCCAGCGCACGAAAGGCAGAAAATAATAGATGCCCAAGGTGATGGCCAGCAGCACCCATTTGATGGTGCGCAGGCGGCCCTTCACGCTCTGGGGATAGATGGCCCGGCGCGCCGCATAGAGCGGCATCTCATCGTCGGGGGTCGGCTCGGCCTTGGGGGGCGGGGACTTCAGGGCGGCGGTCATGGTGCATGCTCTTGCCCGGACATGGCGCCGGGCCGATGAGGGGACGCGCGCGGCTGCGGCGTCCCCGGAACCTGGAAAGGCGCCAGCATCCCGGGCGGGGGAGGCCGGCGCCGGGGCCTATTGGCCGCCGCCCAGCGTGTGGACGTAGACGGTCAAGGCCTTGATGGTGGTGGGCGACAGGCGGGCACCCCAGGCGGGCATGACCCCGCCGCGGCCATTGGTGATGGTCTGCACGATGGTGGCCTTGTCGCCGCCATAGAGCCAGATGCCGTCGGTCAGGTTCTTGGAACCCAGCTCCTGGTTGCCCTTGCCGTTCTCGCCGTGGCAGGCGGCGCAGTTGGTGGCGAACAAAGCGGCGCCAGCCTTGGCGGACGGGGTGTCGGCGGGGGCAGCTCCGGACAGCGAGCGCACATAGTCCGCCACCTCGGAGATCTCCGGCTTGGTCAGGATCGCGCCGAAGGCCAGCATGTTGCCCTGGTGGCCGGCATCATCGCCGGAGCGGATGCCGTGGGTGAGGGTGGCGCTGATCTGGTCCAGCGTCCCGCCCCACAGCCAGTCGTCATCATTGAGGTTGGGGAAGCCTTTGGCCCCGCCACCGCCGGCGCCGTGGCAGGGGGCGCAATTGTCGGCGAACGCCACCCGGCCTTCGGCGCGGGCGAGATTCAGCAGCTCGGGGTTCTTCTCGATGTCCGCCAGCGGCACCGCCGCCAGCTTGGCCGAGGAGACGGCGCGCAGCTTCTGCAGGTCCTCCAATTGGCCCACCACGGCGGAGCGGGCGTGCCAGCCGGCGATGCCCTGGGTGGAGTTGGAGATCAGCGGCCACGCCGGATAGACCACCCAATAGCCGATCGCCCAGACGATGCAGGCATAAAAGGTGTAAAGCCACCAGCGCGGCAGCGGGTTGTTCAGTTCGCGGATGCCGTCCCATTCGTGGCCGGTGGTGGACATGCCCGTCGCGGCATCCACGGCTCCGTCATGGCTGTCGGGTGCGGTGCTCACGGGATCAATCCTCCTTCAGCGGAATTTGTGCGGCCTCGTCGAAGCTTGTCTTCTTCGTCGGCCAATAGGCGTAGGCACACACGCAGAGGAAGGCGACAAAGAAGTAGATCAGCCCCCAGGTCTGCGCGAAACCTGCTAGTTGCATATAGATTTCACGCATGACCTACCTCACGTTTGCCTTGTCGTCATAGAGCTTGAAGTCCACCTGCGTGCCCAGTTGCTGCAGATAGGCGATCAGCGCGTCGGCCTCGGTGATCTCGCCGGGATTGCCGTCGAAGTCGCGGGCCTGGGCCTTGGGGTAGCGCTTCTGCAGGGCATCGGCGTCCGCCTCGGGGGTGGCCTGGAGCTTCAGGTCGTCCTGGGCGTCGGCGATCATCTCGTCGGTGTAGGGCACGCCCTCCACCCGCAGCACCTTCATGTCGTCGGCGATATGCTTGGCGATCAGCGGCGTCTTCGCCAGCCAGGGATAGCCGGGCATGATCGAGGCCGGCACCAGGGCGCGCGGATTGTTCAGATGCTCAACCTGCCACAGGTCCGAATACTTGCCGCCGACGCGGGCGATGTCCGGGCCGGTGCGCTTGGAGCCCCATTGGAAGGGGTGGTCGTACATGCTCTCGGCCGCCAGGGAATAGTGGCCGTAGCGTTCCACCTCGTCGCGCAGCGGACGGATCATCTGGCTGTGGCAGTTGTAGCAGCCCTCGCGCAGATAGATGTTGCGGCCCGCCAGCTCCAGCGGGGTGTAGGGACGGATGCCGTCCACCTTCTCGATGGTGCTCTTGAGGTAGAACAGCGGCACGATCTCCACGAGACCGCCGATGGAGATGACCACCAGCACGCCGAGCAGCAGGAAGATGGAGTGCTTCTCGAAGATGGCGTGCTTGGACCAGATGGATGTCGCGGACATTTTTGTCTCCGTCATTCGGCGGGCGCGAGGGCGACGCCGCTCGGCTGCGACACCGTTTCGGCACGATAGATGGTCATGACCACGTTCCAGGCCATGATGAGCGCTCCGGCGAGGAAGAGGATGCCGCCCACGGCGCGGATCAGATACAGCGGGTGCATGGCCTCCACCGTCTCGATGAACGAGTATTCAAGGAAGCCGAGGCTGGTATAGGCGCGCCACATGAGGCCCTGCAGGATGCCCGCCACCCACATGGAGGAGATGTAGAGCACGATGCCGAGCGTCGAGATCCAGAAGTGCCACTCGATCGCCTTGACCGAATACATGTCCTTCTTGTTCCACAGCCAGGGGATCAGGCAGTAGATGGCGCCGAAGGAGATGTAGGCGACCCAGCCCAGCGCACCGGAATGCACGTGGCCGATGCCCCATTCGGTGTAGTGGCTGAGCGAGTTGACGCTCTTCACCGACATCATCGGGCCTTCGAAGGTGGCCATGCCGTAGAAGGCGACCGCCACCACCATCATGCGGATGACCGGATCGGTGCGCAGCTTGTCCCAGGCGCCCGAGAGGGTCATCAGGCCGTTGATCATGCCGCCCCAGGAGGGCATCCACAGGATGATGGAGAAGGTCATGCCCAGGGTCTGCGCCCAGTCCGGCAGCGCCGTGTAGTGCAGATGATGCGGGCCGGCCCAGATGTAGAGGAAGATCAGGGCCCAGAAGTGGACGATGGACAGGCGGTAGGAATAGATCGGCCGTTCCGCGCGCTTGGGGATGAAATAATACATCAACGCCAGGAAGCCGGCGGTGAGGAAGAAGCCCACCGCGTTGTGGCCGTACCACCACTGCACCATGGCATCCTGCACGCCGGACCAGACGATGTAGGACTTGGGCGAGAAGACCGAGACCGGGATGGCGGCATTGTTGCCGATATGCAGCACGGCGATGGTCAGGATGAAGGCGAAGTAGAACCAGTTGGCCACATAGATGTGGGGCTCCTTACGCTTCAGCACGGTGCCCAGGAAGACCAGGAAATAGGTGACCCAGACGACGGTCAGCCACAGGTCCGCATACCATTCCGGCTCGGCATATTCCTTGCCCTGGGTGATGCCCAGCAGATAGCCCGTGCCGGCGATGAGGATGAAGAAATTATAGCCCAGCACCACGAACCACGGCGCCAGATTGCCGGCGAGCCGGGCCTGGCTGGTGCGCTGGACCACATAGAAGGACGTGGAGATCAGGACGTTGCCGCCGAAGGCGAAGATCACCGCCGAGGTGTGCAACGGCCGCAGCCGGCCGAACGAGATCCAGGGCAGATCGAAATTTAGCAGCGGGAAGGCCATCTGCAGGGCGATGATGACGCCGATCAGGAAGCCGGCGATGCCCCAGAACACCGCGAGCAGGATGCTCAGCTTCACCGGACCCATGTTGTAATTGGGCTTGCCGTCGATGGTCTGCGCCGGCAGCGCCGCCGGGCGATCCATGTAGCGGTTGCCGATCACGAACACCGTGGCGATGCTGGCCGCGGCGAACAGATAGGCGTGGAACGCATATTCCGGCGTATAGGCCTTGGCGGCCACCACCACCGAGAAAAAGCCGAGCGCGGCAAAGACCACGATCAGGCCGAGTTCTCCCCCGGTCATGCTCTTGGTTGGTGTTTGTAGCGTGGTGGACATTGGCAACCCCTTGCGCCGAGGCGGTCCTGCCGCCCGCGAGCCTCGCGGGGCACCATGCGTCAGGGGGGTCGTTTATCCTTGATGTAAATCAAGGGTAAGGGTTACCCCTTAGGGTGCGGATGTCGCAGCACGGACCGAAGTGCGTTCGCCTCAATCCAGGGTCTGGCGGAAGCGGGTGACGGCCACCGCCATGGACAGCAGCATCAGGCCGGCGAGGATGACGATGTCCAGCTGCAGGTCGCCGAAGCCCGCGCCCTTCAGCAGGATGCCGCGCACCATGCGCAGATAATGGGTCAGCGGCAGGCATTCGGAGATCCACTGCGCCCACACCGGCATGCCGGCGAAGGGGAACATGAAGCCGGACAACAGGATGTTGGGCAGGAAGAACATGAAGGTCATCTGCACCGCCTGGAGCTGGTTCTGCGCCAGGGTGGAGAAAGTGTAGCCCACCGCCAGATTGGCGGTGATGAACAAGAGCGTCACCCCGCTCAGCAGCAGCACGCTGCCTTCCAGCGGCACGTTGAACAAGATCATGCCGGCGCCGAGGATCAGCACCCCCTGCATCACCCCCACCAATACGTAGGGGATGATCTTGCCAAGCATGATCTCCACCGGGTGGATGGGCATGGACAACAGGCTCTCCATGGTGCCGCGCTCGGTCTCGCGGGTCACCGAGAGGGCGGTGAAGATCAGCATGGTCATGGTGAGGATGGTGCCCAGCAGGCCTGGCACGATGTTGAGCTGCGAGGTGCCGGCGGGGTTGTAGCGCCGGTGCTGGACGATCTCGAACGGCTGGCTGCCGGGGACATCCACGAAGCGCTCGCGGGTGAGCGCGGAGCTGACCACGCCGGACAAGGCACCCAGCGCATTGCCGGCGGCGACCGGATCGGTGGCATCCGCCGCCACCAGCAGCTGCGGCGTCTCGCCCCGCCGCAGCGCCCGCTCGAAGCCGGCGGGGATCTCCACCAGGAACAGCACCTCGCCGCTGAGGATCATGTGCTCGGCGTCCGCCGCATTGGCCGCTTCGCGGGTGACGGTGAAGAAGGCGGTGTTCTTCAGCGCCGCCACGATGGCGCGGCTGACGGCGGTGTTTTCATGCACCAGCACCGCCGTGGGCAGATGCCGCGGGGTGGTGTTGATGGCGTAGCCGAACAGGACCAACTGCAGCAGCGGGATGGCGATCATGGTGGCGAAGGTCACCCGGTCGCGGCGCAGCTGGATGAACTCCTTGCGCGCCATGGCGGAGATGCGTCGCACGAAGCCGAAGGTGTCGCGGGCGGCGCTCATCGGCTGGTGTCCGGGGCGCGCAGCATCAGGTCGATGAACACGTCCTCCAGGGTGGGCGGCTCGCGGGTCCATTTCAGGTCGGGACGATCGCCATAGGGGGCGATGGCCGCCGCGAGGGTGTCCGCATCATGGCCGGACACATGCAGGCTGGTGCCGAACGGGGCCACCATCTCCACCGCGGGATCGTCCTTCAGGGTCTTGCTGAGGGCGGCGATGGCGGCGGCCGGGTCCCAGCCCTCGCCGCGCCGCGCCTCCACCACATAGGTCACGAGGCCGGAGCCGGCGATCACCTCGGGCACCGTGCCGCGGGCCAGCAGATGGCCATAGGCGATGTACGCGATCTCGTGGCAGCGCTCGGCCTCGTCCATGTAATGGGTGGAGACCAGCACGGTGAGGCCGTCGGCGGCCAAGGCATGGATCTCGGCCCAGAACTCGCGTCGCGCCTGGGGATCGACGCCGGCGGTGGGTTCGTCCAGCAGCAGCAATTGCGGTCCCGGCAGGATGCAGGCGCCCAGTGCCAGGCGCTGCTTCCAGCCGCCGGACAGTTCGCCCGCCAATTGCCGGCCGCGGCCCTCCAGGCCGAGCCGCACCAGGGCCTCCTGGGCGGCCGCCTCGGGCCGGGGCACGCCGTAGAGCCGGGCGACGAACTCCAGATTCTCCCGCACCGACAGGTCGGTATAGAGGGAGAATTTCTGCGTCATGTAGCCCACATGGGCGCGGATCTCCCGCGCCTGGGTGAGGATGTCGAGGCCAAGGCAGGTGCCGCGCCCCGCATCGGGGGTGAGCAGGCCGCACAGCATGCGGATGGTGGTGGTCTTGCCGGAGCCGTTGGGGCCGAGAAAGCCGTAGATCTGGCCGCGCCGCACGCTCATGGACAGGTCGTCCACCACCACCCGGTCGCCGAAGCTCTTGCGCAGGCCTTCGACCTCGATGGCGATTTCCGGCGGGGTGAAGGGGGCGGGCGTGCTCACGGCCCGGCCATCCGGGTCACCGTCACCGGCTGGCCGGGGCGGGCGGCGGCCGGGTCGCGGGGGCGCGCCTCCACCTGATAGACCAGCTTGGCGCGTTCCTCGCGGCTGTAGATCACCGGCGGCGTGTATTCGGCGGCGGTGGCGATGAAGCTGATGTCCGCCACCAGCGGCGGGCAGCCATCGCAGGCCACCGCCACCGGCTGGCCGACCTTGATGGTCGCCAGGAGGGGCTCGGGCACGAAGAAGCGCACCTTGATCAGCCCGGGCGGCAGCACCGAGACCACCGGCCGGCCTTCCGGCACCAGCTCGCCGGGACGGTAATAGAGCGTCTGCACCACCCCGGCCTGCGGCGCGGTGAGGGTGCGGCGGGCGAGGCGGACACGGGCGGCGTCCACATTGGCGGCGGCGCTGCGCACGCTGGCCTCGGCGGCGGCGATGTCCTCGTCGCGCGAGCCGATGCGGGCCACATCGATGCGGCGGTTGATCTCGTCCAGGCTGGCCTGGTTCTGGTCATAGGTGTGCTGGGCGGTGTCCAGATTGGCCTGCGAGGTGGCGCCCTTGGGCACCAGCGTCTTCTGCCGCTCCAGCTCGATGCGGGAGAGGTCCAGCGCCGCCTCGGCGCGCCGCTGGCCGGCGGTGAGGATGGCGATCTCCTCGGGCCGCTGGGCGGCCGCCTTGGCCTTTTCCAGCCGGGCCTTGGCTTCGCCCAGCGCGCCCTCGGCGGCGGCAAGGTCGGCGCGCTGCACGTCGTCTTCCAGGGTGGCGAGGGTGGTCCCGGCGGCAACCGTGCTGCCCTCCTGCACCGGCAGCGCGAGCACCCGCCCGGCTTCCTGCGGTCCGATATAGAGCAGGTCGCCTTCCACATAGCCGGAGAAGCCGGGGTCCGGCGCCGGAGCGCAGGCGGCGAGCAGCCCGGCGAGGGTGAGCCCGAGCATACCCAGGCCGGCGCGGATGGGCCTGCGGGTCATGTTGGATCTCCCGCGCTGATGCCGTGCAGCATGACGGCCATGTAGTCCTGCGCGAAGGCGCGTGCCTCCAGCGGGTGCATCTGGCCGAACAAAGTGTTCCAGACCAGGGTGGTAAGAAAGGGTGCGATGAACATCTGCGGGTGCCGCAGCAGCGCCTCGCCGCGGATCTCGCCGCGGGCGATGCCGCGCTCCACGATCGCCCGCATCACCGCGAGGCCGGGGGTGACCACCTCGCGATAATGAAAGCCGGTCAGTTCGGGAAAGCGATGCCCCTCGCTCAGCAACAGGCGCAGGATCTGGTCCGCCGGCGGCGCCAGGATGCGGTCGATGAGCAGGTCGCACAGCAGGGCCAGCAGATCGGCGGTGGTGCCGTCGAAGGCCAGCAGGACGTCGCCTGCGGCGGCCGGGATGGGCACCAGGTTTTCTTTGATGAGGCCCTCGAACAGCGCCTGCTTGTCCGCGAAATACAGATAGAGCGTGCCCTTGGCGACGCCAGCGGCGCTGGCCACGTCGTCGAGCCGGGCGGCGGCGTAGCCGGAGGCGGCAAACACCTCCAGCGCTGCCTTCAGAATCTCGGCACGGCGGGCGGCGCGGTCGGGAAGGCGGCGGGAGGAGGGTGCGATGGCCATGGCTCACAATACTGACTGACGCGTCAGTCAGTCAAGTCGATTGAGTTCCGACCCATCATGGCGAGCCGGAGCCGCCGCGCCCCTGGCGATTCGTGGCCGGATCGAATGACCGCAGAGCGGACGGTGTCACTGCGGCGCGACGCTGCGCAGCGGCGCCCGTTCGGTGATGCGGTACACCGCCGCCGGCGGCAGATTGCGAAAGGCGCGGCCCACCAGGGTGGCCTTGAGGCCCAGGCGGTCCAGTAGCGGCCGCGGCACCGGGCACCGCGGCCCGTAGGTGAACTGATAGAAAGCGCCGCGCGGCCGCAGCAGGCCGAACGCACCCTTCAAGATGGCCATCGTCTTGCGCGGCCCCATGTTGAGCAGAGGCAGCCCACTGACCACAGCGCCGACGGGGGCGTGCGGATCGAGCGTCGCCAGACGGCCGGCGTCCATCCACAGCACCCGGGCCTGCGGAAATCGCGCCTGGAGCAGGACCGCGAAGTCCGAGCCGAACTCCACCAGGGTCAGGTCCGCCTCCCGCACGCCCCGTGCCAGCAGGGCTGCCGTGAAGACGCCGGTGCCGGGGCCCAGCTCCAGCACCGGTCCCGTTTCCGGCCCGATCTCCGCGGTCATCAGCTCCGCCAGCGCGTCCGACGACGGGCTGATGGCGCCCACCGCGGCGGGGTCGGCCATCCAGGCCTGGAGGAAGCGCAGGGTATCGTGGGAGCGGCCGGTACTCATGGATCCTCGGGGGCAAGCGGGGAGCCGGCGCCGCGGGGCGGACAACCGGCTCTGATGCCCCCACATGCGCGGCCCCGGATTGCGGGACCATTACGCGCGAGGCCCTCAGCCGATCTCCGGCCGCGGCAGCACCACCCGGAACCAGGCGCCCCCCTCCGGCGCATCGCCCACCGTCACCGTGCCGCGATGCATGCGGACGATTTCCGCCACCAGATGCAGGCCGAGGCCCGCCCCCGTGGCGCGCGGATGCAGACGCTGGAACGGCTCGAACACATGGGCCCGGACGTCGGCGGGAATGCCGGGGCCGTTGTCGAGGACCTCCATCACGCCGGGCTCGGGCACCTGCACCACGATCCGCCCGCCGGATCCCGCATGAGCAATGGCATTCTGCACCAGATTGACCAGCACCCGGTCCAACGCCAAGGCATCGCCCAGCACCGGGGCCTTGGCGGGCCCGGCCTCGAACGACAGATCGAAGCCGGCCGCAATGGCCAAGGGGGCGAGGTCTGCCACGCCGGTGCGGCACAGCGCCACCAGGTCCACCTGGGCCAGCGGCGCGTCGCAGTGGCCCACCCGCTGGAGATCGAGCAATTGCTCCGCCAGCGTGGACAGGCGCCCGAGATCCGCCAGCAGCCGGACCTTGTCGGCGCCGGCCGGCAAGCCGTCCAGGCGCGTCTGGAGGATGGCGATGGGGGTGCGCAATTCATGCGCCGCATCCACCAGGAAGCGCTGGCGCCGCTCATAGCCCTGGTCGAGCCGGTCGAGCGCCGCATTCACCGCCGTGACCAAAGGCAGCACCTCGCTGGGCACGTCGGCGAGGGGCAGGCGGGCGGTACGGTCATCCACATCGATACGCGCCGCCTGCGCCGCGGCCTGGCTCAGCCCCGCCAGCGCCCGGCGCACCACCAGGGGGGTGGCGAGGACCGTGGCCAGGGTCATCAGCACGATCGCCGGCAGGATGAACACGGCGAAGGCCAGCGCCAGCGTCTCCATCAGCCGCAATGCCGACATCCGGCCGCCGGAGCCGGCCAGGATCTGCAGCGGGCCGGCCGCGCTCTCCACCCATTGCATGCGCGCCCCCGCCTGCGGCGGGTCGGCCAGATTCCAGCCGAGCCGCGCCTGGCCCACGCCGTCGAGGGCCGGTGCCGCATGGGCAAAGACCGCCGGCACGTCGCCCTGCTGGAGCCTCTGGCCGGCGCGGTCCCGCACCTGGAACCAGGCGCCAGGCATGTCGGCGGCCAGCCGGTCCAGGGCAGGGGTCCGCCGGAGCTGCAAGCCGCCATCCGGGGTCCGCACCACGGCGCCGGTGACCGCCGCGATCACCTCGTCGTCCGCTTCCAGGCCCACCAGATGCCCGGTGGCGCACAGGCCGGCGAACACCAGGAGCCCGAACCCCACCAGCAGGGCCGCCTGGAGCAGCACCAGGCGGGACACCAGCCATCCGCGCAGGGAACAGGGGCACGCATCCGCATGCTGCGCGCGGCGGGCACCATCCGGCGGGGCGAGAGGGGCGAGGGAGATGTCGGTCATGGCGCGGTGTCCTGGGGGCGCAGCAGATAGCCCACGCCGCGGATGGGATGGATCTCCAGGCCGGCCTGGGCGTCCGCCAGCTTGCGGCGCAGGCGCGAGACGTGGGCATCCAGGGCGTTGGACTGCACCTCGTCGTCGAAGCCGTAGATGGCCTCCAGCAGCGCATCGCGCATCACCGTTCGCCCGGCCCGGCGCAGCAGCGTCTCCAGCACCAGCCGCTCGCGCCGGGGCAGGTCCAGCAGCACGCCGTCCACATGCACCTCGCGATGGGCCTGGTCGAAGGTGAGGCGTCCGGCCCGCAGCACCGGCTGGGCCACGGCGCCTGGCCGGCGCAGCACCGCGCGCAGGCGCGCCAGCAATTCCTCCACCGCGAAAGGTTTGGCGAGATAGTCGTCGGCACCGGCATCCAGCCCCGCCACCCGGTCCGCGGTGTCGCCGCGGGCGGTGAGCACGATCACCGGCAGCGCGCCGCCCCGCTCGGGCGCCTTGCGACGCAAAGCGTGCAGCAAGGTGAGGCCGTCGCCGTCCGGCAATTGGCGGTCCAGCAGCAGCGCGTCGTGGCAGGGCTGGGCCAGGGCCTCTTCCGCCTCGGCGAGGCTGGCCACATGGTCCAGCAGGATGCCGTGTCCGGTCAGCACCGCGCGCAGGGCCGCCGCCATCTCGGGTTCGTCTTCGACCAGCAGCAGGCGCACCGGGAACTCCGCATCGTGCAAAGGGTCGTGTGTCGCGCGCCTGCATTACGGCAACATTGCGCGGCTCGGTCCGCTGCGACCGCCGGCGCTAATCCGGCAGCGGGATGAACTCGCTCTCGTCCGGCACCGCGGCGAAGCGGCCGGCCTTCCAGTCCTCCTTGGCCTGCTCGATGCGCTCCTTGCGGGAGGAAACGAAATTCCACCAGAGGTGGCGCGGGCCTTCCAGCGCCGTGCCGCCCAGGAACATCAGCCGGCAGGACCGCAGCGCTTTCACCGTGATCCGGTCGCCGGGGCGGAAGATCAGCAGCCGCGGACCCTCGAAGCGGTCGCCGGCAATCTCCACCTCGCCATCGGCCACATAGATGGCCCGCTCCTCGGTGTCGGGGTCGAGCGGCGCCTGGGCGCCTTCGTCCAGCAGCACTTCCGCATAGAGCCAGTCGGACACCATGCTGACCGGCGATCGCTTGCCGAAGGCGGAGCCGGCGATGATGCGGGCGGTGACGCCGCAATCCTCCACCACCGGCAGGTCGGCGGCGGCAAAGTGCTGGAAGCTGGGATCGATCTCCTCCCGGTCGCGGGGCAAGGCGATCCAGCTCTGGATGCCGGCCATGGTCTGGGTGCCGGTGCGGGCCTCCAGCGGGCTGCGCTCGGAATGGGCGATGCCGCGGCCGGCGGTCATCAAATTCATCGCGCCGGGGGTGATCTCCAGCGCATTGCCCTCGCTGTCCTTGTGCAGGATGCGGCCGTCGAACAGATAGGTCACGGTGGCAAGGCCGATGTGCGGGTGCGGGCGCACGTCGAGGCCCGTGCCGGGCAGAAACTGCACCGGGCCCATCTGGTCGAAGAAGATGAACGGACCCACCATCTGCCGCCGCCCGTGCGGCAGGGCCCGGCGCACCGCGAACCCGTCGCCGAGGTCGCGAACCCGGGGGACGATTACCAGCTCAAGGGCATCGCAGGACGGGGCGTTGCCCAGGATCGGGTCGGAGGACGGCATCCAGCTCATGAGGGCTCCTGTGGGGTGCGGGCAGGGGCGTTGCAATCTGGCCCCAGGCTACTCCGAAGGCACCGAACGGGCGAGGGCGATGGCGCGCGGCCCGTGCGGGCGCCCCGAGCGCCCTCCGCCGGACTTCTTTCCACCGCGTGCGCTCGCCGAGCGCCCCTTAGGGAAGCCCCATTGACGCCACATTGCAGGTGCGCTTTCGGCGCGCCGCACGGCGGCGGGACGGGGCAGCCGATGGTGATGGCTGCGCCGGGACACCCGTGTTTTCGCATAAGGTTGCGCCCATGCCGCTCGGATCCGTCCCTCTGCCTCTCGCGCTGCCGCTGTCATGGCTGGCGCAGGCGCGTACCGGGGGGTGGGACCGCTGAGGGCCGTTCCGGTGATGGCTGGCGGCGCCCACATGGCCAGTTCGGCCCTGTGGGAGGCGCCGCCGCTCGGGCTGGATGGCGCCGAGCATGAGGCGGCTGGCCGGCCGCCGGCGCGGCGCCGCTTCAACGCCCGCTGGCTCACCGCCACCGGTCTGCTGGGCACGGTGGCCGCTGCGCTGATGTGCGGCGCGCTGTTTGCTGCCATCGATCGCGACAGCCGCCATGTGGCGCGCCCGCTGCCGGCCTCCCGCTTCGCCAGCCGCCGTCCGGTGGCGGAGAAGCCGCGCGGCGACCGGCTCCAGCCGCAACTGGCCCCCGCCGCCCGGCTGGAACTGACCCGCGAGGTGCGGGTGGAGCAACTGGCCCCGTCCGGCACCCACATGCGCCCCTTCACCCATGTGGCGGCACGGCTGGCCGCGGTGGTGGCCGCCGGGCCGGACCTGCCCCAGACGCCGCGCGCGCCCACCCCGCGCCCGCCGCTGCCCGACACTGGGAATGACCTGGAGCCCGCGTCCGCCCCCCCGATCTCCGCGCGGGAGATGGCGCAGGCCCGCCGCGATGGGCATGCCGGCGCCAAGACCCGCACCAGCGATGCCTGGGCGGTGGCCGATCAGGCGCTGAGCGCCATCGCCAAGGCGCAACCCCGCCCGCCCGCCGCCCCGCCAAATCCGGTGCTCGCCCCCATTCCCACGGCTTTCGCGGCGCCCGGCTTTGCCACCATGGCGGCGCCCGCCTTGCCGCCCGCCGTGCCGCTGCCGCCGGAAATCATCCATGGCGCCTCCCATGGCCCCAGGTCCGGCCCGGCGGCGGCGCCCACCGTTGACATCTTCGCCGACGACACCACGGCGCTGGGCGAAGCGGTGAACCTGTCGGTGGTGGAGAAGGGGCCGTCCGCCCCCCGGCCGGTGGAGCGGGTGCTGGTGGCCAAGCCCGGCGACACGCTGGAGACCATTCTGGACGGCGCCGGCCTGCCGACCGCCGATGCGGCGACGCTGGCGCAGGAGATGTGGCGGGCGGCCGGTGCCAAGCCGGCGCCGTTCACCGGCGGCGAGGAAGTGATGCTCACCGAGCCGCCGCCGGGCACCGATGGCCCCGACCGCCCGCTGCGGGTGCGCCTGCTGCGGGCCGGCGCGCCGCTGGCGGTGCTGGCCGCCACCGATGCGGGCGCCTATGTGCCGGTCCACCGCGAGCCGCCGCCGGCGGCGCCGCGGAACCGTCCGGTGGCGGATATCGACCCTGCCGTGCTGGAGGGCGTCTCGGTGCGCGATGCGCTCTATCGCCTGGCGGACGCCCAGGTGATGGACGAAGGTCTGGTGGACGCGCTGGTGCATCTGGCCGAGCACGATGTGGACCTTGATGCGCCCGTGGCCGCCGCCGACAGCCTGGACCTGGTTTATGGCCTGCCGGACACGGGGGATTCCGACAGCGAGGAGACCCGCCCCGCCGCCTTCCGCCAGGAGATCGCCTTCGTCGCGCTGAACGTGGAGGGCAAGACCCGGCGCTATTATCGCTTCACCACCCCCGACGACGGGGCGGTGGATTATTATGACGATGCCGGCCACTCGGTGACCAAGCTGCTGCTGCGCAAGCCGTTCGCCAACGGCCGGCAGGGCGACGGGTTCGGCTGGCGGGTGCATCCCATCCTCGGCGACCGGCGCTTCCACAATGGGGTGGACTATGTGGGACCGGCCGGCTCGCCCATCGTCGCCGCCGGGGCCGGGGTGGTGGAGAAGATCGACTACCAGGGCGGCTACGGCAAATATGTCCGCCTGCGCCATGACGGCGGCTATGAGACCACCTATGCCCATGTGGCCGGCTTTCCCGCCGGGCTGAAGGTGGGCCAGCGGGTGCGCCAGGGGCAGACCATCGCCTATGTGGGCTCCACCGGCCTGTCCACCGGGCCGCACCTTTATTACGAGCTGAAGGTCAACGGCCATTATGCCGACCCCACCCGCATCAAGCTGGCCGGCGGGCGCGTGCTGCAGGGCGAGGCGATCGCCGCCTTCCAGCGCGAGCGGGCCCGCATGGATGCCCTTGCGGCGGCCACGGCGCCCACCGCCGCCACGCCCTGAGCCGCCGCGGCTGCCCTTGCGTCGGGACGGAGCCTCTGGCACCGCTGCACTCCGCTCCTCGCTCCGGAAGGTGCCATGACCGACCCCACGTCCATCGCCGCCGTCGCTGCCGGGCCCGCCCACCCGTTCGATCTCACCGGTCGCACCGCCCTGGTCACCGGCGGCGTGGATGGATTGGGGTTCGAGATCGCCAAGGGGCTGGCGGGGGCAGGCGCCACGGTGCTGGTCAACGGCCGCCAGGACGACCGGCTGGAGAGCGCGGTGGCGGCGATCCGTGCGGCGGGCGGGGCGGCCGCGCCCTGTCGCTTCGATGCCACGGCGGAAGATCAGATGGGCCCTGCGCTGGCCGCGGCAGGGCCCATCGACATCCTGGTCAATGGCGTCGGCCTGCGCGATCGCCGGGCGCTGCTGGACATGGCCGCCGATGACTTCCGCCGGCTGATCGAGCTGGATCTGGTGGCGCCGGCGCTGCTGTCGCGCCTGGCGGCGCCGGGGATGATCGCGCGCGGCTGGGGACGCATCATCAACATCACCTCCATCGCCGGGCCGTTGTCGCGGGGGGGCGACACCGCCTACACCACCGCCAAGGGCGGGCTGGCGGCGCTGACCCGGGCGCTGGCGGCGGACCTCGGGCCGCACGGCATCACGGTCAACGCCATTGCCCCGGGCTATTTTGCCACCGCGCCCAATGCCGGCCAGATGGCGGACCCGCAGGTCAATGCCTTCCTGGCGCAGCGCACCTCACTGGGGCGCTGGGGGGCGCCGGCGGAGATCGCCGGCAGCGCGGTGTTCCTTGCGTCACCCGCGGCCGGCTATGTCACCGGCCATGTGCTGGCAGTGGATGGCGGCTACATGGCGCACTTTTAGCCGCGCCCCGCGCCGGGTCCCTCAAGGGTGTAGAGCCGAGATCTGCACCTTTTGATGGGTCGTCGGCTTACAAATCCAATGGACAACTGTATTTGCCGCTTTAGATGTAGAAACGAACACGCAGATCCATGCAATCTCCGGGTGAGGAAAGGGACCGGGGATGAGCGACTCCCGGCTGAGGCCGCTGACGGGTGAATTCTACCAGCCGGAGCAAGAGGCGTCGTTCCAACGATACCGCCTGCCGGAAACGATCCGCCACGCCCGCGTGCTGCTGGGGATGTCGGCGGTCCTCAATGCCCTCTTCCTCATCAGCGATTGGCGCTTTGCCGGCGATCCGCATTTTTTCGTGGCCGTTCCGGCGCGCCTGGTCGTGATTGCCGCTGCCGTGGTCGGCTTTGTGCTGGCCCGCCGGGTGCGGGATTACCTGGCGCTGCAGCGGGTGCTGGTCGGCTGGCAATGGGTCACCGCCGCGGCGGTGGCGATGCTGGTCACCTCCCATAGCGACATCGCGCTTCTGGTGGTGGTGCTGCTGCCGGCGATCTTCTATCTGGCGGTGCCGGTGGCGTTCCGGTGGAGCGTGATCAACGGCACCGCATGCAGCGCGCTGATGCTGGCGGCCTATCTGGGCCTCTCGCCGGAGCCGCGCAGCGCCTTCGGGCTCGTGCTGGCGATGGTGATGCTGAATGTGGCGCTGTTCATCGTGCTGATGCGCGACAACCGCATCAGCCGGCAAGGCTGGGGCGCCATTCAGGCGGAGCGCCGGGCGCAGGCGGTGTCGGCCCGCAGCAATGAGCTGCTGGAAAAGACCTTCATGGCGACCCCGATCCCGCTGCTCATCACCGACCTGAGCACCGGCATGATCCTGCGCTACAACGATGCCGGGGTGCGTTATTTCGGCGGCCCGCCGGAGCAGTTTGGGGTGCGCTCGGTCAACGACATCTATGTGCGGACCGAGGCGCGGGACGCCTTCATCTCGCAGTTGCTGCAACACGGTCAGGTGACCAATTTCGAGACCCAGATCCGCCTCGGCTGCGGGCAAATCCGCACCGTGCTGCTGGAAGGCACCACCATCGAGATCGACGACCGGACCTGCGTGCTCTCCGGCGTGGTGGACATCACCGACCGGCTGGCGGCCGAGCAGCAGGTGCGGCATGCGGCCCGCCATGACGTGCTCACCGGCCTACCCAACCGCGGCGCCTTCCAGAGCGATCTGGAACTGGCCTATGCCACCGGCGCCAAGATCTGCCTGCTGATGGTGGATCTCGACAGCCTGAAGGATGTCAACGACACCTTCGGGCACGATGCCGGCGATGCCTTGCTGGTGGAGAGCGGCCGGCGCCTCATCGCGCTGGTGGGGCAGGCCGGGCAGGTGGCGCGGCTGGGTGGGGATGAATTCGTGGTCCTGCTGCCCGGGTCCGACCCGGAGACGGCCCGGACGCTGGCGCAGGAGATCATCGCCGATTTCCGCCGCCCGCTGATGTACGCCACCCGCCCCCTGTTCACCAAGGCCAGCGTGGGCATCGCCATGCGGCCGGAGGGCGACCACGCGCCGGGGGAATTGCTCAAGGATGCGGACCTAGCGCTCTATGCCGCCAAGCAACAGGGCCGCAACCGTGCGGTGCTCTATTCCCCAAGCATGCGCCAGGCCATGAAGGAGCGGGTGCTGCTGCACCGGGCGCTCACCGACGCTGCCGCCAATCATGCCATCGTGCCGTTCTACCAGCCGAAGATCTCCCTGGTCACCGGGCGGATCAGCGGCTTCGAGGCGCTGATGCGCTGGCGCCAGGGACCGCAGGCCTTCCTGGCGCCGGGCGGTTTCGATCTGGCCTTCGAGGACCCGGACCTGGCAGTGCTGATCGGGGACTCCATGGTGCAGCAGGTGGCCAGCGACGTGCGCGGCTGGCTGGACGCCGGCCTCGACTTCGGCCGGGTGGCGCTGAACCTCTCGCCGGCCCAGTTCACCCATCTCGACCTCGCCCGGCATCTGCTGGAGCGGTTCGATGCGGCAGGGGTGTCACCTACGCATTTCGACGTCGAGGTGACCGAGACCGTGTTCCTGGGCCGGCGCGCCGACCATGTGGGGCCGATCCTCGACCAGCTCTATGGGGCCGGCATGCGCATTGCGTTGGATGATTTCGGCACCGGCTATGCGGCGCTCACCCATCTCAAGCAATTGCCCATCGATACCATCAAGATCGACCAGAGCTTCGTCGAGGATATCGAGCGCGATCCGTTCGACGCGGCCATTGTCTGCGCGGTGCTGGAACTGGGCAAGAATTTGGGCATGCAGGTCGTGGCCGAGGGGGTCGAGACCCTGGGCCAGGCGCGCTTCCTGCACACGCGCGGCTGCGAGGTGGCGCAGGGCTTCTTCTATGCCCGCCCCATGCCCGCAGCCCGGCTGCCGGAACTGTTGGCCGGCGAGTGCGAGTCCCTCTATGCCGCCCGCCGCGGCGAATTGCAGCTCAATTCCTGAGGCCGCGCCCGTTCAGAGCGGCGGGTGGCTATAGAGCAAGAAGCCGGAGCACTCCGCCACCTGGTCATACAGCCGGCGCGCTTGTGCATTGCTCTCGTGGGTGTGCCAGTAGAGCTGGCTGGCGCCGGCCGCCCGGGCCGCCTGCGCCACCGCCGCGATGAGCGCACGCGCGACCCCGCCGCCCCGCGCCGCGGGCTGGGTGAACAGATCCTCCAGATAACAGACGGGCGCTTCGGCGATGGTGCTGCGGTGGAACAGATAATGGGCCAGGCCCAGCAGGGTGCCGTCCTGTTCGGCCACCAGCGCATGCATGGGTTCGGCCGGATCCAGAAAGCGTGCCCAGGTCACGGCGGTGACGGCCGCCGGCAACGCGGTGGCGCCGAAGCGACCATAGAAGGCGTTGTAGCCCTCCCATAGCGGCAGCCAGGCGGTGAAATCCGCATCGGTCACGGGGCGAAGGCTCAGGGCATGCGGCATCGGGGCGTCCGGTCGAGGCGGACCGCGTTGGGCGCGGGGCCCACCGCAGTGGATCAGGGGGCGATGCCGGGCACGCCGGCGCGGATGGCCTTGGAGAAGTCGGCGGAGGGTGCGCCATCGGCGGCATTGGCCCGGGCGGTCAGCTTGGCGCGCTCGCGCAGCTCCGGGAACGGCAGGCTTTGGTCGAGCGCACCGCGGTCATAGGCATAATCGGGGAAATAGCCGGAGACGAACACCCGCCAGTCCAGCGGAATGCCCGGCGCGACTGCTTTGGCGATCTTGAACACCACGGTGGTGCAATTGGTGGTGGCGGTGTTGTACCAGCGGGGCGCGTCGGCCAGGGTGTTGGCCTCGTCCACATAGGCCAGCAGCGCCTCCCGGGCCACCGCCGGCCCGGTGGTGAGGCGATAGACCCGCAGGTCCTCGTGGCGGATGTTGGTGCGCAGCCGGATCATGTCGCGCTCGTCGCCGGCCAGCACCACCAGTTCCGCCTGCTTGAAGAAGCCGGCGATGGCGGAGAAGACGTCGGAGCGGCGCCGCCGCATCTCCACCGACCACACCAGATACTGGCCGTCGGAAAAGCCGAAGCTGACCATGGTGTGGGCGATGTCCTCGCCCATCCAATGATCGGCGATGAGGTCCATGCTCTGCAATTTGCTGAGATCGTAGGTGCGGGTTTCCCAGCGCGGGGTGAAGTCGTCGGCGCTGCGCCAGTCGAAATTGCGCACGTCGGTGAGCTTCAGCGTGTCGCCCTCCACCGTGGCGCGCACGGTGCGGGCGACATCGGGGGCCCAGTCCCGGGCATTGGAGGGCTGCAGGGTGGACCACCAGCCCAGCAGCACCGACACCGCCACCACGAAGGTGCCCAGCACCCGGTTGCGGCGGGCGATGAACAGCGCCACCAGCAGGCCCAGCATCAGCAGGACCCAGGCGATGGCAACGGCGGTGCGCGCCTCGGTGCCGGACGGGAAGCGATACCACAGCGCCAGCGCGCCCCAGGCCCCGAACCCGAGGATCAGCAGCGCATAGAACAGCGTCAGCAAAGCGCGGAGGATGCGGCGCATGGGGCCTCGGGGCTGGCAGGTCGATCCTCAGCGCAACCTAGAGGGGCGCGCGGGCGGAGGGAAGCCGCCCGGCCGCCCAAGGCGCCCATGCCGCAGCCGTTGCGGCCTCAGGCGAAGGCGGCGCGGGCGGCCTTCAGCAAGGCGTCGGCGGCCACCGCCACCTCGGCCGCGCTCTTGCCCGGCGCATAGAGCGCCGAGCCGATGCCGAAGCCATTGGCCCCGGCGGCGCGATAGGCGGCCATGTTGCCCGCATGGATGCCGCCCACCGGCAGCAGCGGGATGTCGCGCAGCACCGCGCGCCAGGCCTTGACGATCTGCGGCGGGATGCCTTCGGCGGGAAACAGCTTCAGCGCATCGGCCCCGGCGGCGCGGGCGGCGAACGCCTCGGTGGGGGTGGCAACCCCGGGGGTGCAGATGAGGCCGCGGGCCTTGGCGGCGCGGATCACCCCCAGATCCGCATGGGGCATGACGATGATCCGCCCGCCGGCCTCCGCCACCGCATCCACGTCGGCGGGGGACAGCACCGTGCCGGCGCCGATCAGCGCGCGATCACCAAAGGCGTCCGCCATGAGGCGGATGGAGGCGAGCGGCTCGGGCGAATTGAGGGGCACTTCGATCAAAGTGAAGCCGGCCTCCACCAAAGCGGCGCCGATGGCCGGTGCTTCGGCTGGGGTGAGGCCGCGCAGGATCGCCACCAAGGGGCAGGCGGCGAGGGCGTCGGTGAAGGTGAGCGACATGGGCAATCCCTCGGACAATCAGATGAGGCCGGCGGCGCGGGCGACCGCGAACTGGCCGGCGGGGGCGCTGCCGGCGGGGGCCTGGGTGTGCGGCAGGCCCAGGAGATCGGCGGCGGTGGCGTAACGCTCGGTCAGGCCCGGATTGGCCACCAAGGTGAAAGGGGTGTGGCCGTGGGTGGCGTCGGTGAGCTCGGCGCCGATCAAAAGACCGGAGAGGAAATCCGCGCTGTCTTCTTCGCCTAGCCGGCCGGTGAGGCCGAGGGTGCGCACCGAGAACAGCCGCGCCAGCAGGGCGCCGGGGCCCTTCAGGGCGCGGGCCGCGTCCACGCCGCGGCGAAAGCCCTCGGCGGAATGGGCCTCGGGCTGGGCTTGCATCATGCGGCCGAGGATGGTGTGGCCCTTCAAGGCCGCAAAGACCTCGCCGGTCATGTAGGTGGAGAAATGGGTGATGCGTCCGCCCTCCACCCGCACCCATTTGGAATGGGTGCCCGGCAGCACGAACAGGCCGTCGCTGCGGCCGAGGCGATGCAGCGCCCCGAACACCTCCACCTCCTCGCCGCGGATCACGTCGGGGGTGTCCGCATCCTCGCGCAGCAGGCCGGGGACGATACTGACCGGGCCGAACGGGTGCGGCGCGTCGGGCACCGGCGTGAGGCCGGCGGCGAGATCGGCAAGGCCGGCAGGGGTCGGCACGTAGCGCGCCTCCACCCAGCCCTGGCGGCTGCCGATCATGCCGGACAACAGGACCGGGAGCGGCCCGTGGGCATGGGCCCAGCCGCCGGCATTGGCGGTGAGCACATCGGCGAAGCTGGCGCCGTCCAGGGACATGATGCCCTGCATGGCCGCATGGCTGTCCAGCACGGCGCCATCGGCGGTCTGGAGATAGGCGCGCAGGGCAGTGGTGCCCCAGTCGAGGGTGATGAGGGCGGCGGGGGCGGTCATCGGCGGTGTCCTGTTCGGTCCCGCCCGCGTGCGCGGGAGGCCGGGTGGGCGGCATCGGCGGGGCGGGCGGCGGCGACCGGATCCGGTCCCCGCGGGAACGCTGCCCCGCTGTGCGGGAGTGGGTGGGAGCGCCGGCGCCGCGGCCCGGCCCTCAGTGATGCAGGATCTGGCCGAGGAAGGTGCGGGTGCGCTCGTTGGTGGGGTTGGCGAAGAAGGTCTCGGGCGGACCCTGCTCGACGATCTCGCCCTTGTCCATGAAGATCACCCGGTCGGCCACCTGGCGGGCAAAGCCCATCTCATGGGTGACGCAGATCATGGTCATGCCGTCCTGGGCCAGCGAGATCATGGTGTCCAGCACCTCCTTGACCATCTCCGGATCCAGCGCCGAGGTGGGCTCGTCGAACAGCATCACCTTGGGGTTCATGCACAGCGCCCGGGCGATTGCCACGCGCTGCTGCTGGCCGCCGGAGAGCTGGCCGGGATATTTGTGGGCCTGCTCGGGAATGCGCACCCGCTCCAGATACTTCATCGCCTGCGCCTCCGCCTCCTTGGGCGGGGTGCCGCGCACCTTGCGCGGGGCCAGCGTGCAGTTCTGCAGGATGGTCAGATGCGGGAACAGGTTGAACGACTGGAACACCATGCCCACTTCGGCGCGGACCTTGTCCAGATTCTTGGACGAGGAGCCAACCTCGGTGCCGTCCACTTCGATGCGGCCGTTCTGGTGATGCTCCAGCGCATTGATGCAGCGGATCAAGGTGGACTTGCCCGAGCCGGACGGGCCGCAGATCACGATGCGCTCACCGGAGGTGACGGTGAGATTGATATCCTGGAGGGCGTGGTAGGTGCCGTACCACTTCTCCACATGCTCCATGCGGATCATGACCGCGCCGCTCTCCGGCGGGCGCGCGGATCCGGCGGCGCCGGACGCGGGGCTGAGGCTGGCGGGGCTGCTCATGACAGGTCTCCGGGATCAGGCAAGGCGGATCGGGCAGGGAAGGGACCGCGGGCGCCGGAGCGCCCGCGGGACGGATCAGAACGTGGGCATCACCGGAAGCGGGGTCTTGAACCACTTCTGATTGATGGCATCCAGTTCGCCATTGTTCTTCACGAAATACAGGAAGGTGTTGATCCACTGGAGGAAATCCGTGGAGCCGCGGCGCACCGTGATGCCGTTGTACTGGCTGCGCAGCACGACCTTGCGCTCGATGCCCATGTCCGGATTGGCGTCGGCCAGCTGGGTGCCGATGATGTTGTTGGAGCCCAGGAGGTCGGTCTGGCCGGAGATGAAGGCCTGGGCGGCGGTGGCATCGTCGTCGAAGCGCATGATGGTGGCGCCCTTGGGCACCGCGGCGGTCAGCGCCGTATCCTGGGTGGAGGCGCGGGCGACCGCGATCTTCTTGCCGACCGTCTGGTCCAGCGTCTTCACGTCCAGCTTCTTGGGGCCGAGCAGCTGGATCTCGATGGTGGAATAGGGGATCGAGAACTGCACCTGCTTGGCGCGCTCCGGCGTGATGCCGAAGGTGGCGATCAGCACGTCCACCTTGCTGGTGAGCAGATAGGGAATGCGGTTCGGGCCGGTGACCGGCACGATTTCCACTTCCACGCCCAGATACTTGCCCATGAGCTTGGCGACGTCGGCGTCATAGCCTTCCGGCTTGCCCTGGGTGTCCAGCAGGCCGAAGGGCGGCAGATCCACCAGCATGCCCACCTGGATCTTCTTCTTGGTCAGAATGTCGTCGATGCTCTGGGCCGAGGCATCGTGGGGCAGGGCCGCGGCGGCCAGCGCCACGAGCCCGGTGGCGGCGAGCACGCGCCGCGCGGTTTTCAGGACCGAACCGAACATCATCAGGTCTTCCTCCGTAGGCCCCTTGGGGGCGGGCGTCTCCGGGCGTCGCGCCCGGTTTGGCGAAGGCGCCGTCTCAGCGCGAGACGGTGCCGAATTTCTTTTCCAGGTGCCGCGAATAGAGAGACAGCGGCCAGCACAGGGCGAAATAGATCAGCGCCACCACCCCGAACACCAGGAACGGGCGGAAGGTGGCGTTGTTGACGATCTGGCCCGCGCGGGTCAGCTCCACGAAGCCGATGATCGAGGCGAGCGAGGTGCTCTTCACCAGCAGCACCAGGAAGCCCACGGTGGGGGCCACCGCGATCTTGGCCGCCTGCGGGATGATGATCTCCTTCATCCGCGTCACATAATGCAGGCCGAGCGCCGTGGAGGCCTCCCACTGGCCCTTGGGAATGGCCTGGATGCAGCCGCGCCAGATCTCGCCCAGGAACGCCGAGCCGTTCAGCGTCAGGCCGATGGCGGCGGCGGTGAGCGGGTCGATGCCGCCGCCCAGCATGGTGGCCCCGAAGAACACCAGGAACAGCTGCATCAGCAGCGGGGTTCCCTGGAAGATCTGGATATAGGTGCCGGCCAGCGCCCGCAGCCAAGCATAAGGGGAGGTGCGGGCGAGGGCCACCAGCACGCCGCCCAGCGCCCCGCCGACGAAGGCGATGGCCGAGAGCAGCAGCGTCCAGCGCACCGCCATCAAGAGGAAGATCAGTTCGGCGGAGGTGAATTGACGGATCATCGGTTCGCCTCCCTCAGCGCGCGGCGTCGGACCGCGCGAACACCGCGCGGTAGATCAGTTCGAAGACGGCGGCGAACATCAGCGACATGACCAGGTACATGGCGGTCACGACGATATAGATCTCGAACGAGCGGAAGGTCTGCGATTGCAGATTGTTGGCGATGGCGGTCAATTCTTCCGCCGAGATGGCCGACACCACGGACGAGGTGAGCATCAAGAGGATGAACTGGCTGGTGAGCGCCGGATAGATGGCCTTCAGCGCCGGGAAGATCACTACGTAGGAGAACACCTGGATCGGCTTCAGCCCCAGCGCGAGACCGGCTTCGACCTGGCCCTTGTGGATGGTCTCGATGCCGGCGCGCACGATCTCGGTGGCATAGGCGCCCACATTGATCACCATGGCGAGGAGCGCGGCTTCATTGGCATCGAGCCGCAGCCCCATCCGCGGCAGGCCGAAGAAGATGAGGAAGATCTGCACCAGGAAGGGGGTGTTGCGCACCACTTCCACGTAGATGTCCACCAGCCAGCGCACCGGGCGCGGGCCGCCGGTCTTGCCCAGGGCGCAGGCGATGGCGACCACCAAGCCGATGGCCATGGCCATGGCCGAGAGGCGGATGGTGAGCCAGGCGCCCAGCAGCAGCTCGGGCCAGGCATTGAACACTTCACCGAACTGGAAGACGTAGGTCATCTCGCGCGTCCTCTTAAGGTTGGGCGGCGCGGGCCGTGGTGCGCCGGCCCGGCGTGCGAGAGGGGGACTGAAGGGGCGTGCGCGTCGCCCGGCTGCGCTGCCCGGGGGCGGCGCCGCAGGACTGGCGGATGATGAGGCGGGGCGGCACGATGATCTGCTCCGGCGGCCGGTCGGGATTTTCGATCCGCCGCAGCAGCAGGCGGGCCGCCTCGCGGCCCACCACGCGGGGATCGGTAGTGAAGGTGGTCAGCGCGGGCCGATGCAGGCCGGCCTCCGCCACGTCGTCGCAGCCCACCACGGCCACGTCCTGGCCCGGCACCAGGCCGCGCTCGGTGAGCGCCAGCATGACGCCGAAGGCCACCACATCGTTGTAGCAGACCACGGCGGTGGGGGCGTCGGCGCCGGCGAACAGGCCGCGGGCGGCGGCATAGCCGTCGGCGCGATCCAGCACCGGGCAGGGCACCACCGGGCCGCTCTTTAGCCGGTGGCGGCGCAGCGCCTTGCGAAATCCGGCGAGGCGTTCGGACAAGGGCGCAATGCGCCGCACGCCGCCGATGAAGGCGATGTTGCGGTGGCCCAGCGAGATCAGATGCTCGGTCACCAATTCCATGCCGGCGGCATAATCGGGGCCGACATAATCGGCGGGAAAGCCCTCCACCCGGCGCTGCGCCACCACGCTGGGAACGCCCAGGCAATGGGCATCGGCCATGGCGTCGGGGCGGGTGTCCTCGGCCGGCACCAGCACGATGCCGTCCACCCCGTGCTCCTGCATGCGCACCAGCAGATCGCGCTGGCGGATGGGGTCTTCGTCGGCATTGGTGATGAAGGCCACATAGCCTTCGTCCGCCAGCACATCATCGATGCCGCAGGTGAATTGGGCATAGTTGGGGGTGATGATCTCGCACAGCACCAGGCCGATGGTGCGCGAGGCGCCGGAGCGCAGATTGGCGGCCCGCCGGTTGTAGACATAGCCCAGCTCGAGCATGGCCGCGTCCACCTTGGCGCGGGTCGCTTCCGCCACCAGCGGGCTCTTGCGCAGCACGAGCGACACGGTGGCGCGGGAGACGGCGGCATGGGCGGCAATGTCGTTCAGCGTCACCCGGCCCACCGGCCCCGGCGCGGCCGGCCGGATGCCGGATGCGGGGACGCTGGCGGCGTCCGCGGGCCCGTGTCCCTTGCGCGTCTTCACCTTGGCGTTCTCCCCCGGCCATGGCCCGGAAACTGACACGGACCTGCGTGTCCGGCGGGTGCGAAACCGGACCGCAGCTTTCGGTCTTCCGCCGCATCAGAGATGCGAAACGGGGTGTCGCCGGCCGTTCGGACCGTGCGACAGATCGATTGTCTAAGGGAGGGGTTCGGGGGCGGTCAACGACTTTTTAGACCGATCTAAAAGTTTCTGCGCGCGGCGATCGGCGCGGCAAATTTTGGTGCGCTGCACGCATGGGGCTCGCGCATTTTGCGACATGCGGCGCCGGCCGGCATGGCGCCAAGATCTCAACACCTGTGGCCGGGTGCGGACGCATCGGCGCGGCGATGCATGCATGTTGCAGCGCAAAATAACGGCCTGGGTGGCGACGGAGCCTCAGGCAGTGACGGCGGCGATGAGAGGCGCCTCAAGTGGCCGCATAATAGTCCAGCAGGCGCTGCGCATCGTCCGCCAACCAGTCCGCCACCCCCTGGATGTAGCCGGCGATCCCGCCCGTCGGCGTGACAAGATAGGTGATGGGCATGCCCGGCACCCGCAGCGGGGCGTTGCCCGTCCCGGTGTCGCTGGCCAGCACGCCGGCCTGATCGCGATAGATCGGCAGGGTGCGGACGCCAAGCTTGGCCAGATACAGCTCCAGGCTCTGCCGGGCCACGATCTGGTCAGTGGAGACCGCCGCCACCGCGATGTCGGGCCGCGCCGCGTGAAAGCGCTCCAGCAGTGGCAGGTCCGTCTGGCAGGCCGCGCACCAACTCGCCCAGATGTTGATGAGCATGACTTTTCCGCGCGGCGGCGCGAGAGCGACAGGGTGCCCCCTGAGGTCGCTGAGCGTGACGGTGGGCAGCCGGCTGACCGGCTCCAGGAGGGTGAACTGACGCCGCGCGGTGCGGAACGCCGGCGGGATAGCGCGGGCCTGCGCCTGCGCCGGCGTGCGGAAAACCGGGATCAGCGCCGGGAGGCCGAGCGCCGCCAGCAGCGTCCGCCGCGTGAGGCCGGGCGCCGCCGGCACGGCGTCATCCATGGATGAAGCTCCAGCCGGCTTCCTGCAACTCCATCACCCGGCCGATGCCGAAGGGCACGAGGCGGGCGCCGGGGATGGGGTCAATGGCGTGCCCCTCCTTCTGCGCGGCGATCTGGCGGGAGGAGTCGCACATGGACAGCACGAGGTCCGGGATCGCCTGACGCAGCGCCGCGAGGGGCTGCTTGAGCGGCGAGATGTCGTCGCGCAGGAGCGTGATGCCGCTGCCGTTGGCCACGATCTCGATCGCTACCCGCTCATGCTTGTCCGCATGCGCCCGGGCGATATTCGCCGCATAGCTGATGGCATGCCCCATCACCTTGCGGTCGTCGGAATCGACCAGGATCACCAGGCGGTGCGGCTTGGGGCGTATCTGCGTCTGCGCCTGTGTGGCGGCGCCCGCCCCGGTGACATATCCGATTCCCAACAGGGCTATTGCGCCGCCGATCAGGAGCGCGCCGAGGATGGCAAGCGCCTGGGTCTTCATGGGGTTCCCGATCCGGTTCGCGGACCGCCCGGGGCGCATCGGGGCGGCATGACGGGATCTGCCATGCCGTCAGGCGCGCGCATGGATCGGGGCGGCGGCGCCGCGGCCCCAGAGCACGAATGCCGACAGCGCGAACAGCACCACGTTGAGGGGCAGCACCGCGAACTCCCCGCGCACCGCATGGAAGCCGAAGGCCAGCCCCTGGAGCACCACGCAGCCCAACGCCGCGGCCACCGTGAGGGACGGCCTGATGCGCAGGAGCGCCGGAAACAGGATGCCGACGCCGCCGGCCAGATCGATGAGGCCGATGAACCGCACGAAGGCGGGGGACACCTGTCCGGTCCAGGGCATCATGGCGAAGAGATCGGAGATCGGCATGCTGAGCTTCGTGACGCCGGCCATGCAGAACAGCACGGCGAGGATGATCTGGGCGAGCCAGATCGCAGCCGGGAGCGCGCGTCCGGTTGGCGGGAGCGCAGTCGGGCGGGACACGTGGGCAGACGGCATGGGGAAGCCTCGGAATGGGGGTGGATGGATGCCGCGAAGATGCCCTTGCTCGTTCATCTAAAAAACCGGCATTGTATGGATAGTCTTGATCGAAAAATGCGATGGAGGTCGCATGGACTATGACGGGCTCTCCCTCGACCAATTGCGCGTGTTCGTGGCGGTGGTGGAGACCGGCAGCTTTTCCGCGGCCGCCCGGATGCTGAACCGGGCCCAGTCGGCGGTCACCTACGCCATCCAGAAACTGGAGACCCAGATCGGCACGGCCGTCTTCGATCGCTCCTCCTACCGGCCCACGCTCAGCCGCGAGGGCCGGATCCTGCTGCCGCAAGCCCGCCGCATCGTCGATGATGTCGGCCGCTTCCGGGCCATCGCGCAGAACATGGCGCGGGGCCTGGAGGCGGAGGTGCGGGTGCTGGTCTCGGCGACGATCCCGATGGGCCTTCTCTCCCCCGCCTTGGCGGCGTTCCGGGATGCCTTCCCGACGGTGCAGGTGCGGATTTCCAGCCTGCCCTTCTCCCTGGCCTTCGGGCGCGCGTTTCCCGGCGTCCTGCCCGGCGAGGCCGATCTGCGCATCCTCATCGATTTCCTGCTGCCGGACGACTTGGTGCGCCGCCCCATCACCGCCGTCGAACTGGTGGCGGTGGCCGCCGCGTCCCATCCTTTGGCCCGCATCCGGGCCCCCCTGGACGAGGGGGCGTTGCGGGAGGATGTGCAGATTGTGCTGAGCGAGCGCGCGGAGGCGCGGCCGGGAGACGACCGGCGGGTGGTGGCCCTGCGGACCTGGCGCGTCACCGACCCCGCCATCCAGCAGGCCTTGATCCGCGATGGCATCGGCTGGGGCAGCCTGCCGCTGCCGCAGGTGGCGGAGGATCTGGCCGCCGGCCGGCTGGTGCGCCTCGCGTTTGCCGAAGAGATGTCGGCGCGGGCGGTGACGCACCTGCCGATCGCCGCCGTCCACCGCCAGGACGAGCCTTTGGGCCCCGCCGGACGCTGGCTGTTCGAGCGGCTGGGGGAACCGCCCGGATGACCGTCCTTGGGGCGCGCCAGTGGCCGCGCCTAGGAGCGGCGCGTGGCCATATAAGCCCGCCAGCCACCCAGAGCGGTGATCTCCGCCGCCCCCGCCACCGCATGCGCCTCGCACAGGAAGCCGGAGACCTCGGCGCCGTCCTCCAGGCGGATCTTGCCCACGCCCAAGGGTGCGGGAATGGCGGCGACAAAGCGCCCGAAGGCGGCCTCGGACAGCCCCCACACCTCCACCTCCACCCCCGGCCCGGCGAAGCCGGGCGCCCGCACCAAGCCGGGCTTTTCCGGCGTGGTGCCGGGCAGGGCATAGAGCCGATAGTCCGGCGCCGTGCGGCAGCAGCGCAGGAGCGTGCCCCCATTGCCGGTGAGTTCGCCATTGAGCGGCATGCCGCTCAGATGCGCCCCCACCACCACCAGGGGCAGGACGGGCGATGGGGTATGCGCGCTCTCAGTCATGCCAAGGCCTCCTCTGCGGTGACCGTTTCCAGCACGGCGACCACGTCGCCGCCGCGCAGGGTGCGGCCGGGCACCACCCGCACCTCCCGCACCCGACCCGCCGCCGGGGCGGTGATGGCGATTTCCATTTTCATGCTCTCGATGATGGCGAGCGTCTCGCCCGCCGCGACGGTCGCTCCGGGTTCAGCCAGGACCTTCCACACATTTCCGGGCACCGTGGCGCTGACGCCGAAGCAGCCGTCGGGAATGGCATCCACCGCCACCACCGGCCCGCCGTCGTCGGGCACGAAGCTGTCCAGCCCCTCCGCCTTCCAGCGCGCCCGCTCGGCCTCGAAGGCGGCCTGCTGGCGGGTCTTGAAGGCGGTGATGGAGGCGGCATCCCGCTCAAGCCCAGCCGCATAGTCGGCGTAGGAGAAGGTGCCGTCCTCGATGCGCACGGGATAGGCCCCGTGCGGGAAGGCGGCGCGGGCTTCGGTGAGTTCAGCGTGAGAGACCGGGAAGAAGCGGATCTGATCGAAGAAGCGCAGCAGCCAGGGCGTGCCCGGCGCGAAGGCCGGGGTGGAGCGCCAGGTGTTCCACACCTGGATGGTGCGGCCGAACAATTGATAGCCGCCCGGCCCCTCCATGCCATAGATGCACATATAGGCGCCGCCGATGCCGACCGCATTCTCCGGCGTCCAGGTGCGGGCGGGATTGTATTTTGTCGTCACCAGCCGGTGGCGCGGATCGACGGGGGTGGCCACCGGCGCGCCGAGATAGACATCACCCAGGCCGAGTACCAGATAGCGGGCATCGAACACGATGTCCTTGACCGCCTGCTCATCAGGCAGGCCGTTGATGCGGCGGATGAACTCGATGTTGGACGGGCACCAGGGCGCATTGGGCCGCACCAACTCCTGGTATTTGCGCATGGCCAGTTCCGCATCGGGATCGTTCCACGACAGCGGCAGATGCACGGTGCGGCTGGGCACCACCACCTCCTCGGCCTTGGGCAGACCCTGCTCGATCTCCTGCAGCGCCCCCACCAGCCGGGCGCGGGTGAGGCTGGTGCCGTCATAATGGATCTGGAGCGAGCGGATGCCTGGCGTCAGGTCGATCAGGCCGGGGAGCTTGGCCCCGGCCACCGCCTGCGCCAGCAGATGGGCGCGCAGGCGCAGGGCGATGTCCAGCGTCATGTCGCCGAACTCCACCAGCAGATTGTCGTCGCCCTGGCGGCGATAGACCACGGGCACCGGGCCATCGTCCCGCCGGGCGATGACGGGCGAGCCGGTGTCGGGCGGGGCGCTGACGACCGTCGGACCGGCGATGGCGTCATCCCGGCGCGCCACGGGCTGGAAGCGCACGGTGTCGCCCGGCTTCAACTGCCCCATCTTCCATTGCTCGTCGCGGGCGATCACCGCCGGGCAGACGAAGCCGCCCAGCGAAGGGCCATCCGGCCCGAGGATGATGGGCATGTCGCCGGTGAAGTCGATCGCCCCCACCGCATAGGCATTGTCGTGCAGGTTGGACGGGTGGAGCCCCGCCTCGCCGCCATCTGTGCGCGCCCAGCGCGGCGTCGGCCCCATCAGCCGCACGCCGGTGCGGGCGCTGTTGAAATGCACCTCGTAGGTGGCGGCGAACAGGTCGGCGATGTCCGTATCCTGGAAGAAGTCCGGCGCCCCATGGGGGCCGTAGACCACGCCGATCTCCCAGGCACGGGTGAGGGGCGCGGCCGCTACCACGAGCGCGTCCACGGGATCGGCGCCGGCCAGATGCAGCACATCGCCACCTTTCAGCGTGCCGGTGGCATGGCCGCCGAACGCGCCCAGCGCGAAGGTGGCGCGCGAGCCCAGCACTTCGGGCGCATCAAAGCCGCCGGCCACCGCCAGATAGGCGCGCTGGCCCGGCCCGGCGATGGTGCCGATGCTGAGTACTTGACCAGCAGAGACCGCGAACGGCGCGTCATGGGACATCGCCATGCCATCCAGCAGCGCCGGCATTTCGGCCCCGGAGAGCGCCACCTGCGTCGCCGCATGGAAGCGCAGGGTCGGGCCATTGACGGTGAGTTCCAGGGCCGCGGTGGTGGGGGCATTGCCCACCAGCGTATTGGCGCGCTGGAAGGAGCGGGCATCCATGGGGCCGCTGGGGGGCACGCCCACATGCCAGAGATGCAGACGTCCCGGCAGTTCCTGCAGGCTGGACTGGGCGCCGGGGCTGAGCACCTCGATGCTGTGCGGGCGAAAGGCGAAATCCTTCAGCGCCGTGGTGGCCACCAGCCCCGAGCCCAGAAGATCCGAGGCGGCGATGGCGCGCAGATAATCCAGATTGGTCTCGATGCCGCTGATGGCGGTGGCGGCCAGCGCCTCCTGCAAGGCGGCGATGGCGGCGGGGCGGTCGTGACCCGTGACGATGATCTTGGCCAGCATGGGGTCATAGAAGGGCGTCACTTCCGTGCCGGTCTCCACCCAGCCATCCACCCGCACCCCGGCGGGAAACCGCACCTGGGTCAGCAGGCCGGCGCTGGGCTGGAAATTGGCGTGGGGGATTTCCGCATAGACCCGCGCCTCCAGCGCCGCCCCCTTGGGGGTGAGCGGGCCGGCCTCCGCGATGGGATCTTCGCCGGCCGCCTGGCGGATCATCCATTCCACCAGGTCGATGCCGAACACCGCCTCGGTGACCGGATGCTCCACTTGCAGCCGGGTGTTCACCTCCAGGAAGTAGAATTCCTGGCGGATGGGATCATAGATGAACTCCACCGTGCCGGCGGAGGCATAAGAGACGCTCTGTCCCAGCGCCACGGCGGCGGCGTGGAGGCGCTTGCGGGTGTCATCGGAGAGCAGCGGCGCCGGGGTTTCCTCGATCACCTTCTGGTTGCGGCGTTGCAGGGAGCAGTCGCGCTCGCCCAACGCCACCACATGGCCCCGGCCGTCGCCGAAGATCTGCACTTCCACATGGCGCGCGGCCGCCACGAACCGCTCCAGATAGACCCGTGCATCGCCAAAGCTGGCGCGGGCCGTGCGCTGCACCCGCTCGAAGGTCTCGCGCAATTCCTCCGGCGTGGCGCACAGCTGCATGCCGATGCCGCCGCCGCCGGCGGTGCTCTTCAGCATCACCGGATAGGTGATGGCCTCGGCCGCCGCCAGCGCCGCCTCCACATCCGCCAACAGGCCGCTGCCGGGCAGCAGCGGCACGCCGCTGGCCTCCGCAATCTCGCGTGCCGTATGCTTCAGCCCGAAGGCTTTGAGATGCTCCGGGCGCGGCCCGATAAAGGCGATGCCTTCGGCGGCGAGGCGCTCGGCGAAGCCCACATTCTCCGACAGGAAGCCATAGCCGGGATGCACCGCCTGCGCGCCGCTGGCCTTGCAGGCGGCGATCACCGCCTCCACGTCCAGATAGCTCTCGGACGCAGGCGCCGGGCCGAGGCGGAGCGCGGCGTCTGCGTCCATTACGGGCCGCGTGAAGCGGTCCGCATCGGAATAGACCGCAATTGAGCGAATGCTCATCTTGCGCAAAGTCCGGATGATCCGGCCGGCGATCTCGCCCCGGTTGGCAATCAAAACGGTGGAGAACATGGCTCAGGCCTCGTCGCCCGGGAAGATCAGCACTTCGATCGGGGTGGGGTTGAAGCCGTTGCAGGGATTGTTGATCTGCGGGCAGTTGGAGATGACGCAGAGCAGGTCCATCTCCGCCCGCAGCTCCACGTAATCGCCGGGCTTCGACACCCCATCCACGATGGCCAATTCGCCCGAGGGCTCGATGGGCACGTTCATGAAGAAGTTGATGTTGGGCACGATGTCGCGCTTGGACATGCCGTGCTTGGTGACTTCCAGCACGAAATTCTCGCGGCAGGCGTGCAGATATTTGGTGTGGTGGCCGAAGCGCACGGTGTTGCTCTCGCACGAGCAGGCGCCCGCCGAGGTGTCATGCCGGCCGCAGGTATCGGCGATCACGGTGGCCATGAGGTGGCCTTCGTTGGAGATCAGTCGGGTGCCGGTGGTGACATAGGCGGCTCCCTGCACCCGCACCGTGTCCTGGGAGGAATAGCGCTCGGCGAAGGCATCGGCGCGGTAGAACAACGTGTCCACCGCCTGCTGGCCTTCCAGATCGACGATGCGGATGGACTGGCCGCGCTTGACGAGGCCGGACCACGGCGCCTGGGCGGCGATGCGGTAGGTGTGGATGGGCGCCTTGGGGGTGGTCTTGGTGCCGCGCACGGGGGCGGCGACGAACGAAGTCCGGGTCATGCTGGCCTCCTTCAGCGCGCGAGGTTGTCGAAGCCGCGGGCGGCCTCGGCGGTGGCGGTGCGGCACAGATCGTCCGGCCCGGCAGGCGGCGCGGCAAAGCGGATCGCCTCCACCGGCCCGGGCGCGTAATCGGGCGCGGGGTCGAGCGGGTGCGGGCAATTGGACAGCGCGACGATGAGGTCCATCTCCGCTCGCAGGTCCACGAAGTCGCCGGCCTGCCGGGTATCGTCACCCCACACCAACTTGCCTTCGTCCGCGGTGCGCACGGGGGCGAAGAAGGTGAGGCAGGGGGGAATGTCGCGGCGATCCAGCCCCAGCTTGCCGGCGGCCAGGATGAAATTGTCCCGCGTGTTGCGCAGCGTCTTGTGGCCGTAGCGGGCGCGGTTGGAGGCGCGGGTGGAGCCGCCCGCCAGCGCGTCATGGGCGCCGGTGGTGTCCTCGATCAGCGAGACCATCACCCGGCCCATGTCGGAGAACAGCACCCGGCCCTTGCCCAGCGCGGCGGTCCACTGGATCTTCACCGTGTCGGCATAGTTCAGCCGTTCGGAGGTGTCGGCGGCGTTCCAGGCGATGAAGGCGACGGAGGCGGGGCCATCCACCAAGGCGATGCGCAGCGCCTCGCCGGCGTTCAGCCGCGTGGTCCAATACCAGCCGCCGGGAATGATCTCGCGCGTGAGCTCGCCGGCCGGCAGCAGCACGCTGCCGCGCGGCGTGGGCGGCGGCAGGGTGGCGGGCGCGTGGCTGGCAGCCTTCAGTTCCTCATAGCGGCGCTTGTTGGCTTCGATCAGCGCCAGCGTTTCGGCATCGGCAGTCATGTGGTCCTCTCCTTAGACGCTCATGAGTGCCGGGTCGTCCCGGCGGGGGGCGGTGGAGGCAGCCGGGTCGTCCCGGTGCGGGGTGTCAAAGCGCAACTGGCCGGCGATGCGCGGCGGCCAGACCTCGATGTCATGGGCCACCGTGGCGCCGAAGCGCTCGCGCTCCTCGGGCCGGTTGCGCTTGCGCTCGAAAGCGATGACGCGGGTGGCCAGAGTGAAGGCTTCCTTCAGATCGTGGGTCACCATCACCACGCTCATTTCGCAGCTGTTCCACAATTTGCGCATCAGGGTGTGGATGTCGCCGCGGATGCCGGGATCCAGTGCGCCGAACGGTTCGTCCAGCAGCAGGATCTTGGGCTTGCGCATGATGGCCTGGGCCAAGGCCAAGCGCTGCTGCATGCCGCCCGAGAGCGCGGCGGGGTATTTGTCCTCCGCCCCCGCCAGCCCCACTTCGGCGATGAGGGCGCGCGCTTCCTCCTGCGCCGCCCGCCGGGCGGCGCCGAACAGGCGGCCGGTGAAGGGCGCCTTGGGCAGCTCGGCGGCGAGCAGCACATTGCCCAGCACGGTGAGATGCGGGAACACCGAATAGCGCTGGAACACCACGCCGCGATCGGCGCCGGGCTCGCGGGCGAGCGGCTGGCCGTCGATCAGCACCTGGCCGCGGGTGAGGGTTTCCTCGCTCAGCAGGATGCGCAAAAACGTGGTCTTGCCGCAGCCGGAGGGGCCGACCAGGGCCACGAAGCAGCGGGCGCTGAACTCCAGATTGATGTCTTCCAGGACGATCTGGTCGCCATAGTCCTTCCACAGGTGCTGGATCGAGATCGCGGTCATGCGCCCCTCCCGCCGAACCAGGGAAACGCCGCCTGGCGCAGGCGCACCAAAGCATAATCCATGATGACCGACAGCAAGGTGATCCAGGCCACATAGGGCAGGATCACATCCATGGCCAGATAGCGCCGCACCAGGAAGATGCGATAGCCGAGGCCCGATTCCGCGGCGATGGCCTCGGCGGCGATGAGGAACAGGAAGGCCGGCCCCAGCGACAGCCGCACGCCGTCGATGAGCCGCGGCAGGATCTGCGGCAGCACCACCCGCAAGGCGATCTGCCAGGAGGAGGCCCCGAGCGTCTCGGCCTTGATGATCTGCTCGCGCGGCAGTTCCTGCACCCGCATGGCCAGATCGCGGATCAGGAACGGCGTCACCCCGATGGTGATGAGCGCGATTTTCGACGTCTCGCCCAGGCCCATGACGATGAACAGAATGGGCAGCAGCGCCAGCGGCGGCACCATGGAGACCATGGCCACGAACGGCGCCAAGAGCGCCCGCACGGCCGGCAGCAGGCCGATCAGCACGCCCACCACCAAGGCGATGGCGGTGGACAGGGCCAAGGCGCTGAGCAGCCGATCAAGAGAGGCCAGCGTGTCGGTGAGCAGGAGATAGTCGCCGGTGCGGGCATCGGGGAAGAAGGCAGTGCGGGCGATGGCATCGCCCAGGGTGCCGAGGCTGGGCAGCAATTTGTCGGCCGGGTTCTCCGCGAGGCGCGCCGCCGAGCCGAGGATATAGGCCAGGATCACCAGAGCGAACGGCAGCATCGCCAGCAGCAGCATGGCGGTGCGGTCCGGCCGGCGGTTGATCAGTCGCATCCTGCTGCCTCCTATGGGTTCGATCGTGCGGGCGGGGCTGGGGGGCTCCCTCCCCCCTTGTGGGGGAGGGGTGGGGAGGGGGGTGAAACGCGCGCCGCCTAAGGCGGTTTCGGGTGTCACCCCATGTCCTTCGTTTCGAGCGTCCGGTGGCCTTTTTCGCTCACCGGAAGCGGGGGGGCCCGGCGGTTGCCGTTTCACCCCCCTCCCTGCCCTCCCCCGCAAGGGGGGAGGGTTTGCGGCGCGCCTGGGGGCGGCCGGCCAATCACGAACGCCCCCTCACAGCTTGCCGTCGGCGGCGAGCGCCATATAGGTGTCGACGAAGCGGAACTTCACATTCTTGTCGCTGCCCAGCACCTTGCCGTCGGGCAAAGCGATGCCCACCGCGTCGGCGGACTTGGCGTTCTCGCCCAGCAGCTTCTTCTCGAACAGGAACTTGCGCACCCGGTCCATGGTGGTGCCCACCGCCGGCGATTTGACGAACGCCACCGCGTCGGCGGCCTTGTCGAACAGCTTGGTGGCCTTCAGCTGGCTGTCGAAACCGGCCAGATCCGTGCCGGAGGCCTTGCCCATGGCGGCGCGCGCCGCCTTGCCGGCCTCGGTGTCGGCGGTCATCAGGGTGACAGTCTCATACCAGATGCCGGCCAGGGCCTTGCCGAAGTCCGGGTTGTCTTTGAGCGTCTGGGTGTTGGCGACCATCAGATCCATGATCTCGCCGGGGATCTTGGAGCTGTCGAAGACGCTCTTGGCGCTCTTTTCCGCCAGGATTTCGGAGACCAGCGGGTTCCAGGTCACCACCGCCGTCACGGCCTTGGTCTTGTAGGCGGCCACCATGTCGGCGTCGGAGGTGTTGACCACCTTCACGTCCCGCTCGGAGAGCTTGATGCTCTCCAGGGCGCGGGCCAGCAGATAATGGGAGACCGAGAATTCCACCAGATTGACCTTCTGGCCCTTGATGGCGGCGAGATTATCCTTGCCCTTCAGGATCACCGCGTCATTGCCGTTGGAGAAGTCGCCGACGATGACGGCAGTGGTGTCGACGCCGCCGGCGGCGGGCACGGAGAGGGTATCCATGTTGGTCACGGTCAGCGCATCGAAGGCGCCGGCGGTGTATTGATTGATGCTCTCCACATAGTCGTTGAACTGGGTCACGGTGATGGTGATGCCGTATTTGTCGGCCCATTTCTTGACGATGCCGTTGTCGGCGGCATAGCCCCAGGGCATCCAGCCCACATAGATCGACCAGGCGACCTTGAAGTCCTTCTTGGGGGCGGCGGCGGCGGGGCCGGCCAGCGGCCCCAGCACCAGGGCGAGAGCCGCGGCCCCGGCCAGGCCGCGCACTGCGCCGCGGCGGGAAAAGGCCGATGTCACAAGACTGGAAAGCGTAGCGCGCATGTTGGTCCCCTTGCGTCGAACGTCTGGTTGCGTTGAACGTTGGGGAATTGGCGGAAACCCGAGTGCCGCCAATTCCTTGGCCACCGAGGTCTCCCGGGCTTTTGTCCCGCCGTGCACCCGACCCGGATGTCTCCCGGATCGGTGGCAGCTCTCGGACCAGCACGCCGCACGCGACGCCGGAACCCTAGCCACCAACTCTGACATAGATAAAGCAAGCCGTGTGCCAGGAGGAAAGCCTTGAAAACGCAGGGTCCGCCGGGCCGGCCGGCGCGGGCGCCGTGCCCTGCCTGTGGGCAGAGGATGAAAAAATAGGCAAAAAATGGCTTTCAGCGTGGCTGTGTATGCAAATGCGCGCAACCCCTTGAGCTACGGCCTGTCCCGGCACAGGGCCCTATTTCTCCGCCTCGATCAGCCCGGCGACGAACAGGCGCTGCATCACCACGATCACCACCACCGGCGGCAGCATGGCGAGGATCGCGGTGGCCATCACCAGATGCCAGACCGGCGCCTCCTCCAAAGCCGTGGCGGCGAGCCGCTGGAGGGTGGTGATGATGGTGTAATGGGCGCTGTCCGAGGTCACCATCAAAGGCCACAGATACTGGTTCCAGCCATAGATGAAGAGGATGACGAACAGCGCCCCGATGTTGGCCCGCGACAGCGGCAGCAGGATCGACCAGAAGAAGCGCAGGGGTCCTGCGCCATCGATCAGCGCCGCCTCCGTGAGTTCGTCGGGAATGGTCATGAACACCTGCCGGAACAGGAAGGTGGCGGTGGCGCTGGCGATCAGCGGCAGGATCAGGCCGCCGGAGGTGTTCACCAATTCCAGGCTCGCCACCACCGCGAAGGTGGGCAGGATGCGCACCTCCACCGGCAGCATCAGGGTGATGAAGATGATCCAGAACGCCGCCACCCGGAACGGAAAGCGGAAATAGCAGATGGCGAAGGCGGAGAGCAGCGAGATGGCGATCTTGCCCACCGCCACCCCCATGGCCATCACCAGGGAGTTCCACATCATCGGCCCCACCGGGGGAAAGCCCGCGGTGGGCGCGCCGGAGACCAGCACCGCGGCATAATTCTCCAGCATCTGCCCGCCGGGCAGGAAGCCGATGCGGCCGGTGAGGAAATCCGTCCCCGGATGGGTGGAGGCGATGAAGGCCAGATAGACCGGCAGCACCATCACCGCCACGCCCAGCACCAGCACCGCGTGGGCCAGCACGGTCAGCCCCCGGCCGCGCTCCACCATGCGTCCCGCCTGTTCGCCGCCGCCCGCCATCAGTAATGCACCTTGCGCTCGATGTGGCGGAACTGGAGGACGGTGAGCGCCATCACGATGACCAGCAGCACCACCGATTGCGCCGAGGAACTGCCCAGGTCCAGGCTCACGAAGCCATCCTTGAACACCTTGTAGACCAAGGTGGTGGTGGCCTGCCCGGGGCCGCCGGAGGTGGTGGCGTGGATGATGCCGAAGGTGTCGAAGAAGGCGTAGGTGATGTTCACCACCACCAGGAAGAAGGTGGTGGGCGCCAGCAGCGGCCAGACGATGGCGGTGAAGCGCCGGAACGGCCCCGCCCCATCCAGCGCGGCGGCCTCGATCAGCGCGCGGGGAATGGCCTGGAGCCCGGCATAGAAGAACAGCACATTGTAGCTGATCTGCTTCCAGGTGGCGGCGAGGATCACCAGCAGCAGGGCCTGGTCGCCATTGAGGAAGTGGTTCCAGGAGATGCCCAGCATCCCCAGGCCGCGGGCCATCACCCCGACGCTGGGGTTGAACATGAACCACCACAGGATGGCGGCCACCGCGGGCGCCACCGCATAGGGCCAGATCAACAGCGCGCGATACCAGGGCGCCAGCCGGCCGGCCCGCTCGGCGGCCAAGGCGAGCGCCAGTCCCAGAGCCAGCGACCCCAGGGCCACGCTGGCGGAGAAGACCAGCGTCACGCCGATGGCGCGCAGATAGGTGGTGGTGCTGAACAGCGCGGCAAAATTCGCCAGCCCGACGAACTGGCGCGAGAGGCCGAAGGCGTCCTCCGCATAAAGCGAGGTCACCAGCGCCTGGGCGGCGGGCCACAGGAAGAACACTGCCGTCACCGCCAATTGCGGCGCCAGCAGCAGATAGGGGAGGAGCCGGCCTTTGAAGGTGACGCGCTTGGCCTGCATGGGCGGGGTCCGGTAGGGGCGGGACGTGGGGGCGGGCACGTGGGGTTGCGACGCGATTCACCCCCGCGCGATGCTCCCTCCCCCCTTGCGGGGGAGGGGTGGGGAGGGGGGTGAAACGCGCGCCGATGATGCGCGGCGCGAGGCTCGCCCGGTCCTCATATGTCCTGCCCGGAGCGCCTGCGCGCTCACCGGCGGTGTCGTACTTGTCCCCGGCCGTTTCACCCCACTCCCTGCCCTCCCCCGCAAGGGGGGAGGGTGAAATCCGAGAGGCCCGTCTCGCCTTACTTGTTCGCCTGCTCAAAGGACCGCAGCAAGACATTGCCGCGCTGCTGGGCCTCGGCGAGGGCCTCCTTTGCGGTCTTCTTCCCCGCCAGGGTCAGCTCCAGCTCCTCCTCGATCACGTCGCGGATCTGCGCGAACGAGCCGAAGCGCAGGCCCTTGGAATTCTCCGTGGGCGGGTTCAGCGTCATCTGCAGGATGGACACGTCGGTGCCGGGGTTCTGGGCGTAGAAGCCCTGGCTCTTGGAGAGGTCATAGGCGGCCTGGGTGATGGGCAGATAGCCGGTCTGCTGGTGCCACCAGGCCTGCACCTCGGGACGGGAGAGATAGGTGAAAAACTTCGCCGCGCCCTGATATTCCGCCTGCGGCCGGCCGGAGAGCACCCACAAGGTGGCGCCGCCGATGATGGAATTCTGCGGCGCGCCCTTCACGTCGGGCCAATAGGGCAACATGCCGTAGCCCAGCTCGAACTTGGCATTGGCCAGGATCGCCGCGCGGGCGGCGGACGAGCCGATGGAGATGCCGCATTCGCCGGAGAAGAATTTCGGATCCGCCTTGGCCTGGCGTCCGCCATAGTCGAACAGCTTGGTCTTCTGCCACTCGGCCAGCTTCTCCCAATGCCGCTGCACCAGCGGATTGTCGATCTCCAGCACGGTGTCGAGCCCGCCCATGCCGTTCTGCTTGGTGCCGATGGCCACGTTATGGAAGGCGGAGAGGTTCTCCACATTCACCCAGGACGGCCATTGGGTGGTGAAGCCGCAGGGCACGCCGGCCGCTTGCAGCTTTTGGCTCATGGCCTCCACTTCGGGCCAGGTCTTGGGCGGGGTGTTGGGATCCAGCCCGGCCTTCTTGAACAGATCCTTGTTGTAATACAGGATCGTCGTGGACGAGTTGAACGGGAACGACAGCAGGTTCCCCGCCGTGTCGGAATAATAGCCCGTCACCGCCGGCAGATAGGCCTTGGTGTCGAACGGCTCCTTGGCGTCGGCCATGAGCTTGTAGACCGGATAGACCGCGCCCTTGGCGGCCATCATGGTGGCGGTGCCCACCTCGAACACCTGCACGATGGCCGGATTCTGCTTGGCCCGGAAGGCGGCGATGGCGCCGGTCATGGTCTCGGGATAGCTGCCCTTGAACACCGGCACGATCTTGTAGTCGGTCTGGGTGGCGTTGAAGTCGCTGGCGATCTTCTCCAGCTTTTCGCCCAGGGCGCCGGACATGGCATGCCACCACTGGATTTCGGTCGCCGCCATGGCCGGGGCGAGCGAGAGCGCGCCCGCCAGCGTGCCGGCCGCCAGAATACGGATTGCCGTCTGCCATCGCATCATGTGCGCCTCCGGTCAGGGACCGCGCGCCGCCTGCGGCCCGCGGAAGGGGGGTGCCGCAGGCTTGCGGGCTTTGCGTGAAGCACCGGTGACAGCCGTGCAACGGTTGGGTGACTGTGATGAGATCCGCGGGGCTCAGGCGCCTCCGAGGTCTTTGAGGGTGGCGAGCAGGCCGTCCACACTGCCGGTGTCCAGATAGTGCTGAACCTCAATTATAATGCGTAATTGCTTGGCGACATAGGCCAATTCGCGATGTTGTCCCTCAATGTGCTTGTTCTTGATCTCTGCATCGATGGCTTCAGCCTCCTTCAGGAGTTTGTGGGTTTCGGCGAGCGTCTTCTCGTTCTGTGCGCCCGTCTTGCGCAGCATCTCTTTGATTGCATGGAGACCCTCCGCGGCGATGGCGCGGGCTTCGTCTCGAACGCTGGTTTGAGCCACCGGATCGGCGATGGCATCCAAGACGCGGCCGAGGGCCCCTTCAAGCTTCGCCATGAGTCCATGGCGGCCTTCCGCCGCAAACGAAGGCAACCGCTTCAGCTCGACACTTACGGGCAGGTTCCGTCCATTTTCTATCGTGAGTTGCTGCCGGCGCACGTCGACAAAGACGCCGATGATGAAGCGAGATGCGGCAATCGCACGGTCCGAGCGCAAAACGGTCGCGGCCATGACGACGCCATGCTCGGTGAACATTCGAGGCGGCTTGCGTCGCCCGCCGTGGGTGCGGGACCTTGATGTCGCAAATTGCGACTTCAAGTTCATCCACTCTTCGACCGTGAGCTGGAAAGCGAAATCGTCACCGAATTTAGCGAGATTGCGAAGAACCTGCTCGTTGAGGCGTGCGGTGGTCACAGCGAAGAGGTTCGCGACGTCCTCGTCCATCGCAACCGCGACGCCCCGCAAATGGTGGATGATGGGAACGGGAAGTCCTTCGAATTGTAATGCCGTAGGATCGGTCATGGCGCCCCCGCCTGCTTGATGTCGCAGACTGCGATATCAAGCAGGCCGCCGACAAGGGCCACCGACAAGGCCTCTCGCCCGGTGCATCTCTCTCCCCTCGGTGTGCGATGCAGCACGAAAGGCTTGCCCCCGCCGCCGCGAGCGCGTAACAAGCCGCCCCTTCGGAGATCCCCCATGGCGGCCTGTGGCCTCGATTTCGGCACCTCGAACACGACGCTCGGCCTGCCCGGCCGCGCCGGCCCCGTGCTGGCCGCGCTGGAGGGCGACAAGACCACCGTGCCCAGCGCGGTGTTCTATGACCGCAACGGCGTCGCCCGCATCGGCCGCGACGCGGTGCGCGCCTACGTGGAGGGCGAGGACGGGCGCCTCATGCGGGCGCTGAAATCCGTGCTCGGCACCGCCCTGATCGACGAGACCACCAGCGTCGGGCGCAAGCGCATCCCGTTCCGGGAGGTGATCGGCGATTTCGTCACCACCGTCAAAGCCCGTGCCGAGGCCGATCGCGGCGTGGCGCTGACGCAGGTGGTGATGGGCCGTCCGGTGTTCTTCGTGGATGACGATGTCGCCGGCAATGCCAAGGCGCAGGAGGCGCTGGAGGGGGTGGCCCGCGCCGCCGGCTTCACCGAGGTGGCGTTCCAGTTCGAGCCCATCGCCGCGGCGCTGGATTATGAACAGCAGGTGGCCCATGAGGAACTGGCGCTGATCGCCGACATCGGCGGCGGCACCTCGGACTTTTCCATCGTGCGCCTGGGTCCGGACCGGCGCGCGCGGCCCGATCGCGGCGCCGACATCCTGGCCAATGACGGCGTGCGCATCGGCGGCACCGATTTCGACCGCCAGCTCTCCCTGGGGGTGGTGATGCCGCTGCTGGGCTATCGCAGCCCCATGAAGCAGGCGGACCGCGATGTGCCCTCGGGCTATTATTTCGATCTCGCCACCTGGTCGGCCATCAACCGGCTCTATACCGCCAAGACCGTGCGCGAGATCGTGGAGGTGCGCCGGGAGGCGGCCCATCCGGCGCTGCTGGAGCGGCTCATCAAGGTGATTGAGGAACAGCGCGGCCACACGCTGGCCATCGCCACCGAGGGCGCCAAGATCGCCTTGGCGGAAGAGGGACGGGCGCGGCTCGACCTCTCCGAGGTGGAAGCCGAGCTGGAGGCGGAACTGGACCGGGCGGGGCTGGAAGACCACACCGCGACGCTGGCCCGCCGCATCGCGCAGCGGGTGGACATCTGCCTCGCCCAGGCGGGGCTGACGGCGGCCGACATCGACGCGGTGTTCCTCACCGGCGGCTCCACGCGCCTTGCCCATGTGCGCAGCGCCATCCTCGCCTGCCTGCCGGCGGCGCGGGTCGTGGATGGCGACACCTTCGGCTCGGTGGGCACGGGCCTGGCGCTGGAAGCGGGGCGCCGGTTCGGCGGCTGATCACTGCTGCGCGGCGAGAAATCCGCGGAACCGCACCAGCGCGAAGGCGAAGAACAGGCCGCCGATGCCCAATGTGGCCACGAAGCGGGGCCACACCACTGCCAGCCCCGCCCCGCGATAGAGGATGGCCTGGGCGAAGGCGACGAAGTGGGTGGAGGGGGAGACCTGCACCGCATATTGCATCCACACCGGCATGCTCTCCAGCGGCGTGAAGCCGCCGGACAACAGGTTCATGGGCAGGATGGTGAGGATGAACAGCAGCCCGAACTGCGGCATGGAATTGGACAGCGTGCCAAGAAAAATGCCCAGCGAGGCCGAGAAGAACAGATAGAGCGCGGCGCCCCCCAGGAACAAAGGCACCGAGCCGGCGATCTGCATGCCCATGACCCCTTGCAGCACCACCAGCACCGACAAGCCCGTCAGCGCCAGGATCACCGCCCCATTGGCGATGATCTTGGCCAGCATGATCTGCGACGGGCGCACCGGCAGGGTGAGCACATGCTCCAGGGTGCCGTGCTCGCGCTCGCGGATCAGCGCCGCTCCCGCCAGCAGCACCGAGAGCATGGTGATGTTGTTGATCAGCCCCATGGTGCCGGTGAACCAGGAGGATTCCAGCGTCTGGTTGAACACCGCCCGCAGTTTCAGCTCCACGGAACTGGCCGCCGCATCGGCCTCGTGGCTGAGAAATCGGCTGACCTCCTGCTGGAAGATGGCGGAAATGTCGTTGGCGCCGAGCCCCGCCTGCATCAGGGCGGTGGCATCGATGAGCAGCTGCACATCTGGCGCACGCCCGGCCAGCACGTCGGCCTGGAAGTTCGGCGGGAAGTCCAGCACGAAAGTGTAGCGCGCCGCATCCATGGCCCGGTCCACCCGGCCCGGCGCGAGCGCCACCGGCGGCTGGAAGCGCGGCGGCAGCAACGCATCGGTGATGGCGTGGGACAAAGTGGAATTGTCCTCGTCCACCACGCCCACCGTGGCGCGGTTGAGATCGTGCTTCATGCCGTTGGCCTGCACATAGATGGCCAAAGTGAAGGCATAGAGCACGAACACCAGCATGGCCCGGTCGCGCCACAGGCTGATGAGTTCCTTGCGGATCAGCGGCAGCAGGACGCCCGCCATGTCAGACCTCCTGCTTCTTGAGCAGCAGATAAGCCATCAGCAGCAGCGCCGGCCAGAAGGCGAGGCAGCCGAGCGCGAACGGCATCAATTCCGTGAAGCTCAGGCCCTTGGTGAAGGCGCCCACGCTGGCCCGCAGGAAATAAGTGGTGGGAAACAGCGTGCCCAGCACATAGGCGCCGCCATCCAGGGTGGCCACCGGCTGCAGCAGCCCGGAGAACTGGGTGGCCGGCATCATGGTGGCCAGCGAGGTGGCAAACAACGCCGCCACCTGGGTGCGGGTGATGGTGGAGGACACCAGCCCCAGCGCCGTGGTGCTGAGCACATAGGCCAGCGCCGCCACGCTCAGCCCCAGGACGCTGCCCTTCAGCGGCACCTGGAAGATCAGCAGAGCCATGACCACCATGACCAGATAGTTGAAGCAGGCCAGGCCCACATAGGGCAATTGCTTGCCCAGCAGGAATTCCAGCTTGGTGACCGGGGTGACGTAGAGATTGGTGATGGAGCCCAGCTCCTTCTCCGTCACCACCCCCAAGGCGGTGAGCACCGCCGGGATGAACACCAGCATCAGGGCAATGGTGGCCGGCACCATGGCATCCAGGCTGCGGAAGGCCTGATTGTAGCGATAGCGCATCACCAGGTTAGCGGCGCTGGGGGTGGTCTCGCCGGCGGCGGCTGCCGCCTCGGCGAGGAATTGGCTATGCGCCCCGGTGACATAGCCCTCAATGGTCTCGGCGCGGAACGGCATGGCGCCGTCCACGCTCACCAGCACCTCCGTGGGCCGCCCGGCGCGCAGGTCGGCGCCGAACTGCGGCGGGATTTCGATGGCGAAGGCGATGGCATTGGCGGTGAGCGCGCGATCCAGAGCGGCCGGGTCGGCCAAAGGCGCCTCCTGCTGGAAATAGGAGGAATGGGCATAGGCATCCACATAGGCGCGGCTTTCCGGGCTCTGGTCGCGGTCCAGCACCGAGAAGCGCACATGGTCCACGTCCAGGGTGATGCCGTAGCCGAAGATCAGCATCAGCAGCGCGGTGCCCAGCAAGGCGAAGGTGAGGCGCACGGGGTCCCGGCGCAATTCGGTGGTTTCGCGCCCCGCATAGGCGCCCATCCGGCGCAAGGAGAAGCCCCGCCGCGCGGTTCCGATGCCGTCCGGCGAAGGCGGCAGGCGCGGCGGGGGCGCGGTGGTGCGGCCGCCCGCTTCCATATAGGCGATGAAGGCCTCCTCCAGGGTGGCGGCCTGCTTGTCCGCCTGGAGCGCGGCGGGCGTTCCGGTGGCGATCACCTTGCCCGCATGCATGAAGGAGATGCGGTCGCACCGCGTCGCCTCCGCCATGAAGTGGGTGGAGATGAAGATGGTGACCTTGTCGTCGCGCGACAGCCGCTGGAGGTGGCTCCAGAACGTGTCGCGGGCGATGGGATCGACGCCGGACGTGGGCTCGTCGAGGATCAGCACGTCCGGCTTGTGCAGCACCGCCACCGCCAGGGACAACCTTTGGCGCACGCCCAGCGGCAGCCCGTCGGCGAGTTGGTCGACATAGGCCGCCAGATCGTAATCCCGCACCAGTTCCGCCAGCCGGGCGGTGGCGGCGTCCGCGGCGAGGCCGAACAGCTCGGCGTGCAGCGTGAGATTCTGCCGCACGCTCAGCTCGCCATAGAGCGAGAAGCTCTGGGACATGTAGCCCACCCGGCGCCGGGTCGCCATGTCGTCCGGCGCCACCGGCAGGCCGAACAGCCGCGCCTCGCCGCTGGAGGCGGGCAACAGACCGGTGAGCATCTTCATGGTGGTGGACTTGCCGCAGCCATTGGAGCCGAGGAAGCCGAAGATCTCGCCTTGGCGGATGGTGAAACTCACATGATCCACCGCCACGAAATCCCCGAACTGACGGGTCAGCCCGCGGGACTCGATGGCCACGGGGGCGTCGGCAGCGATGAGGGCGCGCGGTGGCATCGGCGTGTCGGTGCGCTGCGCATCGGCGGGCAGCAAGGCGATGAAGGCCCGCTCCAGATCGGCCGCGCCGGTGCGGGCCAGCAGATCGGCTGGGGTGCCCTCGGCCAGGAGGCGCCCGTCATTGACCATCACCACGCGGGCAAAGCGCGCCGCCTCTTCCATGTCGGCGGTGGCCACCAGCAGCGCCAGTTGCGGCCGGTCGGCGCGGATGGCGTCCACCAGATCCCAGAACTGGCGGCGGGAGAGCGGATCGACGCCGGTGGTGGGCTCGTCCAGCAGCAAGAGGTCCGGCTCATGCACCAAAGCGCAGCACAGGCCCAGTTTCTGCTTCATGCCGCCGGACAGCTTGCGCATCAGCCGGTCGGCGAACGGGGCTAGGCCGATGGCTTCCAGCAAGGGGGCCATGCGGGCCTGGGCGGCCTTGGCGTCGGCGCCGAACAACCGGGCGAAGAAGGCAATGTTCTCGGCTACCGTGAGGCCGGGATAAAGGTTCTTGCCGAGGCCCTGGGGCATGTAGGCGATGCGCGGCTGGACCGCCTCGCGGGCGCGGGCCACCGCCATGTCGGCGCCGAGCGCGGTCACCGTGCCGTGCTGCAGGCGCTTGGCGCCGGCGATCAGCGCCAGCAAGGTGGACTTGCCCACCCCGTCCGGCCCCACCAAGGCCACCGCGCCGCCCGCCGGCACGGCCAGATCGATGCCGTCGAGGGCGATTGTGGCGCCGTAGCGATGGCGCACCCCCGCCAGTTGGAAGCCGCCGGGGGGCGGGGGCTCTGGGGCGGCCGGCGGCGGGGCGGATCGGCTCGCCCCAGCGGGTGGCTGCGGGAGCGGCGCCGCGGCGACCACGTCTGCGGTCATTGCGCCGGGGCCTGGGTGAAGTCGGATTCCAGCCACGCCGGCCAGGGCACGTTCGGATCGAGCCGCACATAAGCGACGCCGGTGACCCCGGTCTTCACCTGCTCGATATAGCGCTGCACCAAAGCCGGCGGGATGCGCACCTTGGCGCGGAACATCATGCGGTCCCGCTCGCTCTGGGTTTCCACCTGCTTGGGGGTGAACTGGGCCCGGGCGGAGACGAACGACACCTTGGCGGGAATGGCGGTGGTGGGGATCGGCTCCAGCAGCAGCCGGGCATCGGCGCCCACCGCCAGCTTTCCGGCCAGGGAGGCGGGCAGGAACACGGTCATGTAGACGTCCGACAGGTCGAGGAGGGTGAGCACCTTGCCGCCCGCCGCCAGCACTTCGCCGGGCTCGGCGAGGCGATAGAGCACCCGGCCGGCGCGCGGCGCCGCCAGTGTGCCGTCCAGCACCTGTCGCGTGAGGCGGTCCACCTCGCCATCGGCGGCGCGGATGGCGGCCTCATAGGCGTCCACCGCGCTCATGGCCGCATAGAGGGCGGCTTCGGCGGTGACCTTGGAGGTGCGCTCCTGGTCCACCTTCTGCTGGGTGGCAAAGCCCTTGCCCAGCAAGGTCTCGTCCCGCTGCAATTCCTTCACCGCCAGATCCAGCTCGCCGCGGCGCTGCTCCACCACATGGCGGGCCTGCTCAGAGGCGCGATGGGCCTGGTCCTGCTGCGCCTTGGCGGTGCGCAGGGAGGCCTCGGTCTCCTGCACGTCCATCTGTGCCACCACCTGGCCCTGCTTGACCAGATCGCCTTCCTCCACCCTCACCTCGGCGATGCGGCCGGCATATTTGGCGGCCACATCCACTTCGGTGGCCTCCAGGCGGCCATTGGCGGCAATCAGCCCGGCCGGCAGGGTCTGGCGATGCAGGTAGGCGTAGAAGCCGGCACCGGCGGCCCCGAGGGCCAGGACCAGCAGGCCGGCGATCACCATGAATTTGCGGGTCATGCGGTGGCGCTCAGCCCGGTCTCGGCTCGCACCGGCACCGGGACGTCGCCGTCATTCTCGCGGCCGGCCAACGGCGCCGCCGCATCGGAGGCGTCGGAGGGGGCGTCGGTTGCGGGCGGGCTCGCCGGCCGTGCGGTGCCGGGCCCGGCCTGGGGCGCCAGGCAGGCGTCCAGCAGGCGGGCGATCTGTCCGGTCAGCCGGGCATCGGCCGGCGCGGCCAGGGCCGAGACCGCCAGCACGTCGCGCAAAATTGCCATGCCCAGGCAGCAGGCGGCGAGCAAGGCGGCCTGGAGCTCGGCCCCTTCCCGCGTGCCGTCGCCCGCACCGGCCGCCAAGGCGATCTCCGCGGCGGGGCGCAAGAAGCGCTCTTCCATGCGTGCCCGCAGCACCGGCGCCGCGTGCGGATCCGACACCGAGCGCACCAGCAGCAGCAGGGCATCGCCCTCCGCCTGGGTGGCTGCGCTCAGCACCTGGGCGGTCAGGCTCTCCACCAGGGCCTGCGGCGTGGTGACATCCGCCGGCCAGTCGCCGAAGGCCTGGCGCGCGCTGTCGGCGAACAATTGCTCCTTGGATCCGAACAGGCGATGCACGCGGGCCACATCCAGCCCGGCATCGGCAGCCACATGGCGCAGGCCGACCTGATCGTACGCCTGGGTGGAAAACCGCCGCACCGCTGCCGATAGCGCCTTCTCCCGCGCCACCTCGGCGCGTTGCGCCGGAGACTTCAGATCGGTCATCGCCCCTGTCCCTTCACCCCGCGCGATGGCGCGGCATCAGCACCGATTAGACGCCGATCGGACACAACCGACGTTGAGGCAAGTCAAGGATGCAGCTCAATCGGAGCGGCGCTCAGCTTTGCGACCTGTGGTTGTATTCCGTCCCATGGTTACAGCGCGCGGGAGGCATTGCCCTTCATCAGGATCGGCCCGGTGGGCCGGCCGGTGGGCGATCCGCCTTCGGGCTCCAGGGTGATTTCGAACAATTGGTCGGCGGTGGCCGCCGGCAGGTCGCGCACCGCCAGTTCCAGATTGTGCATGGCCTGCAGCAGCCCCACCGACACCGGGCCGCGGGCGCGGTCCCACAAGGTCCACACCTGCAGCGCCTTGCCCTTGGGCACGTCCACCGCCGCGAGCGGCACCAGCTCGGTGCGGCCATTGGCGAAGGCATTGACCACCGCCGCCGGGCGGTTGGTGTCGGACAAAAGCACCGCCACCAGCACCGGCGTGCGCTGGGTCTGGCGCACCAGCGCGGTGACGCCGATGGCCAGCACCAGCACCGCCGCGCCGGCCGCGAGGCCGATGCCGCGCCACAAATCCAGATTGTCCCAAAGGCCGGCGAGGCGCGCCCGCAGCCCCGGCCGGGGGCGGGGCGGACGGGCGGGCGATGCGCCAGACCGCGGGGTCGCGGGGGCCACGACCGCAGGCGCCACGGCGGGGGCCACCGCGGCGGGCGCCTGGTCCGGCAAGGTGCCTTCGATCCGCGCCCACAGGTCCGCCCCCGCCGGCTGCGGGGCGGCGGTGGCGTCCAGCTCCGCAAAGCGCAGGCGCCAGGTCTCCACCAGCGCGCGGAAGCCGGCATCCTCTGCCATCAGGCGATCGGCCAGCGCCGCGTCGGCGCCGTCCGCCAGGCCCAGCACGGTTTCGGCGGCGAGCCGGTCGCGGGCGTCCGGGCTGTCCAGATCGGGGCTGTTCTGATCCGGGTTCATGCCATGCAGTCCCGCAAGGCCAGCAGGCTGCGGCGGATCCAGGATTTCACCGTGCCCAGCGGCTGGCCCAGCCGGCCGGCCAATTCCCCGTGGCTGAGGCCGCGGATATAGGCCAGCACGATGGCCTCGCGCCGCTGCGGCTCCAGCCGCTCCAGGCACAGGCGCAGCGCCCCGGCCTCCGACAGCGCGGCCACCACCGCCTCGCCGTCCGGCTCGGGGGCGGCAAGGCCCATGGGCTCGAAATCGTCCACCAAATCGGTGCGCGCCTCGCCGCGCAGCACGTTCAGCGCCCGGTGGCGCAGGATGGCGAAGATCCAGGTCTGCGCCGCCCCGCGCGCCGGATCGAAGCTGGCCGCCTTCTCCCAGATGCGCAGGAAGGTATCGTGCACCACCTCTTCCGCCAGATCCCGCCGCCGCAGCATGCGCAGCGCCACCCCCACCATGCGCGGGGCCAGGGTGTCATAGATCGCTTTCAGCGCCGCCCGCTCGCCGGCGGCGCAGCCGGTGAGCGCCTGCGCCAGCGCAGCATCTTCCGGCGGCCGGGCGCCGAATGGGGCAGAGGACAGGGACAAGGCGCCTTCGCTCACGGGGTCTCCTTGGCTCTTGCGTCAGGACCGGCGCATCGCGGCGGGGTTCGGGCGCGTTCGCGCCGGGGTTTCGATGCGCAGCTTACGCACGCCAGGATACACAGCGGCGTCCGCCGCGCACCGCTGGGAAAAAAATTTAAAGCCGCTGCATCCAGGGGCCAGGCTGGCGGGTAACCGCTGTGTCAGCCGATCCCCCGGCTCACCAATGGAGATGTCCCATGAAGGTCTCGACCCTGACGCTCTCGACCCTGGCGCTGGTGCTCACCGCCGCCGCCGCCCAGGCCCAGTCCGTGGCCGCTTTGGTGGGCGACAAGGCCATCGCACTGGTGGATGTGAAGACCCTGAAGGCCGGCAAGGCGGTGGTCGTCACCGGCGCCGAGGGCGCGCTCTTGGGCATCGACGTGCGCCCGGCGGACGGCAAGCTCTACGGCCTGATGGCCGACGGCACCGTGGTGACCATCAACCCCACCACCGGCGTCGCCACCAAGGGCGCCAAGCTCGACTCCATGCTGAAGAACGGCACCGCCGCCACGGTGGATTTCAACCCGGTGGCCGACCGGCTGCGGGTCATCGGCATCGACGGCACCAACCTGCGGGCCAATGTGGACGACGGCAAGGTGACCACCGACGGCGCCCTGAAGTTCGCCGAGACCGACATGCACAAGGGCGAGACCCCGAAGGTGGTGGCCGGCGCCTATACCAATTCGGTGAAGGGCGCCAAGGAGACCGCGCTCTATGACATCGACGTCACCATCGGCGGCCTGCTGAAGCAGGCGCCGCCGAACGACGGCGTGCTCACCGCCGTGGGCAAGCTGGGGGTGGCCGGCCCCACCTATGCGTTCGACATCATCGCCAATGCGGACGGCAGCAATGACGGCTGGCTGATGGCCTCCGACACGCTCTACAAGGTGGATCTGGCGACGGGCAAGTCCACCAGCGTCGGCAAGATCACCGGCCTCACCGGCCCGGTGCGCGACATCGCCATCCTGCCGGCGATGTGAGGGGGGATTTGATAAGGCGCGGCGCCCTCGAATGGGGGGCGCCGCACATGCTCAGATTCGGTTTAAATCAATAAAATCTCAAAATCCGCATTCCCACGCATTTTAGCGGTTTTGCCGATTATGGGTTCAAATTGTGTGCCTTCTGTATGGAATCGATAGTCATACTCAATAGAGGCGCTACCATTGAACTGTCTGTCTCTAAGACAGCCTAAGGCCTCTGCAAAACAAAAACACTCAATTGTGAAAGGCAGTCGACCGCCATTATGTCCAAATGAATCCGGAAATTCGGTTCCGGCAGTCATTTTTGTTGAAAATGAGCTGCTAAAATAAGTAGGGTATTCTATATCATCAGATATATATTCGCTTACGCTATTAAAATATACTGTATCAACGCTCATTGCCCGATGGATAATATCCATGTTGGAGTTTGCTGACAGGATCTTAACTGAAGCAGAAATAAGTCCATCATCAGTGCGCCTTATCGAAATTCCTGATACGGAATTTCTCAAACCATTTATTATTTTCACTTTCTCAGCGAAAAACGCATTATCAAATGAGTGGTCACGATAAATAATATTTCCGCCGACGATTTCCATGTTTGATTTCCCACCCTTAATGATGGGTTTACCGATGTCTAACCTCGTTAGGGCTCTGTTTCTCACGGCGTTTGGGCATAGCAGGTTTTCAAGTGCAAATTGCATCTCATCTATCTTTGAGATGTCAAACATTAGGATAGGATCATTAGGGTTTCCGATTCGGTAGACCCGAAATTGGCGACCGTTCGTCAACACATAGTGTTCAGCAGCTATGGATGGATGGGCAGCGTACGAATATGCTTGCTCAGAGTCTTCAAGGCATAAATCATTTTGAGGGCTTTTAGCCTCTATTACCCATCTTCCGTATGGAATTGCTTCGCAGATAAAATCTGGGCGCCCTATAAGAGCGGGGTCACGTTTCTTGTTCTTGTGCCCCAAAAAGGAATATGTATATTTTATATTTGCTTGTGTTCTAATATTATTTTCAGTTCCATGTCTATATCCGAGAGCATGAAGTAATGGTCTTACGATTATTTGCTCCACGTCGGATTCTGTCATTGTGTCTAAGTCAATTTTGCCAAAGAGCGCTGTTTGGATCATCGTTCTTCCCCCCCCCGCCCCCAAGTCTTCCAGCAGAAATTCTGCCATTGCAAGCTTGCCGCACAAAGATGTTAAATCAAAATCATCCCCTCACCCCAAATACCGCCCCGGCGAGACCCCGAACGCACCCTTGAACAGCGCGATAAACGCGCTCGGCCCTTCGAAGCCCAGGGCGTCCGAGATGCGGTTCACGCTCTCGCGGGCGGCCAGCATTTCCAAGGCGCGGAACAGCTTGGCCTGACGGCGGAAGGTGCGCAGGCTGAGGCCGGATTCCGCCTTGAAGCGGCGCTCCAACGTGCGAGCGGACAGGCCGAGCCCCGCCGCCACCTCCGGCACCGGGCGCACATCCGCCGGATCGGCAAGGATGGCGCGGGCGAGATCGCGCAGCGGCGGGCTCACCGGCATGGGCAGGCGCAAGGGGGCGACGGGGGAGGCGGCGATCTGGTCCAGCAGCACCGCCACCAGACGGCCTGCTGGGCCGGCCTCGTCATAATCCGGCGGCAGCTCGGTCACCGCCTCCAGCAGATTGCGCAGCAGCGGCGAGACCTGCACCACCGCCATGGCGGCGGGCAAGGCCGCGGCGGCGTCGCGGCGCACATAGAGCGTGCGCATGCGGGTGGAGGCCAGATGCTGGGTGGCATGCACCGTATCGGGCGGAATCCACAGCGCCCGTTCCGGCGGCACGAAGAAGGTGCCCTCCTGGGCGCTCACCGCCATGGAGCCGTCCAGCACCGCCAGCAATTGACCGCGCGCGTGGCTGTGCGGGTGCTTGCCCTCGCCGCGCATGCCATCGGCCATGAAGGTGACGACGCGGCGGGGCCGATCCGGCACCGGCATGTCCACGATGAAGCCGTTGGGGTTCTCGGCGGGGCCGGGCAGGGCGGCCTGTGTGGGGGGGCGCGGTCGGGAGGGGCGGGGCATGGGGTGTCTCGGCGGCGGATGAGGCGGGGGGACAGCATGTGGTGATCGGACCACGGGCCGGGCGAGAGCGGCGGGCGTTTCACCCCCCTCCCTGCCCTCCCCCGCAAGGGGGGAGGGTTTCGCGCGCGCCGGGGGTGAGGCTTCGCGCGGCGACAGCCGGGGCCAGAGAAGAGGGAGCGGCGCGCCCATCGCCCCGCGCACCCGGCTCCCTCCCCCCTTTCGGGGGAGGGGTGGGGAGGGGGGTGAAACGGCCTGATCCGGGCGCGCGTGCGACAACGGACCCCTTCTGACATCGGCCGGCGCTCGGGCGGGGACCACGGACCGTGCGAGGAGGGGCGGGCGTTTCACCCCCCTCCCTGCCCTCCCCCGCAAGGGGGGAGGGTTTTCCGCGCCCGAGGCGGCGAGGCTTCGCGCGGGCACAGCCGGGGCCTGAGGAGAGGGGGAGCCGGGCGCGCGCGCCGAGGCGGCGGGCGGGGCCGGAGCCCGTCCGGTCCAAGTCCTCACGCCCTGCGGTCCCCTCTGCCATTCCGCCACCCCGTGCCAGCGGTGCACGCCCCCGCCTGCGACTTGCCCCAGCGTGTCGCTTCGCAGCAAGTTTCCGGCAGACTAGCGCTAACAGGCGTTGCCTGTCGCCCCCTATGCTCACGGCCTGGCCGACCGGCGGGCGGCGATGGCCGGGCGGAAGCCCGCGCCATGGGTCGCTTAAGCCGTGCCCCTCAGGACGGGAGACACCCCATGCGTTCCACGGTGATCGGCGGCGCCATGCTGCCCCATGCCCCGCAATTCTTCACCCAGCCGGACACTGAGGACAAGGCCACCATCGCTGCGGTGAAGGCCGCCGGCGCGGCCATCGGCGAAAAGCTCAAGGCGCTCAATCCGGACCTGTGGATCATCTTCTCCAACGACCATGCGGAGCAGTTCTTCCACACCGCCGCCCCGCCCTTCACCATCCATGTGGGCGGCGAAGCCTCGGGCGAATTTGCCGGCCATGATTTCCATTGGCAGGTGCCCAGCGCCATCGGCTTCGAACTGGTGCGGGAGATGTATCGCCAGGGCTTCGACCCGGCCTTCAGCTCCACCGCCAAGATCGATTATGCCATCGGCATTCCGCTCACCCATCTGGGCGTCACCGCCCCGGTGCTGCCCATTTATGTCAACGCCTATCTGCCGCCGCAGCCCACCATGGAGCGCTGCTATGCCTTCGGCCAGGCCATCGCCCGGGCGGTGACGACGCTGGGCCTGCGGACGGTCATCATCTGCTCCGGCGGCATGTCGCATTTCCCCGGCACCGACCGCTATTCCAACCCGGAGCTGGACTGGGACAACGCCGCCTTCGCCAAGCTCGCCGCCGGCAATCTCAAGTCGCTGATCGGCTATGATGAGGCGGAACTGGACGCCACCGGCAATATCGAGCTGCGCTGCTGGGCTTGCGGCGCCGGCGCGCTGGGGGAGCGGGTGCCGGACCTGGTCTCCATGGACCCCTCCTGGCACCACAATTATGCATCGCTCGGCTGGTATGAGCCCAAGACCGCCGACCATGAGGCGCACTATCCGGCCTTGAAGCCGGAACTGGTGGAACTGGTCACCGCCCTGCATGCCCTAGCCCACGATGCCGCCAAGCGTGACGCCTATCTGGCGGACCCGGCGGCCTATGCGGCCGGCTACAAGCTGCCGGAAGACCAGCGGGCGGCGCTGATCGCGCTGGATGTGCCGGCCATGGTGGCCATGGGCACCCATCCGTTGGTGCCCTTCCTCGCCAATATGCAGATCCAGCGCCTGCGCCCCCGCGCGGCCGAGTGAGAGCCGCCATGACCGCGCCCGTGACCCCGTCTGCGATGCCTGACCCCGCCCATCTGCTCACCGGCGGCCTGCCGCGCCTCACCTCCTTCATCGCCGGTGCGCCGGTGGCCCATGCGGGCGCGGCGATGGATCTGGTTCGCCCGCAGGACGGCGTGGTGCACGCCACCTTGGTGGAAGCGGGGCCGGCGGGGGTTGCCCTGGCGGTGGCCTCCTCGGAGGCGGCGTTTCGCGCCCATCGCAAGTCCACCTTGCACCAGCGCTCGCTGTGGCTGAAGGCGGCGCAGGCGGCGCTGGAACAGGAGGCGGAGACTCTTGCGCAACTGATCAGCGCCGATGTGGGCAAGCCCATCCGCATGGCCCGCTTCGAGGCCAAGCGGGCGGCGGAGTTCATCGGCGCCTGCGCGGCGGCGGTGCTGGACCTCGGCGGCGAGGTGGTGCCGGTGGATGCGGCGGCGGCCGGGGCCGGGCATTTCGGCTTCACCCGGCGGGTCCCCTATGGGGTGGTGGCGGCCATCACCCCGTTCAACGCCCCGGCCAATCTGCTGGTGCAGAAGCTGGGGCCGGCCATTGCGGCGGGCAATGCGGTGGTGGTCAAGCCCGCCCCCTCCGGCACCCGCACCGCGCTGGCGCTGGCGCAGCTGTTCCGCGACGCTGGCTGGCCCGACGGCCTGTTCAATGTGGTGACCGGCGATCGCGAGACCGCGCTGGCCCTGGCCGGCGCCGAGGGGGTGGCGGCGGTGAGCTTCACCGGCGGCACGGTGGCGGGCGAGGCCATTGCCCGGGCGGCGGGCATCCGCAAGTTCGCCTCCGAGCTGGGGTCGAACGCCGCCAATATCGTCATGGCGGACGCGGATGTGGCGGACGCCGCCAAGAAGATCGCCGCCGCCGCCTTCGAGGCCAGCGGCCAGCAATGCATCTCGGCGCAACGGGTGCTGGTGGAGCGGCCGGTGCTGGCGGCCTTCGCCGCCCAGTTCGCCGCCGCCGCCGGTGCCCTCAAGGTGGGGGCGGTGGAGGACATGGCCACCGACGTGGGCCCCATGGTCCACCGCGCCGCCGCGGACCGGGTGATGGCCATGTGCGCCGAGGCGGTGGCGGGCGGCGCGCGCTATCTCCTGGCCCCGACCCAGGACGGCTGCCTGGTGTCGCCGGCCATCCTCACCGACGTCACCCCCGCCATGCGGCTGTGGCAGGAGGAGGTGTTCGGCCCGGTGGCGGTGCTGGTGCCGTTCGACGGCGTGGACGAGGCCCTGGCGCTGGCCAATGACAGCCCGTTCGGTCTGCAGGGGGCGGTGTTCACCGCAGCGCTCGCCACCGCCATGCGCTTCTCGGAGGATTTCGAGGTGGGCGCCCTGTGGGTGAATGAGGCGAGCCGCTTCCGCCTCGACATGTATCCGTTCGGCGGCATGAAGCGCTCCGGCACCGGCCGGGAGGGGGTGCGTTATGCCATCGAGGAACTCTCGCAAGTGAAGTTCACGGGCCTGCGCCTATGACACAGGGTGTTGCACCCGCGGCCATGCACGTCCACGGCGGGGCCAATGCGGTCCGCCTGCTGCGGACCCGTGTGGCCATCCGCGCGCCGAAGGTGGTGTCCGCGGCCACCAGCCTGTCCGCCGCCGCGGGCGCCGCGGCCTATGCCCAGGGCGGCAACGCCTTCGATGCGGCGCTGGCCGCCTGCTTCATGGACACCATCACCTTGCCCATGAAGTGCGGCCTGGCGGGGGATCTGGTGGCCCTGATCCGCCGCGCCGGGGGCCCGTTCGAGGCCCTGGTGAGCGTCGGCGCAGGACCGCTGGCGCTCGCCTCCGGGGGGCGGATGGAGCGCGTTGGGCCGGCCTCCGTGGGGGTTCCGGGTGCCCCGCAAGGCTTTGCGAAGATTCATGAATTGGCTCGACTCGATCTGCCGCAGCTGGCCGCGCCGGCGATCTCCGCCGCCCAGATCGGGGTGCCGTGGACCGGCGTGGCGCTGTCCTATCTGATCGAGGCGCAGGGGCTGCTTTCGACCTACAGCCCGGGGCATCCTTATTGTCCCGGCGGGCGTCTGCCGGCGGTGGGAGACCTGCGCATCCTGCCGGGCCTCGGCCGCTGGCTGGCGCTGTTCGCCCAGCGCCGCGAGGCCCTGTTCGAAGGCGCGGATGGCGAGCGTCTTTTGTCGACCCTCACCGCCGCCGGCGGCCTCCTCACCGCCGCCGATTTCCACCAGCGCCCCGCCGGGATGGGGGCGCCAGTAGTCGGTGACGTGGCGCCGGGGCTGCGGCTGACGGCGACGCCGAGCCCAACCCACGGACCCCGGCTGATCTCAACGGTGGCGACGGTTCTGGCGGGCGCCACCGATCCGGTGACGGCGGTGCGGCAGGCCCGCGACACCGCCCGGCGGGAGGGGCGCGAGCCCACGGATGGCGGCACCACGCTGGTGGTCGCCGCCGATGACGCGGGCAATGTGGCGGTGGTGCTGCACAGCAATTCCTTCCCGCAGTTTGCCTCCGGCATGGTGCTGGACGACGGCCTGATCCTCAACAATCGCCCCGGTCGCGGCTTCGACCTGACGGCGCCTCCGGGGGCCGCCAATGCGCCAGCGGCCGGCAAGGTGCCGTGGACGACGCTGCATGCCTGGGCCTTGGAGCGGGAGGGGCGCACCTATGTGGGCGCGACCCCCGGCGGGGTCAACCAGATGCCCTGGAATGTGCAGAGCGTGACCCAGCTGGCCGGCGGCGCCGACCCGGCCGACGTTGTCATCGCACCCCGGTGGGCGTTGGATGCACAGGACGTGCTGTCGGCGGAACCCGGCGCGCTGCCGGAGGGGATGAATGCGGATAAGCCTTTGGCGGATCTGGAGCTGCGTTCGGTCCAGCAGGTCGCGGCCTTGGCCGTGAACGGCGGCCTGCATGAGATCGCGGCGGACCCGCGCACCGGCGCGCAGGCCCTTGGGGTCTATTGAGGAGCGGCGCATGAGGGTCGGGATCATCGGACTGGGCGCCATCGGCGCCACGCTGCTGCGGGCGCTGGAGGCGGACCCTTCGGGGGCTGCGCAGATTGTGTGCGTCCTGGTACGCGAGAGCGGGCTTGAGCGGGCGCGGGCGCTGCTGCCGTCGCACGTCGCCGTCACCTGCGACCCAGAGAGCTTCCTGACCTGCGGGCTCGACGTGGTGGCGGAGTGCGCCGGGCATGCAGCGCTGATGCGGCACGGCCCCGCTGTGCTGGCGGCAGGCATCGATCTGGTGGTGGCGTCAGTGGGGGCGCTGGCCGATCCGGCGCTGGAGGCGGCGCTGCGGGCGGCTGCGGCCAGCGGCGGGCGGCTCATCATTCCCGCGGGGGCGGTGGGCGGGCTCGACGCCTTGGGCGCGGCGCGGCGCGCCGGGCTGTCCGAGGTGCGCTACCTGTCGCACAAGGCCCCCAAGGCCTGGGTGGGGACGCCGGCGGAGCAGGGGGTGGATCTGGCGTCCCTGAGCGCCGCGACGCCGGTGTTCACCGGCACGGCGCGGGAGGCGGCGCTGGCCTTTCCGCAGAACGCCAATGTGGTGGCGGCGGTGGCGCTGGCCGGGCTGGGCTTCGACCGCACCACCGTGACGCTGATCGCCGATCCGCAGGCGCAGGGCAATCGCCACCGGGTCGAGGCCAGCGGCGCGTTCGGGCGCATCGCCATCGAGGTGGAGGGCCGCACCCTGCCGGACAATCCAAAGACCTCCATGCTGGCCCCCTACAGCCTCGCCCGCGCCGTGCTGAACCTGGGGTCGCGCGTGGTGGTGTGAAGGCTTGCCGCGGGCGCCGGCCGGCGTCGAGTGAGCGTTCGCTCAGGGGCAGGCGCGCCCGGTTCCGTGACGCGAGGCCAGGGCCGGCTTGGGGTTGCAGCGGCGCCTAATTCAGCTGCAGATGCCTCCGCATTGCGCTCGATCAAATTTTTCACAAAAACCATTGCAGGCGCTGCAAAAAGTTGTCAGCATACTTACGTTCTCGACGGGTGAGTGCGCAGCATGACGATGATGGATCGGGTGATCGTTGCCGGGGCCGGGCCGGTGGGCGCGGTGATGGCGCTGGCGCTGGTGAAGGCGGGCATTCCGGTGCTGCTGTTGGAGGCCGACGCCGAGCCACGGGAAGACCAGCGGGCGGCGACCGTCCATCCGCCGACGGTGGCCATGCTGGCGGAACTGGGCCTCAAGGACGATGCCTTCGAGACCGGGCTGCAATCGCCCATCTTCCATTTCCGCGATCGCATCACCGGTGACCTCGTCGCCATGTTCGACGTGAAGGTGCTGGACGGCGAGGTGGAATATCCCTTCGTGCTGCAGTGGGAGCAGTACAAGCTGGTGCGCGCGGCGCTCAAGCAGCTGGAGGCCAGCCCGCTGGCCGAGGTGCGGTTCTCCACCAAGCTGGTGGATCTGAGCCAGGGCGCCGACCAGGTGGACGCCACCATCGAGACGGCGGACGGCGAGACCGAAGTGCTCCAGGCCCGCTACATCGTCGGCACCGACGGCGGTCGCAGCACGGTGCGGCGGCTGGCGGAGATCGAGTTCGAGGGCTTCACCTGGCCGGAGCGCTTCATCAAGATCGGCACCCGGTTCGACTTCATCGCCGCCGGCACCGGCTATTGCACCCGCAACTACTTCTCCGATCCCGATGAGTGGCTGAACCTGTTCAAGGTGAAGGCGGACGGCGAGCCGGGCATCTGGCGCGGCATCTTCCCGGTGCCGGCCCATGAGGCGGACGAGGATGCCATGAGCATGGATGGGGTGCAGCGGCGGCTGCAGAATCTCTATCCGAAGGATGGCGAGTATGACATCGCCTATCACGCGCTCTATGCGGTGCATCAGCGGGTGGCCAAAACCTTCAACAGTGGCCGGATCTTCCTCGCCGGCGACAGCGCGCATGTGAACAACCCCATCGGCGGCATGGGCATGAATGGCGGCATCCACGACGCCATGAATCTGGCGGGCAAGCTGTCGGATGTGTGGTTTGGCCGGTCGACGCCGGAGGTGTTCGACCGCTACTCCCGCCAGCGACGCAAGGCGCAGGTGGATTTCGTGCAGGCGCAGTCTATCCAGAACAAGAAGTCGCTGGAGGAACGCGATCCGGTGGCGCGCAAGAAGCATTTCGAGAATCTGCGCAAGATTTCCGAGGATATCGAGCTGCACAAGAAGTTCCTCTACCGCAGCTCGCTGTTCGACAGCCTCAACGAGGCCAATGCGGTGGCGTGATCGCCGCCGGTCGTCTGCGTCTCGGGGGGAGTGGTGAGGGTCATGTCGGCAGAAGCGGACACCGCAGGCTGGATCGGCGCACGGCTGCTGCGCAAGGAGGATGCCCGGCATCTCCAGGGCGCCAGCGCGTTCGTGGCCGACATCCGCATGCCGCGCCTGCTGGACGTGGCCTTCGTGCGCAGCCAGATGGCCCATGCCCGGCTGGAGGCGGTGCTCAAGCCGGAGGGGGCGGAAGATCGCGTCTTCACCAGCGAGGATCTGCCGTTCGTGAAGGTTCTGGAGGCCGGTCCCGAACTGGCGGCGTTCCGCCAGAGCCCCTATCCGGCGCTGGCGCAGGGCAAGTTGCGGTTTGTGGGCCAGCCGATCGCCATGTGCGTGGCCGCCAGCCGCGGGGCGGCGGAAGACCTGGCAGACCAGGTGCTGGTGGAGGCCGAGGAACTGGACGCCGTGGTGGACGCGGTCGATGCGCTGAAGCCCGGCGCGCCGCTGCTGTTCGACAGCTGGGCGGACAATGCCTTCATCCATGCGGACGTGAATGAGGGCGACATCGCCGCCATCGCGCAGGCGCCGGTGCAGGTGCGCCGCCAGTTCAAGATGAATCGCCAGGCCACGGTCTCGCTCGAGGGCCGGGGCGTGCTGGCCTATTGGGATCATCGCCTCGACGAACTGGTGGTCTATCTGTCCACCCAGGGGCCGCATGTGATGCGCCTGGGCCTTTCCGCCGCGCTGGGCCTGCCGGAGCACAAATTGCGGGTGGTGGCCCCGGACGTGGGCGGCGGGTTCGGCGGCAAGAACCGCCTGATGCCGGAAGACATCGCCGTGGCGGCGCTGGCCCTCAAGCTGCGCCGGCCGGTGCGCTGGATCGAGGATCGGCGCGAGCATCTCATCGCCTCGGTGCATGCCCGCGAGCACCATTACGACATCACCTTGTTCGCCGATGCCGAGGGCATCCTGCTGGGGCTGAAGGGCGAGGTGCATATCGACAGCGGCGCCTATGCGCTGTGGCCCACCGGCAGCTTCATGGAAGCCAGCATGGCGGCGCGCAATCTGCCGGGCCCCTACCGCATGCGCCATCTGGCGGTGACCACCCACACGGTGGCCACCAACAAGGCGCCCATGGGGCCTTATCGCGGGGTGGCCCGGCCGGGCGCGTGCTTCGCCATTGAGCGGGCGGTGGATGAGCTGGCGCACGAGATGGGCCTGGAGCCGCTGGAGGTCCGCCGCCGCAATCTGGTGGGCGCGGCCGATATGCCCTATCGCACCGCCGGCGGCCTGCGGCTGGACACTGGCGACTATCTCAAGGCCCTCGACGAGGTGGCCGGGATGGTGGACGTGCCGGCCCTGCGCCGCCGCCAGGCCGCGGGCGAAGACGATGGCCGGCGCATCGGCGTCGGCTTTGCGGTCTATACGGAACAGAGCGGCCATGGCGCGGCCGAATGGACCAAGCGCCGCTCCCGCGTGGTGCCCGGCTATGAGAGCGCCACCGCGCGCATGATGCCGGACGGCACCGTGCATCTGCTGGTGGGCATCCAGAACCATGGACAGGGCCTGGAGACCACCCTGGCGCAGATCGCCGCCCACGAACTGACCCTCGACCCCGCCGACATTTCCGTGCGCCACGGCGACACCTCGGTCTCGCCGTTCGGCTTCGGCACCTTCGCCTCGCGATCCATCGTCTTCTCCGGCGGCGCGGTGGCCAAGACCTGCCGGCTGCTGCTGGACAAGGCCCGCACCATTGGCGCCCATCTGCTGCAGACCGATTTTGCCCAGACCCATGTGGCCGACGGCGCCGTGCATGGTCCGTCCGGCAAGGTGTCGCTGGCGGAGATCGCCCGCGCCGCCAACATCCGGCAGGAATTGCTGCCGGCGGGCATGGCGCCGGGCCTGGAGGCTACCGCGAGCTACGAGCCCGAAGAATCCGGCGGCTTCTTCTCCTATGGCGCCCATGCGGTGGTGGTGGCGGTGGAGCCGCAGACCGGCGTGGTCTCGATCCTCGATTACGCCATCGCCGAGGATTGCGGCACCATGATCAATCCTTTGATCGTGGACGGCCAGATCATCGGCGGCGTGGCCCAGGGCATCGGCACCGCGCTCTATGAAGAGATCCCCTATGGCGAGACCGGCCAACCGCTCGCCACCACCTTCGGCGACTACATGGTGCCGTGCGCGCCGGAAATTCCGCCGCTGCGCATCCGCCATCTGGTAACCCCGGCACTGGGCACGGAATATGGCGTGAAGGGCATGGGCGAGGGCGGCGCCATCGCCCCGCCCGCGGCCATCGCCAATGCCATCGCCGATGCCTTCCGCGATGTGGGCGCCAAATTCTGCGAGACGCCGCTGACGCCCCGCCGGGTGTCGGACGCGGTGGCGCTGGCCTGCGGAGAGCTGCCATGAAGCCCGCGCCCTTTGCCTATGCGCGGCCGGCGGACCTCGCCGCCGCCAGCGCCCTGCTGGCCGACGGCGACGGCGGCGCCATGGCCATTTCCGGCGGGCAGTCGCTGGTGGTGCTCATGAGCCTGCGGCTGACCGCCATCGAGACGCTGGTGGACCTCTCCCGCCTGCCGGAGCTGCGGCGGGTGGACGAGAGCGCCGATGCGGTTGTCCTCGGCGCCGGCATCACCCACGCCATGGTGGAGGACGGCGCCGTGCCGGATCCCTCCCGCGGGCTGATGGCGCGGGTGGCGTCCAAGATCGCCTATCGCGCCGTGCGGAATCTCGGAACCCTCGGCGGCAGCGTGGCGCTGGCGGACCCGTCCGCCGACTGGCCGGCCTGTCTCATGGCGCTGAGCGCCGAAGCCGTGGTGAGCGGCCCGGATGGGGTCCGCCGCGAGGCGGTGGAGACCTTCATGCGCGGGCCGTACGAGACATCCTTGCAACCGGGCGAAGTGATCACCGGATTTGCCATTCCGCGGCTGGGGCCGCAGGCCCGCTGGGGCGTCGCCAAGGTGGCGCGCAAGAGCGGGGCGTTCGCCGACTCGCTGGCCATCGTCGTGCGGCCGGGCGAGGGCGCGCCCGTGCGGGTGGCCCTGGCGGGCACCAGTTCCCACGCGCAGCTTCTGCCGCAGACGGCGGAGTATGTGGCCGGCGCTGGAGCCATCGATCCGGCCGCGCTGCGGGCGGCGGTGCGGGCCGATCTGGCGCAGGTGGATCCGGATGCCGATGCCTACCGCCAGCGCTGCCATGTGGCCACCGTCGGGCACGCGGTGAAAGAGGCGTGCGCATCATGACCACCATCCGCCTGACGCTGAACGGCGAACAGATCACCCAGGACGTGGAGCCGCGGGCCATTCTGGCGGACACGCTGCGCGAGGCCTGCGGCCTCACCGGCACGCATCTCGGCTGCGAGCATGGCGCCTGCGGCGCCTGCACGGTGGCGCTCGACGGCATGGCGGTGCGCTCTTGCGTGGTGCTGGCGGTGATGTGCGACGGCCGCGCGGTGGAGACCATCGAGGGCACCCGCGGCGATCCGGTGATGGAGGTGATCCGCCGCCATTTCCACGAGAGCCACGCTCTGCAATGCGGCTTCTGCACGCCGGGCATGCTGATGATGGCGCGGGACATTCTCGCCCGTCATGCCAAGCCCGACGAAGCGCTGATCCGGGCCCAGTTGAGCGGGCAGGTGTGCCGCTGCACCGGCTACATGGGCATTGTTGCGGCCATCATGGCCGCCGCTGCCGAACTTCATCCCGCGGCCGCCGGCACGTTGCCGGCCGCGCTCGAAATCGCCTGAGAAGGATCCTGGCCATGCGTCTTGATGCTTATACCCACCTGTTCCCTGCCAAGTATTTCGAGCGAATGCAGGGACTGGTCACCAACAAGGGCGCCATCAAGCGCTGGCTGAACCTGCCCACTCTGTGGGACGTGGAGGCCCGGCTGCGGATGATCGACAGCTTCGGCGATTATCAGCAGGTGCTCACCAATTCCATGCCGGCGGTGGAGTTCGTCGCCGGCCCCGATGTGTCGCCGGAGATCGCGCGCATCGCCAATGATGGGCTGGCGGAACTGGTGGCGAAATATCCCGATCACTTCCCCGCCTTCGTGGCTTCGCTGCCCATGAACAATCCGGAAGCGGCGGTGGCGGAGATCGACCGCGCCGTCGGCACCCTGGGCGCGCGCGGCGTGCAGATCTTCACCAACGTGAATGGCAAGGCGCTGGATGGGGCGGAGTTCTTCCCCATTTTCGAGCGCATGGCGCACCACGATCTGCCCATCTGGCTGCATCCCTCCCGCGGCGCCGGCTTCTCGGACTATGCCGCCGAGCCGAAGTCGCAATATGAGATCTGGTGGACCTTCGGCTGGCCCTACGAGACCTCGGCTGCCATGTCCCGCCTGGTGTTCTCCAAGACCTTCGAGAAGCTGCCCAACCTCAAGGTCATCACCCACCACATGGGGGCGATGATCCCGTTCTTCGAAGGCCGCGTCGGCCCCGGCTGGGATCAGCTGGGCAGCCGCACCGATGACGAGGATTACGAGGGCCTGCTCAAGTCCATGAAGAAGCGGCCCATCGATTATTTCAAGATGTTCTATGCCGATACGGCGCTGTTCGGCTCCAAGGCCGGCACCGAGTGCGGGCTGAATTTCTTCAGCGCCGACCATGCGGTGTTCGCCTCCGACTGCCCGTTCGATCCCGAGGGCGGCTACCAGTTCATCCGCGAGACCCTGGGCGTGCTGGACAGTCTCGATCTGTCCGCCGCCGACCGGGAGAAGATCATGGGCGGCAACATCCGCCGCCTGATGAAACTCGCGTGAGCTGAGAGCAGCGCACGACAGCGGTCGCACGAGGGCGATCGCCACCTGAAGGGATCGCGGCCGCGCAGGCCGTGGCCGCCAGATTGCAAGGGCCGGAACAGGCCTCGCCAACCACCTTCCACCATTTTGCCAATCGCGAGAGGGGATCTCAGATGACCAAAGACCTGGTGAGCGGACAGCAGGCCGGCTGGAGCCGGCGCAGCGTACTGGGCGGCGCGGCCGCGGCGGCTCTGGGCGCAACCGTGCTCGGCATGCCCTATGTGGCCCGCGCCCAGACCAGCCGGGTGCGCATGAGCCTCGACTTCCGCATCTATGGCGGCAATTCGCCGTTCTTCTACGGGGCGGAGAAGGGCATCTTCAAGGATCTCGGCATCGACATCCAGCTGGATGGCGCGGCCGGCTCCGGCGAGGCGGTGCGGCGGGTGGCCGGCGGCACCCATGACTTCGGCTTTGCCGACGCCTCCACGCTGGTGGAATTCAGCGCCCGCAATCCCGAAGTCTCGCCCAAGTTCACCATGTGCATCTTCGACCGCTTCCCCGCGGTGGTGTTGAGCCTCAAGCGCAAGCCGGTGAAGACGCTGCAGGAGATGGTGGGGCTGAAGATCGGCACCGGCACGTCGGATGCCGGCTCGCGCATTCTTCCTGCTTTGCTGTCGCTCAACAAGATCGATCCCAAGACCATCAACTTCGTCACCGTGGACGTGAAGCTGCGCGACACCATGCTGCTCAAGGGCGAGGTGGATGCGGTGATCGCCTTCGATTACACCGCCATCTTCAATCTGGTGGAAGGCGGCGTGAAGCTGGAGGATATCACTCTCATCTACTTCGCCGACAACGGCTTCAACTTCCCCGGCAACGCCATCCTGGCGCCGCGCAAGACCATCGAGCAGGATCCCGATCTGGTGCGGCGCATGACGCTGGCGGTCACCCGCAGCTGGGTGGGCGCCAACAAGGACCGGGCCGGCTGCATCGCCGCCGTCACCAAGCGCGAAAGCCTGCTCAACCCGGCGGTGGAACGCCAGCGCCTGGACTGGGTGCTGGACAAGAATGTGATGACCGAGAACGTGCGCAAGAACGGCCTCGGCGCGGTCACCGACGCCCGGCTGGAAAGCGGCATCGCCTTGCTGAAGGACGGCTTCTCCTTGCCGCAGGCCCCCACGGTTCCCAGCGTCTATGACCCCCGCTTCCTGCCGGACCTGGCCGAGCGGCGGATGACCTGATGCAGGGCGGCGCGTCGATGGCAGCGGACGACAAGCGCAAGAGCGGGCCAGGGAGGCCAGACATGACACCCTTCGTGGAGCTGGATGCGGTCGGCCTGAGCTATGGCGGCGCGGGCGGGGTGAAGGCCCTGGACCGCACCAACATGGGCATCGGCAAGGGCGAGTTCGCCGCGGTGGTTGGCCCCTCCGGCTGCGGCAAGTCCTCGCTGATGAAGCTGGTCACCGGGCTGATGCCGCCGACGTCGGGCACCGTGTCCGTGGCGGGACGTCCGGTGTCCGGGCCGCTGAAGATCGTCGGCATGGCGTTCCAGAACCCGACGCTGCTGCCCTGGCGGCCGCTGTTGTCCAATGTCATGCTCCCCCTGGAGATCGTGCAGCCGCACCGCTCGCGTCTGCGCGCCCATCGCGCGGAATATGTGGAGCGGGCGCGGCGCCTGCTGGACACGGTGGGCCTGGCGGAATTTGAGACCAAATTCCCCTGGATGCTGTCGGGCGGCATGCAGCAGCGGGCCAATCTGTGCCGCTCGCTGATCCATGATCCCGATCTCCTGATGCTGGACGAGCCGTTCGGCGCCCTCGATGCCTTCACCCGCGAGGAGCTGTGGGGCGTGTTGCAGGAGGTGTGGATGGAGAAGCGCTTCACCTGCATCCTGGTGACCCATGATTTGCGGGAAGCCGCGTTCCTCGCCGACACCATCTATGTGATGAGCGCCCGCCCGGGCACGGTGGTCTCCACCCACAAGGTGGATCTGCCCCGCCCGCGCACGGTGGAAAGCACCTTCGAGCCGCGCTTCGTGGATCTGGTGCACACCATTCGCAACGAGATCGCCCACGTGCGCAACGAGGGCAAGGCGACCGCGAAATCCGCAGCCTCAGCCAAGGTGGCCTGACATGACCGCACTCACCCGCCGGCGCCTGGAAATCCTCATGCCGTGGCTGGTGGCCATCGTGCTGCTGCTGCTGTGGCAGGGCCTGGTGATGGTCTTCAAGGTGGAGCCATTCGTGATGCCGGCGCCCACCGCCATCTTCGAGGCGTTCGTGCAGTATCACGACACCATCTTGATGCACGCCTGGTACACCATGGTCTCCACCTTCCTGGGCTTCCTGCTGGGGATCGTGGTGGGCCTGTTGCTGGGCATGGCCATCGGCTCGTCCCGTCTGGTCTATGCCGGGCTGTACCCGGTGCTGATCGGCTTCAATTCGGTGCCGAAGGTGGCGGTGGTGCCGGTGCTGGTGCTGTGGCTGGGCATCGGCCAGCCCACGGCCATCGTCACCGCCTTCCTGCTGTGCTTCTTCCCCATCGCGGTGAATGTGGCCACGGGTCTTGCTACCGTGGAGCCGGAGCTGGAGGACGTGCTGCGCTCCCTGGGCGCCTCGCGCCTCGACATCCTGATGAAGGTGGGCCTGCCGCGGGCGATGCCCTATTTCTTCGCCTCGCTCAAGGTGGCGATCACCCTCGCCTTCATCGGCGCGGTGATTTCAGAGACCTTGGCGTCCAATGACGGCATCGGCTATCTGATGCTGCAAGCGTCGTCGCAATTCCGCGTGCCGCTGATGTTTGCAGGGCTTGCCGTGATCGCCGCCATGGGGATCGTGACCTACGTGGTCTTTGCCGTGATCGAGCGCCGCATGACCGGCTGGGCCGTGCGCGGGCAGCAGTCCGCGCCGACGGGCGGTGGGTGAGCCGCCGCCCGATGGCTCCCCGATCCCCACGGAAAACCCGCGCCGCCGCCCATCCCGCCGGAGGAGATGCGACCTTGATCGCGCCCGCCGCACCGGCGCAGGCAGCCCCCGCCCACGCCATTACCGAACCGGTGGAGGGGCTGTTCTCCCTGTGGGCCCGCCCCGGCTTCCTGGTGCGGCGTCTGCACCAGATCAGCGTCGCCATCTTCATGGAGGAGATGGCGGAACTGGACCTGACGCCGGTGCAGTTCGGCGCCATGAGCATCATCGCCGTCGCGCCCGGCATCGAGCAGTCGGCGGTGGGCAGCGAATTGGGGGTCGACCGGGCCAACAATGCGGACGTGCTCACGCGCCTGGAGCGATCCGGCCTGATCGCCCGTCACACGGCGGCGCACGACCGGCGCACCAATTGCGTGTTCCTGACGGCGCAGGGGCGCGACATCGTGCTGGAGGCCAACACCCGCTTTGCCCGCATCCAGAAGCGCTTCCTCGGGCCGCTTACCGCGGCGGAGCGGCGGACCTTCCTGGCGCTGCTGGACAAGCTGATCGCCGAGAACAATTCCCTCGGCCGGACAGTCTTGCGGCTCACCGATCGCTGAGGGCGCAGGCCCGTGCGATGTCATCGGACGGGCGCTGCGAGACGGGGTGGCCCGGCCGTTACGGGGTCGCCGCGCGGCTGCCCGCTGACGCCAGCGCCGTGTCCGCCGGTGGCGCCGCCGCCACAATGGCCTGCGGCAGCACGAACGGACCCGCCGGCACGGCCCCGACCCGCGCCGCCACCTTGAAGGCCGCAGCCAGCACGGCATCGGTCATCACCGCCGGGGGCGGTCCCTCGGCCAGCACGGCGCCATCCACCAGCACCACCATGCGGTCGGCCACCATGGCCGCCAGATTGAGATCGTGCAGCACCGCCAGCACGGCGCCGCCGGCGTCCGCATGGGCGCGGGCCACGCGCAGCACCAGCAATTGGTGGGCGAGGTCCAGGCTGGCGGTGGGTTCGTCCAGCAGCAGATAGCGCGGCTTGTCCGGGTCCATCACCTCCACTTGGGCCAAAGCGCGGGCCAATTGCACCCGTTGGCGCTCGCCGCCCGACAGGGTGTCATAGCCGCGCGCGGCAAAGCCCGGCAGGTCCACCTGCTCCAGCAGGCGGGTGATGCGGGCGGCAGCGCTCGCCTGGGTCCCCAGCAGGCCGATGCGCACCACTTCAGCCACCCGGAAGGCGAAGGCCACCTCCGCCGATTGCGGCAGCACCGCGCGCCGCCGCGCCAGGGCGGCCGGCGGCATGCGGGCAATGTCGAGGCCGTCGAGGCGCACATGGCCGCGGGTGGGCGCGGTCTCTCCGGCCATCAGCTTCAGGAGGCTCGATTTGCCCGCACCGTTCGGGCCCACCAGCACGGTGACGGTGCCCGGCTCCAGGCCCAGTGACACATCGCGGACGATGGTGCGGCCCCGCAACGTCAGAGCGACGGCGTCGGTGAGATACATGGCATCATCCGATGACGCGGCGGCCCAGCAGCAGCCAGAGGAAGAACGGGGCGCCCACCAGAGCGGTCACCACCCCGAGCGGCAATTCGGCCGGTGCGGCCAGCACGCGGGCGAACATGTCCGCCCCCAGCAGGACGGCCGCGCCCAGCAGCGCAGAGGCGGGCAGCAGGACGCGATGCCCCGGCCCGAGCCACATGCGCACCAGATGCGGCACCACCAGCCCGACGAAGCCCACCACCCCGGCGGCGGCGACGCAGGCGCCCACCCCCGCGGCCACGCTGAAGATGGCGAGGCGCTTCAGCCGTTCCACGGGCACCCCGACGTGGAACGCCTCTGCCTCGCCCAGGGCCAAGGCATCCAGGCCGCGCGCCAGCATCGGCGCGGCCACCAGCAGGGCGCCGACGAACGGCGCTACCAGCGCCACCTTCTGCCAGGTGGCGCCGCCCAGGCTGCCGAGGGTCCAGAACACGAATTCGCGCGATTGCTGCTCGCTGGAGACGAACACCAGGAGCCCGGTGCCGGCGCTGGCCAAGGCGCCGAGGGCCAGGCCGGCGAACAGCAAGGTGGCGACCGACATGGTGCCGCCCCGCATGGCGAGGCGGGAGATCAGCAAGGTGGTGCCGAGGCCACCGGCGAAGGCCGCCAGCGGCAGGCCGAGGGCCTGAAGGCTGGCGGGCAGGGCTTCCGCCAGCGGCGCACCGAAGACGATCCAGGCCACCGCGGCCACCGCCGCCCCGGGGGCGACGCCCACCAGTCCGGGATCCGCCAGCGGATTGCGGAACACCCCCTGCATCACGGCGCCGGCCATGGCCGTGCCCGCCCCGGTGAGGGCACCCAGCACCGCGCGCGGCAGGCGGATGTCCAGCACCACCATGCGCTCGCGCGCGGCGCGGCCGACCTCCTCCACGGGCGCCGAGACGGCGTCCGCCAGGATCGCTAGGACACGCCCCGGCGCAATGCTGATCGGGCCGATGGCCAGAGCGGCGATGAAGGCGCAGACCGCCAGCAGCGCGCAGGCCACCAGACCCCAGGCCGCGGTGCCGCCGCGGCTCAGCGCCGCCGCTCCGGGACCCCGGCGCGCCAGCGTCCCGCTCACGGGTTGGGCTCGCTCGACCAGGAGTGCTTGGCGAGCGGTGCCAGCCGGGCATTGTTGCGGGCCGCAAGGGCGAGGTCGCGCGCCGCCTGGGGCGTCCGCGGCCCGAACCCGAGAAGATAGGCGCCGGGCAGGGTGACGAGGCGCTTGTCCTTGGCGGCGGCGGTGCCCTTGAAGGCGGGCAGCGCGAAGATGAGGTCCGGCGTGAGCGCTTGCCCGCCGCCGCTCATCACCACCACCACCTCGGGGTCGGCGGCCAGAGCGGCCTCGTCACCGGCGGGCTTGTAGCCCTTGATGGTGGTCATCACATTGTCGAGGGCCGCCAGACGGAACATGGCATCGGCGCCGGTGCCGGCGCCGCCCACCACCGTGCTGCCGCCGGAGGTGGAGAGCACGAACACCGCTTTCGGCCGCCGGCGCAGGGTCGCCACTTCCTTGGCGAGCTGGGCGAAATCCGCCCGCACTTCGGCGGCCAGATCGGCGCCCTTGTGCGGAATGCCCACTGCTGCGGCCACCATCTCGATCTTGCGAATCACCCCCTCGGCCGAGTGGCCGTCGGGCACGATCACCACCGGCACCGAGGAATGCTGCAGCACCTCGATCGCCTCGCGCGGCCCTGCGCCCTCGATGGCGATGATCAGGCTGGGGGCCATGGATAGCACCCCTTCGGGCGCCAGGGCGCGGGAATAGCCGACGTTGGGCAGCTTGCGGGCGGCGGCGGGATAGGTGCTGGTCTGGTCCACCGCCACCACCCGCTCGCCGACGCCGAGGGCGAACAGGATCTCGGTCACCGAACTGCCGATGGCGACGATGTGGGCGGTATCGCGCACCTCCACCAGGCGGCCGGTGGCGTCGCGCACGTGATGGGCGTCGGCCGCCCCCAGGAGGGCGGGGCTCAGGAGCCAGGCGGCGGCAATGGCGAGCGCCGGGACAAGCGCGCGCGCCGCGCGGCCGGCGGCGATTCGCAGGGGTTGCCGAATGCTGGAGTCGCCGGTGCGGCGTGGATATTTACGCATCTTCGAATTGTTCCAGTTCTTATGCGGTCGAAAACTGAAAACCACCAGAGACTTTGATGCGATTATTTCAGCACCAAAGCAAGCTTAGAGCTAATCAACTTGACCATTCCAAGGCGGCACGGTACCGGATGGTCAAGCGCGGCCCTGGCGGCCGGTTCGGTCCCTGAATTCCGCGCTGCGTTCCCCTCGCGACCGCCGTCTCGTGAGCGCTCTGCGCACCGAACGACGCCCGCACCGGTGCGTGTTGCCCTAACGGCAGGCCGATGGGCCTGCCCCTGTTCTGCCCGCCAAGCCCGCATCCGGGTGGTAGCCAGCCGATCCATGTTCTGGAGGTTATCATGGCTCCCCCGTCAGCGGGCACCTGCGTGTGCCTGCGCGCCCCCGTGCCGGCCCAAGGCCCTGGACGCCATCGTCTCGCGGCGCATCGCCGGCGCGCTCTCGCCGGCGCGGCGCTGGCGCTGCTGGCCGCTGGCCCTCTGCTTTCGGGGGCCGCCCCGGCATTGGCCCAGAGCGCGACATCGCCCGCCGCGACGGCCGCCTATCCCGCCGCCAGCACCCCGGCCATGGCCGCCGCCAGCACCGGCGAGGTGGCGCTGGATGCCATTACCGTGGTGGCCACCTATACGGAGCTGCACGCCATCGACACGCTCGCCGGCGTCAGCACCGTGCGCGCCGAGCAATTGGAGGAATGGCTGCCGGACCGCACGGCGGATGTCTTCTTCGGCATGCCGGGGGTGACCGCGATCCAGAACGGCAACAACACGCAGACCTCCATCAACATCCGCGGCTTGCAGGATTTCGGGCGGGTGGCGGTGATCGTGGACGGGGCGCGGCAGAATTTTACCCAGCTGGGCCACGCCAATTCCGCCGGCTCCTTCTTCCTGGAGCCGGGGCTGCTGGCGGGGGTGGACGTGATCCGCGGCCCGGTGTCGAACATCTATGGCTCCGGCGCCATCGGCGGCGTGGTGACCATGCGCACCAAGGATACCAACGACATCCTGAAGCCGGGCCAGACCTGGGGCGCGGAATCCACCGGCGAGATCGGCTCCAACGGCCCCATGGGCTATGGCGCGGTGTTCGGCGCGGCGCGGGTGGGGCCGAATGTGGACCTGTTCTGGGGCGGCACCTATCGTAACCAGTCGGACTATTCCGACGGCAATGGCGACACCGTGCCCGGCACCGCCGCCACGGTGTGGACCGGCATCGCCAAGGCCACCTTCCGCCCGGCGGATTTCCATGAAGTGAAGATCAGCGCGCTCAATTACGACGCCTCCTACACCACCAGCAGCGCCAGCGTCGTCACCACGCCCACCACCAGCCAATATGGCACCGACGTCACCAACCGCGCGCTGACCGCCAGCTACAATTACACCAATCCGGACGACAACCTGTTCGATTGGCACAGCACGGTCTATTGGAACCAGGTGCAGCAGGATCAGGTGAAAGTGTCTGGCACCAACAGCACGGTCACCGGCAATGTCGGCAATCCGCGCAGCTTCACCATCGACACCGCGGGCTTCGATGCCAACAACACCACCCGCTTCGCCACCGGGCCGGTGCGCAATGCGGTGACCATCGGCGGCGACTATTTCCATGACGACGTGACCAACGTCGACGCCTACGGCTTTGCCGATGGCTACAATCCCTCCGGCACCCGCGGCGTGGGCGGTGCCTTCCTGCAATGGCAGGCCAATTATTCCAGCTGGCTGGAGACCATCGCGGCGGTGCGCTACGACAGCTACACCTTGAACGGCGATGGGGTCTCCAACAGCGGCGACCGGCTGTCGCCCAAGCTCACCGTCGGGCTGACCCCGGTGCCCTGGTTCACCCTCTATGGCACCTATGCGGAAGGCTATCGCGCCCCCGCCGTGACCGAGACGCTGGTGTCGGGGGCGCATCCGCCGGCGGTGCCCATCGTCACCTGCCCGGATGGCAGCTACGGGGTGTTCTGCTTCATGCCCAACCCGGGGCTCCAGCCGGAGGTGGGCAAGAACAAGGAAATCGGCATCAACATCAAGTATGACGACCTGTTCACCAAGGGTGACAAGATCCGCCTGAAGGCGGATGTCTATCGCAATGACGTGAGCGACTTCATCGAGCTGGTGCAATATGGCGCCACCCGCTACGGCACCACCGCTTATGCGCAATATCAGAACGTTGCGTCCGCCCGGCTCCAGGGCTTTGAGCTGGAGAGCATGTATGACGCCCAGGTGTGGTTCGCCGGTGTCTCGGCCACGGTCACCGAGGGCAAGGACACGGCTGACAACAGCCCTTTGTCCAGTATCCAGCCGGACAACATCGCCACCACCGTCGGGCTGCGCTCGGCCGATCAGAAGCTCACTTTGTCGCTGCGCTGGCAGTGGGTGGCGGCGGTGACCGCGGCAGACCTGCCGGCCAATGCGGTCTACAGCCCGACGCCCAGCTTCAATCTGGTCAATCTCTACCTGGGCTATCAGCCCAGCGAGAATGTGCGGATGTCCCTGGGCGTGGAAAATCTGCTGAACGAGCAATACACCCAATATGAGCAGTTCCTGCCCAGCGCCGGCCTGACCGTGAAGGGCGGCCTCACCATCCGCTTCGCCGGCGGCGAGCTGGCTGCGGCGGCGCCCGCGCGGATCACCAAATAGCAGCGGGTGCATCTGCCGCGGCCCCGGGACGGGTCGCGGCTGCTTATGACCGCGGTTCCCCGCTATACTGCGGGCAGGATCGCTGGACCACAGGGCCTCTGACAGGCGCGGGGGCCCCTCTCACCACCAGGAGACATGCATGTACATCGCCATGAACCGATTCAAGGTGAAGCAGGGCTCGGAAGCCGAGTTCGAACGGGTCTGGCGGGAGCGCGACAGCTACCTGACCAGCGTGCCGGGCTTCGTCACCTTCAACCTGCTGAAGGGCCCGCAGAAGGAGGATTACACGCTGTATGCCTCCCACACCCATTGGGCCACCAAGGCCGATTTCGAGGCCTGGACGAAATCGGAAGCCTTCCGCGCCGCCCATGCGGGCGCCGGCACCAACAAGGTGAATTACATCGGCCCGCCGGAATTCGAGGGCTTCGAATCCGTGCTGTCGCTCGCCATGACCGACAAGGCCGCCTGAGCCGCCGCCATCCCGAGGCGCGCTGCCCCTCGGGATGATACGGACTGGCCGCCCACGGGCGCACGCCTATAACCAGCCTGCCCGCGGCGCACGCTCTGTGCCGCGCGCAGGAGGTGCAGGCCATGGTCTCGGGCGGGAACGACATCGGTGGGCCGGGGTGCCCGGCACTGCCCCGCCGCGCGGCCCGCCGTCTTGGCGGCGCGGTGGTCTGGGGTCTGTGGGTCACCCTGGGCGCAGGGGGGATGCTCGCCGCCGCGCCGGCGCACGCTCAGGCGCAAGTGCAGCTCCAGGGCATCGATCCAAAAGCCATGGACGCGCTGGTGCAGCAATGCGCCCCCTGTCATGGGGCCGATGGCATTGCGCACGACACCGAGATCCCCAATCTGGCCGGGCAGCACGACCGCTACCTCTGGACCCAGATGATGGCCTTTCGCAAAGGCACGCGGCGTCATGAGGAGATGCGCTACATGAGCCGCAGCCTCAGCGAAGCCGACATTGCCGCTCTGGTGGCCTATTACTCCGCTTTGCCCCGCTGAGCGGCCGGGCGCCTAGCGCCGGTCGGTCAGTCCGCCGGCAGAAAGGCCGGTTGCACCTGCGCCGGCGTGATGCGGCCGTTGGCGATCAGCAGTTGCAGCAGCACGCGTGCCTTGGCCGGCGTGAAGAAGCCGGCGGCTGAAAAGCCGAGATCATCATCGTTCAGCTCGATGTTGCGCAACACCGGGCCGGAGGCGGTCCGGCTGGAACGCACCACCGGAATGCCGGATTTGGCGGCGTCCTGGAGCGCGGCGATGGTGGCTTTCGAGGCATTGCCGTCGCCCACACCCGCCAGCACCAGGCCCTTGGCGCCGGCCTTGAGCGCGGCCTCCACCGGCGCGGCGTCCACGCCCGCATAGGCATAGATGATCTCCACCCGTGGCAGCGGCCCGGCTGCGGGCAGGTCAAGATGGCGGCGCGGTGCGGGCGGTGCGTAGAAGGCGACGGCATCGGGCGAGACGCCACCCACCGGACCGAAGTTCAGGGACTGGAAGGTCTGGACCGAGACCGTATTGGTCTTGGTGACATCGCGGGCGCCATGGATGGTGTCATTCAGCACCACCAGGGCCCCGCGGCCCTTGGCCTTGGGATCGGCGGCCACCATCACCGCTTCCAGCAGGTTGCGCGGGCCATCGGCGCTCACCGCCGTGGACGGGCGCATGGAGCCGACCAGCACGATGGGCTTGTCGGTGGCGGTCACCAGATCCAGGAACAAAGCGGTCTCTTCCATGGTGTCGGTGCCATGGGTGATGACGATGCCGGCCACGCTGGGATCCTTGGCCAGCGCGTCGATGCGCTGCGCCAGCTTCAGCCACACGCTTTCATTCATGTCCTGGCTGCCGATGGAGGCGATCTGCTCCGCGGAGAGCTGCGCGTTCATGCCGATGCCCGGCACCGAGGCCAACAGCGCCTCGGCGGAAACCGCACCGGCATTGTAGCCGCTCTGCGAGCGCGGGTCGGCCGCCCCGGCGATGGTGCCGCCGGTCGCCAGCAAAACCACGCGGGGCAGGTCGGCGGCAGAGGCCGGGGATTGGGTCAGGAGCGCGGCAGTCAGGGTCATGGCGCAGACGAAGGCTCGCGAGAGGAGGGGTGAAGGGTTGCGACCGAACGGGAGGGCGGCGAGGGACATGGGACATCTCCGTCTGCAGATCGGGCCCGGCGGCGTTGCACGGACAGGGGAGCGGCGGGGGCTGAGCCTTGCGCGCGCAGCGCCTGACCCTGACCGCCGATGAGCAATCCAGAGGCCAAGTTTGGCCGGTCGCCACTTGCCGAAATCCGTCCGTTCCCCCGCGGAGGTGATCCGACGTGGATTGAGCTGCACAATGCCACCGCACGGCGAATCTCGCCAGTATGCGCCAGATCAAGGCGCGACCTCCTCCCTGCCACATAGCTGTGCCAGAACGTGACGTCGCGTCGGGATCGCGTGCGGAACGGACGTCATGTCCGTGGAGATCCTGGCGGCGGCCACACAGCGGGTCATGCCCGTGGCATGCGTCCGGCAACGGAGGTGCGGCGGACGGATCCGGTATCGGAAATGGGGCGGAGGAAGCGATGTCTTTAAGCAAGCGGGATAACGCAGCGGCGTTTCCCACGGCCATCGTGGTGGGCATCATCTTCGGGGCGCTGTGCGCCCTCGGGCTGGCGTGGGTCGTGACTGGCCTGCGGTAAGACGCCACCCCGGATTACCGGGGTGGCATGGCGGATGCCACGGGCATCGGCCGCAGGTGTTACGCAAAGCGTGGCTCACACAAAGCGTGGCTCACACGTTGCGGAGCAGGCCGCCGTCGACGCGGAACTTGCTGCCGGTCAGGTAGGACGCGCGCGCCGAGCACAGGAAGGCGACCACGTCGGCAAACTCCTGGGGATCGCCATAGCGGCCCATGGGGATTTGCGCCTTGGAGGCGGCCTCCACCTCTTCGCGCGTCTTGCCCTGCTTGGCGGCATTGGCCGTGTCCAGCTGGCCGATGCGCTCGGTGAGGATGCGGCCGGGCATCACCACATTCACCGTGATCCCTTCGGCCGCCACTTCGCTGGCCAGCGTCTTCGACCACCCCAGCACCGCGGCGCGGATGCCGTTGGACAGCGCCAGGTTGGGGATCGGCTGCTCAATGCCGGACGAGGCGATGGTGACGATGCGGCCCCAGCGGCGCTCGCGCATGGCCGGCAGCAGGCGCCCGGCGAAGTGGAACAGATTGGCCGCCATGGGCGCGAAATTGGCGATCCACTGATCGCGGGTGATCTCGGCGGCGACGCCGGGCGGGGGGCCGCCGGTGTTGCCCACCAGAATGTCCACGCCGCCCGCCGCCAAGGCGTGATCCGCCAACGCATCGATGGAGGCGAGGTCCGCCCCGTCCAGCCGGACCGCTTCCACCCGGCCCTGCACGTCCGCCGGCAAGGCGGCGCGCCAGGCTTCGATGTCGGCCACGGTGCGGGCGGCGGCGATCACCTTGGCGCCTTCCAGCGCCAGGGTCCGCGCACTGGCGGCGCCGAGGCCGCGGCTGGCACCCATGACCAGGGCGGTCTTTCCGGTGAGACCCAAATCCATGCGAAAGCTCTCCTTCAGGATGCGACCGGCGCCCGCATGCGGGCACGGCCGCCAAGAGGCCAAGTCTCCGCATGTGCCATGCGCGCCCTCTGGCCGGCGGGGATTTGCTCGCGTTCGCCGGCCGCTGGCAAGAGCCTAGCGGGCCGCAGTGACGGAAAAGTGCGCAGACATCGGCAGGAAATCTCCCGTGCCCGCCGCGCAGAGCCTATCTAGACGGCAGACGCGGCGCGCGTGTCAGCGGTGCGCGCTGCCGCCGGCACGCGCCGCGCCGTCGGCGCCTCGAAACGGATCGGATCCTGCCATGACCTCTTCGCCCGCCACCGCCCTGCCCACCCGCCCGCTCGGCCGCACCGACATGGCCATCACCCGCGTCGGCTTCGGGGCCTGGGCGATCGGCGGTCCCGGCTGGGTGGCCGGCTGGGGCGCGCAGGACGACAGCGCCTCCATCGCCGCCATCCGCCATGCGGTGGCGCGGGGCATCAACTGGATCGACACCGCCGCCGTCTACGGCCTCGGCCATTCCGAAGAGGTGGTGCGGCAGGCTCTGGCGGAGATCCCGGCCGACCAGCGGCCCTATGTCTTCACCAAGGCCGGCCTGGTGTGGGACGAGGCCGATCACGCGGCGCCGCCGGCCCGCATCGGCAAGGCCGACAGCATCAAGCGCGAGGCGGAAGCCTCGCTCAAGCGCCTCGGCGTCGAGCGCATCGACCTCTACCAGATGCATTGGCCCAGCCAGGACGGCAGCGCCATCGCTGAATATTGGCAGGCGTTCCTCGATCTCAAGCGCGAGGGCAAGGTGCGCGCCATCGGCCTGTCCAACCACGATGTGGCGCAACTGGAGGCCGCCGAGGCGCTGGGCCATGTGGACACGCTGCAGCCGCCCTTCTCCGCCATCCGCCGCGATGCCGGCGGGGCCGAGATCCCCTGGTGCCAGGCGCACGGCACCGGCGTCATCGTCTACAGCCCCATGCAGTCCGGCCTGCTGACCGGCAGCTTCACCGCCGCCCGCGCCGCCGCCTTGCCCGCCGATGACTGGCGCTCGCGCAACCCGGAATATACCGGCGACAAGCTGGAGCGGAATTTGAAGCTGGCGGCGGCGCTGGCGCCCATCGCCGCGCGCCACGGCACGTCGGTGGCCGCGGTGGCGGTGGCCTGGACTCTGGCCTGGCCCGGCGTCACCGGCGCCATCGTCGGCGCCCGCAGCCCGGAGCAGGTCGACGGCTGGCTGGACGCCGCGCGCCTGGACCTCACTTCAGCGGACCGTGCGGAGATCGCCGCCGCCATCGCGGCCACCGGCGCCGGGACCGGCCCGATGGCCTGACCGGGCACCTGAGCGACACCTGACCGGGGACATTTGCGCCGGCTCCGACTGCCGCCGCGGTGTTCCATACGGGGCCATTGTGGGGCCAGTGCCAATGGACGCGGGAATAAGCCGGGGCCGTGTCGGGTCCGTCTGGGTGTGATCGTCTTACCGGGGAGAGGCGCTCCCGCCTCGAACCCGGAGGAGACGATGCCATGCGCGTGATGGTTCTGGTCAAGGCGACCGCCGACAGCGAGACGGGGATCCTGCCCTCAACCGAGGCGATGGAGGCCATGGGCCGCTTCAATGAAGACCTGCTGGCCGCCGGCATCCTGCTGGCCGGCGAGGGCCTGCACCCCACGGCCAAGGCCAAGCGGGTGGCCTTCGATGGCGCCAGCCGGACCGTCATCGACGGGCCGTTTCCGGAGCCGGAGAGCCAGGTGGCCGGGTTTTGGCTGTGGCAGGTCAAGGACTTGGCGGAGGCGGTGGCCTGGGTCCAGCGCTGCCCCAATCCCATGCCGGGGCCCAGCGTGATCGAGATCCGCCCGCTCTATGAGGCGGAAGATTTCGGCGATCTGCTCACCCCCGAGATCATCGCCCGCCACGACCGGATGCGCGAGACGCTGGCCAGCCGGGGATGACCGGCGGCGCCGTCCGGTGATCCGCGAGACGCGGCGGGTGGCGTTCCGCCCGCCGCCGGTGGTCCAGGGCGGCGCCATGTGCAGGTGCGGCGGCCCGACCATGCCCAATTGGTGCGCGCCGCCTCCGGCGACGGTGCTTGCATCCGGCGAGTTCGTTACAAGAGTCTGATTTTACATGTGATCTTTGCAGTGACAGGTCCCGCCGCCGCGCCGGCGCGTCTGCGACCGCTCGGTGCCCACGGCCGCACCCCGGAGAAATGCCTATTCCCGCGCCATATTCTGCCGAGTCTTTCAACTCGACCGCATGCAATGGATCCGTAGATTATCCGATATATCGCGGAGGGTGGCGTTGTGTCCCGAGTCGAGTTGCGTGGCCTGAACAAGGTCTACCCGTCCCATGCCGGTGGGGCGCCCACGGTGGCCTTGCAGGATTTCTCCCTGGACATTCCGACAGGCGAGTTCGTCTGCCTGCTGGGGCCGTCCGGCTGCGGCAAGACCACGGCGCTCAACATCGTCGCAGGACTGTTGAAGCAGACCAGCGGCCAGGTGCGGGTGGATGAGCGCGTGGTCACCGGGCCGGGGCCGGAGCGCGCCTATGTGTTCCAGGACTATGCCCTGTTCCCCTGGATGACGGTGGCCGAGAACGTCGCTTTCGGCCTGGAATCCCAGGATTGGCCGAAGACCGAGCGCATGGACCGCGCCATGGCGATCCTCAAGGTGATGGGCCTGGATCGCTTCGCTACCGGCTTTCCCAAGCAATTGTCCGGCGGTATGCGCCAGCGGGTCTCCATTGCCCGCGCCCTGGCGGTCAATCCGCGGGTGCTGCTCATGGACGAGCCCTTCGCCGCCCTCGACGCCTTCACCCGCGCCCAATTGCAGGACGAATTGCTGTCGATCTGGGAGGTGCTAGGCAAGACCGTGCTGTTCGTCACTCACAATATCGACGAGGCGGTGCAACTGGCCGATCGCATTGTCGTCATGACCTCCCGCCCCGGCCGCATGAAGCTGATCATCCAGAACGACCTGCCGCGCCCCCGCGACATCGCTTCGCCGCGCTATTTCGAGCTGGTGGCCCAGGTCCGCGCCTCGCTGGGCGAGGAAATGGGCCTTGGCCAGCACAAGACCTACACCGGCCTTGCCGACATTCTCGGGACGGAGCGCTGAGCCATGGATCAGGTCAAGAGCATGGATGCGTCCGACCTTGCGACCCCGGTGCCGCGCCGGCGCATGGGCAAGAAGTTCATGCATGCGGCGGCGGGCTATCTGTTCCTGATCGCCCTCATCGGGCTGTGGCATCTGGCGGCGTCCAGCGGGGTCTATCCGCGCCATCTCCTGCCCACGCCGGTGGCGGTGGCGCAGGCGTTGCAAGAGGCGTTTTCCGACGGCGATCTGGTAACCAACGTGGCCTTGAGCCTGCAGCGCCAGATGATCGGCTTCGTGCTGTCGGTGGCGGTGGGGCTGCCGCTGGGCCTGGTGGTGGGCTGGTCGCCCTGGGTGCAGAGTTCGCTGCAGACCACCATCCGCATCATCTATCCCATCCCCGGCGTCGCCTGGGTTCCGCTGGCCATCCTGTGGTTCGGGCTGGGCTTCAAGTCGATCATCTTCGCCATCTTCATCACCTCGGTCTTTCCCATCGTGGTGAATACGGCGGTGGGGGTGGCCGGCATCGACGAGCAGTATATGCGCGTGGTGAAGGTGTTCGGCACCAAGCCGCTGCGGGCCTTCCGGCGGGTGATCATCCCCGCCGCCATGCCCTTCATCCTCACCGGTCTGCGGCTCGGCTACGGCACCGGCTGGCGGGTGATCATCTCGGCGGAAATCCTCGCCGCCACCGACGGCCTCGGCTTCATGATCGACAATGCCCGCTGGCAGCTGCGCCCGGACCTGGTGATCGGCGGCATGCTCATCATCGGCATCGTCGGGCTGCTGGTGGAGACGGTGTTCTTCGACTGGCTGGAGCGCCGCACCATCGATCGCTGGGGCATGCGCCGCCAGAACGACTGACGTCCGCTTTTCTTTGCATCCTCCCCCGTTTCACAGGAGCTTTTCATGTCCCTGCTGACTTCTGCTGTGCGCCGTCGCACTCTGCTTGCCGCATTCGCCTTCGGACTGGTGGCGTCCACCGGCGCCTCCATCACTGGCGCGGAGGCCCAGGCCTACCGGCCGCGGGTGTTCGCCGGCTATCCCGGCTGGGACCATCTGATGCCGTTCCTCGATGAGGAGCTGGGCATCTGGAAGGCCTATGGCGTCGATCCGGTGTTCGAGAGCGGATCGTCCCAGCGGGTGACCCAGGTCTTGCAGGCGGGTGAATGGGATGCGGCCTACACCCAGATCGCCACCGCCATCACCTATCGCGCCCGCGGCCTGCCCATCGTGATCGCGGCGGCCTCCAGCTATGGCTCCGCCACGGTGGTGGCGCGCAAGGATCTGGCCTCGGCCAACGACATCAAGAAGTTCGGCATCGTGCGCCAGCTGGACACCATGCACCTGCTGGCGGCCGAGCATGTGCTGCCGGCGCACGGCATCGACCCCAAGGGCGTGAAGTTCATCCAGGTGCCGCCCCCCGAGGCGGGCATCGCCCTGGAGCGGGCCGATATCGACGCGTATTACGTCTATGAGCCCTATGCCTCGATGATGGTGCAGAAGGGCCAGGCCAAGCTGCTGTGGGATTGGCGGGAGGTCTATGCCAATGGCGAGATCTATCGCAATGCGCTGGTGCTGAACGAAAACTTCGTGAAGGCTCATCCTGAGGAGGCCAAGAAGATCGTCTGGGCGCATCTCGCCGCCCTCGACCTGATCCAGAAGGATCCGCAAAAGGCCGCCGAAGTGCTGGCCCGCCGCTCCAAGACCAGCGTCGATGAAGCCATGCTGGGCTATGTGAAGGCCGGCTGGGACAAGCGCACCATTCCCGAAGCCTTCCTGACCTTGACCCAGGACGACCTGCTGAAGTGGAAGGTGCTCAAGGAGCCCATCGACCTGAAGGCGGCCGTGGACTACGCGCTCCAGGACGGCTATCGCCCCCCCGACGCGAAGTGACCGGCGGCGGCGCATGACGCTGCGCGGCGTCTGCTTCATTGATCGATCTGCGGCGCCCCATCCGGGCGCCGCATGGAGACCTGCCATGGGCCTGAGTGAAGGCGACAAGCTGCGCATCGGCAGCATTGTCAGCCGCAAGGATGCGGTCTTGTCGGTGCTGCGGGCCGCCATTGCCGACGGGCGGCTGGCGCCGGGCGAGCGGCTGGAGCCGGACCGGATCGCCGCGGAGCTGGGCTGCAGCCGGATGCCGGTGCGCGAAGCGCTGAAGATCCTGGAGAAGGAAGGGTTCGTCACCTGCTACCCGTTCCGCGGCACCGAGGTGTCGCAATTGCGCGCGGCGGATGTGGAGGAGCTGTTCGCCATACGCATGGCCCTGGAGGACCTGGCGTTGACCCGCGCCCTGCCGGTCCTCACCGCCGCGGACTTCGCCCAGATGCGGGAGATCCTGGCGCGCATGGACGATCCCACGGAGCGCCCGCGGTGGCGCGAGCTGAACCACCGCTTCCACGCCATCATCAACGCGGCCTGCGGCTGGCCGCGGCTGATCGGCCAGATCGACGTGCTGCGCCAGAACGTGGATCGCTATGTGCGCATCTGGGTGGACACGGAAGGCTATGCCACGCCGCAGCGCCAGCATTGGGACCTGCTGCGCGCGTGCGAGGCGCGTGATCTGGCCAAGGCCCGGACGGTGCTTCAGGCGCACCTGCGGGGTACGGCCGAACGCGTAGCGGCGGTGGCGGCAGAGGCCTCCGCCGCAGCGCAGCCGACCCCTGTCCTGACCGTTTCAGCGCCGCACCATCCGTGACACCCCGCCCCGTACCGGGCGCAGACGAGGGTCGTGTTTCCCCATGCGTATCGACATCCACAGCCATGTGATTCCGCCCCGCATCCTGGATGCCATCGCCGTCGATCCCAAAGGGTTCGCCGCGCGCATCGAGGGGGCCGGCTCCGGACGCCGCATGGTGCACGACCAGGGCTATGCCTACCCGCTGTTCGAAGAGTTCTCCGACCCGAAGGCCAAGCTGGCGGTGATGGACCGCAAGGGACTGGACGTGTCCATCGTCTCCACCGCCCCGCCCATGTTCTATTATTGGGCGGAACCGGATCTGGCGGCCACGGCGGCGCGGCTGGTGAATGACGGGATCGCCGAGATGGTCTCCAGCGCGCCGGACCGGCTGCGCGGCATGGCCAGCGTGCCGATGCAGCACCCGGACCTGGCCGTTGCCGAACTGGAGCGGGCGGTGGCGACCCATGGCTTCAAGGCGGTGGAAATCGGCACCACCATCGAGGGCGTGCAACTGGCCGATCCGCGCTTCCGGCCGTTCCTGAAGCGAGCGCGGGATCTCGACGTGCTGGTGTTCATCCACCCCTATTATGTGGGCTCGAAGGCCGGACTGGAGAGCTATTACCTGACCAATCTGGCGGGCAATCCCATTGACACCGCGGTGTCCGTCTCGAACCTGATCTTCTCGGGCGCGCTGGATGACTTGGCGGGGTTGAAGATGCTGGTGGCCCATGGGGGCGGCTATGCACCCTATCAGATCGGCCGGCTGGTCCATGGTCACAAGGTGCGGCCGGAGACCCATGCGGCCAGCGAGACCTCACCGAAAGACCTGCTGAAGCAGCTCTATTTCGACACCCTTCTGTTCGATCCGCAGGCGCTGCGCTTCCTGATCGATCTGGTGGGGCCGGACCACGTGTGCCTCGGCACTGATGCGCCCTTCGACATGGGCGACGAGACCCCGCTGGAGAGCCTCGCCGCGGTGCCGGGCCTCACCCCGGAGGAAGAAGCGCGTATCGCCGCCGGCACTGCCACGGCCCTGATGGGCTGAGGCGGCGGGTGGCGAAGGTGCGGGCGTTACGTCGAGGAGGTCACTGCTTCGGCGGGTCGACCTTGATGCCGTTCGGGCCGACTTCGATCTGCAGCGAATGGTCCTTCTCCTTCTTGGCCTCATAGGCCTGATAGGCGAAGACGCCGCCGCCCACCACGAGCAGGGCGATGACGGCATAAAGGACGTTACGGCTCATAATCTGAAGGGCTCCGTTAGCTTGCAGCGATGAAACGCAAGCTGAGCCTTAAGGTTCCCTCCGTCGTGACGCCAAAGTCGCGATTGGTTGCCTCGTGCGCTGGGGTTGCGCATGAAGGGGCCAGAGCACAACAGGGCGCAGCGGGAGGGCAATGTGGCACGGGTCTATCTGGCAGGTCCCGAGGTGTTCCGGCGGGATGCGCGGGAAGAGGGCGAGCGCCTCAAGGCGCTGTGCGCCGCACATGGCCTGACCGGCGTCTACCCGCTCGACGGGGGAACCGGCGATGAGACGGCGCTGGACATCCGTCGGCGATGCCAGATGTCTATCGAACGGGTGGATGCCGTGATTGCCAACATCTCCCCCTTCCGCGGCGCGCATATGGATCCCGGCACGGCTTGGGAGATCGGCTATGCGGAGGCGCGCCGGCTGCCGGTGGTGCTGTGGTCCAATGACCCGCGCAGCTTGGCCGCGCGGATTCCCGGCGTGCGCCATCTTGAGGGCCTGCGCGATGCGGACGGCCATCTGGTGGAGGATTTCGATCAGCCGGAGAATCTCATGATTGCGCCGCCCGGCGTCCGGGTCTGGCCCTCGGCCGAAGCCGCGATCGCCGAAGCCGCCCGGCAATTCAACCTGCGCGCATCGTTGAAGATGGGGCTCGGCAGCAAGATCATTATCGCCCTGGTGGCTTCGATGCTGGCCAGCTACGTGGCGCAGCGCCTGATCGGCTGGTAGCGGCGCGCCTGCGGTCCGGCCCGATCCTCAGCGCCATCGCTTGCGCAGCCGCCGGGAGCACAGCTCCCAGCGCCGCTCCGGCGATCTATGGCGCCGCACACGCATGCACGGCCTGACGCCAGATTCAGGGTCGATCAGCCCCCGTTCATCCCGCGAGGAAAGATGGCCGCCAGGGCTCACCCTCGCGATGATTTCCGCAACGGGATCTCTTGTGAAGCGACGGCGCTAAACCGGCGCGCCGCCGCACCGCCAGAAGACCGGCCGTTTTGCTGGCGGCGTGGCCAGCCCGAAGCGGACGTCTTGATGCCGATGGTCGGACAGCGGCAAAGATCAGACGGCGGATCATGAAAGCTGGCGAGTATCGTATTGTAGGCGATTACCTGCGATCACGCTTTGATGGGCCGCAGCCCAATCGGCGAGATGCCTCACGGTTTCAGAGAGGGAATGTCCGAGCGGCGTCAGCATGTATTCGACTTGCGGCGGAGTGGTGGGGCGAACGGTGCGTTCGACCATACCGTCCCGTTCCAGCGTCTTGAGCGTCCTCGTCAGCATCTGTTGCGAAATCCCGCCCACATGCCGCTTGATTCCGTTGAAGCGCTGTGAGCCCGAGCGAAGAGCGACAACCACCTGGATCGTCCATTTGTCGCCCACGCGGCTGAGGATTTCGCTCACAGCGCGGCAGTTAGGTCCTGCCGCCTTGGCGGTCATCTCCATCTGACCTGCTCCTAAAGATATGCTTTTGACGGCTGTTTTTAAGTCCCATACATGGTCGTGGTCAATATTCTAGACCAGCCTCCGAGCCGTCAGGTTCGGATGGGGTCAGACCCGGAAACCGAGCATGAACCTCTTCTATTTTCCCGCCGCCTGCAGCCTCGCCGATCACATCGCGCTCATTGAGGCCGGGCTTCCCTACAAGCTCATCCGCATCGACCGCGACTGGAAGACCGACGATGGCCGCGATTTTCTGGCGCTTAACCCAAAGGGGTATATCCCGGCCCTTGAGATGAACGACGGAACAATCCTCACTGAGAACCAGGTCATTCTTGCCTATATTGCGGAACAGAGCGGCAAGCTTCTGCCCGATGACAACAGGCTTAGGTGGCGGACGTTCGAGGCGCTCGCCTTCATGTCCTCCGAAATCCACGGGGCCTATAGCCCATTCTTCAAGGACTTTCCGGAACCGGAAAAGCTGCGTGCTCGCGAGAAGATCAAGAAGGCCTTCACCATTCTTGCGGATCAGATGGATGACAAGGCCTTCCTGGTGAGCCATGAGATGACAATCGCTGACTGCTATCTCTTCTGGATTCTGATGGTCGCGCCAAAGAGCGGCGTTGATCTGCCGGAAAATCTCCGGAACTGCTTGGCCCGCATGAAGGCAATGCCTTCGGTCATCCAGGCGCTTGCAGAGGAGGGATTGATCTGATCCGGCCAATTCCCGGCTCACTGGGCATTTCCGCGCCGAGCGCACCGTCGTAGCCGTGCGCTCGGGACCCCGCAGCGCTCACCGAACGCATTGACGCGATGCGCGCCGTCGACATCAATGACCGGCGGCCCCGCCCGCCTGGGGGCGGGACCGCAGGGGCTCACGGCGCGGCGATGGCGCGGTTGTAATAGGTCAGGTCGTAATAGCGGGTGGGGTCCGTGAGGTCCTTTTGGGGCACGGCGAATTCGCTGCGGATCTCCATGGCGGTCTTGACCCCTTCCACGTCGATCTGGGCGCGCTTGGGAAAGCCGTTCACCGGATCCAGCAGCACCGCATAGGACTGCTCCGCCGCCTGGGCGGAGGTGGCCGGCAGATGCTTGCGGAAGATCTCCAGCGCCTCGGCCTTGTTGGCGGGATCGTAGAGCCAGGTCAGCGACGCCAGATTGCCGCGGATGAAGCCGACGATCTCCTCGGGATGGGCGGCCACCCAGTCGCGGCGCACGGCGGCAACGCCGCCTTGATAATGCTTGAGAATGCCAAGGGCCGTGGCCAGCTCGTTGAAGCCGGCGTTGCGGGCGATCACCGTGTAAGGCGGCACCGAAAGCGTGCCCACCTGGTCGCCGGCCACCATGGCATCGAAGCGCTCCTTCATGCCGCCGACCTTCACCAGCGTGTAATCGCTCTCCTTGAGGCCGCTCACCTCGAGCATCTTGCGCAAGGTGAAGGCATAGCCGGTGGTCATGGCATCCACCGACAGCGTGGTGCCCTTCAGGTCCGCGAAGGTCTTGATCTTCGAGGCGACCATCAGCGAGAGGAAGCCGCTGGACGAGCCCATCACGGACGTGATGTTTGGCTGGTTGACGGTCGGCGCCTCGCCCTGGCCTTCCATGTAGGCGATGACATTGTCGATGGCCGTCATGGCGATGTCGAACTTGCCGTCGATCAGGCCGGTGAGCTGCTGCACCGAATTGGGGGTCGGGATCAGGTGCACATCGACGCCGTTGGCGACGAAGAAGCCTTTGTCCTGTCCCACCCACAACGGCCAGATGAAGCCGGCGGGAAAGACATTCACGTCCAGACGTTTGGGCTCGGCCGCCTGAGCGGGGGCCATCGCACTGAGACTGAAGGCGCCGATGACGGCGGCGGCGACCATGCGGGACAGCTTCGACATCAGCGACTTCTCCGGTTGAACGCGAGATCTGTCCTCGTGAGGCCCGATCGCGGCCGGCGTCAGCCGCCGTCGGAAGGGGCCAATGAGGGCAAGGCGAGACCGGCAGTGAGCACCGGGATCAGATGGTGCATGGCTGCGGCGCTGTCGGTCATCTTGAAGCCGTCGCCCAGCAGGCGTTGCAGCCGCCCGCTGTCAGCGCGCACATACATCATGGCGCCGTAGATGCAGGACAGGCGCCAGAACAGGTCTTCCCGCGTCAGGTGCGGACAGGCGCGGGCGAGCACCTCCACGAACCGGGCGGCGACCGTGTCGTACAATTCATAGACCACCGCCCGCACTTCCGCCGATGGATCGGAGGAGGCGCGCCCGGAGAGCCGGCGGAAGTTTTCCGCGCCGAGGGAGGCACTGACGCGAATCGCCGGGCCGACAAAGGCTTCCAGCACCGCGGCCGGATCCAGCCGGCCGGTGCGGGCCTCGGCGGCGAGGCACGCATCCAGCAGACGGTCGCGCTCGGCATTCATGGGCGTGACGCGCCGCTCGAACACCGCCCGGAACAGACCTTCCTTGCTGCGGAAATGATAGTTCGCCGCCGCCAGGTTCACGTCCGCATGGGAGGTGATGGTGCGCAGCGATACGCCGTTGAAGCCGAATTCGGCGAACAGAGCTTCCGCGGCGTCCAGAAGCCGCAGCCGCGTGTCGCTGACGTCAGGAAGGGCGGGAGATGCCAGGGCCGTTGCGCTCATGTTTTGGAGTGTATTTCAAACGTTCGTTTTTGACAAACGTTTGAATGCATGCACACTTCACAGGCTAGCCCGAATGCGAGGCATCCGGCGGCAGGCACGGCGCAGCGATTGAGGAGAACTTCATGGCACGGGTGGTGACTTTGGCGACGCTGCCGCAGCCGGCGGGCGTTCCGGGCGTCGCGCGCGGCTCAATCACGGGCGGTGAAACGCAGTGGCTGGAGGCGGACCTCCTGTCCCTGGCGCCGGGGGCGAGCGTGACCGACCCGGTGCCCGCGGGCTCGGATGCCTATTTCTTCGTGACCAAGGGTGGCGCCACCATCTCGACCGGCGACGCCGCCGTGCCGTTGCCCCTGCAGGCGACCGCCGTGGTGGAGGAGGGCGCATCGGTGACCCTCGCCAATGCGTCCGACGGCGAGACCCTGGTGCTGCTCGTGCTGGCGCCGCCGGCGGGCGTCGCCTCGTCGCTGACCGGCTTCTCCGGCGGCCTGTCCGTGGCGCCCCGCGCCACCTTGCCCATGGTGGAAATCCCCGACCAGAAAAAGAAGCGCTACTACATCGTCAGCAAGGAAGCGGCGAAGTCGCAGCGCGGCCACGCGATGATCGTCGGCTATGAGAAGGACACGGTCACCGTCCTGCACCACCATCCCGATGCGGACAGCATGTTCGTCCTTCTCGAAGGCAGCATCCAATTCGTGGTGGACGGCAAGCCGGTGGTGGTCGGCCCCGGCGAAGCAACCGTCTTCCGCGCCGGCGACCGCCACAGCCTGCGCTGCGCCGACGGCGTCACCGAGGCCGCCTTCCTGGAATTTCACATCCCCGCCGCCTTCACCACCGTCAAGGAATAAGCCATGCGTCTCGTCACGTTCGATCGCTTCGGCGCCCCCGCCCTGGGCGTGGTGGAAGGCGATGGCCTGCTGGACGTGGGCGCCGCCGCGGCCCGCTTCCAGGCCGAGGCGCCAACCTCCCTGCAGGACCTGATCTCGGCCGGCCCGGCCGCACTCGCCACGGTGCGCGACCTGTTGGCGCGTGCCCTGGCGGAGCCGTCCAACGCCGCCTTGTGGTCGCCGTTGGCCAGCGCCGTTCTGCTGGCGCCGATCCCGCGGCCGCGCAAGAACGTGTTCTGCGTCGGGCGCAACTACAAGGCGCATATCGAAGAGGGCGCCCGCGCCCGCGGCGTGCCCGTGGTGTGGCCCACCGTGCCGGAATTCTTCTCCAAGCCGTCCACCGCGGTGATCGGGCAGGGGGCGGACATCCGCCTCGACACCGCCCTCACCGAGCAGTTGGACTATGAGGTGGAACTGGCGCTGGTGATCGGCAAGACCATTCGCGACATCCCGGTCTCCGAGGCGCTGGATGCGGTGTTCGGCTACACGGTGCTGAACGACGTCACCGCCCGCGATCTGCAGAAGCGCCACCACCAATGGTTCAAGGGCAAGGGCCTCGACACCTATTGCCCGATCGGCCCGTGGGTGGTCACCGCCGACGCTTATGGCGATCCGTCCGGGCATCGGGTGACGCTGCGCGTGAATGGCGAGACCCGCCAGGATTCCTCCACCTCCGATCTGCTGTTCAACGTGGCCACCATCGTCTCCGTGCTGTCGCAGGGTCTGACGCTGGAGCCGGGCGACATCGTCGCCACCGGCACGCCGGCGGGCGTGGCACTGGGCATGACGCCGCAGCGCTGGCTGGTGGATGGCGACGTGGTGGAAGCCGAGGTCGAGGGCATCGGCATCCTGAAAAATACGGTGCGCGCCGTGGCCTGAGGCCGTCCATTCACAGCAAGGAGAACCGACGATGACCTTGGGTAGTCCTTTCGGCCGGCGCACTGTCGGTTCTCTGCGCCCGCTGCTGGCCGCTCTCGTGTGTGGCCCGCTGCTGGCCGGCGTCGGGCCGGCCCAGGCCGCCGAGCCGCAGAAGGTGGTGATCGGCATCGCCTCCCGCAGCTTCAATGCGGGCTTCTCCAACATGTGGATCGGCATTCCGCTCGGCCTGTACGGGCCGACCTTGCAGCCGGAGGCCTTCGGCACCCAGGGGGCATCGGAAAACCTCCAGCTCATGCTCTCCGGCAAGGTGACCATGAGCACCGGCGTGCAGGACGTGCTGCTGAACTCGCAGGCGGAAGGGCGCACCCTGCCGGCGGTCATTCCGTGCGTTTATCTGCGCGGCATGATCCACCGCATCAGCGTCCTGCCGGACAGCCCCATCAAGTCCATCGCCGACCTGTCCGGCAAGCGCGTCGGCGTGCCCACCCTGGCTGCCGGCGTGGTGCAATATGTGAAGTTCGCCGCGCGCAGCGTCGGGGTCGATCCCGAGACCATCCAGATGGTGGCGGTGGGCGACAATCAGCAGGCTGCCACCGCCCTCACGGCGGGCCGGGTGGATGCCATCGCCAATGCCGACGTGGATGTGGCGCGGTTCAAGACCATCGGCGTCAATGTGCGCTCGCTGGAGCAGCCGCCGCAGGTCAAGGACGCCGCGGTGGCCTATGTGTTCGCCTTCGCCAAGCCCTGGTTCGAGGGTCACAAGGACGAGGCGGCGGCCATGCTCCAGGGCATGATCAAGGCCATCGTGGTGATGCTGGAGAATCCGGAAGCGGCGGTGCGCATCAGCTTCGCCATGTATCCGCAGTCGGTGCCCACCGGCGTGCCGTTCGAGAAGGCGGTGGCGGATGCGGTGGAGATCATCAAGATCCGCGCTCCGGTGATCGAGCGTGACGTGGGCACCAGCCATCGCTGGTGCGAGTTCACCCCGCAGGGCTGGGCCAGCTTTGTCGACATGCTGGGCCTGAAGGGCAAGGCCGACCCTTCGGTCTTCTACACCGACGAGCTGATCAACAAGATCAACGCCTTCGACGAGCCCAAGCTGCGCACCTGGGCGCGTGGCCTGAACCCGCCTAAGGACACCGCTGCAGTGACCGAATGGCTCACCAAGCAGACCCCGCCCCAATGAACGGCGCAGGCGTCGCCGCCGGGGACAGCATTCCGGCCATCCGCGTGGAGGCACTGACCAAGACCTATCGCTCCAAGCGCGAAGGCACGGTGCGGGCCCTGGACGAGATCGACTTCCAGGTGCGGGAAGGGGAGTTCATCTGTCTGGTGGGGCCGTCCGGCTGCGGCAAGTCCACCTTGCTGAAGATCCTGGCCGGGATCGTGCCGCATTCGGTCGGCACCGTCGCCATCAAGGGCAAGGCGCCGCGCGACGAGGCCAATGGGGTGGGGCTGGTGTTCCAGGCGCCGGTCCTGCTGCCCTGGCGCACCGTGCTGCAGAACACCCTGCTGCCGGCGCAGGTGCTGGGCCTCGATCCCAAGGCGGCGGAGGCGCGGGCGCATGCGCTGCTGAAAATGGTGGGGCTGGAGGCGTTTGCCGCCTCCTATCCCAACGAATTGAGCGGCGGCATGCAGCAGCGCTGCTCCATCACCCGCGCGCTGGTGCATGATCCCAAGATCCTGCTCATGGACGAGCCGTTCGGCGCGCTCGATGCGATGACCCGGGACACCATGAATCTCGAGTTGCAGCGGATCTGGCGCGAGAGCGGCAAGACCATATTCCTCATCACCCATTCCATTCCCGAGGCGGTGTTTCTCGCCGACCGGGTGCTGGTGATGAGCCCGCGCCCCGGACGCATCGTCGAGGAGATCGAGATTGACTTGCCTCGCCCCCGCGATCTCGACACCATGACGACGCCCGCGTTCGCCGAGGCCGTCCGGCACATCCGGAACCTGTTCGGAATCGGCGCGAAGGATCGTCCGCATGTCGATTGACAGTGGAGCAAAGCTCGTGGTGGAGGCGCGGGGCCCCGTGCGCGTCGGCGCGCTGCGGCGGTTCGTGGACCGGCATCTCGGCGCGTTGTCCTTCCTGATCCTCATCGCCCTGCTGGAAGGGACGTTGCGCTTCTTCGCCGTGCCCGACTATGTGTTGCCGCGACCATCGCAGATCCTGGTGGCCCTGGTCCGCGGGTTTGCCCCGCCGTTCCTGTCGCCGTCCCAATATTATGTGAACATCTTCACCACCTTGGTGGAGGCGGTGACCTCCTTCGTGCTGGGCAGCCTGCTGGGCATCGTGGTTGGGGCGCTGGTGGTGGAGTTCAAGGGCGTGCGCCGGCTCGCCATGCCCTACATCATCGGCCTGCAGAGCGTGCCGAAGGTGGCGCTGGCGCCGCTGTTCGTGGTGTGGTTCGGTTTCGGCATCGAATCCAAGATCCTCCTGGGCGTGCTGCTGACTTTTTTTCCGCTGCTCATCAATACGGCGGCGGGCCTCGCCAGCGTGGAGCGCGACCGCATCGAGTTGATGATCTCGCTGAAAGCCAGCCCCTGGACCACCTTCCGGCGGGTGAAGTTTCCCAGCGCGCTGCCCTATGTGTTCGCCGGCCTCGAGATGGCGGCGGTCTATTCCATCCTCGGGGCGGTGGTGGGTGAGTTCGTGGGCGGCAATTCCGGCCTCGGCGTGCTGATCCTCAACCGCAATGCAGCCCTCGACATTGCTGGCTCCCTGGCCGCCCTGGTGCTGCTGGCCATCATGGGCATTGGCTTGCAGCGGACGGTGGCGGTGGCCCGCGCCCGCATTCTCTTCTGGGCGCCCTCCCAGGAGGTGCTGGACACGGAAGATCCGGAATAGCCGATCCCGGCCCGCGGAACGAAGGCGCTGCGGCCGGGTTGGGGCACCGGAGGCGGTCGCACGGTTCGCTTTGCCGCCGGGTCTCAGGAGCGTCCAATGGTCCGCGTTGTCGGCATCGATCATCTCTCGGTCCGGGTCTCCGACATGGCGGCCTCGCGGACTTTCTACGGGCGGCTGTTTCCGTTCCTGGGCTTTCAGGTGCTGGACGATTTCGGCGACAGCATCGGCTGGACCAACGGCAAGACCCGATTCTGGATCGGCGCCGCCGATGCCAAGGCCCGCAAGCATCGCACCGGTGATGTGGGCTTTCACCATTATGCCTTCGAGCTGCGCAGCCGGAAGGATGTGGATGCGCTGGGGGCATTCGTGACCGAAATGGGCGCGACCATCGTCGATCCGCCGGCGGAATATTACGAAGACTATTACGCCGTATTTTTCCTCGATCCCGACGGCCTCAAGCTGGAGGGCATGAAATACGGTGAGGCCGCCGCCCGCGCCAAGCGCCAGCGGGGCAAGGCGGCGTGACAGGGCGGCCGGCCCGCCGGGCCCCCTGCCAGCGGATCCCCCGTCGCCGGGTGCGGCTCGGTTGAAACCGCCGCTGTGCCGTGTCATGGCAATCGGCAGCCATTCGCTGCTCGGACGCCCCATGTCCTGTCCCTCCCCCTGTCCCTCCCTCTGCCGGCTCGAAGGGGCTTTGTCCGTGCCCGCCTCCGGCCTCCGTGGCATGGCGCCGGCATGACGCAGCCCGCGCGCAGGTCCGGCATCGCCTTCCTGGTGGCCGGCGCCTTCTTCATGGAGAATCTGGACAGCACGGTCATCGTCACCGCGCTGCCGCAGATGGCCGCCTCCTTTGGCGTCGACCCCATCAGCATGAACGTGGGCATCTCGGCCTATGTGCTGACCCTGGCCGTGCTCATTCCCGCCAGCGGCTGGGTCGCGGATCGGTTCGGCGCGCGCCGGGTGTTTGCCAGCGCGCTGGTGGTCTTCACCGCGGCGTCCATCCTGTGCGGCCTCAGCCAGAGCTTCGGCATGTTCATCGGCGCGCGCATCCTGCAAGGGATGGGCGGCGCGATGATGGTGCCGGTGGGGCGCCTAGTGGTGCTGCGCGCCACCCGCAAGCAGGATCTGATCCGCGCCATCGCCACCATCACCTGGCCGGGCCTGGTGGCGCCGATCCTGGGACCGCCTATCGGCGGCTTCATCACCACCTATGCGTCCTGGCACTGGATCTTCCTGCTGAACGTGCCGCTCGGTCTGGTGGCGTTTGCCGTGGCGCTCAAGCTGGTGCCCAGCGAACGCAGCGGCGAGCCGCGGCCGTTCGACAAGGTGGGGTTTGTGCTGTCCGGCGCCGCATGCTTCGCGGTGATGTATGGCCTCGACCTCATCAGCCGCCCGGATGCCGCCTGGATCATGGCCGGGGCCTGGATCGTGGCGGGCCTGGGCTGCGGGGTGGCGGCGGTGATGCATGCCCGGCGCTCACCCCACCCGCTGGTGAATCTGTGGGCGATGCAGGTGCGCGCGTTCGCGGTCACGATCTATGGCGGTTCGCTGTTCCGCCTGGCCATCGGCGCAGTGCCGTTTCTGCTGCCGCTGATGTTCCAGATCGGCTTCGGCCTCAACGCCTTTCAGTCGGGTTTGCTGGTGCTGGCGGTGTTCGCCGGCAATGTGGCCATGAAGCCGTTCACTACCTTCATCCTGGAGCGCTTCGGCTTCCGCCGGGTGTTGCTGGTCAACGGACTGCTGAATGCGTTGTCGCTGTTCGCCTGCGCCCTGCTGACGCCGGAGACGCCGGTGCCGGTGCTGGCCGTGGCGCTGTTCGTGGGCGGGCTGTTTCGCTCCATGCAGTTCACCGCCCTCAACACCCTGGCCTTCGCCGAGGTGCCGCCGGAGCGCATGAGCGGCGCCAACACGCTGTCCAACATGGTGCAGACCATGGCCATGGGCATGGGGGTCGCGTGTGGTGCGGTGGCGCTGCGCCTCGCAGAGGTGATGCATCCCGCCGGCGCCGCGCGGGTGCCGCTGACCGATTTCCACATCGCGTTCGCCTTGATGGGTGGATTGGCGCTGCTGGGCCTGCTGGACGTGCTGCGCCTTGACCCCACGGCCGGCGACGCGGTGCGCAAGGCGCGCCGGCAATCGGCCCAAGACGCCAAGTCGGACGCCGGGCCGGACAAAGACGCCGCGGCCTGACACACGGTCGCGCCATGCCTCGCCCCACATGGCGGGCGGGAAGGGCCGGTCCGCCCCGTTGCATGGTATGCAATATCGCATGCCTGGCGCCGGGGCCTCTGCCGTGAGGCCGGATAGGCAGTGCGCGGCGATTGCCATACAAGCAACGGGCTTTCCATGGTGGGCGTTCGATCTTCCGGCCCGGTAGCCAAGCCCCGCTGCCGCCGGCACGACAGACGCCTGGACGACCCCGCCCCACGGCGGATCCCGCCGGAGATCCTGTCCCGATGCCCACAGTTCCGCCCCCGGCTGATCCGTCGCTCGCCCTCGGAGGGGTGCCGCTCACTCAACGGCGCTGGGTGGTGGCCACCACCACCATTGCCGTGGTGATGGCCTCGCTGGACACCGCCATCGCCAACACAGCCCTGCCCACCATCGCCAGCGACCTGCTCACCGATGCGGCGACCGCGGTGTGGATCGTCAATGTCTATCAGCTGGCCATGGTGGCGACGCTTCTGCCCTTTGCCTCGCTGGGGGAATCCATCGGCCATGAGCGGGTCTATCTGGGCGGGCTGATCCTGTTCACGGTGGCCTCCCTGGCTTGCGCCCTGGCGTGGTCGCTGCCGAGCCTGATGGCGGCGCGCATGCTGCAAGGGGTGGGGGCCAGCGGCATCATGGCGGTGAATGCCGCCATCGTGCGCCATGTCTATCCCAAGAACCTGCTGGGGCAGGGCATCGGGCGCACCGCGCTGGCGGTGGGGGTGGCGTTCGCGCTGGGGCCGACGGTGGCCTCGGGCGTGCTGTCGGTGGCGCATTGGCCGTGGTTGTTCGCCATCAACGTGCCCTTCGGCGTGATCGCCATCGTCATCGCGCTGCGCACCATGCCGCAGACGCCGCGGGCGGATCATCGCTTCGACCTGGTGGGCGGCACCCTGGTCGCCGGCGCCTTTGCGTTGCTGATCCTGGCCATCGGCGAGGGCGCCCACTGGGCCCATCCGCTGGCCGTGGCGCTGGAGCTGGGCGCGGCCGCCGTGCTGGCGTTCATCCTCATTCGCCGGCAGTCGGGGCATCCGGCCCCCATGCTGCCGCTGGATCTGTTCCGCCGTCCCGTGTTCGCGCTCTCGGCGGCCACCTCGGTGTGCTCGTTCGCCGCCCAGGGCTTGGCGTTCGTGGGGCTGCCCTTCTATTTCCAGGATGTGTTGGGGCGATCCGCCGTGGATACCGGGTTTCTCATGACGCCCTGGTCCATCGTGGTGGCGGTGATGGCGCCGGTGGCGGGGCGGCTGTCGGACCGCTATCCCGTCGGCCTGCTGGGCGGCGGCGGGCTGATCGCCATGGGCGTGGGCATGGCGCTTCTGGCCACCCTGCCTCCCAATCCCAGCGTCACCGACATCGTCTGGCGCATGGCCATTTGCGGGGGCGGCTTCGGCTTTTTCCAGTCGCCGAACATCCGGGCCATCATGTCCAGCGCGCCCCCCGGCCGCAGCGGCAGCGCCAGCGGCATGGTGGCCACGTCCCGCCTCATGGGCCAGACCATCGGCGCCGCGCTGGTGGCCTTGTGCTTTGCCCTCGCCGGGCAATCGGGCTCGGTGCTGGCACTGGGGCTGGGTGCCGCCTTCGCCTTCGTCGGCAGCGGCGCCAGCTTCCTGCGCCTCGCCACCGGGCGCACGCCGCCGGGAGACGTGGGTGACCCGCCGGACCCAATGGGGTCCGCATAAGCCCCTGTTCCAAATGTGATGTTTTAAACATTACAAATGAGACTTGAAGTTTGATTAGATCTGGATTTAAGATGACATTGTTCATCTGAGATCCGAGGTCCCCGGACCCATGATTACCGCCGCGCAACTGCGCGCCGCCCGCGCCCTTCTCGGCATCGACCAACGAGGCCTTGCGGCCTTGTCGGGCCTGTCCGTGCCCACCATCCAGCGGATGGAAGGCAGCGACGGGGTGATCCGCGGCAATGTGGACTCGCTCATGAAGCTGGTGGGCGCACTGGAAGCGGCCGGCATCGCCCTGATCGCGGAAGGCGCCGCGAGTGAGGCCGGTGGACGCGGCGTGCGGCTGCGGGCGGCGGCGCCGGCATCCCGCAAGGTCGCCGCGCCCTCTGCGGGCGAGGGCTAGCCATGGCGGTGGGCGTCGAACTCTGGTGCGTGGCGGCCTTCCTCGCCTTGGCCGGACTTGGCGTGCTCACCGCCCGGCATCGCGCCGCCGGTCCCTGGCTCTATGGCGGCGCTTTGCTGGTGAGTGCCGTGGCGTGTGCCAATGCGCTCGGCGCCCTGGCGGCTCCGCCCACTTCGCTCACCTTGCCCCTTGGCCTGCCGTGGATCGGCGCGCTGTTCCGGGTGGATGCGCTGTCCGCTTTCTTCCTGGCGGTGGTCAATCTGGGGGGCGCCGCCGCCAGCCTCTACGCCATCGGCCATGCCCGTGATGCGGCCGAGCCGCAGCGGGTGCTGCCGTTCTTTCCGGCCTTTCTCGCCGGGATGAACCTGGTGCTGGTGGCCGACGATGCCTTCAGCTTCCTCCTGGCGTGGGAAACCATGTCGCTGGCCTCCTGGGCCCTGGTGGTGTCGGATCATCGCAATGTCGAGAACCGCGCGGCCGGCTACGTCTATCTGGTGATGGCCAGCTTCGGCACGCTGGCGTTGCTGCTGGCCTTCGCGTTGCTGGCGGGGCCGCACGGGGCCTACGGCTTTGCCGCCATGCGCCTCCAGCCGTTGGAGGCCCTGCCGGCGGGCCTGGTGCTGAGCCTCACGCTGCTGGGCGTGGCGTCCAAGGCCGGGCTGATGCCGTTGCATATCTGGCTGAAGCTCATGTATCCCGCCGCCGCCGCCCCGAGCCATGTGGCGGCGCTGATGAGCGCGGTGATGACTAAGGTGGCGGTCTACGGCTTCATCCGCATCGTGTTCGATCTGCTGGGGGAGCCCGCCTGGTGGTGGGGCATGCCGGTGCTGGCGGTGGGCGGCAGCAGCGCGGCGCTGGGGGTGCTCTATGCCCTGATGCAGACCGACATCAAGCGCGTGCTGGCCTACAGCAGCGTGGAGAATCTGGGCATCATCTTCGTCGGCCTCGGCCTCGCGCTGGCCTTCCAGGCCAACCATCTGCCGGCGGCCGGGGCGCTGGCGCTCACCGCGGCGCTGTTCCATGTGCTCAACCACACGCTGTTCAAGAGCGCCCTGTTCTTCGGCGCCGGTGCCGTGGTCAAGGCCACCGGCGCCCGCGATCTGGACCAGATGGGCGGGCTGATCCACCGCATGCCGTTGACCAGCGTGGTGATGCTGGTGGGCTGTGCCGCCATCTCGGCTTTGCCGCCGCTGAACGGCTTCGTCTCCGAATGGCTGACCTTCCAGGCCATTTTGTTGTCGCCCCAGCTGCCGGCCTGGGGCCTGAAGCTCATGGTGCCGGCGGTGGGCGCCCTGCTGGCGCTGGCCGCCGCTCTGGCCGCCGCCTGCTTCGTGCGGCTCTATGGCATCGCCTTCCTCGGGCGCCCGCGCACGGAGCGCGCCGCGACGGCCCAGGAGGTCGACCGCTGGTCGCTGGCGGCCATGGCCCTGATGGCGGCGGGCTGCGTGCTGGCGGGCCTCTTCCCCGGCGTGGTGATCGACGTCCTGGCGCCGGTGGTCCGGTCCGTGCTCGGCGACCGCATGCCGGCGCAAGCGGGCACCGCCTGGCTGTCCATCATCCCGGTGGCGGAGAGCCGCAGTTCCTATAACGGCCTGCTGGTGGCGGCCTTCGTCGCCGGTTCGGCGGCGCTGGCCGCGGCGGTGATCCACCGCTTCGCGTCCCGCGCGGTCCGGCGGGCGCCGGCCTGGGACTGCGGGTTCCCGAACGCCGGCGGCATGACCCAATACACCGCCTCCGGTTTTGCCCAGCCGCTGCGCCGGGTGTTCGGCGCGACGGTGTTCGCGGCGCAGGAGCACATCCACATGCCCGTGCCCGGCGACCCCGCGCCCGCACGCCTGGAGGTGACCCTCACCGATCCGGTATGGCGCAGCCTCTATGGCCCCCTGTCGCAGGCGGTGTGGTGGGTGTCCGGGCAGCTCAATCCGCTGCAATTCCTCACCATACGGCGCTATCTGTCGCTGGCCTTCGGGGCCCTGGTCCTGCTGCTCCTGGTGCTGGCGCTATGGAGCTGATCCACGCCCTCCTCGTGCAAGGCGCCCAGATGGCGCTGGTGCTGGCGCTCGCGCCCCTCCTCACCGGCTTTGTCCGCTGCGTGAAGGCGCGGCTGCTGCGCCGCCGGGGGCCGCCGCTGTTGCAGCCCTACTTCGATCTGCTGCGCCTCGCCCGCAAGGAGGCGGTGCTGGCGGACAATGCCTCCTGGCTGTTCCGCGTCGTCCCCTATCTGATCTTCGCCGTCACCTGGGTGGCCGCGGCTTTGGTGCCCACGTTTGCCACCGGCCTGCTGTTCTCCTGGACCGCCGATCTCATCGCCATCACCGCGCTCTTGGGCTCCGCCCGCTTCTTCCTGGCGCTGGCCGGCATGGATGTGGGCACCAGCTTCGGCAGCCTCGGGGCGAGCCGGGAGGTGATGATCGCCTCTCTGGCTGAACCGGCGCTCATCATGATCGTGTTCACGCTGGCCCTGGTGGCGGGCTCCACCCAGCTCTCCACCGTCGCCGAGCACATGCAGTCGGGGCAGGTGGGCCTGCGGGTGTCACTGGGCCTGGCCTTGATCGCGCTGACCATGGTGGCGCTGGCCGAGACCGGCCGCATCCCCATCGACAATCCCGCCACCCATCTGGAGTTGACCATGGTGCATGAGGCCATGGTGCTGGAATATTCCGGCCGCCACCTGGCGGTGATCGAGTTGGCGGCGGCCTTGAAGCTGCTGCTCTATGTGTCGCTCATCGGCTGCGTGTTCGCCCCCTGGGGCATGGCGCCGGCCGGCGCGCCGCTGCTGGGGCTGGCGGTGGGCGCCCTCGCTTACGGAGCAAAGCTGCTGGTGGGGGGCGTGCTGCTGGCCCTGTTCGAGACCGCCGTGGCCAAGATGCGGGTGTTCCGCGTGCCGGATTTCCTCGGCGCCGCCCTGATGCTGGGCCTGCTGGCGACGCTGCTCTTGTTCGTGTCGAGGAGCCTCTAAGATGGGCTCGCTTGTCTTCGATGTGGCGCATCTGCTGGCCGGCGGGCTCGTGCTGCTGAGCTTCATGCTGCTCTATCAGGATCGCCTCTACGCGCTGCTCAACGTGTTCGCATTGCAGGCGGTGGTGCTGGCGCTCTCGGTCACCTGGCAGGCCTATGCCCAGGAGGCCCCGCATCTCTATGTGACGGCGGCCATCACGCTGGGCTTCAAGGCCATCATCATCCCCGTCGCTTTGCACCGCATCGTGGCGCGGCTCGGCATCCATCGCGAGGTGGAGACGGCGCTGAGCGTGGGCACCACCATGCTGGCCGGCATCGCCTTGGTGGCCCTGTCCATGGTGGTGATGCTGCGGGTCACCGCCATGGCCGATGCGCTGGCGCGCGAGGATCTCGCCTTCGCACTCTCCGTGGTCCTGCTGGGCCTGCTGATGATGGTCACGCGGCGCAATGCGGTGAGCCAGGTGGTGGGCTTCATGTCGCTGGAGAACGGCCTGATCCTGGCCGCCACCGGCGCCAAAGGCATGCCGCTGGTGGTGGAGATTTCGGTGGCCTTCTCGGTGCTGGTGGCCTTCATCGTCATCGGCATCTTCCTGTTCCGCATTCGGGAGCGGTTCGACACCGTGGACAGCGCGGCGCTCGACCGCTTCCGCGAGGACCAGCTATGACCGGCGGCTTCGACGCGGCGATCCTCCTCCTCCTGCTCCCGGCGGCCACCGCCGTGCTGCTGCTGGCCCTGCCGGGCTATCGGGTGCCGGCCGCGCTCAACGCGGGGTCCGCGTGCCTCACCTTGCTGCTGGCCAGCACGCTGTTTTGGGAGAAGCCGGCGACGGGGCCGTTCCTGCTGGTGGACGACCTCAACATCGTGTTCGTGGTGCTGAACACCTTCGTGGCCTTCACCACGGCCGTCTTCAGCGCCAGCTACATCGCCCATGAACTGGAGGTGGGCCGCCTCAGCGCGTCGCAGATGCGTTTCTACCACGCCATGTACCAGGTGCTGCTGTTCGCCATGAATCTGGCGCTGCTGGCCAACAATATCGGCCTCATGTGGGTGGCCATCGAGATTGCCACCCTGACCACGGTGCTGATGGTGGGCATGTATCGCTCCCGCGAGGCCATCGAGGCGGCGTGGAAATACTTCATCCTCGGCAGCGTCGGCATCGCTCTGGCGCTGTTCGGCACCATCCTGGTCTATATGGCCGCCCGCCCGGTGGTGGGGGAGGGTCAGGACGGCATGGTGTGGACCGTGCTGATGGCCCACGCCGCCGCCTTCGACCCCGCCATGCTGAATTTGGCGTTCGTCTTCCTGCTGCTGGGCTATGGCACCAAGGTGGGCCTCGTGCCGCTGCATGCCTGGCTGCCCGACGCGCACGCGGAAGGTCCGACCCCCATCTCCGCCGTGCTCTCCGGCCTGCTGTTGAACGTGGCGCTCTATGCGGTGCTGCGCTTCAAGCTGCTGCTGGCGCAGGCGCCCGGCGCCCTGGCCCCGGGGCCGCTGCTCATGGGCATGGGGCTGGCCTCGCTGCTGTTCGCCGGCTTCATGCTGTACCGGCGGCGGGACATCAAGCGCATGTTCGCTTATTCCTCCATCGAGCATATGGGGATCATCGCCTTCGCTTTCGGCATCGGCGGGCCGCTGGCCAATTTTGCCGGCCTGCTGCATATGGTCATGCACAGCCTGGCCAAATCGGGCATTTTCTTCGCTGTGGGCCATATCGCCCAGGTGAAGGGCACGCAGACCATCAGCGAGATCCGCGGCCTCACCGCCAGCCATCCGGTGCTGGGCTGGGGGCTGGTGCTGGGGGTGGTGGCCATCGCCGGCCTGCCGCCGTCCGGGGTGTTCATGAGCGAATTCCTGGTGGTCAGCTCCACCTTTGCCCGTCTGCCGCTCCTGGCGGTGCCGCTGGTGGCGGGCCTGCTGATCGCCTTCGGCGCCCTGATGCTGAAGTTGCAGGGCCTCGCCTTCGGCGCCCCCACCGGCAGCCTCGCACCGGTGAAGGCCACCCATCTGCCCATGGTGACGCATTTGGCCCTGGTGTTTACGGCCGGAATCTATCTGCCGCCGCCGGCGGTGGCCTGGTTCGAGCATATCGCCCGGCTGCTGGGCTGAGAGGAGGCGCGCCACATGCCAGCCCTGTTCGAGGCCATCGCCTCCGGCGCCATCCAGCCCAGCCACCGCCCCTGGCTGCGCGCGGTTGTGGACGCCGCCACCTGGGAGCGGCTGACGCTGGATCTGGCCGCCGGCCGCTGGACCTTGCTCAGCCTGTGGGGCGAGCCGGAGGCGGTGCATCTGGCGCTGCTGGATGCGGCCGAGGGCGTGGTGGCCGTGGCCACCTATCTCTGCCCGGATGGGGCCTACCCCTCCGTCGGCCGGCTGCACCCGCCGGCGCAGCGCCTGGAACGGGCCGCCCGCGATCTGTTCGGCCTCGATCCCGTCGGCCTGCCCGATGCCCGACCGTGGCTCGACCATGGCGCCTGGGGGCGCTCGCATCCTTTGGCCGCGGCCGGCCCCGGTCCGGCCAAGGCGCAGCCCTATGATTTTCTGCCCTCGGAGGGCGAGGGGCTGCATCAGGTGGCGGTGGGTCCGGTGCATGCGGGCATCATCGAGCCGGGGCATTTCCGCTTCACCATCAATGGCGAGGCGGTGGTGCGGCTGGAGACGCGGCTGGGCTATGTGCATCGCGGCCTGGAGGGTCTGATGGCGGGCGCCAGCGTGGCGCGCGGGGTGCAACTGGCGGGGCGCGCCTCCGGCGACAGCACGGTGGCCTATGCGCTGGCCTTTTCCCGCGCGGTGGAGGCGGCGCTGCAACTGGAGGTGCCGGCGCGCGCCCACTGGCAGCGCGGGGTGATGGCGGAGCTGGAGCGTCTCGCCAACCATTTCGGCGACATCGGTGCCATCTGCAACGACGCCGGTTTTGCCCGCATGCTGGCGCTGTGCGCCGTGCTGCGCGAGCAGGTGCTGCGCGCCTGCGCCATCGGCTTCGGGCATCGGCTGATGATGGATGGGATCCGTCCCGGCGGGGTGGCGGCGCCGCTGTCGGCAGCGGGGATCGCCGCCATCCGCGCCCTACTAGAAACGGCGGGCGCGGCGCTGCCAAGCCTGATGGCGCTTTATGACGGCACCGCCTCCTTGCAGGATCGCACCGGCGGCACCGGGATCGCTCCTCCCGATCTGGTGGCGCGGTTCGGCTGCGGCGGCGTGGTGGGCCGCGCCTCGGGCCGGGCCTTCGATGTGCGCCGCACATTGCCCTATGCGCCCTACGATCAACTGGCCTTCGCCGTGCCGGTGCGGCCGGAGGGCGATGTCAACGCCCGCATCTGGATCCGCTTTCGCGAGGTGGAGCAGTCCCTGGCCTTGCTCGCCGCGCTGCTCGACCGCCTGCCGGCCGAGGAGCCGCTGAGCGTGGACCTTCCGGCGATGGTTGACGGCGGCGCGCCGGAGGGCTTGGCCCTGGTGGAGGGGTTCCGCGGCGACATTCTCGCCTTCGTCCGCCTGGATGGGGCGGGGCGGATCCAGTGCGCCCATCTGCGCGACCCGTCCTGGTTCCAGTGGCCGGTGCTGGAGGCGGCGATCGACGGCAACATCATCGCCGATTTTCCGTTGTGCAATAAGTCGTTCAACTGTTCCTACGCGGGACACGATCTCTAGGGAGGGGCCATGCACAAGCTGTTGCTGGACGGGCTCCTCAAGGGGCCGCTGACCGAACCCGCCCCGGCGGCGGATGATGCGGAACTGCAAGCGCTCGGCGCGCAACTGGCCGATGCCACCCGGCGCCGCCTCGGGCGGGGTCTGGCCATCCGCCAGGTGGATGCGGGCTCGTGCAATGGCTGCGAGCTGGAAATCCATGCGCTGAGCAACGCCTATTACGATCTGGAGCGGTTCGGCCTGCGCTTCGTGGCCTCGCCCCGCCATGCGGACGTGCTGCTGGTCACCGGGCCGGTGACGCAGAACATGCGCGTCGCCCTGGAGCGCACCTTTCACGCCATGCCGGGGCCGAAATGGGTGGTGGCGGCGGGCGCCTGCGCCTGCGACGGCGGCCTGTTCGCGGGCAGCTATGGCTGCGTCGGCGCGGTGGCGCAGGTGCTGCCGGTGGACCTGCGGATTCCCGGCTGCCCGCCGACGCCCATGGCCCTGCTCAAGGGCCTCCTGGTGCTGCTGGCGCACGGCCGGTCCTAGAGCATTTCCCCGTTTCGTCGAATCGGTGAAAGTCTCTATCTCATTGTTTTGTTGCATTTTCTTCACGCGAACCGGGATCCACTGCGCTCGAAAATGCTCTGGGGCGCGGCGGTTGCGGAGTGCCGGTGCGCCGGCCACGTCTGCGCACCACGAGTCCGACAAGGAGCCCCGCTTGAGGATCCCGGCCCCGCCAAGGGAGACCGCCGTCGCCGGAACGGCGGGCTGGCCCGCACCCAGCTGGGCGCCCGCGCCGACACCGGCAGGGCGAACGGGCCGCCGTCGGCCACGGCAGCGCGCGACGGCGCCCGGAAGACCGGATCATCAGGGCGAGAGGCGAGGCTCATGCCACAGGACCGAACGCGAAGGCGAGCGCCGGATTAGAAATCAGGCTGTGAAATCGTCGCCGGGACTACCGTGCCGATCCATTTAAAAACCATATGAAATCGCGCACGCCCGTATCTACGGAAAATAAAGGCAGGGTTTCAAGGCGTGAGACGGACGGCGCATTTAATTTATTTTTACTTAGGTTGTTTTGTCACCGGATCTCGCAGAGAGTGCGCATCTCTTTGCCCGGCGCAAACCTGCACCCCAAAATTGTGTGTGCCGGTGGCGCCGCGCGCGTTTGAAGGACAGGGACATGAAGCCAGCACACGAGCCCCGCCGGGTCATCATCCGCGAATGGATGTCGCTGCCGCGGGACAAGCGCCGCACGCCGGAGCAGGCGGATGCCTTCTCCATCAAGGCCGCGGAGAGCCACAAGTTCGAATGCAGCGGCGCCCGCCTCCCGCGCATCCGCAGCTGGCTCGAGCCGCGCATCGGCCGCCACTGAGGGATCTCGGCGCGGATGGGGCGGCGAACCTCTCGCCGTCCGCCGCGGCGTGACGGACAATGCAGCGGACCCTTTGACTTGACCTTGGCTGTCATGCCGCGGCTCCGCCAGGATTTACCTTGCGACCCGTCCAGTCTTGGAGATGGAATGGACTTGCGATACCTTTCCGCTCCTTACGGCCTTGCGCCTGTTCAGGCGGAGGCCCGAGGCTTTTCGGGTCGGACCACCTTCGGCCCTTAAGCCGCAGGCGGGACGGCGTCGTGTCGCGTCTGCCTTCGAGTGTGCAATGGCCCTGGTCAAGACCTCCAAGATTCCAAAACGCACCGCCCCCGGTGACGCGCCTGCGCCCGATGCGACGCCTAAGGCCGGCAAGGCGCGGGCGGCATCCGGCCAGCCGGCGGCCAAGGGGCCAGCCATGGCGGCGGGCGGCAAGTCCGCATCCCCCAAATCTGCGGCGCGCACGCCCGCACTCGGTCGTGACGCCGAGCGTGCCGTCACCGCCCGACCCGGGCCGGGCGGGCGGCAGCAGAAGATCTCCGAACGGGTGGCCGCAGCCACCGAGGAACTCGCCGGTGGCCTGGCGGAATCCTCCGCGGCGGCCGAGCAGTTGCGCCGGGCCATGGAGCAGATCGCCAGCGGCGCCGAAGAGGCTGCCGGCGCCGCGCAGCAGCAATCCGCCGCCATCAAGCGGGTGGTCACCCATCTGGGCGTCGCGCGCGCCCAGGCGGACGCCTCGCGCCAGCGCACCGAGGCCGCCCAGCTGACCCTCGCCGAAACTGCGGTTCAGATCACCAGTTCGGTGCGCGCCATCGAGCGCAATGCGGAGCGGCAGGTGGCCTCCATCGCCGTCATCACCGAGCTGGAGGTGCGCGCCCGCGACATCGGCGAGATCACCGCCACCGTGAGCCGCATTTCCGACCAGACCAATTTGCTGGCGCTGAACGCCGCCATCGAGGCGGCGCGGGCCGGCGACCATGGCCGCGGCTTTGCGGTGGTCGCGGAAGAAGTGCGGGCGCTGGCGGAGACCTCCGAGCGCAGCGCTTTGGAAGTGCAGGCTTTGGCCGATGCCATCCAGGTGGATGTGCGCGGCGTCGTGGCCTCGGTGAAGGCCACCGCCGCTGCCGCCGCCCGCGAGGCCAAGGTGGGCGCCGACGTGGTCGAGCGCCTCACCGTGATGCGCGAGGACATGGCCCGTCTGGCGGCCGGCAGCCAGGGCACCGTGACCGCCGCCGCCGAAGCGGAGCGGGCCGCGGTCGAAGCCCGGCGCGGTGCCGAGCAGGTCGCCGCCGCCGCCGAGCAACAGTCCGCCGCCGCCGCCGAGGCGCAATCCTCTCTGGGCCAGCAGGCGCAGTCCCTCGACCAGGGGGAGGCGGCCGCGCGGGCGCTCGCCGCTCTGGCGGAGGACCTGCGCACCGGCCATGAGGACGGGGCTGCGGCCGAGCAGATCGCGGCGGCCGCGGAAGAACTGTCCGCCACCATTCAGGAATTGTCCACGGCGGCCGCGCAGGTGGGCACGGCGGTGGAGCAGATCAACCGCGGCGCCCAGCTCCAGGCGTCGGCCACCGAGCAGACCTCCGCGGCCATCGGCCATATCGAGAGCGGCGCGCGCGTGGCGCAGACCACCGCCGTGGCGGCGTCCGAACGCACCGATGCCATGGCCGCGACCCTGAAGGACAGCCGCGCCGGCATCGAACGGCTGCTGGACGGGGTCGGGGACGCCTTGACCCAGACCCAGGCGGGACTTGCCACCATCGCCCGGCTGGAGACCGTGAGCCGCCGCATCGAGAAATTCGTCGATGCGATCATCCTGGTGGTGGTGCAGACCGGCATGCTGGCGGTGAGCGGCGCGGTGGAGGCGGCGCGCGCCGGTGAGGCGGGCCGGGGCTTCGCGGTGGTCTCGCACGACATCCGGGGGCTGGCCCGCGAGGCGTCCGAGAGCGTGGACCGGGTCAAGGATACGGTGCGCTCCATTCTCGACCAGATCACCACCCTGCGGCGGGACATCGAGCAGGTGATCGCCACCTCGGAGGTGGAGCTGCAGACCAATCGCGCCATCTTCGCCAGCCTGGAGAAGATGGCCTCGGACGTCACCACTTTGAGTGCGGCGAACAGCGCCATTCAGGAGGGGGCCGAGGCGATCCTGGCGGCGGCGGCGGAAACGGCGGCCGGAGCGCGCGAGATTGCGGTGGCGGCGCGCCAGACCAGCGCGGCGGCGGCTCAGGCGGCGACCGCGTCCACCCAGCAGGCGCGGGGCACCGAGGATCTGGCGGCGGCGATCGAGGAGATTGCCTCTCTCACGGCTGAATTGAAGCTGAGCAATGGATGAGCCCGTGCCGCTCCCGGCGGCCGGGGACGCCGCGCCGCGTCGGTTTTTGACCTTCCGCCTTGATGATGCGGTCTATGCGCTGCATGCCGCCGACGTGCGCGAAGTGGTGCGCGTGCCGGCCCTGGCGCGGATGCCGCAAAGCCCGCCCGGCTTGCTGGGACTGGCCAATCTGCGGGGCACGGTCCTGCCGGTGGCCAGCCTGCGCGGCCTGCTCGGCCGGCCCGCCGGGGATCCGGCCAAGGCCACGCAGCGGGCCATCGTGCTCACCGGCAGCGCGCCGGTCGCCGTGCAGGTGGATGCGGTGGACGCCCTGGTGAGCGTGCCGGCGGATGCGGTGGAGACCCTTCAGGCGCACTTGGCGGCCGCGCCCGGCGAGCAAGTGACCGGCGCGTTCCGCACCGGACCGGGCCAGGCGGTGGCCAAGATCCTGGACATGGAGGCCCTGCTGCGCACCGCCTTCGTGGCCCGGGCGCGGAACTCCCACGCGCCTGCCGGGCGCGCCGATGCGCCGGAAAAAGGCGCGGGGCAGGAAGCGGCGCCGCGCCAAGTGCTGGTGACCTTCGCGATTGCCGGTCAGGAATATGCCTTCGCTCTGTCCGAGGTGCGCGAGATCGTGCCGCTGCCGGCGGACGTGGCGGTGATCCCGCGCAGCGAGGATCTGCTGCTGGGCATCACTTCGGTGCGCGAGACGCTGTTGCCGCTGTTGTCTCTGCGCGGCCTCTTGGGTTTTCCGCCAGCGGCGGGGGGCACCGGGCACGAGAAGGTGGTCATCACACTGGTGGGGGGCGTGCTGGTGGGGCTGGTGGTGGACGCCATACGATCCATCCTGGCCGTCGATCCGGCGCTGGTGGAGCCGGCGCCCGCCGTGCTCGCCGCCCGCAGTGGCGGCGAGGCGCGGATCAGCGCCATCTACCGGGGGGAGGGCGGACGGCGGCTGGTCTCCATCCTCACTCCGGCGCTTATCTTCCGGGAGGACGTGATGCAGCGGCTCAGCCAGGACCTCGAACCCGCCGCCGCCCCGGCGCCTGCGCCGGTTGCGGATGAGGTTCCGCTGTTGGTGTTCCGGCTGGGCGACGATGAGTTCGGCCTGCCCATCGCGGCGGTCTCGGAAGTGGCGCCGCTCCCGGCGCAGATCACCCGGCTGCCAAAGGCGCCGAAATTCCTCGAAGGGGTCATCAACCTGCGGGGCGAAGTGCTCCCGGTGGTGGACCAGCGCCGCCGCTTCGACATGCCCAAGCTGGCGGGGGCGACCAATCGCCGGCTGATCGTGGTGCGCACCGCGCAGCACCGCGCCGGCCTGATCGTCGATGGGGTGTCGCAAGTGCTGCGGGTGCTGACGACGGACATTGCCCCGGCACCCGACCTGTCCGGCGAGGCGGCGCGGCTGGTGAACGGCGTGGTCAATCTGGCGGCGGCGGGACGCATGATCCTGCTGCTGGACCCGGCGGAATTGCTCAGTCGCTCCGAGCGCGGCCTGCTGGATGCCTTTGCCGCGGGTCGGAAGGCATCGTGATCAAGGTCCTCGTGGTCGATGATTCCGCCCTCATGCGCCGGCTCCTGGGCCAGGCGCTGGCCGGGGAAGCGGACATGGAGACGGCGTTCGCCCGCGACGGCATCGAGGCGCTGGCGCTCGCTCACACCTTCGCCCCGGACGTGGTGACGCTGGATGTCCACATGCCGCTGCTGGACGGCCTCGGCTGCCTCGACCGGCTGATGCTGGAGCGACCGTGCCCGGTGGTGATGGTGTCGTCCCTCACCGCCGCCGGGGCGGACGCGACGTTGGAGGCGCTGCGCCTGGGGGCGGTGGACTTCGTTTCCAAGCCGCAGGGCGCCGTGGCGCTGCACATGGACGAATGGGGGCCGATGCTGGTGGCCAAGGTGCGGTCGGCGGCCGGGGCCAAATTGCGCTCCAGCCTGCGTCTTACCGACCGGGTGCGCCACCGCATGCGGGCGCGGCCGCGTTCGGCCGGGCTCCCTCCCCTTATGTCTTCCATCGATGCCGGCACGCCCGATGCGCCGGAACCGGCGCCACCGCCGCTCGCCGGCATCGGCCAGGGCGTGGTCCTGGTGGGCACCTCCACCGGCGGTCCGCCGGCCCTGGAAGCGCTGCTGACCGCGCTGCCGGCGGATTTCCCCTGGCCCCTGGTGGTGGCGCAGCACATGCCCGCCAGCTTTACCGGCCCCCTGGCCCGCCGGCTCGACCGATTGTGCGCCATCACCGTGACGGAGGTGGTCGCGCCCACCGTGCTGGCGCCGGGCCACGCCTACATTGGGCGCGGCGACGCGGATGTGGTGGTGTCACGCCGGAAAACGGCAGTGCTGGCCATGGCGGCGCCTTCCGTCCCCGGTTATCCTTGGCATCCGAGCGTGGACCGGCTGGTGCGCACCGCCATGGATCATGTGCCCGCCGCCCAGATCATCGGGGTGCTGATGACCGGAATGGGCAATGACGGCGCCGCGGCCATGACCCTGCTGCGCGGGCGCGGCGGACGCACCATTGCCGAGGCGGAGGAGAGCGCCGTGGTCTGGGGCATGCCCGGGGAATTGGTGAAGGCCGGCGGTGCCGATGCGGTGCTGCCTTTGGCCCATATCGCCGCCCATCTGCAGACCCTGACGCCCTGACATGCCGCTGATCCGCAAACCCCTCAGCCCCCAAGGTCCGCCGACCGACCTGCCACCCAACACGGCGGCGGAACCGGTCGCCACGCTTGCCACGGGTGATGCCGCGGCCCGCTGGGCTGCGGCCCGCGCAGCCGACCAGCCGGCGGATGCGCCCGCCTTGGCCGCCGCCTTGCGCATTGAGGAGGATCCGCGGGTGCGGGTGGCGCTCCTCACCAGCCTGGCAGGCATCGGGGATGCGGTGAGCATGGCGGCGGTGTTGCCGCTGCTGCGGTCCGACGCCGCCGAGCGGCGCACCGAGGCGCTGGATGCCCTGCGGGCCATGCCGGCGGCGCTCGACGCCCATCTGCCGGCGCTCCTGAGCGACGCCGATGCCGATGTCCGGGTGCTGGCCTGCGATCTGGCTCGCAGCCTGCCGGGCACCACCGCCACCGCGCTGCTGGTTGCGCTGCTGGAGCGCGAGCCGGAGGAGAATGTCTGCGCCGCTGCGGTGGACGTGCTGTCGGAGGTCGGCACCCGCGCCGCCGTGCCGGCCTTGGTGCTGTGTGGAGAGCGGTTCGCTCACTCGCCCTTCCTGCGGTTTGCCACCCAGGTGGCGTGCCAGCGCCTGGGTGCGCAGGGCGTGGGCCCGTGAGCGAACCGACCTCCGTGACCGGCGAGGAGTTCCAGCGGCTGTGCGATTTCCTCTACCGCCGCACTGGCATGATCTTCACCGAGTCCAAGCGCTATTATGTGGAGCGCCGGGTGATCGAGCGCATCCGCGCCACCGGGACCGCGACCTTCGCCAGCTATTTCGCCCATCTGCGGGCCGACGTGGGCGGCGAGGTGGAGCAGTTCATCAATGCCTTCACCGTCAACGAGACCTATTTCTATCGCGAGGACCATCAGTTGCGCTGCCTGACCGCGGATCTGCTGGCGGACCGCATCCAGGTGCAGGCGCCGGGGGCGGGGATCCGCATCTGGTCCACCCCCTGCTCCACCGGCGAGGAGCCCTATTCCATCGCCATGTGGCTGCTGGAGAACTGGCCGCAGGTGGATGCCTATGACATCGAGATCCTCGGCTCGGACATCGATACGCGCGCGCTGGAGGTGGCGCGGGCCGGCATCTATGGCCGCCGGGCCCTGATGCGCCTGCCGCCGGCTGTGGTGGAGAAGTACTTCACGCCCCTCGATGCCGAGAGCTGGCAGATCCTGGACGACCTGCGCGACTCGGTCGGGTTCAGCCCGGTCAATCTGATGGTGCCGCAGGCGACCCGCGCCCATGGCCGCTTCGACGTCATCTTCTGCCGCAATGTGCTGATTTATTTCGATGATGCCTCCCGGCGCTTGGCCGCCGAGAACCTCTATGAGAGCTTGAAGCCCGGCGGATTCATCTGCCTGGGCCACACCGAATCCATGAGCCGGATCTCGCCGCTGTTCGATGTGTGCCGCTATGCGGATGCGATCGTCTATCAACGGCCGCGGGAGCCTCGCCGTGACTGAAGCTGGCCCTCTCAACGCCGCGGGAAAGCGCATCCTGGTGATCGATGATGCCAATCTGGTGCGGCTGTATTATCGCGATGCCCTGGAGCGCGCCGGATTTGCCGTCGACGAAGCGCTGAACGGACTTGAGGCGCTGGAAAAGCTGCTGGTCCAGAGCGTCGACCTGCTGATCGTGGACGTGAACATGCCCCAGATGGACGGCATCACCTTCCTGAAGGTGCTGCGCCGGCAGGGCGCGCCGGTGGCCACCATTCCGGCCCTGGTCACCAGCACTGAGGCTGACCCCCAGGACATGGCGGCCGCGCGGGCCGCGGGCGCCAATTTCTATTTGGTGAAGCCGCTGAGCCAGGACACGCTGGTGGCGTATGCGTGCGCGCTGTGCGGGGTGCCCGCATGAATGAGTTCATCGAGCAGTTTCTGCTGGAAGCGCGCGAATATGTGACGCTGGCCGTGGCCGATCTGCTGGCGCTGGAAGCCGACCCCGGCGATGCCGCGCGTCTGGACGGCGCGTTTCGCGCGGTCCACACCCTCAAGGGGTCTGCCGGGATCGTGGATTTCGACGCCATGGCCCGGGCGCTGCATGCGGCGGAGGACGTGCTCGCCGGCGTGCGCGCGGGGCGCCTCGCGCTGACCCCGCACCGGGTGAGTGCCACCTTGGCCTGCCTGGATCAGGTGGACGGCTGGCTGGACCGCATGGCGGACACCGGCCTGCCCCCGGACGATGCCGACCCGGCAGCCGATGCCATCGTCCGGTCTTTTGCCGAGGACCCGGCACCTTCGTCGCCGGCCGCAATCGTCGCCCCGCCGCCGGACCGGGCGGCGGACGCGGACTGGCTGCCGGCGCTGTGCGCCCGCCATCCGGAGGCTGCCGCGGCGGCGCGGACGGCGCTGCGCTATGTGCCCGATGCCAGCTGTTTCTTCCGGCACGACGATCCCGTGGCGCGGATCGACGCGCTGCCGGGCCTGCTGGTGCTGGACCTGGCGCCGAACGGCGCCTGGCCGGAGACGGACGACGTGGATCCGTTTGCCTGCCAGGTGGTGATCACCGCCTTGGTGCAGGGGGATCCCGAGACCGTGGCCGACCTGCTGGCGCCGGTGCGCGGACAGGTCGAGATCCAGGTTCCGGTGCGCGGGACGCCGTCCGACGGGGGGCCGAGCGCCGCTCCGGCCGGCGCCGGTCCGCGCGACCTTCCTGTGCTGGCGCGGGAGCTACTGACGGCGCAGATCGCGCTGCTGGGCGAGGCGGGCGACCAGGGCCGGGCCGGACGCTGGGGCGCGGCCGGTCGTGCCGCCGCGGCGGTGCTGCGGGCCAGCGGCGCGCCGGTCGCGGCGGTTGCGGTGGAGCAGGTGTTTGCCGCCGGCAGTGCCGGTGGGACGGTCGAGCCGTTGCTGGCGGCGCTGCGGGCGGCGCGCGACGGCCATCTGCCGGCGCCCGTTGCGGCCCCGGCGGCGCGCGAAGCCACCGTGGAAACGGTCCGCGTGCTGCGGATCGAGGCGGCGCGGATCGATGATCTGATGACCTTGGCGGGGGAACTCAGCGTCGTGACCAATGCGGTGGGCCATACGGCCCGTTTGGCGCGCGGCGGCACCGATGCCGCGACCCTCGCGGGCCTGCTGAAGGACCAGCACAGTTTGCTGGAGCGGCTGGTGGGCCAGGTCCAGCAGGCGGTGGTGTCCCTGCGCGTGCTGCCCATGCGCCAGGTGTTCCAGCGCTTCCCGCGGGTGGTACGGGACCTGGCACTGGCGCTGGGCAAGCCGGCCCGGCTGGAGCTTTCGGGGGAAGACACCGAAGCCGACAAGACCATCGTGGAGGCCCTGTTCGAGCCGCTGCTGCATGTGGTGCGCAATGCCATGGATCACGGTCTGGAAACCGGGGACGCGCGTCAGGCCGCCGGCAAGCCACGCGTGGCCACGGTGCGGCTGGCGGCGGCGCGCGCGGGCGATCGGGTGATCGTGGAGGTGTCCGACGACGGGCGCGGGATCGATGTGGCGCGGGTGCGCGCCCTCGCCACGGCGCGCGACGTGCGGCCGGCGGCGGAGATCGCCGCCATGCCCGATGCTGACGTGGTCGATCTGATCTTCGCGCCGGGCTTTTCGACGGCGGCGCAGGTGTCCGATCTGTCCGGCCGCGGCGTGGGGATGGACGCGGTGCGCGCGGCGGTGGCGCGGCTGGGCGGTCAGGTGTCGGTGGACAGCCGCGCCGGGGCCGGCACCACGGTACGTTTCGCCTTGCCGTTCACCATCATCATGACGCGCGTGATGACCGTTGAGGCGGCCGGCCAGGTGTTCGGCCTGCCTCTCGATGCGGTGCTGGAAACGGTGCAGGTGCCGCGCGCGCACGTCCAGCCAGTGGGGGCCGGCCGGGCCTTCGTGCTGCGGGACCGCACCATTCCGCTGATCGATCTGTCCCGCGTGCTGGGCGTGCCCGGCGGTCCGGCGGACGGCGCGGTCAAAGTGGTGGTGGTGGCCATAAACGGGCGTCTGGGCGGCCTGGAGGTGAATCAACTGGGCGAGCGCATGGATGTGATGCTGAAGCCTCTCGACGGCCTGCTGCGCGACATGCCGGGGGTCATCGGGACCTCGGTGATGGGCGATGGGCGGGTGTTGCTGGTTCTCGATGTGGATGAGGTGCTGCGATGAGCATCCAGGTGGGCGAGGACGGCACCATCCTGTTGCGCGGCGTGTGCCCCGTCGACGACGCCGAAATGCTGTTGCATCATCTGTGGGACCGCCCCCACGCGGGGGTGGATTGGCGGGATTGCGAGCAGGCGCACACGGCTGTAATTCAGGTGTTGATGTTTGCAGGCGCGGCGCCAATGGGGCCGCCGCGCGGGGCTTTCCTGCGTCAGGTGGTCGAACCGGCGCTGCGGCGGGCCTTGGGCGAACGAGACATGGCGAAGGGCCGGACTGTCGGGAGCAAAATCGCGCCAGCGGCGTTTGCCCCGGTAAGGGGGAACGTATGACGTACAAAGTCTTGATCGTTGACGACAGCAAGCTGGCGCGCATGTCCGCCGTCAAAGCCTTGAAGGCGCTGAAGCCGGATTGGGAGCGCCTGGAATCTGCCGATGCCGACGAGGCGCTGGCGCTGGCCGCGACCCAGGCGATCGACCTTGCCCTGCTGGATTACAACATGCCCGGCCGGGACGGCATTACCCTGGCGGGCGAACTGCGGGCGCTGCATCCGGATATCCTGCTGGCGCTGATTTCGGCCAACCACCAGGAAGAGATCGTGGCGCTGGCCCGGCAGGTCGGGGCCGTCTTCCTTCCCAAGCCGCTCACCGAAGCGGCGCTGAAGCAATTCCTCGCCGAGAATGCCACGCGAGTGAAGTCGCTGGCGCCATGACCACTGAAACAGCGGCGATCCTCGACGAACTGGAAATCGACGCCCTCACCGAACTGGTGAACATCGGGGTCAGCCGCGCGGCCGTCAGCCTGCGGGAAATGGTGGGCGAGCAGGTGCTGCTCTCGGTGCCCAATGTGGCCCTCGTGAGCCGGACGGAAGCGGTCACGATGATCGGTCGCACCGGCTCCGGCAAGCTGGTGGCGGTGCATCAGGCGTTCGAGGGCGACATCGCCGGTCGGGCCTTGCTGATCTTTCCAGAAACCAATTCCCTGGAATTGGTGCGCGCGGTGACCGGGGGTGGGTTGCCGCTGGAGGATATTATTGAGCTAGAACAGGAGGCCTTGGCGGAAACCGGAAACATCGTCCTCAACGGCTGTCTGGCGACCATTGCTAATATGCTTCAACGCAGCTTTAAGATGTCCCTGCCGGAAATTCTTCGCGGAGAGGGTGGCGATTTCTTTGACCACTCCGCCCCGTCGCCATCCGAGGACGTCGTGATGTTCCTCTACATTAATTTTGCAATCCAAGGACGGGACATCCAGGGCTACATTGCTTTGCTGATGGACATGCCTTCCCTGGTGGTATTAAGAAACCTCATTCGCGACTTTATCGCTCGCACCACCGGTGAGACGGCACCTGAATACGATGCTCGGGCCTAATCCAGACCAGGGGGCATTGATCCTGGACGCGCTGGACACCGGCCTGATCGCGGTGGCCCGCGAGGGTGGGGTGGTGACCTGGAATGCCTGGATGGCGGCCGCCAGCGGCGTGCCGGAAGCGCAGGCGCTGGGCGCCCCCCTGGACGCGCTGTTTCCTGGCGCGAAGCTGACCCGGCTGACGGCGGCGGTGTCCGCGGCCCTCCAGTCGGGGACCTCGACGCTGCTGACCCATTCCCTGCATCCGGATCTGCTGCCGCTGAAGACCCGGGCCGGGCGCCCGCTGGTGCACAACGTGTCGGTGCGGCCCACCGGGCGCAAGCCCTATGCCCTCTGCGTCATCCAGATCAGCGACGTCACCATGGCCTCGCATCGCGAGCAGGTGCTGCGGGAACGGCAGAATGCGCGGTATGACGCGGTGGTGGAGAGCGCCCCGGACGCCATCCTCACCCTGGATTCCGAGGGCAGAATCCAACTGGCGAACCCGGCGGCGGCGCGCGAGTTCGGCTATGGTGCCCGCGACCTGCTGGGCCGGCCCGGCCGCGCGCTGTTCGAAGAGCCGGAGAAGTGGGATGCGGCCTGGCACGAGGCGCTGGACGGCGTGGTGCCGAACCGCTCGGTGGAACTGGTGGCCCGGCGCCGCGATGGATCGCCCAGCTATCTGGAAGTCTCCGCGTCGCGCTGGCTGAGCGATTCCCGCGCGTTTGTCACCGTCATCCTGCGCGACGTGAACGAGCGCCGCGCCGCCGAGGAGGCGCTGCGCCGGCTGAACCAGACGCTGGAGCGCCGGGTGGCCGAGCGCACCGCCGATCGCGATCGCATGTGGCGCCTGTCCACCGACGTGATGCTGGTGGCGCAGCTGGATGGCACCATCAATGCCATCAATCCCGCATGGACCCAGCTGTGCGGCTGGGGCGAAGCGGAAATGATCGGCGCCAATCTCGCCGCCTTCATCCCCGAGGATGATCGGCCCAAGCTGGCGGAAGCCTTGCGCGAACTGGCGGCGTCGCCTTTGCCGCGGCTGATCGAGCTGCGGCTTGAGACCCGCCACGGCGGCCGCCGCTGGATGGAATGGAGCGCCGTTGCGGCCGATGGCCTGCTTCAGGCGGTGGGCCGCGACGTCACCGCCGAGCGGGAAGCCTCCAAGGCGCTGCGGGAGGCGGAAGAAGCCTTGCGCCAGTCGCAGAAGATGGAAGCGATCGGCCAGCTCACCGGCGGCATCGCGCACGATTTCAACAATCTGCTCACCGGCATCATCGGCGCCATGGACGTGCTGAAGCGCCGGCTTGCCGCCGGCCGCTATGACGACACCCAGCGCTTCATGGATGCGGCCGTGGCCTCCGCCAACCGGGCGGCCGCCCTGACCCACCGGCTGCTCGCCTTCGCCCGCCGCCAGCCGCTGGACCCCAAGGTGATCGACGCCAACCAGCTGGTGCGCGGCATGGAGGACCTGCTTCGCCGCACCCTGGGCGAGCAGATCCGGCTGGACTGCCGTCTCGACGGGGAGCTGTGGCCCACGCTCACCGATGCCAGTCAGCTGGAAAACGCCATTCTGAATCTCGCCATCAATGCCCGCGACGCCATGCCCGACGGCGGCAAGCTGACCATCACCACCGGCAATGCGTCCATCGCCGAGCGGGTGCGCTACGGCTCCGAGGAAGTGGAGCCGGGCGACTATACGGTGGTGCGGGTCAGCGACACCGGCACCGGCATGGCGCCGGACGTGGTGCCGAAGGTGTTCGAGCCGTTCTTCACCACCAAGGCCATCGGCCAGGGCACGGGGCTTGGCCTGTCCATGATCTATGGCTTTGCCAAGCAGTCCCGCGGCCATGTGGGCATCGAGACGGCGTTGGGCGCGGGCACCACGGTGAGCCTGTATCTTCCCGCCCATTTCGGCCGCGGCCCGCTGGAGCGCTTGGAGAGCCAGGGCGAGATGCCCCACGGGGCGGGCGAGACGGTGTTGCTGGTGGAGGACGATTCCGGCGTGCGCCTCCTCATCGCCGAGGTGCTGCGGGATCTGGGCTATGCCTGTATCGAGGCCAATGACGGGCCCGCGGCCCTGCCGCTGCTGCGCTCCAATGCCCGGCTGGACCTGATGATCACCGACGTGGGCCTGCCCGGCATGAGCGGGCGTCATCTGGCGGAGATTGCCCGGCGCGACCGCCCCGATCTGAAGATCCTGTTCGTCACCGGCTATGCCGAGCATGCCACGGGGCGCACCCGCCTGCTGGAGAGCGGCATGGAGATGGTGACCAAACCCTTCACCCTGGACGCGCTGGCGCTCAAGATTCGCGAGATCATCCGCAGCAAGCCGGACTGACCGCGACCGCCGCCAGGATCGGTCGGTCGCTGCTAGCCTCTGGGACGCGCTCCGTCGAGGAAGATGCGGATGCACCGGCGCATGTGGGCCTCCCGCATCGCGCGGGCGGCGCCCTCGGGCGGGCGGCCCGGCGGGTGCAGCATGGCGCCGAACATCATGTCCATGAGCATGCGGGCGGCGCTGTCGGCGTCATCCAGCGCCAGCGTGCCGGCGGCACATTGGTCGCTCAGCCACCGGGCCAGCATCACCCGCGAGGCCTCCGGGCCTTCCTGCCACATGATCTCGCCAATCTCTGGGGATTCCGTCCCGGCGCGAAAAGCGAGGTCCAGGAAAGCGAGCCGCTCACGCTCGTCCTCGGGCGCGATGCCGACGCGAAAGATCGCCGCCAGCGCATCCGCGACGGGGAGGCCGGCGGCGGCGGGCAGATCCAGCATGCTGCGTCGGTGCGCCACCACCAGCGCGCGAAACAGCTCCATCTTGCTGGGGAAGAGCCGGTAGAGCGTCTGCTTGGACACATGGCAGCGGCCGGCGACCATCTCGGTGGTGGCGCCTGCGAAGCCCTGGTCCAGGAACACATGGCGCGCACCGGCGAGAATCGCGGCCCGGCGGGCGGCGTCGCTCGCGGTTTTCGGTCGGCCGCGCGCCCGCGGGCCGGTGGCCGGATGACCGGCCTCGTCGGCCGTGATCGCTGTGTCCATGCCCTGTGTCCGCACGCGCCCGATTGACATCCTCATGAAAAGTCAATTATCAGTACCGCGCGGTTCCGTAAATGCCGATCGGTTGATCGGGCGGGGATGGCCGTAACGCTGCATTTTGGATGCGCGTTGTGATGGTGGCATGCGCTGCGGGCCCGCACTCGCGCCGTGCCGTCTCCTTGTGTCGAGGTAACGGGCCTGTGCTTGCACAGCGCGCGGCGAGGGACTGCAGGTGGAGCAGTTCCTGAACCGCGGCGTCGGCCCTCATGCAGGTGATTGATGATTTCGGCGTTTCCACCCGCCTCTCCGGTCGGTGTCCGTTGGCCGCTGCTGCTGGCCCTGGCGATCCTGGGTCCGCTGCTCGCCGGCTGCGTCGTCGGCCCGGACTATGCCGCGCCGCCCCTTGCCATGCCGAGCCAGTTCGCTGGCGCCACCCGGGCGCAGACGCTGCGCCCGGCGGAACTGCATGCCTGGTGGCGGCGGCTGCGCGACCCGGTTCTGGACCGACTGGTCACCGAGGCGGTAGCGAACAATCTGGACGTGGCCACCGCCAAGGCGAAGATCCGCCAGGCCCGCGCCACCCGCGCCGAGCAGGTGGCGACCCTCTTCCCCACGCTCACCGGCTCCGGATCCGTCACCCGCCAGCAGAATGCCACCACCGGCAGTTCCGGCAGCGAGACGATCACTGTCGATACCTCGGGGGTCAGCGGCACCTCGACCCCCTACACCCAATGGACCGGCGGCTTCGACGCCAGCTGGGAGATGGATCTGTTCGGCGCCAACCAGCGGTCGCTGGAAGCGGCGGACCGGGGCGTGGAGGCGGCGCAGGAGCAGTTGCGCGACGCCCTGGTCACCCTGATCGGTGATCTGGCGACCTATTATGTGCAGGCCCGCGGCTATCAGGCCCGCATCGACCTCGCCACCCGCACCGCTGCCTCCCAGCGCGAGACCGCCGCGCTCACCCAGCGCAAATATGACGCCGGTTCGACCTCCGCGGTGGACGTGGCCAAGGCCACCGCCCAGGCCGCCAGCACCGAGGCGGACATTCCCACCTTGCGCATCAGCTACGCCCAGGCGGTGCATCGGCTGGGCATCCTTGTGGGGCGCGAGCCGGCAGCGCTGTTGGGGCAGATGCAGCGCAGCGCGCCCATCCCCGCCCCGCGCCTGCCCATCGCCACGGGCGTGCCCGCCGACATTCTGAGCGCGCGGCCCGACGTGCGCGCCGCCGAGCGGCAACTGGCCCAGGCCACCGCCAGCATCGGCAATGCCCAGGCGCAGCTCTATCCCTCTGTCAGCCTCACCGGAAGTCTTGCCACCAACGCCTTGCGGGCCGGGGATCTGGGCAAGGGCTCGACCATCAGCTGGTCGTTCGGGCCACAGCTCTCGCTGCCGATCTTCAACGCCGGCAGTCTGCAGGCGGCGGTGGACCTGGCTGCGGCCCAGCGCGATCAATATTACGTGGCGCTGAAAGCCTCCGTGCTCACGGCGCTGGAAGACGTGGAGAACGCCCTGGTCGCCCTCTCCCAGGAGCGGGTGCGGGCGAGCCGCCTGTCGGAGGCGGCCGGGTCCTACGGCACGGCCGCGCGGCTGTCGCGCGCCCAATACCAGGCCGGCAGCTCCACCTTCCTGGATGTGCTGGATGCGGAGCGCTCGCTCTACACCGCCCAGGATTCCCTGCTCCAGAGCCGGGTGCTCATCGCCACCGACTACATCGCCTTGCAGAAAGCGCTGGGCGGTGGCTGGGACGGCGCCGCCAACAGCTCCCAGCCGGAAGTCATCGACGTGAACACCGGGCCGCATCTGCCGCCGGCATCGGCGCTTTCCGCCACCCCGGGCAAGGACGACTGAGATGCAGAGCCCACGCATGCTGCCCTCGCTGCGGTCGGACGCCGTGCCCACCGCGCCCGCGCCGGCCCGCCCCATGGAGGCTCCAACCCCCGACGCCCCCGCACCGGACGCCCCCCGTCCCGGCAGCGGGCGCTCCGGCCCGCCCCGGCAGAGCCGCCGCAAGTGGTTCGTCCTGCTGGCCCTGCTGGTGCTGCTGGTGGCGGGTGGCTGGATCTATCGGCTCCAGACCGCGGCCCGCGCGGTGGACAGCTACACCACCGCGCCGGTGGTGATCGGCGACGTGGAAGAAAGCGTGCTGGCCACCGGCATCCTCAAGCCTACCGCCTTCGTGGCCGTGGGCGCCCAGGCCTCCGGGCGCATCGTCTCCATGCAGGTGAAGCTGGGCCAGCGGGTGAAAGAGGGCGATCTCATCGCCGAGATCGATTCCCGCTCCCAGGAAAACACCCTGCGCACCAACGAGGCGAAGCTCGCCGACGTGAAGGCGCAGCGCGAGGAAAAGCTGGTGACGCTGAAATATGCCGAGCTGACTCTGGCACGCCAGACCCGCATGCTGTCCCAGACCATCACCTCGCAGGCGGATTTTGAGAACGCCGCCTCCACGGTCGGGACCACCAAGGCGCAGATCGCGGCGCTGGAGGCGCAGATCGCGGAGGCCGAGGTGGCCGTGGCCGATGCTAAGGTGAACCTGGGTTATACCCGCATCACCGCCCCCAGCGATGGCACCATCCTGGCGCTGGTGGCGCAGCAGGGCCAGACGGTGAATGCCACCCAGTCCGCCCCCACCATCGTGGTGATGGGGCAGGTGGACACCATGACCGTGCGCACGGAGATTTCCGAATCCGACGTGGTGAAGGTGAAGCCGGGGCAGGAGGTCTATTTCACCATCATCGGCGAGCCGGACCGGCCGTTGCGCGCCACCCTGGGCTTCGTGGAGCCGGCCCCGGAATCGGTGAAGAGCGACAGCAGCTTCACCACCACCAGTTCGACCTCCACCGCCTCGTCGTCCTCGTCCAGCACCACGTCCGCCATCTATTACAACGGCGTGTTCGACGTGCCGAACCCGGACGGGCGGCTGCGCACCTACATGACCGCGGAGGTGCATATCGTGCTGGGCAACGCCAAGGGCGTGCTCACCATTCCCGCCGCGGCCCTCGGCCTGCCGGGACCGAACGGCACCTTCGCGGTGCAGGTGGCGCAGTCCGACGGCTCCATTGTTGAGCGCATGGTCACCATCGGCCTGAACGACAAGGCCACCGCGGAAGTGCGCGCAGGCCTCGTCGCCGGCGACCGGGTGGTCACCGGCCGCCGCAGCGCCACGTCGGGCGCGGCGAAGTCCGGCGGCGGCGGGCCGCCGCCGGGGGGCATGTGAGATGGGCGAGCCGCTGATCGTTCTCGACAAGGTGCGCCGGGAGTTTCCCTCCGGCGATGGCGTGCTGGTGGTGCTGAAGGACATCGACCTCACCATCGCCCAGGGCGAGATGGTGGCCATCGTGGGCGCCTCCGGCTCGGGCAAGTCCACGCTCATGAACATCCTCGGCTGCCTGCATACGCCCTCTTCCGGCAGCTACAGGGTGGGCGGGCGGGACGTCTTGAGCCTGGCGCCCGATGAGCTGGCGGCGCTGCGGCGCGATCGCTTCGGCTTCATCTTCCAGCGCTACCATCTGCTGGCGGAACTGGCGGCGGTGGACAATGTGGAGATCCCGGCGGTCTATGCGGGGGAGGATCCCGGCGCGCGGCACGATCGTGCCGAGGCTCTGCTGGCGCGCCTCGGTCTGGCGGACCGCGCCGACCACCGGCCGGGACAACTCTCCGGCGGGCAGCAGCAGCGGGTTTCCATCGCCCGCGCCTTGATGAATGGCGGCGACATCATCCTCGCCGACGAGCCCACCGGCGCCCTGGACCGGGCCAGCGGCGACGAGGTGCTGCGCATCCTCGACGAGCTGAATGCGGAGGGAAAGACGATCATCGTCGTCACCCACGACATGGCAGTGGCCGGGCGGGCGCGACGGATCGTGGAGCTGAGCGACGGGGTCATCGTCTCCGATCGCCTGACCGGCAAGGCGCCGATCGTTCCCGTGGCGACGGTGCCGCGCATCCTCAAGCAGGCCTCCGCCTGGCGCAGCCTGCTCGACCGCCTGAAGGAGGCGGTGCGCATGGCGGTGCTGTCCATGCTGGCGCACCGGCTGCGCACCTTCCTCACCATGCTCGGCATCATCATCGGCATTGCCTCGGTGGTGTGCGTGGTGGCGCTGGGCACCGGCACCCAGCAGATGGTGTTGGCCAACATCAGCAATCTGGGCACCAACACGCTGGAGATCTTCCCCGGCAAGGACTATGGCGACGTACGCTCCTCCAAGGTGCAGACGCTGGTGCTGGCGGACGCGCGCGCCCTCGCCACCCAGCCCTATGCGGCGGCGGTGAGCCCCACCGTCTCCACCAGCACCACCGCGCGCTATGCCGCCAAGGAGGCGAGCGCGCTGGTGAACGGCGTCGATGAGAATTACTTCGCCGCCAAGGGCACCAAGCTGGCCGAGGGCCGCTTCTTCGATGCCTCCAGCGTGCGGGCGCGCACCCAGGAAGCGGTGATCGACGAGAACACCCGCAAGGCGCTGTTCACCAACGTGCCCGGCGGGGCGCTGGGCAAGGTGTTCCTGGTGGGCGATGTGCCCTGCCGGGTGGTGGGGGTGACGCAGGCGCAGCAGGGCGGGTTCGGCTCCAGCTCGAACCTGTCCATCTACCTGCCCTATACCTCGGTGCAGACGCGCTTCCTCGGCACCAGTACCCTGCGCTCCATTACCTTGAAGGTAAGCGACGAGGTGGAGCCCAGCGCAGCGGAAGAGGCGGTGGTTGATTTCCTCACCCAGCGCCACCGCACCAAGGACTTCTTCATCCTCAACACCGACGACATCCGCAAGACCATCACCAGCACCACCCAGATGCTGAAGCTGCTGGTCGCCGCCATCGCGGTGATCTCGCTGATCGTGGGCGGCATCGGGGTGATGAACATCATGCTGGTGTCGGTGTCCGAGCGGGTGGGCGAGATCGGCCTGCGCATGGCAGTGGGGGCGCGGCGGAGCGACATCCTGCAGCAATTCCTCATCGAGGCGGTGCTGGTGTGCTTTATCGGCGGGCTGGCGGGCATCGGCACGGCGCTGGGGCTTGGCGTGCTGGTGTCCCTGGCGGCACCCGGCTTTGCCATGGTCTATTCGGCCACCTCGATCATCGCGGCGGTGGCGGTGTCCACGGCCATCGGCGTGGGCTTCGGCTACCTGCCGGCGCGCAACGCCTCCTTCCTGGATCCGGTGGTGGCGCTGTCGCGGGATTGAGCTGGGGACAGGGGCGTCGCCGCGCGGGGCGCGACCTTGGGCGATGGCTGGCCGGACCCATCGGCCAGACCCTGCGCCGAAGTGATTGGCCAGAGGCATCTGAGCGCGAGCAGCCGAGCAGCTGTCATTCCCGCCGCCCACGGATCGATCATCGGGCGACGGGATTCCGGAATTGGCGTGCTCAAGATGGCCGGCTACCAGCGGTTCGGCGAAAGCCCCTCGGCCGCTGGCCCCTTCCGCTACACCGGCGCGCGCATCGACCCGAGGTCGGCCTGCGGCCCGCGGCCGAGGACGTGGAGCACGGCGTCGGCGGCGGCATAGGCGGTCTGCTTGCCGCTACGGGTGGCATCGCCCCAGACCAGAGTGGGGAAGAAGGCTTCGTAGATCACCGCCGCCAGATCGTCGCGGAGCGCGTCATCGCGCAGGGCATCGTGTCGGCGGGGGGCGTGTTCGCGTGCGTCCTGGTGGCGTTCGTCTCGGTCGCTTGAATCTCGGCCGACTGCCTCCGGGCTGCGCGCCGTCGGGTTAAGGGCCGCTTCAGGGGCCGGCCCCGCGGCGCCGGTCGTGCCGGATCCCAGGTCGGTGCGCATCGTCCGGGGCGCGGCGCCCGCGGCGGGGCGGGCCGGCGGGCGGCGACCGTCGCAAGCCGCCGCCAGGGCCGGGGTCAACGCCCAGTGCCAGAGGGGGCGCATGGCCTAGCGGCCCGGAACGATGGCCCCGATCACGGCCGATTTCATCGTATCGAAGGTCGAGCCGGCGCTGGTGAGCGCGCCATCGACCATCCGACGCCCGGTGCCGGCGAGCGCCAGGGCGCCGTCCACGGCGCCGTCGATCATGCTCGCCTTGGGCGGCGCCGGGGGCGCCAGCGGGGCGGGCGGCACCAGAGCCCCGCTGGTCGCGACCGGGGGCGCCGGGTTGGCCGGGCGGGTCGGGGCCGCGAGCGGGCTGGCGGCGGGCGACCAGGTGGCCAGGATCACCGGATCCCGGCTCTCGCACGCCGTCTGGCATTGGTCGAAGCGCTCCACGCCCTTGGGCAGGGCCGCGGCCACATTGCCCAGCTTGCCGCCGGAGGGCTTGGCGGTCACCGGGCGGGCCAGGGGCAGGGGCACGGGCGCATCCGCTTCGGCGGACACCGCCACCGGAGCGGGCTCGCGCTTCGGCGCGAAGTCGGAGAAATCGAAGCTGAGCGAGGCGTTGACCGTGGCCGGGCGGTTCAGCGTGGCCACCGTGGGCTCCGCCTCACCGGGATAGAAGTGCCCGAAGGCTGCGGCGCTCAGGGTCAAGGCGGTGCTGACGCTCACCCGCAACCCCATGACGCGCATGCGGGACAAGGTGCTCGGGGCAAAAATCAGCGTGGGGCGCATGGTCAACTCCGTTTCAACTCGCCGCCAGTTAGAGCCAAGCTTATGGGCGAGAAGATGATAATTTTTTGGTGTGTGGTTTCCAGGCAACGGTTTTTTGTAACCGGATGTGTCCCGTCCGCTCCGGCCGCCGCATCGGCGGCGCAGATCCGCCCTTGAAATCGCCGCGCGGTGCCGCCATCTGGTCGCGCGCACTGATTTTTGACCGGGATCTCCACTGCCATGACCACAGCAGACGCTGCCACAGCCGACGCCACAGCCCCGCAAAGCCGCACCTTCGAGGCGGATGTCGCCAAGCTGCTGCACCTGATGGTGCACTCGGTCTATTCCGACAAGGACGTGTTCCTGCGCGAGCTGATCTCCAATGCCGCCGACGCCTGCGAGAAGTTGCGCTACGAGGCCATCACCGATCCGGCGCTGCTGGGGGATGATCCCAAGCCCCGCATCACCCTGCGCATCGATGCCGCCGCCTCCCGCCTCACGGTGGAAGACAACGGCATCGGCCTCAGCGCCGAGGAGATGATCGAGGCGCTCGGCACCATCGCCCGCTCCGGCACCAAGGCGTTCATGGAGCGCATCGAGGCGGCGCAGGCGGCCGAGGGCGCCCAGCTCATCGGCCAGTTCGGCGTCGGCTTCTATTCCGCTTTCATGGTGGCGGACCGGGTGGACGTGATCTCCCGCCGCGCCGGCAGCGAGGGCGCCAGCATCTGGTCCTCCGACGGCAAGGGCGCCTACACCGTAGGCGACATTGACGTGGCCGAGGCCCCGGCCCGCGGCACCAAGGTCATCCTGCACCTCTCCGAAGAGGGCAAGAGCTACGCCGATCGCCACACGCTGGAGCGCATCGTCAAGGCGCAGTCCGGCCATGTGCCGGTGCCGATCTTCATCGTCGAGACCCTGGAAGCCGACCCCGAGGAGATCGCCGACGGCGTGGCCCTGTGGACCAAGCCGAAGGCCGACGTCAGCGCCGAGGACTATGCGGATTTCTATCGCTCGGTGGCCGGCCAGTTCGACACCCCGGCGCTCACCGTGCATTTCCGGGCCGAGGGCCGGCATGAATATACGGCTTTGGTGTTTGTGCCCGGCGCGCCGCCGTTCGACCTGTTCGACCCCGACCGCAAGGGCCGGGTGAAGCTCTATGTGAAGCGCGTCTTCATCACCGACGATGCGGACCTGCTGCCGCGCTATCTGCGCTTCGTGCGCGGCGTGGTGGACAGCGCCGATTTGCCGCTCAACCTCTCCCGCGAGATGCTCCAGGACAGCGCCATCCTCGGCGCCATTAAGAAGGGCGTCACGGGGCGGGTGCTCACCGAGCTGGACAAGCTCGCCCAGAACGATGCCGAAGCCTATGCGGGCATCTGGGAGAATTTCGGCCCGGTGCTGAAGGAGGGCCTTTACGAGGATTACGAGCGCCGCGCGCAATTGCTCGGCCTCGCCCGCTTCAAGTCCACCACCTCGGGCACCGCCGCCGGCAGCGGCTGGCGCTCGATCAAGGACTATGTGGCGGACCTGAAGGAAAACCAGACCGCCATCTATTACATCACCGGCGATCTCGCCCGCGTGGAGCATGCCCCGCAACTGGAGGGCTTCCGCGCCCGCGGCGTGGAAGTGCTGCTGCTGCCGGACCAGGTGGACAGCTTCTGGGTCACCGCCGGGGTGGATTATGAGGGCAAGCCCTTCAAGTCCGTCACCCAGGGGGCGACGGACCTCACGCTGATCCCGCTCACCACCCCAGCGGAAACCCCCACCCCCGAGGCGGGCGCGCAGACCGGCGACTTCATCGCCTTCGTCAAGCAGACCCTGGGCGATGAGGTCTCCGACGTGCGCGCCTCCGACCGGCTGACCACCAGCGCCGTGTGCCTGGTGGCCCCGGAAAGCGGCATGGACCGCCGGCTGGAGAAGCTGCTGGCGGGGGCGGGCCAATTGGGCATGGCGGCCAAGCCGATCCTGGAGATCAATCCGCGCCACGCGCTGGTGGCGGCCCTTGCCGCCGGCGATGCCACGGACGCGGCCTTCCGGGCCGATGCGGCGCGGCTGCTCTATGATCAGGCACGGGTCCTGGATGGGGAGCAGCCCACCGATCCCGCCGCCTTCGCCGACCGCCTCATGCGGGTGATGGAGCGCAGCCTGAAGCCTGCCGTCGCCTGACCGCCAACCTGTCCCGCGCCCGACGCGGGACAGGTCTGGGCTGGAGGCCATGGCCCCGGCGCCTCTGCTCCCCTAAAGCTTGGCGGGAGATCCGGTCTCATGCCGGCCCGCCTTCGGACCGGCCGGCATGTGGTTTGCATCGTTTCGGCGCCGGCGGGCGTTGTACTCGGATAGGATGCGCCGGGGACCTTTGCCTCAGGGGGCGTGCCGGGGGAGCAGTGGCGCATGCGGGTCAGGATTCATCACCGGACCACCTATTTCTACCACCAGCCGGTGATCCTGGGACCCCATCGCCTGATGCTGCGTCCGCGGGAAAGCCGAGACCTGCGCCTGGTGTCCTGCGACGTGGTGGTGACGCCCGCCGCGGTGCTCAACTGGGCCCAGGACGTGGCCGGCAATGCGGTGGCCACCGCCAGCTTCCTGGGCATGTCCGACACTTTGATCATCGACAGCGTCTCGGAGCTGCATCTCACCGCGCCCGCCTGGCCGGTGTTTCCCATCGCCGCCTCGGCGCAATTCTATCCGTTCCGCTATTCCGACAATGAGTGGATCGATCTCGGCGCGCTGGCGGCGCCGCAATATCCGGACCCCACGGGCCGCCTGAACTCCTGGGTGCGCGGCTTCATCCGAGCCCAGCCCACCGACACCTTGTCGCTGCTGAAGGACATCAGCGCCGGGGTCTCGACCCAGGTGCAGTATCAGAGCCGGGATTATGAGGGCACCCAGTCGCCCGCAGAGACGCTGGACCGCGGCTGGGGCTCGTGCCGCGATTTCGCGGTGCTGTTCGCCGAAGCCGTGCGCACCCTGGGCTTTGGCGCCCGTATCGTGTCGGGCTATCTGTCCAACCCGGACCGCACCCAATTGGGCTCGGCGGATGCGGGCTCCACCCACGCCTGGGCCGAAGTCTATATCCCCGGCGCCGGCTGGATCACCTTCGATCCCACCAATCGCAGCGTCGGTAGCGCCAATCTGATCCCGGTGGCGGTGGTGCGCGACATCCGCCAGGCGATGCCGGTGGGCGGCAGCTTCCTCGGCCCCAGCGACGCCTTCCGCGAGATGACCGTGGAGGTGGAGGTCACCTCTTGACCCGCCGCCGGGGCGTCAGGGCGCGCTGGCGGCGTCCAGGGTGGCGATGTTCTCCGCGCTCAGGGTCAGATGCACCGCCTGCACCAGGCTGGCCATTTGGATGCGATTGGTGGCGCTGGCGATGGGGGCGGTGACGCCGTCGCGGGCGATCAGCCAGGCCAGGGCCACTTCCGCCGGCTGGGCGCCATGGTCCGCCGCCACCCCGTCCAGCGCCTCCAGAATGCGTAGGCCGCGAGGATTGAGATAGCTGGCCACCTTGCCGCCGCGCGCGCTCTTGCCGAGGTCCGCCTCCGAGCGATATTTGCCCGACAGAAAGCCCGCCGCCAGCCCGTAGAAGGGGATGACGCCGATATTCTCGCGGATGGCGAGATCGCGCAGCGAGCCGTCATAGCTGGCGCGGTCGTAGAGATTGTATTGCGGTTGCAGCGTGGCGTAGCGCGGCAGGCCGGTGCGGGCCGAGGTCGCGAGCGCGGTCTCCAGTTGAGCGGCGTCGAAATTGGAGGCGCCGATGGCGCGCACCTTGCCGGCCCGGATCAGCGCCGCATAAGCGCCCAGCGTCTCCTCGTCCGGCACCGCGGGATCGGGACGATGGGACTGGTAGAGGTCGATATGGTCGGTCTGGAGGCGCCGCAATGAGTCCTCCACCGCCTGGGTGATCCAGCGGGCCGAAAGGCCGGTGCGTCCCTCGCCCAGGTCCATGCCAACCTTGGTGAACAAGAGGACTTTGTCGCGCTTGCCCGGATTGGCCGCCAGCCATTTGCCGATGATGGTCTCGGATTCGCCGCCCACATGGCCCGGCACCCAGACGGAATACATGTCGGCGGTGTCGATGGCATTGAGCCCGGCGTCAACGAAGGCGTCCAGCAGGTCGAAGCTGTGGGCCTCGTCCACGGTCCAGCCGAAGACGTTGCCGCCGAGCACCAGGGGCGCGATATCAAGGCCGGTCTGGCCGAGGGGGCGTTTGTGCATGCGTCGTCACTCCCGTTCGCGGCACTTGTCGCATGTTTGCGGCCGGCCGGGGAGAGGCCCGCCCCCCCGGGCGCGGGATCGCTGCGCCATGCGCGGCCCTAAACCGTTGCCCCCGCGGCACCATCCTGCTTAAGTCCGCCCAGTCTGCGCCGATGCTTCAGGCGCGCGCCGCGGGCGCACCATGGCCTTGAGGATCCGCATGGCTTCGTCCCCTAAGCCGCAGTCTCCCAGATCGTCGCAATCCGCGCCGTCAAAGGCGCCGTCCAAGGTGTTGCCGAAGGCACCGCGGAAGTCCCTGGACAAGGCCACGGAGAGCGCCGGCAAACCGCGGCGGGCTGCCCCTTCGGCCATGGACCGCGACGGCGAGCCGCGCCTGCGCATCTTTGCCGCCGCGGAGGCGGTGTTCGCCAAGCGCGGCTTTGATGCGGCCACCCTGCGCGAGATCACCGATGCGGCCGGGGTGAACATCGCCGCGGTGAACTATTATTTCAGCTCCAAGGACGAACTGGTGCGCCAGGTGCTGGACCGGCGCATGAGCCCCTATACGGCGGCGCGGCTGGCGGCGCTAGAGGCCCGGCTGGCGGCAGCGGGTGGCGCGCCCCTCTCGGTGGCGGACATTGTCGAGGTGATGGTGCGCCCCATCGTGGAACTGAGCCGCGACGCGGATGGCGGGCGATCCCTCATCCGCCTACTGCTGCAGGTGCGCGCCCGGCCGAGCGAGGACACCATCCGGGTGTTCATCGATCGCGTCGACCCGCTGGTGCATCGCTTCGTGGACGCCTTGGAGATCGCCGCGCCGCATCTCATGCGGGCGGACATCTATTGGCGATACAATTTCGCCATCGGCGCGGTGATGCAGGTGCTCACCGACGCCGACCCCAGCTCATTCCGCCTGCGGCGACAGTCCAGCGGCATGTGCGACACGACGGACGACACCGCCATCGTGCGCGAGCTGGTGGCCTTCGTGTCCGCCGGCTTCCTGGGTCCGGTAGCGGACGGGTCCGCGCGCCCATCCGCGCCGCCGCGCCACCGCGGGCGCCGACGGCTCGCGGCCCCGCCTGCCGCCTAATCTCAGGCGGACCGTCCTTACGCCGACAGCCACACGTCCGCGAAGCTGCCGCGAATGCCTTCCGGCATGCCCATGACGTCGTGGACGCGCTTGCTGAGGATGCAGGTGTAGTCGAGATCCAGTAGCGGCAGGATCGGAAGATCGGTCATGGCCAGCTTCTGGAAGTCGTGGAACAGGCCCTTGCGCTTGGCCGGATCGGTCTCCACGGCGGCGTCTTCCAGGATTTTGTCCATGGCCGGGCTGGCATAGCCCGAGGCGTTCACGAACGGCGAGCCGGCCCGGGCCGCCTTGGACCAGTAGAAGCGCTGCAGGCCCATGGAGGGGTCGAAGATGGGCGCGTAGAGGAACAGGTTCAGGTCGTAGTCGTAATCCGTATAGATCAGCTTCATATAGGTGGGCAGGTCGGACGAGCGGATGGTGACGTCGATGCCCACCCGTTGCAGCGACTGCTTGACGAATTCCGCGCCGCGCAGATTGGCTTCGCCCAGAGGCACCCAGTCCAGGCGCAGCTTCATGCGCATCTTGTCGGCCCCGCGGGGATAACCGGCGGCATCCAGCAGGGCTTCGGCCTTCTTGGGGTCGAAGGGATAGGCGGGGGGATTGGCGAGGCGCAGGTCGCCCGCCTGATAGGGGATCGGGCTCGTGGCGGGCTTGCCGCTCTGGTACCACACGGCGCGGGCCATGGCCTCGCGATTGATGGACTGGAGAATGGCCTGGCGCACCTCCAGCTTGGCGAGATCGGGATTGCGCAGATTGACCTGGATCGCCTGGGCGTGCTGCAGCAATTCCTCGCCGCGGGTTTCCACCTCGAACTTCGGATTGGCGCGGAACCGCGCCAGCTCGCTGTAGGGCACCGGATTGGGGCCGGCCATCAGGATTTCGCCGGTCTCCAGCGCCGCCGCGCGCGAGCCGGCATCGTTGATCACCCGCATGACGATGCGGTCGAGATAGGGGCGCTTCTCGGCCCAATAGCCGGGGAAGCGCTCCAGGGCGATATGGCTGCCGCGCGACCATTCCACGAACTTGAACGGGCCGGTGCCGATGGGGGCATTGTTGGCCGGGTTCCGCAACGGGTCGCCGTTTTCATAGATGTGCTTGGGCAGGATCGGGCTCTCGAAGGCCGAGAGCGCATTCATGGCCATGGGCGAGGGCTTGGAGAAGCGCATGATCGCGGTAAAAGCGTCGGGCGTCTCCACCGCGGTGAGATTGGCGAAGGTGCCGCGGCCGCGGGGATGGTTCGGCTTCAGCAATTGCATGAAAGAGAAGGCGACGTCGGCGGAGGTGAAGTCCGCGCCGTCATGCCATTTCACGCCCTTGCGCAGGGTGAAGGTGGCGGATAGGCCGTCGGGCGCCAGCGTCCAAGAGGTGGCGAGGCGCGGCTGCGGCTTGAAATCGTAGCCATAGGCCACCAGGCCCTCGGTCATCTTGGACGCGGCCAGCAGCACCTGGTCCGAGGTGGTAAACGCGCACACCAAAGCGGAGGGATCCGGCCAGATCGCCATGGTGAGCGTGCCGCCGGCCTGCGGCGTCTCGGCGGCGAAGGCCGTTCCTGAGCGGCCGATCAGCAAGGTGGCGCCCGCGGCGCCGGCGGCCCCGAGGAAGGTGCGGCGGGTGACAGGGCCGAAGGCAAGCGGCGGGCTGCGGTCAGAGGTCATGGAACCCTCTCTCAGTCAGGCAATCAGGGAAGATAAAGGATCGGATCGGGTGGAGACAGCGGGCGGGGGCGCCGTCACGCGGTCCACCGGGGCATAAGCGGCGCCGTCCGGCGTCACCGTGACCAGATGGCAGGCCACGGACCGCCCGTCCGGCACCTCGCGCAGCGGCGGTTCGTCTACCGCGCAGCGCGGCTCGGCGAATGGGCAGCGCGTGTGGAAGCGGCAGCCGGCGGGCGGCGCCGTGGGGCTGGGCATGTCGCCCTCGATGCGCAGATGCGGGCGATGGGCGCCGGCCGGATCGGGGCTGGGATGGGCGGCGAGCAGGCCGGCGGTGTAGGGATGCAAAGGCTGCTTCCACACCCGGCCGCGATCGGACACTTCGACGATCTTGCCCAGATACATCACCAGGATGCGATCGGCGATGTAATGCACTACCGCCAGATCATGGGAGATGAAGAGATAGGACAGCCCCATCTCCTGCTGCAGCCGCACCATCAGATTGATGACCTGCGCCTGCACCGACACGTCCAGCGCCGAGACCGGCTCGTCGGCGACGATCAGCGCCGGGTTCAAGGCGAGCGCGCGGGCGATGCCGATGCGCTGGCGCTGGCCGCCGGAAAACTCATGCGGGAAGCGCCCGGCGGATTCCGGCGACAGGCCCACCTTGGCCATCAATTCCAGCACCTGGGCGCGGCGGGTCTTGGCGGTGCCGATGCCGTGCACCTTCAGCGGCTCGTCGATGATCTGCCCGACGGTGCGGCGGGGATTGAGCGAGGAATAAGGGTCCTGGAACACCATCTGCATGCGCTTGCGCAGCGGCCGCAGCTGGGCATAGGGCAGGCCGGAGATCACCTGATTGTCGAGCCGGACCTCGCCATCGGTGAGCGGAGACAGGCCCATGACGGCGCGGCCCAAGGTGGACTTGCCGCAGCCGGATTCGCCCACCAGGCCCACGGTCTCGCCGGCCCGGATCTGGAAGCTGACGCCATCCACCGCGCGCACATCGCCATGGTGTTTGACCAGGCCGCGCACCTCCAGCAGCGGCGTGCCGCCGGAGCTGCTGCTCGCGCTCAGCGGAGCGGTGCTGAGGGAAGGGGCGCTGTCGGGCGGGATCATGCCAGCGCCTCCTGCCCCGCGGTGGCGAGGAAGCAGGCCACCGCGCCATTGCCGAGCGTACGCAAGGCCGGGCGGCTTTCGGTGCAGGCGGGCATCACCGCCGCGCAGCGCGGCGCGAAGGCGCAGCCCTTGGGCAGAGCGGACAGCGCCGGCACGATGCCGGGGATTTCCATCAGCGGCAGGCGCGGGCCGTCATCCTCGGCCTCGGGATTGGGGAGCGCGCGCAGCAGGCCGCGCGTATAGGGATGCCGCGGCGCTCGGAACAGCTCCGCCACCGGGGCCTCCTCCACCTTGCGGCCCGCATACATCACCAGCACCCGATGGGCATTTTCCGCCACTACGCCCAGATTGTGGGTGATGAGCAGGATGGCGAGGCCCAGTTCCGCCTGCAAGGCCCGCAGCAGATCCAGGATCTGCGCCTGCACCGTGGCATCCAGCGCCGTGGTGGGTTCGTCGGCGATCAGCAGCTTGGGATCGCAGGCCAGTGCCATGGCGATCATCACCCGTTGGCGCATGCCGCCGGACAGGCGATGGGGCAATTCGTCCAGCACCCGGTCGGGATCGGGAATGCGCACCAGCTTCAGCAGGTCACGCGCCTTGTCCCGGCGGGCCGCGCGGGAGAGATCGGGGCAGTGTTCCTCGAACACCTCTTCCAGCTGCCGGCCGATGCGCATGACCGGGTTGAGCGAGGTCATGGGCTCCTGAAAGATCATGGACATGTCGGCGCCGCGCAGACGGCGCATCTCGCGCTCCGACACAGCCAGCACGTCGCGGCCATTGAAGCGCACGGTGCCACCGGCATTGAAGGCCACGGCCTCGGGCAAGAGGCGCATGAGGGACAAAGCGGTCATGGACTTGCCCGAACCGCTCTCGCCCACCACCGCCAGGGTCTCGCCGGCGGCCACCGTGAAGTCGAGGGCGTCCACCACCGTCACCTCGCCGGCGCGGGTGCGCAGGCGGGTGGTGAGGCCGCTGACCGCCAGCACCGGGCCGTCGGGAGAAGGGATCTGCGCGTCCTTGGCCATCAGCGCATCTTCAGCTTGGGGTTGAGGGCATCATTGAGCCCCTCGCCCACGAGGTTGAGCGACAGCACCACCAGGATGATGGCGAAGCCGGGTTCCGCCACCAGGAACCAGGCGGAGCGCAGGCTCTCGCGGCCGGCGCCGATCATGGCGCCCCAGGTGACCACATTGGGATCGCCCAGGCCCAGGAACGACAAGCCCGCCTCGGTGAGGATGGCGCTCGCCACCATGATGGAGGCGGTGACGATGATGGGGGTGAGGCAATTGGGCAGGATCTGCCCAAAGATGATGGAGCGCTCAGGCATGCCGATCACATAGCAGGACTGCACGAACTCCCGCTCCCGCAGGCTCATGACCTCGGCGCGCACGAGGCGCGCCACCGGCGGCCACGACACCAGCGCCAGCGCGGTGATGATGGAAGAGAGCGCCGGCCCGAAGATCGCCACCAGCACCACCGCCAGGATGAATTGCGGCATGGTCTGGAACATCTCGGTGATGCGCATCAGCAGGTCGTTGACCCAGCCGCCGTAATAGCCGGACAGCGCGCCCACGGTGATGCCGATGGCCAGCGCCACCAGCGTGGAGATGCCGCCGATCATCAGGGCGCTGCGGGCGCCGTGGAAGATGCCGGCGGCGATGTCGCGGCCGAGCGGATCGGTGCCGAGCGGATAGGCCATGTCCTCGCCGGGCCACAGCAGGGGGGCGGCGACCATGTCGCCGGGATCGTCCGGATAGAGCACGGGGGCAAGCAGCGCCGCCGCCACGATGAGGGCGAACACCAGAAGACCGATCACCGCCGTGCGCTTGCGCCGGAACAGCCGCCAGAGCGTGAGAGCGCCGCTCATCGCGCCACGATCCGCGGATCGAGCCAGGAATAGGCGAGATCGACCAGCATGTTGATGAGGATCACCATGACCGAGCTCATGAGCAGGATGCCGATGAGCAGGGAATAGTCGCGCTGGAACACGGCGTCATAGGTCAGGCGCCCGAGGCCCGGCCAGTTGAACACCGTCTCCACCACCACGGCGCCGCCCAGCAGCGAGGCGGTCTGCATGCCCAGCATGGTGACGATGGGCAGCAAGGCATTGCGCACCACATGGCGCAGCGTGACCTTGCGCGCGCCCAGGCCCTTGGCGCGGGCGGTGCGGATATAGTCCAGGCCCATCACCTCCAGCATGGAGGCGCGCATCAGGCGGGTGTAGATGGCGAAATAGAACAGCGAGAGGGTCAGCGCCGGCAGCACCAGATGCCACAGCACGTCCGCCACCCGTCCCATCAGGCTGACATTCTGCCGGGCGACATCGATGAAGCCGCCGGAGGGCAGGATGCCGAGAGTGACCGAGAACAGGATGATGAGCATCAGCCCGATCCAGAAGATCGGCATTGCATAGGCCAAGAGCGCCACCAGCGAGATCAGGTCATCCAGCCAGCTGTTGCGCCGGATCGCCGCCAGTGCGCCGAACAGCACCCCCAGCGCCACCGAGACCACGATGCTCACGCTCATGAGCATGAGGGTCGGCCCGACGCGCTGGAGGATGAGATCGCGCACCGGCATGTTGTTGCGGATGGAATAGCCCAGATCCAACTGGGCGATCTGCGCGCCATAGCGGGCCAGTTGGATATAGAGCGGCTGGTCGAGCCCGTATTTCTCGCGCAGCTGCGCCATATAAGCGGCATCGCCCGTGCCCGCTTCCCCGGCCATCACGTCGACGGCATCACCGGGGGCCATGTGCAGAATGACGAAGCTGAACAGCACGATGCCGATCAGCACGGGAATTGCTTGAATGAAACGCCGTGCAAAGAAGGCGGCCAATGGGCCGCCGGCTCGCCCGGTCTTCGCTTTGGCCATGCCGACCCGCCTGCTTCAGCAAGAGATGCAATCCAGACTAATTCCCGGTCGTCTCACCTTCTTCGCCGCGTTTATTCACTCGTCTGCGGCGTATATTGGCGGCCGTCCGAAAATACCTGGAACGGCTGCGAGCCCACGTTTTGGGCACGGGCAATTAAATGGACAACACTTGCCGGATGATTGCAAGGGGTATTGCAAACAGGCGTTTGAATTTTGCGCCGGCTCGGTTCGCAATGCGGGTCGCAGCGATGCGGGGCAACCCAGCAGGCGCAGCGCCGCATGGCCTGCGGCGCACCGGTTCGGCTCAGGAGACGGAGGCGGTCTTGAGCCCGTCGATCAAGGCCTGGCGCAGCACCTTGCCGTAATGGGATCGCGGCAGTTCATGGCGCAGATGCACGCTCTTGGGCCGCTTGGCGCCGGACAGCGCGCTGCGACAGAACGCCAGGATCTCCTCCGCGCTCGCCGCCCCTTCCTCCTTCAGCACCACGAAGGCGGTCACCGCCTCGCCCCATTCCAGGTCCGGTACGCCGATCACCGCCACTTCGCGAATGGCCGGGTGGGCGGCGATGGCGTCTTCCACTTCCTTGGTCACCACCGAGGTGCTGCCGGTGCGGATCACCTCCTTGATCCGCCCGACGATGGTGAGGTCGCCTTTGGGCGTGAACTGGCCCACATCGCCCGTATGCAGCCAGCCGTCCACCAGGGTCGCGGCGGTGGCGGCGCGGTCGTTCCAATAGCCGGCCATGACGTTGGGGCCGCGGATCAGCACTTCGCCGGTGCCGCCGGGCGGGCCGTCCGGATCGGTGCCGGCGAGCCGCACCTCATAGCCGAACAAGGGCTTGCCCACGCTGTCGCGCAAGGACGAGCGCAGGGCCTTCTTGCTGGCCAGGCGGTCGGGCTCCAGATAGCAGGTCACCGGCGCTTCCGTGAGCCCGTAGAGCACGCCGATGCGCGGACCCAGCAGGTCCAGCGCCCGGTCGAACACCGGGGTGGGGATGCGCGCGCCCCCCACATGGATCGCCTCCAGCGAGGTCAGGGCCACATCGTCGGGGGCCAGATGGTCCAGCGCGCGCAGCAATTGCGTGGGCACAAGGGAGGTGCGCGTGGCGCTGCAGCGGGCCACCTGGAACGGGAAGCGCTCCGGATCAAACCCGCCGCCCAGCACCACGCGGGCGCCAGCCAGCAGATAGGCCAGCGAGGCCACCTGGGCCACCGGCCAGAGCGGGCGCACATTGAGAAACACGCTGTCGCTGCGGATGGCGAAGCCGGCGATCAGGTGCTGCACCACCGCGAACAGATTGGCGTGGCGCAGCATGATGGCCTTGGGGCGGCCGGTGGTTCCGCCGCTGAAATTCAGCGACGCAAGGTCGGTGGCGGTCCCCACCGGGACGAACCGGTCCGCGGACTGGGCCAGCAGCGTCTCATAGTCCTGGGCGCCGGGCAGGGCGCCGCGCACCGCCACCACATGGTCGAGGGTGGCCACCATCTCCTGCACGCCCTCCACCGTGGCGGCGAGGCCGGCATGGACCACCAGCACCCGGGCGCCGGCGTGGCGCAACTGCGCCAGCAGATCGGCGCGGGTGGCCTTGGGGTCCATGGGCACTCGCACGAAGCCGGCGGCCATGCTGCCATAGTCGGCTTCCAGATATTCCCGGATGTCCGGCATCAGCAGCGCCACCCGGTCGCCGCGGGCGAGGCCCAGCCCCGTCATGGCCTGGCCGAAGCGGGCGGTGCGCGCCAGAAAGGCCTCGAAGGTCCACGGACCGGATTCGTCCACCAGCGCGATGCGCTCGCCATACCAGCCGCGGGCGCGGCGAAACAGAAGGCCGAGGTGCATGCTCACCACCCCTTCAGGAGAACGCGGCCGGTGGTGTGCCGGCTCTCCATCAGCCTGTGCCCTTCGCTGACCGCTGAAAAGGGCAAAATCGCGTGAAACAGCGGTTGAACCGCGCCGCTCGCCAAAAGATGCAGCGCCATGTGGACGTCCGCATAGGTGGCATTGCCCGACCCGCAGATGCGCAGGCGGCGCCCGATCACCAGGCCGGGGTCGATGGATACCGGGCGGGCTTCCACATTGCCCAGCACCACCACCACCGCATGGGCGGCGCAACTGCGCAGGCTTTCCCCCATGGTGCCCGACACCACATTCTCCAGCACGATGTCGACGCCGGTCTTCTCGGTCAGCCGCCACACCTCCTTGCTGAAGGCGCCGTCGGCGGCCACCACCACCTCGTGCGCGCCGGCGGCCTGGATAGCGGGCAGCTTGTCCGGCGAGCTGGTGACGGCGATCACCCGCAGGTGCAGCGCCTTGGCGATCTGGATCTGGTGCAGGCCGAGGCCGCCGCCGGCGCCGGTCACCAGCACCGTGTCGCCGGCCTTGGCCTCGCCGACCCCCACCAAGGCGCGAATGCTGGTGCCGATGGGGCACACCGCCAGAGCGGCGGCGTCCAGGCTGACGGTGTCCGGCACGGCGATGAGGTTGCGCTCGGGCACGCAGCAAAATTCGGCATAGCCCCCGCCACCATGCTCGCCCAGCACCCGGCTGTGGCGACACAGGTCCTGGCGCCCGCCCAGGCAATGGCGGCAGGTGCCGCAATAGATCCGCTGGTAGATCACCACCCTTTGGCCGATCCGGCTGTCCGCGACCCCCGCGCCGACGGTGTCCACCACGCCGGAAATCTCATGGCCGAGGATCTGCCCCGGCTGGTCGCGGGGGATGCGGCCGCCGCGGGAGAGCACGTCGTGATAGCAGATGCCCGCCGCATGGATGCGCACCAGCACCTCGCCGGGGCCCGGATCCGGCCGGTCCACGCGCACCGCGCGGAACACGTCGGGCGGGCCGAAGGCAGGAAACACGACGGCATTCATCAAGGTCATGGGGCAGTCCGGTCGGGCCGTGCGGGAGGGAGGAGGGCGACAGGCGGGCGGTCAGCGCCGGCTTTCGTGCGCTGCGGCGCCCTGGCGGTAGTCGTCACGCGCCTCGACCGCGGCGCGGGCGGCGGCCGCCTCCGCCTTGGCGGCGACGTATGCGACTCGGCGGTGGAAGGTGGCCAGTCGCTTTGTGGTTTGCACCCCAATACTTGGATAGCTTGCAATACGCTCCGCCCATTCTGCAGCGGTCGTCTGCACGTCATCCACCACGGCATTCAGAAGGCCGAAGCGATAGGCCTCCATTGCGTTCACATTGCGGGCCATCAGAAGTAATTCCATCGCATACGCTTGGGGAATGACTTCGCCCAGACGCATGGCGCTCATGGCGGAGATCATGCCGTGGCGCACTTCGGGATAGCCGATTACCGTATTGTGCGCTGCCAACCGCAGGTCGCAATGCAGCGCAAGTGTCATGCCCATGCCGATGCAATAGCCGTGCAGGGCGCCGATCACCGGCTTGTCGAGCCGCACGCCGACGCCGGGAATGGCATCCAGCAGCACCTCGGTGGTGACCATCTGGCCGGTGCGGTTGATCTCCTTGATGTCGGAGCCGGCGCAGAAGGCCCGGTCTCCCGCGCCCGTGAGGATGACCGCGCGGACCGCATCGTCGGCGGCGATCTCCCGCCACAGGGCGCCCAGCCGCTCCTTGGCTGGCACATCGAGGGCGTTCATCACCTCCGGTCGCTGGATGGTGACGGTGGCCACGCCCGCATGGATCTCAAGACTGATGGTCATCGCGTGCCCCCCTGCAACCCGATTACGCTGCAATGCAGCACAACTCTGGCCATAACGACCAATGCTGATTTTTTCGTTGCTCATGCGCAGGTTGCATGCACCGATTCGCCCTTACCGGCGGATGCGGGGGTCCGCGATAATGTGGTCCACCAGCAGATCCACGAGCGTGGCGGTGGCGCGCGCGGCGATGCGCCGGGCGGGCAAAGCGATGCGGAAACAGAAATCCAGGCTCGGCGCGAACGGCCGGACCACCACCTGCCCGCCGCCGAAGCTCTCGGCAGTGAACGGGTCCACCAGACAGATGCCCACGTCGGCGGCCACCAGGGAGCAGGCGGCCAGAGAGGTCAGGGTTTCCGCGCGCGGGCTCACCGCAAGTCCCGCGGCCGCGAGCCGCCGGAACAGTTCACCCGCGGCCTGGCCGTCCGGTGACAGCGAGATGAGCGGATGCCGGGACAGATCCTGCAGTGTCACCACGTCCCGGTGGGTGAGGGCATGGCCGGGGGGCAGGACGCACAGGCAGGGCGCATGGAAGGTGTGCCGGATCACCACCCCGGGATAGGCATCGGGCAGTTGGGTGACCGCCAGATCGAACAGGCCGTCCGCCAGAGCGTCGCGGATGCGCGAGGCGGCATGCACCTCGAACGTCACTTTCACCGCCGGATGGCGCTTCATGAAGGCCGCGACCGCTAGCGGCACCGGGCCCAGGCTGAGGGCGGGGATGGTGGCAAAGCGCAGATGGCCGCGCCGCAATTCGCGGATTTCGCCCGCCACCTTGGCCATGCGCTCCAGGCCGACAAAGCTGACGCTCACCTCGTCATGGAACGCCACCCCCTCGGGGGTGATGGTGAGGCGCTTGCCGTCGCGCAGGAACAAAGCGAACCCCACCGCTCGCTCCAGATCGGCCAGTCGGCGGCTGACCGCGGGCTGGGACAGATTGAGGACGCGACTGGCGGCGGTGACGCTGCCGGTGGTGACCACCGCGTGAAACACGTCGAGCTGCCCGGGATGCAGTCGCTGCGGGGGACGGGACGGCGTGCCGAGGCGGCCCGCAGGGGCGCCGTCCTCGTCATCCTCCCGCTGCATGTCCATGCGCCGATCCAGCTTGTGATCGGGCGCAGTCTTGCAGGAATTTTCAGCGGACGCACCGGCGAAAAGAGGGGGCCGGGGCGTCGGCGGGCGACCTGCGTCGCTCAGAACGTGCCGGGATACTGGCCGCCGTCTACCAGCAGGTTCTGGCCGGTGACGAAGCCGGCCTTGGCCGAGCACAGGAAGGCGGCGTAGGCGCCGATTTCCGCCGGCTCGCCATAGCGGCCCGCCGGGTTCTGCGCCGCGCGCTCGGCCCAGATCTCCTCGAACGGGCGGCCGGTCATGGTCACCAGCCCCCGCACATGGTCGCGCTGGGCGTCCGAGGCGATGATGCCGGGCAGGATGTTGTTGATGGTGACGTTGCGCGCCACCGTGGTGCGGGCCAGTCCGGCCACGAAGCCGACGAGCCCGGACCGGGCGCCGTTGGACAGCGCCAGCTCGATCTGCGGCGTCTTCACGCTGCGCGAGACGATGTTGACCACCCGGCCGAAGCCGCGCTCCATCATGCCGTCCACGGTGAGGCGCATCATCTCGATGGGCGCCAGCATCATGCGGTCCAGCGCCCGGATCCAGTCGGCGCGGGTGTGCTGCCGGTAGTCGCCTGGCGGCTCGCCGTCGCCATTGTTGATGAGGATGTCAGGGTCCGGGCAGGCGGCCAGGGCCGCCAGGCGCCCGGCATCCGTGGTCATGTCGGCGGCGACGACGGCCACGGGGATGCCGGCGGCGGCCGAAATCTCCGCCGCCGCCAGCTCCAGCGTGGTGCGGGTGCGGGCGGCGATGGTGACGTGGACGCCCTCGCGGGCGAGCGCTTCGGCCACCGCGCGCCCCATGCCCCGGCTGCCGCCGGTCACAAGGGCGCGGCGGCCGGCAATGCCCAGATCCATGGGCTCAGGCCGCGAGGGCGGAGAGCGGGGCCAGCGTCCAGCCGTACTTCTTGTCCAGCTCCAGCTCCTGGACGATGCGCAGGCCCTTGGCCAGCGCCTCGCCTTCCAGGCCGCGCAGCGGCTTGCGCAGCTCGCCCACCGGCAGGCCGACCGCCTTCATGAGCGACTTCACCGCCACCGGATTGATGGCCGAATAGGTGTAGTGGAGCAGGGGCAGCAGGCCGAGATAAGCGTCCTTGAACGCCTCGGCGCCGGCATTGCCGCTCCAGGGGCGGGAGATGGCGGCCAGTTCCGCCGGGGCGAGGTTGCCGGTCATGTTGGCGGTGCCGTGGCCGCCCAGGCTCATAGTGGGCACCACCAGGCCGAGATTGGGGCTGTCGCAGCACATCACCGACACGTCGGGCCGGGCCGCCAGCACCTGCGCCACCTGGCCGACGCGGGTGGTGGACTCCTTGTGGATCACATAATTGGGGTGCTTGAAGATGCGCAGCAGATTGTCCCAATGCAGGTCGCTCTTCACCCGCGGCGGGTTGTTGTAGATGCCCAGCGGCAAATCGGTGGCGTCCGCCACCTCCAGGAAGAAGGCCTCGATGTCCGCTTCCGGCGCGCAGATATAGGCCGGCGCCGCAAGGATGGCGCCATCGGCGCCGTTGTCCTTGGCGAAGCGCACGCTCTCGATAGTGCTCTGCGTGTTGTTGCCGGTGCAGCCGTAGAAGATCGGCATGGCCGCGGTCTTCATCTTCGCGGTCTCGACGATGACCTGCTTCTTCTCCTCGGCGGAGAGCATGGAGGTCTCCCCCGTGGAGCCCATGATGAGGATGGCGCTGGTGCCGTTGTCCGCCTGGAATTTCAGCAGGTCGCGGAAGGCGGCGAAGTCCACCGAACCGTCGGTGTTGAAGGGCGTGACGATGGCGACGAATGAGCCGGTGATCTTGTCCATGGATGCCTCGTGCCTGGTGCGGGCGACCCGCGGGTGGCTGCTGGGTGCAAGGGCTGCGGGAGCAAGTGCAGGTTGGTGCACGTGCAGTGGAGTACACGGAACGGATGCGCAGAACGGCGGTGACGCAGGGTGATGGAGCGGCGGCCTTTGGAAAACCGGGGACCCTGTGTCATCAATTCAAATAATTGTTTGAAATCTGACGCGCACCCGTCACCCTGTCAAGAGTATCGCACCCGCCCGCCGCAGAAAGCGGCCGGGCAGGCCGCCGTTGGCCCCCGGGCCGCATGAGGACTGAGAGCAACATCCATGGCCATTCAGCGCGTGCCGCATCTTGCCCATTGGGGTGCCTTCACCGCCGTGGTGGAGGATGGCCGGCTGATCGGCTGCGAGCCGTTCGCCGGGGATGCGGCGCCCTCGCCTTTGCTGGGGAGCATCGTCCCCTCGGTCTATTCGCCCCGACGCATCCAGCGCCCTGCGGTGCGCGAGAGCTTTCTGGCGCAAGGCCATCGGGCGGGCGGGGCCGGCCGCGGCCGCGAGCCGATGATCGAGGTGAGTTGGGATGTGGCCCTGGACCTGGTGGCCGGCGAGATCGCTCGCGTCGCGGCCGAGCATGGTCGGAGTGGGCTGTTCGGCGGCTCCTATGGGTGGTCCTCGGCCGGGCGCTTCCACCATGCCCGCTCGCTGGTGCGGCGCTTCTATTTCAGCGGCGGCGGCGCGGTGGACCAGGTGGGCAATTACAGCTGGGGCACGGCGCAATTCCTGCTGCCGCATGTGATCGGCACCTATCAGCCGCTCACCGGCCGGGTCACCGCCTGGCCGAGCATCCTCGCCCATGCGCAGATCTTCCTCGCCTTTGGCGGGCTGGCGCTGAAGAACGGCCAATTGGCCTCCGGCGGCGCCGGCGAGCACACCCAGGAGAAATGGCTGCGCCGGCTGGCCGCGTCCGGCATTCCGGTGGTCAATGTCTCGCCCACGCGGGGGGATTGCCCGGACTTCCTCAACGCCGAGTGGCTGCCGATCCGGCCTAACACCGACACCGCCTTCATGCTGGCGCTGGCGTTCGAGATCGCGCGCCTGGGCGGCGTGGATCATGATTTCCTCGCCACCCATACGGTGGGGGCCGAGGCCCTGCTGGCCTATGTGCGCGGCGAAAGCGACGGCGTTGCGAAGACCCCGGCCTGGGCGGCCGCCATCTGCGGCGTCCCGGCGGATCGGATCGCGGCGCTGGCGGCGCGCCTCGTGGGGGTGCGCAGCTACATCACCTGTGCCTATGCGGTGCAGCGGGCCGAGCATGGCGAGCAGCCCTATTGGATGGCCATCGCTTTGGCCGCCTTGCTGGGGCAGGTGGGGCTGCCGGGGGGTGGCTTCGGCTTCGGCCATGGCTCCATGAACGGGGTGGGCAATCCCCGCCGGCCGACGCCGGGACCGGAAATGGCGGTTGGGCCGAACCCCATCCGCCGCGCCATCCCCGCCGCGCGCCTCACCGAGATGCTGGAAGCCCCCGGCACGCCTTACGATTTCAACGGCCGCACCGAGACCTATCCCGATGTGCGGCTGATCCATTGGGCAGGGGGCAACCCCTTCCACCACCACCAGGATCTCAACCGCCTCGCGCGCGCCTGGGAAAAGCCCGAGACCGTCATCGTCAACGAGATCTGGTGGACCCCCACCGCCCAGCGCGCCGACATCGTGCTGCCGGTGACCACCACGCTGGAGCGCAACGACATCGGCGGCTCGTCCCGCGACCGCTACGTGCTGGCCATGCACCAGGCCATCGCGCCGCTGCATGCGGCGCGCTCGGACTTCGCCATCTTCGCCGATCTGGCGGCGCGGCTGGGGCATGCGGCGGCCTTCACCGAAGGGCGCGACGAGATGGCCTGGATCCGCGCCATCTATGCCCAGTGCGCCGCCGCCAATGGCGCGGCCGGCATCGCCTTTCCCGCGTTCGACGCCTTCTGGGCCAAGGGCTTTGTGGAGGTTCCGGAGCCGGACGACGATTTCGTGCTGTTCGCGGACTTCCGGGCCGATCCGCAAGCGCATCCGCTGAAGACGCCCAGCGGGCGCATCGAACTCTACAGCGCCGCCATCGCCGGCTTTGCGCTGCCCGACTGCCCGCCCCATCCCACCTGGATGGCGCCGCAGGAATGGGGCGGCGCGCCGGCGGCGGCGCACTTCCCGCTGCATCTGCTGACCCTGCAGCCCGCCGACCGGCTGCACAGCCAGATGGACTTCGCCCCTTTGGCGCAGGCCGGCAAGGTGGGAGGGCGCGAGGCCATCACCTTGCATCCGGACGAGGCGGCCGCGCGCGGCTGTGTGGCGGGAGACACGGTGCGGGTGTTCAACGGCCGCGGCGCCTTGCTGGCCGGCCTGCAATTGGACGCGGGCGTGCGGCCGGGGGTGGCGGTGATGTCCACCGGCGCCTGGTTTGACCCGGACCCGGTGGCCGGCGCCGCGGAACGGGCGGGCACCCCCAATGTGCTCACCCGCGATGTGGGCACCTCCCGCCTCTCCCAGGGGCCGAACGCCATGAGCTGCCTGGTGGAGGTGGCCAAGGCCTGAGGGACGGCGACCCCTCCGGGCGTTCTAGAACATGGTGTTGGGATTGGCGGCTTTTTCCGGCACCGGCTGGATCACATCCCAATGCTCGACGATCTTGCCGTTCGCCACCCGGAAGATGTCGACGATGGCATTGCCGCGATCCTGCGGATTGAGGGTGGAGTGGACGTGCACCGCCACCAGGTCGCCGTCGGCGATCACCCGCACCATCGTGTTGGTGGCCTGCGGGTTCTTCTCGAACCGCCCGCTGAGGAACTTGATGGTGGCCTCCGGGCCGTCCGGCACGTTCGGATTATGCTGGGTGTAGGGGAGGCCGACATAGGTGTCGAAGCCCTCCTGCACCTTATGCTGCTCGAACACCATCCGGTAGAAGTCGGTCACGATCTCCTTGGGCGTCTGGTCCGCCGCCAGCGCTGCGGGGGCGGCGCCGAGGCAGAGCATGATGGCGCCGGCCGCCAGCGCCCGGTGGATCGTGAGCAGGTGCATGGGATCTCCTCGCCGGTTCGGGCGTGTCGCCGGTGCGGATCGCCGGACGCCCCAGCGCCAGCGGATACGGGACCGCGCCGGGATTGCCAATGCGCGGCCGTGGAAACGCGGGGGGCGGGCCAAACACATTTGCGTTCCTGATCGGCTCCCCGGTCCCCGGCCACCAACGGGTCGCGGCAGCGGGACCTCGGGACCGGCCCGCAAAGGCAGGAACCGCGGCGAACCGTCGGCGTTCGGGACGCATGAGAATCCTTGACCTCCTCCCCTGCGCTTTGATCGGTGCCGTTGCCAGCGCCCGATCCATGACCCCCATGGCGGCGATCGCGATGGCGCGCCTCGCCGGCCGCCACACCCCCGGGCATCTGGTGCTGCTGGATCACCCGCTCTTCCGATATGGCGCGCTCGCCATGGGGGTGGGCGAACTGGCCGGCGACAAGATGAAGTCCGCCCCGGACCGCACGGTGTTTCTCGGCCTGCTCGCCCGCATCATGAGCGCCGGCATTGCCGGCGCGGCCCTGGCGCCCAGCGGGCGCGAGCGGGCCGGTGCCGCGGTGGCGATCTCGAGCGCGGTACCTCTGGCCTATTTCACCCTCGCCGGGCGCAAGCGCGCCATGGCCGAGGTCGGACAGACCCGCAGCGGCCTGGTGGAAGACGCTCTGGTGGTGGCGACCGGGGCGGCGGTGGTGGCGTTCTGGATGTCCCGCCGATAGGCGTTCGGGCGGTTTCGTCCGGCGCCGGATGCTTCCTACTCCCGCTCTGTGTCTGTGGCGGCAGGGTGGGGGCCGGCGCGGCGGGCGGATCGGGCCAGGAAGACCGCCGCCACCGCGGCGGCCGCGAAGCCCGAGGCGGCGCCCACCCCCATCGCCCAGCGGGGCCCGAAGGCGTCGGCCACCCATCCCAGCAGGGGCGCGCCCAAGGGGGTGCAGCCCATGGCGATGGCGATGCGCAGCGCCATGACCCGCCCGCGCATGGACGGCTCGGTGGTCAGTTGCATCAGGCTGTTGGTGGCGTTGCCAAACGTCAGCAGCGCCGCGCCGGCCACGGCCAAGGCCACGGCAAACAGTCCGTAGCCCGGGGCGAGGGCCGCCAGAGTGCAGCCCAGTCCGAACACCCCGGCGCCGCCCAGAAGCGTGCCGAAGCCGATCGGACCGCGGGCGGCGGCCACCAGCGAGCCGGTGAGGGCGCCGAACGCCAGGATCGAGGACAGCAGGCCGAAGCCCTGCGCGTCCGCGTGAAACACCATCACCGCCATGGTGGACGTGAAGATCGGGAAATTCATGCCGAAGGTCCCGATCAGGAACAGCATCACCAGGATGGTCATCAGATCGGGCCGGCCGCGCACATAGCGCAGGCCCTCCACAAACCGCCCCTTGGCGCGGGGCGCCCGGGCGGCGTGCCGGAGGTCGCCGACCCGAAGCCGGCACAGGGCGGCCAGCACCGCCCCGAATGAGGCGCCGTCGATCACGAAGGCCCAGCCGGTGCCGAGTGCCGCGATCATCAGGCCGGCCACGGCCGGGCCGACCATCTGCGCGCTGGTAAACAAAGCGGCATTGAGGGCGACCGCATTGGGCAGGTCGTCGTCGCCCACCAGCTCCGCCACGAAGGTCTGGCGGACCGGGGCGTCGAACGCCGCCGCGCAGCCGGACAGAAAAGCCAGCCCGTAGACGTGCCAGAGCGCGACGGTGCCCGAGAGCGTCAGGGCGCCCAGGACAAGGCCGAGCACGCCCATGGCCGACTGGGTCGCCAGCAGCAGATGGCGCTGGTTGAAGCGGTCGGCGGCGGCGCCTGTCCAGGGCAGGAGCAGCAATTGCGGCCCGAACTGGAGCGCCATCACCCAGCCGAGCGCCGCGGCGCTCTGGTGGGTGAGCTGGGTGAGCACCAGCCAGTCCTGGGCCGTGCGCTGCATCGCCGTGCCGATGTTGGAGACCAGGGCACTCGCCGCCCAGAGCCGATAGTTGTGGTTCCGGAGCGACCGGAACACGCCGCGATCCGCGGGCGTCACGCCCGGTCCGGCGCATTGCCGCCGTTGAAGCGGCCGAAATGGCGTGCCGAAAAGACCGCAATCAGCAGCGCGCCGGCGCCCAGCGCCGCCACGTGGGCAGTTGCCCGCACGTCGAAGTCCCCCACCCGGCAGACCAGCATGTAGCCGACCGCGAGATTGAAGAAGCTCCAGAGGACGTTGACGGTGGAGGAGGACAGCCCCTCCCCGGATGGCTTGGCGAAGGGGCTCTGGAAAGGGCGGCCCATCATGCCGGCCACGAGATGCGGGATGGCGTTGGCCAGGACGGCGCCGCCGAAGAAGTAGGACAGGAGATGGGGCCAGGCCATTAGGCGCTCCGATGGACGGTGGGCGGGAGGGTTCTCTCGGGCGGCGCAGGCAATGTCAGTCGGTGACGAGCCGCTGGAGCAGGGTGATGGCAGCGGCGAGATGTTCCTGCTCCTGCGCCGTGAGGCGGGCGGCAATGGTGCGGGACAGCCAGTCCTGCCGCAGGGCGCGACCCTCCGCGACCTTGGTGCGGCAGGCCTGCGTGAGGGAGAGGAGGGTCTGGCGCTTGTCCTGCGGGTCCGGCGCGCCGCGCACGAGGCCGGCGGTCTCCAGCGCGGCGATGACCGAGGCCATGGACTGCGGGCGCATGCCCTCCGCGCGCGCCAGGCCGGACGTGGTGGCGGCGCCGTCCTTCTCGAGCCGCAGGATTACGGCCACCTGCGAGGGCGTCAGATCCCCCACATCCGCCTGTTCGCGCAGCCGCCGCTTCAGCTGGCCGAATGTGGCGCGCAGCTCCGCCGCGATGGCGGCCGGTTGCGCGGATGGGTGGTCGGTCGGATCTGTCATGGGCTTCAGCATGGCATATATGCAGTTTAGCTGTAAAGTCCACCTGTACAGATAACCTGCATATAGCCCTGTGTCGCGCGTTGGAGCCCTGCGACGCCCGTCACGCTGCCCGGCGGCTCAAAGGCCGGGACATCGCCGTGGGTATCTGCGGCGCCAACGGGGGGCGAATGCTGCGGGAGGAGAGATCGAGGGGGCGGGCGCTTGCCCTGAGGCCGGCGCAGGATCAGCGCCAGACGGGACGCCCGAAGGTCGCCACCGTCCTGTGTCGATCCGGCACCGCACGCGCGGTGCCGGATCCCAAGCCGGTGGCGTCAGGCGGCGCGGACGGTGGACAGGAAGGTCTGCACCGCGCCCCGCAGGCTGACCGACTGACGGGAGAGGTCCGATGCCGCCGCTTCCACTTGCGATGCGCCCTCGCCCGTAGCTTCGGCCGCACGGGCCACGCCCGTGATGTTGAGCGTCACCTCCTGGGTGCCGACGGAGGCCTGCGACACCGCGCGGACGATCTCATCGGTGGCGGCCACCTGTTGGCCGAGCGCCGCGGCGATGGACCCCGCCGAGTCATTGACCTCGGTGATGGTCTGCGAGATCCCGCGGATGGCGGTCACGGCCCGACCGGTGGAGGTCTGGATGCCCGCCACCTGCTGACTGATCTCCGTGGTCGCCTTGGCGGTCTGCTCGGCGAGGCCCTTCACCTCCTGTGCGACCACGGCAAACCCGCGCCCGGCCTCACCGGCCCGCGCGGCCTCGATGGTGGCGTTCAGCGCCAGCAGATTGGTCTGCCCGGCGATGCCGGAGATGATCGACACGATCGCGTCAATCCGCGCTGCCGCCTCGCTCAACTCGGACACGATCTGTGCCGTGGTCTGCGCCTCGACAACGGCCGCCTGGGCCTTTGTGGCGGCGCGTTCCACTTGGCGCCCCACCTCGGCAACCGAGGCGGCCATTTCCTCTGACGAACTGGCGACCGAGGAGACATTGGTGCCGGCCTCTTCGGCGGCCGCAGAGACAGACTGGGCCTGCGCGGACGTTTCGCGCACGGTCGAGGACAATTGCGTGGCGGTGGCCTGCATCTCGGTGGCCGAAGAGGAGACGATCTCCACAATGCCCCAGACGGTGCTTTCGAAATTGTCCGCCAGGGCCAGCATGCCACGCCGACGCTCTGCGGCCTGGGTTTCCTCCGCGTCGCGCTGGGCTTGCGCCATCTGCGCGATGCGAACCGCATTCTCCTCGAAGGCGCGCGCCATGTCGCCGACTTCATCACCACGCGCCAGTCCAGGCACCTGCTGGCTTTCCCCGCGCGCCACCGCCTGCATGGCGGCCGTCACGGCCTTCAGCGGCTTGACCAGGGTGGCGTTGAGGACGAACAGGGCAAAAGCCACGATCCCCATCATGACGGCCCCGCCAAGCACGGTGCTCCAGCGGGCCAGCGCCCGCGCGCTGTCGGCCTCGTCGGACCGCACCTTCAGCAGGCCGCTCTCCGCATCGCTCATCTCTTTCAGCTTGGCGCGCAGAGCATCCATGGACGCCTTGCCGGCGCCGGACGCCTCAATGCGTCGGGCGTCCTCCCGCGAGGCGGCAACCCGCATCAGCGCGATTTCCTTGTCGGCGACATTGGTCTTCCACTCGCGCGCGAGGCGCTCGATGTCGGCGAGGCGCGCCTGTTGCGCGGCATTGTCCGAGGTCAGCTGTCGCGCGGCGTCAAGGTTGCTCTGGAAGGCGATTTCGCCGGCCCGCGTCGGCTCCAGGAAATTCTCGTCCCCCGAGACAAGGAAGCCGCGCACCCCGGTCTCGCGATCCACCATCGCCGTCCCGATGCTCTGCAAGCGGGCCAGCACCTCATAAGTATGCATGGTCCAGTCGGATGTCTTCTCAAGGAGACTGATTGCGTACCAGTTCACCCCCCCGACAAGCAGGCTGGATATCAATAGAGCGGCGAATGCTGCTCCAATTTTATGCATAACTTTTAAATCTGCCGCTGATTTCATTGTCCCCAACCTTGAATCGCTGTTGGTTATTCGTTGCCACTCTGAATAAGTGCAATCATACCCACGGATAATAGTTGTGTGGGGCTTGCCGGGGGCTTGCAGGCGGATTGCATTTTTGAACGGTTCGATCCAAAGTGGTAACTGATGATGCGGGAGATTTGGGGAAAACGTACCCAAAATGGATGATGTCGCTCTCCCGCGGATCGCTCCGCCGCACCCATCGGGAGCCCGGTCTTTGCCATCGGCACAGGTCTCTTCAGATCGGCGCGCGGTCACCGCCGCAGGGCGCAGGAGCTGAGCTTCACCGGGAAGATCGGCCGGGCTTCGGACACCGGAACCGCGAGCGCGGCGTCCTGCGGAGCCAAGGCACGGAACCCGCCCCTTGCAGTCCGGGCACAGGGTTGAATGTCGCCTCTGGCGGCCCTGCGGCCCTGCGGCCCTGCGGCCCTGCGGCATGGCGACGTCGGGTCGCCACCGCCGGGACGTGCCGCCGGCGACCGTGCGAATGCAGCAGTCTGCGTGCGTCCTGACGCGCAGCCTTCCCCCGGTGATGGCAGGTTGCGGCAGATCAATTCATTTCAGCCGTTTCTGAAATAGCTGTTGTGGCCGAAAGCCATGATGAACCTGTCCCCCCATATCCAATCCTTCGTGCTGCACTTCGGCGAGATGGGCAGTCGCTGGGGCATGAACCGCACCGTGGGGCAGATCTATGCCCTGCTGTTCGTGTCATCCCGGCCGTTGTGCGCGGACGATATGGTGGCGGCGCTGGGCATCTCGCGCTCCAACGTCTCCATGAGCCTGCGCGAGTTGCAGGCCTGGAACCTGGTGCTGCTGAAGCATTTGCCGGACGACCGGCGCGACTTCTTCACCACGCCCGACGACGTCTGGCAGATCCTGCGCACGCTGGCCGAGGCGCGCAAGAAGCGGGAGGTGGACCCCACTTTGGCGGTGCTGGGCGAACTCCTCGCGCAGCCGGCCGCAACCCCCGGCGATCAGTTCGCCCAGGCCCGCATGGCGCAGATGCACGATCTGATCGCCCAATTGGTGGCTTGGTATGACGATGTGAAGGGCCTCGACGCGGCCCGGCTGTCCGGGCTTCTGGCGCTGGGCGCGACGGTCACGCGGCTTCTGGATACCGCTGATAGGCTGGTGCCGCGCCGCCGGTCGCGCCCGACCGACGCGCCGCTCGGGGAGGGGGAAACGACGCCATGACCACCGCGACCACCCCGCGCCTGCGTCCGTCCGTCTTGCGGGCGCGCCTTCCGGACAACTCCGTCGCCCCCATCGCCCGTGCCGTGGCGCCCCCCGCCGCGGCCGCCTCAGGGGCTGGCCGGCCGCGACCCTCCGTCGGCAGCCTCATGCAGGTGGCCGCGGCGCTTGTGTTCATCGGCCAGGCGGGGCTGATCGCCCACGCGGTGGATGCCCTCGCCGCCGGTGGCGGGATGACGGACATGCTGGTCCCCGCCGCCCTGGTCTTCGCTTTGGGCGCGCTGCGCGCGGCCCTGGACGCGGCCGGCGCCCGCGCGTGCTACCGCGCCGCCCGCCACGCTTTGTCGGACCTGCGCGCCCGCGTCGGGCTGGCGCTCGCCGCCCGCTCGCCTCTGGATGCGGGTCGGGTGTCCGCGGGCCTCGCCGCCAGCGCCATGGCCGAACAGGCGGAGGCGGTGGTGCCCTATCTGTGGCGCTATGCGCCCGCCCGGCTGCGCGCCACCGTCGTGCCGCTGGCGATCTTCGCTGCCGTTCTCGCTTTCTCCTGGGCGGCGGCGCTGGTGCTGCTGGTGGCCCTGCCGCTGATCCCGATCTTCATGGCGCTCATCGGCTGGCGCGCCCAGGCGGCCAGCGCCGCGCAACTGGTGGAAGTGGGCGGCATGAACGGCTTCCTGCTGGACCGCCTGCGCGGGCTGGCCACCATCCGCGCGCTGGATGCGGTGGACGCCACAGCCCTGCGCCTACGGGCCAATGCCGAGAGCTTGCGGGAACGCACCATGGCGGTGCTGCGCATCGCCTTCTTGTCCTCCGCGGTGTTGGAGCTGTTTTCCGCCATCGGCGTGGCCATGGTGGCCATCTATGTGGGCTTCCACCTTCTGGGCACGCTGGACTTCGGCACCTGGGGTTCTCGCCTCACCCTGGGCGAGGGGCTGTTCATCCTGATGCTCGCGCCGGCCTTCTTCGAGCCCATGCGCGACCTCTCCGCGGTCTGGCACGACAAGGCCGCGGGGGCCGCCGCCTTCGCCGCTCTGGAGACCCTGTGCGCTCCCGGCCTGCCGCTGCTGGGCGCCGATGCCGCCCCGTGCCAGCCGCGGGCCGCGGCGCCAGCGCCGGCCGTGGCCCTGGAAGACGTGACCTTCGGCCATCCCGGCGGGGCGGCGGTCTTCATCCGCTTCAGCCTCGATGTGTGCCCCGGCGAGCGGGTGGCGCTGCTGGGCCCCAGCGGCGCGGGCAAGTCCACGCTGCTGGCCCTGCTGGCGGGCCTGGCGCCGCCGGATACCGGCACCATCCGCATCGCCGGCACGGCACTGACCGATGCCACCGCGGCCGACCTGCGGGCGGGCATGGCTTGGATCGGCCAGCGGCCGCACTTCTTCGCCGCCTCGCTGCGCGCCAACATCGCCTTGGGGCGGCCGTGGATCGGCCCCGAGGCCGCCGACGAGGCGATGAACTTCGCCATTCTCGAGCATGTCTCGGGCGCTCTGCGCGGCGCGGCCATCGGCGAGGACGGTTCCGGTTTGTCCGGCGGCGAGGCGCTGCGCCTGGCGGTGGCCCGCGCCGCGGTGGATCCGCGCGCCCACCTGATCCTGGCGGACGAGCCCACCGCTCATCTGGACGCCACCACCGCCGCCGAGATCACCGAGGCGCTGCTGACCCTGGCGGTCGACCGCACCCTGATCATCGCCACCCATGATCCGGTCCTGGCCGCCCGCATGGATCGCGTCATCCGCCTGGAGGGCTGCGCCGATGCGTGATCTGAAGACGGTGCTCACCCTGTTCCTGGCGGAGCGCGGCCCCATGCTGGTGGGCGGTGCGGTGCTGGCCGCCCTCACCGTGCTGGCGGGCATCGGCCTTCTGGCGGTGTCCGGCTGGTTCATCACCGCCACCGCCGTGGCCGGCGTCTCGGTCGCCGCGGCGGCGGCCCTCGACGTCTTCACGCCATCGGCCGCCATCCGCTTCCTGGCGCTGGCCCGCACCGGCGGGCGCTATGGCGAGCGCCTCGCCACCCATGAGGCGACGCTGGGGGTGCTGGCCGGCCTGCGCGAGCGGCTGTTCCGCGGCTGGGCCGGCCCCGGTGCCGCCCGCGCCTTGCTGGCCCGCCCCGCCCGCCTGCTGTTCCGCCTCACCGAGGATATCGACGCCCTCGGCCAGCTCTATCTGCGGGTGCTGGTGCCGGTGGGGGCGGCCCTCGCCGCCACCCTGGCCACCGGGGTCGCCCTGGGCCTGATGGCCGGGCCCATGCTGGGGCTGGCGGTGGCTGGCGCGCTGCTGCTGGGCGGGCTCGGCCTGCCGCTGGTCGCGGCGCGCCGCGCCTATCCCGCCGCCCGCCGCCGCGCCCATGCCACGGAGGCGCTGCGCGCCCGCACCATCGACTTGGTGGCCGGTCAGACCGATCTGGCCATCGCCGGCAGCCTCAGTGCCCAGCGCCAGCGGGTGGCGGCGGCGGACCGAAAGCTGGCGGCCGCGGATGATCGGCTAAACCGCATCGAGACCGGGGTGGGCCTCGGGTTCGGTCTCGGCGGCGCCGCGCTCCTGGCTGGCGCCCTGCTGCTGGCCGGTGCCCTCACCCAGGCGGGCACGCTCTCCGCCCCGGTGGCGGCGGCCCTGGTGCTGGTGCCGCTGGCACTGATGGAGCCGTTCCTGGCGCTGCGGCGCGGGGCGCTGGAACTGGGCCGCACCCGGCTCGCCGCCCGCCGCCTGGCGCCCCGGCTGATGCCGCAGCCCGACATTTCCCGCCCGTCCGCGCCGCCGACCGATCTGGCCGTGCGCCTGCGCGACGTTGACCTGCGCTATGCCGGCGCCCATCGCACCGTCCTGAACGGGGTGTCGCTCTCCGTGGCGCGCGGCGAGCGGGTGGCGGTGGTCGGCGCCAGCGGGGCGGGCAAGTCCTCGCTCCTGGCGCTGATCGCCGGGGAGGCGGCCGCGGATGCCGGCACGGTCGAGGCGCTGCAGCCGACCTTGCTGACCCAGCGCACCGTGCTGTTCCAGGACAGCCTGCGCGACAATCTGCGCCTCGCGGCGCCCGCGGCCGACGATACGGCCCTGTGGGGCGTGCTTGCCGCCGTGGGGCTGGAGGGCGACGTGCGGGCCCTGCCCGACGGGCTCGGCGCCCGCTTGGGCGAGGGGGGCCTCGGGCTGTCCGGCGGCCAGGCGCGGCGGCTGGCGCTGGCCCGGCTGCTGCTGCGCGACACCCCCGTGTGGCTGCTGGACGAGCCCACGGAGGGCCTGGATGCGGCCACCGCCGCCGGCGTGCTGGCCCGCCTCCGCGATCTGGCGCAGGGCCGCACCTTGCTGATTGCCACCCACATCCGCCGCGAGGCGGAGATCGCCGACCGGCTGGTGGTGATGGCCCGCGGCCGGATCATCGCCCGGGCGCAGCGGGGCGATCCGGGCTTTGCGGCGGTGCTGGCCACGCTGCGACCCGACTGACCCCGCCGGCCTTCGCAGCCGGTGCCCTTCTGCCTGCCGCTTTGGCGGCCGGCGCGTGACCCTCACCCGCCCGGGACCACCCCGGCCGGCCACCACCCGACCGGGGCAACCCGAGGAGAAGTAGGATGGAATTCGACATCGTCTCGCTGTCGCGCTTCCAGTTCGCGATGACGGCCCTCTACCACTTCCTGTTCGTGCCGCTGACGCTGGGACTGTCGATCATCGTCGCCATCATGGAGACGGTCTATGTGATGACCGGCCGGCGCATCTGGCGGCAGATGACCAAGTTCTGGGGCCTGCTGTTCGGCATCAATTTCGTGCTGGGGGTGGCCACCGGGCTGGTGATGGAATTCCAGTTCGGCATGAACTGGAGCTACTACAGCCTCTATGTGGGCGACATCTTCGGCGCGCCGCTCGCCATCGAGGGCATGATGGCCTTCTTCCTGGAGGCCACCTTCGTCGGGCTGTTCTTCTTCGGCTGGGACAGGCTCTCCAAGGTGGGCCATCTGGTCACCGCCTGGATGGTGGCCATCGGCTCCAATTTCTCCGCGCTCTGGATCCTCATCGCCAATGGCTGGATGCAGAATCCGGTGGGCTCCGCCTTCAATCCCCAGACCATGCGGATGGAGGTGACGGACTTCTACGCCGTGCTGTTCAACCCGGTGGCGCAGGCCAAGTTCGTGCACACCGTCTCGGCCGGCTATGTCACCGCCTCGGTGTTCGTGCTGGGTGTGTCGGCCTGGTACCTGCTGAAGGGCCGGCATGTGCAACTGGCCAAGCGCTCATTAACGGTGGCCGCCTCGTTCGGCTTGGCGGCCTCGCTCTCGGTGGTGGTGCTGGGGGACGAGAGCGGCTACCTGACCACCGAGCACCAGAAGATGAAACTCGCCGCCATGGAGGCGGTGTGGCACACGGAGACGACGCCCGCGCCCTTCACCGTGGTGGGCTTCCCCGACCAGAAGGCGCGGGAGACCTATTATGCGGTGGAGATTCCCTGGGTGGGCGGCCTCATCGACACCCGCTCGCTGACCACACCCGTGGACGGCATCGCAGAACTGGTGGAGCGGGCCAAGGGCAACATCGCCCGCGGCGTGATCGCCTTCGACGCTCTGCAAAAGATCCGCGCCGCCGCCGGCAAGCCGGTGGACCCGGCGGTGCAGAAGGCGTTCGAGGACAATGGCAATCTGCTGGGCTACGGCCTGCTGCTGAAGCGCTATGTGGATGATCCGCGCACGGCGACCCCGGCGCAGATCGAGAAGGCGGCCTGGGACACGGTGCCTGAGGTGGCGCCGCTGTTCTGGACCTTCCGCATCATGGTGGGGGTCGGCTTCTTCGTGATCCTGCTCACCGGCACCTTCTTCGTGCTCTCGGCCCGCCGCGCGTTGGACCGCTATCCCATCCTGCTGCGGATCGCGGTGCTGTCGATTCCCTTGCCGTGGATCGCGGCGGAGAGCGGCTGGTTCGTGGCCGAGTTCGGCCGCCAGCCGTGGATCATCGAAGGCATCCTGCCCACCGCCGCCGGCGTCTCCAGCAACGGCGCCCTGTCCGTGCTGCTGACCATCGTCGGCTTCGCGGCGATCTATTCGGTCCTGTTCGTGATCGAGATGGGACTGATGCTGCACGCCATCCGCAAGGGGCCCGCCTCGGACGATGCGCCCGAAGCCATCCTCGTTCCCGCCAGCCTCGTTCCTGCGGAGTGATCCGATGATCCTGCATGATTTGATCGACTATCAGACCTTGCGCCTGATCTGGTGGCTGCTGCTGGGCGTGCTGCTGATCGGATTTGCCGTCACAGACGGCTTCGACCTGGGGGTGGGCACGTTGCTGCCCTTCGTCGCCCGCACCGATCTGGAGCGGCGGGTGGTGATCAACACCATCGGCCCGGTGTGGGAGGGCAACCAAGTGTGGCTGATCCTCGGCGGCGGCGCCATCTTCGCCGCCTGGCCGGCGCTTTATGCGGTGTCCTTCTCCGGCTTTTATCTGGCCATGTTCGCCATTCTGGCGGCGCTGATCCTGCGGCCGGTGGGCTTCAAGTATCGCTCCAAGCGCGAGAGCCCCACATGGCGGGCGGCGTGGGACTGGGCGCTGTTCGTCGGCGGCTTCGTGCCGGCGCTGATCTTCGGCGTGGCGGTGGGCAACACCCTCCAGGGGGTGCCGTTCCGCTTCGATGCGGACCTGCGCATCTTCTATGAGGGCAGCTTCTTCGGCCTGCTGAACCCGTTCGCTTTGCTTTGCGGCCTGTTGTCGGTGAGCATGCTGGTGATGCATGGGGCCACTTGGCTGGTGCTGAAGGCGGAGGGGGCCGTGGCCGATCGGGCGCGGGCCTATGGCAGCCTCGCGGCGCTCGCCACCCTGTCGCTGTTCGTGCTCGGCGGCCTCGCGCTCTATCTGTTCGTGACCGGCTACCAGGTGACCAGCCCCTTCACCCCCGCCGGTCCCTCCAACCCGCTGCTGAAGACCGCCGTGGCCCTGCGCGGGGCATGGTTTGCCAATTATGCGAGCCATCCCTGGCTGCTGGCGGCGCCGGCGCTGGGCATGCTCGGCGCCATCGGCGCCGGCGCCTGCTTGCAGGCGCGGCGGGAGGTGGGGGCCCTGCTGTTAAGCGGGCTGGGCATCGCCGGCATCATCGCCACGGTGGGGGTGACCATGTTCCCCTTCATCCTGCCCTCGTCGCTGGATCCGACCTCGTCGCTGACGGTATGGGATGCCTCAAGCAGCCATCTGACCTTGTTCATCATGCTGGTGTGCGTGGTGATCTTCCTGCCGCTCATCCTGGCCTACACCTCCTGGGTCTACAAGGTGCTGTGGGGCAAGGTGGACCAGAAGGCCATCCGCGACGGCGAGGGTCATGCCTATTGAGACGTGGCTCAGTTAGACGCATCAGTGGCCGGCCGTGGCCTTTGCCCGGCCGGCTCCGGCTCTCACGGATAAGGAACATCTCATGTGGTATTTTTCCTGGATGCTCGGCCTGCCGCTGGCGGCCGCCTTCGCCATCCTCAACGCCATGTGGTTCGAGCTGATGGAAGACGAGGCTGAGAAGAAGGCGCGGCGGTAGGGCTTGGGGGCGCGGGCCCATCGGACCGAAAAGCGTACGGCGGCGCGCACGGGACCGGGCGCGGCCGTGCGCCGGGCCGTTGGGCGGAGGCGACAGTCTGCAGTGACAGCGCGCGTCCTTTGGAGGCGCACCGCTCTTTCTGGCTGAGCCGCCTGGGGGCTGCGCATACCCCGGGATGGCCCGTCACCCCGCCGAATGTGCTTCCCCTGCCGTCGCTTCGCCGCCCTGCCTGCCTCCCGCGCAACAGGCGCGCACCACGGGCGCCGGCGGGCGCCTTACTGGCGCACGAACCGGCCCTGGCCGGGCTCGTCCAGATAATCGATGTGGAAGGCCTGCACCTTGCCCTTTGGCCCGGTGGTGAAGACCAGGGCGGCGCGCGATCCGGTGGTCTCATTCTCCGATGACGGCATGAACGCAAAGGTGTTTCCGTCCCAATGGGACAGAGCGTAGCGCACCCGTGCCGGACCGAAGGTCAACGCCAGGCCCGCGCCGGCGCGGGCGATGGTCGCGCGGCCGTAATAGGGGCTGACGTAGGTGCCCACCAGACGGTCCAGCGGCGCGGACGCCGCGGGGTCGCTGGGGGCGGTCTTGCCCGACAGGCTCCCGGCGGGGGCGTTGAGCTGCGCCAAGAGCGGGTGATAGGCGGCATACCAGTCGCGGCTGACCCGCCCGGTCTCGACCCGATCCATGAAATCGGCGCTGACAGCCTCCGCTGCGCCCGTGGGCTCGGCATTGGTGAGCACCACGATGCCCAGCTTCTGCGACGGCAGCATGCGATAATTGGTGGCCGCCCCGGAACTGAAGGCGCCGGAGTGATCGAGGGTCACTCGACCGGACGAAGTGATGCCGACGCCCATGCCATAACCATAGAAGGAGGGACGGGCATCCATGGCCCCGGACGGCGCGGAGACGATCTCCGCCCGCGCCGCCGGCAGCAAGGCGGCTTCGGGGATGAGAGTGCGCCCCGCGTAAGTGCCATCGGCCAGCACCAGGCTCATCCAGCGGGCCAGATCGGTGACGGAGGAACTGACGCCGCCGGCGGGGGACTGGGCATCCGGCTGGCGGATGAATTTGGGCACATAGGCGCCGTCGATCTGCACATGCAGGACCGCGCGGTTGGGGCGGCGCTCAAAATCGGCAAAGCGCGAGGAGGTGGAGGCCATCTCCAGGGGCCGGTAGAGCGTCTCCTCGCACAGGGCCGCCCAGCTCTTGCCGGAGGCCACCGCCACCGCTTCCGCCCCGGCGGTGAGGCCGAAATTGGTGTAGGCATAGGTGCTGCGGAACGGGCTCAAGGCCAGCAGCCGCAGCCGCTCCAGGATGGCCCTGCGGTCGAAGCCCAGCTCCTCCAGATGGTCGCCCGCATGGTCGGGCAGGCCGGAGCGATGGCTGAACATGTCGGCAATGGTCACATGGGTGCTCACCCAGGGATCGCTGAGGCGGAACCAGGGCAAGTGGCGCACCAGAGGCGTATCCCAGGTGACCACGCCCGCCCCCACCTGATGAGCGACGACCGTTGCCGCAATCGACTTCGACAAGGACGCGATCTGGAACACCGTATCCGGATCCACCGCCGCCGGTTCGCCCGCCTTGCGCACGCCGAAGCCCTTGGCATAGACCAGCTGGCCATCGCGCACCACGGCAATGGCCAGGCCCGGAATGCGGCTGCGGGCCATGATGTCGGCGGCGGTGGCGTCCAGGCTGGCGATGGCCGCCTCGATCTGGCCGGCGGGAATCGGGGTCGCCACATATTGCGGAGGCGAGGCCTCGGCTTGGGCGCGGGATGACGCGGCGGGCGCCAGCAGCACCAGCGCGGTCGCGGCGAGGCCGGCCCAGAGCGAGCCCGCCGCGCGGGACACGGCCGGCCGGCGATCTGGCCGCATCAGCTTGGCGGGCAAGGGTCCGCTGAACGCCATGAGCACACCGTTTCCCTTCCACCGTGAACGAAGGAGTGATGCGCACTTGGCGGCGAAGTGCAAGCGCCGGTGCGCACCGCGCCCGCGCCCCGGTTCCGGCGGGCCGGCGGGGCGCGACGGGCTTGGCCGCTGTGGTCGCTCAGGCCTTTTTCAGAAATTCCGTGCGCAAAACCAGTCCCTTGACTTGCTTGGTGTTGCATTCCACTTCGTCGGGGTTGCCGGTGAGGCGGATATTCTTCACCAGCGTGCCGCGCTTCAGGGTCTCTGACGTGCCCTTGACCTTGAGATCCTTGATGAGGGTGACGGAATCGCCGTCCGCCAGCTTCGCCCCATTGCTGTCCTTCACGATGATCTCGTCGCTCACAATGATCCCCTTCTTGCGCCCCGCGCCGGTGCGCGGGTGGGGCCGTTATAAGCGATCGACGCCGCGGAGCCAGAGGCGCGCGGCGTCGCAGGGGCGATTTCGGGGCCATGCCGGGTCGGACCCGGGGCCATGCGCGGAAATCAGCCCGGAGGTGTGGGGACTTCCGGAGCCAAACCGTGTCAGGCGGTGCGACGGGCCACCGCGCCCCAGATCACCAGGACGATGATCGCGCCGACCACGGCCCCGATCAGTCCAGCCCCTTCGCCGGCCTGGTACCAGCCGATGGCCTGGCCGATATAGCTGGCCACGAATGCCCCGACGATGCCCAAAATCGTCGTCAGAATAAAGCCTTGGGGCTCATTGGGGCCGGGGTGGATCCACTTGGCGATCAGACCCGCCACGAACCCGATGATGATCATCCACAAAATGCCCATTGATCTCTCCAGCCGGTGCCATCCCCTGTGGGAATGCGAGGATAACCTTGGCCGGATCATTCGGTTCCGTGGTGCGGTAAAGCGCTGATTTCGCTCAAGAAGCCCCGAGATGACTCAGCGGGAGGCGGGCGCTTTGGCCCGCTCGGCGGTCTCCAGCGCGGCGCTGGGGTCGTGGCTGAGGTCGGCGGCGATGAAGGCCGCGGTCTCGGGGATCGCCATGCGAAAATCATCGATCCGCTCCAGCGCCAGCTCGATATTTTCCCCTGCGCAATCAAGCATATGCCCGCCAAAGCGGTGGTCGTCGCTCAAGAAGTGCAGGTGCCAGCCGGGCACCCCGATGCCCTTCACATAGGACGGCGTCCAGAAGCCGATCATTGTGCCGTCGACGTCGGGCGTTTCGAATTCCGCTTGTTTCGCAGTGGCTTGCAGCAGGGTCTCGTGCCCGTGGGCCTTGCAGGCGATGCGGTTGTGGACCCGCGCGAACCGCCCCCGGAGGCGCACCGCGAAGAACAGATTGTCGGTTTCTCTGTGCGAATCCAACTGGTTACAGAGTTCACCCATGCCCGCGAACGGCGCCAGGGTCACGGTCTCCTGCGGCGCGAAATGGGTGACGATGGCGAACGGCACCTGCTCGTCCTCCCGCGCCGCCCGGATGCTGCCGTCGCTGCGCATATGGTGAAAGCCGCCGTCGAAGGCGATCATCTCGCCATCCAGGTCCACGAATGTGCCGAGCCCGAAATTGCCGTGCTCGCGCAAAGTGTTGATGGATACGACCCCGTCGAACACCCCCTCCACCAGCGCCCCGGAGGTGGAGACCTGGAACAGCGTGCCATGGTCCACCTGCAGCGTATCGGCGAGCGCGCGGGAGACCAGATGCGTCACGCTCTCCCCGTTCTCGCGGGCGGCGGCGTGGAGGGCGTCCCACAGGGACTGGGAAATGTCGCAGGACAAGCGCGGCATGAGATCTTTCAAGCACTTACGAGGTGAGCCACCGGCGAGGACCGCCAGCCTGCCGGCACTCTAGCCCATCACCTGCCGCCTGCGCACCCACCTGGCGCGCCCCGTCCAATGGGGCGCGCCAGCGCGCTCACTTCTTGATGTAGGGGCAGGCGCTCTGGCTCAGCGGGCGGAAGGCTTCATCGCCGGGCAAAGTGGCCACCAGATCGTAGAGGTCCCACTCCCCCTTGGAGTCCGCAGGCTTCTTGACCTCGAAGACATAGAAATCGTGGACCATCCGCCCGTCTTCCCGCAGCTTGGCGTTGCGCACCACATCGTCCTTGATGGGCAATTCACGCATTTTTGTCACCACTGTCTTGGCATCGTCTGACTTCGCCGCCGCCACCGACTTGAGATAGTGCAGGACCGAGGAATAGACGCCCGCATGGATGGCAGACGGCATGGTGCCATTGTCCTTCTTGAAGCGCTCGGAGAAGGCGCGGGTGCCGTCATCCAGGTTCCAGTAGAAGCCCTCGGTGAGCATGGTGCCCTGGGCAGTGGGCAGGCCCACGCTCTTCACATCCATGGCGGTGAGGAAGAAGGCCACCAGCTTCTGCTTGCTGCCGGAAATGCCGAATTCCTTGGCGGTCTTGATGCCGGCAATGGTGTCGCCGCCGGCATTGGCGAGCGCGATGATGTCGGCGCCGGAGCCCTGCGCGGCCAGCAAGGGCGAGGACAGATCCACCGCCGGGAACGGATGGCGGGTGGAGCCGAGGAACTTGCCGCCCTTGGCGGTCACGATGGTCTTGGCGTCCAGTTCCAGTTGGTGGCCAAGGGCATAGTCGGCGGTGACAAGATACCAGGAGGTGCCGGGGGTGGTGAGGCGGTTGGCGATGCCGGCCACCTGCACATAGGTGTCCCACATCCATTGCACCACATGGTCCGGCTGACAGGCATCGCCGGTGAGGCGCGCGGTGCCGCCGGGGAAGAGGGCGACGCGGTTCTTCTCCTTCACCAGCGGGGCAATCGCCAGCTGGATGGAGGCGTTGGACATGTCGGCGAGGACATCCACGCCGTCCTGGTCGATCCATTTGCGGGCGATGGAGGACGCCAGGTCCGCCTTGTTCTGGTGGTCGGCGGAGACCATCTCGATCTGCATGCCGGCGCATTCGGCCTTCAGGCAATCGTCGATGGCCATTTTGGCGGCCAGCAGCGAGCCCTTGCCGGTGATGTCGGAATACACCCCCGACATGTCGGTGAGCACGCCGATCTTCACCTTGCCGTCGGACATGTCCGCCAGGGCCGGCGACAGCCCGGCGACGATCGCAAGGGCTGCGACGGCGGTCATCAAGGTCTTCTTCATGGGATCCTCCCGTTATGGTCCGGCGGCATTCTTGGGCGATGTCATCCGGGTGATTAGAGTGCGTGAGTTCTGACTCTCAGCCGGTGCGCCGTTCGGTCCAATGCACCATGGGCAGGCCCGCCACCGGGGCGCGGAACGCGGGAATGCGGGTGCCGCGCAGGCTGCCGATATAGGCGGTGCGCAGATCCGGCCCGCCGAAGGTCAGGCTGGCGAACCAGGGGGCGATGGTGCCGCCGCAGGCCAGCATCAATTCGGGTGTAGCCTCGCCACGGTCAAAGGCGGCCATGAGGGCGCGCCCGGCGGCGCTGTTGTGGTCGTCGTCCAGCAGGATGCGCAGGTCGCCGTCGGGCGTGAGCGCGAAGATTCGGTCGGTCATCACATGGGTGCCCCACAGATTGCCGTGGGCATCGAAGGCGATACCATCGATGAAGGCGCCATGGTCTGCGGGGCCGAACGCTTCGCGGTGGCTCAGGCTGCCATCCTCGGCCACGCGCAGACGGGTGATGCACCGACCGCAGGTTTCCACCGCATAGAGCCACTCCTCCGCCGCATCGAGGCGGATCTCGTTGGTGAAGGCGAAGCCGTCCGCCACCACCCGCAGGCGGCCCTGGTCGTAGAGGGCCACATAGCCGTCGCGGATGTGCGGGCGCATGGCCGACATCCAGTTGGGGGTGCGGGTGGAAATGGTGAGCCAGATGCGGTCGCGGCGGTCGCGCAGCACGAAGTTCACCTTGCCGATGGGCGCGCCGTCGATGGTGTCCACCAGCACCCGCAGGGCGCCGTCGCGGGTCATGATCTCCAGCCGGTCGGTACCGAAATTGGAGATCAGGATGTCGCCATTGCGGGCGAAGGCGAGGCCATTGGGCAGGGTGCCGGTGACGAAGCGGGTCTCTTCGTCGCCGGCCTCGGCGAAGGTGCGGGCGGCGTGCTGGGTGATGAGCTGTTGGCGGCCATCGGCGGTGATTTGAACCACGCCGCCGCGGGCATCGGCAGTCCAGAGCGAGCCGTCCGGCTCCGCCAAGATGCACTCAGGGCGCTGGAGTCCCTCGCCGACGAAGGTGAGGGTGGCCGGATCGACCTCAAATCCGTCGATGGGGTTGGCGGCGGGCATGGGCGTGGCCGCTCAGAAGTTGACGCGATCGGCACCCTTGAGGCCGAGGGTCGCCCGCGCCTCGTCCGGGGTCGCGATCTCATGGCCCAATTCCTCGAGGATATGGCGGATCTTGGTCACCTGCTCCGCATTGTTCAGCGCCAGCTTGCCCTTGCCGATGAACAGGCTGTCCTCGAGCCCCACCCGCACATTACCGCCCATCATGGCGGCCTGGGTGGCGAACGGCATCTGGTGGCGGCCAGCGGCCAGCACCGACCATTGGTAGTCGGTGCCGAACAATTTGTCGGCGGTGCGCTTCATGAACATCAGGTTTTCCAGGTCGGGACCGATGCCGCCCAGAATGCCGAAGATGAGCTGAAGGAAAACCGGCGGACGGAACCAGCCCTGGTCCAGGCAATGGGCGAGGTTATAGAGATGGCCCACATCGTAGCATTCATGCTCGAACTTGGTGCCGTGGCCCTCACCCAGCAGCTTGTAGATCCGCTCAATGTCGCCGAAGGTGTTGCGGAAGATGAAGTCCTTGGTGCCGGTGAGGTAGGGCTCTTCCCACGGGTGCTTCCAATTGCTGTAGCGCTTGGCCAAAGGGTGCAGCGCGAAGTTCATGGAGCCCATATTGAGCGAGCACATTTCAGGCGCCGCTTGCAGGGGAGCGGCGAGGCGCTCCTCCACGCTCATGTTGAGGCCGCCGCCGGTGGTGATGTTGATCACCGCATCGCAGCTCTGCTTGATGCGCGGCAGAAATTCCATGAACACCGCCGGATCCGGCGTCGGGCGCCCGTCCTTGGGGTCGCGGGCATGCAGGTGCAGGATCGCCGCCCCGGCTTCCGCCGCCGCGATCGCCTGATCGGCGATCTCGCTGGGAGTGATGGGCAGGGCGTCGGACATTGTGGGCGTGTGGATGCCGCCGGTGACCGCGCAGGTGATGATGACCTTGCTCAACGTCTTGCTCTCCCTGGGGATGTGGTTGGATGGCGGGCGTGTGTGGCCGTCAGTCCGGCAGAATGGCGACGGCCCGGGTCCAGCCGGCGGAGGCGGCGCGGATCTTCACCGGGAAGCAGGAAATGGTGAAGCCGGTGGCCGGAAGATCTTCCAGATTGTGCAGCTTTTCGATCTGGCAGTAGCCGGCCTCACGGCCCGCCTTGTGGCCTTCCCAGATGATGGAGGCATCGCCGGTTTCGGCGAACCGCCGGGCGGTGTGGCTGAACGGCGCGTCCCAGCTCCAGCCATCGGTGCCCACCACGCGGATGCCTTGCTGGACCAAATGCAGCGTGGCGTCGCGGCCGAAGCCGCAGCCGCTGTCCACATAGTCCGACTGGCCGTAGCGCAGACCGGCGCGGGTGTTGGCGACCACGATGTCGAGGGGCGCGAGGCGATGGCCGATCCGGGCCAGTTCCGCGTCGATCTCAGCGGGGGTCACCACATGGCCGTCCGGGAGATGGCGGAAGTCCAGCTTCACGCCGGGGCGGAAGCACCAGTCGAGAGGGATTTCATCGATGGTGCTGGCGCGGACGCCACCGTCCATGGTGGCGTGATAGTGCCAGGGGGCGTCCACATGGGTGCCGTTATGGGTGGAGATGGCCACCTGCTCCACCGCCCAGCCCTGGCCGTCGGGCAATTGGTCGGTCCTGAGGCCGGGAAAGCTGGCCGCCAGATCGCCGGCGGACTCGTGGTGCGTCCGATAGGTGATGCGCACCTTCTGGAACGGCGGATCGGCCGGGACGTCATTCTCCAGGGGGATGGAGATGTCGATGAATGTCGGCATGGCGCGCTCCCTCCAACGGAGCTGCCTCCCTTGTGGGAGATCATATTTATACACTCGTACATAATCTTGTATGATCGTTCAATAGCGTTCGTGCCGGGTTGCTCCCCGCGTGGCGCGGCGGGGTTTCGGAGTATATGAAACCGTATGGATCACGTCGAAGACCCATCCGGCGGCCGCCGCCCCCGAACCCGCGCGCCGGCCGTGCGGCGCTCTGCGGTGGCCCCGCAGGAGCCTCAGCGCCCGGACCGCCGGTCGGCCATTCTGCTCAGTGCCGAGGCGCTGTTTGCGGAGCGCGGCTATGCGGCGGTGTCCGTGCGGGACATCGCCACCCGCGCCGGTGTGCCGATCGCTTTGGTGGGCTATTATTTCGGCCGCAAGCAGGAATTGTTCGGCACTATCTTCGCGCACCGGCAGGTCTACATCACCGAGCGCATCGCCCGCATCGAGGCGGTGGACTGCTCGACGGCCAATCCCACGGCGGTGGAAGATCTGGTGCGCGCCTGGTCGGAACCGGTCATCACCCTGCGGGGCAGCGAGGCGGGCGACGTGTTCTCCCTCCTCGTCGCCCGTACCGCCTGGGATCCGGGACCGGAGGCCACCGCCATCATCGAGCGCTTCTATGATCCCTTGGCCCGCGCTTTCGTCGCCGCCATGGGCCGGGCGCTGCCGGATGTGGACGGCGACCGCATCGTCTGGGCCTATGAATATGCGGTGGGCGCGCTGCTCATGTATGTGGGCGACAAGCGCATCGAACGGCTGACGCACGGCCGGGCGGAATCGGCGGATCCGGCACTGTGCGAGGACTTCATCCGCTTCATCAGCGCCGGCTTGCACACCTTGCGGCGGCCTTAGGGCGCGACCTAGAGGCCGTTGATCGGCACTTTCAGGAAGCGCTTGCCGCTGGCATCCGGCGGCGGCAGGTCGCCGGCGCGCATGTTGACCTGGATCGAGGGCACGATGAGGCGCGGCATGCCTAAGGTCGCGTCGCGGGCGCTGCGCATGGCCACGAAGGCGTCCTCGGTGAGGCCGTCGCGCACATGCACATTGTGTGCGCGCTCATCGGCGACCGTGGTCTCCCATTGGATCTCCCGCCCGTTGGGACCGTAGTCGTGGCACATGAACAGCCGTGTCTGCGGCGGCAGCGCGAGCACGCGGCGGATGGAGTGATAAAGCACCCGCGCATCGCCGCCGGGAAAGTCGGCGCGGGCGGTGCCGCCATCCGGCATGAACAGGGTGTCGCCCACGAAGGCGGCATCGCCGATCACATGGGTCATGCAGGCCGGGGTATGGCCGGGCGTGTGCAGGGCGAAGGCGGGCATGGTGCCGATCAGATAGGTGTCGCCATCTTCGAACAGCCGGTCGAACTGGCTGCCGTCGCGCTGAAATTCGGTACCTTCGTTGAAGATCTTGCCGAACGTCTCCTGGACCTGGGTGATCCCCGAACCGATCCCCAGCTTTCCCCCGAGCTTGGACTGGATATAAGGCGCCGCGGAGAGATGGTCCGCATGTACATGGGTCTCGATCAGCCATTCGAGCGTTAGGCCATGGTCTGCAATAAAGGCGATGATCGCGTCCGCGGACGAATAGGAAATCCGGCCGGCGGCATAGTCCATGTCCATGACGCTGTCGATCACCGCGCAGGCGCTGGAGCGCGGATCACGCACCACATAGCTGACGGTGTTGGTGGCTGCGTCGAAGAAGGCTGTCACCTCGGGCTTTAGCGTCAGATCCACGGCATGCGGGATGGGGGTCATGAGAACTCCTTTGGGGCGGGGGCCATGGACGCGTCGGGGGAGCGGGCACCGAGCCGGCGGGCCGTAGCCATGCCGACAAACATGGCGGGCACGAAGGCCAGGACTCCGGGCGCGCCCAGGATGAGGCCAGTCAGGGCGGGGCCGGGGCAGAGGCCCGACAGGCCCCAGCCGATGCCGAAGAGGGCCGGGCCGGTGAGGATGCGGGCATCGAGGTCGCGCCGGGTCGGAACTTGGAAGCGCGCAGCGAACAGCGGGCGAGGGCGGGCCAGCACAAGCCGGTAGCCCACCGCCGTCACCGCGACGGCGCCCAGCATGACGAAGGCGAGGCTGGGATCCCACGTCCCGAAGACATCGAGAAAGTTCAAAACCTTGGCGGGGTCCGCCATGCCGGAGACGATGAGGCCGAGGCCGAAGATGAGCCCGGCAAGAAGCGCGGTGAGCAGCCCCATGTCAGCCTCCCACCAGATGCCGGGTGACAAGGACGGTGACTGCCGCCGTGGCCATGAAGGTCACTGTCGCCACCAGGGACCGGGGCGACAGGCGCGCGAGACCGCACACGCCATGCCCGCTGGTACAGCCATGACCCCAGGCGGCGCCGAAGCCCACCAGCAGCCCGGCGCCGATCATCAGCGGCAAGTGGGATGAGACGCTTTGCGCCACCGGCGCGCCGGTGAGCACCCGTGCCAGCAGGGGGGCGGCCACGAGGCCGAGGACAAAGGCAAAGCTCGCGCCCAGGCCATCCGCGTCGTAAGGCGGCAGGAGCCGCCCGGCGATGCCGCTGATGCCGGCGATCCGGCCGTTGGTGGCCATGAGCAGCACGGCGGAAAGGCCGATGAGGCCGCCCCCGATGAGCGAGGTGATGGGGGTGAAGGGGGTCTGGATCATGGATGGGCGAGCCTCAGGGCCAGGGGCATGGGCGCACGCCCGGCAGCGCATGGGCGGGGCGGAAGCGCAAGGGGGCCGTTGCCGGGACGACCGGGCCTCTGGCCGGCAGCAGGCGGGCCCAGGCACCACGCCCGCCTGAGGCGTCAAGGAATCTCGGCACGAACGGCAGCGCAAGGAGGAGAACACTGGCGAACGTGCGTAAAATGCGATCCACCGTACCGACACTGCCCATGGCGGAAATCCGATTATTCATTTAACATGAATATTCGAATGTTCTAATATGTCAAGAGCGCCGATGCCAGCGACCGTCCAAAAGCTTCCCCTTCCCCTCCTCCAGGACCGCGCCGAGGAGGCCGCGGCGCTGCTGGCGTCCATGGCCAATGCCAAGCGCCTGCTGGTGTTGTGTCATCTGGTGGAGGGCGAACGTTCCGTGGGCGATCTGGCGAGCATTGCGGGGCTGAGCCAATCGGCGGTGTCGCAGCATCTGGGGCGGATGCGTCTGCAGGGTCTGGTGGCGACGCGGCGCGAGGGGCAGACCATCTTCTACAGTCTGGCCAGCCGCGAGGTGCGGGCGGTGCTGGAAACCCTGTATGGCCTTTATTGCGGCCCTGAAAACGCCTAGGGGCCGGCGGTGCCGCCGGCCCCTAGGCGTTCAAACCTCTCGCGCGGCTCTCGGGTCTGCGCACCCGCAGACCCGAGATCCGCAAAAGATCATGGGAGTCAAAGCGCGCCCAGCACCAGCCCAAGGCCGGCCACGCTCACCGCGGCACCGGCGCGGCGCACCCACACCTGCCCATAGGCATCCCCCAGGCGCCCGATGCCGGCGCCCATGGCGAGGCCCGTCAGGTGCAGCGCGGCGGTGGCCAGCATGAAGCCCGCGCCATAGGCGAGGCCGCTGGCGCTTTCCGGCATTTCCGCGCCGTGGGCATGGCCATGGAAGACGGCGAACAGCCCAACCAGCCCCATGGCCACCGCCAGCGGCGCCTTCACCCCACAGGCCACGGCGGCGCCCAAAACCACCACGGAGAGGGCGATGCCGAGTTCCACATAGGGAAGCGTGAAGCCACCCATGCCCAGTGCCCCACCCACGGCCATCAGCAGCACGAAGGTGGCCGGCACCAGCCACACCGCGCGGCCGCCCAATTGCCAGGCGAAGATGCCGACCGTCACCATGGCCAGCATGTGGTCCAGGCCGGTCATGGGATGCATGAAGCCGTGCAGGAAGCCATGGGCATCGCCGGCGCCCACATGGGCAAAAGCCAGAGACGGTGCCAGCGCCAAAGCGCCGGCGATGACAAGGGTACGAAGCAGGGGGCGGGTCATGGAAACACTCTCCTCAAGGCGTTGGATCGAGGGACAGGGACAAAGCGAACGCAAATCCAGCACGTGAAACGATAGAGGCCTCAACGTAAAACGTCTTCAGCAAGGGCGTGTCGTCAACAGATGCGGGGCAACTGATCGCCGACCATCATGTCGACGATGCGCTCGCCGCCGAACCGGGTCTCCATCACCACCCGTCCGGGGCGCGCAGCAACCACCGTGCCAATGGCCACCGCCTGCCGGCCCAGCGGATGGGCGCGCCAGGCCGCGAGCGCGGCATCGGCTTCCGCGGGCGGCACCACGGCCACCAGTTTGCCCTCATTGGCCAGATACAGCGGATCCAGCCCGAGGATTTCGCAGAAGCCGTTCACTTCCGGGCGGATCGGCACATCCAGTTCGCGGATGCGCACGCCCACCGCGCTGGCTTCTGCCAATTCGTTGAGCACGGCGGCCACCCCGCCACGGGTGGCATCGCGCATCATCCGGACGCCAGGGGCGGCGGAAATCAGCACGGCGATGAGATCGTGCAGCGGCGCGCAGTCGCTCGCGATGGTGGTCTCCAGCGCCAGGTCGCCGCGGGCATTGAGGATGGCCGCGCCATGGTCGCCCAGCAGGCCGTTCACCAGCACCACGTCGCCGGGCCGGGCGCGATCGATGCCCACTTGGAGCCCGGTGCGCACCACGCCGATGCCGCTGGTGGTCACGAACAGCTTGTCGCACGCCCCGCGCGCCACGACCTTGGTATCGCCGGTGACGATGGACACCCCAGCCTGTGCCGCCGCGCGGGCCATGGAGGCGGCCACCCGGCGCAAGGTCTCCACCGGGAGGCCTTCCTCGATGATCACCGCGCAGGACAGCGCCACCGGCCGCGCGCCGCCCACCGCCAGGTCATTGACCGTTCCGCACACCGCCAGCGTGCCGATATCCCCGCCGGGGAAGAACAGCGGGTCCACCACGAACGAATCCGTGGTGAAGGCCAGCCGGTCGCCTTGCGCCAGCAGCGCCTGGAGATCCAACCGGGCCTGATCCTCCGGCGCCGCATGCCCGGCCCCGGCGAAGGTCTCCAGGAATACGTCCTCGATCAGATCGCGCATGGCGGTGCCGCCGCCGCCATGGGCCAAGGTGATGGTGGGTTGCGTCACCTTGCGCGCTTGGCGCACCGGCCGATCAAAAGGAAGGGTCATGCTGCCCCCCGCATGCCGCCATATTGATAATAGGCCGCGCAGGCCCCTTCGGAGGACACCATCAGCGCCCCCAGCGGCATCTCCGGTGTGCAAGCGTTGCCGAACACCGGGCAGGCCCACGGCTTCACCGCGCCGATGAGCACCTCGCCGCAGCGGCAGGCGGCGGGATCGGCCACCTTCACGTCCGGCACCGAGAACCGCTTTTCGGCGTCGAAGGCGGCAAAAGCCTCGCGCAGCCGCACGCCGGAACCGGCGATGGAGCCGAGGCCGCGCCACTCGAAGGTCGCCCGCGGCTCATAGACCTGCGCCACCGCGGCCAGCGCCGCCGGATTGCCGGCTTCGGGCACCACGCGGGCATATTGGTTTTCGATCTTCGCTTCGCCCGCCGCCATCTGGCGCAGCACCATCAGCAGCGATTGTAAGAGGTCGATGGGCTCGAAGCCGGCCACCACCAGCGGCCGGCCGAACTCTTCGGCGATGAAGCGATAGGGCGCGGTGCCGATGACCATGGAGACATGGCCCGGCCCGATGAAGCCGTCGATGCCAAAATCCGGCTGCTCCAGCAGCGCCCGCAAGGTGGGGATGATGGTGATGTGATTGCAGAACAAGGAGAAGTTCGTCACGCCCTCGCGCGCCGCTCGCAGCACGGTCAGCGCCGTGGAGGGCATGGTGGTCTCGAACCCGAGGCCGAAGAACACCACGTGCCGCTCGGGATTGCGCCGCGCCAGTTCCAGCGCATCGAGGGGCGAATAGACCATGCGCACGTCGGCGCCGTCGGCTTTGGCCTGGAGCAGGCTCTTGCGCGAGCCGGGCACCCGCATGGCATCGCCGAAGGTGGCGAAGATCACCTCCGGGCGCTCGGCGATGGCGACGCAATCGTCCACCCGTCCCATGGGCAGCACGCACACCGGGCAACCGGGGCCGTGGACGAACTCGATGATGTCCGGCATCAGGCCTTCCAGCCCATAGCGGAAGATGGCGTGGGTGTGCCCGCCGCACACTTCCATCACCGTCACCGGATGGCCGCGCCCGCGCTCCAGGCGGGCGGCCAGGACACCGATCTCCCGAACCAGGCCGGCGGCGAGGGCGGGATCGCGAAATTCATCGACGAAACGCATGGACGCCTCCCTCAATTGGCCTGGGACACAGGTCGTGGAGGCAGCGCTTCCACGCTGCCGGTGCGGATGGCGTCCATTTCCCCCTCCAGTTCACCGATTTCCGCCAGCACTTTCAACGTGGCAGCGGCTTCGGCCTCATCGATGCGGCTCATGGCGAAGCCCACATGCACCAGCACCCAGACGCCGATCAGCGCTTCCAGGGGTTCGCCCGGCTCGGCGACGCAGACCACGTCCACCGAGCGGCGGACGCCGGAGACATCCACCATTGCCAGCATCTTGTCGGCGTCAGTGATGGCGACGATCCGTCCGGGAATGCCGAGACACATGGGTGTTCTCCTCAGTGACTGGCGAAGGGGCGGCCGCGGGCGATGCCGTAGCGGTCGAGTTTGGCCCGCAGGCCGACGCGGGAGAGGCCCAGTTCCTCGGCCGCCCGGCTCTTGTTCCAGCGGCAGCGCACCAGGGTTTCCATCAGGATGGACGCCTCCAGGCGCTCGATGCGATCCTTCAGCAACCCATTGTCCGGGATGGAGATTTCGGACGCGGAGACCGTATCGGGATCGGGGGCGGCGGCGGCGCGGACCACGTGGGGGGAGAGCAGATCGGCGCCCAACTCCCCGTCGGTGGCCAGCACCAGCATGCGCAGGATTTCATTCTGCATTTCCCGCACATTGCCCGGCCAGTCATAGGCGGCGATGCAGGCCAGAGCCTCGTCCGTGAAGCCCTTCACCGCCTTGCCGTGCTGGTGGCCCAGGCTGTCCAAAATGGCGCAGGCCAAGGCTTTCAGGTCGCCGCGGCGGGTGCGCAGCGGGGGCAGGGTGAGGGTCATGGCGGTAATGCGGTAGTAGAGATCTTCGCGGAAGGTGCCGGCGGTGATCAGGCGGGAGAGGTCGCGATGGGTGGCGGCCAGCACGCGCACATTCACCCGCTTGGACTCGTTGGAGCCGACCGGACGGATCTCGCCTTCCTGTAGGAATCGCAACAGCTTGACCTGGAAGGCCGGCGACACGTCGCCGATCTCGTCCAGCAATATGGTGCCGCCGTCCGCCTGGTCCAGCAGGCCGATGCGGGTGGTGTGGGCGCCGGTGAAGGCGCCCTTCTTGTGCCCGAACAGCTCGGATTCCAGCAATTCGTCCGGTATGGCTCCACAATTCACCGCATGGAACGCCCTGTCCGATCGCAGGCTGGAATAATGGATGGCCCGCGCCAGCAATTCCTTCCCCGTTCCGGTTTCCCCTTGAATCAGAACGGGAATATCGAACACCGCCACCTGTGCGGCGCGCCGGCATGTGTCATTCAGGGGGCTGTTTGGCGCACGAATCAAAGTGTCGAAATGGAAGTTCCGCGCCACACGTTCCTGTTCTAACACAAGCTGCGCCTTCGCCGCCGGGGCGGCCAGCTTCAGCTCCAGGGAGAGCCGGTGATGGTCGCGCTGGAGGGCGAACAATTGCGCCGCGTTCCGCGCCACCAGCAGCAGCTGGTCCGGATGCCAGGGCTTGGTGATGTACTGATAGATGCCGGCGGCATTGATGGCGCCGATCATGTCCTCCGGCTCGGTATAGCCGGTGACGATGACCCGGACGATCTCCGGCCAGCGCTCGCGCACTTCGGTGAGGAAGGCGACGCCGGAGACATCGGGCATGCGCTGGTCGCAGAAGATGGCCTGCACCCATTCGTTTTCCAGGATCACCCGCGCCTGGGCGGCCCCCAGCGCGGTGAACACCTCGAACTCTTCCCCGAGCACGCGCGCCATCACCTCCACGGAGCGGGGCTCGTCGTCCACCAGCAGCAGGGCCGGGCGGGTGCTCATGTCTATTCCGCCGCCTGAGTGAGGGCGCCGCGCAGGGCCTGGGCGCGGGCATCCGCCGCTGCGGCCAACGTCTCCAGCCGGGTGCGGCGGGCGGCTTCCAGCCAGCCGAGCCAGGCGTCCATGCCGGCGCCGGAGCGGGAGGAGACGGTGAGGATGGTGGCCGTGGGATTGACCCGCCGCACATTGGCGATGAGGACGGCCACATCCACTTCCAGATGCGGCAACAGATCGGCCTTGGTCAGCAGCACCACATGGGCGCCCTGGAAGATATCGGGATATTTGAGCGGCTTGTCTTCGCCCTCGGTGACCGAGAGCAAGGTGACGCGCTGGTCCTCGCCCAGATCAAAGGCGGCGGGGCAGACCAGATTGCCCACATTCTCGATGAACAGAATGCCCCCCGGCGGCAGCGGCAGGCGCTCCAAGGCGTGGCCCACCATATGCGCGTCCAGATGACAGCCCTTGCCGGTGTTGATCTGCACCGCCGGCACGCCCACGGCGCGGATGCGGTCGGCATCGTTGGAGGTCTGCTGATCGCCCTCGATCACGGCGGCGGGAATGCGCCCATGGATCGCCTTCAAGGTCTCTACCAGAAGGGTGGTCTTGCCGGCGCCGGGACCGGCCAAGAGGTTCAAAGCGAACAGGCCGCCGCGGGCCAGATGGGCGCGGTTGTCGGCGGCGAGGCCGTCATTCTTGGCCAGGATGTTCTGCTCCAGCTCCACCATGCGCCGGGCGTCGAGGCCGGGGGCATGGGAGCGCTCGGGCACCGGCGCGGCGGGAGCGTGGGGATGGCCGTGATCGTGGCTGTGGCCATGCCCGTGCCCCGCCCCATGGGCGTGATCGTGGTCGTGCCCATGGTCATGGTCGTGCGGATGGTCGTGGTCGTGGGAATGGACGTGCCCATGATCATGCGGATGGTCATGGTCATGCGCATGCCCGTGGTCATGGTCATGCCCGCCGAGGGTCGCGGTCGCATCATTCGCGCCGGGGCCGGAGACTGTCACGGCATCGCTGCCGCAGCCGCAGGTGACACACATCACACGACCTCCAGGTCTTTGATCTTCATCTCAGTGCCGCCATTGGGCACCAGCCGCTCGCCGCCGCACACCGGGCAGGGGTCGAGGCGGTGGCCCAAGGGCACCGTGTCGTTGCAGTCGAAGCACCAGGCGGTGCCGCGCTCTTCCAGCACCACCAGATCGGCGCCTTCGGCCAGCGAGCCGCGCATCACCACGTCGAAGCCGAAGCGCAGCGCCTCCACCTCGACGCCTGCGAAGGCGCCGATGGCCAGGCGCACGCGGGTGACGCGGGAAAAGGTCTGCGCCTTGGCGGCGTCTTCCATGGCCTCGCGCAGGCTTTCGCAGATCGCCATCTCGTGCATCTCAGGCCCCCGCCCCAAAGCTGAAGGTTACCGGGACGCAGGGATTGACGGCGCACGCGGCAAGCTGCGCCAGCATCGGCGTCTCGCGCCGGCTCGGCAAGGCCGCCAGCATGCGGGCCAGCAATCCGTCCGGCGCCAGGTTCCAGGCGCTGGGGGAGAGGACGCGATAGAAGCGGATGCGCTCCCCCTCCACCTGCGCGCCATGCACCAGCAGGCCTCGCGCCGCCTGGGCATAGCCGGCGCCCCCGGCGGTGAGGCCACTCAGCGGCAAGGCATAGCCATCGCAGGCCGCCCACAGCAGATCCACCACCCGCGCCATCAGCCGGGTGAACAGGCTCGGTCCCTCATGGGCCAGCAGAGCCGCCATCAACGGGGCGGAGCGCACCCGCTCCAGCGCGGTGGTCTCTCGCCGGGCGGGCGGGCCGGGCGCCGCAAGGGCCGCATCCAGATCCGTCACCTGCAAGGGCGGCAGAGCGGCGCGGCCCCAGGCGGGGTCGATCCGGTCGCGGAGCTGGCGCAGCACCCGGGCAGAGCCGGTGGTGCCCGCCTCCAGCCACAGGTCCAGATCGGTGAGCGAGAAAGCGGCCAGGTCGTCCGCATCCAGGCGCGTGGCCAAGGCGGCGGCATCGGGCGCCGCCAGCAGCTTGAGGGCGCTGCGGTCCGGCTCCAGGCCCAGCAGGGTCGGCCAAGTGTGGAATAGCGCCACGCCCTGGTCACGCACGGTCTCCAGCTGCATGGCCGCCTCGTCCGGCACGGCGGGAAGGCCGAGCGCGCCGAGGCAGGCGGCCCGATGGGCGGCGGCGCACAGATTGAACACGCGGGGCAGCACCTGCGCCCCCTCCGTGGGGGTGCGCCCCACCATCCAGCGGCCCGCATCCTCGCCCGTCGCGGCGGCAAAGCCCAAGGGGCCAGCCACTGCGGGCGAGGGGAGCGCGGGCGCCGGGGCGAGGGTCATGACGCGGCCGGCTCGGAGCGGGCGGGCGCGGTGCGGAAGATCAGCTCCCGGCGCGAGGGTGCCGGGGACAAGGGCGGCAGGACGGGGGTGGCCTCTGCCGAGACGGGCGCATCGGCAGGCACCGGCGCACCGGGCGCCGGCTCGACGCCCGCCTCGGCTGCGGCTTCAGCCGCTTCGATCGCCGCCAGTTCCGCCTCGCGGCGGCGGCGGATTTCGCTGGTGGGCGCGCCGGGCTCGCGGTTCGCGGGATCGAACAGCGCCACCAGGGCCGCCTGGGCGGTGTCGGTGGCTTGCAGCATGTTGGGGAAATCGAACATGGGCGAGAATAGCGAGCAGGCCTTGTAGGGCCCCACATCCGCCCGGTTGGCGCCGAGGAACTCGTAGACGCCGGAGGGGAAGGCGATCAGCTCCTTGGCGCCGGTGACGAGGCGGGACCAATCCTCATCCGGCCCCGGCAGCAGCACCAGATTCATGAACCAGGGGGTAATCAGCATGCCGAGCACCCGGCCCTCATGCACCCGGAACCCCAGCGCCTTGACCGCCAAAACCTCGTTGAGAATGGGCACGCCGCGCATCTGGCCCACATGGATCTCGCGGAACGCAGCCTCCAGCCGGCCGGGGGCGGATTTCACGATCTCCAACAGGCGGGGATCGAGCGCCGGGGCGTCCGGCTCAGGGGTCGGCGCCGGGCCGCCGTCCAGCACCATGAACTGGTCGCGGGCGCCGTCGCACACCGGGCAGCGCCAATGGTCCGGCAGTTGGGTGAAGGGGGTGCCGGCGGGCACCTGCCACACGTCGCAGCCTTCCGCCGGATCATAGACGTGCCAGCACACCTTGCATTCCAGCCGGGTGGCGGGAGGAAGCGTGCCCGCGCTGCCGCGGAACGAGCCTTCGAAGCGCAGAGCGGCGGTCACCGCATGGCCTCCAGCACTTCGGTGAGGCGCTCGGCGCTGTCGGCGATATCCTCGGGGGCGGCGCAGGCCACTTCCGGCAGATCGGTGATTTCCAGCGTGTCGAGGATCAGCGCATCGGTGGAATTGTAGAAGCGCACCCGCCACACATCGCGCCGCGCCGCCGCCTCGATGCGGCAATTGCCATAGCCGCGCGACAGGATGGTGAGGCCGCCTTGGCCGAGGGTCTCGTCGATCAGCGCCAGGTCTTCCGGCGTGTGCGGCAGCAGCGAGAAATTGATCACATGGGCCGGGGTGCCCGGCAGCCGCGCCGTGGTGCGGTGGGCGATTTCCGCCAAAATCGGCGGGGCATTGACCACGCCGGGGCGGGGTAGGGAAATGGTCTCCCGATCAATATCCCAATGCGGCGGAAACGCCCGCAGCAGCGCCCCGCGCGGGAAGGCGCCCACCTCGATGCGATCCACCCCATCGGCGCCGCGCACCCGCCACACCCCGGCAAAGGTGGCTTCTTGAATTTCCAGCGGGCTGCCGCCGCCGGTGACCCGCACCGCCACTTCCCCTTCGCCTAGGGCCTCGTCCACCAAAGCGCGATTGGCGGCGTCGAAACCGCTGATGGACACGCTGTCGTGGCTGCCGGGCACCCAGCGGTTCAGGGCATCCAGCACCCGCTCCAAGGCGGTGAAGGCGGGGGCGAGGCGCTCCTTGTCCTCCACCTCTGGCAGATGCGGCTCATAGGTGCGCATGCCCGACGGCATGGGCAGATAGCTCAGGCCATCCTCGCTGTCGGCGGGCTGGCTGCCGGGGCCGAAGCCGACGGGGGGAAAGGCGATGGAGAGCGGCGGCATGGCACGATCCTCAGTGGCTGGCAGCGGGGGCGGCGAGCAACGCGCCGAGCCGGGCGAGATATTCATCCCAATCGCGCATGCGGGCGATGGAGCCCGCCGCCACGCCATCCCGCAGCACCACGATGGCCGGCAGGGCCAGTTGCAGCGACTGGCGCAGGGCGGCTTCCGTGGCGGGAGAGGCCACGGCGCCGGAGAGTCGGTCCTGCCCGGCATCCAGCGCCTTCACCAGTTCCGGCAGCACCACCGCAATGTCGGGGGTTTCCAGATGCGCCTTGCCATGGGCCGGGAGGAACAGCAGCAGGTCGCGGGGCGTCGCCGCCACGGTGTCGAGCGCCTCCACATAGGCATAGCCGTTGGTGTCGATGAGCCGTTGCACAAGAGGGTGCAAGGCGGGGGCGGCGGGTGCGGACGGCGCGGTGTCGGGTGACGGGGCTTCGGGTGTCAGGGGCTGGGTCATCAGGCCTCCGTGCGGCCGGCCGCCAGGGCCGCGGCCAGATGTGGGGGGAGCTGGGGTTCGCGGTCGAGATCGGCGAAGGCATCGTCCAAAGCCCCAGCGTCCGCCGTGCCGGACATCACCGCCGAAACGGCGGCCAGGGCCTTGCTAATGAGCGCGGCTTCATCAGGCTCCAGCAGGCTGCGCGCGGCACCGAGGAAGACCAGCACATGGTCGCCGGCCTGGGCCTGCGGCACCAGGGCCAGATCCACGCGCACCAGCCCGTCCGCGCCCCGGCACTCAGCCCAGTCGCCGCTCCGGCTCTCGATGCGCACGGGGATGCCGACGCACATGGCTCAGATCCCCTCGGTGCCGCGCGCCAGCACCCGCGCATCGCCGATGCGGCAGGCCTCCGCCGCGCTGGGGCGCCCGGCCTCATAGGCCGCGCGGGTGACGGCGGGGGTGAGCGCCTGCGGTTCGCTCCCCGTGCGGGGGGCAAGGTGGGTGGCGAATTCCTCGCGCAGCAGCCGCACCACATGGGCCACGGCGGGCTCCACCTGGGCGGCCACCAGAGGGGTGAGGCCGCCGCCGTAATCATCCAATGTGTGGGGCTGCACCCCCACCAGGCGCAGGGCGCGGGGCATGTAGCCGCGCAATTGCATCAGGCCCAGAACTTCCTGGAAGCCGGTCTGGTGCAAGGAGAGCTTGCGGGTGGCGAGCACGGCGGGCACGTCGGCGTCATTGACCCGGTGCAAGGTGCCGGGGGGCAGGCCGTAGTCCACCGCATCCAGCAGCACCACCACGTCGGCATCTTCCAGCAGCGGCAGGAGATAGAGGCCCTGGGTGCCGCCGTCGCGCAGGGTGACATGGTCGGGCATCACATAGGCGCGGTCGAGCGCCTCGACGACGCGCACGCCAAACCCTTCATCCGCCCACAGGATGTTGCCGATGCCGAGCACGAGGATGCGATCGTCGGACATGCGACGCCTGTCTCCTTGAAGGGCTCCCGATGCGGTCTGGTGCCGCGCTTTTTCGAACCTCTCCAATTCAAAAGCCGTGCCAGCTTGGCCGTGCGGCGCCGATCGTGCGCTGGCAATGGATTTGGGCGGACTGTTGCCAGGGCGTGTTGGGCAAAATGGAAGCATAACTTCCATTTTGCGATGATTCTGGAAACCTGCCTTCCAACAAGAAAAAGGCGCGGCCGAAGCCGCGCCCTGGGTCGTGCGCCGGAAGGCCGGCTCACTCCGGATCGTCGTCCCGGAACGAGCGCGAGCCGTTGGTCATGGCGGAGATCATGGACTGGCGGGACATGATGTCCTCGCGGATCACCGAATAGACGTGGATGATCACGAACAGGATGAACACCCACATGCCGATATGATGCAGCGTGTGCACCTGCATGGAACCGCCCAGCAGCGGGATGATCCAGCCGAACAGCTTGTCCTGCCAGCTGCCCAGCCCCTCGCCCTCGGAATAGAGCGCGAAGCCGGTGGCGATCATGAACACCCCGCCCACCACCATCACCCAGAACATGAACAATTGGGCCAGCGGATTATGGCCGATGAACTTCAGCGGCCGGGGCTTCAGGAAGGCATACCACTTCACCTCGATGATCAGCCCGCGCCAGAAGCTCCCCCGCCAGAACGGGAAGGTGAAGAGTTCGCGGGAATATTTGTTGCCCACGAACGCCCACAAAATCCGCCCCAGGAAGCCCACCGCGAAGATGTAGGCCGCCGAGAAGTGCAGGAACCGGATGATGCCCATCTGGTAATGGGCGCTGGCCTCCCCCGACAGGGTCGGGAGCGGCGAGGCGATGAGATAGCCGGTGATGCACAGCACCACGATGGCCAGCGCATTGACCCAGTGCCACAGCCGCACCGGGGCTTCATAGACATAGATTGTGGTCAGCTTCTGCCAGCCGCGCACCGGCGGGGGATCGCCCGCCGCCGCGTGAGGTTTCAGGGAGGCATCCGTCATGGCGCCCCCCTATCGCACGGTGACGCGGGCGAGTTCCTCGCCGCCCGGCGCCATCACATGGGTGGAACAGGCCAGGCACGGATCGAACGAGTGCAGGGTGCGCAGGATCTCCACCGGCTCGTCCGGGCGCTCCATGGGCGTGTTCATCAGCGAGGCTTCGAACGCGCCGATATTGCCCTTGGGATCGCGCGGCCCGCCGTTCCAGGTGGTGGGCACCACGCACTGATAGTTCTCGATCCGCCCGTCCTTGATCTTGATCCAGTGACCAAGACCGCCGCGCGGCGCGGCCACCGTGCCCACGCCCTTGGCTTCCTTCGGCCAGGTGGAGGGGTCCCATTTGGCCACATTGGCGGTGGTGCTGTCGCCGGCCTTGATGTTGGCGATGAGATTGTCGAAATCGGTCAGCATCATCTCGGCGCAATAATGCGCCTCCAGCGCCCGGGCGAGCGTGCGCCCGATGGTGGTGGGCAGCGCCTGCTGCGGGGTGAAGCTGGTGCCGGCCAGCGTGTTGAACCGCCCCAGCGCCTCGTCCACCTGGCCCTTCACATAAGGCACGCCATGGGCATAGGCGAGGATGTAGCGGGCGAGCGGGCCCACCTCCACCGCATTGCCCTTCCAGCGCGGCGCCTTGATCCAGCTATATTTGGCCGCCTCGTCCACCGCCTCGATATTGGTCTTGGTGCCCTTGGCGGCCGGTCCCAGCTGATAGTTCGGCTCGGTCACGCCGTCCCAGGGGTGCAGGCCGGTGTCATTGTTGCCGGCGCCATAGCTGTACCAGGAGTGGGTGACGAACTCCTGCACCTGCGCGGGGTCGCGCGGGTCGATGGGATGGACCTCGTTCCAATTGCCGCCCAGGATCACCCCGCCCGGCAGTCGGTCGGTGGATTTCTGGCCCTGGATGGCTTCGTAATCGCCATAGTCCATCACGTTGGTGGCGGAGAGCCCGCCGCCATAGAGCCAGCCCTTGTAATAGCTGGCGATGGCGATCACGTCCGGCACATAGACATTCTTGGAGAATTCATAGGCTTCCTGCAGCTTCAGCTTGACGAAGTTGAGCCGCTCCATGTTCAGCGGCGCGCCCGCCGACATGTCGCCTTCCATATTGATGGCGCAGGGCACCCCGCCCACCATATAGTTGGGATGCGGGTTCTTGCCGCCGAAGATGGTGTGCACCTTGACGATCTCGCGCTGGAAATCCAGCGCTTCCAGATAATGGGTCACCGCCAGCAAATCCGCCTCGGGCGGCAGCTTATAGGCCGGATTGTCCCAATAGCCGTTCTTGAAGATGCCCAGCTGGCCGCTTTCCACGAATTTCTTCAGCCGGTTCTGCACATCGCGAAAGTAACCGGGCGAAGACTTGGAATGGTCGGAGATGGCCTGCTGCAAGGCCGAGGTGGCCTTGGGATCGGCTTTCAGCGCATTGACCGGGTTGACCCAGTCCAGCGCGTGCAGATGGTAGAAATGGACCACATGGTCGTGCCACTGCAGCACCTTGGCCATGATCTCGCGGATCAGGAAGGCGTTGTTGGGGATCTTGATCTGCAGCGCATCTTCCACCGCCCGCACCGAGGTGAGCGCATGGCAGCCGGTGCACACGCCGCAGATGCGCTCCACGAACGCCCAGGCATCGCGCGGGTCGCGGCCCTTGAGGATCACTTCCAGCCCGCGCCACATGGTCCCGGTGGAGACCGCGTTGCGGATCACATTGTTAGCGTCCACATTCACTTCGCAGCGCATGTGGCCTTCGATGCGGGTGACCGGATCGACGACGATGCGGCGCCCGGCGGTGTCGAGCGAAAAGCCGTTGGGGGTCAGAATGGTCACTGGTCGCCTCCCGTGCCGGTGCCGTTGGCGGCACCATTGTCACCCTTGTGCTGGGCGCGCTTGAGCGCGCTCACCGCCGCATGCACCGCCACCGCGCCGCCCACGGCGGCGGCGGCGGCGAGGCCGATCTGGTCCGCATTGGCCTCGATGCCGAAGCCCTGGCCCTTGATGTCCGAGAGGCGGGCATACCAGGAGCCCTTGTCCCAGAAGCCGTCCTCCGAGCAGCCGATGCAGCCGTGCCCGGCCTGGATCGGGAAGGACACGCCGTCATTCCAGCGCACGGTGGAACAGGCGTTGTAGGTGGTGGGGCCTTTGCAGCCCATCTTGTAGAGGCAATAGCCCTTGCGGGCGCCCTCGTCGTCGAAGGCTTCCACATACTGGCCGGCATCGAAATGCGGCCGGCGATAGCATTTGTCGTGGATGCGCTGGGAATAGAACATCTTCGGCCGGCCCTGGCGGTCCAGCTCGGGGATGCGGTCGAAGGTGAGCATGTAGGTGATGACGCCGGTCATCACCTCGGCGATGGGCGGGCAGCCCGGCACCTTGATGATCGGCTTGTCGAAGATCACCTCATGCACCGGCGTGGCACGGGTGGGGTTGGGGCGCGCCGCCTGCACGCAGCCATAGGAGGCGCAGGAGCCCCAGGAGATGATGGCCTTGGCGTCCTTGGCCACCTTCTTCAACTGGTCCACGAACGGCTTGCCGCCGATGATGCAATACATGCCGTCTTCATTGAGCGGCGGATTGCCTTCGACGGCGAGAATGTAATTGCCCTTATACTTGGTCATCACCTCATCGAGGATGGCTTCCGCCTGATGCCCGGCCGAGGCCATGAGGGTGTCGTCATAATCCAGCGAGATCATGGACAGCACCACATCCTTCACCAAAGGATGGGCGGAGCGGATGAAGCTTTCCGAGCAGCAGGTGCATTCCAGCCCGTGCAGCCACAGCACCGGCAGGCGGGGCTTGGTCTCCATGGCGTGCGCGATCTGCGGCGCCATCTCCGGGCCGAGGCCGAGCGCCGCGGCGGTGAGTGAGCAATATTTCAGGAACGAGCGGCGGGTGATGCCCTGCCGGCGCATGACGTCATAAAATGTTTCCAGGCCGGCCATGCGGCATCCTCCCGGTGGTGTGCCCTCGCGCCCGCGTCGAGGCGATGCGCTCAAGCCTTCATCAGCAACCGGCGTGCCAGAGGCTGGAACCGTTCCAGGGGCAGGGTTTGCTGCGGGAGGGTGGCGCCGGGAGCGGAAAGCGGCAGGCCAGTTTCCGGTGGGGGTGGAAAGGGGCTGACCGGGGAGCGGGGGTAAGCTCGGAGAGGCCGGTGGGCAACTGTAAGTCGGAATGCACCCGTCGCGCGTGTGGGAGGTTATCGATGACCCGTCATAGCATGCTATCTCCCATGTAGATCGTCTGAAGCTTCAACGTTTCTCAGCGCGTGGGAAAATCGATTTTCTCACGAATAAATTCGGCAAGTGAAAGGTTTTGGCGAACGAATTCGCCTAGATTTATGACCGTTGCTCCATTCTCTCGTGCGATCTTGAGCGCCCCTTTCTCGTTGTCGAAGGTAAGTACAACCGAATGGAGTGCGCGCGCAGCCACATAGAGGTCGGCCTCTCCTACCTTGAGATTCGTGCGGGGGCGAATTTTGGCAAGCGGCGGGGGGGCGTGAGCGTCAACGAAATCTATCTCCTCCTTGGTCAAAAAACGACCTTCGTCAAAGCCGCCGATGCGCTCAGCCTCAACTTCTGTGGAACTGGGCCCAACGAAGCCAAAGGGACGATCCACTTTAACATTCCGACTCGCCAACGCGTTCAGGATATAATTGCGCTTCTCTGCCTTTACGTCACCCATCGCACGTAATTCAATCAGCGTTTCTGGCGTAATGTATAATTCAAAATCACCGATTGGCAGTACGGCCGAAAGATCCCATTCCCTATGGAACACGAGATCCAGCGCGCAATTATCAAAGTAAACACTGATCATCGAATCTCTCATGTGTGAGCGTATAATACTCCAGAGCCCGTTTGGCTCACATACCCAGCAGCCGCGCCGCCGCCACCGCCGCTTGCCCGAAGGCGAGGCCGCCGTCATTGGCGGGTACCTGCGCGGGTATCAGCACCTCAAGCCCGGTCTCCCGCAGTCGCGCGCTCACGCCCGCCAGCAAGCGGGCGTTCTGGAACACGCCGCCGGACAGGGCCACGGTAGAGAGCCCCGCCGCCTGCGCCACCCGCGCCGCCGCAGCGGCAAACGCCTGCGCCACGCCCGCGTGGAAGCGGGCGGCGCAGAGCGGGGCCGCAACCCCCGCCGCCCGATCCGCCAATGCCGCGCGCCAGAGCGGGGCGGGGTCCAGATCCAGCAGGTCGCCGGCCTGAGACAAAGCGAAGGGATAGGCCGCAGCGCGGTCTTCCTCCGGGCCCGCATCGGCGCAGGCTTCCAGCGCCAGGGCCGCTTCGCCCTCGAAGCTGAGCGCATCCGGCGCCAGGCTCAGCAGCGCCGCCATGGCATCGAACAGGCGGCCGGCGGAACTGGCCAGAGGCGCGTTCAGCCCCTTGGCGATCATCGCCCGCACTGTGGCCAGCGGCTTGGCCGCGAACACGCCAGGGGGCAGGTCCGCGGTTGACCAGCCCTGCGGCCCCAGCGCCGCGTCCAGATGCGCCAGCAGCCCCCGCCAGGGCTCCCGGCTGGCCGCATCGCCGCCCGCCAGCGGGATGGGCTTCAGCCGCGCCATGCGGCGGCCGGCGACATAATCGCAGATCAGGATCTCCGCGCCCCACAGCGTGCCGTCATCGCCCAGGCCCAGGCCGTCCAGGGCGATGCCCACCACAGGCCCTGCATCGCGCCGCCAGCCCGCTTCCGCCAAAGTGGCGGCGATGTGGGCATGGTGGTGCTGCACACCGATCAGCTTCAGGCCGTGGGCTTCCGCAAACGCGGTGCCGAAGGCGGTGGCGCGATAGCCGGGGTGCAGGTCCACAGCGATCGCCGCCGGGGTGTGGGCGAAGAGCGCGGCATAATCGGCCAGCGTGGCGGAAAACTCTTCCTCCACCGCCGGGGTATCGAGATCGCCCAGATGGTGGGTGAGCAGCGCCTTGCTTCCATGGCTGAGGCAAAAGGCGCTCTTCAGATCGCCGCCCAGCGCCAGAACCGGCGGGGCGTCGGCGAAATCCGCCGGCCAATCCAGCGGGCGCGGCGCCTGTCCGCGCCCACGCCGCAGCACGCGGGGGCGGCCGTCCGCCACCTGCACCACGGCATCTTCCAGCCGGCGGGCGATGGGGCGGTCGTGGCCGAGGACAGCGTCCACGATGCCCTCCAGGCCGGGGCGGGCGTCGGCATCGCGAAAGATCTGCGGGGCGCTGGCGCGGTTGGCGGAGGTCATCACCAGCGGGCCGGGGATCTGGGCCAGCAGCAGATGATGCACCGGCGCATAGGCCAGCATGACGCCGATGCGGCTCTGGCTCGGCGCCACGGCGGGGGCGAGCGGCGCGTCGGCGCGGCGGCGCAGGAGGACGATGGGCGCGGAGGGGTCGGTGAGCGCCGCCGCCTCATCGGGCGAGACCTGGCACAGGGCCTGCGCGGCGGAAAGGTCCACCACCATCAGCGCCAGCGGCTTGGTGGGGCGATGCTTGCGGCGGCGCAGTTCGGAGACCGTCGCCTCGGAGGTGGCATCGCAGGCGATGTGGAAGCCTCCGATGCCCTTGATCGCCACGATGCGCCCGGCCGTCAGCGCCTCTGCGGCCAACGCGATGCACGCGGCGTCATCTTCGGGCGCTGGTGAGTCATCGCTCAGCGAGGTCCAGGTCAAATGCGGGCCGCAGTCCGGGCAGGCGATGGGCTGGGCGTGGAAGCGGCGGTCGGCGGGGTTCTCATATTCGGCCCGGCAGGCCGGGCACAGCGGGAAGGCGGCCATGGTGGTGCGGGGCCGGTCATAGGGCAGGCCGGTGACGATGGAAAAGCGCGGGCCGCAATCGGTGCAATTGGTGAAGGCATAGCGCAAGCGCCGCGCGGCGGGATCGGCGATCTCGGCGCGGCAGGCGGGGCAGGTGGCCATGTCCGGCACGATGCCCACCGACACCGCCCCCGCCGCGCTGGGGGCGATGGTGAACGGCCCCGCCTGCGGCAGTGGCGCCGGCTGGCGGGTGATGGCCTCCACCCGCGCCAGCACCGGCGCCTCGGCACGCAAGGCGGCGATGAAGGCGTCCAGCGCCGCGGGCGGCCCGCCCGCATGGATGTGCACGGCGTCGCCCACATTGCCGACCCTGCCGCGCACGGCGAAGCGCTGGGCGAGGCGCCAGACGAAGGGGCGGAAGCCCACCCCCTGGACGATGCCGGTGACGATGATCTCGACCCCGTCCATGGGCAAGCTCAATGCACCGTGCAGACCATGCAGGGATCGAACGAGCGCACGATGTGCTGCACGCTTAAGGGCGTGGTCTCGCCCGGTGCCACCACCGCGCCCACCAGCGCCGCCTCCAGCGGGCCGGGCAGGCCTGCGGCATCGCGGGGGGAGAAATTCCAGGTGGTGGGGGCGATGATCTGGTAGCGGGCGATCTTGCCCCCCTCCACCTGCAGCCAATGGCCCAGCGCCCCGCGGGCCGCCTCGGTGAGGCCGGCGGCCTGGCCGTGGGCCGGCATCTGCCCTTGCGCGCACCAGGGGCCGTCCGGCTCCAGCGCCCGCACCCAGCCTTCCATGGCGATGAGGGTGCAAGCGGTTTCCACCAGCCGGGCGATGACGCGGGAGAAGACAGTGCCGCCGCCACGCGCCACCAGATCGCGCAGCAGCGGCTGGCCGGAGATCACCTGGCGCGCCAGAGCGCCGGTCTCGAACGGGCGGCCGTCCAGGCGGGGGGCCTTGCACCAGGTGTAGCCGGTCTCGTCTAGTCCGTCGGGAACGGTTGTGCCCGCGAACGGATGGTGCGGCTGCGCGCGATGCTCCATGCGGGCGAAGGTGTGGTCCTCGGTGATGAGCGTGGGCTCGACAGAATGCAGCCGGCCCGCCTCGAAGCGTCCGGCGGCATAGAGCGGGCCGGTGGGTGCGGGATAGGCGCCATAGCTGAGAAAAGCGTCATAGGCCCGGCCCGTGCGCTCCAGGCCGAGATCGGCGGCGATCTCCAGGAACAGGCGGAAGTCGCCGTCCGGGCCGTGGGCGCGCCACGCCTCCAGTTCGCCGCGATCGGCCAAAGCGGCCACGCGCTCCAAAGGCGCGCCGAACAGGCGCTCCTCCAGGGTGGCGCGCACGGCGCCGAGCGTTGCCAGCAGGCGCATGGTGTCGCGTGCGTCCGCCCGCCGGGTGACGCCGCCGGGCTGGAGGGCGAGGGTGTGCGGCCAGCGCCCGGCCAAGAGGCCGAGGATATGCATCAAGGTGGCGCGCGCCTCCATCATGCGGCGCGCGCTGGTGCCTTGGCCTGCCTTGAAGCGGGCCTCCGCCCGGGGGAACCACGGCCGGTCCGCATAAGCGGCGCGGGCGAAGTCGGGCATGAAGAACAGATGGAAATGGGTGAGGTGGTCGGCCACATTCTCGGTGGCGACCATGAGATTGGTGGCCCATTGGCCGTTGGGCGTCGGCACCAGCCCCTGCACCCCCGCCAGCGCCAGCGCCGCCGCCTGGGATTGCGACACCGAGCAGATGCCGCAGATGCGCGGGGCAATCACCAGCGCATCGAACGGGTCGCGCCCCTCCAGGATGCGCTCGAAGCCGCGAAACAGCGGCGAGGAGACATAGGCCGCCGCCACCGCGCCATTGGCCACCTCCAGACGCACCTCCAGATCGCCTTCCACGCGGTTGAACGGGCCGACGATGAGGCGGGTGGTGGCCTCCGCGTCCGGGTTTTCGGGGCGGGTCATCGGCGCTTGATGTCCCGCACCGTGGGGGGCATCACCACATGGTCGCTCACCGCATTGCGCCGCAGCCGCTCGGGGGTGGCAGCCTTGGCCAGCGAGGAGAGCGCGATGAACCAGGCCTTGGGCATGTCGGTGGGCAGGCCCACGGGAATGCCGGCCACCTTCGGGGTTTCCATGAACGGGTGGCCGGGCTCCTCGAATTCGGGGGCGGTGCAATTGATGCAGGCATAGCCGCCGCGGGTGCAGGAGCCCTCGCCATTCCAGGCTCTCGTGTTGCAGTCGGCATGGGCCTGGGTGCCGAGGCAGCCGAGGTGTTCCATCATGCAGCCCAGATCCGAGAGCTTCTCGGCGCTGGCCTTGTATTCATAGTATTCGTTGCGCGAGCAGCCGTGGTGCACCAGATGGTCCGCATAAAAGCGCGGCCGGCGGTAGACATCCAGATCCTTCTCCCCCAGCAGGCCGGCGGCCAGCAGCATCAGGGTCTCGGTGATCCAGTCGGGATGGGTGGGGCAGCCGGCGATATTGATCACCGGCAGGCCGGACCGGCTGCGGAAGCCCGCGCCCAAGGCGCCGCCCGGGCGGCGACCGTCATATTGCAGGCCGCAGGCATCGGCGGGATTGGCGCCGGCGGCGGTGATGCCGCCATAAGCGGCGCAGGTGCCCACCGCCACCACATGCTGCGCCACCTCCGCCAGTTCGCGCACCCAGGCGATGGTGGGGCGCCCGGTCCCCGCCAGCACATGGAAGCGCCCGGTGCCGTTCGGCCCCCGCAGCAGCGCGCCCTCCACGCACAAGGCATCGAGCCGCACCGCGCCGGAGCGCACCTGTTCGAGGATGGCCAGCGCCTCGGCGCCCGTCTCTTCCGACAGGCTGGGGTGCCAGAGCATGCGGATGCCGGCGCTGGCGAAGGTGGTGATCAGGTCCGGAGCTTCGGCGCACAGGAGCGACATGGTGCAGCCGCCGCAGCCGCCCGATTGCAGCCAGAGGATGTTGAACGGGGCGTTCATGATCGGACGCTCATTATGGTGGGGCCGCGGCGATGCGCATGTCGGCGGGTCATGGGCGGGGGCGCCAGGCCGGTGGCGCTCGGCAGGCTGAGCGTCATCACCGCCCCGCCGGCGGGGTGGTTGCCGGCCTCCAGCGTGCCGTCGTGCTCCTGCACGATGCGGTAGCTGATGGAGAGGCCGAGGCCCGTGCCTTTGCCCACCGGCTTGGTGGTGAAGAAGGGGTCGAAGATGCGCGAGGCGATCTCCGGCGGGATGCCGGGGCCGGTGTCGCGCACGCGCATCACCACCTGCCCGGCGAAGGTATGGCCGCTGATCTCCAGGCGTCCGTCGGGGCGCCCATCCATGGCGTCCACCGCATTCTGGATCAAGTTCATCATCATCTGGTGCAACTGGCCCGGATGGCCGGTCACCTCGAGCCCGTCGGGCAGGGTGAGGAGGGTTTCCACGGTGGGGCTCTGCGCCTTGGCCACCCAATCCAGCGCCGAACGGGCCAAGGCCGCCATGTCCACGGGCTCGGACGCCTGCTTGCGATCGGACGAGAAGCGGCGCAGATCGGCGACGATGTCGCGCACCCGCTCGGCGCCCTCCAGCATGCCGGCGATGGTGGGGGCCAGTTCCGCGAGGGTGCGGTCGATCTTCAGCTGCGTGCGCAGGTCCGCCACGGCGCCAGGGGCCGGTGCGCCGTGCAGCGCGTCCACATAGGCCACCAGCCGCTCGCCATAGCGCTGCATGGCATGGGCATTGCCATACACGAAGGAGATGGGGTTGTTGAGTTCATGGGCAACGCCGGCCACCAGCCGGCCGAGCGAGGCCATCTTCTCGGAATGCACCAACTGCTGTTGCGTCTGCTTCAGCCGCTCGTGGGCGGCGGCGAGGTCGCTATAGGCCTTGCGCAATTCCCCCATGGGGCGGCCGGTGAGCACCAGCCCCACGGCGCGGCCGCGGGAATCGAAGCGGATGGCGCCATTCAGCGACACCGGCAGCGGTCCCTCGGGGGTGGCGAAGGCGAAGTCCCGGTCCACGATGCGCTGGCGCCTGGCGACAGTGGCCAGAATGTCGGGAAACCCGGTGGGGCTGTCGGGTGCCAGCAGATCCGCCAGCTTCAGCTCCAGCAGGGCTGAGGCGGAGCGCCCGAACAGGCGCTCGGCGGCCAGATTCACCTGTTCGATGCGCCCGGTCAGGTCGCAGGCGATCAACACGTCGGTCATGGAGGCCATGACGCCGGCGATGAAGGCCTGGGCTTCCTCCAGGGCATCGTTCTTGGCTTCCAGCTCGATCTGCTGGGTCACCAGTTCCGCATAGGTCTCGTCCATCTTGCGGATGACGGCGATCCAGGCCTGCTCGGTCTCCGGGCCAGCGCCGTCCAGCAGCAGCGCGCCGTCAGCCGCCGGGGGCGCGGGGTCCTTGTTGCTGCGTGCGGACATGGCGGCGCTGCACCGGCTGCGGATGGGGCACCTATGCTAAGCCCGCCGTAGCCCCTGCGCCAACCCTTCCGCGCGGATATCCGGCGCCGGCGCCTCCGCGCCGCTGCGATAGGCCTCGAGAAACAGGCGGATGCCGCCTTCCACCAGCGCTTCCACGTCCCGTTCCGGTCGCATCGGCAGCATCAGCATCTGGTCGAAGTCGAGATCGCCGCGGATCAGGGACATGAACTGCTGGGCTGCCAGGTCCGGATCGGGAATGGCCAGGCGCCCCAGGGCATGCGCCTCCCGGAAGAAGGTGGCGAAGATCTGCCGAACCGTCAGGGGGCCCTCCCTATGGAAGATCTCCCCCAGTCGCGGGAAGCGTGGCGCCACCGGGATCAGGATGCGGTACAGGCTGAGGCCGTTCTCGGCCACGAACAAGGCGGTGATGTTCCGGGCCATCCGACGCAGTTCCTCAGCCAGATCCGGGCTGGTGGCATTGGGCCGGTAGATGCCGCCGCTGATAATGGCGCATTCGTGCCGGATCAGGGCGGCGAACAGGTCTTCCTTGTTGGCGAAATGCGCATAGACGGTCGCCTTGGAGACGCCGGAGCGCTTGGCGATGGCCTCCATGCTGGCGCCATCGTAGCCCAATTCCATGAACACCGCGCTGGCGGCGTCGTAGATCTGCTGCACTTTGCGCACGGAGGACGGGCGCGGCATCGGCCCGCCTCCGGCTGGTATCTGCTGATGCATCGTCTGGGTCCCCACCCTAGGTCACTATACCGAACCGTTCAGTTTTATCTTGACTCAAGCTGACGGTTTTTTTATCAATCTGCAACCGAACTAAACGGTTCGGTCCAATTTTTTCTGGAGCGTCGCTTGTCCGGTCATCGTGTTGCGTCGCCGCGGTCCCGCAAGGCCTTGACGCGCCTTCGCTTGCTGTGCGTGACAGCGTCCATCCTGGTTCTCCATGGCTGCATGGTGGGGCCCGATTTCAACGCCCCGCCGTCGCCGCAGGTTTCGGGCTATCTGCCCGAAGGCACGCCGGCGCCCACCACCGCCTCCGATGTCCATGCCGGGGCGACGCAGAAATTCGCCTCCGGGCGCGACCTGCCGGGCGAATGGTGGCGGGTGTTCCGCAACAAGCAGATCGACGCCTTCGTGCAGGAGGCGATCACCAACCATCCCGATATCGCGTCCGCCCAAGCGGCGTTGCGGGCGGCGCGGGAGAATGTGCTGGCCGAACAGGGCGCGCTGTTCCCGCAGCTCTCCGCCAATGGCTCCTCGACGCGGGAACTGGGCTCGCCCGCCACCTCCGGCCTGCCCAGCAGCACCTCCGGCTATTCGCCTTATACGCTCTACAACACCGGGGTGAGCGTCTCCTACGCCCTCGACGTCTGGGGCGGCACCCGCCGCCAGGTGGAAGCCCTCCAGGCCCAGGCCGACTATCAGTCGTATCAGCTGGAGGCGACCTATCTCTCGCTCACCGCCAATGTGGTGACCGCCGCCATCACCGACGCCTCGCTGCGGGCGCAGATCGATGCCACCAACGACATCATCAAGTCCGAGCAGGAACAGCTGACCCTGATCCAGAAGCAGTTCGAACTGGGCGCCGTGGCCCAGTCCGACGTGCTGTCGCAGCAGTCCAACCTCGCCCAGACCCAAGCCACCCTGCCGCCGCTGCAGAAGCAACTGGCCCAGCAGCGCAACCAGCTCATGGCCTATCTCGGCCGGCTGCCCAGCCAGGACCGCGGCGAGCACGTCACCTTGTCCAGCCTGACCCTGCCGCGCGATCTGCCGGTGAGCGTGCCCTCCGCCCTGGTGCGCCAGCGCCCCGACATCGCCGCCTCCGAGGCCAGCCTGCACAAGGCCACCGCCACGGTGGGGGTGGATGTGGCCAACATGCTGCCTCAGGTGACCCTGAGCGGCAGCTATGCCCGCAACAGCCTGAGCGCAGGCAGCCTGTTCTCGCCCGGCAATGCCGCCTGGAGCGCGGCCGCCAGTGTGAGCCAGACGGTGTTCGACGGCGGCACGCTGTTCCACACCAAGGAAGCCGCTATCGCCAGCCAGGAGCAGGCGTTTGCCACCTACAAGAGCACGGTGCTGACCGCGTTCAAGGATGTGGCGGATTCGTTGCGCGCCATCGAGGCCGACGCCAGCACGCTGAAGGCGCAGCTGGCCTATGAGCGGGCGGCGCAGGACAGCGTGAAGATCTCGCGCACCCAGTATCTGGCCGGCGCGGTGACCTATCCCTCGGTGCTGACCGCCGAGCAGAACTACCAGCAGGCGGTGATCGCCCGCGTGAAGGCGCAGGCCTCGCGCTACACCTCCACCGCGGCGCTGTTCCAGGCGCTAGGCGGCGGCTGGTGGAACCGCGTGGACCAGACCGCCCAGTCCTTCCCGCGCACCAACGCCGGCTACTTTTCCGACCACTGACGACCCGCTGGCACCCGGTGCCGGCCGTTTCGGTGGCCCTTATCCGCAGACATGACCGGCTCCCCGCGGGGCGCCAGGAGTAACGTGCATGAAAAAGCGCATGGTGTTGATGCTGATTGCCGTCGGGCTCGTGCTGGGCGGGCTGTACGGCTTCCAGATCTTCAAGGGCAAGATGATCCAGCAGGCGCTCGCCTCGCTGAAGGATCCGCCACAGACGGTGGCCACCATGGAGGCGGTGGCCCTGCCCTGGCAGACCAGCATCAAGGCGGTGGGCACGGTGCGCGCCGAGCGCGGTGCCGATCTGGCTCTGGAAGCCGCCGGCATCGTCTCGGATCTCAACTTCAAGTCCGGCGACGAGGCCAAGGAAGGCCAGGTGCTGCTGCAATTGCGCGCCGATTCCGACATCGCCAATCTGGAAGCGCTGAAGGCGACGGCGGATATCAACGCCATCACCCTGAAGCGCGACCAGGAGCAGCTGAAGATCCACGCGGTGAGCCAGGCCACCGTGGACAGCGACACCGCCAACCTCAAGAAGGCGCTCGCCCAGGTGGCCGAGCAGCAGGCGGTGGTGGACAAGAAGACCCTGAAGGCGCCCTTCGCCGGCCGCCTCGGCATCCGCTCGGTGGATCTGGGCCAGTATCTCAGCGCCGGCACCACCATTGTGACGCTGCAGTCGCTCGATCCCATCTTCGTGGACTTCTTCCTGCCGCAGCAGGCGCTCGCCGACATCAAGGTGGGCCAGACGGTCTCCGCCGGCGTCGATACCTTCCCCGGCGAGGTGCTCACCGGCACCATCTCCGCCATCAATCCCAAGGTGGACACCGCCTCGCGCAACGTGCAGGTGCGGGCCACGTTCGAGAACGGCAAGCGCCGGCTGGTCCCCGGCATGTTCGCCACCGTCAATGTGGCGGTGGGCGCGCCCGCCGATTTGGTGACCCTGCCGCAGACCGCCATCACCGCCAATCCTTACGGCGACATCGTCTTCCTGGTGGAGAAGAAGGAGGGCGGGGCAACCCCGCTCGCGGTCAAGCAGGTGTTCGTGAAGACCGGCGAGACCCGCGGCGACCAGATCGCCGTGACCTCCGGCGTCACCGCCGGCGACACCGTGGTGGTGGCCGGCCAGATGAAGCTGCACAACGGCTCGTTCGTGACCGTGAACAACAAGACGCTGCCGAGCAACGATCCCGCGCCCGTCATTGTCGATCGCTGAGCGGAGGCCGCCATGTCGTTCACCGATATCTTCATCCGCCGGCCGGTTCTGGCCATCGTCGTCAGCCTGATGATCCTGGTGCTCGGCCTGCGGGCCATGAGCTCCATGCCCATCCTGCAATATCCGCGCACCCAGAACGCCATCGTCACGGTGACCACCACCTATCCCGGCGCCGATCCCGACGTGGTGGCGGGCTTCATCACCACGCCGCTGGAAAATGCCATCGCCCAGGCGAACGGCATCGACTACATGACCTCCACCAGCGCCACCAGCACCAGCACCATCACGGTCAACCTTCGCCTGAACTATGATTCCGGCAAGGCGCTCACCGAGATCAACACCAAGGTCAATTCGGTGCTGAACCAATTGCCCTCCGGCACCCAGCAGCCGGTGCTGACGGTGAAGATCGGCCAGACCATCGATGCCATGTACATCGGCTTCCGCAGCGATGTGCTGGAAGGCAACCAGATCACTGACTATCTGACCCGCGTGGTGCAGCCGAAGCTGCAGGCGGTGGAAGGCGTGCAGACCGCCGAACTGCTGGGCAGCAAGACCTTCGCCATGCGCGCCTGGCTGGATCCCATCCGCCTCGCCGCCTATGGCGTGACCGCCTCGGAAGTCTCCACCGCGCTCAGCAACAACGACTATATCGCCAGCCTCGGCAACACCAAGGGGCAGATGGTGCAGGTCAATCTGACCGCCTCCACCAGCCTGCACAATGTGAAAGAGTTTGAGGACCTGGTGGTGAAGCAGTCGGGCGATGCCATCGTGCGGCTGAAGGACGTGGCCAACGTCACGCTCGGCTCGGACGATTACGACAGCGCCACCAGCTTCAATGGCAAGCAGTCGGTCTATATCGGCATCCAGATCGCCCCGTCCGCCAATCTGCTGGACGTGATCAAGGGCGTGCGGGCGGCGCTGCCGGGCATCGAGAAGCAATTGCCCAACGGCCTGACCATGGGCGTGATCTACGACAGCTCCGACTTCGTCAACAGTTCCATCGACGAGGTGGAACACACGCTGGTGGAAGCCCTGCTGATCGTGACCGTGGTGGTGTTCGCCTTCCTCGGCTCCTGGCGCTCGGTGCTAATCCCGGTGATCGCCATCCCGCTGTCGCTCATCGGCACCTTCCTGATGATGCTGGCGTTCGGCTTCTCCATCAACCTTTTGACCCTGCTGGCGCTGGTGCTGGCCATCGGCCTGGTGGTGGACGACGCCATCATCGTGGTGGAGAGCGTCAATCGCCACATGGAGGAGGGCAAGACGCCGCTGGAGGCCGCCTATCTCTCCGCCCGGCAACTGGCTGGGCCGATCATCGCCATGACCATCGTGCTGATTGCGGTCTATGTGCCCATCGGCTTCCAGGGCGGGCTCACCGGCGCGCTGTTCACCGAGTTCGCCTTCACGCTGGTGGGCGCGGTCACCATCTCCGCCGTCATCGCCCTGACCCTGACGCCGATGATGAGCGCCCACATGCTCAAGCCGCTGGATCACGCGGGGGGCAATCTGGAATCGCGCATGGTGCTGGCGGTGGACGGGGTGATGAACCGCGTCACCCGGGCCTATGCCCGCTCTCTTGACGGGGCGCTCAATACGCTGCCGGTGATCGTGGTGTTCGCCTGTCTGGTGCTGTCTTCCATCTTCTGGCTCTACACCTCCGCCAGCAGCGAACTGGCGCCGGAAGAGGACCAGGGCATCATCCTGGCGCAGAGCATCTCGGCCCCCAATGCGACCCTGGCGCAGAAGCAGCTCTACGGCCGCCAGACCTTCGAGACCTTTTCCAAGCATCCGGAAACCGAGACGGTGTTCCAGATCGACACCACCGGCTCCAGCATTTCCGGCTGGGTGCTGAAGCCCTGGGACCAGCGCACGGCCACCACGGCGAAGTTGCAGCCGATCGTGCAGAAGGAACTGGCGCAGATCGCCGGACAGAACATCGTCGCCTTCCAGACCTCGCCGCTGCCGGGCTCCAACGGCCTGCCCATGCAGATCGTCATCGGCACCACCGAGAGCTTCGACAAGCTGAATGAGGTGGCGGCCAAGTTCATGCAGGATGCCTTGGCCACCGGCCAGTTCATCTTCCTCAACAACGATCTGAAGATCGACCAGCCGCAGGCCTCGGTGGTCATCGACCGCGACAAGACCTCGCGCCTTGGGCTCACCATGAGCAATGTGGGCGGCGCGCTCTCGGCGCTGCTCGGCGGCGGCTATGTGAACTACTTCAGCCTGGACGGGCGCTCCTACAAGGTGATCCCGCAGGTGAAGCAGGACGCCCGCCTCAACACGGCGCAGGTGCTGGACTATTACATTCGCACCACGGATGGGACCATGGTGCCGCTGTCCACGGTGGCCCGCATCGAGACCAAGGCGGTGCCGGAATCGGTCAACCACTTCCAGCAGGTCAATGCGGCCACCCTGGCCGGCGTGGTGGCGCCGGGCGTCTCCACCGGTGAGGCCGTCACGGCGCTGAAGGAGCTGGCGGCGCGCACCTTGCCGCCGGGCTACACAATCGACTTCGGCGGCTCCTCGCGGCAGTTCGTGCAGGAGAGCGGCGGCTTCGTCACCACCTTCGCCTTCGCGCTGATCGTGATCTATCTGTCGCTGGCGGCGCTGTTCAACAGCTTCCGCGATCCGGTGGTGATCCTGCTGTCGGTGCCCATGTCGCTGGCCGGCGCGCTGATCTTTATCAGCCTCGGCATCGGCGGCGCCAGCATCAACATCTACACCCAGGTGGGGCTGACCACGCTGATGGGCCTGATCAGCAAGCACGGCATCCTGATGCTGGAGGTGGCCAACGAGCTCCAGGATGCGGGCAAGTCCAAGCGCGAGGCGATCCAGGAAGCGGCGACCATCCGGCTGCGGCCGATCCTGATGACCACGGCGGCCATGGTGCTGGGCGTCATACCGCTGATCCTGGCCTCCGGCGCGGGCGCTGCCTCGCGCTACAATCTGGGCCTGGTGATCGCCACCGGCCTTGCCATCGGCACGCTGTTCACCTTGTACGTGGTGCCGGCGGCCTATGTGCTGATCGCCGCCCGCCGGGTGCCCCATGACGCACCGGTGGCGGCGGAAGAGGCGCCCGCGGCGGTCTGAGGGACGGCAGCCGCGGCGGCCAGATCGCCGCGGTTCCTCAGGAGATCAAAGGGGCGGATGCGCAGGACGCATCCGCCCCTTTTGTTTGGGCGGGCGGGCAGGCGCCGACCGTCCCCCCGCGACCAGAGGGAGCGCGCCGGGACACGGCCGGCGATCGCGCATCCGGCTCAGGCGCCGAGAGCTGTGGGCGCGTGCCGCGAAGGCGCAGCGCGTCCTTGCGGGTTATCTGCGGCGCCCGCCGCCATGATGCCCGCCGCCGTGATGGCCGCCATGGTGCCCGCCAGAATGGTGGTCACTCGCATGGTGCTCGCCGTCATGATGGTCGCCATCGTGATGATCGCCATCATGGTGGTCGTCTGCATGGTGGTCGCCATCGTGGTGGTCGTCCGCGTGATGATCGCCGTCATCATGGTGGTCGCCCTCATGATGATCGTCCGCATGATCCCCATCGGCATGATGGTCGCCACTCTGATGGGCCTCGTCGTTGTGACCGTCCGCGCCTGACTTCTGGCCATTCTCGGCCTTGGCGCCATCGGACGAGTCCTTTGCGTCGCCGCCGCCCTTTTCCGCGCCCGTCTTCGACTGCTCCGCGGACTTTCCGCCGTCGGATTGTGTGTGGATGCCGGCGTTGCTGGAGGCATCGTTGCCGCCGGATTTCCCACCGTCGGGCTGGGTGTGGACTCCGGCATTGCTGGAGGCATCGTTGCCGCCGGACTTTCCGCCGTCGGACTGTGTGTGGATGCCGGCGTTGCTGGAGGCATCGTTGCCGCCGGACTTTCCGCCGTCGGACTGTGTGTGGATGCCGGCGTTGCTGGAGGCATCGTTGCCGCCGGACTTTTCGCGGTCGGGCTGGGTGTGGATGCCGGCGTTGCTGGAGGCATCGTTGCCGCCGGACTTTTCGCGGTCGGGCTGTGTGTGGATGCCGGCGTTGCTGGAGGCATCGTTGCCGCCGGATTTTCCGCTGTCGGGCTGGGTGTGAATGCCGGCGCCGCTGGAGGCGTCCTTGTCGCCGGATTTTCCGCCGTCAGGATGGGAGTCGCCAGTGTTTTGATGCGAGTTTTTGTCGTCGGTGTTGCTGTGGGAGTCGGTGTTGTTCGAACTGCGATCGCTCGAATTGCGATTGTTATTGTTGTTTCGATCGTTGTCGTTGTTTCGATCGTTGTCGTTGCTGTGATCGTTTTGATTGATGGTGGTATGATTGTTGTTGATGGTGGTGTGGTTGTCGATATTGGTCCGGTTGATGGTGGTGTGGTTGCTGAAATTGGCGGACATATAGTGGCCGCCATAGGCATTGAAGCCACCAAACCCTGCCCCGAACCCGACCCCAACGCCGACGCCCACCCCGACGCCCACACCGCCCCAGGCGCCGTGCGACCAGGCGGAGACGCCGATGGTCTCGCCGCCCCAACGGCCGCCCAGGGCGACGCCGCCACCCCAGCGGCCATAGACATTGGCGGCGCCCACATCCGCAAAGCCCCAGCCGCGGCCGAACGGCGTGCTGCCCGCATAGGCGCCCCAATGCGGGCCGACGCCCGCGCCCCATGACCAGCCCGGTGAAAAGCCGAAGCCGAAGCCGCGCGCGCCCAAGGCAAAGCCGGCCCCATAGCCATAGGTGGCGGGGCCCGGATGCCAGCGCGTGCCCACAAAGCCGGGGGAGGCCAGGCCGTTGCCATAGACCACCGTGCCGCCGGCGCCGATGCCGACGCCCATATAGACCGGCGTATAGCCCACCGTGACGTGATCCGGCGCGGCGCCATAGATCCGCACGCCGGTCACATAATGCAGCGGCGCGGCGGGCGGGATGGCGTAGATGGCAGCGGGCACCTGGTCGGCGACGGTCCATGGACCGGTGGCGGCGGGGCTGGCGAACCAGACGCCGTTGGCGACCAGATAATTCTGCGTGGGTGCCACCTGGATCACCGGTTCGGCGCTGTTGACCGCATAGCTGAGCGCCGTGCCGGCGATGGGCGCAAACCGCGGCGCGCCGTCATAGGTGACGCTGGCGCTGGTGGTGCGGGGGATCACCGCCAGCTGCGGAATCCGGGCCGCGATGGCCGCCTCCTTCGCCTGGGGTGTGCCGGCCACGGAGATGAGCACATTGGCCTTGGGATCGGACGGGGAAATGCGGGCGAAATCCGCCGGTAGCGCATTGCTGGCGACGAAGCGCCAGGGCCCGGTCAGGGCCGGGGCGCGGAACCAGCGGCCGGACAGCAGCGCATAATAGGTGCGGTCCGCAGGCGTCAGGAACACCGCATGGTCCGCATTGCCGATGGTCTTCAGGGATGTGCCGGCCACCGGCTGGAACTGCGCCGGCCCGTCGGTCTGGATCAGCTCGGTGGGCGCCGTCGCCACCAGGATCGCCGGCGGCGGGACGATGGCGGCGCCGCTGGCAGGCAGCAACGGATCGGCGGGCTGCACCGCCTCGGCCGCGGTGGCGGCGGCGGTCACATCCGCCGGCACCTGCGCGGTGGCGACCCAGGGGCCGGTCAGGGCGGTCGCCTCATACCAGGTGCCGGCGGCCTGCAGGTGGAAGCTGCCGGCGGCATCCTGCAGCAGCAGCGCCTGGGTGTTGAGCACGCGGGTGAAGCCGGGCGCCCCGGGCACCGGGCGCAGCACCGGCGTCCCGGCCACGGGCACCAAGGTGGTGAGGGTGTCGGTGACGACGATCTGCGGCGGCACGGTCTGTGCCGGCGGCACCGGGACCGGATGCGCCGCCGCGGCCAGCGCCTGCTGCACGGCGGCGGATGGCAAATGGAAGCGCTCCTCCGCCAGCAGCTCCATCATCTGGTCGGCCAGATCGCCGGCCTTCGCCGGGGCCGCGGGATAGGTGACCGTCTGCACCGCAAAGCCCCGCAGCCGCACGGTGCCGGTGGCGGCATGGGTGCGGGCGCGGGCATCGAAGGTCACCGTGCCGTAATGCGGTGCCGCGCCGGGCGGTCCCAGGGCGAAAATGGCCCGCGCGGTCATCACGCCGTCCTGCCATTGCAGCGGCTGCGGCGGATAGAGCAGCAGCTGCGCCGCGCCCATCTGGTAGGTCTTGGGCCATGCCGGCTGCGGCACGGTCGCCTGCGCCGTGGTGGTGGCCGGGGGCGCTGCGGGCGCCTGGGCGAGGGCCCCGGTCAGCGAAATCAGGCTCGTCGCCGCGAGCAGGGCGACGGAGAGCTTCAAGCGATCGATCCGCATGAAAAACCTCATGGCAATGCGCGCTTTATACCGCCCCCGCAGAGCCTGTCGATACCTCCCGCCTGTAAACGAATGTAACTGTAGGGACGTGGCACCCGGCCGCGGCTCCGCCCGAACACCGGCGGGCTAGGAGGCCAGTTCGTGGATGCGCACGTCGGGCATGACCTGCCGGGCGATGTCGCACAGATGGCGGTGGTGGGTGAGATAGATCACCTGCCCCACCTGCGCCATCTGGCCGAACAGGCGGAACACCTCTTGCGAGCGCGGCTCGTCGAAGGTCTCCATGATGTCGTCGGCGATGAACGGCACCGCCGGGCGGGCGGCGGCAAACTCCTCATATCCGGCCAGCCGCAGCGCCAGATAGAGCTGAAAGCGCGTGCCCTTGGACATGTCGGCGGCGAGCTTCGATCCGCCGGCGGCGGTCCGGCCAATGAGGGTCTCGCGCTCCTTGTCGGGGCGGGTGGCAAGACCGAGATAGGCGCCGCGGGTGATGAGGCGGAACGCCTCCGAGGCGCGCTCCATCATCGAGCTGCGGTGGCTGTCGCGATAGGCCCGCAGCGCCTGCGCGGCCACCAGCCCTCCGGTCTTCAGCCGCAGGAAGTGCAGCGCCTGATCCTCGATCTGCAATAGCACCGTGCGGCGCTGCGCGTCGAGGCGCGCCACCGCGTCATCCCCGCCGATGGCGTTGAGGCGATCGGCTGCCCGCGCGTGCTCGGCGAATGCCCCCTTCACCCGCTCGTCCAGATCCTCCAGCCGGTCGGCGAGTTCGGTGTGCTCGCGGGTGAGCGCGTCCAGGTCCAGACCCGCCAGATGCGCCAGGGCGGCCTCCAGGGACGGGGCCTGCAATTCGGTGACGATCTGCGTTTCCAGGCGGCGGCACTCGGCCTCCAACCTGTCGCGCACGGCACATTGCGCCAGGGACTGGCTGACCGCCAGGAGGTCCGCCACGCCGAAGAAGGCCAGCAGTTCCGCCTTGCGCGCCGCATGCACCGCGACGGTGCCGGCCAGCGCCGCTTGCTCCTGCACGAGTGAAGCGAGCGCGTCTGCCTTCTCCTGCCGGCGTTGGGCCGTCCGCTGGGCGACCTCAAGGCGGTCCTCCAGCGTCCGGGCAGAGGCCAGCACCGCGTCGGGATCGAGCGCGCCGCCCAGCCCGGAGAACAGGTCGGTGAGTTCGGTCACGAAGGCCTGCTGGTCGCGGACCATGGTGTCGATGCGGTGGCGCAGATCCGCGCGGGCGTCCAATGCGGCGGGCAGATCGCCCAGCGTGTCGAGAATGGCGCGCACCGCGGCAGGGTCGGCCCCCTGCGCGGCGAACCAGGTGCCGGCGAGTGCCGCCGACCAGCGGTCTTGCCACGCGGCCAGGGCCGCGTCCGCAGCGGCGGCGGTGCGCTGGCGGGTGGCGAGGTCCCGGTCCTGGACGCGCAGCGCCTGGTCCGCTGCCTCGCGCTCCAGCGCGTGTTTCGCGGCGGCGGCCATGGTCTCCTCCGCCAGATGCAGCAGAACCGCCAGGGGTTGGTCGTCGGCGGCGGTGCCGGACAACCCGAGCGCCGCGCACAGGCGCGCGCGTTCGCCCGCCGCCTCCGCCTGCGCGGCCGCGAAGGCTTCCTCGGCGGCCCGCACGTTGGTGTCGGCGGCGAGCGCGGCGTCGCGGGCGCGGCTCCAGCGGTCCAGCCGCGTCAGTGCCTGGGGCAGGGGGGTGTCGGGATCCAGGGTCAGGGGCGCTGGAATCGCCCGCAGCAGCGCGGCGCGCACGTGCGCGCGTTCGCCGTCCACCTCCGCCAGCAATTCCCCCTGCCGGACCAGCTGCACCTGCAGCCGGGCCAAGCCATCGGACAGGGTGCGCAGCTCCGCCAGATCATTGGCCTTGGCGAGCCGGGCGTCCGCCAGGGCGTCGGCGGCATGCATGCGCGCCTCGAATGCCTGCGCGCTGTCGCGATCCAGAGCGGCCAGGTGAGCCGTCCAGGCGGCATCGCGCGCGGCGCGCAGACTGGCGGCGCTGGCATCGTCGATGGCGCCGGCGGCAGCCATGAGGCGCGCCACCCGCGCCTCCGGCTCGCGCCGTTGGGTCTCCAGCTCGCGCAGCCGCTCCACATGGCCGGCGCGCCGCAGGTCGAGCGCCGCCGCCGCTTTGCGCCAGTGGTCGATCTGTTCGGCATCGGGCAAGGCAAGAGCGCGCAGCGCCGGGCCGTCGCCGGTCCAGGGCGCGAGGTCGCCGAGGGCCGCCTCGTACGCCCGCTGCTTCTGCGGCAGGTCGCGCTCCGCGAGGCGCAGCCGGGCGGACAGGTCGCTCTGTTTCAGGCGGGCGAGGATTTCCCGCACGGCCGCCAGCCGGGCGGCATCGTCCGGTGTCGCGCCGGCATCGCGGCGCGCCCGGTCCTCACGCGCGTCCGCCACCGCGCGGGTGGCGATGTCCAGCTCGGCGCGGGCTGCCGCCACGTCTGCCATGACGCCGGAGCGCTGCTCGATCAGGTCGCGCAAGGTGCCGACCACCGGCGCCGGCACCAGCAGGGCTTCGGGATCGCCGGTCGCCGCGCGGCCCACGGCCCGCAGCAGCGCGCCGATGCGCTCCGTGAGGGCGGCGAGCGCGGCGCGGCGCTTGGGCAGATCGTCCTGGGCATTGCGGTAGCGCGCGGCGGCATCGCCCAGCCGCCCCAGCCGGTCGCCGCAGGCCAGCACGGCGCGATCCTCGGGGAGCGCGGCGATCTCCGCCTTCAATCCGGCGATGCGGGTTTCCAGGCCGGTCGCCTGGGTCTGCAGCCGCGTGTCGTCATTCATGAGGTGGGGCAGTTCATCCGCCCAATGGCGCGGCGGATGGGGCAGGTGGGCCAGGGCCGCGCGCTGCGCCGCGGCCTCGCGATAGTCCCCCGCCAGCGGATGGGCGCGCAGCAGGCGATCGAGGGCGGCGCGGCGCTGCTTGGTGGCGGCCCGCTCCTGCACCGCCGCATCATAGGCCTGCCCGGCCTGGGTGCGCGCCGCCATCAGCGCGGTGTGCGCCGAAGCTTGCAGATCGATGCCGTCGCGCTGGGTCTTCAGCTCCCCCAACTGCCGCTTGAGGGTGGCGATCTGGGTCTTGCTGGCCTGCTTGCGGAAGATGGCATCCGCCTCGGCGGCGATGGTCTCCAGGATGCGGCTGAGATCGGCGAGGCCGGCGCTGGCGGAAAACAGCAGCTCGCCCAGATCCCCCTTGCTGTCCAGGATGGCGTTGCCGCCATCCTCCAGCGTCTGGTCGTCGAGCGAGAACATCAGCCGATAGGTCTCGCGGCTGAGGCCCGCCAGCGGCACGCTGAGCAACGTCTCATTAAGGATTTGCCCGCGGCCATCCCGCAAGGTGTTGGCGCGCCCCTTCATCCGCTTCAGCTCATGCAGCGCCCCCCCGAACTCCAGCGCGCCGCCGATCTCCATGGCATCGCGGGTGTGCAGGAAGGCATAGCGGGTGCGCTCCTCGATGCCGAACAGCAGATCGAGAAAACCGGACAGAGCGGTGGATTTTCCCGCCTCGTTCAGCCCATAGACGATGTGCAGGTCGGGCCGGCCCTCTTGGCGTGGGCCGAAGTCGATGGCCTGGTCGGTGAACTTGCCGTAGCGGGTGAGGTCGAGCCGGCGCAGGCGCATCAGGCGTCGCCCCCGTCGGCAGGGGTGAGGCGGGCCAGGATGTCTTCGCGACCATCACTGAGCAGGCGATCAAGAAAGGCCTCGAACTCCGCTTCGTCCTCGCCGGCGAAGCGGCGGGCGTCGGGCGGCAGGTCGTCGCGCACGAGTTCCACCAGCGCACGGACACTCTCGCGGATGTCGTGCCGCCTGAGACTGTCGGTGCGCATCAACTCGCCCAGCTCCACCACCGGGTCGGCGGAAGCGGTGGCGGTGGCGGGCGCCGGCGCAGTGGTGGCCAGCTCGATCTTGTCGATCCAGGTGCGGCCCAGGGTGGCGGCGCGCTGTTCCAGCTCGGTGAGCAGCAGATCGCGATCCCGGCGCAGGCGAAAGGCGAGCGCGGTCTCGCCGGTGACCGTGAGGCGGGCGACCAGATGGTCGGAGGCGGTGCGGTCGCGGGCCTCCCCCAAAGCCCGGTCGATGGTCTCGATCCCCTCGCGCCAGGACTGCGCGCCGGACAGATCCACCGCGATGCGCTCGAACTGGGCAATGGACGTGGGGCGCTCCTCCACCGTGAGGCTGCGGTCGTCATGCACCGTGACCAGGGAAACGGTCTTGGGGCCGGCCTCGTTGATGTCGCGGCCCTGCGGGATGCCGGGCATGACGAGGGTACCGGCGCCCGCATGCTGGCTGCGGGCATGGATATGGCCCAGCGCCCAGTAATCGAAGCCCCAGCCCTGCAGATCGGCGATGCTGCTGGGGGCGTAGGTGTCGTGGCCCGGCGCGCCGGCGAGGCTGGTGTGCATGATGCCGATATTGACCGCATCCGGGCTCGGGCGCTTGAACTTGGGCAGCAGGCTCTCGGGTGCGTGCGGCTTGGCGAAGCTCAGGCCGTGCACCACGACCTCCAGCGCGCCCGCGCGCAGCGCGACGGCCTCTGCCCGTCCGCCGAACACCTTGACCGACGGCGGCAGGATCAATTCCTGGGTGATGCGCGACAGCGCGTCATGATTGCCGCGCACCTTGAACACCGCGATGCCGGCGCCGTGCAGCCGCTCCATCTGGCTGGCGAGGAACCGGGCGGTCTTCATGGAGGTCTGATCGCCGTCATAGAGATCGCCGGCGATGACGAGGGCGTCCACCTGCTCGTCCAGGCACAGGTCGACGATGGCCACCAGCGCCCGGCGCGTGGCATCGCCGATCAACTCGGCAAGGTCGGGATTGCGCAGCGCCAGCGAGCGCAGCGGCGAATCCAGGTGAAGGTCGGCGGTGTGGACGAAGCGGAAGGCCATGGCCCCAAGCTAGCCGACGCGCCTATCCGCTGCCCAGCCTTTCCGTCCCGTCGTCTCATAGACCGCCGACAGATCGTCCCGCCCCACGGGACGCCGGTTGGCATGGACCGCGCTGTGCAGATGGAGCGAAGGCCTGGCGCGGGACGGCCCGGAAATCGCCAGGATGGTCGCCGCTCGTGCGAGGTGGTGTCGGCGTTCCACGCCTGACGCTGGAAACCAACGCCCGCTGGGCAATGAGGCCCGCATCAGCATGCCCGCTGCGGCATCCTGGTCAGCAAGGCCCGCGGCGAGCCGTAAGGCCACCGCCGGCGCCACCCACACCACGGGGAGGGACGTGATCCAGATACCTCCCCATCTTGACATTAATTCCTGTTCATCGGCACATGGCGTCCGCTGGCGGCTGTCATGCTCAAGGTGGCGGGCCGCATCGTCTGTTGGGGGCAGCGGATTATGGCGACGCCGATTGCGAATTCGACCTTCCTCGAAGCCACCAGCTACGGGCTGCTGCCGGAGAGCCAGATCAAGTCCAGCACCCTCACGGACATCATGAACGCGTTCGGCGCCACGGGCACGACCACCGGCGCCTCACTGACTGTGGCGATCGTTCTCAATCGCAACCAGGATGCGGGCCAGGTTCTCGACCAGAGCTGGGGCGACCGGCAGAGGGCCATTCAGGATCCCGATCTCTGGTCCAAATACGGCGCCGACGTCGCTACCTACAATCATGTGAAGGACCAGCTGACCGAGCTGGGCGGCGCGGTGCTCGATACCGATGGCTATATCTCCAGTGCGGCATCGCGGACCATCTGGGTGTCACTGGACGCGACCGCCTTCCAGAAGGTCTTCGGCACCGATCTGTACCTGCTGGAGAATGGTAACGTTCCCATCGCCAGCGCCTGGGCGGGTGCGCTGTCGCTTCCTGACAGCATCGCCAGCGATGTGGGCGGGTTCTGGGTGGACCAGAATGTGGGCGCCACGCCGGTCCAGGTGGGCGGGCAGGGCTTCACTCTTCAGGAAGGCCCGCAGGGAGCCGGCAATTATGATTACGGGCAGGCAAAGTCCGGCGTCACCCCCACCCCGACGGCCGTGGCCGATTATTATCATTACCCGCTGAACGCGCTGGGCCATCTCGGCATCGACACGCCGAACATCGGGCTCGTGGAGCCTCTGCTCAATTTGAGCACGTATAATGATCTGCTGACGCAGCTGAACGAATACCGGCAGAACATCCTTGGTATCGCCCCGCTGACGGCCGAGGAACTCGTGCAGACGCAGGTCAGCAACGCGTCCGGCTCCTATACAAAGTCCGAAATGACGCTGGACGTCTCCATCGTCTCGGGGGCAGCGCCCAATAGCAGCATGATTTTCTACAGCAAGCTGCAGGATCAGGCCACCACGTTCGCGGCCACCCAGCAGGCGATCTGGGACACGACCAACAACCCGGCCGTGCTCTCCTCCTCCTTCTCGGACATCGTCCGCTATGCGCCTGACAGCCCTTTTGCTTGGGCTTACGACCAACTGATGCAGGACGCCGCGCTGCGCAACGTGACCATCGCCATGTCGGCGGGCGATGGTGGCTCCGGCCAGGAATATGCCAACGGCGTCACCAACGGGCGGGATACGCATCTCAACAAATGGGCGCTGGTGGTGAGCGCGACCTCGCTCTCTCCGATCAACACCGCCGAACTCGACCCGACCCTCACCACACTGGTGGACAAAGCCCTGGCGCTGGACCCCCAGACCCTGTTCAACTTGACCGCCTCCGGCCTCAATGTTCTGCCCACCCAACTGCCGTCTTATCAGCTGAATCAGCCGATTTCCGCCGTCACGGCCCTGACCGAGGCGGTCTGGAACCAGTATGTCATCACTAACGGGCAGATGGGCCAGCAGGACTATACAAGCAATTATTCCGGCTCCGGCGGCGTCGATGTCACACAGCCCATTCCGGAGTATCAGATCCGGTTCGGACTTTCCCCGGTCGATGTCTCCAACGGCCACACCGGCCGGGGCGTGCCGGATGTGTCGGCGCTCGGCGGCGGCAGCATGTTCTATTACGTGCTGTATTATCTGAACGATAATCCGCAATATCAGGGCAATGCGGGCACCAGTTCCGCGACGCCCATGTGGGCCTCGCTCACGGCGCAGATCAACGCCATCTTCGCGGATCAGGGCCTGCCTCACCTCGGCTATTACAACGACCTGCTCTACCAGGCCGCCGCGCTGACGCCGGGCGCCTTCAACGATGTGTCGCTGGGCAACAATGTGTCCAGCTACTATCTGGCAACCCCATCCACCCCCAACGCCATTTATGATCAGGCGACAGACCAGTGGCTCGTGCCCACCGGCCTCGGCTATGCGGCAGGGGCGGGCTATGACACGGCCAGCGGCCTCGGCACCCCGAACGGGCTGCTGCTGGCACGCACCCTCGCCAATATCGCCCACAATGAGCTTTACGGCACGGATGCCCCCGTCTTCAAAGCCATGGGCAACCTGTCCGGCACCGCGGACCGGAACCAGACACTCCTCGTGCAGTCCACGCTCGGTTCCAATGCAACGGTGAATGTGAGCGGTGCGGACGCCACCTTCGAATTCGGCAATGCCTCTAGCCGCGCCTGGACGGCGCGGCTGGCCGAACAATCCCTGCAGACGGACTTCTCGGCGGACCTCGTGAAGCTGCTGGACGGCGCCAGCCAGTCCGCGCCGGGCACGGTGAGCGTCGCCGCCGGCGAAAGCGTGGGCGTGACCATCAATGACACGGGTGCGGGCCTCTACCAGGCGAAATACACCAATGATTACGGCTTCGTGAGCTGGGGAGCGGCCGATGGCGCGGTGACCCTCGCCCGTCCGGTCATGGTGGCCGAGACGGCGAAGGGCGACGACCATGTGAATGCCGTGGTGCGCCTGCGTCAGAGCGGGGCCTTGGACGAGCACCTCATGCTGTATCGCGTGGATGATCTGGAGGGCCACATCAAGGTGAATGACGGCTCCGGCCACATCATCACGCTGGCGCCGGGTGATGCCGGCTATGCCGCCGCGGCCGCCCAGCGCGCCTACAAGGATGTGCAGGACAAGATCACCATCGACGGCGCCGGCTATGGCCAATACAGCGAAACCCAGATCAAGGACGTGAACCATGGCGACATCATCGCCATGTCGCTGAAGGCGGGCGACCACACCTATTGGGGCTTCACCGGCGGCAACGAGACGGTGAATGGCGAGCACGTGACCCATCTCTGGAGCTATGGCAACAACACCTATGGCTTCGAGGATCTCTATGGCGGCGGTGACCGCGACTATAACGACCTGATCGTCCAGCTCGACTTCACCAGCACTGCCGGCAGTGGCCTGCTGGTGTGAGGCGGACCGTTCTGGCGGCGTGAGTCGCCACCCGCCTGCATACGCCCTCCGCGGGGAGGGCACGGACGCGCCGCCGTGCTATGCACCCGGCCGGCGTGTGCCATGGGGATGGCGCTATCCCGGCGGCGGCACTCCCTGCGGTCCCCATCTGGATCCTTGCGGGCGGGGGACCAGCTTACCGCGCACGATGATCCGCCCCTGGTGAAACATCTCCTGCCGCACCTGCACCATCTCGTCCCCGCCAGCGCGCTTGACGGCTGGCAGGATGACCTTTGTGCAGATATCGCGGTCGCTGACCGGAGCCCATGTGCAATCCCTGTTCGCTGACGAAGGGGGCGCGCGCCAGCGGCGACCCCCGAGCGCTCTACGGCAAATAGCCCTCGAGCCGCCCGGGCCAGCCGAAGGCCCTCGCCCGCCACGGATCATCCTGCCGAATGAGGTTCGTCCACATCCGACAGTCGATCATCACCCAGTCCGCGGCCGGCGGCACCGAGAATGGCAAGGCGGGACATCGGTTGGACCGCGCAAACTCGGCGCTCTGCCGGTCGATATCGCTACTCAAGCTGCGTCCGCGTTGCTCCCACCGCTCCCAACGATACATCCCAAGGCCGTTGCCGAAGAAAAAGCGTTCGAGGTGATCGGCGGTTTTCACCGTGTCGCGGCCGAAATGCTCCGAGACGATGGTCGGAACGAGCGCCGTCATGGCCTGCCGCTTGCCATCGAACAGCGCAAACATTGGAACCTGGATCGCCTCGAGACGATAGCGGGTCAGTGATTTCGCAAAGCCGCGAGAGCATTCTGATGCCGAGCGGACCATTGCCAGCTCCGCGATCCGCTGCCGCCAGGAGCCGGAGGTGACATCCGCGGCGAAGAAGAGCCAGCTCTTGAACCGCTCAAGCCCTCCGGCCGGGCCGCGGCAGCCTGGGCCAACAAACCATTGGTATCCGGCGCCCCCGTCCTCCGTCATGATCCCGTATGCCGCGTCATCAATGATCTGGACCACTTGGCCGCCATCGCCTTTCCCCGCATCGAAGCGGCGGAACTGCCGCTCGGTGTCGCCGAAGTCGGCGATATGCGCGATCAGGGGATTCGGGCCAAGGCTGAGGACGACGGCGTCATTGGCCAGATATCCAATGGGAAATGCGCGGGGATCGCCCTGGCCCGGCCAGTCGAACTTGCGCCAGGCCATCGGATCATCTGCCGTGAGGTGAGAGTTGTGGCAGGTGCCCTGGGCCTGGTCGCCAAAGCGAGGCAAGCCATCTGCGCCGGTCTCGATGCATTGGGCCAGGAAGCCCACCATCGCATCACTGTACTGCGACCCCGCTGAGGGGGTGGTCTCGCGGGCCACGCCAAAACATGCGGCGAGCACACTGAGTGCTACGCCTGCTCCAAGGGCCAGCCATTTAGACGGAGCAAGGCCGCGCGCCCGCCCAGACGGCTCGGGATGAGTCTGCATCTTCCGCTTCACCTCCGCCTCAGTGGCTCCCGGCTGATCCGAAAACGGCCCCGCCTCCAGCTTAAGAAGCGGGGCCACAAAGCAGGCGACGACGCGCCAGCGTCAAGCCGGGAATCGTGGAGGGGCTGTCTCGGTGGTGGCGAACTGTGCTGCGGCCAACACCGCCTCCGGAGTGGCCGGTCAAGGCGTGGTGGATCTCCGCGCTCAGGCCGGCCTCGCGACAGGGCGCGGCTTGGCCCGCCAGATCATCGGGTAAGGGGAAGCGAAATTCATCGCGGCCAGCCCGCCGCTGCACGTTCTTCATTCTGCGCATCCGATAGGGCCATTCCTGGCATGCAAATGCAGCACGCGCAGCCTGCCAAACCATTGTCGGATTGAGAAACTTTGCCGCTCAAGGCCTCGCAAGGCGAATGGCGCTCCCAAGGGGAATCGAACCCCTGTTTTCGCCGTGAGAGGGCGACGTCCTAGACCGCTAGACGATGGGAGCGTGAAGCGGAAGGCGCTCTTCTTATCCGCAACCGATCGGCGCGGCAAGCCCTTCCCGTCGCCCCCCGCGCAGGGGCGCCACGCGGCTGTGGACAGGGGCGCCGCGCGCCCCGGCGGGCGGTCGCGCCCGCGGGGCGGGCGCGGGCGCTCAGGCGGGCGGGCGGGGGCGGGTGCCGAACAGGGCGCTGCCCACCCGCACATGGGTCGCGCCCTGGTGGATGGCGACGGGAAAGTCCGCGCTCATGCCCATGGACAGGCCCGTGAGACCGTTGCGCTGGGCCAGATCGGCCAGCAAGGCGAAATGCGGGGCCGGCACATCCTCCACCGGAGGGATGCACATCAGCCCGCGCACCTCGAGGCCGGCTGCCCCGCGACATTCGGCCACGAAGGCGTCGGTGGCCTCGGGCAGGATCCCCGCCTTCTGCGGCTCGGCGCCGGTATTGACCTGGATGAAGACCGGCAGCCGACGCCCCGTGCGGGCCATCTCCTCGGCCAGGGCATAGGCGATCTTTGGCCGGTCCACGGTGTGGATGACATCGAACAGGGCCACCGCCTCGGCCACCTTGTTGGACTGCAGGGGGCCGATCAGGTGCAGCTCCACATCGCCGACCGCCGCCCGCAGCGCCGGCCACTTGTCGCGGGTCTCCTGCACCCGATTCTCGCCGAACACCCGCTGCCCCGCCGTCAGCAACGGCCGGATGGCGTCGGCGTCAAAGGTCTTGGAGACGGCGATCAAAGTGGCCGCGCCCGCGGGCCGGCCGGCGTCCTGGCAGGCCAGATCCATGGCGGCGCGGATCTGGGCGAGACGGTCCGCGGGCACATCCGCCGCGCGCGTTGCGTCCCTCTCCGCCGGGTCCGAACTGCTCATCGCCATCCTCACCTCCTTGACCTGTGCCGTCTCCCTTTTGCACCCAGAACGGGTTAGAAGGAAGAATGCGTGGCTGTTTCTCTCGTGGGGGGCGAGGGGGAACAGGAGGCGGTCGGGCGGATGGTCGAAAATACTCGAGGAATGCCGCACCGCAGCCACGGGCGCCGCGCGAGCATACGCTTGCGTCTCGTTCTGCTGATCTTGCTGGTCACGGTGCCGGTGTCGGTGGAGCGGTTGGTGAGCCTCTTGAACCAGCGCGCCGACGATATTTCCGACATGCAGGACATTCTGCATAATCTGGCGGTGCGCGCGGCGTTGGCCCAGCAGGAGGCGTTCGCCTCGACCGCCGCCATCGTCGAGGTGCTGAGCCGGGGCGCCTCGCTTCTGCTCAACGACCCGGTCGCCTGCCAGCGCATCACCGAACGGCTGAATGGCGAAGTGGGCGGCATCCAGGGGGTGTATCTGGCCAATCCCCAGGGCCGGATCCTGTGCGCTAGCCCGCGATCCGCTGTGGGCATGGACTTGGCCGACACGACATATGTGACGCGCGCGCTCGGCTCGACCGAACCGGTGCTGAGCGAGTTCACGCGGGCCCGCTCCGCCCTGGCGCCGCTGGTCCTGTCCAAGGCGGAGCGCAGCGAGGCGGGCGTGCCGGAGGCGGTGGTGATCGTCGGGGTGGATCTGCAATGGCTCTCGCGCATCGCCGCCGAGACCGGCGCCGCCTCCAACGTCACGGTCAACGTCGTCGGCCCCGAGGGCACCTTGCTGGTGCGCTATCCGCCGGCCCCCGACATCGTGGGGCGAAACTTCTCCGAATCGCCGCTGTTCAAGGCGGCCATCAGCGCCGACGAAGGCAATGCCCATGTGGTGGGCTTTGATGGCACCCGGCGCTATGTGGCCTTTGCCAAATTCGCGGGCACTGGGCTGCGAATCATTCTGGGCATGGACGAGGCCCGGATCATCGCCCCGATCGACCGGGAAATCTTCGCCTCCACGGCGCTGCATGCCACGGTGGTCCTCATCGTTCTGATCATCACCTGGATCGTGGCGGATCGTCTGGTGGTGCGGCCGATCCAGCGTCTGGCGGCGGACGTGGCAGAGGTAGGCGCCCATGAGGGCGCAGTGGATGGCGGCCTTGGCGCCCATATGGTGAGCGACGTGGGGGTGCAGGAGTTCGCGCCGTTGGTGGAGGCCTTTGCCGATCTCGGCCAACGGCTGGCGGACCGCACCACGGAGTTGCGCAGCCTCAATGGCCGGCTGGCGGCGCTTGCCCGCACCGACGGCCTCACCGGCCTTGCCAACCGCCGCACCTTCGACGTGCAATTGTCGGAGGACTGGGTGCGCAGCCGCGACGCGCGGCAGCCGCTGGCCGTCATCATGCTCGATGTGGACAATTTCAAACAGTATAACGACAGCCTCGGCCATCTCGCCGGAGACGAGGCGCTGCGGGCGGTGGCGCGCATGCTGATCGCGGCGGTGGCCGGCACCCCCTATCTGGCCGCCCGCTATGGCGGCGAAGAGTTCGTGGTGCTGTTGCCCAATGCCGACCTCGCCATCGCGCGGGAGTTCGGCGAAGAGGTGCGCAAGCTGATCGCAGCCTTGGGCATCGAGCATCCAGCCGTGGTGTCCCGCCGCCTCACCGCCAGCGCCGGGGTGGCCGCGACCATTCCGGGCGAGGCGGATTCGCCCGACGCCTTGCTGGCGGCCGCGGACATGGCGCTCTACGAGGCCAAGGGCCGGGGACGCAACATGGTGATGGCGCACTGGGATGGCGCCCAAGCGGCCATCGCCCGCTCGTGACCGGAGGCCCTGCCGGGGCCCCGGGCTGAGACCTCAGTCCATGGATCCCATGCGCCGCACGCTGCGCACCGGCCCCACCGCGGCGGCGATGCGGTCCAGCGCCGGCCCCAAAGGCTCCTGCGTCACCGCCATGTGGTGGGCATTGGCATGCAGCAGGGTGGCGCTGTCCGCGACGATGGCCACATGGCCGGGCCAGAACAGCAGGTCGCCGCGCTGGACCGGGCCGGCCGGGTCGACCGGGGTGCCCACCGCCGCTTCCTGCATGTCGCTGTCGCGCGGGGCATCGATGCCGCAGGCGGCCAGCGCCGTCTGCACCAGGCCCGAGCAGTCGATGCCGAGGCTGGAGCGGCCGCCCCACAGATAGGGGGTGCCGGTGAAGCGGGCGGCCACCGCCACGACATCCGGCTCGGCGGCATCCAGCGGCACCACATGGGCCAGCGGCACCGCGCCCCGGTCGGTGAGCGCGAACGCCCCTTGGGTCTTGCGCACATGCAGGCGCGCGCCGGTCACCAGGGTCGCCACCGGCGGCGTCTTGATGTCGGCGCCGGGAAACAGGAAGCTGCGCAGCGCCTGCACCTTGTGCGTGGGGGCGGGACCCAGCGGGCCGATGGCGATGGTGGGCACATAGCCCACATAGCCGTCGCGGCCCAATTGCACCCAGGACCAGCCTTCCGCATCGTCCTCAAAGACGGTAACGGTCTCGCCATAGAGCGCCTCGGTGTCCAGCATGGCATCGAAGCGGGGCAGGCGGCGCACCGGGGCGACATCGGCGAACACGCGCCGCACCTCGCCCTCCGCATAGCGCGGCGCCGCGACGATGCCGCGCAAGGCGGCCGCCGCCAGATCCGGGCGGGCGGGCAGAAGGCGGCGGTCGGCCGGGAGATCCTGCGGCGGGCCGCTGTGCTGGGGCGCCTCAGCCATAACGCTCGGCCAGCAGGGCATCCAGCGCCCGGATGGTCTGGGCCTCGCCGCCCTCGGGGCGTCCCGGACGGGCGGAGGGGTTCCAGGCATAGATGTCCAGATGCAGCCAGGCCTTGGCCGCGCCCACGAAGCGCTTGAGGAACAACGCCGCGGTGATGGAGCCGGCAAAGCCGCCGCTGCCGGCATTGTTGATGTCGGCGATCTTCGAATCCAGCATGCTGGCATATGGCGCCCACAAAGGCAGGCGCCAGAGCGGATCGTTCTGCGCCATGGCGTGGCGGGCGAGATCGGCGGCGAGCGTCTCGTCGTCGGTATAGGCCGGCGGCAGGTGCGGGCCCAGCGCCACGCGGGCGGCGCCGGTCAGCGTCGCAAAATCCACCAGCAAATCGGGGGCTTCCGCGTCCGCCAACGTGAGGGCGTCGGCCAGCACGAGGCGACCTTCCGCGTCCGTATTGCCGATCTCGACGCTGAGGCCCTTGCGGCTCTTGAGCACGTCGCCGGGGCGGAAGGCATCGCCGGCAATGGAATTTTCCACCGCCGGGATCAGCACCCGCAGCCGCACCTTCAGGCCGCGCGACATGATGAGCAAAGCCAGCCCCAGCGCCGAGGCGGCGCCGCCCATGTCCTTCTTCATGATCAGCATGCCGGAGGAGGGCTTGATGTCGAGGCCGCCGGTGTCGAAGGCCACGCCCTTGCCCACCAGGGTCACCTTGGGCGCGTCCGCATCGCCCCAGGTGAGGTCGATGAGGCGTGGCGCGCGGGTGGCGGCGCGGCCCACTGCATGGATCAGCGGGAAATTCTCTTCCAGCAGCGCCTCGCCCACCGTCACGTTCAGCGCGGCGCCGAAGCGGGCGGCCAGCGCCCGGGCGGCATCCTCGATCTCGGCCGGGCCGAGGTCGTTGGCCGGGGTGTTGACCAGATCGCGCACCAGGGTCACCGCCTCCACCGTGCGGGCCAGAGCGGCGGCATCCGCGTCCGTGGGCACGGCCAGGCGCACGTCGCGCTTGGGGCGGGTGCGATAGCGATCGAAGCGATAGGTGCCGAGCGCGAACGCCAGCGCCGCATGGGCGGGCACCTCGCCCTCCAGGCGGTAGGTGCCCGGCGGCAGCAGGCCGGGCAAGGCGCCGGCGGCGAACGGATCGGCGGCGCGGGCGAGGCCGAACAGATAGCCCGCCACCGCGCCCTCCGCGTCGGGCACCGCCAGCAGTTTGCCGGACTCTCCGGTGAAGCCGGCGCTGGTGGCGAATCGGCGGGCGGGGTCCGGCAGCGGGGCGTCGGCCAGGGTGTCCTGCGGGATCAACCAGACGGGCAGGCTCGGGGCATCGGCCGGGGCGAAGCAGTCGGACATTGTGAACTCCCAGAGGGGCCCCGACGGCAGAGCGTGATCGCCGCCGGAGCGCAGAACCGCACTCTCAAGACCTGCAACACGACGGATTGATGGCCCGCCGCCGCCCGGGGGCCGGCGCAGGCGCCGCCCCGCCCCGCAGGTAGCATGCCGACGGCGCCGATGCGACGGCTGCGCTTGCGGCACGCGGGCTCAGGGGGCGGCGGGGGGTCAGCCGGTGCCCAGCAGTCCGGCGGTGCCGGCCAGCACCAGGCTGGAGGCGGGGAACAGCACCAGCCCGGCCCCGGCCAGCGCCACCCCATACGGCAGGCCGCGCGGCGGGGCAGCGGGGGCGCCGCGACGACGGGCGGCCAGGGTCGCGGCGATCACCAGCGCCCCGCCGAGGCCGCCGCACAGCAGCACGAAGAGCGGGAACTGGGCGGGATCGAGCCACAGGGCCGTGGCGGCGGCGAGCTTGGCATCGCCGGCGCCGATGACATCCTCGGCGAACAGGGCAAAGCCCACCGCCAATGTGGCGCCCGCCAGCAGCAGGCGCAGCGGCAGGTCCGGCACCTGGCCCAGCCCCGCCAGGGCCAGCAGGCCGCCTAGCAGGCCCAGCACCACCGCATTGGGAATGATGCGCCGCTTCAGGTCGCTGGCCGCCGCCACCAGCAAAGCCACCGGCAGCACGGCCAGGGCCAGCACCTGCCCGGACAGGCTCGCGGCCACCCCGGCCATCCCGGCGACCATGGCGCTCAGTTGTTCGCCGCCGCCGCGGCGGACTTCAGGCGGCTCAAGGTGAAGGCCACCTGGGTGAGCACGGTGACGATGGCAATGGAGAGGCCCGCCGCGATCAGCCCATATTCCAGGGCCGTGGAGCCATGCTCTTCGCGCAGAAACCTCGACAGGAGAACCTTCATACCCTCACCCGGCGGCGTTGCGCGGCGGGCCCCCCCGGACCGCCGTCGCTTTGCACGCTAGGGCCTGCCCCTTGCGGGGTGGTAAAAATCGAAGATCCGATTACCTCCCGTCAGCATCGCCTGCGGAAAGGGTTAACGCCTCCTCAGCCGGGCGCCTCAGCTGGGCTTGCCGGCGAGCACGACGGGGCTGGTGCGATCGCGGCGGGCGGAGGCGACACTCAGCATCAAGGCGACGGCGGCGAGGCCCGCCCCCACCAGGGGCAGGTGCTGGTAGGCGATGCCATGGGTGATGGCCACCGCACCGATGGCGGCGCCGATGGCATTGCCCAGATTGAACGCGCCTTGGTTGAGGGTGGCGGCCAGATTAGGCGCCCGGTGGGCGCTATCCACCACCCGCAATTGCAGCAACGGCACCAAAGCGAAGGCCAGCACGCCCCAGATCACCAAGGTGATGAGGGCCGGCACGGGGCTGTGGCTGGTGGCGATGAAGGCCAGCAGCACACCGAGCAGGACGATCAGCGTGCCGATGAGCGAGGGCATCAGCCGCCAGTCGGCCAGCCGCCCGCCCAGCATGTTGCCGGCGGTGAGCCCGACGCCGAACAGCAGCAGCGCGCCGGTGATGGCCGAGGCGCTAAGGCCGGTGACGGTGGACAGCAGCGGCGAGATATAAGTGAACACGCTGAACAGGCTCGCGGAGCACAGCACCGAGATGACCATGGCATAGAGCACCTGCGCCTCGCCCAGCACCCTGAACTCGGCGAAGATGCGGCTCTGTTTCATGGGGATGCGCCCCGGCAGCAGCAGGCCGAGGGCGAGGAGGGCGGCAAAGCCGATGCCCACCACCGCCCAGAAGGTGGAGCGCCAGCCCAGCCATTGGCCGAGCGCGGTGCCAGCGGGCACGCCCAGCACATTGGCCAGCGTCAGGCCGGCGAACATCAAGGCGATGGCCTGCGCGCGCTTGTTGCGCGGCACGAGGTCCGCGGCCACCACCGAGCCGATGCCGAAGAAGGCCGCATGGCAGAAGGCGGTGACGATGCGCGCGGCCATCAACAGACCATAGGAGGGGGCGAGCGCGCACAGCACATTGCCGGCGATGAACAGGCCCATGAGGCCCACCAAGGTGGCCTTGCGCGGCAGCTTGGCGGTGAGGATGGCCAGCAGCGGCGCGCCGATCACCACGCCCAGCGCATAGCCGGACACCAGCAGGCCGGCATCGGGAATGGAGACGGTGAGATCACGGGCCACATCGGGCAACAGGCCCATGACCACGAATTCCGTGGTGCCGATGCCGAACGCGGCAACGGCCAAAGCAAGGAGCGACAAAGGCATCGGGGGCGGGCCGAAGCTGTTTCAGGAGCGACCGACCATGCGCCCGATGCTGCGATGCAGCAAGGGGGCGGGGCGGGAGCCTGGTATGCGGGGGTTGGTGAGGGGCGGTGCTCCCTGATTTCCCCGACCGTCGGCGCGGTGTGGCAATCCCGTGCGATATCGCCAAATTTGGGCCGGCCTCTATCATCCCTTAACGCCGAGGGCTTAAGGTGTCCTTGGCTGATTGGACGTTCCGAGCTGATGCAACCATCGCGACCGAAAGCGGCACCCGCGGGCCTTCCGCTCCGATCCTTCGACAATGCGCACTGCATCGAGCTGGAAGTGATGCTTGAGCTTGCGTCTGCCTGCATGGCGCGGGCTCTGGCGCTCTATGGCGAGCTGTCGCGGTACAAATCCGCAAAGCGCCGGATCGATTACATCATCGCCCGGACGGATGCCGAAGATCCCGTCTGCATCGAGCGCCACATCCAGGTTTTCCGGCGCATGCTCCGATTTTACGATGGGCGCTTGAGCGGCAGATATTCCGATGGGTCCGCTCACTGATCTGGAGAATGAGCGCATCTTTCGGGAGATCGTGGTTCCGCTCCTGTATGGCGAAGCCATCCCGTCCCGCGATCCGGTTTGCACTTACATCGGCGGCCAGCCGGGCAGCGGCAAGTCTGGTCTATTGTTCCGCATCGCCACGGACCTCCGGGCGCAGGGCGGCATCGCCATAGAGGGCGATCAACTGCGGGCCTTTCACCCCGCCTACATGGAGATATGGAGATGGTGCGCGCCGATCCGTTCCGCATCGTCGGCTGGACGGCGGCGGATGCGGGGCGCTGGATTGAGCGCTCCATCGCGCATGCGCTGGCGCACCGCCTGTCCTTCGTCATGGAAAGCACGCTGCGGTCTCCCGACGTGGCGCTGGAGACGCTGGGGCGGGTGCGGGCCGCCGGGTTCCATGTGCGGCTGTGCGTATTCGCGGTGCCCCGGCATGTGTCGCGCGCCCGCTGCTTCCTGCGCCAGGAGAGGATGTTGAAGGCGGCGGGATCCACCCGCGTGGTGGACCGGGTCATTCACGACACGGCCTATGAGAACAACCTGCTGTTCCTGCGCCGATCCATCGCCCGCTGGGGCTGCGCGGATGTGCTGGCCTTTGACGAGCGCGGCGCCGTCATCGCCGGCGGCGAGGAAGGTCCGAACGTCCTGCTCGACCGCTATGTGGCGGCGCGGGAGAGGCCCTATTCCGAAGCTGATCGTTCGGCCATCCGACAGGATCTGGCGACGGCGCAAAGCTTGATGACCGAGCGGCTGGCGGATGGGGGCGAGATCGAGGCCATGCTGGCGGAGTTCGCGGACCTCGCCTGAGGGGTGATGCCGAATGCGGCGATCCAAGGCCAGGAGGGACACAGGCATCGGGGGCGGGAGGCTGGTATGCGGGGAGTGCCGAAGGTAACATGTGAGGTGCCGTTTATTCGTTCCCATTTATTGAAATATAGGTGGAAAATATGGGGGTTGAAGATATTCGCGCCGCAGTGACGGCCGTTTTGCCTGAAGTTCAAGAGTTTTTTAGTCAATATGAAGGAATTAAGCTGGGGTGGTGGAGAAAGCCCATAACAATAGATTTTGCAAAAATTGAAATCGAAATTGATGCTGAAATTAAAAAACTACCAATTTATGAGAAGAATTTGAATTTATTCATGGATTATGGGGTGGGGCGAGTTCCGTTTGCATCCTGCAAGCTGGCTCGTAACCTACTGAAGAGAGCATGCACGCAAGGGGTCGAATCGGCCATTGTATGGCTCAGTAAGTTTTTGGAAGGAAGCTCAGTTGATGCCCGTTGTGTACGATTTATATATGGGTTGAAAGTTGATGAATTAATTTCTTTAAATGAAAAATTGTCAATAGTGCCTTTTGAAGATCTACCAAATTCCAAACATAAAAAGGCAGAGGTTTTTGATCCGGATATCTTTGATGAAATTCCTAGACCAATTGTCTGCCAGCCGTCTGCAGCGTTGGTTTGTGATGTCAGGTTAGGAAATTTCTGGGTTCCGTCATCGAATGATGGTGTGCTTCAAAATAAAATAAAGGAAATGGAATTTTTGGTTCATTTACTATCTATTGCTGCTGCGGGACCGGTTTTCTCCGGGCGCGCATGGGTCGAGTACGTAGATTCTGATTTCGAAGATGTTGAGCAGGGCAGTATGTGGGCCATGTCTTCGGATGAAATCAAGTTTGATTTTATTGTAAATCGGCGCGTCGAATGGGATCTCGTTAAAGAAATAATTTTAAAACATGAAAATTTGTCAGCCGATTTTCGCGGCGTATTCGATCTTTCTGTTCAGAGGGCATCTTTGGCTCTTAAGCGCCGTTACATTATAGATAAGATTATCGATGCAGGAATAGCTCTTGAGGTTCTGCTTGGCGATAGGGATGATCGAGGCGAAATTGGTGATCGCCTATCTCGTAGGGCCGCTCTACTACTGGGTGGGGATATCGCGGAGCGTTGCGATATCAGGAAGAAAGTGAAGAAATTCTATTCTCTAAGAAGTCACATTACTCATACTGGCGGATTGGGATCTTCAAACTCCGCGAATGAAGCTTCTGGAACAGCTGGATTGGATATTGTAGTTCGATGTATCCTGGAGGCTCTACGCTTAGGTGAAGCGCCCCCTTGGGAACAATGGGAGCTTATGGGGCGATACTGATAATTCGCGGATCTGTTATAACGTCAGTTCCCCCTCACCCCCGCGCCACCGCCCGCCGCGGCGGCTCCTCTTCATCGAACGAGCCCTCGAACACCCCGATCAGCGCCCGCCGGATGGTCGACTGGCGGGCCGCGCCGGTGATCTTCGCGCCCATCAGATCGGTGACGTAGAACACGTCCACCGCCCGCTCGCCGAAGGTGGCGACGTGGGCCGAGGCGATGTTGAGGTTGAGCTTCGACAAGGTGGTGGTCAGTTCGAACAACAGCCCCGGCCGGTCAATGCCGGAGACTTCCACCACCGTGTGGCGGTTGGACCAGGCGTTGTTCACGGTGACTTCCGGCTCCACCGAGAAGGTGCGCTTGGCTTTGGGCAGCTTGCGGGCCATCACGTCCGGCAGGCGCACGTCGCCGGTCAGCGCCTTCTCGATGGCGTCGCGGATGCGCCCCGCGCGGCGGGCCTCGTCCTCGTCGCGGTCGAAGGCGCGGCGCACGGAAATGGTGTCCAGCGCCAGACCGTCGGTGGTGGTGGAAATCTGCGCATCGACGATGTTCGCCCCCGCCGCCGCACAGGCCCCGGCGATCACCGACAGCAATTTGGGATGATCGGGGGCGAGAACGGTGAGCACGGTGATGCCGCGCTCCGGCTCGATCTCGGCGCTGGTGGCCAGGCTCCGCCCCGCCACTTCGGTGGCGTCGATGAAGCGGGCGTGGCGCACCTTGGTCTCCAGGTCCACCCGCAGCCAATAGGGCGGATAATGCCGCCCGGCATAAGTGGTGAACTGGGCGTCGGTCCAGTCGGACAGCGCATGGCGCAATTGCGCCTGGGCCACCGTCACGCGCTTGCCGCGATCCACTTCCGAGAAGCCGCCGGTCAGCACCGGCTCGGTCTCGTAATAGAGCGTGCGCAGCAGCTGCGCCTTCCAGCCGTTCCACACGCCGGGCCCCACCGCGCGGATGTCGGCGGTGGTGAGCACGGTGAGCATCTTCATGCGATCGAGATTCTGCACCACGGCGGCGAAATTCTCGATGGTCTTGCGGTCAGACAGATCGCGCGACTGGGCCACCGTGGACATCACCAGATGCTGCTCCACCAGCCAGGCCACCGTCTCGGTCTCGGCGGCGGTGAGGCCGAAGCGCGGGCACAGCTTGCGGGCGATGCGGGCGCCGGCCACCGAATGGTCCTCGGGCCGGCCCTTGGCGATGTCGTGCAGCAGCAGCGCCACATAGAGCAGGTGGCGCGGCTTGATGGTGGCCATCAGATCATTGGCGACGCCATTCTCGGGATTGGTCTTGCGCTCGATCTCAGACAGAATGCCGATGCAGCGCAGCAGATGCTCGTCCACCGTATAGTGGTGGTACATGTTGAACTGCATCATGGCGACGACCTTGCCGAACTCCGGCACGAACCGCCCCAGCACGCCCACCTCATTCATGCGCCGGAGCACCTGCTCGGGCGCATTCTTCGAGCACAGCACGTCCAGGAACAGCCGGTTGGCCTCGGGGCTCTCCCGCAGCTTGGCATCGATCAGGTTCAGCGAGCGGGCGGCGAGGCGCAAAGCGTCGGGGTGGAAGTTCACGTCGCGCTTGTCCGCCACCGCAAACAGGCGGATGAGGTTCACCGGGTCGCGCTTGAACACCTCGTCATCGATGACGTTGAGCCGCTCATGGTCGATCCAGAAATCGGCGCTTTCCTTCAGCTTCACGCGCTTAGGGCCGCCGCGCAGCCGCTCCACCATGCCCTTGAGGCCGGGCACGCTCTTCTCGTGGCGCGCTTCCAAAGCGGCGGAGAGGATGGCGGTGAGATCGCCGACTTCCTTGGCCACCAGGAAATAGTGCTTCATGAAGCGCTCCACGTCCTGCTGGCCGGGATGCTCCGTATAGCCGAGCCGCTCGGCCATCTCCCGCTGGAGATCGAACGAGAGCCGCTCCTCGGCGCGGTTGGTCAGGAAGTGCAGATGGCAGCGCACGGACCACAGAAAGTCCTCGCAGCGCATGAACAGCTTGGCTTCGTCCTTGGTGAACACGCCCTTGGCCACCAGTTCGTCGGTGGAATGGACTCGGTAGACATATTTGGCGATCCAGAACAGCGTGTGCAGATCGCGCAGGCCGCCCTTGCTCTCCTTGACGTTGGGCTCCACCAGATAGCGCGAGGTGCCGGCGCGGCGCAGCCGCTCCTCCCGCTCAGCCATCTTGGCGGCGACGAATTCGGCGCCGGTGCCCTCCACCACTTCCTTGTCGAAGCGCTTTTCCAGGTCGTCGAACAGCGCCTTGTCGCCCACCAGGAAGCGGGCTTCCAGGATCGACGTGCGGATGGTCACATCGGCGCGGGCCTGGCGCAGGCATTCGTCCACCGAGCGGGTGGCATGGCCCACCTTCAGGCCCAGATCCCACAGGATATAGAGCATGGCCTCGGCCACGCTCTCGCCCCAGGCGGTCTGCTTATAGGGCAGCACGAACAGCAAATCGGTGTCGGAGCCCGGCGCCAGCATGCCGCGGCCATAGCCGCCCACCGCCACCACCGCCATGCGCTCGGCGCGGGTCGGGTTCTCCACCGGATAAAGGATGGTGGTCGCCACTTCGTGCGCCGCCGCGATGATCGCATCCTGCAAGGCGGAGAGGCGCATGGAACACATGCGCCCGGATCCGTCTGCCATCAGCAGGCGCTCGGCTTCGCGGCGGCCGTCCGCCAGCGCCTGCTTGAAGCGCGCCACCACGGCGGGGCGGATGTCCGCCTCCCGGCCACCATGGGCCTTGGCGATGGCCAGGATCTCCGCCTTCAGCTTGGTGCCCTCGAAGGGCTCGGCGATGGTGCGGGACGGACGGTTGGGGCGCAGGGCGGTCATGCAGATCTTCGAGGCGCCCCACGGGGCAGGGTCTTCCCGTTTATCGCAATCGCGGGCGCGCGTCACGGCGCGCTGCGGCGTGATCGCATTCCCATGCGCGCATAACGGGAAATGCACGCAAGTTCGGCCCTGCGAGGTAACCGAACCTTAAATGGCCGCATTCGAAGGTCTTTCAGGTCTCACCTTACGAACAGCGGACGGGACCATTCATGGCGGGGCGCGGAACAGGCAGACAGGAACGGCGCGAACCTTTGCTGGAACGCCCGGAGAGCCTGTTTGACATCCGCCTGGAGCCCGGCGACCGCCCCGGCGGGCCCTCCGCGACCCCGGATCGCAAGGGGGCGACCCGCAAAGCTGCCCGCGAGGCGCCGCGCCGCGACGAGGATCTGGAAAGCGAGGACCCCATCGCCCCTGCGCGCCGAAGCGAGAAAGACACCCGCGGCCGCACCAGCCGCGGCGGCACCGGCAAGGCGCCCAAGCGCGCCCGCAAGCGCGGCCTGTTCTCGCTGTTCGGCCTGGTGAAGTGGGGCTTGATCCTGCTGCTGTGGGTGGTGGTGGGGGTGGCGGGCCTGGTGGGCTATGAGGCCTCCAAGCTGCCGCCCATGCAGACCCTGATGGTGCCCAAGCGCCCGCCGACGGTGATGATTCTCGCCGCCGACGGCAAGCCTTTGGCCACCCGCGGCGACATGGGCGGTGCGGAAGTGCCGCTGAAAGCGCTGCCGGCCTATCTGCCGCAGGCGTTCGTGGCCATCGAGGACCGGCGCTTCTTCGAGCATTTCGGGCTGGATCCGCTGGGCCTCGGGCGCGCGGTGGCGGCCAATCTGGTGTCGCGGCGGGTGCGCCAGGGCGGCTCGACCCTGACCCAGCAATTGGCGAAGAACCTGTTTCTGACCCAGGAGCGCACCTTCTCGCGCAAGATCCAGGAGCTGGTGCTGGCCCTGTGGCTGGAGAAGAAATTCACCAAGAATGAGATTCTCGACCTCTATCTGAACCGGGTCTATTTCGGCAACGGCGCCTATGGGGTGGAGGCCGCCGCCCAGCGCTATTTCAACAAATCCGCGCGCAACGTGACCTTGTCCGAGGCGGCCATGCTGGCGGGGCTGGTGAATGCGCCCTCGCGCCTCGCCCCCACCCGTAACCTCAAGGCGGCGCAGGATCGCGCGGCCCTCGTGCTGGCCGCCATGCGCGAGCAGGGGCTGATCACCGAGGACATGGCCAAGACGGCGCTGGCGCGCCCGGCCACGGTGGCAAAGCCCAGCACGCCGGATTCCATCGGCTATGTGGCCGACTGGGTGATGGACCAGCTGGATTCCTATGTGGGCACCTTGTCCGGCGACGTCTATGTGCGCACCACCATCGACCCGGTGTTGCAGCAGACGGCGCAGGCCGCGCTCACGGATACGCTCAACAAGCAGGGCGCCAAGTTCGGCGTCGGCCAGGGGGCGGTGGTGTCGATGGACACCGACGGCGCGGTGAAAGCCCTGGTGGGCGGGCGCTCCTATGAGGACAGCCAGTACAATCGCGCGGTAACGGCGAAGCGCCAACCGGGCTCCTCGTTCAAGCCGTTCGTCTATCTGACCGCGCTGGAGAAGGGGCTGACCCCCGACACCGTGCGCGAAGATGGCCCGATCCAGCTCAAGGGCTGGAAGCCGGAGAACGCCAGCCACCAGTATCTCGGACCGGTGACGCTGCAACAGGCGTTGTCGATGTCGCTGAACACGGTCTCGGTGCGTCTGGCGCTGGAAGTGGGGCCGAAGGCGATCGTGGCCACCGCCCATCGCCTCGGCATCATTTCGACCCTGGACCCCAACCCTTCCATCGCGCTCGGCACCTCGGAAGTATCCGTGCTGGAGATGGCCTCGGCCTATGTGCCGTTCGCCAATGGCGGCATCGGCGTCATTCCCTACGTCATCGACGGGGTGAAGAGTGCCGACGGCAAGGTGCTCTATGACCGCGCGGCCTCCGGGCCGGGGCGGGTGATCGCGCCGGAATATGTGGCCATGATGAACCACATGCTGGAGCAGACCATTGTCACCGGCACCGGCCGTCGGGCGGAACTGCCGGGCTGGGATGCCGCCGGCAAGACCGGCACCTCGCAGGATTATCGCGACGCTTGGTTCGTGGGCTATACGGCGCATTTCGTCACCGCGGTCTGGCTGGGGAATGACGATTCCTCGCCCACCAAGAAGGCCTCGGGCGCCAATCTCCCGGCGGAGATCTGGAGCCGCTACATGAAGGTGGCGCACAAGGACCTGCCGCCCACCGACCTGCCCGGCGCGGGCAAGTCCTATGTGGGTTATGGCCAGCCGCCGCAGGCGGGCCTCGGTGGGCTGCTGCCGCCGGGCGCGGTGCCGGATGAGGCCCCCCCGGCCATCGTCGGCACCCTGCCGCCGCAGGCTCCGCGCCCGCAGGAAGAGCCGATGACGCTGGACCGCTGGTTTGTCGATACGTTCTTGGGCGGCCGCCGATAATACAAGCTTGGATTGAAACAAGTCCCGGCTAACATCTAAATTGGATATGGAACGCAAGCAATGGGGTGTCTAAAAACAGCCCCATCTGCATCTGGTGTTTCACCTCTCTTGACCGCCAAGCTTCCGGTCCCACTAGAGTACCCCCGAAAATTCTGATCGGGAGTGCGGATGGATGTTGGATCCGAGCAATCCATTTTATTGGGCGATCCTCGTCGTTGGCGGCCTTGTCTGCGGGCTGCTGAATACGCTGGCCTCGTCCGGCACCGCCGTGAGCCTGCCGCTGCTGATCCTCTTTCTCGGCATGAATGAGGGGGTGGCCAACGCCACCAACCGCTTGCCAGTGCTGGTGGGGGCGGTCATGGCCGCCCTGACCTTCGCCCGGCGGGGCCAAATGGACTGGAGCGCCGCCATTCGACTGGTGCCCCCGGCGGCCTTGGGCAGCATCGCGGGTGTCTATGCCGCCGAAGCCCTCACCGACCGGCAGCTGGAGCATTTCGTCAATGGCGCGGTGCTGATCGCCTTGGTGCTCCTGTTCACCAAACTCAAGAAGATCCTGTCGCAATCGGACGGACGGCTGCCGAGGCTCCACTGGCGCGGCATGTTGATGGTGTTCTTCGTGGGCTTCTGGCTCGGCTTCATCGTTCTCGACGGCGCCACCTATCTGCTTCTGGTCTTGATGCTGGTGTTCTATTACGATCTGCCGCAAGCCAATGCGTTGAAGAATTTGCTGATCGCCGTCACGTCGCTGCTGCCGGTGCTGATCTTCGCCCATAGCGGCAAAATTCTCTGGGTTGAGGGCGGCGTTCTGGCCCTCGGCAGCATCGTGGGCGGCTATGTGGGGGCGCGCATGTCCAGCCTCCCCGGAGCGCGCCAATTGGCATTCAAGCTGCTGGCGTTCGTCATCTCCATCGAGCTGGTCCAACTGGTCTGGCGCGCGACGGCGCCGTTGCGGGCCTGAACGCGGCCCGGCACACGGGTCGTCTCCGTGGCATCAGCGCGTCGGGTTCCGCTGCCTATTACGGTGTCCGCTGCCCCGACGCCGGGCGCAGGGGCAGGTACGTGCCGTCGATGAAGGCGCGGAAGCCGCAGAAGGGCGGGCCGCCGGCGTCGACACCCTTGGGGCGGACCAGTTCGGCGGCGATCAGCATGCCCTTGCGGGTGAGGGTCACCGTCCAGCCGTCATTGGCTTTGCGCTCCGGCGGGCTTCCGCCCACCACCAGCGCGGTCCCCGCCGGCCGGCCGGTGGCGGTCAGGTCGCACATGGGATAGCTGGGGTAGGGTTGCACGGTGGAGATGCTGACCGCGAAGGTGTCGTTCGGGGCTGGCGTGACGACGATCTGGCCCGCTGTATTGACCCAGCTCCCGCCCCAGCCGGCGCGGGCGGCCGGGTCGATGGCCTCCAGGAGCGCCGCGCGGGACTGCATGTCGCCCTTGAGGTCATAATCCTCCGGTCTGGCCTGCGTCATCTGGATGTCCCGGGCTTCCAGAAAGAAGCGCTGGTCGCTGCGCAGGGCGGCGCGTCCGCCGGCATCCAGCGCCGCCATGGCCTTGGCATAAGCGGCGGCCATGCGCCGATCCAAGGCGGCCAGGGCCGGGTTGGCGCAGATGGCCTTTTCCGCCGCCGTACGGGCCGCCGAGCAAGCGAACGAGGGACCATCGTCGCCGCCGGCCGCCGCAGCGGGCGGGGCTGCCAGCGGGGCGGCGAGACACGCCAACAGAAACGCGGTCGCCGCTTTATGCAAGCCGACGGGGCCGTGGCGCCGCGAGCCCGACGTGGAGCCTCCGAGGGTCGGCTCCTGCGGGCGCAGTGGCGATGCCATCCGAAGTCTCCAGGTCCCAGGGTCCAGGCATGAAAAAGCCCGGGACCAGCCCGGGCTCCTCACAGCGAAACGCCGATGGCCTCAGCCGCCGGCGATGGGCATGGCGATGGGCGCCGTGCCCATGGCCACCGTGCGCCGGTCCTGGCCGGCGTCGCGCACCCGCGGCAGGTCGAGGCGCGACCACACATCCGTCAGCGCCTCCGCCAGCTGGGCGATCAGCTTGTCGTCATGGAACGGGGTCGGGGTGATGCGCAGCCGCTCAGTGCCGCGCGGCACCGTGGGATAATTGATCGGCTGGATATAGATGGAATGCTCGGTCAGCAGCACGTCGCAGGCGGCTTTGCAGGCCTTGGCATCGCCCACCATGATGGGAATGATGTGGGTGGGCGTGTCCATCTGCGGCAGGCCGGCGGCGGCGAGCGCCGCCTTCACCTTGGACACCTGGGCGCGCTGGCCGTCGCGTTCCTTGGTGGACGCCTTCAGATGGCGCACCGAGGCGGTGGCGGCGGCGGCGATGGCCGGGGGCAGAGCGGTGGTGAAGATGAAGCCGGGCGCGTAGGAGCGCACTGCATCCATCACCACCCGGTTGCCGGTGAGATAGCCGCCCACCACGCCGAACGCCTTGCCCAGCGTGCCCTCGATGACGTCGATGCGGTGCATGACGCCGTCGCGCTCGGCGACGCCGGCGCCGCGCGGGCCATACATGCCCACCGCATGCACTTCATCCAGATAGGTCATGGCGCCGTAGCGCTCGGCCAGATCGCAGATGGCGGCAATGGGGGCGATGTCGCCGTCCATGGAATAGACGCTCTCGAACACGATCAGCTTCGGGCGGCTGCCCGCGGCCTGGAGCAGCTCTTCCAGATGATCGAGGTCGTTGTGGCGGAAGATCGCCTTCTGCCGGCCGCCCATGCGGACCCCGGCAATCATGGAATTGTGATTGAGCTCGTCGGAGATCACCACGCAATCGGGGATCAGCTTGACGATGGTGGAGATGCCGGTCTCGTTGGAGACATAGCCGGAGGTGAACACCAGGCCCGCATCCTTGCCATGCAGGTCCGCCAGTTCGCGTTCCAGCACGACGATCTCATGGCTGTTGCCGGAGATGTTGCGGGTGCCGCCGGCACCGGCGCCACGCGTCAGGGCGGTGGCCCGCATGGCTTCCACCACATCGGGATGGCTGCCCATGCCGAGATAATCGTTGGAGCACCACACGGTGATCTCGCGGGGGCCGCCCGGCGAATGCCAGATGGCGCGCGGAAAGCGCGTCGCATCCCGTTCGATGTCGGCGAACGTGCGGTAGCGACGCTCCCGGCGCAGGGCATCAACGGCATCGGCAAAGAACTGATCGTAATTCATTCGAGATCCGGGGGCGGAGCGTGAACGCGAACTGGTCTAATCCTAGGCCGGCACCTTGCTCCCTCCCTTGCGCTCGATCAAGACCTCGGCCGGCAAACGCGGCGATCCAACGCGGGTGGCCGTGGCAATGGGAAAGTCCGGATGCGAACACGACCCGGCCCCTTGCCGCGGCGCCGGGAAAGCGCCGCCCGGGACAGCGGCGAATCAAGCAACGCCAATGCCCCGCCCCTGGCCGGTGCCAAGTCGGCTTCGTATCGGACTGATATCTGTGGTGGGCGCGGAGCGGGCATGCAGCGCTGCATGCCGGACGGGCGGATGCCGGGCGCGCATGAGGGGCGAAATGGCCGGAATCCGCCATTTCGGAAGCATCTGCCGCGGAAATGGTCAGTCGGCTCGGCAAATGTGCTCCAAATAGGAAGCATCACCTTGAAATTGCCGCTTGCGAAGGCGGGCGAATTTCCCTAAATCCGCCTGGCCCAATTTCGCACGTGCCTGTGGTTGCGTGCCGATCGGCGGAAGTCCGGACAAGAGGCCGGAAAGCCGCCAGGACGATCGGTAGCCGGAGGGAACCGGCCCACCCTGCTCTCAGCAGGGGACGTGACTTGAAGCAACGACGTAGCGGGCTTTTTTGGTCTCTGCCGGCCCTCCAAAGGTCGACGTTACTGAAGAGGCACTACATCTTGCCGGCCGTGCGGAGAGGGAAACCCCTTTCCAATCGTGCGCATCGTATGAGCCTTCCGCTCGGCCTTTGGCTGCGTGGCCGGTTCGATGCCGCTCGGCGCGATATGCGGCCGGTGAAAATCCGGCGAAGCGGGCACGGCCCGACAGGACAAGGCGCGTCCACACCGCCTTTGTGCTGCTCGAGCGCGTGTCCCGGAACGCGGCGATGTGTGTCGCGCTCCGCCTGACTGTCGTCGTGCGGGAGACCGCACTTCACGAGGCTTCAAGGTCACGGGAGGTTACCATGACCGATCGCATCCGCGAATTTCTTAAGACCCGACGCGAAGATGGTCCGTGCGTCGTTGTGGATCTCGACATCGTCCGCGCCAATTATGCGGCGTTCGCGCGCGCATTGCCGGATACCCGCGTGTTCTATGCGGTCAAGGCCAATCCCGACGCTGCCATTCTGAAGGCGCTGGCGGAGCTGGGCTCGTGCTTCGACGCGGCTTCGGTGCAGGAAATCGAGATGGTGCTGGCCGCCGGTGCCACGCCGGACCGCATCTCGTTTGGCAACACCATCAAGAAGGAGCGCGACATCGAGCGCGCCTTCAAGCTGGGCGTGCGCCTGTTCGCGGTGGATTGCTACGAAGAGGTCGAGAAGATCGGCCGTGTGGCGCCGCGCGCGAAAGTGTTCTGCCGCATTCTGTGCGACGGGGCCGGCGCCGAATGGCCGCTGTCCCGCAAGTTCGGCTGCGTGCCCGAGATGGCGCCGGATGTGCTGGAGCATGCCCATCGCCTCGGCCTGACCCCTTATGGCGTGTCGTTCCATGTGGGCTCGCAGCAGAAGAATGTGCATGCCTGGGATCAGGCGCTGTCCTCTGCCGCCGGCATCTTCAAGGAATGCGCTGAGCGCGGCCTCTCGCTGTCCATGGTCAATCTGGGCGGGGGCTTCCCCACCAAGTATCTCCAGGACGTGCCGGTGGCCAAAGCCTATGGCGACGCAATCTTCTCCTCGCTGCGCCAGCACTTCGGCAATGCGATCCCGGAGACCATCATGGAGCCCGGTCGCGGCATGGTCGGCAATGCCGGCGTGATCGAGACCGAAGTGGTGCTGATCTCCAAGAAGGCCGAAACCGACACCATGCGGTGGGTCTATCTGGACATCGGCAAGTTCGGCGGCTTGGCCGAGACCATGGACGAGGCGATCCGCTACCCGCTGCGCACCCCGCGCGACGGCGACGACACCGCCCCGTGCGTGCTGGCCGGCCCCACCTGCGATTCCGCCGATGTGATGTATGAGAAGACCCCGGTGCATCTGCCGCTGTCGCTCTCCATCGGCGACAAGGTGCTGATCGAGGCCTGCGGCGCCTACACCACCACCTATTCGGCGGTGGCGTTCAACGGCTTCCCGCCGCTGAAGTCCTACGTGATCTGAGGGGTTAAGACCCCTCATCTTCCGCACCCATCCTGGGCCTTTCGGGTCGGCAGAGCAGTGCTCTGCCGGATGGGCGTCTTTCGGCCAACGGTTGTGGCACAGGAGGTGCTGATGACTGAGATTGTCGCTGAAACATGGGAAGAGGCCGCCGCGCGCGAGGCCCTGCTGGACCTGTGCATGCCGCAGCGGTTCGAGAAGGCGTCGGAACTGATCCGCGAAGGCCGCCAGCCGGCGGACGGCTTGGCGCTGGCCGCCCATGGACCGGACGGACGCATGGTGGCGACCGTGCGGCTGTGGCACGTCTCCGCCGGTCCCGGCCGGCCGGCACTGCTGCTCGGCCCATTGGCCGTCCACCCGTGGTTCCGCGACCGCGGTCTGGGCGGCGCCATGATGCATGCGGCGCTGGATCGCGCCGGCACGCTCGGCCATGCGGCGGTGCTGCTGGTGGGCGACGCGCCGTATTATGAGCGCTTCGGCTTCTCGTCGGCGAAGACCGCCGGCCTGTGGATGCCCGGCCCGTTCGACCCCGCCCGCCTGCTGGCGGTGGAGCTGAAGCGCGGCGCGCTGACCGGCGCCCGCGGCCTCATCAGCCCCACGGGCTCCCTGGCGGAAAAGCCCTCGCTGGCCGATCTGATCGCCGCCAGCGAGACGCTGAAGCGTTCGGCCTGAGCGCCTGCGGCCGGGGCAGTCCCCGGCCGCCTTTAGCGTTGCGCGCTGCGCGCCAGCGTGTGCGGATCGCCGCCGCCCGCCGCAACGAAGCGCGGCGCCACCATCTCCACCAGAAAATCCAGATAGGCCCGCACCCGCGCCGGCATGTGCCCGCCCTGGCCCAGATAGACCGCATGGGTGGGTTCCAGATCGCCCGGGTTGAAGTCCTCCAGCACCGGCACCAGTCGCCCTTCGGCGATGTCGGCCGCCACATGGTACAGGGCCGGCCGCGCCAGCCCGCCCCCGGCCAGAGCCAGATGGCGCAGACTCTCCCCGTCGCTCACCTGGGTGTTGCCGTCCGGGACGATGCGCTGCTCGATGCCGTCCACCATCAGCGGCCAGCCATCGATCTGCCGCTGGAAGCAGAAGCCGCACAGATTGTGCCGCTCCAGATCCGCCGGCACCTGGGGCATGCCGGTGCGGGCCAGATAGTCCGGCGCACCCACGATCACCATGCGCGAGGCCCCGAGCTTGCGGGCCACGAGGGTTGAGCCCTTCAGCGGGCCGGTGCGCAGGGCGATGTCGGTGCGTTCCGCCATCAGATCCACCACCGCGTCGGTGAGCACGATGTTGAGCGACACGGCGGGATGGCGGGCCAGGAAGGCGGGCGCGGTGGGGAGGAGCAAGTGGGTGCCGAACGCCAGGGTGGCGGTCACCCGCAAGGGGCCGCTGGGCACCTCGTCGGCGGCGACGCTGCGCTCGGCAGCATCCAGGTCCGCCAGCACCGCGACCGCGCGGTCATAGAAGGCGCGGCCCTCGGCGGTGAGTTGCAGGCGGCGGGTGGAGCGGTTCACCAGTCGGGCGCCGAGCCGGGCTTCCAGGCGCGAGACCAGCTTGCTCACGGCAGAGGGCGTCATGCGGAAGGCGCGCGCGGCGGCGGAGAAGCCGGCCTGCTCCACCACCTTCACGAACACTTCCATTTCGCCGGAGCGATTGACGTCGAGGCGGGCCATGGTGAGTTCAATTCAAAGATCATTTTCGTTCAAGCAATCTAGTTCAACTGCGAGCTACGGTCCATTTTCGCTGCAACGCGGCAATGCCGCTCTCTCGTCTTGCGATGGATCGATCATGCCCCTTGCTCTCTATGCCTTGACCGCAGGTGCCTTTGGCATCGGCGTCACCGAATTCGTCATCATGGGCCTGCTGCTGGAGGTGAGCGCGGACCTCAAGGTCACGCTCTCCTCCGCCGGCCTGCTGATTTCCGGCTATGCGCTGGGGGTCGTGGTGGGGGCGCCGGTGCTGACCATCCTCACCGCCCGCTGGCCGCGCAAGGCAGTGCTCCTGGGCCTCATGGCCGTTTTCACCATCGGCAATGCCGCCTGCGCCTTGGCGCCGGACTATGCCACCTTGATGGCGGCGCGCGTGCTCACCGCCTTTGCCCACGCCACCTTCTTCGGGGTTGGCTCGGTGGTGGCCACGGGGCTGGTGCCGGCCAACAAGAAGGCCTCGGCCATCGCCATCATGTTCACCGGCCTCACCGTGGCCAACATACTCGGCGTGCCGTTCGGCACCTGGCTGGGCCAGCACTATGGCTGGCGCTCCACCTTCTGGGCCGTGACGGTGGTCGGGGTGGTCGCCTTCGCGGTGATCGCGCTGCTGGTGCCCAAATCCAACGCGCCCATGGAGAAGACCAGCCTGAAGCATGATCTGGCGGTGCTCACCCGCGCGCCGCTGCTGCTGGGGCTTGCCACCACGGTGCTGAGTTGGGTGGGGGTGTTCGCCGCCTTCACTTACATCGCCCCCATGCTCACCGAAATCACCGGCTTCTCGGAATCCGCGGTGTCACCCATCCTGCTGGTGTTCGGCGCCGGGCTGGTGGTGGGCAATCTGGCCGGCGGCCGGTTGGCGGACTGGAAGCTGGTGCCCACCGTATTCGCCACGTTGCTGGCGCTCTCCGTGGTGCTGGCGGGCCTCACCTTTGGCTTGCACAATGCCATCGCGGCGGTGGCCCTGGTGGGCCTTCTGGGCGCGGTGGCGTTTGCCACCGTGGCCCCCCTGCAGATGTGGGTGCTGGAGAAGGCGCAAGGCGCGGGACAGAGCCTGGCCTCCAGCTTCAACATCGCAGCCTTCAACCTGGGCAACGCCATCGGCGCCTGGCTGGGCGGCATGGTGATCGATTACGGGCCGGGGCTCGGCTTCATCCCGCTGGTGGCGGCGCTGGTGCCGCTGGCGGCCATGCTCACCGCGCTCTGGGCGGTGAAACTGGGCCGGACGCCGGCTTTGGCATCGGCGGCAGCCGAATAGGGACGCGGTGTCCGGAACGAACGCCCCGGCACGGCCGGGGCGTTTTCGTGTGGAGGGGGATCAGTGCAGCACGGGGGCGGGGAAATGCAGGCGCAGCATCTGCGTCGGCGCGCCGTCGATGCCGAAATCGCTGTCGGTCACCAGCACCAGATCCTGGTCGGACATAAGCGCCATGCCTTCGATCTTGGTGGGCATGTGTTTCAGGTCGGCGCCGTCCAGGATCGGCGTCTTCACCAGAGGGACCAATTCATTGGCTGCGAAGGCCTCGAGCGGGATCTGCTCCAGGGTCGGTCGTGTGGCCGGGTCGTCGAAGCGGGAGGGCACGGGCACCGCACCCTTCAGATCCACCAGATAGAGCTTGGTGGTCTTGGCGATGCGCTCCAGCACCAGCAGGCGGTCCGGACCCACGGCGGTCATCTCGCTCATGCGCACTTCGCCCTGCTGCGCATCCTTTTTCAGCTTATCCGCATGGAAGCTGTTGGGCGGATCCTCTGGATAGACATATTCCCCCACCAGCTTGCCGGTGGCCCGCTCCAGCTTGAGCAGCCGGGACAGGGGCGAGCGTGCAAAGGCCGCCTTGTCCGGATTGGCCAGCGGGCTCTGCAGCAGCACATAAAGAAAGGCGCCGTCCGGGGAGAGCGCCAGATTTTCGATGCCCCGGTTGATCTGCCGCTTGGCCAGGATCGCCGGCAGCACGCCCTCCACCGGATAGTCGGCCGTTGCCAGATCCGCCTCCACGCCCGCCGGCACGAGGCGGCGACGGATGGTGCCGTCGGGGCCCACCTCCAGCAGCGAAGGGCCGTATTCCTCGCCGATCCAGAAGCTGCCGTCGGGCAGGCGCACCAGCGCCTCGGTGTCGAGCCCGGAGGGATCGGGGGCGATCACCGCGCCGGAGATGTCGTAAGCGGCCTCTGTGGTGGCATGGGCCAGCGGATTGGGCAGGCCGGTGATGGGCTTGCCCGACGTGCCCTTCAGCGGCAGGGCGGCCAGAACCGCCACGGCGCCATTGGCGCCGATGTGCAATTTATAGAGCGTGGGGGTGAAGGCCGGCAGGGGGAAGATCTTGGCATTCGTGTCACCGGCGCAGATCTGCGCGGTGGAGCGGCCGGTCAGCGCCTGGGCGTCGGCGCAATCGATGTTCGGGCCGCGGTCGGTGAGGGTCCAGATCACTCCCGGCGGATCGGCGGGGCTGCGGAAGGCCGCCGAGCCCAGGCCCACATTGAGCTTGAGCGTCTTGCCGCCGGGCACCGTCACCTGCGCCAGCGGCATGGGCGGCATCGCCAAGGTCTGAACGGTGGGCAGTCCGGGCGCGGGCGCCACCGGACCGGTGTGCTGGGCCCAGGCCTGCAGCACGCCCAGCAGCGGCAGAGCCGCAGCCACGGGCAGCACGGTGGCGACAAGCAGCGACATCAGCCGGGACATGGGGACCTTCGCAAATGCCGGGGCCGCAGGTGGACGGCCCGCGCGCACACAGCGCGGGCCGAACTCATAGGTTGAGGTCGTGACTGAACGACGACACGCCTCAGATGGTCTGGTTGTACGCGCCCACTTCGGGATGGGTGCGCAGCACGCCGTCGATCTCCTTGAACATGTCGCGCATGCGCTGCTCGGAGACCGGGCTTTCCACCACCACCACCAGTTCCGGCTTGTTGGACGAGGCCCGCACCAGGCCCCAGGTCCCGTCCTCGGTCGTCACGCGCACGCCGTTGACAGTGACCAGATCGCGGATCGGCTGGCCGGTGACGCTGGCGCCGTCGGCCTGCGCCTTCTCGTAATGCTTCACCACGTCGGCGACGATGCCGTATTTGGCCTCGTCCGCGCAGTGGGGCGACATGGTGGGCGAGGACCAGGTCTTGGGCAAAGCCAGCCGCAGTTCCGAGAGCTTCTTGCCGGGATTGCGGTCCAGCATGTCCAGCACCGCGATGGCCGAGACCAGGCCGTCGTCATAGCCGCGGCCGATGGGGGCGTTGAAGAAATAGTGGCCGGACTTCTCGAAGCCCACCAGGGCACCGGTCTCGTTGACGCGGCGCTTCATGTAGGAATGGCCGGTCTTCCAATAATCCGCCTTCACGCCGAGCTTGATCAGCTCGGGATCGGTGGCGAACAGGCCGGTGGACTTCACATCCACCACGATGGTGGGGTTGGGGTAGATCTTGGCCAGATCGCGGGCCAGCATCACGCCCATCTTGTCGGCGAAGATCTCCTCGCCCTCATTGTCCACCACGCCGCAGCGGTCGCCGTCGCCGTCGAAGCCCAACGCCACGTCAGCGCCGGAGGCCAGCACCGCGTCGCGCATGGCATGGAGCATTTCCATGTCTTCGGGGTTCGGATTGTATTTGGGGAAGGAGTGGTCCAGCTCGGTGTCCAGCGGCACCACCTCGACGCCCAGCGCTTCCAGGATGCGCGGGGCAAACGCGCCCGCCGTGCCGTTGCCGCAGGCCACCACCGCCTTGATGGGGTGCTTGAGCTTGGGCCGGTCGGTGAGGTCCTTGATATAGACCTCGGGGAAGTCCGCCACGAATTCGTAGGCGCCGCCGCCGCGCAGGTCGAACTTGGCGCCGAGCACGATGTCCTTGAGGCGGGTCATCTCGTCGGGGCCGAAGGTGAGGGGGCGGTTGACGCCCATCTTCACGCCGGTCCAGCCATTGTCGTTGTGCGAGGCGGTGACCATGGCGACCGCCGGCACGTCCAAAGCGAACTGGGCGAAATAGGCCATGGGCGACATGGCCAGGCCAATGTCGTGCACCTTGATGCCGGCGGCCATCAGGCCGGAGACCAGGGCATATTTGATCGACGAGGAATAGCCGCGGAAATCGTGTCCGGTGACGATCTCGGGCTTGATGCCCATCTCATGCATCAAGGTGCCGAGCCCCATGCCCAGCGCCTGGATGCCCATGAGGTTGATTTCCTTCTGGAACAACCAGCGGGCGTCATACTCCCGGAACCCGGTGGGCTTCACCATGGGTTCGGATTCATAGGCATAGGTGTTGGGCGTCAGTGCGGGCTTCGGCGTCGGGAACATGAAAAGCCTCTTTCCGCGCGGAATTGGGTCCGGGCAGAGCCCGATACCATGAAATTGTGACCTGTCTACCCCGGTTGCAGGCAAACAGCGCCGCGCGATGCGCGCGTGCGCCCGGCTGCGCGCCGCGCGGCACGCCGGGGAACAATGCCCGGTCAAGCCTTCGGTTCCCCGATCCAGCGCCGGTCAGGTGCCGCGGGGCTTGGCCCGGCTGGTGGGGAGCGCCGCGGCCGGATCCTCGGGCCAGGGATGCCGGGGATAGCGCCCGCGCATGTCGGCGCGCACATCCCGCCAGGAGCCGCGCCAGAATTGCGGCAGGTCCTTGGTCACCTGGATCGGCCGGTGGGCCGGGGACAGCAGCGCCAAGGTCAGCGGCACCTTGCCGCGCGCAATACTGGGATGGCTGGTGAGGCCGAACAGCTCCTGCACCCGAACCGGCAAAAGGGGGCCGCCTTCGGCCGCATAGTCGATGGGCAGGTGCGAGCCCGCCGGGGTGTGGAAATGGCTCGGCGCCTCGCTCTCCAGCCGTCCCACCAGCTCATAGGGCAACAGGGCGTGCAGCGCGTTGGAAAGATCGCCGCCGCCGATCTGAGCCAGGGTGGACTTGCCCGAGAGAAAGGGCGCCAGCCACGCGCGGACGGAGCCGGCGAGCGCCGCGTCGGACAGGTCCGGCCAGGGCGCGCCTTCGGCCCCGTGCAGGAATTGCACCCGGTCGCGCCACTGGGACAGCGCCGCGGTCCAGGGCAGGCGGTCAAGCCCCAGCGCCGCCAGTCCCTCGGCCAAGGCCATGGCAGTGCTGGCGGTCTCGGGCACGGGCCGGGGGCGATCGGCCAAGGTGAGGGCGCCTAGCCGGCGGGTCTCGCGGGCGCGCACGCCGGCGGTGGCCGGATCGAAGGCCACCTCCAAAGCGGTGACGATCTCGTCCGCGAACATGGCTTCGATCTCCTCCGGCGCCAGCACCGCCGCCAGTTGCACCCGCGCCGCGTCCGCCCGCCCGCTCACCTCGGCCACGGCCAGATAAGGCGCGCGGGCGAGCGCGGTGGCCGGGTCCACGGTGGCGCCGCGGCCGTTGGCCAGCAGGAAGCGGGTGCCGTCGCCGCGCGCCTTGGCGATGCGGTCGGGAAAGGCCAGCGCCAGCAAGGCGGCGGGGGAGGGGGCGGTCTGTCCGCGCGCGGGCCGTTCCGTGCCCCGCGCCAGGTCCGCCCAGCGGGCGGCGAGGCGGCGGGCGTCATCGGCGCGGCGGGAGCGCTCGCGGCGGAATTCCTCCACCCGATGGGCCAGATCGAGGCTGTCGCCGCCGAGGCCCCGCTCGGACAGGATGGCGGCCAGATCGGCGGCCTGCGCGGCGACCCCCATGTCGGCGCCGCGCACCACCATATGGGCGAGGCGCGGTGGCAAGGGCAGGCGGGCCATGCGTTGGCCCAGCGCCGTGATGGCGCCGTCAGCCGTAATGGCGCCCAGCACGCCCAGCAGCGCGCGGGCTTCGGTGAGCGCCGGCAGCGGCGGCGGATCGAGAAACGGCAGGCTGCGGGGATCGCGCACCCCGGCGGCGGCGAGGTCCAGCACCAGGCCGGACAGGTCGGCGGCCAGGATTTCGGGGGTGGCGAAGGCGGGCAGGCTGGCGGTCTCCCCCTCGCCCCACAGACGGTAGCAGACCCCGCTCTCGGTGCGCCCGGCCCGGCCGCGGCGCTGGTCGGCGGCGGCGCGCGACACGCGCACGGTCTCCAGCCGGGTGAGGCCCACGTCGGGCTCGAAGCGGGGGACGCGGGCGAGGCCGCAATCCACCACGATGCGCACGCCTTCGATGGTCAGCGAGGTCTCGGCGATGGAGGTGGCCAGCACCACCTTGCGCTTGCCCTTGGGCGCCGGGAGCACGGCGCGGTCCTGCTCGGCGGCGTCCAGCGCGCCGAACAAAGGCACGATCTCCACGTCCGGATCGCGCATCGCCTGCAGGAGCGCGGTCTGGGTGCGGCGGATCTCGGCGGCGCCGGGCAGGAAGGCCAGCACCGAGCCGCGCTCGGCCGACAAGGCCCGCAGCACCGCATCCGCCATCTGCCGGTCGATGGGGGCGCGGGCATCACGGCCGAGATAAGAGGTGGTCACGGGATAGGCGCGGCCTTCGCTCTCCACCACCGGGGCGGGGTTGCCGGCACCGCCCAGCAGGGCAGCCACACGGGCGCCGTCCAGCGTGGCGGACATGGGCAGCAGCCGCAGGTCTTCCCGCAGGCCCGCCTGCGTCTCCAGCGCCAGGGCGAGGCCCAGGTCGGCGTCCAGCGAGCGCTCGTGATATTCGTCGAACAGCACCGCGGCGACGCCGGCCAGCTCCGGATCGTCCAGCACCATGCGGGTGAACACGCCCTCGGTGATCACCTCGATGCGGGTGCGCCGCGACACCTCCGCGCGCAGGCGGACCCGATAGCCCACCGTGTCGCCCACCTGCTCCCCAAGGGTGGCGGCCATGCGGTGGGCGGCGGCGCGGGCGGCAAGGCGCCGGGGCTCCAGCACCAATATCTTGCGCCCCTGCACCCAGGGCTCGGCCAGCAAAGCCAGCGGCACGCGGGTGGTCTTGCCGGCGCCGGGCGGGGCCACCAGCACGGCGCAGGCGCGCGTCCGCAAGGTGGCGCACAGATCCGGCAGGGCATCGTCGATGGGCAGGCGGGTGTCGAACATGGCGCTTCGCGAGGGAGTCGGGCGCACCATAGGCCATTGCCAGGCGCGGAAATCCACCCCGACGTGGCCGCGGCACGGGGGGACAAGCGCCGCCGCTTGCCTTATGTAGGTGCGCCGTCTCACCATTCCCGGTGCCGGAGCGCGCAGGCCCGCCGTTGCCGGCCGCGCAGCACGGCCCCTCGCCCCAAGGAGCCCCGCCTCCATGTCGTCCGTCCCCTCCAGCCTCACCGACAAGGTCCGCACCGTCTCGCTGGAAGGCGACGTGCTGGCCGCGCAGTTCCTCAAGGGCACCGCCGTGATGGTGGCCGGGACCGGGGATGTGGTGCGGATGGACCTCAGCGAGACGCATCACGGCCGGCTGCATGACGGCGGCATCCTGGAGGTGCGCGGCGATGCCAACCGGCTGGTCTCCGGCGGCGATGACGGCCGAGTGGTGGAGATGGTGGCCGACGGCACCACCCGCGTCCTGGCCGAACACAAGGGCCGCTGGATCGACCGCGTGGCGCTGGGTCCGGATAGCTCGGTGGCCTATTCCGCCGGCAAGACGGCGCATTTTCTGCCCGCCAAGGGCGAGGCGCGCGCCCTGGAGGTGGCCTCCACGGTCGGGGGCCTCGCCTTTGCGCCCAAGGGGCTGCGGCTGGCGGTGGCGCATTATGGCGGCGTCACCTTGTGGTTCCCCAATGCCCAGGGCGCCAAGCCGGAGATGCTGGGCTGGAAGGGCTCCCATCTGGGGGTGGCCATCAGCCCGGACGGACGGTTCATCGTCACCACCATGCAGGAGCCGGCGCTGCATGGCTGGCGGGTGTCCGACGGCGGCCACATGCGCATGACCGGCTATCCGGCGCGGGTGAAGTCCTTCCACTTCACCCCGGACGGCAAGTGGCTGGCGACCTCCGGCTCCTCGGAAGTCATCCTGTGGCCCTTCTCCGCCAAGGATGGTCCCATGGGCAAGCAGCCCACCATGGTGGCGCCGTCGTCCACCGCGCGGGTCTCCGTGGTGGCCTGCCACCCGAAGGATCCGGTGCTGGCGGTGGGCTATGACGACGGCATGGTGCTGATGGTGCGCATTCCCGATGCGGCGGAAATCCTGCTGCGCGCGCCCGACGGCGCGGCGGTGACCGCAGCCGGCTGGCGGGCGGACGGCGGGGCGGTGGCCTTCGGCACTGCGGGAGGCAGTGCCGGCGTCCTGCATTTCTGACGGCAGGCCGCGCTCGGGGATGATTGCGCTGGCTGCTGCGGGGCTTGCGTTTGGGCCCGAATGGCCCGTCGCAGGCCTGTCACCGGGCCGCGTTATCCGATAACCTCCGTTGCGTTTCGCAGATGCGAGAGCCCTCGTCCGGTTGGAGCCTGCCTATGAAGATCGAAGACGTCCGCCGTACCGCCTATTCCATGCCGCTGACCAATCCGGCCTATCCGCCGGGGCCGTACCGCTTCTTCGATCGTGAATTCATGATCATCACCTACCGCACCGACATCGAGGCGCTGCGCAAGGTGGTGCCCGAGCCGCTGGAGGTCTACGAGCCGCTGGTGAAGTATGAATTCATCCGCATGCCCGACTCCACCGGCTTCGGCGATTACACCGAAACGGGACAGGTCATTCCGGTGAAGTTCGAGGGCGTGGAGGGCGGCTATGTCCACTCCATGTATCTGGACGACGAGGCGCCCATTGCCGGCGGCCGCGAGATCTGGGGCTTCCCGAAGAAGTATGCCCATCCCAAGATGGAGATCGAGAAGGACGTGCTCACCGGGCGCCTGCACTATGGCAAGACCCTGTGCGTGGATGCGTCCATGGGCTACAAGCACAAGGCGGCCGACAAGGCGGCGGTGCTGGCGGCGCTGAAGACCCCGAGCTTCCTCATCAAGATCATCCCGCATGTGGACGCCACCCCGCGCATCTGCGAGCTGGTGCGTTATTATCTGGAAGACATCGACCTCAAAGAATGCTGGACCGGCCCGGCCGCGCTCGGCCTCTATCCGCATGCCATGGCGGATGTGGCCAAGCTGCCGGTGCTGGAAGTGGTGTCCGCCCTGCATCTGCGGGCCGATCTGACGCTCGGCCTCGGCGAGGTGGTCTACGACTATCTGGCGGAGCCGAAGTAGGCCATCCGCTGACCCCGGGGCCCGCTGTGCGGTCGCCCCGGGCCCCTATCCAGGCTCCGACCTCTGCCGGTGTGGGATTTGCATGATGCGCGCTGTCGCGCCATGCTGGTCTCCTGCGGGTCCTCTCCTTTGGGTGGTGTGCTGGAACCTGTTTGCGGCCATGCGTCAGGCATGGGGTCGCGGAACTGGCAGACGTCAAAGCGAACACAAGGATGTGCGCCCGCCGATCCGGCGCGCGGCATCGCGCCTAACCAGACGGGGATATGATGAGCACCTTGCTGAGCGAAGTTCCGAGCGATCTGTCCGAGATCGTTTCTGACTATGACCGTGTCGCACTGGTGTTCCAGGGCGGCGGCGCGCTCGGCGCCTATCAGGCCGGCGTCTACGAGGCCCTGTCCAAGGCCGGCGCGGAACCGAACTGGGTTTCCGGCGTCTCCATCGGCGCCATCAATTGCGCCTTGATCGCCGGCAACACCCCGGAGAACCGCGTGCCCCGGTTGCGCGAATTCTGGGAGACGGTCTCCGGCCGCAAGGTGTGGAACTTCACCCCGGAAGGCGATGTCTTCCGCACGCTGCGCAACCAGATGAGCGCCATGGCGACCATCAATCTGGGCCAGCCCGGCTTCTTCAAGCCGCGCACCCCCAATCCCTGGCTGCTGCCCACCGGCGCCTCCAACGCCACCAGCCTCTATGACACCGCGCCGCTGCGGGAAACGCTGCTGAAGCTGGTGGATTTCGACCTCATCAACAATGGCTCGAAGCGCTTTTCCGTGGGCGCCACCAATGTGCGCACCGGCAACTTCATCTATTTCGACAACACCACCCACCGCATCGGCCCCGAGCATGTGATGGCCTCCGGCGCTCTGCCGCCGGCCTTCCCCGCCATCCGCATCGACGGCGAATATTATTGGGACGGTGGCGTGGTCTCCAACACCCCGCTGCAGTGGCTCCTGGACCAGCCGGACCATCCCAGCGCCTTGGTGTTCCAGGTGGATCTGTTCTCCTCGCGGGGCGAACTGCCGCGCGACATGTCCTCGGTGATCGAGCGGCAGAAGGACATCGGCTATTCCAGCCGCACCCGCTACACCACCGATCTGTTTCGCCGGGTGCAATTGCTGCGCACCATGCATGCGGAAGCCGTGATGCGCATTCCCGAGCAGTTGCGCACCGAGGAAGACCTGCAGACCCTGCGCGATTACGAGAAGTCCGGCCCGGTCAACATCTGCCACCTGATCTATCAGGAGAAGAGCTACGAACGGGACTTCAAGGATTTCGAATTCTCCGGCACCTCCATGCGCGACCATTGGCAGTCGGGTATCGAGGACACGCTGAAGACCCTGCGCCATCGCAAATGGCTTCAGAAGCCGGAAAAGTCCGCCGGCATTGTGATCCACGACGTGCACCGCCTGGCCGACTGAGCCCCGTCTGCCCCGCCGACGGCCTGCCCCACGGGGGCGGGCCGGTTAAACGGGCAGGGCGCGCACCAGGGTATTTGCCCCGAGCAGGGCAAGGCCCGCGAAGAAGCAAGTCCGAAACGCCTGCTGCGAGATGGCGACCCGCACCCGCCTGCCGATCTCCATGCCGGCGAAGGCCGGGATGAGCGCCGCGCCCGTCGCCAGCAGCGCCGGCCCCGATGCCAGCGGCGCCCCCTTGGTGGACAGAGCCGCGATGAGGCCGAACGAGCCCATGGAAAAGGCCAGGCCCATGGCCTGCACCAGATCCTCGCGATGCAGCCCGAGCGATTGCAGATACGGCGCGGCGGGCATCACCGTCACGCCCGTGGTGCCGGTGAGCAGGCCTGACGCCACCCCCATCACCGGCGACAGCCAGGGCTGCCATCGCGCGGGCGTGGTGATGTGAAAGCGGCTCAGGCCCAGGATTCCATAGAGCAATAGCGTGCCGCCCAGCACCGCGGGGGCCAGCTTGGATTCCAGCCCGCCGAACCCCGCCCCGCCCACCAGCGTGCCCACGAAGGTCGCGAGCCCCAGAAGCCAGAAGCGGCGCAGCACGGGAACCACCCGCGGCCCGCTGGCGAACTGCACCACATTGGTCACGATGGTCGGGGCGATCAGCAGGGCGGCCGCCTCCGCCGGGGGCATCAGGAGGCTGAGCAGGCCCATGCCGAGGGTGGGCAGGCCCATGGCGGTGACGCCTTTCACCAGCCCGGCCAGCACCAGGATGACAGCGATGAGGGTGAGGGTGAACCAGGTCATGCCGCGAAGCTGACCTGCGCAAGGCCTTGCAGCAATGCGTATTATCCGGCTTCATCCTTCGGAAAAGCCGAAGGATGAAGCCGTGCGGTTCGATCTGGTCGACCTGAAGCTGTTTCTGGCCATTCTGGAAACCGGCAGCATCACCGCCGGGGCGGCGCAGGCGCATCTGGCGCTGCCCTCCGCCAGCGCGCGGGTGCGCGGCATGGAGGGGCTCGCCGGGGCGCCGCTGCTGGTGCGCAGCCGCACCGGGGCGGTGGCGACGCCCGCGGGCGAGGCGCTGGCCCACCATGCCCGCATCATCCTGGAGCAGTCGGAGCGCATGCGCGGCGAGCTGTCCCGCTACGGCCGCGGGCTGAAGGGCCATGTGCGCCTGTGGAGCAACACCGCCGCCCTGTCCGCCCGGCTGCCGCAGGATCTCGCCCGGTTTCTCGCCGCGCATCCGGAGGTGGACGTGGATCTGGAGGAGCGGCCCAGCCGGGAGATCGCCCCGGCCCTGCGCGCCGGGCGCATCCATATGGGCCTGTTGTCCGACGTGGGCGACACCAGCGGCCTGGAGACCCGGCCCTATGGAGAGGATGTGCTGATGGCGGTGCTGCCGCGCGGCCATCCTTTGGCGTCGCGGCGCGATGCAAGCTTCGCCGACGTGGCGGCGCTGCCCTATGTGGGGCTCACAGCCGGCAACGCCATCCAGCATCTCATCGCCTACCATGCGCTGGAGCTGGGCCTGCCGCTGAAATATCGGGTGCGGGTCAACCGCATCGAGGCGGTGGGGGAGATGGTGCAGGCCGGCGTGGGGGTCAGCGTGCTGCCCACGGCCGACGCTGTGCGGGTGGCGGCGGGCGCGCAGGTGGAGGTGGTGGATCTGCCGGATGCCTGGGCGCGGCGGCGGCTGCTGGTGGCGGTGCGCAGCCGTGATGCCCTGCCGGAATTTGCCCGCCAGGCCTTCGATGCGCTGGCTGCGGACCTTTAGATGCGCGGCGGACAGCGCGGCCGCGGCGGCTTATGGCCCCGGGCGCTGTCGCTTCAGAACTCGGCGTCCAGTTCTTCCAGTTCTTCCGGCTCGCCTTGGGCGTCGGCGATCCATTCCTGCATGGCCGGCAGCGCCATCACCCGGTCGCGATAGGCCCGGCACATGGGGTCGAGGGCGACGTCATAGGTGGTGAAGCGCGAGCACACCGGCGCGTACATGGCGTCCGCCAATGTGGGGGTGGGGCCCATGAGGAAGGGGCCGCCATGGGCGGTGAAGCAGCCGCGCCAGATGGCGACGATGCGCTCGATGTCCGCCTGGGCGCCGGCCCACACCTTGAAGCCCGGATAGCGCGCCTTGATGTTCATGGGCAGCGCCGAGCGCATGTTGGCAAAGCCGGAATGCATCTCGCCGGCGATGGACAGGCAGTGGGCGCGCGCCGCGCGATCGGCGGGCAGCAGGCCCGCTTCCGGGAACACCTCGTTGAGATAGGACGAGATGGCCAGCGTGTCCCACACCGTCACGCCCTCATGCACCAGGCGGGGCACCAGGAAGGAGGGGGAGAGCAGCAGCAGTTCGGCGCGGGCGCTGGGATCGTCCACCGGCACCCGCTCTTCCTCGAAGTCGAGCCCCGCCATCTTGCAGAGCAACCAGCCGCGCAGCGACCAGGAGGAATAATTCTTGCTCGATATGGTCAGCGTGGCCTTCGACATGCGCGGTCCCCGATGGCTTTCGCCGGAGAATAACGAGGCATGTTGCAAAGCACCACGCCTCTCGCCAAAATCTCACTTAAGAGGTACAACCGAACGGGCTTGGGGAAAAGGTCTAAAACGGATCTTGCTCCAATGCGTTAGGGGCTTTCGTGGAAGCGCTCTCGGCGCGGCTCTGCGAATGGAGGCGAGGTCGCATGAAAAAGCGATGGTGCCGCGGCGCATTCGCCGACTACACTTCTGGGCGAAAGGCGTCATGATGTACCTTGCCTATCAGGCCCAGTCCGACCTCATGGAGCCGCTGAAACTCAGCGCGCATCTGGCCCGCCGCTTTCTCAGCGGCCCGTTCGCGGCGCCGTTCCAGAATGCCGCCACCCGGCGCCTGGCGGCCGCCTATGAAATGGTCGAGCGCGTCGGGCTGACCCACGGCCGCCCGGATTTCGGCCTCGCCACCACCCAGGTGGGCAATCGCGAGGTGCAGATCACCGAGGAGGCGGCCTATGTGCTGCCGTTCGGCACCTTGCTGCACTTCAAGAAGGACGTGGACGTGCCGCAGCCGCGGGTGCTGGTGGTGGCGCCGCTGTCGGGCCATTTCGCCACCCTGCTGGTGGGCACCGTGCGGACCTTGCTGCCGGACCACGACGTCTTCATCACCGACTGGCACAATGCCCGCGACGTGAGCCTGGAGCATGGCGCCTTCGACTTCGACGGCTATGTGGAGCACGTCATCAAGTTCCTGGAATTCATGGGGCCGGGCAGTCATCTGATCGCGGTGTGCCAGCCCTGCGTCCAGGCGCTGGTGGCCGCCGCGGTGATGGCGCAGCAGGGCAATCCGGCCCAGCCGCGCAGCATGACCTTGATGGCGGGCCCCATCGACTGCCGCGTGAACCCCACCAAGGTCAACGAGCTAGCCACCTCCAAGCCCATGTCCTGGTTCGAGCAGAACCTGATTTCCAAGGTGCCCATGGGGTTTGCCGGGTCGGGCCGGCGGGTCTATCCCGGCTTCATCCAGCTCTCCGCCTTCGTCAGCATGAATGCCAGCCGCCATCTGAAGGCGCATATGGAGCTCTACGAGGCGCTGGCCGATGGCGACGACGAGAAGGCCACCACCACCAAGACCTTCTATGACGAATATTTCGCGGTGCTGGATCTGGCGGCGGAATTCTATCTGGAGACCGTGCAATACGTGTTCCAGGAATACCGGCTGCCCAAGGGCGAACTGACCTTCCGCGGCGAACGGCTGGACTTCAATGCCATCCGCCGCACCGCGCTCCTCACCGTGGAGGGCGAACGGGACGACATCTGCGCGCTGGGCCAGACGGTGGCCGCCCAGGACATTTGCAGCGGCTTGCGGCCGCACCGCAAGCGCCACCACATGCAGGCGGGCGTGGGCCATTACGGCGTGTTCAGCGGGCGCAAATGGGCGGGCCAGGTCTATCCCATCGTGCGCAACCACATCCTCGCCAGCGACTGAAGCCGCCCTGTGCCGGCGCCCTGCGGCGCCGGATCGGAGGGCCTGCAAGCGGGGCCGGCGGCGCCGGTCGCACGGCCATCCTCAAAGCTGTCATGAAAGCGTCTTGCACCCCTGGGATGGGTACGGGCCCGGCGCGCAAGCGGCCCTGACCTGTTCATGGCGAGGTTGACGCACGGGCTTAGCCTTGGTTGATGGGCGCGTGTCGGCGCGTCCGTCGTCCCCCATTCTCCGAGGAGCCCCCCCGCCATGAGCGCTTGGCCGGTACACGCCACCATCGATGGTCCCATCGTCATGATCGGCTTCGGGTCGATCGGTCGCGGCACGCTGCCGCTGATCGAGCGGCATTTCGACTTCGATCTGGAGCGCATGGTCGTCATCGACCCGGTGCCCGATGACCGCAAGCTGCTGGATGCCCGCGGAATCCGCTTCATCCAGTCCGAGGTCACGGCGGAAAACTATCGCGACCTGCTCACCCCGCTGCTCACCAACGGGCCGGGCCGCGGCTTTTGCGTCAACCTCTCCGTGGACGTGTCCTCGGTGGCGGTGATGGAATTGTGCCGCGAATTGGGCGTGCTCTATATCGACACCGTCATCGAGCCCTGGAAGGGCTTCTATTTCGACCCCTCCCTCGGCGCCGAATCCCGCACCAATTATGCCCTGCGCGAGAGCCTGCTGGCGGCGCGCAAGCGCAATCCCGGCGGCCCCACCGCGGTGTCCACCTGCGGCGCCAACCCCGGCATGGTGTCCTGGTTCGTGAAGCAGGCCCTGCTCAACATCGCCGCCGACACAGGCCTCGACCGGCCCGAGCCCACCACCCGCGAGGAATGGGCGCAGTTCGCCCGCGCGCTGGGGGTCAAGGGCATCCATATCGCCGAGCGCGACACCCAGCGCGCCCGCAATCCCAAGCCGAGCAACGTGTTCGTCAACACCTGGTCGGTGGAAGGCTTTGTCTCCGAGGGCCTGCAGCCGGCGGAGCTGGGCTGGGGCACGCACGAGAAGGAGCTGCCCCCCGATGGCCGCACCCACGCCACCGGCTGCGGCGCCGGCATCTTCCTGATGCGTCCGGGCGCGGACACCCGCGTGCGCTCCTGGACCCCGACGCCGGGCCCGCAGTTCGGCTTCCTCGTCACCCATAACGAGGCGATCTCGATCTCGGACTATCTGACCGTGCGCGATGGCGATCAGGTGGTCTATCGGCCCACCTGCCATTATGCCTATCACCCGGCGGGTGATGCGGTGCTGTCCCTGCACGAGATGTTCGGCGCCGGCGGCAAGATGCAGGACGACTGGAACATCCTCGACGAGCACGAGATCGTCGACGGCATCGACGAACTGGGCGTGCTGATCTACGGCCATGCCAAGAACGCCTATTGGTTCGGCTCGCAGCTCTCCATCGAGGACACCCGCCAGCTGGCACCGTATCAGAACGCCACCGGCCTGCAGGTCACCTCGGCGGTGCTCTCCGGCATGGTGTGGGCGCTGGAAAACCCCACCGCCGGCATCGTGGAAGCCGACGAGATGGACTTCCGCCGCTGCTTGGAGATCCAGACCCCGTATCTCGGGCCGGTGATCGGCACCTATACGGACTGGACCCCGCTGGCCAACCGCAGCGCCTTCTTCCCCGAAGACGTGGATGCGGAAGACCCCTGGCAGTTCAAGAACGTCATCGTGCGCTGAGGCCTGCCTCAGCCCCTGGCCAGACAGGAACGCCCCGCTCCGGGATCCCGGAGCGGGGCTTTTTTGTTGCAGGGGCCTTAGGGCGCGGGTCGGCCTGTTCCCGGCAGTCTCGGCCCGCTTGTGCTCTGACCGGTCGCTCAATACGGACGGCGTCGCCGTGGCGGTAATAGAATAAGTGTATGCAATTTCTCATTAAAAAACGGACATCCAACTGTTCAGGCGTTGACTGTTTGCGTCTGAAGGATACCGTATCGTCTATGTACGGTATTCGCCGTTACATGAGGTCATCAGGCGCGAGTTATAGTCATGCGCAAAATATTTCTAACACTGTTTGCTACTGCCACGCTCGCCGCTTCCGCAGTCGGGCCCGCGAGTGCTTTTCCACTCTCTGCCGGGGCGCCGGACATGCAAGCGCCCGGCCTCACCGCGCCGGTCATTCCGGTGGCGGAAGGCTGCGGCTGGGGCCGCTGGCGGGGGCCGTGGGGCGGCTGCCGTGACACCCCCTATCGCGGCCCGCTGCCCGGCGGCGGCTATGCGCCCGGACCGGTGGTGGTGGTGCCCGGCCCGGTGGGCAATGGCTGCCCGCCCGGCTATTGGCACGGCCCCTGGGGCCATTGCCGCGACACCCCCTATCACGGCCCGCTCCCGGGTGGCGGCTATCAATGAGCCGATGACGGCCCCGCCGCCCGCCGCTTTGCGGGCGCCGGGTCCTGCCGCCGGTTCCTGCCGCCGGTTCCTGGCGCCTCCTGACCGGCGCTGAATCGTCTTGGACGGCGCTGCCCCGCGCGGCCTGCCCCGTCCGGTCGCCCCGACCCCTCGCGCCTGTTGCCTCGCGCGGGGCCCGCGGCCCCTCTCGTTCGCATAAGGACATTCGTTCATGACCCGCACCGTTTCACATTTGCTGGCGGCCGGCGTGTTCGCCTCGGCTTTGGCCCTGGGCGCCGGCGCCATTGCCCAGCCCGCACCCCCGGCACCTCCGGCTCCGCCCGCGCCGCCGGCTGCGGCCGCACCGGCTGCCGCCCAGCCCGCCCCGGTGGCGGCCGGCGTCTATACGGAGGCCGATGCCCGCGCCGTGCTCAACGCCCGCCTCGCGGCCCTGAAAGCGGTGATCGAACTGACGCCGGAGCAGGAAAAGCTGTGGCCGCCGGTGGAAGCGGCGATCCGCGACATCGGCAAGAACGCCATCGCCCGCCGTCAGGCGCTGGAAGCCAAGGCGCCGCCCGCCACCTTCCTGGACGTGCTGGACGAGATCGCGCTGGCGGAAGAAACCCGCGGCAAGGAGTTGCATCGCTTCGTGGAGGCCGCCCGTCCGTTCGTGGCCACCCTCACCCCGGCGCAGATGCGCCGCGTGCCGGCCTTCCTCGGCCTCAACGACACCACCGGCCCGCACCAGCCCAGCGGCACCTTGTGGCTGTTCGAGGAAGAGGCCGGCTAGTCTCGTCCGGACGTCCCCATCCGGGGTCAGCCCCCCGGCCGCACCGACCGAACCACGCCCCGGATCTCCGCGGCGTGGTTTTTTGTGGCGCCGGCCCCGGGGGCGGCCGACGGCGGGCCGCCACGCCCGCCGTTGGCAGGAAGGGGGCGCGCGACTTCGCGGAACCACCTGCCGCAGAGGCATTGGCAGAAGTCTCAGGCGCAAACAAAATCGGAATGGCGATCCCGTCGTATCAGAGCGTACATCATAAATAGAATAGTTATAATCCACATTTTTTTCTGCGTATATCGTGTTGATCGAAATCTGAATCATCTTATGGTGCCGCCGTGGTGAGATGATTTACTAGATTTCGAGAGCGGTATGTTTGTATCTGGAGCGCGTCGTTTTACATCCGTGCCGTTGCGGCGTCAGGTGGTCTTGTGGGGCGCGGGGGCGGTGGCCGGCGGCTTGTGCGGCCCGGCCCTGGCCCAGCAGGCGGCGATGGAGCTGCCCACCGTGCAGGTCGAGGCCACCGCCGCCGCCACCGCCTGGGGGCCGGTGGACGGCTATGTGCCCACCGCCAGCGGCGCCGGCACCAAGACCGACACCCCTTTGATCGAGACGCCCCGCGCCGTTTCCGTCGTCACCCGCCAGGAGATGACCGACCGCGGCGCCCAGAGCGTGGTGGATGCGGTGAGCTATACGGCCGGCGTCGTCACCGGCACCTATGGCTATGATCCGCGCTTCGATCCGATCTATCTGCGCGGCTTCGAGGTGACCTCGCGCGGCGATTTCCGCGACGGCCTGTCCCAGATCACCGGCAACTGGTCCTATTTCCGCACCGAGCCCTATGGCCTGGAGCGCATCGATGTCATCAAGGGGCCGGCCAGCGTGCTCTACGGGCAGACGGTGCCCGGCGGCCTTATCAACCGCATCTCCAAGATGCCCACCGAGACCCCGTTCGGGGAGATCGAGCTGCAGGGCGGATCGTCCAACTGGTATCAGGCCGCTTTCGACATCGGCGGCCCGGCCACCAAGGACGGCAGCGTGCTCTATCGGATCACCGGCGTCGCCCGCGACGCGGATGCGCCGATCAACTACACCAACAATAACGAGCTGTATCTGGCCCCGTCGGTGACGTTCCAGAACGACAGCACGCGCCTCACCATCCTCGCCAATATTCTCGATGCCACCTTGCCGGCGAGCCAGTATTATTATCAGCCCGACGGCGTGCTCACCAAGATCCCCATCGGCACGACGTATAACTACCTGCGGCAGACCCAGGAGCAGCTGGGCTATCGCCTGGAGCATGACTTCAACGACACCTGGACCGCCCGCCAGAATGTGCGCTACGGCCACATCAACACCACCGGTGCCTGGCTATACCCGACCGGGGTGACCACCGGCGCCCTGGTGGATGTCTATCCGGCGAATTACCATGAAACGTTCGATACCTTCCAGGCGGACAACCAGGTGCAAGCCAAGTTCGCCACCGGCGGCATCAACCACAAGGTGCTGTTCGGCTTGGACTATCTGTGGGCGAACAGCAATTATGGCGCGGCCTACGGCACCTCGGACGATTCCGCTCCGATCAATCTGCTCACCCCGGGCGCGGACAACGTGTCGCTCATCCCGCAGATCACCGACCGCACCGGCGTGACGCTCAACCAGACCGGGCTTTATGCCCAGGACCAGATGACCTTCGGCGACGGCTGGCATTTCAACATCGGCGGCCGCCAGGATTTCGTCACCCAGGACCAGAGCAATCTCGTCAGCGGGCTGCAGACCGCCAATCGCGACAGCAGCGCCTTCACCTGGCAGACCGGCCTGCTGTATGAATTTGCCTCCGGCATCTCGCCTTATGTGAGCTATGCCACCTCGTTCCTGCCGTCCAACAATGTGGATGCCAACGGCAATCTGCTGCAGCCGTCCTCCGGCGAGCAATACGAGGCCGGCATCAAGTTCCAGCCCAAGGGCATGCGGGCGCTGTTCACCGCCTCGGCCTTCCAGATCACCCAGACGAACTACGCCACCCCCGATCCGAACACCTTCGTCTATAGCGCGGTGGGCGACATCCGGGTGCGCGGCTTCGAGCTGGAAGCGGCCGCCGAGCCGGTGCGCGGCCTGGAAATGACCGCCGCCTACACCTATACGAAGGGCGAGATCACCTCGAGCCTGGATCTGTCCACCATCGGCAACATCCCGGTGAACATGCCGGAGAATTCCGGCTCGATCTGGGCTAAATATACCTTCCAGGACGGTCCGCTGAAGGGCGTCGGTGCCGGCGCCGGCGTGCGCTATACCGGCGAGTTCTATGCCGACAACCAGAACACGTACAAGAACCCCTCGCAGACGCTGGTGGACGCGGCGCTCTATTACACCAAGGATGCCTGGAAGTTCCAGCTGAACGCCAAGAACCTGTTCAACGACCAGGTGGCGTTGCAGAACGAGGGCTATTGGTATTGGTCGCAGGGCCGCACCGTGGTGCTGTCCGCCAAATATCGTTGGTGAGGCCGTGACCGCGCGATCCGCCCCGGCGCCGGTACGCCGCGCTTCGCTGCGCCCGGCTCTGGTCTGGGCGCACCGCATTCTGGGTCTTGCCACGGCGGGTTTCCTGGTGGTGGCCGGGCTCACGGGCAGCGTTCTGGCCTTCCATCCGGAGCTGGACCGGCTGCTCAATCCGGTCGCCTACACCGCCACCCAGCCCGGCCCGGCGCTGTCGGCAGAGCAACTGGCGGCGCAGGTGGAAGCGGGCGATCCGCACCGTGCCGTCTGGTATGTGAAGCTGCAGCACGCACCGGGCGAGACCCTGCTGGCGATTGCCACCGGCAAGCCCGATCCGGTCACCGGCGTGCCGGCGGAGCTGAAGACCGACTGGTTCCATCTGGAGCCGGCCACCGGCGAGATCCGCGCCGAGCGTCTGTGGGGGGAATGCTGCTTCTCCCGGCTCAATCTCATCCCCTTCCTCTATGAGTTTCACCACAATCTCAGCCTGCCGGGGGTCTATGGCGTGCTGCTCATGGGCGGCGTTGCACTGGCCTGGCTGGTGGACGGCTTCGTCGGCGTCGCGCTCACCTTGCCGCGCGGGCGGCCGTTCTTCGCCAAATGGCGTCCCGCCTTCGCCATCAAGGGCGGCTCGGTCTTCCGGGCGAACCTCGACTGGCACCGCGCCGCCGGCCTGTGGCTGTTCGTGCTGCTGATCATCGTCGCCATCTCCTCGGTGACCATGAATTTGCGGCAGGAGGTGGTGGAGCCGCTGGTGAAGCTGGTCTCGCCGGTGACCCCCGGCCCGTTCTCTGCTCCCATGCTGGACAAGCTGCGGGTGCGCACCCTGTCCTATGATGTCATCCAGGAGCGGGCGGTGGCGCAGGCGCGGGCGCGCGGCTGGTCCGATCCGCCCAGCGAGATCTTCTATTCGCTGCATTACGGGCTGTTCGGGGTGGCCTTCGGCGACAGCGAGGATCCCCTCGACACCCGCTGGCTCTATTTCGACGGCGCCACCGGGGCGCCCACGGGCGAAGCCCTGCCAAGCGTCGGCACCGCCGGCGACGTGTTCCTGCAGTTGCAGTTCCCCATCCACAGCGGCCGCATCCTCGGCCTGCCGGGCCGCATCCTGATCGCCGTGCTGGGGGTGGTGGTGGCGGGCCTGTCCGTCACCGGCGTGGTGATCTGGTGGATGAAGCGCGCGGCGCGGGTGAGCCGCGCCCGCAAGGCCGCCGGGGCGCGCTCCGGCCTGATGACCACCCCGTAAAGCGGCGGCCTCAGGCGGCCACGCCGAACAAGGCGCCGATGCCGGCGGTGGCCAGCATGGCGATGGCGCCCCAGAAGGTGACGCGCACGGTGGCCTTGAGCACCGGCGCGCCGCCGGCGCGGGCGGCAATGGCGCCCAGCAGCGCCAGGAACAGCAGCGAGGCAACGGTCACCAGGCTCACCCGGAAGGGCGCCGGCGCGACGATGGCCATGGCCAGCGGCAGGATGGCGCCGGCGGCGAACGAGGCGGCGGAGGCCACCGCCGCCTGGATCGGGCGGGCGGCCGTGCTGTCGGAAAAGCCCAGTTCGTCGCGGGCGTGGGAGCCCAGCGCATCCTTCACCATCAATTGCCGCGCTACTTCCAGCGCCAGGCTCGGCTCCAGGCCGCGCTCCACATAGATGGCGGCGAGTTCCGACATCTCGCCGTCGGGATCTTCGTCCAGCTCGCGCACTTCGCGCTTGAGTTCCGCCCGCTCGGTGTCCGACTGGGCGGAGACGGAGACATATTCCCCCGCCGCCATGGACATGGCCCCGGCCACCAGCCCGGCGACGCCGGCGACGATCACCTCCTTCTGCCCGGAGGAGGCGGCAGCCACGCCGACGATCAGGCTGGCGGTGGAGACGATGCCGTCATTGGCCCCCAGCACGGCGGCGCGCAGCCAGCCGATGCGGTCCACCAGATGGCTGTCCTTGTGGTTCGGGATGGGCCCGGTCCCCACCGGCAGGCCGGACGGGGACGTGGGGTTGGACGTGGACATAGGCGGCTCCTGGGGCAGCAGAACAGATCGGGGGCGCCGTCCCGTTCCGCTGGGGATCAGGGCCGGCCGGTCAGTCGTCCATCTTCAGCGCGGCGATGAAGGCTTCCTGCGGAATCTCCACCCTGCCGAACTGGCGCATCTTCTTCTTGCCTTCCTTCTGCTTGTCCAGAAGCTTGCGCTTGCGGGAGATGTCGCCGCCGTAGCATTTGGCGGTGACATCCTTGCGAAGGGCCTTGATGGTCTCGCGGGCGATGATCTTGGCGCCGATGGCCGCCTGGATGGGAATGTTGAACAGATGCTGCGGGATCAAATCCTTCAGCTTCTCGCACATGGCCCGGCCACGATGCTCCGCGCGGGTGCGATGCACAAGCATGGAGAGGGCGTCCACCGGCTCCGCATTCACCAATAGCGACATCTTCACGAGGTCGCCCTCGCGATAGTCGGTGATGTTGTAGTCGAACGAGGCGTAGCCCTTGGAGATGGACTTCAGCCGGTCGTAGAAATCGAACACCACTTCGTTCAGCGGCAGATCATAGGTGACCATGGCGCGGGCGCCCACATAGGTCAGCTCGATCTGGTTGCCGCGGCGATCCTGGCAGAGCTTGAGCACGCTGCCGAGATATTCGTCCGGCGTCATGATGGTGGCGCGGATCCAGGGCTCCCGGATCTCCTTGATCTTTACTACGTCCGGCATGTCGGCCGGATTGTGCATGTCGATCATCGAGCCGTCGTTCATCTCGATCTGGTAGATGACCGAGGGGGCGGTGGCGATGAGGTCGAGGTTGAACTCGCGCTCCAGCCGCTCCTGGATGATCTCCAGGTGCAAGAGGCCCAGGAACCCGCAGCGGAAGCCGAAGCCCAGCGCCGCCGAGGTCTCCATCTCGAACGAGAAGCTGGCGTCGTTGAGGCGCAGCCGGCCCATGGCGGCGCGCAGATCCTCGAAGTCCGCCGCATCCACCGGGAACAGGCCGCAGAACACCACCGGCTGGGCCGGCTTGAAGCCCGGCAGGGCTTCGGCGGTGGGCTTCTTCTCATCGGTGATGGTGTCGCCGACGCGGGTTTCCGCCACTTCCTTGATGGAGCCGGTCAAGAAGCCGATCTCGCCGGGGCCGAGTTCGTTCAGCACCACCATCTTGGGGGTGAAGACACCGACCCGGTCCACGTCATAGGCGGCGCCCGTGCGCATCATCTTGATGCGCTGGCCTTTCTTCACTGTGCCGTCCACCACCCGGATCAGCACCACGACGCCCAGATAGGTGTCGTACCAGCTATCCACCAGCAGCGCCTTCAGGGGCGCCTCGCGGTCGCCCACCGGCGGCGGCAGGCGGGTGACGATGGCTTCCAGCACCTGGTCGATGTTCAGCCCGGTCTTGGCCGAAATGCCGATGGCGTTGGAGGCATCGATGCCGATCACGTCCTCGATCTGCGCCTTCACCTTGTCCGGCTCGGCGGCGGGCAGGTCGATCTTATTGAGGACGGAGACGATCTCGTGATTGTTGTCGATGGCCTGGTAGACGTTGGCGAGCGTCTGCGCCTCCACGCCCTGGGAGGCGTCGACCACCAGCAAGGAGCCTTCCACGGCGGCAAGCGATCGGCTCACCTCATAGGCAAAGTCCACGTGGCCGGGGGTGTCGATGAGGTTCAGCGTATAGGTCTCGCCGTCCTGCGCCTTGTAGCTGAGGCGCACGGTCTGGGCCTTGATGGTGATGCCGCGCTCGCGCTCGATGTCCATATTGTCGAGCACCTGCTCGGACATCTCCCGTTCGCTCAAGCCGCCCGTGAGCTGGATCAGGCGATCGGCGAGGGTGGACTTTCCATGGTCGATATGGGCGACGATGGAGAAATTGCGGATGTGCTTCTGCGGCGTTGCGGTCATGGCTGGCGCCATAGCATCCGCTTGGGTGGGGGACAAGGCTGCGGAGGGGCGGCGCTCGCCTTCCGCCGCGCGCAATCGGGGCTCCGGAGGGCCGCCGTGGCGGGTCGCCCGCTGGTTGGACGTGACCGGCGGCCAGGAGACCTTTGCCCGCATCGCCGCGCCGGCGCCGTCAGTCCGCGCCGGAGACCTCCGCCCGCTGCGGCCGGGCCATGAGGGCCTCGATGGCGGATTCCACCGACCGGCGGCCGGCGAGGACCGCATCCACCGCCGCGCAGATGGGCATCTCGATGCCATGCGCCCCCGCCATGGCCACCAGGGCGCTGGCGGTGAACGCCCCTTCCGCCAGCTTGCCGCCGGCCGGCGGCGTGCCGGTCTCGCCCAAAGCCAGGCCGAAGGCGAAATTGCGCGATTGCGGGCCGGAGGCGGTGAGGATCAGGTCGCCCAGCCCCGAGAGGCCGGTGAGAGTCTCCGCCCGCGCCCCCAGCGCCCGGCCGAAGCGCAGCAGTTCGGCAAAGCCCCGCGCGGTGAGCGCCGCCCCGGCGCTGGCCCCGAGCCGCCGGCCGGCGACGATGCCGGCGGCGATGGCCAGCACATTCTTGGCCGCCCCGCCGATTTCCACCCCGCGCACGTCGGTGGAGTGATAGAGCCGGAAGGAGGACGACCCCAGCGCCCTGGCCAGCCCTTTGGCCAGATCGCTGTCCGCGCCCGCCAGGGTCACGGCGGTGGGCAGGCCGCGAGCCACGTCGGCGGCAAAGCTCGGCCCCGACAGGACCATCGGCCGCGCCAGGGGCGCCGCTGCAGTGATGATGTCGGTGACGAAGGCGGCGGTGCCGCGCTCGATCCCCTTGGCGCAGGAGACCAGCGGCGTGCCCGCGGCCAGCAGCGGCGCCAGGTCGCTGACCACGGCCCGGCACACCTGCGCCGGCACCACCAGCAGCAGCGCATCGGTGGCGGCGGCATCCGCCAGATCACGGGTGGGGCGCACGGCAGCTTCCAGGGCGATGCCCGGCAGGCCACGCGCATTCTCGCGCCGGGTCGCCATCTCCGCCACCTGGGCCGGATCGCGGGCCCACAGCACCACCTCGCGGCCGGCGCGGGCGGCGGCATTGGCGAGCGCCGTGCCCCAGGCGCCGGCGCCGATGACGCCGATACGGGAGAAGGCCGCCATGGGGATCAGGCGCGCACCGGGGCGGGGGCCGGGTCCAGCGGCCAGCGGGCGCGCGGGGAGATGTGCAGCGGGTCGGTGAGGCCGCGGGCCAGCCGCTCGGCCCCGGCCCAGGCGATCATGGCGCCATTGTCGGTGCACAGGATCGGCGGCGGCACGGCCAGCCGCGTGCCCAGTTCCGCTGCCGCCTTCTGCAAGGCGGCCTTGATGGCGCTGTTGGCAGCGACACCCCCCGCCACCACCAAAGCGGTGGGCGAGGTGCCCAGGCGCTCGCGGAACATGCGCGCGCCGGCCCGCACCCGGTCGGTGACCACGTCCACCACCGCCGCCTGGAACGAGGCGCACAGGTCCGCCACATCCTGGTCGGACAGCGGGGCGAGGCGATCCGCCTCCAGTCGCACGGCGGTCTTCAGGCCGGACAAAGAGAAGTCCGGCTCGCGCCGGCCGTGCATGGGACGGGGAAAATTGAAGCGCTCGGGATCGCCCAAGAGCGCCTGCCGCTCCACTTCCGGCCCGCCGGGATAGGGCAGGCTGAGCATCTTGGCCACCTTGTCGAAGGCCTCCCCAATGGCGTCGTCCAGCGTGGTGCCGAGGCGGCGATAGCGCCCGACCTCTTCCACCGCCAGCAATTGGGTGTGCCCCCCGGAGACCAGCAGCAGCAGATAAGGGAAGGCCACCCCGTCGGTGAGACGGGCGGTGAGGGCGTGGGCTTCCAGATGGTTCACCGCCACCAAGGGGCGATGGGAGGCCAGCGCAATGGCCTTCGCCGTGGTCAGCCCGACGATCACCCCGCCGATCAGGCCGGGACCGGCGGCCGCCGCCACCGCCGCCAGATCGTGGAAGGAGACATTGGCCTCGTGCATGGCCTCGGCAATCACCCGGTCGAGGATTTCCACATGGGCGCGGGCGGCGATTTCCGGCACCACGCCGCCATAAGGCGAGTGCGCCTCGATCTGCGAGCGGATGATGCTGGAGCGGATGTCGCCGGCTCCGGAGGGGGAGCGCGCCACCACCGCCGCGGCGGTCTCGTCGCATGTGGTCTCGATGCCGAGCACCAGAAGATCCGCCACTGGCTCTCGCCTCCCCTGCCACCCGGTCCGGCCGGGTGCTTGAAAAATGCCCGTGCGCGACGTGCCGACGGCTGGGTCCGGCGCCGGGCACGGCCGCTTGCCGCACGGGGGCCGAGCCGCCGGCGCCGGAAAAGCGGTTTCCCCTTTTCGGCGCCATGCTCTATCCCGTTGCGCTTTCCGGCTATCATTGTACGCGCCCCTGACACAAGACGCGATGCCGCAAGCTGTGAGACCTGACGTGCCGATGTCGTCCCCGTCCCCCGATGCCCACCCGTCCCCCGCACCGCGCCTCGCCATCGGCACCCGCGGTAGCCCGCTGGCGCTGTGGCAGGCGCATGCGGTGCGCGATGCCCTGGCCGCGGCGCTGGCCCGCCCGGTGGACAGCATCACCATCCAGGTGATCCGCACCTCCGGGGATGCGATCCAGGATCGGGCGTTGTCGGAGGCCGGCGGCAAGGGGCTGTTCACCAAGGAAATCGAGGAAGCCCTGCTGGACGGGCGCATCGATCTGGCGGTGCATTCGGCCAAAGACATGGCGACCGCTTTGCCGGACGGCCTGTTTCTGTCCGGCTATCTGCCCCGCGCCGATGTGCGCGACGCGCTGATTCTGCGCGAGGGCATCAGCCTCGAGGATCTGCCCTCCGGCGCCCATATCGGCACTGCTTCGCTGCGGCGTGAGGCGCAACTGCGCCGGCTGCGACCGGATCTGCAGGTCTCGCTGCTGCGCGGCAATGTGCAGACCCGCCTCGCCAAGGTCCGCGGCGGCGAATTCCACGGCACCTTGCTGGCCCTCGCCGGCCTCACCCGCCTGGGACTGGCCCATGAGGCCAGCGCCATCCTGGATACCACCCATTTCCTGCCGGCCGTGGGCCAGGGCGCCGTGGCCATCGAGAGCCGCATGGGCGATGGCCCCACCACCGCCGCCATCGGCGCCATCGCCTGCCGGGCCACCGGCATCGCCCTGGCGGCGGAGCGGGCCTTCCTGGCGGCGCTGGATGGTTCCTGCCGCACTCCCATCGCCGGGCTGGCCACGGTGGAGGGCGACCAGGTGCATCTGCGCGGCCTGATCCTCTCGCCCGATGGCCGCGATGCCGCCGCGGTGGACCAGCGTGCGCCGGTGGCGGAGGCCGCGCTGCTGGGGGCCGACGCCGGGGCGCAATTGCGCCAGACCGCGCCCGCCCGCGCCCTGGGGCTCTGAGCCATGCGGCTCCTCATCACCCGTCCGGAACCCGGCGCCGGCGAGACCGCCCACCGGCTGGCCCAGATGGGCCATCAGGTGCTGTGCGACCCCATGCTGCGCATCGTCCCCACCCTGGCGCCGTTGCCGGAGGGGGCGTTCGATGCGCTCGCCTTCACCAGCCTGAACGGCGTGCGGGCGCTTTGGGGCCATCCGGAGCGGGCGCGGCTGGGCATGCTGCCGGCCTTTGCCGTGGGCAGCAGGACCGCCGCCGAGGCCCGGCGCTCCGGCTTTGCGGACGTGACCGACTGTGCCGGGGACCTGACGGCCCTGTCCGGCATGCTGGCCCGCCTGCCCCGCGGCAGCCGGGTGCTGCATGCGGCCGGCGCCGAGCGGGCGGGGGACTTGGCGCCGACCCTGGCAGCACACGGCATTGGTGTGGATGTCGCCGTTCTCTATCAGAGCATGCCGGCCCGAGATCTGGCGCCGGTGATCCTCGTCGCTCTGCGCGGGGGGCGGCTTGACGTGGCGCTGCATTTCTCCCCCCGCACCGTGGACGCCCTGCTTCATGGCGTCGCGAGGGCGGATGCGATGGGACCCTTCCTGGCCCTGCGTCACTTATGTCTGTCAGCGGCGGTCGCGGCGCCGCTGGTGGCGGCGGGTGCGGCGGTCGCCGTGGCCGAGGCGCCCAATGAGGACGCGCTGCTGACTTTGCTGTAAGGGTTTTCCGGACGGTTGTCGGTGGCGCGGCCGCAGTCTAAGTCGGAAGGTGGCGGTGCGCGACCGTGAGGCCGCGCACGAAGGTGACGCCGGTCCCGCAGGGACGGATCGCCGGATCCGCATCCTGCGCGCGGATCTGAGGATTGACCCGGCCACGCCTCACGTTGGCCGGGATTTCGACGGACAGAGGCGAGGCCCGCGGTCGGTCCCCATCGGCCGAACGGCCCCACCATCCCGGCACCCGCAGCGCGGTTGCCGGATCCAGCATTCTCGAGGAGCCCAATGGCGAGCGACGATCCGACCCCGCAGGATCCTGCCCGTAGCCGGCAAGGGGGCCCTGCGGTCCCCCCGCCTGACGCACCCGCGCCCGAGTCCACGACCCCCGCCGGCGATCCCGCTGCCGCAGCGGACGATGCCTTCGTCGAGCCCGCCCCGACCCAGGCGGAGGCGGCTGACGCCGCCCACGACCCGGCAGCCAAGGGCGATGCACCCGATGCCGACGCGCCCCATTCCGACGCATCGCGCAGCGATCCGCACGGTCCCGCAGCTGCTGCTGCCCCGGACGCGGCCCCGGACCGCGACCCCATCGATTCGCTTCCCGTGCGCGCCACCCGCCCCTCGCCTTGGGGGGCTGTGCTGTCCGGTGCCCTCGCGGGTGCCGTGGTGGCAGTGGCCGCCGCCTGGGCGCTGACCCAATATGCGCCGCCGCCGGGCCAGAACGCCGCCATGGCGCGGATGGATGCGCTGGAAGCGCGTCTGGCCGCTGAGCGCACCACCAAGGCCCAGCGCATCAGCCAGTTGGAAACCGCGTTGAAACAGATCAATGCGGTGGACCTCCAGCCCATCACCGCCGCCATCACCCAATTGCGGGCCGGCGACAGCCGCACCGAGGCGGACCTGTCCGCGTTGCGCACCCAGCAACAGGCGTTGCAGACCGCAGTGCAGGGTGGCGGCGACAGCGCCAAAGCCCAGATCGCCGACCTCGGCCGCAAGATCGACGCCGCCCAGGCGCGCATCGAGGCGGTGTCCACCCAGGCCCAGGCCATGGACCGGGCGTCGGCCGCCGTCACCGTGATGGCGCTGCTGCGCGATGCGGTGCTCTCCGGCCGCCCCTTCGCCATGGAGCTGGATGCGGCCCGCGCCGTTCTCGGCCCCAGCGCCGGCAGCCTCGATCCCTTCGGTGCCGCAGCCACGCAGGGCTACGCCTCGCCCGCCAAGCTGGCGACGCGCCTTGCCGAGCAGGGCGCCGCCGCGCTCGCCGCCCAGCCCAACGCGCCGCGGGCGGACAGCCTGGTCAACCGCCTGATCTCCAGCGCCGAAGGCCTGGTGCGGGTGACCCCGCCCGAGGGTGGCGGCGCCAATGCCCCCGAGAGCGCCGCCCAATTGCAGACCGCCGTTGCCGCCGTGCGCGCCGGGGATCTGGATGCGGCGCTGGCCGCGTTGCAGACCTTGCCCGCGCCGGTGAAGGACAAGCTTCAGCCGGTGATGGCCGAGATCGAAGGCCGCCGGACCGCCGCCACTGCCGCCACGACCCTGTTTCAGCAGGCGCTCGCCGCCATTTCCGGGAAGGTGCCGTGATCCGCCTCGTCCTCCTCCTCGTCTGCCTCACCCTCATCGCCTTCGGCGCCGCCTGGCTGGCGGACCGGCCGGGTGAGATCGCCATCGCCTGGCAGGGCTGGCACCTCCAGACCACGGTGCCGGTGGCGCTGGCGGCGCTGGCCGCCTTCTGCGCCGTCCTGCTGGTGGTCTGGCGGCTGCTGGCGCTGCTGCTGGCCTCGCCCAAGCTGTGGGCGCGCTTCTCCCGCCGCCGCCGGCGCGAAAAGGGCCTCGCCGCGGTCTCCCGCGGCCTCATGGCCATCGGCGCCGGCGATGCGGACGCCGCCCGCCGCGCCCGCGCCGATGCGCAGCGCTATCTGCCCCATGATCCGCTGACCCGGCTGCTGGCGGCGCAATCCGCCCAGTTCTCCGGCGATCAGGACGATGCGCTGCGCACCTTCCGCACCATGCTGGAGGAGCCGGAGACCCGTCTCCTCGGCCTGCGCGGCCTGCATATCGAGGCCCGCCGCTCCGGCGATGTGGCCGCCGCCCGCCTGCTGGCGGAGGAGGCCGCGAACCAGGCGCCCGCCCTCATCTGGGCCGCCGATGCGGTGATCGAGGCCCGCTGCGCCGACGGCGATTATCCCGGCGCCCGCGCGGTGCTGGAAAAGCAGATGGCCCATCGGGGCATCGACAAGCTGCAATATCGCCGTCGTCGCGCGGTGCTCCTCGCCGCCGAGGCGATGACCCTGGAACACTCCGATCCCGCGGTGGCGCGCGAGCGGGCGGTGGAAGCCGTGCGTCTCGCCCCGACCCTGGTGCCCGCCGCCGCCGTGGCCGGCCGCCTGCTGGGAGCCAATGGCGACCTGCGCAAGGCGGCCAAGATCGTCGAGACCGCTTATGCCTCGACGCCCCATCCGGAACTGGCGGAGGTGTGCGCCCATCTGCGGCCGGGGGATGCTGCCCTCGACCGCCTGAAGCGCATCCGCACCCTGGTGGCGAAGGCCCCCGACCATCCGGAAAGCGCCATCGCCCTGGCCCATGCCACCATCGATGCGCTGGAGTTTGCCGAGGCCCGCGCGGTGCTGCAGCGGCTCTCCCAGGACCCCACCCAGCGCATCTGCCTGCTGATGGCGGAACTGGAAGCGGCCGAGCACGAGGACGTGGGCAAGGCCCGCGAATGGGCCGCCCGTGCCCTGCGCGCGCCGCGCGATCCCGCCTGGATCTGCGATGGCCGGGTGTTCGACGGCTGGGGCCCGCTGTCGCCCCTCACCGGCAAGCTGGACGCCTTCGTGTGGGCGGTGCCGCCGGGCGTGTCCGCCACCCCGGTGCTGGAGCATGAGGCCGAGCGCGTGCGCACGGCCATTGCCGCCATCCGCGAGAAGGAAGAGGCGCGCCGGGAGATCGCCCACACCGCCGAGGTGGAGCGCCTCGCCGCCGAGAGCGCGGCGGCGGCCCTGCCGCCCGCCCCCGAGGCCCCGGCCGCGCCGGCGCCCAGCCCGGTGGTGGCCCTGCCGCCGCTGCCCGACGATCCCGGCCCCGCGACCGAGGCGGAGCCGGTGGAGACCCCGGCCCCGCGCAAGCGCCCATTCGGCCTTTAACCCCTGCCGCGGTGGACGCCGTCCGCCGCGGCCCGTGGTCTGCGAAGCTAGGCTCCACGAAGCCAGCCTCCACGATGCAAGGTTCCCCGACACCAGGGCCGCCGCCGGCGCCACGGTTGTGGATGCGCGCCGGACGTGCATAGCTCCCCCAGAGGTACGGACGGGGGGAGGCCGGCGTGTTCGCGCGATTGATGACCTATTGGGTATATGGCGGCTTTCTCGCGGCCTTCGTCCTTTTGGCGCTGCTGCCCCTGGTGGGGGCCAGCGCGCCGCTGCTGGCGGTGATGCTGCAACTTCCGGTCTACATGCTCCACCAATTGGAGGAGCACGACGACGACCGCTTCCGCCGGTTCGTCAACACCAACATCGGCGGCGGGCGCAACGTGCTGCCGATCCCGGCGGTGTTCGTCATCAATATCGGCGGGGTGTGGCTGTTCAATCTGGTGTCCATCTGGCTGGCCGCCACGGTGGATCTGGGGTTCGGCCTCATCGGCATCTATGGGATGCTGGTCAATGCGGTGGTGCACATGGTGGCTGCCCTCGTCAGCCGGCGCTACAATCCCGGCCTTGTCACCGCCATCGTGCTGATGCTGCCCGCCGGCCTTGCCGGGCTGTGGCTGGTGAACGCCAGCGGCCATGGCGGCTGGCCATTCCAGGCCACGGGGCTGGTGGCGGCCATCGCTTTGCACATCGCCATCATCGGCTTTGTGCTCACCAACAAGCGCCGCCTCTCGGCCTGAGGGAAAAGCCGGCTCCGGCGGACCGGAGCCGGGGGCGGCTCAGAAGCCGACGAACACGGTTTCCAGATGCTGGACGTCCGGCGGCGAGGCGAAGAACGGCCCCACCAGCTTGCGCCATTCCTGGAAATCGGCGGATTCGCGGAAGTCCACCGTGTGGTTTTCCAGCGTCGCCCACTGCACCGTCAGGCGATATTGAGAGGGAAATTCCACCGAGCGGGTGAAGGCCATGCCCGAGCAGCCCTTGGCGCGCTGGAACAGCGGCACCGCCTGGCGCGCGGCGGCTTCGAACGCGGCTTCCTCGCCGGGCTTCACATGGATGATGGCGACTTCATAAACCATTTGGATGGCCTCCTTTTTGGGCGGCGGGGACCCTAGCACGTCCGCTTGGCCGGGCAATCCGCCGCACCGGGGCGATCCGCTGGGGCGATCGCTTGCCAAGGCCGGCGCCGCACGGCTACAGCGGAGCTGTCGCAGCCGTTCGAGGAGATCCCCATGGCCCATTGGCTCTACAAGTCCGAGCCGTTCAAATGGTCGTGGGACCAGCAGGTGCAGGCGGGCGCCAAGGGCACCCATTGGGACGGGGTGCGCAACCATCTGGCCAAGCAGCAATTGCTGGCCATGAAGATCGGCGACCAGGGCTTCTTCTACCATTCCAACGAGGGCAAGGAGATCGTCGGCATCGTGGAAGTGATCCGCGAGGCCTATCCCGATCCCTCCGACCCTTCCGGCAAGTTCGTCATGGTGGACATCAAGGCGGTGAAGCCGCTGAAAAAGCCGGTGACGCTCGCCCAGGTGAAGGACGACCCGCGGCTTCAGGAGACGGCGCTGATCAAATTCTCCCGCCTCTCGGTGCAGCCGGTGACGGACGCGGAATGGGATCTGATCTGCGCCCTCGGCGGGCTGTAGCGGCGCGACTAAGGCAGCAGTCCGGCGGTGCGATAGGCGGCCATGGCGGCGTCGAACACCGCCGGGTCGTTGCGCCCGCGCGCCATCAATTGCGCCCCGCCGATGGCGGCATAGATGCCCAGCGCCCGCTGGTGGGCGGCCTCAGCCGACAGGTCCGTGCCCGCCCGCTGAAGCCGCGCCAGCCAGGTGATGGCCGCATCGGCAAAGCGCTGCACTTCCACCCGCACCGCCGGTGGCAGGTCCTCATGCTCGGCGGCCATGATGCCGCACAGGCACATGCGGTTCTCCGCCTCCAGCGCGGCGCGATAGATGGCGGCATAGCCGGCGACGCAGGCAGAGGGCGATGCCCCGGAGGCCACCAGCCCCTCCATTGCGGCGATGGCCTCGTCCGTATAGGCCCGCGCCAGTGCGGCGCCGAGATCGCCCTTGGTGGGGAAGTGATAATGGATGCTGGCGCTCTTGATCCCCACCGCCTTGGCGATCTCGCGGAAGCTCAAGGCATTGTAGCCGCGCGCCTGCACCATGGCGCGGGCGACGATCAGGATGGCGTGGCGGGTGTCAGGCGTGGACATGGGGGCGGTCTCTCTATCTACCGGTAGATAGCAATTGACAGGGGTGAATGAAAGGGCTCTATGCGCATGACTATCTACTGATAGATAGATGCCCAAAAGGACCCCACCCGTGAAGATCTACGACCGTTCCGGTTTCCCCAATCCCGCCCGCATCCGCATCGTCCTGGCCGAGAAGGGCATGGAGGGGCAGGTGACGTTTATCCCGGTGGATCTGATCGCCGCCGAGCACAAGCAGGCCGCCTTCCTTGCCAAGAACCCGTCCGGCGTCCTGCCGGTGCTGGAATTGGACGACGGCACGCTGATCTCCGAGAGCACCGCCATCACCGAATATCTCGACCATCTCGACGGCCGGCCTACCCTCACCGGCACCACGCCGCGGGAGAGGGCGCTGATCCACATGATGCAGCGCCGCGCCGAGGCGGAGGTGCTGGACGCGGTGGGCATCTATTTCCATCACGCCACCCCCGGCCTCGGCCCGCAACTGGCCGCCTTCAAGAGCCCGGACTGGAGCGGGCGCGGCGAATGGGGTCGGCGCCATGGCGAGAAAGCGCTGAGCGGCATGCGCTATTTCGACGGCGTGCTCCAGGCGCAGCCTTATGTGGCCGGCCCCCGCTTTTCCATGGCCGACATCACCCTGTTCGCCGGCCTGCTGTTTGCCGACGCCGCCGGGCTGGCCATTCCCGACGCTTGCACGGCGCTTGCCGCCTGGCGGGCGCGGGTGGCGGACCTGCCCAGCGTGAAGAACCGCAGCGGCCAAGCGTTCGCGCCGGAGGACCTTCAGCGCCTGGGTCTTTGAAACAGGCATCGGTGATTCCCACGGCCGCCCCATCCGCGGATCTCCGGCACGGGGGAGCGCCCGGTTCGGCCCGCCTATTTCGGCGCGGCGGGCTGCTGGGTGACGGGCGGGGCCGGCGAGCGGGTGAACAGGCTCTCCGCCCGGTTCTTGCCCACCGACTGCCAGAACATCAGCGCCAAAGCGACGATGGTCACGCCCAGCGCCATGTAGCGGATCCAGCGCGGCGCCGCGCCCCCGGTCGCGGTCTTGTGCTCTTCCACGTCCCGCTTGTGGGTGAGGGCGAGGGCATAGAACACCATGGTCGCCACCACGAAGATCAGCGACCAGCGGGTCTGGTTGCCATCCGAGCCGACGATGGCCCACAGGCTGTAGACGGCGGCGATCAGGATGATGACCGTATAGATCGCATAGTCCTTATGCGGCATCTTCTTGTAGCCGATCACCTTCAGCGAGATGGCCGAATAGATGTAGGGCAAAAGGGTCATGATCACCGCGATGGAGGCGATCTTGCCGAACTGCTCGCTGGCGGTGGGCGACATGGTGGCGATGATCTGCACCGTCATGATGCCGGCCACCACCACCAGCCCCATGGACGGCACCCCGGCCGCATTCACCCGCGCGAACAGATTGGGGAACAGCCCGTCATCGGCGGCGGCCTTGGCTGTCTGGCCCACCAGCAATGTCCAGCCGGCCAGAGACCCCAGGCAGCCGATGGCGGCGCAGGCGGCCACCACATTGGCCGCCGTGTCGCCCAAGGCGAGGCGGGCCGCGTCGGCGAACGGGGCGGAGGAGGCGATCAGCTCCTTGTTGGGGATCATGCCCATGATGACCGAGGAGGAGAGCACGTAGCAGATGCCCGCCAGCACCACGCCGGTGAGCGTGGCGATGGGCACGTTGCGGCGCGGATTTTCCACCACACCGGCGGATACCGAGGCGGTCTCCACCCCGATGAAGGCCCACAAGGTGAAGTTGAGCGTCGCGCCCACGGCGCCGAAGGAATCCTTGCCGGAGACATTCCAGCCGTCCGCATAGGTCTGCGGGCTGAACCAATACCAGCCCAGCACCGCCATGCCGATGATCGGCACCAAGGCGAAGATCGTCGTGAAGGACTGCACCCGGCCGACGAACTTCGGGCCGAGGATGTTGGCATAGGTGAAGAACCAGACCACCGCGATCTGGGCCAGCACCATGATGAAGGGGTCTTTGAGGGCGGGGAAGAAGTGCGAGAGATAGCCGAGCCCGGCCACCGCCAGCCCCACATTGCCCACCACATTGGCCAGCCAATAGATGAGGTTGGTCTGGTAGCCCATATAGTCGCCGAACGCCTCGCGGGCATAGGCATAGGGCCCGCCCGCCAAAGGATCGATGGCCGCCAGCTTGGCGAACACCAAGGCCAGCGACAGCGCGCCCACCAGGGTGATCAGCCAGCCATAGAGGGCGATGCCGCCGATGGCGGCCAAGTTCGCCGGCAGCATGAAGACGCCGGAGCCCATCATGTTGCCGGCCACCATCAAGGTGGCTGGGACGAGGCCGATCTTGCCGGCGGTGGAGACCACGTCGGCGGTGGACGGGCCGGCGGAGGGGGCGGTGTGGGTGGCGCTCATGCCTGCACCATCGTGTCGGCGGTGGTGGGGACGGGATACGCCGCGCCATGGTGGGCGGCCGCCTCGCTCACGCACAGGATGCGGTAGCGCCCGTCCTCCGTCTCCACCCCGTGGATGTCATGGGTGAAGCCGGGGAAGTCCCGATCGAAGGCTTCCAGCGATTTCAGATAGCCGATCACCGCGCCATCCGCCGCGCCGGCCAGTTCGCCCGGCATCAGCAAGGGAATGCCCGGCGGGTAGGGGACGACGCCGGTGGCCACCATGCGGCCGGCGAGGCCGTCCAAATCCACATGCTCCACATGGCCCAGCACCAATTGCTCATAGGCTTCCACCGGGCTCATCTCCGGCACCGGCAGATCGGAGAAGGCCTGCGACAGCCATTGGGTGGTCTTCAGCCGGCCCATGGCGGCGAACATGGCGTCCGCCAGATCCTTCAGCCCCAGCGCGCCGTAGCGGGCGGGCTGCGCCGCCACCAGGGCCGGGATGGCCTGGGCGAGGGGCAGATTGGCGTCATAGTCCTTCTTGAAGTCCAGCAGGGCATTGATCAGCGTGCCCCACTTGCCCTTGGTGATGCCCAGCGAGAACAGGAACAGGATGGTGAAGTCCGTGGTCTTCTCCACCACGATGCCGCGGCCATCGAGATAAGCGGTGAGGATGGTGGCGGGAATGCCGGTCGCCCCCAGCACGCCCTGCGCCGACATGCCCGGCGTCATCACCGAGACCTTGATGGGGTCCAGCAGGCAATAATCGTCCTCCAGATCCTCGAAGCCGTGCCAGGCCTCGCCCGGATGCAGCACCCAGTGGCTGGGCTCGGTGGCCAGGGCCTCCGGGTCAGCGGCGTGGAAGGCCACCGGCGCGCCACCCGCCGCCGGGGTCACGGTGTCCGGCTGCCAGACGTTGAAGAACCAGTCGGAGCGATCGGCGAAGGTGGCGCGGATGCGGGCCACGCTCTGGCGGAAGGCGATGGCCTCGCGGATGGATTCCCCCGTCAGCGCGGTGCCGCTGGGGCCGTCCATCATGGCGGCCGAGACGTCGTTGGAGGCGATGATGGCATATTGCGGCGAGGTGGAGGCGTGCATCATGAACGCCTCGTTGAACCGATTGTGCGGGATCGGCCGGCGCCCGTCGCGCACATGGATGAAGGACGCCTGGGACAGCGCCGCCAGCAATTTGTGGGTGGACTGGGTGGCGAACACCGTCGGCCGGGAGGCATCGTGGGCGCCGGCGTCGCCATGCATGGCGAAGCGGTCGCGATAGAGCGGATTGAACCGGGCGTAGCCGTACCAGGCCTCGTCGAAATGCAGCCGATCGACGCTCTGGCCCAGCAATTCCTCCACGCGGGTCACGTTGTAGCACAGGCCGTCATATGTTGAGTTGGTGATCACCGCATGCACCGGGGTGCGATCGGCGAGGCGGGCGGCCAGCGGATTGTCGGCGATGGCCTGCGCCACGCCCTCAGCGGTGAGCCGGTCGGGATGGATCGGGCCGATCAGGCCGAGGCCGTTGCGCGAGGGCACCAGATAGGTCGGGATCGCCCCCGACAGGGTCATGGCATGCTCCACCGACTTGTGGCAGTTGCGGTCGCACAGCGCGATCTGGTTGCGCGTCACGCTGGCCATGAGGATGACGCGGTTGGAGGTTGATGAGCCGTTGGTCACTGTGTAGGAGCGATGCGCCCCGAACACCCGCGCCGCATAGCGCTCGCCCTCGCCGATGGGGCCGGAATGGTCCAGCAGCGAGCCCAGCTCGCCCACCGAGATGGACAGGTCCGAGCGGAACAATTCCTCGCCGAAGAATTCGAAGAAGGCCCGCCCGGCCGGATGCTTCAGGAAGGCGGTGCCCCCCGTATGGCCCGGCGTGTGCCAGCTGTATTCATAGACCTGGGCGAACTTGGCCAGCGCCTTGAACATGGGCGGCAGCACCGCGCTGCGATAGCGCTGGATGGCGGCGACGATGCGCCCGGAGATGAATTCGGGGGTGTCTTCCAGCAGCCAGATGTAATCGTCCGCTTCCTCCATCACCTCCAGCGGCAGGTCCGAGGCGGCGGAGCGCTCCGCCAGCAGGAACACCGGCACGGTGGCGTTGCGGGCGCGCAGGGCCTTCAGCAGTTTCTTGGCGCCCGCATGGTCTACATCGCTGTCCAGGTCCCAATCCAGCATCACGCATTGGATGGCGGTGTCGGACACCAGCACGGCGCGCCCGTCGGCGGCGGACATGGCTTCCACCACATCCACCCCGCGCTGGACGAGATCGGCGATCAGCGCCCGTGCGGCCGCGCCGGCGGCGGATTTTTCCGCCAGGCTGTCGCTCACCAGGACGGCACGCATGCCGAGGCGCTCTTCGACGGTTGAGATCATAGGCAGGACTCCGGGCCCCTGAGAGGAGGCCGATGGCAGGGCGCCGGAGCGTGCGCGGTCGGGTCAATGGCGTGATGAACAGCGCAGTCCCGGACCAGCAAAGGTTAGCCCGCAGCCGGCGTGCAACCCTTGATTCAGCGCAACTGAGGCGTAAGGGGGCGCCGTCGCTGACCCGTCAGCGCATCCAGGCCACCGCGCTGGGCGCGTAGGGGCGCATTTCCGCGATTTCATCGAGGAACGGGCGCACCAGCGCCAGGAAGGGCGGGAAGTGCGGCCCGCGCCGGAAGCCCTCCAGATGCGCCGGCCCGGAGGTCCAGAGAATGCGCAGCATGTAGGCCGCCGGATCCTCGTCGCAGGCGGCCAGGTCATAGCCGAGGCACTCGGGCGCGGCCTGTAGATGGGCGGCGGCTTCGGCATAGGCGGCCACCAGTTGGGCGCCGTCGTGGGTGGTCAGCTGGTAGCGGATATATTCCACGATCATGGGCGGGGTCCTGACGCCAGTCTGGACATCAAGGCGAAGGCGGCATCGGGCGGGGCGCGGCCGCTGAGCACCTGATGAATCCACAGCATGGCATAAGGCTCCAGCAGCCGCGCCAGCGACAAAGGGCCGGCGTGGCGGGCGTCGAAGCCCAGGTCCGCCACCAGTCGCATCACTCGGTCGAGGCCCTCGCTTTCGGCTCCGGCGACGAACATGGTGGGCGCGGTGGGATAGCCGTGCGCGGCATCCATCACCGCTGCCCCCACCTGGTTCATGGCCTTGATGACCTGCGCCTGCGGCGCCCAGCCGGCGAGGGTCTCGGCGCCGGAGCGATCGAAGCCCAGCGCCAGTTCCAGCCCGTCGGCGCCCATGCGCAGGGGATTGGTCACATCCATCACCACCCGCCCGCTGAGATCCCCGCAGGCGGCAAGGGCCGCCTGCACCGCGTCCCACGGCACCGCCAGCACGATCACGTCGGCGCCGTCGCAGGCGCGCCTCACGTCGCACACCAAGGCGCCGCCGGCCCCGGCGGCCGCGGCGGCATGCTTGGGCGCGTCGGGGTCGGGCACGCCATAGGTGATCGCGTGACCGGCGCGGGACCAGCCGCGCCCCAGGGCGCTGCCCACGTTTCCGGCGCCGATCAGGGCGACGCGCAAGGGCGGAGGGGATGGGGTCTGCATAGGCGACACACTCCTTTGCGCCGGAGTATGGGCGGGTCTAGGATATGCAGGCCAATGAAATGGACGACGAATGGATATCGATTTCAATCATATCCGTCGGCTCGATGGCGCGCTGCTGCTGGTGTTCCGCGAACTGATGCAGACCCGCCAGACCACGGCCGCGGCGCGGCGGCTGGGGCTGTCGCAATCTGCCGTCAGCCACGCCTTGCGGCGGCTGCGGGACGTCACGGGCGATCCTTTGTTCCGGCGCCGCGCCGACGGCCTGGATCCCACCCAACGGGCCGTGGATCTGTTGCCGGTGGTGGAGGAGATCCTGCGCCTCTCCCAGGGGCTGGCGGGCGCGGGGGCGGCCTTCGATGCGGCCGGCAGCACGCGCCATTTCCGCATTGGCGCGGCCGATCTGGTGTCCACGTTGCTGGCGGCGCCCTTGACCCGGCATCTGGCGGCGCAGGCGCCGCAGGCGCGCCTGTCGTTCCGCTTCCTGGTGGGGCCGCCGGCTCTGGAGGCGCTCGCCGGCGGCGCCATCGATGTCGCCATCGGCCGCTTTTACGGAGTGCCGCGCGGTTTTCAGGCCGAGACGCTGTGGCAGGAGGACTTTGTGGTGATCGCCCGGCAGGGGCACTCGCGCCTGGGCGCTCTGGATCTCGCCACCTATCTGGCGCTGGACCATCTGCTGGTGTCGTTCAGCGGGCGCCTCACCGGCGCCGTGGACGAGGCGCTGGCCGCCCGCGGCCTGCGCCGGCGGGTGGTGGCGAGCCTGCCGCTGTTTCTCGGCGTGTTCGACGCCGTGGCGCACAGCGATGCCATCGCCACCGTCTCCCGCCGCCTCGCGACCCGCCATGCGGCCGCCTTCGGCCTGCAGGTGGCGCCGGTGCCGGTGGCGGTGCCGCCATTTCCCGTGATGGCGGTGCGGCGCGAGGGCCTGGCGGCGGACCTCGGCTATGACTGGCTGCGGGCCGCCATTGCCGCCGCGGTCGCGGACTGAGGCAGCGTGCGGCGTCGGGGCGTGGGTGGGCACCCGTGAGGCGCGGGGCGGGCTGTGCTAGCCTTCGGGCTGCGTCGTCTCCCTCCCAGCGTGAGCCTGCCCGTGCCGTTCGCCTGCCGTCTTGTTGCTCTTGCGCTCCTCATCCTGCTGGCGGCGCATGCCCCCGCCCGCGCGGCGGATGCGGGCTTTACCGCCTTCATCGCCTCGCTGTGGCCGGAGGCACAGGCGGCGGGCGTGTCCCGCGCGACCTTCGAGCGGGAGACCCGCGGCCTGGAGCCGGACTACAAATTGCCCGACCTCGCCTTGCCGGGCCGCCCCGCCACCGGCGCGCGGGGGCAGGCGGAATTCGTCCAGGTGCCGGCGGATTATGTGAAGGAGGCCCGCATCGCCCAATTGGCCGCCGAGGGCCAAAGGCTATGGCAGAAGTACCGCCCGGCGTTGGACCAGATCGAGCGGCAGTTCGGGGTGCCGGCGCCGGTGGTGCTGGCGCTGTGGGGCCGCGAGACCGATTTCGGCCGCTACACCTCGCCCTATGACACGCTGCGGGTGGTGGCGACCCAGGCCTATGTGGGCCGCCGCAAAGAGCAGTATCGCACCGAATTCATCTACGCCCTGAAGATCCTGGACAGCGGCGTGGTGGCCCGCAAGGATTTTCGCGCCTCTTGGGCCGGGGCTACAGGCCTCACCCAGTTCCTGCCCTCGGACTATGTCCAGCACGGGGTCTCGCTCGACGGCCGCGGCCCGGTGGACATCTGGCATTCGGTGCCCGATGCGCTGGCCTCCGCCGCCAAGCAGCTAGCGGACAAGGGCTGGCAGAGCGGCGTGCGCTGGGCCTATGAGGTGCGCGCGCCGGCCGGTTTCGATTGCACCAAGGCGGTGCCCGCGGTGCAGCAGCCCATCGGCACCTGGCTGCGCTCCGGCTTCACGCTGCTGAGCGGCCCGGCGCCCACCGCGCAAGAACTGGCGCAGCCGGCCTCGCTGCTGCAGCCGGAGGGCATCTATGGCCCGTCCTTCCTCACCACCGCCAATTACTTCGTCATCAAGCAATACAACGTGTCCGATCTCTATGTGCTGTTCGTGGGCCATCTGGCCGACCGGATGGTGACGCCGCAGCCCTTTGCCACCCCCTGGTCCGCCTCCAGCCAGTTGCGCACGGCCTCCGTGGAGGCGATGCAGGGCTATCTCACGCGCGCCGGCCTCTACAGCGACAAGATCGACGGCAAGGCCGGCATGCAGACCCGTGCGGCGCTCGGCGCCTACCAGAAGTCCGCCGGCCTAAAGCTGGACTGCTGGCCCAGCGAAGCGGTGCTGCAGGCGATGCGGGCCCGGTAGAGGAACCGGCAGCGGCGCTCAGCGTTGGAGGGCTGCATGCCGGCGCTCAAGCTTTCTTCGCCATCCGTCATTTTCCACGCGCCGGCGGCACATCACCTCACCGGGGGAGACCGACCGTGAACAGATTGCGCGCTCTGCTCGGGGCTATCGTCGCCGTCAGCCTGTGCGGGCCGCTTGCCGCCCACGCCGCGACGCCCGCGCCTGATGCGGGTCCCTCTGCCGAGGTGCAGAAGCTCAATGCCTATGTGGGCTGCATCAATGGCTTCTCCGAGCGCGCGTTCGACGCCCGCCGCCGCTATTTCAGCTGGGCCCCCACCTCCGGCCCCACCGGCAAGGAGCGGATCATCTACGGCACCTACACCATCTCCGACCCCGCCGGCTGCCAGAAGGCGGTCGAGGCCGCCAACGCCCTGGAGCCGCACCAGAGCGAGCTGGAGGCCGCCGCCACCACTTATGTGGCCGCCGTGGTGGCCCTGGCGCCGCTGCTGAAGGAAGCGGACGATTATTACGACCAGGAGAATTACAAGGACGACAAGATGGCCAAGGGCAAGGCCCTGCATCCGCGCCTGGTGGCGGCGTGGGACGCCTTTGCGGGCGCCGACGGCAAGCTGCGTGCCCAGGTGGAGGTCATCCAGGACCGCAAGGCGCTGGAGCGCCTGGCCGAGATCGAGCGCACCGAGGGCCGCAAGGCGCGCTACCACATGGAAGCGGTGATGATCCAGGCCAAGGCGCTGGTCCGGGCCGAGACGGCGGACACGCCGGATCTGGCCAAGATCACCCCGGCGCTGGACGTCTATGAAAGCGCGGTGACCGCCGCCGACGGCAGCGTGGACTCCAGCTTCCTCAATTCCGCCAAGTCCTATCTGGGCACGGCCAAGCGCCTGATGCGCCGCCTGCGCGACAAGGTGCCCTACAGCACCGGCGAGAAGATGAATCTGGCCTCCGGCTCCGGCGCCTGGATGGTGGACGGCTCCCCGGCCCGCCTGATCCGCGACTATAACGATCTGGTCGGCAGCTATAATCGCGGGATCCGGATGTGAGGGGGCGCGTCCCTCCGCAGCGGTGAGGGGGACCGGCCCGCCCCCCGTTCAGGCGCCCGGCGCGTTCAGCAGCACCCACAGGCACGCGATCCGGCCGTCGATGATCTGCGCCGCATCCGCTCCCGTCACCGCGATGGGACCGCCGTCGGGACCGGCCGCCCAGCGCAGCACGCCGAGCCCATGATGCCCCACGGCAGGTCCGGTCGGTGTGAAGCGGAACGTGGGGCCGAACTGCTCCAGCAGCTGGCCGGCGACCGCGGAGTTGGCGGCGCGGCCTTCCACCACAGCGTCCGGCTCGTACATCACGGGGTCGGCGGTGAAGAGGTCGGCGATCGCGCGGTCGCGCGCGTCGGCGTCGCGCTCGTTGAACACGCGCTCAAGATTGGCGCGCAGCAGATGGTCGTAATCGGGGGTGGACATGGGAGCATTCCTTTCCGGAGAGGATCAGCCGATCTTGACGAGGTTCAGCGCCGGCAGCGGACCGCCGGGAAACTGCACCAGACGGCTGCCGAGGGCCAGCGGGCCGAGATCGATGCCGAAGAAGCCCAGTTGGTCGATCAGGGCCCCCACCTCCGCCTTCGCCCGGGCCTCATCGCCGGAATAGAACAGCACCCGCCGGCCGCCGTCGCTGGCCGGATCGCGGGCCAACAGATCCGATCCCAGATGGTTGAACGCCTTCACCAGCCGCGCGCCCGGCACAAACTCGGCAAACACCTCGGACGAGGAGCGGCTGCCGAGATCGACCGGCTTGAACAGCGGCGCCTCGATGGGGTTGTTGGCATCCACCACGATGCGGCCGCCGAAGTCCGGGAGGCCCGCCAGCGCCGTGGGGATCTTCGACCAGTTCACCGCCACAAAGACGATGTCGCGGGCCGCGGCCTCTTCGCGGGTGCCGGCGGTGAGGCTCGGCCCCAGCTCCGCGACGATGTCGGCGAGGCTCTGCGGCCCGCGGCTGTTGGCCAGCATCGCCGGCATGTCCTGCCGGGCGAAGGCGGTGGCGATGGCGCGGCCGATCTGGCCGGATCCAATAATGCCGATGGTCGTCATGGTGCCTCTCCAGGGTGTGGGGGCGGCGGGCTGGCCGCCGGCTCGTGGGAGAAGATGCACGCAGAATTCCCGACGCATTAGCCCTGAATGGTTTGACAGATTGCCAAGCATTCATTGAAAATCGGCCCATGGAGACCCTCGCCAATCTCGAATCCTTCATGCGCAGTGCCGAGCACGGCAGCTTCTCGGAGGCGGCCCGCCGGCTGTCGCTGACGCCGGCTGCGGTGAGCCGCAACGTCGCCATGCTGGAGCGCAATCTCGGTGTCCGGCTGTTCAGCCGCTCCACCCGCCGGCTGACCCTCACCGAGGCCGGCGAAACCTTCCGGCACGCCATCGGCGACCGGCTCGAAGGCTTGCAGGCGGCCATTGCCAGCGTCTCAGCGGCGGACGGGGAGCCGGCGGGCACGCTCAAGGTCAGCCTGCCGACCACCTTCGGCCTCAACTATCTGATGCCGCTGCTGCCGGGCTTCATGGCGCGCTACCCGCGCATCCGGCCGGAATGGCATTTCGAGAACCGGCCGGTGGATCTGATCACCGAGGGCTATGACGCGGCCATCGGCGGCGGGTTCGAACTGTCGCCCGGCATCGTCGCCCGCACCCTGGCCCCGGCGCATCTGATCGCGGTGGCCGCGCCGGCCTATATGCGCCACCGCGTGCCGCCGGCCGATCCGACGGGGCTTGCCGATCTCGACGGCATCGTCATGCGCTATGGGCGCACCGGCCGCATCCGCCACCGGACCCTGCGGGACGCCGCCGGCCGGGAGGTGTTCGCGCCGCTGCGCGAGAGCCTCGTGGTCAACGAACCGGCCGCCATGCTGGAGGCGGCGCTGCTCGGCCTCGGCGTCGCCCTGCTGGTGGTGGCCGACGTGCTCGCGGCGCTGGACGACGGGCGTCTCGTCCGTCTCGTTCCGCGCTGGTATTGCGACGCCGGGGCCATCTCGCTCTATTACCCCTCCCGCACCCTTCTGCCCGCCAAGACGCGGGTGTTCGTCGACTGGGTCGGCGATGCGTTCAAAGCCCGGAAGCTGGCGGAGCGCTTCGCGGGGAGCCTGTCGTAGAGGGGGGCGCAGGGGCGTGGGGTAAAGGGGGGCTGGCGCGCTATCACCGGAAGCGGTGATGATCCAGGCCAAGGCGCTGCTCCCGGCCGAGACGGCGGACACGCCCGATCTGGCCAAGATCAATCCGGCGCTGGAGGTCTATGAGGCTGGGTGACCGCCGCCGACCGCAGCGTGGGGGGCCGTTTCCTCAGTTCCGCCAAATCCGATCTGGGCATGGCCAAGCGCCTGATGCGCCGCCTGCGCGACAAGGTTCCCTAAAGCACCGGCGAGAAGATGAACCTTGCCTCCGGCTCCGGCTCCGGCGCATGGATGGTGGAAGGCTCCCCCACCCGCCTGATCCGCGACGATAACGATCTGGTGGGGAGCTATAATCGCGGGAGGTGACGGGATGAAATGGGAGAGGTCCGCGCTCCCCCAGACGCGGCTCGTTCCTGGCACTCCCTTATGTTGGCCCCTAGCGCCGCCTGTATGTTATGCGGGTCTCGTTCGAGCTTGAGGCTGCGGAACAATTCGTTCACACGTGAAACGTAACAACTGCCTCTTGATTTGTTCCTCTTTTGTTCCTATTTGTATGGATTAGCTCGGCGCGGCAGCAGGAGTTCCTATGGGCAAAGTGAGCGCCGCTATCCTTGGCGCAATCATTGGAGGATTTGCCGCCGCTGCTGGCATCCTATTTTTGTTTGGATGGGGCGCGTCTGGAACGGGTCAGTTAGCGCATGTCGACCCGACCCGGGCAGACTATGTCAACCTTTTGCTCACCATTGCGACGCTCTTCCTCGGCGCTATCGGCCTAGCCGTCACAGTCGGTGCCCTGGTTATTGGTTTAGTCGCATTCAAGACATTGCGTGAGATTAAGGACGAGGCCGCCAATGGAGCAAAGCAAGCCGCTGCTGGGAAGATCAATGAGACGATGGCTGCCGAGTTGGAGCCAAAAGTGAATTCCAAAGTACGCGATATCCTCCCAGCGGCGCTCCAAGCTGCGCTTATGGATGACGAACTGGGACACAAAATTCTCGGCCAAATGGCCAGCCGTGGAGAACTCGACGCTGTTTTTGAGCGTGTGGCAATACGAATACAGACCGGCGGACCTGAATCCGATCCGGAAACCGCTGACCAGCAAGCCAATGACGAGGGCGACGGGGCTTGATGGAACGGAAGGAAAAATTATGGAACGCAGCATAAACCACGTCGCGACACCAAACGCATGGGTAGTGAAATCGCCTTCCCGTGAATATCTGGAACTCAGTTCAGAGGTGCGCGCTCAAATTGACGCGCATCTATCCGAGGTTCCGGTTAAGCTCGGGGCGATTGCTGAGCGCCTAGGCGTTAAGGTCCTTCTGTCAACACTGCCGCGTGGCACGTCGGGGCAGATTGCGCAAGAGGACGGGGAGTTCATCATTCGCATCAACCGCCACGAGGCAAAGCACCGTCAGAGGTTTACCCTTGCCCATGAGCTGGCGCACTTCCTTTTACACAAGGACAGGATCGTCGCAGAGGGGGGGTGGTCGGAGAACGTGTTGTTGCGCTCAGGGCAGCCAGTCAGCATCGAGTATGAGGCTAACAGGCTCGCGTCCGACCTAGTAATTCCATCTGCCGCCTTGGTGGAGGCAACGGCGGAATACTCTGGTCCGATGACAAGCGAGATCATTGAAGACCTTGCCCGGCGCTTTGGCGTTTCAACTGCGGCGATGGAAATCAAATTGCAGATGTCTTAAGGGAGGGGCAATCAGCGATGGATGTGCACGAATACTTGGTCACGTTGGGCATCCGTCCTGCTGAGTTAAGCGGCCTTAAGGAGCTGCCCGGAACCACCAAAGATCGGCTGACTCCATTAGTGCTTTTGGCGCCTTGGTTGGCCACGGCCCCACTGTCGCGTGCGCTTGATAAATTCGAAGAATCTTACTCTTCGCGTCCATATTTTGTGGATGTAGATAATTACTATCGAATCAACGATAAGCCCAACGAGGCCAAAAGTCTTTGGGCTAAATTGGCGCAAAAGCCAGCTGACATAGATGCGTGGTGGGCGCTTCTGGTGGATTATCCGAACGCAAATCCGTGCTTGTTGATGGCTGAACAGCCCATTGAGAAGGTCCGTAGTCAGATCACATGGGCTCGCGAGCATAATCGGACATTTTGCATCAGAATTAATCTTGCAGAAGGAATTGGATCTGGCGTTCCACGCTGGATGAGTGCGCTTATTGCCGAATTATCCGAGGAAGGGGCTTCAGATTACGCGGTTGTGCTTGAATTTGGCTGGATTCAAGAGCCTCTTTTAGTTGGGGCTACAGCTATTGGATATACGAAGTCATTGTTTTCGTCTATTCCGCCTACAATTCCTATTGCGGTGTCCTATACTTCATTTCCTAAGAATTTCACATCGTATATTGGAACTAAGGAGGAGGGGTTTTCTAACCGTGAATTAATCGCTCAAGTCCAGCGCGAGACGAATCGTACAAGAATCGTTTATGGCGACTGGGGTACAACGCGTCCTCGAAGTTACGAGCAGGCAAGTCAGCCAAAGAATCGAATTGATTATCCAACGGATAATTCTTGGGTTTTTGCCCGAGATCAGGATAAAAGTGTAGACTTTCGGACGGCTGCAGCCCGAATTGTCGACAGTGAGTACTGGTCCGGTGAGCTCGGTGTCTGGGGTGAACAACTGATTGAAGAGACCGCGGCGGGGCAGCCCTTCGCAATAGACAGCATGCCAAAGATGTATGCTGCGCGAATTAACATACATTTGCACCGACAAGCCTTCTATGGCCACCTTCCGCCAGCCACAGCACTGGATGAGGTGTGGAGCGACGACGACTTTTAGTCGTTCTGACCCCGCACTGCTTCAATTCAGCGATAAAGAACAGTGGTCCGTTCGGAGATGCTTGATTCCTGCCTTGTTTCTGGCGCATGGCTGGTGTGTCGTCGCTGCGGTGTATGGCCAATGCCTTTCCCCCCACGCCCCCGTGACTGGCGCCCCCGCCGTCCGCGCGCTAGCGTCCGGCCAACTGTCATCACCCTCCGAGTGACCCCTTGAAACACATCGGCTTTCTCTCCTTCGGCCATTGGACCCCCTCGACGCAGTCGCAGACCCGCTCGGCGGGCGATGCGCTGCTGCAATCCATCGAATTGGCGGTGGCCGCCGAGGAATTGGGGGCCGATGGCGCCTATTTCCGGGTGCACCATTTCGCCCGGCAATTGGCAGCGCCCTTTCCGCTGCTGGCGGCGGTGGGCGCCCGCACCAAAAAGATCGAGATCGGCACCGCCGTCATCGACATGCGCTATGAGAACCCGCTCTATATGGCCGAGGATGCGGGCGCGGCCGATCTCATCGCCGGCGGGCGGCTGCAGCTGGGCCTCAGCCGCGGCTCGCCGGAGCAGGTGATCGACGGCTGGCGCCACTTCGGCTACCAGCCGGCGGACGGCGAGACCGCCGCCGACATGGCCCGCCGCCATACCGAGGTGCTGCTGGAGACCTTGCGCGGCGAAGGGTTTGCGCAGCCCAATCCCCGGCCCATGTTCCCCAATCCCCCCGGCCTGCTGCGGCTGGAGCCGCATTCCGAAGGTCTGCGCGAGCGCATCTGGTGGGGCGCCTCCTCCAATGCCACGGCGGTGTGGGCGGCGGAGCGCGGCATGCATCTGCAAAGCTCGACCCTGAAGGATGACGAGACCGGCGAGCCGTTCCACATCCAGCAGGCCGCCCAGATCCGCGCCTATCGCGCCGCCTGGGCCGCCGCCGGTCATGCGCGGGAGGCCCGCGTCTCGGTGAGCCGCAGCATCTTCCCTTTGGTGGATGACCGCGACCGGGCCTATTTCGGCCGCGGCAACGAGAGCGAAGACCAGATCGGCTATATCGACGCCCGCACCCGCGCCATCTTCGGCCGCTCCTATGCCGCCGAGCCGGACGTGCTGATCGAACAGCTGAAAGCCGACGAAGCCATCGCCGAGGCCGATACCCTGCTGCTCACGGTGCCGAACCAGTTGGGCGTCGCCTATAATGCCCATGTGATCGAGGCGCTGCTCACCCACGTCGCCCCGGCGCTCGGCTGGCGCTGAGGGGCTGGCGGCCCTGTACAGCGCCGCCCCCGCCCGTCACTGTCCTGCCCCATGAGCCTTGTGACCCCGCCCGTCCTCGACCCCATTGCCTTCGTCCTGGCGGAGACCCGCCTGCGCCCGGTGCCCCTGGTGCCGGAGCTGTCCCTGCATCTGGCCGACGAGGCGGTGCCCATCTGGCATCGCACCGAGGAGGAGCTGGGCGAGATGGGTCTGCCGCCCCCCTTCTGGGCGTTTGCCTGGGCCGGAGGGCAGGCGCTGGCCCGTTATGTGCTGGACCAACCGCAGGTTGTGGCAGGGCGCCGTGTGCTGGATTTTGCCGCCGGTTCCGGGCTGGTGGGGCTGGCGGCGGCGCGGGCGGGGGCGGCCGATGTGCTATGCGCCGACATAGACGTGTTCGCACACGCGGCCATCCATGTGAATGCGCGGGTCAATGGCGCGGCCATTCGTGTCGTAACACACGATCTGATCGGCCAGGACGAGGGCTGGGACACCGTTCTGGCGGGTGACATCTGCTATGAGCGGGACCTGGCGGAACGGGTGATCGCCTGGCTTCTGGCGCTCTCGGCGCGCGGGGCTTTGGTGCTCATCGGCGATCCGGGGCGCGCCTATCTGCCCAAGCAAGGGCTTGAAAAGCTTGGCGAATATTCGGTTCCGGTGACGCGGGACCTGGAGGATTGCGAGCTCAAGCGCACCAGCGTGTGGCGCCCGCGCGCGGGAGCGTGACGGAACCTGTGGGGGTGCGGGTCGTTGCCTGCGGGTAGACGTCCGAACTTCCGAGGAACCTCATGGATATCAACGACATCTGGGCCGAAATGGCGGATCGCCACACCTGCATGCTGGTGGATCACGACGCCGGCCGCCTGCGCGCCCGCCCCATGGCGCCGGTGGCCCGGCAAGAGGACGACGCCATCTGGTTCGTCACCGACGTGCATGGGGCCAAGGATGACGAGATCCGCGCTAACCCTCAGGTCTGCGTGGTGTTTTCCGAGCCGAACCAGCACTTCTTCCTGTCCGTGTCCGGCACCGCAGACGTGGTGCGCGACACCGCCAAGCTGAAGCAGATCTGGAACCCGGCCATGGAAGCCTATTTCCCCGGCGGCCCGGACGACCCGAACGCCATCCTGCTGCGCGTGCGCCCGGAACAGGCGGAGGCCTGGCAAGGCGACAGCACCCTGGTCTCCGGCTTCAAGATGGCCGCCGCCATCCTTGGCGACCGCCGGCCGGACCTGGGCGAAAACGTCAAGGTGAAGATGTAGGTCTTTGATCTGACAGGGAGATGTGAAGCGGGCGGCCAACGGGCCGCCTGCCTCAGACGGAGGCCCGGCGGGCGCCCAGCGCGGCGAAGGCCACCATCAGCCAGCCGGCAATCATCAGCGTGCCGCCAAAAGGCGCGCTGCCGCCGAGAAGTTTGATTTCCATCAACGCCCGCAGCCCCAGGTCGCCGGAAAATAGTAGCGTGCCCAAGCTTATGGCGGAGGCGCCCACGAGAAGCGGAATCCGGCCGCGCTCCAGGCCGGCGGCCAAGGTTGCCAGCGCAATCAGGGCGGCCGCATGGAACAGCAGGAAATCCGCCGCGATCGAGAGGGACGTCCCGCCCGCCAGATGCGCGGCGACGGCGGCCAATGCCACACCGGCCGCGCCGAACAGTCCGGCGCAGAAGATCAGCAGGCGGGGCCACAGGGACATGGAGCAGGTCTTTCCAGGACGGGGCGCCCTTCCTATAGCCGAGCCGGCGCGCTGCGGCACGGGGGCTGGGCTGCGTCATAGCGGCCGCCGTGTCGCCTCGGGACCCGAGGTCATGCGCCCAAAGTCTGGGGCCGCCTGCGCTTGTGGTCGCCTTGAGCCCTCACCATAATCCTGACAAAGCACTGGCAGTGGATCACGCGCATCGTGCCCGCTGCTCAAGCTCAAGCAAGCGGGTCCAGCCCGTCATAGGGGAGGCAAGAACCATGTCCGAGAGCGATTTCTTCCACGTCCCGGCCGGATGGGCAGAGCGGGCTTTCGTCGATCAGGCCCATTACGAGGCCATGTACAAGGCCTCGGTGGAGGATCCGGACGCCTTCTGGGGCGAGCACGGAAAGCGCATCCACTGGTTCCATCCCTATACCAAGGTGAAGAACACCTCGTTCGAGCCGGGCGAGGTGTCCATCAAGTGGTTCGAGGACGGCATCACCAATGTCGCCTATAATTGCGTGGACCGGCATCTGGAGACCCGCGGCGACCAGGTGGCGATCATCTGGGAAGGCGACAATCCCGCCGAGAGCCGCCAGATCACCTATCGCGAATTGGCCTCGCAGGTGAACATCTTCGCCAATGTGCTGCGCAACCGCGGCGTGGAGAAGGGTGACCGGGTCACCATCTATCTGCCCATGATCCCCGAGGCGGCCTATGCCATGCTGGCCTGCGCGCGGCTGGGGGCGGTGCATTCCATCGTGTTCGCCGGCTTCTCCCCGGACAGCCTGGCGGGGCGCATTTCCGATTGCGGCTCCAAGATCGTCATCACTGCCGACGAGGGCCTGCGCGGCGGCCGCAAGGTGCCGCTGAAGGCCAATGTGGATGCGGCCATCGCCCGCCTCGGCGGCCATCTGGACCATGTGGTGGTGGTGCGCCGCACCGGCGGCACCGTGGACATGTTGCCCGGCCGCGACGTCTGGTATCACGAGGCGGCCGAGATGGTCACCGATGAATGTCCGGTCGAGCATGTGAATGCGGAAGACCCGCTGTTCATCCTCTATACGTCCGGCTCCACCGGAAAGCCAAAGGGTGTTCTGCATACCACTGGCGGTTATCTGGTCTATGCGGCCATGACGCACCATTATGTCTTCGATTATCACGAAGGCGACGTGTATTGGTGCACGGCGGACGTGGGCTGGGTGACCGGCCACTCCTACATCGTCTATGGCCCGCTCGCCAATGGCGCCACCACCTTGATGTTCGAGGGCGTGCCCAATTATCCCAGCGTCTCCCGCTTCTGGGAGGTGATCGACAAGCACAAGGTGAACATCTTCTATACCGCCCCCACCGCCATCCGCGCCCTGATGCAGGCGGGCGAGGAGCCGGTCAAGAAGACCAGCCGCGCCTCCCTGCGGCTGCTGGGCTCGGTGGGCGAGCCGATCAATCCGGAAGCCTGGCACTGGTATCACCGCGTGGTGGGCGAGGGCCGCTGCCCGATCGTCGATACCTGGTGGCAGACCGAGACCGGCGGCATTCTCATCACCCCGCTGCCCGGCGCCACGGCGCTGAAGCCCGGGTCCGCCACCCTGCCGTTCTTCGGCGTGGTGCCGCAATTGGTGGATGCGGAAGGCCGGGTGCTGGAGGGCGCGGCGGAAGGCAATCTGGTGATCGCCGAGAGCTGGCCGGGGCAGATGCGCACGGTCTATGGCGACCATGAGCGCTTCGAGCAGACCTATTTCTCGGCCTATCCCGGCAAGTATTTCACCGGCGACGGCTGCCGGCGCGATGCGGACGGCTACTACTGGATCACCGGCCGGGTGGACGACGTGATCAACGTCTCCGGCCATCGCATGGGCACCGCGGAGGTTGAGAGCGCCCTGGTGGCGCATCCCAAGGTCTCGGAAGCCGCGGTGGTGGGCTTCCCGCACGACATCAAGGGCCAGGGCATCTATGCCTATGTCACCCTGATGGATGGCGAGGTCCCGTCCGAGGAGCTGCGCAAGGAACTGGTGAACTGGGTGCGCAAGGAGATCGGCCCGATCGCCTCGCCGGATCTGGTGCAGTTCGCGCCGGGCCTGCCCAAGACGCGCTCGGGCAAGATCATGCGCCGCATCCTGCGCAAGATCGCCGAGGATCAGTTCGAGAACCTCGGTGATACCTCGACGCTGGCCGATCCCGGCGTGGTGGATGATCTGGTGCACAACCGCCAGAACAAGCGCGACGCTGCCGCCTGATCGGTTGAGGTCCACACAGATCGCCCCTTCGCCCGAGCGGTGGAGGGACGATTTGCGTTTCGAGGCGGGCGAAGCGCCGGCGGACGATCAGGCGTGCGTGAGGCGGGGATCCACCGAGTTCCCAATGGGAAATCCATGTGCTACGCATTTATCAAGCGTGAATTATGATTTCACGTATTTATAACGATAAATGCCCGGAGCGTTCTCATGCTGACCCGTCGTTCCCTGTTTCCGCTGGCTGTTGGTGCAATGGCCACCGGCGTGAGCCTGGCCGGCATGGGCGCAGCTCTGGCGCAGCAGCCGGGGCCGAACACGCTGCTCAATGTCTCCTATGACATCTCTCGCGAGCTGTTCACGGCAGAGAATGTGGAATTCGTGCCGTTCTGGAAGCAGAAGACCGGGCAGGAGATCACCGTCAACCAGAGCCACGCCGGCTCCTCCCGCCAGGCCCGCTCCATCATCGAGGGGCTGGAAGCGGACGTGGTGACCTTCAATCAGGTGCTGGACGTGCAGGCGCTGGTGAAGGCGGGCTTTGTGGCTAAGGACTGGCCGTCCAAATTCCCCAACAATGCTTCGCCTTATTATTCCTTCCCGGCCTTCCTGGTCCGCGCAGGCAACCCGAAGGGCATCAAGGACTGGAACGATCTGGTCCGCGACGATGTGAAGGTGATCTTCCCCAATCCGAAGACCTCCGGCAACGCCCGCTATACCTATCTCGCCGCTTATGCCTATGCCCTGGAGCAGAACAAGGGTGACACCGCAAAGGCGGACGCCTTCGTGAAGAAGCTGCTGGCCAATGTGCCGGTGTTCGACACCGGCGGCCGCGGCGCCACCACCACGTTCGTGGAACGCGACACCGGCGACGTGCTGGTGTCCTTCGAGGCGGAAACCCGCGGCATTGCGGACGTCTATAAGGACAAGAAGCTGGAGACCATCGTACCCTCCATGAGCCTGCTGGCGGAATTCCCGGTGGCGGTGGTGGACAAGGTGGTGGACAAGCGCGGCTCCCGCCCGGCGGCCACCGCTTATCTCGAGTTCCTCTATTCCCCCGCCGGCCAGACGGTGGCCGCCAAGGCCTATCACCGCGTGTTGGACCCCAAGGTGGCGGAGCAGTTCAAGGACCAGTTCCCGCCGGTGCGTCTGGTCAAGGTGGAAGACGTGTTCGGTGGCTGGGACAAGGTCAATGCCGACCAGTTCGTCTCCGGCGGCAAGCTCGATCAGGTGTTCGGCGCCCGCTGATCGGGCCACACGGTCTCGGAGGACGACAGGGCGAATGTCGGCTTTCAGCGGGACTGCGTCGGCTTCGCCACGCAGTCCCTGCACCGCCTCAATCTTTTCAACGGCTTATCGCGGTCCTGCCCACCGGCACGATCTGTGAATGGGTCCCGCCTGTCCTTGTCTGCGCAGAGCCCGGAATCCATGACCGCCACGGCCACCCTCGACCTCAGCGACGTTCCCCAGGTCTATAAGCGCCACGTGTTCGCCTGCTTCCAGCAGCGCCCGCCCACTCATCCGCGCGGCAGCTGCGGCGCGTCCGGGGCGGCGCCCCTGTGGGAGCGGCTGGGGAAGCAGATCGAAGCCACCGGCCAGCGGGAGATCGCCATGACCGCCAGCGGCTGCCTGAGCTTCTGCCAGGCGGGGCCGATCCTGGTGGTCTATCCCGAGGGCGTCTGGTACCAGCCGCGCACGCCCGAAGACATTGACGAGATCGTCGCCAGCCATCTGGTGGGCGGGGCGCTGGTGGAGCGTCTGGTGGTGGTGCCACGCATCTAGCACGGGGCCGCGGTCCAGCGAGACGAGCGGCATGCCGCGCCGCGGGTCCGACCCGGGCGCGGCGCCCGGATCGGATTCACGCGGGCGATCAATAGCCGCCGTAGCCCGGCATCTTGGAGGCCGGAAGGAAACCCACCTTGCCCGGATACGGCCCGCAATGGCAGTCCATGCCGCCGGCGCCGCGATACCACGGGCAGGGCGGGGGACCCTTCGCGCCCCAGGCGGGCGGGAACGGCACGCACACCTTGACCATCCCGCGCGGCGGCGGGGGCGGCGGCGGCGGGTAATAGGGGGCCGGCGGCGGCGGATAATACGGCGGCGGGGCCGGACGCCCGGGCACCATGATCATGGTCACCCGACCATTGAAGGCGCCGCAATGGCAGTTCTGCCCCGGGCGGCCGGAGTTCCAGGGGCAGGGCGGTGGGATGTTGACGCCCGGCAGCGGCACCGGCGCGCACATTTTCACGGCGGTCTGCGCCTGCGCCGTCATGGGCAAGGCGAGGAACAGGGCGAGCAGCAATCCCCACAGCACGCGCACGATCCGTCTCCTTGCGGCCGATTCGACTGTTCTTTTCCTATCACGCAGCCGTGAGGCCAGCGCGCAAAAAAGGCCGCCTCGCGGCGGCCTTCCACTGTGTTCCCGACCTGCGGTCCGGGTGTGCGCGTGCGGTGCGCGGCGTTCAGAGCTTGCCGAGTTCCTCGACGATGGCCGCGCCCATGTCGGCGGTGCCGATCACCGGGCCGCCGGGGGCGCGGATGTCGCCGGTGCGCAGCCCGGCTGCCAGGACATTGGCGACCGCCGTGTCGATGCGATCGGCCACTTCGCCCAGGCCGAAGGAATAGCGCAGGGCCATGCCCAGCGAGCCGATCATGGCGATGGGGTTGGCGATGCCGCGGCCGGCGATGTCCGGGGCCGAGCCGTGTACCGGCTCATACATGGCGGCGCGCTTCCCGGTGGTGGCGTCCACCGCACCCAGCGAGGCGGAGGGCAGCATGCCCAGCGAGCCGGTGAGCATGGAGGCGATGTCGGACAGGATGTCGCCGAACAGATTGTCGGTGACGATCACGTCGAACTGCTTGGGCCAACGCACCAGCTGCATGGCCAGCGAATCCGCCAGCTGGTGCTCCAGCTCCACGTCCGCATAATCCTTGGCGTGGACGTCGGTGATGACTTCCTTCCACAGCACGCCCGAGCGCATCACATTGTGCTTCTCGGCGGAGGTCACCTTGTTGCGGCGGGTGCGGGCCAGCTCGAAGGCGACGCGGCCGATGCGGTCGATCTCGTAGGTGTCATAGACCTGGGTGTCGATGGCGCGCTTCTGGCCATTGCCCAGATCGGTGATGGTCTTGGGCTCGCCGAAATAGACGCCGCCGGTCAGTTCGCGCACGATGAGGATGTCGAGGCCTTCGACCACTTCGCGCTTCAGCGAGGAGGCATCCGCCAGCGCCGGGAAGCACAGGGCCGGGCGCAGATTGGCGAACAGCGCCAGATCCTTGCGCAGGCGCAGCAGGCCGGCTTCCGGGCGCGCCTCATAAGGCACATCCGCCCACTTGGGGCCGCCCACGGCGCCCAGCAGGATCGCGTCGGCCGCCTTGGCGCGAGCCATGGCGGCGTCGGAGATGGCGACCCCATGCGCATCATAGGCGCAGCCGCCCACCAGATCCTCTTCCACCGCGAAGGAGGCAATGCCCTGGGCTTCGAGCCAGCCGATGACGCGCTTCACTTCGGCCATCACTTCGGGGCCGATGCCGTCGCCGGCGAGGAGCAGGAGCTTATGGGTTGCCATGGGGAAGGAATCCTTGGGTGGTGCAGTGTTCTTTGGCGCGGAGTGCTAAAGGCTCAGGCCCGGAATGACAAGCGGTGCGGCGGTGCCCCGGCGCCCGCCGGCCTCAGCTTTTGGCCTGCCCCGCCCGGGCGGCCAGCGCCGCCCCGCCGACGATGAGGCCGCAGGCGAGCGCCAGCGACCAGGTGGCCGGGGCATAGCCGCCGAGCACCAACAGAATGGTGGACAGCACCGGCGCCGCGTAGGAGGCGACGCCCAGCAGGCGCACGTCGCCGCGCTTCATGCCCACGTCCCAGGCGTAGAAGGCAATGCCCACGGGGCCGATGCCGAGGGCCGCGACGGCGCCCCACTCGTTGAGCCCGACGGGCCAGATGCTGGGCTCGGTGGCCAGATGGCACAGGAAGGCCAGCAGCGCGGTGGCGAGGCAAAAACCGCCCACGGCCTCGGTGGGCACGTTGCCGAACCGGCGCGAGGTGACGGAATAGAGCGCCCAGATGAAGGCGCAGGCGAGCGCCGCCAGATAGCCCGGCACATAGCGCAGCTCGATGGCGGCAAAGCCGCCGCGTCCCAGCAGCAGCACCAAGGTTCCGGCGAGGCCCAGCAGCGCCCCGATGACATGCCCGGCGCGCAGCCGCATCCCCGGCAGGCGGGCCGACAGCAGCACGATGAGCAGGGGCCAGAGATAGTTCAGCAGCCCGGCTTCGGCCGGTGGCGCCAGCTTCATCGCCGCGAAATAGAGGAAATGGTAGCCGAACAGCCCGCCCACGCCGTGGATCCAGGCGGCCGGCCGCTGGCGCAGCACCCGCAGGCCTGGGCCGCGCAGGGCGGCGGCGATCCCCACCGCGCCGCCGATGGCGAAGGTGAGGGCGGTGAGCAGGAAGGGCGGCACCGCGCCGGTGGCGGCGGTGGAGAGGGCGAGGGTCGCCCAGAGCAGGATGGCGATGAGGCCGGTGCGGGTGGCCGGGGACGAGGGCGCGCCCGAAGCGGCCGGTGGGGCGTCTGCCATGGTCTGGGGGAAGGTCCGCGTCCGCTGCAAGATCGACGCGAGCAATGCGGGTTGCGGTCGGGCGGGTCAAGGTGCTCGGGCGCTCGCGGTCGCCCGACTCCCAAAAAAGGCCACCACCGGTGTGCCGGTGGTGGCCCGTGTCCGCCGGGCGGAGGCGCCGGCGGCGAGGTCAGGTGATGTACTGGGCGCCGTTGGCGGTGAGTGTCGAGCCGGTGATGAAGCCGGCATCGTCCGCCACCAGGAAGGCCACGCAGCGGGCGATGTCCTCCGGCTCGCCGAGCCGGCCCACGGGGATGGTGGAGATGATCTTCTTCAGCACGTCCTCGGGCACGGCGCGCACCATTTCGGTGGCGATATAACCGGGCGCGATGGCATTGACGGTGATGCCGAGCGCGGCGCTTTCCTGGGCGAGCGCCTTGACGAAGCCGATTTCGCCAGCCTTGGCGGCGGAATAATTGGTCTGGCCGAACTGGCCCTTCTGGCCGTTGATGGAGGAGATGCAGACGATGCGCCCGAACTTGCGCGCCCGCATGCCCTCGATCACCTGCCGGCACATGTTGAAGGCCGAGTTCAGGTTGGTGTTGATGACCGCATTCCACTGCTCCAGCGTCATGCGATGCAGGGTGGCGTCGCGGGTGATGCCCGCATTGTTCACCAGGATGTCCACCGGCCCCAGCTCGGCTTCCACCTTCGCCACCCCGGCCTTGCAGCCCTCGAAGTCCGAGACGTCCCATTTGAAGCTGCGAATGCCCGTCTTCTCGGTGAAGGCCTGCGCCGCGGTGTCGTTGCCGGCATAGTTGGCGGCGACCGTGTAGCCTTTGTCCTTCAACGCGATGGAAATGGCCTCGCCAATCCCGCGTGTTCCCCCCGTCACCACTGCAACCCGTGACATGTGTCCCTCCCTCTCCCCGAACCGACCCCGGTGCGGCCGCAGCCGCCGACACTTGAAGCGCGGTTGATCCGTGCTTCCCGGTGGCCTCTTAGCAAGCTGATGATGTCATGTGAGAAACCGCGCCCGCGGCGGGATGCCACGCCGCGGGCGATGCTCCAGATCAATCGCGCTCGACGCACATGGCGATGCCCATGCCGCCGCCGATGCACAGCGTGGCGAGGCCCTTCTTGGCGTCGCGCTTCTGCATCTCATGCAGCAGGCTCACCAGGATGCGGGTGCCCGAGGCGCCGATGGGATGGCCGATGGCGATGGCGCCGCCATTGACGTTCACCTTGGCGGTGTCCCAGCCGAGTTCCTGGTTGACCGCCAGGGCCTGGGCCGCGAAGGCCTCGTTGGCCTCGATGAGGTCGAGGTCGTCCACGGTCCAGCCGGCCTTCTTCAGGGCCTCGCGGGAGGCGGGGATGGGGCCGGTGCCCATGACCGCCGGGTCGACGCCGGACTGCGCCCAGGAGACGATGCGGGCGAGCGGGGTCTTGCCTTCCTGCTTGGCGCGCGCGGCGCTCATCAGCACCACCGCGGCGGCGCCGTCATTGATGCCGGAGGCATTGGCGGCGGTGACCGTGCCGTCCTTCTCGAAGGCGGGCTTCAGCTTGGCCATGGATTCGAGGGTGGCGCCATGGCGGGGATATTCGTCCGTATCGACCACGATGTCGCCCTTGCGGGAGGAGATGGTGACGGGGACGATCTCGTCCTTGAAGCGGCCGGACTTCTGGGCGGCTTCCGCCTTGTTCTGCGAGGCCACCGCGAAGGCGTCCTGATCGGCGCGGGTGATCTGATACTGGCGCGCCACATTCTCGGCGGTGTTGCCCATGTGGTAGCCGTTGAAGGCGTCCCACAGGCCGTCCTTGATCATGGTGTCCACCAGATCCAGCGGGCCCATGCGGGTGCCGTTGCGCAGATGCGCCGCGTGGGCGGACTGGCTCATGGATTCCTGGCCGCCGGCCACCACGATGGCGCTGTCGCCGGTCTTGATGGCCTGGAAGCCGAGTGCCACGGAGCGCAGGCCCGAGCCGCACACCTGGTTGATTTCCCAGGCGGGGCTTTCGATGGGCACGCCGGCGGCGATGGAGGCCTGTCGCGCGGGATTCTGCCCCTGGGCGGCGGTGAGAACCTGACCGAGGATGACTTCGCTGACGTCCGCGGGCGCGACGCCGGCGCGCTCGATCGCGGCCTTGATGACGATGGCGCCCAACTGATGCGCCGACAAGGAGGACAATGCACCGTTGAACGACCCGACGGGGGTGCGGGCGGCACTGACGATGACGACGTCGTCGGACATGGGCTTCTCTCCTGGAGCGGCTTGATGCGCCGCATTCGAATGCGCCGCATGGTGGTTGCGCCCCGGACCCCGTGTCAATGATCCAGATCATGCGGGCGGGCGGCAAATGCGGCGCATCATCGGGTCCCCGCGCCGCACACAAAGTGGTAGCCGTGCTGCGGGAAAGGTTCTACCGTTGCAAGGCCCAAGGGAAGAACGGATGACCGGACAATGGCCAAGACGCAAGAGCCAGTCACCATCAAGAAGTACGCAAATAGACGCCTCTATAACACCGGCACGAGCACCTATGTGACGCTCGAAGACCTCGCCAATATGGTGAAAGAGGGTGAAGATTTCGTCGTCTATGATGCAAAAAATGGTGACGACATTACACATTCTGTGCTCACGCAGATCATTTTTGAGCAGGAGAACAAGGGTCAGAATCTTTTGCCCATCGCTTTCCTGCGTCAGATCATTCGCTTCTACGGCGATAGCATGCAGATGATGGTTCCCCGCTATCTGGAAATGTCCATTGAAAGCTTCACCAAGGAGCAGGGCAAGATGCGGGACCATGTGGCAAAGACCATCACGGGGACCCCATTCGCCGGATTCGAGGAGCAGGTGCGGCGGAACATGGAAGTGTTCGGCAGCGCCTTCAATATCTTCCTCCCCTTCAAGGGCGAAGGCGAAGTGGCCAGCACCGAGGCGCCGCCGCCGCCCGCTCCGGCCAAGACGTCCGCGGATGATCTGGATGCGTTGAAGCGGCAGATGGCCGAGATGCAGCAGAAACTCGAGCGGCTGGTGACCAAGCCGGAGGGCGAGGGCCAATAGCAGCCCTCGCACGGGTGACGGGAACGGTCCGCGCGGCCGTTCCTGATCCCGCGTTTCCCGCAGAGTTCAAACGGGACGTGTCGCCGGCGGCGTCGCCGTCTCGGGCCGGCGCGCTGAAATCGGGCGCCGCGCTCGAGCTGCGGCGGCTCTAGCTGCGGCGGAGGTCGCGCTCCCGCGCAGGCGGTCCGGGCTCCGCCAGGGGCTGGGCCAGGCCGCTGAGGGCGCCCTGGAAATAATCGCAGCCCCACTCCAGCAGCATCGTCGCCGCGGTCTCGGTCTGCACCCATTCGGCCACGGTCTGAATCCCCAATTGCCGGGCCAGCGTCAGCAACGCCTGCACAAAGGCGCGATCTTCCGAAGATTTGATCATGTGCAGGACGAAGCTGCCGTCGATCTTGACGATGTCCACATCCAGCTTGCGCAGGTTGCGAAACGACGTGGCGCCGGCGCCAAAGTCGTCGATGGCGATGCGCACGCCCGCCTTGCGCACCGCGCCGATGAAGTGCCGGGCTGTGGGCAGATCGTCGACGGCCACCGATTCCGTCAGCTCCAAGATGAGCCGTCTGCCGATGGACTCGTCCACCTCACGGTGGAACAGGGCCATCCATTCCTCATCGCCGATGGAGGAAGCGGAGACGTTGATGGACAGGTGCAGGGCCGGATTCCGCCGCATGGTGGCGGCCACCTTGTGCAGCACGCGCCGGTCCAGCCCCCCCATCAGGCCCAGCCGCTCGGCCGCCGCCACCAGCCGGTGCCCGCCATAGCGATGCTGGCCCGGCTCGAAGGCGATGCGGGCCAGGGCCTCGCTGAAGGCCAGGGCGCGGGTGTCGGCATGCACGACGGGCTGCAGCGCCACGGTGACCCGGTCATCTTCGATGGCTTGGACGATCTCGTCGGCCATCTTGAGGTTCAGCAGCCGGCGATTGGCATCCTGCCCGGATCGCTCGTCAAGGTAGAAGCGCCCGCGACCCCGGCGTTTGGCCCGCTCATGGGCCTCTTGCAGCCGCGCGATCAGTTGTCCGGCATTGACCCCGGCGTGCGCGCCGGGAAGGGCGCCGATGGTAATGCTGATGGGGATCGCGCCCTCGCCCGCGGACAGGGGCGTATGACGAATCCGCTCGATCAGGCCTTCGCCGAAAACGGTCACATCCCGGTCCGCCGTGGCCAGCAGGATGGCGAATTTGTTGCCTGAAAACCGGACCAGTAGATCGTCGTCGCGCAACTGAACGCGCAGGTGCTGCGCCAGGGATACGATCAATTGGTCCGCCGCCTCGAAGCCGAACCGTTCATTGATGCGGCCCAGATCATCCAGGCCCACCAGCATGAGCGCCCAGGGCTTGGCGGCGCGGTGCGGGTCCCGCAGCCGGTCCTCCAGGCTTTCCATCAGGCGCCTCCGCGTCGGCGCGCCGGTGAGGGCGTCGATGCCACGGCCGGAACTAGCGGTCAGTTCCGTAGGCATCCGCCGGAGGGTGCCGACCGCATACGACGGCCGACCGTCAGGCCCGGCGAACCAGCGTCCCTGGTCCAGCGCCCAGATGTCGTGGGCTTCCGGCGACAGGTGCAGGCGGCAGGTGCCCTCATAGGTCACAGGATCCGGCGTTTCAGGACCCTCCGTGAGGCGATGATAGGTGTCATCGCGCCCCTCGCCGCCACAGGCCGCCAGAAAGTCCTGTCCCGTGGAAAGAAACCGCGCAGCGCCGGCGCCGAACACGGCGTCGATGTTCTCGCTCCACTGCAGGGTGTCGGTGGCAAGGTCCCAGCGATAGACCACGCAGCCCATGGCGGTCAGCGCCGATGGGGTGTCTTCCGGCATATGCGGGCAGAGAAGAGCCGCAGGTTCGGACGCCGCCAGAGGCTTCGCATTGCGTCCACTCACAGCGACACCTCTGCCTCTGAGGCCTCGACGAGGCAGGTCAGGAGGGCTCATTCTATCCAATTTAGGCGGCAATCTAAAGGACTTCGTCGGCCGGTACTTTATAACCTATTGACCGGACGGGACCACCGAAACATCGCGCTGCGCCACCCGAAGCGAGACCGAGAAGCCGGTCAAAACGTCCAGCATCATCACGCACAGCAGCAACATGAACACCGAGGTTCCGGCCTGCGGCACCAGCAGGAATTCGACGATGGCGGCGATCATGAGCAGCAGCGACAGCATATGATCCACGATCGAGCGCGCCGACACGCGGGTGGCTTTCACAAGCTCGAAAAACAGGATCAGCAGGCTGAAGGCGATGAAGCCGTCGCCAAGTCCCACCTGCCAGGTGGCACCGGAGGGCAAAGCGAGGCTGGTGAGGGCGCCTCGCCAATCCAGGCCCGGGGTGATGAAGGCGAGGATGTTGTAGATCGCGAGCGGGACGATCAAAAGCGGGATCGGGGTCAGCATGGCGCGCTCCTCGGCTGGAAACAGAGCACAGCCACATCCGGGCGTGCGCAATCAGCGCGATGGGTCGCACATGGCGGTTAAAAAGTCATGGGGATCGAAACGGCGGGGTCGAAACGTCAGGCGCTCGCCAAGGTCGGCGTCACGCCCAAGGTGCGCGACGGGCAGCGGACCTCCAGACGCAAAAAGACGCAGGTCAGCACTGCTGAGCCTGCCGGGTCTGTGAGGCTTGGCGCGCAACTGTGATGCGGCATTGCCGCTGTCGAAGGACCATCGGCTTCCAGGATCGCCATCGCGTCCGCGAGAAACCAGAGATGGTGGATCTGCGCGGGCGGCTGGGCCGCCCGCGAAAAGATCAGGCCTCGACCTTGGGCTTCAGGATCTGGCGACCGCGATACATGCCGGTCTTCAGGTCCAGGTGATGCGGACGGCGCAGCTCACCGGAATCCTTGTCTTCCACATAGGTGGGCTGCTTCAGCGCATCCGCCGAACGGCGCATGCCGCGACGCGACGGCGAGGTCTTTCTCTTCGGGACAGCCATTGTCCAAACTCCAGCAAACGTCCGAGTGCCAATGCCTGCCGCGGCGGTTCGCGCAGGCAAGCGAAACCAGTTCTCGATTGAGAGGGGCGCCTTATACAGCGTCGCGCGTCGAAGCGGAAGGCCCCCGGCGGGAAATAGCAAAGCGATGCGCCCGCGCCCCGCCTGCCGTCGTCAGACATGGGCAATAATTAAGGTGGGTCACCGACCCCCTTGATAACAGGCGGCAAAACGCGAACCGCCAGCCCCCGGGGACGGGGGACGCCGGCAATGCCGCCTCAAGAAAGCCCCCTTGTCAGCGGAGTCAAGCTGCGCGAGGGTGCCGGCCGCCAAGGCGACCCGTTCAACGCGAGGACATTGGATCCCATGATGCGTACCGCTCACACCGCCGCTTTGGCGGTCGCTCTCACCGCTTTTGCCATCAGCGGCCCGGCGTCCGCCCAGACTTCGGCGCCGAGCGCCACGCCGCCGGCCGCTGCGGCCCCGGCGGCGACCCCTGCCGCTGCCGATCCCGTGCTCGAGACGGTGAATGGAACGCCCATCAAGGCCAGCGAGCTGGCCCTGGCGGAGGAAGACATCGGCGCCGGCCTGCCGCAGGTTCAGGGCGAGGCCCGCAAGGAATATATCCTGTCCTTCCTGACCGACATGACGTTGCTGGCGCAGGCCGCCTCGGCGCAGAAGCTCGACCAGACCCCCGAGTTCGCCAGCAAGATGAACTATCTGCGCACCAAGGCGCTGATGGAGACCTTGATGAGCGCGGAGGCCAAGAAGGCGGTCACCGAAGAAGCCAAGAAAAAGACCTATGACGAGTTCGTGGCGCAGTCGAAGCCCGAGACCGAAGTCCACGCCCGCCACATCCTGGTGGACAGCGAGGCCAAGGCCAAGGAAATCGCCGCCAAGGCCAAGGCCGGTGCCGACTTTGCCAAGCTCGCCAAGGAAAACTCCAAGGACAGCGCCGAGGACGGTGGCGATCTGGGCTACTTCACCAAGGACCAGATGGTGCCGGAATTCGCCGATGCGGCGTTCAAGCTGGACAAGGGCCAGGTGTCCGATCCGGTGAAGACGCAGTTCGGCTGGCACGTCATCAAGGTCGAGGACAAGCGGCAGAAGCCGGTGCCGAGCTATGAGCAGGTCTCCGACCAGATCGACCAGTTCCTGATCCGCAAGTCGCAGTCGGATCTGGTGACCAAGCTCCGCGCCGACGCCAAGGTGGAAAAGGTGGCGGCTCCCGCGGCTGCCACCCCGGCTCCGGCAGCCCCTGCGGCTCCGGCCCCCGCCGCGCCGGCTGGCGCTGCCCCGGCCCCGAAGAACTGAGCCGATGCCGTAGCTCGCGCTGCGGATGACCCGATGTGAGAAAGGCCCGGCCGCGTTGCGCCGGGCCTTTCTTGTTTTGGGGCAAGGGCGCGCCGTCACGCCGCCGCCCGCCTTGTCGGCAATTTGGCGCGGTGGTAATTCGTTCGGCGACATCCCAGGCGTGTCCTGCGCCAGGGTCTGGCGTCGCGGCATGCCACCCGATTTGACGACTGCCCCTGGGAGAGCCTGTGATGAGCGTGCGCATTCCTGTCGCGGTCCTGCTGCTCCTTGTCGCGGCCTCACGGATGAATGGACCGGCGATGGCGCAGGACACGACACCGACCGCCCCGGGGCGCGTCGGCCTGGAACTGCCCGTCGGGCCCGTGGGTGTCGCGCCGTCCCGGACCATCGGGCTGGAGCTCCCCGTCGGGCCGGTCGGTGCGGCCAAGCCCGATGCGCCGGCGGATGCCAAGTCGGCCCGGTCGGATGACGCCGGGCATGAGGGTGAAAAATCCCATGGGGAGGGTGGTCACCACCGCTGATGGCCAAGCCGGGTGATTTTTGCCGCCGCAGATGGCCACTTCGGACGGCCCCTTCGCCGGGCAGTCTTGCCTCCGACATCAAGGTGCGGCACACCCCTCTCGCCATCACCTCTGGGGGCCATCATGTCCGCGTCCATCTCGCCGCTCGCGCCCAAGTTCATCCCTGAGGTTCCGCCCGTTGCGGGCGTGACATTCGCCACGGCCGAAGCCGGTGTGCGCTACAAGAATCGCACGGATGTCCTGCTCGTCTCCCTGGCCAAGGGCACCACGGTGGCCGGCGTCACCACCCGCTCCTTGTGCCCTTCCGCTCCGGTGGAGTGGTGTCGCGACGCCCTCAAGAAGGGCAAGGCGCGGGGCCTGGTGGTGAACTCGGGCAATGCCAATGCCTTCACCGGCAAGAAGGGGCGGGAAGCCACTGCCTTGACCGCGGAGATCGCGGCGCGCGCGCTGGGCTGCAAGCCGTCGGAAATCTTCCTCGCGTCCACCGGCGTCATCGGCGAGCCGCTGGATGCCACCAAGTTCGAAGGTGTGCTGGACGATGTGGCCGGTCGCCTGACGACGGGGCCATGGGAAGGTCCGGCGCGGGCCATCATGACCACCGACACCTTCCCCAAGCTGGCCACCGCCCAGGTGCCGTTCGGCGACACCACCGTGACCATCGCCGGCATGGCCAAGGGCGCCGGCATGATCGCTCCGGACATGGCCACCATGCTGTCCTTCGTCTTCACCGATGCGCCCATCGCCGCGCCGGTGCTGCAGAAGCTGCTGTCCAAGCTGGTGGTCAACAGCTTCAACGCCGTGACCGTGGACGGCGACACCTCCACCTCCGACACCCTGCTGCTGTTCGCCACCGGCGCCGCCAAAGCGGCCGGTGCGCCGCAGGTGAAGGATGCGGCCGACCCGGCGCTGCGGGCCTTCCGCAAGGCGCTGAAGGGCGTGCTGGGCGATCTGGCGGAGCAGGTGGCCCGCGACGGCGAAGGCGCCCGCAAGCTGGTGCGGGTGAATGTCACCGGCGCGGTGTCGAAGCGCTCGGCCCGGCGCATCGCCTTCTCCATCGCCAATTCGCCGCTGGTGAAGACCGCCGCCGCCGGCGAGGACGCCAATTGGGGCCGCGTGGTCATGGCGGTGGGCAAGGCGGGCGAGCCGGCCGACCGCGACCGTCTGTCCATCTCCTTCGGCCCCTACCGGGTGGCGGCCGATGGCGCCCGTGATCCTGACTACAATGAGGAAACGGTGTCCGCCTACATGAAGGGCGATGTCATCGACATCACCGTGGACCTGGGCCTGGGCAAGGGCAGCGATCGGGTTCTGACCTGCGATCTCACCAAGGAATATGTCGCCATCAACGGCGACTACCGTTCGTGAAGATCACCCTGGTTGCCGCCTGCGCGCTGGTGGATGCGGATGGCCGGGTGCTGGTGGCCCAGCGCCCGGAGGGCAAGGCCTTGGCCGGGCTGTGGGAATTTCCCGGCGGCAAGGTGGAGCCCGGCGAGCGCCCGGAAGAGACGCTGATCCGCGAACTGCACGAGGAACTGGGCATCACCGTGCAGGAGGCGTGTCTGGCGCCGCTGACCTTCGCCAGCTACGGCTACGAGGCCTTCCATCTGCTGATGCCGCTGTGGATCTGCCGCCGCTGGGACGGGCCGGTCACGGCCCGCGAGCACAGCGCGCTGAAATGGCTGCGGCCGGCCAAGCTGCGCGACCTGCCCATGCCGCCCGCCGATGAGCCGCTCATTCCCGCGCTCATCGACCTGTTGGGTCCGTAAGCGGGCGCCCGGTTTCGGGCGCGCCGCGTGTCAGACCACGATTGGCGCCAGCGCCCGCTTGAGATGCTCCGGCAGCGGCACCGGCCGGCGGGTGTCGCGATCCACATAGACGTGGACGAAATAGCCCTGCGCCGAGGCGGTGTCCTCGCCCGCCTTGAAGATCCCGATCTCATAGCGCACCGACGTGCCGCCCAGCCGCGTCACCCGCAGGCCGGCCTCCACCGGCTCGGGGAATGTGAGGCTGGCGAAATAGGAACAGCGGGTTTCCACCACTAGGCCGATGGCCCGGCTCTCGTGCGGGTTCACCCCGTCCGTCCGTATGAGATATTCCGCGACCACGGTGTCGAAATACGCGTAATAGACCACGTTATTTACGTGGCCATACACGTCCATATCCGACCAGCGGGTGGTGATGGGCAGGAAGTGGGGGAAGGCGGCACGGGTGGCGGGCGCTTCGCGCTCCGCTTTGGCGGGGACGGCGTCAGTCATGCCCAGGCAGCCTCATAGATGGCGAGAGCGTCCGCTTCCTTCAGCGGCCGCGGATTGTTGACCAGCAGGCGGGTCTGCTTCATGGCGTCCGCCGCCAAGGTCGGCAGATGGTGCTGCGGCACGTTCACCTCCCGCAGGGTGCGGGGCAGGCCGAGATCCACGTTCAGGGCCGCCAGCCGGTCGACGAAACGTTCGGCCACGCTGGCCTCGCTGCCGTCGCCGATGTCCGGGAAGACGCAGGGCGCCAGCTGGGCATAGGCCGCCGCCGCCGCCGACAGGTTGAAGCGCAGCACATGCGGCAGCACCAGCGCGTTGGTGAGCCCGTGCGGCAGATGGTAATGGCCACCCAGCGGATAGGCCAAGGCATGCACGGCCGCCACCGGCGAATTGGCGAAGGCCTGTCCGGCCAGCAGCGAGCCCAGCAGCATGCCCTTGCGGGCCTCGCGATCGGTGCCGCTGTGCACTGCCGTGCGGATGTTCGCCCCCAGCAGCCGCAACGCTTCCAGCGCCAGCGCGCGGGAGATGGGGTTGTTGTTCGGGCTGGCGGAGGCATAGGCCTCGATGGCATGGACCATGGCGTCCACCCCGGTGGCCGCTGTCACCGCCGGCGGCAGGCCGAGGGTGAGATCGGGGTCCAGCAACGCGATGTCCGGGATCAGAAACGGCGAGACCACGCCCCTCTTCTCATTGTGCGCCGTGGTGACGATGGAGATGGGCGTCACCTCCGATCCGGTGCCGGCGGTGGTGGGCACCAGGATCAGCGGCAGCCGGGGACCCTTGGCGAGACCGACGCCATAGATGTCCGCCAGTGTCTCGCCACCCTTGGCGAGCAGGGCCGCCAGCTTCGCCACGTCCAGCGACGAGCCGCCGCCCAGGCCCAGCACGCCTTGCGCGCCCATCTCCACCGCTTCGGCCGCGGCGGCGAAGATGATCTCCTCCGGCGGATCGGCTTCCACCTTGTCGAACACCCGGTGGGCAATCTCGCTTTGGCGCAGCGCGTCCAGGGTGGGACCCAGGAGCCCCGCCTTCAGGATGCCGGGGTCGGTGACGATGAGCACCCGAGAGACGCCGCGTGCGGCGAACAAGTCGGCGACCCGCGTGGCCGCGCCGGCGGCGCAGACGATGCTCGCCGTGGTGTTGAACACGAACCCTGGCATGTGCCTCTCCCCCGGCATGTTGGTTGGCGCGATGCTGACGATGTTCGGGTGAAGGTCAAGCCTCCCGGCCCCGGCATCCGTGGGGCCGGGTCACATTTCAGGGTGTATCGGAGCCAGTAGGGTCGGGCCGCAGTTCCGTGGTTCCGAGCGCGTCGGCGAGGCGCATGCGTGCGGAGCCGGGACGCAGCGGCTTCTGCTGGCTTTCGTGCGGCGCCCAGCCGGACAGCCAGACGATCTCGAAGCTGGCCCGCACCCGCCCGTCCGGATCGGAAAACCGCTCCGCATAGATCTCGGCGGCGCGCAGCAAGGTGGCGCGGCGCAGCGGGGCGCGGCGGCGTTCCACCAGGATGTTGCCGGCGCCCATGCGGCGCAGATCGGCCATCAGCGTGAAGGGCGAGCCATAGCGCACCACCACGCGGTCCACGTCGGTGACCGGCAAAGCGAAACCGGCGCGCTGCAACAGCCCGCCCATGTCGCGCACGTCGGCAAAGGGGGCGACCCGCGGGGAGACACCGCCGGTGGTCTCGCTCTCGGCCACCGCAAAGGCCTCGCGCAGTTCGGCAAGGCTGCCGCCACCGATCAGGGCGGCGAGGAACAGGCCGTCCGGCCGCAGCGCGCGGCGCACCTGGGCGAAGGCGCCCGGCAGGTCGTTCACCAATTGCAGCGCCAAAGCGGAGACCACCAGATCCAAGGAGCTGTCGGCAAAGGGCAGGGCCTCTTCATCGGCCACCACGGCCGGCGGGCGCCGATCGAGCCCCGCCAGAAGGGGCGCGGCAGCGATCAGGCGGCCGACGCCGGGATGGCCTGCAAGGGCCTGCGCCACCGCATCCGTCGCGGTCCCGAGGTCGACGGCGCATTCGAAGCGGCGCTTGATGGTGGACAGGCGCTCGGCCATGTCGGCGGCGGCCCGCTCCAGCAGGAAGGACGCGGGACCGAGGCGGTCGGCACGGGCGAGGCGGCGGCGCAGCAAGGCGCGATCAAACACGATCGGGTGGCTCATGGGCCGCATATAATCCTGCCGGCGGCCAAACGCATCGCCTCAGGGACAGACAAACAGCACAACGGGATCCGCGTCTGCGGGCAGGATCTCGCTCATGGGCCGGCAGCCACCGTCCAGGCACACCCGCCAGTCGGCGGTGGCGCCGGAGCGGCGCAGGGTCGCCTGGGCCAGCGGGCCCATGGCCGGATGCGACACATAATGGTCGCCGACCCGCACCGCGTCGGGCGGCGGCTCCATGCCCGCCCCGGACCCCTGGATCCGCATCTCGGTGATGACCAGGCCGGCGGGGGTGGCGCGCCAATCCTCTTCCCAGCTGCTTTTCTGCACCGAATGCGTCCACACCAACGTCAAGGCCGCGGCCAGCTTCACGGTGACCCCTGCGCCGGACAGGCAGATGAGGCTCACGGCGTCCGGACTGCGGTACGCCGCACCGCCATGAGGTGCCAAGTGAGAAAGGCGGCCAGCACCACGAAGGCGGCGGCGTCCGACATGGGGAGCGCGGTGACAAACAGCGCCGCCGCCACCGCCGCCACCGCCCGCTCCAAGATGCTCAGCGGCCCGAACAGCCAGCCGATGGCGATGGCGCCGAGCAGGCCGATGACGATGCAGGCCTTGGTGGTGACATAGGCGACCTCCACCCAATAGCCGTATTGCGCGGCGATCTCGCCGCCCTGCTGCAGCATCAAGGTGGGCTCATAGACCGCCATCACCGGAATGAGGAAGCCGGCCAAGGCGATGCGGCAGGCCTGCCAGCCGATGGCATCGGGCGAGGCCTTGGCGATGGGGGCCGCCGCCAGCGCCGCCAGCGCCACCGGCGGGGTGAGGTCGGCGATGATGCCGTAGTAGAACACGAACATGTGGCTGACGATGAGCGGGACGCCCAGGGTCAGCATGGCCGGGGCCGCCAGCGAGGCGGTGATGATGTAGGTGGGGATGGTGGGAATGCCGGTGCCCAGGATGATGCTGGTGACGATGGTCAGCAGCAGCGAGAGGGCCAGGGAATCCCGGCCGATCGACACCACCCAGTTGCCGAAGATGGTGGCGGTCCCGGTCAGGGTCAGGACGCCGATGACGGTGCCGACGATGGCGCAGGCCATGCCCACGGGCAGCGCCTGACGGGCCCCTTCCGCCAGTCCGTCGCGGCACAGCGCCAGGGTCACGCGGCCGCCGCGGGTGAGCAGATTGCCGGCGATCAGCGTCAGCACCAGCCCCACCACCACCAGCACGCCCAGCTTGAAGAAGGCGGCACAGACCAGCCCGACCACGATCCAGAATGCCAGCCGCACCAGCGGGTGGCCTGCGGATTCCGCCAGTGTCTGGCCCAGGATCAGCACCACGGTGAGCGCCAGCCCCACGGCGCCGGCAAACAGCGGCGTGTAGCCCGCGAACAGGAGATAGACGAGCACCACCAGCGGCAGCAGCAGATACCAGCCGCGGCGAAGGGCGGGCAGCACCTTGGGCACCTTGTCCTTGGGAATGCCCATCAGGCCGCGCTTGCCGGCTTCCAGATGCACCATCCAGAAGGCGGAGGCGAAATAGAGGATGGCCGGAATGATCGCCGCCTTGACGATGGCCGCATACGGCACGCCGATCGTCTCGGCCATGATGAAGGCCACCGCCCCCATGACCGGTGGCATGATCTGGCCGCCCATGGACGCGGTGGCTTCCACGCCGCCAGCGAAGGAGGAGCTGTAGCCGAAGCGCTTCATCAGCGGGATGGTGAACTGGCCGACGGTGACCACATTGGCGACGCCGGAGCCGGAGATGGTCCCCATCAGCGCCGAGGAGAACACCGCCACCTTGGCGGGGCCGCCGCGGGCGCGGCCGAACAGGCCCAGCGCAATGTCGTTGAACAATTGAATCATGCCGGCCCGTTCCAGAAAGGTGCCGAACAGGACGAACAGGAAGATGTAGGTGGCGGAGACGGCGATGGGCACGCCGTAGATGCCCTCGGTGCCGAAGGACATCTGCTCGACGATCTGCTCCAGCGAATAGCCGCGATGGTCGAACGGGGCGGGCAGATACTGGCCGAACAGGCCATAGGCCAGGAAGCCGCCGCAGATCAGAGGCAGGGCGGCGCCCATCATCTGCCAGCACACCACGAACACAACCACGATCAAAGCGACGCCGACGATGAAGTCGAACTGCGAGATGTCGCCGGCCCGCAAGATCAGGTCGTTATAGAAGATCCATTGATAAAGCCCGGTGGCAAAGCCCACGAGGCCCAAGCCCCAGCCTGCCGCCAGCGTCAGCTTGTTGGTGGCGCGGTGATTGGCCAGCAGGGCGCCGGCGATCAGGCAGAGAAAGCCCACATGCAGGGCGCGGATCACCTGGCTGGGCAGGATGGCATAGGTCGAGACGAACAGCTGGTAGGCCGAGAACGCCACCGCGATCCAGAACAGCAGCATCCCCTTGACGCCGCTGCCGAAGCCGGGCGGCAGGCCGTGCTCCATGTCGTCGATGGGGGCGAAGGTCTGGGGCGGGGTCACGTCCAGATCGGCGGATACGCTCGGCGCGCTCATCTTGCTCGCTCCAGAAGGTCAAGCTGCAGGCGTTGGCGCCGCAGAAAAAGTCGGTATGCGCTCACGTCCGGACCTGGACGGCCCACTGCCGCTCACAGCCGGGCTGCGCGCCGCACGGGGTGGCACGCAGCGACAGGGTCGGGCCAGGTCAGGGCGTCACGCCCTTTTCCTTAAAATAGGCCTCGGCGCCGGGATGGAACGGCACCGGCGAGCCCTTCATGGCGTCCTTCAGCGAAATCGACTTGGCGGCCACATGGGCCGCCTGGAGATCGGCCAGATTGTCGAAGATCGCCTTGGTGATGGCGTAGACGTCGGCGGGCTTCATGTCTTCGCGCACCACCAGGAAGTTCGGCACTGCGGCGGTGGGGACATCCGTGTCCTGGCCGGTATAGGTGCCGGCGGGGATCACGCTCTTGAGATAGGGCGTGCCTACCTTATCCACCACCGAAGCAGGGATCTCCACCACGGTGATGTCCACGGCGGTGGCCAGGTCCTTGATGGACGACACCCCGAGCCCGGCGGACTGCAGGGTGGCATCCAACTGGCGGTTCTTCATCAGTTCGACGGATTCGGCGAAGGGCAGGTATTCCACCTTGCCGAGGTCCTCATATTTGAGGCCGGCGGCGTTCAGGATGGCGCGGGCATTGAGTTCGGTGCCGGACTTCGGCGCCCCCACCGACAGGCGCTTGCCCTTGAGGTCGGCGATGCTCTTGATGCCGCTGTCCTTGGCGGCGACGATCTGGATGTAGTTGGGATAGATCGCCGCCAGCGCCCGCACCTTCTTCAGCGGCGCCTTGAAGCCGGCGTCTTCCTTGCCCGCCCAGCCGTCGGCCAGGCTGTCGGCCAGCGTGAAGCCGATCTCGCCCTTGCCCTGCTGGATCAGGATGAGGTTTTCCACCGAGGCCTTGGTGGCCTGCACCGAGGGACGGGCATCGGGCACCTTGTCGGAGATGATCTTGGCGATGGCAACGCCGAGCGGATAATAGACGCCCGACGTGCCGCCGGTCAGCACGTTGACGAATTCGGCTTTGGCGGCCAGCGGGGCGCACGCGAGTGCACCGGCCAGCACAGCAATGGCGAGCTTTTTCAAGGCGCATTCTCCCAGACGATGTTCTTTGATTTTTTGTTTGAGTGAAGCTACCGCCTCTTCCGCCAAAGGCCAGCAGCTTTTGCCGGCGTTCGACTAATTTCCCATGGCTTGCTGGGCTGCCGGGGGGGCGGCGGGGCGCGCGCTCGGGGTCGGGGCCGGGGGGCCGTTGCTCCGAGGGCGGAGCCGCGCTACCACTATTGGCATAAAGTATACATAAGGAAACGCCATGCCGTCCGACCGGGACATTCTGCTCGCTCTGTTCGATGCCGCGCTCAGCGCAGCGCTTCCCGAGGGCAAGTTCGACGGGCGCCTGCCGGCGCCGCCGAAGGGGCGCACCATCGTGCTGGGCGCGGGCAAGGCCTCGGCGCGCATGGCGCGGGCGTTTGAACAGGCCTGGGGCCGGCCGTGCGAGGGGCTGATCGTCACCCGCTATGGCCATGGCTGCGACACTCAATATGTGGAGATCGTCGAGGCCGCCCATCCCGTCCCCGATCAGGCCGGGTTCGACGCGGCCCGCCGCATTCTGGAGTTGGCCCGCTCCGCCGGGCCAGATGACTTGGTCATCTGTCTCATGTCGGGTGGGGCCTCCGCTTTGCTCACCCAGCCGGCGGAGGGCCTGACCCTGGCGGACAAGCAGGCGCTGAACAGCCGCCTGCTGAAGTCCGGCGCGCCCATCGGGGTGATGAACAAGGTGCGCAAGGCGGTCTCGGCCATCAAGGGCGGCCGGCTGGCGGCGGCCATCGCCCCCGCCCGCTGCGTGACCTATCTGATTTCCGACGTGCCCGGCGATGATCCCGGCGCCATCGGCTCCGGCCCCACAATCCCGGAGGCCTCCGATCCGGACGCGGTGCTGCGGCTCATGGCGGCCTATGGCATCGAGGCGACCCCGCAACTGGAGCAGGTGATCCGCGCCAATCTGGTCACCGGCGAGGCTCTGCCAGGGCAAGAGGTGCATATGATCGCCACCCCCCTGATGGCGCTGAAGGCGGCGGAGGCGCAGGCGCGCACCTTCGGCCTCACGCCCTTGATCTTGGGCGATGCCATCGAGGGCGAGGCCCGCGAGGCGGCGACCGTGTTCGCCGGCATCGCGCGCTCTGCCGCGGTGCATGGTCTGCCGGTGGGCGTGCCCTGCGTCCTGCTGTCCGGCGGCGAGACCACGGTGACGGTGCGCGGTCGTGGCCGGGGCGGACGCAATGTGGAGTTTCTGCTGGCCCTCGCCGTCGCCCTGAAAGGGGCGGCCGGCGTGAGTGCCATCGCCTGTGACACCGATGGCGTGGACGGCACTGAGGACAATGCGGGCGCCTGGTTCGATGAACGGGTGCTCGACGAGGCGCGGGCGCTCGGCCATGCCCCCGAGGCCTTCCTGGGCAATAATGACGGCTACAGCTTCTTCCAGGCGCTGGATCGCCTGGTGGTCACGGGGCCGACGTTGACCAATGTGAATGACTTCCGGGCGATCCTGGTCCGCAGGTGAGGCTGCGACGATTTTTTGCATGATGCTGCAGCGCGGCAGAAATGCGAAAAACACATGGCGGTGCGATTCTCGCACTCATTCAATGGCTTGCCATTAATTGCCAAGCCCTTTCCCGGCAAAGGGTCGCGGCCGGAAGGTCAATACACTTGACCTTTGCTGCGGTGCAACTAGATAAGAGGCAACGCAAGGGGGGAACTGGCGCCAATCATCAGGAGTACCATCATGAACGAAGAGCGCGCTCCGGGCATCATCCGCAAGTTGTGGGCCGGCGAAGTTCAGATCTTTCGTGACCATCTCCTGCGTCTGGATGGGGAGACCCGCCGCAGCCGATTCGGCTCGGCCGTCAGCGCCGAGTTCATCGAGCATTATGCCGCCCGGGTGTTCCGCTCCGGGGCCGTGATCCACGGCTGCTTCGTGGACGGCGTCCTGCGCGCCGCCGCGGAACTCTATCCCTTCTCGGAAGTGCTCCCCAGCGAGGCCGAAGCCGCGTTCAGCGTCGAGGCGGGCTTCCAGAATCTGGGCCTGGGCACGCTGCTGATGCGCCGCACGGTGCTGGCAGCCCGCAATCGTGGCATCCGCACCCTGTACATGAGCTGTCTGGCGCGCAATCGCCGAATGCAGCAGATCGCCCGCAAGTTCGACGCCGACATGACCTTCCACACCGACGAGGTGGTGGCGGAGCTGAAGGCGCCTTATCCCTCCGCCGTCTCGCTGGCCCGTGAAGCCATGGCCGATGCCCAAGGCATGGCCGGGGCCATGTTCCAGGCCCAATGGAGTGCCGGGCAGCGCGTGCTAAACCTGGTGCTGAGCCCGGCGGGCGCCGCCTGAGCGGCGGTTCCAGCGGTCTGCGGGCGCCGATCCGCGCGCCTGTACGCGGTCAATGGACCGGGGTCTTCGACAGTAGATTGACAATGAGCACACCGGCGATGATGAGGCCCATGCCGATCACGCCGGCCAGATCCAGCACCTGCCCATAGACTGCCCAGGCGATGGCAGCCACCAGGACAATCCCCACGCCGGACCAGGTCGCGTAGGCGATGCCCACCGGGATGGTCTTCAGCGTGTAGGACAGGCAGACGAAGGCGACGGCATAGCCCGCCACCACAAACACCGATGGCCACAGCCGGGTGAAGTTTTCCGCCGATTTGAGCATGGTGGTGGCGACCACTTCGGCCAGGATGGCGATGAAGAGCAGAGCGTAGGTCATCGGCCACATGAGACAGGCCGGTGGCGGTGCGTCAATCCTGCTTGGTCTACCGGAAACTAGGGAACACCGCGGTGACGCCGCGCCGGCCTGGTGCCGCATCGCGGAGAATGACGGTCAGCCCGGGGGGGGGGCCGGCCACCTTCTGGTGCGCTCGGCCGGGCGGTTCGCGACGCCGCGCAACATCTCCCGCAGCGCCGCCGTGGCGCTGGCGGTCTTTGCCCTCATCCTGTTCGGCTCGGCGCTGGTGCCGCTGGCCGGCCCTGTGTTCAGCCCAGCGCCCTGAGGTGGCGCATGGGCCGCCCTGGTGCCACCGCCTGCGCTGCGGCGACCATGGCGGCGGTGTCGATGCCGTGGTGGCGGTAGAGGTCCTGCAACGTGCCGGTCTGGCCGAAATGCTCCACGCCCAGCGCGCGAACGCGGTGGCCGTGCACCGATCCCAACCATCCCAGAGTGGCCGGATGGCCGTCGATCACCGTCACCAGCCCGCAATGACGGGGCAGGGGCGCCAACAGTCGCTCCACATGGCTTTGGGCATGAAGGACGCCATGCTCGCGGGCACGGGCAGCGGCGGTCCAGCCCGCATTGAGCCGATCTGCGGAGGTCACCGCCAGCAGGCCCACGTCGCGGCGGTCTTCGGCGATCAGGCCGACCGCCTCGATGGCTTCCGGCGTCACCGCGCCCTGCACCGCGATCACCACCTCGGCATTGGGGCCCGGCTCGCGCAGCCAATAGGCGCCATCCACCATGTGCCGCTTCTGGAGATCGGTCAGGGTGCGCTGCGGCTGGGCCAGCGGGCGGGTGGACAGGCGGAAATAGACCGAGCCGCCAGTCGCGTCCCGCAGCCAGTTGTGGTTCTCGTCCGGCCCCGCACCTTCGCGCTGCACATAGTCGAAGGCGAAGCCCATCAGCACCGCCAGTTCATCCACGAACGCCGGCTCGAAAGCCGCAAGGCCGTCCTGCGCCATGCCAATGAGCGGGGTCGAGATGGATTGATGGGCGCCGCCTTCGGGCGCCAGGGTAATGCCGGAGGGGGTCGCCACTAGAATGAAGCGGGCGTCCTGATAGCAGGCATAGTTCAGCGCATCGAGCCCGCGGCAGATGAACGGATCGTACAGCGTGCCGATGGGGATGAGGCGCGCCCCGAACAGGGAATGCGAGAGACCCAGCGCCGAGAGCATGAGGAACAGGTTCATCTCGGCGATGCCCAGTTCCAGATGCTGACCCTTGGGGGAGAATTCCCAATTGAAGGTGGAGGGAATGCGCTCGCGCTTGAACACGTCAATGAGTTCGCGCTGGGCGAACAGGCCGCGGCGGTTCACCCAGGGTCCGAGATTTGTGGAGACGGTCACGTCCGGCGAAGTGGTGACGATGCGCCCGGCGAGCGCGCTGTCGCCCCGCGCCATTTCCTGCAGGATCAGGCCGAAACCCGCCTGGGTCGATAGGCTGGGGTTGGGCGGTGTCACCAGGGCGGGCACCGGCAGGGCCGGATCGGACAGGCGCCGGGTGCCCTCGCGGCGGAACGGCACCTGGGCCAGGAAATCGCGCAAGGTGGGCTCCGGCAGCGTCAACCCTTCGAACGGCTCCCATTCGCGGCCCGGGCGCACGTTCATGGCGGTCCGGAGGGTTTCCACCTGGGCTGGCGTCATGAGGCCGGCGTGGTTGTCCTTGTGGCCGGCCAGCGGCAAGCCGAAGCCCTTTACGGTGTAGCAGAGGAAGCAGACCGGGCGGTCGTGATCGATGGCGTCGAACGCCGCCATGACGGTGGGCAGGTCGTGGCCACCCAGATTGGTCATCAGCGCCGAGAGTTCCGCATCGGAGCGGCGCTCGATCAGGGCGGTCACGTCGCCCTGGTCGCCGAGATCATCCAGCAGGCGCTTGCGCCATGCGGCGCCGCCCTGGAAGGTCAAAGCGGAATATTCGCCATTGGGGCAGCTGTCGATCCACGCCTTCAGGCGGGCGCCGCCCTGCTCGCGGAAGGCCGCCTGCTGCAGCGAGCCGTATTTCAGGATCACCACCTGCCAGCCCATGGCCTCGAAGATGCCGACGAAGCGTTCGTACAGCCCCTCCCGCACCACAGCGTCCAGGCTCTGGCGGTTGTAGTCCACGATCCACCAGGTATTGCGCACATCGTGCTTCCAGCCCTCCAGCAGGGCCTCGAACACATTGCCTTCGTCCAGTTCCGCATCGCCCACCAAAGCGATCATGCGGCCTTCGGGGCGCCCCTGCGGGCCGAGGCCATGGGCGCGCACATAGTCCTGCGCCAGGCTGGCGAACAGCGTCTGTGCCACGCCCAGGCCCACGGAGCCGGTGGAGAAATCCACGTCGTCGGTGTCCTTGGTCCGGGACGGGTAGGACTGCGCGCCCTTGTAGGCGCGGAACGCTTCCAGCTTCTCGCGGGTCTGGGCGCCGAGGAGGTATTGGATGGCATGGAAGATCGGGCTGGCGTGCGGCTTGACCGCCACCCGATCCTGCGGGCGCAAGGTGTGAAAATAGAGCGCCGTCATGATGGTGGCGAGCGAAGCGGAGGACGCCTGGTGGCCGCCCACCTTCAGTCCGTCGGTGGAGGGGCGCAGATGGTTGGCGTTGTGGATGGTCCAACTGGCCAGCCAGAGGACCCTGCGTTCCAGTTCGCCAAGAATGTCCAGTTCCGAGGGTGTGCCCACGTCCGCCTCCCGCGGCCGCCTCATGGTGTGCGGCCCGCGCCGATCCTACCCGGATCCCAAGAGCGGTTTCTCTCGAAAATCACTCCGCAGAATAAAAAAATTAGATTTTCGTTCCAAAATGCGAAATGAAAAAGGTCGAATATTCTAGTTGAACGAATGCAGGTTGCCGGTCGGCCCGGCGGTGGGGGAACCGGGTGGTGCAGCAATCCGTTCCCGAGCTAGGCTGCCTGAACTGGAGATCGTCCCATGACCATTCGTGTCGGCATCGGCGGCTGGACCTTCGCGCCTTGGCGCGGAACCTTCTTTCCCAAGGGCCTGCCCCATGCGCGCGAACTGGAGCATGCCAGCCGGCAGCTCACCACCATCGAGGTGAACGGCACGTTCTACCGGACCCAGACGCCTGAGACCTTTGCGCATTGGGCGGCGCAGGTGCCAGAGACCTTCGTGTTCTCTCTCAAGGCGCCGCGCTATGCCACCAATCGGCGCGTGCTGGCGGAAGCGGGCGAGAGCATCGCGCGGTTCATCGGCAGCGGTCTCGTGGAACTGGGCGACAAGCTCGGGCCCATCAATTGGCAATTCCCACCCACCAAAGCCTTCGACCCGGAGGATTTCGGCGCTTTCCTCGCCGCCTTGCCGGAGCGTGAGGCGGGGGTCCGGCTGCGCCACGCGGTGGAGGTGCGCCACGACAGCTTCTGCACGGACGCCTTTGTCGCCTTGGTGCGCAAGCACAAGGTGGCGATCGTGTTCGCTGATGATGAAGCCTATCCCGCCATTGCCGATACCACGGCGGATTTCGTCTACGCCCGCCTGCAGCGGGCCCGGGAGGACGAGCCCAACGGCTATGACGCCGCCGCCTTGAAGGCCTGGCGCGACCGTGCGCTGGCCTGGGAGCGCGGCGAGGTGCCGGAGGGCCTGCCGTCCTATGGGGCGACTAAGGCCGGGAAGGCCGGCGGCAAACTGGCGGAAAAAGCCAAGCGCGATGTCTTCGTCTACATGATCAATGGCGCCAAGGTGCGGGCTCCTGCCGCGGCCACGGCCTTACAAATGCTTATCGGTTAGCCGCTTGTCGCCCACGGACTGAAGGCCGAGCACATCCGACAGGCGGGTCAGGACGGCGAAAATCAGCGCGGTGGACCAGCCGAACAACAGCATGCCGTTGGCGGCGGTGATGGGCCCCAGCAGGCGCCAGGACTGGGTCGGCAGCAGGTCGCCATAGCCCAGGGTGGTGAAATTCACGAACGCTAGGTAATAGGCGTCGTGAACGTGGCTCACCCCCTTCACCAGGACGTAAGACAGCGCCCAAACGGCGACCTCGACAATATGGGCGAAGGTGAGGATGGCGCCGGTGAGGATCATGCCGAGCAAGAGGCTGCGCATGGCGTGACGCACGCGGACCCGGCGACCCAGCGCAAACATGACCCGCACCAGGAATACGCTCGCCAGCGCGTGCAGCGCCACATTCATCAGGCTGACCATGATGCCGTACAGCAGCTCTCCCGGCATGGCTTCTTTCGTGCTCCGTTCGCGGGGGCGGGTGATCAGCCCCGCGCCGGTCATGGCGCCGCAAAAGGGGCATCGCAAGGCGGCAGTCGGGCAACTTGGGCCGATTCCGATCGAAACAGTCGCATCTCCGCGATTTTTTTCGCCACGACGGGAACCAAAGTGCGGATCGTGCGTTTTGCCACTTAGATCCCGCGTGAGCGCCGGTCTATTCCCTTTGGCGATCCCGCGGCTGCGCAAGGAGGCTGACATGCCCTCGCACACGCACACGCCTCAAGGGGCCAAGCTCCAATATTGGTCGGCCTCCCATTCCGTGACGGCACCGGATGCCTGGCCGGAGCCTTATGAATTTGCCACCGTCGAGGACGCCGTGGCCTTTGCCATGACCCAATCGCCGGCGGACCGGGAATTGGCTTGGCTCAAGACCGAGTCTGGCGATATTCTGAAGCCGGATCAGATCTACCGTCGTTGGGCACTGCGCGCCCTCTGAGCGCGAAAGCGCCCGGCGCGGATCCCCAAACGACCGGCGCAAGCGCGGTCGATGGCCTGCGGCGTTGATCTTCCTGCGTCATCGTGTATTTTGCGCCGCAAAATTCCGGCAAGCGGGTCCGAGACATCGGGCCCGCGTTTTGGTGTTTAGGACCTCATGGAACTCCGCAATATCGCGATCATCGCCCACGTCGACCACGGCAAGACCACGCTGGTGGACAAGCTCCTCCAGCAATCGGGCTCGTTCCGCGAGAACCAACGCGTCGCGGAGCGCGTGATGGATTCCAACGACCTCGAAAAAGAGCGTGGCATCACCATTCTCGCCAAGGCGACCTCGGTGGTGTGGAACGACATCCGCATCAACATCGTGGACACCCCGGGCCATGCCGACTTCGGCGGCGAGGTGGAGCGCATCCTGTCCATGGTGGACGGCGCCATCGTGCTGGTGGACGCGGCGGAAGGCCCGATGCCGCAGACCAAGTTCGTGGTCGGCAAGGCGCTGAAGATCGGCCTGCGCCCCATCGTGGCGATCAACAAGGTGGACCGCCCGGACGGCCGCCCCCAGGAAGTCATCAACGAGGTGTTCGACCTGTTCGCGGCGCTGGACGCCAATGACGAGCAGCTCGATTTCCCCATCCTCTACGGTTCCGGCCGCGATGGCTGGATGGCCATGTCGCCGGAGGGACCGAAGGACCAGGGCCTCTCCCCGCTGTTCGATCTGGTGGTCAAGCACGTGCCGCCGGCCCATGTGGACGATGCGCCGTTCCGGATGCTGGGTACCCTGCTGGAAGCCAATCCCTTCCTCGGTCGCATCATCACCGGCCGCATTTCGTCCGGTTCGGTGCGCCCGAATCAGTCCATCAAGGTCATCGACCGCGAAGGCAATCTGATCGAGACCGGTCGCGTCTCCAAGATCCTGGCGTTCCGTGGCATCGAGCGGTCGCCCATCGACATCGGCGAGGCGGGCGACATCGTCTCCATCGCCGGCCTGGTGAAGGGCTCGGTGGCCGACACCTTCTGTGACCCATCGGTGGAAACGCCGATCCAGGCGCAGCCGATCGATCCCCCCACCGTGACCATGTCGTTCCTGGTGAACGACAGCCCGCTGGCCGGCACCGAAGGCGACAAGGTGACCAGCCGCATGATCCGCGACCGCCTGTTCAAGGAGGCCGAGGGCAACGTCACGCTGAAGATCGAGGAATCCGCGGACAAGGATTCGTTCTTCGTGTCCGGCCGCGGCGAACTGCAGCTGGCGATCCTGATCGAGACCATGCGCCGCGAGGGCTTCGAACTGGCCGTCTCGCGTCCCCGCGTGGTGTTCTCGCAGAGCGAGAGCGGCGAGACCCTGGAGCCGATCGAAGAAGTCGTCATCGACGTGGACGAGGAATATTCCGGCACCGTGGTGCAGAAGATGTCCGAGCGCCGCGCCGAAATGGTGGAGATGCGTCCTTCCGGCGGCAACCGCCAGCGCCTGCTGTTCCACGCCCCCACCCGCGGCCTCATCGGCTATCAGTCGGAACTGCTCACCGACACCCGCGGCACCGCGATCATGAACCGCCTGTTCCACTCCTATCAGGCGTTCAAGGGCGAGATTCCCGGCCGCAACAACGGCGTGCTGATCTCGAACGAATCCGGCGAAGCGGTGGCTTATGCCCTGTGGAACCTGGAAGACCGCGGCCCGATGATCATCGAGCCCGGCTGGAAGGTGTATCAGGGCATGCTGATCGGCATCCACAACCGGGATAACGACCTGGAAGTGAACGTGCTGAAGGGCAAGAAGCTCACCAACATCCGCACCACGTCGAAGGACGAGGCGGTGCGCCTGACCCCGCCGATCCGCATGACGCTGGAGCGCTCGCTGGCCTGGATCCAGGACGACGAACTGGTGGAAGTGACCCCCAAGTCCATCCGTCTGCGCAAGCGCTGGCTGGACCCGAACGAGCGCAAGCGCAATGAGCGCAAGCGCGAGACCGAAGTGGCCTGACGGCCGCCAGCGCCTCGCCTGCCCACCCCACGATCCGAAACCCCGGTGCTCTGCATCGGGGTTTTTTCTTTTGGCGCGGCTGTTTTGGGCTGGGGGCCGCCCGCAGGCGGGCCGTCTAGAGCATTTTCGAGCGAAGTGGATCCCGGTTCGCGTGAAGAAAACGCGACAAAACAGAGAGATAGAGACTTTCGCCGATTCAAAGAAACGGGGAGATGCTCTAGAGGCTTTGGGGGAGCGTGGCGGCCGCCTGGGCGTGCAGCGCGAGCCGCTCTTCCACCATGCGGGCGCGCATCCGGGCGCGCTTGTCCCGGGCCATCCCCGGAATGAGGAAGACGTCCACCAGCAGCCAGATCAGCCCGATGGCGATGAAATAGCTGAGGATCTGCAGCGCCGCGCTGACCGGTCGCCCCAGATAGAAGCGGTGGGCCGAGACGATGCCGAGGAAGAACCAGAACAGATAGGCCAGGACCAGGCTCGGCCCATCGTTGGTGACCCGTGTCTCGATCAAGATCTGTTCATTGATGTCGAGGGTCGGGGGCTCGCGCGTCATGGGTCCCATCTATGGCTTGCGACCCTGTGGGATCGATGACTGGTTCTGGCGCGCCCTGACGCAGATGGCAAGCGGGCCCCTGCGGCGGCGGTGTACGGCATCGTGTGCGCCGTCCTGCGCCGCACCCACAGGGCGGGAGAGCACCGAGGGGCTTCCGCAACGGTAGAACGTCCGTGTGATGCCGCACCGCACTGTGGTGAGCCGTCTCACCACCATCGCTCCAGAACGGAGCGAAGGGTCCGTTGACAGTGACCGAAAGCACTCCTACCACTGATAGGCCGGCCGGTTTGGAAGAACAGAGGCGCGGGTGGGGGCAGTCCCCCCGCCGCACCATAGAGGATCAAATCGCATGGCTCTTCGTGTCTCGGGTAAGAACCTCGATGTCGGTGATGCCCTTCGGCAGCGTTTGTCGGATCGCGTTTCCGAGGTTGTTGGCAAATATTTCGACGGTGGCTGGTCTGGCCACGCGACAGTTTGCCGGGAAGGCTCCGGATACCGCTCGGAACTGCTCCTCCATCTGGATTCCGGCGCCAATCTTCAGGCGCAGGGCAATGCGCAGGAGCCGACCGCATGCGCCGACGCGGCCATGGACAAAATCGAAAAACGCCTGCGCCGCTACAAGCAGCGGTTGAAGGATCGCCACGGGCACGGCCACAACGGGGCTGAAGGCTACGCGGCGCAAAGCTACGTGCTGGATGCCGCCCCGGTGGCGGAAACTGAAGACGACGAGCTTGAGGGCTGGAGCCCCACCGTGGTGGCCGAACAGGTCACCCGTCTGCACTCTCTGTCCGTGCGGGACGCGGTGGTGGAACTCGAGGTCACCGGTGCTTCTGTGGTGGTATTCCGCCACGCGGGCCACGGGCGCGTTAGTGTGGTATATCGCCGGGCGGACGGCCATGTGGGCTGGATCGACCCCTCCGCATTTTCCGCCGAGGAAAGCCATTGACCGACGACTGGGCTAGGGACTAGCGTCCGCCGCCGTCCCCAGCCCGTCCCGGCCAGCTTTCGTCAGGGATTTTACTGAATGCCCCTTGCCGATCTCGTGGCCCGCGAAGCCGTTTTTCCCTCGTTGAGGGCAAGCAGCAAAAAGCAGGCGCTCCAGGAACTGGCGCAGCACGCCGCGGCGTTGCTGGGTCGTGACCAGCGGGAAATCTTCGAAACCCTGCTCCAGCGGGAGCGCCTTGGCTCGACAGGCGTGGGGAATGGAATCGCCATTCCCCACGGCAAGCTGCCGCGCCTCGACAAGCTGTTCGGGGCGTTTGCACGCCTGGAAAAGCCCATCGATTTCGAATCGCTCGATGGCGAGCCGGTCGATCTGGTGTTTCTCCTGCTGGCGCCGGAAGCCGCCGGCGCTGACCATCTGAAGGCCCTGGCCCGGGTGGCGCGCCTGCTGCGCGATCCGAACATCGCCGACAAGCTCCGCGGCACGCGGGATGCGGGCGCCATTCACGCTGTCCTCACCACGACCCCGGCCTCCGACGCCGCCTGACGGGCCCTCTCTCACGAGACGGGTCGCGTCCAGTCGCCTCGGGGGGATCACCGCGCCCTCGCCGCAGGCGCGCGGCCGCGCGCCTGCATCAGGAACGCGCCCGGCCGGAGTTCAGTGCAGGCTGACGGTGGTCAGTTCGTGCTCGGACGCATTGGCCAAGGCGGCTTCACGACTGTCGGTCAGCATGATGGGGGTGCCATCCGCCGCGTGGAGGGTGAAGAGGGTCAAGCCCGGCGCAATTTCAGGCGCCTGAGGAAACAGACGCTGCACATCCTCGGACCGGATGGTCCGCACATAGGCGAGTTCACCGCCGCCCAGAACCGCAAGGGCCTCCGGGCTGATGGATTGAATGTCGAGATTCACTTTTTCCGTATTCATGTTGGCAACCCTCTCTTCCCGCTCCGCCGCTCGCTCGTCCGTCAGGAACGCGAAATGATGTCGATCCGTTTCGCCTGCCGTGTCGGTTCGGGCCTGACGAGGTCAATGGACAGGAGGCCGTTGCGCAGCTCGGCGCCGAGAACATTCATGCCCTCGGCCAGAACGAACGTGCGCTGGAACTGCCGGGCCGCGATCCCCCGATGCAGGAATATGCGAGCCTCGGCATCCTCGACCTGCCGGCCGCGGATGGTGAGCTCCTTCTCTTCAAGGGCCACCTCCAGTTCCTCCGAACTGAAACCTGCAACCGCCAGCGTGATGCGCAGGCGGAGCGGAGATCCCGGTGCGGCATCGATCCTCTCCACATTGTACGGAGGATAGCCGTCCGCGGACTTGGCAACCCGATCGAGCGTGCGCTCGACTTCGTCGAAACCCAACAGGAACGGGCTCGACAGCGAAGAGATTCGCGACATGTACCAAAGTCCTCATCAAGCGACTTTGCGGTCATACCGGCGCGGTCCGATCCGGACCCCGCCCATCGAGGCCCTGCAAGGCACCTCGACGATTTCGCATATGGGGACACCGGTGCGCCGGTGCAAGACGTCGCTCCCGCCCCGCCGTCCTGCCGTCTCCGGGACATCGACGAGGGGCAGTTACGCACAGGAGCATTGCGCGAGAATGGTGGGATGGAGGGGGACGCGCCGTCCCCCCTTGAATGCTGCCGCAGGCGGCGGGCTCAGGCGGCGCGGCGCGGTCCCACATCCATGCGCGGCACGAAGCTGTCGGGGCTGGCCGCCAGCCATTCGGCCGCATAGGGCGTCTGGTCGGGTGCCTCGGCCAAAGCGAACGGCGCGACGAAATGATAAAGCCGGTCCAGCGGCCGCACCTCCACCGGGCTCACCCGGTGCCAGACGTGATGGGGGAGCAGGTCGGATGGGTGGGCCAGGCCGGCGGCGGCAACCAGTTCCGCCAGGGCTTCCACGGTCTGACGCTGGAAATGCGCCACCCGCTGTGCCTTCTCGTCGACCACAAGGCCGCGCTGGAGATGAGGATCGTTGGTGGTGACGCCGGTGGGGCAATGGCCGGTGTGGCAGCGCAAGGACTGCACGCAGCCCAGCGAGAACATGAAGGCGCGGGCGGCGTTGCACCAGTCGGCGCCGATGGCCATGTTGGCGGCCATGGAGAAGCCGGAGGTGACCTTGCCGCTGGCCGCGAGACGCACCTCACCGCGCAAACCCGCACCCACCAAGGCGTTGCGCATCAGTACCAGGCCTTCGCGTAGGGGCATGCCCACATGGTCCGCCAGCTCGCGCGGGGCCGCGCCCGTGCCGCCTTCCGAGCCGTCCACCACCACGAAGTCGGGACGGATGCCGGTGGTCATCATCGCCTTGACGATGGCGAAGGTCTCGCTGGGATGGCCGACGCACAGCTTGAGGCCAACGGGCTTGCCGCCGGAGAGGTCGCGCAGGCGGGCGACGAAGTCCATCATCTCCGTCGGGGTATTGAAGGCGGGGTGGCGGGAGGGGGAAATGCAGTCCTCGCCCATGGCGATGCCGCGGGTTTCGGCGATCTCCGGGGTCACCTTGGCGGCCGGCAGCACGCCGCCGTGACCGGGCTTGGCGCCTTGACTGAGCTTGATTTCGATCATCTTCACCTGGTCGTCCGCGGCGCGTTCGGCGAAGCGTTCGGGGGAGAAGGAGCCGTCGCGGTTGCGGCAGCCAAAATAGCCCGAGCCCAGTTCCCAGACGATGTCGCCGCCATGGATGCGGTGATAGGGCGACAGGCCGCCCTCGCCGGTGTCGTGATAGAAGCCGCCCTGCTTGGCCCCCATGTTCAGCGCCTCGATGGCGTTGCGGCCCAGGGACCCGAAGCTCATGGCGGAAATGTTCAGCACCGCCGCGTCATAGGGCCGGGTGCATTGGGGCCCGCCCACCGTCACGCGGAACGGCGTCTTGGCCACCGGGGTGGGGGCCAGAGAGTGGGTCATCCACTCGTATTCGCTTGAATAGGCGTTCAATTCCGTGCCGAACGGCTGGCGGTCTTCCTCGCCTTTGGCGCGGGCGTAGATCAGGCTGCGGTCGCTGCGCGGGTAGGGGCGGCCTTCCTGGTCGCCTTCCACGATATACTGCCGCAGATAGGGGCGCAGCGCCTCGAACAGCCAGCGCACCGAGCCGATGATGGGGTAGTTGCGCAGCAAGGAATGGTGCGGCTGCACCATGTCAAAGACGCCGATCAGCACCAGCGGGACGGTGATGCAGAACAGCCAGAGCCAGGCGGGGTGGCTGGTGAAGGAGAGCACAAGGCCCAGCAGCGCCAGCGCCAGAACGGCGAAGAAGACGCCGTAGCGCCGCAGCCACAGGACGGTGCCGGGATCGAGCACGCCGGTCATTTCTTGTTTCCCCCGCTGGATTTGTCTGCGCGCCGGGAGGTTAGGCGGACGGCGCGGACGGCACAAGAGCGCGACCTGCGCCGCGCCGCGATCACCCGCCACCGGCGCGGCGTGCGGGCCCTGGATGCCACATCAACGGCCGCGGGTCGGTCCGCCCTTGGCCCCGGTCCGGCCCCGCATGGCCACAGATGGGCGCGCATGGAACACCGTGTGGCATCCCGCGGCCCCCTGCGCCAAGGGCCGACCCAAGGGCCGACCCAGGGGGCGGCCCCGGTCCCCGCGGAGGATGGACGCCCGGAGATGGGGGCCTGGGGGTGGACGCCTGGGGGTGGAAGCCTGAGGGGGCAGCAAGGGCACGGCCGAGCGGTGGATGGTCACGGACCACCCCCCGGGCGTGGTTCCCGCACCGGCACGAACCTCCGCCCCCGCCCGCAGGCCGGCGGCCGGTTCAGCCCACGGGGACGCGGGCGGCGAAGTCGGCGCCGAGGCGACGCAGCACTCCGATCTGGTCCGGCAGCTCGCTCCAATAGCGGCGATGCAACTCCAAGTTGACGATCGCCCCCGGCGCCAGAGCGCACTGACGGGTGACCTCGGCCCAGGGGATGTCGCCCCAGCCCAGCGGCAGATGCAGATCGCCTTCGCCCAGGCCGAGGCGCTCGGCATCATCGATGGCCCAGCTCTCCAGGGCGCGGCCGAAGCTGTCGTGCACATGCACATGCTTGGCGAAGGGCGCCAGCGCGACCAGTTCCGGCAGCAGCGGCACCTTGGCGTCGGTGCAGCGCAGATAGGCGTGGCTCACGTCCAGGGTGGCGCGCACATGCGGATGATCGAGGGCATCCAGCTCGGCGGCAAGGCGCGAGGGCAGGGGCGTCTCGCGCATGCGCTCGAAGCGGAAGACATTCTCCACGCACAAGGTGACATCGTTCCGCGCCGCGACCTCGCCGGCCCGGAAGAGGGCATCGCGCTGGCGCTTGTAGGCCACGGCGATGTCGGCCTCCTGCTCGCGCACGCAGCCCGCATGCATCACCAGATTGACCGCGCCCAGGGCTCCGGCGACCTCCAGGCTTGCCTCCAGCAGCGCCTCGTGGCGCGGCAGGCGCACCGGCTGGTCCATGAGGTTGATGGCCAGCGGCCCGTGCACCGTATAGCCGAAGGGCCGGTCGCGGGTGGCGGCCACCAGGCGGTCGAGCCGGTCGCGCAGGATGCGGCCGTTGACCATCAGCGTCCAGGCGAACACCGGCAGCTCGACGAAATCCACCCCCAGCCGTTCGGCTTCATCCAGCTTGCCGCCGAGATCCTCGAAATCCGGCGACGTGGCGCGGATCGAATAGCCGACACCGCGAAGAGCGGGCGAAGGCGCAGACGCGTCCATGGGTGTCTTCCTTGAAACGCAGAGAGGGGACGCGACCGGGGAGCGGGGCATCCTGCGGGTGCAATTGGTTAACTCTACCATATTGCCTATGACAGACGCATGCACGCATCTTTTGCACTGCGGCAGCGGTGCTGCTGCACCGCCAGAGGTTTGGTCTTCGGCAGCTCTGCCCACGGGTCCGGCGGTGTGGCGGGGCGCGCGTTTGGCGAGGGGGGCGCGCAAGATGGGTGGATCTGCTCCCGACGGCGGGCGGCAGACCCCTCCCCCGTCCGGGCGGATCTTCATCGATGCGAGAACAGCGATGACCGCGACTTTCTTGCTGGTCGAGATCACAGACATACCCGCTAATGGCCGAGATGGCAGCCAAAGTGGGGAAGCGCAAGATGTCGCCGAAGCAGGCCATGGGCGCCTTTGATGAACCGCAGATCGTCTCCCTTGAGCAGGACCAGCGCCTCGTGGTGCTGGCGCGAACTTTGGACACGGAGTCGGCAGAAGCCAAAGCGGCGCTGGAGCAGGCGGCAAGCGAATGGAGACACTTTGGAGAGACGTGCCTTGGCCGAGCCCTTTATCGCCATCACTCGATCTTCAAGAGCCAATCTGACGCGGCGATTTGGAGCCACGCCGAATTTGTCTATTTTCGAGACATCGTTCCGGCCGAAGTCGTCGATCACCTCGTCAGGTCCCCGCAGCCATCCGGCGTGCATGTGCTGCGCGCCGAAATCCTCGTCACGACGCCCGCCTCCTTTGTCTTTCCGCGAGGTTGGACCGGGTCATCTGATCGCCCGGCGCGCAAGCCATCGATTGAGTACATCGATGTCGATCCAACGCATCTCAGCAACTATCGAGAGATCATGCGGCGTTACATTGGACCAGCAGCGTCGAAACTCGTCGCTTTGGGAAAGCTCGGGACCTTCAGAGCCATGGAGACCGCTGCCGTTCTTTTTCAAGACCCCTCTCTGGGCGCGAAGTGGAACCAGATCCATCTGAGCGAAGTGGCAGCTCAGGGGTTTGAAGGTTTCGGACAAGAATTCGACGCGGCGCTCCGCGAGATTTCGCCGGATGGCGGTTTTGCCGGCGTGTTTGCCGGGCTCGACCGGATGCGTACCATTCCCCGCTGGACCCTCAACGATCCCGTCCTGGAAGCTGACGCGGCGGTCGGCCATTGGAGTCCGGCCCGGGCTACCGGTTGACCCCAGCGGGCATGCGACAAGATGGTCATCCCCCGACCCCGAGCAGCCCTAAAAATGCTGACGAAAGAAATCGCCCAATTGGGCCTCGACCGCCGCAAAGCCCGCGGCGATCCGATCCCCGCCCCCGCGGCCGGCCGCGCTCAGTCGACGGCATCCGTGTGCGTGAAGCCGAGGTCGCGCAGGGCGCGGCGCAGGGCGGCGGCGTCATAGGGCTTGGGCAGCAGGGCCAGGCGGGCGTGATGGGCGAACAGGCTGCCCAATTCCCCGGTGCCGTAGCCGCTGGCCACCAGCACCGGAAGATCGGCCCGCACCGCCAGCAGGCGCGTCACCAGATCGTCGCCGCGCATGTCCGGCAGACCCACGTCCACCACGGCAAGGGAGAGGCCGGCGCCGTCCTGCTCCATGATCGCCAGAGCACGGCCGCCGGTGGTGGCCAGGGTCACCTGGAAGCCCTCGTCCTCCAGGATCTGCTGCGCCACCATGGCGACGAACGGCTCGTCCTCGACCAGCAAAGCGGTGCCCCGCGGTTCCGGTTGCTCCAACACGTCCCTCACCTTTCCGGCCAAATCCGCGTGGCTGTACGGCTTGGTCAACAACGCCTCGCCGCGCTCCAGCCGGCCGTTGTGCAGGACGGCGTTGCGGGCGAAGGCGGTGGTGAACAGCACGCGCAGGCTTGGGCGCACCAGCCGCGCCCGGTCCGCCACCTGGCGTCCCGTGATCTCACTCCCCAATATCATGTCGGTGAACAGAAGATCCACCCGGCGCGGACCGGTTAGAATGTCCAAGGCGTCTTCGCCGGAGCCGGCTTCCATCACCTCATACCCGAGGCCCAGCAGCACGTCCGTCGCATAGCGCCGCACATCGTGGTCATCCTCCACCACCAGAACCGACAGGCCGGCACGGCGCGGGGCGCGGGTCGGGGCGGGCTGCGGCTCGGGCGGGGTCTCCTGGGTGGGCGGCAGGCGCGGCAGGTAGATCTTCAGCGACGTGCCCTCGCCGGGCTCGCTGTAGATCTTCACATGGCCGCCGGACTGCTTGACGAAGCCATAGACCTGGCTGAGCCCCAGCCCGGTGCCCTCGCCGGGGCCCTTGGTGGTGAAGAAGGGCTCGAAGGCGTGCGCGAGGGTGTCCCCGCTCATGCCCTCGCCATTGTCGCTGACCCCGATCATCACATATTGGCCGGCGCTGATCTCGTCATTGGCGGCGGCATAGGCCTCGTCCAGATGGGCATTGGCGGTCTCGATGGTCAGCTTGCCGCCGCCCGGCATGGCGTCGCGGGCATTCACCGCCAGGTTGAGGATGGCGCTTTCCAACTGGTTGGTATCCACCTCGGTCCACCACAGGCCGCCAGCCAGCACCGTCTCCACCCGCACCCGCTCGCCCAGGGTGCCGCGCAGCAGCTCCGACATGCCGCCCACCAGCCGGTTGATGTCCGTGGGCCGCGGGTCCAGCGGCTGGCGACGGGAGAAGGCGAGCAGGCGCTGGGTCAGCGTGGCGCCGCGCAGGGCGCCCTGGCGGGCATAGTCCAGGAAGGTGGCGATGTCGGTCTGGTGCTCGGGAATGCGCCGCTCCGCGGCTTCCAGATTGCCGATGATGACGGTGAGCAGATTGTTGAAGTCATGGGCGACGCCCCCCGTGAGCTGGCCCACGGCTTCCATCTTCTGCGCCTGGCGCAATTGCTCCTCGGTCTTCACCCGTTCGGCGATCTCGGCGGAGAGCTGGGCGTTGGCCTGCGCCAGTTCCGCGGTGCGCTGGGCGATCATCGCCTCCAGATCCTCGCGGGAGCGGGCGAGGGTCTCGCGGGCGGTGACGATTTCCGAAATGTCGGTGCAGGAGCCGAACCAGCGCTCCACCTGGCCGGTGGAATCGCGCACCGGCACCGCGCGGCACAGGAACCACTGGTAGTCGCCGCCGGACGCGCGCATCCGCGTCTCCCGGCTGAAGTCCTTGCCGGAGCCCAGCGCCACCCGCCAATGGCTCAGCGTCTCGTCGCGCTCGTCGGGGTGCAGGAAGGCTTCCCAGTCGAAGGTCTCCCCCGCGGCGCCGGTGAACTCATTCCAGCGGCTGTTGAAATAGTCGCTCTTGCCGGCGGAATCCGCGGTCCACACCATCTGCGGCAGGGCTTCCGCCAGATGGGCGAAGCGGCGGGCGCTCTCCTCCAGCGCCTGTTCGGTCTTCTTGCGGGCGGAGATGTCCACCAGCGTCATGCCCACGGCGGAGACGGCGCCATCGGCGGCACGGACGGGAAACAGGCTGGCGAGCCAGACGCGGGGACCATCGGGGAGATCGCTCACCACCTCCAGGTCGGCCCGCACCCCGCCGGTCTCGAACACCTCTTGCAGGATCGGAACCAGGCGCGGGACGGCGGTGGGCAGCAAGGCGTCCAGGTCGCGCCCGCTGACGGTGGAGGCGTCCGCCTGCGCCATGGCGCAGAAGGTGGCATTGACCTGCACCACCCGGCCGGCGGCATCGAAGAAGCCGAACCCCAGCGGGGCATGGGCCAGCAGGGCCTCCAGGGTGGCGAGGGCGCTCTGCTGCAGGCCGACACTGGATTGGAGGGCATCGCGGGTGGTGCGCAGCTTGCCCACCGCGCCCCGCAGCGCGCCGCAGATGGCCAGCACCACCAGCCCGTTGAGCGTGAAGGCGCCGAACGACAACAGGGTGGAGAGATGGGAGGTGGGCTCCTGCCACACGAAGGGGGGCACCAGCAGCAGATTGCCCGCCAGGAGGATCCCCAGGGCCAGCAGTCCGAACGGCCACCCCGCCAACAGCCCGGCCACCAGCACCGCCGGCAATTGCAGCACCACGGGGGCCGGGATGTGAAACCCGCTGATCAGGATGAAACGCAGCACCAGCACCGCGAGCGCCACGCCGACCGACAAGCCCAGCCGCCACCGCAGGCTGCGCGGGCGATTGAGAAACCCGGTCAATTCCCGCATGAAGGCACCGGGGCCGCGCCGAGGGCCTCCTCTATCGCCGCCAGACCGATCATTGCCGCTCACGCTTTCTCTAACTCTTCCGCCGCGCCGCTGGGGCGCCTTCCGGGGGAGGGAAACCCCCTCACCCGCCCTTCGCCTCGCCGGGAGGGTGTCTTATCGGGTCGGGGTCGCCGGCGCCGAGCCGCTGGTGGCCGTGCCGGTGCCGGTGGAAGCCGGGCGCGGCGGCTGATAGGGGGCGAAGGTGGGCGCGGCCTTCAGTTCGTCCTTGGTGTGGCGAACCACCAGGCGGTCGCCGTCGCTGGCGCGCACCTTCTCCACCGCCGAGAACGGCACCGCGACGCTCTTCTCGCCGACACCGAGGAAACCGCCGACGCCGATGACCACCGCCACGGCGCGCCCATCGGGGGCCAGCACCACGTCACTCACCTCGCCCAGGGATTCATCGCCGCCGCCGCGCACGGTGGTGCCGATCAGCTTGCTGGCCAGCCACTGATCCGACTGCTGGGCGTCCAGGAAGCTGCCGCCGGGGGCGGTGGCGGCGGTGGACGGGGTGGACGGGGTCGCAGGGGCCGTCGGCGCCGTCGCGGCGGGCGGGGTGGTGGTGGCCGGGGGCGTGGTGGCGGGGGCTGAGGTCTGGGCCAGGGCGGGGCCGGCCATCATCGCGACCAGGGCCGTGGCGGCCATCATCGTGTTGCGCATTGCTCGCTCCTTTTAAGCTCCACTGACCCTGGGGGCCAGTTCGTACGGGGCTTATAACTCGCGATGGAACGAGCTGTTCCCGGACGGAAGACAGCAAAGATCCAGACTGGGGTAACGACAATTCTACGAGAGATCACAAGTTGTTCAGGGGTGTCCGGGGGAGGGCGGATTTTAACGTTTTCAATTCATGCTGGCAGGCTAAGTAAGCGCAAGCGGAGCTGTAAGGACCTGATCGATTTGTGACCCAGCCGCCTGTCGTCCCGCCGATGTCCGGCGGGGGAACCTCCGGCAGCGGGCCACGTTGGTCACCGACATGCTTTTGCCATGCAAACGCCCACAGTGGGCCCGTCTGCTGATCGAGGACCGCCATGTTCATGTTGAGGGAAGGATCCCTGGTGCTGCTGACCGCGATGGTGGCGGTGACCGCAGGGCTTGGGATCAGCCGGCTGGTGGACACCGCCCCCTATCGCCCCGACGGGCTGGTGATGATCCATGGCGAGGATGGCGGCACCCAGGTTGCCACCCCTGCGCCCACCCTGCGCATGGCGCCCCGGCTGCGTCCGGACGCGGTGGGATATTGATCGGGCGCCCCGCTGCGGCGGCGGGTCGCCTTGCGGTGGGGTGAGAAGCGCCCCACCTCAGGGGCTCATGATCGGGAGGCGTCCATGCGCCAGGAACTGAAATCGTCAGGGCGACGGGCCAAGCGGCAGGCGCTGCTGCTGGCCGTTGGCGCCATTGGCCTTGCGGTGGTGTCCGTCGCGCCGGCCCAGGCGCAAGCGCAGGCGCCCCGGTACAACCCCAATTACATCGCCCCCGTGCCGGGACAGAATCTCAGCCCTCCGGCGCCGCGACAGAATCTGTCGCCGCCGCCGCCGCCCACCACGCGGCCGAGCGAAGGCGATTCGTCCACCCGCATCCAGGGCGGCAGCACCCGCCGCATGCCGCTGCCGACCCCGCAGAACGGCCAATAAGGCGCCGGCCGCGCCCGGCGCAATGCCGCGAGCGTGGGAATGCGGCAACAGTGGTTTGAAATGTCGTCACAAGGGCTTGCGCGGCAAGGACCGACGCGGCCCGCGCGCTTGCCCCGCCCGGTCGTTTCATGGCACCTGTGGAGAACATCCTGTCCAGAGGGGCTTCATGTTCCGCGCGCTCTCCGAGTTCATCTCCGACATCTCCGGTGGGCGGCGTGATGCCAGCGCATTTCAGGACAATGACTATCGCCTCGCCGCGGCCGTTTTGCTGGTGCATGTGATGGCCATCGACGGCGCCGTCACCGAGGACGAGCGCACCGTGCTCGCCAGCATTCTGGCCGGGCGGTTCGATCTCACGGCTGCCGAGACCACCACGCTGGTGGACCTCGCCATCGCCCGCGATGCGGAAGCGGTGGATCTCTACGCCTTCACCAGCGTGCTCAACCGCGCCCTCGACGATGAAGGCCGCTTGCGGGTGGTGGAGATGATGTTCGAGGTGGCCTATGCGGATGGCGATCTCAGCGAGTTCGAGGACAATCTGGTGTGGCGCGCGGCCGAGCTGTTGAACATCGGCTCGCGCGACCGGGTGCGCATTCGGCGCGAGGTGCGCAAGGAGGCAGAAGCGGAAGGTGGATACGAGAGTTGACGCGCGGCGCCCCGGTGCCGGTCACCCCAACGGGGACACGGCGCCGACCGGGCGCATCCTGACCATCCTGCATCAGGCGCATTCCACCCCCGGGCGGATCGGGCGGCTGATCGAGTTGCGCGGCTACGCGCTGGATGTGCGCCGCCCGGCTCTGGGCGAGGCGCTGCCGGACCATCTGGACGACCATGTGGGCGTGATGGTGTTCGGCGGTCCCATGAGCGTCAACGATCCCTTGCCCTGGCTGCGCACCGAGATGGATTTTATCGGCAAGGCCATGGCCGCCGATACCCCGCTGCTCGGCGTGTGCCTGGGCGCGCAACTCATGGCCAAGCACCTCGGCGCCCAAGTGGGCCGTCACCGGGACGGCCTGTGCGAGATGGGCTACTACCCCTTGCGCCCCACCCCCACGGGCGAGGCCCTGCTGCCCTGGCCCAGCCACGTCTATCACTGGCATTCCGAAGGCTTCGATCTGCCCGCCGGCACCGAGCTGCTGGCCGCCGGCGACGTCTTCCCCAATCAGGCCTTTCGCCACGGGCGGCATGGCTTCGCGGTGCAGTTCCATCCGGAAGTCACGCACGAAATGATGTGCCGCTGGACCTCCAAGGGCGCCGCCAAGCTGTCGCAGCCGGGCGCCCAGCCCAGCGATGCCCATTTCGACGGCTGGTATCGCCACGACCCCGCCGTCTGCCACTGGCTGGAGCGGTTCCTCGACGCCTGGCTCGACCTCACCGTGGAAGACCCCGTGAGCTGACCGCGCGCGCCGGCGCCGTCCGTGCAGCGACGCGGATCGCGCGGCAGGGTGGTGCCGGCTGCGGCGCCGCGCCGCGCGCCGTCCGCTCCCTGCGCCCCCGCCGGTGCCGACCGTGGATGGGCGACAGAATTGTCTCGCCTTTTGCCCCCGGCGACCCAGTATAAGCGGGGGTGGCGCTGCCCGGCCGGGCGTTGCTGCCAGTGTGTTTGCGGAGACATCATGTCGATTGCGCCTTTCGGCCCGCAGGACGGGTGCCCGTGCGGTGGGACAACCGGGCGCCAAGGTCCCGGAGCGATCCGTCCATGGCGCTCATGAGGCTGCGCGCGAACCGGCAGCCGGAGCGCCGCCGGCATCGCCGGGATATTCGCGGGGTGTCGATCATCGCCGCCCTGGCGGCCTTGGCGTCCATCCTCATCGTGTTCGCGGTGGGATTTGCCAGCTTCAAGGAGTTCGCCACCAGCCAGCATGCGCGCGAGGACCTGATCTATTCCTCCACCATCCGCGCCGACCTGCAATTCATCTATGAGCAGATCCTCACCGCGGAGAGCGCCGCCCGCGGCTTCGTCATCACCGGCGAGGACGAATTCCTGCCGCCGCTGCGGGAGACCCATGCCAGCATCCTGCAGAAGATCCAGCAGGTGGCCGCCTTCGCGGTGGAGCGGCCAGAGCACACCGCCCTGCTGGCCGAACTCGCCCGCCTCACCGATGAAGAGATGCGCCTGCTCCAGGACATGGTGGACGCGCGCACCAAGCAGGGGGCCTATGCCGCCACCGTGCTGCAGGTGCGCCGTGGCAAGCAGATCATGGACCGCATCGCGGCCACCGTGCAGGACGTCTCGGATGCGGAGATCGCCGCCATCGCTGCCCGCACCCGCGAGGTGCGCATCGTCGGTCAGCGCACCAAGGAGACGCTGATCACGCTGCTGGCCGCGGCCATCGCCGTGGTCTGCGCCTCCACCATGATCGTCATCGCCCATCTGATCGGCCGCCGCCGCGCCGAGCAGGCCCTGGGCGATACCTTGTCGCGGCACCGGGCGATCCTGGCCAGCGCCATGGATTCCATCGTCACCGTGCATGAAAGCGGGCGCATCGAGACCACCAATCCGGCCACCTCCCGCCTGCTGGGCTGGACCCAGGAGGAATTGGCCGGCTGCCATCTGGGCATGCTGTTCGAGATCCCCGACGGCTGCTCCGAGGCGGACTTCGTCGCCGGCCTCAGCGAAGCGGCCCGCGATGGCGGCGACGTGCGCGAACTGGTGGGCCGGCGCAAGGACGGCACGACGGTGCCGGTGGACGTGGCCATCGGCGAAATGCGCGCCAGCGGCGGCCGCTCCCTCGTGGCCATCCTGCACGACATCACCGAACGCAAGCGGGCCGAGGTGATGAAGAACGAGTTCGTCTCCACCGTCAGCCACGAATTGCGCACGCCGCTGACCTCCATCGCCGGGTCCCTGGGCTTGCTGGCGGGGGGCGCGGCCGGTGTGCTGCCGGAGGGGGCGCAACGCCTCGTCACCATCGCCTCGCAGAACAGCCGGCGGCTGGTGCGGCTGATCAACGACATTCTCGACATCGAGAAGATGCACTCCGCCAGCGTCACCTTCGCCCGCCAGCCGGTGGCCCTGGCGGGGGTGGCCAAGCGGGCGCTGGAGGAAACCAGCGGCTACGCCATGGCCCACGACGTCAGCCTGTCGCTCTCGGTGGCGGCGCGCGACACCGAGGTGATGGGCGACAGCGACCGGCTGATGCAGGTGCTGACCAATCTGATTTCCAATGCGGTGAAATTCTCGCCCGCCGGCAGCGCGGTGACGGTTCGTGTCACCCGCGGGCCGGCCACGGTGCGCATCTCCGTGTGCGACCATGGCACCGGCATTCCGGAAAGCTTCCGCGGCGCCATCTTCACCCGCTTCGCCCAGGCGGACAATTCCGACAGCCGGCAGCGCGGCGGCACCGGTCTGGGCCTCGCCATCGCCAAGGAGATCGTCGATCGCCATCAAGGCACCCTGACGTTCGAGACCGAAATGGGGGTGGGGACCACCTTCCACATGGACCTTCCCGCCCGCCAGCCGATCACCGCGGCGGCGGCCGACGCCCAGATCGTCGAACCGCAGACCCCGGATCTGAAGCCGGCGGTAGGCCGGCAGGCGAAAGGGGGGCCGATCGCCGCCCGCGTCGCCGACCCCGACGACGAGTTCGACGATGACGAGGCGCCGCTGCTGGCGCCGCTGCCGGCGGCAGGCCCCTGCGCGGACGTGCTGGTGGTGGAGGATGATCTCGACAGCGCCGCGGTGCTGTGCGCCATCCTGAACGCGACCGGGATCAGCGCGGATGTGGCCGGCACCGCCGCCCAGGCCTTGGCGCGGGCCCGCAGCGGCCGCTACCAGGCGGTGCTGGTGGACCTGACCCTGCCGGACAGCGACGGCATCGGCCTGATCCGCACCCTGCGGCGCACCCGCGCCACCTGCGCGGTGCCGCTGATGATCGTCTCCGCCCGCGCCAGCCCCGGCGGCCTGGCGCCGGGCGAAGCGGAAGCCCTGCAGATCCTGGACTGGATCGAGAAGCCGGTGGACCCGGTCCGGCTGGCCACGGCCTTGGCGCGGATGCTTCCGGCTTTGGCTGCGGCGCCTCCGCAGCGGCCGTATCAGGTGCTGCACCTGGATGATGATCCGAGCGTGCTGGAGGTGGTGCGCGCCGCCTTGGCGCCGCAGGTGGAGGTGACGTCCACCGCCAGCCTCGCCGAGGCGCGCAGTGCGTTGGCCTCGCGCGATTTCGACGCCGCCATTCTCGATCTCGGCCTGCCGGGCGGTTCGGGGCTGCAATTGCTGCCGCATCTGCGCCGGCACGATGGGGAGAAGATGCCGGTGGTGGTGTTCTCCGCCCGTGACAGCGATCCCGCGCTGGCCCGCCAGGTGGACGCCATGCTCACCAAGTCCCACGTCTCCCTCGACCTGCTGGCGGCCACGGTGGTGCGGCTGATGACCCGGCAGGCCCCACCCTCAGCCCCAGCGGAGGTGAAGCGGTGACCCTGCGCGTGCTCTATGTGGACGACGAGCCGGATATTCGCGAGATCGTCGCTCTGTCCTTGTCCCTCGATCCCGGCATCGCCGCCGAGACCGCCCCCTCCGGTGCCGCCGCACTGGCGCGGGCGCGGACCGGCGGGCTGGACCTGATCCTTCTGGATGTGATGATGCCGGAGATGGACGGGCCCACGACCCTCGCCCATTTGCGGGCGGACCCGGCGACCGCCGACATCCCCGTGGCCTTCGTCACCGCGCGCACCCAGGGGCATGAGGTGGCGCACTTCCGCGGCCTCGGGGCGGTGGGGGTGGTGGCCAAGCCATTCGACCCCATGACGCTCGCCGCCGATGTGCGCGCTTTGCATCAGGCGGCCGGGGCCGGCGGCTGACGCGCAGACGGCCGCAAACGCACTCGGCTCCAAACGCAGACGGCTCCAAACGCAGACGGCCATCCCGCCGGGAGGGAGGTCCTCCGGCGGGATGGCCGTCTACGAGATCATCGCGGCCTGAGAGATCGTCGCGCCATCTGCGCCAGGCTCACCGAGCCCGCGCAGCGGAACCGCGTCGATCCCCCCGGCGTCAGCGCCGACGGCCGAACAAAGCGGCTTGGAGCACGCCCGCCACAGCCGCCACGGCGACGGTGGCGAACGGGTGGCGCTGGGCAAAGCCGCTGACGGCGGACAAGGTCTCGAGCCCCATGAGGGAGGCCCCGACACCCGGGCTCCGGCGCCGCCGATACAAGGCGATCATCGCGAACAGACCGGTGAGGACCAGCGCCGCCAGAGCGGTGAGCAGGGCCGCCACCGGCGTATGGAAATGCCGCTCCAGGAGCGCGAACAGGCCGATCGCGAGAAAGGCCTCCGCGATCCAGAGAAATCCCGCGGCGAGGAGGAGGAATGCAGCGCGGGCAGCCATGGCGCCGCTCAGCGACGCAGCATGATGTGGCCGAGCAGGGCACCGATGCCCGCCGCCACGGCCACGGCCGTGAACGGCTGCGCGATGATGGTCTCGCGCAGGGATTCGGCTTTGGTTTCGGCCCAGTCGGTCACTTCGCCGGCGGCGGCTTCCGCATCATAAGCCGCGCCCTTGACGCTGTGCCGGGCGGTGGTGCCGAGGGTGTCCACGAGCTTCGCGAAGTCGACGCGCAGCTGCTCCAGGTCCGCCCGCACATCCGCCAGGCTCGGTTCGGTCGCCGCGAGGTCAGGCTTATCGACCATGGTCTATCTCCGCATTATGTGAGGCGTCAGTGGGTGAAGGGTCATGCGTAAGGGCATATTGCATGAAGGCGTGCCCGAACAGATCGGACACGCCCCCAGAACGTCGTCAGCAGCGGTAAAGTTCCAGCTTGGCCGCAGGCGCCCGCGCCGGCGGATCAGGCGCTGCGGGTGACCGGCGCCGCGGCGGCCGCGGCGTCCGACTTGGTCTGATGAAAGAACAGCGCCTGGGCGATGGTGGCCTTCACCGTCTCGCTCAGGAACGGCTTGGTGATGAGATAGGTGGGCTCGGGCCGCTCGCCGGTGAGCAGGCGGTCGGGGAAAGCGGTGATGAAGATCACCGGCACGTCGAAGGTCTGGAGAATGTCGGTCACCGCATCGATGCCGGACGAGCCGTCCGCCAGCTGGATGTCCGCCAGCACCAGGCCGAAGTCGCCATGGCGCGCCAGTTCCACCGCCTTGGTGTGGGTGGGCGCGACGCCGACGATCTCGTGGCCCAGCTCGGACACCAGGGTCTTCAGATCCAGCGCGATGACCCATTCGTCCTCGATGATGAGGACGCGGGTGGCCAGCTGGTGGTCGATCTCCGCCTGGGCGGCGATCACCTGGGCTTCTACGTCTTCCACGCTCACGCACAGGATGGCGGCGGTCTCCGCGAAAGAGAAGCCTTCCATGGCGGTGAGCAGCAGCGCCACGCGCGATCCGGCGTTGAGCAATTGCAGGCGCTGGTCCGCATGGGTGCCCGTCACCGCGATGTCGGTGGGCCGGCGGCTCCACACCTGATGGAAGGCGCGGTAGAGCGAGACCCGCGGCGAGACGCCGGGCTCGATGGTCACGCTGCCGTCAAGCACCGCCTGGAGCGTGTCGCGCACCAGGGCATCGCCCGCCGCCTGGGAGCCCAGAAGCGCGCGCGCAAAACGGCGCAGGAAGGGGAGCTGCTTGATAAGCTGTTGCTGTGGCATGCTTTGATTTTCGCCTCGACAAGTCGCGGACAACGCACGGACCGGGAAAAAGTTCCCGAAGCGCAGGAACTGGAAAGCGTTAGCAATCATTATAGCTCAGGCGTGTCGCACTTGCAGCCCGGTCCGTCTGAACTTGATGTACAAGCCACTGGCTGCGGCTCCAGAAACTGTGGTCGCCAGGCGATCTTGGCTGCCGCGTCGGGGCCAGACGGGAGCAATGGATGTCGTTGCGGCAGAGAGAGGCGAGCGTATCACGCCGAAGGGAACGTGCTTCGCTCTTTGCATCCACCGTGGGGACACCGCGTACTCTTCTCGATAGCGTCCGCCGCCGGCTCATGCTGGTGATCCTGGTCGCCATCATGCCCATCGCCTCCGCGTGCATGCTGCAGGGCATCCTGCAATTGCGCCGCTCCGCCGAGGAGGCGCAGCACCGGCTGGTGCAGTCCGCCACCGCAGCGGCGGCCAGCGTGCAGAATGTCTTCGCCTCCGCCGAGAATGTGCTGCGCGCGCTGCAGAATGTCGGCGATGTGCGCACCGCCGACGTCGATTGCCATGCGATCCTGGCCGGCGCCAATCTCAGCCTGGTGTTCTCCGCCAATATCTCGCTGGTGGGGGCGAACGGGGTGGTGCGCTGCTCGGCCCTCGCGCCCACGGACATGGATGTCTCCAGCCGTCCCTGGTGGCGCGCGGCGATCCAGGACAAGGACTTCAGCCTCAGCTCGCGGCAGGTCAGCCCGGTCACCCGCACCCAGGTGATCGCCGGGGTTCTGCCGCTCTATGACGCCAGCGCCAATTTCGAGGGCGCCCTGGTGATCGCCATCGCCGCTCCGTGGCTGGACACGCTGCTGCAGCGGGAGGTGCCCGCGGATCGCGGCATCATCTCCTTGCGCGACGCCGACGGCAGCGAACTGGCCGCTAACGACAGCACCGCCAGCCGCCGCCTGTTCGGCGGCCGCGCGCTGGCCGATTATGGCGGCCGGCTGGGAGAGGCGACGGACGACACCGGGGTCGTGTGGAGTTTCGCCGTGGCCCCCCTGGACCGCGACCAGCTGTCGGTGGCCATCGCCCGGCCCAGCAGCGAGCTGTTCCAGTGGACCACCTTGCATGTGGTGATCAGTTTCGTGCTGCCGGTGGTGATGGTGGTGTTCACGCTGGTGGCCATGTGGCTGGCCACCGACCGCGTGGTGCTGCAATGGCTGCTGTATCTGCGGCGGGTCACGGCGGTCTATGCCCAGGGGCATTACGGCTTCCGCCCCACCCGCATGAGCCAGGCCCCCAGCGAGTTCCGGGTGCTGGGCCACGCCATCGAGGACATGGCGCTGGCGGTGCGGGAGCGCGACGGCCGGCTGCGGGATGGGCTGGCGGAGAAGACCGCGCTGGTGCGGGAGATCCACCACCGCATCAAGAACAGCCTGCAGGTGGTGGTGAGCCTGCTCAGCCTCTATGGCGGCGGCGTCGCGCCGGGCAAGGATCGCCGCCGGTTCGAGCAATTGCGGGTGCGGGTCAACACCTTGGCGGTGGTGCATCGCGTCTTCTACGAGGCCACCGAGGGCTCGGAAGTGCGGGTGCGCGAGCTGCTGCGCGAGATGGCGGTGCTGCTGGAAGGCGCCGCCGACCGCAACGTGCTGGTGGCGGTGGAGGCCGAGGACATCACTTTGCCCACCGATTTTGCGGTGCCGCTGGCGCTGATGGTCAGCGAGATCATCATGTCCATGGCCCGTCCCGATGCCTCGCCGCCGGTGCGCATCCAGCTGGCCTGCGCCGTGGAGGGGGCTGACTTCGTCATCACCATCCTGTCATCGGAGAGCACCGAAGGGCGCCTCTCCGAAGGCCAGGCAGACCTGGCGCATGGCTTTGCCCGCCAGTTGGGCGCCACCATCGAGACCGAGGAAATGCCCGGCGGAGCGCGGGTGCGGGTGGTGTTTTCGCCGCGCCGCGCGCCGAATTGATCCCGCCGGCGTCCGGTCGGGCGGGATCGGCCGGAAGGTGTTGGGGTGCTTTCGTTTTCAGCGCCGGAACCGGAGCGGTCGCGCTTCGTTGTGGAAGGGAAGCCTGGCGAGGCTGAACCCACAGCGAGGAGCGAAACAGATGGCACAAACGCGAGAAAAAGGCCCGTCCAACCGAGGCTTCGCCGCGATGGATGCCGAGAAGCAGCGGGCCATCGCGCGTAAGGGGGGCGAAAGCGTTCCCGCCGAGAAGCGCAGCTTCTCCCAGAACCGCGCCCTGGCCTCGGCCGCGGGTCGCAAGGGCGGACAGAGCGTGGCCGACGAAGATCGCAGCTTCTCCAAGGATCGCTCGCTGGCCTCCCAGGCCGGCCAGAAGGGCGGTCAGGCATCGCATTCCGGCGGCGACCGGACCTGAGGGAGGCGGCATTTGCCGCTTCACCTCGCGTCCGGCAAACCAGCGGAATTTAAATTCCGCGCCGGCGGCGACTTTCGGTGCATGATGGAACCTAAAGCGTATCGCTGACGTTTACTCCGACACGGAAGGGGTGAACTGGCTTCCCTGGCCGCGATCCAGATAGCGCGCACCATTTCGTGCTGAGGATTGTGCGCACTGCAATTGCGGATTGGGGGAGGCATGTTTCATCCAGTGGAACCGGATAGCGGACACCCCATGGATTTGCCTCAGAAGACCGATGTGGCCCGCACTGCCGACATGCGTACGCATGTGCTGGAGTTCATGCCGGCCTTGCGCGCCTTTGCCAGGTCGCTGACCCGCAATCGTACGGAAGCGGACGATCTGGTTCAGGAGACCTTGCTTAAAGCATTGTCTAATATCGATAAATTCGATCCCGGCACGAATTTGCGGGCGTGGCTGTTCACCATTCTTCGCAACACCTATTACACCGAGATCCGCAAGCGCCGCCGTGAGAATGACGGCATGTCCACCCTGGCGCAGCAGGATTCGAACATGGGTCCGGCCCAGGAATGGGCGGTGACCCTGACCAGCCTCAAGGAAGCCCTTGAGCTGTTGCCCAGCGACCAGCGCGAAGCGCTGGTTCTGGTGGGCGCGGCGGGGCTGTCCTACGAGGAGGCGGCCGACGTTTGCGGCTGCGCGCTCGGTACCATCAAGAGCCGCGTCAACCGGGCCCGCGCCAAGCTTCTGGTGCTGATGGGCGCCGAAGGCACCTCCGATGTGGTGGAGACCGACGCTCTGGCCCTGTCCGCCGCCCGCAGCTGATCTCCAGCGTCAGCGAGGTCCCCCCCAGCGGTGGGGTCCCTAGGACCCTTGGCGTTTGTCCGGACCGGTGATGCCGGGACCTTCATCCAAGGCACTGTTACCCGACCAAGACTTTGGACCCCGCACCGAACGGTTGCGGGGTTTTTGCGTCTTCAGATCGCCGGTCGATGAGGCGGGCGGTTTGATTTGGCTCGCCTGGCGCCGACCTATCGGCGCCCACCACGGTTCCGATGAGAGGAGCGGCGCGTGTTCGAGGCGTCGCAGTCCAGTGCGAAAGGACTAAGCAACAGTACGTCGATGGCTGCTGATCGCGGGAGGATCCACCCTCCGGCGCGCGGCTATCTCTCCTCAGGCGGCGCCTCGGGTGTGGCGCGCATCTTCCCCGCCTCCACCGGAGCGCAGCCCCGGCGGGACGCACCGCACGCAAAAATGCCGCAGACGCGCGCGCCTACGGCTCCTGATGTTGGTCACGCTTTTCCTTCAGTCCGCACCGCCAAGGCCCGGACCAGAGCCCGCTTCAATGATCTTCGGACGGAGAATGCTTCACGTCAGTGTTGGCATCGGGTGCGGCGGTCTCAGTTGACTTCGCAGTCTCAGCCGCATCCGATCCACCTGCGGGAGCACCGGAAAAGGCGCCTTGCAGTTGGGCCGCGAGCTTCATCAGCTCATCGGGCATATCTTCCTGGGTATAATCGTCGAACAACTGACGCAGCTCTTTGCCGAGCAGGTCCTGTCGCGCCGAAATATCCCGGCGATGAGGCGCTCTCATCCCGCCTCCCTCTCTCTGTTCTTGCGTCATAAGACGATCCGGGCGCTGCCTGCGCATGATGACTGCTCGCCTGCTTGTGAAACGCCGCTGACACCCTCAGCCCCAAGCTCTAGCTCTGCCACGGCTATGGATCGCGGTGCAAGGGATGTGATGGGACGTGCGTGCGTCAGATGGTGGGCGGGGCTCACAATGTCAGTCCTTATAGAGGCGTGACGCCCCGTTGACGCTTTGAATGTCCTCGTCGCGCGACCAGCTCTCGGTCCGCGCCGCGGGCCGGTCTGCGAACGCTGGCCGCGCGTCGCCAATGGCCGCTGCGGCGGACCGGAGCTGACGGCGCTCCTCATCCGGTTCCCGCGGCCGGCGCGAACGCCCGAAATCCCGCGTGCACTGTTCGGGGAGGAACTCGCACTGGTCATAGCCGTGCGGAATGGCACCCGCCGGAAAAGACCCGTTCGATGGGGCGCCCTGCGCGCCATCGGGTGGACCCGAGGGGGATCGCGATGCGGCCATGGTGATCTCCTTTTCGCGAACAGTTGTGAGGAAACGCCAAGCCATCCCCTTTGTTCCAGCTCTCGCAAGGAATCTTGCAGCGCGGGGGCGGGATGAAAATTGGAACCCAGATCGCCGTCACACGGTTCCTACTGCGCAGATTAACAGACGCTTTTACCGCAGCCTGCCTGCGCGAAGCTGAAGGAGCAGCGCCATGTCGGACCGTCCGCCCGGTGCCGGGCCAAAGGAATCGGCCGATCCCGGCCATTTCCAACGCCAGGGGGCGTATGACGATCCGCAGGCCTCCCTGGTGCATGACGATGGTCAGGCGCCTGGCGATGTGGCGGCAGGGGACACCCCGCCGCCCGAGAGCGACGCGGCCACCGCCCTGCGCGACCCCGATTACCGGGCGTGGCGCGCGGAGCAACTGGCGGCATTGCCGACGTCCGATGCCGTCGCCCGCGAGATGCAGGCGCGGGCTTATGACGACGCCTATTTGCGCTGGCGCGAGGCGCCTGGCGCCGACTTCAGCGCTTGGCGTGAGGCGTTGGCCTCCGCGCGCTTGCCGGCGGTCGGTGCGGCGCCGGCGCGTTATCCCGACCGCCGGTAAGGCGCCCGGTGTCCGGTTCCCATCGGTCCGCCCCGCGCGGTGGGCCGGATGGTTTTGGCTTTTGACCTGAAAGAGGAGAGTTCACATGCTGAGTTGGGCCCTGACATTCCTGGTGGTGGCACTTGTGGCCGCGGTGCTCGGCTTCACCGCCATCGCCGGCACCGCCATCGAAATCGCCAAGATCATCTTCTATGTGGCGATCGTGCTGTTCTTGATCTCCGCCGTCGTGGGCTTCATGCGGCGCGGTCGCGGATCGACCATGTGATCTGACGCTCCGTCGGCCCCGCCGGTTGGCGGGGAAGGCGGGCGCGGTCCGGTGAGCGGCCTCGGTGCGTCCGGGGCCGCGGACACCCGATGCGCCGGGTAGCCGGGGCTCGGGCCGGGTTGAACCAGGCGCCGCCACACCAGCCGGAGCGGATCTCATGAAACGTCTGACTGTCGAGCACCGGACGCGCTACCGTTATGCCGAGCCGGTGACCTTCGGACAGCACCGGCTGATGCTGCGGCCGCGGGACAGCCACGGCCTGCGCTTGGTGGAGGCCCACCTCACGCTGTTTCCCATTGCCGACGTCACTTATGTCTATGACGTGTTCGGCAATTCCATCGCGTTGGTGCAGTTCCAGGAGCCCGCCGACGAGTTGCGCATCGACAGCGTTCTGGAACTGGAGACCTATCCGGTGCCGCCGCTGGAGGGCCTGCTCAGTCCGGACGCCGCCACCTACCCGTTCGTCTATTCCAGCGACGACCGCCTCGACATCGCGCTGTCGTCCGCCCGGCATTATCCCGACGGCGGCACTGTGGAAGCGTTCGCCCGCAGCTTTCTCCCCGCCAGCGGCCCGATGCCGACCCTGGCGCTGCTGGAAACCATCAATTCCGCCATCCGTGAGCGCTTCACCTATGCTCCCCGCTACGAGGAGGGGACGCAGACCCCTACGGAAACCCTGGCGCTGGGCGGCGGCACTTGCCGCGACTTCGCGTTGCTGTTCATGGAGACGGTGCGGGAACTGGGCTTCGCCGCCCGTTTCGTGACCGGCTATCTCTACACCCCGCACCTCGATCCCCTGGCCGAGGCGGACTTTCGCGGCGCGGGGGCGACCCACGCCTGGGCCGAGGTGTATCTGCCCGGCGCCGGCTGGATCGATTTCGATCCCACCAACGCCTTGGTGGGGACCGAGCATTTGGTGCGGGTGGCCGCGGTGCGCGATCCGCGCCAGGCGATTCCCGTCAACGGCAGTTTCAAGGGTGTGCCGGGCGTCGATGTGGGGATGGACGTGGAAGTGTTCGTGTCCGCCCATGCGGCGCCCGATGTCTTCCCCATCAAGTCCGTGCCCCGTCCGCCCCTGACCCCGCGGCAGCGGCACGAGCGAAGCCCCCCCGTCATCCTGACGCCAACGCCGCTGGAGCCGGCCGCAGCCGCGGACGATCCCGCTGAGGACGACGCGACGGGCGACGACCCGGCCATAACGGACGCGCTCCCGCCCGAACTGATCGCCGAGCTGGCGCGCCCGCCGGAGATCCGCGTGCCGGACGCCATGGGGGTCGGCGCCTGACGCGCCTGGGTCGGTCGCAGGGGGGTGCGCGTCTCGCGCCCTTACTGACCGGAAGTCGAGTGAGCCCTCTCAGGTACGCGCACAAAAAAACGGGACGCCCAAGGGCGCCCCGCTTGTCCTTCTGACCGCGCTGTCAGGCTCAGGGGCAGGCCACCGCATAGGCGTTGCCATAGGCATCGCGGGTCCAGCAATTCTTCGGCGTGGTGGCCGCGCCGACCACGGCGCCGGTGGCGCCACCCAGCAGGCCGCCGACCACGGCGCCGCCAGCGGTGCCCGTCGCCGCGCCGCCAATGAGCGCGCCGGCGCCCGCACCCATGAGACCGCCGCCGACCGCGCGGTCGGATTCGGAATATTGGCTACAGCCGGCCAGAGCCAACGCCGCAGCGACGACGATCACAGCACCCTTCATCTCACTCTCCCTTTTCGGCAGTCGCCGGCCTCATGCCGGCCCTCCGCCCGTTATCACCTCGTGACGAACCTGCAGCGACGCCCCATTGAGGTCGGTGCAGGCGGTATCTTGCAACCGGCGGGTGTCAGCGACGCGCTTTCTCACCCATCGCGATGGCATACAGCACGCAGCCCACTGTCAAGCCCACGGCGACCGCCGCCATCACCGCGGTGCCCGGATTGGCAGTCACCAGGTGCTCGGCGCGGTCCACCGACCGTCCGAACTTGCGGGCCGCGCTGCGGCCACTGTCGCGCGCCAGCGACAGGCCGGTCGAGGCCAGGGAGGCCGCATTGTCTTCCACCACCTGGTACGCGCGATTGGCGTAGCGGGCGGCGTCCTGACGCGGGCCACGGGAATTTTCTTCGGCGGCATCCGCCAGGGCTTCCCCGAGCTTCGCCATATCCGCCTTCAACGCCTCAAGGCGGCGCGAGATGTCGTGGGTGGATGAGCGTGAACCGTAGCCAAGCATGAGCCTATCTCCGTTGATGCCGGTCAGAACGTCCGGCAGCCCGCACGGTTCCGGTGACGGTTCAGGTTGGCCGCTCACGCCGCCGTGTTTCCGTTTCGACACCCATCGTGGCGGAAGTGGGGTGAGCCTTTGGGGGAACCGTGGCCGCGGGATGACGTTGTTCGCATATGCTTCTGTCAGGGGATCCCATGCCCGCACCGTCTGCCACCCCTTCCGCATCAGAGCGCGCCGCCTTGTCGCTGCCGGATCTGCTGGACGCCCGGCGCTGCGCCTTCTTCTTTGACGTGGACGGCACCCTTATCGACATCGCCATCCATCCGGATGCGGTGACCGTGCCCAAGCCTTTGCTGGATGACCTCGGCACGCTGGACCGCGAGACGGGCGGGGCCTTGGCCCTGGTCAGCGGGCGCACCGTGGCGGGACTGGATTCCCTGTTCTCGCCGCTCCGCCTGGCCGCCTCGGGCGTGCATGGCGCGGAAGTGCGCCTGTCGCCGGACGCCGAGGTGGCGATGCACAGCGCGGCGCTGTCCGCCCCCATTCGCACCGCTTTGGCCAAACTCGGCCGCGAGCTCGACGGCGTGCTGGTGGAGGACAAGGGCTCCAGCGTCGCCATGCATTATCGCGTCAATCCGCAGATCGGCCCGCGGCTGCGCGAGGCGCTGGACGCCTTCGTGGCGCAGGCGGGCGAGGGGCTTGGGATCCTGCCCGGGCGCCTGGTGTTCGAGGTGAAACATACGGCCCACGACAAGGGCAGCGCGGTGCGCCAGTTCATGGCCACCGCCGCATTTTCCGGCCGCGTGCCGGTGTTCATGGGCGATGACGTGACCGACGAGGCGGCCTTCGCGGTGGTCTCGCAGATGGGCGGCGTCGTGGTCTCCGTGGGGCGGCAGCTGCCGGTGGCGGACGTGGTGCTGCCCGAAGCGGAGGACGTGCGCGCCCTTCTCTCCACTCTCGCCGCCAATTCCCGGAGGAACTGATCGTGTCGCGCTTGATCATTGTATCGAACCGCGTTGCCGTTCCGCAGGCGAACGGCAAAGCGACCGCCGGCGGGCTTGCCGTCGCGGTGAACGCAGCCCTCAAGGGGCGCTCCGGCGTGTGGTTCGGCTGGAGCGGCAAGATCACCGAGGAGCCGTCCGACCGTCCCGTGATCTCCGGTCGTTCGGGCATCAAATATGCGGTGGTCGACCTCAAGGACGAGGACTACCAGGAATATTACAACGGCTTCGCCAACCGCGTGCTGTGGCCGATCCTGCATTATCGCGTGGATCTGGCGGAATTCCACCGCACCGACCTGTCCGGCTACATCCGGGTGAACCGGAATTTCGCCGAGCATGTGTCCAAGATCATCGAAGACGACGACATCATCTGGGTGCATGACTACCACATGATGCCGCTGGCCCGCTATCTGCGCGAGCGCGGGCACAAGAACCGCATCGGCTTCTTCCTGCACATTCCCATGCCGCCGCCGGAACTGCTGCAGGCGCTGCCGCGCCATGGGGAGATCATCGGCGCGCTCGCCCAATACGATCTGCTGGGCTTCCAGACCGAGAGCGACCGGGACAATTTCGGCCGCTATCTGGAAAGCCGCGGCGGCCAGGCGACGCCGGACGGCAAGGCCTATGACATCGGCGGGCGGCGCGTGCGCGTCGGGGCCTTCCCGGTGGCGATCGAGACGGAATCCTTCGCCCGCCGGGCGCGCCACGCCACCCGCACCCATTTCGTCAAGGACTTCAAGGCCAGCCTGGGCGGCTGCAAGATGGTGCTGGGGGTGGACCGGCTGGACTATTCCAAGGGCATCCCCAATCGCCTGGAAGCCTTCGAGACCCTGCTGCGCACGGCGCCCGAGTGGCACAAGAAGGTGACCTTCGTCCAGATCACCCCCAAAAGCCGCATCGAGGTGCCGGAATATGCGGAGATGGATCGCTTCGTCTCCACCAAGGCGGGGCAGATCAATGGCGATTATGGCGATGTGGCCTGGACGCCGCTGCGCTATGTGAACCGCACCTATTCCCGCTCGGCGCTGGCCGGACTCTATCGCAGCGCACATGTGGCCATGGTGACGCCGCTGCGCGACGGCATGAATCTGGTGGCCAAGGAGTTCGTCGCCGCCCAGGATCCCGCCGATCCCGGCGTGCTGCTGCTGTCCCAGTTCGCCGGCGCCGCCTCGGAACTGGGCGGCGGGGCCCTGATGGTCAATCCGCACGAGACCGAAGGGGTCGCCGCCGCCCTGCGGCGGGCTTTGGAAATGCCGCTGGAAGAGCGCAAGCAGCGCTATGAGCGGATGATGGCGGTGCTTCTGGGCCACGACATCGACCATTGGGCGCAATCCTTCCTGGACGCGCTCACCGCCCCGGAGCGGCCGGGGCTGGAGGGGTTGATGACCCGTCCGGCCCAGATGCGCAGCGCCCCATCGCCCCGCGCGATGGGGTGGCACGGCCTGCAGGGCCCTTCGAACCTCTGAGCGCCGCTCTCCCCCCAAAGCCCCAACGCCCGGCATGACTGCCGGGCGTTTTTTGTGCGGTCGAGGGGCCGCTGGCACGCCGTCGCTGGCGGCCGCCGGTCCCCCGAAGACGGGCTCTAGCTCTTCACAAACGCGATTTCGAAGTGCATGCCGTCGGGCCGGGTTTCGAAATGGCCGCCCCAGTAGAGGCCGTGGGCATTGGCAATGGCCACCAATTCCCGGACGGAGCCCTGCTGGCCGACGAGGGCTGGACGATGACCGAGCTTGTTCCACTCGTAATTGATATCGAAGGCCGTTCCAAATGAGTGATTGCTCAGTTTTGTCCGGCTGCCGCGGATGAAGCGCGCAACAAAAGCGCCGTCGTAGGTGAGCACTCGTTTCAACAGTCCGGCGCTTTCCCAGGCGGCCCACAGCGCCTGAATCTGTGGCGAGGCGAGCTTGTGGACGCGCATGCTCTGCGGCGCCTTCCCGCCCAGGGCGGTGCGCAACTGCGGGATCGACACCTTGACGATATTATCCTCCTCCCAGGTGCCCAGGATGGAGATCGCCTCGGGATTGTCCGCTGTGGGCGCGGGCACATAGTTGAAGGTGCTGAAGATGGCCGCCCGCCCCGCATCCGACAGCGGCTCGAACGAAGGGCGGGGCGGGAAGTTCGAGCTGGTCTGATCGTCGGCCGGTTCCTCGAACAGTTCGAGGCCCTGGTCGGCCGCCTTAAGTAGCGTGACCCGCCCGGCCACGCCGTCGGTCCCGAGCCCATACTTTTCCTGGAAGGCGCGGGTGGCATCGCGGGTGTGCTCGCCGAACTGGCCGTCCGCAGGGCCGGGATCCAGTCCCTCGCCGCGCAGGAACTGCTGCCAGGCGGTCACCCGGTCGCCGGTCCCGCCGACCCGCAGGGCCGGCAGGAGTACCGCCGAGCGGGCGGCCTCGAGCTTGACCACCGCAGGGGATGGAGCCGCAGCGGGTGCCGCGGGGGCGGACGGCGCCGCCTGGGCCTGTCCCGTCACCGGTTCGAGCGAGAAGGTGCGGGCGGTTGCCAGGGCATTGTTCCAGCGATTGACCAGGCCGCGCCAGAGCTCGTTGCTCTCGTCCCGCCCGATTTTGATGCGCTCATACGCTTCGCGGGCGGCGCGCAGCTTCAGCAGGAATTGGGCGGCGGTGGCCTCGGCAGCGGCCAGGGCGCCCAGTGTGTTCGGCCCCATCAGCCCGTCCACGGAAATGTCCAGTGCATCCTGGACAATCCGCACCGTGCCATTCGCGCCCCGGTTGAAGATCATGTCGCGCAGATAGAATTCCAGGCCGGGAATGCGGGTCCAGCTGGCCGCCCGGTCGGTGGTCTCGGCGATATAGGTGATGGCCAGGGTCTCGGCTTCCGCTTGCCGGTTCTGGTCAATGAGGCGGACCAGGGCGTCCACCACCTCCTTGTCATATCTGTCGTTGATGCCGGCGACCTCGTAGGTGCCGCCACCGTCTGACGGCGGCAATTTGTAGACCACCAGCAACCCCTTGTGGCGTCTCGCCTCGAATTCAAAGATGGCGCTCGCCATGCGGCGCCGTTCGTCCGGATTTGCCATGATGCCCCCCAAGTGTCGCCGGCCCAGCGCCAGCGAAAAGCAACGTGAAGGTCAGATCCGCGGCGCGTCGGCTCAGAGCCTGTCCACCGGATAGAGCCGGACGCCGTAGAACAGCGCCTCACCGCGCGTCTGGAGGACATCGCCGGCCTCGCCCACGGCGCCGAGCGCCCCAAGCTCGCGCACCAGGGTCGACCGCGCGGACGCATTGATCTGTTCCGCAGTGATGATTTTGATGGAAACACTGGCCTGGATGACCTGCTCCACCTGATAGGCATTATTGGTTTTTATATTCGCCCTTAAAATGGATTTGCAGTCACTGCCGATGAGGCCGCGAATGGCCTTAAGGTCATCCCGCGCATAGGCATAGAGCTTGACGTTGCTGACGGTGACGGACGCTGATCTGGCCGCGGACGCGCTGATATTCAGCCCCAACAGCTGGTTCAGCACTGGGACGCCCAGATCGAAGGTGCCTTCCAGTTTGGACGACAGCTGAGACGATTCCGACAAGCTTTCCATCGGCTTGCTGGTGTATCGTTCAACGGAGAATTCCGGCCGGCACAAATAGCCCAAGCGGACAGCGGACATTCGTGCATCATCGGGATCATAATTCGCCCGATAGACCAATCCGCCGGGGCCATACAGCTGCGATGGCGGAACCAGCTTTGAAAATCCGTAACTTTTTAGGACGTCATCCAGACTCGACGAGTTTTCATTGCAGGCCATCAAAATAAGACATGAAAGAAGTGCAGCCACGGCGCGGATGTGTCGCATTTCTTACATCCCAGTATTATTGAGGCCGGCGCATTACCAGAATAGGGAATAATTTATATTCATGCGCGGCGCGCGACGTCAATGAGATTCATGGAATAGCGTCTTGCCTGCGGCGCCTCCCGCGCCATTCGTCAGCGCCATTCTTTCTGCGACCCGTCCGTGGCCTGGGCCTGCGCCGCAGGCCGCCCTAACCGTGCCGCACGTCCCCCGGTGATGACGCGCGGAGGCCACGGCCTGTGCGTGCTGCGGCTTTGAGCGGGGAGCGTGAAATCCGCCTGAAATTTCAGCTTGACCGCAACCGGCGATTAGCTTTGTTTGTTACCTAGTTTTGTTGTCATTCCTCCGTCATCCCGCGTCGCATCCCGCCCGGCTGCGACTGACAGGTGCGAACGCCGCTCATGCTGTCCCAGCAGATCATCAACGGCCTCATGCTCGGCGCCATCTACATGTTGGTGGCGGTCGCCTTCACCCTGGCCATCGGGGTGCTGAACTTCCTTAATTTCTCCCTCCCCGGCCTGTTCATGCTGGGCGGCATGCTGGCCTTTGGCTTCGTCAAGCTGGGCTGGCCCTTCCTGCTGGCCGCCGGCGGCGCCCTGTTCGTGGCCGCCCTGGTGTCGCTGCTGGTGGAGCGCCTGGCCTATCGGCGCATGCGCGAGGGGGACGCCGAGGTGCCGCTGGTCTCCTCCCTCGGCTTCCTGGTGCTGATGGAAAACCTGATGCTGATCCGCTACGGCTCGGACCAGCAGGCCTTTCCCGCATTGTTCGCCGACATGAATTTGCGCATCGGCGGCCTCGTCATCGGCATCGCGCAACTGGTGTCGTTGGCCATCTCGCTCGGCCTTGTGGCGTGGCTGTCCTGGTTCCTGCGCGCCACCAATGCGGGGCGGCGCATCCGCACCGTCGCCGAGAACCGCGAGACGGCGCTCCTCATGGGCATCAATATCGAGCGGCTGGTGCCGCAATTGTTCGTGGCCAGCGCCGTGCTGGCGGCGCTGGGCGGCATCCTGTTCGCGGTGAATTATCAGCAGGTCTCGCCCTTCATGGGCGAGGGCATCGGCTTCAAGGGCGTGGCCGCCATGATCATCGGCGGCATGGGCTCCATCTGGGGCGCGGTGATCGGCGGCCTGCTGATCGGCCTCGCCGAAGTGCTCTCCATCTCTTTGATCGGCGCCGACGTGGTGAACATCACCGTCTATGGCCTGCTGCTGGTGATCCTGATCCTGCGGCCGCAGGGCCTGCTGGGCCGCGCCCCGAGCCGGGAGAAACTGTGATGAGCGGCTATCTCACCGGCGTCCTGGTCGTCCTCGCCTTCAATGTGATGGCCGCTTACGCGGTCTATCTGCCCTTGGCCGCGGGCCAGCTGAATCTCGGCATCGCCGGCTTCATGGCCATCGGCGCCTATGCGGCGGCCTATCTCACCAACGAACTGGGCTGGAGCATGTGGACCGCCATTCCCGCCGGCAGTGCGCTGGCCGGGCTGGTGGGCATCCTCATCGGCATTCCGGTGCTGCGCACCCACGGCATCTATCTGGCGCTGGCCACCTTCGCGCTCGGCCAGGTGATCGCCGCCATCTTCCTCAATCTCGACGTGGTGGGCGCCGCCGCCGGCTATCCGGTGGCGGACTATGCCCCGCCGGGCGCGGTGTTCGCCGCCGCCATCGGCGTGGTGCTGGTGATGGCGCTGCTCTCGCGCACCCGCTTCGCGCTCTATCTCACGGCGGTCAAAAGCGACCCCACCGTGGCCAATCTCATGGGCATTTCCGTGCGCGGCATCCAGGTGGCGGCGTTCGCTCTGGGGGCGGCGGTGGCGGGCTTCGGCGGCGCCTTCTACGCCCACCATTACAGCTTCATCGAGGCGCAGCATTTCAATGTGCTGCTCTCCGTCTTCACCGTGCTCTATGTGCTGTTCGGCGGCACCCAGACCGTGTGGGGGCCACTGGTGGGGGCGGTGTTCTTCACTTTGGTACCGGAGGCGCTGCGGGCCAGTGCAGAATGGCGCTATGCGCTGTTCGCGGTGTTCATCATCCTGTTCATGGCGCTGCGGCCGCAGGGTCTGGTGACGGCCTCGCTGTTCCGCCGCTTCCGCCGCCGCGCGCCGGAGGCCTCCTCATGAGCATGCACTCACTAAGTGAAGCCCCGCCGGCCACCACATCGCCGGCCGCCACCCAACCGGCTCTGGCCATCTCCGGCCTGCAGAAATCGTTCGCCGGGGTGCGGGCGATCCGCGACCTCTCCTTCACCGTGCCCAAGGGCTGCGCCACCGCGCTCATCGGCCCCAATGGCGCGGGCAAGACCACGGTGTTCAATCTGGTAAGCGGCGTCTATGGCGTGGATGCCGGCACCATCCATGTCAATGGCGTGGATGTCACCAATATGCCCTCCCGCCGCCGCATCCGCACCGGCGTGGCGCGCTCGTTCCAGAACATCCGCCTGATGCCGCACCTCTCGGTGCTGGAAAACCTGCTGGTGGGCCAGCATGTGCGCGCCTCTTCGCTCGCCGCGCTGCTGACCCCCTACCGCCTCATCCCCAACCACCGCTGGAAGCGCGAGGCCCGCGCCGCTTTGGCGGAGAGCGGCCTGGGGCGCTATGCGGACGAGACCGTGGGCGCGCTGCCTTATGGGGTGCGCAAGCGCATCGATCTGGTGCGCGCCACGCTCGCGGGCGCCAATGTGCTGATGCTGGACGAGCCCGCCGCCGGCCTCAACCCCAGCGAGACCAATGCCTTGCGCGATCACCTCAAGGCGCTCATCGCGGGTGGGCTGACGCTGCTGGTGGTGGAGCACGACATGCACTTCGTGGACAGCATCTGCCCCAATGTGGTGGTGCTGAATTTCGGCGAGAAGATCGCCGAAGGCCCGCTCTCCACCGTCCGGCGCGATGCCAAGGTGCGCGAAGCCTATATCGGCACGGACGAGGAGGCCTGAGCCATGGCGCTGCTCGAAGTCTCCGCTCTGCAGGTCACTTACGGCCGCGTCGCCGCCTTGAGCGGGGTGGACCTCACCATCAATGAAGGCGAGATCGTCACCGTGCTGGGCGCCAATGGCGCCGGCAAGAGCACCTTGCTCCGCGCCATCCTGGGCGCCGAGCCCGCGCGCGCCGGCGGCATCGCTTTCGACGGCGTGGACATCACGCGCATGCCGGCGCACGCGCGCATCGCCTCAGGCATCGTGCTGGTGCCGGAAGGCCGGCGCATTCTCATCTCGCTCTCGGTGGAGGAGAACCTCCTGCTGGGCGCCCACATGCGCACCGACACCCGCGCCGTGCGCGCCGAGATCGACGCCATCTACCAGCGCTTTTCCAATCTGGCCGAGCGTCGCCACATGCTGGCCTCCTGCCTGTCCGGCGGCGAGCAGCAGATGCTGGCCATCGGCCGCGCCATGCTGGCCAAACCCCGGCTGATGATGCTGGACGAGCCCTCGCTCGGCCTCTCGCCTTTGTTCGTCTCCAAATTGTTCGACCTCATCCGCGAACTCAATGCCGGCGGCCTCTCGGTGCTGCTGGTGGAGCAGAACACCGGCAAGGCGCTGGCGGTGGCGCACCGCGCCACCGTGCTGGAACTGGGCAAGGTGGTGATGGCCGGCGACCCCCAGGCGCTGGCCGCCGATCCGCGCCTGCAACAAGCCTATCTTGGCGATGGCGCGCCGGCGCCCGCCGCTGTCCTTTGACCGTGACATCCTCATCCAGAAGGAGCCTTCCATGACCAGGTCGCTTGTCTTCGCTGCAACCCTGCTCGCCGCCGTGTCCGCCAGCGCCATGGCGCGGGCCGATGGCGAGCTCGTGCTCGGCTACATGATGGCCAAGAGCGGCCCCTATGTGAGTCTCGCCGGCACCAATGAGATCGCCGTGGATCTGGCGGTGGAAGAGATCAACGCCAAGGGCGGCATCAACGGCAAGAAGATCAAGGTGGTGAAGTTCGACACCGCCGGTGATCCCAAGCAGGCCACCACCGCCCTGCGCCGCTTTGCCGAGGACGATGCGGCGCTGGCCGTCATCGGGCCGTTCTCCTCCTCCGAGGTGCGCACCACCTTCCCGGTGGGCGAGCGCGCCGGCATCCCGCAGATGTCCATGGCCTCCTCGGCCCCGGGCCTGACCAAGGGCTTCAGCTACGGCTTCCGCAACACCACCGACGAGGGCAAGGTCATCGACCAGGTGCTCGGCGCCATCAAGGACAAGAAGCTGCCCGCCGCCTCCGGCGCCGCCGCTTACGCCACCGACGACGTGGTCTCGAAATCCATCGGCACCGTGGTGGTGCCCAAGATGTTCGAGAAATACGCCATCCCGCTCAAGGGCTCGGTGGACTTCCAACTGGCGGCGTTCGACCTCTCGCCCCAGGTCTCCAAGCTGAAGGAACTGGCCCCCGACATCGTCGGCCTCGGATCGCCGCCGGAAGGCGCGGTGAATCTGGCCAAGGAGCTGAAGCGCCAGGGTGTCGCCACCCGCGTCATCGGCGGCACCACCATCGCCGACCCCGAGCTGCCCAAGCGCATGGACGGCGCCGGTGAGAACCTCACCATCGGCACCACCTTCTTCCCCGATGTGAACGCCACCACCAAGGCGTTTGCCGCTGAGTTCGCCAAGCGCACCAAGGCCGCCGGCCAGGCCCGCACCGAGCCGAACCAGATGGACGCGTCGGTCTATGACATCGTCTATCTCTACGCCGAGGCCATGAAGCGCGCCGGCGTCACCGGCGAGGCGAGCAAGAGCGTGGCCGAGCGCGCCGCCATCCGCGACCAGCTGGCCAAGATGAAGGATTATGACGCCCTGGAGGGCAAGATCTCCTTTATGGACGGCGATGCGGTGAAGCCGGTCTATGTGCTGGAAGTCAAAAGTGGCAAGTGGAGCTTGCTCGATACGCGCATGCCGGACTGAATCCCCCCTCAGTCGGGCAAGCGCGGGGACCGGCATCGCTTCCCCGATGCCGGTCCCACTTTCGTTCGTAACGACCTTAAGATCCGAGGACATTCCATGACGGGCACGGCGCTCACATTCACCATCCATGCAGACGGCCGCAGCTTCGAGGAGACGCTGCTGATCCGCACCGCCGTCATCGCCGGCTGGACCGGGCGGGACAAGGTGGCCCTGGAAAAGCATATCGTGGAGCTGGAAGAGTTGGGCGTCGCCCGCCCCGCCTCGACGCCGATCTATTACCGGGTCTCGGCCGCCCGCCTCACCACCGCCACCACCATCGAGAACACCGGCCCGGACTCCTCCGGCGAAGTGGAATTCCTCATCGTCGACGCGGGCGGGCGGCGCTATCTGGGCATCGGCTCCGACCACACCGACCGCAAGGTGGAGACCTACAACATCACCGTCTCCAAGCAGATGTGCGACAAGCCGGTGGCCCCGGACCTGTGGGCGCTGGACGACGTGCTGCCGCACTGGGATCAATTGATCCTACGCTCATTTGCGGTGATCGAGGGCACCCGCGTGCTCTATCAGGAGGGCTCGGTGAATGCCATGCTGCCCCCCGAGCAGATTCTTTCCGGCTTCGAGGGCGAAAGCCTGAAGGGCGGTTCGGTGATGTTCTGCGGCACCCTGGCGGCGAAGGGCGGCATCCGCCCGGCGGCGCGGTTCGAGTTCGAGATCGAGGACCCCGTGCTCAAGCGCAGCATCCGCCACGGTTATGATGTGGCCGTGTTGCCCGTGGTCGGATGAGCATGTTTGTCTCCGGCGCCGCCATCATCCCCTTCGGGGCGGAGACGGCGCCGCGCTCGCTCCGCGAGGAAGCCTACGAGATCATCAAGCAGCGGATCATCACCGGGCGGTTCCGGCCCGGTGAGGCCCTGAGCGAGGCGGCGGTGTCGTCCGCCCTGAGCCTGGGGCGCACGCCGGTGCGCCAGGCTTTCGACCGGCTGATGCACGATGGCCTGGTGGAAGTGTTGCCGCGCAAGGGCATCATGGTCTGCCCCATCACCCGTGACGAAGTGCGGGACATGGTGGCTGTGCGCCTGCTCAACGAAGGCTTCTGCGCGCGCCTCGCGGCGGAACGGGCGGAGCCGTTCGTCATCGATACGCTCAACGATGCGGTGGCGCGCGGGCGCATCGCCGCCCAGGCGGGCGATGCGGATGTGCTGATGACGCTGGACCGGCGCTTCCACGGTGCCATCTCCACCGCCGCCCGCAACCTGGTGCTGAGCGACATCCTGCGCAATCTGCACGACCGTTCGCAGCGGGTGTGGTTCCTGTCCTTGCGCGAGCACGAACACCACCACCGCGTGGTGGAAGAGCATGCCGCGATCGTGGAGGCCATCGCCGGGCGGGACGCGGACGGGGCGGAAGCGGCCATGCGGGCGCACATCCTGTCGTTCGCGGAAAATCTGGCGCGGCAGTTGTGAGGAGCGGCTGACTTCGAGGCTGAGCCGCGGCGCCGGAGGGCCGCGGCTCGCGCTCAGCGCCGGCTCAGGCCGGGGGCGCGGGACCAGGGCCGCTCGCGCGCCGCGTCCTGGCTCTCCGGGCGAGCGCCGCCCAGCCGGTCCTGGGACCAGCGGAGCGCCCGCCGGTACGCCCGGCGCACCGCCTGGCCCGCGCGCAGCGCGCGATAGGCGAGCCGGCGGCGCAGATGCGCCATCGCCGGGCCGGTGTCGGCGGCGGCGAACCGCGCGCTGCCCCCGGCATAGAGCGAATAGCCGTCCTGCGGGTCCTGGCCGCGGCCCGGCGGGCTGAGGCACAGCCAATGCTCATAATAGAAGCGGTTCACGTCTTCCCGGGGGCGCTCTAGGTCGCGGACATAGTCGGCCCGCGCCCACCAGAAGTTGAACCACATCCAGCCGCCCCAGGCCTCACGATCGCGGGCTGGAAACAGGCCCACCTTGTGGACGCCGGGCTTGGTGCGGAACACCTCCAGCACCGTGCGCCAGGAGGCGAAGGTGTAATAGGTCAGCACCGCCTCCACCGTGCAGCGCCTTGTGTCGGCATAGCTCATGCCCTTGGTGTGCAGATAGGCGAGCGTGCGATAGCCGGCCCGGTCCTGCGCCAGCTCCCACAGATAGGCCAGGGCCCAGAACTCATACTTGTTTTCCGCCTGGACCAGGAGGCGCCGGCACGGCACGCCCAAGGCCGCGAAGAAGGCCTCCACGCCAGCCACCCCGAACGGGTTGGAGGCCACGATATGCAGGTCCGCCACGTCAAGAACGCCGGTGGCGCACAGGTCTGCCAGCTGCTCGGAGACAAAGCATTTCCAATCCGCGTCCGGATTGATGTAGACACCGTACACGATGGCCGCGTCCCGCTTCGTCTTCATCGCTGTTCCGAGGCCTTTAGTGCGTAAGGCATCTCGAACGGAAGCGCGAAGGGCGTCAACGACTATCGGGTGACATCCCAATGCTCAAACGTTAACGAATGTTTCCAAATTTTTCTGAGATCGACTGAAGGCGGATTTGCGCCGGGGCGGGTCGTGACGCAGAGAACATCCGGGGTCTGCAGGGAGCTGATCTGCGGCGAAGCGACGACGGCGCCATCTCGCCGGCGACATGCCAAATGAATAGACCGCCTACGCGGCTGGTGCCAATGGGCTGCTCGGCCATCGCCACGCCCCCCAAAAAAAGCCGGCCCCGAAGGACCGGCTTCTGATCGTCATAGCGTGTCGCAGCAGGCTCAGCCGACGATGGCGGCGACGCCGGCGCGTTCGTCCAGCAGTTCCTTCAGGGTGATGTCCAGCATCGACTGCGCATAAGCGTCGATCTCCAGGCCCTTCACCACGGTGTAGCTGCCGCCGGCGCACACCGCCGGAACGCCGAACACGATGCCTTCGGGAACGCCGTAGGAGCCGTCCGAGGCGATGCCCATGGAGACCCAGCGGCCGTCGGTGCCGTGGATCCAGTCATGCATGTGGTCGACAGCCGCATTGGCCGCGGAGGCGGCCGACGACAGGCCGCGGGCTTCGATGATCGCCGCGCCGCGCTTGCCCACGGTCGGGATCAGGGTCTCGCGGTACCAGGTCTCATCATTGATGAGCTTGGGCAAAGGCTCGCCCTTCACGGTGGCGAAGCGATAGTCGGCGAACATGCTGGGGGAGTGGTTGCCCCAGATCACCAGCTTCTCGATGTCGGCGCTGGAGATGCCCGCCTTGGCGGCGAACTGCGACAGCGCGCGATTGTGATCGAGCCGCAGCATGGCGGTGATGTTGCCGGCCGGGAGATCCGGGGCGCTCTTGGCGGTGATGTAGGCATTGGTGTTGGCCGGGTTGCCCACCACCAGCACCTTCACGTCGCGCTTGGCCACTTCGTTCAGCGCCGCGCCCTGGACCTTGAAGATCTCGGCATTGGCGAGCAGCAGGTCGGCGCGCTCCATGCCCTTGGAGCGGGGACGCGCGCCCACCAGGAAGGCAGCATCCACGTCCTTGAAGGCGACCTTGGGCTCATCGGTGATGACCACGCCGGCCAGCAGCGGGAAGGCGCAGTCTTCCAGCTCCATGACGACGCCCTTCACGGCGTTCTGCGCCTGGGGCAGGTCCAGCAGCTGGAGGATGACCGGCTGGTCCTTGCCATAGACGTCGCCATTGGCGATGCGGAACAGCAGCGAATAACAGATCTGGCCGGCGGCGCCGGTGACAGCTACGCGGACGGCGGGCTTCGTCATGATGAATCCTTCCCCGGAAAAGTCCGAATTGGCTCACGTCGGCACTCTATGGCCGCGTCCGCGCCGAATTGGAAGCGCCTGTTTGTTCCGATCAGGCGGCCAAATGGGCTTCCACCCCGGCCGCAATGGCGAACAGGCGGGCATCGCTCCCTGCGGTGGCGGCGATCATCAGCCCCACCGGGGCCTGTCCCGGCCCCGACAGGGGGATCGAAATGGCGCAGCCGTCGATCATGTTGATGAGGGTGGCATTGCGCAGCGACAGCAAATTGGCCGCGCCATAGGCCGCGTCATCGCGCTCCAGCGGGCCGATGGCCGGCGGCAGGATGGCGACCGTCGGCAGCAGCAGCGCGTCATATGGCGCGAGGCGCGCGTTGGCGCGGGCGATCAGGGACGCACGGGCGGCCAGCGCGTCCAGATAGTCGGCCGCCTCCTGGCTGTGGCCGCGCTTGATGCGCACGGAGACGCGGGGATCGTACAGCGCTTCCTTTTGCGCCAGCAGCGCCCGGTGCCAGGCGTAGCTTTCCGCAGCGGTAAAGCCGCCCTTGGCATTGATGCCGGCGATCTCGGCGAATTCTGGCACCTCGGCGGTCACGATGCGGGCGCCGGCGGCGGACAGGCGCGCCAGGGCCGCCTCGAAGGCCTGCGCCACCTCGGGATCGAGGCCGTCCAGCGCCACGGTGCTGGGCACCAGGAAGCGCAGGCCGGGGAGATCGGCCGCCTCCAGCGTGCCAAGCGGCTCCCCGGCCAGGATGGCATCCAGCGCCGCGCAGCAGGCCACCGAGCGGGCCAGCGGGCCGATGGAGTCCAGGCTCTGGGAGAGCGGCAGGCAGCCGTCCTGGGGCACCCGCCGGGCGGTGGGCTTGTAGCCGGTGATGCCGCAGAAGGCCGCGGGGATGCGGCAAGAGCCGCCCGTATCGGTGCCGAGCGCGGCATGGGCCATGCCGTCCGCCACCGCCACCGCGCCGCCGGAGGTGGAGCCGCCGGGCACATGGCCCACCTCGCGCTGCCACGGGCTCTTCGGCGTGCCGTAATGCGGGTTGAGGCCGAGGCCGGAATAAGCGAATTCCACCATGTTGGAGCGGCCGATGACCACGAAGCCGGCTGCCTTGAGGCGCGCAACGGCCGTTGCGTCGGTGGTGGCGGGCGGGGCGTCCGCCAGCACCTTGGAGCCGGCAGCGGTGACCTCGCCGGCGATGTCGAACAGATCCTTGATGACGATGGGGATGCCCGCATAAGGCGAGGGGGCAGCGCCTGCCCGGCGCAGGGCATCCTGGCCGTCGGCGGCGGCGCGGGCCTTTTCATGGGCCACATGGATGAAGGCGCGGGCGCCTTCGCCGGCGGGATCATCGATGCGCGCCAGGCAGGCGTCCACCAGCGCCCGCGATGTGGTGCGCCCGGCGGCCAGGGCCGCTGAGAGCTGGGCGAGGGTGGGGGCGGTCATCGGCGCGGTCATGGGCGGCATCCAGGCAGGGCGGTGAGGGGGTGGATGAGAATCCGGTTCGGGGGCGGATGTCCAGCGGGGGCATGCGATGGACGAGTCGTTGCCGGGCGTCACGGGAGACGGTCGCAGGCGGAGGGCGTTTCACCCCCCACCCCAACCCTCCCCCGCAAGGGGGGAGGGGGCGCGGCGCGTTGGGTGGTGGGCGGCGCGCGGTGTTCCGGCGCGCGGATGCAGTTCCGCTTGGCGCGTCAGCGAAGAACCGGGTGGGGCTCCTCCCCCCTTGCGGGGGAGGGCAGGGAGGGGGGTGAAACGGCCGGGGCCGTACACACCGCCGCCGCCCACCTCGCCCATCGCCCCCAACACACCGCCCGAATGCACCGCCCGAACGCACCGCGCCCTCGCCCCGCGTCAGCGGAGGAGGGCGCAAGTGGTGCGACAGGCCCGATCAGACCGGATCGAAATAGTGGATTTCCATCAGGATGCAGCCGTTCTCGGACTTGAACGGGCCGTGGAACGCGCCGGGCGGGCGGCAGGCATAGGTGAAGGGCGGGAAGGCTTCGCCGCCTTCGCCCTTGTCGTCATTGCCCACGGTGAGGTCACCGGTGACCAGGAACACTTCTTCCCAATAGTCATGGACGAACGGCTTGGTGGTGAACACGCCGGGGTCGAAGCGCAGCAGCCGGGTGCGCGAGCCGCGCTTGGCCACTTCGTCCAGGCCGCCGGAGATGATCTTCTGCTGGATGCCCTGCGGATAGCCGGGCGGCACTTCCCAGCCGCTGGTCAGGTCCAGCGTGTAGAACTCGTCATGGGCTTTGTTGATGGCCATCGATGCGAACCTTGGGGTTGGGCGGAGAAGAAAGGGTGGCGGCGGCGCCTACTCGGCCGCCCGGGCGGGGGCGAGGCCGCGCTCGTCGGCCAGATCGTAGGAGGCGAGCATGCGGTCCAGCAGGGAGGCCGCGCCCGCCCAGTCATAGCTGCGGAAGGCATGGCCCTTCACCACGAAGCCGGCCCCCGCATAGAACATCTCATATTGCGCATGGCGGGAGGCGAATTCCGAACCCACCGCATCCCAGGCCAGCTTGTAGAATTTCACCTTGTCTTCCGCATTGGCGGCGGGCGACTGTTGGGTCTTGCCGATGAGCTGCGCCAGCTCGGGATTGTCGAAATCCCGCACCGAGGAGGGCAGCATGATCATGCCGCCACCGGCCAGTTCGCGCAGGGTGTTGAGCACCTTGCCATAGAGCTGCTGGGACAGCGTCTGGGCGGCATAGAGGGTGTGGCGGTCGGGCACGAAATAGGCGCCGCGCTGCGAACCCTTGGCTTCCATCGCCACCACGAAGGCGTCGATCATGGCCACTTCCGCGGACAGCTGGCCGAGCGTCTCGCGCACCTGCGGGAAATTGGTGGTGCCGTTGATCTCGGTGGTGCGGCGGGCGATGCCGAGCAGGAACTTCAGCTTCACCGACAGGCGGATCTGCGCTTGGTAGTTCTGGTAGACATGCGCCGGGGTGGCGTGGAACTGCTTGGCCACCATCTCGATATTGTCGACGATGAATACCCGGTCCCACGGCACCTTCACATCATCGAAAAACAGCACCGCGTCATTCTCGTCGAAGCGGCTGGCGAGGGGATTGTCGAACACCGACGGGGCGGAGGCCTCGTAGGATTTGCGCGACAGGATCTTCAGGCCCTTGGTGTTCATGGGAATGGCGAAGGAGACGGCATAGTTCTCGTCGCCCGGCTGCAACGGCTGGATGCAGGTGACGAACACCTCATTGGCCATGATGCCGCCGGTGGCCAGCATCTTGGCACCGCGCACGGTGATGCCTTCGGCGTCGCGATCCACCACCCCGGCGGAGAGGAACGGGTCCTGCTGCGCTGCCGCGCTCTTGGAGCGGTCGGCCTGGGGATTGATGATGACGTAGGTCAGATAGAGGTCGTTGTCGCGGGCATAGCGATAGTAATCGGCGAGCGCCTTGCCGCGGGCGGGGTCGTAGGCGTCGAACACCTCGCGGCCCATATACATGCCGGCGATGCAGGAGGCGACGTGATCGGGGGCGCGGCCGAGGAAGCCGGCATGGAGCTCGGTCCAGGCTTCCAGGGCCTTGCGGCGGGTTTTGAGCGCCTCATAGCTGCCGGGCAGTTCCCAGATGCGGTTGGCGCGCGTGCCGGTGTCGGTCTCGAACGACATCAGCTCGCGGTTTTCCGGCGCGCTCTGGAAGTCGAACATCTGGGCCACGGAGGCGATGGCGCCGCGAAACGCGGGATGGGTGGTGGCATCGCTCACCACCGCGCCGTCCAGAAAGATCTGTCGCCCGTCGCGCAGGCTCTCGGTGTGCTGTTGGCCGGTCTTCATCATGGGGTCAGGTCCTTGCAGCAGGGGCGCGGGTCAGGGAACGACGGGTTCGCCGGAGGCGAGGCCGTGGTAGCGTCCGCGGTAGAAAATGAGCGGCGCGCCGGCATCCGCCGTGGCGAAGCGCAGCACGCGGGCGAGGAAGATCACATGGTCGCCGCCGTCATGATGGGCGTAGGGCACGCACTCGAAATGCGCCAAGGCGCCGGTGAGCAGCGGGATCTCGTGATGCCCCAGCGCGTGGTCCACATTGGTCCACTTGTCCTGGAGCGCCTTGGAGAAGCGGTTGGACAGATGCTCCTGGTCGCGGGCCAGCACGTTGACGCCGTACGCCGGCGCCGCCAGCATGGCGGGCAGGCTGTGGGCGGTGCGGGCAACGCTGAACAGCACCAGAGGCGGATCCAGCGACACGGAGTTGAACGAACTCATGGTCATGCCCACCACGGTGTCGTCATCCGCCCGGGCGGTGATGACGGCGACGCCGGTGGCGAAGGTGCCCAGCGCCTGGCGGAAGGCGCGGGCATCGAACGGGGCGGACGCCGCCTCGGCGGCCGGGAACGGGGGAGTCGCGGCAGAGTTCATGCTCACCTGCGGATCGCAGCCGACCCGCCCTCTGGAGTGCATCTTAGGGATGCCATTTACCTTTGAACAAAAGCTAATATAACTATCGATCTCACGTCAAGGCGGATTTCGTGGACGGACAGGGCAAGGCACACGGCAACAGCACCAAGGATGACGCGCCCCCCGGCGCGGGCTCTGCCACGCCCGCGCGGGGCGGTTCCGGACCGGGACGCCGCCGGGGCGGCGCGCAGGCCGGTGGCGGGACTGCCGCGCCGGGCCCTGCGGAGCGTCCGGTGCGGGCGCCGGTGGATCCGGGGCGTCGACGGCAGTTGACCGTCTCAAAGGCGGAGTTGCTGGTGGACGGATCGGATCGGGATTTTCGTCAGCTGGTGCATGACACGCTCGCCTTCGCGGCCCGCATCCAGGAGGTGCGCAGCCGGCTCGGTGCCCTGATCGGCCTGTCGGGCGCCCAATATACCATCCTGGTGGCCATCGCCCATCTGCAAGGGCGGGACGGCGGGGTCGGGGTGAATCTGCTGGCGGACCACCTGCATCTGTCCGGCGCCTTCGTGACCATCGAGGTCAACAAGCTGGTGGCCGCGGACCTGGTGACCAAGGCGGTCAATCCCGAGGACCGGCGACGGGTGCTGCTGACCATCACCGCCAAGGCCAATGCCCTGCTGGATGAACTCACGGTGGTGCAGCGGCCGGCGAATGACACCTTGTTCGACTGCCTGTCGGCGGAGGATTTCCACGCCTTCCGGGCGGTGGTGGCGCGGTTGGTGACCACCGGCGACCGTACCTTGAAGCTGATCGACTATCTCGCCCCCGACGGGGTGCTGCGCACCGCCGACGGCGCCACTCCCGCATCCGATGCGGACCCCGCCTGACGGCGCTCAGGTCGGCCCCAGCAATCGCCGATAGAAGGCCCCCACCTCGCGGACGAAGCGGGCCTGGCCGAACAGCGTTTGCGCCCGCGCCGCGCCGGCGGCGCCCATGGCGGCACGCAGGGCGGCATCGTCCGCCAGCCGCAGCATGGCCCGCGCCAGATCCTCTGCATCGTCCGGGGCGACCAGGATGCCGGTGTCGCCGTCCGCCACCGCCTCGGGAATGCCGCCGATGCGGGTGGCGATCACCGGCAGCGCCGCGCTCATCGCCTCCAGCAGCACCAGCGGAAACCCTTCAGTGTGGGTGGACAGCACCAGGGTGTCGATGGCCGCGTAAAAGCGCGGCATGTCGGACTCGAAGCCGGAAAAGTGGACGCGCGCCCCGGTGCCGGTGGCGTGCACCAGCTCGGTCAGGACGGCGAATTGGGTCGCGTGGCCGGCCTCGCCCCCGGTGTCCCCGGCGAACAGTACATGCACGTCGCTGCGGGTGGCCTGCGCCAGCCCTGCGGCGCGGATCAGGGTGGCATGGTCCTTCTGCGCGCTGATGCGGGCCGGCATGCCGAACACGATGGCCTGCGCCGGCAGGCCGTAATGGGCCCGCGCCGCGTCCCGATCCACCGCACGGGGGGGCGCGGGCACCGCATCATAGAGCACCGCGCCGCGTCCCGGCGGGACCGGGAAGTCCTGCTGGGCCGCGGTGCTGGCGCAGACATAAAGATACTGCTCCACCGGCTTCAGCAGCAGCCGGTCGAGATCGGTGAGGTGGGGATGGTCGGCGCGCACATGGCTCACCACCCGGGCGCCGGCCAGACGCCCGGCCAAGGCGGTGAAATAGGCGCCCATCACCTCGCCCGCATGCACCACCTTTACCCCGCGGCGGCGGAAATCGGCGACGAGGCGCAGCGTATTGGCAAGGAAGGGCCACGGCCGCGAGCGCCGCACCACCGGCTGGGCATAGCGCGTGGTCTCCAGGCCGTGCGCGTGGCACAGCGCCTCCAGTGCCTCCGCCCCCGGCAGATCGGGCACATAGAGAAGATTGGCATAGCCCGCCGCCCGGGCGGCTTCCGCCAGCCGGATGGTCGCCAGCTCGGTGCCGGCGATATTGGTCCAGGGAATGATGTGGGCGATGACCGGCGGTTGCATCGGGCGAGCTAAGGCGGAGCACGCCGGCACCGTCAAGGGGCGATGGTGCGGGCGTGCGGGTCGCTGGCGCCGCGGCCCGCGACCCGCGCCGGCGGATGCGGGGATCGTCCCGTCGCAAATCGAGCTGCTGCAACACGTTGCGCCGGGTTGTGTAGCCGGGGGCGAGGTCACTAGCGTTCCTCCGGAAGGTGTCGTATAGGAGACGCCAGCACCGGTGCGGCACAGCCCCGCCGGTTGGTGCACCGTGCGGGTGTGGTGGAACTGGTAGACGCGCCGGACTCAAAATCCGGTTCCGAGAGGAGTGTCGGTTCGACTCCGACCACCCGCACCATCTCTCTTTCCCAAAGTCTGGCCTGCGGTCGCCCGGAAGCGCGCGTTTCCGCTCACCGGCTCGGCCCTGAGCGCGAAGCGCTGCAGCGGCCTGACGGCCTCCGGCCTGGGGCGATGAAATCTCGCCTGCTTTGGGCTCAAACAGACGGAACAACCGGACCAGCTTGGCGTTCATTCCAAGCTTAACCTTACTGGTCCGGAGATGACCCCATGAGCCTCCTCTTAATTCTTGTTGTCCTGATCCTGGTCTTCGGGGGCGGTGGGATGTTCTACGGCGGCGGCCGTTACCGGAACCACGGCTTTGGTCTCGGCGGCATCCTGCTGGTGATTCTGGTCATCCTGCTGCTGACCGGCGGCCTCGGGCACGGCCCCATCCTCTGAGCCATCCGATCGCCAGGGTCTTTTGACCCTGGCGGCCATCGACCCGGCCCGATCGCGCAGGCGCCGGCTCTGCGTGACCGGGCGCGCCTGTTATCCAATTGAGCGACAAGACTTTCCAGCGCGGCCGACCCCGGCCGAAAATCTGAACCACGTATAGAAGGTGTCACGCGAAAGCTGATAGGGAGAGGGCTTCCACCGCGCGGTGCGCCCGCCTACCGTGCCCCCGTCAGCAGAGCGCCGCCTGCCCATCCGTTTCAGAGACACGCATGTTCAAGCTGTCGTTCCTGCTCATCGGAGCGCGTGCCTTCAAGGCGCGCTGGTACATCCTCAGCATCATCGGCGCCGCGCTCATTGCCGGCGCATTTTTCCTGGCCTTTCATGCCTCGAACGGAATCGTCGTGGTCGCGGGCCGCGCCGTCGGCCTGGTCTTCCTGTTCATGGGCGTGGGGAATGCCCTGCGTGTCTTGAGCCAGACCCATCTGCTGGCGCGCATGTTGACCCTGATCCAGGCGGTCGCCCTGATCGTGATCGGCGGCGTCGTGATCCACTGGCCGTTGAATGCCGAAAAGATTCTGGCGGCGCTCTTCTGTGTGGTCTTCATCGTCGATGGGGTCGGGCGTATCGGCATCGGCTTGCTGGTGCACCTGCCGGATTGGCGCTGGCGGGCCTTGTATGGCTCCACCCAGCTGGCTTTCGCCTTCCTGTTCCTCACCGGATGGCCGCTGCCCCTGGAGCGCGCCATCCCCCTATGTGTCGGGCTGATCTTTGCGTTTCGCGGCTGGATGCTGATCCGGCTGAGCTTGATGTTCCGCACGCTGGAAGACGAGGTGGCCATCCTGACCTTGCCCATCTTCGCCACGCGCGGGTGGTACGAGAACGCACCGGTTCTGGTGGATCCGGGGGAAACGGTGGTCGCCGAGAGCCCGCTCACGGTGCATGTCTGGACGCCGGTGGGGTCGGCCACGGTGCATGAGCACCGTCCGGTCATCGACCGCTACATTGCCGCCATCGACACCAATGGCGTGATCTCCACCGGGCATGCCGCGCTGGAGATGCTGCCGTCGCTCTATATCAGCCATTACCCCGCCGTCGAACTGGAGCATACCAGCGCGGACTTCGTCTCGGCGCTGCGGGGCACGCCAGAGAATGACGTCAAGGGGCGGTTCCAGCCCTCCTATGCCTATGAAGCCGCCGAATGGTGCCCGGCCACTGCCCATGTGGAGTTCCGCAACTTCAACCCGCGCCGGCTGCGGGCCTTCTGGGCCGGCTATCGGCAGGACGACACCTATAATCTGACCAACCGGAACTGCTCCGTGGTGGTGGCGCAGGCGCTGGACGCCGCCCTGGAGGGCACGCTGGCGACGCGGTCCCCCTGGTTGCAGCTGTTCATCCTCCTCTCCAATCCCGACGTGTGGATCGGCGCCATGCTCCGCGCCCGTGCCACCTTGAGCACCTGGACGCCCGGTCTGGTGCTGGACTATGCCAGCACCCTGGCACGGATCGTCGAGCAGCGGGACGATTCCTGGAGCGAGCGGTTCGTGCGCTTCGCGCGGCGTGCGCGGCGGGGGGCCAGCGAGGCCGCGGCGTGAGCGGCGCCGCGGCGGCCGTCCTTCTGCCGCACGTGACGTTCGGGGACGGATCCTTGGCCCATTGACCTGCTGCTCAGCGGGGCGTTGCGCGCTGCGGGATCCGGCCTGATGGGCGGACTGTGGCGTGGCTTTTGCGGGCGCGCCCTTTTCCCCCAAAAGATGAGGCCGCGTCCGGCTGCCACAGGTCTGTCCGATCCACTGCTGCGCGACAGAACAGTGCGCTGGAGCGGGCCATACTCTGACACCGATCACTTCAGTCGAGTGGGCCGCAGACGTCTATCAGCCGAGGCCGGAATAATTTCCGCCAGAGAGCACTTGCGCCGTCTGCATCCCTTTCGCGAACGGCGAAAGTTTTCTACTTTGTAGACAATACTCGCCGTAAAACCTTATGGCCCGCCTTTTTGTAGCCCCGCCAGGGGTGTCCGGGAGTGGTGTATGTGTATTGCATGTGACTGGGCCCCACATTTTTCACGCTTTGGCACCGCCACCCCCGCAATCGCCACCGGCGCTAGCCGGCGCGCAGTGCTGCGCGCCGGGGCCGGCGTTGCCGCCGCCGGGGCCGTCACATCCCTGTTCCGGGCCACCGAGGCATTCGCCCAAGGGGCCGACGACGGCAAGGCCGATTTCGTGTTCCACAACGGCCCGGTCTATACGGTGTCCGGCGCCACGCCCTGGGCGAAGGCCGTCGCCGTCAAGGGCAAGACCATCATCCATGTGGGCGACGCGGCCGGGTCCCTGGCGCTCGCCGGGCCGAAGACGCAGGTCATCGACCTCAAGGGCCGCCTGCTGATGCCGGGCTTCGTGGAAGGCCACACGCATCCCTTCCTCGGCGCCTTCCTCACCTCCGGCATCGATCTGCAGGTTCCCACGCGCCAGGATGCGCTGGCGGCCATTGAACGGGCGGCCAAGGAAACGCCCACCGGCCCGCTGCGCGGCTTCGGCTGGCGGGTGGACATGTTCCCGCCCGAAGGGCCCAACCGCGCCGACCTCGACCGCATTGTGCCGGACCGCCCCGCCTTCTTCTTCGCCATCGACGGCCATAGCCTGTGGGTCAACTCGAAGGCGCTGGAGATGGCCGGGGTCAATCGCGACACCCCGGACCCGATCCCGCGCTTTAGTTATTATGCACGGGATGGCAAGGGCGACCCCACCGGCTATGTGCTGGAGGTCAATGCGGTGCTCAGCCTGGTGGATGCGGTGGAGCCGATCTCGCCGGTCGCCATGGGCAAGCTGATGGAAGGCTGGCTGCCGAAAGCCGCTGCGGCCGGCATCACGTCCCTCTTCGACGCCGGCGTCCCGCCCATCGGCAGCGACCAGGCCAGCGTCATCGGCCTCTATACGGATGTGGAGAAACGCGGCGCTCTGCCGTTCCGGGTGATCGCCTCCTATACGGTGAAGGCCCCGCCCATCGAGGATGCGGTAGAGAAGCTCAGTGAGGTCCGCAAAGCCGTGTCCAGCGAGCTGGTGCAGGTGAATGTGGTCAAGATCATTGGCGACGGCTCCCAGGGGGGATACACGGCCTGGCTGATCGAGCCCTATGCGGACATGCCCAGTTCCACCGGCGGCTCCCCCTTCACCGAGGAGCAGTGGCACCGGCTGGTGGCCAGCGTGGATGCCGCCGGCTTCGACGTGCATGTGCATGCCTGCGGCGAGCGAACCGCGCGGGTGGCGCTGGATTCCATCGCGGGTGCCATCGCCGCCAATCCGCCGCGCGACCGGCGCCACACCATCGCCCATCTGGTCTATGTGGAGGACAGCGACACCCCGCGCTTTGCCAAGCTGGGCGTGGTCGCGCAATTCTCGGCCAACTGGTCGTCCGCCGATCCCGACACCCTGCAGAACATGCTGGAGCGCTTAGGTCCCGCGCGCCAGAGCCGAATGTACCGGACCAAGGCGATCCTCAAGGCCGGCGGGCGGGTGTCCTTCGGCACGGACTGGCCGGCGGCGGGCTATTATTCCACCTACAAGCCGCTGGACTCCATCCAGGTAGGCGTGACCCGCCAACTCGCCGGGCGGCCGGACGCGCCCATCCTGGCGCCCGCCGACGAGCGCCTGACCGTGGCGGAGGCGATCCACGCCAACACGCTGGGGGCCGCCTATCAGATCCGCATGGACGACAAGGTGGGCTCGCTGGAGGTGGGCAAGTTCGCCGACCTGATCATCCTCGACCGCAACATTCTCGAGGGCAACCCGCACGACATCCACCGGGCGAAGGTCGAGTTGACCATGATGAACGGCAAGATCCGCCACCAGGCCTAGCCTGGCGCCCCCGGGACGTCCCTCTGCCGTGGCCTTTCTCCCAAGGCCCGGCACCCTTCGATGCCAACCGCTGTGAAAGCGTATCGCCATGTCCAATGAGGAAAAGAAGTCCGGCATTTCCCGGCGCGATCTGCTCGGCAAGAGCACAGCCACGGCGACGCTGCTGGGGGCCAATCTGCTGTCGGGCCTCGCGCCTGCGGAGGCGGTGGCGCAGCCGGTCGCCGCCCAGCCGATCCAGGCGCCCGACACGCCCCCGGCCGGCTACAACATCCTGTTCATCCTGGTGGACCAGGAGCATTTCTTCCCGAAGTGGCCGTTTCCGGTGCCGGCACGCGAGATGCTGAAGGCCAAGGGCGTCACCTTCGCCAACCATCAGGCGGCCTCCTGCGTGTGCTCGCCGGCCCGCTCGGTCATCTATACGGGCGCGCACATCCAGCACTCCGGCGTGTTCGATAATCTCAACTATCTCTGGCAGCCGGATCTCTCGACCTCGATCAAGACCATCGGCCATCGCATGAGCGAACTCGGCTATCATTCCACCTATCAGGGCAAGTGGCACATGAGTGCCAATCTCGAGCAGACCAAGGTCGCCATCGACGCGCCCATGGCGGACTATCGGCAGATCATCCAGAGCTACGGCTTCGACGACTTCTTCGGCGTTGGCGACCTGATCGACAGCGGCCTCGGCGGCTATACCTATGATGGCCTCACCGCCGACCGGGTCGCCAGCTGGCTGCGCCGGGAAGGCGAGGACTTGCGGACCAAGGGTCAGCCCTGGTTCCTGGCGGTGAACTTCGTCAATCCGCACGACGTGATGTACATCAATTCGGATCTGCCCGGCCAGGTGGTGCAGGGCAAGACCGCCGCCATCGGCATCTTCCCCACGCCCAAGGACAAGCTCTATCAGGAGCGGTGGGACGACCTGCCGCTGCCGGCCAACCGCAGCCAGCCGCTGAATGCGCCCGGCCGGCCGAAGGCCCACACCATCTACCAGCAGATCCAGGACATGATGGTGGGCGCGTGGCCCGACGAGGATCGGCGCTGGCATGTGCTGCGCAATTACTATTACAACTGCATCCGCGACTGCGACACCCAGGTGATGAACGTCCTCCAGGCGCTGGCGGACAACAACATGGACAAGAATACCATTGTTGTGTTCAACGCCGACCATGGCGAACTGGGCGGCCATCACCAGATGCGCGGCAAGGGCAACTGCACCTACAAGGAGCAGAACCACGTTCCGCTGATCATCTATCACCCCGCTTATCCCGGCGGCGTGGTCTGCCCGGCCATCACCTCGCAACTGGACCTGGCGCCGACCCTGATCGGGCTCACCGGCGCCGATCCTGCCGCCCGGGCCAAGGCCGCCGACGGGCTGAAGGGTCACGACTTCTCCGGCCTGCTGAAGACGGGCGCTGGCGCCAAGGTGGACGAGATCCGGCCGGCGGCGCTGTTCAATTACAACATGCTGTCCTACCAGGACGTGACCTGGGCCCAGCATTTCGTGCAGATGACCTTCTCTGGCACCGTGACCAATGACGAGAAGGTGCAGACCTATCTCAAGAATGACCCGAACTTCGCAGAGCGGGTGGGCATTCGCAGCATCTTCGACGGGCGCTACCGCTTCTCGCGCTATTTTGGTCAGACCGACTTCAACACGCCGACGACGCTGGAGACCCTGCTCGCCAAGAATGATGTGGAGGTCTACGACCTCCAGACGGATGCGGACGAGATGAACAATCTGGCCCTGGACACCAAGGCGAACGGCGATCTGCTGGTCGCGCTCAATAAGGCGACCAACAGCCTGATCGCCGCAGAGGTCGGCGTCGATGACGGTGCCTTTCTGCCGCTCAAGGACGGGAAATGGTATTTCCCGACCAAGAGCGAACGCTAGAGCGTTTTCGAGCGAAGTGGATCCCGGTTCGCGGGAATAAAACGTGACAAAACAAAGACATAGAGAATTTCACCGATCCGAAGAAACGGGGAAATGCCCTAGGCCCACCGCCGACGGACGCTCTTGCCGCTACCGCGGAGAGCGAGCGCGTCAGGTGCCGCAGAAGGTGGCCAGCACCTCTTCGCCGGGCGCGGGCGGCGCGGCGTAGAGGTCCTTGCCGGGCTGGTCTGAAAAGGGCGTGGCGAGGACGCCGACCAGATCATGAAACGGGGTGTAGTCCCGGTCCGTCACGGCGGCGCGGATGACGGCCTCGATCCGGTGGTTGCGCGGAATGAAGCGGGGATTGGTCTTGAGCATCGCCTGCTCCAGATGCTCCGCGGAGACCGGCTCCTGCCGCAGGCGGTCCCGATACCGGTCGGTCCAGGCGGTGAGCGGCGCGGCATCACCGAACAGGGCGGCCAGCTCCGGCGGCGCGCCGTCCGCGCGGGGAACCCGCGACAGGGCCCGGAAGGTGAGGGTGAAGTCGGCCCCGGCCTCGCCCATGAGGCGCAGCAGATCGTCGATGAGGGCGGCATCCTCCGGCTGGTCCGTTCCGAGCCCGAGCTTGGCTTGCATCCGGCGCAAGTGGGCGGCGTCAAACTGCGGCGCGAACCCCCGCAGGACCTCCTCCGCACGGGTCACCGCGGCGTCCGGGTTCTCGTCGATGAGGGGCAACAGGGCCTCCGCCAGCCGGGCGAGGTTCCACACGGCAATCCGCGGCTGATTGCCGAAGGCATAGCGCCCGCGCGCGTCGATGGAACTGAACACCTTGGCCGGGTCATAGGCGTCGAGGAAGGCACAGGGGCCGTAGTCGATGGTCTCGCCGGAGACCGCCATGTTGTCGGTATTCATCACCCCATGGATGAAGCCCAGCGACATCCACTGCGCCACCAGACCGGCCTGGGCGCGGACGACGTGATCGAGCAGGGCGAGGGCGGGGCTGTCCGCATAGGCGGCGTCCGGATAATGCCGGGCGATGACATAATCCGCGAGGCTCTGCAGCGTCTCAACGTCCCCTTGGGCGGCGGCATATTGGAACGTCCCGATCCGGATGTGGCTTGCGGCGACGCGTGTGAGCACCGCGCCGGGCAGGCCGGTCTCCCGCTGCACCCGGTCGCCGGTGGCCACCGCAGCCAGGGCGCGCGTGGTCGGAACGCCGAGCGCCGCCATGGCTTCGCTGACGATATATTCGCGCAGAACCGGCCCCAGAGCCGCGCGGCCGTCCCCCTGCCGGGAATAGGGCGTGCGCCCGGCCCCCTTCAGCTGAATGTCGCGCCGGTGGCCGGCCCGGTCCACCACCTCGCCCAGGAGGATGGCGCGCCCATCGCCGAGCCGCGGCACGAAATGGCCGAACTGGTGCCCGGCGTAGGCGAGCGCGATGGGGGTGGCGGCGGCCGGCACCGCATTGCCGGAGAGCGTGGCGAGGCCGTCGGCGCTGCGCAGCCAGTCCGCATCCAGACCCAGTTCGTCGGCCAAGGTCCCATTCAGGCGGATCAGCGTTGGCTGCCGGACGGCGCTCGGCTGGGCCGGCGAGAACAGGGTTTCTGGAAGCGAACGGAACGTGCTCTCGAATGCGATACCCATGGCCGCCCTGCGTGGTGTGTCTGCCGGTGTCGCAGGACACATGGGCATGGCGGACGACCCGGACAACCCACGCCGCGCTTCTGGCCCCCGTCTGCGGCATGTCAGTCGCCAAAAAAAACGCCCGTCCCGCAGGGGGGCAGCGCGGCGCGATCCGGTGGCGCCAGAGGGGCCCTGACCCGCCATGGTCAAAGCTGCGGCGCTCCATTATGGTGCCGCGTTTTTTCAGCCTGATGCCTCTCGCCGTGACACCCGCCGCCCGTCTCCAAGCCACGCTCGATCTCCTGCATGAGGTCGCTCACGTCGCACGCCCCGCCGATGCGGTGGTCTCGGCGTGGTTTCGCGCCCGACGCCAGATCGGCGATGCGGATCGCGGCCAGATTTCGGATCTGCTCTATGCGCTGCTGCGCCATCACGCCCGCCTGGGCTGGTGGCTCGCCCGGCATGGCCGCGCGGACCTGCCGCGCAACCGGCTGCTGGCTTGGCTGGTCCTCGATGGCGGCAAGACGCGCGACGAGGTCCAGCGCTTGTTCCATGGCGGAAACGGCGCGCCGCCCCTGCTCAAGGATCACGAGCGCGCGCTGCTGGTGAAGTTGCACGGCTGCACCATCGACCATCCGGCCATGCCCGACGAAGTGCGCCTCGAATGCCCGTCCTGGGCGGTGGATCCCCTGCGGCATCGGTTCCAGGAGGCGTTCGCGCCCGAGATGGCCGCTTTGCTGACCGCGCCCCCGCTGGATCTGCGGGTCAATCCGCTCAAGTCCTCGCGGGAGGTGGCGCTGCAAGCGTTGCGGGATCTGGGCCTGCGGGCCGAGCCCACGCGCCTGGCGCCGTTCGGCATCCGGGTGCGGGAGCGCCTCTCCCTGGCGCGCCTGCCGCTGCTGAAAACCGGCGAGGTGGAGATCCAGGACGAGGGCTCGCAACTGGTGGCACTGCTGGTGGATGCCCGGCCGGGTGAGCGGGTGGTGGATTTCTGTGCCGGCGCAGGCGGCAAGACGCTCGCCATCGCCGCCCAGATGGCGAACAAGGGCCACGTCATCGCCTGCGATGTCTCCGATGCCCGCCTGAAGCGCAGCGCCGAGCGGTTTCGCCGGGCGGGGCTGCACAATATCGAGACCCGGCTCCTGGCCAGCGAGACCGATCGCTGGGTGAAGCGCCACAAGGGCTCGTTCGATCGGGTGCTGGTGGATGCGCCTTGCAGCGGCACCGGCACCTGGCGGCGCAACCCCGATGCCCGCTGGCGGGCCCTGGGGCCGGGGCTGGGCAATCTCCTGCCGCTGCAGGCCGGCATCCTGGCGAGCGCCGCGCGGCTGGTGAAGCCCGGCGGACGGCTGGTCTATGCCACCTGCTCCATGCTGTCGGAGGAAAACGAGCAGCAAGTGGCCGCCTTCCTGGCGGCGCATCCGGCCTTCCAGGTGGTGCCGCTCCGCGCGGTGGCGCCGCACCTGGCGGGGTCCGCCCATCCGGACCACCTGTCGCTGACCCCCGCGCGCCACGACACCGACGGCTTCTTCGCGGCGGTGATGCAGCGCGCGGCCGGAGGGCCGGCGTAAAAGCCGCGGGACCGCGCGGAGGCGACTGCGGCCCCAGCCCGATGGTCACTTGGTCAGCGGAATGCCCTTGGTGGTGAAGCGCTGCACCCGGCCTGGGCGCTGCACGGGCCGTTTCGTCCCGGCGGCCTTGCCGGTGCCGGGCGGCTGAAACGCCGGCACAAGCTGGTCTGGACGCGAGCCGATCAGATCGGACCGCCCCATCTGCTTCAGGGCGTCACGCAGCACCGGCCAATTGTCCGGATCGTGGTAGCGCAGGAAGGCCTTGTGCAGCCGACGCTGGCGCAGCCCGGAGATGGTCTCCACCTTCTCGCTCGCGCCCCGCCGCACGCCGCGCAGCGTGTTGATGCCGGTGTGGTACATGGCGGTGGCGGTTGCCATGGGGGAGGGTAGGAAGGTCTGCACCTGGTCGGCGCGGTAGCGGTTCTTCTTGAGCCAGAGGGCGAGGTGCAGCATGTCCTCGTCGGTGGTGCCCGGATGCGCGGCGATGAAATACGGAATGAGATAGTATTTCTTGCCGGCCTCCTTCACCGCCGCGTCGAACATCTCCTTGAAGCGGTCGTAGGTGCCGATCCCCGGCTTCATCATCTTGTCGAGCGGGCCGCGCTCGGTGTGTTCGGGCGCGATCTTCAGATAGCCGCCCACGTGATGGGTCACCAGTTCCTTGACATATTCCGGGCTTCTCACCGCCAGGTCATAGCGCACGCCGGAGGCGACCATCACCTTCTTGACGCCGTCCACTTCGCGCACCTTGCGATAGAGCCGGATCAGATCGTCGTGCGAGGTGTTGAGGTTGGGGCAGATGTCGGGGAAGACGCAGGACGGCAACCGGCACGCCGCCTCGATCTTGGGATCCTTGCAGGCCATGCGGTACATGTTGGCGGTGGGCCCGCCAATGTCCGAGATCACGCCCGTGAAGCCCGGTGTCTTGTCGCGGATGTGCTCGATCTCGCGCAGGATCGAGTCTTCCGAGCGGTTCTGGATGATGCGGCCCTCGTGCTCGGTGATGGAGCAGAAGGTGCAGCCGCCGAAGCAGCCGCGCATCACCGTGACCGAGAACTTGATCATGTCCCACGCCGGGATCTTCGCGTCGCCATAGGCGGGATGCGGCGCGCGGGCGTAGGGCAGATCGTAGACCGCGTCCATCTCTTCGGTGGTCAGCGGGATGGGCGGCGGGTTCAGCCACAGGTCGCGGTCGCCATGGCGCTGGACCAGCGGGCGCGCATTGCCGGGATTGGCTTCCCGGTGCAGCACGCGGGAGGCGCGGGCATAGGCGTCCTTGTCGTGCTCCACCTGTTCGTAGGACGGCAGCCGGATCACCGTGTCGCCGGAGTGCCGGGCGGCGGCCTCGTCGGCGGAGTCGAGATCGTCGGCGTGCAGCTCCGTATAGTGGTCAGGGACCTTCCGGAACAGCGCGACGCCGCGGATGGAGTCCAGTTCCTTGGGCGTCGCGCCGCCGGCCAGGCGGTTCGCCACCTCGACCACGGCGCGCTCGGCATTGCCATAGATCAGCAGATCCGCCTTGGCATCCGCCAAGATCGAGCGGCGCACCTTGTCGGACCAGTAATCATAATGGGCGATGCGGCGCAGCGAGGCCTCGATGCCGCCGAGCACGATCGGCACGTCCTTATAGGCCTCGCGGCAGCGCTGGGTGTAGACGATGGTGCAGCGATCCGGCCGCTTGCCGCCTTCCCCGCCGGCCGTATAGGCGTCGTCGTGGCGCAGCCGGCGGTCCGAGGTGTAGCGGTTGACCATCGAGTCCAGATTGCCGCCGGTGACGCCGAAGAACACGTTCGGCTTGCCCAGCGCCTTGAACGGCTCCGCCGACTGCCAGTCGGGCTGCGAAATGATGCCGACCCGGAAGCCCTGAGCTTCCAGCAGCCGGCCGATGATCGCCATGCCGAAGCTGGGATGATCCACATAGGCATCGCCGGTGACCAGCACGATGTCGCAGGAATCCCACCCGAGCCTGGTCATTTCGGCGCGGTTCATTGGCAGAAACGGCGCCGCCCGGCCGCGCTGCGGCCGGAGGCAGGGCGGGGAGATCGCGGTCGGGGCTGTAGCCTGGGTATCCATGGGGCCCAGGCATAAGGCGCCACAACCGTGAATTCAACACAAGCTGTGTCAATCCGGGACAAAGGCGCGCGATCCCGGTCGCGGGATGGCGCCGCGCGGCGCAGCGTTTGGCCGAACCGATCCGGCACACCCTGACCCTTAGAATGGGCGTCCGCCCCCTGAGCATCGTTTTGGCGGCACGCCTTGACCCCTTGTGCGCCGGTCGCGACACCCTCCGCCGCCCGCCCTGAATTGATGCGCAGAAGGCATGGGATGGCCTCGCCTGCGCGTCCGCCGGCCGCAGTCGCCGAGGGCATCGAACTTCGCCGCGCCGACATGAGGGGGAGCGTCACTGAATATGTCATGAATCCGCAATCGATCGGATCTATATATTCCGCACATAGTACCTCCACAAAAGATGTTGACGTATAAATTATAATACAGATACAAATAAATGCTCGAGGATATACAATATAGCCGACAAAATTATTATAATTTATAATTTCATAAAACATAAAAAGATGTGTGCAAGTAAAGGGGATGGCCCAACTCACGCTGGATAATAAGGAAGCAGATGAAATTTCCTTTGCTTGCGCGCTGCGTGGGGGTCGTTATGTTCGGAGCAGCTACCTGCATTTCAGGTGGCGCACGCGCCGACGATCTGGGGTTAAAACTCCCCGATTTCGATGCAATACTCATGCAGGGAGAGACCCAAATCCTCCTGTCAGGCTATGCTTGGCATGATCCGAATACCTACAAAAATGGTCGGGCGGAGAGCCTGAATAGTGAAGCCTTGGGGCTCGGGCTTGCGAAGTCGCTTCCGCACGACGATGGCACGATCGAGTTGCTCTATGCGCAGGTGTTCTCCGACAGCATCCGAGAGCCGGAATTGACCGCGGGCTACGCCAAGGAGTGGTCGCTTGGCCTCTCGAAGTCCTTCGATTTGGCTGCCGGGTTTACGATCGGGTTCACCCAGCGATCCGATATCTTCGGTGGCATTCCAGCCCCCTACATTCTCCCCGTGGCATCGATCAAGCTGTCCGAAAAGCTGACGATCTACGGCACCTACATCCCGCCCATGCCGTCGTCCCTGCACATTGGTGGTGATACCCTCTTCATCTTTGCCGGCATGTCTTTTTAGAGGCACGTTCGAGATCATCGGGGTGCAGTTCTTGCAGCCGGCCGATGATCGCCATGCCGAAGCTGGGTTGACCCACATAGGCATGGCCGGTGACCAGCACAATGTCGCAGGTCTCCCATCCGAGCTTTGTCATTTCGATCGGGTTTATCGGCAGAAACTGCGCCGCCCGGCCGCGCTGCGGCGACAGAGGCGCGCGATCCGGGGCTGCGCGGTGCTCTCGCTGCGGTGCCGCCGCGAGGGGGCGCTGTCGGGGGAGGTCGCCCGCGCCGGCCGTCGCCTTATTGGCGGGCCACACAGCGCTTGGAGTGTCATCGGCGACATCATGCTCTCGCAGGTCTCGCCCAGCGGCACGTTGCCAGGCCCCCTCGCTTCCGGCGTCGAAGTGCGCTCGCGCAGCCTCACCCTGCAAGGCGATGTGCTCTACCGGCTCTATGACACCGACACGTTCGACGTCGACGCCGGTGTCGGTCTGCGCTTCTGGCGCCTGGGCAACCGGCTGAGCATCGAACCCGGCGCGCTGCCGATCACGCTGTCGACCACCGAGACGCGGAATTGGGTGGACCCGGTGCTCGCCGGCCGCATCATCGCCCAGCTGGGCGGGCCGTGGAGCGTCACGGCGGTGGGCGATATCGGCGGCTTCGGCGTCGGCTCGCGCCTGACCTGGCAGGCCATTGGAACCGTGAACTATCAGTGGAACGAACAGCTGGCGCTGCGGCTCGGCTATCGCGTTCTGTCGGTGGACTATGAGGAGGGCGCGTTTCTCTATGACGTGCGCATGCAGGGACCGATCCTTGGGGGGACCTACCGCTTCTGAGAGGCAGGCGCGGTCTCTCCCAGCCCCGCCTCAGCCCGCGCCGCCGACGTGACGGCGAGGGAACGGGAGTGTCAGACGCCCCAATATCGGTGCTGAGGGCTGCTGCAAAAAAAGGGGGGAGCTTCCGGTCATCCATATAGGCGCCGGTGTCCCACCCGCGGTCACCGAGGATGTCCTTGCCGCCATAGGTCCATGCGAGCATCGCCAGCGTCCGCCGCGGCTCAGTCGTGCCCCATGGACAGCCCCGCGAGAAGCGGGGCGTGGGCGGCCAGGCTGCGGGAGACGAACTCGGTGAAGAGCCGCACCCGCTTCGTCTTGCGGGTCTCTCCCTGGGTGAGAAGCCAGAGCGTTCCATACATGTGGAGGTCGCTCCCGGGCACTCTCACCAGAAGGGGATCCGCATCCCCGACAAAGCACGGCAGCGTCGTGATCCCGAGCCCTTGCCGGACAGCAACGATCTCCGCCACAGCGTCCGTGACCCGGAAGGGCACCCCTGAGGTGCGCACCTCGCCCTCGCCGGCCCACTCCGGAATGCCGTGCGCGCTTATGACGATCCACCGGATGGGATCAGGCGTGCCCGCACGCCAGCCGGCCAGCCGGTCGCGGGATATGTAGACGCCGCCGAACAGCTCTGGTCCCTTCATGCCGTGCAGATTGAGCGGCAAGGTCTTGTGGTCGTAGACGACGCGGATCGCGACATCGGCCTCGCGGTTGGTCAGATTGGCCAGTTCGCCGGACGACAGGATTTCCATCTCGATGTCCGGATGCAGGCGCGCGAACGCGGCAAAGTCCGGGATGAGCAGGTGGGTCGCGAGGATCGGCGTCAACGTCACCCGCAGAAGCCCGCGAACACTCTGGTCGCGCCCGAACACGCGCGTTTCCAGCCTTAGCGACGAGGCTTCCATCTGCATGGCGAGTTCGAGGACCTCCTCGCCCGCAGCCGTCAGGCGATAGCCCGAGGGCAGCTTTTCGAACATCTGCGTCCCGAGCCGATCCTCGAGCTGGGCAATGCGTCGTAGCACCGTCGCGTGATTCACCCCCAGGCGCGAAGCCGCAGCTCGCACGGAGCCGCCCCGCGCGGCGGCCAGAAAATAGCGAACGTCATCCCAGTCGATCATGGTGCATTCCCGCGCCGCGAGCGGCGCCGTCCCAAGGTCAATTTAACACGCCAGGTGTGTGTGCGCGCCAAAGGCGCGGCGTTCCATCATCCAAGTGGATCGTTTTCGCACCACGGATGTGCGCGATTTCGCACTGATCGCCACCCTTTAGCGGACCCATGTTGAGGCTCTCGGGGACCTCCCCGCACCGCCAACGACCCGAAAGGGCGAAGCAGGGACGGCGCGACATGAGCAGATTGAATGGAAAGACCGCCGTCATCACCGGCGGCGCCACCGGCATCGGCCGCGCCGCAGCATGGCGTTTCATCGCCGAGGGCGCCTTCGTCTTCATTTTCGGCCGCCGGCAGGACGCGCTCGACGCGGCTGTGGCCGAGCTTGGGCCGAATGCCCGGGTCGTCAAGGCCTCGGTTTCGAATGAGGCCGACCTTGACCGTCTCTACGCTGCGGTGAAGGCGGAGCGCGGGACCCTCGATATCGTCTTCGCCAATGCTGGGGCGGGCAGCCCGCTTCCCCTCGGCCAGATCACCGCCGCGCACATTGACGAGACCTTCGACACCAATGTGAAGGGCACGATCTTCACCGTCCAGAAGGCGTTGCCGCTGATGGGTCCGGGCGGGTCGATCATCCTGACCGGATCGAGCGCCGGCACCACGGGCGCTCCGGGGTTCACGGCGTACAGCGCCAGCAAGGCGGCCGTGCGCAACCTCGCGCGGACCTGGGCGGAGGATCTGAAGGGCACCGGTATCCGGATCAACGTCCTCTCGCCCGGGGCGACGGCGACCGAGCTGGCGAAGGCCGCGCTCGGCGAGGCGGGCCAGAAGGCCTATGGCGCGATGACCCCCCTCCAGCGCATGGCCGACCCGGCGGAGATCGGGGCGGTGGCCGCCTTCCTCGCATCGGACGACAGCAGCTTCATGACCGCCAGCGAAATCGCCGTCGACGGCGGCCTGGCGCAACTCTGACCCCGGCGCGGTTCCGTGCCTCCCTCACACTCAGTGAAAGACCAAACATCATGCAAGCGCTCCAAGGTAAAATCGCAGTCATCACCGGCGGCAGCAGCGGAATCGGCTTGGCCACAGCCAAGCGCTTCGTGGACGAAGGCGCGCACGTGGTGATCACCGGGCGCAGAGAGAAAGAGCTCACGGAGGCCGCTGCCGTCATCGCGAGAAACGTGACGACGGTCGTCGGCGACGTCTCGCGCCTGGAAGATCTCGACCACCTCTATGCCGTCGTGAAAGAGAAACATGGACACCTCGACATTCTCTTCGCCAACGCGGGCGCTGGGACAATCGCACCGCTCGCGGCCGCGACGGAGGCCCATTTCGACCAGACCTTCGATGTGAACGTGAAGGGCCTGTTCTTTACGGTGCAGAAGGCGCTTCCTCTCTTTAAGGATGGCGGCTCGATCATCCTGAACTCTTCGGTGTCGAACGTGCTGGGGCTTCCAGGGTTCAGCGCCTACGCTGCGAGCAAGGCGGCCGTGCGCAACTTTGCGCGCGCTTGGACCCTGGAACTGAAAGACCGCCACATCCGGGTGAATGCGATGAGCCCCGGGCCCATCGAGACCCCCGCCTTGGCGACGACGACAGGCCTGACCCCTGAGCAAGCCGAGCAAGCGGTCGCCCAGTTTGCATCCCAGATCCCCATGGGTCGCCGGGGACAGCCGGAGGAAATTGCGGCGGCCGTCATATTCCTGGCCTCCGATGAAAGCTCTTACATCACCGGCATCGATCTGGCCGTTGATGGCGGCATGGCGCAGGTCTGACCCCCGCGAACACCCGATTGGAGAAGCAAGATAAGCTACGCCATTATCGGCTTCGGCAAGATCGGCCACGCTCTTGCCACGGCGTTTGCCCGCAAGGGCATCCAGGTCTCCGTGGCCACAACGCGCGACCCGGAGAGCTTTGCGTCTGAGGCGGCCGCGGTCTGACCGACGATCATTCCCAAGACACTGGCGGACGCCGTCACGGCGGACACGGTCCGGGACGGCAGAGTGACGCGCATCCGAGAGTGTATCGACACGCAGGCACTGGCCCGGGCTGCGCAGATGGACGCGTCCGGGCTGGCGTAGCGCTGGCCCGCTGCAGCCAACGGCTCGAGGCAGACGGCAGATCCGCCGTGGATCGCCGCGGCACGCTGGTCACACGCTCAACAATCAAGGAGATTTCAATGTACGACCAACCCAAGCTGTCCGAACTGATCCGGTTCGCGCGCGTCGAAGCGGGCACCACCGTCATCGATGTGTACCCCGGCGACGGCGACTGGACCCGCCTGTTCTCCGACGTCGTCGGACCCAAAGGACGGGTCTACAGCTTCGTGCCGGCCGAAGTCGCCCACTTCAAAACTGATCCGGTCGGTATGATGCGGACGCTTGCGCAGGAGCCGGGCCGCGGGAATGTCGAAGCCGTCTCGGCGGACCTTGTGGCGCTGGCGGCGGTCACGCAGCCCGCGGATGTCCTGTGGCTGCACCTGTTCTACCACGATCTCCATACCCCGCTGATGCAGGCCAGGGGCGCGACGGCGGCCGACTTCAATCGCGCCGTCTACGCGCAACTCAAGCCCGGCGGATCCTACGTCATCGTCGATCACGCCGCCGCCGCCGGAACAGGTACGGGCGATGCCCCGTCGCTGCATCGGATCGACCCGGCCTCCGTCCGCGCGGAAGTGGAGGCGGCAGGCTTCTCACTCGACGGGGACAGCCCCATGCTCGCGAACCTGGACGACCCGCACGTGACGAAGGTGTTCGATCCCGCAATCAAGGGCGAGACCGATCGTTTCGCCTTTCGGTTCGTGAAGCCCCGACAGTGAGGCGTCCTTCAACCACCCCGGCTTCACCGGAGATCATCCGGTGTCCCTCACGCTGCCATTTGCCGTGCGTCGAGCAACGGGCGTAGCATTCCTTGGCTTCGGCTGGCGGTGTCTTGACGATGGGCTCCGGCGGTCTGCGTTGTCGGCTGCGCCTGCCGCCACCCCACGTGCATGCGTGTCAGGCGCCAAGAAAGACCGCCAGTTCGTCGGGCGCGCCCGTCGGGAAGGCGTCCTTCAGGAAGGCCAGAAAGGCCGACACCCGGGCGCTCAGCAGCCGTCGCGAGGGATAAAGGGTCCAGAGCGCGATGTCCGGACCCTCCACATCTCCCCAATGGACCAGCGCACCGGAAGCCAGGTCATGGCTGACGAGGGAAATGGGCAGCCGGGCGACACCCGCCCCGGCACGGACCGCGTCCCGAACCATGATCATCGAGGATAGGCGCAGGACCGGCACGACGGGGATGCGGGATGGCCCGGTGGGCAGCGTCACGTCCCAGCCCGTGGCCGGGTCGTTCCCGCCGCGCACGACAGCGGGGGCGGTCTGGTCTCCGCTCGGCCTGGCAACGCCTGGGCTCGCCACAGCGACCAGCCGATCGCGCAAAAAGACGCGCCCGACCAGGCTCTGGTCTGGGTCCGGATTGACCCGGATCGCCAGATCGTAACCTTCCTCCACCATGTCCACGGCGCGGTCTTCGGTGGTGACCTCCAGCTGGACCTCGGGATATTTCAGCGCGAACTCGGCGGCCACTTTGCCCATGGCGATCTGCGAGAACAGCAGCGGCGCGCTGATGCGCAGCCGTCCGCGGGGGCTGTGGCCGCCCGAGGCGATTGCGCTTGCCGTCTCGTCGAGTTCGGTGAGCAGCGCGCCCGTCCGCTCGTAAAGCGCGCGACCTTCCTCGGTGAGCTTCAGCACGCGGCCGCCGCGTTCGAACAGGCGCACATCCAGGCTGGCTTCCAGCTCCGCAACCCGGCGCGACAGGGTGGCCTTCGGACGCGCCGCGGCGCGCGCAGCGCGTCCGAACCCTGAATGTCGGGCCACCAGATTGAAGTCGGCAAGGGCGAGGAGATCCATGTGTTCCACCAGCGAGACGGAGCGTCCAGATATAGCGTCTATTGGTGTGATTGTGGATCGCTAAGTTGGGGATGCCAAACGGCTCAACTGAAGGAGTGACCCCAATGACCATCCTCGTTACCGGCGCCACCGGCCGCGTCGGCCGCCAAGTCGTCGACCAGCTCATCCAGCGGGGCGCCAAGGTGCGCGTTCTCGTCCGCGACCCCGCCAAGGCCCATTTCCCGGCGGGCGTCGATGTGGTGCGCGGCGAGATGCTGGACATCGATTCCCTCCGCGGTGCGTTCGCCGGCGTCTCCACCCTGTTCCTGCTCAACGCCGTGGCGGCAGACGAATTCACCCAGGCGCTCATCACCCTCAACATTGCCCGTGAGGCGGGCGTCGAGCGAGTCGTCTATCTGTCGGTGATCCAGGCTGATCGCTTCGTGAACGTGCCGCACTTCGCAGTGAAGTTCGCCGCCGAGCGCATGATCCAGCAGATGGGCTTCAGCGCCACGATCCTGCGTCCCTCCTACTTCATCGACAACGAGGTTACGATCAAGGATGTGATCTTCGCGCACGGCGTCTATCCGTTGCCGATCGGCGGCAAAGGCGTCGCCATGGTCGACACCCGCGACATCGCCGAGGTCGCGGCCATCGAGCTGATCCGCCGCGACCAGGCGCCTGCCAAGCTGCCGGTCGAGATCATTAACCTGGTTGGCCCTGAAACACTCACCGGCACGGGCGTGGCGGCGATCTGGTCGGACGTCTTGGGTCGCCCGATCGCCTACGGCGGCGATGATCCCTCGCGCTTCGAGCAGAACCTGGCCAGCTTCATGCCCAAGTGGATGGCCTACGAAATGCGCCTCATGGTGGAGCGCTACGTCAGCGACGGCACCATCCCGGATGCCGGCGACGTGGAGCGTCTGACCCGGATCCTCGGCCGCCCGCTGCACACCTATCGCGATTTCGCTGCCCAGCTCGCGGTCCCGGCCTGACCGCGCAACGCACCGCCAAGCCCAGATGCAAGGAAAACGACCATGATCTATGCGACCGCCACCCTTCTGGTGAACCCGGATGGTGAGACCCCACTGACCCGCGCACAGGCCTGGAAAGGCCTTGAGCTCAAGGCGCGCGATGCCCGCGCCTTCCTGCCGCCCGGGCTCTGCACCCGCTGTGACGTCGTCGAGGAGAGAACGACCCATTTCGTACGGGAAGCGACCATCGCCGGCACCGACCTGCGCGAGATCATCATCCTTGAGCCCCAGAGCAAGGTGACCTTCTTCCAGGCCACCGGCCCCCGTGAGGGCGCGATCATCAACGAACTGTCCGAGGATGAGGCCGGAGCGCTCCATCTCCGCTTCTACTGCTACATCGGCCTGCGCGGGAAAACACCGAACGGCCCCGAAGAGCAGGCAGAGCAGGCACAGTTCGACAGTGAGGACAAAGGCTACAAGGCCGCCATTCTGTCCACCCTGAAGCGCACCCGCGACCTGCTCGCGGAGGGCCGGCTCTGACACGCGACGACGGCACCGCGGGACCGCCTCCGCCGGCGGTCCCGCGACCTGACGCGCTTCGTGACAAATGCCCACCCACGGGCCTGGCGCCTTCGCCCACGCCGCGGACCCGCGCGACACAAGCCTGATGCTCTTTCGTCATCTTCGGCTTGCGGCCAATTTCCCGCCCTGTGCTTGAGCTTGCCCGCGACCGTTGCCTGTACGGGTCCTTTTGGGGGCGCATTCGAACCCGGCCAGTCCACCGAGGGTGTCGGCATTGGGCGATCGTGAGCGGGGGTCGTATCCGCCCGGACATCCGCTCAGGACCGGAAAACCGCGCCCAGCTCCCCCACGTTGGCCAGCACCCTCCAAGACCACAAGCGAAGCGCGCCACGCGATCGCGCCAAGCCACGACGAGCACGTCTGAGACACTCAGTGCTACGAAGGACCGGCGCAAATCGCGTCGCTCGGTCTTGGTACCGCTGGCCCATTACGTTTAAGCGCATCGCCGAACGGGAGAAGTTTAACCCAGTAGTTTGTTACTCGTCGTGCGGAGATGAAGACGCATCGCCTCCATGGCGCCGCCGCGATCGCGATGTTCGATGGCACTGATGATCGCATCGTGCTCGGCAAACGAAGAGTAGGTCGATGGCGGCCCCAAGGGGCGTGTGTCGAGCCATTTCCAGACCACCGTTCGACGCACATCATCGGCGATCCGGTGCACCGCTTGCAGCAGCTTGTTGCCGGTGGACTCTGCGATCAGGCGGTGCAGCTGCCCGTCAAATTGCTCGTATGCCTTCCATGTTCCCGCCTGCCGCATCTGCTCGGCGAGCGCCTTCATCGCTTCTATTTGTTGATAGGTGGCGTTCACCGCCGCCAGGCTCGCCAGTTCTGGCTCGAGCAAAAGTCGCGCCTCCATCACTTCCCGTGGGCTGGTGCTGCGCTGCAAAGAGTTCACGTCAGCCAAGTGGTCGGTGGGCGGCGCGCACACAAAGGTGCCGCGACCGGTCTCCCGAGATAGCCGTCCGTCGAGCTCGAGGCGCGCCAGAGCCTTGCGGATCTCGTTGCGGGATACGCCGAATTCGGCAGCCAGCTGACGCTCAGGTGGCAGCTGCGTCCCCGGACCGGCGTCCATGTAGCGGGCCAAAAGCTGGGTTACCAATCTTATGCTCCTGAAACCAATTTCAACCGACCTGCGCTGAGCTGGAAAAAAGCCAGCCGCATTTTCCGCGTCAGAACGACGAAAACGAATTTGACTCCCGTCAAAATGGCGGGCAACCTCTGATTAGAAAAATTGAACCAATAAGTTAAATTGGTCAACCAATAAAGCGCCGCTCCAAGGAAAATGCGAGATGTATGCTCCTGCCGATGTGCGGACATCCGCCGAGATGCCGATTCCCGATATGATGAAGGCGTGGGTGTTGGGCGCGCCCAATGAACTGCTGCTCATCGAAAAGCCGGTGCCGGTGCCGAAGCGAGCGGAGGTTCTGGTGCGGATCGATGCGGTGGCGATCTGCGCGACCGATCTCGAGATCATCGACAGCGGATCGCCCGCGATGATCCAGGGGGGATTGCCCTTCAACAAGAATTTCACGCCTGGCCACGAATACATGGGCACGGTGGCTGCGCTCGGGCCGGGCGTCGACGAGTATCGGATCGGCGAACGCATCACCGTGGAGATCCACGCGGGCTGCGGGCAGTGCAAGCGCTGCCGTCAAGGCATGTACACCTCGTGCCACAACTACGGGCTCAACTACGGCGACGTGGACAAGGGGCATCGCGCCAACGGTTTCACGACCGATGGCGGATTTGCTGAATATGCGATCAACAATATCAACACCCTGTCGCGTGTCCCCAGTCATATGAGCGACGAAGAGGCGACGCTGGTGGTGACGGCCGGCACGTCCATGTACGGGCTCACGGAACTCGGGGGCTTGATCGCCGGCGAGAGTGTCGTCGTGACCGGTCCGGGTCCGATCGGGCTGCTGGCAGTGGCGGTGTCCAAGGCGCTCGGCGCCGATCCCGTGATCTTGTCGGGCACCCGCGATGCGCGGCTGGCCATCGGCAGCCAGCTCGGTGCCGACCGGGTGGTGAATGTGAGCCGTGAGAGCCTCGTGTCAGTCGTCAAGGAGATGACCGGCCGCGGCGCGGATTATGTGGTGGAATGCGCGGGGACTGAAAATGCCATCAACGAGGCCGCGCAGATGGTCAATCGCGGCGGCAAAATCTGCCTTGCCGCCTTTCCTCACGCGCCGGTGCTGGCCGATATCGGCGCGCTGGTGAAGAACAACATCTATGTTTACGGCATCCGTGGCGAAGGCAAGAGCGCAACCCACCGCGCCATGGCGCTCATGGCGGCGAAGCGGTTCGACGCCACGCTGATCCATACCCACACCTTCGCCCTCGCCGATCTTCCGACCGCGTTGCATTACGCGCGCAACCGCATCGACGACGCCATCAAGGTAGTGGTCAAGACCCGGGGTGTCGTGGCCCAGGCCAGAAAGGACGTGGCGTGATGACCAAGGCAAGGAAGGGCGTCTATGCGGCCGCGATCACACCCATCGGTGCCGATGGCGAGCCGGACCTCAGGGGCCTGACGCGCTATTGCCAGGGCCTGCTGGCGGCAGGGTGCGACGGTGTGGCGCCTCTCGGCACCACCGGAGAAGCTGCGGCGCTGCCCCTGTCATTCCGGTTGCGGGTACCCGACTCCCTCGCCGCGGCCGGCATTGCGGCCGACGCGGTGCTCCTGGGGGCCGGCTCGCCCTCCGTGGGAGATGCCATCGCGATTGGCCGGGCATCGCTCGCGGCCGGCTTCCCCAACCTCTTGGTGTTGCCGCCCTATTACACCAAGGAGCCGTCGGAAGACGGGCTCTACGATTACTATTCGCGGCTCATTGAATCCCTCGCCGATGATCGCCTGAGGCTTTATCTCTACCATATTCCGCAAGTGACGATGGTCGCCATCCCGCTCACGCTGGTCCACCGACTGCGGGATCGGTACGGCCGCATCATTGCGGGCATCAAGGATTCCTCCGGGAGCTTCGCTTCCGCCACCTCCTATGTGGGGCCGGATGACTTTGACGTCTATCCAAGTTCAGAGGCGATGCTGACCGATGCGTTGGCCGCCGGCTGTGCCGGCGTCATTTCCGGCTCGACCAATATCTCGGCGGCCCTGGCGCACCAGGTCGCGCGCGCTGCCGGAGGTGAGCGGGACGCATTGCAGGCGAAACTGACGGAGTTTCGCCAGATCATTCAAAAATTTCCGTTGATCGCGGCCGTGAAGCAGGTTCACGCTTGGCGCACGGATGATGCCGGCTGGGCGCGAATGCTGCCGCCTCTGCGCGGCCTTTCGACCGAGCAAGCCGCAGCTCTCAAGGGAGAGATGGAGCGCCTCGGCCAGCTTGATGCCACACGGCGCGCCGCCTGAAATTCCAAGCCACAAGGAAATGTCCCATGACGGATAAGGTTGCGGAAGGATCGCTCCGCTCGAACTGGTCGGTGGACCTGCAGCGAGAATTCGATGCCGGCTATCACAATGGCTGTGTGGGCAGCGTTCTGGTGTCGGAGACGGATCGCGTGCGGGTCTGGCACCTGAGCATTCCGGTCGGCAAGCGCTGCGGCTTCCATCGGCATGTCTTGACGTATTTTTGGACGGCCCACAATGCCGGCAAGGCCCGGGGTTATTACGAAGACGGCCGCATCATCGATGTGGAGCATTATCAGGGCGAGACCCGACATCTGATCTTCGGGCCGGACGAATACATGGTGCATGCTGTCGAGAACATCGGGACCACCGATCTTCTGTTCACCACCGTCGAATTTCTCGATAGCGCGAATCCACCGCTGCCAATACCGGACAGCGTGCGGCTGCGGGCTCCCTCCGAAATGAAGAAAGCCTCTTGAGGCGGCTGCCGATCAGATCCGTCCTCAATCTGATCGATGCTCCACGACATGACAGAAAATACGTAATTCTCATGAGCGACACCCTTGGACTGAAGTAGTTGATGTCTAAAAATTGGAATCACGCGACTCATAAGGCGATCATTTATGGGAATCAGAGCTCAAGTTGTCCGTATGGCGAGCCAAGGCGGTCCTGAGGTCCTCAAGCTCGAAGACATCGAGCTCGAGGCGCCCGGCCCGGGTGAGGTTCTGCTGCGGCAGACCGTGATCGGCTTGAATTTCATCGACGTCTATTTTCGCGATGGCTCCTATGCAATGAACCTTCCCGCCGGGGTGGGGGCGGAAGCCGCCGGCATCGTCGAGGCGGTCGGGCCAGGTGTCACCGACGTCAAGGTCAGAGACCGCGTGGCATATGGCGGGTCGGCGCCAGGCGCCTATGCCACCTATCGCATCATGCCGGCGGCACGCCTTGTGACCGTGCCCGATGGGGTCAGCGACGAGGCTGCGGCCTCGGTGATGATGAAGGGCATGACGGCTGAGTATCTGCTCAACCGATGCTTTGCTGTGCAGCCGGGACAACAGGTCCTGTTCTATGCGGCGGCGGGCGGGGTCGGATTGATCGCGGGCCAATGGGGCAAGCATCTTGGCGCCAGGATGATCGGCGTCACCACCGGCGAGGACAAAATCAAACTCGCGCGGGAGCACGGGTATGACGCCGTCATTGACCGCAAGAGCGAGAAGATCGCCGAGCGGGTTCGGGCCCTCACCGATGGCAAGGGTGTCGCGGTGGCCTACGATTCCGTCGGCAAGACCACGTTTGCAGAGACGCTCGCGTCCTTGGCGCCTCGTGGGTACTTTGTCACTTTCGGAGCCACCACCGGTGCGCCTCCGCCCCTTGAGGCGGCGCAGCTTCAGAAGGCCGGCTCGCTCTATTACACGCGCCCCACGCTCGCGACCTACATTGCCCAGCGTGAGGACCTGGTGGCTTCGGCTGCGGTCGTGTTCGACCTCGTGGCCAAGGGCATTGTCACACCGCTTGTCGGCCAGCGCTATGCCCTGGCGGACGCGGCCCAAGCGCATCGCGATCTGGAAGCGGGCAAGACCCAGGGCGCGTCGTTGCTGCTGCCCTGAGATCGGTCTCTGGCATGGACCGGACGCCAATCCGGACCGCATGAAGAGAGAAATATAAAAAGACAGAATAATAAAGATCTAGGGAAATGCCAAGGGAGGCGGGAATGCGATGGGACAATCTCTGTTATTGCTGATCGATGCCGTATTGTCGGGGATTCTCGTTGGGGGGTTTTATGCCGCCATGGCGGTGGGCATCTCAATCGCCTTCGGCATGCTGGGCATCAGTAACATTGCCCATCCAGCGCTGATCCTGCTCGGGTCGTTCATCGCCTATGTCCTGAACACCCAATTCGGGTGGGACCCGATCCTCATCGGTGTTCTTGCAACCGTGCCGTTCTATTTCCTCGGTGCCTTGCTCTACTCCTGCTACGAAGTCGCCTTTGAGCGACGCGGCACGGAATTGATCCGCGGCCTCGCCTTTTTCTTCGGCCTGCTGTTCATCACTGAGGTGAGCCTGCAGCTTGTCTTCGGCGTGGACTACCGCCTCGTTGAGGCCCCCTATATCGGGCCAAGCCTCAATTTCGGAGCGATATCACTGCCGATGCGGATGGTCATTCCGTTCATCGCATCGGTCGTGCTGCTCGTCGGCCTTCAGATGTTCTTCATGCGAACCTTCACCGGGCGGGCGATCATGGCCGTGGCGCAGGACAAGTTCGCATTGCAGCTCATGGGAGCCGCACCGGTGCGCATCAAACGCATCGCGTTCGGGCTGTCGACGGCAACGGCTGCCTTGGCCGGGGCGTTCCTGATCATCCTTCAGCCGGTTGAGCCCTCCATGGGGCGCGACTTTATCGGCCGCATCTTCGCGATCTGCGTCCTGGGCGGCATCGGATCGCTTCCGGGCACGTTCGTCGCTGCCGTGATCGTCGGCGTGGCAGAGAGCATCACGGCCACTTTCTACGGGCCATCCTGGTCGCCCGCCATCGCTTTCGGATTCTTGCTCATTGCGCTCGTGGTGAAGCCGGCCGGCCTGTTCGGGAGAGCCTGATGTCTAATGCGCGGTTCATTCTCCTGGCGGTGCTCGTCGGCATGGCTGTCGTGGGCGCAAGTTTGTTGGTCACAAACGAATACTACGTATTCGCCGCCTATTTTGTGCTGCAATACGTTGTTCTGGCAACGGCTTGGAACATTCTCGGCGGTTATGTCGGATACGTCAATTTTGGCACCACGGCCTTCCTGGCGATCGGATTGTACAGTGCCGCCGCCATCAACAAATGGCTGGATCTGCCGATCCCCCTATTGATCGGCATTGCCGGCATCCTGTGTGGTGGCATCGGTCTGGCGATGGGGTATCTGACCATCCGCTTGCGGGGTGTCTATTTTACCATAGCGACGCTGGCGCTTTCCGTTGTCGTGCAGACCTTCATCACCAACTGGGATTATGTCGGCGGCTCGCGAGGAATCTACATCATGCGGCCGGACTCGGCGCCGCTGTTCGGCAGCTACGTCAACTATCTCTTCTTCCTGATGGTGGTGTTGGCGGTGTCGGCGATCGTGGTGGCGCGGGTCATCGAGCGGTCGACATTCGGCTTCGGCCTGGCCGCGGTGCGCGACGACGAGGCGGCCGCCGAGGCGGCAGGCGTTCCAACGCTCCGGCTGAAACTGACCGCCGCCACCATCAGCGGTGCATTCATGGGCATGGCGGGAGCACCTCTCCCCTTTTATCTCACCTATGTTGAGCCAACTTCGTCATTCAGCTTGGCCTATACGGTCAACAGCGTGGCCATGCCGCTGGTGGGCGGCACGACGAGCTGGCTCGGCCCGGTGATCGGGGCGGTGCTCCTTGGCTCGATGCAGCAGGCCATGACGGTCATGATTTCCTCGTCCGTCAACCTGTTGGTGGTCGGCATTCTGCTGGTGGTGTTCGTGATCGCGGCGCCGAACGGCATTCTCGGTCTCATCCGGTCCCTGCGCGGCACGCGGCCAGAGCCGGAGAAAAATCTGCTGAGCGCAGTGCTGGTGCAGGAAAAGAGGGGCGGATCATGAGCCTCGGCGCAAAATCGATGACGATGGAAGCCGGCGGTACTCGCACCGTCCCCGCCGACGGTGGCACGCTCCTCGAGGCCAGCAACATCACCAAAAGGTTCGGCGGGTTCGTCGCCTTGAACGATGTCACTCTGTCGGTGCGACCGGGCGAACGGCTCGGGCTGATCGGCCCGAACGGCTCGGGCAAGAGCACATTGACGAATTGTCTTTGCGGGACCCTCCGCACAGACAGCGGAACCATCGTCTTCGCGGGCCGCAACCTTGTCGGCATGCCGGCACATAAGCGCGCCTGGCTGGGTATCGGCCGCAGCTTTCAACTGCCGCGCCCTTTTCACAGCCTGACCCTGATCGACAATCTGCGCATCCCGCATGAATACGCCGTCGGCGCGCGGGGCGGCGTCCGGATGAGCGAGCGGGAGATCCGAGAGTGCAGTCTGCACATGCTCGGCGAGTTTGGCCTCGTCAGCAAGGCCCACAGGCTGCCGCGAGACCTCACGCAGGTGGAAATGCGCAAGCTCGAGCTCGCACGCGCCATGGCGACCAGCCCGACGCTGCTGGTCGCTGACGAGGCCATGGCAGGCCTGTCGAATTCAGAAGTGGACGAGATCCTCGCCCTGCTGCTGCGCCTGAGCGGCAAAGGGGTGGCGATCATCTTCATTGAACACATCATGCGCGCGGTGATGGCGTTTTCCGAGCGGCTGGTGGTGCTGGTGGCCGGGCAGAAGATCGCCGATGGCGCGCCGAAATCGGTGATCGCTGACGATCGGGTGATAGGGGCATATCTTGGCCAGTGAAGTCCGCATCGAGAACCTCAATGCCGGCTACGGCAACGTGCGCATCCTGCACAATGTGAGCATGGAGGTGGCGGCCGGGGAGACCGTGACCCTGCTTGGCACCAACGGCAACGGAAAAAGTACGCTCATCAAGACCATCATAGGGGCGGTGCGGCCGACGTCGGGCCGGATCGTCGCCACCATCGACGGCCGGGCGCATGACCTGGTCGGCATGCAGACCGATGCCATCGTTGATCTGGGCATCGCGCTTGTACCTGAGGGGCGTCGGTTGTTTCCGCGGCTCAGCGTGGAGGAAAATTTGCTTCTCGGGGCATTCCGTCCCACGGCGCGGGCGAGATTGAAGGACAACATCGCCTATTGCTACGAGGCATTTCCGCGACTGGCGGAACGCCGCACGCAGCTCGCCGGCACCATGAGCGGGGGCGAGCAACAGATGCTGGCACTGGCCCGCGCGCTTATGACGGCGCCGAGCATCTTGATCGTCGACGAGCCGTCGGTGGGTCTCGCGCCGCTGTTCGTCAGTCGGACCATGGACATGATCGCCCAACTCAAGGAGCGCTATCACCTGACAGTGCTCATGGCGGAGCAGAACTTCACTCAGGCGATGCGGATCGCCGACAAGGGATACGTCATCGTCCATGGCGAGATCGCGTTTCGTGGCGAGAATCCGGATGAGATGAAAAAGAGTGATCTCATAAGACAGTATTATCTCGGTGTCTAAATATAAAAGAAAAATCAGAATTATCTTGGGAGGGAAACGGCAATGATCAGAATGTCCAAAATCTTACGTGGAGAATTTATCTCTCGCCGAACCGCTTTGGCGCTCGCGGCGCTGACGGGGGCGGCCATGGCGGCTGTGGGCAGCGCTGAAGCGGCGGATCCGATCAAGATCGGGTTTGCGATGCAGCTGACGGGCCCCCTGGCCGGAAACGGCAAAGCGGCGCTTCTGGGGGCGCAAATCTGGGCTGACGAAGTCAACAGTGCTGGCGGCTTGATCGGCCGGCCCGTCCAACTCGTGGTCTATGACGATCAGAGCAATCCAGGGCTGGTGCCAGGCATATATTCCAAGTTGCTCGATGTGGATAAGGTCGACCTTCTGCTATCGAACAACACAAACCAGACAGCGCCAGCGATGCCGACGATCATACAACGCAAGCGCTTGCTGATGGGCATGTTTGCGCTCGCGGTGAATGAGCAATTCAAATATCCGGGCTATTTCCAGATCCAGCCCTATGGACCAAACGGCAAGGATGCTCTGACTCGCGGGTTCTTCGAAAACGCGATGATGATGAACCCCAAACCCACCACGGTGGCCTTGGTGGGTGCGGACGCCGAATTCTCCAAGAATGCCCTCGAAGGCGCACGCGCCCAAGCCAAGCGCCTCGGCCTGACGGTGGTCTATGACAAGGTATATCCGCCGAGCACGGTCAATTTCACCCCGGTATTGCGGGCAATACAGGCCACATCGCCCGACTTGGTCTTCGTGGCATCCTATCCTGCGGACACGGTCGGCATTATCCGAACCGCGCATGAGATCAACCTCGAGCCGAAGGTATTTGGCGGCGCGATGGTTGGGACACAGTATGCTGCCATCAAACAGCAATTGGGTGAGACTCTGAACGGCATTGTCAGTTTCGAGCAATATATTCCTGAGCCCACGGTGAAGTTTCCGGGGATCGAGGACATGTTGAAGAAATACCAGGCGAAAGCCAGCGAACAGGGGGTTGACGCGCTTGGCTATTATGTCCCGGCCTTCGTCTATTCTGCGCTTCAGGTCCTGCAGGAGGCCGTGACAAAAACCGGAGGTCTCGATCAGCAAAAGCTCATCGAATACATCCATAGCCATGAGTTCAAGACGGTGGTCGGCGACATCAAGTTCGGCCCGGACGGCGAGTGGGTGGAGCCCAGGATGTTCGCCGTGCAATTTCGCAATATCAAGGGCAACGATATCCAGCAGTTCACGCAACCGGGCAAGGAAGTCATTATCTTCCCACCGGCCTACAAGTCTGGCGATCTCGCTTATCCCTATGCGGATGCGCGGAAGAATTAACGCGTTTTACCAGCGGTGGTTCAACCGGCATACCCCTTCGCTGGCGGTCGGCCAGTGACGGGGTATGCGCTCTCTGATCAGAGGTCTATTGTCTGGAGAAACGGAAGATGAGTGCTTATTGGTGTTCACGCGTCCATGTGACCGACCCTGACATCTACGACAAATATGTCGCTCTTGCCGGCCCGGCCATAGAGAAATATGGCGGCGTCTTTTTGGCGCGCGGCGGCAAGCAGACCATCTTTGAGGGCGGAGCCTATGAGCGAAGTATCGTTGCTCGCTTTCCCGACCTGGAGGCGGCCGAGCGTTGCTATAACTCTCCGGAATACGTGGCGGCGCGAAAATACACCGTAGGTACGTCGGAGCGCCATATGGTTGCGGTGGAAGGGCTCGATTAGCGGCGGCGCGTATCATGACGGTGGCTGTGTCGAGCGACCGTCCCCGTCGCTCAGCTGCTCATCAACCCTCTGGCGACGCGCTGGCTTCGCCGGGCCGGGGAGCTATTCGCGATGCGGGAGTCCCCGCCTGCGCAAGCTTGGTGCGGGCGTTGTCGAGGCCTTAAAGCCGTGCCCCGGCAATGAAAGCCTGAACACGCGGCGCGTCTTCCCCCGCCATGGTGGGCGCTGGGGCATGGGGCATGTCCCAGCCGAGAGGTGAGGTGAATGGGCCGCCCTTAGGCTTGCGATCTCGCGAAAAGTGGACCGGGTGGCGGCCCATCCCAATTGTTCTGCCATCCATCTGGGCCTTACCAAGAAACTGAGAGATATCGCGGATCACTTGGCCTCCGATGCCGATATCCCCATTAGAGCCAACTGCTGCGGCACTGCCGACGATCGCGGGCTGTTGCATTCGCACTCGTGCGCTCTGCAACGTGCGAAATCAACGCTGTGCTCGATGCCCAACCCGCGGAAGTTGATCTGTCTGCCAATCGCACCTGCGAGATGGGGCTGCGACACCGGACCGGCTACCGTCACGACTCCTTCGTATTTTTGCTCGAGGAGCTGAGCCGTCCAGAAGGCGCCGAGCGCACCCAATACGAGTCCACCGAACAAAGACAGTCTTTGGCTGGCCCACCGGCCGCCGAGGTCGGATGCCACGTCAAACGCACGGCGCGGAGGTGCGGCGGCGAGGCAAGCGCCAGGGCACCAGCGCGATCGAGATCGACGGCTTGCGTGCGGGCGACCCCCTTTCAACGGGAGCCCGATGAACTTGTTATTCGTGAGCTGGCTGCTCTGATTGCGAAGACGATCGCGCGCTTCGAGCAATTTCAGTCAATCGGGCGCAAGACGGCGCAATATCTCCCGGGCCTTGCCTGCTATCTCGTCGGCCGCCCGTCTATCGATGCTGTTGCACGCAAGACGATCGGACCCCCGCCCATCGGGTTATGCCGATGAGAGAGTCATGCATGGATGATAGTGAAAGCGTGGAAGGGCAAAAGCCCGTCGATCAGGCTGATCAGAGGCTTGGCCGGCGCGTCTCCACGGCCCCGGTTGCAATCGTCGTGCTGATCGCCGCGGTTGTCGCGGGCCTGTCGGTCTTCTATCTCCTGAAGCCGCAGCCCTTGCTGGTGCAGGGCGAGGTCGATGCGACGCGGCTCGACATCGCGGCCCGCGTGGACGGTCGGGTCAAGGAGGTGCCGGTCGCCCGCGGCCAGGACGTTGCGTCCGGTGCCGTGCTCGTTAGCATCGAAAATCCCGAGACGATCGCGAAGAGAGATCAGATGGTGGCGGCCAAGGCCATCGCGGAGGCTCAGCTCGCCAACGTCCTGGTGGGAACGCGGGCAGAAACCCTTGCCGCACGGAAGGCCGAGCTGGCCCGTGCGCAAGCCAATCTGGTGCTCGCGCAGAAGACGTTTGACCGCACGCATACCTTGACGGAGCAGGGAAATGCGCCGCAGGCCCGCCTCGATCAAGCGACCGATGCCCTGCACGAGAGCGAGCGATCCGTCGACCAGGCCCAGTCGTCCTACGATCTCGCCGTCAACGGCTACACCAAGGAAGAGCGCAATATCGCCAAAGCCAATGTCGAAAAGGCCGATGCCGATATCCGGGCCGTGCAATCCATTATCGACCAACTGGTGGTCCGGGCTCCGATTGCGTCCCAGGTCTATCAGCGCAACGTCGAGCCGGGCGAATATGTCGCCCCGGGCGTTCCGCTGCTATCGCTGATCAACCTTGACGATCTCTGGATTCATTTCGATCTCCGCGAAGATCTCGTGAAGTCGCTGAAGGTCGGGGATGAACTCGCCGTGCGGATCCCCGCGCTCGGCGATCGCAGCATTCCGGTGGTGATCAAGCTGATTGCGACGAAGGGCGAGTATGTGAGCTGGCGCGCCACTCGAGCGACGGGTGATTTCGACCTGCGAACGTTCTCGATCCGCGCCTATCCGGTTCAGCCCATCCCCGAGTTGAGGCCGGGCATGAGTGCCTATCTCGACTGGCGCTCGCGATCATGACGACCACGACGCCCCCTGGCTTCCTGTGCGTCGTGCGGCGCGAATGTCGGTGGTTGCTTCGGGATCGTGTCGCCATGATCCTCATCTTCGGCGTTCCCGCCTTCGCGTTCCTGGTTCTTGCGACCGTGTTCAGCCACTCGGTCATCCGGGGGCTCGGTGTCACGGTCGTGGACGAGGACAGGTCGGACGCCTCGCGCGCCGTGGCGGAATACATCGCAGCCTCTCCAAGTCTGCGCATTGTGGGCCGGTCTGCGACGTTGTCGGACGCGGTACGGGATTTGCGATCCGGCGCATCGATCTCCGCAGTCTACATTCCCGCGGACTTTGAGCGAGATCTGCAGGCTCAGCGGCGGCCGCAGGTCGTCGCATTCTATAACCAGCAGTTCTTGACGACCGCGGGGATCGCCTCATCGGGTCTGAGCGATACGTTGTCGGCCGCCGCGGCGGCGGCGGCTCCCGCCGGTCGGGCGGCGCCGGGTCCCGTGGCAATCGGGACGCTGGTAAGTGAGGCCATCACTCTGGTCAACCCGCAGAAGAACTACGCCCAGTTCCTGCTGCGCACATTGCTCCCAATGGTCCTGCACGCGATCATCGCCCTGGCAGGGGGCTATTCCGTCGGGTCGGAATTCCGCCGGCGGGATGGGCGGGAATGGATCGCATGTGCGGGCGGTAATCCCATTGTCGCCTTGGCCGGAAAGTTCGCTCCGCTGGTCGTCATATTCGCGATCATCATGTTCGTGGAGCCTTTGATCCTCGAGGGCGTGCTGGAGATACCGTTCAAAGGCGATGTGCCGATGATGGTTGCCTCCGGCATCCTGCTGATCGTCTCCTATCTCTCCCTCGGAGCGCTGTCGCAGCTCTTGGTGCGCGATCTGGCGACCGGGCTGGGTCTGGCCGGCGTGCTGGTTTCGCCGGCCTTTGGGTATGCGGGGGTCGGCTTCCCGATCAGCGGCATGAATGCGTTCGCGCAGGGGTGGAGTGCGGTCCTGCCGCTCCGCTGGTATATGTCGGTCTTGCTGGGTCAGGCAGCGCGGGGATTGCCGATCTCGGCATCGGCGGTGTCATTCGCCGTGCTCGCGGGCCTCACGGCGCTCTACAGTGTGCTCGCCCTACTGCGCATGCGGAGTTTGATCCGCAGCCGTTGGTTTGAAACGGATCGCCCACCGGAGCAGCCGGAAATCGATGCGGGGGCGCCCGGATTGGGCGGTGCGTTTCGGGGGGAATGGCGGCGCCTCTTCGGCAACCGGAGCGCGTTCACCATTCTGATTCTGGCGCCACTGATCTATGGCTTTTTTTATCCGCAGCCTTATCTCAACCAGATCCTGCGAGAGCTTCCGATCGCCGTCGTCGACAATGACATGAGCGACGTGAGCCGCCAGATCGTGGAGACATTGGATGCGAGCGGCGCCGTGCGAGTGGCCTCCCGTCCGCGAACGCTCGCCGAGGCCCGCGAGGAGATCGACCAGGGGCAGGTGTTCGCTGCCGTTGACGTGCCACCGGGTACGGAGCGCGATCTCCTCAAGGGCATCAATGTTCATATCCCGGTCTATGCGGATGCGACCTATCTGTTCATCTTCCGGTCGACGGCCAGTGGCGTCGCTGCCGCGATTGCCGCCTTGACGTCCGACCTGACATCCCGTGGCGGCCGGCCGGATGGCAGCCTCGTCAAGGCGAAGCTGGCAGGGGCCAGCCCTGCGGACATCCTGCTGCAGCCGGTGTTCAACCCGGTCGGTGGCTACGCCAGCTATATCGTCCCCGCGGCCTTCATTCTCATCCTCCAGCAAACGCTCCTGATCGGTGCGGCAATGCTGGCCTGTGGAACGCGGGGTGGGGCAGGAGGCGTCCTCGCCGATGTGGCCGGGCGCGGCTGTGCGCATGTGACGATCTACATGCCTGCCCTTGCCCTCTATCTGATCGTTCTTCCGCGTGTGTATGGGTTTTCCACGCTCGGTCATCTTCCGGAACTGTTCGCTCTCGCCGCGCTGTTTGTGCTCGCGACGAGCTTCTTAGGTCAGGCCATCGGGGCGATGCTGACGCGACCGGAGAACGCGACGCTCCTGCTGTTGGCGACCGGCTTGCCAGTGTTCTTCACGACAGGATTCGCGTGGCCGCGGGAGGCGATACCCGATGCGGCGCTCGCATTCGGCCGTTTGTTTCCGGCCGATTTTGCGATTGACGGTCTGGTTCGCATCAATCAGCTCGGTGCCAGCCTCCGGGAGGTTGCAGCGAGCTGGACGGGATTGAGCTGCCTTGCCCTGGTTTATTTTGGTCTTGCGGCCGTCTGCATGCTCGTGGCGAGGAAGAGACTAGCAGATGCTCAGGCTTAAGGTTGTGCTTCTGGTGCTCGGCGCCGCCGTCCTGTCCGTTGGTGTCGGAGTATACGCAATGCGGTATGACAGATCGGTTGCGCCGATCGTCGGCGTGGTGCGTGCCACTGAAATCAGCATCGCACCGGAGGTTGGCGGTCAACTCGCGTCGTTGGCCGTAGGGAAGGGCACGCGCGTCCGGGCAGGGGAGGTGTTGGCGACATTGGCGGCGGTGGAGTTGACGGCTCAGCTCGACCAGGCCCGCGCTGCGCTCGCGGCGACGATCGCGAACCGCGATCAGGTCTATGCCGGCGTTCGCCGCGAGCAGGTCACGTATCTGAAGAACGGGATTTACAAGGCCAGTGCTCGGCTGGAATACGCTCAGGCGCAATTGACCCGGACGAGGACGCTGGCGCGTAAAAATTTCGAGTCGCAGCAGGCTCTCGACCAGGCTCAGCACGATGCCGACAGCGCGCTCATGGATGTCGCTCAGGCCCAGGCCAGTTACGATGCGGCCGCGGCCGGGCCGACGCGAGAGGAGCGCGCCATTGCGGACACCGAGGTGCAGGCCGCATTCGCCGCCGTCGCTGAGCTTGAACGCAGGCTCGACAAGACGGTGATGCACGCACCGACGGATGGCATCGTGAGCGTCGTTGTTGCGGAGGTGGGCGAAAACATACGTGCCGGTCAGCCCGTCCTGACGATTGAAGCCACGGGCAAGGAATGGCTGTCCTTCAACGTGCGCGAGGACCATCTTGGCGGCCTGACGGTCGGCAAGAACGTCCATATAGGCGTTGCAGGGGTGCCTGGGACTTTCATGGCCCGCGTAACCGAGTTAAGGCGGCTCGGGGTGTTCGCAACCTGGCAGGCGGCCAAAGTTGTCGGTGATTATGATCGAAGCACATTTCGGCTGCGCGTCGATCCTTCGCCCAAACACCCGGACCTCGAGCCCGGCATGACCGTCTGGATCGACCGAACGCAGACTGGATCAAGCGATGGCGGCTAGGGCATTACCCCGTTTCTTTGAATCGGTAAAAGTCTCTAGCTATTTGTTTTAGCCCGTTTTCTTCACGCGAACCGGTATCCACGGCGCTCGAAAACCCTCCAGCTGCCTCGCCCTGGCAGAACCCGGCCACTTGCGGGTTCGCGGGTCGAAGCCACCGGCAGCGGTGATTCCGTGCGTCGGCAGATTGGCGGGACGGCGGACGCAAAAGCATCTGTCGATCAGTTCGCTGATGGCGGCTCGTTCCTGACCTGGCTGGGAGACTTGTTGGTGCGGCGTCGGAATGCACGCCTGAAAGCAGCTCCGTCACTGAACCCCAGTGCCACCGCTATGTCGTCGTTTGTCAGCGCAGTCCCCCGCAGATACTCCACTGCCAATTGGACCCTCAGCTCGTCGCGGAGGTCCCGGAATGAGCAACCTTGCCGTTCAAGTGCGCGTCGAAGCGACCGTTCATTCAAGCCGAGACGGTGCGCGATCGAGCCGAATGCAGGAGGGTTTGAAATGTCGCGAAGCAGGATCTCACGTATCTGTCCTGCGACGCCGGTGCGCAACGCAAAATCCGCAAGAAGCTTGTCGCAGACGTCGACCACATGCGAATAGGTGGTCCTGTTGCCGAGGGTTGCATTGGCGTCGAGCCATTCGGCTTGGAAGATGATCCTGTTCGCCGGCTTGGAGTAGCAAACCGCGCAACCGATCTCGCTGGCGCTGATGCTGAAGTCGGTGGGCTTTGTATACTTCAGATGGATTTCCTGCGGGGCGAACGCGGGACCCATGAGGTCCCGCATCAGGGAAATGTGGACGCCAATTTGCTTTTCGATCACGAAGCGACAAAGGGCATGATCGCCCAACGTCTGCGCGTGGGGCTCGATGGACCACACGGCCAGCCCATCCGCTTCCGTGAGATCCACCATCGCCAGCGGCGTGGCCAGCACATGGTAGCGTATCGCAAAATCGATGGCCGTCCGGAAATCCGGACTGCACAAGATGGCATAGCCGTACATCCCGTAGGCGGAGATGTGGACCGTGCCGCCGATGCGAAACGCAAGGTGTGGATCGTTCGACAGCCTGATGGCGTTTCGATAGGCCGTCATCAGTTGGCTGAGGGAGATCCGCGTATGCGGCGAATGGACATCCTCGATCCCCAGATCGAGGCCCTCCAAGATCCCTGCCGGTGAATGACCCTGAGTCAAGAGGGCGTCATAGACCGAGGCGAGCTTGGTTGGAGCGTAAAGCCGGTCGTGTAGTCCGACGGCGGGTCTGTCCACGGCCTCGACTTGAGCTGAGCCCTTTCGAAGGGGAGACGTCCCGGGCTGTCGCAATGGTGCTAGCCCCTTCCAAATGAATTGCTTGCGTTCGACCGGACGGCGCGATGCCGTGCGGCCAAAAGCGGTGATCCAGAAGCCGCAAAGCCCTGGCTGTGGTTTTTTAGGGGCGAGCGGTTCGGCAATCAAGGTGAGAACACATCGACGAGTGTCCGGCGGGGCTTCCATCGTCTCATTAGGATCGAGACATCCGACGCGTTGCGCGCGTCGCGCCTTGTGGCGGCAGGGGACATCCTCGCCTTTGAGCCCGGCCTGTCCGGTTCGGCATGTGCCCTGTCCGTTTCGAGCCTTCACAATCCAAGGGGGCTCGCGATATATTCTCGAATAGGTCAAATACTTCGCCGAGCTGCGGACGGCTTCAGAAATGCTCCTGGGATCTCCACACCAAAAGGATGCGATCAGCGGCATCGGCCTGGCGCGATCACAGCTTCCCTATTGTCCGCGCTTGGCAACCAGTGAAGGGCGAAATTGGACCGGAGTCCTGCTGGACGAATACGGCCCGTGTCACGCCGCCAAAGCCGAGCCCATGCCGCCTCGCGACCATCATGTCGTATTGATCGCGCGCGGCCACTCTTCGTACATCTTCCAGAAGCGGTTTGGTCAGACGTTCGAAAGCGCGTTCAAACCGGGGGACATGATGATGGTCCCTGCCGGCCACGAGGCCACGTTCCGCGGTCGCCTGCCGCCGCACCTGCGGATCGCTCTGTCGGTGGATCTTTTGACCGAGGCTGCCGACCAGCTCGGCCGGGCCGGCACCTATGCACGCCCCCAACTGGAGCATGTTTTTCGGGTCCAGGACCCCTGTGTCGAACATCTTGGTGCAATCTTTTCGTCTGAACTTCTGCAGTCCGCCCATCCGACGCAGGATATTCTGATCGAGTCCCTCACCATGGCGCTTTTGGTGCATCTGCTCCGCCGATATGGAGTTTCGACGGCAGCGCACGGCGGCTTTTCCGGGAGCAATGTCGCAGCCCTCCGGCGGGCGCTGGAGTTCATGAACCAGCCGCTGGACACCAGGATCTCCCTCGCCGAATTGGCCGCGGCTTCGGGGCTCAGTCGTTTCCACTTGAGCCGTGTCTTCAAGCAACACTTTGGCCTGTCTCCGATCGCCTATCTCGAGCGCGCGCGCATCGAGCGGGCCAAGGACTTGATACAGCGGTCCGAGATGTCACTGGCCGAGGTCGCGCAAACGGTAGGGTTTGCGGACCAAAGCCATTTCACGCGTCGCTTCAAGCATCACGCCGGACATACGCCGGGTGCGTATGCGCGGGAGCATGTGCGCAAGCCGCTGATATACCAGACCAAGGCAACCCGCGCCGTGGGCCTGCGGTGAAGCTGCTGTGATGCAAAAATAGTCCAAGACCGCAAAAGGCTGCAATACGGGTCGTCTCGCCCCGCCTATCGTCTTCAACAAGCGGTGCCACTTCAGCACCCGACGCTGCATTCAACGCGCAGGGTCCATGTCCTCTGGGGGAGGAAGCTCACAGTCCCGATGGAGCGACGGCAGGCGGGCGGCGCACGCCCCCCGGTCGAGGGGCGGGCGTGTGCAATGAACAGCGTCAATGGCGTCGGCGGAATTCGCCACCAGGCCGATTGAGCGGGATCGCCTGGCTCGAATAAAGCGACGGGGCAGGGCAGATGTCATTTCAGAATTACAATGGGGCGGCGCAGACGAATGTTTGCGCGACATCGGTAGCCGCGGCGTGCATCACGCTGAGTGCATGCGGCGCTGCACTTCTACTTGCCTTGACGCTTCAGGCCTCGCCGGCGCTCGCCCAGACCCTAGACGGGCCGCCTGACACGATGGCGGCGCGCGTGGAGGCCTGCACGCCGTGCCATGGCAACAAGGGCGAAGGGACCAACGACGCCTATTTCCCGCGGCTCGCCGGCAAGCCCGCCGGATATCTGGACAATCAATTGCGCGCGTTCCGCAGTGGCCGACGCAAATATCCGCCGATGAATTATCTGCTGGAGTTCCTGCCTGATGCCTATCTTCAGGAAATGGCGGACTATTTCGCCAGCCAGCGTCCGCCGCTGCCGCAACCCGGCCACAGCGAGGTCAGCGGCGAGATCCTGCGCCGCGGCGAGGCGCTGGTGAGCGGTGGCGACCCGGCCGCGCAGCTCCCGGCCTGTGCCAGTTGTCATGGTCCGGACCTGACCGGCATGGAGCCCGCCATACCCGGCCTGCTGGGCTTGCGGCCGAGCTATGTCAGCGCCCAGCTCGGCGCCTGGCGCTACGGCACCCGCACCGCCAAGGCCCCGGACTGCATGCAAGGCGTGGCGGCGAGATTGACCGAGGCCGATGTCACTGCGGTCGCGGCCTATCTGGCCACGCTGCCGGCGTCCGATAACAGCGCGCCATCCCCGCCGGGGAGCTTCATTCTGCCGCTCCCGTGCGGCAGTGCGCCGAAGTGAGAGGCGCGATCATGCAGCGGATGCTTCAAGTCGTTTCGGTGCTTCTGATGTCCGTGCTGGCGGCGCCTCTGCTGCACGCGCAGCAGGCCGCGACCGCAGCGCCGCGGGACCAGGTGGCGCGCGGTGAATATCTGGCGCGGGTCGGTGACTGCATTGCCTGCCACACCGCCCCGGAGGGCAAAGCTTTCGCCGGCGGCCGTGCCATGCCCACGCCCTTCGGCGCGCTCTACACGTCAAACATCACGCCGGACCCCGTGACCGGAATCGGCAAATGGAGTGCCGACGATTTCTACAAGACCATGCATTCGGGGCGCTTTCCCGATGGTGGGCTGATCTACCCGGCGATGCCGTTTCCCTCCTACACCAAGGTGACGCGGGCCGACAGCGACGCGATCTTCGCCTATCTGAAGTCGCTTCCGGCCGTGAACCAGAAGAACCGCGAGAACGACCTGCGGTTTCCCTATGACAATCGGGAGCTGCTCGTGGGCTGGCGGACCCTGTTCTTCCGTGAAGGAGAATATCGCAACGATCCCGCCAAATCCGAGGAATGGAATCGCGGTGCCTATCTGGTCGAGGGACTCGGCCATTGTGGCATGTGTCATTCGCCGATCAATGCGCTCGGCGGCAACTCGCGGTCGGAGGCGTTCAAGGGCGGCCTCATCCCCTTGCAGAACTGGTATGCGCCCTCGCTGACATCAAACCGGGAGACGGGGCTCGGTGACTGGAGCATCAAGGACATCACCGACCTGCTGCAGACCGGCGTTTCCAATCGCGGCGCCGTCTACGGCCCGATGGCCGAGGTCGTTCATAACAGCCTGCAATATCTCACCGACGACGACGCCCGTGCGATGGCGGTCTATCTGAAGGGCATTGCCGATCCGGTGCCGAGGGCGCCGCCAGCGTCGGCCCTGCCCGGCAGCGAGAGCAGCCTCCTGATCAGCCTCGGCAAGGCTGTCTACGACGTGCGCTGCGCGACCTGCCACGGCGCGCTAGGCGAGGGCAAGCCACCGCACTGGCCGCCGCTCGCCAACAACCAGTCGATTGATATGCCATCCGCCGTCAATCCGATCCGCATGGTCCTGAACGGCGGCTACCCGCCCGGCACCAAAGGCAATCCCAGGCCCTACGGCATGCCGCCTTTCGCGGGCCTGCTGTCCGACAACGAGATTGCCGCCGTCGTCAGCTACATCCGCACGTCTTGGGGCAATCGCGGCGCACCGGTGAGCGCCCAGGAAGCCAACCAGCTGCGCTCTGCGCCACTCGATTGAGGAAACCCATGCTGAATTCCCATTCCTCCGAGCGAGAGGCGCCTGACGACCAGGCGGTCGGCCAGATCGTCGCCGCAGGCCCGCATGGGGCGCTGACCATTGCCGGCATCGCCACCGCGATCGTCGTTGCGCTGTGGCTGGCGTTCTACTTTCTCGTCTTTCTGCCGCGTGGGGCCTTGCAATGAGCGCGGATGACCCCCGGGATGGTGCCGCGGTCGCTGCCCGCACCGAGCGCAACTGGGCGCTGGTCTCGATCACAATTATCATCGTGATTACGGTGCTCGCGGCCGTCGCCGGACTGCATCGGGCGACGATGCCGCAGGCCCGCGTCAGCACCACGGATCCGGCGCGGTTGCATCTCGCCGGCGAATTCGTCGAATCCAATCTCGGCAGCAAGCTCGAGCCCGACGGCTCGGTCACCGTGCGGGCGATCGGCCAGCAATATTCCTTCACGCCGACCTGCATTCTGGTGCCCGCGGACACCCCGATCACCCTGCGCGCAACCAGCGCCGACGTCGTGCACGGGATCCTGGTCCAGGGCACCAACGTCAACACCATGCTGGTGCCGGGCTATATCTCGGAGCAGCCCATGCGCTTTGCCAGGACCGGCGACTATCTGATGCCCTGCCAGGAGTTCTGCAGCTTCGGGCACGAGGGCATGTGGGGCACGGTCCGGGTGATCGACAAGGCCGCGTTCACCGCGCGGGCCAAGACCGGCGGGAGGTTGAGCTGTGTTGGTGAATAGAAAGCTCATCCTGGCGCATTTCTGGCTGGCCTTTGTGGTGTTCGCGCTCGCGCTGGTGCTGGGCGCATGGCAGATGCTCATCCGCAGCCCGCTCCACACCTGGCTTGCCAATCCCGAATGGTATTACCGCTCGCTCACCGCCCATGGCACGGCGATGGCCTATGTGTTTCCGACCCTGGTCGCCATGGGTTTTGGCTATGCCATCAGCGAGTCCGCGCTCTCGCAGCGCCTGGTCGGGGTGCGCTGGGCGTGGGCCGGATTTGGCCTGCTTGCCTCCGGTGCCGTGATGGCGATGGTTCCGGTCTCGCTGGGCCGCGCCTCGGTGCTCTACACCTTCTATCCGCCGCTGATCGGCAGCCCCTTCTATTATCTGGGCGTGGTGCTGGTCGTGGTTGGCTCGTGGATCTGGGTCGCGCTGATGGCGATCAACCTGCGGGTCTGGAAGAAGGCCAATCCGGGCGTGCCGGTTCCGCTGGCGATGTTTGCGAACGTCGCGGGCGCTTCGCTCTGGGCCTGGACCGCCGTGGGCGCCGCGCTCGAACTGCTGCTGCAGATCATTCCGGTCTCGCTCGGCCTGAGGTCGACCATCGATGCCGGGCTCGCCCGTGTGTTCTTCTCCTGGACGTTGCACGCGATCGTCTATTTCTGGCTGGTCCCCAGCTACATCGCCTATTACACGATCCTGCCGCGTGCGATCGGCGGCCGCCTCTACAGCGACAGCATGGCGCGGATCTCCTTCATCCTGTTCCTGGTGGTGGCGATGCCGATCGGCATCCATCACGTCTTTGCCGATCCGATGGTGGGCGCCGGATTCAAGTTCATCCATTCCGCCTTCACCGCGCTGGTAGCGCTGCCGACCCTGTTGACGGTCTTCACGATCTGCGCCTCGGTGGAGATCGCGGCGCGGCTGCGCGGGGGGCGTGGACCGTTCGGCTGGGTCACGGCGTTGCCCTGGGACAATCCGGTGATGCTGGCGAGCGCATTCTCCTTCATCATGCTCGGCTTCGGGGGGGCCGGCGGGCTGATCAACATGAGCTATCAGCTCGACGCCTCCGTTCACAACACACAGTGGATCACCGGCCACTTCCACCTGATCTTCGGCGGCGCGATCGTCATCATGTACTTCGCGATCGCCTACGATCTCTGGCCGCATCTCACGGGACGCGCGCTCGCCGATCTCAGGCTGATGCGGGTCCAGCTCTGGCTGTGGTTCGTCGGCATGGTGGTGACCACCTTCCCCTGGCACTATGTCGGCATCCTCGGCATGCCGCGCCGCATGGCCTATTTCGATTTCAGCAATCCGGCGCTGGCGCCGGAGGCGGTGTCGGTCATCATATCGGTGGCGGGCGCCGCGGTCCTCCTGGTGTCGGGCCTGCTGTTCCTGGTGATCCTCGCCCGCGGCCAGAGGGCGCCGCGAGCAGAGGTCGGCGCCTATCGGTTCAGCGTGGCCGTGCACCCGCCGACCACACTGCCCGTGGCGCTCAATAGCCACGGCCTGTGGATTGCGCTGATGATCGTGCTCACCATCACCAATTACGGGATCCCGATCTTCAATCTCGCCTTGCGGTCGGACACCTCTGTCCCTGCGGTCTATGTGGGGGCGCAGCGATGAGCGAGGGGCCGTTGTTCTCGCTCCACAATGCGCATTTCAGGATCAGCGTCGGCCTGACGCTCGGGCTGGTGCTGCTGACGGCGCTGGTCGGCTTCGTCGTGCTGCCGAAGGCACAGGGCGAACTCGAATTCTCTGATCTATGGAACGCGATCTGCAATGCCGCGGGATTGTCGCGCGGCACCGATCCGGCGGGGCCCGCCGGCCCGGCGGCCGCGCCGACCTCCAAGGTGGTGCTGACATCGCAGACCCTGGCGCATCCGAGCCCGCAATCGATCGGCCGCGGCGCGACGTTGGCGCAGCGCTGTGCCATCTGCCATGGGCCCACGGGGATCAGCCGGGCTGACGCCCCCAATCTGGCGGGCCAATATCGCGCGGCGGTCTACAAGCAACTGGAGGACTTCCGCTCCGGCGCGCGGGTCAATGCGGTGATGTCGCCGTTCGCGGTCACTCTGTCCGATCAGGACATTGTCGATCTGGCATCCTATTACGGCTCTCTGCGGCGGTTGCCGGCCTATCATCCAGAGCCGCAGCGACAGCCGACCCGCATCGTGGTCTACGGCGCGCCGACCCGCGGCATCGCGCCCTGCGGGGCGTGCCACGGCAGCCTCGACAACAAGGCCGGCAGTCCCTGGCTCGAAGGGCAGTCCGCCGTCTATCTGAAAGCGCAGTTGCAGGCCTTTGCGTCCGGTCAGCGCCGCAACGACATCAACGCCCAGATGCGCAATGTCGCACGCGCCATGACGGAACCGGAAATCGACGAGGCCGCTGCCTATTACGCCTCCCAGCCCGTCGATACGGTCACTTTGGGAGAGTAGCCGCCCGCCGCAAAAAGGTCCGATGGTTGCGGCGTCCGGTGACGATATCTCAACTGTGGCTTGCGGCAGAGTGATTGCGCTCCTGGATGCTCAGGCGCCTTTCGACCCGGCTGCAATTGCATTCGATGTCGTGTGAATTGCGGCTCTTTCCGCCTATCTCGATTCGAGCTCCATGCTTCTATTATTCGCCGTTATGCGGTGACGTGTGAGCTCCTCCCCGATCCTTGGACAGGTTCGCGGGTGTTTTAAGCTACTCTGCGAGCCTGCTGATCGGTTTCGATACCGTTGAAGTAGACCACAGCGGGCGGCCGCCCGCCATGGGCGGCGTGAGGCCGCTGGTGGTTGTAAAAGGCAATCCACCGCCCGACGCCAGCCTTGGCCTGCGAGCCGGCTTCCCAGGCGTGGAGGTAGACGCACTCGTACTTCAGGGACCGCCACAGGCGTTCGATGAAGATGTTGTCGAGGCAGCGGCCCTTGCCGTCCATCGAGATCCGGGCGCCGGCCCGCTTCAGCCGATCGGTCCAGGCGAAGGACGTGAACTGCGATCCCTGGTCGGTATTCATGATCTCGGGCGAGCCGAACCTGTGCAGGGCTTCATTCAGCGCATCGACACAGAAGTCCGCCTCCCGCGTGTTCGAGACGCGCCACGCCAGCACCTTGCGGGTGAACCAGTCCATGATCGCGACGAGATACAGAAAGCCACGCCGCATCGGCAGATAGGTGATGTCGGCGCATCAGACCTGGTTGGGCCGATCCACCCTCAGGCCGCCAAGCAGATAGGGGTAGGTCTTGTGCCCCTTCGCGGGCCTGCTCGTGTCGGGCTTCTGGAAGATCGGCATCAACCGCATGAGGCGCATCAGCCGCCGGATGCGCTTCACGTTCACCGGCTGCCCTTCGTTCCTCAGGTGCCAGGTCATCTGCTGAACGCCGTAGACGGGTGTGTCCAGGAACTGCTTGTCGATCAGCAGCATGAGGGCGAGGTTCATCTCGGTCTCTCCCTGCGGCTCATAATAAAACGAGCACCGGGGAAGCGACAGCAGCCGGCACTGCATCCCGACCGACAACGAGGGGGGGTGGCGCTCGATCATCGTACGCCTCACTTCCCGGTCCAGGGCTTGAGCTTTCGTGACAAAAAATCATTGGCGACCGCCAGCTCCCCGATCTTGGCGTGAAGATCGCGAACCGTGTCCTCGTCGACCGCGGCCGTCTTCCTGCCGCCCCGCTCGAAAATGTCAGCGGCTCCATCCAGGAGCGCCTTCTTCCATTGGTGGATCATCGTCGGATGCACGCCGTATGCAGCGGCCAACTCCGATACGGTGCGCTCACCCTTCACGGCTTCCAGCGCCACGCGAGCCTTGAAGCCCGCGTCATGGTTCCTGCGTTTGCGCATGTCCTGATCGCCTAGTCTCCGGAGATCAGCAGACGTCACATCGTAGCTTCCGTCACTGTCCGGATTTCGGGGAGGAGCTCAGTTCAGCCACACGCCGCATCGCAAGACATTGCAAACCCGCATGAATTTTTGAATCAGGCTCTAAGCGACGCAGGCTCTGAGTAGTTTCCGAGCCTGCAGCGAAACAATGCCATCGGGCTATGATTTCGCAGGCTAGGTGCGAACGTCGCACGCTGGCTCTCCCGAAAGGGCCGTTACATGTCCGTCAATACGGTGGCCCAAGGCGCCACGCCGCGGGTGCGCACGGGTTTTGCGATCGCCTGGGGCTTCTGCCTGCTGTTCTATTTCGCGCAATACGCCCTGCGGTCCGCGCCCGGTGTCATGATCCCGGAGCTCACCGGCGCCTTCGGCTTGAATGCGCTCGGGGTCAGTGCGCTGATTGGCCTGTATTATTATACATATTCGGCGTTCGCGATCATTGCCGGTGCCGCGCTGGACAGGCTCGGGCCGAAATATGTCATTCCCATCGGCATTCTACTAACGGCGGCGGGCGCAATCCTGTTCGGCCTTGGCTCGTCCGGTGGGGCGCAAGCCGGTCGGCTGCTGCAAGGCGCGGGCTCGGCATTTGCCTTTACCGGTGCGGTCTATCTGGCAACCCATGGGCTGAGGGCGGCCTATCTGGCGACGGCGGTGGGGTTTACCCAATGCTTCGGCATGCTGGGCGGCTCCGCCGGACAATTCGCCGTGGGGCCGCTGATCCATGGGGTCATCAGCTGGCAGCAGTTCTGGCTCCTGTCCGGCGTGGCGATGGTGGTGCTGGCGGTGATGATCTTCCTTGCGACGCCTGCCGGGCATGATGAGCGCAAGGTGGGGGGCACCTCGCTCCTCTCCATGTTCGCGCCCTACAAGGTGGTGCTGTCCAATCCGCAGTCCTATCTCTGCGGGTTCTGTGCCGGACTGTTGTTCCTGCCCACCACCATCGGCGACATGATCTGGGGCGTGCCGTTCCTGCGGGATGGTCTCGGCGTCGATTACACCGAGGCCGTGAACCGCGCGACCATGGTGCCGTTGGGCTGGGTCATCGGCTGCCCGCTGCTGGGTTATCTGGCCGATCGCCTCGGCCGCCGCAAGCCGGTGCTGATCGGCGGCGCACTGGTGATGCTGCTGGCCTCGTCCATCACGCTCTATCTGCCGGCCCTCATGCCCCATTATGCCATGGGGCTGCTGCTGGGCATCGGATCCGGTGCCGCCATGATCCCTTATGCGATCATCAAGGAGGTGAACCCGGACGAGGTGAAGGGCAGCGCCACCGGCGCCATCAATTTCCTTGTCTTCACCCTCAGTGCCCTGCTGGCACCGGCCTATGGCTGGCTGCTGTACTACCTCTCCGACGGCGGCGGGCTTACGCTCGGCGCGTTCCAGATCTCCGGCGCCGCCGGCATCGCCGGCATCGTGCTGGCCATCGGGATGGCATTCTTTCTCAAGGAAACCGGCAGCGCCGCCCAACCCGCCGCGCGCGACGTGTCCGTTTGGAAGGCCACGTCATGAGTTCTCTGTTCCACGACATCAGCCCGCCGGTGGACCTGACCCAACTGCGGATGACCGGGCCCGCCCGCAGCAGTCATCCGGTCTATTCCGATCATCTGCCGCCCTGCAATCACGCCTGTCCGGCCGGGGAGGACATCCAGGGCTGGCTGGCGCTGGCGCAAGCGGGCAAGGACCGGGAGGCGTGGGCGCATCTGGTGCGCGACAACCCCATGCCGGCGGTGCACGGACGGGTTTGCTACCATCCGTGCGAAACTGCCTGCAACCGCGCCGATCTGGATAGCACGGTGAGCATCCATGCGGTGGAGCGCTTCCTTGGGGATCGCGCCGCGGCAGAGCATTGGACCCTGCCCATCGATGCCAAGCCCAGCGGCAAGCGGGTGCTGGTGGTGGGGGCGGGGCCGAGCGGCCTGTCGGCGGCCTACCACCTCACCCGGCTCGGCCATCAGGTGGAGATTCACGAGGCCGGGCCACTGCCCGGCGGCATGCTGCATTTCGGCATTCCCGCCTACCGCCTGCCGCGGGATGTGCTGATGGGCGAGATCGCCCGCATCGAAGCCACGGGCGTGCGTATCGTGCTCAATCATGCGGTGACCGATGTTCTTGCGGAGCAGACGGCGGGGCGCTTCGACGCGGTGTTCGTGGCGATTGGCGCCCAGGCCGGGCGGCACATCGATATTCCCGCCCGGGACGCGGCGCGCGTCCTCACCGCCGTCAGCCTGCTGCATGACGTGAGCGCCGGCGGCGCGCCGAAGCTGGGCCGCCGGGTGGTGGTCTATGGCGCCGGCAACACCGCCATGGATGCGGCCCGCACTGCCAAGCGGCTGGGCGCGGAAGACGCCATGATCGTGTTCTTTTCCGACCGCGCCCATATGGAGGCGGAGCGGTTCGAGATGGAGGAGGCGCAAGCAGAAGGCGTCACCTTCCGCTGGCTGAGCAGCATCCGCCAGATCGATCCCGCCGCCATCCAGGTGGAGGTAATGGCGCTGGATGCGTCCGGCGTGCCGCAATCCACCGGAACGTTTGAAATCCTGGCCGCCGACAGCGTTGTGCTGGCCCTCGGCCAGCGGGCGGAAAGCGCCTTTCTGCGTACCGTGCCGGGCATTGCCCTGCATCCCGATGGCGCGGTGGTGGTGGGCCCGGACCTCATGACCGGCCATGCGGGTATCTTCGCCGGTGGCGATGTCATCCCCGGCGCCCACACCGTGACCGCCGCCACCGGCCACGGCAAGAAGGCGGCCCGCTACATCGACGGCTGGCTGCGCCAGCAGGCTTATGTGCCCGCGATGCCCCATCCGCTGATCGCCTTCGCCGACCTGCATCTGCCGGTCTATACGGACGCCGCGTCCGCGCGGCAGGCGGAAGTGCCGGTGGCGCTGCGCACGGGCTTCTCCGAGGTCACCGGCGGCCTCGACGCTGCGGCCGCATTGCATGAGGCGCGTCGCTGCCTGTCCTGCGGCAATTGCTATGAATGTGACATCTGCTTTGCCGCCTGCCCGGAGCAGGCCATCGTCAAGCTCGGGCCAAGCCGGGGCTTCCGCGTGGACATGACCCTGTGCACCGGCTGCGCCGTGTGCTTCGAGCAATGCCCCTGCCACGCCATCGACATGCAGCCGGAAACCACCGCCGCCATCGCGCAGATCCGCGCCTGAGTTGAGGACTGCTTGATGAGCACGCGAACCACCATGGACGGCAACACCGCCGCCGCGCATGTGGCCTATCGGGTCAATGAAGTCTGCGCCATCTATCCCATCACTCCCTCCTCCACCATGGCGGAACTGGCGGATCAGTGGATGTCCGAGGGCCTAGCCAACATCTGGGGCAATGTCCCGGTGGTGCAGGAGATGCAGAGCGAAGGCGGCGCCGCCGGGGCGGTCCATGGCGCGCTGCAATCGGGGGCGCTGACCACCACGTTCACGGCCTCCCAGGGCCTGATGCTGATGCTGCCGAACATGTTCAAGATCGCCGGGGAACTGACCTCCACGGTGTTCCATGTGGCCTCGCGCTCGCTGGCCACCTCGGCGCTGTCCATCTTCGGCGATCATGCGGACGTCATGGCGGTGCGCACCACCGGGTTCGGGCTGCTGTGCTCCGCCTCGGTGCAGGAGGCGCATGATTTCGCGTTGATCGCCCAGGTGGCGACGCTGGAATCGCGCATTCCGTTCGTGCATTTCTTCGATGGCTTTCGCACCTCGCACGAGCTCAACACTCTGGAATTGCTCAGCGATGCCCAGATCCGCTCCATGATCGACGACGATCTGGTGCGCGCCCATCGGGCGCGGGCGCTCAGCCCCGAGCATCCGTTCATTCGCGGCACGGCGCACAATCCCGATACCTTCTTCCAGGCCCGTGAAGCGGTGAACCCGTATTATGCCAAGGTGCCGGAGATCCTCGACCGCGCCTTCCAGCGCTTCGCCGCCATGACCGGGCGCAGCTACCATCTTTTCGACTATGACGGCGATCCAGAGACTGAGCGTGTGCTCATTGTCATGGGTTCCGGCGCTGAGACCGCGCGTCGGGCCGCAACCGAACTGAGGGCGCGCGGCGAGCGCGTGGGTGTGCTCCAGGTGCGATTGTTCCGGCCGTTCGCCGTGGACCATCTGCTCGCTGCTCTGCCGGCCAGCGTGCGGCGCATCGCGGTGCTCGATCGCACCAAGGAGGCCGGGGCCACCGGCGAGCCCTTGTTCCTGGATGTGGTGGCCAGCCTTGCGGGCGCGGTGGGGCGCGGCGAGCGGGCTACCATGCCGCTGGTGATCGGCGGCCGTTTCGGCTTGTCTTCCAAGGACTTCACCCCGGCCATGGCCAAGGCGGCCTTCGATGAGTTGAAGCAGGAGGCCCCGCGCACCGGCTTCACCCTCGGCATCACCGACGATGTCAGCGGCACCAGCCTGACCACCGATCCCGATTTCATGATCGAGAAGCCCAATCTGACCCGGGCGGTGTTTTATGGCCTGGGGGCGGACGGCACCGTGGGCGCCAACAAGAACAGCGTGAAGATCATCGCCGAGGATGCCGGGCTCTATGCGCAAGGGTATTTCGTCTATGATTCCCACAAGTCCGGTGCCCAGACGATTTCGCACCTGCGGTTCGGTCCCGATCCCATCCGCGCGCCCTATCTGATCGCGGAGGCGGGCTTTGTGGGGTGCCATCAGTTCGGCTTCCTGGAGCGCCAGGATCTGCTGCGGGTGGCTGCGCCCGGCGCCATCTTCCTCTTGAATGCCCCCTATGCCGCCGATGTCATCTGGGACCGGCTGCCGCGTTCGGTGCAGCAGACCATCCTCGACAAGAAGCTGCGCGTCTACACCATTGATGCCACCGCCGTGGCGGAGGCGGCGGGCCTCGGCGGACGCGCCAATACGGTGCTCCAGACCTGCTTTTTTGCCCTCTCCGGCGTGTTGCCGCGGGATGAGGCCATCACGCACATCAAGGCGTCCATCCGCAAATCCTATGCCCGCAAGGGCCAGAGCGTGGTGGACAAGAATGATGCGGCAGTGGATGCGGCGCTGGCGCATCTGTTCGAGGTCAAGATCCCGGCCACCCTCACCAGCACCATCGAGATGCCGCCGCTGGTGCCCGCCGATGCCTCGGATTTCGTGCGCGAGGTGACCGCGCGCATGTTCGCGGGCCTTGGCGACGAGATCCCGGTGAGCCTCATTCCCGCCGACGGCACCTTTCCCTCCGGCACCGCATCTTATGAAAAGCGCAACGTCTCCGACACCGTGCCGGTGTGGCGGGAGGATCTGTGCATTCAGTGCGGACAGTGCAGCTTCGTGTGCCCGCACAGCGTCATCCGGGCGCGCTATTATGATGAAGATCGCCTGATCGGCGCGCCGGATCAGTTCAAGTCGGCGCCGGTGAATGCCCGGGGCTATCCCGAAGCGCGCTTCACCTTGCAATTCTATGTGGAGGATTGCACCGGCTGCGGCGTGTGCGTGGAAGCCTGCCCGGCCATCAGCCCGAAGGAAGCCGGCATCAAGGCCATCAACATGGCCGACAAATTGCCCTTGCTGGCGCAGGAGCGGATCCACATCAGCTTCTTCGAGACCTTGCCGGTCAACGACCGGGCGCGGGTGAATGCCAGCGACGTGCAGGGCGTGCAGTTCCTGGAGCCGTTGTTCGAGTTTCCCGGCGCCTGCGCCGGCTGCGGGGAAACGCCTTATCTCAAGCTCATGAGCCAGTTGTTCGGCGACCGGCTGCAAGTGGCCAATGCAACGGGGTGTTCCTCCATCTATGGCGGCAATCTGCCGGTGACCCCCTGGACCAAGAATGCCGAAGGGCGCGGGCCGGCCTGGTCCAATTCGCTGTTCGAGGACAATGCGGAATTCGGCCTCGGCTTCCGGCTGGCGGCGGACAAGCATCTGGACCTGGCCCTGTCGCTGCTGGCGGCGCTCGCGCCTTATGTCGGTGCGGAACTGGCCGCCGCCATTGCCAAGGCGCCCCAGGTGGCGGAAAGCGAAATCCGCGCCCAGCACGGGCGGGTGGCGCAATTGAAGACCCGATTGGCCACGCTGGACCTGCCGCAGGCGCGCGACCTACTCTCGGTGGCGGACCATCTGATCCGTCGCAGCATCTGGATCGTGGGTGGCGACGGCTGGGCCTATGACATCGGCTATGGCGGCCTCGACCATGTGCTCGCCACCGGCCGGGACGTAAATGTTCTGGTGCTGGATACGGAAGTCTATTCCAACACCGGCGGCCAGGCTTCCAAGGCGACCCCGTTGGGGGCGGTGGCCAAGTTCGCCGCCGGCGGCAAGCGCACCGCCCGCAAGGATCTGGCCCTGCAAGCCATCGCCTATGGCAATGTCTATGTGGCTCAGGTGGCCATGGGGGCGAACCCGCAGCACACCTTGCAGGCGTTTCGCGAGGCGGAAGCATATGCCGGACCCTCGCTGATCCTGGCCTACAGCCAATGCATCGCCCACGGCATCGACATGCGGGTCGGCATGAAGCAGCAGGATCTGGCCACCGCCAGCGGCTACTGGCCGTTGTTCCGCTTCAACCCCGCCATGCGGACCGTGGGGGAGAACCCGTTCCGTCTGGATTCGCCGCGTCCCCGCATCCCGCTGAAGAGCTACGCCTATAACGAACTGCGCTACCGCTCCCTGTCCCAGACCCATCCGGCAGAGGCGGACACGCTGCTGGCAATGGCCCAGGCCAGCGTGGGCGAGAAGTACCGGCAATATGAGGATCTGGCGGCCCGCGACGGCAGCCGCTTTGCCCTCGACGCTCCGACGCCGGCTCCGGTCATCCCGGCCTAGCCACCGCGCTCCGGAGTAGGGGCGGCTCAGACCGCAGCAGCTTCGAGCGCAACATCTGCCAGTCCCTAGCGCAGGTTGATCAGGAGCCGACATGTCTTTGAAAACCAAATACCTCGGCCTTGATCTGTCGAATCCGTTGGTGGCCTCGGCTTCGCCTTTGAGCGCGAAGCTGGATAATCTGCGGCTACTGGAAGATGCCGGGGCCGGCGCCATCGTCCTGCCGTCGCTGTTCCAGGAGCAGATCGAGGCGGAGGCGCAGGCGATCGACGATCGGCAGATCTATGCCAACAGCTCGCCGGAGGCCCTGACCTATTTCCCCAGCGCCGCCGCTGGACCTTATGGCGTCGGGCCGGAGCGCTATGTGGATCTGGTGCGGCGTGCCACGGAGGCGCTGGAGATCCCGGTGATCGCCAGCCTCAATGGATCATCCCTGGCGGGCTGGGTGGACTATGCCGGCCATCTGGAAAGAGCCGGTGCCGCGGCGCTTGAACTGAACATGTACCATGTACCCACAGACCTCACGGAAACGGGCCAAGACATCGAGGCCCGGTATCTTGAGATCGTCGATGCCGTGTGCGCCACAGTAAGCCTGCCGGTCTCCATCAAGCTCACGCCGTTTCTCAGCTCCGTCGGCAATTTCGCCACCACGCTGGTGACGCACGGGGCATCCGGTCTGGTCCTGTTCAATCGGCTGCTGCAACCGGACATCGATGTGGCGCACCTCAGCCTGACCGATGTGCTGGAATTGAGCCAACCTTCGGAAATCCGCCTGCCGCTGCTGTGGACCGCGATCCTGGCCGGGCGCACCCCGGCCTCTCTGGCCACCTCCACCGGGGTGACCAACTCCGGGGATGTGGTGAAGTGCCTGCTGGCGGGGGCCGACGTGGTGATGACCACTTCCGCTCTGCTCCGCCATGACATTGGCTACATGAAGACCCTGGTGGCCGGTCTCAAGCACTGGATGGACGAGCGCGAATTCGCGTCCCTGTCCGAGATGCGCGGCATGCTGAGCTGGGCGCGCAGTGCGGACCGCAGCCTCTATACTCGCGCCAACTATCTGCGCATCCTGGAGCGCTATGCGGACGCCTGACGCTTGAGGGCGTGCCCTTGAAGACGTTCCCGGCAACGCGCGCGCCGGGTACCCGTTACATCAACCGCCCGAACAGATTGCCGACGCCTGCGGTGATCGCCATCGCAACCGCACCCCAGAATGCGACCCGGATAGCGCCCGCTACCACGCCCGCACCGCCAACAAAGGCCGCCAGGCCACCGAGAAACGCCAGAAATACCAACGACGCGCCGGAGACCAGGGCATTCATCTGTGGCTCAGGTGCAAAGATCGTCACCAGCAGGGGCAGGGCCGCCCCCACGGCGAAGCTGCCCGCCGAGGCAAGAGCTGCCTGAATCGGGCGGGCCTTGAGGCTCTCGGTGAGGCCCAGTTCGTCCCGGGCGTGGGCGCCGAGCGCATCATGGGTCATCAATTGATCCGCGACCTGCCGGGCGAGCGGCGCATCAAGGCCGCGCCCCACATAGATCGCCGCCAGTTCGGCGTGTTCGCCCGCATCGTCCGTCTGCAGCTCGGTGCGTTCGAGCGCCAGATCCGCCTGCTCAGTGTCCTCCTGCGAATGGACTGAGACATATTCCCCCGCCGCCATCGACATGGCGCCGGCCACGAGGCCGGCAACCCCGGCGATCAGGATGCTAGCATGGGTGCCGTTCGCGGCCGCGACCCCCAGGATCAGGCTCGAGGTGGACAGGATGCCGTCATTGGCGCCCAGAACCGCGGCCCGCAGCCAGCCGCTGCGCCCCATGCGGTGGCGTTCGGGACGTCCAAGCGGGATCACCGTGCGGCCGTGTTTTGGAGGCGGGGCGGGAGCGGCGGGTCCAAGTGCGCGACGGGGCCGACAGGCTGGCCCGGGTGCGCCGGCGCGTAAGCGTCGTCATGGGGATCGCGCGGCTGGTGGATCCGGACATCCACCACCGATGCGCCAAGGCTGATGCCGAGGGTCCGGAAGGTATCGGCAATGCGCCCTACCATCTCCGACCGCGCACTGGGCATCCGCGCGAAACTATCGATGGCAAACACCAGTTCATAGTCAATCAGCGCGTCGGAAATGGCGATGGCATAGGCCTGTGGCGGGGTCGCATTAGCGATGTGCGGGCTGCCGGTGGCCGCCGCCACCAATGCGGCAATGACCTGCGAGGGCGGGGTCACCGGATCGACGCTGAGCCCGATGTTGCAGTGATGGGCGCCGGCCGGGCGGCTATGGTTGGTGACGATGCCTTTCGTCACCACGCTGTTGGGGATGACCACCATGTCATGGGCCCACGTGCGCAACCGTGTGGCGCGCCAGTTGACCTGCATGACCTGGCCCGAGGTCTGATCGGCGAGGCTGATCCAGTCCCCGGCGCCAAAGGGGCGCTCGATGTTGATGGCGAGGCCTGACAGAACATCGCCGAGCGTGTTCTGCAACGCCAGGCCGAGCACGATGGCCAGCACGCCGGAGGTCGCCAGCAGCGTGGACACCGGCTCGTTGAACACCGTGCCGACAATGCCGAAAAACGCGAACAGATAGATGAGGCCCGATGCCAGATCGGCGAACAGCCGGCGCGCATGGGGCTCGTCATTGTCGGGGAAGAAGGTGCGTGTGAGCACCAAGTCCAGCAGGCTTTTGCACAGCCATGCCCCCAGGATCCACCATAGGACGCCGAAGACTTGCCGCGGCAGGAACGGACCCCCGGCACTGGTCCCGAACAGGAACTCCCCCACTGGATTGCCAGTCCGCAGAAACAGGGTCGTCACCAGCAGCAGAACGCAGCCGCCGCCCAGCAGCGAGTGATACGGGCGCAGGCGGGGCAGCAGGCGAAGGGCCAGCAGCCCCGCGGCGGCGACGAGCAGGGAAATGGCAATCCAACCGAACATGGTGCTTCAGGCTCCTGTGCCCTCTGGAAAACGTCTTTGGCGACTGAGAAGGGCGGGAGGCGCTGATGCTCAGCTTGCCTAAGGCACCAGGACGGCAGCGCCATCGAAGCGTCCGGCACGCAGGTCTGCGAGGGCTTGGTTGGCGTCTTCCAGCCGATAGGTCGTGGTGTGGGTGACGATGCCCATCTCCGGCACCTGGCGCAGGAAATCGAGGCCGTCCTGTCGGGTGAGATTGGCCACCGACAGGATCTCCCGTTCCTCCCAGAGCTGCGCATAGGGGAAGCTGGGGATGTCGCTCATGTGGATGCCGGCGCATACCACCCGCCCGCCCTTGCGCACCGCCTTCAGCGCCATGGGCACCAGGGACCCCACCGGCGCGAAGATGATCGCCGCATCCAGCGGTTCGGGCGGGGCTTGATCGGAGCCGCCAGCCCACAGCGCGCCCAGCGAACGGGCAAAACCCTGGGTCACGATATCGCCCGGCGAGGTGAAGGCAAAGACGCTGCGCCCCTGCCACCGCAACACCTGGGCGATGATATGGGCGGCGGCGCCGAAGCCGTAGAGCCCCACGGTCTTGCCCTCTCCGGCGATGGCCAGCGACCGCCAGCCGATCAAGCCGGCGCACAGCAGAGGCGCCAGCGACACGTCGCTGCCGGCTTCGCCCAAGGGGAAGGCAAAGCGGGCATCGGCGATGGTGGCTGTGGCAAAGCCGCCATCGCGGGTGAAGCCGGTGAACACCGGAGTGTCGCACAGGTTTTCCCGCTGCATGCGGCAATAGGGGCAGATGCCGCAGGTGTGGCCGAGCCAGGGAATGCCCACCCGCTCGCCCATGGAGAGCCCCTCCACGCCAGCGCCGATGGCATCAATGCGGCCGACAATCTCGTGGCCGGGGATGATCGGCAGCTGTGGATCGGGCAGGTCGCCGTCGACCACGTGCAGGTCGGTCCGGCAAACGCCGCAGGCCATCACCTTCACGCGGATCTGTCCCGGTCCCGGGTGTCGAGCCGGCAGGGTGGTCCATTCAAGCGGGGTCCTGAGGCGGGTCAGTACCATGGCTTGCATGATGGCTTGCCTTCGGTCTCGGGTGGGTGGTCAAGGCGCTGAAACACCCGCGGGAGAAGGTCTGCCAAATCTTCGGCCATGAGCCCGTGACCGAAATCGATCGCGGCGGCGCCGTGCAGCCAGACGCCGGCGGCGGCGGCCAGAAACGGGTCCATGCCTTGGGCCAGCAGCCCCAGAATGATGCCGCTGAGCACGTCGCCCGCTCCGGCGGTGGCCAGGGTGGGCGGGCCGTTGGCATTGATGATGGCCCGCCCATCGGGGGCTGCGATGACCGTGTCGGCTCCCTTCAGGACGATGATTGCGCCGCAGCGGTGGGCCGCGGCGCGCGCGCGGGTGAGCTTGTCGCCCTCCGCAGCGAACAGACGCGCGAACTCGCCCTCATGGGGCGTCAGCACGCAGGGGCCGGTGATCGCCCGATCCAGCGCCAGCGGGTCGCCCTGAAAGGATGTCATCGCATCGGCATCCAGCACGGTGGCGCGACCGGTGGCCAGCATGGCCAGTGCCCGGATGCGGGTGTCCTCGCCCACGCCGGCCCCCGGCCCCAGAAGGAAGGCCGAAATGCGCGCATCTTCGAGCAGATGAGCAAACCCCTCCGGCGTCGCGATGGGGCAGACCATGATGCTGGTCAGAGCCGCCGCGTAGATCGGCAGCGCGATCTCGGGCACCGCAACTGTAGTCAATCCGGCCCCGGCCCGTGCAGCGGCGCGCGCCGCCATGCGGGCGGCCCCGGTCATGGGATAGCCGCCGGAAACCAGCGCATGCCCGCGGGTGTATTTGTTGCCGGCATCGGCGGGCCGCGGCATCTCCGCGAGCCAGAGGGCCGAATCGTTCTCGAACGTGTCGGGAGCAATGGTGGTGAGAACCGCGGGGGGCGTGCCGATATTGGTGACCACCACCTCGCCGCACAAGAGCCGGCCGGGAAGCAGCAGATGGCCCGGCTTCTTGCGGAAGAATGTCACGGTGAGATCGGCCGCAACCGCGCCGAGCGCGGCGCCGGTATCGCCCATAACACCGCTCGGCACGTCGATGGCGACGATGGGCACGTAGCTTTGGGCGGCAGCGGCCAAGGTCTCGGCCGCCGCCCCCTCCAAGGCCCGACTGAGCCCGGCTCCGAAGAGGGCATCCACCACAAGCCCCGCGCCGGTGAGCGCGGCGGGGGCGAGCGGCTCCACCGCCCCGTTCCAGCGCTCCGCATGGTGGCGCGCTTCGCCTTTCAATCCATCGCGCCGCCCCAGCAGGGCCAGACGCACGCTCCAGCCCGCGTCGCGCAGGTGCCGGGCGGTCACGAACCCGTCGCCGCCATTGTTGCCAGGTCCGCACAGGACGATGACCGGGCAAGGGCACCAGCGCGCGATGATCGCGCGGGCGACAGAAGCGCCCGCATTCTCCATCATGGCGATCCCCGACGTCCCGGCGGCCACCGTCAGGCGATCGGCCTCGCCCATTTGCCGGACATTCAGCAAGGCGGTGCGCGCATTCAGGCTGGCCTGGTTGGCGCCGTCGCGCGCCATGGTGGCGCAAGCCAAGCTTGCTGTGTCTGCGTTCACCATGTCGCGCACGGTCATGAGCGCAGCGCGTCCCGTGCCAGATCGAGAAGCTGCGGATTGGTGATGTGTGACAGGTCCGCCGTCAGCTCGCTTACGATCCGAAGATAGGTCTCGAGATGATGCGTCTTCAGATAGTCGGTCAAGAGGTGCGCGGCATTGCTCTTGCCCGTGCCGTGACCGATGACGACGATTTTGCCGCCGGTGGCCACCGCACTGGCGATGGTCTCATAGAAGTCCGGATCTTCCGGGAAACGCTGTTCCTCGGCGGGGGACTGTTCGCTGTGAAGGCTATGGCGCCGCACATGCGGCTCGCCCTGCGGCCGCAGGACATGCTCCGAGGCCCGGTCTGAGGTCACATCCACTTCGAAGATTTTCGCATCCTGGTGATCGAGGACGATCAGCAGGCAGGGCGCGGGCGGAGCGGCCTGGGCCACGGGCTGGTCGGTCTGCTCGGGAGACAAGCCGGCCAGTTCCAGAAAGCGCCGCACATCCAGGGTGTCGGACGTGGTCAGGTTCTTGGTGTGGGGCTTGAGCATCACATGGCGGTGGCCCGCGATCTCCAGCACAAATTGACCGTTGGCCTTTTCCTCCACCTCGCCCAAATCGGAGATCAGGGCGACGAGATCGCGCCATTCCAGATTATGGGCCAGGGGATGACGGAAAAAGGCTTCCAGCGTCCGCCGGTGGGTGGCCGAGAGGGCAATGATGGCCGCTGCGTCGGTGCTGGTGGTATCGATGACGTGGGAAATGGTCATGGTGCTCTCCTGATCGATCGGACATTTGGGTGGTCCGTCGCGGGGGCGATGACCCCGTGTGCCGACGGCTCTCTGGGGGCGGAGGCTATAGGCTCGCCCCGCGGTGCATCAGGTTCGGAAGATACTCAGACCGCGCGTGCGGATCGGCGCACTGCAGCCCGCACGCTTCAGGCGCGCTCCCATCCGCAACAGGCGTGTGGAAGCCGCGTCCGGATCCCGCCTAGCGGGGGGTGGACGGGGCGAGGGCGCTTGCCGCGAAGGTGTGCGCCTGGTCTTTGTCGCGGATCAAAAACACCTCATCGGTGCCTTCGACCTTGTATTCGCCGTGGCCGACCATGGTCAGCGCGCGGCCGTCGGCGAGCGCGAACCGCCGGATCCCCGGCGCTTGCGCATTCGGCTCGGCCCGTGTTCCGGCCTCGGTCGAGGCCTGAACCGCATAGAGGGTGACGGCTTGACCGCTCGACATTTCGGCCGCTTGCATCGCAATGATCGTGTCCATGCTGCCTCCATCGGAAACAACCGGCCCCGCGGCGGCCATGCCGCGGGGCTGGGTAATGGTCTTGTCTGCAAGATTGAGCGAGTGCTTAGCGATTTCAGACCGCTTCGAGCGACTTTGCCTTGCCGGCTTTGGGCGCGCCGGTGGACGCAGTGAAGTCGAGCACCACCCGCGAGGGCACATCGCCATGCTCCAGCCGGTCGAACACGTCATTGATCGCCGAAAGCGGCTGCAATTCGATGTCCGCCTTCACCTTGCCGTCGGCGGCAAAGGCGAGGCATTCGGCCATGTCCTCGCGGGTGCCCACGAAGGAGCCGCGCACGGTGATGCAATTGGCCACCACGTCGAACAGCGGCAGCGGGAAATCGCCCGGCGGCAGGCCGACCAGGACGCAGGTGCCGCGCTTGCGGGTCATGCCGACCCCCTGGTTGAAGGCGCTAAGCGAGGGCGCGGTGATCAGGACGCCATGGGCGCCGCCATTGGTGCCCTTTTTCACCGCCGCCGCCGGATCTCCCGCCTTGGCATTGACCACCATGTCGGCGCCGAGCCGTGTGGCATGGGCGAGTTTGCCGTCATCGATATCGACGGCGCAGACCAGCAGCCCCATGGCCTTGGCATACTGGATCGCCAGATGGCCGAGGCCGCCGGCGCCGGAGATGGCGATCCACTCGCCCGGCTTGGCGCGGGTTTCCTTGATGCCCTTATAGGTGGTGATGCCGGCGCAGATGATCGGCGCCGCCTCAAGGGCACCGAGCCCGGCGGGGATGTGGGCGACATAGTTGGGATCGGCCAGCACATATTCGGCGAACCCGCCGTTCTTGGTGTAGCCGCCGAACTCCGCTTCGCCGCACACGGTTTCCCAGGCCGCAAGGCAATGCTCGCAATGGCCGCAGGCCGAATAAAGCCACGGCACGCCGACCCGATCGCCTTCCTTGACGATCTTCACGCCGGACCCCACCGCCACCACCCGGCCGATGGCTTCGTGGCCGGGAATGAAGGGCAGGGCGGGCTTGAGCGGCCAGTCGCCGTTGCGGGCGTGCAGATCGGTGTGGCACACGCCGCAGGCTTCGGTCTTGACCAGGATCTGGCCGGGACCGACCGTCGGTACGTCCCATTCCTGAAGTTCGAGCGGCTTTCCGAACGCGGTGACGACCGCGGCGTGCATCTTCTGGCGAGACATGAGGGGAGCCTTATCTGGAGGAGAGTTTTGGCGCGGCGTCGTGCGTGGGGTCAGGCGGCGGCGGCTCCGAGGCCCCTGACGGCCTCGATCATCTTCACCAGCACCGCCTGGGCGTCGCCATAGACCATGTTGCAATTGTCGCCGTAGAACAGGGCGTTTTGGATGCCGGCATAGCCCTTGCCTTCGCCACGCTTGACCACGAAGACTTGCTTTGCCTTGTCGGCATTGAGGATCGGCATGCCGAAGATCGGCGAGGACTTGTCGGTCCGCGCCGCCGGGTTCACCACATCATTGGCGCCGATGACTAAGGCGACATCGGTGGTGGCGAAGTCGCCATTGACGTCGTCCAGCTGGAAGATCATGTCGTAGGGCACGCCCACCTCCGCCAGCAGCACGTCCATCTGGCCCGGCATGCGGCCGGCCACCGGATGGATCGCGAACCGCACGCCGACGCCGGCCGCCTGCAGCAGCTTGACCAACTCATAGAGCTTCTGCTGCGCTTGCGCTGCGGCAAGCCCATAGCCCGGCACGATGATGACCTTGCTGGCATAGCGCATGGCGATGCCGGCATCGGACGCCGCCATCGGACGCAGGCTGCCCTTGATGTCGCCGGCCTTCTGCTGGACCACCTCACCGAAGTTGGTAAAGATCACATTGGCCACCGAGCGGTTCATGGCCTTGGCCATCAGTAACGTCAGCAACAGGCCGGCCGCGCCGACCACCATGCCGGCGATCATTAGCGCCGGGTTCTGCAACACGAACCCGCCGAGACCCACCGCAAGGCCGGTGAGGGCATTGTAGATGGAGATCACCACCGGCATGTCGGCGCCGCCGATGGGCAAGGTCATCAGGACGCCAAACAGCAGGGCGCAGCCGAAGAAGATGTAGATCCAGGTCGCGGTGGGCAGCAGGACGGCGGTGCCGGAGAGGGTGGCCAACAAAATGCATCCGCCGACCGCCAGCGTGACCACCATTACCGCCGCATTGAGGATCTGCTGGCCCTTGATCCGCAGCGGCTTGGACAGCACCCCGCTCAGCTTCGCCCAGGCGATCAGCGAGCCGGACATGGAGACTGCGCCGATCAGCGCGCCCAGTAAGGCCACCGGCAGGGTAGTGCTGGTGGCCTGAGTGCCGAACAGTTCCACTGCCGCAACGGCACCGGCGGCGCCGCCGCCCATGCCGTTATAGAGCGCCACCATCTCCGGCATGGCGGTCATGGCGACCTTCTTGCCGCTCCACCAGGCCAGCCCGGCGCCGATCGCCAGGGCGATCAGCGCCAGGGCGATATTGGTCATGAGATAGGGGCGGGCGGCGTCGCTGACGTTGAATACATAGAGGAAGCTGGCGAGGATCGCCGCCACCATGCCGATGCCGGCCATGAAAATGCCCGACAAAGCGGTGGCCGGCGACGACATGCGTTGCAGGCCGAACATGAACAGAAAGGCCGCCGCGAGGTCTGCGGTACCGATGACCAGTTGCGGGATCAGGGTGAACATGGTCGCCTCAGCTCTTCTTGATATGATGAACCCGGGCGTGGACCGGCTTGGTCGGTGGGACGCTGGTCTTGAACATGGCGAGCATGCGGGTGGTGACGGCATAGCCGCCGGCGGCGTTTCCGGCGCCCAGCAGCACCGCGACGAAGCCGATCGTCTGTTCCTGAAGCGTGCTGGCATTGATGAGGGCAGACAGGCCGCCGACCACGACGATGCCGTGGATGAAATTGGATCCGGACATCAGCGGCGTATGCAGGATCGCCGGCACATGGCCGATGATCACCCAGCCGGCGAAACCGGCGAGCATGAAGATGTAAAGCGCGACGAAGCCGGTCATCGAGATGGAAAAGTCCATGAGGCCCTCCGGGGCGTGGCTTACGCGGCTTTCGCGGGGTGTTTGCGCGGGGCGGGGGTCGGCTCGTCGCCGGCCTGGGCGGCATCGCAGAGCGCGCCGTCATGGGTCAGCGCGGTCTTGGACAGCACCTCGTCGGTCCAGTCGATGGTGATGATGTTGTCCTTCATCATCAGGGCGAGCAGGGCATATTGGTTCTTGGCGTATAGTTCGCTGGCGTCGCGGCCCAGCATCGCGGGCACGTTGAAGGGCGCGACGATGGTCACGCCGCCCACCAGCCTGGTCTGCCCCGGCGCCGTATCCTGGCAGTTTCCACCGCCCTCCGCGGACAGATCGACGATCACCGCGCCGCTCTTCATGCCCGCGACCTGCGCCGTGCTGATCAGCTTCGGCGCGGATTTGCCGGGAATGGCGGCGGTGGTGATGATGAGGTCCGCGGCCTGGATATGGCGGGTGAGGGCCGCATCGACCTTGGTCTTTTCCTCGGGCGTGAGGGCGCGGGCATAGCCGCCCTTGCCGGTGGCATCGACGCCGGTATCGACAAAGGTGCCCCCCAGGGACAGCGCCTGTTCGCGCGTGTCCGGCCTCACGTCATAGCCCTCGACCACGGCGCCGAGGCGGTGGGCGGTGGCCATGGCCTCCAGGCCCGCCACGCCAAGCCCCATCACCAGCACCTTGGCGGGGCCGACCACCCCGGCGGCGGAGGTGATCTTGGGCAGCACGCCGGTCATGTGGGTCATGCCGAGCGCCACCGCATAATAGCCGGCCAGCGCCGACTGGCTGGACAGAGCGTCCATGGCCTGGGCGCGCGAAATGCGCGGGATCCGCTCCATGGCGAAGCAGGTGATCTTCCGCGCCAGCAGATGCTTCACCAATTCGGGCTCGTTGGCGGCATAGATGAAGGACATCAGGATCGCGCCGGGTTTCATCGCGTCGATGACATCCAGCGCGGGGGGCTGGACCGCAAGCACCACGTCGGCATCGGCCACCATCGCTGAGCGGTCACTCAGGATGGCGACATCCTCGAATGCGCTATCGGCAAGTTTGATCGCGGCACCGGCGCCGGCCTGCATATGGAGCTTGGCCCCCAGCTTGATCAGCTTGGGCACAACCGAAGGGGTGAGTGCGACACGCCGCTCATGCGGCTGTGTCTCCTTGAGAACGGCGATGTTGACATACATGGGCAAAGCTCCGGTTTGTGCCGTTCGATCCGGGCCAGCGGCGGGCATCGCCGCTGGCCCGGTCTGCGTTGGCGTCAGGCCGGGGCGTTCATGGACGCGACGCGAACGAGCTTCTTGTTGACGAACTGCTGAATGCCCATGTCGCCGAGCTCGCGGCCATAGCCGGAGTTCTTGATGCCGCCGAACGGCAGCTCCGCATCGGTCCAGTCGATGTTGTTGATGAACATCATCCCGGTCTCCACGCGGCTGGCGACGCGCTTTCCTCGCTCGGTGTCCTTGCACCACACCGAGCCGCCGAGGCCGAAATCGGAATCATTGGCGAGCGCAATGGCTTCGTCTTCGTCCTTGACGCGGAAGACCATGGCCACGGGGCCAAAGAACTCATCGCGGAAGGCCGGATTGCCGGGCTTCACATCGGTCAGTATGGTCGGCGCCATATAGGAGCCGGGCCGGTCGATGCGCTGGCCGCCGGTGACGACCTTGGCCCCCTTGCTGACGGCGACTTTCACCTGCTCCAGCAGTTGCAACAGGGCGGCCTCGCTGGACATGGGGCCGAGGGTGGTGGCCTCCTCCAGGGGGTCGCCGGCCTTGAGCGCCTCAAGGGCGGTCTTGAACCGTGCGAGGAACTTGTCGGCCATCGATTCCACCACGATGAAGCGCTTGGCGGCGCAGCAGGTCTGCCCGGTGTTGTACATCCGGCCCCAGACCGCCCACGGGATGGTCCGGTCGAGGTCGGCATCCTCCAGCACGATGAAGGCGTCGCTGCCGCCGAGTTCCATCGACGAGATTTTCACGTTCTTGCCGGCGCGCGCCGCGACGCTCTGGCCGGCGGCGACGCTGCCGGTGAGGCAGACGCCCTTGATCCGCGGATCATCGACCACCTGGTTCGACTGCTCGTGCGAGATCAGTAGGTTGGTGTAGAGACCCACCGGCGCGCCGGCCTCGATCAGCAGCTTTTCGAACGCGATGGCGCATTGCGGGACGATACCCGCATGCTTCACCACCAGGACGTTGCCGGCCATGAGGTGGGGGCCGGCGATGCGGGCGAGCTGATAATAGGGGAAGTTCCAGGGCTCGACGCCGAAGATCACCCCGATCGGGCTGCTCTCCATGTGCGCTTCGCCCACCGTGGGATCGAGCTTCACGGGTGCCAGGAAGCGCTCGGCATTCTTGGCGTAATAGGCCATGATCCGGGAGCTGAATTCCACTTCACCGCGGGCTTCGACGATGCGCTTGCCCATTTCCAGCGTCATGATGCGCGCCAGCTTGTCGACCTGGGCGTGCAGCAGCTCGCCGGCCTTGGCGATGATCTTCGCCCGCTCGGCATAGCTCTTGGTACGCCAGGTCTTGTAGCAGGTTGCGGCGGTCCCGATCGCGGTATCGAGTTCCTTGTCGGTCATCTGTGTCAAAGGCTTCACTGCGACGCCGTTGAACGGATTGACGCTCTGATAAGTCATGATGTGTCCTTTGAAATATTTTCGTGGGGGCCTCGCGGAAATCTACGCTCGAATTCAACGAGGTATAGAGGATATACTTCGGAGTCCCTACCGTAACGGGACGTGCGGCGACCTCGAATATCGTTGGATATCGAGGCATGTGCTTGTCCATTCATGCCAAACACGCTGCGCTCGGAAGCAGTGCCGCAAAAGGATCGGAATCTACTCAGGTGTGACGAAGCCGCGTGCCGTGCGATCCATGCGCCTCGCCGTCAGAGAGGTGTCAGGACGTCGGCAGCACGGAGAGCGCGCGCTGGATGGCGCGGGCGAAATCCCCTTCAAGGAACGGCTTCTGGACCACGATGGCGGCGGGCATCAGGGTTTGAACCGCGGCTACGTCGCCGCTGACGAACAGGTGCGGGACGAAGCCGCCGCGCAGAATATGCTCCACGGCACGCACACCGCTGCCCTCGCGCAACGCGGCATCCACAATCATGAGGTCCGGCTTGAACTGGGCCGCGGCGGCCACAGCGCCACTTTCCGTCATTTCGACGGCGCAGACGCTGTGGCCCATCTCTGCGAGCACATCTTTATAGAGCATGCCAATAAAGGCATCGTCCTCGACGATGAGAACGCGAGAGGCTGTTTTGGGGGTGTCGGGTTCCGGTGGTCTCGTCATGTGTTCGTCCCTGGCCCTTTGCTCAAGCGCGTGCAGTGGGGCCTCGGCGTTCCGGGGCGGTGGCACCTGATGGTGGTGCGCAAACACCCTGCAGGGCTGACCCCGCCCCGACCAGGGTCGGAAACTACCCAGCCTGATGCTGCCGGGGTCGCTTTGGGATAGCTCCGAGCCCCAGGGCATGGGAAAGCTGAGCCCGATACAACTCAGCGTGATGGCAGGCGTTGATTTCGATCAGGCGCTGCGGCGCGCGACGCGGTAGGTTCACCGGCTGTCGACGTCCGGCACCGGTGAGGCGACATCAATCATGGCCCGAAAGCACAGACTTCAGGCCAAATCGGCCCGTCCGCCTTCTGGCGCGCAGACGGCCCTTTCCCGCGCTCCGTCGCCCGGTGGCCCGGCTCCTCTTTTTGTCGTGGGCATCGGCGCCTCCGCCGGCGGCCTCGATGCCTGCACAAAACTGCTCAACGCCATGCCTTCCGACACCGGCATGGCGTTCATCCTGGTTCAGCATCTCGATCCGACCCATGAAAGCATGATGGTGGATCTCCTCGCCCGCCACACCGCGATGACCGTGGTCCAGGCGGCAGATGGGATGGCGATCGCGCGCGATCATCTCTACATCATCCCGCCCGGGACATACCTGTCCGTGCGGGGCGCCGGCACGCTGCGCATTTCGGAGCCCGACGCACCGCACGGCGCCCGCCTGCCCTTCGACTTCCTGCTGCACTCGCTCGCGGAGGAATATGGCGAGAAAGCCCGTTGCGTGGTCCTGTCCGGAACCGGCGCCGATGGCAGTCTCGGTCTCAAGGCCATGAAGGCAAATGGCGGCTTCGCCATCGCGCAGGATCCGGAAGAAGCCGCCTTTGGCGGCATGCCGCAAAGTGCGATCCAGACCGGCGCCGTCGACCTCGTCCTACCATTGGCGGATATTCCAGATGCGCTGGTGCATTCCAAGCGCCACGTCGGCGAGACACCGGCGGTGGCGCCGACCGGAGCGCCGGCTCCGCGCGAGGATTGGCTGCCGCAGATCATCGAATTGCTGCGCACGTCCACAGCCCATGATTTCAGGCTCTACAAGGAAGGGACGCTGCGCCGGCGGATCGAGCGGCGCATGGCCATGGCCTCCATCGCAGTTGACGACATGGCGCGGTACGTCGAGGTGCTGAAAAGCGACGGCAAGGAACTCGAGCAGCTGGCCAACGACCTGCTCATCAACGTCACCAGCTTCTTCCGCGATCCCGGCGTGTTCGATGTCCTGGCGAAAACCATCATTCCCGAGCTGGTTCGCAGCCACTCGGTCGATCAGCCGCTGCGTCTGTGGATCGCCGGCTGCAGCACGGGCGAGGAAACCTATTCGCTGGCGATGCTGTTCCGGGAAGCGGTGACCGCCGCAAAGCGGGAGATCAAGCTGCAGATTTTTGCCTCCGATGTGGATGCCGAGGCGGTGGCGATGGCCAGGGACGGTCTCTATCCCGCATCGATCGAGGCCGAGGTTTCGCCCGATCGGCTGACCCGCTTCTTCTCGAAGGATGACCATGGCTACCGGGTGCTGCCCGAGTTGCGGGCCACCATCGTCTTCGCCGTGCAGGACGTGCTGGCCGACCCGCCGTTCTCCCGGCTCGACATGGTATCCTGCCGCAACGTCCTGATCTATCTGCGCCCCGAGGCGCAGCACAAGGTGATCTCGTTCTTTCACTTCGCGTTGCGCCAGGGCGGGGTGCTGTTGCTGGGTAGTGCGGAGACGGTGGGAGAGACCAACGGCCGTTTCGACGTCATCTCGAAGGACGCGCGCCTCTATCGCCACATTGCCCATAGCCGCCCCGGCGAGGCGGGCTTTCTGTTCGGCACCGCCGATGGCGCCCGGCCGCTGGCCCGCGCCGCGCAAGGCCCGGCTGCGTCCCGCCATGCCACGCTGGCCGAGGGATGCCGCCGGCTGGTGCTGGAGTCCTATGCGCCGGCGGCGGTGCTGATCAGCCAAAAACTTGAGTGGCTGTATTCACTGGGGCCGACGGAGCGCTATCTGCGCGTGCCGCAGGGCCATCCCAGCTATGATCTGCTCGCCATGGTTCGCCCGCATCTGCGCATCAAGCTTCGCTCCGCCATCCGCCAGACCGTGCTGGAGGGCAGGCGGCTCGTTATCACCGGCGGGCGAACCAACCATGAAGGCAAGCCCGGATCTTTCCGGATCGCAGTCCAACCGGCGCTGATCGACGGCGAAGACCTGGTGCTGATCTGCTTCATTGACGATCCGGCGCCCGCCGCTCCGCGCACGGGTGGGGATGCCTCCCATGGCACCGCGCATATGGTCGAATTGGAGCAGCAGCTCGAAGACACCCAAGGCGAATTGCAGGCGGCAATCCTCAGCTTGGAGAAATCCAACGAAGAGCAGAAGTCCGTCAATGAAGAGGCGCTGTCAGTCAATGAGGAATTCCAATCCACCAATGAGGAATTGCTGACCTCAAAGGAGGAATTGCAGTCGCTCAATGAGGAGCTGACGGCCCTGAACAGCCAGCTCCAGGAAACCCTGGAACGGCAGCGAACCACCGCCAGCGACCTGCAGAACATCCTGTACAGCACCGATGTGGCGACCATCTTTCTCGATATCGGCCTGCATATCCGCTTCTTCACCCCGGCGACCCGGGCGCTGTTCAACATCATTCAGAGCGATGTCGGCCGACCGCTCGCCGACCTCAATTCACTGGCGACCGACGGCGCGCTTCTGGCGGACGCGCGGACCGTTATGCAAACCCTCGCGCCGATGGAATGCGAGATCCAGGGCCGAGATGGCCAGTGGTATATCCGCCGCATCCTGCCTTATCGCGCCCAGAATGATGCCGTCGAGGGCGTGGTCATCACCTTCGCCGACATCACCGAACGCCGTCATACCAACGAGGCCTTGGAGCTGGCGCGCCGCGAGGCGCAGCAGGCCAACGTCGCCAAGTCCCGCTTTCTGGCGGCGGCAAGCCACGATCTGCGCCAGCCGCTGCAAGCCCTCAGCCTGATGCGGGGCGTTCTGGCGCGCAAGATCCGCGACGACAAGAAGGAGGAGGCGCTGGCCCTGGTGGCGCGACTCGACCTGACGGCGGCCGCCATGGCGGGGATGCTCAACACCCTGCTCGACATCAACCAGTTGGAAGCGGGCACCGTCCGGCCCGAGCTTGTGACCTTCCCGATCAACGACTTGCTGGAACGGCTGCGGGACGAGTTCTCCTATCCTGCCGGTGCGCAGAAGCTGATCCTGCGCGTGGTGCCGTGCGGCCTGTCCGTGCATAGCGATCCGCGCCTGCTGGAGCAGATGATCCGCAATCTGGTGTCGAATGCGCTGAAATATACCAAGCGTGGCAAAGTGCTGCTGGGCTGCCGTCGGCGCGGCGGCATGCTGAGCGTGGAGATCCTGGATACGGGCATCGGCATTGCCATGCAGGAGCTTGACGCGATCTTCGACGAGTACCACCAGCTCGACAATGCTGCGCGGGAAAGCGCGCGCGGCCTTGGGCTTGGCCTGTCCATCGTCAAGCGCCTGGCCACCCTGCTCGGGCATCCGATCCAGGTGCGCTCGCAACCGGGACGGGGGTCGGTCTTTTCCATCAACGTCATGCTGCCCACGGGCCGCGATGGTCGTCCGGAGGTGCGCGCATCCAACACGGCATCAGACATTGCAGATGCCGGCGCCGCGCCGTCCGGCTCGATCCTCGTCATCGAGGACGACAGGGAACTGCGGGAGTTGCTGGCGGTGGTCCTGCGGGACGCCGGTCACCGCCCGATCCCGGTGGCCGATGGCGCTGCCGCCGTCGACCTGATGGCCCGTGCCGCCGTCGCTCCGGATCTCATTCTCGCGGACTACAATCTGCCCCACGGCATGGACGGGCTCGCCGCCGCGACTAAGATCCGCGAGCGGTTCCATCGCCCCATCCCGGTCTTGATCCTGACCGGGGATATCTCGACGCAAACCCTGCGGCGGATCGCCGGTCAGGATTGCGTCCAGCTCAACAAGCCGGTCAAGGCCGCGGACGTGGTCCAGAACATCCGTCGCCTGCTCTCCATCTCGGTCCCTGCGCCGGCCGCGGAACGCAAGGTGGAGGGTGCCGGTGCGGTGGCGCGGCCCGTGATCTATGTGGTCGATGATGATCGCCATGTGCGCGATGGCATCCGCACGCTGCTGGAGGCGGATGGTCATCTGGTCGAGGATTTCGAGACCTGCGAGGCCTTCCTGGCGGCGTATCGCCCGGGGCGCGAGGGGTGTCTTCTGGTGGATGCCTGCCTGCCGGGAATGACCGGACTTCAACTGCTCAAGCGGCTTCAGAGCGGGAATTTTGGATTGCCCGCGATCATGATTACCGGCAATAGCGACGTGCCCATGGCCATCGCGGCGATGAAGGCGGGTGCATCGGACTTCATCGAGAAGCCGGTGGCGTACGACGAATTGTCCAGCGGCGTCCGGCGTGCGCTGGACCAGGCGCACGACACCACGAAATTATCCGCCTGGCGGGCGAGTGCAGCGGGTCATCTCGCCGCGCTCACCGCGCGCCAGCGGGAGATCATGGACCTGGTCCTCGCCGGCCACCCGAGCAAGAACATCGCCGCCGATCTCGACATCAGCCAGCGCACGGTGGAAAACCACCGCGCCGCCATCATGCGAAAAACCGGCGCCAAATCGCTTCCGGCCCTCGCGCGCTTGGCTGTGGCCGCCACCTCCGTGGAGCCGGACGAGCTCATCTCATAGGTGACCTTTCTGGTTGCACCGCTGCTCCCTGAAAATAGAGATGCTGTACGAAGATCGGTCTACTCAAAGCATCTGTCATGTTGCGTCTTCAGGGGGCATCTGGAAGCTATAGAATTCAGAGATCAAGAGGCGCGTGGTAGGATGAGCTGATTGTGCGCTACGTGATGCGTTTTCCACCTTAAGCGTGCAAGATGGCTGCAGAAAAAGCTAATTCGCTCTGTCGTTGCCCAACTTCGATTTCCCGCTTAAACTCTCAGCGTTCCCGCCGACGTTTCGGACGTTGGGAAGGTGGGATCACCACAATCGGTGATCATCCTTCGCGTCGGGGCACATCCAGTGTCGATATCGACTCCTGGGTTGCGCATGATCTTTCGCCTCTGGACGGATTGAGTTGGGAAATCGGACACTTCCGTCCCATCTCTACCGTTTTTCGAAGGGTATGCGCGTTGGAAGCCGGCCCTTTCCCATAATGGTGGATCGATGGCGTCGAAGTGTGGCGTCGTCCCCAGGTGACCAGGAAGGGCCGGCCCCTTCGGCTGCATCGCGACTGCATTTCGGTGAAACCCTGCTTCATCTTGCTTTGAGGCTGTGTTGTGGACCAAGGTTGGGTGACGCTCGCCGTCGGCTTGGCCATAGAGGCGAGAATTCTAGCGATAGAATGGGCACGCTTCGCGGCGGGGACGTTCGATATGGGTCCCGGACTTGGCGTACGCGCCGATGCCGATTGAAGTTGCCCCCGCGAGCTGGATAGGGTCAGGCGACTTCTTAGAATGTTTGCACGGCGTCTCAGCCTCGAACTGGGGCCGCGCCATTGACCCGCCAGATACTGCGGTGAAGCCGCGTCATTGCGGTTTCCTGTAAGCAGAACCAGAAATCTTTGTCGTTTGCTGCTGACCAACGCCGGCGTGGGGCGTGCGCATCCTCTTGAATTCCTAGCGGTTCCATGAGGTGCCACAAATGACTGAGAAGATTCTCCGCCGCCCTGAGGTCCAGATTCAGACCGGGCTGGCGTGTTCCACATTGTACGATTGGATGTCCAAGGGCGAATTCCCGCGTCCTGTGCGCCTCGGTCGCCGTCTGGTGGGGTGGCGCGCCTCTGACATTTCCGCATGGATCGCCGCTCGGAGTGCGGATCATACGTGAGGCGCGCGATATCGTTAAAGCGCTGGGCGGGCGGTGGTTTGGATCTTATGGTCTGTGCCACTGCCCCGCTCACATGAACACGCGCACGCCTGCGCTTTCGGTGGCCGCCGGTGACAACGGCCGCCTGCTGCTCTGCTGCCATGCGGGGTGCTCGTTTGCAGAGGTGATCGCCGCCATGGCGGCGCGCAGAATCCCCATCGAAGGAGGCCATGAGTCGTCTCCGCCCGATCCGGGCGCCTTGCCGTCCCCGGTGGTGATTGACCAGCAGAATGATACGCACGCGCGTGCGGCGCGGCGCTTGTGGGCATCCAGATCTGAAATTCATGGCACCGCGGCCGAGACTTACCTCAAGGGGCGCGGGATCTCCTGTGCGCTGCCTGGCTCCCTGCGCTTTCATAAGGCGTGTCGGCATACGAGCGGCGCCTTGCTCCCCGCGCTTGTCGGGCGAGTGGAAGGTTCCGAAGGGTTTGGCGTCCACCGGACCTTCATTCGGGACGACGGTGCTGGAAAAGCATCTGTCGTGCCCGCGAAAGCGATGCTCGGCGCCTGTAAGGGCGGCGCTGTCCGTGTGTGGTGTGCTCCCGGGCCGCTGGTGGCGGCTGAAGGCATCGAAACGGCGCTTTCTATCGCTGCCGGGCTTTTGCCCACGCATGGGGCTATCTGGGCCGCATTGAGCACCTCGGGGATGAAGGGGCTCCGCTTCCCTGACGTCCCGGGCGAGCTGGTCATTGCGTCCGACAGAGACGCCCCCGGACGCGATGCCGCTTTCGCCCTGGCAACTCGGGCCCAAACCGCTGGTTGGACGGTGTCGCTCTTGCCGGCGCCCTACGGGCGTGACTGGAACGATGAACTCCAGGAGCGCACCCAATGAACGCCACTGTCCCCATTCCCTTCATGGCCGAAGGCCCGCAACCGTTGCTGCGGGAAATCAAGGCTCCGATGCCCTTTCCTGTTGCGGCGCTCGGACCGTTGCAGAAGCCAGCCGAAGCTGCGCGGGGCGCCACGCTGGCACCAATCGAGATCCCCGCAGCGTCTGCGCTCACCGTCGCAGCATTGGCCGTCCAGGCCTTTGCTGACGTGGAAACCCTTGGTGGAAAGCGTCCAGCGTCTCTCTATGCCATGACCATCGCGCAGAGCGGGGAGCGCAAGAGCAGTTGCGACTCGCTGCTGATGGACGGCCTTCGCACCTATGAGAAGGATCAAGCCGAAGCGCATTCTATCGCGATGGGACTTTGGCGGAAGGCGCACACCATTTGGCAGGTCGGCTACGACCGCATCAAGGCGTCGATCAAGTCGGGTAAAGGGCGCATTGAGGATTTGGATGAGTTTGAGCTGGAGCCCGGAGCGCGTGCGCTCCCAGACCGGACGGCGTCCGATCCCACCATTCAGGGGTCGGCCCGCAAGTTCGCCGAAGGCCAGCCGTCCCTTGGCATTTTTTCTGATGAGGCTGGCCAATTCCTTGGTGGCTACGCCATGAAATCAGAGAACAAGCAGCACACGCTGGCCGCCCTGAACGACGCGTGGCAGGGCAATCCGATCCGCCGCACCTTGGGCGGTAAAGGATCGTCTGTCCTCTATGGCCGGCGTCTGAGTGCCCATCTGATGATCCAGCCGATTGTTGCGCGGATTTTCATGAGCGACCGCCTCGCCGGTGACACGGGATCTCTGCCGCGTTTCCTGATCTGCGAGCCCGCGAGCACCATCGGCACACGCTTTCACCGGGATATGCGGCCGGATGCGGCCGCGCCGCCCCTGCGCGCTGCGCAGGAGCCGCCGGACGTTCCCAAGCCATGGTCCCGTGTCGCACAAGTCGCACGTGTCGCACACTCTCGAGCGCATAGTGACGGCGGTGTTGGTGACAGGATGGCATCGCCGCCCCGCCGGGTCATGAACAGTGGCGTGCCCCAGGTCTATCTGCCGGCATGGACAGATTTACAGACTGAGGCGCCGGAGGGGGCCAATCTGGAAACCTGGGCAAGAGCCATGCAGGACGGTCGTTGCTTCCTTGGCTTATGGGGCTCCCAGGCTGCGGAATGGGACTGGCCAGCAGTCGAGCTCTTCGAATGGCGCCCAGACAGGGTGTGTGGGCTGATCTGGGAACTGAAAGGTCGCGAAATTTTAGAGTTAACGCGCGATGTCGCGCTTTTCTCAGCTCCTGGCACGGCTGAAATGGCCTGTTTTTGTCGAGCGGCGCCGTCCGCCTGGCGGGCATCCATGGGGTCTGACCGCCCTGTTAACAAAAGCTGACCTCAAGTAGGTCCCCATGAGCAGGTCGAAGAAACACGATAGCGCCGCTTTGACCGCCTTTGCGATGGAGCGGGCGGCTGAGCAGCAGGCTGTTCAGCGACAACGTCAGATAGCGGCGGCCGCCGGAGGGCGCCGGTGTTGCGCCTGAGAACTGGCGGCGATGGCATTTGTGGGGTTTCATCGCGTGCCCCAGTGCACCGCAACGCTCGTGCGAAAAGGCGGAGTGCGGTTTGGGTGTGTCATGCTTGGAGATGCAGGAAAGAGGGCTATCCGGAGACGGTACGCCTTTGCCTTGGTCTCAACGACCGTCCTGCGGTGCCGCGACGCGAAGCGGCGGGACATGCGAACTTCATGTTCACCCGGGGAAGCTCCGGTGTCGGATGCATGGAGGTCTCTCCACGGGGCCCCGAACCGCCGACGGCAAGGCGCGCATTGCTGAGGCCAATCGCAGGCGTTGGGCAGCTTGGCGCGCCAAGCGGGCTTGAGGGGGGACGGGGAGGCTCGTCAACGCGAGGTTGGCGTACCTGCTCATTTGCCAACCTGCCATCTTATCATTGCAGATGCTCACGATTCCGGAGCCTCTGCTGCTTATCTCACGCAACGAGCGAGGGCTTGTTCCGGCGGGGCCCTTTATTCCGACTGGTTCCACGAACGTCCCGGATCATCCGAATTTAACGGGGGGATAAATTGGGGAACAATCCGTCGCCGGCAGATCGTAATCCCGTGAAATTACAGATGTATTTTAAATTAAGTGGCGGAGAGGGAGGGATTCGAACCCCCGATACGGTTGCCCGTATTCCGCATTTCGAGTGCGGCGCATTCGACCACTCTGCCACCTCTCCAGCCGGAAGGCACGAGGCTGACGCCTCGCCGTGGTGCCAGCGCTTCTAGCCGAGACCTCCGGGGGATACAAGAGACCCCGCACGCTGCACACAAGGCTGGCGCAACCGACCCCCATCCCCGGGCCGTCGGAGGCGTCGGGGTTGCAGCGCCGGGGTCGGCGCTGCGTCCGGCAGGCCCAGGCTAGGTGAGGCCGCAGCTCCTTGCGCACCCGCGGGCGCGATCACCAGTGCGCTGGCGGGGCGCTCGGCCAAAAGACCCCGGCGCTGACGGGGCAAACGGGTGGGTCAGGACAGCCGGACCCGGAGCCCCGGACCCGGAACAGTGAGTGCCGTAGCGGACGGCCTTTGCAGGGGGGCGCGCCGAACGGACGGTGTCACGCCTGCGGCGGCACCGGGCGGGACTGGCCCTTCTCGTCAATGGCCACAAAGGTGAAGATCGCCTCGGTCACCTTGCGGGTGTCCTCGCTCTCGCGGGCCCGGCGCCAGGCCTCCACCTCGATGCGCATGGAGGTGCGCCCCACCGTCAGCAAGGTGGCGAACAGGCTCACCTCGTCGCCCACCGACACCGGGCTGAGGAAGGTGATCGCTTCCACCGCCACGGTGGCGGCGCGCCCGCGGGCGCGCCGGGCGGCCACGTTGCCCGCCGCCAGATCCATCTGCGACATCAGCCAGCCGCCGAAGATGTCGCCGCTGGGATTGGTGTCCGCCGGCATGGCGATGGTGCGGATCACCGGCGCCTCGTCGGGCATCTGGGAGGAGGAGGGGTGCATGAGCGGGCCTTCTATCTGCCGATCGCGGACGCCGGCCAGGGAACGGCACGCATGCTCGACCCGGAGCAGCCAAGCGCGGCCATGGCCTGGATGCCAAAGCGCGGCCCTGGGCGCAAGCGCAACCCATGCGCGGGCGGCGGTTCTGGCGAGGTTCGCATTGACAGCGCCGGGGGGCAGCGCGTAAAGGGACCGTTCCTGATGACCTATGTGTCCGCAGGATCCCAACCCGACCGGAAGAAGCCGGCCCTTCGAGGCTTGGCTGAACACGAAAGCGAGACAAGATGTTCGCGGTCATCAAAACAGGCGGCAAGCAGTATCGCGTTGTCGCCGATGACGTCATCACGGTGGAAAAGCTCACGGCGCAGGCCGGCGAGAGCGTGACCTTCCCCGTGCTCCTCATTTCCGGCGAGGCCACCCATGTGGGTGCGCCGTTCCTGGAAGGCGTGTCCGTCACTGGTGAAGTGGTGGAGCAGACCCGCGGCGAGAAGGTGATTGCCTTCAAGAAGCGGCGTCGGCAGAATTCGCGCCGCAAGCGCGGCCATCGTCAGGATCTGACCGTGGTGCGCATCACTGAGATTTCCGGGCTCAATGGCGAAATTGCCAAGGCTTCGGTTCGTGTCCGTCGGGCGCCGGCTGAAGCCGTCGCCGCAGACGCCTGATTTAAGGACGGAGAGCGCAAATGGCTCATAAAAAAGCAGGCGGCTCGTCTCGCAACGGGCGTGATTCCGACGGCCGTCGCCTTGGCGTCAAGAAGTTCGGTGGCCAAGCGGTCATTTCGGGCAACATCATCGTGCGCCAGCGCGGCACCAAATGGCATCCGGGAACCAATGTGGGCATGGGCAAAGACCATACCCTGTTCGCCCTCGTGGAAGGCCGTGTGGAGTTCCGCACCAAGATGAACGACCGAACCTACGTATCGGTTGTCCCTGCCGCCCTCGAAGCGGCTGAATAAGCGGCGAGAATCCAAGGTGAAGGATCCCGCCGCGCTCGTCGCGCCGGTGGGAGCCTGACCAGGACGCCTGGGCTCCAGACAACCGGGGAGACGAGCCATCGTCTCTCCGGTTTTCGTTTGTCCGCCGGCCTGAGCGCCGACAAGGAGCCCGCCATGACCATCGTCGAAACGCCCTTGGGTGCGCCGCTCGCGGAGCGCTGTATCCCCGTCCTCGAAACCGAACGGCTGGTGCTCCGCACGCCGCGCATCGAGGACGTTCCGGCCATCGCCGCCTTGGCCAACAACCGCATGATCGCCGAGATGACGGCGAACCTGCCCTATCCCTACCGTCTGTCGGATGCGCGCGCCTTCGTGGAGACGCTGGCCCAGGCGCCGGGCGCCGCCACCTTCGCCCTGTTCGTCAAAACCGAGGGCGACCTGGCGTTCGCCGGCATGTGTGGCTATGGACGCCGCCCGACCGAGCCCACCCACGAGATCGGCTATTGGATCGGCGAGCCCTTCTGGGGCCGTGGCATTGCCACCGAGGCGATGCGGGCGGTGATCGACTACGTCTTTTCGGAGACCGACATCGACCTGTTGTGCGGCGCCGCCCGGGTGGTCAATCCGGCGTCGCGCCGGGTGCTGGAGAAATGCGCCTTCCAGTGGTCGGGGGTCGGTCTGTGCCGGGTGCGGGCGCTGTCCGCATCGGTGCCGGTGGACCGCTTCCAACTGGATCGGCGCACCTGGGCCTCGTTGCGCGCCTGGGGCTCCAGCGCGCTGCCGCGGCGGATCCACGCCCATTGAGGCGCGCACGGGCGGCCGGTGACGGCCGCCCCGCCGGGTCGGTCGCGCCGCCGGCTCCGCGGCGCTACACTCGCCGGGCAGAGGGAGACCTCGCCCATGGCGCTCCATTTCACCAGTGACACGCACTTTTCCGATGTGCGCATCCTCAACATCCATCGCCGGCCGTTCCCGTCTCTGGCCGCCCATGATGCGGAACTGGAGCGCTTGTGGAATGCCACAGTGGCGCCGGAGGATGAGGTCTGGCACCTGGGCGACTTTGCCCGCGGCGCCGCGGACAGCCTCGGCGCCCTGCTGGGCCGGCTGAACGGCCGCAAGCATTTGCTGATCGGCAACAATGACCCGCCGCACACCGCCACGTTGGCCGGCTGGGTGGATGTCCAGCATTATGTCGAGCTTACCGTGGACGGCCAGCTCCTGGTGCTCGGTCATTACCCGTTTCGCTCCTGGAATGGCGACCGGCGGGGCAGCCGCAATCTGCATGGCCATTCGCACGGCCGTCTGGCGCCGATGGCGCGACAGATCGATGTGGGGGTGGATGTGTGGGGCTTCCGGCCGGTGACGCTGGAGGTGCTGATGGCGCACCCGCGCGGCACGCCGCCGCCCGCTGCACGCAACGCCAACACCGGCGCGGCTGGTGCCTGATCGCGCCAGCGGGGGGACGCCGCGACCTCGGCCGTGGCATAAGAGACCAACGCCAGTCCCCGAAGAAGGTGAGTGATGTCCAGACTTGAAGATCTGCCCTACCGGCCGTGCGTCGGCCTCGCGGTGTTCCACGGCGATGGCCGGGTGTTCCTGGGTCAGCGGCTCGGTGGTGCGGAGCATGTGGATGCCACCCATTCCTGGCAGATGCCGCAGGGGGGCATCGACAAGGGCGAGGAGCCATATGCGGCGGCCCTGCGCGAGCTTTATGAGGAAACTTCCATCCGCTCGGTGATCAAGCTGGGGGAGATCGACGACTGGCTGTCCTATGACCTGCCCGGCCGGGTGGCGGGCGAGGCCTGGCGGGGGCGCTATCGCGGCCAGACGCAGAAATGGTACGCCCTGAAGTTCACCGGTAGCGAGGGCGAGATCGAGATCCTCAAGCCGGGCGGCGGCGCGCACAAGGCCGAGTTCAGCGCCTGGCGCTGGGACACGCTGGATCGCGCCGTGGACCTGGTGATCCCGTTCAAGCGCCAGGTCTACGACCGGGTGGCGCGCGAGTTCCGCCGCTTCGCACAGGGCTGAATCTGACAAACAGAGTGCGGTTCGTTCAATTTAGTTGAACGTAACGGACTATATTATTCGACTATTTCCGGGATCGGGTGCGTGCCAAGCTGCAGCAGCGATCAACGGCGCCGCCGCGCGCCAACGTCAAGGAGGCCACGATGGCTAAGGTTCTGGTTCTGTATTATTCCACCTACGGCCATATCGAGACCATGGCGCAGGCGGTTGCCGAGGGCGCCCGCAGCGCCGGCGCCACCGTGGACGTCAAGCGCGTCCCCGAGACCGTGCCGGACGACATCGCCAAGGGCGCCCATTTCAAGCTCGATCAGGCCGCCCCGGTGGCGACCATCGCCGATCTTGAACACTATGATGCCATCATCGTCGGGACCGGCACCCGTTTTGGGCGCATGTCGTCGCAGATGGCGGCGTTCCTGGATCAGGCCGGCGGCCTGTGGGCCCGCGGCGCCCTCAATGGTAAGGTCGGTGCGGCGTTCGCCTCCACCGCCACCCAGCACGGCGGCCAGGAGACCACGCTGTTTTCCATCATCACCAACCTGCTGCACTTCGGCATGGTGATCGTGGGCCTGCCCTATAGCTACCAGGGCCAGATGACCATGACCGAAATCGTCGGTGGCGCGCCGTACGGAGCCACCACGCTGGCCGCCGGCGACGGCTCGCGCCAGCCGTCCGAGATCGATTTGGCCGGGGCCCGCTTCCAGGGCGAACTGGTGGCCAAGACCGCCGCCAAGCTGTTCGGCTGATCTGTTAAGCTTTTCAGTTCGCGGCCGGCTGCCCTGCGGGTGGCCGGCCGCTCAGCCGGCCTTGGACGCCTTTCCGGCTTTCTCCGCTTCCGCCGCATAGAGCTTGCGGATTTCCGACATGTCGACGGACGGCTCCGGCGGCTTGATGGCCATGTCGGTCATGGTATTGGCGATGATCTGCGAGATCGCCAGATCGCGAAACCATTTATGGTTTGAGGGGATCACATACCAGGGCGCGTGCGGCGTGGAGCAATTGGAGATCATGTCGTCATAAGCGGCCATGTATTCGTCCCAATGGGCCCGCTCCGTATAGTCGCTGGCGCTGATCTTCCACTGCCGATCGGGATCGTCGAGCCGATCCTTGAACCGCTTCAGCTGTTCGTCCTTTGAGATGTAGAGGAAGAACTTGAGGATAGTGACGCCAGCCAGATGCAGGCCGCGCTCGAAGTCGTTGATGACGTCATAGCGTTGCCGCCACACGCTCTCGGGCACGAGATTGTGCACGCGGGCCACCAGCACGTCTTCATAATGGGAGCGGTTGAACACCGCCACGGTCCCCAATGCCGGCGTGTGCGGATGCACCCGCCACAGAAAATCGTGCGCCTTTTCGTCCTCTGACGGCACCTTGAAGGCGGCCACATGGCAGCCCTGGGGGCCCATGCCCTTCAGCACATGCCAGCACACGCCGTCCTTTCCGGCCGCATCGATGCCCTGGAGCACGACGAGCACCGCCTGCTTCTTCTCCGCATAGAGCTTCTCTTGCAGAGCGCCCATGCGGGCGAGGGTGGCGTCGATCTCCGGCTGGGCTTCAGCGCGCGACGCAAAAGAGTTGTGAAGGGCAGCATCCCGCTGGGAGAGGTGGAAGGCGGTGCCGGTCGGGGCAAGGCAGATCGAGCGATAATCCATGGTGCCATTTTGCACAGGTTTGCCGGCAATTTCGAGATGCGTCGCGGCCCACCCCGACCCGAGCGGTCCACGCGCGGCCTCGGTCGCTGCAAAACCAGCGATTTCGCCGTTTGTCGCCGCCGGGGTCAGCTTCACGCAAGCCTCGCGCTTGAGGTTGCCCCGGTGGTGGGGACCACGACAATCGGACTGAATCCATGACCAGTGTTTCGTCCACGCAGAGCTCCACAACTTCGAGTCTCTTCCAATCCTCCGGCACGTCGAAAGTGGCGAAGCTCGAGGCCGACAAGGCCAAGGCGGAAGCCGCCCTGGCGCAGGCCAAGCAAGACAATGATACGCAGGAAGTCGAGGCGCAGACCGCGCTGATCGAGAAGCTGGCGCAGCAGATCGCCCAGGCGCAGCAGCAGTCCCAGGGCACCGGGACGGCCTTTAGCAGTGGCAAGACCAGCGAGACCTCCGCCACTTCGGCCGCAACGGATGCGACGTCCGTGTCCGCGACCGCCACCGATGCCAATGCGACGACCGCCGCCAAGAGCGAAGGGGGCAATCCCTACAAGCCCGTGGTCAAGATCGACCTCTCGGCGATCGCCGAAGCGGTGAAGGCCGCCGAAGCACAGAAGGAGGCCAAGGCCGAGGCTGACGCCGCTGCCAAGGCCGAGCAGGCCAAGGCCGATGCCGCCAAGGCGGAGCAAGGCAAGACTGCGGACGTCGGGACTGCGACCTCCGCGACCATCGCCGAGATCGCATAGTCAGAAGCGATGAGGGCGGCGCCCGCGGCGCGGTGCCTGGGTCCGGTTGGACCGCCCTGGCCCACTGACGGCCTGGATGGACGCCGCGCCGCATCCATCCAGGCCGTGCTGGGCGCTTCCGTGCCCTGAAGTCGGGCGGGGCCCGCATCAAGGGTCTTGCATCAAGGGCCTTGCGGGAACGGTTCTGCGCGCGGCACGTTGGTGTGAGCCAAAGGACAGCCGGAGGGGCCGAGGTGACAGCGCGCGCCGTCTGGAAAGGGTTTCTGAAGGTCGCCGAGCTGTCGTGCGCGGTTGGCCTCTATAGCGCCGTGTCCCGCGCCGAACGCATCTCATTTCATATGGTCGACCGCGACAGCGGCCACCGGGTGTCCCGGGTCTTCGTGGACGAGGAGACCGGCGATGCGGTGCCCCGCGAGGCCCAGGTGAAGGGCTATGAGACCGGCGCCGGCGCCTATGTGGTGCTGGACCCGGCGGAGATCGCGGCCGTGGTGCCGGAGAGCAACAAGACCCTGCCGCTGGACACCTTCATCCCCTGCGGCGAGATCGATCCGCTGTATTTCGACACGCCTTATTATCTCGCCCCGGCGGACGCCGCGGCGCGGCCCGCGTTCGCGGTGATCCGCGACGGCATGGCGGCGCGCAAGGTGGCAGCCCTCGCCCGCACCGTGCTGTTCCGGCGTATGCGGACGCTGCTGATCCGTCCCCACGAGGCCGGCTTCATCGCCACCACTCTGCACTTCGACTATGAAGTGCGCTCCGCCGCCGACGCCTTTGAGAATCTGCGCACGCTCAAGGTCGAGCCGGAGATGCTGGAACTGGCGGAACACATCATCAAGACCAAGCGCGGCCGCTTCGATCCGGCGGCGTTCGATGATCGCTATGAGGCGGCGCTGGCGGAATTGGTGCAGGCGAAGATGGAAGGCCGCAAGGTGCTTGCGCACCCGGCGCCGAAGTCCGACACGGTGGTGGACCTGATGGATGCGCTGCGCCGCAGCGCCAGCGGGTCGTCCGCCGCCGACAAGGCGACGGGCACCAAGGCGGCTCGCGCCAAGCCGGCGGCCGCGAAATCGGGCGGCAAGGCCACCGCCAAGGCCAAGGGTTCAAAAGCCACGGCGACCGAGGGCCCGAGCAAATCCAAGGCGGCGCCCCCCGCGAAGGCGGCGGCGGCGCGCCGCAAGGCGAGCTGAGCCATGGCGCTTGAGACCTATCGTGCCAAGCGCAACTTCACCCGCACACGCGAGCCGGCGGGAGAGGCGGCGCCGGCGGGTTCGGGCCTCTATGTGATCCAGAAGCATGATGCCACGCGGCTGCACTATGATCTGCGGCTGGAACTGGACGGGGTGCTGCTGAGCTGGGCGGTGACCCGCGGCCCCAGCCTGGTGCCCAGCGAGAAGCGACTCGCGGTGCATGTGGAAGACCATCCCGTGGCCTATGGGGATTTCGAGGGCACCATTCCCGAGGGCGAATATGGCGGCGGCACCGTCATCGTCTGGGACACCGGCACCTGGTCGCCGCGCTTCGATCCGCACAAGGGGCTGGCCAAGGGGCATCTGGAGTTCGACCTCTATGGGGAGAAGCTCACAGGGCACTGGCATCTGGTCCGGCTGCGCGGACGGCCGCGAGAGAAGCGGGACAATTGGCTGCTCATCAAGGGCGACGACGAAGCCGCACGCACCGAGAGCGACCCGGATATCCTTGAGGAGAAGCCGAACTCGGTGAAGACCGGCCGCTCGATCCCCGAGGTGGCCGGGGAGGCGCCCGGCTGGTCCTCGAAGACCGGACCGATCCCGCCGGAGGACCGCCAGGCGAGGGCGGCCAAGGCGAAGGGCGCGTCGACGAAGCGCGCCACCCAGGCCAGTGCCGCCAAGGCCGCCCCGGCGAAGGCCAGCGCCGCCAAGGGCGACCGCGTCAAACCTGCCAGCGCCGAGGCCGCCACCCGCGAGCGCGCAACCCCCAAACGCCCTGCGCGGACAAAGCCGGCCGCGTCCGCGGCCCCGTCGGACAGCGACTTCGATCTTTCCGCAGTGCCCGGCGCCGTGAAGGCGAGCCTGCCCCGCTTCGTCGCACCGGCTCTGGCCAAGCTGGTGGCGAAGCCGCCGCCGGGAGGACGCTGGCTGCACGAGATCAAGTTCGATGGCTATCGCCTGCAGGCCCGCATTGCTGCGGGCAAGGTGCGCCTGCTCACCCGCAGCGGCCTGGATTGGACAGACCGCTTCGGTGCCGATGTCCCGCAGGCACTCCTGAATCTGCCGGTCACCAGTGCCCTGGTAGATGGTGAACTGGTGGTGGAGGGGGCGGGAGGGGCTTCGGATTTCTCCGCCCTGCAGGCGGACCTCAGCGCCGGGCGCAATGACCGCTTTGTGTTCTATGTGTTCGATCTGCTGTTTGCCGACGGCTACGATCTCCGCGCTGCGCCGCTCACCGACCGTAAGGCTGTGTTGGAGCACCTGACGGCGGGGGCGGACCCGCGGCTCCGGTTCAGCGGCGATTTCGGCGATGATGGCGCTCTGGTGCTGCGCCATGCGTGCCGCCTCAGCTTGGAAGGCATCGTCTCCAAACGCGGCGACGCGCCCTATCGCTCCGGGCGCACCGGCGACTGGGTGAAGAGCAAATGCGTGGCCCGCCAGGAGTTCGTCATCGCCGGCTTTGTGCCGGCCACCACGGGGCCGGGGGCCATCGGCTCCCTGGTGCTGGGCTATGGGGAGGGTGGCAAGCTGCGCCATGCGGGCCGGGTGGGCACGGGCTTTTCCGCCGCCGTCGCGCGCGACCTCTACACCCGGCTGGAGGCCATCTGGACCCCGAAGAGCCCGTTTGCCGAGCGCCTGCCGGCGGAGGCGGCCCGCGGCGTGCGCTATGTGCGGCCCGAACTGGTGGCGGAGGTGGAGTTTCGCGCCTGGACTGCGGACAAGCACATTCGCCACGCGTCCTTCCGTGGCCTGCGGGAGGACAAGAGCGCGGCCGATGTCCGCCGCGAAGCCCCGGAGGCCGAGATGATCGCTTCACCGGATCCCGCGAGCGCCACGGCCGGGGCGGGCGGCAGCGCCAAAGGCCGCAAGGGCCCGAAACCGAGGGTGACCCTGACCCACCCCGATCGGCTCTATTGGCCGGATGCGGGCGTGACCAAGGCGGGACTGGCGGATTATTACGCCCAGGTCTGGCGCTGGATGGGGCCTTATGTGGCCGGTCGCCCCCTCTCCCTGCTGCGCTGCCCGGAAGGCACGGCGGGAACCTGCTTCTTCCAGAAGCATGTGTGGCGCGGCGCCAGCAAGGCCATCCGCCTGGTGCCCGACCCGCTGGATCCGAAGGCCGAGTCGATGGTCGCCATCGACGATCTGGACGGCCTGGTGGGCCTGGTGCAGGCGGGCGTCCTGGAGGTGCATCCCTGGGGATCGACCCTGGCGGATCTGGAGCATCCGGACCAGATGATCTTCGATCTCGACCCTGGCGAGGGCGTCACCTGGGAGACCATCATCGCAGCCGCGCAGGAGGTGCGGACCCGTTTGGCCGCGGTCGGCCTGGCGAGCTTCGTCAAGACCTCCGGCGGCAAGGGGCTGCATGTGGTGGCCCCATTGACGCCGCGGGCGGGATGGGACGCGGTGAAGGGCTTTGCCAAGGCGATGGCCCTCGCCATGGCCAAGGACAGCCCGGAGCGGTTCGTGGCGGTGGTCACCAAATCCAAGCGGCCGGGCAAGATCCTGGTGGACTATCTGCGCAACGGCCGCGGCGCCACCGCCGTGGCCCCCTATTCCACCCGCGCGCGGGCCGGCGCCCCGGTGTCCATGCCGGTGGCGTGGGAGGAGTTGGGGCCGGGCATCGGCCCGGCCGGCTTCACGGTGGCCAGCGCGCCCACCCGTCTTGCCCATTTGGCCGTCGATCCGTGGGCGGACTTTCGCGCGGCGGCCGTTCCGCTCCCGGATGGGGCCGGACCAAAGAAAGGTGGGGGCGGTCGCAAGGTGAAGGCTTAAGGCGGTGACCGGCGTGTCAACGCGCTGTCATATAGCGGCTCCAAAGATCGCGGGCGCGTGCATCAGCGGACGCGCAACGTCACAGGCCAGCGGGTTTCCATGGAATATTTCCGGCGTTTCAAGTTCCTGTTCTCGGCCCCCGCCTTTGATGCGGACGATCTGGAAGGCATTCGCTTCAACCAGATTGTCGATGAAATCGAGCATTCCGGTTTCGAGGTGGTGAAGGCGCGCAAGGTCGAGGACGCCGAGATCGCGGTGCAGACCGACGCCGCCATCGGCTGTATGCTGGTGGACTGGGGCAAGAAGGGCCTGGAGGGCAAGACCGCCTCGCTCATCAACCTGATGCGCCGCCGCGGCCTGGATTTCCCCATCATCCTGCTGATCCGCCGCAAGCGCTTCGAAGACCTGCCGGTGGAGGTGCTGGACTTTATCGACGGCTATGTCTTCCTCTCCGAGGAGACCCCCGCCTTCATCGCCAAGAACCTCATCAGCCGCCTCAAGCAATATGCCGAGACGTTGAAGACGCCCTTCTTCGGCGCCTTGGTGGATTATGCGGAAGAGGGCAACCAGCTCTGGACCTGCCCCGGCCATAACGGCGGGGTGTTCTATTCTCGCAGCCCCATCGGCCGGGTGTTCATGGAGCATCTGGGCGAAGCGGTGTTCCGCGACGACTTGGACAATTCCGTGCTCGACCTGGGGGACCTGCTGACCCACGAGGGCCCCGCCCTGCAGGCCCAGAAGGAAGCGGCAAAGATCTTCGGCGCCGAGAAGACCTATTTCGTGCTGAACGGCACCTCCACCTCCAACAAGGTGGCGCTGGCGGCGCTGGTGACCGACGGCGACCTGGTGCTGTTCGACCGCAACAACCACAAGGCCGCCCACCATGGCGCGCTGATGATCTCCGGCGGAATCCCGGTCTATCTGCCCACCGAGCGCAATGCCTATGGCCTGATCGGCCCCATGCGCTGGGAAGCGTTCGACGAGACGGCGTTGCGCGAGCGCATCCGCACCCATCCGCTGGTGAAGGACCCGGACGCCTGGCAGAAGCCGCGTCCGTTCCGCGTGGCGGTGGTGGAGCAGTGCACCTATGACGGCACCATCCACAGCGCCGAGATGATCGTCGCCCGCATCGGGCACCTGTGCGACTACATCCTGTTCGACGAAGCCTGGGCCGGCTTCATGAAGTTCCACCCGCTCTATGCGGGCCGCTTCGCCATGGGGCTGAAGGATCTGGGGCCGGACGCGCCGGGCATCATCGCCACCCAGTCCACCCACAAGCAATTGGCCAGCTTCTCGCAGGCCTCGCAGATCCACATGAAGGATCGCCACATCACCGGCCAGAAGCGCCGGGTGGAGCATCGCCGCTTCAACGAAAGCTTCATGCAGCACGCCTCCACCTCGCCTTTCTATCCCTTGTTCGCGTCCCTCGACGTGGGCGCGCAGATGATGAAGGGCCGCTCAGGCGAAGTGCTGTGGGACGACACCATCCGTCTCGGCATCGAGTTGCGCAAGAAGATCCGCGCGGTGCGGCGCGAGTTCGAAGAAAAGGAGGCGCGCCCCGAGCGCCGCTGGTTCTTCGAGCCGTTCGTGCCGGACCGGGTGAAGATCCCCGACGTGCTGCGCGATGGCGGCGTGCATGACGTGCCGTGGGAGGCCATCGGCACCGACCAACTGGCCTCGGACCCGGCCTATTGGCAACTGGCACCGGATGCCACCTGGCATGGCTTCTCGCGCATGGCGCCGGGCTTTGCCATGACCGACCCCAACAAGCTGACCCTGCTCACCCCCGGCTTCGACCGGGCGACCGGGGCTTACACAGAGCACGGCATTCCCGCCCCGGTGGTGGCGCAATATCTGCGCGAGAACCGCATCGTCGCGGAAAAGAATGACCTCAATTCCCTGCTCTTCCTGCTCACCCCCGGCGTGGAAGCCAGCAAGGCCGGCACGCTGATCAGCGGGCTGGTGGCGTTCAAGAAATTGCATGACGACAACGCGCTGCTGGAGGAGGCCATTCCGGAATTCTTCCGCCGCCGGCCGCAGCGTTATGCGGGCGCCCGCCTGCGCGATCTGTGCGGCGAGATGCATCGCTTCTTCCGCGACGCCAATGTGAGCGCCCTGCAGGCCATGCAGTTCTCCCCGGAGCATCTGCCGGACATTGCCATGTCGCCCCATGATGCGGCGCGGGCTTTGGTGCGCAACGATGTGGATTATCTACCCATCGATGCCATCGCCGGACGCATCGCCACCACGCCGTTCGTTGTCTATCCCCCGGGCATCGCCACCATCGTGCCCGGCGAACGGCTCACCGCGCGGGCCCAACCGATGATCGACTACCTGAAGATGTTTGAATCCAGCTTCAACACCTTCCCGGGCTTCGACGTGGAAATCCAGGGCGTATATCGTGAGGTGGAATCGTCGGGGCGGGTCCGGCTTCACACCTATGTGGTCGCCGAATAGGGCGTGCGGAGTATCAGGCAGAATGACGGACGACGACCTGCCGGTGGTGATCCGGCCGTCGCGGGATAGCGATGTGGACGCGATGCTGGCGATCTATCGCCGCCACATTCGCCGCGGCATCGAGGAGGGGGTGGAGGATACCGACACCCCACAGCCAGACGACCTGCGCGACCGGCGCAAGAATCTTCGCAACCGGCGCTTTCCGCATCTGGTGGCCACCCGCGGCGGCGAGGTGGTCGGGTATGCGTATGTGGTGCTGTTTCGCAAGCGCCCGGCCTACCGCTATACGGTGAAGCATTCGATCTATGTGCATCACGAGCATGTGGGCCGCAGCATCGGTCGCCTGCTGATGCAGGGACTGATCGACGCCTGTGCGGCGGCGGGCTTCCGCCAGATGATCGGCTATATCGATGCGGATAACGCGGCGTCCCTGGCGCTGCATGATCGCTTCGGGTTCGCGCGTGTCGGGCTGCTGCCGGCGGTGGCGTATCGCTACGGCCGGTGGTCGGACAGCGTCATGGTGCAGCGATCCCTGGGACCTGGCCGCACCGAGCCTCCGATCATCAGTGTGCCCCAGCGCTAAAAGCGCATCGCGGCCTTCATTGCTGACATCCGGACGAGAACCGGAACACGGCGCCGCCCCCCTTGGCGCGCGCGATCGCAGACCTGTGTTCGGGGTTTTGAACCCACGTTCAACGCTTGCCGGTGGGCTTGGCGTCCTGAATGGCGGCGTCATGGTACCAGCCGCTGCCAAATTCCATGATCGGCAGCCGCGCCGTCTCGGCGAGTTTGGCGGTGTCCGTGCGGCTGCTATTCCGCCGGCCGCCGACGGGGAACTCGTAGATTCTGGCGGAGCCCCGAGGGGAAGTCATAGTCATCGTTGATCTTTCCATTCTGTCTGTGCGCGTTCCTGCGCCAAGCAATGCGGTTTCATAGCATACTTTGCTCGCCTTTTATACAGTTTGCCTAATTTGAAATCACATAATGACTACATTATAGGCATGCTTGTTTTTGGTTCTTTAGATAGCGTTGTTTGCGTGGCACACAGTGTTCATGGCGAAGCTCGCTGCGCTGCAAACAATGGGTCGTGGGTTGCTGCCGACGGCCGGATGGTCGTCTCGGCCGCCGACCGCGCGGGGCATGGTTGGGCGCATCTCGGCTTACAAACGCCGGAGGCTCCGGTCCGTTCCGGCGAGATCTGACGGAGCGGCAGGTCAGTGAAGGTTCATCGGCGAGGCCGCAGCGGGCGTTCTGCGTGTTCCGGTCTCGCTGGTAGGGCAAGGAGTTTGGCACAGTCCGTGCTTGATAGTTGCGCGCTTCTGACGGCCGGGGGGCTCATCAGAAATTCCGAATACGTCGCGTCATGAGCTTAAGGGGAGCCTGCAATGGCAAAGTATAAACTCGAGTACATCTGGCTAGACGGGTATACGCCCGTGCCAAATCTGCGGGGAAAGACGCAGATCAAGGATTTTGACGAGTTCCCGACCCTGGAGCAGCTTCCGTATTGGGGCTTTGACGGCAGCTCCACCATGCAGGCCGAGGGCCGCAGCTCCGACTGCGTGTTGAAGCCGGTGCGCGTGTTTCCAGATGCCGCCCGCACCAACGGCGTGCTGGTCATGTGCGAAGTGATGATGCCCGATGGCGTCACCCCGCACCCCAGCAACAAGCGCGCCACCATTCTGGATGACGAAGGCGCCTGGTTCGGCTTCGAGCAGGAATACTTCTTCTACAAGGACGGCCGTCCGCTCGGCTTCCCCGAGGCCGGTTATCCCGCGCCGCAGGGCCCGTATTACACCGGCGTCGGCTACAGCAAGGTGGGTCCCGTGGCCCGCCAGATCGTCGAGGAGCACCTCGATCTGTGCCTCGCCGCCGGCATCAACCACGAAGGCATCAATGCCGAAGTGGCAAAGGGCCAGTGGGAATTCCAGATTTTCGGCAAGGGCTCCAAGCGCGCCGCTGACGAGATGTGGATGGCCCGCTACCTGATGGAGCGGCTGACCGAGAAGTACGGCATCGACATCGAGTATCACTGCAAGCCGCTCGGCGACACCGACTGGAACGGCTCCGGGATGCACGCCAACTTCTCGACCACCTACCTGCGCGAGACCGGTGGCAAGGACTATTTCGAAAAGCTCATGGCCGCTTTCGAAACCGCCCGCGCTGACCACATCGCGGTCTATGGCCCTGACAACCATCTGCGCCTGACCGGCAAGCACGAGACCGCCTCGATCCATACCTTCAGCTATGGTGTGGCGGATCGCGGCGCCTCCATCCGCGTGCCGCATAGCTTCGTGAAGAACGACTACAAGGGCTATCTGGAAGACCGCCGCCCCAATTCCCAGGGCGACCCATACCAGATCGCCTCTCAGATCCTGAAGACCATTGCCTCCGTGCCCACCGAAGGCAGCGTGTCCGCGGCGGCCTGAGGCGCGCCCTAATCGATCCCGACGGCGCAGGCTTTCCGACCTGCGCCGTTTTCGTTTTCGGGCGCCGGTCCAGGCTGCCCGAAGGGTGGCTTGCACCGCATGCCACAGCCCACGCGCCCTCTTTCAGGACGAGCGGGTCTTTTTGCCCCTTTCGGCCGCCAGGCTGCGCTTCAGCGCATCCATGATGTCCACCACATTGCTTGCGGTGGCCGGTGCCGGCGGGGCGGCCTTGGGAGCCCGCTTGCGCCCCTTCTGCTTTCGCGCGATCAGATCCAGGAGACCGGCCTGGACCGGATCAGCCACGAAATCCGCCGACCAGGGCTTGGTGCGCGCATCGATGAGGCGGGTGAGCAGCGTCTTCAGGCCCGGCTCCGGCGCATCGCCTTTGCCGGCGGCCGCGCCCAGCTCCGGAGGCGGGCGCACCTCGTCGCCATAGCGCAGGGTCCACAGCACCATGCCTTTGGCGTGCGGCACCAGCATCACCGCGCGCTCGCGCCGGTAGAGCACCACGCGGGAAATGCCCACCGTCTTGGTCTCCGCCATGGCGGCGCGGATCACCTCGAAAGCTTCGGCGCCCACCTTGTCGTCGGGCAGGAGATAATGCGGCTGGTCGTACCAGATCCAGGCGATGTCGCTGATCGGCATGAAGGTCTGGATGTCGATGGTGCGGGTGCTTTCCAGGGCCACCTCGTCGAGCTCTTCATCCTCGAAGAGCACGTGGCCGCCGTCGGCCTGCTCATAGCCCAGCACCAGATCGTCATCCTCCACCGGGGCATCGGTCTGCGGATCCACATAATGGGCGCGCACCCTGTTTCCGGTCGCCTGGTTGAGGGTGTGGAAGCGCACCTTCTCGGAGGTGCTCACCGCCGGCACCATCGCCACCGGGCAGGTGACCAGGGAGAGTTTCAGATAGCCCTTCCAGAAGGTGCGCGGTGCCATGGATCCTCCGCGGCGGGAACGCCGCCGGTGTGCTCGCCTTCGTCCGAATGCCGTCGACCGGCACCAGATTCACGATGGTGGTCAGCAGCCTCAGGTGCGGCCGCATCATGCCACCGCTCAACGCAGGATGTCGTCGTCGGGTTCACGCGCCCGCTGCAATTGTCCGGCGGCAGCGCCAGCGCAGCGCTGCCTTGCGCCGGGGTGGGAGCTCAGGCCGATGGCCGCCGTTGCCCCGTGGCAGCAGGAGTGATAGCTACCTTATAGCAATTCTAAACAGGTAGCCTCATGATCCCCGGCTTCGCCGCTCGGCGCCAGTTCTCCGATCTTTCGGAGCAGGAAATCCTCGCCCTCGCCATCTCCTCCGAGGAGGACGACAGCCGTATCTATGCGGATTACGCTGAGGCGGTGCGAGCGGAATTTCCCGCCACCGCCCGTGTGTTCGACGGCATGGCGGAAGAAGAGAACGGGCATCGCCGCTTCCTCATCGCTGAGCACGAGCGCCGGTTCGGCAGCCATATCCCCCTGGTGCGCCGCGAATATATCGCCGGTTACTACGCGCGCCGGCCGGTCTGGCTGGTGAAGAATCTGGGCATTGAGCGGATCCGCTCCGAGATCGCCCGGATGGAGCAGGACAGCGCCAATTTCTATCTCCAGGCGGCCAAGCGCACGTCCGATCCGGGCACCCGCGCGCTGCTGGGAGACCTGGCCGCGCAGGAACGGCGGCACGAAGAAGTGGCCGAGGAACTGGAGGCCACCAACCTGCCGCCCGACGCCAAGGCGGAAGAGGAAAGCAAGGCCCGTCGCCAGTTCGTGCTCACCTGGGTCCAGCCGGGATTGGCAGGACTGATGGACGGCTCCGTCTCCACCCTGGCGCCCATCTTCGCCACCGCGTTCGCCACGCAGAATTCCTACACCACCTTGCTGGTCGGCCTGGCGGCGGCCGTGGGCGCGGGCATATCCATGGGCTTCACCGAGGCTGCCCACGACGATGGTGTCATCTCCGGTCGCGGCTCGCCGCTAAAGCGCGGCCTGGCCTCCGGCGTCATGACCGCGGTGGGCGGGCTCGGCCATGCCTTGCCCTATCTGATCCCGGACTTCTGGACCGCGACGGCCCTCGCGGGGCTCGTGGTGTTTGTGGAATTGTGGGCCATCGCCTGGATCCAGAACCGCTACATGGAGACGCCATTCCTGCGCGCCGTGGTCCAGGTGGTGGTGGGCGGCGCCCTGGTGCTGGCGGCGGGCATCCTGATCGGCAGCGGCTGACCAGGGCGGGCGGCTCCCGCGCGCTGCCCCCGGCCAGTGCCCGCAGGGGCCGGCGGGGTCAATCCAGGGGCGAGGCCTTGCCGCCGCGCTTGTTGTTATACATGCGCAGATCCGCGCGCTTGATGGTGGATTCCAGCCGCTCGCCCACCTTGCTGGTGGCCATGCCGACGGACACCTTCAACGTGCGCTGCGAATAGAATTGGTTGTTCATCTCCACCAGCTTGAACAGCGCTTCCACAACCGCCGTTCCGGCCTCGGCGTCGGTGCCCGGGAGCAGAATGGCGAACTCGTCGCCGCCGATGCGGGCGGCGTGGTTGGGCTTTTCCACCAGCGAGGTGAGCACCTCGCCCAGGCGGCGCAGCAGATCGTCGCCCGCGGCGTGGCCCCACTGGTCGTTGACCGCCTTCAGATCGTCCAGATCCACGATGACCACCGTCACCGGGAACGGCCCCTTGCGCTCCAGCCGGTTGAGTTCGTCCACATAGAAAGATCGATTGTAAAGACGGGTGAGCACGTCGTGCTTGCCGAGATATTCCAGATAGGCTTCCGCCTTCTTGCGGGCGGTGATGTCGATCAGGGCCACCTGCACTTGCGACCAGGTGCGCTCATGTCCGGGCAGCACCGAAAACTGCAACAGCAGATGCAAGGCGGTGCCGTCCAGCGCGAAATTGACCACTTCGCGCTGCTGGAACAGCTTGCCGTCCCACAGGTCGATCAACTGCTCGCGGAAATGCGGCACCATCTCGTCGCGGAACACGTCGCCCAATTGGCGCAGCAAGGTGGCCTTGTCCGGCGCACCGAACAGATGAATCGTCTGTCGATTGACGTCGAGCACCCGAATTTCGCTCATGCACTGATGGACGAATTCGGGGTGGACGTCGGTAAAGACACGGAAATCGGAAATCCCCTGGCTGCGCACCACGTCGATCAATCGCTTCACGCCACTGAAGTCTTCCACCCACAGCGACACGGGTGAATGTTCGAACAGCCCGCGCGCATAGGCTTCGCTCAACGAGAGCTGCCGGCGGATCTGCACGCTCTCCGTCACGTCCTCCAGGGACACCAGAACGCGATCCCAGCTGTCCTCGGAGCCGGGCATGATGGCGCCGTGCAGTTGCACATCCAGGCGACGGCCACTGAGCGTGTAGTTGCAGGTGTGGCTGGAAAAACGGGTCGCTCCGCACCAGAGCTGATCCAGCTCGTCCGCATGCACGGCCAGCATGTCGTCGCGAAACACCTTGTCCAGATTGGCGGAGAGCTCTGCGAAGTCCTTGGCCTCGAACATCTCCAAGGTCCGGCGGTTCACTTTCACCAGATCGATATGGGCCGAGCAGATCTTCACCCGCTCCATGTCCTCGGCCAGATAGGTGCGCAGATCGCGCACGCCGGCCTGGCGCCAGGTCTCGAACAGCGCGCGCAGGCGGTGATAATCCTCGACCCACAGCGACACCGGGGAGAGTTCGAAGATGGCGGCATCGTCGAGCATAGGCAGATCCGCAATGGAGAAGCAGGCTCGATACGAGCAGGGAAGGCGGCCGAGGGCGAATGACGGTCGCGGTTGGATGACCTATCGGCAGACGAAGACAATCTTCCCCGGCAGAGCCCCGGGAGGGAAAAGCTGGCCCATCCTTTTGCGAGTTTGGCGGCAAAAATCAACCGATCATTCCCCCAACTTCTTGCGGCGCCTCATGGTGGTATTTTTTGCGGGGTGCAGAGTCCATCCGGATATTTTGCCATTTGCCGCCCGACCAGGGTCTATTCAGTGAAGAGGTAACATGGAAGCGATGATCCTCACCCGACACGGCGCGCCGCTCACCCTGGAAACGGTGCCCATGCCCGAGCCCGGCCCTGGCGAAGTGCTCATTGCGGTGGCCGCCTGCGGTGTCTGCCGCACCGATCTCCACGTCATTGACGGAGAATTGCCGGAGGGGCTCATGCCGATCATTCCCGGTCACGAAATCGTCGGCCGGGTGCAAGCGCGGGGCGAGGGGGTCACCCATCTGGCGGTCGGCGAGCGGGTGGGCGTGGGGTGGCTGGGGCGTTCGTGCCAGATGTGCCCCTATTGCCGGGCGCAGGAGGAAAATCTGTGCGACGCCCCCTTGTTCACCGGTTACACCCGGCCCGGGGGTTTTGCGACCCACACGCTCGCCGATGCCCGCTTTGCTTATCCGCTGGGGCCCACAGGGGAGGATGCCGCGGTGGCCCCGCTGCTGTGTGCCGGTCTGATCGGGTGGCGCGCTCTGGTGGTGGCGGGGGAGGGCTGCCGTATCGGATGTATGGCTTCGGCGCGGCGGCGCACATCATCACCCAGGTGGCGCGATTTCAGGGGCGCGACGTCTATGCTTTCACCACGCCCGGCGACACCACCGCGCAAGACTTCGCCCGCCGCATGGGCGCGGTGTGGGCGGGCGGTTCCGACGAGCCGACCCCGGTCCAACTGGACGCGGCGATCATTTTCGCGCCGGTGGGGGCCCTCGTGCCGGCGGCGCTGCGCGCCGTGCGCAAAGGCGGCCGCGTGGTGTGCGCCGGCATCCATATGAGCGATATTCCGAGCTTCCCCTATGCTTGGCTCTGGGAGGAACGGAAAATCCTTTCGGTGGTCAACCTCACCCGGGCGGACGCGGCGCAGTTTCTTGCCCTCGTCCGTCAGGTGGGCATCCAGACGGAAATCACCCGCTATCCTTTGCGCGAGGCCAATCGGGCGCTGGATGACCTGCGTGCCGGTCGGCTGTCCGGCGCGGCGGTGCTGATCCCATGAGGACCGCCAGCCAGCGCCCGCTGTCCCCCTTCACCGCTGCAGCACATAGGTGCCCGGCGCGGGCTCCAAGGGCGCATAGCCCGCCTCCGGCGCGCCGAGGCGCGGCGGCGCGGTGCGCTGCGGCGCCGAGCGGGCGGCCAGCCATGCGCTCCACTCCGGCCACCAGGAGCCCGCTTGCACCGGCGCGGCGGCAACCCATTCGTCGGGGCTGATATAAGCGTCCGCTGCCGCTTTGCGGCGCAGCCGGAAATGGCGATGGGGATGGCCCGGCTCGCTGACAATGCCGGCATTGTGGCCGCCGGAGGTGAGTACGAAGGTCACCTCCGTATCGGCCAGGAAGTGCAGCTTGTAGACCGAGCGCCACGGCGCCACATGGTCGCGCTCGGTGCCCACGGCGAACATCGGCACCCGAATGTTCGGCAAGGCGGCGGGGTGGCCATCGACGAGATACTGGCCGCTGGCAAAGGCATTATCCAGGAACAGCTGGCGCAGATATTCGCTGTGCATGCGGTAGGGCATGCGGGTGGAATCCGCGTTCCACGCCATCAGGTCGATCATCGGCGCGCGCCCGCCCATGAGATAGTCCTGCACCAGGCGCGACCACACCAGATCGTTGGAATGCAGCATCTGGAACGCCCCGGCCATCTGGTCGGCGGACAGATAGCCCTGGTCCCACATCATGCTTTCCAGGAAATGCAGCTGACTTTCGTCGATGAACAGCTGCAATTCGCCCGGCTCGGTGAAATCGGTCTGGGCGGCGAACAGGCTCACGCTGGCGAGGCGATCATCGCGCACCCGCGCCATGGCGGCTGCGGTAATGGCCAGAAGCGTGCCGCCGAGGCAATAGCCGGTGGCATGCACCTTGGCGCCCGGGACGATGGCGTTGATGGCGTCGAGAGCGGCCAGAACCCCCTGACGGCGATAGTCATCCAGCCCGAGATTGCGGTCTTCGGCGGTGACATTGCGCCAGGAGATGCAGAACACCGTGTGTCCCCGCGCCACCAGATCGCGCACCAGGGAGTTATGGGACGACAGGTCGAGAATGTAGTATTTCATGATCCAGGCGGGGATCAGCAGCACCGGTTCGGCGAACACGTCGGGCGTGGTCGGCGCATACTGGATCAGCTCGATCAGATGGTTGCGGTAGACCACCTGGCCTGGCGTGACCGCCACTTCCACCCCGGGGCGAAACGCCTGGGTGCCGGCCGCCGGCTGGTTGGAGCCGATGGCCGCCATGTCTTCCACGGCGTTCTGGAAGCCGCGCATGAAATTGGCGCCCTTCTCCTCATGCGCGCGGGCCATGACGTCGGGATTGGTCATCGGAAAGTTGGATGGCGAGGCCATGTCCAGCATCTGCCGGGCCACGAAGGCCGTCACGTCCTGGGCATGGTGGGAGGTGCCGGGCACCTCGTGGGTGGCGTTGTGCCACCATTGTTGCGCCATCAGGAAGCTTTGGGCATAGAGGCTGAATGGCCATTTCTGCCAGGCCGGGGACGCGAAGCGCTCGTCGCCGGGCAGTGGCTCAATGACCGGCGGCGTCTTTGGATCGAGGCTGGCGCGGGCCATGTAGCCGGCCAGGCGGCTGGCTTTGCGCCAGGCTTTCAGACCCAGTTCCGCCCGTTTGCCCGGCGCCGCGGCCAGATGGATGCCCCAGTCCGCATAGGCCAAAGCCATGGCCGCCGGCGACAGGCCGCCGGTCATTCGCGCGGTCAGCGCCTCGGTCATCCGGTCATAGGCGCGAAACCCTTCCAGGCCCAGAGGCAGGTCCTCCGGCGGCGGGACCGGCGGCCGGGCATCGCGTCGAGCGCCAGGGGCCAGGGCCACGTCGGTCTCGGGGGCAGGGGCAGCGACGAACGGGGCATTCATGATGCGCGCTCCTTGAGGGGCGGAAACAGCAGCAGCCTGCCAATGGACCCGCCCGGCCGGATCGGCCTTGAGCCGCATCAAGGGTCGGAAAACAATTGTTGCGAGGGCAGTGCCGGCGGCTAATTGGTGAGCTGGCTGCGGGTCATCGCCGGGCTGCCGGCCAGGTCCTGCGCGATGCCGGCGGCAATTTCCACCAACAGATGGGCGGCGCGATTGTCCGGGGCGGTGCTCCAGACGGCGAAGAAGGACAGATCCGGCAAGGTGACCCGGGTTTCCACCAAGGCCAGCCGGCCGCTGGCCAGCTCGCCAGTGACGATGGCCGGCGGGATGACCGCCACGCCAAGACCTTCGGTCGCCATATGCACCACGGTGGAGAGCGACGCGCTGGCGTGCAGCCGCACCGCCGGCAGATCGTGCCGCGAGAACAGCGAGCGCACCGCCACGTAGGGGTGGGTGTTGCGCGAGAAGGTGATGATCGGGTAGGTGGCCAATTCCTCCAGCGGCACCGGCTGGCGCTTCCAGCGGATGGCGGAACTGGCGACGAAGGCCACCGGATACGAGCACAGCTCCCGGCTGGCCATGGTGGGCAGTGTGCTCGGCCCGAGCACAAAAGCCAGGTCCAGCTCCTGGGAGGCGAGGCGCTCCCGCAAATTGGGCGTGATGTCCACCTCGATCTCCAGACCGAGGTGGGGGTGGATGCTGTTCACGTGCTTGAGGAACCGCGTCAGCCAGGTGTGCACAATGGTTTCGGCTACGCCGATGCGCATGACCCCGCGCAGGCTGGTGACATCGCTGAAGGCGGACAGCATCTCCGCGCGCAAGCCCAGCATCTTCTCCGCATAGGCCAGCAGGGTGCGCCCGCGCGGGGTGGGGGTGACGATGCGGCGCTCGCGTTCCAGCAGCCGCGTGCCCAGTTCCGCCTCCAATTGGGCGATGCGTTGGGAGATCGCCGGTTGTGTGGTGTGCATTTTGTTGGCTGCGGCCCGAAAGCTGCCCAGCTCCGCGACCCAGACGAAGGTCTCCAAAGCTTTGAGATCAATCATCTTTTCTCTCCCGATAAATGCAGCTTATCAGAATGCATGCGAAATTAAAATTCGACACGTCGTTCAGGTGGTGATGACATGGGCATGCTTAACCAGTGAGCAGATCCATGAAATCCCTTGCTTCCGCTATCTCTCCCGATGGGACTCCTCTGGCCACCGGGCTGCATGTGCGGCTCGCCAGCCGCGAAGGCATCCTCACCGGCTCGACGGCGGGCTGTGCTCCGGGCTATGTCCAAGTGAATCTGGCCATTCTTCCGGAGCGGCTGGCAGGTGATTTCCTGCGGTTCTGCCACCGTAATCCGAAGCCGTGCCCTCTGGTGGCGGTGTCCGAGGTGGGCGACCCCACGCTCGCGGCCATCGCCGCGGATCTCGACATCCGCACCGACGTGCCGGGATACCGGGTGTTCCATGACGGCGAGATGGTGGCGGAGACCACCCATATTCTCGATCATTGGCGGGACGACTTGGTCACGTTTGCCATCGGCTGCTCGCTCTCCTTCGAGGAGGCGTTGATGCAGGCGGAGGTTCCGCTACGGCATGTGGAAACCGGGGTCAAGGTGCCCATGTTCCGCACCAACATCCCCTGCATCCCCGCTGGCCCGTTTGCCGGCCCCATGGTGGTGTCCATGCGCCCCATGACTCCGGCGCAGGCCATCCGCGCAGTGCAGATCACCTCGCGCTATCCCGCCGTGCACGGCGCGCCGGTGCATATCGGCCTGCCGGAGGCCATCGGCATCGCCGACCTCTCCAAGCCCGACTATGGCGACGCGGTGGAAATCCTTCCCGGCGAGCTGCCGGTGTTCTGGGCCTGCGGCGTCACCCCGCAGTCGGTCATTGCCGCGGCCAAGATTGACTTTGCAATGGCCCACGCACCGGGGATGATGCTGGCCACCGACCTGAAGAACCACGCCTTGGCCACCGGCTGATGTGAGGTCGGTGCCGCTTTTCCCGCCTGCGACTCATCCTTTCCGATTTCATCTTCCATCACTTCGTGCCCCGAGCCGAATGGCGCCGCAGAGCGCCACCGGGGCCACCACCAGAGGGACACCATCATGTCGTTCACGCTGAACCGCCGCGACCTTCTCGTCGGCACCGCCGCCTCCCTGGCGCTGGCCGCTGCCATGACCCCCGCCCGCGCCCAGACCAAGGAAGTGCTGATCGGCGCCCTCTATCCGCTCTCGGGTGCCAGCGCCCAGATCGGCGTCGATGCTCAGAAGGCGTTCGAGACCGCGGTCGCCATCATCAACGAACAGTCCGATCTCGACCTGCCGCTGGCGGCCACCGCCGGCCTGCCGAACCTCGGCGGCGCCAAGGTGCGCATCATCTATGCCGATCACCAGGGCGACCCGCAGAAGGGCCGGGCGGAAGCAGAGCGCCTGATTACCCAGGAGAAGGTGGCGGCCCTGGTGGGCTCCTACCAGAGCGCGGTGGCCGCCACCGTCAGCCAGTCGGCGGAGCGCTATGGCGTGCCGTTCCTCTCGGCGGACAATTCCTCGCCGACGCTCACCCGCCGCGGCCTGAAGTATTTCTTCCGCGCCGCTGCCCATGACGAGATGTTCTCGGCGGCCATGTTCGATTTCCTCGATGCCCAGCGCAAGAAGGGCGAGAAGATCGAGACCATCGCGCTCTTCCACGAGGACACCATCTTCGGCACCGACAGCGCCAATGCCCAGCTGAAGCTGGCCGCCGAGCGCGGCTACAAGGTGGCCGCCGACATCAAGTATCGCGCCAACTCGCCTTCGCTCACCGCCGAAGTGCAGCAGCTGAAAGCCGCCGACGCCGACGTGCTGATGCCCTCCAGCTACACCACCGACGGCATCCTGCTTCTGAAGACCATGAACGAGCTGGGCTACAAGCCCAAGGCGATCCTGGCCCAGGCCGCCGGCTTTTCCGAGCAGGCGCTCTATGACGCGGTCGGCCCGCTCGCCGAAGGTGTCATCACCCGCGGGTCGTTCTCGCTGGATCTGGCCGCCAAGCGCCCCTCGGTGGGCAAGGTCAACGACGCCTTCAAGAAGCTCTCCGGCAAGGATCTCAACGACAACACCGCGCGCGAATTCATGGCGCTGCTGATCATCGCCGATGCGATCAACCGCGCCAAGTCCACCGAGGGCGAGGCGATCCGCGCCGCGCTGGTGGCCACCGACATTCCCGGCGAGAAGACCATCATGCCGTGGTCCAAGGTGAAGTTCGACGAGACCGGACAGAACCCCTATGCGGACCCGGTCCTGCTGCAGCGCATCGGCGGCAAATTCGTCACCGTGGCGCCCGCCCAGGCGGCGGTGGCCGAGGCCATCTGGCCGATGAAGAAGAACTGAGCGTCGGCATCACAGGAGCCGGCCCATGACTGCCGCAACCATCATCCAGAGCTTGGCCAGCGGCCTGCTCATGGGCCTGCTCTACGGCCTCATCGCCGTGGGCCTTGCCCTCATCTTCGGGCTCATGGACGTGACGAACTTCGCCCATGGCGAGTTCCTCATGTTCGCCATGTACGTGACGTTTTTCTGCTTCGCCTTCTTCGCCATCGATCCGATCCTGGCGGCGCCAATCGTGGCCGCTGTCCTGTTCGTGTTCGGGGCGGTGGTCTATCTCGGCATTGTGCGCTTCGCCATGCGGGCCAAGACCAATGTGGGCATGGTGCAGATCTTCGCCACCTTCGGCCTCGCCATTGTCATGCGCGGCTTGGCGCAATTGCTCTTCACCCCGGACTATCGCTCGATCCCCACCACCTGGCTCGGCGGCAAGACTGTCGCCATCGCCGGCATCTATCTGCCGGCGCCGCAACTGGCGGGCGGGGTGGTGTCGATCCTGGCGTTCGGCGTGCTGTTCCTGCTGATCAAGAAGACCGACTTCGGCAAGGCGCTGGAAGCCACCCGCGAGGATGCCGGCGCCGTGGCGCTGGTGGGCATCGACAAAAACAAGGTGTTCGCTCTGGGCTGGGGCCTGGGCTCTGCCCTGGTGGGCCTGGCCGGCGCCATCATGGCCAGCTTTTTCTACATCTATCCCGATGTGGGCGCCTCGTTCGCGCTGATCGCCTATGTCACCGTGGCGCTGGGCGGGTTCGGCTCGGTGTTTGGCGCCTTTGCCGGGGGCATCATCGTGGGGCTGGTCGAAGCCTGCACCGCCATGGTGCTGCCGCCGTCGATGAAGTCCGTGGGCATCTACGCGGTTTATCTGCTGGTGGTGTTCTTCCGCCCCCGTGGCCTGTTCGGTTCGATCTGATGCCAACCCCCTCCTTCACCGCGCGTCGCACGCGGCAACTGGGCCTTGCCCTCATCATCCTGGTGATCGTCGCTTTGCTGCCGTTCGGCATCAAGGACGTCTACACCCAGAACATCCTCATCCTCACGCTGATGTATGCAGCCCTCTCGCAGAGCTGGAACATCCTCGGGGGCTATTGCGGCCAGCTCTCGCTGGGCCACGCGCTCTATTTCGGCATCGGGGCCTACACCTCGACGCTGCTCTACACCAAGTTCGGCATCCTGCCGTGGTTCGGCATGGCGCTGGGCGGGGTGATTGCCGCCGGCATCGCTCTGGCCATCGGCCATTCCTGCTTCCGCCTCGCCGGCCATTATTATGTGATCGCCACCATCGTGATCGCGGAAATCGGCCTGTTGCTGTTCCACAATTGGGACTGGGCGGGCGCCGCCACCGGCATCGAGCTGCCCATCGGCAAGGACAGCTGGGCCACCTTCCAGTTCGCCCGCAACAAGCTGCCCTATTTCTACTTCGCCCTCGGCCTTGCGGCCGTCACCTGGCTGGTCACCTGGAAGATCGAGAATTCCAAGTGGGGCTATTGGTGGCGGGCGGTGAAGGATAATCCCGAGGCCGCGGAAAGCCTGGGCGTCATGGTGTTCAGCTCCAAGATGGCGGCGGCGGCCCTCTCGGCCTTCTTCACCGCCGTGGGGGGCAGCTTCTACGCCCAGTTCGTCGCCTATATCGATCCGGAATCGGTGATGACGTTCCAGTTCTCCCTGCTCATGGCCCTGCCGGCCGTGCTGGGGGGCATCGGCACCCTGTGGGGACCCTTGCTGGGCGCGGCCATCCTCATTCCCATGACCGAACTGACGCGCACCTTCATGGGTGGCTCGGGCAAGGGTATCGACCTCATCGTCTACGGCGTTCTCATCATGCTGATCGCGCTCGCCCGTCCCGATGGACTTGTGGGCCTGTTCCACCGCCGCAAGAGGAGCGCCGCATGAGCCCCGCGCCTCTCCTCGATGTCCGCAACGTCTGGCAGCGCTTCGGCGGCCTGGTGGCCAACAGCGACGTCAGTCTCCAGGTGCAGGCCGGCGAGATCGTCGGTCTCATCGGCCCGAACGGGGCGGGCAAGTCCACCTTGTTCAACGTCATTGCCGGGGTGCGGCCGCCCACCGAAGGCTCGGTGTGGTTCGACGGGCAGGATGTCACATCCCTGTCCGCCCCGGTGCGCTGCGCCCGCGGCATCGGCCGCACCTTCCAGGTGGTCAAGAGTTTCGACAGCATGAGCGTGGCCGACAATGTCATCGTCGGCGCGCTGGTGCGGACCTCCTCAACCCGCGAGGCCCGCCGCAAGGCGGAAGAGGTGCTGGAGTTCGCCGGCCTCGGTCATCGCGCCGATGTGCCGGCCAGCGAACTGACCCCGCCGGAAAAGCGCCGGCTGGAAGTGGCCCGCGCGCTGGCCACCGATCCCAAGCTGCTGCTGCTGGACGAGGTGATGACCGGCCTCACGCCGTCCGAAGCCCGCACCGGCGTCGAGCTTGTGCGCGCGGTGCGCGCCAAGGGCGTTGCGGTGCTGATGGTGGAGCATGTGATGGAGATCGTCATGCCCCTGGTGGACCGGGCCGTGGTGCTGAACCTCGGCGCCGTGCTGGCGCAAGGCATCCCCGCCGACGTGGTGCGCGACGAGCGGGTGATCGGCGCCTATCTGGGGGAGCGCCACCGTGCTTGAGGTTCAGGACATCACAGTCACCTATGCGGGCCTCATCGCGGTGGCCGGCATCTCCATCGATGTGAAGGCAGGCGAGATCGTCTGCGTCGCCGGCGCCAACGGGGCCGGCAAGTCGTCCTTGCTCAAGGCCATCGCCGGCATGGAGCGGGCGAAGTCCGGCGCCGTGCGGTTCGAGGGCGAGGATCTGGTGGGCGTCGCGCCGCATCTGATCACTGCCCGCGGCATCGCTTATGTACCGGAGAACCGCCGGCTGTTCCCGCGCCTGTCGGTGCGGGACAATCTGCGGCTCGGCAGCTATCTGCACCGCGCCAAAGAGGACCGCGAGCAGCCCATGGAGCGGGTGTTCCAATTGTTTCCGCGCCTGGCGGAGCGGCTGGAGCAGCGGGCCAACACCCTGTCGGGGGGCGAGCAGCAGATGCTGGCCATCGGCCGGGCGCTGATGACCCGCCCGCGCCTGTTGATGCTGGACGAGCCCTCCCAGGGCATCATGCCCAAGCTGGTGGACGAGATCTTCGACGCAGTAACCGCCATCCGCAATGCCGGGACCACCATCCTCATTGTTGAGCAGCGGCTCACCGAATGCCTGGAGATCTCCGACCGGGCCTATGTGCTCCAGACCGGGCGCGTGACCATGAGCGGGCCGGCGGCCGAAATCCGCGCCAACCCGGACGTGCGCCGCGCCTATCTCGGGCTCTAGGCCATCCTACGGCTCCCGGCGGGCATCCGCCGGGGCCTTGCTTTTGCGAGAGTGCCCATGCCCACCATCGACCTGAATTCCGACCTCGCCGAAGGCTTCGGCATCTGGCACCTGACCGAGGACGAGGCGCTCATGGGCGTCGTCACATCGGCCAATATCGCCTGCGGCCTGCATGCGGGCGATCCCGAGATCATGGCGACGGCCTTCCGCATCGCCAAGGACAAGGGCGTGGCGGTGGGGGCCCATCCGGGCTATCCGGACCTGTGGGGCTTCGGCCGCCGGCGCATGCCCTTCTCGCCCGGCGAGATCGAGCGGCTGGTGGCCTATCAGGTGGGCGCGGCACAGGCGCTGGCCACCTATAGCGGCCACCGCATCACTTATGTGAAGACGCACGGCGCTTTGGGCAATGTGGCCGAGCAGGAAGCTGAGATCGCGCAGGCGGTGGCCCGCGCGGTGAAGGCCGTGGACCCCACCCTTGCCATTCTCGCCGGTCCCCTGGGCGAGCAGGCCCCCGCCACCCGCGATGCCGGTCTGCGCGCGGTGGCGGAGATCTTCGCCGATCGTGGCTATACGGAGCAGGGCCGCCTCATTCCGCGTGGCCAGCCGGGCGCCATGATCCATGATCCCGATGCGGCGGCGGACCGCATCATCGCCATGGTGCAGGCCGGCGCCATCATCACCGCCAGCGGCGCGCATTTGCCCACCGACATCGCCTCGGTCTGCGTCCATGGCGACGGGCCGCACGCGGTGGAGACCGCACGCCATGTGCGCACGCGGCTGGAGCAGGCCGGCATTACCGTTGCCGCCTTCGCCCCATGACGGGCGCGGGGGACGGGCCGGCGCCCCGCTTCCTCAATTCGGGGGAGACGGCGCTGGTGGTGGAGTTCGGCGCCAGCGTCGATCCTGAGACCAACGGGCGAGTGCTGGCACTGGATGCCGCGCTCACCGCTGGGCAGGTGCCCGGCGTGCGCGAGAGCGTGCCCACCTATCGCTCACTGATGATCCATTATGACCCCCTGATCATCAGCCGCGCCGATTTGGTGCGGGCGGTGGAGGCCATCGAGAGCGATGTGTCCGCCGCGCCGCGGCCCGCCAATCGCTGGACGCTGCCCTGCTGCTATGATCCCGAATATGGCGAGGACGTGGGCGAGATCGCGCGCATGACCGGCCTCTCGGAGCAGAAGGTGGTGAGCCTGCACGCCGGGGCGACGTTCCGGGTCTATATGTACGGCTTCGCGCCGGGATTCTGCTATCTGGGGGGCCTCCCACCGGAACTGGCGGTGTCGCGCCGCACCCGGCCGCGCCCGCCGCATCCGCCCAACACGACGCTGATCGGCGGGGGGCTCGCCATCGTCACCACCTTCGCCATGCCCACCGGATGGTGGCTCATGGGCCGCACGCCGGAGCGCATGTTCTCGCCTCAGCGCGACCCCGCCTTCCTGGTGGCCGTGGGCGACGAACTGCGGTTCGATCCCGTTGACCGCGCCACTTTCCTGGCCCTGGACGCACGCGCGGCCGCCGGCGAAGTGGTGGCGCGTCGGGAGGCGCTGTCGTGAGCGGCCCGGACTCCCCTGTGTCTGCCGCCGCCGCGCTCCACGGGGCGTTGCGCATTCTCGCCGCCGGCCCGGGCGTCACCCTCCAGGATGCCGGTCGCCACGGCCTGCTGCGCTTCGGCGTCACCGGTGCCGGCCCGATGGACCCGCTCGCCTTCGCCCTGGCCAATCGGGTGGCGGAAGCGCCCGAAGGGGCTGCCGTGCTGGAGATCTCCATGGGCGGCGTGGAACTGGAAGCGGTGGATGCGCCGGTAAGCGTGGCTCTGGCGGGAGGCGCGTTCCGGATCGCGCTCGATGGCCAGCCCTTGCCGGCCGCCGCTCGCGTCACCCTTCAGCCCGGCGCGCGCCTGCAGGTGCGGGCCGGGTCGGTCGGGGCCTGGTGCTATCTGGCCCCGTCCGCACGCATCGACGTGGCGCCGACGCTGGGCTCGCTGTCCACCCATGCCCGCTCCGGCATCGGCGGCCTGGAGGGGCGGGCACTGCAGGCTGGCGACCTGCTGCCGCTGGCCGCACCGCAGGTGTTGCCGGGCGGCACGCTGGAAATCCTGGCGCCATTCCTGGCCCGCGCTGGCGACGAGGTCCGCGTGGTGCTCGGGCCGCAGGACGACTATTTCTCGCCCGCCGAGATCGCCGCGTTCCTGGCCCGCCCCTGGACGATTTCCGTGCGCAGCGATCGCATGGCTTCGTTCCTGGACGGCACGCCGCTGACCCATGCGGGCGGCTTCAACATCGTTTCCGACGGCATCGCCCATGGGGCGATCCAGGTGCCGGGGGAGGGATATCCGGTGGTCCTGATGGCGGATCGCCAGCCCACCGGCGGCTATCCCAAGATCGCCACCATCATCGGTGCGGATCTCGGGCGCATGGCCCAGATGCGGCCCGGCACGGTGATGCACTTTACGGCAGTCAGCCTGGAGGAAGCGGTGGCGGCGCGCCGGGCGGAGGCGGCAGCCCTGGCGAACGGCTGGTCGCTGGTGCCGCTGGTGCGCACCGAGCTGTCCTCGGACTTCCTGCTGGGGTGCCGGCTGGTGGATGGCTGGGTCAATGCCTTGGACCCTTGGGGGCCATGACCTTCGGGCATTCTGCCGCGTCGCGTGCGGGGAATGTCAATATGGTATTATTATGCCGAAATTCCTCGTGGATTGCAAGAAATCCATTTGCCTCCCCTGGTAGGTGGCTCCTAGACTTGGCCGGAGCTGATCGCTGGCCGGGGGGTGGGAGTGGCAATCCAACAGCTGTCCAATTCGACGTTTCTCGATTTTTCCGGATATCGGCAGACCACCCTCACCAGCGTTGAGGCCGCCTATGCCATTGAGCCTTCGTCCATTGGCACGGGCGAGATCAACATGGGTCTGGTGCTGGCGCGGGCCAATGATCCCACCAGCCTGCTGAACAGCGACTGGGCCACGCGCCAGCAGACCATCGCCGCCTTGAATGCCACGGGCAGCCTCTGGTCCACCTATGGCACCGACCAGACCTTGTATAACCAGGTGGTCAGCGACCTGGGCAATATGGGCATCAAGGTGATCGGCGATGCGGCCGGCAGCGACGGCTATGTGTCGTCGGCCCAGTCGCGCACCATCTGGGTGAGCCTGAATTCAAGCACCTTCCAGACCCTGTTCGGCACCGCGCTCCACAGCGGCATCACTGACGGCGGCAATGGCTATACGCTGGACTATTGGACCGGCAGCTTGTCCCTTCCCTCGCAATGGAATGTGGTGGGCTTGGCGCCGGACGAGAACACGGTGGCCAATCCGCAGAACCTGGCGGGGCCTACATCGGCCACCTTGGCTCAGGGGCCGCAGAGCATCGGTAATGCGGCACAGCACGAGGCCAATTATTACCCCCAACAGATCGCAGCCGATTTCTACAATTTCCCGCTCTCCGGGACCTCGGTGCCCACCGGGACCATTGGTCTGATCGAGCCGGAAACCGGCGACGCCATGGTGGGTTATCAGAACAATGATGCGGCCACGACGGCGGAATTCCAGTCACGGTTGAACGCCTATCGCAGCCAGATGGGCTACACCACGCCAGGGGTGTTCTACACGGTGGCCAACAATGGCCAGAGCACCGTTGACGGTGACGGTGGCGAGCGGTCGCTGGATGTGGGCACCATTGCCGGGGCCGCGCCGCAGAGCGCCATGGGCCTTTATGCCGGGTCTGGCTTCAAGAACGGGGCCGGCGGCTCCAGCTACACCACCTACCAGGCGGCCTTCTGGGACACGACCAACAACCCGGGCATCGTCTCATCCTCCTGGGGCGACAGCCAGGAGTCGACCCCCGGGTCGCCGTTCCAGGTGGCGACACTGGGCCTGTTCGTGGACGCGGCCCTGCGCAATATCACGGTCCTCTCGGCGGTGGGCGATGGCGGCTCCGGTGACGAGATGGCCAATGGCCTCACCAATCTGCAAAATTCCTATTCCAGCGCGCTGGGCATTTTGGTGGGCGGCACGTCCGTCAGTACCTATAACTCGGCGGTCACCGACCCGACCCTGGCGGCGTTGCTGGGGTCGGTGCAGTCCGGCAACCTCGGCACCATCTGGCAGTTGATCTCCGGCGGCATGGTGGCGTTGCCGTCGGCGGGTGCCAATGCCACGGTCATCGAAAGCGTCTGGAACGAATATGTGCTCACCGGGAGCCATCTCAGCCCCGGCTATGCCTGGAACGAGACCGGCACCGGCGGCGTCGATCCGACCCAGCCGACGCCCTGGTACCAGACGGCCTTTGGCCTCACCCCCACCACCTCCGACCCTTTGGCGCAGGTGGGGCGCGGGGCGCCCGATGTCTCTGCCATCGCTGGCGGCAACATGAATTATCTCGTGCCCAACGCAAATATGCTGGGCACCAGCGAGAGCGGCGGCACCAGCGCGGCCACCCCCCTTTGGGCGGCGCTTTACGCGCAGTTGAACGCGATCTTCAACGACCAGCATTTGCCGAACCTCGGCTATTCCAACGACCTGCTCTATATCGCGGCGGTGGTGGCCCCGGCCGCCTTCAACGACATTACGTATGGCTCCGACACCTCGTCTTTTGCGGCGGGGGGCAGCATCACCACGCCCGGTTACAGCACCGGCATCACCCCCACCGGCTTCGGCTATTCCGCCAGCGCGGGCTACGACCTCGCCACCGGCCTCGGCACGCCCAATGGCGTGCTGCTGGCGCGCGCGCTCACCAGCATCGCCCACGCGCAGATGTATTTCGACACGCCAGACGTACTCGGCCAGACCGTCTCCGGCGCCTGGGCCGCCCCGGTCAGCGAGAGCCTGCTGTTGCAGCCGGTGCTGGCCACGGCCACCCATGTGGATGTGGCGCTCGGCAGCTCCGGCTATGGGGCCGATCCCCATGCCAGCGCCACCTATGCCTGGACCAATCAGTTCGCCCAGCAGGTGCTGCAATCGGACTTCTCGTCGCAATTGGTGACCTTGTTCGATGCCCAGTCGCAGGCGACCCCGCTGCAGGCGACGGTGCAGGCAGGCGCCAGTCTCCAGGTGCAACTGGGAGGGACCGGCACGACGGCGCCGCAGGCCACCTTGTCCGCGCCTTATGGCTTCGTGGACTTCGTCTCCGCGGACCACACGGAAGCCGTGCAGGTGGCGCGGCCGGTGTCCGTGGCGGAGACCGCCGGCGGGACGAGCGACCAGGATACGGTGGTGCGCCTGCGGCAGGTGGGCGCCCTCGACCTCGACGTGATGTTCTACAAGGTGGATGACTACAAGGGCACCGTGTCAGGTCTTGCGCCCGGTCAGGCCGGCTACGAGACGGCGGTCCTGTCGCATGCCTATCAGACCGTCACCGGCAGCACCTGGATCGACGGGCCCGGCTTTGGGGCCTATGGCCAGACGGAGATCGCGCATGTGAATGCCGGCGACCTGATCGCCATGGCGCTCACCGCCGGCGGCCACACGTATTATGCCTTCGCCAGCGCCAATGCCGATGGGGTCGCCCATCTGTGGAACTACGGCCTCAACACCTATGGGTGGGAGGACCTCTATGGCGGTGGCGACCAGGACTATAACGACCTCGTCGTGCAACTGGACTTCACTTCCACCGCCGGCCACGGCTATCTGGTGCCGGGCTAAGACGCGTCGAAGCGTGCGCAGTGGGGCTGTCGTCTTGTCGTAAACCTCCGCTAAAGCTGGAGCGGGACCGGAGGGACTGGGACACCGCCGCAGGCCATCAGCCTGGGCGGACGAACCCCGGGACGGCCCACAGTCCACGCCAGACGGCGCGCCTCTGTTGCAGGAGCTTGCATGACGACGCTCATCTTGACCCGTCACGGCCATGTGCCGGGGATTTCCCCTGCCCGCTTTCGTGGCCGCGTGGAGGTGGATCTGTCGCCCACCGGCGAAGCCCAGGCGGCGGCACTGGCGGCGCGGATTGCCGCGCGCTGGCAGCCGGCAGCCATCTACACCAGCCCGCTCGGCCGCTGCATCGCCACGGGGGCGCGGATCGCCGAGGCGACAGCGTGCGCGGCGCAGATCCATGGGGCGTTGGCGGATATCGATTACGGCGCCTGGCAATGGAAGACCCATGCGCAGGCCGAGGCGGAAGCGCCTGAGGTGTTCGCCCAATGGCATCAGGCGCCGCAGCGTGTGCGCTTCCCCGGCGGGGAATCGCTCCAGGATGTGGCGGTGCGTGCGTCCGATCTGGTGCGCGACCTGCTGGCCCGCCATCGCGGTGAAACGGTGGTTCTGGTGGGGCACGACAGCTCCAATCGGGTGCTGCTGGCCCATCTGCTGGACCTGCCGCTCTCGGGCTATTGGCGGCTGGGGCAGGAGCCCTGCAATCTGACGGTGATCGATGCGGCTGCCGATCACGCGACGCTGGTGCGGCTCAACGATACGACCCATCTGGAGCAGATTGCGGCCTTCTGACCCAAACCGCGCCGGTTTGGTCAGCCGGCGTCATCCGCCGCGGGTGACGGGGCCGCTGGCTGGGCCGTCGGCACCGCCCAACGGCTCCGGGCGCGCCCTTCCGGGGTGAGCAGGCCGCTGAAGAACAGGTCCAGCGCTTTCTCGAACGCCTCTTTCGGCGTGGTGCCGGTGCGCACCAGCAAGGCCGGGTCATGGATGCCCTTCACCACCTGCAGCCAGTATTCGGTCAGGAAGGCAGGGTCGATGTCGGTGCGCACCATGCCCTCCGCCGCGCCCATGGCCAGGATGCGGCCGAACACCAGAGGGATGTTCTGATCCTTGATGGCGTTGATCTGGTCGTGAATCTGTGGGGCGTGGCGCTCCATGTCGCGCACGAAGGCCGGCGACATGGCGCCGAAATAGCTGCCGATGAGGGTGAACACCCCTTCCAGCTTCTCGGCAAACGGCTGAGGCCCGGCGATCACCGCCATCACCCGGCGCCGCACCGTGGCCCCGGTCGCGGCCATGATGGCCGCGACGATGGCGTCCTTGGACGGATAGTGGGTGTAGATCGTCTTCTTGCTCATGCCGAGCGTAAAGGCGAGTTTGTCCATGGTAAGCGCGCTGTACGTGTCGCGCAGCAGGATCTCGCGGGCGGCGGACAGGATCCGCCCCGTGGGACCCGCGTCGAGATCGATAGGCGGCAACGCGAGCGGGTCCGTCACAGCTCCTCCTGCACCAGGGCCGGCCACCGGCGGCGGTGCCGGGCGCGGCTAAGTTGCAGCGGGCCGTATCACACGATCCAGGTATTTGGCGAGCGGCGCCAGATCCTCCGCGCTGCCGCGCGCGGCGATCACCTGGTCCGGCCGCACCAGCACCCAGCCGGGCTTGCGGATCTCATAGGCCTTGCGCACCTCGCCCTGGGGGTCGCAGGCGGGGGGAATGTCCACCACCGTCACCGCCTCTTCGAGGCCGGCCAGCAGGCCGGTGTCGATGGCCCGACCCTCGGCGGGGAACAGCAGCAGCGTGTGGTGGGTGCCCCCAAGGCGCGGCCACAGCGCGGTGCGGCGGCCGGTGTGCGGGTCCGAGAAATGGGCCTCGCGGGCGCGGGTGCCCACCTCCGTGCGATCGGGACGGCGCGGCGGGTCGCCCAGGGCCACCAACGGGCCGTCGTGATAAACGATGGTGGTCTCGGACAATTCCACCTGCAACTTCTTCTGCGCCGCCGGCAGATTGCCCAGCACGGTCACTGCCACGTCCCGGATCAGCCGGGTGATGGTGCTGGTGGCGTAGCCCACGTGGAGCTTCTGGGCGGCGCCCTTCACCACGTCATGGGCGATGGGACGACGCTCAGGCTCGTAGCTGGCCAGCAGCAAGTCCGCATCGCCATAGCCACGCAATGCATGCGCCAGCTTCCAGCCGAGGTTGAAGGCATCCTGGATGCCGGTATTCATCCCCTGGCCACCGGCGGGACTATGGATGTGCGCCGCGTCGCCGGCGATGAACACGCGGCCGGTGCGATAGGATTTGGCCAGCCGCTCGTTGATGCGGAAGGCGGACAGCCAGGTGGGGTCGCGCAGCCGGGTGCCCGGAGGGCCGTGCCGCTCCATCTGGTCCTGCAGTTCGGCCAGCGTCGGCTCGCTGGAATCGGAATCGTCAGGGCGGGCGGTGATGATGCGCCAGATGTCCGGCTCGAACGGAAACAGCGCGACGGTGCCGCCATTGCCCCACCACACATAGATGCTGCGGCGATCGAGGGCGCCGCCGTCGATCTTCACATCGCCCAGCAGATAGACCAGCGGCTCGGTATAGCCCTCGAATTCGATGTCGAGCGTGCGGCGCACCTGGCTGCGGGCGCCGTCGCAGCCTACCAGATATTGTGCCGTCGCCGTCTCCTCACGCCCGTCCGCATGCTTGAGCTGGGCGATCACGCCGCCCGCGTCCTGGGTGAAGCCGGTCAGTTCCACGCCGCGCTCGACAGTGGTGCCCAGTTCCGCGAGGCGGGCCCCCAGAATTTCCTCGGTGCGCGACTGGGCCAGCAGCAGAGGGAAGGGGTAGGGGCTGTCGATGCCGTCCCCCACCACGAGGGAGGCCAACTGGCGGGGACCGTCCCCGACGATGAGCGCCTTCAGCCGCACGCCGTCCGCCTCGAAGTGCTGGATCACGCCCATGGCGTCGAGCGCCTCGAGGCTGGCGCTCCACACGCCCAGCGCCTTGGAAACAGTGGACGCGGTCAGGTTGCGATCAATGATACGCACGGGAATTCCGTACATGCGCAGCATGATGGCCAACGTCAAACCCGTTGGGCCGCCGCCCGCAATGAGCACCGGTGTATTCAGATTCTGTGCCATGCCCCCTCCTGGCCACCCTCTTTCGGCAGTCGCGCCGTCCCCGGGCGGAAACTATAAAAACTATATCAGTTTCTAAAGTTTCCGCAACCGGATCCACGGGATGAAAGACGCGCGGTGCGACCCGGCGTAGCAGTTGGGCCGGGGCGCAGAAAGTGGCGTCGTTACAGCCGGTTGCCGCCTCCGTCCCGGCGCTGCGACCGCCCATCCGCTTGTCTTGTCGCCGGCTTCGTGTCAGCACCGTTCCAAGGGGGGCGGTTCGATGGTCGACGAGCAAACTGGCACCAGCCTGACCACGGACGACGGGCGGGGCGCGCGCACGGGCGCGGCGGACCTGGGCCTTGGCGAAGGCCGGATGCTAACCGCCCATCCGCTGCGGGCCGCCATTCTCGGCGAACTGCATGCGCGCCCGTTCTTTCCCGTGGAGACCCCGCGCCGCTTCCTGCACGTGGCCTTTCTCACCGCACCGGGCGATGCCCAGGCGGAGCGGGCGGCGGTGACGGAGTTTTGCACCAGCCGCGGCGGGCCGGGGCCGCTCCCGGGGGCCAAACACCATCGCGTCTCGCTGGGCGGGGCCACCTTGCGGTGGGAGACCCACGCGGAATTCTCCACTTATACGTGGGATCTCCCGGCCACCGAGGCCACTGCCGCCCTGCTGCCGTTCCAGCCGCCCGCCGCCGCCCTCGCCAGCCCGTTAGCACAGGTGCCGCAGCCGGGCCCGCTGCTGGTGGCGGTGGACCTGCACATGGTCACGGACTCCATGGAGGACGTGCAATTGGACGGGGTGTTCGACCGCGCCAGTCTGGCCCGTGCGGACGTCAATGACGGGGCGGCCGAAATCGCCACCGACTTCAAGCCCGACCCCGCCGGCTTCGTGCGCATCCTGGTGCGCGACCGCGGCCTGGGCGCCGAGTCCGCCGGCGCCTTGGTGCAGCGGGTGCTGGAGATCGAGACCTACCGGACCCTGGCGCTCCTCGGCCTGCCGCAGGCCCAGGCGCTGGCGCCCTCCATTGCCAAGATCGAGGCGCGCCTCGCCAAGACCGCGGGCGAGATGTCCCATTCCGTGGGTCTGGCCGCCAACAACAAGCTGCTGGACGAACTGGTGGCCCTCGCCGCCGAACTGGAAGCGGGGGCGACCGCCTCGCTGTTCCGCTTCGGCGCCAGCCGCGCCTATCAGGAAATCGTGCGGCTGCGCCTTGCCACCATCCGCGAGACGGTGGTGCCGGGCTTTCCCACCTGGCAGCAATTCCTGGAGCGCCGCATGGCGCCGGCCATGCGCACCTGCCAATCGGTGGAGGAGCGGCAGGAGAACATCTCCGCCAAGCTGGCCCGCAGCGCCGATCTGCTGCGCACCCGCGTGGACGTGGAACTGGAACAGCAGAACCGCGACCTGCTCACCTCCATGAACGAGCGCACCCGTCTCCAACTGCGCCTCCAGCGCACGGTGGAAGGGCTGTCGGTGGCGGCCATTTCTTATTATGTGGCAAGCCTCGTTCATCTCCTCGCGGAGGGCCTGCACGAGAGCGGGGCCGATGCCCGCATCGGCCTCCACATCGATCCCGGCTTTGTCACCGCGGTGGCGGTGCCGGTGGCAGTGGTGGGCGTGTGGTGGGTGGTGCGGCGCATCCGCAATGCCCACGGCGAGCACGATTGATCGTCCGACCCTCGGAACCGGAACCGAGGAGATTGCGTTAACAGCCTCGCGGCGCGGGGGACGCAGCCGGTGCGGCGTGTTTGCGCCCGCAACGGCTTGCCGCCAGCAAGGAAGGGGATTGCGTGGATTACGAAGCGGAATATGACAACCGGGCTCGGGTCCCGAACTTTGCCGACATCGTTGCCGACTGGACCGAACGATCCGCCCGCCTGCGCGGGTCGGTGGCCGCCGCGGACCTTGGCATTCCCCACGGCCCGTCCGCCCGGCAGATCCTCGACATCTTGTGGCCAGACACCACCCGGCAAGCTCCCATGGTGCTGTTCTTTCACGGCGGCTATTGGCAGCGTCAGCACCCGCGCGAACTGACCTTTGTCGCCGAAGGCTGTCTGGCGCACGGGGTTGCGGTGGCGCTGGCCGGCTATGATCTGGCGCCCAACGTTCCCCTGCGCACCATCGTCTCCCAGGCGCGGGGCGCCGCCGTGTGCCTGCATCACCGCATCAAGCGGCGGATGGTGGTGAGCGGCCATTCTGCCGGCGGGCATCTGGCCGCGGCCCTGACAGCCACCCGCTGGCACGATATTGACGAGCGGGGCGCCGACGATCTGGTGACCGCAGGGGTCGGCCTGTCCGGCGTGTATGAGCTGGAGCCGTTGCTCTCCACCCGCCTCAATGACGCCCTGCGGCTGGGCGAGGCGGAAGCCCAGCGCCTGTCGCCGTCGTTGTGGCCGGTGCCCGCGGGACGGCAGTTCTCCGCCGTGGTGGGGGCCGAGGAAAGCGGCGAATTCCTGCGCCAGAGCCACGATCTGGCGGCGGCGTGGCGGGCGCAAGGGATTGCGGCCGACAGCGCGACGGTGCCGGGCGCCAATCATTTCACCATCGTCAACCAATTGGCGGACCCGGCCTCGGCTCTGGTGGCGCGGCTGGTGGATCTGGCGCGCGCCACGGAGACGGACGCGCCCCTGGCCGCCTGATCCACGGCGCAAGCCGCAGGCGTGTCATGTCGCGGGTGCGGTATCGCGGGGTTCTTCCGGTCTCCTCCCGCGACTAAGCTGCCCCTTCGCCAACAGCGCGGGAGGGCCTGTGATGCCAGCGGTCAGATCGGGTTCTCCCGGAGCGCGATCCCGCCCCGTGCGGGCACGGGTTGAGGACGGGCGCGCCGCCAGACCCCACCGGGCCAGGCGGCTGAAGCGGTGGATGATTTCGTTTGCCGCCCTCTGGATGCTGGTGGGGGCGTTCGGCGTGCCAAGCGGCCCTGCCCGCGCGCAGGCCGGGACACCACCCGCCTCCGCCGAGGCGTCGCCGACCGCGATGGTCCCCTTGTTGCCCACGCCCGGTCGCAGCGGCTTTGCCAATTTCGTGGCGGTGACGGCGGGCGGCGGCAGCGGCGGCACCGTCCTGCTGGACACCGGCTCCACCGGGTTGCGCATTCGCCAGGAGGCGCTCGGCCCCGATGTGCGGCTGACGACCATTCCGCTCACCTATTCCTACACCAGCGGCAATGTGCTGAACGGCGTGCTCGGCTATGCCGTCGTCGCCTTTCCCAGCGCGGCCCCGGCGCTGGCGACGCCGCGACCCATTGCCATTCATGTGGTGCAGTCCATCACCTGCAAGCCGGACGTGCCCCGATGCCCCGGCTGGCGGGCCAGCGAAGTGGGCGTGATGGGCGTCGCCTACAGCCCCGTGGCGGTGTTCAATCCGTTGGCCCAATTGGGCGGGGCCTTGGGCAACGGCTTCATTGTCGTGGCCAATGACTACGCCGATCCTGCCGTGACGCCGCATCTGGAGGTGGGACTGACCGCACAGAACAGCGCCGGCTTTGCCTTCGCCCCCTTCGAACCGCGCGACGGCCAGCAACCGGCGGGCCTCAAGGCTTGGAATACCAAGAGCATCCCCACCTGCTTTGCGGTGAATGGCGGCGCACCGGGGTGCTTCGCCACGGTGTTCGACACTGGCGCCGGCTCCGGCAGCTTCCAGACCCCCGGGCTCGCTCCCGCTTTGTTGCACACGCGGGTGCCACGCGGCGCGCAGGTCACCACCTCGGTGGACGGGGTCATGCGCCTCACGGTAACTGCCGGCCGCCGGCCCTGGGTCAATCAATATCGCTACGAACCGCCGCACGGCTCGGTGAAGGGCTTCAACGCGGGCGGACTGGTGTTTCGGCATTATCGGGTTCTGTTTGATGGCGAGACCGGCCGGATCGGCTTTTCCCCGTCCGTGCCAGTCGCCGCTGCACCGGCGCCATGAGCCCAGAGAGCGGTTTTCAACGGCGCCGGATCATGCTCTGAAGGGCGTCCTCATTGACCGGCGGCTTGGCCGCCGGCGTCCCCCAGATGCGGAGATCTTATGCAGCCCCTCCAGATCGCCGTGGTGCCCGTCACCCCCTTTCAGCAGAATTGTTCGATCCTGTGGTGTACCGCGACCCTCAAGGGCGCCGTCATCGATCCCGGCGGCGATCTGGAGCGCATCCAGGCGGCGGTGGCGGAAACCGGCATCACGGTGGAGAAGATCCTCCTCACCCATGGCCATGTGGATCACGCGGCGGGGGCGGCGGAGTTGGCGGAGCGCCTGTCGGTCCCCATCGAGGGCCCCAACGAGAAGGACCAATTCCTCCTGGACGGACTGGCGGAAGCGGCCAAGAAGTTCGATTTCGCCGGCGCCAGGGCGGTGATGCCGGATCGCTATCTGAAGGAAGGCGACACGGTGCAGGTGGGCAATCTGGTTCTGGACGTGCTCGATGTCCCCGGGCATACGCCGGGCCATGTGGTGTTTCACCACAAGGACAGCCGCCTCGCCATCGTCGGCGACACGTTGTTCCGCGGCTCCGTGGGGCGCACGGATTTTGCCTATGGCGACCACGCCCAGCTGATTTCCGGCATCGTCGAAAAGCTGCTGCCGCTGGGCGACCAGACCGTGTGTCTGCCGGGACATGGCGCGGTCACCAGCATTGGCGACGAGCGCACCAGCAATCCCTTCCTGGCCGAGGCGCGCTGAGCGCGGCGCGCCGAGCCTGCGCCGATCAGGCGGCGCGGGCATCCGTGCGGCGGGCCAGGGCGACCCGGTTGCGACCCGAATTCTTGGCCTCATAGAGGCCAAGGTCCGCCCGCTCGATGATCTCATCCACGTCGCGGTCGCGGTCCTGCGCCAAAGCGGCGCCCAGGGACACGGTGATGGCGATCTTCTGGCCTTCGAACTCCACCTCGGCGGTGCCGATGGTGCCGCGGATGCGTTCCGCCAGCGCCATCATGGCCTCCTCGTTGGTATCCTGGAGCAAAGCGACGAACTCCTCGCCGCCGAAGCGCGCTACCCGGTCGTGGGCCCGCAGCGCGCCGCCGAAGATCAAGGCCACATGGCGGATCACCGCATCGCCGGCGGCGTGGCCATAGGTGTCGTTCACCAGCTTGAAATGGTCGATATCGGCCATCAGGATCCCTAGGCCGCCAAGGCTGCGGGCGCTTTCCAGCGCCACGTCGGCCACCGCCAGGAAGGAGCGGCGGTTCAGCAGGCCGGTGAGGGGGTCGGTGTCCGCCAGTTCGCGCAGCGCGGCGATGTCCTGCTCATGCTGCTGGGAGAAGGCGACGAACCGCTGCTCCTGCGAGCCGAGGCGCCGCAGCAGCGCCCGCAGCGCCCCCGACAATTGCAGCACTTCAAGGCTGCCCCGCTGGCGCGGCAGCATGGTCACGCGGGGATCGCGGCCGATCTCGTCCGCGGCCCGGGTGAGGGCGGCCAGCGGCCGCGAGATGCGGGCGGCCAGCCACGCCGCCAAGGCGATGCACACCAGCAGGACCAGCCCGCCGAGGCCGATGATCGTCGCCGCCAGCCGGTTCGCCGAGGCGAAGGCGACGGCGGAATCCTGCTGCGCCACCACGATCCAGCCCAGGCCCGGATAATCCTGTTCCCCATCGGCGACGGCGAAGGCGGTGAGCATGCGCCGGCCCTGCTGCGCGTCCACAAATGAACCGGAGACGCCCTGGACCATGCTAGCGATGCGCGCGGCAGAAAACGGCGTGGTGCCGATGCCCGTGCCGAGCAGCACCTTGCCCTCGCGCGTTAGCACGGAGACTTCGGTGTCCGATTTGGCGCCGAGCGCCGACTGGCGCAGCCCTTCAGCCCAGCGGAAGGCCAGATGCGCGCCCAGCACGCCCAGCAGCCGGTTGTCCGCGGTGCGCACCGGGAAGGAGATGTCGACAAATCGGTCGGGTTCGTTGGACGGTTGCGCCTGCAGCAGCTTGGCCAGCAGGAGCGCCTCATGGACATCGCCCACCGCGGGACCGGTCAGGCCGTCCTTGAACCAGGGCCGGGCCGCCACGGAGGCGCCCTCCAGCATCCCTTGGGTGGCCGCTGCCACGGTCCCGTCCGGGCGGGCAAAGCCGATCCAGGCGAAATGCTTCATCGATCCCTGGAGCTGGTTCAGGACCGAGCGCAGCATGGCAGGGTCGGATTCCCAGATCGTCTCCAGGGGGCGCATGTTGGAGAGGATCTTGATCTCGCGGTACCGCTCGAACATGTCGGTATCGAGCCGGTCGGCCAGCGCGGCGGCCGTATTGGCCATGTCCTGTTGAATGCGGGCGGCCACCTCCCGCTCGCTCAGCCGCGCCGAGGCGAGCGCCACGCCCCCGAGGCCGATGATGCAGACGAGGCCCATCAGCAGGCTCATCTGCTGGGCCATGGTCAGGCGGTCCTGGAGCTTGTGAAGCCGATGGCGCAGGGCCTCTCGCACGGGCTTACCCCTCTTCGTCCGCTCAAGGGCGCAATGGCCTGGACCCACCCGGCCCCGCATCCCCTTGTCGGTTTTGTGTGCACCTGCGTCAAGGTGCACATGGCTGACGATACACCTCCCTCTTGGCGGGGGCGGTGCCACAACCCGGCTTTATCGTAAGGCTGACTTATAGTATGTCAGTTAAGCTATGTCTGAAACGCCGCTCGGATTTCTGCTGGTGGAAGTGGCGCGCCTGTACCGCGCGCGGACGGAGCGTGCCTTCGAGCAGGCCGGGCTCGGCCTCACCTCCGGAGAGGCGCGCACGCTGGTCTATGTGAACCGGCAGCCCGGTGTGCGGCAGTCGGTGCTGGCCGAGGCGATGAATGTGGAGCCGATGACCCTGGTGGCGTCGCTCGATCGCCTGGAGGCCATGGCCCTGGTGCAGCGGGCGCCCGACCCGAGCGATCGCCGCGCCAAGCTGATCCACCTCCTGCCCGCCGCCATGCCGCTGATCGCTCGCATCACCGCCACGGCTGCCGCAGCGCGCGCGGACGTCCTCACCGGGCTGTCGGACGCGGAGGTTGCTGCCTTCCGCCACGCCTTGGAACACATGCGCACCAATCTCGTGCGCCCGCCCCGCCCGCTGGAGGACGCATGAAGCCTGTCATGAGCGAGACCCGCACGGCGGTCATCGGCGCCTTGATCGTCGTCCTCGGCCCCATCAGCATGTCGCTCTACACCCCGGCGCTGCCGGCGCTTGTGGCGGCGTTTAACACCACGCCGGGCATGCTGAAACTCAGCCTCTCGGTCTATTTCTTCGGCTTTGCTTTCTCGCAATTGGCCTGCGGTCCGCTGTCCGATGCCTTCGGCCGGCGGCCGACGGCGCTGGGGTTCTTCCTGATTTATCTGGTGGGCAGCGTGGTGGCGGCATTTGCCCCGGACATCACCTGGCTGATCGTCGGGCGCGGCCTGCAGGGGGTCGGCGTGGCGGCGGGGCCGGCCATCTCCCGGGCCATCGTGCGCGACCAGTTCACCGGCCAGCCGTCGGCCCGCATCATGAATCTTATCGCCACCATGCTCGCCATCGGCCCGGCCATCGCCCCCACGCTGGGCGGCGTGATCCTGTCCACCCTGGGCTGGCAGCCGATTTTCCTCGTCATGGTGATCTATGGCCTCGTGCTGGTGGCGCTCCTGGTACTGCTCGTGCCCGAGACCAACCACGCGCCTGACCGGGCGCAGGCGCATCCGGGACGGGCGCTCCGCAACTACGCGACCCTGCTGAGCGATTCCCGCTTCATGCGACCCAGCCTGGTCATCGGGTTCACCTTGGGCGGCATCTATACGCTGGCGGCGATCCTGCCCTTTGTCCTCATCGACCGGATCGGTCTGACCCCGGTGCAGTTCGGCGCCGCCATGGTCTGCCAGACCGGCTCATTCATGACCGGTTCGCTGGTGACGGGCCGCCTGTTGCGGCGTTTTCATGCCGATGGGCTGATCCCGGCGGGGCTGGCCATCGTGCTGGTGGCGGCGGCGGCCATGGCGCTGGCCACGCGCTTTTATCCCCTGTCCGCGGTGGCCGTCATGGCCCCGGTGGGGCTGTGGGCCTTCGGCATCGCGTTTCTGTTGCCCGGCGGCACCACCAGCGCCTTGTCGGGATTTCCCAGGATGGCCGGAGCGGCGTCCGCACTCATGGGCTTTCTGCAGATCGGCGGCGGTCTGCTGGGCACCACCATCGCCAGCCGCTTCGCCGAGCCGGGGGATGCGTTCACCCTTGTGGTTCCGGGCATGGCGCTGGCGGCCGTGCTGTGCTTTGTCGCCTTGCGCCGCCCAGGCGCGCAGCCGGCGCGGGAGATCCGCATGTCCGGGCCGGATCTGGAGATCTCCACGGATCCCGCGGGCCTGGTGGGGGCCGCGGGCGACGAGATCGAGGCCAAGGTGTTTCGCAACCGCGCCTGACGGTTACTTCACCACAACGGTGACCACCTTGGTCAGGCAATTGCCCGGCTTGCCGTCGGCCAATTGCAGCGCCCACTGCTGGGTGAGATCCGGGACGGGGGTGCCGTTGATCCGGATGTTGAACGTCCCCATGCACACCGGGCCCGTGCGGCTGTCGATTTGGACCAGGATGCGATTTTCTCCCGCTTTGAGCAGCCGGAGAATCGGGACCCAGCGCGGTGGCCGCGTCGAATCCGCAATCTCGATCAATTCGCCATTCACCGTCACCCGCATGACGTCACGCACCTGCTCCACCTGGATTTCGGCGGAGCTCATGTTCTTGATGGCCATCAAATCGGGCGGACAGAGCATGCCGGCACGTTCACAAGCCTCGGCGCCGAGCATGTCGCGGGCCAGAAAGGCGACGATTCCGAGAGCTCCGCTGAGGCACAGCAGGATGCTGAGCGCCATGATCACCGGCTTCAGCCATCGCAGCTTTGGATGGGACGGCAATGCCGGCAGCTTGACCCGCGGCAAGGGGATCCGCAGCTTCGGCCGCTTCAGCGCCGGTAGCTTGAGCTTGAGTTTGGGTAGCCGAAAGCGCGACGGTTTCGCTGGCGCAGCGGGTGCCGCGACGGCTGCGGGCAGCAGCACCACCGGCAGATCGTCGTCGTCATCATCGTCGTAATTGTCGAGGGCGAAGACCGGGGGCAGAGGCTCCTCGGCGAGAGCGTCTTCCGTGTCACCAAGCTCCCCGTGCGGCGCCAAGGCGGGAGGCGCAGGCGCGGCAGGCGCAGGCGCAACTGCGGCAGCCGCGGCCTTCTTGGCCTCGGCGGCGGCCCGGATCTTCTTGTTGTTGGCGGAGAAGTCGAACGGATCGTCTTCCTCTTCGGCGGCTGGTGCCGGCTCGGGCGCAGGGGCGGCAACTGTCGGTGCCTCGGCGGCTGCGGCCGCGGCCTTTTTCGCCTCGGCGGCGGCCCGGATCTTCTTGTTGTTGGCGGAGAAGTCGAACGGGTCGTCTTCTTCTTCAGCCGCCAGGGGCGGCTCTGGCGCAGGGGCGGCAGCTGCCGGTGCCGCAGCGGCGGCAGCTGCCTTCTTGGCCTCGGCAGCGGCGCGTATCTTCTTGTTGTTGGCGGAGAAGTCGAACGGGTCGTCTTCCTCCTCGGCGGCAGGAGCCGGCTCTGGCGCCGGGGCGGGCGGCACCGGTGCGGCTGCGGCCGCGGCCTTCTTGGCCTCGGCGGCAGCGCGGAGCTTCTTGTTGTTGGCGGAGAAGTCGAACGGGTCGTCTTCTTCTTCAGCCGCCGGGGCGGGTTCGGGCGCAGGGGCGGCCGGCACCGGTGCCACAGCGGCGGCGGCGGCCTTCTTGGCCTCGGCGGCGGCGCGGAGCTTCTTGTTGTTGGCGGAGAAGTCGAACGGATCGTCTTCTTCTTCAGCCGCCGGGGCGGGTTCGGGCGCAGGGGCGGCCGGCGCCGGTGCCACAGCGGCTGCGGCCTTCTTGGCCTCGGCTGCGGCGCGGAGCTTCTTGTTGTTGGCGGAGAAGTCGAACGGGTCGTCTTCTTCTTCAGCCGCCGGGGCGGGTTCGGGCGCAGGGGCGGCTGGCGCCGGTGCAGCAGCCGCCTTCTTGGCCTCGGCTGCGGCGCGGAGCTTCTTGTTGTTGGCGGAGAAGTCGAACGGGTCGTCTTCTTCTTCAGCCGCCGGGGCCGGTTCGGGCGCAGGGGCGGCTGGCGCCGGTGCAGCAGCCGCTGCGGCAGCCGCCTTCTTGGCCTCGGCGGCGGCGCGAAGCTTCTTGTTATTGGCGGAGAAGTCGAACGGGTCGTCTTCTTCTTCAGCCGCCGGGGCGGGTTCGGGCGCAGGGGCGGCCGGCACCGGTGCCACAGCGGCGGCGGCGGCCTTCTTGGCCTCGGCTGCGGCGCGGAGCTTCTTGTTGTTGGCGGAGAAGTCGAACGGGTCGTCTTCTTCTTCAGCCGCCGGGGCGGGTTCGGGCGCAGGGGCGGCCGGCGCCGGTGCCGGTGCCGCAGCGGCTGCGGCCTTCTTAGCCTCGGCGGCGGCGCGCAGCTTCTTGTTGTTGGCGGAGAAGTCGAACGGATCGTCGTCGTCCGCCGCTGGCGGCAGGTCGCTGGCGGTGGGCACGGAGTCGTGCCCGCTCAGCGGCGGAGCCGCCGTCGTGTCGCCGTCATGCGTGGTGTCTGCAGCCTTGTCGGCCGCGTCCAAGGCCTGACCCATGGACCCGTCCTTCCACTTTGGGGTCACTCCCCAGGAAGGACGGGCTTACAACTTGAAGCTTTATCGAGCCTTGCGGGCACGCGCTCCAAAGGTGCGCAGGCGCAGCGCATTCAGCTTGATGAAGCCGGCGGCGTCGCGGTGGTCATAGGCGACGGCGCCTTCCTCGAAGGTCACCAGATCCTGGTTATACAACGAGTAGGGGCTGGTGCGGCCGATGATGCTGACATTGCCCTTGTAGAGCTTCACGGTCACGTCGCCGGTAACATAATGCTGGGAATGATCAATGGCGGCCTGGAGCATCTCCCGCTCGGGGGCGAACCAGAAGCCGTTGTAGATCATCTCTGCATAACGCGGCATCAGCTCATCCTTGAGATGGGCCGCGCCACGGTCCAGCGTGATGCTCTCGATGCCGCGATGGGCCGCCAGCAGAATGGTGCCGCCGGGGGTCTCATAGATGCCGCGCGACTTCATGCCGACGAAGCGATTTTCCACCAGATCGAGCCGGCCGATGCCGTTGGCCTTGCCCAGCTCGTTCAGCTTGGCCAGCAGGCTGGCCGGGCTCAGCGCCTCGCCATTGATGGCCACCGCATCGCCCTTCTCGAAGGCGATGGTGATGGTGGTGGCCACGTCCGGAGCGGCTTCCGGCGAGATGGTGCGCTGGTAGACATATTCCGGCGCGTCGTCCGCCGGGTCTTCCAGCACCTTGCCCTCGGACGAGGAGTGCAGGAGGTTCGCATCCACCGAGAAGGGGGCTTCGCCACGCTTGTCCTTGGCGATGGGGATCTGGTGGGTCTCGGCGAACTCCAGCAGGCGGGTGCGCGAGGTCAGGTCCCATTCGCGCCAGGGCGCGATCACGGTGATCTCCGGCTCCAGCGCATAATAGGCCAGCTCGAAGCGGACCTGGTCGTTGCCCTTGCCAGTGGCGCCGTGGGACACCGCGTCGGCACCCACCTTGCGGGCGATCTCGATCTGCTTCTTGGCGATCAGCGGCCGGGCGATGGAGGTGCCGAGCAGATACTGGCCCTCATAGACCGCATTGGCGCGGAACATGGGGAAGACGTAGTCGCGGACGAATTCCTCGCGCACGTCCTCGATGAAGATGTTTTCCGGCTTGATGCCCAGCAGTTCCGCCTTCTTGCGCGCCGGCTCCAGCTCTTCGCCCTGGCCCAGGTCGGCGGTGAAGGTCACCACCTCGCACTGATAGGTGGTCTGCAGCCATTTTAGAATGACCGAGGTGTCGAGCCCGCCGGAATACGCAAGCACCACCTTCTTCACGTCGCGCGACATGCCATCTCTCGAACTCTAGGCGGCTCCGCTCGGGAGCGCGTCCTGGTGGGTTTGGGCGCCGGGGGACCGCCCAATGTGCGGCTCGGCTCCAGGTCGAAAATCCGCGCGGACTATAGGCCGGCCCGATGCCGTGGCAAGAGGCGCGCTAGAATGCGGGTGGTGCCGCGCCACAGCAGGGCTACCGTTCCGGCAGCGGCGCGCCAGACGATGCGGACCATGGCGTGAAGCGTGAGCCCGGTCTGGGCCAGCCATCGCTCCGCCGCGGCATTGCTGGGCGCACCCCTCCGATCGTAAAGCCACCATCGCACCAGCACCACGACCAGGATGACCAGCACGCCGGAAAACACCACGTCGGTGAAGAAGTGCCCGCCGAAGGCAAGGCGCAATCCGCCCGCGGCCGCTCCGAAGACCACGGCGGCGCCCAGCGCCACCACGCCCAACGGCCCCGGCACCAGGCTGGCGGGTGCGGTGAGCCAGAAGCCCAGCGCCCCCTCGCCGGAGACGAACGAGCAATTCCCCGGACAGGTGCCCTGGGTGGAGTACCAGGGATTAAAGACCTTCTGGCCGCCGAACTCCTCCACGTGCACCGGCCGGGGGCGCCCCCATTTTTCCTTGAGCAGGCCGTTCACGAGCAGGCCCGGACCCAGCGCCATGGTCACCGCCAGCAGCAAGGCGGGGCGGGCGGGCATGAACATGGGCCGGCGGGGAAAGATCAGCTTCAGGGCAATGGCGATGAAGGCCGGGGCCGCCACCAGCCAGGGCAGGACGTTGCCGGCCGAGCGCAGGCGCTGTCCGAGGGGGCTGGCCGCCAACTGGAAGCTGCGGCTGCCGGCATCCCAGAATCCCGCCGTGATGGCCAAGTCCCAGTCCGGGAACACCGCGAACAGAATGGCCACCGCCGCTCCCGTCACCAGGGCAAAGAACACCAGCCAGCGCAACGCCATCCTCCTGCGGGCCACGCGGGGCCGTCCCTTGTCCATCTGCCCGCGCCGCCGCGGGTTTTTGATCTCGACCCTTGCGGGCGGTATCGTTCAGCGGGACAGTCTCGCTCGATTTACGCGCAGGAGACGGCGATGAGAAGGCCAGCCCTCGATTTCTATTATGAGTTTGCCTCGCCTTACTCCTACCTGGCGGCGGTGCGCATCGGGCCATTGGCGGAGGCCGCGCGGGTGCAGGTGAACTGGTGTCCCTTCCTGCTGGGGCCGATCTTCGCCGAGCAGGGCTACACGTCATCGCCGTTCAATGCCTATCCGCTCAAGGGTGCGCACATGTGGCGCGACATGCAGCGCCTCGCCGTGCATTACGGCCTGCCGGACGTGACCCAGCCGGACCCGTTCCCCGCCAATGGCCTGCTGGCCGCGCGGGTGGCCCTGAAGCTGAACGATGCTTCGCGCCCGTCCTTCACGGTGGCGGCGTTCAAGGCGGCGTTCGTCCAGGGGCGGGATCTGGGCGACCGGGAAGTGGTCCGCCAGATCCTCGCCGGGCTTGGCCATTTCTGCGACAACGTGATTCCCGAGGCGGAGACGCCCGAGAACAAGGCGGCCCTGAAGGCTCAGACCGAGCGGGCGAGGGCGGCCGGGGTGTTCGGGGCGCCCAGCTTCGTTACCGCTGACGGGGAATTGTTCTGGGGCCATGACCGGATGGAGATGGCGCTGGCCCATGCGGCCCGGTGCACGCCAGCTGAGGCGTGACGGCGTTCGCCACCGGCAAGGGACTTAGAGGGGGCGCTGCGGCTTCAGAGGGGGCGCAGCACGAAGGCGGGGCGAGGCCGGAATCCGGCAGTCCACCCCGCCACCGCCCAATAGCTGATGCCGCCCACCAGTCCGGCGGTGAGCATGTGGTCCGGGCTGACGAACGCCAGACCCGGGATGATCCCCTGCTCATAGAGATGCGAGGCGATGAATCCGGACGCGGCCCCATTGGCGGCTTGGAACATCCATGAGCGGATCTCGCACACTTCCGCAGCGATGATGCCCACCAGTCCCACTGTCCAGATGGTCAGGACCTGCGCCACGCACGCGGCCACCAGGATCAGGAACGGCGGGTGTCGCGCCGCGAGCATCATGCCCGCATCTGCCATCCAGACACTGGACACATGGGGTGCTGGCGTGAGGGCCAAGCCATAGGCGGCCACCATGCTGCCGGAGATCACCGCGAGGGCGATGCCGAGTGATGTGAGCAGTACGCGCCCCAGGAGACGGCCGTGGTCGTGCACCTTTATCCTCCGGATGGGTGTCCAGGCGGTGCGAAGACGATGACGTCTCAAGCTGGCCCCAGGCTGCCTTCCATGCGGGCTACGGCACGGCGGGCGGCGAGGGGGGAAGGGGCGTCCGATGGAGGGGATCAGGCGCGCGCACCGGCTTCCAGAAGCCGGCGCTCCAGCCGGCGATGAGCCAATAGACTAGCCCGCCGGCCAGCCCCGCCGCCAGCAGATAGAAGGGATCCGCCAAAGGGCTGTTTTCGCCGCTCACGCGGGGAAACAGCTGCGACCCGATGAAGGCCGAGGCGGCACCGTTGCCCGCATGGAAGATCCAGGAGCGGACCGCGAAGCTCTCCGAAAACAGCACGCCCACGAGCCCCACCAGCCAGATGACGCAGACCAGAGACGTGACGAGCACGGTGCCCGTCATCAGCGCCTGGACGACCGCGATGAAGGCCTCCGGTGCCAGCGCCTGATCGGCGATGGCGCCGATGCGCCACTGGCCGAACAGGATCACCGCGGTGCCGGTGAGGATCGCTGCCAAGAGGCCCACAGGGATCAGCAGCAGGCGGAGGAACAGGCGGAAGACGCTGTCCATGGCGGTCACGCGGGTCCGTGGCAAACCGCTTCGATATTATGGCCGTCCGGGTCGAGAACGAAGGCGCCGTAATAGGTGGGGTGATAATGGGTGCGCAGGCCGGGGGCGCCGTTGTCGGTGCCGCCGGCGGCCAGGGCGGCCGCATGGAACGCATCGACCTTCGCCCGGTCCGGTGCGGCGAAGGCCACATGGACATGCCCCGCCGGCTTGCCATCCGCTCCGATCCAGAAATACGGCTTTCCCGCATCGCCGAACCCGGCGCCCACATAGCCGCCGGTCTCGGCGGCGCCGACCTCCATCACCACCTCGATGCCCAATGGCGCGAGGGCGGCCACATAGAAGGCCCTGGAGCGGGTAAAATCGCTGACGGTCAGACCAATGTGGTCGAGCATGGCGCAGGTCTCCTGTGAACGGCGGGGTGCGGCAGCACGCGACCTGGATCGGCGCCGGCACCCACGGAAGGGCGCCGGCTCAGCGGCTTATTCCGCCGCCGCCGCCATGGCGCGCAGGGCCAGACGCTCGCGGGCAGAGAGCTTTTCGGTCTCGCTTTTGAGCTGGCCGCAGGCGGCCAGGATGTCGCGGCCGCGCGGCGTGCGCACCGGGCTAGCATAGCCGGCGCGGAAGACGATGTCCGAGAACTTCTCGATGGTGTCCCAGTCGGAGCACTCATACTGGGTGCCCGGCCAGGGGTTGAACGGGATCAGGTTGATCTTGGCCGGAATCCCCTCCAGCAGCCGCACCAGAGCGCGGGCATCGGCGGGGCTGTCGTTGACGCCCTTCAGCATCACATATTCGAAGGTGATGCGCTTGGCATTGGAGGCTGGCGGATAGGTGCGGCAGGCTTCCAGCAACTCGGCGATGGGGTACTTCTTGTTGATGGGCACCAGCACGTCGCGCAATTCGTCGCGCACGGCGTGCAGCGAGATGGCCAGCATCGGGCCGACCTCGCGGCCGAGCCGCTCGATTTCCGGCACAATGCCGGAGGTGGACACGGTGATGCGGCGCTTGCCCAGACCCAGACCATCGCCGTCGGACAGGATCTCGATCGCCTCCGCCACCGAATCATAGGCATAGAGCGGCTCGCCCATCCCCATGAAGACGATGTTGGTGACGAGGCGCTCGCCCTCGGTGGGCAGGCCGGGGCCTATGGCGCGGTCGCGGCCGGGATAGTCTCCCAGCCGGTCGCGGGCCACCAGCACCTGCGCCACGATCTCGGAAGCGGTGAGGTTGCGCACCAGCCGCTGCGTGCCGGTGTGACAGAAGGAGCAGTTGAGCGTGCAGCCCACCTGGCTGGAGACGCAGAGCGTGCCACGATCCCGCTCGGGAATATAGACCGCCTCGACCTCATGGGAGCGCTCGCCGGGCGTCTCCGCCGGCAGGCGCAGCAGCCATTTGCGGGTGCCGTCCTGCGACACCTGTTCGACCACGATCTCCGGACGCGCGAGGCTGTAATGCTCCGCCAGCAGGGCCCGCAAGGTCTTGGAGACGTTGGTCATCTCCGCGAAATCCGTGGCGCCCCGCAGGTAGATCCAGTGCCACAGCTGGTTCACCCGCATCTTCACCTCGCGCTCGGGCACCCCGATGGCGGCGAGCGCAGCGGCGAGCTTGGCGCGGTCGAGACCGGCCAAAGAGGGGAGGGGAGCAATCAATGGCAAAGGCGCCGCCACGGGGGCGGACGCAAGGTCGGGAGCGGGCATCATGGGCGCATACATAATGAATTCCGGGCCATCCCGCTACCGGGACGACGCACCCGGGCGCCGCAGGCCCGCCGCGCCGGCCTTACTTGCACTCCTGCGCCACCCGATCGAGGGCCTGGGCGATGCCGTTGAGGGAGTATTTGTCGGTGGTCGGATTGCCGCGAACGGAGCTGGACACCACGGTCACGTCCTTGCCCTTGCGCAGGGCATCCACCAGCCGGCCTTCGTCCGCCACATTGCGCACCCAGGCGCCTTCGGCCTTGGTGTAGAGCTCGAACGCGGTGCTGCCGATGGTCAGCTTGGCCTCGCTGCCTTCCTTGAGCGGGAAGCCCATGGTCAGGCTGACCTCGTTCTTCACATTTTCGCCAGGACGCGTGCTGATGAAGAAATACGCCGGGTCGCGCTTGAGGCCGCCGGGCAGGCGATCCTTGGGCTGGGAAATGGCGTAGCAGACCTTCGGGCTGCCAGTGCTGGTATAGACGCTCCAGTCGCCGAACTGGGCCACCGGCTTCGAGGCCCCCTGGCCTTGGGCCTGGGCGCCGGCCGGAGCGGCAGCGCACGCCAGCAGCGCGGCGGCGGCCATTAGAGCCAGGCGTGCCCGGTTGAAGCTTGCAGGAAGGTGGGCCATGGCATCTCCTGAACGCGGTGAGCGATCCCCGAGGGGTCGCCAACTGTGCCGTTGCAACTCGAACGTCTCCCTAATTGGCGACGCCGACCAAAAAATGGCACACACAACGTTTCCGTTTTGATTAATGTGACGCCATTGGTCGCGTTTGATTGGCCTTTTCCCCGCGCTTCCTCCCGCAACGGGAGTTCCACACCACTTCAAGGTGGTGTGCGGCACCGGTTTCCGGGAGGGTTCCGACTCAGCCGGCCCCCGGCTTGCCCGCCCTCTCCAGGAGATGTCGCCGATGAAGGCTGTGCTGTGCGTGCGTCACGGACCCGCGGAAGGCCTCGAGATCACCGATCTGCCGACCCCGCAGCCCGGCCCCGGCCAGGTGCGCGTGGACGTCGCCGCGGTGGGGCTGAACTTCTTCGACACTTTGATCATTCGCGATCTCTATCAGCAGAAGCCGGAGCTTCCGTTCTCGCCCGGCGGCGAGTTCGCCGGCACCGTGGCGGCGCTGGGTGCGGGCGTCGAGGGCTTGGCGGTGGGCATGCGCGTGTGCGGCTATCTGGGCTATGGCGCCGCCCGCGAGCAGGTGGTGGTGCCGGCCGACCGGCTCGCGGTGGTACCCGACGATCTGGATCTGGTGCGCGCCGCCGGCCTCATCGTCACCTATGGCACCAGCCTCTATGCCCTGCGGGAGCGGGGCGAACTGAAGCCCGGCGAGACGCTGGCGGTGCTCGGCGCCGCCGGGGGCGTGGGGTTGGCGGCGGTGGAACTGGGCAAGATCCTCGGCGCCCGGGTCATCGCCTGCGCCTCGTCCGCGGAAAAGCTGGCCTTTGCCCGCAGCCATGGGGCGGACGAGGGGATCGACTATACCCAGGAGGATCTCAAGGCGCGCCTGAAGGAGCTGGGCGGGGCGGACGGTGTGGATGTGGTGTTCGACCCGGTTGGCGGCGACCAATCGGAACAGGCCCTGCGCGCCCTGGGTTGGTGCGGGCGATTGCTGGTGGTGGGCTTTGCTGCCGGCGAGATCCCGAAGCTCCCCTTGAACCTGTTGCTGCTGAAGAATTGCGATGCCCGCGGCGTCGCCTTCGGGACCCAGGCCCGCCGGGATGGGGCATGGCTCACCCGCGCCATCGCCGAACTCATGACCTATGCCCGGGACGGGCGCATCTCGGCGCATGTGGACGCCACTTTCCCCATGGCGCGCTGCGCCGACGCCCTGGACGAGATCGCCGGTCGCCGCGTCAAGGGCAAGGTGGTGCTGACAACCGGCCTCTGACCGCCGGCTCAGCCCTCCCGCGCCGCCTTGAGGGCGGCGGCCGCCGCCTCGTGGTGATGCGGCTTGATGTGAGCGGCCAGCATCTTCATGGCGCCCACCAGCACCAGCGCATCGTCGCCGAGCCCGATGAAGGGGAGGAAGTCCGGAATGCCATCGATGGGCAGGACGAAATAGGCCAGCGCCGCCAGGAAGCCGGCGCGCACCCGCAACGGGGTCTCGCGATCGAAGGCGGCATAATAGGCCGCCAAGGCATCACCGGCGAACGGCACCCGCGCCGCACCGCCCCTGAGCTTATGCCAGAAGCCCGAGCGAACGCGGGCCTCGTCCTCTTGCGCCTTCGCCTGCTCATCGGCGGGAAGGGCGCTCCAGTCGGTGGAGCCACTGGGCATTTCGGTCGTGTTCATGGCCAGCAGATGGGGGCCCCCACGGCCCGACGCAAGACGTCGGCGCCCGCGATTCCATCCGCAAATCAAGCTATAGCCTAGCTTTTGCCGGTCCGTCGGCGGGGTCGGGGACGGCGCGCGCCGGCATCAATAGTCCCACTGGGCGCCGATGCCCACTTCGCCGGACCCATCGGCCCCCGCGCCGCCCTGGATGCGGATGTTCTTGGTCACGTCCACATCGATGGTGGCGCGGCTGGAGCCCGACGTGGTGCCCTGACGCACCCCCAGATAGACATTGTCGTTGATCCGCTTGCCGAAGCCGACTTCGCCGCCATTGCCTTCCGCATTGGTGCCGACGTCGAGGTTGTCCACACCTAGTTGCCGGCGCACCTGGTCCAGCGACCCGGCCCCGCCGCCGGAGAATTGCGCCACGGTCTGCGCCACCTGGAGCGCCTGGCCGGTGGACAATTGACCCGTTGCCTTGCCGAACAGCAGTCGGGCGATCACCTCGTCCTGGGGCAAGGTGGGGGTGGAGGTGAATTCGATGTCCGGTGCCGAAGCCGGCCCCGTCACCTGAATGCGGGCGGTGACGTCGTTCGCCGTGCTCTCGGCCACAAAGTCCAGATCCGGGTCCGTGGAGCCGGAGAAGGTCACCACGCCGCGGCTGAAATCGAGGCGCTTGCCCAGGACATCGAACCGCCCGCGTCGCAACTGGAAGCCGCCCACGGTGATCGGCTGTGCGCTGGTGCCGCGCACCGTCAGATCGCCGCCCAGTTCCGCATCGATCCCCAGACCGCGCACGAACACCCGGTTGGCCGCGGCGATGGTGAGATCGAGATTGGCCACCAGCGGACCCTGGGCGCGGGCCGGGGCGGCGCCTTTGGTGCCTCTCGCGTTCTTCGCCCCCCGAGGCGCGTTGGCGCCCACAGCGCGCGACGCGCGCGGGGTCGTGGGGCCGGCGCCGGGCGCCACATTCACATGGCGGACATTGAGCTGGGCCCCGGCGGAGGTGAGCCGGTCGGGAATGTTGATGTCGAGATTGCGCACGTCGATGCGCCCGCCAATGGTCGGCCGGGTGGCGAGCGCGCCGCCCAGGGTGAGGCGGCCGTCCACCACCAGCCGCATGAGGTCGGAACTGATGAGCCCGGCATTCTGCAGCGTCACCTCGCCCTGGCCAGGGAAGCCGGCCGCAGGCTCGAGCCCGACGGTGCCGCGCGCGCTCACGGTTCCCCCGTTCGGGGTGCGGGCGCTGAAGGAGGAGAGCGTCACCGAACGGTCGGTGCCGGTGAGGGTGGCTTCCATGCGATCCAACGTCACGCCATTGAGGGCGTCGTCATAGCGTCCGCCGCTGACACGGACGGTGCCGCCGGCGCTGGGGTGGCTGGTGGTGCCCTTCACGGTGGCGTCGATCACCGCCGTGCCGGCCGCGCGCGCGCCGGACACCGCCAGGATCGCATTGGCGATGCCCAGGCTCACCTGGCCCTTGAGCGCCAGATCCAGCGCCCCCTCGCCCAACGGGGCGGAGCCATTCAAGGTGACGCCCGACAAGGACGGGCCGGTCAAGGCGGCGCGAAGGGTCACCCGCCCGCCGGCAAAACCGCCGTCCGCTTTCAGATCCAGCGGCCCGACGCCGGAGCGCTGCAGGTCCGGCTGGCTGATGCGGGCGATCGAGAGATTGTAGCGGCCGGTGGGGGCGGCCACGGGCCCCGACAATTGGGCCGAGCCGCTGAGGCTGCCGGAGAGGCCCTGTGTGGGCACCGCCAGGGCCGCCAGGGCCAGCGGCAGGTTCCGCAGCTCCAGGGTCCCGTCCAGCGTGTCACCGACGCGGCCCTGCAGCACGGCCGATCCGCCGCTGCTGGCCAGGGTCACGCGGTCCACGCTCAGGATGCCGTCCGCAAAGGTGAAGGTGGCGGGCGCGGACAAAGCGAGCGTGTTGGGCGCCTTGCTCAGGCGCAGGCTGTCCAGTCGCAGGCCATAGGCGCGAGGCTGGGCGGTGAAGCGGCCGGCAGTGGAAAGAATGGTGCCCTCCACCAGCGCGTCCAGCTTGAGATCCGTCAGGCCGGTGCCGGCGGTCGCGGCGGTGAGGGTCGCGCTCTCCACCCGCGCCCCATTGCTCTCAAAGCCGGCCAGCGCCACGCGTCCCGACAGGGTCACCGATTGCGCCGGGTCGGTGGTGGTGAGATCGAAGTCGCCGCGCTCCAGGCGCGTGCCGGGTGCCACCAGACGGACGGCATTGGCTTTCAGCGCGATGCGCTGGCGGCCCGATACCACGTCCAGGGTCAGGCTGGAGGTCAGCGCGCCGGACATTTCCGCCAGCGCCACGGCGGAGAGATCCGAAAGATCCGGGGCCGAGAGTTGCATCTGGCCGGTCATCAGGCCGGACGCCGCCAAAGTGACCGTGCCCGTGGCCCGGGCGGCCGCAAGGCTCACGTCCAGATCGCGCAGGCTGTGGCTGCCGTCCGCGGCGCTGGCCAGAGTCGCGCGGCCGCTCAAAGGCTTGCCGCCGACGGTGCCGGCGGCGGTCAGGTTCGCCCCGGGCAATGTGGTGAGGGCGGTCGCCGCCACGTCCAGGGTGAGATCCCGCACCGGACGGCCCATGGCAGTGCCGCTGGGCACCGACAGGCGGCCGGTGGCCGCCAGCGCATCCAGCGTGCCGGAGAAGGCGGCGGTCCCCTCAAGGCGGCCGGACAGCCGCGGATCGAGGCTGGCGATGTCCGCCAGCGCCAGCTTCGCGGTGAGATCGGCCACGGCATGGTCGATGCGCCCGTTCACCGCCAGGTCAAGGCCGCCGGCGGTCACGCGCAGGTCGTTTACCGCCACTGCGCCATCCCGGCCATAAGCCACGCCGCCCGCCACATGGGCGGTGCGCCCCACCAGGCCGTTGAGCCGCGGGTCGGAGGTCTCCACACCGTTCGCATCGCCGGTGACCTGCGCGGCAAAGCCGCCAGTGGACGGCGTGCTGATCTCGGCCTTCAGCGTGGCGGTGCCGCCGAGGGTACGGCCGGCGAGCGGAGACAGAGCCGCGAGGTCCAGACGGGACACCGCCAGGGTGCCCTCCACCTGGGCCGGCGTCGCGCGCCCGGCGAAGGTCAGGTCCAGCGGCGGCAAAGCGGCGCTGGCGTTGGACAGGCTGGGGCTGCCGCCCTTGGGGAGGACCCCGGCCAAGGTGAAGGTGCCGGCGGTGCCCAGCGCCTGGGCCACTTTGGGATCGGTGGCGCTGAGGCCATCCAACCGTCCGTCCAGCCGCCATTGCAGGTTGCCGCTGGCATCGGGCTGCGTGGAGGCGCGCACGGTCGCGGCGTTGACCCCGTATCCGGCACCGGAAAGGCCTTCGCCGGCGAGGGTGGCCGCCACCTGCGGAGCCGCAAAGGCGCCGTCCAGCCGGCCGGAGGCCCGCATGGCAGTGAAGCGGAGGCCGGGGGCGAGGGCAGCAAAACGCGCCGAGTCGCCTAAGGTCGCCTCGAAGGCAAGGGCCGCCGTCGCGGCCTGGGCGTTGACGGTGCCGTCCACCTGGGCGGTACCGCCGGCGGCCTTCACCAGAACGCGCGATAGCGTGACCCCAAAGGCCGGCGTGATGAGCGCGTTGCCGGTCACGCTGGTCTGTCCGGCCAGTAGCGGGGCATAGGCCACGGGCGCTGCCTTCGAGACATCGCCGTCGAGGGTGAAGGTCAACCGGTGGTCGGCGCCCTCCGCCTTGATCCAGGCATTGGCAGCAACCGAGAGCACCGTTCCGGCGCGCACGGTGAGATTGCCTTGCCACCCATCGAGCGGACCCACGCCGCGGACCACCGCGTCCAGGGCCGGCAGCCCCTCCAGCCCCGCCAAGCGGGCCACCAGTCCGCCGGCCGGCTCGTGCGCCTGCAGGTCCACATCCAGCGTCCGCGGCTCCGGCGCGTATTGCAGGCGCCCGCCCACAGTGCCCGGCATATCCTTGCGGTCGAGGGTGAAGTTCAGGGCGATGCCGCGGGCCGGCTCCATGATGGTCGCGTCAGCCTTGAAGCCCAGTTTGGCCGCATGCCTGGCCACCGGCTCCGCCAGATCGATGGTGTCGATCTGCAGTCGATCCAGCATCAGGCGAATCTTCGGCAGCCCGGAGCCGCCGTCACTGGCGGGCGCGGCCGGCAATTGCGGCCGGCGCAATACGGTCACCTGGGCCACATCGAGATGCGTCACGCGGATCATGCCGGAGAGCAGCGCCAGAGGTGACCACACCAGATCAACCCCTTCGATGCGCGCAAAGGGGCCTTGCGGGTCCGACAGCGCGATGCTGCCCACCTGCAGGTCCGCGGGCAGGAAGCCGCCGAGGTCGCTGACGGTCACCGTCAGCCCGCCGCTGGAGGCAAGATTTCCCGCCAGGCGCGCCAGCAGGGCCTTGCCGGGGCCAGTCTGGATGGCCCCGAACACCAGGCCCAGCCCGATGGCGACAAGCACGACGACGCTGCCGAGGGTACGGGCGATGAGGCTGAGGGCGCGCATCAGAAGGACTGCCCCAGGCTGAGGTAGACGCCGTATTTGGAATCACCGCTTTGCGGATTGAGCGGCACCGCGAAGTCCAGCCGCACCGGCCCCACTGCCGTGTAGTAGCGCAAGCCAATGCCTGCCGAATAGTACATGGCGCTGAAGTCGGGCACCTCCGAGGCGAAGGCGGCGCCCATGTCGAAGAACGGCACGATGCCGATGGTATCGGTGATCTTGAACCTCAGTTCCGTGGAGGCGGTGAAGAAGCTCAGGCCGCCGATGACGATGCCCTGCGCATTGCGCGGGCTGGCGGTCTGATAATCGAAGCCGCGCAGTGAGCCGCCGCCGCCCACATAGAAGCGCCGCTGCGCCGGCACATCCAGCAATTGCGGGCCGATCAGCGATCCCGCCGCCACTTTGCCGGCAAGGATCCAACGCTTGTCTTCGTCGAAGGCGTGGTAGGCGGACAACGAGGCTTTCACCATCACCGGCCCGGCGCCACTGTCGCCGAACGCCGCGAAGGGCTCCACCGTGCCGCTGAACTTGTAGCCGCGGGAGGCATCCAGGGCGTTGTCGGTGGTATCGCCGATGACGCTGATGGGAATACCGGCGATGAACGGATCCGTGGTCCCATAGCTGTCCTGGACGGTGGATTGCTCCAGGTCCACGCCCACCTGGCCGTTCCAGTCGTCATTGAAGCGGTGGCGCACGCCGCCGAGGAAGGTCACGCCCTCGCGCACATAAGCGTCCGTGACCTCGCGCAGCACGGCGGCCTCCGCCACCAGATCCTCATTGGCGGTGAAGATGCCCGGCTTGGAGAAGCTGGCGGACACCTTGTAGCCGAACGGATCGGCGGTCGGCACCGCGTCCGATCCCTGGCTGTACCAGGTGAGCTGCGCGTCCAGCCGCAAGGTTTCCCCGCCGCCGAACAGATTGCGATGGCCCCAGAAGGCGTTGGCTGAGGAGCCATCGGTGTTGGAATACTTCGCGCCGAAGCCCACATAGCGCGGCTCGCGCTCGCCCACTTCCACCTCGATGGGCAGTTGGCCCTGGGCATTCAGCCGGTCCGCCTCGCGAAACCGCACGGAGCCGATGATCTCATAACCGGCGAGCCGCTTGCGCAGGTCCGCCAGGCGTTGCGGGGAATAGGGCTCGCCGGGGCGGATGTCGATGCGTTCGGAGACGAAACTGGGGTCCAGCCCCTTGGTGCCGGAGACGGTGAACGGGCCGAAGGTCGCCACCGGGCCGGGGTTCACCTTGAACGTCACGTCCAGCCTATGGGCGGCGTGATCGGCCACCACGTCCTTGCCCTCCACCCGGGCAAAGGGATGGGCCTGATCGCGCAAGGTGCTGACGATCACCCGCTCGGCGCCAGTGACCGCGGTGGCCTTGGCCGGCTGGCCCGGCACCAGGCGCATCTGGCTGAGGCTGGGCGCCCCGGCCAAAGGCCGCCCGGCCGGATCCAGCAGGCGAATGGTGCCGAAGGTGAAAGCGGGACCGGTTTCCACCTTCAGGACTACCGGAACCGGTCCGCTGCGGCGGGCGGCTTCCACGGCGTCGAAGACCGTCGGCGAATCCGCCGGCTGGCCGGCCACAGTGATGATAATGCGTCCGCCGTAATAGCCCTCGGAATACAGAGCGGCGACGATGCGCTCCCGGTCCGCCAGCGCGCGCCGCACCAGCCCGGCGGCGCCGGAGGGGGCGTTGGTCTTCAGCCGGTCCAGATTGGAGGCGTCGGTGACGGCGCTGCGGACGGCGCTGTCACCGGTCACATCGATGGTGAGAGCATAAGGCACGGCATCGCTCGCCGGCGCCTCGCCCTTGGCCTTGCTGGGGTAGAACCAGGCGATCGCCTGGTTGAAGAAGGTGCCGTCAAAGATGCCGCCCTCTTGGGCCTCCGCGGGCGAGGCACAGGCGAACGTGGCCGTCACCGCGCCCAGGGACAGGGCGCTGATCGACCGGGCGCCCAGCCGCAGGGGCCCAAGCGCCCGCCGTTCCGTCCGCGGCCGCCGCCGCACCCAATACACCCGCAAACGCACCCCACCACATATGCCGTACCGCAATGTGCGGCGAAAACCTGGAGAGAATGTGACCCTTTGGGTCTACCGTCTTCCGTGCCGATGGCAAGGCCGGCGCCCGGTCGTCAGCGCTCTCAGGTTTATAAGCCCGGCGCCTGCAATCTGGATCCGGCAAAAGGGCGATCATGCTGAATGAAGCATGACGGACCCCAGTCCCTGGCCTTGACCCGCATCAAGGCGCCGCGACGCCAGGGGACGACCATGGGGGCCCAGCCAGCGAGGTCGCCATGCACGCCGCCGACATCATGACCCGCGCCCCCCTCACCGCCCATCCCGGAGACCGGGTCCGCGATGCGGTGGAGCGGATGATTGCCGCCCACATCAGCGGCTTGCCGGTGGTGGACGAGGCCGGCGCTTTGGTGGGCCTGATTTCCGAGGGCGATCTGCTGCACCGGGCGGAGATCGGCACCGGCCGCACCCGCTCCCGTCTCGGCGCCTTCATCCGCGGCGACGGGGCCTTGGCGGCGGACTATGTGGAAGCCCATGCGGTGCGGGTCGAGGAGATCATGTCCCAGGACGTGGAGACGGTGGCGCCCGACACCCCCTTGGCGGAGGTGGTGGCGCTCATGGAACGCCGGCGCATCCGCCGCCTCCCGGTGGTGGCGGCGGGACGACTGGTGGGCATCATCACCCGTGCCGATCTGCTGAAAGCCATGGTGCAGGCGGGCTCAGTGATGGACGGGGTAGCGGCGGATCTGGCGGCGGACCAAGGTCCTCCAGGCCCTGACGCCGCCGAGGACGAGGTGTTGCGCTGGACCCTCCTGGCGGAGATCGCGCGCCAGCCCTGGGCGCCGCGGATGGGGGTGAGCGTGATCGTGGCCGGCGGACTGGTGCATCTGTGCGGCACCTTGCTGGTGGCCGAGCAGCGCGACGCCTTGCGGGTGCTGGCGGAACAGATCCCCGGGGTGGTGGCGGTGAAGGACCACATGGTGTTCGTGGAGCCGGTCTCCGGCGCCTTCATCGAAGCCCCGGACGGCCCCCTGCCGTCAACGGTGGCCGGCGGGCTCTAGGTTTCCCGCCCGGCGGGGACCAAATGCCGCGGTGCCGGGTCCGCGAGCCGGGGCAGACTTTCCCCGGCCGCTGCTCAATACAGGGAGGTCTTTCGCAGGCTTTTCAGGAGCTTCCCATGCGTGCCGTGTTTGTGGATGCCAGCCCCTCCTTGGCGATGGTGGCCGAGCGGCTGCGGCGGGCCGACGACATCCCCCTCGCCATCCACCGCAATCCGGACATCACCCCCGCCGAACTGCCGGCGGTGCTGGGCGATGCGCAGATCGCGATCATCGACCACACCGGCCTGCCCACGGAAATCGCCCGTGCCTGCAAGGGCTTGAAGCATGTGGTGTTCCTCGGCACCGGCGCCCGCAGCTACATGAATCCGGAGGAACTGGCGGCGCTGGGCATCGAGGTCCACATCATCAAAGGGTATGGCGACACCGCTGTCGCCGAGTGTGCCTTCGCCTTGATGTGGGCCGGGGCCAAGGGCTTCGCCCTTATGGACAGAGGGGTCCGGGCGGGGAAATGGCTGCGCACGGACGGGGTGGAGCTGACCGGGAAAACCCTTGGCCTGATTGGGTTTGGCGGTATTGCCGCCGAGATGGCGCGGCTCGCGGCGGGGGCCGGCATGCAGGTTCTGGCCTGGAACCGCACCCCCAAGACCGCCCCCGGCGTGACCTTCGTGCCGCTGGAGGACCTGCTGGCGCGCAGCCATGCGATTTCGCTGCATCTGCTTCTCACGGACGCCACCCGCGGCTTCCTCTCCCGCGAGAAGATCCAGGCGATGCGCCAAGGGGTTATCCTGGTGAACACCGCCCGTGGCGCGCTGATCGACGAGGCCGCTCTGGTGGAGGCACTGCGCTCCGGCCATGTGGGACACGCGGGGCTGGACGTGTTCGTCACCGAGCCTTTGCCGGCGGACCACCCCTTCACCACCCTGGACAATGTGACCTTGTCCGCCCATTCCGCCTTCCGCACCCCGGAGGCCAGCGACAACCTCATCGAGGCGGCGCTGGCGCACTGCCGCCGGATCAACGCGCTGTAGCTGCGGATTTGGCCCTGGTCTGACCTGCCCACGGCCGCGGACGGCCCCGTGTCTGACCCTCCGCATCCACGAACGGCCCCATGTGCGACACTGTGGCGGCGACAGGACCACACGCCGGAGCCGTGCGGGGGGCCGCGCGGGGCCGTCCTCCGCGCCGGGGAGGGGGACGATCGTCCCGAAGGCCGACATCGCCACCCAGGCCCGGGGACGGCCAAGATCGACGACCTCTTAGTCCGGACCGATGCCTATCGCTCGGGCCTGCTCACAGCGCAGGCGGTCCTGCCCGGCCTCGCCGACTTTGCGGCCTTCAATGCGGCGGAGGATGCGTGGGTGATCCCCGGCCACACCTCACCCGCCGCTGCGGCCAGGAGGCGCTGGACGAGATAGCCCACGAGCGCCTGCTGGCATGTCCGGCAATGGGGGATGCTGCAGGTGCTGCGCACTGTGAACGCCCGCGTCTGCTTCGTGCGCAGGATCCACATGGGCTGTGAGGACCGCATCGCCTCTCAGGGCGAGCACCGCGCCATGCTGCTGGCGCTCAAGGCCGGCGACGCGGCGGGCTGCGCCGCCCTTCTGGAGCGGCACATCGCCGGCCGCATGGACCAGATCACCGCCGCCATCAAGGAAGGGTATGCGCGGATTTATATGGGTGGGTGAGGGGATGGGGTGAGGTGAGGGCTGATGGGCAGCCTGGACCAAGTCGGGATGATGTGACGTTATCGCCGCCCACACTGCCAGCGGCCCGCGTCGAGAGTGGGCAGGCCGACGTCCCGTTCGAGGTGGTGCGTGGCCTCAGCCGCGCACACATGCAACAGGCCGTCAATCCTGAGCCGTAGGTCGGATCACGATGCTGCCGACATCCACATCGGCGGGTTGCTCGATCGCATAGGCGACGCCGCGGGCGATGGCATCGGGCGAGATGGCAAGGTTCCCGATGCGGTGGGCCATGGCCGCTTTGAGGGCCGGATCGGTCATCGAATCCGCAAACTGGGTCGAGATCATGCCGGGCGATATTTCGGTGACCCTCAGGTATGGTCCCGCCTCCTGCCGCAAGGCTTCGGTGATCGTCCGCACGGCATTCTTGGTCGCGGCATAGACCCCCATGGTTGGGAGAACTTTGATCCCTGCCGTGGACACGATATTGATGATGTGGCCCGACTGCTGGCTCTGGAACACCGGTAGTGTTGCGGCGATGCCATAGAGGGTGCCGCGCACATTGACGTCGATCATGGCGTCCCAGTCCTCCACCCGCAGCGCATCGAAGCGCGAGATGGGCCCAATCCCAGCGTTATTGACGATGACATCCAGCCTTCCGCCCTGCGCGATCGCCAGATCGACCAGCGCTGCAAGATCGCCGCGATGGCGAACGTCGGTCACTTGATGGATGGCCCTGCCGCCGGCGGCGGTGATCTCGCCAACGACGGTGGCGAGTTCCTCCTCGCGTCGCGCGCCCAGCACGACAAAGGCACCGCGCACGGCGAGGTGCTTCGCTGTCGCCCGCCCGATCCCGCTGCTGGCGCCGGTGATGATGACGACCTTACCTGTAATGCCCATTGTTGTTCTCCTTCATTCGGGAGATATGTCCGTCGAGCAAGATTTCCTATAGCGTAAAGTCCATGAATTTATCGCAATCGTCTAAGGTTCAGTCCGATCCGCTATCAGACGTCCTTGCGGCCCTTGGCGCGAACGTCACCCGGCTCACGCGCCTCGAAGCGGCTGGGGAGTGGGCCTTGTTGTTTCAGGCCCTTGATCGCCTGAAGTTCGTCGCCCTGGTGAAAGGGACAGCTTGGCTGATCGCGCCCGAGCTGGAGCCGCAGCTGTTGAGCGCCGGCGACGTCTGCCTGATCGGCCGCACCGCTTATGCGGTCGCCAGCGATCCGAGCCTGCCGCGTTGCGATGGCCGACCGTTTTTCGATGGCTGCGACGTGGCGCATCTGGGGGGCGACGATACGGTTGCTTTCGGGGGGAACGTCACCTTCTCGCCGGGAAACGCAGACTTCCTGCTGGATATGCTGCCGGACTTCCTCCTAGTTCCCCGGTCCTCGCCGGCGTCGGATGCCGTGAGCACGATCTTGGCGCTTCTGAACCGCGAGGCGGATCGAGGCGCGATGGGCCGTCGGATCGTGAGCACCCGGCTTGCGGATGTGCTGCTGGTGGAAGCAATCCGCGCCTATGCGGAAGGCGGCGCGCGGCTCCAGACAGGATGGCTCGGCGCTCTCTCGGACCCCCGGCTCGGGTGTGCGCTTCGCGCCATTCATGAGAATATCGCTCGGCCATGGACGGTGGCGCAGCTTGCCGGCGTGGCCGGCATGTCGCGCGCGGCCTTCTCTGCGGCGTTCACCCGCCAGATCGGACAGCCTCCGCTGGGCTATGTGCGGGCGTGGCGTCTCACCCTGGCGCGCGCGGCGCTGACGCGCGGCGAGGCCGACATTGCCCGCATCAGTAGCCAACTCGGTTACATGTCTCAGAGTGCTTTCACGTATGCGTTCCGACGCGCATTCGGCGCAACTCCAAAGGTGTTGGCGAGAGATTGACGGAGCGTTGCTAGAGACATGGCCTTATCGAGAGTAGACAAACTGAAGGTCTGAAGAGGTTGAAGTTTGCCAGGGGTGCCCTGCTGGAGGGCGGGCGTTCAGGTCATCGTCGCCACCACGTGTCAGTCCCGGCGAACTCCCGCCTGGGAATGACGGACTTCTACTGAGTGCCTAATCAGCTGAGAATAGCCCCACCCGTTTCACCCCCCTCCCTGCCCTCCCCCGCAAGGGGGGAGGGTTCGCGGCCGGTGGGGTGGTGGCGTCAAGCGGAACAGTCGCGCCGCTAGCATGACCAGCGGACGCCCGCCGCGCGCGCAACGCGCTCCCTCCCCCCTTGCGGGGGAGGGGTGGGGAGGGGGGTGAAACGCGCGGGCGAAGAGAGCGCGCGAGACGAACGCGCGGTGGACAGCGCCATCGCTGCCGCGAAGAGCGGGCAAGATGAGCGCAACGACATCCGCCATCGCGCCCGCATCCGAACGGCGCGAGGCGGCCGCTCAATAAGCCGCCGCCATGGTTCTGACGAAGCGGGCACCCGAGACGCCCGCGCCCCGCATCCCCGCCAGCCGGCTCACCTCCGCCACCCCCGCAACCCCCCTCACCCCAAATCCGCCGCCCGCCCGCGCCCCGCCCGCGCCTCAATCCCCAGCACCTTCATGCGGGACGCCAGCGTCGTCGGTCGCAGGCCGAGGCGCTCGGCGGCGCCGCCGGCGCCGGAGACCTTGCCGCCGGAGGCTTCCAGAGCGGCGAGGATGCTGGCGCGGGTGCGGGCGCGGCGGTCGGATTCGGTCTCCAGATCGGCGCTGCGCAAAGCCGGGGCCGGGGCGAGCGGGGCGGCGGCGTCGGGCAGATCGATGTGCAGGCGGCCGTTGCGGGCCAGAATGATCCCGCGCTCAATGACGTTCTGCAATTCGCGCACATTGCCCGGCCAGGGATAGGCCATGAGGCGGCGCACATCGCCCTCGCTGAGCTGAAGCGGGGCGCCGGCGGGCTTGCGCCGAGCGCCTTCGAGGAAATGCACGGCCAGCAAGGGGATGTCCTCGCGCCGCTCGCGCAACGGCACGGATTCGATGGGCATCACGTCGAGCCGGTAGAACAGGTCCTCGCGGAAGCGCCCGGCGCGCACGGCGGCTTTGAGGTCACGATTGGTGGCGGCGATGATGCGCACGTCCACGGAACGGGTGCGCTCCTCGCCGATGCGCTCGAACTGGCCCTCCTGCAACACGCGTAGCAATTTGCTCTGCAATTCCAGCGGGATCTCGCCCACTTCGTCCAGGAACAGCGTGCCCCGGTCGGCCAGTTCGAAGCGGCCGATGCGGTCGCGCAAGGCGCCGGTGAAGGCGCCGCGCACATGGCCGAAGAATTCGCTTTCGAACAATTCGCGCGGGATGGCGGCGCAGTTGACCCGGATGAGCGGGCGCTCACCCCGCTCGCTGGCATCATGGATGGCGCGGGCAATCAATTCCTTGCCGGTGCCGCTTTCTCCGGTGATGAGCACGGTGGCGTCGGTGGGGGCGACCAGATCCACCTGGCGCAGCAATTTCTGGATCGCCTCGGAACGGCCGATGATGCCGCGATGGCTGCCCTCGGCGCGGATCTCCTCTTGCAGATAGGCATTTTCCAGTTCCAGGCGCTCGCGCAGATGGTCCACTTCGGCGAGCGCGGCATGGAGCTGCTCGGTGGCCTCGCGCTTCTGGGTGACATCGCGGAACACCACCACGGCGCCGATCAGCACGCCGCGATCGCGCAAGGGCGTGGAGGTGTATTCCACCCACACCGGCTTGCCGGAGCGATGCCAGAACACCTCATTCTCCACATGGTGCACGGCGCCGTCGCGGAAGGCGGCGTAGATGGGGCAGGCCTCGTGGGGATACTGGGCGCCGTCAGGATGGTGGTGGTGGACCATGGCGTGCATGTCGCGGCCGATCATCTCGTCCGCGGTCCAGCCCAGGATCTGCTCGGCGGCGGGATTGACGAAGGTGGTCTTGCCCTCCGCATTCACCCCATAGATGCCCTCGCCCACGGCGCGCAGGATGAGGCGGTTCTCGCGCTCGATATCCTCGAAGAAGCGGTCCACCCGCTGCCATTCCGCCAGCCCCTCGCGCATGAAGCGCTCGGCTTCCGCGTCGAGGTCGCGGCGGTGGCGGGCCTCCAGATCGCTCAAGCTGAGCAGCAGCAGGCGCGCCCCGGCGTGGGGCAGCAGGGCGCCGGCATATTCCAGGGCGAGGGGGTGGCCGTCCGCATGCTGGGCGGTGAGGGCGCGGGTCCAATAGCTGCCCTTTTCCAGCACCGCCTGGGTGAAGACGATCACCGCCGGGGTCTGGCCGGGGTGGAGATCGAACACCGTGCGGGCCTGCAGTGCGGCGCGGGGGAACCCCAGCAGGGCACAGGCGGCGGGATTGGCATCGCGGATGCGGGCGCTCTCCAGATCCACGCACAGCAGCGCCTCCGGCGCGGCGGCAAACGCCGGGCCGACGGCCAGATCGGCCGGGGCAGGGACCGGCAGGGGAGCGGGCATAGGGCAGACCTCGGATCGCGCCACTCACGAAAAATCGTGACCTGGATCCGAATGATCGTAATTCACGACTTTTCGGAAATCCAGTGCGACGCCGCGACCCGTTCGCCGCGCTGGAAAACAGTGGCCGGCGGACGCTGGCACGGCCTTTGCGTAGAGGAAGGCCGACGGTCACGCCCCAGCGGCATTACACAAGCGAGGCGCTTCATGGCGAGCTTCGATCCCACCCGGCGCGGTTCAAGCTTTTTCTCCACCGGCTGCGCCTGCGGCCGCCATGCCTCGCAAGGCGAGCACGACCGCGCCTTCGCCGTCACCGATGCGGGAGAAGACACACTCTATGCCAGCACGGTGGAAGCCGCTGTGCTGCGGGCAGTGATGCCGCACGGCCCCACCCGCCGCAGCTTCCTCGCCGCGGTGGGCGCCAGCACGGCGCTGGCGGCCATCGGCCAGTTCCTGCCGTTGGGGTCGGTGAGCGATGCGTTTGCCCAAGGGGCGGCGGGCGCGCTGGAGAAGAAGGATCTGAAGATCGGCTTCATCCCCATCACCTGCGCCACCCCCATCATCATGGCCCATCCGCTCGGCTTCTATAGCAAGCAGGGGCTGAACGTGGACATCATCAAGACCGCCGGCTGGGCGGTGATCCGCGACAAGACCATCAACAAGGAATATGACGCCGCGCACATGCTGGCGCCCATGCCCATCGCCATTTCCATGGGCATCGGCTCGCAGCCGACGCCTTATGTCATTCCGGCCATCGAGAACATCAACGGCCAGGCCATCACGCTGGCCATGAAGCACCGGGACAAGCGCGACCCCAAGATGTGGAAGGGGTTCAAGCTGGCGGTGCCGTTCGACTATTCCATGCACAATTATCTGCTGCGCTATTATCTGGCGGAGCATGGCCTCGACCCGGACACCGACGTGCAGATCCGCGCCGTGCCACCGCCGGAAATGGTGGCCAATTTGCGGGCGGACAATATCGACGGCTTCCTGGGCCCCGATCCGTTCAACCAGCGGGCGGTCTATGACGGGGTGGGCTTCATCCATCTCCTGTCCAAGGAACTCTGGGACGGCCACCCCTGCTGTGCGTTCGCCGCCAGCCAGGAGTTCGTCACCCAGGCGCCGAACACCTTCCATGCGCTGTCGAAAGCCATCATCGATGCCACCGCTTATGCCCAGAAGGCGGAAAACCGGAAGGGCATTGCCGAAGCCATCGCCCCGGCCAATTATCTCAACCAGCCGCAGGTGGTGCTGGAGCAGATCCTCACCGGCACCTATGCGGACGGCCTCGGCATGGTGAAGACCGATCCCAATCGCATCGCCTTCGACGCCTTCCCCTATGACGCCTTCGCCATCTGGATCCTCACCCAGATGAAGCGCTGGGGGCAGGTGAAGGGCGAGGTGGATTATGCCGGCATCGCCAAGCAGGTGTTCCTGGCCACCGGCACCGCCGACCTGATGAAAGAACTGGGCCAGACCCCGCCCACGGGGACGAAGACCATCGTGGTCATGGGCAAGGCGTTCGATGCGTCGAAGCCCGCCGACTATGCGGCCAGCTTCGCCATCAAGCGGAGCTGAGCATGGCGGTTTCGTCGGGTGTCTCGTTCGGCCTGCGCGCCCGCGCGCTGCTGGTCTCCATCCTGCTGCTGGGCGCGTTCCTGCTCGCCTGGCATGTGGCGGTGAGCGGCACCTCGGCCACCACCGCCATGGATCCGGAATATGCCAAGCTCATGGGCATGAGCGCCACCCAGGGCAAATCCAACATGCCCGGCCCGCTGGATGTGGGCGCCACCTTGTGGAAGCACCTTTCCAACCCGTTCTATGACAAGGGGCCGAACGACAAGGGCCTCGGCATCCAGCTGGCCTATTCCATCGCCCGGGTGAGCGTGGGCTATCTGCTGGCGGCGCTGGTGGCGATCCCTTTGGGCTTTCTCATCGGCATGTCGCCCTTGATGAACAAGGCGCTCGACCCGTTCATCCAGGTGCTCAAACCCATCTCGCCTTTGGCCTGGATGCCGCTGGCGCTCTACACCATCAAGGATTCCACCCTCTCCTCCATCTTCGTCATCTTCATCTGCGCCATCTGGCCCATGCTGCTGAACACCGCGTTTGGGGTGGCCAATGTGCGCAAGGAGTGGCTGAACGTCGCCCGCACCCTGGAGGTGGGCACGTTGCGCCGCGCCTTCACCGTGATCCTGCCGGCGGCCGCGCCCACCATCCTCACCGGCATGCGCATTTCCATCGGCATCGCCTGGCTGGTGATCGTGGCGGCCGAGATGCTCGTGGGCGGCACCGGCATCGGCTATTTCGTGTGGAACGAATGGAACAACCTCTCCATCGCCAATGTGATCGTCTCGATCCTGGTGATCGGCCTCGTGGGCATGGCGCTGGACCAGGTGCTGGCCGCCGTCGCCCGTCTCGTGACCTATCCGGAGTGAGGCCATGAGCGAGCGCTATCTCTCCATGGAGGGCATTGCCCGCCATTTCGACACCGTGAAGGGCCGCACCACGGTGTTCGAGGACCTGTGGTTCTCCATGAACAAGGGCGACTTTGCCTGCATCATCGGCCATTCCGGCTGCGGCAAGACCACGGTGCTGAACATTCTCGCCGGGCTCGATGCCCCCGACGAAGGCGCGGTGGTGGTGGACGGCAAGGCCATCGAGGGGCCGGCGCTGGATCGCGCCGTCATCTTCCAGAGCCACGCTTTGCTGCCGTGGAAGACCGTGCTCGGCAACGTCGCCTATGCGGTGTCCTCCCGCCATCGCGACTGGTCGCGCGATCAAGTGCGCGCCCATGCCTTGCGCTTCATCGAAGTGGTGGGGCTGAAGGGGGCCGAGCACAAGAAGCCGGCGGAACTCTCCGGCGGCATGAAGCAGCGGGTCGGCATCGCCCGCGCTTTGTCCATCGAGCCGAAGATGCTGCTGATGGATGAGCCCTTCTCGGCCCTCGATGCGCTCACCCGCGGCACCTTGCAGGACGAGGTGCGGCGCATCTGCCTTGAGACCGGGCAGACCGTGTTCATGATCACCCACGATGTGGACGAGGCGATCTATCTCGCCGACCGCATCGTGCTGATGACCAATGGCCCGCAGGCCTGCGTCGCCGAGATCGTGGAAAACCCGCTTCCCCGCGACCGGCGCCGGCTGGATCTGCACAAGCAGCCGGACTTCTACGCCGTCCGCAACCATTTGATCGATTTTCTGGTGGAGCGCTCGCGCACCTTCAAGGACGCGCTGCCACCCGATTACGACCGCCGCCGCCCGCCGGTGGTGCGCCCCACCCACAGCGCCCCGCCGCCGCCGGACGGCGTGAAGGCCGCCTGATTTGCCACCTGAATTCGAGACCACAGGAGAGACGCCATGAAGCGCGAAGAGCTGACCGAAAAGATCCTCGACATCAAGCGCGAGAAGGGCTGGACCTGGAAGCACATCACCAATGAGATCGGCGGCATGTCGCCGGTGCTGGTGGTGGGCGCGCTGCTGGGCCAGATGAAATTGGTGAAGCCGCTGGCCAAGGCGGCAGCGGAATTGTTCGGCCTGTCGGAAGTTGAAGAGCGCATGCTCAATGAGGTGCCGTACCGCGGCACCCCCATGCCGCCCACCGATCCCTTGATCTATCGCTTCTACGAGATGGTGATGGTCAACGGCCCGGCCTGGAAGGCGATCATCGAAGAGGAGTTCGGCGACGGCATCATGTCGGCCATCGATTTCGATATCGATATCAGCCGTCTGGAGAACCCGAAGGGAGATCGGGTGAAAATCGCCATGTCGGGAAAATTCCTGCCGTATAAATATTACGGCGCCGAACAAGGCACGCCGGAATACGGCTTCAAGGAAGCTTGATGTGATTTAAGGGGTGCGCACCGGTCCTGCGGGGGAACGGGAAGGGGCGTGAAACGAGAGTTTCACGCCCCTTCTGCCTTTCAGCTTCCGGCCTGGACCGGCCGGATCGCCCTCTCAATAGCCGAGCGCCATGCCATCCTTGCGCGGCTCCGAGCCGGCGGCGAGAACCCCGGTCTCCGGGTCGATCCAGATCATCTGCGACCCGCCCAGAGGATTGGGCGCCCATTTGGCGTCATGGCCGCGCGCCTTCATGGCGGCGAGCAGCTCGGCGCCGCAGTCCGGCTCCATTTCCAGCGCGCCGTTGTAGGCAAAGCTGCGCGGCGCCTCCATGGCCTGCTGCACGTCCATGCGGCGGTCGATGATGTTGGTCAGCAGTTCCACATGCCCCATGGTCTGGTACTGGCCGCCCATGACGCCGAACGGCGCGACGGTCTTGCCGTCCTTCATCAGCATGCCGGGAATGATGGTGTGCAGCGGCCGCTTGTTCGGGCCGATGGCGTTGGGATGGCCCTTGATGAGGCGGAACTGGGCGCCGCGATTGTGCAACAGATAGCCGCTCTTGGGCGGCATGATGCAGCTGCCGAACTGGTGGAAGATGGAGTTGATGAAGGAGATGGCATTGCCATCCTTATCCACCACGCACAGATAGATGGTATCGGTGTGCGCCACCTTCGGCCACACGGTGGGGGGCGCCGCCTGGGCCATGTCCACATTGGAGCGGGCATAGGCGGCCCATTCCGCCGACAGCAGTTCGTCCACCGGCACCGAATTGTGCATGGGGTCGGCGAACAGATGGTCGCGGTGGTGGTAGACCTGCTTGTTGATCTCGGCGAACAGATGCAGCCGGTCGGCCTCGTTCAGCGCCTCGGGCGAGAGGTCGTAGCCCTCCAGTGCGTTGAGCATCATCAGCACGCCCAGGCCCTGGCCGTTGGGCGGGCACTCATAAACGTCATAGCCGCGATAATTGGTGGTGACGGGCGTGACATATTCCGCTTGCGCCGCGGCAAAGTCTTCCAGCGTGTGGACGCCGCCCAGTTCCCGCAGGCGGGCGACGGAATCTTCCGCGACCTCGCCGGTGTAGAAGGCATCGCGCCCGCCCTCGGCGATCTTGCGCAGGGTGGCGGCGAGCTTGGGCTGATAGTGGATGTCGCCCGCCGCCGGCGCCTTGCCGCCGGGCAGGAACACCGCGACGCTCTCCGCATCCCGCTGCAGGCGCGGGCCGTATTGCGCCCAGTCATGGGCGACGCGGGGCTGCACCACATAGCCCTCTTCCGCCAGCTTGATGGCCGGCTGGAGCAACTCGCCCAGCGAGCGGGTGCCGTAGTCTTCCAGCAGCTTGCTCCAGGCGGCGATGGCGCCGGGGATGGTCACCGCATGCGGGCTGTCCAGCGGGATCTCGGTCATCCCCTGGTCGATGAGCGCCTCGACGCTGGCGGCCGCCGGCGCCTTGCCGGAGCCGTTGAGGGCGATGGGGGCGCTGGCGCCCTTGGGCGTATAGAGCGCGAAGCAGTCGCCGCCGATGCCGGTCATGTGCGGATCCACCACCGCCTGCACCGCGACTGCGGCGATGGCGGCGTCCACCGCATTGCCACCGGAGCGCAGCACGTCCAGCGCCACCAGGCTGGAGGCGGGGTGTGAGGTGGCCACGGCCGCAGTGCGGGCATAGACGGTGGAGCGGCCGGTCTTGAAGAAACTACGCACGACGAACGTCCTTGTTGATGGCGCGATCAGCCCAGGGCTGCCCGCGCGACGTAATGGCCCGGCTCCGCTTCCACCAGTTCGTGGGCGAGCGCGTCGTCGGGCAGGGCGGCCACTTCCGGCAGGCGCGTGCGCGCCCGCTCAAGGGCCGGGTCAGGGACCGGAACAGCAGACAGCAGCCGCCGGGTATAAGGATGCAGCGGGTTGCCGTACAGCGCCTCGCTGGATGCCAGTTCGACGATCCGCCCCTTCCAGATCACCGCCACACGATGACATAGATAGCGCACCATGCGTAGGTCATGGGAGATGAAGAGATAGGCGAGCCCCATCTCTTCCTGCAAATCCTGCAGCAGATTGACCACCTGGGCCTGGATCGACACATCCAGCGCGGCGATGGGTTCGTCGGCGACGATGAAGGACGGCCGCACCCCGATGGCGCGGGCGATGCAGATGCGCTGGCGCTGGCCGCCGGAAAACTGGTGCGGGAAACGCGCCATGAAGCGCGGGTCCAGCCCCACCTTCTTGAACAGCTCCGCCACCAGCTCCTGCCGCTCCTTGCCGGTCTTGCAGATGCCATGGATGACCAGCGGCTCAGCCACATAGTCGCCCACGGTCATGCGCGGATTGAGGGCGGAATAGGGGTCCTGGAACACCATCTGCATGCGCTGGCGCATGCGGCGCATGGTGCGGGCATTCTGCTCCGCCAGATCCACGCCCTCGAAGGCCACCACGCCGGAGGTGGGCGGGTTCAGCATGGTCACGGCGCGGCCGATGGTGCTCTTGCCGGAGCCGCTCTCGCCCACCAGACCCAAGGTCTCGTTGGGCAGGATGTCGAACGAGACGTTCTCCACCGCCTTGAACACGCTGTGCGAAAAGCCCCAGCCGGCGCGCAAAGGATAGTGCTTGCACAGCTTGCGCACCGACAAGAGCGGATAGGGCGCCTTGTGGGCGGAGGTTTCGGGCAGGCTCGTTTCAGGCAGGCTCGTTTCAGGCAGGCTCATGGCGTGGTCTCCACGGCCACCAGCGCCGGCAGGTCATACCAGGCGGAGACCAGATGGCCGGGGGCGGCCCCCGGCGCCTGGGCGAGGGGGGCGGCCTCCTCGAAGCAGCGCGGGGTGGCGTAGCGGTTGCGGGGGGCGAAGGGGTCGCCCTTGGGCGGGAAGCGCATGTCGGGGGGCGTGCCGTCGATCTGGGTCAGGCGGCGGCGCTGGCCGATGGGGGCCGACAGATCGGGCAAGGAGCGCAGCAGTCCCAAGGTGTAGGCATTGCGCGGATCGGCGAACACGTCGTCCACCGGGCCGCGCTCCAGCACCTGGCCGGCATACATCACCTGCACCGTGTCGGCGATGCCGGCCACCACGCCCAGGTCATGGGTGATCCAGATCACCGCCATGCCGATCTCGCGCTTCAGCTCCTTCACCAGCTCGATCACATCCGCCTGCACGGTGACGTCCAGGGCGGTGGTGGCCTCGTCGGCGATCAGCAGCTTGGGGCGGCAGGAGATGCCCATGGCGATCATCACCCGCTGGCGCTGGCCGCCGGAGAATTCGTGCGGATACTGGTCGAGCCGTTGCGCGGCATTGGGGATCCGCACCATGTCCAGCAACTCGATGGTGCGCTTGCGGGCGGCGTCCGCCCCCAGGCCCAGATGCAGGCGCAGCGGCTCGCCCACCTGCTCGCCGACCGTCATGGAGGGGTTGAGCGAACTCATCGGGTCCTGGAACACGAAGCCGATGCCGCCGCCGCGCACCTTGCGCAGCTCCGGATCTGACAAGGTGAGCAGGTCGCGGCCTTCGAACAGCACCTGCCCGCCGGCGAGGCGCCCGGGGGGCATGGGGATGAGGCGCAGCATGGCGAGCACATGGACGCTCTTGCCGGAGCCGCTCTCGCCCACCACGCCCAGGGTCTCCCCTTCGCGCAGCGTATAGGACACGGAATTCACCGCATGCACCACCGTGTCCTGCGACACGAATTGCACCGCCAGGTCGCGCACCTCCAGGAGGGGCGGGCGGGCGGCGGGGGTGGGGGTGTGGATCATCAGGCGCCCCCTCAGCCGCGATGCCGGGGATCGAGCGCATCGCGCAGCCCGTCGCCCAGGAGGTTGAAGGAGAGAACCACCAGGAAGATGGAGAGGCCCGGCCAGACCGCCATCCAGGGCGCCTGGGAGAGGAAGTTCTTGGCGGTGTTCAGCATGCTGCCCCAGGAGGGATCGGGCGGCTGCTGGCCGAGCCCGAGGAAGGACAGGCTCGCCTCGGCGATGATTGCGGCGGCGATGGTCAAGGTGGCCTGCACCAGAATGGCCGGCAGGATGTTGGGCAGGATGTGCCGCAGCACGATGCGCACAGGCGTGGCGCCGGCGGCGCGGGCCGCCTCCACATATTCCTCCACCTTGACCGACTGCACCTGCGCCCGCGTCAGGCGGATGAAGATGGTGGTGGCGGACAGGCCGATGGCGATCATGGCATTGGTCAGCGTCGGCCCCAGGAAGGCCGCGAGCGCAATGGCCAGGATCAGGAAGGGGATGGCCAGCATGGCGTCGGTGAGGCGCATGAGGGCGGCTTCCGTCCAGCCGCCCGCATAGCCGGCGATGAGGCCGATGGGCAGGCCGAGCGCCACGGCCAGGGCCACCGACACCAGGCCGGCGGAGAGCGAGGCCCGGGCGCCATAGATGACGCGGGTGAGCACGTCGCGGCCCACTTCGTCGGTGCCGAAGGGATGCGCCCAGCTGGGCGGCTTGCGCACCGCCATCCAGTCGGTAGCGGTGGGCTCGTAGGGCGCCACATGGGGCGCGAAGGCGGCGATGGCGATGAAGAACACCACCACGGCCAGCCCGATCATGGCGCCGCGCCGGCGGGCGAGGCGCAGCAGCGCCTCATGCAGCGGGCTGCGGTCCTTGGGCGCCGCGGGGGCGACGGCGAGAGGGGAGGCGGCTTGAAGGCTCATGACCGGCGCAGCTTCGGGTTGACCAGGAAATAGGCGAGATCCGCCAGAAGGTTGAGCAGAATGTAGGTGGTGGCGGTGCACAGCACGACGCCTTGGACCACCGCATAGTCGCGGTTGAACACCGCATCCACCATCAGCTTGCCGAACCCCGGCACGGAGAACACCTGCTCGGTGAGCAAGGCGCCGGAGAGCAGCGCGCCGAACTCCAGCGCGCCCAGCGTGATCACCGGCACCGCCGCATTGCGCAGGCAATGGCGCAGGATGACGGCGCGGGGCGCGAGCCCCTTGGAGCGGGCGGTGCGCACATAGTCCGAGGACAGCACCTGGAGCATGGCGGCGCGGGTGTGGCGCATCATCACCGCGGCGATGGAATTGCCCAGCACGAAGGCCGGCAGGATCATCGCCCGCAGATTCTCCCAGAGGTTTTCGAACGGCGAGACGTAGCCCGACGCCGGCAGCCAGCCGAGCTGCACCGAAAACAGCAGGATGAGCATGATGCCCAGCCAGAAGTTCGGCGTGGAGAGGCCCCACAGGGCCACCGCATTGGCGGCATAGTCCGCCGCCTTGCCGTTGTTCACCGCGGAGAGAATGCCCATGGGCACGCCGATCAGCAGGGCGATGGTCATGGCCATCACCGCCAGCTGCAGCGTCACCGGAAACTTGGCGACGATGAGCTGCGCCACCGGCTGCTGCAGGCGGATGGATTCGCCCAGGTCGCCGTGCAGCACGCCGCCGATCCAATAGGCATAGCGCACCGGCAGCGGGTCGTTGAGATGGTATTTCTCCCGGATGAAGGCGATGGCCTCCGGGTCCTTCTCCTCGCCGCTGAGCGCGATGGCGGGATCGCCCGGCAGCAGTTGCTGCAAGGCGAAGATGATCATGGACGCCAGGATCACCGTGGGGATCACCGAGCCGAGGCGTTTGAGCAGGAAGCGCAGCATGCGATCGGGCGTCCGGTCAGTCGAGCTTCAGGCCGGTGAAGCGCACCAGGCCATCGGGATAATCGGCTTCCTTGAAGCCGGTGAGCTTGGGCGTGTAGGCCCACATGAGCTTGCGGTGGAACAGATAGATCAGCGGGTCCTCGGTCAGCACCACGTCCGCCAGGCTCTTCCAGGCGGCGGTGCGGGCGGCCGGCTCGCTGTTCACGCGCTCGGCGGTGAGGGCTGCGTCCGCCTGGGCATTGCAGAAGCGCGTGTAGTTCAAAGGGGCCTTGCAGGCGAGGAAGTTGAAGGTGTTGCCGTCCGGATCGGGCCGCCCGCTCCAGGCATAGAGATAGGCTTCGAAATTCCCCTGGTCGGCCAGATTGAGGGCGGTGCCGATGTCGGTGGCGACGAGCTTCACCTCGAAGCCGGCCTCCTTGGCCATGGCCTGGATCACTTGGCCGACCGCCTGGCCTTCATTGGTGGAATAGACCATCAGATTGACCGGCACCGGGCCGGTGATGCCTGCCTCCTTCAGCAGCGCCTTGGCCTTGGCGACGTCCCGCTTCTGGATCGGATAGTCCTTCACATAGAAGGGGTTCTTCGGGCTGACCCACTGGTTGCCGGGGAGGAATTCGCCGTTGAACACCACCTGGTTCAGTGCCTCGCGGTCGATGGACAGGTCGAACGCCTTGCGCACCCGCGCATCGGAGCCGATGGGGCCGGGGCGGGCGGTGTTGAACACGATGCTCTGGAAGCCCAGCTCATAGGTGGTGCCCACCTTCAGCTTGCCCTGCGCCTGCACCTCGCCCAGATCCGTGGGGGCGAGGCGCTCCAGCAGGTCGAGCTGGCCCGAGCGCAGATTGGTCAGGCGCACGGTGCTGTCCGGGATGGTGCGGAAGTCGATGCGCTTGAGGAAGATTTTGTCCTTGTTCCAGTAGCCGTCGAACTTCTCCACCAGGATGTGGTCCTGGGCCACCCGCTCCACGAACTTGAACGGGCCGGCGCACACCGGCGCGGTGGCGAACTTGTCGCCCAAAGCCTGCGCCGCCTTGGGCGAGACCATCATGCCGGCGCGATCGGTGAGCTGGGCCAGCAGCGGCGCCGATGGCGCCTTGAGGTTGAGGCGGACGGTGAGGTCGTCCACCACGTCCACGCTGTCCACGGCGGCCAGTTCGCTGCGGCGCTGCGTGCCCGGCGCCTTCTGGTGGCGCTCCAGGTTGAACTTCACCGCGGCGGCGTCGAGCTTCTCGCCGTCCTGGAACAGCACGCCCGGCCGGATCGTCAGGGTCAGCGCCTTCTGGTCGTCGGACCAACTCCATGCGGTGGCCAGCTGCGGCACGATCTTCAGATTGGCATCGATGTCCACCAGCTTGTCGCACAGCGCGGCAAACACCATGCGGGTGGTGTAGTTGCGCGAAAAGGTGGGGTCGAGCGCGTCGGGGTCGTCCATGAGGCCGAAGCGCAGGGTCTGCGCCTGGGCGCCGGTGGCGAGCCCGGCCAGGAGAACGGCGGCACATGCGCCGGCGCAAAGGGTGCGGGCGGTGAGACTGCGAAACGCCATCGCTGAGAGCCTTTTCCAGAAATGCCGCAGGGGGCGGGGCAGAGGGTCTTGGCAGGGGACTTTTTGGCCGGGTAGGTCTCGGCCGGAGGGCCGGGCGCCGCGGGGCGCCCGGCATCGGCCTTCAGTTCAGCTTCAGGCCGGTGAAGCGCACCAGGCCGTCGGGATATTCCCCGAAGCCCGTGAGCTTGGTGGAATAGGCCCACAGCAGCTTGCGATGATAGAGATAGATGAGCGGACGATCAGCAAGAACCGCGGTGGCGAGGTCCTTCCAGGCGGCCTTGCGCACGGCGGGGTCGTTGTTCTGGCGCTCGCCCTGGAAGGCGGCTTCCGCCTTGTCGTTGCAATAGCGCGGATAGTTCAGCGGCGCCTTGCAGGCGAGGAAGTTGAAGGTGTTGCCGTCAGGGTCCGGCCGGCCGCTCCAATTATAGAGCATCACGTCATAATTGCCCTGGTCGGCCAGGTTCAGCGCGGTGCCGAAGTCGGTGGACTGGATCTTGAGATCGAAGCCTACCTCCTTGGCCATGGCCTGGATCACCTGCGCCGATTGCTGGGACAGATTATCCGAGAAGATGGTGAGGTTGACCGCCAGCGGGGTGGTGACGCCCGCTTCCTTCAACAGCGCCTTGGCCTTGGCCACGTCGCGCTTGGGGATGGGGAATTCGGCGACATAATTGGGGTTCTTCGGGCTCACCCACTGGTTGCCGGCCAGGAACTCGCCGTTGAACACCACCTGGTTGATGGCATCGCGATCCAGCGACAATTCCAGCGCCTCGCGCACCTTGGCGTTCTTGGCCAGCGGATTGTCCTTGGTGAGGTTGATCAGCAGGGTCTGGTAGCCCAGCTCATAGGTGGAGCCCACCTTCAGCTTGCTGTCGCTCTGCACCTGCGCCAGATCGGTGGGGGCGAGGCGCTCCAAGAGGTCGAGCTGGCCCGAGCGCAGATTGGTGAGGCGCACGGTGGTGTCGGGGATGACCTTGAACTCGATGCGCTTCAGGAAGATGGCGCCCTTGTTCCAATAGTCGGGGAAGGCCTCCACCGCGATGCGGTCCTGGGCCACACGCTCCACGAACTTGAACGGGCCGGAGCAGACCGGCGCGGTGGCGAACTTGTCACCCAGCTCTTTGGCCGCCTTGGGCGAGACCATCATGCCGGCCCGGTCGGTGAACTGGGCCAGCAGCGGGGCGAACGGCGTCTTCAGATTGATCTTCACGGTGAGCGGATCGACCACCTCGACGGTGTCGATGGCGGCAATCTCGCCGCGCCGCTGCGAGCCGGGGGATTTGAGGTGGCGCTCCAGATTGAACTTCACCGCTTCCGCATCGAGCTTCTCGCCGTCATGGAACTTGACGCCGTCGCGGATCTTCAGCGTCAGGGTCTTCTGGTCCGCCGACCAGGCCCATTCGGTGGCCAGTTGCGGCACGATGTTCAGCTTGGCATCGATGTCCACCAGCTTGTCGCACAGCGCCGCGAACACCATGCGCCCGCTGAAGGTCCGCGCGAAGGTGGGATCGAGCGCGTCAGGGTCTTCCATCAGGCCGAAGCGCAAGGTCTGAGCCTGGGCGCTGGTGGCGAGGCCCGCTGCCAGCAGCAGCGTGGCCAGGGTGCGTTTCCACATCATTGCGGGTCCTTTTCGAGGGGGCCGACGCGGCCGGGAGAGGTGGGGCGATCGGTCAAGGTCGGGCGGGGCCGCACGCGGTGCAGGCAGACACCCCGTGGCGCGAGATCAGACGGCCGGTGGGGCCGAAGGCGCCCGCATGGGGCGGGCAGGGCAGGTGGTCAGCAGGCATGCGGGCGTGGTGTGTGGGCATGGCGTGGCGATGAAGGGCGGCGGCGCTTTGGACGCGGCAACCACCGATGGGACCCCCCGGTCCAGTGAATTGTATGCAATGAGCGGGCCAGGATGCATTTCCCGTTACGGCAGTCAGTCGCGGGGTGTCATTTGCACACGAACAGTGCGGCCTGCCGCGTTTTCTTGCACCCGATCGCCTAACATGGGACCATCACGCCCGAGACAAGGCGTGTCCGGCGGTCCCCGGGTCGCCATGGGAGCGCATGCGATGCCTCATTCCGTGCCGGTTCGCTTCGGGCTGCCCCGTCTGGTGCGCTTTCTGGTGCGCCATGCGGCCATCGGCTTCGCCATTGCGATCCTGTTCGTGGGCGCGCTGCTGGCGCTGGATGCTCAAGGCCTGCGCACGCTGCTGCGCGCCTCCTCCGACGGCTGGCTGGCCGGCGCCATCCTCACCTTCGCCATGGGCCTGACCTTCGCCAGCGTGCAGATGGGGGCGGCGGTGATGCTGCTCAGCCGGCGCGCGGATCCGCCGGCCGGCGGCCGCCGCCGCCCGCGCGCACCTCTCCCGGCCCCTCAGGATCTGGCGATGCAGCCCGTGCGCCTGCCACGCCGCTGACCGGCTGGGGAGGCTGCGCACGCGCCGGATCCGGGCCGGGCGTCAGGTGTATCCGGACTACTTTACTACCTTAGGTCAGAAAAGCTGCTGAATGTTCGGGGTTTGACCCCGCTGCGGTATCTGTTACAGCGGTACCGTCTTCGTTCGCGACTGGGAGAAGTCCATGAAGGGGGTTGGGATCGTGCTCGCGGCGGGCCTGTTGGCCTTGGCTGCAACGGGCGCGCGTGCGCAAACCATCAGTTACGCCCAGGCCGGTGGTCTGCTGGCGCAAAGCTGCGGGCCAGACATTCTGAAATTCTGTCCCGACGTGAATCTGGGTGGCGGCAAGCTGCACGCCTGCCTGGAAGCCCATGACGCCCAGGTCTCGCCCCAGTGCAAGACCGACTATGTGGCCGTGCGGGCCTCCATCGGCAAGCGCGTCGCCGCGCAGCACGCCATCTTCAAGCTGTGCAATGCGGACGTGGCGCGCCTGTGCCCCGGCATGGTGGAAGGCGACGGCAATCTGCTGTCCTGCCTGCTGGAGGCCACCAAGGTGGTCAGCCCGCCGTGCAACCAGGCCATCACCGACGCCGGCTTCCGCTGAGCGCGCCGCAACCCGATAAAGGAAGGACGACACCCATGACGTCGCCTATGATTCGTGTGGCGCTCGCCGTAGCGCTGACCACGTCGGCCGTCGCCGCCGCCTTGCCGGCGCGCGCGCAGACGGAAATTTCCAACGCCCAGATCGTTCAGGGCCTGCAGGGCCTGACCGAGAATGCCCCCGTCGTCACCGCGCAGAACCTGCGGCAGGCGGCCCTCGACCATCTGAACAACTATCCCGGCGCGCCGCTCACCCGGCCGCCGCTGGCGATCCAGCTGGACAAGCTGGCGCAGATCACCGTGCAGATTCAGTTCAAGCTGAACTCGGCGATGATCCTGCCGGCCTCCTACGCCGCGCTCGGCTCCATCGCCGACGCGCTGCACAATCCGGTCCTCCAGGGCTACAAGTTCATCGTCACCGGCAACACCGACACCACCGGTGGCCGCCAGTACAACATGAAGCTCAGCCAGGAGCGCGCCGACGCCATCGTCGAAGCGCTCACCACCGTGTTCAACGTGAACCCGGCGCGGCTGGAAGCGGTGGGCCTGGGCGAGGAATCGCTGCAGGACACCAAGAATCCGGAATCGCCCGTCAACCGGCGCGTCCAGATCTTCAACGTCGGCCCGCTCAAGCGCTGAGCGGCACGCCCATCGGGGTTTCGACCGGCGCCGTCCCTCTGGGGCGGCGCTTTTTTCTTGGCCGCATCACGGGGCGCGGTGCGCCGGCGGGCCCGGTTCCGCGTGCAGCGACCCTGTCACCAAGCTGTCGTAGGGTGGCGCTAGAACGGCTGTGAAAACGGTTTCATAACCCTGGACGCCCCGTGGCACGCCCCGTCACCATCCGCACCGTCGCCGAGCGCGCCGGCTGCTCCATCGCCACGGTCAGCCGGGTGATCAACGGCACCGCACGGGCCAGCGCCGACGTGGAGGCCCGCGTGCGGGCGGCCATCGCCGACCTGGCGTTCCGCCCCAGCGAGATCGGCCGCTCGCTCAAGACCCTGCGCACCCGCACCCTCGGGGTGGTGATCCCCAGCCTGACCAATCCGGTGTTCGCCGGCTCGGTGGCCGGCATGGAGGCGGAAGCCCGCCAACGCGGCCACACCTTGCTGCTCACCGCCACCGATTACGATCCGGCCCGCGAGCGCGAGTTGGTGGCCACGCTGGTGGCCCAGAGCGTCGCCGGCCTGGTGCTCACGGTGGCCGATCCCGATGCCAACCCGACCCTCGATCTGCTGGATGCCGAGGCGATCCCCTACGTGCTCGTCTATAACGAGCCGCAGCACCCCGGCCGGGCGGCGGTCACCGTGGACAATGCCGCCGCCAGCCGCGCGCTGACCGAGGCGTTCCTGGCCGCCGGCCATCGGCGCATCCTGTTCATCGCCGGGCGGTTTTCCACCTCCGACCGCTCGCGCCTGCGTCACCAGGGCTATCTTGCCGCCATGGCCGCCGCCGGCCTGTCGCCGGAGCCGGTGCTGGAGCTGGACTATCTGGCCGACACGGGCGCCCACCGGGCCGCTTTGGAGGGCCTGCTGCACGGCCCGGCGCGCCCCAGCGGCATCATCTGCTCCAACGATCTTCTGGCGCTCTCGGTGATCGCCGCGCTGCGCGAGATGGGGCTTGGCGTGCCCGCCGACATCTCGGTGGCCGGCTTCGACGGCATCGCCATCGGCCGTCTCGTCGCCCCGCCGCTGGCGACCGTCGACCAGCCCACCCGCCGCATGGGCGAACGGGCGGTGGCGCGCCTGTTCGAGCTGATGGGCCAGGACGCGCCCCACGACGTGGAGCATCTGCCCTTCGAGCTGCGCCCCGGCGGCACGCTCGCCCCGGTTTCCCCGCCCGCGGCTGCGCCAAAGGCGGTTGTGCGTTCGCCGCGTAACCCCGCCGCCCCGAAGACTTCCCCCAAAAAACCCGTCTCACGAAAGGCTCCGCGATGAAATCCCTGTTCGCTTCCGCTCTGCTCGCCGCCGGGCTCGCGCTCGGCGCGGCCTCGGCCGCCTCGGCCGCCGATGCCATCTGCTACAATTGCCCCACCGAATGGGCCGATTGGGGCGCCATGCTGAAAGCCATCAAGGCCGACACCGGCGTCGAGGTGCCCCCCGACAACAAGAACAGCGGCCAGTCCATGGCCCAGATCATCGCCGAGAAGGCGAGCCCGGTGGCGGACGTGACCTATGTGGGCGTCACCTTCGGCATCAAGCTGAAAGAGGCCGGCCTCACCCAGGCCTATAAGCCCAAGGGCTTCGATCAGGTCCCCGCGGGCCTCAAGGATCCCGACGGGCACTGGACCACCATCCATTCCGGCACCCTCGGCCTGTTCGTCAATGTGGATGCGCTGGGCGGCGCGCCGGTGCCGGCCTGCTGGTCCGATCTCCTGAAGCCCAAATATAAGGGCATGGTGGGCTATCTCGACCCCTCCAGCGCCTTTGTGGGCTATGTGGGCGCGGTGGGCGTGAACAATGCGCTCGGCGGCTCGCTGGATGACTTCACCCCGGCCCTGACCTTCTTCAAGAAGCTGCAAGCCAACCAGCCCATCGTGCCGAAGCAGACCTCTTATGCCCGCGTGGTCTCCGGCGAGATCCCGATCCTGTTCGACTATGACTTCAACGCCTATCGCGCCAAATACAGCGAGAAGGGCAAGTTCGCCTTCGTCATCCCTTGCGAGGGCTCCGTGGTGGTGCCGTACGTCATGAGCATGGTGAAGAACGACCCGCACCCGGAGGCGGCCAAGACTGTCCTCGACTATGTGCTGTCCGACAAGGGCCAGGCCATGTGGGCCAAGGCCTATCTGCGCCCCGCCCGCGACGTGGCCCTGCCCAAGGAGGTGGCCGACCGCTTCCTCCCCGCCGCCGACTATGCCCGCGCCAAGCCGGTGGACTACGCCAAGATGGAAGCCGTGCAGAAGGGCTTCTCGGATAAGTATCTGGCCGAGGTGAAGTAAGGCCGCGCTCGGTCTTCGCGTTCTTTGAAGCGAGGGCCGGCTGGCGCGGGAACCCTCCCCCCTTGCGGGGGAGGGCAGGGAGGGGGGTGAAACGCTCTCCTTCTGTGGCCGGTTTCCGGTCTCGTGCCTGGACGACTCACGTCCCCGGAGTGTCCGCCCCCATCGTGCCGGGTGCTGAGTGGCGGCCGTTTCACCCCCCTCCCCAACCCTCCCCCGCAAGGGGGGAGGGGGCATGGTGCGCCGGGGGGGATGTGTCGTATTCATCTACCGCTCAGTAAACTACGGCCTTACACCGCCGTCCTCGCCCCGAAGTGATCCCCATGCATAGCGCCGACCGCCTGGCCCGCCTGTTCCTCCTGCCCTTGGGCATCTTCGTCCTGGCCTTCTTCCTGCTGCCTTTGGTGCGGCTGGTGGCGGTGGCCGGGCAGGGGCCCGATGGCGCCTGGGAATATCTGGTGATCCTCACCAATCCCCGGCATCTCACCACGCTGCTCGCCACCCTGGCGCTCTCCGCCGGGGTGACGCTGGCGACGCTCGCCATCGGCGTGGTGGTGGCCCTGTGCCTGGGCCGCAACCGCTTCCCCGGACGGGTGGTGCTGATCTCTTTGCTGACCTTGCCGCTGGCCTTTCCCGGCGTGGTGGTGGGCTTCATGGTCATCCTGCTGGCCGGCCGCCAGGGCCTCATCGGCAGCGCCACCCAGGCGCTGGGCATGGGGCGGCTCGTGTTCGCTTATTCCATGGCCGGGCTGTTCGCAGGCTATGTCTATTTCTCGCTGCCCCGCGTGCTGGTGACGCTGATGGCGGCGGTGGAAAAGCTCGATCCGGCGCTGGAGGAAGCCGCCCGTTCGCTCGGCGCCAGCCCGATGCAGGTGCTCCGCGACGTCACCCTGCCGGGGATTGCGCCCTCGCTGATGGCGTCGGGGGCCATCGCCTTTGCCACCGCCATGGGCGCCTTCGGCACCGCCTTCACGCTCGCCACGCGCATCGATGTGCTGGCCATGAGCATCTATACGGAGTTCACCTTGAACGCGAATTTCGCCAGCGCCGCGGCCCTGTCGCTGGCCCTCGGCCTCATCACCTGGGGCGTGCTGGCCGCCACCCGCAATCTGGCCGGCAACCGCGTCGCGGCGGCGGGCTGAGCCCCATGCGCAGCCATCCCCTCGTCTTTGCGTTGCAATTGCTCGTCACCATCCTGGCGGCGGCCTTTCTGGTGGTGCCGGCGGCGACCTCCATCCTCGCCGGCCTGACGGTGAACTATTTCCAGGGCGTGCGCTCCGGCCTCACCCTGGACTGGGTGGGGCAGGTGTGGGGCCTCTATGCCCCCACCATCTTCCGCTCCATCGGCCTCGCCTTGGGGACGCTGGCGGTGACCCTGGTCATCGGCGTGCCCGCTGCCTGGGCGCTGGCGCGCAAGCCGGGGCGGGTGTCCCGCCTGGTGGAGGAGGTGGTGACGCTGCCGGTGGCCATTCCCGGCCTCGCCTTGGCGCTGGCCCTGATCCTCACCTATGGCGGGGTGCGCGAGTTCCGCGCCAGCGTGCTGTTCATCCTGGTGGGGCACGTGCTCTACACCTTGCCGTTCATGCTGCGCTCGGTGATGGCGGTGCTGGCCGCCGTGGATGTGCGCACCCTGGAGGAGGGCGCGGCGAGCCTCGGCGCCTCGCCCTGGCAGCGCTTTATCCAGGTGGTGGTGCCCAATGCGCGGCCCGGCATCCTGGCCGGCGCGCTGATGGTGGTCACGCTGTCCATCGGCGAGTTCAACCTCACCTGGATGCTGCACACCCCGCTCACCCAGACCCTGCCCGTGGGGCTGGCGGACAGCTACGCCTCCATGCGGCTGGAAATCGCCAGTGCCTACACCTTGGTGTTCTTCATCATGATCGTGCCGTTGCTGATCGCCATCCAGATGCTGGGCGGCGATGCGCAGGCCAAGAACCGGAAGCCCCGCCCGTGACCGCAACACCCCTCCCGGCCGCCCACGGCGCGGCCATCACGCTCACCGGCTGCGCCAAGACCTTCGCCGACGGCACCCGCGCCCTCGGCCCTGTGGACCTCACCATCGCCGCCGGCGAGACCGTGGTGCTGCTCGGCCCCTCCGGCTGCGGCAAGACCACCACCTTGCGCATCATCGCCGGGCTGGAGACCCCCGATGCGGGCGGCGTGGTGCGCTTCGATACGGAGGACGTCACCGCCAAGCCCATCGAGAAACGCAACGTGGGCATGGTGTTCCAGTCCTATGCGCTGTTCCCCAACATGACGGTGCTGGAGAACGTGGCCTATGGCCTGCGGGTGCGCGGCATCGCCAAGGCCGAGCGCCTCGCCCGCGCCGGTGAGGTGCTGGAGATGATGCGCATCGCGGCGCTCGCGGCGCGCGGCATCGATCAGCTCTCCGGCGGCCAGCGCCAGCGGGTGGCGCTGGCGCGCGCCTTGGCCGTGCGGCCCCGCGCCATCCTGTTGGACGAGCCCTTGACCGCACTGGACGCCGCGTTGCGCGAGCATCTGCGTGCGGAGATCGACGGTCTGTTGCGGCGCCTGGCCATCACCGCGGTCTATGTGACCCATGACCAAGCGGAAGCGCTGGCCCTGGGCGACCGCATCGTGGTGATGTGCCAGGGCGCCATCGCCCAGATCGGCACGCCGCGGGAGATCTATTTCCATCCGGCCGATGACTTCGTGGCCGGATTTGTCGGTGTCACCAATCGCCTGGAGGGCGCGGTGCGCGCCGGGCGCTTCGAGACCGCCGCCGGCAGCGTGGCGGTGAGCGCGCCCGACCGGGTGGCGGCGACCCTGGCCTTCCGCCCGGAGATGGCCCAGCTCCGTCCGGGAGCGGGCGAGGGCCTGCGTTTCACCGTGGATCAGGTTCATTTCCAGGGTGCGCGCCAGCGCGTCCTGCTCTCTGCTGGTGACGGGGGGCGAATCATTGTCGAAGCATCCCCCGACCTTCCTTTAGTTCGTGGCGACGAGGTGGGCGTCGTCCTGGATCCCACCCGTCTTGCCTTGGTCTGATCGCATGCTCATTGCCCAGCTCACTGATACCCATATTCGCGCGCCCGGCAGCCTCGCCTATGGCGTGGTGGATACGGCGGCCTTCCTGGAACGGGCGGTGGCGCATCTGCGCGCGCTCACCCCGCAGCCGGACCTGATCCTCGTCACCGGCGATCTCACCGATTTCGACCAGCCGGAGGAATATGCCCGGTTCCGCACCCTGGTGGCGGGCCTGCCCATGCCGGTGTTTCCGGTGCCCGGCAATCACGATTCCTCCGCCGGGGTGCGCGCTGCTTTTCCAGAACTGGCAGTGCGCACCACCGGGGCCGGCGGGCTCAAGGTCAATTATGTGCTGGAAGGCCATCCGGTGCGGGTGGTGATGCTGGACTCGTCCGTGCCGGGCCAGCCCCATGGCGAACTGGGCACCGAGGGCCTCGCCTGGCTCGAGGCACAACTGGCTGCGGCGCCGGAACGGCCCACGTTGGTCGCCCTGCACCACCCGCCCTTCCTGACCGGCATCGCGCACATGGATGTGCAGAATCTGCGGGATGCCGCGGCGCTGGAGGCCCTGCTGCTGCGCCATCCCCAGGTGATGGGGCTGGTGTGCGGCCATGTACACCGCGCCGTCACCACCCGCTTCGCCGATCGGCCCGCCAGCATCGGCCCGGCGCCCGCCCATGCCGTGAGCCTCAGCCTTCAGCCGGGGGCGGCGCCCAGCTTCCACATGGAGCCGCCCAGCCTGCATCTGCATTGGTTCACCGATGGGCGGCTGGTGACGCACACCAGCTTCATCGGCCCCTATGACGGGCCGTATCCCTTCTTCGACCGGGACAACCGCCTGGTGGGCGCCCCGGCCTGAGGGCCGGCGCGCGGGGGCTCAGGCGGCGGCGGGGATGGCGATGCTCTCGTCCTCGTCGGGTCCACCGGCATGGACATTCTCGCCCTCCCAATGGGCCACCACCACGGTGGCGATGCCGTTGCCCACCACATTGGTGGCCGAGCGGCCCATGTCGAGGAACTGGTCCACCCCCAGCACCAGCAGCAGGCCGGCGGAGGGCAGGTGGAACATGTCCAGCGTCGCCGCCACCACCACCAGCGAGCCGCGCGGCACCGCGCCCATGCCCTTCGAGGTGATGAGCAGCACCAAAAGCATGATGATCTGCTGGCCGAGCCCGATCTCGATGTCATAGGCCTGGGCGATGAACAGCGTGGCGAAGGTGCAGTACATCATCGAGCCGTCGAGATTGAACGAATAGCCGAGCGGCAGCACGAAGCTGACGATCTTCTCGCTCACCGGCACCTTCTCCAATTGCCGCATCATGCTGGGATAGGCCGCCTCGCTGGAGGCGGTGGTCAGCGCCACGATGAACGGCGCGCGCACCAGCGAGATGACGCGCAGCGCGGTCTTGCCCAGCACCAGATAGCCGGCGGCGAAGATCACCAGCCACAGCACCACCAGGCTCAGGTAGAACGAGCCCATATATTTCCCGTAGGTGATGAGAATGCCCGGCCCGTGCTCGGTGATGATGGCGGCGATGGCGGCGAACACCGCCAGCGGGGCGAGCGCCATGACGAAGCTGGTCACCTTCAGCACCACGTGCGAGACCTCCTCGATCAGCGACACCAGGATCCGTGCCCGATGGCCGACCGCGGCGGCGGCGAGGCCGAACAGGATGGAGATGATGACGATCTGAAGGATCTCGTTATTGGCCAGCGCGCCCACCGCGCTGTCGGGCACGGCGTGCTTGATGAAGGCCTGCAGCGAGAAGCCGGTGGCGGCAAGCCCGGTGCTGGCGTTGGCCGCCGGCAGCGGCATGTTCAGGTCCTTGCCGGGGTGCAGCAGATTGACCATGACGAGGCCGATGAACAGCGACACCAGCGAGGCGGAGATGAACCACAGCATCGCCTTGCCGCCGACGCGGCCGATGGTCTTCATGTCGCCCATGTGCGCCACGCCGGCCACCAGCGAGGTGAACACCAGCGGGCCGATGATCATCTTGATCAGCCGCAGGAAGATTTCGGTGATGATGGTCAGGCCGTCGGCGATGGGCTTGGCATCGGCCGGATTGGGCCAGAGCGTGTGGTTGATGTAGCCGACGATGATGCCGAGGACCAAGGCGACGCCGATCACCAGCGTCAGGCGGTGCTTACCCATACGTTTCCCTGCTCCGAACGCCGGTCCCGTCTGGCGGGTGGCACCACGCATCACAGACTTTCGCTGGCGCCCGCCGCCCGAAGGCGGCAAGACGCAGCGGCAGCCGACCAGGACGTGGTTGGCGCAGGGGTAGCCTGCCGACGCTGCCCCCGCAGCACAGCTTCATCCAGGCGGCAAAGTGGCATCTTGGCCAAAATGTGTCGAGGGGGCAGTGGGCTGTTACCTGCCGATTTGCCCGCCACCGACGCCCTGACCCAGGGGCGCAGCGGCAGCCGGCCGCAGCTATGCGGCGTCGCCGGCCAGTTCCGCGACGAATCCGGCCAGGGCCTGGGCCGCCAACCCGATGTCGGCGGCGCTGGCCTCTTCCCGCGGATTATGGCTGCCGTTGCGCGAGCGCACGAACAGCATGGCGATGGGAATGACGCCGTTGAGGGCAAGGCCATCGTGCCCCGCGCCGGACGGCAGATGGTGGACCGGCGTGCCGGTGCGCGCCACCGCCGCCGCCAGGGCCGCCTGCACCTGCGGATCGCAGGGCGCCGCTGCCGCCTCATAGGTGAGGTCGAGGCGCACCGACAGGCCCCGCCGGGCGGCGATCTCCGCCAGACGGGTGCGGATGTCGGCCAGCGCCGCATCGCGCTGGGCATCCTGCGGCGCCCGCACGTCCAGCGAGAACTGCACGGTGCCGGGCACCACATTCACCGCCCCGCCGGGCACGGTGAGGGTGCCCACCGTGGCCACCAGACTGGGCTCTGCCTGTCCGCGCGCCTCGATGGCCAGAATCATCTCCGCTGCGGCGGTGAGGGCGTCGTGCCGCATGGTCATGGGCAGGGTGCCGGAATGTCCCGCCTCGCCGGTCACCACCACCCGCCCGCGCGAGGCCCCGGCAATGGCGGTGACCACGCCCAGCGGCAGGCCGAGCGCCTCCAGCACCGGCCCCTGCTCGATATGGGCTTCCACATAGGCCCGCGCGCTCTGGCCCCGATTGCAGGCGGCGAACGCCCCCGCCGGCGCGCCGAAGGCGGCCAAGGCGGCGCGGCGGGTGATGCCGTCCGCGTCGGCATCGTCCAGCGCCGCCGGATCGAAGCGCCCGGCCACGGCGCGCGAGGAGGTGAGGGTGGAGGGAAAGCGCACGCCTTCCTCGTCGGCAAAGGCCAGCACCTCGATGGGGAAGGGCAGGCGACGGCCGGTGGCGGCCAGATGCTCCACCACGGCGAGCGCCAGCATGACCCCCAGATTGCCGTCGAAAATGCCGGCATTGCGCACCGTGTCGATATGCGAGCCGAGCAGCAGCGCCTTGGCCTGCGGATCGGTGCCCGCATAGCGGCCCACCAGCGTGCCGGTGGCGTCCAGCGCGACGGTCATGCCGGCGGCGGCGAAGGCCTCCGCCAGATGCGCGGCCGCCGCCTTGTGGGCGGGGGAGAGGGAGAGGCGGGTCATCTCGCCGGGCACGTCGGTGAAGCCGGCCAGCTCTTGCAGCCGGGCCAGGATGCGCGTGCCGTCCAGGGGATCGGCGAGGGAGAGGGGGGCTGAGGGGGCCGGGGGCATCAGGCGGCCCCGGGCAGCATCTGGTCCAGCCGCAGGCGGGAGATGCGTTCGATCTGCGCCAGGGCCTCGGCCCGCTCCTGCGCCACGTCGTGGGTCAGGCGCCGCTCGAAGGCGGCGATGATCTCGTCCTTGCTCCGGCCGCGGATGGCCATGATGAAGACGAAGCCGAATTTTTCCATGTAAGCGCCATTCAGCGCGGTGAAGCGGGCCTTTTCCGCGGCGGTGAGCTGGTCGAGGCCGGCGGAGGCCTGTTCGTCGGTGGAGGCGGCGGTCAGGAGTTGCGCTGCCGCCAGCTTGCCGGCCAGGTCCGGATGGGCATTGATGACCGCCATCTGCCGCTCCAGAGGCGCGGCGCGCAGCACCGCCACCAGCGCCTCATGCAGGCCCGGTGCCGTGTCGTGCGCGGCGGTGAGCCCGGCGTCATAGACCGCCTGCGCGATCCAGGGGGAATGCTCGATCACGCTGCCGAACCGCTCCACGAACACGGCGCGGGACAGGCGGCTCGGCACATAGCCGCCCGGCGGGGGGTGATGGGCGATCCAATGGCGGGCCACATCCACCCGCCGGGCCACCCACACATGGCTGTGGCTGGCGATGTAATCCAGGAACCGCGCCAAGGCGGCCGCACGCCCCGGCCGCCCCACCAGACGGCAGTGCAGGCCGATGGACAACAGGCGCGGGGCGGTGGCGCCTTCCGCGTAAAGCAGGTCGAAGCTGTCCTTCAGATAGGTGAAGAACTCATCCCCTGAGGCAAAGCCGGCGGGGATTGAGAAACGCATGTCATTGGCGTCCAGCGTATAGGGCACCATGAGCTGCGGGCCGTGGGCGCTGTCCAGCCAATAGGGCAGTTCGTCCGCATAGGTGTCGGCGGAATAGAGGAAACCGCCCTCGGCAAAGGTCAGGTCCAGGGTCTGCTCGCTGGTGCGGCCCTGGTAGAAGCCGAGCGGGCGCGCGCCGGTGAGTTCGGTGTGGAGGCGCACCGCTTCGGCAATGTGGGCGCGTTCGGTCTCTGCCGGGATGTGGCGATAGTCCAGCCAGCGCAGGCCGTGGCTGGCGATTTCCCAGTTCGCCCCGCGCATGGCATCGACCGCCTCGGCATTGTGGGACAAAGCCTTGGCGACCGCGAACACGGTCACCGGCAGGTTGCGGGCGGTGAACAGCCGGTGCAGCCGCCAGAAGCCGACGCGGGAGCCGAATTCGTACAGCGACTCCATGTTCATGTGCCGCTGGCCGGGCCAGGGCTCGGCGCCGGAAATCTCGGATAGGAAGGCTTCGGATTCGCCATCCCCGTGCAGAACGGAACGCTCGCCGCCCTCCTCATAATTGATGACGAACTGCACGCAGATCCGCGCCGCGCCCGGCCAGTGGGGATGGGGCGGGGTGCGGCCATAGCCGGCCATGTCGCGGGGATAGAGATCGGTGCGGTCAGACATCGGAACCTCGAGAATAGCGACAGGGTGAGCCAAATTTCCGGTTGCGGACAAGCGCGGGAATGGCGATGACTGCCTTCAGTTGAAGCGAGCCACGGCAGGATCGCTTCCCAGTCCTGAAGGCCACCTGAAGGCCGGGATGGCGTCATCCAGCGCGATCAAGCTCTTGACCTTGAATCCGTGTTCCGCGTGAGATCTCGGGCGAGGATGTATGATTTCACGCAAATATAAATTCATTTATATTCATATTCCCAAGACGGGCGGAAATTCTATTCAGAGCGTTCTTGCCCCTTATTGTGACGATCGGGTCGTTTTCAGGAGAAGCTCCGGAAACGTCGTCGAGGAGGACGGATTTCAGGGCCTGGATGTTTTTAATGACACGATCGGGTTCAAGGACCCTCAGCACAAACATGCATCCATCGCGGATTATTTCGAGAAATTGGGCGACGACATTCATTCCTTTTTTATCTTCACGTCCATCCGCAATCCCTGGGACAGGGTGATCTCGCGCACGGCCTTCGCGACGCCCGGCGGCATCAAGGCGGAGGGCGTTGTTCCGCTCGAAGCTCTCCTTCTTCCGCGGCCCATGACGGACTACGTGTCCCTGAACGGAACTGTCACCCTGCATGACATGATCCGGTTTGAAAAGATGCAAGAGGATTTCGACCGTATATGTGACCGTATCGGTATCGAAAAAATGACCCTTCCGCATAAAAATCGATCAGTCAGAGGAGATTATACTGATTTGTATACGGATGAATCCATCACATTCGTGCATGAGAAATTCAAAACTGATATTGAATATTTTGGTTATTCTTTCTCTGGGTCCGCGCCGGCGGGTCAAGAGCCGCGATAGGTGGAATAGCTCCACGGGGAGCAGAGCAACGGCACGTGATAATGCCCCGCGCCCGCGAGGGTGAAGCGCAGCGGGATCTGGTCCAGGAACGGCGGCTCGGCGACCTTGGCGCCGGTGGCGCGGAAATGCGCGCCCACATGGAAGGTCAGCTCATAGGTTCCGGCCTGGAAGGCCTCGCCCTCCAGCAGCGGGGCATCGGTGCGCCCGTCCGCATTGGTGGTGCGGCGGGTCACCAGGCGGCGGCTGCCGTCGGGGGCGATGGCATGCAGCTCCAGCGGCACACCGGCCGCGGGCCCGCCGGCCACGGTGTCGAGAACATGCGTGGTCAGCCGCCCCATCCGCCCCTCCTGCTGTGGTGCCGGTCAGCATAGCCGGCATGGGATCGTTTCATTTCCCGAAAAAATCGGAAGATCTTCTTATTCCATTGCCATTCCGCAAGCCGGCAAAATGGCGTCTGATGCGCTGCAACGTAAGCGCAAAGCGCACGTCTTCGACCACAACACCACCTTTCCAAAGCCTGATCCGACCTTCAGGGGGACCCTATGACCGTAACCGTGAATCCGGTGGACGAAGTCCTGCCGGCGCCGAAGCTCGTGGCGCTCGGCCTGCAGCATGTTCTGGTGATGTATGCGGGCGCCGTGGCGGTGCCCCTCATCATCGGGCGCGCGTTGAAATTGCCGCCGGAAGATGTGGCCTTTCTCATCAGCGCCGATCTGTTCGCCTGCGGGATCGCCACCCTGGTGCAATGCCTGGGCTTTCCCGGCGTCGGCATCCGCCTGCCGGTGATGATGGGTGTCACCTTCGCCTCCGTGGGCCCCATGCTGTCCATGGCGGCGGCCCCGGACGTGGGACTGCTGGGCATCTATGGCGCGGTGATAGCCGCCGGCCTCTTCTCCATCCTGGTAGCGCCCTTCATCTCGCGCATGCTGCCGCTGTTTCCCCCCGTGGTGACCGGCACCATCATCCTGGTGATCGGCATCTCCTTGATGCGGGTGGGCATCAACTGGGCCGGCGGCGGGCTGCCCATGCTCACCAAGGTGGTGAATGGCGAAACGGTGCAGGTGGCCAATCCCAATTATGCCGGGCTGCCGGGCCTCGCCTTGTCGCTGTTCGTGATGCTGGTGATCCTCGCCCTCATCAAATGGGGCCGGGGATTCCTCGCCAATGTGGCGGTGCTGCTGGGCATCGTCGCCGGGGCGGTGGTGGCGGCGGTGATGGGCCTCATGCATTTCGAGAAGGTGGCCTCCGCCCCTTGGGTGGACGTGGTGCTGCCCCTGCACTTCGGCATGCCCACGTTTCACCTGGTGCCGGTGGTGACCATGTGCATCGTCATGGTGGTGGTGATGATCGAGAGCCTGGGCATGTTCCTGGCGCTGTCCGACATGACCGGCAAGGCGGTGGACGAGCGGGATCTCGCCCGCGGCCTGCGGGCGGACGGGGTGGGCACCCTGCTGGGCGGGCTGTTCAACACCTTCCCCTACACCTCCTTCTCGCAGAATGTGGGGCTGGTGGGGGTCACCGGCGTGCGCTCGCGCTGGGTGACGGTGGCCGGCGGCGTCATCATGCTGGCGCTGGGCCTGCTGCCCAAGATGGCGGCCCTGGTGGAGGCGGTCCCCGTGGTGGTGCTGGGCGGCGCTGGGCTGGTGATGTTCGGCATGGTGGCGGCCACCGGCGCGCGCATCCTCACCAACGTGGACTTCAAGACCAACCGCTTCAATCTGTTCATTGTCGCCATTGCGGTGGGCTTTGGCCTGATCCCGCTGGTGGCGCCGAACTTCTTCAAGGCGCTGCCGCACGACCTGCATCCGCTGCTGGAGTCGGGCATCCTGCTGTCCGCCATCGTGGCGGTGGCGCTCAATGTGTTCTTCAACGGCGTGCGCGGCGCCAGCGTGGCGGACGTGGTGGCCGCCGCCAAGCAGGCGGATGCCCATTGAGGGTGTGGGCTCGGTATGGTCGGGGAGGGGGCGCGATTGGCTGCCGTTTCACCCCCCTCCCTGCCCTCCCCCGCAAGGGGGGAGGGTTCGCCGCACGCGGGCGTAGACAGCCCGACAGGCGGGCGAACCAACTGCCCATCAGCACAACGCGCCCCCTCCCCCCGTGCGGGGGAGGGTCGGGGAGGGGGGTGAAACGGTCAGGGCCGGGAGGCCGGCCTCGGCGCACGTCGTCCAGCGCCCCTCAGGCCCGCGCCGTCTCGCCGAGCTTGGCCAGTTCGCCGGCCACGTAGCGGCGGCCGGCGTCCACCAGCATGTCGGCGAAGGCCTTCACCTTCAGCGGCACCAATTGGCGGGCGGGGTAGAGCACCGCCAGCGTCATGGGGGGCGGCGCGTGTCGCTCCAGCACGGGCACGAGGCGCCCGGCGGCCAGGGCGTCGGCCACCTCGAAGCGGGGCTTCATCACGATGCCCCGCCCTTCCTCGGCCCACAGGGTCAGCACATCGCCGTCGTCGGCCTCCAGATGGCCGGTGACCGGAACGGCAAGATCCTTGCCTTTGTCGGTGAGCATCCAGCGAAATTCGCGCAAGCTGGCGAATCGGAGGAGCAGGCATTGATGGCGCAGCAGATCGGCGGGTTTTTCAGGCAGGCCGTTGCGCGCCAGATAGGCGGGGGCGGCACACAGGATGCGCTCCACTTGCGCCACCTTGCGCATGATGGTGCTGGAATCCTCGAAGGTGGCCAGCCGCAGCGCCACGTCGATGGATTCGGCGATCAGGTCCAGCGTGTGCTCGGACAGGCGCAGCCGCACGTCGATCTGCGGATGGGCCTCCTGGTAGCGCGCCGCCATGGGCGCCAGCAGCCGGCGGCCCAGATGCAGCGGCGCGGTGACCCGCAGCGCCCCGCGGGGCAGGGCGCCCAGTTCGGAGATGTTCATCTCCGCCGCCTCGATGAGCCGCAGCGCCTCGGTGACGGTCTCGTAGAACACCCGGCCCTGCTCGGTGAGACTCATGCGGCGGGTGGTGCGGTTGAACAGGCGGCAGCCCAGATGCTTCTCCAGCACCTGGATGCGGTGGCTCACCACATTGGGCGAGACCCGCAGCCGTCGCGCGGCTTCCGAGAAGCTGTCGCTCTCCACCGCCTGGGTGAAGGCCCGCATGTTTTCGAGCACGGCGTCCGGCCCCCTGGTCTGCGCTCAGTCTATCGCCCCCGGCGCGCGCGGCCAACCGCGCCCGGCACCCCACCGCGTTTCATCGGCGCCTGCCGCCACCGCTCACCAAAGGCCGCCTGACATGGAACCCATTCTGCACGAATTCGGCAGCCTGCTGCTGCGCTGGGCGCACATCATCGCCGGCATGGCGTGGATCGGCGCCTCTTTCTATTTCATGCATCTGGATGCGGCCTTGCGCCCGGCCCCCGACATTCCCGCGGACAAGGGCGGGGAAGCCTGGGAGGTGCATGGCGGCGGCTTCTATCAGGTGAAGAAATACCTGGTGGCCCCCGCCCATCTGCCCGAGCATCTGATGTGGCACAAATGGGAATCCTACACGACCTGGATCACCGGCGTGCTGCTGCTGATCTGGACCTATTATTACCAGGCCACGCTCTTCCTCATCGACCCGTCCGTGATGGCCCTGACGCCACTCACCGCCTTCCTCATCGGCGTCGGCGGCATTGCGTTCGGCTGGGTGTTCTACGATCTGGTGTGCCGCTCGCCGCTGGGCAAAAGCGACGTTACCGTGGGCATCATCGTCTTCGTCTTCGTGGTGGCGATGGCCTATTTCTTCCAGCACGTCTTCTCGCCGCGCGGCGCCTTCATCCATACCGGCGCGGTGATGGCCACCATCATGACCGCCAACGTGTTCCTGGTGATCCAGCCCAACCAGCGCAAGGTGGTGGCGGCGCTGAAGGCGGGCGAAAAGCCGGACCCGAAATACGGCAAGATCGGCAAGCTGCGCTCCTCGCATAACAACTATTTCACGCTGCCCGTCGTCTTCCTGATGATGTCCAACCATTACCCTCTGACCTATTCCACCCCTTATGCCTATGTCATCGTCGCGCTGGCGCTGATCGGCGGGGCGCTGATCCGGGTGTTCTTCAATCAGCGCCATGCGGGCAACGGCAATTGGTGGTGGTGCTGGGGCGTGTCCCTCGCCTGCGTGGTCGCAGCGGTGGCCATCTGCGCCACCACCTCGCCCGCCGCGCGCGCGGCGCTCGGCCTGCCGAGCCTCGTCACCACGGCCGAGGCCGCACCCACGGTGGAGGCGAATGTGCCCACCCCGGTGCAGGACATCGTCATGGGCCGGTGCTCCATGTGCCACATGGCCGAGCCGGTCTATGAGGGCATCGCCATCGCCCCCCGCGGCATTCTCCTGGATACGCCGGAGGCCATCGCCCGCAACAAGCCGCTGATCCTGATGCAGGCGGTGCTGACCCACGCCATGCCGCCCAACAATGTCACCGAGATCACGCCCGAGGACCGGGCGGTGCTGAAGGCTTGGGCCACCGCGCCCTGATGAGACCCGGCCGGGCGGGCTTGACCTGTCCGGCCGCCGGGGCCATGCCCCTTCCCGCAATGACCGAAAGACACGCCATCATGACGACCCCTGACGCGGCGCGCCTGCGCGCGCTCCTCGCCGAACGGGCCGAGGCCCAGTCCGCCTTCCTGGCGGAACTGGTGAAGGTGCCCTCCGACAATCCGCCGGGCGACTGCGCCGCCCACGCCGCCCGCACCGCCGATCTGCTGACCGGCCTCGGCTTCGAAGTGGAGCGCCATGTGGTCCCGGCGGCGGCGGTGACCGCCGCTGGCATGGTGTCGGTGACCAATCTCATCGTGCGCCATCGCTTTGGCGACGGGCCGATCATCGCCCTCAACGCCCATGGCGACGTGGTGCCCCCTGGCGAAGGCTGGACCCAGGACCCCTATGGCGCCGCCGTGGTGGATGGGGTGATGTACGGGCGCGGCGTGGCGGTCTCCAAGTCCGACTTCGCCACGTACGCCTTCGCCCTCGATGCGCTGAAGCGCTCGGGCCTGCCGCTGAAGGGCACGGTGGAACTGCACTTCACCTATGACGAGGAAATCGGCGGCGAGGTCGGCCCCGGCTGGATCCTCGCCGAGGGCCTCACCAAGCCCGACGCGGTAATTTCCGCCGGCTTCTCCTATGCGGTGGTGGTGGCCCACAATGGCTGCCTGCATCTGGAAGTGGAAGTGAACGGCAAGTCCGCCCACGCCGCGCTGCCGCACACCGGCATCGATGCCCTGGAAGCCACCAGCCGGGTGCTGGACGCGCTCTATGCCTATCGCGCCGGGCTGAAGGCCACGGTCTCGCCCACCAAGGGCATCGGCTCGCCGCAGATCACCGTGGGGCTGATCTCGGGCGGCATCAACACCAATGTGGTGCCGGACCGCGTGACCCTGCGCCTCGACCGCCGCATCGTCCCGGAAGAGACTCCGGAAGCGGTGGAGGCGGAAGTCTCGCAGGTGATCCGCGATGCGGTGGCAAGCTACCCCGGCGCCTCGGTGGAGATCCGCCGCATCCTTTTGGCCCGCCCGCTGGTGGCGAGCGATGAAAGCCTGCGCATCGCCGACATCCTGTGCCGCACGGCAGCGGGTGTGATCGGCGAGCCGGTGGCCACCAACGGCGTGCCGCTCTACACCGATGCCCGGCTCTATGCGGAGGCGGGCATTCCCGTGGTGCTCTATGGCGCCGGCCCGCGCACCATCGAGGAAGCCAACGGCCACCGCGCCGACGAGAAGCTGCGCCTTTCGGATCTGGCGCTGGCCACCGAAGTGGTGACGCTCACCTTGGCGGAACTGCTGGGCTGAGGGAGAGCGGCCCGGATTTCCATCCGGGCCGCCATTCAAGTCCCGCTTGGCCTCAGGCCGGCTTGCGGGTCCAGAGGGTGTCCAGCTGGGTGACGAACTCGCTGGCGACCCCTTGCAGCTTCACCGTCTGGGACTTCAGCGTGTCCGCCGCCGAGCGGCTGCTGCGGGCGGCATCGAGGGTGGCTTCCGCCTGGGTGAACACGGTGTCCAGCTGGACGCGGGCGAGATCCGCATGCTCGGAGGTGCGCTGGGCGTGGGCGGCGACGTTGGTGGTGGAGGAACTCTGCTCCTCCACGCTGGCCGAAATGCCCGTCACATGGCCCTTGATGGCCTCCACCTGATCGGAAATCTGGCGGATGAAATCGGCGGCGCCGTTGGCCGCCTGCTCGATGGCGCCGATCTGCGCGCCGATCTGCTGGGTGGCGGTGGCGGTCTGCTGCGCCAGCGACTTCACTTCGGTCGCCACCACGGAGAAGCCGCGCCCCGCCTCGCCGGCCCGGGCCGCCTCGATGGTGGCGTTCAGCGCCAGCAGATTGGTCTGCTCGGCGATCTGCTGGATGATTCGTGTGATGTCGTTGATGCGCGAGGCGGAGACCGCCAGTTCGCCGATCACCGCGTCGGTGTCGCGGGCGCGATCGACCGCGACCAGGATGAGGCGCACCGATTCATCCACCCGCTGGGCGATCTCGCGGATCGAGGCGGCGAACTCGGTGGATGTGGACGCCACCTCGGAAATGCCGCCGGAGGTGGCCTCCACCGCGGCGCGGGCGCCCTTGGCGCTCTCCTTGGCGGAATCGGAGATCTGCAGCAGGCTCTCCGAATGCCGGCCCACCTGCTCCACGTCGCGCATGACATCGGAGACGATGGACGACACGCTATGCTTGAAGGCGTCCGACAGGGATTGGGACAGCGCTTGGCGGTCCTGCTCGTCCTGCCGGGTGCGGGCGATGCGGTCCTCTTCGAGGGCGCGCACGGCGATGAGATTGGCCTTGAACACCTCCAGCGCGCGCGCCAGCAGGCCGATCTCGCTCTTCTCGTCGCGGCCGGGAATGTCCACATCGGTGGCCCCTGCCGCCACCTTCTGCACCACGTCGGCGAGCTTTCGCAGCGGGCCGGCGATGGACCAGCTCACCAGCAGCGCCACTAGCGCCCCCACCACCAGCGCCCCCAGGGAGGCGGTGAGAAGGGCGGTCTTGGTCCAGGTGCCGAGGGCGAAGGCGGCGTCCACCGTGGTCCGCTGCAGCGCGCTCTGCTGATCGTTGACCTGCCGCACCAGGCCGGCCAGTTCGGTGCGCGCCACGTCCACGCTCTCGCGCCGGATCTGGGCCCGGGCCAGCAGGGTGGGCAGCAGGCTCTTCAAGGGGGTGATGTAGGCGGTCGCAGTGGTCTTGGCGGCCTGATAGGTGCCCTTGTCCGCCGGATCGGTGGAGGCGGCGGCCAGCGCGTCGAACTGCGCCGCCACCCAGTCCCAGTCCGCCTGGAGGGTGTCGGCCGCCTTGCGCACCTGCGCCAGATCGGTGGTGGCAAGGCCGGGGCCGGTGTCGGTGACGAAGCGCGCCAGGGTGAGGCGGGTGGCGTTCACCTTGGCCTGGATGCCGGCGATGGCGGCGGTGCCGTCCGCATCGAAGATGAGCTTGCGGCGCTCGATGAGATTTTCGAACACCTTGTCGAAGGCCGGGTCGAGGGCGGTCAGCGCCTTCAGATCGGCCAGAGCGGTGCCGGTCTTGGCGGTGGCCTCGCGCATGCCGGCGGCGTAGCGGCCGAAGATGCGCTCGGCGGCGTCCTGGCCGCTGGCGGCGATGGCTTGGGTTCCCTCCTTCAGGGCGCCCTCCAGCGCGGCGCTCTGGCCGTCCAGCATGGCGGCATCCACGGCCGGCCAGATCTGCGTCAGCCGGCGCTCCAGTTCGGCGGTGGCGGCGGTGCGATCGATGGCCTGGCGGATCTTCGCCAGATCGTCGGAGAGATAGGTGAGAATGAGGAAGGAATAGAGGCCGACGCAAAGAATGAGAAGGATCAGAAAGCCAAATCCCGCAGCGATCCGGGCGACCACCGACATGTTCTTGAGCAGGTGGAATTTTGTCTGCGCGGGCGCGCGCAGTTCACCATTGGATGTCGTCGCCATTGCATGCGATCCCCACGGCAGCATATGGAAGGAAAGTTTTGTATTATAATGAGCTGCTGAGTTTAGAGCCGGCGAAGGTCGTGTCCAATTGTCATATGTGATGACGAGCGATTAGCTGAGCTTATTGTATAGGTCTCGATTGAATAAATTGCATGCATTGCACGCCCATTTTCTAGCCGATTGCCGGTCCGTTGCGCCCTTCGCGGCGGATGACCAGGGCAACCGCTCTCCGCGCCCGGCTCAGGGATAGCTGACCGCCGCCAGATAGAGGCCGTGCGCCGGCGCCATGGGGCCGCAGCGGCGCCGGTCGCGGGCCGCGAGGGCGTCCGCCAGGGCATCGGGGCTCCAGCGCCCCTCGCCCACCCGCACCAGCGAGCCCACCATGGAGCGCACCTGATGGTGCAGGAAGGAGCGGGCGGAGGTGACCACGCGGATCTCATCCCCGTGCCGGCTCACGTCCAGCTGGTCGAGGGTCTTCTCCGGCGAGGCGGCCTGGCATTCGGCGGCGCGGAAGGTGGTGAAGTCGTGCTTGCCCAGCAGCCGCTGAGCGCCCGCGTGCATGGCGTCGGCATCCAGTCTCTGGGGGATGCGCCAGGCGCGATCCCGCTCCAAGGTGAGATCCGGCCGGCGATTGATGATGCGATAGAGATAATGCCGCCTCACCGCCGAGAAGCGGGCATCGAAATCGTCCGGCACCAGCTCCACCGCCACCACCGCCACCGGATGCGGGCGCAGATGGGCGGTCATGGCATCGCGCACCTGGTCGGTGCGCCAGGCGCGGGTGAGCTGCACATGGGCCACCTGCCCGGTGGCATGGACCCCGGCATCGGTGCGCCCGGCGCCGGACACATGGGCCGCCTCGCCGGAAAAGCGGGCCATGGCCTCGGCCAGCACGCCCTGCACGGTTGGCAGGTCCTTCTGGATCTGCCAACCGGCATAAGGCGTGCCGTCATATTCGATGGTGAGCTTGTAGCGGGGCACTTTTGTTTTCTATGAACGGAAGACTGGGGGACCCGATGGCACTCATTGCGCTCTTCATCGAGCAAAGCCGAGATTGTTACAGCACCCACCAGCCAGTGGACGCAACGTATTATGTTCTCGGAGATGGGGACGCCAAGCGGCTCCAAATTGATACGTCGGACCATTCAGCTTGATCGATACTCTGCCAAAGCCCTGTTCGACATCCTTGGCAGAGAGTTCGGGTTCAAGCCAGCCGCGTTCCCGCCGGCACGTCATTGCCGTTGAGGAAGGTGGCCGCGCCCATGGGTTGCTTGCCGGCCTTCTGCAGTTCCACCAGCCGCACCGCGCCCTCGCCGCAGGCGATGGTGAGGGCATCGTCCAGGGCTTCCCCCGGTGCGCCGGCGCCGGGGGCCAGCGTCGAGCGCAGCACTTTCACCCGGCCCTGGTCGGCGCCGAACGGGAACCAGGCGCCGGGAAAGGGCGACAGGCCGCGGATGGTGTTGTGGACCTCCCGCGCCGGGCGGGACCAGTCGATGCGGGCCTCGGCCTTCTCGATCTTGGCGGCATAGGCCACCCCCTCTTCGCTTTGGGGCGTGAAGTGCAGGCCGCCGCGCTCCAGCGCCGCCAGGGCCCGGCCCATGAGGTCGGCGCCGATCAGGCTCATGCGGTCGTGCAGGTCGCCGGCGGTCATGTCCGGGGCGATGGCGATGCGCTCCAGCAGGCCCACCGGGCCGGTATCGAGGCCGGCTTCCATCTGCATCACCGCCACGCCGGTCTCGGTGTCGCCCGCCATGATGGCGCGCTGGATGGGCGCGGCGCCGCGCCACCGGGGCAGCAGCGAGCCATGCAGATTGAGGCAGCCCAGCTCGGGCGCCGCCAGAATGGCCGGGGGCAGGATCAGCCCATAGGCCACCACCACCGCCACCTGGGCATCGAGCGCGCGAAACTGCTGCGCGGCCTCCTCACCCTTCAGCGACTTGGGAGTGAACACCGGAACGCCGAAGCGCTCCGCCACGGCGTGGACCGGGGAGGGGGTGAGATCCAGGCCGCGGCGACCGGACGGGGCGGGGGCGCGGGTGAACACCGCCACCACCTCATGCCCGCGCCCGACGATCTCGCTCAAGGTGGGCACGGCGAACTCCGGCGTGCCCATGAAGACGATGCGCATATGGCGACCTTAACCTCTGCAAGCGGGGCACGGACGCAGCCGGCCAGACCTCAGCCCTCGGCTTCGCGCCGCGCCGCCTTGGTGAATTTCTTGATGACGCGCTCGCGCTTCAGCCGGGACAGGTGATCGATGAACAGGATGCCGTTCAGATGATCCACCTCGTGCTGAATGCAGGTGGCCAGCAGGCCCTCCGCCTCGGTCTGATGGATCGCCCCCTTCACATCCTGATAGCGCACGGTGACGCGGGCCGGGCGCTCCACTTCCTCGTAATATTCGGGAATGGACAGGCAGCCCTCATTATAGATCGAGGTCTCCTCGGAAACCGCGATGATCTCCGGATTGATGAGGGCGATGGGATCCTTCGGCGCATCGTCGCGCGCCACGTCGATGGTGATGACGCGCTTCTTAACCCCCACCTGCACGGCGGCCAGCCCGATGCCGGGGGCGTCATACATGGTTTCCAGCATATCGGCGACGAGGCTCTCGATCTCGCGGTCGATCTTGAGGACCGGCGCCGAGATCTGCCGCAACTGGGGTTCGGGGAGGATGAGGATCGGACGGATAGCCATATTCGCCAGATAGGCGAAGGTTAGGCTGCGGTCAATATGTTCGCCGTTTGTTCGTTTGGCGGAATCGCGCTAGAGACTTGCCATGAGCGACGCGCTGTTCTTCCTCGGTGCCCATGCGGTGACCCCCATCGAAGCCCTGGCGGCCGTGCTGGGCGCGGTGGTGCTGATCCTGCTCGCCGTGCTGCTGCGGCGACGGGGCGGGGAAGAGGCTGCCGTTTTCGCATCGGAGCAGGCGGCGCGGGCGGATGCCTTGGAAGCCCGCCTGCGCGATCTGGCCCGCTTCCAGTCCGAGACCTCCGGCCGGGTGCAGGCCATGACGGAAGTGCTGTCGCAGCGCCAGAGCGAACTGGCGCGCGCGGTGTCGGAGCGGCTGGATTCCACCTCCCATCGGCTGGGGGAGAGCTTCAACACCGCGGCGCGCGCCACCCATGAGAGCCTGACCACGCTGGCCGAGCGCCTGCTGCTGGTGGAGAAGGCCGAGCGCAGCCTCACCGATCTCTCCTCGCAGGTGCTGTCCCTGCGCGACACGCTGTCCAACAAGCAGGCGCGCGGCGCCTTCGGGCAGGCGCGCATGGAGGCCATCGTCGCCGACGGCCTGCCCAAGGACAGCTTCGCTTTCCAATACACCTTGTCCAACGGCAAGCGGCCGGACTGCGCCATCTTCCTGCCGGGCGATCCGCGCCCCCTGCTGGTGGACGCCAAGTTCCCCCTGGAGGCGGTCACTGCGTTCCGCGAGGCGCCGACCCCGGAGGCCCGGCGGGCCGCCGGCACGCGCCTCACCCAGGATGTGATGAAGCACGTCACCGACGTGGCGGACAAATACCTGGTGCCTGGCGAGACCCAGGACATCGCCATCATCTTCGTGCCCTCGGAATCCGTGCATGCGGAACTGCACGAGCATTTCGACGCGGTGATCCAGCGCGCCTTCCGGGCGCGGGTGGTGCTGGTGTCGCCCTCGCTGCTGATGCTGGCGATCCAGGTGGTGCAGGCCATCGCCAAGGATGCCCGCATGCGTGAGCAGGCCGACGCCATCCGCCGCGAGGTCGGCCTGCTGGTGGGCGATGTCACCCGCTTGCGCGAGCGGGTGGGCGATCTGTCCAAGCATTTCGCCCAGGTGGGTGACGACGTGGCCAAGGTGGCGGTCTCAGCCGACAAGATCGCCCGGCGCGGGCTGCGGCTGGAGCAATTGGAGTTCGAGGCGCCCCCCGCGGAGCCCCCGCTGGGGCCGGCGCTGACCGGTCCGGTCCCCCCCGCACGGCCCTTGCACGGCCCTGCCGAATAGCCTTCCGCGCGGGTGTGTACCGCGGTCCAACCCTGCTGCTTTGCTCCTTGCGCTCTGACCGCACCCCGATAGCTTTAAGAATCTGTCATGATTCGAGCCCCCCATAAGGGGCAGTGCTGAGAGGAGCGTCACCACAAAATGCCTGAACTCCCAGAGGTGGAGACCGTCCGCCGGGGATTGCTGCCGGTCCTGCAGGGGGCCGTCATCGAGAGCGCCGAGGCCCGTCGGCCGGACTTGCGCTGGCCTCTCCCGGAGCATTTCGCCGAGCGCCTGGCCGGGCGGCGGGTGGAAGCCGTGGGTCGTCGGGCGAAATATCTGCTGGCCGATCTGGACGGCGGCGAAGTGCTGATCCTGCATCTGGGCATGTCCGGCTCGATCCGTATCGAGGGCGCCAAGGTGAAGGGGCGGCCGGGCCTGTTCCATCATCCGCGGGCGGAGCCTGGCGCCCACGACCATGTGGTGTTCCACCTGGCCGGCGGGGCCACCGTCACCTTCAACGACCCCCGCCGCTTCGGGGCCATGCTGCTGGTGCCCTATGACCGGCTGGACAGCCATCCGTTGCTGCGCGATCTGGGGCCGGAGCCGCTGGGCAACACCTTCCACGCGGAGTATCTGGCCCACGCCTTGGCCGGCCGGCGCACCAATCTGAAGGCCGCGCTGCTGGATCAGAAGGTGGTGGCCGGGCTCGGCAATATCTATGTGTGTGAGGCCCTGTACGCGGCCCACCTGTCGCCGCGCCGGCTCGCCCATACGCTGGCGACGGCCACAGGTGCGCCCAATGCCCGCACCGAGCGGCTGGTGGTGGCCATCCGCGACGTGCTGCGCGCGGCGATCCTGGCGGGCGGCTCCAGCCTGCGCGACCACAAGCAGGTCAATGGCGAACTGGGCTATTTCCAGCATAGCTTCAAGGTCTATGGCCGCGCCGGCGAGCCCTGCCGGACGTTCCACTGCAAGGGCACGGTGCAGCGCATCGTGCAGGCGGGACGCTCCACCTTCTTTTGCCCCACCTGCCAGCGCTGAGGGCGGAGGCCGGGGCAGCGGCCGCGTTTCGCTTCATCCCCCGGTCGCAAACCGCCTATAACCGCCTGCGGGCCGCCGCGAGGGGCCTTCGGGCCCCGCAGATGCGGATCGGGAACGGCAAGGCGCGGAGACGGCGATGACGAGCCACGACGCGGAGGCAGCAGGGCCTGCAGGGCCGCACACACCGGCACCCAGCGCGGACGGCCCGACCGCGGCGCAGACCCCGTCCGACCCGGCGCCGAAGAAGAGCCGCAAGCCCTATGTCTGGACCCCGCCCGAGGTGCCCGGCTGGGCGAACCTGTGGGCCGGTGGCGCCCGCCGCCAAGCCTTTCTCGGCTATTGGCGCGGTGCCGGCCTGCAGGATCTGGCAGACTTTGCCTTGCATGCCGTGCTGCGCGTCCTGCCCATTGATCTGTGCTCCGCCATCGGCGGGGCGCTGGGCCGGTTCGTCGGCCCGCGCTTCCACAAAGACGCCGTGGGGCGCGCGCGCGCCAACCTCAAGCGCATCGACCCCACCCTGACCGAGGCCCAGGTGGAGGCCCGGATCTTGAGCCATTTCGACAATGCCGGCCGGGTGATGGCGGAATTTTCCATCCTGCACCGGCTGGTGAAGTCCGGGCGGATCACCGTGGAAAATGAGGCGGCGGTGCTGCGCCGCCATGCGGAGGGGCCGTTGCTGCTGGTGTCCTGCCATACGGGCAATTGGGAGGCTCTGGGCGCGCTGATGGCCTCGTTGGGCATGCAGTGGTCGGCGGTCTACACCCCGCCCGGCACCAGGGCCCAGCAGGTCATCGCGGAGCGGGTGCGGCAGCAGTTCGGCGTCCATATGCTGCCGCCCGGCAAGCCGGGTGTCCGCCCCACCATCCGCACCCTCGAGGCGGGTGGCACGGTCTCCATGTTCTGCGACGAGGTGCACCACGGCAGGGTGATGGCGCCATTCTTCGACCGCCCGCCGCATCTGGACGGCAATCTCGCCATCGCCTTGCGCTTTGCCCGGCTCACCGGCGCGCAGGTGTTCGTGGGCCATGGGGTGCGCCTGAAGGGTGCCCGCTTCCACGTCACCTGCACCGATCCGGTGGCGCTGCCCTCGCACACCAACCCCGATGCCACGCTGCTGGAGGACGTGATCGCCCTCAACGCGATCCTGGAGCCGATCATCCGGGCCAATTGCGGCCAATGGTATTTTCTCGACAACGCTTTCGACTGACAGGGGGCCCGGCCGCGCGCCGGGCTGGCTGCCATCGGCCTTGTGCGTATAAAACAAGCCCAGTGATGGGACGCGGCCAACGGAGCGCTCAAGGGATCATCCCGGCGGGTCCGACCGCACGGGAGGTGACATGGCCTACGAAACGATCCTGGTGGAAACCCGCGGCCGCGTCGGCCTCATCCGGCTCAACCGGCCGCAGGCGCTGAACGCCCTGAATGCGCAGATCATTCGCGACCTAAATGCGGCGCTGGACGGATTCGAGGCGGATGCCGACATCGGCTGCCTGGTGGTGACCGGCTCGGACAAGGCGTTCGCCGCCGGCGCGGACATCAAGGAGATGAAGGACTTCACCTTTCCCTCCACCTATCTGGACGATTTCATCACCTCCTGGGAGCGGCTGGCGCGCATGCGCAAGCCGGTGATCGCCGCGGTGGCGGGCTTTGCCCTGGGCGGCGGCTGCGAACTGGCGATGATGTGCGACTTCATCCTGGCGGCGGACACCGCCAAGTTCGGCCAGCCGGAGATCAAGATCGGCGTCATGCCCGGCGCCGGCGGCACCCAGCGGCTGACGCGCTTCGTGGGCAAGTCCAAGGCCATGGAGATGTGCCTCACCGGCCGCTTCATGGATGCGGCCGAGGCCGAGCGGGTGGGCCTGGTGTCGCGGGTGGTGCCGGCGGCGGATCTGGTGGAAGAGGCGATGAAAGTGGCCGCCACCATCGCCGACATGTCCACGCCGGTGACCATGATGACCAAGGAGAGCGTCAACCGTGCCTATGAGACCACGCTGGCGGAAGGCATCCGCTTCGAGCGCCGGGTGTTTCAGGCGCAGTTTGCCCTGGCGGACCAGAAAGAGGGCATGGCGGCGTTCGTGGACAAGCGGAAGGCCAATTTCCGCGCCTCCTGAGCCATCGTGCCGCCGGGGGAGGGAGCGGCCTCTCGGGCCGCCCCTCCCTCCGGCGCGCCGTGACCCTGCGGCCGATGCGGGCCGCGGTCAGAGGCGGCGGCGGGCTGGCCCGGTGCGGCGGGGCCGTGACACCGGGCGCACGGCCGGGCGGGGAGGATGTCCACAGGCTTCTGAAAGTCGGGTTCTGCTCCGTCCCGATATCAAAACTGTTGCGCCGCCTACATTTCCGCCGGCTTCGGCGGCGGCGGTGCGGCGGCTGCCGCAGACGAGCCTGCCCGCACCTCACATCTTTCCCGCGGCGAGAGGGCCGGGGGCGTTGACAAGGCGGGATGGGGACCCTTAGAAGTGCCGCTCCCGACGGCCTAACGGCCTTGGGCCCAGGTGGCGGAATTGGTAGACGCGCTGGCTTCAGGTGCCAGTGGCTTAACGGTCGTGGAGGTTCGAGTCCTCTCCTGGGCACCACTTGTTCAATAAAATTAATGGCTTCGGCCTTGGGGTCCCATCATTGGGGTCCCAAAATTGAACATATGGCTGTCTCGCTCCCCTTATCTTCAAATTTCCCGTTGTGGCGTGTTTCGCTATCGCAGGGTCATTCCCGATCGGCTTCGGGTTGCCGCTGGAAGACGGGAAATTGTAATTTCGCTTCGAACCAAGGTAGCTGACGAAGCCGAATTGCGTCTGCTGCAAGCCCACCTATCCGTCGAGCATTGGCTCCGGGGCCTGGGCAGATCGGGAAGCGGAGAGGCAGAGGCAATTCCTCAGCCAAATTGGATTCCCTTAGACATAATGACGTGAGCCCCCAACTTCTATCCAGCGATGAGTTCGCTCCGGCGGTGGGGTTTGGCCTGTTCGGCGGTGTGAGCTTGGGGATCTGGCGCGGCGCTTCTGGCTTGGGCGCATCGGCGGATTCGGCACCGGGGGGCAGCCTTGGTGCCCGATCCTTGGACTGAGCGTGACCATCGGCTCCTGCACCGCCTTGCAGGCCTTCTTCAATTCCATTGCGTCCGTCGCGTGGAGTTCCATTGAGCGTGCGGTTCGGCGTCGCCGCCTGGCTGCCTGCGCGAATGGTGCGAGCAAGGGAACCGCCGCATCACCGCTGTGCGGGCGACCCGTCGAAGGATGCCGCATCCCGGGCACGCTATCGGGCTGGCCTGCCCGGCGCGGCACCCGATCGCTCGCATCCAGGGGTGTCACAAGATCCGTCCAGGTTGTTACAAAATTAAAGAATATATTATTGCGTGCATTTGGCAGACTCAATTGCGCTTGATGGGTAGCGAGAGCATCCCGAGCACTATCATTGCTTGCTATTATTCCAAGTCGTGCGTGCCTCTCTGGCCACGACTCCAAAAAAATGACCCCAACCGTGCCATGTGATCTTGATGGGGCCTGACGCTCGCGTGTACCCATATACCTAACTCTGACATCCGCGTGCCGATGACGGCGGGTGCCATGGCGAAGAAGGGTGGGGGACTCAATGCGACCGCATCGTCGTCGTGTCGTCAGCCTGCTGACGAGCGCTGCATTCCTTTCGGCTTGCCTTCCGGCGGGGGCGCAAGCGGAACCGGCGGGCGCCCTGCCGAGCGCGGGAAACGTGGTGTCCGGTGTGGCTGCCATCTCCGCGCCGTCCGCCACCAGCGTGCTCATCACCCAGTCCTCCAGGAACGCCATCCTCAACTGGGGCAGCTTCTCCATCGGCGCCGGCAACGCCGTGCGGTTCGAGAACGGCAGCGGCGCGACGCTGAACCGGGTCACCGGCCTGTCCCGCTCGCAGATCGATGGCGCGCTCACCGCCACCGGCAGCGTCTATCTGGTGAATCCGAACGGCATCACCGTGGGGCCGACCGGCGCCATCACGACCGGCGGCTCCTTCGTCGCCTCCACCCATGACGTATCCGATGCCGCCTTCATGGCCGGCGGCGACCTGACCTTCAGGGGCACCAGTACTGCCTCCGTGATCAATTACGGCAGCATCGGGTCGCTGGGCGGCGACGTGGCGCTGATTGCCCGCACGGTGGAGAATGTCGGCACGCTCACCGCGCCCAACGGCACGGCGGCGCTGGCCGCCGGCTATGAAGTCCTGGTGCGCGACAGCACGCTGTCCGACGGCAAGTTTGTGGTCAAGGTGGGCGGGGCGGAGACGCAGGCCAAGACATCCGGGGTCATCAAGGCCGCGGAAGTGGAACTGCGCGCCAATGGCGGCAATGTCTATGCCCTGGCGGGCAACACGGCGAGCATTACCAAGGCCACCGGCGTCGCCAGCAAAGGGGGGCGCATTTTCTTTACGGCGGGCGACAGTGGCACGGTGGAAGTCTCGCAGAAGGTGGTGGCGCGGGTTGCCATCAGCGCCGGCAAGACCAAGGGTGGCAAGATACAGGTGTCGGGCAAGACCGTCAGCCTCTCCAGCACGCTGGATGCAAAGGGCAAAGGCGAGCGCGGCGGCGAGATCGCGGTCACGGCGGATTTCATTTCCAATACGGGAATCCTGACGGCGCGGGGGACCGACGGCGGCAAGATCACGCTGAGTGCCCGTGCGGTGGCCAATTCGGGGCAAGGGGATGCCTCGGGAACATCCGGGACAGGCGGGACGGTGTCTGTCAGCGCCAGCGGTGCCTATGTGGAGACTTCAGGCGCGGGAATGACCGCAAACGGGACCACCGGCGGTGGCGTGATCGGCATCGATGCGGGACGCATCTTCTCGTCGGGGACGCTGACGGCGACCGCCTCGGCGGGCACCGGTGGGCGCATCACCCTCGGCGCCGACGACATCGCCCTGGTGGCGGCGCGCCTCGATGCGAGCGGTGCCACCGGCGGCGGCACCATCCTGGTGGGCGGCGATTATCAGGGCGGCGGCACGCTGCGCCATGCGCTGACGCTCGACATCTCTCCCGCAACCAGCCTGAGCGCTGATGCGACGACGGCAGGCAAGGGGGGCACCATCGTCCTCTGGTCGGACGAGGCCACAAGCGTCTATGGCGCGGTCAGCGCCCGTGGCGGCGCGCAAAGCGGCGATGGCGGCCTGGTGGAGATGTCCTCCAAGGGGCTGCTGACCATGGCAGGCACGGTGAGCGCCTCGGCCACGGCGGGCAGCAGCGGCACGCTCTTGTTGGATCCCAAGACCATCATCATCGACAATGGCACCGGCGCCTATCCCCAATACCAACTCGTCGATCCCAATCCGAGCGCCGGCAACAACTTCGGATCAACCATCCTGGTGCTGTCCACGGGCAAGGTGGCGGTGACCGCAAGCGGCACGGATCTCGGAGGGACAGATGCGGGCGCTGTCTATCTTTACGACGCCACGACGGGTGCCCTGATCTCCCAGCTTTATGGCGCGACCGCAAACGATCAGGTGGGATCTGGCGGCGTCGTGGCGCTCACCAACGGCAATTACGTGGTGAGGAGTGCCAATTGGGGCGATGGCGCCGCCACCGGTGCGGGCGCGGTGACCTGGGGCAGCGGGACGAGCGGCGTGTCCGGCGTGGTGTCGGCGTCCAACTCTTTGGTGGGATCGACCGCGAGCGACCAAGTGGGCGGTGGCGGCATCACGGCGCTCACCACCGGCGATTACGTGGTGAGGAGCTCCGCTTGGGACAATGGCGCCATCATCGATGCGGGCGCGGTAACCTGGGGGAGCGGGACGAGCGGCGTGTCCGGCGTGGTGTCCGGGTCCAACTCCCTGGTGGGATCGACCGCGAACGACCAACTGGGCAGTGGCGGCATCATTGCGCTCACCACCGGCAATTACCTGGTGTTCAGTCCCAATTGGGCCAATGGCGCCGCCACCGTTGCAGGCGCGGTGACCTGGGCGAGCGGGACGAGCGGCGTGTCCGGCGTGGTGTCGGCGTCGAACTCTTTGGTGGGATCGACCGCGAACGACCAAGTGGGCAGTGGCGGCATCGCGGCGCTCACCAACGGCAATTACGTGGTGGCGAGTCCCAATTGGGCTAATGGCGCCGCCACCCGTGCGGGCGCGGCGACCTGGGGCAGCGGGACGAGCGGCGTGTCCGGCGTGGTGTCGGCGTCGAACTCCCTGGTGGGATCGACCGCGGGCGACCAAGTGGGCAATGCCGGCATCACGGCGCTCAGCAATGGCAATTACTTGGTGAAGAGTGGCAATTGGGCCAATGGCGCCATCATCAATGCGGGCGCGGCAACCTGGGGGAGCGGCACGAGCGGCGTGACCGGCGTGGTGTCGGCGGCCAACTCTTTGGTGGGATCGACCGCGAACGACCAAGTGGGCAACGCCAGCCTTTTTTTGCTCAGCGACGGCAATTACGTGATGGCGAACCCCAATTGGGACAACGGCGCCGCCGTCAATGCGGGCGCGGTGACCTGGGGGAGCGGGATAAGCGGCGTGTCCGGCGTGGTGTCCGCGTCCAACTCTTTGGTGGGATCGACCACGGCCGATAACGTGGGTTTCGGCGTGACTGTTCTCAACAACGGCAATTACGTGGTGACGAGTCCCAATTGGGACAATGGCGCCATCGTCAATGCGGGCGCGGCGACCTGGGGGAGCGGGACCAGCGGTGTGTCCGGCGTGGTGTCGGCGTCGAACTCCCTGGTGGGATCGACCACAACCGACCGAGTGGGCAGTGGCGGCGTCGCGTTGCTCACCAACGGCAATTACCTGGTGGCGAGTCAAAATTGGACCAATGGCGCCGCCACCGGTGCGGGCGCGGTGACCTGGGGCAGCGGGACGAGCGGCGTGTCCGGCGTGGTGTCCGCGGCCAACTCTTTGGTGGGATCGACCACGGGCGATGGCGTGGGCAACCTCACGGTGCTCACCAACGGAAATTACGTGGTGAGGAGCTCCCTTTGGGACAATGGCGCCATCATCGATGCGGGCGCGGCAACCTGGGGGAGCGGGACGAGCGGCGTGACCGGCGTGGTGTCGGCGGCCAACTCTTTGGTGGGATCGACCGCGAACGACCAAGTGGGCACCAGCGCAACGGCGCTCAGCAACGGCAATTACGTGGTGCGGAGTTCCGGTTGGGACAATGGCACCGCCGCCAATGCGGGGGCGGTGACCTGGGGGAGCGGGACGAGCGGCGTGACCGGCGTGGTGTCGGCGTCGAACTCTTTGGTGGGATCGACCGCGGGCGACCAACTGGGCAATGCCGGCGTCACGGCGCTTAGCAACGGCAATTACGTGGTGAGGAGTTCCGGTTGGGACAATGGCACTGCCGTCAATGCGGGCGCGGTGACCTGGGGGAGCGGGACGAGCGGCGTGTCCGGCGTGGTGTCCGCGTCCAACTCCCTGGTGGGATCGACCACGAACGACCAAGTGGGCGCTGGCTTCACCGCACTCACCAACGGCAATTACGTGGTGCTGAGTTCCAATTGGGACAATGGCGCCGCCACAAATGCGGGCGCGGCGACCTGGGGGAGCGGGACGAGCGGCGTGTCCGGCGTGGTGTCGGCGGCCAACTCTTTGGTGGGATCGACCGCGAACGACCGAGTGGGCAGTAACGGCATCACGGTGCTGACCACCGGCGATTACGTGGTGAGGAGTGCCAGTTGGGCCAATGGCGCCGCCACCAGTGCGGGCGCGGTGACCTGGGGGAGCAGGACGAGCGGCGTGACCGGCGTGGTGTCGGCGGCCAACTCTGTGGTGGGATCGACCGCGAACGACCAAGTGGGATCTGGCACAATCTCTGAATCCGGCCTCACCTTCTTCGCCAGTTCCTTCGGCACCACGCGACAGATCCTGGCGGGACTCACGGACATCAATGCGGCGTCGGGCGGGCTCACCTTCTCACGCGCGATGGGGCAGACGGTCACCCTCACCAGCGCAGCCCTGACCTCGATCCTCAATGCCGGCACCAATCTCGTCCTTCAGGCGTCCAACGACATCAGCGTTCAGAGCGCCATCAGCGCGTCGTCAGGCGCGGGCCTCTCCCTGTCCGCCGGGCGGTCCATCACCGTCTCGGCCAACATCTCCGTGGGCGGGGACCTCACCCTGCTCGCCAACGCCCCGCAGAGCGCGGGCGTGGTGATGGCTGACCGCGATGCGGGCGCCGCGGTGCTTGATGTCTCGGCCGCCACCCTGACCAGCGGCGGAAGAGTCAAGCTCACCCTCGGCACCGGCGATGGCCGGACGAACAATACCAGCGGCAACATCATTCTCGGCAGCATCAGCGCGCAGGCCCTGGAGGTGGAAAACCTCGGCCCCACGGCGGGATCGCTGACCTCGTTCCGTACGTCCATCACCACCTCCGGCAACCAGACCTATACGGGCAATCTCAGCGTCGACGCGGCCAGCGTGGTTCTGAACGCCACAACGGGAACGGTGTCCTGGACCGACGAAGCAACCGCCAGCATCTCAGGGGTCGCCGGAGCGGCGATCACCTTCGCGCAGGCCGGCGTGCCCGTGCGCATCGGGGTGATGGATAGCGCCGATGCCGCGCGACTTAACGTGGGTGAGACCAGCGCGACCCGGCTTTACGGCGATGCCAATCCGGACGTTGCCACCCCGGTCCTGGTCCAGGGCACGCTGCGTCCGGGCGATACGCTCGCCACGCTTCTCACTCCCGGAAGCGCCACCGTGAATTGGACCGGCGCGGCGCCCACAGCCACGAGCAATGTTGGCAGCTATGGCTATGGGGTGGATAGCTCCACGGCCACCATCGCCGCCGGCAACCAAGGATATTTCTTCTCGCTGGGGTCGGTGTCCGGGACGCTCGCCGTGACCGCCCGGCCGGTGACCGTGACGGCGGATGCCCAGACGCAGATCTACGGCAATGCCGTTCCCACCCTGACCTACACCACGACTTCGCTGGGGGCCGGCACGGCACTCACCGGGAGCCTCGCCACCTCGGCCACGTCCTCGTCTGACGTGGGCAGCTACGGCATCACCCAGGGCACGCTGACCACAGCGGCCAACCCGAACTACACCGTCAGCTATGTGGGGGCGAACCTGGCCATCACGGCCCGGCCGATCACGGTGACGGCGGATAGCCAGAGCATGGTCTACGGCGATGGCGTTCCCACCCTGACCTACACCACCAGTTCCCTCGGCGCGGGAACGGCGCTGACCGGCAGCCTCGCCACTTCGGCCACGTCCTCGTCTGACGTGGGCGGCTACGGCATCACCCAGGGCACGCTGACGACGGCGGCCAACCCGAACTACACCGTCAGCTATGTGGGGGCCAACCTCGCCATCACCTCCCGGCCGGTGACGGTGACCGCGGATGCCCAGACGCAAATCTACGGCAATGCCGTTCCGACCCTGACCTACACCACGACTTCGCTGGGCGCAGGCACGGCGCTGACCGGCAGCCTCGCCACCTCGGCCACGTCCTCGTCCGACGTGGGCGGCTATGGCATCACCCAAGGCACGCTGACCACGGCGTCCAACCCGAACTACACCGTCAGCTATGTGGGGGCCAACCTCGCCATCACCGCCCGGCCGGTGACGGTGACGGCGGATGCCCAGACGCAGATCTACGGCGATGCCGTCCCGACCCTGACCTACACCACCTCTTCCCTCGGCGCGGGCACGGCGCTGACCGGAAGCCTCGCCACTTCGGCCACGTCCTCGTCTGACGTGGGCGGCTACGGGATCACCCAGGGCACGCTGACCACGACGGCCAATCCGAACTACACCGTCAGCTATGTGGGGGCGAACCTGGCCATCACCGCCCGGCCGATCACGGTGACGGCCGATGCCCAGACCCAGGTCTACGGCAATGCCGTGCCGACTCTGACCTACACCACCAGTTCGCTGGGGGCGGGCGCGGCACTCACCGGCACGCTCGACACCGCGGCGACGTCCGCGTCCGACGTGGGCAGCTACGGCATCACCCAGGGCACGCTCACCACAGCGGCCAACCCGAACTACACCGTCAGTTATGTGGCGGCGAACCTGGCCATCACAGCCCGTCCGGTGACGGTGACGGCGGACAGTCAGACCCAGGTCTATGGCGATACCGTTCCGGGCCTCACCTACACCACGTCTTCCCTGGGCGCTGGCTCGGCTCTGTCCGGAAGCCTCGCCACCTCGGCCACATCCGCGTCCGACGTGGGCAGCTACGGCATCACCCAGGGCACGCTGACCACGGCGTCCAACCCGAACTACACCGTCAGCTATGTGGGGGCGAACCTCGCCATCACCGCCCGTCCGGTGACGGTGACGGCGGACAGTCAGACCCAGGTCTATGGCGATACCGTTCCGGGCCTCACCTACACCACGTCTTCCCTGGGCGCTGGCTCGGCTCTGTCCGGAAGCCTCGCCACCTCGGCCACGTCCTCGTCCAACGTCGGCAGCTACGGGATCACCCAGGGCACGCTGACCACGGCCTCCAACCCGAACTACACCGTCAGCTATGTGGGGGCGAATCTCGCCATCACGGCCCGTCCGGTGACGGTGACAGCGGACAGTCAGACCCAGGTCTATGGCGATACCGTTCCGGGCCTCACCTACACCACGTCTTCCCTGGGGGCTGGTGCGGCTCTCACCGGGAGCCTCGCCACCGCAGCCACGTCCTCGTCCGACGTGGGCAGCTATGGCATCACCCAGGGCACGCTGACCACGGCCTCCAACCCGAACTACACCGTCAGCTATGTGGGGGCGAACCTCGCCATCACCGCCCGTCCGGTGACGGTGACGGTGACGGCGGATGCCCAGACCCAGGTCTACGGCAATGCCGTGCCGACTCTGACCTACACGACGACGTCGCTGGGTGCGGGCTCGGCTCTGTCCGGCAGCCTCGCCACCTCGGCCACGTCCTCGTCCAACGTCGGCAGCTACGGGATCACCCAGGGCACGCTGACCACGGCCTCCAACCCGAACTACACCGTCAGCTATGTGGGGGCGAACCTCGCCATCACGGCCCGTCCGGTGACGGTGACAGCGGACGCCCAGACCCAGGTCTACGGCAATGCCGTGCCGACCCTGACCTACACCACCAGTTCGCTGGGGGCTGGCGCGGCTCTCTCCGGAAGCCAAGCCACCTCGGCGACGTCCTCATCCAATGTCGGCAGCTACGGCATCACCCAGGGCACGCTGACGACGGCCTCCAATCCGAACTACACCGTGAGCTATGTGGGAGCGAACCTGGCCATCACGGCCCGTCCGGTGACGGTGACGGCGGACGCTCAGACCCAGGTCTACGGCAATGCCGTTCCGCCCCTGACCTACACCATGTCCTCGCTGGGCGCGGGCACTGCCCTCAACGGCACGCTGGACACCTCGGCGACGTCTTCGTCCAACGTCGGCAGCTATGGCATCACTCAGGGCACGCTGACGACGGCCTCCAATCCGAACTACACCGTGAGCTATGTGGGGGCGAACCTCGCTATCACGGCCCGGCCGGTGACGGTCACGGCGGATGCCCAGACCCAAATCTACGGCGATGCCGTCCCGACCCTGACCTACACCACCTCTTCCCTGGGGGCGGGCGCGGCCCTCACCGGCACGCTCGCCACCGCCGCCACGTCCTCGTCTGACGTGGGCGGCTACGGCATCACCCAAGGCACGCTGACCACCGCATCCAACCCGAACTACACCGTCAGCTATGTGGGGGCCAACCTCGCCATCACCGCCCGGCCGGTGACGGTGACCGCGGATGCCCAGACGCAAATCTACGGCAATGCCGTTCCGACCCTGACCTACACCACGACCTCCCTGGGGGCCGGCGCGGCCCTCACCGGGAGCCTCGCCACCTCGGCCACGTCCTCGTCCGACGTGGGCGGCTACGGCATCACCCAGGGCACGCTCACCACGGCGGCCAACCCGAACTACACCGTCAGCTATGTGGGGGCGAACCTCGCCATTACCGCCCGTCCGCTCACGGTGACGGCGGATAGCCAGAGCATGGTCTATGGCACCAGCGTGCCGACGCTGACCTATGTGGTCGGCGGCGGCGGGCTGGTGAATGGCGATGGCCTCACCGGTGTCCTAGCGACGACCGCCAGCTCCACCTCCAATGTGGGCAGCTACGGCATCACCCAGGGAACGCTGGCGGCCTCGTCCAACTACGCGCTCACCTACACCGGCGCAAACGTCGCGGTGACGGCCCGTCCGCTCACGGTGACGGCGGATAACCAGAGCATGGTCTATGGCAACAGCGTGCCGACCCTGACCTTTGAGGTCGGCGGCAGCGGGCTGGTGAATGACGATAGCCTCACCGGTGCGCTGGCGACCATGGCCAGCTCCACCGCCAATGTGGGGGCCTACGGCATCACCCAGGGGACGGTGACGGCCTCTTCCAACTATGCGCTCACCTTTACTGGTGCGAACGTCGCGGTGACGACGCGTCCGATCACGGTGACGGCGGATAATGAGAGCCGCACGTTCGGCGCGGCTAATCCGGTTCTGACGTGGTCCTTGTCCAGCGGCAACCTCGTTAATGGCGACCGCCTGACCGGCTTTCTCGGGACGTCGGCGGATGCCACGTCGCCCGCGGGCGCCTATCCGATCGTGCAAAACACGCTCGCGGCCTCGAGCAATTACCGGCTCACCTACGTGGGCGGGGTGCTCACAGTGACGCCTGCCCCTGGCGGTGGAAATACGGGCGGGGGAGGGGCGTCGGGAACCCCGGCGCAAGTCGCTCAGACCGTTATCTTGTCAAGCTTGCCCACCCTTCTGATCCCGCAAGCGCCGACCGACCAATGGGTCCAGACCAGCCAGACTGTGGTGCTGATCCAAGAGAGTGGATCAGATAGTGGCACGGCGTCGTCTTCAGCCTCTGCGAGTGCCTCCAGCAGCGGATGTAGCGGCTCGTCCTTCTCCTCCGCCTGCGAGGGCACGCCCCATCCCGACAATCAGAGCTTTGGCCGCTGGCTGACGTTCCAGGCGCAATCCGGAGCCGCCCGTTGATGTCCCGCCTCAACCTCCGCCTCCTGGCCGCCACGGCGCTGGGCCTGTTCGTGAGCGCGCCCGCCTTCGCCCAGGTGCGGGCGCCGGTGGAACGCAATCTGCCGCCGATCGTCGCCGGGCAGGGACGGATGGTCATCGGCCCGCAGGATCTGGCCGGCAGCCCCGACGATACGACGCTCGGCGTGGCGCTCTCCGGCATCACCCTCATCGGCGCCAAGGAGAGCGTGCTCACCCGTGGGGGCCGCGGGATCCGCATCGGCGCCATCGGGGATATCCCGCACGCGGCGCTGGAGCGGGCGCTGGCCCCCTTCCTCGGCCAGCCGCTGTCGCGCAAGCGGGTCAGCGACATCCAGGCGGCGATCGCCAAGGTCTATCGCGAGGCGGGCTATCCCTTCGTCTCCGTCACCCTGCCGCCGCAGGAGGTCACCAGCGGCGTGCTGACCCTGCGGGTGGTGGAGTTCCGCACCGGATCCGTAAAGGTCTCCGGCGCCGAGGCGGGCACCGAGGCCGACCTGACGCGCCGGGTGCGCACGGGACCGGGCCAGCGGATCTCGGCCGAAGCGCTGGACGAGGATCTGGCCTGGCTGAACCGCTACCCCTACCGGTCCGTATCCGGCGTGTTCGCGCCCGGCGACGATGTGGGCTTGAGTACCCTCACCCTGGAAGTGACGCCGCAGAAGCCGTGGCAGGTGTTCGCCGGCTGGTCCAACACCGGCACCCATGCCACCGGCTTCGACCGCTATTTCGCGGGCTTCGGCGCGGCCCTGCTGGGGGTGCCGGAGAGCTTCCTGTCCTATCAGGTGACCGGCAGCCCGAACTTCTGGACCGATCCCGGGAGCGTGGGCACCGGCGCAGAGCAGCCCAGCTATTACAGCCAGGCGGCGCGCCTCGTCATCGCCACCGGCGAACGCCAGAGCATCGAGATCGCGCCGAACTATGTGGCCACGCGCCAGAACGGGCAGCCGTCATCGTTCGCCTTCGACAATACCACCCTGGAAATCCCGGTCTATTATCGCACGGCGATCTCCAACCTCGTGCCCGGCCTCTATGCCGGTGATCTGATCCTGGGCGCCATTGGCAAGACCGTGTCCCGCAGCAGCTATTTCACCGGCGTCGACATTGGCGGGGCCACTGCGGATCTGTTTGAGATGAGCGCCGGATGGGCGGTCGCCCGCGGCGACGCCTATGGCACCACCAGTCTGGATCTGAAACTGGTGGTCAATCCCGGCGGGGTGATCGGGGGCAACAACGCGGGGCAGTGGAGCGCCTATAGCGGTGGCCGGGTCACGGATGTCCAATATGTCTACGGGCTGGCGGACCTCAATCGGGTCACGCGCCTGCCGGCGGGCTTCAATTGGGTGAGCGACCTCAGCGTGCTGGCCGCCGGCCAGCCGTTGCCGGACACCGAGCAGATGAGCCTGGGCGGCCTCTACGCCACCCGCGGCTATACGCTGGACGATGCGACGGCGGACACCGGGCTGGTGTGGCGCAACGAACTGCGCACCCCGACGTTCGCCCTCCTTTCCGCCCTGGGAGTGAAGGGCGTCAGCGACCAGGTCTCGCCTTATGGCTTCTTCGATCTGGGCTGGGGACGCAGCTATGGGTATGAGGGGCTGCTGGGCCCGGTGCCGCGCAACGATTCCTCCCTCGCCGGTGTTGGCCTCGGGGTGGACTACACGCTGAACCGCAACGTCACCGCCACGCTGGTGGGCGGCTTCGCCCTGACCGACGCCACCTATACCAAAGCCGGAGACTTCAACCTCCAGGCCCGGGTGTATGTGAGCTATTGACCCTGGATATCCCTGAACACCATCGGCGCCCTCGCCTTGGCGATGGCGCGCCGAAGGCTGGGCACCGCCCAGCGCGCGGATGCCATCTTCCGGAAAAGGATATGAGATGAGTGTGAATATGGTCTGGTCGTGGGTCGGACGGTCCCGCGCGCTTGCGCGGGTGTGGCCCGTATGTGGGATGGTCGGCATCGCGCTGGCGGGCATGAGCCAAGGTGCGGGCGCGCAGACGCCGCCCGCACCGCAGACCACCACGGCCACATATCAGGATTGGGTGGTGTGGTGCGCTAGTTGTCGTTACCAAGAAGGTTGTTCACACGCTGCCAGGGCGTGAGGCCTTTGATGCCGGAGTGTGGTCGGGCGAGGTTGTAGCCGTCGGTCCAAGGCTTGATGGCCCTGGCGCGGTCATCCGAGCAGGCATAGGGGCGGCCATAGTCCCACTCGCGCAGGCTGGTCTGGATGAAGCGCTCGGCCTTGCCGTTGGTCCTGGGCGTGTAGGGGCGGGTTCGCACATGGCGAGCGCCGGCGGCCTGCAGGGCTTTGGCGAACAGCTTGGAGCGATTGGCCGAGCCGTTGTCGGTCATCACCCGCTGGACGGCGACGCCGTGCTGGGCCAGCCAGGCCAGGGCGCGCTCGAGGAAGGCGGTGGTGTCGGCTTGGCCTTCGGAAGAGAGGACCTCGGTATAGGCCAGGCGCGAGGCGTCATCGACGCAGACATGCATGAAGTCCCAGCCGGCGTTGCGTGAGCAGCCCAGGCGGCGGTCGCCAGTGACGCGATGGCCTTGGACGTTGAACTTGCCCAGCTTCTTGATGTCCAGGTGGATCATCTCGCCGGGCGCGGCGCGTTCATAGCGGACGATGGGGACCTTGGGATCCAGGGCCGACAGCCTGCCAAGCCCGAGCCGGCGCAGGATGGCGCCCACCGTGGAACGGGCCAGGCCCAGGGCCGCGGCAATGGCCGGACCCGTCATCCGCCGACGACGCAGCGTTTCGATCTGGCCGATCACCACGGTCGGCGTCTTGCGCGGACATCGGCGCGGCGCCGAGCTGCGGTCATGATGGCTTCGCTCGCCGCCCCGACGATGCCGGTGCAGCCACTTGCTGGCCGTGCGCCGGGAAACACCGGAGGCCTCGGCGGCTCGCGCCACCGGCCAGCCCTCCTGCTCAATGCGGCTAATCATCAGGGCTCGACCCATGGGCGTCAGCCGAGCATTCTTATGGACGTTCATCCGGGGAGACCTCCGGCCAAGGTTGGTGCTTCGCAACCCCAGCTTCTCAGCCGCTCCCCGGGTGAACAACCTTCATAGCTTCGACAGCTAGTCCTGAAGGCCAGCCCAAAGCGTGCGAAGTGGCGCAGACGTTTCAAGCGCAAGGCGGACAGGGCGCCATCGCCCAGATCGTGCTCGGCCGCGCCACCGAGACTGATCCGATGCGTCTGATTGTCGAACGGCCGCCCGGCGTGCGCTTGCCTCCCGGCGTGACCGTGCAGACCTCGGAGAAGGCCGCTCCCCTGACTCTCGCCTTCCAGACCTGTCCGCGCTCCTGTTTTGCGGAGCTGGAGCTGAAGCCTGATCAGGTGCAGGCGCTACGGAGCGCCAGCGGTCCCGGCGTTCTCACCTTCGAGGATGGGTCGCGTCGCAAGGTCCAGCTCCCGCTCTCCTTCAATGGCTTCGCCGCTGCCCTCGACGCCAGCCAGAAGTAGCGCGCTGAAGAGCGCTGTGTGCCATCGGCGCGTGGCGGAGGGGGCGGGCCAATCCATGGCCATGGATTTGAGCTTCCTCCGCCAGGATAGGAGTTGGGGAAGAGGTCAATCGGCCCCTCGACTGGATCAACCCCGACCCTGCACCGCCCTTGGGGTGGTACTCGGTGTTCCACTGGGTCGCCCTGACCGAGCCGGGGCTGTTCCGTCACTTCTCCGACCCCACCCCCACGCAGCTCCTGGAGGAACAGGAAGAGGCCCGACGCCTCACCAAGGCCGAAGGGCTGTCCCCCATTAAGTGGCCGGCGCCGCCAAGGATGCAGGCAGCGGGCGTCAAGGTCGTGTGGCTGATCCCTGACCCGATCCTCCGGGATGTGTTCCGGGAGCCGTGAGGGAGCGGGATGGAAAAGCCAATACGGCACCACCCCGCCCCAACGGGTCGCGCCAGCAGGCACCAGGTGAGGGCGTCACGGGCGGCGGGGAGGCGTTTCACAGCGCCCTCCTGCCGCTTATCTAAAGCGTGGCTTTCGCGGGCTCGCCCCCGTGCTAACTTCCCGGTGTGGGGGACAAATGGGATGCTCGGATCATATTCACCGTATGTCAGAGCGCTCAGCGAGCGCGTGATGCAGCTTACAGAGCGTTTCCGCAGTCAGTACTGCCCGCATTGATGATGTGGAGTTCATGAGCGCTATCTGCCAGGACTTCACCACAGACCAACGGGGGATGGGAAAGAGGAGCGTTGTTGTTCTGCCGTCCCCGTCAACATTGTTCGCTATGCAACTGTCAGTGCAGCAGGATGATGATGGCGACCGCCGACTGACCGCCTGGGGGCGTTGCAAGGTCTGCGGGTTCTACATGGATGCGGAGGGCGCACGGCATTCCGATTTCCGGGCGGGGACGCTGGAAAGCGCCAGCGGTCCCTCGACGCGCTTGGCCCGTAAGCTTCGGAAATGTGTGGTCCGCAGGTATGGCGTGCAGGTTGCCAATGACCCATTGAAGGCCTTCTGTAACTGACACCGCCCGGCTCGCGTCGTGCCGGCGGCGAGCCGCTCACCATGTCCTCGCGGGAGATTGCCGAGCTTCTCGGTGCCCGCCATGACAGCGTGAAGCGGTCCATCGAAAGCCTTGTCATGCGGGCCGTTGTCGTCCGCCCACAGTCTGTGGATGAACCCGGCATCGACAATATGGGTCGATCGCATCTTTCCCAGAATGATGGATCATACCCGGCACCTCGGAAGATGCGCTGTACGGGCCTGAATTCGGAGGTAATTTAATAGGATCGGGTGGAAGGGGCCATCTTCCGTCCGAGATTGAAAGTATGGGGGGCTTCCCATGCTCGCCTTCGGTTGCGCGTGGGGACGCGCGGGTTCAGTCCCGATCGTACCGGGCGCCCTTGACGCTTCGCCGCGCGCCGCGACGCCGAAGTCGCATCGGCACGAGGCGCACGCCCGTCCCCGAGCAAACACGGGATGTTCGATACTCCTCTGGAAGGATCGAACAGGGGGAGGAGGGGTGTTTCGTGCGTCACGAAATTGCGGCCTTCAGTCCCCGATCGCTGAATACGCCCCCGGCCACCGGCCGTACCATCCCGAACTCGTAACCGAACTGGTCCCATCGATCTGGATCGCCGCCCCGCCGCCTACGATCACCACGGTGATTTACTGGCCATCCGACATCGCCCCAGTTATGCGGTCGGCGGCAACGTATCGGAGGCCGTCCGTCTCCGATCCGTTCGGTCGCACCTCGATCCAGAACTTATGGTTCGCGCGGGGGCAGTCCCCCGCCATGGCAGGTGTCGCCGTCAATGCAATCTGGAATCCGATCGCTCATCTCCGCATGGCTACCTCCAAGATTTGAGACCTGAAGCCTAGTCGGTGAGGCATCTCAAATTGTTGACAACCGATACGCGGGATCGGTACACAGTGGCGATCACATCGGCGACGTGCGTCGAGAATTTCTCTTGTAGTTGAAGGCATTGTCCAAGGGGCGGGAAAACCTCCTCTCCTGGGCACCACACATTTTCTCAACTCCTGACATCATCTGATTTTTCGGGTTGTCGCCCGCACCAGAACGCTGGTGCGGGCGTTTTCATGTTGCCGTTCGCTCATCATGCGGGCCGCTCATGGATGGCGAAAAGGGGACACCCCGCGAGCGCCGGGCCGGCTTGCGACGGGCTCGCCCATCGCCGCGGACGTCACGTTCGCCCCCGCGCCCCTCTGGGACCACCGCCCCCAAGCGAGGGGCGGCCGATCAGCGGCGACAACTTTCCGTGGCTTATCAACAATTTCGCAACCAGCGGCAGGCCCACGCAAGCCACCGGGCCGAATTAAGCTGCAAGCCGCTTGGGCCGGGGAGACCGCTGTGCATATTTCCATCCGGACCACGCTGGTCTCGCTGTTCTGCGTCATGAGCTTCATCATGGCGGCGCTGTGCCTCGCCGCGCTCTGGAGTGCGCAAAAGACCTACAGCGCCGCCAAGAGCGTCGCCGCCTATGCGGAGATTGATCACAATCTCTTCGATGCGCTGTCAGGCTTCCGCGTCGAGCGCGGCGCCGTTCTCACCGCCTTGGCCCTGGCCGGCGACACCGCCAAGCTGCGTCAGCAGGTCTCCCAGGGTCGTGCGGACGTCACCCGCTCCCTTACCGCCGCCCTCACCGCGCTCGACGCCCAGCCCCCGGGCGCACTGACCCCCATGGTCAAGGATTTGCGCACGACGCTCGATCAGATGGATCGCCTGCGCCAACTGACGGATGCCGACCTCGCCCGGCCGCTGGCCGAACGCAGCCCGGCCAATCTCAAGGCCATGGGCACTGATGGCAGCAAGCTGCTGGACGATCTCGATGGGCTGTCGATGGCGGTGGAATCGGAGATCCGCAGCCTTGATCCTGCGCTCAGCCCGCTGATCCTGGCGCGCGCCATGGCATGGACCACGCGCACCTATGGCGGCACGAACGGGCTGCTGCTCAATAAGGTCGTGGCAGAAAACCGCCCCATGACGCCGGAAGAGATGAAGGCGCTGGCCAGCAACGACGCCCGGATGGAGATCACCTGGACGGCGGTGCGCGATGTGGCCAAGACCGCCAATATTCCCCAGCGTTTGAAGGACTCCGTGGACGCGACGCAGAACATCTATTTCGGCGGCGAGTTCAAGCGGTTCCGCGATGCCATGGTGGAGCGCCTCAGCACCGGCGGGCAACCCGGCATCACGCTCGCCGAGTGGCGGGAGAGCCACAATGAGAAGCTCGCGCTGATCGCCGCCGTGGCGTCCACAGCCGTGCAAGCGCTGGCGCAGGCGGCCCTGACGACCCAGGGCACCGCCGAGCAGCAGCTCATCGCCTATATCGTCGCGCTCGCTGTGGCGCTGACGACGGCAGGCATCGGCTTGCTCGTGGTCATTGTGCGGGTCACCCGGCCGATCTCTGCCCTGACCCGGGCGATGACCGTGGTGGCCGACGGTGATCTGACCGTCGCCATTCCCGGCGCCGCCCGGCACGACGAAATCGGCGCCATGGCGCAGGCGCTGCTGGTGTTCAAGGACAGCCTGGCGCGTACCCGCCGCATGGAGAGCGATGCCAAGGACGAACGCCTGGCCGCCGAAGCCGAACGGCACCGCGCCATGCAGGCCCTGGCCGACCGCTTTGAAACTGCCGTGGGCGGCATCATCGGCGGCGTCTCGACCGCGTCCGGCACCTTGCACGCGACGGCGCTGAAGATGACCGCCGCGGCGCAACTCACCTTGACCCAGTCCACGGCGGTGGCCGCGGCCGCCGAACAGGCCTCCACCAATGTGGTGATGGTTGCAAGTTCAGCCGAAGAGCTGGGCGCATCGGTGGGCGAGATTTCCCGCCAGGTGCAGCAGTCCTCGCGCATGTCCGTCACCGCCGTGGCGGAGACGTCCCGCACGGGCGACGTCATCCGGGAGCTGGCTCTGGCGGCGACCCGCATCGGCGACTTCATCGGCATGATTTCCACCATTGCCGCGCAGACCAATCTTCTGGCGCTCAACGCCACCATCGAGGCCGCCCGTGCCGGAGATGCCGGCAAGGGCTTTGCGGTGGTCGCCTCGGAAGTCAAAGTCCTGGCCAACCAGACCGCAAAGGCCACGGAAGCCATCGAAAGCCAGATCAGCGCCATTCAGGCCACCACCCAGCAGGCTGTGGCGGTGATCGAGGGTGTCAGCTCCCAGATCCAACGCATGAGCGAAGTGGCGGCCGGGATTGCGGCCGCGGTGGAGCAGCAGGGCGTTGCCACGGGTGAGATCGTGCGGAACGTGGAGCAGGCGGCCACGGGCACCGGCTCGGTCACCTTGCATATCGCCGCTGTCGCCCAAACCGCCGACGAGACCGGCATCGCCGCGGGGCAGGTGCTGAGCGCCTCCGCCGCCCTGACCGATCAGGCCCGTCAGCTGGAAACCGAGATGCAGCTCTTCCTGGCCACCGTGCGCGCCGCCTGATCGGCGGCGCCGGTTCGAGCATCACGGTCCGCCCCATGCGCCGCTGGCAGAGGGGACGGACGGCCAGCACAGCAGGGTGCGCCCCGGCGCGCGGCCGAGGCCCGCGCGCCGGGGCCTGAGGCCGTCGCTCACCGGATGCGCCCTCTGAACGTCCCGGTGTCGCGCATGCGCGCAACCCGCCGGGGGCGATCACATGCGGGAGTGGTCGGAGAGCGGGGTCCGTTTGCGGGGGGATCAGGCCGGGTGCCGGCCTCTGGCGCTCGATGGCCTTGGCGAGGGCGTTAGACTAAGCGAAATCTGTGGGTGCAATGGCTCGCGCATGGCCCCGCCGGCACGGTAGAGCCAGCCATCGCCTGTGGCGCTGTCGGTGAGGTCCGCCAGCCAGATCTGGTTCGGGGCGGAGGCCGTGAAATTGCGCGCGAGCCTGTTGAGGTCGCGGCGAAATTTCCCACGCTCTCGGGCCGAATGGCTCGCTGTGCCGGTCAGCGAAAGCGCCTTTTTGGCGCGGCGGCACCCCGGGGGGCCGTCACCGCGGATGCGGCATTGCGATAGAGGAATGCGCGCAAGCGCCAACGTCATATCAGGCGCTCGGGAGTACCAAATTTCATAGGGATCGCTACAGTACGTGCGGTCAATATTCTATAGCGGGCGTAATAAAATCGTTGACGGTGTTGGCTTTGTTATGTAGTAATCGATATATTATGGGATGGGGCGGCCACCTCGCATGGGGAGTGGTTCTGCCCGAGGGGGCGATCGACTCCTCCGAGACACAGCCAGTCATTGTTTAGGCGAAGCCCAGATGAAGATGCGACGAATCGTGAGCGCCGAAGGCAAGGCTGGCGTTGTCATGCAAGTGGACGATCTTCTCGATACCGATACTGCCGACAGGGTCACGAATATTTGGGGATTCGACAAGATTCCCGATCTGCCCCTTACGCCTGCGCAAGTTCTCGGTGCATACAAGCGGCTTGGGATCTTCGGGCCAAAGAACTCAGTCCGCGTCGATCTCCAAGTCGTTCCCCCCGAGAAGGCGGGCGCGACGGATCTCGGGGCCTTGATGGCCAAGATCGATTTCGGCACCGGCGGGGGGATGACCCAAAGCGAGCATGGCGGTGCGATGCACCGGACCGACACCATCGATCTCGCGGTGGTGCTCAAGGGCGAAGTGGATATCGCCTATCCGGGAGAAGACGGCCAAGTGCACACGACCACAGCCAAGGAGGGCGACGTCTTCGTGCAGAACGGCGCCTTTCACGAATTCCGCAACCGCTCGGGCGACCCTTGCGTAATCCTCATGTTCGTCTTCGGCGCCGAGAGGAAGGCAGCCTGAGCCACACGGAATCATCACAACTGGCGCCGCCCGAGGAGATCGCATCCGCAGCTCACTTCCGCGCCTGCGACCTGAGCAGCTACGTCGCCGGTATCGACCTTCCCGTCGACGGCGGCCGGACGGCTGTCTCGCCCGAAAAGACCGGCGTGAGCTTGACCAGGAGGCGTTCCTGGGCGCCGCAATCATCGACAATTAAACCCCTCGTGGGCCTGCACCCCGACGCCGACCGTCGTCTGCCAACCCAGACTAAGGATTTCTCGATCATGGTTCAGCGCACTTTCCTTGTGACCGGCGCCTCGAAGGGTATTGGCCTTGCGATCTCAAATCGCCTCGCCGCCGCTGGACACGAGGTCGTCGGGATCGCTCGCGAGCCGCTTCCTTCATTCCCCGGAACCCTTGTCTCGGTGGATCTCAGCGATGACAAAGCCTCGGCTGAAGCCTTTGCCGAGCTTGCCCAGCGCCATTCGTTCGATGGTGTGGTCAACAATGCCGGCGTCGGCAAGCTGCAGCCCCTGGGCCAGGTCGATCTGGCTGTGGTCGACCAGCTCATGCACTTCAACTTGCATCCGTCGATCAACGCCGTCCAGGCGATCCTCCCCACGCTGCGGCGGAAGGGATGGGGCCGCATCGTCAACATTACCAGCGTGGTGACCCTCGGAATGGTGAACCGGACGGCCTATGCGGCCAGCAAGGCGGCGCTCGGAAGCTTCACCCGGACATGGGCGCTGGAGCTGGCGGAGACAGGCATTACAGTCAACTCGGTCGCACCGGGACCCGTCGAGACAGAATTGTTCCGCCGCAACACGCCCGCAGGCAGCGAGGCGGAACGCATCTTTCTTACAAACATCCCGATGCGGCGTCTGGCACATCCGGACGAGATCGCGGCGGCGGTGGCCTTCATGCTGTCGGAAGACGCCAGCTATATTACCGGGCAGACCCTGTTCGTCGATGGCGGCGGCTCCATCGGGAAAGCCGCGATATGAGGGACCGCGCGGTGGAGCAGAGAGTTCGCCCTCTGCTCCGTCTCGCATAATTCCACCAACCCGGCTCCGCAGGGCCAAACCAACCAGGAGGACTCATGGCCGACTTCCCCTACCGCTGCGCCCTAATCGTCGGCGCCGGACCGGGCATCAGCGCTTCGCTAGCGCGGCGCCTGTCTCAGATTGGCTTGCAAGTCGGTCTCGCGGCTCGCGATATCGACAAGCTGAAGCCGCTTGGGGAAGAGACGGCCGCCGCGGTCTTCGCCGTCGACGCCTCCCAGCCGGACGAAATGGCTCAGCTATTCCTCGACATGGAGCGCCAGGTCGCGGAGCCCGATGTCGTGATTTACAACGCCAGCTCGCGCGTCGCAGGCCCGCTCTCGAGCGTCGATCCCGCCGCGGTCGAGAAAGCCATCGCCATAACGGCGTTCGGCGCGTTTTTGGCCGCCCAGCAGGCCGCCAAGCGCATGGAGCCAAGAGGACATGGCGCGATCTTCTTTACCGGGGCGAGTGCGGGCGTGAAGGGGTTCGCCCAATCGGCGGCCTTTGCCATGGGCAAGTTCGGACTGCGCGGGCTCGCTCAGAGCGCCGCAAGAGAGCTCGGTCCGAAGGGTATCCATGTCGCGCACTTCAACATCGACGGCGGCGTCCGCTCATCGCGGCGACCGGACCCGAACGGTCAGCCCGACAGCACGCTCGATCCCGACGCAATCGCCCAGACCTATATTGATGTCCTTGCGCAGCCGAGAAACGCCTGGTCGCACGAAATCGACCTGCGGCCATGGACAGAGCGATTCTAGGCGTCGCCGTGTTGTCCGCCACTTGGTCTATGTAATCTGAGGCACGCACAAAGAGCCGCATTTTTGAGCTATCACCGGCCTTCGGGCAGGGCCGAGGCTGCGACTGAGCCGTTCGAAGGTTCGGCGCCAGGCCACGCCGGCAGCGCGAGCGCGATCGTTCGACGCAAAGCTTTGCGGCTCGCCCCGGATTGCGCCTCGACGGCCATGCCCCAGGCAATCACCAGCACCAAGCGCGCAAGGGAATCCGCGTCCATCCCGGCGGGAAGACCCTCCCTTCCGCGCAATTCGGCGAATCGATCGCGTAGCCGGTTCCTCATTTGCTCGCGCAGTTCAGCCAACCACACCCGGAGGGGGTCGCCCGACGCACATGGAAGAGAGCTGTTCATCGCCAGGCATCCCGGCGCGTGATGCGGGTCCGTGAACATGTCGGCATAGCCGTTGAGAAGATGTGTCGCGACGGCGCGCGGAGTCGACTTCCGAAGCGCCGCTTCAGCAAGTTTACTCTGCTCGGTGAAGTACCGTTCAATGACTTTTTTGAACAAACCTTCCTTGCTGCCGAACGCGAAATAGAAGCTCGGCGGAGAGATCCCGATCGCTTTCGTCAGATCGCTGAGCGACGTCCCCTCGTAGCCATTCCGCCAAAAGAGGTCCGTTGCCTTCTCGATCGCGTCGTCGATTTCAAATTCGCGAGGACGACCCATTGTTATCAAAGTCCATTTTCTATACTGAACGCTATATAAACCATATTGTTCTCTGACACAATTTGGCAATGCGCCTTAGCATCGACCATCTCCAGGACCGCGCGAGCGCCCGGTCATCGACATTGGCCGCGGTCTGACCATGCATGCGGAGAGGGGCGCGCCTCGCCCTACGGCCCTCGGCAGGCTCACCGTCGTGCAACCCGCAATGCGTGGATTGAGCTCCTCCCCGATCCTTGGACAGGTTCGCGGGTGTTTTAAGCTACTCTGCGAGCCTGCTGATCGGTTTCGATACCGTTGAAGTAGACCACAGCGGGCGGCTGCCCGCCATGGGCGGCGTGAGGCCGCTGGTGGTTGTAAAAGGCAATCCACCGCCCGACGCCAGTCTTGGCCTGCGAGCCGGCTTCCCAGGCGTGGAGGTAGACGCACTCGTACTTCAGGGACCGCCACAGGCGTTCGATGAAGATGTTGTCGAGGCAGCGGCCCTTGCCGTCCATCGAGATCCGGGCGCCGGCCCGCTTCAGCCGATCGGTCCAGGCGAAGGACGTGAACTGCGATCCCTGGTCGGTATTCATGATCTCGGGCGAGCCGAACCTGTGCAGGGCTTCATTCAGCGCATCGACACAGAAGTCCGCCTCCCGCGTGTTCGAGACGCGCCACGCCAGCACCTTGCGGGTGAACCAGTCCATGATCGCGACGAGATACAGAAAGCCACGCCGCATCGGCAGATAGGTGATGTCGGCGCACCAGACCTGGTTGGGCCGATCCACCCTCAGGCCGCCAAGCAGATAGGGGTAGGTCTTGTGCCCCTTCGCGGGCCTGCTCGTGTCGGGCTTCTGGAAGATCGGCATCAACCGCATGAGGCGCATCAGCCGCCGGATGCGCTTCACGTTCACCGGCTGCCCTTCGTTCCTCAGGTGCCAGGTCATCTGCTGAACGCCGTAGACGGGTGTGTCCAGGAACTGCTTGTCGATCAGCAGCATGAGGGCGAGGTTCATCTCGGTCTCTCCCTGCGGCTCATAATAAAACGAGCACCGGGGAAGCGACAGCAGCCGGCACTGCATCCCGACCGACAACGAGGGGGGGTGGCGCTCGATCATCGTACGCCTCACTTCCCGGTCCAGGGCTTGAGCTTTCGTGACAAAAAATCATTGGCGACCGCCAGCTCCCCGATCTTGGCGTGAAGATCGCGAACCGTGTCCTCGTCGACCGCGGCCGTCTTCCTGCCGCCCCGCTCGAAAATGTCAGCGGCTCCATCCAGGAGCGCCTTCTTCCATTGGTGGATCATCGTCGGATGCACGCCGTATGCAGCGGCCAACTCCGATACGGTGCGCTCACCCTTCACGGCTTCCAGCGCCACGCGAGCCTTGAAGCCCGCGTCATGGTTCCTGCGTTTGCGCATGTCCTGATCGCCTAGTCTCCGGAGATCAGCAGACGTCACATCGTAGCTTCCGTCACTGTCCGGATTTCGGGGAGGAGCTCACGCTTCACGACTAAAACCTGAGAGCCGCTGTTTCGGCTCGTCTGTCATCAAGGCCCCGAGATAGAAGGCAAGCTTCCAGGACGGGCGCGCGCGCAGGCCATCGAACCAGCGGGAGACGTTCGGCGCATCCTGCCAATAGTGTGCCTGGCCAATGTCCACCAGCCGCTGGAATACCGGTACGGCACACAGATCGGCGATGGTCAGATCCCCGCACAGCCCCTCGCCGACGGACAGGGCCTGTTCCATACGGGCAACCGTCTGGCGCAACTGCTTGTCCGCGGACGCCTGGTCGCGCTCGGAAAAGCCGCCGGTGCCCAGTCGCTCGAAGAAATCCCGGCGCAGCGGGTTGCGGCGGGCAAAGTCGGCAAAGTCCGCCTCGCTCATCCCGCCGAAGCGCGCTTGGCGGATGAGCTGGTAGGTGGGCACGCGCACCGCCATGGAAGGCACTTCGTCAATATAGCGCAACCATGCCCGCATACGCGCCCGGCCCACCGCGGTCGCTGGCAGGAGGTGCTGCGGATCGGGAAACACCTCGCAAAGATATTCGCAGATCACCGTCGATTCGATGAGCACATGGCCGTCATGCCGGATGGCGGGAACCACCCCGTTCGGGTTGATGGCCAGAAACGCAGGGGTCAGGTTCTCTTCCCGCGCGAGATCGATATGGCGGTCGATCCAGGCCACATCCAGTTCGCCCAGGCACAGCCGCACCTTCTGGGAACAGGTAGATTTGTCGTTGTGAAAAAGCTCCAGCGTCACGGGTGCGCTCCTGCTGTAAAGAGTTCTGATCTGGGGTGAGAACATTGCTGGGACGGCCCACGTCCCGGCCGCACGCGGGCATGGGCCCGCGCAACCTGCGGCGGGAAAGCCGCGGGGCATGGCAAAGCAGGGCCTTCGCCCGCCCGCGACGGCATCGCAGGCGGGACAGGTTTGTCCGGAGCGGACGGCGGGCTCAGAAGGTCGGGAAGGCCTTCATGTCGTGGCCGAAATATTTCTTGTAGATGGCATTCAATTCGCCATCTTCCGCATGCGTATAGATGAAAATATTCAGCCACTGCATCAGGTCAGGATCGCCGCGGCGCATGCCGATGGAATAATAGATCTCCTTCACCGCGAACTTGGCTTCCAGGTTCTGGACCGGGTTCTGCTTGGCCACCACCTCGCCGGTGGAGTCTGCCGCCACCATGGCGTCGGTCTGGCCCGTGACAAATGCGGTGATGGTGGTGGCGTTGTCGTCATATTCGATCACCTCCGCCCCCTTGGGCGCGACGGCCTTGATCGCTTGCGCCGCGATGCTGCCGCGCACCACGGAAATCCGCTTGCCCATCAGATCCCTGGGGGCGGAAATAGCCAAGTCCTTCTTGGCGAACACCGAAATGGGCAGGCTGCCGTAGGCATTGGAGAACCAGATGGTCTTCGCCCGCTCCGGCGAAGGCACCAGCGAGGCCATCACCACGTCCACCTTGCCGGTGACCAGGAAGGGAATGCGGTTGGGGGCGGTGACGGGCACCAGTTCCAGTTCCACCTTCAGATCCTTCGCCAGCATCCGCGCCACTTCCACGTCCGAGCCGGTGGGATTGCCGGCAGCATCGGTGAAGCCCATGGGCGGCACGTCCACATAGATGCCGACCCGGACCTTGCCGCGCTTGACAATGTCGTCAACCGTGGAGGCATGGGCGACCGACAGAAGGCTGGTGAGCAAAACGACGGCGCAGGCGAGCGTTCGGGCGGCGGCCGTGACGAAGCTCGGTGTCATGTGAGTTCCCCTAGTTGATCTCTGCGGATAGGAAGGCTTTGAGTTCCGGCGTCTTGGGCGCCGTGAAGATGTCCTGCGGTGTGCCGCTTTCCCAGATGCGGCCCTGGTGCATGAACACCACGCGGGTGGCCACGTCGCGGGCAAACTGCATCTCATGGGTGACCAGAACCATGGTCATGCCGCTGCGCGCCAGATCGGTCATGACCTTGAGTACTTCGCGGGTCCATTCCGGGTCCAGCGCCGAGGTCACTTCGTCGAAAAGGATGACCCGCGGCGTCATGGCCAGCGCGCGGGCGATGGCCACCCGCTGCTGCTGGCCGCCGGAGAGCTCCTCCGGCAAGGCATCGAACTTGTCTCCCAGGCCCACGCGCTGGAGGGCGGCGCGGGCCTGCGCCACGGCCACCTGCTTGTCGCGCTTCAGCACCAGCGTCGGGGCGAGGATGATGTTCTGCCCCACCGTGAGATGGGGAAAAAGATTGTAGTTCTGGAACACCATGCCGACCGCGGTGCGCAGACGCCGCAAGTCGTCGCGCGAGCCGGTAGGCGAGAGATTGTCCACCGTGATCCGCCCGGATTCGATGGTCTCCAGGCCGTTGATGCAGCGCAGGAAGGTGCTCTTGCCGGAGCCGCTCTTGCCCAGGATGGCCACCACCTCATGCGGCTCGATGCTCATGGACACCCCATGCAGAATCCGCAGCGCGCCGTAGGATTTGTAGATGTCAGAGATTTCGACGAGTGCCATTGAAGCGGGCCCCGAACAGGTTGCTGGCGCGGCTCAGCGGGCTGCAGATCAGATAATAGAACAACGCCGCCACGCTGAAGACCAGGAAGGGTTGGAAGGTCACATTATTGATGAGCTGGGATCGCCGGGTGAGTTCCACGAACCCCAGCACCGAAGCCAGCGAGGTGTGCTTGATCAGGGCCACTAGGAAGCCGGTGGTGGCGGAGAGCGAACTGCGTGCCGCCTGCGGCAGCACCACATGGCGCATGGTTTGCCAATAGGTGAGCCCGAGGGCGGCAGCCGCCTCGCGCTGCCCCTTCACCACCCCCTGGATGGCACCGCGCCAGATCTCGCCCAGGAAGGCGGCGGCATTCACGGTGAGGCCGAACCCCGCTGCCACGAGCGGCGACATGTTCACGCCCAGGATGGGAAGGCCGAAGAAGCTGAGGAACAACAGCATCAGCAGCGGGATGCCCTGCACCACCTCGATGAACAGGGCTGCGGGCCAGGACAGGGCCACCAAGGACGAGGCGCGCATTAGCGCCAGGATGAAGCCTGCGATGCCGCCGCCGATGATGGCGATCAGAGAGAGGATCAGGGTCCACATGGCCCCGTCCAGCAGCAGGAGCAGATCGGACAGTCCAAAGTGTCTCATGCCACCAGGCTCCGTTCCCGTGCGACGATCCGGACCTTGGGCCGGATGAACCTTTTGGCCAGCTTCCGGCGGCTGCGTTGGAAGCATAGGGTCCCGATAATCGACAGCAGGGTCCGAAGGACCACCACCATCGCCAGATAGATCAGCGAAGCGACAGTATAGACTTCGAAGCTGCGATAGGTCTCGGTGGAGATCTCGCCCGAGACGTTGCTGAGTTCATGCACAGCGAGCACCGAGATGATACTGCTGGCCATGAGGGTCAGGACGAATTGCGACTTGAGCGCGGGAAAGCCGGTTTCGATCGCCTGCGGCAACAGAATGCGCAGGAACAGCTGCGGCGGGGACAGGCCGAGGGCGGCTGCCGCCTCCTTTTGCGCATGGGGCAGAGCGGCAATGCTGCCGGCCAGGATCTCGGTCTGGTAGGCACCGCTATAGAGCGAAAGCGCGAACAGGCCTGTGATCTGCGCATCCAGGCGCCATCCCAGCGAGGACAGGCCGAAATAGAGGAAGAAAAGCTGTACCAGGAAGGGGGTGTTGCGGACGATGTCCACGTAAGTGGCGATGCATTTGCGCACCCATACGCGCTCGCTCTGGCGCAAGGCATTGCACGCCACGGCAATGGCGAAGCCGCCGCAACAGCACACCAAGGTGATGAGGGCGGTCATTTCCGCTCCCGTCGCGAACAGGTCCGCATGGGCTGCGACGGCGGAAAAATCCAACGTATAGTCCATGCTCACTCCCCCCCTCGCCGCAGCGGCAGGAGACTGTCGAAGGCGGCAGTGATAAGGCCGTCGCACCGCTCGCCCACCCCTGCCCCCTCGCACATAAAAGCGGTGCAATAAGAGAAGGCCAGCCCCCGGGCCGGGTCACAAAAGCCGATGGCACCGCCGGCACCGGGATGGCCGAAGGCGTCCGGATTTGGGCCCATGGGCACGAGGCCGGGCGTATTGAGGAACATGCCCACGCCGTAGCGATAGGGGCGCTCAGTCAAAGGGCAGACATTGGTCCAGCTCAGCGTGCTCATCGCGCGGATCGCGCGCTCCGACAACAGTTGGCGCCCTGCCAGCTGCCCCCCTTGGCCGAGGATGGAGAACAGGCGGGCGATGGCCCGCGCATTGCCGCGGCCGAAGCCGGACGGCATCTCCACATCGAACGCATCCGGCCGATCGCGCGCCGCCGGATCCAGATCTGGCAGGATCCGCCAGGCGCGACCAAGCTTGGTTTCGCTGCCGCGTGCGATGGCGGTGTAGGTGGTGCTGCCGGGATTGGACAGCACCTCACTGACTCGCGCCCGATCCTGCGGTTCGACACGGAAGTGATAGTCGATGTCGAACGGCCCGGCGATCTCGTCACGGAAGAAGGCGCCGGGACGCCGGCCGCTGATCCGCCGCACCACCTCACCCACCAGATGGCCATAGGTGCTGGAATGATAGGCGCCGAGCGTGCCTGGCTCCCAGTTCGGCGTCTGCCGCGCCAGGCCTTCTACCACCCGATCCCAATCATAGGCGCTGCCGCTGGGCACCGCGTCGGGATAGACCAGCGCCGCTAGCCCGCTCATAAGCTCGCGCACAGTAATGCGCGCCTTGCCGGCTTGGGCGAACTCCGGCCAATAGGCCGCGACCGGCGCCTCATAGTCCAGCAGACCCTGGTCGGCGAGGCGATGGGCGCAAAGTGCGGTCATCGCCTTGTTGATGGACATCATGCGGATGATCGTGTCCGCCTGCCAGGGCGCGGCGAGTTGCTGGTCCTTGACCATGCGCCCGCCCCACAGATCGACCACGCACGCGCCGTCCAGATAGATGGCGACCGCCGCCCCCACCTCGCCCCGGTGCTCGAAATTCTCCTGAAAGATATCGCGCACGCGGGCAAAGGCCTCATGGCAGACCCCGGCGTCCAGTTGGTCCGCAAGGGTGTCCGCGGGCGTGAGTGTCCGCTCGTTGGTGTGCGCCACGCCGCCGTCTCCCATCCGATATGATCCGGCGCTCACCTTGCGCAAAGGAGGGCGAGCGCGGAGGAAATACGGCGGCCGCGAGATCCTTTTCCCGGCGGCGCCGCACATATCCCGACCCACATTCATTCTGATGTGTCAGAAATAGTCAAGCCGCAACTTGGGGCAGACGGCGCCTGAGAAATGCGCGGATTTACGGCTTGCACGCCACGGACAGTTCTGAATATATCTGCAATATCACAATTAAGTGCATGCGCGACAGGCGATCCATCTGAGGAGAACGGATATGAGTTTGAAAGGAAAGATTGCGGTCGTCCTTGGCGGAACGCAAGGAATTGGCGAAGCGACCGCCCGGCGCATGGCCGCCGACGGCGCGCACGTGGGCGTGGTTGCCAGCAGCAGCCTCGAGAAGGCGCAGACGGTCGCAGCCTCCATCGCCGAGGCCGGCGGCAGCAGCTTCGCCGCGGTGGCGGACGTCACCGATGAGGCAGCACTCACCGCCCTGTTCGGTTCGGTGGAAGCAGCGCACGGCCGGCTCGACATTCTGGTGAACTCCGCCGGGGTCTTCTATCCCACGCCCATGGGCGAGACCCCTCGGTCTGAGATCGACCGGATGATCGACATCAATCTCAAGGGCACCATCTTCTCCATCAGCGCGGCGACCGGGCTCATGAAGCGCAGTGGCGGCGGCAAGATCGTTAATGTCTCCTCCTGCGCCGCCTTCATCGGGCTCAAGCCTTACGCCGTCTATTGCGCCACCAAGGCGGCCATTGCCATGCTCACGCGCTCGCTCGCGCTGGAGCTGGCGCCGCACGGAATCAATATCAATGCGATCGCACCGGGGAACACCGCGACCCCCATGAATGCGGATATCCGCACCAAGCCGGAACTGAAGCCGTTCCTGGACGCTATGGCCGAGAAGACGCCCAGTGGGCGGACCTATTCGGACCCGGAGGACATGGCCGGCCTGATCGCCTTCCTGGTGAGCGATGCGGCCAAGGCCATCCATGGCACAACCATCCTGGCGGATGAGGGCTTCACCGCCGGCATGTGAGGGCACCGGGCGCCGATGAGGCCCCCGGACCGGCATCGGCAGAGGACGCAGGCCTCCCGGACCAGGGGGGCCCAAACGTTTGCAGAGGGAGTTGGACATGACAAAAACGGGAGAAGCCCGCAAGATCCGCCGGCCCGGCGCTGGCCGCCGCCAAGCCCGTGCGCCCGCGCTCCCGCCCTTGGCGGACGATCCATCCATCTCCCTGTCCCAGCGCGTACAGGATGCAATCCGCGTCGGTCTCATGTCCGGCATGATCCTGCCCGGGGATTCCGTCACCTCCCGCTCATTGTCCAAGATGATGGGCGTGAGTTCGACCCCCGTGCGCGAAGCCCTGAAGCACCTGGAGGCGGATGGCGCGCTCACGTCGCGCAACAAGAGCGCCTTCTTCGTCAACAGCCCAAGCCGGAAGGAATTCCGCCAGATCCTCGAGATCCGCCTGCAACTGGAAGGCTTGGCCATCCGGCAGGCGGCAGCGGTGGCCACCGCCGACGACGTGGCGCGCCTGCGGGCGTTGAATGATCAGTATGAAGCCCTCTTGCGTGATCCCAACCCCAACAAGAGCAGCTCACTTCTTCCCAACTGTCAGTTCCACTTCGACATCTACCGCATGGCCGGCTCGGACATCCTCATGAAGATGATCGAATCCCTATGGCTGCGGATCGGCCCCATGCTCTACAATTTCGTCAGCCAGGTGCATTATCCCGGCGACACGGCGCCTGAACATCGGGAGATGCTCGATGCGCTGGCCCGCAATGACGCCACGGCCGCCGAGGCGGCGCTCCAGCGGGATCTGGTGGGCGCATTCGAGGAAATTTCCAAGACCTTGAAGCCGTGAAGATGAGGGGCGGCGCCCGGCACCGCCCGCGTTCACGCCTCTCCAGATGCAGCCACGCCATAGACTGACAGTGCCCGCTCCGGCGTGATCCGCCCGGCCGCAAGATCGCGGCGCACCAAGGCTGGATCGCGGCGGCGTGGATCGCCATAGCCGCCGCCTCCGGTCGAGATGGAACGGATGCGCTCGTTGGGCTGCACCGTCACCTGGGCGCAATTCGGCAGGCGCATGGCGTTGCCCTGCGCATCGATGAAGGTCTGTGAGGCGGCGTGGCCGGTGAGGCCGCCGCGGGCGCCCTGGGGCGGGTTCTGCTCGCCATCGCTGACGAAGGCGGCGCTGATGGTGCAGCCGATGGGCCCAAACTCCACTTCGCAGGCCTGGGCGCCCACATGGGCGCCGCCCCCTTCCGTGTCCGGCAGCAGACGGCGGGTGAACACCACCAGCGGCTGGCGCTGCTCGTCCAGTTCCACGCTGTCGACGCTGCACAGGCCGGCATTGCCCACATGGCAAATCGTCAGCCAGGCATCCGCGCGCCCCGCACCGGCGCCGCCGGTGAGACCGAGGAACAGCTGGTTGATGAACGGACCCGTCTGCGGATGGACCCCGGACACCACCGAGGTGGAGGCGGGCAGGCCGGCGCCGCATTCAGCCAGGCCGTAGCCGTCGGCCAGTTCGGCAATCGCCCGCTGCACGCTATTGGCGACGCGGTCGGCCAGGTTGGTGGTGGCCGCCGAGGTGGAGGTGGGATGACGGGGAATGCCGACCACGCAATTCTCGCGCAGGCGCACATCCAGGCGCCGGAACGAGCCGGCATTCTTCGGCACGGTGGAATCGATGGAGTTGAACACGCCGATCATGGCCGATGTCCGGGCGCAGGCCTCAGACAGATTTAGGCCGCAGGGCAGGCAATCCATATTCTCGGTCAGGTCGACGCAGATGCGCGCCGCCTCCGGATCAATGGCGACCGCCACCTGCACCTTGATCCCGTCCGGCGGTGTGCCGGGGATCGGGTCATGGATGGAGGAGGCCCGGCTCTTCCCCTTCGGCAGAGCGGAGATGGCGGAGATCATCCGCCGCTCACTATAGTCCATCCAATTGGCGGCGAAGCGCTCGAGCGTGTCCCAGCCCAGTTCGTCGGCGAGCTTCAGCATCTCCTGCTCGCCGATATGGGCGGCGCCGTTCATGGCCAGGAAGTCGCCCCACCACTGGTCCGGCACGCGAATGCGCATCCGGCACATGCGGGCGATGTCTTCGTTGATGCGGTAGTCGGACTGGACCTTCACCCCAGGGAAGATCAGCGCACCTTCCTCATACACATCCTTGGCGGTGCCGTGATAGGTGGTCGGCAGCGAGTTGCCGATATCGGCCTGGTGCGCCTTGCACAGCACGGTGAAACGGTGGCGCCCCTCGCCGTCGACCACCGGCATCAGGATGGTGTGGTCCGCCGCATGGCTGCAGCCGTGATAGGGTGAGTTGTTCAGGAAGGCATCACCCCGGCGCAGATCGGGATGCAGCGCCTTCATGCTGCGGGCCATGATGTCCGGCCCCGACAGGGTATGGATGGGCAGCGCCTCGTTGGCCACCAGGAGCTCCGCCTCCGCCGTCAGCAGGCAGCAGGAGAAGTCGCGGGCGATATTGAGCACGCCGGAGCGGCCGGTGCGCAGGAGGGTATTCGCCATCTTGCGAACGACGCCTTCCAGCCGGCTGTTGATCAACGCCAGGGTCACGCCGTCCATGTCGAGCGCCGGTGTCATTGCTCTGTCTCCACGCGTACGAACAGGCTGCCCGACGGCCGACTGGTGAAGACGGCACCGGGATCGACCACCACGGTCGTCAATCGGCTTTCGATGATCGCTGGGCCGGCGATCTCGCGGCCCGGTTCGAGCCGGTCGAAATGATAGACCGGCGTCTCGGCCCAGCCGACGGCCCGGAAATAGGCCTGCCGCAGGGTCGGCGCCACCGCCGCGCCCCCACCCTCCGGTGCGATGCGGATCTCATTGGTCTGGTTGAGGCGGCAGGTCGCCTGCGCCGACCAGCCGACGATCTCGATGGCAGAGTTCGGATCATCGAACGAGAACAGGCCGCGGTGCCGTCCATGAAAGTCGGCCACGAAATCGACGAGCGCATCGGTGTCGGTGAGCATGCCGGCGCGCAGCGGGACCTCGATCTCCCACACCTGGGTGGCGTAGCGCGCCTCCACGCTGTAGCGGATCTGGGTCTCCAGCGATCCGGCGCCGGGGCCGGCAATGAAGGCCTTGGCCTTGGCGGTGAGGTCCGTCAGAACGGCCGTGGCGCCGGAGAAATCGAACGCCGTCGTCCGCGTGAAGAAGGCGGCGCGGAAATCCGCCTTGAGGTCCGACATGACCGCCCCCGCCGCCGACAGCACCGGGCCGACCTGCGGGACCAGGAGGCCGCGGCAGCCCAGACGTCGGGCGATGCGCACCGAATTCAGCCCTGCCGCGCCGCCGCCGCCGATGAGGATCGCTGTTCGCGGGTCGGCACCCTGGTTGACCGTGATGTCGAGAATGGCCTGGACCATATTCTCCGTGGCGACCGTGAGCACCGCGTCCGCCGCCTCTTCCACCGAGACGCCGAGCGGGGTGGCCACGCGCTGGGACAGGGCATTCCACGCGGCCTCCCGCGAGAGCGTCATGGCACCGCCCAGAAAATTGTCGGGATCGAGATGGCCAAGCACCAGCGAGGCATCGGTGACGGTGGGCTCGGTGCCGCCGCGCAGATAGGCCACCGGGCCAGGCGCCGCGCCCGCGCTTTGCGGGCCCACGCGCAGAAGCCCGCCCCCATCGACCCAGGCGATGGAGCCGCCGCCGGCGCCGACACTCTTCACGTCCACCCAGGGAAAGCCGATCATCACGCCGCGATAGGGTGGGCCGATCCAGGTATTGCGCGTGGTGGGAATTTCGCCGCGCTGGACCAGGCTGACGTCATAGGTGGTGCCGCCGGTATCAGCGACGATCACATTGTCCATGCCTTCGTCGAGATCGGCGAAATAGCGGCCTGCCACCGGCGCCATGGAGGGGCCGGAATTCAGGATATGGATCGGGGCGAAGGCCGCATCGGCCGCATCGATCACGCCGCCCTGTGATGTCACCACCAGCGTGCGCCCGCTGAAGCCGGAAGCCTTCAGGCGCGCCTCCAGATTGCGCATATAGGCCGCCATCTGCGGCTTGAGCGAGGCATCCACCGCCGCGGAGGAGGCGCGGCGGAATTCGCGGATCGCCGGGTTGATCTCGTGCGACAGGGTGAAGGGGATGCCCGGCAGGCAGGCTTCGATCAGCGCGCCGACCCGCTTCTCATGGGCCGGATTGGCAATGGACCACAACAGGCACACCGCCACCGCATCCACCTTGGCGCCGGCCACGTCCGCCAGCACGCCGCGAGCCGCCGCCTCGTCCATATCGCTGAGGACGGTGCCGTCGGCGAGAATGCGCCCCGGCATCTCGAAGGTGAGGTTGCGCGGAATGTAAGGCTCGGGATAGGGGATGCTGAAATTGAACGGCTGGTCGCGCCCGCCTTCTCGCAGGGTCAGGATGTCCGGATGGCCAGCGGTGACGATAAGCGCGGTGCGTGCCGCATTGCCGGTGACCACCGCATTAAGCGCGTGGGTTGTCGCATGCACCAGCCGCACCCCGCGGGCAAGAAAGCCGTCCAGCGCCAAGCCATAGTCCGCCGCCGCCACCGCCAGCACATCGAGCACGCCCTGGATCGGATCCTTTGGCGTCGTGGGCGATTTGAACATCCTGGCTTGGCCGTCCGCCTCGCGCACGATGAGGTCCGTGAACGTGCCGCCCGTGTCCACTGCAAACTGTAGCATGTCTGGTCCCAACCGCTCCGAATTGCCTGCCGTCGACGCGCCTATTCTTCCCACTCCAGATTGCCGTCGACACCGATCATCTGGCCGGTGACGAAGCGCCCGCCCTCCGAGGCGAGGAACAGGACCATGGCCGCGATGTCCTCGGGATCCATCAGCGTCCGCATGGAGGTGTAGCGGGTGAGCGAGGCTTCATAATCCGCCGCGCTGACGCCGAGCGCCTTGGCCTTTTCCGCAATGATGCGCGCCATGCGGGCGCCGCGGATCGGCCCGGGCAGGATGGCGTTCACCCGGATGCCGAACGGCCCCAGCTCGCGGGCAAGGTTGACGGTGAGGCTCAGCACGGCCCCTTTCGAGACCACATAAGGCAGCCGCAGCGGCAGCCCCACCTTGGCGCTGCCGGAGGAGATATTGATGATGGCGCCGCTGCCCTGCCACTTCATCGCCGGAATGACGCCGCGCGCAAACAGGAAATGGCTGGTGAGATTGACCCGCAGCGTGGTCTCCCACGCCTCGGTGGTGATGTCCTCGGCCGCAGCGGTGGGGCCGGAAATGCCGACATTGTTCACCAGCACATCGATGCCGCCGAGCACATGCTGCGCCTTGGTCACCGTGTCATCGATCGCTTCGGCGCAACCGGCATCGCAGGCGAGCACCTCCACGCTTGGCAGTTCATCCTTGAGCTGTGCCAAAGCATTGCCGTCCAGGTCGCACGCCAGGACGTGGTCGCCGCGAGCGAGCAACGCGCGCACCATGGTGCGTCCGGCGCCCCCCGCGCCCGCGGTCACCAGCACCCTTTGTGGGTCAGATCGCGTCATGCTTTTCCTCTCGATTACGCGTGGGCGCCGACATCCGTAAGCGGTTCACCCATCCACAGCTTGGGCGGATCAAGCGCTAAGCTCAAGCGGAGGCGGCGGCAGAAGATGTAGGCGGGTCTTTTCACGATACAGGGCAACCCCGTGGCGGACATGCTCCAGTTCCGCCTCGGTGAGTTCGCGCTGGTCGCTGGCCGGTGCGCCTTTCCATAGCCGGCGCGGCGGGATGATCTTGCCCGCGGTCAACAGGGCGTTGGCACCCAGCAGTGCTTCCCGTCCGATCCGCGCGCCATCCAGCGCCACTGCATTCATGCCCACCAGCGCCCCAGCCTCGACGCAGCAGCCGTGAATGAGCGCCCGATGGCCGATGGTCGCCTCCGCGCCGATCTCGACATCATTGCCGAGATCGGCATGAATGACGGCACCGTCCTGGACGTTGGCGCCGGCGCCGATAATGATCGCGCAATCATCACCACGCACCACGGCGCCATACCAGATGCTGGCGCCGGAGCGCACCTCCACATCCCCCACCAGCACGGCGGTGGGTGCGACGAAGCTGTCGGGCGCCACGCGCGGATGGGTCCCCTTCCATGGAACCAGCAGCGCCGCCGTCATAGCGGCCGCAGGCCCAGGATCGCCCGCGCCTCGTCTGGGGTGGCCACCTCGAAGCCCAGGGTCTCGATGAGCGTGCGGGCTGCCCGCACCAGATCACCATTGGTGGCGAAGACACCGCGTTTGAGATAGAGATTGTCCTCCAGCCCGACGCGCACGTTGCCGCCCAGAAGCGTCGCCTGCGCCACCATGGGCAATTGCATCCGCCCGATGCCGAACGCGGCCCAATTGGCGCCTTCGGGCAGGAGGTTGCGCATATAGATCAGGGTTTCCGCGCTGGAAGGCAGGCCCCAAAGGGTGCCGGTGACGATCTGATACACGGGCGGGGCATCGAACAGGCCCTCCTCCAGCATTTTATTGGCCAAGAGGATGTCGCCGGGGGCGAAGACTTCGATCTCCGGCTTGACGCCCAGTTCCTGGAAGCGCTTCGCCATCTTGCGCAAGGTCTGCTGCGAATTGAGATAGACGTATTCCTTGGCGCCATCCATCTGGTTCTGGGTCGTAACGTCAATGGAGCACATCTCCGGGCGCGTCATTTCGATGTGCCGCACCCGCTCTTCTGCCGTAGCAATGTCCGTGCCGGCCCCCCCGCGGCTTTCGTCCGCCGGATCCGGCACATAGGTGGCACCGCCGCCGCAGGTGACGTTGAGCACCGCCTTCACGCCACGGTCCCGCACCTGCGTCACCATGTCGAGAAACAGATCCGGATCGCGCGAGCCGGCGCCGGTCTGCGGATCGCGGACATGGAGATGGACCGCGGAAGCCCCGGCCTCGGCCGCTTCCAGGGCGGCATCGGCGATCTGCGCCGGCGTCACCGGGAAGCTCGGATGCCGGCGATTGAACTCGTTTTCGCCCACTACCGCACAGGTCAGGATCACTTTCCTCGCCATGGCTCGTCCTTCACTCTTATTCTGGAACATCAGATATAATCCCCAAGTGGGCATGTCAATCTGCAATATCAGAATAATTCTGTGGTGAGGGTGCAGCGATTGCGTTAAGGAGGCGTGTCAATCGTAGGCATGGGACAGAGGCGACCGGCGACGCTAAAGAGTTACAGATGCCGAGGCGACACGATGAACAATCGCCGCATACGGTCCATTGCTGGCCACCCTTCCGTCAGCAGCTCGGTGCCACGGCGGTAAGTGCCGCGAGCCGTCAGAGCTTGCTCGGCATTCTCCTGAGCATGCTGACCACTGCGTTCCTTTGCTGGCTGCTCTTCACGCATGTGGTGTTCGCTTTTCCGCTGTTGCCGGGCACCACGGCGGGCACATGGGCCTATGGCACCGGCTCCGGATGGTTCGGCGCACTTGTTGTCGGGTTTATTGCCGAAGCCCTGACATTCAGCCTGGGCAGTTGCCTACTCTCCTGACAGCGCATATCCGTTCGGCGAAACGGACGGCGGCTGGTTTTGTTATCCGCGTCGTCCGTTGGGCCGGAAGGTACCGGAAGTCCGGAGCGTCGTTTCGCCCTGCTGTACGGCAGGATTGGTATGTGTGGAGAACGGCGACCGCATCGCGGTCAAAAAGACCACATTAGCCAAAGTGTTTCGCCGGCAGTGGCGGGACGGGGAATGCGCTGCTTGGCCGGGCTCAAGGCACCGTCTACCGGTGTTGGCCGGTCGGGTCTCGATATCCGGCGCGCGGGCCACACCTCTCCGTCATCCATCCGTCCGTGCCTGCTCCAGGCGGCCTCTTCAATGGGCTGAACTAGCCGAAGGACGGCTGCGCCTCGAGCGCCTATGCCACAACGGCTGGTCCCGACTTTCTTCCCCTGCCGACGCCCACCCCGCGCGCTGCGCGGGGCCCCGGATCGCCGTCATTCCTCGCGAAGCAACAAAGTCGCGCCTGTGCCGTCCTCCGCTGCGCTGCGGTCGCAATCCTCACCCCATCGCGAGCGCGACGGGGACCCCGAGGCGATAGGGCCTCGGTGAGGCGCCGACCGATCTGGTTGAGGAGCAGGCGGATCTCGCCCGCTTCATCGAGCAGGTGCGCAGCCTGCCGGCCGATCCCGTTATCGTGCGGCAGAACTGGCTCAGGGCCTATGAGTTCGCCACCGATCGGGGCGCCGCCGCGCTCAACGACTACGCCCGCGCCAATGATCCCTTCACCCGGGTGGGCAAACAGCAGATCTCCGTCGAGGTCTCCAGCGTCATCCGGGCCTCGCCGGATTCCTTCCGCCTCGCCTGGGTCGAGCGGCGCTATGAGAACGGCCAGCTGGCCGCCACCGAGCGCTGGAGCGCGATCCTGACCCTGGTGATCCAGTCGCCGCGCGATGCCGAGCGCCTGCGTACCAATCCGCTCGGCATCTATGTCAACGCCATCAGTTGGTCGCGGGAGATGAGCCAGTGAACACGTCATTCCGTAAATCCACATCTCCGGCCCTGCGCCGATCCGCCTTTGCGGTGCTCCTGCTCTCGGCGACGATGTTGGGCGGCTGCGCCTCGGCGCCGAAGCCGCCGCAGATCAGCTATGACAGTGACGTGCCGGCGCTGCCGACGGTGCCGACAGTGGTTGCGGATGACCGGCCGCGCCCGCTCCACACGCCGCCCGCCTGGACGCCGGCCAAGGGCGGCACGGACGCCAAAACGCCCGTCGCCCGCGTCGAGAACGCCAATGCCGCCGCGCGGATCGAGCCGCGCCGAGAAGGCTATTACAACGCCATCCAGATCTACCCGTGGAGCGAGGGCGCGCTCTATCAGGTCTATGCCGCGCCCGGCCAGATCACCAACATCGCGTTGGAGCCGGGCGAGAGCCTGACCGGCGCCGGCCCCATCGCGGCAGGCGATACCGCGCGCTGGATCATCGGCGACACTGAGAGCGGCGAGGGTGCGAACCGGCGCAGCTATATGATCGAGCTGCGGGCCGGCGAGAAGCCCTATATGCCGGCCGTCGCCTGGGCCTATCCGCAGGTTCCGGGAACCCAACGCCCCAGTGCTCCGCCGACGCCGCTCATCCCGAGCTTCACTGCCCGCAACTATCGCTACGCACTCTCCGGCGACACGCCATCCTGGCGGCCAATGGCCGTCTATGACGACGGGCGCAAGGTCTATGTCGAGTTCCCGCGCGGCATCGTGCAAGGCGAGATGCCGCCGCTCTTCGTCATTGGCGCGGATGGCGAAGCCCAGATCGTCAACAGCCGCATCCACCAGAACATCCTGATCGTCGACCGGCTGTTCGGTGCGGCCGAGCTTCGCATTGGTGACGGCGAGCGTCCGCAGAAGGTGCGGATCGAGCGCACGGACGTGAGGCCGGCATCATGAGCAGCCCCGACAATCATGACCTCGAGGCGGATCTCGGCGCTCCGACCACCGATCACGCCGCCGCCATGCGGCTGCGTCCCGAGCCGCCGCGCGTCACGCGTCCCTCGCGCAAGGTCCTCGCTGGCGCCGGGCTGGTTGTCAGCCTCGGCATAGGCGGCGCCCTGATCTATGCGCTGCAGGGTCGCGACAAGGGCTCCGGCGGCGAGGAGCTCTACTCCACCCAGAACCGCTCCACCGCCGACGGCCTTGCCGGCCTGCCGCGGGACTACACCGGGCCGATCCTGGGTCCGCCGCTGCCCGGCGATCTCGGCCGGCCGATCCTTGATGCGCAGAACTGCGGCCAGCCCGTCGTGCCGCCGACAATGACAGCGCCACAGGTCGATCCCGAGCAGCAGCGGCTTCTTGCCGAACAAGAAGCCGAGCGGACCAGTCGCGTATTCTTCCAGGCGGCGCAGGCTCGCGCGACGGCTCCGTCGGCGACGAGTGCTTCCGGCTTCAGCGGCCTTGGCGCCGTCGGGCCGGGCGGTACGCCTTCAGCCCAGGACCGCCAACTTGCCTTCCTCAATGCCGCAGTCGATCGGCGCGTGGTCGCATCCGATCGCGTGATGGCACCGGCCTCACCTTATGTGTTGCAGGCCGGCGCTGTCATCCCCGCCGCGCTCATCACCGGCATCCGCTCCGACTTGCCGGGCCAGATCACCGCGCAGGCGACCGAGAACGTCTATGACAGCCCGACCGGCCGCATCCTGATCATTCCGAAGGGTACGCGGCTGCTCGGCCAATATGACAATGACGTCGGCTTCGGCCAACGCCGCATCCTGCTGGTCTGGAACCGGCTGATCTTCCCCAATGGTCGCTCCATCGTGCTGGAGCGCCAGCCCGGCACGGATGCGCAGAGGGGTATGCCGGCCTCGAGGACGGCGTCGACATGCACTGGTGGGACCTCGCCAAGGCGGTTGGCCTCTCGACGCTGCTCTCCGTCAGCGCCGAGCTCGCCACGGATGATCAGGATGCATTGATCCAGGCCCTGCAGAGCGGGGCGCAGGACACCATCAACGATGCCGGCCAGGAGATCATCCGCCGGCAGTTGAACGTCGCCCCGACCCTGACAATACGGCCCGGCTTCCCCGTGCGGGTCATCGAGCGCTTGGCGCGTGCGGTTCAGAAAGCGCTGCCCCGCCAGAGTGAGGTTCACCCCGCTTGAATGCCGGATGAACAGCGAGACGCCGATCTCATCCTCCAGATCCCGAACGCTCCGGCTGATGGACGATTCCTTGACCTCAAGAACCACCCCGGCCTTGCGGAAGCTTCCGTGCTCGCCGGCCGCCACGAAATAGCGCAGGTGGCGCAATTCGATCGAGGTGGAGAACGGCGCAGCCATCCGGGCTCCGGCGTGTTGAACAGCGTCTGGATATTGATACGCAAAGTTGCGGCTACGTCGAGAGTTGCAGACGGGCTTTGCGTCGCGGCCGCTCCAGGCGCCGCCACGCGCAGCGCATCGGTGCAGCGCCGCCGCTTAGAAAGCTGCCGAACGCACGCCATGGCATCCGGGAATTTTCTTCCGGGAGCATAGATTCTGCTCAGAATGTCGCGTTCGCGGGCGAATCTAAGCAGAAAACGCCCCGAAGGGCGTTTGCTAGCTATCTGATTTTATTGGGAAAATTTGGAGCGGGCGATGGGATTCGAACCCACGACCCCAACCTTGGCAAGGTTGTGCTCTACCCCTGAGCTACGCCCGCATCCAACGCCGGCAGGGGTGAAGCCCCCCGGCAGGTGCGTGTCTATGCCAAAAGCCGGATGGGATTGCAACAGACATTCGTCACCGCTGGCGCAACAGGGGGCAAATCCCTTCAACGGCAAAGCATCCGCCTGTGGATAGCGCGGCACGCGCCACCGGCCGGACCGGACAGGCAGAGGTCCCCTGCCGCCACGAGTCGCGCAACGCCACGCGCGGCGGCGGATTGCGGGGGCGGCGCGCCGGCTGCGGCGCGCCCCCCGCTTCGGCAGGACGGGGCGCATCCGGTGCGCACCCGCGCGGGCGCGGTGGGAGAGGGCTGCCTGGCTTTTTGGAACAGATAAATGCATGGGAGGCTGCATTTTACCGAAGGGAGAAAGCTGTTCGAGTGTAAGGATCAGATCTGAAAGAACGGGCCTGAGACTTCAAGCTTAGCCTGTTTCTCTATAGTGTGCTTTGCGCGTCATCTGGGTGGGGCCTATGTCGCAGGATTTCAAAATCTTTCGTAATCTTTCATGTCGGCTGTTTGTTATCAGTGGCGTTAGCCTGTCAGCCGTGGCCGCCGCGACGGCCCTTTTCCCCGCTCCCGCGGCATCGGAAGACCGGATCATCCGGCAGGTGTCGCAAGGCGCCATCGGCACCAACGCCTATGTGCCTCTAATCGGCAGCAATACCCCGGCAACGGCGGGCGGCGTGGGACTGCCCATCGGCCTCACCAACGGGTTCACGGCCACAGGCGCTCGGTCCACCGCCGTCGAACTGGGCTCGGTGGGTGGGGCGGGCGGGGCCGGTGCCGCTTTTGGCCCCTTCGATGAACCCGGCGCCGATGGCGGCGCGGCCGGCGCCGTCTCTCTGGTCCAGCAGGGCGCCCTGTCCGGGGCCGGGACCCAGGCCACGCAGAGCGCTTTGGTGCGGCTCTATTCGCAAGGCGGGGCCGGCGGTTTCGGTCAGCAGGGCGTGGGCAAGGGCGCCGACGGCGGCAGCGTGACGCTGACCTTGCAGACGATCGCCCAGACTACGGGCAGCAACTTCGCGGCCCTCTGGGCCCGTTCGGCGGGCGGCAATGCGGGCGGGGGCGGCAGCAATGTCGGCCGGATCGCGGTGGACAAGGGCGGGGCTGCCGGTCCCGTGACGGTGGTCCTGTCGGCGCAGGCCAGCGCCAGGACCTCCGGCGACAATGCCCCCGCCATCATCGCCGAATCCCTGGGCGGCGACGGGTCCGTGCGCGGCAGCGGCACCGCATTTTCACGGCCTTACGTGACCAATGGCGGCGTTGGCGGCACGGTCAGCTTCACCAACGCCGGCAGCGTGGAAACCACCGGCAATTATTCCACCGCGGTGCTGCTGCAATCCGTCGGCGGGCGAGGGGGGGCGCAGCCGGATGCCGGCGGCCAGCCGGGCGCCACCGGCGGCAATGGCGGGGTGATCAGCGTCACGCAGGCCGGGTCCATCACCACCAGCGCCCTTTATGCCTATGGCCTGATCGCCCAGTCCGTGGGCGGCTCCGGCGGCAAGGGCGGCGGCGCGGTGTTCAGCGGCGGCGACGGGGGCGCGGCGGGGAACGGCAATACGGTGACGGTCACCAATGCCGGCGCCATCCACACCTCCGGGGACGGTGGCACCGGCCTGCTGCTGCAGAGCATCGGCGGCGGCAACGCGCTGGGCGCGTTCCAGGCCCAGTCCATCACCCCGGCCACCGGCGGCGGCGGGTCCGGCGGCAGCGGCGGCCTGTTCTTTTTCGGGGCGGGCGGCACCGGTGGCACCGGCGGCGACGGCGGCAAGGTCACCTTCAGCAATTCCGGCTCGATCCTCACCGAAGGAGCGCAGGCCTATGGCGTGCTGGCCCAGAGCATCGGCGGCGGCGGCGGCTCCGGCGGTCCCGCCACCGCCCGCGGCATCCTGCTGGGCTATGCGGCCGGTGGGGCCGGCGGCGGCGGCGGCAATGGCGGCACGGTGGAGATCGCCGCGGCCTTCAGCACCAATGGGGTGAGCGCGCCCACCATCACCACTCGGGGCGCGGCCTCCAGCGCCATCGTCGCGCAAAGCGTCGGCGGCTCCGGTGGCGCCGGCGGGACCGCGGCGGCCAGCACCGTGGGGGTGCTGGCCTCGGTGTCCGTCGCGGTGGGCGGGGCCGGCGGCAAGGGCGGCAATGGCGGACGGGTGACCGTGGACAATACCTCGGTGCTGTCCACGGCCGGGGGCGAGGCCAATGGCATCGAGGCGCGCAGCGTCGGCGGCGGTGGCGGCAAGGCGGGCAATGCCTCCAGTTATGCGTTGGCCGTGTCGCCGCCCGAATATCCCTCCGTGGCCATTTCCTATGCCATGGGCGGTGCCGGCGGGGACGGCGGCAATGGCGGGCAGGTGGCGGTCAACAATTACGCCGCCATCACCACCACCGGCGGCAAGGCCTACGGCATTTTCGCCCAATCCATCGGCGGCGGCGGCGGTGCCGCTGGATCGGCCAATTCGGTGGCCGATCTCATGGGGCTGTACCAGAACGTCGGCGTGGCCATCGGGCTCGGCGGCAGCGGCGGCGGCGGCGGCAAGGGCGATGCGGTCACGGTGACCAATGCCAGCACCATCCAGACCCAGGGGGCCTTCTCCCACGGCATCCTCGCCATGAGCGTGGGCGGCGGCGGCGGCGATGGCGGCACGGCGTCCACCACCACCGCCTCCGGCATTTCCTGGAACGACACCCTTTCAAGCCTCACCGGCGCCTTGCCCATCGCCGATGCCATGACCGCCAACTACACGGTGGGCGGCACGGGCGGCAAAGGCGGCGCCGGCGGTGCCGTGGAGGTGACCAACCTGGGCTCCGTGCTCACCACCGGGTCCGACAGCCGGGGCCTCTTTGCCCAGAGCGTCGGCGGCGGCGGCGGCAATGCCGGCGGCTATCTGGGATCGGGTGGCGGCAAGCTCGCGGGCAGCCTGAACATGGGCGGCACCGGTGGCGACGGCGGCAATGGCGGCAAAGTGACCGTCACCAACGTCGCCGGCGCCAGCATCGAAACCCAGGGCGCCGGATCGGCCGGCATCTTCGCCCAGAGCGTGGGCGGCGGCGGCGGCGCCGGCGGCGCCTTCGCGGGCAAGACGAAGAGCGCGGTGTCGTTCGGCGATGCGCCGGACCAGTTCATCATCCAGGTGGCGGAAGAACTTCTGAAGGTCAACAAGCTCGTCTCCACGCAATTCGGCGACGATGCCAAGAAGGCGGAGGACGCGGGCTTCTTCGACAAGAAGAGCACCGCCCAGCAACGCCTCTCCACCGCCAAGGACGTGCTGAAGGCATTCAAGGCGGCGGCGGGGAAGGACAAGACGGTGCTGGAGCGCCTCTATGCCGCCGGCACCACGGCGGCGCTGAACTACCTTTATTCGCAGTTTGGCGACGTGGTCAAAAGCACGCTCAAGCAGTTCAGCTCTGCCGACGCCGTGAAGCTAAAAGATGGGGCGCTGACGGTGGCCATCGGCGGCTCCGGCGCCAAGGGCGGCGATGGCGGCGAGGTCACGGTGGTCAACCAGGGGGACGTGCTGACCCTCGGCAACGCCTCCGCCGGCATCTTCGCCCAATCCATCGGCGGCGGCGGCGGCGCGGGCGGTGGCGGCTATGCGGCCGGGGCGAACCAGATCAACCTGACCGGCTCGGTGGGGGGCAGCGGTGGCGGCGGCGGGGCCGGCGGCGCGGTGTCGGTGACCAACAATGGCAGCATCTCCACCCTCGGCGGCGGCGCCTTTGGCATCTTCGCCCAGAGCGTGGGCGGCGGCGGCGGCGTGGGCGGCGGCGCCATCAGCGCCGACGGCATCTCCGTCTCCGGCAACCTGAAGATCGGCGGCGACGCGGGCAAGAGTTCCGATGGCGGGCGGGTGCAGGTGGTCAATTCCGCCAGCATCACCACCTCCGGGAACGAGGCGCACGGCATCGTCGCCCAGAGCGTGGGCGGCGGCGGCGGGGTGTTCTTCATCAATCGCGAGGATCCGCTGAACACCACGGTGATCGCCAATTCCCTGGTCCAGAAAGAGGGGCTGGACGCGGCCTATGACGTCCTGAAGGATCTCGGCCTGGTGCAGACCGGCACCGTGGCCGACCGCTCCACCACCATCCTGCCCACCCCGCAGGTCAATTACAGCATCGGCGGCACCGGCGGCGGCGGCGGCAATGGCGGCGCCGTGACCGTGATCCACAGCGGCGAGATCGCCACCTTCGGCACCGGCGCCTTCGGCATCTTCGCCCAGAGCATCGGCGGCGGCGGCGGCTTCGGCAGCGACGCCAGTTCGGCCGGCAAGCTGCAGATCGGCGTCGGCGTGGGCGGCATCGGCGGCGCCGCGGGCAATGGCGGCGATGTCACCGTGGTGTTCGGCGGGCGCGCCGCCATCAGCACCGCCGGCGACGGGGCGAGCGCGGTGTTCCTGCAATCCATCGGCGGCGGCGGCGGCTATGGCGGCGCCGGCGAGGTCACCCTGGGCAATCCGCTCAAGGTGGTTCGCGACGGGACCAACAGCGGCAGCGGCGGCCTGATCTGGCTCTCCATGCAGCAATCCGATGCGCAGGTGAACATCCAGACCAGCGGCGCCCGCGCCCACGGCATCTTCGCCCAGAGCCTCGGGGGCGGCGGCGGCACGGTGTTCGATCTCAACGGCACCACTATCCCGGTGATTGGCGACACCAAGCGGGCGGGCGCCAGCGGCAGCGGGGGGTGGATCTTCATGACCCTCAACGGCGCCATTTCCACCAGCGGCCGGGATTCCTACGGCATCTTTGCCCAATCCGGCGTGCAGACCACCAATGGTGCCCTGGACCCCAGCCGCTCCGCCGGCGGGTCCGTCCGGCTGACCTTGGACGCCGCCACCATCACCGGCGGCTCCGGCACAGGCGCGGGCATCCGCATCGATGGCGGCGCCTACAACGAGATCGTGCTGCGCTCAGCTTCGGCCAGCGTCAGCGCCCTCTCCGGCACCGCGATCAGCACGTCGTTCGGCATCGACAACGTGTTCAATTCCGGCACCATCGTCGGTACGGTGAACCTGGCCAGCGGCGGCACCACGGAGCGCAATACGTTCGACAACCAGCCCGGCGGCACGTACCGCAGCCTGCCCGGCAGCGTCCTGAACCTCGGCGGCGCCGACAGCACCTTCCGCAGTTCCGGCATCCTGGATATTGGCGGCGTCGGCACCATTGCCGTGCTGCCGGTGCTCGGCGGCCAGAGCTTTTTGGGCGGCACGCTGCTGGTGGACATCAACACGCTCGCCTTCCCCAACAAGAACGATGTGCTGGTGGCCGACCGGGTTCAACTGAGCAATCCCACCATCCAGCCCAACGTGTTCGGCGGGTTGCTGCCCGGCGATTACACCGTGGTGAAGTCCAAGGATCTGGCGGCAGCACCGGTGGCGATCACCTCCAACGCCGGCAGCCCCATCTCCTGGTCCGCGCGGGTAGCGGACAACGCCGTGGTGGTGAAACCGGCGGCCAATTTCGTCGGGGCGGCCACCTTCCCCCTCAACCCGAACGAAGCCAGCGTCGCCGCCTATCTGCAACGCACCTGGGATGCCAGTTACGCGTCCCAGGCGCCGTTGTTTGCCTCCATGGCCAAGATTACCTCGGCCCTGGATTATCAGCAGGCGCTGGACAGCCTGTCGCCAGAGGGCATCCAGGCGCCCGCGGTGGGCCAGACTCTTGCGGCCCGCTCCGCCATGGGCAGCGCCATGAGCTGCCCGATCTTCTCCGACACCGGGCTGATGGTGGAAGAAAGCCAGTGCATGTGGTCGCGGGTGATCGGCGCGAAGGTTCAGCAGTTCGACAGCCCCAGCAGCGACGGCTTCAGCCAGAACACGGTGTCGTTCCGCATCGGCGCCCAGTGGGAGGTCGCCCCCGACTGGTTCCTGGGCGCCACGGCGGCCTATAGCGACAGCAGCTATTCCAGCAATGACGGCTATTCCAGCGCCAGCGGCACCAGCGGCGACCTTTCGCTGGCCCTCAAGCACCAGATGGGGCCGTGGCTTCTGGCGGCCGCGGTGACTGCGGGTTATGGCAATTACGACACGATCCGCACCCTCGACATCGGGCCGGACACCTGGATCTCCGAGAACAGCTCGCAGGTGTGGACCTCGGGCCTGCGGCTGCGGGCGGCCTATGAGTTCGCGCTGCCAGGCTTCTACCTGCGGCCCTATGTGGACGCCGACATGATCTACACCTACGTCCCCGGCACGACGGATACGGACGGGAGCGCCGCGCGCATGAGCGTCTCCGCCATGCGGGAATGGACCTTCTCCATCAGCCCGGCGGTGGAGATCGGCACACGGATGGATCTGTCGCCCACCAGCTGGTTGCGCCCCTATGCGTCGGTGGGGGCCACCTTCCTCAGCAACAGCGGTCTCAGCACCAACATCGCGTTCGACGATTCGGTAAACAGCCCGCTGAGCTTCACCTCCACCGCCGATCTGCCGAACACGCTGATGGATGTCGGGGCAGGTCTGCAGTTCTTCGCCAACAGCAAATATGAGCTGCGCGGCGAATACAAAGCTCAGATCGGCGCCGACTTCCTCGCCCAGGAAGGCAGCGTGCGCATGTCCGTCCGCTTCTGACCGGTCCGGGCGGCCCGGACCATCGTCTGGGCCGCCTGGGCGGAGGCGGGGGGCGCCCTAGACCTTATGGATCGGGTCGATCCATTTCACCGTGCTGGGCGCCTCCACGGGGGTGATGTCGAGATTGACCACCACCGGCTCCTGGCCGGAGCGCACCAGCACGCATTCCAGGATCTCGTCCGGCGAGGCGTTGATTTCCTGGTGCGGCACATAGGGCGGTACATAGATGAAATCGCCGGGGCCGGCCTCGGCGGTGAATTCCAGATGATTGCCCCAGCGCATGCGGGCGCGCCCCTTCACCACGAAGATGACGCTCTCCAGGTCGCCATGGTGATGCGCGCCGGTCTTGGCATCGGGATGGATGTGCACGGTGCCCGCCCACAGCTTCTCTGCGCCCGCCCGGGCGCGGTTGATGGCGGTGGCCCGGTTCATGCCGGGGGTCTGGGCGGTATTGGGGTCGAGATCATCCCCCGGAACCACCTTGACGCCATGCTCTTTCCAATCCACGGCGCCTGGCGCCGGATCGGGGTGATGGTGATCGCCCACGTGCTGACCTCCCCAATAAGCGCGCCACCGCGCGCAATGCCTGTTGTGGGGCGCGGCGCGCCCGCTCGGTCCTGGCGTCGCGGCCCACGCGCGCCTTGCCGCCTGCCGCCGGGACCGCTAGAACCGGCGCCAAACTCACGCAGTCCTTCCCGGAGCCGGTGGCGCATGGCCTCCTATCAATACGCTTATCATATGCACAGCCTCACCAAGGCCTATCCCGGCGGGAAGAAGGTCCTGGATAATGTGCACCTGTCGTTCTTCCCCGACGCCAAGATCGGCGTGCTGGGCAACAACGGCTCGGGCAAGTCCACCTTGCTGCGCATCATGGCGGGCATGGACAAGGATTTCTCCGGCGAGGCGCGCCCGGCGGAAGGCATCCGGGTGGGCTATCTGCCCCAGGAGCCGCAGCTGGATCCCACCAAGTCCATCCGTGAGAATGTGATGGACGGCGTGGCCCCGCAGGTGGCCATTCTCGCCCGCTACAACGACCTCGCCATGAATTACTCCGAGGAGACGGCGGACGAGATGACCCGCCTGCAGGACGAGATCGAGGCCCAGGGCCTGTGGGATCTCGACAGCAAGGTGGATCAGGCCATGGGCGCCCTGCGCTGCCCGCCGGACGATGCCGACGTCGCCTCCCTCTCCGGCGGCGAGCGCCGCCGCGTCGCTTTGTGCCGCCTGCTGCTGGAGCAGCCGGAGCTGCTGCTGCTGGACGAGCCCACCAACCATCTGGACGCCGAGACCACCGCCTGGCTGGAAGGCCATCTGCGGACCTATCCGGGCGCGATCCTGATCGTCACCCATGATCGCTACTTCCTGGACAATGTCACCGGCTGGATCCTGGAGCTGGATCGCGGCCGCGGCATTCCCTACGAGGGCAACTATTCGTCCTGGCTGGTGCAGAAGCAGAAGCGGCTGCAGCAGGAAGGCCGCGAGGACGAGAGCCGCGAGCGCGCCATCGCCCGCGAGCAGGAATGGATCGGTGCCTCGCCCAAGGCCCGCCAGGCCAAGAACAAGGCGCGCATCCAGCGTTACGAGGATCTGCTCGAGCGCGCCGCCAACCGCGTGCCCAGCGCCACCCAGATCGTCATTCCCGTGGCGGAGCGCCTGGGCCAGAACGTGATCGCCTTCGATCATCTGAGCAAGTCGTTCGGCGACCGCATGCTGATCGATGATCTGTCGTTCAAGCTGCCGCCGGGCGGCATCGTCGGCGTCATCGGGCCGAACGGCGCGGGCAAGACCACGCTGTTCCGCATGATCACCGGCCTGGAGAAGCCCGATGCGGGCACCATCTCCGTCGGCGATTCGGTGAAGCTCGGCTATGTCGACCAGAGCCGCGACGCGCTGGATCCGAAGAAGACCGTGTGGGAGGAAATCTCCGGCGGCACCGACGTGATCTATGTGGGCAAGAAGGAAATCCCCTCGCGCGCTTATTGCGCGGCCTTCAACTTCAAGGGCGGCGACCAGCAGAAGAAGGTCGGCATGCTCTCGGGCGGCGAGCGCAACCGGGTGCATCTGGCCAAGGTGCTGCAGGAGGGCGGCAACGTGCTGCTGCTCGACGAGCCCACCAACGATCTGGACGTGGACACCCTGCGCGCCTTGGAAGAGGCGCTGGAAGATTATGCCGGCTGCGCCGTCATCATCTCCCATGATCGCTTCTTCCTGGATCGCATCGCCACCCACATGCTGTCGTTCGAGGGCGACAGCCATGTGGAATGGTTCGAGGGCAACTTCGCCGACTACGAAGAAGACAAGAAGCGGCGCCTCGGCATCGATTCCACCATTCCGAAGCGCATTCAGTACAAGAAGTTCTCCCGCTGACCGCAGCGTCCGCTTGCATGGTGCGGGCGGACGCTGCGCTCCCGTTTTGGGACACACGCCATGGTCGCCGACTGGAATGCCCGCCTCTATCTGAAGTTCGAGGATGAACGCACCCGCCCCGCGCGGGACCTGGTGGCGCAAATTCCCCTGGAGGCAGCGCACCGGGTGGTGGACCTCGGCTGCGGACCGGGCAATTCCACGGAATTGCTGGCGCATCGCTTTCCCGAGGCGGAGGTGATCGGCATCGACACCTCGGCGGACATGCTGGCCACGGCGCGCGCCCGCATGCCGCATACCACCTTCATCGAGGCCGACGTGGGCTCCTACCGGCTCGACCCGCCGGCCGATGTGATCCTCGCCAATGCGGTGCTGCAATGGGTGCCCGATCATGCGGCGCTGTTTCCGCATCTGATGTCGCAGCTCACCCCCGGCGGCGTTCTGGCGGTGCAGATGCCGGACAATCTCAACGAACCGACCCATGCGGGCATGCGCGCCGTGGCGGCGGACGGCCCCTGGGCCCCGGCTCTGGTCCAGGCGGCGGCCGCCCGCACCGTGCTGCCGCCGGTGGTGCATTATTATGATCTGCTGAGCCGTCACGCGGTGCAGGTGGATATCTGGCGCACCGTCTATCACCACCCCCTGGCCAATGCGGCGGCCATCGTGGAGTGGATGAAGGGCACCGGCCTGCGGCCGTTCCTCGATCCGCTCTCCGACACGCTGAAGGCCGGCTTCCTGGCCGCCTATGAGGCGCGCCTGGCACAGGACTATCCGCCCCGGGCGGATGGCCGGGTTCTGCTGGCGTTTCCGCGGCTGTTTCTGGTGGCGCGCCGCTGACTTGGCAAGCGCCCCTAGGGAAGGTGCGAGCGGCGCAAAATTGATGCATGGCAAGGGTTACGGTGTCGCGGCCACGACACAATAAGCCTATACAGATTACGGCTTGCGCACCGAAAGCAGGGTCGCTCCCATGGCCGGACCGCTCTCCCAACCGCTCTTCCACACGCCCACTCCCGGCGGCCATCATGAGCCGCTGAGCGAAGCGCTGACCACACCCACCGGCGAAGTCGTTCTGACGCTGAACCACTCTGTGGCTCTGGTGGTCTTCGACCTGCTGGCGCGCATGGTCGACCAGCAGGACACCGAGGGGGTGCGCGAACTGCTGCAGCATCCTGGAGAGGTGGCGGCCTTGTGGTCGCTGATGGCGGCGTTCGAGCAAGTGCTGAACGAGCCGCTGGAGGCGGACTATCGCCAGCTCATCACCGCCGCGCGGGACGATGTGGTGGCCCGCCTTGGCGCCGGGTCCTGAGCGGCGCCGATCCCCGCCGGGTTCGGCTTGATCGGTGGCTGTCATAAAAAAAAGGACGCGGCCGAGGTGGCCACGTCCTGGGGTGGGGGGATGTCGCCGTTCCCGGCGCCGGTCACCAGCTGGGCAGCACCGCGCCCTTGAAGGTGTCGAGGATGAACTGCTTCACCTCGGGCGACTGATAGCTCTTCACCAGCACCGCCACCCACGGCTTGTCCTTGTCCTGGGTGCGCACGGCGATGACGTTCACATAGGGGCCCTTGGGATCCTCGCGCAGGATCGGGTCCTTCACCGGATCAAGCCCGGCTTCCTTGGCATAATTGGTGTTGATGCCGGCGGCATCCACGTCGGGCAGCGAGCGCGGCAGCTGGGCGGCGTCGATCTCGACGATCTTCAGCTTCTTCGGATTGGCGGTGATGTCGGCGACGCTGGGCTTGAAGCCGACGCCGTCGCGCAGCTTGAGGATGCCCTTGTCCTGGAGCAGCAGCAGCACGCGCCCGCCATTGGTGGGGTCGTTGGGGATGGCGATGGTGCCGCCCACGGGCACCTCGTCGAAGGTCTTGTACTTCTTGGAATAGATGCCAATGGGGAAGTTCACCGTGGTGCCCACGGAGACGATCTTGAACTTGCGATCGGCCACCTGGTTGTCGAGATAGGGCTGGTGCTGGAAGGAATTGGCCTGCAATTCCCCGGAATCCAGGGCCACGTTGGGCACCACATAATCCGAGAATTCGATGATCTGCAGATCAAGGCCCTGCTTGGCAGCGATGGGCTTCACCGCTTCCAGGATCTGGGCGTGGGGGCCGGGGGTGACGCCGATCTTGACGGTTTCAGCGCCGGCGGTGCCGGCAGCGAGGCTGAGGGCAAGGCCCACAGCAAGGGCACGAATGGACATGACGGTTCTCCGTTGAACTGAAACGTTGAAGCGGGGGCGGCCTCAGCCGCGGTTGCGCTTGTCGAGGCGGCGGGCCGCGAGATCGCCGATGCTTTGGACGCCCTGCACCAGGACGATGAGGACGATGACCACCGCCGCCATCACATCCGGCATGAAGCGCTGGTAGCCGAAGCGGATGCCGAGATCCCCGAGGCCGCCGCCGCCCACGGCGCCCACCATGGCCGAATAGCCCAGCAGGCTGACCACGGCGAGGGTGAGGGCCAGCGTGATGGCCGGCAGCGCTTCCGGCAGCAGTACCTTGCGCACGATCTGCAAAGGCGACGCGCCCATGGCGCGGGCGGCTTCCACCAGCCCCTGGTCCACTTCCCGGATGGCCGCCTCGATCAGCCGGGCGATGAAGGGCGCTGCCGCCACCGTGAGCGGCACGATGGCCGCGTTGGTGCCGATGGAGGTGCCGGCGATCAGCCGGGTGAAGGGGATGATCGCCACCACGAGGATGATGAAGGGGGTGGAGCGGGCGGCATTCACCACCAGGCCGAGGATATGGTTGAGCCAAGGCGCGGCAAACAGTTCGCCGGAGCGGCTGGTGGCGAGGAATACGCCCAGGGGCAGGCCGATCAGCGTGCCGATCAGGCCGGCGACGGCGACCATGTAGAGGGTCTGGCGGGTGGCCTCGATCAGCAGATCGACGATGGCCGGGGACAGGAACTCAGGAAACATAGCCGATCACCTCCGTGGCGAGCCCGAGGCGCTCGATGGCTGCGGTGACGGCGCCGAGGGTCGCGGCATCGCCGGGTAGCGAGACCACGATGACGCCGAAGGGCTCGCCAGCAATGTCGTCCACCTGGGCCTGGATGATGTTGAGGTCGATGGACAACAGCCGCGACACCCGCGACAGCACCGGGTCGGTGGCATGGGCGCCAGTGAAGACGATGCGCAGGATCGCCTGGCCGCCGGGCACCGGCGCCGCCTGAATGCGGTCCGCCAGATGCGGCGGCAGGCTGGCGCCGGTGATGGCGGAGATGAAGGAGCGGGTGGTGGGGTGCTGCGGCCGGGCGAACAGCTCGAACGTGCTGCCCTCCTCGACGATGCGGCCGCCGTCCAGCACTGCCACCCGGTCCGCCACCGCCTTGATCACCGCCATCTCGTGGGTGATGAGCAGCACGGTGAGCTTCAGTTCCGCATTCACCTTACGCAGCAAGGCGAGGATCTGATTGGTGGTCTCGGGGTCCAGCGCCGACGTGGCCTCGTCCGAGAGCAGCACGCGGGGGCGGGTGGCCAGCGCGCGGGCGATGCCGACGCGCTGCTTCTGGCCGCCGGAGAGTTCGGCGGGGTAGCGGTCGCGCTTGTCGGCGAGGCCCACCAGATCCAGCAGCGGCTCCACGCGGGCCTTGATCTCGCGCGAGGACACGCCGGCGATCTCCAGCGGCAGGGCCACATTCTGATAGGCGGTGCGCCGGGCCAGCAGGTTGAAATGCTGGAAAATCATGCCGATGGAGCGGCGCGCCTCGCGCAGGCCGGGCTCGGACAAAGCGGTGATGTCCGTGCCGTCCACCACCACCCGGCCGGCGGTGGGGGCCTCCAGGCCGTTCACCAGACGGATCAGCGTGGACTTGCCGGCGCCGGAGCGGCCGATCACCCCGACGATGGCGGCTTCCGGCACGCTGAGATTGACGTCGGTCAGCGCCGGCACGGCGGCGGTGCCGGCGCGGGAGGGATAGGTCTTCTCGACGCCTTCGAAGCGAATGACGGCAGGGGTCACGGCCTGGGGGTCTCCTCCCGGTCCGGCGCGCGGCGCCGGTGGGGCAACAATAGAGAGAGGAGCGTTCACGTTCACCTCCGGTGTGACACCGGCCTGGCTGGCACCCCATGACGTTCGTCTCAGCGGACTAACGGTACGGCGATGCGAGAAGCGGGAAAAGGACAAGAGTGGGATGCGAGTGCGGGTTGCACGGCGGCCATGTCCCCGAAACGGGGCAAAGCATCAACAGGAGCAGCGGCACATCATGGGCATCACCCGGAGGTTGTCGGGCCTCGATGGCAGGACAATCGTTCGGTATGACGAACAAGTCAAGATCCGGCTGGGGATAAATTAAAGGCCGTCGCGCTTCTGTGATTATGGGGAGCAAAAAAGGCGCGGATCCGGCTGGCTCCGCGCCTTTTGTCACGTCGGGCTTGCGTGCAGCCTACTCCGCGGCGCGCGGCAGCTGCGGGCGGTGGGTTTCGGTCTCATGGCTCTCCGGCTCGTCCGCGGCGCCGACGAAGCGGCCGAACAGCCGGCCGGACAGGCGGCCCAGATCATCCATCACCGTGAACACCGCCGGCACGAACACCAGCGACAGCACGGTGGAGGCGATCAGCCCGCCGATCACCGCAATGGCCATGGGGGCGCGGAACGAGCCACCTTCGCCCAAAGCCAGAGCCGAGGGCACCATGCCCGCCGCCATGGCGATGGTGGTCATGACGATGGGCTGCGCCCGCTTGCGCCCGGCTTCCATCAGGGCATCGAAGCGCGAATGGCCGTGGGCGATGGATTCGATGGCGAAATCCACCAGCAGGATGGCGTTCTTGGTCACGATGCCCATGAGCATCAGGAAGCCGATCACCACCGGCAGCGACACCGAATTGCCGGTCAGCAGCAAGGCGATGAAGGCGCCGCCGATGGACAGCGGCAGCGACACCAGGATGGTGATGGGCTGCAGCACGTCGTGGAACAGCAGGATCAGCACCGCCAGCACCAGCATCACCCCGGCGCCGATGGCCATGGCAAAGCCGGAGAACACTTCGCCCATGATCTCGGCGTCGCCGGATTCCTTCAGCGTCACGCCGGCCGGCAAATTGTGGGCGGCAGGCAGGGCTTTCACCTGCTCCAGCGCCACGCCCAGCGGGGTCGCGCCCACCAGATCCGCCTCCACCGCGATGCGCCGCGCGCGGTCGTAGCGATCCAGCGCCGTGGGGCCCTTGCCGAAATGCACTTCCGCCACCGTGGTCAACGGCACGGCAACGCCCGAGGCGGTGGGCACCTTGAGCGCGTCGAAGGTGGACAGATGGGTGCGGGCGCGTTCGTCCAACTGCACCCGGATGTCGATCTGCCGGTCCTTGGCGGAGAATTTGGCGAGATTGGCGGCGATGTCGCCAATGGTGGCGATGCGCACGGTCTCGGCGATGGTGTCCACCGACACCCCCAGCTCCGCCGCCTCGTCCAGCTTCGGCACGATGCGGATCTCGGGCCGGTCCAGCGCCGCGCTGGAGACCACGTTGGACAGCACCGGCACGCGGTCGCGCACCTGCTTCTCCAGCTCCAGCGCCGCCTTTTCCACCGCCGCACCGTCGGCGCCGGACAGGATCACGGTGAAGCCGCGCTGGGTGTTCTGCCCGTTGGGGCTCCAAGTGTAGCGGATGTCCGGGATGGCGCTCATCGCCGCGCTGAGGCGGGTCTGAAAGTCGCTCTGGCTGACGCTGCGCTGATCGCGCGGCTTCAGATTGATGACGATGGTGGCCTTGCGCACCTCGCCGGCGATCATCGCCAGGCCGCCCTGGCCGCCGCCGCCGGCGGTGGCATAGACGCTGGCCACTTCCGGCTGTTCGCGCATGGTGCTGGTGATGCGGTCCGCCACATGCTGGGTCTCCTCGATGGTGGCCCCGGGGGGCAACTCGACGGACAGCATGGAGCGGGAGATGTCGTTGGTGGGCAGGAAGCCCGACGGCAGCAAGGTGGACAGGAAGATGGTGCCGGCGAATACCGCAAAGCCCATCAGGATGGTGATGAAGCGGTGCCGCACCGACCAGCCGAGCAGGCCGATGTAGCGGCGCATGATGAAGCCGTCGCCGGTCTCGCGATGGCCGGTGTCGCGCAGGAAATAGGCCGCCAGCAGCGGCGTGATCAGCCGCGCCACGGCCAGCGAGAACAGCACCGCGATCGCCACCGTGATGCCGAACTGCTTGAAATACTGACCCGCAATGCCGCCCATGAACGACACCGGCACGAACACCGCGGCGATGGTCAGCGTGGTGGCCACCACCGCGAGGCCGATCTCGTCCGCCGCTTCGATGGCCGCGCGATAGGGCGACTTGCCCTGCCGCATGTGGCGCACGATGTTCTCGATCTCGACGATGGCATCGTCCACCAGGATGCCGGTGACCAGCGTGATCGCCAGCAGGCTCACCGCATTGAGCGAGAAGCCCAGCGCATCCATGATCCAGAAGGTGGGCAGGATGGAGAGTGGGATCGCCAGCGTGGTGATCAGCGTGGCGCGCCAGTCGCGCAGGAACAGGAACACCACGATGACCGCGAGGATGGCGCCCTCGATCAGCGTGTGCATGGCGGACTGATAATCCGCCTTGGTGTAGCGCACCGTGGTGTCGATCATCGAGATCGACACGCCCGGATAGGCGCCCAGCAGCTTGTGGACCTCTTCCGAGGTGCGGTCATAGACCACCACGTCGGAGAAGCCCTTGGCGCGATAGACGCCGAACGCCACCACCGGCTTGCCGTCGAGCCGGGCGAACACCCGCTGCTCGGTGGCGCCGTCGGTTACCGTGCCCAGATCCTTCAGACGCACATAGCGCCCGTTGGACAGCACGATGCGGGTGTCGGCCAAAGCCTCCACCGTGGCGGCGCCCGCCAGGGTGCGGATGGATTGCTCCTGGGTGCCCACCTGGCCACGGCCGCCGGAGACGTCCACATTGGTGGCGCGCAGCTGGCGGCTGACCTCGGCGGCGGTGACGCCCATGGCCATCAGGCGCTCGGGATCGAGCGCCACCCGGATTTCCCGGTCCACGCCGCCCTCGCGCTTGACCTGGGCCACCCCGCGCACGCCCTGGAGAGTGCGGGCGATGGTGTCGTCCACGAACCAGGACAATTCTTCCGGCGTCATGGTGGGGGAGGACACCGCATAGGTGACGATGGGCAGGCCCTCGATGTCCACCCGCTGGATCTGCGGCTCCTCGATGCTCTGGGGCAGTTCGGTGCGGATCTTGGTCACCGCGTCGCGGGTGTCGTTCACCGCGCGGTCCACCAGGGTCTCCAGATGGAATTCGATGGTGGTGACCGAGGTGCCTTCGGAGATGGACGAGGTGATGTGCTTGACGCCGGACACCCCGGCTACCGCATTCTCGACCTTCTTGGTGACCTGGGTTTCCAACTCGCTGGGCGCGGCGCCGGCCTGGGTCACCGTCACCATGACGATGGGCAGGTCGATGTTCGGCATCTGCGTCACCGGCAGCGACCGGAAATGGACGATGCCGAGCGCGGTGAGCACCACGAACAGCACCAGCGAGGGGATCGGCTTGCGGATCGCCCAGGCGGAAATATTGATGGCCATCAGCGCACCTCGCTCGCGGTCTTGGCCGCCTCGACCGGCACCACCCGGTCGCCGTCGCGCAAGAAGCCGGCGGCGCGAGCCACCACCAGATCATCGCCGGTGACGCCGCTGCGGACCTCGATGCGACCGTCCGCCTTGAGGCCGGTCTCCACCCGCCGCTCGGCGATGACGCCGTCCTTCACCACCAGCACGTAAGCGCCGTCCGCATCGAACATCACCGCCGCCTGCGGCACGGCGAGGCCGTCGCGGCGGTCGAGCTGGACCAGGCCGCGGGCAAAGGTGCCGGGCTTCAGGGCCGGATCATAGGGCAAAGCGATCTTGGCGCGGCCGAGCCGGCTGGCCTTGTCCACTTCGGCCGAAATGAGCCGCACCTTGCCCTGCACCGGCTTGGTGAACCCGGCCGGCGTGACGTCCACGGTCTGGCCCACGACGATGCGCGGCAGCGCCACCTCGGGAATTTCCGCATCCAGATCGACGGCGCCGTCGCGAGCGATGCGGAACAAAGGTTCGCCGCGGGTGGACAGGACGATGGCGCCGATGCGGGCGTCGCGGGCCAGCACGATGCCGTTGTCCGGCGCCTTCACGTCGGTGCGCTGGAGCTTCAGGTCCAGTTCGGCGCGTTGCGCCTGCACCAGCACGGCGTCGGCCTCTGCCGCATTCAGGGTCTCGCGGGCGGCGGCCACCTGGGCGGTGGCCACCTTCACGGCGCGCTCGCGCTCGTCCAGCGTCTCCTGGGAGGCAACGCCGGTCTTGCGCAGCTGGCGGGTGCGCTCCACGGCGGAGGTGGCTTCCGCCTCCTGGGCGAGCATCTGGTCGAGGGACGCCTTTTGCTGGGCGATGCTGGCCCTCGCCTTGGCGCCATTGGCGGTGTTCTGCGCCATCTGGGTGTCCAGCACCTCCCGCGAGAGGCGGGCGAGGATCTGGCCCTTCTTCACCGTGTCGCCCACCTCGGCGAAGATCTCGATGAGGCGATAGCCTTCGATCTCCGGCCCCACCTGGATCTCTTCGCGCGGCAGCAGCGAGCCGGTGACCAGCAGGGTCTCCACCAGATCCCGGGTCTGCGGACGCACCACGCTCACCGTCAGGCCCTTGGCATCGGGCGGGGCGGCGGCGGACGGCGCGGCCAGGGCGAGGACGAGCGCCAGAGCCAGCCCCAGGGAGAGGGGACGCAGGCCAGGATTTGCGGACGCCGCGGGGCGAGCCATGACAGCCTCATTGGGGCAAGAGAAGTTCCGTCGCGGTCTCTGAGACGCGACGGCGGCGAAAAAAGGACGCAGGACGCCGTGCGGGGCCGACATCTGCCCGCGAGATGACGAGAACATTACGGGGCCTTTCCGGCAGGGGCGATCATGCGGGAGATCAGCCGGCCGATGGCCGGCAGCCGCACGGGCAGGTTCCACGCCGGGTGGATCTGGTGATTGAGCATGAGGCCGTCGCCCATGGCGCAGAGCAGGATCAGGAGGTCGTCCAGGTCGATGGCGGCGTCGATCTCGCCATTGGTCTGGGCGCGCATCAGGATGTCCTTCAGCATCACCGTGGTTTCTTCCTCGAACGGGCCCAGCATCTCCTGGAGCTTCGGGTTGCGCGCGCTCTCCGCCATGATCTCGGGACCGAGCTTGGCGCATACCGATGGGTCTTCGCCCATCATCTCCGCGACCGCCGCGATCAGGCCCTCGATCATGCTGGGGGCCTTGGCGACGCTGTCGAAGATGCGCGCCCGCTCCACCCGCTCGCTCTCGATGATGGCGGCGATGATGGATTCCTTGGAGGGGAAATAGCGATAGAGCGCCCCGGGGCTCATGCCGGCCTCGGTGCAGATCTTCTGCATGGAGGTGCCGTGGAAGCCGTCGCGGGCAAAGCAGCCGGCCGCGGCGGCCAGGATGCGCTGCTGCTGCTCGGCGCGGTGGTCGGGGACAACGCTGGTTTCAGCCAAGGCCAATGCGGAAACTCCAATTGCCCGGCGACGGGATGAGAATGAACGTTCGCTCTCCATACGAGCGGTGACGATCAAGATCAAGAGCGAACGTTCGTTCGCATCGCCAAAGCCGTGTATTGCCGGGCGAAACCCGCGCGCCGCGCCGCTGGCTTTGGTACAAGGGAGCGCTTCTTGCCGGAGGATGATCCGATGACCGCGCGCCGCCACCTCGTTCCGCTACTTCTGGCGACGCTCACGCTGCCGCTGGCGCTCGCCATGCCGGCCGGCGCCCAGGGCCAGCCGGCCACGCCCAGTCCGGGCTGGCAGGCGACGCCCTGGGCCGACAGCGTGATGATCCAGACCCAATTGTTCTTCAGCCTGGCCACCGGCGACGGCAAAGGGGTGAGCGAACAGCAGTTCGCGCAATTTCTGGAAGAGGTGGTGCGGCCGCGCTTTCCCGACGGCATGACGGTGCTGGACGCCTACGGCCAGGGCAAGGGCAGTCCGGCGGATGCGGCGTCCCTGCTTCATGCCAGCACCAAGCTGCTGATCCTGGTGCATCCCAACACCCCCGATGCCCAGAACAAGCTGGGCGAGGTGAAGGCGCAGTTCCGCAGCCGCTTCGGCGGAACCAATCCGTTCCATCTCGACTTCCCGGTGCGCATCGGCTCCTGACGGGAGGCTGCAGGGGACGGCACTCTTGAGCCCCGGCAGCCGCCACCCCACGTGATGCGTCACACTGCGGGCGTCTGCCGCCCGCGCGAGGTTGAACGTCCATGCTCTCCGCCGCCTTTACCGCCTTCGGTCAGGTGTTCTCGCCCTTGCTGCGCGGCGTGCTGCTGAAGTCCATCGCGCTGGCCATCGTGTTGGTGGTGGTCATGGCCATCGGCCTCAATGCGGCGCTCCAGCACATGGCGACCCTGCCGTATGCGTGGCTGGACACGCTGGTGGCCATCGTGGTGGGCCTCGGTTTCGTGTTCGGTGGGCTCTATCTCACCCCCGCCGTCTCGTCCCTGGTGGCCAGCCTGTTTCTCGACGACGTGGCGGAGAAGGTGGAGCGGGCCAGCTATCCGGCCGATCCCGTGGGGCGCGCCCAGCCGGTGGGGCGCTCGATCCTCTATTCCCTGCGCTTCTTCGCCATCGTGCTGGCGGTCAATCTGGTGGCGCTGGCCCTGCTCCTGGTGCCGGGCGTGAATGTGGTGATCTTCTTCCTGGCCAATGCCTATCTGCTGGGGCGGGAATATTTCGAGCTGGCGGCCATGCGCTACAGCTCGCCGGAGGAGGCGCGCGCCCTGCGGCAGGCCAATGCGGTCACCGTGTTCATCGCCGGCATGCTGATCGCGCCGCTGCTGCTGGTGCCGGTGCTGAACCTCATCACCCCGGTCTTCGGCACCGCCTTCATGGTCCACCTGCACAAGCGCCTGGCGCCGCAGGCCAGCCGCCGGCTGTTGCAGCCGGCCTGAGGCTCAGAGCGGCTTGTCCGGCCAGCGGCACAGGTCGTTGATCGGGCAGATCGGGCAGTCCGGACGCTGCGCCTTGCAGATGTAGCGCCCGTGCAGGATCAGCCAATGGTGGGCGTGCAGGCGGTAGCGCGCGGGCACCCGCGCCTCCAGGGCCAGTTCCACATCCAAGGGGGTGGCGCCGGGCGCCATGCCGGTGCGGTTCGCCACCCGGAACAGATGGGTATCCACGGCAATGGTGGGCTGCCCGAAGGCGATGTTCAGCACCACATTGGCGGTCTTGCGGCCGACGCCGGGCAGATCCACCAGCGCTTCGCGGTCCGCCGGCACCGTGCCGCCGTGACGGGCCAGCAGCAGGCGGGAGAGTTCCACCACATTCTTGGCCTTGCCGCGGAACAGGCCCAGCGTGCGGATGTGCTGCGCCACCCCCTCTTCGCCCAGTGCGACCATGGCAGCCGGGGTGGCGGCGGCTGCGAATAGGCCGCGGGTGGCCTTGTTGACGCCCACGTCGGTGGCCTGGGCGGAGAGCACCACCGCCACCAGCAAGGTGAAGGCGTCGGTATAATCCAGCTCGCCCTTGGGCTCGGGGTTCAGGGCCTCGAACCGGCGGAACGCCTCGGTGATCTCCGCATCGGTCCAGGCGGTGACGGTGCGGCCATGCACCGCCGCCGCCGCATTGGCCACCGCCCGCCGCCGCACCGGGCCGCGCGGGCCGACGGCGCCGTCCAGTCCGGCCGCAACCGCCTTGGCGCGCGCGCCCTGCGGGGCCGCCACGCCCGACCGCACCTGGGACGGGGCCTTCCGCGCCCGCGCGGCCGCGGGCGGGAGGGGAGCGGGCTGTGCCGCGGCCGGCTTGGGCGCGGCGCTCTTGGCTGCTGAGCTCCTTGGTGCCGCGCTCTTGGGCGCCGCCGCCTTGGGCTCTGCCGCCTTCGGCGCGGGTGTGCGCGTCGCGCCGGAGGGGGCCGGAGGGCCGCCGGTCGGGGGCGGCATGTTGCCTGTCGTCTTTCGCGCCATTTTATCCCTATACTTCCCCCCATGACCGACGCCAACGACCCGCCCGTCGTTCCGGACGAGGAACCCACTCTTTTCGCGGCCACCCTGGCGCCGCACCGATCGCTGTCCCAGCGTGGCTTCCTGGTGGTCATGCTGGTGCTGGGCGGGATCAGCTTCGCCTCCGGCGTCGTGTTCCTGGCCATGGGGGCATGGCCGGTGTTCGGCTTCTTCGGGCTGGACGTCCTCCTGGTCTATTGGGCCTTCCGCGCCAATTACCGCGCGGCGGATGCCCGCGAATATATCCGCATCACCCCGAGCCTGGTGGAGGTGCGCCATGTGCCGGTGCGCGGCCGGCCCTGGGAAGTGCAGCTCAACCCGTTCTGGACGCGGGTGAAACGACGCGACGACGAGGACCACGGCACGCTGGAATTGTCCCTGGTCTCCCGCGGCCAGGAAGTGACCGTCGGCGGCTTCCTGGGGCCGGTGCAGAAGGGCGAACTGGGCGACGATCTCACGGCCGCGCTCAGCGAGATCAAGCGCGGGGTGACCCGCACCGTGTTCTGAAACCCGGCGAAATCGGGTGGCGGGGCAGCTTTGAGGGTGATGGGATGACGCGGACCGCTGCAGAAGGACTGATGCCCGTGCTCGCCCAGGATCCCCGCCAAGCGTCGCTGCCCCTCGATGCGCCCAAGGATGTGACCAAGGCCGGCCAAGGGCAGCCCAGGCAGGGGCAGCCCGGCCTAGTGCAGCCCTGCCTGCTGCACGCGGACCGGGCGCAGAGCGACCGGATGCAGACCGATCTGGCGCGAACCCTGGCCGGCGCCCTTCCCGGCACGCTGGCCGGGCCGATCGCGCAACTGGAGATCTGCGCCGCGGATTATGACGTGGTGCGCCGGGCGGTGGCCTATGTCACCACCCACATGCGCGACCAGCCCGAGGTGGAGGCCATCGCTTTGGCGGCGGGCGTCACCCCCCGCGCCCTCACCGATCTGTTCCGCCGCTGGTGCGGGCTGACGCCGAAAGGATTCCTGCAGGCGGTGACCCTGGATCGCGCCCGGCAGGTGCTGGCGGACTGCCCCAATGTGCTGGATGCGGCGCTGGAACTGGGCCTGTCAGGCCCCGGCCGGCTGCATGATCTGTTCGTGGTGCATGAGGCCATGTCGCCGGGCGAGTGGAAGACCGGTGGCGCCGGGCTGGTGATCCGCTTCGGCCTGCATCCCTCGCCCTTCGGCGTGGCGCTGGCCATGTCCACGGCCCGCGGGCTGTGCGGCCTCGCCTTCGCCGACCCGGGCGAGGAGGAGGCGGCGCTCCTGGACATGCGCCGCCGCTGGCCGCACGCCACTTATGTGGAAGACCCGGGCGCCACCGCGCCGCTGGTGGCGCAGATATTCAACCCGCAGGCGTGGCCGGAGACGCAGCCGCTGCGCATCGTCTTCATCGGCACCGATTTCGAGATCCGGGTGTGGGAGACGCTGCTGCGTATCCCCATGGGCCGGGCCACCACCTATTCCTCCATCGCCGGCCATGTGGGGCGCCCGAAGGCGGCCCGGGCGGTGGGCGCGGCGGTGGGCAAGAACCCGATTTCCTTCGTGGTGCCGTGCCATCGGGTGCTGGGCAAGAATGGCGATCTCACCGGCTATCACTGGGGCCTCACCCGCAAGCGCGCCATACTGGGCTGGGAAGCCGGCAAGCTGGCCCCGGAGGCCGGATGAGGGGCTAATCCACCACCGCGAAGCGCAGCAGGATGGTGCGCTGGAGCGGGTTGAAATTGTCGTCGGAAATCAATGTCAGCAGGGTCTCTCCGGCGGCATTCCGGGTCACCGCCAGGCCCTCCATATTGTCCACCTCATAGGCCATGTTGGCGGTGAACAGGATGTCGCCGTCCAGACGCGCGCCCGGCTTCACATCGGCGAGGCGCATGCGGCGGATCTGCATCGCCACGCCGGTGGTGACCGCATAGTGCCGCTCCAGCAGGAACAGTTCGCCGTCCGGCCCCAAGGCGGCATCGGTGGCATCGAACGGGCCGCTCTTGGCGATGGTGAACAGCCCCGGCGTGCGGCCGCCGATGAGAAAGCCCGGCAGGTCCGATCCGGTCGTCGGGCCTTCCTCGCCAATGCCGATCAGCGCCCCGGCGAGCGGCCCGGTGGGGACATAGACCAGGCTTTCCAGGCCGGTGTTGCGGCGCAAGGTCTTCACTTCCGGCGGCACCGCGATGCGCTTCCCGGGCTGGCCCAGAGGATTGGACGCCGGGTAGAGCCAGATCTCATTCACCGTTTCCAGGCCGATGAAGATGCCATCGGGCGAGACCGCGATGGATTCACTGTCCTCGCGCCCCTGGGTGGCGAGCAACTGCCCCTTGTCGTCCCGCAGCGCCGCCGCCATCACGTGGGACAGTCCCACGGGCCGGTCGCCCTCGGTCTCCAGCGTGCCGCTCAGCAGCACGCTGGCGTCGGTCACCGCAAGGAACGTGCGTCCGGATGGATCCAGGGTGAAGGCGGAGATGCCGCCGAAGCCGGAGAAGGGCGAGGTCAGCAGCAGGCCGCCGCGGAAATCCAACTTGCCGAAGCGGGTCTCGTCAGACCCGACGCGAAAGCGGGGAATGGGGGTGGCGCGCACCTCCACCGCCACCGGCTCCAGCGGCAGGTCGCGCGGCTTGGAGAGCGCGCGGTGCGCCACCAACGCGCCGCCCCCGGCCACCACGATGGCGAGGAGGGAGCGGCGCGTCAGGAGGCGCATCAGTGCAGCCGCCGTCCGCGGGGCGCTGGAGCGGGCTTGTCGTCGAACAATTCCGCCAGCTTCTCGGTCATGGCGCCGCCCAGTTCCTCGGCGTCCACGATGGTCACCGCGCGCTTGTAATAGCGCGTCACGTCATGGCCGATGCCGATGGCGATGAGCTCCACCGGCGAGCGGTCCTCGATCTGCGAAATGATGTGGCGCAGGTGCCGTTCCAGATAGTTGCCGGCATTCACCGACAAGGTGGAATCGTCCACCGGCGCGCCGTCGGAGATCATCATCAGGATCTTGCGCGCCTCGGGCCGGCCCAGCAGGCGCTGGTGCGCCCAGTCGAGGGCCTCGCCGTCGATATTCTCCTTCAGCAGCCCCTCGCGCATCATCAGCCCGAGGTTGCGCCGAGACCGCCGCCACGGCGCGTCCGCGGACTTGTAGATGATATGGCGCAGATCATTGAGACGGCCCGGATTGGCCGGCTTGCCGGCGGCGAGCCACGCTTCGCGCGATTGCCCGCCCTTCCAGGCCCGGGTGGTGAAGCCGAGCACTTCCACCTTCACCGCGCAACGCTCCAGCGTGCGGGCGAGAATGTCGGCGCAGGTCGCGGCGACCGTGATCGGGCGTCCGCGCATGGAGCCGGAATTGTCGATCAGCAGCGTCACCACCGTGTCGCGGAAGTCGGTGTCGCGCTCGCGCTTGAAGGACAAGGCCTGCATGGGATCGGTGACCACGCGGGACAGGCGCGCGGGATCGAGCACGCCCTCCTCCAGGTCGAACTCCCAGGCGCGGTTCTGCTGCGCCAGGAGCCGCCGCTGCAACCGGTTGGCCAGGCGCGCCACCACCCCTTGGAGGTGGCTCAGCTGCTTGTCCAGATAGGCGCGCAACCGGGTCAGCTCCTCGGTGTCGCAGAGCTCCTCCGCCAGGGTCTCTTCGTCGAACTTGGTGGTGAAGGCGTGATACTCGGGGCCGCGATGGTCGTGCGCCTGGGGGTTGCGCGGCTGCCAGGGCTCGGCGGCTTCCTCGCTGTCGCCCATGTCGCCGTCGTCGGGCATTTCCGCCGGCGGGCCGGCTTCGCTCTCCACCGCGCTGTCGGGCAGCTCTTCCTGTGCCATCTCGGCTTCCACCTCGGTGGCGCCCTGCTGGCTGTCGTCCTCGGTGCGCTGGCCTTCGTCGCCGCTCTGTTCCTCGCGGCCCTCAGAGGCGTCGTCGCCGTCGTTGTCCTGGTCGCTCTCCAGCCCGCTTTCCTCGCCCATCTCCAGGGAGGACAGCAGCTGGCGCGTCACTTCGCCGAACGTCTTCTGGTCTTCCAGCGAATCGGCGAGGCGCGCGAGATCCTTGTCGGCGCGGCCTTCGATATAGTCGCGCCACAGCTCGACGATCTTGCGGGCGGCAGCGGGGGGCGCCTGACCGGTGAGGCGCTCGCGCACCATGAGGGCGACCGCCTCCTCGATGGGCGCGTCGGCGCGATCAGTGATGTCCGCATAGGGACCGCGATGATAGCGGTCGGTCAGCATGGCGGTGAGATTGCTCTGGGTGCCCAGCATGCGATTGCCGCCGAGCGCCTCCACGCGCGCCTGTTCCACCGCCTCGAACACCGCGCGGGCGGTGTCGCCGGTGGGCAGCATGCGCCGGTGGACCTTGGGATCGTGGCAGGCGAGGCGCAGCGCCAGGGAATCCGCATGGCCGCGCACGATGGCCGCGTCCTGGGCGGAGAAGCGGCGCGGCGGTTCCGGCAGCCGCACCCGGTCCGGACCCAGGGACGGGCGTTCGGAGGCATAGGTGACCTCGAACTCGCTCACCCCGGCGATCGCCTTGAAGCAATTGGCCACCGCCCGCTTGAACGGCTCGGAGGGGGCCTCCTTGGGGGCGGTCTTGATGGTCTTGTTGGTCGGGGGAGGAGCCATGGCTTCAGCCTGTCAGAGACGCGAGCGCGCCGGTCCAGTGCATGGGGGGCCGCCCTCTCCCGCCCACCGGGAGAGGGCGCCTCCGATCAGGAGAGCGCGACGTTCACCGAGCTTTCGGTCAGTTCCTGGCCGAAGCAGCGCTGGTAGAATTCCGCCACCAGCGGGCGCTCCAGCTCGTCGCACTTGTTGAGGAACGTCACTCGCAGGGAGAAGCCGATATCCTTGAAGATCTCGGAGTTTTCCGCCCAGGTGAGCACGGTGCGCGGGCTCATGACCGTGGACAGATCGCCATTGATGAAGGCGCTGCGGGTCAGATCGGCAAGGCGCACCATGCGCGCCACCGTGTCCCGGCCGGCCGGATTCTGGAAGTGCTTCGCCTTGGCGAGCACGATCTCCACTTCCTTGTCGTGGGCCAGATAATTCAGGGTGGTGACGATGGACCAGCGGTCCATCTGGCCCTGATTGATCTGCTGCGTGCCGTGATAGAGGCCGGTTGTGTCGCCCAGGCCCACGGTGTTGGCGGTGGCGAACAGGCGGAACGAGGGGTGCGGGCGGATCACCCGGTTCTGGTCCAGCAGGGTCAGGCGACCGGAGACTTCCAGCACCCGCTGGATGACGAACATGACGTCCGGACGGCCGGCGTCATATTCGTCGAACACGATGGCCACGTTGTTCTGCAGCGCCCAGGGCAGGATGCCGTCCCGGAATTCGGTCACTTGCAGGCCGTCGCGGACCACGATGGCATCCTTGCCGATCAGGTCGATGCGCGAGATATGGCTGTCCAGATTGACCCGGACCAGCGGCCAGTTGAGGCGCGCGGCCACCTGCTCGATATGGGTGGATTTGCCGGTCCCATGGTATCCGGTCACCATCACGCGGCGATTGTGCGCGAAACCGGCGAGGATGGCCAAGGTGGTGGGCCGGTCGAACAGATAATCGGGATCGAGATCGGGAACATGGCCGTCCGGCTCGGAAAAGGCCGGGACTTCCATGTCGATGTCGATGCCAAACACCTGCCGCACCGAAACCTTCATGTCGGGGGTAGGTGCTACGGTCTCGGTGCTCATCATGCCTCCGTATGCGCGGCCCACCGCGCTCAAGTCTGCCGCATTCGATCCGCAGTCACCTTAATGGTTTTTCCGCGGGTGCAAAAACCGCCATGACGCCGCGCCAGGATTGGCGGGCGCCATCAACAAAATCCGGCCTGTTTCAGGCAATTGTACGCTTGGATGACATTGCGCAGCCGCTCCTCCGCGGAGCGGTCGCCGCCATTGGCATCGGGATGGTGCAGTTTCACCAATTCCTTGAAGCGGGTCTTGATCTCCGGCTGGGTGGCGGACATCTCCAGCCCCATCAACTCCAGCGCCTGCCGCTCGGCGGTCCGGATGGTGCGGCCCTCGGGCGCGCGGGGCTCGAAGCCGGCCGCATGGGCGCCCATTTCCGCCGTGAAGCCGAACGGATCGCGGAAGCCATCCGCCGGCCCATCGGCGCCCTTGGCGCCACGAACCCCCATGCGCCACGTCGGCCGGTGACCGGTGAGGGCGTCCTTCTGGTAGGCGTAGACGGCGGAATCATTCATGCCCGCGAAATAATTGTACGAGTGGTTGTACTCTTTCACGTGGTCGATGCAGTACAGCCAATATTCCCCCTCCGCCATCCGGCCCTTGGGCGCGCGATGGGTGCCCGGCTGCGCGCAGCCGGCCCACTGACAGGTGGGGCAGGTGGGTTTCCGCAACCGATCCTCGGCGGGCTTCACCCGGATGCGGTCGAAGAAGGGGGAGTCAATTTTCATAGCACACGGAGTATGCGGGCCGCGCCACGGCGCGGCAAGGCGAGGAGGGGAGAAAGGGTAGACGGTGCCCGGCGTGACGCCAGGACACGGCTTCACATATACGTCGCAACCCCCGCGGCGCAAGGCATCCGGTGGGTGGGAGGAGCGTTCACCATGGAGTGAGCGCACCTGCGCCGGCCGGCCGGGCGCCTCCGCCGGCCGCGGGCCACGCGGCGCCAAAGGGGTCGCGCGCGCGGGTCCGATCGCGCTCCAGGGATCGTCGCGCCGCCCCCCAGTGGCGGCGGGATGCGACCGGCGGCAGGATGTCGCCGCCCGTCCCGGTCCGGATGCGGTAGAGATTGACCACCCGTGCCGGGCCGCCGGTGCGGGCGTGAGGCGATCATCATGTCCGCATCCGGTCCCGGTTCCGCCGCCCCTCCTCCGCCCAGCCCCTCGCCGGTCGCGCCGGCGGGCGCCGTCCTGGCTGGCGATCCCCCCGCCACGCCGACCTTCCGGGAAGCCGCCAAGGTGTGGGCGCGCATCGGCCTTTTGAGCTTCGGCGGGCCGGCGGGGCAGATCGCCATGATGCACAAGGAACTGGTGGAACAGCGCCGCTGGATCGGCGAGCAGCGGTTCCTGCATGCGCTCAATTACTGCATGCTGCTGCCCGGACCCGAGGCGCAGCAACTGGCGACCTACATCGGCTGGCTGCTCCACCGCACCGCCGGCGGGCTGGTGGCAGGCCTGCTGTTCGTGCTGCCCGGCGCTTTGGTGATGTTGGCCCTGAGCGCGCTCTATGCCCTGTTCGCCCAAGTGCCGCTGGTGCATGCGCTGTTCTTCGGCGTGAAGGCGGCGGTGCTGGCGGTGGTGGTGCAGGCGCTGCTGCGCATCAGCCGCCGGGCGCTCACCAATCGGGCGCAGATGGGGCTGGCCGGGGCGGCGTTCCTGGCCATCTATGCGGCGCAGGTGCCGTTTCCGCTGATCATCCTGGCGGCGGGGCTGGTGGGCTGGATCGGCAGCCTCCGGGCGCCTGATCCGTTCGCCGCCAAGGCCCTTGGCGGGGCCGGGGATGCCGGGGGGGTGGGGGTGGTGGATGCCATGTTCGCCCGCGGCGAGCTGGCCCACGCCACCCCGTCCGCCGGCCGGGCGCTGCGGGTGCTGGCGGTGTGGCTGCCGCTGTGGCTGGGGCCGGTGCTGCTATTGTGGGCGCTGACCGGATCCGCCAGCGTCTGGACCCAGATCGGCAGCTTCTTCAGCACCATGGCCGTGGTCACCTTCGGCGGCGCCTATGCGGTGCTGGCCTATGTGGCGCAAGCGGCGGTGGAGACCTTCGGCTGGCTGAAGCCGGTGGAAATGGTGGATGGCTTGGGCCTGGCGGAGACGACGCCGGGGCCGCTGATCCTGGTGCTGCAATTCGTCGGCTTCCTGGCCGCCTTCCGCGCGCCGGGCGCCCTGCCGCCGCTGGTGGCCGGCACGCTCGGGGCGCTGCTCACCTTATGGGTGACGTTCGCCCCCTGCTTCCTGTGGATCTTCCTCGGCGGGCCTTATGTGGAGGCCTTGCGCGGCAACCGGGCGCTCTCCGCCGCGCTTGGCGCCATCACCGCGGCGGTGGTCGGGGTGATCCTCAATCTGGCGCTGTGGTTCGCGCTGCATGTGGTGTTCAGGCAGGTGGTAAGCCTGGAGGTGCTGGGCCTCTCCCCCGATGTGCCGGTGCTCGCGTCGCTGGATTGGCGGGCGGCGGTGCTCGCCTTGGCGGCGCTGGTGGCCCTGCTGCGGTTCAAGGCCGGCATGCTGCCGACGCTGGCCGCTTGTGCCTTGGCCGGTGTGGCGTTGTCTTACTGGCCCGGCTGATGTCCGGTGGCCGGGGGAGGGGCCCTGGCGCCGGAGTTGGAGATGGCAAGGCCGCAGAGGATCGCCACCGCCCCCACCACCTGGAACAGCGCCAGCGGCTCGCCCAGCAGCGTCACCGACAGCACCAGCGCCGCCACCGGCGACAGATAGAGGAACGGCCCCGACCGGGCGGCGCCGAGGCGCGAGGCGCCGTAGATCCAAAGCATGTTGCCGACCAGGGTCGGGCCGATGGCGATGTAGAGCACCACCAACGTGGTCTGATGCGATTGCGCACCCGTCAGCACCGGATCGCTCGCCCCCGACAGCAGGAACAGCGCATAGACCGGCGCGATGATGGCGACCATGCCGGTCCAGGCGGTCAGCGTGGTGGCAGTGAGCGCCGACAGGCCGAGCGGCTTGGCCCCGAGCGACATGGTGTACCAGGCAAACACCATGGCCGCGAGCAGCGACCACAGGTTGCCGATGCGCAATTCCATGCCGGCGAGACTGGCCAGCGAGCCCTTCAGCACGATGATCAGCACGCCCACCAAGGCCAGAGCGATCCCGATCTGCTGCCGGCGCCGCACCATCGGCGCCCCCGCCAGCGTCGCCATCAGCACCACCCAGATGGGGGTGGTGGAGGTGAGCAGTCCCACTTCCAAGGCAAGGCTGTAATAGGCGCCTGCATAAAGGAAGACGGAGAACAGGCCGATGCCCGAAATGCCCAGCGCGAACAGCCGCCCCAGGCGCGGGCGGATCTGCGGCCATTCGCGGATCAGGCCGGGCAAGGCGATCGGGGTGAGCATGGCGAGCGCCAGCATCCAGCGCCAGAAGATCAGCGAGGCCAGCGGCAGCGCATTGTGCAGAGAGCGGGCCGCCACATGGTTGCTGCCCCACAGCAGCGCAGTGATGGCCAGGGCGGCCGCCGCCAGGAGAGCCTCATGGCGCCCGCCTTTGTCCCCGGACGGGGCGGTCATCGACATATGGTCATTCGCGCTGCCCTTCGCGGCCTTGGCGTATGGCCGGAGCGGTTCTCAGTGTTGCGGCCCGTGGGCCGACCGCTGCGAGACGTGCCACGGCAGCAGGAAGGTTTCCAGCGCTTCGACGATATAGAACAGCACTGTCCCCAGAAGCCCCAGCAAGATCAGGCAGACGAACACCCGAGGGGTATCGAATTGCCCCTGCGCGGTCAGGATGGCAAAGCCCAGTCCTTCGGAACCGGCTACGAATTCACCCACGATGGCGCCCACCAGCGCGAAGGAAATGGCCACCTTCAGCCCTGCGAATACGCTGGGCAGCGCATTGGGAAAGCGGATCTTGCGCAGGATGTCGAAGGAGGAGGCGCGGCTGGCGCGGGCCAGGTTGATCATGTCCGGGTCCACGGTGCGCAGGCCCAGCACCGCATCGATCACCACCGAGAACAGCGCCAGCATCAAGGCGATGGCGATCTTCGGCTCGATGCCGGTGCCCATCCAGATGACGAACAGCGGCGCCAGCGCCACCTTGGGCACCGAGTTGAGCGCCACCAGCAAGGTATAGACGGTGCGCTCCATGAACTTGGAATGGACGATGCCCACCGCCAAGGCCAGCCCCAGCACCACCGCCAGGATGAAGCCGGCGAGCGTTGTGTAGAGGGTGAAGCCCGCCATGCGCAGGAAATAAGCGGGGGCGAGCCGGAACTCGGTCCAGATGTCGGTGGGCGCCGGCAGGATGATGGGCGGCGGGCGGAACGCCCAGACCGCCAGCTGCCACAGGAGCGCGACGGCGGCGAGCAGCGCCACCACCATGGCGGCTTCGCGCAGGGCTGACAGGGTGCGGGTCATGCGCCATGGCCTCCGGTGGCGAGAAGCGCCGGGATGGGGTCGGCCGGCGTGTCGTCCTTGAGCACGCCGAGGCTGGCGAACAGATGCCGGATATGGGCTACGTAACGGCCAAATTCCGGGGTTTCGCGGATCGCCAGCGGGCGCGGACGGGGCAGGTCGATGGGGACGATCTCGACGATGCGGCCGGGGTTGCGATCCATCATCACCACGCGGTCGGAGAGGAAGATGGCTTCCTGGATGCCGTGGGTGACGAACACTACGGTCTTGCGCGTCTCCTGCCAGATGCGCGCCAGTTCCAGATTGAGGTCGTCGCGGGTCATGGCATCGAGCGCGCCGAACGGCTCGTCCATGAGCAAAAGCTTGGGATCGCACAACAGCGCCCGGCAGATCGCCACCCGCTGGCGCATGCCGCCGGACAGTTCCCACGGATGGCGGCCCTCATAGCCGGCAAGGCCGAAGCGGGCCAGCAGCGCCCGCGCGCGGGGCTCCACATCGGCCCGGCGCAGGCCAATGAATTCGGCGGTGATGAGCACGTTGTCAAGAATGGTGCGCCAGTCCAGCAGCACGTCGCGCTGGAACACCATGCCCATGTCCGTAGGCGGCCCCTTGAGGGGCTGCCCGTGGACGGTGATGGTGCCGGCGCTGACCGCCTCCAGGCCGGCGACGCATTTCAGCAAGGTGGACTTGCCGCAGCCGCTCGGCCCGAGGATGGAGACGAATTCCGCCTCGTTCACATCCAGATTGATGTCCTGCAGGGCATGCACCGGCCCGCGCGGGGACCCGTACGCCTTGCGCACGCGATCGATGGAGACATAGGCCATGGCGCGTCCCGTCAGGAGATAAGCCGGGGCATTCAGTTCACGAATTCATTCGTGAAGTAAGCTTGCGGCGTGGCACCGGGCTTCAAGGCATTGGCTGCTTCCAGCGACTTGATCGCCTTGGCCCAATCCTCGTCCGACTGCCAGCCGATGGGCTTGCCCTTGGTGGCGGGGGTGTCGAAGAAGTCGACGGTGAGGCGGATCTGCTCGGCCAGCACGGCCTTGTTGAGCTTGGCATCAGGACGCTGCTTGATGATGGCGTCCGCCGCCTCGTCCACATGGCCGTCGCGAATATAGGCCCAGGCCTTCTGCTGCACGGCCACCAGCTTCTTCAGCGCCGCCTTGCGGCTCTCGAGCGTCTTCTCGGTGGCGATCAGGCCGTAGCTGGGAAAGGCGATGCCCACGTCCTCGGCCAGGATCGCCTTCGACGGGCGGGCGGCTTCCGCCACCGGCAGAGCCGAGGGCGAGGTGGACATCAGGCCGTCGGCGCGCTTGGCGGTGTAGGTGCCCCACAAGGCGGCAGGGTCCACGAAGGTGACGGTGACCTTGGTGCGGTCGAGGCCACCCTGCTTCAGATAATAATCGATGAACGGCGCCCAGGGGCTGGCGGCAAACACCACGAGGGTCTTGCCGGCAAAGTCCGAGACCTTGGTGATGGGGCTGTCCTTGTCCACCAGCACCGCCAGATCGGTGCGCTTGTCGAAGCCGGCGAAGGATTTGACCAGCGAGCCATTGTCCCGCGCCTGCGGCAGCAGGCCAAGCTGGATCTGGCCCACATCCACCTGGCCGGCATTGACCAGTTGCAGGGTGTTGCCGGAGCCGCGGCCGTCCTGGACGTCCACCTCCAGCCCCGCCTCCTTGAACCAGCCCTTCTCATTGGCGAGGTGCATGCCCGCATGCACGCCCCAGGGCGAGAAATCCAGCCGCACGGAGATCTTCTCCGGCGCCGCGGCCTTGTCCTGCGCGCGGGCCGGCTGGGTGCCGAGGCTTGAGGCGAGCAGGGTGGCGGCAAACAGGGTGAAAGCGGCGGTGCGCACGCCCGCAGGGCGAGCGCCGGAAGTGAACAATGCCATGCGATGGGTCCCCTTCTGATTTGAGAATGAGACTACATGGTCCAATACGGCCTGCAAGATGAATTATGCGGCGCCGTGCGCAAACAGTTCGTGCAGATGGTCTCTTGACGACATATGGATCCGTAACTAACCATCTCGTCCAATAGATGCCGGAGAGATCGCGTGACCAGCTTCCAAGCGAATGAAGGCGGCGGGACCAGCCAGGGCGCCGGCGTGCGGATCGGTGTCGATATCGGCGGCACCTTCACCGATCTGGTGCTGGCCGACGGGCACGGCGCCATTTTCCACCGCAAGGTCTCCTCCACGCCGTCCGCGCCCGAGGCGGCGGTGCTGGAAGGGGTGGCGGCGATCATTGCCGACGCCGGCATCGCGGCGAGCGCGGTGCGCGAGGTGGTGCACGGCACCACGGTGGGCTCCAACACCCTGCTGCAGAAGGTGGGCGCGCCCACCGGCCTCATCACCACCAAGGGCTTTCGCGACGTGCTGGAGATCGGCCGCCTGCGCACCCCCTCCATGTTCGACCTGCAATGGGAAAAGCCGTTGCCTTTGGTGCCCCGCCGCTACCGGCTGGAGGTGAACGAGCGCATCGCCGCCGACGGCGCGGTGCTGGTGCCCCTGGATGAGGCCGAAGTGCTGAGCGTGGCGGGTGAGCTGGTGGCGGCGGGCCTCACCTCCATCGCCGTGTGCTTCCTCAACTCCTACCGCAACCCGGTGCATGAGCGCCGCGTGGAAGCGCTTCTGGCGGAACATTTCCCGCAGGTGCAGGTGACCTCTTCGGTCTCCGTGCTGCCCGAGGCCAAGGAATATGAGCGCACCAGCACCACGGTGGTGAACGCTTATGTGCGCCCGGTGCTGGAGCAATATCTCACCCGCCTTGAGCAGGGGCTCAACGCGGCCGGCGTGACCGCGCCGCTGCTGGTGTGCAATTCCAACGGCGCGCTGGCCTCTTCGCTCACCGCCCGCGAGAAGCCGGTGTTCTTCATCTCTTCCGGCCGCGCCGCCGGCGTCGTGGGCGGCGCACGGTTGGGCGAGGCCGTGGAGATCGGCGACCTGGTGGTGTTCGACATGGGCGGCACCACCGCCTCCGCCTCGCTGGTGCAGCAGGGCGAATTGATGCGGGTGAGCGAATATGAATTTCGCGCCGGCATCTCCACCCCCAGCCGCTTCATCAAGGCGGGCGGCTACATGATGAGCGTGCCCACGGTGGATGTAGCCGAAGTGGGCTCGGGCGCCGGCTCCATCGCTTATGTGGACGATGGCGGGCTGATGCGGGTCGGCCCCATCTCCGCCGGCGCCGATCCCGGTCCCGCCTGCTACGGCGCCGGTGGCGCGCGGCCCACGGTGACCGATGCCAATCTGCTGCTGGGCTATCTGCCCGCCACCCTGGCGGGCGGGGCGCGGGCGCTGTCCATCGATGCGGCGCGCACCGCCATCACCCGCGATCTGGCGGCCCCCTTCGGGCTCGAGGCGCGCGATGCCGCCTTCGGGGTGCGCGAGGTGGTCAATGCCAACATGGCCCGCGCCATCCGCGCGGTGACCGTGGAGCGCGGGGTCGATCCGCGCGACTTCACGCTGGTGGCCATCGGCGGTTCCGGCCCGGTGCATGCGGCCGACATCGCCCGGCAATTGTCCATGCCGCGGGTGCTGGTGCCGGCCTCGCCGGGGGTGTTCACCGCCATGGGCATGCTGGCGGGGGATGTGGAGCGCTATTTCATCCGTCCGCTGCCCGGCCGGCTGGATGCGCTCGACACTGCGGCCGTGGCGGCGCTGCTGGCCGAGATGCAGACGGAAGCCCGCGCCGCTCTGCGCGCCGAGGGGCTCAGCGATGCGGACATGGTACTGGCCCCCGAAATGGACCTGCGCTTCCGCGGCCAGGAAATGGCGCTCGCCGTGCCCTATCGCGCCGCCGATCCGGCGGGCGTGCGGGCCGCTTTCCTCGCCGCCTATGAGGCCACCTATTCCTATGTCTCCGCCGACATCATCGAGACCGTAAGCCTGCGGCTGATCGGCCGCGGCCTGCGTCCCGGCAAGCTGGACTTCCGCACCGGCGCCCGGGTAGAGGGGGGCGACGAGCAGCCCATCGCCGTGCGCCAGGTCTATTTCGGCGCCGAGCGCGGCACGCTGGAGACGCCGGTCTATGACCGCTTGCGCTGCCCGGCGCAGCTTGTTGGTCCGGCGATCATCGAGGGCGCCGACAGCACGGTGGTGATCCCCCCGGACACCAGCGCCATCATGGACGCCCATCTGAATTTGCTGCTCACCCTCGCCTGAGCCGGAGATCGCTGCCGTGACGCCAGACAAGCACAAGCCGCTCGATCCGGTCACCTTCGCGGTGCTCAAGAGCGCGTTCGAGTCGATTGTGGACGACATGGCCTATACGGTCATGCGCACCGCCCGCTCGCCCATCGTGCGCGACGTGCTGGATTATTCCGCCACCATGTGCGACGCGCAGGGCCGCATCCTGGCTCAGGCCAAGACCGTGGCGCTGCATCTGGGCGCGGTGCCCGATGCCATGGCGGCGCTGCAACGCCATTATGCCGATGATCTCAACCCCGGCGACGTGATCATCTTCAACGATCCCTATGACGGCGGCATGCATCTGCCGGACATCTTCATGTTCAAGCCGATCTTTGCCGGGACGCGGCACATCGGCTATGCGGTGGTGATCTGCCATCATTGCGACGTGGGCGGCCGGGTGCCGGGCTCCAATGCCTCGGATTCCACCGAAATCTTCCAGGAAGGCCTGCGCATCCCGCCCTTGAAGCTGTTCGACAAGGGCGTGCGCAACAAGACCTTGTTCGACATCATCACCAAGAACGTGCGCCTGCCGGATCTGGTGATCGGCGATCTGGAAGCCCAGCTCGCCACCTGCGCCCTGGGCGAGCGGGAATATCTGCGCCTCGCCGACCGCTATGGCATCGATCTGCTGGAGGGCTTCCTGGCCGAGTTCCTGGATTATGGCGAGCGCCTCACCCGCAGAGCCTTCGCCGCCTGGCCGGACGGCGCCTACAGCTTCACCGATTATATCGACGGCGACGGCTTCGATGAGGCCGCCATCCCCATCCATGTGACCATCACGGTGAAGGGCGACCAGATCGGGGTGGATTTCGAGGGCTCGGCGCCGCAGGTGAAGGGGGCGATCAATTCCACCCTGTCCTTCGTCAAGTCCGCCACCTATCTGGCGGTGCGCTGCGTGCTCGATCCCGACGTGCCCAACAATGCCGGCGTCTATCGCTGTATTGATGTCTCCGCGCCCTTGGGCACCGTGCTCAATCCGCATTTCCCCGCCCCGGTGGCGGCGCGCGCGCTCACCGGCTACCGGGTGGTGGACACGGTGCTCGGCGCGCTCGCGGCCATCGTGCCGGAGCGGGTGGCGGCGGCCGGAGAGGGCGGCAATACGGTGGTGTGCCTGGGCGGCTATGACGAAGACACCCGCGAGCCCTTCATCATCGTCGACATGATCAATGGCGCGCTGGGCGCCCGCGCCACCAAGGACGGCATCGACGCGGTGACCAATCCGTCGCAGAACATGTCGAACATGCCGGTGGAGATCATGGAAGCCACCTATCCCTTGATGATCGAGGAATATGCCCTGCGGCCGGATTCCTGCGGCGCCGGGCGCCATCGCGGGGGCCTCGGCGTGGTGCGGCAGTATCGGCTGCTGGCCAAATCCGCGGTGATGCAGCTGCGCGCCGATCGCTACGCCCATCCTCCATACGGTTTGTTCGGCGGGGGACCTGCGGCCTCCTCGCGCAACTGGCTGGCGGCGCAGGACGGCGAGGCCTTCACCTTGCTGGACAGCAAGGTCACCCGCAACGTGAGCCGCGGCGCGGTGATCCGCCACGAGCAGGCGGGCGGCGGCGGCTATGGCGATCCGCTGGAGCGTGATCCGCTGCGGGTGCTGGCGGATGTGCTGGATGGCAAGGTGAGCGTGGACTACGCCCGAACCGGCTTCAGCGTGGTGGTGCGCGAGGGCCAGGTGGACGCCGCCGCCACCGCCGCGCTGCGCACCGCCAAGGCGGCCGCCGCATGAGCGCGGCGGCTCCCGCGCGCGACCTCTCGCGCTTCGCCATCAACCAGATCACCACCCGGTCGCTGGATCTGCGCGCGGCGGTGGAGATGTATGCCCGCGCCGGTGTCGGCGGCATCGGCGTGTGGACGCAATATCTCGAGGGCCTGACCGGGGCGGCGGCGCGGCAGATGATTGACGATGCCGGCCTGTTCGTGCCCTGCCTATGTACCAGCGCCTGGGTCAATCTCCCCGACACGGCCGCCTATCGCGCGGCGCTGGACGAGAATCGCCGCCGGCTGGATCTGGCGGCCGCCATCGGCGCCGCGACCCTGGTGGTTGTCCCCGGCGGCCTCGCCACCGGCGAAAAGGACATCGCCGCCGCCCGCCGCCGGGTGGAGGATGCGCTGGGCGCGCTGCTGCCTCATGCCCGCGCCACCGGCGTCGCTCTGGGGCTGGAGCCGCTGCATCCCATGTATGCGGCCGAGCGCTCGTGCCTGAACACGTTTGCCCACTGCCTGGATCTGGTGGAGCGCCTCGGCGCCGGCACCGGCATCGTAGCCGATGTCTATCATTGCTGGTGGGATGCGGACTTTGCCGCCGGTCTGCGCCGGGCGGGGCCGGAGCGCATCCTCAGCTTCCATCTGTGCGACTGGCTCACCCCCACCCGCGATGTCTATCAGGACCGCGGCATGGTGGGCGACGGCGTCATCGACATTGCCTCCTATCGCCAGGTGCTGGACGCCATCGGCTATGACGGGCCGTTCGAGATCGAGATCTTCTCCAAGCTCGACTGGTGGCTGCGGGATCCGGAAGAGACGACCCGCATCAGCATCGAACGCTGCGCCCCGTTCGTGGCGCCCCGGCGTGCGGCCGCGTGAGCCGGGCCCCGCGCGTGTTCCCGCGCGCCGGTCCGCGATCCCCGGTGGACACCGGGGCGGCGGAGCGCAAGGGACAGTTGACGGCTCGGGCGCCGCGCGTGCTCATGAGGCCGCAGCCAGCGGAGCCCAAGGCACCAGTGAGCGACAAGGGACCAGTGAGCGAGAAGCCGCGCAAGCGCGACAGCATCGGAACCCAGGAGAAGATCCTGGCGGCGGCCCAGGCGGAATTCGCGCGCCACGGCTATGACGGCGCCCGCGTGGACGCCATCATCGCCCGCGCCAAGATCAGCAAGAATTTGCTCTACCATCACTTCCGCTCCAAGGAGGAGCTGTATGTGAAGGTGCTGGAACGCACCTATGAGACCATGCGGCGGCGCCATGACGAGGTGCCCCTGGTGGGGCTCGACCCGGTGGATGCCATGCGCCGGCTGTGCGAGAGCACGTTCCAGACCTTCATCGAGGAGCCGGATGTCATCGTCATGATGAACACCGAGAACCTCCATCGCGGCAAGCACGTGGCAAAGTCGCCCATCATCCGCCAGCTCTACAGCCGCCTGTCCAGCACCATCCAGACCATCCTGGAGCAGGGCGAGGCGCGCGGCGTGTTCCGCCCCGGCATCGATCCGGTGGAGCTGTACATTTCCATTTCGGCGCTGGGGTATTTTTACCTCTCCAACCGCTACACGCTGTCGATGATCTTTGACCGCGACCTCAAAAGCCCGGACAATTTGGCGCGGCGCAAGGCGCATATCGTCGATATGACCATGGCCTACCTGACCGCCGGCCTGCCGCCCGCCGGACCCCTGGTGCCGGCCAAGACCCTGTGACCTGAACGGAGACCGTCGTGGCCCATTCCTTCAATCCGCTGGGCGGTGCCGCCGAGCCGGCAAGCGCCCCCCTCAACCGCCCGGCGCTGGACAGCGACGAGGTGTGGAACGCGCGCGTGGACCTCGCCGCCTGCTTCCGCTTTGCCGCCCGGCTGGGCATGCAGGAGGGCATCTGCAACCATTTCTCGGCGGTGCTGCCGGGCTATGATGACCTCTTCCTGGTGAACCCCTACGGCCTGGCGTTCCAGGAGATTTCCGCCACCGATCTGCTGGTGTGCGACTTCAACGGCAATGTGGTGGCCGGCGAGGGCACCCCGGAGGCCACCGCCTTTTTCATCCATGCCCGCATGCACTTGAAGGTGCCGCGCGCGCGCGTCGCCTTCCACACCCACATGCCGTATGCCACCGCCTTGACCATGGTGGAGGGCGAGCCTCTGGTGTTCGCCGGCCAGACCGCCTTGAAGTTCTACGGCCGCACCGTGGTGGACCGGGACTATAACGGCCTGGCGCTGGACACCGCCGAGGGCGACCGCATCGCCGGGGCCGTCGGAGACGCGGACATCGTGTTCATGAAGCACCACGGGGTGATGGTGCTGGGCCGGACCATCGCGGAGGCCTGGGACGATCTCTATTATCTGGAGCGGGCCTGCCAGGTGCAGTGCATCGCGCTCGCCACCGGCCGGCCGATCATCCCGGTGAGCCCCGAGATTGCCGCCGCCGCCGCCCGCCAGATGCGCGAAGGCGATGCGGAATCCGGCCGGCTGCATCTGGAAAGCGTGAAGCGCATCCTCGACCGGGAGGAGCCGGGCTATTGCCGGTGAGCGGGTCGTGACCGCGCGCGCATTGACGGGAGACCTGCGGCGGCAGTACCGATAGAGCATGTCGCAGGCCAATCTCTCCGAAATCCGCACCACGCTCGAAGCGGGCCTCTCGCCCCTCTCCCTGAAGGTGGAGGACGAAAGCCATCTGCACGCGGGCCATATGCACAATGAGGGACGCGCCGATGGCGGCGTCACCCATGTGCGGGTGTCCGTCGTCGCGGACGCCTTTGCCGGCAAGAGCCGGGTGGAGCGTCACCGCCTGGTGAATGCGCTCCTCGCCGGGGAAATGGCCAAGGGCCTGCACGCTCTGGCCATCGACACCAAAGCCCCCGGCGAATAAGCGGGGCCGCTCTCATGACGGACACCGCAAGCGTCGCCGCCTCCGGGGCGCTGGTGCTGTTTTCCGGCGGCCAGGATTCCACCACGACGCTCGCCTGGGCGCTGGAGCGCTTCGACCGGGTGGAGACGCTGGGCTTCGATTATGGCCAGCGACATCGGGTGGAACTGGACTGCCGCCAGCATCTGCGCCCGGCGCTGGCTGCGCTGAAGCCGGAGTGGGCCGCGCGGCTGGGCGAGGACCACACCTTGTCGCTGGAGGCGCTGGGCGCGGTGTCGGACACAGCGCTCACCCGCGACGTGGCCATCGAGATGACCGAAGGTGGCCTGCCCAACACCTTCGTGCCCGGCCGCAACATCGTCTTCCTCACCTTCGCCGCCGCGCTCGCCTATCGGCGCGGGCTGCGCCACATCGTGGGCGGCATGTGCGAGACCGATTTCTCCGGCTATCCCGACTGCCGCGACGACACCATCAAGGCGCTCCAGGTGGCGCTGAACCTGGGCATGGCGCAGCGCTTCGTGCTGGAAACTCCCTTGATGTGGATCGACAAGGCGGACACCTGGCGGCTCGCCGAGGCGCTGGGGGGCAAAGCCCTGGTGGACCTGATCGTGGAAGAGACCCATACCTGTTATCTGGGCGAGCGCGGTGCGCGCCACGACTGGGGCCATGGCTGCGGCACCTGCCCAGCCTGTCGCCTGCGGGCGGACGGCTTTCGCCGCTATGCTGAAACGAGGGCTGCGCCATGACCTTGCGTGTGAATCGCCGCCGCCTCCGCGGCCTGTTGCCGGTCCTGGGATTGGGCCTCGCCCTGGCGGGCGGTCTCAGCCTGGCCGCGCCGACCCCTGCCGCCGCGGCCAGCTTCGACTGCACCGCCGCCAAGTCGCGCGACGAAAAGGCGGTGTGCGTGAACCGCGAACTGTCCGACCTCGATGTGAAGATGGCGACGCTCTACGACGTGCTCACCCATCTGGTGGCCATGGGCCAGCGCGGCGACCTGCAGGAGGGCCAGAAGGCGTTCCTGGCATTCCGCGGCACCTGCGGCGGGCGGGTCGCCTGCATCCGCGTCGCCTATCAGAACCGCATCGCGCAGCTGGAGACCGGCCTTCAGGCGATCTACGCGCGCGGGCCGTATTAGAGCCGGATCCGATCACGGTGAAACACCCTGATCGGTGACGCCGCCTCTGCCGTGCTCTCGCCGGTGAGGCGGGCGCGGCCGCTCACGCCCCCGGCGTGCGGTCGCCCTCGCCGAGATCCCGCTGCATCAGAACCGTGTCCAGCCAGCGGCCGAACTTGAGGCCGGTGGAGCGTAGGATGCCGATGTCGGCAAAGCCGCACGCCCGGTGCAAGGCGATGGATCCCGCATTGGCGCTGTCGCCGATCACCGCCACCATCTGGCGGAAGCCGCGCGCCTCGCATTCCGCGATCAGCGCCTCCATCAGCGCCCGCCCGACCCCGCGATTCTGGGCGGTCGGGTCCACATAGATGGAATTCTCAACGGTGAAGCGATAGGCGATGCGCGGCCGGAAGGTGCTCGCATAGGCATAGCCCAGCAGCGTTCCGTCGCTGTCCACCGCCGCCAGATAAGGGTGGCCGCCGCCGGTGATCGCCGCGAACCGCCGCGCCATTTCCGTCGCTCCCGGCGGCTCCAGCTCGAAGGAGGCCGTACCCGTGCGCACCGCTTCGTCATAGATCGCGGCAATCGCCGGGATGTCGGCGGAAACGGCGGGGCGGACGTGGACCGGGGCATGGGGCATGGCGGGGCGGGCCTGGCAAGATGAGGCGGCAAGGTTTCCGCTTCATAGCCGCCGGCGCCGGGCTTTTGAACCCCGTGCCGTTCCCCCGCAGGGGGCGGCGGCCGGGGCGGGGACGCGGATCGGCCGGAAACCGGGCCAAAAAGTGCCGGTTGGCGGGATCACCTGCCCGCGCCATAGCAGAGCTGTCGCTTCACACGCCTGGAGGGTGCCGTGGCCGGTCTGCGTCGCAATCTGTCTTCGCTGGAGGCCGTCGGCCTCTCCATCTCCATCATCGCGCCCACGGTGGCGATGGCCTTCAATGTCACCCTGGCGGCGGGCGCCGCGGGCAAGGCGGCGCCGCTGGCCTTCGTGTTCGGCACCGTGGCCCTGTTCGTGGTCGGCCTGTCCTTCGTTTTCTATTGCCGCCGCGTGCCCAATGCCGGCTCGGCCTATGCCTATGTCTCGCAGGCGTTCGGGCCGCGCGCCGGCTTCCTGGCCGGCTGGCTGCTGATGCTCACCTATCTGCTGGCCGGCAGCGGCATCGTGGCCCTGATGGGGGATTTCGTCAGTACCGCTCTGGGCAATTACGGCATTATCATCCCCGGCCTGTGGATGATGGTCGCGCTGGCGGCGCTGGGTATCGCCACCGCGCTCGCCTATCGCGACATGAAGGTGGCGGCGCGGGTGATGCTGGTGTTCGAGACCGCCGCGGTGTTCGCCATCGTCATTCTCGGCGTCCTGATCCTGGCGCGGGTCGGCGCCGCCGGCCAGCTGACGCTGACCCCGTTCGTGCCGGATCCTGCCTTTGGCTGGTCCGGGGTGGCGCACGGCATGGTGTTCGCTGTGCTCTCGTTCGTGGGGTTCGAGGGCGCCACCACCTTGGCCGAGGAAATGGGGGCGCCGCGCCGCTCCATCCCCATCGCGGTGCTGGGCACAGTGGCGGGGGCCGGTGTGTTCTTCGTGTTCGCCTCCTACATCCAGGTGGTGGGGTTCGGCCTGGACGACATGAAGGGCCTGGCCGCCGACGGCGCGCCGCTGAACACCCTGGCGCTCAAATATGGCTCGCAGAGTTTCGCCACCCTGCTGGATGTGGCGGCGGCGGTGTCGGGCTTTTCCGCGGCGCTAGGGGCGCTGAGCGCCGGGGCGCGCATGCTGTTCGCCTTGGGGCGCGGCGGACTGGCGCCGGCGCTGGGGGTGGCGCATCCGGTCCATGGCACGCCAGCGCGGGCGGTGCTGGTGATGAGCGCGCTGATGGTGCTGGGCCTGGTGGCTTGGGGGCCGTTCGTGGGCGCCACCGACTATTTCGGCGATGTCGCCACCATCGGCACCCTGTGCGTGATCGTGGTCTATCTGGCGGTGACGGTGGCGGTGCTGGCGTTCGGGTTCCGCACCCGCAGCCTGCTCTATGGCGTCATCGGCGCGGCGGGCACGCTGGCCATGGTGTGGCCGTTCCGCAATTCGCTGTTCCCGGTGCCAGCCTATCCCGCCAATCTGTGGCCTTATGTGGTGATCGCCTTCATCGTCATCGGCGTCCTCATCCTGCGGCTGCGGCCGAACCTGGGCCTGAGCCAGGACTGAGCGCCACGCGGGCGCGGGGGGCACGCATTGCCCACAAAAAAGGCCCCGGCTTGCGCCGGGGCCCGTGTTGCTCGCCCGCGGTGACGCGGGCGCTGGATCAGTTGCTGTTGCGGTTGCCGAACAGCTGCAACATCATCATGAACAGGTTGATGAAGTCGAGGTACAGCGTCAGCGCGCCCATGATGGCCTTCTTGCCGGCCACCACGTCGTCGTCGCCTTCGAAATACATCTCCTTGATGCGCTGGGTGTCGTAGGCGGTGAGGCCCGCGAACACCAGCACGCCCACCACGGACACGATGAACTGCAGCATCGAGCTGGCGAGGAAGATGTTCACCAACGAGGCGATGATGATGCCGAACAGGCCCATGATGAGGAACGACCCCATCGCGGACAGATCACGCTTGGTGGTGTAGCCCCACAGGCTCAGCGCGCCGAAGGAGGCGGCGGAGATGAAGAACACCCGCACGATGCTCTCGCCGGTGTAGACCAGGAAGATCGTGGAGAGCGACAGGCCCATCAGGGCCGCATAGCCCCAGAACACCGCCTGCGCCGTGCCCACGCTCATGGACTGGATGCGGAAGCTCAGGAACATGACCGCGCCCAGAGGCGCAAACATGATCACCCACTTCAGCGGGCTGTTGAACAGCGTGGCGCCGAACGGGGTGAGCTGCATCGCTCCGCCGGAGCGATCCACGGAGAGCATGAAAATGCCAATGGCGGCCGCGCCAGTGATGGCAAGGCCCAGAGCCATATAGTTGTACACGCGGAGCATGTACGTCCGGAGGCCCTGGTCGATCGCGGCCTCCGAGCGCGTCACCGAGCCGTAACGCGCGGCGACGTTGCGATCATAGTCGGACATCGTCGGTTCCTTTCCTTAATCCATCGGTGGATGGGCACGGCCCACACCTTAGCCGATGCGTGTTGAATATGGGGGGTGCAAAATGGGGCGGCAAGACATCCCTTCATGAAATTTCCGCAAGGTCAGGTCGCTTTTTTTCTGACCCGGACCCGTCGCCGCCGTAAAGTGACGCCGTCCGGGAGCGGATGGGCATGGCCGGGGGGCATCGCCAACACAGGATCGGACGGCGCCGCGCCGGGAGGCGGCGGCGGGCTGTCGTGTGGCTGCTGTCGCTGCTGGCGACCGGGATGGGGGGCGTGGCCGGCGCGCTCGGCGGCGCCTGGACCTTGCCGCCCGGCGGCGCCGAAGCCTGGACGACCACCCTGATCGCCGGCGCCAATGCTGCCTTCGGTCCCGGCTACCAGCTGCAATCCGGCGCCTCCTACCGCAAGGTGGAGCAGAACGTCATTCTCGAATACGGGCTCGGCGACGGCGTCACCGGCCTGTTCGCCACCCAGTTCCTGGCGGTGACCCTGGGCGGCCCAAACGGCGCGCAGTATGCCGGGCCCGGCTATAGCGATGTCGGTGCCCGCGTCCGCCTCGCACAAGGCGACACCGGGCAAGGGGGCACATGGGTGGTGTCCGCCCAGGCGGTGGCGCGCGCGCCCGGCGCGGCCGGGTCCGGCAGCCGGGCGGCGGTGGGCTATACGGATTGGGAGGCGGACCTGCGCCTGCTGGCGGGCGTGTCCTTTCCGCTCTGGGGGCAACCGGGGTTTCTGGATCTGGAGGTGGCGCAACGGCAGCGCTTCGGCGATCCGCCCAATGAATTGCGCGCGGATGCCACCCTCGGGGTCGAGCTGCGGCCGGGATGGCTGGGGCTGCTGCAGTCCTTCAACGTGGTTTCGGAAGGGGCGGGGGCGGGGCCGGACTTCAAGCTGTCTTACGGCTATTCCAAGCTTCAGCTCGGGCTGCTGGTGAATGTGAATGCACAGCTCTCCCTCGGCGCGGGCGTCTTCACCACCTACCTGGCGCGGAACTTCCCGCAGGAAAACGGCCTCGTGCTGGCGGCCCGGGTGCGCTTCTAGAGCATGTCCCGGTTTCTTCGAATCGGTGAAATTCTCTATCTATTTGTTTTGTCGCGTTTTCTTCACGCGAACCGGGATCCCCTTCGCTCGAAAACGCTCTAGGGGCGGTGCGCCGCTTACGTTGCCGGTGGGGCGCGCAGGCCCGGGGCGAGGCCCACCTGCTCGCTGATGTCGCGGGTCACCGTGGCAAAGCCGATGAGCGCGCCTTCCAGATCGCGCACCGCATCGATGACCACATGGGCCCAGAGCAAGGTGCCGTCCTTGCGCACCCGCCAGCCGTCCTGCGCGAACCGCCCCTCCCGCGCCGCCGTCGCGCGGGCCGCTTCCGGCAGGCCGAGGTCGCGATCGGGCTGGATTCGCAGGCAGGAGGCATCCCGGCCGACGATCTCCTCGGCGCGATAGCCGGTGATGCGTTCGGCCCCCGCATTCCAACTGGTCACGCGTCCGTCCGGGTCGAGCATGTAGATGGCACAATCGGTGATGCCTTCCACCAGCGTGCGAAACTGCGCTTCGACCCGGCGCAGGGCTTCCTGGGCCGCGCGCCGCTCGGTGAGGTCGCGGGTGATCTTGGCGAAGCCCACCAAGGTGCCGAGGGGCGCGCGGATGGGATCGATGACCACATTCGCCCAGAAGCAGGAGCCATTCTTGCGCACCCGCCAGCCTTCCGTCTCGAACCGGCCTTCCCGAACGGCGATCGCCAGCGCGCGCTCCGGCAGGCCGGCCCGGCGGTCCTCTTCCACATAAAAGGAGGAGAAATGCGCGCCGGTGATCTCCGACGTCTCATAGCCCTTCAGGCGCCGCGCCCCGGCGTTCCAGCTCACGATGATGCCCTGGGGATTGATCATATAGATCGCGTAATCGGTGATCGCCTCCACCAATAAGCGATAATGTCCCTCGTCCGTGAGCGAGGCCCGGTAGCGTTCGGCGCGTTCCATCCCTGAGGGCTTTCAAAAGATCCTGAAGATTCTTACGCGCTTCCGCTCAGCGGCGCCACCGCACCGCTCTCTTCGCGCCGGGCCTACCGTCGGCCCCCCGCCTGGATCACCAGCTTCTCCACCTCCGGCAGGATGGCGGCGACGATGCGGTCGACCCCGGCTGCGGTGGGATGCAGTCCGTCGGCCTGATTGAGCCCGCGCTGACCGGCGACCCCGTCCAGGAAGAAAGGGTAGAGCAAGAGCCCGTTCTGAGCCGCCAGCTCCGGGAAGATGGCGTCGAAATTGCGCTGATAGTCGGCGCCGTAATTGGGCGCCGCCCGCATGCCGGCCAGCAGGATGGGCAGGTTGCGGGCTTTCAGGCGGGCGATGATCTCGGTGAGATTCTTGCGGGTGAGGGCCGGATCCTGGCCGCGCAGCATGTCATTGGCGCCCAGTTCCACGATCACCCCGTCGGTGCCCGCCGGCACCGACCAGTCCAGGCGCGCCAGTCCGGCGCTGGTGGTGTCGCCGGAGACCCCCGCATTGCCGATGCTCACGTCATAGCCGCGCGCTTTCAGCGCCGCCTCCAGCTTGGCCGGAAACGCATCCGGGCGGGGCAGGCCGAGTCCGGCGGTGAGGCTGTCGCCGAAGGCCACCAGCCGCACCGTCTTGGCCGCCGCCGGCAGCGCTGACGCGAACGTGACTGCGAGCACCAGGACCAACAGCCTTCCCGTCGCCTTGATCCATGCCGCATATGACAAAACGGGAGATCCGTCCGCGGCACCCGCCGCCGGCTCTGCCGGGCTGCGCCGCGCCGCAAGCGGGTCCAGTCCGATGTCCTCAGAGTGTATCTCGACCATGGTGACCGCCTCCGGCATGAACAGCTTCTCCATCCCCACTTCCGCCCCAGCGCCCGCAACCCCCAGCGCCGCCATTGACCTGCAGGCCGTCGACTTGTCCCTCGGCACGGGCGCGGCCCGTGTGCATGTGCTGAAAGGCGTCACCTTGTCCATCGCCGCCGGCGAGACCGTGGGTCTGGTGGGGCCGTCCGGCTCGGGAAAATCGACGCTACTGATGGTCATGGCAGGCCTGGAACGCGTGGATGCCGGAAAGGTTCGGGTGGCTGGCGTGGATGTGACCGGGCTCAACGAGGATCGCCTCGCCCGCTTCCGTGGGGCCCATGTGGGCATCGTGTTTCAGTCTTTCCACCTCATCCCCACCATGACCGCGCTGGAAAATGTCGCCGTGCCCCTCGAACTGGCCGGTCGGGCGGATGCCTTTGCGCGTGCGGCGCAGGAACTGGAGGCGGTGGGGCTGGGGCATCGGCTGTCGCATTATCCCGCCCAGATGTCCGGGGGCGAGCAGCAGCGCGTGGCGGTGGCCCGCGCCTTGGCGCCCGAGCCGCCGATCCTGGTGGCGGACGAGCCCACGGGCAATCTCGACGAGGCCACCGGCCAGCAGATCATGGACCTGCTGTTCGCCGCCCATCGGGCGCGGGGCACCACCTTGGTTCTGGTCACCCATGATGCGGGCCTCGCCAGGCGCTGCGGGCGGGTGGTGCGGCTGCGCTCGGGCCTCATCGAGGGCGCGCCCGCCGTTCCGGTGACCGCATGAGCGTTCTGTCCGCATCGGCCAATCTGAAGGTGGCCTTTTCCTTCGCGCGGCGGGAATTGCGGGGCGCCAAGAGCGGCTTCGGCATTTTCCTCGCCTGTCTGGCGCTGGGGGTGATGTCCATTGCCGGCGTCGGCTCGTTCGCCCGCGCGCTTACCGATGGCCTCGCCCGCGAGGGCCGCGCCATATTGGGCGGCGATGCGGCCTTCACCTTGATCCAAAGGGAGGCGACGGCGGCCGAGCAGAGCCTGCTGGCCACCGGCGGCACCCTGGGGCGAGTGGCGCTCCTGCGCGCCATGGCCCGCACCTCGGATGGCGGGGCCACGCTGGTGGAGATGAAGGCGGTGGATGCCCGCTATCCGCTGGTGGGGGCGGTGAGCCTGGAGCCGGCCTTGCCGTTGGCCGAGGTCCTGGCCGCCCCCGATGGCGTCTATGGCGCCGCGGCGGACGAGACGCTGTTCTCCCGCCTGGAGCTGAAGGTGGGCGATCGCATCCAGGTGGGCACCGCCACTTTCGAGCTGCGCGCCGTGCTGGCCACCGAACCGGACCGGCTGGGGTCCGGCGTGGGCTTCGGGCCGCGTCTGTTGATCGCGGACGCGGCCTTGCCCGCCACCGGTCTCATCCAGCCCGGCAGCCTGGTGCGCTGGAGCTATCGGGTGCGTCTGGACGACCCCGCGCCCGCGGCGCTCGCCGCCTTCGTGGACAAGGTGCGCGCCGGCGCGCCGGAAGCCGGCTTCGAGGTGCGCACCCGCGACGCGGCCTCGCCGCAGCTGGAGCGCAACGTTAAGCGCATCGCGCAATATCTCACCCTGGTGGGCCTCACGGCTTTGCTGGTGGGCGGGGTGGGGGTGGCCAATGCGGTCTCCTCCCATCTGGCGGACAAGCGCGAGGTGATCGCCACGCTGAAGGCGGTCGGGGCCACCCGTGGCACCATCTTCGCCACCTATTTCCTGGAAGTGGCGATGATCGCCGCTTTGGGCATCGGGCTCGGCCTGGTGCTGGGGGCGGCGGTGCCGTTCGTGGCGGCGGCCGTGGTGGCGGCCTATATCCCGTTTCCGCTCTCGCCCCATCTCGATCCGCTGGCCTTGCTGTTCGCCGCCCTCTACGGGGCGCTGGTCACCCTGGCCTTCACCCTGTGGCCGCTGGCGCGGGCCCAGGAGGCGCCGGTCTCGGCCCTGTTCCGCGACGAGATCGCCGCCCGCCGCCGCTGGCCCTCGCTGCGCTATGTGCTGGGCTGCGCCGCCGCCGTGGCGGCGCTGGTGGGGCTGGCACTGGCCACCGCGGAAGATGTGCGCTCGGCGCTGATCTTCCTGGTGGCGGCGGGGGCGGTGTTCGTGCTGCTGCGCGGCGTCGCCGCGGCCATCATGGCGCTCGCCCGCCGCCTGCCGCGCCCGCGCAACACCATGGCGCGCCTCGCGCTGGCCAATATCCACCGGCCCGGCGCGCTGACCCCCACGGTGGTGCTGTCGCTCGGGCTCGGCCTGTCGCTGCTCACCGCCATCGCCTTGATCGACCGCAGCCTGACGGCGGAGATTTCCGGCTCGCTGGCGGAAAAGGCGCCCAGCTTCTTCTTCGTGGACGTCCCCAGTTCCGACCAGGAGGCCTTCGCCGCTTTCATCGCCGAACACGCCCCCGGCGCCGCCTATCGCGCGGTGCCCATGCTGCGGGGGCGGATCACCGCACTCAATGACGTGCCCTCCGAGGAGGTGAAGGCGTCGCCCGATGCCGCCTGGGTGCTGCAGAGCGACCGCGGCATCTCGTTCGGCGACGAGGTGCCGGAAGGCTCCAAGGTGGTGGCGGGGCGCTGGTGGGCGCCGGGCGAGAGCGAGCCGCAGGTCTCATTCGACCGCAAACTGGCGGAAGGCCTCGGGCTGAAGCTCGGCGACAAGGTCACTGTGAACGTGCTGGGGCGGCCGATCACCGCCACGCTTGCCAATTTCCGCGAGGTGAAATGGGAGCGCCTCGGCATCAATTTCGTGATGCAATTCTCACCCGTCACCTTCGCCGGCGCGCCCTATTCCGTCCTGGCCACCCTGACCTTTCCGGAAGGGGCGGGGGCGGCGCAGGAACTGGCCTTCATGCGTGCGGTGGCGCAGGCCTATCCGGGCGTCACCACCGTGCGGGTGAAGGAGGCGCTGGACCAGGCCAACAAGATGATCGGCGATCTTTCGTTCGGCATCCGCATCGCCAGCCTGGTGACCCTGCTCACCTCGGTGCTGGTGCTGGCGGGGGCGCTGGCGGCGGGGCACCAGCACCGGGTCTATGACGCGGTGATCCTGAAGACGCTGGGGGCGACCCGCGCCCGGCTCATCGGCGCCTATGTGCTGGAATATGCGGGCCTGGGACTGGTGACGGCGATCTTCGCCGTCGCCGCGGGGACGCTGGCGGCGTTCGTGGTGGTGACGCGGGTGATGGACATCGCCTTCACCTTCGCCCCCGGCGCCGCCGCCGGTGCGGTGGTCCTCGCCCTGGCCTTCACCGTGGGCTTCGGCCTGCTGGGCACCTGGCGGGCGCTGAGCCAGCCGCCGGTGCGGGTGCTGCGGCATCTGTGACCGGAGGGCGGGGCCTGACGGGCCTCGCCCGTCCGGCGCGCCCGCCGGTCGCGCCGCTCACTCCTGGATCGGCGGGCCGAGAAGCTCGACCCCCCAGCGCGCGCCATAGGCAGCGAGCGCCGGCGCATTCCAGCCGCCGCCAGCGCGGACCACCGCGCCCAGCCCGCTGAAGAAGGGAATGGCGTCGAGGCCGGGCACATACATCATGCTCTGGACCGCCGGCTCATCTGCGACGTTGAGGAAGGCGCTCACCGCCCGGCGCGGCACATGCACCACGTCGCCGGGCTTGGCATAGAAGCGGGTGCCGTCAATCTCGAACAGGAAGCGGCCGCTGAGGATGCGCAGCACCTTGGCTTCCCGGAATCGGTGCAGCGGCGGCCCCCGGCCGGGCGCGCTGGTGGAATCCACCACCGTGACCGCGCCGTCGGAGAGCGGCGGCGGCAGGCGCACCCGCAGTTCCATCCCCATTTCGGGAACGCAGATGGGGGCCTCGGTTCCACCGGAGTGCCACAGCGAAGACGTCACGACCAATTCTCCTCAGGGTCGACAGACCACACGCACGGCGGCCCTGATGGGTCAGATCCTGGCGCGCGAAGCTTGCGCCGGGCGGCCCTCCAGAGGCTCCGGATCTGCTGACGGTGGGGGAACAGTACGGCGGCGGTGTGATGTTCGGGCGGCGCCGATACGGCAAAGCTGGCGTCGGACGCAGCGGGAAAAGTTCGGGCGTTCGGCGACCTTTTCGCGCCATTCGGCGTTGAGAACCCGAAGCGCCAGGCTGATCGAAGCCCGCGCTCAAGGTCCCGCACCCCCGGAGAATCGATCCATGCCCCAACGTCGTTCCCCGTCTTCACAGCCGTCTTCCGTGGTCGATCCCGAGATCCGTCGCGGCGCCGGCGGGGAGACCCATCAGATTGCCGGCGGCGAAGTTCCGGTGCTCACCACCCAGCAGGGTGCGCCGGTCTCCGATGATCAGAATTCGCTCAAGATCGGGCCGCGCGGCCCGACCCTGACCAACGATTTCCACTTCCGCGAGAAGATGTTCCACTTCGACCACGAGCGCATTCCCGAGCGCGTGGTGCATGCCCGCGGCTTCGGCGCGCACGGCTTCTTCGAGACCTATGAGCCGCTGACCGACTTGACCTCGGCGGACATCTTCCAGCGGGCCGGCGAGCGGACGGAGGCGTTCGTGCGCTTCTCCACCGTGGCCGGCAACAAGGGCTCGCCGGACGTGGCGCGCGACGTGCGCGGCTTTGCGGTGAAGCTCTATACCCGGCAGGGCAATTGGGACATCGTCGGCAATAACATTCCGGTGTTCTTCATCCAGGATGCCATCAAATTTCCCGACCTGATCCATGCCGCCAAGCAGGAGCCCGACCGCGGCTTTCCGCAGGCGCAGACGGCCCATGACAATTTCTGGGACTTCATCTCGCTGATGCCCGAGGCCATGCACATGGCCCTGTGGATCATGTCCGACCGCACCCTGCCGCGCTCCTTCCGCTTCATGGAGGGGTTTGGCGTCCACACCTTCCGGATGGTGAATGCCGAGGGCAAGTCCAGCTTCGTGAAGTTCCACTGGAAGCCCAAGCAAGGCGTGCAGTCGGTGGTGTGGAACGAGGCGGTGAAGCTCAACGGCGCCGATCCCGACTTCCATCGCCGCGACATGTGGGCGGCCATCCAGTCCGGGGATTTCCCGGAGTGGGAGCTGGGGTTGCAGGTGTTCGACGACGCCTTCGCCGATTCCTTCCCGTTCGACATCCTCGATTCCACCAAGCTGATCCCGGAAGAACTGGTGCCGGTGCAGCGCGTCGGCCGGCTGGTGCTGGACCGGGTGGTGGACAATTTCTTCGCCGAGACCGAGCAGGTGGCCTTCCACACCGCCAACATCGTGCCCGGCATCGATTTCACCAATGACCCGCTGCTCCAGGGCCGCAACTTCTCCTATCTGGACACCCAGCTGAAGCGGCTGGGCGGGCCGAATTTCACCCATCTGCCGATCAATGCCCCCAAATGCCCGTTCCATACCCTCCAGCAGGACGGGCACATGGCCATGATCAACCCCAAGGGGCGGGCCAATTACGAGCCCAATTCCTGGGGTGGTGCCGCCGGTGGTCCGCGCGAGGCTCCCGACATCGGCTTCCGCAGCTATCCGGCGCAGGAGGCCGGGGCTCACCAGCGGGTGCGCGGCGAGAAGTTCGCCGACCACTACAGCCAGGCGCGGCAGTTCTATGTCAGCCAGACCCCCGTTGAGCAGACGCACATCAAGGACGCCTTCGTGTTCGAATTGAGCAAGGTGGAGACCTTGGCGATCCGCCAGCGCATGGTGGGGCATCTGCGCCAGGTGGACGAGACCCTCGCCGCTTTGGTGGCCGATGGCCTCGGCCTGATGGAGCTGCCGCCGGCGGCGGACCCGGCGCGCCCGGTCATCACCGACCTGCCGGCCTCGCCGGCCTTGTCGATCCTTGGCCAGGGGCCGGTGCCCTTCAAGGGACGCAAGGTGGGGGCGCTGGTGTCCGACGGGGTGGATGCGAGCCTGTTGGATGCGCTGCTCGGCGCGGTGCTGGCGGAAGGCGCGCTGCTGGAACTGGTGGGCCCGAAGATCGGTGGTGTGGTCGACAGCGCGGGCACGCTGCGGCCGGTGCACCAGAAGGTCAATGGCGGCCCCTCGGTGCTCTATGACGCCGTGGCCCTGCTGCCCTCGGCCGAAGGGGCGAGCCTGCTGTCGGGGGAGGCGACGGCGCGCGATTTCGTGACCGACGCCTTCGCCCACGCCAAGTTCATCGCCTTCGCCGATAGCGCCAAGCCGCTCTTGAAGGCGGCCGGCGTCACGCCGGACGGGGGATTCCTGGCGCTCAAGTCGGCCGCGGATGCGCAAGCCTTCGTGGCGCAATGTGCCGAGGTGCGGTTCTGGGCGCGGGAGGCCAAGGTCCACGCGGTCTAAGGGGAAAGTTGGCCCGGCGGCGTGTCCGCCGGGCCGCAATTGTCAGGGCGTCATGCCGGCGAGGCGCATCACCAACCGAAAGGCCATCGCCGCAACGCCCAAGGCGGCGACACTGAGCGCCCAGATCAGCACCAGCCAGCCGATCCGCTTGAGCCAGGAGGGGCGCTCGGCGGCGGGGGTCAATGGTAGCCCTCCCCCGACTTCACCTTGCCGCGGAACACATAATAGGACCACGCGGTATAGGCGAGGATGAAGGGGATGATGAACAGCGCGCCCACCAAGGCAAAGCCCATGCTCTGGGCGGGGGCGGCGGCATCCCAGATCGTCACGGACGGCGGGATGATGTGGGGATAGAGGCTGATGGCCAGCCCGCTATAGCCGAAGAACAACAGCGCCAGCGCCAGCAGGAAGGGCGCGGCGTGGGTCTCCCGCTGCAACACTTTCAGCATCAGCGCCACCGTGCCCAGCACCAGCACCGGAATGGGGGCGAAGAAGAACAGGTTCGGCAAGGTGAACCAGCGCTGCGCCACCTCCGCATGCACCAAAGGCGTCCACAGGCTCACCAGGCCGATCACCACCAGCAGTGCCAAGGTGATGGGCCGGGCCAGCGCCACCATGCGCGCTTGCAGATCGCCTTCGGTCTTCATGATGAGCCAGGTGCTGCCCAGCAGGGCATAGGCCACCAGCAGCGACAGGCCGGTGAAGATGCTGAACGGGGTGAGGAACTCCAGCGCGCCGCCATTATAGGACGGGCCGGTGACGGTGAAGCCGTCGATGAAGGCGCCCAGGCACATGCCTTGCGAGAAGGTGGCGATATAGGAGCCCCAGGCGAAGGCGTGGTCCCAGAACCAGCGGTGGCTCTCGTCGGCCTTGAAGCGGAATTCGAACGCCACCCCGCGCCAGATCAGCCCCGCCAGCATGGTCACCAGCGGTAGATAGAGGGCGCTGAGCAACACCGAATAGGCCAGCGGAAACGCCGCCAGCAGGCCGGCGCCGCCCAGCACCAGCCAGGTCTCGTTGCCGTCCCAGACCGGGGCGACGGTGTTGACCATGGTGTCCCGATCGGCGCGATCCTGCACGAACGGGAACAGGATGCCGATGCCGAGATCGAAGCCATCCATGACCACATACATCATCAGCCCGAAGCCGATGATGCCAGCCCAGATGAGAGGGAGATCGATGCCCATGTGCGTCAGGCTCCCGTACGGGGGGAAGAGGCATTCGATGACACATCGTCCGGCGCCGCCGACAACGGGCGGGCGGGGCGCATGCTCTTCGACGAACCGGCCTGGGGCATGGCGCCTTCGGCATCCGCCTGCGGCGGCGGTTCATGGGTCTCCGGCCCGCGTCCCACCAGCTTCAGCATGTAGCTGAGCCCGGTGCCGAACACGAAGAAGTACATCACGAAGAACAGGCCCAGCGTGGCCGATAGGGCCAGCGCCGAATGGTTGGAGACCGCGTCCTTGGTGCGCATCACCCCATAGACGACCCAGGGCTGGCGGCCGATCTCGGTGGTGAACCAGCCGGCCAGGATGGCGATGAGGCCGGTGGGCCCCATGAGCACCGCGAACCACAGGAACAGGCGGGTCTCATAGAGCTTGCCGCGCCAGCGCAGCCAGGCCCCACCCACCGCCAGCAGCAGCATCAGCATGCCCAGGCCCACCATGATGCGGAAGGTCCAGAAGATGACGGTCGAATTGGGCCGGTCCTCGGGGGCAAATTCCTTCAGGGCGGGGATCGTGCCGTCCCAGCTATGGGTCAGCAACAGGCTGCCCATGTGGGGGATTTCCAGCGCCCAGCGGGTGGTCTCCTTGGCCATGTCCGGCCAGCCGAACAGGATGAGGGGCACCGCCTCGCCGGGCACGTTCTGCCAATGGCCTTCGATGGCCGCGAGCTTGGCCGGCTGATACTTCAGCGTGTTGAGGCCATGGGAATCCCCCGCATAGATCTGCAGCGGGGTCACCAGCAGCAGCATCCACAGGGACATGGAGAACATGGTGCGCATGGCCGGGGTCTGGCGACCCTTGAGCAGGTGCCAAGCGCCCGAGGCGCCAACGAACAGCGCCGTGGCCAGATAGGCGGCCAGCGTCATGTGGACCAGGCGATAGGGGAAGGAGGGGTTGAAGATCACCGCCAGCCAGTCGGTGGGCACCACCCGGCCATCCATGATCTCGAACCCCTGCGGGGTCTGCATCCAGGAATTGGAGGCCAGGATCCAGGTGGTGGAGATCAAAGTGCCCACGGCCACCATGATGGTGGCGACGAAATGCAGGCCCGGCCCCACCTTGTTCCAGCCGAACAGCATCACGCCGAGAAAGCCCGCCTCCAGGAAGAAGGCGGTCAGCACCTCATAGGCCAGCAGCGGGCCGGTCACGCCGCCGGCGAAGGCGGAGAAATAGCTCCAGTTGGTGCCGAACTGGTAGGCCATCACCAGGCCGGAGACCACGCCCATGGCGAAGTTCACGGCGAAGACCTTAGACCAGAAATGGTAGAGGTCCCGATAGGTGCCGTCCTTCTTCCACAGCCACAGGCCTTCGAGCACCGCCAGATAGCTGGCCAGCCCGATGGTGATGGCGGGAAAGACGATGTGGAACGAGATGGTGAAGCCGAACTGGATCCGCGCCAGTTCCAGGGCGGTCAGACCGAACATGATGCAGTGCCTTTGCAGACCGGGAGGCGGGGATGGGCCGCGGCGGTGCGCCGCGTACGCCTGAAGCCCCACGCTCCGGCATCAGCGATGTGCGATGCCGTAAAGAGATACGGGGCCGGACGGCCAACGGTGCGTGCGGCATAATGGGCCGCCGGGGGTGCGGTGGCTGCGGCGGCTCCTGCAGGGAGCGCCTGGCGTGCCGTCGGGACCGTGCTCACGCAAGTCATCCTTCTGCTGAACGCTGCCGGTCGCACGCGGCTCCGGCGGTTGCACAGGCTCCCTTTATATCTTGCAACAGGCGTTGCGGCGACGACAGCCGGTGTCGCTGCGACCACAAGTGCTTCCACTCTGGTGCAACGCCGCATGGTCGCTCAGCTTGGCCGCAGCCGCTGCGACGGGCCGTCGCGCCGGCCCGTGTCGCAGGGCGGCGGCGGCCCTCAGGAACGGGTGAAGCCGCAGGTGCGATCAATCCAGTCGGCCACCTGCACCGCCACCTCGCGCTCCTGGCCGGTGTAGAAGTGGTCGCAATTGGGCAGCACCCACACGTCGCACGGCGCGGTGGCGGCCTTGCCGTAGGCCTCGGCGGGATAGCCCGAGGCGGATTCCTGGTCGCCGCGCAGATAGAGCGTCGGGCAGCGCACCAAGGGCGCATTGGCCAGGGTGTCGGGGGTATTGTGCACCCGATCAAGGAAGCTCTCGGCCGAGATCACCCACCACCAGTCGGGCAGCAGCATCAGCTCGCGGCCGCGGCCGGCGGCCACCATCTCTTCGGCCTTCGCGGTGAGTTCCGGCAGGCGGTCCTTGGCGAACAGGCCGAGGCCGCTCATCAGTGGCACGTTGGAGGTGCCGCCGCTATGGGCCGACATCAGCACCAAAGCGCGGGGCGCGCCATAATCGTCCGCGGCATGCTGGGCGGCGAGCATGCCGCCATTGCTGTGGCCGATGACGATGGGGTGGGTGAAGCCCCGCGCGGCGAGGAAATCGGACGCCGCGCGATTGTCGGCGATGGACTCGCGGGCCACTTGGAAGGAGCCGCCGCCGACCGCCCGGCCGGTGAGCGAGGTCACCATGTCATGGCCGCGCCGGTTGAAGGCGAGGCAGGCAATGCCCCGCTCCAACAGCACCGGCGGCAGGAAGCGCGAGGGGCCGGTGTAGAAATTATGGCAATTGCCGTGGAAGAGCAAAGCGGCGGCGCGAATGGGGCCGCTCTCAGGGGTGTAGAAGAGACCGTCCAGCGGCTCGGCGTCGGTGGCGATGGAGACCAGTTCGAGCGTCATGAGGCTTCGCCTTCGTTGCGCCGGCGTCGGACGATCCCCGCAAAGGGGCGGGACGGGTGCCAGCAGGACCACAGCCCGCCAAAAGTATAGCATTCAATGTTCATGTGGTCTGGGCATGCCCGGCTGGGCATGTGGGATTGGACCGGTATGATGCAGCCGCGCCGTCGGAAGTGCTCCGCGCCAAGCGGACGCGCGGCATACCAGTGGAGACGAGAATGGACGCCTTGTCACGCCGCACGCTGCTCACGGCGGCGGCTGCCGGCACCGTGGCCACCGCCGCGTCCGCAGCCAGCGCCGCCAGTTTCGGCAATCCCGACCGCCCGCCCCAGGGCGCCGTCAACACGCTGACCAACCCCTCCAGCGCCACCGACCCCGGACCGCAGAACCCGGCGCTGGCCAGCCAGTTTCCCGGCGCCTTCTCCCCGCCGGCCACCGACGTGGGCGACCTGCCGCTGTTCTGGGCCTCCTTCAACAACGCCCCCCGGCGCATCCAGAATGGCGGCTGGGCGCGGCAGGTGACACAGGCGGATTTCGCCATCTCGGCGGAGATCTCCGGCGTCAACATGCGCCTGACCCGCGGCGGCATCCGGGAGATGCACTGGCACCAGCAGGCGGAATGGGCCTATGTCACCAAGGGCGCCTGCCGCATCACCACCATCGACACCGCCGGCCGCTCCAATGTGGAAGACGTGGGCGAGGGCGGCCTGTGGTATTTCCCCGCCGGCCTGCCCCATTCGCTGCAGGGCATCGGTCCCGACGGCACCGAATTCATCCTGTGCTTCGACGACGGCAAGGCCAGCGAATACAGCACGCTGATGCTGACCGAATGGATGGCGCACACCCCGCCGGACATCCTGGCGCTGAACTTCGGCCTGCCGGCGGAGACCTTCGCCCGCATTCCGCTGGACGACCTCTACATCTTCCAGGGCGCCATGCCCGGCCCGCTGGCCTCCGATCAGGCGGAGGCCGCCGGGACGGTGGGGCGGATGCCGCGGGCCTCCACCTTCAACCTGGCCGGCATGGCCCCGAGCCGCAGCACCAAGGGCGGGGCGGCGCGCATTGCCGACAGCCGCAACTTCCCCGCCGCCACCACCATCGCCGCGGCGTTGGTGACGGTGCATCCGGGCGGACTGCGGGAGATGCACTGGCATCCCAATGCGGACGAGTGGCAATATTATATCGCCGGCGAGGCGGCCATGACCGTCTTCACCACCGGGCCGAAGGCGGTGACGCAGAATTTCAAGCCGGGTGACATCGGCTATGTGAAGAAGTCGTTCGGCCATTACGTGCAGAACACCGGCACCACCGACCTGGTGTTCCTGGAGGTGTTCCGCGCCGCCGAGTTCCAGGACGTGTCGCTGTCCGACTGGCTCGCCCACACGCCCCGCGCGATGGTGGCCCAGCACCTCAATGTGGATGCCGCGACCATCGCCCGCTTCCCGAGCGACAAGCCGGTGGTCATGCCGGACTAAGCGGCGCTCCGCCGGGTCCGTGCACCGGGTGTCATATCCCGTGTGCATGCAGAGCGTGTCATACACGGTGGATGGGACACGGTGTCTTGAGAGGGGCTATCGGGTCGGATACCGTGTCGGTGCAGGTATCATACACACGCATTTTGAGGGGTGGAACACATGCGTATGTCGAAGACAGCGGCCGCCGTGGCGCTGATGGGCGCGCTGGTCCTGGCCGGGACCCCGGCCGCCATGGCCCAGACCATGAGCATGACCCATGCGGCCCCGCCCGCGGGCCAGCCCACCCCCGAGGCCCTGGCGGCGGCGGCCACCGTGCCCAGCACCAAGGCCTTCATCGAAACCGCCGCGGCCGCCAACCAGTTCGAGATCGTCAGCAGCCAAGTGGCGTTGCAGAACACCCAGACCCGCAAGGTTCGGGTGTTCGCCCGCAAGATGATCGCCGACCACACCAAGATCGGCAAAGGTTTCGTGGCGGCGCTGGGCGAGGCCAAGACCGGAATTACCCCGCCCGCCGGCATGGGCGCGGACCTCGATGCGATCGTGGCACGCCTGAAGTCTGAGAAGGGCGCGGCGTTCAACGCGGATTACATCGCTGCCCAGACCAAGGGCCACCAGGATGCGGTGGGCCTGTTCGCCGGCTATGCCAAGGGCGGCGACAATCCCGTGCTCCAGGCCTTCGCCAAGAAGACCCTGCCCATCATCCAGATGCATCTGGAGATGTGCTACGCCTTGGCCAAAGCCAAAGGCTGAGCGTTTTCAAGACTCTGACCCGTGGGAAAGCCGGCCGCGCGCCGGCTTTTTCATGCCCGGTCCCCCAAGAAGCCTGCGCGTCGCTCCCTGGTGCGCACGGGCGCCGGAATGCTATCGAGCATCCCGACCTATGGGTCGGACCATCGGCGCACGACGCGAAAGGGTGAGCATGACCGGATCATCAAACGGACGACAGCCGGTGCGGGTCGCCATTGCCGGCCTCGGGGCCGTGGGCCTTGCGGTGGCGCAGGCGTTGGATTCCGGCCTGCCCGGCGTGCGCCTGACCGCGGTCTCCGCCCGCGACCTGGAGGCCGCCCGGGCGCGGCTGGGGAGCCTTGCAACCCCGGTGCCGGTGGTGTCCATCGCCGAGCTGGAGCCGCTGGCGGACCTGGTGGTGGAATGCGCCCCGGCCGCCTTGCTGCCGCAGATTGCCGAACCCTTCCTGCGGGCCGGCAAGACGGTGGTGGTGCTGAGTTCCGGCGCCCTGCTGTCGCATCCCGACCTGATCGACCTGGCCAAGGCCCATGGCGGCCAGATCGTGGTGCCCTCCGGAGCGCTGCTCGGCCTCGATGCGGTGACCGCGGCGGCGGAAGGCGAGATCCGCTCGGTGCGCATGACCACCCGCAAGCCGGTGAAAGGGCTGCTCGGGGCGCCCTATCTGGTGGCCAACAACATCGACATTGCAAACATTACCGCGCCCATGCGGGTGTTTTCCGGCAGCCCCCGCGAGGCGGCCATCGGCTTTCCCGCCAACCTCAATGTGGCGGTGGCGCTCTCCCTGGCCGGCATCGGTCCGGACCGCACCACGCTGGACATCTGGGCCGACCCGGCGCTGACCCGCAACACCCATTCCATCGAGGTGGATGCGGACAGCGCCAGCTTCTCCATGACCATCGAGAACGTGCCCAGCGAGAACCCCAAGACCGGGCGCATCACCGCTCTGTCGGTGATCTCCTGCCTGCGCAAGCTGGGCGCGCCCCTGCGCGTCGGCTCATGAACTGGGGGCGCGGGGCCCCTCAGCGCGTCAATGCGGCGGCGGCGGCAGCGCGCGCCGGACCCGTGCCTCGAACTCGCTGGGCCGGCGGCGGAACAGCCGCATATGGCTGGCCCGCGCCTGCTTCACCAGACGGCGCTGCAAGGCGCGGCTGGCGGCCGCCACGTCGGAGAGAGCGGCCTCGTCGGCGGTCCCGAGCGCTGCGGGCAGCAGTTGCTTGAGGGTTTCCAGATCCTGGTGGAGCCCCAGCACGTCGCGCAGGCGCTGGGCGCGTCGGGCCCGCTTTTCCCCCTTGCCACCGCGGCTGAAATCGGCGGCAAACGCCATCTGGTAGCGGTGGGTCACCACGCGCTTGCGCAGTTCGTGCAGGCCTTCGGGATGGCTCCAGTCGCGGGTGCGGCGGGCCTGGGCATAGGCTTTGCGCAGGCCGGCGACCACGTCGGTGGCGGTGGCGGTGGCATTGAGATGCGCCTCATGGTCGGCGCGGGCGGCGGCAAGATAGGCCTGCAGTGTGGCCCGATGGTCAGCATCGTCGGCGGCCGGATGGGGCTTGGCATCGATGAGCGCCAGAGCCTGGGCTTGCCCCAGCTCGGTGATCATGTCGGCCTTGCGCAGGGCCGCCAGCGCGTCCCGCGCGGCTTGGCGGTCGCGGGTGGCTGAGAGGGTGCGGGCGGTGGCGGAGGCGGTGTGGCGGGCCGTCTTGGCGGCGGGATCGGGGATCAGGCGCAGCAGCGCCCGATATTCCTTGAGCGCCTTGCGCGCGTCATGGACCATTTCCACGGGATCGGCTTCGGCGATGGCCTCCGCCACCTTGTCCAAAGCGGCGGTCAAAGCCTGCACCAGTGCGGCGCCCCCCGCAGTCGGCGCGACCAGCGCGGGGGAGGGGTCGGGGGCGAGGGTGGGATCGTCGGTCTGCAGCATCATGCGGGCAACTCTGCCACATCACTGCTGCGGCGTCGCGGGTCCAGGCGTCACCATGCCGGGAGCGACGCGAAACGGACGGGTCAATGCCGGCGGCGCAGCCCTCGGGTCCGTTGCAGGCTGGTGGCGGCCAGCGCGGCGAGGATCGCCTTGAGGAGGTCTCCGGGCAGAAAGACCAGGCTTCCCAGCAGCGCCTTCGCGAGGCTCATGTGGGCGATGGCGGCCAGCGCCGGGACGCCGCACAGATAGAGCACCGCGATGCCGCCCACCGCCGCCGCCACCAGATTGGCCGCCAGCGCGGGCCACGGCAGGCGCTGGCTCAGCCAGCCCGTCACATAGGCGGCCGGGATGAAGCCCAGAGCGAAGCCGGCGGTGGGGCCGACGAACACCCCGAGGCCGCCGCGACCGCCTGACAGCAGGGGGGCGCCCAGCGCCACCACCAGGAGGAACAGCGCCATGGCCAGCGCGCCATCACGGCGACCGAGGACCAGGCCGGCGAGCATGACCCCCATGCTCTGGGCGCTGACCGGCACGCCCGCGGCGATGGGCAGATAGACCGGCGGGATCAGGCCGAGCACCCCCATGAGGGCCGCGAACAAGGCGATCCGGACCAGGGACCGGGTGTCCAAGGGGGCGATGTCAGCCAAAGAGTCCTCCGAAGATGCGGCCCAACTGCGCGCGGGCCATGAGCAACGTATGGATCGGGAGCCAGGGCGTCATGGGGGTGGCCGGTCGCCACGAAAGCCGCGGGCGTCCAGCGCATCGGCCACCTGATCCGCCAGCCGCAGGGTCTCGGCCAGGAAGCCGGGGAGCAGGGCCAGCGAGGGCCGGCGGGTGCTGCGCGCCCGCCACGCCTCTTGCCGGGCGTGCCAACTGGCCATCAGCACCGGCACGAAGCGCAAGACCAGGGCCACCGCCAGGGCGAGCTTGCGCGGCGAGGCTCCGAACCGCGCCAGCGGGGTCAGCAGCCGCTCAAGCGTGTCCATCATGGCCTGCAGGGGCGTGCTGAGCGTCACCAGGTCGGCCAGCAGCACCATCAGCAGAATGCGCAGGGCGCTGGCGAGGCCCGCGGCGTAGCCCGCGCGTGTCCACTCCCCGGCCCAGGCCTGCAGGGCGAACATAATGACCAGCAGCGGCAGCAGGGGGCGCAGCAGCATCAGACGGCGCAGGGCGCGGCGCCCGAGCGCAGCGTAGACGCAGAGGGCCAGGACCAGCGCGCCGCCCAGCAGCCGCGGATCGTCGGCCGGCAGAATGAGCAGACTGAGGCCGGCCAGAGCGGCGAGCTTCACGCCCGCAGGCAGCCGGTGCAGGAGCGAGGTTGCGGACAGGTAGCCGGACATCATGGCGGGTCGGCCTGTGCGGCCGCGCGGGCGCTCTCGTGGCTGCGATACCGGGCGAGAATCTCATCCGGAGGGCCATCGCCGACCACTTGCCCGGCGTCGAGCCAGACGATGCGATCGAAGCCCGCCAGCAGGTCCAGGTCATGGCTCGCCATGACGATCTGGTGCGGCAGGCGCCGGAGCTTGGCCGCCAGGGTCAGGCGGGTGGCGAGGTCGAGGCTGGAGAGCGGCTCGTCCATGGCCAGGATCGCCGGGCCGGGGGCGATCGCCGCCAGGATGCAGACCAGCTGTTTCTGGCCCTCGGACAGTTCCTCCACCGCCCGGTCGCCCCATCCGGCACAGCCATGGGTAGCCAGCAGCGCATCGGCCTCCGCCTGTGCGACCGCGCGGGTCCGGCCCTGCTCCACGAGGCCAAAGGCCAGTTCCTCGCGCACCGTGGGAAACAGGATCTGGTGATCCACATTCTGAAACACGAAGCCGACGCGGGAGGGCAGGTCGCGGCGATGGGTGCGGGCATCCAGGCCGGCGACGGTGATGGCGCCCCTGTCCGGGGCGATCAGGCCATTCAGCAGGCGCAGCAGCGTGCTCTTGCCCGAGCCATTGGGGCCGATGAGCCCGATGCGCCGTTCGTCCAGGGTCAGACTGAGGCTGCGAAACACCGGCGTCGCACCGCGTTCCAGCCAGACATCGCGCAGCGCGATCCCGGATGGCGTGGCGGGCGGGGGCGCGCCCTGGCTCTGGGGGGACGCCACGCCGGGGCGGGCGCCGGGACTGCGGAACACGGTCAGCATCAGCCTCCTGCTGGCCCTGGCAATCGCAGCCTTTGCGGTTCGATGCAAGTCGGCCATGGGCCCGGTGTCCGCATGCTCCGTGTGAGACCTGATGCCACCGGGGTAGGTCTTATCAGTTTATAATTATTACAAGTAAAGTAACCGCCAGTTTGGTGTGTCTCAAATGTGGCAGTTCGAAGGACGTTTTTTGTTGCTGAAAGTTTCGCTCTGGAAATAGAACCCATTGTTAGAAATCAAATCGTTGTCTCTGCTCGTTGCGCAGCGCTCAATTTTCAAAGGATGGCCCATGCTCCCGGTTGCATCTGCGGAAGGTATTCACTCCTCCAACCAGCCTGAAGGCATTCGCGCCGCGCTCATGGGATCCCTGCATCTGACGGTGGGTGTGGCGTCCGCCATGGTGGCCGGCCCGGCGTTGGCCCAGCAGGCGAGCACCGCGGGTGCCGAGCTGGAACTTCCCACTGTCCAGGTGCAGAGCGACACGGGCGGCTTCACCGCCGAGACTACGGGCGTCACGCGGCTGCCGGTCCCGATCTTCAACATGGCGCAGCAGGTCAATGTGGTCACCCAGGAGGTGATCCGGCAGCAGAATGACACCACGCTGGAGCAGGCGCTGCGCAACGTGTCCGGCATCACCTTCAGTGCCGGCGAGGGCGGACAGCAGGGCGACAATCCCATCATCCGCGGCTTCTCCGCCCGCGGTGATCTGTTCCGGGACGGCATTCGCGATCCGGGCTGGTACACCCGCGACATGTTCAACATCGACTCGGTGGACGTGTTCCTCGGGCCGTCGTCCTTCGCGTTCGGTCGCGGCTCCACCGGCGGCGTGATCAATCTGGTGTCGAAGCTGCCGAAGAACGCCACCTTCGTGAATGCCGACGTCACGGGCTACACCAGCCAGGGCTGGCGCACCACGTTGGATGCCAATGGCAAGTACAATGACAGCGTCTACGGCCGCATCAATTTGATGGTGCAGGACGTGGACGTGGCGGACCGCGACAATGTCAATTCCACCCGCTGGGGCTTTGCGCCGTCGGTGACCGTGAAGCTCAGCGACAAGACGCAGATGACCGCGTCTTATTATTACCAGCATGAAGAAGCGGTGCCGGACTATGGCGTACCGTACCTGCCGGCGCCGACCCAGAGCACCTCGGCGGCCAATTTTGGCCAGAAGATCGGCGGCTATTACGGCAACGGCGCCGCCACCGCCCCGGTGCCGGTGGCCCGCAACACCTGGTACGGCGTCACCAACGGCCCTTACGCCGACAATGTGACCACCAACACCAACATGGCGACGCTGCAGTTCGAGCATGAACTGAACGACTACGTCACCCTCACCAACGGCACCCGCTACACCGCCAACGACCGCCTGGCGCGGGTCACCGCGCCGCGCGCGCTGGGGACCGCGACCAACGTGTCATTCGCCTCGCCTTTGCCCAGCAATCAGGTGGGGTATCCCGTCAATTCCATGACGATCGGCATGCAGCGGTTCCAGACCGAGACCGACAATACCCAATTCACCAACATCACGGACATGGTGGCGAAGTTCAAATGGGGTGAGTTCGAGCACACCATGAATGCCGGCCTGGAGATCACCCGCGAGACCCGGTATCAGCAGCGCTACAATCTGTGCAGCCAGACCGTGGCCGCCTGTCGCGTCTCTCTCGCCGCGCCGACCGACTTCTCCGCCACCTACGGCCTGGGCGGCTATTCCAACTACCTGCCCACCAGCACCACCAATACCGAGATGACGGACGTCGCGATGTATGCGGCCGATCAGATCAAGATCAACAAATACTGGCAGATCATGGGCGGGTTCCGGTGGGACAATGCCGCGACGGACTACAATTCCTTCGCAGTGACCACGACCAACAATGTCGCCACAGGCGCCTCCTCGACGCTGCAAAACAGCGAGAGCATGTTCAATTACAAGCTCGGCGTGATCTTCAGCCCCATCGAAACCGTGAACATCTATGCCACTTACGGCACGTCCTCCAATCCGTCTTCGGAATATGGCGTGCTGGATACCGGCACGGTCAGCCTGGCGCCGGAGAAGAACACCACGGCGGAAGCCGGCGTGAAGGCCCAGGTGCTGGACGGCAAGGTGACGCTGACCGCCTCGCTGTTCCAGACCTTGAAGACCAACACCCGCCTTGCCACGGACCCGGCGGCGGGCCTTCCGCCCACCATCCTGGGCGGCGAGCAGCGGGTGCAGGGCTATTCGCTCGGAGCGGGCGGGGCCATCACCAAGGACTGGAACATCACCGCCAGCTTCACCCACATGGACACCGAGGTGCTCAGCGTCGGCCCCGGCGTGACGCTTGCCACCTTGGCGACAGTGGGCAACGAACTGCCCAACGCCCCGCCAAACTCCTTCTCCTTGTGGACCTCCTATAACTTCACGCCGCAGTTCCTGGTGGGCGCCGGCGCGACTTACAATGACGATACGTTCGCCAATCTGGCGAACACCGTCTACGTGCCGTCCTACTGGTCGTTCGATGCCATGGCGAGCTACCAGATCAACAAGAACTTCCAGGTCCAGCTCAATATCTACAACCTGACCAACGAGCTGTATTACGCGCAATATTATGGCGGTCAGGCGGTTCCGGCCGCCGGTCGCTACGCCGCGCTGACCGCCCGCGCCACCTTCTGAGCGCTGCCCCACCCGCCCGCCGCGCCCGATGGTGCGGCGGGCTTTCGCGTTCGCGTTCGCGGCCGGTCCGGCGCGCCGGTCTCCGGTCCGGGCGGCCCCACGATCCGGCGGCTCGGAGTTTGACCTGACATGATGCTTCATATTCCCCAGGTGCTCAGCGCCGATCAGGTGGCGCGGTGCCGCGCGGTGATGGACCAGGCCGGCTGGATCGATGGGCGCGCCACAGCCGGAGCGCAGACCGCCGCGGTGAAGAACAACCTGCAACTGCCCGATGGCAGTGCCGAGGCGCGGGACCTGGGCGACATGGTGCGCGCCGCGCTGGAACGCTCGGTGCTGTTCATGTCCGCGGCCCTGCCCAACCACGTGCTGCCGCCCATGTTCAACCGCTACGAGCCGGGGATGACCTTCGGCTCCCATGTGGACAATGCCATTCGCACCATCCGCCCCAGCGGCCAGCGCATGCGCACGGACATCTCCACCACGCTGTTCCTCTCCGACCCCGGCGAGTACGACGGCGGCGAACTGGTGGTGGAAGACACCTACGGCGCCCACAAGGTGAAGCTGCCGGCGGGCGATGCCATCCTCTATCCCGCCACGTCGCTGCACCACGTCACGCCGGTGACCCGCGGCTCACGCATCGCGTCCTTCTTCTGGACCCAGAGCCTGGTGCGCGATGCCGGCCAGCGCGGCCTGCTGTTCGATATGGACATGGCGATCATGCGCCTCAACCAGGATCACCCGGGCCATCTGTCGGCGGTGCAGCTGACGGGCGTCTATCACAACCTTCTGCGCCAATGGGCGGAGATCTGAGGCCCGGTTCCCGGCGTCGCGGCTCGATCGGCGGTTGCATCCCGCAGAGGCGGCAGCTTAGGTAGTCCCCGCCATGACGCAGGGGATGAGATGAAACGCGCGACGCACCGCGGAGTTCTGCGCCAGTCGGATGGCGAGCAACACCGCGTGACCTATGCGGAATTGTTTTTCGATCTGGTCTTCGTCTTCGCCGTCACCCAATTGTCCCACACCTTGCTCAATCACCTCAGCCCCCGCGGCGCGCTGGAAGCGCTGGTGCTGTTCATGGCGGTGTGGTGGGCCTGGATCGACACCGCCTGGGTCACCAATTGGCTGGACCCCAACCGGACGCCGGCGCGGCTGATGCTGCTGGGCCTGATGTTGGTGGGGCTGGTGATCTCCGCCAGCCTGCCCAGCGCCTTCGGGGATGGGGCGCTGGTCTTTGCCGTCGCTTATGCCGTGTTCCAGTGCGGTCGCTCGGCCCTGGTGGCGTGGATGCTGCGGGGCGAGGATCGCAGCCTCCAGTGCAATTTCTACCGGATCCTGGCCTGGAATGTGCTCACCGGCGCCGTCTGGATCGGCGGCGCCCTGGTGGGCGATGGGCCGCGCCTCGGGCTGTGGCTGCTGGCCATGGCGCTCGACAATTTCGCGCCCTTGATCGGATTCTGGACGCCGTTTCTGGGGCGCTCCTCCACCGATGACTGGGACGTGGAGGGCGGCCACATGGCCGAGCGCTGCGGCCTGTTCCTCATCATCGCTTTGGGCGAATCGATCCTGGTCACCGGCAGCACCTTCGCCGAACTGCCGTGGCAGGCGGAGAATGTGGCCGCGTTCGTGGCGGCCTTCCTGGGCAGCGTCGCCATGTGGTGGATCTATTTCGACACCGGCGTGGAGCGGGGGGCCGAGCGCATCGTCAAGTCGGAGGACCCCGGCAAGCTGGCGCGGCTGACCTATACCTATGTGCATCAGATCATCGTCATCGGCGTGATCGTGTGCGCGGTGGCCGATGAACTGGCGCTCGCCCATCCGACGGAGCCGGTGCGAGTGGCCTCGGCCCTGGTGCTGATCGGCGGGCCGGCGCTCTATGTGCTGGGCAACGGCATCTTCAAGCGTCCCCTGCTGAATCGCTTTCCGCTTTCCCACCTCATGGGCCTGCTGCTGCTGGTGCTGGTGGCCATGGTCGCGCCCTTCGTCTCTGTGCTGGTGCTGGCCTGTGCCACCACCACCGTGCTGCTGGTGGTGGCGGTGTGGGAAACCTTTGCACTGCAGCATCTGCGACGCGGCATCGACAGCGATATGGAGCCGGTGAAGCCCGATTGATTTCGCCTGCAGCGAGGCGCATAAAGCCTGCGATCAAATCGATTGAAAACCGACGCGCCCAGCGTCGCTGCAGGGAGAATTCCGATGGTTGGACAAGGGGATCAGCCGGAAAAGCATGGCCGCAAGCTGCGCTCCCAGCTCTGGTTCGACAACCCTGACAACCCCGGCATGACGGCGCTGTATCTGGAGCGCTATCTCAATTTCGGCCTGACCCGCGCCGAGCTGCAGTCAGGCAAGCCGATCATCGGCATCGCCCAGACCGGCTCGGACCTTTCCCCCTGCAATCGCCACCATCTGGATCTGGCCAAGCGGGTGCGCGAAGGCATCAATGCCGCCGGCGGCGTCGCCTTCGAATTCCCCGTCCACCCCATTCAGGAAACCGGCAAGCGCCCCACCGCGGCGCTGGATCGGAATCTGGCCTATCTGGGCCTGGTGGAGATCCTCTATGGCTATCCCCTCGACGGCGTGGTGCTGACCACCGGCTGCGACAAGACCACGCCGGCCTGCATCATGGCCGCCGCCACTGTGAACATTCCCGCCATCGTGCTCTCTGGCGGCCCCATGCTGAACGGCTGGTGGAAGGGCGAGCGCACCGGCTCCGGCACGGTGGTGTGGAAGGCCCGCGCCCAGCATGCGGCCGGCGAGATGGACTACGACACCTTCATGGATGTGGTGGCCTCCTCGGCCCCCTCCGTGGGCCATTGCAACACCATGGGCACCGCCTCCACCATGAACGGTCTGGCGGAAGCGCTGGGCATGTCGCTGCCGGGCTGCGCGGCCATTCCGGCGCCCTATCGCGAGCGCGGCCAGATCGCCTATGAGACCGGCCTGCGGGCGGTGGAGATGGTGTGGGAGGATCTGAAACCCTCCGACATCCTCACCCGCGAAGCGTTCGAGAACGCCATCCGGGTCAATTCCGCCATCGGCGGCTCCACCAACGCGCCCATCCATCTCAATGCCATTGCCCGGCATGTGGGTGTGCCGTTGACCGTGGAGGACTGGCAGGACGTCGGCCTCGACATCCCGCTGCTGGTGAACATGCAGCCGGCGGGCGCCTATCTGGGCGAGGAATTCCACCGCGCCGGCGGCATTCCCGCCGTGGTGTCCGAGCTGATCGACGCCGGCAAGATCCATGAGGGCGCGCTCACCGTGAACGGGCACACCATGGGCGAGAACTGCCGCGGCAAGACCAGCTGGGACCGCGAGGTGATCCGGCCCTATGGCGAGCCGCTCAAGGAAGCGGCCGGCTTCCTGGTGCTGCGCGGGAACCTCTTCAACAATGCGCTGATGAAGACCAGCGTGATCTCGCAGGAGTTCCACGACCGCTTCCTGTCCAACCCCGAGGACCCGAACGCCTTCGAAGGCCCGGCCGTGGTGTTCGAAGGACCGGAGGACTATCACCACCGCATCGACGATCCGTCCCTGGGCATCGACGAGCACACCTTGCTGTTCATCCGCGGCACCGGTCCCCTGGGCTATCCCGGCGGCGCCGAAGTGGTGAACATGCAGCCGCCGGCGGCGCTGCTGAAGCGCGGCATCAATGCGCTCCCCTGCATCGGCGATGGGCGCCAGTCCGGCACCTCCGGGTCGCCCTCCATCCTGAACGCCTCGCCGGAAGCGGCGGCGGGCGGCGGGCTCTCGATCCTCAAGACCGGCGACCGGGTGCGCATCGACCTGCTGAAGGGGACGGCGGACATCCTGATCTCCGTCGACGAACTGAACCAGCGGCGGGCCGATCTGCAGGCCCATGGCGGCTTCCCGATGCCCAAGAGCCAGACCCCGTGGCAGGAAATCCAGCGCTCCATGGTGGAGCAGTTCGATGAGGGCATGGTTCTCAAGCCGGCGGTGAAGTATCAGCGGGTGGCGCAGACGATGGGCGTCCCGCGCGACAACCACTAGGCCGAACCATGACCAGCGATGCCGGCGCCGGGGGGCAACCCCTCGGCGCGCTTGTGGAGGGCGGGCCCGCGCGACGGCCCGTCCGGACCGTGCTCGAGGGGCGGATCATCGACGTGCGTCCGTTCGATGCGGACCTGCACGCCGCCGACCTGTTTGCGCGCTCCCATGGGGATGCCGCGTCCGAGGCCCTGTGGGCCTATCTGTCGGTGCCGCCCTTCCCCGATCTGGAGACCTTCACCCGCCATTATGCCGAGGCCGCCCGCAAGGACGATCCGCTGATGTTCGCTCTGGTGGACAGGGCCAGCGGCCGGGCGGTGGGGCACGCCACCTACATGCGGATCGAGCCGGCGCAGCGGGTGATCGAGGTGGGCAACATCCTGTTCACCCCGGCCTTGCAGCGCTCGGTGGCGGCGACGGAGGCCATGTATCTCATGGCCCGCCACGTGTTCGAGGATCTGGGCTACCGCCGCTATGAGTGGAAGTGCAACGCGCTCAACATGCCCTCGCGCCGGGCGGCCGAGCGGCTGGGCTTTTCCTTCGAGGGCATCTTCCGCCAGCACATGATCGTCAAGGGCCACAATCGGGACACCGCCTGGTTCTCCCTGCTGGACGGCGAATGGCCGCGCGCCAAGGCCGCCTTCGAGGCGTGGCTGGCACCAGAAAATTTCGCACAGGACGGCACGCAGAAACGCCGCCTGGATCACATCAGAAACGAGCTGGAGAAGGAAACGCCATGACCGGACGTCTGGAGGGCAAGACCGCGCTGGTGACCGCGGCAGGGCAGGGGATCGGCCGCGCCATCGCGGAAGCCTATGTGCGCGAAGGCGCGAAGGTGATCGCCACCGATTTGGACCTGGCCAAGCTGGAGGGCCTGGAGGGCGCCGAGCTGCGGGCTTTGGATGTGCGCAGCACCGAGGCGGTGAATGCGCTCGCCAAGGAGATCGGCCCGGTCCATGTGCTGTCCAACAATGCCGGCTACGTCCACCAGGGCACCATCTTCGAGTGCTCGCAGAAGGACTGGGACTTCTCCTTCGACCTGAACGTCACCTCCATCCACCGCACCATCTCGGCCTTCCTCCCGGGCATGCTGGACCTGGGTGGCGGCTCCATCGTCAACATCGCCTCAGCGGCCTCCTCCATCCGCGGCGTGCCGAACCGCTATGTGTACGGCACCACCAAGGCGGCCATCATCGGCCTCACCAAGGCGGTGGCGGCGGACTTCATCCTGAAGGGGGTGCGCGCCAACGCTATCTGCCCCGGCACCATCCAGTCGCCCAGCCTCAACGAGCGGATCGCGGCCGTCGCCGCCGAGACCGGCAAGAGCTTGGATCAGGTGCGGTCGGAGTTCGTCGGCCGCCAGCCCATGGGGCGCCTCGGCAAGCCGGAAGAGATCGCGGCCCTGGCGCTCTATCTGGCCAGCGACGAGAGCGCCTTCACCACCGGGCAGATCCACATCATCGACGGCGGCTGGGTGCTCTAAAGCCCCGCCTTCCCCGCCGCGCCCGCGATGGCGCGGCGGCTCAGATATCCCGCATGGCCCCGGCCCGACCGGGGCGTCCCTGGCCCCTGCGCCGCCAGAGGATCACAACGCGCTCTCAGCCAATGGGGGCGGCGGGCCGCCGCCAGCGCGATGCCGCGCGGCGCTGCGACGACCGGCGTATCGTTCCAAGGAGTGGACCCATGCATATTCTCGTCATCGGTGGCGCCGGCATGGTCGGGCGCAAGCTGATCGAACGCCTCGCCAAGGACGGCCGCCTGGGCGGCGTGCCCATCACCGGCCTCACCGCCCATGATGTGGTGGCCCCGGCCCGCGTCGCCGCGCCGTTCCCCATCGAGACCCGCGTCTCCGATCTCTCGGTGCCCGGCGAGGCCGAGGCGCTGATCGCCGGCCGCCCGCACGTGATCTTCCACCTCGCCGCCATCGTCTCGGGCGAAGCGGAGGCGGATTTCGACAAGGGCTACCGAATCAATCTGGACGGCACGCGCTTCCTGTTCGATGCGGTGCGCCTGGCGGAAGGCTACACCCCGCGCCTGGTCTTCACCTCGTCGCTGGCGGTGTTCGGCGCGCCCTATCCGGACACGCCCATTGAGGATGATTTCTTCCTCACGCCGCTGACCTCCTACGGCACCCAGAAGGCCATGGGCGAGCTCCTGCTGGCGGATTATTCCCGCCGCGGCTTCTTCGACGGCGTGGGCATCCGCCTGCCCACCATCTGCGTGCGGCCGGGCAAGCCCAACAAGGCGGCCTCCGGTTTCTTCTCCGGCATCATCCGCGAGCCGCTGGCCGGGCAGGAGGCGATCCTCCCGGTGAGCGAGGACGTGGTGCATTGGCATGCCTCGCCACGGGCCGCGGTGGGCTTCCTGCTCCACGCGGCCACCCTGGACACGGAGCCTTTGGGTGCGCGCCGCTCACTGAGCATGCCCGGCGTCGCCGCCAGCGTGGGCGAGCAAATCGAGGCCCTGCGCAAGGTAGCTGGCGACAAGGCGGTGGCCCGCATCCGCCGGGAGCCGGACCCGGTGGTGGCGCGCATCGTCAATGGCTGGCCGCGCACGTTCAATCCGGTGCGCGCGCTGGGCCTCGGCTTCAAGGCGGAGAGCTCCTTCGAGGAGATCATCCGCATCCACATTGCCGATGAACTGGATGGCAAGATCGCCGATTAGGCGGTCCGGCGCCGCCGCTCAAGCGGCGGCGAAGGCCGGGCTGGTGTGCGCTGCCACCAAGGCGGCAATGCCGGCCCGCAGCCGGGGGACCAGCAGGCGATAGGCCTGCCGCCGGTGCCGGGGGTCGGTGACGGCGGCGGGGTCTTCGAACGTCCAGGTCTCCACGGGCAGGCGCGCGGCGCCGGTGAGACGCTGGATGCGCTCGCGCGCATCGCCGACCATGGAAATCACCAGATCGATTCGTGGCGCGCCGGAGAAACCGAACAGCTCCAGTGGCTTGGACGAAAGGCCATCGGCCGGAATGCCCTCCGCATCGAGGCACCCCACCGCGGCGGCATCCACCATGGTGCTGCCGTGGATGCCGGCGCTGAAGGCGCGCACCTGCTTGTGCGCATGATTGACGATGGCCTCGGCCACCAGACTGAGTCCGGAATTGTCCCGGCACGCAAATAGGATTGATGGACGTTGCGAGATCGACTGCAACGTCATCGGATCCGGCAATCGCCGGCTTTGCGAGCGCGAAGCGGCAAGCGACATGAAACGGGCCTCCTCAGAGCGTGTCGGGTCTCCCGCCGCAGACGCCGACGCGGTCACGGGTCGCTGTTTAGTCGCGCCGCCCGACGCAAAGATGACATCGCGGTGGCGGTGCGGCGACGGCCGATCACGCTTTGTCCTGGCTGTGGAAACTGCGGCGCGCGCTGCCCGCGGGGGCCTGGGTTCGCGGCGGAAGCCGGCACGCGGCGCGCGCGGGGATCTTCGATCAAGTGTTTGAGAGCGCGCAATAATTTAGCGCCGCAAAATCACATTGAAACCACGTTAACCAATTTGAAGTTCTTAGCAGAGATCTATCGCATGCTGGCGCGCATCGTGATTCGGTGACATGCGTCTTCGCCGGCTGGTGTATCGGAGGCATGAATGGCGAAGAGCGAAGTGACGGGCAAGGAAGTCAGCCGGATTGCAGCAAAGGCGCTGCGGGATCCGGCGAGCGTCTCCCTCGATGAGATCAAGGTGCTGGCCGCCTCTGCTCTGACCCAGACCCCCGACAAGCCGAAGGCGGCCATTGCGGCCACGGCGAAGGCCCCCTCAAAGGTCAGCGCCAAGGTGCCTGCGGCGCCGAAGGCCACCGCGGCCAAGGGCACCGCCCCGAAGGCTGCCGCCCCCGCCAAGGCCGCCGCCGTGGCGAGCGCCGCCAAGGCGCCGGCTGCCAAGTCGCCTGCCACCAAGTCGCCTGCCGCCAAGGCGGCTAAGGCCCCCGCGGATAAGCCGATCGTGGCGAAGGCCCCGGCCAAGGCTGCCGCCCCCAAGGCTGCTCCCAAGGTTGCCGCTTCGAAGGCGGTGTCCGCCAAGCCCGCGGCCGCGAAGGCTGCGGCGCCGAAGGTTGCTGCGACCCCCAAGGCTGCGGCGCCCAAGGCGGCCCCCGCGGCCAAGCCCGCCGCCGCAAAGGCGCCCGCGACCAAGTCTGCACCCGCCGTCAAGCCTGCCGCTGCTGCGCCTGCGGAAGCCGTCAAGGCGGTGGCCGCCAAGCCGGTGGCCAAGACCGCTGCCAAGCCGGCCACCAAGGCGCCCAAGGCCAAGGCTGCTGCGGCTCCGGCCGTGACCGAGGCCCCGAAAGTGGAAGCCGCCAAGCCGGCGGCCCCGAAGGCGGCCGTCAAGGCGAAGGCCGCCAAGCCGGTGGCCCCCACGTCTGCGCCGGCCAAGGTGGCCGCGCCGAAGGTGTCCGCCGCCAAGACCGCGCCTGCCAAGCCCATCGTGTCCAAGCCCATCGTGGCGAAGCCGATGGTGACCAAGACCGCCGCCCCCAAGGCGCCCAAGGCCCCCAAGAAGGCGTGAGTCTGCCGCGCTCTGCCACGGCAGAGGGGGCGTCTGCGTCACGAGGATTGAGATCGAGACCGCGCGCCCTTGTGGCGCGCGTTTTCGTTTGTCGAAGGTGCGCGGCCGCGCTGGAAGGCGATTGGCCCGTCACACCGAGGGGCGGGTCGTCAGACGGGATCTGGAAGCGTCTGGCTGATGCGTCGCCCCGGCGATTCGGCCGCCCCGTCTGTGCAAGGAAGACCGGCCTGTCCGCCTATGCCCACGCACCTGCGGCGCGCGCCGCGGATCACGGGGAGGGGGATTCCGCGCCGCAGCGTCTCTCGGCGCCCTCGCGGTGGGGTCGCCTGAGACCCGGACGCTCAGTGCTGTCCGGGGACTGCTGGGAGCGGCGCAGGGCGCCGGAACGTCGGTCTAGACCGACTGGGTACTCGCAATCAGGATCGGCCGCACAGCGCATCCAGCGCTGTCACAGGGCTGCCGCCGGTGAGGCGACAGCCCGAGGCCAGTCCCGCGGGTCGGGCCGCCTCACATCTGGCGTTCGACCATCATCTTCTTGATTTCGGCGATCGCCTTGGCCGGATTGAGGCTCTTCGGGCACGCCTGGGCGCAGTTCATGATGGTGTGGCAGCGGTAGAGCCGGAAGGGGTCTTCCAGATTGTCCAGGCGCGAGCCCGTGCGCTCATCGCGGCTGTCCTTCAGCCAACGGTTCGCCTGCAGCAGGGCCGCCGGGCCGAGGTACCGGTCGCCGTTCCACCAATAGCTCGGGCACGAGGTGGAGCAGCAGGCGCACAGGATGCACTCATAGAGGCCGTCCAGCTGCTCGCGGTCTTCCTTCGACTGGCGCCACTCCTTTTCGGGGGCGGCGGTGTCGGTCTGCAGCCAGGGCTCGATGGAGGCGTGCTGGGCGTAGAAGCGGGTGAGATCGGGAACCAGATCCTTCACCACTTCCATGTGCGGCAGCGGGTAGACGTTGACCGCGCCCTTCACCAGCACTTCGTCCATGCCCTTGGTGCAGGCCAAGGTGTTGGTGCCGCCGATGTTCATGGCGCAGGAGCCGCACACGCCTTCGCGGCACGAGCGGCGGAAGGTCAGGGTCGGGTCGATGGTGTTCTTGATGTAAATTAGGCCGTCCAGCACCATGGGGCCGCAGTTTTCGCGGTCCACATAATAGGTGTCGATGGAGGGGTTCTTCCCGTCGTCCGGGTTCCAGCGATAGACCTTGAACTCGGTGACCTTGGTCGCGCCCGCGGGCTTCGGCCACACCTTGCCCTTGGTGATCTGGGAATTCTTCGGGAGAGTGAGCTCAACCATGGTGCGTCCCAATCGTCGGCTGTGCCGGTCGTTCGGAAGGGGCCGGCGCCGCGCGGGGCGGGCCGGCTCGAAAGATCAATACACGCGCTTTTTCGGCTCGATGTACTGGATGTCGTTGGACAGCGTATAGGTGTGGACCGGACGGTCCTCCATCTTCACGTGACCCGTGGCCGTGTCGAAATAGGCCAGGGTGTGCTTCATCCAATTGTGGTCGTCGCGATCGGGGAAATCCTCGCGGGCGTGGGCGCCGCGGCTTTCCTGGCGATTGAGCGCGCTGTCCATGGTGACGACCGCCTGGGAGATCAGGTTGTCATATTCCAGGGTCTCGATCAGATCCGAGTTCCACACCATGGAGCGATCCGTGACGCGGACACTGGAGGTGTCCTTGAACACGTCGTGAATCAGGGTGTGACCCTCTTCGAGGATCTCGCCGGTGCGGAACACCGCGCAATTGTTCTGCATCACCCGCTGCATGCGGCCGCGCAGTTCGGCGGTGGAGGTGTCGCCGGAGGAATAGCGGAAGTGATCCAGCCGCGAGAGCGCCAGCTCGGCGCTGTTGGCGGGCAGATCATGGTGCTTCTCGCCCGGGGTCACCAGCTCGGCGGCGCGCTTGGCGGCGGCGCGGCCGAACACCACCAGATCGATCAGCGAGTTCGAGCCGAGGCGGTTGGCCCCGTGCACGGAGACGCAGGCGGCTTCGCCGATGGCCATCAGGCCGGGCACCACGGTGTCCGGATCGCCATTGGCGCGGGTCAGCACCTCGCCATGATAGTTCGTGGGGATGCCGCCCATGTTGTAATGCACGGTCGGGATCACCGGGATCGGCTCGCGGGTCACGTCGACCCCGGCGAAGATCTTTGCGCTCTCGGAAATGCCGGGCAGGCGCTCGTGCAGGATAGCCGGGTCCAGATGGTCCAGATGCAGGAAGATGTGGTCCTTGGCCTTGCCGACGCCGCGGCCCTCGCGGATTTCCATGGTCATGGAGCGCGACACCACGTCGCGGGAGGCCAGATCCTTCGCGGACGGCGCATAGCGTTCCATGAAGCGCTCGCCGTCCGAATTGGTCAGATAGCCGCCCTCGCCGCGAGAGCCCTCGGTGATGAGGCAGCCCGAGCCATAGATGCCGGTGGGATGGAACTGCACGAATTCCATGTCCTGCAACGGCAGGCCGGCGCGCAGCACCATGGCATTGCCGTCGCCGGTGCAGGTGTGCGCCGAAGTGGCGGAGAAATAGGCCCGCCCATAGCCGCCGGTGGCGAGAATGGTCAGGTGCGAGCGGAAGCGGTGGATGGTGCCGTCGTCCATCTTCAGGGCGATGACGCCGCGGATGCGGCCGTCTTCGTCGCGGATGAGGTCGATGGCGAAATATTCGATGAAGAATTCCGCGCTGTGCTTCAGCGCCGCCCCATAGAGGGTGTGGAGCATGGCATGGCCCGTGCGATCCGCGGCGGCGCAGGTGCGCTGGGCGGTGCCCTTGCCATAGTGCGTGGTCATGCCGCCGAACGGGCGCTGGTAGATCTTGCCGTCCTCGGTGCGGGAGAAGGGCACGCCCCAATGCTCCAGCTCGTAGACGGCGGCCGGCGCGTTGCGCACCAGATATTCGATGGCGTCCTGGTCGCCCAGCCAGTCCGACCCCTTGACGGTGTCGTACATGTGCCAGCGCCAGTCATCCTCGCCCATGTTGCCCAGCGAGGCGGCGACGCCGCCTTGGGCGGCCACGGTGTGGGAGCGGGTGGGGAAGACCTTGGTGATGCAGGCGGTGCGCAGGCCCGCTTCCGAGCAGCCCACCACGGCCCGCAGGCCGGCGCCACCGGCGCCGACGACCAGCACGTCATAGGTGTGGTCGGTGATGGGATAAGCCCGGCCATTGGTTCCGGGGGCGCTGGCGCCGTTCGTAGAGGATTCGGACATGTCAGCCTCCCAGGCTGATCTTGAGCACGGCAAAGGCTCCGGCCAGGCCGATCACGACGGTGAAGAAGGTGTTGCCCACGATGGCCAGCACTTTCAGTCCCTCGTCATGGACATAGTCCTCGATGACCACCTGCATCCCGATGCGCATATGCACAGTTACGGACAGAAGCATCAGCAGGATCACCACCGCCACCAGCGGATTGGCCAATGTGGTGTGGACCGTGTTGTAGCTCTCGCCGGCCAGCGAGATGACGATCGCCAGGAAGGCGATCATCAGGATCAGGTTCCCCAAAGCGGTGAGCCGCTGGAGGAAGAATTCATGGGTGCCGGAGCGGGCCGAGCCGAGGCCGCGAACCCGACCGAGGGGCGTGCGCATGGGGCTGTGCATGGGGCGTACCTCCTCAGGCCTTCACGGCCAGGCCGATGACCCAGACCACGATGGTGAGAATGATGGAGCCGGCCAGGGTCGCCTGGGCGTAGAGCAGGCGCTCCTTCGGGCCGAAGCCGTGGATGCTGTCCCAGATGAAATGCCGCACGCCGCCGAGGGCGTGGTGCAGCAAAGCCCAGGTGTAGCCCAGCAGCACCAGACGACCGAACCAGGAGCCGGCCACATTGGCGAACAGGCTGTAGGCGCTGGGCGAGGCGGCGGCGGCCAGCAGCCACCAGACCAGGAGAACGGTGCCAAAATACAGCGCACAGCCGGTGATGCGATGCACGATGGACATCATCATCGTGAAAAGCGGCCGGTAGATCTGTAGATGGGGAGAGAGCGGGCGCACAATGCGGGGCGGGCTGTCGGCCATGGGCCTCCTCCGGAAATCGACCGATCAGGTATCCCAATCGTTGGCAGTTCGCAACGATTCCAAAGGAGGATCTGATCTGTATTGGAACCATATGGCCCCCCGGCGTCCCGCTGCCAAGCGGTTCCTTGAGACCGCGCGCTGCCTGCGCCTCAAGCATGCGGCATTGCAACCTATGGGCTTTTGCATCCGCGGAGCCGGCGGGACCGGCGCCCGGCCCAACGCCGCGGCGGGTCCGGGGCGCTCGCACCGGGGGTCAAAAAAAAGCGCCAGCGGAACGCTCCGCTGGCGCAGGCTCGGGAGCCGATGTCGGGATCAGAAGCGGTAGGTCACGCCGGTGCTGATCATCCAGGGGTCGAGGGCCGTGGAGCCGGTCAGCGGCGTGGTGCCCACGGTCACGTTGAAGTCGGGCTGCAGGAAGATCTTCTTCACGTCGACGTTCCAACCCCAATGCCGGTCGATCATGTAGTCGAAGCCCACCTGCAAGGCCCAGCCCCAGGTGTTCTTGATGTCCATCGACGTGACCTGGTTGGGGTCCTGGCTGTAGAAGATGGTATAGTTCACGCCAGCGCCCACATACGGCTGAAAGGCGCCAAAGTTGGTGAAGTGATATTGCAGCAACAGAGTCGGCGGCAGGATCCAGGTCTTGCCCACGGCGAGGCCGTTCAGGCTGCCGGTGCCATCGATGTAGCTGTAGGTGGTGCCCAGGACCAGTTCCACAGCCCAATTGGGGGTGAAGTAATAAGAAATATCGAGCTCGGGAATGACCGTGTCCGACGACGAGATGCCAGACCCGGCCACGTTGTTCACATGGCCGCTGTCATTGGTGATGACGCCGGTCACCCGCAGGCGGATCTGCCAGGGGTTCCACGTGTCGACCACCACCGGGCCGACCGGCGCCTTCACCGCCAGGTCGGCGGCGGCTGCCGGCGCCGATGCGCCAAACGTCGCCAAACCCAAGCCCATCATCAATCCCGTGACCGCGCCAATCCCACCGCGCGCCGCGTTTCCAATGCTAACCATGCCCCATCTCCCATCAAATTCTGGGGGAAGACGTGGACCCCGGGCGCGGATCAATATTTGCGCCAGATCAAATGTGGCAATTGTCGTACCGCCATGTGGCAACAAAGCCACACTGTCGCGATTGCCCTATCGTTGTCCGCGCGGGAACGGGCGGGGCCGATCGCCCGTTGCAGGGCCAGGATCCATAAGGCCCAGGCGCGCGGAGCAACGTGCGTTGCGCCTTGGCGCTTTACGTGAACCCTCGCGCCAGACAGAAATGTCAGGGGTGGGGATGGCGATTGCACACTCTGATTCGGTCAACGCTCGGATCCGACGCGGCCGACTCATCGGGGACTTAGGGATGCCTGTTGTTGAAGCCGGCCGTGTTCGCTGGCGTCTTGTTTTGTGCTTGTTGCTCGCATCATTCGCCCTGCCGGCCGTGGCGCAGGAGGCATCCGGCGAGCGCCGGCTGACCGTCGGACGCGAAGAGCGCAGCTATCTCCTCTCGATTCCGCCTGGCGCTGCGGGGCCGCAGCCGGTGGTGATCGCATTGCACGGGGCAGGAGAGAGCGCGGAGGGATTTCGCGGCTATCTCGGGCTGGAGGAGACGGCCAGCCAGAAGCGGTTCACCACCGTCTATCCCCAAGGCATCGGCAGGGTGTGGAATGACGGCCGGCCCGCCGCCATGCGGCTGAAGGCGATGCTGACCCCGGGCGATGACGTCGCCTTTCTCCTGGCGCTGACCCAGACGTTGGTGGCCGACGGCATCGCCGATCCCAACCGCATCTATCTCATGGGCATTTCCAACGGCGGCTTCATGGTGGAGCGCATGGCCTGCGAGCATGCGGACCTGTATGCGGCCTATTCCGTGATCATGGCCACGGCGCCCGCGAACTATCGCGAGGAATGCCGCCCGAGCCGGCCGGTGCCGATCATGTTCATCCACGGCACGGCCGATGCGGTGGTGGCCTGGGATGGCTTCTGGACCCCTGTGGGCGCGACCCTGTCTGCCCCCGACAGTGCCGAGCTGTTCGCCACGCTGGATGGGTGCGAGACCTCCGAGGCGAAGGATCTGCCGGATCTGGATCGCTTTGACGGCACCACCGTCTCGCTGCGGCGCTGGAGCCGGTGCGACGGGGTCGGGGAGGTCGCGCTCTACCGGGTGGAGCGGGGTGGCCATCAATCGCCGGCGCGGGTGAAGACCACGGTGGAACTGGCGACGCCGTTCCTCGGCCTGCGCAACCGCGACATCGATGCCGGCGCCGAATCCTGGGCCTTCTTCTCGCGCTATACGCTGTCCACCACCGCAGCGACGGGCACGGTGGCTGCGGTGCCGCTGCCGCTGCCGTCTCCGCTGCGCGCCCGCACTGGCGGGCAGGGGAGCCCGTCGGTTCCCCGCTGAGCGGACGTGCGGTCGTCCCCGGCACGCACCGGGCCGAGGTTTGATCCCGGAGGGGAGCGCCCTCCGACGAGCAGGACCGCAGCTGGACCTCGATCTGTCTGTGAGTGCAGGCCCTGGAAACAGATCGGCCCGCCGGATCACACGTGATCCGGCGGGCCGTGAGCGGGGCGGGCGGTGTGAACCGCTACCGCATCAGTGGGTGGCTTCAGAGCCCTGCCACACCGGCGCGGCGGGCGCCTGGGCGGCTTCCACGGCGGAGCGGGCGATAAAGCGGGCCCGCAGCGGCTTCAGCACGAACATGGCGAGGAAGGCCGCCGTGAGGTTGAGGCACATGGCGATGGCGAAGACGGCGGACCAGCCGAGGCGCACCGCCACTAGGCTCGCCAGCGGCACCAGCAGGGCGGCGGTGCCCTTGGCGGTGTAGAGCATGCCGGCGTTGGTGGCGGCGAACTTGGAGCCGAAGGTGTCGCCACAGGTGGCGGGGAACAAGGAGTAAATCTCGCCGAACACCCCGAAGAACAAGGCGGTGAACAGGACGAACACGATCGGGTTCTGGCCCTGGTAGACCAGCATCAGCAGCGAGCCGGCGGCCACCGTGAAGGCGATGAACATGGTGTTCTCGCGGCCGATATTGTCTGATACCCAGCCGAACAGGGGCCGTCCGCAGCCATCGAAGATCCGATCCAGGGAGATGGCGAAGGTCAGTGCGGCCATCTGCACGCCCAGCAGGCTCACCGGCACATCGGCGACCTTGAAGTCATGGGCGATGGGACCGATCTGCGCTGCCGCCATCAAGCCGCCGGAGGCGACCATGACGAACATCACATACAGCAGCCAGAACACCGGCTTGCCCAGGGCTGCGCGGGGCGGATAGTTGACCTTGCTCTGCGGCAGGCTGGAGACCTTCTTGGGGGCGGGCATGGTGCCCGGCGGCTTGCGCACCAGGAACGACAGCACGAAGACGATGGCGCCCTGGCCGATGCCGAAGGTGAGGAAGGCCGTTTCGTAGCCTGAGGCCGCGATCATGTGGGCGATCGGCACAACGGTGATGGCTGCGCCGGCGCCAAAGCCCGCGGCGGTGATGCCGGCGGCCAGGCCGCGGTTGTGCGGGAACCACTTCAGCGCATTGCCCACGCAGGTGCCGTAGACGGCGCCGGCGCCGATGCCGGCCACCACAGCGGCGGCATAGAGGATCGGCAGCGAGGTGGCGATGGAATTGAGCGACCAGGCGGCGGCGATCATCACCGCGCCGAACATCAGCACCACGCGGGGACCGTAGCGGTCCACGAACCAGGCTTCGATGGGCACCAGCCAGGTCTCGGTGAGGACGAAGATGGTGAAGGCCAGTTGGATCGCGGCGCGGCCCCACTGGTGCTTAGCCTCGATGGGATCCACGAACAGCGTCCAGCCATACTGGAGGTTCGCGATCATCGCCATACAGACGACGCCACAGATCAATTGGACCCAGCGCTGCCTATTGCTCGCCTGGGAAGCGGATTCTTGCATGTCGAACCTCGTGCGTTTCCGTGAAGGCGGCCATCTTGGGTGGCCTTAGGAACCCATCCGCCTTCGGAGAAGGGCTTGGGAATTGTTGAACTGAAGCCACCAGACAGGCGCCAGACGAGGGTCTTTGGCGTGGTCAGACCCTCTTCGGCGCAGACATCCACTCCCCACAGGGAGCCCATCTGGTATGCCAAATCCAAAATACAGTTCAGCAGATCAGCAGACCTTGACCGGTCACGCAAGTCGTCACGTAGGGGAATGCATAGAGGAAACAACGACTTAACCCAGCGTCATCTCGCGCGAGATCCAGCCCTGGCGCGGCTTTTGCGGCGCGGGTGCGTTCAGGGGGCGCACGCGCGTGATGGCCTCGCGCCCCGCGGGGGCGGGGTGCGCGGGCCCCATGCGTGTTTTTGTGAGGGGCGGAGGCTCAGCGCGGGATCAGGACCCAGTAGTCCAGGTCCAGGATGACGCTGGGGTCATAGTCGTCCTCGAGCTTGAACGGCAGGTCGGCGCAGGGCTGGTCCTTGGTGGCGATGGTGCGCAGGCGCAGGGCGCCCACATCATCGCGGCCGGAGATTTCCTGCGCGTCCAGGATCTCGCTCCAGGCAAACACGGTGAGGTCGGCGAACAACGGCGCCACGTGCCGTCCGCCATTGATGGCGGCCACGTGGAAGGCGTTGGACAGGCCGTTGAACGACAGCGCGCGGGCCAGCGAGATGACGTGCCCGCCGTAGATCAGGCGGCGGCCGAATCGGCCCTGACCTTCGGTATATTGGTTGAAATGCACCTTGGCCGTGTTCTGGTAGAGGCGGGTGGCGATCATGTGCTCCGCCTCCTCCACCGTGGCGCCGTCCACATGGTCGATCCGCTCACCCACCGCATAATCGGCAAACCGATAGGGGCTGCCCGACAGGTCGAAGCGCCACGCTTCGATGTCGAGCGGCGGCACCGCATCCCCCAACGCATCGGCCGCCAAGGCGGCGGGCAGGGAGGGCACATGGGTCTCCAGCGCGGTGGCCTTGGGGTCGCGCTTGCGCACCATCACCCACCGCACATAGTCCACCACCTCGGTGCCGTCCTGGTTGAAGCCGGTGGAGCGCACATAGACCACGCCGCTCTGCCCGTTGGAGTTCTCCCGCAACCCGATGACCTCGGACACGGCAGTCAGCGTGTCGCCGGGATAGACCGGGGCCAGAAAGCGCCCGCCCGCATAGCCGAGATTAGCGATGGCGTTCAGCGAGATGTCCGGCACGGTCTTGCCGAACACCACATGGAACACGAGGAGGTCATCCACCGGCGCGCGGGGATAGCCGATGGCCTCGGCGAAGCTGTCGGCGGACTGGACGGCGAAACGGGTGCCATAGAGCGCGCTATAGAGCGCCACATCGCCGGTGGTGATGGTGCGCGGCGTAGCGTGCCGGATCACCTGACCGAGGGCGAAATCCTCGAAGAAATTACCCGCATTCGTCTTGGTCATGCCCGTCCCCCTGTTGCGCCCATGTTTGCAGCGCCATCCGTGCAGCGCAACCGGGGAAAAGCGGCATCCGGGGGCCTCTGTCGCCACGCGGCGCTTGACCTTGCAGGCCACCCACGGTCCTTTGGCTGGAGAATTCAGAGGGGGCGGGCGCGTGTCAGGTTCGGCCAGTCAAAAATTATCCTTCCAGGCAATGGTGTTCGTGGCCTGCCTGTTTCCGTTTTACATTCTCGCCGCCACCATGACCAATTCGGCCGCGGTGTTGACCGACCTGTTGGCCACCTCGTTCGACCTGACCTCGCTCACCACCTGCTGGCTGGTGCTGCGCATCGCCCATGGCCGGGAGCGCGGCAAATACGCTTATGGCCTCGGCAAGCTGGAGAATCTGGCGGAGCTGATGATCGCGGTGCTGCAGGTGGTGCTGGTCATCATCGCCGGCATGCGGGCCATCGAGGGCGTGCTCCATCCTGAGCCGGTCAGCGGCGCCGGGCTCGGCCTGGCGGTGACGGCGGTGGCGGTGGCGGGCAATGTCTTCCTGAACCGCAAGGCGCGCCGGGTGTCGCACGAGACCCATTCGCCGGTGGTCGCCGCGCAGGCCCGCGTGCATTTCATTTCCGCGGTGTCGAGCGGCTCGGTGTTCCTGGTCACGGTCATCACCTCGACCTTCGAGCACATCCACTGGGTGTCCTATCTCGACCCGCTGGCCTCCTTCCTGGTGATCGGCCTGATGGTGTTCAACATCTTCGAGATGATGACCAATTCCATCGGCTCCCTGCTCGACCAAGCGATCGGCGAAGCCGGCCAGATGCGGATCCTGCGGGCGCTGGCCAGCCATTTCGACGACTTCGAGGAATTGGGCGACATCCGCACCCGCCAGCACGGCGGCAAGATGATGGTCGACCTGCATCTGGGCTTTGATTCGGCCTGGACCGTGGGGCAGGCCCGCGCCGCCGCTGCGGGTATCAGCGCCGCGGTGGTGCAGGAATTCGCCCAGGCTGGCGATGAGGTGGACGTGTCCATCGTCCTGATGCCCCGCGCCGCCGAGCCCGAAGACCTGACCGAGGCTCCGCCCGCTTTGGCCTAGTGGTCCGAGAGCACCACGTCGTCGGTCCATTCGCCGGGCGCATCCTTGACGATGGCCTGGCCGCAGATCACCCGGCCCTTGAGGGGGTCGAAGGTGAGGGTGGGGGCGCCGTGCAATTGCCAGCCCTTGTTGAGAGCTGCAGACACGCGCTTGCAGAAGGCGTTGTCGTCGGGGCCGGTGAGGTAGCGATAGAGCTTCATCGCGCGTGGATCCGAGAAACAGAGAGGACAGGCGCCGCGGCTAGGGCCGCGGCGTAGGTTGAAGATGTCTGGCGTGCGCCGACGCTGTGTCTGATGTCCGGGCGGCTAGGGCCGCGGCCGCGCGGCCATCTGGGCGGCGACCTTTTGCGCCACTTCCGTGCGCCGCTGCTGGAAGGCCGCCGTGCGCTCCCGCACCGCCGCCACCAGAAGCGGGTCGGTGTCCCGCAGGGTTTCGAATGGCGGCTCGGGGTCATATTCGATGCTGAGGCCGATCCGGCGGGCTTCCGCGCTGCCGGCGATGATCTCCGCCATCTGCAACGCGAAATCGATGCCGGAGGTGACCCCCGCGCCGGTGATGCGGTTGCGGTCCACCACGACCCGCTCGGACACCGGCTCCGCGCCGAACAGCGCCAGTTGCTCCAGCGACAGCCAATGGCAGGTGGCGCGGTAGCCGGTCAGCAGCCCCGCCGCCGCCAGCACCAGCGAGCCGGTGCACACCGAGGTGACATATTGCGCCCGGCCAGCCATATCGCGCAGGAAGTCCAGGGTCTCGTCATCCTCCATCAGCGCCAGTTGCCCCGGCCCGCCGGGGACGAACAGCACGTCGCACACCGACACGTCGGCAAAGGTGGCGCTGGGCAGCAGGCGCAGGCCGGAAGAATCCGTCACTGGCCCCGGCAGCTTCCACACCAGATCCACCTTGGCGCCGGGCAGGCGCGCGAACACCTCGAAGGGAGCGGTGAGGTCCAGCTGGGTCATCTGGGGATAGGCCAGCATCACGATGTTGAGCGCCATGGGATCAGGCCCGCCCGGCGATGGCATCGGCCAGGGCCACGGTGCGACGGGCCATGTCCGCGTGCATGCGTTCCACCATGCGCCCATCCATCTGCAGCACCCCCTTGCCGGCATTCTCCGGCTGGTCGAACAGGGCGATGATGGCGCGGGCGCGGGTCACTTCCGCCTCCGGCGGGCTGAAGGCGACATTGCAGGGCTCGATCTGGCTGGGGTGGATCAGGGTCTTGCCGTCCATGCCCATCTCCACGCCCTGGGCGCATTCGGCCCGAAAGCCGTCCTGGTCCTGGAACTGGTTCCACACCCCGTCCAGCACGTCGATGCCGAAGGCATGGCCGGCGGCGAGCACGGTCATCAGCCAGCCCACCATGGGGGCGCGGCCGGGAATGAGGGCGGCGCGGGTTTCCTTGGCCAGATCATTGGTGCCCAGCACGAACACCGCCAGCCGGGTGAGCGGATCGCGGGCGGCCTGGGCCACCGCCTTGATGTCGAGGATGGCTAGGGGGGTCTCGATCATCGCCCACACCTGGATGTGGGCGGGGGCGCCCAGCGCCTCCAGCCGGCGGCCGACCACAAGCAATTGCTCGGGGTCCTGCACCTTGGGAATAAGGATCGCATCGGGCGCCGCCGCAATGGCGGCGGTGAGGTCGTCATAGCCCCAGGCCGTATCCAGGCCATTGACGCGGATGACCACTTCCCGCGGCCCGAAGCCGCCGGCCTGCACCGCCTCGGCCACACGGGTGCGCGCCTCCAGCTTGGCATCGGGGGCGACGGCATCTTCCAGATCGAGAATCAGGCCGTCGCAGGGCAGCGACTTGGCCTTCTCCAAGGCCCGCGCATTGGATCCGGGCATGTACAGCACGCTACGGCGCGGTCGGATGCTCATGGCTGTTCTGCTCCCCTCGAATGCGCGGCGTTGCCGCCACATCGCCAGACCCGTCGCCGGACCACCCGTCGATCGCTCCACGGGCCCCCGTCCGGCGCCGCGCGGCCGGTCGGGCGCGCGGTTCACCGATCAAGGTAGCGGGCGCAAAACATCGCTGCCACTGTTTTGCCGTCACAGGGCAGGGGGACGCACATGCGGGCAAATGCGGAGGTCGTCGGCTTCGACGGCTGCGGCGGGGGATGGATCGCTGCGTACTGGAGCGGCGGGCGGTCCGTGCGCTTCGCCCGGCTCGTATCACCAGGAGAGGCGTTTCCGCTGGAGGGGCCGCATCCGGTCGCGGCCATCGACATCCCCATCGGTCTCCCGGATCGGGCAGGAGCCGGGGGGCGGGTGGCGGAGCGGCAGGTCAGGCCGCTGCTGGGCGGGCGGAAGTCGAGCGTGTTCTCTGTGCCATCCCGCGCAGCAGTCGAGGCGAGCGCAGTGTCGGGTCCTGGCGGTGGCTATGACCACGTCTGCGCCGTGGCGCGGGCCACATCGGACCCCTCGCGGGCGCTCTCGCAGCAGGCCTTCCACATCCTGCCGAAGATCCTGCAGGTGGATCGCCTGCTTCAGGAGCGCCGCGATCTGCCGCTCTGGGAATGTCATCCGGAAGTGAGCTTCTGGGCCATGAACGGGCAGAAGCCCTTGAGCGAGCCGAAGAAGGCCGCGCCGGGGTTCGCGCAGCGGCGGGACCTGCTCGCGGCCCACGGCATGGACGTGGATCAACTGACCCGTACCCATGCGCGGGCGCTGGGGGCGGGCCTGGATGATCTGGTGGATGCCTGCGCCTGCGCCTGGACCGCCCGGCGGATCCGGCACGGGACGGCCTTGAGCTTCCCGGATCCACCGGAGGTGGATGGCGTGGGCCTGCCGGTGGCCATTCGCGCGTGACCGGTGGCGCCCGACACCGGGCCTGTCGCGCATGCGGGGCGCGTCGCAACAAAAATGCCCGATCCGCGGCAGGCGCAGGATCGGGCAGGGGTTCTGGTCTTCGGTCGAAAGCAGAGGCCGGGAGCTATACCCGGCCTCCGTGTCCTCAGAACTTGTAGTTGATGCCGGCCTTCACGGTGTGGAACTTGTTGTCCACATTCACAGCCGTACCGGTGAGGGCGCTGCCGTACTCGCTGCTGTCCAGATCGACATAGAGATATTCGGTCTTGAACGTCCAGTTGTTGGCGAAGGCATATTCCACGCCGCCACCGACGGTCCAGCCGGTCTTCACGCCAGAGCCTTCGGCCGTGGAGAAGCCGTTGGTGATGCTCGACTTGCTGTCGCCATAGGCGAAGCCGCCGGTGACGTAGGGCAGGAACCGATCAAAGGCATAGCCGGCACGGGCGCGCACGGTGCCGAAATAGTCCAGCGAGGACTTCAGGCTGGTGGCGCCGCCCAGGGTCGTGCTGGTGTTGTTGCCTTCGATGCCCGACCACTGAATGTCGGTCTCGACGCCCAGCACGATGTTGTTGTTGAACTGGTAGTTGTAGCCCACCTGACCACCGGCGAAGAAGCCGCTGGAGTTGGTCGACTGGCTGCCGTTGTTGCCGGGGTTCGGCACGCTGGCGAACGTGTACTCATACTTGTCGCCGCCAAAGCCGGCGTTGCCGCCGATGTAGAAGCCGGTCCAGGAGAACACCGGCACGACGGGCACGACGGCGGCCTTCACCGGATAGCGGGCGGACAGGTCCGCGGCGGACGCGGGCGCGGCAATCGCCAGGGCAATCGCGGTCGAGATGAGAAGACGCTTCATGGGTGTTACCTTTACTGCCAGCCCCCGATGCCTTCATGTACCAAGAAAGCCCTTGAAAAACTGTTGCGACATCGCAACAGCATCATCAGCCTGTCTGGAAACGGTTGAACTAACGCTCAAGAATGCAACCTATAAGAGAAAAATGGTAGCTTAAAACCGCAAATTCCGCATATATTACCTCCAAAACCTCCCATTACCTCTCGTTAGAAATTTTCAGCAAAGTAAATAAATCCCATGTTTCGGCGGAACAAAAGGTAAATTGAAGTAATGCCGTTATTCCGCCACACGAGGGCGCGGCTCTTGCCTCGGTTGTGTCGATTCCGCCGCAATGACTTCCGCTGCGTTGACGCGCCGATGGTGGTTGGGGGCCTACGCCTAAGGGGAAGTCCGAGGTCGCGCCGGGCGGGCGCATGTGGTGGCGTGGCCGCCTCGCCACCTGGACCGCATCATGCCCCAAGACCGGATTCGCCTTTCGTCCCTCGCCCACAAGGTCGTGTCCGCCGAAGCGGCGGCCGCATTGATCACCGACGGCATGATCGTGGGCATGAGCGGCTTCACGCGCGCTGGCGAGGCCAAGGCCGTGCCGCGCGCCCTCGCCGAGCGGGCCAAGCGGGAGCCGTTCAAGATCACCCTCATCACCGGCGCCTCGCTGGGCAATGACCTCGACAAGCAACTGGCCGAGGCCCACGTGCTGTCGCGGCGCATTCCGTTCCAGTCCGACCCCGCGCTGCGCAAGGCGATCAATGCGGGGGAGGTGATGTTCGTGGACCAGCATCTCTCGGAGACGGTGGAGCACCTGCGCACTCGTCAGCTGGGTCCCATCGACGTGGCGGTGATCGAGGCGGTGGCCATTACCGCGCAGGGCGGCATCATTCCCACCACCTCCGTGGGCAACAGCGCCACCTTCGCGATCCTGGCGGAAAAGGTGATCGTCGAGATCAATCTCTCCCAGCCGCTGGAGCTGGAAGGGCTGCACGACATCTACATTCCCACCCGCCGGCCCTTCCGCGAGCCGATCCCGGTGGTGACGCCGGAAAGCCGGGTGGGCCTGCCGTTCATTCCCATTTCCCCCGAGAAGATCGCCGCCATCGTCGTGACAACGAAGCTGGATTCCGCCTCCACGGTGCTGCCGCCGGATCCGGAGACGGCGGCCATCGCCGGCCATCTCATGGACTTCCTCAAGCGCGAGGTGCGGCTGGGGCGGCTGACCGAGCGGCTGCAACCTTTGCAGGCGGGCATCGGCACCATCGCCAATGCGGTCATGCACGGCTTCATCGACAGCCCGTTCTACGATCTCACCATGTATTCCGAGGTGCTGCAGGACTCCACCTTCGACCTGTTCGACGCCGGCAAGCTCAATTTCGCCTCCGGCTCGTCCATCACCCTGTCGAAGGCGAAATATGACGCGGTGATCCCGGACATCGCCCGCTACAAGCCGCGGCTGATCCTGCGGCCGCAGGAGATCTCCAACCATCCGGAGATCATCCGGCGCCTCGGCATCATCGCCATCAACACCGCGCTGGAGTTCGATCTCTATGGCAACGTCAATTCCACCCATGTAGGCGGCACGCACATGATGAACGGCATCGGCGGCTCGGGGGATTTCGCCCGCAACGGATATGTGTCGGTGTTCGTCACCAAATCCATCGCCAAGGGCGGTGCCCTCTCCAGCGTGGTGCCGATGGTCTCCCATGTGGACCATACCGAGCATGACGTGGACGTGCTGATCACCGAGGTGGGCTTGGCGGACCTGCGCGAACTGGCGCCGCGCGAGCGGGCGCGGCAGATCATCGCCAACTGCGTGCATCCGCTCTATCGCGATGCGCTGACTGGCTATTTCGAGCGGGCGCTGAGCCGCGGCGGGCATACGCCGCACCTCATCGAGGAGGCCTTCTCCTGGCACGCCCGCGCCCGGGAGACCGGCGCCATGCTGCCGGCTGGCAGGTGAGGCATCGCCCGACGCGAGCCCGACCACCTCACAAACAAAAACGGCCCTCTCGCGAGGGCCGTTTTCGGTCAGATCAGGCCCGTGTGGCCGATCAGGCGGCCTTGCGGCGGGAGGTGATCAGCTTGCGGTTGATGAGCACTTCGGCGATCTGCACCGCGTTCAGCGCCGCGCCCTTGCGCAGATTGTCGGACACGCACCAGAAAGAGATGCCGTTATCCACGGTCGGATCGTCCCGCAGGCGCGAGATGTAGGTGGCGTCTTCCCCCGCCGCTTCATGCGGGGTGGTGTAGCCGCCGGTCTCGCGGGTATCGACCACCAGGATGCCCGGCGCCGCCCGCAGGATCTTGCGCGCCTGCTCGGCGGACAAGGGGGTCTCAAACTCCACGTTCACCGCTTCCGAATGGGAGATGAACACCGGCACCCGCACGCAGGTGGCGGTGAGCTTGATCTTGGGATCGAGAATCTTCTTGGTCTCGACCACCATCTTCCACTCTTCCTTCGTGTACCCGTCCTCCATGAACGTATCGATCTGGGGGATCAGGTTGAAGGCGATGCGCTTGGGGAACTTCTTGGCTTCCACCGGATCGGACACGAACACCGCGCGGGTCTGGGAGAACAGCTCGTCCATGCCTTCCTTGCCGGCGCCGGACACCGACTGGTAGGTGGCGACCACCACCCGCTTGATCCGGGCGGCATCGTGCAAGGGCTTCAGCGCCACCACCAATTGCGCCGTGGAGCAATTGGGATTGGCGATGATGTTCTTCTTCTTGAAGCCAACGATGGCGTCCGCATTGACCTCGGGCACGATCAGCGGAACGTCCGGATCCGTGCGCCACTGCGAGGAATTGTCGATCACTACGCAGCCCTGGGCGCCGATCTTCGGCGACCATTCCTTCGACACGGCGCCGCCCGCCGACATCAGGCAGATGTCGGTGTCGGAGAAGTCGTAGGTCTCCAGATTCTTGATTTTCAGGGTCTTGTCGCCATAGGACACTTCCACGCCGACCGAACGGCGCGATGCGAGTGCCACCACCTCGTCCGCGGGGAAGCCCCGCTCATCGAGGATCGAGAGGATCTCCCGGCCCACGTTACCCGTGGCGCCGACAACGGCGACCTTGTACCCCATGACAGTTCCTTGAGTATCTTTTGCCGGCGCCGCGCGCCGGAAACCCGCGCTTTCTAAGAAAAGCCGCGCCAGTTTGCAATGTGGGGCCGCCGGCGGCGCGGCGCAAGGCGTCCGGCACGGTGTGGCCCACCGGCCACGCCGCCGCGCAATGGACGCGGGAACTTGCCTCGACCCTCGCGGGTTTCTTGCTTACACTGAGCGAGTGCCGTAATCGGAATCGTGACGGTTGCGTACCGTGCTGGAGGCTTTTTATGCGTGTCGCGCCGCTTTTCGTTTTTGCCGCTGCGTTGATCACCGCAGCCTCCGCGCAGGCGCAGACTGCCGCCAGCGGGCAGACCACCCCCTCGACGACTGCCGCCCCTGCGACAGCCACGCCCGCTCCGGCCGCCACCGCGAAGCCGAAGAAGCCCCGCACCCGGATCGAGATCACCAAGCGCTCGCCGCTGGATGCCGGCACCACCGTGAAGCCGGGGTCCAAGTCCTATCTCGATTACGCTTTGCCCGCGGAATACAACTTCCCCACCTACGGCGCCGGCCAGAGCGGCATCGTCCCCGGCCGCTATCCCCTGCCGGATCGCTGGTATCTGCCGGGCTACTGAGCGCCCTCGGCGCGCACACCGCCGCCCAGCCAGACCAAAATGGCCCCCACCGGGGCCTTTTTACGTTTTGAGGCCGTGTAAAGGCGATATTTCCGCCGGGGCATGACAAATGCGCCGGGGGGCGGCATAAGTCGGGCTTGTCGGCCGCAGTCCCGCGCGCCAGCCAGAGGTCCGCTCATGTCCAGCGTCATCCCGGGCTTCCGCCTTTCGCTGGGCATCACCCTGACCTATCTAAGCCTCATCGTCCTGCTGCCGGTGGCCGCGTTGCTGCTGAAGGCCGGCGACGTGGGCTTTGCCCGCTATGTGGCGATCATCACCTCGCCGCGGACGCTGGCCTCATTCCAAGTGACGCTGACCACCGCCGCCGTCGCCACCGCTTTCAACGCCGTCTATGGGCTGGCGCTGGCCTGGGTGCTGGTGCGCTACGAGTTTCCCGGCAAGCGCCTGCTGGACGCGCTGGTGGATGTGCCGTTCGCGCTGCCCACGGCGGTGGCGGGGCTCTCCCTCACCGCTCTGTTCGCCAAGAATGGCTGGTATGGCGCCCCGTTGGCGCAGTGGGGCATCCAGGTGGCCTATGCGCCCGCCGGCATCGCCTGTGCCATGGCCTTCACTTCCATCCCCTTCGTGGTGCGCACGGTGCAGCCGGTGCTGGAGGATCTGGCAGCGGATGTGGAGGAGGCCGCGGCAACGCTCGGCGCCTCGGACCTGCGCATCTTTTACACCGTGATCCTGCCGGCGCTGTTTCCCGCTTTCTTGGCGGGCTGCTCGCTGGCGTTCGCCCGGTCTCTGGGCGAGTTTGGAGCGGTGGTGTTCATCGCCGGCAACCAGCCGTTCCGCACCGAGATCGTCGCCTTGCTCGCCTTCATCCGGCTGGAGGAATATGACTATCCCGCCGCCGCCGCCATCGCTGCCACCATGCTGGGCCTCGCCTTCGTGATGCTGCTGACGGTCAATGCCATCCAGGGCTGGCACCAGCGCCGCACCATTCGCGAGGACTGAGCATGGCCGATGCCCCCGCCCGCCGCCGCGTCGGCGATGGCCGCGCCACCCGCCGGGTGCTGCTGCTGCTGGTCCTGGCGGTGACCGTCCTGGTGCTGCTGGCCCCCTTGGCGGCCATCTTCAGCGAGGCGTTCAAGCGCGGCCTCGGCGCCTATCTGTCCAGCCTCGCCCAGCCGGACACCGTCCACGCCATGGGCCTGACGCTGGTGACGGCGCTGATCTGCGTGCCCGTCAATGTCGCCTTCGGCATCGCTGCCGCCTGGGCCGTGGCCAAGTTCAGCTTTCCTGGCCGCGGTCTGCTGATGGCGCTGATCGAGCTGCCCTTTTCCATCTCACCCATCGTGGCGGGCGTGGCTTACCTGTTCGTCTATGGCGCCCAGGGCCTGCTGGGGCCGCTGCTGGAAGCCTATGACATCAAGATCATGTTCGCGGTGCCGGCGATCATCCTCGCCAGCCTGTTCGTCACCGCGCCCTTCGTGGCCCGCGAGATCGTGCCGCTGATGATGGCGCAGGGCCGCGAGGAAGAGGAGGCGGCGGTGACGCTGGGCGCCTCCGGATGGCGTATCCTGCGCACCGTCACGCTGCCCAATGTGCGCTTCGCGTTGCTGTATGGCGCGGCGCTCTGCAATGCGCGGGTGATGGGCGAGTTCGGCGCGGTCTCGGTTGTGTCCGGCAACATCCGCGGGCGCACCTCGACGCTGCCGCTGCAGATCGAGCTGCTCTATCAGGACAGCCAGGTGGCCGGGGCGTTTGCGGCGGCCACCGTGCTGGCGGCAGTGGCGCTGTTCACCTTGGTGGCCAAGCTCATCATCGAGCGGCTGGACCAGGAGCGGGAGCGGCTGAATGTGGTGCGCGGCGCCGGGCATTGATCCGGGGCGCAGCCATCACGCCCGGGAACAGAGACAATCCGGTGAGCTGGTAGGCGACCAGCCTCAGCGCCGGATCGGCGCCGACAATGCGGTGCCGGTGGCGGCAGGCGCGGCATAGCCGTCCTCAGACCGATGGCCGCCGGCCGTCCGATTGCGGCGGGCGCGGCGGGCTTCGCGGCGATAGCGACCCTGGCGCATCCAGGTGACCAGGCCGCCCACGATCAGGCCGAAGATCACGGCGCCCAGGATCACGGCGAACAGCGGCACCGTCACCGCCAGCGCCGGGGCATCGGGGCTGAACGGATCGAGCGACAGCGTCACCAGGCGGCGATTGGCCACCGCCAGCGCCACGATCAGGATCGAGGCGGGAACGCCGAGAAGAAGGGAAATGAAACGACCCAAGACTGCCTCACGCCTCGCCGTTGAGACGCTCGCGCATCTCCTTGCCGGTCTTGAAATAGGGCACGCTCTTGGAAGAGACGTCCACCTGCTTGCCGGTGCGCGGGTTGCGGCCGGTGCGGGCGTCGCGCTGCTTGACCGAGAAGGCCCCGAAGCCGCGCAACTCCACCCGGTCGCCCTGGGCCAGGGCCTCGACGATCTGGTCGAGGATGGCATTGACGATGTTTTCAACGTCCCGCTGATACAGATGCGGGTTGGCTTCGGCGATTTTTTGCACCAGTTCGGACTTGATCATGATGGCCTCATGCCCCTTCCCGAGCGGTCCGAGCACTGGCGCCCGGACGGCCGCACCCGCCGAGCCCAACGACATAGAGCTCCGGGGGCAAATGCCTGATCCCGCAACCCTTAATTCTGGGTTGGAACCTGCCAGAGGGCCAATAGGCCGTCAAGCTGAGCGCGCTCCAAAGCGGTCTGGGTCGCGTGCGACAGAAGGGCGGCGAGGGTCTCGAAGCCGATGGCGGAGGCGATGCCGGCGGCCAAGCCCTTCAGCCAGCCGAACTCGTCGCCCGTGCCTTTGCTGCTCCAGGTGCGCACCCGCTGGCTCTCCGGCACGCCCTTCTCCCGCGCCAGCCAGGCGCGGGCGGTGCGTTCGTCGCCGATTTCGTCCACCAATTGCAGGTCGATGCCCTGGTGTCCCGTGAAGACGCGGCCGTCGGAGACTTCCAGCAGGCGCGCGTCCGACAGCTTGCGCCGCTCGCTTACCAGGCCCTTGAACCAGTCGTAGCTGTCCACCACCAGGGAATTGATGGCGGCGCGGGCCTCGGGACTGGTGGGCTGGTAGCCGTTCGGCACCGCCTTCAGGGGCGAGGACTTGATGTCTTCCACCGTCACGCCGATCTTGCCCAGGAGGTCGGTGACGTTGGGAAACTGAAAGATGACGCCGATGGAGCCCACCATGGCGTTGCGGCGGGACACGATATGGTCGGCGCCCAGCGCGGCGATATATGCACCGGAGGCGGCCATGCCCTCCACCACCGCAACCACCGGCTTCTTTTCAGCCAGGCGGCGCAGGGCATCATAGAGCTGCTCGGAGCCGGTGACCGTGCCTCCAGGGCTGTCGATGGACAGGATCACCGCGGTGGCCCGTGATTTTGCGATGTCGTCCAGCAGTTTCACCCGGTCGCGATCGTTGCGGATGATGCCGCCGATCACCACCCGCGCCACATGGGGGGCGGCGGAGGACAGGGGGTCGCGACCGAAGGTGACATAACTGCCCACCGCCACGGCGGCGATCACCACCAGCACGCCCAGGGTCCGCCAGAAAGTCAGCTTCCGGCGCAGGCGGCGGCGATCCACGATCTGGTCCACATCGAGCGACATCAGCAAACTCTCCAGTCACCCCCGTGCGGTCCGGCACTTAAGCGGGCGCTGGCCCCCTTGGCAACCGGAACCATGCACGCGCAAACAACCACCGCCGAGCCAACCCGGCCCACGGGGCGCAACTTCTTGGGAAGGATGAGACTTTTGAGATGGTGCTGCGAGAGAGGATTGAATTCTAACTTTTATCCAAGTAAGCATATGAAATCATAGAATTTTCGGAGACGGCAGTCGGCGATTTTGGACGAAGATTTGGGGGCATTTTGGACGAAAGGGGCCTGTGTAAAACCGGCGATGGTGAGTGGTCGGATTGGTGCCGACCACTCACCATCGGTGGCTCATGCGTCTCCAAGCGACGCGATAAGCTCCTCAAAGTTGTCAACAGGTTCGGCCGGTACCCAGCCGATCCCATCGATCATCACATCTGAAGCAATATCGTGGAGGGCATTGGACAGGCCCGGCATCGCCGTCCAATCGACCGGCCGGCCGCAGCTCGCACCGTGCAGCTCAATCACCTCACGCAGCTTTTCGAGCAGCGCGGCGCGGCTATTGAAAAACTGCATTCGATCCACGACTGCGGTCCCTCCAGTAGGATGCTCCTCGACGGGAATTTCTAAAACGATGCGCATCCCGCCGTCTTCGCGCGGGATGACGGTCTTGCGAAGATTAAGGGCCGCGTCAGAGCCGACCTTACCCGCGAACTGGTTCATCAGATTTTCCTCGTGCCGTTCGATTAACTTGCCAAGCGTGCCGACGAGATTGCCAGCCGCGCCGGGGTGGAATCTGAGCTCCGGCATCTTCGGACGGAGGGCGTCCCGTAGTGCGTTCATATCGGCCTCGGTCATCAACTCGCTCCGTCCTCTAGAAATTGCACACTCTCATCCTTTGCCGGCGGGAGCGGAGCAGTGGACGCTAGGATGCACTCCGTTGCCCCTCTCTCGCGGGTGATCGTGAACTCTCCGAGTTCCCGGTGCTCCCCTGAGACCTCATGCGGCATATCGATGCCATCGCTTGCAGGGACGCTTTCCGCGAAGCTCCAAGCGGACTCCAATATGTTCCTGCCTTTTTCGATTAAAATAGATGTTTTCGCGTTCATTTTTGCCTCCATTCACTGTCGCTAAAGCTGGCATAGATTGGATTAATCGACAAGTGTATTTTAGGAATGGAAAAGATAAGTCAATTTTTACTTATTTTATTCTGTGATCAACGGAGTGAATGGGTGGAAATGGAAGGGGCAACCTTTGTTGCTTGTCTGACTAGATGGCGACCGCGCTTGCGCGGGAGCCGGAGTGGGAAGGACAGGGAAGGGAACCGGGTTCTCTTAGCCGGAGAATCTCAATCTCAGCCGGAGCGGGGGACCGGGATGGTTGAAAAGCCTATGGGCTACAGATCCATCATCCTCCGGCTATGGCCTTAGAGTGGGGCGCGCTAGCGCCGCCGAGCGAAGCGAGGCTTTCTCTCTCTTTTTTAATGTATCTATTTCAATCTCCTATGTAGGGGAGTGGCCTGATAAAAAGTTTATATATTTCAGATGATTGAGGAATATGGGTTCCCCGGCTCCCAAGACGAGGCCTCCCCGGCCCTGATGCGGGAGGGTTCCCCAGTCAAAACGTGATGTGACGCCACACGTGGTCTTCGATTGCCTTCAGCGAGCGGCGCATTGTCTTGAGCTTATCCTTCATCTGGCTTGGTGACCGGCCAGCGATCGAAGGCCATAGTTCAGCGAAGATGGGTGCGACCTCGGCGTTTAAGGGCTCCTTACCTAGCCGATGCTTAGCCAGCGTGATTGCTTGCCATAGGGCTGTGAACTCCGCCTCACGCCCCCGGAGCTGCGCAAGCAACGGGCGCCCACTACCACAAGGGAAGCTGACTGCCCGCCGCAGGGCCTCGCCACGCAATTTGGCCTCATGTTCGATCTTCACCTCCGGGAGCTGTGCTTTGCGCTCCTTGGAAAGTTTGATGCCCTTGAGGCGGTCGCCCGCAATTCGCTGACGTTGCCGCTCTGCATGGCCTTTAATCATTGCAGCCAGCGGCGTCGCCGCGTCTATATCAGCAAGCCGGTTGAGCTTCTCATGGTGGCTAAGGCGCGAGAGGGCTTCCGGCTCGGAAGTGGCCGCTGCCTCTTTGGCGACCGGCGCCGTGACCGTCTGCTCTTCGTAGGCCTCCTGGCGCGCGATGCCGATCTCGATGTCGGCCAGCAGATCGTCGGGGAGCGCCCCTTCCTCGGTCGTGCCGAGCGAAGCGAGAAGCTCGGCATTTTCCAGTAGGGCATTGATTTCCGCCATATCGTCGGCGGGAGCGGTCTCTTCGGTGGCGATGTGTCCCTTGCCGGTCCCGTCGAGTTCTTCTAGTCCGGCAAATGCCCGCTCGATATCCTCAAGCGCGGCGTTGACGACGGCAGGCGAGTTCAGTGCATTGCGGTCCATGTTCAAGCTCCGACCGGAATATCTTCGACGTCGAGGCTGGCAGAGATTTGCTGCGACCCTGTGATGACGCGGCCATAGATCAGCGGGACCGCGTTCCCCTGTTCATTGGTGTTGATCGGGCCAGAAAACGAGAAGCTATCGTCCTTTTTGACCTCGTCCTGGCTCTTTTCACTGGTGGTCAGAAGCTGAGCGGCACCCGCAAGAGTCAGCGACAGCCCTATGAGACCCAGCGTGCCAGCGCTAAAGCCGCCGATGGCGCCACCGAACAGACCAGCGGTCGCACCAGCGAGGGTGCCGCCGCTGAAGAACACCGCCGCGCCGATTAGCGCGACACCTAGGATGACCTTCGTTGTACCGCCCTTGCTGCCGCCGCCCCCGCTCGCTGACCCTTTCAGCGCCGGGATGATGTGCAGATCGCCATTTCCCAACTTGAAGGAGTTCACATCCGGGAGGTCCAGCGACATTCCCTTGCGCTTGTCGCCGCGCATGAGGATGTAGGAGCCCTCGCGCAGCACCTCTATGAATTTGGGGAAGTTCACATGCAGGGCGCGGATGGCCTCACCAGCCGTCTCGACCTCGAAGTTGAAGGTGGCGCCGAATTCGCGCCGGAGCTTGCCGTGGAGATGGATCTTACGCATTGAAGTCCTCAAGCCGATTGCCGGCGCCGGACCCTGAAGACGAAGACGGCGACCCCGTTGAGGGTCGCCGGCAAACTCTCAGAGCCTGTATGGGTCGGTGGCAATGTTCGCCGCCACCGACCCACACCTCGGCACCACCACGCTCACAGGAAATGCGAGCTCCTTTGATATAGGCAGGGGTCAAACAGGAGGTCGAAAAAATAAATTCTCAATCGCCTCTAGCGCTCGCTATGGGCTATCGCGATATCCTTCGTCCCTTGGATTTAGACGCTTGCGCCTTCATCGTCCCGCCATCCCACCGGGCCGCATCTGTTTCCGCATCTCCGATACGACCAGCGTACGCGTCATGTTTTCCATTTCTCGCGTGACGCGCGAGGCAAGATCCTTGTTCTGCTCCGGCGTTCCGGCACTGCCGTTCACGGTGATGTTTGGTGCTACCGTCACGGTCATGGCGCTGCCGCCGGCGCCGGGACTACCGGACAGCGCAAGGCTGGGAATGGCGGGCGCGCCGACGATGCCGCCATCGGCAAGCATGGGGATCTTGCCCGCGTTCATCGCGGTGACAAGCGGCCCAAATTTACGGGTCGCGTCCGCGTTAAGGACGAATTCGCCCGCCGACAGCATCGCAGGAATAGAGTCGCTTCGTGACGTGCCGGGGCCGCGAACATATCCGCCGTCTGCAAAACCGAGAACGCCGCTGAGCATCCCAATCAGCCCACCGGCCTTTCCGCCCGATGCGCTGGCGCCGAACATGCTGCCGAAGGGGCCATCGCCCATCAGCGCAGCTTGCAAGATAAGGCCCTCCAGACGCTTGGCGATGTCTCCGAGTGCGTCCCCCCAAGTCTGCGTCCCATCGATTAGCCCTTGGATGCCATCTTGCGCAGCACGCCCAAATTCCTGCTGTACTTGCGCCGCGCGGTCCTGTTGCGCCCTTGCCCGCTCGTAGCCATCGGCGGCCCGGCCATAGGCCTCGGCTTCCATCTCGATCTGCTGTCGCACTTGAGGCGAAATGTTCTGCCCATATTGCTGCTTCGCAGCGTTTAGAAGGGTTTGCGCCGCGTGCGCCTTCTCAGTCTCATACGTTGATTTGCCGGCCATGTCGGCATCAAGCCTCAAGGCTTCGGTATGCCGATTTAGAGTCGCGACCGCCGCATCGTAGTGGTCGATTGAGCTGCCGCCGGACTTTTCTTCCCCCCCGATGACGGGGTAGTCCGAGGCCTTGATCGTCTTCGCAGGGATGGCGCTCGGCTTGCTGAGGTCAGAGACGTTGAACGTGTCCGCCATCGGCGTGCCCTTGCCGGCGCGGAGGGCCTCCAACCCCCGCTCACGTGGGCTGCCGACGGCGAAGCCTGGCGGCGCCCCCTCGGCATCGTATTTGACGCCCATCATCTCGCCGAGCTTCCGCCAGAACGGGTTGTTGCCGACCTCGTTCAACCAGCGTTCAAGGCCAGCGAGCTTCTCAGCGGTGTAATCCACTGCACGGGGGATTGCTGCGATTGCGTCTGCCACATGGCTGAGGTTCTCAACCGCGTTCTTTGAGGCCCCGGAAGTCTTATCGATTTCACCGACGGCTTTAGTGATCGCATTCGAAATGCGCTCAAACGCCTGTGAAAGCGTGCCATCCGCAGCGGCTGCTTGTTCCCGGAGCCCAGCCGCCCCGGCCTGGAAGCCCTTGAAAAAAGCCACGTTGGAAATCTCGCCAGCGGTCACAAGGGCCTTGAGCTTGGACACGCTGCCCCCGGCTTCCTCGATCCCATTGGCCACAGCCTGAAGAATGGGGCGGGCACCCTCATTGATGGAATTGAACTCCTCGGCTTGGACGCGGGCGCTGCCCAGAAGCTGCGAGAGCTGAAGGAGTGCGCCGGATGCTTCGCCGGGGCTGGTCCCGGCCACGCGCAGCGCCGAAGCCACATCCTCGGAAAACTGGAGGAGCTCGCTGCGGGTCGCACCCAATTCCTTGGCCGATTGCGCGGCGCGCCCGAAGAGTGTCGTCAAGGCTTCAAGCGGCGCCCCCTGACGCTGAGCGGCCTCAAACAGTCCCTGAAGGGTGGTATGCAGCTCGCTACCAGAGAGCCCGGCAACCTTCAGTGAGTTGTTCGCTCGCGTCCACGCATCAGCGAAGCCGATAATCTCGCGCGTCCCCAGACTGATGCCTCCCGCAGCGAGCAACTTCGTGCCCAGACTCATTCCAAGGCCGGCGGATGCGCTAGCCATGGTGCTTTCAAGGCGTACCGAGGATGTCTTCGCGTCCTTTTCGATTTTCCGCCAAGCTGTCCCGGAAGTCTGGGAAGCGCGGATCATGTTTTTCTCAAAATCTCGTACTTTCGCCTCCAAGAGAACGACGAGTTTTTCTTCAGACATTTCAGAAATCCAAAACAAGATAGGAGGGATCGAGGTCGGGATCTTCGAAAACGGATCGCTGGGGCGCCGGGCCTTTTGCACGAGCAAGCGCCATCGCGGTTGCAACCACAGCGTCGATACGGGCACGGGAGTGCCCCTTGTGAAGAGCCACGTTGTCGTTGCGGTCGGATCGAACCGTCACGGCGTTGGCAAACGCGCGGCGAAGTGCGGGATGCCCGCCGTGCCTCAGTTTTCCATCTGCGACGGTCTTCAAAAGATCCGCTGTGGCGGGTCCCATTTGCTGCCATCCCTGGCTGAAGTTCACAGCCCGGTGCCCGTCCTTCAGGAGGTTATCCATCATTTCGCTGGCGAAGGTTTTGTCGAACAGAAGCTCTTGAACACTATAAATAGAGCACAGATCGCGAATGCATCGTTCGACCGCACCGAAGTCGATAGTTGGGCCGTCATTGGTGAGCAGGAAGCCCTCGTCAGCCCACTTCACATAGGGGGCGTCGTCTTTTGCAGCCCGCTCCCGAAGGCCTTCCTTGGGTGCGAAAATGTGAGGCAGCACAACGAATTCATCGCCATCTTTAAAGACCGCGCAGACCGCTGTGAGGTCGCCGCGCCGGGATAGATCCACCCCGACCCAGCACGGCTTCCCCTTCAGGGTATCAAGGTCGATTGCCCCCGAACCCGCATCGTAGGCATCCATATTGAAAGCGCCGCTGGCGAAAGTCTCCAACCACACGTTGAGATTGAATTGAAGGAAGCTATCCAGCTCCGCGCCACGCATATGCATGGCCTTCTTCATCGTGTCCCGAAATCCATCAATGTCCGGGTAGGGCGGCTCGCAGGACAAACCAGGGTTCACCTGACGCCATAAACGTTCGTCCGACCAATCATCGTCCTTTTCAGTCGAAAATATGATGGGAAGAGTATGCGGATCAGTGATTTCGCCGCTTTGGACCTTTGAGCAGTAGGTAACAAATTCATGGGCAATGTTGTCTTGCCCGCGACCGGCTGTGGTGGCAACAATCAGGAGGGTGTTCCGCGTTTTCACCAGAGCCGAGTTAAGGGCATCCCAGAGTTCGCGACCACGAATGCCTTTCCAGACGTGCAACTCGTCTGCAATGACCAAAGACGGTGTTTTGCCGTGCTGCACATTGCCGTCTGCGGACACCGCCTTGTATTCGGCGCCGTGGGCTGGATAGGTGATCTCACCGGCACTGGGCTTAACGCGCAAATGCCGCTGCAACCGCTTGTCGAACAAAGTGATCAGGCTGAGCTCTTTGAAGAGCTCGCGCGACTGTTCGCGGGCGGACGCCGCCGACAAGATCAGCGCACCGGGGACGCTCTCGGGGCCGATCAACTCGATCAGGGCAATCAGCGCGCAGAGCGACGTTTTGCGGTTGCCACGCGGCAAGAGAAGGCAAAGCCGTCGAAATTTCCGGGAGCCATCCGGATTGCAGTCGCCATAGAGCCGCCGAAGGATGCGCTCTTGCCAGCTATCGAGTTCAAAGGCATTGCCGTGGGCGCGGTTCTTGGGATGCTTGAGGCGTCGAACCCATTGGATTACTCGCTCGCCTTTTCCGAGCGGGTCGGGGATCTCGCTGCCATCGAACAGCCATGCCGGGAATGTCGCCATCTCAATGCGCCGTAAGATCGTCGTCTAGGCCGTCTTCGCGGATGGCGGCACGGGATCGCGCAACGGGCGTCAAGCCGAGTTCACCAGCTAGAAGGCGCGCCTGCGTCATCGCATCATTGCGGATCGCCACGGCGGGATGCTTCTTCGGTCCGGTCTTGGAAAGGTATGTCAGGCCTTCTCGCGCGATGATTACCGATGCCTCGACGGTTTGACCGATGGCGAGGCAATAGGCTGCCAGCGTCCCGAGGTCCGCGACCGTGAGCGTTCGCCGTTCATCGATCAAAATGGGCGCAACGCGACGCCATTCTGCCTTCGCATCCTTGGCGAGGAATGCCGGCGGGCGCGGAACAGAGGTCACCGGAGAAGTGCCAGCGAGGACGGTGGTGGGCTTGCGGCCTCTCATTGGCCCGTCCGCTTGCATTTGATCTCAAGGCCGTCGCGCCGGCCGATCTCGGTCACGGCGCTGATGTTGAAGTGCAGATCGCCGTAAAGGATGCGGTCAGCGAGCGTGATGCCCGGCACCCATCGGGCCTTGAAGGTGAGGGTCGTGACGGTGAGGGTGCCGCGTTCCTGCGGGACTTCCGCCATCGTTCGTTCCGAGAGTTCGGCGCGCGTGCGGGCGATCTCACTCCAAGTGCGATCCAATCCGCCGTCCGGGCGCACGGTCTCCGCTTCGCGCTCGATCACGATCAATTCGGTTAGGAGTGCCGGTGTCATGCCGCCACCTGCATCGTGGCATCCACGGATAGGACGGCATGGCAATATTCACCGTCGGGGTCGCGGATGTAGCGGGCATTTATCGACACGCCTTGAACGACATAGGGGAGCGCCGGCCAAGGCGCGTCACGTAGGGCCTCACGCGCAGCCCCGGCGATCTCTTTGCAATCACGGAAGGAGTCTTCACGGGTCCAGATATGGACGTCCAACGCCGCTTGATCGGTGAAGCTCTCATAGTGATCTGCGAAAAGGGTGGTGCCCGTCCCGAGCAGGATCAAGCGCTCCCCTTTAGGGTGCATGTGCTGGTCAAGGATTGCCGTGGCCGGAACCAGCGCAGTAACGGTCGCGGACGCGATCAGGCGGTTGCGAATGGCAGTCTGAAGGGCAAGGCTGGGCTCGGTCATTTCCCGGCCCCCCGCACCGCCTTGCCAATCGCTCGCTTCACGCGATTGGTGACGCGGTTCCGCAGCAACCGGAACGCGGGCCAGAAGTACGGCTGTGCCGGGGCTTTAGAGGTTCCATACTCAACAAGGTGGGCATAGCGCACGTCGGTGTCGCCTACCGTGACCATGACGGCATTCTCAGGGACGACAGTGGCGCCGCCGGGCTGGCTGAACGCCGGCGTGCTGTGCCCAGCAGGTGTGACGGTGATGGATTTCTCCAGGTGGCCGGTATCTTCGGGAGCGAGCTGGCGCATGAGGTCCGCCATTTCATTGCCGCTGCGAAGCAAGGCGGGCTGCACTGCGTCTTTAACCTGCTTCGGGATTGCAGCCAGCCGGCGCTCCAGGCGCGATGCTTGGTCGCTCATGTCAGAAGCTCCATTTCCGGTACGGCAAAATCAGTGCATCGGCGCGGTCTTTGGCGTCCGAAGGAGGTGAAAAATAGTGTTCGACTAGTAATACGATGGCTTTTGCGAGCATGTCTGGAATTCCATCTTCGAAAGCCGAGAGCGGGCCGACATAGCCTTCAACGTAGGCTTCGGCCACCGCAATGTTCTCCAAAATCAAGGCGTCATCGATCGTGCCTTCAATTCGAAGATGGCGTTTCACGGCTTCAAGAGTGACAATGCTCATTACGAAAAACCTCAAAATCCAAAAACTCTATTTCGACTCGATCTCACGCGAACTACCCCCCGCCGGTCCCCATGAGGTCGCTCGAAGTCCGGGGACACCCCCGGAGCGCCGTATTGAGTTCCACCTTGCCCAACGGTAGGTTCGTCTCGGGAAAAGGGGGAAGTCGTGAAATCACCAGTCTCAATTTTAGGTTTTATTGTTCTCGCCATCGGCTGGCTGTTGTTGCTCTTTGGATCTGGCGTTGATGCTGGGTTTAATGGCCGGCAAGTCGCGAATTTGCATTCGATGTACATCGCCATGAGCGCCATTCTTACCGGCGGGTTTTTGACGGTCGTCGGGACGTTGGATGCTAACGCTAAGGCGTCTTCGTCTGTAGCAGTCGCAGCCGTTGAACTGCCGAGCACTCCTTCGGATGGCAAAATCATTGATCCGCAAGAGCTGGAGGCAAGGCTGAAGGTGGCTCGCGAGCGGGCAGGCGTATAGCTCGCGCCCGTATGCTGCTCCGTGCTCTGCTTCCAACGCGAGTGACAGGAGCGGCATAGCGGTTGCCAATTGGAGCGCGACCAAAACCGCTTCATGTCGCCACGGTGGGGAATGATGTGATCCACCACCGTGGCCGCACCATCGCAGCGCACGCACTTCGGGTGGTCCATGAGGAAAGCAGCGCGCACCTTCTCCCAAGCGGCGTCATAGCCACGCTTCCGCGCCGTGGGTCGATTGGCGTCAGCGCGGCGCTTACGGGCGGCATCCCGTCGAGCCTCGCAGGGGCATCGATCACCATAAGGGACAAGGCGGACGCAAGCGCAGATCCGGGGAGCACGGGCGGGCATAGTCAGGCGGCTTTCAATCGGCCAGACATGGATGCCAAACTCCGAAGCTTCTCAAACATGTCGGGGTCGGGCAGATCATCTGCCGGATTGTAGATCCGGCGCTGCTCCTTCGGCTTATTGGTGCCGAAGATGGAGCCCAGCAGGTCAATCCGTCCTTTGTGAGCCTCAAGGATTTCGGCGGGAGTGGCAGCCCAAGCTTGCTCCGGAGTCCAGCCAAGCCAGCCGGTGGCGATCCGGTAGAGCTGCATGTGATATTCGGCGAACGTCACGGGTGAGGATCGATTGGCGCTACTGTCCGACGCTTCGGTGTCTTCGCCGGCAACGAGCTGCATGACGATTGCCGATGCCGCCGGAACAAGCTCTTCCAGTGCCTGATGCAGTGGCCACCCAGAGAGATGTTCGAGCACCTCGCCAACGAGCGTGGGAGCGACCGACGTTTCAGCGATCACAGCCGCGATCACACCCACTTCGCCATTGGCGACGCTGCGTAGGATTGGATTGAAGCCGTTATAGCGGCGCTCCAAGCGCGTTGCGGCTCGCAGGGATGCGCGAAGCCGGATGACTTCGCGCCCCACTTTTACAGTGATTTCGTCCTCTGCGAGCCGCATGGTCACACCGCCATCTTGAGCTTGCGCAGCGCCTTGGGCTGCACCACCCCGGCGCCAACGCGGCGGGTGGCATGGATGCGGGTGATGCCGTTGGTCGCCAGAATGTACGGGTTCACGAGGATGGACAGCGCCACCCGATCCACGATCCGGTAGGCAGTGCTGAAGTCACCGAACAGGATGGGCGTGGCATTGGCTGCCACGTCCGGCATGTCCACCGCCTCCACCACCGGGCGCCCGAGGACGGTTTCCGGCTGGCCAGCCTGGAACGCCGGCTGCCACAGGTAATTGCCCTGCCCATCCTTCAGCTTGCGGATGGTGGCGAGCGTGGTGCCGTTCAGCAGCCAGGTGCCCCGGTTGCGATAGGCGGCCGGCAGCGCATACATCAGATTGATGAGCGCGTCGGTCGCCAGATTGGTGGCGTGGCCGTTGAGCAGCGCGGTCACCGCCGGATCGGTCAGCAGGCCCACGGGCTCCAGCACGCCATCGCCAGCGACGAAAGCTGCACCTTCCTTCTGGCCAAAGTCTTCCGCCAGAGCGAGGCGCACTTCCGCTTCTGCGACGCCAGCGCTATCAGCCAGGAGCTGATTGGAGACGTCCACGAAGGTGTTGACCTCACGCACGGGGATTTCAAGCTGGGCAAAGCCCGGCTCGGATGCCTCCTGAGCTTGGGTTTCGCCCTTCCACTTGGCGTTGGTGATGCCGGTACGCTTGGGATAGGTCACCGCCGGGGCAGCGGTCGTGCGGATGCTCGCCAGCGAGCGAATGGGGGAGAACTCGGTCAGGTCGCGAATGAACTCGTTGGACAGTTCCATCGGCGCCAGATAGCCGCCCTGCGTGTCCACGGACACGGTGAGCGTCTTCAGTTCGGCTTCTGGCATGCCCTTGTCGCCGCGTCGCAGGTAGGTGCCGAACGCCTTGCGTTCTTCCGTGGCCTCCGGCTGCGCATTGGCGCCGGTGCTGGGACGGTTGAGGCGGGCTTCCATCTTGTCCAAGCGGGACGTGAGGGCATCGGCGCCGCTGGCCTTGGCCTCAACCTTGTCGAGGCGGCCGATAACCTCGCCCTTGAAGGTGTCGAGAGCCTTCGTGACCAGGGCGGCCGGATCGTCTTCCTCGCCCTTGATTTCGATGCCCGAAGGCGTGGGAGTCGTGTGAAACATGCTTACCTCTGAGAAAGCGCCACGGTGGCGCGGTTGATTGCCTCTGCGATTGCGATGGCGTGAATGGCGCTTTTCGCGCTGGTGACGCGGGCGCCGGGGTGCATGGGAACGGTGACCAATGAGCATTCGAACAGGTCGAGTGCGCTGATCGTCCGGCCACCGCCCTTGCGGGGCACTGCCTTGCGGGTCAGAAAGCCAATGGAGAGGCCACGCACAGCGCCAGAGCGCACGAGCGCTCGCACTTCACGGGCGCGGGCCACGTCGTCCACCAAGAGGTGCCCCTTAAGGTGCAGGCCGTCCGCTGCTTCCTTGGCTTCGGTCCAGGCGCCTACGGGATCGTTCATGTCGTGGCCGAACAGCATCGGCAGGGGGAGGCCCGCACTGGCAAAGGCGCCCTTCTCAATCACGTCACCGACGCGGTCGGGAGTGTTGAAGGGCCAAGCGAGGCCTTCGATTGTGCCCGCATCGTCCACGAGGATTTTGGTTTTGAGAAACAGCCGATCCATCACGCGGCCTCGCTTTTGGGGGCAACGGGATCCGGTGCGGTCTCGGTGTCAGTGCCGCCGAAGTAGGCGGCATTCAGAATGCCGATTGCGAGGGGCAGCACCTCCGAGAATGGCCGATCCGCCGCGTAAATTTCGATCAGGCGAGCGGCGTCGCTCGGATTGGTGCCGCCTCCGATCAAGCCGCATCGAATGGTTTCGAGAATATCGGCATGGTTGAAGAGCCGGTTCATCAGGCGTGTGAAAACGGCGCCGATGCCGCCGCCGGTCTTGCGTTCGAGTTCAAGGACCATCGTCGCGGTCAGCCGGAACGTATGCTCACCATCACCGAAGAACGCGCGGTGCGAGGTATCAACCATTGTTGCTATCCTGCGGGTTGGGGAGGGCTGAAGCTGATGTCGTGTTGGGATTTTCGAAGCGTTCGCCGCCGGCATAAGGCGCACGGTTTTCCATGGCGCGGGCCTCATTGGGATTGAGGACGCGGCAGGCAATCAGCTTCTGATAGGCATCGGCCCGGCTGGCGAGGTTCGCCCGCAACAGATCGTCCACGAGGAACTCAGCCACGTAGTCCCGGCGCTCTTCCGGGGTGAACAGCGCGCGACGGATGGCGCCCTGCCACACTTCAAGCCAGGGCAGGAGTGAATAGGTCAGGAACTCCTGCCCCATGTCGCCAACGTTGGACCATGTGGCGCGGCCCAGCTCGAACAGCATGTGCGGAGGCACGCGAAAGGCGCGGGCGATTTCCAAAATCTGGAACTGCCGCAGCTCTAGGTATTGGGCATCAACGGAGGTCAGGGTGAGGGGCGTGTATTTAGCACCCCCTCCAACAATTGCGGTGCCGCCAGATTTACCCCCGCCATGAGCGAGATTCCATGCCGCCCGAATTTTGCTAATGACGTCTGAGGTTGCGTTTTCTTCTACAGACAGCACGCCTGACGGTTTTGCGCCGTTCTTAAACAGTCGCATTCCGTGCTGTTCCATAGTCACGCTGAATGCGATCGCATCGCGTGCGGTGGTGAGGGGCGCCACACCGCCCGGCGCGCGGATATGCAGGATGCTATCGCGCGGCAGGAGGGCGCCGCCGGTCATGCGATAGGCGGGTTCGCCGGCCTCGCCATATTCTACGGTGACCTTGGCCGGGTCGAGCCGCAGGATCTCCACCACTTTGCCGCCCACGCGATTGACGAAGCCGATGCCGCCTTTGTCGGTGGTGAGCGCGTCCAGGGTCAGCGCCAGCTTCAGATCGTAGGCGCTGGTCCAGTCGTTGGCGTCGTCATGCAGCAGGCCATAGGCCGGGTGATCGCTTGCCCGCTCCTTCGATCCGTCTGCGTCCCGCCGATAGGTGATGATCGGCAGGGTCGCGACCGCTTCCGCGATGATGCGGATCGCACAGGCTGCGGCCGGGTGGTGCAGGGCTACATCGCTGGTCAGCCCAACCGGAGCGCTGAGCCCCATTATACCCGCTAGCATGCCTTCCGCGTTCAAAGCAGTAGAGCCACTAAATTCGGATGCGGACTTTACGTCCTGTCGGAACGGCAATGCATGGCGAATTTTCTGTAAGAGAGGCTGAAGCGGCAAGGCAGAGACATTCAAAAGTTCATAATAAAAGGATTATATTCCTATAATTGTTTGTTTGCAAGCGTCGCTCCTTGAGTGATGGGGGAGCGAGAGCGATGGATGTGCACGCGATTGTCAGCAGGGTAGGTGTAGGGATAAGGTCAGGAGCTGCGAGTTGCCCTGTTCTTGGTTTATGTCTGATATTTCCAAATTTCGCAGAGCTGCAGGTGGTGCGGGGCGTTTCGGTAAAATGGAGAAAATATAATGATGGATATGGATGATCTGTTTTCCAAGACGAAGTTGTCGTTGGATGAAGCTCTCGCTAGCCCAAAAGGTGCAACCAATGAGCTTTTGGTGGCGCGCTCTTTTTTTGATTGGCTAACGGAGAGGGGATACATAAAGCCAATTTCTAACACCCACGCTGTCTATGGCTCCTTCGTAATGTCAGTCGATGGTGGTGAAATTAAGAATGGATACCAAATTACTTGGAGTACTTAAATGGTGGGGGTGGCCAAGCTGCGAAGTATGAGCAGAAAGCAGATTTTAGAGGCGGCGAATAGATGCGTGTACTGTGAAAAAACGGATGAGCTGCAATTAGAGCATATGCCGCCGCGTGGAATTTTCGAAAAGGATAGGCCGAGCGGTTGGGAATTTGCGTGCTGCCCTAGGTGCAATCAGGGGACGCGGGGAGCTGATGCGGTTGCGATATTCTTGTCGCATATTGAGATGATTGATAAAGCCCCGTGGAAAGTCCCGAAACTACTTAAGGTCCGAGGTGCGATTGAACGGTATGCGCCAGGAGTCTATGACGAGATTTTTTCCGACGAGCGTTGGCGGGACTCCTACGTAAAATCACGCGGGGTTTTGGTTCCTGTAAAAACAGGCAGTGTTGATGGGCCGTTGCTTAAAAAATATCTAGATATTTTTTCTGCTAAGGCTGCCATGTCTGCGTTTATGCATTTTGCAAATAGGCCGCTTACGCCGGGTGGATTGATCTACACTGAGTGGTTTACTAACGCGGGAATGACGCAAAAGGTGTTCGATGCCGTTGTGTCTATAATGCCTTGTCATGCGCAACTTTCTCAGGGGGTAAAGAAGTCTGGGGAGCAATTTCAGTTGAGATATAATACGGACAATTCGGGGGTTATTGCGGCGTTAATGTCTTTTCATTCATCATTTTTTGTCCTTTGCATCGCCACAGATAGGGGTGATCTTGCTGAGCCGCTGCGGGATTTGTTGAGTAAAGGGGTGATGGCGGGGCGAGAAACGGGAAATATTACAACTCCAGGACTTCGAGAGCTGGATGAATTGTAAAAGGGGTTCTCTTGCAATTTGGCGTCTCTCTCGCGCCTAGGGTTGTTAGAAGGTGTGATGCAAGTGAATTGCCGTCTAGGGAGGCTGGATACCGATTGGGGGCACTCGTTGTAATGCGTGTGCCTTTGCTCGCAGCGTCACGTCGCCGTAGCTCTCACCGGCTGTGCGCGGTGCGTGCCCTTGAATGGCATCGATGACGCGCGGGTCCAATTGGCGCTCCCGCGCGACCGTTTTAAAGCGATGCCGCCATCCGTGGCTAGGATCGACCTCCTTCGGGATCAATTGTGACTGTCGCAGCCAAACTGAAATCCTCCCGGCGACGTGCTTGGAAGGGTGGCTGGCGCCCTGCCGCTTGTCGTTGTCCGCATAAAACAGCGCCCCGTCCGGTAGGCCGGCAACCATCGTTAGGAAGCCGAGCTCGATCAGCTCCGGATGTAAGGGAACGTCCCGATACTGCCCCGTCTTCACCGAGCCGGCGTCTGGGGTGATGCGGATGAAGGCGATGCCGTCCTTCTCCAGCACGTCCTGCTTCCGTAATTGAGTGATCTCAGCGACACGGGCGCCGGTATGGGCACACAGGAGGGGCACCCAGCGCTTTGCGCGTGTCAGGTGGACACCCTCTCGGTTGCTGGGGTTTGTCGCCGCTTTGGGCTCGTAGGATAGGGAGTAGCGAATGATCGCCTTCGCCTCTTCCTCTGTGAAGCCCTTCTCGCGCGTCGTGACGCGCTGTTGGACTCGGACCTTTACGCCGCGCGCCGGATTGACCGTGATGCGTTCATTGTCTTCGGCCCACTGAAGCACGGCGCGAAGCGAGCCGATGTAAACGTCACGGATCGTCTTCTGAGCGTGCGTGGCGCCCAGATGCTCCTTAAAGCGGATCACGTCCTGTTTCGTGATCCGCGTTGCATCATCGAAGCCGAGGAATTTGATAAGGGCCTTGAAAACGGGCTTCCACCGCTTGCCGGCCTCGGCTCCTTTGCCTGACTTCGCCAGCTCGGCAAGGTAGCTGTCCAGCAGTCGCAGAAGGGGGACGGGGTCAGGTGTCTCGTCGCCGGGTTCGACCGGACGCAATAGCGGATGTTGCGGCTTCTGCTGGGGAGCGCCTTGGTCGTTCTCCGCTACGCGCCCCAAAACTTCGAGTTGCACACCTGCCAATTTTCTCGCTGCGTCCCGCCAAGCGGGCGTGCCGGCCTGAAGCGATCTGTCGAACTCGGCTAATGCCCAGCCTACGGTTGCCAGCGTCCTCTCGTCGCCGCTGACGCCGCTCACGACCTCGCGCAGGGCGGATGTGTATCCTTCCGAGAAAGCCGCTGTGTGGGCGCGAGGATCGATTTCTGCACCGACCAGCGCGCCGGAGGTCCTGAGCGCGTTGTCTTGATCGACTTGCTCGTCATAGAGGCGCGTCGCGAATCTGCGCAGGGCGGCAGGTCTGGGAGCGGGTGCCGGGGTTTCGCCTTCGCTGAGCTTCTGGCGCGCGGTCTCAAGCTCGGCCTGGAACCGGGCTACAATGGCGTGGTGTTTGCGTAGTGCCGAGGCTCGGCTTGATCCGACGGACTCGTGCAGCTCCGACCGACCGAGGAAGGCCCGAAGCTCTGTCGGCACGCCCATGCGGACATAAAATGCTCCATCGCGCTGGCGCAGATAGCGGGGCAGCTTGTCGTCTTTTGGCATCGACCGCAGATCCAATTTTGGACGGACTTTGGACGATGTTTTGGACGAGAGCGCTTGAAACGCAAGGGGTTCTAGCGATGGTAAGGGTTTGAGATGGTGCTGCGAGAGAGGATTGAACTCTCGACCTCTCCATTACCAATGGAGTGCTCTACCACTGAGCTACCGCAGCGACCGATCGACAGGCGCCGGAAGGACTTCCGGGCGGGGCGTCGATCTTGAGGCCCCCTCGCGACGCCGGGGCGCCGTGAGTGGGCCGTCTCTGCCACAAGCCGGCGGGTGGTGCAAGTCTGGCTTGCCCGCGCGCTGTCGCGAAGCTGTGGTCAACCCGCTTTGGCCCCGAAATTCACGCTTTGGGACACCCTGTCACACAACACAATCGGACCCTCCCGCGCCGACCGTCCACGGCGCCGCATTTTTGCGCGTGCTCAGAGCTTGAGCGCGGCCCAGGTCCCGGATAGCCTCCCAGGTGAGCGTATTGCGGGGGGTCGCATGGCATCGGACAAGGCGCGTACCCAGACCATCGGCGCGGTGCGCCGCAGCTTCTCCCCCTGGACCGATCCGACGGCGGTGCCCCTGATCCGCTTCGAGAATGTGGTGAAGCGCTTCGGCGCCTTCGTGGCGGTGGATGGCATCAGCCTCGACATCTATGAGCGCGAATTCTTCGCCCTGCTCGGCCCCTCCGGATGCGGCAAGACCACCTTGATGCGCATGCTGGCCGGGTTCGAGCAGCCCACCGAGGGGCGGATCACCCTGGCCGGCGAAGATATTTCCGGCGTCCCGCCCTATCGGCGGCCGGTGAACATGATGTTCCAGTCCTATGCGCTGTTCCCGCACATGACCGTCTGGGACAACATCGCCTTCGGGCTGCGGCAGGATGGCTTGACCAAGGCGGCCATCGCCGCCCGGGTGGAGGAGATGCTGGCGCTGGTGAAGCTGGAGCCCTTCGCCAAGCGCAAGCCGCACCAGCTCTCCGGCGGCCAGCGCCAGCGGGTGGCCTTGGCCCGCTCGGTGGCCAAGCGGCCCAAGGTGCTGCTGCTGGACGAGCCGCTCACCGCGCTGGACAAGAAATTGCGCGAGGAGACCCAGTTCGAGCTGATGGATCTCCAGATGTCCCTGGGCATGACCTTCCTGATCGTCACCCACGACCAGGAGGAGGCCATGACGGTGGCCGACCGCATCGCGGTCATGGATCAGGGTAAGATGGTGCAGGTGGCGCCGCCGGCGGTGATCTATGAGCAGCCCGCCACCCGCTACATCGCCGACTTCATCGGCGACGTGAACATGCTGGAGACCACCCTGGTGGCCACCGGCCCCGCCGGGGTGGAGCTGGCCTCGCCCAAGACGCCTTATCCCCTGACGCTGGACCAGCCGGTGGACGCGGCCCCCGGGGCCACCGTGTGGCTGGCGATCCGGCCGGAAAAGATGCGCATCGCCCTGGAGCCGCCGGAGACCATCACCGCCAATTGCCTGGAAGGGGTGATCTGGGACATCGGCTATATGGGCGATCTGTCCATCTACCATGTGGAAATGCCCTGCGGCACGCGGGTGAAGGTGTCCAAGCCCAATCTCTCGCGCCTGGTGGAGCGGCCCATCACCTGGGAGGACAAGGTGTGGGTGACCTTCGCGCCCGATGCGGGCGTGGTGCTCACGCGCTGACGGATCGATTGGCAACAGCCGGGCTCAGGGAAGGCGACGCACATGGCCATGGCGGGGGAGAAGGGGCGGGGGCGGTGGCTGGTGATCGCCGTGCCCTATCTGTGGCTTCTGGCGCTGTTCCTGGTGCCGTTCTTCATCGTGCTGAAGATCTCGCTGTCGCAGGATGTGATCGCCCAGCCGCCCTATGCGCCGGTGTTCGATGCCGCCGGCGGCTGGGCCGGCGTCAAGGACTTCCTGTCCCAGCTGTCCATCGCCAATTATTTCTACGTGCTCTCGTTCGATAACGAGTTCGTCGCCGCCTACGGCTCCAGCCTGCTCATCGCCGGCATCTCCACCATCCTGCTGCTGCTGGTGGGCTATCCCATCGCCTATGCCATGGCCCGCGCCCCCAAGGGGATACAGCCCATGATGCTGATGCTGGTGATCCTACCGTTCTGGACCTCGTTTTTGATCCGGGTCTATGCCTGGATCGGCATCCTCTCGCCCGAAGGCTTCCTCAATCAGGCGCTGTCGGCGCTCGGGCTGATCAGCGAGCCGCTGCAGATCCTCAACACTGATCTCGCGGTCTATATCGGCATCGTCTATTCCTATCTGCCCTTCATGGTGCTGCCGCTCTATTCGGCGCTGGAGAAGCTGGACGGCACCTTGCTGGAGGCGGCCGAAGACCTCGGCTGCCCGCCATCCAAGGCGTTCTGGACCATCACCTTTCCGCTGTCCTTGCCGGGTGTCGCGGCGGGCGCCTTGTTGTGCTTCATCCCGGCGGTGGGCGAGTTCGTGATCCCGGATCTGCTGGGCGGCTCCGATACCCTGATGATCGGCAAGTCGCTGTGGACCGAGTTCACCGTGAACCGCTCCTGGACCGCCTCCTCGGCGGTGGCGGTGCTGCTGCTGCTGCTGCTGGTGGTGCCCATCGTCATCTACCAGAACCTCCAGGCCCGCCAATTGGAGGCCGGACGATGAGCAAGCATCTCACCTGGTTCAACATCACCGCTTTGGTGCTGGGGTTCGCCTTCCTCTACATCCCCATCCTGCTGCTGGTGATCTATTCCTTCAACGCCTCGCGGCTGGTCACCGTGTGGGCGGGCTTTTCCACCCAATGGTATGTGTCCCTGCTGGAGAACGAACAGTTGCTGGATGCCTTGTGGGTGACCTTGCGGGTGGCGTTCCTGTCCTCCGTGGTGGCCACCGTGCTTGGCACCATGGCGGCGCTGGCGCTGACCCGCTACGGGCGCTTCCACGGCCGCACCCTGTTCTCGGGCATGACCTATGCGCCGCTGGTGATGCCGGAAGTCATCACCGGCCTGTCGCTGCTGCTGCTGTTCGTGGCCATCGGCTTCGAGCGCGGCTTCTGGACCATCACGCTGGCCCACATCACCTTCACCATGTGCTTCGTGGCGGTGGTGGTGCAATCGCGGCTGGTGACCTTCGACCGCGCCCTGGAGGAGGCGGCGCTGGATCTGGGCTGCCCGCCCATGAAGACCTTCTTCACCATCACCCTGCCGCTGATCCTGCCCGCGGTGCTGTCCGGCTTCATGCTGGCCTTCACTTTGTCCATGGACGATCTGGTGATCGCCAGCTTCACCACCGGGCCGGGGGCCACCACCTTGCCCATGCGCATCTATTCCCAGGTGCGGCTGGGGGTGACGCCGGAGATCAACGCCATCTGCACCATCCTCATCGGCATCGTGGCGCTGGCGGTGATCATCGCCTCGGCGGTGGCCAAGTCCCAGGAGGCGCAGCACAAGCGCGACGAGCAGGCGGCGGCGCGGGGGTGAGCGCGGGGCGTCCGTTGCAAGCGCCGCATGTGTCCCACGCACGTGCCGGTCGGGCGTTCGCATGCGGCGGCCCGGATCGCCCGCCCGGTGCGCAAGCGACCCTCGCCTGTGGACAAGCCCGGCTATGACGGTACCGGCCGAGGGATGCGGCGAATCCCTCCAAGCCCCGACACCATCCGTCACAGCCTGACTTCTGAATCTCTCCCCACCGCAACGTGTTAGCGTCGAAGGTTGCCGGGTAGGGAGTTTCCACTTTGCCGCGTCATGCTCTAGAACTCCGTGCAGTGGTGGGACACTGATCGAATCTTTGCGGACTCCGCGCGCCGTGGCAGCGCGGAGGCTGAGGGCTTTGCGTTTGGGACCTGCCGGCCGCCGTTTCTGGCGCAACGGCCCCTTGCGGTCCGCGCGCCCCGCCCAGGATTCCAGCCCCCCGCATGCGATACAGAGCCGACATCAGTGGCCTGCGCGCGCTCGCGGTGGGGCCTGTGGTGCTCTATCACGCCAACGCCGCTCTGGTGCCCGGCGGCTTCGTGGGCGTGGACGTGTTCTTCGTCATCTCCGGCTATCTGATCACCGCGATCATCGCCGCGGATCTGGCCGCGGACCGCTTCAGCTTCGCCACCTTCTATGACCGCCGCATCCGGCGCATCGTGCCGGCCTATGCGCTGGTGGCGCTGGCCACCACCGCCATGGCGGTGGCCACCCTGCCGCCGGTGATGCTCGACGCTTATGGCCGGTCCCTGCAATATGCCTCTGCCTTTCTGGCCAACCGCTATTTCCTGGCCACCTCCGGCTATTTCTCCCCCGGCGCGGAAGAGCAGTTCCTGCTGCACATGTGGTCGCTGGCGGTGGAGGAGCAGTTCTATCTGTTCTTCCCGCTGGCGCTGATCGGCCTGTCGCATCCGCGGGCAAAGCGGTTTCGCGCGCTGGTGATCTGGGCCGTGCTGCTGGTTTCGCTCTATGTGGCCACCAAGAATGCCATCCTGCGGCCCAACAACGGCTTCTACAATTTCACCTCGCGCGCCTGGGAACTGCTGCTCGGCGCCGTGCTGGCGCTGGGGCTGGTGCCGAAGCTGCGCGGGCGCCTGCTGCCGGAGGCGGTGGCGGCGGCCGGGCTGGCGATGATCCTGGCCGCGATGGTGCTGTTCGACCGCCATACCGTCTTCCCCGGCGTCTCGGCTTTGCTGCCAGCGGGTGGCGCGCTGGCGCTGATCTGGGCCGGGGAGGAGGGGCGCACCACCCTGGTGGGCCGCCTGCTGTCGCTGAAGCCGATCGCCGGCTTGGGGCTGATCTCCTATTCGCTCTATCTGTGGCACTGGCCGATCCTCGCCTTCTTCAAGTTCCACGCGGGAGACGAGCCCGGGCTGGTGTCCGGCATGCTGCTGGTGGGGGCGGCGGTGGTCGTTTCGGCGCTGTCCTGGCGCTATGTGGAGGCCCGCTTCCGGCGCCAGGGCCCGGCCACCCGGCGGTCCGAATTGCGGAGCATTGCCGCCGGCCTGCTGGTGCTGGCGGGGCTGGCCGGCCTCGGCTTCGGGCTCGATGCCTCCGGCGGCCTGCCGGGGCGGGCGAGTGCGAGCTTCCTCCAGGCACAGGCGGCGCTGAACGACGCCTGGCGCGGCACCAAGGGCTGCCTGCAAGGTCCGGGACTGGCGCCCGCCGGCGTGCAATGCCGCTTCGGCGATCCGGCGCCCGATGCGCCGCTGATCGCGCTGTGGGGGGATTCCTTCGCCAACCACCATGGCCCGGCGCTGGACGCCATCGCCCGCGAGACCGGCTATGGCCTGATCCAGATGACCAAGGCCAGCGGCTTCCTGCGCGAGCCGGGCGCCAGCGCCTTCGCCTCGCGCGAGGCCAGCGACCGCGACACCTTCCGCACCCAGACCCTGGCGGCGCTGCTGGCGGATCCGCGGGTGCGCATCGTGGTGATCGGCGGCCTGTGGGTGCCCGACGACACCTTGCCCGCCGCCATGGCGGCGCTGAAGCAGGCGGTGATCCAGCTCACCGCAGCGGGCAAGCGGGTGATCCTGGTGGGGCCGCCGGCGGAGTTCGGCGATGCGGGCGGCGGGCGCTGCATCATCCGCAAGCGCTTCCTCGGCCTGGACGAGAGCGCCTGCACCACTCCGGCGGCCGCGGCGGCCGCCCGCGCTGCGCCGGTGGAAGCGGGGCTGCAAGCGGTGGCGGCTGCGGTGCCGGGGGTGCAACTGGTGCTGCCCCGCACTGCCTTCTGCGACGCCACCCTGTGCCGGCCGACCTTGCCCAATGGCGATCTGGGCTACATCGACGTGGGCCATCTCAACACACTGGGCTCACTGCACCTGGTGCCGCTGCTGCGGGCGGCGATTGAGGTAAAAAAGCCTATTGATAAATAGGAATAATAGCCTATACTTTTCCTTCGTGATCTGTTTGCGCTGTGGAGGCGGGATATGTCGCAGAGGTGGTGGGAGGACGATGAGTTTCTCGCTCTTAAGGCGGAGCATGATCTACTTCGCCTACAGGTGGATTTGGAATGGATTCGTCTGGCGGTTAAGGCTGGGTTCAACTTTGCGCAACCGCGAGTTCCGGTGGGACAACCCGGGGCCGGACAATGGACGGGCAGTGGCTTTGATTCTGCTTCTGGGAGCCGAGTTAATACGAGTCGCGACAATGGCAGCTCAGCTCCGGTAATTTTCGTGGCGCGTCGTATTTCAGCGGCCAAGGAAGCCGAATGTGACGCTCAGCTAGATCGCGATATGTTTCATTGTAACATGGTGGGAAACGTATATTGCCGAAGTCAAGCAATGCAACGATACGCAGCTTGCCTTCATGGAAAGCCTCTTCCTCCACTCAGCTATTGAGGTAAAACATGATTGCCTCCCGCATCCTGACGCTGAAGTTGCCGACTGGCACCGTGGAAGTACCCATCCGCATTTATGCACCCGAATTTTCCGGGACGTCCTGGAGTTGTCGCTACGAGACGGATTGGCCGGATGGGCGGCGAACCATGTCCTCCGGTGGCTTTGATTCCGTTCAGGCACTTCTCATGGCGATGCAGATGATCGCGGCTGACATTTATGCCAGCAACTACCATGCTGCCGGCCAACTACACTTTCAGCCAGACTGGGAAGGGTACGGATTCCCCGTCACCGGCATCATGCGCGACATGCTGATTGGCGATGATCTCAAATATCTCTGAGTTTCGACTCCGCTGAGATATGGAGCACACCGATGACAGCCGTGAATGCCTCGGCTGTAGCGGCCCGCTCACCGCCCCTCGCGCACCCAGGCCGCCGTAATCACACCGAGCAGCAGCAACAGGCCGGACAGGCCCGCGAACAGCGGGAACAGGCCAATGCCCTTCACCACCGAGACATCGCGGGTGCGCAGGCCCAGCCAGTCTTCGCCGGAGAGCCGGTCGCCGGAGGCCACCTGCACCACCCGCGGCACGGTGCCGTTGAGATCGGCCAGCCGCCAGAGCCCGCCGCCGGTGGCGGAGGCGATGGGCGAGAGCCAGTCGCGGGTCGAGGTGACTTCGGCAAATTCCTTCGGGTTCAGCGGGCCGATATTGGTCAGCGCCGTGAGCGTGCCGTTCACCGCCCGCCACAGGCCCAATTCGTCCGCCGGGGTGGTGGCGCGCCACAGGCCGGGTTCGGCCTGGGTGAGGGTGAGCGTGCGGGTGGCGCCCGAAGGTGTGGTGATGAGCGCGGTGGGCACGGCATCGCCCATGGTCTGGCGCTCCACCACCAGGTCGCGGCCGGCCGTGGAGAGCTTCAGGCGCTCCTCCTCCAGGTCCGGCTCCTTCATCAGCCAGTGGGAGAGCCGGCGCAGCAGGTCGATATAAGGCCCGCCGCCGTCATAGCCGCGCGCCCACAGCCAGAAATGGTCGGACAACAGCAGCGCCACGCGGCCCTGGCCGACGCGATCCAATTGAAGCACCGGCCGGTTGCCGGGGGCGTCCATCACGGTGACGCCGGAGCGGGCGTCCGCATCGATGACGCGGAAGAACCGGCTCCAGCTGGGCGGATCGCTCTGCGCGCCCGGCAGGCCGCGGGTCACCGGATGGCGCTTGCCGGGCTCGGTGAGCTTGGCCACATAGGGCGCTTCCGTGGTGTTGCCGGTGGGGGCGGCGGGCAGGATCTCTTCCAGCGGCGTGTTGAACAGCGAGCCGGGCTCGACGAAATCGGTCCCCGCCGCCACCAGCAGCGCGCCGCCAGCCTGCACATAGCGCACGATATTGTCGAAATAGACCTGCGGCAGCACCCCTTGCTGGGAGTAGCGGTCGAAGATGATCAGATCGAAATCGCGGATCTTGGTCTGGAACAGCTCCCGCGTCGGGAAGGCGATCAGCGACAGCTCGTTGATGGGGGTGCCGTCCTGCTTCTCCGGCGGGCGCAGGATGGTGAAGTGCACCAGATCCACATTGGCGTCGCTTTTGAGCAGGTTGCGCCAGGTGCGCTCGCCCACGTTCGGCTCGCCGGAGACCAGCAGCACCCGCAGCTTGTCGCGGATGCCGTCGATGGAGACCGCGGCGCGGTTGTTGATGGGGCTCAGCTCGCCCGCCAGGGGCGGCACCTCCAGCTCGACGATGTTCGGCCCGGCATGGGCGATCTCCACCTCCACCTGGGCGCTGCGGCCGGCGGTGACCACCGGGCTGGCGATCACCTCGCCGTCGCGGCGCACGGTCACCGGCACGCGGGCCCCGGCCGGGGCGCCCTCGTCAGTGACGCGGAAGGTGAGCGTCTGGCGCTGGCCGACGATTCCGAAGCGCGGCGCCTTCTCCAGCGCCACGCGGCGGTCGCGCTCGTCGGCCTTGCCGGTAATGAGGCCGTGGACGGGGGCCGAGAAGCCCAGCGCCGCCGCCTCGCCGGGCACGTCATGCACCCGCCCGTCGGTGATCATGATGGCCCCCGCCACCCGCTCCGGCGGCACATCGGCAAGGCCAGCGGACAAAGCGGCGAACAGGCGGGTGCCGTCGGTCTCGCCATCGCGGGCATCGGCCTCGATGGTGCGGATTTCCAGGCCGGGGATCTGCTTCAGCCGGGCATCCAGCGCGGTGCGGGCGGCCTCGGTCTGGGCGGTGCGCTCGCCGAAATTCTGGCTGGCGGACTTGTCCACCACCACCGCCACCACGGAGGAGAGCGGCTCGCGCTCTTCCCGCGTCAGCGAAGGATTGGCCAGCGCCACCAGCCCCACCAGCAGCGCCAGCGCGCGGAAGGCGGCGCCGCGGGTGCGCGAAGCCACCAGCAGCAGCGCCAGCACCACCGCCACGGCGGCGATGGCGGCCAGCGCGGGCCAGGGCAGGAAGGGCTCGAAGGCAAGGCCGTAGGTCATGGGCGCCTTTCAGCGGGCGTCGGGACGCGGCGCGGGGACAGGCAAGCGCGGGCGCTCATTGGCCGAGGCGCTCCAACAGCGCCGGCACGTGCACCTGGTCGGCCTTATAGTTTCCGGTGAGCACATACATGGTCATGTTGGCTCCGGCGCGGAACGCCAGCTCCCGCTGGCGTGGCTCGCCGGGGGTGAGCGGCAGCAGGGGCTCGCCGCCTTTGCCCACCGCCCAGGCCCCCGCCAGATCATTGCCGGTGATGATGACCGGCGAGACGCCGTCGCCCGCCCGGGCGGGGCGGTCCTCGCCGTCGCGGGCGGCGGGCAGCGCCTCCACCCAGGTGGTGCCGCCGGTGAAGCGGCCGGGAAAGTCCTTGAGCAGGTAGAAGGCCTTGGTCAGCACATGGTCGCGCGGCACCGGCTCCAGCTCGGGAATGTCGAGGCCGGAGAGGATCTCCCGCAGCCGGGCGGCGGCGGGCGACAGCGGCGCGCCGGCGCCCTGCGGCGTCTCCAGCGCGTCGCGGGTGTCGAACACCACGGTTCCGCCCTGCTTCATATAGGCATCGATGCGCGCCAGCACGGCGGGCGGCGGCACCGGCGCATTGGCCAGGATCGGCCAATAGAGCAACGGGAAGAAGGAGAGAGTGTCGCGCGCGATGTCCACGCCCATGGGCTCGCCCGCCTGCAAGGCGGTGCGCTGGGCCAGGAACGTGGTGAGGCCCTCCAGGCCCGCGCGGCTGATATCATCCACCTCCGCATTGCCGGTGGTGACATAGGCGAGGCGCGTCTGGGCGGTGGCCTTCACCGCGAAGTCGGAGGCGGCATCCGCCCGCGCCGGGGCGGGGGAAAGCGGCACGGCACCGATCGCCAGCGCCGCGAACAGGGCCGCGGCTGTGGCGCGACGCCGCCCGATGCGGGAGAGCCCGCCGGCCAGCAGCAGCACGGCAAGGGCATCCAGCAGCAGCAGGCCCATGCCCACCACGAGCACGAGCCCGCGCAGATCGCGCGGCTCGCTTTCGCGCAGCGGCGTGGCGGTGGTGCCGCCCAGCGCGGAGAGATCCAGCGGCACCAGGCGATCGTCCGGCAGCAGGGTATTCACCGCCAGCAAGGCGTCGGGCGGTCCGTAGAAGCCGGGCGGGTGCTCGGCGCTCGCGCGGCCGGCGAAGGTGGCGGGCAGCGGCCGGGCGGTGGGGCCGGCGGGCCGGAAGGCGCCGAAGCCGTCCAGCAGGCGGGTGGGGGCAACCGTGGCTGCGGCCGCGCCGGCGGGGCCGGCCGGCACGGCGCTGGCCCCGGCTGGCGCCGGGGCGCCGGCCCGTGCGGTCGCGCCGTCGGCGCGTCCCTCGTCGGGGGCGGCGGTGTCGGAGAGAGCGATGACCCGGCGCAACATCTCGACGAATGTGCCTGAAAGCGGCAGGTTCGACCAGCTGGTGTCGGCGGTGACGTGGAACAGCACCACCATGCCCTTGCCGCGATGGGTGCCGGTGACCAGTGGCGTCCCGTCCTTCAGCGCCGCCCAGGTGCGCTCGCCAAGGGTGCCGTCGGGCTCCGCCAGCACCTGGCGGGTCACGCTCACGTCGGTGGGCAGCTTCACATCGCGGAACGGGCCGTCCGGGCTCAAGGCGCCCAGCGCCTGCGGGGTTTCCCAGGACAGCGAGCCGCCCAGGACGCGGCCGCCCCGGCGCAGGCGCACGGGCAGCAGGTCGTCCTGCGCATTGGCCAGGCGCGGCCCGGCAAAGCGCACCAGCACGCCGCCGTCCTCGACGAATTTGGCGAGCCGCGCGCGGGTCGCGGGGGGCACGGTGCCCACGTCGGTGAGCATGATCACCGGCACCCGCTGCTCCAGGAAGCGGTTGATATTCTCGGCGGGCGCGCCGCCATCGCCCAGCCGCACATCGGCGAAGGGGCCAAGGGCGCGAGACAGATAATAGGTCGGGGCCAGCAGCGGCTGGCCGGTGTCGGTGGAGGCACCGGAGACCACGCCCACGGTGCGCCGCCGCCAGCGCTTGTCCAGCAATTGCACCGCCCCGGCGGAGCGTTCGCCGATGATCTCCAGGCGGGAGACCTCGTTGCGGATGTCCACCGGCAAGTCGAACTTGGCCTCGGTCTCGCGGTCGCCGGGGGCGAAGGCGAAGGGCGCTTCGCCCAGCGCCAGGCCGCGCAGGTCGCGGGCTTCCACCCGGCCGGTGCGGGCGCCGCCATCGTCGGGTCGCAGCACCTTCACGGTAAGGGCGCCGGGGGCATTGTCTGGGGCGGCCAGCGCCAAAGGCGTCGCCACGCCGCCGGAGACCACCAGCGCCGGGCGCGCGCCCTTCAGCGCCGCCAGATCGGTGGCCAGATCCGGATCGGCGGCCAGATCCACGCCGTCGCTCACATAGACCAGACCCGCATCCGCATTGGCAGCGAGATATTTGCCGGCCAGCGCCAGGGCCTCCTTGCGGGCCGGCGCCCACGGCACCGGACTGAGCGAGCGCAGCTTGTCGCGGGCCTGGGCCGGCAGCAGCAAGGTGGCGTCCTTGGGCACGTCGCCGGTGGGGATCAGCGCCACGCCGCGGCCATTGGCTCCGGCCTCGTCGATGAGGCCGGAGGCGGTGGCCACCCGCTGGCCCCAGGTGGCGGCGGCGGGCCAGCCCTGGTCGATGACCATCACCAGCGGGCCGCCGGCGCTGGGCACGGCGGTGGGCGGGTTCCAGATCGGGCCGGCGGCGGCGAGGATCACCAGCGCGGCCAGCAGCAGGCGCAGCAGGGTCAGCCACCAGGGGGTGCGGGCGGCGGTCTCTTCCTTGGGCTTGATGTCGAACAAAAGGCGGGTGGGCGGAAACGACATCTCGCGCGGGCGCGGCGGCACCACGCGCAGCAGGAACCACAGCGCCGGCAAGGCGAGCAGCGCGGTCAGCAGCAGCGGCGTGGCGAAGGTCAGCGGCAGGCCCATCATGCGCGGATGTCCTTCCGCAGGCCGGTGGGGACCGGATGTGCGGCGAGGGGCTTCAGGGAGTTATGGTGGTCAGAGCCGGTGCCCGGCCTCGGCCGTTTCACCCCCCACCCCAACCCTCCCCCGCAAGGGGGGAGGGGGTATCGCGCACAGGTTCGAGCGTGGCTTCCCGGCTTCCTAGCGGAAACCCTCCCCCCTTGCGGGGGAGGGCAGGGAGGGGGGTGAAACGCTTTCCGTTGAAGGCGTTCAGTCCCTGCCCCTTGGCCCGCGACCCCGCGCAAAAGCGCATGTCGGTGCGTCCCAAGCCGCCGGCTCATGGCAGCACCTCATCGGGCTGTGTCCCATGCCCGGCGTGTGCCATGGAGCCAGCCCCGCCCCCGGCGCCCATGCCGCCCACCCCCATGCGCATGTGCAAGGCCAGCAGCAGGTCGCTGGCCGGCCGGTCGGTGCGGTGGACCTGGAAGCTCCAGCCCATGCGCGACCCGGCGGCGCGGATGGCGTCGCGATGCAAAGCGACGCGGGTCTCATAATCCGCGCGCCAGGCCTCGGCCCGGCCCACGGTCAGGGACTGGCCGCTTTCCGGCTCGCGAAAGGCGATGCGGCCGGTGAAGGGGAAACTCTCTTCCGCCGGATCCACGATTTGGACCACATGACCATGGGCGCCGCCGCTGGCGAGCCGGTCGATGGCCGCGGCCACCTCCGCCGTGGGGCTCCAGAAGTCGCTCAGCAGCACCACTTCCGACAAAGGCGACGGGCGGAAGGCGGGCGGCAGGCTGGCGGGCCAGGTGGGGGCGAGCAGGATCGCTTCGCCCATGCGCTCGACGATGCGGCGGCTGGCGGTGGGGCGCATGAGATCGGGAATGCCCACCCGCTCGCCGCCCTTCACCAGGAGATCCGCCAGCGCGAACGCCACCACCAGCGCGCGCTCGCGCTTGGGGGCCAGCTTGCCGGAGGCATAGTCCATGGAGGCGGACAGGTCCGGCCAGATCCACACCGTGTGGGCGGCTTCCCATTCGCGCTCGCGCACATACAAATGGTCGTCGCGGGCGGAGCGGCGCCAGTCCACGCGGTTGGCGGGCTCGCCATCGGTGAAGCGGCGATATTGCCAGAAATTCTCGCCCGAGCCGGAGCGGCGCCGCCCGTGGACCCCGTGCTGCACCGAGGCGGCGATGCGCCGGGCCTCCAGCACCAGCCGCGGCATGGCCGACGCCAATTGGGCCGCGGCGTGGGACAGCCGGTGGATCTCCGGCGCGCCGCCGGCGGACGGGAGAGAGGCGGAGGCTGGCTGGCGTTCGTCCACGCGGCGCCTCAGCCCAGCTTCGCGGCGAGGCGGCGGATCACCCGCGGCACGGTTTCCCCTTCCGCGCGGGCGGCGAAGGACAGGGCCATGCGGTGCTTCAGCACCGGCTCGGCCAGCGCCACCACATCGTCGAGGGAGGGCGCATAGCGCCCGTCCAGCAGCGCGCGAGCGCGCACGGCGAGCATGAGCGCCTGGCTGGCGCGCGGGCCGGGGCCCCAGGAGATCAGCCGCTGCTCGGCACCATCGCCGGTGCCGGGACGGGCGGAGCGCACCAAAGTGAGGATGGCTTCCACCACCGATTCGCCCACGGGCAGGCGGCGCACCAGCCGCTGGGCGGCCATCAGGTCCTCCACGCTCATGGCGGCGCGGGGCCGGGTCTCTTCCGCGCCCGTGGTGTCGAACAGGATCTTCCGCTCGGCGTCGCGATCGGGATAATCCACGTCGATTTCCATCAGAAAGCGGTCGAGCTGGGCTTCGGGGAGCGGATAGGTGCCTTCCTGCTCCAGCGGGTTCTGGGTCGCCAGCACATGGAAGGGCTTGGGCAGATCGTGGCGCTCGCCGGCGACCGTGACGTGATATTCCTGCATGGCCTGCAGCAGCGCCGACTGGGTGCGCGGCGAGGCGCGGTTGATTTCGTCGGCCATCAGCAATTGCGCGAACACCGGGCCGCGGATGAAGCGGAAGGCGCGCTTGCCGCCGGCGCTTTCCTCCAGCACTTCCGAGCCGAGAATGTCCGAGGGCATGAGGTCAGGGGTGAATTGCACGCGGCGGGCGTCGAGCCCCAGCACGGTGCCCATGGTCTCCACCAATTTGGTCTTGGCCAGACCCGGCACGCCCACCAGCAGCGCGTGGCCGCCGGCCAGGATGGTCATCAGCGCCTGGTCGATCACCGTCTCTTGGCCGAAGATCACCGCCGCGATGGCGGTGCGCGCCGTGCGCACGCTGGCGGCGGCGGCCTCCGCATTGCGGACGATCATCTGGTCCAGGTCGAAGGTCTCGCTCGGTGCCGACATGCCTTAAGTCTCCGCTTGGCCGCAACCCTCGCCGCGAAAGACGGCGATAACAGGCCCGACGCCGTGACAGACGGCGGTTCGGGCCGGGCCCGGAACCGGAAGCGCATCCGCGGGGATGTCCCCTCGCGGCGGCACCTGCCGGAACGACCAGCTTACGATATGTTGGCGCCGCGTCGAGCCATCCGTTTGCGACGCAGCGCGAGACCCCCGTCACGTCATCGCGAGGAGGGAGTTCATCATGGATCATCCGCCCCCCGACACCGACCCGCCGACGCCCTCCGGCCGGCTGGACTCGCTGATGGGGGCGGTGCAGGCGGCGGGCGGGCGCGGGCCGGCGCCAGTGGACAAATGGGATCCGCCCGATTGCGGCGACATGGACATGCGCATCGCCGCCGACGGCACCTGGTTCTATGCCGGCACGCCCATCGGCCGCCTGCCTTTGGTGCGGCTGTTCGCCTCCGTGCTGACCCGCGAGGGGGCACGCTATGTGCTGAAGACGCCGGTGGAAAAGATCGGCATCACCGTGGAGGACGCCCCCTTCCTGGCGGTGGAGTTCGCCGTGGAGGCGGGCGAGGACGGGCCGGTCCTGGTGTTCCGGACCAATCTGGACGATCTGGTGCGCGCCGGCCCCGGCCATGACCTGCGCTTTGTCCCCGGCGCCGAGCCCGGCGAATTGCGGCCCTATGTGCATGTGCGCTTCGGCCTGGAGGCGCGGCTCACCCGCGCGGCCTATCTGGACCTGGTGGAACGCGGCGAGGTGCGCAACTGCAACGGCACGCTTATGTTTGGCGTGGCGTCCGGGGGCAGCTTCTATCCCATGATGTCCGCCGACGCGCTCGATCGCGCCACCTGATGCCATCCGCCGAGAGGTCTGTTCCGCCCGTGATGCCGCAAGCCGCCTTTGACCACGCCGCGCCGGCGGGCTCGCCGCTGGAGGACTTCCTGGCCCGCGCCCGCACCCGGCTCTCCCCGGTGCCCCCGGCGCCCTATGTCCAGGGCGACCACGGCGCGGTGAATGGCGATCACGCCTTGTCCGATCCGCGCCCGATGCCCGCCGGTGCCCCGCGCCATGCGGCGGTGCTGGTGGCGGTGGTGGCGCGGCCGGAGCCGACCGTGCTGCTGACCTTGCGCGCCACCACTTTGTCCGCCCATCCCGGCCAGATCGCCTTCCCCGGCGGGCGGGTGGATCCGGGCGACGCGGACGATGTGGCCGCGGCCCTGCGCGAGGCCCGCGAAGAGGTGGGGCTGGCCAGCCATCTGGTGCGACCGCTCGGCTTCCTGGACGGCTATCTGTCGGGCACCAATTTCTGGATCGTGCCGGTGGTGGGGCTGGTGGCACCCAATTTCGCCCTCACCCTCAATCCCGCCGAGGTGCAGGAGGCGTTCGAGGTGCCGCTGGCCTTCCTGATGAGCCCGGCCAACCATCTGCGCCAATCGCGGGAACGCGACGGGGTGATGCGCCGCTTCTATGCCATACCCTATGAGGAGCGCTTCATCTGGGGGGTCACCGCCGGATTGCTGCGCAACCTCTATGAGCGAGTATATGCCTGATGATCCGCACCATCCTGGTGGAGATGGCGCTCTTCCTCTCCCCCTTCGTGGCCTATGCGCTGATTCTGCTGGCCCTGCGCGGCTCCATCGTGCCGGAGCACTGGTCGCCCCGCGCCCTGCTGTCGTGCTCGGTGCTGGCGGTGCTCCTCGTGGCCGGCGGGCTCTATGTGTTTGAGATGGAGAGCAGCGCGCCGCCCGGCAGCGTCTATGTGCCGGCGCAGATGAAGGACGGGGTGTTCCAACCCGGCCACTACGAATGAGCGATGGCGCGCCGCTGCCGAGCCTCGCCGGCGCCCCGTTCCTGGCGGCGCCGGAGCTGCAGGCGGTTCTGGCGGCGCTCAATGGCGACGGCGAAGAGACCCGCATGGTCGGCGGCGCCGTGCGCAATGCCATGATGGGGCTGCCGGTCGGGGAAGTGGATCTGGCCACCACCGCCACGCCCCCCGAGGTGGAGCGCCGGGCCGCCGCGGCGGGACTGAAGAGCGTGCCCACCGGCATCGCCCATGGCACGGTCACCGTCATCAGCGGCGGCGTGCCGTTCGAGGTCACCACCTTGCGCGAGGATGTGGAGACCGACGGGCGCCACGCGGTGGTGCGCTTCGGCCGCGACTGGCGGTGCGATGCGGCGCGGCGCGACTTCACCTTCAACGCCCTTTATGCCGACGCGGCCGGCACGGTGTTCGATCCGGTGGGCGGCTTGGCGGATCTGCGGGCGCGCCGGGTGCGCTTCATCGGCGATCCGGACACCCGCATCCGCGAGGATCATCTGCGCATCCTGCGGCTGTTCCGCTTCCATGCTGCTTATGGGACAGGTCCCATGGATGGCGCCGCTTTGGCCGCCGCCGAGCGCCAGCGGGCCGGGCTGGACGCTTTGTCCCGCGAGCGGGTACGCGCGGAACTGATGAAATTGCTGCCCGCGCCCGGCGCGGCGCCCACCGTGGTGATCATGAGCGAGGCCGGGCTGCTGGGGCGCATTCTGGCGGGCGTGCCGGATCTGCCCGGCTTTGCCCGTCTGGCGGCGCTGGAGGCGGAGCTGGACCTTCCGCCCGACGCCCTGCGGCGGCTTGGGGGGCTGGCGGTGCGGGTGGCGGAAGATGCGGTGCGCCTGCGCACGCGGCTGCGCCTGTCCAATGCGGAAGCGGCGCGCCTGCTGGCGCTGGCGCCACGCCTTGAACCGGGGCTGGCGGCGCCGGCGCTGCGGGCGCGGCTCTATGGGGACGGGGCGGTGGCGGTGCGGGACCGGCTGCTGATCGCCTGTGCCCGGCACGGCGGCGATCCACGGCCGCTGCTTCCGGTGATTCAGGATTGGGTGGCGCCGCCCTTTCCGGTAACGGCGGCGGACCTGATGGCCTGCGGCGTGGCTGCGGGGCCGGCGCTGGGCGCGGCGCTGGCGCAGGCAAAGGCCGCCTGGATCGCCGCCGATTTTCCCACCGAGCCCCAGCAGATCATGGCTTTGCGGGACGCGGTCCTGCGCGACAGTGCCTTGCGCGGTGTGGGCTGAGGGGTCGGAAGCTGAGGGGTCGGAAGCTGAGGGGGCTGAGGCGACGACGGCGGACGGGCGCAAGATGTGCGGGCATCTTGCGCCCAAATAAGCAGCCGCTCCCGCCCGGAGGTCATTCCGGGCGGCTCCCCCATGGCGACCCGGCGCGATCAGCGTCGCGGGCTGCGGCGATCCTGCGGTGTGGATCAGGCCTCGTCTTCGTCCTCTTCCTCTTCCTCTTCGAACTCGGCGAGTTCGAGGGCTTCCAGGGTGACGGCGGGGAGAGAATTGGTGCGGAATTCACCCACTTCGTCGGCGTACCACACCACCTCGACGGTTTCCCCGATCTCGGAGATCACGGTGAGGGCGGGGCTGCCAGACTTAAGCTGAACAATGTCACCCGGTTCGAAAGCCATGGCGTATCTCCTGATGGACGGCACGCCGGCCTAGCGGTGTTGCATGACACTGCCATCACAGGACGCAGCGTCAGGGCCATTTCACCAGCGGCGGCATGGACGACAGGATCGACGCGACATTCCCGCCGGTCTTCAGCCCGAAGATGGTGCCGCGATCATACAGCAGGTTGAATTCCACGTATCGCCCGCGGCGAATCAATTGCTCCTCGCGATCCGCCTCGGTCCAGGGCGTCCCCAGATTCGCCCGCACCAGACGGGGATAGATGTCCAGGAAGGCCGCGCCCACGTCGCGGGTGAAGGCGAAATCGGCGGCGAAATCGCCGCTGTTCAGCCAGTCATAGAAAATGCCGCCGATGCCGCGCTGCTCGTTGCGGTGCTTCAGGAAGAAATACTCCTCGCACCAGCTCTTATAGCGCGGGTAATCCGCCACCGCGTGGGGCGCGCAGGCCGCCTGGAAGGCCGCATGAAAGGCCTGCGTGTCCGGGTCCTCCTGGGTGCGCCGGCGGTCCAGCACCGGGGTGAGGTCGGCGCCGCCACCGAACCAGCTCTTGGTGGTCACCACGAAGCGCGTGTTCATATGCACCGCCGGCACATGGGGCGAGTGCAGATGGGCGATGAGCGAAATGCCGGAGGCCCAGAAGCGGGGATCCTCCGCAGCGCCGGGGATCTGGTCGCGAAACTCCGGGGCGAACTCGCCGAACACGGTGGAGGTGTGCACCCCCACCTTCTCGAACAGCCGGCCGCGCATCATGGCCATGGTGCCGCCGCCGCCGGGCGCGCCGCTGTGATCTGTACGGTCCCAGGGCGTGCGTTCGAATCGCCCCGGCGTCCCGGGATAGAGCGCCGCGGGCGCCGCGTCCTCCAGGGTCTCGAAGGCGGCGGTGATGCGGCCCTGAAGCGCTTCGAACCAGGCGCGGGCCTCGCCTTTGCGGGCGTCGAGGTCGGATGCGGTCATGGCGGCACTCCGCGGAGAGGGGCGAGCGTTCTACCCCGCGGCCGACCGGCGCGGAAGGGCCGGGCGCGGCTGGGGTCAGCCCGCGGCCGGAAAGCCGCCGGTCTGCCGCAGCGCCTCGCCGAGCGCCATGGCGGCCGACACCGCCACATTGAGCGAGCGCAGGCCGGGGCGCAGCGGGATCAGCAGGCGGGCATCGGCCACGTCGTGCACCTCGTCCGGCACGCCGGCGCTCTCGCGGCCGAACAGCAGCACGTCGTCGCGCTGAAAGGTAAAACTGTGGAACGGGGCGGCCGCCTTGGTGGTGAACAGCACCAGGCGCCGCCCGGCGTCCCGGCGCCACCCCTCGAAGGCGGCGAAGGAGGCGTGGCGATGCCAGTCGGCGGCCTCCAGATAATCCATGCCGGCGCGGCGAAAAGCGGCGCCGCTCATGGGAAATCCGGCCGGTTCGATCAGGTGCACGGGCACCCCCAGGCAAGCCCCGGTGCGCAGGCAGGTGCCGGCATTCTGAGCGATGTCGGGGCAATAGAGAGCGAGAATCATGGGGCTCCGTTCCGGTTCGGGCGCAGATCGGGCGCAAATATGGCGATGGCAGGACCGCGTGCCGCATGGCGGCGATCTGGACACGGGCTTGAGAGGGTGCAATTAGAGGCGCTCGAAGGTGCATCTTCGCCGTTTTGGCGGGGGTTGCCACATTCGACCTCGCGCCGCGCGCGGAACTCGGGGCAACCCGCGCGGGCTCTTCCCGCAGACACTGCGCGCCGCGACGGTCTGAACGGACTGACGATTGAGGAAAAGCGCCGTGGCACATACGGAGACGACCCAAACCACCCGCCGGGATTTCCTGTACATCGCGACCGGTGCCGTGGGCGCTGTTGGCGTGGCGGGGATGGTCTGGCCCTTCGTCTCTCAGCTTCAGCCGGACAAGTCGGTGCTCGCTTTGTCCACCACCGAGGTGGACCTGTCGCCGATCCAGGAAGGCCAGATCATCACCACCCAGTGGCGCGGCAAGCCCATCTTCATCTTCAACCGCGCCCCCAAGGACGTGGAGCTGGCCCGCGCCGTGCCGCTCAACAGCCTGCCGGATCCCCAGGCCGACCAGGACCGGGTGAAGAAGGGCCACGACAATTGGCTGGTGGTGGTGGGCATCTGCACCCATCTGGGCTGCGTGCCGATCGGCCATCAGGGCAATTACGACGGCTGGTTCTGCCCCTGCCACGGCTCGCAATATGATTCGTCGGGCCGCGTCCGCGTCGGTCCTGCGCCGCTCAATCTGGCGGTGCCGCCTTATTCCTTCGTTTCCGACAGCAAGATCACGATCGGCTGACGCGCGCGTCGCCTGTTCAATAAAAGGTTGGCCCCATGGAAGGACACTCCACCTACCAGCCCAAGAGCAAGCTGGCGCGCTGGTTTGAAAGCCGGTTGCCGCTTGTGGGCCTGGTGCATTCCAGCGCCATCGCCTATCCGGTGCCCAAAAATCTCAACTATTTTTGGACCTTCGGCGCGATCCTCAGCCTGATGCTGGTGGTGCAGATCGTCTCCGGCGTGGTGCTGGCGATGCATTATGCGGCCTACGCCCCGATCGCGTTCGCCCGCGTCGAGCACATCATGCGCGACGTGGATTACGGGTGGATGATCCGCTACATCCACGCCAACGGCGCCTCGATGTTCTTCATCGCCGTCTACATCCACATCTTCCGCGGCCTCTATTACGGCTCCTACAAGGCGCCCCGCGAAGTGCTGTGGATCCTCGGCGTGATCATCTATGTGCTGATGATGGCCACCGCCTTCATGGGCTACGTGCTGCCCTGGGGCCAGATGTCCTACTGGGGCGCCACCGTCATCACCAATTTGTTCTCGGCCATCCCCGGTATCGGCGAGACCATCGTCCAGTGGCTGTGGGGCGGCTATTCGGTGGGCGACCCCACGCTGAACCGCTTCTTCTCGCTGCACTATCTGCTGCCGTTCATGATCGCGGGCGTCGTCGTCCTGCATATCTGGGCGCTGCACCACGTGGGCCAGAACAATCCGGACGGCATCGATGTGAAGAACCTCGCGAAGGACACCGTGCCCTTCACGCCCTACGCCACCATCAAGGACGCCTTCGCGATGGTGGTGTTCCTGCTGTTCTTCGCGTGGTTCATCTTCTACACGCCCAACTACATGGGCCATCCCGACAACTATATCCCGGCGAACCCGCTCTCGACCCCGGCGCACATCGTGCCTGAATGGTACTTCCTGCCGTTCTACGCGATCCTGCGCTCGATCCCGAGCAAGCTCGGCGGCGTGCTGTGCATGTTCGGCGCCATCGTGGTGCTCGCCTTCCTGCCCTGGCTCGACACCTCCAAGGTGCGCTCGGCCCGCTATCGTCCCCTGTACCGCCAGTTCTTCTGGATCTTCGCGGTGGTGGCGGTGGGCCTCGGCTACCTGGGCTCGCAGCCGGCGGAAGGCGGATACGTGATCGCCTCGCGCATTCTGACGGCCTATTACTTCGTTCACTTCCTCATCATCCTGCCGGTGCTCGGCCTGATCGAGCGCCCGAAGCCTCTCCCGGCCTCGATCGCCGACGCGGTCTTGGCCAAGGGTGGCGCGACGGTCGTTGCCGGGGCATCCGCCCCGCAGACCAAGGGCTGAGCGGACAGGCGGAGAGAGAAATGATGAAAAAGACCATTCTCTTCGGTGCCGTCGCGGCGGCACTCGTATTCGGCGCGCCGGCGCGGGCGGCCGAAGGCGGCCATGACGACCTTCCCCATCGGGAATCCTGGTCGTTCGCCGGCCCCTTCGGCACCTATGACCCCGCGCAGCTGCAGCGTGGGTTCAAGGTGTTCCGCGAGGTCTGCGCCTCGTGCCACTCGGCCAACTTCCTGTATTTCCGCAATCTCGCCCAAGAGGGCGGACCGGACTTCACGGAAGGCCAGGCCAAGGCGGTGGCGAGCGAATACCAGATCACCGATGGCCCCAACGACCAGGGCGAGATGTTCCAGCGCCCCGGCCGGCTGTCGGACCACTGGCCGGCGCCGTTCCCCAATGATGCCGCGGCCCGCGTCGCTAATGGCGGCGCGCTGCCGCCGGATATGTCGGTGATCGCCAAGGCCCGTGGCTCCCACGTGGGCTTCCCCGGCTTCATCACCGATGCCTTCACCCAGTATCAGGAAGGCGGCGTGGACTATATCCACGCGCTGCTGAACGGCTATGTGGATCCCCCCGAGGGCGTGAAGGTGCAGTCCGGCCTGCATTACAACAAGTATTTCCCCGGCCACCAGATCGCCATGCCCAAGCCCTTGAGCGACGGGCAGGTGGAATATACCGACGGCAGCCCGACCACCGTGGACCAATATTCCCGCGACGTGTCGGCCTATCTCATGTGGGTCGCCGAGCCGCATCTTGACGCCCGCAAGCGCATGGGCTTCCAGGTATTCATCTTCCTGATCGTGCTCTCCGGCCTGCTCTATTTCACCAAGAAGAAGGTGTGGAAGAACATCTCGCACTGAGGGTTCCACCACCGATCTTGGGTGCCTATGCACCGCGCGAAACGGGCTCCTTCGGGAGCCCTTTTTGTTGGCGGGATGTCGCTGCGGGGGCGGGCGCGTGACCGGCCCTCCGGTCGCCGCCCCTCAACCCCTGGCGCGCCGTGCAGCCGGGCATCCGCGCCGGTGCCGACGGGTCCCGGCAGGGTCGGTCCGGGCAATGCTGGTCAGGCGCGAACCGATCGGGGCCGCACGCATCTGCGACGTGCCGCCCGCCTGCGGGTGTCTCTCCGGGACTGATGGCCGGGCGCCGGACCTCCGCCGCTCTGCGGGCAACGTGGGACCGAAGCGCCCGCCTGGCGCCGCCCCTCAGAACCGGGTGGCCAGGGTCACGAACCAGTCGGGCAGCGCCTGCACCACCGCGCCTTCCACCACCTTGTCGAGGCCGGTGAGGATCAGCAGCGCCACCAGAACGAGCGCGCCGCCGAACACCCGGCGGCTCAGCGCCGCCGCGCCGGCGAGGCGCCCGCGGGCGCGGCTCGCCAGATAGCCGATGCCGGTCCCGGCGATGAGGAGCGAGAGCGCCGCCCCCAGCGCGAACACCGCCATGGCGGCGGCGGCTTCCGTCTTGGAGCCGCCCGAGGCGGCCAGCGCGAAGGCCGCGCCGAGGGTCGGCCCGACGCAGGGCGCCCAGGCCAGGCCCAGCAGCGCGCCGGTGGCGAAATTGCCCAGCAGACCGGAGGACACCCCGCCCGCCCACCGCCCGGCGAGGGCGGACAGTGGCGCCAGCCCGACGCCCAGCCGCGCGCCCAGCGCCGGGATCAGAAGGGCGAGGCCGGCCAGCAATAGCAATACCGCCGCCGCCACCCGCAGTCCGCGGGATTCGCCGAACTCGATGCCCAGCGAGGCCAGGATCGCCCCGCTCACCGCGAAACTGGCGGCCAGCCCCAGGGCCAAAGCCAGAGGGCCGAGGCGATTGGAGGCAGCGGCGCCCGCCACCACCACCGGGACCAACGGCAGGACGCACGGATTGAGAATGGTCAGCAGGCCGGCGAGGAAGCTCAGCGCATAGATCATGACATGTGTCCGCCGGGCGGCCTGAGGGCCGGGGCGGTTCCTTTCAGCTGGCCGAGTTCAGGACCTTTTCCACCGCGTCCGCGGTCACGCCCCACGACATGCGCCCGGTCTCCTTGCCGCCGCGAAACGCGATCAGAGTCGAGCGCGGCACATTGAGCTGCGCCACCACATCCTTCTGGTCGTCATAGGCCACCCGCAGGAAGGTGGCATTGGCATAGCGCGGATCGGCCAGCAGGCCGCTGAGGATGCCCTCCTGCGCCCGGCATTGCAGGCACCAGGGCGCGAACACATGCACATAGACCGGCCCGCCGGCCTTCACCGCGGCGGCAAACGCGGCCGGCGTGTAGGGCTGGAAGGCCGGCGCCGCGAAGGCCGGGGCGGCAGCTGTGGCCAGCGGCAGGGCGAGGGCGAGACGGGCGAAGCTTCGGCGGGTCATCAGCATGGCGCAGGGTCCGGAACCGGGCGCCGGCGCGGCGCCCCTGGGTGGAATGCACCTCCTACGCCCCCCTGCGGGCGACAGATCATCGGCCCCGCGCACGCTTTCGGCATCGCGGGCTTTGTGCCCAGGGCGAAAGGGTGTTAGGCGGCAGGGATCCATCGCCCTTCGCCGCGAGGCCTCCATGACGCCGCCGATCCTCGACCTTGCCGCCGTGGTGCGTTCCATCCCGGATTATCCCAAGCCCGGCGTGATGTTCCGCGACATCACCACCCTTCTGGGCAATGCCCGCGCCTTCCGCCGCACCGTGGACGAACTGGTGCAGCCCTGGGCGGGCGCCAAGATCGACAAGGTGGCGGGCATCGAGGCGCGCGGCTTCATCGTCGGCGGCGCGGTGGCCCACCAGCTCTCCGCCGGCTTCGTGCCGATCCGCAAGAAGGGCAAGCTCCCGCATCAGACCGTGCGCATGGCCTATGCGCTGGAATACGGCCATGACGAGATGGAGATCCATGTGGATGCGGTGCAGCCCGGCGAGCGGGTGATCCTGGTGGACGATCTCATCGCCACCGGCGGCACCGCCGAGGGCGCGGTGAAGCTGCTGCGCCAGATCGGTGCCGAGGTGATCGCCGCCTGCTTCATCGTCGACCTGCCAGATCTGGGCGGGGCGGAGAAGCTGCGCGCCATGAATGTCCCCGTCCGCACGCTGATGGCGTTCGAGGGGCATTAGACCCGGAAGCGCCTCGTTCCGGCGCCAGTGACAGGCCACCGGTCGGCTCGAGCGGGGCGAAGGCGACGTCCGGCGGTCAGCGCTCGTCCGGCCTCGGCAGGGCCGGCGCGGCGGCGACGACCCGCCGATGGCGATCCCGGCGGTGGGGCCGGGCAAAGGGCTTTCGGGTCGTCCTGCCCTCGGGAGCCGGAGGCAAGCCTTTCTGCGGCATCATAAACCTCTATAAATGCGATTCCGAAATGGAGAGTGGGGCATGCAATGGTCGATCTGGAATACATCCGCAAGAACTTGCTGACGCTCCACGCATCCCTGGAGAACCCCACCCCGGACATGAGACGGAGCGACCATACTATTTTGGTGGAATTCGTCGACGTCACCAAGGATTTCAAGACGGTCACGCGGCAGAAGCGGGGAAACGCCCTGCAACGCTTCGCCATTTCGCGCAGCAGGATATCCTTCTGGGAAGTTCCCGCGAAGATGCTCGAGGTGCGCCCCGCAACCGCCGGAAATCGAAAGGCGTTCCCCGCCTACATCTGCCCCTACAAAGACAATTCCGTGCAGAATATGACGCTCTTGCACGCCGCCGACATCATGTTCACCGGCGACATGAACGGATGCACCTTCGGGATCGGGATTCCCGCCAGTGATGGTGCCGTGCGGGTGGCCCACGCAAATGCGGGGCGTCACGCTACGGGACGCAACAAGTGGAGCGCCAATTACGCGCCGCAACGCGAGGAGCAGAACCGGATGCTGGAACTGGCCCGGGCCGACGCCCACACCGTCCAGCCGAGTGCGTATCGGGACAATGCGCCGGAAGAGAGCGAGGTGAACGCTGTCACCATCGGCCTGCGTGACCCCAAGCGCAAAGCCTGGGACTTCTATTACCAGAAGCAGCAGGCGGACGGTGGGGATCTGAGAAGCTTGATGGAACTTATCAAGGTCAATTGAGAGTGCCGCGACAGACAGTGTCGCAAACGGCATCGCCGGGCCGCCTCGTTGCGAGACGGCTGTGCTGAAGAGGCGATTGGCAGGGGCTTAGGGCCCATGCCGGTGGGGGCGCCGGGGAGCCATCGATGAGCGCGATCACGGACTTGGTGCCGATCGCGCTGTGGGAGCAGGGGCGGCCATCGCACCGTCACGATCGCGGGGGGAGCCATGGTGCAGGACGACGATATGGCCGGGCAGGGGCGCGCGCCCGTCACGGCCGAGGAGATCGCCGGCCACCCGGCCTATCTTGTCGCCAGGAAGATCTATGCGCAGCGTTTCTTCGCGCTCTTTGATCGCAACCCGTTCCTGATCCGCCTGTTGACGGATTCCAGCCGCTATCTGCTGTTCACGCTCTCCGTCATCCTGAATGCCAACCACGATGCCGCCCGGCGCGAGACCTGGTTCTCGGTTGGCCGCCTCAAGGCGCAGATGGCCGTCTTCGGCATGACCAGCCCCCGCCATGTGGATCACCTCATCGACCGCCTGCAGGCGGTGGGCTTCGCCGAGATCCGCGCAGCCCCGTCGGACCGCCGCGTGAAGCTGCTGCGTCTCACAGACGACATGCTGGCCCATGACAGGGAGTGGCTGGCGACCGACTACACCATCCTCGACACGCTGTTCCCCGAGCATGGCTATGCCCGCGTGCGGAACCGCGATCCCGCCATCCATGCCGCGGTGCGACGCCAGTCCCTCGCTTTGCTGCCGGAGGGCGCCCGCCTGCTGGCGGAGCAGACCGATATCCTGCTGTTCTTCAGCCGGCCGGGCGGCCTCATGGTGCTGGAGGCGCTGTTCGAGGCCGCTCTCGCGTCGCCGGAGGGGCCGGCGTGCCCGTTTGCCTTCGGGGATGTGGCAGAGCGGTTCGGCCTCTCGCGGGCCCACGTGCGCGGCGTGATGCAGGATGCCCAGGCCGCGGGTGTCGTCCGGCTGCACGGCCGTGGCGGCCAGGCGGTGGAGATCCTGCCGCGGCTGTGGCGGAGCGATGCCATCGGCCACGGCGTCGGCGCGCGGCTGCGCGACATCGCATTCCTGCGGGCCTCCGCGGAACTGGCCTCCGCGGAACAGGTCTCCGGAACATCTGCCCCTGCGGCAGAAACAGCTAAAGCGTAGCCGTCGATCCCTTGGAGACATCCCGGCGCAGATAGAGGCAAACTTTGCCGTACGCGGGTGCCGTGCCGACGATACGATCCCAATCGGCGCCCTCAACTGGCGTCCTCACTCATCGCCTTCGATGGCACCGGAGGCTGGCGCTCCGGCGCGGCATCCGTGAAGCCATCCCCCCGAAACGGAGAGAGCTTATGTTCATAAGGACCTGCATCACCGGTGCCGTGATGGCATTTGTCGTATGCGCGAGCGGCGCGGTCTCGGCCGCGGATACCCTGCGGTCCCAACTCGTCGGGTCCTGGAAGATTGTGAGCGTGTACGACCAGTTCGCCGACGGCTCGCGACGGAACACCTGGGGATCGGGCGCGCAGGGCCAGTTCATCTTCACACCCGGAGGCCAGATGAGCTTCATCATCGTCGGCAGCGACCGGCCCGCCAAGGCCGGCGGCGTGCCCTCGGAGCCGGTCGGGCCGGCCTTTGCCGGTGCTGGCACCTACAGCGTGGATGAGGGGGCGCGGACCTTCTCCACCACGATCGAGCAATCGACCTTTCCCCAGTGGCAGGGCCAGACCCTTCTGCGCCGCGTCGAAAAGCTGGATGGCGACGAGCTGAAGTTCACGGCCTCGAGCGTCACCGATGCGAACGGGGCGCAGTTCGTGCCCCATCTGGAGCTGACGCGCATGAAGTGACGGCGCCCCCCGCATGGCGCGCGCGGAGAGCGGAAAGGGGGCACCTCTGCCCGTGCCCTCGCCCGATCACAGCAAACGGGCGGCCTGAGGGTCGCCCGTTCGGTGTCCGAGGCCGGGTGGGCGCTCACATGTTGGGGTAGTTCGGCCCGCCGCCGCCTTCCGGCGCGGTCCAGTCGATATTCTGGTTGGGGTCTTTGATGTCGCAGGTCTTGCAGTGGACGCAGTTCTGCGCGTTGATCTGGAAGCGCGGCCCGCTGGCCTCTTCCACCCACTCATAGACCCCGGCGGGGCAATAGCGGTTGGACGGGCCGGCATAGACATCGTGCTCGGAGCGCTTCTGCAGCTCCATGTCCTTCACCTTGAGATGAACCTGCTGGTTCTCCTCGTGATTGGTGTTGGAGATGAACACCGAGGACAATTTGTCGAAGGTCAGCACCCCGTCGGGCTTGGGATAGGCGATGGGCTTGAAGTCGGCGGCAGGCTTGAGGCTCGCGGCGTCGGTCTTGCCGTGCTTCAGCGTGCCGAAGAAGGAAAACCCCAGGGTGTTGGTCCACATGTCCAGCGCGCCCAGCGGGATGCCGAGATAGGTGCCGAACTTGGACCATAGCGGCTTCACGTTGCGTACCTTGTGCAGGTCGCGTCCGACGGCCGAGCGGCGCCAGCTCTCTTCATAGCTCGCCACTTCGTCATTGGAGCGCCCCGCCACCAGCGCGTCCGCCAGATGCTCGGCCGCCTGCATGCCGGACAGCACCGCATTGTGGCTGCCCTTGATGCGCGGCACGTTCACGAAACCGGCCGCGCAGCCCACCAGCACGCCGCCGGGGAAGGTGAGGCGGGGCACGCTCTGATAGCCGCCCTCGGTGATGGCGCGGGCGCCGTAGGAGATGCGCTTGCCGCCTTCGAACGTGTCGCGGAACAAAGGGTGGGTCTTGAAGCGCTGGAACTCGTCGAACGGCGAGATATAGGGGTTCTGGTAGTTCAGATGCAGCACGAAGCCCACCATCACCTGGTGGTCTTCCATGTGATAGAGGAAGGCGCCGCCGCCGGTCTTGGGGTCGAGCGGCCAGCCGAAGGCGTGCTGCACCAGGCCGGGCCGGTGCTTGGCCGGGTCCACCTTCCACAATTCCTTGAGGCCGATGCCGAATTTGGGCGGCTGGCTGTGGGCGTCCAGGCCGAACTTGGCGATCAGCCGCTTGGTGAGATGGCCGCGCGCGCCCTCGGCGAACACGGTGTAGCGGCCGCGCAATTCCATGCCGCGGGTGAATTCGCCCTTGGGCGTGCCGTCCTTGTCCACGCCCATGTCGCCGGTGGCGATGCCGCGCACGGCGCCATTTTCGTCATAGAGCAGTTCATCCGCGGCGAAGCCGGGATAGATCTCGACCCCGAGGCTTTCCGCCTTCTGCGCCAGCCAGCGCACCAGATTGCCCAGGGAGCCGACATAATTGCCGTGATTGTTCATCAAGGGCGGCATGGCGAAATTCGGCAGGCGCACGCCGCCGGCCGGGCCCAGCAGGAAGAATTGGTCGTCGCTGACCTTGGTGGTGAGCGGCACATCGCTCTCCTCGCGCCAGCCGGGCAACAGCGCGTCGAGGCCCGATGGGTCCACCACCGCGCCGGAGAGAATGTGCGCGCCGGCCTCCGAGCCCTTTTCCACCACCACCACGGAGATCTCGGTGCCGCGCTCTTCGGCGATCTGCTTCAGGCGAATGGCGGTGGCCAGCCCTGCGGGTCCGGCGCCTACGACCACCACGTCGTAGTCCATGCCTTCCCGTTCCGGCAGTTCCGCCTCGCTCATGATCGTTTCCTCTGATGGTCTGCCGCCGCGCCCCTTTGGGGTGCGAACGCGGAAACTGGAGTTCTTCCACGGTTGCCGCCATCTGACAATTCGCTTTGCGCTTATGGCCGGTATCGGGAAATCCGCTCCGCCCTTCAGCCGCGGGCCGGCCTCGTATAGGATCACCGCCGATCTCACAGGATATCCATGGATTCTCCCGCGCGCCCCGACTGGTCTGACATCCTCGCCTTCCATCTGGAGGCTGGCGTCGACGTGGCTGTCGGCGAGGTGCCCGTGGATCGGTTCGCGGAAAGTGCGGCGGAAGCGGCGCGCCGGGCCAGCGCCCGGACGGGGCTGCCCGGCGCCGGGGCGATGGCCGCGCCGCGGGTCGCCATGCCCGAGCGCCCAGCCGGCACAGGGACCGGCCCATCGGGCGAGCGCGCCCCGCCGCCGGCGCATGTGACGCATATGGCGCCGGCCTCCGGGCCGCAGATGGCCGCCCATGCGCCCGACGTGGCGGTGATGGCGGCGCGCGATGCCGCCCATACCGCCGCCTCGCTGGAGGAATTGCGGGCGCTGCTGGAGGCGTTCGACGGCTGCCCGCTGAAGCGCACCGCCACCCGGCTGGTGTTCGCCGACGGCAATCCTGCGGCCAAGGTGATGTTCGTGGGCGAAGCGCCGGGCCGCGACGAGGATGTGCAGGGCCTGCCCTTCGTCGGGCGTTCCGGCCGGCTGCTGGATCTGATGCTGGCGGCCATCGGGCTCGACCGCACCTCAGCCTATATCGCCAATGTGATTCCCTGGCGTCCGCCGGGCAATCGCACCCCGACGCCGCAGGAGACCGCCATCTGCCTGCCGTTCATCAAGCGGCAGGTGCAACTGGCCGATCCGGACGTGGTGGTGTGCCTCGGCGGGCCGTCGGCCCAGGCGCTGCTGGGGGCGAGCGAGGGCATCACCAAGCTGCGCGGGCGGTTCCTGCCCTATGATACGGGCAGCCGCACGATCCAGGCCATCGCCACCTTCCACCCGGCCTATCTGCTGCGCACGCCGCTGGGCAAGCGCTATGCCTGGCGGGACCTGTTGGCCATCGAGACGCTGCTCGCCCGCTCCAAGACGACGCCCTGATGGGGCCCATCCGGGGCCGACAGCCGGGAGCGGAACGCCCCCGGCGGCTGTGGTGCGCGCCCCTCAGGCCGCGCGGGGCGTGCGATAGCGCGGGGCGGCCTCGCGCGTCGACAGATTAGGCGCCATGGCGAGGCGCGCCTGTTCGAATGCGGCCCATTGCCCGTCGTCCGCAAGCGGGGGAATGGTGACCAGTTCGCCCTGATCGAGACCGGCCAACGCAGCGTCCACCAGATCGTCCACGTCCATGACGCGGCCCGGCAGGATGGTGTCCACATCCATGCCCGAGCGCTCCCAGATCTCGGTGCGGGTGGCGCCGGGCAGCACGGCCTGGACCCGCACGCCCGCATCCTTCACCGCCGCCGCCAGCTTCAGCGACAGATTGAGCAGGTAAGCCTTGGAGCCGCTATACGGGCCGCCGGACATTTCCGGCGCCAGCGCCAGCACCGAGGACAGGTTGATGATGGTGCCGGCCCGGCGTGCGACGAAGGCGCGTCCCGCCGCCGCGGCGAGGCGCGTGGGCGCGGTGATGTTGATGGCGATCAGGCGCTCCAACTCCTCGATGCTGCTTTCGAGCAGATCGCCATTGAGCGCAATGCCGGCGTTGTTCACCAGCACGGACATCGACGGGTCAGCCGCAATGCGCGCCTCGACGCGGGCGACGCCATCCGGCGCGCTGAGGTCGCTGGGCAGCACGTCCACGGTGCGGCCGGTCTGGGCCCGCAGGGTGTCGGCCCGGGCGTTGAGGCGCGCCGCATCGCGGGCCACCAGGATCAGATCGTAGCCGCGATGGGCAAGACGGTCGGCATAGACGGCGCCGATGCCGGTGGAGGCGCCGGTGATCAGGGCGGTGCCGAGGGGGGACGTGGGCATAAGAAAGCTCCTGGCCGGATGGCCGGATAAGTGACTTTCAGAATGCTATCCACGTCACTACCAATTTGCAATGGACTATGCAGCCGTCCTTTCCGGCCGGTCCCAGCGGTGGCTGACGGGAGGCGGTGCGCGGTGCGTCGGCTTGCACGGCTGGGCGCGGCGCGGCCATCCAGAATGCGAAAGGGGCGCCCCGGCAGGGCGCCCCCATCGATCCTCAGACTGCGAGGGGCGCCGTGCCCTGCCGGGATCAGCCGTTCTGCGAGGGACCGGAGTGCGGGTCCTGATCCGAGAACGGGCCGTAGCTGGGGTGGCTCATGGCCGGGGCCGAAACCAGGGGAGCGGCATTCGGGCCGCCGGTGTAATAGCCACCGTTATAGCTGGTGGGCGCGGCCTCGCGGGGCAGATAGGGCTGCGCGGTGGTCTCGCCGGCCGACACGGCGTACTGCTCCTTGTTCTGCTGCGTGACGTACTCGTCCGCAAAAGCCGACGAGGTGGCACCGGCGATGCCGGCGACGACCAGGGTGGCGGCCAGCAGCTTGGAAGCATGGTTCGTGCGCATGGGGTTCTCCTAGGTTCACTCTGCCGACGCGCGCCCGGCGCCGCCCGCGGGAGCGGGCGGTCGAGTCAGCGGCGACCGGCGGTTTGTGCAAGGCGGGGCCGGTTGTCACCGGAAAGGCGCCTCTGCTGCGAGGCGATGCTGCGGTGCGGCATCGCTTCGTTGAGTGGATACTTAGGAGCGTTCGCGGGATAAACAAGTAACGAACGTGTGTGTGATCTCCTTACGGAAACGTGTTTTCAACATCACGCACGTGTGTTCTTGAGTAGTGAAACCCGCACGGCGCTTTGTTTCCTCATGCCTGTTGTTCAATTGTTTCGATAATCTGCTCTGCTGGCGTGGTTACCTGGACGTTAGCGCCATCACGATGCTGGGATACGATCTCGTGAATGAACTGTAGTTTCTCGATCACCGGCGCATTCAGCACGAAGGGATAGAGATCCGGCTGGCCCATGGAGCGATTGATGGCGTTCATGGCCACCGTCAGCGGCACGAAGGCCTCGATCAGCGCCGCCAGATCCGTAGCCTTGTAGGGCGAGAAGGTCACTTCCGCCTGCAATTCCGCAGCATTGGGCACGCGCGGCCGCAGCCGCAGCCCGAAACTGCCGGCCGTTTCCAGCGCGTCCACCATGTGGAGATAGTGCGCCCATGTCTCGGCGAAATCCTCCCAGGGATGGGAGGTGGCATAGGTGGAGATGAAGGCGCTCTGCCAGTCCGCCGGCGGGCCGTTTTCGTAATGCGCCTGCAGGGCGGCGGCATAATCCTGGGTCTCGTCTCCGAACAGGGCACGGAAGTCTTCCAGGCGACCGCCGTCGCGCACCAGAACATCCCAGTAATAGTGGCCCACTTCATGGCGGAAGTGGCCCAGCAGGGTGCGATAGGGCTCGCCCATGGCGGTGCGGCGCTTCTCGCGCTCGGCATCGTCGGCTTCCGCGATGTTGATGGTGATGAGGCCGTCGTCATGCCCGGTCAGCACGTGCGCCGGGCCGCCGGCGGGGGCGGTGGCGTCCGCCAGGAAATCGAAGGCCAGGCCGTGGGTGGGGTCCTCGATGCGGTCGGGGGCCGGCAGGTGCCAGCGCAGCAGCGAATAGAACAGATGATGCTTGGCCCCTTCCAGCTTGCGCCAGGCGGACAGATTCTGCGGCACGGTGAGGTCCGGCACCATGTGGTTGTGGCGACAGGCTTCGCAGACGGTGCGCCCGGACTCCGCCGGCACCAGCCAGTTGCACGCCTCATAGGCCGCATTGTCGCACGAGATATAAGCCCGCTCCGGCGCCGCCAGAGGACGCCAGCCGCCATCCGCGGGGGTCAGGGCGGAGAGTTCGCCGCTTTCGGGCAGATAGCCGAGGCGCATGCCGCAGCTGACGCAGGCGGTGTTGTCGAAATGGATGACATTGCCGCAATTCTGGCACTGGAAGAGTTTCATGGGGGCCTCGCCGAAGATGGCGCCGGTCCCGCGCCGGTCCTGAAACACCGCCGCACTGCGAAAAGTTGCCTGCATCCGCAGGGAGGCAGGGTTGTTTTTACCGCAGGGCGGGACTGCGGACGAAAAACGCCGGGCGGATCAGGTCTCGGCGATGCCGTTGAGCATGGGGGCGGAGACCAGCGCTGAATTGCGATAGCGCGGATCGTCAGTGACCTCCTCGCCCACCCACGGCGGCAGTTCCACCTGCTCTTCCGCGTGCAGCAGCTCCACTTCGGCCACTACGAGGCCGGCATTCTCCGCGTCGAACACGTCCACGCTCCACGTCTTGCCGGCAAAGGGCACGTCGTAGCGGGTCTTCTCGATGAGCGGGCGGACGCACAGGTCGCGCAGCATCACCTGGGCATCGGCCACAGGGATGGCATATTCGAATTCCGGCCGGCTCATGCCGGTAGTGGGGCCCTTGACGGTGATGAACGCCTTGTCCCCGGCGAGCCGGATGCGAACGGTGGAGTCGTCGCCGATGGCCAGATAGCCCTGGCTGAAGCGCGCGCCTGTGGCGTGCCCGCGCCATGCGTCGGAGGTCACGAGGAACTTGCGCTCCACTTCCACCGCCATGCTGAACTCGCTGTTTGAGGATCGTGAGCTATCCTCTCCCATTTGGCGCTGCAGCACCAGAGACCGCGGCGAGTGAATTCGCCGCGGTATCCAGATATGTGCTGCGCCCCGTCACAGCCTGGGCGGGTGTCCGATCAGAGCGCCGGCGCCAAGGGGGCGGGTGCGACGACGCTGTCCTGGTCGAACTTGCTCGGCGGATCGGTGTCGCCGATGGTGGTGACGCGCAGGATGTTGGTGGTGCCAGGCTTCGCAAACGGGACGCCGGCGGTGATGGCCAGCCGGTCGCCGGCGACCCCGAGCCCCTGGTCCACGGCGATCCGCACGGCGGTGTCCACCATCTCCCCGAAGGAATGGATGTCCTCCGGCACATGCACCGCATGCACCCCATAAGACAGGGCGAGGCGCCGCGCCGTCTCCAGCCGGGTGGTGATGCCGAGGATCGGGAAGGGCGGGCGCTCGCGCGCGGCGCGCAGGCCCGTGGTGCCGGACAACGTGTAGGCCACGATGGCGGCGGCATCCACGGCCAGCGCCGCCTGATACGCCGCCTTCGTCACCGCATCGCCGATGGTCTTGCCCCACTCCGCCTGGATGGCATCGAGCACCTTGCGATAGCCGGGATCGCGTTCCACGTGGCGGATGATGTCGTCCATGAACGCCACCGCTTCCACAGGATATTGCCCGGCGGCGCTCTCCGCCGACAGCATGACGCAATCGGCGCCCTCATAGACGGCGGTGGCCACGTCGGACACTTCCGCACGGGTGGGCACGGGCGAGGAGATCATGCTCTCCAGCATCTGGGTGGCGACGATGACCGGGCGCCCCTGGCGGCGGGATTCCTCGATCATCCGCTTCTGCAGCGCCGGCAGCTCCGGAAGCGAGAGTTCCACGCCGAGATCGCCGCGCGCCACCATGATGGCGTCCGACAGCTCCACCAGTTCCACCAGATGCTCGACGGCGGAAGGCTTTTCCATCTTCAGCATGATGGCGGCGCGGCCCTGGATGAGGGCGCGCGCTTCATGAATGTCCTCGGGCCGCTGCACGAAGGAGAGGGCGATCCACTCAACGCCGAGATTCACCGCGAAATCCAGGTCCGAGCGGTCCTTGTCGGTGAGCGGGGAGAGCGGCAGCACCACGTCGGGGATGTTGAAGCCCTTGTTGTTGGACAGGCGGGTGCCGCTGATGACCTGCGCATCCAGCCAGCCGGGGCCCTTGGCCACCACTTTCAGGCGCACCTTGCCGTCGTCGCACAGCACGGTGGAGCCGATGACCAAGGCTTCGATGATGTCGGGATGGGGGATCGGCACGCGGTTCTCGTCGCCGGCGGTGGCCACGTCCGCATCAAAGCGCAGCACCTTGCCCGGGGCAAAGGTGATGGACCCGTCCGCAAAGCGGCCGACGCGCAGCTTGGGGCCCTGGAGATCGGCGATCACGCCGATGGGCCGGCCCACCTCCTGCTCCAGCGCGCGGATGCGGGCGAGCACCTCGCCGTGGTTTTCCTGGGTGCCGTGGCTGAAATTGAGCCGGAAGACATCCACCCCGGCCAGGAACAGCTCTTTCAGCTTTTCCGGGCTGTTGGAAGCCGGTCCGACGGTGGCGATGATCTTGGTGGCGCGGTTGCGCTTCTGCGGCATGGCGGTGTCCCTCCCGGTGCGACCGCCTTGGCGGCGGTACCATTTCGGATGCGTCGTCAACGGTGCTGGCCGCCGCGGCACGTCCGCGTGCGGGACCGCCTTGATGCGGGAACCACCCTCACGGTTCGTCCCCGCCAACAGATCACCCTGCCCGTGACAGGGTGATGGCGCGCCGGTGTCCCCGGCGCGCCCATGCCCCGTGCGGAGCGGTGACCGTGAGCGCCCGATCAGGCGATCTTGTGGTCGGCCAGCAGTTCCAGCGCCTGCACCATGGCGGAGTGGTCGAGCTTGGAGCCGCCATGGGCGGCCACCGCATTGAACAATTCCTGCGCCGTGGCGGTGTTGGGCAGCGAGACCTGCAGCGCGCGCGCCGAGGACAGCGCCAGATTGAGGTCCTTCTGGTGCAATTCGATGCGGAAGCCCGGATCGAAATTGCGCTTCACCATGCGCTCGCCATGCACTTCCAGGATGCGGGAGGCGGCAAAGCCGCCCATCAGCGCCTGGCGCACCTTGGCCGGATCGGCACCGGCCTTGGACGCGAACAGAAGCGCCTCGCCCACCGCCTCGATGGTCAGGGCGACGATGATCTGGTTGGCCACCTTGGTGGTCTGGCCGTCACCATTGCCGCCCACCAGCGTGATGTTCTTGCCCATCTTCTCGAACAGCGGCTTCACCTTTTCGAAGGCGGCTTCCGGCCCGCCGACCATGATGGTGAGGGAGGCGGCCTTCGCGCCCACGTCGCCGCCCGACACCGGGGCATCCAGATAGTCACAGCCCAGGGCGTTGATCTTCTCGGCGAACTTTTTGGTCTCCACCGGCGAGATGGAGCTCATGTCCACCACGATCTTGCCGGCGGTGAGGCCCGCGGCGACACCGCTCGCGCCGAACAGCGCCTCGTCCACATGGGGCGTATCGGGCACCATGAGGATGATGATGTCCGCATGCTTGGCCACCTCGGCGGAGGAAGCGGCGGCGGTGGCGCCCTTGGCGGTCAACGCCTCGGGGATCTTGAACACGTCATAGACGAACAACTGGTGGCCAGCGTCGATCAGATGGCCGGCCATGGGGGTGCCCATGATGCCGAGGCCGATGAAACCCACGTTCATTGCGCGATGCTCCCGGATTGATTTTTCAGCGATGCTTTGGTCCAGCCGGCCTCAGCCCTTGAACGGGGCGAACCAGCCGAGGCCGTCGTCGGTGCCCGCCTTGGGCTTGTATTCAGCGCCGATCCAGCCCTGGTAACCGGCCTCGTCGATGACCTTGTAGAGGAAGGGATAGTTGATCTCGCCGGTGCCCGGCTCGCCGCGGCCGGGGTTGTCCGCCAGCTGGATATGCTTGATGCGACCGATGTTGGCGCGGATGGTGGGGGCCAGGTCCCCTTCCATGATCTGCATGTGATAAATGTCGTACTGGAAGAAGATGTCGTCGGCGCCCACTTCGTCGAACAGCGCCAGGCTCTGCTTGGTATTGTTCAGGTGGAAGCCGGGGATGTCGCGGCTGTTGATGGCCTCGGCCACCAGCGGGATGCCGGCCTTCTTCAGCTCGGCGGCGGCGAACTTGAGGTTCGTCACGAGGGTCTCGTGCACCTTCTCCGCCGGCACGTCCTTGGGGGTGAGGCCCACCAGCACGTTCAGCGTCTGTGTGCCCAGCGCCTTGGCATAGTCGATGGCAAGGCCGACGCTGTCCTGGAACTCGCCGACCCGGTCCGGCAACACCGCGATGCCGCGCTCCCCCTTCGCCCAATCGCCCGCGGGCAGATTGTGCAGCGCCTGGGTCAGGCCGTGCGTGTGCAGGCGCTCGGCCAGTTCCTCCTTTGGATAGGCATAGGGGAACAGATATTCCACGCCCTTGAAGCCTGCGTCGGCGGCCTTGGCGAAGCGATCGAGAAACTCATGCTCGTTCCAGAGCATGGTCAAATTGGCTGCGAACTTGGGCATTCACCTCTCCGTTGGCTGAGCCGTGTGTCGGCCTTTTGGGTTTGGCCTGGTGATGGGTGTCGTTACGGGGCTGAAGGGGTCGAGTGCGGCGCGGCGTCCCCCGGGCGGGTCCGACAAGCGGCATCTTGGCTGGGTGCGCCGACGGCGGCAATCAGGCCGCCGCCCCGGTCGCGCCAGGGGCGCTCCGGGGCGTGCAGGATCAAGGGGCGGGACGATCGGCTGGCGCGATCTCCCGCGCGGGGCGCAGCCTATTCGGCCGGCTCCAGCTGCACGGCCTTCTGCGGCGGCAGGTCGAGGATCTCCTCGAACTCGTTCACCTTGTCGATTTCCACGCCCATGGCGATGTTGGTGACCCGCTCCAGGATGAATTCGATCACCACCGGCACCTGATGTTCGGCCATCAGATCCTCGGCCCGTGCGAAGGCATCCTTAAACTCGTTCGGCGTGCGCACCCGGATCGCCTTGCAGCCGAGGCCCTCGGCCACCGCCACATGATCGACGCCATAGCCGCCGATGTCCTCGGAATTGATGTTCTCGAACGCCAGCGACACTTCGAAATCCATCTCGAAGCCGCGCTGGGCCTGGCGGATCAGCCCGAGGTAGGAATTGTTCACCACCACATGGAGGTAGGGCAGCTTGTGCTGGGCGCCCACCGCCAGTTCCTCCACCATGAACTGGAAGTCGTAATCACCCGAGAGCGCCACGATCTTGGCATCGGGACGGGCGGCGCGCACGCCGAGCGCCGCGGGCAAGGTCCAGCCCAGCGGGCCGGCCTGGCCGCAATTGATCCAGTTGCGCGGCTCATAGACCTTCAGGAACTGGGCGCCGGCGATCTGCGACAGGCCGATGGTGGTGACATAGGTGACGTCGCGGCCCAGCGCCTCGTTCATCTCCTCATAGACCCGCTGCGGCTTCAGCGGCACGTTGTCGAAGTGGGACTTGCGCTGCATGGTCTGCTTGCGCCCGAGGCATTCGTCCGCCCACGTCGACCAGTCCGGCAGCTTGCCGGCGGCCTTCCATTCGCGGGCCACCGTGATGAACAGGTCCAGCGCCGCGCCGGCGTCCGACACGATGCCGAAGTCCGGTCCGAACACCCGGCCGATCTGAGTCGGCTCGATGTCCACATGCACGAAGGTGCGGCCCTTGGTGTAGACCTCCACCGAGCCGGTGTGCCGGTTGGCCCAGCGGTTGCCGATGCCGAGCACGAAGTCCGACGCCAGCATCGTGGCATTGCCGTAACGATGCGAGGTCTGCAGGCCGCACATGCCGGCCATCAGCGGATGGTCGTCGGGAATGGTGCCCCAGCCCATGAGGGTAGGGATGACCGGCACGCCGGTCAGCTCGGCGAATTCCACCAAGAGCTTCGAGGCATCCGCATTGATGATGCCGCCGCCGGCCACGATGAGCGGGCGCTCAGTGGCGGCCAGCATGGCGATGGCCTTCTCCGCCTGGGCCCGGGTGGCCTTGGGCTGGTAGACCGGCAAAGGCGCGTAGGTGTCCTCGTCGAACTCGATCTCGGCCATCTGCACGTCGATGGGCAGATCGATCAGCACCGGGCCGGGACGGCCGGAGCGCATGACGTGGAAGGCCTGCTGGAAGACCATGGGGACGAGGGCCGGCTCGCGCACGGTCACCGACCACTTGGTGACCGGCTTGGAAATGGACTCGATGTCCACCGCCTGGAAGTCTTCCTTGTAGAGACGGGCGCGGGGCGCCTGGCCGGTGATGCACAGGATCGGGATCGAATCCGCCTGGGCGGAATAGAGGCCGGTGATCATGTCGGTGCCGGCGGGGCCGGAGGTACCGATGCACACGCCGATATTGCCGGCCACCGCCCGGGTGTAGCCCTCGGCCATGTGGGAGGCGCCTTCCACATGGCGCGCCAGCACGTGGCGGATGAAGCCGCGGGCCTTCAGCGCGGAATAGAACGGATTGATCGCCGCGCCGGGAACGCCGAAGGCGCACGAAATGCCTTCCTTCTCCAGGACACGAACGGCAGCATCGACAGCACGCATGCGAGCCATGGCGTTTTCCTCCGACCCGGTTTCGGGCCATGTTTGTTTGACTGGCATATTGGATACGCCGTCACCCTTGCCGCTTCTATGGGAAGAAACGGCATCACATTGATGCCATTTCGGCAATAATCTTTCCGGGTTCTGGCGGTTTCGCGGATGCGGCAGCGCGGTGGCGTCAAAGGCCGGCGGCGCGCCCCGCACCGGGTGCAAGATGCAGCGGTACCAAGGTCCTGCGCCCAGTTGTGGGGCTTGCATCCGGGCGCGTTCGGCGCCGCACATCGCAAGCTTTGGACAAGCCTCCGCGAACAAGTTGCACGGCGGGAAGCTGGGGTCGGAGCAAAACATGCGCATTCGTGGAATGATTTTGACTTGCATCTGCTCGTTGGGAGCAGTGTCCATTGCGGGGGCGGTGGTACTGGCGATGGGCCAGTGGGAAAACTGGCGTGCAGCGACGACGGCCGACGGCCTCCTTCACGTCTTCGCACAGCTGTCTTATGCCAATGAGCGCTATTCCGTGGAGCGCGGCGACTTCACCCAGATGCTGCTCAGCGACGCCCAGACGTCCGGTCCGGTATATGAAAAAGCCAAGCAGAGCATCGCGTTGACCGACGAGTCGCTGGCGGCCGCGAAGGCCAGCGCTGCGACCCTGGACGCCTCTGACCGCACCGTGGTGGAAGCGCCTTTGGCCAAGATCACCGCCACCATCCGGCAATTGCGCGAGACGGCTCTGAGCCAGGTGGCGCGGCCGCGCGGCGACCGGGATGCGAGCTTCATCTCCGGCTTTGTTCCGACCTCGGTGGAGCAGGCTCTGGCCCTGACGCGCCTTGGCACCCAGATGGAATTGCGGATCACCGAGACCGAAGCCAGCATCGGCCGTCTGGCAGGCCTGGCGCGGCTGTGCTCCGCTTTCCGCGACGCTGCCGGCCGGCGCGCCACCATGCTCACGACCTATCTGGCCACGGGCAAGGCTTTCACGCCCACCGAAGTGGCGCAATATTACACCCTCGATGGACAGGTGGAGGCCTATTGGGCCGTGACCGCCCAGGCGTCCAAGGATCTGTCCACTGTGCCCGGCATCACTGCGGCGCTCGCCCAGGCCCAGACCAAATATATGAACGATCTCGGCGCCCTGTCGCGCAAGATCGTCGCTGCCGCCAGGGGCGAGACGCCGCCGCCGGTGTCCCTGGTCGACTGGCGGGCCCAGAATGGGCCGGCCCTGCGCGATGCCCTGGCGCCGCGCGATGCCGCCGTGGCTGCCGCCAATGTCACGGCCCAGGACCTCATGACCAGCGCCCGCAACGGCTTCCTGCTGGCCTGCGCAGGCATCCTCGCCATCCTTCTGGTGGTGGCCGGCTTTGCCATGTTCATCACCCGCCGCCTCGTCACCCCCATCCGCGGCCTGTCGCATGGCATCGAGCAGATCGCCAATGGCGTGCTCGACGTCCACATTCCGGGCGCCGGCCGCACCGACGAAGTGGGCGAGATCAGCCGCTCGGTGGAAGTGCTGCGGGCCAACAGCTTGGAGATGGTCCGCCTGCAGGCGGAACAGGTGACCCTGCGCACCCAGGCTGAAGAGGACCGCCGCGCCGCCTTCAAGGAAGTGGCGGACGAACTGGACCGCGTGGTGGGCCGCATCGCCGGCGCGGTCTCCTCCACCTCCGAGGAGCTTCAGGCCTCGGCGCGCGGCATGTCGGCCATGGCCGAGCAGACCTCCAATCGCTCCGGCCAGGCCTCGCAGGCCTCTCAACTGGCCAATGACATGGTCGGCTCGGTGGCCGCGGCCGCCGAGGAATTGTCGGCCTCCGTGGTCGAGATCGGCGCGCGGGTGAACGAGTCCGCCCGCATCGCCCGGCTGGCGGTGACCGAGGCCAATGATGCGGCCTCCAAGGTCACCACCATGTCGGAAGCGGCGGGCCGCATCGGCGACATCCTGCGCCTGATCAGCGACATCGCCGGCCAGACCAACCTGCTGGCGCTCAATGCCACCATCGAGGCGGCGCGGGCGGGCGAGGCCGGGCGCGGCTTTGCCGTGGTCGCCTCCGAGGTGAAGAATTTGGCCGAGCAGACCTCCAAGGCCACCGCCGAGATCGAGGCGCAGATCTCTACCGTGCAGCGCGCCACCGACGACGCGGTCTCGGCCATCACCGGCATCGCCTCCACCATCGGCCATATCAACGAGATCTCGGGCAGCATCGCCTCGGCGGTGACCCAGCAGCAGGCAGCCACCTCCGAGATCGCCGGCTCCATCGCCCGCGCCTCGGACGGCGCCCGCGAGGCCTCGGAAAACATGCTCCAGGTCAACCAGACCGCCGCCGAGACGGGCAGCGCGGCCAGCGAAGTGCTGGGCGCCTCCACCGAACTGTCGCGCACCTCCGGCGAACTGCGGGTGGCCACCGACAGTTTCGTCGCCCGCATCCGCTCCGCCTGAGCCGATCCGCCCCCGCGGCGGGCGATCAGCGGGTCCTCAAAATGCCACGGCGCGCCTGCGGCGCGCCGTCAGACCGCCCACAAAACCCCTGGCGCGAGCCGGGGGTTTTTGTGTCCGGCACCCCGCGGAAGCGATGTCGGGACGGACAGGGCATCGGTGCGCCGCCGGCGCGCCGTTTCAGGGGCGGGCGGGATCGAAGGCGCGCGGCCTGGCGCGCCGCGCCATCGCCGTGGCTCCCATAAACGCAAGCGGCCCCGCCTCCGGTGGGAGGCGGGGCCGCTGTCGGGCGCGGCGGGCGGAGCCCGAGGGTCAGAACTTGACGGTGAGGGCGCCGTTCACGCCGTTGGCCTGGGCGGTGCCGGCAAACTGGCCGGTGTAGGTGACCGACAGGACCGCGTTGGCGCTGAGCTTGTAGTCGAGGCCGGCGCCCAGCAAGGCGCTGTCGCTGGCCAGCGGCACGCCGGTGACCTGGAACGGGGCCGAGGCGCCGCCGAAGGTCTGGACCGCCGTGGCACTGGTGTCGCCGAAGGCATGCAGCCAGGCGAGGGTGGCCGTGGGGGTGATGACCACGCCCGGAGCCAAGGGCAGGTCGGCGCGCAGCCGGGTGCCCAGGGTGGAGTAGAGGGTGTCCTCATTGCCGGTGTTGCCGGTCAGCGCCGCGGCGCTGCCGCCCTCGGTGTAGCCGTCCGTGGCCAGGTGCACATAGGCCAGGCCCAGATAGGGCTCCACCACCACGCTCGGTGTCGCCCGCCAGTCATAGGCCACTTCGCCGAACAGCTGGGTGGTGCCGGCGTTGAAGTTGGCCGCGGTGCCGCCCACGAAATTGGGGAAGATCACCGTGCGGTTCAGCGCGCCGTCATGCCACGTATAGCTGGCGCCGGTGCGCAGGGCGATGGCGCCATATTGAGCGCCCGCATACAGGCCGATGTCGTAATTATCGATGCTGCCCGAGGAGCTGCGGGCGTTCACATCGAAGCTGGTCTGGCTGTAGCCGCCCAGCAGGCCGAACCGCCAGGCGTCGCCCACCGCCACGTCGGCGCCGGCGAACACGCCGCCGATGTTGCTGCTGACGGTGGCAGCATTGCCATTGCCCCAATTGTCGCCCCAGGCGCCGAAGCCCTGCAGCCACAAGGTGGGGGTGAGCCCGCCGCCGAGGGTGGCGGTGGCCGGGCCGCCGGGCTGCGGGCCGGTGGCAAAGGCCTGCCGCAGGCGGGCGCCGACCGCCTCGCGCAGATAGATGGACTGCTCCTGCATCACCGTATTGGCGGAGGCATAGGCCTCGCCGGACAAAGCATCGAAGGCGGCGGGCACGGCGCCCACCCCCAGATTGGCCAGGGCCACATAAGCCGCATTGCCCCAGCCCACCGTGTCCGCCGCCTGCGCGGTGGCCCACTGGTTGGCGGTGGTGGCCTGGCTGGCAAAGGCGACGCCGTTGCGCTGGATGCGCAGATAGGCGTCCTGGGCATCATAGCTCAGGGTGGGGGTGAGGAAGAGGAAGTTGGAACTGGCCCCGGCGAACTGGCCGGTGACGCCGCCCTGGGCGGTAAGGATGGTGTAGAGGGTGCTGGGGGTATAGACGCCGCTGGCGGCGGCCACCTGCACCGTGCCGCCATTGAGGGTCACCTGCCCGGTGGCGGCGATCTTGTCGGTCTGGCCGGCGGCGTTGAGTTCCACCTGATAGATGGAGCCGGCGGCGAAGCTGGCATTGCCGGCCACGTTCAAGGTGCCGATGGAATTGCCTGGGGCGATGGTGCCGCCATTGGCGGTGATAAAGCCGCCGACGGTGCCGTTGCCGCCCAGCAGGCCGCCGGCATTCACCGTGACCGTGCCGGTGATGGTGCCGTTGGCATAGAGCGCGCCGGTGTTGCCCACGGTGACGTTGCGGGCCAGCCGGTCGGCGACGTTGAGCGACAGCGTGCCGATGGCATTGTCGAAATAGCCGGCGGCCGAATAGAGGTCGAGGCGCGCCCAATAGCTGAGCGCGGTGCCGTAGAAGGCCGCCAGCGCCTGGCTCTCGGTGTTCACCAGGATCTGGTTGATGGTGCTGGACTGGAGGTTGCCGTAAAGGCCGCCGGTGGGGGCGATCTGCTGCGCCGCCGCACTGCTGCCGCCATAGATCGGCGCCAGCAGGATGGAGGCATCCGGCCCGCCGGCAGGGGCCGCTTCGCGCGGCGCCTGGGCATAGGTGAGGGTCGGCAGGCCGTAGGTGAGGCGGCTCTGGTAGGTGGCCTGGTTGGCTGCCGACGGCAGATAGGGATTGCCGGTGGTATTGGCGGCGCTGGCAGCGCAGGTGGCTACCGAGGCGCCACACTGGGCCGACAGATAGCTCTGCATCTGGCTCTGGGCGGCGGTGAACAGGCTCGGCAGATTGACCGCGACGCCGGTGGTCGCGGCATTGTTCAGATACAGCGGATTGGTGAAGGCCTGCGCCAGATCATAGGTGGCGAGGGCCCTGGAGCCGATGATGTCGAGGGGATAATGCACCCCGAGCACGATGCGGCTGTCCGCATATTCGGCGCCGCGCAGCAGCATGCTCTGGTAGAGCTGCGGGGTGGTCATCGCCAGCAGGATGGAGTCCGTGAAGGCATAAGTGGTGTGGCCACTGGGGAAGGACGGGTTGGTGGCAATGCCGTTCAGGGCCGTGGGGTCGAACTTGTTGAAGCTGTTCGGCGCCACCTGCACCGGCCGCGAACTGCCATAGACGTCCTGGCCCGCCTGGGTATTGGTCACGCCATAGGCCAGGTCATAGACGCTGTTGGTGGTGTTCGGCAGGCCGTTGGCGGTGGGCAGAGAATAGCCCGCCGGGGCCACCGCCGGCACCGGCACATAATTGGCCGGGGTGGTGGAGGGGTTGGTCGCCGCGCCATTGGCGAAATAGTTCTTCGCCACACCCAGATCGTTGCCGGTGAAGGTATAGGCAGTGGCAAGCAGGTTCACCACATTGCCCAGGGGGCCGGCGGTGCCGCTGGCCGAGCCGGTGACATAGATCTGCCCGAGCAGCGGACCGAGACCGCCCACCGCCTGTTGTGGGGTGAGGCCGTTGATCGGGGTCTGCGCCGGCAGGCCACCGGCGAGGTTGGCGCCAGCCCCATAGGTGCCCAGCCCAACCGAGGAGAGATTGTTTGTGGCCGAGCCCAGCAGGTTCTTGTCGCTGATGGCCAGCAACTGGCGGGGGATTCCCGCGGCATTGTTGATGGCGATGGATTGCTGAAGATTGCTCTGGAGCGTGGATTGTCCGACCGCCGTGCTGTTGAGGCTCAGATACGGCGCCAGGAGATTGAGCACATTGGCGCTGGACGCGGTGATGTTGGCAGTTTGCGCCAGGACAGTGCTGGAATTTAAAGACAAAACAAAAAGCGAAAGCGCTGACGCGCGTACCAGAAACCGCATGATGCCCACCTATCACGCTGAGAGTGAATCCCATGGGAACCGTATCGGTCATGGGTCGGGGCCGCATTGTCATAGTGCGTCATATTTCTTATCGTTTCCATGTGTTGCCAGTAAGTAACAAATACATTGCCGGGTAAATATGTCTTACCTAAGGTAAAATACTCAAATGTATTGCGTGCTATGGCGATCATTGCTGTACCATTGCCGTTGTGAAAACGCTCGTTGTTGGAGGTATGGGGGCGCGCATCCACGAGGAGATTGTTACCTCCCGCTGATCGATGTCCGATTACGTAACGGCATCAGCCGATCAGAGCAGCTCGACGCGGTTCCGACCGAGGTGCTTGGCCTGGTAGAGGGCAGCATCCGCCTGTGCGATCGCCGCGTTGACGCTTTGGCGGGGCGATCTGGGGGAAAGGACATGCACCCCCACGCTGACCGTGGTGGGCTCGCGCATGTCGTGACAGCTCGCGATGTGCGCCCGGATGCGCTCAGCCACGGCCAAAGCGGCGGCGGTGTCGCTGTTGGGCAGCACCACGAGGAACTCCTCGCCGCCGAACCGTCCCACCACATCGCTTGACCGGCTGGCGCCCTTGATCGTCGCGGCAATGATCCGCAGCGCCTGATCGCCGTCCAGATGACCGTAGCGATCATTGTAATCCTTGAAGCGATCCACATCGACCATCAGGAAGGCGAGCGGTTGTTCAAGGGCGGCAGCCTCCGCCGTTAGGTCATCCAGGCATTGGCGCAAGGCCCGCCGGTTGAGCACCTCGGTCAGAGGATCGATGGAGGCCAGAAGGGTCAATTTGCCATTGGCGGCTTCCAGTTCCGCTTTCTGCCGCTCCATGGCGGCAATCAGCGCCTTCTGGGCGTCGATGCTCTCAATTTGCGACACGAAACAGCGCGGGGTCCCGTCCGGGTCGCGCAGCAGCGCCACGCTCAGCTCCGTCCAGATGGGGTAGCCATCCTTGTGCCGATACCGCTTCTCCAGGCGGTATTCTGAGATGCTCCCCGCCAGCAGCGCCTGGGCTTGCTTCAGGTCCAGGGTCAGATCGTCAGGTTCCGTGACGCTCTGGAAATCGCGCGCCAGCAATTCCGCCTCGGTATACCCCAGCAGCCGGCACAGCGCCCGGTTCACCTGCAGCCATCGCCCGTCAATGCCCACCAGCGCCATGCCGATGGGGGCGGACGCAAAGGCGATCCCGAGCAGATCGCTGGCCTGCCGACGCTGCCGGTCCGCAATCTGGCGCTCCTGCTCCAGCCGGTCGCGTTCCACCAGGTTGCCCAAGGCCTGGCCCATCAGTTCCAGGAAGGCGATGTCGGCCGGATCGAACGGCGTCTCGCGCGGGGCGGCGGCCATCATGGAGATGACCCCGAACACCCGATCGCCGACCCGCAGCGGAGAGGCCAGATAGACCGCGGGCCGGGTCCCCAGAAAGACGTGGTCGCGGAAGACCGGATCGGCGCTCACTCGGTGCAGCGCCAGGCTGGTGCCGCTGGCCATCACATGCTGGGCAAATGTCTCTGCCATGGGGAGGCGGGCGCCGACCGTCAGGCGCGACGGAACGTCAACGCCATAGACCGCCAGCACCACGAACGCATCGCCCTCCGCGCGCAGGATCACCCCCTGCGCCGCGTTGAACTGGGTGGACGCCATCGCAAGGAAGTCGTGGAACTGGCGTTCCAGCGGGGCTGCTTCGGCGATCAGCGCCTGGAACGCCTGCAAGCGCTCCACCCACCCCAACACGCGAGGTTCCGTCGCCCCATCGACGGCACTCTGATTCTGTGTTGCGGCCATGACAAATCCTGGCCCGGTCCAACGGCGAGCCGTCCAAAACATCGCAACAAGCGGGGCAATATGGTAGTATTATGCCGTAGAGTTAATGAGGCTGTCCTGCGGCATTGTGACGCTCACCCGCGGTGCGCCACCGGCCGTTTCGGCGAACGACAGCGCCAGATGCCGGGGACGAGGGCATCAGCGGCGATCGCGCTCCAGGGCCTGCCGCGCCCGTGGCACCTCGGTTCCGTCCGAGTGGGCGCAGGGTTGCCGCGCCAGCCGATCGCTTTCTTCCATGCCCACGATCTGGCGCGCCATGGCCCAGTGTATTTCCGCCCGCCCGGCGGGCCGACCCTCGTCTTCCCAGATGCGGTGGGCGCGTTCGCGGACCCGGTCGTCGATGTGCGTCATGGCGCAGCCTCCTGCCGGTTCGCATTTTTAACGGTGGGGAGCGCGTGCGGTTCCGCAGCGCCGATGGAGGCAGGCGGCGGCGCGGGCTCCTCTTACCCGGCGTGGGTGGTATAAAGCGGGCGCATTCGAGGGGCCCATGACCGAGATCGCCACCCGCGTCTATAACCACACCTGGAAGATCGACCCCATCGTGCGGTCGGTGCTCGACACGGATTTCTACAAGCTGCTCATGGGGCAGATGATTTTCCGTCGGCACCTGGGCGTGCAGGTGTCCTTCGCCATCCACAATCGCACCAGCCGGGTGCGCATTGCCGACATCATCGACGTGGGAGAGCTGCGCGAGCAGCTGGACCATGTGCGCTCGCTCAGCCTGTCTCGGGGCGAGTCCACCTGGCTGCGCGGCAACATGTTCTACGGCAAGCGGCAGATGTTCTCGCCGGACTATATTGCCTGGCTGGAGGGCTTCCGCTTCCCCGCCTATCATCTGGAGAAGCGCGAGGGCCAATACGAACTGGTGTTCGACGGCCCCTGGATCGAGACCACCATGTGGGAGGTCCCGGCGCTGGCGATCATCAACGAGCTGCGCTCGCGCGCCGTGCTACGCGACCTGGGCAAGTTCGAACTGCAGATCCTCTATGCCCGCGCCATGACCCGGGTGTGGGAGAAGATCGAGTTCATCAAGAGCCTCGGCCCGGTGAACCTGGCGGACTTCGGCACCCGCCGGCGGCACGGCTTTCTGTGGCAGGACTGGTGCGTGCAGGCACTGCGCGAAGGGCTGGGGCCGACGTTTCTGGGCACCTCCAACTGCCTCATCGCCATGCGCCGCGAAGTGGAGGCCACCGGCACCAATGCCCACGAATTGCCCATGGTCTATGCGGCGCTGGCGGACAGCGACGCCGCCGTGCAGCAGGCGCCCTACCAGGTGCTCGCGGACTGGCAGCAGGAATATGATGGCAATCTGCGCATCATCCTGCCGGACACCTATGGGACCGCCGGCTTTCTCGCCCATGCCCCCGATTGGGTGGCGCAGTGGACCGGCATGCGCATCGACAGCAAGGACCCCATCGAGGGGGGCGAAGAGGCCATCGCCTGGTGGCAGGCGCGCGGCCAGGACCCGACCCAAAAGCTGGCGATCTTCTCCGACGGCCTGGATGCGGACGAGGTGGCGCGCATCAACACCCGGTTCCGCGGCCGGGTGCGCCTGGGCTTCGGCTGGGGGACGTTGCTGACCAACGACTTCCGTGGCCTTGCCCCGGACGGAGCCCTCGATCCCATCTCCATCGTCTGCAAGGTGATTGCGGCCAATGGCCGTCCGGCGGTGAAGCTGTCGGACAATCCCACCAAGGCCATGGGGCCGCCGGATGCGGTGGAGCGCTATCGGCGGCTGTTCGAGGTCGGTCCGCAGGCGGCGCGGCGCACGCTCGTCTAGGGCCTAAAGCCCCAGGCCCTCTCGCCGGGCCCGGTCGAGCGGCGCGGCGGCGGTGGCCAGCACCGAGCGATAGCGACGCCGGGCGGCGGGCAAGGAGCCATCGTCATTGATGGCGGCTTCCTGCAATTCCGCCAAGGTCCAATCATCCGGTCGCATCGGCAGGGCGACCACATCGGGAATCTGCGCCACCAGGTCCAGCACGTCGCGCTGGGTCAGGGCTCCCAAGGCGTGGGCGGCCATCTGGCGCTGGTGGGCCCGGCGCTCGGGCGTCAGGGCATCCCAGCCCTCCAGCAACGGATAACGCGCCTGGGCCACCACATGAGCGGCCCGCGCCATCCGCTCGATCATCTGCGCCGACATCATTTTGCCCTCGTCATTTCTTTTTCTCCCGGCGGTGCGACCATGGGGGATGGGCCTTTCTCGATTCTTGCCGTCCCCCGGCTTCCGCAACGCAATCCGCGCCATGGTGAATGCCCCGTTACCGGCCGCGCCGGGGCCGCGGCCAGCCGAGGAGAGTGCGGTGACCTGTCTTCAGCGTGGCGTCGCCCAGCCCCTTCGGATCGCGCTTGCGGCCGTCACCTGGCTGGCGGCGGTGAGCTTGGCGCAGGCGCAAGAGGCGCCGCCGCGTCCGCTGGAGGTGCTGCGCGGCGAGATCGACCGGGTGGATCAGGACCTGCTGCGCCTGCTCAATGAACGCGCCGGCATCGTTGCCGAAGTCGGCCGCGGCAAGGCGGTTGGCACCAATCCCGCGGTGTTCCGGCCGGGCCGGCAGGCCGCTCTGATCCGCAAGCTGGCGGCCGAGCCGGGCTTGCAGCCGCCAGGCACCCTGGCCCGCATCTGGACGGCCATCATCGCCGGCTCGATCCTGCAGCAGAAACCGGGCTTCACCGTCGCTCTGGCTGATGGCGGACGCGGCGGGATGGCGCTCCTCGCCCAGGATTATTTCGGCGCCCAGCCACCGCTGGCGCCGCTGTCGACGCCGGAGGATGCGCTCGCCGCCCTCACCGCCGGCCGCGCCGATGCGGCGGTGATCGCCATCGCCGGCACCTGGTGGCAACGGCTGCCCATCGGGGTGCGGGTGGTGGCGGCGGCGCCGTTCGTGGTGGCCGACCCGGCCAGCCCGCCCGTGGCACTGATCCTGGCCAAGCAGGAGCCGGACCCCTCGGGGGCCGACCGCACTGTCATGCTGCTGCCGACCACCGGCCCGCTGCCGGACGGCGCGCAGGTGCTGACCGAGGCCGGCGGCACCCGGCTGGTGGCGTTGGCGGTCGGGGCACAGGCGCCGGCCGGCGCCTGGACCATCGGCCAATATGCAGCGCCGCTGGCGGCCCAGCGGCCGCACTGACGGGCGGCGGCGACTGGGACTATGTCGAAATTGGAGGGTGCTTCCGTCACAGCCGGTCGCGCTCTAGGGTGCGCCGAAGCGATGCGACAGCCGTTGCGAACGTGTGGAGGAGAGTCCAATGTCCGTGTCCCTGGCCGATTTGAAGGTGAAGCTGTTCACCGACGGCGCCGACAAGGCGCAGATCGTCGAAATGGCCAAGCAGCCGCACATTGCCGGCTTCACCACCAATCCGTCGCTGCTGCGCAAGGCCGGGGTCACCGATTATGAGGCCTATGCCCGCGACCTGGTGGGGGCGGTTCCGGATCGGCACATCTCGTTCGAGGTCTTCTCCGATGACCTGCCGGAGATCCGCGCCCAGGCCCGCGTCATCGCCACCTGGGGCACACATGTGCATGTGAAGCTGCCGATCACCACCACGCGCGGCGAATCGCTGCTGCCCATGGTGCGCGATCTGGTGCTGGACGGGGTGAAGGTGAACCTCACAGCGGTGTTCGCCGAACGGCAGGTGGTGGATGGGGTGGCGGCGCTCGCCGGCGGCGCGCCGTCGATCATCTCAGTGTTTGCGGGCCGTCTGGCGGATCTCGGCATCGATTACGTCCCGGCCATCACCAAGGCGGTGGCGCTGGCCCGGGCCACGGCCAATGTGGAAGTGATCTGGGCCTCCACCCGCGAAGTGTGGAACGTCATCGAGGCCGACCGCATGGGCGTGCACATCATCACCGCCCCGGCCGACGTGCTCAAGAAGTTGCCGGCCTTGGGCAGCCGCACCGCGGACGAACTCTCGCTGGATGCGGTGAAGGCGTTCCGCACCGATGCCCTGGCGGCCGGTCTGACCCTGGACCTGGCCGGTCGCGCCGCTGCCGAGTAAGGCGCGGACAGCGCAGCCGGCGCGTCGGCTTTCCGCCGGCGCGCGATTGCACATGTGGGCTGCGGTGTTACACTTGCGACAAATAGGCATACGAGCGCGCGGATCCTGCCCATGGGCGGCGTCCGCGCCGCGAGGGGATGAAAATGAGGGACGAGACGCACCGGCCCTCTTCGGGCGCGGAGCAGTCTTGCCAGGATCGGGCCGGGCTGACTGGCGCCGCCGTGGATCGGGCTCGGCTCGCTCACGCCGCGCCCACGGGTGATGCGGTCGCGGAAGCGTGTGACGCAGAGGCATGCGAAGCGGAACCGTGTGACGCTGAACCGTGTGACGGGGAAACCTGTGATGTGGAGGCTGGCGCCGCAACGGGTGCGCCGCTGGAGCCGCCGCTGGTTGCCGGACGCCCGGTCTACCCCGCTCCGCGGGGGAGCGCGGAGCGGGGGCCTGCCCATGGCGCCACGCCGGGGCCTGACGGGCTCTATGCGGCGTTGGATCTGGGCACCAACAATTGCCGCCTGCTCGTGGCCCGCCCGACCGCGCGCAATTTCCGCGTGGTGGATGCCTTCTCCCGCATCGTCCGCCTCGGCGAGGGCCTCACCGCCAGCGGCCGCCTGAGCACGGCGGCCATGGGCCGGGCGGTGTCGGCGCTGGAAGTGTGCGCCGGCAAGATCAGCGCCCGGGGCGTGACCCGCACCCGGGTGATCGCCACCGAGGCCTGCCGCGCCGCCGCCAATGGCGAGGATTTCTGCGCCGCGGTGACCGAGCGCACCGGCCTCGTTCTGGAAGTGGTGGACCGGCGCACCGAGGCGGGGCTCGCGGCCGCCGGCTGCGCGCCTTTGGTGGACCCGACCTGCGAAGGCGCCATCCTGTTCGACATCGGCGGCGGCTCCACCGAAGTGGTGTGGCTGGGCCGCCGCGCCGCCGGCGACGACGGCCCGCCCCGCGCCCGCATCCGCTCCTGGGCCTCGCTCCCCGTGGGCGTGGTGTCGCTGGCCGAGCGCCATGGCGGGGTGAAGGTCTCCCGCGATCTGTTCGAGGCCATGGTGGCGGAAGTGGCGGACATGCTGGAAGGCGTGCGCCAGAGCTGGGGCGTGCGCCAGCCGGGCCGCATGCATCTGCTCGGCACCTCGGGCACGGTGACCACCATCGCCGGGATTCATCTCGGCCTTGACCGCTATGACCGCACCCGCGTGGATGGGGCCTGGCTGCATGCCCGCGACATTTCCGAGGTGGTGGACCGCCTCATGGGCATGTCGTTCGAGGAGCGGGTTTCCAATCCCTGCATCGGCGCCCAGCGGGCCGATCTCGTCCTGGCCGGCTGCGCCATCATGGAAGCGGTGCGCGAGGCGTTCCCCACCGATCGTCTCCGGGTGGCCGATCGGGGCTTGCGCGAAGGCATGCTGGTGCAGCTTATGCGGGCCGACGGGGTGTGGAAGCGCAACCGTAGCCCGTCCCTTCTTCAGCCGGAGCATCGCGTTTGACCACCTCTCCCCGCGGCCCTGACGCGCGCCCCCTGAAGGTGCGGGTGAAATCCTCGCGCGGCCGCACCACCTCCTCGCAGAAATGGCTGCAGCGCCAGCTCAACGACCCTTATGTGGCCCGCGCCAAGCGCGAGGGCTTCCGCTCGCGTGCCGCCTTCAAGCTGATCGAGATCGACGAGAAGCTGCACCTGCTGCGCCGGGGCATGCGGGTGGTCGATCTGGGCGCGGCCCCCGGTGGCTGGAGCCAGGTGGCGGCCAAGAAGGTCGGCGTGTCCGAGGGCCACGGCAAGATCGTCGCCATCGACCTTCTGGAAATGGACCACGTCACCGGCGTCACCTTCGCCCAGATGGACTTTCTCGATCCCAAGGCGCCGGGGCAGCTGCTGGCCATGCTGGACGGGCAGGCGGATGTGGTGTTGTCCGACATGGCGGCCAACGCCACCGGCCACAAGAAGACCGACCATCTGAAGATCGTCGCCCTGGTGGAACTGGCTGCGGAATTCGCCCGCCAGGTGCTGGCGCCGGGCGGCAGCTTCATCGCCAAGGTGATCCAAGGCGGCACCGAAGGCACGCTGCTCGGGGATCTGAAGCGGGATTTCGCCACCGTGCGGCATCTCAAGCCGGCCGCCAGCCGGGCGGATTCCGCCGAGCTCTATCTGGTGGCCACCGGCTTCCGCGGCCAGGCGACGCCTGCGCCAGAGCCGGCCGCCGACTGAGCGGTCACGACCCCGGGTGCACCTCGCCGCGCGGATCCGGCAGGGTGGCGGCCTTGTCGCGATGGCCGGAGACTTCCGCTCCGGCATCGGGCGGCAGGCCCAGGAAGCTGAACACCGACAGGGCGCTCACTGCCGCCACCACCAGGAATGCCGGTGTGAAGTCGGAGAGTTGCAGCGCCGTCTCGCCGCGAACGCTGCGCATCGCCTCCAGCACCATGCCGGCCAGCGCCACCCCCAGCGAGATTGACACCTGCTGGGCGACGCTGACGAACGAGGTGGCCCGGCTCATCTCCGGCTGCGACACGTCCGCATAAGCCATGGCGTTGATGGCGGTGAATTCCAGCGAGCGGAAGAAGCCGCCCATTAGCAGCACCGCCACGATGGCGAAATGCGGCGTCTGCGGCGTGAACAGCGCGTTGGCGGCGATGAAGGCGGACGACAGCAGCGAGTTGAACACCAGCACCCGCCAGAATCCGAACCGCCGCAGGATCGGCTTGGCCGTCGTCTTCATCACCAGCGCCCCGGCGGACGAGGCAAAGGTGAGCATGCCCGAGGCGAACGGCGACAGGCCGAAGGTGAGCTGAAGCATCAAGGGCAGCGCGAACGGGATCGCCCCGACCCCGATCCGGAACAGCGAGCCGCCGGTGACCGCGGCGCGAAAGGTGGGGATCCGCAGCAGGCTCAGATCCAGCACCGCATGGGGCGTATGGCGGGCATGGCGCACGTAGAAGATCAACGCGATGGCCCCGATCAGGGTGATGCCGCCGGCCATCCAATAGGGCACCAGATGCTGGCCGGTGACCGCAAAGCCGAACACCAGCCCGGACAAGCCGATGCCGGACAGCACCAGGCCGCGCAGATCCAGCGGCGGCACGTCCTCCTCGCGCACATTCTCGATGAAGCGGGTGGCGAGAATCACGCCCAGCACGCCGATGGGCACGTTGATGAAGAAGATCAGCCGCCAGTCGAAATAGGTGGTGATGAAGCCGCCCAGCGGTGGTCCCATCACCGGCCCCAGCAGCGCGGGAATGGTGAGCCACGCCAACGCCGACACCAGTTCGGACTTGGGCACGCTGCGCAGGATGACCAGGCGCCCCACCGGCACCATCATGGCCCCGCCCATGCCCTGGATCACGCGATAGAGCACGAAGTCCAGCAGGCTGGTGGACAGCCCGCACAGGATTGACCCCAGGGTGAAGATGACGATGGCCGAGCGGAACACCGTCTTCGCGCCGAATCGGTCCGCCGCCCAGCCCGAGGCGGGGATGAACACCGCCAGACTCAGCAGATAGGAGGTCAGCGCCAGCTTGAGCGAGACCGGATCGTCCTGCAGCGAGGCGGCAATGGCGGGCAAAGAGGTGGAGATGACGGTGGAATCCACCTGCTCCATGAACAGCGCACAGGCCACGATGAGAGGAATCAGAACGTGGCGGGGCAAAGCGGTCGCGGGCATGCGCGCTCCGGGGTGAGGCGGCGGGTGGCGGGCCGGATCGGGGCAGCGGAAAGTGCTGCGCGGTCCCATCTAACCCCGGATGCCCGTCGCCTCCAGGGGGCGCAAGGGCAAATCGCACGATCCCGTCGGCACGCCGGCCCGGCACCGTCGCCCCTGCCGCAGCGGCCACGGGGCGGCAGTGACTTTCGAAGGTAGGCGGTTGTGCGCCTTATGCCGGGCTTATGACCGGACCCTGCCTTCCCGATGGCGGGCTTATGGCCGGCCGCCCATTCTTGCGGTGGGTCGGGCGCCACGGCGTGGCGCGCCGATCATCCCACGGGAGGCCCTATGCCCCTTGCTCTTGATATGACCCGCGCGGCGCCGGCTCCGGCCCGCACCGACGACCCTCCGGAACCGGGCGCGCGTCCGGACGCCGGTGCCGGCCGCAGCAGCCTTGCCGAAATGGCGGCGGCCACGCGCCTGCTGCCGCAGCACCATATCGTGGTGGTGGGCCAGGACTGTCTGTCCCGGTCGCTGGATCTGTGGCGCGCCGGATTCGTGAATGTGGGCTGTGCTCCGCGCAGCCTGGATTGCATCGCTCATGGCGCGGCCGATGCGGTGATCGTCGACCCGGCACCGGAGGGGGAGGATCTGGCGCGACTCATCTCCCGCAGCCGGTTCATGCTGCGCGACGGCGGATGGCTTCTGTTGCATCGGCCCAATGGCGGCGGGCGCACCGCGCTGCCGGCCCTCAAGGCCTTGCTGGATGCGGCGGGATTTTCGCTGGGTGTGGGCCTGTTCGACGCGGCCGGGCCCTGGATCACCGCCCAGCGGCGGCGGCCGGCCTTGCGGCTGGTCTGAACGGGTAAGGCGGACGGCCCCGGGCGCAGCGCCCGGAGCCTGACACCGGAACGATCCGGCGCGTCAGAAAAACCGGCGGGAGGGCGCTTCGCGCTCTTCCTCGGCGGGCGCGGCGGCATCGCGCGTCAGCCGGGCGGCTTCCTCGCCCCGGCGCACGAATTCCGCGAAGGGATCGATATCCTCCTCGCGCGGCCGCACGGCGGCCGGGGCTGCTTCAAAAGGGGCGGGGGCGCGCTCCTCCACGCGCGGCGCGGCCGGCACGGCGCGGCTGCTGTCCGTGTAGCGGCTGGCCTTGGCTTCAAGCCAGGGAAGGGGATAGGGAGCGGCGGCAAAGGCCACGCCGTCATCCTGCTCCCAGGCCACCATGTATACCTGCTCCTCGGCCGGCAGGCCCGGCAGGGCAAACATCTGCGGGGCTTCGCGCACATGCCCGGTCCAGCCCACCGAATGGGCCAGCTGGAAGGCTTCGTCGAGGAACAGGGTCAAGGTGGCAATCCGGTCCGCCCGCGGGGTGGACCCCATGTCCAGATCCATCAACTGCCGCAGATAGGCCTCCACGCTGTCGCCGGGCGCCCATTGAGCGCCGGAGGCGAACTGGTAGAGATGAACGCGGGCGCTTTCCATATGTGGCTCCGTCCTAGCTTCAACCGTGAAGGGTTGACGCGGGGTAGCTTTGAACTGTGGCGGGAACGAGTGTAGCTCACGATATACAAATAAAGTGTAGCCACGGAAACGCTGACGTTCGCCGGCCGTGCCTCGCGCCCGCGCTGCTGACCTTGGCCGGCGGGCCGGTTGTTGCAGGACTTAAAGCGGGCGGCCTTGGAACCAGGCGCCGGAGCGCACCGCGATGGTCATCACCAGCCCATAGGCCACAAGGCCTGTGGCCAGGGCCGCGAACAAGCCGCCCAGCGCGCCGGTGACGCGCAGCGCCAGCCAGCCGCCGCCGATGGCGATGACCACCCGCAGAAATCCTGCCACCAGCGGCCAGAACAGCCGGCCGGCCCCCTGCGACCCGAAGTAGAACGCCATGCCCAGCCCGAAGAATCCATAGAACGGTCCGACGATGCGCAGATAGGTGCTGCCGGTCTCGATCATTCCCGGATCGGCGCTGAACAGGCCCAGCCAGGCGGCGGGCCAGAGCGCAGCCGCAACACCAATCGCCTCGGTCATGGCGAAGGTAAGGGCCGCGCCCACGGTGGCGATGTGCATGGCCCGGGCCCCCTGGCCGGCGCCGATATTGGTGCCCACCAGGGCCACCAGCGGCCCGCCGAAGCCGAACACCAGCGGCACCAGCAGATATTCCAGTCGCGCCCCGGTGCCGAATCCGGCCACCGCCTCCACCCCTGCAGCCTGGCCCACCAGCCCGGTGGACAAAGCGATGGTCACATTGGTCATCACCGAGGTGATGGCGGCGACCGCCCCCACCCGCAGGATGTCGCGGAACAGCGGCCAGCGCAGGCGCGCCCGATGCAGGCGGGCGAGGTTGCGCCCCGACAGCACATACCAGCCCAGCAGAAGCGTGCCGGCGATGTAATAGAGGATGAGCGCCGCCCCGCCGCCGACAATGCCCAGCGCCGGCACCGGGCCGAAGCCGAAGATCAGCAGCGGCGACAGCGGCACCAGGAGCACGGCGCCGGCACAGATCACGACACCCGGGACCACCATGTTGCCGGTGCCGCGGATCACGCTGGACAGGCCGTTCATCAGCCAGATGAAGATGTTGCCGGCGAACACCACGTCGGAATAGCGCAGCGCCGCTTCCAGCGCGGCCCCTTCACCGCCCAGCAGCCGGTAGACGGGGGCGCCGCAGGTCAGCATCAGGGCGCTGAAGCCCAGGCCGATGGCGCCGTTGATGAGGAGCGCATGCAGGACCAGCGCGTTGGCATCCTCGCGGCGGCCGGCGCCCAAGGCGCGGGCGATGGCGGAGGAGATGCCCCCGCCCATGGCGCCGCCGGCGATCATCTGCATCAGCATCACCGCCGGGAACACCAGGGCCATGCCGGCCAGGGCATCGGTGCCCAGATGCGCCAGCCACCAGGTCTCCACCAGGCCGGTGGAGGCCTGTACCAGCATGATGAGGATGTTTGGCCAGGCGAGGGTGAGCAGCAGCGGCAGCACCGGCGCCTGCAGCAGGCGCAAGGTCCGGGCGCTGTGCGGCACCTCCGGCGCGGCGGATGCGGCCGGCTGGTGCTTCATGCGGAGCCGTCCGGCGCTGGTTTTCCATCGACGCCAGCCGCGAAGCGGGCCCGCGTCACAGCATCGGCCGCCGGGCCGGGCACGGCGCGAAAGACCGGGTCGCTCATGGGCCGCCCGCTGACCCGGTCCACCAGCACCGGTTCGGCGCGCGCCCCGGTCTCGCTGTTGATGATGTCCACCGCTGCCCCTTCTGGGGCGAAATGGCGCGTGCCCAGGGCCGAGAGCATTTGCACCAGGGGACGGAACGCCTCGCCCAGGGGGGTCAGCACATATTCATGTCGGGGCGGTCGGGCGCAATATTGCCGCCGCTCCATCAGGCCGCCCTCCACCAGCGCCGCGAGGCGGCGGGTGAGGATATTCGGGGCGATGTCGAGGCTCTTCTGAAACCCATCGAACCGCGTGATGCCCTGGAAGGCGTCGCGCAGGATCAGCAGGCTCCACCATTCGCCCACCCGATCCAGGGTCCGGGCCACCGGGCATTGCATTTCGCTGAAGGTCTTGCGGGGCATGGCGCCATGCTAAGGGAGGTTGCTAGCATCATGCAAGCGACTTCACGCATCCGCCACGCGCTCCAACCTCAGACCGTCAGTCCGGCCAGATGCGCGCTCAGGGCGCCGACAGTGGGGAAGTCATCGGTGACGGCGGGATAAAGCTCGATCCCCAGCCAATCCTCCAGTTCCAGCACGAAATGCACCGCCGTGGACGAATCCAGGCCAAGGCTGGCGAAGCTGGTGACGGGGGTGATGTGGGCGGGCTCCAGCTCCAGCATGGCGGCCAGCCGCTCCGTGCAGAAGGCTTCGATCTCGATCAGGCTTGCCATGGAACATCCGCTATCGGCCGGGCCGAAGGATCGGGCCCGTCGGGGGTCAAGGTCAGGTTTCCGTCAGAGCGTCCGGCTGCGGGCGGGCGGTCCACACCTCGAGGCTGCCGTCCAGCCAGCGCTGCCGGGTGAGCGCGCGCTGGATCTTGCCGCTGGTGGTCTTGGGAATGGTGCCGGGACGGATCAGCACCACTTTGTGCAACGACAGATCATGGTTGTTTGCCACGGCCGCGCGGGCCGCGGCAACCACCTCGTCTTCCGCAAGGCCGTGGCGCTGGGTGCGCTCGACCTCCTGCACCAGGATCACCTGCTCCGTCCCCTGGGCATCCAGAAGGGTGAACACTGCGCCGAAGTCGCGGCGCAGGGCGGGGTGGGCGTCGGCGACGGTCGCCTCGATGTCCTGGGGATAATGATTGACCCCGCGGATGATCAGCACGTCCTTGATCCGACCCACCAGCGCAAGGTCGCCGGACGCATCCAGATGCCCGAGGTCGCCGGTGCGCAGCCAGGTGCCGGCGATCTCCGCTTCGCCGGGCGGTGCGACCATGCGGGCGCGAAAGGTGGCCTCGCTCACCGCCGGACGCTGCCAATAACCGCCGGCCACGCTCTGCCCCTGCACCCAGACTTCGCCGATCTGGTCCCGTGCGACCGGTTGCCGGGTCACCGGATCGACGATGGCGATGCTCACGCCCGGCACCGCTGGACCGCAGCTCACCAGCGGCTGGGCATCGTCGGGGCTGTCCGGCGGGGCCACACGGCCAGCCTTCAGGGCGGTGGCGCTGACCGGGCGCACGCGCGGCCCGCTGCCGCGCGGCGCTGTGCTCACCACCAGCGTGGCTTCCGCCAGGCCGTAGGTGGGGTGCATGGTACGCGGATCGTATCCATAAGGCGCAAAGGTCTCGGCAAAGCGCGCCATGGTGGCGGCCCGCACCGGCTCGGCGCCGTTCACGGCCACCTTCCAGCCGCTGAGATCCACCCCCTCCATCTGCTCCGGCCGGAAGCGATCCACACACAGATGGTAGGCAAAGTTCGGCGCTGCGGCGACTTCCGCGCCGTAGGCATGGATGGCCCGCAGCCAGTTGAGCGGCCGGTGCATGAAGCCCGAGGGCGTCATCAGCACGCAAGTGGCCCCCAGATAGAGCGGCTGCAGCAGGTTCAGGATCAGGCCGAGGTCGTGATAGAGCGGAATCCAACTCACATGCACCGAGCGGGCGCTGTTGCCGAAACGCTGGCGCATCATCTCCAGATTGGCCAGCAGATTGCCGTGGCTGACCATCACGCCCTTGGGCGTGGAGGTGGAGCCCGACGTGTATTGCAGAAATGCCAGATCGGTCCGGCCCGGAACCGGCGTCAGGCCGGCGGCGGCCACGGCGTCCGGCGCCAAGGCCACCGTGAGGTGGGCGATGCCAGCGTCCGCCAGGCGCTGGCGTAAGGTGCCGCGCGGATCTTCGCCGTCCCCGGCGGGGCTGAGCGCGAGGCGCGGGCGGCAATCGGCCATGATGGCGGCGCTGGAATCCTGGCTGGCGTTGCGCCGCGGCGGCATCAGGGGCACCGCCACCACGCCCGCCATCAGGCAGGCGAAATAGGCCACCACGAATTCCAGCCCGGTGGGGAAGATCAGCAGCGCCCGGTCGCCCGGATCGGTCTCGGCCCGCAGCCGAACGGCTAGGGCGGCGGCCTGGGCCTCCAGCTCGCGGAACGTCAGGGCGACGTCGGCGCTCGGCGCAGACGCAAAGACCAGCGCGCGGGCGTCGGGCGTGTGGGTGGCGCTGTGATGCAGCATGTCCAACAGCGAGGAGAAGGCACTCATGAGGCTTGGCCGGCCCTCAGGACGCCGCCGCCGGCCGGGGCGCGCGGGCACTCCGCCTGCTGCCGTGTCACCCGCATCTTGTTGTGATCCCACTCTCGCCGCACTTCGCCTATGCCTTTATGCTAACCGCAAACGGGTCGTCCAGGCAAAGGTGGCGGGTCCACCGCAAGGCCTGCCGACCATCGGACGAAGCGCTTGGCCAAGAGGATGAAGAGTGGCGTGCAGCATGCAGACGCGCCTGTGGTGGGCACCTGACCATGATCCTGGATGATGCGGATACGGCGCCGGCATCGGCGAGCCGTGACTTGCGTGCGGCGTCGCGCGCCTTGCTGACGAGCATGGAAGTTCGGCCACCGGCCCTGCGGCGGCCGGACGGTTCCGTGTGGGTGGTCTCTCCGCTGCCGGCGCGGGTGTTTCTCTACGGCCCGTTCCTGCGGCTGCCGCGCGGACATTATCGCATCAGCTTCCGCTGCCGGGTGAAGATGCCGGTGCAGGGGACCCACCCGGTGCTCGGCCTGGAAGTGATCGCGCAGAACCGGGTGCAGCGGGCATGGCGGGATTTTACCGCGGCGGAACTGCGGGACGGCGACCTGAGCCTGGCCTTCGAGGTACCCGAGGCGCTGAGCATCGAAGGCGGTGCGGACGCCCCGTTTGAATTCCGCTTCTCGCATTTCGGCAATGCGATCATCCAGGTCACCGAGGTGACGCTGCATCCGCTCGATGCGCTGCCGGCGCAGTCGGCGCCTCCGCTCTGGCGCCTGCTCGGCCGTTTGCGAACGCTGCCGATCTCCGGCGACGTGCGGCTGACGCCGGCGTCCATCACCCGGCTGAAGCTGGGGCGAGCCTCCGCCATCCTGCGGCTGCCCGTGGGGGCGTATCGGCTTGATGTCGCCTGCACCATTGATCGGCCGCGGGCGCCCGAGGCGCCGGTGCTGGAGATCCGCGTGCGCACCCGGGACCGGGTGATTCTCGGAGAGCAGGTGTTCAAGGCCGCGGACTTTGCGGAGGGCCGTGCGGCGCTGGCCTTCGATGTGCCGGTGGATGTCGCCCTGGAGGCCGGGGCGCCGCGCAGCATCGACTTCGCCATTCGCCATTTCGGCAATGGCTGGCTGCGGCTCTCGGCCCTGGATCTGCACGCGCTGGCGCCGGGTGGGGATGCGCCCGCGACCCTGGCACCGCGATCGTCCGCCTCCGGCCGACGGGCCGGCACCAAGAAGGTGCTGATCTTCGGCAACTGCCAGGGCAATCTGGTGGCGGAGGCCTTCCGCGACAATCCGATCTTCGCCCGCCGCTTCTCGGTGAAGCACCACTTCATGGAGTTGCCGGCCAACCTGCATGAGCAGGGCAAGCGCGATCTGGAAGAATGCGACCTCCTGCTGATCCAGGACATCCAGGAATGGGAGCAGTATCCGCTGCGAGCCTTTGTGCCGGATACGCTGCCGACCCTGCGCTATCCCTGCATCCGCTTTGCCTCGCTCTGGCCATTCGATGCCTTCAACGGCCCTGACGACAAGCTGGCGCGGAACCGCGACCTGCCCAATTTCGAATTCACTTATTTCGACGGCCTGCTGGCGCGCCTGCGCAAGGAGATCCCGGATCCGCAGGCGCGCTTTGAGGCCTATCGCACCTTGGCGGTGAAGGGGGTCATCGACGTCAAGCGCCGGCATGTGTTCGAAGAGCAGCGGTTGCAGGCGATGGATGCCAAGTTTCCCGGCGGCATTGGCGCTTATATTCTGGAGAACTTCCGCAAGAAGCAGCTGTTCTACACCACCGCCCACCCGAACGGGCGGCTGCTGACCATGTTGATGAAGCAGATCGCCCGTGAACTGGGCGTGTCCCAGCCGTTCTGGTTTCCCGGACCACTGGATTCCCTGCGCAGCTTGCAAGTGCCCATCCACCCGTTGGTGGCCCGCGCGCTGGATGTGCGATGGGTGAACGATGCCACCACCTTCCTCGTGCGTGGCGAGAAGGTCACCTGGGAAGCCTACTTCCGCAAATACATCTCCTACTACGGTTAGCCGGAGCCCGCCGGCCCGCCGATGCCCTTGGGGGAGCCAGCCGGTGTCGGGAAAAGTGCCGCTGCGTCAGACGGTGCGGCAGTGCGGGACCGTGGAATACCGTCATCAATCTTTTGTTTGGCCCGTGCGAGGCTGCTTCCGTCCGGCCGCGGACGCGCGCCCCGTTTGGCAGCGCCAGCGATCCGGCGCGTGGGCGTCATGAGAATTTTTTGTCCTGGACCGTTGCCTGGGCCAACCCGACGTCTGTGGATGCCCGCCGAACTCTCCCATCGCTCCTCGAAGGACAACAAGAATGTCTGAGCTGAACGCGCCTGGGCGCATTTTTAACGTGTTATTTGTGTGTAGTGGAAATTCCGCTCGCTCGATCCTGGCAGAGAGCATCCTCAGCAAGCTGGGCGCCGGACGCTTCCGCGCCTATTCGGGCGGGAGCCACCCCAAGGGAACGGTCGATCCGCTGGCCCTGAAGACCCTCGATGCCGCCGGCTTTCCCACCGAGGGCGCACGGTCGAAGTCCTGGCTGGAGTTTGCCGCGCCGGACGCGCCGGTGATGGATTTCGTCTTCACCGTCTGTGACCACGCCGCCGGGGAAACCTGCCCGGTGTGGCCGGGTCAGCCGATGATCGCGCATTGGGGCATCGAGGATCCGACCCTGGAACAAGGGACGGATATCCAGCGCGAGGCAGCGTTCGTGAAGGCCTTCCGCTATCTGAAGAACCGCATCTCCAGCTTCACGGCGCTGCCCGTTTCCACGCTCGACAAGGCCTCGCTGGGGAATCAGTTGCGCGAGATCGGCCGCTCCGATGGCGCAAGCCTGGTGCAGACCAACGCCGCCTGAGGCAGACGTCCGGAGCCATGCTGAACGGCCGGCTGCGGTGGGGACTGTCCCTCGCCGCAGCCATTCGGCGTGCGCCCGTCGGGACGGATGGGCCGCGCCGTCGCGCGCCATGACGCGCGGCGCCCGGGCGCCGGCGGATCGAAGACCTTCAGAGCCGATCGTACGAAAGCCGGGGTGAGATCTTGGACCCCCGCCGCGTCAGACCGCCAGACTCTGGCGGGACGTTGCGCCCGCATGTCCGCTGCCCTTCTGCCAGGGCAACTCATCGCCCCGGCGCCGTCGCTCCCCTTTGGGGCATGATTCCCATTGACATTTCAATAGTCATTGAAGTATTGAAATGACATGGATGCCTCGCAAGCCCTTGTCGCCTTCGCCGCGCTGTCTCAGGAGACCCGCCTGCGCCTGCTGCGCCTGCTGGTGACGGCCGGGCCGGACGGGATGTCGGCCGGCGCGCTCGCGGTCGGGGTGGAAGCATCCGCGTCCAACGTATCTTTCCACCTGAGCCATCTGGAGCGGGCCGGCCTGATCGCCTCCCGGCGCGAGGCCCGTTCAATCATCTACAGCGCTGCCTATCCGACGCTGTCGGGGCTGATCGCCTTCCTTATGCACGACTGCTGCCAGGGTCGGCCGGAAGTCTGTGGCGTGAGCGCCGCGATCTCCTGTGATCCAGCAAAGGATAAGGCCAATGTCTGAGACGAATGCGTCCCCACGCCTCTTCAACGTGCTGTTCCTGTGCACCGGAAATTCCGCCCGCTCGATCCTTGCGGAGAGCATTCTGTCCAAGGACGGCGCCGGGCGTTTCCGGGCGTTTTCTGCGGGCAGCCAACCCAAAGGCGCAGTCCACCCTTTGGCATTGAAGGTGCTCGACAGCGCGGGCTATCCCGCCGATGGATTTCGCTCAAAATCCTGGACCGAGTTCGCCACCGCCGATGCCCCGACCATGGATTTCGTCTTTACCGTCTGCGACAACGCTGCGGGCGAGACCTGCCCCATCTGGCCGGGACAGCCGATGACGGCCCACTGGGGCATTGAGGATCCGGCCGCTGCCGAGGGCAGCGACCTGCAGCGGGAAGCCGCCTTCGTGACCGCCTTCCGCTACCTCAAGAACCGCATTTCAGCTTTTACAGCATTGCCAATGAGCAGCCTGGACAAGGTCTCGCTGAGCGCACGGTTGCGGGAAATCGGTCGATCCGCGGGGGCCACCGTCGCCCACAATCCCAACACGTGAGCCCCCCGATGACCGTCTTGATCTATCACAACCCCGCCTGCGGCACCTCGCGCAACGTGCTGGGGCTGATCCGCAATGCCGGCATCGAGCCGGAGGTGATCGAATATCTGAAGACCCCACCCACGCGCGCTGCGCTGGCGGAGCTGATCGCCCGCATGGGCGTGCCGGTGCGCGCCGTGCTGCGCGAGAAGGGCACGCCGTTCGCGGAACTCGGGCTTAGTGATCCGAGCTTGAGCGACGATCACTTGCTCGATGCCATGATGACCCACCCCATTCTCATCAACCGGCCCATCGTGGTGACGCCGCTGGGCGTCAAGCTTTGCCGGCCCTCAGAAACGGTGCTGGACCTTCTCCCCGCCCCGCAGACCGGTGCCTTTACAAAGGAAGACGGCGAGCCGGTGGTGGACGCCCGCGGCCACCCGATCTCCAAGCCCTGAAAGCCGGTCCCCATGTCCACCTTTGAGCGTTATCTGACCCTGTGGGTTGCCGCCTGCATCGTCGTAGGCATCGCCCTTGGCCATCTGATGCCCGGCGTGTTCCAGGTGATCGGGGCGGCCGAGGTCGCCAGGGTCAACCTGCCGGTTGCGGTGCTGATCTGGCTCATGGTCATTCCCATGCTGCTGAGGATCGATTTCGCCGCCCTGCGCGAAGTGGGCCGGCATTGGCGGGGCATCGGCGTCACGCTCTTCATCAACTGGGCGGTGAAGCCCTTCTCCATGGCGGCCTTGGGCTGGCTGTTCATCGGCTGGCTGTTTCGCCCGTGGCTGCCGGCGGACCAGATCGACAGCTACATCGCCGGTCTCATCATCCTGGCGGCGGCGCCCTGCACGGCCATGGTGTTCGTGTGGTCCAACCTCACCCGGGGGGAGCCGCATTTCACCTTGTCCCAGGTGGCGCTGAACGATGCCATCATGGTGGTGGCCTTTGCGCCCATCGTGGGATTGCTGCTGGGCCTGTCCGCCATCACCGTTCCGTGGGGCACGCTGGTGCTGTCTGTGGGGCTCTACATCGTGCTGCCGGTGATGGTGGCGCAGCTGCTTCGCCGCCGTCTGCTCGCCAGGGGCGGCGAAGCGGCGCTCTCCCGACTTTTGGCGGTGCTGGGGCCACTCTCGCTGGTGGCGCTGCTGGCCACGCTGTTGCTGCTGTTCGCCTTCCAGGGCGAGCAGATTCTGGCGCAGCCGCTGGTGATCGCGCTGCTGGCCGTGCCGATCCTGATCCAGGTCTATGCCAACGCCGCTCTGGCCTATGGGCTCAACCGGCTGGTGGGCGAGGCCCATTGCGTGGCCGGCCCCTCGGCGCTGATCGGCGCCTCCAATTTCTTCGAGCTGGCGGTGGCGGCGGCGATCAGCCTATTCGGCTTCCACTCCGGGGCGGCGCTGGCGACCGTGGTGGGGGTGCTGGTGGAGGTGCCGGTGATGCTCTCCGTGGTGTGGATCGTGAACCGCTCCCAGGGCTGGTATGAGCGGGGCGCCGCCCGCGCGGTGGCGGCCCGGGAGGCGCGCTGATGGACCAGACCTTGCCCAGCGTCGATCCGGCGCTCCTCCAACTCCCGTCCGCCGAGGCGCTTCGGGCCGGGATACTGCCCACCCATCCGCCGCGGATCCTGCTGCTGTACGGCTCCCTGCGGGCGCGCTCCTACAGCCGGCTGCTGACCCTGGAGGCCGAGCGCCTGCTCCAACATCTGGGCGCCGACACGCGGGTGTTCGATCCCGCCGGCCTGCCGCTGCCGGACGCCGTGGCCGCCGACCACCCCAAGGTGCAGGAATTGCGGGATCTGGCGCAATGGTCGGAAGGGCAGGTGTGGACCAGCCCGGAACGACACGGCGCCATGAGCGCGGTGCTGAAGGCGCAGATCGACTGGATTCCCCTGGCCCTTGGTGCGATCCGGCCGACCCAGGGCCGGACCCTGGCGGTGATGCAGGTCTCCGGCGGATCGCAATCCTTCAATGCGGTCAATCAATTGCGCATCCTGGGGCGGTGGATGCGGATGATCACCATCCCCAACCAATCCTCGGTCGCCAAGGCCTATGACGAATTCGACGAAGAGGGGCGCATGCGTCCCTCGGCTTATTACGACCGGCTGGTGGACGTGATGGAAGAATTGGTGAAATTCACCCTGCTGACCCGGCCGGTCGCCGCTGCGCTCACCGACCGCTACAGCGAACGCAAGACGGCGGCCGCTGAACTGGACGCCCGCCTTAGCCTCAGCGAGGTCCGGTGACCGCACCCAGCCTGCCGGCGAGCGAGGCGCCCCCGCTGCGCGCGATGCCGCGCGGTGCGGTGGTGTCCGCCTTGGGACTGGTTCAGATCTTCGCTTGGGGCAGTTCCTATTATCTGCTGGCGGTGCTGGCACCCCCGGTGGCGGCCAGCACCGGCTGGCGTCTGCCCTGGATCTTCGGCGCGCTCTCTGCTGGCCTGCTGGTGGCGGGGCTGGTCTCGCCCCGGGTGGGGGCGCGCATCGGCCGGGACGGCGGCCGGGGGGTGATGGCGGTGGGGTGCGCCCTGCTGGCGGTCGGGCTGGTGATGGTGGGTCTTGCCCACAACCTGACGCTGTTCGTCGCCGGCTGGCTGGTGCTGGGCCTGGGCATGGGGGCGAGCCTCTATGATGCGGCCTTCGCCACCCTGGGCCGGCTTTATGGCGCCGGCGCGCGATCGGCGATCACCCAGCTCACCTTGTGGGGCGGCTTCGCCAGCACAGTGTGCTGGCCCATCTCGGCGTATCTGGTGGCGTCCCTGGGCTGGCGGGACACCTGTTTCGTCTATGCCGCCGTCCACCTGCTGGGCTGCGTGCCGCTGCTGCTCTGGGTGCTGCCGCCGGCGCTGGCCCGCAAGCCGCAGATGCCCGAGGAGCGCCCAGTGCGGGAGGTGCCCTTGAGCCGGCACGAGCGCCGCTGTTTTCAGTTGTTTTCCGCCGTCCTGGTGCTGGGCGGCGTCACCACGGCGACGGTGTCGATCCATCTGCTGGGCTTGTTGCAGGCGCAGGGTCTGAGCCTGGCAACCGCGGTGTCGCTGGGCATGCTCATCGGCCCGGCCCAGGTGGCCGCGCGGATCGTGGAGATGGCGGGACGAGGCCGCCACCATCCGCTCTGGACCCTGGCGGCCGCCGTGCTGCTCATGGCGGGAGGACTGGGGCTGCTGGCCGCTGGGTTTGGCGTGCAAGGCTTGGCGTTGGTGCTGTATGGCGCGGGCAACGGCGTCTATTCGATCGCGCGGGGCACCTTGCCGCTGGCCCTGTTCGGCCCCGAACGCTACGCCCCGCTGGTGGGCCGCCTGGCGCGGCCCAATCTGCTGGCGCAGGCGCTGGCGCCGTCCGTTGCCGGCTTCATCGCCGCCCGTTTCGGCGTGCCCTGGATGCTGGAGGTCGTGGTGGGCCTGACTCTGCTCAATGTGGTGCTGATGGCGACGCTCTGGGGCGTAGCGCTGCGGCGATCCACTTAGCCGAAGCGGTCAACCACGCCTTGCTGGATAGGCCTCAGCACGCCTCTGCGGTAGCCTCAGGCGAGATGATTGCCGCGCAGGAAGCGTTCGAGCTGGAGGGTGGCGGTTTCGACATCGGCACTTTTGCCGCTGTCCGCCGCGGCGGTGAGCAGCGACAGGGTGTAGCCGAAGGCCGCCGACTTCAGAATATTGCCGAAGCGCTGGCGCATCAGCTCGGCTCCATCCTCGAGGGTCACGACGATGGTCGTTTCTCCCAGAAGCGGGATCGGGCGCGCGAGAGGGGTTGTCCAGAACAAGGCCATGGGAGGTAACGCTCGAGCTCTCAAATGGTTGCATGGGGGCCGGGCAGGCCGGGCCCAAGGCCACCGAGCCGGGCGCACCATACATCCTTGGCCGCGCAGCGCCAGGAGGACGGACGCCGGAGCCCAAGCTCCGGCGTCCGTGGTCACACGCTCAGGCGAGCACCGGCATGACGAATTCCGCGCCCCCGCGGGTGCCGCCGGTCCAGCGGGTGGTGGTGGTCTTCACCCGCGTATAGAAGCCGACGCCCTCCACGCCATAGACATTGCGATCGCCGAAGATGGACCGCTTCCAGCCGCCGAAGGAGTGATAGGCGATGGGGACGGGGATCGGCACATTGATGCCAACCATGCCGGCCTGCACGCCGTAATCGAAGGCGCGGGCGGCATCGCCGTCGCGGGTGAAGATGGCGGCGCCATTGCCATATTCGTGCTCATTGACCAGCTTCAGCGCCTCGTCGAAGCCGGGCACACGGACCACGCTCAGCACCGGGCCGAAGATCTCGTCGCGATAGATCTTCATGTCGGGCGTGACATTATCGAACAGGCAGCCGCCGAGATAATAGCCGTTCTCGTGGCCCTGCAGCTTCAGGCCGCGGCCGTCCACCACCAGGTCGGCGCCTTCGGCAACGCCCGTGTCCACATAGCCGGAGACCTTGGCCAGGTGCTCGCGGGTCACCAGCGGCCCCATTTCACTGTCCGGATCGGTGCCGGGCCCGACCTTCAGGGCGCGGACCTTGGGGGCAAGGCGGGCGATCAGCTCATCGCCGATGCCGCCCACGGCCACCGCCACCGACACCGCCATGCAGCGCTCGCCGGCAGAGCCGTAGCCGGACCCCATCAGCGCGTCCACGGTGCGGTCGAGGTCCGCATCGGGCATCACCACCAGATGGTTCTTGGCGCCGCAGAGCGCCTGGGCGCGCTTTCCGTGCGCTGTGGCGGTGCGATAGACATATTCGCCCACCGCCGTTGACCCAACGAAGCTCACCGCGGCCACCTTGGGATGGGCCAGCAGGGCGTCCACCGCTTCCTTGTCGCCGTTCACCACATTGAACACGCCCGCGGGCAGGCCGGCTTCCGAGAGCAGGTCGGCCAGCACAAGGGCGAGGCTGGGATCCTTCTCGGAGGGCTTCAGCACGAAGCTGTTGCCGCAGGCCAGCGCCACCGGGAACATCCACAGCGGCACCATGGCCGGGAAGTTGAACGGGGTGATGCCGACGCACACGCCCACCGGATGGCGCATGGAGAAGGTGTCGACGCCGCGGCCCACCTGGTCGGAAAATTCGCCCTTCAGCAGATGCGGGATGCCGCAGGAAAATTCCACCACCTCGATGCCGCGGGTCAGTTCCCCCTTGGCATCCTCGATGGTCTTGCCGTGTTCCTTCGTGATGAGGGCGGCGAGCGCATCCATGTTGCGCTCCAGAAGATCCTTGAAGCGGAACATCACCCGCGCCCGCGCGGGGGCCGGCGTCGCCGCCCAGGCGGGGAGGGCGGCGGCGGCGGCGCGCACGGCGGTGTCTACCTCGCCGGCGGACGCCAGCAGCACCCGGCCGATCTGCTCGCCGGTGGCGGGATTAAACGTGGCGGCGCTACGCCCTTCGGCGGCGCCGTCGGTGCGGGCTCCGCTGATGTAATGGCCGATGGTCTGCATGGGGGATCCTCTCCAGGCTGTCAGAACCGTTAGAGAGGTCGCATTGCCGCGGAGCAACGGGTAAGTTCGCCCAATCATTCCGCGAAAATGAAGGTCAAAGGCGATGAATTGGGATCATGCCCGGGTGTTCCTGGCGGTGGCGCGGGAAGGCCAGATGCTGGCGGCGGCGCGCAAGCTGGGGCTGGACCACGCGACCGTGACCCGTCGGCTGAATGCGCTGGAGGCCGATCTCGGGGCCAAGGTGTTCGAGCGCAGTCCCGGCGGCTGCCTGCCGACCCCGGCCGGCGAACAGCTTCTGGCCATTGCTGAGCGGGTGGAAAGCGAGATGGTCAAGGCGCACTCCCTGATCGGAAATGCGGACCTGCGCCTCAGCGGCACGGTGCGTGTGGGCGCGCCCGATGGATTCGGCACCTATTTTCTGGCCGCGCGCCTGGGCCAGTTCGCCGGCCGCCACCCCGACCTGGTGATCCAATTGGTGCCCCTGCCGCAGACCTTCTCCCTGTCCAAACGGGAGGCTGACATTGCGGTCGTTCTGGACCGACCGCGCGCCGGGCGACTGGTAGGCCGCAAGCTCACCGACTACACCTTGAGCGTCTATGCGGCACGCGCCCATCTGGCGGCGCAGGGACCCATCGCCACCCCCAAGGATCTCGCCCACCGGCTGGCCGTGACCTATGTGCAGGACCTCACCTACAGCACGGGCCTGGACTATATGGACGCCCTCACCGACCTCTGCCCGCGGCGCTTCGAATGCGCCAGCGTGGTGGGGCAGATGGAGGCCATCCGGGCCGGCGTCGGTGTCGGCATCCTGCATGACTATGCGGCGGCGTCGTATCCCGAGCTGGTGCGGGTGCTGCCGGGGCTGCGGTTCGAGCGCAGCTATTGGCTGGCGGTCCATGCCGACATGCGCGGCCTGCGCCGCATCGAGGAGGTGGAGCGCTTCATGGTCGGGGAGGTGCAGGCTGCCCGGCGCGGCTTCGTCATCGGCCGGGACGGCGCCGACAGCCTGCCGCCCGGCTGACGGCCGGGGTCACGCCGCCTTGGGCGCAGGCTCGTGGAGGGGCACCAGAAACTGGGTCGCCGCGACCAGGGGCGGCAGGACGAAGCACCACATGCCCAATTGGGCAAACAGCAGCGCCGCCATCCCGCATCCGATGGCAAAGGCGACGACGTTCAGGGCCAGGCGACGCAGACGGCCGCGGGCGGCGCGACGCTCGGCTTCGGGCAAAGTCCGCAGGAGGTCGGTGATGTCCACCATGATCTGGGTGGTGCTGCCGGTCATCAAGGTGGAGGGGGCCGCTTCGGTGAGGTGCGTGCGGTGGATGGCATTCTGGATCGCCATGGCGGCCACCAGCGTCATTCCCATGACCACCGCCGGCAAGGCATCGCCATTGTGGAACGGACCGAGCGCGAGCCCGACACCCGCGGCGACCGCCAGCAGGGCCAGTTTGATCGCCATCAGGATGCGCAGGTCCGGATAGCCGCGCGCGGCCAGCTTCAGACCCAGCAGACGGGTGCCCATCACCACCAGGCAGAACACCGGTAACGCCAGCAATTTGGCGACGGCGCCAGACGTGCCCAGCACCATGGCGGCCCCGAAGGTGACGAAGTTGCCGGTGACATGCGCCGTAAACAGGCCCTGCAGCGCGAGAAAGCCGGACGTGTCCACATAGCCGGCGTTGAAGCTGAGGATCACCGGAAGTGTGGGTTTCATGGGGGCGAACTCCTGCGGCTCACGTCGGCGGCGGCGCTTCTGGGACCCACAATGCCCAGGACGACGCCCTTCGCCCACCCCTGATTTCGTCTCCGCGGGCAGCCGCAAACCCAGCGCCGGGGCAGAAGATCGACAGGTCATGATCGAACAATACGGCGCCGCTTGAGTTGACTACCGTTATCGGCGGCCGCCTGCGGCCCGTCCCATCTGTCCGCTGCGGATCTGATCCCAGATTCGTGTGTGTTCCAGGAGCACCCCATGTCGAAGAAAGATGCCAAGGCCCTCCGCGAGGCCGCCTTGCTCACCCCCAGCAACCTGCCGTCCAACGCCACCACGGACATCGCCGCCGCCCTTACGACGCTGCTCGCCGACACTTTCGCGCTCTACCTGAAGACCAAGAATTTCCACTGGCACATGTCCGGCCCGCACTTCCGTGACTATCATCTGATGCTTGACGAGCAGAGCGACCAGATCTTCGCCATGACGGACGACATGGCGGAACGCGCGCGCAAGATCGGCGGCACCACGCTGCGCTCCCTGGGTCATGCCACGCGCCTGCAGCGCCTGTCGGACAATGACGCCGACTATGTCACCCCGCTCGACATGATCGCCGAGCTGCGCGACGACAACCTCCAGCTCACCGCCTACATGCGCGAAACCCACGATCTGTGCGACGAGCATGGCGACGTGGCCACCGCCAGCCTGCTGGAAAACTGGATCGACGAGGCCGAACGCCGGACCTGGTTCCTGTTCGAGACCACCCGCACCCGCGGCGAACAGGCCTGATCCGCGCTCCGATCCGGATGCAAAAATGCCCCCGCCGGCTGGCGGGGGCATCACATTAATGTGCAGTCCATGCGCGAGCGTCGCGGCAGTTCAGCCCGGTTCGGCGTCATCCTTGCCGCGCTTGAGGGTCATCGCCGGCGGATCGCTGGCCGGAAAAGACTCGTCCAGGGCCTCGTCCAGGAGGTCGGATTCCGCCTGATCGTGCACATGCTCCATCGCCTCGGCCGACCTTTTGGGTGCGTCCGCATGGACTTCGGCGCCGGTCACGTGGCTGGCCGCAGGCGGATCGCTGGCGGGAAAGGACTGTTCCAGGGCGTCATCCCGCTTGTCTTCTCGGTGGGCTATGGCCTTCGTCGCCACGACCGTTGCTTTCGAAACCATGGGACACCTTCTTGCACACCGCTGGGATCTGTCTCGGACGGGCGCCCCGCGCACGGCGCTGGGAGGCGACCCGGCTCCCGCCGCGTGAGGGTCACGCATGCCCGGGAGTAAGGACACAACGCGACGTATCCCGGCCTGTTCCAGCCACGGTTCCGTTTCCCGCCCCCGCCGCCCGGATCAGCCGCGCCGCAACAACACCGCCACCGGCAGATGCGTCAGGATCCCCGCCAGTGTCAGCGACCCGTCGGCCACCTCCACCGTTTGGCCGGTGAGCACGTTCTCATATCGTCCGGCAAGCTCCGAGGGGACAGCGACCGCGGTGTCGCCCCACGCCGTTGGCGGCACCAGCGGGCGGTCTTCCCCCTGCAGCAGCGCGCTGGCAAGGCGAGAGACCAGGACGATGAGCGCGTCCCCTGCGTCAACGCGGGCGAAGGCGAGGCTGCTGCCGGCCTGGCTGCCGGCAAAGGTCAGAGGCTGGTAGCCGCCGCCGGCAAACAGCTCCGGATGGTCCTTCCGCGCCGCGAGAAGACGGCCGATGACCGCCTGCTTCACCCGTCCATCCCGCCATGTCTCCAGCAAGTCCGCGGCGGCGGTGCCGGCGGTGAAGGCGGCGGTGCGCGCCCCATAATCCACCGGGCGGCGGTTGTCCGGATCCACCAGGCTCAAGTCCCAGAACTCGGTTCCCTGATAGAGATCCGGCACGCCGGGGACAGTATATTTCAGCGTCACCTGCGCCAGGCTGTTGAGAGCGCCGGCGGCATCGATGCGCGCCACGAAGTCGGCCAGCACCCGACGCACCGGCGCCCCGTCCTCGGAGGTGAGGATGTTGGTGAGGAAAGACCGGCACGCGGTCTCATAGGCGTCGTCCGGAAACACCCAATTGGTGCGCCGCTTGGCTTCCCGAATGGCCTTCAACTGCCATTCCGCCACCCGCTCGTCCAGCGCCGCAAACCCGGCACCATCGGTGGCTGACAGATCATGCGGCCACGCGCCGATCAGGGTCTGATAGAGCATGGTCTCGTCCGCGGGCGAGGGGGCGATGCCGTCCTCCCGTTCCTCGCGGAACGGCGCCGCCACTTGCAGCAGTTCGGCCAATACGTCACGCCAGACGTGCGGCATTTCGCTGAGCACCGCCAAACGCATCCGGGCGTCCTCGCCGCGCTTGTGGTCGTGCGTGGCGGTTGCCAGCATGGACAGCGGCAGCGCCTCCGCGCGGGCCGCGACCACGGCGTGAAACGCCTCCGACGTCAGGGCCAGATCGATCGGATCGGACCCCACCTCATTGCGCGAGAGCAGCCGTCCATAGCGATAGAAGAGCGTGTCTTCCATGGATTTGGCGGCGATGGGTGCGGTCAGCTGCTGAAACTTGGCGATGGCGTATTCACGCGTCCCGGCTTCCCAGATGTCGCCGGTGGCGCGGGGCGTCTCGCCGCTGAGCCAGCGCTCCAACAGATCCAGGACCGGGTGGTCAATGGGGGGCAGGCGCCTGCGCGCCTGGGCGGAGGCGGTCGCCAGCAAGGCCGTGTCCTGCTCCGTGCGCCCCTGGGTGGTGACATAGGAGCGATAGACCGGGAAGGCCACCACCAGTTCGTTCAGCACGCGCCGGATGGCGGCCTGGGTGATGTCGCGTGTGTCCAGATCGCTGCGGGCCAGCGCGTGCAGAGAGCGGGTCGCGGTTTGCATCTCGGCGCCGAAGCCGTCGCGCAGGATCTGCCGACGGGCGGCTTCCAACTGCGCCGCATACGGTGCGCGCTCGTCGGTGGCTTCCTGCCAGACCGCGGTCAGGGCGCTGGCCGCATCCGGATTGTGCAGGACAGCGGCCACCTCATCCATGAAGTCGTAGCCGGTGGTGCCCTCCACCGGCCAATCGTCGGGCAGGCGCTCGCCCGGATGGAGGATCTTTTCCACCACCACATAGCCGCCCGGCGGCGTGCCGGCAGGGCGCTCCACCTCCAAGGCCTCCAACTGGCGGCGCAACCGCTGGCAATAGGCGCCGGGGTCGGCGATGCCGTCCACATGATCGATGCGCAGCCCGTCGATGAGGCCGTCGGCATAGAGCTTGAAGACCAGGGCATGGGCCTGATCGAACACGTCTGCCCGCTCCACCTTGACGCCCGCAAGGCCGGTGATGTCGAAGAAGCGGCGCCAGTTGAGATCGTCATTGGCGGTCCGCCACCAGGCCAGGCGATAGTTCTGCCGTTCCAGCAGGGCATGCAGGCGCGCCTTCCCAGCCTCGGCGCTGGGATCGAACGCGGCGATGATCTCTGCCAGCGCCGCATCACCATCGGCATCCTGGATCGCCTGGGCCAGCCGCGCCTGGGCATTGGCCACCCGGTCGGGATGGGGCGCGGGAGCGGCAGCGATCTCCTCGAACAGCGTGCGGGCTTCCGCCAGGATGGGCAGATCCACGGCGCCCACCACATCGGCATAATGCAGCGGACAAATGGGGAAGATGTGCTCGTGATGGGAGATATGGAAGGTACCTCGCTCGCGCTCATAAGCGAGCACCAGCGCCCCCGCCGCCAGCGCCTCGCCGTAAGGGCGGTCGAGGAACGGGGCGAGCAGCTTGCCGGCCAGTTGCGGATCGGCGGGGGACCAGTCCACGTCGAACACTTCCGCATAAGCGCTGGCCCGGCCCCATTCCAGCACATCCAGCCACACCCGATTGTCGGCGCCGCCGACCCCCATGTGGTTCGGCACGATGTCGAGGATCAGGCCCATCTGGCGGGCGCGCAGGGCCTCCACCAGCCGAAGCAGAGCCGGCTCGCCGCCCATCTCCGGATCGAGGCTGCCATGATCCACGGTGTCGTAGCCGTGACGCGATCCGGCGCGGGAGGTGAGGAGGGGGGATGAGTAGACGTGGCTGATGCCCAGCTCGGCGAAATAATCGAGCAACGGAATGGCGGCATCCAGCGGGAAGCCCTTGTGGAATTGCAGACGCACGGTGGCGCGGGGCGAGATCACGCATGTCTCCTGTCAGTGGGGGGCACCACGGCGGTGCGGCTGTCAGTGCGAGCGGTGTCCAGGCATGCAAGGCGCGCCTGCACCTGCGGATCGTCCAGCAGGTCCCCCGCCGGAGCGGGGAAGCGACGGCGCCAATTGGGGTGCTCGTCGATGGTGCCGGGAAGGTTGGGCTGTTCCATCAGCGCCAGCACATCCTCCGCCGGCACGATCACCAGCGGCGCCGGGGTCCGTCCAATAAAGGTGAGAGCTGCCATCACCGCCGGCTCCGGCTTGTCGGGCGGCGGCGCCTCGGGGCCGTGGCCAATGGCCGACCAGATGGCGGCGCGGTCCGCGTCCCGCTCGGCCCGTGCGGCGGCCTCGTCCATGTTCTCGCCCAAGAGACCGAGAGGCGTGCGCCAGTCGATGTCGCGACCGCGCCACCAGCCGGACACCGTGGGCAGGTCATGGGTGCCGGTCACGGCGATGGCGTGTGGCGAATACTCGGTGGCGGGCTTAAACTGCCCCTCCGCGCGCTCGAACCACAGCACCTGCATGCCCAGGATGCCACGCCGGGCGAGCCGCTCGCGGAAGCCCTCCGGCACGGTGCCGAGATCCTCACCGGTGACGATGGCCCGGTGGCGGTGGGATTCCAGCGCCACCAACCGCTCCAGATCGTCGAACGGATAGGCCAGATACGCCCCCTCCGAGGGCTTCGCCCCGTCCGGCACCATCCACAGGCGGAGCAGGCCCATGATGTGGTCGATGCGCACCCCGCCCGCATGGGCCATGGTGGCCCGCAGCATGGCGATGAAGGCGACGAAGCCGCTCTCCACCAGCGCCCGGGGGGAGAAAGCGGAGAGGCCCCACGCCTGGCCGATGGAGTTCAGCAGATCCGGCGGCGCGCCGATGGAGAGGCCCAACAGCATGTCCTGCTGCCGGCTCCAGGCCTGGCTGCCGCCGCCATCGCTGCCCACTGCCAGATCGCTGATCAGGCCGATGGGCATGCCGGCCTCACGGGCGCGGCTTTGCGCCTGGGAGAGGCCACGGGCGGCGATCCATTGCAGGAAGGCGTAGAAGCCCACCTCCGTCGCATTCTTGCGCGCAAAGGCCGCCACCGCCGGGCCACGCGGGTCTCGGAACCCCTCCGGCCAGCGTTGCCAATGCCACTTGGCCGGGTCGGCCGTAAGCATCTTGGCATGCAGCGCCTCGAACCGGGCGTGATCCTCCAACGGGGGGCCGCCGGCGGTGCGGAAGGCGGCAAAGTCCGCCTGCAAATCCGGGCGCTCCGGCAGAGCGGTCTGATAGAGATGCGCGAACAGGGCGAGCTTGGCGGCGGAGGCTCGCGGCCAGTCCACCATCTCCGCCTGTTCCAGCTCCTGGCGGGTGGCGCCGAGATCCAGCGCCTGCACCCCCTTGATCGCCGCGGCGCCGAACAGCGCGGCGGGATCGGCGTGCAGCGCGTTGAGGAACAGCCGGCTCGAGGGCGCATAGGGACTGAAGTGTGTCGGGTCGGCGGAAAAGGGCGCGTGCACCGGGCTCAGCACCAAAGCCGCAGCACCCTGGCCCGCCGCGCGCTCAGCGAAATCGCCGAGCGCGGAGAAATCGCCAATGCCCCCATCGCCCAGGCCGCCATGGGCGCCGCGCCGCAGAGCATAGAGCTGCACCGCCAGGCCCCACAGCCGCGCCTCGGGATCGGACGTTGCGTCCGCCACCGAAAAGCAACGGGCGGGGGCCACCGCCACCTGACACCGATGGGTGCCGACCTCCAGGGCGTGATAGCCGGGCACATCAAGCGCCGGGAGTGTGAAGCCGGCATCGTCGCGCTCCACTTCGCCCTCGACCACGCCCCCGCCGTCGAGGGTGAGGCGATAGCGCACCCGTCCGCTGGCCCCGGGCAGGGCGATGCGCACGTGGTGCCCCACGTCTGCAGTGATCAGGGGCGCCGGCGCGCCGGCGGTCTGGCGTGTGCGCTGACGGCTGGCGGCGATGTCGGCGGGGGTTGCAGCAGGCAGGCCCAGCGCCGCAAGAAGGGCGCGCAGCGCATCGGCCGGCACCGTCTGCGGACGGCCGAAGGCATCATGCCAGAAGGGAGAAATTCCGGCGGCGCTGGCGAGGTCGCGAAGGGATTCGTCCATAAGAACTCTCAGGCGGCAGAAGGCGGCGGGGGCGGCGGGGTTCCACTCGCGGCCGCACGGGGATCCATGAAGGCGGCGAGCAGGCGAATGCTGTGGGCCTCCACGAGGGTGTCAGCGGTGACGCCGCGCTCTTCGGGCACGACCCCGGCGGCGCTGTCTACCAGCAGGCGCCAGGTGAGCGCCGGGGCCGGCAGCACGAACCGAACCGGGTGGGGTTTGGCATTGGCCAGGAGCAACAGCACATCGAGCCCGCCGGAGGGGGTGCGTCCGGCACGGCGCAAAGCGAGGGTCTGGCCGCCGTCCGCATGCCAGGCCTCGCCCACCAGCTCCGCGCCGCTCTCGTCGAACCAGCCGATGTCGCGCAGCCCTGCCGCCAGTGCTTCCCGGCCGTGCAGGAAGCGCGGCGCGCGCAGCACGGCGTAGCGCCCGCGGATCTCGGTCAGCCGCGCCACATAAGCAGTGAGGCTGCGGCCCGCCGGGGTCTGCGCCAGGGTCCAGTCCACCCAGGACAGATCATTGTCCTGGCAATAGGCATTGTTGTTGCCCTGCTGGGTGCGTCCGAACTCATCGCCCGCCAGCAGCATGGGCGTGCCCTGCGAGAACAACACGGTGGCCAGCAGGGCGCGCGTCACGCGGCCGCGTGTCTCCAGGATCGCCGGGTCCGCCGTCGGACCCTCCACGCCCCAATTGGCGCTGAAATTTCCGTCGTGCCCGTCCCGATTGTCTTCGCCATTGGCACTATTGTGCTTGTGCTCATAAGCGACGGTGTCAGCCAGAGTGAAGCCGTCGTGGGAGGCCGCGTAATTGATCGAAGCCCATGGCTTGCGGAAGCGGCGATCGAACACGTCCCCGGAGCCGGACAGTCGGGCCGCAAGGTCGCCGCGCCGGCCGTGTTCGCCGCGCCAGAAGCGGCGGACGCCATCGCGATATCGATCGTTCCACTCGGCAAAGCCGGGCGGCAGGCAGCCCAGCTGATACCCGTCCGGACCGATGTCCCACGGCTCGGCAATCAGCTTGCAGCGGGACAGGACCGGGTCCTGACGGATGGCATCAAAGAAACCGGAGCCGGGATCGAACCCGTTGCCCTCGCGGCCCAGCGTCACGCCGAGATCAAAGCGAAAGCCGTCCACCCGGAACGCGGTCGCCCAGTAGCGCAGGCTGTCCATGACCATCTGCAACACGCGCGGGTGCGACAGGTTCACGGTATTCCCGCAGCCGGTGTCGTTGATGTAATAGCGCTCGTCGCCGGGGACCAGGCGATAGTAGCTGGCATTGTCGAGCCCGCGGAACGACAGGGTCGGCCCCAGTTCGTTGCCCTCGCAGGTGTGGTTGTAGACCACGTCGAGAATGACCTCGATGCCCGCCGCATGCAGCCGGCGGATGGCCGCGCGCATCTCGTGCAGTGATCCCGTGGACAGAAAGGCGGCCTCCGGGGCGAAGAAGGCCAAGGTGGAGTAGCCCCAGTAGTTTCGAAGCCCTTTTTCCAGCAGGAAGCGCTCCTGCAGGAAGGCGTGCACCGGCATCAGTTCCACCGTGGTGATGCCGAGCTTGAGCAGATGATCGATCATGCGCGGACTGCCGAGGGCCGCGAAGGTGCCGCGCTCATGGGCGCGCAGGTCGCTGCGCCGCATGGTGAGGCCGCGCACGTGCGCCTCATAGATCACCGTGTCCGGCCAGGCGACGTTGGGCGCGCGGTCGTCGCCCCAATCCATGGCATTGCCCACCACCACCGCCTTGGGCATGGCGGCGGCGCTATCGCGGCGGTCCAGCGAGAGGTCCTGCCGCCCACCGCCGAGGCGATAGCCAAACAGGGCGTCGGACCAGCGCAATTGGCCCGCCAACTGGCGCGCATAAGGGTCCAGCAGCAGCTTGGCGGGATTGAACCGGTGCCCCCTAGCCGGGTCGAAGGGCCCATGGGCGCGATAGCCATAGAGCAGCCCTTCGAAGGCGCCGGGCAGATAGCCATGCCACACTTCGTCGGTGCATTCCGGCAGCGACAGGCGCGCCACCTCCCGCCGGCCGGTGGGCTCGAACAGGCACAATTCCATCTTTTCCGCATTGGCGGAAAAGACTGCGAAATTGGTCCCCAGGCCGTCCGGCGTCGCGCCCAGCGGAAAGGGTTGGCCCGTCTCCAGCCGGTCGGGGATCGGCGGCAACGTCATTCAGCGGCCCTCACAGGAACCGGGCGGGGGTGAAGAACACCGTGGAGAGCGGCGGCAGGGCCAGCGACACGCTGAACGGCTGCCCATGGCTTTCCTGGGCCTGGGCTTCGACAGCCCCCCTGTTGCCGATGCCGGAGCCGCCATACTCCACCGCATCGCTATTGAGCACCTCCGCCCACCGGCCGCCCTCCGGCACGCCGATGCGATAGTCGAGGCGCGGCACGGGGGTCATGTTGGCCACCACCAGCACCGGCGGGGCATCCGGCGTTAGGCGGAAGAAGGCGAAGACGGAATTGTCCACATCATCGCCCACCACCCAGGCAAAGCCGTCCGGCAAGGCATCACGCACATGCAAAGCGGGATGCGCGGCATAGATGCCATTGAGATCCCGCACCAGCTTCTGCATGCCGCGGTGGAACGGCTGGTCCAGCAGATCCCAGGGGATTTCCCCGTCGTGGTTCCACTCCGTGGGCTGGGCGATTTCGCACCCCATGAACAGCAGCTTCTTGCCGGGATGGCCCCACATGAAGCCCAGATAAGCGCGCATGTTGGCCATGCGCTGCCAGGCGTCGCCCGGCATGCGGTCCAGCAGCGAGCCTTTGCCGTGCACCACCTCATCATGGGAAATGGGCAGCACAAACCGCTCGGAGAAGGCATAGACCAGGCCGAACGTCATGTCGTGATGGTGATAGCGGCGGTGGATGGTCTCGTGGCCGATGTAGCGCAGGGTGTCGTGCATCCACCCCATGTTCCATTTGAAGGAAAAGCCCAGGCCGCCCACCTGCACCGGCGCGGTGACGCCGGGCCACGCGGTGCTTTCCTCGGCAATGACGATGGCACCGGGTACTTCGGTGCGGATGACCTCGTTCATGCGGCGCAGGAAGGCCACTGCTTCGAGGTTTTCGCGTCCGCCATGGATGTTGGGCACCCACTCGCCCGCCTTGCGGGAATAGTCGCGGTAGAGCATGGAGGCCACGGCATCGACCCGCAGTCCGTCCACATGGAAGTGGCGCAGCCACTCCAATGCGCTGGCCACCAGGAAGCCGGAGACTTCGCTGCGGCCGAAATTGTAGATCAGCGTGTTCCAGTCGTGATGGAAGCCCTCGCGCGGATCCGCATGCTCATAGAGCGCGGTGCCGTCGAACTGGGCCAGCCCATGGGCGTCGCTGGGAAAATGCGCCGGCACCCAGTCCAGCAGCACCCCGACGCCGGCCTCGTGACAGCGATCGATGAAGCGGGCGAAGGCGTGCGGCGTCCCGAACCGGGACGTGGGCGCGAACAGGCCGAGGGGTTGATAGCCCCAGGAGCCGCCGAACGGGTGCTCCATGATGGGCATCAGCTCAATATGGGTGAAGCCCATCTCCGCCACATAAGGGATGAGCCGGTCGCCCAGCTCTTCCCAGTCCGGGCTGCGCCCGCCATCCTCGCGCACGCGCATCCAGGAGCCGGGATGGATCTCGTAGATGGAGATGGGCGCCTCGGCGGACTGACGGGCCGCGCGCGAATCCATCCACGCCCCGTCCGTCCAGTGGAACGGGGTGGGATCGGCCACGATGGAGGCCGTGGCTGGCGGCAGTTCCGCGGCGCGGGCCACGGGATCGGCCTTCAGCGGCTGGAGCACGCCGTCACGGCCCAGGATCTCATATTTGTAGCGCGCGCCCACGCCGACGCGCGGCAGGAAGATCTCCCAGATGCCGGCCGCGTCGCGCAGGCGCATGGGGTGGCGGCGACCGTCCCAGGCATTGAAATCGCCCACCACCGAGACCCGGCGGGCGTTTGGCGCCCACACGGCGAACCGTACACCGGAGATGCCGTCCACCGTGGTGGCGTGCGCCCCTAGCACATCGGAGAGGGCCAGATGCGTGCCTTCCCCCAACAGATACAGGTCCAGCTCGCCCAGAAGCGGCCCGAAGGCGTAGGGGTCCTCGGTTTCCTGCACATCGCCATTGGCCCAGGTGATGCGCAGAACGTAGTGCGCGGGACGGTCCTCGAACCGCCCCTGGTTGGTCTGGCGATCCGGCAGACGCCCGGCGAAGACCCCGGCGGGATGAACCCGCTCGAGGGGCATCAGGGCGAGGCCGGTGGCACCGTCCAGCACGTCCACATCCTTGGCCCCGGGCTGGAAGGTGCGCACCACCATTCCCTGGTCCACCGGGTGGACGCCAAGCAGCCCGAAGGGTTCACCATGATGGCCTTCGACCAAGGCGGTGAGCGCGTCCTGGTCGAAGACGAGGTCGTGATCGATGCGCTCCATGGCGGTCATCGGCGGTCTCCTTCACGAAGAGTGGCACAGCCGCCGCCAGACACGCGGATCGAGGCGTTGGGCGCGCCATCCCAAAGGGGGGCGCAGGCGAAAGTCAGAAGGCCGGCGGGGTTCATGCGGGCTCTCCTTCCAGGGCAACGTCGGCATCCAGTTCCGCCGCCCCGGCAAGCCGGACGGCGAGGCCATGCAGCCCGCGCATCGGCAAGCCGATCCAGCTGGGCCGGTTGGCCGCCTCATAGCCGATTTCATAAGCGGCCTTTTCCAGCAGGAAGAGGTCCAGCAATGGCCGGTCGATGGCCGACGCCGGCCCGCCGCCTTCCACGTAGCCGCCAAGGAATGCCCGGTCGGCACGGGTGCGGAAGCGACGCAGCAATTCCATCCGGCTGATGCCTCCCGAGGGCGCGGTATTGCCGCCCGGAACGGCCAGCGCGGCCGTGGTGTAGTCGAGCGAGCGCAACAGCCCCGCCACATCGCGCCACGGACTGGCCTTCGCCCGACGCTCCGGAATGGAGCGCCGCGGCTCGCCTTCGAAATCGATGATGTAAGCATCGCTGCCCGACACCAGGATCTGGCCCAGATGGAAGTCCCCGTGGGTGCGGGTCATCAAGGCGCCTTCCGCTCCGGCCGCCAGCCGATGCACCGCAGCCAGCAGATTCTCCCGCACATCGAGGATGCTCTGGGCGATCAACCGGGTGTCCTCGTCGGGCCAGGCGGTCACCTGCGCCAGAATGTCCAGGGCGGCAGTGACTTCGTGGGTGATCTCCGCATCCCACCGCGCAGTATCCTCCGCCGTGGCCGCACGGGGCGCGAAGTCCGGATTGGGCGTCTCGCGCGCCAGCACTTCATGCAGTTCGGCGAGGCGCCGGCCGAGGCCGCGGATGAACGGGGTGATGCCCGAGATCTGCTCCTCGAAGCGCTGGTCGGTGTCCTGCGGCATGGCTGCGGTTGCGTCGAGCGCGCGGCGCAATTGATCGAGGGTCCAGCTCCAGGCATCGCCCTGGTTGCTTACGAAGCCCAGCATCAAGCCCAGCACCGCCGGCGTCCCATCGGGGGCGATGCGCACCACTTCGCCCAACAAGGGCGCCGTGTTGGCATAGCCCTGCTCAGTGAGATAGCGCGCCATCTCCGATTCCGGATGCATGCCGAACAGGGTCCGTCGCACCACCTTGATCACCGCAATGGTGCCAATGATGATGGTGGAGTTGGACTGCTCTGCCGCCGTCCGCTGGATCGGCGTGTCGAGCGGAATATCAATGTCGCTGAGCCGTTCCGTGGGAACGAAGCGCAGCTCGCCGCCATCCGGCAGCGGCATCACCGCCTGGCGCCGCAGCGCCCGCACCAAAGCGTGCGGCAGCGTGTCGGAGGTGAGCGCGTCGGTGAGATAGCCAACCCGCCGCCCCTGCCGCACCCGGGTCAAGGCCAACTGGGTGACCAGGGCCGCCGGCTGCTCGTCTTCCCAGACGATGGTGAGTGGCATGGCATAGTGTTCGGTGCGCCCGCCGACCTTCACTTCGATGTCCGCGAACTGGAAGTCCTTCTCCGTGCCGGGCATGCCGGCGGTGAGCGCCAGGCGCGCACCGGTGATGGTCTCGTTCTTGGAAGCGAACCAGCGGCGTCGACCGAGATAAGCGGGCAGGGCTTCCGCCTCGATCACGGCGCGGTGACGCGCGGAGACCGCTTCGGTGAGGCCATTGCGCACCACAAGGGTCGCGAACTCCGGCAGCTGCTCCGGCGGCGCGCTGTGCCAGGCCGGTTCCGCCACATCGGTGGCGAGGCGGAAGGCATACATGCCGAACGGCGGGATGGTCAGAAGATAGGGGAGGCGGCCGATGGGCGGGAAGGGGGTGCTGCCCACCATGGCGACCGGCACCCGGTGCTCGAACTCCTGGAGATCAAGCTCCACGGCCTCAAGGGTGTGGGAGAGGTTCGCCACGCACAGGATGGTCTCATCCTGATATTCGCGCAGATACGCGAGGATCTTGCGGTTGCCGGGATAGATCAGCCGGAAGGTGCCGCGTCCGAAGGCCTGATGGCGCTGGCGGATGGCCAGCATTTGCCGCGTCCAATTGAGCAGCGAATGCGGATCGCGCGACTGGGCTTCCACATTCAGGGCGAAATAGCCGTAGAGCGGATCCTGGATCGGCGGCAGCACCAATTGCTCGGGATCGGCGCGGGAGAAGCCGCCATTGCGATCGGGCGACCATTGCATAGGCGTGCGCACGCCGTCGCGGTCGCCCAGATGGATGTTGTCCCCCATGCCGATCTCATCGCCATAATAGATCACCGGCGTGCCGGGCATGGTGAGGAGCAGGCCGTTCATCAGCTCGATGCGGCGCCGATCGCGCTCCAGCAGCGGGGCCAGGCGCCGGCGGATGCCGAGGTTGATGCGCGCCCGTCGATCCGCCGCATAGACCGTCCACAGATAGTCGCGCTCGGAATCGGTGACCATCTCCAACGTGAGTTCGTCGTGGTTGCGCAGGAAGATGGCCCACTGGCAGGTGTCGGGAATGGCCGGGGTCTGGCGCAGGATGTCGGTGATGGGAAACCGATCCTCCTTGGCGATGGCCATGTACATGCGTGGCATGAGCGGAAAATGAAACGACATGTGGCATTCATCGGCGTTGGCGCCGAAATACTGCTGCGCGTCCTCCGGCCACATGTTGGCTTCCGCCAACAGCATGCGGCCGCTGTAATTGCTGTCGAGATGGGCGCGGATCGTCCTTAAGATGTCGTGCGTCTCGGGAAGGTTCTCATTGGAGGTGCCCTCCCGCTCGATCAGATAAGGCACGGCGTCCAGCCGCAACCCATCCACGCCCAGATCCAGCCAGAAGCGCATGACAGAGAGAATGCGCTCCAGCACTTCCGGATTGTCGAAATTCAGGTCCGGCTGATGCGAATAGAAGCGATGCCAGAAATACTGGCCCGCCACCGGATCGAAGGTCCAGTTGGACTTCTCCGTATCCAGAAAGATGATGCGGGTGCCGTCATAACCTTTGTCGTCGTCGGCCCAGACGTAATAATTGCGTTCCTTGGAGCCCTTCGGGGCATTGCGCGCCGCCTGGAACCAGGGGTGCTGGTCCGAGGTGTGGTTGATTACAAGCTCAGTAATAATTCGGATGCCGCGCGCGTGCGCCGCCTCGATGAAGCGGCGCGCGTCCTCCATGGTGCCGTAGTCGGGCGAGACGCCCTCATAGAGAGAAATGTCATAGCCGTCATCCCGCCGTGGAGAGGGATAGAAGGGCAGCAGCCAGATCGTATTGACGCCAAGGTCGGCAATGTAGTCGAGCTTCGACAGGAGGCCCGGGAAATCACCGATGCCGTCATTGTTGGCGTCGAAGAACGATTTCACGTGCAGCTGATAGATGACGGCGTCTTTGTACCAGAGGGGATCGCTCCCGGTGCGGATGCTATCCATGGCTCAAGCCTCCCCCTTCCGCAGACGCCAGATGGCGAAGGGCAGGCCGCCCGGATCGAGGCGCACGTGTTGCACCTTTCCGGTCCAGCGGAAGGTGGCATCGCTCATCAGGTCTTCCACCTCCACGCTGGCGTGGTCGGGCAGCCCCAGCTCCCAGAGGGGAATCTCGAAATCGGCCTCCTGGACGGCATGAGGGTCGAGATTGACGGCGATCACCAAGAGATTGTCGCGGCTGGGGGTAGCTTTTGCATAAGCAAGCACGTGGTCGTTCCAGGCATTGAGGAATAAGACAGAGGTGTGGCTGTGAAGCGCCGGGTTTTCCCGGCGGATTCTGTTAAGACGCGTGATCTCCGCCACGATGTTGCCGGGCGCGGAGAAATCGCGGGCGCGGATCTCGTATTTGTCGGAGGCGGCATATTCCTCCCGTCCGGGCACCGGGGCGGCTTCGCACAGCTCGTAGCCGGAGAAAACGCCCCATAGGCCAGACAAGGTCGCCGCCAAGGCGGCGCGGGTCAGAAATCCGCCGCGCCCCGAGGTCTGGAGATAATAGGGATTGATGTCCGGCGTGGTGACGAAGAAATGCGGACGATAGATGTCGCTGACCGGCGGCTCGCGCAATTCTTCCAGATACGAGGTCAGTTCCGCCTTCGTGTTGCGCCAGGTGAAGTATGTGTAGGACTGGGAGAAGCCCACCTTCGCCAGGCGATACATCATCTTCGGCTTGGTGAAGGCCTCGGCCAGGAAGATCGCATCGGGATAACGCCCGCGCACGTCGGCGATCATCCATTGCCAGAAGGGCAGCGGCTTGGTGTGCGGATTGTCCACGCGGAACAGCCGCACTCCCTGGTCAATCCAGTGGATCACCACATCGCGCAGGGCGAGCCAGAGGTCGGGCACCGCATCGCGGGCGTAGAACTCCACATTGACGATGTCCTGATACTTCTTCGGCGGGTTCTCCGCATAGCGGATGGACCCATCCGGACGATAGGCGAACCATCCGGGATGTTCGGTGAGCCACGGATGATCTGGGGCGCACTGGATCGCGAAATCCAAGGCGATCTCAAGCCCATGCGCCCGCGCTGCCGCCACCAGGCGCAAGAAATCCTCCGCGGTGCCGAGTTCCGGATGAATGTGCGTGTGACCGCCGTGGCGCGAGCCGATGGCATAGGGGCTGCCGGGATCGTCGGGGCCGGGGGTGAGCGTATTGTCCCGCCCCTTGCGATTGGTCTCGCCGATGGGATGGAGCGGCGGGAAGTATAGCACGTCGAAACCCATGTCGCGGATCCGCGGCAGGTCGGCGATCACGTCATCAAAGGTGCCGTGCCGCGCCGGGTCCCCGCTGGTGGAGCGCGGGAAGATTTCATACCAGGCGGCAAAGCCCGCCCCCTGGCGCTCGGCATCCACTGGGAAGCCCGGCACGATCCGGGTGCGGAACGGGCGTTGGCGGGTCGCCCGCATCACGGCCACCGTCTCCGGCGCCAACAGAATGGCCTGTTGCTCCGGCTCCTTGGCGCGGGCCAGGATATCCTGGAGCGCCGACAGGTCGGTCGCGACCGGCCCCGTGGCGGTCGCCGCCATCACCAGCGCAACGCCCTCGCGGATCTCAAGCGCCACGGGCACGGAGGCATTCACCTTCGCCTCCAGTTCATGATGGAAGCTGCCGAAGGCATCGCGCCAGGCCTCGATGGTGAAGACGTGGCGCCCGAGCCGTTCCAGCGGGAAGGCGGCGGCAAAGCGGTCATTGCCGAGCGGCGCCATGGGCACTTCGGTCCAGGCTTCCGAATCGGCGGTCCGCCACAGCAGGGCGACGGCGATGGTGTCGTGGCCGTCCGTGATGACATCCGCTTCCACCGTCACCTGTTCGCCGACGATGCGCTTCACCGGGAAGTCCCCGCCATCCACCGTCGGCGTCACCGCCTCGATGGCCAGGCGCGGGGCATCGGCGGCGGCGAGGGCGCCGTCCTTGCCGAGCTTGCCCTCCAGCACCGGAACCTGCGCGGCCGCCATCAGGCGGACCACTTCCCCCCGCTGGAGGTGGAAGGTCTGGCTGGGGGAGAGGCGCTGCCCCTCCGCCCCCTCGAACTGGCCATGCCCCAGCGCGCGCGGCAGGATCGCGGCGCCCTCAAGAGAAGCCTCCGCGTCCGTGCGGGTATTGGCCAGCACCAAGGCGGCGCCGTCGCCTTCCGATCGCACGAAGGCCACGATGTCGGCCCCCGGCGCCGAGGCCAAAGTCCAGGGAGAGGACGCGAGGCCGGCCCGGCTGGCCAGCCGGGCATTGGCGGCGCGGATCGCGGGGCCAAGGTCAAACGGCGCGTTGTCCCGGGCGAAGGTGAGGTCCGAGGGGCTGCCGCGCACGGGATCCAGCGGATCGCGGGCGCCATATTCAAAGCCCGCCGGAATCAGCAGGCCGTCGCCCATGGCGGCACTGAAATCAAGCGCCCGCCGATGCGCCACTTCCGCGCCGATCGGGGCTGCGAGGGGCACCGCAATGCGGGGGCCGAACGGCGCCTCGGGGCATCCCAGCACCGCGCCCAGCGCGTGCAGCCGATGCCATTCCTCCGCCAGCCACGGCTTGCGGAAATCCCACCACGCCGCCGAGGAGACAGCGGCGTCGAAGCCGGCAGTGGCCAGGCCGGGCAAGGCCTCCGCGGGCGTTCCGGGAGTCCAGGCCAGGAACACGGTCTCGGCGCGGGTGAGGTGTCCGGCGCCGATAATTTCGCCCCACACCTGCGCCGGCACTTTGTGCGGTGCGTCGCAGCGGAAGCCGGCGATGCCTGCCGCGGTCCATTGCGACACCAGATCTGCAAAATGCGCGCCCACGGAGGCGGCGACGCCCGGCCGGTCGAAGGCCACCAGGGCGGCGTCCTGACGCCGCTCGGTGCGGCGCGGATCCGGGACGGCGTCTTCCGCTTGGCGGGGCATGAACCAACCGGCTTCCAGCGCCGGCAATAGGCCGTCCACGGCCACACGGTCCACCACCAGATCGAGATACAGGTCCAGCCCGCGGCTGCGCGCATGCCCCACCAGGGCGGCCAGCGTCTCCATGGCGTCAGCATCGCTGCCGAAGGCGGCATTCAGGCGATCGTGATCGGCGGTGAGGAAAATATCGCCGGAGCGACCGGTGGCGAAGGGCGGGGCCAGCACAATGCCGTTGAAGCCGAGCGCCGCCACATGGTCGCAGGTGGCGCTAAATCCGTCGATGCCGCCCAGCCACAGGGGATGCACCAGATAGAGCCGAGGCAGCGGAGGGCGCGCCTCGGATCCGCGGTGGGAGGTGTCACGGGATGAAGCGGCAAAAGAATCGCGCAGAATCTGCATGGGCACTCTTCGCGGTCGGTGACGAAGAGGCACGCCAGCGCCGGCACGCCGCGCCGGATGGTCCCCTCCGCGCAACCAACGCCGCAATGCACCCTGGGTTCCGCGCTGCGGGCAGCGGTCGGTCGGGGCGCGGCGCCGGAACCCGGCGGAGCGCCCTATGTTATGAAGCGGCGGCGCGCAGGGTGGGGCGGGGATGCCGTCTCGCCCGATGCGCTGCATAAATCTTACGATATCTCAGGCGCTTGCGCCAAATCCGCACCAGAGGAGACCGCTTTGGCAGCACCGACCGGCGAGCAGGAAACGGCGCGGGGCGCCCTCGGGGCCCAGCCGTTGTGGTGGCAGACAGGGGTGATCTACCAGATCTATCCGCGCTCGTTCCAGGACAGCAATGCCGATGGGGTGGGCGACCTTCCGGGGATCACGCAGCGCCTGGATCATTTGGTGGAACTGGGGGTGGATGCGCTGTGGATCTCGCCCATCTTCCCCTCGCCCATGGCCGACTTTGGCTATGACGTGGCGGACTATACCGGCATCCACCCGCTGTTCGGCACGCTGGAGCAGTTCGATGGTCTGGTCGCCGCCGCAAAGGCACGTGATCTCAAGGTGTTGCTGGATCTGGTTCCGAACCACACGTCGGATCAGCACCCCTGGTTCCAGGAGGCCCGCGCCAGCCGGCAGAGCCCCAAGCGCGACTGGTATATCTGGCGCGACCCCGCCCCGGACGGCGGGCCGCCCACCAATTGGCTGTCGGAATTTGGTGGCAGCGCATGGGCTTATGACGAAGACAGCCAGCAATATTATTACCACGCCTTCCTCGCCAGCCAGCCCGATCTCAACTGGCGCAACCCGGACGTCGCGGCTGCCATCCACGACGCCATGCGCTTCTGGATGCGCCGGGGGGTGGATGGGTTCCGGGTGGATGTCATCTGGCACCTGATGAAAGATCAGGGGTTTAGCGACAATCCGGCCAATCCCGACTGGCGGGAGGGCAGCAACCCCTACCAGAGGTTGCTCCCTGTCCACACCACCGATCTGGAGGAGGTGCATGGGGTCATCGCCGGCCTGCGTCGGGTGGTGGACGAGTTTCCAGAGCGCGTGTTGATCGGGGAAATCTACCTGCCCGTAGAACGGCTTACCGCCTATTACGGGGACAATCTCGACGGCGCCCACCTGCCCTTCAACTTTGCACTCCTGGAGGTCACCTGGGATGCCCGCCAGCTGGAAAATCTCATAGCCCGCTATGAAGCAGCCCTGCCGCCGGGCGGCTGGCCCAATTGGGTGCTGGGCAACCATGACCGGCCGCGGGTGGCCAGCCGGCTCGGACCGGACCAGGCGCGGGTGGCGGCGATGCTGCTGCTCACCCTGCGGGGGACGCCAACCCTTTATTATGGCGAGGAAATCGGCATGACCACCGTGCCCATTCCGACTGAGCGGATCCAGGATCCGTTCGAGAAGAATGTGCCCGGCCTCGGCCTTGGCCGGGATGGGGTGCGCACCCCCATGACGTGGGACGACAGCCCGTTCGGCGGCTTTTCCACCGTGGAGCCGTGGCTGCCTTTGGCTGCGGACTTCCGCGAAAACAACGTGATGCGACACCGTGTGTCATCCACCTCGATGTACACATTGTATCGGACCCTGCTGCGCCTGCGCCGCAGCCATCCGGCGCTCACTTTGGGGGCCTATGTTCCGGTGGCGGCGCAAGGGGCGCTGCTGCTGTACGGCCGCGAGCTGGAAGGGACACGGCTGCTGATCGCCCTCAACCTCGGCCCCGAGCCGCTGCTCGTCCGCTTCCCTGGCCCCGAGTCCATCGCCGGCGCGGTGCTCGCCTCCACCTTTTGCGACCGGACCGGCGAGCGCATGACGGGCGAGATCGCCCTGCGCGCCCATGAGGGCCTGATGGTGGAACTGGATCCCGGCGTCCTGCTGCCCCAGGCGGGAGCCTGAGGCAGTGGGCGCCGGGGAGCGCTGCCTCAGGCGACCGGACCGAGGAAGTCGCGCTTGCCCACCGGCACGCCGTTGTGGCGCAGCAGAGCGTGGGCGGTGGCGATGTGGAAGAAGAAGTTCGGCAGGGCAAAGCTCAGAAGATAGACGTCGCCCTTGAATTCGCCGATGGAGTTCAAAGTAATCGTCTTGTCTTCGCTGCCGACGAACAGCACCGGATCAAGGCTTTCCAGATAAGCGATGGTCTTGGCGATCCGCTCCTGCAATTCGGGAAGGGTGGCCTCGACGTCCTCGAACTTGGGCGCCTCGGCGCCCGACAGGCGCGCGCCGGAGAGCTTGGAGGTGTCGCTGGCCCGCTGCACCTGGCCGGCCAGGGACAGCATGTCCGGGAAGAGCCGCGAGGTGACGAGGATCGTGGGATCGAACTTGCGCTCCGCGGCGAAGGCGGCGGCCTTGTCCAGTTCGGTCGACAGCGCGGTGAGCGCCCGGACAAAGACCGGAACCGACGCCTGATGCATGGAAAGAGCGGTCATGGGTGAGGCCTGTTCATGGGACGGAGCCCAGGGAAACCCCTCCGCCGAAGGCGAAGGCGGCCCCGCGGCAGGATGCCGGGGACCCGAAGCCTAAGTGCGCATGGCAACGTCCACCCGCAAGCACCGGAAGCCGGCAAGACAGCACCTCAGGCCGCAATTCCCTGCGGCCTGAGGGCCCTCAGGCCTCCAGGCTCTCGATCTCGGCGCTGGCTTCCAGCCAGTCTTCCTCGATCTTGGCCAGCAGGGCGACCGCCTCCTCGCGCTGCTTGTTCAGGCGCGCGGCGTCGTTGGGGAATTTGGCGATCTTCGGGTCCGCCAGGCGCTTGTCGATGGCGGCGATGTCGCGCTCGCACTTGGCCACCTGGGCCTCCAGCTCGCGCGCCTTCTTCTCCAGCGGGGCGAGCGCGGCATCCCGCTCGGAGGCGGCGCGCTTGGCGTCCGCTCGGTCCTTGCGGCCCTCGTCGGTCATGCGCTCGGAGCCGGAGCGGCTCAACACTTCGCGGCGATACTGGTCGAGATCGCCGTCATAGGGCTTCACCGTGCCCCCGGCCACCATCCACAGCCGCTCCACGCAGGCTTCCAGCAGATGGCGATCATGGGAGACCAGGATCACCGCGCCGGGAAAGTCGTTGATGGCGGTGATGAGGGCGGCGCGGGACTCGATGTCCAGATGGTTGGTGGGCTCGTCGAGGATCAAGAGGTGCGGGCCGTTGAAGGCGGCCAGCCCCAGCAGCAAACGGGCCTTCTCGCCACCGGAGAGGGAGGAGACCTTGGTGTCCGCCGCCCCGCCGGAAAAGCCCATCTCGGCGGCGCGGCCGCGCACGCGGGATTCCGGGGCGTCGGGCATCAGCTTGCGCACATGCTGGGCCGGGCTGTCGCCGGGCACCAGTTCGTCCAATTGGTGCTGGGCGAGATAGGCCACTTCCAGCTTGTCGGCGCGCACCACATTGCCGCTCTGGGCTTGCAGGCGATCCGCCAGCAATTTGGCGAAGGTGGACTTGCCGTTGCCGTTCGGCCCCAGCAAGGCGATGCGGTCGTCCTCGTCCAGGCGCAGGGTCAGGCCCTTGAGGATGGGCTTGCCGGGCACATAGCCCACGGACACGTTGTCGAACACCACGATGGGCGGGGAGAGCAGCTTCTCGGGATGGCGGATGGAGATGGAGGCGGCCTGTTCGCCGACTTCCGCGGCCAAAGGCTCCATCTTGGCCAATGCCTTCATGCGCGATTGCGCCTGCTTGGCCTTGGTGGCCTTGGCGCGGAAGCGCGCGACGAAGGCTTCCATGTGGGCGCGCTGGGCTTCCTGCTTCTTGCGCACCTTCTGGTCCAGCAGCAGCCGCTCGCGGCGCTGGCGGTCGAACTGGGTGAAGCCGCCGCGATAGAGCGCCAGCTTGCCGTTGTTGAAATGCAGGATGTGATCGACCGAGGTATCCAGCAGGTCGCGATCATGGCTGATGAGCACCACGGTGCGCGGATAATTGGCCAGATAGTCCTGCAGCCAGAGCGTGCCTTCCAGATCCAGATAGTTGGTGGGCTCGTCCAGCAGCAGCAGGTCCGGCTCGGTGAACAAGAGCGCGGCCAGCGCCACGCGCATGCGCCAGCCGCCGGAGAATTCGGCGCAGGGGCGGGCCTGGGCGGTCTCGTCGAAGCCGAGGCCGGCCAGAATGCGGGCAGCGCGGGCCGGGGCCGAATGGGCCTCGATGTCCACCAGGCGGATCTCGATCTCGGCGATGCGGTGCGGATCGGTGGCGGTCTTGCCTTCTTCCAGCAGCGCTGCGCGCTCCACATCCGCCGCCAGCACCCGTTCCAGCAGGCTGTCCGGCCCGGCGGGGGCCTCCTGCGCCACCCGGCCGATGCGGGTGCGGTTGGGCATGCGGATGGTGCCGCTTTCCAGCTCCAGCTCGCCCACCAGCGCCTTGAACAAGGTGGTCTTGCCGGTGCCGTTGCGGCCGACGACGCCCACGCGCGCATTCTCGGGGAGCGCGGCAGAGGCATGGTCCAGCAACAGGCGGCCGGCGAGGCGGAGCGAAATGTCGTCAAGCACGATCATGATGGCGATCTTCTCGCAGGCGCGAGAGCGAAGGGCAAGGATTTGTGTGCGGCGCGGTGCCTCACAGCTTTGCGCACGGGCGCGGGAGGGGAGGGTGGAGGGGGCGCGGCGCGCGGGGCGATGACCGGTGCGCGGTGCCCGCTGGGTGACAACCGCGCCGCATCCGGTGCTGGCACCTCCCCCCTTGCGGGGGAGGGCAGGGAGGGTGAAACGGCCGGGGGGCGGGCAGGCGCGCGCCGTGGCGTTGCGCCCGACCGGTGCGCGCCCGCTTCCCTTAAGCGGCGGCCTCAGCAGCATCCAGTGCGGGCTCCTCCCCCCTTGCGGGGGAGGGCAGGGAGGGGGGTGAAATGGCCGGGGCCGCGCATGCGCGCGCCGTTGCGCTGCCACGGCTCAAGGGATCGCTCGGTCCCACCAGAGGGCGCAACGTCCTCAGGCGGCCGCCCCCGCCGTGCGTTTGGCGCCCAGCTCCAGCACGCCGGCCACCAGGGCCTCCAGATCGTGGCGCCGGGTGCGGTGGTTGACCAGGCAGGCGCGGATCGCGGTGGCGCCCGACAAGGTGGTGGTGGAGGGCGCGGAAATCCCCAGTTCCTGGAGATCGGCCACGATCTCCTTGTTCAGCCGGTTGATGTCGGCGCCGCTGCCGGGCGCCGGCACATAGCGGAAGCAGACGATGTTCAGGCTCACCGGCGCCAGCAGCTCCAGGCGCGGCGCCTGCGCCGCCACCAGGTCGCCAAGAAGGCCCGCCTGATCGATGTTCTTGGTGATGATGGCGCCCAGCCCGTCCAGCCCATGGCTCTTGAAGGTGAACCACACCTTCAGCGCCCGGAAGGTGCGCGACAGCTCCGGCCCATAGTCGCAGAACCAGGGCTCGCCCGCCGCCAGACCCCGCTCGGACGTGGCGAGATATTCCTTGCGGGCGGCGAACGCCGCGTAATGGGCCTTGGCGTCGCGGATCAAGGCGATGCCGGCGTCATAGGGCACCTGGAACCATTTGTGGAAATCAAAGGCGATGGAATCCGCCCTCGCCATCGCCTCCGCCCGATGCCGGTGCGCCGGCGAGAACAGCGCGCCGATGCCGAAGGCCGCATCCACATGGAACCACAGCCCGGCGCGGGCGCAGATGTCGCCGATGCGGGCGATGTCGTCGAAGGCGCCGGTGTTGACCGTCCCGGCGGTGGCCACCACGCAGAAGGGCACCAGGCCGGCGGCCCGGTCGGCGGCGATCATCGCCTCCAGGGCCTCGCAATCCATCTCGCGGGCGGCGGTCACCGGCACCGCGCGCACCGCGTCGCGGCCCAGGCCCAGGAGATCGAACGCCTTGGCAAAGCAGCTGTGCGCCTCGCTGGAGGCATAGCCCACCAGACCGGCGGCGGCCTTCGCCACCCCCTCGCGGGCGACATCGCCGCGGGCGTGGGTGTTGCGGGCCACCGTCATGGCGATGACGGTGGCCATGGAGGTGCCGGAGGTGAGGATGCCGCTGGCGGAGGCCGGGAAGCCCACCAGCTCCTTGCACCAGTCCACCACCTGGTGCTCCACGTCATTGGCGATGTGGGCGCGGCCGCCCACATTGGCGTTCATGAAGGCGGCCATCAGCTCGCCCAGCACGCCTTCCGCATTGCCGGCGCCATGCACCCAGCCGAAGAAGCCGGGATGCACATTGCCCACCCCATAGGGGAGCATGTGCGCCTTGAAGGCGGCATAGACCTGCGCCACCGGCTGGCCCGCCTGCGGCAGGGGCTCGCGCAGGGCCGCCTTGGCGCTGGCGGGGGGCGGCACCCACACCGGGGCGTCAAGCGCCCCTTCCAGATGGGCAAGGCCGTCGTCCACCGCGGTGTGGAAGGCGGTGCGCAAGGCGCTCCAATCGGCCGGGTCGAGGGTGGGTTCACGCACGGGTGGGACTCCAGCACACAGGTGGCCGGTATCATAAGCGGGGGCGCCGCGCGGGGCCACCCGCCCGGCGGGTCAGGCGGTGAAGGGCCGCAGCACCGCGCCCAGCAGGCCGCGGAAGCGCAGCGGGCCTTCCATGGCGATGATGCACAGGCACCCCGCCACAGGATCGGCCACCGGCTGGTGGTCCACGTCGGGGTCCGCCTCGCACACCTCGCCGGCGCCGTAGCGGCCGGCGGCGTCGGAAAAGGCGCCGGACAGGACGACGGTGATCTCGCTGTCGCTATGCCCATGCTCCGGCAGGCGGCGGCCGGGCGCCACCTGCACCAGGCCCACATTGGCCTTGGGCGCGCCGGGAATGCCGATCTTGCTCCAGCGCACGCCGGGGCCGAGCCAGATCCAGCGGCCGACGCTGCAGCCCTCCAGCGCGCGGGGCAAGCTCACGCCCGGCGGCAAGGTGGCCGCGTGGCGGGCCTTGGGCGGGCGGGGCGCGGCGCGCGCGGGCGGCGGCGGGGCATCCAGCAGGGCCAGCGCCCGATCCAGGGCATCGCTGGCCAGATCCGCCGGCGGCAAGGTCTCCAGCAGCGCGCCGGCGGCGGCCTGGAAGGCGGCCACCCGTTCGCGCGAAGCCGGGGCGGCCTCCAGATGCGCGGCCACGGCAAGGCGCGTCGCCGGCTCCAGCGTGCCGGCAGCGAAGCGGGCCAGGGTGTCGTCCTGCGGCAGATGCGTGAGAGGCGCCGGTGTCACATTCATCCCTGGTCATCCAGCAACGCGCGCAACCGGCTCAGGGCCAGGCGCACGCGCGATTTCGCGGTTCCCAGCGGAATCCCCAGCTCCGCGGCGATCTGCGCATGGGGCTTATCCTGAAAAAACGACAGTTGCACAATACGCGCCTGCTCGGTGGAGAGGGCCCCCAGCGCCGTGCGCACCTTGGCTTCCCGCTCGGCGGTGATCATCAGCGCCTCGCTGCCGGGGGCATCGTCCGGCGTCTCGTCCGCATCGGAGGGCAGTTGCACCACCGGCCGCTCGCGCCGCAAGGCGTCGATCTTGAGATTGCGGGCGATGGTGAAGATCCACGTGGCGGCGCCCGCCTTCGCCGGATCGAAATAGGAGGCCTTGCGCCACACCGACAGCATGGTCTCCTGCGCCACCTCTTCCGCCGCCGTGGGCGAGAGGCCGGAGCGCATGAGAAAGGTCTTCAGCCGCGGCGCGAAATGCTTGAACAGCGCCGCGAAGGCCACGCGGTCGCCGCTGGTGGCGATGGCGAGGATCATGCGGTTGAACGGCTCGGGGTCGGTGCGGGTGGGCGCACGCTCGGTGTCGGTCACGGTGTCGCCCCAGCCTCGGCGACGGCGCGGGGCGCCCCGGAGATGCGGTTCTGCCACCGGCGCATGCCGGCACCCGGCGCTTCGGTTCGGCCCCCCCCCATACGGTCCGCCATTCACACCCTCGTTCACGGCAGGCCCGGGGCGCGGGCCTTGAAGCCCCACGCGCCGACGCAACCGCCGAGGGTAGAATAGGGGGTGCGCCGGTTTTGTCCAAGGGGCGCCCCCGCCTGCTGCGCAGATCCTGGGCAGGGCGGCGCTGCCAAGAAAACAGGCGATGCCGTAACGGCGCGCCGAAGGTGCCGCCGACGCCGGCGTTGCCCCTCCCGCCGGGGCCAAATGACGCGCCCCCGCGCCCGTTGCCCAGGAATGCGCCGCCTATTTCGGCGACAGCGCCCGCACGGCGATGGCTGCGGCGGCGGCGCGGTTCTCCACCCCGATCTTGGCGTAGATCTGCTCCAGATGCTTGTTCACCGTGCGCGGCGACAGGCCCAGGATCTCGGCAATGTCGCGATTGGGCTTGCCGCGGGCGATCCAGGCCAGCACCTCCGCCTCGCGCTGGGTGACGTTGAGGGCGAGCCGCAGCACGTCCTCGTCCTTGATGCGCACCGCGTCCGCCACCCGCAGCAGCACCTCCTGCTCGCCGATCTGGCCCACATAAGAGAGCTTCAGCGTGCGCGCCCCGGTGCCGTCGGGCACCTCGATGGTCTCCGCCGGAGTGGCGGGGGCGCCGTGCACCCGCTCCAGCCAGGCGCGCACGGTTGCCGGCAGCAGATAGCCCTCGCCGGGCAAAGCGGTGAACAGGCCGCCGATCAGCCGCGTGGCCTGGGGGGTGCTCCACAGCACCCGCCCGTCGAGGCTCGCGGACATGAGGAAGCGCCCGGCATTGTCCAGCGCCACCTGGGCGCTCTGGGTCTGGCGGGCATTGGCCAGATGCACCCGCATGCGGGCGATGATCTCATTGGGCACCACCGGCTTGGTGACATAGTCCACCCCACCCGCATCCAGCCCCTTCACGATGTGCTCGGTCTCCGACAGGCCGGTCATGAAGATCACCGGCACATGCGCCAGCGCCTTGTTGGTCTTCAGCCGGCGGCAGGTCTCGAAGCCGTCCATGCCCGGCATCATGGCATCCATGAGGATGACGTCGGGGGTGATCTGCTCCACCAAAGTGAGGGCGTTCGCCCCCTCCACCGCCACCAGCACGGTGACGCCGGCCTCCTCCAGCGCGTCGGTGAGGAGGCTCAAGGTTTCGGGGCTGTCGTCCACCACCAGGACGATGTCGCGGCGTTTGGCGCTATGCATCATCGGCGCGCAGTGCCTCCAGCACGGCCATGTAGCGGTTGAGATCGAAGGTGCGCACGATGTCGCTCATTTCTTTCACGAAAGGTTCGTGCTCGGGGGATTCCGCCGCCAAAGACTGGAGCTTGGCCTGGATGCCGCGCACATAGCCGATCTGGCCCAGCGCCAGCAGCTCCTCCAGATGCCCGGCCGGCGGCGGCTTCACCGGCGCGGCGAGGACGGGAAGCGTGTCCGCCGCCTCCGCCTGGAAGGTCCATTCCAGTCCCAGCAGGGTGCGGATCTTCTCCAGCAGCGCCCGCAGATTTACCGGCTTGACGCAACTGTCGTCATGGGCACGCACCTCCGGCGGGCTGGCCTCGCCGTCGCGGCCCATCTCGCCCGCATTGGCGGAGATCATGATGATCCGCGCCTTGGGTGCGACGCGGGTGCGCAAGGCGGTGGCCACCTCCCAGCCGGTGAGCACCGGCATGGAGACGTCCAGCAGCACCAGATCGGGCTCGGTCTGCGCCGCCAGCTCCAGGCAGGCGAGGCCGTCGGCGGCGGTGAAGACGATGAAGCCGAGCGGGCGCAGCATCTCGCACATCAGGTCGCGATGGGCATCGTCATCGTCCACGACCAGCACCGTGCGGCCCTGGCCCACATAGCCGGCGATCCGCTGTTCCGGTGGGGCGGCCTCGTCGCGGCCACGCGCTTCCGACAAGAGCAGGCGCACCTTGAAGATGCTGCCTTTGTCCAATTCGCTCTTCAGCGAGATCTCCCCGCCCATGATCTCGGTGAGCAGCTTGGTGATGGTGAGCCCCAGACCAATACCGATGGCATTGAACGCCCCGCCCCGCGCGCCGCGCTCGAACGGCTCGAAGATGCGCTCGCGCTCGCCCTCGGCGATGCCGATGCCGGTGTCCTCGATCTCGAACTCCGCCACCTGATTGCGATAGGAGACCCGCAGCGCCACATGGCCCTTCGCGGTGAACTTGATGGCGTTGGACAGGAGGTTGATGAGGATCTGCCGCAGCCGCTTCTCGTCGGTATGCACCAGCGCCGGCAGCCGGTCGGAGCGGGTATGCAGGAACTCCACGCCGCGGGCCTTGGCCTGGAGGCGGAACATGTCGACGATCTGGTCCAAGAGTTCGCGGATGCGCACCTCGTCGCGATAGAGGTGCAGCCGCCCTGCCTCGATCTTGGAGATGTCCAGGAGGCCGTCGATCAGCCCCGACAGATGCTCGGACGAGCGCCGCACCACCCTTATGGCATCGCGTCGATGGGCGGGGATGGAGGTGTCGCGCTCCAGCAGCTGGGCATAGCCGAGGATGGCGTTGAGCGGGGTGCGCAATTCGTGGCTGATGCCCACCACATAGCGGCTCTTGGCCAGATTCGCGGCTTCCGCCACTTCTTTCGCCTTCTGCAATTTGGCGTCGGTGCGCTTGTGGGCCTCGATCTCGCGCATCAGCAAGGTGGTCTGGCGCTGGCTCTCTTCCTGCGCCACCCGGCGGCTGTCCTGCGCCAGAACGAACAGCCAGGCCACCACGCCGACGATGATCATCAGCACGAAATAGAGCGTCCACAGGGTGGTGCGGATGGCCTCCCCATGGGAGGGGGATTCAAAGCGGGCGTGGAAATAGATGATCGCCAATATGCCGCCGATCACCGCGGCGAGGATCGCCAGCATGGCGAGATAATGCCCCACCCGGGAATTGAGCTTGGCCACCGCCCAGGCGGGCAGCGCCGCGCCGAGCACCGCCAGGATCTGATCGCCGGCGCGGGCCTCCACCTTGCAGCGATCGTGGCAGCGCGCATCCAGCGTGCAGCAGAGCGAGCAGATCGGCCCGGCATAGACCGGGCAATGGGCCATGTCCTCCTGCTCGAATTTGTGCTCGCAGATGCAGCAGCGCACCATGCCCTGGCGCCACTGGGTCTTCGGGGTGCGGGCGATGTAATAGCGCCCCTTGGTGGCATAGGCGATGAGCGGCGCGGTGAGGAATGATACCGCCAGCGCCACGAAGGGGGCAAAGGCCTGCGGCAGCGGCCCGAACAGCCCGGTATAGGCCAGCACCGCCAGGCTGCCGCCGGCCAGCACCGCGCCCACCCCCACCGGGTTGATGTCATAGAGATGGGCGCGCTTGAACTCGATGGTGGGCGGGGACAGGCCCAGCGGCTTGTTGACCACCAGATCCGCCACCAGTGCCGCCACCCAGGCGATGGCGACGATGGCATAGATTCCCAGGATCTCGTCCAGCACCTTGTAGATGCCCAGTTCCATCAGCAGCAGGGCGATGGAGACGTTGAACACCAGCCACACCACCCGGCCCGGATGGGAATGGGTGAGGCGGGAGAAGAAGTTCGACCAGGCGATGGAGCCGGCATAGGCATTGGTAACGTTGATCTTGAGCTGGGAGACGATGACGAACACGCCCATCAACCCCAAAGCCACCTGATGGGAGGGGATCATGGCGCCGAACGCCACCAGATACATCTGGGTCGGCTCGGCCGCCCGCTCCAGCGCCACCCCGCTTTGCAGCGCCAGATAGGCCAAAAACGAGCCGAACAGCATCTTCAGCGCGCCGGGAATGATCCAGCCAGGGCCGGCGGCCAGCAGGGAAATCCACCATTTGACGGTGCCGCCGCCCGGCTGGCCGCGCTGACGGCGGGGCAGGAAGCGCAGGAAATCCACCTGCTCGCCAATCTGCGCCACCAAGGCGAACACCACGGTGGCGGCGCCGCCGAAGGCCAGAAGATCGAACCTGCCATCCTTGGGGCCGGTGAGGCCGGTGAAGGCAGTCCAATGGGCGATGTCCTCGCCCCGATAGGCCACCAACCAGAGGATGGGGATGATGTGCAGCACCAGCCAGACCGGCTGGGTCCAGGTCTGGAAGCGGCTGATGAAGGTGATGCCGTGGGTGACCAATGGGATCACCACCACCGCGCTCAGCACATAGCCCACGGGCAGGGGGATGCCGAAGCACATCTCCAGGGCCAGCGACAGGATCGCTGCCTCGATGGCAAAGAAAATGAAGGTGAAGGAGGCATAGATCAGCGAGGTGACCGTGGATCCGATATAGCCGAAGCCGGCGCCGCGGGTGAGCAGATCGATGTCCACGCCGAACTTGGCCGCATAGAAGCTGATGGGCAGGCCGGCGGCGAAGATGATGGCGCTGACCACCAGGATGGCCGCCGCCGCATTGGTGAAGCCGTAGGTGAGGGTGATGGCCCCGCCGATGGCTTCCAGCGCCAGGAAGGAGATGGCGCCCAGCGCCGTATTGGCGACCCGCAGCGACGACCAGCGGCGGGCGCTCTTGGCGGTGAAGCGCAGGGCATAGTCTTCCAGGGTCTCGTTGACGACCCATTGATTGTACTGGCGCCGCACGCGAACGATCCGCTGTTCCGCCGCCATATTGGTGTGCCCCGTCCCCGCTCCGGTCGAAGGAACCTCCTTTTGCATCGCCCCCTGCATTGCGTTCTTTTTGTTTGGCCGCGTGCTTCCAGCAGCCCGTGGCACTGTCTGCGTGTCGCCACGGTCTGCTCGCCACGGTCCTGCCGCGCTGAGCGCAGAGCATCGGCCCCCGGTGCCGCTTTGTCATCCCCGCCGCGCGCCACTTTCGCCCAATAACGCGGCATCTCCTGCCTATAGTTGGCGCGTTTTTCTTCACGCGCGCGCACGAAGCCTCACCTGAGGCAAACTCCGCCGCTTCACACCCATCGTAGGGCATGTTGCGCTGCCGCATATACGTCAATCGACGTATTGCTGCACCGCCCCCGTCCCGTGAAGCATGGGCCCATCGCAGGTTCGATCGTGAATCTGCCAACGCCACGAAACAATCGTGGAGGGGGATGGGCATGTCTTCCAGTGACGATCGTCAAGACAAGATGAGCGCCACGCGCCGCGGCGTATTGAAGGGGATGGCGGCGCTGCCGATTGCTGCGGCTGTTCCTGCCGCGAGCCTGTTTTCTCAAGCCGCGCTGGCGCAAACACCTGCAACCTCCGCGGTGAATACAACCGGACTGGCGGTGACGGACACCGAAGTCACGGTGGGCATCCTCCACTCGGTCACCGGCACCATGGCCATTTCCGAGACCGGCTCGGTGCAGGCGGAAAAGCTGGCCATCGACCAGATCAATGCCTCAGGCGGCATCCTCGGCCGCAAGATCAAATACATCCAGGAGGACGGCGCCTCCGACTGGCCGACCTTCGCCGAGAAGGCCAAGAAGCTCTTGGTGCAGGACAAATGCGCCTCGGTGTTCGGCTGCTGGACCTCCGCCTCCCGCAAGGCGGTGCTGCCCGTGTTCGAGCAGTATAACGGCATGCTCTATTATCCCACCTTCTATGAAGGCCTGGAGCAGTCCAAGAACGTCATCTATACCGGCCAGGAAGCGACGCAGCAGATCATCGCCGGGCTGAACTGGGTGGTGAAGGAGCGCGGCGCGCAGACCTTCTATCTGCTCGGCTCGGACTATATCTGGCCGCGCACATCCAACAAGATCGCCCGCAAGCACATCGAGAACTTCCTGAAATTGAAGGTGGTGGGCGAGGAGTATTTCCCGCTGGGCCACACCCAGTTCAATTCGGCGATCAACAAGATCAAGCTCACCAAGCCGGATGTGATCTATGCCATCATCGTCGGCGGCTCGAACGTGGCCTTCTACAAACAGCTCAAGGCGGCGGGCATCGATCTGTCCAAGCAGACCCTGCTCACCATCTCGGTGACCGAGGACGAGATCCTGGGGATCGGCGGCGAGAACATCGCCGGGGCGTTCGCCTGCATGAAGTATTTCCAGTCGCTGGACAATCCCAACAACAAGGCCTTCGTCGCCGCGTTCAAGAAGACCTATGGCGACAAGATCGTCATCGGCGACGTCACCCAGGCTGCGTACCTGGGGCCGTGGCTGTGGAAACTGACCGTGGAGAAGGCGGGCTCCTTCGACGTGGACAAGATCGCCGCCGCCTCGCCGGGGGTCGCCTTCGACAAGGCGCCGGAGGGCTATGTGCGCATCCACGAGAACCACCATCTGTGGAGCAAGACCCGCGTCGGCAAGGCCCGCGTCGACGGCCAGTATGACGTGGTGTTCGAGACCTCCGAGCTGGTGGAGCCGGATCCCTTCCCCAAGGGCTATCAGTGAGCGGTTGCTCATAAGCGAGCGCAAAGCGTCTCCCGCCTGGGGGAGCGCTCGCCACTCCGAACGACGCGCTCCCTCCCCCCTTGCGGGGGAGGGAGGGAGGGGGGTGAAACGGCCTCCAATCCTGAGCGCGCAAGCCGGAGTCGCGCTTTCCCCCTGCCGGGCACCATCGGCGGGCGTTTCACTCCCCTCCCTGCCCTCCCCCGCAAGGGGGGAGGGGGCAAAAGGAGAGGGCGCGCGCGGCGAGGCCACCTGCGCCATCTGACGCCGACCGCCTGACGCCGACGACCTAAAGCCGCCCACACGCCGCCCGCCGCCCGTCCGCCGACCACCCGATCCGACTGCCGAGGAACCCGCACATGTTCATGGGATATACGCTGGGCGAACTGGGCTCCATCTTCGCCATGCAGGCCTTCGCCGGCCTGATCCTGTTCTCCGTCTTCGTGCTGATGTCGCTGGGCCTGGCCATCATCTTCGGCCAGATGGGCGTGATCAACATGGCGCACGGCGAGTTCATGATCCTCGGCGCCTACATGACCTATCTCACCTCGCAGCTGTTCCAGGCCTATCTGCCGGCGCTGAACGGCATCTATTTCTTTGTGGCCATGGCCATCGCCTTCGTGGTCTCCGGCGCCTTGGGCATGCTGGTGGAGTGGAGCATGATCCGCTTCCTCTATCGCCGGCCGCTGGACACGCTGCTGGCCACCTGGGGCCTCTCGCTCATCATGCAGCAGGCGTTCCGCTCCATCTTCGGCGCCCGCGAGGTGGGGGTGGAACTGCCCGACTGGATGATGGGCTCGCTGCCCATCACCAGCAGCATCGACGTGCAGATCAACGGCCTGTTCGTCATGGCCCTGACCACGCTGATCGCCGGCGCGGTCTATCTGCTGATGTTCCGCTCCCGCTGGGGCCTGCAGGTGCGCGCGGTGGTGCAGAACCGCACCATGGCGGGGGCCATCGGCATCTCCACCGAGCGCATCGATCGCTACACCTTTGGCCTCGGCTGCGGGATCGCCGGGGTGGCGGGATCGGCCTTCACCATGATCGGCTCCACCGGGCCCACCGCCGGGCAATTGTACATCGTCGACACCTTCCTGGTGGTGGTGTTCGGCGGCGCGGCCTCGCTCGCCGGCACCATCGCCTCGGCCTTCACCATCTCCCAGGCGCAGTCGACCATGGAATTCTTCATGTCCGGCTCCATGGCCAAGGTGCTCACGCTCCTCGTGGTGGTCGGCATCCTGATGCTGCGGCCCGAAGGCCTGTTCGTCCTCAAGGTCCGGCGCTGAGGAGCCCCGCATGTCCCCCTCCATCCTGCCTCCCGCCTTTTCGCCCAAGGGCTTCACCCGCTCCAAGGACCTCATCGGCGTCCTCTTGCTCGTCGTGCTGCTGGCGGTGATCCTGCCGCTGATCCTGGATCCGTTCCGGCTCAACATGGTGGGCAAATATCTCACCTATGCCTTCGTCGCCGTGGGCCTCGTGCTGTGCTGGGGCAATGCGGGAATTCTCTCCCTGGGCCAGGGGGTGTTCTTCGGCCTCGGCGGCTATGCCATGGCCATGTATCTGAAGCTCCAGGCCTCGACGCCCGAAGCCACCAAGATCCAGTCCACGCCGGGCATTCCGGACTTCATGGACTGGAACCAGATCACCCAATTGCCCTTCTTCTGGGTGCCGTTCAAGTCGCTCGGCTTCTCCATCATCGCGGTGATGGCGGTGCCGGCGATCTTCGCTCTGGTGCTGGCCTATGCCTTGTTCAAGCGGCGGGTGGGCGGGGTCTATTTCGCCATCATCACCCAGGCGCTGGCGGCGATCATGAGCATCCTCATCATCGGCCAGCAAGGCTATACGGGCGGCGTCAACGGCATCACCGATCTGCGTACGCTCGCCGGCTGGGACATCCGCACCGACAGCGCCAAGTTCATCCTCTATTTCGTCAATGTGGCGCTCCTCGTCGGCTCCATCCTGCTGTGCCAGTTCATCAACCGCTCAAAACTGGGGCGGATCCTGGTGGCCATGCGCGACAAGGAGGACCGGGTGCGGTTCTCCGGCTATGACGTGGCCAGCTTCAAGATCTTCGTCTTCTGCTTCGCGGCGGCGCTGGCCGGCGTGGGCGGGGCCATGTTCACCTTGCAGGTGGGCTTCATGTCGCCCTCCTTCGTGGGCATCACCCCCTCCATCGAGATGGTGATCTACACCGCGGTGGGCGGGCGGCTGTCCCTGCTGGGGGCGGTCTATGGCACGCTCTTGGTGAACTGGGCCAAGACCTCCTTCTCGGAAAGCTTCCCGGAACTGTGGCTGTTCGGCCTCGGCGGCCTGTTCATCGCCGTGGTGCTGTTGTTCCCCAATGGCTTGGCCGGTCTCTACCGCTCCTATGTGGAACCGCGCCTTGGTGCCCTGTTCAGTCGCAAGCCGCCTGCCGCATCCAGCACCGCTCCCGCCCCGGCCGAGTGAGGAGGACGCCATGAACCCCCCCGTGATTTCCGACCAGATGGCGCCCGATTTCCTCCTGGCGGTGGAGGGGCTGAGCGTTTCCTTCGACGGCTTCAAGGCGGTGGATGACCTGTCCTTCTACGTGGATGAGAACGAGATCCGCGTCATCATCGGCCCCAATGGCGCCGGCAAGACCACGGTGCTGGATCTGATCTGCGGCCGCACCAAGGCCACCGCCGGCTCGGTGAAGTTCAAGAACACCGAGCTCACCCGGATGAAGGAATATGAGATCGTCCGTGCCGGGGTGGGGCGCAAGTTCCAGAACCCGTCGATCTATGACGATCTCACCGTGTTCGAGAACCTGGAGATCTCCTATCCCAAGGGCCGCGGCGTGCTGGGCGCCCTGGCGTTCAAGCGCGATGCGGCGGTGAAAGACCGGGTGCAGCATGTGGCCGAGACCATCTTCCTCGCCGATCTGCTGAACCAGCGGGCGGAATACTTGAGCCACGGCCAGAAGCAGTGGCTGGAGATTGGCATGCTGCTGATCCAGGACCCGGAACTGCTCATGCTGGACGAGCCGGTGGCGGGCATGAGCGTCGCCGAGCGCAAGAAGACCGCTGAGCTGTTGAACACCATCATCAAGGATCGCTCGGTGATCGTCATCGAGCACGACATGAAGTTCGTCGAGGACATCGCCCACAAGGTCACCGTCCTGCACCAGGGCAAGATCCTGTCCGAAGGCTCCATGGCCAAGGTCCAGGCGGACCCCAAGGTCATCGAAGTCTATCTCGGCCACTGAGAGGCGCATCATGCTCAACGTCGAGAACCTCGTCGTCTCCTACGGCCAGAGCGAAGCGCTGCATGGCCTGAATTTCGCCGTGGCGCCCGATGAGATCGTCGCCATCATGGGCCGCAACGGCATGGGCAAGACCACGCTCATGAAGTCGCTCATGGGGGTGGTGCCCACCCGCTCCGGCAAGGTCTCCCTGGGCGGCGGCGAGATCACCCATCTGAAGAGCTACCAGCGGGTGGCCAAGGGCATCGCTTATGTGCCGCAGGGGCGGATGATCTTCTCCACCATGTCGGTGGCCGAGAATATCGAGACCGGGCTCGTCGCCCATGGCGACAGCAAGGTGCCGCCCGATATCTACGAACTCTTCCCGGTGCTGCTGGAGATGAAGGGGCGGCGCGGCGGCAATCTGTCCGGCGGCCAGCAGCAGCAACTGGCCATTGCCCGCGCGCTGGCCACCCGGCCCAAGGTGCTGCTGCTGGACGAGCCCACCGAGGGCATTCAGCCCTCCATCATCCGAGATATGGCCCGCACCCTGAAGCGCATCCGCGATGAGCGCGGGCTGTCCATCGTGGTGTCGGAGCAGGTGCTGTCCTTCGCCCTCGACATCGCCGACCGGGTGCTGGTGCTGGAGAATGGCGAGATCGTCCATGAGGACCTGCGCGCCGATATCGACGAGGCCAAGGTCGCCAAGTTCCTGTCCGTCTGAGCCGCCGCCTGCCGGCACGTCTAGCCGGCGCGGCGCTTGAGCGTTTCAAGGTGCGGATGCGTCAGCATCTCTGCACCTTGGTGGAAGTCGTCCCAAGGAGAACGGAGCCGTCCATGACTGAAACCCTCATCAAGGTGGATCTCAACCAGTCCGCCTACGACAACGACATGGTGCACAACCGCTGGCACCCGGACATTCCCATGGTGGCCTGGGTGAAGCCCGGCGACGATTTCATCGTCGAGACCTATGACTGGACCGGCGGCTTCATCAAGAATAACGACAGCGCCGACGACGTGCGCGACATCGATCTGTCCATCGTGCACTTCCTCTCCGGCCCCATCGGGGTGAAGGGGGCCGAGCCCGGCGATCTCCTCGTTGTTGATCTGCTGGACATCGGCGCCATGCCCACCAGCCAGTGGGGCTTCAACGGCTTCTTCTCCAAGCAGAACGGCGGCGGGTTCCTCACCGATCATTTCCCTCAGGCGCAGAAGTCCATCTGGGATTTCAAGGGCATGTTCACCTCCTCCCGGCACGTGCCGGGGGTGAATTTCGCCGGCCTGATCCATCCCGGCTTGATCGGCTGTCTGCCCGATCCGAAGATGCTCGCCACCTGGAACACCCGCGAGCAGGCGCTCATCGACACCAATCCCACCCGCGTGCCGGGGCTGGCCAATCCGCCGTTCGGCCCCACCGCCCACATGGGCCGGCTGACGGGATCTGCCAAGGAGAAGGCGGCGGCGGAAGGGGCGCGCACCGTGCCGCCGCGCGAGCATGGCGGCAATTGCGACATCAAGGATCTCTCGCGCGGCTCGAAGATCTATTTCCCGGTCTATGTGGATGGCGGCGGCCTTTCCATGGGCGATCTGCACTTCTCCCAGGGCGATGGCGAGATCACCTTCTGCGGCGCCATCGAGATGGCCGGCTGGGTGCATCTGAAGGTGGATGTGCTCAAGGGCGGCATGGCCAAGTACGGGATCAAGAATCCCATCTTCAAGCCCTCTCCCATCACCCCGCACTATAATGACTACATCATCTTCGAGGGCATCTCGGTGGATGAGGCGGGCGAACAGCATTATCTCGACGTCCACATCGCCTACCGCCAGGCCTGCCTGAACGCCATCGAATATCTGAAGAAGTTCGGCTATTCCGGCGCCCAGGCCTATTCCATCCTCGGCACCGCGCCGGTGCAGGGGCATATCTCCGGCGTGGTGGACGTGCCCAACGCCTGCGCCACGCTCTGGTTGCCCACCCAGATCTTCGACTTCGACATCAACCCCAGCGCCGCCGGACCCACCAAGTTCATCGACGGCTCCATCCAGATGCCGCTGTCGCCGGATCTGTAGCGGCGGGCGGTCCGCCGCGGCCTGTCGCCGGGGCGCGACCGAACCAGAGCACCATGGCCGGCCTCGCCCGGCCATGGGCGTCATAACTCGCGGCCCAGGTCCGGGGAGGACAATGCCATGCCGGTCTATGATTATATGTGCGAGGCCTGCGGGCCGTTCACGCAGATGCATCCCATGAGCGCCTGTTCACAGGCTCAGCCCTGTCCGGACTGCGCCGCCGCCTCGCCCCGCGCCTATCTCACCGCGCCTTATTTCGCCGGCATGGACGCTGGACGGCGCAGCGCCATGGCCACCAACGAGCGCAGCGCCCATGCACCCATGACCAATGCCCAATTCGCCGCCAAGAGCGAACGGACCCGGAGCGAAGCGGCAAAGACACATGGCGCCGGCTGCGGCTGCTGCGGCGGCCAGATGAAGAGCCGGACGAAGACGGCGGCAAGCGGCGCCAAGAGTTTTCCGTCCGCACGGCCGTGGATGATCAGCCACTGACAGCGCGCGGGGGAGCGATGGCGGGTCCGGGGGGAACTCAGGCGACGGGCAGGGGTTAGGCTCACGCGCCGAACGGCGTGGCCCGGTGCGGGTCGTCCCCCAGCCTGTGACGGTCTTTCGCCATGTATGCATCCCAGTCCCACGCCCTCGCAGCCGGTCAGCGCGCCCACATCATGCCGTTCGGAGCCATGCTCACGCGCGGCGGGGTGCATTTCCGCTTCTGGGCGCCGGGGCAGACGCAGATCGACCTCCATCTCAAGGAGGGGCCCCTGCTCCCCATGGCCAAGGAGGAGGGCGGCTGGCACCATCTGGTCACCGATCAGGCCGGAGCCGGGAGCCTCTATACCTTTCGCCTGAGCGACGGGCAGGACGTGCCCGACCCCGCCTCGCGCTTCCAGCCCGATGACGTCCATGGCCCGAGCGAGGTGATCGATCCGCTCGGCTATGCATGGGCCGATGGCGCGTGGCGCGGCCGGCCCTGGCATGAAGCGGTGATCTACGAACTGCACATCGGCACCTTCACCCCGGAAGGCACCTTCGCCGCGGCGGCGGAAAAGCTGGACTATCTGGCGGACCTCGGCATCACCGCCATCGAGATCATGCCCATCGCGGACTTTCCCGGGCGTCGCAACTGGGGCTATGACGGCACCTTGCTGTTCGCCCCCGATGCGGCCTATGGCCGGCCGGAGGATCTCAAGGCGCTGGTGGACGCCGCCCATGCCCGCGGCATCATGGTGCTGCTGGACGTGGTCTATAACCACTTCGGCCCCGAGGGGAATTACATCTCCACCTACGCCCCGGGCTTTTTCACCGAGCGCCACCACACCCCCTGGGGCGCGGCGATCAATTACGACGGCCAGGACGCCGCTCCGGTGCGCGAATTCGTCATCCACAATGCGCTGTACTGGCTGGAGGAATTTCACCTGGACGGGTTGCGGCTCGATGCGGTGCATGCCATCCGCGACGAAAGCCAGGATCATCTGCTGAGCGAACTGGCCCGCCGGGCGCGGGCGGCGTGCGCGGATCGTCCCATCCATCTGCTGCTGGAGAATGAGGAAAACGAGGCCTCCCGCCTGACGCCGGGCGCCGCCGACAGCTTCACCGCCCAGTGGAATGACGATGCCCACCATGTGCTGCACACCGCCATCACCGGCGAGGCGGAAGGGTATTATGCCGATTATGCCGGCGACGTGACCCTGCGGGCGCGGGCGCTGGCGGAGGGGTTCGCCTTCCAGGGCGAGGAGATGGCCTTTCGGGGCTCGTCGCGCGGCGCTGCCAGCGCCCATCTGCCGCCCACCGCCTTTGTCGCCTTTCTGCAGAACCACGACCAGATCGGCAATCGGGCGTTCGGTGAGCGGATCGCCACCCTGGCGCAACCGGCGGCGGTGCGGGCGGCCGCGGCCGTCTATCTGCTCTGCCCGCAGATTCCCATGCTGTTCATGGGCGAGGAATGGGCAGCGCCGCAGCCGTTCCTGTTCTTCTGCGATTTCACCGGTGACTTGGCGGAGGCGGTGCGGGAAGGCCGGCGCGCCGAGTTCAAGCGTTTTTCGGCGTTCGAGGATCCGGCGGTGCGCGCGCGCATTCCCGATCCCACCGCCGTGGACACGCTGCGCGCCAGCACGCTGGATTGGCGGGATCTGCAGCGTCCGGGTCATCGCGAGGTGCTGGAGTGGTACCGCCGGATCCTGGCGGTGCGCCACGCGTCGCTGGTGCCGTTGCTGCCGGGGATCACGGAAGGCGGCGCGTGGCAGGTGGTGGGCGGGCAAGGGGTTGCCGTGCGCTGGACCGCGGCCGACGGCACGGTGCTGGACCTCAACGCCAATCTGTCGCCGCAGCCGGTGGATGGGTTTCCGGTGGTGCAGGGCCGGACGCTGTGGACCGAAGGCTGGTTCGATGGCAGCCGCTGCGGCCCCTGGTCGGTGCGCTGGTCCTTGGGAACACAGACGGGCCGCGTCGTTTCCGGCTGAGCGGCGCATCTTTCCAAAATGGATGGAACGCTCGCCATTGGTATTCAGATCGGAACGTTTTTCCATCCGTCCGCACGTGCGCCGTGTGTAAGGCTGAGGGCGTGCTCACCTTAGGGCGAGTGCGCCGTACAAGCTTCGAGATGGGGTGGCGGCCATGGGGGGACATCGCCGCCAACGCGCGGCTCGGTCACGGGGGAGGCGGTCGCGCCGCCCGGAAGTGGCATGGGCGCGCTGATGCCGATCTGTCCGAACCTCACGCACCCGCACCGGGCGCATCCGTTCGCCCGCCTCGCTCGGGCGATGGTGGTGCTCCGTCTCAGCCTGCTGCTCGTGGCGGTCGGCCTGCCTTGCGGCGCGCCGGCGGCCGAGGCGACGCTCACCCCGTCCCAGCAACGGCCGCTGACGGTCCGCGTGGTGGACCGGGCCGAAAATGTCCTGTTCGAGCGCATTCTGGATCTGGCCGCGGTGGATGCCTTGCCCCAGGCGACCATCCGCACCCATACCCCCTGGACTCACGGCCTGCAGACGTTCACCGGGCCCAGCCTCGCCACTTTGTCCGCCCTCGGCGGCTATGCGCCCAGCGAGGTGAGGATCTATTCGCTGGGCGAATGGACCGGGGGGCTGCCCGCCTCGGACTGGCAGACTCAAGGTGTCATCCTGGCGTCGCGCCTGAACGGCGAGATCATGCGCGTGCGTGACAAGGGACCTTATTGGATCATGTATCCCATCGACGCGCGGCGGGATTTGGATACACAAATGTATCAGGCCCGCATGGTATGGCAGGTTAAAGCACTTGAATTCGTTGTTGAACACTAAGCCCCGGGCCTGGACCCGCCTGATGCCGGCGGCGCTCATCGTGACGACGCTTGGCCTGTTTCTGGCCACCGGCATGCTTTATGTCTCCCAGACCCAGCATCGGGCGTTGCTGTCCGCCACCGTGCGGTCCTCCGGTTGGGTCGCCTACCAGGCGCAACTGGAATTTGTGAAGACCCAGGGCCAGTTCGACGTCGCCTTGCTGCGCCCCAGCCGCCGGTCGCTGGACGAATTGCAGTTCCGCCTGGAACTGCTGCGCTCGCGCCTGCCGCTGCTGTATGACTCGGACGAGGGCCGCCTGCTGCAGGAGGTGACGGCGCACAAGGAGCAGATCCAGCAGTTCGAAGGGGTGCTGGATTCGCTCATCGACACGCTGCCGACCCTGGTGCCCACCTCCGACGCCACCGCCCCGGCGCTGCGGGCTGGCTTTTATGCCATCGAGCCGCTGGGTCGGCTGCTGCAACGGGTGTTGATGCAGTCCGTCGCTTATAATGAGGAGATCTTCCGCCGCGAGCGGGAGGTGGCGGCGAGCCCGGCCATCGTGCCGTTCGCGCTGCTGTTCGTCTCCGGCACCTGTCTGGTGGTGATCCTGTTCCTCGACGGGCGCCGCGACCGGCTGCGCCTGGCCGAAACCATGGCGGCCCAGGCCGCGGTGGTGGCGGTGCAGGAGAATTTGCGCGCGATTATCGAGGCCATGCCCATCGGCACCATCATTGTCGATCCCGACGGGGACACGGTGCGCTTCATCAATCCCAGCGCCGCCGCCTTGGTGGACCCCTCGCCCGACCATCCCGAATGGAAGCGCCTCGTGCGCGCCGCCTTCGAGGCGGCGGTGGATGAGAACGGCCGCCGCTCCGGCTCCCTGACCATGGCCTTCGCCAAGCCGCATGGCGACATCATCTCCTTGCGCGGGGCCGTCTGCGGGGTGATCTGGGAAGGCCGGCCGCAGATGCTGATCCTGCTGGCCGACACCAGCCGCATCCGCAATGCCGAGCTGCAGCTCATGCAGGCGGCCAAGCTCGCCACCCTGGGCGAAATGGCGACCGCCATCGCCCATGAACTGAACCAACCGCTGGCGGTGATCAAGATGGCGGTGGCCAATGCCCGTCGCCTGGTCCTGAGCGAGGCCGATCCGGAAACCATCACCGCCAAGCTGGACCGCATCGGCGCCCAGGTGGACCGCGCCAAGCGCATCACCGACCAGGTGCGCCGCTATGCCCGCATGCCGTCCGACCAGTCCGGCAGCTTCTCCTGCCGCCATGCGGTGGAACTGGCCTCCGGCTTCATCGCCGAACAGTATCGCGCCGCCGGCATCCGCATCTCGCTGGAGCAGGAGCTCTCGCCCGATCTGATGCTCAGCGGCGACCAGACCATGTTCGAGCAGGTGATCGTCAATTTGCTGGTCAATGCCCGCGATGCCTATGACACCGTGCAGCGCGACACCCGCCAGGCGGTGGTGGCGGTGCGCACCCAATTGCGCGGGCCGGACGTGGTGATCGAGGTGGAAGACGATGCCGGCGGGATCCGCGAGGAGATCCTCGGCCAGATCTTCGATCCCTTCTGCACCACCAAGTCCGCCGACAAGGGCACCGGCCTCGGCTTGTCCATGGCACGCAATGTGGTGCGCGACATGAACGGCACCATCGTCGCCGCCAACGTGAAGGGGGGTGCCCGCTTCACCATCACCTTGCCGGTGGACCGCAGCGCCGCCCAGGATGTGGCCTGATGGCGGAGCGCTCCATCCTGATCTGCGACGACGAAGCGGAACTGGCCGAGGAACTGGGCGAATTCTTTCTCTCCTGCGGCTGGGAGGTGATGGTCTGCATCACCGCGCCGGCGGCCCTGGCCGCGCTCTACAACGGCTTTTCCCCCAGCTGCCTGCTCACCGATCTGCGGATCGCCGATCACGACGGCGCCGAACTGGTGGCCCACAGCCGGGCCCTGCCGAAGCACCTGCAGCCAAAAATCGTTGCCATCATCACCGGTCATGTGGTGAGTGAGACGGACGCGGCCGATTTTGATGCGGACTTCCTCTTCGTGAAGCCAATTGACCCCGCCGTCGTCATCGACGGCATCGAGAAATTGCTGTCCGGCACGTCCGGCGCGTCGCCCGGCGGGTGATGGCATGTCGCGCGCCACATCCGTACTTGTCCTGGACGATGAGCCGGAATTGCGCGACGACATCGCCCAATTCCTGGCCGATGCGGGATTTGCCGTGGAGACCTGCGGCGATGCCCGGGCGCTCGACGATGCGGCGCTGCACGCCGCGGACGTGGTTCTGCTGGATATCGCCATGCCGGGGGTCGACGGCCTGGACATGGTGGGCCGCTTCAGCGAGATGTCCCAACCACCGCGCCTGGTGCTGATCAGCGGGCGCGGCGAGGACATGCTTCAGACCGTGGCCGATGTGGCGCGCCGGGGCCATGTGGAGGTCATCGGCGTGTTGCAGAAGCCGTTCGAGCCGGACGACCTGCTCGATCTGCTGCGGCGGCCACCCCTGCGGGTGCGCACCAAGCCCGCGCAGGACTGGACCCGGGACCAGATCGTGCGGGCGCTGTCCCAGGCGGTGGAGCGGCACACGCTGCCGCTCAGTTTCCAGCCCAAGGTCAAATGCCAGTCCCTGGTGTTCGCCGGTGCCGAAGCCTTGCTGTCCGGCCATCTGGAGGGCCTGGGCCCGGTGGCGCCGCAGGCCATTGTGGACGCCGCCGGCTCCGACCCGGCCCTCCTCACCGCCATGAGTCTCGAAGTGGTGCGCATGGCTGCGCAAGGCTGCCAGAGCTGGATCGCCGCGGGCTGGCCGGCCCCGGTCAGCATCAACCTGCCGTTCGAGGTGCTGCGCGAGCGAGATGTGGTGGCGCGGCTGGTGGATATCGTGCTGGCCGCCGGCATCCGGGAGCAGGATGTGATCTTCGAACTGACCGAAGACGCCATCTATGATTCGTCCATCGATGCCCTGGCGGTGCTGGCGCGCCTGCGCCTGGCGGGCTTTGGCCTGTCGCTGGACGATGTGGGGCGGCGCCAGAGCGGCCTGCTGCAACTGGCCAACCTGCCGATCACCGAGATCAAGATCGACCTGGAGATTCTCGCCAAGGCGCGGGAATGGGCGAAATCCCGCTCTATTTTCACCTCCATCGCCGAATTGGGCCACCGCCTGGGCCTTTCGGTGGTAGCGGAAGGCGTGGAAAGACGGGATGATCTAACGCTCGTACGCAGCCTTCCCGTAGATTATGTTCAAGGATACCTGGTGTCCCGCAAACGTCTCCTTCCGGATCTCCTCGCCATGCTGGCAGCCTGCCCTCCCTTCGGCGCCCTGGTCTCCATTGATCGCGGGGTGTCTCTGCCATGACCGCCGAAGTCTCCCCGATCCGCGTGCTTCTGGTGGATGATGATCCGGATGTGCTGATCGAGCTGAGCGAAGGGCTGGCAGCCCTCGGGCTGCCCTCTCTCACCGCTGAAACGGCCGTTGAGGCGCTGGATCTGGTGCAGAAGAACGACGACCTTCAGGTCATCGTCACTGATCTGCAGATGCCGCGGATCGATGGAATCGAGCTGCTGCAGAAGCTGGCGGTGCGTCGGCGGCTGCGGCCCATGGCGGCCATCGTCATCACCGGGCATGCCTCGCTGGATCGCGCCGTGGGCGCGCTGCGATTGCATGCGGTGGATTTTCTCCAGAAGCCGCTCTCGGCCGAGGAAGTGGCGCATGCGGTGAACCGCGCCTTGTCCCTGGTGGAAGATGAGACGGTGGCGGCCAGTGGCGCCAGCCTGGTCAGCGCCACCACGGCGCGGCCGAATTATCTGCGAGCGCTGGTGGCGGCGCGGGCAGACCGCGACGCGATTTTCCAGGCCGGCCTGTTTTCCGATCCGGCGTGGGACATGTTGCTGGATCTGGCGGTGGCGGAAGCCACCAGCCGGCCGATCTCGGTGACCAGCCTGTGCATCGCCTCCGGCGTGCCCACCACCACGGCGCTGCGCCGCATCGACGATCTGAAAGAGGCCGGACTGCTGGACCGGGTGCCCGACCCCGGCGACCGGCGGCGGATCCTGGTCAAGCTGACCGGCACCGGCCGCGAGCGCATGGAAGCCTTCGTCCAGCGTCAGGCCGCGCGCCTCGGCATCAAGCTGGATTAGGTCGTCCTGTCGGCGGCCGGGTGCCCCGCATCGGGGTCGATCGGGCTCCGGCGATGGGCGCCCGATCGCTCCGACGGGTGATCGTCGGCCACGCGACGCAGGCACCCCGCCGTAGCGGGGCGCATGGCCGATCAGGCGCTGCGCTCAGGCGCTGCGCAGCGAGGCGACGAAGCTCACCACCTCGTTCTGCAGATCCGACGAGTGGGCTGACAATTCCCCGGACAGCGACATCAGTTGCGTCGCCGCCGCTCCGGTGGCTCCGGCCGCTTGGCCGACGCTGCCGATGTTGGTGGTCACTTCGCTGGCCCCATTGGCCGCCCGCTGAGTGTTTTCGGCGATCTCCGCCGTGGCCGCGCGCTGCTGCTCCACCGCTGCGGCAATGCCGCCGCTGACGTCGCGAATGGTGGTGATGGTGCGCACGATATTCTCAATGGTACCCACCGTGACGGCGGTTGCGCCCTGAATCTCGCCGATCTTGGCGGAGATTTCGTCGGTGGCGTGCGCGGTCTGGGCGGCCAATTGCTTGACCTCCTGGGCCACCACGGCAAAGCCGCGGCCGGCCTCGCCGGCGCGAGCTGCCTCGATGGTGGCATTCAGTGCCAGCAGGTTGGTCTGGGCGGCAATATCCTTGATCAGATTGACCACATCTCCGATGCCCTGGGCCGCGGTGGATAGCGAACTGATGCTGACCGTGGTCCGCTCGGCTTCCTCCGAGGCGGTGCGCGCGGTATCGGCGGAGGCGGTGATCTGCTGGCTCATCTCCTGGATGGATGCGGACAGTTCTTCCGCTGAGGCGGCGACGGTCTGCACATTGCCGGAAGCGCCCTCAGCCGCTGCCATCACCGTTTCCGCCTGGCGCGACGTCTGCTCCGCGGTGGCGGACAGATTGCGGGCGGCTGCCGCGACTTCGTTCGAGGAGGCCGCGAAGCGGGTCGCCAAAGATCCCATGCGGGTCTGGAACTGATCGGCGATGGCATTGCGCTCGTGCGCGAGGCTTTCGGCCATCAGTCGCTCCTTTTGCGCCTGGTCCTGGCGCAAACGCTCGGTTTCGAGCAGCCCGTCCCGGAACACTTCCAGCGTACGGGCCATGTCGCCAATCTCGTTGCGGGCGGTCAGGCTGGGAATGGCGGTGGTCAACTCGCCCTTGGCCACACGCATCATGGCCGTGGTGATGCGATCCAGCGGCCGGCTGACTCGCAGCAGCACAAAGGCGATGGAGGCCAAACCGATGGCGAGCGCAATGGCGGTGGACAGGAGGATGCTCCAGGTGCCGCGCTCCCCGGCCTGACGCACATCCTGTGAGGCGGCGTCCGCCCCGGTATTGTTGATCTCGATCCCCTTCTCCAGGGCGCCGATCACCTTGTCGAACACGGGTGAGGATGCCGTGACGGCGATGGAGGCTTCATCGCGCTTGCCGTCGGCGGCCAGGGTCAGGAATTTGTCTTGGATGGTGCCATAACTCTCCCAGGCGGTGAGGAACTGCCGCCATGCGTCGCGCTCCCCATCGGACGACAGCAGTCCTTCATAGCTGCGGATGGACGCCTGTGCCGCCGCCAACTGGGTGATGAGCTTATCGCGAATCTGCGGGTCGGGGACGCTGCTCAGCGTGGAGCGAACCGCCGACAGGCGATAGCGGGTGATGCGATACTCGATCTGGCCGAGCAGCCGGACGCTGGGAAGCCAGTCCTGGGTGATGTCTTGGGTGCGGGTATTCACAGCCCTGAGCTGTGTGTGGGCTAGCCAGCCCTCGCTCCCCAGGCAGACAAGAAGGAGCAAAATCACTGCGGTGAGGGAGTGTTTCAGGGATATGCGCATGGGGGCCACCTCCGGAAAGATCGGGAGGCACGGCTGATCGCGACGGGGCGCCGCAGGCGCTCCTAACCTGATGGCTCACTATCTAGCCGGCCATGCTGTGCCGAGGCTGCCAATCGCGGTTGCACGTCCGCCGGTCAGGTTGTGAGCGAAGGGGAGGGGCGCAAACGCATAAAGCCCTTCCGGAACGGAAGGGCTTTATTAAATTGGGCGTCAGAACTGATCTGAAGCGGGATCAGCCGACGAACTGGTAGCCGATGTAGCGCTTGGCATCGATCACGTCTTCACCGAGCTTCAGGCGCAGCTTCTTGCGCAGCTTGCTCATGTGGCCTTCGATCACGCTCTCATCCACGTCGTCATTGAAGATGCCGTAGATGGTGTTGAAGATCTGGGTCTTGGTGACGCGGCGGCGGCTGTTCTTGACCAGATATTCCAGGATATGACGCTCGCGCCGGGGCAGCGGCAGCGGGCTGCCATCCACTTCGGGATCGCGGCCATCGAAATAGACCCGCAGGCGACCGGTGGTCGCAGCGACGGTGGCGGAATTGACCCGGCGCCACACGGCGTCCGAGCGGGCCACGATTTCCCGCACATGCACCGGCTTGCGCACCACGTCGTCAATGCCGGCGGTGAACAGTTCCAGGGTCTGCTGCAGCGAGCGCACATCGGCCAGAGCGATGATCGGAGCGCGGCTGTGGGTGCGGATCATTTCCGGGAAGCTCGGGCGGCTGTCGAAATCCCCCAGCAGGAAGCCCTGCACGGCACCGATGTCCTGGTCGGACGCGGTGTTCAGCCATTCCTTGAATTCGCCGAACCCGAGTCCCAGCGAGGAGAAACCCTCTGGCGAGAAGCTAGAAACATAACCTTCTGCAACCGTAGATCTGTGATCAACCACAACGTACATGTCTGCATCCCCCAGTACAGGCGCCACCAGAGGCGGCATGTCCTGCAGATTTTCGAAACGAAACCCCGGAATTGCGGGTCCAAGAGTTCGTTGAGAAATGGTTACTGGGGTGGGGACCTTGCAGCAATCCCAATAGATTCACGAATGGACCCAGATTCAATCCAGATTGGGGTCAGTTTGCCGCCTTTGGAGGGAGTTTCGACTGGTTTCCGCGCGAACCCCTCAACCGGCTGGTGTCAGGGGTGAGGCGCGCCACCGGGGGAACCCACCAAGTTGCGATGCATACCCAAAATTAGCGCCGATTTGGGCGGAAATTCGGAGCAGCTATCCCGTGTTTTCCGGAACAAAACCAGGGTGGAGCAAGGCTGGTCCGGGCGAAACGTGAGGGGTAGCCGAGACCTTTACCACCTGGCCGCGAGTTGGCGCGTGCAGTGCAGCAACTGAGTCGATATGCCGGCTATGAAGCAAAAAAACGCCCGGCACGGAGCCGGGCGAACCATGGGTCATAGGTGGGAGGTCGATGTGGGTGGGACCCCGGGAGGTCCGGAGGGAAGGGGCGCCCAGTCGGGGGTCAAGATGCCGGATCGGGATCCGAGAGTGGGGGACGCGATAGCGTCCTCCAGGCTCAGGCCTCGAAAACCGTGTCGATCTTGCCCTTCAGGGTCTGGGCGTTGAACGGCTTGACGATGTAGTTGCTGACCCCCGCCTTCTTGGCGGCAATCACGTTCTCCGATTTGGCTTCCGCGGTGACCATGATGAACGGGATCGCGCTGAGGTCGGCGTCGTCGCGGACGCGCTTCAACAGCTCGTAACCGGTCATGGGCTCCATGTTCCAGTCGGAGATCACAAGGCCATACGTCCGTTCCTTCAGCTTGGTAAGAGCTTCCGTCCCGTCAGACGCCTCGTCAACATTCTCGAATCCGATCTGCTTCAGCAGATTACGGATAATACGGACCATCGTCTTGTAGTCATCGACGACGAGGACCGCCATTGAAAGGTCAACCGCCATGGCACACTCCGTTAGCGGGTAGCAAGGTCAATACTAACCGAGAGGTGACTCATCGGCTGGGCAGATTGGTTTTAGCTGGTAACACCTTGCGTGAGGCTTGCAGGACGTCGCCGGAGGGACTTTCCGACAACGATGCCGATGAACTATAGAAGTACATCGTAAATTGTCACGGGTGCTGCAAGGAGGTTCGGATGTCGGTTAGCCGGCGGCCGTTTCGTATCGAGGCTTCGGACCGAATGAGCAGCGTCTTTGATGCTGTGGGCGGCGGTCCCATAGGTGTCTCCGTTGAGGGGCAGCTTGATCGGATCTTGGCTGAAATCGCAGAAGTCCGGGGCGAAATCGCCAAATTCAAGGAACGCGACCCCACGGTCGATCGCGAACGCGATCGCCACGCCCTTTGGGCCGGGATCGAGACCATCCAAGATGCGATCCGCAACACCAAAACCGAAATCGCCACCCTGCATTCGGAGGGAACGCGCGGCGAAAGCCTGTCTCGCGCCACCGATGAGCTGGATGCGGTGGTTCAAGATACCGAGGAGGCGACCGAAGCGATCCTCTCCGCGGCCGAAACCATCGATACGGCGGTCTCGCAGCTCATCTCCCGCCTGACCGGAGAAGATCTGACGCTGGCGGAAGAGATCCAGTCGCAGACGGTGAAGACCTTCGAAGCCTGCAACTTCCAGGACATCACCGGCCAGCGCATCAAGAAAGTGGTCAAGCTGATCACCTTCATCGAAGCGCGCGTGGCGCGGATGACCGACATCTGGGGCGGCGCGGAAATGGTGGCGCAGAATGCCGGCATCGTGCCGCGCCAGGGCGACGAAGCCCTGCTGAACGGCCCGGCGCTGTCCACGGACGAAAACGTGGTCTCCCAGGACGACATCGACTCGCTGTTCTCCTGAGCCGCAAGCGGGATCACGACACATACGGGCCGGCGCGGTGCGCCGGCCCAATTTCGGTTGCCGGGCCGCGCGCCCCCGTCGTGGACCGCGCCGGCGGCCGCGGGCACGCGCTGTCGCACGCGTCTCCGCGCTGCGCAGCCCATGCCCCCGCGCCCCGCATTGTCCCTGAGCGCCGTTGAAGATCCCGGCCATGCCCGGAGCGCACGCCGGTCCATGCCTGGTCGGTCGGCCTGCACAAGCGGTTCCGCGGCCGCCGGCCCTGCGCGGCGTCCCATGACCCCGCCCGATGACCATCCCCGACATCCCCACGACCTGTCCCGACAAGCGATTGCGCTCGCACGGCTAAGACCGCGCCGGCGCTCGGCCGACGGATCGGAACAGGCCGTCCGCCGCGGTGGTCCGCGTCCGTCGGCGCGATGGGAGGGAGACAGGGGTGGTGCGCTGCGCTCCATACGGCCCATAGCGCGCCATCGGGGGCGCCGACAGCCGGTGGGCGTCAGATCGCAAGAAACGTCGTTCTGTCACAAACCTGCAGGCGGTCGGACAGCTTGAGGCGCGATCGGGCGCGTCGGCGCTGCGGCGCGACGCGGGGCCCCATGCCGCGGCCGGTCACAAGGGGGGATCAGCCGCCCGAGGCCACCGGATTCGGGGCGTCGCAGAAGGCCTTGGCCGTGGGCGTCCAGGCGCCGACGCCGGCCGCCACCAGATTGCTCATCACCCGGCACACATAGCGCTTCTGGCCGACCGGATTGTTCGGCCCGGCATTGTAGCGCGCGACCGCCATGGTCCAGCTGCCGTGGCGGATCTTCAGCTCGCGCAGAAAGCGCGCCGCCTGGTCCACATTCTCCCGCGGATCGAACATGTCCTCCAGGGATTTGAACTCGGCGCGGTGGTAATAGAAATTTGCCTGCATGCAGCCGATGTCGATCAGCTTCACGCCGCGGGCGTTGGCCTCCTTGAACCGCGCCAGCGCTTCGGCCAGCGTGTTCGAGAGATAGTCCTTGCCCTCAATGTAGAGGGTGAAGGGATGCATGGAGCCCTTCACGCCGGTTTCCGTCAGCCCCACCGCATAGAGAATCGGCAAGGGGATCTGATACTTCGCCGAGGCCCGCGCCAATTCCTTCTCGCAGGCATTGGGCTGGACCGTCAGCGGCGGGGCGGCGGCGGCGGGGCTAGACGCGGAAAGTGCTGCCAGCGTCAGGAGCACGGCCAGGGCTGCGCGCTTGATCATCTCGGGCCTGTCCTTTGGGTCTGTCGTCATCCGACGCGCGTCCCTGCGGTTCGCCATTGTCGCGGTTGGCGGGGGCGTCCGGTTCACCGGCAGAGGGTTGCGGATTGAGGAGCGGGCGGCCGGCGTCCTGGCCGGTCAATTGCGTGAAGCCGGCCCCATCGCCACCGATGATGGTGATGCTGTCGGCGGTGATGCCGGACGCCGCGAGCAGATCGATCAAGGCCGACTGGTCCCGCTCCAGCACCCGGGCAGTTTCGGCATTGCTGGCCCGCAGGCGGATTTCCAGGCCGTTGCCGCTGAGCCGCATGCGGACGTTCACGGTGCCCAGATCGTCAGGCGAGAGCTGGATGTCCAGCAGGCGCACCGGGCCGGCAAGGGTGGTGCTGGGGGCCTCGGCGCCGGACGACGCGCCCATGCCGCCGGCCTCCGCCGCGATGGCGGCGCCGATCTGGCGCAAGGTGGCCAAGGCCGGAGCCGGCGCCGCGGGAAGAATGGCGCCGCCGATGGCCGCGACGCCGGCCACGGGAGCGGGTTCCTGTTCAGGGGGGGACGCAGCCGCGTCGGTGCGGGCCTCCGTCGCGCTGGGAATGGTGCGGGCGTCGAGGGTGCGGCTGGTCCCGGTTTCGGCCGCGTCCCGCGTCGTGCGCGCCGCGCCGTCCCGTGCCGCTCCGCGCAGCGGGGTCCGCACGCTGGCATTGGTGGCCGGCTCCACCTCCGCCTCCGCGACGGGTGCCGAGACGGCGGTGGGTTCAGCGTCCGACCGCGCCGGAGCGACGGGCGTCGCCGCGAGGGCGTTGCGCGCGCCGGTGGCGGCGGTCAGCGTGCGGGCGACGGTGGCCGCCTCGGACACGGGTCGGGCCGTGGCGCCGGCGAGCGGGCTGGTGGCCGGATTGCCCGGCAGGGCATTGCTAGGGGCGGCGGAGACCGCTGCCGGCTTGACGGCCTTTGCGGCGGGGGCGTCCGACGCATCGGCGCGCGCCGGGGCGCTGGCGCCATTGAGGGTCAGCGTCCGGATGGGCGCGAAATGGGTTTCCCGCGACAGGATCGTGATGCGCATGGGCTGGGCGGTGGTCGGGCCGTCTGCATCCAGCGCCGCCGTCCCCCCGGTCGCGCCAGCATGGGCGGGATCGCCGCCCGCCTCGGCACCGGCGGGCGCCGCCGCCGTGAGCGGATGGGGCGCCAGGAAGGCGGGAAGCGGCTGGGCGTCCGGGCCACGGGCCAGCAAGGCGGCATCCGCCGCGGCGAGATCCGGGTCCACCTCGGGCTCGGCCTCGCGGTGGACGGCCACGCTGTCGTCGGTGGCAGAGGGCAGGTCGCCGGTGGTGTCCGGACGGCCGGTGTGGTCGGCCATGGCGGCGGTGAAATCCGCCGCGCTGCGGCCGAACAGCAGCGCTGTCAGGCCGAGATGGCCTTGAAGCCGCCGCGGCGTGGCCTCCGCGGGCCGGTCCTTCGCCGTCGCCGCGGTATCGGCTGAGGGCGCCTCGGCATCGGCCGGGTCCACGGAGATGGTGGTCGGCGCCGGCGTGCGGGGGGAGAAGGACGGGTCGGCGGCGGTCGCCAGATGACCGGCTTGCGCCAAGGCGCCAGGGTCCAGGGGCCCGGCGTCCGCGCGGCCCGCCGCCGCGTCCTGGGCAGCCGTGGCGTCCGTGGCGGTGGACGTCTGCGCGGGAGCGGCCTGAGCCCGGGCGGCAGCGGCCTTGGCGTCGGCCGCGGCCAGTCGCAGGGCGTTCACATGCAGGTCGCGCGACTGCGCGGTCCCGGAACGGATCCCGGCGGAGGCTTTGGAGGTGTTCGGCGTCGCCTTGGCCGGGGCGGCAGCCGCGTCCGTCTCCGCGCTTGGAGGCGTCGCAGCGGTGGCAGCGCCTTCGGCAGCCGTCGCCGTGCCGTCTGTCGATCGGCTGGCGCGGCTGCTGCTGGCAGAGGCCAGCGCTTCCGCCAGGGTCATCACGCGGGCGGGTGCCGCCTCGGCGGTATCGGTCGCTGCTTCACCCGCGGCTGCTGCGCCGTCGGCACGCCCCGCCGGGGCGCCGTCGGAGGCCGGGGAGCGGCCCAGATCGCGGAACACGTCGCTGAAGCGCCCACCCTCGGGATCGCGTCCCTCCGGGTCCACGGCCTTGCCGACGTTGGCCTCCACACTGCGTGCAGTCGGCAACGGCCAGGTCGTGGTGAACGCGGTCATCGAGGGGCATCCTTCAGCATGGCGTCGACTTGATCCAGGGCGCCACGGGCCCGGCTTTCCAAGGGCGAGGGCACGGCCGCCTCTTCCGCGGGTTTGGCTGCCGGCGGCGGCGGGGGCGGCGCCGCCGCGGCCACACGGGTCTCCTGCACCGGCACGCGCGGCAGCAGGGCCGGGCTGCCGGCGGCCACCGTGAGCTTCATGGGGTCCACCTTGGCCGGCGCGGCGGCGGCCACTTTCACGGTCTCGCCGGCGCTCTTCACCAGCTCGGCCGTGGTGATGGCCGCATCCAGCAGCATCACGTCATCCTGCGGCAGCCGGCTGCGCACGGCGCTGCGCAGCTCGGTCAGGGCCAGATCCACGTCCTTGCTGGAGGCGGCGCGCACGGCGCTGCGATAGACCCGCGCCCGCTCGAAATCCGACGACACCGGCTGGGCTTCCGCCAGCACCCGTTCGGCGGACAGGGTGGCGGCCGTGAGCTTGCCCTGGTTAAGCGCGCCGCGGGCGACCATCAGATAGATCTCCACCCGGCTGTCGCGGTCCAGAGGGGCCAGCAGCGCCACCAGGCGAGGGAATTGAGCGGGATCGTTGGCGAAGGCCATGCGGGTCAGGGCCGCGGCGAAGCGCTGGCGGAAGTTGCCCGCATAGACCGAATAGCGGAAGCGGAAGAGATACTGCCGCGACAATTGCTCGAACTGATTGACGTCGCCGATCTGCGCCGCCACCAGGATTTCACGGCGCAGGGCCGCTTCTTCCACCAGGGTGCCGGGCATCAGCAGGCGGGCCACATCCAGCATGGCCATGGCCTTCTGCGGGTCCTTGCGGACGGTCACCGCGGCCTGGGCCAAGGCGATCTGGCCGCCGAGGGCGTCGGGCAGGCGCATGGCATTGATCTCGCCGAGATAGCGCTCGGCATCCTCCTCGCGACCTTCCACATACGCGAGGGCGCCGCGCAGCAGCCGCTCGTCCACGGCCGGCAGCGGATTGAGCTTCAGCAGGTTGCGCAATTCGTCGGGAGCGCCGCCGCTGAGGAAGAAGATGACCGCGGCGCGCCCGTTGCGGGGGTCCTGCCAGACTTCCGGATCGGCAACGCGGAATTCGGTCTCGATCTCGGTGATGAGGGTGCGCTGGGCCTGGAGGGCGCGCATGTCGCCGGCGGCGATGAGGTCCTGCAGCCGCTGCAGGCGACGCACCAGTTCGTAGGGCGCGGGTGCCCCGCGCTTGCGCTCCACCGTGGTCAGGTTGGTGGGAATGGGCGGCGGCGCAGGCACGGGCGCGGCCGGTGCGCCAGCGGCGGACTTGCTTGGCTCCGCGCCATGGGCGCCGCCTTCGCTGGCATGGGCGCTGCTGGGCGAGACCGCCGACACCAGTCCCACGATGGCGGAGGTGACAGAGGGAATCCGCTGCAGCATGGCATCGGCCACCAGAGACGGGTCCGGCGGCGGCGTCGGGCCGGCGGCGGCATCCTCGGCCGGCTTGGCGCTGCGGGGAGCCGCCGGCGGGGTGGTCCTGGCGATCGCTGCCTCGGCTGCCGCGATGCGCAGCATGTCGGCCGCCGGCGGCGCCGGCAATTCGCGCGGCGCGGGCGGCAGTTCGGAGACAGTGCTGGGGGCCGGATCGGTGCCGAGATCGCGGATTCCGAGCGCCGGGGCAGGCGCGGCAGGCGCAGCGGCGGCCACGGCGGGACGCGGCGCCGGCGCCACGGCCACCGGGGCGGCGGGCGCAGCGGCGGCCACCGGAGCGCTGGCGGCAGGGACCGTGGCGGTGGGGGCACTGGCGACTGCGCCGGGGGCCGGACGCGGCGGCGGCGGCGCGATCTTCACCGTGCGCACCGCGGTCGGCTTGATGTCGGAATCGTCGGCGGTGACCACCGGGCGTGGCATCGGCAGGGGAATGGCAGCGTGCGCCATCGGCGGGACCAGCGGTTCGCCGGGCTCGGCGGCGCGGGCCACGGCCACAGCCGGCGCGGGCACAGGCGCGCGCTCGGCCGGCGCGGACACCACGGCCTCAGGTGCCGGCGCAACGGCATCGGCGACCGCGACCGGGGCGGCGGCGACGCGCGCGGGCACCGGCAATTGCAGCAGCAGCAGGTTGGATTCCAGCACGATCTTCGGCCGGCGCGGCGGCAGCGGCATGGAGGCGGGCAGAGGCGCCGCCTGCGGCACGCCCTGGGCGGCGATGGCCACGGCGGTGCCGTTGATGGGCAGCGGGGTGAGCACGACGTCGCTGACCACCGGCCGACGGGGCGGAATGGGGGCGGTGGCGTCCTCCGCGATCGGCTCTTCGGCGGGGCGTGGACGCAGGAAGGCGAGGAGATCGAACTCCTCCGCCCGGGCCGGAATGGTGGTGGCGAGCAGCGCCAGGATCAGGAACGGGGAGAGGTTGCCGCGACGCATCAGTTGGGCACCTTCAGCACGATTTCGATACGGCGGTTTTCAGCGGCGAACGGATCCGCCGGGTTCTTCAGATTGCGGTCGGCGAAGCCTTCGATATTGCTGACCCGCGGGTCCTGCAGCCCGCCGCGCACCAGCATGTAATAGGCCATGTGGGCGCGGGCGCTGGACAGCCGCCAGTTGTCATAGGTATCCGAGCGATAGGGGCGCCCGTCGGTATAGCCGCGCACCACGATCTCCCCCGGCCGCTTGGCCAGGGCCTGCGCCACCTTCTCCATGGCCCGCACCAGCTTGCCGTCGGGGACGGCGGACCCCACCGGGAACATGGAGTAGGCGATGTCGTCGGTGAGGGAGACGATGAGACCTTCCTTGGTGGCGCGCACGTCCACCTTGGGCGCGCGCCCGTCGGTCATGGTGCTCTGCACGGCGGCGAGGACTTCGCCGCGCAGCTTGTCCGCACTGGCCTGGTCGGCCTTGACCATGCCGGCATTGGCGTCGCCCCGGGTCTGTTCGCCCTTGGCCTGCTCGCCCTTGGCGGCGGTGCCCTTGGCGGTGTCGCCGGTGGTGGCGGTGCCCTTGGACTGATCGCCGCTGGCGGCAGTGCCGCGCGCGGTCTCGCCCTTGGTCGCTTCGCCCTTGCCCACATCCGGCTTGGTGCCGTCGGGCTTGGCCACCGGCTTGGGCGCGCCGCCCTGGGTCGCCGGCGCATCGGGAACCACCACGACGGTGACGTCGGCGCCGGCTTCCGCGGGATACTCTCCGACGCCGCGCAAAGCGGAGACCGATGCATCCGGACGCGCCTGGGTCGGCGCATTGAGGCTCTGCGGGCCGGGCTTCTCGGTCTTCAGCTTGCGGGCCGCGGTCATCTGCCAATAGACCGGGTCGAACGGATCGCGGGTGGCATCGCCGGCGCTGTTCCCCGGCTTGCCGGTCTCGCCCACCGCGGCGTCGGGGGTGCTCATCTCGGATGGGTCGGCCTCGCCCGCCAGCTTGGACAGCACCGCATAGGGGTCCTGGAACGCCGCCCGGTCCTTGTCGCCCTTCTGGGTGTCGGATCCCGGCCCGGTGCCGGCGCCCGCGGTCTGCTTCAGCGCCGACTTCTGGTCGCCGTCGGCGGAGGTGCCTTCGGGCTTGATGTCCTCGGGCTCGTTGAGGCCCTTGCGCTCGGTCATGTTCTCGGCGAGGTGGACCGGATTGAAATAGCTGGCGATCGCCTTCTTCACATCCTTATCGGTGACGTTGATCAGCCACATGATGAGGAAGAAGGCCATCATCGCGGTCATGAAGTCGGCATGCGCCACTTTCCACGCGCTGGAATGGTGCTCGTGCTCTTCGTCTTCGTGACGCTTGATGATGATGATTTCGGCGTGATCGCCCTTGTCGGACATGATGCGGCTCAGTCCAGTGCTGCAGTCAAGTGAGTGGTCCAGGCGCGCAACTGCGTCTCGATGACGGTGTCATCGGCGGTCACCCGCACGTCGACCTCCTCATTGGGTTGAAAGGCGATGGCCGCGCCGGGCAGGCGGTCCCGCAGCACGTCCAGCAGCGCCGGCGGGCCGCTGATGCGCAGGGTCGGGGCGGCGGCATCCTTCGTGAGGCGGGTGAGCAAGGTGGTCAGCTCGGCCAGCGCGCGGGTGCGCACCGCTTCCGAGAGGAACGGCACAAGGAGGCGCCCGAGGGCATCGCAGATGCGCTCTTCCATCGCCGCATAGGCGGCGGTCATGCCGTCGGACAATTGTTGCGCGGCTTCCGCCGCCCACTGCTGGCGGGCCAGGGTCAGGTGGGCCTCGAAGGCTTCCGCGTCGCGGGCGCGCTCGGCCTCGAATTCGGCGCGGGCGCCGGCCAGCGCTTCCGCCCGCGCGGCGGCCACCGCCGCGGCGAGGACGGCGGCCGGATCCGGCGCGGCCGGCTTCGCGGGCTTGGCCAGGGCGGTCGCCGGCTTGGCGGCGGCAGCAGGGGCGATTGCCGGCGCCGGGGTGGGCTCGGCGGGCTTGAGCACCTCTTGCAGGCCCGCGGGGCGGGGCGGCCGCGGGGTGCCGAAATGCGGCAGGTGCAGCTTCAGAGCCTTCGCGCTCATGCCTTCACCTCCTGGTGGAGCCACTGCCGCAGGATCGCCGCGGCCTGCTCCTCGTCATACTCGACGATCTGCTCCAGGCGCCGCTGCGGCGACCGGTTCACCTTGCTGGTGACGTCGCCGATCAGATTGACCGGACCGGAATCGCCCGCCGCGAAGCTGGGCAGGGACGTGACGCCGGCGACGCTGTCGCCTTGCGGCATCGGGGCGTCGAGCGCGAGCTCCGCCGCCGGGGCGGCCAGCATGGCCGCCTCGATGGCTTCGGCCTCGTCGGACTCCGGCCGGGCGAGGATGGCGCGCAGGGCGGGCCGCAGGCCGAACCAGATCAGCAGCACGGCGACGATCAGGATGGTGAGGGCGTTCACCAAGGTGCCGGCCTGGCGGAACAGCAGCTCGCTCCAGGTCAAGGGCGGGATCGCTTCCATGGCGTTGCCGCCGTCGGCGAAGGGCACCGCCACCACCTTCAGCTTGTCGCCACGCTCCTTGTCGAAGCCGGCCGCCGAGGCCACCAGCTGCTCGATCTCGAACGTCTGGGTCTCCAGCGGCACCGCATCGGGGCCCTTGCCCGCGGTAAGGCGGTCCTTGTTGACCAGCACCGCGATGGACAGATTCTGCACCTGGAAGGCGTCGCGCACGGTCTGGGTGGTGCGCGAGGAGATTTCGAAGTTGGTCAGTTCCTCGCGGCGCTGGTTGTTCTCGTTATTCTCATTGCCGTTGGACGGCGTGCCCGGGGGCGGGGGAATGTTCTGCTGCACCGTGGTGTTGGGCTGCGAGGTCTTGTTCTGGGTGGTGCCCTGTTCCTTCACCACGCGGGTGGAGCGCTCGGCCCGCGAGGCCGGATCGAAGGTGGTCTCGTTGACCGTGCTGCGGTCGGTATTGAGCCGCGAGGACACGCTGATCTCGAAATTGCCGAGGCCCAGGAACGGGGTGAGGGTGCGGCGGATCTTCTCTTCCGTCTCGCGGTTCACCTGCTGCTGCAGCAGCGCCTTCTTGCCGGCCGCGGCATTGACGCCATCCTCGCTGGAGGAGAGCACCGCGCCCTCGGTGTTGAGCACCGTGACGTTGTCGATCTTCATGCCGGGGATGGCGGAGGCCACCAGGTGGCGGATCGCCTGCGCCGTGGAGCTGTCGGCGGCATTCTCGGTGCGGATCACCACCGAGGCCGAGGCCGCCTGCTGGTCGCGGCGGAACGAGCCGCGGTCGGGCAGCACGATGTGCACCCGGGCCGCCTTGATGCCCTTCATGGTCTGGATGGTGCGGGCGATCTCGCCCTCCAAGGCGCGCACCTTGGTGACCTCCTGCATGAAGGAGGTGAGGCCGAAGGAGCGCACGTCGTTGAACAGCTCGTAGCCGGAGTTGGAGCTCTGCGGCAGCCCCTTCACCGCCAGCAGCATGCGGGCGCGGGCGGTGTCGGAATGGGCCACCAGCACGGCCGCGCCGTCGGAGGCCACGTCGAACGAGATGCCCGCGTCCTTGAGCGCGCCGCCGATGCGGGTGACGTCATCGCGATTGAGGTTGGCATAGAGCGTTTCGCGCTCGGGCTGGCTGAGATACATGGCGCCGAGACCGATGACGGCCACCACCGTCAGCGCAATGAGCGCAAGCGCCACAAGGCGTCGCGCGCCCAATTGGCGAAGGTTCGAAAGGAGCCGCTCGAGCTGCTCGCGGGCATTCATGCGCGCCGCCTCATTCTAATTGCCTCCTGGCGAGACGACGGCGACGCCGGCGTCTCGGGCGGATCGTGGGACCGGCGGGCCAGCGAGACTGGCGGCCTGTTCCGGAGGCAATCTTCAGCTTTAACCTTGCCTGGGCATTGCAGAAAAAAAACCACGCCCCCCGGGAGGAGGACGTGGCGGCGATCCGGCGGTATTCCGGTGACTGAGTGCGGCGGGGGCGCCGCCGCACTCGATCCTGTATTCGTCCGCGAGCTCCGCTCTCCGCCGGTCCCGCGATCGCCGCAGCGACCGCCGAACGCGGCGGATCAGGGATCAACGGAAGAGGGTCATCACGTTGGAGGTGCTGTTGTTGGCGATCGACAGCGACTGCACGGCCAGCTGCTGCTGGGTCTGCAGGGCCTTCAGCTTGGTGGACTCTTCTTCCATGTTCGCATCGACCAGCGAACCCATGGACGAGGTGTTGATGTCCATGAGGGTCTGGGCGAAGTTCTGCTGCGAGGTCAGGCGGGTCGAGGTGGTGCCGAGCGCCGTCGAACCTGTCTGGAGACCCTGCATGGTGGCATCGATGATCTTCGAATAGGCCTGGATCTTCGCCAGATCGGCGGCCGTGTTCGTGAGAGCAGAGATGTCGAACTGCGAGATGGACTGAGTCGTGGCGGTCGCCGTGCCGGCGATGCTGTACTTGGTGTCCATGAAGCCCTTCAACGCGCCGGCGGTGGTGTCCACGGTCACGGTCGCGCCAGTCGCCACATTCGCAGTGGACGCCACCAGGGTGATGGCCTTGTCGATGGTGGAGCTGGTGCCGGTGGAGGTGCCGCCGGTGGTGGCGCTGTTGTAGACCATGAAGGCGCCGGTATCGAGGGCGGTGGTGCCCACGGTGACGGCCCCGGCGCTGCGGGAGAAGGACGCCAGCAGGTTCTTGCTGGAGTTGTAGCCCGTCGCGCTGGTGTCCACGGAGAGCCAGTTCGAGCCGTTCATCACGGAGCTGGTGGCGGCCGAGGAGATGTTGGTGATGGCCGACGCAATGTCCTTCTGCAGCGACGCGCGGTCGGCCGTGGAGGAGTTGGCGCTGGTCAGAGCGTTCTTGATGGTCTGCAGAGCGTCGGTGATCTGCTTGATGCCGGCGGTGGTGGTGTCCACCGAAGCCTTGTCGAGCGAGATGGCATCCTTCACCGCGCCGAGAGCTCCGTTGTCGGAGTTCAGGGTGGTGGCGATGGACCAATAAGCGGCGCCATCAGCGGCAGAGTTGATCTTCTTGCCGGTGGAGACGCGGTTGTTGGTGACGTCGAGGTTGGAGTTGATCGACCGCAGGGTCTGCAGAGCAACCGTTGCGGAATTGTTGGTGATCATGCTGGTCATGGAAATATGTCCCTCAGTTTGGGTCTAAACAACTGAATGTGGGGGACATTCCGGTCGTGAACCGGGATGGCAGAGCGGCCTCATGCCTTTGAACGACCGTCGCTTGCGACGCTCTCTGCTCGTGCGAGCAGTCAATCTGCCATGACAGGGATTATATATGCGAAGCTTGTGCGAAGCTCGCCTTTTCTTCGGACCGCGGCATATTTTTCACGCGCGCCCGCCGGCCAGCCGGGGAATGCCCGCTAAGCCATGGGTGTCTCACTGGGTGGATCCGGCACTCCGCCCGGCAAAAGCCCAATCCGACCCGAGTGTGGCGCCTGTCTTCGGTCGAGAGAGAGGTCGGAGACGGGGGCGGCCCAAAGCTGCCCCCGTCCTGCGTGCAGTGTCATCGCGTCCGCTTATCCCTGCGCCGCAACAGCGGCCAGAGGAGGACGACGATCAGCGATCACCGGAACAGCGTCATGACATTGGAGGTGCTGCTGTTGGCAATGGACAGGGACTGCACCGCCAGCGACTGCTGGGTCTGCAGAGCCTTCAGCTTGGTGGATTCTTCTTCCATGTTCGCATCGACCAGGGCACCCACGGACGAGGTGTTGATGTCGATGAGGCTCTGGGCGAAGTTCTGCTGCGAGGTCAGGCGGGTGGAGGTGGTGCCCAGATCGGTGGAGCCGGTCTGGAGGCCCTGCATCGTGGCATCGATGATCTTCGAATAGGCCTGGATCTTTGCCAGGTCGGCGTCGGTGTTGGTCAGCGCGGAAATGTCGAAGTCCGCGATGGATTCGGTGCCGCTGGTGGCGGTCCCGCCGATCACATACTTGGTGTCCATGAAGCCCTTCAGGCTGCCCGCTGAGGTATCCACAGTGACCGTGGCGCCACTGGTGGTGTTGGCGGTCGACGCCACCAGCGTGACGGCCTTGTCGATGGTGGAGCTGGTGCCGGTGGAGGTGCCGTTGGTCTTGGCGTCATAGACGGTGAAGGAGCCGGTATCGAGGGTGGTGGTGCCCACGGTAACGGCGCCGGCGCTGCGCGAGAAGGACGCCAGCAGGTTCTTGTCGGCATTGTAGTCCGACGCGCTGGAGTCCACCGACAGCCAGTTCGATCCGTTCATCACGGAACTGGTGGCGGCCGACTTGATGTTGGTGATGGCGGAGGCAATGTCCTTCTGCAAGGACGCGCGGTCCGCCGTCGACGAATTGGCGCTGGTGAGCGCGTTCTTGATGGTCTGCAGAGCTGAGGTGATCTGCGTGATGCCGGCCGTGCTGGTATCGACCGAGGCCTTGTCCAGCGAGATGGCATCCTTCACCGCACTGAGCGCACCGTTGTCGGAGGTCAGCGTGGTGGCAATGGACCAATACGCAGCGCCGTCAGCGGCGGAGTTGATCTTCTTGCCGGTGGAGACGCGATTATTGGTTTCGTCGAGGCTGGAGTTGATCGACCGCAGGGTCTGCAGAGCAACCGTTGCGGAATTGTTGGTGATCATGCTGGTCATGGCAATATGTCCCTCAGTTCATGAAGAATACTGATTTGTCAGGGGACATTCCGGGCTTTCACCGGCATGGCAACGCGGCATCATGCCTTTGAGTCGTCTATTCAAGTATTGATAAATGAATAGAGTCGATCAAGTCGCCATGCATGTAAATTGCCATCGCAAAACTGGTGAAGCAACAAGAGTCTGGCATCAGAAACAATAATTACATGTATATATAAATAGAAATATTCAGATACAAACCTGAAAAATTCAGAGACATGGCGCTCTCGATTGCCGACGCTTCTGCGCTACTCTGCGTTGTGTCGGGCGGTATGTTCGCCCAAGATGTGCAATGTGCGGTTGTATTTTTGAGGTGGTTCCCCTTCGCTGGGCGCGGAAGGTCGTAGGCGGACAGATCCTGCCGCTCAGCCCATCCCCGTGTGGCCATGGGGGCCCTGGGTCATGTGTTGCTGCCGTGTTGCGGACCAGGCGTCTCGCCTCGATTGGGGCCGGCCTGCGCAGGTCAGCGTGCGGCTCGCCGCGCAAAACGCCTTTCACGCTCCTGCCGGGCCAGCGGGGCGCCGCATTCGGCGCGACGTCCCCGTCGGGCCGCCGGTCCAGGGCGGCCGCGATGGACGCAATGTTTCTGGGGAAGCGGGCTGCGGGGTCGCTGGGGTGCCCGGATCGCCATGGCGCAGCGCCGGGGCCCTGACTCAGCCCGCGGGCGCCGCCGCATCGGCCGGTGCCGTCACAGGCGCCTTGCAGACGCGGCAGCGCGGGCCGGCGCAACGCGCACAAAAAACCACGCCCCCGTTTGGAGGCGTGGTTGGAGCTTCCGGCCCGATACGCCGGCCGGACAGCGGGGGCGGCCAAACCGCGGCCGCCCCCTTTGTGGTCCGCGCCGTCTCGTCCTCTCGCCCCTCGGTCGCCGAAGCGGCCTACGAGTGAAGACGATCAACGATCAACGGAAGAGGGTCATGACGCTGGAGGTGCTGTTGTTGGCGATGGACAGCGACTGCACGGCCAGCTGCTGCTGGGTCTGCAGAGCCTTCAGCTTGGTGGACTCTTCTTCCATGTTCGCATCGACCAGCGAACCCATGGACGAGGTGTTGATGTCCATGAGGGTCTGGGCGAAGTTCTGCTGCGAGGTCAGGCGGGTCGAGGTGGTGCCGAGCGCCGTCGAACCTGTCTGGAGACCCTGCATGGTGGCATCGATGATCTTCGAATAGGCCTGGATCTTCGCCAGATCGGCGGCCGTGTTCGTGAGAGCAGAGATGTCGAACTGGGCGATGGACTGGGTCGTGGCAGTGGCGGTGCCACCGATCACATACTTGGTGTCCATGAAGCCCTTCAGGTTTCCGCTCGAGGTGTCCGCGGTCACGGTGGCGCCGCCAGTGGTGTTGGCGGTGGTGGCAACCAGGGTGATGGCCTTGTCGATGGTGGAGCTGGTGCCGGTGGAGGTGCCGCCGGTGGTGGCGCTGTTGTAGACCATGAAGGCGCCGGTATCGAGGGCGGTGGTGCCCACGGTGACGGCCCCGGCGCTGCGGGAGAAGGACGCCAGCAAATTCTTGCTGGAGTTGTAGCCCGCTGCACTGGTGTCCACGGAGAGCCAGTTCGAGCCGTTCATCACGGAGCTGGTGGCGGCCGAGGAGATGTTGGTGATGGCCGACGCAATGTCCTTCTGCAGCGACGCGCGGTCGGCAGTGGAGGAATTGGCGCTGGTCAGAGCGTTCTTGATGGTCTGCAGAGCCGACGAGATCTGCTTGATGCCGGCGGTGCTGGTGTCGACCGAAGCCTTGTCCAGCGAGATGGCATCCTTCACCGCGCCGAGGGCTCCGTTGTCGGAGTTCAGGGTGGTGGCGATGGACCAATAAGCGGCGCCATCGGCGGCAGAGTTGATCTTCTTGCCGGTGGAGACGCGGTTGTTGGTCATGTCGAGGTTGGAGTTGATCGACCGCAGGGTCTGCAGGGCAACCGTTGCGGAATTGTTGGTGATCATGCTGGTCATGGTGAGATGTCCCTCAGTTTGAAGATTGACTGATTTTTAAGGGGACATTCCGGGCTTTCACCGGTATGGCAGCGCGGCATCATGCCTTTGATTGAGCGTCCCGGAGGACGGTTTGTTGCTTTAAGAAAGCAATCAATCTGCCATGCAATAAGGATATCTCAAAAATACGACGGGCGCTTGAAGAGATGGATCCAAAACACTGAAGATCAGTCTCGCCGCCGGTTTATCGATCATGCGCCAGAACGAGAGGCATGATCTCGGGTGACATGTTCCGGTTCGCCCGTCGATGCCCCGGGTTCCAAGGGCCCGGACTGCGGCGCGACGGCCGCGGCGCCTTCGTGGTGCGGCGTCGTCTCCGGTCCGTCCGTCCCGCGATCGCCGCAGCGACCGCAGGACGAAACGGATCAACGATCAACGGAAGAGGGTCATGACGCTGGAGGTGCTGTTGTTGGCGATGGACAGCGACTGCACGGCCAGCTGCTGCTGGGTCTGCAGAGCCTTCAGCTTGGTGGACTCTTCTTCCATGTTCGCATCGACCAGCGAACCCATGGACGAGGTGTTGATGTCCATGAGGGTCTGGGCGAAGTTCTGCTGCGAGGTCAGGCGGGTCGAGGTGGTGCCGAGCGCCGTCGAACCTGTCTGGAGACCCTGCATGGTGGCATCGATGATCTTCGAATAGGCCTGGATCTTCGACAGATCGGCAGCCGTGTTCGTGAGAGCAGAGATGTCGAACTGCGAGATGGACTGAGTCGTGGCGGTCGCCGTGCCGGCGATGCTGTACTTGGTGTCCATGAAGCCGCGCAGGCCGCCGGTGGCCGAATCCACCGCCACGGTGGCGCCGCTGGCGTTGGTGGCGGTGGACGCCACCAGGGTGACGGCCTTGTCGATGGTGGTGCTGGTGCCCGTGGAGGTGCCAGCGGTGGTGGCGCTGTTGTAGACCATGAAGGCGCCGGTATCGAGGGCGGTGGTGCCCACGGTGACGGCCCCGGCGCTGCGGGAGAAGGACGCCAGCAGGTTCTTGCTGGAGTTGTAGCCCGTCGCGCTGGTGTCCACGGAGAGCCAGTTCGAGCCGTTCATCACGGAGCTGGTGGCGGCCGAGGAGATGTTGGTGATGGCCGACGCAATGTCCTTCTGCAGCGACGCGCGGTCGGCCGTGGAGGAGTTGGCGCTGGTGAGCGCGTTCTTGATGGTCTGGAGCGCGTCCGAGATCTGCTTGATGCCGGCGGTGCTGGTGTCGACCGAAGCCTTGTCCAGCGAGATGGCATCCTTCACCGCGCCGAGGGCTCCGTTGTCGGAGTTCAGGGTGGTGGCGATGGACCAATAAGCGGCGCCATCGGCGGCAGAGTTGATCTTCTTGCCGGTGGAGACGCGGTTGTTGGTCATGTCGAGGTTGGAGTTGATCGACCGCAGGGTCTGCAGAGCAACCGTTGCGGAATTGTTGGTGATCATGCTGGTCATGGTGAGATGTCCCTCAGTTTGGGTCAAAAGAACTGAATGTGGGGGACATTCCGGATTTTCACCGGGATGGCAGCGCGGCGTCATGCCTTTGATTGAACGTCGCTCGGGACGTCGATGCTGCCTGAAGCACTCAATCTGCCATGCCCCGAGGTATAGCAGTGAACGCTAGGTGAAGCCCGCGTTATTTTCGGTTGCGCGGATGTTTTTTGTTCGCGGGATCAGCGGCGTACCAATGGGCGTGCCGGTGCAGGTCAGGATAGCAAGACAGCCACGTCTCCCGGGGAAGACGTGGCTGTTCAGGATCCCCGTGAAGGGCGCTGGGATGCGGCCAGAACGCCGCCGCACCCCTTCTTTGCGCGTCATCCCGTCTGCGTGTGCCCCGCAGCCGCCGCAGCGGCCACCAGGCGCGGCAGATCAGGGATCAACGGAAGAGGGTCATGACGCTGGAGGTGCTGTTGTTGGCGATGGACAGCGACTGCACGGCCAGCTGCTGCTGGGTCTGCAGGGCCTTCAGCTTGGTGGACTCTTCTTCCATGTTCGCATCGACCAGCGAACCCATGGACGAGGTGTTGATGTCCATGAGGGTCTGGGCGAAGTTCTGCTGCGAGGTCAGGCGGGTCGAGGTGGTGCCCAGGGCGGTCGAACCGGTCTGGAGACCCTGCATGGTGGCATCGATGATCTTCGAATAGGCCTGGATCTTCGCCAGATCGGCGGCCGTGTTCGTGAGAGCAGAGATGTCGAACTGCGAGATGGACTGAGTCGTGGCGGTCGCCGTGCCGGCGATGCTGTACTTGGTGTCCATGAAGCCCTTCAGGCTGCCCGCAGCGGTGTCCACAGCCACAGTCGCGCCACCAGAGGTGCTGGCGGTCGTCGCCACCAGGGTGACGGCCTTGTCGATGGTGGTGCTGGTGCCGGTGGAGGTGCCGGTGGTCTTGGCGTCGTACACCATGAAGGCGCCGGTATCGAGGGCGGTGGTCCCCACGGTGACGGCCCCGGCGCTGCGGGAGAAGGACGCCAGCAGGTTCTTGCTGGAGTTGTAGCCCGTCGCGCTGGAATCCACGGACAGCCAGTTCGAGCCGTTCATCACGGAGCTGGTGGCGGCCGAGGAGATGTTGGTGATCGCGGACGCAATGTCCTTCTGCAGCGACGCACGGTCGGCAGTGGAGGAGTTGGCGCTGGTGAGCGCGTTCTTGATGGTCTGGAGCGCGTCCGAGATCTGCTTGATGCCGGCGGTGCTGGTGTCGACCGAAGCCTTGTCCAGCGAGATGGCATCCTTCACCGCGCCGAGGGCTCCGTTGTCGGAGTTCAGGGTGGTGGCGATGGACCAATAAGCGGCGCCGTCAGCGGCAGAGTTGATCTTCTTGCCGGTGGAGACGCGGTTGTTGGTGACGTCGAGGTTGGAGTTGATCGACCGCAGGGTCTGCAGAGCAACCGTTGCGGAATTGTTGGTGATCATGCTGGTCATGGAAATATGTCCCTCAGTTTGGGTTTAAACTGTTGATTTGGGGGACATTCCGGGTTTTCACCGGTATGGCAGCGCGGCGTCATGCCTTTGAGAAGCCGTCGATCCGACGGTTGGAGCCGCCGTAGCGCTCAATCTGCCATTGAAACAACTTGAACGTGCAAGCTTGCGCGAGGATTGCACGATTGCGCGCATCCGGCGGAAAAGCAACCGCTGCACGTACCTTCAGCCGGCAGAGAATCGCGCCGCACCCTGGCCCTGTCCTGCGAAGGGCAGCTGCGCCGTCCGCTGCTCTGCGACAGAGCCGGAGGGGATCGGTCCATTATCGTTGGAGGCTGCGGACGCTCAGAAGTAGGAGCGCACCAGGCCGCCGATCAGGATGTTCCAGCCGTCGATCAGGACGAAGAACAAGATCTTGAACGGGAGCGACAAGACGGCGGGCGACATCATCATCATGCCCATGGACATCACCAAGGTGGCGACGATCATGTCGATGATGAGGAACGGCAGGATCACCAGGAAGCCGATTTCGAACCCGCGCCGCAGTTCGGAGATCATGAAGGCCGGGATCAGGATGCGCAGCTCGATCTTGCGTTCGGGATGATCGGCGTCCGGCCCGGTGGCCTCGGTGCCCGGCGCGGGCGCGTCGGCGGGGTCCACCTTGGAGGGGCGGCCGGTGGCGCTGGCGATATCGGCGAACAGCCGCAAATCCTTGGGCCGCACCTGGGACAGCATGAATTCGCGGAACGGTTCGCTGATCCTGGCGAAGGCTTCCTCTTCGGTGATGGTGCGTTCGGTCAGCGGCCGCACCCCCTCGTTCCAGGCCTTGTCGAAGGTCGGGCCCATGACATAGAAGGTCATGAACAGCGACAGGCTGATGAGCACGAGATTAGCAGGCGTGCTCTGCAGACCGAGGCCGGAGCGCAGGAACGACAGGGCGATCACGAAGCGGGTGAAGCTGGTGACCATGATGAGCAGGCCCGGCGCCACCGACAGCACGGTGAGCACGGCGATCATCTGGATGATGCGGCCGGACACCGCGCCGCCGCCATTGTCGCCGAGCAGCGAATCCAGCGACGGCAGCTGGGTGTCGCCCTGAACGCGGGTCTGCGCCATTGCCACGCCGGCGGTGATCAGCAAGCCCAGCACCGCCAGAAGCACCGGCGCCAGCGGGTGGGCGCGGCGAGGGGCGGGCAGGAGGGCAGACAACCGACGCCGGATCACTGGACCACCAAGGTTTCGATGATGAGTTCGTCGACGCGCCCCTCGCTGCGCACCCGGGCCCGTTCGTTGACATCCTCCCGCAATTGCTGGAGCGCGCTCGGGCCTTCCAGCTGTGCGAGGGTGATGGTCCGCAAATAGGCCATGAGGTCTTCGCGCATCTGCGCCTCGGTGAGCGCGGGATTGGCCAAGGCGCCGTTCTTGAACACGAATGCCGCTTCCACCCGCACCCAGGTGTTGGTGGGGGAGGCCAGGTTGACCACCACCGGTTTCATCGCCTGCATCATGGTGTTGCCGGCATAAAACAGCGGCTGCACCTTGGAGACAGGCTCGTCCTTCACCTTGCGGGTGACGACCTTTTCCACGGTCGAGGCCAGCTGGATGCCGAGGCCCGAGCCGGTGGCGATGGCCAGCAGGGTCAGGATCAGGAGCGCCAGGAGCAGACCGCTGCGGCTACCGGCCGCCGGCTTGCCCTCAGGGGCGGCCAGGGCCTCGGGTGCGCTTTTCGCGCCTTTCTTGTCGTTGGGTGCCGCAGCCATGACGATGCCGGCCAATCAGTACGGTGACACGGCGTCGTACAGCCGCTGGCCCCAGGCCGGCTGCTGGACATCGCTGAGGCGCCCGCGACCGCCATAGGAGATCCGCGCCTCAGCCACCTTGTCATAGGGGATGTTGTTGCCGGCGGAGACATCCAGCGGATTGACGATGCCGCCCACGTTGAGGACGCGGACCTCGTAATTCACCAGAATCTCCTGCGAGCCGCTGATCACCAGATTGCCGTTCGGCATCACCTCGGTCACCACGGCGGCCAGCGACAGGCGCAGTTTTTCGGCACGGTCGATGGTGCCCTTGCCCTTGGTGCTGGTATCGCCCGACAGGCCCAGACTGCCCGAGCCCGACCCGGCATTGGTGCCGCTGCCGAAGCCGGCCAGGGTCAGGGCGGCATTGACCCCCAGATCGCTCTTGGCTTCGCGCGAGCGGTCGGTGGCGTTGTCGAACTGCGCCTTGTCGTCGATGGCGATGGTCACGCGGATGACGTCACCCACCTTGGACGCTCGGGTGTCCCGATAGATGCTCTGGGTGTTGAGATCCCAGGTGGAGCGGAAGGTGCGCTCGCGCGGCTGCTGAAACGGCACCGGCACCGGCAGGCGGTAGGAATCCAGCCCCTGGCCCACCGGGGTCAGCGTGGGACCGTAGGCGAGGCTGTCGTTGGGATTGGTCTGGCACGCACCCAGCAGCAGCGCGCTGGCGGTGACCAGGATCGCGGGCTTCATCAAGACCGTCCTTCCGATTGGGCGCGCCGGCTGATGCCGACCATGGTGTTGGTGAGGGAAGCGGCTCGGGCCGGTTCCATCTCATTCATGATGGCACTGGCCGAGCGGGGATTGAGCTTGGCCAGAATGGCGGCGGCCGCTTCGTCCGCCATCACCGAGATCTGTGCGGCGGCGGCGTCGGGGCGCATCTGCGAGATCACCGCGATGAGCGCCTCATCGGCCTTCTTCAGGAAGCTTTCGCGCCGCTGCAGCCAGTCCTGATATTCGGCGCGCTTGGCCTCCAGTTGGGCGATGCGGGTCTCGATTTCCTTTTCCATGGCCGCCAGGGCCTGAGCCTGGCGGGTGAAGCGGGCATCGGAGGCGGCGCTGGCAATGTTGCGGCAATAGGCCAGCGCATTGTCGTCGCGGGAGGTTTCCACCGCCGGCGCCTGCTGCTGGGCCTGGCTCTCGGCGGGGATGGCGAACAGGCCCAGCACGGCGGCGGCGATCAGCGGCATCACCCGCGCGGCGGTCCGCAGCGGCAAGCTGGCGGTGGCGCGCATGGCGCCGATCAGGCCGGCCCGCAGCACGGTGTTCTCGTGCTTCAGATCCGCGATTCGGGTCCAGGCCAGGAGCCCGGCCGCCAGGCCGCCAGTGGCGGCTCCGGCGATGTAGACGGCCAGGAACGGCCACAAGGACGTATGGACGGGCATCACTGACCTCCCCTCCGGTGCGGGCGCTGAACGACAGTTGCGAAAGCTGAGGTGATGGAGCGCGCGCCGGCGGCGGGGGTGACGGCGGGCCTGCGCCACGCACCGTCATGCAGAGCGGAATACGCGCAGCAAGGGCGCGGTCCCGGCGCAGCCATCATGGCCGCTGAAATGCCTTGGGCGTACATTGGCATCGTCCTTGATTGCTCCGGGGCTCGCATGTGCCAGGCACTGGCGTCTTCCGGGGCTGGCGGGTCCATCCAGGTGGAGGGAAGATCATCTTCCGCTCCGGCCCCGGGGGCGCCTTACGTCTCGTCGTCTTTGGTAGGGGGCGATGCTTGCGTCACGCTGACATGCAGCGCGCGATCCGCCGCGGCGTCACTGCACCACGAGTTCGGCTTGCAGCGCTCCAGAGGTCTTGATCGCCTGAAGAATGGAGATGATGTCGCTCGGCTTCAGGCCGAGTCGGTTCAGCCCGCGCACCAGGGTCTGCAGATCGGTGCCGCGCACCACCGCCAGATGGCCACCGGCCTCGTCCGCCTGGATGTCGGTGCGGGGCACCACCACGGTCTCACCGCTGGCGAACGGATTGGGCTGGGACACGACGGGCGTCTCGGTGACACGCACCGTCAGGCTGCCCTGGGTGACGGCCACGGTGGAGATCTGCACGTTCTTGCCGATGACGACCGTGCCCGTGCGCTGGTCCACCACCACCTTGGCCGGGGTGTCCACCTCGATGCCCAACTCGCCGATCTCGGCGAGGAAGCGGGCAGGGTTGGCCTGCGGCGGACGCGACACCACCACGGTGCGCAGGTCGCGCTCCTTGGCGAAGGGCCGCCCATAGCGGGCCTGGGTATAGGCGTTGATGGCGTCGGCCATCATGGCGGCGGTCTTGAAATCGGGATTGGACAGGTCAAGCATGATCTCGTTGAGATCCCGCAACTGACCGGGAATCTGCCGCTCCACCAGCGCCCCGTTGGGGATGCGCCCGGAGGTGGGGACACCCTGGGTCAGCGTCTCGGCCTGGCCGGAGACGCTGAAGCCGGTGACCGCCAATTGGCCCTGGGCCACCGCATAGGTGAGGCCGTCCGAGCCGTTCAGCTGCGTCACCAGCAAGGTGCCGCCCTTGAGGGATGTGGAATCGCCGATGGAGGAGACCGTCAGGTCGATGCGCGAGCCGATGGCCGCGAACGCCGGCAAGGTGGCGGTGACCATCACCGCCGCGGTGTTGCGGGCGCGCAGCGGGATGCCCTGCACATTGATGCCCATGCGGTCGAGCATGGACTGGATGGCCTGCTCCGTGAACGGGGAGTTGCGCAGCGTGTCGCCCGTGCCCTGCAGGCCCATGACCAGGCCGTAGCCGATCAACTGGTTGTCGCGCACGCCCTGGACGCTGGAGATGTCCTTGATGCGCGTGAGCGCCGAGGCCTGCCCGGCGCCCAGCATGAGGACGGCGGCGATGAGGAGGCGGGCGATCATTGCGCGCTCACCCGCACCGAGCCATCCGCCTGGACCGTGCCGGCGATGGTCAATCCGCTGTCGGTATTCTTCAGGCGCACGATGTTGCCCACCGAGCCGTTCTCCAGGGCGATGGCGAAGCCGGAGATGGTCAGCCCGCCTTCCTGCAGCAGCACCAGCGCCAGCGAGCCGCGGGTGACCACCTTGGGATCGGCAAAGGCATTGATGGGGATCGGCGTGCCCGCCGGAAGGCTGCGCCGCGCCACCTTGCCCAGCAGCGCCTGGCGCGAGGTGACCACCGCCACGCGGTCGTTGGGTGCAACGGTGAAGAGGCGGTCGGTCAGCATGGAATCGGTGATGAGGTCACCCGCATAGATCGGCACCACCGGCACCGGCAGGGTGAAGTCATTGTTGGGCAGCGGCGTCGCGGTGCGCGCCGGCGCCGGCGGCGCCGCCTTCAAGGCGGCGGCATCCGCCGCCTCGGCGGCGGCGACGCGCGAGGCGATGCTCTGGCCCGCCGAGCTTTGCGCTGCGGCGTGCGACACCTGGAGGGCGAGGCCCGCCAGGATGGCGAGCGCGGCGAAGATCGGGCGCATGGCGGGTCTCGTTTCTGCTGCGAGGAGGGCGCGGGACGCCGTCAGCGAATACCGGTGGAGACGGTCTTCGCCATATCGTCGGCCGCCTGGATCACCTTGGAATTCATTTCATAGGCGCGCTGGGCGGAGATCAGCTCGGTGATTTCCTTCACCGGATCCACGTTGGAGCCTTCCAGATAGCCCTGCTGGATCTTCCCGAAGCCGACCTGGCCGGCGACGCCATTCACCGGCTGACCGGAGGCGAGGGTCTCGCGATAGAGATTGTCGCCCAAGGGCTCAAGACCGGACTCGTTGGCGAAATTGGTGACCACCAGCTGGCCGAGCAGCGTCGGGTTGGTGGTGCCGGGGATCTGGGCATAGACCTGCCCGCTCTCGTTCACCACAATGCTGGTGGCGGTGGCCGGGAAGGTGATCGCCGGGTTGACGGTGTAGCCGTCGGAGGTGACCAACTGGCCGGTGGAGCTGCGGTTGAACGAGCCCGCGCGGGTGTAGACGGTGTCGCCGTTAGGGGTGGTCACCTCGAACATGCCGCGGCCGTTGATGGCCAGGTCCAAGGTGTTGCCGGTCTGGGTCAGCGTGCCCTGGATGTGCAGGTTGCGGATGCCCACCGTGCGCACGCCAAGACCCACCATGGCGCCTTCCGGCACCGGCTCGCCGCCGTCACGATTGGGTATGCCCTGGGGACGCTCCGCCTGGTAGAGAAGATCCGCAAATTCGGCGCGGGAGCGCTTGAAGCCGGTGGTATTGATGTTCGCGATATTGTTCGCGATCACTTCCACATTAGTCTGCTGCGCACTCATGCCGGTCGCGGCGATGGCAAGGGCTCTCATGATCCACTATCCTTCACGTCGCTAGATCGCCATCCGGCTGATTTCTTGGTAGGCGGCAACCACCTTGTCGCGCACCGCCATGGCGGTCTGCAGGGTCTGTTCGGCGGACATCACCGCCTCGACCACCTGCTGCACGGAGGCCTTGCCCTGAATGCCGGAGATGGCCGCGGCCTCGCCGGTGCGCACGGTGCTGATGGCGTCGCTGGACATCTTCGCCAGCACCTCGCCGAAATCCGCCTGATGGGTGTTGAACGGCTGGGCCACCGAGGAGGTGGCATTCATCTTGGTGTCCGACACCGACAAGGGTGTGCGGATCGACGATGTGAGCGACGAGACGCTTTCGATCATGACTGAGTCCTCAACAGATCGACGGTCATGGCGACCATGGAGCGCGTCTGCTTGATCATCTGGAGATTGGCTTCATAGGAGCGGTTCGCCTCGCGCATGTCGGCGAGTTCCACCAGCATGTTCACATTGGGCATCTTCACCTTGCCATTGGCATCGGCGGCGGGATTGCCCGGGTCGTATTCCTCGATGAACGGCGACTTGTCGACGCCGGTGCTCTTCACCTTGACGCTGGAGGTGCCCAGGGCGCGATCGAGCTCGGCCGAGAACTGCACCGTCTTGCGCGCATAGGGATCGGAGCCGGCGGTGGCGCCCGTGGAGCGCATGTTGGCGAGGTTTTCCGCCACCACCCGCATGCGGCTCGACTGCGCCTGCAGCCCGGCGCCGGCAATCGAGGACGCTGTCTTGAGAGGATCGATCATTACCCGCCTCTAACGCTGGCCAAGATCATGCGGTTGAAGGCGCGCACGATGTTGGTGTTCAAGGTGAAGGTGCGGTTGACGTCCGCCGCCTTGAGCATTTCCTGGTCGAGATTGACCGAATTTCCTGATGCGCTGATTTCCCAGCTGTCCGTACCGCCCACCTTGGTGGTGCGCGCGCCGGTCAAAGGAATGTCCACATGGCCAGCACTGGTCTGGGCCATGGCCAGATGCGTCTTGTCCAGCACGGCACTGAAGGGTTCAACATCCAAACTCTTGAAGCCCGGCGTATTGGCATTGGCGATGTTGCCGGTAATGGCCGCCTGACGCACCGAGGCCCATTGGGCTTGGCGCGAGGCGAGGTCAAACAGATACAATGGATCCAAAGGAGCCTCCCGGATCGTCTCTCTGCAAGGTAGGGAGCAAACCTTGCACGGGGCTGGTGCCCCCGATCGCGAGCCGCGGGGGCTGCCGCGCGCGGGCGGTCAGGCCGGCAGGCGCACGTCCGCCAGCACCTCGGTGAAGCGGCGGAAGGTCTCGGCATTGTCGCCCAGCGACTCGGCCCACACGATGCCTTCGATGGAGACGCCGACGCTCTTGTCTTCGAAGGTGATGCGGAAATAGACCGTCAGCGTGGGGTGGGTCAGTTCCATATCGATGCTGACCACCGGCGGCGCCCCCCAGTCGGAGGCGATGGTCGCATTCTGCCCATAGCGCAGCAGTCCCGGACGCAGGGACAGCTCCGCCGAGGAGGCCATGAGATCGTGGATATTGTTGTCCTGGTTCGCCTGGATATAGCCAATCACCACGCCGGCGTTGGTATAGAACAGCTCACTCAGAAAACTCTTCAGACACTCGGCCAGCGCCTTTTCATAGGCCATCAGTCCCAGCTCGCCGACAGTGACGCGATTCACAATGCGTCTATTTTGCTGGTGCATTGGAGCCCCGAGAATAAATGAAGTATAATATCTTGGCGATCGGGCGGTAAAATTCCGCGGGGATCCACTGGTCCACTTCGATCGCATCGTACATGGCCCGGGCCAGCGGCTTGTCCTCGATCACCGGGATCGAGCAGCGTTCGGCGATCTCGCGGATCTTCAAGGCGATCAGATCGGCCCCCTTGGCCACCACCAGGGGCGCGCCGCCCTTCTGCCGATCATAATAGAGCGCGATCGCGTAATGGGTGGGGTTGGCGATCACCAATGTGGCCTTGGGCACGGCGGAAATCATCCGCTGGCGCGCCCGCTGCAGGGCCAGCGAGCGCATGCGTGCCTTCACCAGCGGATCGCCTTCCGCCTGCTTGTGCTCGTCCTTGACCTCCTGCTTGCTCATGCGCAGGTCGGTGCGCCATTTCAGGCGCGCCCACACCAGGTCCACCGCCACCAGCACGATGGTGGATACGCACACGGCGGACACCAAACGGGTGGCCAAAGACAGCATGACAGATGGCAGCAGCAGGGGCTCGCTGTACATGGCATTCATCACCCGTCCCTGCTCGGAATAGAGCAGCATGCCGACGATGATGGAGATGGCGAGGAACTTGAACGCGGACTTGCCGAATTCGATATGACCCTGGGCGCCGAAGATGCGGCTCCAGCCCGCGGCCGGTGACACCCGCGAGAACTTGGGTTGGATCCGGTCCAGCACCAGGCGGGGCGTGTTCTGGAACAGCGAGGCGGCCAGCCCCGCGGCGCCGAGCACCAGCACCGCCGGCAGCAGGAACTGCCCCAGCATCATCAGCAGGCCCCAGGCAAGTGCCACCGCATCCTCCGAGTTCTGCAGTTTGAAGCCGGCTGGATCGTCGAGAAAATGGGTCAGCTCGCTCGTGAGAACACGCACCGGATTGGTGACGAAAAAGGTCAGGACCGCGAGGATGCCCAGAAGCGAAGCGAACAAAGCCGTTTCGCGCGAAAACGGCACGTTGCCCTTTTCGACCGCGTCGGAAATCTTCTTTTCCGACGCGTCTTCTGTTTGGCTGTCCTTGTCGGGCTGCTCAGACATGGTGTCTCGTACCGCTAGCGAACGAAGGCATCGTCGTCGTTGCCCGTATTGATCTCGATCTCGCCGCGACCGGCCATGTCGAGCGCCATGTCGGTGATGGTGCGGCGGGCATCCGCCACCTCCTTCTGCGCCGACGGTTCTCCGCTACCCAATTCCTGTTCCACCATACGCCGGACGCGCGAGCCGAGCGACTGCAGAATGGTCTCGCGGAAGTCGACCTCGGTCCCCTTCAGGGCCAGGATCAGCTTGTCGTTCGGCACCTGGTCGAACAAAGCGGTCCGCGCCTTGGGGGTCAGCTTGACGATGTCGTCGAAGGTGAAGAGCAGGCCCTTCAGGATCTCCGCCGACTTCGGCCGGGTGGCCGCCAGCGACGACAGCACCAGTTCCATGTCGTCGCGCTCCATCTTGTTGATGATGTCGGCCATGCGCGCATGGGGGTCGGCGCCCGCATTGCGGGAGAAGTTCATCATGAAGTCTTCATGGATGGTCTTCTCGATCACCTGCATGGTGGCATCGACGATCGGCTTGAAGGTGAGCATGCGACGCATCAGGCCGTTGCGCTTGTCCGCCGGAATATGGCTCATCACCTTGGCGGCGCAGGACGGGCGCACCTTGGACAGGATCAGCGCCGCGGTCTGCGGATGCTCCTTCATGATGTAGGTCGCCAGAACGCTTTCCGTGACCGTGGAGATGCGGTCCCAGATCGAATGGTTCGCTGCGCCGAGCAGCTCATTCATGATCTCGGCGATCTGATCCGGCGGCAACACCCCGGTCAGCAGCCGTTCCACGTCCGCCGCGGTGCCCACGAGGTTGGCACCGCTGACGAAACTGGTTGCGAATTCCTCGATGAGAGTCTCCACCGTCGCTGTCGGCATGGGCCGCAGCTCGGCGATGGAGCGGGTCACGAGCTTGATCTCGTCAGGCTCGAAATGCTTGAGGATGCGGTTGGCCATGGGCGTGCCCATGGTCATCAGCAGCGCTGCCACCTTGTCGGTGCCGTGCAGGGGACGGGACTTGCCCGGAGCGGTCGCCATCGCTCAGGCCCGCATCAGCCCTGATCGGAGCCGGACGGCCCCACGATCTCGGTGAGGGATACACCGAACCGCGAATTGTCGTCTTCCACCACCATCACTTCGCCCCGCGCAATGATGCGGCCGTTCACCACCACGTCCACCGGCTCGCCGACCCGATGGTCGAGCGGCACGATGGCGCCGCGGCCCAGCTTCATCAGATTGGCCACCGGCATGCTGGCAGAGCCCAGCACCACCTGCAGCAGCACCGGGATGCGCATGACCGATTCCAGGCCCCGGCCGGAGCCGATGGTCTCTTCCTTATCGCCGCCGCCGCTCAGCGTCTTGGCGAACAGGGCTTCATCGTGGGCGACGGACATGTCTTCAGGTTCGCCGGGGGTGCGGGGGGCCATGGGATGCTCCTGTCAGATCTGTGCAAAGGCCGAAGCGGTCACGCGCCGTGGGGCAGCATGTCGCTATCGCGACCGTGGTCAAGGTTGTGTCCGGGGGTGCGGGCCGCGCGGGCGCGGCGCAACGCGGTGTCACGGCTGTCCATCTCGGCGATGGCTTCGTGGGCCTGCTCGATCTTGCCGCTCAGGGAGAACAGCAGTTCGCGGCCGTCGGTGTTGAGCAGCGCCACCGCCTGATGGGCCGAGACCAGGGCCGTGGCGCTTTCCGCCAGCACGCGCTGATAGTCGGCCTGGTGGGCTTCCAGTTCTTTCAGCTTGCGATAGACCAGGATCACACAGGTGGTGGTGATCATCAGGGCGATCAGCAGGATGATGTCAACGGGGTAGGATGTCATCGAGGAACTCCTGGCTCTGATTGATGTGGTCTTCGATGCGCAGGACATAGGAGCCCTCGGACTGGCCGAGATGGCACCAGAACAAGGGCTGGTCGGCGCTCTCCAGCTTGACCAAGGTGCGCGGCGTGGCCTGCAGCTTGAGGACCTGCCCGACCTTGAACTCGGCGATCTCACCGAGCGGATAATGACGCTCCTCCAGGATGGCGCGGACCTGGACCTGGGTGCGGTTGACCTCGGTGCGGATCTGGCGCTGCCAGTTCGGATCGCGCCCGGTGGTCTCCACCGGGGTGGTGCGCGCCAAGGCCTGGCGCATGGGCGTGAGGGCCGCCTGCGGGATGATGACGAACATCTCGCCGCCGCGGTTCAGCGCCTGGAGGAGGAATTTCGCGGTCACCGCCAGGTTGTTGCGGCGGCCGATCACCGCGAAGTCCATGCGGGTTTCCTGCCGCTCGAACTTGAACGGGGTGTCGCTGACCAGGGAGAAGGAGGTGTGAAGCGCCTTCTGCATCTGCTCGAAGATCGCCTGGGCGACCCGCAATTCGATGTTGGAGAAGGACCGTTCGTCATCCACCGGCGGTTCGGAGCCATCGGCCCCGAACAGCGCCTCGATCATGGTGAAGACGAAGTCGCGGTCGAAGCCGACGATGATGTGGCTGTCCCACATGGGAACGTGGAACACGCCCGCCACCGCCATGCCTTCATACATTTCCAGCACGTCGCCGATGCGGCCGGTTTCGATGCTGGAGAGCGAATAGAAAGCCTGGGAGGCGGCCAGCTGGCGCAGCCCTTCGGCGCAGAGCGTGCCCATGCGGTCGAAAATGACGTGCAGCATGGGCAGGCGGTCGATGGACAGACCGGCTGCGTCCAGCAGCATGTCGCGAATGTCTTGGTGGGAATGCGCGGCATTCATGAGATCACGCAGCCTGCTGCTGGGGCGGAGAATTGGAGGACGGCACGTTGGAGATGGCCTCGCTCTCCACTTCGTCGATGGTCGGGCGCTCACCCTCGCCGATGGTCTTGCGGCCGTGCTCGAGGGCGATCTGCGGCAGGGCCCCGTTCATGAAGGCGATCAGGGTCTGCTTCACGATGATGTAGGGCTGGCACTGCTTTTCGCGGGTGATCTTCACCTTGTGCGCCAGCGGCGAAATGATCGCGTAAGAGGAGTAGATGCCCACGAAGGTGCCGATCAGCGCCGAGCCGATGTAATGGCCCAGAATCTCCGGCGACTGGTCGATGGCGCCCATGGCTTTCACGATGCCGAGCACCGCGGCGCAGATGCCGAGGGCCGGAAGCGCTTCGGCGACCGTGCCCAGCGCCGCTGCGGGCTTCGTCTTGTGCTTCTTGATGGTGGAGATTTCCTGCTCCATCAAGCCTTCGATCTCGTGCGACTTGGCGTTGCCGATGATGATGAGGCGCGCGTAGTCGCAGATATATTGCGTCAGTTCCTTGTCCTTCAGCACCGTGGGGAAGTGCGCGAAGAGGCCGGAATTGGCCGGGTCGTCGATATGCGATTCGACTTCGTTGCGCGGCTTGGAGCGCACCTCGCGCATCAGCGCATAGAGCAGTCCGAGCAGCGCCAGGAAATCCTTGCGCTTGGGGGCGACGCCGGCCAGGGCGTGCATGATCGCCTTGCCGGTGTCCTTGATGACGCTCATCGGGTTGGCAATGATGAACGTGCTGAAGGCGATGCCGCCGATGATCACATACTCGAAGGGCTGCCACACCACATCGAGGTGACCGCCCATGGCCATGAAGCCGCCGAAGGTGGCGGCGAGGCCCAGGACAATTCCCAGCAAGACGCTCACGTGCGTACTCCCCCCTGTTGATGCTCTGGTGTTAGGGGGCGTGGATTGCGCGAGGCTGGAGTGGCGTGCGGTGCCACACGCTCGCTGCGTCGCCGCAGGGAAGGCAGGCTGGGACAAGCTTGAGGCGCGAGCGTGTGCGTCGATCCCGCCGAGTGCGATCGGAGGAAGCCTGTGGCCTTCTCCTTCAACTGCGCTCCGGCCTCAATCGGTCGCCGGTTCGCACCCAGCCACCGACCGTTCCGCGCCGGAGACCTGATTTGCCGTCCATGCTCTCGACCGACCAGCAGATGGCCCGGCTTTCCTCCCGGACGATGATGTCCGGCGCCGGCGCCACGTCTTTCCTGCTTCATGTGAGAATCGGAGGCTGAAATGGCCAACGGCCTTTATGTGGCGCTCTCCGCGCAGATGGCGATGGAGAAGCGGATGACCACCATTGCCAATAACGTCGCCAACATGAACACCCCCGGCTATCGCGCCGAGGAGATCAAGTTCGAAAGCATCATGGCCGAGAGCGGCGCCAAGGATGTGGCCTTCGCCTCGGTGGGCGAGAGCTACACCTCGCGAAAGGTCGGCCCCATCACCTTCACCAACAGCCCCAATGACGTGGCCATCGAAGGCAAGGCCTGGCTGGCGATCCAGACCCCCGCCGGCACCGCTTATACCCGCGACGGGCGCCTGCACGTGACCCAGGAGGGCAAGGTGGTCACGGTGAACAACTACCCGATCCTCGACCAGGGCGGCACCGCCATCCTGGTGAGCCCGGATCAGGGGCCGCTGAAGATCGGCACCGACGGCACCCTCACCCAGGGCACCAATACGGTCGGCACCATCGGCATGTACGAGATCCCCGCCAGCGCCAAGCTGACGCGCTACGACAATGCCGCGGTCATTCCCGATTCCCAGGTGACCACGGTGCAGGACTTCAATTCCAACGTGATGCGCCAGGGCTATGTGGAAGGATCGAACGTCGATCCGATCCAGGAGATGTCCCGCCTCATCACCGTCCAGCGGGCGTTCGAGAGCGCGGCCTCGGCGATTTCCCAGCAGGAAACCACCAGCGTCGACTCCATCCGCGCCCTCGGCCCGCAATGACCGCCCGCGGCCGCCGGGCGGCGGCCGGTTCTCTTGTCGAGGTTGGGTGATGAACGCTCTGATGAGGCTGCAGGCGGCCGTGGAATCGGCCCTGGAAGACGTGCCGCCGTTGCGCATCGGCGGCGTGGTGCGCGAAGTGGCGCCCACCCATTTCAAGGTCACCGGCCTGTCCAGCTACCTGCGCCTTGGCGAGCGGGTGGGCATCGAGCAGGACGGGCGCATGCGCATCGGCGAAGTGGTGCGGGTGGATGACGCCGGCGCCTCCATCAAGCCGTTCGACGAGCGCGTGCCGGTGGGCATGGGCGAGATCGCCTTCCGCATCGGCACCCTGGCGCTCAGCCCCGATCCGTCCTGGAAGGGGCGGGTGATCAATGCCTTGGGCGTGCCGCTGGATGGCAAGGGCCCACTGGCCCGCGGCCTGCATCGCATGCCCATGGATGCCGAGCCGCCCGCGGCCATGAGCCGCCAGCGCATCCACAAGCCGGTGAAGACCGGGGTGCGGGTGGTGGACCTGTTCACCCCCATGTGCGTGGGCCAGCGCATGGGCATCTTCGCCGGATCCGGCGTCGGCAAGTCCACCTTGCTGTCCATGCTGGCCCGCAGCGCGGAGTTCGACACGGTGGTTGTCGGCCTGGTGGGCGAGCGCGGCCGTGAGGTGCGCGAGTTCCTGGAAGGGCCGCTGGAAGCCAATCGGTACCGGTCCGTCGTGGTGGTGTCCACCAGCGACGAAAGCCCCATGATGCGCCGCCTGGCGCCGCAGTCGGCCTTGGCCGTGGCGGAATATTTCCGTGATCGCGGCGAGTCGGTGCTGCTGATCCTGGACAGCGTCACCCGCTATGCCCATGCGGCGCGCGACGTGGCCCTGGCCGCCGGCGAGCCGGCCGTGGCGCGCGGCTATGCCCCGAGCGTGTTCTCCACCTTGCCGAAGCTGCTGGAGCGGGCCGGGCCGGGCCCCGAGGGCTCCGGCGCCATCACCGCCGTGTTCTCGGTGCTGGTAGACGGCGATGACCATAATGATCCGGTGGCCGACGCCATCCGTGGCACGCTGGATGGCCACATCGTGCTGGACCGCGCCATTGCCGACCAGGGCCGGTTTCCGGCGGTGAATGTGCTGGGCTCCATCTCGCGCCTCGCCGACAGCGTGTGGAGCTCCGAAGAGCGCGATCTGGTGCGCCTGCTGAAAACCATGATCGCCCGTTTCGAGGACACCCGCGATTTGCGCCTGATGGGCGGCTACCAGGCCGGCAGCGATGTCGAGCTGGATCAAGCCGTGCAAATGGTGCCGAAGATCTATGAGGCGCTGCGTCAATACGGAGATGCTGCGCCGTCTAAAGATGCCTTCAATGAATTGGCGCAAGCGATACGCGTCTAGAGTTCCATCCACGACCGGAAATAGCGGCAGCCTCGCACAAGCTAGTGCTGGTCAATTGCCGGTGGTGGGTATCCAGCAAAAGGGCGGAGTGCGCCCGCATCCTCAGGAGCTTTCCCAATGAGCCTTTACGGGTCCCTGCGCACCAGCGTTTCGGGCATGACTGCCCAGTCCAACAAGCTCGGCACCATCTCCGACAACATCGCGAATTCCAGCACGACCGGCTACAAGAAGGCCTCGACGGAATTCTCCTCGCTGATCGTCCAGAGCGGCGTGTCGGAGTACAATTCCGGCTCCGTCAACACCGACATCAAATATTCCGTCTCGCAGCAGGGGACGACCAAGAACACCACGTCCAACACCGACCTGATGGTTCAGGGCGACGGGTTCTTCGTGGTGCAGGATGCCTCCAGCCAGACCATGCTGACCCGCGCCGGCAGCTTCACCGTGGACGCCTCGAGCGGAAACCTGGTGAATTCGGCCGGCTATACGGTCATGGGCTACGACATCAGCGGCGGGCAGAACCCGTCCTCCGTGCTCAACGGCACCGGCGGCCTGGTGCCGATCAACCTGCAGAACGTGACCCTGGCGGCGGTTCCCACCACCTCGGGCTCCTTCTCGGCCAACCTGCCGTCCAGCAGCACCGTAGTGGCGGCAGCCAACCTGCCGTCGGCAAATGCAACGACGGCAGCTTATTCCCAGAAGTCGTCGATCTCCACCTATGACAGCCTGGGCAACCAGGTCACCCTCGACGTCTATCTGACCAAGACCGCGGACGCAGTGGCAGCGAACCCGTCGGCGACCCCTCCCGTGGTTGCCAGCGAGGCCACGTGGCAGATGTCGATCTACAACCAGGCGGATGCGGCTTCCGCCACTTCGCCCTTCCCCTATACTTCGGCGGCGCTGTCCAACACGACCATGACGTTCAACGCCTCGGGGCAGATCACCTCGGGCACCAGCGCCACCTTCACCGTGCCCAACGGCCAGTCGGTCACGCTCGACACCAGCAAGATGACGCAGCTGGCCTCCAGCTACACCCCGCAGGCCACCATGAACGGCAGCGCCCCCAGCGCGGCCTCGGACTTCAAGGTGTCCAAGGACGGCACGGTCTATGCCGTGGACGGCAACGGCAACACCACCAATCTGTTCAAGATTCCGCTGGCCACGGTGGCGAGCCCCGACAATCTGACCCCGGTCGCGGGCAATGCCTATCAGGTCAATTTGGAATCCGGCGCCCTGCAGATCGGGTTTGCGGGCACCCCCGGCTACGGCTCGGTGGTCTCCAATGCGCTGGAAAACTCCAACGTCGACATGGCGTCGGAGCTCACCGACATGATCGTGGCGCAGCGCGACTACACCGCCAATTCGAAGGTGTTCCAGACCGGCACCGAGCTGCTCGACGTGCTCATGAACCTGAAGCGCTGATTTCGTCGTCCTCCTGCCGGATTTGGTGCAGACCATGAGCCTGACGACCGCCTTCAACACGGCAAGCAATTCGTTGCTGAACACAGCAACGCAATTGTCTGCATCCAGTCGAAACATCGACGGCGCGAGCAACACCAGTTACTCGCGCAAGATCGCCGTGACCGTCACCAATGCCGATGGCTCGACCAAGATCAATGTGGTTCGCGCCAGCGACCTTGCGTTGTTCAATCGGATGAAGGACGCCACCTCCACCAGCGCCAAGCAAACGGCGCTGCTGGCCGGCCTCACCACGATGCAGACCACGGTGGGGGATACCGATAGCGAGACATCGGTTGCGGGCAAGCTCGGGACGTTCAGCACCGCGCTGGCCACTTATACCAACTCGCCGGACGATCCCATCCTGGCTCAGGCGGCGGTGACCGCCGCCCAGGATCTGGCGACGGCGCTGAACACGGCGTCCAACGTGGTGCAGGGCGCCCGCCAGGATGCGGATGCGGCCATCGCCACCTCGGTGTCCGACGTCAACGACCTGCTCAAGCAGTTCGAGACCGCCAACAATGCGGTGGTCTCGGCGACCGTGAAGGGCAACGATCTCTCCGACGTGCTCGACGCCCGCGATGCGATCCTGTCGAAGCTGTCGGAACAGATGGGGGTGTCCACCGTCACCCGCGGCAACAACGACATGGTCATCTACACCGACAGCGGTGTGACCCTGTTCGACAAGACCCCGCGGGCCGTCAGCTTCGACGCCACCACGGTCTATGACGGTACGGTCACCGGCAAGGCGGTGTTCGTGGATGGGGTTGCGGTCACCGGCGCTTCCGCCACCATGCCGCTGAAGTCCGGCTCCATCGCTGGCAATGCAGAACTGCGCGACACCGTGGCGGTGACTTACCAGAACCAGCTGGACGAAGTCGCTCGCACGCTGATCAGCGACTTTGCCGAACAAGACCAGGTGAGCACGGGGGCGGACAAGTCGGGCCTGTTCACCAATGGCACCGATTCCACCATTCCCTCCGGCCTCACCAAGGGCCTGGCGGCGCATATCAGCATCAACGCCGGCGCCGTGGTGTCTCAGGGCGGCTCCGCTCTGACGCTGCGCGACGGCGGCATGAACGGAAGCAATTACACCTACAATTCCGCTGGGACCGCGAGCTATTCCGACCGCCTCACCTCTGTCTCTTCGGCGCTGAAGGCGACAGATACGTTCGACGCCAGCACGCAGCTGGGCAGCGGCATCAGCCTCGCCACGTTCGCCAGCACCTCGGTGAGCTGGCTCGAAGGGCTGCGGACATCGACGTCCACCGCGTCGGATACGCAAAAGTCCTTCCTGTCTCAGGCCTCCACGGCCCTGTCCAACTCGACGGGCGTCAATACCGACCAGGAATATGCCAAGCAATTGGATCTGGAGCATAGCTATCAGGCGTCGTCGAAACTGATCAGCATTATTGGATCGATGTACGACTCCCTTTTCTCGATGATGAAGTGACCGCGCCATGATGAGCAGCTACATCTCCACCTTGTCCTGGACATCGGCTTCTTTGAACGCGATCCCGCGCTTGCAGACGGACATCGCCAAAGCCACCACCGAAGTCGCGACCGGCCGTCTGGCCGACGTGGGGTTGACGCTGGGTGTGCGCACCTCCCACAGCGTCGATCTGCGCACGGAAAAGAACTCGCTGCAGGGTCTGATCGACGGCAATTCCCTGATCGATGGCATGACCACCCGCACGCAGAGTGCGCTGTCCGGCATGACCACAACCTCCAATTCATTCCTCGAAAATCTGCTCAGCGGGCAGTCCACGGCGGGCACCGCGCCGCAGCTGGAGACCGAGGCGCGCGCCGCGCTCTCGTCCTTCAACGCCGCGCTCAACAGCACCGACGGCACGCGCTACGTCTTCGGCGGCGTGAACAGCAGCGTCGCGCCCATGGCGGACTATAACAGCGGCCCGGAGGCGGCGGTGAATGCCGCGTTCGCCGCCAAGTTCGGCCTCAACACCACGGATCCGCAGAACGATCCGAAGGTGGCGGATATCACGGCCGACCAGATGAAGGACTTCCTGGACAACGAGTTTTCGAACCTGTTCAAGGACCCGTCCTGGAGCAACACCTTTTCGAGCGCGTCGGACGAGACCCTGACCAAGCAGATCTCGCCCACTGAGCGTGCCAACGTCTCGGTCAGCGCCAATGATCAAGCCATGCGCAAGCTCAACATGGCATTCACGATGGTGGGCTACCTGGGCGTTCAGAACATGAACTCCAACGCCCTCCAGGTGGTGATGGACACCGCGCGGACCGCGGTGACCGAAGGGGTGACCGGGCTGACTGCGGCCGCCGCCTCCATCGGCGTGACGCAGACCCGCGTCAAGGCCGCGACGACGCAGATGCAGGGCACGGTCGACGTGGTCGATAGCCGCATCTCAACGCTGGAGGGGGTCGACACCGCCGAAGCCAAGACGCGGCTCGACGCCCTGACCAACCAGTTGAGCATGAGCTACTCCACGACGAGCACGCTCATGAAGCTGAGTATTTTGAATTACGCCTGATCATAGGGGAACGCCGCGATGTATAAATTCTCTTACGCGGAAATTATGGAAGATTCGACCACGGAAGCCCGTGGCCGTGAGCGGGATGCCTTCGACCGGGCGATCGAGCTGCTGGTGGCCGCCGAGATCGCTGGCCCCACCTCCATCGAAAGCCGCGATGCCGCGATGTTTCTGCAGCGGCTGTGGGGCATTTTGATCCGCGACCTGACCGAGCCCACCAACGAGCTGGCGACCAATCTGCGCGCCGATCTGATCTCCATCGGCCTGTGGGTCATCAAGGAGACGGATCACATCATCAACGAGCGCTCGGACAATTTCGCCGGCCTCATCGCTGTCAACCGCAGCATCAGGGATGGCCTGCAATGAGCAAATCCATGCAGCTGACGCTGCGCCCGGGCGAGCGCATCTTCATCAACGGCGCCGTGCTGCGCGTCGATCGCAAGGTGACGCTGGAACTGCTGAATGATGCCACCTTCCTGCTGGAGGGGCATGTGCTGCAGGTGGAAGACACCACGACGCCGCTGCGCCAGCTCTATTTCGTCATTCAGGCGATCCTCATCGACCCGCGCAATGCCGAGGCGGCGCGCCACCTGTTCCACCGCCAGTTCGCGGCCCTGGTGCAGACCTTCAAGAACGACACCGTGCTCAAGGGCCTGGACGCCGTTGCCCAGCAGGTGATCGCGAACCGCACGTTCGAGGCCCTGCGCACCCTGCGCGGCCTGTTCCCTGTGGAAGCCGGCATCCTCGATGCCGCTGCTGCCCCCATCAAGGCAGCCTGACCTGCGCGGGGAGTCGGCCTCGCGCAATCTTCGCCGGGCACAAAGCTGCCAGGAGGACCTGACATGACGGATGTATCGGGCGTTTCATCGTCGACGAGCACCACCAAGACCGCCACCAGCACCAACACGGCCACGGCCTCGGCGAACTCGGTGGATTACAACCAGTTCTTGCAGCTGCTGGTCGCGCAGCTGAAGAACCAGGATCCGACCTCGCCGATGGATTCCACGCAGTATCTGTCGCAGCTCGCCGCCTTCTCGCAGGTCGAGCAGCAGACCAACACCAACACCAAGTTGGATTCGCTGCTCACCGCCTCGGCGCTGCAGACCGCCGACAGCGCCATCGGCCGCACCGTGACCAGCGCCGACGGCACCGTCAGCGGCGTCGTCTCCTCGGTGAGCATCGTCAGCAGCGGTTCGCCGGTGGCCACCCTGGCCGATGGCACCACCATCACTCTCGATTCCGGCGTGAAGATCTCCGCATGAACGAGGCGGATGCACTGGATGTGGTCCGCAGTGCCATCTGGACCATTCTGATCGCGGCCGGTCCCTCGGTGGCCGCGGCCATGCTGGTGGGCATCGTCATCGCTTTGCTGCAGGCGCTGACGCAGATCCAGGAAACCACGCTGACCTTCGTCCCGAAGATCGTGGCGGTTCTGGTGGTCTGTGCGCTCACGGGCTCCTTCATGGGCGCCCAGATCATGACCTTCACCGAAGAAATCTACGGCCGCATCGGCACCAGCTTCTAGCGCGGCACGGACGCGTGCGCCGGACCCACCGGCGCCAGGCCAGCCCCGGCACTGCCGGGTGTGGTGATCTCTCCAAGGCGCCGGCGCATGCCGCCGGCACTCGCAAATGCAGCCGAGGGCCATGGCCCATCGGCCCCGTCGACCGCCGGTTCGGGCGGCCACTGGTTGCGATCTGAGGCGTCATGAGGACGTCGCGAGCAGAGACAAGGGGCGCGGCACGGCTCAGCCCGCGCAGCCCCGAGGTGACACGACATGACTGATCTTTCCCTGAGCGGAGCCGGAGACAAGAATTCACGCCGCGAGATTGGCTTTGCCATCGGCGTCGTGGGCATCTTGTCGGTCCTGTTTCTGCCGATCCCACCGATCCTGATCGACGTCGGCCTGGCGCTGTCCATCGCGCTGTCGGTGCTGATCCTCATGGTCTCGCTGTGGATCGCCAAGCCGCTGGAATTCTCCTCCTTCCCCACCATTCTGCTGATCGCCACCATGCTGCGCCTCGCGCTGGGGGTGGCCAGCACGCGCCTCATTCTGGCGCACGGCTCCGACGGCGTGCATGCGGCCGGCGCCATCATCGCCGGCTTCTCCAAGCTGGTGATGGGCGGCGACTTCGTCATCGGCATCGTGGTGTTCCTGATCCTGGTGACGGTGAACTTCCTGGTCATCACCAAGGGCGCCACCCGTATCGCGGAAGTGGGCGCCCGCTTCACCCTCGACGCCATTCCCGGCAAGCAGATGGCCATCGATGCCGATCTCAATGCCGGCCTGATCGACGACAAGCAGGCCCAGTTGCGGCGCTCCGAGCTGGAGGAGGAAAGCTCCTTCTTCGGCTCCATGGACGGCGCCTCCAAGTTCGTGCGCGGCGAGGCGGTGGCGAGCTTGATCACCATCGCCGTCAACATTTTCGGCGGCATTATCATCGGCGTCACCCGCCATGGCATGCCCATCGGCGATGCGGCGGACGTCTACACCCGCCTGTCGGTGGGTGACGGTCTGGTCTCGCAGATCCCGGCGCTCATCGTGTCCCTGGCGGCCGGTCTGCTGGTGTCGAAGGGCGGCACCAAGGGGTCGGCGGAAAAGGCGGTGCTTAACCAGCTCGGCGCCTATCCGCGGGCGCTGTTCGTGTCGTCCGGAATGCTGTTCGCCCTCGCCATCGTCCCCGGTCTGCCCATGCTACCGTTCGCCGCTCTGGGCGGGGTGATGGCCTTTGTCGGCTATGCCATTCCCAAGCAGCTGGCCAAGGAGCGGGCGGAAAAGGCAGAGCAAGAAAAGGTGGTCGCCGAACAGGCGGCGCAGGAGGTCAAGGATTCGGTCAAGGAGCAGCTCAAGACCGCCGAGATCGAGTTGTGCGTGGACAAGCAATTGGCCGGTCAGGTGCTGCGCAATCAGGCGGAGCTGGGCCACCGCATCGCCAAGATGCGCCGCAAGTTCGCCCAGCGCTACGGCTTCGTCGTCCCCGACATCCGGCTGACCGAGAGCCTGACGGTGGAGCCCAAGCACTACCAGATCAAGATCCACGGCACGATCGTCGCCGCGCAGGAGATGCGCATCGCCGAACTGCTGGTGGTGGTCGGCGACGGCGCCAAGCCCGACGTGCCCGGCGACGAGGTGCGCGAGCCGGCCTTCGGCATGAAGGCCATGTGGATCTCGGAAGCCTATGCCTCGGAGGTGCGGCGGGAAGGCTTTGCGCCGGTGGACAATGCCACCGTCATCCTCACCCATCTGAGCGAGGTGATCGCCAACAACCTGCCGCAGCTCCTGTCCTACAAGGACATGCGCTCGCTGCTGGAGCGCCTCGATCCCGAATACAAGCGCCTGATCGACGACATGTGCCCGTCGCAGATTTCCTTCTCCGGCCTGCAGGCGGTGTTGAAGCTGCTGCTGGCGGAACGGGTGTCGATCCGCAATCTGCATCTCATCCTGGAAGCCATCGCCGAGATCGTCCCCCATGCCCGCCGCTCCGAGCAGGTCGCCGAGCATGTGCGCATGCGCATGGCCCAGCAGATCTGCGGCGACCTGGCGGATGGCGGTGTGCTGCGGGTGCTGCGCCTCGGCAGCAAATGGGACCTGACCTTCCACCAGAGTCTGAAGCGCGATGCCAAGGGCGAAGTGGTGGAGTTCGACATCGATCCGCGGCTGGTGGAACAGTTCGGCACCGATGCCTCCGCGGTGGTGCGCGAACACATGCGCGAAGGCCAGCCCTTCGTGCTGGTCAGCGCCCCGGACGCGCGACCGTATGTGCGCATGATCATCGAGCGGATGTTCCCCTCGCTGCCGGTGCTCTCCCACGTGGAAATCGCGCGCGGGGTCAAGATCACCTCGCTCGGGACCATTTCGTGACGGCGCTCAACGTCAGCGTGCTCAGTGCCTTCCTGGTCTTCTGCCGGATTGGCGGCTGCGTGATGCTGATGCCGGGGATCTCCGGCCACCGGCTGCCGGTGCGGGTGCGGCTGTTCGTGGGGGTCGCCTTGTCGCTGGCGCTGCTGCCGCTGCTGCTCGCCGACACCACCGCCTTCATCGAGGGCGCGTCCACCGCGACACTGGCCCTGGCCATCCCCAGCGAGCTGATCACCGGGGGCATCATCGGGTTGCTGGCCCGGCTGTTCTTTCTGGCGCTGCAGACCATGCTGGTGGCCAGCGCGCAGTTCATCGGTCTGGCCTCGGTGCTGGGGCCGCCGGAGGATGACGAATCCTTGCCGCCCATCGCCACCTTGCTGGCGCTCACCGCCACCACCATGATGTTCATCTCCGACCAGCATTATGAGCTGCTGCGCGGGCTGATCGCCTCCTACCGCCAGATTCCCCTGGGGCTGGGCTTCGGCGGGCGCGGGGCGCTGATGCAGATGGCCGACCAGATGACGGCGGCCCTCATGCTGTCCCTGCGGCTGTGCAGTCCCTTCCTGGTCTATTCGCTGGTGATCAATTTCGCGGTGGGCCTCATCAACAAGCTGACGCCGCAGATCCCGGTGTTCTTCATTGCGACCCCATTCATCACCGCCGGCGGGCTGCTCCTGCTTTATTCCATATCGGATCAGTTTCTCACCGGCTTTGTGCTGGCCTTCAGCACCTTCCTGAAGAGCGGCTGAGCCATGAAGCAGCGCTTGCGCAAAGCCAGCCGCATCGTTGCCGTGCAGGAGCAGATGCACCGGCAGGCGGAATTCCGGCTGACCCAGATCGCCCGCGCCCGCGCGGAGATGGAACGCACCCAGGAAGAGCTCATCACCACCCTGAATGGCGACACCTTCGGCCCGCTTCTGGTGGAGATGGTGGCCAAGCGGTTGAAGGCGATTGGCGGCGAGCTCGAGCGTTTGGCGGCCGACGAGGCGCGCCAGGTGGTGCTGGTGCGGGAAGAGGCGCTCAGACTCAAGCGCGCCGAGCACATGGCCGAGGACGTCTCCCGCCTGCACGATCAGCACGTGGAAAAGCAGATGGTTGCCGCGATCCTGGAAGGTGTGGCGTCCAGACTTGCAACCGAAACGGCAGCAAACGGTACCGCTTCGGCGGATGCAAGCCTCACATAAGCCAAGCCGCGCAATGTGTCCCTCGCCGAATACTCACTCTCGACGAATGCGGACAAATGGGCATCCAACCTCCCTCGGATATCGTTCTCGACGTCATGCAGGCCGCGGATCCGCGGAAGGCACAGACGGTCGCGGCGAATCTCCAGAAGTTGAGCGCCGGCGCCGCGAGCGGCGCCTTCGACACGATGGTGTCCGGCATTCATGCGGGCTATCAGGCGGGCCTCGCCTACACCTCATCGACGCCGGTGGGCCTGCGCAACATGACGGCCCTTGGGCAGCAGGGTGCGCCCGTCCGCACGCTGGATGCCGACGCGGCCGCCGCGGCGGCGGCCAAGGATAGCCCCTACCGGAAATTCGAAGCCATGGTGCTGTCCACCTTCGTGGAGAGCATGTTGCCCGCCAATTCCGCCGTCTACGGCTCGGGCAATGCCGGCGGCATCTGGCGCAGCATGCTGGCGCAGAAGCTCGGCGATCAGGTCGCCCAGGCCGGCGGCATCGGCATCGCCGCCAAGATCGCTCCGAAACACACCGAAGTCTCCGGCGCCGATGCGGCGACGGGCGCCACGGGTGCGGTTGCCACACAGATTGCCGCGGCGGTGCCGGCCACGTCGGCTGACACCAGCGCCGCGATGCATCCCCACACGTCCGACCCTTCTGCGGCCGATATCGGCATTTGAGGATTAGAGCATGAGCGACACGTCATTGACCGGCGACAGCCTGGGCTTTTCCATCGCCGCCCAACTGACCTGGGCCGAGGCTGACGCCCCGGCGGCCGTCCTGGCCGACACGCGCGCGCCGGAACTGGCCAGCCTCATCAGCTCGCTGGATCGGCTGGAGAGCGTGATCGATCAGGAAACCGCGGCTCTTGAGGCGCGTCTGCCCATCGATCTTCAGGAAATGAACCGCCGCAAGAGCCGCAGCCTGCTGGAGCTCAGCCGCGCGGTACGCGTCCTGCCGGAGCGTCCCGATCCCGATTTGCAGGACCGCGTCACGGGTCTGCGCCGCAAGCTGCAGCGCAATTGTGAAGTGCTGGCCATGCACCTGGATGCGGCGCGCGAGATCAGCACGATCCTCAATGGCGCGCTGCGCGCCGCCGAATCCGACGGCACCTACACCACCGCGCTCCTGGGAGGGCGCGAGGCATGATGAAGCTGGTGATCATCGGGGTGTGGGTGTGCGCAGTGACGCTGGCGTCCAGCTATGGCGCCGCTTACTGGGCGGCCGGCGCGAATCTTGGCAAGTCGGAAGATCCCTATCTTCCGGGGCTTGAATACAAGCGCGTGCCGACCATCACCGTCCCGATGATCATCGACGGACAGATCAAGGGCTATGTGATCGCCAAGCTGGTGTTCACCGCCGATGCCGGAACGCTCAAGAAGCTGTCCGTCGATCCGGTGGTCTTCGTCGTCAACGACGCCTTCGGCGAGATCTATACCAATGGACGCGTCGAGGCGGGCAAGATTTCAAAATACAATCTGAAAGATATGACGGATCGTATAAAGGATAAGGTGAATGCGCGGCTGAACGGGCCTGTTGTGCAAGAAGTTCTGATCGACGGCATCAATTACGTCGATAAGAACGACATTCGCTCCGCCAATCCCAGTCCCTCCGCTCCGGGGAAGCCTGCCAAGGCTGAAGCCGGCGAAGCCAAACCCACGCACTAAACCACGAATAAAAAGAATAGGGGAGACACCTATGAAAATCACAGGCAAGATTTACAGCATCGTCGCAGTCCTTGGCAGTACCACCGTCATCGTGTGTGGCATGGCGCTGTATGGACTGAAGGTCGAAGCGGAATCGTCCGCTTTGCTGGATGCGACCGCCAACCGGGCGTTCCTGACCGAGCGCCTCAACGGCGCGGTCACCGCCGTGGTGATGGAATCGCGCGGCATCTATGGCGCCCCGGACACAGCGGCCGCCAAGCCGTTTGCTGACGGCCTGCTCAAGCAGTTGCAGCTGATCGACGATCTGATCGTGTCGCTCAAGGAGCGGACCCCGCCCGACGACATCGAAGACCTGACGGCGGTCATGAAGGACCTGGTGAAGTTCAAGGAGTTCCGTGTCGAGACCGCCCGCCTCGGGGTGACTGCGGGCCCGTCCGCCGCCAATGCGCAGGGCAACAATGAGGGCAACCGTGCCAATCGGCGCGCCCTCCAGGCCTCGCTGGACAAGTTCACCAACGAGATCCGCGCCGATCTCGTGCCTTTGCGCGAACAGCAGGTTGCCATGCAAGCGCGGACCCGCTTCCTGCTGCTGGGCGCGACCATCCTTGGCCTTGGCATCGGCGTGACCATCGCGCTGCTCATCGGCACGCGGATGATGAGCCGTCCGCTGCGTCGGGCTTCGGAAACGCTGCGCAGCCTGGCTTCGGGCAAGCTGGACGTGGTGGTGGAGCCGCGCCGCTCCAATGACGAGATTGGCGACCTGTGGCAGTCCACCGAGCAGTTGCTGGGCGAATTGCGCCAGGCCGAGCAGATGCGCGGCGAGCAGAGCGCGCAGGCCGGACGCATGGCCTCCGAGAAGCGCGCCGCCATGCATGCCTTGGCGGATCAGTTCGACACCGAGGTGTCCGGTGTGGTCCGCACGGTGGCCGATGCGGTGGCTCTGCTGGAGCGCAATGCGGCAACCATGAGCACCTCAGCCGACGAGACCTCGCGGCAGTCCGTTGTGGTGGCGGCTGCGGCTGAGCAGGCGACCAGCAACGTTCAGACGGCGGCGTCCGCTGCCGAGGAACTGGCCGCATCGGTGCGCGAGATCGGCACCCAGGTGTCCACTGCGGCGCAGATCGCCGGCGAAGCCACCGACCAGGCAGTTCGCACCGCCGATGTGGCGCGCGGCCTGTCCGTCAGCGCCACCCGCATCGGCCAGGTGGTGAGCCTGATCACCGATATCGCCTCCCAGACCAACCTCCTGGCGCTGAACGCGACCATCGAGGCGGCGCGGGCGGGCGAAGCGGGGCGCGGCTTCGCGGTGGTGGCGTCCGAGGTCAAATCCTTGGCGGAGCAGACCTCCAAGGCCACCGACGAAATCTCCTCGCAGATTGCCGCGGTCCAAGGCGCCACCAACGAAGTGGTGCGGGCCATCGAGAGCATCTCCGACACCATCAAGCGGATCGACGAGATTTCCTCCGCCATCGCTGCCTCCATCGACCAACAGGGCGCGGCGACCGGAGAAATTGCCCAGAACGTCAGTCAGGCGGCTCAGGGTACCCAGGAAGTGTCATCGAGTATTGCCGGTGTCTCTAGCGCGGCGGCGGCCACCGGCCGCGTCTCCGGCGACATCGTCCATGCGGCGACCGATCTTTCGTCCCAGGCTGCGCGGTTGCGTGCCCAGGTCGACACCTTCATCGCGCGGGTGCGTGCGGCCTGACCGCCGTCCCCGCGTCCCGAACCGGGAGAGAACAAAGCGTCCGGGCGGAAACTCCCCCCCACCAACCGGACGCCTCGCTTTCTCCCCCGTTCCTGCGTCGTGCGATCAGTACCTTCGGGTATGGGGTCACGCGACTCTGGCCAGCCAGACGACGGGCCTTTGCCCCGGAACTGGTCGCCGACGCAGGGACAACCTGTTGCCAGCCTGCTGGAGTTGAGACATGGACGATCTGCTGCGCGAGTTCCTGACAGAAACGAATGAGAGCCTCGACGTAGCGGACGTCGAGCTGGTGAAATTTGAGCAAGACCCCAACAACGCTCAGATTCTCAACAATATTTTCCGCTTGGTTCACACCATCAAGGGCACCTGCGGCTTCATCGGCCTGTCCCGCCTCGCGGCGTTGGCCCATGCGGCTGAGACCTTGATGGACCGGTTCCGCGAAGGCGTGCCGGTGACCAGCGAGGCGGTCGGCCTGGTGCTCCAGACCGTGGACCGCATCAAGGAACTGATGGCCGAGCTGGAAGCCAACAATGGCACCGAGCCGGAAGGCTCCGATCATGATCTGATCGAGATGCTGGAGGTGCTCGCCAACAGCTCCACCAAGCCGGTCGCCGCCCCGCCGCCCCCGCCGGCGCCGAAGGCAGTGGTAGCCGCCCCGACTCCCGTCGCGGCCAAGCCCGTGGGCACCCAGGTGGTGATGCAGCCCGAGCGCGAAATGCTGCCCGGCGAGATCCCGCTGGACGAACTGGATCGCATCTTCCGCGAGACCCCGGTGGACGTGCCGGCACACCGCAAGGCGCCCGCTCCCCAGCCCGCGCTGCAGGCCCCCGAGCCCGCGCCCGCCAAGGCGGCCCTGCCGGCCCCGGCCAAAGAGCCGAGCCGCAAGATGGTCGAGGCCGACGAGCACAAGGCGCCGCGCGGCGACGGGGAAGGCAGCGTCTCCTCGCAGTCCATTCGCGTCAACGTGGGCGTGCTCGAACATCTGATGACCATGGTCTCCGAGCTGGTGCTCACCCGCAACCAGCTGATGGAGATCGCCCGGCGCACCGAAGATTCCGAATACAAGGTGCCGCTGCAGCGTCTGTCCAACGTGACGGCGGAGTTGCAGGAAGCGGTCATGCGCACCCGCATGCAGCCGATCGGCAATGCCTGGCAGAAGCTGCCGCGCATCGTCCGCGATCTGGCGCAGGAACTGGGCAAGCAGATCGAGTTGGAGCAGATCGGCGCCGAGACCGAACTGGACCGGCAGGTGCTGGACCAGATCAAGGATCCGCTCACCCACATGGTGCGCAACTCCGCCGACCACGGCCTGGAGACGCCCGCCGAGCGCCGCCTCGCCGGCAAGCCGGAGAAGGGCACCATCCGCCTCTCCGCGTATCACGAAGGCGGCCACGTCATCGTCGAGATCTCCGACGACGGCAAGGGTCTGGACGTCGCGCGCATCAAGCAGAAGGCACTCGACAACGGTCTGGCCAGCGAGGCGGAACTCGCCCGCATGTCGGACGGCCAGGTGTTCCGCTTCATCTTCGCGGCCGGCTTCTCCACCGCCGCCAAGGTCACCAACGTCTCGGGCCGCGGCGTCGGCATGGACGTGGTGCGCTCGAACATCGAATTGATCGGCGGCACGGTGGAGGTGCGCTCCAAGCAGGGCGCCGGTTCCACCTTCGTGATCAAGATCCCGCTCACGCTGGCCATCGTGCCGGCCCTGATCGTGGAAGCCGCCGGCGAGCGCTTCGCGGTGCCGCAGAGCGCGGTGATCGAGCTGGTGCGCGTGCAGCCCAACTCCGAGCATCAGGTCAAGCGCCTCAAGGATGCGCCCGTCCTGTGCCTGCGCGACAAGCTGCTGCCGATCGTCAATCTGGGCCGTCTCCTCGGCATGGTGGACGCCAGCGTGGTGGACAATCTGGACGACCTGCTCATCGCGGTGATGCAGGTGGGCAACCAGACGTTCGGCGTGGTGGTGGACGCGGTGTCCCACACCGAAGAAATCGTGGTGAAGCCCATGTCCTCGGTGCTGCGCCAGCTGCCCATGGTCTCCGGCTCCACCATCCTGGGTGATGGCCGCGTCATCATGATCGTCGATCCCGCGGGCCTCGCCCAAGTGGCGGCCAATCCCGAGGAGGAGCGCACCGCCGATCTCGCCAGGGACGCTGCGGCGCTCCTCAGCGACATGGGGGCGAGCACCTCGCTGCTGTTGTTCCGCGCTGGCAACAACGACATCAAGGCGGTTCCGCTGTCGCTGGTCACCCGCCTGGAAGAGCTGGAGCTCGAGAAGGTCGAGACGGTCAACGGCCACCCGGTCATCCAGTATCGCGGTTCGCTGATCCCGCTGGTTCACGTGAACGAGCATGTGAAGCGCGGCACCACCGGCAACCAGCCGATGCTGATCTTCTCCGACGAAGGCCGCGTGATGGGCCTGGTGGTGGACGAGATCGTGGATATCGTCGAAGCCCACCTCAACATGCAGCTGTCCTCGGATGCCCCCGAGGCGCTGGGTGCCGCGATCATCGATGGCCAGGCGACCGAGATCCTCGATGTCGGCCACTTCCTGTCCATCGCGTTCGGCGACTGGTTCGAGCGCAAGGACAGCGAGCATCGGGTTTCCAACGGCAAGCTGCTGCTGGTGGACGACAGCCTGTTCTACCGCAACCTGATCGAGCCGGTGCTGAAGGGCTCGGGCTACGAGGTCACTTCCTGCGCCTCCGCCCGCGAGGCCTTGGAGCGGCTCAATGCCGGCGGCCGGTACGATGCCATCGTCAGCGATGTGGACATGCCGGAGATGGACGGCTTCCAACTCGCCCGCGCGGTGCGCAGCGATCCGCAGAACGGACGGCTGCCGATCATCGCTCTCTCCGGTGATCGCACCTCCGACAGCATCGAGCGGGCCCGTCAGGCCGGCTTCACCGACTACATCGCCAAGTTCGACCGTCCCGGTCTCATCGCCGCGCTGAAGGAATTCGCCGGCACTGCCCATGGAGAGGCGGCATGACCAGCACCAGTCTCGTCATCGCACGACAGGAAACCACCAGCGCCGGCGCTCAGTTCGTGACGGTGCGCATCGGGCCGCAACTGTTCGGCCTGCCCATCGAAATGGTGCACGAGGTCTTCGTGCCCGACCACATCACCCGCGTGCCGCTCTCCAGCCATGAGATCGAAGGGGTGCTGAACCTGCGTGGGCGCATCATGACCATGGTCAACATGCGCTCCATGCTCGGGCTGCCGCCCAACACCGAAGCCCGCCGCATGGCGGTGGGTATTGAGCACCACGGCGAGTCCTTTGGGCTGATGATCGATGAAGTGGGCGAAGTGCTGGTGCTCGATCCGACCCGGCGCGAATCCAACCCCACCAATCTGGACAGCCATTGGTCGGACATCGTCACCGGGGTCTACCGTCTGAAGGGCCAGCTGATGCTGGTGCTCGACGTGGACCTTGCGCTCGGACGCCTCAATACGGCCCGCGCCGCCTGACCGGGCCGCCATCTTTCGGGGAGAGTAACAATGAAGACTTGCCTTGTGGTGGACGATTCAGGTGTCGTGCGGAAAGTCGCCCGCCGCATCCTCGAGGACCTGTCCTTCAGCGTCCGGGAAGCCGCAGACGGGCAGGCCGCCCTGGACAGCTGCGCCGAAGTGATGCCGGACGGCATCCTTTTGGACTGGAACATGCCGGTGATGGAAGGCCTCGAGTTCCTGCTCGAACTCCGGCAGCGCGAGGGCGGCGACGCGCCGCGCGTGATCTTCTGCACCACCAACAATGACATCGAGCACATCACGAAAGCGATTGCCGCCGGTGCCAATGAATACATCATGAAGCCTTTCGATTCGGACATCCTGCGCGAAAAGCTGGAAGAGGTCGGCCTGATCGAGAAGGTCTCCTCATGACGACGACACCCGCCGCAACCGGCGATCCAGCGCTTCTGGAGGACCCGATCCGAGTGATGATCGTGGACGACAGTGTGTTCGTTCGCGGCATTCTCTCGAATTGGCTCGGTGAATCTCCCGATTTCCGGGTGGTGGCGACGCATGCCAATGGGCGCCGCGCCGTGGACGACGTGATGAAGTCCCTCCCCGACGTCATCATCCTCGACCTGGAAATGCCGGAGATGGATGGGCTGACCGCCCTGCCGCTCATTCTGGAGAAGAAGCCCAACACCGTGGTTCTGGTGGCCTCCACCTTGACCCGGCGCGGGGCCGAAGTCAGCCTGAAGGCGCTCAATCTGGGCGCGGCGGACTATGTGCCCAAGCCCGACGCCGGGCGCGGCATCTCGGCGGCGGACGATTTCCGCCGCGACCTCACGGCCAAGGTGCGCAGCCTGGGCCAGCGGGTGCGCCGCAAGGGCGGCTTGCCGCGCGTCTTTTCGGCGCCCGCCGCGACGACGTCCGCCACGCCCGCACTGGGCACGGCAGGCGCCACCATCGTGCGCCCCGGTGCGGCCCCGACGCCGGCGCCAACGCCGGCTGCCGCTGCGGCCACGGCTGCGGCGGTCGCCGCCGCCAAGCCGAAGCCCACCGAGAAGCGCCGTCCGTTCTCCATGGCGCCGGTGAACATTCTGGCGGTGGGCAGTTCGACGGGGGGGCCGCAGGCTCTCACCCGGCTGTTCACCGACATCGGCCCCTCCCTGTCCAGCGTTCCGGTGGTGATCGCCCAGCACATGCCGGCGACCTTCACCGCCATTCTGGCCGAGCATGTGGGCCGCGCCGCCGGTCGTCCGGCCGCGGAAGGTCAGGACGGGGAAGTGCTGAAGCCGGGCCACATCTATATCGCGCCCGGCGGCAAGCACATGCTGGTGGAGAAGTCGGGCAGCGACAAGATCATCCGCCTGTCCGACGGGCCGCCGGTGAACTTCTGCAAGCCGGCCGTAGACCCGCTGTTCGACACCCTGGCGGAAATCTATGGACGGGGTGTGCTGTCGGTGGTGCTGACTGGCATGGGCAGCGACGGAGCAAAAGGCGCGGGGCGCATCGCCGATGCCGGCGGCAGCGTGATCGCGCAGGACGAAGAAACCAGCGTCGTTTGGGGCATGCCCGGCGCGACGGTCCAGTTGGGGAACGCCTCTGAAGTGCTCTCCATCGGGGACATCGGCCGCAAAGTTGCACGCTTGCTGACGGGAGGACGGGCATGATCAGCGCGGCAGATTACGACTTCTTCAAGAAATACCTGAAGGCCAAGTCGGGTTTGATCCTTTCCGACGACAAGCATTACCTGTTGGAAAGCCGTCTGGTGCCCTTGCTGCGCAAGTTCGAGCTGGCGGACTTCTCTCGCCTGGCGGCGGTGCTGCGCGACAGCGGTTCCACGATCATCGCGGAAGCGGTGGTGGAGGCGATGACCACGAACGAGTCGCTGTTCTTCCGCGACAAGACCCCGTTCGAGGTGTTCACCACCATCATGCTGCCCAAGCTGCATGCCACGCGGCCGGCCGGTCACACGCTGCGCATCTGGTGCGCGGCCGCTTCCACCGGGCAGGAGCCCTATTCGCTGGCGATGACGCTGAAGGAAAATCCCCACCTCATCGGCTCGCGCCGGGTGGAGATTTTCTGCACCGACTTGTCCAACGAGGTGCTGGAGCGCGCCGCCGGCGGCCGCTACAACCAGTTCGAGGTGCAGCGCGGCCTGCCGATCCAGATGCTGATGAAATATTTCAGCAAAGTGGACGACATGTGGGAAGTGTCGGCGCAACTGAAGTCCATGGTGCAATTCAAGAAGTTGAATCTTCTCAACCCCTATGTGGGTCTGGGAACATTCGACATCGTGTTCTGCCGCAATGTGCTCATCTATTTCGATGCGCCCACCAAGACGGACATTCTCAACCGCATGTCCAAGGTCACGGCCCCCGATGGGTATCTGGTGCTGGGCGGCGCAGAAACGGTGATGGGCCTGGGTGATGCCTACCGCCCGCTGCCCAACCAGCGCGGCTTCTATGTGCCGAACGTGCCGGCCATGGCCGGGCGATAGGGCGTTCCAGCCGGCGCCTTCGCCCCAGCGGCGGAGGCGCCGGTTCTCTTCCTGGTGAAGGGACAAGGGCGAACCGCGGCTGCGTCCCTCAGGGCGTGGCCACAGACTGTTGCGATCAGACACTGTCGGCCATGGTGCGGAATCCCACCATGGCGGCGCACGCGTGCCACTCGGGCCCCAGGCTGAAGGTACACTCACATGACGGACAGTCTGCGGCAGCGCCTCGCGTTCATCGGCATGGATGCGGCGCTGCAAGAGAGCCTGCGGGAGGCGCGGACCCTGGTCACCGCCGCCATGCCGAAAATTCTCGACGGCTTCTACGATCACCTGATGACCTATCCGGAGATGGCGCGGATGTTCCCGACGCCAGCGGTCAAGGCCCATGCCAAGGCGGCGCAGATCACCCATTGGGACGTCATCCTCAATGCGCGCTTTGACGCGACCTATGTGGACTCGGTCACTCGCATCGGTCGCACGCATGCCCGCCTTGGGCTCCAGCCGCGCTGGTATATCGCCGGCTACAGCCTGCTGATCGGCGGTCTGGTGCACGCCATCGAGACCAACCTCAAGGTCTCCCGCTTCGACAAGACCGCGCCGGCCCGAAAGGCCGGAATGATCCGCGCGGTCACCACCGCAGCGCTGCTGGACATGGATTTCGCCATTTCGGTCTATCTGGACACCGGGTTGAAGGCGAAGCAGGAGACCTTGGATCGCCTGGGCGGGGCCTTTCGCGGCATTGTCGGAACGGTGTCGTCTGCCGCCCACGACCTGGAGACCACGGCCGCCTCCCTGTCGCGCACCGCGGAGAACACCCGGCGGCTATCGGCGACGGTGGCGGGCGCCTCCGAGGAGGCCTCATCCAACGTGCAGTCGGTGGCCACCGCCTCCGACGAACTGGCCGCCTCCATCAACGAGATCAGCCGCCAGGTGAACGATTCCACCCGCCTGGCCGGGGATGCCGTGCGTCAGGCCGCGCAGACCGACCAGCGGATCGCCGAACTCTCCGTCGCCTCGAGCCGCATCGGCGATGTCCTGAAACTCATCACCGCCATCGCCGAGCAGACCAACCTGTTGGCCCTCAACGCCACCATCGAGGCGGCACGCGCTGGCGACGCCGGACGCGGCTTCGCCGTGGTGGCGCAGGAGGTCAAGGCGCTGGCCGGGCAGACGGCGAAGGCCATTGAGGAGATCGGCAGCCAGATCGGCGCCATGCAGTCGGCCACCAGCGACAGCGTCGCGGCGGTGAAGGAAATCGGCAAGACCATCGAGAAGCTCTCCGCCATCGCCGGCGTGATCGCCCATGCGGTGGAGGAGCAGAATGCCTCCACCTCGCTGATCACCACCAATGTGACCCGCGCCGCCCGCGGCACCAGCGAAGTGGCGGCCGCCATCGTCTCCGTGCGCGCCGGCGCCGTGGACACCGGCAGCGCATCCGAGCAAGTGCTGGGCTCGGCCCGGGTGCTCAGTGCCGAGAGCCAGCGGCTGAATGCGGAAGTGGAGAGCTTCCTGGAGACCATCCGCGCCGTGTGAGCGCGGCAGGCGCCTGACCGCTCAGGCGCCGCGCTGGCGTGGGCGCGGCCCGAGGAAGCGCAGGATCAGCGGTCGCGCGGCCACGATGGGCCCGAACTTGGCGGTCAGCGGCAGCGGCAGGCAGCGGTCAAGGCTGGTCAGGGCATCGGCCACAAAGGCCCGCTGTTCATCCGGGCTCCCCGGCAGCCGGGAATGGCTGGCGATGGGTTTGCCCCGCAGCCGTCCCTTAACGTCGAGGGCAAACTTCACCGTCAGTTCCGCCCCCTGGGGACCCTCCAGCGGCTGCAGGCAGGCCTGGAAGGCGGCATCGAACGCCCGCCAATTGTCGATCGGCGCCGGCGGTCCGATCGGGTCGGCGGCGGGCGCCTCCTGCCGCAGACCGGGCACGGGGACCAAGCCGCCTTGCGACGGATCAAGACTGTCCAGGCGCCCGACGCTGACGGCCAGCGCGCGTGCCTCGTCCTGCGTGATCGGTGCCGGCGGAACAGGGGCGCCGATGGCCGCGCTGGCGGGACCCGCCAGGGCGCACAGCGCGCCCACGGTCCACGCCGCGCGCCGGCCGATGCGCCCGGGCAAAAAGGGGGATTCCGGCTTGGGTGTGACCGTCCCCCGAGCGGGGACCGAGTGCAGAGACCGGGTCATGATCAATTGGTGGTTCGCACCGGCGCCGGGCCGGTGGGAGCCGTCCCTTGAGCGATGTGGTCGGCCAATTCGGTCAGCGCCTCCGCCAGGGCGCGCAATTGGTCTGGCTGCAACGACATCTGGACGGCCGGTGACGGCAGTCCGGGACGCGGCGTGCCCACTTCAAAGCGGATGCCGCCGGCCTTGCCGTCAAAAATGGCGGTGGTGAAAGCCTGGAGCGGCCACACTTTCAAGCGTCCCTCGGCGTCGGTGTCCCAGTCGTCAAAACTCATCGGCGGCCTCGCAAGGGCGGGTGAAGGGCACATCCGTCACCTGGAAATCCGGGGCTCAGCAGCCAGAGGCCATGTGGGGCAGGGGCTCCGCGCGAGCTGCTCCGCCATCCTGTTCAACCCGCTGCTGACACCTCAGGTTGTCTGAATGGTGCGCCGGATTTCCGCGTTCGACAATCCACGCCTGACGGCCTCTGTGGAGACTTTGAACCGGCGATGAGGGGGCGCGACACCGGCTGGGGCGCCGCAATGCGAGGCATGGCGCGAGACCCGGCGCCTTGTGCGAGTCGCGAGGGGGCATCCGGTGGCCCGCGCTGCGGCAATCGGTCCGTCTGAAACATCGACGAACCTAGCAGGCGCCGGTATAGGTGATTCAAGCGGGAGCTGGTAGCGCATTGATCTCGGTTGTCATTCCAACCAAGGATTCCGAACGCGAACTGGTGCCGGTTCTCTCCGCGCTGGTGGCGGGGGTGACCGCCGGGATTCTGCAGGACGTCATTCTTGTGGATGGCGGGTCTGCGGACGAGACCGCGACCATCGCGGATGCGGCCGGCTGCCATTTTCTGTCGTCGGTGAGCGACATGGGCGTCAGGCTGCGCCAGGGGGCGGCGCATGTGCGCGGCCGCTGGCTCCTGTTCCTCGGTCCCAATGCCATCCTGGAGGAAGGCTGGGCCCGGGAAGTCGCCGCATACCTTGAGACCGCCGAACGCCGCGGCAGTGCCGACCGGATGGCCGCCACCTTCCGTCTGTCGGTGGATGGCTATGGCTTCAAGCCCCGCCTGGGGGAGGCCGTGGCCGCGGCGCGCCTGGCGTTGCTGGGCCTGCCGAAGTCAGGGCAGGGGCTGCTGGTCTCGCGCCGGCTCTATGAGCGCCTGGGCGGCCATCAGCCGGGCGTGGGCGCCGAACGGCGGCTGCTCACCCGCATCGGTCGCCGGCGCATTCATGTGCTGCGGGCCCGCGTCCTGCTCGCCAGCCGGGCCACCTGAGCCACGCTCTGGCCCCGAAAGGCCGCGCGACGGCCCCCGCACCGCCCGTGAAAGGCCGTGGGATGGCCCCGCATGGCCGCTCCACGGCTGCGGATTAGCGGCTGGAGGCGACGATCTGGGGAATGTCTTCCCGGCGCACACCCATGCGCGCCAGCTCCGAATCCGGCAGACGGGTGAGCTCGTCATACTGCGCCATCATGCGACGGCCGTCCCGAATCGCCGCGGCGATCTTGGACGCCAGACCGGTCAGGCCGCCGAAACGGCGCGTGGTGCCCTGTGCGGAAGCGGTGAGAGTGGTCATGAGAGGTCTCCTTTCCGCGAAAAATACACCACCATATTGCGTTGCAATATTGTTTTTTGTGCATGGCACCAATGCGCATCTGCGCGGCTTAGACAACGCCGCTCCTTGACGGGGGTCATATGCGGTTCGGGGGGCTGCGGGAGGGCGCCATCGGCCTGGCGACGGCAGGCGGCGCGCGCCGGTTCGGGCGGTTTTGGCCAGCGATCTGGAGGGGCTGGGGAAATCTCTTTTCCCCCTCTGGACCCCGGGCACCGAATTGCGTATAGAGCGCCCTCGCTTGTTGGCATCGCCTTCTCGCGATCCCTGGCCCGTCCCTCGGCGCCCGCAACCGCGGTCCCGAGACGATTGGGGGATAGTTCAACGGTAGAACTGCGGACTCTGACTCCGTCAATCTAGGTTCGAATCCTAGTCCCCCAGCCACTCTGCCTTCGGGCGTCCACGTCGTCGCATGTGTGCTCGTGTCCGGCCTGTGCCGGCGCCGTCGGCCGTCGGTGGGGCGTCGCGCGGGGCGGGGCGTGGACCCAAAGCCCTCAGGCGCGGGCGGTGTCGCGCAGGACGGCACCGGTGAACACATAACCAACCCCGCGTGCGGAGGCGACCGGCAGCGCTTCGCCGGTCTCGGTCTGGACCTTGCGGCGCAGGCGGAAGACGATGAGATCCAGGCCGCGGCCGAGGGTGTCTTCCGACGGGCGGCGGGCATCGACCACGAGCGCCCGGCGCGCCACCGGCCGCCCGGCCTGTTCGGTCAGCCGGTCCAGCAGATGGTGCTCGGCCGCCGACAGGGCCACCGACGTGCCGCCCGGCGCGATGAGGGCCCAGCGGGCAGTGTGGAAGACCCAACGGTCAGACCCGGAGCGCTCGGACGCCCGCGTGGCGGGCCCCGACAGCCGGCGGCCGAGGTTGCGGATCATCAGCACCAGTTCCTGCGGATCGGCGGGCTTGGTCACATAATGGTCGGCCCCCAGGGACAGGCCCTGAAGGCGGTCCTCGCGGTGCACGCGGCCGGTGAGCATGATGATGCCCACCCCCTCGTGCTCCTTCAGCATGAGCGCCGCCTCGAAGCCGTCCAGGTCCGGCAGATTGATGTCCAGCAGCACCACATCCGCCGGGAAGACGCCGAACACCGTCTCCAGATCGCGGGCGTCGCCGATGGCGTGCACCGTGAAGCCGGCCTCGACCAGCAGGTTCTGCAGGCTGTCCCGCAGATCGGCATCGTCCTCCACGATGAGCACATGAACGGCCATGGCGGTCTCCTTACCTGCCACCGGATGCCGCAGCATCCAGGGGTGATCCGGCGGGCAGCCACGCCTCGAACAGGCTGCCGCCTTCTGCGGCCTGCGTGACGCCGACATGCCCGCCGTGCAGTTCCACGATGCGTCGGACCAGATGGAGGCCGATGCCGGCCCCCGGTCGGGTCATCGCCCCGGAGGATCGATAGAAACGCTCGAAAATTTCCTCGCGTTCCCCCGGCTGCACCCCCTCGCCCTGATCGGCGACCCGCAGCACCGCCCCGCCGGCCCCAGGCTCCACGGAGACGAAGATCTCGCCGCCGGTGTGCTTGACCGCATTGGCCACCAGATTGTCCACGACGGTGCGCAGCAGCACCGCGTCTCCCTCGATCTCGGTGCGGGCGCACGGTCCCAGGAAGATTCGGGTCGGCGCATGCACGGCATGTTCGCGCGCCACGTCGGCCGCCAAGGCGCCGAGATCCACCGTCTTGCGCTGGAGCACCATGGCGGTGTTCTCCAGCCACTCCTCCGCGAGGAAGGTGTCGATCAGATGGGACAGGCGCATCACCGCGCGCCCGACCTTCGCCACTTCCCGCCGCAGGACGGAATCCGCCTCGCTGACGCCGCGCTCCAGGACGCCGATGGCCAGACGCATGGTGGCCAGCGGGGTGCGGAATTCGTGGCTGACCATGGCCAGGAAGTTCCGCTGTTCCCGCAGCGCCTTGCGCAGGGCCTCCTCGGCGCGGCGGCGGGCTTCGATCTCTTCATTGAGGGCGAAGGTCCGCTCGGTGACCGCCTGTTCCAATTGCTGGGCGTTTCGGCGAGAGGCGGCGAGCAATTGCACCTCCAGGCGCCGGCGATCGCGCGAGCCGGCGCGCATGGCCGAGGCCAGGCCGGCGAAGATCGCCACCATGTGCAGCAGGCCCACGGTCTGGTAGCCCCAGTTCATGAAGCTGGTGAAAGGGGCGAGGCCGAGCACCACCAAAGCGAACCAGATGGTCGCCGCCGAATAGCTGGAGAAGCCCACGAAATAGAACAGAGCGGCGGGTTCCCCGGTGCGCAGCTGCCGGAAGGCCAGCCAGGGCGACAACAGGGCCAGCGTCAGAATGGCCAGCATCAGAGGCGGAGCGATCAGCTTGTAGAAGCCAAGCGCGGTAATCAGGGCGCAGACGGCGGCAAAGCCACCGATCAGCAAGATGATGATATCGGCGACCCGCGCCCCGTCTTGCGGTCGGAAAATGGCGCGGGCCATGAAGGCGCCGGCGACGACGCTGAAGCAGCCGTTGATATATTGCAGCCAGGAGATCAGGGCCGGATCCGAACTGGCGAAGAGCACCGGGCCGAACCCCCCGTTGCCGAGGAACACCAGCGACACCGAGCCCACGTAGGCGCCATACCAGCCAAACACCGGGCTGCGCAGCCAGACGGCCATGACCAGAGCGCCGATGCAGGTGATCATGGCCGCGCCGACGCCGAGCGAAAACACCAGGACGCTGACGGTCAGATGCCGCAGCAGCTCCGGCAGGCGCCACAGCGTGATCTGGGCATTCAGGGCCCGCGCGCCGGACAGGCGCAGATACAGCTCCGCCGGCTGCTCTGCCGCCAGCGTGAGCCCCACCACATTGGTGAAGGTGAACAGGTCGCGCGACAAAGCGGGCACCAGCATCCCCGTCTCCTTGCGGGAGACTTGACGCGTGCCATCGGCGGCGAGCGTGGGGACGTAAGCTGCGATATGGTCGGTATAAGGCGCGGTGATCTCGAGCCACCAGGGACCGGCCGCGCCAGGCTCCGGTTTCACCTTCAAGCGCAACCACCACGCCCCGCGCGGGGTGTAGCTGGCGTTGAAATTGCCAGGCAGGGCCACGAACGGAATTCCCGGCGCGCGAACCTGCGGCTCGGTCATCTCGCCGGTGGGATCGAAAAAGGCTTCGAGATGGCCGTGGGTGGCGACCTCCCGGGCCGCATCCGGCATCACCAACTCTGCGGCCCGCCCGCTGGCTGCGGATGCGAGCAGCGCGAGCACCAATGCCAAGAGCCACCCGAGGAGCCACCCCAGGGCCGCCCGCGGCGGGACGACCGGGCCCGGACCCACTCGCACATCAAATCCCCACACGACGCAATCCCTGTCGATGATCGGACGGCCCTGCCCGTGGTCCGCAGGGGCGGAGCGGCAAGAGGCTCCGGAATACAAATGTCAGGCGGTCCAGCCGGGTGGTTGCGCCACTGAGCAGCCTCTCATCAGCGCCCGACCGCGAACCCATATGTCTTGTACGGTCAAAGTCTTCGCCCCCGCGATCGGGGAAAAGTGGTATCTCCCATCTGCATCTGCCCTGCGTCAATGAAATATTCCGAAACAAAGCGGTAAGCGGGGACGCATCCGCGCCTGCCATGGGAGACCGGCGCGCAGAGGTTCGCCGCGGCGTTCGCCCGCCCTTTCGCCCCCTCCACAGTGGTTGCCGCGCCATGCCGAGGCCGAGCCAGCTTCTCCCGGTACCGGGTAGGGGGACTTGCCTATGAGCTTTGACCGCACCGTCGTTGACAGTCTGGGGCAGACTTCAGAGTTCGTCATGGCCGGGACAAGCCCGGGCATGAGGATCTTCCAAGAAAGCGGCCACGCCGGGGGTGGGGTCCATATGCGATAGCCCTGCCCGCCGGGGGAGGGGGAGCCGGACGTGCGGCGTGCGGGTGAAGAGCGTGCAGATCCGAAACGCGCGACCACGCTTTGGCGGTAGTATCCGGTGGCTCGGCCGTTCGCATGAGCGTGTGGTCCCTGCGCTGAAGCGAGCCCGGCGCGGGCGATCGGCTTCCGTCGCGACGGGCCCGCGTGCGGTTGCGTTTGGTCTGCGCGGTGGCGGTGTTTCCCCTGCGTCCGGCGCCGCCCCCTGGCGACACCTGCCGGTCAGGCCGGGTGTCTCTCTTGGGTCGCAAATGGCCGCCGTGCTGGCCTGTCGCCGGGAGCTGTGACAACGTTCTTCCCCGGGGCCACGGGTCGGAGTGGGCACGCGTGAACAGCTTTGCCGAGTATCGCTTCGAAACGCTGGTCAGCGAGGAGGGGCTCGCCCTCTACCGCGGCGGTTTCCAGAACGCTCCTTTCTCCATCCTCATGCGGGTTCAGGTGGACGCCCGTGCCGAGCCGGATCCGCGGCTCGCCCATGAGTGTGCGCTGGCCTCCCACCTGGATCCGCAATGGTCGGCGGTTCCCATGTCCCTCGACAACTATGACGGCCGCCCGGCCCTGGCCTTGTCCGATCCCGGGGGGCGGCCGTTGTCGACGCGTATCACCGCGCCGCTGCGGCTGGTGTCTTTCCTGAAGGCGGCGGCGGGCATTGCCTCGGCCCTCGGGCATGTGCATCGCAGCGGCCTTGTTCATGGCGACATCCGGCCTGGCAACATCCTGGTGGACGATGGCGGTCGGGCCTGGATCACCGGTTTCGGCATGGCCATGGTGGTGCCTCCGGGGCAGCGTCTGACGGTGCCGGCGGCGCGCATGTCCGGCTCTTTTCCCTATATGGCGCCCGAGCAGACCGGCCGGATGAACCGGCCGGTGGACCATCGCGCCGACCTCTATGCCTTGGGGGTCACGCTCTATGAGGTGGTGAGCGGCCAACGGCCCTTCGATGCCAAGACCCCGCTGGAATGGGTGCACAGCCACATGGCGCGGGCGCCCCGGCCCTTCACTCTGCGCGGCAGCGACCTGCCGGGGCAGATCTCCGCCGTCATCCTGAAGCTGTTGGCGAAAGCGGCTGTGGACCGCTACCAGACAGCCGCCGGGCTGGAAGAGGATCTGCGCCGTTGCCTGCATGAATGGGAGGCCACCGGAAGCATCAGCGCCTTCGCGCTGGGCGCGGCGGATACGCCGGGGCGGATCCTCATTCCCGAGACCCTGTACGGACGCACCGGCGAGCGCGCCTGCCTGACGGCGGCCTTCGATCGGGTGGTGGCGCGGGCCGCCATGAAGGCGGTGCTGGTGTCCGGGCCCTCCGGGATCGGCAAGACCGCGCTGATCAACGAGTTGCAGAAATACGTCATCACCCGCAACGGTCTGTTCGCGGTGGGCAAGTTCGATCAGTACAAGCGGGACGTGCCCTATGCGCCCTTGGCGCAGGCGGTCCAGGGGCTGGTGGAGCAGATCCTGTATCAGACCGGGCGCGAGCGCGGTCTCTGGCGCGACACGCTGATCGCGGCGCTGGCCCCGAACGGGCGCCTGATGACCAATCTGGTGCCCAGCCTGGAGCACCTCATCGGCGTGCAGCCGCCCCTGGCCGCCTTGCCGGCGGCGGAGGCGCTCACCCGGTTCGACGCCACCTTCCGGCGCCTGCTGGAAGGGTTTGCCACCACCCATCATCCCCTGACGCTGTTTCTGGACGACTTGCAATGGCTGGATCCGGCCACGCTCGATTTCCTGCGGCGGGTCATTGCGGACGGCGGCGTGCGCAATCTGCTGCTGGTGGGGGCCTATCGCGCGGAGGAGGTGCCCGCCGACCATCCGCTGCTGTCCCTCTTCACCGCCATGCAGGCCTCGGAGGTGGTGACCGAGCGCATCACGCTCGGCCCTCTGACCGCAGCGGACATCGGGCAGATGCTGGCGGAGACCCTGTCCAGGGCCCCCCATGATGTGGCCGGGCTGGCCGCGTCGATCTTTCAGCGCACGCAGGGCAACCCGTTCTTCGTCTCCCGCCTCATCAGCTCCCTGGCCGAGCAGGGCCACATCTCCCGCAGCCTGGAGAGCGGCGAATGGACCTGGCGGCCGGAGGCCATCGCCACCGCCACCACCCTCACCACGGCCACCGGCCTGGTGGCCGAACGGCTGCAGCACGTGCCGCCGGCGGCGCGGCATGTGCTCACCTGCCTGGCCTGCCTCGGCACCGGCGCCGACATCGAGGTGCTGGCGCTGGCCAGCGGCTGCGAGCCGGAGCGCATCGACGCCCTGATGCGCGACATCGTCCGCGAAGGCCTGCTCATCCGGTCGCGCGATACCTATGCCTTTGCCCATGACCGCATCCAGGAAGCCGCCTACGCGCTGCTGGACGGGCCGGAGCGGCTGGGGCTGCATGTCGCCATCGGGCGCACCCTGCTGCGTGGCCTGGAGGCGGATCACCGGGGCGATCGCATCTTCGAGGTGGTGAGCCAGTTCACCCGCGGCAGCGCCGCGCTGGAGCCGGACGACCGGGTGGCGGTGGCGCGCCTGCATCTCTCCGCCGGACACCGGGCCAAGGAGGCGAGCGCCTATCGCTCGGCGCTGGATTATCTCACCCAGGGCCGCGACCTGCTGTCCCTCGACCTGCGCCAGCAGCATCCGGACCTGGCCTTTGCGCTCGATCTGGACCAGGCGGAGTGCGAATTCCTATGCGGCGATACCGTTGCTGCGGAGGCCAGTCTGGCGCGACTGGTCGGCTTCTGTGCCAGCACTGTGCAATCGGCCCGCGTCGCCGCGCTGCAGATCACGCTCTACACCGCCACGGATCGCAGCGCCGCCGCCATCGGATGCTGTCTGGACTATATGCGGACCATCGGCATCGACTGGTCGGCGCATCCCGGGCCGCAGGATGCCCAGTCCGCTTATGGCGACCTCATCGCGGCGCTGGACGGGCGGTCGGTGGAGGCGTTGACGGCTTTGCCGCCGCTGGATCGGCAGGATGTGGCCGCGACGCTGGATGTGCTGGCGGCCGCCCTGCCGCCGGCCTTCTTCAGCGATCCCCATCTGGTGGCGCTGCTGCTGTGCCGCATGACCACCTTGAGCGTGCAATATGGCATCAGCGACGCCTCGGCTTTGGGCTTTGCCTATCTGGGCATGATCGTCGGGCCGTATTTCGGCGACTATCCGCTGGCGTTCCGCTTCGGGAAACTGGGCCTGGACCTGGCCGAGACGCGCGATCTCACCTGGTATCGCGCCCGCATCCTCATGACCTTCGCCTACCACGTCTCCCCCTGGACCCGGGATATTCGCGAGACCCGGCCGCTGCTCATCAGCGCCTTCGAGGAGGCGCGCACCCGCGGCGACATCACCTATTGCGGCTTCTCCAGCGTGACGCTGGTCACCAGCATGCTCGCCGCCGGCGACCCGCTGGACGAGGTCGAGCGCCTGGCGGTGTCCCGCCTCGCTTATGTGCGCAAGGTCAAGTTCGGCCTGTGCATCGATATCCTGATGGGGCAGCTGCGCCTGATCCGCCAGCTCCGAGGCCTGACGCCGGACGTTCGCACCTTCAATGAAGCCGGCTTTTCCGAGCTCCTGTTCGAAGACCACCTCGCCGAAAATCGCAGCCTGGACATTGCCGCCTGCTGGTACTGGGTCCGCAAGATGCAGGGGCGGTTCCTGGCCGGCGATCATGCGGGGGCCCTGGTGGCCGAGCGCCGGGCGGCGCCGCTGCTGTGGACATCTTCCGGACATTTCGAACTGGCGGAATATCATTTTTACGCGGCGCTCACCTGGGCGGCGGGCGCGACGGCCGGCGCGGCCGACACGCGGCCAGCCATCCTGGACGCGGTGGATGGCCACCTGCGATTGCTCGATGTCTGGGCGTCCAACGCCCCGGACAATTTCCACTGTCGCGCCCTCCTGGTGCGGGCGGAGCGCGCGCGCCTCATCGGCGATGCGCAGGGGGCGGCGCAGGCGTTCGATGCGGCCATCGCCTCAGCGCAAGCCCTGTCCTTGCCCCATGTGGAAGGGCTGGCGCACGAGCGCAGCGCCGATTTCTATCGCGCGCAGAACCTTCCCTCGACCGCTCTGGCGCATGCGGCCGCCGCGCGTCTCGCCTTCCTGCGGTGGGGCGCGGCCGGGAAGGTGCGCCAGCTGGAGCAGCTCTGGCCCGGCATCGCGCCCGCCCCGGAACCGGCTGGGGCCGCGGGGGCGGGCGGCGGCACCCTCACAGCGGTGGATCTGGACACCTTCCTGCGGACCTCCACGGCCATGACGGGGCAGGCCAGCATCGATGATTTCATGACCATGCTGCTGGAGGTGGTGCTGGAACATGCGGGCGCCAGCCGCGGTCTACTGATCCTGTCCCGCGGCGAGCGGTTGCAGATCGAAGCCGAAGCGGTGGCGGATACGCGGGGCGCGCTGGTGAACCTCACCCGCATGGAAACCGGCCCGGCTTTGGCGCCGGAAGCCATGATCCATGCGGTGATCCGCGACAGCGCCGCCATCTGCATCGACGATGCCCGCCTGCCGCATGCGTTTTCAGACGATCCCTATTTCAAGACCCGCCCGGTGCGCTCGGTCTTCTGCCTGCCGCTGATCCGCCGCGCCAAGGTGATCGCCATTCTCTATCTGGAGAATTATCTCGCCACGCATGTGTTCAACCCCGAGAAGGTCAATGTGCTGAACCTCCTCGCGTCCCAGGCGGCCATCGCGCTCGAAAGTGCCGCGCTGGAGGAGAAGGAGGCGCTCCTGCGGGAGGTCCATCATCGGGTGAAGAACAATCTGCAATTGATCACGAGCCTGCTCAATCTCCAGTCGCAGCAGGCCTCCGACACCCATGTGGCGGAGCTGTTCGCGGAGAGCCGCAACCGCGTGCGGTCCATGGCGCTTGTTCACGAAAATTTATACCGCTTGGGGAATTTCGCCCGCGTATCGATGAAGCCGCATCTGGAAAGCGTTTGCGCTCAGCTTTTTCATGCTTATTCCGGCAACGATGGCCGGGTGACGCTCAGCCTGAATATCGACGACGTCAAACTCGACCTGGACCGCGCGGTGTCTTGTGGTCTGATTGTCAATGAGCTGGTGTCCAACGCCCTGAAGCACGGGTTTCCGGACGCGCGCGCCGGAAACCTCTCGGTTTCTCTTACGCGGCTCTCAGATCACCAGTGCATCCTGCGGGTGACCGATGATGGGGTCGGGATCGCCGCCCCCGTGCCGCTGCAGGACGCCGCGACGCTGGGGTTGCAACTCATCAGCGATCTCGCCTACCAACTCCATGGACATGTGGACGCGCAGTGGGTGGGTGGCGGTGATGTCGCAATCACATTCCCGACTGGCACGGCGAGCATTGTAAAACCATGACACCCGCCAGAATCCTGATTGTCGAGGACGATCGCATTGTCGCCCGGGACATCCGGCTTCACCTGGGCCGCATGGGGCACACGGTGGTGGGCGTCACCGGGTCGGGCGAAGAAGCGGTGCAACTGGCGAGCGCGGTGCGCCCCGATTTGGTGCTGATGGACATCCGCCTGGAAGGGGAGATGGACGGCATCGAGGCGGCCCGCCGGATCCGCACCACCCGCCGCGTGCCGGTGGTGTTTCTCACCGCTTATGCCAATGACGACACGGTGCGCCGGGCCAGCCTCTCGGACCCCTTCGGCTATCTGCTGAAGCCGTTCGAGGAGCCGCAGATGCGCGCGGCGATCCAGATGGCGCTCTACAAGCACGAGGCGGAAGCCAAGCTGCGCCTGGGCGAGCGGCGCTTCGAGGCGGCCATCGCCAGCATCGGCGATGGGGTCATCACCACCAACCAGAGCGCCCAGATCGAATACATGAATCCGGTGGCCGAAACGCTCACGCGGTGGTCGTTTCAGGATGCCGTCGGTCAGCCTTTGTGCGACGTCTATGTGGTGGTCGACGAAGTCACGCGCGAGCCCCTCAGCGCCCTGGCAAAGGAGGTGCTGACCTCCGGCACGTCGGAGCCGACCCGGGCCGGCGCCCTCCTCATTGCCCGCGACGGCACCGAGGTGCCGGTGGAGGACCGCTGCTCCCCCATCGTGGACGAGCCGGGCGGCGTGGAGGGGGCGGTCCTGGTGTTCGGCACCGTGGCCGAGCGGCGCGCGGCCGCGGAGGCGCTGCAGCAGGCCCAGTCCGATCTCGCCCATGTGGGCCGGCTCACCTTGATGGGCGAACTGGCCGCCGCCATCGCCCACGAGGTCAACCAGCCCTTGATGGCCATCGTCACCAACGCCGGCACCTGTCTCGAGTGGATGGCGCGGGAGCAGCCGGACCTGGCCAAGGCGCGGGCCGCCGTGGAGCGCATCGTGCGCGACGGCGAGCGCGCGGCACGGGTGGTCCGGAGCATCCACGCCCTGGCCCAGCGCTCACCCAACGCCTTCACCCTGCTCACGCTGCCGGATGTGGTGACCGACACCATGGTGCTCATTCCGGGCGAGATCCGCCGCGCGGGAACGCGGGTGGTGGTGCAGTTGGAAGAGGATCCGCCCCTGGTGCGCGGCGATCGGGTGCAATTGCAGCAGGTGCTGCTGAACCTCATCGTCAACGCGCTGGAGGCCATGGGCCAGATCCCGGAGGCCGACCGGGTGCTGACCGTGCGGGCCACCTCCGGATCCACGACCGGCTGCCTGGAGGTGGAAGACACCGGCCTCGGCGTTCCCGATGATTTGCGCGAGCGCATCTTCGACGCGTTGTTCACCACCAAGGGGAACGGCATGGGCATGGGCCTTGCCATCTCCCGCTCCATCGCCCTGCTGCATCAGGGCAGCCTCTGCGCCTTGCCGGCGGCGGGCGGGGGCACCCTGTTCCGCCTGACCTTGCCCCTCGATCCCGACGAGGGGCGGCGGTGATCCGCACCGACGCCATCGTCAAGCCGACGGTCATCGTGATTGATGACGACGCGGCGGTGCGGGAGGCGATCGAGGGACTGCTGGAGACCGTGGCGCTGGACTGCCGCTGCTTTTCATCGGTGGAGCATTATCTCGCCGACCCCTTCAAGCCGGTGATCGGCTGCATCATCCTGGACGTGCGCCTGCCCGGCCGCAGCGGGCTCGAGTTCAATGACCAGATGTGCCGAGACTCGGGCGCCAAGCCGGTCATCTTCATCTCCGGGCACGCCGACGTGCAGATGTCGGTGCGGGGCATGAAGGCTGGCGCCATCGATTTTCTCACCAAGCCGGTGCGCCACCAGGAATTGCTGGATGCCATCCAGGCCGGCATCCGCATCGATCGCGAACGCCACGTCCAAGAGCTGGCCCTGGCGCAAGTGCGTCAACGGCTCGCCACCTTGACCGCGCGCGAGGTCTCGGTGGCGCAATATGTCATCACCGGCCAGCTCAACAAGCAGATCGCCGGCCATCTCGGCTTGAGCGAGGCCACCGTCAAGCTGCACCGGGGCCGGGTGATGCAGAAAATGGGCGCCCACAGCCTGGTGGATCTGCTGCGCATGTTCGATGCCCTCGGCCTGTGCCGGGGAGACGCGGGCCGTCCGGGGTAGCAGGCCGGGGTGCGCGGCATCCCCTGTGCGTGGCCCTACGCGCCCTCAGTGAGCAGACGTCCATCAGGAGGCGCGGGACAGGACCTTCAGGCCAGGGCGACGCGACATGAGATGTCGGGAGAACCGCCGCGGACCCTGGGGCGGGCGCGCCACCCCCCATCATTTCGGTCATCTCCATCATACGCTGGTATAGGGCGAAACGGCCGGGGTGGAGGCGGACAGGACGCGCCGGGCCAGCAGGCATAAGGGCTGCCGGTTTCCGATGCCCGCCCGCGGGTCGCGGCGGCGGGTCTGCGGGCGACCTTGCCCAGCGTCATTCGGCGTGCATTCCTGAAAGACAGCGGCGCTCAGCGCCTGCAAACGGGCCGTTGGTGCAGCGATGTGCCAGGGGCACTCGCTCATCCGTCTGGGCCGGATTCCGGGCCGCCACCCGGCTTGGCCCTCTTCTCTTGTCGGCGCAGCGGAATGGATCACCTCTCCACAGCAGGCGTGCAACGCCGGTCTCCCTACCGGGCCGTGGCCGCGCTGGCGCTCGCCGCCATCTTGTTCGTGGTCGATACGCTGGTGCCCTTCGGCTTTGCCGTGGCGGTGCTGTACGTGGTGGTGGTGTTGGTGGCCGGCGGGTTCGGCGCCCGCTCCATCACCTTGTGGACCGCCGCCGGCTGCGTCGGGCTGACGGTGCTGAGCTATCTCCTGGCCCATGGGGACACTGTGTTCGACGTGGCCCTGGCCCGGGTCATCGTCAGCCTCGCCGCCATCGGCATCACCACCTTGCTCACGTTGCAGAACCAGGCGGTGGAAGGCGCGCTCCAGGAACGCGCGCGGCTGCTGGATCTGGCGCAGGATGCCATCTTCGTCCGCGACATGAGCGGCGCGGTCACCTATTGGAACCGCGGCGCCGCCCGTCTCTATGGCTGGGAGCCGGCGGAAGTGGTGGGGAAGATCGCCCCGCAGCTGCTGCACACGCAGTTTCCCGAACCGCTGGAGCAGATCCGCCAGCGCCTGCTGGACGACGGACAGTGGGACGGGGAGATCATCAACACCCGCCGCGATGGGACGCAGGTGACGGTTGCCGCGCGCTGGTCCTTGCTGCGCAATGGCCGCGGCCTGCCGCTGGCGGTGCTGGAGACCAATAACGACATCACCGAAAGCCGCCGCGCCGAAGACCGGATCCGCAGCGCGGAACTGGAATTGCGACTGGCCATCAACACCATTCCGGCCATGATCTGGCGCATGGATGCCGCCGGCGCCGTGGATTATACCAACCGCCGCTGGGCCGACTATGTGGGCGCCGAGGCCCTCGCCACCCTGGGCGGCAACTGGCAGGCCGCGGTGGTTCCGGAAGATCGGGCGCGGGTGGCGGAGAGCGTTGCCGCGCTGCTGGCCGGGGGGGAGACCGGCGAGTTCGAAGCCCGGCTGCGGCGGGTCGACGGCGCGGTGCGCTGGTTCCTGTTGTCCGCAGCGCCGCTCCATCAGGATGGCCAGGTGGTGAGCTGGTACGCCACCGCCATCGATATTGAGCAACGGCGCACTGCGGAGGACGCCTTGCGCCGCACCCAGGCGCAATTGATCGACGCCCAGACCATGAGCCAGATGGGCAGCTTTTCCTTCGCGATTGGTTGCTCGGACAGCGTGTGGTCCGACGAAGCGGCCCGCATCGGCGGCTTTGCCAGCGGCGCGGGTCTCACCACCGAGATGGCGCTGGCGCGCACCCATCCGGACGATCTGGCGCGGGTGATGGCGTGTTTCGCAGAGGCCGCCCGAGGCGAGGCCGACATCGACCATGTGAACCGGCTGCTGCTGCCGGACGGGACGATCAAATATGTTCATGTCTTCGGCCGGCGCATCCTGGACGAGACGGGCCAGGCGGAAGTGGTGGGCGCGATCCAGGATGTCACCGCCGCCAAGCGGGCCGAGCAGGCGCTGGACGAGATGCGGGCGGAGCTGGCCCATGTCACCCGCGTCGCGACCTTGGGGGAATTGACCGCCTCCATCGCCCATGAGGTGAACCAGCCGCTGGCGGGCATCGTCACCAACGGTCAGGCGGGCCTGCGCTGGCTGGGGCGGGCGACGCCGGATCTGGAGGAGGTCCGCGCCGCGGTGACCCGGATGATCAGCGATGCCCAGCGGGCCAGCGACGTGGTCCGCCGCCTCCGCGACCTGGCCAAGAAGGCAACGCCCCAGACCGCCGCCCTCGACATCAATGAAATGATCGGCGATGCGGTCGCCGTGGTGCAGCGGGAGCTGCTGAACCACCGGGTGGCCCTGCATCTGGATCTCGCGCCTGAAGTGCCGGCGGTGGCCGGAGACCGGATCCAGCTCCAGCAGGTCATCATCAATCTCATGGTCAACGGCATGCAGGCCATGGAGGCGCGCAGCGACCGGCCGCGGCAGTTGGTGTTGCAATCCCGGCTCGACGGGGGCACGGATGTGGAGATTACGGTCACCGACACCGGATCCGGGATCGCGCCCGAGGACATGGCCCGCCTGTTCAATCCATTCTTCACCACCAAATCGCAGGGTATGGGTATGGGACTTTCGATCTGCCGATCCATCGTCGAAGCGCATGGCGGGCGCGTGTGGGCGTCCACCCCTGCCGGGGCGGGGGCGTGCTTCCATGTGGCCCTGCCGGTGCCCGGAGCGCAGGCATGAGCAAGGCCCCCGCAAAGCCCGTCGCGAGCACCCCCTGCGTGTTCGTGGTGGACGACGACATGTCCGTGCGTGAGGCGCTGAGCAGCCTGTTCCGCTCGGTGGATCTCCACGTCGAGCTGTTCAAGTCGGCGGCCGAGTTTCTCCAGCACGGACGCGTGGAGCAGCCCTGCTGCCTGGTGCTCGACATCCGGCTCCCCGGCGTGTCCGGCCTCGATTTCCAGGCCCAGCTGACCCAATCCGGCATCCGCATCCCGATCATCTTCATGACCGGCCATGGGGACATCCCCATGTCGGTCCGGGCCATGAAGGCCGGGGCCGTGGACTTCCTCACCAAGCCGTTCCGCGACCAGGACATGCTCGATGCGGTGCTCCTCGCCATCGAGCGGGACCGGGAAGCGCGCGACGGCGAGACCGCGGCCGCTGGCCTGCAGGCCCTCTACGCCACGCTCACCAGCCGCGAGCGCGAGGTGATGGCGCTGGTGACGACGGGGCTGATGAACAAGCAAGTGGCGGCGGAGCTGGGGTTGAGCGAGATCACGGTGAAGATCCACCGCGGCCATGTCATGCAGAAGATGCAGGTGCGCTCGCTGGCGGATCTGGTGCGCGCGGCGGAATTGCTGGGTCTCAACAGCGCCAAGCGCTAGACGGCGCGCGCCCGGCCGGATGGGCAATCAGAGTAGATGTGGGCTGCGGTGTCATCGCGGTAAGGCCTTCGTCAACTGCTGTTGAGGTCTCCCAGGGTTGAACACCTGTTTTGTCCCCACAAACGTCTGTATAGTGTTCAGCCGCCGGTCAGTGGGGCATGGTCGGTGGTGGGTCGCGCCTTTATTGTCGTCCGGGCGATCCGCGTACGAGGATGTGTCTTTGTCGATCGCCCCTCTCATTTCTATCGTTGACGACGACGAGTCCGTGCGCGTGGCTGTGAGCAGCCTGGTGCGCTCGCTCGGGTTCCGCGCCTGCACCTTCGCCTCGGCGGAGGCGTTCCTGGGCTCGCCCGAGCTGGGCGAGACCGCCTGCCTGGTGTCCGATGTGCAGATGCCCGGCATGGGCGGACTGGAGTTGCAGCGGGTCCTGGTGGAGCGCCAGGCGGGGGTGCCGGTGATCTTCATCACGGCGTTTCCCGAAGAGCCGGTGCGGCAACGGGCGGAATCTGCCGGTGCGTTGGGCTTCCTGAGCAAGCCGTTCGACGGCCAGACCCTGATCGAGCATCTGACCCTCGCCGTCCAGCAGCCCCGTTCGTAGGCGGCGCGCCCTCCAATTCCACGCGGACGCTGCGGATCCCGCGCGCCCGATGCGGTGCCAGGGCGCCACCAGCGGGCCGCGTCAGGTGAGGCGCATGGGCGCGATCGGATCGCTCGCCGGAAAGGTCTCTTCCAGGGCTTCGTCCAGCACCGCTTCCTGCGCGGCGGTGTCGCTTGCGGTGTCGCCCGTGTCGGGTGCCACGGGGGCGGTGGGCGCGCCATCGGGAGAGGGCGCAAGGGGGGATGCAGGGCGGGACGGGGACATGGCGCGTGCCTCGAGGGAATGTGCGGACAGCCTCTCCGGTACAGGCGTGGGCGTCTTTCCCGAAAGCACCCTGCCGTGCGGCGCGCCCTGAGGGAAGCGCCCATGCGGGCCCCAAAGACCGCTGACGTGCCATCTCGCAGGACCACCCGATCCTCGCCCCCTGCGGCGGGTTCCATGCGCATACGATCGTATGATCAAGGCACGCGGTAAGGTCAATGCAACAGACCCAGGTACAATTTCGCAGGTCGAGGACGAACGATAGCTTGTCATCACTCAACTGGAGTGAAAGACATGACCATCAAGCAGAACATCATCGCCGTTGGCGCCGCCATCGCTGTCCTGGGGATGTCGACTGCCGCATTCGCGGACAATTTCGGCCCCATCAACGCGCAGCAATATGCCGTGTCGGCGCAGGAAGCCCCGCGTCCGTTCCTGTTCATGACGCAGACCGCTCCCATGAAGATGACCGCCCCCATGAAGATGACCGCTGCCGGCACATCGAGCGGCATCGGCACCCTGATCGGCGCGGCCGACCCGCACTGGGGTCCGGGGTTCGATCCCGACGTCGAGTGAGCAACTCGATCCCAAGGGGCGACCGTGCTAAGCGGTTGCTCCTCAATGGCGCCCCCGCGCGCCCGGCGCGCGGTCTCGAATTTTTCCCCAGCGTGAGACCTCGCGATGACCATGATTGAGACGCGGCGCCCGCAAATGTTCCCGGTGCTCGATGCCGCGCAGCTGGAGACGGCCCGCCGCTTTGCCAGCGGGCCGCCGCGCACCTTCGATCCGGGGACGGTGATCTTTGATGTGGGCGACGTGGATTCGTCCATGTGGCTGGTGCTGTCCGGCAGCCTGGAAGTGGTGCGCCGCGACGGGCTGGGAACGGAACGCCCGATCACCCGCATGGGGCCGGGCGAATTCACCGGCGAAGTCAGCCAGCTCTCCGGCCGGGAATCCCTCGCGGCGGCCACCGCCGGGCCGGAGGGCTGCACCGCCGTCCCTCTCGACGCGACCCACCTGCGCGCCCTGGTGATCGGCTCTGCCGACGTGGGCGAGGTGGTGATGCGGGCGCTGATCCTGCGGCGGGTGGGCCTCATCGAGGAGGTCGGCTCTGGCCCCGTGCTGATCGGACGGCCGGGCGCCCCGGATCTGGTGCGCCTCCAGGGCTTCCTCACCCGCAACGGCAATCCCTTCACCACCCTGGATTCCACCGACGATGCCCAGGGACGGGCCCTCGTCGAGCGCCTCGGCATTCAGCCGGACGATCTGCCCATCATGGTCTGCCCCACCGGCACGGTGCTGAAGCGCCCGAGCGATGCGCAGGCCGGCGCCTGTCTCGGCATGGTCCCCAAGCTCGATCCCGAAACCGTCTATGACGTCTGCGTGGTGGGTGCAGGGCCGGCGGGCCTCGCCACCGCGGTCTATGCCGCCTCCGAAGGGCTGCGCGTGCTGGTGCTGGATCAGCGGGCCATTGGCGGCCAGGCCGGCGCCTCGGCAAGGATCGAGAATTATCTGGGCTTTCCCACCGGCATCTCCGGCCAGGCTTTGGCCGGCCGGGCCTTCATCCAGGCGCAGAAATTCGGCGCCGAGCTGGCCATTCCCGTGGCCGTGACAAAGATGGACTGCGGCCCCGACGACCGGCCGGTCGGAGTTCCGATCAAGCTGGAATTGTCCAATGGCGATCGCGTGCAGGCCAGCACGGTGGTGATCGCCTCCGGGGCGCGCTATCGGCGGCCGGATATTGCCAATCTCGCCACCTTCGAGGGCGCGGGCGTGTCGTACTGGGCCTCCCCGGTGGAGGCGCGGCTCTGCGCGGGCGAAGAGGTGGCGCTGGTGGGCGGGGGAAATTCCGCCGGCCAGGCGGTGGTGTATCTCGCCCCAAAGGTGAAGCGCCTGCATCTCATCATCCGCGGCCGGGGGCTGGCGGCCTCCATGTCGCGGTATCTGATCGATCGCATCGCCGCGCTGCCCAATGTGGAACTGCACACCGGGACCGAGGTCACCGCCCTTCAGGGCGATCGCACGCGCGGGCTGGAGGGCGTGACGTTCCAGGACCGCGCCACGGGGATCGCCACCAGCCGGCCGATCCATCATCTGTTCCTGTTCATCGGCGCGGATCCCAATGCCGACTGGCTGGGCGGCTGCGTGCAGGTGGATGCCCACGGCTTCGTGGTCACCGGCACGCCGCCCACCGAAGGTGCCGCCGGCCCCGCGGCGTTTCCGCTGGAGACCGATCGCCGCGGCATCTTTGCCATCGGCGATGTGCGCGCGGGATCCACCAAGCGGGTGGCCGCGGCGGTGGGCGAAGGCGCCGCTGTGGTGGCGCAGATCCACGCCTATCTTGCGCTCACCGGGCGCGAGTGACACGCGCCGGACGCGCGCCCGCAAGGGCGCGCCCGGTCCCCGGTTTCGCGGTCACGGGGCAAAGCGTGACCTGAGCCATTGCTCATCAGGCCATCCGGCGCGCCACGCGCCTGCACCGAAGCAAACGCCTGGCGTCCCGCGCCCCCCGCCGGGGGGCGCGTTCGTCTTTGCCGGCGCGCACCGCCCGTGAAGGCACCGCGCGCGCGGTCAGCTCAGCCCGGCCCCCAGCCGCTGGCCGTAAGCGGCAATGGCGCGGCCCACCGGCAGACGCTCGGCTTCATAGGCCTGCAGCGCCTGCGCCAGCGGTGCGGATGCCAGATGGGCGCGCAGCGCCATGGCATCGCCGGCGGCCTTCGCCACGCCCATGGCGGTGTGCGGGCGCACCACAAAGGCGGCATCGCCCAGCAAGGCCAGACGCCCGTTCACCATGCGCGGCGCCTCATAGTCGAAGATGGCCTGGGCAAAGGGCTGGGGCTCTGCCGCTACGGCAGCGGCAAAGGGGGGCGGAAGCACAGCCTGCGCCTCTGCCACCAGAGCCTGCGCCTGCGCGGGCGGCATCTGTCCCGGTCCCAGCGAATAAGGATGCACCTGGCCGGTGCGATCGGTGAGGGCATCGCCCAGGCGCCCTGCGGCGATGGGCCGGTACCAGACCCAGTTGTAGCGCCGGGCGCCGGGCGCGATCTCGCCGCCGGGGCCGGCGACCAGATAGCCCAGAATGTGCGAGCGCGGCATCATGAAGAAGGCAAAGCGCTCCAGTAATGTCTCGGCGGCGAACGCCGGCAGGGCGCGCTCCGGCACCAGGCCGCGGAAGGCGACATAGCCGGCATAGAGGCTGGGGGAGGGCACGCCGGTGACGACGGGACGGACCCCGGAGCCCACCCCGTCGGCGCCGATCACCAGATCGGCGTCCTCGCGTTCGCCGGTCTGGAAGTGCAGGCTGGCCGCTCCCGCCGTCTGCGACACGGACTGGACCTTGTGACCGGGCAGATAGCTGCTGGCGGGCACCAGTTCGGCCATGGTGGCGTAGAGCTTGTCCCACGAGATCTGCATCTGCGGGCGCGGTTCGCGATGGGCAATGCTCCCATCGCGTGCCAGCGTGATGCGCTCGACGGCGACCACGCCGTGCTCGGCGGCCGCAGGCACCCCGAGCCGGTGCAGGAGGGTGAAGATCTCCTGCTGGGGCACCAGCCCCGCGCCGCGCCCGCCCAGCCCTTCGGCCGAGCGTTCGTAGACCTTCACGTCGTGGCCGTCCTGGCGGAGCAAGGCGGCGGCGAACAGGCCGCCCAGCGAGCCGCCGACGATGCGGATGCGCAGCGGGGTCATTGGCCGGCCCCCAGCGGGGCCGGGTGCGCCAGCGGCGCGACGCGGCTGCGGTCGGTGATCACCTTGAGGGCGACCGCCAGGCTCGATAGCAGGCCGCCGAACACGCTGACCGCCCCCCATCCGCCCAGGCCCCAGGCCACGGTGGCCCCGGCAGAGCCGGCGGCGCCGCCCAGGAACATAGCGGTCATGAAGACGGTGTTGATGCGGCTGCGCGCCTCCGGTCGCAGGGCGAACACGATGTGCTGGTTGGAGACCAGCGCGCTCTGCATGCCGAAGTCCAGCAGCACCACGCCGAGCACCAGCCCCGCCATGACGTCCCAAAGGCCGAAGACCAGCCAGGACGCGAGCGTCGCGGCGGCGCCGAGATAGATCACCATGTGCGGCCCGCGATGGTCAGCCAGACGCCCGGCAATGGGGGCGGCGAGGATGCCCACGGCGCCCAGAATGCCGAACAATCCCGCCGCTTCCGGTCCCAGGTGAAAGGCCGGCTCGCCCAAGTGCAAAGCGAGGATCGTCCAGAACACGGTGAAAGAGGCGAACAGGGCGGCCTGGATCAGCGCCGCGCTCCGCAAGGTGGGTTCTTCCCGCCACAGCGCCCCCAGCGAGAGCAGCGAAGCGCCATAGCTCAGGTCCCCGTGCGGACGACTGCGGGGCAAGATCAGCGCCATGCTGCCGGCGCCCACCAGCGCCAGCGGAATGCCCAGCCAGAACATCTCGCGCCACCCCCCATGGGCGGCCACGAAGCCGGCAAGGGTGCGGCTGAACAGAATGCCGCACAACACGCCGGCGATGACGACGCCCAGGGTGCGTCCGCGGCGCTCGGGAGCGGCGAGGGTGGCGGCAAAGGGCACGATCTGCTGCGCCACGGTGGAGCTGGCGCCCACCAGCAGCGACGCCGCGACGAGCACACCGGCGGTGGGGGCGAGGGCGGCAATCACCAGGGTGGCGGCCAGAACGCAGAACTGCACCACGATGAGCCGGCGGCGTTCGGTGAGGTCGCCGAGCGGCACCAGCAGCAAGAGGCCGACGGCATAACCGAGCTGCGTGGCGGTGGGGATGAGGCCGATGCCGGCGGAATTGGGAAATTCCGCCTCCATCACCGCCAGCATGGGCTGATTGTAATAGATGTTGGCGACGGCGATGCCGGCGGCCATGGCCATCAGAAGGGTCTTGGGCAGGGACAGGCCCGGCGCGGCTGGGGAAGCAGGTTCGATCGGAGTCACGGCGAGAACTTTCTGGAAATGTGAAGCTGGCCGGACTCTAGCGGCATATCGATTTGATCAGTAGAGTGGCATTTGGATGAGCCAGTTAATCTGAAAGTGTTATAATGGACACCGATGCTGTTGCCGTATTGGTGGCCGCTGCCGCCACCGACAGCCTGTCGGCCGCGGCCCGCCGGCTGGGCATCTTGCCCATGCTGGCCACGCGCCGCCTCGCAGCGCTGGAGCAAGACCTCGGCGTGCGGCTGATGCATCGCACGACGCGGTCGATCTCGCTCACCCCCGAAGGCGAAGCCTTCCTGCCCTATGCCCAGGCCCTGCTGGAGAGCGAGGCGGAGGGGCGGGCGCACTTGCGCACGGCCGAGGCCGGGGCCTCGGGCCTGCTGCGCGTCTCCGCCTCCCTGGCCTTCGGCCGCAAGGCCATCGCCCCCATCATTCCCGGCCTGCTGCGCGACAATCCCGATCTGCGCATCGAGCTGGAGCTGCAAGATGCCCCCATCGACATGGTGGCCTCCGGCGTCGATTTGGCGATCCGCATTGCCAATCTGCGGGACAATGGGCTGATCGCGCACAAGCTGGCGGACAATCCCCGCGTGCTGTGCGCGGCGCCGGCCTATGTGGCGGCGCGCGGGGTCCCGACCTCCATTGCCGATCTGGCGCATCACGACTGCCTGGCCTTGACCGGCACCAGCCACTGGACCTTCGAGGCCAATGGGCGGCGGCGGCAGGTGCGCATCCATCCCCGCTTTTCCGCCAGCAGCATCGAGGGGTTGCACGAGGTCTGCCTCGCCGGCGGCGGCATCGTGCTGCTGTCGCTCTGGAACGTGCGCGATGATCTGGCGGCCGGGCGGCTGGTGGCCCTGCCTTTGGTGGGCACCGCCCCGGAGGATCTGGCCATCTGGGCGGTCTATCCCACGCGGCGGCTGGTGCCGCCCAAGGTCCGGCTGTTCATCGCCGCTTTGGACGCGCGGCTCGCCGGGCCCTGAGCGGGTCATACCGGATGGATCATGTCGCGGGCATAGGCGAGCCCAATGCCGTAGCCGCCGCCATTGGCCTCCACGATGGCGCGCGCGCCGTCATAGGTTTCATGCCGGGTCCAGTCGCGTTGCAATTCCAGCAGCACCTGGATCCACGAGGTCATCACCGCGCCGGCGGCTTCCATCCGGCGCAGTGCCAGATCGTGGCTGACCGCCGTGAGGCCGCCGCAGGCGTCCGCCACCACATAGACCTCATACCCCTCGGCCAAGGCCGACAGCACGGTAAAGCTCACGCAGGCTTCCGTGAGCAGGCCGGACACCAGCAGCTTGCGCCGGCCCGTGGCCAGCACGGCCTGATGCGCCGCCGGATCTTCCCACACATTCATGCTGCGGCGATCGAAGACCGGCACGTCGGGCAGCACCGCGTGGATCGGCGGCATCAGCGGGCCGCTGTAGACCTTGGTGGCGGAGGTGGACACCACCACCGGCAAAGCGAACACGCCGGCGGTGCGGGCGAGGGCGACGGTGTTGTTCACCAGCGTCTGGCGCTCGGTGGAGCCGACGCCGAAGGCAAGGCCGGCCTGCTGATCGACCAACAGCAAGGCGCAGTCTTCGGGCTGAAGAAGGGGGAGGGGGCTCATGACAGGGCGTCCTTGTGGCGCGGTTTTGGCAAAGCCTCCAGGCCCGCCGATCAGAGGCGTCAGCCTAGAGGGGCGGCCGCTGCCGTCTTGGACGCAGGTCCGCTCTTTATCCAAATCGCATGCTGACGTGCGCCCCACCGCGCCGCCATCATCGCGGCGATACCCGCCCTAACCGGCGGACGGCGGGAGCGGCCCGGCCGCGGTCTCTGCCTCTGCCAGGGGCAGGGAAAAGTGGAAGGTGGCGCCTTCGCCCGCCGCGCTCTGCGCCCACATGCGCCCGCCATGGGTGGCGATGATCGATCGGCAGATGGACAGCCCCATGCCCATGCCATTGGGCTTGGTGGTGAAGAACGGCGTGAACAGGTTCGCCTGCACCGCCGGGCTCAGGCCCGGACCGGTGTCGGTGATGCTGACCACCAGGCCTTCCGCCGGATCCTCCTGCAGGCGGATGGTGAGCACGCGGCGATCGCTCTCCGACATGGCCTGGATCGCATTGATCAGAAGATTAATAAGCACCTGCTGCAACTGGACCCGATCACCCATCACCGGCGGGGGCGCGGTGGAAATCTTGCGGTGCACCTCGATGCGCTTGTCCATCACCTCGCGCTCCAGAAGGCCCACCGCTTCGTCGATCAACGTCTTCATGGCCACGCGGTCGCGCTCCTGGCTGCCTTTGCTGGCCAACTGGCGCAGCCGCAGCACCACCTGGGCTGCCCGACGTCCTTCGGCCACCAGCGCCTGGATGCACTGGCGCGCCTCCGCCAGATCCGGCGGCGCATGCCCGAGCCAGCGCAGGCCGGCCTCGCCATTGGTGACGATGGCCGCCAGCGGCTGGTTCACCTCATGGGCGATGGAGGCGGTCAGCTGGCCCAATGTCACCACGCGCGCCACATGGGCGAGCTCCGCGCGCGTCTGGTCGAGCGCCAGTTCGGCGCGGATGCGATCGGTGATGTCCACCACGCTGACCAGGACGTTATGGAGGGCGTCGGGACTTCGCGGAAAGGTCACGCGCATCAGAATGGCCAGCCGCTCGCCCTGGATGGTGCGGATGACGGTCTCGTAGGAAAAGTCCGGCCGGCCCTCGTGATAGGCCAACAGGAACTCGCGGAACGAGGGGGCGGTCTCGGCCACGAAGATGTGGTGGAGCGAAGCCATCATGTGCGGCAGGTCGCGGGCGCCGACCAGGGTGATGGCCGCCTCGTTCACGTCGACGATCCGCACCAGCGACATGCAATGGCTGACGAAGTCGGGATGCTGGGTCATATAGGCCCGCAGGTCCGTCACCCCGCCACGGGTCAGCGCGGCGAAGACCTGCTGCACCCGGCTCAGATCCTCCTCCCAGATGGACACGCCGCTGCACTGGAAGATGCTGCGATAGCGCCGCTCGCTCTCGCGCAGGATCTGCGTGGCGCTCTGGCTGCGGTAGGCCAGGGCGGTGACAACGCCGATGGCCGCAATGCTGATCAGGCAGCGCAGCAGGGCCTCTCCGGGCGCGGCCTCGCCATGCTCGAGGCCATAGGCCAGCAGGGTCAGGCCGATGCAGCCGAGCCCCGTCCAGACCAGGCCGCGGGCGCTGGCGAAGCTTACCGCCATGACGATGACGATCACATAGAGCACGGCCACCGCAATGCCGAGCGAGCTTGCGAGATCGCACAGGAAGACGGCCAGCGCCACGGTCAGCGCCAGCAGCGGCATCACCGCTTTGGGACCGAAGGCGCCGTGCATCGGGCGCACCCAGGTCGCGATCATCCGGCGGACGGTGCTCCCCTCCAATATGCGCTCCTTCGCCTCGCTGACCGCTCGCCACCTGGATCCTGCGGCCGGCCCGATGGCGCGCGAGCGCGCCAAGGCGCCGAGACGCTTCCTCGCGCGCGAGGATGGCGGCAATCGCCTGGGGGCGCCCCTATACGTCCGTATGAGCCGCACACACCAATGGGGGATCAAACCAAATCACCGTCGAATTGAATGCGCCCGGCGGCAGCTTCACGATGCCGCGCAATGGATCATCCGTTCAAGGGATGCAGAGGTGCACGATGTCGGATTGCAGCAGAGCCTTTTCGGGCGTCGTGACGGCGAAGGACGGGGATCCGGTCTTCCAGGTGGTCTCGCGCCTGTTGCTGGAGGCGCAAAATGCCCTGGCGGGCGATCGCACCGCGGCCATGGCCTATATCAGCCAGGCTTCGCGCCTGTTGAGCGCGCCGATGGCCGAGGCCCGCAAGCCCGGCGTGGTGCGGGGCGGGCTGGCACAATGGCAGATTGATCGGCTGCGGCGGTATATCGACACGTCGCTGGTGTCGCCGATCACGCAGCGCGATCTGGCGGAGATCGCCGGGCTCAGCTGCGGTTATTTCTCCCGCGCGTTCAAGAAGAGCTTCGGCGAGCCACCGCATTCCTACATCGTGGCCCGGCGCATCGCGCGGGCGCAGCACCTGCTGCTGACCACCGATGCGCCGCTGTGCCAGGTGGCGCTGGATTGCGGACTGGCGGACCAGGCGCATCTCTCCCGGCTGTTTCGCCGGCTGACCGGCGAAACCCCCAGCGTCTGGCGGCGCAAGCACGTGGTGGCGTGAGCCAGACGGTTGGCCCCTCGGCCGGCCTGCGCCTCAGCGCATGGCGCGGCCGTGCATCTCGTCCGCCAGCAGCAGAAAGGTGAGCGCCACTCCCACCATGCAGGCGGCGAAGAACAGGAAGGTCGGGGCCACGGCCGCCTGGGTCATGGCCGGCGCCACAAGGTTGCCGCCACCGGCCAGCAGCGCCAGCACCAGAGGACCCAAGATGCGGCCGATGCCGGATCCGGCCTGAGCGAGACCGGCAGCGCGGGCGCCCCGGCTGGCGCCATATTGCTCGATGGCAAAGGGCGCGAGATTGGCCAAGCCCCCTTCGCAGAAGAAGGAGGTGAGCGCAATCAGCGCGATCATCATCGGCCCGCTGGTCGGCCCGAGAAACGTGGTAAGGGCGATGGCGGCGAGCATGGTCGCGGCGCAGATGGCGCACAGCACCCCGCAGCGCCGCCGCCCGAGCCGGGGCGCCACACAGGCCATCACCACGCGCCCCACCGCCCCCGCCAGCGCGATGAGGATGAAGGACCGCGCCGCATTTTGGGCCGAGGCCGCATGCGCATTGGCCAGAATGCTGGGGCCCCAGAGATAATAGCCAAAGACCACGGTGAGCGAGCACGCGTTCAGGAGCAGGGTCTGCCAGAACAGACGGGGCGGCCGATAGAGGTCGCTCAGGCGCACCGGGGGGTGCGCCACTGCCGGCGCGCCGTCGGGTCGGCCATCGGCGAGGCGGCCGGTGGCATGCAGCCAGCGCACGGATTCCGGCACCACCAGATAGGCGAGCACTGCCGGAATCAGGGGGGCGGCGCCCAGGAAGGCGAGCCCCCGCCACCCGATCGCCCCCAGCAGCAGCCCGGCGGATGCCGCGGCCACCAGGATGCCCAGGCTGGAAAACACCATGAATAGGCTGGTCATGAACGTGCGGTGCCGGGTCGGCGTCATCTCGACGATGAGCGCCAGCGAAGGCGTGGCGGCCGCAGCGAGGCCGAAGCCCACCAGCACCCGCAGGGCCACGAGGCCCTGCCAATGGCCCTCTGGCAGGAAGCCGATCAGGGCGGCGCTGATGCCGCAGATGCAGGTGCCGGTCACGATCTGCAGCCGTCGCCCCCAGCGGTCGGAGAGATAGCCCCACAGCAGCGCCGCGACGATGGACCCGACCCCGCCGCCATAGAGGATCGCCGCCGACTGCCAATAGGTCAGCTTCCACTCCGTGCCGATCACCGCCAGAATGAAGCCGATGAAGAAGAAGTCGGCGAAGTCCAGCACGGCGATGGCGGCGATGACCGCAAAGCTCGACCAGTAGCCCCGATCCAGCGGCCGCTGATCCAGCTGCGCGAGCACCGCGTCCGGGTGGGCGCGGGTCATGTGGCCGCCTCGGCGCCGGAGGCCAGCGAGAAACTGAACACCGTGCCGATCTCGCGCGGCGCGGCAACCAGGCGGCCGCCGTGGGCCTCGACGATCGAGCGGCAGATGGACAGGCCCATGCCCATGCCGGCGGCCTTGGTGGTGAAGAAGGCGTCGAAAATGCGCGCCGCCGCCTCGGGGCTGAGCCCGCTGCCGGTATCGGCGATCTCCACCCGCAACCGGCCGTCCGCCTCGGCCTCGGCACGAATGGAGAGCGAACGCGGGCCGTCGCCGTCGATCATGGCTTCGACCGCATTCATCACCAGATTGATGAGCACCTGCTGGATCTGCACCCGGTCGCCATACACAACGGGCTGGGGCGGCGAGAGGTTCACCAGCAGGGTCACGCGATGGCGGCGGATCTCGGTGCCGGTCAGAGCCAGCACCTCGTCCAGCGCCTCCTTGAAGGGGAAGGCGACCATCTCGGTGCCGGACTTGTTGGCGAGGGCGCGCAGCCCGCGGATGATGTCGCCGGCGCGCTTGCCCTGGTCGGCCACGCGGGTCAGCAGGGCCCGGGCCTCCTCGATGTCGGGCGGGCTGCGGTCGAGCCAGCGCATGCCGGCGCTGGCATTGGTGACGATGGCGGCCAGCGGCTGGTTGATCTCGTGGGCGATGGAGGCCATGAGCTGGCCCATGGTGGTGAGGCGCGACACCCGCGCCAGCTCGGCTTCCGCGATCTGCAGATTCTCTTCCGCCAGCAGCCGCTCGGTCACGTCCATGAGGGTGCCGACGACATCACACACCCGGGTGTGGGGGCGCGGGACCGGGGTGCTGAGGCTCTCCATGTAACGCACTGTGCCATCGGGCCGCACGATGCGGAAGGCGGCGGAGCAGCGGCTCTGGGTGCGCAGTGCGGTCTCCAGGGTCCGGCGCGCGGCCTCCAGATCGTCGGGATGCAGGCGCGCCCAGAAGTTTTCGAAGGATGGCGCGGTTTCGGTGGGGTCGTAGCCCAGCAGGCGAAACTGCTCGTCGGACCAGACCACGGCATGGGCGCCTTCGTCCCAGAACCAGCTGCCCACCTGGCTGACCGCCTGGGCCGCCGCCAGGAAGGCGCGACTGCGCCGGAGGTCTTCCTCCACTGCGATCCGGCGGGCCACATCTTGCTGCAAGGCGTCATAGAGCCGGGCATTCTCGATGGAGATCGCGGCCTGGGCCCCGATCATCTCCAGGATGCTCAGGCGCTCAACGGCAAACACCTTGGGGGAGAGATGGTTCTCCATATAGAGCACCCCCACCAGCTCGCCGCGCTTCAGCAGCGGCACGCCCAGCACCGAGCGGGCCGTGGTGGCAGGGGCGGTGCCTGGCGGCGCGCCCTGGGCGCCCTCCGGCACCTGCGCGCCATCGAGAATGAGGCTCTGGCGGGTGCGCGCCACCCGATTGATCAGGGCGCGGGGCACGTCCTGCTCGGCGCCGGGCGGCGCCGGCACATGGATGACAATGCCGGAGCTGTGGGTCTGCGCGGTGCCGATCAACGTCAACTGGCCATCCTGCAACAGCAGCAGGGCGCCGCGGTCGGCGCCGGCATTCTCCAGCGCCAGCTGCAACAGCCGCTCGATCAGCGCATCCAGCACGATCTCCTCGGACAGCGCCCGGGTACAGCGCAGCACCGTGCCGATGTCCAGGCTCGTGCCTGCGGATCCGAACGGGTCGAGGCGCTCCCCGGCGCGCAGCGGGTCGCGGGCCCGTCCCGGCCGCACCTGGCGGGCCTGGGCGGTGGCGCCCCACTTGGCATAGGCGTCCGCGGCATTCTGCTGATAGCCTTCGGCCGCCGTGATCAGCGACAGCGCGTGGTGAAACGCGGCGGCGCATTCGCTGGCCAGCGCTTCGTGATGGGGCTGGCCGTAGCGGCGGGCGCTGGCGATGGCCCGCTCGTAGCGGTCCGCCGCATCGCTGCGGCGCCCGTCCAGGCGGGCGACTTCCGCATCCAGCAGGTGGAAGGCGGCGGCAAAATTGTCCGGGCATGAGCGGTGCCAGGCGTCGGCCCGCGCGCGGTGCACGGCCACCTGCGCTGCCGCCGCGGCCGCGCCGGCGCTGCAACCCTCCTCCTGGAGGGCGATGGCCAGTCCGGCGTACAGGTGGAATTCCGCCGTCTCCAGGAAATAGGGCGAGGTCCACAGGAGCGCCCCCGCCCGGTCCGCTGCTCGCTGCGCCTCCGGGAAGCGACGGGCCAGCACACACATCTGCAAGGTGCGGACCCAATAGCAATATTCCGCCACCGCCAGCCGCGGATCGCCGGCGAAGGCCGCCTCGGCCTCCGCTGCCGTCCCCGCCGGCGTGGCGGACCCGATCCCGTCGCGCAGCGCCCGCACCAGCATCAACTGGGATTGCAGGATGAGGCTGACCCGGCCCAGACCGACCTTGGCCGCATAGGCCAGGCCCCATTGGATCTCCGCCTCCACCAAAGGCAGCGGATCGCCCGCCAGCAGCATGTTGGAGACCAGATTGTTGCAGCTATAGGCGGCGAAATTGACGTCGCCGCTGGCCTTGGCCTTCTCGAAGGCGGCGCGGATCAGCGGCTGCCCCTCGCGCGCGGGGCGGCTCCAGGGCAGGATCAGATTGCCGAAGCACATCAGCACCTTGGCCTTGAACCGGTCGAGGCCGGGCCGCTCGGTCAGGTCCAGTCCCAACTGGCCGAAGCGCAAGGCCACCGCATAGTCGCCAAAGCTCGGGCCGATCACCATGGCGAGGTGCGCGAAGGCAAAGCTGGAGGCTTCCGCCAGCCCGTGCTCCAGGCTGAGATTGGCCATGCGCAGGGGGATCAGATCGTGCAGATGCGGATCGATGAAGGAAGCGGGCGACATCACCTCCCCCAGCACCTCTACCGCCACTTCGAACACCGCATCGGTCATCCGCGGCGCATCCGCCAGGCTCTCGATGCTGCGCCCGTCGAGGCGCGCCATCAGCTGGGCATATTCGTCCGCGATGGACGTGCTGCGCGCCGGCGACCATTCGGGTCCGAGCCGCGCCAGATAGGCAAGGCCGATGCGCACCGCCTCGTCCGAGCGATCCATGGCGGTGAACAGGCTGACGCGCAGCCGGGTGATGGTGCCGAGGTCCAGCAGGGTCTGGGCCCGCGCCGCCAGGGCCGCAAGGCGCGCATCGGCCGCCGCGCGCGCACCGGTGAGGATCTCGCATTCCGCCGCCAGCATGTGCAGCGCGAGGCTGAGCGCGGGATGGTCGGACCCCGCGGTCTGCGGCAGCACGAGGATGCCATGCCGGGCATAGCCCAAGGCGGCGGGATAATTCGCGGCGGCCTTGGCTTGGCGGGCCGCCGTGAGGTTCAGCGACGCGGCCTGGACCGGGTCCACCCGCTCGCGCTCCGCATGGCTGGCCAGATTGACGTGGGCAACCACCTCATAGATCGAGATGTCCGTGCCGCCGCTGGCGAAATGCGCCTGCAGGTCGCGGGCGATCCGGGCATGGTGGTCCGCCCGCTGGGGCGCGGGAATGCCCGCATAGGCCTCGTCGCGGATGCGATCATGGGTGAAGCGATAGCCGGTGTCGTGCCGCACCACGAAGCCGGCCTGGATCGCCTCCATCAGGGCCGCCCGCAGGCGCGGCGCATCGTCCGGCGCGGCGGCGGACAGCACCGCGTCCCGCACTTCGCTGCCGAGGCAGGCCAGCCGCTCCAGAGCGGCCCGGCCGTCGGGTGACAGCTTGCGCAAGGTGGCCACCAGAAGGCCCGCCACCGTATCCGAGAGCGCCCGCGCGGCCACGTCGGCGGCGTTCCAGGTCCAGCGCGCGGCGGTGGCGTCATAGGTGAGCAGCCCGTCATCGGCTAGGCTGTAGAGGAACTGGCCGATGGCGAAAGGATTGCCCCCGGTGCGCGCGGCCACCAGATGGGCCAGGGGCTCCGCGGCTTGGGCGTCTGCCTGGATCAGGCTGGCGATCAGGTCGTGGGTGTCCTGCGGACTGAGGGGGGCGAGGGAAATCTGACGCGCCCGTTCGCCCAGGCGCCGCAGCCAGGTCCGGCGGGGCTCCCCGGCCTCCGCATTGATGGTCGGCGCGTCGGGGCCGTCCGAGGCGGTGGCGGCGGTGGCCTCGGTCCGCAGGGCACCGATGACGAGAACCCGATCGCCCGCGCCCTGTTCGACGAGCGTGCTCAACAGTTCGATGGTGCCGGCATCCGTCCACTGCAGATCGTCCATGAACAGGACAAGGACGTGGCCATGGGCGGTGACTGCGGTGAACAGCCGACAGATCGCCTGCAGCACCCGCCGGCTGGCATATTCCGGGGCGACGGCCTCCGGCAGGGTGGGGCCGATGATCGCCTCCACTTCGGGAACCAAAGCGGCGACAATCGCCCCACTGTCCGCCAGCACCCGCCGCAGATGGGCCTTCGTCAGTTCATGGACGCTGTGGTCCTCGCCCAGCAGGCGCTCCACCAGGGCACGCAGGGCGCTCTTCAGGGCGGAATAGGGCACATCGGCGGTCACCGGATCGGACTTGCCGGCGACGAAGACCACCCGCGCCGGCTCCAGCAGGCGCCGCACCTGATCCACCAAGGCGGTCTTGCCGACCCCGGCATCCCCCCGCACCAGGACCGCCGCCGCATGACCGTCGGCGGCGACCGCCTCCACCGCCCCTAAAAGCGCCGCCAGCTCGGCGGTGCGGCCGATCACGGATCCGCTATAGCGCAGCAGCGATGCCGGGTCGAACCGCCCCAGCGGAAAGATCTCGAACGCACCCGTGCGGGCCGCGCGCATGCAGCGCAGCAGATCCGCCTCAAGCCCCTGCGCCGACTGATAGCGCTCGTCGGCCGACTTGCGCAGCAGCTTGGCGATGATGAGCGACAGCTGCACGGGAATGCTTGGGTCCAGCTCATGCAGCAGGCGCGGTTCGCGCGCCAGATGGGCGTGGATCCATTCCATCGGCGTGTGCGCCTGGAAGGGCAGCCGCCCGGCCAGCAATTCGTAAAGCACGATGCCTAGCGCATAGAGGTCGGACCGGGCATCGGGCACGGCCCCGGTGCGCCCGGTCTGCTCGGGCGCCATATAGGCCAGGCTCGCGGGCCAGGGGTCTGCGGGTGTCTGGGGCAGGGAGCCGGCCGCATCGCCGCGGCCAAGGCCCATCAGCCGCGCCACGCCGCTCTCCACATCGACCAGAATGTTCTCAGGCTGCAGATTGCGATGAATGAGATCGCGCCCGTGCAGGCCGCGCACCGCATGGGCGATGCCGCAGGCGAGGCGGAGGCGATCCGTCAGGTCGAGGTCGGCGGTCTTCAGCGCGCACAGGGGGATGCCGCCGGGGTCCTTCAGCAGCAGCGCCGTGGTGCCCTGTTCGTAGGTCAAGGCGAGCGGGATGACCGCCCAGCCGGCATCCTCCGGCGTCACGCTGTGGCATTCCCGCGCCAATTGCGCGGCGTGGTCCGCGGCGAGATCGGTGCGGGCGGAGACCCTGAGCAGCAATGGCGCGCCATCGGTAGCGATGCCGCGATACAAAGCGAAATCGCGGCTGCCAATCAACCAATAGCCGAACTGATCGAACCACATTTGGACATCGCTGACGTCAGGCTTCGCCATCCCAGCCTCCGCCAACGTCGACCGAGAACCAAGCTGCCTCGACCATGATGGCGAAGGCACGCGCCATTTACAGGCAAGCAACAGGCCATGGGAAGTCACCCGCCCGCGCATGGCCGTGCGAATCCGGAACCCGGTGTGGGGGACTGCCCGCCGGTCCGCGCAGGGCGGGCGGCAGGGTCAAGTGAGGACCGAGCGCGCCCGTCAGGTCTGGTAGCGCGTCTCCCGCAGATCCACTTCGCGCAGCAGTTTCTGGGCGATGTCGCTGCGGATCTCATGGGTGTGCGCCATCTGGATGATGCGCGCCCGCTCGGCCCGCAACGCCACCAGCCGCAGGCGCTGTTCCGCCTGCGCATCGATCTCCCGGCGGCCCGCGGAAGTCTGCGGCTGGAGCTGCCGCAGGCGCCGTTGGTAGACGGCTGCCAGCGATGCGGCCACATCCAGCCCGCTCTCCGCCGGGCCGATGTCCTCCCGGGCCGCGGTGACGGCGGCGAGGGCTGCGTCGGCGGCGGCAATGCGCGCGCGCGCCTCGTCCGCATGGTCCTCGGGCTCTTCGGGCATGCGCACATTGTGCAGCAGCAGAGGCAGCGCCAGATTGGCCAGCACCAGGCTGGCGATGGTGGTGCTGCCCGCCAGGAAGATGGCAAGGTCCCGCGCGGGGAAGGGGGAACCATCCCGGAGCGTCAGGGGCAGACTCAGGGCGCCGGCCAAAGTGATGGTGCCGCGCACGCCGGCCGCCGACATGGCCGCCACCAACCGCCAGTTGGGCGCCTGGATCTGGTCGCCCGCCAGCCGTCGGCGGGCCATGGACAAGGTGACGGTGACGGTCACCCAGGCGAAGCGCAAGGCGAACAGAGCCGCGGTCAGTGCCAGGGTGTAGGCCGCCAGCCACCAGGGCGAGGGCAGGCCCCCTTCCGCCGCGCCGGAGATGGCCTTGGTCAACAGATGCGGCACCTGCGCGCCCAGCAGCAGGAAGATGACGCCATTCAGGGTGAATTGCGCGGTTTCCCAAATGGTGCTGCGGCGGACGCGGGTGATGGCCAGGGTCCGCCCCTGCAATTCCATTTCCCCCATCATCATGCCGGCGGCCACCGCTGCCAGGACGCCGGAACTGCCCACCCGCTCGGCCAGGAGATAGGCGGCAAACGGCGTCAGCAGGCTGACCAGGATCTGCGACGAGGTGTTCTCTCCCAGGCGCGACGACAGATGGATCTTGAGGGTCGAGATGAGCCAGCTGCTGGACAGGCCGATGAGGATGCCGCCGGCCGCGATCCACACGAATGCACCGATCGAGTCCCACAGCGAGAAGGTGCCGGTGAGGGTGGCCGCGACGGCAAAGCGCAGGCACACCAGGCCGGAGGCGTCGTTGAACAGTGCTTCGCCTTGCAGGATCCGCAGCAGCCGCGTGGGGATGGCCACGTTCTGCATCATCGCGGAGGCGGCCACCACGTCGGTGGGGGACAGGACCGCAGCCAGTGCAAGCGCCACCGTGAGCGGCATCAGCGGGATCATGACATGCAGCAGCAGGCCGGCCCCGAGCACCGTGAGGAAGACCAGTCCCACCGCCAGCGAGACGATGGGTGTGATGTTGGCGCGCAGGTCTTCCTTGGAGACGCGCCAGCCGTCCAGGAACAGCAGCGGCGGCAGGAACAGCAGGAAAAACAGGTCGGGGTTCAGGCCCAGATCCACGCCGGTGGTGAGTCCGAAGGCGGCGCCGGTTCCGATCTGCACCAGGGGGATGGCGACGCGGTCTGCCAGGAGGCGCGTCAGCCAATGGCTGATCACCACACCCAGCAGCATCAGCAGGACAATTTCCACATCGTTCATCGGGTACCCCAGGTGGTCGTCTTTGGCATGCTGCCTCCAGGCAGTGCCGGGGTCTTTCCACAAGACACGGCGGCCGTCGCGGCACGGTCGGCGTGCCGCTTCCGGCTGATCGGGGCGGTCAGGCCGGCCCGCGCCATCTCGCGTGCGCCGGCAAAGCCAGCTAGTGTTCGTCTGCGAATGCGGCCGATCTGGCCGGACATTCACGTCCCCGCATCTTCACCCATAGGAGCCGTCATGGCGCAAACTGCAACTCTGAGCGAGCTCGACGCGCGCATCGCGGCGATCCAGGCCAACATCCGCGATCTCACCGAACAGGCGGCTGCATATTCGGGCGCGGCGGACGAGAGCCGGACTGCTGACCGCATCGCAGAGCAGGAAGCCCAATTGGCGACGTTGCAGGCAGAGCGCGCCACGCTCGCCGGCTAGGCCTGATCCGTGTCGCCAGGGGATCGGCCAGGTCGCGGCCGGACGACAGGCCGAGCAACCTGGCCGATCCGGGTCGGCAGAGACAAAAGGGGGCCGCCGCGCCAGGGTCCGGAGCCTCTGCCGGGGGGCGGCGCAGAGGCATCAGGGGGAGGTCGGGGCGCGGCGGCGGGTCGGAACGGGCAGACGTTCGGACCGCATGCATCCTGGCGCACCAGACATCCGCGCTCTTCCCAAGTGTCGCTGTTGCTTTCAGATTCGCACCCTCGCGCGGACCGGCGGACCGTGGACGGCGCCCATGGACAGGGACCTGCTGCACAGAGAGCTGCTGCACAGAGAACCGCCGCGCCGGCGTCCCCGGCTGCGCTGGTGCCGCGCCATCCTTGGGGCGTCGGAACCGGGACGGCCTGACACGGGCCGCCGCAGTCGGATCCGACCATACGTTGGTATGATCCCTGGATACCTTGGTAGCCCCTGCGGAAACCATCGGCTAGTAGATCCGAAAATGCGTCTCCCTAGTATACGCCGCAGTGGAGATGGAGCGTCGTTTTCATAACTGCGTCGTTTTCCCAATCTCCCGGTGAAAAGGCGCCAAGTTGTTCTTGCCACGTCTCTTCTTGCCATTTGCAAGAAGATCTGGCGGCCACGGAGTTCGGTGAGCGGGAGAGCGGGCGTCCCTGCGGGGATGCCGGGGCTTGCGCTGACCGGTCATCGTGCTGCGCGGTCGGCCCGTCGGTCGGCCATCCGAGCCGGCAGGGCCGATCCATGGACTGGCGCCTCCCATCCCCACGTCCCGGCGCATTTTCTCAGCAAGAGGAACAAGGTCATGGCTTACGTGAAAACCAAGGATGGGGTCGAGATCTTCTACAAGGATTGGGGTCCGAAGGACGCCCAGCCCATCGTCTTCCATCATGGCTGGCCGCTGAGCTCCGACGACTGGGATGCCCAGATGCTGTTCTTCCTGGCCAAAGGCTACCGCGTGGTGGCCCATGATCGCCGCGGGCACGGTCGCTCCGCCCAGGTGTCCGAAGGGCACGACATGGATCATTATGCCGCCGATGCGTCGGCCGTGGCGGAACATCTGGACCTGAAGAATGCCGTGCATATCGGCCATTCCACCGGCGGTGGCGAAGTCGCCCGCTATGTGGCCCAGTATGGCGAGCCGCAGGGCCGGGTGGCCAAGGCGGTCCTGGTCAGCTCCGTCCCGCCGCTGATGGTCAAGACCGAGGGCAATCCCGGCGGCACCCCCATCGAGGTGTTCGACGGCTTCCGCTCGGCGCTCGCCGCCAACCGCGCGCAATTCTTCCTCGATGTGGCGGCGGGCCCGTTCTACGGCTTCAACCGCGATGGCGCCAAGGTCTCCCAGGGGGTGATCGACAATTGGTGGCGCCAGGGCATGGTGGGCGGCGCCAAGGCGCATTACGACGGCATCAAGGCGTTCTCGGAGACCGACCAGACCGAGGACCTGAAGGCCATCTCGGTGCCCACGCTGGTGATGCACGGCGATGACGACCAGATCGTGCCCATCGCCGATGCCTCGGAGCTGTCGGTGAAGCTGCTCAAGGCAGGGACGCTGAAGGTCTATGCCGGCTATCCGCACGGCATGCTGACCACCCATGCCGAGGTCATCAACCCGGACCTGCTCGCCTTCATCCAGGCCTGAGCCTCATGCAGCGCCGGTCGCCAGGTTTGGCGGCCGGCGCCGTGCCCTCTGTCCGGCCCGAAAATGGCTGCCGGCAGGGGGATCACGCTGGATAGAAATTGCTGATCCTCTGCTTAGCAATGACGGATGCAGACGACGGCCGGGTGATGTCCCGGCTGTCGGCATGGCGCCGCTGTGGGACGGCGCAGGGGTCACGGGCAGCTTGGCCGCAATAACACCTTGGTATGTTTCAGCTAGCCGAAAGCGCGGTCCCAATTGACCTTTGTGGGATGGATGTCCGGGGGCAAAGCCCACACTCTCGATGGGGAACGAGATTGAGGACGGAGCACCCCGCCATGCTGACCGAACTGTCCCGCCCGCAGACGCATCGCCCGGCCGGTGCCGGGTTCGTCACCGACGGACCGCCGCCGCGCACGCCCGCGGCAAGCCTCATCGCCAGCTTCGATGCCTATGCGCCGAGCGACGCGCGGCGGGATCGCCGAAGCCCGGACGCGCCGCCGCCGCATGAGGTGCGGTTCGTGTTCGACAGCGTGATCCTGGCGATCAGTGGCGCGGCTGCAGCCCCGGCGGGGGACGGGGCAGCACCCGCGCCTCTCGAGGTCGTCCGGTGCAGCGTCACCCGGCACGGTCCCATGACGCGGCCCACCTTGCATCTGACGTTGCGCGGCGGGTTGCCGGCGGTGCGGGCCGCGGAGGTCGCCGGTGACAGCGACGGCGCGCCCATCAGCGATCCGCGCCTGCGCAAGGATCCGGGTCTGGCGCGGTTGCTGTCCACGCTGATGGCGCTCGACGATGCGGAAGCCGAACTGGGCGCCACCTGCGCCCATGCGGTCGGGGTGGCCATCGTCAGCCGCCTGACCAGCCTGCTGGCCGACCCCGCAGTGCGCCCGCACCGGCGGGTGAAGAGCGCCCTGCCGAAATGGCGGTTGAAACGGGTGTTCGCCTATGTGGACGCGCATCTGGCGCACACCGTGACGCTGGCGGATCTGGCCGGCGCGGCGGGGCTGACGCGGATGCATTTCGCGGCGCAGTTCCGGGTGGCCACCGGCGTGCGGCCGCACGAATATCTGATGCGCCGTCGTATCGAGCGGGCGCAGGCCATGCTGGCGGTGCCCGGCGCCTCGCTGGTGGATGTGGCGCTCAGCGTCGGCTTCCAGACCCAGGCGCATTTCACCACGGTCTTCAAGCGCTTCACCGGCCAGACCCCGCACCGCTGGCGCAGCAGTGAGGATTGGCAGCCGTGCGCGTGTGCCCCAGCGGTTCCGTGCCGCGCTGAGGGCTCTTGCGAGATGAGGAGCGCCCCCTAAGCGCACGCCCTCCCTGAGATCCGGCGATGCGGCCCCGTTCGGACACAAGGATGGCCGCCTTAAACGTGTGTATCCTTTGCATGGACCCGCCCCGCGCGCATGGTGAGGAGAGATATGGCAGCCGCTCGGCGCGCCACTCCGCGCAAGAGGTCCATGGTGTCCGATCAGAAAACGCCGGTTGTCTTTATTGTGGATGACGATGAGTCGGTCCGCGTCGCCGTCAGCAGCCTGGTGCGCTCCGTCGGACTTAAGGCATTTGCCTTCGCCTCGGCGGAGGACTTCTTGCAGGCGCGCGCGTCTGCCCGCAGCGCCTGTCTGGTATCCGATGTGCAGATGCCGGGCATGAACGGGCTCGAACTGCAAAAGACGCTGACGGCGCAGAACCGGTCGCTACCGACCATCTTCATCACGGCTTTTCCAGAAGCAGCGGTGCGCGCGCGGGCGGAGCAGGGTGGGGCCGTGGCCTTCCTGAGCAAGCCGTTCGATGCTGATCGCCTCATTCATCACATTGACGCGGCGCTGCTGACGGCGTCCGCCCCCTAGGACAGGCGCGCGTTTCCGCCGAGGGGCGACCCAGGACGCGCTGGCCACCAGCTGGACGGGATCGGTTTTCGCCATCGATCCGCGCTCTGCGCCATGCTGTGGTCGCCGCGCGGGTCCGTGTCGGGGGGCTGGTCCCGCGCCGCCGATTGCCGGCTTGTGTTGGCCGGTGGTCGGCGGCCTTGAGTCTGGGGCCGGCCGAGCCATCACCGCGAACGCTTCAATCCCATCCACCGCGAGGGGCGGCGGATCGCGGCCGCCTGGGCACCCGCGCGCGCCAAGCGCAAAGCGTCCGTCGTCCCATCCGAGCGAAGCGACATGTGCGGGGTCGGACGGCGCGGGCAGCTCCGGGAGGCGGGGCTTGCGCGCTGACGGGGCCGAGAACGGGCGCTGCGGGTGCAACCTCCGGTTCAATATGCGCCGCCGCGGGGAACTGACCACTCGCGCTGCAGTTGCGTCTTCAACAGGTTCGGAGAGGACATGATGGCCAAGACATATCCCAGGCGCGTGCCGCCCCCTGCCGCAGGGCCCGGGGGGGACGGCCAGGCGGCGGGTGCGGCAAAGGCATGGGGATATGTGGCGGACGCGGGCGTGTCGCGGGTCGCGGACGCCACCCGGCGCCAGACGTCCGTGGCCGGAGACGGGCCAATGGACGCCGATGCGGATCTCGCGCCTTATGTCGGTGTGATGCGCGAGGCAAACAGCCAGCCCTTGCCCGGCGCGCTGCCGACCATGCGGTTCTGGATGGTCATTCTGGCGGGAATGGTGGTGGTTACGCTGGCGGGGATGATCACCGTCGGATAGCGCGAACATCAGATGTGGCGCGGAGGGTGTGGCCCGGGCGATGTCCGAGCCGGCAGTCTGGCCCCGGCGAGGGGGCGCTGGCCTAGGGGCGCATGCGGCGCTCACCGCATCCGCGGTCAGGCTCAGGCGGCGCAGCGCGCGTGCGGAGCCGCAGTGGCGCGCAAAGCCTCATTCCAGGTCTGAAAGGCGCGCCATGCGCGCGCCTGAAGTTCCGCGCTGGAGGCGGTCTCCAACTGATGCACCAAAAGCTCGGAATAGCGCGCCAAGGGATGGCCGGTGCCGCATTGCAGCAGCGCGATGGCCTCTCCCAGGGTTCGCACCACATGACGTTGACCATCCATCCAGATGTGGAGTGGAGGGGTGTCTGGCGTGTGTGAGTCTTGGATCATGGTTTCCTCCCGTGACAGTGGTCTGGCCGGGCTTCTTCTTGTTACAGGCACGTCTGACAACGGGTACGATTGGGGAACCAACGCTCGCCCTCGCGTGACCTAACCACCCTCCGCCCCCCGCGGGCCGTCGGGCATCCTGGCATGTGCACGCGATCCTGCGGACCACTGCCAAAGGCGAAAACGCCCGCCGACAGGTTTGGTTCCAGAGACCAGCAAAAAAGAATCATATTTCGCGATAGATCGCGGTCCTGCCGGCGCTGCCGAGTGTCGGGGGCTCAGGCAGCAAAAAGGCCGGTCCGGGACCACCCCGAACCGGCAATGTCAGTGACTATCGTTTCCGGACTTTCGCACCGCCTTTGTGTCACGCGGTGCGGCCTGCAAGCGCAGCGCCTACAGATGGGGAGAACGACCCATCGCGGGCACGCACTGGATCTAGCGCTGGCCACCCTTGCGGCCGGCGTCGGATGCCAGGTCCGGATCCTGCGAGAAGGAGCGCTTGTCGTCGGGCACATTCTGCCCACCCTTCTGACCGGCCTGCGCCGCGCGAGAGGGATCCTGGCTGAAGTTGCCCGCGCCGCCCTGCTGACGGGAATCGGCGCCGGTCTGGCTCTGCTGGCCCCCGGGCGTCTGGCCGCCGTGCTGGACCCCCTTTTGATCGGCCTTGTTGGCGTGCTTGGGATCGTTGGCGTCGTTACCCGGGCCGCCGCGTTGGTCGGTGCCACGCTGATCGTTTGCCATGGTGTGTCTCCTCGGTTTTCCCCATGCCTTGCTCAACCAACCGCTTGACCCTGGGCCCGTTCCAGCTTGGCCGGAGAAAAAATCTTTCGCGCTGCAACTTGCAGGCGTGAGCGAGGCCATTGAAATACCGTCATTTTTTTATCGATGGCGTGATGCGGCGCCAATCCGCGCCCGGCAGCAACCGAGGATCGGGCGCGGCCGAGCGGGAGAGAAACTGATCGATTTCATCACTGAATTGTAGAAAAATAATTCCATTGTCTTGTGAAGGAAACGGCAGATGTTGGTGGCGCAAAACGAGGTCCTCCATGTCCACGCCCGCTGCCGTGCCCGCCGTTCCATCGCCGCTGCAAACCGTCATCGCCCTTTTGCCCGGCCTGTTGCTCACCGCGGCCGTGGTGGCGCTCGCGTATGGCCTGCGCGCGGTGCTGGATGTCGCCGTGCTCAGCCCGCTGGTGGTGTCCATTTTCCTCGGCATGGCCTTCCACAATCTGGTGGGGACCCCCAGGATGGCCCTCCCCGGGGTGAAGTTCGCCATGCGGCGCATCCTGCGGTTCGCCATCGTGCTGCTGGGGCTGCAACTCACCTTCACCCAGGTGCGCACGGTGGGACTGGATGGCCTGGTCATCGTCGTGGTGGTGTTGGTGGCGACCTTCTTCGTCACCCGCTGGCTGGGGCGCCTGGTGGGGGTGGATCCGCAGCTGTCGGAGCTGATTGCGGCCGGCACCGCGGTGTGCGGCGCCTCGGCGGTGATCGCCACCAACACCGTCACCCGCGCCTCGGACGAGGACGTGGCCTATGCGGTGGCCTGCGTGACCGTGTTCGGCTCGCTGTCCATGTTCCTGTATCCGGCGCTGCTGCCGTTCACCGGCTTCGATGCCCACGCCTATGGGCTGTGGGCGGGGGCCTCCATCCACGAGATCGCCCAGGTGGTCGCGGCGGCCTTCCAGGGCGGGCAGGCGGCGGGCGAGTTCGGCACCATCGCCAAGCTCAACCGGGTGATCCTGCTGGCGCCGCTGGTTCTGGCGCTGGGCTTTGCCGCCACCCGCCGGGCCCGCGCCGCCGGCGCCGACGGCCATGTGGCCGCACCGCCGGTGCCGTGGTTCATCCTCGGCTTCCTGGTGATGATCGTCATCAACAGCCTCGGCATCCTGCCGCCGACGGTGAATGCCACGGTCGCCCCCGTCACCACGGTCCTGCTGGCGATCTCGCTGGCCGCCATGGGCCTGGAGACCGACGTGCGCAAGCTCAAGGCCCGCGGCTGGCGGCCCCTGGCGCTGGGCACCCTGGCGTGGCTGTTCGTGTCCAGCTTGAGCTTCGTGCTGATCTGGCTGTCGCCCCGCCTGCTGGGGTGAGGGCAGCGGAGCGCGCGCCATGACCCTCGACCAGCTGCGCGTGTTCGTGGCGGTGGCCGGTCATCTGCACATGACCCGCGCCGCCGAGGCGCTGCATATGACGCAATCGGCGGTCAGCGCCTCGGTGGCCGCCCTGGAAGCCAGCTGCGGCCAGAAGCTTTTCGACCGGGTGGGTCGGCACATCGAGCTGACCGCCGCCGGCCGGCTGTTCGTGGGAGAAGCGCAGGGCATTCTCCAGCGGGTGGCGCAGGCGCGCAATGCGCTGTCCGACCTCAGCGGGCTGGAGCGCGGCACGCTGACACTCTCCGCCAGCCAAACCATCGCCAATTACTGGCTGGCGCCGCGCATGCAGGGGTTTCGCACCCTGTATCCGCAGATCGCGCTGCCGCTGAGCATCGGCAACACCAGCCAGGTGGCGGCAGCGGTGCGCGATGGGGCCGCCGATCTGGGCTTTGTGGAAGGCGAGGTGGCGGAACCGCTGGTGGTGCGTCGCCGGGTGCCGGGCGACACCTTGGTGCTGGTGGTGGGCGCCCAGTCGCCGTGGGGCCGGGGTGCCCGCCTGCTGCCGCAGGATGTGGCCGCCATGCCCTTCGTGCTGCGGGAAATGGGGTCCGGCACACGCCAGATGTTCGAGGCCGCCTGCCAGCGCCTGGGCCTGGCGGTGGCGGACATCCAGGTGGTGTTCGAGCTGCCGTCCAATGAGGCGGTGCTGAGCGCGGTGGCTGCGGGCGCCGGCGCCACGGTGATCTCCCGCCTGGTGGCGGAGGCCGGGTTGCAGGCAGGGACGTTGCGGGCGCTGCCGCTGAGTTTCCCGCCGCGCAGCTTCTTCGTGCTGCACCATGGGGAGCGCTATCGCTCGCGGGCGGCCGACGCTTTCGTCGACTTCGTCTGCCGCCCGCTGGATGGTTCCTGACCTTAGGTCAGCCGATGGTGATGTCCAGCTCGGCCACCCCCGCGACGCCGCCCTTCAGCACGTCACCGGACTTGAGCGGGCCGACGCCGGCAGGGGTACCGGCGAAAATCAGGTCGCCCGGCTCCAGCTTGAACAGCGTGGAGAGCGTGGCGATCATCTCCGGCACCTTCCAGATCATCATGTTGAGGTCGCCGTCCTGCTTCACGTCGCCATTGACGGACAGCCAGATCCGGCCGGCATCGGGATGGCCGATGACGCTGGCCGGCACCAGAGCGGTGGCGGGGGCGGACTGTTCGAACGCCTTGCCCACTTCCCATGGCCGACCCAGCTTCTTGGCTTCGCCCTGCAGGTCGCGGCGGGTGAGGTCGATGCCCACCCCGTAACCGTAGACATGGTCGAGGGCGCTCTCCAGCGGGATATCCTCGCCGCCGGTCTTCAGCGCCACCACCAGCTCGATCTCGTAATGCACGTCAGCCGAGCGCTTGGGATAGGGGATGGTGGCGCCCGACAGCACCAGATTGTCCGGGTTCTTCTGGAAGAAGAAGGGCGGCTCGCGATTGGGATCGTGGCCCATCTCGATGGCGTGGTCGGCGAAGTTGCGCCCGACGCAATAGATGCGATGCACGGGGAAGACGGCATCGGAGCCCACCACCGGCAAGGTGGGGGCAGGCGGGGCCGAAATGACAAAGCTGGGATTGGCCATCGAGGGGGCTCCTGAAACGGACATTCCCGCTTAGAGCAAGTCGCGCGTCAGTTGAAGCGCCCCGTCCAGTCCCGGCCCCCAAACGCGCCGATTTTCATCGGCTCCCCAAAGGCAGCGCGGCCGGAGCGGACCCCGACCGCGCCAGACGTCACTGGGCGGCGACGCCCACCCCGATCGGGCAGGAGACGCCGGTGCCGCCGAGCCCGCAATAGCCGCGCGGGTTCTTCGACAGGTACTGTTGGTGATAATCCTCGGCGAAATAGAACGGCCCGCCGTCGATGATCTCGGTGGTGATCGCCCCCAGCCCGCGGGCCTTCAGCGCGCCCTGATAGGCGTCCCGCACCGCCCTGGCTTCGGCGACCTCGGCGGGGCTGCCGCCATAGATGCCGGAACGGTACTGCGTGCCGACGTCATTGCCCTGCTGCATGCCCTGGGTGGGGTCATGGCTCTCGAAGAACAGGCGCACCAACTCCGCATAGGTCACCACCGCAGGGTCATAGACCACCAGCACGGCTTCCGTATGCGCGGTGCGACCGCTGCACACTTCCTCGTACGTGGGGTTGGGGGTGTGCCCGGCCACATAGCCGACGGCGGTCACCCACACGCCGGGGGTCTGCCAGAACACCCGCTCGGCGCCCCAGAAGCAGCCCAGAGCGAAGATGGCGGTGGCAGAGCCCTCGGGATAGGGCCCCTTGAGCGGATTTTGGTTCACATGGTGCAGGCGGGCGGTGGGCAGGGCGTCCGGGCGGCCCGGCAAGGCGCTCTCGGCGGTAGGCAGGTCCAGGGGCTTCTTCGACCAGAACATGGTGGCGCTCCTTATCTCGACCGCAGATATGGGGATGCACCCGTCCGGTTGCGAGGGGCGCGCTGCGCCGATCGGGTCAGCCGGCCTCGTAGGGCGACCGCTCCGGCACCCGCCCGATGGCCAGAAACACGACACCCACCACGCCGAGCAGCAGGAACAGCGGTAGCGACAACACCGGGAGTGCCGCAGAACTCCACGCCAAAGGCGACACGGCGGTCAGCTTCGCCTTGGCCATGTCGAAGGTGGCCGGCGACAGGCCGGTCCAGGCCGCGAGGGCGGAGGTGAAGACGATCTCGGTCGCGGCGATGGAGCGGGTGCCGTCCACCACCAGCGCCACGAAGGCGCCGGCCATGAGCCAGAAGCCGGTGAAACGAAACAGAAAACGGATCATGGCGCTCGCTGCGGGGGCGGGGACGTGGCGCGAGGCGCCCTGGCGGGGCTCGCGCCCCATCCTTAGAGCAGTTTCCCGGAGAGGTGAACAGCGGCTGCGTCTCGACCCGTCACGCTTTGAGATCGTTACATTTTTTGCCGTCTCACCAGGGCAGAACCCGGGCTCTGGACCGGGCGCTGCGGTGGACGGAGCTGCCGCGTGACGCTCACGCCCCTTGAAGAGCGCGAACATTCTTGCTTCCATTGCGCCATGAGTACAGGCCTCATCGAGATCCGCCGGGCCAAACCGCAAGATGCTCCAGCCATCGCGGACATCCATGATGCGGCATGGCGCACGGCCTATCGCGGCCTGATCCCCGGTGTGGAACTGGAGAAGATGGTGGAGCGGCGCGGCCCGCAGTGGTGGCAGTCAGCCATCCGCCGCGGCAGCCGCATCTCCGTGCTGCTGGTGGGCGACGATGTGGCCGGCTACACCAATTACGGTGGCAACCGCGCCAAGAGCCTGCCCTATGGCGGCGAGATCTACGAAATCTATCTCAAGCCGGTCTATCAGGGGCTGGGCTTCGGACAACGGCTGTTTTCCGCCGCCCGGCGCGATCTGCAACTGGCCGGGCTGAACGGTCTGGTGGTGTGGGCGCTGGCGGACAACCGGCCGGCCATCGGTTTTTACGAGGCGCTGGGGGGGCAACCGGTCGCAGCCTCCACCGAGCGCTTCGGCGGGAAAACCCTGGACAAGACCGCTTTCGGTTGGCAGCGGTAGCACGCCGCATCAAAGGCGGACCCCTTAAGCTGCAAGCGAGCCCACACCCATGCGTATCGAAGCGATCCCGATCGGCAAGAACCCGCCCCATGACGTGAATGTGGTGATCGAGGTTCCGATCGGCGGCGAGCCGATCAAGTATGAGATGGACAAGGAGTCCGGCGCCCTGTTCGTGGACCGCTTCCTCTACACCGCCATGCGGTATCCGGGGAATTACGGCTTCATCCCGCACACCCTGTCCGGTGACGGCGACCCGTGCGACGTGCTGATTGCCAACACCCGCGCCATCGTGCCGGGCGCGGTCATGTCGGTGCGTCCGGTCGGCGTGCTGCTGATGGAAGACGAGAGCGGCGTGGATGAGAAGATCATCGGCGTGCCCAGCTCCAAGCTGACCAAGCGCTACGATTCGGTGGTCACCTACACCGATCTGGCCGACATCACGCTGAAGCAGATCGAGCATTTCTTCGAGCACTACAAGGATCTGGAGCCCAACAAATGGGTGAAGATCCTGCGCTGGGGCGATGCCGCCGAAGCGCACAAGCTGATCCTCGAAGGCATCGAGCGCGCCAAGGCCAAGGGCTGAGGCGGCCCGGGCGCCTCTCGGGGCGCCGGCCAAGGTCAAGCTGACGATATCGAGCCGGGCGCGCAGGCGTCCGGCTTTTTTTCGTCCATGGCGCGTCTGGCGTGGCAACGCGCCTGTCTGCCACCGGCAGGCGGGCAGCCGAGGGCAGGCGCGTCGGGTGCGAGAGGCGATCCCTCAAGCCGGGACAGGCTGCGAGGCGCGGGTCTCGCTCAGCATCCGCCGCAGTTCCGGCAGGCAGGATCCACAATTGGTGCCGGCCTTGAGCGCGGTGCCGATCGCCGCCGTGTCGCGGGCGCCGGCGGCGATGGCCGCCGCGATGGCGCCGTGGGGCACGCCGAAGCAGGCGCACACCAAAGGACCGCCGGGCGCGGTGCCGTCGGCGCGGCGGGCGGAGAGAATGGCGCGGCGGTCGGTGGGGCTCACCACGTCCTGCGCCAGCAGCCCGGCAAGGGCATCCCAGGGCGGGGCCTCGCCCGGTGGGGCCAGCACCACGGCAAAGGCCAGCGCCCCGGAGGGGCTGAAGGCGGCGGCGCGGTAGCGTCCGCCCGCGATGTCGGTGATTTCGGCGAGCGTGTCCATCACGCCGGCCGCCTCGGCGGTGGCGCGCGCGAAGGCGGCCCAGGCGGCAGGGTCGGCGGGCCCGGTGAGGCGCCAGCCATGGCCGCCCTCCAGCCGCGCCCGCGCCCAATCCATGCCCTCGGGCGGCGTCAGGCGCGCGCGCGCCAACAGGAAGCCTTGGGCGCCCACCGCCACCGGGCCGATCGCCACCGGGGTCGCCTTGGCATCGGGCTGGCCGGAAAACGGATCGGTGCGCGGATGCACCAGCGCGCCCACGCGCCCGCCGGAGGCGGTGGCCGCGCTCCAATGAATGGGCGCGAACACCGTTCCGCGCGCCTGTCCGGCATCGAGCCGCACCTCCAGCACCGCGCGCCCATGGGCGGAGGTGACGGCGGCAAGGCCAGTCTCGCTGAGGCCGAGCCCCGCCGCATCGTCCGGATGCACCGCGACGAACGGCGCCGGCACATGGCGGCCCAGGCGCGGCGAGAGGCCGGTGCGGGTCATGGTGTGCCACTGGTCGCGGATGCGGCCGGTGTTGAGCAGGAAGGGAAAGTCCGAGGAGACCAGCGGCGCTGCCACCGGCGCCGGCTGGATGAATGTCGCCCGCCGGTTGGCGGTGAAGAAGCCCCCGGACGCGAACAGGCGCTCGGTGCCTTTGGGGGCGTCGCCCTCCGCTTCCCGCACCGGCCATTGCACCGGGGCGAGGGTCTCGTAGGCACTATCCGACAGCCCGGCGAGGCCGGACAGATCGAAATCCCGGCGGCTCCCGAGTTCTGCGTCATTCTCGAAGGCCGAGAGCGCCGCATGCTCGCGGAAGATCTCCGCCGGTCCTTTATAAGCAAAGCCCGCCCCATGGCCGAGGCGGGCGGCCACCTGCGAGAGCGCCCACCAGTCCGGCCGGGCTTCGCCGGCGGGGGCCAGGAACGGGCGCTGCCGGGAGATGCGGCGCTCGGAATTGGTCACCGTGCCGTTCTTCTCGCCCCAGGCGAGCGCCGGCAGCAGCACGTGCGGGCGGCCCAGCGCGGTGTCGGTGCCGGTGACATTCTCCGACAGCACGAACAGGTCCAAGCCCGCCAGGGCTGCGCGCACCGCATCGGCGCGGGGCAGGCTCACGGCGGGGTTGGTGCCCATCACCCACAGCGCCTTGATGTCCCCGCGCTCGATGGCGGCGAACATGTCCACCGCTTTCAGCCCCTCGGCGCGGGCCATGTGCGGGGCGCCCCAGAAGCGCTGCACCCGGTCCACCTCGGCCGGGGAAAAGCCCATGTGGGCGGCCAGTTGGTTGGCGAGCCCGCCCACCTCGCGCCCGCCCATGGCGTTAGGCTGGCCAGTGAGGGAAAACGGCCCCATGCCCGGCCGCCCGATGCGGCCGGTGGCCAGATGGCAATTCAGGATGGCGCCCACCTTGTCGGTGCCCTGCGCCGCCTGGTTCACCCCTTGGGAATAGCAGGTGACGGTGCGCGCCGTAGCGCGGAACAGATCGAAGAAGCGGGCCACATCCTCCCGCGCCAGGCCGGTGCCGCGGGCGGTGGTGGCGAGATCCGGGGCTGCGGCGCGGGCCTGGGCGAGGGCGCCCTCGAAGCCTTCCGTATGCGCGGCGATATAGGCCGGATCGAGCGCGCCGCTCTCGGCCAGATGCACCAGCAGGCCGGAGAACAAGAGCGTATCGGTGCCGTGGGCCACGGGGAGGAACAGATCCGCCTCATCCGCGGTGGCGGTGCGGCGGGGATCGATCACCACGATCTTGGTGCCGCGCGCGGCCCGCGCCGCCACCATGCGGCGGAACAGCACCGGATGGCACCATGCGGTGTTGGAGCCGGTGAGCACCAGAAGGTCGGCCTGCTCCAGATCCTCATAATTTCCCGGCACCGTATCGGAGCCGAAGGCGCGCTTGTGGCCGGCCACGGAGGAGGCCATGCACAGGCGCGAATTGGTGTCCACATGGGCGGTGCCGAGGAAGCCCTTCGCCAGTTTGTTGGCGACGTAATAATCCTCGGTGAGCAACTGGCCGGAGAGATAGAAGGCCACCGCCTGCGGCCCATGCGCGGCCAGCGTGGCGCGGAACCCGTCCGCCGCGCGGTCGAGCGCTGAGTCCCAACTGGCGCGGGCCAGCGCCCCGTCCGCCCCCCGCACCATGGGATGCAGCAGGCGGGTGTCGAGGCCGATGGTTTCCCCCAGCGCCGCACCCTTGGAGCACAGGCGGCCGAGATTGGCCGGATGCGTCTCATCGCCCGCCACCCGCGCCCCGCCCAGGCCGTCCGGCGTGGCGGTGATGCCGCAACCGACGCCGCAATAGGGACAGGTGGTGGCAATCGCCTGAGGCGTGGTCAGCGGCGCATTCATGGACAGGGTCCTATGGGCCATAAGGAAACCGCGTGCTCCCGCCGGCTCGGCGCCGACGGAGCGGAAGCTGAGCCGGAACCGAGCAAGCTGTAAAGCCGGGGCGTGGCGCGCGGGGTGCCACGGCTAATAAACGTCCGCCTGATAGCGCCCGGCCTTCTTGAGGCCGGCCACGAAACGGGCGGCCTCCTCCGGCGGGAGGCCGCCATGGGTGGCGGCCACCTCGGTGACGGCGGCTTCCACATCCTTGGCCATGCGCTTGGCATCGCCGCAGACGTAGAAATGCGCGCCCTGCTGCAGCCAGTCCCACAGCTCCGGACCTACGGCGCGGATCTTATCCTGCACATAGACCTTGGCGGCGCCATCGCGCGACCAGGCGGTGTCGAGGCGGGTCAGGGTGCCGCTCGCCTGCATCTGCGCCAGTTCGTCCGCATAGAAGAAGTCGGTGGCCTCGCGCTGGTGGCCGAACAGCAGCCAGTTCTTGCCCGGCGCCTTTGTGGCGTGGCGCTCATGCAGGAAGGCGCGGAAGGGTGCGATGCCGGTGCCGGGGCCGACCATGATGATGGCCGTGGCGGGATCAGGCGGCAAAGCGAAGCCGTGCGCCTTCTGCACATAGGCTTTCATGCGCGTGCCCGGCGCCACCCGGCCGGCGAGGAAGGTGGAACACACCCCATGGCGGGTGCGGCCCTGGTGATCGTAGCGCACCGCATCCACGGTGAGGGAGAGCTTGCCCGGCGTCGCCACCGGGCTGGAGGAGATGGAATAGAGCCGGGGTTGGAGCGGCTCCAGGCATTCGATGAAGGCTTCCGGATCCGGCCGGATGCCGGGGAATTTCTCCAGCGCCGCCAGCACATCCAGCAGTGACGCGTCGCCGTCCGGATCACCGCCCGCAGCCAGGGCCTTGGCGGTGGCGCGGCGGGTGCCACCGGTGAGATAGGAGATCAGTGTGAACAGCGTGTCGGGCGGCGATTTCAGGCACACGTCGCGGGTGAGCACCTCCTCCAGCGTGCTCTCGCCGATGGGGAAATCTGCCGGCGCATGCAAGGCCGCCAGCACCTGGGCCACCAGCTCGGGATCATTGACCGGAAACAGGCCGAAGCTGTCGCCCACCGCATAATCGAGGCCGGAGCCCTCCAGATCGAAATCCACGTGCCAGGTCTCCTTTTCGGAGCCCTCGCCATTGAGCCGGAACCGGCCGAGGAAGGTGACCTCGGCGGGGTTTTCGCGGGTGCCGGGCGTGGTCGGCACGGGCGCAGCGGCCGGCGTTGCTGTGGCGGGCGCGGCGGCGGCAGGAGTGGCGCCGTCCAGCTCGGCGGCGAGCTGCTTGAGCATGCGCACCGTCTCCTTGCCGCCGGGCGCGCACAGATTGAGCTTGGGCTCAGTGCCGGAGGCGATGGCCTTGGAATAGGTGTCGCACAGATAGCCGCACTGGCCGCAATCCTGCTGCGCCATGGCCGCCATCATGCGGCGGTCCAAAGGCTTGCCTTCCGCCAGCTTCATGCGCTCGTCGATGGGCATGGCGGCATCGTGCCAGGGGGCGTCATCGTCCTCCGCCGCCGCGGGCAGCAGCGCGGCGCTGTCGGCGGCGGACAGAGCGGTGGCGCCTGGCGGCGTATCGGCAGAGAACACGCCGGCGAAGAAGCCGTTGAGCCAGGCGCGCTGCTCCGGCGAGAACGGGGCGCTTTCCGGCAGGAACGGCACCTGGGGCGCGCGGGTCTGGACACTCATTGGGCGCGCTCCAGCGCAAGGGGGGTCGTGGCCGCGAGATGGGCTTTCAACGCCGCGGCGCCGAGGCGGCGGGTGAAGGCGGCAAACGCCTCGCCGGGCAGGCGCTGGGCCATCCAGAAGCTGAGCAAATGCTCGATGACGGCGGGCGCGTCCGGCGCCTTCACATCCTGGAGCAGGTCCTGGGCGATGGCGGCCTCGGTGCCGAAGCCGCCGCCCACCAGCACGTGGTAGCCATCCACGGTGTCGCCCTCGTCATTGATGGCGACGCGGGCGCCGATGAGGCCGATGTCGCCGATATAATGCTGGGCGCAACTGTTGTGGCAGCCGGTGACATGGATGTTCACCGGGCTGTCCAGCGTCACCTTCGGCCCGCAGTGTGCGCCGATGGCGAGCGCTGTAGCCTTGGTGTCCGCATTGCCGAAGCGGCACCCCGCCGCCCCGGTGCAGGCAACGATGCCCGCCTGCAGCACATCGGCCTCAGAGGTGAGCCCCAGCATCGCGATGGCCGCCTTGGCCTCGCTTACGCGGGCATCGGGTACGCCGGAGAGCAGCAAATTCTGCCACACGGTGAAGCGCACGTCGCCATCGCCATGCTGAGCCGCGATGTCGGCGAGGCCGCGCATCTGCGCCACGCTCATGCGCCCCACCGGCAGGCCGACGCCGATCCAGTTCAGCCCGGCGTGCTTCTGCGGATGCACGCCCAGATGCGCCAGCCGGTCCGGCTCCGGCCGCGGCGCCACCGCCTCGGCGGGCAGGCGCTGGAGCTTGGCGCCGAGCTTGTCTTCCACCGCCGCGAGGAATTTTTCGAAGCCCCAGGCATCGAGCACATATTTCAGCCGCGCCTTCTTGCGGTCGGTGCGGTCGCCGCTGTCGATGAACACCCGCACGATGGCATCCGCCACCCGCACCGCATCGGCGGGGGGCAGGATGACGCCGGTATCTCTGGCGAAATCCTTGTGGCCGGTGATGCCGCCCAGCGCCAGGCGGAACCACACGCCGGGCGCGACGCCGAAGCCGTCCTTTACCATCACCGCCTGGAAGCCGATGTCGTTGGTGTCCTCCAGCGCGCCGATCTGGCCTGCGCCATCGAACGCCACGTTGAACTTGCGCGGCAGGCCGTACATGGCGCGGGTGTTGAGGATGTGGTGGTGCCAGGCTTTGGCAAAAGGCCGGGTGTCGAGCAACTCCTGCGGGTCGATGCCGGCGGTGGGGGTGCCGGTGACATTGCGGATATTGTCGCCGCCGGCGCCCTTGGCGGTGAGGCCGAGATCCACCAGCTTCTCCAAGAGGATCACGCCATCGGTGGCGGGGATCTCGCGGATTTGGAGATTGGCCCGCGTGGTCACGTCCGCACAGCCGCCACCGTGGGTCTGCGCGATGTCAGCGATGCCGCGCAACTGCCAATGGGTGAGAATGCCATTGGGCATGCGCATGCGACACATGAAGCTGTCTTGCGCCGGGGCCACATAGAACAGGCCGTGATACTTCCAGCGCAGGATGTCCGGCCCCTTGGGGAACACGCCCTCCGCCGCAGCCGCCTCCATTCGCGCGTAGGCATCGAGCCCCATTTCCTCGCGCTTGGCTTTTTCCTCGGGGGTGAGCTTCTTGCCTTCCGCCTCGGTGCGGCCCATGGCCTTCAGGCTGGCGGCGTCCGGCCCGGTGGGCTCGGCGGCGGGCGCGGCACCGGGGGCCATCCCTGGGGCACGGGCCACGCGGGCCACCTGGGCGCCGGAGACGAAGCCTTCCAGATAGCGCTTCTGATCGAGGGTGAAATCGCCGCTCATGGGTCTCTCCTCACGCGGCCAGCGCGGGCCGGCCGAAGGCCAGCTCGGCGCGCAAGGCGGTGATGGGGGTGCGGTGGGTGATGAGGTCGAGATAATAGAGGCCGTCGGCGGTGTCGCCGAACAGCACGGCCCCCACCAGCCGGTCGTCCTTGAGGATCAGGCGGCGGTAGAGTCCAAGGCCGCGATCGTGCAGCACGATGTCTTCGCAGCCCGGCCCGCCGGAGATGTCGCCGGCGGAAAACACATGCACGCCGGAGACCTTGAGATTGGTGGACACGACGCTGCCCGCATAGGTCGCGTCCTCCCCCGCCAGCCGGCGGGCCAGCACGCGGGCCTGCTCATAGGCCGGGGCGACGAGGCCGTAGGTGGCGCCGCGATGCTCGGCGCATTCGCCCAGGGCGAAGATCGCGAGGTCGTCGGTGGCGAGGCCATCATCCACCACGACGCCCCGCTGGCAGGCCAGCCCCGCGGCGCGGGCGAGATCTGCATTGGGCCGCACGCCGCAGGCCATGACCAGCAGATCGGCTTCGATCAACCGGCCATCCGCAAGGCGCAGGCCGGTGACGGCATCGGTGCCCTCGATGTGGGCGCTAGCGGCCTCCAGCCGCATCGTGATGCCGCGGGCCTCCACCGCCCGGCGCAGAAGCGCGGCGGCGGGCGCATCCAGCTGGCGCTCCATCAGCCGGTCCATGAGATGCACCAGCGTGGTGGCGACGCCGGCGCCCGCAAGCCCGCTGGCGGCCTCCAGCCCCAGCAGCCCGCCGCCGATGACCACGGCGCGGGTGCCGGGCCTGGCGGCCGACAGCAAGGCGGTCACGTCCGCCAGATCGCGAAAGGTGGTCACGCCGGGCAGGTCCGCGCCGGCCAAGGGCAGGCGGATGGGGTGGGAGCCGGTGGCCAGCACCAGCTTGCCAAACGGCAGGCGGCAGCCGTCCGCCAGCACCACGGCCCGGCCGGGGCGGTCGATGGCGGCCACGGGGCGGCCCTGGATCAGGGTGACGCCCTGCGCCCGCCACCAGGCGGCGGGCTTCATCTGGATATCGCCGGCGGGCACCTTGCCCGCCAGCACGTCGGAGAGCAGCACGCGATTATAGGCGAGGTGAGGCTCGGCGCCGATGACCGCCACCGCATAGCGCCCAAGTGCGCGGGCGCTCAGCTCCTCGCAGAGCTTGGCGGCGGCCATGCCATTGCCAACGATGAGGAGCGGTTCGCTCACTGGGCGTTTCCTTATTGTTATGGGTCCGCGAGATCAGGCGGCGTCCACGAAGCGGTGGCGCTCGTGGAGGAATTTCAGCACCGCCTCGCGGGCTTTCAGGTAGGTGGGATTGGCCACCAGCTCCAGGCGCTTGCGGGGCCGGGCCAGATGCACCTCCAGCACTTCGCCGATGCGGGCGGAGGGGCCGTTGGTCATCATCACGATGCGGTCGGACAAGAGCACCGCCTCGTCCACGTCATGGGTGATCATGAGGATGGTGTTGCCCAGCGTGGCGTGGATCTGCATCACGCTGTCCTGCAGATGGGCGCGGGTGAGCGCGTCGAGCGCGCCGAACGGCTCGTCCAGCAGCAGCACCTTGGGCTGCATGGCGAGCGCCCGAGCGATGCCCACGCGCTGCTTCATGCCGCCGGAGATTTCCGCCGGGCGCTTGTCCTTGGCATGGCCCATCTGCACCAGATCGAGATTGTGCAGGGTCCAGTCGTGGCGCTCGGCGCGCGATCTCGTGCCGGAGAACACCTTGTCCACGGCGAGGCGCACGTTGTCATAGACCGTGAGCCAGGGCAGCAAGGAATGGTTCTGGAACACGACCGCACGGTCGGGGCCGGGGGCGTTGACTTCCCGCCCGTCCAGGATCACCCCGCCGGTGGTGGCGGTGGTGAGGCCGGCGACGATATTGAGCAAGGTGGACTTGCCGCAGCCGGAATGGCCGATGATGGAGAGATATTCGCCCTTGGCGATGTCGAGCGACACTTCCTTCAGCACTTCCGTGCTGGCGGCGCCGCGGGAAAAGGTCTTGCCGATCTGGCTGAGCTGGAGATAGGCGGACATGGGAGCCTCCTTCAGGATGCCGCGGTGCCGCGAGTGACGAAGCCACCCACAGCGGCCACGAGACGGTCGAGGACGAAGCCCACGACGCCGATATAGACCAGGGCCACGATGATGTCGGGCAGGCGGGAGGAGTTCCACGCATCCCAGATGAAGAAGCCGATGCCGACGCCGCCGGTGAGCATTTCTGCCGCCACGATGGCCAGCCAGGACAGGCCGATCCCGATGCGCAGGCCGGTGAAGATGTAAGGCGCCGCCGAGGGCAGCATGATCTTCCAGAAGAATTCGATCGGGTTCAGTCGGAGGACCAGCGCCACATTGCGATAGTCTTGCGGAATGTTGCGGATGCCCACCGCCGTATTGATGATGATCGGCCAGATGGCGGTGATGAAGATCACGAAAATGGCCGAGGGATTGCTGTCGCGGAAGGCGGCGAGCGCCAGCGGCAGCCAGGCCAAAGGCGGGACGGTGCGCAGCATCTGGAAGATGGGGTCGAGGCCGCGCATGGCCCAGACGGACTGGCCGATCAACGCGCCCACCAGCACGCCCACCACGGCGGCAAGGCCAAACCCCACGGCCACCCGTTGCAGCGACACCAGCACCCTGAGGCCGAGGCCGATGTCCTGCGGACCGGCGACGAAGAACGGATCGAGGATCAGGTCCTTGCTGTCGGCCCAGATGCGGCTGGGCGGCGGCAGCGTGGCGCCGGCGCCGGAGCACAGCATTTCCCACAGGAGGAGCAGCAGGGCGGCCACCACCAGCGGCGGCAGCACGCTCACCGCCAGCCAATGCCCGGCGGCCCGCGCCCGGCTGGCCATCGGGGTTTTCGGCCGTGCGAGGCGGACCACGGCGGCGCTGCCGTGGGCTTGCCCCGACGATGCCGCGCCGGCGAGGCGGGCGGGCTGCGGGGCCTCTTTGAGGGCGGTCACGGGCATGGGCTGCGGTTCCCTTCAGGCATTTCAGGCGTTCGGTGACAGGGCGCCAATGGCGCGCCCTGAAAGTTTGGTCATGCCCGGCCTGGTGCCGGGGATGACGAGCGGAGAGGGTGCGCGCATGGCTCCCACCCTCACACCTCCACGCGCTTGATGCCGAGGCTCTTGAGATAGGCGGTGGGGTTCTTCGGATCGAAGACCTTGCCGTCGAAGAAGGTCTCCACGCCGCGCGAAGAGGTGGCGGGAATGTCGGCTGAGGCAACGCTCAATTCCTTGGCGGCGGCGCGCCAGATGTCCTCGCGGTTCACCTTGTCCACCAGGCCGGAGATATCGAGGGTCGGCTCGAACTTGCCCCAGCGGATGTCCTCGGTGAGGAACCAGGCGTCATGGCTCTTGAACGGATAGGAGGCATTGTCCTTCCAGAACTTCATGTACTGGTCGGAGCCCTTCACCACGCGGCCGTTGCCGTAATTGATGTCGCCCTTCAGGCGGCCGATGATGTCGGCGACGGGGACATTGAACCACTGGCGCTTGCCGACGATCTCGGCCAGCTCCTGCTTGTTCTCTTGTCTGTCGCACCACTGCTGGGCTTCCAGCACCGCCATGACGATGGCCTTGGTGGCGTTGGGGTTCTTGTCGACGAAGTCGGCGCGCATGCCGAGCGCCTTCTCGGGATGGTTCTTCCAGATCTCGCCGGTGGTGCAGGCGGTAAACCCGATGCCCTGGTTGACCAGTTGCTCATTCCAGGGCTCGCCGACGCAGAAGGCGTCCATGTTGCCCACCTTCATGTTCGCCACCATCTGCGGCGGCGGCACCACGATGGTGGAGACGTCCTTGTCGGGATCGATGCCGGCGGCGGCCATCCAGTAGCGGATCCACAGATCGTGGGTGCCACCGGGGAAGGTCATGGCGATCTTCACTTCCTTGCCGTCCGCCTTCTTCTTGGCGAAGACGCTCTTCAGCGCCGAGGCGTCGGAGGTGACCTTCAGGTCCTTGTATTCGTTGGAGACCGAGATCGCCTGCGCATCCAGGTTGAGCCGGGCGAGGATGTACATGGGGGTGGGGGCGTTGTTCTGCGTCACCTTGCCGGTGGAGATGAGGTAGGGCATGGGGGTCAGGATGTGGGCGCCGTCGATGCCGTTGGCTGCCCCGCCCAGCACCAGATTGTCGCGGGTGGCGCCCCACGAGGCTTGCTTCACCACTTCCACATCCGGCACGCCATGCTTGGCGAACAGGCCCTTCTCCTTGGCGATCACCAGAGGCGAGGCATCCATGAGCGCGATATAGCCGAGCACCGCCTTGGTGGTTTCCGGGGCTGCCGCATAGGCGGAGGGGACGCCGCCGGGGAAGGCGACCTTGGCCGCCTCGAACAGCGCCGCGGTGCCGAGCGCGGCGGCGCTGCCCTTCAGGAGCGAACGGCGGGACACGCCGGTGGTGGCGGACTGGGCGGAACCGGGCTTGTCGCCACCGGACATGTGGACACCGGATTTGGTCACGTCGCTCATTCTGTTCCCCTGTGGATCGGCTGCGTTGAGCCGGCGTCTGGTTAGGTGTTCGGGTCGGCGATGACGGTGGCCAGAAACGAAAAAAGCCGCAGACAACCAGACGGCGGTTTCGCCATCGGTGTCAGCGGCTCTGCTGCGGGTCCCGTCATTGGGACGAATAGGGTGCGCCATCAGCGTTGACGGCGCGCTCTCCTCCATTCAAGAGGCGTGCCAGATGGCCTAATTCCCTAAAGGCTTGGATTTATTTGTATTCTAGGAAGCCCGAAAATTGGGCATGTCCGCGTTTGCGATCAATCCATGCAAATGTTCAGGGCAGCTGCCCGCCTTTTGTGCGGTGCGGGAGGCGGGGACGCCTGGATTTGGCGGCCGGGCATATCCCGAGCACGCCGACGGCTGCCGGGACCGGCGAAGACAGTGCAGCGTTGTTGCGAGCAGCTATGCCTCTTGAAAAGTGTACATGTTAAATGTATACTTTCCGTAGTCGTGCCTGGCTCGCTTCGCGCGCCGATTGCCAAACGGAATTTTCGATGACCGCCTCTCATGGAGGGGAAAGAGTGTGGAATTCGAATGGGATGAGAACAAGAGGCAAAAGACCATTGCAGAGCGTGATGTGGACATTCTGCATGCCGCCGGGATCTTCGAAGGCGTGGTTCTGACGCGCGTCGATCACCGTGCCGACTATGGCGAAGAGCGCCTGATCTCCATAGGCCTGGTTGATGACGAGTGCTTCGTCGTCGTTCACACCGCGCGAAGCGGAGCCACGCGGCTGATTACAGCATGGAAAGGAGGTCGCGATGAGCGATCATACTATGAAGCGGGCATCGCTCGCCGAGGTGAAGAAGATGAGGGAAGCAGGTGAGCTTCACCACAATCCTCAAGCTCGCGAGGGTGAAAGCTTGGGGCGTGAATTCTGGGAGAAGGCCATGGTGTCTTACCCAAAGGAGGCACCCAAATCCGTGCATCTGAAATTGGATCCGGATGTGTTCGCGTTCTTCAAGGCGCAGGGCAAGGGCCATCTGACGAAGATGCAGGACGTGCTCAAAGCCTATGTCGCCGCGCACCGATGAGTGGCGCGGCACTTTCTATCCGTCCCTAAAGCTGCCAAGGCTCTTGTGACGCGATGGGTAAGCGACGACGCAGAGCCCTTCACTCCCCCGTCGCCAGAAACCGGGCCTGGTCGAACACCGCGCCGAATTCGGTGGCCACGCAGTCGGGCTGGTGCGGCGGGGTGGGGGGCGTGGGGCCGACGGCGGCGTCGAACAGGTCCGGCCGGTAGACGCTGATGGCCTCGCGCGCCGCATCCGGCGCCCAGGCGCCCTGATGGGCGGCGACGATCTGGTGATAGAGCCAAAGCGCATGATCGGGATCGGGCCGATTGGCGCCGTCGCGATGCAGGATGAGATAGTCCGGATGCTCGCGCATCACCCCGCCCGGCGCGGTGTGGAGGCGCCCGTCCAAGGTCCGGCGCAGCACGTCGGCGGGCAGGTTGAGATGGCGCGGCTCGCTGAGCAGGCGGGCGAGGTCTCCGTGATTGGCCGGGTCCTCGCACCAGGCGGCGGCGGCATAGAGCGCCCGCACCAGCCGGTGCAGCACCTCCGGCTCCGCATTGGCAAAGCGGGCGTGGACGCCCAGCACCTTCTCCGGCACCCAGCCGAAGATCTCCGCCCCCAGCACGGCGATGCGCCCCACGTCCGCATCCACCGCCACGCTGTTCCAGGGTGAGCCCACCGAGAAGCCGTGGATCAGCCCGTTGCGCAGACTCTCGGCCATGAAGGGCGGGGGGATCACCACCAGCCGCACGTCCTTGTCCGGATCGATGCCGCCGGCGGTGAGGAAATGGCGGATGAGGTAATGATGGGTGGAGAAGGAATAGACCGCCGCGAAGGTCAACGGCTCCAGGCCCTTGGCCCGGCGCTCGGCCACCACTTTGCCCAAGGCCAAGGCGGCGCCGGGGGCGGTGGTGAGGTCGCCCACCGCGCCCATGGCGGCATAGATGTCCTTGGCGATGGTGATGGCGCTGCCGTTGAGATTGAGCGCGAACGGCACCACCAAAGGCACCCGCACATGGCCCAGCCCCAAGGACGAGGCGATGGCCAATGGCCCCAGCATGTGGGCGCCGTCCAGGAGGCCCACATTCACCTTGTCGCGGATATTGGCCCAGGACACTTCCTTGTGCAGGTCGATGTCGATGCCCTCGGCCATGGCAAAGCCGCGCTCGGCGGCGGCGATGAGCACGGCGGCGTCGGTGAGGGGAATGAACCCCATGGCAAGCCGTCTCATCGGAAAAGCTCCGCAGTGGTGATGATGGACTGCGCAATGTCGGCCATGCGCTTCTTCTCATTCATGGCGGTACGCCGCAGCAGGCCGTAGGCGGCCTCCTCGTCGATGCCCTTCATCTTCATGAGGATGCTTTTGGCCCGATCCACCAGCTTGCGCTCCTCCAGCTGGCCCTTGGCCTCTTCCAGCTCGGCTTTCAGCCGGGCGAAGGCGCGGAAGCGGGAGATGGTGGTCTCGACGATGGGCTTCACCCGGTCCTTGCGTAGGCCGTCCACCACATAAGAGGCCACCCCGGCCTCGATGGCCGCCTCGATGGTCTGGCCGTCGGACTGGTCCACGAACATGGCCACCGGGCGCTTCACCTCGCGGGAGACGTGCAGCATCTGCTCGATCACGTCGCGGCTGGGGTCTTCCAGGTCGATCAGGATCACGTCCGGATCGATGGCGTAGATGCGCTCCAGCAGATTGTGCCGGCCTTCCATGCGCAGCACGTTCACATAGCCGGCCTCGCGCAGGCCCTCGCTGAGGATCGCCGCGCGCACCGGGCTTTCGTCGACGATGACGATGCGCAACAGGAGGTCGTTGGCCATGGATGTCCGTGCTGTGAGCCCAGGTTGCCGCCGAGCGGCCGCGCGCCACGTTTGCACGGCGCGGGCGGGCACGGTGTAGTTTTTTTGGCCACGCTCTGGTTTTCGCCAGCCGGGTCTTCGTCACACCTCAGCGCGACGCAGGCCCGGCCGGGGCTGGCGGTCAGGTGGGCGGGAGGCTGGCGGCATAGTCCAGCAGCTTGCGGCGCAAGGCCGGGAAGTTGGGCTTGGCCTTCTCGAAGCTGGCCCAATCGCCGGGGAGGGCGGCGAAGATCTCGTCGCGCAGGGCCTTGGCCTTGGGGTCGGCGCTGGCGCGCCCATCCAGCCATTGCAGCAACCGCAGATCGGTGATGCCGTCGCCGGTGGCCACCACCAGGGCATCGACGCTGGGCACGGGCTGGCAGCGATCAGCGGTGAGCGGCAGGAACATGAAGTCCGGCTCACGTCCATCGGTGGGGTCGGACGGATCGGCGGTGGCGGCGCGGGCGTGCCACTGGATATAGCCCTCAGCCCCCACCCGCCACAGCATGAAGCCGGCGGCGGCCTCCAGGTCCGGCATGTTGTAGAGCCAGGGGGTGACGCCCTGCGCCCGCATGTCGGCAAAGCCCTTCGCCGACACGCCATAGCCGGTGTTGACCAGAACGGTGTCGAACAGCTTCAGGAAGGGGGCGTCCTTGATGTCGTTCAGCTGGCCGGAAATCTTGGCGCTGGGGGCGTAGAGGCGGATGGCGTCGCGCAGGCGCGTCAGATCGGCCATGGGGTTGGGCAGGTTCTGCGGCTCGTCGGCGATGGACCACAGCGGCAGCGGCAGGCCGGCGGCGGTGAGCGCCGTCTCGGTGGCGGCCACCGCCTCGCCCATGGCCTGCACCCCCAGGCGGTCGGTGAGCAGCTTCACCGACACATAATCGAAGAAGGGCGGCGAGAACCCGGCGTCCTTGGCGAGGCGCGTCTGGTCCAGATAGCGCGCCCGCTGCTCGGCGGTGGGCGGCACCAGATCCGGCGACAGGCCGGTGAGGCCGAAGCCGCGCAGGGCCCGCAGATCGCACGCCATCAGCCGGTCGGCGGCGGCGGGCGCGGGCGGAAACCAGAAGTCGGGATTGGGGGCGGCCATGTAATAGCCCACCGGCGTGCGGGTGGGCGGCAAAGTGAGCGGCACCACCTCCACATCGGCGCGGGCTTCCACCGCATGGCCGTTGATGTTCATGGCCAGCACCACGGGCACGGTGCCGGAGGCGGTGTCCGGGACGGTGAAGCTGACATTCATCCGCCGCGGCACGCCGGAGGCGATGCGCAGCTGGGACATGTCGCCTTCCAGCACGTCGGAGGTGATGGACAGGGAATTCTCGCCCCCGCCCCGCCGCATATAGGTCCATTTGCCCCACCGCACCGCGCCGGTGATGCCCACGGGCAGCTTCAGCGCCACATCGGGGGTGACGTCGCTGACATCGGAGAAGGCGATGAAATCCAACGAGACGAGGGTGCCGCGGGCGGCGCGCAAGCGGGTCTGGGTCGGCCAGGCGGGGTCCCAGGCGGGATGCTGGCTGCGCGGGGTTCCGGCGGGCAGCACCCGCAGGGTGACGCCTTGGGCCAGCGCCGGGTCCACCGGCTTGTCCACCACCGGCCAGCGCTCCAGATAGCGTTCCTTGCGCCAGGCCTCCACCGCATCGGCCGCGGCATTGGAGGCGCCCGGCGCGATCACCATGGCGGCGATATAGCCGTCATTGGGCGGCTGGTCGGAATTGATCTGCACCACGATCTTGCTGTCGATCACCGGGACGGTGGCGGTGACGAGCCCGGCGCGGCGGCGGGCATAGACCTCCCATGGGCCGCCGTCGATCATCGCTTCCTGCCACAGGCCGCGATCGAACACCTGCTTCTCCCACTGATCGGGCGTGTAGTCCTCCTGCAGGGCCACCTGCCCGTTGATGACGAAGCTGCGGTGCAAGGAATGCGGAAAATACTCCCATTCGCCTTGATCCTCGGTCCACAAGGTCACCGTGGCGGTGGGGCTCTTGGTCCAGGGCACGGTGATGGTGCGCACGCCATTGAGGCCGCTGGACAGCAGCGGATCATTGGGGGTGCGCACCAGATCGCGGCCGGCGGGATAAAGACGCGGGTCGTTCTTGGTGACGGTCTCGAAGCCCGGCACCGAGATATCGGCGGGGGCGAAGCGCAGCGCCAGCGCATCCTTGGGCACCGGGCTGCCGCCGGCCACATGCACGTCGCCCAGCTTGATGGTGCCTTCGCCATCGCCCAGCGACACCACGATGCGGGTCACCTGGGTGCGGTCCAGCCGGGCCTTGGAGGGCGTCACCCAGGACGACACCGGCGAGCGCAAGGTGAAGGGGCCCGGCGGCACGGTGAGCGTGGTGTTGACGCGGGAATTCCAGTTCTTGGAATTCACGTCGTCCACCCGGAGATAGACGGTGATGGGCTTGGGGCCGGGATTGGTGCCGGTGACCACCAGTTCCTGGTCGGCGGCAAAGGCCTGGGGCGGCGAGAAATCCTGCTCGGCGGTGGTGGGCGCGCCCTTGAGCCAGGTCTGCCCCATCTTGGCCTCGGCGCTGGCGGCAAGAGCGGCGGCGCTGCGCGGCTCCACCTTGGCGCTGGCAATGGTCACGGGGGGCGTGTTCTCGGGCGAGAAAAGGATGAGGCGGGTCACCGCCTGGGTGTCCAACGCCTGCTTGCTCGGGGTCATGAGACCCTTGAACGGCACCACCCATTCGAACGGCCCCGGCGCCACCTGATTGACCCCGCCATAGCGCGAGCCCCAGTCCTTGGACTGGGTGTCATCGATGCGCAGGTCCAGTTCCACCGTGTCGGGGGCGGGGTTGGAGCCGGTGATGACCAAAGCATCCGTGGGGCCGAAGGCGCGGGGCGGCTTGAAATTCTGCTCCAGCGCGGTGGCGGTGGTGGTGGCGGCAAACAAGGTGGCGGGGTTCGTTGCCGCCGGTGCCGGGGCGGCGGCAGGTGCGGTCGCGGTGGCCGGCGCGGCGGGGCGGGCGGGCGCGGGGGCGGCCCGCACTTCCAGCGCCACGCTGGTGATCTGGGCCGGAGGCAGATCCACCGGCGTGAACAGGATGATGCGGGTGATCGCCTTGAGGTCCATGGGTCGCAGATCCTGGGTCTGCAGCCCCTTGAACGGCACCACCCATTCGAACGGGCCGGCGCCCACCACATTCACGCCGCCGTAGCGCGAGCTCCAGTCCTTGGACGTGGCATCGTCGATGCGCAGGTCGATCTCCAGGAAGTCATTGGAGGTGTTGACCCCGCGAATGACCAGGGAATCCTCCGGGGCGAAGCTGCGCGGCGGCGTGAAGTCCGCGTCCAGCGCCGTGGCGGTGCTGGTGTTGGCAAACAGGGTGCGGCTTTGCATCTGCGGCGGGGCGGGGGCGACGGCGGGCGCCAGCGCCTTCTGCAGCACGCCACGGTTGAGCGCCCGTTCGATGCGCTCCCAGCTCAGGCGTTCGGCCAGATCCGGGCGCAGCACCATGACGCCCAGCACGCCGCTGGCCACGACGCCGAGCACCGCGCCCCAGGCGAAGCCACTGAGCCACAAGCGAATCTTGCCCATTTTCCCGCCTCCCGCCAGGGGCCTGCCCACGCCCCCGACGGCGGCCCCCTCGGGGCTTAGACCATGTCTCTGAAAAGGTGAAGACACGCTGTGTACCGCGAGGGGAGGGGTGGGGGGGCAACCGCTGGGCGGCGCCCTTCCCTTGCCGCGCAGGCCCGGTCTGGGGGCGCCGAAGCCGGGCTGAGGCGGGCCCTTCGATACCGGTCCGCTAAAGCCACGGCTTCGCGCCGCCGTGCCGCTCCGGCCAGCCCCCCGCGGGCGCGGATCAGTTCTCCCCGCCAGCCCGCCGCGAATTCTCGCCGCAGACGATTCCCGTGGCGGCGGTTTCCCTCTAGAAGTCGCGCATCATGGCAGGCGATGGGCAAGGGGGACGGCGTGGCTGACTGGAGTGGACCATCCGGTGCCGAACGTCGCCCCGGCGCTGTCGCGCGGGCCCTGCGCGGACTGCTGTTCCTGATCTTCGTGGCGCTGGTGGTGGTGGTCATCGCCGTGCAGCAGCGGGCCATGGGCGGCTATGCGGCCGAGCTGTCCGCCAACAATGCGGACGAGGCCAGCCATTTCATCTCCGGGCTGATGCTGGCGGATTATGTGCGCGCCGGCCTGCCCAACCCGCTGGCCTTTGCCCGGGACTATTATGTCCACTTTCCCAAGGTGGGCATCGGCCATTGGCCGCCGCTCTATTATCTGCTGGAAGGCGCCCTGTTCCTGGTGCTGCCGCCCATGACCTCGGTGGCGCTGCTGCTGCCGGCGGTGCTGGGGGCGCTCCTCGTGGTGGGCGCCGGCTGGGTCACCGCCCGTACGCTGGGGCCGTTGCAGGGCCTGGCGGTGGCGGTGGTGCTGCTGGTGCAGCCGCTGCTGCGCGAGGCCACCCTGGTCATCATGCTGGACCTGCCGGTGGCGCTGCTGGCGCTGGCGGCGGCGCTCGCCTATGCCAGCTATCTGACCCGGCCGCGCTGGCAGAGCGCGGCGCTGTTCGCGGTTCTGGCCTCCGCCGCCATCCTCACCAAGGGCACCGGTGCGGCGCTGGCGCTGCTGCCGCCTCTGGCGGTGCTGTTCTCCGGGCGGTTCGACCTGCTGAAGAAGGGCTCGTTCTGGCTACCGGTGCCCCTGGTGGGCGTGCTGGCGGGGCCGTGGACGCTCGCCACCTACGGCATGGCGGCGGCCGGGTTCCAATATCCCTGGGGCCTCGGCTTTACCCAATTGGCTGCCCGCACCTATGCGGACGGGCTGCTGACCCATGCGAGCGAGCTTCTGGTTGGGTTGGCGGGCTTCGGCCTGCTGTTCGCGCTGCGCGCCGGCTGGCAGCGCCGCGCCGGTGCCGATCTGTGGGTGGCCCTGGCGGCGCTGACTGTGGGGACGCTGGCCTTCCAATGCCTGGTCCCGGCGGGCCTGGATGCCCGCTATCTGCTGCCGGTGATCGCGCCGCTGGCCATGCTGGCGGCCTTCGGCGGCACCGCGCTGCTCGGGCTGATCACCAGCGGCTGGCCGACTTTGGTGGGGCTGGTGGTGTCGCTGGTGCTGCTGCTGGGGGCGCTGCCGGCGCTGCTGGTGTCGGTGCACAAGCTGCCCACCGGCATGGATGCCGCCGCCCAGGCGCTGCTGGCCCGCGGGGTGGCCAATCCCCTGGTACTGGTGGGTGCGGACGCGGAAGGCGAGGGCGGGCTGATCGCCGCCGTCGCCCAGCGCGATCGCGCCCGCAAGACCTATGTGCTGCGCGGCAGCAAGCTTTTGGCCACCAGCGACTGGAACGGCGCCCATTATACCCCAACCTATGCCGATCCGGCGGCGCTGCTGGCCGGGCTGGATGATCTGGGGGTGGGCGTCGTGGCGGTGGACACCGCCCCCGGCTCGCAAGCGGTCTTGCACAATCGCCAGCTTTTGGAGGCGGCCGCCGCGTTTCCCGATCGCTTCCGGCTGCTGGCCGCCTATCCCCGTGCCGATGGCACCGGGGAGGCGCGGCTCTATGCGCTGACCGGCAATGAGGCCAAGGTGCCGGACGCCGCCGCTCTGGCGGCGCGCCTCGCCCCCGGCAAGGGCTGGTGAACGGACCGCGCTGAAGGGCGTTGGTCCAGCAGGAGCCCCGCCACAGCGGGGGAGCGGGGGCATCCCCGGAAGGAGCGAGCATGGGCCGGATGGTGGATGGCGTGTGGCACGGCAAGGACGATTTCCCCACCGACGGGGGCGGTCATTTCACCCGGCCGGACTCCGTGCTGCGCAACTGGGTGACCGCGGACGGATCGCCCGGCCCCACCGGTCGCGGCGGCTTCAAGGCCGAGCCGGGCCGCTATCATCTCTACATCGCCCGCGCCTGCCCCTGGGCCCACCGCACCATGATCTTCCGTGCCCTGAAGGGGCTGGAGGCGATGATCGACTATTCGGTCACCCACTGGCTGATGCTGGAGGACGGCTGGACCTTCGCCCCCGGACCGGGTGTCACCGGCGACACGATCGGCGGCGCGGCTTTCATGCACGAAGTCTATGCCCGTAGCGATGCGGCTTATACTGGGCGTGTGACGGTGCCGGTGTTGTGGGATCGGCAGACCAACAGCATCGTCAGCAACGAGTCCGCGGACATCATCCGCATGTTCAATGCGGCCTTCGATGCCGTGGGGGCAAAGGCCGGCGACTATTATCCCTCCGCGCTGCGGGGCGACATCGATGCGGTCAATGACCGGGTCTACCAGACCGTGAACAACGGCGTGTACCGCTGCGGCTTCGCCACCACCCAGGCGGCCTATGAAGAGGCCGTGGGGCCGCTGTTCGAAAGCCTGAACTGGCTGGAAGAGATCCTGGCGCGCCAGCCCTATCTGGTGGGCGACGCCCCCACCGAGGCCGACTGGCGACTGTTCACCACCTTGCTGCGCTTCGATCCGGTCTATGTGGGACACTTCAAGTGCAACATCCGCCAACTGGTGGAGTATCCCAACCTCTGGGCCTACACGCGCGCCCTCTACCAGGCGCCGGGGATCCGCGAGACGGTGGATTTCGACCATATCAAGAAGCACTATTACCAGAGCCACCGGGCCATCAATCCGCGCGGGATCGTCCCCGTGGGCCCGCAGCGCGATTTCGAGGCGCCGTCGCCGCGCCCCTACCCCTAAAATACCGACTCTTCAGGGTTCTAGCGTTCGACAGCGTCGAACTTGGCGCGCGCGACCAGGATTTCGGGCCGGTGCGCCGACGCCCATTCCGACAGCACCCGCACCGTCGCGCTGAGCGAATGGCCGAGCGCGGTCAGTTCATAATCCACCCGCGGCGGCACCGTGGGGAAGACGGTGCGGGTCACCAGCCCGTCCCGCTCCAGCCCGCGCAGGGTGAGGGTGAGCATGCGCTGCGAGACCGTCCCCACGTCGCGCTTCAACTGGTTGAACCGCCGGGGTCCGGCACCCAGCAGCATGACCACCAGCATGCTCCATTTGTCGCCGACCCGGGCCAGGATCTCGGTCGCGGGCTGGCAGGACTCGGTTGTATGGATGTGCCTGGGTTCCAAAATTGTGCCTCCTTGCGAGCCTCCGAGACGGTACTTCATATAGCCTCGGTACCAAATAGGTACTGAGAACAGGCCGTCACCCATGAACCTCTTGCACATCGATTCCAGCATCCTCGGGGACCATTCCGTGAGCCGGCAGGTGTCCGGCGCGGTGGTCGCCAAGCTGCGCCACGAGAACCCTCAGGTGAACGTCGTGTATCGCGATGTGGCGACCCATCCCGTCCCCGCGGTGACGGGCCTGACCCTGTCGGCCTCCTATCTTCCGGCGGAGCAGCACAGCCCGGAACTTCAGAAGGATGTGGCGACGGGCAACGAACTCATCGAGGAGTTCCTGGCGGCGGATGTCGTGGTGATCGGTGTGCCGATGTACAATTTCACCATCCCGATCCAATTGAAGGCCTGGATCGACCGCATCACCGTGGCCGGCAAGACCTTCCGCTACAGCGCCGCCGGGGTCGAGGGACTGGCCGGCAACAAGCGGGTCATCCTCGCCTCCGCCCAGGGCGGGCACTATGAGGCTGGCGGTCCGCTGGCGGCGCTGGAGCACCAGGAATCCTACCTGCGCAGCATTCTGGGTTTCCTGGGCATTTCCCAGATCGATGTCGTCCGCGCCGCCGGGGTGAACCTCGGGCCGGAACAGAAGCAGCAGGGCGTGGACAAGGCCCTGGCAGAGGTCGCGGCGCTCGTCTGACCCCCGGTGGCTTGACGGCGCGCGCCGGGACCCCGACAAGGCGCCGATGCGCGCGCTGAAGGACTATACACTCGCCCAATGGCTGGCGCTCGCCCCGGCGATCCACCGCCTGCGGCGGGGGCGTAACATTGTGGTGGACCGCATCTATCGCCGCCGCCCGGCGGCGGGACAGGCGGAACTGGTGGCGCGCCTGCGGGGCATGGACGCGCCGGCGCTGGCCTTCACCATCGCCTTCAACCTGCCGCAGGCGATCGCCTTGCTGGCCGACGGCATGGCCCGCTTCCTGCCGTCGGTCCCGTTGGTGGTGTGCGACAATTCCAATCGCCCGGAGGCGCGGCGCGCCATCGCGGCCCTGTGCGCCGCGCGAGGGCTGGCCTATTGCGCGCTGCCGCCGGCGCCCTTGCGCGGGGGGCACAATGGCTCGCGCTCCCATGCGGTGGCGCTGAACTGGGTGCTGCACACCCTCATCCGACCGTCGCAGCCAAAGGTCTTTGCCCTGCTGGACCATGATCTGGTGCCGCTGGCGCCCGTGGATCTGGCGGCGCTGGTGGCCGAACAGCCGGCCTATGGCATGGTGCGCCACGGCACGCGGTTCGGCGGCTGGTTCCTGTGGCCGGGCTACAGCGTGTTCGACTTCGCGGCCGTGGCGGATCTGCCGCTGGACTTCGGCACCGACACGCCGCTGACCCTGGACACCGGCGGGCAGAATTGGCGCGTGCTCTACAGGCACCTGGACCTGACCGGCCTGAAGCAGACCACCAACCGCACCGCCTGGATCCCCGATCCGCAGAGCGGCATACCCGAGCCCTATCTGCTGGCCGACGGCTGGCTGCATGTGGGCGGCGCCGGCCATCGCGGCGGCGGCGCGGCGGCGCTGGCTACGGTGGAAGCGGCCTTCGCCGCAGACCCGGACGGGCTGCTAAACCGGCTGCTGGAAACCGCCACCGCCTGAAGCGCCGGGCATAAAAAAACCGCCGGGCGAACCCGGCGGCGTTGCAACTCTGGACCACAAGGTGGACGCCGCCGCGCGGCGTCCGGCCTCACTCCGCGGCGGGCGCGGAGGTGGCGGGGCCCTTGGCCTTCTTGGTGCGATCGTCGGTGCGCTCGGCGATACGGGCGGACTTGCCGCGACGGTCACGCAAATAATAGAGCTTGGCGCGACGGACCTTGCCGCGGCGCACCAGCTTCACCGAATCGATCAGCGGCGAATAGACCGGGAACACGCGTTCCACGCCTTCGCCGTACGAAATCTTGCGGACCGTGAAGCTCTCGTTGAGGCCGCCGCCGTTGCGGGCGATCACCACGCCTTCGTAAGCCTGCACGCGGGTGCGGTCGCCTTCGACCACCTTCACGTTCACGATCACCGTATCACCCGGCTGGAAGTCGGGGATGGTCTTGTCTGCATGGAGGCGAGCAGCCTGCTCGGCCTCAAGGGTCTGGATAATGTTCATGTCACCAACCTCTAGCGGTCGCCCGTGCGAAAGCCGTTTCCGGCCATGCCCCGGCGCCACATCGTGTCGTTATAAGTTAAGGGACGCCGCTCCATAGCCGAGAACGGCCGGCCTGTCATGCCTTTTTGTTCATCGCCCCGTCATGGGGCGATGATCTGATCCATGCCCCGCCCGGTGTCACACCGGCTTTGGAGACGGCACCGAGGGGGCCAAGAGGTCCGGCCGGCGTTCGCGGGTGACCGCTTCCGCCTGCGCCCGGCGCCAGGCGGCGATGCGGGCATGATCGCCGGAGGTGAGCACCTCGGGAATGCCTGCCCCTTCAAAGACTTGCGGCCGGGTGTATTGGGGATATTCCAGCAGCGCCTGGGAAAAGCTCTCGTCGGTGCCGCTCTCGATCTTGCCCATGACGCCCGGAATGAGCCGCACACAGGCATCCAGGGTCAGCAGCGCCGCGGCCTCGCCCCCCGACAGCACCACGTCGCCGACGCAGATCTCCTCCAGGTCGCGGCCGGCGACAATGCGCTCGTCCACCCCCTCGAAGCGGCCGCACAGGATGATCGCACCGGGGCCGGCGGCCAGCTCGCGCACGCGCGCCTGGGTCAGCGGGCGCCCGCGCGGGGTCATCAGCAGGCGGGGGCGGGCATCGCCGTCGGGGGCGGCGGCATCGATGGCGCGGGCCAGCACATCGGCGCGCATCACCATGCCGGGGCCGCCGCCGGCCGGCGTGTCGTCCACGGAGCGATGCTTGTCGGTGGCGAAATCGCGGATCTGCAGCGCCTCGAGCGCCCACAGGCCGTTCGCCAGCGCCCGCCCCGCCAGGGCATAGCCCAGCGGCCCCGGAAACATCTCGGGATAGAGCGTGAGCACGGTGGCGCGGAAGGCGGGGGCGCTGGTGGTCATGGGCCTGTGATGCGGGAGGCGGTTCGGCGCGTCAATCGCGGCACCCAAGGTGCGGCGGGTCTGCGCTCACTCCTCGGCGGCCGCGTCCGCCTCTTCCGGCGGCGGGGGCTCGTCGGGGGCGGCGTCGGGCACCACCACCAGGCGGCCGCCGGGCACGTCCACCACCGGCACCGCGGCCTTGCTGAACGGCAGCAGCAGCGACTTCCCGCCGTCGACGGGGGCGTACTCCAACACGTCGCCGGCGCCGAAATCATGCATGGCCAGAACATTGCCGAGATGGGCGCCAGAGGCGTCCTCCACCCGCAGGCCGATCAGGTCCACATGATAAAAGGTTTCGTCGTCCTCGGCGGGCGGCAGCGCATCGCGGGGCACGAACAGATCGGTATTGGTAAAGCCCTCGGCGGCGGTGCGATCGGGAATGCCCTCGATCCGGGCCACATAATGGTCCTTGGCCGGACGCAGGGAGAGCACCTTGAAGGCGCGCTTGCCGGCTTCGTCCGTGAGGCTGTAGCGCTTCAGATCATTGGGATCTTCGCCGAACGGGAACAGGCGCACCTCGCCCTTCACGCCATGCGGCGCGCCGATGCGGGCGATGAGGATGCGATCCGTCATGGGCGGCAGAACTTCCGATCTTGGACAACACCGCCGCGCCGCACGGCGGCGGGGCGGTTCGACACTGCGGCGGGGCGCAGGGCGCGCCCCGCTGCAAGGGATCACTCGGCCGCGGGGGCCTCTTCGGCCGGGGCGGCGGCAGCGGCCGCAGCGGCAGCAGCCTTGGTGGCGCGCTCGGCGGCGCGTTCCTGGGCCTTCTTGCCGGGCTCGCCCTTCTTCAGGTTGCTCGGGGTCTCACGCTTGATGAGGCCGTGGGCGTCGAGGAAGCGGGCCACGCGGTCGGTGGGCTGGGCGCCCTTTTCGAGCCACGCCTTGGCCTTCTCCAGGTCGAGCACCACGCGATCGGCGGCATCCTTGGCCAGCAGCGGGTTGAAGGTGCCGATCTTCTCGATGAAGCGGCCGTCGCGGGGCGAACGGGCGTCGGCAATGACGATGCGGTAGTAAGGACGCTTCTTGGCGCCACCACGGGCGAGACGGATCTTCAGGGACATGGAGGTCTTCCTTTCAGTATTCTCTAGTCGATGTGTCTTCAGGTTTAATCGGCCGATCCCCACGCCCGGCGCTGCCGGGAGCCGCGGGGGGCGGCGTCATTTCTTCTTCGGGCCGCCGAGGCCCGGCAGGCCGGACAGGCCCTTGGGCAGGCCGCCCAGGCCCGGCATCCCGCCCGGAAACTTCGCCGGCAGGCCCCCCATGCCGCCGAGGCCGCCCACGCCGGGCATCTTGCCGCCGGGCATCTTCTCGGCCATCTGCTGCAGCGCCTCGGGCGAGGGGGCGCCGCCGCCCATGCCCATCATGCCGGCGAGACCGGCCAGCGGGCCGCGCTTGCCGGCGGCGCCGCCCATGGCCTTCATCATGTCGGCCATCTGGCGGTGCATCTTGATGAGGCGGTTGATCTCTTCCACCTTGGTGCCGGAGCCGGCGGCGATGCGGCGCTTGCGCGAGGCATCCAGCACCTTCGGGTTGCGCCGCTCGTGCCGGGTCATGGAATTGATGATCGCGGTCTGGCGCTTGAACACCTTCTCGTCGAGATTGGCCGAGGCGATCTGGTTCTTCACCTTGGCCACGCCCGGCAGCATGCCCATGAGGCCGGACATGCCGCCCATCTTCTGCATCTGGGACAGCTGGTCGCGCAGATCCTCCAGATCGAATGCGCCCTTGCGCATCTTCTCGGCGGTGACGCGGGCCTTCTCCATGTCGATGGTTTCGGCGGCGCGCTCCACCAGCGCCACCACGTCGCCCATGCCCAGGATGCGGCCGGCGACCCGCTGGGGATCGAAATCCTCCAGGGCATCCATCTTTTCGCCGGTGCCCAACAGCTTGATGGGCTTGCCGGTGACCGCGCGCATGGAGAGCGCGGCGCCGCCGCGGCCATCGCCATCGGCTCTCGTGAGCACGATGCCGGTGAGGGAGACGCGGCTATCGAAGGCCTTGGCGGTGTTCACCGCATCCTGGCCGGTGAGGCTGTCGGCCACCAGCAGCACTTCGTGCGGATTGGTGACGGCGCGCACTTCGGCGACTTCCGCCATCAGCGCCTCGTCCAGCGTCACGCGGCCGGCGGTGTCCAGCAGCACCACGTCATAATTGCCGAATCGGGCCGCATCCATGGCGCGGCGGGCGATCTGCACCGCGGACTGGCCGGGCACGATGGGCAGGGTGGTGACCTCCACCTGGGTGCCCAGCGTCGCCAGCTGCTCCATGGCCGCCGGGCGGCGGGTATCGAGCGAGGCCATCAGCACGCGGCGCTTGCCGCGCTCGGTGAGGCGCTTGGCGATCTTGGCGGTGGTGGTGGTCTTGCCCGAGCCCTGGAGGCCGACCATCAGGATGGCGACGGGGGCCGGGGCATTGAGATCGATGGGCTCGGCGTCGGAACCCAGCGTGGCGACCAGTTCGTCATGGACGATCTTGACCACCATCTGGCCGGGGGTCACCGACTTGATGACCTCCACGCCCACGGCGCGCTCACGCACCTTGTCGATGAAGGACCGCACCACATCGAGGGCCACGTCCGCCTCGATCAGCGCCCGGCGCACTTCGCGCATGGCTTCGCCCACGTCGGCCTCGGTGAGAGCGCCGCGCCGCTTCAGCTTATCGAGTATGCCGCCAAGGCGGTCGGAAAGGCTGTCGAACATGGGTCCGTCCTGGTCCCCTCGGCCGAAGCCGAGGTTGGGTTTCGCAAGTCCTGCGGCTGTGTCACCACCAAGCGGGGCGCCGATGACGGCGCAACGCGGAACGCGCCCGAGGGCGCAACGCGCTGTCGGGCGGGGACCTCCGGGCTCCTGGCCCGGTCGGCGGATCGGCAGTGCCGTCCTCTTGAAGCGCGAGCCTTTAGCACTCCTGGTGCGGCAAGACAATGGCGGCACCCGCACGCGGGCGTCCTCGGCCGGGCCTTGCGCCAGGCTGGGCCTGTGGCGGCCGGGTGGATTGCCGCGAACGGTCCGCCTCGCTTAGGGTCATGTATCCTAAGTCCGGTGCAACCCATCTTTTGGAGAGGGCCGATGTCCTTCCCCCTGTCCCGCCGCGCCTTCCTCTCGGCGGCCGCAGCGCTGCCGTTCGTGGGCCTGCCGTCGATCGGGCGCAGCGCGCCGCTCAACGAACCCTTCGCGGTGGGCGATTTCACCGTCCTGCCGCTGCTGGACGGGCCGTTCGGCCTCACCGCCGAACTCATGCCGCAGGCGGATTCCGTGGAAGGCGAGAAACTGCTGGAGCGGGTGGGCTTGCCGGCGAAGGGGCCGTGGCCGCAGCCGGTCAATGCCTTCGTGGTCCAGCGCGGGCCGCACACCTACATGATCGACGCCGGCAGCGGCGAGACCCTGGGGCCGGACCTGGGCAAGATGCCGCAACGCCTCGCCGCGGTGGGCGTGGATCCCGCCAAGGTGGAGGCGGTGGTGATGACCCATCTGCACGCCGACCATGCGGGCGGGCTGATGACCCGGACCGGCGCGGCCTTCTTTCCCAATGCGGAAATCGTCGTGCAGCAGGCCGAGGTGGCCTTCTGGACCGACGATGGCGCGCGGTCCCGGGCGCCCGCCGCCATGGATCCCATGTTCGCCATCGCCCGTGCCGCACTGGCGCCCTACCAGGGGCGGGTGCGCACGGTGGTGGGGGCGGGACCGGCGGTGCCGGGCCTCACCTTCGTGCCGCTGCCGGGCCATACCCCCGGCCATGCGGGCCTGATGCTGGCGGACGGCAATCAGCAATTCCTGTTCTTCGGCGATGTGATCCATTCGGCGCTGCTGCAATTCCCCCATCCCGCCTGGACGGTGGTGTTCGACGTGGACCAGGCCCAGGCCGCGGCCACCCGGCGGGGCATCCTCGACCGGCTGGCGGCGGATAAGATTGCCGTGACCGGGTCGCATATTCCCGACCGCGGCCTCATCGCGGCGCGGAACATGGGATATGCCTTGCTGGCCTGAACGCACAGCAAGGAGAACAGATGGCTTTGACCCCCTGGCGGGCGGCGGCAGTGGCCTGCGCCACAAGCGCCCTCCTGGCCGCTCTGCCGGCCCAGTCTGCCCCTTTGGGGGTTGAGGTGACCAATACCAGCCTGCCCACCTTGTGCGCCGAGACCGACAATGTGGCGCTGAGTTTTGCCTCCCCGCAGGCACTGCGCTTCCGCATCCAGGCGGTGCATCCAGCCTATGCGGGCACCCTGGCGGTGGATCGCATGGCGCCGGACTTCACCGCCTGCGACATGACCGGCGATCCCGCCGTGCCCGCGGCGCCCCAGCGCGTCACCGTGTTCGAGACCCCCGACCTCTGGCTCACCGGCTACACCTTCCCCAGTTTCTGGCGGCCGGCCAGCGTGCCGGTGCGTGTGGGGGACCGGGTGGTGGAGGGCCTGCACATGGTGCAGCTCTGGGTGCGCCATGCGGAGCGCGCCGAGGAGGTGATGGTGGTCTATCCCCCGGACGGCTACTGGCGCGCCCGCCCCCTGCCGCCCGCCCATCTGGGCGCGGCGGGCTATGGCTCGTCCTTCCTGGTGGGCCCGGTGGAGACCGAGGGCCGGCCGCTGGTGAAGCTGAAGGAGATCGCCTTCGATCCCGCGACCCGGACCTTCGCCCTCACCTTCGCCGGCGGCGGCGGGGCGCACATGGCGCTGGCGGCGCTGGACCGGGAGCATATCGCCCTCGATGTGACGCTGGATGCGCCCATCGCAGGGGCGCCGTTCGCCGCGCTGCGCTCCATGTATGTGACGGAGTTCAATGCGGATGTGGCCCGCCTTGCCTGGAAGGCCCCCGGCGGCGCGGGCTGGGGCGAGGCGCCGGTGATGAGCTATCCCGGCGGCCTCGTGACCGATCTGTGGGCCGGTCGGCTGGTGCCCTCGCGCCACAATACCAGTGCGCCGGACATGGTGTTCGGTCCGTTCGAGGGCGTGAAATGACAACGGCGGCCCGGTGAGGGGCCGCCGTTGCTCGTTCTGCGCTGATCGGCGGCTCAGAGGCCGGCGATGCAGACGTACTTGATGTTCAGATAGTCATCACAGCCGTATTTGGAGCCCTCGCGGCCGACGCCGCTCTCCTTGACGCCGCCGAACGGGGCGACCTCGGTGGTGATGACGCCGGCATTGATGCCCACCTGGCCATATTCCAGGCCCTCGGCCACCCGGAAGGCTCGGCCGAGATCCTTTGTGTAGAAATAGCAGGCGAGGCCATATTCGGTGGCGTTGGCGAGGCGCACCGCCTCCTCCTCGGTCTCGAACTTGAACAGCGGCGCCATCGGCCCAAAGATTTCCTCACGGGCAAACGCCATGTCCGCGGTGGCGTTGGCGATCACGGTGGGCTCAAAGAAGGTGCCGCCCAGCGCGCTGCGATGGCCGCCGGTGACCACCGTGCCGCCCTTGTCCAACGCGTCCTTCAGGAGGCGCTCGACCTTGGCCACCGCCTTCTCCTCGATCAGCGGGCCGGCCACCACGCCATCGTCGAAGCCGTTGCCGATCTTGAGCTTGCGGGAGGCCTCGGCGAACTTTTCGGCGAAGGCGTCATGGATGCCCGCCTGCACATAGAAGCGGTTGGCGCACACGCAGGTCTGGCCGGCGTTGCGATATTTGGAGGCGATCGCTCCCTCCACCGCCGCGTCGAGATCGGCGTCGTCGAACACGATGAACGGGGCATTGCCGCCGAGTTCCATGGAGATCTTCTTCATGGTGTCGGCAGACTGCTTCATCAGCAATTTGCCCACCGGCGTGGAGCCGGTGAAGGTCACCTTCTTGACGATCGGGTTGGAGGTCATCTCCAGGCCGATCTCCTTGGCATCGCCGGTGATGATGTTGACGCAGCCGGCGGGAATGCCCGCCTGTTCCGCCAGAATGCCCCAGGCGAGACCGGAATAAGGCGTCAATTCCGCCGGCTTGGCGACGATGGTGCAGCCGGCGGCCAGCGCCGCGCCGATCTTGCGGGCCAGCATGGAGGAGGGGAAGTTCCAGGGGGTGATGGCGGCCACCACGCCCACCGGCTCCTTGGTCACCATGATGCGGCGCCCGGCCCAGGGGGAGGGAATCACATCGCCGTAGAGCCGGCGCGCCTCTTCCGCGAACCAGCGCACATAAGCCGCCGAAGCGCCCACTTCACCCTTGGCTTCAGCGAAGGGCTTGCCTTGCTCGGTGGTGAGCAGGCGGGCCAGATCGTCCACATTGGCGAGGATGATGTCGGCCAGCTTGTGCAGCGCGGCGGAGCGCTCGGTGGCGGTCTTGGCGCGCCACACCTTGAAAGCCTTTTCAGCGGCGTCGATGGCGCGGGCCGTCTCGGTGCGGCCGGCACTGGGGATGGTGCCGATGATGGCGCCGGTGGCGGGGTTGTTGACCTCCACCACCGCGCCGTTGTCGGCATCGGTCCAGGTCCCGCCGATGAGGATCTGCTCACGCTGATAGGGCAGCAAGGTGGGAGCGGCGGAACGGGGCTGCGGTGCGGCCATGTCTAGTCTCCTGAGGAAGCGGGCGCAGGGAACCGGCGCCGGGTGCGGCGCGGCAGGCCGCGACACGCAAAAGGGCTCAAGGCCCGAGGATGCAGGACCTCATATAAGCGGGCGGGGGCGCTTTGCGAAGATGCCGTCGGGGTCAGCGCACGCAGGTGATGGAATGGAACGGCACCACCTGTTCCTTGTGGCTTTCCCCGGCGGCGATATGGCAGCGCAGATAGTCGCGGCCCACGCTCATGGGGGCATAGCCGGTGATGGTGTTGCCACCGATCACTTGAATCACAATGGCTTGCCCGGATTTGGCGCTCACGATGTCGACGATGGCCTGGCGGAAATCGTCTTCCTTGTGCTGGCAATGCATAAACGTCCTCCCATGTTGAGGCGCTTCTTGGCGTCTGTCGCCGGCGGCCGTTTCGGCTCATTGATCTCAGTATAACGCAGATGTGGACCAAAACGACATGCATCAGATGCAGGGGTTGAGGCGTCACCTCTGCTGAATCACCTTGCGGGCGCGATGGCGTGGAAGAAGCCGCCGCTCACCAGGCCGCGCCGGCTGCCGGCTGCCCCCAGCGCGACGCCCTGGCTGTCGCTCAGCTCCGCCAAAGGCGCGTCCGCGCCGCGGGTGAGCACGGTGGCATAATGAAATTCATGCCCGCGCACCCGCGTCCCGGCGGCGCCGATGGGCGCATCCGCCAGCAGGCGGGCTTCCCGATAGCCCAGGTTCATCTTGCGGGTGGCGAAGCTGGTCTCCAGGTCCAGCAGGCCGGCCATGGGGTGGGGGATGCCGCCCGCATCCACCAGCACGGCGCCGAGGGCCATGTAGCCGCCGCACTCCCCATGCACCGGGCGGGTGCGGGCAAAGGCGGTCAGCTCCGCCTTGAAGCGCCCCGCTGCGGCCAGGGTGCCGCCATGCAGCTCAGGGTAGCCCCCTGGCAGCCAGCACACGTCTGCGGACGCGTCCGGCCCCTCGTCGTTCAGCGGCGAGAAGGGCAGGATCTCGGCCCCCGCCTCCCGCCAATGGGCGAGCACGTGGCCATAGACGAAGGAAAAGGCCGCATCCTGTGCCAAAGCGATGCGTTGGCCCGGCGGCGGCAGGGCCGGGGCGCTGGGCATGTCGCCCAAGGTGAGGGGGGCGGCGAGGGCCAAGATGGCATCCAGATCCATGTGACGCTCGGCCATGGCGGCCAGCGCCGCGAGACGCGCGTCGAGATCGGCATGCTCGCCCGCCTGCACCAGCCCCAGATGGCGCTCCGGCAGGCCCAGGCTGTCATCGCGGGGAATCGCCCCCACCACCGGAATGCCCAGCGGCGCCATGGCCTCGCGCACCAGCCGCGTGTGCCGTTCGCTGCCCACGCGATTGAGCACGATGCCACCGATGCGCACGGCGGGATCATGGGTGGCGAAGCCCCGCGCCACGGCGGCGGCGGTCTGCGACTGGCCGGACACGTCCAGCACCAGCAGCACCGGCAGGCCGAGCCAGGCGGCGATGTCCGCGCCGGCGCCGGAGCGGCCCGGCACGCCGGGCACGCCGTCGAATAGGCCCATGGCGCCTTCCACCACCAGCATCTCGCCGCCGGCGGCGGCGGTGCTGGCCAGATGCGCCAGCAGGTCCGGCGCCATGGCCCAGCTGTCCAGATTGAGCCCCGGCCGGCCTGTGGCGGCGGCATGAAACGCCGGGTCGATATAGTCCGGCCCCGACTTGGCCGCGCGCACGGCGATGCCGCGCCGCGCCAAAGCGGACAAGAGGCCGAGGGTGACGGTGGTCTTGCCCGAGCCGGAGCGCGGGGCGGCGATCAGCAGGCCGCGCGGGTTCATGCGGGCACGCCCCCGTGACGGGCCGGCGTGGCCGGCCTATGTAGGGGACCATGAGCGGCGACGTGAATGGCGACGAGAATCCGTCCGAAGATCAGCCCGAGGGGCACTTCGAAGAGCAGCCCGGCGGCGCCCCCGACCGGCCGCTCCGCCGCGGCTGGACCACGGGCGCCTGCGCGGCCGGCGCCGCCAAGGCGGCCTTCGCGGCGCTGGTGACGGGCGTGTTTCCCGATCCGGTGGAGGTGGAACTGCCCGGCGGCGCCCGCCCGGCCTTCGCCTTGGCCACAACCGGGGTGACGGGCGACAGCGCCAGCGCCGGCATCATCAAGGATGCGGGCGACGACCCCGATGTCACCCATGGCGCCTTGGTGTGCGCCACCGTGCGCCGGGGCGTGCCGGGCAGCGGCGTCACCTTCCGGGCCGGCGAAGGCGTCGGCACGGTGACCCGCCCCGGCCTGCCGATTCCGCCCGGCGAACCGGCCATCAATCCGGTGCCACGGGCGATGATCGCCCAGGGCATCGCCGAGGTGGCGCGGGCGGCGGGCGTTGGCGCCGATGCGGAGGTGGAGATTTCCATCCCCGGGGGCGAAATTCTTGCCAAGCGGACGCTCAACGGGCGCCTCGGCATCGTCGGCGGCCTCTCCGTGCTGGGCACCACGGGCATCGTGATCCCGTTCTCCTGCGCCGCCTGGATCCATTCCATCCATCGCGGCGTGGATGTTGCCCGCGCCATGGGGCTGACCCATGTGGCCGGGGCCACCGGCTCCGCCTCCGAGGCCGCCATCCAGGCGCTGCACGGCCTGCCCGAAACCGCGCTGCTGGACATGGGCGATTTCGTCGGCGGCACGCTGAAATATCTGCGCACCCACCCCGTGCCCCGCGTGACCCTGGCCGGCGGCGTCGCCAAGATGACCAAACTGGCCCAGGGCCTGCTGGACCTGCATTCCAAGCGCGGCAGCGCCGATCTCACCGCGCTCGCCCATCTGGCGCGGGAGGCGGGCGCGGATCTCGATCTGGCGGACCGTATCGGTTCGGCCAACACCGTGGCGCTGGCCTTCCAGGAGGCGGCGGCGGCCGGCGTGGCGCTGGGCGATCTGGTGGCGGCGCGCGCCTGGGCCACGGCAGCCCCGGTCCTGCGTGGCAGCGGCACGGCGCTGGAGATCGTGGTGTTCGACCGCGACGGCGTGCTCATGGGGCAGGCGCCGTTCCGCGCCGTGGACTGAGCGGTTCATTCGGCCATCCCGCGGAACCGGCGCACATAGTCCACGTCATAAAGCGCGCTGTCGCGGAAGTCGGTGGCGCCCAGCGCCCGGCCCACCAGGATCAAGGCGGTGCGGGCGATGGGGTCCGCCGCCACCTGGGCGGCGATGGTGGCGAGCGTGCCGCGCACGATGCGCTCGTCCGGCCAGGAGGCCTTCACCACCACCGCCACCGGGCAATCGGCGCCATAGAAGGGCGTGAGGTCTGCCACCACCGCATCCACCGCATGGATGGCCAGATGAATGGCCAGCGTCGCGCCCGTGGCGGCGAAGGCGGCGAGCCGCTCGCTCTCCGGCATGGCCGAGGCGCGGCCGGAGACGCGGGTGAGCACCAGGGATTGCGCCACTTCCGGCACGGTGAGTTCGCGCCCCAGCGCCGCCGCCGCCGCCGCGAAGGCGGGCACGCCGGGGGTGAGGGTGTAAGGGATGGCGTGCCGCTCCAGCCGCCGGATCTGCTCAGCCACCGCGCTATAGACCGACAGGTCGCCGGAATGCAGGCGGGCCACATCCTGGCCGGCCGCATGGGCGGCCACATATTCCTGTTCGATGCGGTCAAGATCCAGCGGGGCGGTGTCGACGATGCGGGCCCGGGGCGGGCAATAGGCCAGCAACTCCGGCGAGACGATGGACCCGGCATAGAGGCACACCGGGCAGCGGGCGATGAGATCGCGGCCGCGCACGGTGATGAGGTCGGCCGCGCCCGGGCCGGCGCCGATGAAATGGACGGTCATGCGGCCGGCCCGCTGCGCGCCAAGGCGCAGGTCACCGAGCCCAGCGCCAGCCGCGGGCCGAGCAGATGGGCATCGAGGCCGCAGGCGGCGAGCGCCGCGGTCTCGGCGGCGGAGGGCACGCGCAGCAGCGCCACCACCCGGTCGGAATGGGTCTGGGCCCGTTCCGCCATGGCTTCCAGCTGGCCCTGGGGCACCAGAACCAAAGGCAGGCCGAGGCGAGCGGCGGCTTCCGCAATGCCCACTTCCCCGCCTTTCACCGCCGGGGTGGCCACCACCTTGACCGCCGCGCGCTCCAGCCCCACCCGCGCCAGCGCCGCATCGATGGCGGCGAGGACGTCGTCGGCGGTGACACCGCGCTTGCTGCCCACACCGGCGACGATCATGCTTGGCTCTCCTGTGGTTTGGTCCAGCACCACTGGGTGATCGGCATGGCGGGCCGCCAGCCGGTCATCCCCTTCACCGGCACCGCGCGGGACAAGGCGATGCGCGTCAGGCTGCCGCCGAGCCGCTGGGAATGGTCCAGCAGCACCGCTTCGGTCTCCAGCGTCACCGCATTGGCCACCAGCCGGCCGCCGGGCCGCAGGGCGGCGATCGCCTGGTCCATCACGCCGGGCTCCGAGCCGCCGCCGCCGATGAACACCACATCCGGCCGCGCCAGCCCGGCAAAGGCCGCGGGCGCAGCGCCAACCACCACCTCCAGCTGCGGCACGCCCAGCGCCTGCGCATTGTCGGCGATGCGCGCGGCGCGCACCGCATGCCCCTCGATGGCGATGGCGGCGAGCGAGGCATGGGTCAGCAGCCATTCGATGGCCACCGAGCCGGCCCCGGCGCCCACGTCCCACAGCAATTCGCCCTGGCGGGGGGCCAGAGCCGAAAGGGTCATGGCGCGGATCTCGCGCTTGGTGAGCTGGCCGTCATGGGCGAACAGATCGTCCGGCAGGCCGCAGGTGAGCGGCAGCACGGCGGCGGCGGGGGTTGCCACCACCTCCAGCGCCAGCACATTGAGCGGATCCACCGCCGCCAGATCGAAGTCCTCGGCCAGCGTGGTGCGCAGGCGGGCCCGCGGGCCGCCCAGCGCCTCCAGCACGGTGAGGCGGGTGCGGCCGAAGCCCAAGGCGGAGAGCAGCGCCGCCACCTGCCGCGGCCCCTCGCCATCGGAGGTCAGCGCCAGGATGCGCGCCCCCGGCTGCAAGGCGGGGCGGATGCGGCCGATGGCCCGGCCATGCAGGGAAATCTGCGCCACGTCCGCCAGCGGCCAGCCGAGCCGGGCCGCCGCGAGGCTGAAAGCGGAAGGGGCCGGATTGACCGCCATCTCGGCCGCGGGCACGTATCGCGCCAGGGTGGCCCCGACCCCATGCAGGAAGGGATCGCCGGAGGCCAGCACGCAGACTTTTTGCCCGCGGGCGGCCAATACGGCGGCGATGCCGTCGGAAAATGGGCTAGGCCAGGGGCAAGCGGCGCCGCGCACCAGCGCGCCGGCCAGGGCCAGATGACGGGCGCCGCCGAACACCAGCTCGGCCGCCGAAATGCGCGCCGCGGCGGCCGGCGACAGGCCCGATGCGCCGTCCTCGCCAATGCCCACGATGGACAGCCAGGGCTCCGGTGCGGCAGTGTCCTGCGCCATGTGCTGTGCCATGTCAGACCCCGAGCCGTCCGATGCCATCGCGGGTGACGCCTGCATGCGCTCTCGCATCCTCATCCTGGGGGGCACCGGGGACGCCCGGGCCCTGGCCGCGCGACTCGCCCCGCGCACCGATCTTGAGCTTATTGTGTCTCTCGCCGGACGCACGGAAAACCCCGCCGAGCAGCCGGTTCCAGTGCGGGTGGGCGGCTTCGGCGGGGTGGCGGGGCTCAAAGCGTATCTGGCAACCGCCCGCATCGGGGCGGTGATCGATGCCACCCATCCCTATGCGGCGGTGATGTCCGCCCATGCGGCGCAGGCCTGCGCCGCCGCCGGCGTGCCGCTGCTGGCTCTGCGCCGGCCGCCCTGGGCGCAGGTGCCGGGCGATCGCTGGCAGGAGGTGGCCGATGTCCCCGCGGCGGTGGCGGCGCTGGGCACCGCGCCCTGCCGCGCCTTCCTGGCGCTGGGCCGGAACGAGGTGCGCGCCTTCGAGGCGGCGCCCCAGCACGCCTATGTGGTGCGCAGCGTCGATCCCATCGTCCCGCCATTGGCAGTGCCGGCAGCGACCTATGTGCTGGCGCGCGGACCTTTCACGCAAGACGACGACCAGGCCCTGCTGAGGGCACACGACATCGAAGTCATCGTCGCCAAGAACAGCGGCGGCGCCGCCACCTATGGCAAGATCGCCGCGGCGCGCGACTTGGGCCTCACGGTGATCCTGCTGCGCCGCCCCGCGGTTCCGGAGGTGACGGCCGTGGACAGCGTGGCGGCGGCCGCCGCCTGGGTGGAGGAGATCCTGCCGGCGAGGGGCGGATACGCCGGGCTGGCGCCTCACGGGGCAGACCGGGGCGAATAGACCAAAGGCGGCAGGCCGGGCCGCTCCACCAGGCGGGTCTGCGCCGAGCCGATGATCACGCAGGTGGCCATGTCGGCAATGCTTGCGTCCGCGTCCGCCAGGGTCGCCAAGGTGATGCGCTCATCCGCCCGTCCGGCGGCGCGGCCGAAGATCACCGGCACGGTTCCGGGCAGCGTCTGGCGCAGCAGATCGAACGCAGCACCCAATTGCCAGGGCCGCGCCCGGCTGATGGGATTATAAAGCGCGATGACGAAGCCCGCTTCCGCCGCCGCCGTGAGGCGCCGTTCCACCAGCGGCCAGGGCTTGAGATTGTCGGAGAGCGACAAAGCGCAGAAGTCATGGCCCAAGGGCGCGCCGATCCGCGCGGCCACCGCCAGCATGGCGGTAATTCCGGGAATGACTTCGAAGTCCACGGTACGGAAGGCGACCGGCCCCTTCTCCATGGCCTCGCACACCGCGGCCGCCATGGCGAACACGCCCGCATCGCCGCCGGACACCACGCCCACGCGGGCACCGGCCACCGCCCGCTCCAAGGCGGCGGTGGCGCGGTCCAGTTCCTCGCGATTGTCGGAAGCAAAACGCGACTGGCCTTCGCGCACCGGCACCCGGTCCAGATACGGGCCGTAGCCATAGAGTTCATCGCACTGGGCCAGCGCGTCCAGCGCCTGCGGCGTCATCTGGGCCGCGGCGCCGGGGCCGAGGCCGACGACGAAGAGGCGCCCACTCACGCGGCTCCCTCCCAGCCGGGCACCAGCACGATGGCAAAATACGGGGCCTTGTCGTCGGGACGCTCCGCCAGGGGCATGACGAAGCCGTCGCTCATGGTGCCGCGCTCCGCATAAAGCGCCCGGGGCAGGCGCCCGGCGGCGGCCAGCGCCCGGCGGATCTTCGGCAGGTTGCGCCCCACCTTCATGATCACCGCCGCATCCGCCTGGGCCAAGCGGCGGGCGAGGTCCTCTTCGCTGAGGGTGCCGGGCAGCACCATCAGCACGTCGTCGCCCTGGGCGATGGGCGCGCCCGCCTGCGACCAGCAGCCGGACATGCCGGTCACGCCGGGGATGACAATGGTGGGGAATTTGTGCGCAAGCCGCACATGCAGATGCATATAGGAGCCATAGAACAGCGGGTCGCCCTCGCTGAGCACCGCCACGGTGCGCCCGGCCATGAGATGCTCGGCCACCCGCGCGGCGGATTCGTCATAGAAGGCGCCGATGGCCAGGCGATAGGCGGCGTCGTGGCGATGGATTTCCGTCGTCACCGGATACAGCAGCGGCAGTTCTTCCGCGCCGGGGCAGAAGTGGGCGCTGGCGATGCCGCGGGCATGGCTGTGGTTGCCGGCCTTGGCGAAGTGGGCGATCACATCCGCCGCGCCCAGCGCCCGCACCGCTTTCAGGGTCATCAGCTCCGGGTCGCCGGGACCGACGCCGACGCCGATCAACTGGCCGATGGCGGCATTCACAGGCCGGCCCTCGCCAAGGCGTTGACGGCAGCCGCGGTGATGGCGCTGCCGCCCAGACGGCCACGGACGATGGCGAACGGGATGCCGCGGGAATCCTCCGCCAGCGCATCCTTGGACTCCGCAGCGCCCACGAAGCCCACGGGCATGCCGAGGATGGCGGCGGGGCGCGGGGCGCCCGCATCCAGCATCTCCAGCAAATGGAACAGAGCGGTGGGCGCATTGCCGATGGCCACCACCGCGCCGGCCAGATGCTCGGGCCACAGATCCAGCGCGGCGGCTGACCGGGTGGTGCCGGTGCGCGCGGCCAGCTCCGGCACGCGGGGATCGCGCAAGGTGCAGATCACCTGGTTCTTGGCCGGCAGGCGGGCGTGGGTCACGCCCTGGGCCACCATGTGCGCGTCGCACAGGATCGGCGCGCCCGCTTCCAGGGCGCCGCGGGCCGCCTCCACAAAGCCGGGGCCGAACACGAAGTCGCGCGCCGCCTCCACCAGCCCGCAGGCGTGGATCATGCGCACCGCGAGATCCGCCTCGCCGGGGGAGAAGCGGCTGAGGTCCGCCTCGGCGCGGATGATGGCGAAGGAGCGCTCATAGATGGCGGTGCCGTCGCGCACATAATCGAACATCGGTGCGCTCACGGGGCAGACTCCAACACGGCGAACTCCAACAGCGCCGGCCCCGGTCGATCCGGGGGCGACAGACGGGTCAAGGCCTCGGCGCTGGTCTCGCCGGGCCGCCGCGCGGCGGTGAGGGCCGCGGCGAAGCGGGCGAGGGCGGGCAACAGCGCCGCAACCGTCTCGATCGGCTGCGTGGCATCGCCCGCTTTGCCCTCTCGCACGAGCGCGACCGCCTTGTCCATGGCATCCGGCTCGACGCCCACCAGGGTCAGGGCGGCCGTGGCGGGATGGGCGCAGCCCTTGGCGCAGCCGGAGACGTGCACCTCCAGCGAGCCGTCGAGCACCGGGGCCAGCGTCGCCGCCACCTCCGGCGCCAAAGCGCGGGCCGGAATGTGGCCGGAGGCGCAGGCCGGCGCGCCGGCACAGGCGGCGACGAAGCGGCGGGGGTCGTCCGCCTGGGTCAGGAAGCCGAGGGCGGCCGCGGCGGCGCGCAGATCCGCCGCACCGGATGGCGTGAGATGGGTCGCCAGCAGCACCCGCCCCGGCGCCGGCCGCAGATCGCGGGCGCCCACCGCCTGGGCGGCCGCCACCAGGGACTTCAGCGTGGCGGCATCCATATGGCCGAAGGGCAGGCCGATGCCGAGGGCCACCGTGCCGTCCGCCAGGGGAAAGCTGGCAATGGGGGCGGCGGCCGGGCGGGGCTCGCAGGGGGGCGGGGAAGTCGCGGGCCCGGCCTTGTCGTCCAGCCTGGGGAGCGGGGCTGACGGGCCTTGGGGCGCGCTGTCCAGCGGCGGCACAACGGTGAGCTGGCGTTGAAGCGTTGGCAGGTCGGTGGTGCGGAGGATGTCCGCCATGCGCGCGGTCGGCCCGATCTGCGCCAGACGTCCGAGCAACTCCGCCACCACGGCGACGAGGCGGGCCTCCGGAAGGCTGCCGAGGGCGCGGGCGGTGGCGGCGTCTCCGGCAAGGGCGACGGCCCATTGGATCGGTGCGAATGTTTCGGCGGGCGCTGTCGCGATGGGGGGGGCGCCGCTGGCGCTGCACGCGGGAGCGGCGTCTGTCTGCGGGCGCTCCAGCGTGAGGCGGATGTCCCCCTTCAGCGCCGCCAGCGAGATGGCGCCGCCGGCATCGATCACCACCGAGACTTTCGGCCCCAGCCGTGCGGCGAAGGGGGAGATCGCTGCGCGAATGCCAGCCGCCAGCCGGCGGACATCGCTCCGCTCGCCGGCTTCCAGTCCGGCCAAGGGCGACACATCCAGCGGCAGGCCCTCGCGGGCGGCAATGCCCAAAGCGTTCACCGCATCGTTGAGCGGGCCGACTGTCTCCGGGCGCAGCCCGCGGATCTGCAGGCTGCCGCGGGCCGTCAATTCCAGGATGCCGTTGCCGAACGCCAATGCGGCATCGCACAGGCCGATCAGGGCCTCCGGGGACAGCGCACCGTCCACCGGCACCAGGCGCACCAGCAGGCCGTCGCCGGTGGCCATGGGGGCGGTCAGCGCCGGGCAGGCGCCGCGACGGGAGGGGGGCACGACGGGGGTCATTCGGCCGCCTCCGCCCGCAGCGCGGCGAGATCCGCATCGATGTCGTTGCGCCGGGCATGCCACAGGCCGCGACGGCGGGCGTCCGCGAAGCGGGCAGCCATGGCGGCGGCGGCCTCCGGGTTCTGATCCATGAGGAAGGCGCGCACCGTCTCGTCACCCAGATAGGCGGCGTGGAGGGCATCCAGCAGGGACGGGTCCACCCGCCCGGTGGTCTCCGCGAAGGCCACCAGCCGGTCCACGGTCTCCAGCAGTTCCGAGGCGCCGCGCGGCCCGTGGCGCATTTGGCCGGCGATGAACACCTGCGACACCCGTCCATGGACGATCCGGGCCAGAGCGGTGGCCAGATCCCGCGCCTTGGGCTTCTGGGGATCGCTGGTATCCAGCACGATCAGGTCCACATTGCGCCCCAGAGCCTGCGCGGCGGCGGCGAAGCCACCCATGAAGGCACTATCCGCGCCACCGTCCAGCAGGTCGCGGGCGGGATCGTCCGCCCCATGCAGCAAGGCATCGGCGGTGGCGACCCGCGCGGCGAAGGCGCCGGGGGCGGGACGGGCGGCGCCGGTGGCGCCGCCATAGCTGTGCGAGGTGTGGTCCAGATAGAGCTGGCCGAGGGTGGCGCGCTCGGTGAAGGCGCCCCGGGCCAGATGGTCCTCGATGCCGGCGCCATAAGCCCCCGGCGCGGCGCCGAAGATGCGGGCGGGGTCCGCCTCCTGGCGCTGGGCGAGCGGGTTGTCGTCGCCTTCATCGGGGCGGGCGGCGACCGCGCGGGTGGCCGCATCCAGAAGTGACACTTGCGCCGGGAAGATGTCTCGGAACAGGCCGGAAATGCGCCATGTGACATCCACGCGCGGACGGCCGAGAACCGCCGGCGGCAACACCTCAATACCGGTGACGCGGCCGCTGGATGGATCCCACTGCGGCCGGCAGCCCATGAGGCTGAGCCCCTGGGCGATCTCCTCGCCGCCGGTGCGCAAGGTGGCGCTGCCCCACAGATCGATCACCACGGCGCGGGGATAGTCGCCATGCTCCTGGAGATAGGTGCGGATCACCTCGTCGGCGGCGAGGCGCCCCAGATCCAAAGCGGTCGGGGTGGGGATGGCGCGGGGATCGGCGGTGAACAGGTTCCGCCCGGTGGGCAGCACGTCCCGCCGCCCGCGGGCGGGGGCGCCTGCCGGGCCGGCGGGAATGTGGCGGCCATCCAAAGCGCTGAGCAGGGCCGCCCGCTCAGCCTCGCCGCTGATGCGGCGCACGGCGTCCCCACTGTCGGCGGCGCCATAGATGTGTAGGCCGTCCTTCACCGCCAGATCCTTGACGTCGCACAGCCAGGCATCGATGCGGCGCAGGGCCTGGTCGGGGTCCGCATCGGCGGAGACGCCGGCCACGGTGGCGAGGCCGGTCTCGGCGGCGGTGTCCACGATCAGCCGGGCGAGGCGCTCGCGGCGGCGGCGGTCGAGGCCGTCGGCCTGGGCATATTCGTCCACCAGCCGCTCCAGCCGCTGCTCGGCCTCACTCAGCCCGGCGCCGGCCAAAGGCGGCGGCAGATGGCCCAAGGTCACCGCCGCGATGCGCCGCTTGGCCTGGGCGGCTTCGCCCGGATTGGAGACGATGAAGGGATAGATCATCGGCAGCGCCCCCAGCACCGCCTGCGGGAAGCAGGCGGGGGTGAGCGCCACGGTCTTGCCCGGCAGCCATTCCAGCGTGCCGTGGGCGCCCATATGGACCAGAGCATGGGCATCAAACGCCTGCCGCAGCCAGAAGCCAAACGCCAGCAAAGCGTGGCGCGGCGGCAAGGCGGGGTCGTGATAATCGGCGCGGCGGTCCAGCGCCGCGCCCCGCTCTGGCGCCAGCGCCACCACAGCGGTGCCGAAGCGGGCGGCGCGGAACGTGAAAGCGCCGTCGCGCGCATCGGCATCCGCCTCGGGCGGTCCCCAGGCGGCGGCGATGGCGCCTTGGGTTGCCTCGGGCAAGGTGGCGAGGGCGGCGCGATAGGCGTCCAGGGGATAGGGAACGCCGGAATGATCGATCTGGGCCAGCAGATCGCGGGCATCGGCGGGCGCGGGGGGCACGTCATAGCCCTCGCCCGCCAGGGTCTCCAGCAACTGGCGCACGCTCTCGGGCACATCGAGGCCCACCGCATAGCCGGTGCGGCCGGGGGCGCCGGGATAGTCCGGCATCAGGATCGCCAGCCGCCGCTGCGCCTTGGGCGTCCGGGCGAGGCGCACCAGAGCCGCCGCCCGCGCCGCCACCTGGGCGATGCCGTCCGCCTCTGGCCGATTGACCGCGGCGCTGAAGGCCAGTTCCGCATCGAGCGGGGCCATGTCCTTGAACGAGATGGCGCCCGCCAGCACCCGCCCATCCAGCTCGGGCAGCACCACATGCATGGCCAGATCCGCTGCCGCCAAGCCCCGCGCATTCTCGCTCCAGGCGGCATGCGCGGTGGTGGCCGGGACCACTTGCAAGACTGGCGGTCCGCCGGGGGCGAACAAATCATCGCCGTCGCCCGCCGCAAAGGCGGTGGCGGTGAGGATGATGTCGGGGGCGATGTCGGCGATAGCGTCCCGCACGAAGCTCCGTGCGGCGGGATCCTTCAGGCTGGTGAGGAAGATCGGCACCGGCGTCAGCCCCTGGGCGCACAGCGCGCCGGCGAGGGCATCGATGGGCGCCACATCCCCCGCCAGCCACATGGAGCGGTAGAACAGCAGCAAGGCGCGGGGGCGGTTGGGTGCTGCAATGGAAACAGGAGAAGGGGCGTGGTGTGGGTTGGTGGGCGTTTCACCCCCCTCCCCAGCCCTCCCCCGCAAGGGGGGAGGGGGCGCGTGGCGTGGGGTGGAGAGGGCAGGCTCTTCTGCGCCGATCAATGCAGCTGCGCCCGACGAATCGCGAGCGCCGCGCTCCCCGGTTTCACCCTCTCCCGCCTGCGGGGGAGGGCAGGGAGGGGGCGCCGCGCGCAGCGCGGGGGCGGGCGCTAAATTGGCGGATGGTGCGTCGGTGGCGGGCGCGCTGCCCCCTCCCCAACCCTCCCCCGCAAGCGGGAGAGGGGGCGTGTCGCGCGGGGGTGTGGGAGCGGTGTCCGCAGTCGCGCTAGGCGCGGGGGAACAGACCGTGGTTTCGGCCTGGGCAGCGATTCGGGCCGGGTTTGATCCGGCCCCGTTCTCCGCGTCGGCAGGCGCGGTCCCGTTCTGGGACACGGCATCCGTCTCCGCCGTCGCCTCCGATGCGACGGCCTCCATTGTCTCGCTGGGAGCGGGAGAACAGACCGTGGATTCGGCGTCAACAGTGATTCGGGCCGGGTTTGATCCGTGCGTGTTCTCCGCATCGGCCGGTCCGGTCCCGTTCTGGGACAGGGGGCACTCGGCAGCGGATCCCGCTTCGTCGCCGCCTGGAGAAGCACCATGGGCCTCCACCGGTGCCCGCAGCACCGCATCGCGGTCCACCGCGCCGATGCCCGGCCGGTAGAAGGCCGCGGGCGGCACCGGGGCGGCGGGAGCGGGCTCGCCCGCATCCTGTCCCGCCAGACGGGTCACGCAGCGCAGCAGGGCGCCCATATTGTCCGGGCCGCCCTTGCGGAAATAGGCCAGCAGGCTTGCCAGTTCGTCCGCCGGCAGGGTGGAGAGGGCGGCGAGACGGGGATCGTCCTGATCCTCGCCCGGCAGCAGCGCGAGCTTCAGCCCCTCTTGCCGAGCCATGTCAGCCAAGCGCTCCGCGCCATAGCGCCACCACTCCAGGCCGCCCAGCATGCGGACCAGGATCACCTTGGCGCGGCGCGCCGAGCGGTCGATCCACAGATCCACCGACATGGGATGGCGCAGGTCCTTCAGCCGCACGAGGCGCAGGCTGGGGAAGTGCGCCGCCCCCTGCCGCCACGCGGCGGCGAGGGAGAGCAGGTCGCTGTCGGTGAAGGACAGCACCAGCACGTCAGCCGGAGGCAGGCGGAGATCGATGGGCTCCGCCAGGTCCTCGATGGTGGCCGATGTGCTGGCGAGAATGTGCATGGCTCAGCCCAGCAAGGCCCGTTCCACGGCGGCGCGGTCGAAGCCCTTCAGCCCGATCACCACCAGTGCGCCGGCGCGGGTCTCGTCCGAGCGCCAGGGGCGGTCGAAATGGTGCGACACACGCGGGCCGACGCCCTGCACCAGCAGCCGCAGCGGCTTGCCGGAGACGGCGGCAAAGCCCTTCACCCGCAGCACGTCGGGCGCCTCGGCGGCGGCGGAGACGCGGGCGGCCAGCGCCACCGGATCGGCGATCTCGGGCAAGGTCACGACGAAGCTGTCGAAATCGTCGTGGTCGTGGTCCAGTTCGTCGTCATGGTGGGTCTTGCGGGCGTCGATCTCATCCTCGGTGCCGACGCCGAGGCCGAGCATGACGCTGGCATCCACCTTGCCGCCGGTGGCGCGGATCACGCTCACCGCGCGGGGCAGGGCCGCGGCGACCATCACGCCGGCCTTCTCGGCGGCGTCGGCGTCCATGAGGTCGGACTTGGAGATGATGACGAGATCGGCGCAGGCGATCTGGTCCTCGAACACCTCTTCCACCGGATCGTCATGGTCCAGACTGTCGTCGGCGGCGCGCTGGGCGGCCAGCGCATCGAGATCATGGGCGACGCGGCCGGCAGCCAGCGCCGGGCCGTCCACCACCGCCACCACCCCATCCACGGTCACCCGGCTCTTGATGGCCGGCCACTGGAACGCCTGGACCAAAGGCTTGGGCAGCGCCAGGCCCGAGGTCTCGATCAGGATGTGATCCACGCCGCGCGACAGGATGAGATCCAGCGCCGGCACGAAGTCGTCCGCCACCGTGCAGCACAGGCAGCCGTTGGACAGTTCGACGATATTGTCCTCCGGGCAGGCCTCGATGCCGCAGCCTTTGAGGATCTCGCCGTCGATGCCCACGTCGCCGAACTCGTTGACGATCACCGCCAGGCGCTTGCCGTTGGCATTTTCCAGCAGGTGGCGGATCAGCGTGGTCTTCCCCGCGCCGAGGAAGCCGGTGACGATGGTGCAGGGAATGCGGGCGAGGGACGGGGCGGGAGAGGTCATGAAGGCTCCGGGAGAAAATTGGGAATTCAGGAGGCGGGCGGCGAGACCGCCAGCGGCGGGACGCGCGCCACCATGTTGCGCTTGAGCACGTCGGGCCGGCCGCGCCAGGGCAGGATGCCGTCGGTGGAGGTGAGGAACAGGCGGGCGCCGGTGAGGAGATCCTCGGCAGAGGTGGGCACGAGGTCGCCGAACACATAGGTCCAGCCATCGCGGCGGATCAGCGCCGCGCTGAGGCCGTGCTTGCAATTGCCCAGGCATTTCACGGGGTGGACGGCCACCTGGTCGAGGGTGGCGTCGCCGGTTGAGAGCGCCTGCACCGCATCGAACAGATCCGAACCCGCGGGGGCCGCGTCGGGCGCGGCGTCGGTGGCCTTGCAGGTGGTGCAGACGAACAGGGTCACCGGCGGGATCTCGGGGGCCGGGGCCGGAGATGCGGCGGTTTGCGGGGCGTCGGCAACTGCGTCTGACCCCACGGTCGTGCCGGACGTGACGGGCGCGTCACGCAGCGGGGCACGCGCGTCCGGCTGGGTCCTATCACGCGGGTCGATCAAATCGTGCTGCTGCAAGGCGCGCAGGTCCATGGGTGCAGCAGGCCCGCGCGCGGGCCGAAAGGGCGCTTTGCCAGGGCACCCCGCCCGGCGCACTCCTCATCGATGGCAGGTCTCCTGGCTGGCGGGTCGTGACCGTGTGCCGCCTTCCCGGAGCCCGGAACATCCGGGCATCCAGTGGCTTATGGCACGGGCTCACCGCCTACAGTTGCGGGGGCAGCTGCGGTTGATGGATCAGATCCAGTCCGCATTCCCTTTTCACCCGGCGACGTGAAACGCTCACGCGACCGGGACCATCGATGGCGCCACTAAAGGGCGGGGGCGCCGGGATGTCAATGAACCGGGCGCTCAGGAGGCGCGGGCGCGCGCCGCCTCGATGATGGCCAGCGCCGCCGCGAACGTCTCCTCAATGCCCAGGGCCGAGGTGTCCAGCAGCACCGCATCCGCCGCCTGCAGCAGCGGCGCGGCGGTGCGGCCGGTGTCGCGGGCGTCGCGCTTGTGGATGTCGGCCAGCACGGCGTCGTAGGAGGCGAGCGGGTCGCGGGCGGCCAGTTCGCGGAAGCGCCGCTCGGCCCGCACCGCCGGCGCGGCGGTCACGAACAGCTTCACCGTGGCATCCGGGCAGATCACCGTGCCGATGTCGCGGCCGTCCAGCACCGCGCCGCCGGGCTGGGCGGCAAAGCGCCGCTGGAGGTCCACCAGCGCGGCGCGCACCTCCGGCCGGGCCGCCACCACGGAGGCGGCTTCGCCGAGCGCGCCGGTGCGCAGGCTCTCGGGATCGAGCGCGCTCACATCCAGGGCCCGCGCCGCCTCCGCCGAAGCGGCCACGTCGTCCAGGGTGCCGGCGGCCACGCAATGGGCGCCCACGGCGCGGTAGAGCAGGCCGGTGTCCAGATGCGGCAGGCCCAGATGCCCGGCGATGCGTTTGCCGAGCGTGCCTTTGCCGGACGCGGCCGGCCCGTCGATGGCGATGATCATCACGCGCCTTCGGTCAGGATGGCGCCAAGGCCGGCCATCATCGGCATGAAGGTGGGGAAGGAGGTGGCGATGAAGCTCATGTCGTCCACAGCGACCCCCTGGAGGCTGGCGAGGCCCAGCACCAGGAAGGCCATGGCGATGCGGTGGTCCATGTGGGTGGCCACCGGACCGCCGCCGGTGACGTCCGGGGCGCCGGTGACGATGAGGTCATCGCCCTCGATGCGATAAGCGATGCCGCAGGCGGCCAGGCCGTCCGCCACGGCGGCGAGGCGGTCGCTTTCCTTCACCCGCAGTTCGGCGAGGCCTTGCATCCGCGTCTCGCCCTGGGCTAAGGCGGACGCCACCGCCAGCACCGGATATTCATCGATCATGGCCGGCGCCCGCTCGGGCGGCACCGCCACCCCGGTCAGGCGGGAATAGCGCACCCGCAGGTCCGCGACGGTCTCGCCGCCTTCGGTGCGCTCGGCCAGCGTCTCGATGCTGGCGCCCATTTCCTTCAGCGTGGTGATGAGGCCGGTGCGCAGCGGGTTCATCATCACGTCGGTGAGGACGATGTCCGACCCCGGCACGATCAGCGCCGCCACCAGCGGGAAAGCGGCGGAGGACGGATCCGAGGGCACGTCCACGGGGGCGGCTTTCAGCTCGGGCCGGCCCTTGAGGGTGATGCGGCGCCCGTGGGGGCCGTGGGGCTCCACCCGCACATCGGCGCCGAAATGCGCCAGCATCCGCTCGGTGTGGTCACGTGTGGCCTCGCGCTCCACCACCACGGTCTCGCCGGACGCGGCAAGGCCCGCCAGCAGCACGGCGGACTTCACCTGCGCCGAGGGCACCGGCGTCTCGTAAGTGAACGCCTTGAGGTCGGACACGCCCTCCAGGCGCATGGGCAGGCGACCGCCGGGCGCCTCCTCCACCAGTTTCACGCCCATGGCGGCCAGCGGATCGAGCACGCGCTTCATGGGCCGCTTGCGCAGGCTGGCGTCGCCATCGAACGTGGCGGCGATGGGATTGCCGGCCACCGCGCCCATCATCAGCCGCACGCCGGTGCCGGAATTGCCGAAATCCAGCGGCGCGTCAGGGGCGCGGAACTGGCCGACGCCCACCCCACGCACCCGCCACTGACCGTCGCCCAGTCGCTCCACCTGCGCGCCCAGTGCGGTGCAGGCCTTGGCGGTGTTGAGCACGTCCTCGCCTTCCAGCAGGCCGGTGATCTGCGTTTCGCCCTGCGCCAGGGCGCCGAAGATCAGCGCGCGATGCGACACCGATTTGTCGCCGGGCACCCGCACCGTCCCGTGCAGTCCCGGCGAGGGCCGGCCGGTGGCGGGCCGCGGCGCGGAACCATGGCCGGAGGCGGCAGACGGGGCGGGGGTCTCGACGGGGGGCATGGCGACGGCCTCTGGCACGCCGGATCTCGCGGTGCGACTGGATTCGCGCGGCGATATGGCGGGCAAATGCGTGGATCGAAGCGCCCCTCTAACACAGCCGAAACGGCCTCGCCACGCGGCCGAATTTAATTCCGCCTTGACAGGGCCATGTGCTTTGGCCAATGGAGCACCCTCCTTTTACAATGAGCCCCCGAGGATCTTTGCCGTGGCGAAGCCTGAACTCGGAACCAAGCGCGTCTGTCCGGTTACGGGCCGCAAGTTCTACGATCTGAACAAGGACCCAGTCGTTTCTCCGTTCACCGGTGAAACGTACCCGCGTTCCTACTTCGAACCCGCCCCGCGCGCCGGAAGCCGGGCCGAGGCGGCGCGCGCTGCTCCTGCTGCCGAAGCAGAGGTGGATGACGTGGCGGATGTGGAAATCATCAGCCTCGAGGAAGCCGAAGAGGAAACCACGGGCGCCAAGGTCCTGCCGGGGGCTGAAGACGTTGATGTGGACGAGGAGATCGACGCCGAAGCCGACGACGATACCTTCCTCGAAGAAGACGAAGATGATGAGGATGACGTCGCCGATTTGATCGGAGAAGGCCTCGAAGACGACGAAGAGACTTGATGCGGTCTGCGGCTTGTGCTTAAAGGCCGCTCTCGCTCGGGGCACACCAGTCCCGAGCAACCGTCGCGGGACTTCCCGGCGGGCCGATGTCGGAAGAGATCAGTGAGATTTCATTGATCTTCCAGGCGACGCAGCCCGCAGCCCGCGACCCGGTGGGGCCATAGCTCAGTTGGGAGAGCGCTTCAATGGCATTGAAGAGGTCGTCGGTTCGATTCCGTCTGGCTCCACCACTTCTCATTTCTGCCGCCGCCTGAGATCGTGATCGCCACGGCGATTGCGCCGTCAGCGGCGTCGCCGCCGCAAAGCGGCTGTGTGTTTGCGATTCGGGGCGGTGCCTCAATCGTTTGGGGCCTGGGACCTGATCGTCTCGGGCAACCGTCGCGGGACATCCCGGCGGATCCTGGATGCGGGACGCAATGACGTGTCAGTGATGACCTGTCAGCGATCGTTCCGGAGCCAGGGTTCGCAGCCCGCGGCCCGGTGGGGCCATAGCTCAGTTGGGAGAGCGCTTCAATGGCATTGAAGAGGTCGTCGGTTCGATTCCGTCTGGCTCCACCATCTCTCATTTCCCAGCCCTGACATCCTGATTGGCCCGCCTTTGGCTGGCCCCGCGCGCTGATTCGCGGGCCCGTTTGCGCGCGGGCGGCGCCGCTACGACAGATCGCGCCACCACGGCTGCTGCGGCAGGACGCGGCCCGGTTCCACCGATTGCCCGGGGCGGGGCAGGGCCAGCGCCACGGACGCGGGGCGGGCTGCCAGCAGCCGCTCGGCCGGCTCGGACCAGGGATGGGGCGCCAGATCGAAGGTCGACCAATGGATCGGCAGCAGCACGCCGCCGCGCAGCAGCGCGTGGGCCTCCAGCGCTTCCTCGGGGGTCAGATGCACGTCCGGCCAGTCGTCGCTATAGGCGCCGATGGCGATCAGCGAGAGATCGAACGGGCCGTAGGCGGCCCCGATGTCGGCGAAGCCGGGAAAGAACCCGCTGTCACCGCTGAAGAAGAGCCGCTGGCCCGGACCTTCCAGCACATAAGAGCACCACAAAGTGCCGTTGCCGCGCAGGCTCCGGCGGGAGAAATGCCGGGCGGGGGTCGCGGTCAGGCGCACCGCGCCGATCTGCGCCGCCTCATGCAGATCCAGTTCGACGATTCGCGCCGGCGGGACGCCGAATCGCTCCAGATGCGCGCCGACACCCAAGGGCGCCAGGAACACCGCCTGGGCCTGACGGGGATCGGCCGCCAGCGCCAGGACGGTGGGCGCGTCCAGATGATCATAATGATCGTGCGACAGCACGATGGCGTCCAGGGCGGGCAGATCCGCCAGCGCCAGCGGCGGGGCATGGAAGCGCCGCGGGCCGATTCGCGAAAAGGGCGACACCCGCTCGGACCAGACGGGATCCAGCAGAAGCCGCTGATCCCCCATCTCAATCAAAGTGCTGGCGTGGCCCAGCCAGGTCACCCGCAGCCCCGTCTCCGGCGGGTGGCGCAAGGCAGTGGCAGCGTCGTCCGCCACCCGCACCGGGCCCGGCGGGCGACGGGCGGCGCCCCCGGCAAAGCGGCCGGCCAGGATGCGCGGCGCGGCGCCGGGGGTGAGCAATTGCGTGGGAACCGGATTTTGAAAGGCGGCGTCGCGAAAATGCGGGGAGCGCTGCATGCGGGCGAGGCGGGCGCCTTTGGGCGCCGCCCCGAAACTCGCGAAGGGATCTGGCACGCTGTCATCCTGTGGGCCGCAAAAGCGAGCCGGCAGCGTTCGGCCCCAATTGGGGCAGCGATACGGCGCCACAGCGGACCCCAGGGCGCACGCCGGGGTGCCATTGACTTTCGGTCGCCATGTGAGCAGTGTTAACCAACTGGTTACTTACCAAGCGGCGCTGTCCCTCGCGGCGCCCGAGGGGAGATGCGCCCATGACCACTTTGACCTTGCCGGTTCCGGGCGGGCTTGCCCCTTACACCGTGACGCAGACGCCGCTGGCGCCGCCGCCCGGCGTGGCGCCCACGTTCAACCGCATCGCGTATGCCGCCGCCCATGTGGTGGCCGACCCCTTGGCGGACAATGATCCCTGGCTGGATGCCGCCATCGACTGGGACCGCACCTTGGCGTTCCGCCATCATCTGTGGGACCTCGGCTTCGGCGTCGCGGAAGCCATGGACACCGCGCAGCGCGGCATGGGGCTCGACTGGCCGGCGGCGCAGGAGCTGATTCGCCGGGTCCTGGCGGATGCCCGTACGCGGCCCGGCGCCCTGGTGGCCTCCGGGGTCGGCACCGAGCATCTCGCGCCGGGTCCGGATGTGACCCTCGACGATGTGATCCGCGCCTATGAGGAGCAGGTGGCCTTCGTGGAGGGGCAGGGCGGGCGCATCATCCTGATGGCCAGCCGGGCGCTGGCCCATGCCGCCCGGGGGCCGGACGACTACGCCAAGGTCTATGACCGCATCCTCTCGCAGGTGCGCGAGCCGGTGATCATCCACTGGCTGGGCGACATGTTTGATCCGGCGCTCGCCGGATACTGGGGAAATGCGGATACCGACGTGGCCATGGGCACCTGCCTCGATATCCTGGCCACCCACGCCCATAAGGTGGATGGGGTGAAGATCTCGCTGCTGTCCAAGGACAAGGAAATCGCCATGCGTCGGCGCCTGGCACAGGGCGTGCGCATGTATACGGGCGACGATTTCAATTATGCCGAGCTGATCGCCGGCGACGTGCAGGGCTATTCGGACGCCCTTTTGGGCATTTTCGACGCCATCGCGCCGGTGGCCGCCGTCGCCCTCGGCAAGCTGGCGGAGGGCGACCGGGGCGCCTTCGAGGCCATCCTCGCGCCCACCGTCCCGCTGTCCCGGCACATCTTCAAGGCGCCGACCCGCTTTTATAAGACCGGCGTGGTCTTCTTGGCCTATCTCAACGGCTTGCAGGATCATTTCACCATGATCGGCGGCCAGCAGAGCGGGCGGTCGGTGCAGCATCTGGCGGAACTGTTCCGCTTGGCCGATGCCGCCCGGTGCCTGCGGGATCCGGAGGACGCGGCCGTGCGCATGCGCCGGGTGCTGGCGCCCGCCGGCGTTCACTGAGGCCGGTGTCCGCCGGAGCCGGGTGGGGCCGCGATCAACCGGCATGAGGCTTCAGTTTTGCCGGAACATGCTCTAGAAGCCGGCAAACCCGTTTCGTCCGGCTTCCAGGATCCTGCCGCCCCATGACCATCCGACTCCACCGCGGCGACCTGCCCGACGATTATCGCCCCGCGTCCGTGGTCGCCATCGACACCGAGACCCTCGGCCTGCGGCCCCACCGCGACCGGCTCTGCCTGGTGCAATTGTCCAATGGCGACGGCGATGCGGATTTGGTGCAGATCCCCGCCGGGGCCACCGCCGCCAGCGCCCCCAATCTGGTGCGCCTGCTGTCGGACCCGGCGGTGGTCAAGTTGTTCCACTTCGGGCGTTTCGACATTGCCGTGCTCAAGCAGACCTTCGGCGTGGTCACCGCGCCGGTGTTCTGCACCAAGATCGCCTCGCGCCTGGTGCGCACCTATACCGACCGGCATGGACTCAAGGATCTGGTGCGCGAACTCCTCGGCGTGGACCTGTCCAAGCAGCAGCAAAGCTCCGATTGGGCGGCCACCGACCTCACCGAGGCCCAGCTCGCCTATGCCGCGTCGGACGTGCTGTATTTGCACGGATGCAAGGACAAGCTGGAGGCCATGCTCCGGCGCGAAGGCCGCAGCGATCTGGCGGCGCAGTGCTTCGCCTTCCTGCCGACCCGCGCCGCGCTGGATCTGGCCGGCTGGAGCGAAGAGGATATTTTCGCCCATTCGTGACGGCGGGGGCCGCAGACCGAGCTCTGGCACTGCAAAACGCAGGCCCTCCCATCGCGCGACTTGCGCCGGGCGACTTGCGCGCCATATGCGTTTCGGTGATGCTTCGCCATTGGGTGCTTTGCACCCAAATCAAACGCCGGTATCGCGCTGGGGGCGGCGCGCGATCCGGTCCCGACGGGCCGGAAGGGGGGCCGTGGCGCGTGCGCCTGTTCCCGAACAGTGAGCAATGAACAGACACGTGTCCCCACAGGATTTCGATCGCCGCGAGGCTGCGGACTTCGTGACGCGCGCCGCGCCGGATTTCCGTCGCGCCAGCCGCCACAGCGCCCGTGTGCGGGTGATCAAGCGCCTGCTGCCGGCGACGCTGGTCGTCGCCTTGCTGCTGATGATCGCCGTTCCGCTGGTGGCCAAGATGTCCATGAAGATGGAGCTGCCCTTCAGCCTGGGCACCCTGAGCCTGAGCGGCACGCGCCTGACCATGGAGGCGCCGAAGCTGACCGGATTCACCGACGACAATCGCGCCTATAACATCACCGCGGACTCGGCGACGCAGGACGTGACCCGGCCGGACATCATCGGGCTGACCGACGTGTTCGCGCGGCTGGAGCTGGCCAACAAGGGGTGGGCGACCGTCAAGTCCCACACCGGCACCCTCGATACCAAGACCCAGTTCATTACCCTTTCCGATGGGGTGGACCTCGCCACCAATGGCGGCTATGCCGGCAAGCTCCAGGATGCGGACATCGATGTGAAGGCCGGCACGGTCACCACCGAGCACCACGCAGTCCTGACCTACATGGACGGCCGCCTGGTGGCGGACCGGCTGAAGATCACCGATCGCGGCAGCCGCGCGCTGTTCGAGGGGAACGTGCAATTGGACTTCCGCCTCTCCAACCTGCCCAAGACCGATGCGCCCCCCGCGCCGGCGCCCCAGCCCGTCGTGAAGCCATGAGCCGGCTGTCCTCCGGCCTCCTGGCCGCGGCGCTGGTCGGTCTCATCGCCGCCCCGTCGATCGCTGCCCCGCCGGCCGCCCCTGCGGCGCAGTCGGCCCCCAGCGGCCCGCCCAATGCGCTGCAGGGCTTCGCCCGCAACCGCGACGAGCCGGTGCGCATCAATTCCAACACCTTGGAAGTGCACGACAAGGAGAAGATCGCGATCTTCTCCGGCAATGTGGTCGTCACCCAGGGCGACACCACCTTGCGCAGCCCGGAGCTGAAGGTCTTCTACGACGGCGACGTGGCCGCCGTGCAGGGCGGCACGCCGTCGGATTCCGGCAAGATCCGCAAGCTGGAAGCGACAGGTGGTGTCGTGGTCCAGACAAAGGACCAGACCGCCACCGGCGACACCGGCATCTTCGAGATGAAGACCAACACCGTGACCATGACCGGCAAGCCGGTGGTGCTCACCCAGGGACCCAACGTGATCCGGGGCCAGCGCCTGGTGGTGGATCTCACCTCGGGCGTCTCGAAATTCGAGGGCGGGCGCGTGGAAAGCCTGATCGTGCCTGGCAGCATGAAGCAGGATGCCCCTGGCGCAGCCCCGGCGCAGCCGCGCCGCTGACCGCCCTGAACCTGGGTCACGGCACGCCGGGCGGGGCCCCGCGCGGCGGTAAGCAATGCTTATTTGCGCGGTGAGGCAAAACGGCCCATTTTTTGCATGTTGCATTGCGCTGGCCGTTTGGAAGGACTAAACCAATCACGGGGGCTGCGAACCGGAGCCCGGGATGAACGTCCTGTCCATGTTCGGTAGAAACGCCACACAGACACACTCCCTCTCCAGCGCGGCCACGCACGACGCGCCGGCCGCCCTGCGCGGCTATGCCGACGAGGCGGACGGTTGGGAGCCGGGGGACGAGCAGCAGCTCGCGCCGGGCGAGGGCACGCTCGCCGCCTTCGGCCTGGCCAAGTCCTATGGCGGCCGCAAGGTGGTGCGCGACGTCAGCGTCAACGTGCGCCGCGGCGAGGCGGTCGGCCTGCTGGGCCCCAACGGCGCCGGCAAGACCACCGTCTTCTACATGATCACCGGCCTGGTGAAGGCCGATCAGGGCCGCATCGAGCTGGAGGGTCACGATGTGACCCCCATGCCCATGTACCGCCGCGCGCGCCTGGGCATCGGCTATCTGCCGCAGGAGGCCTCGATTTTTCGCGGCCTGACGGTGGAGGACAATCTCCTGGCAGTGCTGGAGATCCGCGAGCCCAACAAGAAGCGGCGCCACGAGGAAATGGACGCGCTGCTCGAGGAATTCAAAATCACCCACGTGCGCAAGTCGCCATCCATCGCCTTGTCGGGCGGTGAGCGGCGGCGCGTGGAGATCGCCCGCGCGCTGGCCAGCCGGCCGGCCTTCATGCTGCTGGACGAGCCGTTCGCCGGCATCGATCCCATCGCAGTGGGCGACATCCAGTCATTGGTGCGCCATCTCACCACTCGCGGCATCGGCGTGCTGATCACCGACCACAATGTGCGCGAGACCCTCGGGCTCATCGACCGGGCCTATATCATCCACTCCGGCACGGTGCTGATGGAGGGCGACCCGGAATCCATTGTGGCCAGCCCCGATGTCCGGCGGCTGTACCTCGGCGAAGAGTTCCGGCTGTGACACAGGCGCGCCGCCTTCCGCCTCGGACGGTTGAGAGCGGGCGCGCAGGAGGGCTTTCGCCATGGCGATGAGCCCGAAGATGGAGTTTCGCCAGACCCAGTCTCTGGTGATGACCCCGCAGCTGATGCAGGCTATCAAGCTGCTCCAGCTCTCCAATCTGGAGCTGGTGGCCTATGTGGAAGCGGAGCTGGAGCGCAATCCGCTGCTGGAGCGCGCCAGCGAGCCGGACAGCGCCGAGCACGATCTGCCCAGCCCCCATGACGAGCCGCCCGCCCCGGCGGCGAGCGGCGCCCCGGTCTCCGGCGATTGGCTGGAGAGCGACCTCGCCCCCACCCGCGAGGCCATCGAGACCCGCCTCGACACCGATCTCGGCAACGTGTTTCCCGACGAAGTTCCGGCGGGGCGCCTCGCCGCGCCCGGCCAGACCGGCGGCGGCTCCACGGCGGAATGGGGCGGCGGCGGGGACCGCGGCGAGGACTATAATCCCGAAGCCTTTTTGGCGGCCGAGACCACGCTGGCCGATCATCTGGAAGCTCAACTGGCGGTGGCCGAGCCCGATCCGGTGCGCCGGCTCATCGGCCTCAACCTCATCGGGCTGATCGACGAGACCGGCTATTTCTCCGGCGACCTCGATGCGGTGGCCACCCAACTGGGCGCATCCCGGGCGGTGGTGGACGACGTGCTGCGCGTGATCCAGACGTTTGAGCCTTCGGGCGTCGGGGCGCGGACGCTGTCGGAATGCCTGGCGCTGCAATTGCGCGACCGCAACCGCTGTGATCCGGCCATGCAGGCGCTGCTAGACAATCTGGAACTGCTCGCCCGCCACGACCGCAATGCCCTGCGCCGGATCTGCGGCGTGGATGCGGAAGACCTGGCGGACATGATCGCCGAGATCCGCCGGCTCGATCCCAAGCCGGGCCTGGCCTATGGCGGCGGCGTGGTGCATCCGCTGGTGCCAGACGTGTTCGTGCGCGAGGCGTCCGACGGCTCCTGGCTGGTGGAGCTGAATTCCGACACCTTGCCTCGGGTGCTGGTGAACCAGATGTACCATGCCACGGTGGCCAAGGCGGCCCGCTCGGCGCAGGAGAAGACCTTTTTGGCGGACTGCATGCAGTCCGCCTCCTGGCTCACCCGCTCGCTGGACCAGCGCGCCCGCACCATCCTGAAGGTGGCCAGCGAGATCGTGCGCCAGCAGGATGCCTTCCTGGTGCATGGGGTGCGCTATCTGCGGCCCCTGAACCTGCGCACGGTGGCCGATGCCATCGGCATGCACGAATCCACCGTCTCCCGCGTCACCTCGAACAAATACATCTCGACGCCGCGCGGCGTGCTGGAGATGAAGTTCTTCTTCTCCTCCTCCATCGCCTCCTCCGGTGGCGGCGAGGCCCATGCGGCGGAGGCGGTGCGTCACCGCATCAAGGCGCTCATCGAGGCGGAGACCGTGGACGACGTGCTGTCCGACGACACCCTGGTGCAGAAGCTGAAGGAGGACGGCGTGGACATCGCCCGCCGCACCGTCGCCAAATATCGCGAGAGCATGAACATCCCCTCGTCGGTGCAGCGCCGCCGCGAGAAGCAGGCCGCCCGCGGCGACGCCGCCGCCAGCGCCGGGTGAGGACGCAGGGCGGCGGGGTCGGGCATTTCGGGCGGGGTCAGGCGGATCGCCTGGCTTTCCCCCGCATGACTCTCCCCCGCATGACTTGCCGCATCAGGTTGCCGCCCGATCTTTGCCGGCCGATCCGCGTCACGCGCTTTCGGTGATCTCGACCCGGTCCGGATAGAAGGCCAAGTGGCCCTTGATGGCCTCCACCGCGGGGTAGGGCGCTTCATAGCTCCACACCCCATTGGCCGCGCGTGCATCGCCGCCGGGCAGGCTGTAGTAGGCGCATTCGCCCTTGTAGGGGCAGTAGGTGGTGTGCGTGGTCCGGGTGAGCTGCGCCATGTCCACGTCTTCGCGAGGGATGTACTGGACGGCGGGATAGCGCGCTTCCTGCAACGTCAGCGCTGCCCGGCTGTCGGCGAGCACCTGGCCGCGCAACGTCACGACCACGCGCTTGGGATTGGTCTCGATCGTGATCGGATGATCGGCGCTGGGAATTTTGGCGGCGCGTTCGGCCATGTTGCAGCTCCTGTTGGTTCGATATGCGGGCGCCGGATCGCGTGCCATCACGCGCCGCGCCTCGCGTGCTCGGCGCCACCATACGCGCGCCGATCGCTCTGCCCTCTGCAAATTGCTGTGTGGCGGCCACGGCAGCCGGGGCTCCCCACGCGTCACCTCCCCGCCCATCCAAGGGGAGTCCAGACACGGCCCCGACCCCGCCGCTGGACAAGTGGCCTGCACCCTGGTGAGCTTGGCATAACGGCCGGCAGTCAAGCGGGCCGAGAGGCGGCGGCCACGTCGCGCGGAAGGGAGGACATGCTTCAGGCCTGGGTCGTCATCATCCTCGCGTTCGCTTACATCGGCTGCCTGTTTGCCGTGGCGAGCTTCGGGGATCGCTTGCGCTCCAGCCCGGCGCTGTCGGCCTCGCGGCCGTTCATCTATTCGCTGTCGCTGGCGGTCTATTGCACCTCCTGGACCTTCTATGGGTCGGTGGGCCTGTCCACCGCGCAGGGCTTTGATTTCCTCACCATCTATCTCGGCCCGGTGATCGTCATTGCGGTAGGCACGCCGGTGCTTCTGCGCATAGTGCGTCTTGCCAAGGCGCACAACATCACCTCCATCGCCGACTTCATCGCAGCTCGCTACGGCAAGCACCAGGGCATCGCGGCGCTGGTGGCGCTGGTGGCGGTGGTGGGGTCCATTCCCTACATTTCGCTGCAGCTGAAAGCGGTGTCGGCCTCGCTGCTGGCGGTGCTCGGGCATCTGGCCGGCGAGCCGGTGCAATTGCCGGTGGGTGGCGACATGGCCCTGTTCGTGGCCTTCGCCATGGCGGTGTTCGCGGTGCTGTTCGGCACCCGCCACACGGATGCCACCGAGCATCAGAACGGCCTGATGCTGGCGGTGGCCACCGAATCCCTGGTGAAGCTGGTGGCCTTCCTCACGGTGGGCGGGCTCGTCACCTTTGTGGTGTTCGACGGCCCCGGCGCCCTGTGGCATGCCGCGGTGGAAGCGGGGGTGACCAAGCCGTTCGAGCGTGGCATTTCGCTGGAGAACTGGGTCACCATGACCGTGCTCTCCGCCGGCGCCTTCGTGCTGCTGCCGCGGCAGTTCCATGTGGCGGTGGTGGAGAACAAGAGCGAGGCGGAGATCCGCCGCGCCCGCTGGCTGTTCCCGGTCTATCTCATCCTCATCAATCTGTTCGTGGTGCCCCTGGCGCTGGCGGGCATGACCCTGTTCCCGCTCGCCACCGTGGACAGCGATGTCTATGTGCTGGCCGTGCCCCTGGCGGCGGGGTTCGAGGGCTTTGCGCTCTTGGCCTTCATCGGCGGGCTGTCGGCGGCCACCGCCATGGTCATCGTCGAATCGGTGGCGCTGGCCATCATGATCTCCAACGATCTGGTGGTGCCGCTGCTGCTGCGCCGCCGCGTCCGCCAGCCCGCCGATGGCCGCGCCGCGCCGCATGACATGTCCGAGACCCTGCTGCTGGTGCGGCGGGTGGCCATCTTCGTCATCATGCTGCTGGCCTATCTCTATTACCGCACCACCGGCGAGGTGCAGCTGGCGCAGATCGGCCTGTTGTCGTTCGCCGCGATCGCGCAGGTAGGGCCGGCGTTTGCTGCCGGTTTGCTGTGGCAGCGGGCCACCGCCAAGGGGGCGATCACCGGCATTCTGGTGGGCATGGCGGTGTGGGCCTACACTTTGCTGCTGCCGAGCCTGAGCGAGACCGGCCTGATCTCGCGGGAATTCCTGCAGGCCGGCCCGTTCGCCCTCGGCTGGCTGCGGCCGGAAAGCCTGTTCGGCCTGGAAGCCGGGCCACTGGCCCATGGGGTGGCCTGGAGCCTCGGCCTCAACACCTTGAGCCTGCTGGTGGTGTCCTTCCTCACCCGGCCCAGCGACATCGAGCGGGTGCAAGCGGGACTGTTCGTCGCCTCCGACCAGGCCATCGTGCGCCCCGCCTTCCGTCGCTGGCGCTCCTCGGTGAGCACCGAGGAACTGATCGTGACGGTGGCGCGCTATCTGGGCGAGGAGCGGGCGCGCACCGCTTTTGGCACCTATGCCCGCGACCAGGGGGTGCGGCTCGACCCGCTGCGGGAGGCGGATGCCCATCTGGTGCGGTTCGCCGAGCATCTGCTGGCCTCGGCCATTGGGGCGGCCTCCTCGCGGCTGGTGCTGTCGCTGCTGCTGCGCAAGCGCACGGTCTCCACCAAGGCGGCGCTGCAACTGCTGGACGATGCCTCCGCCGCCATCCAGTACAATCGCGACCTGCTGCAGAACGCCATCGACCATGTGGGCCAGGGCATCGCGGTGTTCGACCGCGAGGCGCGGCTGGTGTGCTGGAACCGCAGCTTCGGCGCCATGCTCGACCTGCCGCCGGAATGCTATGCCATCGGCACGCCGCTGGCGGACATTCTCGCCCATGCGCCCTCCGACGCGCCGCTCGATGCCGACAACGAGGCCCGGGCGGTGCGCTATGCCGCCGCCACCGGTGCGGTGCTGGAGCGCCTGAGCCAGCGGGGCGCGGTGATCGAGGTGCGCTCCGACCCCATGCCCGACGGCGGGTCGGTGGTGACCTTCACCGACATCACCGCCGCCGTGGAGGCGGAGGTGACGCTGGAGCGGGCCAACGAGACCCTGGAGCGGCGCGTGCGCGAGCGCACCGAGGAGCTGGAACGTCTCAACCGGGCGCTGGAGAAGGCCAAGGCGGACGCGGAGGAGGCCAATCTCTCCAAGACCCGCTTCCTGGCGGCGGCGAGCCACGACATCCTGCAGCCGCTCAATGCCGCGCGCCTCTATGTGACCAGCCTGGTGGAGCGGGCGCGGGGGGCGGACGCGGCACGCCTCGCCGGCAATATCGACGCCTCGCTGGAAGCGGTGGAAGAAATATTGGTGGCGCTGCTGGACATCTCGCGCCTCGACAGCGGCGTGCTGCGGCCGGAGATCGCGCCCTTCCGCCTGGACGAGGTGCTCAAACAGTTGGAGCTGGAATTCGCCCCCCTGGCGCAGGAGAAGAAGCTCGACCTCACCTTCGTGCCCTGCACCCTGACCGTGCGCTCCGACCGCCGATTGCTGCGGCGGCTGTTGCAGAACCTCATCTCCAATGCGGTGAAATACACCCCCCGCGGCCGGGTGCTGGTGGGCTGCCGGCGGCGCAAGGGCAAGGTGGTGGTGGAGATCATCGACACCGGCGTCGGCATCCCCAAGTCCAAGCACCGGATCGTGTTCCAGGAGTTCCAGCGCCTGGACCAGGGGGCGCGGGAGGCACGCGGCCTGGGCCTGGGCCTCTCCATCGTCGAGCGCATCGCCCGCGTGCTGGAGCATCCGGTGACGCTGCGCTCGGTCTCCGGGCGCGGCTCGGTGTTTGCGGTGGAGCTGCCGGTGGCGGTGCCTTTGCCGCTGGAGCAGCAGCCGCCAACGCAGCCGCCGCGCAGTGCGGCGCCGCTGGTGGGGCTGACCATTCTCGCCATCGACAATGAGCCGGCCATTCTCGATGGCATGGAACTGCTGCTGTCCGGCTGGGGCTGCCGGGTGATCAAGGCCGCCGACGTGGCGTCCGCCCTGGAGGGCGTGCACGCGGCCAAGGTGCGGCCGGACTTCGTGCTGGTGGATTATCATTTGGACGTGGGGCACGGCATCGAAGCGGTAATGGCGCTGCGCTGGAAACTGGGCAAGCTGCCCGCCGCGCTGATCACCGCCGACCGCAGCCGCAAGGTGCGCGATGCCGCCCGGGCGGCGGAGATGGCGGTGCTGCACAAGCCGCTGAAGCCCGCCGCCCTGCGCGCCCTGCTGGCGCAATCGCGTCTGGCCCGGTCCGCGGCCGAATAGTCGGCGCAGCACTTTGCGTGTGCTGAGTGATGCATTTTCCACACGCATCGCCGCGCCTTTGGATGATCCCTCTTCCTCCCCTTGAGCGCCGCATTGCCGCCCCGTTCGACAGGCTTTCTTAGACCTGCGCCGCACCGATGAGGCCTTCAGGGGAGCATCGGCAGCGGACGGGAAGAAAAGCGGGACGATTAATCCGCGTTAAGTGTTGATTAACCATAGCGGGGATGGCCATGACATTCACGATTAACGTTCCGGTCTTTCCCATGCGGAAAGAAGTTGCAGCCCTCAAGGCCCGCAAGCGGGCGTCGTGCTTCCCGTTTTCTCTGCCGGGTCTGGCGAAGGCCGACGGCAAGCGCACCCGCGATGCGGACGGCTTCCTGGAAATGGAAATGCTGCCCCTGGATGAATTGGAAGGTGTGCGCCGTCCCACCCAGAAATATCGTAAGCAATCGATGTAGAGGCGCTGGGCGTCTTTGATTTTTTCAGTCGGATGATCTTGCATATTCTAGTCATTAAGTATTTTTATACCGTATTGAGGTGCTGACGCAGCCGGGGGGCGCATGCGGACATCACTGTTTGCGGATCTAGCCTCTGCCAAGGTGCGCCACACGGGTGGCCATTGGTCCGTGCCCGCATTGGCTTGGTCCTTGCCGGAGCTCGACCGGCTTGGCTTCACGCCGGCGCCGCCGGTCTTCCGCACTCCATTCAGATCCGCTGCGCCGGCGCCCGGCGCGATCAAGCCGCGCCGGTATTGGACCCACGCGGCCCCGCAGATGGGGGCGCCCGATGAGCGCGCCTGATGCCGTCCTGACGGCGCCTGTCCTGCGGTCCCCCTTCTTCCGGCGCGGGCCATGGCATGCGCTCCTGGCCCTGAGCGGCTGGTTGGCGGCCATCAGTGTCGCCACCGTCCTGGTGGTGCTCGGCCTGATGTTCGCCGCGTCCCTGGTGGTCGGCCGCGTGCTGGGCCTTCGCCTGGTCGAGCCCGGCTTCGGCAGCATCGTGGATCTCTATGCCCCGGCACACAGCGTCGCGCTGGTCTGGTGCGTCATTCTTGCGGTCATCTTTCAGTGCGGCGCCCAGATGTGGGCCAGCCTTCGCTTGGCCCGGGTGATCGGGCAGGGCAATGCAGCGGCAGGCCTGGGCAGTGGGAAGATGACGCGGCCGTTGGTGATCGGCGGTCTGGCGGCGGGTCTGGGCATTCTGGGCGCGACCTGGACATCGGACCTCGATCCACCGGCGACATTCTTCATGCGCCTGCTGGACGAAATCCGGCAAACCGCCAACCTTGGTTTCGGCTGGCCCTGGCGTCTCGCCGAAACCCTGCTGATCCTGCAGATGGCGATCCTCGCCCCGGTGGCCGAGGAACTGTTCTTCCGCGGCTGGATCTGGACTGAACTGCGCCGGACCTGGGCCGTTCCCTGGGTCATGCTGGCCACCGCCGTGCCGTTCGTTCTGGCGCACGGATTGGTGAGACCCTCGAGCATCATCGCCATCCTGCCCGCGACCCTCGTGCTCACCCTTGCCCGACAGGTCGGTGGCGGCGTTCGCGCCTCCATGCTGTGCCACATCCTCTACAATGCCGGAATCTGCACGGCGATCTTGGCGAGTTACGACCCCATCCGCTGAGGGCGCCTGGAGCGGCGGCGGAAGCCGGATCCACCTGGGGCGCTGGCCCTGGCGTGAGGCCTGCGGCATTGGGCGCCGTCCTTCCCTGCTTGGACCTGCACCTTGAGCGCGGCCGTCCCCCCCGCGCCACTCCGCCGCGCCGCGTGGCGTCTTCGACCAAGGTCCGATAAGGTCGCGCCGAAACGATCCGCCGGGACCTTGCCATGCACCCCTCCGACACCGACGCGGCCGAGACCCATTTCGGCTACCGCACCGTCCCCTTGGATGAGAAGCAGACGCTGGTGGACGACGTATTCCACAAGGTGGCGCGCCGCTACGACATCATGAACGATCTCATGTCCGGCGGCCTGCACCGGGCGTGGAAGAACGACCTCGTCGCCAAGCTGCGCCCGCCCCAGGGCACGCGCCCCTTCCGCCTGCTGGATCTGGCGGGCGGCACCGGCGACGTGGCCTTCCGCACCGTCTCCGCCGGCGGGCCGGGCACCCGCGCGGTGGTGGCGGACATCAATACGGAAATGCTGGCGGTGGGCCGCGAGCGGGCGGAGAAGCGCGGCCTCTCCGACCGGGTGGAATTCACCGAGGCCAATGCGGAGGCGCTCCCGTTTCCCGATGGCAGCTTCGATGCGGTGACCATCGCCTTCGGCATCCGCAACGTGCCGCGCATTCCTTTGGCGCTCACCGAGATGCGCCGGGTGCTGAAGCCCGGCGGACGCGCTTTGGTGCTGGAATTTTCCCAGGTGGATGTGCCGCTGCTGGACAAGATCTACGAATTTTATTCCTTCAAGGTGATCCCGGCCATGGGCCGGCAGGTCACCGGCGATGCGGAGCCCTACCAGTATCTGGTGGAGTCGATCCGCCGCTTTCCGCCCCCGGAGGTGTTCGCGCAGATGATGCGCACCGCCGGCTTTGCCCGCGTGACGGCCACCCCGCTCACCGGCGGCGTGGTGGCGCTGCATTCGGGCTACCGCATCTGATGGCCGCCGTGTCCGGCCGCCGAGGGGCATCCGCGTGATTCTTGTTCTGATCGACGCCGCCCGTCTTGCCCGTGCCGGCTATGTGCTGGCGCGCGAAGGCGTGCTCTCTTTGGTGAACCCGGCTCTGGTGCCGCCCTTGGCGCGCCCCGGCCTGCGCATCGCCCAGATGATCGCCCGGCCCGATGCCGGCACCCGCGCCGCCCGCCTGTCGGCGGCGCTGAGCCGATTGGGTCCCTCCTACATCAAGCTCGGCCAATTCCTCGCCACCCGCCCGGACGTGGTGGGCCCTTCGGTCGCCCGCGACCTGGAGATCCTCCAGGACCGCATGCCGCCCTTCGGGCAGGCCACCGCGGAAGCCACCGTCATCGGCGCGCTGGATCGCCCTTTGACGGAGGCGTTCGAGAGTTTCGGCCCGGCGGTGGCCGCCGCCTCCATCGCCGAGGTGCACAAATCGGTGATCCTGGATCCCGACGGCACCCGCCGCACGGTGGCGGTGAAGGTGCTGCGCCCCGGCATCGAGCGCCGTTTCGGCGCCGACATGAAGACGTTCCGCCGGGTGGCGGCGTTTGCGGAGCGCGTCTCGCCCGAAGCCCGCCGCCTGAGGCTGGAAACCGTGGTGGATACGCTGGCCCGCTCCGTTACCATGGAGATGGATCTGCGCCTGGAGGCCGCCGCTTATGCGGAACTAGCGGAGAATGTGGCGGATGATGCCGAGATCCATGTGCCGGCGGTGGATTGGGATCGCTCCGCCCGCGAGGTGCTGACCACCCAGTGGATCGACGGCATCAAGCTGAGCGACCGCGCCGCTTTGGAAGCCGCCGGCCACGATCTGCCGACGCTGGCCCGCATCGTCATGCAGTCCTTTTTGCGCCAGGCCATGCGCGACGGCTTCTTCCATGCGGACATGCATCCGGGCAATCTGTTCGTGGATGCCCAGGGCCGCCTGGTGGTGGTGGATTGCGGCATCATGGGCCGGCTGGGCCTCAAGGAGCGCCGCTTTTTGGCGGAGATCCTCTACGGCTTCATCACCCGCAACTGGAAGCGCACCGCGGAGGTGCATTTCGAGGCGGGCTATGTGCCCGCGCATCATTCGGTGGACGATTTCGCCCAGGCCATCCGCGCCATTGGCGAGCCGATCCATTCCCGCGCCGCCGATCAGATCTCCATGGCCCGGCTGCTGTCGCTGCTGCTGGAAGTCACGGCTTTGTTCGACATGACCACCCGGCCGGAACTGCTGCTGCTGCAGAAGACCATGGTGGTGGTGGAAGGCGTGGCCCGCTCGCTCGATCCCAAGCTCAACATGTGGACCACCGCCGGCCCGGTGGTGGAAGACTGGATCGCCCAGAACCTCGGCCCGGTGGGCCGGTTGCAGCAGGCGGGGTCCGGCATCGGGGAAGTGGGGCGCTTCGTGCTGGATGCCCCCGCGCTGCTCACCCGCGCCGGCCGCGTGCTGGCGCAGATGGACGAGGCCACCCGCCACGGCTTCAACCTGTCGCCCGCGAGCCTGGAAGGCATCGGCCGCGCCGAAGCCAAGCGCGCCTTCTGGGGCAATGCGGCCCTTTGGGTGATCGCCGTGGCGCTGCTGATCATCGCCTTGCGCTGAGGGCGGTCAGGCCAGCACGTCGGCCACCGGCCGGCGCAGGGACCAGGGCATCGATTCCCCATAGCCGAACCGCACGATCAGGTCCGGCCGCCGCGCGCCCAGGCCCAGATGCGCGGCGAGGTCGCGGCGCACGGCGGCCACCTCCACCGCCTGATTGAGGAAAGCGTGCTTGAGCCCGAGCGCGGTGGCGGTGAGGGCAAAGCGCTGGTAGGCGCGCCCGGCGGCCACCCAATGCGCCGGGTCGTCGCGATCCGAGGCGAAGATCGCCAGGCCGGCGGAACTGTCGATCTGCGCCTGAGACTTGGCAGCCTCCGCCGTGGCGCTCAGCACCCAGTCGAACAGGGCGCGCCCCAGCGGCTCCGGCAGGGCCGGGGTGCCGGACACCGGCGCGAACAGGCCGTCATCGGTGGCGAGGGCGGTGGTGTAACTGAAGCGCATCCAGGACTTCAGTTCCGTCCGGAAGGCGGGGTCGGCCAGTTGGCGGGCGGTGGCATGGCGGATGAAGGCCGCCACTGCCGCCATGGCCGGGCGCTGCGTGATCACCAGCAGGGACACCCCGCCGCCGCTGCCGGCGGCGGTGAGCGCGGCAAGGGCGGCGGCCGGCACCGGCCGGCCATCATACAGGCCGCGCGTGCATTGCCGGTGGGGGATGGCCTGGCCAAGATCGGTCACCAGCACTTTGCCCGGCCGCAGCGCGACGCGGATGCCGCCCGCGCCGGTGAGGTCGAACTGCGGCGTCGCGACCAGGCCCAGGGCGGGTGCGGCCTGCACCATATTTTCCGCTGCGGCGCCGAGACTGACGAACAGGTGATGATCGTCCGGGTCCACCACCGGGGTGCGGCGGCTGACATCCGGCAGCAGGGTGATGCCGCCCCCATCCGGGGCAAAGCGCCAGGCCTGGGTGTTGTGGCTGCTGGCGGCCAGCGTCGCGCTGCGGATCAGCGCCTCCTGGGCGGCGGCGCCGCCGACATCCGGGGGAAATGGCCGGCGCAGGGCCGCGGTCGCGTCCTGCCAGGTCTGGGCATTCCGGTTGGTCCAAACCGCACCGGCCCCGGCCACCGCGACGGCACCCGCCGCGGCGGCGCCCATCAGCAGGGTTCTGCGATTCATGGCGCCCTCCCGGCGGATCTGCGTGCGGCACGCTACGGCCCGGGCCGGGTGTCCCTCTTGACCTCCCTCAAGGGCGCGGTCGCAATTCCTGGCATGGGTCGCTTTCCGGTCGGTCGTCGCCATGGGCATTTGCGGGGGATCGCGCGTACAGTCCGTCGGGGCGGGGCGGGTGCGAGGCCCGGTGCATTGCGCCCGGACGCATCCGGCTCTAGTTCAACGCCGCAGGGAGACCCGCCATGTTGCACGAGCGACGCATCCTTCTGATCATCGGCGGCGGCATTGCCGCCTATAAGTGCCTGGACCTGATCCGGCGGCTGAAGGAACGGGGCGCCAGCGTCCGGGCCATCATGACCTCCGCCGCGCAGCAGTTCGTCACCCCTTTGTCCGTGGGCGCGCTCACCGGCGAGCGGGTGTTCACCGATCTGTTCGACCTCACCGCCGAGCACGACATCGGCCATATCCGCCTGTCGCGGGAGGCGGACCTGGTGGTGGTGGCCCCCGCCACCGCCGATCTCATGGCCAAGGCGGCCAACGGCTTTGCTGACGATCTGGCCTCCACCGCGCTGCTGGCCACCGACAAGCCGGTGCTGTTCGCCCCGGCCATGAACCCGCGCATGTGGATGCATCCGGCCACCCGCCGCAATCTGGCGTTGCTGAAAGAGGACGGCGCCGGCATCGTCGGTCCCAATTCCGGCGCCATGGCCGAGCGGGGCGAGTTCGGCGAGGGCCGCATGGCCGAGCCGCTGGAGATCCTCGCCGCCATCGAGGCGCGGTTCGACGCGCCGGTGCCGCTGCTCAAGGGCCGGCGGATCCTGGTCACCTCCGGCCCCACGGTGGAGCCCATCGATCCGGTGCGCTACATCGCCAACCGCTCCTCCGGCAAGCAGGGCCACGCCATTGCAGCGGCGGCGGCGGCGGCCGGGGCGGAGGTGGTGCTGGTGTCCGGGCCGGTGCAGGTGGCCGATCCGCGCGGCGTGCGGGTGATCCGGGTGGAAAGCGCGCGGGAGATGATGGCGGCGGTGGAGGAGAATTTGCCCACCGACGCCGCCATCTTCGCGGCCGCCGTGGCGGACTGGCGGGTGGCCGATGCCGCCGAGCAGAAGATCAAGAAAGGCGAGGGCGGGACGCCGCATCTGTCGCTGCTGGAGAATCCCGACATCCTGGCGTCCATCGCCCGCCATTCCACCTTGCGCCCGCGCCTGGTGGTGGGCTTTGCCGCCGAGACCGAGCATGTGGTGGCCCACGCCAAGGACAAGCGGCTGCGCAAAGGCTGCGACTGGATCGTGGCCAATGACGTCTCCCCCGCCACCGGCATCATGGGCGGGGACACCAATACGGTGCATCTGGTCACCGCCGAGGGCGTGGAGGACTGGCCCGCCGCCAGCAAGGCCGAGGTCGCCCGCCGTCTGGTGGTGCGCATCGCCGGGGCGCTGACCGGCGAGGCGCCGTGACCCTCCGCCGTGGTGGCGCGGGGCGAATGACATCTCAGGAGAGCATGAATTGAGTGAGCAGAACGTGACGGTGGCCCCGCTCGCGGTGCCGGTGGTGCGCCTGGCCCATGGCGAAGGCCTGCCGCTGCCGGCCTATGCGACGGCAGCCTCCGCCGGGATGGATCTGCTGGCGGCCGTGCCGGAGGATGCGCCCCTGTCGCTGGCCCCCGGCGCCCGCCTGCTGGTGCCCACCGGCCTGTGCCTGGAACTGCCCGAAGGCTTCGAGGGCCAGGTGCGTCCGCGATCGGGGCTGGCGCTGAAATTCGGGGTCACCGTGCTCAATGCGCCGGGCACCATCGATGCGGATTATCGCGGCGAGGTGCAGGTGCTGCTGATCAACCACGGCGAGGCGCCCTTCGCCATCACCCGGGGTCTGCGGGTCGCCCAGCTTGTGGTAAATGCGGTTTGCCAAATAAAGCTGGTGGAAAACGGAAAATTGGGTGAAACTGCACGCGGCGTCGGTGGTTTTGGTTCGACAGGGCTCGACGTCGCGCCGAGATCGAGATAGCCACAGTCACATGCCGCGTTTATCCGACAAAAGCCTGCTCGCCATTGCCGCCGTGGTGGATGTCGCCGTCCATGCGCGGGGCGCGCCCGTCGCCGCCAAATCCCTTGCCGCCCGTCATGGCCTGCCGCCGCGCCGGCTGGAGCCTGTCCTGCAGGCCCTGGTCCATGCCGGCGTCCTGAAAGGGGTGCGGGGTCCCCGCGGCGGCTATGAACTGGCCCGTGAACGCCGCCGCGTGTCCGTGGCGGAGATCGTCCGCGTGGTGGAAGGGGCCGAAGAGGAGAAGGAGATCATTCTCCCGCCTCTGGTGCTGGACGTGGTGCAGCCCGCGGTGGCTGCGGCCGAGCAGACGTTCGACGCGGCCCTGGACACCGTCACCCTCGAAGACCTGTGCCGCGCTGCCGACACCAAAGGCCACGGCTCGGACAACGAGCGTATCGACTTCACCATCTGACCGGCGACGGCCGCAGCCGCACGCCGGCGCATATCCGAGGAGACAGCTCCATGGCGCATAGCGCTGCCAAGGCCGCCGCAGCGGCGGAACATCGTCCCGGTCGCGGGCGCGTCTACGACTCCATCACCCAGACCATCGGCGACACCCCCTTGGTGCGCCTGCATCGGCTGCCGGAGCTGCGCGGCGTCAAGGCCAACATCCTGGCCAAGCTGGAATTCTTCAATCCCATCGCCAGCGTGAAAGATCGCATCGGCGTGGCCATGGTGGATGCCATGGTGGACGCCGGGGTGCTGGATGCGGACACGGTGATGGTGGAGCCCACCTCCGGCAACACCGGCATTGCGCTCGCCTTCGTGGCGGCGGCCCGCGGCCTGCGGCTCATTCTGGTGATGCCGGAGAGCATGTCGGTGGAGCGACGCAAGATGCTGGCGCTGCTGGGCGCGGAACTGGTGCTCACCCCGGCCAACCTCGGCATGAAGGGGGCGGTGGCCCGCGCCGAGGAATTGATCCGCGAATTGCCCAAGGCGGTGATGCCGCAGCAGTTCAAGAACAAGGCCAACCCGGCGGTGCATCGCGCCACCACGGCCGAGGAAATCTGGAACGACACCAACGGAACGGTGGACGTGGTGGTGTCCGGCGTCGGGACCGGCGGGACGATCACCGGCATCGGCCAGGTGCTGAAGCCCCGCAAGGCGTCCCTGCGCATGGTGGCGGTGGAGCCGGAGGACAGCCCGGTGCTGTCCGGCGGCCAGCCCGGCCCGCACAAGATCCAGGGCATCGGCGCCGGCTTCGTGCCGGACGTGCTGGATCGCAGCATCATCGACGAAGTGGTCACGGTGGGGAACCAGACCGCGTTCGACACCGCCCGCGCTCTGGCCCGCTACGAGGGCATTCCCGGCGGCATCTCCTCCGGCGCGGCGGTGGCCGCGGCGCTGGAAATCGGCGCCCGTCCGGAGAATGTCGGCAAGAACATCGTGGTGATCGTGCCCTCCTTCGCCGAGCGCTATCTCTCCACGGCTCTGTTCGAAGGCCTGTGACCGGACCCAAGGACGCCTGGCCCGCCCCGCATGGGCGGGCGGGCGGGTTGCCGGCTCTGACGCAAATCGGCAGGATGCCTCCCATAAGATGACCGGCCGCTGAAGCGGCCGGCGTGAGGGAGGAAGGCCGATGGTTCGTACAGGGCGCACGATCGCCGCGCTGGCGCTGCTTGTTCTGGGTTCGATGACGCTGGCCACCGCCGCGTCTGCGCAATCGGCGCCCGCTGCCGGGACGGCCGGGCCGACCCGCCCGAAGGTCACCACCCTGGGGCCGGACTTTCCCAAGAGCGTGCTCTTCATCGGCAATAGTTTCTTCTATTATAACAACGGCATCCACAGCCAGCTCCTGGCCTTGGAGCGCGCGGCCGATCCCGAGCACAAGGCGGACTATCGCGCCATCATGGTCACCATCGGCGGCTCCGGCCTCGATTGGCACGATGTGGCCAGCTATTTCCGCCCCGGCGGGCTGGGCCGCTATACCTTTGACGATCAGAACAACGTGGTGTTCAGCGCGCCCGGCAAGCTGTTCGACGCCGCGGTGATGATGGATTGCAGCCAATGCCCCATCCATCCGCAGTTGAAGGCCGCCTTTGCCTCGGAAGTGAAGAAGGACAGCGCCATCGTGCGGCAGAATGCGGCGCGCCCGGTGCTGTTCATGTCCTGGGCCTATGCGGACAAGCCGGAGATGACGGCGGAACTGGCCGAGGCCTATACCAGCGTGGGCAATGCCAATGATGCGTTGGTCATTCCGGCGGGCCTGGCCTTCGCCCGGCTGCGGGAGCGCCAGCCCGATCTCAATCTCTATGCGCCGGACAAGCGCCATCCCAGCCCGGCCGGCAGCTATCTGGCGGCCACTGTGATCTTCGCCTCGCTCACCGGCCGCTCTCCGGTGGGCAACAGCTACCGGGCGGGCCTGGACGAGCCCACCGCCCGCCTGCTCCAGACCGTGGCCTGGGAGACCGTGCAGGGGTATTTCGGGGCGCCCGCACCCGCCCATTAGGCAGAGGTGCCGCCCGCGCGTTGACGCGGGATGGCGCGCCGGCCCGGTTGAATCGGGCGGCAACCGGCGTTGACCTGTTCGCGGCGGCCGGCGGCGGCTGGGCTTCTAACCCCGGCCCGCCTCCTTTAGGATCGGGCGTTGATTCGCACTGGCGGCGCGGCGCTCATGAGGAGCGATCTGGCGAACGGAAGGATGTAGGGGCGCATGGCCGATCGGAGCCAGAGCATCGGCGCGCCGCGGCCTCGCGACCGCCGTCCTCTCAGCACCGGCGCCCGCGGGCTTGCGGAGCGTGGTGCCCTGGGCGCCCTCCCGCGGGTCTCGTCTCTGGGGCGGTCATGGTCCCAAACCTTTGCACCCCCTGCAACTTGGCGGCGGGCGACCCTTCCGGTCTGCGTCCTCCTGCTCGCGCCGCAGGCCGCCCAGGCGGCTCCGATCGAGGCCACCTCTGCCTCCGGGCTGCTGATGGGTCTGGCTGCCGGCGCCTCGCTGCTGGCGCTGGCCGCCGGCCTTGCCGCCGCGCTCGGCATGGCGCGCCATAGGGCCGCCGAGCAGCGGGCCGCGCAGGCGGCGGCGCATCTGCGGGCGGATCTGCAGGCGCTGCGCGCGCTGCTGGGCATCGATGCCCGCGGCATGGTGCTGTGGCGGGAGGGCACCGCGCCGGACCTGTTCGGAGAGGCCGCGGAGTTCGATTTTCAGGCCGACCCGGGTGGTGTCTCGGGCGTGCCGCAAGGCATCAGCCAATGGCTGGGGCCGGAGGCGGCGCGCACTTTGGCGGGCCCCCTGGCGCTCCTGGATGCGCAGGGGCAGCCCTTCACCGTTCGGGGCGTGGATGCCGCGGGCACACCGATTTCCGTGGAAGGCCGCGCCGCGGCCGGGGCGCGGGTCCTGGTGGTGCGCGATGCCCCGGCCGAACGGGGCGTCTCCCTGGCGCAGGCGTCCGCCCAAGACGAGGCCCTGGCCTTGCGCGCCTTGTTCGATGCGGCGCCGGTGGCCATGTGGCGCCGGGGCATGGATGGGGCGCTGGCGGCGGTGAATGCGGCCTTCGCCCGCGCCGTGCAGCCCGACACCCCCGCCGGGCCGCCGCTGGAATTGCTGGATCAGGCCTCGCGCGACGCGGCCCTGGCCGCCCATCGCGCCGGCCAGCCCTATGGGGCGCGGGTGCGGGTGGTGGCGGGCGGCAAGCGCCGGCTGCTGGACGTGGTGGAAGCCGCCGGCACCTACGGGGCCGCGGGCCTGGCCATCGACGTGACCGAATTGGAAGCCGTGCGCGCCGCCCATGCCCATGGGGTGGCAGCCCATCGGCGCACCCTGGACAAGCTCAATACGGCGGTGGTGATCTTCGGCGCCGACGAGCGGCTGGTGTTCCAGAATTCCGCTTATGAGCGGCTGTTCGGCCTGGAGCCCTCCTTCCTCGACAAGCATCCCAGCGAGGGCGAAGTGCTCGAACTCTTGCGCGCCCGGCGCAAGGTGCCGGAGCAGGCGGATTTCCGCGCCTGGCGCGAGCAGTTGCGGGAGGCCTATCGGGCGCTGGAGCCGGTGGAGGATTGGTGGCACCTGCCGGACGGGCAGATGCTGCGGGTGGTGGTCACCCCCAATGCCGAAGGCGGCGTGACCTATCTGTTCGACGACATGTCCGAGAGCATGGCGCTGAAGAGCCGCTACAACAGCCTCATCAGCATCCAGGGCGAGACCCTGGACGGACTGGCAGAGGCGGTGGCGGTGTTCGGCTCCGACGGCCGGCTGCGGCTGTATAACGTGGCCTTCCTCCAGCTCTGGTCCCTGAGCGCGCAAGCCTTGGGCGAACGGCCGCACATTGATGCGGTGGCCGCCATGTGCCGGCCCAAGCATGGCGAGAGCGGCGCCTGGGCGCGCATTCGCAACGTGGTCACCGCCTTCGACCACCGCGAGGGCGAGACGCTGCGCCTGGAGCGGGCGGACAAGCGCGTGCTCGACGGCACCGCCCAGCCGCTGCCCGATGGCGGCACCATGGTTACCTTCCGGGATGTCACCGACAGCGTGAAGGTGGAGCGGGCGCTGCTGGAGCGCAACGAGGCGCTGGAAGCGGCAGATGCGCTGAAGAATGCCTTCGTTGGCCACGTCTCCTACCATCTGCGCACGCCGCTCAACACGCTGATCGGCTACGCCCATCTGCTGGCGGAGGGGACCGCCGGCGCGCTCAATCCGCGCCAGAGCGAGTTCCTCGACCATGTGCGGCACTCCTCCGATTCCTTAAGGGCGCTGATCGACGACATTCTCGACCTCGCCACCATCGATGCGGGCGCCATGGCGCTCGATCTGGCCGAGGTGGACGTGCGCGCCACCCTGGACGGGGCCGGCGAGGCAGTGCGCGATCTGCTGGACGAGGCGGGCGTGACGCTGCACATCGAGGATGCCGACGCCGGCACCTTCGTGGCCGATGGCCGGCGGGTGCGGCAGATCCTGTTCAACCTGTTGTCCAATGCCATCGCCGCCGCCCCCCGCGGCAGCAGCGTCAGCTTGCGGGCGGAGCGCCGTCCCGATGCGCTGGCGATCCTGGTGCGCGACCATGGGGCGGGCGTGGATCCGGAGATGGTCGAGCACATGTTCCAGCGCTTCGAGGCGGGCGGCTCGGGCCATCGCGGGGTGGGCCTCGGCCTGTCCATCGTGCGCTCGTTCATGGAACTCCATGGCGGCTCGGTGACGCTGTCGCCGGCCCGCGGCGGCGGCACCCTCGCCACCTGTCTTTTTCCCCTGGCGGCACGCCGCAGCGAGGCCGCCGAATGAGCCTGGTGCTCGACCGCATTCCCGGCGCCGTCCCGGCCTTCACCGTGACGTTGCGCGCCTTGGCGGATACCGAACAACTGGCCGCCATGCTGGCGCCGTGGCTCGCCAATGGCGACGTGGTGGCGCTGTCCGGCGACCTGGGCGCCGGCAAGACCGCGCTGGCGCGTGCCTTGGTGCGGGCCTTGTCCGGCGATCCGGGCCTGGAAGTGCCGAGCCCCACCTTCTCGCTGGTGATCGGCTACGAATTCCCGCGCGGCAAGGTCGCGCATGCGGACCTCTATCGCCTCCAGGATCCCGACGAACTCGAAGAGATGGGCTGGGACGAACTGAGCGAGGACGCCATTCTCCTGGTGGAATGGCCGGACCGCGCCCCGGACCGCATGCCCGCCGACCGGCTCGACATCGCCCTGGAACTGGCCCCCGACCTCGGCCCCGATGCCCGGCGCGCCGTATTGGTGGGCGCCGGCGCCTTCGTGGAGCGGCTCGACCGCCTGCACGTCTCCGAGTTCCTCATCGAAGCCAGCGGCTTCGACGGCGCCGAGCGGCAGTATCTGCAGGGCGACGCCTCCAGCCGCTCCTATGCCCGGCTGGTGCTGGGGGCGCGGTCCGCGGTGCTGATGAATGCGCCGCGCCGTCCCGATGGTCCGCCCGTCCGGCGGGGCCTGCCCTACAGCCGTCTCGCCCATCTGGCGGAGGACGTACGTCCATTCGTGGCCATGGCGCGGGCGCTGCGGGGCCAAGGCCTGTCGGCTCCGAACATTTATGCGGCCGACCTCGACCGCGGCCTGCTGGTTCTGGAGGATCTGGGCTCCGATGGCGTGGTCTCCGGCACCCCGCCCGAGCCGATCCGCGAGCGCTATGACGCGGCGGTGGAGGTGCTGGCCACCTTGCATGGCCGCTCGCTTCCGAGCGTCCTGCACATCGCCCCGCAGGCGGATTATGTGCTGCCGACCTATACGCTGGAAGCCTTTCTGATCGAGCTGGAGCTGCTGCTGGACTGGTATCTGCCTTTCCGCGGGGCGCAGGTGGACACTGTGGTCCGCGAGGAATTCCTCCTCCTCTGGCGCAGCGCCCTGAGCGCCGTGCTGAGCGCGCCGCAGACCTGGGTGCTGCGGGACTTCCACTCCCCCAACCTGATCTGGCTGCCCCACCGCGAGGGCCTGGCCAAGGTCGGCCTGATCGACTTCCAGGATGCAGTCCTGGGGCCGGCGGCCTATGATGTCGCCTCCCTGGCGCAGGATGCGCGGGTGGATGTGCCGGAGCAACTGGAGGCCCATCTGCTGGCGCATTATGTGCGCCTGCGGGAAGACGCCGAGCCGACCTTCGATGCCCTGCGCTTCGGCCATCTCTACGCGCTCATGGGCGCGCAGCGGGCGACCAAGATCCTCGGCATCTTCGCCCGGCTGAATGCCCGCGACGGCAAACCACACTATCTGCGGCACCTTCCCCGTATTAGGCGGTATCTCGCGCGCTGCCTCGCCCATCCGGAACTCGGATCGCTGCGGATGTGGTACGAGGCCGTGCTGCCATCGAGGGAATTTCAATCGTGACGACGCTTTCACGCGCGATGGTGCTGGCTGCCGGCCTCGGCAACCGCATGCGCCCCCTGACCGACACGCGCCCCAAACCACTGGTGGAAGTGGAGGGGAAGGCGCTGATCGACCATGTGCTGGATCGGCTGGAGGCGGTCGAGGTGCGCGAGGCGGTGGTCAATGTCCACCACCATGCGGATCTGATGGAAGCCCATCTGGCGCGCCGCTCAGCGCCGCCGCACCTGCATATTTCCGACGAGCGCGGGGCGCTGCTGGAGACCGGCGGCGGCATCAAGAAGGCGCTGCACTTTTTCCATGGCGCGCCATTCATCGCCATCAATGCGGACACCATCTGGATCGAGGGCGTGCGGCCCAACCTGCTGCGCCTGATGGAAAGTTTCGATCCGCAGACCATGGATGCCCTGCTGCTGGTCGCCGGCACTGCCACCTCCATCGGCTATGACGGGCGCGGCGACTTCTCGATGAACCCCTACGGGCAATTGGAACGCCGCGGCGAGCGGCTGATCACGCCCTTCGTCTATGCCGGCGCCTGCATCCTGAAGCCGGAGCTGTTCGCCGACACGCCCGACGGGCCGTTCTCGCTGACGCGGGTCTTCGATACGTCCATTGCCGCCGGCCGCCTGTTCGGCTTGCGCCTGGAGGGCGTGTGGATGCATGTGGGCACGCCCGAGGCCATCCCCGCCGCAGAAGAAGCCATCCGCCGCTCCAGCGACTGAGCCTGTCGCGGACCCAAGACCCATCGGGGGGATGGCCTGCCATGTCGCGCGTGTTCTCGATCCCGTCCTCCGCCCCTTTTCTCGCGACGCTCGCCCGGGCGCTGCTGGACGGCGACCTGGTGCCGGGGTTCGCGCCGCGGGGCGATCCGCTGGCCTTGGCCGGCGCCACCATCTATCTGCCCACCCGCCGTGCCGGGCGGCTGTTTGAACAGGCTCTGCTGGAGGCGAGCGGCGGGCACGCCCTGCTGCTGCCGCACATCGTGCCTTTGGGCGATGTGGATGAGGACGCGCTCGCCTTCTCCGAAGATGCTGCTTTGCTGGCGCCACCCCGCGCGGTGACCGGGGTGCATCGGCGCATCGCGCTGGCCGGGCTGGTGGCCCGCTGGCGCGATGCCCTGGCCGCCGGCGAGGGGCAGGCTATGGTGGCCGCCGGCCCCGCCGCCACCATCGCGCTCGCCGACGAACTGGGCGCCCTGTTCGACCAGATGAGCACCACGGGCGTCGACTGGGACAAGCTCGATGGCTTGGTCCCCGAAGAGCACGACGCTTATTTCGAGATCAGCCTGGATTTCCTGCGCATCGCCCGCAAAGCCTGGGACGCGCATCTGGAGGAGGGCAACGCCGTCGACCCTGCCAAGCGGCGCGACAGCCTGGTGGACGCGGAGGTGCGGCGTCTGACGGCTTTGGGGCCGCAGGCCGGCCCGGTGATTGCCGCCGGCTCCACCGGCTCCTTGCCGGCCACCGCCCGCCTGCTGAAGGCCATTGCCGGCCTGCCGCAAGGCGCGGTGGTGCTGCCGGGCCTGGATCTGGACATGGAGGAGACGGCCTTCGCACTCCTGACGGCGGACGCCACCAGCGCGCCGGACCATCCGCAATACGGCCTCGCCCATCTGCTTGGGACCCTGGAGCTGGAGCGGCGGGATGTGAGCGAAATCGGTGGCCGTGCCCCCTATGGGCGCGAGCGGCTGCTGAGCGAAGCCCTGCGCCAGTCGGAGACGGCGGAGCTCTGGGCCAGCCTGGCCGACCGGCTGCCCGCGGCCCAGAAGGCGGCGGCGCTGGCGGAGGTGCGGGTGATCGCCGCCCAGGATCCGCGGGAGGAGGCCCTGGCCATCGCCCTGGAATTGCGGGCCAGCCTCGGCGTGGCCGACCAGCGTGCGGCGCTGGTGACGCCGGATCGGGATCTGGCGCGGCGGGTGGCGGCGGAACTGCTGCGCTTCGGCATCGCCATCGATGATTCCGCCGGCGAGCCTTTGGCGGAGACGGCGCCGGGCCGTCTCGCCCGTCTGTTGGCGCGGGTGGTGGCCCAGGGTTGCGCACCGGTGCCGGTGTTCGCGCTGCTGACGCATCCCGGGGTGCATCTGGATCTGGAGCCGGCCGCCTTGCAGGAGGCGGTGGCAGCGCTGGAATTGATCGCCTTGCGGGGACCGCGCCCGCGCGCTGGCATCACAGGGCTGGCGGATGCGGTCACGGCGTTCGACCGGGAGGACCTGCACCGCCGCGACCCACGCCGCCGCATCGACGCGGCCAAGCTAGAGGCGGCGCAGGACCTGGTGAATCGCCTCACGGTGGCGCTGGCGCCCATGACCGGCTGGGTCGAAGGCGCGGCCATCCCGCTGGACGATCTGGTGGCGGGGCATCGGGCGGCATTCGAAACTCTGTGCGGACCGCTGGACCCCGAGGCGGACGATCCCGCCGCGGCGACCCTGGCCGTGGCCTTCGCCGAGATTGCCGATGCCGCCGCCGCCGGCCCGCCGCTGACGCTGGACGCGTATGCGGATGCGATCTCGGCGCTGTTCGCCGATCGCATGGTGCGGCCCACGGCGCAGGTGGAGGAGCGGGTGCGCATTCTCGGGCCCTTGGAAGCCCGTCTCGTGGCGCTGGATCTGGTGGTGCTGGGCGGTCTGGTGGAAGGCTCCTGGCCGCCCGAGACCCGCACCGATCCGTGGCTCAGCCGGCCCATGCGGGCGGAACTGGGCCTCGACCAGCCGGAGCGCCGCATCGGCCTGTCGGCGCATGATTTCGTCCAGGCCTTTGGCGCCCGCTGTGTGGTGCTGACCTATCCCGGCAAGGTGGGCGGCACCCAGAGCGTGCCCTCGCGGTTTCTCCAGCGGCTGGCCACCGTGGCCGGGGAGGTCGCCTGGACCGCCGCCAAGGCCCGCGGCGAGGCGTGGCGGCAGGCGGCGGCGGCGCTCGACGCCGGCCCGCGCGTGCCGCGCTTCCTTCAGCCGGACCCACAGCCGCCGCTGGCCCTGCGTCCCCGCCAATTGTCGGTGACCGAGATCGAGACCTTCCTGCGCGATCCCTATTCCATCTTCGCCCGCCACGTGCTCGACCTCCAGCCGCTGGAGCCGCTGGATGCCATGCCGGGCGGCGCCGAGCGCGGCAGCGCCTTGCACGATGCGCTGGGCGCCTTCACCAAGGCCTTCCCCACCGATCTGCCGCCGGATGCGCTGGAGCAGTTGCTGGCCTTCGGCCGCAAGGCTTTTGCCCGGCTGGAAGTGTTCCCCGCCGAGCATGCGGTGTGGTGGGCAAGGTTCGAGCGGGTGGCCGTCTTCGTCGTGGAGTTCGAGCGCGAGCGCCGCACGGCCTTGCGTACCATCGTGGCCGAGACCGGCGGGCGTTTGCCCATCTCCTTGCCCGGCGGCCCGTTTCATCTCACAGGCCGGGCCGACCGCATCGAGCTGAGGACCGACGGCCAACTGGCCATCCTCGATTACAAGACCGGCACCGCGCCATCGACCAAACAGGGCGCGACCTTCTCGCCGCAACTGCCGCTGGAAGCCGCCATGGCGGCGCGTGGCGCCTTTGCCGACGTGCCCGCCGCGCCGGTGGCGGATTTCGCTTACGTGGAGCTGAAGGGCGGCGCGGAACCGGGCCGGGAAAAGCCCGGCGTGGATGACAAGTCCACCGCCACCGCCATGGCGGACGATGCATTGGAGCGTCTCACCGCCTTGCTGACCGCCTTTGATGATGAGGCGCAAGGCTATCGCTCGCTGGCGGCGCCGCAATGGCGCGGGCGGTTCGGCACCTATGACCATCTGGCCCGGGTGCGGGAATGGGCGCTGGGGGCGGAGGAGGGAGGCGAATGAGCGGCGCGCAGCACTCCGACGCCAAGACCGAAGCCACCCGCCGGCAGGGACTCGCCTCGGCACCGCAGACCTCGGCCTGGGTCTCGGCCAATGCCGGCTCGGGCAAGACCCATGTGCTGGCGCAGCGGGTGATCCGCCTGCTGCTCAACGGCACGCCGCCGGGCCGCATCCTGTGCCTCACCTATACCAAGGCGGCGGCGGCCAATATGGCCAACCGGGTGCTCTCCATCCTCAGCCGCTGGGCGTCGCTGGACGATGCGGCGCTCGATGCGGAATTGCGGCGGACGGACAATGTGCCGCCCACGCCGGTCCTGCGCATTCAGGCGCGGCGGCTGTTCGCGGCGGCCCTGGAGACGCCGGGTGGGCTGAAGATCCAGACCATCCACGCCTTCTGCGGCGGCCTGCTGCATCGCTTTCCGTTCGAGGCCGGGGTGGCGGCCGGCTTCCGGGAACTGGACGAGGTGGGCCGCATCGAGCTCATGGCCCGCATCCGCAGCGCTTTGGTGGTGGAAGCCACCAGCTACCCACATAGCCCGCTGGGCCAGGCGCTGGCGCGGCTGATGGAAGAGATTTCCGATACCGGCATTGACGATCTGCTGGAGGCTTCGGTCGCTGCCCGCACCGCCATCGCTGCGCTGGGCGGGGATGCGCAGATGCGCCGGGCGCGGATCGCCATGGTGCTGGGCGTGGCCCCCGACGCCACCCGCGCAGCCATCGAGGGGGAGATGCTGGCCAGCCCGCATGTGCCGCCGGAGCATTGGCCGGACATCGAGGCGGTGTTCCTCACCTCCGACAAGAGCACCGACCAGAAGCGCGCCGCGGCCTTGCGCGCGGCGATCACGGCTGCCGATCCGCAGGCGGCCCTCGCGGCCTATCGGGATGTGTTCTTCAAGGCCGACGGCGATCCCCGCGGCAACAAGGACCTGCTGACCAAGGGCCTGCGGGACGCCTATCCGGAGCTGGCGGCCAATTTGGAAGCCGAGCGCGATCGCCTGACCGCTTTGCAGGACACCCTGCGCGCCGTGCAGGCCCTGGAGCGCACCCAAGCCGCTCTCACCCTCGGCACAGAGGCGTGTCGCCGTTATGGCGCCGAGAAGGCCGCCCGCGGCCTGCTGGACTTCGACGATTTGATCGGCCGCACTGCCGATCTGCTGGGGCGGGTGCCAGCCTCCTTCGTGCATTACAAACTGGATCGTGGCATCGACCATGTGCTGGTAGACGAAGCCCAGGACACCAGTCCCAATCAATGGCGCGTGGTGCAGGGGCTGGTCTCGGACTTCTTCGCGGGCGCCGGCGCCCGCGAGGGTGTGAAGCGCACCCTGTTCGTGGTGGGCGACGAAAAGCAGTCCATCTTTTCCTTCCAGGGCGCCGATCCGCGCGAATTCGGCCATATGCGAGCCGCCTTCGCCGCGGCCGCGGGCACCGAGGATTTCCGCGAGATCCGGCTGCCGCACTCCTTCCGCTCCGCGCCCGGCGTTCTGGAGGCGGTGGACGCCATCTTCGGCCGTGAGGAGGCGAGCGCGGGCCTCACCATCGACAATGTGGCCCCGCCCCATGCCGCCATTCGCGCCGATGCCCCGGCCCTGGTGGAGATCTGGCCGACCACGGTGCCCTCCGCCAAGGTGAAGGTGGATGATTGGCGCAAGCCGCTGGACGAGGTGCCCGGCGACGATCCGGTGAACCGCATGGCAGAACGCATCGCCGGCTTCGTGCGTGCCGGCATTGCCGCCCGCATCGCCATTCCCGCCAAGGGCGGCCGGCCCATGCGGGCGGGCGACGTGATGGTTCTGGTGCGCCGGCGCGGCCGGCTGTTCGAGGCGGTGATCCGCGCCCTGAAGGAAGCCGGCGGTGGCGTGGACGTGGCCGGCGCCGACCGCCTGGTGGTGGCCGAGCACATTGCAGCGCTCGATCTGATGGCGCTGGGCGATGCCCTGCTGTCGCCTGACGATGATCTGGCATTGGCCTGCGTGCTGAAGAGCCCGCTGTTCGGTCTCACTGACGACGACCTGCTGGCGCTGTGCCCCGCCCGTGACGGGCGGCTCTTCGCGGCGCTGGCGGCCTATGGCGAGGGGGCGGCAGCGGCGCGCCTCGATCTCTGGCGGGCGGAGGCGCGCGCCCTGCGCCCGTTCGATTTCTACGCCCGCGTGCTCGGCCGCGATGGCGGCCGCCGGGCCATGCTGGCACGGCTCGGCCCGGAAGCGGCGGACGTGCTGGACGAGTTCATGGCGCTGGCCCGGACCTATGAGAGCCTGGAGGCGGCGACCTTGCCGGGCTTCCTGGCTTTCCTCCGGCGCGGCGGGGCCGAGACCAAGCGCGACATGGAGAGCGGACGCGACGAGGTGCGGGTGATGACCGTCCACGGCGCCAAGGGACTGGAGGCGCCCATCGTGATCCTGGCGGATACCGTGGACCTGCCCAAGGCTCGCACCGCCGGCGGCCTGCTTCAGGTGAGCGCCGCCGATGGGGCGCTCATTCCCATCCTGGCGCCCCGCAAGGCTGAGGATCCGGTGGCTCTGGCCGCCGCCCGCGCCGCAGCCACCGCCCGCGAGCTCGAGGAGTATCGCCGCCTGCTCTATGTGGCCCTGACCCGGGCCGAGGATGCGCTCATCGTCTGCGGGGCCGAGACGCGGCCCGCCGGCAAGGACAAGCCGCACGCCCGGCCCGCCGGCTGCTGGTACGAACTGGTGCATGCGGCCTTGTCGCCCGCAGCCGGGTGGGTGCCGGCTTTGGGCTGGGAGGGCGAGGTGCTGCGCTGGAGCAAGGGCGGCGCCACGCTGGCGATCGGGAGCACGGATCCGGCAGACGGGGCCGGGGCCATTCAAGATTTGGCGCCGATGCAGCCGGCGCCGGTGGTTCTGCCGCCGTTGCTCACAGCCCCCGTCGTGCCCCGCGTGGTCCGCCCGTCCCGGACGGGGGAGGGCGCAACGGCCAGCGGCCCGGGGGCCGCGCCGGTCACGCTGGATCCGCGGGTGCGGGGGGATCTGGTTCACCGGCTTCTGGCGGGATTGGGACATTTGGTGCCCGATCAGCGGACTGCGGCCGGCCTGCGTCTGCTGGATCACGCGGGGGCGACCCTGGCGGAGGATGTGCGCCAGGACGTGCTGGATGAAGCGCTCGCGGTTCTCGGCCATGCGCCCCTGGCGGAGCTGTTCAGCGCCCACAGCGTGGCCGAGGTGCCGGTCATGGGCCGGATCGCCACGCCCGATGGCCGGATGCTGGCGGTGAAGGGCCGGCTTGATCGTCTGGCGGTTGGGCCCGAGCGACTGATTCTGGCGGACTTCAAGACCGACCGGGCACCGCCGCAAAGCCTGGACCGCGTTGGCGAGGGCTATCTGGCGCAATTGGCGCTCTATGGGGCGGTTCTGGCCCAGATTTTCCCCGGCCGCGCGGTGGAGGCGCATCTGGTCTATACGCGCGGGCCGCAGGTCCATGCGGTGCCGCCGGACCGGCTCGCCGCGGCGCTGGCGAAGGTGCTCTCCCGCGTCACGGTGGTGTGACGCGCCTTGACGGGAAGGGGAGGGGCTTCTTACGTTGACACCAAGATCCAGTGGATCCGTCCACGATTTCCTACGAGGTATGCCATGGCCGTCGAAAAAGTGTCCGATCAGAGCTTCGAGGCTGACGTTCTGAACTCCACCACCCCCGTGATCGTCGATTTCTGGGCTGAATGGTGCGGCCCCTGCCGCATGGTCGGCCCTGTGCTCGACGAACTGTCCGGCGAACTCGGCGACAAGGTGAAGATCGTCAAGCTCAACGTGGACGAGAATCCCGTGACCGCCAGCAAGTACGGGATCATGTCCATCCCGACCTTGCTGATGTTCAAGGACGGCAAGATCGCCTCGCGTCAGGTGGGGGCCAGCCCGAAGGCCAAGCTGGCGAGCTGGATCAACACCGCCGCTTGAGGCTGGGGTCTCCGAGGACAAGGGCGGGCTTCGGCCCGCCTTTTTTGTGCAAGGTCAGACCCGTTTGGAGCGGCAGAGGCCCCTGCAATTCGGCTTGAATATATGCATGCTGAATGCATATATTGAGCCATGGCACGACCCTCTGCTCCCGAACCCCGCCTCGCCAATCTGCTGGCGGCCCTAGCTCTGGCCCTTTCTGATCGCCAGCAGGCGGCTGCCCGGGCCGCCTCCGGTCTTGGGGACAGCGCGTGCGCGGCTTTGATTCTGGTGGGGTTCTACCCTGGCAGCACCATCGGCAGCGTGGCGCGGGTGGCCGGCGTGACCCATTCGGTGGCGGTGCGCCTGGTGGAGGCGCTGGAGCGAGAGGGGCTGGCCACCCGCATGCCCGGCAGCGACGACAAGCGCACCGTGGCGCTGCGCCTGACCGCGGCCGGGGATGATCGGCGCCGAGCGATCCTGGCCGCCCGCGCCGCTGTGGCCAAAGAGGTGCTGGACGCCGTCGATCCGGCATGGCTAGCCGCGCTCGAACGCGCCACGGAGGCCATGCTGGATCGCCTGACCGTTGATCGGCTGAGCGCGGACCACATCTGCCGCCTCTGTGACGAGGCCGTCTGCCCGGGCGCGCACTGCCCGGTGGAGTGTGCGGCGGTGCGAGGGGCGCCGTCCCCATGACGGCGGCGGAGCGCCGCCCCGGCGCCCCGGCCACGGGGGCGGCGGGCACGTGCGGCGCACCGGCGGTGAAGCCGGCGCGGCATCGGGCGATGGCGATCGGTGCCCTGGTGCTGTCGGCAGCCTGCTGGGGGATGGCCACCGTGATGTCCAAGGGCGCGCTGGAGCGCGTGCCGCCGTTCACCTTGCTGGCGCTCCAACTCGCGGCCAGCAGTGCCTTCTTGTGGACCGCGGTCGCCGTGACGCGCACGCCGGTGCGCCTGGGGCCCCACGGGAGAGCCATTCTCGCCAGCGGCCTCCTGGAGCCGGGACTGGCCTATGCGGTGGCCCTGCCGGGTCTGGCGCTCACCCGCGCCAGCGACGCCAGCATCATCAGCGCCGCCGAGCCAGCGTTCATCTGCGCCCTCATCTGGATGGCCACCCGTACCCGGCCCCGGACTGGCGTGCTGTTGGCCCTGGGGCTGGCGACGGTGGGGGTTCTGCTGGTGATCGTCGCCCCATCGCCCGTGCTTGCGGCCGCCCATCGGGGGCTCGGCAATCTCCTGGTGCTGGCGGGCACGGCCATCGCCGCTCTCTATGTGGTGGTGTCCGGCCGCCTGGTGGGCATGCTGGCGCCGCTGCCGCTGGCGGCCCTGCAGCAGAGCGCGGGTCTGGGCTCTGCCGTGGGGCTCCTTTGCGTGGGGGTCGCCACCGGCGCCGAGGCCTTGCCTGCGGCCCTTCCGCCGCCGGTGCTGGCGCTGGCTGCACTGTCCGGCGTGGTGCAATATGCGCTGGCGGTCTGGTTCTATCTGGTCGGACTGAAGCGGATCCCGGCGGAGACGGCGGGGCTGTTCCTGGCGCTGATCCCGGTGTTCGGCATTGTCGGCGCCGCGCTGTTCCTGGGCGAGGCACCGAATGCGCGGCAACTGGCCGGAGCCTTTCTGGTGGCCGCCGCCGTGGCGGGGATCGCCCGGCTGCAGAGCTAGATCAGGCGTGGTCGCGGCGGGGGATCTGGCCTTTTTCCGGCGTGTCGTCAGGGGAGCGCCGTGGCGCACAAGGTCCCGGCAACGGTCATGTGACATTGGCTGGGGGCAAATGCCACGGTGCGCCGCAGGCACAAGGGTCGCAGTTTCAGGTGATGGTCCAAGGGCGCCTTGCTCTTGCCGGTGTCATCCCCCATTTTAGCAGCAGCGTATCCGCCGGCCTTGAACCGGTGTGGTTCGGAGATTTTGTCCATGGCTTCCGCTTTGCGTGCCCGTCCCGCCGTCATGCGCATCACCGATGCTGCTGCGACGCGGATCCAACAGATCATCGCCCGAACCAGCCCCCCGCCGGTGGCCGTGCGGGTGGGGGTGAAGAATGGCGGCTGTGCCGGCATGTCCTACACCCTCGACTATGCCACCGCCATCGCCCCCACCGACGAAGTGGTGGAGGACAAGGGCGTGAAGGTGATTGTCGATCCCAAGGCCATCCTGTTCCTGCTGGGCACGGAGATGGACTTCAAGACCGACAAGCTCTCGGCCCAGTTCGTGTTCAACAATCCCAATCAGACCTCCGCTTGCGGATGCGGGGAATCGGTGGCCATCACCCCGGTGGAAGAGGGCGCGCTCGCCCGCTGACGGGTCCTGGGGCGGCGACCTGCCGCTCCCGCCGCGGACCGAAGCGCTTCGCACGTCGGGTACGATCTGCGGATGGGTCAGGGCTGTTGACGGTGTGTTCGATTTGTCTCACCTTCCCTTTGGGTGGGGGGATCCATGACAACACCGAATATTCTGGCGCGCCTGCTGGCGTCCCGCGCCTTTGGCGTGTTCGCGCGCGTGGTCTTCACCTTCGTGTTCTGGGGCGCAGGTCTCGGCAAGTTGGTGGACTATTCCGGCACCCTGGCCGAGATGGCCATGTTCAAGCTCAATCCGCCCGCCGTCTGGGCGCCGGCCGTGATCGCCACCTTGCTGGTGGCCTCAGCCCTCATCATCTTCAATCGCTTTGCCTGGCTGGGCTGCGGCGCGCTGGCGGTGTTCGTGGCGCTGACCATCCCCATCGCCCATCCCTTCTGGGCGGTGCCGGAGCCCGAGGCGACCAACCATTTCCATGTGTTCGGCGAGCATGTGACAGTCATTGGAGCCCTGATGCTGGCAGCCATCCTGTGCTACCGCGACGAGCAGGCCCGCCGCGCTTAGAGCATTTCCCCGTTTCTTCGAATCGGTGAAAGTCTCTATCTCTTTGTTTTGTCGCGTTTTCTTCACGCGAACCGGGATCCACTTCGCTCGAAAACGCTCTAGTGTCCGGCGGCGCGGGGCGCGAAACGGTCCACCACCTTTGTGGCGCCGCCGGTTTTCTCAGCCCGCGAAGCCCCCTATGGTGCGCGACGATGCGGACGTGGCGAAACTGGTAGACGCAAGGCACTTAAAATGCCTCACCCGAAAGGGTATGCGGGTTCGATTCCCGCCGTCCGCACCACCGTGGGGATGCGACGTCAGTTCCGGCCGCCGGTGAAGACGAGGATCGGCGCGGCCACCACCGTGCCCACGGCGCTGCCCAGGGCCTGGGCGGCCCCGGCGCCACTGTTGGCAACAGTCTGATCATTGATCTCCTGGCCGGTGCTCAAGCGCTCGCCCAGCAGTTGCACAACCTCCGGGCTGGTGGCGAACTTGCTGTGGTTGAGCGCATCGCCATTCTGGAGGGCACTGAGATCCATCACCACGATGCCCCGGCTGGACTCCAGTTCCGCGACAGTGGCCTCCTGGGTGAGATCCACGGCGCCAACCCGCGTGACGCCGCCGGAGATGAAGCGCGAGAGCGCCAGCGCGCGGTCGTTGCGCGACACGAACACGGTGACCCGCGGCCGGTCCGGGCCCATCTCGGCCATCTGGCGCCGGAACACATCGAGATCGAGGTCCGGGGAGGCCAGGATCACATTGGAGATCTTGGCCGGCACCCGCCCATCCTGGAGCGCCAGCTGTCGGAGCGATTCCACCGTGAGCCACGCGCCCATGGAATGGGCCATCACCACCACCTCGTCCACATAGGGGCTGCGGGCGGTCTCGCGCAGCACATAGGCCAGATCGGCGCGCGAGAAATTGGTGCTTTCGCGATCATAATTATAGTCGAAGACCTGCCCGCGCGAGGGCCAGGAGAACAGCACCGGCACCAGATCCGCATGCATGTCATGGACGATCTGCGCAAAGCGGAACACGGCGGAATCGTACCGGGTGTTGAAGCCATGGACGAAGATCAGCACCCGCTTCTTCTTCACCGCATGATTCTTGTACCAGGCCAGCACGCCGGACCGCGGCACGTCGCTCAAGGACGTGACGGCGAATTCCGTGGCCGGGTCGGCAATGGCCTGGCGCGGCCATTCGATGGAGCCAACCGCCCGGTTGGGTGGAATGGACACCACCACATTGGTGAAGGAGAGGCTGTTGCCCCGCTCGCCATTGAACACCACGCCCGGCAAATCGGAGGGGGCGCGGGTGGTGGCCACCAGCATGTCCACGGGTGTCGCGCCGGGCGCTGTTTCCGCCACCGGCGTGAGCGCGCCGCGATCCGGCGCGGCGCATCCCGCCATGCCCAGGGCCAGGGCGAGTGTCAGGGCGATCGACCCGACCATCGTCCTGAACGGAAGCCGCCCGGCGCGCGAAGGGCGGCAAGGTGGCAGGGGCGAAAGCGGTGGTGCACGGTGCGTCCGCATTTTCTCATGTGCAGCGCCGTTCATGCCACCGCAGCTCCCCCCACCTGGATCGGCCAAGCCAGCGCCATGCCCCCGGACTGCCCCGTGGGTCGCGGTGCCGCTTCGGCGTCACCTTAGATGAGGCGCGCCGGAACGGGAATATGGCCTTCGAGGCCCCCGGCGCGACACCGACGGCGGGCTGGGGGCTCTCGCCTGGCCTCAGGCGGAGGTGCCGCCATCCACCAGAAGGCGGGTGCCGGTGACATTGGCGGCGTCGGCGCTGGCGAAATAGGCCACGGCTGCCGCCACTTCCTGCGGCGTGCTGTAGCGACCCATGGCACTGGCGGCCCGCTGCGCGTCGGCGCGGTCTCCGGTCGCCGGATTCATGTCGGTGTCGGTGGACCCGGGATTGACCAGATTGACCGTGATGCCCCGCGGCCCGAGATCCCGCGCCAACCCACGGGTGAGGCCCAGCAAGGCCGCCTTGCTCATGGCATAGAGGGTGATGCCAGGGCGGGGCACCCGCTCGGCCAATTGGCTGCCGATGGAAATGATGCGCCCGCCCTGGGTCATATGGCGCGCCGCGGCCTGGGCGCCCACGAAGGCGGCCCGCGCATGCACCGCCAAAGCGAGATCGATCTGCTCCAGCGTCACCTCATCCAGAGGGCCGGTGGGGAAGACGCCGGCATTGTTCACCAGAATGTCCAGCCGGCCGAAATGCGCCGCCACCGCATCCACCGCCCGCACCACCGCCGCTGCATCGGCGCTGTCCGCATGCAGGGCGAGGCCGCGGCGGCCGAGGGCTTCGATGTCGCGCACCACTTCGCCGGCCGGCCCGGGAGAGGTGGCGAAGGTGAGGGCCACGTCGGCCCCGTCTCGCGCCAGCCGCCGGGCGATGGCGGCGCCGATGCCGCGGCTCGCTCCCGTCACCAATGCAACTCTTCCTGCCAAGCCCGCAGTGTCCGACATGGGGATCTCCATTTACGTACCAATGAGTATAAAATGGCTTCTGACGGCCTTGCGGAGGAACGTCAAGCGCTTTATGGAACGATCAGTATGAAAATGGAGCAGGCGAAGCGGGGCCGCCCCCGCAGCTTTGATCGCGACCTGGCGCTGCGCCGCGCCATGGAGGTGTTTTGGGCGCAGGGCTACGAGGGCGCCAGCATTGGCGACCTCACGGCCGCCATGGGCATCGAGCGCCCCAGCCTCTATGCGGCCTTCTCCTGCAAAGAGGCGCTGTTCCGTGCGGCCGTGGACCTGTATGTGCAGCAGGAGAGCGGCGCCACCCATCGGGCGCTCGCTCGCGAACCCACCGCCCGGGATGCCATCGCCGCCATGCTGCACGACAATGCCCGGCTCTATAGCGCTCCGGGCAAGCCGCACGGCTGCCTGGTGGTGCTCGGCGCCCTGGTGGGCACGCCGGACGCCGCCCCGGTGCGGGCCGAACTGGCGGCCCGACGGGCACTGGTGCGGGCCGCTGTGGAGGCCCGCATCCGCCAAGGCATGGCCGAGGGCGACGTGGCGGCGACCGCCGATGCCGGTGTCCTGGCGGACTTCTATTGCACCGTGCTCAATGGCCTGTCCTTGCAGGCGCGGGACGGACGATCCTGCGATGAGCTTCTCGCCATCGGCGATGCCGCCATGGCGGCCTGGGACATGCTGGCGGCGCCCCGGTGAGCGCGCGTGCCACGGGGCTTCCAGCGCGGACGTCCGACGACCGATCTCCTCCATCCGGAACAAGGCCCCCCTCATGACTCGTGCCGATGCGCCCCTCTCGTTCGACGCGCCGGTGGGCCCGTCCGCCGTGCGGCTGACCCTGGCCGGGTTCTGCGCCACCTTCGTGGGCATCGGCATCTCGCGCTTCGGCTACAGCCCGTTGATCCCGGCGCTGATCTCCGAACACTGGTTCGCGCCGGGGGAGGCGGCCTATCTCAGCGCCGCCAATCTGGTGGGCTATCTGGTGGGCGCCCTGCTGGCCGGGCGCCTGGGCGCGCGGATGCCGCTGCGCTGGGTGCTGCGGGGATCCATGGCTGTGGCAGCGCTCAGCCTGTTGGCCTGCGCCCAGCCGGGGGCATTTGCCTGGTTCTTCCTGTGGCGTGCCGCGGCGGGCATTGCTGGCGGGGTCCTCACCGTGCTGGCGCCGCCCGCGGTGCTGGCCCAGGTGCCGGTGCATCGCCAGGGCGCGGTCGGCGGCATCGTGTTCGGCGGGGTGGGGCTGGGGATTGCCGCCTCGGGCACCTTGGTGCCGCTGCTGATGCGGCTCGGCCTGACCCAGACCTGGATCGGCCTCGGCCTGCTGTCGGCGGTGGCCACGGCGGTGGCCTGGAATGGCTGGCCGCAGACCCGGCGCTCGCCCATCGCCCCGCCGGAAGGGGCTCGGCCGGTGCGCAGCCTCCGGCTCAATCTGGCGGTGATCTGCTACGGGCTGAACGGCCTCGGGCTGGTGCCGCCCATGGTGTTCCTGGTGGATATGGTGGCCCGCGGGCGCGGGCTGGGCCTGGATGCGGGCGCCGCGGTGTGGGTGGCGTTCGGGCTCGGGGCTCTGGCCGGCCCGGTCGTCTGCGGGCGGATCGCCGACAAGATCGGCTTTGGCATCGCCTTGCCGGCGGCCTTCGCCATCCAGGGGGTGGTCATCGCGGCTCTGGTGATGCCGCTGCCGCCCTGGACCACGTTCATGCTGGCGGCGGTCATCGGCGCCCTCGTGCCCGGCGTGGTGCCGCTGGTGCTGGGTCGCGTGCGCGATCTGCTGCCGGGGGATGCCCGCCGGCAGGGACAGGCGTGGACCGCCTGCACGGCCGCCCTGGCGCTCGGAACCGCGGGCGGCGGTTATCTCATGTCGTTCATGTTCGCCAATGGGTGGGGCGGGTATCCCACCTTGTTTCTGCTGGGCGCCGCCGTGGTCATGTTGGGCCTGGCGCTGGATCTGATGGGCGCTGCCCTGGCGGTTCGCAACGGCCGCCTCTAGGGACCGTCAGGCGCGGGCCTGCCGCGAGCGCGCGGCAGCGCTGGTCCGAAGGGTCCGATGGGCCCGGTGTCCTCAGCGCACCGCGGAAGGCACACAGATCGTCTGGAGCGCGCCGACCGGCGCGCCTCATGCGTGTGGGACGGCATCCCGGCTTGGCCGGACCGTAGGCCGGCGGTCCAGGGGTTGGCGCCTCAGGCGGCGCGGGGCAGCGGATAGCTCTCCGTCTTTTCCGGCTTCTGCGCGGCGGACAGCACCTTGGTCTGCACCAGGCTCGCCAGCTCCATCCATTCGGTGCTCCAGGCCATGGCGGACTGTTGCAGGAAGGCGGCCTCCTTGCCAATGACGTTTGCGGGGCCTTCCTCGCGTGAGAGGTCGGCCAGCAAGGTCATCTGGGCCTGGATCTGTCCGGCGGTGAACTTCTGCAAATGGGTCATCACCGCCATCGGCGTCTCGAACCAGAAGGTCTGGACCGCAGCCGCAGGCCAAGCCAACGGCGTCTGGCGACCCTGCGCCGAACGCCACTGATCCTGAAAGGCGCGCATGCTGTCCTGCAGGGTGGATGCGAAAGTGGATGTCTCACTCATGGGGCTGATCCTCCCTCAATCCCAATAGACATACCACAAAGGCCGGCCCGGATCTTGCGTCGGATCAACATCGGGTCTGTTTGTGCGCGCGGATGCGGCCTACGTCATATCCCTGAGTATCCACCTGGCGGGCGGGTGCGCAATGAAAGGCGCGGGGCGTGCGGCCGCTTGGGCGCGCCCGAGGGAGAAATGCGATGAGTAAGCTTCCGCAAGCCTTCAAGGAAGTGCGGCTGGAACTGGCCCGCGAGAAGGGTCATCCGGAGGGCGCCCGCAATTTCGGCTATGTCTTTGTCGTGCCGTTGGATCCCAATGGCCAGATCGACCCGGCCCTGTGGGCCGACCATCGGGAGGCCTGCCGCGTGGTGCGCTTCCGCCCCGATGCGGATGACGAGAAGGGCCATCTGGTGCATCGGCCGGGCGGCAGCTGGGCGTTTCGCTACGACATCACCGGTTCGGACGACGATGAGGCGGGCTATCGCTTCAAGGACGAGCGGTTCGTCGTGGGCGAATACGTGTCGATCCGCGAAGATGAGACATTCCACACCTTCCGTGTGGTCTCGGTGGAACCGTACTGAACGCCGCCAGGACGCCGCGTCGCAGCGTCCTGGACAGTCGAACGAGCCGTTGAGTGACGGCTCAGTAGCTCTTGTAGTCCGCTGTCCCGCCGGAGAGGGCGAACTCCTCTTCCGGCGAGAGCACCAGCTTATGCCTCCCGATCGCCGCGAAATAGGCGATACCCACTGCGAACCACACCGCCACGCCGATGACCCCGCTGCGATAGAGCGGATCGGACAGTTGGAAGTAGATCGTCACCAGGGCGATGACGATGGTGGCCACGGCGCCGGGAATGCCGAACGGGCTCTTATAGGGCCGGGCGATGTGCGGCATGTTCCGCCGCATCAGGATGAAGGAGATCGCCTGCATCACATACGAGAGCATGGCGCCGAACACCGCCATGTTGAGGAGCGTTCCGCCGATCGCCGCCGCGCCCGCATCCGCCCCCAGGGCGAACCAGATGGCCAGCATGATGACGAGGCCCACGACGGCCCCGGCGATCATCGCCACATGCGGGGTCTGGCGACTGCCATGGGTGATCGACAGGCCGCGCGGAAAATAGCCGGCGCGCGACAGCGAATAGATCTGCCGGCCTTGGGCATAGATGATGGTGTGGAACGACGCGATCAGCCCGATCACCGCCACCAGCGCCAGCAATTTGGCGATGCCGGTGCCATAGATGGCCTTGAAGCCATCCAGCAGCGGCTCCAGCGAGGTGGACAGGCCGAAGGCACCGTTGGCCACCGACGAATTCAGCCACAGGATCATGAAGGCGGAGACGATCAGGGTCGCCATCCCGGCCATGATGCCCTTGGGCATGTCGGTCTTGGGATCCACGGATTCCTCCGCCGCCAGGGGCAGTTGCTCGATGGCCAGGAACAGCCAGACGGCGAACGGCATCGCCGCCAGCGCGCCGCCGATGCCGAAGGGCAGGAACGGGCCGCCCCCATTGGGCAGTTCCACCGCGGTGCCGTCCGCGGCCACGCCGATGTTGAGCGCCCAGCGGGAGAAATCCATCACCGGGATGGCACTGACCCAAAAGGCCACGAGGCAGGCCAGCGCCGCCAGGGTGACCACCAGCGTCACCTTGAAGGACAGTTCCACGCCGACCACGTTCAGGCCCACAAAGATGATGTAGCCGAACACCCAGTAGACCGGCTGAAATCCCGGTGGTGTGCCGAAGATCGACCCCATGTAGGAGCCGATGAAGGAGACCACCACGGCGGGCGTGATGACATATTCCACATTCTCGCACAGGCCGGTAACGAAGCCGCCCCAAGGCCCCATGGTGGTGCGGGCGAAGGAATAGGCCGCCCCGGTGTGCGGCAGGGCGGGGGACATTTCGGCGATCGAGAAGGTCAGCCCCAGATACATGATGGCGATGATGACGGCTGCGATGAACATGCCGCCCCAGCCGCCTGACGCCAGGCCCAAGTTCCAGCCGGAAAAATGCCCGGAGATGACGGCGCCCACGCCCAGCGCCCACAGCGACCAGACCCGCGCATGACGCTTCAGCTTGCGCTGCTCGAAATAGGCAATATCGACGGTGGTATAACTGATGCCGATGGATTTGGGGGCGGTGTTCTCGCTCATAGGACGGTGTCTCCGCGTGCGCCACGCCGGAACCGGTGAGCGGTGGCCTGCAGCGCCGATCGGGAGCGCAACGACCGTCCCAATCACGGGCCGACAGCAGAAATTTAGCAAGAATCGTGCCTGTTAGCCGCGGATAGATGCCAGTGCGCCCTGCGGCGGTGCCATGGTGCTTGCCGATGATCTGGCGGTGTTATAACTATGATTTCATCGGTGTTTGGAAGCGATCCCCAGTGCAGCAGGCCGAGACCTTTTCTTTATTCGCAGAGTTACTGGACAGCATTGATATTGCTGTCTGTATTTTTGACGAGCACGATCGGGCCGTCGCTTGGAACGCAGCCTTCTTTACGTTTTTTCCCGAGCATGACGGGCATGTCTATGTCGGTGAACATTATCGCGACAACCTTGCCCGTTTCTACCGCACCCGCCTCATGGGTACGGAAAGCCGGAATATCGACCGCTATATAGACGAAGGGTTGGATCGGCATCGTCGGCAGACCCGCCCGTTTATCTTCACGCATCGCGGGCGCCGGCTGCGGGTCGCGTCCCTCGCTTTGCCGTCGGGCGGTCGCATCCGGATCTGGCAGGATCTGGCCCCCGGCCCGCGGGCCAGCGTTGAACCCGCCGAATGGACGGATTTCCCGATCGATCTGCTGGAATATCTGGCAGATGGCGCGATGATCCTCGATCAGCAGGACAAAATTCTCGCCACCAACAGCGAGTTTCGCGCGCTCTATGACATCGAGCCCGGACGCTCCGCGGTGGGCTCGAGCTTGCATGACGTGGTGCGCGAGGCCTGGGCCAAGGCCGGCCTGCCCAACCGCGCGGCCGAGCTCAACACGCTCGACAGCGTGCGGTTCGCCGGTGCGCCGTTCGAGGTGGAACTGCCGGGCGGGCGGTGGCGACGGGTCATCGCGCGGCGGATGCCCAATGGCATCGGCTATTTCACCCACTCCGACATCACGCTTCTGAAGCGCGCGCTCAGCAATCTCTCCGCCATGGCCGCCACCGACGGGCTGACCGGCCTGGCCAACCGACGCCGCTTCGACGAGGCATGCAACGAGGAATGGGATCGCCACCAGCGGGGCGTCACCGCGCTGTCCCTGATGCTCATCGATGTGGACCATTTCAAGCAGGTGAACGACCAGCATGGCCACATCATCGGCGACGAATGCCTGTGCCGGGTGGCCCGTATCATTCAGGGCGCTTTGCTGCGCTCGGCGGATCTGGCCGCCCGCCATGGCGGCGAGGAGTTCGCGATCCTGCTGCCCGATACCCCATTGCCGCAGGCGCTCCAGGTGGCCCACCGCATCCGCGACGGGATGGCTCGGGAGCCATGGACTGCCATCCATCCCTTGCTGGGTCCCATCACGGTGAGCATCGGGGTGTGCGCCGGGCGGCCGGCGCCCGGGATCGACCCGACGGATTATGTCCGCCGGGCGGACCTCGCACTCTACCGGGCCAAGAAAATGGGGCGGGACGGCATCGAAGCGGACACGTTTCCCGATCCTCATCCGCCCACGGCGGGTTGAGCGGGGGCCCGAGCGGCGTCTCTGTGCAACCGGATCGGGGACGGCACGCCGGTGGTGGTCCAGACCCGCATCAGCGCCGGAAGCCGTGCGCCGCCCTCGCTAGAGCATTTCCCCGTTTCTTCGAATCGGTGAAAGTCTCTATCTCTTTGTTTTATCGCACTTTCTTCACGCGAACCGGGATCCACTTCGCTCGAAAACGCTCTATGGCGTGCCGGGCAGACGCAGCGGTGGGCGGCCGTCCACCAGCAGGGTGTCGCTCTCGTCCTTGAGATCCACCCCCGTCAGGCTGCGGCGGAAGGCCTGCTTCAGCAGCCAGGCCTGTTTGAAGGCCGCGGCGGCATGGGAGAGCCCATCGGCGCGCACGTTGGAGATGCAATTGCGCTGGGCATCGGTGCAGCCCACGTGCGGATTGAGCGTGAGGTAGAGCCCGAGGCTGTCCGGCGAGGACAGGCCGGGCCGCTCGCCGATCATCACCAGCACCGCGCGGGCCGACAGCAGGGCGCCCACCTCGTCGCCGAGCGCCACCCGGGCCTCGCGGGCGATGACCACTGGGGTGGTGCTCCAGCCCTCCTGCGCAATCCAGGGCTGCAGTGCCGCCAGGAACGGCACCGCCTGGGCATGGACCGCGGCGGACGACAGGCCGTCCGCCACCACCAGCGCAAGGGCGACGGGGCCGGCCGTGGCGCGGGCGGCCAGCGCCGCATGGCTCTCGGGCGAAAGCCGGCGTCCGAGGTCCGGCCGGCGCAGATAGATGTCGCGGGCGACCGCGCCGCTGGTCACATCCAAGGTCTCGAAGCCGAGCGCGCGGACCTGTTCGCCCGTGGCGGCCGCATCAAAGGGCGTATGGACCGCGTCCCGCGCCTTGGCATGGGCGAAGGCGAATTTCAGCACTTCGGCGGTGGGCAGGCTGGCGCCGGTGCGGCCCAAGGCGATGCGGGCGGGGGTGTGGCGCGAGAAGGCGCTCCAGGGGTCGCGGGGGGTGGTCACGCGGCCCGTCCGTCCACGAAGCTCAGCAGCGGGTGGCTGCCGGACGCGGGCAGTAGGCGCCCGTCCGGCCCGGTGATGGCCATGGCCTCCAGCCAGGCCTCGAACTCCGGTGCCCGCTTGGCGCCGAAGACCTCGCGCACATAGAGCGCATCATGGAAGGAGGTAGACTGGTAATTGAGCATGACATCATCAGCGCCGGGAATGCCCATGATGAAGGTCACCCCCGCCGCTGCCAGCAAGGTGAGCAGGGTGTCCATGTCGTCCTGATCAGCTTCCGCATGATTGGTGTAGCAGACGTCCACGCCCAACGGCACGCCCAGCAGCTTGCCGCAGAAATGGTCCTCCAGACCGGCGCGGATGATCTGCTTGCCGTCATAGAGATATTCCGGCCCGATGAAGCCCACGACCGTGTTCACCAGCAGCGGCTCATAGACCCGCGCCACGCCATAGGCGCGCGCTTCCAGGGTCTGCTGGTCGACGCCGTGATGGGCATTGGCGGACAGCGCCGAGCCCTGGCCGGTTTCGAAATACATGCAGTTCTGCCCCACCGTGCCGCGCTTCAGCGCCCGCCCGGCCTCGAAGCCCTCCTGGAGGATCGACAGATTGATGCCGAACGAGGCATTGGCGCCCTGGGTGCCGGCAATGGACTGGAACACCAGATCCACCGGCGCGCCCCGGTTCATGAGTTCGATGGACGAGGTGACGTGGGTCAGGATGCAGCTCTGGGTGGGAATGGCGAAGCGCTGGATCACCTCGTCGGTGAGCTTGAGCAGCCGGTCCAGCATGGGCAGGCTGTCGGAGGCGGGATTGATGCCGATCACCGCATCGCCGCAGCCATAGAGCAGGCCGTCCAGCATGGCGGCGGAGATGCCGGCGGCATCGTCGGTGGGATGGTTTGGCTGGAGGCGCACCGCCAGCGTGCCCGGCAGGCCGATGGTGTTGCGGAAGCGGGTCACCACCCGGCACTTCTTCGCGACCAAGATCAGGTCCTGGTTGCGCATGAGTTTTGAGACGGCGGCGACCATTTCCGGGGTGAGGCCGGGGGCGAGGCGCGCCAGCGCAGGGCCGTCCGCCGCTTCCGAGAGCAGCCAGTCGCGGAAATCGCCCACCGTTAGGGCAGAGACCGGAGCGAAGGCGATCGGGTCATGGCGATCAATGATGAGGCGGGTGACCTCGTCGTCCTCATAGGGCACCACGGCTTCGGATAGAAAGGTCTTCAGCGGCAGGTCCGCCAGTGCCATCTTGGCGGCGACATTCTCCTCCGCGGTGGCCGCCGCGATCCCCGCCAGCATGTCGCCGGAGCGAGGCGGCGTCGCCTTGGCCATCAGGTCTTTGAGGTCCGCGAAGGCGAACCTGCGGCTTCCCGCTCGATGGACATAGGTCATGCTGGCCTCCTGCGCGCACCTAAGGTGGGATGCAACAGGCGTGCCCAAGCGGACCCGCCCGGGAATAGGCCGGAGCCGGCATGGCCGGCTCCGGTTTCAGGCTCAGAAGAACGCCTGCAGCCCGGTGATCGCGCGCCCGATGATCAGGGCGTGGATGTCGTGGGTGCCTTCGTAGGTGTTCACGGTTTCCAGGTTCGCGGCGTGCCGCATCACATGGAATTCCGCGGAGATGCCGTTGCCGCCGTGCATGTCGCGGGCGATGCGGGCGATCTCCAGCGCCTTCCCGCAATTGTTGCGCTTGATGTAGGAGATGGTCTCCGGCGGCAGCTGGCCGGCGTCGAACAGCCGGCCGGCGCGCAGGCAGGCCTGCAGGCCGAAGGCGATGTCCGTGGACATGTCCGCCAGCTTCTTCTGCACCAATTGGGTCTGCGCCAGCGGGCGGCCGAACTGCTTGCGGTCCAGCGTATATTGGCGGGCCGCGGTCATGCAGGCTTCGGCGGCCCCCAGAGTGCCCCAGCCGATGCCGTAGCGGGCGCGGTTGAGGCAGCCGAACGGGCCCTTGAGGCCGGAGACGTTGGGCAGCAGGCTCGCTTCCGGAACCTCCACATTGTCGAGCACGATCTCGCCGGTGATGGAGGCGCGCAGCGACAGCTTGTTCTCGATCTTCGGGGTGGAGAAGCCCTTGGCGCCGCGCTCGACGATGAAGCCGCGGATGGCGTCCCCATGGGCCGCGGACTTGGCCCACACCACCGCCAGATCGGCGATGGGGGAATTGGTGATCCACATCTTGGCGCCGGTCAGGCGGTAGCCGCCGTCGATCTTCTCGGCGCGGGTGCGCATGCCGCCGGGATCGGAGCCGGCGTCCGGCTCGGTCAGGCCGAAGCAGCCGACCCATTCGCCGGTGGCCAGCTTGGGCAGGTATTTCTTGCGCTGGGTTTCATCGCCATAGGCATAGATGGGATGCATCACCAGCGAGGACTGCACGCTCATGGCGGAGCGATAGCCGCTGTCCACCCGCTCCACTTCGCGCGCGGCCAGGCCATAGGAGACATAGCCAAGCCCGGCGCCGCCGTATTCCTCGGGAATGGTCACACCGAGCAGGCCCAGTGCGCCCATCTCGTTCATGATCTCGCGATCGAACCGCTCCTGCATGTAAGCGGAGGTAACCCGCGGCAGCAGCTTTTCCTGGGCGTAGTCGCGCGCGGTGTCGCGCACCATGCGCTCTTCTTCGGTGAGCTGGTCGTCGAAGCGGAAGGGGTCGGCCCAATCGAACACGGCCTTGTCTGAGGCGGCGGCCTTGCCAGCGGCCGCTTCGGCCTTGGCTGCTTCTCCCATCTGGTGGCTCCTTCTCTGGATGGTCGTCCGGGTGTCGGGATCGGTGACGCGCCGCTGCGGGCTTTTCCTGTCCTTAAGGTCTTCCGGCCCGAAGGGGGAGGGGATTTTTTCTCCGCGGCGGCGGTTCGCTCAATCATGCCAGTTTGTTTGTCTACCAACAATCTCCCGGCGACGTTCCTGATGCGACTTCTTGCAGCCGGCGCCGGGTGGCGGGCGTCGTATCGGCGGGCAGCGCGTCCAGCGGCCACCAGGCCACCGCTGCGATTTCCAGTGACGGCGCCGGTTCGGGGCCGATCTCGAAGGCTGGCACGCGGTAGCACACCACATGGTCGCGCCCGCCGGCGTGGATATTGAAGAACACGCCGTGCAGCAGCAGCGGGCCGGTGGCGCGCACCTGCGCTTCCTCCTGCAACTCGCGCCGCGCGGCGGCTTCGGCGCTTTCGCCCACGTCCACGCCGCCGCCGGGCAAATGCCAGCCGGGGGTGTAGGTGTGGCGCACCAGCAGCACGCGGCCGGCGCCGTCAATGGCGAGGGCGCGCACGCCCAGGGTCAGGCCGTGGCGCATGCGGCGCAGCAGCGATAGGCCCGGCAGACGGGGCAGAAGCGGCATCAACGGGGTCAGCAGCGACATGGCCTCATTAGCCGACGGACGGGGGCGCGGCGCAAGCACCTCCCGTGCCGCGATCAGGCGGCGGCGTCCTCGATGGCGCGGGCGCGGGCAAAGGCCGGGCGATCTTGGCAGCGCGCCACATAATCGGTGAAGGCGGGCAGCGGCGGCAGCGCCTTCAGCAGATGCAGGGCGTAATGGATGTCGGTGGCCATCAGCACATCGGCGGCGCTGAACCCTTCGCCCAGTATGTAAGGGCCGGGCGTGAGGCGCGCCGCCAGCACGTCCACCACCCGCTGGAAGCTGCCCCAACCGGCGGCGGACGGGGGCAATTGCAGGCCGGTCATCTTTTCCACCAGGGCCGGCTCCAGGCCGGTGGCGGTGAACATCAGCCAGTGCAGATAGGCGCCGCGCTGCGGATCGCCGATGGGCGGGGCCAAGCCCGCCGCAGGAAAGCGATCGGCGAGATAGACCGCAATGGCGCAGCTTTCGGCCATGCGGGTCTCGCCATCTTCCAGGGCCGACACCTTGCCCATGGGATTGACCGCCCACAAGTGGCAGTCCTTCGGCGCCCCGGCCGACAGGTCGAGGCGCACCAGTTCATAGGGATGGCCCAACTCCTCGAGCAGCCACAGAATCCGAAACGCCCGCGTGCGTGGCACCCAATAGAGCTTCATGGCCATGTGCCTCTCCCGTCAGGAGAAGAACATAACCGGAACATCTTCGCAGGTCGAGAGATCGGAGGTGCAAGTGGCCTGGAAATCATCGCCACGGCACAGGCAGCCACGGGGGACGGCATCGACGGTTTCGTCGCGCTGTGGCTGGAGGTCGTCAAGGGTGGCAGGCCGCAGGCCGTCCCGCGGGGGCAGGATCGAGGTCATCGGGCATTCTCCAGCGGACCGGGCGAGGGGCGGAAAGCACCGCCCATGTGCCGCGGTCTGATGTCATCCCAGGGGACGGGTTCGCCACCTGTTTCCCGCAAATAAATCGCATACAAGCGAATTACATGCAATCGAGAATGCATCCCTGTCCTGCAAAAAGATTGAGTGCAATTTAATTGCAGGTGCGGTATAAGCCAGCTATCAAATGCCTCATTGCGCCACCTCGCGCCCCGGTTCCATCATGTCCAGCTTCTGCCTCGACGATCTGCTCTGCTTTGCGGTCTATTCCGCCGAACACGCCTTCACCCGGGCCTATCGGCCGCTGCTCAAGGCACTGGATCTCACCTATCCGCAGTATCTGATCCTGGTGCTGCTGTGGAAGCAGGACGGCCAGAGCGTCAAGGGACTGGGCGAGCAATTGCATCTGGATTCGGGCACGCTCACCCCCTTGCTCAAGCGCCTGGAGGCGGCCGGTCATGTGCGCCGGACGCGCAATTCCGCCGACGAGCGGGTGGTGAATATCAGCCTCACCGAGGGCGGCCGCGCCCTGCAGGTCAAGGCCCAGGAGGTGCTGCAATCCATGGGCGCCGCCATCGGCTTGTGCGACCAGGACCGGGAAGGCCTGCGCCAGCAGGTGATCGCGCTGCGAGACCGGCTGAACGACGTCACCGTCTGACACTGCCAGGGTAGCCGCGGATCGGCAGCGCCACCGGCATGGCATGCGGTTTTCCTTGCCGTCGAAGCATCGGGCGGCGATAATGGCTTGACGGCCTGGGGTGCCTCGCGTCACGCGGGGCTGAGATCATACCCATCGAACCTGTCTGGGTCATACCAGCGTAGGGAGACGCCGATGAGCGAGAGCTTGTCGTCCACTGTGTCCACATTGAACCCGCTTCACTCCCCTGTGCGCGCCGCGGGCGCCCGTCCGCGCGTCGCCGTGGTCGGTGCCGGCGTGATGGGCCTGTCCATTGCCTGGCGCCTCGCCGCCGCCGGCTGCGCGGTCGAGGTCTTCGACCAGGGCGAGGCCGGCCAGGGCGCCAGCCATGCGGCGGCGGGCATGCTGGCCGCCTGCGCCGAGGCCGAGCCGGGCGAGGACGCTTTGCTGGGCCTCAACCGCGCCAGCCAGGGCCTGTGGCCCGCCTTTGCGGCGGAGCTGGAGCAGGCGTCCGGCCTGGGCGTGGACCTGCGCACCGAAGGCACCATCGTGCTCGCCCTCACTGCGGACGATGCCGCCCGCCTGCGCCATCTCATCGCCTTCCAGCAGGGCCTGGGCCTGCCGGTGGAGTGGCTCAATGGGGCTGAGGTGCGGCGCCGCGAGCCGCATCTGGCCACCAAGCTCGCTGGTGCGGTGTGGTGCCCGGAAGACCATCAGGTGGACAATCGCAAGGTCGCCGCGGCGCTCAAGATCGCGGCGCTGGCGGCCGGTGCCGTCCTGCACGAACACAGCCCGGTGGAGCGCGTGGAGACCGTGGACGGTCGCGCCCGCGGCGTGGTGGTGGGCGGCAGTCTGCACCGCGCCGATGTGGTGGTTCTGGCCGCCGGCGCCTGGTCGCGGGGGGTCACGATCGCCCCCGCCGCGCCCCTGCCGGTGCGCCCGGTGAAGGGCCAGATGCTGGCCCTGCGCATGGACCCGGCCGCTCCCATCCTCAGCCATGTGGTGTGGGCGCCCGGCACCTATCTGGTGCCGCGCAAGGACGGCCGGCTCATTGTCGGCGCCACGGTGGAGGAGAAGGGCTTCAACCCGGACCTCACTGCCGGCGGGCAATTGGCCCTCTTGACCCATGCCTGGCGGGCGCTGCCCACCATCGAGGAACTGAGCATCATCGAGCAATGGGTGGGCTTCCGCCCCGGCAGCCGCGACGATGCCCCCATCCTCGGCACCAGCGCCGAGGTCGATGGGCTGATCTTCGCCACCGGCCACCATCGCAACGGCATTCTGCTGCTGCCCGCCACCGCCCAGGCCATTGCGGCCTTGGTCCTGGAGGGGCGGACGGATCCGCTGATCGCGCCGTTCGCTGCCGAGCGCTTTCGCCCCCGCGCGGCGGCGGAGTGAGGCGGCCATGACCGCACCCCGACCGCTCCCCCGACAAACCGCAAAAGGAACCGCGTTGGACACGCCCGTGTTGGAACTGGATCTGCTGGTGAACGGCAAGCCCGAACGTCTTGCGGCGGCCACCGTGGCCGACCTCTTGGGCGCCCTGGACCTCGACGCCAGCCGCAAGGGCATCGCCGTTGCGGTGAACGGCGCCGTAGTGCCGCGCCGCGGCTGGGACACCGCGCCCCTTTCGGCCGGCGATGCGGTGGAGATCATCCACGCCAAGCAGGGCGGCTGACCACGGTTCGCCGGTTGCGCCCCTATCGACGATCATCGATCACGCTTGCCGTGATCCAGCGCCCGCAGCTGATCGGGCGGGAGACCTGACCCATGAGTGCCATTTTGACTGCCGCGCCCCTCGCCTCGGCCGCGCCCGCCACGCCCGCTTCCGCCGATCCGCTGGTGATCGCCGGGCGCAGCTTTTCCTCGCGCCTGTTTCTCGGCACCGCCGGCTATCCCAACCAGAAGGTGTTTCTCGACGCGCTGGAGGCCTCCGGCTCTGAAATGGCCACCGCCTCCATCCGCCGCATTTCCCTGGCGGGGGATGACGAGAGCCTGGCCGACCTGCTCACCGGCCGGGTGCACATCCTGCCCAACACCGCCGGCTGCCAGACCGCCAAGGATGCGGTGCTCACCGCGGAACTGGCCCGCGAGGCGCTGGAAACTGATTGGGTGAAGCTGGAGGTGATCGGCGATCGCGAACTGCTCTATCCCAATGTGGAAGAGCTGCTGAAAGCCACCGAGGATCTGGTGGCCCGCGGCTTCGTGGTGCTGCCCTATTGCAACGACGATCCCGTGACCTGCCAGAAGCTGGCGGATCTGGGCGCCGCCACCGTGATGCCCCTGGGATCGATGATCGGCACCGGTCTCGGTATCGCCAATCCGCACATGATCGAGCTCATCTGTGCCCGCTCGCCCGTGCCGGTGGTGCTGGATGCGGGCATCGGCACCGCCTCCGATGCGGCTCTGGCCATGGAACTGGGCTGTTCCGCGGTGCTGCTGAACACCGCCGTCTCCAAGGCCCACGATCCGGTGCGTATGGCCCGCGCCTTCCGTCTGGCGGTGGAAGGGGGGCGCCTTGCCCGTCTGTCCGGCCGCATCCCCAAGAAGCTCCATGCGGAGGCCTCCAGCCCCGAATTCGGCCTGGTGGGAAGCTGAGCCGGTCCGTGTCTCTGGCGCCGGAGATCCGAGCGATGCCGCTGCCCCAGCCGCCGATCCTGCTGGTCACCGACCGCACGCAGGCGAAGGGCGATCTGGTCGCCATCGTGGCTGCCGCCCTGGCCGGCGGCCTGCGCTGGGTGAGCGTGCGGGAGAAGGATCTGCCCGAGGCCGAGCAGGTGGCGCTGGTGCATGCGCTGCGGCCCCTGGCCGACGCCCATCGGGCGCGCCTCACGCTGCACGGCAGCGCCGCGCTGGCGCTCAGCGCCGGGGCGGATGGGGTGCATCTGGCCGGCGGTTCCGACGCGGCTGCTGCGCGCGCAGTGCTGGGGCCGGAGGCGCTCATCGGCCTGTCGATCCATGGCGCCGGCGAGGCCGCTTCGGCCGACGGCGCGGCGTTGGATTATCTGGTGGCGGGTCCGGCGTTCGAGACCGCGTCCAAGCCCGGATACGGCCCGGCGCTGGGGGCGGACGGCCTGCGCGCCCTGCGGGCGGCGAGCCCGCTGCCTGTGATCGCGATCGGCGGCATTGGCGTCCCGCAGCTCGCGATCTGCCGGGCAGGTGGGGTTGCTGGTGTGGCCGTCATGGGCGGCCTCATGCGGGCCGCCGATCCGTCCGCGGCGGCGCAGGCGCTGATCCAGGGCTGGGGCTGACGGGCGGCGCGGCGGCACCCCTCATGTGGGGATATAGCGTCCCTCGTCGATGGCGTTGACCAGACTGAGGGCCTCGCCCCGCTCCGGATTCCAGGCTCTGTCCAAGGCGGCAATGGCCCGCAACATCGTGAGCGCGTCAGGCGTGATCGCAAGTGTTGCCGCGGACGCATTGAGGCGAACTTGGAGGTTCGGATGCGAAATCAGAGGAATTAGAATCGAGCGCTGATCACCTGATCGGCTCTTAAGCTCTGCCCTTATGTCTTGCAAAATGGAAAATATTCTATTGTAATTATATGTGTCCAAATAGTCATCTGTCTCTCGTTTCTTGATGCTTAATTCCAAAAAATAATCCTTTATTTCATCTGTTGACATATTTTTGATTGCCTCTTTTCGAGGAGTAAATTTTATGCGTTCGGTGATTGGTGTCGTCATGGCGTGAGAATCCCTTTTTCAATGAGGACTTTTACTCCGCATTGATATCTTTCTTCACGGCTTTTATCGTTCAAATACTCTCTTGGAGTGGGAGGAAATTCGTCATTCTTGCTGGCGTATTTTTCTGTTGCCTCCCAATGCCTGTATCTCGAGATGCGCACAAGATTATCGGGCCCATGAATGAGGCTCTGGGGAAAGCCCGCGGCTTCTGCGGCGCCTTTCTCCACAATATGATGCACATCCGTGCCGGGCCGCGGCGTTCGGACATCCTGCTGGAGCTCCGCAAGCGTTTTCGGTGGCGCCAGATATTCGGCGATAAGGGGCCAATAATTGTCGTACAGCCAAAAGCTGGCCTCAAGCCCCAAATTGGTCAGTAATCCCGTGATCGGTCCACCCAAGAACGTCCCGCGCGCGAGCCAGCGGGCCACGAGCCGCGCGTAGCGCAATTGCGTGCGGCGGTCCGGCGGAGGCGTCTCGGGAATGACCGGCGGATCTTCCAGCGGGCCACCGTTGGAGGGCCAGATCTCGATATGCAGGCGCGGCCGGGGCGGCGCAGTGTCCACCGCCTGTCCGGCGCCGCTGCCGTCAGCCGTGCCTGACGGACTGTCCCCAGTGCTTCCGGTCGGCGCAGTCCCGGCAGGGCGCCCCGCGCCGCCCGGGGGTGCCCATCGACCACCGATGGGCTGGCCGCCCGGCTCGCGCGGTTGGTTCCGGTTGAAATTGGCTTTGCGCAGCGCCTCCCGAAGAATCAGCGCCCGCACTATGAATTGGGTGGCAGCGATATCCGCCCGCAAGGCGCGGATTTCCTGCAATTCCGCATCCCACCCGGTGACATCGCGCTCCGACCTCATTTGCTACCTCAACCTGAGACGCAAAGGATGGGGTCAGCGAGAAGGGGTGGAGATAATATTCCTATTTTGAGGTGTCGGCGAGTTGAACCGGAGCGCGCCGCAGCCCGAAAAATATTGGTAAATCAGAGGCCTGACGGGATAGGCCGGTGGGCAGGAACGGGACAGCCGGCAGAAACTTATCTCCCTGCTCTCCTGACTTCCAACTGTCGCTGGTTTGAAGGAACCCGCCCGCTGGCAGCTCCCACGCCGCCAGTCCGCAGGTTGACGACGCCCCTCGTCAGGTGCATCAGGCGGTCGGGCGTGGAGGCATGTGGCGCAGGGGCACCATGGTCCAGTTGATCTTCGTTCATATCCCCAAAACGGCGGGCACCAGCTTCCGCGATGCGCTCTGCGCCGGTTTTGGGGCAACCGCCGTGAGCCCAGCCGTCGCGGCCAGCCGCATCGCGCCGGAGGAGGCGGACCGGCTCAGCGCCTATAAGGTGATCTCCGGCCACATCAGCATGGCCGACGTGAACCGCCATTTCCCAGACGTCGCCACTTTCACCATTGTCCGCAACCCCATCGATCGGACCTTGTCCTGGTATTATTTCGCCCGACAGCAGGACGACGGCGTGCATGCTGACGTGAATGCCGCCAAGGCCCATGACGTGGACGCCTTCTTTGCGCTCGATGAGGCCATCGTGTTTCGCAACATCGTCAACCGTCAGGTGCGCCAGCTTGGTGATCATGTGCTGAATACGGAGGTGGACCTCCCCGCTGCCCTCGACCGCGCCAAGCGGGCGCTGGAGGCCTGCGTGTGGATCGGACGTCAGGAGCATCTGGATGCGGATCTGGCGCGCCTGCCGAAAGCGCTGCCGCCGATGGCAGGGGTGTCCCTCGCCATGCTCAATGTGACGGCGGAGCGGCCAGCGATGCGCGAGATCCGTTCGGCCCTCGCCGAGAAGATCGCACGCTATAATCGCTACGACATGGAGCTTTATGCCCATGCCTGCGCCTTGATCGCCGCAGCGCCGGGGAGTCAGCCGGCGTAAATCCAGTCGTAGCGCGACAGCAGGCCAGGCCCGGTGGCGCGCAGCACCACGTCGCGGGCCATGCGGGCCGGACCCTTCAGATGATAGACGCCGGCATTGCTGCGGGCGCCGCGCTGGATGCGGGCCGTGCGCGGCTGGCGGGCGGCCTCATAGGCGCGCAGGGCCGCCTCCGCCGGTCCCGGGCGGATGAGGGCGGCCGCCAGCGCCGCCGCGTCCTCGATGGCCTGGGCCGCGCCCTGCGCCAGGAACGGCAGCATGGCGTGGGCGGCATCGCCCAGCAGCGTGGCGCGGCCCCGGCCCCAGCGGGGCAGGGGGGCCATGTCATAAAGCCCCCAGCACAGAAATTCTGGCGCATCGCGCAGCAAGGACCGCACTTCCGGCGCCCAGGCGGCGAAGGCCGTGTGGACAGCGCTGGCCTCGCCTGGCTCGCTCCAGCGCGCCACCGGACGGTCCTGCCGCACGATGGCGACGATGTTCACCGCCGCCCCCGCCTTGACCGGATAGGTCACCAGATGCGCGTCGGGGCCGAGGAACAGGCGCACGTCGGGCGGGGTATCGGCGCGCACCGGGATGGTGGCGCGATAGGCCACCCGCCGGGCGAACACCGGTTGCGCCAGCACGCCCAGATGCTCCCGCACCACCGAGCGCACCCCGTCGGCGCCCACCAGAATGTCGGCGGTGGCCGTAACGAGGCGCTCGGCGTCGCTCGTCCCATGCCGCTCACGCCGCGCCGCCGCCACGGTGGCGACAGCGGGGGCCGCCTCCTGCCGCGCCACGGCGCGAATGCCGTCGGGCAGAGCCTCCACGCTCTCCAGCCGCGCGCCCAGCAAGATGGTGCAGCCGGCGGCCATGGCCGCGTCCGCCAGCAGGCGCTGAAGATCGGCCCGGTGCACCACCAGGAACGGCGCGCCCAGCCGGGCCTCTGCGGGGGCGTAATCGCAGCGGGCGAGCGGTGCGAAGCTGCGCCCGTCGCGCACCTCCAGCGCGCGGGGTGCCACCGCCACGGCGCGCAGGGCCTCCAGCAGGCCGAAGTCGCGCAGGATGCGGGTGGCATTGGGGGAGAGTTGCAGGCCCGCGCCCACTTCGGCCAGTTCGCACGCCTGCTCCATCAGCCGCACATCGAGGCCGGCGCGCCGCAGGGCGATGGCAGCGGCGAGACCGCCGATCCCGGCGCCGACGATGAGGGCGCTGCGCGCCTCAGCCTGTTCCACGATAGCGTGCGTCCAAGATCCGGGGGGCCGTAAAGGGGTCCGCCCTGGGCTGGCGTGAGCGGGCCGCGGCGACGCCGGGACCCGTGGGTGTCAGAGGCTCAGCGGCGGGTCAGGCGGCCGGCCGGTCGTGCCACACGCAGGCCTCGGGCTTGGCCGTGCCGGCCGCCAGCGCCGGATTGAAGCGATAGAGGGTGGAGCAATAGGAGCACACCGCTTCGGTGTCGGAGCCGAGGTCGATGAAGATGTGCGGGTGATCGAACGGCGGGGTGGCACCGATGCACATGAATTCATGGGCTCCCACCTCGATCACGCTCACGCCGAGATCGTTGCGAAAGTGAGGAATGCCTGTGTCCGCCATGGCCAGTCTCTTCGTGCCGGGGGGTGAGCCAATCAAGGTGCGGCGAGCTTAGAGCATGTTCGCGGGCCGTTGAACACCTTCACGGGGCAAGCGGGGCGGGCACGGGGCCGCAGGGGCGCGGGCGCGGTCACGCCGCTGTGATCAAAAAAAGCATGTCCGGGCGGGAATAGAGCGGCCCTCCGCCGGGTCTCCTTGTCGCACGCCGCCGGTCGGCGTTCGGGAGAGCCAGATGCGCGCGCACGATCACGGGGACAAAGGTGAAGGCATGAGCCGGCGCCATGCGCTGGAATGCATGATCTGGGCAGGAACGGGGGTGTTGTGGACGGTAAGCGCCGGGGTCCCGGTGTCGCTCAGCCTCCTGGGGCAGACGCAGGCGGCTGAGGCGGCGGCCACGGGCTTCACCTTCCTGCAGATTTCCGACAGCCATATCGGCTTCGACAAGGCCGCCAACCCGCACGCCAGCGACACCCTGGCCGAGGCCATCGGCACGGTGAAGGCGCTGCCCGTCAAGCCCGCTTTCATGCTGCATACTGGAGACATCACGCATCTGTCCAAGGACAAGGAATTCGACGATGCCGCCCAGCTCATCGGCGGTGCCGGGCTGGACGTGCATTACGTCCCCGGCGAGCATGACGTGATCGACGAGGGCCGCGGCAAGTCTTATCTCGACCGCTACGGCCGCGGCACCAAGGGCGCCGGCTGGTATGCCTTCGACCAGAACGGGGTGCATTTCATCGGCCTGGTGAATGTGGTGGACCTCAAAGCCGGGGGCCTGGGAAACCTGGGTGCGGAGCAGATCGCCTGGCTCACCGACGATCTCAAGGGCCTGAGCGCCTCCACGCCCATCGTGGTGTTCGCCCATATCCCGCTGTGGACGCTCTATCCCGCATGGGGGTGGGGCACAGACGACAGCGCGCAGGTGCTGGGGCTGCTCAAGAGGTTCGGCTCGGTCACCGTGCTCAACGGCCACATCCACCAGATCATGCAGAAGGTGGAGGGCAATCTGACCTTCCACACCGCCCGCTCCACCGCCTTCCCGCAGCCGGCGCCTGGCAGTGCGCCTTCGCCAGGACCCATGGTGGTGCCGCCGGGCCAATTGCGCGGCCTGCTGGGCATCACCAAGGTTTCGGTGACCGCCGGCACGGCGGACCTCGCCATCATCGACAGCACGCTGGCGGGAGCCTGACCCATGGGGCGGATGTTCTGTGCAACTCCGGCAGTCCGCCGTGGCTTCGGCGCTCCCGGCCGGCGCGCCATGGGCGCTCTTGTTCTGGCCGGTTTGCTCCTGGCCTTGGCGGCCGGCGGGGCGCGGGCAGAGGAGGCGGTGGTGCGGATCGACAATTTCACCTTCTCCCCGCCAAATCTCACCATCCCGGTGGGGACCACCGTCACCTTCGAGAATGCGGACGACATTCCCCACACCGTGGTGGCCAAGACCGGGGCCTTTCGCTCCAAGGCGCTCGATACCGGCGACCATTTCAGCTTCACCTTCGCCAAGGCGGGAGATTTCGCGTATTTTTGCAGCCTGCATCCCCATATGCAGGGCAAGATCACCGTCACCCCCTGAGGGCGACCGGCGGAGCTGGGATCACCGGTGTCGGGGCAGGCAACAGCAGCGGCGGAGCGATTTCGCGAGGTGGTGCTGCCCCATCTCGCGGATGCGCTTGCGTTCGCCCGCTGGCTCACCGGCAACACGCATGATGCGGAGGATGTGGTGCAGGACGCCTGCATGAAAGCGCTGGCGGGCATCGACGGCTATGCCGGGGGCAATCCCCGGGCCTGGCTGCTGGCCATCGTGCGCAACACCACCTTCACCTGGCTGGCCCGCAACCGGCCCGCCGGCGCCGTGCTGGTGGGCGACATGAGCGTCTATGAGGACGTGCCGGCCGGCGACATGGCCGGCCCCGAGGCAGCGCTCATCGCCGCCGCCGAGGCGGCGCAAGTGGAGGCGGCCATCGCCGCTCTGCCCGAGGTGTTTCGGGAGGTGGTGGTGCTGCGGGATGTGAACGGTCTGCCCTATCGCGACATCGCCGTCATTCTGGAGGTGCCGGTGGGCACGGTGATGTCGCGTCTGTCCCGCGGCCGGGGCCTGCTCATGGCGGCGCTGCGGGAGGACGCACCACCGGCCGCGGCGCCGCTGGCTTGGCGCGGGGGCGGGCGGCCATGACAGCGCGCGACACACGCCCTCCCGATCCCTCCGACGACCGCCTACTGCTGCAGGCCCTGGTGGATGGCGAACTGGATGCCGGCACCATCCTGGCGCTGGAACGCCGCATGGCCGCCGATCCAGCGCTCGCCGCCGAGCACGCCCGTCTGGTGGCACTGACGGCGGCCGTGCGCCGGCTGCCACGTCCGCAGCCCGCGGCGGAGTTCGCCGCCCGCATGGCCGCGCTGGCCTCTGGTGAAACGCGAGATGCGCCGGCGGGCAAGGCCGTGCCCGCGGCGGCAGTGCCCTCGACGGACCCGGAGTCCGTCATCCGGCGGCTGGGGGGCCGGCGCCCCGCGGCCATCCCCACCGGTGGGCGTGCACAGCCGCCGTCCTGGCGGACGCTGGCGGCCTCGGTGCTGATGGGCATGGCGCTCGCCAGCGGCGCCACGCTGTGGATCACCGGCGGTGGCGTGCAGGACAGCATGGCCGATGCGGTGGCCCGCAGTCATCGCCGGGGCTTGCTAGCCGCCAGCCCGACCGACGTGGCCTCTTCGGACCGCCACACGGTGAAGCCCTGGCTCGATGCCCGCATCGGCCTGTCGCCTCCGGCGCCGGACCTGGCGCCCGACGGCTTTGCCCTGTTGGGCGGCCGGGTGGAGGTGATCGGCACCGCGGCGCTGCCGGCGCTGGTGTATCGCCACCGGGAGCATCTGATCACCGTGATTGCCGCGCCCCAGGCCCGGGCCGTCGGCGCCGCCGACACGGAAACCCTTGCGGCGCAGGGGTTCGAAATGGCCCATTGGGCGGCGGGCGGCTTTTCCTATTGGGCGGTCTCCGATGTCAGCCCCGCCGACCTCGACCGCTTCGTGCGCCTGTTCCGGGCGGCGGCGGCGGAATAGGCTGGCCCATCGATGCTCTTGCACTGGGGGCGCATTTGCGCGTATCACGGACCTCCAAGAGCCATTTTGGTGAGCGAGCTGCCGTCCGTGTCGTCTGTCCTGACGAACAAAGCTGGTACCGCCTCCCGGATCCCTGCGATTCCGGGCACCGCTCTGATTGCGCGCGCGCTGCTTCTTCTTAGCCGCCCCTGAGGGCCGGCCGGGCGCACGCGCCTGGGCACTCAGGGGATCAGCTTCGACGCCACACCGGACACCTTCGTTTCGGCCATCTCTCCCGACGGATCGAGACCGCCGCCACCGCCAAAGGACCTGAGCCATGACCACCGACACCTCCACGGCCCCTGCCGCCGCCCCCGTCTCCGACGCCGACCGCGTCATCATCTTCGACACCACCTTGCGCGATGGCGAACAATGCCCCGGCGCCTCCATGACCCTGGAGGAGAAGCTGGAGGTGGCGTCCCTGCTGGACGAGATGGGCGTGGATGTCATCGAGGCGGGCTTCCCCATCGCCTCCATCGGCGATTTCGAATCCGTCTCCGAGATCGCCCGCCGCAGCGACCGGGCGGTGATCGCGGGTCTCGCCCGCGCCATCCCCGCCGACATCGCGCGGGCCGGCGAGGCGGTGCGCCAAGCCCGGCGCGGCCGCATCCACACCTTCGTTTCGACCTCGCCGATCCATCTGGAACACCAGATGCGCAAGACCCAGGAGCAGGTGCTGGAGATCATCACCGCCACGGTCACCCAGGCGCGCAATCTGGTGGAAGATGTGGAGTGGTCCGCCATGGACGCCACCCGCACCCCGCTGGACTATCTGGCCCGCTGCGTGGAAGCGGCCATCAAGGCCGGGGCCACCACCATCAACCTGCCGGACACCGTGGGCTACGCCACGCCGGATGAATATCGCACCATGTTCCGCACTATGCGCGAGAGCGTGCCGAACGCCGACAAGGCGATCTTCTCGGTGCATTGCCATAACGACCTGGGCTTGGCGGTGGCCAATTCGCTGGCCGGCCTGGAAGGCGGCGCGCGGCAGATCGAATGCACCATCAACGGCATCGGCGAGCGGGCCGGCAATGCGGCGCTGGAAGAGGTCGCCATGGCCCTGACCGTACGCCGCGACGTGCTGCCCTACCGTACCAACATCGACACCCGCATGCTGACGCGGGCGTCCAAGCTGGTCTCCGGCGTGACCTCGTTCCCGGTGCAGTACAACAAGGCCATCGTCGGCCGGAACGCCTTCGCCCATGAGAGCGGCATCCATCAGGATGGCATGCTGAAGCATAACCAGACCTATGAGATCATGACCCCCGAGAGCGTGGGCGTCACCAAGACTTCCCTGGTCATGGGCAAGCATTCCGGCCGCGCCGCCTTCCGCGACAAGCTGAAGGCGCTGGGCTACGAACTGGGCGAGAACGCCCTGAACGACGCCTTCACCCGCTTCAAGGATCTGGCCGACCGCAAGAAGGTGATCTACGACGAGGACATCGAGGCGCTGGTGGACCAGGGCATCGCTTTGGCCCATGACCGCTCCAAGCTGATCTCGCTGTCGGTGATCGCCGGCACCCACGGTCCCCAGCGCGCCACCATGCGGCTGGAAGTGGACGGGGTGATCCGCACCGAGGAGGCCGAGGGCAACGGCCCGGTGGACGCCACTTTCAACGCCATCAAGGCGTTGGTGCCGCACACCGCCAAGCTGGACCTCTATCAGGTGCATGCGGTGACCGAGGGCACCGATGCCCAGGCGGAAGTCTCCGTGCGCCTGTCCGAGGGCGACAAGGTGGTGACCGCCCGCGCCGCCGATCCCGATACGCTGGTGGCCTCCGCCCGCGCCTACATCACCGCGCTGAACAAGCTGGACGTGAAGCGCCAGAGCGTGAACCCGCAGGCGGCGGTGGGCTGAGGCGCACACACCGGCCCTTGATGCGTAAAGCCCGCGGCGATGGTCCATCGCCGCGGGCTTTTTTGTGGGCGGATGGCCGGTGGCATGACCGCGACTGTCGGCTTCCGGCGGTCTTCGCGCCCTTGGAATCCTCTGTCCCTGCGGCCCTCAGGCGGGAAGGGCCTGGGCCAGCGCCAGACCGGCGAGGCGCGCCGTGGCGAGGAGTTGATCCTGTCCGTGGCCATCGCGGGCTTTGGCCGAGAGGCCGGACATGGTCGTGACCACGAAGTCGGTGACGCGCTCGGCCTCCTCCGGGAAGCGGTCGGCGACGTAGCGGCGGATCATCTCTTCCGCCGCAACGCTAAAGACACGAGCCGCCGCCCGCGCCTCGCCATCGATGCAGCGGGTGCCTTCCAGCACCATGCACCCGCCGGTGGCGGGTTCGGCGGCGTAGCGGCGCGCCGCGTCCTCCAGCACCGCCCCGAGGCATTCGGCCACCGGGCGGTCCGGACGCAGAATGTCGGCCAGGGGGATGGCCCCCGTGGCCGCCCATCGGTCGAGAATGCGGGTGTAGAGGCCAAGCTTGTTGCCAAAGGCCGCGTAGAAGCTGGGCGGGTTGATGCCCAGCGCCTCCGTGAGTTCCGCGACGCTCACCGCGTCAAAGCCCCGGGCATGAAAATGCTGCTGCGCGGTGGCGACCGCTGCCTCCGGATCGAAACCCCGCGGCCGGCCGCGGGTGCGCGTCTTATTTGTAGTCACCGTTACATAAACCTTGACGTGGCCATCCAGAGCTTTATGTAGCGCGTCATACATTAAACTCAAGGATGGGTCCGATGACCGATTTTCAAGGCAAGTCCGTTCTGGTGCTCGGCGGCAGTCGCGGGATCGGCGCTGCGATCGTGCGGCGCTTCGCCAGCGAGGGAGCGCAGGTGACCTTCACCTATTCCGGGTCGCCCGAGGCCGCGCAGCGGCTGGCGGTCGAGACGGGCAGCACGGCGGTCCAGACCGACAGCGCGGACCGCGATGCGGTGATCGCGCGGGTGCGGGACAGTGGGCCGCTCGATATCCTGGTGGTGAATTCCGGGATCGCCCTGTTCGGGGATGCGCTCGACCAGGACCCGGACGCCATCGACCGGCTGTTCCGGATCAACGTTCATGCCCCCTATCATGCGTCCGTCGAGGCGGCGCGGCGCATGCCCAATGGCGGGCGGATCATTGTGATCGGTTCGGTCAATGGCGACCGGATGCCGGTGCCGGGGATGGCGTCCTACGCGCTCAGCAAATCCGCCTTGCAGGGCCTGGCACGGGGGCTGGCGCGGGATTTCGGGCCCCGGGGCATCACCATCAACATCGTGCAGCCCGGCCCGATCGATACGGACGCGAACCCGGAGGACGGGCCGATGAAGGACCTCATGCACAGCTTCATGGCCATCAAGCGCCATGGGCGGCCCGAGGAGGTGGCCGGCATGGTGGCCTGGCTGGCGGGGCCGGAGGCGAGCTTTGTCACCGGCGCCATGCACACCATTGACGGTGCATTCGGAGCCTAGTCCGGGTAAGACCCGGTCGGCGCCGGAGCCCACGCCTTGCAGGAGCTTGTCATGAACCGGACCGGTATTTTGCTGGCGCTTGCCTCAGCGGTCTTGTTCGGTGCCAGCACGCCGCTGGCCAAGCTGCTGCTGGGCCAGGTGGATCCCTGGATGATGGCGGGGCTGCTCTATTTGGGGGCCGGCGGGGGCCTGGCCGCCTTGCATCTGTCGCGGGCGGCGCTGCAAATGCCGGCCGCCGAGGCGCCGCTGCATCGCTCCGATTTGCCGTGGCTGGGGCTGGTGATCCTGGCAGGCGGGGTCGGCGGGCCGCTGCTGCTGATGTTCGGCCTCGCCCGCACGGACGCCGCCAGCGCCTCGCTGCTGCTCAATCTGGAGGGATTGGCAACGCTCGCCATCGCTTGGCTGGCGTTCCGGGAGAATGTGGACCGGCGCCTGCTGATCGGCGCCTTCGCCATCCTGGCGGGGGCGGCGCTGCTGTCCTGGCAGGGCCGTGCGCATCTGGAATGGGGCGTGCTGCTCATCGCCGGCGCCTGCCTGTGCTGGGGCCTCGACAACAATCTCACCCGCAAACTGTCGTCCGCCGATCCGGTTGAGATCGCCATGCTCAAGGGGCTGGTGGCGGGGATGGTCAATCTGGGTCTGGCGCTGGCCAGCGGGGCGCATCTGCCGAGCGTCTCCCTCGTGCTGGCGGCGGCCCTGGTGGGGTTCTTCGGTTATGGGGTGAGCCTGGCTTTGTTCGTGCTGGGCCTGCGCCATCTGGGGGCCGCGCGCACGGGGGCCTATTTCTCGCTGGCGCCCTTCGTGGGCGCGCTGTTGGCGGTGGCGCTGCTGGGCGAGCCGGTGACCGTGACGTTGCTGGTGGCCGGTGGCCTCATGGCCTTGGGCCTGTGGCTGCACCTGTCCGAGCAGCATGCCCACACCCATGCCCATGAGCCGCTGGAACATGCGCACCGCCACCGCCATGACGACCACCACCAGCATGCCCATGGCCCCGATGCGCCGCCAGGCGAGCCGCATAGTCACTGGCATCGCCATGCGCCGCTGGTGCATCGCCATCCGCATTATCCCGATCTGCACCATCGCCATGGCCATGGCGTGTCACAGGACCATGAACACGACCTGACCCCATGAGGACACGGTGCGTCCTGGCAGCGGCCGCGCCGTCGGCTAAGCTGCGGAAGATGTTTCTCGGCGAGATCCCGGCTCATGCGCGCAATGGATGCCCGACACTTTTGGCTTTCCGCCCGGCTGGAGCGGCGCGAGGGGTGGGATGCGGCGCGCTATCCGTTCAATCTGCCGGTGGTGCGGCACCTGGATGAGCTGATCTTCCACCCCAAGGTGACCTTCCTGGTGGGCGAGAACGGCTCCGGCAAATCCACCCTGATCGAGGCGCTGGCGGTGGCCTGGGGGTTCAACGCGGAAGGCGGCAGCAAGAATTTCCGCTTCGATACCCGCGCCTCCCATTCCCAGCTGCACCGGTTCGTTCGCCCCATCCGCTCTACCCGGCGGGCGAAGGATGGCTATTTCCTGCGGGCCGAAAGCTATTTCAACGTCGCCACCCAGATCGAGGACCTCGATCGCGAGCCGGGCCCCGGCGCGCGGATCATCGACTCCCATGGCGGCGCGTCGCTGCATGAGCAGTCCCATGGGGAATCCTTCTTCGCGCTGCTGGAGCACCGTTTCCGCGGGCAGGGGCTCTATATTCTCGACGAGCCCGAAGCGGCGCTGTCGCCCAGCCGGCAATTGAGCTTCCTCGCCCGGCTCCATGAGCTGGTGCGGGATGGCTCGCAATTCATCATCGCCACCCACTCGCCCATCATCCTGGCCTATCCCGACGCCTGGATCTACCAGACATCGCCCCGCGGGCTGGAGCGCATCGACTATGAGGACAGCGACCATTATCAGGTGACGCGCAATTTCCTCAACCGGCGGGACGCATTTCTCGACGTGTTATTGGCCGACGAGTCAGAAAAATAATCCAACGCTTGCTTTATCCCACTTCCCGCAGCAGGCTGAAGTGTAGAGATGGGGGATGCGATGCTGGAGACCATAAGCTTTATTGGGCTGGACTTGCGCTTTCTCCAGACCAAGGAGGGGACTGGCGGGGCTCTGGATCTGTTCGAGATGATCGTTCAGCCGAACGCGCGCATGCCCGTCGCCCATTATCATGAAAGCTGGGACGAGACCGTCTACGGCCTTTCAGGCGTGACCACCTTCGTGATCGGCGGGCAGGAGATCGACCTGCCGCCGGGCGAAAGCGTGTTCATCAAGCGCGGCGTGGTGCATGCCTTCCGCAATCAGGG
>CBDDGQ010000005.1:0-1727204 GCA_965227945.1 Azorhizobium sp. | reverse complement strand
GTGCTGCTGCTGGTGGCGGCCTTCGCCTTGGGCGGCGTGCTGGCGTTCCTGCTGCGCCGGCGGGCGCAGCGCCGGGCCATGTCGGGCCTTGCCACGGCCACCTTGATGTCGCTGGAGGTGGGCGGCGACGAGCCGGACGCGCCGCGCGCGGCCCCGCCGGCCAGACCGGCGGACGCGGACCGGTCCACCCCATTCGTGGCTGACTCGGAGCCGTCCCGCCCCGCCGCCGCCGCCCCGCCGCCGGCCGAGGATAACGCCGGGCCGCCCGCCGTCGCCGCGCCGCCGCCGGCAGCGCCCGAGCCGGCCGCACAGCCCGCCGCTCCGGCCTCGGCCGCCAAGCCCGCGCGCGCCCGGGCCGCCCCCGCGGCGAAGCCGCCGCGGACGCCGCTGCGGGTGCCGCACGATGCCGTGCCGCTGGCGCCACTGGAGCCGGAACTGCCGCTGGATTTCACCCAGCCCGCCCCACCGGCCAAGTCTCGGCGCGCCCCCCGTCCGGCGCCGGCGCCAGGTCTTGCGGACGCGGCCCCCCCTGCCGCATCCCCGCCGCCCGCCGCGGCGCCCCTGGAGGTGCCGGTGCGGCTGGAGGCGCCGGAGGGCGCGCCCGATGACCTGCGGCGGATCAAGGGCATCGGCCCGCAGAATGCGCAGCGGCTCAATGCCCTGGGCATCTACCACTGGCGCCAGATCGCCGCCTGGACGCCGCCGCAGGTGCGCTGGGTGGGCGCCGCTCTGGCGTTTCCCGGGCGGATCGAGCGGGAGAGATGGGTGGCGCAGGCCCAGGCGCTGCTGGAGGCGCACGATCCGCCGGCCTAAGGCCGGCGATGGCGGGTCCGCGTCCGCGCCGCCCGGCGCGCTTGCGCGCGGGCCGGTCCTGGGCTAGAAGCCGCCGCACATCAAGAGTTGGGCCCGACGCCCAACGCCAACCTGCTCCCGAGCAAGGTGGCGCTCCCTTCCGGGAGGATGTGGCCGAACCGGCAATCAAACGGGTCATGCCACCAGCGTCTGTCCCACTCCCGTCGCAGGAGGAGGACCGTCATGCCCATCACCATTGCCGACGATCTGCCGGCGCGCGCCACCCTGGATGCGGAAGGGGTGATGGTGCTGCGCCACACCGATGCGGCGCGCCAGGACATCCGCCCGCTGCGCATCGCGCTGCTCAACCTGATGCCCAACAAGATCCGCACCGAGACCCAGTTCGCCCGCCTGCTGGGGGCCAGTCCCCTACAGGTCGACCTGACGCTGGTGAAGATCACCAGCCATGTGTCCCGCAACACCGATGCCGGCCACATCGCCAGTTTCTACCGCGACTGGGAGGATGTGCGGGCCGAGCGCTTCGACGGTCTGGTGGTCACCGGCGCGCCGGTGGAGACCCTGCCATTCGAGCAGGTGACCTATTGGGACGAGCTGCGCCGCATCTTCGACTGGACGCAGACCCATGTGCACGGCAGCTTCAACGTCTGCTGGGCGGCGCAGGCGGCGGCGCATCATTTCCACGGCCTGCCCAAGCATCTCTTGGCGGAGAAGGCGTTCGGGGTCTATCCGCACCGCAATCTGGCGCCGGCCTCGCCCTATCTGCGCGGCTTCTCGGACGAATGCGCCATCCCCGTCTCGCGCTGGACCGAGCTGCGGCGCGACGACATTCCGGCCGACAGCGGATTGCGGGTGCTGATGGAGTCCGACCAGGGGGGCCTGGGCCTGCTGGAAGATCCGGCGCACCGGGCGCTGCACATGTGCAACCACATCGAATACGACTCCGGCTCCCTGGCCGACGAGTATTTCCGCGATGTGGCGGCGGGGCTGAAGGTGGGCGTGCCGGCGAACTATTTCCCCGACGATGATCCCGCCCGCCCGCCGAAAAACCTGTGGCGCAGCCACGCGCATCTGCTGTTCGGCAACTGGATCAATCAGATCTACCAGACCACCCCGTTTGATCTGACGCAGATCGGTCGGGGGTGAGCGGGGAAGCGTCAGGCGCGGACCCTGCCGGGCGCCGGAGCGACGACGCGCTCCAGCCCGGCAGACGCGGCCGCCGGGCCGGAACGTGTGGGTGTCCTTGCGTCCGCTCAGTTGCAGTGCAGGCCGCCATAGGGGCCGCGCCAGCAATGGCCGAAGCCGGCACGCCACCAGTCGATGAACAGGCTCGGCGACGTTCCCGAGACGGGCTTTTCATCGCTGAGGACGTGCATGGTGTAGGTCAGGGTGTCGCCGGAGAGTTCCGGGTCCATCAGTTCCACCACCGTGACCTGGCTCTTGCCGTCCACCACCATCGACAAGGTGGCGTTGGGCGGATCCCTTTGGAAGCTGTCCTTGCCGGCGGTCCACGTCTTCACGAAGGCGGCCGTCGGCGTATCGCCGGTCATGCGTTCCGGCCGGTCGGTGAACATCAGGGTCTGCGGCGCGACACCCTTGAGCACCAGCTTGTTGCCGTCGACCGTCACCGTGTCGGCCACCTGCACGAACAGCCAGTTGGCGGCGGGCATCGGCTCTTGCTTCATCTGTGCCATGGCGGGCGCTGTGGCCAGGGTTGCCGCCAGGGCAAGTCCGCATAGAATTGTCTTCACCAGCCTCTCCTCCCAAGTAGTCTTCGAGGCGTAAGCTTAACAGGGTTGCGCCGCAAAGAGGTATGGAGAGAGGCTGGATTGCTGTAATTTAATGATGCTGGATGGGTCACGTACGGTGGAAAACCGCTCGCAGCGGATTTCGCTGCGTGCCGCAACGTCAGAACTGCTTATTTGATTTTCCGCTTTTCCCTACGGTCAGCGCGGGCTGGATTCAAGGGGGGCTGACCGCATCTCACCGCGTGGCGATGGGGGTGGTGCGGTCGGTGCCGAAGCGGGCGCGATAGACCAGGTAATTCTCCATCACCCGCTGCACATAATTGCGGGTCTCGGAGAAGGGGATCATCTCCACCCAGTCGATGGTGTCCACGTCCGGGGAGCGCGGGTCGCCATAGCGGTCGATCCATTTGCGCACCGAGCCGCGCCCGGCATTGTAGGCGGCGAAGACCATGACGGTGTTGCCGCCGTAATTCTCCATCAGCTCGCCCAATTCGGCGGCGCCGAACTGCACATTGTAGGACTGGTCGTTCATCAGCCGGTCTTCGGAGAAGGGCACCCCGGTCTTCTTGGTCACCTCGCGGCCGGCCTCCGGGGTCACCTGCATCAGGCCCATGGCCTTGGCGCTGGACAAGGTGCGCGGGTTGAACTGGCTCTCCTGGCGGGCCACCGCATAGATCATCGCCTTTTCCACCGGATTGCCGATGGAGGTGTAGGCGGGCAGGCCAATGGTGGGGAACGCCTGGGCATCCAGAGGATGACCCTCGGCCACGCTCTCCTTGCCCACCACGAGGGCGCCGCGGGCGTCGTTATTCTCCACCGCCAGCTCGGACAGAAGGCCCAGCTGCGCGCTGTCCTCCATGCGCCAGGCGAGGTCGTAATACATGGTCATGGCCACGTCGCGCTCGCCCAAGGCATAGAGCAGGCGGATGGCTTTCACCGCCTCGATGCGGTTGAAGGTGGCGCGGGTGGCCCCCGAGGCTTCCGGCGTGCGGCGCAGGGCCACCGGCGGCTGGCCGAGGCGCACCCGCGCCAGCTGGCCGTAATACGCAGTGCTGTAGCGCGCCGCGCTCTCGTAATGGGCGCGGGCGGTGCCGGTGTCGCCGGCCGCTTCCGCCGCGCGGCCCTGCCAGAAGGCAGCGCGCGACAAGGTGATGGGGTTGGACTGGTTCTCGCCCACCTTGGCAAAGTGTGCCGAGGCGGTGCGCGGATCCTTCAGGAAGGCCAGCGCGATGAAGCCGGCGGTGAACTGCTGCTCGGCGCGATAATTGTCGGCCACCGGGGTCGCGCCGGTGGCGGCCACCCGATAGGCGGTCTTGGGATCGCCGGCGTCCAGCAGTTCGCGCGCCACCAGACGGCGCTCGATCCACCATTCATCGGGATCCACCACCGCTTCGGCAGAATTGGGCGCCTGCAGCAGCGCCGCGGCGGCCTCCTGGTCCTTCTGCGCCCGGCGCAGCAATTGCGACTTGGCGAACAGATAGGCCGGGTCATTGGCCAGATTGAACGGCACCTGGGCGAACAGCTTGGCGCCGTCGGGGGAGCGCTTGGCGATGGCCAGGCGCGCCTGGGTCAGCAGCACCACGTCCGAGCCCGCCTTGGCAGCGGCGCGCAGGGCGCGGGCCTGGTCGGGCTTGTAGCTGTAGCGATCGGCGCGGGCCTTGTGGTCGGCGCGGGTCAGCAGGACGCCGAAATCGCCCATCACCAGGTTTTCGACGCTCTCGCTCATGTCGTCATTGCGCCAGGCATCGCGCACCAGCGCGGCGGCGGTGTTGCGGTCGCCGGAGGCGGCGAAGGCGCGGGCGAGCGCAATCTTGCCCTCGCCGGAGAGCGGATCGCCGTCGGAGAAGAAGGCCCGCACGGTGGCCGGGTCGCGGTTTTCCGCCAGCAGCACCCGCTCGGCGCGCCGGCGGAGGGTGCTCTGGGTGGGCCAGCCGGACTTGTCGCGCAGGAAGGCGGCGATGTTGTCGAAGCCGTAGTCATTGGGGGCGTGGCGGATCACCAGCCAGGTCACCAGGGTGCGCGCCACCGGATCGTCCATCTCGCGGGCGGCGGCCAGGGCCTCGGTGCCGCGGCCGTTCTTGGCGGCGGTGACCGCATTGCGCAACTGGCCCAGTTCGCCGCTGGGCAGGGCGCTGGAGGCGGACAGGCTGAGCGGCGCCGCCTTGGGGGCGGCGCGGGCCGCGGTGGCCTTGGGCGGCGGGGCATGGCCCGGACGGGGCTTGGCCGCGGCGGCGGCTTTCGGATCGGTCTTCTTGGCGTCGGGCTTCTTCGCGTCGGCTTTCTTGGCGTCCGGCTTCTTGGCCTCGGCCTTCTTTTTCGCGTCCGAATCGGTCTTGGAACCGGACGCGGCGCCGCTGGTTGCGCTCGATGTGCCGTCCGAGGCCGCGTGCGCGGGCACCACAAGGGCGAGCGCCAGCGCAAGGGCGGTGCAGGAGAGCAGGAAGCGTGCAGGCAACATCATAAATCCTCGCGGCCCAGCGCCGAAGCTGGCACGCGGCCGATCTTGGTCGACCCGTGTTGACGAAACGCTAAGCACCCTGCCGTTCGAAGCCGACATTTCCGCGACCGATCCGCGCCGTCAGCCTCTCACGCCTTTAAGACATACCCTTTTCGTCGCGCAGACAACGCTGTATCTGATGCGATCCGCGCCGCCCCCGCCAAGGAGCGCCGCGCATCGAAAATTGAGAACAAGGCTCCCGCCATGTCGTCCGCATCGTCCGCGTCGTTGTTTCGCGGTTCCTTCACCGCCCTTGTCACGCCGTTCCGCGATGGCGCCCTCGACGAGACGGCGTTCCGCGACTTCGTGGAGTGGCAGATCTCGGAAGGCACCGACGGCCTGGTGCCGGTGGGCACCACCGGCGAGAGCCCGACCCTGACCCATGACGAGCACAAGCGCGTGATCGACTGGGCGGTGTCTCAGGCTGCCGGCCGGGTGCCGGTGATGGCCGGCGCGGGCTCCAACGACACCGCCACTGCCATCGAGTTTTCCCAGCACGCCCAAAAGGCGGGTGCCGACGGTCTGCTGGTGGTGACGCCGTATTACAACAAGCCGTCCCAGGAAGGGCTCTACCAGCACTTCAAGGCGGTGGCGGCCTGCGTGGACCTGCCGATCTTTATCTACAACATCCCCGGCCGCTCGGTGGTGGACATGAGCGTGGAGACCATGGCGCGGCTCTACGAGTTGCCCAACATCGTCGGCGTCAAGGATGCCACCGCCAACATGTCCCGCGTCTCGCTGCAGCGTCAGGCTCTGGGGATGGACTTCATCCAATTGTCCGGCGAGGACATTACGGCGCTGGGCTTTAATGCCCATGGCGGGGTGGGCTGCATCTCGGTGACCTCGAACGTCGCCCCGGCGCTGTGCGCGCAGTTCCAGGCCGCCTGCGCGGCGGGGGATTTCGCCGCCGCTCTGGCGATCCAGGACAAGCTGGTGCCGCTGCATGCGGCGCTGTTCATTGAAGCCAGCCCGTCGCCCACCAAATATGCCCTGTCCCTGCTGGACAAGATGGCGCCCGACGTGCGGCTGCCCATCGTGCCGGTGTCGGAGCCCACCAAGGCGGTGGTGCGCAGCGCCCTGGTCCATGCCGGGCTGATCAATTGAACGAACGCGGAAGCGGGAGGGGACGCGCCGGACGGCGCGTACCCTGATTTGAGAGCGTGATGGCTGAAAAGAAGAAAGACCTGCCCCGCAAAGTGGTCGCCGACAACCGGCGGGCCCGGTTCGACTACGACATCGGTGAGGTGATCGAGGCCGGCATCGCCTTGACCGGCACGGAGGTCAAAAGCCTGCGCAACGGCAAGGCCACCATCCACGAGAGCTATGCGGCGGGCAAATCCGGGGAATTGTGGCTCTACAATTCCTATATTCCGGAATATCTGGAAGCCAATCGCTTCAACCACGAGCCCCGACGTCCGCGCAAGCTGCTGCTGCACAAGCGCCAGATCCACAAGCTCACCGTGGCGGTGGAGCGCGAGGGCATGACCGTGGTGGCGATGAAATTCTATTTCAACGAGCAGGGCCGGGCCAAGGTGGAGATCGCCTTGGGCAAGGGCCGCAAGGCGCACGACAAGCGCGAGGCGGTCAAGGAGCGGGACTGGAACCGCGACAAAGCCCGCCTGATGCGCGACCGGGGCTAGGGTCCCCGGCGCACCGCGCCTTCGCCGGGATGTCGACTCATCCGGTCCCGGTGCCGTTCAGCGCCGCATAGGCGACCCGCGGCGCGTGGCCGAACAGCGCCTTGTAGGCCCGGCTGAAGGCCGCCTCCGATTCATAGCCGATGCGCAGGCCGATCTCGCCCACCCGCGCCTCCCGCCGCGCCAGCATGTCCCGCGCCAGGCGCAGGCGCCATTCATTGTGGTAGCGCAGCGGCGGACGTCCCACGAGCGCCGTGAAGCGCTCGCAGAAGCTCGAGCGCGACATGCCGGCGATCTCGGCCATGGCCTCGACGCTCCAGCGCTGCATCGGGGCCTGGTGGATGGCCTTCAGCGCGCGAGCGATCCGGGCATCGCTCAGCCCGCCCAGCCAGCCGGTGGCGCGGCCCTGGTGCACCCAGGTGCGCAGGGCGCGGATGACGATGAGGTCGATCAGCCGGGAAATCATCAAGGCCGCGCCGGGTTGCACGTCCCCGGCTTCGATCAAGAGAAAGCGCGCGATGCCCTCGATCCATCCGGCCCCCTCCGCGCGCCGGAGGTGAATGTGCCGGGGCAGGGCGAAGGTCATGCCCCGCAGGCTCTCCGGATCGAACCAGAACCGGCAGGCGACCACCGCCGCGCCCGCCTCCGCGGCCGCGAGCCGCAAGGCGCCGGGGCCGTGGGGGAACAGCACCAGATCGTCCGCCGCGACGGCCACCGGGTCCCCGTCGTCGCCCGCGATCCGCAGCGTGCCCTTGGTGACGATGACCACGTGCGCCGCTCCGGCCTCCAGATCCAGCGGCTCCGCCGCCGCCAGCGTGTGGGAAAACACCCGGTCGCCGGTGAGGCGCACCTGCGCCAGCACATGCGACAGGAGATCGCCGGCGGTGGCGCTGGGCGGTCCGTCGGTCGGATGATCGGTCAAGTTTTCCAGCCGTTCTGTCATGGCAGGATCGCGGGGCCTCGCGGTACATCACACGCCATCAGGACGCGTTTCGCCCTGACCATACGCGGTCTTTTCCGGATGTGAAGGCGGATCTCCCGGCCTCGCGGAAAGGGCTGGCCTTGACCGATCATCCGGCCGAATCCGAAAGGACGTTCCCATGAACTCGCAGGTCTTCCCGCAGCCCGATCGCCGCTCCGACGCATCGCAGTGGCTGCGCTCCTATTATTTCATCCGCGCCGGCGTGTCCCTTGCCTGGGTGGCCGCCGCCTTCACGGTCGGGCGGAGCCTGCCGCCGGTGGCCGCGGTGCTCCTCGTCGCCTATCCCGCCTGGGATGCCATCGCCAATCTGGTGGATGCGCGGCAGAGCGGTGGGCTCAAAGCCAATCCCAGCCAGGCGCTCAACGTCCTGGTGAGTGCCCTGACCACGCTGGCGGTGGCCATCGCCCTGGGGCAGAGCCTGAACGCCGTGCTGGGCGTGTTCGGGGCCTGGGCCATCCTCGCCGGCCTGTTCCAGCTGGTGACCGGCGTGCGCCGCTGGAAGACGGGCGCGCAATGGGCGATGATCCTGAGCGGGGCGCAGTCGGCGCTGGCCGGCACCATCTTCATCGTGCGGGCGACCGGCGCCGGAACGCCCGGCATCACCGACATCGCGCCCTATGCCGCGTTCGGCGCCTTCTATTTCCTCGTCTCGGCGGTGTGGCTGACCGTGGCGCTGGCCCGCCGGGCCGAGGCGCGCGAGGCCTAGGCGGGCGCGTGAGTCCACCGTCGGGGGGCGTGCCTCAGGCGGCGTGACTTTAGGTGGCGTGCAGGGCGAAGGCGGGGAAGTCCACCGCAGGCATGGGCCGGCCGAAGCGATAGCCCTGCAATTGGGTGCAGCCGAACAGCCGCAGCCGATCCGCTTCGGCGGCGGTCTCCACCCCTTCCGCCACCACATCGAGGTCGAAGCCGCCGGCCAAAGCGATGGCGCTCTGGCAGATGGCCTGGCTGTCGCGGCGGGAATCCACCCCGGAGACGAACTCCCTGTCGATCTTCAGCTTCGAGAAGGGCAGGACCTTCAAATAGGCCAGCCCGCCGCGGCCGGTGCCGAAATCGTCAATGGCGACCCCCACCCCCAGGTCCCGCAGCCCCACCAGCAAGGCTCGCGATCGCGTCAGGTCCTCGGAGGCGGCGCTCTCGGTCAGTTCCATCTCGATGCGATCCGGCGCCACCCCTTCGAAGTCCAGTACCTGGGTGATCTGGCGCAGCAGGCCGGGGTTGCGCAGCTCCTGCGGGGAAATGTTCACCGCGATCTGCAGCCGGGGCAGCCCGGCGGCGTCGCATACCTTGATGGCCCGGCAGGTGGCGGTGAGCACCCAGCGGCCCACCTCCTCGATCATCCCCGCCTGTTCCAGCAGCGGGATGAAGCGGGCCGGCGGCACATGGCCCAGCCGCGGCCGATTCCAGCGCAGCAGGGCCTCGGCGCTGACGATGCGCTCGGTGCGGGTGGCCACCACCGGCTGGAGAAACAGATGGAAATCCCCGTCGGTCACGGCCCGGCGCAGGTCATCCTCCAGATCGACGACGCCGTGGGACGGGCTGGTGGCGATATGGGGCGCCCCCAGGGGCAGCGGCAGCGGTGCCAGGGTCGCCACGGCGATGGCCAGCAGGTGCTCGGCGTCCCCGCCGTCGCGGGGCCAGGCGGCGGCGCCGGCATGGACCGCCAGCGGCCCCGCCGCGCCGCGCGTGAAGTCGGCCAGCAGGTCGCGCAGGTCCGGCGGCAGGGACGCGCCCTCCGGCGCCATCTCCACCAGGGCCAAGGTATGGTCGTCGATGCGGGCGATGGTGCGGGCGGCGGCGTCCTGGTCCAGCATCTCCGCCAGGGTGCGCAGGGCGTCGCTGACGGCATGGCTGCGGCCGGGCGCGGACAAGGCGGCGATGCGCAGGGTGCGCACATGAAATGCAACGCTAGCGGCGACCAGTTCGTCCATCAGGCGGGTGAGGAAGAGGCGGTTCGGCAGTTCGGTGCCGAGATCGAAGATTTCCGGCCCGCTGCGCAGGTCGTCCAGGTCGGCCATCAGGCCGGAGGCGTGGTGCATCAGCCGGCCGGCCGCATCCTCATAAAGCGTGGGCAAGGCACTGGTGCGCCCATGGATGGCGTAGGATTCCAGCGCGTGGGCGGCCATCTCCACCGGGCGCAGCATCTGGGTCAGCAGCCACATCGACAGCAGGCCGCTGGCCAGCGTGATGCTCAGGGCCACCATGAGGTCATCGGTCCCCAGTTGCAGTCCTTCGAACGCGCCCGCGGCGGCGGTCGCCAGCAGCACGGCCGCCGGAAGATGGGCGCAACCGATCACGCACAGGCCGACTTTCTGCACATAGCTCAGAGACCGGACACGGGCGAACTGCCGGTAGATCCAGGGCAGGTGCGCGCGCGACGCGGTCTGAGGGACGCGGATGTCAGGTCTGCGAAGCACAGCTTCTCCCGTGTGGCGTCATGCGCCGCGCCAGAGTCTGCGGCGCGAGACACATGATCCCGATCATGAACTACATCGACAGCCATGCAATGGGGTGCCGCCCTCGCGGGGGGAGGGCGCATTTTGCGGCGGGCGATCATGGACCGGTCTGCACAAGCCGTAGCATGCCGCGTCATCCCGCCGGGGGCCGCAGGCGCGGAAGAGATCGTGGTGCTCTGCGGCAACTCGCCGCATGCCGGGGGGGAGGCAGGTGCGCCGTGAGGGTCCGGGACGGTGGCGCCCCATCGGAGCTGCGGGCGCGCGCGGACCGTGAGCCGCCTGGTGGCCGGCCGGGCGGGAAACATTTGCGTCCATGGCCAAGCTGTGATGGCCTTGCCCGGATGCGCCCTCCTGCACGGCTGGCTTTGCCATGGGCCGCGCGCGGTCGCCTATCGGACCCCCGGTAGGCGACCGCGCATTGGGAGGCCGCCCTGATGACGAGGTGCCCCGTGACCGATTTCCAGACCTTGCCCCCCGATCTCCCGGTGCCCGAGGACGATGGTGCGGCCGCGCACCTGCCAGGCCTGGAACTGCCCGTGGTCCGGCTGCCCGGCACCCATGGCGGCGTGGTGGACCTGTCCGATCTGTCCGGCCGGGCGGTCGTCTATATCTATCCGCGGACGGCCCGCCCTGGCACACCGAGCCCGGACGGCTGGGACCTCATTCCCGGGGCGCGCGGATGCACGCCGCAGTCCTGCAGCTTCCGCGACCACTTCGAGGATTTGCGCAGCGTCGGGGTGGAGCATGTGTTCGGCCTCTCCGCCCAGGACACCGACTATCAGCGCGAAGTGGTTGAGCGGCTGGAACTGCCGTTCCCGCTGTTGTCGGACCATCGCCTGGAACTGGCCCGCGCCATTCGTCTGCCGACCTTTCAGGTGGAAGGCCAGACCCTGCTGCGCCGCATCACCCTGGTGATCGATTCCGGCGCCGTCTCCCACGTTTTCTACCCGGTGTTCCCGCCCGACCAGAGCGCGGCCCAGGTGGTGGCGTTCCTGCGCGATCGGTAACTGGCGCGGAAGGGGCGCTGCGGCCGCTCGCAGGGGCGGCCGGGCGCCAAGCGGTCGGGCGCGGCGCCACCGCGTTTCAGCCGACGGCCACCTGATTCCGCCCGGCCTTTTTGGCTTGGTAAAGAAGAGCGTCGGCCCGTGCGATGATTTGGTTGGGCTCGCCATCGGTCGTGCAGTGCGCGGTGGTCACCCCCAGGCTGGCGGTCACGACGCGCGCCACCGGGGATTTGGCATGGGGGATGGCCAAATCCAGGATTCCGGTGCGGATGGTTTCCGCGATCCCGATGGCCCCGGCGCGATCCGTCGCCGGCAGCAGGCACGCGAACATATGACCATGTCGGTCCGTGTGTTCAGCGTGTGATGGGTGAGGTGTATCTCCTGCCTGGCATCATTCTCTTCAATCAGATCCCTGACAAACAAGAGAAGCCATTCTCCGGATTCAAGACTTCATGCACCCGCGCCGAAACCGGGAATTGTGGTCCGCTCACGGTCTCGCAGAGCAGGCAATTGCTGGTGGCGAACGTGCGGGGGGTGGCAGGCATGGTGCCGAAGGCCCTGGATCCTCGTCTACCGTCCGCTTGAGCTGTGCAGCGGCGACGTGTCTGGCGCGTCCAGATGGGCGCGCACCGCCGCGAACACCGCCTGGAACATGGTCGGGGTCAGGACGCCGGTATTGGTATTGTAGCGCGAGCAGTGATAGCTGCCGAACAGGGTCTTTCCGGCGATGACGTGCCGGGCGCCATGGCCGAACCGCGCCCGCGACATCCGCTCGCCCAGGGTCACGACGGTGGAATCATGGGCGATCTTGCCCAAGGCGACAATGGTGGTGAGCTTCGGCATTGCCGCCAGGCCGGCGGCGAGGAATGGCCGGCAAGTGCGGATTTCCTCCGTGGTCGGCTTGTTCTCCGGCGGCACGCAGCGGACCGCATTGACGATGCGCACATCGTGCAGGCGCAGCCCATCGTCGGGGCGGGCGGCATAGGTGCCGCGGGCAAAGCCGAAATCGATCAGCGTCTGGTAGAGCAGATCACCCGCATAGTCGCCGGTGAACGGGCGCCCGGTGCGGTTGGCGCCGCGCAGGCCGGGCGCCAGCCCAACGATCAGCAGCCGCGCATCCAGCGGGCCGAAGCCCGGCACAGGGGCGTTGAACCAGGCCGGCTCGGCCCGGCGCCACTGGTCGCGAAACCCGGCCAGGCGCGGGCACAAAGGGCAATCAGGCCCGGGTTCATGGGGCATGCGGGGGCGGGGTCTCCGGCGCTCAGGTGTCGCTGGTGTCGGGCACCGGCGACCCGCGCCGTTCCAGGAAGCGGGGAGTCTCCTGCATGCGTCCGGCGCGTTCGGAGGGATCTCGTCCGATTTTGCTCTGGAGGTCAACCAGATCGATGAAGACATCGGCCTGCCGGCGCAGATCGTCGGAAATCAGCGGCGGCTGGGTGGAGATGGTGGACACCACGCTGACCCGGATGCCGCGGCGCTGCAACGCTTCCACCAGGGAGCGGAAATCGCCATCGCCGGAGAACAGCACGATGTGGTCCACATGGCCGCACAGTTCCATGGCATCGACAGCGATTTCGATATCCATGTTGCCGCGTACCCGTCGGCGGCCCTGGCTGTCGGTGAACTCCCGCGCCAGTTTGGTGACGACGGAATATCCGTTATAGTCGAGCCAATCCAGAAGCGGGCGGATGGAGGAGTACTCCTGATCCTCCACTAGGGTGGTATAATAAAACGCCCTAAGCAGATACCCGCGCCCTTGAAATTCTTTCAAAAGACGTTTGTAATCAATGTCGAATCCAAGCGATTTGGTCGCTGAATACAAATTTGCACCATCAATAAACAGTGCGATCTTTTCCAAACCTTGCATACGGGCGTCCATATCGGAATCTCTAGTGATTACTCTAGAGGCGTTTTAAACTCGAACTTGACGGCATTTCTCGAACAGACAGCGTCCAGTTGCAAGCGAAAAACGTATCGGTCGCTTGCCGCAACCTAGCGAATGCGGTATACGGCCAATCTTTCCCATCCCCTGCATCGCGATCCCGCGCACGAAGGAGTGCCGATTTCATGGCCCGTGTCACCGTTGAGGATTGCATTGACAAGGTCGACAATCGTTTCGAGCTGGTCCTGCTCGCCGGCCACCGTGCCCGCATGATCTCCTCCGGTTCGCCGATCACCATCGATCGGGATAACGACAAAAATCCGGTGGTGGCGCTGCGCGAAATTGCCGACGAGACGGTCAGCCCCGAGGATCTCAAGGAAGACCTCATCCACTCGCTGCAGAAGTACACCGAGGTGGACGAGCCCGAGCCGGAGATGGTGCCGCTGCTGGGCAACAGCTCGGGCTCCGGCGACGATTCCGACGTGATGCTCGACCGCATGACCGAGGAAGAGCTGCTGGCCGGCCTCCAGGGCCTGGTGCCGCCGGAACAGACCGACGACGACGAGGGCTGAGCGCCCGCGGCGCCGGCGCATCCGCTCTGGATCGCGCCGGTGACGCCATCGGGTCCCGGGGCCCGCGATCCGTGGCCCACTCGAGCCGAATAAATCCAGAACGCCGGCGGCTGCCTCCAGAGGGCACCGCCGGCGTTCTGCGTTTGGAGGGTGGGCATCGGCAGGGGCGCGGGCGAGGCGGGGGACACGGGGCGTCGGCCGCCGGTCGCGCCGGTGGCGTACGCGGCGCGTGCGATCTGTCGCATGACAGGGTGTTCCATCCGCGTCCATCCACAGCCATCCGGGGCGGTGGATGTCGCATACGGTGGCGGGGATGTGGCGAAGGTCAGAATCCGACGGCGGTGCCGATCAGGTCATAGGCGTCGGCGGCGTCGATCTTCACCGTGGTGATCTCGCCCACCCGCAGCGGCCGGCGGGCGGAAATCCGCACCGAGCCGTCGATTTCCGGGGCGTCGCCCTTGGTCCGGCCGAGACCGCCGCCGGCATTCACCTGATCGATGATGACCTGCTGACGGGTGCCCACCTTGCGCTTCAGCCGGCGCGCCGAGATCGCCTGCTGGGTGCGCATAAACCGATCATAACGCTCAGCTTTTACCTCTTCGGGCACAGCGCCCTCAAGGCCGTTGGCGGGCGCGCCAGCCACCGCCTCATATTTGAAGCAGCCCACCCGATCGAGCTGGGCTTCGTCCAGGAAATCCAGCAGTTCCTGGAACTCCGCCTCAGTCTCGCCGGGGAAGCCGACGATGAAGGTGGAGCGCAAAGTGAGGTCCGGCACCGCCGCCCGCCAGCCCAGGACGCGGGCGAGGGTCTTCTCCTGCGCCGCCGGCCGCCTCATCCGCCGCAGCACGGTCGGGCTCGCATGCTGGAACGGAATATCCAGATACGGCAACACCTTGCCGGCTGCCATCAGCTCCATCACCCGGTCCACATGGGGGTAAGGGTAGACATAATGCAGCCGCACCCAGGCGCCCAGCTCGCCCAGCGCCTCGGCCAGATCGAAGAAGCGCGTGGACCAGTCCCGGTCCTTCCAGCGGCTCTCGGCATATTTCAGATCCACCCCATAGGCGGAGGTGTCCTGAGAGATGACCAGCAGCTCCTTGACCCCTGCGGTCACAAGCTTTTCCGCCTCGCGCATCACCTCGTTGAGCGGGCGGGAGACCAGATCACCGCGCAGCTTGGGGATGATGCAGAAGGTGCAGCGATTGTTGCAGCCTTCCGAGATCTTCAGATAGGCATAATGCCGGGGGGTGAGCTTAATGCCTTGTTCCGGCACGAGATCCAGGAACGGGTCGTGCTGCGGCGGCACCGCGTCATGGACCGCGGCGAGCACGCTCTCATATTGCTGCGGGCCGCTGATCGCCAGCACGCTGGGGTGCACCGCGCGGATCTGCTCCGGCTCGGCGCCCATGCAGCCGGTCACCACCACCCGGCCGTTTTCCGCCAAGGCTTCGCCGATGGCCGACAGGCTCTCGGCCTTGGCGCTGTCGAGGAAGCCGCAGGTGTTGACGATCACCAGATCGGCGCCGTCGTGATTGCGCGTCAGCTCATACCCCTCCGCCCGCAGGCGGGTGATGATGCGCTCGCTGTCCACCAGCGCCTTGGGGCAGCCCAGCGAGACGAACGAAATGCGCGGCGCTCCGGAGGCGGCGCTGGGGGGCAGGCGGGTGGGCGCGAGTTCAGCCATGGCGCGACGCGCGGGTCCATTGTTGTGCGAGAGGCCTGAGGCGTTACGGGAGGTTGGTGCCCCCGTCAATCCCGCTGTGCCCGCCCGCCCGCCGCCGGACGCAGATGCGCCATGCGTTTTCGCCGCCCGCCTGCCGGCTGCTACCACCTGACCATGCAGCTTCACAGCCGGCACGCGCCTCGCTACAGACGTTGCAACCGCGCGTTGGAGGCGGGCAGGGGAGGAGCAGACGTCATGGTGTATCTGATCGCCGCCATCGCCGGGATCGCCGGCCTGCTGTTCGGCTTTGATGAGGGCGTCATTGCCGGCGCCCTGCATCTGCTGCGGGCGGAATTCGGCATTTCGCCGCTGGCGGAGGGCATCATGACCGCCACCGTGCCGCTGGGCGCGGTGGGCGGGGCACTGGTGGCCGGCGCCCTGGCGCGGCCCATGGGACGCCGCAAGCTGCTGCTGGGCGCGGCGCTGCTGTTCGTGATCGGCGCTCTGCTTTCGGCCTTGGCGGGCAGCCTGTTGCTGGTGTGCGTCGCCCGCTTGCTGCTGGGTCTGGCCATCGGCGTCGCGGCGATGATCGCGCCGCTCTATATTTCCGAGACCGCGCCCGCCCGCATCCGCGGCATGCTGGTGTCCATTTACCAGCTGGCCATCACCCTGGGAATCCTGGGCGCCTATCTGGTGGGCTACGCCTTTTCGGACTCCTGGCGGGCCATGTTCGCCGCCGGCATCGTGCCCGGCGCGGCGCTGCTCATCGGCGTGGCCGTGTTGTCGGATACCCCGCGCTGGCTGGTGCTGCGCGGACGGCGGGAAGAGGCCCGGGCGGTGATCGCCAGGACCCAGAGCCTCGCCATCGAGAACCGCCTTGTGACCGAGGAATTGCGAGCCATTGAGGCGGCGGCGCAGGTGGATCTGAACCAGGGCGGCTGGCGCGACCTGTTCGGCCCGGTGGCCCGGCCGGCCCTGATCGTCGGCATGGGGCTGTTCTTCCTGCAGCAGCTCAGCGGCATCAATGCGGTGATCTATTTCGCGCCCACGGTGTTCCGGCTGTCCGGCTTCGATTCCACCTCCACCCAGATGCTGGCGACGGTGGGAATCGGCGTGGTGAATGTGCTGGTGACCCTGGCCGCCATGGCGCTGATCGACCGGATCGGCCGGCGTCGGCTGCTGTTCATCGGCTTCACCGGCGCCGCCTTGAGCCTGGGCCTGATCGCGGCAGCGGCGGGCACCGGGTCGTCGGACCTTCAGACCTTGGCGCTGATCGGTCTGGTGCTCTACGTCGCCTCGTTCGCCATCAGCATCGGCCCGCTGCCCTGGGTGATGATGTCGGAGATCTTCCCGCTGCATCTGCGCGGGCCGGGCATGAGCGCGGCGTCGATCACCAACTGGGTGTTCAACTTCATCGTCGTGCTCACCTTTCCCGTGTTGGTGGCGTCCATCGGGCTGGCCGGGGTGTTCTCCATTTATGCCCTGGTGTGCGTGGCCGGCGTGGTGTTCACCGCCCGCCTGGTGCCGGAGACCAGCGGCATTTCGCTGGAGGACATCGAGCGGCATCTGAAGTCCGGCAAGCCTTTCAGCGCCTTGGCCCGCGCCCCCAAGGCCGCATGAGATCCGCCGCCCCGGTTCTTGAGCCGGGGCGGCGCTGTGCCTCAGAAGGTGAACCTTGTGCCGAGGCTCACCGAGCGGCCGCTGCCCGGCTCGAACAGCGCCTGATTCTGGCTCGCCCGTGCGGTGATGTTGGCGCTGGCGATATAGTTCACGTTCAGCAGGTTGCGGGCATCCAGATAGATGGACGGGCCCTTGCCGGTGGAATAGCCCGCCTTGAAGTTCAGCAGCGCATAAGGCGAGGAGGAGAGGGTGTTGGCATCGTCCACATAATAGGACACCGGCACCCATTCCACGTTCGGCCCCGCATAGAAGCCGCTGGGGTGCTTGTAGAGCAGCTCGGCCCGCAGATAGTGCGGCGGAACGCCGGGCAGGCGGTTGTTGCCCCACACGGGATCATTGTTGAAATAGAAGTCGCTATAAGTATAGGCGACGTTCAGCCAGACCTGATCGGTGACCGGACCGGGCGTGAACAGGTCCTTCAGCACCACGGTGCCAAAGCCCACTTCCGCGCCCTGGTGGATGGTGCTGCCGAGGTTCACCACCGTGCAGGTGAGACCATAGGTATTGCCGGGGTCCTGGCATTGGAGTTCGTTCTCGACCCACGAGCGATAGATCGAGACATCCCAGGTGAGGGTCGGCAGCCGGCCGCGGGTGCCGATTTCCGCCGTGGTGGCGGTCTGCGCCTGCAGATTGCCGATGATCGGATCGACGAAATTGGTCAGTTCCGAGAAGGTCGGCACCTCGCCCGAGCGCGAGACATTGCCATAGACCTGCGCGCCGGCGGCCGGTTCGAAGACGAAGCCGACCTTGGGCAGGAACAGGTTGTATTCGTTGCTGCCGGAGGTGGCGTTGTAATAGGCCGTGCGGTCCAGGCTGGCATTGAGATATTGGAAGGCCCCCACCAAGGAGAAGGTCGGGGTCAAATAGAGATTGTCCTCCATGTAGTAGGTGGTGTTGGTGGCCGCATCGTCGGAGAAATAGGCGAGTGCTCCGGCGTTGCCGCCCACATTGGTGTAGCGCTGGGCATTGGTTGTGCCGGTGCCATAATTGATGCCGGCCACTAGGCGGTTGTTGAAGCCGCCGATGGTGCGTTCATCCACCAGGCGGGTGAAGCCGCCATATTCCTCATAATTGTAATTCAGCACCTGGAAGATCGGGTGGTTCAGATCCTTGTTGGTGTAGAACACGCCGGCATCGATCTTGGTGGTGTCCGAGAGCACGAAAGTGGTCTTGTTCGCCAGCCGCACCGAGTCGATGTTGCGCTGATAGTTCAGCAGGACGTTGGTGGGATTGGCGGTTTGTGGCGAGTTCAGCGCCACCGTTTTTGATACGGCGCCGGGGATCTGCTGGTCCACATTGGTGGCGTTCAGATAGAAGCGCGTTTCCACGTTCTCGTTGATCTGGATGCCGAAATTGGCGCTGCCGCGGGTGTTCTCGCCGGCAGAATGCTGGCGATACCCATCCTGGGTCAGCCAGGATCCGGTGACGAACCCATCGAACGCCCCCTGCGCGCCACCGGCACTGGCCTGGAAGCGATAGAAGCCGAACGACCCGGCATCCACCCGTACCTCGGCGGGCGCGGCGTCGCGGCCGGTGAAGGTGACGAAATTGATGGCACCGCCCAAGGCATTGGCACCGAACTGGTAGCCATTGGCGCCCTTGAACACCTCCACATATTGAAAGGCGGTGGGGTCGATCTCCTGGAAATCGCCGCCGCCGTCCACGGAACTGAGCGGAATGCCGTCCTGGAACAGCTGGATGCCACGCAGATGGGCGCTGCGGGAGACGCCGGAGCCGCGAATGGAGAGGCGAGTGTCCTCCCCCCATTTGGGCTGGGCGAACACGCCGGGCACGAAGTCCAGCATGTCCTTGATGGTGGTGGCGCGGGTGTTGGTCCAGGCGTCGTCCGTCACCACCTCCACGCCGCCGGGCGTGAGGTCGATGGCGGCGCGGGCCTCGGCCGCCGACGGCACGGTCAGGGACCCGCCGGCGGGGGCCTGAACGGTGACAACCGGAAGGGCCACCGGCGCATCTTGGGCCTGCGACAAGGCGGTGGACGAGAGCAAAGCCGTGGCGGCCAGCAGCGCATGGCGCCGCGCGCGCCTGCGGCCCATGGACGGGCGGGACATCAAAAAGGGCATGGCAATATCCATGTGCCCGCGCGCTCAAGGGCGTTCGGGCGGACGAGAGAAAGGCAGGGGGTTACGGCGGGATCGGCGCTCGGCGCCGGCGATCAGCCGATGGCTGGCGGTGCCCGCGGTCGCGCGCTTTCGAACAGCGGCAACGGGGCGAGCGGGCGCGGCGCCGGCGGAGCGGGCACCGCCACGGATCCGAGAACCTGGGGGCGTCCCCCCGCGGCGGGTTGCGGCAGCACCGGCGTGCCGCCGGCCAGGGGACAGGCAATGCAGTCGTGGAAAATCCGAGCGGGCGGGGTGTCGCCGTGATCGGATGGCGTTCCGGCATCCGAAGCGGTCGATGAGGCTGCGGACAGACACAGAGTGAAGCCGTCGTCCAGTCCGGGCGCGGCCATCGCCCCGGCGGCGAGGCCGGCCAGGAGCGCCTGGAGCACCACGAGATACGCGGCCAGCCACCGGCCAATTCCGTGTCCGCCCGGCCAGGGACGCGCGGGCCCGCTGCCCCGCCCGCACCGACGGCGCTGGGGGTCGCACTCAGCCCTGCTACGTTGCTGGGGGTACACCAAAATCTCCCGACCGGTTGAATGGCATGGCGCCACGGATGCCACATCAGGGCGCCATTTCCGCCATTTTTCTGCCTATCACGGGCCGCGGTGGACGCAACGTCACCGGGCATGCGTCATGACGGCGCAAGAGGCAGATGGCCCAGCGCCGGCGCGTCGGGTCCGACTCTGGAGCCCGTCCAAACTATCGGGGCAGGGGTTCCGCGCTGCGGGAGGATGGCGCTATATGGGCCTCAGCCAGCCATTCCCCAGTGGGATCGCCAGCCAAATTTGCAGATCGATTGCTGGTGGACGCGCGATGATGACACGCGATGACTCTTGCATGCCGGTGGCATGTGTCCGTGGGGCGATGGCGGTGGTGCTGTGCGTCACCGCCCTGATGCCCGCGGCCGCCCTGGCGCTGGAAACCCCGCGTCCGGCGCAGGGGCCGGTAGCCCATGCGCAGCCAAATGCGGCGCCCGCCGCTTCCGTGATGCCCACCGCCCGAATGGCCCAGGTGGCCCCACCCGTTGTTCAACCGGCCGCACCGGCGCCCGCCGGGCCCGCGCCTGGCGCGACGGCGCCCGGCGCGCCAGCGAGCGGCGGACCGGCCGCGCCTGCTGCCGCAGCCCCTGTTTCACCAGCCGCGCCGTCCGCCAGTTCGGGCGCCGCCGATGCAACGCCGGCCCCGCAGTCGCCGGACCCGGCTCCCCCCCGTCCAACCGGCGTCGCCAACGGTGCGCTGCCGCATGACCTGTCCCCGTGGGGCATGTTCATGGCGGCCGCCATCGTGGTGAAGGCGGTCATGGTGGGCTTGGCCTTCGCCTCGGTGGTCACCTGGACCATCTGGCTGGTGAAGATGATCGAACTGGTGTCGGCCAACCGCATGGTGCGCCAGACGCTGCATGTGCTGCGCCAATCCCCGACCCTGCTGGCGTCCGCCCGCGGCCTGCCGAAGAATGCCGGCGCCGCCGGCCGACTGGTGCTGGCCGCGCTCGCCGAGGTGGATGTCTCGCGGGCCTTGCCGACCGAAGGCATCAAGGAGCGGGTCGCCATCTCGCTCAACCGCATCGAGGCGGGGGCCGGTCGGCGCATGTCGCTGGGCACCGGCCTTCTGGCCACCATCGGCTCCACGGCGCCGTTCGTCGGCCTGTTCGGCACGGTGTGGGGCATCATGAACAGCTTCATCGGCATCTCGAAGTCGCAGACCACGAGCCTGGCCGTGGTGGCGCCGGGCATCGCGGAAGCGCTGCTGGCCACCGCCATTGGCCTGGTGGCGGCGATCCCGGCGGTCATCATCTACAACGTGTTCGCGCGCGCCATTTCCAACTACAAGGCGAGCCTCTCCGACACCTCGTCCGAGGTCATGCGCCATCTCTCGCGCGATCTCGATCGGGAGCAGGCCGGCACCGCGCGTGTGCGCGCCGCGGCGGAGTAGACCATGTCCGCCAAGCTCGATCTCGGCGGGGATGATCTCGTCGAAAATCACGAAATCAACGTCACGCCATTCATCGACGTGATTCTGGTGCTGCTGATCATCTTCATGGTGGCGGCGCCGCTGGCCACGGTGGACGTGCAGGTGGATCTGCCAACCGCCAACGCCCAGCCGCAGCCGCGGCCGGAAAAGCCGCTGTTCCTCACCGTCCAGAGCGATCTCGGCCTGTCGGTGGGCAATGATCTGGTGGCGCGGGAGGCGCTGGCCCCGGCCCTCGACCGCATCACCCAGGGCGACAAGCAGCAGCGGGTGTTCGTCCGCGCCGATCGCGCGGTGCCGTACGGCGACGTGATGGAGGTGATGAACCTGCTGCGCAGCGCCGGTTATCTCAAGATCGGCCTGGTGGGCCTTGAGGGCGTCGAGAGCGCCGCCGGTGCGGCGGTGCCGCCCGGTGCGCCGGGCGCTGTGCAAGGGACGGTGCGGTGACCCTCGCTCATTGGTCCGACCACAGGGAGCATCGCTGGCTGCCGATGGCGGCGCGCTGGCTTCTGGCGGCGGTGCTGATTCTCTCCGCGCATGTGGGTGCGGTCTACGCCGCGCTGCATTGGCATGCCCCCGAGGTCTTCACCGAACCTCCGGCGGCGGCGGTGATGATCGATCTCGCCCCCTTGCCGGTGGCCCCCCCGTCCGAGAGCGAGGACGTGGCGCCCGGTCCGCAGATGGTCCAGGCGCCCGATCCGGTGCCGGACGCCCCGGACACGCCGGACGAATCGGTGCCGCCTCCGACGCCGGAAGTCGTGGAAAAGCCGGTGGAAAAGATGCCCGAGCTGCCACCCCCGCCGCCCGTGGCCGAGGCTGTGCTGCCGACACCGAAGCCGGTGGTGCAGGAGCCGCCGCCGCCGGAGAAGAAGAAGCCCGACGAAAAGAAGCCGGAGAAAAAGGCCAGCCGCCGGCCGGCGGCGCCGGTGACCAGTGCCGCGCCGAAGTCCGATGCGCCCACCGCCAATGCCCTGGCGGCCCCCAGTTCCGGAGCATCCAGCTCGCAATCGACGGCGCCGGCCACCTGGCGCAGCATGATCGTCGCCCATTTGAACCGGAATAAGCGTTATCCGGCTGAAGCCCGTGCGCGCAAGGAGGAGGGGGTCTCGCGCTTGCGCTTCACCATCGACCGCAGCGGGCGGGTGGTGGCGGCCAGCCTGGCGGGCACCTCCGGCCACGCGGCCCTGGATGGCGAGACGCTGGAGATGGTGCGCCGGGCCTCGCCCTTCCCGGCGCCACCGCCGGAGGTGGCAGGGTCGACTGTGACCTTCACCGTCCCGATCGATTTCAATGTCCGCTGAGGCGCGCGCGCGGCGCAGGTCTGCCGCGCACCGCAGCGCTTTGGACTTGGGGCGCCGGCTATGATAAGCGAGCGCTCCTGCCGGTCGCCCTGCGCGGACGCCGTGCCGACAGTTTCGGAGATTGCCCATGGCCTCGCTCGCCGCGAACAGCCCCTCCGCTTTGGGGGACCAGACCCGCTTTTTCTCGGCCTCGCTGGCTGAGACCGATCCGGAGATCGCTGCCGCCGTGCAGGCCGAACTGGGCCGCCAGCGCGAGGAGATCGAGCTGATCGCCTCGGAGAACATCGTTTCGCGTGCCGTTCTGGAAGCGCAGGGTTCGGTGCTCACCAACAAGTATGCCGAGGGCTATCCGGGAAAGCGCTATTACGGCGGCTGCCAGTTCGTCGACGTGGCGGAAAATCTCGCCATCGACCGGGCCAAGAAGCTGTTCGGCTGCGGCTTTGCCAATGTGCAGCCCAATTCCGGCAGCCAGGCCAACCAGGCTGTGTTCTTCGCGCTGATGCAGCCGGGCGACACCTTCCTCGGCCTGAACCTGGCGGCGGGCGGACATCTGACTCACGGCTCGCCGGTGAACATGTCCGGCAAGTGGTTCAATGCGGTGGCCTATGGCGTGCGCGAGGACGACCAGCGCATCGATTATGATGCGGTCGCCCAATTGGCAGACCAGCATAAGCCCAAGGTGATCGTGGCCGGTGGCTCGGCCTATCCGCGCCTCATCGACTTTGCCCGCATGCGCCAGATCGCCGACAGCGTGGGCGCCAAGCTGATGGTGGACATGGCCCATTTCGCCGGCCTGGTGGCCGGCGGCGCGCACCCGAGCCCGTTCCCCCATGCCCATGTGGCCACCACCACCACCCACAAGACCCTGCGCGGCCCGCGCGGCGGCATGATCCTGACCAATGACGAAGAGCTGGCCAAGAAGTTCAATTCGGCCATCTTCCCCGGCATCCAGGGCGGCCCGCTGATGCATGTGATCGCCGCCAAGGCGGTGGCCTTCGGCGAGGCGCTGCGGCCGGAGTTCAAGATCTACGCCAAGAACGTGGTGGAGAATGCCCGCGCGCTGGCGGAGAACCTGCGCGGCCACGGCTTCAACATCGTCTCTGACGGCACCGATACCCATCTGATGCTGGTGGACCTGCGGCCCAAGCGCCTGACCGGAAAGGTGTCGGAGACGGCGCTGGGACGGGCGCACATCACCTGCAACAAGAACGGCATTCCCTTCGATCCCGAGAAGCCGGCCATCACGTCGGGGGTCCGGCTCGGCACCCCGGCCGGGACCACCCGCGGCTTCGGCGTGGCGGAATTCCAGCAGGTGGGCGACATGATCGCCGAAGTGCTGGACGTGCTGTCGCAGAAGGGCGTGGCGGAAGATTCGCTGGTGGAGCAGGCGGTGCGTGAGAAGGTCTCGCATCTTTTGGCTGGCTTCCCCATCTACAACTGATCCTGAGGCCAGCGGGGGGCGATTGAAGCATGCGGTGCCCCTATTGCGGCAGCCTGGACACCCAGGTGAAGGACAGCCGGCCCACCGAGGACAACACCGCCATCCGCCGCCGCCGGGTCTGTCCCGATTGCGGCGGCCGGTTCACCACATTTGAACGCGTGCAATTGCGCGAACTGATGGTGGTCAAGCGCTCGGGCCGGCGGGTGCCGTTCGATCGCGACAAGCTGGCCCGCTCGGTGGAGATCGCCTTGCGCAAGCGCCCGGTGGAGACCGAGCGCGTGGAGCGGATGCTGTCCGGGCTGGTGCGCCAGTTGGAGAGCCTGGGCGATACGGAAATCCAGTCCGAAACCATCGGCGAGATGGTGATGGAAGGTCTGAAGCAGATCGACGACGTGGCCTATGTGCGCTTCGCCTCGGTCTATCGCAATTTCCGCGAGGCCAAGGATTTCGAAAGCCTGCTGGGCGAACTCTCCCATGATGTGGAGGGCCGGGCCGAAGCGCTGGCCAAGCTGAAGCCGGACTCCCCCCGCGATCCGGAGTGAGCGACCGCGATCTGGCATGATTGCGATTTTCCGAACCTCCATCGGAGGCCTGATGCGTGAGCCTTCTGTCATGAGCCCCCTGTGATGAGCAATGTGCCGGGCGCCGCCGCCGTCAGTTCCCCCGAACAGGACGAAGCCTTGATGGCGGAGGCGCTGGCGGTCGGGCAGCTGGGCCTCGGGCGCACCTGGCCCAATCCCTCGGTGGGGGCGGTGGTGGTGCGGCAGACCGCGGCGGGACCCCAAATCCTTGGCCGCGCCGGAACGGCACCGGCCGGTCGGCCCCATGCAGAGCCTCTGGCCCTGGCCCAGGCGGGCGATGCCGCGCGGGGCGCAACGCTCTACGTCACGTTGGAGCCCTGCTCGCATTATGGCCGCACCCCGCCGTGCGCCGATGCGGTGATCGCCGCCGGCATCACCCGCGTGGTCGCCGCCATCGAGGATCCCGACCCGCGGGTGCGGGGTCGGGGCGTGGCACGAATGCGGGCCGCCGGGCTCTGGGTCACCGTGGGTGTCGGGGCCGAGCCCGCCCTGGAAGACCATGCCGGGCATATCCGGCGCGTCACCAGCGGACGGCCGCATGTGCTGCTCAAGATGGCGGTCTCGGCGGACGGCAAGGTGGGCGGGCCGGGGCCGCAGCCGCTGGCCATCACCGGCGAGGAGGCGCGGGTCCGCGTGCATGCCATGCGGGCGCGGGCGGACGCGATCCTGGTGGGCATCGGCACCGTGTTGGCGGACGATCCCCGGCTGACCAGCCGGGTGCCCGGCCTGGAGGATCGCTCGCCGGTGCGGGTGGTGCTGGACAGCGATCTGAGGTTGCCGGTGACGAGCACCCTGGTGCGCACAGCGGCGCAGGTCCCGGTGTGGGTGGTGACCGCCGAGGATGCGCCGGCGGACCGGGAACGGGCGTTGGTGGATCTCGGCGTCGAAGTGCTGCGCGCGCCGCGCGGCGCCAGCGGGCGGCTCGATCTGCATGCCGTTCTGAAGCTGTTGGGCCTGCTCGGCCTCACCCGGCTGATGGTGGAGGGCGGTCCGCAGGTGGCGGCGGCCCTGCTGGAGGCGGGCCTTGTGGACGAAGTGGCGGTCTTCTCAGCCCCCCACGCCGTGGGCCCCGAGGGCATCGACGCTCTCGCCGGGCGGCCGGTGTCGCGCCTGCTGGAGCCGGTGGGCTTTGCCGTGGTGGAGCGCGCGGCGTACGGCCCCGACCGCCTGGTGCGGCTGCGGCGGCGCTGATCGGCGCCGGTGGTGGCGGTGCGATGCGCGCCGGGTCCACAATCGCTGGTGCGCAGGCGCTTGAAATGAGACCATAATCTGCCCACCTGCCAAGGCCGCCCCGCACGGTTTTGCCCTGCGGGTCTCAGGGGCGCAGCAGGGCTCTGCACATTTCCTCAAAAGCGGGCTGAACCGCGGGACGACAGATATGTTCACTGGCATCGTCACCGACCTGGGCGAGATCGTCGACCTCGATCTCCATAACGAGGTCCGCACCTTCTCCATCGCCACCGATTACAAGGCCAAGTCCATCGAGATCGGCGCGTCCATCGCCTGTTCGGGTGTGTGCCTGACGGTGACGCAGGTGAAGAAGGGCGGCCCCAAGCGGACGGTGTTTAAGGTGGATGCTGCCCCCGAGACCCTGGCCATCACCACGGTCGCAGAGTGGCGCGAGGGCCATCGGGTCAATCTGGAGCGCTCGCTGACCATCGGTGGGGAATTGGGCGGACATATCGTCACCGGCCATGTGGACGGCATTGCGCACGTGGTGGGGCGCGAGGATTTCGAGGAAACCAGCCGCTTCACCTTCGAGGTATCGGAAGGGCTGGCCCGGTTCATCGCGGCCAAAGGCTCGGTATGCCTCGATGGCACCTCGCTCACGGTGAACACGGTGAAGGGCAATCGCTTCTCCTGTCTCCTGATCCCCCACACGTTGGCGGTGACCACCTGGGGGGCCATCGTGAAGGACTCCCAGGTCAATCTGGAGGTGGATCTGATGGCCCGCTACGCCGCGCGGCTTGCACAGTTCGAGCCGGCCTAGTACGCCTCGCGGCGAAGACGGAGATGACGAGACATGGTGAGCACGCGCAATGACCGGGCGAGCACCGGGACGCCCGTGAAGGGTGCCCGCGTGCTGATCGTCGAGGGGCGCTATTACGAGGCGCTGGCGGACGAACTCCTGGCCGGCGCCCGCGCCGTTCTGGAGAAGGCCGGGGCCGTGGTTGAGGTGATCACGGTGCCGGGCGCCCTGGAGGTGGCCATTGCCGCCGAGATCGCCCTGGAAGCGGCCGTGGATTCCGACAAGCCTATCGAGGCGGTGGTGGCGCTGGGCTGCGTCATCCGCGGCGAGACCTACCATTTCGAGATCGTCGCCGGTGAATCCGCCCGCGCGCTGATGGATCTGGGCCTGACCCATTCTATGCCGCTGGGCAATGGCCTCCTGACCGTCGATACCGAGGCGCAGGCCTGGGAGCGGGCCCGCGTCAGCGAAGGCAACAAGGGCGGTGGGGCGGCGGAAGCCGCGCTCACCTTGCTGCGCCTCAAGCGCCGGGTTTGGGCATGAGCGAGCCGGTCCCCACGCCCGTGCCGGCCTCCAAGCCCATGCGCAAGGCCGCCGCGCGCCTCGGCGCCGTGCAGGCGCTCTACCAGATGGACGTGGCCGCCACCCCGGTAAACGAGATCCTGGCCGAATTCGAGAGCCATTGGCTGGGCCAGGAAATCGAGGGCGACCAGTATCCCGACGCGGACATGACCTTGTTCCGTACCGTGGTGCAGGGCGTGTTGGCCGAGCAGCGCACCCTGGACCCCATGGTGGATGCGGCACTCACTGCCGGCTGGCCTCTGCGCCGGGTGGAAGTGGTGCTGCGCGCGGTGCTGCGGGCAGGGGCCTATGAGCTGATGTCCAAGCCCGACGTGCCGGCGCGCGTGGTTATCGCCGAATATGTGAACGTGGCCGGGGCCTTCCTCGATCGCGACGAGACCGGCATGGTGAACGCCGTGCTGGATTCCCTCGCGCGCGATCTGCGCGCCGGCGAATTCGCCAAGGGTGCGTGAGACGGGTTCCGATCGGCACCGGGTGAGATGAGGCGTTGCGGGCAATGACCACGGGAAGCGGCGAAGACGACATCATCGCCCGTTTCTTCCGGCCCATTGCCACCAGCCCCGCCGCCCGTGGCCTGTTCGATGACGCCGCGGTCCTGACCCCGCCACCGGGATGCGATCTGGTGCTGACCAAGGACGCCCTGGTGGCCGGCGTGCATTTCTTCGCCGACGATCCGCCGGCCTCTGTCGCGCGAAAAGCCCTGCGGGTGAATCTGTCCGACCTTGCTGCCAAGGGCGCCAGGCCCCTGGGCGCGCTTCTGGCGCTGGCGCTGACCCGCCCCATGGACACCGCATGGCTGGAAGCCTTCGCGGCCGGCCTCGGCGCCGATGCCGCGCTCCATGGCTGTCCGATCCTGGGTGGCGACACGGTGAGCACGCCGGGCCCGGTGACCATCTCGATTACCGCACTGGGAACCGTCCCCAGCGGCCAGTTCGTGCCGCGGACGGGAGCCGCGCCCGGACAGGCCATCGTCGTCTCCGGCACCATCGGGGATGCGGCGCTGGGCCTGCAATGGCGTCTGGACCCGGCCCGTGCCGGCCTTGCGGCGCTTGCGCCCGCGGCGCAGGCACATCTGGCCGATCGTTACCTGCACCCCCAGCCCCGCTTGGCCTTGGCCGATGCGCTGCGGGCCCATGCCGTGGCGGCGATGGATGTCTCCGACGGCCTGGTGGGCGACATCGCCAAGATGCTGTCCGCGTCCGGGTGCGGCGGGACCCTATATGCGGGGCAGGTCCCCTTGTCCGATGCCGCACGGGCCGCGATCGCCCTGGAGCCGGTCCTGCTGGCCACGGCGCTCAGCGGCGGCGATGATTATGAGATCGCTGCCACCGTGCCCCTGGCGGATCTGCCCGCATTCCTGGCGGCTTCCCACGCGGCCGGGGTTCCGATGGCGGTGATCGGCGAGACCCGCATCGAGACTGGTCTAGATCTGGTGGGTCCCGATGGCGCGCCCCTCCATCTGGCGCAGGGCAGCTTCAGCCATTTTTGAGCGGTACCGGAGGCGATTCTCTGTCCACAACCGGACGGTGTGGGCAAAGTCCATGGGGATTCCGGAAACTTCGCCGGCTTGTGGATGACGTGCATAAGGGCAGGGTGGTTTCGGGCTCCGGCAGGGGGCTGTCCACAGCCCGAAATCGGCCGCAAAGTGCCGGCCGAACACGCCTCTTAGGACTTTATTAACAGGCGCGCCGCACTATATTTAGTAGGCGCACTGATCTCGGAGCCCCCAAATCTGTGTTTGACGGCGATGCCAGACTCGCTCTAGCGTCAGCCACATCAGCCGCGGACATGAGCGGGGCCATAGGCCCTGGATCTGTCTGCGGCGGCCCCAAACACAGCAGTCCCGCTTCAGGACGGCGCGCCCCGCCGCACCGACGCATTTGTATCGCGGCCTGCCCGTTGACCACCTATCATGCCCCGGCTCGGGGCCCTGCGCTTAAGGGAGCATTCGGTCATGCGCGTTGAACGCCGCTATACCATCGAGGGTCGTTCGCCGTATGCGGACATCCCGTTCCGTGACACGGTCAGCGAGATCCGCAATCCGGACGGTTCGGTCGTGTTCCGTCAAGAGGGTATCGAGGTCCCGGCGCAGTTCTCGCAGGTGGCCAGCGACATCCTGGCCCAGAAGTATTTCCGCCGCGCCGGCGTGCCCGCGCGCCTGAAGAAGGTGGAAGAGAATTCCGTTCCGTCGTTCCTGTGGCGCAGCGTGCCCGACGCCGACGCTCTGGCGGCCCTGCCGGAAAAAGAGCGGGTGATCGGCGAAATCTCCGCCAAGCAGGTGTTCGACCGACTGGCCGGCACCTGGACCTATTGGGGCTGGAAGGGCGGCTATTTCGACACCGAAGCCGACGCTCAGGCCTTCTTCGACGAGCATCGCTACATGCTCGCGCTGCAGATGGTGGCACCCAACTCCCCGCAGTGGTTCAACACCGGCCTCCACTGGGCCTATGGCATCGATGGTCCGGGGCAGGGCCATTTCTATGTGGACCACATCACCGGCGAACTGACCGCCTCCACCTCGGCCTATGAACACCCGCAGCCGCACGCCTGCTTCATCCAGTCCGTCTCTGACGATCTGGTGGGCGACGGCGGCATCATGGACCTGTGGGTGCGCGAGGCGCGCCTGTTCAAGTACGGCTCCGGCACCGGCTCAAACTTCTCCTCGCTGCGCGGCGAAGGCGAGAAGCTGTCCGGCGGCGGCCGCTCGTCCGGCCTCATGAGCTTCCTGAAGATCGGCGACCGTGCAGCGGGCGCCATCAAGTCCGGCGGCACCACCCGCCGCGCCGCCAAGATGGTGGTGGTGGATGCGGACCATCCCGATATCGAATCCTACGTGAACTGGAAGGTGATCGAGGAGCAGAAAGTTGCCTCGCTCGTCACCGGCTCGCGCATCAATGCCAAGCACCTCAAGGCGGTGCTGAAGGCCTGCGTGAACTGCGAAGGCACCGGCGACGCCTGCTACGATCCGGAGAAAAACCCGGCGCTGAAGCGCGAGATCAAGGCCGCCCGCAAGGCGCAGGTGGCCGATGCCGCCATCCGCCGCATCATCCAGTTCGCCCGCCAGGGCTTCACCGAAATCGACGTGCCGATCTATGACACCGATTGGGACGGTGAGGCCTACATCACGGTGGCCGGCCAGAATTCCAACAATTCGGTGCGGGTGACCGACGACTTCCTGCGCGCGGTGGAAGCGGATGCCGATTGGGATCTGATCCGTCGCACCGACGGCAAGGTCCACAAGACCATCAAGGCTCGTGAGCTGTGGGCGCAGATCGGCTCGGCCGCCTGGCATTGCGCCGATCCCGGCATCCAGTTCCACACCACGGTGAACGACTGGCATACCTGCCCGGCGGGCGGCGAAATCCGCGCCTCCAATCCGTGCTCGGAATATATGTTCCTGGACGACACCGCCTGCAATCTCGCCTCGCTGAACCTGCTGCAGTTCCGCGACGCGGAGAAGCGCTTCGACGTGGAGAGCTATGAGCACGCGGTGCGGCTGTGGACCGTGGTGCTGGAAATCTCGGTGCTGATGGCGCAGTTCCCCTCGCGCCGCATCGCCGAATTGTCCTACGAATATCGCACCCTGGGCCTGGGCTACGCCAATATTGGCGGCCTGCTCATGTCCGCCGGCATTCCCTATGATTCCGACGAAGGCAGGGCCATCGCCGGCGCCGTCTCCGCCATCATGACCGGCGTGTGCTACGCGACCTCCGCCGAGATGGCGAAAGAGCTGGGTGCGTTCCCGGCCTATGGCGCCAATGCGCAATCCATGCTGCGGGTGATCCGCAACCACCACCGCGCCGCGCACGGCCTCTCGGAAGGCTATGAGGGCTTGTCCATCGACCCGGTGCCTCTGGACCATGCCTCCTGCAAGGACAAGCGGCTGGTGGAGCACGCCAAGGCGGCGTGGGACAAGGCGCTGACCATGGGCGAGCAGCACGGCTTCCGCAATGCCCAGGTGAGTGTGATCGCCCCCACCGGCACCATCGGCCTGGTGATGGATTGCGATACCACCGGCATCGAGCCCGACTTTGCGCTGGTGAAGTTCAAGAAGCTGGCCGGTGGCGGCTACTTCAAGATCATCAACCGCGCGGTGCCGGAGGCGCTGCGCACGCTCGGCTATAGCGAAGCGCAACTGGCCGAGATTGAGGCCTATGCGGTGGGCCACGGTTCGCTGGCCCAGGCGCCCGCCATCAACCATGGCAGCCTGCGCGCCAAGGGCTTTGACGACGCCGCCATCGCCAAGGCGGAAGCGGCGGTGAAGACCGCCTTCGATATCAAGTTCGCCTTCAACCGCTGGACCTTTGGCGAAGAGTTCCTGGTCAAGAAGCTGGGCGTCACCCCTGCCCAGCTGGCCGAGCCGAAGTTCGACCTGTTGACCCATCTCGGCTTCTCGCGGGCCGACATCGATCTGGCCAATGTGCATATCTGCGGGGCGATGACCCTGGAAGGCGCGCCGTTCCTGAAGGCCGAGCATCTGCCGGTGTTCGACTGCGCCTCGCCCTGCGGGCGGATCGGCAAGCGCTCCCTCTCGGTGGACAGCCACATCCGCATGATGGCGGCGGCCCAGCCCTTCATCTCGGGCGCCATTTCCAAGACCATCAACATGCCCAATGACGCCACGGTGGAGGACTGCAACGCCGCCTATCTGCTGTCCTGGCGTCTGGCCCTGAAGGCCAATGCGCTCTATCGCGACGGCTCCAAGCTCTCGCAGCCGCTGAACGCCCAATTGGTGGCGGATGACGAGGACGAGGACGACGCGCTGGAGACCCTGGTCGCCCAGCCCAACGCGGCACGCACGGCGTCTGTGACCGAGAAGATCGTGGAGCGGGTGATCGAGCGGATCGTCGAGCATCGCATCCGGGATCGCGACAAGCTGCCCGACCGGCGCAAGGGCTATACCCAGAAGGCGGTGGTCGGCGGCCACAAGCTTTATCTGCGCACGGGCGAGTATGATGACGGCCGCCTCGGCGAGATCTTCATCGATATGCACAAGGAGGGCGCGGCGCTGCGCTCCTTGCTGAACAACTTCGCCATCGCCATCTCGCTAGGCCTGCAATATGGCGTGCCGCTGGATGAATATGTGGACGCCTTCACCTTCACCCGCTTCGAGCCCGCCGGCCCGGTGCAGGGCAACGACACCATCAAGTACGCCACCTCGATCCTGGACTATGTGTTCCGCGAACTGGCGGTGTCTTATCTCGGCCGCAACGATCTCGGGCACGTGGATCTCTCCGAGACCGGCTTCGATGCGCTCGGCAAGGGCGTGGACGAGGGCAAGGCCCCGTCGGCCGCCTCGCGGGTGGTGTCCAAGGGGCTGGTGCGCGGCAAGAACGTGGGCCTGATGGTGCCCCAGACGCCGGTCGCCGATCCGCGGGCTGTCACCGACAATGTGACGGTGCTGCGAGCCCGCACCGATGGCGCCACCGCTCTGAAGGTGGAGCCGGAGCTTCAGCCGGCGGAGAGCCCCGCCGAGCTGGAGGCGGCGGTGGAGAGCCTGATGGAGAAGGCCCTGCCGTGGGGGCCGGCCGCCCGCACCCAGGACCGCCGCGCGGAAGCGCGGGCCAAGGGCTACGAAGGCGAAGCCTGCCCCGAGTGCATGAACTTCACCATGGTGCGCAACGGCACCTGCCTGAAGTGCGACACCTGCGGCGGCACCACGGGCTGCAGCTGAGGGTTCTCCAACATGTTCTGTCCCTGACGCGTCATTCATTCTCGCTCAACGACGCGATAGTTCGCTCGAACGACACGCAAAGTTCGCTCACTCCTGTTTTCAGGGGTGAGCATAGACCTGACGCTGATTGAGCACGCAGGAGACGGACATGGCGAAAAATACCGGTAACGGCTTTCGACGTGGAGCGGTAACTGGGCGCACGCAGTTTGAGAGGTCGGACGGTCATTGGCAGAAGCGTGACGAAACCACGGGCCAACTGATGGGGGTGAAACAGTCCCCTGGAGCTTAGAAAGGGGTGGCTAGGGAACCTGACGGCCGCGATAGTCTACGCTCGCCGGAGGATTGGGATAAGTAGCTCGGCTAGCTGGTCCGATGCGGGGTATGCCTATGAACCGCCCCTAGTTTTCTAGACGCCCTCTGCTTTCACTTTGTGCTGGCGTTCGAACTCGATCGGCGACAGCATCCCGTTCCGTGCGTGCTTGCGGGTCGGATTGTAGAACATCTCGATGTAGTGGAACACATCCCGGCGTGCCTCGTCGCGCGTGCGGTAGACCTTACGGCGGATACGCTCGCGCTTGAGCAGGTTGAAGAAGCTTTCGGCGACAGCGTTGTCATGACAGTTGCCGCGACGACTCATCGAGGGCTGCAGATCGTGGTGTTTCAGGAACGAAGCCCACTCCATGCTGGTAAACTGGCTCCCCTGGTCCGAATGCACCAGCACACGGTCCTTTGGCTTGCGTCGCCAGATGGCGGCCAGCAACGCCTGAAGCGCGACGTTGGTCGTCTGTCGGGCCTGCATGGACCAGCCGACGACGCGGCGGGAGAAGAGGTCGATCACCACCGCCAGATAGGCGAAGCCCTCGTGGGTGCGGATGTAGGTGATGTCGGTCACCCAGGCGATGTCAGGCGCCTCCGTGTCAAACCGGCGATCGAGCGTGTTGTCGACCGCCAGGGATGGCTTGCCGCCATAGTGGCCGGGGCGGTGCCTGTAGCCGATCTGCGCCCGGATCCCGGCAAGTCGCGTCAGCCGCGCAACCCGGTTTGGACAGCAGCTCTCGCCCATGTCCGCCAAATCGTCGTGAAGCTTGCGATAGCCATAGACCTTACCGCTCTCGCTCCATGCCGCGCGGATCAGCTCGATCTGTCGCTGGTCGTCCTGCGCGCGCTTGCTCAGCGGGTCCTTCAGCCAGGCGTAGAAGCCGCTGGGCTGGACACGCAGGCACCGACACATGGCGCGGATCGAAAACAGCAGGCGATGTTCGGCGATGAACGCGTACTTCACTTTGCATCCTTGGCGAAGTACGCGGCCGCTTTTTTTAGGATGTCGCGCTCCTCCGTCACGCGCTGCAACTCGCGCTTCAGCCCGCGGATCTCAGCGGCCTGGTCGTCATCGCGGGCCACGGCGGCAGGCTTGCCGTACCGTTTCCTCCACTCGTAGAGCGAGTGTTTGCTGATCCCCAGCCGGGCCGCCACCTCCGCAACCGTATAGCCCCGCTCAGTGATCTGAGCGACTGCGTCGCGCTTGAAGTCCTCGGTGAAGTTCGCTTTGCTCATCGGGGCCTCCTTGCCTCAAATTTAGGGAAGAAGGCGTCCAGGAATCTAGGGGCGGTTCACGCATCATCTGTCGCCAGACCTTGCGCGCTCCATAGACCTCGCAGTTCTCGGCGAACACGCGCTCGATCTCGGGGCGCAGAACCTCGTCTCGCTGCGCCCGTGCCGAGCACTTCGACGGATCAAGCCGCCGGGCAACATGGGCATGATAGGTCGATGGGGCGATCGGCAGTACCTTGCAGATCGGCTCGACCCCATACGCACCGCGATGATCATCGATGAACGCGATCATGTCTTCGACCGGCGGTCGAGTTCCGCCATGGCGAAATAAGCGGATGCCTTGCGCAGGATCTCGTTCGCTTGCCGCAGCTCGCGGTTCTCGCGCTCAAGGGCCTTCAGCTTTGCTGACATATCCGTCGTCACGCCGGCCCGCTTACCGGCGTCGACCTCTGACTTCTTAAGCCACTCGTTCAGCGAATGTGCCGAGCAGCCGATCTTCGCCGCAATCGACACGATCGCCTGCCAGCGCGAAGGGTGTTCAGCCTCGTGATCCAGCACCATCCGCACCGCCCGGGCACGCACCTCAGGCGAGAACTTGTTCATCGTCTTGCTCGTCATAGCCCCATCCTCTCAGGAGTTGGGGCCTCCGGGAAAGCCGGGGCGGTTCACCTCCGCCCGCGCCGTGGCGGACAGGGTGGCGCCGGGCTTGCGCTGCACGTCCGAGGCAATGAAGCCGCGCTTCATCAGCACATATTTGCGGGTGGCCAGACCCACACCCTGCTGCTGCTCATAGCGCAGCAGCGGCAGATGGGCGTCGAACAGATCGTGCGCCGCATCCCGCTGGCCGGCCTTCTGCAGGCGCACCACGTCCGCCAGCATTTCGGGGAAGGCATAGCCGGTCATGGCCCCGTCGGCGCCGCGCTCCATCTCGAAATCCAGGAACATGCCGCCATTGCCGGTGAGGATGGAGATCGGCCGCAAGGTGCCTTCCTTCTGGAAGGTGCGCAGCGCGGTGATCTTCTCCAGGCCCGGCCAGTCCTCGTGCTTGAGCATCACGCAGGAGGGATGCTCCTCGACGATCTGGCGGATCACCTTCGGCGTCATCTGCACCGACAGGGTGAGGGGATAATCCTGGATCACGAAGGGGATGTCGGTGCCAATCGCCTCGATGGCCTGGCGGTAATAGGTCAGGATCTGGTCATCGGTGCGCAGGCTCGGCACCGGCGCGATCATCACCCCGGCCGCGCCCTTGTCCATGGCGGCGCGGGCCAGCGCGCGCATGGCGGCAAAGCCCGGCGCCGAGACGCCCACGATCACCGGCAGGCCGGCCATGCCTGTGACGAAGCGGGATGCGATGGCGAGGCTCTCGTCCGGCTCCAGCTTGGGCGCCTCGCCCATGATGCCGAGCACGGTCACGCCGGTGGCGCCGGTGGCGCCGGCCGCCACATAGCGCTCCATCAAGGTGTCGATGGAGGCCTCGTCGATGCGGCCATCCGCGTGGAACGGCGTCGGCGCGATGGGAAACAGGCCGGCGGCGGTGGCATCGAGTGCCATAGGAGATGCTTTCTCAGATGCTGGCGATCAGCCCGCCATCCACGCGGATGACCGAGCCGGTGATGTAGGAGGCGGGGGCGCTGGCGAGGAAGGCGACCGCATCGGCATATTCCTGCGGCGCGCCGTAGCGGCCGACGGGGATGCTGGCGGTGCTTTCCGTGGAGACCTCTTCGACCGTGCGGCCTTCGCGCTTGGCCTTCTGTTGGTCCAGGAAGGTGATACGGTCGGTCGCGATGCGGCCCGGCAGGATGATGTTGGCGGTGATCCCGTCGCGCCCCACTTCACGCGCCAGGGTCTTCGACCAGCCCACCAGCGAGAGGCGCAAGGCGTTGGAGATGCCCAAATTCGGGATCGGCGCCACCACGCCGGAGGACGTGCTGGTAATGATGCGGCCCCATTTGGCCGCGCGCATGCCCGGTAGCACCCGGTCAGTGATGGCGATGACCGAAACCACCATCTGCTGGAAGCTCTTCGCCCACAGGTCCGGCGTTTGCCCGGCGGCCGGGGTCGGCGGCGGGCCGCCGGTGTTGTTGACCAGGATATCCACCCGGCCGAAGGCGGCCTCGATGGCGCCGATGCGGTCCTCTATCACCGCCAGATCCGCCAGATCCCAGGCCAGCGGCAGCGCGCGGCCGCCCGCGGCCGTGACAGCCGCCGCCGTGCGCTCCACTGCGGCCGCATCGATATCGCCCAGGGCGACAGTGGCGCCCTCGCGGGCGAGCGTCGCGGCAATGGCGCTGCCGAGGCCGCCGCCGGCGCCCAGGACGAGCGCCGTCTTTCCGTTCAGTCCCAGATCCATGAAACAGCTCCCTTGCGGCCGCGCGCAGGCGGCCGCTGCGACATTCAGTCGGCGATGGACAAAGGCGCCCGCCGGGCCGCGGCGCGGTCGAGATAATCGGATTTGCTGGGTTGCATGTGCGCGATACACAGCTGTGACAGCGCCCATTGATCGCGGCCACGCAGCAGCTCGATCATCATGTCGTGCTGGCGGCAGGACAGCTCCAGCCCTTCGCGATCCGCCAGATTCTTGGCGCGCATGGGCAAGGTGAGGCCCATGTAGTCCTGCAAGGATTTCACCAGATAGGGATTGCCGCAGGCTGAGAACAAGGTGACGTGAAATTCGTCATTGGTCTCGTGGATGCCGCGCAGATCGCCGGCCTGGGCAAAGTGGACATAGCGCTCCTGCACTGCCTTGAGCTTTTGCACCAAGGCCTCCGGCGCCGGCAGCGGGATGAGCAGCGCCGCCTGCCGGGTGAGCATCTCGCGCACCTCGTAGATCTGTCGCACTTCCTCCGCCGAATAGGAGCAGACGGTGGCGCCCACATTCTTCTCGCGCCGGACGATGCCGGTGCGCTCCAATTGGGCGAGGGCCTGGCGGATGAAATGGCGGGAGGCGCCGTAATGGGCCATGAGCACGTCTTCCACCAGGCGCGAGCCCGGCGCGAAGCGACCGAAAATGATGTCCTCCTCGATGCGCCGAACGATCTCGCTCTGGCTCGCATCGCGGGTGGTGGACGCGGACACCTCATTCATTATGCCTCTCCCGCCTCCCAGCCCGACAGGCGGTAGCACTCCTCCACCAGCCGCAGCGTTTCCAGATTGTCGGCCGGGGCGGTCTCGAACGGCGCGCCGCTGGCAAGCGCGTCGATGAAATGCACCAGCGTGGCGTTGTAGGAGCCTTGATACGCCTCGCCCAGATCATATTGCCGCGTCTCGGGCCCGTGGCCCATGCAGCTCAGCGTCGCGCCGTCCAGACGCAGCGTACCGGTCTCACCGATGATCTCCAGCCAGTCGGCCTGGGAGGGCGGCGCGCCGTGCACGGCGAAGCTGGCGAAGACCGAGACGCCGGCACCGCCCTGCGTTTCCAGCTGGATCACCGCGCCGTCCTCCCCCGCCATCACCGGGCAGGTGCGGGACAAAGCTGCCGCCTTCACGGACATCGGCCCGAGCAGCATGCGCAGCGTATCGAGATGATGGATCAGCACTTCAGCCACCAGCATGCGCTGTTCCGTGCGCATGAAGGGCTGCCGCTCCAGTGCCGGATAGCGGCCCTCCGCATCGGGGACGGTGCCACTGGTGGCCAGCACCAGCCGGGCCGCCTTCACCCGGCCGATGCGCCCCGCCTTCAGCCAGGCGGCGGCATCGCGATAATAAGCGCGGAAGCGCCAATTCTCATGCACCATGAGGCGGACGGCATCGCCCACGTCCGCCACCAATTGCGCTGCTTCGTCCAAGGTGGGCGCTAGCGGCTTCTGGCAGAGGATGGGCAGGCCGGTGGCCGCCACCTGCCGCACCAGCGCCGCATGCACGGCCCGCGGCGCGGCGATGTCCACCGCATCCAGGCCGCCATCCGCCAGCATGCGGGCCGCGTCCTCATAGACCCGCGCGATGCCGAAGGCCTCGGCCCGCGCCTGCGCCTTGTCGCGGGCAGGGTCGGCGATGGCCACCACGCGGGCCCGACCGGCCAGGGACTGCCAGCCGGCAAGATGATGCTGGGTCACCCAGCCGGCCCCGATGAGGCCGATGCGCCATTCGCCGGAGTGGGAGCGGGCGCTCACTGCATGGTCCTCAGCACGCCGCGCGCGGCGCTCACGGTCTCGTCCGGCGGCACGGCCTTGCCGCTCTCGCCATCGAAGACATACGCGGCGCCGGCGGCGAAGAAGAGGTCCACTTCTTCTCCGGGTCGCAGGGCGACGGTGCGCGGCAGGCGGGCGGTGCATTCGCCGAACGCGGTCTCGCACACCACCAGGGTCTCGGCGCCGAGCGGCTCGATGGCGAACGCCTTGCCCCGGATGCTGCCCGCCGCCCCTTGGCCGACGGCGGCCCGGTCCAGGTGCAGGTCCTCCGCCCGCACGCCAAACACCGTCTTGCGACCGGCATGTGGCGCAAGGGTGGACGCCGACCAGCGGGTGAGCGAAGCGCGCAGGCCCTGCGCGTCAAAGCCGAAGCCCTCTGCTGTGCGCTCCAGGGGGGCGGTGAAAAGGTTCATGGGCGGCGAGCCCAGGAAGCGGGCCACGAATGTGTCGGCGGGGTGCCAATAGACGTCCAAGGGCGCGCCGATCTGCGCCACCTTGCCGCCGTTCATGACGCAGATGCGGGTGCCCATAGTCATCGCCTCCACCTGGTCGTGGGTGACGTAGATCATGGTGGATCCGAGGCGGTGGTGCTGCTTGATCAACTCGTTGCGGGTGTTGACGCGCAAGGCGGCATCCAAGTTCGAGAGCGGCTCGTCGAACAGGAACACCATGGGCTCGCGCACCATGGCGCGGCCCAGGGCGACGCGCTGACGCTGGCCGCCGGAGAGCGCGCTGGGCTTGCGCGCCAGCAGCGCGCCGAGGCCAAGCAGGTCGCCCACCTCCTTCACACGGCGGTCGATCTCCGAACTGCTCACCTTGCGGCGGCGCAGGCCGAACGCGAGGTTTTCCGCCACGCTCATGTGCGGATAGAGGGCGTAGGACTGGAACACCATGGCGATGTCGCGGTCCTTGGCCGGCACATGGTTCATCACCCGCCCGTCGATGGACAGCGTGCCGCCGCTGATGGCCTCCAGGCCCGCGATCATGCGCAGGGTCGTGGACTTGCCGCAGCCGGAGGGGCCGAGGAGCACCATGAACTCGCCATCGGCAATGTGCAGATCCACATTATCGACAACCGGGCTTGCACCGCCGTAGCGCTTTGAGATCTTGTCGAGATTCACGACCGACATGGCGGTTCCTCTTATTTCACCGCGCCGGCCGTCATGCCGCGGATGAGCTTTTCGGAGAAGAAGACGTAGGCGATGATCACCGGGACCACCGAGATCATGACGCCCGCGGCGATCATGCCGATGTCCTGGAAATGGTCGCCCATGAAGGCACGGATGCCGATGGGCAGCGTGCGCTTGTCCGGATCGGTGATGAGCACCACGGCGAACAGGAACTCGTTCCAGAGCTGAATGAAGTTCAGGATCAGCGTGGTGGCGATGGCCGGCATGCCGATGGGCAGCACGATGCGGCGGAAGATCTCGATATCGCCATAGCCGTCCATCTTCGCGGCGTCGAACAGGTCCTGCGGGATGCGGGCGAAGAACCCCTCCAGCAGATAGACCGTCAACGGCAATTGCAGCGAGATATAGACCAGCATCAGCCCGAAGAGGCTGTTGTACAGATTGTAGTTCACCAGGATCTGATAGAGCGAGATCAGGGTGATCTGCGGCGGGAAGATGATGGAGGAGAACAGGACCGCATAGATGATGCGGTTGCCGCGGAAGCGGTAGCGCGCCAGAGCATGCGCCGCCGCCGCTCCCAGCAAGGTCACCACCGCCACCGCGCCCACCACCACGAAGGCGGAGTTCCAGAAATAGGTGGCGAAGTTGGAATCCACCCAGGCGATGCGGAACTGTTCCCAGTGAAAGGGCTTGGGCCAGGCGTAATGGTTGGCGCTGATCTCCGCCGTAGTGCGCACCGACATGGTGGCCAGCCACAGGAAGGGGCCGAGCGTATAGATGGTGTAGGCGCCAATCACCAAAGCCAGCATGATTTTGCCGAACAGGCCCGGCATGGGCGTGGCACCGCGATCGCGAGCACCGAGAATGGAGGTGAGGCTCATCTCAATATTCCAGCCGCTCTTTGGAGGCGAGGACGCGGTTGAGAATCATCACCGCCGCGCACACCACGCCGAACCACACCGCCGCGATGGCGGACGGATAGCCGAGGTCGAAAGTGTTCCAGTTGAAGGCGCGTTTGTAGACATAGGTGGAGACGGTCTCCGTCGCCCACAGCGGCCCGCCGGCAGTCATGATCCACACCAGATCGAAGATCTTCATCTTGCCGATGAAGGCGAGGATGTAGAGGTTCAGTAGCGTCGGCCGCAGCATGGGCACGATGATGAAGCGCAGCTTGGCGCCCCAGCCGCAATTGTCCAGTTCGCCCGCTTCCAGAACCTCGCTGGGCAGCGAATGGATGGCGGCCAGGCACACCACCATGTTGAAGCCGGCCCATTTCCAGGCATGGGTGACGATCAGCGCGCCGAGCGCCAGATTGGGATCGCCCAGCCAGGACTGCGCCAGGGCGCCGAGGCCCATGGCCCGCAGCGCCACGTTAAAGACGCCCCAGTCATAATTGTACATCCACATCCACAGGATCGCGACGACCACATAGGACAGGAGCACCGGCGTGAACCAGGCGACGCGGAAGAAGCGCGCGAACGGCACGCCCGCATAGAGCGCCAGGGCCAGGAGGAGGCCGGTGGCGACGTCCAGCACCGGGGCGATGAAGGCCCACACGAAGGTGTTGCGCACCGCGACCCAGAAGGTCTCGTCCCGCAGCAGATCGCGATAGTTCTGAAGCCCCACGAAGGAGGCATCCAGGCCCTCGATGGTGAAGAAACTGTCGTAGATGGTGCGGGCCGCTGGGTAGGCGGTGAGGCCCCCATAAATGGCCAGGGCCGGCAACAGGAAAACCACAAGTACCGGCCAACTGGTGCGCCGGGGGTCCGCCAGGGAGCCGGGCGAGGATCTCTCGCCCGGTTCCACTTTTGGAGACGCCAAAGCTGCATCTTGCGCCATCAGGTGCTCACCCCTTGAAACAGGCCGCGTCCATCTTCTCGGCGGCCTCCGGAACGCTGATGAGGCCAGCGGGGAAGGCGTTGTTCATCACCTGGGTGTAGGTCTCGGCGCACTTAGCCCGATAGTAGAACAGGGGCGTGCCGAAGAAGTATTTCACGTCCTTGTTGCGCGCATTCAGCTCCGCGAAATAGTCCGCATGCGCGCTCTTGATCTTGGAGGGGTCGGATTTCAGGCCAGTCTGGAGCGACACCTGCTCCATCCAGGACGTGCCGTTCTCGACGGTGGCCATGGATTTGAGCAACGCACCCGCGCAGACCTTGTTCTGGCCCTTGGCGTACATGACGAAGCTACCGGCCACAGCCAGCGTCTTGCACTCGGGGCAGGCGCCATCGGTCATGGACGGGAACTGCATGATGCCCAGCGGGAAGTTCGCCGGCATGCCGCCGCCCTCCGGCGGCGCAAAGGCCCGGCCGGTGAACCAGGACGGGTCCGGGAAGGTGAGCGCGCCGGGGGTGTTGTAGAAATAGAAGTGGGATTCACCCAGCTTCAGGGTGGAGAAGCTCTTGGGATAGGCGCCCGCATCCACGAGGCCTTTCATCCAGGTCATCACCTCGACGACGCGGGGATCTTTATAGGACAGCCGTCCGAGCAGCAGCCGGTTGTATTCGTCAGGCCCCAGCTTGCGCAGCAGCGCCTCGTAGAGCATCAGGCCGCCGGGAAACGGCCGGTCGCCCACGCCCTGGGAAATGGGCGTGATGCCGGCGGCAACGCCCTTCTTCACCAGATCGGTGAATTGGGCTTGGGTGAGCTGGAAATTGGCCGGCACATCGACGCCGACTTTCTTCACCAGATCCTTGTTGTAATAGAGCTCGACCGTATAGGCCTCCACCGGCAGGCCGTAGACCTTGCCCTTGGACGTCCAGGCGGGCTTGGCCCACTCCTCCAGGCCCGCCAGATTGATGTAGTCGTCCAGCGGCTCCAGGAAGCCGCCGGCGAGGAACTCCGGCTGGTCGGGCTCGAGGTAGAAGATGTCCGGCGCCTGGCCGGTGCGAACGGCGGATTTTGCCTGGGTGTAAATGTCCGCCTTGGGGATGAAGCTCAGCTTCACCGAGCATTGCGGATTGGCCGCCTCGAAGGCGCGGACGCGGGCCGTGACCCAGTCCTTCTTGGCCGGCTCGTCCGGCCAGTTGCTCCACATGTTGATCTGCGTGGATTGCGCCCCGGCGCCTCCCACCGACCCGAGCATCGCCGCAGCGACCAGCGCCGCGCAACCGAAATCACCCCACCTCATTGGCTGGCTCCTCCCTATGTCCGTTTTTGCATTTGTTTTGCGGAAGGAGGCCCCGCGTTCGACATATTGTCAATAATTTTCTGGAATTCGGCTCAAGAATCCATTTCGCAATGCGATATAGGTCGAAATTATTGACAATCATAACTAGCTGGATACGGTGCGGGCTGGCTGGCGACGACCAGTCGGACAGGCGGCCAGAGCGGGCGCGACGCGGCGTCCGGGACATTGCCTGTCCAACGCAAATGAGGGGCGCGCGCCAAGCGCGATCCAGGGGAGTGAACGGATGGCCAAGGGGCTCCGCAAGGGATTGACCAGCTACGGGGACGAAGGCTTCGCGCTGTTCCTGCGCAAGGCGTTCATCAAGGCCATGGGCTATTCGGACGATGCGCTCGACCGCCCCATTGTCGGCATCACCAACACCTATAGCGACTATAATCCCTGCCACGGCAACGTGCCGGCGCTGGTGGAAGCGGTGAAGCGCGGCGTGATGCTGGCCGGCGCCATGCCCATGGTGTTCCCCACCATCTCCATCCACGAAAGCTTCGCCCACCCCACCTCCATGTTCCTGCGCAACCTGATGGCCATGGACACGGAAGAGATGATCCGCGCCCAGCCGATGGATGCCGTGGTGGTGATCGGCGGCTGCGACAAGACCTTGCCGGCGCAGATCATGGCCGCCGCCAGCGTGGACCTGCCCACCATCGTGGTGCCGGTGGGGCCCATGGTGGTGGGACATCACCGCGGCCAGGTGCTGGGCGCCTGCACCGATTGCCGCCGCCTGTGGAGCGCCCATCGGGCCGGCGAGATCGATGCGGAGGAGATCGAGATCGTCAACAGCCGCCTGGCCCCCTCCGTGGGCACCTGCATGGTCATGGGCACCGCCAGCACCATGGCCTGCATCACCGAAGCCATGGGCCTCTCGCTCCCCATGAGCGCCACCATTCCCGCGGTCCATGCCGAGCGCATCCGCCTCGCGGAAGACAGCGGCCGGGTGGCGGCGGAGATGGCCAGGACCGGCGGTCCCAAGCCCAGCGACCTGCTGACCCCGGCTGCCTTCCGCAATGCCGCTGTGGTGCTCCAGGCCATCGGCGGCTCCACCAACGGCGTCATCCACCTCACCGCCATCGCCAACCGCACGCCGCACGGCTTCGACCTCGGCATCCTGGACGAGATCGGCCGTGAGGTGCCGGTGCTGGTGGACCTCAAGCCCACCGGCGCGCATTACATGGAGCACTTCCACCACGCCGGCGGCCTGCCCAAATTGCTGTCGCAACTGGATGGTCTGATCGATCTGTCCTGCCTCACCGTCACCGGCCAGCCCCTGGGGGATTCGGTGGCGGCCGCCGAGGACGTGCCGGGGCAGGACGTCATCCGCCCGCGCACCAACCCCATCCGCGGCGAAGGCTCCATGGCGGTGCTGCATGGCAATCTGGCGCCGCGCGGCGCCCTGATCAAGCATGCGGCCGCGACCACGCGCCTGCTCCAGCACACCGGGCGCGCCGTGGTGTTCGAATCCGTGGAAGACATGGCCGCCCGCGTGGACGATCCCGATCTCGACGTGACGCCGGACGACGTGCTGGTGCTGCGCAACACCGGCCCCAAGGGCGCGCCGGGCATGCCGGAGGCGGGCTATCTGCCCATCCCCAAGAAACTCGGCCGGCAGGGCGTCAAGGACATGGTGCGCATTTCCGATGCGCGCATGAGCGGCACCGCCTTCGGCACCATCGTGCTGCACATGACCCCGGAATCCGCCGTGGGCGGGCCTCTGGCGCTGGTGGCCAATGGCGACATGATCCGCCTTGATGTCGCCGGCCGCCGCATCGACCTCCTGGTGGACGAAGCGGAGATGGAGACGCGCCGCGCGGCCCTCGTCCTCCAGCCGCCGCGCGAGACGCCGACCCGCGGCTATGCGCAGCTCTTCGACCAGGCGGTGCTGCAAGCGGACGAAGGCTGCGATTTCGACTTCTTGCGCCGCGACGGCATGAAGACCTCGTAAGGCTGCCATCATGAGCCGGAGATCAACAGACGACGCTCCGCTCTGTCTCCCTCCCGGGCTGCCCACGCAGGTCCTGACGGAGCGGCTGCCGCACGGCACCTGCGATTGCCACATCCACGTCTTCGGTACTCCGGAGCGCTATCCCTTGGTGGCCGTGCGCAACTACACGCCCCAACCGGCCGACCTCGCGGCCTATGGGGCCGTGATGGCGAAAACCGGCATCGACCGCGCCATCCTGGTGCAGCCCAGCGTCTATGGCACCGACAATCGCGCGCTGCTGGAGGCCATGGCGGGTGATCCCGCGCGCTTCCGTGCCGTGGGGGTGGTGCCGCCTGACATATCGCAGGCGGAGCTTGAGCAGCTCCACACCGCGGGCGTGCGCGGCATCCGCATCAACCGCCGCAATCCCGGTGGGCTGACCATGGCGGACATGGCGCAGCTGGCCGGCCGCATCGCCCCTCTGGGCTGGCATATCCAGATGCAGATCGACATCCAGGCGGTGGAGGATCTCGCCGGCCTCATCGCCGCCTGCCCGGTGCCTGTGGTGATCGACCATATGGGCTTCGTGCAGCCGGGTCTCGGCCTGGACGCGCGGGGGTTCCAGGCGCTGCTGCGGGTCCTGGCGGGCGGGCGCACTTTCGTGAAGCTCTCCGCGCCCTATCGCCTGGGTGCAGGGGCGGCGCCGTTCGCGTCGCTGACGCCCTTCGTCGCGGCGCTGGTGGCGGCACGGCCGGACCGCATGCTCTGGGCCACCGACTGGCCCCACTGCGAATTGTGGGACGCCATGCCGGACACCATCGCCCTGGCCGAACTGGCGCAACACTGGTTCCCGACCCCGGCGCTGCGGCAGCAGGTGCTGGTGGACAATCCGCACGCGCTCTATTGGGCCGACACGCCGCGCTGAGGCGGGGTCTGGGCGCTCACCGGCACAGGAATCCTGGTGGCGGCGCGCGCAGGATCGCGTGCGATAGGTCGCCAGCCTGAGCGGCGCCATCAGCGCCACGCCTCAACCCTGGATGGACGTCGGGGGAGCGTCAGGCTTAACGGACATAGCGGGACAAGCCGGTCAGCTTCTCCATGATGGTCATCAACACGACGGTGGTGGCGATCAGCACGCCCGAGGCGGCGGCGGCGCGCACATCGAGCATGTTTTCGATCAGGTCCCAGAGCCGGATCGGCAGCACTTCCGAGCGCGCATCGGCAAGGAACAAGGAAATGGCGACATTGTCGAACGACGCCATGAAGCCGATGAAGGCGCCGGCCCCGATGCCGCCGCGGGCCAGCGGAAACGTCACATGGGCGAAGGTGAACCAAGCGCTGGCGCCGAGGCTCAGCGAACATTCCTCCAGCGCGCGATCGATCTGGGCCAGGCTCGCGAGCGTGGTGCGCAGGATGAAGGGAAAGCAGATCACCGTATGTCCGATGATCAACGTTATCATCGACAGACCAAGGTTCATTTGGTTGAAGGTGAGGAGCAAGCCGAGGCCGAGCGCCAGTGCCGGCAAGAGCAGCGGCGACATCAGCGTGGTGTCCGCCGCTCGCGCCCAGCCCGCCTTGCTCGCGGTGAGCGCGAGGGCTGCGGCGGTTGCCAGCACCGTCGCTGCGAGCGTGGCGGCGCAGGCGACTTTGAGGCTTACCCCGGCTGCGGCAACGATCTCGGGCGAGGCGCCAAACAGCGCGCGGTACCATTGGAACGAGACGCCCGGCGGCGGAAAGCGCAAGGTTCCTGCCGAGGTGAAAGACGTGATGAGGACAATCAGCGTCGGCAAGGCCAGCAACACGATGGCAACGCCGCCGATCCCATAAAGAGCAAGCGTATAGCTCCAGCGGTCAAGCTGTCGCCATGACCTTGGCAGCGTGCTGGCGGCCGTTCGTGTGGCCTTAGACATGAAGATGCCTCGTCGCAACACGGCCCAAACTGTTGAGCGCCGCCACCACCGCCAGAACCGACGCCAGCAGCATCAGCGAGATGGCGGCGGCGAAGGGCCAGTTCTGCCCCTGCATGCCTTGCTGGTAGATATACATCGGCATGAACAGAAGACGCCCGCCGCCGATGATCGACTGGGTCACCAGCGCGCCACACGCGGCGGCGAAGACAAGCAGAACCCCGGCAATGGCGCCGGGCAGGCTCAGCGGCACAACCACCAGGAAGAGCGTTCGCCAGCGTCCGGCGCCAAGGGCGGTGGACGCCTCCTTCAGGCGCGGATCGATCAGAGAGAGCGCCGAAATGAGCGGCAGCGCCATGAGCGGCAGCTCGATCTGCGCCAGGGTCAGGATCAGCAACGGCTCGGTGTACAGCAGCGGGATCGACGCGCCGATCACGCCGAGCCAGATCAAGGCTTCGTTCACCAGCCCCTGGCGGCCGAGGATCACCACCCAGGCGAAGGTGCGGACCACGGCGCTGGTCAGCAACGGGAGGACGATCAGGAGGATGAGAACGCGCTGGATGCGCGCGGATGCCGAGACGAACAGCAGCGCCAGCGGATAGCCGAGCAACAGGGCCACACCGGCGGTAGCTAGGCCCAGCACCAGCGTGCGCCCGAGCACCGGCACGCTCAGGCCGTCGGTAAAGAAGCGCTTGAAATGCATCAGCGTGAAGCCATCGGGGCCGCTGGTGCTGGCCACCAGCAGCATGATGATGGGCAGCGCAACGAACATCACGAAGAAGGCCAGCAGAGGCACGGCGAGCCATGGCTTGCCGAGCCGCATGCGGAACGCACCGCGCGGCGCGGGCGGCGCGGCAAGTGACGGCATGGAGCCGGTCATGTCACAATCTCCATGCCTGTCCGGCCCGGATCAGATCCTAACCTCCTTGTTGAAGCGTTCGATCAGGGCGCTGCGTTGCGGATTGAGCGCCTTCCAGTCGATCAGGGTCAAGCTGGCGAGTTCCTGATCGTTCTTCGCAACCTTCTGCAACTCGGAACTGAATGCCACCGTCTTGTTGGTCGGCGCGAGGAAGTTCGGCGCCGCCGCCATCTGCCCCTGCACGCCGTCGGACAGGGCCGTGTCGATATAAGCGTAACAAAGATCGAGGTCCTTGCTGTTCTCGATCACGTGCAGCGAGTTGCGCACCAACACCCATCCGGACTCCGGCCGGGCGATGGCGATCTCGGCGCCTCGTTGCGCCAGGGGCAGGATGGCGTTGAGATAGTTGAAGCTGATGTCCACTTGGCCTTGCTGAAACAAGGTCGCGAGGGCCCCCGGGTTGGGCGCGACCGCGCCGACATTCGGCAGCAGCTTCTTCAGCGCCTCGAAGGCGGGATCCATATTGCTCTCGCTGCCGCCATGCAGCTTCGCGATCTCCACCATCCAGGCGGATCCCAGGCTGCTGCCGAGGCCGGTGATGCCGACGCGGCCCTTGTATTCCGGCTTCCAGAGGTCGAGCCAGGAGGTGGGCGGCGTCTTGATCGCGGTGGGATTGTAGGCGATGCCCATCACCTGGGCGGAGATGAACGCGCCGCGGCCGTTGGGGTCGATGAAGCGGTCCGGCAGATTGGCGAGGTTCTTGACCTTGTCCTTCGGCAGCGGTGCGAAAATTCCCATGTCCAGCGCGGCCAGATAGGGGCCTTCATCCATCAGCACGACGTTGAAGGGCGGGTTGGCCTTGGAGGCGGCAATCTTGGCCACGGCATCGAGGGCAAGGATGGGCTGGAGGGCGACGCTTGCGCCGGTCGCAGCGGTGAACGCCGGCAGCAGGATCTGGCGCTGGGCGACATCCCAGGTTCCGGGATAGGTGGTGGCGATCAGGCTGCCGGCGGCCTGCGCGCTGCCCGAAAGACCGGGCAATAATCCTGCGGCGAGCGCCGTGGCGGCGCCGGAGGCGATAAACTGGCGGCGGGAAACGGATGCGGTCATGGCCTGGCTCCGGGGCTTCAGTCGATATAGACGGGGCAGAGGGCGGGGTCGGACACCTGCAGGTGGACACGCTCGCCGGGCGCCGCGCCGGCCCCGGCGCCACGCATTTGCAGAACCTTCAGCGGCGTTCCGTCCGGCATCGCCAGATCGTAGGCAATGGTGGCGCCGAGCGGCATGACCGACCGCACGGTGGCGGCAAACGTATTCCCGCCTCCGTCCGCCGTGAGGCGCAGATTCTCGGGCCTGATCGCCACGGTCACCCGCCCCGGCCGGCCGCAGGGCCTGGCGTGGGGCAGCACGAGGCGCGCGCCCGCATCGGTCGCGATCTCGGCCACACCGACGCTTGCCAGAAGCTCGCCGGGCAGCAGGTTGGCATGGCCGACAAAGCTGCTGACAAAGCGAGATGCCGGGCGGTCGTAAATCTCCTGCGGCGTTCCGAACTGCTCCAGGCGTCCGGCATTGAAGACCGCGATCTTGTCCGCGAGGCTTAGGGCTTCCTCCTGGTCGTGCGTGACCATGATGGCGGTCAGGCCGGCGTCCCGCTGAATGCGCTTAAGCTCGATCTGCATGTCGAGGCGCAGATTTTTGTCGAGCGCCCCGAAGGGTTCGTCCAGCAGCAGGAAGGACGGATCGACCGCCAATGCGCGCGCCAGCGCCACCCGCTGCTGCTGCCCGCCGGAGAGCTGGCGGGGATAGCGGTCCGCCAATGCCGTCATCTGCACGAAACGGAGCATGTCCGCGACCCGCGCGAGCCGCTGGGCGCGCGGTTGCCCGCGGGCCCGCAAGCCATAGTCGACGTTGCGCGCCACGGTCATGTGCGGAAACAGCGCGTAATTCTGAAACACGATGCCGACCCCGCGCTCGTCCGGCCCGAGCCCCCGCATCGACGCACCGGCGATGCGGACATCGCCGGAACTTGGCGCAATGAAGCCGGCCACGATCCGCAGCAGCGTCGTCTTCCCGCAACCGGACGGTCCCAGAAAGGCGATGAACTCGCCGGCCGCAATGGCCAAAGACACGTCGTCAATGGCCAGCGCCGGGCCGAAGCGATGTGAGATCGACGTCAGCTCGAGGGACGCGCTGCGCATCCGGACGGGAGATGACGGAGATGAATGACCATCGGCGCGCATGGACGGGGGCTCTGAGGCGTGAACGCATCACATGCAACAAACAATCGCCAAAATTGTTGACAATTAAAAGATCAAATTGTTGCCATCATGACTGCGTTTTGGGCATTGGCGAACCGGGCCCTCGCCTGGCGAATTCAGACCCGCCGCCGTGTGCCGCCCTTCGTCTTGGGAATGATGCCCAGATCCTGAAAGATGGCGGCGATGTCAGCCTCGCTTTCCTCGCCGCCATCGAGTCTCAGGCGGGCCTGCATCTCCGTCAGATGGCGCTCCATCGCCGCGATGGCGCCGGCCTTATCGCGTGCCAGGATGCGCTCGGCGATATCCGGGTGGGCATCCGGACAATGGTCGTCGACGCCCGGCTGTTCGTATTGCGCGATCACGAGCGACGTGCGCAGCGCCAGCTCTTCCATGAATTTGACCAGGACGGGATTGCCGCTCAGCCGCGCGATCTCGACATGAAAACTGGCGCTGAGGTCCAGTCCATCCCAGCGGTCGTTGTGCGTATGCGACTTCTCCAGCGCCACCAGGCGAGAGAGGTTCCGGCCCATCTCCGGCGTGAAATGATCAAGCGCCGCGGAGATGGCCGCCCGCTCCAGAATCTTGCGGGTCTCGAAGATCGCCCGCGCCTCGTCCACCGAGCATTGCGAGACGAAGGCGCCGCGGTTCGGGATCAGCGTGACGAGGTCTCGCGAGCCAAGGTGCGACAGAACCTGCCTGATATGGGTTCGGTTGGTGCCAAACGCGGATGCCAGTTCAATTTCCCCAAGCTTCATCCCGGGGCGCAGGCGCTTCAGGCTGATCGCCTTGAGGATGCCCTGCACCACTGGGTCCTGGTCCAGGGTGGCCCGGCCGCCGACTGACGCCGCTTTTGGTTTTCGCATCTCGCCCCGCATCGCGCTCACCGATGAATTGTGACAGCGGCGAGCCGCTTCGGCAACTCTCTGCCCAACAATTATGCAACAAAAGTCATGCTTGATTGTCGACAATAACATTTGGTCGTTTTAACAATCGTTGCACGTGGTGCGGAGAGCGATATGCGGCAACGGGATCTCATTGGCTACGGCGGTCGTCCACCGGCTGTCGTCTGGCCGAACGGTGCCAGGGTCGCGGTCTCTCTCGTTGTGAACTTCGAGGAGGGCGCTGAGCTGGCCGTTGGTGATGGCGATGCGGTCAGCGAGCGGATCGGCGAAGTCATCAGTTCGGTCCCGCCGGGCGTCCGGGATCTCGGCCAGGAGGAGATGTTCGCCTATGGCACGCGGGTCGGTCTGTGGCGGTTCCTCGATGCCTTCGAGCGCCATGGTCGGCCAGCGACGTTCTACATGTGCGGACGGGCGGTGGAGCGCCTGCCAAGCCTGGCGGCCGACATCGTCGCTCACGGACACGAGCCTGCCTGCCACGGATGGCTCTGGCGCCCGCATGCGGACTTTGCGGATCGCGCCCAGGAGCGGGCGTCTCTCATCCGTTGCATCGACGTCATTACCGAGGCCACCGGCGAGCGCCCCCTCGGCTTCTGTTGTCGCGGCAGCCAGAGCGTCCACACGCGCGATCTTCTAGCGGAACTCGGCTTCCTTTACGATTCCAACGGCTTTGACGACGATCTGCCCTATGTGGCTCCCGCAGGTGCCGGCCAAATCCTGGTGGTGCCATACGGGTTCGATTGCAACGACATGAAGTTCTTTCACCCCAATGGCTTCGTCGAGCCTGACCAGTTCGTGCGCTACACAGCTGCCGCTTTGTCGACGCTGCTGGATGAGGCGGAGCGGGGACGCAGCAGCGTGCTGAACATCGGTCTGCATCTGCGCATCTGCGGCCGTCCCGCCCGCTTTGCCGCTGTGGAAGGCATCCTCAAATTGCTCGCCAGCCTTGAAGACCGGGTTTGGGTGGCACGCCGTGTGGACCTGGCTCGACATTGGATCGCGACCGCCGGCCAAGGGGCGCGCAGGACCGACTTCGACCACGTGCACGGGCGATGAAGGCCAGAAACCCTCCTCCTTCTTGAGCGATCGGGGGGCAAGCGCCCAAGCCGTGACGCGCGCACAGGCGATCACGGTCGCCAACCCGATCACACGACCGGTTAGCCGGAGCTGCGTCCCATTCAGCATGAACTCCCTCCGGTGTGCCCGCCTGGCTCTCTGCCTGCGACTGAGGCGGTTCGCCCCGTTCGTCGTCTGATGCCCGTCGGGCACAGCGGGATCGCCCTGCGGAGGAGGCTGGGCACCCGGTCATTCGCCGGCGTACGTTCCTTTGCGGATATCAGCGGTGGGCACACAGGGCCGCAGACGCGCCAGATCCCTCTCCGCCGCCGCTCGGCTCGGGTAGCCGCCCACAACCACGACGTCGAAACCTTCGGTGAAGCCGATGAACTTGCCGGAAAAGTCGTTGAACGGCTCCAGCCCGCACCGGGTCACGGCCGCCGAGGCCTGCCGCACCGCCTCATACTGCACCTGGGTGTAGTCCGGATCCGAGAACGAGCCGGCCACGATCCAATATGGCCCCGTCGGCGTCGCCGCGCGGGCGGCCGGCGCCAGGACCAGAAGGAGCAGCCCCAGGACGATGCAGCGGAGCCATGGTGCATTGCTGCCGGCCGCGCGGGCGACCGAGGGTCCTGAAGATACCGGGTGCCGCATGGAGGATCGGTTCGCTCCCCTCACAGATTTTTCTCCAGCACCTTGACCACGGCGTCCATACGCTCCTGGAAGTCGGCCACGTTCGCGTAGGGCCGCCAGTTGATGTCAAGGACGCCGCCGTCGAACTTCGAGCCAAGGGGATAAGTCGAGGCGGGCGCCGTCTTGGGGTCGAAGCGGATGCGGATCGACTTGAGCTTTTGCCGCAGCGCATCGCGCCCCATCTGATCTTTGGCCACGTCCTTGAGCCCGGCGGCCAGCGACTCGAATATGGTCTTTTCGAAATAATCCGGGCTGGAAAAGTATTTTGCGTCGCCCGGAACGGTGAGCGGATCCCACCCCACGTCGACCGGCACCGGAAACCCCGCCGCATCCTGGATCGCCTTTTCCTGCACCGGATAGCGGCTCTCCTGATAGGCCGCGATCGCCCGGCGTACTGCGAGGCCGACGGTGGCGTCGGCCAGGGCCGCGGGAGCGCAGAGCATGACAGCGGCGGCGGTGAGAGCGTATCGACGTGACATCATACGGTCAGTTCCTTTGCTGTGTCGGCTTCTGTGGATGCCGGCCGATCACACGGCTCGGCGCGCGGCTCCGATCCGATTGCGGACCAGCGCAATCACCGGCCCGATCACCAAGGCGGTGAGGATGCTTGCGATGACCAGAAGGGTGATGGTCCGGTTCCAGAGCCGATCAAGGCCGAGGTCGGTGGTGACAAGGTCCGGGCGCGCCGGATCGGCCATCACTTCGACGCTGTAATCCCCCGTGTGCATGCCGGTGAACAGGTAGTTCACGTGGCGCGACACGGTGCCCTGGGGCGTCCGCAGCGTCAGGGTCGCGTCGCAGATGTGAATGACGAGCTTGGACGTGCAATCCCCATCACTCACCTACGCATTGGGCACCGGCCGCGCGGTCTCGCGGACTTGCCAGTCCGAGATCAACACCGGTGCCGTGTAGAAGGCGCAGGCGCCAAGCAGGGCTCCGAACGCCACGATACCGACCACCACCCACAAGATGTTGCGCCACCCCTGATCCCGGGGCGGGAGGCGCAATGGGGCGGGAGGTTCGGGGGATGTCGTGTTGGAAGGGTCGTTCATGGGGCCTCAGGCAGCATGGTCTTCGGGAGGGGTGGGGCGGGCGCGGTCACGCTCCGCCAGCAGCTGTCGCGCCTGATGGGCCGCCTGATAACGGCCGATCAGATTGGCGAAGTCCTGCGGCTTCATCTTGCGAGGGAGACCAATCGACAGTGTGATGATGCGTTGCTTTGGATCGAGCCGCACCCCATGCCGGCCCGGGGCGCGCTGCGGCCAAGGGGCCGCCGGCATCAGCAGCAGGCGGGTGACCATGTGGCCGGTGCTCACCAGCATGTCGAGATCGGCGATGTGGTCCCATGCAATCGTCTGTTCGAGACCCGGCGCCTTCAGCCCCTCCGCGTCCAGGATCAAGCTGACCGGCTCCTGCCGCAGCAGGAACAGGGCACCGAGGCCCCCGAACACCGCGGCAATGGTCATCACCGTGACCAGGGCGACGTTCAATTCGTAGGGGGATGCCCGGGGAATCCCGAGCAGGGCCAGCGCGAGCGCTGCGGCGGAGAACTGACCGCCGGCCACAGCCAGCACCAGACCACGGCTGCGGACACCACGTCCATCCGCTCTCAATCGTCGCGGGCACTCGACATGGGACGAGGGGCTTCCTCAGGCGAAGCGATCGAGCGCAGATCTACTCGGGATTGGCGGCGAGGATGGCCGCGAGCAGGCCGGGAAAACGCCGATCCAGATCTTCGCGCCGGAGCTCGTTCATGTGCGAAGGACCGTTGGTATGGGTGCGCACCAGTCCGGCATCCCGCAAGACGCGGAAGTGGTGGGACATGGTCGACTTCGGGCGACCACCATCCAGGGCAGCACAGGTCGCCTCGCCAGCCTCCGCCAGTTGCCGCACCACACCCAGTCGGACGGGGTCGCTGAGGGCGTAAAGGATCTGGCTGAGCACGATCTCCTCGAGTCCGGGGTGTTTCATGGTCCGCATGCCGGAGATCTTATCACGCGCTTTTCATTTATTCCATAGTTCGATAATTTTCGAATTAGCGTATATGAACGTCCGCTGTCACGCTTGCTCGGAGAATTCCATGGCTGCCCTTTTTACGCCCTTCACCTTGAAGGATGTGACCCTTCGCAACCGCATCGTCGTGTCGCCCATGTGCCAGTATTCCGCCGATGACGGCGTCATCAACGATTGGCACATCTCGCATCTCGCCGGCTTGGCGCGCGGGGGTGCCGGGCTGGTGATCGCCGAAGCCACCGCCGTGTCGCCGGAAGGCCGCATCACCCCCGGCTGCGCCGGCATCTGGACGGATGCGCAGGGGGAGGCGTGGAAGAAGGCCGTCACCGTGATCAAGGCCGCCGGCGCCGTGCCCGGCATTCAGATCGGTCACGCGGGCCGCAAGGCCAGTGCCAATCGTCCCTGGGAGGGCGATGACCATATCGCAGCCGATGACCCCCGTGGCTGGGAAACGATCGCGCCGTCCGCCATCGCCATGGGCGGCGGTTTGCCCAAGGTGCCCCGCGAAATGACCCTGGCAGACATCGAGCGGGTGAAGGGCGATTTCGTTTCTGCCGCACGCCGCGCCCGCGAAGCCGGCTTCGAATGGCTGGAAATGCACTTCGCCCATGGCTATCTCGCGCAGAGCTTCTTCTCCCATTGGTCGAACAAGCGCGATGACGCCTATGGCCGTGATTTCGAGGGGCGCGCCCGCTTCCTGGTGGAAACGCTCTCGGCCGTGCGAGCGGTCTGGCCCGAGAACCTGCCACTGACGGCCCGCTTCGGCGTGACGGAATTCGATGGCTCGGATGACCTGGAAGAGGGCATCGAAATGGTGCGCCGGCTGAAAGCGGCAGGTCTCGACCTGATCGACGTCAGCGTCGGCTTCTCGACCGTGACGGCGAAGATTCCCTGGGGGCCGGCCTTCATGGCACCGATCGCGGAGCGCGTGCGGCGAGAGACCGGGCTGCCGGCGGCCACCAGTTGGTTCATCAGCCAGCCGGCTCAAGCCGATGGGCTGATCGCCGAGGGCAAGGTGGACTTGATCGCGCTGGGCCGGCCGCTGCTGGAAAACCCGCATTGGCCGTATCGGGCGGCGCGTGAACTGGGCGTCGACAAGCCGGCGTGGGTCCTGCCTGCCCCTTACGCCCACTGGCTGGAGCGCTACCGCACTGCGTGACAGCCAGCGCCTAGGCTTTGGCGCGGACAGCGCCCGGCGCCGACGGCTGAGCCTCTGATGCCAACGTGGGGGCGCGCGGGATCGACAAAGGTCCCGCGCGCCCCCTTGGTTTGAAACCGCTGGGCCCATCAGAACACGCGGGCGGCATCCCGCTTATCTGCCGCATTTTTGGGCAGATGCGTGAAAAATAACGTTGCAGATACGCCGGGAAATGAAACATATTATTTCATCATGACCCGCAAGATGATCACGCCGCCCCCTTCTCCGGCCCGAGGCGATCCGGTCGCGATGCCCACGCTGCTGGATGTCATCCGCTCGCATCGCGCCGGGATGACGCCTCTGCACGGGCGAGTGGCGGACTTCGTGACCCGGCATCCGCTCCATGCGGCGACCATGGGCATTGAGGGGCTGGCAGAGGCGGCCGAGGTGTCGGTGGCCACCATCAATCGCTTCGTGCGGGCCCTGGGCCTGGAAGGCTTTGCCCAGTTCCGCGCCTTGGGCCTCGCCAGCTTCCGGCCGCTGTCCCCGGTGGAGAAGCTGGAGGCCCAGGCCGCCGCCTCCGCCCAGGATGATGATCTGGTGGCCGGTTCCTTCCATGCGGTGCTGGCCAATCTGCGCACCGCCCGCTCGGTGGCAGATGCCTCGGTGGTTCGCCGGACCGCAGATGCGATCACTGCGGCGGATCGGGTGGTGTTCCTTGGCCTCGGTCTCAGCGCGCCGCTGGTGGGCTTGCTGGCGGACATGATCCTGCCTTTCTGCCGCGCCCAGCTCACCCTGGACGGGCAGGGCGGGCAGGAGCGCATGCACCGGCGGGCCTTCCACGTTGGCCCTGGCGATCTCGTTATGGCTTTGACATTGCCGCGCTATTCCCAGGCCACCATCGATCATGCCCGGGCCATGCGGGCGCAGGGGGCGACCGTGGTGGGGATCACCGATGCCCTGTCCTCGCCGCTCGCCCCGCATGCGGACCTGCTGCTGCTGGCGCCGGCGGAGCATCCGTTGCTGCATGCCTCTCCCACCGCGATGGTGGGCGTGTTCGAGGCCCTGTGCGCGCTCCTGACCGCCCGGCGGCAGAGCGCGGGGGATGCGGCTGAGCTGACGGTGCGGATCGCCCCTCATCTCCATGCGGTGGTGGCGCCGCCGCCGCCCCCATCCGCCGAGAGGGTTGTTCCATGAGCGTGGCCCGTCAGCCGGTCGCCCTGGCCCAGGGGCCGTTGGTCCGCATCAGCGGCTTGGACGTGGACTTCCCCACTCAGGACACCGTGTTACATGCCGTAAAAGACCTCTCCTTCCACATCGACGCCGGCGAGACCCTGGCGGTGGTGGGCGAGAGCGGATCGGGCAAGTCGGTGACCTCTCTGGCGCTGATGCGTCTGGTGGAGTTCGGCGGCGGGCGCATCACCTCCGGCACGCTGGAGTTCCGCGGCCGCGACGGCCGCGTGCGCGATCTCGCCCGGGAGAGCCCCGAGGCGATGAATGCGGTGCGCGGCAACGAGATCGCCATGATCTTCCAGGAGCCGATGACCTCGCTGAACCCGGTGTTCACCATCGGCGACCAGATCGCCGAGGCGGTGCGCCTGCACCAGGGCGCCAGCCGCACCCAGGCGCGGGCCGAAGCGCTGCACATGCTGGAGAAGGTCCGCATTCCCGGCGCCAAGGGGCTCTTGGATCGCCATCCCCACCAGCTCTCGGGCGGCATGCGCCAGCGGGTGATGATCGCCATGGCGCTGGCCTGCCGGCCGAAGCTGCTGGTGGCGGACGAACCCACCACGGCGCTGGACGTGACCATCCAGGCCCAGATTCTGCGCCTGATCCGGATCCTCCAGGATGAGATGGGCATGGCCGTCCTCTTCATCACCCATGACATGGGCGTGGTGGCGGAGGTGGCGGACCGGGTGCTGGTGATGCGCCACGGCCGCAAGGTGGAGGAGGGCACGGCGCAAGACATCTTCGTCCGGCCCCAGGAGACCTATACCCGCGCTCTGCTCTCCGCCGTGCCGCGCCTCGGCGCGCTGGCCGGCGAGCCGCTGCCGCGCCGCTTCCCGCTGGTGGTGCTGAACGACCAGGGCGGCGGCGCCTATACGGAGGCCCCGCCCCAGGACACCGTGACCGGCACCGCCCCGGTGCTGGAGGTAAAAGACCTCGTGACCCGCTTCGACCTGCGGCGCGGCCTGTTCGGCCGGCTCTCGGGTCGTGTGCATGCGGTGGAGCAGGTGAGCTTCGCGGTGAAAGCGGGCGAGACCCTGGCGCTGGTGGGGGAGAGCGGCTGCGGCAAGTCCACCACCGGGCGCACCATCATGCAGCTCCAGGGTGCCACCTCCGGCGAGATCTGCTTTCATGGCCGCGATCTGCTGACCATGGGGGCGCCCGAGCGGCGCACCGTGCGGCAGAAGATCCAATATGTGTTTCAGGACCCCTACGCCTCCCTGGACCCGCGCCTGACGGTGGGGTTCTCCATCGCCGAGCCGCTCACCACCCATCACCTGGCCAAGGGCCGGGCGGTGGAGGAACGGGTGGCGGAGCTGCTGCGGGATGTGGGCCTCTCCCCCGACCATGCCCGGCGCTATCCGCATGAATTCTCCGGCGGCCAGCGCCAGCGCATCTGCATCGCGCGGGCACTGGCCTGCGAGCCGGAATTGCTGATCGCCGACGAGGCGGTGGCGGCGCTCGACGTGTCGATCCAGGCGCAGATCGTCAATCTGCTGATGGAACTGCAGGAGAAGCGCGGCCTCTCGTACATCTTCATCAGCCATGACATGGCTGTGGTGGAGCGCGTCAGCCACCGCGTCGCCGTCATGTATCTGGGCCAGATCGTGGAACTGGGCCCCCGCCAGGCGGTATTCGACCGTCCGGCCCATCCTTACACCCGCCGGCTCATGGCGGCGGTGCCCATCGCCGATCCCGCCCGGCGCGACCGCGAGCGGCCGCTGCTGGAGGGCGAGATCCCCAGCGCCATCCGCGCCATCGGCGATCCGCCGCTGGTGCGCCCGCTGGTGGAAGTGGGCGAGGGGCATTTCGTCGCCCGCCACCCCATCGGCGATTTCGCCTGACCTCCCTAGTGTTCGCCTGCTCAACAAGTTCCGCCCCCTTCCAGAGAGGACCAACGGATGCGTTTGAAAACCTTGGGTTTGAAAACCCTCTTTGCCGCCGGCGCCTTGTCGGCCTTGGCATTGGTGCCCGCTCTCGCGGTCGCCAAGCCCCTCGTCGTCGCCGTGCCGGACAATCTCACCGGCCTCGACCCCATGAACGCCAACGACACCCTGTCGCAGACCGCCATGCGCACGGTGTATCAGGGCCTGTTCGGCTTTGATCGCGACATGAAGCTGGTGCCGGTTCTGGCCGAGAGCTTCGAGGCCAATGACGCCGCCACCGAATTCACCATCCATCTGCGCAAGGGCGTGAAGTTCCATGACGGCACCGACTTCAACGCGAATGCGGTGAAGCTCAGCCTGGAGCGCCTCGCCAATCCGGACAACAAGCTCTCCCGCCGCTCGCTGATCTCCATGCTGGATCGCGTGGATGTGGTGGACGACAGCACGGTCAAGATCGTGCTGAAGACGCCGTTCGGCGCCCTCATCAACACGCTCGCCCACCCGGCGCTGGTGATGATCTCGCCCGCCGCCATGGAGAAATATGGCAAGGACATCGCCCGCAATCCGGTGGGCACCGGCGCGTTCAAGTTCAAGCGCTGGGCCGCCGACACCTTCGAGGTGGAGAAGAACGAGGCCTATTGGAAGGCAGGCTGGCCCAAGGTGGACGGGGTGACCATCCGTTCCGTGCCCGAGAACGGCAGCCGGTTCGCCATGCTCCAGGCCGGCGAGGCGCAATATGTGACCTCGTTCCCGCCGGAACTGGTGCCGGTGGCGGAGAAGCTGCCCGCATTGGAAGTGGTGCGCCGCCCCTCCATCGTCGGCTGGTACGTGGCGATGAACACCATGAAGAAGCCGTTCTCCGATCCGCGCGTGCGCCAGGCGCTGAACTATGCGGTGGACAAGGCGGCCTATTGCAAGGTGGTGGAGAACGGCTTCTGCACGCCGCTGCTCTCGCCCATGCCGGAGCTGCTGGGCTTCTTCGAGCCGCAGAAGCCCTATGCGTTCGACGTCGCCAAGGCCAAGGCGCTGCTGGCGGAAGCCGGCTATCCCAACGGCTTCGAGACCGAGATCTTCTCCCGCAACAACACCACCTTCATCCGCGCCATGCAGTTCCTGCAGCAGCAGCTGGCGCAGGTGGGCGTGAAGGTGACCGTGACGCCGCTTGAGGCGGGCGTGGAGGCCCAGCGCATCTGGTCGGTGCAGAAGCCTGAGGATGCCACGGTGCAGATGCAATACACCGGCTGGTCCTCCTCCACCGGCGATGCCGATTGGGCGCTGCGGCCGCTGCTGTGGGGCAAGGGCTTCCCGCCCACGCTGTTCAACGTGGCCTATTACAAGAACGACAAGGTGGACGCCGACTTCGAAGGCGCGCTGGAAACCGCCGATCCGGCCAAGCGCGGCGCTTTCTATGCGGATGCTCAGAAGCGCATCTGGGACGACGCCCCGTGGATTTTCCTCGGCGCCTCGCAGCTGATCACCGCCCAGTCTAAGACCCTGTCCGGCGTCTACATGCTGCCCGACCGCGGCTTCGTGGTGGAAACCGCCGAGTTCAAGTGATCTGAGGCGTCCGCTCGCCCGACGCGCTCCCTCCCCCCCTTGCGGGGGAGGGGATTGGTTGCACGGAATGGCTGAGGCTCGCTCGTCCGCCCGCCCTTCGCGCTCCCTCCCCCCTTGCGGGGGAGGGTTGGGGTGGGGGGTGAAACGGGCACCGCCAGCGGGCGGTCTGGGACGGGCAGTGCTTTTGCCGGGGCCGCCGGCTGCACTCCTCCCTTGGGTGGCAAGCGCCCAGACGGGCTTTATCGGAGGGCGTTTCACCCCCCCTCCCCAGCCCTCCCCCGCAAGGGGGGAGGGGACAGGTTGCGCGGGGCGGATGGCGTCGACTGCTGTTCCCTTGCTCAAGAGAAGGGGGAGGGGACAGGCTGCACGGGATGGCTGAGGCCCGCTCGTCCGCCTTCCGCTCTCCCTCCCCCCTTGCGGGGGAGGGTTGGGGTGGGGGGTGAAACGGGCGCCGCTGATGGCCGGCTTCCGGTGGGCTTTCGGACGTTGCTATTGAGCACGGCGATAGCGCTCTGACGGAGGGCGTTTCACCCCCCTCCCTCTCCCTCCCCCCCGCAAGGGGGGGAGGGGACAGGTTGCACGGGATGGCTGCGGCCCGCCCCGCATCCCCCCTCCAGACCCGGAGGGAAGTTCGATGCGCCCCCGCCTCGCGCGGGGGCGCTGACCTCCTCCCGGCCGTCCCCCCGCAGGCCGGGAGGAGGTCCCTTCTCCGCCGGGCGCCCACGGGCGTCCGCCCTTTCCGCGTCCGATTGAATGCCGCCATGCTGGACTATCTCGCCAAACGCCTCGTCGGCATCATCCCGGTGATCTTCGCGATCTCCCTGGTGGTGTTCGCCTTCGTGCATCTGCTGCCCGGCGATCCGGCGCGGCTGGTGGCCGGGCTCGATGCCTCCCCCGAAGACGTGGCGGCGGTGCGCTCCTCGCTGGGCCTGGACGGGCCGCTGTGGCAGCAATATGTGCGCTTCGCAGGCAATGCGCTCCAGGGCGATTTCGGCATCTCGCTGAAGACCCGGCGCCCGGTGATCACCGAGATCGGCGAGCGGCTGATGCCCACCGTGTGGCTCACCGTGGTCGCCATGATCTGGGCCACGGTGTTCGGCTTGCTGATCGGCGTGCTCTCGGCGGTCAAGCGCGGGCGCTGGCAGGATTATGGCGGCATGATCATCGCCATTTCCGGCATTTCCTTTCCGTCCTTCTGGCTCGGCCTGCTGCTGATCAATCTGTTCTCGGTGCGGCTCGGCTGGCTGCCCACCGGCGGCTACGGCACCTGGCAGCATTTCGTCATGCCCGCCTTCACCTTGGGCCTCGGGGTGGCCGCCGTGATGGCCCGCTTCACCCGCTCCGCCTTCGTGGAGATCGCCCGCGAGGACTATGTCCGCACGGCCCGGGCCAAGGGCGTGCCGGAACGCCTGGTGATCTGGAAGCACACCTTGCGCAATGCTTTGGTGCCGGTGATCACCATGACCGGCCTGCAATTCGGTTTCCTGCTCGGCGGCTCCATCGTGGTGGAGACGGTGTTCAGCTGGCCGGGCCTCGGGCGCCTTTTGGTGGATAGCGTGTCCTATCGCGACTATCCGGTGATCCAGGCGGAGATCCTTTTGTTCTCGCTGGAGTTCATCTTCATCAATCTCGCGGTTGACGTGCTCTACGCCTTCGCCAATCCGGAGATCCGCTACAAATGACCGCCGCGACCTCCGCACCCGCTCCGACCCCCGCGCCCGTCGCTGCCGCCAGCGACATGCGCACGCCCTTGGGCGAATTCTGGCGCCGGTTCCGCCGGCAGAAGGTGGCGCTGGTCGCCGCTGGCTTCCTGGTGGCGCTCCTGGGCGTCGCCGTGTTCGCGCCGGTGGTTGCGCCCTATGACCCCTCCACGCCGGACTATATGGCGATCCTGGAAGGGCCCTCCGCCGCCCATTGGGCCGGCACCGACGCTTATGGCCGCGACGTGTTCAGCCGCATCATCTTCGGTGCCCGCATCTCGCTGGCGGTGGGCTTTCTCTCCGTCTCTTTGGGCGGGCTGGTGGGCGTCTCGCTGGGGGTGATCTCGGGCTTTTACGGCGGGCTGATCGACAGCGCCATCATGCGGGTGTGCGACGTGCTGCTTGCCTTCCCCGGCATCCTGTTGGCCATCGGCGTCATCGCCATCCTTGGGCCGGGCATCGACAATGTGATCTATGCGGTGGCGGTGTTTTCCGTGCCCATCTTCGCCCGGCTGGCGCGGGGCTCTACCTTGTCGCTCAAGCATGCGGTCTATGTGGACGCGGCCCGCGCCATCGGCGTGAAGGACCGGGTGATCATGATCCGCCACCTGCTGCCGGGGGCGCTGCCCAACGTCATCGTCTATTTCTCGATGCGTATCGGCACTTCGATCCTGACCGCCGCCAGTCTCAGCTTCATCGGCCTCGGCGCCCAGCCGCCGAGCCCGGAATGGGGCGCCATGCTGGCGGACGGGCGGGCCTATATCGGGGTCGCCGACAGCGTCACCATCTTTCCGGGCCTCGCCATCTTCCTCACCGTGCTGGCGTTCAATCTGTTCGGCGACGGCCTGCGCGATGCGCTGGATCCCAAGCTGCGGATGGCCTGAGGTGCGCCGCGCCCGCGATTTCGGCCTCGCCTGCGGCCCCCTGCCGGCGGGGCCGCTCAACGCCATCACCGACGTGCCCGGCGTGCGGGTGGGCCATCGCACCCTGATCGCCGGCGACGTGCGCACCGGCTTTAGCGCCGTGCTGCCCCATGATGGCGACCTGTTCCGGGAGAAGGTGCCGGCGGCGGTGGAGGTGATCAACGGCTTCGGCAAAAGCTGCGGCCTGATCCAGGTGGAAGAACTGGGCCAGATCGAAACCCCGCTGCTGCTGGGCAATACGCTCTCGGTGGGCACCGGCTTCGAGGCCTTGGCGCGCCGGGCGCTGGCGGCGAACCCGGACATCGGCCGCGAGACCGGTACGGTCAATCCCATCGTGCTGGAATGCAATGACGGCTGGCTGTCCGACATCCGCGCCATGGCGTTGACCGTCGACGACGCTAATGCCGCCTTGGACGCCGCGACCGACGGCCCGGTGCCGGAAGGGGCGGTGGGCGCCGGCACCGGCATGAGCGCATTCGGCTTCAAGGCCGGCATCGGCACCGCCTCGCGGGTGCTGACGCTGGATGGGCGCGATTTTCATCTGGGCGTGCTGGTGCTGGCCAATTTCGGCCGGGCCGGGGACCTGGTGCTGCCCGATGGCCGCCGCCCCGTGGTGCCGAAGCTGCGCAAGAGCGATTTCGACGCGCCCGAGCGCGGCTCGGTGATCATCGTGCTGGCCACCGACATCCCGCTGGAGGCCCGGCAATTGAAGCGCATCGCCCGCCGCTGCGGCGCCGGGCTGGCGCGGCTGGGGGCATTCTGGGGCAACGGGTCCGGTGACATCGCGCTCGCCTTCTCTACCGCCGATCGCATCGCCCATGATGAGCGGGCCGATCTGGTGGCCCGCACCGTGCTCAATGAAAACCGCATCGACCTGCCGTTCCGCGCGGCCGCCGATGCCACCCAGGAGGCGGTGCTGAACGCACTTCTCGCCGCCCCCGCCACGCTCGGCCGCGACGGCCATCTGCGCCCGTCGCTGGCGGACGTGCTGGGCTGAAGGAAACCCCATGAAAGTCTATATTTCCGCCGATATCGAAGGCGTGGCTGGCGTCGTCTCGCCGCAACAGTGCACCCCCGGCAATGCCGAATATGAGCGCGCCCGCCGCCTGATGACCGAGGAGGTCAATGCCGCCATCGCCGGCGCCTTCGAGGGCGGAGCCACCGAAGTGCTGGTCAATGATGCCCATGGCCCCATGACCAACATTTTGCCCGAGCTGCTGGACGCCCGCGCCGATCTCATCCTCGGCAAGCCCAAGCCCTTCAACATGCTGGCGGGGCTGGAGCGTGACTTCGAGGCGCTGTTCCTGGTGGGCCAACACGGGGCAGCCTCCGGCTTCGGGGTGCTGGCCCACACCACCAACAGTTTTGCCTTCCGCGAGGTGCGCCTTGGCGGCCGCCCCCTGGGCGAGCCGGGGATCTATGGCGCCTATGCCGGCCAGTTGGGCGTGCCGGTGGCGCTGGTGACCGGCGACGACCGTCTGGTGGCGGAAGCCGCCGCCCTGTTCCCCGCCGCCGAGACGGTGTGCGTGAAGACCGCGCTGGGCCACCGCGCCGCGCGGCAGATCTCGCTGGACAAAGCCCGCGCCGCCATTGCCGCCGGGGCCACCCGTGCGGTACGCAACCGTCGCGCGCTGGTGCCGTTCGTCATCGCCGGGCCGTTCGTGGCGGAGTTCGTGATGAACTCTCCGGCTCTGGCCGACCAGGGCGCGGTGCTGCCGCCCGCCCGGCGGCTGGATGCCACTACGCTGGCCTTTGCCTGCGCCGATGCTGCCGAGGCGGTGGGGTGGATGACCGCTCTGTCCGCCATGTCCGCCGTCCTGCGTTGAGGAACCTCCATGTCCCGTGTCGCGTCCGATTGTGCCAATGACTGTTCGCCCGTGCTGGCGCTCCATGGCGGGGCCGGCACCCTGCGCCGCGCCGCCATGACGCCGGCGCGCGAGGCCGCCTATCATGCCGGCCTGATGACGGCGCTGAATGCCGGCCGGGTGGTGCTGCAGGCCGGCGGCACGGCGCTGGATGCGGTCACCGCCAGCGTGATGGCGCTGGAGGACGATCCCTTGTTCAACGCCGGGCGGGGCGCGGTGCTCACCAGCGCCGGCACCCAGGAGATGGACGCGGCGATCATGGACGGCGCGGATCGCCGCGCCGGGGCGGTGGCGGGCATCTTCGGCCCGCGCAACCCGATCCTTGCCGCCCGCGCGGTGATGGAGCAGACCGAGCATGTGCTGCTGATCGGCACCGGAGGCGACGCCTTCTGCCGCGACATCGGCCTGGAATTCATGCCGCCCGCTTATTTCCTCACCCCCGCCCGCCAGGAGTCCCTCGCCCGCGAGCTGGAGCGCCGCGCCAGCGGCGCGCCGGACGATGGCGATGCCGCCCGCAAGCACGGAACGGTGGGCGCGGTGGCGCTGGACTGCCACGGCCATCTGGCGGCGGCCACCTCCACCGGCGGCATGACCGCCAAGATGCCGGGCCGGGTAGGAGACAGCCCGGTGATCGGCGCCGGCACCTTTGCGGACGACGCCACCTGCGCCGTCTCCGCCACCGGCCATGGGGAATTCTTCATCCGCTATGCGGTGGCCCATGAGATCAGCGCCCGCATGCGCTGGGCGAAACAGTCCTTGAAAAAGGCCAGCGAGGGCATTGTCGCCGAACTGGCGCCCTTGGGCGGGTCCGGCGGGCTGGTGGCGGTGGACCGCACCGGCGCCATTTCGCTGCCGTTCAACAGCGAGGGCATGTATCGCGCCTGGATGGAGCCCAGCGGCGCCTTGCATACCGCCATTTTCTGAGCGGCCGGAGCGGCGGCGTCAGTTTGGCGAACGTCGTGCGCTCCATTCCAGCAAGGGTGAGACGTCGCTCTGGTTCTCCAGATCGAGCACCAGAGCCTCGATCCGCGCCACCGCATCCGTCGGCAGGGCACAGGCGGCATTAGCGCGGAACTTGGCCACCACCGCCTCCGGCGCCATTGGCCGCTCCAGGCAGCCCAGCGGGTAGATGAGGCGCGGCCCGTCGAACCAGCGCCCGAAGGCCTTCACCCGCACCTGCCCGGCGGGCCGGCGGGCTTCGCCGCTCATCTGGGCATCGATCTCCGCATCCTTGCGCACCCAGACGCGGGCGGAGAGCGCCGCGCGCTCGGTGTCCGGGGCGGACAGGTTCGCATACCAGCGCTGTTTCGGCCGCCCCAGCGCCAGGCTGGCGAGGGCGAAGGGCAGGCTGAATTGCGCATCCACCAAGGTGCGGGGCGCCACCTCCATGAAGTCCCGCGCCAGACCGGCGGAGGTGAGCACCTCAATGGCCTCGATGGCGTCCGGCGCCAGCGGGCGATCGGGGCGCGCTCGCTCGAACGATTCCAGCGCCGTGTGCATCCAGCGGCAGGTGGGATAGGGCTTGAAGCTGGCGTGCCGCGCCCACCACTGCTCCCGCAGCCCGTCGCCCAGCACGGCGGAGTCGAACTGGTCCGAGCCCATCATGCGCCAGAAACCGCTGTCGCCATCCAGCACGTCCACGGAGCCGACGAGACCGGCGCGGTCGTGCTGCACGGCCCGCACCCCGGCCTCGGCGGCGGGAGCGTTGAAATCCTTGAAGGAGACCAGCGGGCGGGCGTCCCAATTGTATTTGCGCAGGCTGGGCACCGGCGCCAGCGTGCCCGCGAAGCCGAAGGCATTGGCCAGCTGCGCGCCGTTCAGCCCCAGCAGCCGGCCATAGGCGGCGGCCGCGCCCAGGGCCTGGTGCTGGCACACCCCATAGACCTGCCGGAAGCGGGCATAGCTCGGCTGCATGGAGAGGATGACGCGGCCGTTGATCTCATAGGCCGCCGCCAAAGCGGTGAGCAGCGTGGCGCCATCGCTCCCCGCCAGCGCGGCGCCGCTCAGCGCCGCCGCCACCAGGGTGGCGCCGGGGTGGCCCATGCCCTTGCCGTCCACCTCGAAGCCATCGTCATGGTCCAGCGCATTCATGGCCGCCGCATTGGCGAAGGCCGCGCCCGCCGGCGCCAGGGATGTGGCAGTGCCCAGCACGGGGCAGGGGCCGCGCGCATGCTCGGCCTCCACGCTGGCGCGCACCCGGCGGGCGAGATCCGAGCTTGCCCCCGCAAGGCCGCAGCCGATGGTATCCAGCAGGTGCAGCTTGATGCTCTCGCGCACATCAGCGGGAATGTCCGCCAGGGAGAGAGTGGCGGCGAAATCCGCCAGTTGCGCGGTGAGCGAGGGGGCGTCCATCAGGGCGTGCGGGTCAGCACATCATAGAGCGCGGACAGGCGTTCCGTGACCGGGCGCTCGCCCGCCGCGCCGATGGCCCGGCCATCCAGGCGCGCCACCGGGGTGACGCCGCCGAAGGTGCCGGTGACGAAGGCCTCCTCGCTATTATAGGCCTCCGCCAAGGTGAAATCGGTCTCGCGCACCGGGATGGCGTGGGCGGCGCACAGATCCAGCACCTTCTGGCGGGTGATGCCCTTGAAGCAATAGCGCCCGGTGGAGGTGAGCACCGCGCCATCCTTGACGAAGAACAGGTTGGTGGAATTGCAGCTGGAGACGAAGCCGTGCGGATCCAGCATCACCGCCTCCTGGGCGCCGGCGGCGATGGCCGGCAGCAGCGCCTGGATGAGGTTGAGGCGGCTGTGGGAATTGAGCCGCAGATCAAAACTGTCCGGCGCGCTGCACCGCACCGGCGAGGTGGCCAGCACCAGCCCGTCGCGCTTGATCTGCGGATCGGGCAATTTGTGCTCGGCGACGATGGCGATGGTGGGCCGGCCCAGCGCATTGCGCGGGTCCTGGTGAATGGTGGTCTTCTCGCCGCGGGTGACCATCAGGCGGATGTGCACGCCATCGGTCATGCCGTTCGCGGTGATCAGCTCGTGCAGCGCGCGGGTGAGGCCGGCGCGATCCAGGCCTATGTCCAAAGCGATGGCTTTGGCACCCGCCTCCAGACGCTTGAGATGGTCGTCCAGGAACACGAAACGGCCGTCGGTGAAGCGGATGCCCTCCCACACCCCGTCGCCGAGGCCGAAGCCGGCATCGAAGATGGAGACCATGGCCTCGCCCCGCTGCACCAGCTTGCCGTTGAGCCAGATCAGCACGCCGTCATTGCGGGCGTCGGGGTTCGGCGTCTGCGCGCCCTTGCCGGTGAGTTGCATGATGGGGCTCAGATCCGGAATGCGGTGAAGCGTTCGAGGAAGCGCTGGGTGCGTTCCTCGCGCGGCGTCTTCAGCACCTGTTCCGGCGGGCCATCCTCCAGGATGCAGCCCTCGTGCAGGAACAGGATGCGGGTGGCGAAGTGATAGGCAAAGCCCAGTTCGTGCGTCACCAACAGCATGGTGCGGCCTTCGTCCGACAAATCGCGGATGACGCTCAGCACCTCGCCCACCAGTTCCGGATCCAGCGAAGAGGTGGGCTCGTCGAACAGCAGCACTTCCGGGTCCATGGCCAAGGCGCGGGCGATGGCGACGCGCTGCTGCTGGCCGCCGGACAGGCGGGACGGGTAGGCGTCCGCCTTGTCCGCCAGCCCCACCTGCGCGAGATGCTTCTGCGCGCCCGCCCGCGCCTCGGCCTTGCGCCGGTGCAGCACAGAGAGCGGGCCTTCCATGACGTTTTCCAGCGCGGTCATGTGCGGAAACAGGTTGAACTGTTGGAACACCATGCCCACCCGCGCCCGCAGCGCGTTCAATTCGGCCTCGCGATAGCGGGTGCTGCCATCCGGCTTCTGGGTGCCGATGGGCGCGCCATCCAGGAAGATGCGGCCCTTGGTCGGCATTTCCAGGACGTTGAGGCAGCGCAGCAGCGTGCTCTTGCCCGAGCCGCTGGAGCCGAGGATGGCGATGCGCTCGCCCCGGCGCACCTCCAGGTCGATGCCCTTGAGCACTTCGTTGGGGCCGAAGCTCTTGTGCAGGTTCTCCACCCGCAGCAACACGTCGCCGGTCATGTTCGGTTCTGCCATCTCAGGCTCCGCTTGCCGCGAACCGGCGTTCCAGCGCGTAGGAGGCCAGCGTGAAGGGATAGATCAGCACGAAATAGATCAGCGCCACCACGGTGAAGGTTTCCAGCGGCAGATAATTCTGGCTGCTGAACAGGCGGGCCGTGTACATCAGCTCGTGCACGGTGACGATGGACGCCACCGAGGTGTTCTTGGCCAGTTCCACCGCCCGGTTGGTGAAGGCCGGCACCATGCGCCGCACCGCCAGCGGCAGCACCACCCGCCACAGGAGCCGCGCCCGGCTCAGTCCCAGCGCTCGGCCGGCTTCCCACTGGCCCGTCGGCACCGCCTGGATGCCGCCGCGATAGATCTCCGCGCAATAGGCCGCCGCATTGAGGCTCAGCGCCAAAGCGGCCGCGGCGAAGGCGGGGAGTTGCAGGCCGGTGACCACCGGCAGCGCGTAATAGAACCAGATCAGCTGCACCAGGACCGGCGTGTTGCGGAACACCTCCACGAAGGCGCGGGCGGGCCAGGCGATCCAGCGGCTCTGCGCGATGCGGGCGAGGCCGAAGACAAGGCCCCCGCTCAGCCCGGCCATGAGCGCGATGGCCCATAGCGCCAGCGTCAGGCCGCAGGCCTTGATCAGCAGATCGATATTGGCGAAGACCTCGCCGAACTGGAGTTCGGGCAAATTCATCGCGCGCCCGCCTTGCGGCCGCGCGCTTCCAGCCATTCCGCCACCTGGCTGGCGGAGAACAGGATCACGAAGAAGATGCCCGCCACCACGGTATAGACTTCCAGCGGCCGGTAGGTGGTGGTGACGATGACCATGGCGCTGTAGATGGTCTCGTGAAAGGCCAGCGCCGCCGCCAGCGTGGTGGTCTTCACCAGCTCGAAGCTGCGCTCCACGAAGGGCGCGGCCATGCGGCGGGCGGCCTGGGGCAGGATGATGCGGATCATCAGCCGGGTGCGGCTGAGGCCCAGCGCCCGACCGGCCTCCCATTGCCCGCGCTCCACCGCCTTGATGCCGCCGCGGAACACTTCGGCGAAGAAGGCGCTGGACTGGATGCCCAGCGCCGCCAAGGCCGCCGCGAAGGGTGGCAAGGTGAGGCCGAAGGCCATGGGCAGGCCGTAGAAGAACCAGAAGAAATGCACCAAAGGCGGAGTGTTGCGGTAAAACTCGATGAAGGCCAGCGCCGGCCATGACAGCGCCCTTCGCCCGGACAGCCGCATGGCCGCCAGCACCCCGCCGCACGCCACGCCCACTGCGATGCCGGCGAGCGAGAGGATCAGCGTATTGCCCAGCCCGTCCAGCAGGATGTCGGCATTGCGCGAGACCGCGGAGAAGTCCCAGACATAGGCCATGGTCGGGTTGCTTGGCTCCTGTGTGGGGCGGCGCACGGATGGTGGTGGGAGGCGCCTTCGTCTCGGGACGGTCGAGGAAGGGCGACCGTTTCACCCCTCACCCTAACCCTCCCCCGCAAGGGGGGAGGGGACCCCGCTCTTAAGTTTGGCGCCCCGCTTTCGCTCGCGTGGCCTGCTCCCTCCCCCCTTGCGGGGGAGGGGTGGGGAGGGGGGTGAAACGCTCTCCAATGAGAGAGTTGCCTCCCTCATCATGTATGAGCAGACCCCAACTGATCGTCCGCTCAGGTGCGTGCCCACTGCTCCCGCAGCAAAGCGGGGGCCTGCTTGGGGTCGATGCCGCGATAGGTGAGGAACTCCTCATAGATGACCTGGATCTGCCCGGTCTCATAAAGCGAGTTGATCGCCACCCCGACCCAGTCGCGCCAGGACTTGTCCACGTCGCGGCGCACGCCGGCGCTGGTGGAGGCGGCCTTGATGGGCTCCGGCAGCAGCACGGTGCCGCGCTTCACCCGGCTGCGCAGCATCACCAGAGCGGGATGGAAGAGCGATACCGCATCCACCCGCCCGGACATGTAGGCGGCGCCCACTTCGTCGATATTGGGGAAACGCTCGATCTTGGCCTTGGTGAGCCGCACGCTGAGATCGCGGTCCGGCGAGGTGCCCAGCACCACGCCCAGACGCACCTCCGGCTTGTCCAGATCCGTCCAGGTCTTGGCGGCAAGGCCGTCGCGGGCCAGCACGCCGAGGGCATAATAGAACATGGGCTGCACCGGGAAATCGATGGCCAGCGCCCGCTGCGGGGTGGCGTCCATGGCGAACAGCACGTCGAACTGCCCGGCCTGGAGCCCGGCCACCGCGGTGCCCCAGGTGGTTTCCACCGCCACCGGCTTCACGCCCAGTTCCTTGGCGAGCGCAAGGCCGGCGCCCCAGCCGATGCCCTTCCATTCGTCCGAGCGCTGGTCCTTGTAGAACCACGGTTCGCCGGGCGGGGTGCCGATGCGCAGCTCGCCGCGATTGCGCACCTGTTGCAACGTATCGGCGCTCGGCTGCGCTTGCGCCGCGGTGGCGATGAGCGAGGCGCCGGCCCCCGTGAGCATGATCGCGCCCAGCGCCTTGCGCCGTTCCATCTTCGTGTCGGTCATGGGAAGGCCTCCAAGTGGAAAAGCGTAACAGTGGATGTCTTGCGATGCAATAATTCGCGTTTAATCGCAGTGAAATCAGTCCTGCCGCTGCCCCCTCGCAAGTGACGCTTGGTCAGTAGGCGCGGGGCATGGCCGGCTCAGGGCGCCGGACTGCCACGCATCTGGTAGACTTCATTCACCCGCGCCTCGATCTCCGGGGTGATCTTGACCGCCAGGGTCGCGAGGGTCTCGTCCAATTGGGCAAGGCTGGTGGCGCCGATGATGTTGGCGGTGACGAACGGCCGGCTCGTGACCCAGGCCTGCGCCAATTGCACCAGCGTCAGGCCGACATCGGCGGCGATGGCGGCATAATCCTCGATGGCCTCGGCGGTGCCGGGCTTCTCGTAACGGGCGCCGCGATTGAACAGGACCATGCGCGAGCCGGCCGGCCGGGCGCCGTGGCGATACTTGCCGGTGAGGAAGCCCTGCGCCAGCGGCGAATAGGCCAGCAGCCCCACATCATCGCGGGCGGCGAATTCCGCGAGGCCGCCCTCATAGGTGCGGTTGACTAGGTTGTAGGCGTTCTGGATCGAGACGATGCGCGGCCCGCGCCCCAATTCGGCGTCCAGCAGGAAGCGGTGGGCGCCCCAGGCGGTCTCGTTGGACAGGCCGATGTGGCGGATCTTGCCGGCGGCCACCAGATCGCCCAGCACGCCGAGGGTCTCGGCAATGGGCACCTCGGAGCCCTCGCCGCCGCCCCGGGCGCGGGCGGTGTCGCCATGGCCGAACAGCGGCACCGAGCGGTCGGGCCAGTGCAACTGATAGAGATCGATATAGTCGGTCTGGAGCCGCTTCAGCGAACCCTCCAGCGCCTCGGTGATATTGGCGCGATCGAGCTTGGTGCCGGTGCCGGCGGCGCGGATGTAGGCCGTGTCGCTGCGGCCGAGCACCTTGGTGGCCAGCACCACCTTGTGGCGATGGCCCCGGCTGCGAAGCCAGGTGCCGATGATCCGCTCGGTGGCACCCTGGGTCTCCGCCTTGGGCGGGATGGGATACATCTCGGCGGCATCGATGAAGTTGATGCCGGCGTCCACGGCCCGATCCAGCTGGGCATGACCCTCGGCCTCAGTGTTCTGCTGCCCGAAGGTCATGGTGCCAAGGGCGATGGACGACACCTGGATGTCGGTCCGCCCGAGCCTGCGATACTCCAGCATGGACGAATCTCCGAGACTGACGCCTGCCGCCAGGCCGCCGACGAAAAGGAGGCGCGGTCATAGCAGGTCTGGAATAGATGTGAAATTATTTATCTCGCATAAGATAGATGTATAAACACTCATGCGCAGCCGCGCGGGATCCTCTCGGCATCTGCGGGACCTTGCATCCCAAGCGGTCCTGGTCTCAGTCTGCGCCATGGATCTGAACGAACGCCAAAACGAGATTCTGGCTGTCGCCCGCGCTTCCGGCCGGGTGATGGTGGAGGACCTTGCCGCCCGCCTCCAGGTCACGCCGCAGACCATCCGCAAGGATCTGAATGATCTGTGCGACCGGCAGTTGCTGGCGCGCATCCATGGCGGAGCGGTGGTCACGTCCAGCGTGGAGAATGTCGCCTACGAGGCCCGCCGCCGGATCGCCGACGCGGAAAAGCGCGCCATCGGGCGGGCCGCCGCGGCCCTGGTGCCGGACAATTCCTCGCTGTTCATCAATATCGGCACCACCACCGAGGAGGTGGCCAAGGCGCTGGCCGACCGGCCCGACCTGCTGGTCATCACCAACAATCTGCATGTGGCCATGCAGCTCTATCCCAATTCGGCGATCCGGGTGATCGTGGCCGGCGGCCAGGTGCGCCACAGCGACGGCGCGGTGATCGGGGCCTCCGCCATCGACCTGATCCAGCAGTTCAAGGTGGATCTGGCGATCATCGGCGCCTCGGCCATCGACGAGGACGGCACGCTCTTGGACTTCGATTATCAGGAAGTGCGGGTCAGCCAGGCCATCATCGCCCATGCGCGGCGGGTGGTGCTGGTGTCGGACCATCTGAAAGTGGGCCGCTCGGCGCCGGTGCGCATCGCCCATATCAAGCAGGTGAACGTGTTCGTCACCGACCGGATGGTCTCGCCCAAGCTGGCCGAGGTCTGCCGCGCCGAGGGTGTCGAGGTGATCGAGACCGGCATCGACGAGGCCGCCCGGACCTGAAGGACGCAGCCCCGCCGCCGCGGGAGTCGGCGGCGGGGCTGCGACACCGCGCCGGCGGGGGACGGCGCGGGTGTCTGGACGCGGGATCAGGCCGTCAGATGAAGGCCCGGATCATCGCCGCGGCGATGAGCGCGCCTGTGAGCGGCCCCACCACCGGAATCCAGGAATAGCCCCAGTCGGCCCCGCCCTTGCCGGCGATGGGCAGCACCGCGTGGGCGATGCGGGGGCCGAGGTCGCGGGCGGGATTGATGGCGTAGCCGGTGGTGCCGCCCAGCGACAGGCCGATGCTCCAGACCAGCATGCCCACCATGTAGGGCCCCAGCGTCGGGGGAATGCCCCCGGCCATCACCGCCTTGGAGAAGATGGCCCCGACGATGAAGATCAGCGCCACCGTGCCGATGATCTCGCTGATCAGATTGGCCGGTGCGCTGCGAATGGCCGGTCCCGTACAGAACACCGCCAGCTTCAGCCCCTGGTCCTCGGTCTTGGCCCAGTGCGGCAGATATTGCAGCCACACCAGCACCGCCCCCAGGAAGGCGCCGATGAACTGGGCCGGCACATAAGTGGGGATCTTGGAATAGTCGCCGGAGACCACGGCAAAGCCGAGCGTCACCGCCGGGTTGAGATGGGCATCGGGGCTGCCGGTGGCGAGGGCGGTGAAGACACCGGCCATCACCGCGAACGCCCAGCCGGCGGTGATGACGATCCAGCCGGAATTCTGCGCCTTCGAGCTGTGCAGCAGGACACCGGCCACCACGCCGTTGCCCAGAAGAATAAGCACCATGGTGCCGAGAAGCTCACCCATAAATGGCGTGTGCATGGGACGTCTCCAAAACAACGTTTCTTATTGGTGTGTGGTGTGGTGCCCCGCTCCGTCGCCGCTATGCGGTCGCCGAAGCGGGGGTTGCGAGGGCGCCCGGCTCAGTTGGCCCAGCCCAGAGAGCGCTCCACGGCCTTGTTCCAGGAACCGTAGAGATGGGCGCGCTGGGCTTCATCCATGTGCGGATGCCAGCGGCGGTCCACACCCCAGTTCTGGGTGATGTCGTCGGTGGAGGCCCAATAGCCGACCGCCAGACCGGCGGCATAGGCGGCGCCCAGAGCGGTGGTCTCGATCACCCGGGGGCGGACCACCGGGACATTGATCATGTCGGCCTGGAACTGCATCAGCAGTTCGTTGACCACCATGCCGCCGTCGGTGCGCAGTTCGCGGATGGCGACCTTGGAATCCTTCACCATGGCTTCCAGCACCTCGCGGGTCTGGTAGGCGGTGGCCTCCAGCGCGGCGCGGGCGATGTGGCCCTTGTTGGCAAAGCGGGTGAGGCCGCAGATGACGCCGCGGGCATTCTCCTGCCAGCGCGGGGCGTACAGGCCGGAGAAGGCGGGGACGAAATACACGTCGCCATTGTCGCTCACCGAACGGGCCAGCGGCTCGATGTCGGCGGAGGTCTGGATGATGCCCAGATTGTCCCGCAGCCATTGCACCAGCGCGCCGGTGATGGCGATGGAGCCCTCCAGGGCATAGATGGCCTTGGCGTTGCCCAGCTTGTAGCCCACCGTGGTGATGAGGCCGCAGGTGGAGGGGAAAGGCTTCTCACCGGTGTTCATCAGCATGAAATTGCCGGTGCCATAGGTGTTCTTTGCCTCCCCGGGATGCAGGCAGGCCTGGCCGAACAAGGCCGCCTGCTGGTCGCCCAGGATGCCCGACAGGATCACGCCCTCCAGCGGACCCTTGCCAGTGCCGTAGGTCTCGGACGAGGAGACGATGCGCGGCAGGCAGGCGCGGGGGATGCTGAACAGTTTCAGGATGTCCTCGTCCCATTCCAGGGTCTCGAGATCCATCAATTGGGTGCGCGAGGCATTGGTGACATCGGTGATGTGGATGCCGCCATCGGGACCGCCGGTGAGGTTCCACAGCATCCAGGTATCGATATTGCCGAACAGCGCATCACCGGAGGCCGCCTTCTCGCGGGCGCCGGGCACGTTGTCGAGAATCCAGTGCAGCTTCAGGCCGGAGAAATAGGTCGCCAGCGGCAGGCCGGTCTTGGCGCGCAGGCGATCCTGCCCGCCCTCGGCGGCATAGCGGGCCACCAATTGGTCGGTGCGGGTATCCTGCCAGACCAGAGCGTTATAGAGCGGCTCGCCGGTCTTGCGGTCCCACAGCAGCGCGGTCTCGCGCTGGTTGGTCACGCCCACGGCGGCAAGATCGGTGGTGGAGAGGCCCTTCTTCTGAAGCGCCTCGAAGATGACGGTGCGGGTGTTGAGCCAGATCTCAACAGCATTGTGCTCCACCCAGCCGGGCCGGGGATAGATCTGCTCATGCTCGCGCTGCGCCACGCTGACGATCTGGCCCTTGCGGTCGAACACGATGAAGCGCGTGCTTGTCGTGCCCTGGTCGATGGCGCCCACATATTTGGTCATGGTGTCCTCCCAGTTGGTTTTTGACCGTTGATGCCTGCCCGTTGATCTTTGCCGACGGGCCTGTGGTGACCGCCGGCGGTGAGGCCGGCTGTGTCTCGGTGCAGCGGGCGCTGCCCTGGCAAGGGGCGTGCCCGGCGTGGGCGCGCGCCGACAGTCGGCGCGCGTTCAATTGCCTTTCAGGAAGGCGTCGATCTCCGCAGCCGCCTCCGGCGGCAGCTTCAGGCCCAGCTTGGTGCGGCGCCACAGCACGTCGCGGGCGGTGCGCGCCCATTCGACGGTCTTGAGATAGGTCAGCTCCAGCGCGGTCAGCCCGGCGCCGAAGTCGCGGCCCATGTCCGTCACCGAGGCGGCGGTGCCCAGCAGCGCATGCACCCGCGTGCCATAGGTGTGCACGAGGCGCGCGGCGCGCGCGCGGCCGAGGAACGGCTTGGCTTTGACGAGCGCATCGATATAGCGCTCCACATCGCCATCGGGGATGTCGCCGCCAGGCAGCGTGCCCTGATCGGTCCATCCGGGCTTGAGGCCGGGGATGTAAGGCGCCAGATCGCGCATCACATGCTCGGCCAGCTTGCGATAGGTGGTGAGCTTGCCGCCGAACACCGACAACAGCGGCGCGCCGCCGGCTGGGGCATCGATATCGAACACATAGTCGCGGGTGACGGCGGAGGCATTGATGGAGCCGTCGTCGAACAAGGGCCGCACGCCGGAATAGTCCCACACGATGTCGGCGCGGGAGATCTCGCGCCGGAACCAGCCGTTGATGGAGGTGATGAGATAGTCCACCTCGTCATCGGAGATGGCGACATCCTGCGGCGCGCCGTCATAAGGCACGTCGGTGGTGCCGATCAGCGTCAGATCATCCTGATAAGGGATGGCGAACACGATGCGCTTGTCGTGGTTCTGCAGGATGTAGGCGTGGTCGCCCTTATAGAGCCGGGGGACCACGATGTGGCTGCCCTTCACCAGGCGCACGCCTTTGGCGGTGTTGAGGCCGAGGCGATGGTTGAGCACATCGGCCACCCAGGGGCCGGCGGCATTGACCAGGATGCGCGCGCGCACCTCGCGGGTGGACCCGCCCGCATCGGTGAGGGTGGCGACCCACAGATCGCCCTCGCGGCGGGCGCCTTCCAGCCGCGTGCCCACTTCGATCACCGCGCCACGCGCTTGCGCATCCAGAGCGTTGAGCACCACGAGCCGGGAATCGTCCACCGCGCAATCGGAATATTCAAAGCCCACTTTGGTGATGGGCTTCAGCGGCGCGCCGCGGCGGTCGGTGGCCAGATTCAGCCGCTCGCAGCCGGGCAGGCGCTTGCGGGGGGCCAGATGGTCGTAGAAGAACAGCCCGAGCCGCACCAGCCAGGCCGGGCGGACCGAGACATCGTGCGGCAGCACGAAGCGCAGCGGGCGGATGATGTGCGGCGCCATGGCCAGCAGCCGCTCGCGCTCCAGCAACGCCTCGCGCACCAGGCGGAACTCGTAATATTCCAGATAGCGCAGGCCACCATGGATCAGCTTGGTGGACCAGGAGGAGGTGTGGGCGGCCAGGTCGTCCTGCTCCACCAGCATGACGGAGAGGCCACGGCCCACCGCGTCCCGGGCGATCCCGGCGCCATTGATGCCGCCACCCACCACCAGAATGTCGAACGGGCTGGTCTGCATGCCGCCCTCCCTGTGTCGTCGCGGCGCCTGTGAGCCGGACATGGCCGTCACCAAATGCGCTTCATAATTGCTTCATAGTGCGTTCAAAACGAAAATTCAAAGAAAATTGCGCCCATCTCCGCAGCGATTGTTCCGCTTCACAATCGTTGCATTGCAGCAATTCTTAGGGCTTTGGCGGAGTCGCAGATGTGAAAACCGTTGGTTTCGTTTTGGGCGCGCTGATGGTGCGGTGCAGGGCGCGCGGTGCGTCTCGTGCGTCGTCGCTCAGAGGCTATTCACGCACAGTTGCGCAGAGGCCCAGGTGCACGCCGAACGGGCTGCACCCTTTCGGGCGGGTCATCCATTTCAACTGGAGGACGAAGGGCGCGCGGGATGCGCGCCATGTCGGCGCCGATTTGAACCGCTACGCGCCTTTCAGAAGGGGTGTCGGATCTGCTAGGAGGTATCCGGATCTATGCCGTGCGGTGGACCGCGGTGAAGGAGATGATTGCGATGACGCTCTCGCATGCGCTGCGCAACCGGGTCCGGTCCGGTCGACGTCTGGCGGTCCTTCTCGCCTCTGCCTCGACCCTCGCCATCAGCGGCATCGGCACATCGCCCGCCCGCGCAGCCGATATTCCGCTCGCCTATATCGCGGGGCCGACCGGGTCGAGCTTTCGGCTGACCATCACCGTCGGCATCAACGATGCCGCCCCGCAAACCTATTTGTTCGACACCGGCTCGACGGCCTTCAACGCGGAGGTCTCTGCGACCCCGAGCCATGGCAGCCCCACATTGAGCGGTCCGTATTCGACCCCGTCGGCGTCGTTCGACTTCATGTATGGAGATTCCGGACCCTCGCACGGCTATTACGAGGCGGCCACGACGGTCGGCCAGATCAAGTTCTATGATCAGTCGGGCCAAGTGGTCGCGATGAATACGCGCGTCCCCGTGTCGTCCTCGCCCGCATCAGGGTCGCCACCGAGCGGATATGTGGTCGGGCTGGTGCAATATCCCGTGAATGGCAACGGGACGCAGGTGTCGCAAAACGGCGGGAACGCCAATGGCCTCAGCGGCACCTTTGGCGCCGCCATCGACACCTCCCAGGTGAACGGCATCACGTTCGGCGGCATTCTGGGGCAGTCGACGCAGACCGGATATGCCATTGCCGCAAACTGCCCGCCCAAGGACTCCAGTTGCAGCCCGCACGTCATCCTTGAGGTCACCAACCCGCTCCGCGCCCAGTTTGAATCCAGCTTTGCCTGGGCGCAAAACAACGGCAGCGTGATCGCCTTTCCCGTCTCCGGCACCGTTGGCACGGACAGCTATGATCTCGTCTTGTCCTATCAGCTTCAGGGTGACAAAAACACGCCCGGATTCAACTACAGTTCCATCACCCTCCTTGATACTGGCACATCGCAATTCAACGTCTATTTGACGAGCACCCTGCCCAGCGGGTTCGATACAATCTCGTCTCTCGTCATCACCGACCCCGCCACGGGAGCAATCCTGCAGACCGCCCGGCCGGACAATGGCGCCGCCTTTGCGGTCGATGTGGGCGCGTCATCGAGCGGTCACGACCGGACCATTCTGGGTATCGGCTTCTTTATGGCCAATTCGGTCCTCTACGATTTTGAAAATCGGCGGACCGGCATCACGTCCTTCTTCGTGACGGACGCCGCCGTCGAGACGGCGGCGCAAACCACCACATCGCCCGCTCAAGACTATGTGGTCACCGCCACGTCGGGCAATGCCGGCAAGGTCGGTCTCGCGGGCATCATCTCGGGCCCCGGAGCCGTCGTCGTCGAGACCGGTGGCGCGCTGAAGCTCAGCAACGTCAACACCTATACCGGCAGCACCACCATCGATGCGGGCGGCTGGCTGGCCCTGGTGGGCCCGGGCAGCATCGCATCCTCGTCCGGGGTGATTGCCAACGGCACGTTCGACATCTCCGGCGTCGGTGTCGTGCCCGGCTGCACCTCCTGCCAGCAAGCCAGCGCCAGCATCAACACCTTGTCCGGCAACGGCACTGTCGCCCTCGGCGGCCGCACCCTGATCCTCACCGCAGCCTCTGGGACCTTCTCCGGCACGCTCCAGGACCAGGGCTACTATACCGGGGCCGGGGGCAGCCTCGGGGTCGCCGGCGGCACCGAAACCCTCACCGGCCAGAACATCTATACCGGCAGCACCACCATCCAATCCGGCGCCGGCCTTTCCCTTGTGGGTGCGGGCAGCATCGCGTCGTCCTCCGGCGTCATCGCCAACGGCGTCTTCGACATTTCCGGCACCAGCACCGGCGCCAGCATCACGACGCTGTCCGGCAGCGGCGCCGTCGCATTGGGCAGCCGGACCTTGACCCTCAGTGCGGGCTCGGGGTCCTTTTCCGGTGCGCTCACGGATGGGGGCGCCTCGGGGGGGACGGGTGGCAGCCTGCTGATTGCGGGCGGCGCCCAGATGCTGGCGGGCCAGAACGCCTATACCGGCCGCACCACCATCCAATCCGGCGCCGCGCTCGCCCTGGTGGGCGCGGGCAGCATCGCGTCGTCCTCCGGCGTCATCGCCAACGGCGTCCTCGACATTTCCGGCACCAGCAACGGCGCCAACATCACCACGCTGTCCGGCAGCGGGACCGTCGCCCTCGGCGGGCGGACCTTGACCCTCACCGCAGCGTCCGGAACCTTCTCGGGCACGCTCATGGATGGCGGCGCCTTCAACGGCAGCGGTGGCAGCCTGGTCATCGCCGGTGGCGCCCAGACGCTGGCCGGCCAGAGCAGCTATACCGGCGGAACCACCGTCGCCGGCGGAACGCTGATCCTCACCGGCGCCATCCTCGGCCCGGTCACCATCGCCCCCGGTGCCGCCTTGCAGAACACCGGTCTGGTGGCGAGCATCGGCGGCAGCAGCATCACCAACAATGGGACCCTGGTGAACGGCGGCACCCTGGCCAGCGACCTCATCAATAACGCCAGCGCGACCACCACCGGCACGATCGTCGGTGCGGTGGCCAATACCGGGACCTTGACCACGTCGGGCCTTCTCGCCGGGTCCCTGGCCAACACCGGCAGCGTCATCAACACCGGTGCGATCTCCATCGCCGCCAGCGGCAGCTTCAGCAATAGTGCGACCCTGTCGTCCCAGGGGCAGGGGACGTTCGCCAATGCCGGTTCCGCCGTCAATTCCGGCACACTCAACTCGCCCGTGACCAACACCGGCAGCTTCACCAATCTGGGCACGCTCACGGGTCCGGTGGGCAATGCGGGCGCCTTCGCCAATCCCGGCACGGTCAATGGCGCGGTGGTCAACACCGGCACCTTCAACAATAACGGCACGGTCACCGGGGCCGTCCTCACGTCCGGCCACCTCTCCGGCAATGGCCGGATCGGCGGTAATCTCACGGTGGCGTCCGGTGGCACGGTGGCCCCCGGCAACTCCATCGGAACGCTCACCGTCGGCGGCAACGTTACCTTCCAGGCCGGCTCCACCTATGCGGTGGAGATTGGCAGCGCCGGCGTCAGCGACACGCTCCGTGCGGACGGCACGGTCACGCTCAATGGCAGCACGCTCCAGCTCAGCCTGGTCCCCGGCACGACGCCCGGCTTTGGAACCTATGCGATCCTCAGCGCCGCGAGCGGCATCACCGGCCAGTTCGGCACGCTCTCCACACCGCTGGGCACGGCCGCCTATCCCTTCCTGGCCTCCACCGTCGCTTATGGCGCCAACGGCGTGTCCGTCGCCACCACGCGCAGCAGCGTGCCGCTCGCCTCTGTGGCACAGACGCCAGGCCAGACCGCGCGGGCGGCGGCGGTCGACACGCTGCCCCTGGCCAATGCGCTTCTGGACGCCATCGTTCCCCTCAATGCGGCCACCGCACCCGCCGCCTTCACCGCGCTTTCGGGGGAGATCTACCCCTCCATCGAAACCGCGCTCCAGGCGCAATCGGTGTATCTGCGCGATGCGGTCACCGATCGTCTGCGCCAGGCTGCCGACGCGGCAGCCGCGCCCGCGACCGGTCCGCAGACCGCGCAGCTTCTCCCCGGCCTTGCCCCGACCGTGTGGACGCAAGCCTTCGGCAGCTGGGGGACCAGCGATGGGCGCAATGGCGGCGCCGACATGTCCCGCTCCATCGGCGGCTTCTTCATGGGCGTCGATACGCCGGTGGGCGAAACCGGCCGCCTGGGCTTTGCCGGCGGCTATTCCCAGTCGCAGTTCAACGGCCCGCCGTCCAGCTCCGGTCAGAGCGACAATTATGATCTGGCCGTCTATGGCAGCACACGCGCCGGCGCCTTTGGGCTGCGGTTCGGCGCCAGCTATACCTGGCACGAGCTCTCGGTCAGCCGCTCGGTCGCCTTCCAGGGCTTCTCGAACGGCCTGTCGTCCACCTATGACGCTGGCACCACCCAGGTGTTCGCCGAACTAGGCTATGGCCTCGTGACCCCTTGGGCCGCCCTGGAGCCATTTGCCAATGTGGCCTATGTGAACCTGCACACCGGGGCCTTTTCGGAGAGCGTCGGCGCCGCGGCCCTCACCGGCGGCAGTGACAGCCAGAGCAACACCTTCACCACGCTGGGGCTCCGGGCGGCGAAGGATTTCGCGGTCAATCGCGGCGTCCTGACCGCCTCGGCAAGCCTCGGTTGGCAATATGCCTTCGGCGCGACCACGCCGGTCACGCCGGTGTCCTTCGCGGCCGGCAGCGCCACCTATCTGGAGAGCGGCACGCCCATCGCCCGCAACGCCGCACGCCTGGGCGCCGGGCTCGACTTTGCGGTCACGCAGCGGGTGAGCGTGGGCGTGCATTATTCCGGTCAGCTCGCCAGTTCATCCCAGGACAATGCCATCGACGGGCGCCTGTCGATCAAGTTCTGAACTTAAGGGTGTCAAACGTCTGGGCCGGAGCCTGGACGCGCCGCCCGCCGGCCGGCGCGTCTCCCCAAACGCGGCCGGGCGACGAGGCGACGATGGCGCGATGGTCCGTCCCCCCGCTCGGGGCGGACGGACCATGGTGATGCTTGCTAGGACGCAGCGGCCGTGAGCGGCTCCGCTTGAAGTGCTGGCTGTTCCGCCGTCTGGCCAAAGCCGAGGGCATTGTTGACGGCCGCCTGGATATCCGTGTTTTCCGGCATCTCCAGGTGCGTGACGTTGGACACCTCCACTGCGGTGACGCTCGGATAGCTGAACGTCGATGTCCCGCCGGCGGCGCCGAACGATGCGCTGAAGATCGGCACGACCGTGTCGCCACCGCCGTCCACCTCGACCGGGGTAAATGAGAAGACGTTGTCGGTCTCAGTGACCGAGAACGAAGTGACGGTCTCCAAATCCTGACCGTCACCGTCGGCATCGGTGACGACGCCGTAGATGCAGGTGTAGGGCACCGGCGTCTTGCCCGTATAGGTCAGGCTCTTGAAGAAAGTGACGGACGCACTCTCGTTCCCGGCGTTAAAATTCAAGCTGGCGAGGGCGTCCGTAACGGCCGACGGCAGGTCGGCCATGCTGTATGTGCTGCCCAGATACGTCACGAAGTTCTGGTTTGGCACGGCCGCATCAGACGATACAGCGGTCGGCAGCAGTTCGTACGAGCTGATGCCCATGGAACTGTTGACCACATACTGAATGACCGTGTCCAGTTTCTGATCAAAGCTCATATCCGTCTGGCGCGGGCCTGCCCGCTCGCCGGAATCCGGCCAGTTGCCGAGGGGATAGGGCCGCGCCCGCGGCCGGCGGCGGGTGGCCACGCTCGACCCGTCTCCCGTATCCGGCCAACTGTTCGTGATCGCTGACAAGGCCAGCGGCGCCCCCAGATGCGGCGTGCCCAGCGTCACCAGTCCCTGGATCTTGGAGAACCAGGCGTCGCCGGAGCCGATCGCCTCCAGATAGGCGCGGGCCACCAATCCGCCCATGCTGTGCGCCACAAACCAGATCGTCCCGATGCTGTTCGCCTTGTTAAGGGCCGCCAGCATGCTCTGCAGCATCAACGCGCTGATGGTGTTGTTCTGCCGCCAGTCGTAGGCAAAGCCAATAACAGCATCTGTCGACAGCACGTTGGAGGACGAGAACCAGGAAAAATCGTCTGTTATATTTCCGTAATCAACCGTCGGCCAGTTAGAGAAATATGAAGAATAATTATTATGTTTGCTGAAGCTGTTGGCTTGATCGACGATGGAGCTTATAAGAGCGTAATAGACTGAGTTGTTGTTGGCTGAGCCTAATGGACGCCCCGCCCATAGCGTCCCCGTCAGTCCCGCTTCGGCGCCGGCCAAGTCGTTCGCGTCGATCTCAAGCGATACACCGTCGAGCCAGTACGGATAGCTTGAAGTTTCTGAGCCTTGCGACTTGACAAGCGTGCTTCCCGTCGTGCCGGGGAGGACAATGATGAGATTGATGGTTGACATTGCGATCTCCCGAAAGGGATTGCACTGCGCAGTTGCAGCGATGCTTGATGGCGACAAATTGTTATCAGTAACCTGAAATAGTCGCAACTATTTTTTAATATAGCTAGCGCTCATGTAGGTGGATAGCAATCATATATATAGTCTGCGTTCATTGAGTGTCGATCGTTTGGCGGTGTTTTGACGTTCATGCTCTGATGGCCGGCCCGTCGCCGCGGCCGTTCATAGAAATGTCAAATATAGGAAAGGGTCCGACGTCATCCCCCTGCCGCCTCAAAGATTTTGCTGCGGGAGCAGAAAGTGGCAGCGGGCGCACGCTGCGGTCCGTCGGGCCCGCTTCCGTGTCGCGTTCGCGACCGGGAGGGCCATCGCAGCCCTGCGTGAAGCCCCGATCTGCCTCGGGGCGACGCCCGGCACCGCCGGGATGGCGTCGGACCGCCGCGGCAGGGGGGTCGCCTTCGCGGCGGGCGCGTGCTTTATCCGGGCGATCGAACGCAAGGCGCGCCCATGACTCTCCATAAACTTGATCGTGCCACGACCGAAGTGATCGCCGGTCCGGTGGACCCCGCCTTGGTGGTGTCTGGCCAGCCGGAAACCCGGGCCTTCGTCACCTATGATGCCCCTGCCGAGCGTCTGTGCGCCGGTGAATGGGAAGCCAGCATCGGCAAGTGGCGTGTGTCCTATGACGAGTGGGAATATTGCCTCATCGTCTCCGGCCGCTGCATCGTCACGGGCGACGACGGAACCGTGATCACGGCGGGGCCCGGCGATGCCTTCGTGCTGGAGCCGGGCTTCACCGGCACCTGGGAGGTTCTCGAGCCCGTCCGCAAGCATTGGGTGGTGCGGACGCCCTAGATCGCGCCGGGCGCGGATGCTGCGAACCCAAAGTCCAGGGGCCGGCCGCGAAGGCCCGTGATCGGGGGCACGCCAGGCCATGGGACCTGCGGCCAGGGCGCGGATCCACCCGGCTCCGCATTTCAGGCGCCAGCCGAGGCGCAAACGCGCGCCGCGGCCCCGGTCACAGGCCGTGGCGCTGCATCTTCGCATAGAGGTTGCTGCGGGACAGGCCGAGGACGCGCGCCGCCGCCTGCCGGCTGGGGCTGGTGCGCAACGCCTCCGCGATCATGGTGCGCTCGAGGGTGGCGATTGCGGCGGCAAGGGTCGGCGGGTCGGCCGGGCGCTCCGGCGGCGCCGGCTCTGCGTCCATGCCGAGAACCTCGGCCACGTGCTGCGCCTCGATATGACCGCCGTCCGTGCGGACGTAGATCTGCTCGATGACATTGGCCAGTTCCCGGACGTTGCCCGGCCAAGCGTGGCGCACGAGGAGATCCAGCGCCGCTCGGGTGAGGGGGCGTGGGGGCATGGCGAAGCCGAGCGCGGTGCGCTCGCCAAACTTGATGGCCAAGAGTTCGATGTCCCCGGTCCGCTCCCGCAAGGGCGGCAGGCGGATGGAGAGGACATTCAGCCGGTAATACAGGTCTTGCCGGAACGTGCCGGCCCGCACCATCTCGGCCAGCGGCCGGCTGGTGGCGGCGATGACGCGCACGTCCACCCGCGCCAGCTGGTTGGAGCCGACCGGTTCCACCTCGCCGTCCTGCAACGCGCGGAGCAGCTTGGCCTGGAGCGCCAGCTGCATGTCTCCGATCTCGTCCAGGAACAGCGTGCCCTCGTGCGCGATCTGGAACTTGCCCGGCCGGGGCTGGCGGGCGGCCCCCGTGAACGCACCGGGGACCACGCCGAAGAACTCGGCCTCCAGCAGGGCCTCGGGCACCGCCGCCACGTTGATGGCGACGAACGGCTTGTTCATCCGGCTCGATGCGGCGTGGATCGCGTGGGCCGCCATCTCCTTGCCGGTGCCGGTCTCGCCGAGCAGCAGGACCGGGGCGCGCACGCTTGCTGACCGGCGCAACAGGCGCCCCAGTTCGCGCATGGCCGCGCTGGCGCCCAGGATCTGCTCGCTGGTGTAACGATGGGAGCGCGTGGTGGACAGCGCCTGTTCCATGCGCGCCAGGCGGGATTGCAGCTGCTGCAGCCGCTCGGCGATGGGGCGGAGCTGGGGAATGCTGTTCTTCAGCGCGAAGGCGAAGGCGCCGATGATGACGCCGCTCTCGTCCCGGAGCGGCAGGCGGGTGACCAGAAGGCTTTTCTCGCCATATTGGATGATGTCGAGCGGCTGGGGGATGCCGGTCTCCACCACTTCCCGCAAGCGACTGTGCGGAATGACCCGCTCGATGTCCTGCCCCATCACATCGCTCAGGCGGGCGCCGCCGAGCAGAGCCAGCTGACCCGCGCTGAACCACACCACGCGGGAGTGGTGATCGACGATGGTCGCGCCATCGATCATCTCCTCCACCATTTCGAGCAGGGTCCGCGCCGCTGCAAGTCGGGCTTGGGCGGAACTCGGCATGCTGGTCAGTCTCCCCGCCTGTCCGAAAATCAGAACACGTGTGTCAATGCATAGGACGGTGGGCTGACCGTTGAAAGCCCTGTCCAGGAGCGAAGTCAGCGTGTCATCGGGGGGGCGCTGTCCTGGATGTCGAACGCTCTCCGCGACCCGGATGCAGGCCGCTGTCGCCAATGCGTTGCAATCGCTGGAATGTGCGCGACGGCCACACTTGGCACGCGGCTTGCTGAGCAGGGCCACAACAGGCGTCCCATCCGCACGCGCCCCAGGCGCGCGGCGGCATGAAGGAAGCGCCTGAACAGTGTTGGGGTGGAGATGCTGCCAAGACGGATCGCCGTGATCGGCGCCGGCCTCATGGGCCACGGCATTGCGCAGGCCTTTGCCGTCGCGGGCCATGCGGTCGCGCTTTACGACCCGGATCCGGCACGACGGGACGGGGCGCCCGCTCGCGTGAAGGCCAATCTGCGCCTCGTCGGCCAGGAGGAAGCGGCCGCCGACCGCATCGACGTCCATGCCAGCCTCGCAGCGGCCGTGGCGCAGGCCGGTGTGGTCATCGAAGCCGTTCCGGAGGACCTCGCCCTCAAGCAGCGGCTGTTCTTGGAGGTCGAGGAGGCGGCACCCGCCGCGGCCCTGCTGGCCAGCAATACGTCCGCCATCCCTATCACCCGCATCATGGCGGTCCTTGCGGACCGCCGCCGGGCCATGGGCACCCATTGGTGGAACCCGCCGCATCTGATCCCGCTGGTGGAGGTGATCCAAGCGCAGGACACCGGCGCGGCCGAGATCGCGGCGATGATGGAAGTGCTCGCCGGCATCGGCAAGACCCCGGTCCATGTGCGCAAGGATGTCCCGGGCTTCATCGGCAACCGCCTCCAGCATGCCATGTGGCGCGAGGCCATCGCCCTTGTCGCCGGCGGCGTCTGCGATGCGCAGACGGTGGACACCGTGGTGAAGGCCAGCTTCGGGCGACGGCTCGCGGTGCTGGGGCCCCTGGAGAATGCCGATCTCGTCGGCACCGATCTCGCGCTCATGGTCCACCAGCACATCCTGCCCGATCTCGACTGCTCGCCGGGACCGCAGCCTTACCTCGAGGATCTGGTGGCGTCGGGCCGCCTCGGCATGAAGAGCGGGCAGGGGTTCCATGCCTGGACCGACCAGAGCGCGCAGGCCGTCCGTGACCGGCTGGCCCGCCATCTCTCGCAAGGGGCGGCGCGGCCCGGTCCGGCGGCCGAGAATGTCTCCCCCGAACCCACGTTCCATCGTTCTTGATCTCCGGAAAAGGATAATCCGCATGCAGGTCCGCACCGCCGTCGTCACCGGGTCCACATCGGGGATCGGGCTCGCCATCGCCCACGCCCTCGCCGTGGACGGGTGCGATGTCATGCTCAACGGTTTCGGCGACCCGGCGGAGGTGGAGGCGGCGCGGCGCGGCATCGCCGAGGCGACGGGACGGCGGGTGAGCTATTTCAGCGCCGACATGGGTCGACCGGCCGAGGTGCGCGCCTTGATGGAGGCCACGGCGCACACCCTCGGCCCGGTCGACATCCTGGTGAACAACGCCGGCGTGCAGCATGTGGCCCCGCTGGCCGCGTTTCCGGAGGAGAAGTGGGACCTGCTTCTGGCGGTCAATCTCTCCGCGGCGTTCCATGCCATCAAGGCGGTGATCCCCGCCATGGCGGAGCGAGGGTTCGGCCGCATCGTGAACATCGCCTCCGCGCTCGGATTGGTCGGGGCCCCGTTCAAGCCCGCCTACGTGGCCACCAAGCACGGCCTCATCGGCCTCACCAAGGCGGTGGCCCTCGAAGTGGCGCAGACCGGCGTGACCTGCAACGTCGTGTGTCCGGGCATGGTCCTGACGCCGATCATCGAGATGCAGGTGGCCGATCAGGCGCGGGTGACCGGGCTCTCGCCGGAAGAGGTGGTCCAGGGGGTGTTCCTCGACAACCAGCCCATCCGTCGGCCGGTGAAGGCGGAGGAGATTGCGGCGGCGGTCGTCTTCCTCTGCTCGGACGCGGCGGCCGGCGTGACCGGCACGTCGCTGGCGGTGGACGGAGGCTATACGGCGCGGTGACGGGGGGCACAGATCCCCGATGATGAAACGATAAAACCAAAACAGGGAGAAAACGCATGAAGGGCTTGGTTCTCGCGGTCGCGCTCGGCGCCGCCGTGGGTGGAATGGCGGCGGCGGCAAACGCCCAGATGTCGGACGGCAAGATCAAGATCGGTGTCCTGTCGGACCTCACCGGGGTCTATTCCGACATCAATGGCGAGGGCTCCGTCACGGCGGCGCGCCTTGCGGCAGAGGAGTTCGGCAACGCCATCGGCGGGGTGCCGGTGGAGATCGTGGCGGCGGACCATCAGAACAAGGCGGACGTGGCCGCCAGCATCGCGCGCAAATGGATCGACACCGAGCAGGTGGACGTGATCGCCGACGTGCCGAACTCGGCGGCCGCCCTTGCGGTGCAGGGCATCACGCGCGAGCGCAAGAAGCTGTTCCTGATGTCCGGCCCCGGTGCCGTCGATCTCACCGGCAAGGCTTGTAGTCCCTATGGCTTCATGTGGACCTGGGACACCCACGCGGTGGCGGCCGGGACCGCCCGCGCGCTGATGGCCAAGGGGGAGAAGACCTGGTTCTTCATCACCACCGACTATGCCTTCGGCCATTCGCTGGAGGAGGAAGCCAGCAAGACCGTCAAGGCGCTCGGCGGCACGGTGAAGGGGGGCGTGCGGGTGCCGCTGGCGACGTCGGACTTCTCCTCGTTCCTGGTCCAGGCCCAGGGTTCGGGCGCGAAGGTGGTGGCGTTGGCCAATGCCGGCGGCGACACCATCAACTCGGTCAAGCAGGCGAACGAGTTCGGTCTGCCCCAAGGCGGGCAGACGCTGGCGGGCCTACTGCTGAACATCAACGACATCCATGCCCTGACGCTGCCGGTGGCGCAGGGGCTGATCCTGTCCAATTCCTTCTATTGGGACATGAATGACGAGACGCGCGCCTGGTCGAAGGCGTTCGAGGCGAAGACCGGCCGCAAGCCGTCGATGAATCAGGCGGGCGTCTATTCCGCGGTGCGCCACTATCTCCAGGCCGTGAAGGATGCCGGGACCGATGACGCCGACAAAGTGGCGGCCAAAATGCGGGCCACGCCAGTGAACGACATGATGATGAAGAATACCGCCATCGGCAAGAATGGCCGGGTGTTCAACAACATGTATCTCTTCGAGGTGAAGAAGCCCGGGGAGTCCAAGGGGCCGTGGGACTATCTTACGCTCCTCCAGACCGTCCCCGGCAAAGATGCCTATATTCCGGAGAATGAGAGCGGCTGCCCGCTGGTGCAGTGAGGCCGGGTCGGAGGGGAGGGAGGCGGCCCGCGCCGCCCTGCTCTGCGGCTGGACAGCGCAGACCCCGCCCGCCCGCCGACCCGCGCGGCGGGCGCAGGCGCGCCGGGATCTGCGGACAGCCCGCGTGGTGGCCGTCCGGGACCTGTTCCGGCCAAAAGGTCAGTTCAAGCGCCGAAACCCAGCCTGCGCCGGGCTTGGCATCATCGCCAAGCGCCGTAGGCCGTCCGCACGCTCACACATTCTCGCGCTTGAGGCTGATGGCGTAGCGGAAGAAATCGAAATTGTGCCAGTTGCGCGAGGCCATCATCACCCCGCCGCTCACATCGAGATACTGGCGGGTGACCATGATGCCCGGCGACCCCAGCGGCAGATCCAGCGCCCGCGCCGCCGCAGCGGGCAGCGGGCCGGTGGCGATCTCCTGGCGCGCCTCCTGCACCAGTTCCCCGGTGTGCGCCTCGATCACCATATAGAGCGGCCCCTTCGGCTTGTTCACCTTGGAGATGATGGCGGCGAACCGGGCGTGGAAGAACACGGTGGTGTGGCTGAGGATCGCATTCTGGCCCACCTCGCGGCGCACCCCCAGCAGCCGCAGCCAGGAGGATCTGGGCACCGCGGCCAGGAGCGCCGCGTCCGCATCGTCAAGGGCGACCATGGCCCGTTCGGCGATCTCCAGTTGGGCGTCCTTGGTGTATTCGAAGATTTCGCTCAAGGTGGCGATGGAGTGGGTGTAGGCGGCGCGGGGGCGCTGGGCGATCACCCGCGTGCCGGCCCCTTGCCGCCGCTCTAGAAGCCCGGCCTCCACCAGCCGGCGCACCGCCTCACGCACCGTGTGCCGCCCCACGGCAAACTGGGCGCGCAGATCCGCCTCCGAGGGGATGACCGCCCCGATCGGATAGCGGCCGGCGGCGATTTCGCTTTGCAGCAGGGCGGCCAGCGCGGCCGGGCCCATACCCATGGGCTGGCTCTGCGCCGCGGCGTCGCGTGTCTGGGCCATGTTTGTCGTCCTCCCCCACGGTCAGTTCTACCTGCGCAAACTTGTCCGGTCAATACGGACAAGTTATTCAAGCAGTGATGGCGAATACTGCGTTGCACAACAGAATTATTCGATAATCACTTGACGGATTTCACGGGCGGCGCTTACTTATCCGGACAAGTTGAACAGCGGCCGGATCAACCGGCCCCACGCCTGCGGCGCATTCGGCCGCACGCCGCGTCACGTTCGCGCTTGGGAGGCACGGCGCATGAAACCGCTTCACGGGATTCGCATCCTCACCCTCGAGAGCTTCGGCGCGGCCCCTTATGGGACCATGCTGCTGGCGGATCTCGGGGCCGAGGTCATCAAGGTGGAGAACCCGGCCGTGGGGGGCGATGCGTCCCGGGCCGTCGGGCCGCATTTTCTTGGTGAGGGGGACAGCGTCTATGCGCAGTCCTTCAATCTGAACAAGCGCAGCCTCGCCCTGGATCTGAGCCGGCCGTCCGACCGGGCGGACTTCCTGGCCCTGGTGCCCACTGTTGACGCGGTGGTCAACAATCTCCGGGGCGACCTGCCGGTCAAGCTGGGGGTGGATTACCCCAGCCTGCGCAGCATCAATCCGGCCGTGGTGTGCCTGCACATCTCCGCTTATGGCCGCGACAACTCGCGCACCAGTTGGCCGGGCTACGATTTCCTCGCCCAGGCCGAGGCGGGCCTGATGAGCATGACCGGCGAGCCGGACGGTCCGCCCTCCCGCATCGGCCTGTCGATGATCGACTATATGACCGGCATCACCGGCATGGTGGGACTGCTCAGCTGCCTGATGCGCGCCAAGGCCACCGGCCAGGGCTGCGACGTGGACACCAATCTGTTCGATGTGGCGACCCATCAGCACGCCTATTCGGCCAATTGGTATCTGAACTCCGGCACCATCCCGGAGCGTCTGCCGCGCGGCGCCCATGGCTCCATCGCCCCGGTGCAGACGGTGGAGACCGCCGACGGCTGGATCTACGTCATGTGCATGAAGGAGAAGTTCTGGCAGACGCTGGCGGAGCGCCTCGGCCGCCCGGACCTGCTGACCGATCCCCGCTTTGCCACCCCGGAGGCGCGCCGTCGCAACCGTGCGCCCCTGACCGAGGAACTGGACGCAGCCATGCGGCAGCGCACCACCCAGGCCTGGCTCACGGAACTGGCGGGGGAGCTGCCGGTGGCGCCGATCTATTCGGTGGATCAGGCCTTTGCCAATCCGTTCATGGCCGAGACCGCCATGGTCACCACCGTCGCGCATCCGGCCAATGGCGCGCTGCGCATGCTGGCCTCGCCGCTGAAGATCGACGGCCAGCGTCCCGGCAAGCGCGCCTGCCCGCCTCTCGGCGCCGATAACGAGCGTCTGCTGGCGCCGGTGCGCAAGCTCGAAGGGGTGGCGCCATGAAGCTGGAAGGCCTCAAGGTCGTCGATCTCTCGGTCTTTCTGCCGGGGCCCTACCTCACCATGAGCCTGGCGGACCATGGCGCCGAGGTCATCAAGGTGGAGGCGCCGGGGGAGGGCGACCCCGGCCGGGCCATCGGCCTCAGCGACGGGCCGAGCACGGTGTTCTTTCGCGGCGTCAATCGCGGCAAGCGCAGCGTGGTGCTGGATCTCAAGACCGAAGCGGGGCGGGACGCGCTGCTGCGCCTGGCGGATGCGGCGGATGTGTTCGTGGAGGCCTTCCGGCCAGGGGTGATGCGGCGGCTCGGCATCGACTATGCCACGCTCGCCCAGCGCAATCCGCGCCTGGTCTATTGCTCCATCAGCGCGTTCGGGCAGGACGGGCCGTATCGGGATCGTCCCGCCCATGATCTGGCCACCGAGGCGCTGGCCGGGGTGGCCAGCATCACCTTGGGCGCCGATGGCGCACCCGCCATTCCGGGAGTTCCGGTGGCGGACATCGTGAGTTCGCTCAACGCCCTCTCGGGCGTGCTCATGGCCCTGCTGCGGCGCGAGCGCACCGGCCGCGGCGACTATATCGACATCTCCATGCATGAGGCGGTGCTGGCGGCCTGTCCCAATGTGCTTGGGCCGGTGTTTGCCGAACACCGCCAGCCGGTGGCGGCGCACGAGCGCTCGCTGGGCGGCTCGGCCTTCTACCGCATCTATGAGACCGCCGACGGCCGCCATCTGGTGCTCGCCGGGCAGGAGTTGAAGTTCGTGCGCACCCTGCTGGAGGCGCTGGGCCGGCCGGATCTGGCAGCGCAGAGCGCGCGCGGCCCCGGTGCCCATCAGGCGCCTTTGGTGGCCTTCCTGTCCGAGACCTTCCGGACCCGGACCCTCGCCCAGTGGATCACCTGGTTCGAGGGGCGCGACGTGTGCTTCGCCCCGGTGAACACCTTGCTTGAAGCGATGGACGACCCGCAGGTGCAGGCGCGGCGGGCCGTGGTGACCGATGCCACCGGTCGCCGCCATCTGGCGCCGGTCATCCGTTTTCTGCACGAGCCCGCCCGCCCCGATTTCCGCGAGCCAACGCTGGGTGCGGACAACCATCTGGTTCAGGCCGCCATGGCCGACTGACGCTAAGACCGGAGGCGCGTCCTCCGTGACGGGATTTCAGAGCCGCGCAAAGCGGCCGCGACGAGATGTTGAGAGCCGCGCAAAGCGGCCGATACCAACGGGAGGACCACCATGAGCCTGACGCTTTCCAGGCGTGCCGTGATCGCGGCCGCTCTTGTCGCCGGCCTGTGCGGGCCGGCACTGGCCGCCGATCCCATCAAGGTCGGGATCGCCTTGTCGATGACCGGCAATCTGGCGGATTCCGCCGAGCATTATCGCCGGGCCATCGAGCTGTGGCGCGACCAGGTGAATGCGCGCGGCGGCCTGCTCGGACGGCCGGTGGAACTGGTGATCTATGACGAGCGCAGCGACCCGGCGACGGCCGCGCGGCTGTATGAAAAGCTCATCACCGACGACAAGGTGGATCTGCTGGTGGCCCCCTGGGGCTCGGCCTCCACGGCCACCGCCTCGGCGGTGGCGGAAAAACATAAGCGGGTGATCATCAACGCCGGCGGCGCCTCGGAGAAGATCCAGCAGCGCGGCTTCCGCTATACGGTGCAGAGCGCCTCGCCCATCTCCGCTTATGTGGAAGGCATCGGCCCGCTGATGGCCAAGCATGGCGCCAAGACGCTCACCATGGTGTCGCGCGACTTCAACGCCGCGCGCGACATGGCGCTGGAGCTGGACAAGATCGCCAAGACCGGCGCGGTGACCGTGGTCGCCTCGGAATATTTCCCCGCCGGCACGTCCGATTACTCCGCCGCCATCGCCAAGGCCCGCCAGATGAACCCGGATGCCTGGGTCTCCATTGCCTATCCCAACGAGGCGATCGAGATGATCAAGCAGTTCCGGGCCACCAATTATCTGCCGAAGATCTTCATCGCCAATGGCGTGTCGCAGGAGGACTTCATCAAGTCCACCGGCAAGGATGGCGAATATGCCATCGGCATCTCGCTCTATGAGGCCGGGGTGAAGACCAAGGGCAATGTCGCGTTCGCCAAGGCGTTCGAGGACAAATACGGCTATCCGCCGGGCTATTATGCCGGGTTCGGCTTCTCCGGCGTCACGGTGCTGGAGGAGGCGGTCACCAAGACCGGCAGTCTCGACCAGGACGCACTGCGCGAGACCTTGGGCGCGATGGAGACCGACACCGTGCTGGGCCACTACAAGGTGGACCCGAAGACCGGCGCGCAACTGGGGGCCAAGGGCTTGCTGGTGCAGGTGCTGAAGGGCAAGCGCGAGATCATCTGGCCGGAAGAGCTGAAGAGCGCCGAAGCCGTGGTGCCCATGCCCGCCTGGTCCGCCCGTTAGTCCTCTGTTCGGGAGTCTGCCCATGACTGACGCAACAGAGGCCGGGGACCGCAAGGTCCGTCCGCTGGCGGGCATACGGGTCATCGAGGTGGCCAGCTTCATCGCCGGCCCGTTTTGCGCCACCCAGATGGCCGAGTTCGGGGCCGAGGTGATCAAGCTGGAACTGCCCGGGGTCGGCGATGCGCTGCGGCGCTTCGGCACCCTCACCGCGTGCGGCGACAGCCTGCCCTATCTCTCCGAAGCGCGAAACCGCATCGCCGGCACCCTTGATCTGCGCAAGCCAGAGGGGGCGGCGCTGTTGAAAGAGCTGGTGGCCACCGCCGATGTGCTGGTGGAGAACTTCCAGCCCGGCACCATGGAAGCCTGGGGGTTGGGCTATGACGTCCTGTCCGCCCTCAATCCGCGGCTGGTGATGGTGCGCATCTCCGGCTACGGCCAGACCGGCCCCTATAGCGGGCGGCCGGGCTTCGGACGCATCGGCAATGCCTTCGGTGGCCTGTCCTATCTCGCCGGCTATCCCGATCGCCCGCCGGTCACGCCGGGCTCGGCCACCATCGCCGATTATCTCGCCGGCCTCTATGGCGCCTATGGCGCGCTCATGGCGCTGCGGGCGCGGGAGACCACCGGGCGCGGCCAGGTGGTGGACATCGGTCTCTATGAGCCGATCTTCCGCATCCTGGACGAATTGCCCAGTGCCTATCACCACGCCGGCTATATCCGCGAGCGCATGGGGCCGGGCACGGTCAATGTGGTGCCGCACAGCCACTATCCCACCCGCGACCGCCGCTGGGTGGCCATCGCCTGCACCAACGACCGCATCTTCGCCCGTCTGGCAGAGGCGATGGGCGACGCAGCGATGGCCGATGCGGAAAGGTGGGGTCCTCTGGCGGCGCGGGAGCGCGACCGCGAGCTGGTCGACCAGCGGGTGACTGAATGGACCGCCGCGCTCGACCGCGACGCGATCATCGCTCTGTGCGAACGGCATCAGGTGCCGTGCGGGCCGGTCTATTCCATCGACGAGATCTTCACCGACCCGCAGTACCGGGCGCGCGAGAACATCGTGATGCTGGAGGATCCCCGCGCCGGATCCCACGCGGTGCCCAATGTGGTGCCGCGCCTCGGCGATACGCCGGGAGGCATCGACCATCTGGGTCCGGCGCTCGGCGCGGACAACGACCACATCTGGGGCGAACTGCTCGGTCTCAGCACAGAGCGCCGGGCGCACTTGGCCGCGCAGGGAGTGATCTGATGCCCGTCTTCGAGCTTCTGGTGGGAGGCGTGCTGCTCGGCGGCCTCTATGCGTTGATGGCCTGCGGCCTCAACCTCATCTTCGGGGTGATGCGGGTGATCAATTTCGCCCATGGCGAATTCGTCGCCATCGGGGCGCTCACCGCCGTCTCGCTGGTGGCGGGGGCCAAGCTGCCCTTCATTGTCGCCGTGGTGGTGGTGCCGCTGCTGCTGGCGGGGCTCGGCGCGCTGTTCCAGATGGTGGTGCTGCGGCGGCTGGTGGATGGCCCGCTGATCATGTCGCTGCTGGCCACCTTCGCCTTCTCCACCATCCTGGTGAACCTTGCCATCCTGATCTGGGGCGGCGGCTACCAGGGCATGCCGGGGGTGCTGGGCGGCTCGGTGCAGGTGCTGGGGGTGAACGTATCGTCCGCCCGGCTGGTCACTTTCCTCGGGGCCATGAGCGTCAGTCTCGGGGTGTGGTGGTTCCTCGGCCGGACCCGGTTCGGGCGGGCCATCCGCTCGGTGGCGCAGGCGCCGGAACTGGCGACCATCAACGGCATCTCGGTGGAACTCGTGCGCACCGTCACCTTTGCGCTGGGCTCCGGCATGGCGGGGCTGGCGGGGGTGTTGCTGGCGCCCAGCTTTGCCTCCGATCCGCAACTGGGCAGCCGGTTCATGATCAAGGCCTTCGCCGTCATTATCGTCGGCGGCATGGGCAGTTATCCCGGCGCCCTCATGGCCGCCATCCTCTTGGGCATCGTCGAGGTGTTCGGCAGCTATGTGGTGGGCCCGGTCATCGGCTCCGCTTTGCTGTTCCTCATCATGCTTCTGGCGCTGCTGATCCGGCCGCGCGGCCTGCTCGGCGTGGGGATCCGGCTATGAAATCCTTGGCATTCATCGTCATCGCGGCCGTGGCCATTGCCGCTCTGCCACTCCTGGGCAGCGAGTATCTGCTGTCGTTCGGCATCCAGATGCTGATGTTCATGGCGCTGGCCTATTCCTGGAACCTGATCGGCGGCTATGCCGGCTACACCCATTTCGGGCAGGTCGCCTTCTTCGGCGTCGGCGCCTATGTGGGCACGCTGGGCATGGAAGCCGGCTGGCACTGGCTGCTGGCCGCCACCGTGGCAGGAGTGAGCGGCGCCGCTCTGGCGCTGCCTCTGGGCGGGGCCATGCTGCGGCTGAAAGGGCCGTTCTTCGCCATCGGCATGTTCGGCATGGCGCGGGTGTTCGAATCCTTCGCCTTGGGCTTCGACGGCATCACCCAGGGCGGCACGGGTCTTTATCTGCCCCCCGTCAGCGATCTGAAGCCGATCTATGCGGCGTTCGGGGTGTTGGCGATCGGGTTGCTGGTGGCCACCTGGCGGCTGGACAATTCCCGCCTCGGCCTGCAATTGCTCAGCATCCGCGAGGACGAGACCGCCGCCGAGGCCCTGGGCATCCGCACCACGCGGCTGAAGGTGGGCATCTTCACCGCCTCGGCCATCGCCCCGGCCGCCTGCGGCTCGCTGTACGCCACCTATCTCAGCTTCATCGATCCGGCCACCGCCTTCGCCCCCATGACCGAGCTGACCACCATCTCCATGGTGCTGCTGGGCGGGCTCGGCACCGTCTTCGGCCCGCTCATCGGGGCGATCACCATGTCGGTGATCAATGAACTGCTGTGGTCCCGCTTCCCCGAAATCTACCTGATGCTGGTGGGCGGCGTGGTCCTGCTGGCAGTGATCTTCATGCCGCGCGGTCTGGCGGCCATCGGCGGACGGCGGCGCGCCTGGTTCCCGGTGGGGCGCGATGGTCTGCGGCGCCTGGTGGCCCGGCGCTCCGGCGCCCTAAGGACGGAGGCGGCCCTTGGCTGAGATCGCAAACAAGCTGTCCATCAATGGGTTGTGCAAACGCTTCGGCGGCCGCGTGGCCCTGGATGGCGCCAATCTGGAAGTGCCCGCCGGCTCCATCACCGGGGTGATCGGCCCCAACGGCTCGGGCAAGTCCACCTTGTTCAACATGGTGGCGGGCGCGCTCACCCCCGACGCCGGGCGCATCTTCCTGGATGGCCGCGATGTCACCCAATGCTCGCCCGCCCGCATCTGCCGGGAGGGCGTGGGGCGCACGTTCCAGATCAGCCGCGTGTTCGGCGAGATGACCGTGCTGGAAAACCTCATCGCGGTGGCGCACGGCCTCGATGACCGCCGGGCGGTGGACCGGGCGCTGGAACTGCTCGACCTGCTGGAGATCACCGCGCTGCGCGATACCTGGGGCACCGAGCTGTCCTATGGCCAGCGCAAGCTGGTGGAGATCGCGCGCGCGCTGATGATGGGCCCCAGCCTGCTGCTGCTGGACGAGCCGTTCGCCGGCATCAATCCGCGCCTGCAGAACCGGATTGTCGCCTATCTGACGCGGCTGCGGGACGCCGGCCTGACGCTGTTCTTCATCGATCACGAGATGCGCATCGTGCTGGAGATCTGCGACCGGCTCTATGTGCTGGCGGAGGGACGGGTCATCGCCTGCGGCGCGCCGCACGAGATCCGCGCCGATCCCGCCGTCCTCGCGGCCTATTTTTAGGGGGCGCGGCGATGCTGGATCTTCCGGACCGCATCACGGTGGTGGAGGTGGCGCCGCGGGATGGGCTGCAGAGCTTTCCCCGTCCGGTGGATACCACCACCAAGATCCGCATTGTCGAGCTCCTGGCCGATGTGGGATTTCCCGTGGTGGAGGTGACCGCCTTCGCGCACCCGCGGGCGATCCCCCAACTGGCGGACGCCGAAGCGGTGTTTGCCGGCATGCAGCGGCGGCCCGGCACGGTCTATCGGGCCTTGGCGCCGAACCTGAAGGGGGCGCAGCGGGCCATCGCCGCCGGCGCCGACGAGGTGCTGGGGCTGGCCATCATCAGCCGCACCTATCTGCGCAAGAACCAGAACATGACGCGGGACGAAGCCATCGACGCCGCGCTGAGCGCCTTCGCTGCGACGGCGGAGGCGGGGCGCCGCTTCGTCATGGCCCTCGGCATGGCCTTCTGGTGCCCCTATGAGGGTCTGATCCCGGAAGACGACGTGGTGCGCTGCGTGGAGCGGCTGCATGAGGGCGGCGTCCGGCGCTTCTATCTGGCCGGATCAGTGGGGCTGGAGGATCCGCGCCACGTCGGCCATCTGTTCGCCCGGCTGCGCACGCTGTGGCCGGAGGCTGCCTTCGGCTATCACGTCCACGACCGCGCCGGCTTTGCTCCGGCCAACATCTTGGCGGCGCTCGATGCGGGCGTCGCCTGGATCGAGGGCGCCGTGGGCGGCCTGGGCGGCGGCATTGCCATGCCTGGCACCATGGGATCGGTGGGCAATTATCCCACCGAGGATCTGGTGCATCTGCTGGAGGTCAGCGGCATCGAAACCGGCCTCGACCTTGATCGCGTGACCGCCGCGGCGCGGCAGGTCACCGCCCTCATCGGAACCACCCCCGCAAGTCGTGCCGGCGCCGGCGTCAGCCGTGCGGCGCTGCGCGCGCCTGACGCCCACCCCCGCTGCGGAGACCTGGTGTCATGATCAACTCAGCTGTCGCTTATGCCGACGCCGCGCCGCTGGCCCCGCCTGCGCCGGTCATTTTGGAATTGCAGGGGCTCACCACCGGCTATGGCGACCTCCAAGTGGTGCAGAACACCGACATGGCATTCCCGCGCGGGGTGATGACCGCGATCATCGGCTCCAACGGCGCCGGCAAGTCCACGGTCATCAAGGCCGCGGCCGGGCTGCTGCCGGTGTGGTCCGGCCGGATCCTGGCTGCGGGCACGGACATCACCCGCGAGCCGGCCCATCGCCGCATCGCCCGCGGCATTGCCTATGTGCCGCAGGGGCGGATCGTGCTGCCGGAGATGACGGTGCGCGAAAACCTGGAACTGGGCGGCTACGCCTTGGGCAATGACCGCCGCCGCCTCGCGGCATCCATCGAGCGGCTGTGTGGGCTGTTTCCCATCCTTGCCGAACGCATGAGCCAACTGGCCGGCAACATGAGCGGCGGCGAGCAGCAGATGCTGGCCATCGCCCGCGCCCTGGTGACCGATCCCAGCGTGGTCATCCTGGACGAGCCCTCGCTGGGCCTGTCGCCCAAGTTCGTCGATATCGTGTTCGACAAGCTCACCGAGCTGGCTCGCACCGGGCTCACCATCATCATCGTCGAGCAGAAGGCCTCCAAGGTGCTCACCGTGGTGGACTATGGCTATGTGATGCACACCGGGCGGGTGGCCTATCAGGGCGCCGCGCGGGTCCTGCTGGCGGACGAGCGGGTGAAGCGGGTGTTCCTGGGCGAAGCGCCGGAGGACCTGCCCCATGACTGAGGCCGTCATCCCCGCGCCCACCCTGGATGCACTGACCGCCCGCGCCGCGCCGCCGCCGTCCGGGGCCGACGCCCTGGCGGTGGAGCAGGCCGTCACCTCCCGCCGCAGCGTGCGCGGCTTCCTGCCGACGCCGGTGGATCTGGCGCTGGTGGCGCGGCTGCTGACCCTCGCGGGTCGCGCGCCCAGCGGCAGCAACATCCAGCCCTGGCTGGTGCATGTGGTGGCCGGGCAGCCCTTGGCCGATCTGGCAGCCGACCTGACCGCCACCTTCCTCTCCGGCGCGCCGGAGCGGCCGGACTATGCCTATTACCCCACCGACTGGCGCGCGCCCTATTTGGACCGGCGGCGCAAGACCGGCTGGGGACTGTATGCCCTGACCGGGGTGGCCCGCGGCGACCATGCGGCAGGCCAGAAGCAGCGGGCGCGCAACTACACCTTTTTCGGCGCCCCGGTGTGCATCGTCTTCACTCTTGAGCGGCATCTCAACAAGGGCAGTTGGGTCGATTGCGGCATGTATATGCAAAGCGTGATGCTGCTCGCCCGCGCCCATGGCCTCGACACCTGTCCCTTGGCCTCCACCGGCAATTATCCGGACATCGTGCGCCGGCATCTGTCGATCCCTGAGGATCAGATCGTTCTTGCCGGCATGGCCATGGGCTTTGCCGACCCCGATGAACCGGCCAACCGGCTGCGCACCGAGCGCGCGCCGCTGGCCGACTTCTGCACCTTTCACATCACCGATGCCGCACCCATCCCGGTGCCCGAGCCAGAGGAGCATTGACCATGACGGTCGCCAGCCATGACACCCGCCGGATCCAGACCAAGATCGGCCGCTATCTCGAAGATTTCGAGGTGGGCGACATCTATGAGCATCGTCCGGGCCGCACTATCACCGAGTCCGACAACATCAACTTCTCGCTAATGACCATGAATTTCCACCCGATGCACTGCGATCGGGCCTTTGCAGAGAAAAGCGAATTCGGCCAGCCGCTGGTGAACAGCGGCTTGAGCCTCGCCATCGTGCTGGGCATGACGGTCGCCGACGTCAGCGGCAAGGCCATCGCCAATCTGGGCTGGAAGGAGATCAACCTCACCGCCCCGGTGTTCCCCGGCGACACGCTCTATGCGGAATCCGAAGTGCTGGAGAAGCGCGAGTCCAAGTCGCGCCCCACCCAGGGCATCGTCACCGTGCGCACCAGCGCCTTCAAGCAGGACGGCACGCCGGTGATGAACTTCGTGCGCAGTGCGCTGGTGCCCAAGCAGGGCCATGGCGTGGGCGACGCGTGAGCGCCGCTCCTTCTGAACCTCATTCAAGCCCGGAAAGGCACTCCCATGAACGCCCATGATCGCGCTTTGGCCAATGACGAAGAAGCCATGATCCTCGACAGCGTGGATCGGTTCCTTGCCGCCGACGTCCGCCCTTACGCCCATGATCTGGAAGCCAAGGACGAATATCCCGCCGAGATCGTCGAGCGGATGAAGGATCTCGGCCTGTTCGGCTGCATCATCAGCCCGGAATACGGTGGCCTGGGCCTGTCCACCGCCACCTATGCCAAGATCATCGAACGCATCTCCACGGTGTGGATGTCGGTCTCCGGCATCATCAATTCGCATCTCATCATGGCGGCCGCGGTGCAGCGGTTCGGCACGCCGGAGCAGAAGGTCGCCTATCTGCCGCGCTTTGCCACCGGCGAACTGCGCGGCGGCATCGGCCTCACCGAGCCCGATTGCGGCACCGATCTGCAGGCGATCCGCACGGTCGCCCGCCGCGATGGCGACAGCTATGTGGTCAACGGCGCCAAGACCTGGATCACCAATTCCATGTATGGCAACACCATCGCCTTGCTGGTGAAGACCGATCCCCAGGCCAGCCCGCGCCACAAGGGCATGAGCCTGCTGATCGCCGAGAAGGGCCCCGGCTTCAAGGTGGCGCGCAAGATGGAGAAGCTGGGCTATCGCGGCATCGACACCTGCGAACTGGTGTTCGAGGACTATCGCGTGCCCGTGGACCGGCTGGTGGGCGGCGTGGAGGGGCGGGGGCTCCAGCAGGTGCTGGGCGGCCTGGAACTGGGGCGCATCAATGTGGCGGCCCGCGGCGTCGGTCTCGCCCAGGCGGCGCAGGACGAGGCGGTGTCCTATTCCCAGGTGCGCAAGACCTTCGGCAAGCCGATCTGCGAGCATCAGGCCATCCAGCTCAAGCTCGGGGAAATGGCCACCCGCACCGAGGCGGCGCGGCTGTTGACTCAGAAGGCGGCCGAGGCGTTCGATCGCGGCGAGCGGTGCGACATGGAGGCCGGCATGGCCAAGTATTTCGCCACCGAGGCGGCGCTGGAGAACAGCCAGGAGGCCATGCGCATCCATGGCGGCTACGGCTATTCCCGCGAATACAATGTGGAGCGCTTCTATCGCGATGCCCCGCTGCTGGTGATCGGCGAGGGCACCAATGAGATGCAGCGCATCATCATTGCCAAGCAGCTCATCGCCCGCAATCCGGTCTGACCCGGCCAGCTGCACAGGAGGGTGCCCGATGCGCGACCGCAGCTATCTGTTCGTTCCGGCCGACCGGCCGGAACGCTTCGCCAAGGCCCTGGCCACGGGCGCCGATTGCGTGGTGATCGATCTGGAGGATGCCGTCCTCCCCGCCGCCAAGACCGCCGCCCGCGACACCTTGCATACCTGGCTCGCCGGCCCGGACGCCCGGCCCGTGGCAGTGCGGGTGAATGCCGCCGACACGGCCTGGCATCGCGACGACCTCGCCGCTCTGGCGGGGCTGCCGGCGGTGGTGGGCCTCATGCTGCCGAAGGCGGATACGCCAGACGCCATCGCCAGTGTGGCGGCCCGGGTGCCGGTGGGCGGGTCGCTGGTGGCGCTCATCGAGACGGTGCGGGGCTATATGGACCTGCGCCAACTGGTGCGGGTGCCGGGCCTGTCGCGCCTGGCGTTCGGATCGGTGGACTTCTGCACCGAGGCGGGCATTGCCGGCATGGGGGCGGAACTGGATGCGGTGCGCACCGAACTGGTCCTGGCCTCGCGGAGCGCAGGACTGGAGCCGCCCATCGAGGGCGTGACCCTGGCAGTCACCGATGCGCAGGCGCTGTTGGCCGACATCGATCATGCCCGGCGCTTCGGGTTCGGCGGCAAGCTGTGCATCCATCCCAGCCAGGTGGCGGCGGTGAATGCCGGCTTTTCTCCGGATCCCACGCAGATCGACTGGGCGCAGCGGGTTCTGGCGGCCTGCGCTGGCAGCCACGGCGCGGTGACCGTGGACGGCAAATTGGTGGACCGCCCCATCCTCATCCAGGCCCAGGCCATTCTGGAAGCGGTGCGCTAGCCACTCCAGCGTCGCCCGGCCGTCTGGCGGGGCGGCGCAGCCTCTGTCCGGGGCCGTCTCCCGGCTTGCCTTCGCTGCTCAGACCCCGCGGTGCGGCACCGGAGGCCGGTCTTGCGAGGCCGGCAGCGATGGCATGGGCAGAGCGCGCGACAGGGATGCGAATTCTTCTGGAGACTCTTGCCCCCCCATTTGCTAAATGATGGCGTCCAATCGGCTACTCTTGCGAGCGGCCGGAAAAATGTCCCGCGATAGGTCTAAGTCATTTGAATAAAAGGTGGAATGTCGGCCTCGCCGATCGTCTGAACGCATCGGCCAGCACGAAGAAGTCTCGTTTGGAGAACTTCCGCTCAGCGACCTCTGAACCGGAACTTGATGCCAAGCTCGCAGAGCGGCAGGCCGTTGCCGCCGCGCGCGAGGAGCGCAATGCCGAGCGCGCGCGGGTGAAGGCCGAGGAGCAGGCCGCGATCGAACGCCTCGCGGCCGAGAAGGCGCAGGAGGCCGAGGCCGCCGCGCACCGGGAAGCCGATGAGCGTGCCGCGGCAGATCGCCAGCGCATTGCGCGGGTGATCGAAGACCAGGCCGCCAGCAAGGCGAACCGGGACCGGCGCTACGCCGAGCGCAAGGCGCGGCTGTAAGTCCGCGCCTGGCGCGCCGGCCGAAGGCGCGCCAAGGTCTTTGCTTCATGCATTTGAAAGTCAGGGGCGGGCGCGTGACTGCGCCGGGCTCTTTGGTACCGGCGTGGCGCGATCCGTGCGGATCGTGCCCCCGACCGCTGAGACATCTCGGCTTCGTTTTGCGGGGATGGCGATATGCTGGGGCAGGCTTCGGCGCCGCTCCGGCACCTGCGCGCACCGCAGCGGGGACGAGCGGTCGGCCCGGCCGTCGGCGGTCAGGCGGATGCCGGGGTGCCGTCGCACAACGCTGAGTTGGCGCGCCGGACTTCCCGGATGATGGCGCTGTGGTCCAGCTCGCCGTCGCCATGGGCCACCAGGTCCGCGAACATACGATCGGTGAGCGCGAGCATGGGCAGGGCCAAGCCCAGGCGCGCGGCATGGGCCAGCGCCGTGGACGTGTCCTTGAGCTGATATTTCGCCGGCCCGCCCGGTGCAAAGTCGCCCGTCGCCATGCGCAGCGCGTGCTGCTTCAGGATGGTGGAATCCGCAAAGCCCCCGAGAAGCGCCTCCCGCACCTTCAGGGGATCGGCCCCGCCCTGGCCGGCAAGCGTCAGCGCTTCGGCCATGGCAACCAGCGTGGAGGCGACGATCCCCTGATTGATCAGCTTGCACAACTGGCCGGTGCCCGCCGGCCCCACATGGACCGGTCGCCCCATCGCCGACAGGAGCGGCGTCACGTCCGCGACCGCCTGCGCGGAGCCGCCCGCCATGATGGCGAGGCTGGCGTTCCGCGCGCCGGTCTCGCCGCCGGAGACGGGGGCATCCACATAGGCGATGCCGCGCTCCGCCGCCGCGCGCGCCTGGGCTTCGGCGGTGTCCACGGGGATGGAGCTCATCACCACCAATGCAGCCCCCGGCGTCATCGCGGCGATGACGCCATCCGGCCCCAGCAGCACGTCATCGCAGACCGGGCCGGAGCTGAGCATGCAGACCACGGCATCCGCGCCCGCGGCGGCCGCCTGCGGCGAGGCGGCGATCGCCACCCCGTCCGGCGTCAGGGCCAAAGCCTTGTCCGGCGACCGATTCCAGGCCCGCACCGCGAACCCGGCCCGCGCGAGATGGCGGGCCATGGGCGCACCCATGATGCCGGTGCCGAGAAAGCCGATGGTGTGCATGACAGGTCCAGGGGTCAGGAGGCTGTCGCGCCGCAGCAAATGCGGGCGAGGAAGCGGACGGGGCGCTGGGACTCGATCAGTTCGGGAAACCCGGCCCGGAAGCGGGCGAGGTGCGGGGTTTCCAGATGCGCGTCGAAGGCCGCGCGATCGTCATAGACCTCATAGAAGACCACCGCGCCAGGCTCGGTCTGGGAGACGGTGACATCGAACGCGCGACACCCCGGCTCCGTGGAGACCGAGGCGGTGGCGTCGTCATGGGCGAGGGCCAGAAACGCGTCCAGGCACTCCGGCTTGACCTGGAATTCGGCGATCACAACAAAAGGCTGGGGTTCGGACATCAGAGGGGCACCCGCTGGAGGAGATGAGGCCGCACGTTAGCACCCGCCGGCTGCTGCCGCCTGCGGTGGAACGCGCTGCGGGCAGGCGTGCCGGCCGCTTTCGGCCGGCACGCTGTGCTCAGGCGGCGGAGCGGGTGGTCTCGCGCCGCGCGGCATCTTCCATCTGGCGGCGCAGGGCCACCACATCGAGGTCGGCCTCCAGCTCCACATCATCGACACTGACGATCTGATCCTTGGCCACCGGGCGCTTCAGCTTCACATTATGGGCAAGGCCGATGGGCAGGCCGCCCAAGGCCAGGCTCTTGGTGGCGGGAATGGCGTTCGCCCACACCGCATAGCCGCCTTCGCCGTCCAGCAGTTCGCCCGGCTTCAGGTCGCGCTTGGCGGTGGCCACCGCGTCGCCGCGGAACTCCTTCGAGCAGCCGGTGGGTTCGTGGCGCAGCACGGCGGAAAGCACGCTGATGCTGGTCTCCAGCCCGATCATGTGGAACGGCCGCCACATGGAGCCGTACCAGCCGGAGGGGTCGGTGAGCAGCCCATATTGCTTGAAGCAGGCGCGGGTATATTCGCTCGTGGCCTTGAAGGTCACGAACACGCCGTAGCGGATGTTGTTGAACACCTCGCGCCCGTCCGGCTCCTGGCTGGCGGCGATGTCGACGAGGCCGGACCGCGCCAGGCGGCCGCCATCGGCCACAGGACGGAACACGCGGGCCAGATCCTGGAGCCCGGTGGGCGGGAAGGCGAGGCCGTCATCCGGGCAATCGAGCCCGGTGCCGTTGGCCACCGCCGCCATCTCGATGGCCGCCTTGGTGCCATCGGTGAAGGAATTGTACATCTTCGGATTGAAGTCGCCCTTGGCGACTTCTTCCTCGCTCCAGCCGAAGAAGCCCCACACGGTGTCGGGGGTGGAATAGCGGTAGCGCGGCTCGAAATTCATGCCCTTGCCGGCGGAGGTGAGCTCGAAGCCGCAGGAACGCGCCCAGTCCACCAGTTCACAGATGATGGCCGGCTGGTCGCCATAGGCCATGGAATAGACCACGCCCTTCTGCCGCGCCTTTTCCGCCAGCAGCGGGCCGCAGAGCACGTCGGCTTCCACGTTGACCATCACCACATGCTTGCCGGCCTCGATGGCCGCCAGCGCATGGCGCACGCCGGCGATGGGGTGGCCGGTGGCCTCGATGATGCACTCCACCTCATCGAAATTCGCCAGGGCCTTGGCGTCGTCCAGCACGCAGGTGCGGCCGGTGCGGATGGCATCGCCCAGCGAAGTGGCGGCATAGCGCTCCTCAGGCCAGCCGACGCGGGCGAGCGAAGCGCGGGCACGGCCGACGTTCAGGTCGGCGACGCCGACCACATGCATGCCGTCGATGCGTTGGGCCTGGGCCAGGACCATGGAGCCAAATTTGCCGGCGCCGATCAAGCCGACACGGACAGGCTTTCCGCCGGCGGCGCGCTGCGCCAGCAATGTATGCAGATTCATGGGCTTTCCTCCTCCGAGGATCGATCAGCCGCTGCGCCGGAAGGCGGGCAAAGCCCGCCCGGGCCGGCGGCTGAAGATCTTGCGCGGCTGATGATCTGCGCCGAAGCGCGACCGCGATGGCTGCACGCTAGAAGGCAGGTTTGTGAAGCACCATCCAGAATTCCGAGGTGATCGTTTAGGCGCGCTAAACGGAGCGATCTCGCGCCACTGCCCAGGCGTCCCGCTCGCGGCGCAGCCAGTCGAAGAACAGCTTCACCTTGTGGTGGCGCAGATGGTCCGGCGGGCAGGTGGCCCATTGGGTCACCAGCGCCACCTGGGGCGGCGCGGCGACGGGGCACACCAGGCGGCCGTCGCTATGTTCGGCCCACATCATCAGGTCGCTTTCCAACGCGATGCCGAGGCCACCCACCGCGGCGTCGATGGCCATGTGGGTGCGGTCGAACAGCACCCGCCGCAGCCGCGAGGCGGGCGTGACGCCGGCGCGCGTGAACCAGTAGGGCCATTGCACCTGCGACTTCACCGAGTGGATCAGCCGGAAGCGGGGGAGATCCGTCGGCGTGAGACTGCCGGCGGCGGCAAGGGCCGGGGCGCAGACGGGCAGGAAGCGCTCCTCCACCAGACCCTCCGCCACCAGGCCCGGCCATTGCCCGGTGCCGTGGCGGATCTCGATGTCCACATTCTCCTTCTGGAAGGCCGTGGGCTCGTTGGTGCCGTCGAGCCGCAGCTCGATGTCCGGATGCGCATCGATGAAGCGGGCGAGGCGCGGCAGCAGCCATTTGGTGGCCAGGCTCGGGGTGGCCCGCACGGTGAGCGTGGTCACCGAGGGAAAGCCGCGGATGCGCTGGGTGGCTTCGGTGATCCGCTCCACCTCGCCCCTTATCATCTCGAAATAGCGCTCGCCTGCCTCGGTGAGCACCACGTTGCGGCCGGCCTTGGCGATGAGGGCGGTGCCAAGGCTGATTTCCAGCGCCTGCACCTGCTGGCTGACGGCGGACGGGGTCACGCCCAGCTCGTCGGCGGCGCGGGTCACGCTGCCGGCCCGTGCCACCGCATGGAAAACACCAATGGCCCGCAGGGGAACTTGCATGACCCATGATTAAGCAAAACTAAAAAGAAGCGCAAGCAATCTGAATTGTTCTTCACGAACAGACTTCCTAATGTCCTCGCATCAAGAACGCGACCGGGCAAACCGGCGCTCGGGAGGACGCGAAGAGGAGGACGAGCGGCGCACCCTGCGCCCGCTTCTCCCTTTCGACGCAGTGGACATGCGGCGCTGCCGCCCACGATGACGTCAATGCCAACGCCGGCGCCAGACACCGCGCCAGGCCGGGGAGGATATAATGGCCGATCTGATCAAAGCCGCCGCGATGGGCGGCCTGTCCCGCCGCACCCTGCTCGCCGGCGCCGCTGCCGCCATTCCGCTGGTGGCCATTCGCACCCGTCCCGCCCATGCGGCGGAGTTCAGCTACAAGGTGGCCACCGGCCAGTCGCTGACCCAGCCCATCAATGCCCGGCTGGAGCAGGCCTGCGCGCGCATCCAGGAAGCGTCGGGCGGCCGCATGGAGCTGAAGTTCTTCCCCGCCAGCCAGCTCGGCTCCGACACCGACCTCATCACCCAGGTGCGCTCCGGCGGGATCGAGTTCCTGAACATCGCCGGCTCGGTGATCTCCACCGTCGCGGCCGGCGCGGCCATCACCAATGTGGGCTTCGCCTTTTCCGATTACGACCATGTCTGGCGCGGCGTGGATGGTCCTGTCGGGGACTATGTGCGCGGGCAAGTGGAGAAGACCGGATTGCTGATCGTCTCCAAGGCGGCGGACAACAGCTTCCGCCAGATCACATCGGCCTCCAAGCCGATCCGCACCCCCGCCGATCTCAAGGGCTATCGCATCCGCGTGCCGGTCTCGCCGATTTTCACCTCGCTGTTCACGGCGCTGGGGGCCAACCCCACCTCGATCAATTTCAATGAGCTGTACACCGCGCTGCAGACGCGCCTCGTGGATGGGCAGGAGAACGGCCTTGTCGCCATCGAGTCCGGCAAGCTCTACGAAGTGCAGAAATACGTCTCCGAGACCAACCACATCTGGGACCCGTTCTGGCTGATGGGCAATCGCCGCGCCTTCGCCCGACTGCCGGCGGATCTGCAGGATCTGGTGCGCCGCGAGTTCGACCGGGCGGCGATGGAACAGCGCGCCGACGTGGTGCGGCTCAACGGCTCGCTGAAGGAGCAATTGCAGGCGCGGGGTCTGATCTTCGAGACGGTCGACAAAGCCCCCTTCCGCAAGGACCTGAGCGATGCCGGCTTCTACAAGACCTGGAAGGACAAGTTCGGCGCCGAGGCCTGGAAGGCGCTGGAGACGGTGACGGGTGAGCTGGTATGAGCGCGGTGTCCGGGTCCCACGGGACAGTGCGCGCCGCGGCGGGCCACGCGCCCGCCTGGGTGACGGACGCCGAACGCTGGCTGCGCCATCTGGTCGAGATCCCGGCCGCGCTGCTGGTGGCGGCGGAGGTGCTGATCCTGTTCGTCGGCATCTGCGCCCGGGCGTTTCATCAGCCGATCATCTGGTCGGACGAATTGGCCTCCATCCTGTTCCTGTGGCTTGGCATGCTGGGGGCGGTGGTGGCCATCCAGCGCGGCGAGCACATGCGCCTCACCTTCGTGGTGGGCATGCTCTCGCGCCGGGCCCAGGTCTGGTGCGAGACGCTGGCGGTGGGCGGCGTCTTCGTGCTGCTCGCCCTGCTGATGCATGCGGCCTATGACTACACGCAAGATCAGTCCTTCGTGGAAATGCCGGCCCTGGGCTGGCCGGGCACGGTGCGCGCGCTGGCGGTGCCGGTGGGCTTCACCCTGGCGCTCCTGAGCTGCGCCCTCAAGCTGGCGCGCCACGGCTGGACCGACGTGGTGAGCGTTGCTTTGCTGCTGGTGCTGATCGCGGCGGTCTTCTATGTGGCCGCGCCAATGCTCGCGGGGATCGGCAATTGGGCGCTGGTGGTGTTCTTCATCGGCCTGCTGGGCGTGGGGGTGCTCTCGGGCGTGCCCATCGCCTTCTCCTTCGCTTTGGCGACCACCGCCTATCTGCTCACGGTCACCACCACGCCGCTCACCATCGTGGTGGGGCGCATGGACGAGGGCATGAGCGGGCTCATCCTGCTGGCGATCCCGCTGTTCGTGCTGCTCGGTCAATTGGTGGACGTCACCGGCATGGCGCGGGTGATGGTGGCGTTCCTGGCCTCGCTGCTGGGCCATGTGCGGGCGGGCATGTCCTATGTGCTGCTGGGGGCGATGCTGCTGGTGTCCGGCATCTCCGGCTCCAAGACCGCCGACATGGCAGCGGTGGCGCCGGTCCTGTTCCCGGAAATGCGCAAGCGCGGCATGAAGGACGGGGAGCTGATCTCGCTCCTGGCCGCGTCCGGGGCGATGAGCGAAACCATCCCGCCCTCCATCGTGCTCATCGCCATCGCGTCCGTGACCGGCGTGTCCATTGCGGCGCTGTTCACCGCGGGCATCCTCCCGGCGGTGGTCCTGGCGCTGGTGCTCGCGGTGGTGGCGCGCTATCGGGCCGGGCGGGAGGAAGACCAGACCGTGTTCCCGCGCGCGCCGGCGTCCGTGGTCCTGAAGACGCTGCTGGTGGCGCTGCCGGCCCTGCTGCTGCCGTTCCTGATCCGCACGGCGGTGGTCGAGGGGGTAGCGACCGCCACCGAGGTCTCCACCATCGGCATCGCCTATTCGCTGCTGCTGGGGCTGCTGATCTATCGCGGTGGCCTGAGCTGGCGCGGCGTGCTGCCCATGCTGGCGCGCACCGCTTCGCTGTCCGGCGCCATCCTGTTCATCGTCGGCGCCGCCAGCGCCATGGCCTGGGCGCTCACCCAGTCCGGCTTCTCCCACGCCCTGGCCGCGGCGATGGCGGGCGTGCCGGGCGGGCAGGTGGGCTTTCTGCTGATCTCGCTGGTGGCCTTCATCGTCCTGGGCAGCCTGTTGGAAGGCATTCCGGCCATCGTCCTGTTCGGACCGCTGCTGTTTCCCATCGCGCGCCAGTTCGGCATTCACGAGGTGCATTACAGCATGATCGTGATCCTCGCCATGGGGCTCGGCCTCTTCGCGCCACCGTTCGGCCTGTGTTACTATGCGGCCTGCATCATCGGGCAAGTCCAGCCGGAAGCGGGGATGCGGCGCATCTGGATCTATCTGGGCGCCTTGTTCCTCGGCCTGCTGGCGCTGACCTTCGTGCCATGGTTCTCCATCGGCTTCCTTTAGGGAAGCGATGCCGGCGCGGCGGGTCCGCGCCGTCGGGGGCTCCCGCAGGCGGGTCGTCCGCGCATTCTGGGCCGCGGTGATGAGCGTCTTTTGATTGGTGGATGGCGCGGCGACGTGGCAGAACGCGCCATCCGCAGTCTTGCGATTTCGTCCGGGAGCCTCACATGGCCGACACAGACCAGAAGCCGCGCCTCGATACGCGCCCCAAGGTGGAGCGTCCGCAACTCTACAAAGTGACCTTGCTGAATGACGATTTCACCCCGCGCGACTTCGTGGTGGTTATCCTCAAGGCCGAATTCCGCATGAGCGACGATGAGGCCTTGAAGGTGATGACTACGGCCCATAAGCGCGGCGTGTGCGTGGTGGGGGTGTTCACACGGGACGTGGCCGAAACCAAGGCCGCCCAGGCCACCGACATGGCGCGGTCCCAGGGCTTTCCGCTCCGTTTCACCACCGAGCCCGAGGAATAGCACCGGGCTGGCACTCTCAGATCCGGAGAAAAATGGGGCCGCGTCGGTGATCGACGCGGCCCCACTGCTTTGGTTCAACCCATTGCGGGCATGCGGTCCAGGAGCTTGTCCAGGGTGATCGGATATTCGCGCACGCGAATGCCGGTGGCATTGTAGATGGCGTTGGCCACCGCCGCGCCCACGCCGCAGATCCCCAGCTCGCCGACGCCCTTGGCCTTCATGGGCGAGGACATGGGGTCCGTCTCGTCGAGGAAGATCACGTCCTGGTGCGGAATGTCCGCATGCACCGGCACCTCATAGCCGGCCAGATCGTGATTGACGAAGAAGCCGCGCCTTTTGTCGATGGCCAGTTCCTCCATCAGCGCCGCCCCGGCACCCATGGTCATGGCGCCGATCACCTGGCTGCGGGCGGACTTCGGGTTGAGGATGCGACCGGCCGCGCACACCGCCAGCATGCGGCGGATCCGGATTTCGCCCGTGGCCACGTCCACGCCCACCTCAACGAAGTGCCCGCCGAAGGTGGACTGCTGGGCCTTCTTCTCGAGGTCGCCATATTCCATGGAATCCTCGGCCACCAGCCCGTCCGCACCGGCCGCCTCCGCCAGCGGCACCGTGCGGTTGCCCGCGCGCACCGTGCCGTCGGCGAATGTCGCGTCGGCGGAGTTGAAGCCCACCTTCTGGGCGATGGCGTCCCGCAGCTTGACGCAGGCGGCATAGACCCCGGCGGTGGAGCTATTGGCGCCCCACTGGCCTCCGGAGCCCGCCGACACCGGAAAACTGGAATCGCCCAGCAGCACCACCACCTTGTCCAGCGGCACGCCCATCATCTCGGCGGCGGTCTGGGCGATGATGGTGTAGCTGCCGGTGCCGATGTCGGTCATGTCGGTTTCCACCGTCACGACGCCCTTGGCATCCAGCCGCACCCGCGCGCCCGATTTCATCACCAGATTGTTGCGGAAAGCGGCGGCGACGCCCATGCCCACCAGCCAGCGCCCGTCGCGCTGGCCGCCGGGGGTGGCGCTGCGCTTGGCCCAGCCGAAGCGCTCGGCCCCGGTGCGCAGGCACGTCACCAGCTGGCGCTGGGAGAAGGGGCGGGGCGGGTGTTCCGGATCCACCTGGGTGTCATTGCGGATGCGGAACTCGATCGGGTCGAGCCCCAGCTTTTCCGCCATCTCATCCATGGCGATCTCCAGCGCCATCAGGCCCGGTGCCTCGCCGGGCGCGCGCATGGCATTGCCTTCCGGCAGGTCCAGCACCGCCAGGCGCAGCGCGGTCATGCGGTTGGCGCCGGCATAGAGCAGGCGGGTCTGCTGCACCGCCAGTTCAGGTCCGCCGCCCTTCAGATCGCCGGACCAGCTCTCGTGGCCGATGGCGGTAATCTTGCCGTCCTTGGTGGCGCCGATGCGGATGCGCTGGATGGTGGCCGGGCGATGGGTGGTGTTGTTGAAGATGAACGGCCGTGCCAGGGCCACCTTCACAGGGCGGCCGGCGGCGCGGGCGCCAAGGGCGGCCAGCAGCGCATCGGCGCGCAGGAACAGCTTGCCGCCGAACCCGCCGCCCACGAAGGGCGAGATCAGCCGCACATTCTCCTTGGGGATGCCGAGGGTCTTGGCCAGATCCCCGGTGCCCCAGGCGATCATCTGGTTCGAGGTCCACACGGTGAGCTTGTCGCCCGTCCAGGCGGCGATGGAGGCGTGCGGCTCCATCATGGCATGGGCATGGTCGGGGGTGGCGTAGGTGGCATCCCACTGCACCTCCGCCTTAGCGAAAGCCCCGGCGAAATCGCCCACCGCAGTGTCGGGTTCGCCCTCGTCGGGCTTGGTCGCTGAGGCCCGGGCCGTCTCCAGATCGAAGGCACCGGGCTCGGCGGCGTAGGTGATCTTCACCAATTGGGCGGCGGCGCGGGCCTGCTCGAAGGTCTCGGCCACCACCAGGGCCACCGCCTGATGATAATGGGCGATCTCCGGCCCACACAGCAGCGGCGCAGTGTTGCGCGAGCCCTTGGCGAGCTTGCCAGCGGTCTCGGCGGTGACGATGGTCAGCACGCCGGGCGCACGGCGCGCGGCCTCCAGTTCCATCGCGGTGATGCGGCCCTTGGCGATGCCGGCGCCGACCACCTGGCCATAGACGGCATTGGGCGCCGCGTCATGCTGCTCATAGGCATAAGGGGCCGTGCCGGTGGTCTTGCGCGGGCCGTCGATGCGATCCACCGGCTGGCCGATGATTTTCAGCTGATCAATAGGGTTGATGGTGGCGGGGGAGACGAATTTCATGGCTTCAACCCTTCGCTTCGGCCAGCACGGCGCCGAGAGTGCGCTGAACCAGCGCCAGCTTGTAGGCATTGGCGGCGGTCGGGCGGGCGTCCGCCAGCAGGCGTTCGCTCACCGCCTTCGCCCCGCGCGGCAGGTCCGCATCCGCCGCCTCCACGCGCCACGGCTTGGGCGCCACGCCACCCACGGCCACGCGTCCGGTGCCGTCCGGCTGCACGATCGCGCCGACCGAAATGAGCGCGAAGGCATAAGAGGCGCGATCGCGCACCTTGCGGTAGATGTGCCGTCCGCCCACCGGCTTTGGCAGGGTCACGGCGGTGATGAGTTCGCCCGCCGCCAGCGTGGTCTCCACCTGCGGCGTATCGCCGGGCAGGGTGTGGAAATCGGCGATGGGGATGGCCCGCACCGAGCCATCGGGGCGGACGGTCTCCACCGTGGCGTCGAGGGCGCGCATGGCGATGGCCATGTCGCTGGGATGGGTGGCGATGCAGGCATCGCTGACCCCCACCACGCCCAACTGCCGGCTGACACCTTCCAGCGCGCTGCAGCCGCTGCCGGGCTGGCGCTTATTGCAGGGCTGGTTGGTGTCGTAGAAATAAGGGCAGCGGGTGCGCTGGAGCAGGTTGCCGGCGGTGGTGGCCTTGTTGCGCAACTGGCCGGAGGCCCCGGCCAAAAGGGCGCGGGAGAGCAGGGCATAATCGCGGCGGATGCGCGGATCGGCCGCGAGATCGGCATTGCGTACCAAAGCGCCGATGCGCAGGCCGCCGTCGTCCGTCGCCTCGATGGTGTCGAGGGCGAGGCCGTTCACGTCGATCAGGTGGCTGGGGCTTTCGATCTCCAGCTTCATCAGATCCAAGAGATTGGTGCCGCCGGCGATGAATTTGGCGCCGGGCACCCGCGCCGCGGCAGCGGCGGCGTCGGCGGGGGAGAGCGCACGTTCGTAGGTGAAGGCTTTCATGCGGTCCTCCCGGCGACTTCGGACATGGCGTCGACAATGTTTGAATAGGCCCCACAGCGGCAGATGTTGCCGCTCATGCGCTCGCGCAGCTCCTCGGCGGTGACCTGCGGCGTGGCGTTAAGATCGGCACTCACATGGCTGGGCGTGCCCGCCTTGATCTCGTCCAGCACCGCCACCGCCGAGCAGATCTGCCCCGGTGTGCAATAGCCGCACTGGTAGCCGTCGTGCTTCACGAAGGCGGCCTGCATGGGATGCAGCGCCTCGGGCGTGCCCAGCCCTTCGATGGTGGTGACCTTGTCCTGGTCGTGCATCACGGCCAGGGATAGGCAGGAATTGATCCGCCGGCCATTGACCATCACCGTGCAGGCGCCGCACTGGCCGTGGTCGCAGCCCTTCTTGGTGCCGGTGAGATGGAGGTGCTCGCGCAAGGCGTCGAGCAGCGTGGTGCGGGTATCCAGCTCCAGCTGGTGCGGCGTGCCGTTCACCAGGAACTCGACACGGGACATGACGGGCGCCCCGGAAGCGGGGCCAGAGACCGGACCGGACATGAGCGGGGCTCCAGAGGCGGGGCGGGACGGAGAGGGCTGGGCGGTGGCGGTGGAGGAGGCCCCCGCCAGGGCCGTGGCGGCGGTGGCGATCAGCACATCGCGCCGACTGAAGTGAGGTCCATCAGGTGAGCTCATGGGAGAACCTGATCCCTTTCATTTTGCTAATTCCAAGGTAGGACGCACGAAGGCGCCCGTAGGCAGGCCGAGCGGCCCCCTGGGCGACGATGGCGTGGCGCAGCGGCAGCGAACCGTGCGCGCCCCGTTGGCAGCTTCAAGTTCAGGAGGGGGGGCGGTGTTCCCGGCTCATTTGCGCGGGATGCCCCACAAATTCGTGAAGGGGTCGCGGCGCGCGGTCTCACGCGTGAGCGCCGCGGCGTCTGCCGGAATTTCGGCACGAGCGGGCGCCCGTGTGTCGCGGAGCGCCGGCGCCCGCCTACGCGGGTCGCCGGGGGTGGGCGTGGCCACTGGGGCCTCAGTCGCTATGAAGGCGCGGGTCGACGGCGCAGGGGCGCTGGACGACGCGGGTCGGACCGCACTCCCTGCGATGCTTGCGACCCCATCGCAGCCGCGGCACCGGAGCGCCGCAGCCAGGGGCCGCGGGTCTCAGCTGGTGGCGAGGGGAACGCCCAGGCGGCCGGCAAGATCCTGCACATATTGCCAGGCGGTGCGGCCCGAGCGGGCGCCGCGGGTGGTGGCCCATTCCAGCGCGTCCGGCCGCCACACCGCTTCGTCCACGGGAATGCGGTGGTGCGCCACATAGCCGGCGACCATGGCCAGATATTCGTCCTGGCTGCATTTGTGGAAGCCCAGCCACAGGCCGAAGCGATCGGACAGCGACACCTTCTCCTCCACCGCCTCGCCGGGATTGATGGCGGTGGAGCGCTCGTTGTCCATCATGTCGCGCGGCAGCAGGTGGCGACGGTTGGAGGTGGCGTAGAAGATCACATTGTCCGGCCGGCCCTCGATGCCGCCTTCCAGAACCGCCTTCAGCGATTTGTAGGAGGTGTCGTCCGCATCGAAGGACAGGTCATCGCAGAACACGATGAAGCGGTGCCGCGAGGCCTTCACTTGGGACATCAGCGCCGGCAGGCTCTCGATGTCCTCGCGATGGATTTCCACCAGCTTGAGGCGCGGCCCGGCGGCATCGGTGCGGCTCGCATTCACATAGGCATGCGCCGCCTTCACCAGCGAACTCTTGCCCATGCCGCGGGCGCCCCACAGCAGCGCATTGTTGGCCGACAGCCCGTTGGCGAAGCGGCGGGTGTTGTCCACCAATTGGTCGCGCACCCGGTCGATGCCCTGCAACAGCTCCATGTCCACCCGGTTGACCCGCGGCACCGGCTCGAACCGCACCGGCTCGGTGGCCCAGACGAAGGCGTCGGCGGCCTCGAAATCCGTCTTGGCACTGACCGGCGGCGCGCTGCGCTCCAGCGCATCGGCGATGCGGCTCAGCAGAGCGTGCAAGGTGGCGGCGTCGGCGGCGCTGGTCTCGTGTGGCATCGTCATCTCCCTGCAGCGGCATTAAGGCCCCCACCGTCCGCCGACAAGCACCGCGCGGCGCGGGCAGGGCGACCATAGCCATGCGCATGGCGCAGACGTGATCCGCTGGAACCGGAGATGTTGCGGTGCGGCAAGAAATCATTAACCTGCGGCGCGGCACATGGGCGTGGGCTGGGTCAAAGGGGAACGGATCTCGATGGATCCGTCCGCTGATGGGTTTTCGACATCAACGGAGAACCGTATGCGATCACGCACCGCTACCGGAAACCGACTGTCCCGCCGCCTCATCGCCGGGGTCGCCTTGGCCAGCTTTGCCGGCGCCGCGCAGGCGGACGACATCAAGACCACGGTGACCCGCGTCACCAATACCGACGGCAGTGCGGCCGTTTCCGTCACCAGCGTGCCCGTGTGGCTTGAGGGGGCTCGGTTCGGCCTCGATCTGTCGGTGGCTGCCGCGACGGTGTCCACCGTCCAGCCCGGCCGTCCGTTGCCTTGGGCGGTGGCCAATACGTCCGCTGCGGCCGCCTGGGCGCGCATGGATGTGCCGGTGCAAGCCGCTTTCCTGCCCTGGACCCAGAGTACCGTGGACATGCGGCTGGACCCGACGCAAGAGTCTGGGCGGCTCGGCACCACCTTCTCGCGCAGTTGGGTGGTGTGGGACCATATCACCGCCAGCTTCAATGACAGTTATGCCCTCACCCGCAGCCTCGATCAGGCGGCGGGGTGGGAGACCGGAAAGTCGGTGAGCCTCAATCTGCGCGACACCGGCACGGTGTTTTCGGTGGCCACCAATCTTACTTCCAGCGACCACGCATGGCTGCCGTCGGCCAGCGCCCAGCAGCAGCTGATGGGGCCGCTCACCCTCACCACCACGGTGGCCAACACCGGCAGCGAGATCAGCAAGAGCATCACCGCCGGCTTCCGCCACACCTGGTAGGCGCCTGGTAGGCGCGCGCCGGATCGTGGCGGGCCTTAGCCGGCCACGATCTCCACCAGGAAACGGGCGGCGATCAGCAGCAGGAAGACGCCGAAGCCGATTTCCAGGGTCCGCCGCGGCAGCGCATGCGCCATGCGCGCCCCGATGGGAGCGGTGAGGGCGCTCACCGGCGCCATGCACACGAAGCCCAGCAGCGACACATAGCCCAGCGACAGCGGCGGCAACTGGCTCAAATGCGGCCAGCCGGCGATGGCATAGCCGATCACCCCCGGCAGCGGAATGAAGATGCCGAGGCCCGCCGAGGTCGCCACCGCGGCGTGGATCGGCACGCCATAGAGGCTGAGAAAGATGGTGGAGAGGCCACCGCCCGCCACCCCGACCATCGACGAGGCCATGCCGATGAAGAAGCCGGAAATGCGCATGGCGGTCTTGCCGGGCAGCGCGTCGCCCAGCCGCCAATGGGTCTGGCCGGCGAAGCTCTTGGTGGCCAGCACGCACACCAAGGCGATGAACACCGCCTGCAGCACCCAGCCCTTGACGAAGCCGGCGAGCGTTGCGCCCACCACCACCCCGGCGATGGCCGGCAGCCGCCAGATGGCCAGCACGCCGGGAATCACCGTCCCGCGCGCCTGATGGGCGCGGTAGGAGCGCACGGCGGTGGGAACGATGATGGCGAGCGAGGTGCCGACGCACACTTGCATCCGCACATCCTCCGACACGCCGATGATGCGGAACACCTCGTAGAGCACGGGGACGATGATGCCGCCGCCACCCACCCCCAGCAGGCCGGCGAGGATGCCGGTGGCGACGCCGCCCGCCAGCAGGGCGGCCACGAGATAGGCCAGTTCACTCCAGGGAATGGCGGACAGCATGGCGCCTCGCGATCGTCGCGACGGCGACGCCGCCATGTGCATCAGCCCAGGCCGGCTGTCCAGAGGCAGATCGGCGGGTCGCGCCGGCGGCGCGCGGCGCGGCGGGGTAGGCGGGGGCCGAGATCAGGCGGCGTCGGAGCGGGCCTCGGGGCGGCGGAGGCAGGCGAGCGCGGCCTGCACCACCTCCAGGCCGGCGCCGGGGATGAGCGCCTGGGTGGCCAGCGTCCGCCGATAGGCGCGGGCGCCGGGCCGGCCGCCGAACAGGCCCAGCATGTGCCGGGTGATGTCGTGCAGCCGTCCGCCCGCCGCCACATGGGCCGCCATATAAGGCTCGAACGCCGCCACGGCGGCAAAGCCGTCCGCATAAGCGGCGGGGACGCCGAAGATCTCCGGATCCACCGCCAGCAACAGATCGGGATCCTGATAGGCGGCGCGGCCCAGCATCACCCCATCGAGCCCGGCACTTTCGTTCTTGGCCTGGGCGAGGGTGAGGAGGCCGCCGTTGAGCACCACCGGCACCTGTGGCAGGCGCGCCTTGAGCCGCCGCACCCGGTCATAATCCAGTGGCGGGACTTCGCGGTTTTCCTTCGGGGAGAGGCCCTGCAGCCAAGCCTTGCGGGCATGGACGATGAGCCCGTCCGCCCCGGCGGCGATCACCGCATCGGCCAGCGCATCAAGGGCCAGTTCCACGTCCTGCTCGTCCACGCCGATCCGGCATTTCACCGTCACCGGAATGGCCACGGCGGCTTTCATGGCCGCCACACAGTCGGCCACCAGCGCCGGGTCGCGCATGAGGCAGGCGCCGAAATTGCCGCCTTTCACCCGGTCGGAGGGGCAGCCCACATTGAGGTTGATCTCGTCATAGCCGAAGTCGGCGCAGATCCGCGCCGCCTGCGCCAGGGCCTGGGGATCGCTGCCACCCAATTGCACCGCCAGCGGGTGCTCGCAGGGCGAAAACCCCAGCAGCCGCGCCCGATCCCCATGGATCACCGCCAGCGCGGTGACCATCTCCGTATAAAGCAGCGCGTGCCGCGTCAGCGTGCGATGGAAGGCGCGACAATGGCGGTCCGTCCACTCCATCATGGGGGCAACGGAAAATCTAAGCGCTTGAGTTTTCGACATTTCTCGTAACTTCACGGCAGCAGGTCGCGTCGCGGGCATTCGACTTTTCGCCACGACACGACCCAACTGCCACTCTTCGACGCGTGCAAGCCCACGGCGTGCACATGGATTGGCGATCCTCACTAAACTAAAATTCGCTTCCTGGAGAGCCCAGATCCGTCGGAAAGGGCAGCACGTCACCGAGGCGGTCCTGGGGTCGCTGGCCGCCACAGGAGCGCCTTGAGCGCATTCTCACGGGGCTGGACGAGACCCCCCGCCTGGCGTCCATGACGCCGGCGTCGCGGCCGGCCTGTTCGAGCGTTCGGCCGGCGGGCGTCGCAAAAGGGCACTGGTACTGCGGGTCACCCAGCAGCCGTCCCCAAGACCGCGCCGGCGCCTGTCTCATCCGGGCGCGCGGTACCGCCGAAGAGGAGTTGCGCGCGGAATAGGGACACGCGGCGCCTGGACCCGCTTGACTGGTTCGGATACCTGGTGGTCGCAACCTTTGCGTGCATCCGCGCCGCGGGCGTTTGCCGGCCTGGGCCACGGGGCCGCATCGATCGCATGCTGTTCCGGATGTCCCATCGCTTGCCATGTTGCGAAGCCACCGGCAGTCCCTATCCTGGTTGTATCTAAGAAAAAAACAACTTTAAATTAGTCCTCGTTGCGTTATCATACCTCCAAGCGACGGGAGGAAGTGATCGTGCAGATTCCACCATTTCAAAAGTGGATTCCGACTGGCACCACCGGCCCCTTTCCGCCGGTCATGGCAAGCTGGTCTGACAATGACTATACGAATGACGTATATGTCGTGGGTCGGCAGTCAAGTCCGGCAACCGCTGTCTGGGGCGGGAATATGCAGGGTAGCCCTCCTGCAACCACCAATAACATAACCGGCGTGAATACACTGATCAGCCCTAGTCTTATCAATGCGGATGATTTTCTGTGGCTGATTTATTCCGGATTGGGGGCGGATCCGCAAATATACTGGGCGCAGCATCCAAAAAAAGGCGGGTGGACCGCCGCTCAGCCGATTGCGGGCGCCTCGACCAACAATGCCCTTGCTGCCGGCATCTATAATGGCATGCTGACCGTGGTGTATGCCGGTGCCTCGACTGTCGCGGGTCGCGTGTTTGTTTCGCAATACTATCCGTCCGAAGGGGACAGCGGCTCGTGGTGTCCGGTCGCTCAGATTTCGGCTGACCCGGGGTTCATGCCGCGCTCCATGGCGAGCGTGATCGGTGGAACCTTTGTCTGCGGCGAGCTTGGCAATACGCCGGGTGCCTTGATGCTGTTGACCGATACGGGCCTGGTCAGAATGCCGGACGTTCCGGTCACGGGACTGCCTGTAGGGCCGGTGAATATCGTCAATATAAACAATCAGCTATGGGCAAGTTTTGTCGTCGAATTCCCAGCACCGCCTGGAATTTATCTCACGACGCTGACAGACATCGAGACGGCGCCGGTGTGGGAAGTGCCGAAAATGGTCAATATCATTGGTGGGGGGCCACTCGCAACCTCCGCCTCAATGGCAGTACACGCTGTCACGGTTGATGGTCTTTCTGTACAGAACTTGATAGTCGCGACTTTGACAGCTCCCGACGGCTTTATTCAGTATACATCCGGGCTGCTGCCAACCCCATAAGAATAGTGAGCCGGGTGGCTATCCGTCACCTCTGCTGCCGACCGTCCGTCTCTGTGCCATGACGCAATATGCCAACGGGCGGGCGCGGGCGGTTTGGATGGTGCGTGATGCATCGCAAACTTCCGCGCGATCCCGTGCTCCAAGCGTCGGTGCGTGTCCAGCGTAGAGAATCATCGCGAGAGGATCGCCGCGATAATAAAACATGCCACGACATCAGACTGGCAGCCAATTGCTGCCGGAAGAAAACGGATTTCGCAAATCGCATCAAAGATGGGGGTGAGGATATGCCGTTCGGTTCATTCGGAAACTGGAACGTAACGAGTCTGACAGCCGCGATGGCGTGTCAACTTGCGGCCAATTCGGGCGCGCCGTATGCCATCGCACGGGCGGCCGGCACAACCACCAACATCTGGTGCGGCGCCATCAAAAATGGCGCGCTGACCTCCAGCTCGGTGATTCCCGGCGCGAACTCGCAGATCGCACCAGCGGTCTTCAACGTCGGGCATGACGTTTGGGTCGTCTATTCCGGGCTTGGCACGGGTGTCGATGTTTTTTTCTCGCGCATGTCAAATAACGTCTGGGATGCATGTAAACAAATATTAGGAGCGGAAACCAATAACGCCGTGGCTGCCGGGCTATATGATGGGCTACCCACCGTAATCTATTATGGCGGGACATCTGGACCAGGCGGCTTATTTGCCACGCAAAATATGATCGACACGAGTAATAAGCCGGGGAACTGGTCGCCGATTGTGCAATTGGCGTGCCCCAATTCCGGCTTTCAGCCCACGTCGATGGTCACAGCCAATAACGTGACCTACGTGGGCGGGTACCTGGGAAGCGGAGCTGCGGCTGTCCAGGGCATTATCATGAAACTGACCGACAGTGGGTTGGTCCAGGCAACAAATATACCGTTCGGAGTTCAGCCATCGGGATCGGTCGGCTTGTTCACGCTCGACAATACGCTCTGGGCCGCCTTCATCCTCAACTTTCCGGCTCCGCCCAGCGTGTTCCTGAGCCAGTTTTCCACCGACGGAGATGGTACAGCGGGAACATGGAGCCCGTTCCAACGTCTGGGACCGTCTAATGCCCTTCTTGCGGGTACGCCGTCGGCGCTTGTCGATGGGAGCCTGTGGGTGGCGGCCTTGACGAGTTCTGGGTCGGACGTTGCCTTTACGAGCGCTCCCATCGTTTCATCTTGAGCGAGCGGGCCTGTATCCCCGGCCGGTGGTCGGTGAAGCAGGCGGCGCCACCTTCTGATCCCATACAGATCTGGGCCACGCGCGCTCAGGTCCACGCCAAGCGCCGGGATATGATGCGGTCGCACGGCGGACCGCCCAGAGGCGCCGAAAGGATCGTGTCGCTCTCGGCCGGCAACCGCAAGCGGCCCCAGGGGGCCGTCGCCCCTGGCTACCATGGCAGGGGATGGCGGTGAGCGCCGGGCGTGGGTGCGGAGGCTGCGTGCCGGTCGGGGGCAGCCCCTTGGCGTCCTGGCCGCGCGCCCCTGGTGGAAGGGGAGCCGGCCCGCCGGCCCCGATCCTGGCGATCGGAGCCGGCACCGGCCGTCAGATGTTGTCGATCTTGAGGATGGGCGCCGTGGCGGCGCGGGTGGCGCGGCAGGCGTCGGCGTCGGTGGTCAGGTCGATGCCATAGGTGGGAATGATGCGCTTCAGTGCCGGCAGCCAGGCGTCGTCAGTGAGCTTGTCGGCAAAGCAGGTGCGCAGCACTTCCATGCTGATGAAGGCCGCCGTGGAGGCGCCGGGGGAGGCGCCCAGCAGCGCCACCAGCGAGCGGTCCGCCGCCGGCACCAGCTCGGTGCCGAACTCCAGATAGCCGCCGCCGTCCGCATAGGGCTTGATGACCTGCACCCGCTGCCCCGCCACCGCTTCCTTCCAGTCCACGCGCTTGGCATTGGGGAAGAAGGCTTTCAGCATCTCGAACTGATGATGGTGGGTCTGCAGCACCTGGGCGATCAGATATTCCGTCAGGGCGACGTTATGCCGGGCCACGTCCAGCAGCGGCACCACATTGTCCAGGGTGATGGAGCCGAACAGATCGGTGAGCGAGCCGTGCTTCAGGAATTTGGTGGAGAAGCCGGCATAAGGGCCAAACAGCAAAGAGGTCTTGCCGCCGATCACCCGGGTGTCCAGATGCGGCACGGACATGGGCGGCGAGCCGGTGGAGGCCTTGCCATAGACCTTGGCGTGATGGCGGGAGGTGACCGCATCCACATCGCAGCGCAGCCAGATGCCGCTCACCGGGAAGCCGCCATAGCCCTTGCCCTCGGGGATCTGCGACTTCTGCAGCAGATCGATGGCCGCCCCGCCGGCACCGATGAAGACGAAGCCGGCGGACAGCGACTGGCGCTGACCGCTGCGGGTGTCCTTGAAGGTGACCTGCCACCGGCCATCGGCCTCGCGGGTGAGATCCTCCACCTCGGTGTTGTAATGCAGGTGGAAATCCGGCTGCGCCTGCAGGTGGGCCACCAGCAGGTGGGTCAGCGAGCCATAGTCCACGTCCGTGCCGGTGATCATGCGCGTGGCGGCCACCGGCTGGCTGGGATCGCGCCCATCCATGGTGAGGGGGGCCCATGTGTCGATCTGCGCGCGGTCCTCGGTATATTCCATCCCGGCATAGCAGTGATGGGCGGACATGGCTTCGAAGCGGGCCTTGAGGAAGGCCACATTCTCGGTGCCCCACACCATGCTCATGTGCGGGCAGGGGTGGATGAAGGCGCGCGGATCGGGGATCGCGCCCTTGGTCACCAGATAGGCCCACAGCTGGCGGGAGAGGTCGAACTCGGTATTGACCTTCAGCGCCTGGGCAATCTCCACCGTGCCGTCGGGCCGCTGGGGCGTGTAGTTCAGCTCGCAATTGGCCGCATGCCCGGTGCCCGCATTGTTCCAGGCCTCCGAGCTTTCCTGCGCGCAGTCGTCCAGGCGCTCGAACATCACCACGGAATAGGCGGGGTGCAATTCCTTCAGCACGGTGCCCAGCGTGGCGCCCATGATGCCGACGCCGATCAGGACGATGTCGGCGCGGGACGAATCCGAGGGGGTCATACGGCCGGCTCCTGGCTGGGATGGGGGGTGAAACGCAGGTCCGTATCGTCCGCATAGACCACATAAGCGCGCCGCCACGGCTCATCGCCGATCAGCCGCCAGGTGTGGCCGGAGCCGCTGTTGTCCTGGGCCAGCAAGATGTCGCCCGGCCGGATGGTGAAGGTCGCCCCCGACTTGGTGGCGAATTCCAGCGTCCCGGACAAGGTGATGACAAAGCGCGGCACCGGGTCCTGGTGCCAGGCATAGGAGCCGCCGGACCGGGTCTCCTGGAAGGAGATCTCCTTGGCGGTCACCGGCAGGCCGACGAAATCGCCCCGCGCGCCTTCCGCCAAAGTGATCTCGCCTTCCTCGAACAGGGAATTGCCGTCCGGCCCGGTCCACATGCGTACGCAACGGATCATGACTGCCTCCTCAGGCGCCCGCGAGACCTTTGCCGACCATGTCGAGGGGGCGGATGGTCTTGTCGAACAGGGCCTCGTCCACCTTGCCGGAGGCGAGGGCCGCCTGTTTCAGCGTGGTGCCGTCGGCAATGGCCTTTTCCGCAATATGGGCGGCGTTCTGATAACCGATCACCGGCGAGAGGGCGGTGACCAGCATGACGCTGCCGTCCACATAGCTCTGGATCTTCTCGCGGATGATCTCGGTCCCCTCCACCGAGAATTCGCGGAAGCGGTCGCAGCCGTCGGCGAGGATGCGCGCCGAATGCAGGACATTGTTGATGATGATCGGGCGCATGGCGTTGAGCTCGAAATTGCCCTGGCTGCCGGCGATGGCGACAGCGCTGTCATTGCCCAGCACCTGGATGGCGATCATCACCATCGCCTCGCACTGGGTGGGATTGACCTTGCCGGGCATGATGGAGGAGCCCGGCTCATTGTCCGGCAGCTTCAATTCGCCGAAGCCGCAGCGCGGGCCGGAGGCCAGCCAGCGCATGTCGTTGGCGATCTTCATCAGCGCCACCGCCAGGCCCCGCAGGGCCGCGGAGGCGCGCACCATGGCATCCAGCGAGCCCTGAGCGGTGAACTTGTTGGGCGCGGTGACGAAGGGCTTGCCGGTCAGCTCGGCGATCTGGGCCGCCACGTCCTTGGAGAAGCCGGGAGGGGCGTTGAGGCCGGTGCCCACCGCCGTTCCGCCCACCGCCAGTTCATACAGGCCGGCGCGGCAGGCCTGGAGATCGGCGATGCAGGCGCGGATCTGGCCGGCCCAGCCGTGCCATTCCTGGCCCACGGTGAGGGGAACGGCGTCCTCCAGATGGGTGCGGCCGATCTTGACCACATCCATCCAGCCGTCGGCTTTGGCCTCGATCACCTCCACCAGCTTGGTCACCGCCGGCACGAGCTGTTCGTCGATGGCATAGATGGTGGCGATGTGCATGGCGGTCGGGAAGGTGTCGTTGGACGACTGGCCCATATTGACGTCGTCGTTCGGCCCCACCGGCTTTTGCGTGCCCAACTGGCCGCCCAGAAGCTGGATGGCGCGGTTGGAAATCACCTCGTTCACATTCATGTTCGACTGGGTGCCCGACCCGGTCTGCCAGACATAAAGCGGATAGTGGTCGTCCAGCGCGCCGGCGATGGTCTCGTTCGCGGCCTGGACGATGGCGTCGCGCTTCCAGTCCGGCAGGCGGCCGGCGGCGGCGTTCACCAGGGCGCAGGCTTTCTTGACATAGCCATAGGCGTGATAGACCGCCTTGGGCATGCGATCGCCGCCGATGTTGAAATGGTGCAACGACCGCTCCGTCTGCGCCCCCCAGTAGCGATCGGCGGGGACGTCCACGGTGCCCATGCTGTCGAATTCGGCGCGGGTTCCCGCGGCCGCGATCCCGATCGGCACGCTCTGCAGCGTAGGGTGGTCGGCGGTGGTCTCGGTCATGGCTGAAATGGTCCCGGTTGGACACGCAAGCCGACGTGGCAGTGGAAGGCACCAAAAGCGGGGAGGGGCACGTGGGTACCAGTTAAGGGTGCCATGTTCCCATGGTGCCGTCAATCAGCGTCGCGATCTGTCGCAGTAGCGAAAGCGGATCGCAGGACGGTGTGATGTAGAACGGATCGAGAGGCACAATTTATTCTGTCATATATTTGTCAGTACAATGCCGAACTATCCTGAACGGGGCGGCGCAGGCGGGCCGGGGGCCATCTGTGTGCAGTGCGGTCGATCCGCGTCTGCACATCGGGCCGCGGTCTATGGGGCGGGCGATGGATGGGGCAGGGCCCGCTCGGGTGGCGTCCGAACCGGCTCCAGGGCGGGCACGGGTCTTGATGAGCATCGGCTCATCTGCACCGGCGGCCGGGATCAGGGGGCGGAGGGTGCCTCCAGGGCGTGCCATTGACATCATCGGCGGGATCTTCTTACCTGCCATGGGCGGTTGCGGGATGTGCGGCGGCGACGTGACGTGCGAGGAGGCGTTTGCCTGATGCCAACGGAGCCGTCCACGCTTGCCCTCGCTTTGGGGCGCCTGCTGTTCACCAACGGCCAGTCCACCCGCCAGACCATCATCGGCACCGAAGCGCTCGCCAGCGCCGCCGGACTGAAGGCGCGTCTTCTGCCGCGCTGGGGCGAACTGGTGCTCCAGTCCGAGACCGAGGGCGCCTCCGCGCTGGCGCTGGTGGCGGCGGAGCCGACCGGGGTCGACATGCACCGGGTGAGCCTCGCCTGGCGGACCGCGCTGGCGGTCTCCGAGGGGCGCCTGTCGCCGGCGCTGGCCTTCGCGGAAATCCATCGCATCAGCAAGCTGCCCTCGGTGTCCACCGGGCTGTTCGCTCTGGCCGCCGCAGCCGGGGCCTTGTCGCTGGCGGTGATCTATGGCGTCGACCAATGGTCGTCGGTGCTGTTGATCGTCTTGAGCGCCGGCTTCGGCGCGGTGCTGCGCCGCCGCATCGCCGCGGTGTCCTCCAACGTGCTGCTGCAGACCTTCGCGGCGGCGCTGCTGGCCGGCATCATCGGCGCGCTGGATGTCCGCTTCGGCATGCCCTCGGCCTTGCGCCTGGTGGCCATCTGCCCGTGCATGATCCTGGTGCCGGGACCGCATCTGCTGAATGGCGCGTTCGATCTGATCGAAGGGCGGATCGATCTGGGCGTGGCGCGCTTGACCTTCGCCTTGCTCATCACCGCGTCGATCGCGGCGGGGCTGCTGCTCGGCATGACGCTGCTGGGGGTCTCGCTGCCGCTCGCCTCCGCTGGGCGGACGGTGCCGATCTGGCAGGATGTGATCCCCGCGGGCGTCGCCGTGGCCTGCTACGCCACCTATTTCTCCATGCCCTGGCGTATGATCGGATGGCCGGTGGCGGTGGGCATGCTGGCCCATGCCCTGCACTGGGCGGCCATCGTCCAAGCGGGCATGGACTTGGCCACGGGCGCGCTGGCGGCCGGCCTTGCGGTGGGGACGATCATGGCGCCGGTGGCGCGTCGGCTGAACCTGCCCTTTGCGGCGGTGGGGTTTGCCTCGGTGGTGTCCATGATGCCCGGCGTCTTCCTGTTCCGCTTCGTCAGCGGACTGGTGCAGATCCAGCACGGGGGAACCCCGGCGGCGGACCTCATCAACGTCACCATCGCCGACGGCGTCATGGCGCTGGCGATCGTGATGGCGTTGAGCCTTGGCCTGATCATCCCCAAGTGGGTGTTCGATTTCCTCACCGAGCGCCGGGCGCGGGTGCGGCCTGAGGGGCCGATGGCGGCACCGCGGTGAGGGGCCCCGGCGCTCCCATCCGGCGCGTGCGGACGGCGCGTGCGGCGCATCGCGTGGCGGCGGCACGTCCAGGCGCGGCTGAGGGGAAGCCGAGGACAGACACCGCTGGCGACCGGGTGAATGCACCAAAGTGGAGGAAGTCTCGTCTTCCATATTGGAGCAAATCAGGTGATAGTCCTGTTGTTCGTTACTATTTCGCCTTGAATTATTGAGTTAACATAGATCATGCGCCGAGTTGCCCGGGCGGGTGCCGGTGATGGTCGCAATCTGGCGCAGGTGGGTAATGGGAAAGACCACGACGATCAATTGGGCTTGGGGCGCAAACGCAAACATCGCCTTTGATCCGGCGGTCGATGTGCTGGATTTCGGCTGGTTTCAGGCCGATCAGTTCACCATTTCCCAAGTCAATGGCGCCGTCGTCATTGCCATTCCCTCCAACAACCAGACCTATACGCTGACCGGCGTCACCTTGTCCGAGCTGACGCTCGCCAATATCGCGGCGAAGGACGCCTCCGCCGTCACCGAATGGACCACGGCGTTGTCCGGCGCCACGGGCGGTTCGACCGGCGGCAGCACCGGTGGCTCCACCGGGGGCAGCACAGGCGGCACGAGCGGCGGCACGACAGGGGGCTCCACCGGTGGCAGCACCGGCGGCACCGGCGACCACACGGGCGATGGCCTGGCCACGGTGACCACCATCACCTGGGCCTGGGGCAGCCATACGGTGCTGCATTTCGACACCGCGCTCGACAAGCTGGATTTCGGCTGGTTCTCGGCCGACAATTTCAGCGTCAGCGAGGTCAATGGCTCGGTGGTGATCTCCATTCCCAGCAACAGCCAGACCTATACGCTGGACGGCGTGACGCTGTCGGAACTGACCCTCGCCAACATCTCCGCCAAGGATTCCGGGGCGCTGGCGGAATGGAGCACGGCGCTCTCCGGCGCGACGGGCTCCACGGGCGGTTCGACTGGCGGTTCGACCGGCGGCAGCACCGGCGGGTCGACGGGCGGCTCCACGGGTGGTTCAACCGGCGGCAGCACGGGCGGTTCAACCGGTGGCTCGACGGGCGGGTCCACCGGTGGGACCACCACTTATGCCGATCCCTGGTCGGCCACCGCGGTCTATGTGGCCGGGGCCCATGCGGCGGTCGGCGGGCTGATCTACGAGGCCAATTGGTGGACCCAGGGCACCGATCCCTCCACCCACAACGGCGCCGTGGGCACCGGTAATGTGTGGACCTTCGTGGGGTATCTGGACAGCACCCCCGTGGTGCCGCACGCCCCGGAAGACCTGTTCGCCACCAGCGTCTCGGACACCTCCGCGGTGCTGATCTGGGATGCCGCCGTGGTCACCGGCGTCGGCACGGTGTCGGCGTATCAGATCTATGAGAACGGCGTGCTGCTGGGCACCACCCACGACACCTATTTCAAGGTCGCGGGCCTCACCGCGCAGACCGCCTATCAATTCACCGTGGCGGCGGTGGACGAGGCCGGCACCTCGCCCCAGGCGACGCCCATCACGGTGACCACCGATCCGGCGGGCAGCAGCCACGGCACCCAGACTTATTCGCCCTATATCGACATGTCGCTCAGCACCAGCCAGGACCTGAAGGGCATCGCCCAGGCCTCCGGCGTCACCGATTTCACGCTCGCCTTCGTGCTCAGCTCCGGCCACGACACCATCGGCTGGGGCGGCACCGGCACCATCGCCAACGACACTTTGAGCAATGGCTCCACCATCCATGACCAGGTGGCGGCCATCCAGGCCATCGGCGGCGACATCACCATCTCGTTCGGCGGCGCCAATGGCCAGGAAGCCGCGCTCACCTTCTCCAGCGCGACGGCACTCACCCACGCCTATCAGTCGGTGCTGGACACCTATCACGTGAACAAGATCGACTTCGATATCGAAGGCTCGGCTTTGCCCAACACCGCCGCCAATCATCTGCGCGACCAGGCGCTGGTGGCGCTGGAGGCGGCCAATCCAGATCTCAAGGTGTCGTTCACCTTGCCGGTGCTCACCGACGGCTTGACCAATGACGGGCTGAACATCCTCAAGCAGGCCATCAGCGACGGGGTGCATATCGACACCGTGAATATCATGGCCATGGACTACGGTGCCTATTCCGACACCGGCGACATGGGCAACGATGCCATTTCCGCCGCCCAGGCCACCCTGTCGCAGCTCGCCGCGCTGCACCTGGATGCCAAGCTCGGCATCACGGTGATGATCGGCATCAACGACGTGCAGAGCGAGGTGTTCACCCTCAGCGATGCCCAGCAACTGGTGGATTATGCCCAGGGGAATGAAGACATTGCCGGGCTGTCCATCTGGTCGGTGGGCCGGGACAATGCCAGCAGCATCGGGTATGTTTCGCCCACCAGCAGCGGCATTGCCCAGACGGCGTATGAATTCAGCCAGATCTTCGGACACATCTGAAGACGGCTGCACGGATCATCGTCCGCGGCACGGCCCATGAGAGGCCGACCGCGGGCGATGCGGTGGACCGCCAGCGTTGCGTCATGAGAACGCCAAAGCGCTGGCCGTGTCCGCCAGGAGAGTGGAGACGCTGACGATGGCAAAGATGGTTACCCTGCACGGCGGCGAAGCCGTGCCGGCCCTGGGCCAGGGCACCTGGCTCCTGGGCGAACAGAGCGATCGGCGCAACACCGAGATCGAGGCGCTGCGCGGCGGGATCGAACGGGGTCTCACCCTCATCGACACCGCGGAAATGTATGGCGATGGCGCCTGCGAGGAACTGGTGGGCGCCGCCCTTGCGGACGGCTGGCGCGAGAAGGTGTTCCTGGTCAGCAAGGTCTATCCCCACCACGCCAGCAAGACCGGCGTCCAGGAGGCGTGCGAAGCCTCGCTGAAGCGCCTTCGCACCGATCGCCTCGATCTCTATTTGCTGCATTGGCGCGGCGATCACCCCATCGACCAGACCATCGCCGGCTTCGAGGCGCTGCAGCGGGCCGGCAAGATCCGCTATTGGGGCGTCAGCAACATCGACACCGATTATCTGGAGGAGATGCTGGAGGCCGGCGGCAGCGCCTGCGCCGTCAACCAGATCCTCTACAATCCCATGCGGCGGGGGGCGGAGTTCGACCTGATCCCGTTCCAGGCCAAGCAGGGCATCCCCATCATGGCCTACAGCCCCATTGAGCAGGGGCGCCTGCTGCGCAACGGCGCGCTGGGCCAGGTGGGCGCCAAGCATGGGGTGGACCCGTTCCAGGTGGCGCTGGCCTGGGTGATGCGGCGCCCGGACGTGATCGCCATCCCCAAGGCCTCGACCCTGGCCCATGTGATCGCCAATGCCGCCGCCCGCGACGTGGTGCTGGATGCCGAGGATCTGGCGATCATCGACAAGGCCTTCCCGCCGCCGCGGCGCAAGCAGAGCCTGGAGATGATCTGACGGCGGCCGGCGCCGCCGCCGGGCGTTGGCGCCTCAGGCGGCGGGCAGGGGACCGGGGTCGGCCTCGGTCGGCTCGACGGGCAGGGCGCGGGCGATCAGCACCGCGTCCACGTCCGGCACCTCCTGCTTCAAGTGCGCTTCCATGCGGGCCAGCACGTCGGACACGTCCGACATGCTTCGCTCGGGGGCAAAGCCGATGGTGATCTCCACATGGGCCACCTGGCCGGAGCGGCGGGTGCGGATGCCCAGCAGCGCGTCATATGAGGTGAAGAAGGCCGCCAGGGTGCGGTTGACCTTCATCTGCACCGGCTCGCTCAGCGCCCGGTCCAGCAGGTCGGGCAGAGCGCTGCGCACCATGGACACGCCCACCACCGCCATGAAGGCGGCCCCCACCAGCCCGCCGATGCTGTCGGCGGTCCGGGCCACCACCGGATCCTTGGCCACCGCGTCGATGATGACGCAGACCACCACCGGCAGCGAGGCCAGCGCCTTGGCGATGTGCGCGCGCAATTGCGCCTGGACGATCATGGAGCCGCCGGAGCGGTTGGCCCGCCACAGCGGCAGGATGGGGCCGGCATTCACCACGAAATTATAGACCACCATGGTGATCGCCACCCCGGCCATGAGGTCGCTGTTGGGCTCGCCGCCGCCATGGGTCAGGGCCTGATAGGCGACGAAGGCGGCGGCCAACACCAGCAGCGCGCCCACCACCAGGCCGATCCCGCGCTCCAGCTTGCCGATGCCGTATTCATAGCCGGAGATGCGGCCACGATGCAGTTCCCGCAGCGTGTGCAGGGAGACCATGGCCACCGCCAGCAGCAGCACCCCGCGCATCACGTCGGAGAGCATGGACAGCGAGCCAATGGCGAGCGCGGTGACCGTGTAGGGAATCGCCAGGCTGAGATCCAGCAGGATGGCGATGAGGATGGCGCGCTCCTCGCGGCGCTCCTGCGGGTTGGGGCTGCGCCAGGCGTCGCTCATCAGCGGTCGCGCCCCGGGCCGCGCAGCAGCAGGCGGTCGCCGCGGACCTCGAAACTGTCCAGCCGGGACAGGAAGCTCATGCCCAGCAGCGGCGTGCGCAGCATGCCCGCCGGGGCCACCAAAGCCGGGACGTGGCGCTCGACGATGCCGCCCACCGTCACCCGGTCCAGCACCACGGCGGCGGCCTTGGTGCGCCCGTTGGCGGTATCCACCGGCACGTCATATTTCAGGAAGTCCACCGGCAGGCCGGCGGCGCGGGCGGTCTCCAGCGTCAGCACCACGGAGGAGGCGCCGGTATCCAGCAGCATGGGCACGGTCGCGTCATTGATGCCCACCCGCACCGCGAAATCCCCGTCGGATCCCCGCGTGACCTCCACCGTCAGCGCGGCGCCGGGCACGTTGAAGGTGTAGCCGGGGATGAGCTGCCCCACCACCCGCTCAGCCACCTGGATGAGCGGACCGCGATAGGTGTAGCCCACCGCCAGCACGGCGGCGAGCAGCACCCAGAACAGCGCCGCCAGCAAGGCTTCCCCGATGCGTCCGCGCACGATGGACCACGCCACCGCCCCCACCAGGATCAGCAGCGGCATCTGATAGGTGAGGCTGCCGAACTGGTTGAGGTCCATCCCGGCCACGGTGCCCTGCTCGTGATGCACCGCCAGCACCACCACGGCGCCGAGCATGCCGATCAGAAGCATCCACAGAAAACGATCGCCGCGCATGCATCAGTCCAGAAAGGCGTCGGGGTTGTGGGCCCGAAGGCGGGCGAGGCGTTCGGGCAGGGCCGCGAGCACGGTGGCGCGGCGCTGCGGCGAATAGCCGATCCAGCCGCCGATCTCCTGCATGGAGCGTCCGCACCCGATGCACAGGCTGCTCATGGGATCGACGACGCAGACTTTGATGCAGGGCGAGGGAATCAGCGGAGAGTGATCGGACATGCGGGCGGCCGGCTCAGGAGGCGCGGGCGAACATAAGCGCCGCCAGCAGGAAGGCAATCTCCGTCACCTGCTGGGTGGCGCCCGCCACATCGCCGGTCTGCCCGCCGATCATCCGCCGCGACAGCCGGGTCATGACGAACAGGCCGAGCAATGTCGCCCCCAGCCCGGCCAGGGTGGCGCCGACGCCGAGGCTCGGCACCACCGCCACCGCCGCCACCAGCGCCCCCATCAGCCCCGCCTTGCCGGCGGCATCCGGCCCCGGACGGCCGGCGGCCGCCGAGGCGCCATCGACCCGCGCGGGCGGCAGAAACTCCAGCAGCAGCAGGGCGGCGCCGCGCGAGATGGCCTCCGCCGCCACCAGCGCCAGGGCCGCCCGAAGCGGGCCGGCCCCCACCAGGAGCCCCTGCAGCAGGGCGACGCGCAGCAGCAAGGAGAGCACCAGCGCGCTGGCGCCATAGGTGCCGATGCGGCTGTCACGCATGATCTCCAGCCGCCGCGCCTTGGTGGCGCCACCGCCGAATCCATCGGCGGTATCGGCGAGGCCGTCCTCATGGAAAGCGCCGGTGGCGAGCACCAAAGCGGTCACCGCCAGAGCCGAGGACACCAGGGGCGGCAAGCCGAGGGCGGCGCCGAGGAGGAGAATCAGGCCACCGATGAGCCCCACTACCGCGCCCGCCAGCGGCACCGCATAGGCCATGCGCGGCAGGGAGGGGGCGGCGAACGCGTCCAGCTCGCCGGGCGCGGCGGGCACCGGCAGGCGGGTATAGAAGCGCAACGCCGCGCCGACGTCCTGGACGATCCGCTGTCGCTGCATGGCGCCTCGTCTTCTCCCCTTCCGCCGCAAGGCGGGGCCCGCCTCGTCCGTCGCATCGCTCCGTCGCACCGACGGGATCGGTTCCGGCCGCCCGGACGGCGGCCATGTGAAGTCTACGCTCCGTGCGGCCTGCCGGGCCGCATGATTCTAAGCCGTCCGCGCCGTCTGGCGTCGCGGGCGCGGTCTGGCGCCGGCGCCGCTGCGGCCGCCGCCGGGCAGTCGGGGTTTCCTGTCCCCATATGGTCTCCTTGGGACCCTGATTTGGCCGGGCGGTCAAGGGGACGGGGGCGCCCAAACCGGCGCGTTTGCATTCGGCGGCTTGGCCGGTATAGTCCCGCCGCTTCGGCAAGGGTCGCCCCGATTGGCAGGCCCACCCCTCCCTTTAGCAAGAACGAGGATAAAATGTTCATATCGCCCGCTTTCGCTCAAGGCGCTTCGGCCGCCGGTGGCGGGACCGACATGCTCATTCAGCTCGCGCCGTTCGTGCTGATCTTCGTGGTCATGTACTTTCTCATTCTGCGCCCGCAGCAGAAGCGTGCGAAGTCCCATCAAGAGATGGTGAACTCGCTGCGCCGCGGTGACGTGGTGGTCACCGCCGGTGGCCTGGTGGGCAAGGTGGCCCGCGTGGTGGATGAGACCGAGATCGAGCTTCAGATCGCCGACAATGTGAAGGTGCGACAGCTCCGCTCGCAGATTTCGACGGTTCGGGCCAAGGGCGAGCCCGCCAAGGACGAGTCGGCCGCCTAAGGCCCTGCGAACGCAAGAACTGATAAACCGACGATGCTGCACTTTTCCAGGCTAAAGACGGCGCTGATCCTCGCGATCACCGCGCTCGGTATTCTGTTCGCCGTCCCCAACCTGCTGCCGGCATCGGTGTTGCAGACGCTGCCCACGTGGCTGGCCTCCAGCCGCGTCACGTTGGGCCTCGATCTGCAGGGCGGGTCCCACATCCTGCTGGAAGTGGATGCCGCGGCGCTGAAGAAGGAGCGCACGGAGCAGGTGCGCGACGAGATCCGCCGGGTGCTGCGCGAGCAGAAGATCGGCTACACCGGCCTCACCATCCGCGACACCACGGTGCAACTGCGGTTGCGTGATCCCAACGACACCCAGACCGCGCTCACCGAGCTGCGCAAGCTGGCCACGCCGCTGACCAATTCCATCCTCGGCGGCAATACCGGCGAAAACGACCTGACGGTGGCCAGCGCCGCCGACGGGCAGATCAACGTCACCCTGACCGAGGCCGGGCTCAATGCCCGCATCCGCTCGGCGGTGGACCAGTCCATCGAGATCATCCGCCGCCGCATCGACCAGCTCGGCACCACCGAGCCCACCATCCAGCGCCAGGGCGCCGACCGCATCCTGGTCCAGGTGCCGGGCTTGCAGGATCCCCAGCGCCTGAAGGCGCTGCTGGGCCAGACCGCCAAGCTGTCGTTCCGCATGGTGGATCAGACCATGTCGCCGCAGCAGGCGGCCGAGACCCGTCCCCCGGCGGATTCCGAAGTGCTGTCGTCCGCCGACGGCCAGCCTTATCTGGTGGAAAAGCAGGTGCGCGTCTCCGGCGAAGACCTGGTGGACGCCCAGCCGGGCTTTGAGCAGACCAGCCGCCAGCCCATCGTCAGCTTCCGCTTCAATGCCAACGGCGCCCGGCGCTTTGCCGCCACCACCCAGGATGCGGTGGGCCGCCCGTTCGCCATCGTGCTGGACAATCAGGTGATTTCGGCCCCGGTGATCCGCGAGCCGATCACCGGCGGTTCGGGACAGATTTCCGGCTCCTTCACCGTGCAGCAGGCCAATGATTTGGCCATCCTGCTGCGCGCCGGCGCCTTGCCCGCCCCCTTGAAGGTGGTGGAAGAGCGCACCGTGGGCCCGAGCCTGGGGCAGGATTCCATCCATGCCGGCAAGGTGGCGGCGTTCGTCGCCGCGGCGCTGGTGGCGGTGTTCATGCTGGCGGTCTACGGCCTGTTCGGCCTGTTCGCGCTGATCGCGCTCGCCGTCCACATCACCTTGATGTTCGCCCTGCAGTCGCTGCTGGGGGCCACCTTGACCCTGCCCGGCATCGCCGGCGTGGTGCTCACCATCGGCATGGCGGTGGATTCCAACGTCGTGATCTTCGAGCGCATCCGCGACGAGGCGCGCGAGGGCCGCTCGGCCATTGCCGCCATCGACAAGGGCTTCTCCTTCGCCCTCGGCACCATCCTGGATGCCAACCTCACCTCGCTGGCCACGGCGGTGATCTTGTTCCTGCTCGGCGGCTCCGGCCCCGTGCGCGGGTTCGCGGTCACCTATATCCTCGGTCTGCTGACCACGGTCTTCACTGCTTACACCTTGACGCGCCTCATGATCGCCTGGTGGGTGAAGTGGCAGCGCCCGGCCAAGCTGCCCATCTGAAAGTGCGCCGCTCATGCCCTTGATCGATTACATTCCGGCGCAGACCAAGTTCCACTTCATGCGGCTCCGCCGCGTGTCGTTCCCGTTCTCGGCCGCCTTGACCGTGCTCGCGGTGGTGATGTTCGCCACCGTGGGGTTCAACCTCGGCATCGACTTCCGCGGCGGCACGCTGATCGAGGCCCAGTCCGCCCAGCAGGCGGCGGACCTCAGCGTGCTGCGCGAACAGCTCACCGACAGTGACCTGGGCGATGTCCAGATCCAGGAATTCGGCTCGCCCCGCGATGTCATGATCCGCGTCGGCCGCACCGGCGAGAATGACGCCGCGCAGCAGGCCATCGTCGACAAGGTGCGCACCGCGCTTGGCGCGGACTATACCGTGCGCCGCGTGGAGACGGTGGGCCCCAGCGTGTCCTCGGAACTGGTGCGCCAGTCGATCCTGGCCCTGGTGCTGGGCGCCGGCGTGGTGCTGGTCTATCTGTGGTTCCGCTTCGAGTGGCAGTTTGCGGTCGGCGCCCTGGTCACCACCGCCCACGACATCTTCGTCACCTTGATGATCTATTCGGTGCTGGGGCTGGACTTCGACCTGACCTCCATCGCCGCCATCCTCACCATCATGGGCTATTCGCTCAACGATACGGTGGTGGTGTACGACCGCATCCGCGAGATGCTGCGCCGCTACAAGAAGATGCCGCTGCCGGAACTGCTGGACGTCTCGGTCAACGCCACCTTCTCGCGCACCATCATCGTCTCGCTGACCACCTTCCTCGCCACCATGGCGCTGTATTTCTTCGGTGGCGAAGTGCTGCGCGGCTTCTCGCTGGCCATGGCGGTGGGCGTCATCATCGGCACCTATTCCACCATCTTCGTGGCCGCGCCCATCCTCATCCATCTCGGCCTGCGCAGCTCCTCGGTGGTGCCGCCGGACGCGCTGGAGAAGGCCGACCCGGTGGTGGCGCCGCAGGAGCTGCTGCCGCCGCCCGCCAACGGGGTGCCGGCAGACGCGCCCGCGCGGCCGACGCCGACCCGCAGCGGCAAGGGTGGCCGGGGACCGGGCGGATCACGTCCGCGGCCGGCCAAGGCCTGAGGCGGCGGCGGTGACCGATCCTTCGGGCGCCCCCTTCCTGCCCCGGCAGGTGGCCATCGACGGCTACGGTCCCCGTTTCTTTCACTTCCACGGCATGTCCCATGCCGGCTCCATCCTCGCCCTGCCCAGCGGCGTGCGCCCCTGGCATGTGGAGACCCCCGCCGATCTCAGCGCCGCCACCTTGGCGCCGATCCTGGCGGAGGCCGGGGCCTTCGAACTGCTGTTCCTGGGCACCGGCCGCGACCCGGCGCATCTGCCAGAGCCGCTCAAGGCGGCGTTGCGCGCTGCCGGCCTTCGCTTCGAGCTGATGCCCACGGCAGCGGCGGCGGCGACTTATAATGTCCTCCTCTCCGAAGGGCGGCTGGTGGGCGCCGCGCTGATCGCCCTGTGAGCGCGCCTTGCGCCCGGCGGCGGGATCGGGCCTGATCGCCTTATGTCCGCTCTTCCCCCCGATTTCGGCACCCCCCGCGACCCCGCCACCGTGCCGGCCCTCGCCAGTGACTATGCCCATTGCGCCGAGCTGGTGCGGGCGCAGGATCGCGACCGCTTCCTGGCGGCGCTGTTCGCCCCGGCGGACGCCCGGCCGCATCTGCTGGCGCTCTATGCCTATAATGTGGAGATCGCCCGCGTCCGCGAGGTGGTGCGCGAGGCGCTCCCAGGCGAGGTGCGCCTGCAATGGTGGCGCGAGCTGATCGAAGGCCATGGCCGCGGCGAGGTGACCGGCCATCCGGTGGCGAGCGCCCTGCTGGATACGCTGCGGCGTTACGGGCTGTCGCGCGGCGCCCTGCTCAACCTCATCGAGGCCCGCGTCTTCGACCTCTACGACGACGCCATGCCGAGCCTCAATGATCTGGAAGGCTATGCGGGCGAGACCGCCTCGGCCTTGCTGCAGCTCTCCGCCCATATTCTGGCCGCCGCCCCCCGCCCGCGACTGGCGGATGCCTGTGGCCACGGCGGCGTGGCGATCGCGCTGACCGGGCTGATGCGGGCGCTGCCGGTGCATGCGGCCCGTGGCCAGTGCTTCCTGCCTGCCGACCTTCTGGCCCGTCATGGCGCCAGCCGCGCCCAGGTGGTCGGCCGCGAGGCGACACCGGGCGTGCAGGCGGTGCTGGCCGACCTGCGGCAGCGGGCCGCCGACCATCTGGCGAAGGCCAAGGCAGCGCTGGCGGATCCGGCGCTGGCGGACGTGGTGGCGCAGACGGCCCCGGCTTTCCTCACCCTGGCTCTGGTGCCCGGCGATCTGCGGGCCCTGGCGCGGGCGCGCGACCCCTTCAAGGCGGTGACCGGCCTGTCGCCGCTGATGCGCCAATGGACGTTGTGGCGGGCGGCGCGGCGCCTTGCGGCGGGCAAGCCGGTTTAGCGTCCGGGGCCGATGCGGCCGCGGACCGGCAATTACGGGGGGATTGGTCGGTACCTGATTGCGCCCTGCGACCGCGTGGGCGACACTGCATTCCTTGCGATGGAATGGCTACAGAGCCGCTGTGTCGCGAGGGTCAGCCCGGATCATCTTGGAACGCGCGCCATGAGTACCGCCGTGAACACCGTGCCATGAATACAACGTCGGTCTCTTCTCCGCTCACTCGGTAAGTCCAGATGTACTTTGTCTCTGAGCCTGAGGACGTGAGGCGCACGCTTATTGAGCGGCTTGCGTTGAGTGCCGTGCCGATGGCCATCATGGGCATTACCTTTGTGTGGATCGGTGCGTTTGTCGCGCTGTCGGTGAAGTCGTCCATCCTGATGGTCTTCACGGTGTTCGGCGGCGTCATCGTTCTTGCCAAGATTGCGCTGATGGCGGCGCACCGGCGCGCCAACCGGTTCGGCGCAGCCTCCCCGGCGCAGGCGGCCATGTGGGAAAATACCCACGCCATCACCACGATCGGGTTTGCGGTGGCCGTCGGTACCATCACGGCGGCGACCTTCACCACCCCGGATCTCACCCTGCAGATGCTGGCGACGGCGCTGCTGTTTGGCTATTGCTCCGGCATCGTCTGCCGGCTGTCGATCCGCCCGTTCATCGCCATGCCCACGATGGCGGTGGCCGCCGTGCCGGTGATCGTCGCCGCCATGCTCTACGGGGATGCGGCGCACGGGGTGATGGCGGGCATCTTCTCGGTCTTTCTCGTGGGCAGCACCGAGACGGTGCGCTTCATCCACACCGGCGCCGTGCGGGAAATCGGCATGCGGTTGGATTTTGCCAGCCTGGCCCAGAATGACCCCCTCACCGGGCTGGCCAACCGCCTGGGCTTGCGGACGGTCTTCCGCGACATGACCGCCGACCCCAAGGCGATGGTGGCGGTGCATTTCGTCGATCTGGACAACTTCAAGCCGGTCAACGACCGCTATGGCCATGCGGCCGGGGACGAGGTGCTGCGGCAGGTCTCGCTGCGCCTCAAGTCGGCACTGGCGGGCGGGGGCCTGGCCGCGCGCATCGGCGGCGACGAGTTCGTCGTGCTGCAACCGGTGACCGGCAGCGCCGAGGCCGCGAGCCATTATGCCGCCCGTCTGTCGGACCTGGTGACGCAGCCCTATCGGGTGGGGGAGCAGATGATCGAGATTGGCGCCAGCCTCGGCTACGCCGTCTCATCCGCCGCCGCGCGGACCCTGGAGCAGTTGCTGGCGCAGGCGGACACGGCCTTGTACGGGGTCAAGCGCTCCGGCGGCGGGGTGGCCGCGGCGCAGGACGGCGCGGGCGGGTCGCTGCTGCCGATGGCGGCATCGGGTCCCTCCGCGTGAGCGGCCGGCCCGGACCGGCGAGCGCGCCGGCGGTTGGGAGGATTGGCGCGGATTTAAGCAGTCATGCAAGGGGTGGTGCGATGCACCATTTCGGGGGAGCGGACGCCCGTGGGGCGCTCCCCGACGTGTCGTATGGCACTGTGTTTTAACCGGGCATTTGCGGGGCCACAGCAGGCGGCCCGGCTGCGGCCGCGCTCAGACGGCGGCGTGTCGTATGACACGGTGGTTTAACCGGGCATTTACGGGGCTACAGCGGGGCCGCCCCGGCCGCCCCGGCTGCCGTCGAGGCTCATGCGGCCGGGCGGGTGATCCGGTCGGTCAGGTTCAGCCGGCCGCGGGCGATCTCAGCCACCAGCAGCCGGGTGGCCTCGTCCCCGGCGAGGGCGTCCAGCATCTCGATCTGATTGCGCGCCACCAGGAGCAGCAGGTCGTCCCGCACCACTCCATCGGCGGCGCGGGGGAGGGCGGAAACCAGCTGGAGGTGATCCAGGTGCGGGCGATCCGGCAGCGCCTGCGCGAGGTGGATCCGCAGCGCCTCGGCGGTCACCGGCGCCTGCGAGTCGACGAAGGCATAGAGCCCGACCTTGCCGCCAAGTGTCTGGAAATCCGACAGATGGACCGCCTGCACTGCCGGGTGCTCGGCCAGCGCGGCAGCGATGCGCGGGGCCACCTGGGTCACCCGAGGGCCCCGGCCTTCGGTATCTGAGTACGACATGAGGCGCCGGGTGACGAAGCGGTAGACCTTCTTGCCGGTGGCCATCCACACCCGGGTGATGAGGCTCTTGGTGGCCAGCATCCGGCGCTCGCGGGGGGTGAGCTGCGCCGGGCAATAGGTGCGCTTGTGCTTCAGCAGATGCCGCAGATCCTCATAGGCCAGCACCCGGCCCAGTTTCCAACGCCGGCTGATGGGCAGGGCCAGCTGGAAGTCCATGAGCCAGGCTTCCCCATCCGCGCCCCGCAGCCAATTCTGCTGCTTGGCCAGATCGTTATGGGCATAGCCGGCGCGGTGCAGCTGGCGCAGGGCTGACCGCGCCGAGTGGAAGAAGTGCTCATCCCCGGTGGGGCGGGCGATCTGCAGCGGCACCCCGTCGATCCAGCCGCGCACCAGGAAATGCCTGCCCACCGCCAGCAGAGGCGTGGTGACGCCGGTGGCGGTGACCTGCTCCAGCGCATTGATCTCGAACTGCGCCAGCCGCGCCGCCAGCAACGCGAACCAGGGCGAGACCGCATCCCAGCGCCGCCGCACGGCGGGGTGAGCGGTGCCGGACCGGTCGATCCAGGTGCCGCGCTCCACGGTGGAGAAGACGTCGCGCTTGAGCACCGTATCCACGGTAAAGCGCGTGAAATCCGCCTGATGTTCGACCGGCGGGGTGGGGCGGTTGAGCCTGGGCATGGGGCCTCTTAAGCCGCCGCCGCCGGGCTGTCGAGCCAGGCCGCCATATGGGCCAGCGCCCGCGCCGCCAGCAGGCGCTTCTTGGCGAGCGTCTTCTCCGCCCCGCGCAGCCGCTTGCCGTCCTCCGCCTTGGGCCCCACCTCCAGCGGCGGGAACAGGCCGAAATTGACATTCATCGGCTGGAAGGAGCGGGGACCCGCATCGAGCGTCTCCACATGCCCGCCGGTGATATGCGCCAGCAGCGCCCCATGGGCGGTGGTGACCGGCGGCGGCGTGACCGTCTCGCCGCGCCGCTCGGCGGCGGCAAAGCGGCCGGCCATGAGGCCCACGGCGGCGCTCTCCACATAGCCCTCGCAGCCGGTGATCTGGCCGGCGAAGCGCAGGCGGGGGTCGGCTTTCAGCTGCAGGGTGCCGTCCAGCAGGCGCGGGGAGTTCAGATACGTGTTGCGGTGCAACCCGCCCAGCCGGGCGAACTCGGCCGTCTCAAGCCCGGGGATGGTGCGGAACACCCGCACCTGGTCGCCATGGCGCATCTTGGTCTGGAAGCCGACCATATTATAGAGCGTGCCCAACTTGTTATCCTGCCGCAGCTGGATGATGGCGTGGGCCTTCACCGTGGGATTGTGCGGGTTGGTGAGGCCTACCGGCTTCAGGGGCCCGAATCGCATGGTCTCGCGCCCGCGCTCGGCCATCACTTCCACCGGCAGGCAGCCGTCAAAGAAGGGGGTGGCCTTCTCGAAGTCGCGCAGGGCCACCTTCTCGGCGCCCAGCAGGGCGTCCACGAAGGCCTCATACTGCTCCTTGTCCATGGGGCAGTTAATGTAATCGGCGCCATTCCCGCCCGGCCCGACCTTGTCGTAGCGCGACTGGAACCAGGCCTTCGACATGTCAATGCTGTCGAAATGCACGATCGGGGCGATGGCATCGAAGAAGGCGAGGGCGCTTTCCCCGGTCAGCCCGAGCACCGCCTCCGCCAAAGCCGGCGAAGTGAGGGGGCCGGTGGCGATGATCACCTTGTCCCAGTCCGCCGGCGGCAGGCCGGTGACCTCTTCCCGGCGAATCTCCACCAGCGGGTGGGCTTCCAGCGCGGCGGTGACCGCCTGGGAGAATCCGTCCCGATCCACCGCCAGGGCGCCACCGGCGGGCACCTGATGGGCATCGGCGCAGCGCAGGATCAGCGAACCGGCGCGCCGCATTTCCGCATGCAGAACCCCCACCGCATTGGTCTCGGCATCGTCCGAGCGGAAGGAATTGGAGCAGACCAGTTCGGCGAGCCCGTCGGTGTGGTGGGCCTCGGTGGCGCGCACCGGCCGCATCTCGTGCAGCACCACGGGGACGCCGCGCTCAGCCATCTGGAACGTGGCTTCCGCGCCGGCAAGGCCGCCGCCGATCACATGGACCGGGTCGTAAGGCAATTGGCTCATGCATCCTCACCTGAGCGGACCTTCCGGCGGATCCCGCGCCTGCGGCGCACTCCTGCCGGATTGGCGCGACCTCGCGCGCAGCCCGATCCGGTTGTCTGCCCGATCCCGCCCCCCGCATCAAGCCGGAGGGTGCCAGAAACGAAAATGGCCCCCAGTGGGGGCCACGTTCGGAACCAGCTCTGTCCGGGCGCAGACTGCGTCCGGTCGCTGATCAAGCCGCCTGATAAGCCGCGTGACGGGCGATGGAGCGGATTTCGCTGCGGGACACATTGATGTCACCCAGCGTACGGTCGTCCAGCTGCGAGAGCTCGGCGATGGTGCGATTGTAGGCATTCCAGCGACGCACCGAACGGGCGATATAACCCCAGATCAACATTTTCAGTCTCCTTTGCTCGGCCATCTCGGCCCAGCGATGTTCTGGAGCTGTAGATAGCCCCAACCAGGGCTGCGCCCAAGGCAGATTGATGCAATGCAGCATTGCATGCGCTGCATATAGGCGTCATTGGATCGCAATCTTTTATCAATGCTCTCTGGGTAGGCAGCGAAAACTTGCGATGCCTGCAAACCAACCCGCCAAAGATGCGCCGTGCCGTGAAAATGGGCAGTTTGTCGGGGTTCCGGACAAGTCATTGATTAAATTTGCGAAAATGACCTCAACGACCCCTACAGCCCCGATCAGTTCGATCGTTTGTGTGCATCTGAGTTTGCCGGTCCGCGGGATCGGGGCGTGCGCGGCGTGGCAGTTGACGACGGGTTGCACTGCAATCTGGAGCCCGCTTGGCCCCTGCGGCAAAATCGCATGCCCGGTCTGCGCGGGCCCAAAAGCGCCGAATTGCCGGGAGGGCGCCCTTTAAAGGGCATTTACCGTCCGGGCCGAGGGCCGGTGGGCAGGTCGACTCAAGGGTCCGGAGCCTGGGATCGGCGTCCAACGTCCCCAGAGGTCTTGGCTCGGGAGCCGCTTCATCGCCGCGGAGCACGGCCCCCACAGGTCAGGACTGGCCGGCGCGCCGTCTATTCGGCGGCCTGCGCCTTGCGCTTCTTCATGGGACGGCGGGCCAAAACCTCGGCCAGGAAATGCCCGGTGTGCGAGCGCTTTTCCTTGGCGATGGCCTCGGGCGGGCCGCAGGCGAGAATCTCGCCGCCGCCGTCGCCGCCCTCCGGCCCGAGATCGATGACCCAGTCCGAGGTCTTGATGACCTCCAGATTGTGCTCGATCACCGCCACGGTGTTGCCCTGCGCCACCAGTTCGTGCAGCACGTCCAGCAGCTTGGACACATCGTGGAAATGCAGGCCAGTGGTGGGCTCGTCGAGAATATAGAGCGTGCGGCCGGTGGCGCGCTTGGACAATTCCTTGGCCAGCTTCACCCGTTGCGCCTCGCCGCCAGACAAGGTGGTGGCCTGCTGGCCCACCTTCACATAACCAAGGCCCACCCGGGCCAAGGTCTCCAGCTTGTCGCGCACGCTGGGCACCGCCTTGAAGAACTCGGCGCCCTCATCCACCGTCATGTCCAGCACGTCGGCGATGGACTTCTCGCGGAAGGTGACCTCCAGGGTCTCGCGATTGTAGCGCTTGCCCTTGCACACGTCGCAGGTCACGTAGACGTCCGGCAGGAAGTGCATCTCGATCTTGATGACGCCGTCGCCCTGGCAGGCCTCGCAGCGGCCGCCCTTCACGTTGAACGAGAATCGCCCGGCGCCGTAGCCGCGCGCCTTGGCTTCCGGCAGGCCGGAGAACCATTCCCGCATGGGGGTGAAGGCGCCCGTATAGGTGGCTGGATTGGAGCGCGGCGTGCGCCCGATGGGCGACTGGTCGATGTCGATGACCTTGTCCAGATGCTCCAGCCCCTCCAGCTTGTCGAAGGGCGCGGGGGCGTCATGGGCATTGTTCAGGCGGCGGGCCACCGCTTTATAAAGCGTGTCGATCAGCAGCGTGGACTTGCCACCGCCGGAGACGCCGGTGACCGAGGTGAACAGGCCGAGCGGGATTTCCGCCGTCACATTCTTCAGATTGTTGCCGCGGGCGCCGATGAGCTTCAGCATCTTGCGGGGATCGGGCTTGCGGCGCGGCGGCGCACTCACCGACAACTCGCCAGTGAGGTATTTGCCGGTCAGCGAGGCGGGATTGGCCAGAATCTCCGCGGGCGTGCCCTGGGCCACGATCCGCCCGCCATGGATGCCGGCACCGGGGCCCACATCCACCACATAATCGGCAGCCAGAATGGCGTCCTCGTCATGCTCCACCACGATCACGGTGTTGCCGAGGTCGCGCAGCCGCTTCAGCGTTTCCAGCAAACGGGCGTTGTCGCGCTGGTGCAGGCCGATGGAGGGCTCGTCCAGCACATAGAGCACGCCGGACAGGCCCGAGCCGATCTGCGAAGCCAGGCGGATCCGCTGGCTCTCGCCGCCGGACAAGGTGCCCGAGGCCCGGCCGAGGGTCAGATACTCCAGCCCCACATCCATCAGGAAGCGCAGGCGGTCGCGGATCTCCTTGAGGATGCGGGCGGCAATCTCGTTCTGCTTGGCGTTCAGCTCCGCCGGCAGCGTCTCGAACCATTCGCTGGCGGCGCGCACGGACAATTCGCCGATCTGGCCGATGTGCTTCATCGCCACTTTCACGGCGAGCGCCTCGGGCTTCAGGCGATAGCCGGCGCACACCTTGCACGGCACGGTGGAGAAATATTTGGAGATCTCCTCCCGCGCCCAGTCGCTCTCGGTTTCCTTCCAGCGCCGGTCCAGATTGCGCACGATGCCTTCGAAGGCCTTGTTGGTCTCGTAGGCCCGCAGCCCGTCGTCATAGGAAAACGCGATCTGCTCGTCGCCGGAGCCGAACAGGATCACGTCCCGCGCCTTCTGCGGCAGATCGGCGAACGGCACGGTGAGCTTGAACTTGTAATGCTTGGCCAGGGCGTCCAGCGTCTGTCCGTAATAAGGCGAGGTGCTCTTGGCCCAGGGGGCAAGCGCGCCCTGCTTCAGCGTGCGGCTCTTGTCCGGCACCACCAGATCCGGATCGATGGTCTGCTCCACCCCCAGCCCGTCGCAGGCCGGGCAGGCGCCGAACGGATTGTTGAAGGAGAACAGGCGCGGCTCGATCTCCGAAATGGTGAAGCCGGAGACCGGGCAGGCGAACTTCTCCGAGAACAGCACCCGGCGCGGGCTTCCGTCGGGCTCCTTCTCATCGGCGAACTCCACCACGGCGATGCCGTCCGCGAGGCCCAGCGCGGTCTCAAAACTGTCCGCCAGACGTGCGGCGATGTCGCCGCGCACAACCACGCGGTCCACCACCACGTCCAGATCGTGCTTCAGCTTCTTGTCCAGGGCCGGCGCCTCGGCGATCTCGTGGAAGGCGCCGTCGATCTTCACCCGCTGGAAGCCCTTCTTGAGGAATTCCGCCAGTTCCTTGCGATATTCGCCTTTGCGGCCGCGCACCACGGGGGCGAGGATATAGAGCCGCGCGCCCTCTGGCAGGGCCAGGGTGCGGTCCACCATCTGCGAGACCGTCTGGCTCTCAATGGGCAGGCCGGTGGCCGGGGAATAAGGAATGCCGGCGCGCGCCCACAGCAGGCGCATGTAATCGTAGATCTCGGTCACCGTGCCCACGGTGGAGCGCGGATTTTTCGAGGTGGTCTTCTGCTCGATGGAGATGGCGGGCGACAAACCGTCGATCTGGTCCACGTCCGGCTTCTGCATCATCTCCAGAAACTGGCGCGCGTATGCCGACAGGCTTTCCACATAGCGCCGCTGACCTTCCGCATAGATGGTGTCGAAGGCGAGCGAGGACTTGCCCGAGCCGGACAGGCCCGTGAACACCACCAGGCTGTCGCGGGGGACATCTAGATCCACATTCTTGAGATTGTGTTCCCGCGCACCGCGCACGGACAGCAACCGCGCATCACGGCGGGGGGAGGGCGCAACGGCGGCGCGGCGGGAGGGTTTGCGGTCGCTCATGTCACTCGCGCTTGAACCGGCGGGCGAGGCCCGCACGACGATGGAATTAGCGGGAAAGGCCCGCAGCAGGACGCAGAAGACGGGCAGGGCAGCGCCGAGGGCGAGTTGCGACCTGGCCGCGCAATGGACTCACGGAACACGGGGATCATGCGGGCAGAGATGGGTCGGATGTCGAAGATGGGGACAGCGCCAAAGGTCCGGCGCACCGCGCTTCTCTTACGAAGGCTCCCCGAAGCTGGATCGCCAACAACCCGACCCACCTGCGCTGACTGAAGTCCCTCCGGCGGCGAGCGCCATCGGTCGCCCTAAGCCTGTCCTGCGCACCCCCGCCGTCGCCCATCACCATGGCCCCTATCTAGTGCGCCGATTGCAATGCAACAGAGAACGTAACCGGAACATGAGGTCCGGGCCAGGAAAAAAGCGTGCAACCGGCGATTTCGAGGAGATTGGACTCGCCTTGGAACATAAAGTGAACATAATGAGGTTGTGCAGACGATCGCGGCATCCGGTGCCCTTTCGCCCCGCAACCCGGGGGCGAAACCAGCTTTTTGGTGGACAAGGCCAGAGCGGCGCTCGCTTGACGTCCCAGGGCCGCTAGGGTGCCCCCAGCGGCGTCCCTGGGATGCAAGACCACCGCCCGGTGCAGGCCGGGCGCGGACCAGACAGTGGAGACAAATATGGCCGGCAGCGTCAACAAGGTGATCCTGATCGGCAATCTCGGCCGGGATCCGGAAGTGCGCGCGTTCCAGAATGGTGGGCGCGTCTGCAATCTGCGCATCGCCACGTCCGAGACATGGCGCGACAAGGCGTCCGGCGAGCGGCGGGAGCGCACCGAGTGGCACTCGGTGGCCATCTTCAACGAGAATCTGGTGGGTGTGGCCGAGCGGTTCCTGAAGAAGGGATCGAAAGTCTACATCGAAGGCCAGCTGGAGACCCGCAAGGCCACGGACCAGCAGGGCCAGGAAAAGTATTTCACCGAGGTGGTGCTGCGCCCCTATCGCGGCGAACTGACCTTGCTGGACGGCCGGACCGGCGGCGCCGGTGGTGGCAGCGAAGGTGGCGACGATTATAGCGGCGGCAGCGATTTCGGCAGCTCCGGGCCGATGGCGAGCAGCGGCGGTGGCTATGCGGCCGGCGGTGGTGGTGGCGGCGGCGGATATGGCGGTGCTCGGGCCGGCGCGGCCGCGCCGGCCGGCGGCGGCCGCACCGGCGGCGGCGCCCGCCCGTCCGACGACATGGATGACGAAATCCCCTTCTGAACAGCGTTCCGATCTTCACAGAGGCTCGGAACCGGCCTCTGTCCCGCCCCTGCCTCCGCCGTCGCCGTTCCGGGCTGTCCCCAGCCCCCCGGCGGGGGGCGGTGGGCGGACGTCAGATCGAAGATGAACGGCCCGCGAGCACGGCTTTGGCGTGCCGCGGGCCATTCGACCTCTCCCCCGCCATTGGCCCGCTCGACGGTTCGCAGCCGAAAAGAACAGATTGCGAACAGAGAACAAATGCGGTACGGAATTCCGGCAAGCATTTCTCTTGCGTCAGGCACGGAGCGCGGCGATGACTCAGTCCACTCTCAGACTCGTCGAAGGGTCCTCCATGGATAAGACCAAGGCGCTTGACGCCGCGCTCACTCAGATCGAGCGGCATTTTGGTAAGGGCTCGATCATGCGGCTCGGCAAGAGCGGCAAGGTGATGGAGATCGAGAGCATCCCCTCGGGTTCGCTGGGGCTCGACATTGCTCTGGGCATCGGCGGCTTGCCGCGGGGCCGGGTGGTGGAAATCTACGGGCCCGAATCGTCCGGCAAGACCACGCTCGCGCTGCACACCATCGCGGAAGCGCAGAAGAAGGGCGGCACCTGCGCCTTCATCGATGCCGAGCATGCCCTAGACCCGATCTATGCCCGCAAGCTGGGCGTCAATCTGGACGATCTGCTGATCTCCCAGCCCGATGCCGGCGAGCAGGCGCTGGAAATCTGCGACACCCTGGTGCGCTCCGGGGCCATCGACGTGCTGGTGGTGGATTCGGTGGCGGCACTGACACCGCGGGCGGAGCTGGACGGCGAAATGGGCGACAGCCAGCCGGGCATGCAGGCCCGCCTGATGAGCCAGGCGCTGCGCAAGCTCACGGCGTCCATCTCCAAGTCCAATACGATGGTCATCTTCATCAACCAGATCCGCATGAAGATCGGGGTGATGTACGGCTCGCCGGAGACCACCACCGGCGGCAATGCGCTCAAGTTCTACGCCTCCATCCGCCTGGACATCCGCCGCATCGGCATGATCAAGGAGCGTGACGAGGTGGTGGGCAACCAGACCCGCGTGAAGGTGGTGAAGAACAAGCTGGCACCGCCCTTCAAGCAGGTGGAATTCGACATCATGTATGGCGAGGGCGTCTCCAAGACCGGCGAATTGCTGGATCTTGGCGTGCGCGCCGGGGTGGTGGAGAAGTCGGGGGCCTGGTTCTCCTATGACAGCCAGCGTCTCGGCCAGGGCCGGGAAAATTCCAAGACCTTCCTGAAGCAGAATCCCGAGATCGCCGGGCGCATCGAGGCGGCCATCCGCCAGAATGCCGGCCTCATCGCCGAGCAGATCCTCACCGGCGGTCCCGAAGAGGACGCCGCCGAGGACGCCGCCGAGGGGTGAGACCTGCCACGGCCGGTGCCCTCAGGCGCGCCGGCCGTGAGCTGATGCCAAGGTTCGCCGTGGCGCGATGCCGGCATGAGACGAGGGCGCGAGGCGGGGGCATGGTGTCGGGCCAAGTGTGGCGATGCCCTGACGTGGTCGGCCGCGGGCGCGCTTGCTGGACAAGCGCGGGGGGCGCCGCTAAACGGACCTGTCCCCTTTTGCCGGCGGTGCGGATGCGCAAGCGGTTGGCGGGGAAGGCGGCGGCGGGATGTTTCCGCGGTCCGCGTGGCTTTCGGCATTCGGGTGTGGTGGCCGGTACATGAGCGGCGTGAACGAGATTCGGTCGAGCTTCATCGACTACTTCGTCAAGAATGGTCACGAGGCGGTGGCCTCTTCGCCGCTGGTGCCGCGCAACGACCCGACCTTGATGTTCACCAATGCCGGGATGGTTCAGTTCAAGAACGTCTTCACCGGTGTGGAAAAGCGGCCCTATTCACGGGCGGTGACGGCCCAGAAATGCGTGCGCGCCGGCGGCAAGCACAATGATCTGGACAATGTGGGCTATACCGCCCGGCATCACACCTTCTTCGAGATGCTGGGCAATTTTTCGTTCGGCGACTATTTCAAGGATCGCGCCATCGAACTGGCGTGGAACCTCATCACCCGCGAATTCGAGCTGCCCACCGACAAGCTTTTGGTCACCGTCTATCACGACGATGAGGAAGCCTTCGGTCTGTGGAAGAAGATCGCCGGTCTGCCGGACAGCCGGATCATCCGCATCGCCACCTCGGACAATTTCTGGGCCATGGGCGATACCGGCCCGTGCGGGCCGTGCTCGGAAATCTTCTACGACCATGGGGACCATATCCCCGGTGGCCCCCCCGGTTCGGCGGATGCGGATGGTGACCGCTTCATCGAGATCTGGAATCTCGTGTTCATGCAGTATGAGCAACTGCCGGGCGAGCGGCTGAACCTGCCGCGGCCGTCCATCGACACCGGCATGGGGCTCGAGCGCATCTCGGCGCTGATGCAGGGCACCCACGACAATTATGAAACCGACCTGATGCGGGCGATCATCGCCGAGGTGGCGGAACTGACCAATGTGCCCGCCGACGGGCCGCAGAAGGCCAGCCACCGGGTGATCGCCGACCATCTGCGCGCCTCCGTCTTCCTCACCGCCGACGGCGTGCTACCGTCCAATGAGGGCCGCGGCTATGTGCTGCGCCGGATCATGCGCCGCGCCATGCGCCACGCGCAGTTGCTGGGTGCCCGCGATCCGCTGATGCACCGCCTGGTGCCCATTCTCGTACGGGAGATGGGCCGCGCCTATCCCGAGATCGTCCGGGCCGAGACCCTGGCTGGGGAAACCCTGCTGCTGGAGGAGACGCGGTTCCGCCGCACCCTGGAGCGCGGGTTGTCGATCCTGGAGGAAGAGAGCGCGGGCCTGGAGGCTGGCTCCAGCTTCCCCGGCGATGTGGCGTTCAAGCTTTACGACACCTATGGCTTCCCGCTGGATCTCACCGAGGACGCCCTGCGCGGGCGCGGCATCCAGGTGGACACCCAGGTGTTCAATGCCGCCATGGCGCGACAGAAGGCGGAGGCCCGCGCCAATTGGTCGGGCTCAGGCGAGGCGGCCACCGATACGGTGTGGTTCGGCGTGCGTGATCGGGCGGGGGCGACCGATTTCCTGGGCTATGACACCGAGACCGCCGAGGGCGTGGTGCAGGCGCTGATCCGCGATGGCGCCGAGGTCGACGCCCTGGAGGCCGGCCAGCGCGGTCTGGTGGTGCTGAACCAGACACCCTTCTATGGCGAATCCGGCGGGCAGGTGGGCGACACCGGGACCTTTACCGGCGAGGGGGTGACGGCGCGGGTGCTGAACACTCAGAAGAAATTGGCCGACGTGTTCGTGCACGAAGTGGAGGTGGAGACCGGCACCTTGCGGGTGGGAAGCCCGCTCGGGCTTGCGGTGGACCATGCCCGCCGTTCGGCCGTGCGCGCCAACCATTCCGCCACCCATCTCCTGCACGAGGCCCTGCGCCGGGTGTTGGGCGACCACGTGGCGCAGAAGGGCTCCCTGGTGGCGCCGGACCGGCTGCGGTTCGATTTCAGCCATCCCAAGCCGCTGAGCGCCGCCGAACTGGCCGAGGTGGAAGACATCGCCAACGCCTATATCCTGCGCAACGAGCCGGTGGAGACCCGGCTGATGGCGGTGGATGACGCGGTGGCGTCGGGCGCGCGTGCGTTGTTCGGCGAGAAATACGGCGACGAAGTGCGCGTGGTGTCCATGGGCACGGATGCCGGAAATCACGCGCCGTACTCGGTGGAATTGTGCGGCGGCACCCATGTGGCGCGCACCGGCGACATCGGTCTGGTTTCGGTTCTGGGAGACAGCGGCGTGGCCTCCGGCGTGCGGCGCCTGGAGGCGCTCACTGCCACGGCGGCGCGCCGGCATCTCAATGCGGCGGCCGCCGCCCTGCACGGCGCCGCGGCGGCGCTGAAGGTGGCGGTCCCGGATGTGGAAAGCCGGGTGGCCGCCCTTGTGGATGAGCGCCGCAAGCTGGAGCGGGATCTCACCGATGCGCGGAAGAAGATCGCCATGGGTGGCGGCGCCGGCGGCGATGATGCCGGGCGCACCGTGGGCGACGTGATGCTGCTGGCCAAGCAGGTGTCCGGCATCGAGCTGAAGGATCTCAAGAGCCTTGTGGACGAGGGCAAGAAGCGCCTCGGCTCCGGTATCGTCGCCATCGTCGGCGTCACCGAGGATGGCCGGGCGGGCATCGTGGTCGGCGTCACCGCGGACCTCACGGGCCGTTACGATGCGGTCCAGCTGGTGCGACTGGGCGCGGAGGCCCTTGGGGGCAAGGGCGGCGGCGGCCGGCCGGACATGGCCCAGGCGGGGGGGCCCGACGGCGACAAGGCCGGTGACGCGTTGTCCGCCATTGAAGCGGCACTGACGGCCTAAAGCCCCGCGGTCTCAACGGGGCGCAGGTCGTCCCGCCCCGGGTGGGGGCGGTATGGACGTCAGGTGCTAAGAGGGTGGCGCGAAGGGCTCCAGCCGCTGGCCGTGGCGGCGGGTGTTGCGGCGCGGAGCAGCCGAGGCGTCGCATCCGGATCGCCCGCGGCTTTTGCCAAGGCCGCGAGACACTGCAAGCGCTTGGCATGACACAAGCCTTTCGGCGTCCGACCACAGGGATACTGAGCGGCCCGCGCGGTCCTAAGGGATCGAAAGCCCTTCTTGTCGCCCCTGGCGTATTCGCTCCCACGGGCGCGTTGACCGAACCCCTGCGGTGCAGGGCCGTCGGCGCCGGCCATCGCGCGCCGGCGACGCCGGCCAGGTGTCACGTCGATCTTGACCGACCCGTAACGCCGTTGCGCATCAAGGCGCCCAGGATTGCGTTGTCGCAGGGCGCTCGCCGGTAAGATCGGTCATGCTGCCATCGGCAGCGGGTCGGACGGGGGAGGGCGGAATGGTCGGGGGAGCAGGACGCGCACGCAAACGGATCTATGAGATCCTCGAGCGCGATGCGGTGCGCGACCCCACCGCCCATGTGGTGCATGTGGCGCTGGTGCTGCTGATCCTCGGCAACGCCGCCGCCGCCGTGCTGGAGACTGTGCCGGAAATCGACACAGGATATCGCGGCGAGCTGCACGTCTTCGAAGTGCTCTCGTTCTGCGTCTTTGCCGTGGAATATGTGCTGCGCATGTGGGCGGCCCCCGAGCACCCCCGTTTCCGGGGGATGACCGTCGGACAAGCGCGCCTGCGCTACGCCATGACCCCCTCGGCGGTCATCGACCTGTTGTCGGTGGCGCCGTTCGGACTGGTCCTGCTGGTGAATGCGGATCTGCGGGCCGTGGCGCTGTTCCGCCTGATTCGCTTCATGAAGCTGGCGCGTTACTCCCCCGGCCTCGCCTCCCTGGTAGAGGCGGTGCGCAGCGAGCGCCATGCGTTGATCGCCTGCCTCGGCATCATTTCGGCGGTGGTGCTGCTGGCGGCGTCTGCCATGTATGTGGCCGAGCGGGAGGCCCAGCCGGAGGTGTTCGGCTCCATTCCCCTCGCTGCCTGGTGGGCGGTGGTCACGGTCACCACCGTCGGTTATGGCGATGCCGTGCCGATCACCTTGGCGGGCCGATTGATTGCGGCGGTGGCCATGATCTGTGGCCTGGTGCTGCTGGCCCTGCCCGTCGGCATCATCGCTTCGTCCTTCGCCGATGTGATCCGGCGTCGGGATTTCGTGGTGAGCTGGGGGATGGTGGCGCGGGTGCCGCTGTTCGCGGAGCTGGATGCGGCCGGGATTGGCGAGATCCTGCAACTGCTCTCGGCCCATACGGCGCAGCCTGGCGAATTGCTCGCCCGCAGAGGCGATCCGGCGCGGTCCATGTATTTCATCTTGTCGGGCGAAGTGCAGGTGGAACTGGAGACGGGCACCGTCCACCTGGGAGAGGGGCACTTTTTCGGGGAAATGGCGCTGCTGTCGCGCACGGTGCGCAGCGGCACCATCCGGGCCCTGTCGAGGGTCCAATTGTTGATCCTGGACGGGCGGGATCTGGATGATCTGATGGTCCGGCGTCCGCAGATCCGCAAACGGATCCAGGATCTGCAAGCGGCGGGGCGCAGCCCGCACGCCATGCGGCCCACCGGCGATGTGACCGCCGAAGAAATGGCCGAAGAAGACAACCCGCCGCCGGCATAACCGCCGGCAGCGGGAGGCGGGCGCCGCTGGGCGCCCGCTTGCACTCAGGCCAGGGCCTTGGACAGGTTCTCGGACACCTTGTCCAGGAAGCCCGTGGTGGAGAGCCACTTCTGATCGGCACCCACCAGCAGGGCCAGATCCTTGGTCATGTCGCCGGCTTCCACCGTGTCGATGCACACCTTCTCCAGGGTGTCGGCGAAGCGCTTCAGCTCGGCATTGTCGTCGAGCTTGGCGCGGTGCGCGAGGCCACGGGTCCAGGCGAAGATGGAGGCGATGGAGTTGGTGGAGGTCTCCTTGCCCTTCTGGTGCTCGCGATAGTGGCGGGTCACGGTGCCGTGGGCGGCTTCCGCTTCCACCGTCTTGCCATCGGGGGTCATCAGCACCGAGGTCATCAGGCCCAGCGAGCCGAAGCCCTGGGCGACGATGTCCGACTGCACGTCGCCGTCATAGTTCTTGCAGGCCCAGACATAGCCGCCGGACCACTTCATGGCGGCCGCCACCATGTCGTCGATCAGGCGGTGCTCATAGGTGATCTTGAGCTTGTCGAACTCAGCCTTGAATTCGGCGTCGAAGATCTCCTGGAAGATGTCCTTGAAGCGGCCGTCATAGGCCTTCAGGATGGTGTTCTTCGTGGAGAGATAGACCGGATATTTCCGGTTGAGACCGTAGTTGAAGGACGCGCGGGCGAAGTCCTTGATGGACTCGTCCAGATTGTACATGGACAGGGCGACGCCAGCGCCGGGGAACTTGTAGACTTCCCGCTCGATCTTGGTGCCGTCTTCGCCCACGAACGTCAGGGTCAGCGTGCCCTTGCCGGGCACCTTGAAGTCGGTGGCGCGGTACTGGTCGCCGAACGCGTGGCGACCGACGATGATCGGCTGGGTCCAGCCGGGCACCAGGCGAGGCACGTTCTTGCAGATGATCGGCTCGCGGAAGATCACGCCGCCGAGGATGTTTCGGATGGTCCCGTTGGGGGATTTCCACATCTGCTTGAGGCCGAACTCCTCCACCCGGCCTTCATCCGGAGTGATGGTGGCGCACTTGATGCCGACGCCATACTGCTTGATGGCTTCGGCGGAGTCGATCGTGACCTGATCGTTGGTGGCGTCGCGGTTTTCGACCGAAAGGTCGTAGTACTTAAGCTCCAGATCCAGATAGGGATGGATCAGCTTATCCTTGATGTACTGCCAGATGATCCGCGTCATCTCGTCGCCGTCGAGTTCGACAACGGGATTTGCCACCTTGATCTTCGTCATTGGGACGACCTTTTCGGGGCGCTCTGAGAGCGGTTAGGGCTATGCGAGCAGTCGGATTGGCACGCGCCCCGCTGAGCGCCGCCGACTCCTCTTCCCGGCGCCGCCGCTATAGCACTGGTGGGCAAGGCGAGAAAGCGTGCGCGGGCATCGACTTTTCAGTGGTTGCCATGCAAACGCATGGCGCACAGGGCTGGCGAGCGTCGGTGGGGGTGCGCCCGCTGGGGATTGCGCGGCGAGGACGAGGATCAGCATGCCGGGTTCGGGAACTGACAGCAGCAAGACATGGGCCGAGGGCGGGCCGGTGGTGGTATTGGTGGAGCCGCAATTGGGCGAGAATATCGGCTCCGCCGCCCGCGCCATGGGCAATTTCGGCCTTTCCCGGCTGCGCATCGTCAATCCGCGGGAAGGCTGGCCGAACGAGAAGGCGCGCATCTTCTGCGCCGGGGCGGATCGCATTCTTGAGGGGGCGGTGCTCTATCCCGATTTGCGCAGCGCGCTGGGCGACGTGACCTATGCGGTGGCCACCACCGCGCGGGAGCGGGGCATGGCCAAGCCGGTATTCGGCGCCGATGCGGTGGCGCAGGATGCGGCGCACCGGCTGCAAGCGGGCGAGGACGTCGCCTATGTGTTCGGCCGCGAGCGCACTGGTCTTTATACGGAAGAGGTGTCCTTGTGCGATGCCATCCTGACCTTGCCGGTCAACCCGGCCTTCGCCTCGCTGAACCTGGGCATGGCGGTGGCGGTGACGGCCTATGAATGGTCCAAGGCGGTGACCGGCGGCGCCTTGCCGTTCGCGCCGCCGGATCGCTCGCCGCCGGCGGAGCGGGCGGATCTGTTTGCCTTTTTCGACCATCTGGAAAGCGAACTGGTGGAGGCGGCCTTCTTCCGCTCGCCGGAGAAGCAGCCCTCCACCACGCGAAACCTGCGCAACATCTTTCACCGGTTCGCTTTGTCTAAACAGGACCTGGCCACGCTGCACGGGGTGGTGACCGCTCTCGTCGAGGGGCGGGCCGGGCGGGAGCTGCGCAAGTCCGAGCGCAATGCGCGCGTCGCTGCCCGTCGGGCGCGCGCCATTGCCGCGTCGGGCGGGCGAGCGCCAGCGGACATTCCTGACGCGGCGGCGGTTCAGTCCGCCGCTGTACCGGACGTGGTGGCATCGGATGGTCCTGCGCGGGATCTCGCGCCCCCGGCGCCAGCTGAGCGGCAGGACCCAAAGGTGGACGGCTGATGGCGACGGACCGCATGAGGTGACGGCGGCTAGCGGCGCCGCGGAGGGAGGCGATGCACAAGGCCCAGCCTTGGTTTGATCCCCTCCGGGTCGTGGCGGGCGGATGCGCCGTCCACAGGCTAGAGCTCCGGTGGCGCTTTTTTCGGTGCGAGGGGTTCCCTTATGGGGGGCAGGTTGCTACATACGCGTCACCGACGCCGTCCGGTTCGCCGGCAAACAGTTCGGTTCTGACGCGGGGTGGAGCAGCCCGGTAGCTCGTCAGGCTCATAACCTGAAGGTCACAGGTTCAAATCCTGTCCCCGCAACCAAAGTCGCCCGCAAAGTCTATGACTTTGTGGGCGTTTTTGCGTCTTGGGGTTGGGTTGAGAGCCTGGATCGACTGCGGTTTGAGCCCCGCCGCCGCTCAGGCAGGCGCGGAGCTGACGCGATCGACGATCCGAAACCGGGCTACCTCTGGTCCCAGCCACCGATCTGCTGGGGCGCCTCCGACCGGACGGGGTCAGCGGCCGCGGCGGGCACCCCGGCCAGGCGCAGGGTGCGTTCCAGAAGCACTTCGTAGATGGGACGACCGCCCAGCCAATCCGCCACCAGATTGGCCACCAGGCAGGTGACAATGGCCGGAACCAGGATGGAATAAGCCCCTGTCAGCTCGGCCACCAGCACCACACCGACCAAAGGCGCGCGTACCGTCGCGGTGAACAGCCCGCCCATGGCCGCCACCGCCAGCGCAACCGTCACCCCGTGCGGGAGCGGAACTAAAGCCTCGAGCGTGAGGCCGTACAGCAGCCCGACGGATGTGGCCAAGGCTAGGATGGGCGCGAAGATGCCGCCGGGAACGCCGGTGGCATAGCTCGCCATGGTCATCACGAAGCGTATGGCGACGATGAGCACCATGGTGTTCAGTGCGAGGTTTTGGCTCAACAGCGTGATCACCAGTCCCTCGCCCCCCTGGGTCGCCGCCGGCCGCAGGATGAGCAGGACGCCGACGATGAAGCCGACCACCGCGGGGACGATATAGAACGACCTGCGGGCCCCGAAGCCCAAGGCGGCGTCCATGGAGCCGATGAGGCAGCGATTGAACACGACGCCAACGCCACCGAGCACGACGCCAAGGCCGGCGAACAGGGGGAGAGAGGCGAGCGGCACGTCCGGAACCAGGATGGCCATGAACGGCTGCTGGCCGTTGATGGACATGGTGACGATGCCGCTGATGACCGATGCCAGCATCACGCCGCTATAGGTCTTGATGGAATAGGGAAACTGTCGTCGCGTTTCCTCAATGACGAACAGGACCGAGGCCAGCGGCGCACTGAAAGCTGCGGCAAGTCCCGCCGCCGCACCCGCCGCCAGCAGGCCGCGCGCCTGTTCGGCGGGCAGGCGCAGCGTCTCCGATGCCGCCTGCGCCACCGAGGCGCCCATATGGATGGTGGGACCTTCGCGTCCGACCACAAGGCCCGATCCCAGCGAGAGAAAGCCGCCGAAGAATTTGACCAGCAGGACCCGCAGCCAGCGCACCCGGCGCAGGCCTTCCATCGCGCCTTCCACCTCCTGAACGCCGGACCCGCCGGCTTCCGGCGCGAAGCTCCGCACCAGCCAGACAGAGGCGACCACGGCGATCGCAGCGACAGCGCCGGTCATGAGCAGGAGGAGGCCGCCGTCCAGGCCCAGGGCCGCCTGCAGATGCTGCGGCCAGGCGAGGGCGCGATCGACGCCGAGACGCAGCAGCGTCCCCAGGACGCCGGTCACCGCGCCGATCAAGATGGCTGCAAGATAGAAGAGCGTGTCGCTGACGCGACCCGACGCGGTTTCGTCCGGTGTCCCCACCATCGCCCCCACTGTAGCCGCCCGCCGAAGCGTCACCTTGACCTACCGGACCACGCCTCCCCCCACAAGGGCGCCTGGCGCAATTCCGGAGAGAGATCCGTGGCTGCGGCGTGGCACCCGCGCGGCCATCGCCGAACCTGCGACCATCCAGGGCTTGAGCCCTCATCGGCTGCATGCCATGCAGGAAGTTCAGAGGGGTGAGCCGCGCATGGAGCAGATAGGTGAACGGGCCGGGGCCATCTATCGCGCCTTGCGTCAGGCGATCCTGGAGCAGGCGCTGGAGCCGGGCACCAAGCTGCCGGAGGACGCCATCGGTGAACAGTTCGGCGTGAGCCGCACCGTGGTGCGCCGCGCTTTGGAAGCCCTGGCGGGCGAGGAATTGGTGGACATCCGCGCCAATCGCGGCGCTGCAGTCGCCAAGCCCACCCCGGCCGAGGCCCGCGATCTGTTCGGCGTGCGTCAGGATATGGAGCAGTTGGTGGTGCGCCGCGTCTGCGGCACGCTGACGCCGCTGCAGATCGACCGGTTGGAAGCGCAGATCGCGGCGGAAGAGCGCGCCATTTACGAGGGACGAGCCGAATATATTCGCTTAGCCGCCGAATTCCACGTCATCCTGGCTGAGATGAGCGGCAGCCCTTTATTGGCCCGCTACATGCGCCAGATGGTCGGTCGCAGTGCCTTGGTGCTGGGCCTGTATGGACGCCCGCAATGGAACAACTGCTCCGTCCACGAGCATCGGGATCTGTTGCGGGCGATCGTTTCGGGGGACCTGGCGCTGTGCAGCAGCATGATGCACACGCATTTGGATGCCGTGCTCACGCGAGCGCTTGATACGGCGTCCGGCGACGGCGAGCGGGGGATCCGGGAGATCCTCGCCGCTTATGTCGGGGCGCCGGCGGACGCCTGACGGAGCCTCGGCGGGATCACCGGCCGGAGGGTAAGGGCACGTTGTCGGGGGGCTGGTCGGCTTTGGGATCAGGCTTGTCGGAATATTCGGCCGACGTCTCGTCCAGCGGCGCCTTCAACGGCGGGGCGGCAGGAGAGGGACGATCGTTGAGCACCGCGTCCACATTGGCCGGATCGATGACCAGAGGAATCTGATCCAGGGTGCGCGGGTCGCGGGTCATAGGGCCTCCAACGGTGGAAAGGGTATGCCTGTCAAAACCGATCCCGGCCGCATTCGTTCCGTTTCGCGGCTCCCCCGGCGCATGGCCGCCGCCCGGTTGATCTCGGAGGATCGGGCTTTAAGGTGGTGGCATGATGGATTCAAAGCTCGCCGGACACCTGGATTTCACCCTGACACCGCCTACCCAACCGCCGCTTCCGGCGGGGCGTCACGACCTCGGCCTGTTTGCCGAGCGGGATGCGGTCCTGGTGGTGCCGGACGGCATGGATCTCGCGCGGCCGCTTCCCTTGATGGTGCTGTTCCATGGGGGCGGGGGCAGCGCGGAGAAGATCCTGCCCATGATGCAGGGGCATGCGCAGGCCAATGGCTTTTTGCTGCTGGTGCCGCAATCGCAATTCCCCACCTGGGACATCGTGATCGCCGGCAATGGTCCGGACCGGGAGCGGCTGGATCTGGCCCTGGCGTGGGTGTCGGACCGATTTGCGCTGGATGCCGGCCATATCTGCTTTGCCGGACATTCCGATGGCGGCAGCTATGCCTTGTCGCTCGGGCTCACCAACGGGCAGTTCGTCACCCACATCATCGTCTCGTCGGCCGGCTTCATGTCGGTGCAGGAGCAGGAGGGCGCGCCGCGCATCTTCATCTCCCACGGGGTGCAGGATACGCAGATCCCCATCGACCGCAGCGGCCGCGCCCATGCGCCCCTCCTCAAGCAGGCGGGCTATGACGTGACCTATCTCGAATATAATGGCCCCCACGCCTACCAGCCCCCGGTGGTGGCCCTTTCGGTGAATTTCTTCCTGGCTGACCTGCTGGCACCGGCCGGGTAGCCCCGGCCGGTGCCGCATGTCGCGCGGGTTCAGTGGATCCGGCGGACGGCGATGGCGGTCGCCTCGCCGCCGCCGATGCACAGAGCGGCCACGCCGCGATCGAGATTGTTGCGGGCCAGCGCATGCAGCAGCGTCACGATGAGGCGCGCGCCGGTGGCGCCGATGGGATGGCCGAGGGCACAGGCGCCGCCGTTAATATTCAGCCGGTCCCGGGCAATGCCGAGGTCGTGCTGGGCCGCCATGGCCACCACGGCGAAGGCCTCGTTGATCTCGAACAGACCCACGTCACCCACGCTCCAGCCCACCTTGTCCAGGAGCTTGCGGATCGCCGGAATGGGCGCTGTGGTGTACCAGGCCGGCTCCTGGGAATGCGTCGCGTGACCCAGAATCTCCGCCAGGATCGGCAGCCCCTGCCGCTCGGCGATGGACCGGCGCGTGAGCAGCAACGCCGCGGCCCCATCCGCATTGGCGGAGGCACTGGCGGCGGTGATGGTGCCGTCCTTGCGGAAAGCGGGCTTCAAGCCCGGAATTTTCTCCGGCGAGACCTTGAGCGGGTGCTCATCGGTGTCGATGACCCGCGCGCCACCCTTGGCCGCCACCGTCACCGGGACGATCTCGTCCCGGAACGCGCCGGTCTCAATTGCGGTCCGTGCGCGGGTCAGCGTCTCGGTGGCAAAGGCATCCTGGGCGGCGCGATCGAACTGGTAGGCCTGGGCCGCCGCCTCGCCGAAATCGCCCATGGAGCGGCCGGCCTCATAGGCGTCTTCCAGGCCATCCATCATCATGTGATCGATCACCCGGTCGTGCCCGGCCCGATAGCCGCTGCGGGCCTTGGCGAGGAGATAGGGGGCGTTGGACATCGACTCCATGCCGCCGGAGACGATGAAGTCCGCCGAGCCGGCACGGATGAGATCGTGCGCCAGCATGGTGGCCTTCATGCCCGAGCCGCAGACCTTGTTGACGGTGGTGGCACCGGTCGCGTCGGGCAAACCGGCGGCGCGGGCCGCCTGTCGGGCGGGGGCCTGTCCCAGGCCGGCGGGCAGGACGCAGCCCATCAGCACTTCCTCCACCCGCTCCGGCGCCAGCCCGGCGCGTGCGAGCACGGCGCGGATCGCATGGGCCCCGAGGTCGGGTGCGGTGACGCCGGACAAGTCCCCCAGAAACCGGCCCAGAGGCGTACGGGCGGCGGACACGATGACAACCGGATCTGGAGCCGGCGCGGCGGTGGGGGACATGGGCGCTCCTGGGCATGCAGGTTATATGATGAGTAACATATAACACCGTGCGAGCGTCGCGCCAGAGGCGCCTCTCCCCCAATGGCGGACGGGCCGCGGGCCCGAAGGCCGCGGCCCGCCCGACCTCAGGACGCCAGAGCGGCGTCGAGGGTGATCTCGGCCTTCAGCAGCTTGGACACCGGGCAGCCAGCCTTCGCTTTGCCGGCCAGTTCCTGGAACGTGGCGTCATCGGTGCCGGGAATGGTGGCCCGCAAGGTGAGATGCACGGCAGTGATGGCATAGCCGTCCGCCTGCTTGTCCAGGGTGACCTCGGCCGTGGTTTCCATATGGGTGGCGGTGAGCTTCGCCTCGCCGAGGATGAGCGACAGGGCCATGGTGAAGCAGCCCGCATGGGCCGCGCCGATCAATTCTTCCGGGTTGGTCCCCGGCTTGCCTTCAAACCGGCTTGCGAAGCCGTAGGGATAGGCCTCGAGCGCACCGCTCTTCGTGGAGATGGCACCCTTGCCATCCTTGATGCCGCCTTCCCAGACGGCCGAACCAGTGGTCTTCATGCTCAGGTCTCCTTGCGGGGGGAGCGAGCATTGAGCGCCCGCTCCCAAGGCAACGCCCAGGATGCCACCTTGGCCGCATCGCCGCTCCGATTTTTCCCTTAGCCGCCGTCGGATCCGTCCCGCTGCCGGCAAGGGGGCAGCCAAATGCGCGCAACTGACAAAGGCGCCGTCGTACGTGCCCGGAGCGCGATCCCCCAGGCTTCCGAGGCGCTCAGTGACAGCGTGCCGCATCCCGCGACACGGGCCCAGTTGGGCCGCGTGGGGGACAGCAGGGCGCACCACTGCAGGCATGTGGCCGGTGGAGGCGACTTCAGCGACCTCTGCGCGGGATCAGCGCCCCGACCACGCCGGAGGGCGCTTGGCGGTGAAGGCGGCGATGCCTTCCTTAAAGTCCGCGCTGCCATAGACCATGCGGATCAGGTCTTCATCCGGGGGCGTGGCGTCCGTGGCCAGCCGGGCCAAGGCCTCCTTGGTGGCTCGCAGCGTCAGCGGAGCTTCCCCCTTGAGCCGTCCGCAGACCTCCGCCACATGGGCGTCGAGCGCCTCTGCCGAGACGATCTCCAGATAACCCGAGGGCATGGCTTCCGCAGTGGGCATCTCCGCCAGCAAGAGCATGCGCTTGACCATGCCCAGACCCAGCGTGGCGCACAGCCGCCGCAGATTGGCGGCGGAGAGCCCATTGCCGAGGGTGCGCGCGATGGGCACCCCAAATCGCGCGCCGGGAGTGGCGATGCGCAGATCACAGGCATTGGCAATGGCGAAGCCACCACCCACCGCCCAGCCTTCCACCACGGCGATGGTGGGCACCGGAATGGCTTCCAGGGCCGCCACATAGGTTTCCACATTGGCCTCATAGGCCACGGCGTCATCGGCGGTGAAGGTGCGGAATTGCTCGATGTCGGTGCCGGCCACGAAGGCCCGCCCGCCGGCTCCGCGCAGCACCACGGCGCGCAGATCAGTCGCCCGCGCGGTGATGGCGCCACAGGCGGCGTAAAGGCCCTCATACATGGCCCAGGTCATGGCATTGCGTGCCGCCGGCCGGTCGAACGTGATGGTCGCGATGGCATCGGCGATCACCAGACGGGTGGCGCCGGCATCGGTTTCGGTCGGGGAGGGAGAAGAGGACATGGGGAAACCTTAGCCGAGGCGGCGCAACTCGCGCCGGAGAATCTTTCCCGTGGCCGTCATGGGCAGCGCATCGGTGAACGACACGTAGCGGGGATATTCATGCCCCGACAAGCGGGTGCGCACCTGCGCCTGGATCTCGGCGGCCAGGGCATCGGAGCCCGCATGGCCGGGCTTCAGGACCACCCAGGCCTTGATCGCTTCCGTGCGCACCGGATCGGGGACGCCCACCACACCCACCATGGCCACCGCCGGATGCTTCAGGATGCAATCCTCGATCTCGCCGGGGCCGATGCGATAGCCGGCGGAGGTGATCACGTCGTCGGAGCGGCTCACATACCAGAGATAGCCCTCCTCATCCTGCCGGCCGAGATCGCCGGTCAGCAGGAAGTCACCCACATATTTGTCCTCGGTGGCGGCAGCATTGTTCCAATATTCCAGCATCATCACCGGGTCGCCCTTGCGCACGCCGATATGGCCCTCCTGGCCCACCGGCACCTCCTGCCCCTCTTCGTCGACGATGCGCACGTCGTGGCCGGGGATCGCCTTGCCCATGGAACCGGGGCGGATGGGGAAGAAGGCGGAATTGGAGCCCACCACCAGATTGCACTCCGTCTGGCCATAGATCTCGCGGGCTTCCACCCCGAGCCGCTCCTGGACGAAGGCGCCCAATTCCGCGCCCAGCGTCTCGCCGCCGGTGAGCAGGGACCGCAGCTTGAGGCCGGACTGGCGCACGTCCGCCTGCCGCAGCAGCTTCAGCGCCGTGGGCGGCAGGAAGACATTGCGCACCTGATGGTTGGCCATCAGCGCCATGGCGGCGTCGGGGTCGAACTTTTTGGCGCGGTGGGCCAGCACCGGTACGCCCAGATAGAGGGTGGGGAACAGCACGTCGAACAGGCCGCCGATCCAGGCCCAATCCGCCGGGGTCCAGTGGAGGTCGCCCTGTTGGGGCATGCCCTGGTGGACGAACTGCACGCACGGCAGATGGCCCAGCAGCACCCGGTGGCCGTGCAGAGCCCCCTTGGGATGGCCGGTGGTGCCGGAAGTGAAGATGATGATGGCCGGGTCGTCCGGCCCGGTATCCACCGGCTGGAAGCTGTCGGAGGCCGCCGCCAGCGCCGCATCGAACGACAGCGTATCCCCGGCGCCCCGGTCAGGGCCGGTGATGAACACATGGGTCAGCTCCGGGATCTGATCGCGCACGCGGGACAGCTTGGCGAGGCCCGCCAGGTCGGTCACCAGCGCCTTCGCCCCCGCCGCCGCGAGGCGATAGGACAGCGCTTCATCACCGAACAAGGTGAACAGCGGCACCGAAATCAACCCGGCCTTGAATGCCGCCAGATGGGCGATGGCGGTTTCCGGCGCCTGGGGCAGGAACACCGCCACCCGGTCGCCGCGGGCAAGACCATGGCCCAGCAGCGCATTGGCAAAGCGGTTGGTCAGGGCTTTGAGCTGGTCGAAGGAATAGGTGGCGATCCCGCCGGCCTCTTCCACGAACACCAAGGCCGGCCTGCCGGAGCCGTCCGCATGGGCATCCACGCAGGCGACCCCCATGTTGAAGCGGGCGGGGATGTGCCAGCGAAAGGCCCGCACGAGGTCGTCATAGCGCTCGGCCTGCGGCAGCATCAGCGTGTCCTCCGGCGCCGTCTGGCGGGCGCTCATCGTTCCGTCCGCGCCCCGCCTTGGCAAGACGCCTGTGCCGCCGGGCGTTGGCCGCCCGTCCGGCATCAGATCAGGAAACGATCGAACGTTTTTTTATGGCAGAGGTCAAGATCCACTGCCAGCCATGAGTCGCCGTGCGCCGAACGTCACGCGACCAGCCCCAGCGCCCCGGCGGCCTGGTGGCGGATGTCGGCGATGTTGGCGCGATAGCCCTCGATGCCGCCCTTGAACACGGCGGAGCCGGCCACCAGAACGTCCGCCCCGGCCTTGGCGCACTGGGCGCCGGTGGCGGGATTGACGCCGCCGTCCACTTCCAGGCGGATGTCGCGGCCGCGGATCATGTCGCGGATACGCTCGATCTTGGGCAGCACGGCGGGGATGAACGCCTGTCCGCCGAAGCCGGGATTGACGCTCATCACGCAGATCAGGTCGAGCCGGTCCAGCACATAAGCGATGGCATCTTCCGGGGTGGCCGGATTGAGCGCCACGCCCGCCTTCTTGCCCAGGCCCCGGATCACCTGGAGGCAGCGGTCCAGATGGTCGGTGGCTTCCACCTGCACGGTGATGATGTCGGCGCCCGCGGCGGCGAAGGCTTCCAGATAGGGCTCCACCGGCGAGATCATCAGATGCACGTCGAACACCTTGTCGGTGTGCGGGCGCAAGGCGCGGATGATGTCGGGACCAAACGTGATGTTGGGCACGAAATGGCCGTCCATCACGTCGAGATGGATGTAGTCGGCCCCTGCCGCGGCCACGTCCCGCACTTCTTCCCCCAGGCGGGAGAAGTCGGAGGCGAGGATGGAGGGCGCGATCAGGGGACGTGTCATGTCAGGCTCCGTCGGGCGCGCCGCGCGCGCCCCTCTCAGGTCTCAATAATAGCTGGCGATGTGCGCCACTTCCTCGCGCGAACCGAACACCAGCGGGATGCGCTGATGAATATGGTGCGGCTCGATGTCGAGAATGCGGGTGGTGCCGTCGGTGGCCGATCCGCCGGCCTGCTCGGTGACGAAGGCCACCGGATTGGCTTCATAGATCAGGCGCAGGCGGCCGTCCGCATAGCCCTTCCGGCTGTCGCCGGGATAGAGATAGACGCCGCCGCGGGTGAAGATGCGGAAGGCATCGGCCACCAGCGAGCCCACCCAGCGCATGTTGAAATCCTTAGCCCGCGGGCCGTCCTTGCCGGCGAGGCAGTCCTCAATATAGCGCTGGGTCGGGGCGGCCCAATGGCGCACGTTGGACTGGTTGATGCCGTATTCCTTGCACGCCGGGGCGATCTCCACCCGCTCGCGGGCCAGCAGGAAGGCGCCTGTGTCGTGGTCGAACACGAACACCTGGGTTCCGTCACCGAGCGTCGAAACCAGGATGGTGGCCGGTCCATAGACCAGGAAGCCGGCGGCGATCTGCGCCGAGCCCTTCTGCAGCAGGGCGCTGGCGGGGTCCGGGTGGCGCTCCAGATCATAGGGCAGGATGGAATAGATGGTGCCGACGGAGACGTTGGTGTCGATGTTGGAGGAGCCATCCAGCGGATCCACCGCCACCACCACCCGTCCGTGCGGGTCCAGCGGGATCGGTGTCTCGCTCTCCTCGGAGGCCATGAAGGCCACCGGCGCGCGGCCGAGGGCGTCCACCAGTTCTTCTTCGGCGATGACGTCCAGTTCCTTCTGGGCATCGCCGCCGGCATTCAGCTCGTCGCCGCGCACCTTGCCGAAATCGTCCGCCAGGGGACCACGGGCCACCAGTTCGGCAATGGCCACACCTGCCTCGGCGAGCCGCTCCACGGTGGCGGCGACGGCGCAGCGCAAGGGATCAGCACCCGCCCAGTCATCGAGAAAAGCCTGAAGGGTTACCACCTCACTCACTGCATCTCTCCTCATGCCCGCGGATGGGGCTCTTATGGCCCAAGCAGCGGCGCCCGTCACGCCCGCCCGCCAGAAAATGCGGGCGCGCCGCCGATGAGAGCATCGCGGGCCCATTCATCAGGTTTGTCGCCATGATGCAATGCACGCGCCCCTCGAACGCAGGGCCCATATCCGAGGCCGGCTCAGCGCTGGCGGATGATGTCCACCCCCACGTCGCCGAACACGCCGGTGATGGGTGCCCCCGGCTTATGGATGGCCACGCGCACCTGGTCCACCGCCGGGAAATGGTCCAGCAGCCGGCTGGCGATCCGCTCCGCCAGGGTCTCGATCAGGTGGACGGGATCGTCTTCCACGACGGCTTTGATGTGGTCGTAGACATCCTGATAGGACACGGTGAGCGCCGCATCATCGGCCCAGGCCGCCGGCCGGGTATCGAGCCACCAGTCGGCATCGACGATGAAGCGTTGCCCCAGCATCTGCTCCTCCCGATGCACCCCATGGCGGGCGAAGAAGGGCACGTCCCGCAGGAACAGCCGGTCGCTGTGCGGGGGGCGAACCAGGGTGTCCAAGGCGTTGGCCGGAGCCGTGAGGGTGCCCGCCGTGCCGTCCTCGGGGACGAGTTCGCCGGATGTGTGATCGTCGGGGGTGCTGGAACTCATGACGGCCTCATGGGGTGTGGCGCCGCAGACCGGCCCCCCCGCGGCGGGAGGCAGGCTGTCAGCGCAATTTGACATGGATCGGGATCGGACGGGGCAGATGGGGCACCCTCGGCGGGCAGCCGGTCATCATAAGCGAGCGTCACGGTGACCCCGGGCACCGCTTCGAGGTCCCGGACCAAGGCGTCGCGCAAGAGCATCGCCAAAGCCACCTGATCCGGCGCAATCTCCTGATGGCGCAGGCCACCGGAGGTCAGGAACTCGCACAGAAAAATCCGCATGGGTCGTCTTTCCGGTCGGTCGCGGACTACAGCACCGGGTCCGTTGCATCCAGCCCGAGCCAACTCTGCACCTCGGCCACGCGCCGGCTCAACTGCTCCTGGGTGGCGTGCAGCGTCGCACCGCTGGCCCGGACCGAGCAGATAGCCGCGCCTGCGCGAATGGCCGCACCGGGGGCTGGCCGATCGATGGCAAAGCTGGGCCAGTCGCCGGCCGGAATCACCAATTCGCAGGGGGCATAGACCACCGCCACGGCCCGCCGCTCCCGCGGGACGGGCAGGGGTCCGGGCATGCGGCCGCCGCAGGCCGCCAGATGCAAAGAGAGCAGAGGCGGCATGGGGTCAGTGTCGAAGATGTCCAATGCCGAACCGAGCCGCGGATTGACCTCCACCAGCCACCAGCGGTCCTGGTCGACGATGAAATCCACCGACACCAAGCCCACCAGGCCGCAGGCCAAAGCCAGGCGCAGCGCAGCGGCCCGCATAGCTCCGGCATGGGGGGATGGCAGGTCCACAGGTCCGGTGGTGCCGCCATAGCGGAAGGGATGCACCGCATCGGGGGTGTGCCATTGGCGGGTGGCGCCCACCACCACGGCCTCGGTGCCATTGGCCAGCAGCAAGAGGGAATAGGACTGGCCCGCCACCTCCGCCTGAAGATAGCGGCCCGCGTCGGGGGCAGAGAGATCGCCGGGGGCGCGGCGCACGATATGGGTCCCGCCGCAGCCGCCCACTTTCTTGTCCAGGGCCGGGCCGAGCGCGAACGCCGCGTCCGGCGCCTCGACCGTCACTTCCGGAAACGGAATTTTGAGCGTACCGCACAGCGCCGCCAAGGCGATGGGGTCCTTCAGGATCCGCACCGTGGCCGCCACATTGCCGAGAATGGGATTGCGCTCGGCGATGCGCTCCATCAGGCCGGGATCCTCCTCCAGGCCGCCGCCGAGCACCACGGGCAGGCCCGCCGGGGCCAGGGTCACCAGCGCCTGGATCAGGTCATCGCCATCGAAGGCGTGACCCTGGCTGCGGTGGACCCGCACGCAGCGCGCCGCATGGGCGCAGGTGTCCAGATCCGCCGACAGATCCAGCGACAAAGCGGCGAAGCCGGCCCGCGCGGCACTGGCCACGAGCGGGCGGGCGGACAGAGCGATGACGGCAAGATCCATGCAATATCAATCCATCAATGCGCATCACAGGGGCAGGACACCGGCCGCGGAGCAACCGTCGAAAGCGATAGGTCAGGCGGCGATTCAATGGGCCGGGGGCAGAAAGATCACCCTCTCCGGACTGCCCGGCGGACGCGAGAGGCCGCCGGGTCCGGCGGCGTCACGTCCGGGCCTTGCCTCAGTCACGCCGATGAACGCGGTCTTACGGGGAACGGCAGGCGTGGGGATGGGAGGCCATCAGCGCAGCTCCGTGTTGGGAACCCATTGGGCACTTACCAAGCGAGGTTCAGCGATGTGCTGCCCCCCATGCCGCGCCCGTTCCCCCGCACATGGTTTGCGCGCCAGTTTGATCGGGGCAGCATAGCCGCTGGCGGGGTCCAGCAAAAGCCATCCGCTGTGCAACGCAGCATCAGGACAGCCGGCGCTCCCGGCGCCGGCGTCGCCGCACATTGGGGGCACCCTCAGGACCACCCCGGACCTCCCCACAGGAGCGCAGGGGGGCGCAGTCCGGTCTCAACCCGCTGCCGCAAAAATGAGCAGGCGGACGGAGACGCTCAGCCCGCCCCTAACTCCCCGGCCTTCCGCCGGCTCCGCTTTAGTCGGCGAGGGCCGCCTTGAGGCGCGCGGCATGCGCGGCAAGCACTTCGCCCGCTTCCATTTCGCTGGCGGCCGGCTTCATGGGCACACCGGCGCGGCGGGGAATCACATGCACATGCAGGTGGAACACCACTTGGCCGCCGGCCTCCTCGCTGAATTGCTGCAGGGTGATGCCGTCCGCCGCAAAGACCTGCTTGGCGGCGATGGCGACCTTCTGCGCCACCTTCATCACATGGGCGAGGTCATCCGGGGCGATGTCGAGGATGTTGCGCGCCGGGGCCTTGGGAATGACCAGGGCGTGGCCGGGGGTGCGGGGCATGATGTCCAGAAACACCAAGGCGCGGTCGTCTTCATAGACCGTGTAGGCGGGCAGCTCGCCGCGCAGGATCTTCGCAAAAACGTTGCCGGAATCGTAAGCTGGCGCGTCGCTCATGGATGTCTCCTCGTTCTGCAAGCGCATCGCAGGCGCGCGGGCGAGGGTCAAGGTGTTTACGCGCACGCGCCGCGTGGGCTCTATTGCTGGCGCTGGCCCTGCTGCTGACTCTGGCCGGGCCGTGGGATCTGGAAGAAATCGCTCGCCGTGGCGCTATTCCGCGCGCTGATGCCGGTGGACAGCATGGGCGCCACAGCTTGCGAATCCAGGCCTGCCGCCAGACGCACATGGCCGTCGGTGGCGCACAGATTTTCGCCGCAGTCGAAGGCCACCCAGCCGATGGTTGGCACGTGAGCCTCGGCCCATTCTCGCAGCGCCGCGGGCACCTCATCGAGCGCCGCATAGCCGGACACCTGCCGCGCCGGAATCCGCAGCGCGCGCGCCACGCCGACGAACACATGGGCCAGCTCCGCCGACGTGCCACTGGCGGACGCCAGAACCTTGGCCGCCGGGGCGGCGCCGAGCTTGGGATCAGCCGGGGTTTCCGCAATCCGTTTGTGGACGGCCACCATGAGGCTGTGCAGCCGCGCCAGGGGATCTGCCGATTGCCCCGCGATCTCTTCGGCCAGCGCGTTCAATGCGGCGTCGCATTCGGTGAACGGGGTCTGGCGCAGGAAGAGCGACGGCGGAAAGCGTTCGGCCGCGCCGGAGACGATCCCAGTGGTATCCTGGGTGTCCACATCGCCTTCGGCCACCACGGTGATCGCCTCGATGGTGCCTTCGACGGACAGGGTATGCACGATGTTGCCGAAGGCGTCCTCGTCGGCCATCAGCCGGCAGTCCGGGGTCACGTCCAGGCTCCAGCGCAGCACATGCTGGCCCACATGGCTGCGCGGCGTCAGGCGCAGCGTCGCGATGGCATGGCGGGCCATCGGCTCGAACCGATGCATGATCTCATGGCGCACCCGAACCCGCATTCCTGTTCCCCCGGCCTCGATCCGATGTCTGTGCAGGTCACTCGCTCAGATCAAGTGAGATATTGCTCAGTGATTTCGCCGCCCAGCTTGTAATTATCCTGGATGAAATCGGTGATGAATTCGTGCAGGCCCGCCTGAAAAATATCTTCGATGGAATGGTTGCTGAGCTTGGCGAGCGTGGAGCGGGCGAGCCGCTGGGACGGGCCCTGGCGCCCATAGGCGCCGGCGATGTCATCCAGGCTGCGGGAGAGATTGTCGTAGCAAGCCGCGAGCGAACGGGGCATCTGCCGGTTGAGGATCAGGAGATCCGCCACCAGCCAAGGCTTCACGCTGTCGCGATAGACCCAGTGGAATGCGGTCAACGCCGACACCGAGCGCAGGATGGAGGCCCACTGGAAATAGTCCAGTGGCCCGCCCACGTGCTCTTTCTCCGGCAGGAGCACGTGATACTTCACGTCCAGGATGCGGGCGGTATTGTCTGCGCGCTCCACATGCGCGCCGGCGCGGGAGAACCAATAGGCATCGTTGCGCAGCATGGTTCGGAAGGTGGCCCCATCGAAGCGCAGCGAGGTCTCCTTCACGAAGGCCAGAAACCGCGCCAGCTCCTCGCGGGAGAGCGACTTGTCCGGGAAGGTGCGCAGCTCGATCCAGGCGGAATTGATCACATCCCACATCTCCGAGGTCAGCGCCGTGCGCACCGAGCGCGCATTGGTGCGGGCGAGTTCGAAGCAGTTGCGGATGGACGAGGAGTTTTCCGGATCGAAGGCGAGGAACGAGACCACATTCTCCTCGGTGGCACTTTCCACCGGGCCATAGCGTTCGATGAAGCCCTCCACGCACCCGGCGGTCAGCACGGCGGAGCTCCACTCATTGGTGGAGCCGCCGTATGTCACCGGCGTATAGGCCAGGCGCTGCGCCACATCGAGGATGCGCGCCAGGCAATCGGCGCGCTCCACATAGCGGCTGAGCCAATAAAGATTGTCGGCGGTACGGGAGAGCATAGGCAGCCCATCTGGCAGGAAACGAGGCAAGCGGCGCCGGGCGGCGCCGCGGCTTAGGCGTCGAGAACCCAGGTGTCCTTGGTGCCGCCACCCTGGCTGGAATTGACCACGAGGGAGCCTTCCTTCATGGCCACCCGTGTCAGGCCGCCCGGCACGATCCGCACCTTGTCGGAGCCGCTGAGGATGAACGGCCGCAGATCCACGTGGCGCGGCGCCACCCCCTCGTCCACCAGGGTCGGGCAAGTGGACAGCGCCAGGGTCGGCTGGGCGATGAAATTGGCGGGGTCGTTCTTCAGCTTGGTGCGGAAGAGCTCGATCTCCGCCTTGGTGGACTTCGGCCCCACCAGCATGCCGTAGCCGCCGGAGCCGTGCACTTCCTTCACCACCAGTTCGCCCAGGTGCTCAAGCACATACTTGAGATGGTCCGGCTCGCGGCAGCGCCAGGTGGGCACGTTGGGCAGCAGGGGCTCCTCGCCCAGATAGAATTTGATGATCTCCGGCATGTAGCTGTAGACCGCCTTATCGTCCGCAACACCGGTCCCCACCGCATTGGTGAGGGTGACGTTGCCGGCCTTATAAGCGCTCATCAGCCCCGGCACGCCGAGGATGCTGTCGGGGCGGAACACCAGCGGGTCGATGTAATCATCGTCCAGGCGGCGGTAGATCACGTCCACGCGCTTGGGGCCCTCGGTGGTGCGCATGTAGACGATGGCGTCCTTGACGAACAGGTCGCGGCCTTCCACCAGATCCACGCCGAGCTTGTCCGCCAAAAACGAGTGTTCGTAATAAGCCGAGTTGTAGATGCCGGGCGTCAGGATGGCCACATTCGGCTCATTGCCGCCATTGGGCGAGAGCGAGCGCAGGGTGGCCAGCAGATCGTCGGCATAATTCTCCACCGGCGCCACCCGATGCAGCGAGAACAGTTCGGGGAACAGCCGCAGCATGATCTCCCGATTCTCCAGCATGTAGGACACGCCGGACGGGGTGCGGGCATTGTCCTCCAGCACGTAGAAGGTGTCCGGATCGGTGCGCACGATGTCGATGCCGGCGATGTGCACGTAGAGATCGTGCGGCACCTTCTGGCCGTTCATCTCCGGGCGGAACGCCGGATTCTGGTAGACCAGCTCCTCCGGCACGATCCCCGCGCGCAGCACGTCGCGCTTGGAATAGACGTCCTTGATGTAGAGGTTCAGCGCCTTCACGCGCTGCTCCAGGCCCTTGGCGAGCCTTGTCCATTCGTCCTTGGTGATGATCCGCGGCACGATGTCGAACGGGATCAGGCGCTCTTGCGCATTCTGCTCCCCATAGACCGCGAAGGTGATTCCGATGCGGCGGAAGATGAATTCCGCCTCCTTGCGCCGATGGTCCAGCACGTCGTGCGGGACATTGGTCAACCAACGGTTGAGCGTCTCATAGGCTTTACGGACGCTGCCGTCGTCACTGGACATCTCGTCGAACGCACGCGCCATCGGGACTGCCACTCCGCTTCGTTTCAGCCTATGTACAAACATCGTGCCAAGGAAGACCTAACGCGCCTGCGTCCTGGGGACTTGAGCATTGATGACAAATTGATGAAAACATGGGCAGCGACCGACGGTATGGCGCTGCCGCAGGCAGGAGAGCGGATCATGACGGAGGCACCCGGCGCAGGTTCGGTCACCTCGGCACTGCTGGTGATCGGCGACGAAATCTTGTCGGGGCGCACCAAGGACAAAAACATCGGCCACATCGCCGAACGCCTCACGGAGATCGGGGCCGACCTGAAGGAAGTGCGGGTCGTGCCAGACGTGGAGGCGGACATCGTGGCTGCTCTCAACGCGTTGCGCCATCGCTACACTTACGTGTTCACCACGGGAGGTATCGGGCCGACCCATGATGACATCACTGCGGACGCCGTGGCAAAGGCATTCGGTGTCGCCATCGATGTGGATCCGCGCGCCAAGGCCATGCTGCTGCAATTCATCGCGGAGAAGGACCTCAATGAGGCCCGTCTGCGCATGGCCCGCATCCCGGACGGCGCGGACCTGATCGTCAATCCGGTATCCAAGGCGCCCGGCTTTCGCATCGGGAATGTGTTCGTCATGGCGGGCGTGCCCACCATCATGCAGGCCATGCTGGAAGCGGTGCTCCCGCTGCTGGACACCGGCGCCCGCATGCTGTCGGAAACCGTGCTGGCGAATGCGCGGGAAGGGGATATTGCCGGGCCGCTGCGCGCCATTGCCGAGCAATATCCAGACGTGGCCATCGGTTCCTATCCCTTCCTGTCCGAGACCGGGCCCAACACCAATCTGGTGGTCCGCTCCCGCGATCCCGAGCGGCTGGCGCTGGCGCGGGATGCGGTGGCGGCCATGGTCGCTGATCTCCACGGGCGCTAGGAGACCCTGCGACCTGGCAATGGCCTGCCAGGGGTCCGCATGAGCTATGCCTTCGGCTCATGGAGCCGGGGCGGGGTATGCGAATCGATCTGCTGCTGCGCACCCGCTTCGTGGTAGGCGTGGCAGGCCAGAAGCAGGAGCAAGCGCATGGTGGAAGCGAAGTTCGGCGTGGGTCAGCCCCATAAGCGCATCGAGGACGCGGCCCTGCTGGTGGGCGGGGGTCGCTACGTGGCGGACGCCGCGGCCACCTCCGACGCGTTTGCTGCCTTTGTGGTGCGCTCGCCCCATGCCCATGCCCGTTTTGTCCTGCGCGATCTCGACGCGGTGCGCGCCATGCCGGGTGTCCGGCTGGTCCTCACCGGGGCAGAGACGGCGGCGCTGGGCTCCATGCCCATGGCCGCCTCCATCACCATCGTCGGGGAAGACCGCCTTGCCGTGCCGCCACACCCGGTGTTGGCCCACGACACGGTGCGCCATGTGGGCGATGCCGTCGCCTTCATCGTGGCGGATACGCTGGCCGAGGCCCGCGACGCCGCCGAAGCCATGGTGATCGACTGGGAGACCTTGCCGGCCGTGGCGGATCTGGCCGCAGCTGCCGCTGAAGGTGCGCCTGTGGTGTGGCCCGAGCGGCCCGGCAACGTGGCCTTCACCTCGGAGTTCGGCGATGCCGCCGCCACCCAGGCCGCTTTCGCCCAGGCGGCGCAGGTGGTGCGCCTGCGGTTGGTCAACAACCGTCTGGTGACCAATTACATCGAACCCCGCGGGGTGCTGGCCGAGGTGGAAGAGACCGGCCGCATCCGCCTCACCCTCGGGAGCCAGGGCAGCCACACCCTGCGCAACGCCATCGCCGACAAGGTGCTGAACTGGGATCGCGAAGACCTGCGGGTGATCACCCCCGACGTGGGGGGCGGATTTGGCACCAAGATGTTCCCGTTCTTCGAATATCCTTTGGCGGCGCTAGCGGCGAAGATGCTCGGGCATGGAGTCGCCTGGATCGGCGATCGCAACGAGCATTTCCAGGGCGACAGCCACGGCCGCGACAACATCACCGACGTGGCCCTGGCCCTGGATGCGCAGGGGCGATTCCTGGGCCTCGAGGTGGACACGCTGTCCAACATGGGCGCGTTCCTCAGCTATTACGGACCCTATATTCCCTGGGGCGGCGCCAGCATGCTGCCGGGCGTCTATCGCATCGGGGCGTTCCATGCGCGGGTGCGGGGCATCTATTCCCACACCGTGCCGGTGGACGCCTATCGCGGCGCCGGCCGGCCGGAGGCGGCTTATGTGATCGAGCGCATTGTCGATGCGGCGGCCCGCCAGACCGGCATCGCCCCCGACGACCTGCGGCGGCGCAACTTCATTCAGCCAGACGAGATGCCCTACCGCACCAAGACCGGGCGGCTCTATGACAGCGGCGAGTTCGACGGCCACATGACCCGGGCGCTGGAGATGGGGGACGTCGCCGGCTTTCCTGCCCGCGCGGCGCAGTCCCAGGCCAAGGGCAAGCTGCGGGGCATCGGCTTTGCCTGTTATATCGAAGCCTGCGGCGGTGGCGGCGCGGAGCCGGCCTTCCTGACCCTGGAGGCGGACGGCGGGGTCACCGTCAAGATCGGCAGCCAGGCGAGCGGCCAGGGACACCAGACCGCCTACGCGCAACTGGTGGCCGCCGAACTGCAATTGCCGCTCGAGCGGGTGCGGGTGCTGCAAGGCGACACCGACGATCTTCCGCACGGCTCAGGTACCGGGGGATCGCGCTCCATTCCCATTGGCGGCGCCGCGGTGGCGGGTGCGGCGCGCAAGATGTCCAACACCTTGAAGCGCCTCGGCGCCGATGCGCTGGAAGCGGACGCGGCGGATCTGGAATTCCTCGGCGGCGCGCTGGTGGTGGCCGGCACCGACCGCCGCCTCACGCTGGCCGAACTCGCCAACCTGCCGGCGGCGACACCGGAGGATCTACGGGCCACCGACGCCTTCTCCGCGCCGGAAGCCACCTATCCCAATGGCACCCACATCTGCGAGGTGGAGATCGATCCGGACACCGGCGCGGTGGCGGTGGTCACCTATGGGGTGGTGGACGATTTCGGCGCCACCGTGAATCCGATGCTGCTGGCCGGGCAGGTGCATGGCGGCATCGTCCAGGGCATCGGTCAGGCGCTGCTGGAGCGCACGGTGTTCGACGACGAGGGCCAATTGCTGACGGCCAGCTTCATGGATTATGCGCTGCCGCGGGCGGCCGACGTGCCGTACATCCGCTTCGAGACCCGCAATGTCCCGTGCCGCACCAATCCGCTGGGCGTGAAGGGGGCGGGCGAGGCCGGTACCATCGGCTCGTGCCCGGCGGTCATGAATGCGGTGGTGGATGCACTGTGGCGCGGCTACGGCATCGCCCACATGGACATGCCGGCCACCCCGGCGGCGGTGTTTGCGGCAATTGCGGCGGCCCGGCAGGCGGCCTGATGAGCTCCCCGACCCGCGCCGGCGCGGGTCGGTTTCATCCAGGAAACGTTGCGCAGCAGGCGAGCCGCAGCCGGGATATGCTCTCATAAGTTGCTGAGAATCAATCACTTCAATCACGCTTGCGCGAGCCACGGGCGTGGCGATGGCGCAGACGTCCGGCGACCGCTTAGAACCATTCCGGTTCTTAGCCTTCCGTAAGGAGTCGCCGATGCGTTTCGCCCTGCTTGCCGCCCTGCTCGTTCCGCTTGCCGCTACCGTCGTGGTGGCCCAGACTGATCCGATCAAGGAGCGCAAGGCTCTGATGAAGGAGATCGGCGATCAGACCAAGGTGGCAGGGGCGATGGTCAAGGGCGACGCGCCGTATGACGCCGCGAAGGCTGCCGCGATCTTCAAGACCTATTCGGACAATGCCGCCAAGTTCGGCACCCTGTTCCCCGCCGGGTCGGACACCGGCGACACCAAGGCGGCCCCGGCCATTTGGACGGACCGCGCCGGCTTTGATGCGGCGCTCGGGAAGTTCAAGACCGACATCGCCGCGAACACCAGCCTCGTGGGCACCGAGGCCGGCTTCAAGACCGCCATGGCCGCGGTGGGCGAGAATTGCCGCTCCTGCCACCGGGCTTATCAGCAGCGCTGAGCGCTCACGCCATCGTCGCCAGCGCCCAGACCGCGCCGGCGACGATGGCGAACACCACCGCTGCCAGCGCCAGGCTGGCCATGCGCGGGGCTGGAATGCTGTCCGGCAAGCGCTTCAGGCCGGTGACCATGGGGCGCACCAGGTCATGCCGCTTCACCGCCGCATAGGCGATCACCGCCACGACGTGGAGCACGATCAGAGCCAGGATCAGGTTGAAGTTGAAGGCGTGCCAACCGCTGATGCGGTCGCTCCAACTGCCGCCCACCAGTTTCGCCAGCGGCCCTTCCGAAAAGACCTGATCGTTGGAGAACAGGCCGCTGCCGGCCTGGAACAGCAGCAGGGCCAGCATCGCCACCACCATCCAGCCGCCGGCCGCATTGTGGCCGAGCTGCATGTCGGGCTCGCGCCGGGTGAAATGGCGCAAGTGGCTCAGGGCTGCGCGGGGGCTGTGGATGAAGCGGGCGAAGCGGGCGGTATCGCTGCCGAGCACACCCCAGATGAGACGGAACGCCAGAAGCGCGAGGATGGCGTAGCCGCAGCGGAAGTGCCAGGCGACGAGGTCCAGCTGGATGGTGGCATAGGCGCCCGCCACCAGCAGCACCAAGGACCAATGGAACACTCGGGTCGGCAGGTCCCACACTTTGACCCAACGCGTCCGCTCGCTCGCCATCCGAATCCCCTTGTGTTCTGTTGCTTGGCACTTTGCCGGTTGCCTCTGCTGCGCCAACCGAAATCCGCGTGAGCGCTCGGGGCATGCGCACATTTCCTGCCGTGGCGCCGCTGCGGCAGCCCTTGCACCCTCATCCGGCCTCCAATAGAGCGGGATCCTAAGCCCGCCGCCGGGGCGATCCGCCGGCCGGCTGCATGCAGACCGACCGGTCGCCGCCTGGGCAAGGTTCGGACCTGCGGCGAGGACACAGGAGCGGTGATGGCCAGCGATCCCGAGACATCTGCGCCGCCGCCATCGGAAGACCCCCCGCCCGCCGACCAACCGGCGCAAGGCGCCGACCGCCCCACCGGCAGCGCCCCGGCGGCCGCGGCGGTGGACGAGGGGACCCATAGTCCCGATGTGCGGGAGCTGTTCTTCGGCTTTCTGCGCATCGCGGTGTCCGGCTTCGGCGGCAGCCTGCCGTTCGCCCGCCGGGAGATGGTGGAGCAGCGCAAATGGCTGACCGCCCGCGAATTCACGGACATCCTGTCGATCTGCCAGCTGATGCCCGGGCCGAACATCTGCAACATGTCCTTCTGCGTCGGCGCCCGGTTCTGTGGGCTGAGGGGCGCGGCGGTTTCCTTCGTCGGCCTGGTGGCGGTGCCCTGCCTCATCGGCGTGTCGCTGGCCTGGCTGTATCTGGCCTATGGCCAGTTTCCGGCGGTGTCGGGGATGCTGCGGGGCATTTCCGCCGGCGCGGTCGGGCTGTTCATCGCCTTGGGCCTCAAGATGGCCTGGGTGGAGCGCAAGAGCCCGTTCATGCTGGTGTTCGCCGCCTGCGCCTTCGTCGGTGCAGGCCTTCTGGGACTGCCGCTGGTGGCGGTGATCCTGGGACTTGCGCCCTTCTCCATCCTTGCGGCGCGGCGGTGGGCCACATGACCGGGCGCGGCAACCTGGGCGACGTCCTGCTGCAATTCTTCCTGATGTCGTTCCTCGCCATCGGCGGGGCCAATGCGGTGATTCCCGAGCTGCACCGGATGGCGGTGGAGGGCCATCACTGGATGAGCGACACCACCTTCACCGACCTGTTCGCCATCGCTCAGGTGACGCCGGGTCCGAACGTGATCCTGGTGACGCTGATCGGCTGGTATGTGGCGGGCATCCCCGGAGCCATCGGGGCGACGCTCGTGATGTGCGTGCCGGTGGGCACGCTGGCGTTTGCCCTGACCCGCCTCTCGCATACCTTCCGCGATTCGCCGCTGCGCTTCGCCATCCAGCGCGGCCTGTCGGCGCTGACCATCGGCGTGGTGCTGGCCAGCGCCTATATCCTGATGCGCGCCTCTGACGTGAACTGGCAGTGCTATGCGGTCACCGCCGTCTCCGTGGCCGGTTCCCTGCTCACCCGCCGGCATCCTCTGTGGTGGATCGGGCTGGGGGCGGTGCTGGGCGCCGCCGGGCAACTGTAGGGCGCGAGGGCGCTGACCGGTCGACGCGAGGAGGCTCGCGCATCTCGCGCCGCTGAGCGTCGGCGCGAGAGATCAGAAGGCCTTGAAGGTGATAATGGTGCGGGTGTCCTGGATGCCTGGCAGCTTCTGCACCTTCTCGTTCACGAAATGGCCGATGTCGGCATTCTCGGCCACGTAGAACTTCACCAGCAGATCGAAATCGCCCGCGGTGGAATAGATTTCGGAGGCGATCTCCGCATCCGCCAAGGCGTTGGCCACCTCGTAGGATTTCCCGAGCTGGCATTTGATCTGAACGAAGAAGGGGATCACCGGACAACTCCCTGCGCGCGAAACCGTGCTGGCGCGGCGCCAAAGTGGACAATCGCGCCGGCGCTGGCAAGCACCGCCGGGGGCGCCCAACGCCTCCGATGCCGGGCGCCGCTTGAACCGGCGAGGCGGCACCGCTACATGTGCGGCATCTCGTCGGGGTGCCTGCCATCATGGTCGGCTGAGAGGTGTCCGCACCAACCCGCGAACCTGATCCGGGTCATGCCGGCGGAGGGAACCGAGACGCGGCGCATGGGCGCCCCGCATCCCCTTCCGAATCCCATCGAGGCGACGCGTGGCTGAGCGCATCCTGTCCACCCCCATCGCGGTGACCATCGCCGGCTCCGATTCCAGCGGCGGTGCCGGCATCCAGGCGGATCTGAAGACCTTTTCCGCGCTCGGCGTCTATGGCGCCAGCGTCATCACCGCCCTCACCGCCCAGAACACATTGGGCGTGAGCGCGATCCACGATGTGCCCGGTCTCTTCATAGACCAGCAGATGGAGGCGGTCTTCAGCGATCTGGCGGTGGGCGCGGTGAAGATCGGCATGCTGTCGCGGCCGCAGACCATTGCCGCCGTGGCCGACGCGCTGGTGCGGCTGGGGGCAACCCGGATCGTGCTGGACCCGGTGATGGTCGCCGCCTCCGGCGCCAAGCTGCTGGAAGATGCGGCCATCCACAGTCTCAAACGGCGCTTGTTGCCACTGGCGGATCTGGTCACCCCCAATCTGCCGGAGGCGGCCGCTTTGCTCGGCTGTCCGGTGGCCGAAGATGAGGCCGCCATGCAGGCCCAGGGCGAGCAGATCCTGTCGCTGGGCGCCAAGGCGGTGCTTATGAAGGGCGGTCACGGCACGGGCGCGGAGAGCGTCGATCTGCTGGTGACGGCCGCGGGCGTGACGCGGCTGCCGGCCCCCCGCCACGCCACCCGCAACACCCACGGCACCGGGTGCACCCTGTCTTCGGCCATCGCCGCCGGGCTGGCCAAGGGCGAGGACCTGCCCACTGCGGTGCGCGGCGCAAAACGCTACATCACCGGCGCCATCGCCGCTGCGGACCATCTGCAGATCGGCAAGGGCCACGGGCCGGTACACCATTTCCATGCCCTGTGGCCGCACCCGTGACTTGATCGCACGTGGTTTGGCTTGCCCGCGGTCAAGGTTTCCCGGTATCGTCCGGGGAAGCGAACGGCTGTTCGGTAAAAGGGAGCATCATGGTTCAGCGCGAACGGTCCACCGAGCGCGGCAGCGGGCTGGAGCCCGGCGCCCATGCGATCACCGGACAATTGGGCAAGACCATCCAGCGGTTGCGCAAGGCCTATAACCTGTCCTTGTCGGATCTGGCGGAACAGTCCGGGGTCGCCAAGTCGATCATCAGCCAGATCGAGCGCAACGAGACCAACCCGACGCTGGCCACGGTGTGGCGCCTGTCGCAGGCCCTGGACATCACCGTGGAGCGCGTCCTGGCGTCCTCCGACGAGGCACCGTTCGTCGAGAAGCTCACGCGCGCCGACACACCCATGCTGATGTCCGAAGACGGTCTGTGCCGGCTGGCTATCATCGGCTGGATCAAGACGGTGGAATGGCTGCAATACTATGATTTCCACGCAGAACCCGGCGGGATGCTGGACTCCGAGGGCCACCAGCGCGGGGCCATCGAATGCCTATCCGTCCATGCGGGCGAATTGCAGGTGGAAGTGAGCGGCGTGATCGAGAGCGTCAAGGCCGGTGAGACGCTGCGCTATCGCTGCGACCGCCAGCACATCATCCGCAATGTGGGGACTGTGCCGGCCCACGCGGTCATGGTGTGCCTGCTGAAGGCCGCCGTGCTCGACTGACCGGCGGCCGGGAGTGGACGCCTGAAGCGACCCGGGGGGAGGCAGCCCGGCGGCTTGTGGCCGCCGGTTGCTCAATAGACGTCGCGCCGATACCGGCCGGCTTCCGCCAGCGCTTCCACGGTGTCGCGGCCGAGGACCTCCTTCAGCACCCCGTCCACCGTCGGCGCCATGCCGGTGAGGCTGCCGCAGACATAGATCGCGGCGCCATTGGCCACCCAGTGCCGCAGGGTGTCGGCTTGCTGCCGCAGCCGATCCTGGACATAGAGGCCCTCGCCATCGCGCGAGAAGGCCAGATCCAAGCGCTCCAGGGCGCCAGAGGCTGTCCAGCCGGCGATCTCGTCGCGGAAATAGAAATCGTGCGCTGCATTGCGTTCGCCGAACACCAGCCAGTTGCGCTCCTGGCCCGCCTGGATGCGCGCCTTCAGATGTGCCCGCAGTCCGGCAAGGCCGGTGCCATTGCCGATGAGGATCATGGGCCGTGCGTCTGTCGGCCCATGGAAGGCCCCATTGCGGCGCACCCGCAAGGCAATCTCACCGCCCTCCGGCGCGTGCGCAGTCAGCCAGCCGGAGCCGAGGCCGAGCCCGGTGGCGGTGCGGGTCTGGCGTACCAGCAGTTCCAGACGTCCATCTTTCGGGATGGAGGCGATGGAATATTCCCGATGCGGCAAGGGCTTCAGGCGGTCGGCGAGATCCTGGGCGGTCCAGCCGGCAACCTCGGCCACCGGCGGCAGCAAGCGTTCGGCGAGAAGGCCCGCCAGCGGTTCGCTGCGCGCACCCTCCCGAACCACCGTATCCGCCGGGTGCCGGGTCGCGCTCAGGAAGGCCGCGACCGTCTCGGCCCCATGCCGCGGGCCGATTTCGGCAATGTCGCCGGCCACCCAGGCCAGGTCGGTGCCGGTGACGGGCTCCAGAACCACATGGAAGGTGGGGAGCCCGATGCTTCCGGCATTCAGCACCCGCCGGCTCACCAGGCGCCAGCGGCCGTAGGCCGGGGCCACCCAGTCCGGAAAGGTGGTGGCTCCGGACAGCGCGCCCAATTGTGCCTGCCAATGCCGCAGGGCGCTGGGATCGTCTCCGTCCACCTCGACGCGGTCGAACAGCGGCGTTGCCCCTTGCGTCCGCAGCCACGCATCCAGATCCCGGCCGAAGCCGCAGAACCGGGCGAACGAGCTTTCGCCCAGCGCCAGGACGCCATAGTCCAGCTGGGCCAGGGCGCTGCTCTGGCCCATGATCTTGCGGGCGAACGCGCGGGCCCCGTCCGGCGGCTCGCCGTCGCCGAAGGTGGAGACCACGAACAGGGCCCGGCGGGCACCGGCCAGAGCTTCCGGCGCAAGGCCCGCGAGCGGCGTGACCTGCACCGCCAGTCCCCCCGCCTGGAGCGCGCCGGCGCTCTGCCACGCCAGGCGCTCGGCGGTGCCGCTCTGGCTGGCGAAGGCCACCAGCACGGGGGCGACATCCAGCTCCAGTTGCCCGGCGGGCGCCGCCTGGGACAGCAAGGCCGAGGCGCGCTTCTTCCGGCGGCGGTCCAGATAGAGCATCCAGCCGGTGATGGCGAACAGCGGCATCAGCAGGCTGGCGATCATCATCAGGATGGTGCCGGGCAGGCCGAAATAGCTGCCGGCATGCAGCGGAAACAGGCTGCTGGTGAGCTTCTGCCCGGCGGGCAACTGGTCATAGAGCCGTCGCTCCTTCACCACGCCGGCCGCGTCGAGCACCAGGGTGTTGGTGGCCCGCTCATGGGCGGGATCGGGGCTCTGGTAGCTGATGGTGAGTGTGCTCGCGCCACCTTGGGGCAGGCGCAAGGTGGCGGTGCTGAAGCCGCCGCTCTCTTTCAGGAACACCGGCCACAAGGCGGCGATGTCCAGCGGAGCCGGTCGCGGGGCGCCGTCGCGCGGACGCCCGCCGGCGCGCTCGCCGCCGCCCGGCTGGCCCGGACCTTGTGGCGCCACAGCGGCGGTGGGCTGGCCCGGCGCACCCGCCGGCTGCGCTCCGCCGCCCGGCGCGCCGGGCGGCGGGCCGCCGCGCTGCGCCGGGCGGGGCGTGCCCGTGAGGTCGAACAAAGCGCCGCGATACCAGTCATAGGACCAGGTGAGCCCGGTGAGCGCCGCGAGCAGATAGAAGGGCAGCACCCAAGTGCCGATGACCGAATGCAGTTCCCACAAGAACGGGCGCCCGCGTCGGCCGAAATCCAGGGTGAACCAGCGCCGCCATTCCAAGGGACGGCGAGGCCACCGCAAATAGAGGCCGCTGAGCGAGAGGAACACCAGCAACGCGGTGGACGCGCCGACGATCTGCTTGCCCACATCGCCGGCCGCCAGCCAGCGGTGGATCTGCATGGTGAAACGGAAAAAGCCCACGCCCGCCGGCTCCGGCAGCAGCGCGCCGTCATAGGGATTGACGTAGCGCATCTCCCCGCGTGGGCCCTGGGCGCCCGGCGGCGGGGCGAACATCACCCGTGCCGGGCGTTCGGGATTGGACGATACCGTGAGCGTGGAAGGGGTCTTGCCCGGCGCATCGGCCCGCAGCTTGGCCAGCAGCGCGTCGGGCGTCAGCGGAGCGCCGGCCTGCGGCGCCAGGGAGAGAATGCCGGGATTGAGGGCGCGCAGGATCTCATCCTCGAATGAGAGCATGCCGCCCGTTACCCCAACGACGGCCAGGACCAGGCCGGCGGTGATGCCGATGAACCAATGCAGCTGGAACCAGAGGGCTTTCATCACGCGCCCGCCCCACTAAAAACGGGACGCTGGTCGGCCGTCACGAACGTTCCGCGCAACCGCGGACCTTGCACTCTGGCCATGTCGCCTCTGATCCCAAAAATGAACTTGAAACAAGCGGTTCAAGCCATAGCAATGGGAAGAGGTGACCTCAATATGCCGAAACTTCTATGGAATAGTTATAAATCAAAACTGGCTGCATGGGGGAGGCGAGATCAAAGCCAGTTTTGTACTCGATGGGATCAATTCTTGGAATCACTACAATACGCGGGCAGGTTGTGAGCATGCCTGTTGGTCGCGCCCGAAGGCCCGGGCGATCCAAGACGCGCGGCTCAGCGCTCCACAAACGCCTTTTCGATCACATACTGGCCCGGCGTGGATTGGCTGCCCTCGGCAAAGCCCCGTGCCTCCAGGGCCTCCACAACGTCCTTGAGCATTTGCGGGCTGCCGCACAGCATCAGGCGGTCGTCGGCGGGATTGAGATCGGGGGCACCAATGTCCGCAAACAGCTTGCCGCTTTCGATCAATTGGGTGATCCGGCCCTGGTTTCGGAACGGCTCGCGGGTCACCGTCGGATAATAGATCAACTTGCGCTTCACCTCTTCGCCGATGAACTCGTTGTCAGGCAGATCGTGGGTCAGCAGCTGGTCATAGGCCAGTTCCGCCACCGTGCGGCAGCCATGCACGAGGATGATCTGCTCGAACCGCTCGTAGGCGTCCGGATCCTTCACCACCGACAGGAAGGGGGCAAGGCCAGTGCCGGTGGACAACAGATAGAGCCGCTTGCCGGGGGTGAGATTGTCTTGGATCAGCGTGCCGGTGGCCTTGCGGCCCACCAGCACCTTGTCTCCCACCTTCAGATGCTGGAGCCGCGAGGTGAGGGGCCCGTTCTGCACCTTGATGGAGAGGAATTCGAGATCCTCTTCATAATTGGCGCTGGCCAACGAATAGGCCCGCAGCAGCGGCTTTCCGTCCACCATCAGACCAATCATCACGAACTGGCCGTTCAGGAAGCGAAATCCCGGTTCGCGGGTGGTGGTGAAGGAGAACAAGGTGTCGGTCCAATGATGGACGCTCTTCACCGTTTCTTCGTTCAGATTGCTCATGGGGGACCGGCTGGACTGGTGTGGGGCGGAGGCAGACGGCATGACGGGGTCAGGACGCCGCCAATAACCGTGCCTCCGCTGTGTTAAATCGGATTCCACCCTATATCACGACTTTCTCGCACTGCCCTGCGGCCCCATGTCCTTGCCTTGACCGAACTGGCGACGCGCAAGCGTTAGCGCCCTGCCGGAAGATGAGCGGCCAGGAAGGCGTCCAGATCGCCACCCGGGAAGAGCAAGCCGGCCACACCGGCGGCACGACCCGCATCCACGTCGCTCGCCTTGTCGCCGACCATCAGGCTGTCCGCGCATCGCACCGGCCAACGGGCCATGAGGTCCGTCAGCATTCCGGGCGCGGGCTTGCGCCACGGGGAGTCGCGTCGATAGCGCGCGTCCGGTGCCTCGGGATGGTCGGGCGCATAGCGGATGTCGTCCAGATGCGCGCCGTGCGCCCGCAGCATGTCCTGGAGCGCGGCATTGCACAGCCCCACTTGCGCCTCCTCATAATAACCGCGCCCGACACCGGACTGATTGGTCACCAGGAAGACGTACCAGCCCAGATCATTGGCACGCTTCACCGCCGCCACCGCGCCGGGCAGCAGGATCATGCGCGCGGGGTCGCTGACATAGCCGTAGTCCTCGTTCAGCGTGCCGTCGCGATCGAGGAACAAGGCGGGCCGGGGTGCGCGGGCGGGGGCAGCGCCGGCCGCCTGGATGGCAGACGCCGGCACCCGCCAGACCCCGGCGCGCCCGTCGGCGAGGAGCCGCCCAAGGAGCCCGTCGACCCCACCCGCGCCATCGGGGCAGGGCAGGCGATCGAGCGTGACGATGGCCAGCCCGGCCGAGATCGGCCCGCGCTGCGCCGCGCTTTCCTCCACCACGGCGATGGCGTGGTCCCGGTCGGTGAGGGCGGGAATGAGGTTCAGCCAATTGGCATCCACCACCTGGTGCGGGTCCACCAGAAGGATGCGCGGATCGCAGAACGCGCGGGCCTCTGCGAGCGCGCCCGCCGGTGTGGCGGCCGCCACGGGTCGCACGTCCACTGTGGCATCGTGGGGAAGCTCAGCGGACGCCGGCAGGGCCGGGGCCGCGCGTGCGGCGGAGCCGTCGGGCACTATCACCTGGATGCGGGTAAAGCCGAAGCGGGCGCAATCAATCACCAGGCGGGTGAGCGCCGGCGCGGCGATGCGGTCGTCAAAACCCCATGGAATCACGGCCTGGATCGGCCCTGCCCCGGAAGGCACCGGCTCAGGCTCCGGGCGGCTGGAACAAGGTGGCTTCCACCAGTTCGCAGATGATGTGGCCGGCCACCATGTGGATCTGCTGGATCAGCGGTGTGGAGGTGGAGGGCGCCTTCAGAACCAGATCGGCCAGGGGCCCGAGGTCCCGCGGGTCTTCGCCGGTGAAGGCCACCGTTGCGGCGCCGCGCAGGCGGGCCGCCTCCAGCGCCTTCACCACATTGGGCGAGCGGCCGGAGGTGGAGATGCCCACCACCACGTCGTTTGCGGTGGCAAGGCCCAGCACCTGGCGGGAGAACACCTGGTCATAGCCATAATCATTGCCGATGGCGGTGAGCACCGAGGTGTCCACTGTCAGCGCCAGCGCCGGCAGGGGGGCGCGGTCAAAACGGAAGCGGCAGAGCAATTCGCCGGCCAGATGCTGGGCGTCGCCGGCGCTGCCGCCGTTGCCGCACAACAGGATCTTGCCGCCGGCGGCGAGACGCTGGGTCCACAGCCGGGCGATGGCCGCAGTGCTCTCGGCCAGCGTGGGATCCGCCAGGGCGCGGTCCAGCACGGCGCGGGACTGGCCCAGATAGTCGCTCACCCGCAGGGCGAAATCATCGGGCATGACAAAGGGGGCTTCGCGGCTCACGGCACATCATCCAGCAAAACGACACCGGCAGAATGGCCGGCCGACGCGGCGGGAGAAAGGCAAAGCCATCCTCCCGCAGCGATCTAGACGCCCTCGGTCGCCAGCTTGGCGAGATAGGCGCCATAAGTGGACTTCTTCTGCGCCTCGGCGAGGGCGGCCAATTGCACCCGGTCGATGAAGCCGGCGCGATAGGCCACCTCTTCCGGCGAGGCGATCCGCAGGCCCTGGCGCTGCTCGATGATCTGCACGAACTGCGCGGCTTCGACCAGGGAGGCCGGCGTGCCCGTGTCGAGCCAGGCGAAGCCGCGGCCCATGATGCTCACGTGCAGGTCGCCCAGTTCGAGATAGGCCTTGTTGACGTCGGTGATCTCGATCTCGCCGCGGGGTGAGGGGGCAAGATTGGCGGCGATGTCCAGGACCCGGTTGTCGTAGAAATAAAGCCCGGTGACCGCCAGATTCGAGCGCGCCTTCAGCGGCTTCTCCTCCAGCGAGAGCACGCGCCCGGCCGCATCCATCTCCACCACGCCGTAGCGCTCGGGATCATTGACCGGATAGCCGAACACGGTCGCCCCGTTGGGCCGCTTGAGCGCTTCGCCCAGCAGCTCCGGCAGGCCGTGGCCGAAGAACAGATTGTCCCCCAGCACCAGCGCCACCCGGTCGTCGCCCACGAACTCGCGGCCGACGATGAAGGCATCCGCCAGACCGCGCGGCGTGTCCTGGGTGGCGTAGGAGATGTTCAGGCCGAACTGGCTGCCGTCCTGCAAGAGCTTCTTGAACAGGTCGGAATCATGCGGCGTGGTGATGATCAGGATGTCGCGGATCCCGGCCATCATCAGCGTGCACAAGGGGTAATAGATCATCGGCTTGTCGTAGACCGGCAGTAACTGCTTGGAGACGACAAGGGTGATGGGATGCAGTCGGGTGCCGGAACCTCCGGCGAGGATGATGCCTTTCACGGGGCCTCCGCTGGGATGGGGGCGAGCAGGGTATCGACCACTTCGGCGACGCGGTCCTGCCAGGGCGCGGCGCGAAAACGGAAAGCTCGCTCAAACTGACTGGAATCCAGCTCGGAATTGGCCGGGCGTTTGGCAGGGGTGGGATAATCTGCGGTGGTGATGGGCGCCATTTCGGGCGTGCGTCCGGTGTGCGCGGCGGCGTGGGCGACGATGGCGCTGGCAAAGCCATGCCAGGTGGTCACGCCGGTGCCGGCCAGATGATAGGTGCCCCAGCGTGCGGTGCCGGCGCAGGCTGCCTGCGCCGCCGCCAGGATGCCTTCGGCGATGTCGCGGGTGGCGGTGGGACAGCCGCGCTGGTCGGCCACGATGGTCAGCCGGTCGCGTTCGCGGGCCAGGCGCAGCATGGTCTTCAGGAAGTTGGCGCCATGAATGCCATAGACCCAGGACGTGCGCAGGATGAGATGGCGCTCGCCCGCCGCCCGCACCGCCGCCTCGCCCGCCGCCTTGGTGCGTCCGTAGACGCCCAACGGGGCAATGGGGTCGGCCTCCACATAGGCCGAGGCCTTGGTGCCGTCGAACACATAGTCCGTGGACACATGGATCATCGGCGTGCGGTAGCGCGCGCAGCGTTCGGCGATCAGGCCGGGGGCCATGGCATTGGCCCGCGCCGCCAGGTCGGGCTCGCTCTCGGCCTTGTCCACGGCGGTGTAGGCGGCCGCATTGACCACCACGTCCGGGCGCTGGGCCTCCAGGGCGCGGGCGACGGCCACCGGATCGGTGATGTCCACCGCCGCGTGATTGAGGCCGACCAGATCCACCGCGCGCTCGGAGGAAAGAGCCGTGAGTTCGCGGCCCAGTTGGCCGTCACAGCCGAACAGGAGGATGCGCATCAGGAGGCGAGCCCCAGGCGCTGGCCGGCATAGCGGTTGCGCAGCGGCTCCCACCATTGGCGATTGTCCAGATACCAATGCACGGTCTTGCGCAAGCCGGTCTCGAAGGTCTCGCGCGCGGTCCAGCCCAGCTCGGTGGTGAGCTTGGTGGCGTCGATGGCATAGCGCGCATCATGGCCGGGGCGGTCGGTGACGAAGTGGATCAGGCTGTCGCGCTTGCCGATGGCGGCATCGGGGGTGATCTCGTCGAGGATGGCGCAGATGGTGCGCACCACATCGATGTTCCGCCGCTCGTTGCCGCCGCCCACATTGTAGCTCTCGCCGGGGGTGCCGGTGGTGGCGATGAGCACCAAGGCCTCCGCATGGTCCTCCACGAACAGCCAGTCGCGCACATTCTCGCCGGTGCCGTAGACCGGCAGCGGGAGGCCGTCCAGGGCATTGAGGATGGTCAGCGGGATCAGCTTTTCGGGGAAATGGTAGGGGCCGTAATTGTTCGAGCAGTTGGAGAGGACGGTCGGCAGGCCATAGGTGTGGTGCCAGGCTCGCACCAGATGGTCGGACGCCGCCTTGGAGGCGGAATAAGGGGAGTTGGGCTGATAGGGCGTGTCTTCGTGGAACAGCCCTTCGGCGCCCAGGCTCCCGAACACCTCGTCGGTGGAGATGTGGTGGAAGCGGAAGCCGGTCTGCGCGGCGCCGTCCAGCGCTCGCCAATAACGCAGGACTTCCTGCAGCAGCACATAGGTGCCGTTGATATTGGTGGTGATGAACGCGCCCGGACCGTCGATGGAGCGATCCACATGGGACTCCGCCGCCAGATGCATCACCAGGTCGGGCTTGAAGCTGTCCAGCGCCGCCCGCACGCCCTCGGGGTCGCAGATGTCGCCCTTGATGAAGCTGTAGCGGGGATTGTCCGCCACCGGCGCCAGCGAGGCGAGATTACCCGCATAGGTCAGCTTGTCGAAGTTCAGTACATGGGCCCCGGTGCCCACCAGATAGCGCACCACGGCGGAGCCGATGAAGCCCGCGCCGCCAGTAACGAGAATGCGTTGCCCCATGGGTGCGTCCCCTCAGAGATAAGTAAACGGGCTGTCGAGGTCTTTGAGGCGCGGCAGTTCCGCATCCTTGTCCGAGACCACGGCCTCCTTGATGGGCCAGTCGATGGCCAGATCCGGATCATTCCAGATGATGCCGCCTTCGCTGACCTTCGAATAGGCTCCGTCCACCTTGTAGAGCACCTTGACGTTCGGTGTCAGGGTGCAGAAGGCATGGGCAAACCCGTGCGGGATCAACAGCTGTTCCCCGTGCTCCTCGGTCAAGGTGGCGCCGACCCATTGGCCAAAGGTGGGCGAGCCCTTGCGGATGTCCACCGCCACATCGAACACCGCGCCGGACACCACGCGGACCAGCTTGGCCTGGGCGAACGGCGGGGCCTGAAAATGCAGGCCGCGGATGGTCCCCGGCACCGTGGACAGGGACTCGTTGTCCTGGATGAAGGTGTGGTCAAGCCCCGCGGCGGATAAAGCCGACAGCTTGTAGGTCTCGCTGAAATAGCCGCGGCTATCCTGAAAACGAGGCGGCGTGATCAGCACAACCTCGGGAATGGCGAGGCGGGTTATGGAGGTCATTGTTCTCAAATCTCCGCCGGTTCCGGGGGCGAGACATTGCCGTCCCGGGACATGGGCACCATGCGCGACAGGCTCGTGCGGCGAACCGGCCTAGACGCGGCTGTACACATCTTCCAGGCGGACGATATCGTCCTCACCCAGATAGGAGCCCGTCTGCACCTCGATCAACTCCAGCGGAATGCGGCCCGGATTGGCCAGCCGATGGACGCTGCCGAAGGGCAGATAGGTGGATTCATTCTCATTCAGCGTGAAGACCCGTTCACCGAGCGTGACCTCGGCGGTGCCGCGGACCACCACCCAATGCTCGGCACGATGGTGGTGCTTCTGCAGCGACAGCTTGCCGCCGGGATTGACCACGATCTTCTTCACATGGAACCGCTCGCCGCGGCAGATGGTCTGGTAGGTGCCCCACGGGCGATGCATCGTGAGATGCTCGTCCACTTCGCGGCGGTTGGTGGCGCGCAGGCTGGCCACCAGAGTCTTGACGTCCTGGCTCCGCTCCGCCGGCATGACCAGGATGGCGTCGTCGGTCGCCACCACGGCGATGCCCTCAAGGCCGATGCCCGCCACCAAGGTGGTGTCGGAGTAGACATAGGAATTGCGGCTGTCCACGAGGGTCACGGGGCCCCGCGTCGCATTGCCGTCCGCGTCGTGGGGGTTCACCTCGCGCACGGAATTCCAGGCGCCGATGTCCGACCAGCCGAAGTCGCCGACCACCACCGCCGCGTGGGAGGTGCGTTCCATGATGGCGAAATCGATGGATTGCGCCGGGGCTGCGGCGAAGGCCTCAGCACCCAAGGTGAGGAAGCCCTGATCCTCGCGGAGCGTTTCCACCGCCTTTTCGGCACAGGTGGTCATGTCCGGCACCAACTCCGCCCCTTCGCTCAACAGAAGACCGGCGGGAAACAGGAAGTTGCCGGAGTTCCAGAGATAGCCGTCGGCCACGTATCCGGCGGCGGTGGCGGCCTTCGGCTTTTCCACGAAGCGCTCGATGCGCGAGGCGCGCGAGCCGGACAGAGGGGCACCCACTTTGATATAGCCGTAAGCGGTGCTGGCATCATGCGGGGGAATGCCGAAGGTGACGATCTCGCCGCCGACGGCGGCCACCGCCGCTTCGCGCACGCTGGCCAGAAACGCCGGCACGTCCTTCACCACATGGTCGGCGGCCAGGGCCAGCACCAGCGCGTCGGGTCCATGGCGGTCCCGCACATAGGCGGCTGCGGCCAGGAGCGCCGGGCCGCTGTCGCGTGTCGTCGGCTCGAGAACCACGGTGGGGTCGGCGCCCACTTCGGTCGCCTGACGACGCGCGAAGAAGCGGAACTCGCTGCTGGTCAGCACGATCGGCGCCAGGAACAGGTCGGGCGAGGCCACCCGCAGCAGGGTGTCCTGATAGAGCGTATGGTCGGTCACAAGGGACAGGAATTGCTTGGGCAGGCTCAAACGCGAAAGTGGCCACAGACGGGTGCCGGTGCCTCCAGCCAGAATGACCGGTACAATCTTCACGTCCGCCAGCATTCCTGCCCCCGATGTTGCTCGTGGCGCCTCTGGTCGCACATCGTGCGCGGTGCGTCCACCCGTCCGATCAACGGCTGGATGCGCTGGCAATCTCGTTTGACGCCAAGCTGTCGCTGACTTCGAGCGCGAATTCGCAGGTGATGCAGACGGCATTGGCCCCGCGGGTCAGCCACCCTTCCCTTAGGGCGCCACTGAGGCCGACGATGGCGATGCGCAGGTGCGCCTCCAGGTCGCCGGACGGGCCGGGCGCCACATGTCCTTCCCGCACAAGGAATTCCGTCGCCGGGTCCTGCAGGGGCTCAGCATCTTCGAACACCGCGCCCACCAGGCTACCGAGGCTGCCGCGGATCCGCGCATGGCGAACATTGTGCTGGCGGCAGAGATCTTCCAGCGCCGTGCAGACATCGATATTTGGTCGCAGGCGCGCCAGCAGCAAATGGCCGGGTCCGCTGGCCGGCGGGTGGGTCACCGCGGGGGCTTCGGGAGCGAACAGGGTGAAATTGGTCTCGGGGTCGAGGCGTGCGGCGATTCGCGCCGCACGCGTTCCCCATGCGCGGGCCTGGATCGGCCGGGCCACGATGCTGTCGTGGGGCAGGATGTGGCCCCCTGCGCGGCGGCCCTCCGCGTCATCCCAGACAGCGTGGCAGTGGATGAACGGAGCCCTGTCGCGGCTCCCGAAGGTGAGGGTGGCGGCCGCGATCCGGGTCTCGCCCTCTGGTGCATGGGTGTCGCTATACCATGCCGCGTGGTCCAGGTCCGGCGATGGCGCCGGCATCACATAGCGGAACGGGGCGAGCGCTCCATCGGTGAAGCTCACAGCCGCCGCGGTGATGCCGGCGGCAGACAGGGGACGGGCCACTGCCTCGTTGAGGGTCAGGCCCGGCTCCAGCACGAAATCCAGGACCTCGAGGGGCACCCGGACGCTTTCGATCCGGTGGGCGGCTGCCGGTCCCGGTTGCTTCAACTGCCGCATGCCTGCCCGCCTTCGTGTCGCCCCTGCGCGGGGTGCTCTACGTCGCCGCCGACACCATGTCCATGGCCCGGCGGCTGGCAGTCCGGCGGCTCAGCCAGATCCACAAAGCGGAGGCCAGCAGCAGGGTGAAGCCGATGGGGCCGTGCGGGCTGGCATGGCTGACCTGAATCTCCCAGCCGAAGCCCACCAGCAAGAGCAGCGCCGGCCAGGGCGCCCGCGCGGTTAAGGCGAGGGCCAGAGCCGCGGTCAGCGTGGCGGAGAAGATGGCCCAGGATCCACCCACGCTGATGAAGGACCCCATGCCGCCGGTCAGCGGGTCCAGCCAATCGGTGTTGAGCAGCTTGATGGCGCCGGCGGCTTCCTCCGGGCTCAGCCGCCCGTCCGCCTGCATGGCTTCCACATTGAGGATGGACCGGCCAAGGCCGATGCCGCCAATGGAATCCAGCGCCGTGTAGAGCACCATGAAGATGAAGGTGAAGGCGCGCGACAGCCAGGCGAGGGTTCCGGCGATGCCACCCTCAATGCCATCCATCAGGCCCCACAGACCGACGGAGACCAGACCGAGCAGAGGCAACTGGATCATGTGGAGCGTCACCCACCAGCGCGGTCCGAAATAGCCCAGCGCCTGGAAGCCGGGCGCGTAGGGCTGTGCGGTGCACAGATAGGCGAACATGCCCGGATCCTTAGTGAAATTGGCCGGATGGAACAGTTCCATTCCCACCAGCACCACCGGCGCCACCACCAGCCCGAGCCAGAACAGGATCGTCTTTGCCACTTGGTTTGTCACCGCACGCCCCCTTTGCCAGTCCCGCCCACCATCTTAGCCGTGGCCAACGACGAGCCCAAGACCGAAGCGTCGCGTGCCGGTGCGGGGCGATCAGGGTGCCCCGGCGCGACGACACCTGCATCTTTCTTGTGCAGCTTCGCAGCAGCTGTGCCATGCTTCCCCTGGGGCCGACCCGCAAAGACCCGGCGCACCGTGCCATTGCGGCCGGCAGCCTTGGCGTATTTCTTGCTTGATCGGCGCCGGAGCGCGCGAGTGTTTTGCCGCGGCGCGCCTGACCATAGCCAGTCCTCCGGCGCCCGCCGGCGGGACGAAGACAATGGGGATGTGGATGAAGAAGCTTTTGATGGCCGCCGGCCTGGCCTTGCTCGCCGGCACTGTGGCGGCGTCTGCCGACGCGCTCGACAAGATCAAGGAAAAGGGCGTGCTCACGGTCGGCGTGAAGGCGGATTACAAGCCCTTCGGCTTCCGCGATCCCTCGGGCGCCATCGTCGGCATCGAGCCCGACCTGGCTGCCGACGTGGCCAAGCGCCTCGGCGTGAAGCTGGAGCTGGTGCCGGTGATCTCCGCCAACCGGATCGAGTTCTTGCAGCAGGGCAAGATCGATCTGATGATCGCCACCATGTCCGACAAGCCGGAGCGGCGCAAAGTCGTGCTGGCGATCGACCCGCCGTACTATTCGGACGCGGTCAACATCCTGATGTCCAAGAAGGTCAAGGGCGTCGCCACCTGGGACGACCTGAAGGGCAAGGTGCTCTGCGGCACGTCGGGCGCCTGGTACAACAAGGACGTGGCGACCAAGTATGGCGCCGAAGTGAAGGCGTTCGACGGCTCCGAGAAGCCGCTGTTCGCGCTCAAGGGCGGCGAATGCATCGGCTATCTCTATGACCAGACCTTCGTGCAGGGCAAGCTGCTCGATACCGAGTGGAACACCGACTACGCCATGCCCCTGCCGGGCGTGATGGAAGCCCCGTGGATCCTGGCCGTGGCTCCCGGCGAGGACAAGTTCGCCAAGTTCATGACCGACACCACGCTGGACTGGATGAAGACCGGCTACATCGTGAACGAGGAAAAGAAGTGGGGGATTACGCCCACCGACTATTCCAAGCGCATGCACGAGCAGCATAAGGGCTCCTGAGCCCAACCAGGTCCAAGCTCGCTGCGCCGAGCTTGGACCTTCGGGCGCGCCTCTGGTGGTGGCGCGCCCTGCCATCTCCCACCGCTCGCGCGCCCAGCATCGTCGCGGGCGGCGCGCGGGGCCCCGCGGTCACGCCGCTCCCGCGTTGCATCGTGGTTCTCTCCTCTTCCCTCCCCATCGACCGGCGTGCGCATATGGATCTCGTCGCGGACTGGTTCCGCACCCTCTACGAAACCACCGGCATCAACCTCACCATCGTCTATGACGCCTATGACCGGCAGCGCTTCCTGTCCGGACTGGGGATGACGGTCTTCCTGTCGGTGGTCTCCATCGTCCTGTCGGTGGTGATCGGCGCCGTGGGCGCCTGGGCCCAGGGCTCGCCCTTGCGGGTGCTGCGGGCGTTCGTGAACGGCTTCGTTGTGCTGTTCCGCAACACGCCGCCGCTGGTGCAGATCTTCTTCTTCTATTTCGGCCTCGGCCAGATGCTGCCGCGGGTGGAAAATGCCGACGGCATGATGGTGCCCCTGGTGACCAATGTGCAGTGGGCGATCATTTCTCTGTCGCTGTTCGCCGGCGCCTTTAATGTGGAGATCTTCCGCTCCGGCATCGAGGCGGTGCCCCGCACCACGACCGAAGCCGCCGAAGCGCTGGGCTACACCCGCCTCGGTGTCTATCGCCATGTGCTGCTGCCGCTGGCGCTGCGCATCTGCCTGCCGGCGCTCAACAACAATCTGGTCAATCTGCTGAAGACCACCACCTTGGCCTATGCCATCGCGGTGCCGGAGACGCTCTATGTGTCGAAGCAGATCTGGACCGACTCCCAGAATGTGCCGGTGATGATGACCGTGCTGCTGATCGTCTATACCGGGCTGGTGGGGATCTTGGTCTATCTCATGCACCGATGGGAACGGGTGCTCAGCATCCCCGGCTACGGACAGGGGGCGGCGCGATGACCGGCGAGACCTCCTCCGCGCCGGGCACCGTGCTTCCGGTGCTCCTGCCGTTTCGGGCCCCGGCGCCGCGCCGCTTTGCGCCGCTGCGGTTGAAACTCATCCACGCGGTCGGCCTGGTGGGCCTGGCCCTGGTGGTGGGCGGAGCCGCCCATGCCCAGAGCGGGGCGAGCCAATTGTCGGCGCTGGGCGTGATCTGGAAATGGTTTCCGCTGCTCATGAGCGGATTCCTGTTCAATATCCTGATCTCCATCCTGTCCATGAGCCTGGGCACCCTGGCGGGCCTCGGCCTCGGCCTGCTGGCCATCAGCCTCAACCGGCCGCTGCGGCGCACCGCGTGGGGCACCACGCAATTCTTCCGCAACGCGCCGTGGCTGGTGCTGCTGTTCTTCGCCATGTTCATGATCCCGTTCCAGTTCACCCTGTTCGGCACCACCTATCCGCTGCCGGACTGGGTGAAGGCCGTGATCGGCTTCGCTTTGCCGGTGATGGCCAACGTGTCGGAGATCGTGCGCGGGGCGGTGGGCTCGCTGCCCTCCGGCCAGTGGGAGGCGGCGGAATCGCTCGCTTTCTCGCGCCAGAAGACGCTGTGGATGATCATCCTGCCGCAGTGCGTGAAGCGCATGCTGCCGCCCTGGATGAACCTCTATTCCCTGGTCACCATGGCCACGGTTCAGGCCTCGATCGTCGGCGTCACCGAGATGCTGACCCTGACCGCCCAGGTGCATGCGGCGGAGGGCGGGCGGCCGGATCTGCTGGCGCCGCTCTACGGCTTCGCCATGCTGTGCTTCTTCATCTATTGCTACCCCATCGAGCGCTTCACGCTCTATCTGGAGCGGCGCTTCCACCTGCATCAATGACCCGGATCTCGAGACCCGCCCATCCCGTTCCTTGCGCTGGAGACGCGCCTTGGCTGCCCCCGCAACACTGAGTGAAAACGAATTTGGCTGGACCCCCGACCAGCCGCTGGTGCGTCTGGTGGACGTGCACAAATCCTATGGGACGCTGCCGGTCCTGCGCGGCGTGTCGCTGGATGTGCGCAAGGGCGAGGTGATCTGCATCATCGGCCCGTCGGGTTCGGGCAAGTCCACCTTGATCCGCTGCATCAACGCTTTGGTGCCCATCGACAGCGGCACCATCCGCGTCGAGGGCCAGGAGGTGAACGATCCGGACCTCGACAAGCTGGCCCTGCGCCGCAAGGTCGGCATGGTGTTCCAGCAGTACAATCTCTTCCCCCACCGCACCGCGCTGCAGAACGTGATGATGGCGCCGATCCACGTGCTGAAGCAGGACCGCAAGGAAGTGGAAGCCCGGGCCCGCGCGCTGATGGCCAAAGTGCGCCTGCAAGGCAAGGAAGACGCTTATCCCGGTCAGCTTTCGGGGGGCCAGCAGCAGCGCGTCGCCATCGCCCGGTCGCTGGCCATGCGCCCGGACGTGATGCTGTTCGACGAGGTCACCGCGGCCCTCGACCCGGAGACGGTGAAGGAGGTTCTGGTCACCATCCGCGATCTGGCGGAAGAGGGCATGACCTGCATCCTGGTGACCCATGAGATGGGCTTTGCCCGGGAACTGGCGGACCACATCTATTTCACCGATGCCGGGCTGATCGTCGAGCACGGGCCGCCGGCGGAGTTCTTCGCCAATCCCAAGGATGAACGCACCAAGGCGTTCCTGGGGCAGGTGCTCTGAGCCGCCGCGCGCCGGTCGGTCAGACATAAAAAATGCGCCCGGTGGGGCGCATTTTTCCGTTTCAGGGACTGAATGATCCCACGGCGCGACGGCGCCGCGCCGGTCTCAGGCCTTGACGATGAACGGCACCCGGGTGGCCGGCGGGGTGTTGCGGGAGCGCTCCGTGCGCACCAGCCCGTCGATGATGGTCATGCCGATGCCAGGCAGGTCGCCCAGCTGGATGCTCTCCAGCAGGTTCGTGCCGGCGGAATGCTGGGCGGTGTCCATGATGACGAAATCCGCCGAGCGGCCCACTTCGATGATGCCGCAATCCAGCGCCCGCATGCGGGCAGTGTTGCCGGTGGCCAGGCAGAAGGCCTGCTCCGCCGGCAGATCCCCCAGCGAAGACAGCAGCGAGACCATGCGCAGGATGCCCAAAGGCTGCACGCCGGAGCCAGCGGGGGCGTCGGTGCCAAGGATGACGCGGTTGAGGTCGCCCATCTCGCGGGCAATGCGCAAGGTGTAGAGCGCGGCGCGCTCATTGCCATTGTGCACCAGTTCCAGGCCGCGCTTGCAGCCCTCGCAGATGCAGCGGATCTGGTTGTCCGGCAGTGCCGTGTGGCCGCCATTGATATGGCCCACGACGTCGGTGTCCGCTTCCAGCACCACATCCTTGTCGATGAGGCCGGAGCCGGGGATGGACGGGCCGCCGGTGTGGATGGTGGACTGGATGCCGTATTTGCGCGCCCAGCCGACCATGCGCCGGGCGGTGGGGCCGTCCTTGACGCCGCCGAGGCCCACTTCGCCCAGCAGCTTCACGCCGGCGGCGGCCAGCTCCTTGAAGTCGTCCTCCACCATGTCCGGCTCGATCACCGGCGCGCCCGCATGGATCTTGACCCCGCCGGGCCGGAAATTGGTGAAGCTGCGCTGGGCGGTGATGGCCATGGCTTTCAGGCCCACCACATCGCGCGGGCGGCCGGGATAATGCACCTCGCCGGCGGAAATCATGGTGGTGACGCCGCCATGCAGGAAGCTGTCGATCCAGTTCATCTGGCTCTGGCGCGGGGTCCAGTCGCCGGCCACCGGATGCACATGGCTGTCGATGAGGCCGGGAGTGACCGCTGCCCCGCCGGCGTCCACCAGCGTCGTGGCGCCCTCGGTATCCACGTCCTTCAGCCGGCCGATGGCGGTGATGCGGCCGTTCTCGGCGACGATGGTGTCGGCATCGAGAATGGGCTTCTCAAGATCGCCGCTCAGCAGCAGGCCGATGTTGCGGATGACGAGCTTGGTGGGTCCGCTGGGGGCGCCGGGGGCGTCGTGGGACATGGAAGGTCTCCGCTTTGTGCGGCCGGAGACGCGCGGGCGATCCCGGCACTTTGTTTGTAAGCATATGAAGTCTAGGCCCGCGCAATGCCGTTGAGAACCGCGCGGGCGAAATTTATCAGCGTTCGGCGAAGGCCTTTTCCAGCACGAAGTCGCCGGCCTCGCCGTGATTGCCTTCCTCGAAGCCGCGGGTCTCCAGCATGGCGCGCAGATCGGTCATCATCTGCGGCGAGCCGCACAGCATCACCCGGTCACTGGCCGCGTCCAGCACCGGCAGGCCGATGTCGGAGAACAGCTTGCCGGTCTCGATGAGGTCGGTCACCCGGCCCCGGTTGCGGAACGGCTCGCGGGTGACAGTGGGGTAATAGATCAGCTTGGCGCGCACATCCTCGCCGAGGAATTCGTGGTTGGGCAATTGCTCGGTGATGAGCTCGCCATAGGCCAGTTCCGCCACTTCGCGGCAGCCGTGGATGAGCACTACCTTCTGGAACCGCTCATAGGTTTCCGGATCGCGGATGATGGACAGGAAGGGGGCCAGTCCGGTGCCGGTGCCCACCAGATAGAGGTTGCGGCCGTCTTTGAGATTGTCCAGCACCAGCGTCCCGGTGGCCTTGCGGCCGACGATGATGGGATCGCCCACCTGGAGATGCTGGAGGCGCGAGGTGAGGGGGCCGTCCGGCACCTTGATGGAGAAGAACTCAAGCGTCTCCTCATAGTTCGGGCTCACCACCGAATAGGCGCGCAGCAGCGGCTTCTCGTTCACCTTGATGCCGATCATGGTGAACTCGCCGTTGCGGAACCGGAAGCCGGGATCGCGGGTGGCGGTGAAGGAGAACAGGCGGTCGGTCCAGTGATGGACGCTGAGCACGCGGGATTCCAGAAGATTGCTCATGGGAGGAGGCTCATGTGAGGCGGTGATGTGCGGGGATCAGGCGGCGGGCGGTGCGGAGAGCAGGGCGCGCTTGTCGGGCTTGCCCTTCCAGTCATCGGCATCGGCGGGCGGTTCGCCCTTCTCGGTGATGTTCGGCCATTGCGCGGCAAAAGCGGCATTCAGCGCCAGCCAGTCCTGCGCAGCGGGATCGGTGTCGGGGCGAATGGCGTCGGCGGGGCATTCCGGCTCGCACACGCCGCAGTCGATGCACTCGTCCGGATGGATCACCAGCATGGTTTCGCCGGCATAGAAGCAGTCCACCGGACACACGGACACGCAATCCATGTACTTGCAGCGGATGCACTGCTCGGTGACGACGTAGGTCATGGCTCCGGCCCTCGGCTTCCCATGCCACGGCCCGACGACCGCAGTTTGTTTGTACACAAATGAAAAATAGAAACGCCTGCGCCCGCTGTCAATTCCCGTCAGCCCCGTGGCGTGCGGACATTTTGCGCAGGGCTGCGGAGATTTCGGGCAATCGGCGTGCCGGAGTGCCCTAATGGCCGGTGGGCGTTGCGCGGAGCTGGGAGACACGGCCCTCCAGCCCCTCCCACGCCGAGGCGTCGGGCGCGAACGTGGCGCGGATGTAGCGCACCAATGCCGCCACCTGGCTGTCGTCCAGGCTGTCGCGAAACGCCGGCATGTCGCCGAGGTCGCGGGCTGCCGGGGAGGGGATGCCCTCCAGGATCACCCGGATGAGATTGTCGGGGCGGGCCGCATGCACATTGGTGTTGAGCGCCAATGCCGGGCGCACCCCAAACAAGGTCGGCCCCTCGGCGGAATGGCAGGCGGCGCAGGCCCCCTCATAGAGCCGTCCGCCGACGCTATCCAGCGGGCGCAGGCTGGCATTGGCCTTGGCTTCCAGCGTGGCCGCATGGGTAGCCGCATCCGCCGCGGGCGGGCCGGCGAAGGAGGCGAGGTAGACCGCCATGGCGCGAATGTCCGCGTCCGGCAGATGCGCCAGTTCCTGCACTACAGGCGCCATCGGCCCCGCCGCGGTGCCGTGGAAACGGGAAAAGCCGGTGCGCAGATAGGAGAACAACTCGTCCTCGCTCCAGGGGATGGGGGCCGACGACAGCACCGTGAGCGCAGGCGCTTCCCAGCCATCGGCGAACCCGCCCGCCAGATGCGCTGCGCCGGTCTTCTCCGCGCCCAGCGCATTGCGCGGCGTGTGGCAACCGCCGCAATGGCCGAGGCCCTCCACCAGATACGCCCCGCGATTCCATTGCGGCGAGCGGGCGAGATCCGCCTGCATCTGGCCGGGGCGCAGGAACAGCGCGTTCCATCCGGCCATCAGCGGGCGGATATTGAAGGGGTAGGTCATCCGGCTGGCCGGGGTGGGGGCGGACACTGGTGTCTGCGACATCAAGAAGGCGTAGAGCGCCTGGAGGTCAGTATCGCTGGTCTTGGTGAACGACGTGTAGGGGAAGGCCGGATAGAGATGCCGGCCGTCGCGGGAGATGCCTTCGCGCATGGCCCGCTCGAACGCCGCATACGACCAGCCGCCGATGCCGGTCTCAACGTCCGGCGTGAGGTTGGTGGCATAGACGGTGCCGAACGGCGTCTCCATGGGCCGTCCGCCCGCATTCACCGCCCCACCCGGGAGCGTGTGGCAGACCGCGCAATCCCCGAGCGCGGCCAGTTGCCGGCCACGGGCGATCATCTCCGCCGAGAAGGCCGCCGGGTCCGGCGGGGCGATGGGGGCGATGGCGCCGCGAATGGGCAAGGCGATGGCGGCCATGCCCAGGGCGCCGGCCAATGCGGCGCCGGCCATGGCGAACCAGGAGCGCTTCTTCTTCTCGGGTGCGGGAGGTGGGGCAGGCTTTTCACCGGACAATGCCGCCCGCACCCGGTCCGGGGTGAAGGGCGGCTCGCGGAAGCGCACGCCGGTGGCATCGAAAATGGCGTTGGCGATGGCGGCCGCACTCGGCACCGAGGCGGATTCGCCGCTGCCCAAGGGCGGGTCTTCCGGCCGCGGCATCAGCACCACATTGATGACCGGGACTTCCGGGAAGGTAAGGATGGGATAGGCGCCCCATTCCCGGCTGGTGACGGCGGTGTCGGAGAAGGTCACCTGCTCCTTCAGCGCCCGGCTGGTGGACTGGATGACGTTGCCGTGGATCTGATGCTCGATCCCGGCGGGATTGATCATCAGTCCTGAGTCCTGGCCCACCACCACGCGGGTGACATTTACATCGCCGGTGGCCTTGTTGACCTCCACCTCCGCCACCCACGCGGACCAGGCGGCGCCATAGCCGGGGAATTTGGAGTGGACGTAGAGCGCATAGGCAAAGCCCTGGCCGCGCACCACGTCGCCATCCACCACCTGCTCGCGCGGGCCGGTGCGGTTCTCCCAGCCCGCCCGTTCGGCCACCGCCTTCACCAGATCCACCGCGCGGGAATCGTGCAGATGGCGCAGGCGGAAATCCACCGGATCGACGCCGGCGGCGGTGGCCAGTTCGTCCACATAGCTTTCATGGGCGAAGGAATTGGGCAGGGCCGAGACGCCGCGCAGCCAAGCTGCGCGCACGATGGGCGCCATGTCATGCACCACGGCGCGCATGTTGTCGTACGCATAAGGGGCTATGGCGGTGCGGTCGCCCATCTCAAAGACCGGCCCCGAAGCGGGCACCCGGCCGGTCAGCAGAAGGGCCAGCGTGGTGGCGGCATTGGAGGGATAGCGGGTGGAGAAGTCATAGGCGGCGACTGTGCCGTCCGCATTGAGACCGCCGCGCACATCCATCAGCTGGGCCGCGCCCTTTGGCTCCCAGGCATGCTCCTGCTCGCGGGTCAGTTGCACCCGCACCGGACGCCCCACCGCCCGCGACAGCAGCGCCGCATCGGCGGCGACGTCATCGGCGCAGTTGCGCCCGTAGCAGCCGGCGGCCTCGAAGCGGACGATGTCGATGGCCTCTTCCGGCAGGCCCAGCAGCAGCGAGATGTCGGCACGCAGCGGGTAGGGATTCTGGGTGCCGGACCACACCGTCGCGCCGTCCGCGCGCACATCGGCCACCGCACAGGACGGCCCGATGGAGGCGTGCATCTGGTAGGGCCACACATAGGTGCGGTCCATGGGGACGGCGGCGGCGGCGCGCGCCGCGTCCACGTCGCCTTTGTCCTGGAGCAGGCGCGGCGTGCTCGGGTTGGCGCGCAGGGCCCCTTCGACATCGGTGAGATCCGGCAAAGGCGGGGTGGGCTTCCAGCGCACCACCAGGCGGCGGGCGGCCTCGGCGGCCTGCTCCTCGCGCTCGGCCACCACGCCGACGAAATCGCCCACATGCACCACCGCCACCACGCCGGGCAGGCCGGCCACGGAGGCTTCATCGACGCCCAGCAGGCTCTTGCCGATGAAGTCGCCCGCATCGACGCCGGCATAAGGCGGGCGCACCACCCGGCCATGCAGCATGCCGGGCAGGCGCACGTCATGCACATAGACGAAAGTGCCGGTGGCTTTGGCCGGGATATCCACCCGCGCCATGCGCTGGCCCACCAATCGATAGTCCGCCACGGGCTTGAGGGCGACGCTCTCCGCCAGCATCAGGCGATCCTGCCGCCCCGCCAAGAGATCGCCATAGGATAGGCCGGCGTTGCCACCGGCACGGGGATGCACCACGCCGTCGGTGACCGTGAGGTCCGCATGCGGCAGGCCCAAGGCGTCTGCGGCCAGCGCCACCAGATGATGCCGTGCCTGGGCCGCCGCGCGGCGCAGGGGCACGGCGGACACCTGGATGCTGTCGCTGGCGATGGTGGCGCCCTGGTTGGGCGTGCCGCCGGTGTGGCCCAGCACCATCACCACCCGCTCCAGCGGCACGTCCAGCTCCTCGGCCACGATCTGGGCGAGCGCGGTGCGGATCCCAGTGCCGAGGTCCACATGGCCATTGAAGGCGGTGACTGTGCCCGCGTCGTCCACCATCAGGAACAGATCAAGCGCGCCCTCCGGCGGCGGCGATGTGGGCACCAGGCCCTTCACATGCTGCGCCGGGCGCAGCACCGCCACTGTGCCGGTGCGCGCGAGGAGATCGTCCTTGGCGGGATTGGGCTCGCTCATGGGGTCGGGTCCCCCTCTGGGACCGCCATGTCGGCGGCGGCGCGCATCACCGCGCGCAGAATTTCCACATGGGTGCCGCAGCGACACAGATTGTAGCGCAAGGCCTTGCGCACCTCGGCCTCGCTGGGATGGGCATGACGGGCGAGAAAGGCTGTGGCGGTGAGGATCATGCCGTTCAGGCAATAGCCGCACTGCGCCGCCTGCTCAGTAATGAAGGCCGCCTGCACCGGATGCGGGGCCGCCAAGGTCCCGAGCCCTTCCAAGGTTGTCACCACCCGCCCCTCGGCGCTGGCCAGCGTGACCACGCAGGAGCGCGCGGCCACCCCGTCGATCAGCACCGTGCAGGCGCCGCATTCCCCGAGGCCGCATCCAAATTTCGGGCCGTTCAAGGCCAGATCATTGCGCAGAACGTAGATCAGCGGCGTCTCGCGCGGCAGCGCGAAACTGTGCTCGGTTCCGTTGACCGTCAGCGCCACCAGTTCAGCCATGGGCGCGCCGTCGTGAGGCCGGCGCCGGCTGCCGGCAACGGGCGCCACGCGCGGGCGCCGGCACCGCTGATTTCGGGTTCGCGATCATGTCCGCCCCTCTGTTGGCTGGCCGCGCGATTTGTTGCACAGATTGTTTCTATACTAATGAATGTCGTCAAGCGGGCGGTGGCTCGCGCGATGGCAAATCCCTCGACATTCCGCTGCCGGCGCGGCACACGCAGACGGGCCGAAGCGTTTCGAAAGAAGGTGTCTCATGCGGCTCACCGCCCCATTTCGCTGCCCCCGCACTGCCCTCGGCGCGCCGCCGGCGCGCGCGCGTCGGGCCTGAGGAGAGCCGCGATGACCAGACCGTTGGAGGGCCTCAAGGTCCTGGAACTGGCCCGCATTCTCGCCGGCCCCTGGGTGGGCCAGCTGCTGGCCGATCTCGGCGCCGACGTGGTGAAGGTGGAGAGCCCCGAGGGCGACGACACCCGCACCTGGGGTCCGCCCTTCGTCGCGGCGGCGGATGGCGGCGATCTGTCGGCGGCCTATTTCCATGCGGCCAATCGCGGCAAGAAATCCGTGGTGGTGGATTTCCGCACCCCTGAAGGCCAGGCGGAGGTCCGCCAACTCGCCGCCAAGGCGGATGTGGTGGTGGAGAATTTCAAGGTCGGCGGCCTGAAGAAATATGGGCTGGACGCGGAGAGCCTGAAGGCGGTCAACCCGCGCCTCATCTATTGCTCCATCACCGGTTTTGGCCAGACCGGGCCCTATGCCGACCGGGCCGGCTACGATTATCTGGTCCAAGGCATGGGCGGCATCATGGCCCTCACGGGCGCGCCCGACGGCGAGCCCATGAAGGTGGGCGTGGCCTTTGCCGATATTTTCACCGGCCTCTATGCCACGGTGGGGATTCTCTCGGCGCTGCGCCGCCGCGATGCGACCGGGCAGGGGGCCATGGTGGATATGGCGCTGCTGGACTGCCAGGTGGGCGTCTTGGCCAACCAGGCGATGAACTATCTGGTGAGCGGCACGGCGCCCGTCCGCCTCGGCAATGCCCATCCCAACATCGTGCCCTACCAGGTGTTCGCGGTGGCCGACGGCTATGTGATCGTGGCGGTGGGGAATGATGCACAGTTCCGCCGCTTTTGCACCGTGTTGGGTGATGCGGCGCTGGGGGAAGATCCCGCTTTTGCCAGCAATCGCGAACGGGTCCGCAACCGCGAGGCTTTGGTTGCCCGCCTCACCCTGCTCATGGCCGGCGTCACCAAGGCGGACCTGTTGGCCCGCCTGGAGGCGGAAGGCGTGCCCGCCGGCCCGATCAACCAGCTGGATGAAGTGTTTGCCGATCCGCAGGTGATCGCGCGCGGCCTGCGCATCGACCCGGTGGCGCCGGATGCCGCGGCGGGTCACATTCCCGGCGTGCGCACCCCCATCACCATCGATGGCGCGCCCATGGTGTCCGACCAGCCCTCGCCGCGGCTCGGGGCGCATACGGCGGCCTTCAAGGCCGGCGAACTTTGGTAGACTGCTCAAAGGTGCGCTGCCGCATCGTGCAGCGTGCCTGATCCTTGTGCTTGACAGGACCCGGCGCGCATATTTCATTAGTACACATATGAACTGCGCCGGTCGAAGACGGGCGTTGCGTCTTTCCAGAAGCACCGGGCTTGCCCGGCGCCTGCTTGCAGACGGGACGGTGAGTGGCCGCGCCCTGGAGCATCGAGCCGAATGCTTGACGAGCCGACCCAGGCGGCACGGACCGCCGTAGACGACAAGATCCGCTGCGATGCCTGCCCGGTGATGTGCTACATCAAGCCGGGCGCCACCGGCGCGTGCGATCGCTATGCCAACCATGCGGGCGAACTGGTGCGGGTGGATCCCCATGTGGTGCTCGACCGGGCGCTGGCCCAGGGGGCGGCCGTGGTGCCGTTCAACCGGGGCGGCGACTGGGATGGCAAGCTGCTGGCCGGCCCGGAAACCTTCGTGACCGCCATCGGCGCGGGCACCACCTATCCCGATTACAAGCCCGCGCCCTTCATCGTCTCCGCCGAGGTGGACGGGGTCGATATGGTCACCGTGGTGACCGAGGGCATCTTCAGTTATTGCGGCGTCAAGGTGAAGATCGACACCGACCGCTTCCTTGGCCCCGAACAGGCGACGGTGCGTGTCGCCGGCGAGGCGGTGGGGCATGTGACCACCAGCGAATACGGCTCGCAGATGCTCTCCCTGGGCGGGGTGCATCACCTGACCGGCGGCGCCAAGAAGGAAGGCCGGATCACCTGCGAGGCGCTGCTGGATCTGTGCAACGCCAAGCCGGTGGAACTGACCATCGACGGCGGCTCGACCGTGATCGTCCAGGCCGGCAAGGCGCCCATCGTCAACGGCGTCCCGGAAGAGCGCATGCGGGTGGGCTGCGGTTCCGCCACCATCGGCATGTTCGCCAAGCAGTGGCTGGGCAAGGCGGACGAAGTGGTGGTGGTGGATGACCACATCACCGGCGTGCTGTCCGAGCATCAGGCCGGCAAGCTGCTGGATATTCCGGAAACCGGCATCAAGATGAAAGGCCGGCGGTCCACGCCCGGCCGCTATTTCCAGGTGGCCGATCCGGGCACCGGCTGGGGCGGGACGAACATCACCGATCCCTTGTCCATCATCGGTCCGTTCGATGCCAAGGTGGCCTGGCCCGGATTGCGCCTGTTCTTCATCTCCACCACCGGCGAGCATTCCGCTTACTACGAGCTGGATGCGGCGCTGGTGCCGGTGGAGAAGCCTCTGCCGGCGGATCTCCTCGCCTCGACCGAGCGGGTGAAGGAGAATTGCGAGCCGGCGCTCTCCACCGTGCTGTTCATGGCCGGGGCGGGCGGCTCGCTGCGTTCCGGCGTCACCGAGAATCCGGTGCGCCTCACCAAATCGGTGAAGGACGCATTGACCTATGTGACCAGCGGCGGCGCGCCGGTCTATGTCTATCCCGGCGGTGGCATCACCTTCATGGTGGATGTGACCCGCCTGCCGGAGAATGCCTTCGGCTATGTGCCGACCCCGGCCCTGGTGGCGCCCATCGAGTTCACCCTGAAGCTGTCGGACTATGAGGCGCTGGGCGGGCATATGGCCGAAGTGCGGCCGGTGTCCTCCATCCCGCAGGGCGATGCGACGCGCGCCCTCGCGCCGCACGCCGACAATCCCTGGCCGCTGGCGCCCAACAGCGCCAAGCGCTCGCACGGCTGATGCCCATGGCCCGCGCGCAGCCCCTCCAACCAGCCTGCCGCGCGCCCCAGGCCGCGCTGCTGCCGGACGGGCGCCGCCTGCATCTGCAGGACGGCCCCATCGATCTGGTGATCGAGGCGGCGGGCGCGCGCGAGGCGGTGGCGCGGGCCTACGATGCGGCGATCGCCCGCTTCACCGGCCTGCTGGACGATCTGTGCGTGGAATTGCCGGCGCTGCGCACGGCGGCGTCGCCCGACTGTTGCCCGGTGCAGGGCATGGTTGCCCAGCGCATGTGGCGGGCGGTTGCGCCTTATGCGGCGGCCGGCTTTATCACCCCCATGGCGGCGGTGGCTGGGGCGGTGGCGGAAGAGGTGCTGGCGGCGCTGGTGCGGCCGGGCATCAGCCGCGCCTATGTGAACAATGGCGGCGACATCGCCCTCTATCTGCCGCTGGGCGCCCAGTTTTCCGTCGGCCTCATTGATCGGCCGGACCGGCCCCGCCTCATCGGCACTGCCATCCTGACCCATGACAGCCCGGTGCGCGGTGTCGCCACCAGCGGCTGGCGCGGGCGCAGCTTTTCGCTGGGGATCGCCGATGCGGTCACCATCCTCGCCCCCACCGCCGCCATGGCGGATGCGGCGGCCACCGTGGTGGCCAATGCGGTGGACCTACCTAATCATCCGGCGGTGGAGCGGGTTCCCGCTTGCGAGATCCTGCCGGACAGCGACCTGGGCAGGCGCCGGGTCACGCGGCAGGTGCCGGACCTCTCCCCGCCGGAGCGCGCCCGCGCTTTGGCGGCGGGTCGGGCCTGCGCCGAAGACCTGATCCGCCGCGGCCTGATCTGCGGCGCGGCGTTGCATCTCCAGGGCGACAGCGTCAGCGCCGGAGCGGCGCTGGGCTTCCTCAGCCAAGACCTTCTTCCCGGCGGCGCCCCTGCCGCCGGCCCGTTTGCCACGCCACAACCAGAACAAGGGCGACCCCATGCCTGAGGTGAAGATCCGCAAGCGTCTCCTGATCATTGAAGAGATCTTGCATGAGGGCGGCCCGGTGGCCGCCACGCCCCGCAAGCGCGGCGCCATCCTGTCGGTGATCCACAACCCGTTCGCCGGGCGCTATGTGGAAGACATCGCCGGCTTCATGGACGATCTCACCCCGCTGGGCATCGCCATGGCCGGGGATCTGCTGGCGGCGCTGGGCGGCGACGCGGCGGCCATCGACGGCTACGGCAAGGGCGCCATCGTGGGGGCGGCCGGCGAGCTGGAGCATGGCGCGCTCTGGCATGTGCCCGGCGGCTACGCCATGCGCGAGATCCTGGGCGACGCCAAGGCCATCGTGCCCTCCACCAAGAAAGTGGGCGGCCCCGGCACGCGCCTGGATGTCCCGATCACCCATGTGAACGCCTCTTATGTGCGCTCCCATTTCGACGCCATGGAAGTGGGCGTTCCCGACGGCCCGAAGGCCGACGAGATCGTCCTGGTGCTGGCCATGACCTGCGGCGCCCGGATCCATGCGCGGGTGGGCGGGCTGGCGGCGGACGCCATCAAGGGCGAGGACGGCCTGCGATGAGCGCGAAGATCCGCAAGATCGTCACCATCGTCGAAGAGACCCATAGCGAGATGGGGCGGGAGATCTCGCCCCCCACCCGGCGCGCCGCGGCGGTGGCGGTGATCGAGAACCCGTTCGCCGGCCGCTATGTGGAGGATCTCTCGGACCTCATCGCCATCGGCGAGGAACTGGGTGGCCTGCTCGCCGCACAGGCGGTGGCGGCGCTGGGCATCGAGGGCGCACATGCCCAGAGCTACGGCAAGGCGGCCCTGGTGGGCGAGAATGGCGAGCTGGAGCACGCCGCCGCGCTGCTCCACCCCAAGATGGGCACGCCGGTGCGCCAGGTGCTGGGCAAGGGCGCGGCGCTCATCCCCTCCTCGAAGCGGAGGGGCGGCCTCGGCGCCGAACTGGACATCCCGCTGGGCCACAAGGACGCGGCTTTCGTGCGCAGCCATTTCGACGGCATGCAGGTGAGCATCAACGATGCCCCGCGGGCCAATGAGATCTTGGTCGCGGTCGCGGTCACCGATTCCGGGCGTCCGCTGCCCCGCGTGGGCGGGCTGGCGGTCGCCGACATCAAAGGCGAGGACGGTTTGCGGTAGACTGCGGCCGGATTCGACGCAGTTCGGCTTTCACCACGGTACGTCGAAAAAACAGAGGGGATGACCGTATGAAGAAGATGATTGGGGTCGCATTGGCAGCCACGCTGCTGGCGACCGGCATGGCGAAGGCCCAGCAGGGCGAGATCAAAGTCGGCGAGATCAACAGCTATTCGGCGCTGCCGGCCTTCCTCGAGCCCTACAAGAAGGGCATGGATCTGGCCCTCAAGCAGATCAACGATGCCGGCGGCATCAAGGGCAAGAAGCTGGTCATCATCTCCAAGGATGACGGCGGCAAGCCCGGCGATGCCTTGACCGCGGCCAACGAGCTGGTGTCCAGCGACGGCGTGGTGATGCTGGCCGGCGGCTTCCTCTCGAACGTGGGCCTCGCCCTGGCGGATTTCGCCAAGCAGAAGAAGGTGGTCTATCTGGCCGCCGAGCCTTTGACCGACGCCATCGTCTGGTCGAAGGGCAATGACTACACCTTCCGCCTGCGCACCTCGAACTACATGCAGGCGGCCATGCTGGCGGAAGAAGCCGCCAAGCTGCCGGCCAAGAAGTGGGCCACCATCGCCCCCAATTACGAGTTCGGCCAGTCCTTCGTCGCGGTGTTCAAGGAACTCCTCCTCAAGCGGCGCCCGGACGTGCAGTTCGTTGCCGAACAATGGCCCCCGCTCGGCAAGATCGACGCCGGCCCGGTGCTCCAGGCCATCGACGCCGCCAAGCCCGACGCCATCCTGAATGCCACCTTCGCCGGTGACCTGGTGAAGCTGGTGCGCGAGGGCAATACCCGCGGCGTGTTCAAGGATCGCGCGGTGGTCAGCTATCTGACCGGCGAGCCTGAATATCTCGATCCGCTGAAGACCGAGACCCCGGAAGGCTGGATCGTGTCGGGCTATCCCTGGTACGGCATCAACACGCCCGAGCATAAGGCGTTCCTGGATGCGTATCAGCAGCTCAACAAGGACTATCCGCGCCTCGGCTCCATCGTCGGCTATTCCACCGTCATGAGCATCGCCGCCGTGCTGAAGGCCACCGACGACCACAGCCCCGACGGCATCGTGAAGGCCATGAAGGGCCTGAAGGTGGACACCCCGTTCGGCGCCATCGTCTATCGCGCGGCGGACCATCAGAGCACGCTGGGCGCCTATATCGGCAAGACCTCGGTGAAGGACGGCAAGGGCGTGATGGTGGACTATGTCTTCCGCGCCGGCGCCGACTATCTGCCCTCCGAAGCGGATGCCGCCAAGCTGCGTCCCAAGGACTGATCGCACAGGCCGGCCGGTGCCTCAGGCGCCGGCCGGTTTTCCCCACGCGTGGGCGGGCGCGCCAGACTTCGGCCCGCGCCATGGGACGCCAACAGGCACATCAAGATGCCAATGGGCGCAAGAACCAAATAAACCTTCCGAAGTGCGTTCAACGAAAGGTTGAGCCGTGGAATTCCTCCTGGTCCAGGCCCTGAGCGGGCTCGCCAGCGCCGCGTCCTTGTTTCTGGTGGCGTCGGGTCTGTCGATCATCTTCGGCGTCATGCGCATCGTGAACTTCGCCCATGGCGCGTTCTACATGCTGGGGGCCTATGTCGCCTTCACGCTGACCGATCGCTTCGCCGGGCCGCTGGGCTTCTGGGGCGGCATTCTGGTGGCGAGCCTCGTGGTGGCGGCCCTCGGCGCGCTGATGGAGATGCTGCTGCTGCGCCGCATCTACCACGCGCCAGAACTGTTCCAGCTTCTGGCCACCTTCGGCGTCACGCTGATGGTGGAAGACATCGTGGTGCTGGTCTGGGGCCCCGAAGACCTCATGGGCCCGCGCGCCCCCGGATTTACCGGCGCCATCGAGGTGCTGGGTCGCATGGTGCCGTCCTACGATTTTCTGCTGATCGCCCTTGGCCCCATTGTTCTCGGCCTGCTGTGGCTGCTGTTCCACGGCACCCGCTGGGGCGTGCTGGTGCGCGCGGCGACCCAGGATCGCGACATGGTCGCGGCGCTGGGCGTGAACCAGAAATGGCTGTTCACCAGCGTGTTCGCCCTCGGCGTCTTCCTCGCAGCCTTCGGCGGCGCGCTGCAGATCCCGCGTACCACGGTGGGCCACACCATGGACCTGACCATCATCGTCGAGGTGTTCGTGGTGGTGGTGATCGGCGGGCTGGGCAGCGTCACCGGCGCCTTCGTGGCCGCCGTGCTGGTGTCGGAACTCAACGCCTTCGGCATTCTGGTGCTGCCCAAGATCTCCATGGTCATGGTGTTCCTGGTGATGGCGGTGGTGCTGGTGGTGCGGCCCTGGGGCCTGTTCGGCAAGCCGGATGCCACCCCGCGCGCCGCATCCGGGCTCTCCATCCGGCCCTGGCGGCCGATGAGCGGTCTGGAGCGCCTGGGTGTGGCGATCGTGCTCCTGGCGGCGGCCTGCCTGCCGTTGTTCGCCGGCAATTATGCGTTGAGCGTGGGCTCCGAAATCCTGGTGTTCGTGCTGTTTGCCGCCAGCCTGCATTTCCTCATGACCGTGGGCGGGCTGGCCTCGTTCGGCCATGCGGCCTATTTCGGCCTGGGCGCCTATGGCGCGGCATTCATGGTCAAGCTCATGGGCGCGCCGATGGAACTGGCGCTGCTGGTGGGGCCGCTGCTGGGACTGGCGGGGGCGGTGCTGTTCGGCTGGTTCTGCGTGCGCCTGTCGGGCGTCTACTTCGCCATGCTGACGCTGGCGTTCGCGCAGATCGCCTGGTCGGTGGCGTTCCAGTGGGTGGAGGTCACGGGCGGCGACAATGGCCTGTTGAGCATCTGGCCCTCCGCCTGGGCGTCCCGCCCGCCCGGCTTCTTCTGGCTGACCCTGGCTATTGTGGTGGTGGGGGTCGCCATCCTGCGCATGCTGGTGTTCTCGCCGTTCGGCTATGGCTTGCGGGCGGCGCGCGACAGCGCCCTGCGCAGCGAGGCCATCGGCATCGATCGCAAGCGCATGCAATGGGCCGCCTTCATCGTGGCGGGCACGTTCGCCGGCATTGCGGGGGCCCTGTTCGCCTTCCTGAAAGGCAGCGTGTTTCCGGAGAATCTGGCCATTCCCACCTCGGTGGACGGGTTGGTGATGGTGCTGCTGGGCGGCATCGAGACGGTGTCCGGCGCGGTCATCGGCGCCATCGTCTACAAGGCCCTCGCCATCTGGCTGATGAGCAAGACGGATCTGTCCAAGCTGGTGCTGGGCGGGGTGATCGTGCTTCTGGTGGTGGCCTTTCCGAAAGGCATCGTCGGCTTCCTGGAGGATGTGCGCCACCGGCTGCCGCGAAAACCCGGCGGCGCCGGGGTCACCCCGGCCGCCGGCATTGCCAAGGTGGAGGCCGCGGAATGACCACGCTCCTGGATGTGAACGGGCTCGACAAGTCCTATGGCGGCGTCCATGCGGTGCGCGGCGTCTCCTTCTCGCTGACCGCCGGCACCATCCTGGCGCTGATCGGCCCCAACGGGGCGGGCAAGAGCACCTGCTTCAACATGCTCAACGGTCAGATCCGGCCCAATGCCGGATCCATCAAGCTGGAAGGCCAGGACATCGTGGGCCTGCCGCCGCGTGCCGTGTGGCGGCGGGGCGTGGGGCGCACCTTCCAGATCACCGCCACCTTCTCCTCCATGACGGTGCGCGAGAATGTGCAGGTGGCGCTGCTGTCCTTCCACAACAAGCTGCGCGCGGTGGTGGGCTTTGCCGGGGCCGCCTACCGGGCGGAGGCGGACGCCCTCCTGGCGCTGGTGGGCATGGACGCCCAGGCCCAGCGACCCTGCGGCGAGCTGGCCTATGGCGATCTCAAGCGCCTGGAACTGGCCATCGCCTTGGCCAATGAGCCGCGCCTGCTGCTGATGGACGAGCCCACCGCCGGCATGGCGCCGAAGGAGCGCATCGACCTGATGCGCCTGACCGCCCAGATCGCCCGCGAAAAACGCATTGGCGTGCTGTTCACCGAGCACGACATGGACGTGGTGTTCGAGCATGCGGATGCGGTGATGGTGCTCAACCGGGGCGAACTGATCGCCCGCGGCACGCCGGAAGAGGTGCGGCGCGATCCGCATGTGCGCGCCATCTATCTGGGCGAAGGCCTGCTCTACAATGCCGAGGGGACGGCCGCATGAAACTGGAAGTCTCCAACCTCAACAGCCATTACGGTCCGGCCCATATCCTGTTCGATGTCGGCTTCGCCGTCGGCGCAGGAGAAGTGGTGGCGCTGCTGGGGCGCAATGGCGCCGGCAAGAGCACCACCTTCCGCTCGGTGGTGGGGTTGGTCGCCCAGCGCACCGGCCAGATCCGCTTCGAGGGCGAGGATGTCTCGCGCCTGCCGACCTATGACATCGTGCGCCGGGGCCTGGGCTATGTGCCCGAGGACCGGCGCATCTTCACCGAGCTGACGGTGGAGGAGAATTTTTCCGTCGGCCGCCAGCCCCCCCGCGCCGGCGTCGCCACCTGGACCCCGGCGCGGCTGTATGAGCTGTTTCCCAATCTGGGGGAGATGCGCACCCGCCTCGGCGGCCAGATGAGCGGCGGCGAACAGCAGATGCTGACCATCGGGCGCACCCTCATGGGCAACCCCTCGCTGGTGTTGCTGGACGAGCCGTCCGAGGGCCTTGCCCCCAAGATCGTGGAGCAGATGGCGGAGGCCATCCTCACCATGAAGAAGGAGGGGCTCAGCGTGGTGATTTCCGAGCAGAATCTCCACTTCGCCAAGCTGATTTCCGATCGCGCCTATATCATCGAGAAGGGCCGAATCCGCTTCTCCGGAACCATGGCCGAGCTGGAGGCCAATCCGGAGATCCGCGACGCCTATCTGGCGGTGTGACCACCGCCCACACGATGCAGTGCAGGGAGAGCCGAGGGTGACCACCATGCCAGCCGCCGGCACGCCGCGCCGCCGCTCCAAGACGCCGGCAGCGCCCGCTTATGTGCTCGACACCCAGGTGGGCTTCCTGCTGCGCCAGGTGATGCAGCGCCACACCATCATCTTCGGCACCCGCATGGGGGAGGATCTCACCTCCACCCAATGGGCGGCGTTGTCGAAGCTGGCGGAGAAGGGGCCGTGCTCGCAAAATCTGCTGGGGCGTCTCACCGCCATGGATGCGGCCACCATCAAGGGGGTGGTGGACCGGCTGGCCAAGCGCGGGCTGGTGGAGACCCGGCCGGATCCGGAGGACGGGCGCCGGCTGATGGTGGCGTTGACCCCGGCCGGCAAGGATCTCGCCCAGCGCTCGGTGCCGGCGGCGCTGGAAATCACCGAGGAGACATTGGCCCCGCTCGATGCGGCGGAACGGGCGCAATTGCTCGACTTGCTGGCGCGCCTGCGCTGACCCGAGAGGCCCCGCGCCGCTCAGTCTTGCCCGTGAGGACCGTGCCCGTGATGACCGTGCCCATGATCGTGCCCGGCCTCGGCGATGGCATCGGGGGCGGCCAAGTCGAGCTTGAAGGTGGTCACCAGGTCTGACACCTGGGCCGGGGAGAGGTAGCGCGGATTGAGCCCGCGCAGCAGCAGATAGAGCTTGGCGGTCTCTTCCAGTTCCTCGGTGGCGAACACCGCCGCTTCCAGCGTGTCGCCGGCCACCACCGGGCCGTGGTTGGACAGCAGCACCGAACTGTAGCGCCCGGCCAGCCCCCGAATGGCGTCCGCCACCGCCGGGTCGCCGGGCCGGTAATACGGCAGCAGCGCGGTCTGCCCGGCGCGCATGAGATAATAGGGCGTCATGGGCGGCAGGGCGGCGCGGGGGTCGATCTCCGGCAGCAGGGTGAGCGCCACCGCATGGGTGGAGTGCAGATGCACGATCGCCCGCGCGCTGCCCCGCGTCTCATAGAGCGCCGCGTGCAGCGGGATTTCCTTGGTGGGCGCGTCGCCCCCCACCAGCCGCCCGGTTGAATCCAGGCGCGACAGGCGGGCCGGGTCCAGATGGCCGAGGGAGGCATTGGTGGGGGTCACCAGCCAGCCGCCGTCATCGAGCCGCACGGAGATGTTGCCGGAAGAGCCGGGGGTCAGCCCGCGCTCGAACAGCGAACGAGCGAAGCGGCAGATCTCCTCGCGCACGGCGGCTTCGGAGGCGGGGAAGGGGCTCATCCGCGCATGGTCTCCTGCAGGTGGGGGCACCTCGGCGTCATGCGGTCGCCCCGGGGACCAGTTCAAAGCCCAGATCGATCCGCTGCGGCGGGGCCTTCTGGGCCACCAGCTGCGCCGCGCTGGCGCCGATGGCCACCCGCGGCGTGCGGATAGTGGAGAGCGGCTGCGGCAGCACCCCGCCGATGGCGAGGCCATTGAAGCCGAAAATGGCCAGATCGCCGGGGATCGAGATGCCCCGGGCGAGGCACAGGAAATAGCCGCCGAAGGCCATGTCGTCATTGGAGAAATAGACCGCGTCCACCTGCGGGCTGCGGGCCAGAACCCGCTCCAGCCCGGTCTGGCCCACCTCCAGCGAAGAGGCGGTGGGGACCATCTCCCGATCCAGCAGGGTGAGGCCGCTCTCGCGCAGCACCTCCTCGAAGCCGGCGAGGCGCTTGCCCGCGCGTGTGTCGGCGGTCACGTCGTGACCTACATACGCAATCCGGCGATAGCCGCGCGCCAGCAGATGGCGGGCCGTGGTCCGGCCGGCCTCGCGATTGGAATAGCCCACCGCAATGTCGATGGACGGGCCATCCAGATCCATCAATTCCAGGATTCGCGTGCCGCTGGCCGCCAGCATGCCGCGGGCGGCCTGCGAATGCTCCAGACCGGCGATCATCAGCGCCGCGGGACGCCAGGCCAGCATGGAGGCGATCATTTCCTCCTCGCGGCCCATGTCATATTCGCTGACCGCGATGACCGATTGATAGCCCTCTGCTTCCAGGGTGCGGTTGGCGCCGCGCAGGACGTCGGGGAAGACGATATTGGCCAGGGAAGGGATGACGATGCCCACCAGGCGCGAACCAGCCGAGGCCAGGGTTCCTGCGATCCGGTTCGGCACGTAGCCGAGGCTGGCGGCGGCATCCAGCACCCGCTCGCGGGTCTTGGCGGAGAATGAGCCATGGTTGCGCAGCACGCGCGAGACCGTGCTCTCGCCGACCCCGGCGGCTGCAGCCACATCGGCGAGGGTGGCCGCCGAAACAGGGGGGGCGCGGTGATCCAGAATTGCCTCCAACCTCAGGCCGCAGCATCCGCCTTCCGGGGGGCGGTCCACGCCATGGCTACGCTCGACCGCACATTCACATGGTGCGGAGAGCCGACGCAACCGAAAATTGGCAGCGCTGCCAATTTTTGGTTGTAAACCCTAAAAACTTGCGTCATGGATGATGGCAGCGCTGCCACTTTCCGGTAGCCCTTCGGGGGTGGATCGGTTTTCATGCTTAACTTACAGCAGGGAGCGCCGGAAAACGGCGCCCAGGAAACGCTTCGAGAGACCTCGCATCGGATGCCTTCGGTGGCCGTCATCGGCCTTGGCGCCATGGGGCTGGGCATGGCGACGTCGCTGCTGGCCGCGGGCCTGCCGGTCACCGGCTGCGACGTGGCGCCGGCCGCAGTTGCGGCGCTGACCGCGAAGGGCGGACGCGCCGCAACGAGCCCCGCCGCGGCGGCCCGGGACGCGGACATCGTGGTCTGTGTGGTGGTCAATGGCGCGCAGACCGAAGCCGTGCTGTTCGGCCCCGACGGCGTTGCCGCCGCCCTGGCGCCGGGCGCCGTGTTCATCTCCTGCGCCACCATGGATCCCGAGCAGGCGCGCAAGCTGGCGACCCGGCTGGAAGCGGACGGCCGGCTCTATCTGGATGCGCCCATTTCCGGCGGGGCGGCCCGCGCCGCCACCGGCGAGCTCACCATTCTGGCCTCCGGCAGCGCGGCCGCCTTTGCCAAGGCGCAGCCGGCGCTCGATGCCATGTCCGCCAAGCTCTACACCTTGGGGGACGCCGCCGGCACCGGTGCGGCCTTCAAGATGATCAACCAATTGCTGGCCGGCGTGCACATCGCCGCCGCCTGCGAGGCCATGACCTTTGCCGCCCGACAGGGACTGGACCTGGAGAAGGTCTATGAGGTCATCACCGCTTCGGCGGGCAATTCCTGGATGTTCGAAAACCGCATGCCGCATGTGCTGGCGGGGGATTATCGCCCGCTGAGCGCGGTGGAGATCTTCGTCAAGGATCTCGGCATCATCCAGGACATGGCCCGCACCGCGCGCTATCCGGTGCCGCTGGCGGCGGCGGCGCTGCAGCTGTATCTGGGCGCGTCCGGGGCCGGCATGGGCCGCGATGACGATTCCTCGCTGGCTCGGCTGTATGCCGCCATGTCCGGCGTCACCTTGCCGAGCGGCGGGGAGGGCGCCTGACCATGCCGCGCTTTGCCGCCAATCTCAGCAGCCTGTTCACCGAGTGGTGCTTTCTCGATCGCTTCGCCGCCGCTGCCGATGCCGGCTTCTCCGCGGTGGAGTTCCACTTTCCCTATGCCCACAAGGCGGATGCCATCGCCGCGCGTTTGCAGCGCCATCATCTGGTGCCGGTGATGTTCGCCTTGCCGGCGGGAGATTGGGCCGCGGGCGAGCGCGGCTTCGCGGCGCTTCCGGACCGGTTCGCGGACCTCAAGGCCAGCGTCGACACGGGCCTGGCCTATGCCCAGGCCCTGGGCGCCAAGAAAGTGCAGATGCTGGCGGGCCTCGCTGACCAGCACGATCCCGCTGCGGTGGCGAGCTTCCGGCGTGCCGTTGGCTATGCGGGCGACCGGCTGGGTGCGCACGGCATCGATCTGCTCATCGAGCCGCTGGATGCGCGCGAGATCCCCGGCTATTTCCTCACCGACTTCTGTTTCGCCGCCAATATGGTCGGCGAAGCCGCGTTTCCGAATTTGCGGATGCTGTTCGACATCTATCAGCATCAGCTCGCCTGCGGCGACGTGGCCATGGCGCTGGGTCGGCGCCTCCGGCACATCGGCCATATCCAGGTGGCTGCCGCCCCTGATCGCGGCGAGCCCGACGACGGCGAGCTGAACTTCGCCTTCCTGTTCTCCAAACTCGAGCGCCTTGGCTACAAGGGCTATGTGGGCTGTGACTATCGCCCGCGCGGCCGGTCCACCCGGGATGGCCTCGGCTGGTTCACCCCCTATGCCCCTTACGCACGAGCATCTGCATGAGCCTCCGCCTTGGATGTATCGCCGATGATTATACCGGGGCGTCGGACCTCGCCAACACGCTGACCAAGGCGGGCCTGCGCACGGTGCAGACCATCGGCGTGCCGCCGGCGGACCTGTCCTTGAGCGATGTGGATGCGGTGGTGGTGGCGCTGAAGAGCCGCTCCATTGCCGCCGCCGATGCGGTCGCGCAGTCGCGCGCCGCCCGCGACTGGCTCACCGGGCAGGGGGCGCGGCACATCCTGTTCAAGATCTGCTCCACCTTCGATTCCACCGATGCCGGCAATATCGGGCCGGTGACCGATGCGATGCGCGCCGACGCGGGCGCCGGCATCGTGGTGGTGACCCCGGCGTTTCCGGAGACCGGGCGTACGGTCTATTTCGGCCATCTGTTCGTGGGCCGCGTGCCCTTGAATGAGAGTCCGCTGAAGGATCATCCGCTCAATCCCATGCATGACGCCAATCTGGTGCGCGTGCTGGCCCGCCAGTCCGCCGCGCCCGTGGGCCTGGTGGATCTGGCCAGCGTCAGCGATGGGGCCGACGCCATCCGGGCGCGCTTGCAGGTGCTGGCGGCGGATGGCGTGGGCGCGGCCATCGTTGATGCGGTGTTCGATCGCGATCTGCTGGCCATCGGCACAGCCGCCCTGGACGCTCCCGTTTCGGTGGGCGCCTCGGGCCTGGGGCTCGGCATCGCGCGCGCCCTGATGGCCACCGGGTCCCAGCGGGACAGTGGCACCACAGGCGCGGGACCGGCGGTGGGCGGCACGGTCGCGGCTTTGGCCGGCAGCTGCTCGGCGGCGACGCTGGAGCAGATCGCCCATGCGGAAACCTTCATGCCGGTGCTGCGCTTGGCACCGGAGGCCCTCATGTCCGACCGCGATGCCACCCTGGCCGATGCGCTGGCCTGGGCGCGCTCCTATCTCTCCGACGGCCCGGTGCTGATTGCCACCAGCGCCACGCCGGAGGAGGTCGCGGCGGTGCAGGCGCGCTACGGGCGTTCGGAATCGGGACTGGCCCTCGAAGAGGCCACGGCAACGCTGGCTGCGGCGCTGGTGGACGCGGGGGTGCGGCGGCTCATCATCGCCGGGGGCGAGACGTCCGGGGCATGTGTGGACCGGCTGAAGCTGGCGGCGTTCGCGGTCGGGCGGGAGATCGCGCCCGGCGTGCCGGTCCTGCGCACGGTGGGGCGCGAGCCGCCTCTGCTGCTGGCGCTGAAGTCAGGCAATTTCGGCGGCCCCACCTTCTTTGCCAAGGCGCTGGATGCCATGGATTGACGGGCGGGCCACCCGCCGCGCCGCTGACGGTATAAATGATCTGCTCCAAAGGGTGAGAGAAGTGAAAACCATGTGCTAGCCTTTGCCGCATGGTCGCAATCTCATTTCAGGAGACGATTGGTGCCCGACGCCATTGATTGCCGCATACTCGATCTCCTTCAGGAAGACGCCCTCATGTCGGCGGCCGCGGTGGCGGACAAGGTGGGCTTGAGCCCGACCCCGTGCTGGCGTCGCATCAAGAAATTGGAGGACGACGGCATCATCCTGAAGCGGGTGGCGCTGCTGGACCGCAAGAAGGCCAATGTGCCGCTCACCGTCTTCGTCGCGGTGAAGGCGCCGCGCCACGCCATGGAATGGCTCGAGGCATTCCGCCGGGCCATCACCGACATTCCCGAAATTGTCGAAGCCTGGCGGCTGACCGGGGAGACCGATTACCTGCTGCGCCTCGTGGTGCCGGACATCGAGACCTATGACGCGGTCTATCAGCGGCTGATCTCGCGGCTGGAATTCTCCAACCTGTCCTCGTCCATCGCCATGGAAGAACTTAAGTTCACCACCGCCGTGCCCACCAGCTACATGCTGAAATAGGCACGGCGCAGAGGTGGCTGGCGTGCGGTCAGAGGCGCTGGCCGCCGCTGGCGTCGATGATCTGGCCGGTCACCCAGCCGCCCTCGGGGGAAGCGAGAAACGCCACCACGCGGGCGATGTCCTCCGGCTCGCCCACCCGACCCAGGGCCACCGTGCGGGCCACCGCCTCGCGGGCCTTGGGATCGCGCGACACCACGTTCATGTCGGTGGCGGTGGCGCCGGGCATCACCGCATTCACGGTGATGCCGCGCGGGCCGTAATGCACCGCCAGCAACTTGGTGAGGGCCTCCAGGCCCGCCTTGGACGGGGCGTAGGAGGCCATGAAGGGATAGGCCGCCCGCGTGCCCATGGACGAGATGTTGACGATGCGTCCGCCGTCCGCCAGCAGGGGAGCGAGCGCCTTGATGAGGAAGAAGGGCGCCTTCAGATTGATGTGCAGGACGCGGTCGAATTCCGCCTCGTCCACCTCCTCGATGGGTGCCCGCCGGCTGACCCCGGCATTGTTCACCAGAATGTGGAAGTGCGCGTCATCCTGCGCCGCCAGCGCCGCGCGCAGGCCATCCGCCAGCACCTGCCAACCGTCGGATGCGCCGAGATCGGCGGACAGCAGAAAGCCGTCGCTTCCCGCCGCGCGCACCGCCGCCAGCGTCTCCTCTGCCGCCGCCACGCCGGTGTTGTAGTGGATACCCACCACCGCACCGCGCGCCGCCAGGGCGACGGCGATGGCGCGGCCGATTCCGCGGCTGGCGCCGGTGACCAGCGCGATCCGGCCCGACAGATCGCCGGCCGTCACTTGGACCACCCGTCGGCGGCTTCCAGCTCCCGCGCCCGGGCGATCAGCGCCTTGCGGTCAACCTTGTTGGTGCCGGCCCACGGCAGGTCCTCCACGAACTCGATCCGGCGGGGGTGCTGGTAGGCGGGACCATTGGCGAGCGAGAAGGTCTTGATCTCGCCGTAGCTCGGGGTGGTGCCGGGGCGCGGCACGATGAAGGCCACCGGCATCTGGCCGCGCTCCTCGTCGGGCAGCGGCACCACGGCGGCCTGCTGCACCGCCGGATGGCGCTCCAACATGCGCTCGACTTCCACCGGATAGATGTTCTCTCCGGAGCAGACGAACATGTCGTCCGCCCGGCCGACGAAATAATAGAACCCGTCCTTGTCCTTCCGCAGCACGTCGCCGGTGTAGTACCAGCCGTCCCGCAGGGCCTTGGCGGACTGCTCGGGCAGGCCGTGATAGCCGTGCATCAGCGAGGGGTTGCGCATCATCAGCACACCCTCGTCCTCGGTGCCTTCCACCAGCCGCACCTGGCTGCCGACCACCGGATAGCCCAGCGAGCCCGCCGGTGTGGGCAGGCCGTCGGGATGCGGACCGAAGATGGCGGGACCGGCTTCCGTGGTGCCGAAGCCCAGCGAGATGGTGGCATTGGGAAACAGGTCGCGCACCCTCTCGAACAACGCCACGGTGGAGGGGGCCGAGCCCATCATCAGGCGCCGCAGGGAGCTGGTGTCGAGGGTCCGCACATAGTCCGCATCCTTGACGATGCGGGCGAACATGGTCGGCACCGACGACAGCGCCGTCACCTTGTAGTCGGAGATCGCCTTCACATAGGGCCGCACGTCGAAGCCCGGCATCAGCACGATGGAGGCGTTGATGGCGAAGGCGGACTTGGCCGAGAACAGCCCGTTCATGTGGAACAGCGGCTGGGCGATGAGGTAGCGCTCGTTCTCCTGGCGCTTGCCGTCCTGGGTGCGCATGTAGAGCGCCCACAACTGGCCGGAGTGCGACAGCGGCACGCCCTTGGGCTTGCCGGTGGAGCCGGAGGTGTAGAGCATCTGCCCGATTTCGCCCACCGCCATGGGCACGGTCTCGAAGGAGGCCGGGTGGATGGTGGCGGCAAAGCCGCCGGCGCCGGCGTCATCGAAATCAAGGAAGTCCACCTTGCCGTCCACCACGCCGCGGCCGCCGGCATCCACGAAGGCGAAATGCACGTCCGCGTCCGCCAGGACATAGTCCACCGTCTCCTGCGGCAGCTTCACGTTCACCGGCACGGCGACGAAGCCGGCGCGCATGATGCCGAAGAAGGTAATGAGATATTCCGCCCGGTTCAGCGACACGATGGCCACCCGGTCGCCGCGCTTCAGGCCGCGGTCGGTGAGGAAGCGGGCGACCCCGTTGGCGAGGCCATCCACCTGCGCGTGGGTGTAGGTGCGCGGGGTCGGGGTCGACAGGTCGATGAGGGCGGTGCGGGTGAGATCGCCGCCATGGTCGATGAGATCGCCCAGATTGACCCAGCGGTTTGGCGGGGCCGGAGGCGGGGCGAGCAGGGAAGCGTCAAGCACGGGCATAGGTCGGTCCTGTCGCCGTGAAATCCGGCGTTTTCTGGTGGTCCACGAGGTCGAAATGACACGCCACCTTGTGGCCGGTGGCCGTGTCGGTGGCGGCCGTCCCCAGCGTGCGCAGCAGCGGGCGGGTGCTGCGGCACACGTCCTGGGCGATGGGGCAGCGGGTATGAAAGGCGCAGCCCGCAGGCGGCGAGAGCGGGCTCGGCAATTCGCCCTGGAGGGTGTGGCGGCTGCGGGCGCGGGCCAATTTGGGATTGGCGAGCGGAGCCGCCGCCAGCAAAGCTGCGGTGTAGGGATGCGCGGGCTGGCGCCAGATGTCTTCCGCCCGGCCGCTCTCCACCACCCGGCCCAGATACATCACCAGCAACCGGTCGGAGATGTGCTCCACCACCGACAGATCGTGGGAGATGAACAGGAAGGACACCCCGGTCTCGGCCTGCAAATCCTTCATCAGATTGATGACCTGGGCGCGCACGGACACGTCGAGGGCGGAGACCGGCTCGTCGCAGATCACCACCTTGGGATTGAGCGCCAGCGCCCGGGCGATGCCGATGCGCTGGCGCTGGCCGCCGGAAAACTCATGCGGGAAGCGGTCCAGCGCCGCCTGCGGCAGGCCCACCTTGTCGGCGAGCGTGGCGACGCGGGCGCGGATGTCCTTGCGCGACCACCCGGCCACCGAAAGTGGCTGGCCGATGATCTTGCCCACCGCATGGCGCGGATTGAGCGAGCCATAGGGGTCCTGGAAGATCATCTGCACTTCGGAGCGGATGGCATTGATGGCCGAGCGTCCGTAGCCGGTGATGTCGTGGCCGTTCACATAGATCCGCCCGTCCGAGGACGGCACGAGGCGCATGAGGGCCTTGCCCAGGGTGGACTTGCCGCAACCGCTCTCGCCCACCAGGCCGACCGTTTCGCCGGCCTCCACGTCGAGGTCCACATCGTTGACCGCCTGCAAGGTGCCGCGGGTGGTCTCGAAGCGGACCGACAGGCTACGCGCTGACAGGATCGCCATGGCGCACCCCTCCTTTCTCGACCGCAAAGCAGGCGACGCCGCGCCCCGCCAGCGGATGGGTGAGGGCGGGCCGCTCGGCAAAGCAGCGCGCGAACGCCTCCGGGCAACGGTTGTTGAAGGCGCAGCCCACCGGCAGGGCGCCCAGGGCGGGCACGCTGCCGGGGATTTCCGCCAGCCGGCCATGGGGCTGAAGGGTGGCGGAGGGCGTCGCCCCCAGCAGGCCCTTGGTATAGGGGTGCAAGGGGCGGTCGAACACCGCATCCACGGTGCCGTCTTCCACCTTGCGGCCGGCATACATCACCATCACCCGGTCGGCGGTTTCCGCCACCACGCCCAGATCGTGGGTGATGATGATGAGCCCCATGCCGGTTTCGGCCTGAAGGTCCTTCATCAATTCCAGGATCTGCGCCTGGATGGTGACATCCAGCGCCGTGGTGGGCTCGTCGGCGATCAGCAGCTTGGGATGGCAGGCGATGGCCATGGCCATGACGATGCGCTGGTTCATGCCCCCCGAAAGCTGGTGGGGATAATCGTTGAAGCGACGTTCCGCATCCGGAATGCGCACCCGGCGCATCAGCTCCAGGGCGCGCGCCTCCATGGCCCGATGGGATGCGGGATCGTGGCGGGCGATGGCTTCCACGATCTGCCGGCCCACGGTGAGCACCGGGTTCAGCGAGCTCATGGGGTCCTGGAAGATCATCGCCACCTCCTTGCCCCGCACGCGCTGCATCTCGCGTTCGGACAGGGTGGTGAGCTCGCGCCCTTCCAGGCGCACCGATCCGCCGGTGATCTTGGCCGGCGGCTCCGGCAATAGACGCATGAGCGCCAGAGCGGTGATGGACTTGCCGCAGCCGCTTTCGCCGACGATGGCCAGTGTCTCACCGGCAGCCACCTCGAGCGAGAGCGCGTCCACCGCGGTGAGCGGGCCGGCGCGGGTGAACAAGGTCACCGTGAGGTCGCTCACCTGCAACAGCGGGGCGGCGGGGGACAAAGGGGGTGACTTGGGGGGCGCGGAGAGGGCGTTCATCTCAGCGGTCCCTCAGCTTCGGGTTAAGGGCATCGTTGAGGCCGTCGCCCACCAGATTGAGGGCCAGCACGGTGAGCATGATGGCCAGCCCCGGCACGGCGCAGATGTACCAGGACGAGCGGATCAGCGTGCGCCCCTGGCCGATCAGGCCGCCCCAGCTGGCCACATTGGGATCGCCGAGGCCCAGGAAGGACACCGAGCTTTCGAACAGCACCGCGCTCGCCACCACCAGCGAAGACAGCACGATCACCGGCGGCAGGGCATTGGGCAGGATCTCGCCCAGCATGATGCGCAGATCGCCCATGCCCATGGCCCGGCAGGCCTGGACGAATTCGCGATCCCGGAGCGAGAGGAATTCCGCGCGCGTCATGCGGGCGATGGGCGTCCAGGTGACCAGGCCCACCGCGATGGTGATGTTGCCGATGGTCTGGCCCAGCACCGCCACCACGGTGAGGATGAAGATGATGTTCGGGATGGTCTGGAACAGCTCGGTGATGCGCATCAGCACTTCGTCCACCCAGCCGCCGAAATAGGCGGCGGTGGCGCCGACGCCGACCCCGATGATCGTCGCCGTGAGGCTGGCGAACAGGCCGATCACCAGCGTGGTGCGGGCGCCGTGGGCGACCACGGCGGCGATGTCGCGGCCGAGGGAATCCGTGCCCAGCGGATAGCGCGGATTGGTGAAGGGCCACAGCTCCGGCCGGCCGACGATGCGCAGCGGGTCGCGCGGGTAATAATAAGGCGCGGCCAGCGCCACGGCCACCAAGAGGAGCACCAGCAGCAGGCCGACGAGCGCCGCCCGGTTGCGCGCGAAGCGGCGGGCGAAATCCAGCAGCGGCCGGCGCTTGGGCGCGGCGAGGGCGACGGGCGTCAGGACAGTGGGGGAGGTGACGGTCATGGGGTCCTCACCGAGCCCGGATGCGGGGATCGAGGCGGAAATAGGCGATGTCCACCAGCGCATTGGCCACCGCCACGATGAGCGAGGAGAGCACCAGCACCCCCAGCACCACGGGATAGTTGCGGCTCATCACGCTATCCAGCATCAGCGAGCCGATGCCGGGCCAGGAGAACACCGTCTCGATCACCACCGAGCCGCCCAGGACCGTGCCCAGCTGCAGGCCCAGCAGCGTGACAACCGGCAGCAACGCATTGCGGAACACATGCCCCATCACCACCTGCGCGCCCGACAGGCCCTTGGCGCGGGCGGTGCGCACGAAGTCATGGCGAAACACCTCCAGCATGGAGGCGCGCATGACACGGGTGTACATGGCCGCATAGAACAGCCCCAGCGAGATGGCCGGCAAGGCGAGGTGGCGGGCCACGTCGAGCACGTCACCGAAGAAGCTGGGCCGGTCGCCGATGTTGCGCATGCCGCCCACCGGCAGCCAGCCCAGCTGCACCGAGAACACGATCATCAACATGATGCCGAGCCAGAAGGTGGGAGCGGCGAAGAAGAAGACGGCGCCCACCGAGATCAGATTGTCCCAGATGGTGTTGACCTTCACCGCCGCCACCACGCCGGACAGCACCCCGATCAGCAGGGCGATGACGATGGAGGCCAGCATCAGGATGACGGTGGCCGGCAGCGCCTGCAGGATGACCGCCAGAACCGTCTCGTTCTGGCGGTAGGAATAGCCGAAATCCAGCGTCATCACCGACCAGATGTACTTCAGCAATTGAATGATGACCGGCTTGTCCATGCCATAGAGCACCCGCATGCGTTCGATCATGGCGGGGTCGCTGACCTGCTGCTCAGCGGTCATCACGTCGAGGAAGCTCCCCGGCGACATCTGGATCAGCGCGAAGTTCAGCACGATCACCCCCAAAATCAAGGGGATGATCTGTGCGAAGCGGCGCAGGAGAATGCGGCGCATCCCGTCCTCCTTTAGCGGTCGAGCCAGACGCGCGACCAGCTCTCGCCCATGAAATCCGCGTCCTGGGAATGGTCCTTCACATCGGCGCGGGCGATGGTCACCGAGCCGATGTCCACCATGGAGGTGATGGGCAGTTCCTTGGCCACCACCTGCTGGAATTCCACGGCCAGGGCCTTGCGCTTGGCGGGGTCGGTCTGGGTGGTCAACTGCTCCACCAATGCATCCAGCTTGGGGTCGGAATAGCCATTGGCATTGCGGAAGGCCGCGCCCTTCACGATGCCGTCGGTGGTGACGAACTGGGTCCAGTTGGGCACCAGCTCGATCGGCCCGGAATTGTTGGAGATGGCGATGTCGTAATCATAGTCGGAATAGATTTTCTTCAGCGAGGTGGCGCGGTCGGGAATGGAGAGCTCCACCTCGACGCCCACGTCCTCCAGGGCCTGTTTCAGATACTGGCCCATCTTGACGTTCTCTTCGAACCAGCCGGCGGAGACCACGCTCAGCTTGAAGCGGGTCTTGCCCTTCAGCGGGAAGCCGGCGGCATCCAGCTTCTTGGCGGCCAGCTTGGGGTCGAACGGATATTGCTGCACGTCCTTGGTGTAGAACAGCGCGTTGCTGGCCGGGATGAAGCCGGTGGAGGGCGTGGCGAGGCCGAAGAAGATGGTATCGCCGATGAAGTCCCGGTCGATGGCGTGCATCAGCGCTTGGCGCACGGCGACATTCTTGACGATGTCGCGGCGGCCATTGAACTCCACCGTGGCCACCCAGGCGGAATTCTCATAGCCCTTGGTGGTGGACACGAATTTCTTCGTCGCCTCCAGGCGCTTGATGTCCGGCACCGGGATCGGGTTGAAGCAGCCGATGTCCAGCTGCCCAGCTTCGAACGCCGCCGAGCGGGAGGCGGGATCGCGCCACCAGCGGATCACCAGACGGTCGACATACGGCCGCCCGGCGTCCCAATAGGCTTCGTTGCGCACCATCTCCACATGCGAGCCGCGCACCCATTCCTTCACCTTGAACGGGCCGGTGCCGATGGGCAGATTGTTGGCCGGGTTGGTGAGCATCTCCTTGCCATCATAGATGTGCTTGGGAATCACCAGGCCGGCCTTGCCCGCCAGCACCGACTTCAGGAAGAAGTCCGGCACCGTGGTGTTGAAGGTCAGCTTCACGGTCAGCGGGTCGAGCGCTTCCGCGGCGGTCAGGGCCTTGAGGGCGAGACCGGCGGAGACCGGCTTCCAATAGCTCAGGGCGTTGAACACCACGTCGTCGGCGGTGAACGGCTTGCCGTCATGCCACGTCACATTGGGCCGCAGCTTGATGATGTAGCTCTTGAAGTCCGCCGCCGGCGCCACGTCCAGCGCCAGCACCGGCTGGAAGGTGAGGTTGCTGTCCAGACGCAGGAGGCGTTCCAGCAGCTTGGTGGAGGTGAAATAGGGGCTGGAACCGCCGCCGGGCGGTACGAACAGCGCTTGCGGCTCGAACCCGCCCCAGGTGCCGGTGAGGGTGCCGCCGCGTTTCGGCGTCGCCTGGGCGAGCGCCGGCAACGGCAGGGCCGAGGCGAGGGCGAACCCCGCGGTGGTGGTGAAAAAATCGCGCCTGGAAATCATGTCAGCTCTACCTTCTGCTGGTCATTGGCCTCATCTGGTAGATCCTCCGCGTTATCCCTGAAGGTCCGAATTTGTTTGATTATGTGTCTGGGTCGACACCACACAACACGTTGGCTGCGCGGCGGTGTTCTGAAACATTACTGGGTCGCGTAGGCCGCCCGGCCGATGGCCAGCAGCACGCCGGCTTCATTGAACACGTCCACGTCGGCAATGCCCACGGTCTTGCCCAACCGGCGGACCTTCGCCACCGTGATGAGGTCGGTGTCGATGGCGGGCCGCAGATAATCCACGCGGAAGTTCATGGTGGGAAGCCCGCGCCCCACCATCATGCCCACGGCGAAATCGCCCACCGTGTCGATGATGAAGGCAATGGGGCCGCCATGCCACTGCTTGCTCCCCGCCCGGCGCTCAAATTCCGGGCGCATGGGGCAGCGCATGGTGATCTCCTGGGTCTCGTGGTTCACTGCCGTGACCGTGAGACCGGAGAAGGCGATGCAGGGCGAGCCATCCAGATAGGCCTGGACGGCGGCCGCATCGAGGGGGGTGGGGGTGCCGCCGGCCTTGGGATCGTTCACGGGGTCACCACCACTTTGCCGAACACCTGGCGATCCTCGATCACCCGCAGGGCTTCGCCGGCCTCCTCCAGCGGATAGGTCTTCTCGACGATGGCCTTCAGCTTGCCGGTGGACACCAGATCCAGCAGCGTCACCACATCCTGCGGGTCCCAGCCATTGGAGCCCTTGATCTCCAGCTCGAAGGTCCAGATGAAGCGCAGGTCTTCCGGCGGCGCGAAGCCGGCGGTGGCGCCGCAGGTGAGCTGCCGGCCGCCGAGCCGCAAGGTGCGCAGCGACTTCACCCAGGTGTCGCCGCCGGTGAAGTTCACCGCCACGTCCACGCCGCCACCCTTCTGGGTCCGCCGCCGCGAGGGCTTGCCGTGCCGCTCCTGCACCACCTTGAGGAAGTCGTCCTCCAGATAATAGATGATCTCGTCGGCGCCGATGTCCAACAGCCGCTGGCCCTTCTCCTTGGAGCCGGCGCAGGCGATCACATAGGCACCGGCGAGCTTCGCCAATTGCACGCAGCACACGCCCACCCCGCCGGAGGCGCCGAGGATCAGCACCTTCTCGCCGGCCTGCACCTGGCCGCGGGAGACCATCATGCGATAGGCGGTGCCATAGGCCACGGGAAGCGCCGCCGCCTGCTCGAAACCGATATTGTCCGGCAGCTTGAACAATTGATGCGCCTTGGCGACGCAATATTCCGCGAGGCCCCCGTTCTGGGTCTCGCCCATCAGGCCGCCTTCCACGCGGTTGATGGGGTCCACCAGCACCCGGTCGCCCGCCGACCAGCCGCTGACGCCGGGGCCGGTCTCGACGATCTCGCCGGCCACGTCCAAGGCGATGACAATGGGGAAGGGGATCTTGATGCCGGGCATGCCGCGGCGGGTGAACACGTCGTGATAGTTCAACGAGGCTGCCTTGACCCGCAGGAGCACCTCGCCTTCGCCCGGCGTGGGGGTGGGAAAATCGGTCTCATAGACCAGCTTTTCGATGCCCCCGTGCTCCCGCAATACCACCGCCCGCATGTCGATCCCTTTCCGTGATGTCTCGATGAGGTGCCGGGCGTCAGGCCGCGCCGGCCTGAGCCTCGGATGCCGTGCCCCAGCTGGCAAGCCCCGTCACCGCCTGCCGGGTGATGGCGAGGCCATGGTTCACCGTGGCCTCGCGCCAATGGGCGGAGAATGGCACGAAGGCGTCCGCCAGATCGGCCTTGAGCAGGCGCACCCGGTCGCTGTCGGCCTCGGCGCGAAATTTCAGCCAGATGTCCAGTTGCAGCGCCCGGCGCATGAGAAAGCCGCGGGTGCCGAATTCCACCACCGCGCCCACCAGCGGCACGCCGCCGAGGAAACGCTGCAGCCCGTGGAAGACGAGGCCGCGATAGTCCGGCCGCTTCAAGCCGTGCGGCGTCTGCCCGAGGATGCGGTCCGCACCCCACCAACGCACGGCCTCGCCCTGAAGATCGGAGCCCTCGGCATTGAAGCAGAGGAAGAAAGCGGCGGCATAGTCGCCAATGCCGGTGTGCCAGTCGATCAGCCCGACCTTGTCCGCTCCGGCCAGATGGTCGGCGACGATGCGCTCCAGGGTCAGGTTGGACCATTCCCGCTGGTTGCCGCCGTAATTGGTGCCGTCCGCATGGGTGTATTGGCCGCGCGCCATGGTGTCGAACAGCACGTCGCGGCCGTGGGTGTCGCCAAACGCGGTGACCGCGGCGCGGTTGCGCTGCAGCTCGGCGAAGGTCCAGTCCTGCGGCACCAGATAGGGGAAGAGGTCCTCATAACCGGGATTGGCCGGATAGGGCGCGGCGTGGTCCACGAAATTGCGGTTGAGGTCCACGTTGTTTTCGGTGGTCCGCGTCATGTGGGCAAAGCCGAACGGATTCAGCGCATGCACGAACACCAGCGCCACGTCCGCCGGCGGCGGGGCGTCCTCGGCCAGCAGATAGGCGATCTGCGCCGCCGAGCCGGCCTGGCCTTCCAGGCCATGGGTGCCGCTCACCAGCAGCAGGCGGCGGGGCGCTTCCGGATTGCCCAGCACCGCCACATCCACCACCAGGGGCCCGCCGTCGGGGGCGGTGGCGGAGGGGTGGGTGTAGCTCGTCAGGGCTGCGCCACGCTCCGCCGCCACTGCGCGGAAGCGGGTGCGGGCGCCGGCATAGTCGCTGGCGTAGCATTGCGTGAAGTCCAGCCCGGCGCTGGCGGTCTCCGGCGTGGCGATGGACAGGCTCATGGATCAGGCCGCCACAAAGGCGGTGATGACGCCGGCCGCCAGCGCCGGGGCGACCACGATGCCGTCCGCATAGGGGGCATAGGCCACGCCGCCGGCTTCCAGCGCCGCGCGGGCGGTGTCCAGAGCGCTGGTGATGTAGACCAGCGCCACCATGTGGTCGGTGCCGTCCGGCCCCAGTTCCGGGGCGATGCCGAACCGGGCGGCAATCGCCTCCGGCGTCAGGATGGACACGGTGGGGGTGCCGGCGGCGAAGGCGAGGCCGCCGTCCACCGGCAGCAGCACGCCGGGCCCGAACATGCGCTCATAGAGGGCGGCGGTGCGCGCGGGGTCCGTGCTGGCGATGACGAATTCGGCGATGCCGGTGGCGCCATTGGGATGCACCCGCCATTCCGGGCGCCACACCAGTTCCGGCGTGTAGTGATAGCAGAAGAAGGTCCGGCCGTTCTGCACTTCGCCCGGCGCAATGCGCAGCACACGGAAATGGGCATCCTGGCTGCCGCCGGGCAAGGCGACCGGGCGGGTGAATTCCGCCGGTGGGTCCACCGGCACGCCGCGGGCGGTGAGATCGGCATAGCGCGCGTCCGCGTCGCCCGGCTTGAACACCAGGCCGGTGAGGCCGGGCGGATGCTTCCAGAGGTCCGCGCGATTGCCCTCATTGCCCGGCTCGAAGCCGAGCAGCTCCATGTAATCGGTGTCGAAGATGGCCAGATGATTGGCCGACCCCAGCGAGTGGTAGCCGCGCGGCGTCAGCTGGAAGCCGAGCTTGCCATAGGTCTCGAGCGCCGGATCGAGCCGGTCGGCAACGTTGATGACCACATGGTCCAGGATGGGTCCGCTCAGGGAGGGTTCGACGTCGGTCACGGCGGCTGCTCCTGTGGTGCGGGAGCCATCGGCCGCCGCGGTCCTTAGTTTGCTTGCTATATAAAACTAATCCCATAAAAAATATGGGGAAGTCAAATATTCCCATTTCCATCACGGTGTCACTGCCTTTCGACAGGAAAGCCCTGTGCCCGGCCGCGTTCTCCGTACGTCAGCCATTAAAGACCGGCCCGGCTGCAAAAACATTGCAAATTTCTAGAAACATAGCTTGCTATGGTGAGGCCTGGTACGCGTCCGGAGCGGTTTGTGCGTAATTCTGTTGCGCGCCTAATAAATAAGCGAGCATGAAATCACAGGAATCGCCCCCGTGCACCCCGCTGGCTCCTTCCCCATGCGGGGCGCGGGTCGTCACACAGTCGTGTGAGGTGGCCCGCCCCGCTGGCCCCGCCGTAAAACCCCGCTTCCGTCCCGCCCCCGCGCGCTCTAGACAGGCGCGTCACCGCAGAGAGGCTCCGCCGTGGATCTGTCGTCGCTCGATTATCGCAAGTCCTATGACGTGTTCCGCCACCCCGTCCTTGGCCGCAATGTGGTGACCACCTCGCAGCCGCTGGCGGCGCAGGCGGGCCTCGCCATGCTGGCGCGGGGCGGCAATGCGGTGGATGCGGCCATCGCCACCGCCATGGCGCTGGTGGTGGTGGAGCCCTCGGGCAACGGCCTCGGCTCGGACGCCTTCGCCATCCTGTGGGACGGCCACACGATGCACGGGCTCAATGCCTCCGGCCGCTCGCCCCAGGCCTGGACTCCGGAGCGCTTCGCCGGGCGGGCGATGATGCCGGAGCGCGGCTGGGAGGCGGTCACCGTGCCCGGCGCGGTGTCCAGCTGGATCGCGCTGTGGCGCAAGTTCGGCAGCCTGCCGCTGCCGGTGATCGCCGCCCCCGCCATCCGCTACGCCCGCGAGGGTTTTCCGGTGTCGCCCGCGGTGGCGCGGCTGTGGGCCAATGCGGAGAAACTGCTGGCCGACCAGCCGGGCTTTGCCGCCCATTTCCTGCCCAATGGCCGGGCCCTGGTCGCTGGCGAGATTTTTCGCTCCGAAGCCCTGGCCCGCAGCCTGGAGCTGATCGCCGACACCGAGGGCGAGGCCTTCTACCGCGGCGTGCTGGCCGAGCGCATGGTGGCCCATGCGGCCGCCCATGGCGGCGCCATGACGCTGGATGATCTGGGCAGCCACCAGGCGGATTTCGTCGAGACCTTGACCCAGCCGTTCGGCGAGGGCGTGGTCCACGAACTGCCGCCGAACGGGCAGGGCATCGCCACCCTCATCACCCTGGGCATTCTCGAAGCCCTCGGCGCCGACGTGTCCGACCCGGATTCCGTGGACACCATCCATCTGGCCATCGAGGCCACCAAGCTGGCCCTGGCGGATCTGTTCGAATATGTGGCCGATCCGGCGGCCATGGCGATCGATCCGGCGGCCCTGCTGGATCCGGCCTATCTCGCCGAGCGCGCCAAGCTGATCGACCGCTCAACGGCCGGCCTGCCCAGCTTCGGCGCGCCGCAGCCGGCGGGGACGGTCTATCTCGCCACCGCCGATGCCTCCGGCATGATGGTGTCGTTCATCCAGTCCAACTACATGGGCTTCGGCTCGGGCGTGGTGGTGCCGGACACCGGCATCTCGCTGCAGAACCGCGGTGCCGGCTTCGTGCTGAAGGCGGGCCATGCCAATCTGGTGGCGCCCCGCAAGCGGCCGTTCCAGACCATCATCCCGGCGTTTGCCACCGACCGGGCCGGGCAGGCGCTGATGTCGTTCGGCGTCATGGGCGGTCCCATGCAGGCGCAGGGGCACACCCAGATGGCGCTGCGCATGCTGAAGGCCAAGCAGAACCCGCAGGCTTCGGCGGACGCGCCCCGCTGGCGGGTGGTGGCCGGCCGCAAGGTCGCGGTGGAGGCGGGCGTCGGCCCCGCCGTGCTGGAGGGCCTCGCCGCCCGCGGCCACCAGATCGTCCTCGACCCGCCGGAGGCGGTGTTCGCCTTCGGCGCCGCCCAGCTGATCATCAAGGGCGACAATGGCTGCTATGCCGCCGGCTCCGACAGCCGCAAGGACGGTCAGGCGGCCGCATTCTGACATGACGAGCCGGTGGAGCGCGCGTCAGCTCTCCACCGCCTTCAGCAGCAGTACCGCCAGGAAGCCGAGGAAGAAGGTGGCGGCGGAGAAGGGGGTGTCGGGCGTGTCCTCATGGGCCTCCGCCAAGAGTTCCTCCGCCACCAGATAGAGCAACGCGGCGGTGGCGAAGGCGAGCACGCCCACCTTCAGCGCGCCGGGCAGAGCGATGAACAGCGTGGCGCCGATCGCCCCGCCGATGGGCACCAGCAGCGCCAGGCCCGTCATGCGCAGGAAGGCCAGCCGGTCGCCCCCCAAGGTCACCACCGTGGCGAGGCCGAGGAAGAACACTTCCAGCGATAAGGCAGCGACGATCACGAAACCGCTCTCCGGCGCGGCCACCAAGGTCACGGCGCACAGCATGCCGTCGATGGCGAGATCCACGCCGATGGCGACCAGCAGGCCGGTCTTGGGACCGGGGCGGGTCGCAGCGCCGTCTGCGGCGCCCTCCGATGGATCTTCCGCTTCGCCCTCGCCCAGGACCGCGCGCAGCGCCAGCATGGCGCCGCCGCCGATCAGGAAGCCGATGGCCATGCTCCAGGGCGCCGAATGGCCCAGTTCCGGCAGCAGTTCCGCGCCCACCGCCGCCAGCACCACGCCGGCGGTGAAATGCTGGATGGCGCTGCGGGTCTGGGCATTGGGCTGCCAGACCAGCCCGATGAGGCCGCCGATGGCGGCGGCCAGGGCCGGCACCAGGGTCCAGGAGACGGCGGCGAAACTGGCGGACATGATGCGGTCTCCCGGCGATGAAAGGCCGGGGAGCGGACCCTCACACCGGCGCCGGCCGGGTGCGGATCGTGCTCAGCCCTGCCAGCCCAGGTGGCTCAGGAAGTCCTTCGTGCGGGAGACCAGGGGGGCATCGAAGATCTGGGTCGGCGGTCCCTGTTCGATGACCGCCCCGGCCTCGAACACCACCACCCAGTTCGCCACCCGGCGCGCGAAGGTCATCTCATGGGTCACCACCACCATGGTCATGCCCTCTTCCGCCAACTGTTTCATGACGTTCAGCACTTCGCCCACGGTTTCCGGATCGAGGGCGGAAGTGGGCTCGTCGAACAGCATCACGTCCGGCTGCATGGCCAGCGCCCGCGCGATGGCCACCCGCTGCTGCTGGCCGCCGGAGAGATTGGCGGGATAGTTGCCCGCCTTGTCGGCGAGGCCCACTTTCTTCAGCAGCGCCTCGCCACGCTTCAGCGCCTCGGCCCTGGACATGCGCAGCACGGTGACCGGGCCTTCGCAGACATTCTCCAGCGCCGTCATGTGCGGGAACAGTTCGAAGCTCTGGAACACCATGCCCATGCGCCGGCGCACGCCATAAAGCGCCTTCTCGTCGGGGGGCAGCGGCACGCCCTCGAACAGGATGGTGCCGCCATCATGTTTCTCGAGGCCATTGGTACAGCGCAGCAAGGTGGACTTGCCGGAGCCGGAGGGGCCGATCAGGCAGACCACCTCGCCCTTGTTCACCTGGAACGAGACCCCGTTCAGCGCGACGAAGGTGCCGAAGCTCTTGCGCACGTCGTCATAGACCACCACCGGGGCAGCGGCGGCGCCCGTGCGCGCGGCGGATAGTGCGCTCATTCCTTCACTCCGAACTTGCGATGAATCCAGTCCACCAGCTTGGCCTGGGGGTAGCCGAGCATCCAATAGATGACCGCCATGGCGGAGAGCATCTCCAGCACGCGGAAGCTCTGCGAGCGGATCTGCATGGCGGTGTGGGCCAGTTCCCCCACCGCGATCACCGAGACCAGCGAGGTGTCCTTGAACAGCGACACCCAGGTGCTGGCCAGCACCGGCAGCACCCGGCGCCAGGCCTGCGGCAGGATCACCCGGCGCAGCGCCTGGCTGCGGGTCATGCCCAGGGCCACGGCGGCTTCCACCTGGCCCTTACGGATCGAGTTCAGCCCGGCGCGGAAGGTCTCGGAATTATACGCGCTGACATTCAGGCACAGGGCCACCAGCCCGGTGGTGAAGGCATCCAGCGTGATGCCCAGCGGCATCAGCGGCAGCACGTAGAACGCCCAATAGACGATCAGGATCAGCGGGATGTTGCGGAACAGCTCCACATAGCAAGTGGCGAGCGTGGACAGGATCCGCGACTTGGACATGCGCATCACCGCCAGCAGGATGCCGCCAGGAATGGCGACGGCCATGGTGGCCACCGTGAGCACGATGGTGAGGAGGGCGCCGTAGGCCAGCAGCCAGCGGCTCTCCCAGACGATGGACCAGTCGAGCGTCATGACCGCCCCAGATGCGCCAAGCGCTTATAGACCATGTCCACCAGCCGGGTGACCGGGAACAGGATGATGAAATAGATCAGCATCACCACAGTGAAGACCTCGGCGCCGCGGAAGGAGGAGGCGGCCACGGCTTCTGCCCGGCGCATCAGTTCCGGCACCGCGATCACGGTGGCGATGGCGGTATCCTTGATGGTCAGCGACAGGAGCGAGCCGAAGGCGGGCAGCATGCGCACGATGGCCTGCGGCAGCAGGATGCGGCGGATGATCTGCGGCCGGCTCATGCCCAGCGCGAGGGCCGCGCGCACCTGGCCGGGCCGGATGGATTCGATGCCGGCGCGCAGGATCTCGGCGGCATAGGCCGCCAGATGGAGGCTCAGCGCCAGCACTGCCGCCCAGAACGGCTCGAACGTCACGCCGGACAGGATGGGCACGGCGAAATAGATCCACACCAGCACCACCAGCACCGGGATGGCGCGCATGCTGTCGATATAGAAGGTGAGGATGACGCGCAGCGGGCGCGGACCATAGATCCGGCCAAGACCGATCACCAGGCCCAGCGAGAGGCTGGCCACGGCGCAGGTCAGCGCGAGGAGGAGGGTGACCCACAGGCCCGAGAGCAGGAAGCGCCAGCTTTCCAGGACGGGGGCGAAATCGAAATCCATCCAAGCTCCAGGGGGTGGTCTCAGGCGCCGGGGGCGATGGCACGGGGGAAGACGGGTCCGGCGCGAGATGCCTCACGCGGGAGACGGGGCCGCGCACCGCGCGGCCCCGGGTGCGCAGGCTCACATCTTGGCGGTGATGCGCTCTTCGTCGGCCAGCAGGTCCTTGTGCATGGCGTCGGCGACCGCGGTGAGCCAGGCCAGATATTCCGGCTGGTTCTTGTCGATGGCGAGACCGATGTCGTTGGCCAGCTCGGTGCTGTTCTGGCAGTTGTCGGCAGCGGGGCGCACGGTCAGGCCCTTCACCTTGCGGTTCAGCGCCACCCACGGCACCCGGTTGATGGGCGAGACGTCGGCGCGCTTGGCCATGATCTCTTCCACGGGCGCTGCGGCGCCGGCGGTGGACACGCCGCGCAGGACGGCCTTCGGGAAGCGCTGCTTGACCCAGTTCTCTTCGCCGCCGCCGGTGAAATAGGCGATGGTGATGTCGGGGCTGTTCAGCTCGTCCACCGTGGTGATCTTGGCGAGCTTGGGATTATCGGCGCGGCCGAACATGCAGATGCTGGTCTTCGAATAGGACACGAAGTCCACCACCTTCTTGCGCTCCGGCGTGGCGGAGAGCGGCGAGATGGTCATGTCCACCTGGTTGGAGGCGATCACCGGCACCTTGGTCTCGTGCGAGACCAGCACCGCCTGCACCTTCACGCCCAGCAGCTTGGCGTATTCCTGCGCCAGGATCCAGGCGGGACCGGCCCAGGGCTCGCCGGACCGGGTGGTGTCTTCCACCAGCCACGGCGGGTTCGACAGCACGCCGACGCGCAGCACGCCGGATTTGCGGATGGCATCCACCCGCGCGCTGGCGCCGGGGGCGGGCGGGGCGGGCAGGGTCTGGGCGATGGCGCTGCTGGCGAGGCTCGCAAGGCCGATCGCGGCGGCGACGGCGATGCCGCGGAAGCGGAATGTCATTGGCGTATTTCCCTTGTGCGATCCGGGGCCGGACTTCATGGGCCGTCTTGTTAGCGCGGCGAAAACCACCCCGCGGGCAACCCTATAGCTTGCGTTCTAGGATACAAGTTTTACGCCGGTCAAGCGCCTCACCGGGATTTTAGCGGTTCCAGGCTGGGTGCGGGATGTTTTGACAAAAACTAGGATACTGGAATAGGACGGAGCGAACGGTAGCGCAGAACAAGGGCAGGGCACATGCGGCAGACGTGGCGATGGTTCGGTCCTGCGGACGTGGTGCCCTTGAGCGCCATCCGGCAGGCCGGGGCGAAGGGCATCGTGACCGCCCTGCATCATGTGCCCACCGGCCAGGACTGGACCCCGGCGGAAATCCGCAAGCGGCAGGACGTGGTGCGTGGCACCGATGGCGCCCCCACCGGCCTCAGCTGGGATGTGGTGGAAAGCCTGCCGGTGTCCGAGGACATCAAGCGCCAGACCGGCGCCTGGCGCGAGCACATCGCCTCCTACAAGCGCAGCATGGCGGCGCTGGCGGAGGCCGGCATCTTCACCATCTGCTACAACTTCATGCCGGTGCTGGACTGGACCCGCACCGACCTGCGCTATGTGGTCGATCACGGCGGGCAGGCTATGCGCTTTGACCTGGTGGATTTCGCCGCCTTCGACCTGCATGTGCTGGCCCGCCCCGCGGCGCAAAGCGATTATGGCGATGCCATCAAGGCGGAAGCCGCCGCCCGCAATGCCGCGATGACCGACGCCGACCGCACCGCTCTGGCCGCCAACCTCACCGCCGGCCTGCCCGGCGCGGCGGACGGCTGGACCCTGGATGGCCTGCGCGAGCAGCTGGCGCTCTATGACGCCATCGACGCCGACCGGCTGCGCCAGCATCTGGTGGATTTCCTGTCCGAGGTGGTGCCCACCGCCGAGCAACTGGGCATCCGTTTGTGCTGCCACCCCGATGACCCGCCGTTCCCGCTGCTGGGCCTGCCGCGCATCGTCTCCACCGAGGCCGATTACGAGTTCATGCTGGACGCGGTGAACAGCCCCGCCAATGGCGTCACCTTGTGCTCGGGCTCGCTGGGCGTGCGCCCCGACAATGACCTGCCCGGCATGGCCGAGCGGCTGGGGCCGCGCATCCATTTCGTGCATCTGCGCAATGTCCGCCGGCAGGATCCGGTGGACGGGCTGCGGCGCTCCTTCTTCGAGGACGAGCATCTGGCCGGCGAGACCGACATGGTGGCCACCATCGCCGCGCTGCAGGCGGAAGAGGCCCGCCGCCGCGAGGAGGGCCGCGAGGACTGGGAGATCCCCATGCGGCCCGATCACGGTCAGGACATTCTGGACGATATCGGCCGCGGCGCGCAGCCGGGCTATCCGGCCATCGGTCGCCTCAAGGGCCTGGCGGAACTGCGCGGCGTGATGACGGCGCTGAGCCATCCCCTCCACACCAGCCGCGCCTGACCGGCGCGGCAGCGGGAGGCGCCATGCCGCGGGTGAAGCGCAAGATCCCCGGCTTCGACCTCGGGCAGGTGCTGTCCGAGGTGACGGTGGACCGCGCCCAGGCGATCGGGCCGCAGATCTATGAGGTGCTGCGGCGGCTGATCGTGCAGTCGAAGATGCCGTCCGGCGCGCCGCTGCACGAGAATGACATTGCCACCGCCTGCCGCATCTCCCGCACCCCGGTGCGCGCGGCCTTGCATCAATTGGTGCTGGAGGGCCTCGTCACCACTTGGCCGCAGGTGGGCTCGGTGGTGGCCACCATCGATCGCGCGCGAATCGAGGAGGGCGTCGTCATCCGCCGCGCCCTGGAGGGCGAGATCGTGCGCCTGCTGACCCAGCAGACCCCGGACTGGAGCCGCGTCGAGGCGCTGCTGGCGGTGCAGAGCGAGGCGGTGGCGCGCGGCGACGATTATGCCTTCTTCATCGCCGACGAGCAGTTCCACGCCGCGCTGGCGGACCTGGCCGGCGCCCCCACCGCCTGGAAACTGGTGCAGGGCGCCAAGGCCCATATCGACCGGGTGCGGCTGCTGGCCACCCGCCACCAGCCCGGACGCCATCGCGAGGCCTATCTGGAGCACCTCGCCATCCTGGAAGCCATCCGCCGCCGCCGCCCGGAGGAGGCGGCGCGGGAGATGGCGCGCCATGTGGAAGCGGTGCTGAAAAGCTTCGACGTGCTGGACGCCGTCACCCCATCTGCGGTGCCCCCCGTCGGCCGGGCTGCCCGGCGTGTGTCGGCGGCGGGATAGCCGCCCCAGACACGAAAACGCCCCGCCCCGATGGTGACAGGGGCGAGGCGCTTGGGGTCCTCAAGGGGGGCAGTCCCGAGGCTGAGCACAGGATACTCCACCCCCATGCCCTGTCATCTCACCGCCCTGTGATCGGGCTGGGGAACTTTGGCCTCACTCGCCGGAGCAGCGGAACAGGGCGCGGCGGGCGTCGCCGTCCTCCACCACCGGCTCGAAGCGCCCGCTGTCGGGATCGCGCACCAGCAGGCGGCCAGTGGAGACGCCGAAATAGGCCCCGTGCAGGGCCAGCTTGCCGCGCTCCACCAGGATGCGCACGCAGGGAAACGTCATGAGATTGCGCAGGCTCAGCTCCACCGAGGCGAATTCCAGGCGGCGCAGGTAGTTCTCCCCATCCGCCTTTTCCCGCGGCCCGAGGCTCTCGGCAGCGGGGGAGATCTGCGACATCCAGCGGCCGATGAAATCACCGGGGGACAGCGGCTCCTGCTCGTCGGCGAAGGCGCGGATGCCACCGCACAGCGCATGGCCGAGCACCACGATGTGCTTCACGCGCAGGGCCTGCACGCCGAACTCCAGCGCCGCACTGGTGCCGTGCTGCGAATCGCCGGCGGCCTCATAGGCCGGCACCAGATTGGCCACATTGCGCACCACCAGCAGTTCGCCGGGGGCGGCGTCGAAGATCACTTCCGGCGACACGCGGGAATCCACGCAGCCGATAACCAGGATTTCCGGTTTTTGCCCGGCCTGGGCCAGGCTCTCATAGCGGGCACGCTCACTGACGAACCGGCCGTCAAGAAAGGTGCGGTAGCCTTGAGTCAGTCGATCGGGGAACATGGCTTCTCCTCGCCCTGCCGCCCGCGCGCTTGTCGCGCGGCTGAGGCGTCGCCATAGCAGTTTTGGCGCGGCACACCAACTGGGTACCCGCGGGCATCCTATGCGCGCACGTCGAACACCAGGCGCGCGCGGCCGGCGCGCTTGGCCGCATAGAGGGCGCGATCGGCCCGAGTCAGCACGGCATCCATATGCGGATCCGCGGGCACGCGGCAGGTGCCGCCGACGCTGATGCCGACGGGGATGGTCAGCGTGCCCACGCGCAAAGGCGTGTCGTTGACCGCCCGCAGCAGCCGCAGGCCCAAGTCCGCGGCCTGGCTGGCGCTGGCATTGGGCAGCAGGATGGCGAATTCCTCGCCGCCCATGCGCGCCACCGCATCGCCCGGCCCCACCACGCCGGCGCAGGCCTGGGCGACGGCGCGGATCACCTCGTCGCCGACGCCGTGACCATAGCGATCGTTCATGCCCTTGAACTCGTCAATGTCCAGCATCAGCAAGGCGAGGTCGCCCCCACCGGCCGGGGGGACGGCAAATTCGCCAGCGGCCAGTTCCATGAACCTTCGGCGATTGTAGACCTCGGTGAGCGGGTCCAGATGGGCGAGGCGGCGCAACTCCGCCTCCAGACTTCGCCGCTCGGTGACGTCCAGCAGCACCATGATGAAATGTCGCCGATGAAGCGCAGCCGGGCCTGCACCATGTGTTGCCGCCCGTCGCGACAGCGCACGTCCCACTCGGTCTCCTGCACCTCGCCAGGGGTGCGCAGCGCGGACTGCTTCAGGATCTCCCATTCGCGCACCACGCGCGCCCGGTGCCGGGAATCGGGAAAGCCCAGGTCCCACCATTCGTCGTGGTGCAGCACCACGCGCTCGTCATACAGAAACAGCTCGTCGGCGGCCTTGTTGTAGAAGAGCGCATTGAAGTCCCGGTCATAGATCTCCACGCCCACGGGCAGAGCGTGCAAGATCTCCATCCAGGGCGGCCCGGCGGCGCGGGTGCGCATTCCATCGGCGGAGGCCCCGGTCGTACCGGCGTCGACCGGCGGGGGCGATGGGCCGATCTCGTCCGTATTTTTGGGCGGGGTCACAGCCGACGCGTGCCGGCCGATGAGCCTCGGGAGGAGGCAAGCCGGAGAGCGGCGTCAGAATCGGAAAACGAGGGCGAACCCTGCAAATGCGGTGTCACGATCTGGATCTTTGAGAAAAAGGTCAAAAAATCGCTGAGACAGTGCGTGCGCGCGGCACAACAAAAATTTGTCTAGATATTTTAGCGCAAAGCTTGGCGGGGCAAAAGCCGCAAATGCAACGGTTGTAAGGTCGCAGTCTGCAAGGTCGCAATCTGCAAGGTCGCAGTCTGCAAGGTTGCAGCCTGCGGGGCCGAAGTCTGCAAGGCCGAAGCTCCGCAGAGGCGCGGAACCGACCGCATCTTGGCGGAGCACGGACACGCGGGGTCGCCCACGGGAAACCGTGCAGGCGCCTGGCGTAATGGGCAGGGCGCGCCGCTTTGCGGGGCGGCAGCGCGCTCGACGGCCCAGGACGGGCGGAGCGGGGCAATGGGGCGCCCACCGCTGGGCGGGGGCGATGCGGCAAGGACGCGCGCGGCGCCCTGGCCAGGGCCTACTCAACGGCCCGAACGCGCGGAGGCTACTTCTTCTTGGCCGCCGCGGCGTCCAGCACCTTCTTCTGCACGGACGCAAAAGCGGTGTTGGGCGTGGCTTCCGCGACCTTGGCCTTCTTCGGCTTCTTGGCTTCGCGATTTCCCTTGCTCTCGCCTCTGGGCATGACTGCCTCCTCTTGCGCATCCGCCACCGCAGGATGCGGTGCGCGGTCAAATCCCGGACACGGCGCACAGGCACCGCGCGGGCCGTGAATGGCGTCGGCGTGCGGGAGCCCACGGGTCAAGCCCAAGGCCCCGGATAGCCGGCGGGAGACGGAGCAGGTGGCGTCCCGAGCGGTGACCCTCAAGCGGCGAGGCTGGAGGTGGCGCGCGGCAGGCGCAGATGCAAAACCCTGGGACGCGCAATGAACTGCGGCATTATGCGCCGCACATCCTTGAGGTCTTCGGCGCCATCTCCCCGGCGGGCGCCGCCCGCGACACGGTGTCGGAGCGGGCTGCCGCGGGTGAGTCGCCAGGCTGGAAGCCCGAGTCGAGACAGATCCTAGCGCGGACCCGCGCCGGTAGCAGCGCCAGCCGGGCGCGCGCCGCGGATGACTTTCTTCGGAGCCGGCAACAAACCTTCGCGTTGAGCGGTCTTCCGCGCAGCCTTGCGGGCGCGCCGGACAGCTTCGGCCTTCTCGCGGGTGCGCTTCTCGGACGGCTTTTCATAGGCCTTCCGCTGCTTCATCTCGCGGAAGACACCTTCACGCTGCATCTTCTTCTTCAGAACTTTAAGAGCCTGGTCGACGTTGTTGTCACGAACGAGTACTTGCAAGTGATATCCAATCCGTGGGTTGCTGAGACCCTTCGAGCGCGGCGCGCCCGCTGATTCAGCGAGGACCTGCGCATCTGCCGAGGTCACAGGCCTTACATAACACGTTCGCGCCAAATATCCTCCCCCTCCGCGCAAAGCGGGACGGGAGCGAGGGTTCAGCGCTTGGAGGGTTTGCTCTGGGCGGTTTCCTGCGCTTCGCGCAGCGCCTTGAGGCGGGCGATCTTGTCCCGCAGTGCGTCGCCTTCGACCTCATATTGCGGCTTGGGCACGGCCTTGCTGGCGGTCTTGCCCTGGACGTCGCGGAAGCTGTTCTCAGCCCTGGCCCGCGCCATCGGCGAATTGTCTTTCATGGGTGGGTACTCCTGTATGGCGGCCGTGGCGCCGATAGGCGGCGGATGCGGCCGGACGTGTCATGCGGGGCGAAGGGCCGGTCGGGCCAGCGGCCATTGACCGAAGGAGCGGTGAGCCGCCGCCTGCGGACCGGACAACCGCGACCTGTTCGCTCGCCACCAGCCACCGGCGGATGCCGGCAGGCCAAAGGCGCGCGGGGCCAAATTCGGGCTGCGACAACGATGGCGACTCAGAACCGCCCCGTCGGGGCGGGCAGCGCCGCGGCGCCGGTTTCAGCGTCGGCGCAGACCTGTGCAGAGAGGGCCTGCGGCCCTTTAACGGGTGGCCCTGCGAAGAGCCGGCGCTGATCCGCGGGTTCTCCCCTCGGCCCAGTGCCATTTCGGCATCCGCGCCTGCCATGGACACACCTGCCATTTGCGCACGCGCCGGGATTTCTGCCGGGATCGGCGCCGCGCCTGCGACTCCGAACCGAATGTACGATTTCATCGAATAGGCCGGGATGCAAGCGGTGCCTGCAATTTCACGGCGACTCCGGCGGCTTTCTGGGCCTGCGACCACCCGTATGACACTGCCGTGAATGACCTCCCGCAATGCGGGTGCGGGCGCCGCGTGCTTTGCCAGCGGGGAAGCGAAGGGGTTGCCCGTGAAAACCGAAATCATCGCCCAATTGGGCCAGGGAGACATTCTGCTTCCGGCGCTGATCGCCGACGCGCTGCGCGCCAACGACCGGGTCAAGGCCCGCTTGAGCGTTTTGCAGGCCGCTGGCCGCCATGCCGGTGACCGGGACGGGCCGCGGGTGACCCTGGCGGAAGAATGCCGCGCCGCCGGCCTCGCGCCCCAGGAGAGCCTGATCGCTGCCGCCAACGCGCTGCCGGACGGGCGGATCACCGCGCCGGGCTTGCAGGATCTGGGCGTGGGCATCTGGGATGATGTGGCCGTCATGCTACGCGGCGTGGCCGCCGGGGCGCCGGAGGCCGGGGCGGCGGCGAGCCCGCGCTTGGACGCGCTGCGCGCCGCCTTTACCCTCGGCGGCGGCGACGCCATCCCGCCGGAGGAGATCGCGCGGCTCACCAGCCTGTCGGATGCGGGCGAGGACAGCCTGCACCGCTTGGTGATGGATTTGCACAAGGCGCTCAACGGCCTGGCCATGGCGCATGCGGAAGAAACCGTCGCCGGGGCCCATGCCTATGGCCTGCGGCCGGAGGATCACCCTCTGGTGGAAGCCTTCATGGCCGGCGTGGAGTCCACCCGTCGGTTGAAGTTCGACCATCCCGGTCTTGCCACCACCGTGGCGCGATCCGGTGAGCGGCTGACCATCCAGAACGACATTGGCGAGACCGATGCCCATGTGGTGGTGATCGCCGTGGAGCCCGGCGTCCTGACCGTCACCTATACGGACGTGCATCTGGGGCGGGCGAAATTCTTCACCGGCCTCAGCCGCGATTTCGCCATCCAGTGGAGCGGCCTCGACCGCCAGACTGCGACGGGCCTGGGCAATGACGGGGTGTTCTATCTGGTCACCGGCCGCTGCGAGACCCCCGATCCGACGGAGCAGCAGGCGGTGCTGAAGGCGCTGGGTGCCTCACTGGTCTTCCTCATCGACTGGAACAAGGCCCGCAAGGTGTTGCGCAACTGGGTGCCCAAGAGCGATGCGGTGCGCATTCTCGACTGGGCGGCGCGCAATCGCTTCGGCCATCGCGCCTTCCTGGAACTGGGCGGGGCCGACCTGGTGGGCGCCGCCGTCCAGCATGCCGCCGGGGCGCGCATCGGCTTCGGCGAGCGGCTGGATGGGGCGCTGGGCCGCGAGGCGGCGGTGGATTTCCTGAAAGCCGTGCTGCGCATCACCGCCGATGCGCTGCTGGCGGGCAGTTCGGTGCGCCTCGCCCGCGATCGCATCGAGGCGGATCTGGCCGCCCATCTGGAGCGAGTGGAGGCCACCTTGCTGGCCATCGTGGTGCGCCAGGCGGGCCTGGCCCGCGAGGTGGCCGCCGCCATCGCCAACGCCCTGTTCGAGCGCCAGGCGGGCCGGCCGGTGGAGGCGGCGCACCTCGCCGGCGCCGCCCGCCTGCGCGAGGAGAAGGCCGACCGCATCGCCCTCGATGCCCGGCAGAAAGCGGCCCGCTTTGGCGCGGCGCCCAGCATCGAGCGGCTGGTGAACGAGATCGAGCAGGCGGTGGACGAACTGGAGCAGGGCGCCTTTGTCGCCTCGCTGCTGCCGGACGATATGGGGGCGGACCTTCTGGCGCCGCTGGCTGAATTGTGCGGCTTTGCGGTGGCCGGCACCGAGGCGGCCGCCTCCGGCGCGGCGGCCGCGGCCGCGGTGCCCGAGGGCCACCGGGTGGATTCGGAAGATGCCCTCGCCGCCATCGGACGGCTGGGCGAACTGGAGCATGCGGCGGACACCGCCGAGCGCGCGGTGACCACCCTGGTGCTGCGCGGCGGCCATGACCTCAGCACCGCGCTGGCGGCCCTGGATCTGGCCCGCGCGCTGGAGCGCGCCACCGACCGGCTGGCGGGCTTCGGCCATCTCTTGCGGGCCCATGTGCTGGCGGACCTGTCCGTCTAGGCGACCCTGATCTCTGCCGCGCGGCGATCCCGCCGCGCTGGCGTTACCGCGATTTTTGACCTTGAGGGAAGAGCGCAGCCATGCGGATCGTGCGCATCGGACACGGATCGACGGAAACCCCGCCCGCCGAGATCATCGGCGCCAAGGCGGCCAATCTCGCCCGCATGGCGGCCCTGGGGCTGCCGGTGCCGCCGGCCTTCGTGCTGCCGGTGGCGCTGTGCGCCGCCATCGTCGCCGGCGAGGCGGGCGCCCGGCGCAAGCTGGAGGAGGGGCTGAGCGAAGGCATCGCCTTCCTGGAGGCGGCCACCGGCCGGACCTTCGGCGACCGGCGCCGGCCACTGCTGGTGTCGGTGCGCTCGGGCGCCGCGCGCTCCATGCCCGGCATGCTGGATACGGTGCTGGACGTGGGCTGCACCCGCGAGGCGGTGGGCGGGCTGATCCGCATGACCGGCCATCCGCGCTTCGCCTGGGATTGCCGGCGGCGCTTCCTGGAGAGCTACGGCGCCGTGGTGCTGGGGGTGGATGGCGCGGATCTGGAGCGTTGCCGCGCGGCCATCGTGGCGGGCGAGGGCGTGGCCGACGACACCGAACTGGACGGCGAGGCCATGGAGCGGCTGGCGGACAGCTATGCGGCGCTGCTCGAGGGCGAGGACCATCTGGTCCCCGATGCGCCCATGGATCAGGTGCGCGCCGCCGCCCAGGCGGTCTATCGCTCGTGGATGAGCCCGCGCGCCTGCGCCTATCGCCGGCTCGAGCATCTGGAGGCGCTGGAAGGCACGGCGGTGACGGTGCAGGCCATGGTGTTCGGCAATCGCGGCTTCACCTCCGGCGCCGGGGTCGCCTTCTCCCGCGATCCCTCCACCGGGGCGGCGCATCCCATGATCGACGTGCTGCTGGCCGCGCAAGGCGAGGAAGTGGTCTCCGGCAGCCGGACCCCCCAGGGCGAGGACGCCCTGCTGCGGGCCGCGCCGGTGGCCGCCGGGCAGTTGCGCGCGACGCTGGCCAAGCTGGAGACCGCCTTCGGCGACGTGCAGGATGTGGAATTCACCGTGGAGGACGCCACCTTGTGGATCCTCCAGACCCGTTCCGCCAAGCGCACCCCGCAGGCGGCGCTGCGCACTGCGGTCGCCCTGGTGCAGGAGGGCGTGATCGAGCCGGCCGAGGGACTGCGCCGGCTGGAGGGCATCGATCTCACCCGCCTGGTGGACACCAAGCTCGACGGCGCCTGGGCGCCGGTGGCGGCGGGCATCGGGGCGTCCACCGGCGTCGCCGTGGGCCGGGTGGCGTTCGATGCGGTGAGCGCCGAGCGGCTGGCCGCCAGCGGCGAGCCGGTGATCCTGCTGCGGCCGGACACCAGCACCTCGGACGTGGTGGGCTTTTCGGTGGCCGCCGGCATCGTCACGGCGGTGGGCGGGCGCACCGCCCATGCCGCCCTGGTGGCGCGGCAGATGGGCAAGCCGTGCATTGTCGGCTGCGCGGCGCTCAGCGTGGATGCGGCCCGTCGCACCGGCGATCTGGCGGGTCATCCTTTGGCGGAGGGCGACTGGCTGTCCATCGACGGCGGCACCGGCACGCTGCATCTCGGCCGCGCCCGGATCATCACCCAGCGGCCCGACGCGGATCTGGCGGAGGTGACCCGCTGGCAGGCGGCGCTGCAACCGGCCGCCTGAGCCTCGACCTTGGCCCGACGCCGCCCACAGGCCGGCGCCGGGTCGGGCTGCGTCAGGTCTTCAGGTCACTTCGTCGGTCCACACCTTGAAGCTGACCAGGGTGTTGGGGCCGAAGGTGTGGGTGATCGGCACGTCGGAGGCATCGCGCCCCTGGGCGATCAGCACCCGGCCGATGCGCGGGATGTTGTTGCGCGGATCGAACGTGTACCAGCGCCCGTCGAGGAAGGCCTCGAACCAGCCGGCGAAATCCATGGGCCCATAAGGCGGCGGCACGCCGATGTCGCCCAGATAGCCGGTGCAATAGCGCGCCGGAATGTTCATGCAGCGGCAGAAGGCCACCGCCAGATGGGCATAGTCCCGGCACACGCCCTTGCGCTCGTTGAACACCTCGAAGGCGCTCATGGTGGGCCGGGCGTGCTCATAGCCGAACTGGATGTGGTTGTGGACATAGTCGCAGATGGCCTGCACCCGCGGCCAGCCCAGCGGCGTATTGCCGAACAGTTCCCAGGCGGTGGCGGTGAGCCGGTCGGTCTCGCAATAGCGGCTGCCCAGCAGATAGACCAAGGTCTCGGACGGCAGGTCTTCCACCGCGGACTGGCTGGCCCAGGGCACCACCACGTCCGGCTGGCCGGTGTCGCGGATCAGGCCGTCGGCGGAAATGCGGATGCGGCCGGCGGGCGCCACGATGCGGCTGCACCAATTGCCGAAGCCGTCGCGATAGGGGCTGATGGGGACCGCGGGGCTGGTCACCAGATAATCGGGAATGATGATGTCCGAGGCGCGGGTGAAATGTGCGCCCAGCACCATCACCACCGGCGTGGGCTGCGGAAAATCATAGACGATCTCATAACCGATGCGGATCTTCATCCCGCCTCCCACGTGGCGGTCCGGCGGTCGAATGACCGCGCCTTCGCATGCGGCCACACCGCATCCTACGCAGGTTTTTCCTGGAAGACATCGAATTGCTGCACTGCAAAGCTTAAATAGTTTCGGAACTGTCATAGTGCAGGCGAGCGGTTGCTGCGGTCAGTGCCCACAACCGCACCGCAGCACCTATGGTGGCAGCAGCTTGCCGCGCCGGTCCGGCAGAATCACCGCTCCGGCGATCTTGCCGATGACCTTTCCCGGCCAGGCATAGGTCTGGCTGTGGCGGGCGAACAGCACGCCGTCGGTCCCGGCCCGCACCTCCGCCTGCGCGCCGATAGGGTCGATGACCCGCGCCACCAGATCCCCCGTGCGCACGGGGGTCCCCGCCGGCACTAGATAGGACACCAGCCCGCCGAAGGGCGCCTTGAGCTGCTGCATGGCGGCCAGAGCCGTGGCCGCGCACAGGGGCGCCGGGGGCGGGGGAGCCACGCCAGCCACCACGCCGCGGCGAATCAGGACATGCAGCAGCGCCGTCGCCATCTCGGCGGCACGGGCCTCGTCCACGTCGTCATTGGAGCCCAGTTCCACGGTGGCGGAGAGGCAGGCGGGCGGCACGGGATGCTGCGGATAGCGCGCAGCCAGGGTCCACCAGGGGCCGCCGCAGGCTTCGTCGAAGGGATTGCCGCCGGAGTTTTCCGCCAGCAGCACCGCATGGGCCGCCATGTCTGCCGCGAGGTCCTGCGCGTCCGGCCACAAGGGTGTGCCGAGATACAGGTGCGGGACGGCATCGTTATCCGCATGCAGGTCCAGCATGAGGTCGGCATCATGGGCCAGCGTCAGCAGCAGATGGCGCAGCACCGCGATCTCGGTGGCGGGCGCCTGGCGGGCGAGGGCAGCGCCCATGGCGGCGCGGATGGTGGCCACATTGGCCGCGCCATCATCGCCCAGAAGGGGGCCGATCTCCGCGCCGATCTCGGCGGCGAGATCGGCATAGTCGCGGTTGAAATTGCCCAGGCTGCTGAGATCATAGCGCCCCAGCAGAAAGCCGCTGACCTGCTGGGCAAAGCCGATGGGATTGGCCAGCGGCAGCACGATAATCTCGCCCAGGATCTCGCCGCGGGCGGCTGCTGCCTCGAGGCGCGCGGCCAGATCGCGCAGCACCAGCATGCCGGGGAATTCATCCGCGTGCAGCCCGGCCTGGAGATAGGCCTTGGGCCGGGCCCCCGGGATGCCATAGCGCAGCACGGTGACGGCGCGCTCGGTGCCCGGCGCGGCGGCGGGCAGCGGCACCATCTGCCGAACCACGGGCGAAGGGGAGGCGTGGGGCATGAAAGTCCTTGGCGGGCGATGGCCTTCCGGCGACGCGGACGGGGCGCACCGGACGACGATGCGGCGCCACCTTATCCCACGGCGCCGACGATTGGGCGACGGCCGCGCGCGCCAGATCGACAGCGACCGCCCGCCGCCGGTCCGGGAGGGCCGGCGGCGGGGAGGCGTACCGCAAGGCGGGGCTCAGAAGGCCCGGTTGATGGAGAAGGCCACGGTCTGGGTGCTCTGCCGGCCGGTGTCGTTGCCGCTGAGAATGCCGCGATCCACAAAGCCGCTGGCGGTGGTGGAGAAGGGCGTCGCGTAGCTGTTGGTCTGGGTCTGGGTGCGGGCGTAGGTGTAGTTCAGGTCGATGAACCACGCCGCGTCGATGAAATAGGTCATGCCGACAGTGGCTGCGCCGCCATAGACCCACTGGGTGGTGTTGAAGCTGCTGGCGGCGCCGGTGATGTCGTAATGGGTGCCGTTGATGTCGGCAAAGCCGATGACGCCGTCCAGCGACGACTGCACCCGCGACAGCGTGGGGCCGGCGCCGGCATAGACGAAGCTCTGCCCGAACGAGCGCCCGAGGAACGGGATCAGCGCGAACTGATTGTCCACCTGGCTCTTGTAGGAATGCACCACCACATTGCCGGTGAAGCTGCCGGCCCCATTGCCGGTGAAGGCGCCGGCCTGCGGCACGGGCAGATTCTGGCTGGTGGCGCTGGCGCCGAGGTAATTGTAGGTGAATTTGGCGCCCCACAGCCAATCGGTCTGGCCGAAGTGCTGGAAATAGCCCAGCTGGGCCATGGGCGAGAGGGTCTGGTCGTCCTGGAAATTCGGATTGACGTTGCCGCCCGCATAGCCCTGGCCGTACAGCGCGCCGTTCAGATAGATGTTCGAGACCCCCTGGGAATAGAGGTTCTGCTTCTCGAAACTGGTGGAATTGAAGGCGCCGCCGGCGCCGGCAAAGAACGCCGCACGGGGCACGCCGGTGGCCGGGAGGGTGGTTGCCGATTGCGCAAGCGCGCCGGTGGTGCCGGCTGCCGCCAATGCGCTGGCGAGGAGAATGGTCTTCATGGAGCCCCTGGAAATATGAGGATGAGCAAGAAAGGTGGCCACGTTCGGCCTGAGCATCCAACGGATTGACCGGCGGCGTCTGATTCGGCGCGGCCGGACCCGGGTGAGCCGGGTGGGCGCCATCGGCGCAGGTTCCTGATTGCCGGCAATGACGAAAACCAGCCGCAATTGAGGGCCGCAAAGGGGGCTGTTCGAGCGCCCCGCCGGCCACCCGGCTGCGCGCCCTGGGAGGCGCTGCGTCAGGGCGGGCGCGCGACCCACGCGAACCCCTCCTGCCGCTTCGGCACCCGGTGCCGGCGAGCGGCCGGTGTCTTCGCACCGACGTCCGGGTGGTGTAGCCAGAGGTTGGTCGGTCGGCCGGCCTGCGCGCGTCACGCGCGCCCTTGCGCACCACCCCTATGAGGATCGCACCGTGCGTCTGTGTCTCTCCCTTTGCTTCCCGTCGCTTCTCGTCGCGGCCGCACTCACCCTGGGATCCGCTGTCGGTCCGACGGCGGCTGGCATCGCCGCGGCCGCGGACGGGGACGCCTTCTACGCCACGCCGGCGCCGCTGCCCGTCGGCCCGCCCGGCGCGGTGATTCGCGCCACGGCCCTGGATGCGGCCCGCACCATGGCGCTGCCGGGGGCGGCCCGCACCCAGCTGGTGCTCTACCGCTCGGTGGACCCCAGCGGCGCGCCGGTGGCGGTGTCGGGCACGGTCTCGGTGCCGCCGGGCGCCCCCCCGGCGGGCGGCTGGCCGGTGATTGTCTGGACCCACGGCACCACCGGCATCGCCCCGCCGTGCGGTCCCTCCCTTGATGACGCCAACGGGCCGGAGCACCCCTACATCGTCGAGATCAGCACCCTGCTGCAGACCTTCATCAAGGACGGATACGCGGTGGTGGCGACCGACTATCAGGGGCTGGGGGCCGGGACCTTCCATCCCTTCCTGCAAGGCGTGCCCAACGGCCAGAATGCTCTGGACATGCTGCGCGCCGCCCGCGCCGTGGAGCCGTCCATCGGCACGCGCTTCGGCGTGGTGGGGCATTCCCAGGGCGGGCAGGCGGACATGTTCACCGCCGCCATCGCCGCCACTTATGCGCCCGAATTCACCCTGGTGGGCAACATCGCCTTCGCCCCCGGCTCGCGCATCGCCGACCGTCTGGCGGCGGTGATGGCCTCCGACAAGGTGGAGCTGTCGCTGCCCTACACCGTCTATGTGCTGCAATCCTATGCCACCACCTTTCCAGAGATCCCGCTGGATCGGATCCTGACCGCGCAGGCGCGCGCCCATCTGCCGGACCTGATGGTGGGGTGCATGACCCACGCCCTCACCGAAGGCTATTGGTCCACTGCCATCGCCAAGGACCAGTTCGTGGCCCAGCCCGATCTCGGCGCCTTCCTGAAGGTGGCCGCGCTCAATGAGATCGGGGCGCTGCATCTGGCGCAACCCACCCTGGTGCTGCAGGGCCTCGGGGATGTGACCGTGCCGCCCGCTTATACCGACGCCTCGGTGGCGGCCATGTGCCAGGGTGGCAATGGGGTCGACTATCACACCTATCCCGGCGTCTCCCATGGCGGGGTGATGGTCTCGGGCGCCGCCGACGCCCGTCGCTGGATGGCGGCCCGCTTTGCCGGCGCGCCCGCCGCCAATACCTGCCCTGCCGCCAAGTAACGCTCACCTGACCGCCCGGATGGTGCTCCGGGCGGTCAGGTGGGCAGCGCCTTCGGGCTGCGCCTCACCCGGCGGCGCGGAGGGGGTGGACGGGAGGCATCGGCGATTTCCCACTGCCTTTGCGTCGGGCAAAAAAGAAAAAAGCTCTTAAGCCTTAGGTTTGACGTCTTTGTCTGCTATAGGGCCAAAATGGAAAACCGTAAATTCGCCGTTGGCGACAAGATTCACCTGCCCTTGACCCCAAAATATCGCGGCGGCGGCGGGACGTTCACCGTGGTCGGCTTCTTGCCCAGCCAGACCGATGAGTTCGCCTATAAGATCCGCGACGACAAGGCGACCCATGATCGGGTCGAATTCGAAAGCCAGATGCAGCGGGTGGAACTCTCCGTCACCGTCTGACGCCGGCTTTCTGCCGGACTGCTGTTGCAGCATCGGCTGTGTCGCAAGACACGGTGTTCCATCCGGTGAACATCGCAGCCAAATGCGATGGCTTCGCCCTTTTCACAGATCCGACCCATGTCGGTGACAGCGCCCGTGCCACCGCCCGGGCGCTCTCTGTGCTGGGCCGCAGCGTGTCGGGCCGCAGCGATCAGGCGGCGTTCTTGAGCTTCACGCCGTCATCGAACGAGACTTCCTTATAGTCCGACAGGGACGCGTATTTCAGTCCCACGTCTGCAAGAGCATCCAGCTTTGCAGAGGTGTCGAACTTTTTCAACTTAATCTTGTCAACATAGAACGTGTCGATCAGCTCGTTATAGACGCTGGTCTCATCGATATAGATGGCGAAGATTTTGACATCGCCGAAGCGGATGTAGAAGCGGTTGCCCTGGGGCAGGTCCGACACATAGATGAAATACTTGCCATCGCCATCGAAGGCGGTGCCGAAGGTGTCCACCAGCTTGGGCAGGCTGTCGAAGGTCTTGATCGACCCGGCCAGGAACCCGATGGCCGGCTTGCCCGCCTCGGCGACCGCGAACACCTCCTTGATCACCGTCTCCGGATCGTCATAAGCGATGTCGCCCCGATAGCCAAAGCGGCCTGCCACATGGGTTTCGGCGGCGAGCAGCGGCTTCAGGAGCCGCCCCTCGCTGTCCAGCTTGGCGAAAGGCGTGTCAGCAACGGCGGTCATGGGGTGTCTTTCTCAGGGTGCCGGTTAAGCCCGGCAGGAGCCGTCGTTCGCACCGGCAAGAGGCCGGGCAACCCGCGACGTCGGGATCCGTGGCGCCGGACGCGGCGCGGATGCAAGCCAGGGGAGAGGGTGTAACCCCTTGATCAGTCGGCGGTAATCATCACCTCGGGCACGGCATTCGGGTCGTCCACATCGAGCCCGTCCTCCTCGGCCATGGCGATGCCGGTGAGGCAGACATCGCCATCGTCGATCACCAGCGGGATCGGCGTCAGGTCCTTGCCCTGGCAGGGCCCGATGAAGCAGTGGCCGGTGTCCAGGTCGAACTGGGCGTGGTGCTTGCCGCAGGTGAGGAAGTTGCCTTCGTCGTCGAGTAACTCCCCGGGGATGGTGTCGAGCCGCGTGCCCTGGTGCGGGCAGGCATTCTCAAATCCGTAGAACTGATTGCCTTTGCGCGTGACGATGATCGGCCAGGCGGTGTTGGCGCCGGCCGCGTCCAGGCGGGCGAGGACGAAGCCCCGCGCGTCGCCGTCGTCGATCTCATAGGTGGAGCAGATGGCGAAGAGCTCAGTCATGGTCAGCACTCTCCCGGTCGCAGGCAAGACGCTTCCACACCAGCGGAAGCACAGACGTCGGAACCCGTCGTTGCCGTGCACACCGCAAGTTCCGCGCCAATGGGAGCCTCGCCGCGCAGGCAATGGGCCGCGTGCGGTCCGCGCCGCTGGCGTTGGCTGCGGGATCAGCGGCGGGCCAGTGAGCGCAAGAAACCCTGATACTCGTCAGTCAATTCCATATCCACGGACGGTGCCGCCTTGAGCAACAGGTTGGCAATGAAGGCCTGATCGTTCCTCGGATCTTCCAGCGCTTCCCGCAGAATGGGCAGATTGTCTTCGATGTGATGCAGGAACGCCGGTTCCTTCTCGGCGATGACGGTCCAGCGCGCGCGGATCCATTTGGCCAGAGGATAAAGGATCTCCTGGCTGAAATTGGATTTGCGGGCTTTCTCGAAGAAGCGCAGGCCGGTGTTCCAGTCTTCCTTGGCCCGCATGGGGGGCGGCGGCCTGTCGCCTTTCAGCCATTTGCGACCGGCCTCCCCGACAAAATCCTCCAACAGGATGGGGTTTTCGTTCACGGTGCGGAAATACCCCAAGGCCAGGACGCCGGGAAAATCCGCGCCCATGGTTTCGGTCAGGGCCGCTTCCACCCGGTCCACCGCGGCCGCATCGCCGGCCAGCGCGGCGGTCATGCAGAACGCAAAAAGCGCGTCATTGCCAATGGATTGCACGCCGGCGGCGGTCAAATCGGCGGCGGACAGTTTCGGCGTCACCCCGTCGGCGGGGATCTCCGCGGTGCCGGCCCGCTGGGCGGTGATGAAGGCGGTGATCTCCAGCCAGCCCATGAGGCTGGCGATGAAGGCCTCGGGATCCACATGCACCACGGCCAGATTGATCGGCTGCTTGCGCCTTTGCAATTCGGCCATGTCGGTCATGTGCAGCGTCCCCCGTGTCGGAGTCCGGCGCACACGCGCCGGATCGGATGGCTGGGGGGACATGTAGCAAGAGGTATGCCGGGAAGCGGGGCCGGCGTCCCGCCGACGCACCGCCCGCTCGCGCAGCTCAGGCGAGACCTTGCGCGTCCTCTGGCTCGTTAGAGCCCCAACCCCTTAGGGCCTCCGGCAAAGCCGGAGCGGTTCAGCACCGGAGCGGGAGACGTGATGTCGCCGTTTCAGACGTCCAGGGCAGAATAAGCGGGAACGCGGCAGCAGTGTCAGGCGTTAGGTGCCGTTCGAGTATGGAGGTCATTTCTATGAAGGCCTTATTGGCAATTACGGGAATTGCCGCTCTCGCGGTCACGAGCGCTGCCGCCCAACCGCTGCCACCGCCTCCAGGGCCGCCGCCGCCCGAAGAGTGTCGTGTCGTCCCGACTCCTGAAGGGCCACGGGAAATATGTGGCCCCCACAGGCCGCCGCCCCCACCTCCGCCGCCAGGACCTCCAGGACCTCCAGGACCCCCTGGGCTTCCGCCTGAGCCGCCGCCCCCGCCGCCACCCTTGCGGTGACCAACGGCAAGAAGCCCCGCCTCCTATGGAGCGCGGGGTTTTTGTTTGGGATGCTCCCTGAACGGGTCTGACGGGCGCCTCCGAAGTCGGCGCAGATCCGGCGGAAATTTCCGAACGCCAGTCGATGAAACAGCCCGCGCCGTCGTCCTGCGGCCCCCTTTCGCGGCGCCTCCACACGGCATGGCGGGCGCTGGGGTGGGCCAGGGGGGCGGTTCCCCATTTTGACCAGCCGGAGGCAAAAGGGGGCTGCGGTGGCTGTTGAAGCCTCCTCAGGACGCCTCGCGAGACCCCAGGCGGCCGTTCCGGTGGCGCTGAGCCTCGCCTGCAGGCCAAATCAGAACGTGAGGGCGGCAAAGCGCATATGTTCGGCGCGGCCCATGCCCCGGTCCTGCCGTTGGATTTTTGGGTGTGACGCTGGTGTCCCAGCTCAAGAACTCGCCATGCCAAGTCCTTGAAACTCAAGGAACCTTTGACACGAAGGTGCCTGGCGCGCCCTAGGGGAGTCGAACCCCTCTCTCCACCGTGAAAGGGTGGCGTCCTAACCGATAGACGAAGGGCGCTGCGGCGGCGTCCTTATAGGGTGACCATCGGAACGCCGCAAGAGGCAGCCGGCTAACCGCGTGCAAAGCCTGTGGGTAGCGCTGACGCTGGCCGGCCCCCCGGCCGGAAGATCCAGCCGCCGCAACAGGTGCCCGCCGCCTGCGGGCGTGGCTCCTCGGCGCCGGGCTGGTGTGTCCCCGGACGCGCCGGGCGCGCCAGGGATCCGATCGGCGGGGAAGGGGATCACCAGTGGCCAGTGTTCAGCATGGAGGCCCAGGGCTCCTGCGGCGGCAAGGCGGGGCCCTTCTGCAGCAGCTCCACGGAGATGTTGTCGGGGGAGCGCACGAAGGCCATGTTGCCGTCGCGGGGCGGCCGATTGATGGTGATGCCGGCGGCCATGAGCTTGGCGCAGGTGGCGTAGATGTCGTCCACCTGGAACGCCAGATGGCCGAAATTGCGTCCCTCGCCATAGGGTTCGGGATCCCAATTGTGGGTGAGTTCCACTTCCGCCACGCCCTCCTGGCCGGGGGCGGCGAGGAACACCAGGGTGTAGCGACCGTTCGGCACGTCCTTGCGGCGCACCTCCGTCAATCCCAATTGGGTGCAGTAGAAGTCCAGCGACTGATCGATGTCGGTCACGCGGACCATGGTGTGGAGGAAGCGCATGGCTCGGCCTTCGCAGGAGACAAGGGGGGCGCCGATTGCCGGCGTGCGCAACGTATGATGTTCGCGCCCGATCTCAAGGCCGCTCAGGATCGGCTGACGGATTTTCTCGAGGCCGCGACCCATGCAGTGGCGTTCACCGGCGCCGGCCTGTCCACCGAGTGCGGCATTCCCGATTTCCGCTCTCCCGGTGGCCTGTGGAGCCGCAACAAGCCCATTCCGTTCGAGCATTTCCTGGCGCATCCGGCCGCTCGCAACGAGGCGTGGCGGCGCAAGTTCGCCATGGACGCCGCCTTTTCCGGGGCGGTGCCCGGTCGCGGCCACCGCGCGCTGGCCCGCTGGGTGGCGCAAGGACGGATGGCCGGCATCATCACCCAGAATATCGATGGCCTGCATCAGGCCTCCGGTGTCCCCGATGCCGCTCTGGTGGAACTGCACGGCAACGGCACCTATGCCACTTGCCTGTCGTGCGGGGCGCGCCATGAGCTGGATTGGGTGCGCGCCCATTTCGAGGCCGCCGGCGGGGTCGCGCCCGACTGTCCCCACTGCGGCGGGTCGGTGAAGACCGCCACGATCTCCTTCGGCCAGGCGATGCCGGCGCGGGAGATGGAGCGGGCGGCGCGGCTCGCCGAGGACTGCGACCTGTTCCTCGTCATCGGCTCCTCGCTGGTGGTGTATCCCGCCGCCAGCCTGCCGGTGATCGCCCACAAGGCGGGCGCGCGCTTGGTGATCGTGAACCGCGAGGCGACCGCGCTGGACGATCTGGCGGATCTGGTGGTGCGGGCCGACATCGGCGACGTGCTGGACGGGATCACCGGGACCGCAGCCACGGCGTGAGATTTCATCCCTGCACTGCAACGAAAGGGTGTGCGGGCGGCGTGGGAATTGATATCCTTCCTTTTCCTGAACGGTTCCCGTACGCGCGTAGGTCGGGGTTGTCATGGGGTCTGACGCACTGGGTCTCGGGCCGCGGCTGAACAATCCTTCGGACGACTCGGCAGAAACGCCGGTTGTTCTGGTGGAGGTGGCAGGGGCCATCAAATGGTTCGACGCCGCCAAGGGCTATGGCTTCATCGTGCCGGACGGCGGCGGCCCCGACGTGCTGGTGCATGTGACGTGTCTGCGCCGCGACGGCTTCAACACCGCCATGGAGGGGGCTCGGATCACCTGCGAGGCGGTGCGCCGCGCCAAGGGCTTGCAGGCCTTCCGCGTGCTGTCGCTGGACCTGTCCACGGCCAACCAGACCCCCAGCGCGCCGACCCGCGCGCGGGTGTCCGTTGCGCCCTCCGGCGGGTTCGAGCCGGCCACGGTCAAATGGTTCAACCGCCTGCGGGGATTTGGCTTCCTGTCCCAGGGCGAAGGCCAGCCGGACATCTTTGTGCATATGGAGACCCTGCGGCAGCAGGGGCTGACCGAATTGCGGCCCGGCCAGACGGTGCTGGTGCGCTATGGCGACGGGCCCAAGGGCCTCATGGCCACCGAGGTCAAGGCCGAAGACGGCCCGGCCGGGGCGCATTGAGCGGGCCCCGCGCGGTGGGGGCTGGCGCCGAGGCACCGGACCGCAGGGCGACGGTCACGCGCTTGCCTCTTCCCTCGCCGGCACTTGCAGCTTATGGGCTGGCGCTTGCAGCGTGTGTGCCGGGGGAGCCCCCGTCGGCGCAGCGGACCCTCACATCCACTCAGAGGTCTTCATGGTCGGCTTGTCCCTTCGGCCCTTTCGCATGATCGGCTTTTGGCGGGCGCCGCTGCGCGCCGCCGCTGCTGTAGTGGTGGCGACAGCCTTGCTATGGGGCGGCCTGGCGTCGTCCGTCGGCGCCCAGAGCCTCGATGCTGTGGAGATCGCCACCAAGCGCGGGGTGGTGCTCATCGAAGTGGAGGTGGCGCGCACGCCGGAGCAGCGGACGACCGGCCTGATGTATCGCAAGTCACTTCCCGATCGTCAGGGCATGCTGTTCGACTTCGAGGCCGACCAATACGTCTCCATGTGGATGAAGAACACCTTCATTCCGCTGGACATGCTGTTCATCCGCGCGGACGGCAGCATTGCGCGCATCGCCGAGAACACGACGCCCCATTCCGAAAACACCATTTCTTCCGGCGAGCCGGTCCGAGCGGTCATTGAGATCGGCGGCGGGGAGGCCCGCAAGCTGGGCATCGCGGCCGGCGACAAGGTGGCCAATACCTTGTTTCGCGGGCGCTAGCGCACCGCCGAGCGGTGGCGCGTGGCGGTGACGGCGGCAGGCCTCAACCGCCACCGCCCCGGCGTCCTGTGAGCGCCCTGGCAGGGCATCCGGGACGCGCCCGCGCCGCCGAAACGCTGTGGACAACGGCGCTGTCGGTCACCAAGATAGGATTCACGAAGGTGTTCGGTGTAATGCTTGTTTGAAACATGCCCGGACTATTGTCATTCCCAACGCATGGGGCGGTGTGAGAACAAAATTTGCGCGGAGAAGCGCAACCTTAGCCGTAGCGGCGGCGGTCGTGATTATCCTTCTGCTGCAGTCTTATATGCTGTGGCAGGTTCGCTCTGCCGCGTGGACGAGCGCGATGCGGTCGGCGGAGAATATTCGCACCACCCTGATTTCCGCGATCGAGCGCAATCTCAACATCGTCGATCTGTCTCTGTATGGCGTCCAGGATGCCTTCACCCACCTCGACCTTGAGGTGGTGGAGCCGGAGCTGCGGAACATGGCGCTGTTCGACCGCGCCGGCAGCGCCGAGTATCTCAGCTCCATGCTGGTGCTCTCCGCCAATGGGGACATTGTTTACGATTCCCGGGGGTGGCCACCCCGTGTGGGCAATTTTGCCGACCGCGATTATTTCCGCGCCCAGAAAGCGCGGTCCGATGGCACCTATCTCAGCGTGCCGCTGCAGAGCCGCTTGCATGTGGGCGATCCCAGCATCGCTCTCAGCCGCCGCCTCTCTGGTCCGGATGGGCAATTTGCAGGGGTGGTGGTCGGCGGCGTGCGCCTGGCCTATTTCGCATCCTTGTTTTCCCGGCTGAACTTGGGACGGTCAGGCGTTGTCAGCCTGGTGCGCACCGACGGCACCATGCTGATTCGCACGCCGTCCACCGACGGCGCCGGCAATGTGGGAGTCGATGTCAGCAAGAGCCCCACCTTTCAGCGCATGCTGTCGGATCCATCGGGGGATTTTACCGCCCGCGCCAGCCTCGACGGCGCCGCTCGCCATTATTCCTATGGTCGCATCGGCACCTACCCGCTCATCCTGGCGGTCGGCTTCTCCGTGGACGATGTGTTCTCCAGTTGGCTCATGGAGGCGGTGACCATCCTCGGCACGGGCAGCCTCGTGTGCGCCACCATCATCGCGCTGTTCATGTCGCTGCAGCGGACCATGGACCGGCAGACCAAGGTGGAGGACGATCTGGCGCGCCTTGCCACCACGGACTCGCTCACCGGTTTGGCGAACCGCCGGCATTTTGACGACGCTCTGGCGCAGGCCTGGAACAGCCAGGAGCAGCAGGACGCGGCCTTGTCCCTGCTGATTGTGGATGTGGACCACTTCAAGGTCGTCAATGACACCGGGGGACATGCGGTCGGCGACCGGCTGTTGCGCTGCGTGGGCGATGCGATCCGCACGGTGGTGTGTCGCCCCGGGGATGTGGCCTCCCGTTACGGGGGCGACGAGTTCGCTATTGTGCTGCCGGGCACGGATCGCCAGGGCGCCCTGGCGATCGCCACTCGCATCCGCAACGGCGTGCAGGGGATCCGCATCGAGGACGGCCGGGGGGGCCAATTGTCGGCAACGGTCAGTGTCGGCATTGGAACGGTGCGGGTGCCGTGCGATGTGGACGTGGATGCGCTGTTCCGCACCGCCGACCGGGCGCTGTACGCCGCCAAGGCAGCGGGCCGCAACAGCGTCGCGGCCCTGCCATAGCGCGGCCGGAACCCGCGCGGCCGGCCAGCAGGCGGTCAGGCGCACCGCAGGACCCGTGCCGATGCCGGACAGGTGCATCCCACCAGAGAAAACGCCGATCGGCCGGCGGTTGGACGGGCTGGCGACCACGCCAAAGGGCCGGGGGCAGGGCGTCTGCCGGGGAAACCGCCGCGCCACCCTTGCGTCCCGCCGACAAAAAACGTACGGAACACAAGCCTTCGCGGCACGTCGGAGCATAGCGCAGCCCGGTAGCGCATCTGCTTTGGGAGCAGAGGGTCGCAGGTTCGAATCCTGCTGCTCCGACCATTCGCGGCGCCCCAGCCAGCCATAGCGTCACCCCGTTCGGCGCCGCATCCCCCCTGTCCCGCCGTCGTTCCCAGCGGCGACGGTCCATGAGTCGCCCCGTGCTGCGGCACGCGGATGGTGATCTGTCCGCTCAGGTCGCCCGCGGCAGCTCGACCCGTTGCAAGAGGCCGCCGCCGGGCCGGTTCGCCAGGGACAGGCTGCCGGCGTGGCGGGTGATGATCTCGTGGGCGATGGCAAGGCCCAGGCCGGCGCCGGGAATCGTCGCCTGGCGCGCCGGATCCACACGGAAAAACGGCTCGAACACCCGCGCCATGAGCGCTTCGGGAATGCCGGGGCCGTCGTCCTCGATCACCAGGACGCCCTTGCCGCTCTCCGCATACACGCCGAAGCGGCCCGCCCGCCCGTGGGTCGCCGCATTGACCATGAGGTTGCGCACCGCGCGCTTCAACGCGATCGGCTGGCCGAGAACCGTCACCGGATCCGCCCGGAGCACCTCGGCGCTGAGACCGGTCTCCTGCAGTTCCACCGCCACCTCCTGCACAAGCTCGTGCAGCGCCACGGGTTCGCTGCCGGCGCCCTCCACTTCCTCCCGCACCAGCCGGATCGCGCTGTCGGCGATGCGGTCCAGCTCGGACAGATCGGCCAGCCATTGCTCGCGATCCTCCTCGAGGAACTCGGCCCGCAGCCGCATGCGGGTGAGGGGGGTCCGCAGGTCGTGGGCGGCGGCCGCGACGATGCGCATGCGGCTTTCCATCGAGCTTTTCAGCCGGGCCGACAGCCGATTGATCGCCACCGTCGCTGCCCGCACCTCGGTGGTCCCGGTTTCCTCCAGCTCGGGGAGATGACCGTCGGGGCCGATGTCCGCCACCGCCCGCTCGATGATCTCCAATGGCTGGGTCATGCGATGCACCGCGACGATGACCACGCCGGTGGTCCCGAGGGCGATGAGAAGCAGCCAGCCGCCGAGGATCAGCGTGAAGTTGTTCGGCGGCGGGGGCAGGAATTGCACCGGCATGACGAGATACCGGCCGTCGGGCAGGCGCGCCGAGGCCGAGGACACGCCGCCCATCTCCTGCCGGTAGACGGTCACGGCCTGCGGATGGCCGAGCCCCTCCATGGCGCGGGTGAGGATGCGCGAGGCCTCCGGATCGAAGAACCCTTCGGGCGGAGAAGAGCGCACGCCGGCCGACGGGCTGACGTCGGCGCCGGTGCCGCCGTTCAGCAGGTCCAGGACCAAAGCGATTTCCGCGGCGGCGGCGTCGTCGCGATGGTGCATCGGACCGGGGCCGAGCACATAAAAGAAGAAGACCGTGGAGACCGCCACGACCACGAGGATCGCCGCCACCAGCAGAGCGGTGAGCTTGGTGCGCAGGCTGTTCATGATTGTGGCTTCACCGTTTCGACTCGGACAGAGAGCTGATAGCCGCCGTTGCGCTGGGTCTTGAGGATCTGGAAGCTGCCGGTGTCCCCCAGCTTTCGCCGCACCCGGCTCACCAGCACATCGATGGAGCGGTCGAACGGGCCCGCCTCGCGCCCCTGGGTGATGTCGAGCAATTGCTCGCGCGACAGGATGCGGCCGGGCCGTTCGAGGAAGGCCATCAGCAGGTCGAACTCGGCCGAGGTGAAGGGCACGTCCTCGCCGCTGTCCGTCGTCACGCGGCGGGTGCCATGGTCGGCGGTGAAGCCAGCGAAGTGGAAGGCGACACCGGGGACGGGCGGGGCCTCCCGGTCCGCCGAGCGGCGCAGCACCGCGCGGATCCGGGCCACCAGTTCACGCGGGTTGAACGGCTTGCCCAGATAGTCGTCGGCGCCGATCTCCAGCCCGATGATGCGATCCACATCTTCCTTCAGGGCGGTGAGCAGGATGATCGGGATGCGCGAGCGGCCGCGCAGCGACCGGCAGAGATCCAGCCCGGAGGCGTCCGGCAACATCAGGTCCAGCACCACCAGGTCGAACCGGTTGACGGCCAGGCACTCCTCCATCTCCCGTCCGCTGGCGGCCACCGTGGCGCGGAAGCCTTGGGTCACAAGATAGCGGGCCAGCAGCTTGCGAATCTCCTGGTCGTCATCGACCACCAAAACATGTGGCGGGTTATCCACGCTCGTGTCCTTCTCCCGTCGCGCGGCCCCGGACCTGCGCGTCGCCGGGCGCCCACCGATCGTCTGGCGGACCGCTTCGGTCGCTGATTACGGTACGGCCAGCAACGCGGCGACGCCAGAGTGCAACGCGTCATTGCCGGATGGCGGGCAGCAACATCCGCTTACAAATCGGCGCGCACCAGCGATGTCCGGCAATGCCAGGACCTTCCGCAGCAACCCGGCCCGGCCAAAGTGTCCTCGTTGAAAGCGGACAGGACGCCCCTTGATGATGAACCGGAATGTTTGCGCTGCGACCCTGCTGGTCGGCATGGGAGTCGCCGGATTGAGCGGCGCCATGGCGCATGCTGATCCTGCCATCACCGGCGAGCGCCCCACCGTGGTCCCCAGCGCCGCCGCTCGCATGGCGGAGGCGACCAGCCCGGCCTCCCCGGCCGTGGCGCCCCGAGGTCCGGCCGGCCCCTTGTTTGCCGGTCCGCCCTTTCCGCCGCCCGGTTTCCCGCCGCCCGGCTTCCCGCCGCCACCGGGGCGGGATGGCCTGGTGGGGATGCTGAGCGCCGCCGAGGTGCAGATCGGCATTCGCGCCGACCAGCTGAACGCCTGGCGGGACTTTACCGACGCCTTGTTGGCGCTGGCCCAGCCGCCGGCGCCGCCGGAGCCGTCGGATGCACCCGCCCCCTTCGCGCAGCCCGCCGCTCTGGCCGGCAAGGTGATTGCGGACGGCAAGAAGGCGGAAGTCCTGCTGTCGGCCATCGAGGCCCTGAAGGGCAAGCTCACGCCGGCCCAGTTGGAACGGGCAGCGAAACTGGGCGCGCTTCTGCCGCCGCCGCCCCCGCCACCGTTCGGTGGTCGGCGCCCGGGTGAACCCGGCGGGCCGGGCGGGCACCGGCCACCGCCCCCCGCCGGCACGCCCGGCTGATCTTTTCAGAAAGAAGAAGGCCTTCCCCCACCACGGGCCTTCTTCCTACGGCGGACATGCTGCGGGGCAGTCCGCCGTCCCTTTGCCCTTCGGCCCTGCCGGAGGCGCCTACGGAGAGGAGCCTTTCCCCACCACAGGTTCTTCTCCTGCAGCGGGCGCGTCAACGCGCGCCCGCTGCTCACGTGTTTCGTCCCCGGCCGATGGTGGCCGGGCCACCTTGCCGGTGGTGCGATGTCTCTGAGCAAACCGGCGACACCCGGGGGGGTAAGACGACCATTCGGAAAGGCCATCTGATGCCGCACATGTCTGCCGATACGGACCCCGTCGCCGAGCTGGTGGCCAAGGTGCTCTATGAGCAGCAATATCATCGGGTGTGGGAGGATGCGCCAAAATGGGCGCGCCGCGAAAGCCTGTCCTGCGCCCTGACCGTCATCGAAACCTTGCGCGCCACCCCGGTCCCGCCCCAGACCCTGTGCGAAGGCTGGACGCCGCGCCCGCGCTCCTGACCGCTCTGTCCCGTGGCCCCCGCCAGTGAGGGCTGCCGCGCCCTTGTAACTTTCGCCTCCGCTGCTAGCGTGTATGCAGAATACGCAGCTGACGACGTGCGAGGGGCGGCGCGGGTGGGCCAGGGTTGGCCCCCGGCCTGTCCCGGAGGCCCGGAGGCAGCCCCTAAGGCTGCTGGATCCCGGAAAGTGCCTCCTGCTTTCCCTCCGCGCACATCGGCGCGGGACTGTGGATCGAGCGGGAGCGAAATAGACCATGGCCATCAACGACCAGATCGGCGCAGCGCTGTTGTCCAGCGCGTCGGACGCAGTGGTGGCGAGCGATCGCGCCGGCCTCATCACGCTGTGGAATCCGGGTGCGGAGCGGATCTTCGGATTCTCCGCCGCCGAGGCGGTGGGGCAGTCGCTCGACATCATCGTCCCGGCGCCATTCCGCGCCCGACATTGGGAAGGCTACCACCACACGGTTGCCACCGGCGTCAGCCGCTACGGCGCCGGCGAATTGCTGGCGGTGCCGGGCCTGCACCAGGATGGCCATCGGATTTCGCTGGAATTCACCATCGTGCTGCTCACCGATGATGCGGGCCAGGTCACGGGCATGGCCTCGGTGATGCGGGATGTGTCCAAGCGCTTCGAGGAGACCAAGGCGCTGCGCATGCGCATCGCGGCGCTGGAGAAGGCGGCCGGCTGACCGGCGCTGGCCGGGAGCGGCGGAGGAAACTTTCCGCGTTGCAGCGCGTTCAGCAGGGCCGCCCTCCTAGAGACAGTGAGACGACTCATGCTGGAAAAGACCTACCGCACCCGCGAGGCGCTCGCCGGTGACGCCACCACGCTCGGCGCCACCTTCGACGGGGAGGGGACCAATTTCGCGGTCTTCTCTGCGTATGCCGAACGGGTCGAGGTCTGCCTCTTCGATTCCGAGACGGGCGCGGAAGTGGAGCGGGTCACGCTGCCGGAATATACCGATGAAGTGTGGCACGGCTATCTGCCGGGCGTCGGCCCCGGCATGCTTTATGGCTATCGCGTGCACGGGCCCTACGAGCCGGAGAAGGGCCACCGCTTCAACCCCAACAAGCTGCTGCTGGACCCATACGCCCGCGAACTGATCGGCGAAGTGGAGTGGTCCCCGGCGCATTTCGGCTATGAGCTGGATGCGGAAGACAAGGACCTGTCCTTCAGCACCGCGGACAGCGCCGCCGGCATGCCCAAGTGCCGGATCCAGGATCCCAAGGCGCGCGAAGGGCAGAGCCACAGCAAGCCGATCATCCCCTGGGATCGAACGGTGTTCTATGAGTCCCATGTGCGGGGCCTCACCAAGCTGCATCCGGCGGTCCCGGAAAATCTGCGCGGCACCTTCGAAGGGCTCGGGCAGAAAGCGCTGGTGGATTATGTGAAGAGCCTCGGCGTCACCTCCATCGAGCTGCTGCCCGTCCACGCCTTTCCGGACGACGAGCATTTGATGTCCAAGGGCCTCACCAATTACTGGGGCTACAACACCATGGCGTTCTTCGCCCTGGAGCAGCGCTATCTCGGTCCCAAGGGGCCGCAGGGCTTCCGCGACATGGTGCGGGCCTTCCACGACGCGAACATCGAGGTGATCCTCGACGTGGTCTACAACCACACCGCCGAAGGCAATGAGCTGGGCCCGACCCTGTCGTTCAAGGGCATCGACAACTTCAGCTATTACCGCACCATGCCGGATCAGGCGCGCTTCTACATCAACGACACCGGCACCGGGAACACGGTCAACACCTCGCATCCGCGGGTGCTGCAGATGGTGCTGGATTCCCTGCGCTATTGGGCCACCGACATGCAGGTGGACGGCTTCCGCTTCGATCTCGGCACCATCCTCGGCCGCGAGCCCGACGGCTTCGACCAGCGCGGCGGCTTCTTCGATGCGGTGGGCCAGGATCCGGTGCTGGCCAAGGTCAAGCTGGTGGGCGAGCCCTGGGACATCGGCCCCGGCGGCTATCAGGTGGGTGGCTTCCCGCCCGGCTGGGCGGAGTGGAACGACAAGTATCGCGACACCGTGCGCGACTATTGGAAGGGGTCTGAAGGCCTGATGGGCGATTTCGCCGCGCGGGTGACGGGCTCCGGCGACGTCTATGACCTGCGCGGCCGGCGTCCCTGGGCGGGGGTGAATTTCGTCACCGCCCATGACGGCTTCACCCTCAACGATCTGGTCTCCTATAACGAGAAGCACAACGAGGCCAATGGCGAGGACAATAAGGACGGCCATTCCGACAACCGCAGCTACAATTACGGCGTGGAAGGCCCCACCGACGATGCCGGCATCCTGGCCGTGCGCGAGCGCCAGAAGCGCAACATCATGGCCACCTTGCTGCTCTCCCACGGCACGCCGATGATCCTGGCGGGCGACGAGTTTGCGCGCTCGCAGGACGGCAACAACAACGGCTATTGCCAGGACAATGAGCTGTCCTGGCTCGACTGGGACGGCATCACCCCGGAAGGCAAGGCACTGACCGCGTTTGTCCGCACCCTGCTGGCGGCGCGGGCCGCCCAGCCGCTGCTGCGGCGGGCGAGCTTCCGCGACGGGATGGTCATCACCTGGCTCAACCCGGGCGGCGGTGAGCAGACCCCCGAACAATGGGCCGATGCCGGGGCCAATTCCATCGCCCTGCGCCTGACCCGTGAGGATCTCCACGACCAGGGCGAGCAGGTGTGGTCGGACATCATCATCGCCTTCAATGCCCATGACGGGCCGGTGTCGTTCCTGCTGCCCGAGCGCGAAGGCAAGACGTGGCGTGCGGTGATCGACACCGACCAGCCGGACGGCTCCGATCGGACCACCCCGGGCGGCGAGGCAGCCATCGAGCTGGCGGCACGCTCCCTGGTGGTGTTCGCCTGACGCTGGTGTGAGACGGATCTGGGGGCGCGGCGCAAGCTGCGCCCCTTTTGCGTTCCCGCCCTCCGGTGCGGTCCGGTGTGGCGGTCAGCGGCGCGACTTGCTAACCAGGGGCGACCCGAGGCGCGCGCCTCGGCCAAACGGCCGCGGACATTGCCGCGGCAAGCCTGCCGGGGGATGCATGACCGCTTATTCCGCCCTTTCCGCCCATTTCGGCCGCGCCGCCGCCCTCTCCAATGCCGTCGGCATCCTGCAATGGGACAGCGACACCATGATGCCCAAGGGCGCCGTGGGCACGCGGGCCGAGAGCATGGCGCTGCTGCGGGTGCTCGCCCATGGCATGGTGACCGATCCGCGCATCGGCGACTGGCTGGCGGATGCGGATGCCGACCCCGCCCTCGATCCGTGGGCACAGGCCAATATCCGCGAGATCCGCCGCATCTGGACGGTGGAAACCGCGCTGCCGCCAGACCTGGTGGAGGCCTCCAGCAAGGCCATTTCGGTGTGCGAGATGGCCTGGCGGCAGGCCCGCGCCGATGCCGACTTCCCCGCTTTGCTGCCGCATCTGGCGGAGGTGCTGAAGCTGCAGCGGGAGATCGGCCGCGCCAAGGGCGAGAAGCTGGGCCTCGGCGCCTATGATGCGCTGCTGAACGATTACGAGCCCGGCGGCCGCTCCGAGCGGATCGACGCGCTGTTCGAGGATCTGGCCGGCTTCCTGCCCGGTTTCACCGAGGAGGTGCTGGCGATCCAGGCCCGCCGGCCGGTGGACCCGCCGCTGGAGGGACCGTTCGCGGTGGCGGCGCAACGGGCGCTGGGCGTCAAGATGATGGGCGTGCTGGGCTATGATTTCGAGCGCGGGCGCCTCGATGTGTCCACCCATCCGTTCTGCGGCGGCGCCGACAACGATGTGCGCATCACCACCCGCTATGACGAGGCCGATTTCGCCCGCGCTTTGATGGGCGTGATGCACGAGACCGGCCATGCGCTCTATGAGCAGGGCCGCCCGCAGGCGCTTTTGGGCCAGCCGGTGTCGCAGGCCCGCAGCATGAGCGTGCATGAGAGCCAGTCGCTCTTGATGGAGATGCAGGCCTGCCGCAGCCCGCAATTCCTGCAGTTCGCCGCGCCGCACATGCGCGAGGCGTTCGGAGGCACCGGGCCGGCCTGGGAGGCCGATGCGCTGTGGCGGCGCTATACGCGGGTGGGTCGCGGCTTCATCCGGGTGGATGCGGACGAGGTCACCTATCCCGCCCACGTGATCCTGCGCTATCGCCTGGAGAAGGCGCTGATCGCCGATGCCATGCCGCTGTCCGAATTGCCGGCGGCCTGGAATGCGCAGATGCAGGAATTGCTGGGCGTTGTGCCGCCCAATGACGCGCTGGGCTGCTTGCAGGACGTACATTGGCCGAGCGGCGGCTGGGGCTATTTCCCCACCTATACGCTGGGTGCGATGACCGCCGCGCAGGTGTTCGACGCCGCCAATCGGGCGGAGCCGGACATCCTGCCGGGCATCGCCCGTGGCGACTTCACGCCTTTGGTGGGCTGGCTGCGCACGAACATCCACAGCCAGGGCTCGCTCTACCAGACCGACGAACTGCTGACCCGCGCCACCGGCCGGCCGCTGGACGCCAGCGTGTTCAAGGCCCACCTGCAGCGCCGCTACACCAGCGAGGCGTGAGCGCCACCGGCGAGGGGCGCCGCGTGCGCCCCTCCCGCCTCCACAAGACGCCCCGCTAGACCTGCGCCACGTGGTTGTCGAAGCGCGGGCCGCCGGTGCGGCGCGCAATGATAGACACCCCGCCCGGCTCGGCGGCGACCAGCACCACTTCCCCATAGCCGCTGGTGGCGATGAAGCGGCCGGGGGCATCGGTGCCGGCCAGCCCGCAGCCATCCACCAAAGGCACGGCGCCGACATAGCGGCCGTCGCGCTGCCACACCGCCACCCGGCCGCCCCGCGGGGTCGCGCAGGCCACAAAAGCGCCGGAGGCGTCCAGCGCCACCGACCCCACATAGCCCCGCAACGCCATCAATTCGCTGTCGGGGGCCTCGAACGGGGTGAGGGCGCCGGTGGCGCCGATGGCGAACAGCAGGGGGCGGGCGACGCCGTCCTTCAAGAGGTCCTGCGCCGCCACCACCGTCCCGGCGGCATCGGTGGCCAGATGGCGCAAGGAGAGGCTGGCCAGATCGGACGCGAGCACGCCTTCGCCGCGCTGCGCCCCGGACGTGGGATCCAGCAGCGTGATGGTGCTGCCGGTGATCTCGGCGTCGCGGGCCTCCGGCGTGTTGGGCTCGATGCCGCCATTGGCCACCACCAGCACGGCGCCGGCACGCATCAGATCGTGCGGGCCATCCCCGCCCGTGGGCCATTCCGCCACAATGCGGAACCCGTCATCCACCCGGCGCGCTGCCACCATGCCCCGGCCCATGGCCCGCTTCGGGCCGCTGTCGACGCCGCGCTCGATCTCATTGGTCAGGAACAGGGCGCCATCGGGGGAGAAGCGGCCATGGCCGGAGAACACACGGCCTTCGCCGGGGCCGAACTGCGCCACCTGGCCGCCGCGCAGGCGGTCGAACACCAGTGCGACATGCCCCGGCCGCCGCCCCACCGCCACGGCCAGCGGGCCGCGGGGGCTCGCCTCGATGCCATGCAGGCGCGCCGGGGAGGGCACTTTCTCGACCGCGTCCATGGCGCCGCCCACCGTCACGGCGGCGAACCCTTCGCCCACGCCCGCGGTGGTCAGCCATCCCTCGTCGAGGGCGTGGACGGCGGCAAAGCCGGTGCGCGGCAGCAGCAGAGCGGCGGAGGCGGCGGTGAGCAGGCGTCGGCGGGTCAGCGGCATGGCATCGATCCTTGCGCGGCGGGGCCGCCGGTCAGTCGCCGTCCAGGGCATTGAAGCCCAGGGAGATGGCGAAATAGGAGGCGACCGGCCGATAGACCGTCAGTTGCGCCGCCTTGAAGGTCTTCACCGCGGCTTGGATCTTCGCGGCCCCTGTTGCGGTCTGCGCGGCGGCCCCGAGATCCGCGGGGAACTCCGCTGCCGCCTTGTCCGCCGCCGTGGCCGCCTTGTTCACCACGAATTGCGGCCGGCTGGGCAGTTGCTTGGCGACCTCCATGAGCAGGGCATCGGCGCTCTCGATCATCACCGCAATCACCCGGCCCGAGCGGCCGGCACGCCAGCCATCCGCCAGCAGCGGCTTGGCATCGGCGGCGCCGGAGCCGAGCACCGGCAGGATCTTGGTGTCCGTCACCCTTTGGTAGGCGCCGGACAGATCGGTGAGGATCATGCCCGGCAGAGCGCCCACATCGGGGAACAGCGCCGGGTCGCCCTTGCCGGAGACGATGGCGCCCAAAGCCCCGCTGGTGCGGTCGCCCCACGCGGTGCGCACTTCGGTGGCGATGTTGGCCAGGTTGAGGGCGATGGCGCTGCCATAGGCGCAGCGGTGCGGCGCCTCGGGGCCGCTCACCAGCGCCTCGGCGGCGCCGTCCTCATAGAGCAGGCGCTCCAGCGCCGGCAGGCCCTGCACGGCGGCGCTGGACTGGGCAAAGCGCGCTGCCACCAGACGGGCGGGGTCAGGCTCGCCGATGATCTCCGCCATGGCGCGGGAGATGGCATTGCGCCGGTCGGGGAAGAAATTGAAGCGGTCCGCCCGCAGCGACAGGCTGATGGGTCCCAGGGTGACGAATTCCACCGCCGTCCAGCTGTCGGCGGCCTTGGCGAAGGCCGCCTTCAAGGCGGGCACGCCGGCCGCCTCGGGCTTGGCGCAGAATTGCGTCCATGCGGCCGTCTGCGCGGCCGTGGTGGCCACCAGCGTGTCGTAGCGCGGCAGCAGCCAGGTCTCGATCAGGGGCGCCGCATTCAAGGCGGTGGGCTCGGCCGCCTGCGCCAGGCCCGGGACACCGGCCAAAGCGAAGGCCGCAAGCAACAATCGGCGGGACAATCGCGTCATCGGAATGGGCTCCACGCTGGGCGCGATGGGAGGGCCTGCGCCCTCATGGGGTTGGGTGGGACCTGGATCGCCAGTCCTGCGGCCCGCAAATGGGGATGTCGCTGCATCAAATCAAAGCCCGGCCACATACGCCAGCAGCGCCGCACGGCGCGCCGGCGACAAAGCGCGGAAACGATCCACCGCCGATGTCGCCTGCCCGCCGTGCCAGAGGACCGCCGCTTCGACGGATGCTGCCCGGCCATCGTGCAACAGGCCGGTGTCGCGGGCCAGCGCATCGGCGATGCCGGCCAGCGGCGCCGTGCGCCACTCGCTGGCCGCAGCGCCCGGCTCCGGCATGGTGTCGGCGAGCCCCGGACCCAAATCGTGCAGCATCAGATCGGTGAACAGCCGGGCCGATGCGCCACCCGCCAGGGGCAAAGCGGGGCGATGGCAGGCGGCGCAGCCGGTGGCGGCGAACAGGCGGGCGCCGACGCGGTCCGGCTGCGTCTCAGGCACCGGCAGGGAGGCCACATAGGCGACCACGCGGCTGAGCAGGGACATGGGAATCTCGAACCCGCCTTCGCCGCTCCCGCCATGGGGGGCGGCGCGGCAGGCGGCTTGCGCCTCGGTGCAATCGCCCCAGGGCTCCGGGTGCAACGGCGTGGACAGCCCCATGTCGAGAAAGAAGGCTTCGGCGGACTGGGCCATGAGGGTGGGCTGCGCGGCCTTCCACCCATAGCGGCCGATGACGGTGGCCCCGTCAGCGCTCACCACGCGCCGGAGCCGGCCATGCACCGCCGCGGGCCCGCGCGCCTGCTCGGCCTCCAGCGCCACCAGCGCCGCCTCGGGCACCTGCTCCAGCAGGCCGCGACCGCGCAGGTCCGGGGCGACGCGCAGGGACAGGCCGGTGGCCGGATCCAGGGGGCCATAGGCCAGGGCCTGCGGCGCCGGCACCCGCCGGTGCAGTCCGTTGGCGGCCGGGGTCTGGGTGACCGCGAGCATGCCTTCGGCCTTCAGGCTGGGCACCGCATCGATCTGCAGGCGGCGGCCATAGACCGGATCGCCGCTGCCATCGGGCCGCGCCAGCACCAGCACCATGCCGCGACCGTCGATCTGGCCGTTCGCGGAGATGATGGCCTTGGCGCGGGCGCCGGCGGGATGGCAGGCGGCACAGGAGCGGGCGTCGAACAGCGGGCCGAGCCCGTCATCGCCGCGGGTGGAGGCGGGGGCGGGCACCCAGGCGCGCTTGAACAGCGCCTGGCCGATGCGGATGTCCAGCCCGTCCAGCGCGCCGGTGGCGGCGCCCGCCGTGGCGGCGGTGGCCAGCCCCACGCACAGGCTGACGATGGCCAGCCGGAGGGCGCGCGGACCCACCATCACACCACCTTGAACCAGCCCATGAGGCCGGTATCCATGTGTTCCAGGATATGGCAGTGGAACACCCAATTGCCGCTCACCGCCTTAAAGGCAATCTCCACCGTCTCATTGGGCTCGACCATCACGGTGTCCGCCAGATGCGGCGGCAGCGCCTTCTTGGAGGACGACAGCACGCGGAAGATATGGCCATGCAGGTGCATGGGATGCACATGCTTGGTCACATTGGTCATGGAGATGATGTAGCTGCGGCCATTGGCGAGCTGCGCCAGCGGCGGCGGCAGGCGCAGGGCATCATTGGTGGCCCAGGAATCCCGGCTGATGGCCCAGTGGGTGGTGCCGCCCACGCACAGGGAATTCGCCAGCGCCTTGCTGAGCGGGTCGTCGGCGGGCAGGGACGGGGTGACGATGGTCGGCCCCGCGGCCACCTGCAGCAGATACTCCAGCCGCTTGGCGCCCTTGATCTCGGGCAGCGGCACCTTGGCCGGGGGCAGGGGCTTGGCGCGCAAAGGCGTCTTCGTCTTGCCGGTGTCCACCGCCACCAGGGTGGTGAGCAGATAAGGCTCGCTGGACCGGTAGTCGTAGATCTTCACCTCCTGACCGGGGCCGGGCATGCGCACCTGCATGTCCGCCCGCATGGCCGGGCCCATGCGCCAGATGTCGTCGGGGAGGGCCTTGAACGGCAGGGGCGGCAGTGCCTGACCGTCCACCGCCAGGAGGAAGGCATCATCCGTGTCGCAGCCCAGATCGATGACCCGGGTGGCATCGGCAATGAGCGTGCGCACCCGCACGTCGCCATAGGCGGGGGCTTCCACGCGGGGGGCGGTGATCTGACCATTGGTGGAGCGCACATTGCCGAAGGTGCCCGCATTGGCGGCGCCATCGTCGGTGCTCATCGCCAGCCACTGGCCGTCGGGCGCGAGGCGCCAGTCCTTCACCACGATGAAGCATTCGGCATCGAAGCCCACCTTGGCCTCGGCCGGATCGTCCACCACCAGCAGCGAGAACAGGCCGCGGCCCACCTGCCCGGTCTCGTCGCAATGGGGATGGAAGAAATAGAGCCCCGCATCGGGCAGCGGCACATTGTAGGCAAAGCGCGCGCCGGGCTGGATCACGTCCTGCGTCAACGGGGCGACCCCATCGGACAGATACGGCCCACGGATCCCATGCCAATGCACCGTGGTGGGGTCGGGCAACTGGTTCTCGAAATCCACCACCAGGCGGGTGCCGCGCGGGGCGCGCACGATCTTGAACAGATCGCCGTCATAGGCGCACACATGCCGGGTCAGCGGCCCGTCGGGTCCCATCAGGCGCGCCTCGATCTCCCGGGCGGTGAGCTTCATCTGCCGCACCGGGGCACTGGCGGGCAAGGTGTCCAGCGAGGCGGGGACCTGGCCGATGGCCGAGGGGGCGAAGGACACCAGGCCCGCCGCCGCGCTCCCCAGCAACACACCGCGTCTTGAAATCATCTGCGGTTCAAACCTCCTGTGACGGACCGACACACCGACCCGTCATGATCCCCACGGCCCCGTCGGGCCGTGGGGAGATGCGTCACTTCTTCTTCGCAGCCTTGGGATTGTCCAGGCTGGCGGAGCCTTCCACCTTGATCTGGATCTTGAGGGCGGCAACGCCGCGCTCGATGGCATGGGCCTGGGCCACCAGGGAGTCCACGCCGTCCTGGATCATCTTGTTGCCCTTGGCATTCCCCTCGGCGAGCATCATGTCGTAATACATCTCGCCGCTGTCGCCGCTGTCCTTGATGACCTTCAGCGCCGCTTGCGCCGCCGCCATCTTGGCATCGATCTCATCGGCGATCTTGGGGTTGGCCGCGCGCACCAGATCGGCCACCGACGGGCCGGTGTAGCTGGCGCCGTCATTGCGCGTGGTGCGGCCGTAATAGATGTCCTGGATGCCCACTTCGTCATAATAATGCGAGTTGTGGGTGTTGTCGGAGAAGCAGTCCTGCTCTTCCTCCGGATCATGCAGGATGAGGCCGAGCTTCATGCGCTCGCCGGCCAGTTCGCCATAGGACAGCGAGCCGATGCCGGTGAAGATCACCGCCAGGCCGGCCTTGTCCGCTTTCTTCAGCAGAGCGGCGCGGGCGGGGCCCTTGGCGCCCCAGTCGTCGGCCATTTCCTTGAGATCCGCCACCAGGGCCTGGGTGGCCACGGTGAGATACTGCGCCCGGCGATCGCAATTGCCGTGGGTGCAGGCCTTCAGATCAAAATCGGTCCAGGGCCGTTCGCCGGCGCCGCGCTCGGTGCCGTGCAGGTCCTGGCCCCAAAGCAGAAATTCGATGGCGTGCCAGCCGCTGGCCACATTGGCCTCCACCCCGCCGGCGGAATTGAGCTGGTGCAGCAGCGCCGGGGTCAGCGTGGTCACATCCAGCGTCTTCTTGCCGATACGGATCGACTTGTTGGCGATAATGTTCGCGGTATAGAGCGGGTTCTCGTCGGACTTGGTGCCGTAGCTCTTGGTGTCCACATAGTCCACTAGGCCCTCATCCAGCGGCCAGGCATTCACATTGCCTTCCCACTGGTCAATGATCTTGTTGCCGAAGCGAAAGCCCTCGGTCTTCAGATAGGGGTTGCGGGCCTTTTTCCAGGCCTCGCGCGCCGCCTGCTGGGTCTCGGCGCTGGGCGCGGCGAGGAAGGCGGCGATGGCCGTCTGCATCTCCTTGGCCGCGGTATAGGAGTCCGTATACATCGCCTCGGCGAGGTCGGCGTAATGGGTGATGACGGCCCGCGGGGTGGGCGTCGCGGCCGTGGCGGCGGCGGAGGCCGTCGCGGTCTTGGGTGCCTGGGCCAGCGCCGGTCCGGCGAACCCCATGGCAATGGCGAGGGCGCCGGCGACAATCTGCGCGCGCATAAGTGAACTCTCCCAATACATCTTGGCGGGCGCTCGAGCAGCGCCATCGACGGCGTTCGGCGCAAGGGCTCTGGCGCGTCCAGATGGAACCTAGCCGCAGCAAAGTGAGGCCACAAGAAGCCGCGACGACAATGGAATTGTTCTATTGAACAGCTTCAAATCCGCTGCCCGCCGGCCCAAACCGTCCTGAGCACTGTTTTACCTGCGCGGCCGCGCGCGCATTTTACTGCCGGCAGCGCCGGCAAGCCGGCGTGGTGCGTCCGAATGAAGCGGCATCGCAGGCAGAACATGACCTTACGTGCACCAATACTTGCCAGCGCTGGCGCCGTCTCGCGCGGGGGCGGCGGCTGACCCGCGGCGGTTGTTTACAGCATTTCCAGATTTGAGGATTTCTAAAGGGAGCGCGTTGTGGTGACAGGCGATGCGCTCGGGTGTACCAGCAAATAGAGGCTAAGCAATCACGACCAATCTCGGCGTAACCGTCGACGATTTCTCGTCCTTGTCTTGCCGTTGTGAATGTCTGCCGCGCGCCGGTGTCGGATCCGCCGCCAGTCGCGCACCAACGCAGGGACCGCCGGGATGCTCGCAGCCTTCATCATCGTGTTCCGCGAAGTGCTTGAGGCGGGCCTGATCACCGGCGTCATCCTGGCCGCCTCGGAAGGCATCCGGGGCCGGGGCCTGGTGATTGCCCTGGGCCTTGGCGGCGGCGTGGTGGGCAGCGCCGTGATCGCGCTGTTCGCCGAGAAGATCGCCAATCTGTTCGATGGCTCCGGCCAGGAAATGCTCAATGCCGCCATCCTCTCGGTGGCGGTGGTGATGCTGGTGTGGACCGTGGTGTGGATGGCCAGCCACGGCCGCGAACTGGTCGCTGAAATGCGCGCCGTCGGCAAAGATGTCCGCGACGGCCTGCGGCCGCCGGCGGCCCTGGGCATTGTGGTGGGCATGGCGGTGCTGCGCGAAGGCGTGGAAGTGGTGCTGTTCATGTACGGCATCACCATCAGCGGCACCGAAGGTCCGCTCAATGTGGCGCTGGGCTTCGCCATGGGCGTGGGCGCCGGCGTGGTGGTGTCCTTCCTGCTCTATCGCGGGCTGGTGGCCATTCCCATGAAACACCTGTTCAAGACCACCGCCGTGCTCATCACCTTGCTGGCCGCCGGGCTTGCGGCCCAGGCGGTGGGCATCCTGCAGGATGCCGGCTTCATCCAGAGCCTGCCCGATGCGGTGTGGAACAGCACCTGGCTGCTGGCCGACGACAGCGCGGTGGGCCGGGTGCTGCGCACCCTGGTGGGCTATCGCGCCCAGCCGACCGGCATGCAGCTGGTGGCCTATCTCGGCACCATCGTGGTGATCGTGGGCCTGTCGCGGCTGGTCAATGTGCGTCTGCAGCGGGCCAAGCAACGCCCTATGGCGGCCCACGTCGCCTGAGACAGCGACCTCCGGGCTGACGCCGGCGCGCGGGGCGGGTTGCCTCGGGCCATGGCGGGTTCGTCTCACACAGATCTCTCGTCCCTGCGCCTTCGCGCATGACGCGCCTTGCGCGGTGCCGCAGAACTTGGCATGAGCGGTAGAGCGGCACTGCCGGGTTGAGGGGCGGTCGCGGTGTCCGTGTGCTCCGTCATCCCCGCTGCCCTCGGGATCGCGCTTATGGCCCTCGAGACCCATGCCGGCGCCGTGGCCTTCGGCCTCAAGCCGCTGTCGCGCCTCAGTCAGCCCAGCGAAGTGGTGCGGCAGTTCACGCCCAACTGGTTCGCCGCCACCATGGGCACCGGCATCCTAGCCATCGCTTTGGCGCAATTTCCCGGCTGGCCGGTGCTGCGCGCGGTGGGCGAGGGGCTGTGGCTGTTCAACATCGGCCTCTTCACGCTGTTTTCCGGGCTCTATGCCGCTCGCTGGATCTTCTTCTTCGACGGCGCCCGGCGCATCTTCGGCCATTCGGTGGTGTCGATGTTCTTCGGCTGCATCCCCATGGGGCTGGCGACCATCATCAACGGCTTCCTGATCTTCGGCCTGCCCCGCTGGGGCGGCGCGGCGGTGCAGATCGCGGAGGTGCTGTGGGTGCTCGATGCCGGCATCGCCGCCGCGTGCGGGGTGGCGATCCCCTTCATGATGTTCACTCGCCAGGACCACACCATCGACCAGATGACGGCGGTCTGGCTCCTCCCGGTGGTGGCCGCGGAAGTGGCCGCGGTGAGCGGCGGCCTGCTCGCCCCGCATCTGGCGGAGGCGCCCGTCCAGTTGAACGTCCTCATCAGCAGCTATCTGCTGTGGGCGCTGTCGGTGCCGCTGGCCATGAGCGTGCTGGTGATCCTGGTGCTGCGCATGGCCGTCCACAAGCTGCCGCATGTGAGCATGGCCGCCACCAGCTGGCTGGCGCTCGGGCCCATCGGCACCGGGGCGCTGGGCCTGCTGGTGCTGGGCGAGGCGGCCCCCGCCATTTTCACCGCCAATGGCCTGGGGGCCTATGCGGGCGCCGCCCGCGGCATCGGGCTGGTGGGCGGTCTGGTGATGTGGGGCTATGGCCTGTGGTGGGTGGCCATGGCCAGCCTCATCACGCTGCGCTATGTGCGCCAGGGGCTGCCGTTCAATCTGGGCTGGTGGGGCTACACCTTCCCGCTCGGGGTCTATGCGGTGGCCACCTTGCGGCTGGGAACGCTGCTGCCCATCGGCCTGTTCGGGATTCTCGGCGGCCTGTTCGTGGCGGTGCTGAGCGTGCTGTGGCTGGTGGTGTTCACCCGCACTGCGCGGGGCGCCTGGCGCGGCGAGCTGTTCGTCTCGCCCTGTCTGGCAGATGTTCCGCCCGCGCCGCTGCGCTGACCGGCAGGCGCCGGACCTTGGCGCCGCTCGGGATGGCCCACTCCCTGCATTGCGCCAAGGGAGGGTCGGGCAACGACGCTCCGCAGCCGGGGACGGCGCGGGGCAATGCGCGCCCGCCCTGCATTGGGACGCTTCGGCCCGCCACGCGCGGGAGAGCAGGGAGGGTCGGTGCATGCCATTGTTCAGCTATCATTGTCCGCAATGCGACAGCGATGTCGAATTGCTGATCCGGGGCAGCGACACGCCCATCTGCCCAAGCTGCGGCGGGCAGAATCTGTCGCGCCTGATGTCGCGGGTGGCGCCGGGCGGCAAGAGCGCGGGCATCATCAAGTCCGCCCGCGCCCAGGCGGCGCGCGAAGGCCATCTGAGCAATTTCAGCCGCTCCGAACGCGGCCGGTAGCGCGGGGCGCCGCCGGCCCCCCGGTGCTCCATGTGCGTCGGTCCGCTACGCCTCCAAAGGCGCGGTCAGTTCGGTCTGGCGCGCCATCAGCGACCGGATGCGTTTTGCCGTGTCCGGCGTGGCGGCGTTGTAGACGATCATCCCCAGGTCCGGGCGGCCATCCACCGCGAAGGCCGAGAATTCCAGCTCCAGCAGGCCATGCACGGGATGGTGCAGGCGCTTCAATCCGGCCGCATGTCCGGCGATGGCGTTGTCGCGCCACAGCGCCGCGAATTCGGGACTGAGCCGGGACAATTCCTCCACCATGCGGGCGATCTCCGCCCCCGCACCGGCCCGCGCGGCATCGGCCCGAAAGGCGCCGACCACATAACGGGCGACACTGAGCCAATCCTCCTGCGCCGCCTTGATGCGGGAATCGGTGAACATGAGCCGCAGGATGTTGCGCTGCGCCCGCGGGAGGCGGCCATAGTCGGTCAGAAGCGTGGCCGCTGCGACGTTCCAGGCTGCCACGTCCCAGGTGGCGGTCTTGATGATGGCCGGACTGAAGGGAAAGGCATCCAGCACCCGCTGCAGTCGCGGCGTGACGGCGTCGGAGCTTTTGTAATTGGCCTCTGGAGGGCGTCCGAGGCCGAGGATGAACAGGTGCTCGCGCTCCGGCTCGGTGAGCATCAACCCGGCGGCGATGCGGTTGAGCACGTCCGCGGAGGGGGCGCCGCCGCGCCCCTGCTCCAGCCAGGTGTACCAGGTGGGGGAAATGTTGGCGCGCTGGGCCACCTCTTCCCGGCGCAGGCCCGGCGTGCGCCGACGCCCGCCGGCAAATCCGAACGTCGCCGGGTCCATCTTCGACCGTCGATCGCGGAGGAAGCTGCCGAGCGTGTCCATTGTCTCACTGGGCATGGCGATCCTGTTGATGATTATACCATGATACAGTCACTACTTTTACAGGAAAGAATTTAGGGCGAAGTGCGTGTGGGAACAATGTCGGAGTGTTTCATGCGCGTATTTCTGACCGGGGCAACCGGATTCATCGGCTCGCACATCCTCCCCGAGCTTCTGGCCGCGGGGCATCATGTGGTGGGTCTGACCCGCTCGGACGCTGGCGCCCGCGCTTTGGCGGCCGCTGGCGTCGAGACCCATCGCGGCACCCTTGAGGATCTCGAGAGCCTGCGTGCCGGCGCGGCGCAGGCCGACGCGGTGATCCACACCGCGTTCGATCACGACTTCAGCCATTTCCTGGACAATTGCGAGAAGGACCGGCGGGTGATCGCAACGCTGGGCGCGGCGCTCAAGGGCTCCGCCCGGCCGCTGCTCATCACCTCGGGCACCGGCATGGGCGAGGCGGGGCCAGGGCAACCGGCGGTGGAAACCATCTTCAACGCCGAGCACCCCAATCCGCGGATTGCCTCCGAACAGGCCGGCAACGCGCTGCTGGAGGCCGGGGTCGATGTCCGTGTGGTGCGACTCCCGCAGGTCCATGACACGCGCAAGCAGGGCCTGATCACGCCCTTCATTGAGATCGCGCGCGCCAAGGGCATGGTGGGATACGTGGGCGAGGGGGCCAACCGCTGGCCGGCCGGCCATGTCCTCGACGTAGCCAAGCTCTACGCTCTGGTTCTCGACCACGGCCGTGCGGGTGCGCGCTATCACGCTGCCGCGGAGGCTGGCGTCTCGGCGCGCGCCATCGCAGAAACCGTTGCGACCGGCCTCGGCCTGCCGGCGGTCTCGCTCTCGGCGGCGGAAGCGCCGGCCTATTACGGATGGATGGCGATGTTCGCGACACTGGACATGCCGGCATCCAGCGACCGGACGCGGGCGGAGCTGGGGTGGTCGCCGACCGGGCCGGGCCTGATCGCCGATCTCGCGGCAATGGACTACGCGCCGGCGGTGCCGGCCGCGTAACGGCAGATGCGCGCTGACGGCGGCTTCTCGCCTGCCGTCAGCGGAGGCTTGGTGTCACCGACAGAGCAACCGACAAGTCACAGCTGTTCCGCCGTACCCATCCGCCCCCAACCGCCCAGGTTCCCGACCCGCGCGCAATGCGGGAATACGGGCCCCTGTGGTCTCGACGCGCCGGCCCGGCATCGGCTAGGAAGAGCGCACGTCGCGGGCCGGCGTGCTGGAAGGGTGGCCGAGTGGTTTAAGGCAGCGGTCTTGAAAACCGCCGTGGGTGCAAGCCCACCGTGGGTTCGAATCCCACCCCTTCCGCCACGAATCTGCGATCCGGTTCGCATGGGCACCCGGCGCCGGACTGCCCCCCGAGGCGGGCGCCGGACCAGGCTCGAGCCCGCCCGCGCCAGAACGGCGGATGGGCATTTTCGTTGCAGCACATTACAGCTTGTTTACCATATTCACAGGCTTGCCGCATTTCCGCCGCGTTTTCCGCCCCTCTTCTGTCCAATCGAGCGCAGACATGCCAAAGTCTGCTGGCCTCCCGAGGGGCCTTTGTTGCGCAAGCGGCGCGGGTTTCGGTGACACAGGACGCTAATGACGCGAGATCTGCAGATCCTCTCCCTGGTACGCGCCTCGCGCGGCAGCGTCGGCGTCGCCGCCCTCTGCCTCACGCTGGCGGCGTGCAGCTCGGCGGGCAAGCTCGCCAGCCAGGTGGATCCCAAATACGGCGTCTCGGCCAGCCCGCGGGTGGTGGCGGACGGTGAGCCGGTGCCCAAGGGCGGCGGCGCCTATCGCGTCGGCAAGCCCTATGTGATCGCTGGCCGGACCTATGTCCCGCAGGAAAATCCCAATTACCGCGAAGAGGGCATTGCCTCCTGGTATGGCGACGATTTCCATGGCCGCCGCACCGCCAATGGCGAAGTGTTCGACCGTGCCTCCATTTCCGCCGCCCATCCAACGCTGCCCATGCCGTGCTATGTGCGGGTGACCAATCTCAAGAACGAACGCTCCATCATCGTGCGGATCAATGACCGCGGGCCGTATCACCAGAACCGGGTGATCGACGTCTCGCACCGCACCGCCGACCTGCTGGGCTTTTCCGCCAATGGCGTCGCCAAGGTGCGGGTGGAATTCGTCAGCCGCGCGCCGCTGGACGGCTCCGACGACCGCAAGCTGATCGCGACCCTGCGCCAGGACGGCACCCCGGCCGAGGCGCCCGCCAATTCGGCGGTGCAGGTGGCCTCCGCCGCCCCGTTCATTCCGCAATTGCCGCTGGCTATGCCGCGCACCGCGCCCACCGACATTCCGGTGCCGCTGCAGCGCCCGTTCGATCTCGGTCATGCGGACGCCGGCGAGCAGGTGGCCGAGGCCGAGCCGGTGGCCCCCGCGGCGCCTGCGCGCACCGCGATTGCCGCCGCGCCCACCCCGGTCAGCAGCCGCTCCGTGGCCGTCGCCCCCATTCCGCATCCGGCGGCCGCCCCGGTGAAGGTGGCATCGGCCAAGCCCGCGCCGGCACCCGCACCCACCACCGCATCCGCCGCTCTGACCGCTGCCGCGGCGCCGTCCGCCGGCACCGGAGCTGGGGGCTGGGCCGTGGGCGCAGCGCCGGTCACCGGCATGAGCTTTACCGGCGTCGCGGCTTCCGGACGCTGATCCGCTGGAGGGGGCCCTGCGGGGCGAAACCATGGCTGTGTTTTTTCACCTGATGCGTGCGGCCGCTGGTCGTGCGCCCGTGATGGGCCAACGCCGTCGACCGCTCCGGTCGGCGGCGTTCGTGTTCCTGAAGGGCTGCGGCGTCCCGGCGCTGCTGCTGGCGGCAACCGTCGCCCTGGCGCCCGGCGCGCGGGCGCAGACCGCGTTCCAGACCCCGGTGCCCGAAGCCACCCTGGTGGATTTCGCCAGCGGCACCATCCTGTTCGAGAAGAATGCCGATGGGCGCATGGCGCCGGGCGGCATCGTTAAGATCATGACCGCGGCAGTGGTGTTCGACCAGATCCGCGCCGGCAAGATCACCATCGATACCCCGTTCCCCATCAGCGAGAACGCCTGGCGGCGCGGCGGCGGCCCGTCCGGCGGGGCGGCCATGTTCGCGGCGCTGAAAAGCCAGGTGCGGGTGGGCGATCTGCTCATGGGCGCCCTGGTGGTGTCGGGCAACGATGCGGCCATCGCTCTGGCGGAAGGGGTGTCCGGCACCGAGAGCGAGTTCGTCAACAAGATGAACGACAAGGCCAGCGAGCTGGGGATGTCCGGCTCGCAGTTCCGCAATGCCACCGGCTTTGCCGATCCCGGCCAGATCACCACCGCCCGCGACATGGCGGTGCTGGCGCGGTCGATCATCAAGAGCGATCCGGAACTCTACAAGATCTTCGCCATCCCCAACATCGACTGGAACAAGATCAAGCAGCGCAACCGCAACGCCTTGCTGGATGCGGGCGTCGGCGCCGATGGCCTGCACGCCTCCTGGGTGCGGGACGTGGGCTTTCATCTGGTGGGCTCGGCGGTGCAGGGCGATCAGCGGTTGATCGCGGTGGTGATGGGCGCCAAATCCGAGAAGGAGCGGCTGGAGGAAACCCGCAAGCTGCTGGAATGGGGCTTCCACTCGTTCCAGAATCGGCTGCTGTTCGCCGCCGATGCGGAAATCGGCCGCGCCAGCGTGTGGGGCGGTCAGACCAGCTCGGTGGGGCTGACCGCCGGCGTGCCTCTGGCGCTGCTGCTGCCGCGCAACAGCCAGGACAAATTGGTGGCGCGGGTGAATTACAAGGGCCCGCTGCGGGCGCCCGTCGCCAAGGGCGCCGAGGTGGGCCGGCTGGAGCTGACCCGCGGCCAGCTCAAGGTGCTGGAAGTGCCGGTCTATGCCATGGCCGACGTGCCGGTGGGCAGCCTGTGGCAGCGGGCGGTGGATGGCGCCGGCACGCTGGCGGGCGATGCGTTCCGCGACGTGACCGCCCAGGTGATGGCAAAGCTGAAAAAATGAGCCGGGCGGGCGGGCGCTTCATCACCCTGGAGGGCGGCGAGGGCACCGGCAAATCCACCCAGGCGGCGCGCCTTGCGGCGGCTCTGGAGGCGGCCGGCCACGGGGTCGTGGTCACCCGCGAGCCCGGCGGCTCGGTGGGGGCGGAAGCGGTGCGCCATGTGATCCTGTCGGGCGCCGCCAAGCCGCTGGGCGAGCGGGCGGAGGCGCTGCTGTTCGCGGCGGCGCGGGCCGATCATGTGGACCGGCTGATCGCCCCCGCTCTGGCGGCCGGCCGCTGGGTGGTGTGCGACCGCTTCACCGATTCCACCACCGTCTACCAAGGGGTGCTGGGCGGGGTGGACGCGGCGCTGCTGCGCGCCCTGGAGCAGGTGGCGGTGGGGCCGATGCAGCCCGATCTGACCCTGGTTCTGGATGTGCCGCCGGAGGTGGGCCTCGCCCGTGCGGCGGCGCGCGGCGTGGCGGCAGACCGGTTCGAGAGCGAGGGCCACGCCTACCACGCCAAGGTGCGCGACGCCTTCCTGGCCCTGGCGGCGGACGGTGGGACGCGCTATGCGGTGATCGACGCCGCCGGGACGCCGGATGCGGTGGCGGCGCGGATCTGGCAGGTGGTGACCGAGCGCTTGCCGGACGCCGCGGCGGATGCCGTCGTGCCGAATTCACCGGACGCAGCTTCGGTGGCCGCGCTGGCCGCGCCGGTGGACGGACCAGCGGCAGAGCTGTCGGCGGTGGACACGCCGCCGGTTGCGGCTGACGATGCCGCGGCGGCCGATGCCGACGCGGCATCCGCACCCGACGCAAGCTCTGTGCCGGAGAAGGCCGCGCGCGGCCGCAAGCGCAAGCGCTGAGCCGGGGACGGGTCGCCGGATCCCGCCGGCGCCGATCAGGAGGAATCATCGCGTGACCCACGCCCGAGCCATGGATCTGTCAGGGCCGGCGCGCCTGCCGCGCCGATTGGGGCGCGCATGAGCGATAACCTCGAAGGCGACGTGCTGCCCGGCGCGCCGCACCCGCGCCGGCAGGATCGCCTGTTCGGCCATGCGGAGGTGGAAGCGGATCTGATCGCCGAATGGCGGGCGGGCCGGCTGCCCCATGCGCTGCTGATCGGCGGGGCGGAAGGCATCGGCAAGGCGACGCTGGCCTATCGCATCGCCCGCTTCGTGCTGGCGGGGGGCGAGGTGCCGGCGGACCGGCATGCCTTCGATGTGCCGGAGAGCCATCCGGTGTGGCGGCAGGTGGCCGCGCTCTCCCATCCGGATCTGTTCGTGCTGCGGCGGGTGCCGGAGGCGGGGGAGGAGAAGATCCCCACCGTCATTCCCGCCGACATGGTGCGCAAGGTGCGCAGCTTCTTCGGCGCCACCGCCAGCGCCGGCGGCTGGCGGGTGTGCATCGTCGATGCGGTGGACGATCTCAACGCCTTCGGCGCCAATGCGCTGCTGAAGACCCTGGAGGAGCCGCCGCCGCGGGCGCTGTTCCTGCTCATCAGCCACGCGCCGGGCCGGGTGCTGCCCACCATCCGCTCGCGCACCCGCGCGGTGCGCCTCAAGCCTCTGGGCGGGGCGGAGGTGCTGGCGGCGCTGGATCATCTCGCCCCGGCGCTGGAGCTGGAGGAGAGCGCGCTGCCGGCGGCCGCGGCGGCCAGCGGCGGCAGCGTGCGCCGGGCCATCGTGCTGGCGCGCGGGGAGGGCATGGAAGTGCGCGGCGCCACCTTGCGGGCGCTGGAGCAATTGCCCAACCCCCGCATGGAGGAACTGCATGCGCTGGGCGCCCGCCTGCAAGGGGATCGCGGCGACGGGCTCGACCTGTTTCTGGAGGCGGTCAGCGACTGGATCGCGGAGGCTGCCACCAGCGGGGCGGCGGGGCGCGGGCGCCTTGTTCGCCTCGGCGAGGTGTGGGAGAAGGTGAGGCGCAGCGGCGCCGAGACCGACACCTACAATCTCGACCGCAAGGCGCTGGTTTTTCGCATTTTCACCGAGCTGGCGGAGGCCGCCCGCGCCTGAAGCAGGCGCATCCGCTGACCTCCCGCCGGTGCTTTCGCCGGACCCGAGATGTCTTCCAAGCCGCCCTTCTACATCACCACCGCCATCGCCTATCCCAACGGCGTGCCGCACATGGGGCATGCCTATGAGGCCATCGCCACCGACTGCCTGGCGCGGTTCAAGCGGCTGGATGGGCACCGCGTGCATTTCCTCACCGGCACCGACGAACACGGCATCAAGATGCTGCAGACCGCCCAGAAGGCGGGCCTGACGCCGCGCGAGCTGCTGGACAAGAACGTGCCGCGCTTCCAGGCCATGGGGGACGCCTTCGGCCTGTCCAATGACGACTTCATCCGCACCACGGAAGCGCGCCACACCCGCGCCTCCCAGGCCATCTGGGAGCGGATGGCGGCCAATGGCGACATCTACAAGGACACCTATTCCGGCTGGTATTCCGTCCGCGACGAAGCCTATTACGCCGAGAGCGAGACCACGCTGACCGAGCAGAATGTGCGCCTCGGTCCGCAGGGCACGCCGGTGGAATGGGTGGAGGAGGAGAGCTATTTCTTCCGCTTGTCCGCCTATCAGCAGCGCCTGCTGGATTTCTATGCCGCCAATCCGGGCTTCATCGCGCCGGATGCGCGCCGCAACGAGGTGGTGAGCTTCGTCGCCGGCGGGTTGCAGGATCTCTCCTTGTCCCGCACCACCTTCGACTGGGGCATTCCGGTGCCCGGCGATCCGGCCCACATCATGTATGTGTGGGTGGACGCCCTGACCAACTACATCACCGCTTTGGGCTATCCCGACACCGACAGCGAGCTGTTCAAGACCTTCTGGCCGGCGGATGTCCATGTGATCGGCAAGGACATCACCCGCTTCCATGCGGTCTATTGGCCGGCCTTCCTGTGGTCGGCGGGGCTGGAGGCGCCCAAGCGCGTGTTCGGCCACGGCTTCCTGTTCAACCGCGGGGAGAAGATGTCCAAGTCGGTGGGCAATGTGGTCGATCCGTTCGATCTCGTCGCCGCCTATGGCGTGGACGCGGTGCGCTATTTCTTCCTGCGCGAGGTCTCGTTCGGCCAGGACGGGTCTTACAGCCACGACGCCATTGTCGGGCGCATGAATGCGGATCTGGCCAATGATCTGGGCAATCTGGCGCAGCGCTCGCTGTCCATGATCGCCAAGAATCTGGACGGCGTCATTCCCACCCCCGGCCCGCTGTCGCCGGAGGACGAGACCATTCTCGCCTCCACCGACGCGTTGCTGGCCAAGGCGCGCGAGGCCATGGACAGCCAGGCGATCCATCTCTATCTCGCCGCGGTCTGGGCGGTGGTGGCCGATGCCAACCGCTATTTCGCCGCCGCCGCCCCCTGGGCGCTGCGCAAGACCGACCCGGCGCGCATGGAGACGGTGCTGTGGACCACCGCCGAGGTGATCCGCCAGGTGGCGATCCTGATCCAGCCGGTGATGCCGGGCAGCGCCGGGCGGATGCTGGACCTGATGCTGATCCCGGCCGCCGAGCGCGGCTTCCACACCCTGGGCGGCGGCCATCGCCTGGCCTCGGGCACGGTGATCCCGGCGCCGGTGGGCATCTTCCCGCGCTATGTGGAGCCCGAGGCGCCGGCCGCGGGGGCGTAGGCGTTTTCGGCCATCGGGGCGGGCGCGGACCCTTGGTCACGCATCCGCCTGAGGGTGCCGGGCTGGCTGGGGACCGGCTGTCGGCGCATATGGCGGGGCGGACGGCCATTCGCCGGTCGCACGTCGGCAGGCCGTTTCACCCCTCTCCCCAACCCTCTCCCGCAAGGGGAGAGGGGGCGCGGCGCGCGGGTGATGGGCGCCCGCGCCCGTCCTCGACTCAAGGTCCATCGATAAGGCGCCTCGTGTCGGCCGGGCGACCGGCCGAACCCTCCCCCCTTGCGGGGGAGGGCAGGGAGGGGGGTGAAACGCTCTCCGGTCTCGTCCACTTGCTACGTTTGGCGCGTCTGTCATTGGGGGCGGATGCGGGTTGGATAGGGTTTCACCCCTCTCCCCAACCCTCTCCCGCAAGGGGAGAGGGGGCGCGGCGCGCGGGTGATGGGCGGTCCGCCAATCAGGCGCATTCGCACGATCTGATGCTGAACGGCAGTCCATGACGCGTGCCGCCGCAACCCACGTCCGGCCGAACCCTCCCCCCTTGCGGGGGAGGGCAGGGAGGGGGGTGAAACGGCCTTCGTTTTCGTCCGCTTGCTGAGCTGGGCTCATCTGTCAGTGGGGCGGAGGCAGGTTGGAGGGCGTTTCACCCCCCTCTCCAACTCTCCTCTCCAACTCTCCCCCGCGAGGGGGGAGAGGGCATGTTGCGCCTCTCGCGCACGATGCACATCAACGACAGGCGCCTTGGATGCCCCAGGCTGAGGCTCCCGGCCATGACGCGCCGGGTCAGACGCGCCCCCCGTCAGCGCCCGCTGCGTCCCGCATCCATGCGGCCCACCAGCACCAAGGTGGCGGTCGCCAGAAGGATCTTCACCACCGAGCCCGGCAGGAAGGGGACCAGCCCCTTCTGCAGCGCCGGATCGAGGCCGATCTTGCTCGCCAGCCAGCCGACGCCGAGCGTCAGCAGGATGACGTGGCCCAGCGTCATGATGCCGACCCAGGGCAGCACGCGGCCGCGCGCCACGCGCTCCGCCAGCCACCCCACCACCAGCGCCGCCAGCAGGAAGCCCACCAGATAGCCGCCGGTGGGGCCGGTGAGGACCGCAAGGCCGCCCTTGGCGCCGGAGAACACCGGCGCGCCCAGCAGGCCCACCACCAGATAGGCGCCGACAATCTCGCCCGCCAGCCGCCAGCCGGCCAGCGCCGCCAGCGTGACCAAAGCATAGCTCTGTAGCGTCATGGGCACCGGCACCATGGGCACGCTGGCCTGGGCGCTCGCCGCCATCACCGTTGCACCCAGCGCAACAAGGGCAAGGCGCCAGACGAACGACTTCACGGCGAGGCGGGCGAGGGGCGGGGCGGGCGGATCGAGGATCATGCGGTCGGCTCCAAGAAAAACATCCCCCTATCGCGCCTGCGTCCGACGCGCGCAAGAGCGGGAGCGAGGCCATGGGGGCGCGGTGCGCCGTCTCGACGCCGCCGGCCGCAACGCTTATGTGAGACCCGCGCCGCCCCTGCGGGGCATCTTCAAGGGGTCCCGATGCTCGTCGACAGCCATTGCCACCTGGACTATGCCAATTTCGCCACCGAGCTGCCCGACGTGGTGGCGCGGGCGGGGGCCGCCGGGGTGTCCCATCTGGTGACCATCTCCACCCGCGTGCGCCGCTTCGACGAGATCCTGGCCATCGCCGAGCGGTTCGATCAAGTGAGCTGCTCGGTGGGCACCCATCCCCATCAGGCCGCCGAAGAGCTGGACATCACCACCGCCGACCTGGTGCGCCTCTCGGCCCATCCCAAGGTGGTGGCCATCGGCGAGGTGGGGCTCGACTATCATTACGATAAGAGCCCGCGGGAGGCGCAGGCGCACGGCTTTCACACCCATATCGCCGCCGCCCGCGAGACCGGCCTGCCGCTGGTGATCCATGCCCGCGAGGCGGACGAGGACGTGGCCGCCATCCTGGAGGCGGAGACCGCCAAGGGCGCCTTCCCCTTCCTGCTGCACTGCTTCACCGGCGGCGCGGACCTCGCCCGGCGGGCGGTGGCGCTGGGGGGCTATGTGTCCTTCTCCGGCGTCATCACCTTCAAGAAGAGCGAAGACCTGCGGGCGATCGCCGCCGCGCTGCCGGCGGAGCGGCTGCTGGTGGAGACCGACGCCCCGTTCCTGGCGCCGACCCCCCATCGCGGCAAGCGCAACGAGCCGGCCTTCGTGCGCCAAACCGCCACCGTCCTAGCGGAGACCCGTGGCGTGAGTCTGGAGGCCATCGCGGCGCGCACCACCGAGAATTTCTATAGTTTGTTCGCCAAGGCGAAACGGACCTGACCGGGCGCCGTTGACCGCATGCAGAGGACCTGCATGCCCTGACCCCGCGGCGGCGCCGGCCGCCGCCAAAGCCGGAGACCCCCATGGACCATGAGCGCTATCCCGACGCCTATATCCGCGCCGTGCTGTCCGGGGTGAAGACCATCGCCGTGGTGGGGGCGAGCGCCAATCCCAGCCGCCCCTCCTTCTTCGTCACCAAATATCTCTCCGAGCGCGGCTACACCGTCTTCCCGGTGAATCCCGGCCAGGCGGGCAAGCCCATTGCCGGCCTGATGAGCTATGCGACGCTGGCCGACGTGCCGGAGCCCATCGACATGGTGGATGTCTTCCGCGCCTCCGAGCATGTGGGGCAGGTGGTGGCCGAGGCGCTGGCGCTCGACCCCAAGCCCAAGGTGATCTGGACCCAGCTCGGGGTGCGCGACGATGCCGCCGCCGCGGTGGCGGAAGCCGCCGGGCTGCAGATGGTGATGAACCGCTGCCCCAAGATCGAATATGCCCGCCTCTCCGGCGAGATCGGCTGGACCGGGGTCAACAGCCGCACCCTGTCGTCCAAGAAGCCCCAGCGCCTCGGCCAAGGGGTGCAGCGCCTCTCCCTCAACCGGTCTCCACCAACGCGCAGCTGAAGGCGTCGACGGCATGTCGTATGACACGGTGTTCGCATTGCGCACTTGCACGGCGACGCGGGGATGACCGCGGCCAAATCTGTACCATATTTAACAAAAAAGGAGCGGGTTCTATATAATTTCACCCGCCGTCACCGCATGATATAAAAATGTGCGGTCTGGAGGTGTAACCTCCGCCGCAATCGAGGAGAAACGCCCATGACGGACCACCAGCCCGGCTTCGACACCTTGGCCATCCACGCCGGCGCCGCCCCGGACCCCACCACTGGCGCGCGGGCCACCCCCATCTACCAGACCACCTCCTTCGTGTTCGACGACGTGGACCATGCGGCGGCGCTGTTCGGCTTGCAGACCTTCGGCAACATCTACACCCGCATCGGCAACCCCACGACCGCGGTGCTGGAAGAGCGGGTGGCGGCGCTGGAGGGCGGCACGGCAGCGCTTGCGGTGGCCTCGGGCCATGCGGCGCAGCATCTGGTGTTTCACACCTTGCTGACACCGGGCGACGAATTCATTGCATCCAGAAAGCTTTACGGCGGATCCATCAACCAGTTCAACCATGCCTTCAAGAGCTATGGCTGGGATGTGGTGTGGGCGGACCCCGACGACATCTCCAGCTTCGAGCGCGCGGTGACGCCCAAGACCAAGGCCATTTTCGTCGAGAGCATCGCCAATCCCGGCGGCATCGTCACCGACCTGAAAGCGATCTCCGCGGTGGCCAAAAAGGCCGGCGTGCCGCTGATCGTCGACAACACCTTGGCCACCCCCTATCTGTGGCGCCCCATCGAGCACGGCGCCGACATCGTCATCCATTCGGCCACCAAGTTCCTGGGCGGACACGGTAATTCCATCGGTGGCGTGCTGGTGGATGCAGGCACCTTCGACTGGACCGCCAGCGGGCGCTACCCCTTCCTCACCCAGCCGCGGCCGGAGTATCAGGGCATTGTGCTGCACGAGACCTTCGGCAATTTCGCCTTCGCCATCGCCGCCCGGGTGCTGGGGCTGCGGGACCTGGGTCCGGCGCTGTCGCCCTTCAACGCCTTCCTCATCCTCACCGGGATCGAGACCCTGGGGCTGCGGGTGGAGCGGCACAGCGCCAATGCCTTGGCGGTGGCGCGGTTTCTGGCCGATCACCCAGCGGTGGCGCAGGTCAATTATGCCGGCCTGCCGGGCGATCGCTATCATGAGTTGGCGCAGACCTATCTGCCCAAGGGCGCCGGCGCGGTCTTCACCTTCCGCTTGAAGGGCGGCTACCAGGCGGGCGTGGATCTGGTGTCCAAGGTGCAGCTGTTCTCGCATCTGGCCAATATCGGCGACACCCGCTCGCTCATCATCCACCCGGCCTCCACCACCCACCGCCAGCTCTCCGACGAGCAGAAAACCCTTGCGGGCGCAGGGCCCGACGTGGTGCGCCTGTCGGTGGGCATCGAGGACGTGGCGGACATCATCGCCGATCTGGATCAGGCGCTCGCCGCCGGCTGAGGCCGGGGTCCATGAACCTCGCGGCTCAGCGCCAGCCAGGCGCGAGCCGCGTGGGACAGGTAGCCGCCGCGCCGCCAGACCAGGGCCATGTGCCAGGCGGTGCCCGGCTCATCCAGCAGCAGAACCTTCACGCCCGGATGATGACGCTGCTCGGCGATCATCCGCGGCAGGAAGGCGATCCCCAGCCCCGCCGCCACCAACCCCACCAGGAAGTCGATCTGGCCGCTGCGGGCGGCCACGATCGGGGTGATGCCGGCGCGCTCGCAGGCCTCCCGCAACACCTTGTTGAGGGCGAATCCTTCCTCGAACAAAAGGAAAGGAGACGCCGCCAAGTCCTTGAGTTGGCACGACGAACCTCCGGCGAGCGGATGGCCGGCCGGCAGCAGGGCCATGAGCGGCTCCTCATGCACCGACTGCCACTCGAAGTCCGGCGCGATGGGCAGGAGAGAGCCAGCCAGATCCACGTCGCCCGCCAGCACCATCTCCTCCAGCCGGGCGCTGCCGTGTTCGGTGAGGCGGATTTCGATGCCGGGAAACCGGCTGCGGTAAAGGGCGAACAGTGGCGCAAACAAGGTGTCGCTGCCCAGCGGCGGCAGGCCGAGGCGCAGATTGCCGCGCTTGAGGCCCCGCAACTCCCCCAGCTCCGCCACCAGGTCGTCCCGCTCCGCTAGCATGGTCACCGCCCGGCGATAGACGATCTCACCTGCGGCGGTCAGCCGGCTGCGATGACCGACCCGGTCCAGCAGCGGCACGCCCAGTTCGTCCTCCAACTGGCGCACGGCTTTGCTGATGGTGCTCTGGGTGGCGAACACCGCCTTGGCGGCCTGGGAGAAGCCGCCCTGCCGCACCACTTCCACGAAGGCCCGCAGGGTGCGCAATTCCATCTAAATTCCAATTCAGACTAGTTTGCATTCCATCAATTCATTTTACGCATAGTGCGGTGCAGCGTAAAGAGGAGACAACATCGCTGCGCCTTCGTAGCTCTCCGTTCAAAGTGTCCCGCCATGCTTCACTCGCCGCTCTCGTTCCTGCGCATGTTGCAGCGCACCCGTTTCGTGCAGATCGCCGTGCTCGGCGGCATCTGGTTCCTGGGTGACGCCGCCGGCCGGGCCGCCGGCCTTCCCATTCCCGGCGGCGTCATCGGCATGGTCGGCCTTCTGGCGCTGCTCATCACCGGCGCGGTGAACCTTGCCAGCGTGCGCAGCGGCGCCCGGTGGCTGCTGGCCGAGATGCTGCTGTTCTTCGTCCCCACCGTCCTCGCGGTGCTGGATCATCAGGAATTCATCGGCACCACCGGGCTGAAGATCGTCGCCATCATCCTGGTCGGCACGCTGCTGGTGATGACCACCACCGCTTTGACCGTCGATGTCTGCTATCGCTGGCGCACACGCCATGTTTGAGGGCATGCCGCCGCTGATCACCGCGCTGTTCTGGTCGGTGGCGACCATCGGCTGCTATGCGGTGGCGCGGGTCATTCATCACAAGTGGCGGGCCTGGTGGTCGTCGCCGTTGATCCTGGCGCCGCTCTCCGTGGGCCTGCTCGTGGTGATGCTGCACACCGGCTATGCGGTCTATATCCGCGGCACCCATTGGATTGCCTTGATGATGGGGCCGGCGACGGTGGCCTTCGCCATCCCGCTCTATGAGCATCGCGAGACCATCCGCAGGCACTGGCCGGTGCTGCTGGCGGGGGTCGCCATCGGCAGCCTCACCGCCATCGGTACGGCGTTTCTGCTCGCCTCCTGGCTGGATCTGCCCTCGGCCTTGCGCGCCAGCCTGATGCCGCGCTCCACCAGCACGCCCTTTGCCATGGCGGTGTCCAGCGATATCGGCGGCCTGCCGGAACTGACCGCGGTGTTCGTCATCTTCACCGGGGTGGCGGGCGCGGCCATGGGCGAGGTCATGCTGCGCTGGATGCCGTTGCGCTCCTCTCTGGCGCGCGGCGCCTTGCTGGGCATGGGTGCGCATGGCGCGGGGGTGGCCAAGGCGCATCAGATCGGCGACGAGGAAGGCTCCATCGCCGGCCTGGTGATGATCCTGGCCGGCTGCTTCAACCTCATGATGGCGCCGGTGGTGGCGCTGATGCTGGCCTGAGCCGGAGGCTCAGGCGCGCACGATCCGCAGATCGGGCCGCGGCGACTTGAGCTGGGTCGCCGGGCGGGCACGGGCGACGTCGCAGGCATGCAGCGTGGCCGCGATCAGCACCAGGGTGGCGCCAAACTGATGGGACAGCGCCAGATCCAGCGGCACCATGTGCACCAGCGTGAGGATGCCCAGCATCGCCTGCACGGTCACCAAAGTCAGCAGCGCCCACGCGCCTTTGCTCACCGTGCCGGTCACGCGCGCGGCATCACAGGCGTGCAGGGCGGCCGTGGCGAAAAGGAGATAGGCGATGCTCCGGTGCACAAACTGCACCGTCAGCACATTCTCGAACAGGTTGCGCCAGGCCGGATCCATGGCGCCCAGCTGCGCAGCAGTGGGCACCAGCCGGCCGTCCATAAGCGGCCAGGTGTTGAAGGACAGGCCCGCATCCAGGCCCGCCACCAGCCCGCCGGCGAAGATCTGCAGCAGTACCAGGGCCAGCAGCGCATAGGCGGTGACCCGCACGCGCACAGGGACCGCGGCGGCCACCGCGCTGGTGAGGCCCCGCGCCACGGCGGCGGTGGCGGCGAGGATGAAGCAGGCCAGCGTCAGATGGATCGCCAGCCGATACTGGCTGACGGAGGTGCGCTCGGTGAGGCCCGAGGCCACCATCCACCAGCCGACAGCGCCTTGCAGGCCGCCCAGCACGAACAGCGCCAGGCACCTGGCCAGCAGTGCGCCGCGCAAGGCACCGCGCACGACGAAATAGACGAAGGGCAGGAAGAAGACGAGCCCGATCACCCGCCCCAGCAGGCGGTGCGCCCATTCCCACCAGAAGATCTGCTTGAAGGCTTCGAGCCCCATGCCTTTGTTGAGGATCTCGTACTGCGGGATGGTCTTGTATTTGTCGAACTCCGCCTGCCAGTCGGCCTGCGACAGCGGGGGCAGGGTGCCGGTCACCGGCTTCCATTCGGTGATGGACAGGCCGGACTCGGTCAGGCGCGTGGCGCCGCCCACCACCACCATCAGCACGATCAGGGCCGCCACGGCGCAAAGCCACAGGCGCACCGCATGCAAGGCGGCCGGCGTCGGGCCGCCCCCTTTCGCCGACACGATGCTGATTGATGCCTGCGACATCGCTCGATGCTCCCGCATATGGCCCTCCTCCGCAGATCCGTTATAGAGCAGAGGCAGGCGGTGCAAGGTGGCCGGACGTCGCTGCCGCTGCGGTGATGGCCTTCGTGCCGGATCCGGAACCGGGGCAGGGGCGTGACGGGCTCGCAAGTCGCCCCAGCGATCGAGAATGTCACGCTTGAGACGACGCAATCAATACACTGAGTTCATTGATGAAAATGCGCGCGTTAAAGTTAATGTTTAACCTAGGGAGGCTGCGTCATGCGTCAGCGTGTCCGCAAACTGATCGGCACGGTGCTGATGCTGGTGCTGGTGGTGGTCTGGGCGATCGGTGCCATGGCCCTTGCTCAAGGGCGGGTGACCGATCTGCCGTGGGCGTGGCAAACCGTCAGTTATGTGCTGCTGGGCACCCTGTGGGTGCTGCCGGCCATGGTGCTCATTCGCTGGATGGAAAAGCCGGATCGCCGGGCCTGAGCCTCAGGCAGCAGCGGAGGCCGGCAGGCCGGATTGCGCCTGGAGCGTCGGGATGGGCAGGCGGGTGATGTCGGCGTTCGGCCCCGCCCCGCCGTCGGCGTCTTCCGGCTCCGGTCGCAAGGGCAGCATCACCACATGGGTGAAGCCCTTCGCCGCCAGGGCATCATAGGTCTCCACCGCGCCGGCCGTGGCGCCGTCGTCCGCATGCATGGCCACCAGCACCGGTCCGAGAGCCGCCAGGCGCTCGGCGCCGGGGGTGCCTGCTAGGGTCGGCGCTGACACCACCACGCGCCCGTAGGTCTGGCGCAGCGATTGCACGATCAAGGTCAGGCGATCGGCATTCACCACACTCGGGCCGCCGCGGCTGTCACGGCCGGGCGGAATGATATGGGCGCGGGAGTGCGCGTCGCGGTGAATCGCCTCGCTGAAGCCGGCCACGCCGAACAGCAGTTCGGCGACGCCCGGCGCGCGGGGATCGGCCACCAGTTCGCTGAACTGCGGCACCGCACCGTCGAGGGCCACCAGCACCACCTGATCCTCGCTTTCCGACAGGCGGCGGGCGAGCGCCAGGGCGCACGCAGCGGCATGGGCGGGCTGATCGCCGGAGGTCAGCACCACCAGGCCGTCGCCGGCATGCTGCAGATGGTCGGCAAGGCGGTCCACCGCCTCGTCGGGCCCCAGGCCCGCATCGGAGGCGGAGCGCAGCCACACCACGCGCCGATCACCCTTGATCTCGCGCGGCAGCACCTGGTTGTCGATGGGGCCGTGCCGGACCATCCGCCGGGCGCGCAACCGCGTATTGGCCAGGCACACCAGGCCGGTGGCCAACGCCAGCAGCAGAAGCCGGCCCGGATCGGGCGCGTCGGGCAGTCGCACAAGCGTCGCCGCATGGGCCAGGCGCACCGCGGGAGACGGATCGCGCGCGGCCTCCCCCGGGCCGCGGACGCTGGCATCAAGGGCCAGGAGGGCAGCAGCATAAGCATCAGCCACCCGTGCGGCGAGGGTCGGATTGGCGAGCGAGACCGTAATATCGAGGGTCCGCCCCCCTTGCTGGGCGGTGACCGCCAGGGCGCGGGTCAAGGTGCGGGCAGCGCGGGCGCGCACGGCGGCATCTTCGCCCTCTCCGGCGCGCCAGAAGAAGGGGAAGGGCGTGCCGTCGCTGGCCAGCACCGCCGCATCCGCCGCCCCCAGCCCGCGAATCACGTCAAAGGCCATTTCCCGGGAGGTCAGCAACTGGGTCACGCCGCGGATCGCCGCCGGCGTCGGCTGCGCCGCCACGTCGAAGCTCAGCTCCGTGTGGGACGTATAGCGGAAGGGGAACATGAGCAGCAGAACCGCGACGCAGAAGCTCGCCCAGGCCAATGCCAGCAGGCGACGGGCCCGCGGCGACGGCGGCGCTTCCGCTTCCTCCATGTCCCGCTCGTAGGCGAAGGCTTGCACCATACCCCGGATGTCCCGCGGGGCCGGCGCTGCGCCGGTCCCTCTCATCGCAAAGGTGAGCGCTTATGGTTGACAGAAGGTAAATGCGCTGACCTGACGTCGCCGATGGTCCTCAGCGATCCTCCCAGCGGGCGGCGCGCTTCTCGATCATGGCGGAGATTCCCTCGTCCGCATCCCGCGCCATCATGTTCTGGGTCATCACGTCGGAGGCGAAGGCATAGGCCGCGTCCAGGTCCATCTCCGCTTGGGCATAGAAGGCAGCCTTGCCCAGTTTGACCGGGACCTGCGACTTGGCGGCAATCCGCGTCGCCAGGTCGAGCGCGGTGGCGAGGGCGTCGCCCGGCGCGACCACCTTGTTCACCAGGCCCATCCGGTGGGCATCCTCGGCCGAGACCCAATCCCCCAGCAGCAGCATTTCCAGCGCATGCTTGCGCGACACGGAGCGGGACAGCGCGACCATGGGCGTGTGGCAGAACAGCCCGATATTGACCCCGGGCGTGCAGAACCGCGCTCCGGCGCCCGCCACCGCGAGATCACAACTGGCCACCAATTGGCAGCCCGCCGCCGTTGCGATGCCTTCAACTGCGGCGATCACCGGCTGCGGCAGGCGCACGATGGACGTCATCAAGGCTGCGCAGCGGCCGAGTATGACCTCGTAATACGCCCGGCCGCGATCCGCATCACCCCGGTGAGCCTGGATCTCCTTGAGATCATGGCCGGCGGAGAACGCCGGTCCCTCCGCCGCCAGCACCACCGCCCGCACCTGGGGATCGTCGGCAATCTGGCCGAGAGCCTCGGCGAGGGCGGCCATCATGCCTTCGGAGAGGGAATTGCGGCTGGCGGGCCGGGCCAAGGTCAACACACAGACCGCACCATGGAGGTCCCGCCGCAGGATTCCGGGGGTTTGCTCCATAGTGGTGGCAATTGCTGCCGTCATGACTGTCCTTCCCCTGCTTCAGGTGCTGGTCCGGTTCATCTTATGCAGTTTCAAACAAGCTTACTCGTGTCATATGTTGGACGCACAGGGAGAATGAAGGCGATGCTGTCGGGTCGTGGTGCCGCGATGTCGGTGACGGAGATGGAGGAATTCCTCGCCACCGAATATCCTCAGTCTTTTGGACCGGGGCGAGCTCACCGTATCGAAGCGATTGCGCCGGGGGCTGCAACCGTGCGCCTGGAGGCCGGTGAAGAGCATCTGCGCCCCGGCGGGACCGTATCGGGTCCCTCGCTCATGGCCCTGGCGGATGTCACCATGTATGTGGCGCTGCTGGCGGAACTCGGGCCGGTGACCCTGGCGGTGACCACCAATCTCAACATCAATTTCCTGCGTAAGCCGGAGCCCGGCGCGGTGATTGCCGATGCGCATCTCATCAAGGTCGGACGCCGGCTGGCGGTGGGCGAGATCGGCCTGCGGACCTCGCGCAGTCACGATCTGGTGGCCCATTGCGTCGCCACTTATTCGATTCCCGGTCGCTAGAGGCCACTCGCCCAGACAACCCTGACGTCGATCAAGGCGGCCCGCCTGCCGCTCCGCGAAGCTCTGCGAAAACGCAGGGGGCGGGGCCATGGCGCAAAAATCCATCATGCTCATCCAGGGCCATCCCGATCCCGGGGGGGCGCATCTGTGCCATGCCTTGGCGGACGCCTATGCATCAGGGGCGGTCTCTGCCGGGTACCGGGTGATCCGGATCGATGTGGCGCAACTGGATGTCCCGCTCCTGCGATCCCAGGCCGCCTTCGAGGCCGCACCGCTGCCAGAGAGCCTAAGCCCAGCGCGGGACGCGCTCATTGCCGCCGACCACGTGGTGCTGGTGTTTCCTTTATGGCTGGGGACGTTGCCCGCCGCGCTCAAGGCATTCCTGGAGCAATTGATGCGGCCGGGGCTGGCATTCCTGCCCGGCACCCCATCCTTTCCCCGCGCCTTGCTGACCGGGCGGTCTGCCCGGCTGGTGGTCACCATGGGGATGCCCGCCGCGATCTATCGGTGGGTCTATCTCGCCCATGGGGTGAGGTGTATCGACCGCGGCATTCTGGGGTTTGCGGGCATGAAGCCCGTCCGGCACACCTATTTCGGGCGCGTGGACGCGGTCGAACCGGATCAGCGCCAACGCTGGATCCTGCTCATGCGCCGAATGGGCGAGCAGGGCTTATGAGCCGCAGCGTGAAAATTCCCTGCAAAAAGGCCTGTTGGATGATGGTGTTATAACACCATTTTTCTAAGCCATTGTTTCTAATGAATTTTCAGAGCGCATCGCGCATTGACGAGAAAATGTGGGTCGGCTAGAAGCCTTGTCCATCGTCGGGCGGCTCGCGAAGTTTCGTGGGGCCCCCGGCTTTCTCATTTGGAATTAATCCCCATGAAGACGTATTCGGCCAAGCCTGCCGAAATCGAAAAGAAGTGGGTGGTGATCGACGCGAGCGGGCTCGTGGTCGGGCGGCTTGCCACCGTCATCGCCACTCGTCTGCGCGGCAAGCATCTCGCGCTGTTCACCCCCCATGTGGATTGCGGCGACAACGTCGTCGTGATCAATGCCGAGAAGGTGGTCCTGACCGGCCGCAAGCGCGAGCAGAAGGTCTATTACCATCACACCGGCTTCCCGGGCGGTATCAAGGAGCGGACGGCCAAGTTCCTGCTCGATGGACGCTTCCCAGAGCGGGTGATCGAAAAGGCCGTGGAGCGCATGCTCGCCCGCGGTCCGCTCGGTCGCAAGATCATGGGCAACCTGCGCGTCTATAAGGGCTCGACCCATCCGCATGAGGCGCAGCAGCCGGCCGTTCTCGACGTGGCGAGCCTCAACCGCAAGAATGTGAGGAACTGACCATGGCTGAGGTTCTGCAGTCCCTCGACGCGCTCTCCCAGCAGAGCGCCGCCGTCGAAGCCCCCGTGCATGTCCAGAAGCTGGACAAGTTCGGCCGCGCCTATGCCACCGGCAAGCGCAAGGATGCCGTGGCCCGCGTGTGGGTTCGCCCCGGCACCGGCAAGATCCTGGTGAATGAGCGTGCGGTGGAGGTGTATTTCGCCCGCCCCGTGCTGCGTCTCATCATCAACCAGCCGTTCGCCGCCGCGGCGCGCGAAGGCGCCTATGATGTGGTGTGCACGGTCTCCGGCGGCGGCCTCTCCGGCCAGGCCGGCGCGCTGCGCCACGGCATCTCCCGCGCTCTGACCTATTACGAGCCGGAACTGCGGGCACCCCTCAAGAAGGGTGGCTTCCTGACCCGCGACAGCCGCGTGGTCGAGCGCAAGAAGTACGGCCGGGCCAAGGCTCGCCGGAGCTTCCAGTTCTCGAAGCGCTGAGCTTTCGGACAGACAATCACGACGGCGGGGTTTCCCCCGCCGTTTTTTTGTGCCCAACCCCTGGTATTCGCCAACCGCCCATGGCCGCAGCGCCCAAGACATGCTTGGCTATTCCTGTCACGGATCCGGATCACGCTCATGGGCTCTCAGCGTCTGCTCTCGTCCCTCGTCGCCGCCACTGTTGCCTGGGCCGGGGCCTGCCTCGCGTTGTCCAGTCCAGCCGCGGCCACGCCCGCGCGGATCATCATCCTGCGCCACGGGGAGAAATCCGATCCGTATCGGCTCTGCGAGGTGGGGCGCCAACGGGCGCGGGCACTGGTGAAGCAGTATCTGGGCAAGGATGCGCAAAACAGCCTGTTCGCGCCCGGCACCGCACCGGAGGCGATCTACACCATCTCGATCCACACCATCGAGACCGCCTCGCCCATGGCCAATTCCTGGGATCAGCCGCTGGTCTTCTATTCGGTCATCCCGGCGGGCAAGGAGCCCAAGCTGTTCGATTCCGAGCTGGCCCGCCGCACCAAGCAGGCGGCCGAACGCCTGCTCACCGAGCCGAGGTTCGACGGCAAGACCGTGATCGTGGTGTGGGAACACAACCACATTGCCGATGCGTCGCTGCCACCGGGGCGCAAGGCGCTGAACCTACGGTCCGCCCTCAATCTCGACAAACTGCCGGGGGTGCCGGAAACGTGGCCGACCGAGACCTATAATTATTTTTGGATTGTGGACTACGCCCCCGGTTCCCCGATCCCCATTGCGTTCCGCATGGAGAAGCAGGTGTTCACCGGCCCCTTCGCCAATCTGCCGCAGAATGATTGGGGGCAACCGGACGGGCTCGATCCCGAGAGCACCGATTGCCAGAAATAGGCCGAGCCCCGAAGGGCCCGGGCAGGTATGCCTCAGAAGCTGGGGGTGTCACCGGGCAGCGGGCTCCACCCGCCACCACTGGTCGGATCACCGGGAGGCGAGCCGCCTTCCCCGTCGAGGTCCGCCGGGAAGACATAGTCTTCGTTGCGATCGTCGCCTTCCTTGACGTCGGGCCGGATGGGGGCGCCGGGGCCTGGATCCAGGTAATTGCCCTGCGGAATCACCGGCAATTCGATCACATTGGGCTTACGCGGATGAATTTCGATCTGCGGCACGCTCTGGGCCAGGGCCGCAGAGGCCGGCGCCAGCACGATCGCGGCGCACAGGGCCAGACCGCCTTTGGCGACACGACCCGTGAAAGACCAAACCTTCGCCATCCGAACCCCCGGAACTTCGCCCTGCACAGTCGCTTAGGTCACCCGGCCGCGATAAGCAAGCAGGCCGCCTCCGGGGCGAACAGCTGCGGGCGCGTCATGGCGCAGCATTTGCTAGGGCTGTGGCGCTCTGGCGCGTGATCAACCTGTCGCGAGCCGGGATGAAGGCGGTGCGCCGCGATGCTAAAGAAGGCCCGGTGCTGACAGCCCAGCTCGGCGCCGCATCATCCTGATGGATGTAACAAAGGGTCGCCGCCGGGCGAAGAACAGGCAGACGTGACGACATCCCTGGAGGAGGACCGATGGTCGGACCTGATGCGCGCCGCGCTCGCCGGCGACACCGCCGCCTATCGCGTGCTGTTGACGGCGCTGACACCGCCGCTGCGCGGGCTGGCGCGGCGGGAACTGGCGCGTGTGGGCCTTGATGCGGCCGAAGCGGAAGATGTGGTGCAGGAAACCCTCCTGGCGGTGCATCTGAAACGGCAGACCTGGGATGCCAGCGCGCCGCTGGGACCCTGGGTGCGGGCGATCGCGCGCCACAAGGTTGTGGACGTGATGCGCCGTCGCGGCCGCAAGGCCGAGGTGCCGCTGGCCGACTGGGAGGACGTCCTCCCCTTGGCGGAAACCGACGACACCTTGAGCACGCGCGAGGCTCAACGGCTGACGGAGGCGCTGAAAGGGCGGGAACGGGATGTGGTGGAGGCGGTTTGCGTGTCGGGCGAGAGCGTGAAGCAGGCGGGAACCCGCCTCGCCATGAGCGAAGGCGCGGTGCGGGTGGCGCTGCATCGGGGCCTCAAGCGTCTGGCGGATTTGTATCGGAGTCATGCGGAATGAGGACCCAGGACCTGATCGCCGGCCTGGCAGCGGATGCGGCCCCGCGGGGGCCGAAGCTTGCCACCGCCTTGCTCTGCGCCGGGGTCATCGGTGCCGTGCTGGCCGCCGTCGTGATGCAAGCGACGGTGGGCGTTCGCAGCACCTTCGTCGCCTCGCTGTCGGAGCCGCGCTTCCTGTTCAAATTCCTGATGACCGCGGTGGTGGCCACCACCGCCTTCCAGGTGACGCTGCGCCTGTCCCGGCCGGACCGGACCGCGCGCACGGTGATCCTGGCCTTCGCCATCCCAGCGCTGGTGCTGGCGGTGGCCGTGGCCGCGGAACTGACGGTCCTGCCAAAAAGCCTGTGGCTGACTCGTCTGGTCGGGCGCAACTGGTTGCAATGCCTCGCCTTCGTTCCGCTGATCTCGGCCACCCCGCTGCTGGTGACCTTGCTCGCGCTGCGGCAGGGCGCCCCGGCCTCGCCCACGGGGGCTGGGCTGGCGGCGGGCATCGCCTGCGGCGCTCTCGGCGCCTTCTTCTATGCCGCCCATTGCCCCGATGACTCGCCCTTGTTCGTGGCGGTCTGGTACATACTGGCCATCGGCATCGTGGCGACAGCCGGCGCCCTGATCGGACGCTGGCTCTTGCGCTGGTAGACGCAGTCTCGCCCGCAGGCGTCAGGCGCCGGCGCTTACTTGAAGCCCACCACTGCGTGCGGCACGTACGGGGCCTCCAGAGCGGCGATCTCCTCCGGGTGGAGGGTGAGCGCCAGAGCGGCCACCGCGTCGTCCAGATGGGCCATCTTGGTGGCGCCGACGATGGGCGCGGTTATGGCATCCTTCTGCAGCAGCCACGCCAGGGCCACCTGAGCCGGCGGGACGCCGCGCGCGGCGGCGATGGCGCTGACCTGTTCCACCACCGCCTGATCGGCGGCGGCGGTGTGCGCATAGAGCGTCTTGCCGAAGTCGTCGGTTTCCGCACGGGCGCTGGTGGTGCTCCAGGGGCGGGTCAGACGGCCACGGGCCAGGGGGCTCCAGGGGATCACGCCGATGCCCTCCGCCTGGCACAGGGGCAGCATCTCCCGCTCTTCTTCGCGATAGAGCAGGTTCACGTAATTCTGCATGCTGATGAAGCGCGCCCAGCCGTTGCGGTCGGAGAGGGCGAGGGCCTGGGCGAACTGCCAGGCGAACATGGAGGATGCGCCGATGTAGCGGGCCTTTCCGGTCCGCACCACGGTATCGAGCGCTTCCAGGGTTTCCTCGATGGGGGTGCCATAGTCCCATCGGTGGATCTGGTAGAGGTCCACATAATCGGTGCCCAGGCGGCGGAGGCTGTTGTCGATCTCCGCCAGGATGGCCTTGCGCGAAAGGCCGGCGCCATTGGGGCCGGGCCGCATGCGGTTGAACACCTTGGTGGCGATCACCACGTCCTCGCGCCGGGTGAAGTCCTTCAGCGCCCGGCCGAGGATTTCCTCGCTGGTGCCGTCGGAATAGACATTGGCGGTATCGAAGAAGGTGATGCCGCTCTCCAGGGCCTTCTGGATGAACGGCCGGCTCTCGGCTTCACCCATGGACCAGGGATGGGCGCCCCGATCCGGTGCGCCATAGCTCATGCAGCCGAGGCACAGGCGCGAGACCTCAAGACCGGTGCGGCCGAGTTTCACATGCTGCATGGGATTCTCCGAGGCTGGGGATGGGGGCAGGACGACCCGCGCCACCGCAGGCATAGCACCGTCGACTGCCGCTGCCGAGGGCCGGACCATGGCAGCCCTGTCGATCTTACGCTCGGGAAGGCGCCCGGTCGAAAGCGCCCAGAAGCGATATAAGCGTGCCGCCATCCTCAGCGCCATTGCCGCGGCAGCGGCAGCTCTATACAGGCTGTGACGTCCCCGCTCTATTAAGGTTTATTCCATGCGTATGTCTTCATTGCTCGTTCTCACCTTTGCCCTGTGCGCAAGCCCCGCGTTTGCTCAAATGAGCGACCCGGATATGAGCTGCGCCGACTATCTGAAGCTCGCCGCCTCCGCCGGCCCGACCCCGAAGACCGGTGATGCGGCCACCGACAAGATGGCCGCCGACATGGACAACAAGATGAAGAGCTATTGCACCGCCAATCCCAAGGCGAAGGCCATGGATGCCGCCCAGAAAGCCATGGGCGGCTGATTTCGGAATTGGGCCTGAGGCGAAGCGCGTCTCAGGCCGTTTTCCCGTCACCGGCGGGTGTCGGACTCACCTGCACACAATCTCGTGGCCCCAGGTCCCTTGACCCTGCGCGCGGTGCAGCCTACCACGCACCCCAGTGAGCCCGTAGCTCAGCCGGTAGAGCACGTGACTTTTAATCATGGGGTCTCGGGTTCGAATCCCGACGGGCTCACCATTCGCCTTGAGAGGCGTTGATCCCAAAACACATAAGAGCAAAAAAGGGTCGCGTCGGCGTGTGTCGGCGACACCGGCTTTTCATGTCCTCTGGCGCAGGAGCGACGGGGACACGCCCATTGTCACCGGGCGAACCCTGCCGCCGCAGAAACCACTTGGCCGTCGATGCCATTGAAGCCGTGATGGGCCTTGGCTTCGCACGGATCGCCTTCGCTGACGCCGCCATCCAGCCACACCACCCGCGCTTTGCCCTTGGCCCATGCCAGGAAGGGTTCGACGCCGGCCGGGAGGGTCCGCTTGCAGCCGTCTTGGCGGTGCTCGACGATGAGGGTCGGGGGCAGGGCACTGGGCGACCCCAGAATGTTCACCACATTGTCGCGATCGCCGGAGGCATCGCTGAGGAAGCCCGAGGTCAGCACGAGCCGCGCCGGCCGCGCGCCCGCTGCGATGCCACGGGCGGCGCGCTGGGTTCCCCGGCTGGTGGCCACCAAGGTGACCGGGCCGTAGCGCCCCATCATCTCGACGGCGGTCGCCACATTCACATCGCCCTCCGGGACCAGCACGGCAAAGCCCCGCGACGCATAGGCGTTGCGCGTGCGCACCAGTTGATTGCCGGTGCGCGCAATGCTGCCATCGCTGCCAACGCCGAGACGGCCGTCGCCGCCCGCCAAGAGTACAATGGCGCCGTGGGGTTTGGACGGCATCAACAGCGCCGCATTCACCCCGCCCACGGAGACGCCCGTGACCGTGATGTCCGCAGCGTGCGCGGCCATGCTGAGGCCCACAAAGATGACAACCGCTGCGAAAAGACGTTGCATCGCCCGATCCCCCGCCCGAACGCCCCGTGTGGAGACTGACCAGCGTTTCCGGCCGAGCTTAGCGCGCCGATGAGGAGACCGCTACCGGGGTAATCCAGATCGCTGGCGCGGGTTCGCCCTTTGAAAACGCCATTGCCGCTTCCCGCCGCCGCTCCCGGTCCTGCGGGACATCGACCTGAGGGTTTGGGTGCGGTGCCGCAATGGCCTTGACCGCGACCCAGATCCGGTTTCACGATCCCGAGGACAGGAGCTTTCCATGCCCGTTTTGAACCGCATCGCGGACGCAGCCGACGAAATCGCCGCGTGGCGCCGCGATCTCCATCAATTTCCCGAGCTGATGTACGATCTCCCGCGCACCTCGGCCTTCGTGGCGGACAAGCTGCAGAGCTTTGGCTGCGACGAAGTGGTCACCGGCATCGGGCGCAGCGGGGTTGTGGCCGTCATCCGCGGCCGCGCGCCGGGCCGGGGTCAGGTCATCGGCCTGCGCGCCGACATGGATGCGCTGCCCATTTTGGAGCAGACCGGCGCTGCCTATGCCTCCCAGTCCCCGGGCCGCATGCACGCCTGCGGCCATGACGGACACACCGCCATGCTGCTGGGCGCCGCCCGCCATCTGGCGGAGACGCGGGCCTTTGCCGGCACCGCCATCCTGATTTTCCAGCCGGCGGAAGAAGGGGAGGCCGGCGCCCGCGCCATGTTGGAAGATGGCCTGCTGGAGCGCTTCGCGCCGCAGGAGATCTACGGCATGCACAATCAGCCGGGCATCCCTTTGGGTCAGTTCGCGGTGCGGCCGGGGGCCATCATGGCCTCCACCGATCGGCTCGAGATCTTCATCGACGGGCGCGGGGCCCACGCGGCCAAGCCGCACCAGGGCGTCGACCCGGTGCTGGTGGGCTCGGCCATCGTGATGGCACTGCAGCAGGTGGTGGCGCGCAATGTGGATCCACTGGAATCAGCGGTGGTGTCCATCACCATGTTTCACGCGGGCTCCGTGGAAAACGTCATTCCGCAGACCGCGGAGCTGACGGGCACGGCCCGCACGCTGAAGCCCGAAGTGCGGGCCATGCTGCAACAGCGCCTGCCCGCGATCGTCGAGGGCATTGCCGCGGCCTACGGCGCTACTGCACGGCTGAAGTGGGTGGACGGCTATCCCGTGACGGTGAACCATCCGGGTCCGACCGCCTTCGCGGCGCAAGTGGCCGCCGAGGTGGCAGGGGCGGATCGGGTGGATACCAATGTGGCCCCGATGATGGGCGCGGAGGATTTTTCCTTCATGCTCGAAGCCCGCCCCGGCGCCTTCATCTTCATCGGCAATGGCGACAGCGCCGGGCTGCACAACCCGCATTATGACTTCAGCGATGCGGCGATCCCGTTCGGCACGTCCTATTGGGTGCGTCTGGTGGAGACCGCCATGCCGCTGTGAACGGGCGGGGGACGGCCGCATCCAATTGCGCGGCCAGCTCCCGTCGCTCTGCCCTCAGGCGCGGCCCTTGCGCAGCCGGAAGGTGATGACGCCGGCCTCCAGCGATCGCCCCTCGAAGCAACTGCCGGTTTCCGCGGCCAGATGTGGAATGTCGATCACCGACATGGGGTCGGTGCAGTCCACCACCAGGCGGGTGCCAGGCGCAGCGGCGGCCAGCGCCTTGCGGGTCCGCAGCGCCGGCAGTGGACACTTCAGCCCCTTCAGATCCAGGTGAACCTCGCCGGTGGCGGGATCGGCGGTGGTGCGTCGGCCGAGGCCCTGCTGGCTCTGATCCGCGGAGGTGGCGCCGGTGCCGGGCTTGGCGGTCCCCATCAGGCGGCTGCCTGATCGGCGAGGCGCGCCAGGCTCTCGTCCCGGCCCAGCACCACGAACACATCGAACACTGGCGGCGAGGTGGTGCGTCCGGTGAGCGCCGCGCGCAGCGGCTGGGCCACCATGCCCAGCTTCACGCCCGCGCTTTCCGCATAGCTGCGTACCACCGCCTCGGTCCCGGCCGCCGTCCAGTCCGCAGCGGTCAGGGCCGGGAGCAGCGCCGCGATGTGGGCGCGTGCCTCGGTGCTCAGGACCGCTTGCGCCTTCTCTTCCAGCGGCAGGGGCCGCACGGCGAAGATGAATTCGGCATTGTCGAGCAGTTCGGTCAGGGTCTTGGCCCGCTCTTTCAGGCCCGGAAGCGCCGCCATGAGCTGCGCCTTCCGCTCCGGCGTGAGGCGGGCCAGCCGGGTCTGGGCGTCGGGCAGATGCGGGATCAGATCCATCAGCGCATCGAACAGCGCCTGGTCTGTGCTGGCGCGCAGATATTGTCCGTTCAGGTTTTCCAGCTTGGCGAAGTCGAACCGCGCCGCTGAGCGGCCCACTTTGTCGAGATCGAAAAAGGCGATCATCTCTTCCGTGGAGAAGGTCTCCTGATCGCCATGGCTCCAGCCCAGGCGCACCAGATAATTGCGCAGCGCCGCCGGCAGGTAGCCCATGTCGCGATAGGCATCCACCCCCAAGGCGCCGTGGCGCTTGGACAGCTTGGCGCCATCGGGGCCGTGGATCAGCGGGATATGCGCCATGCGCGGCACCTCCCACCCAAGGGCGTTGTAGATCTGCGTCTGGCGTGCGGCATTGGTCAGATGATCGTCGCCACGGATGATGTTGGTGACGCCCATGTCGTGGTCGTCCACCACCACCGCGAGCATGTAGGTCGGGTTGCCGTCAGAACGCAGCAGCACCAAATCGTCCAGGTCCTTATTGGGGAAGGTCACGGTGCCCTGCACCTGGTCCTCGATCACGGTGACGCCTTCCTGCGGGGCGCGCAGGCGCATGACCGGCGCCCGATCGGTGGGCCGCTCGGAGGGATCGCGATCGCGCCAGCGCCCGTCATAGCGCGGCGGGCGCCCTTCGCGACGAGCGCTCTCGCGCATCTCGTCCAGCTCCGCTGGCGTCGCGTAGCAGGGATAGGCGTTTCCAGCCGCAACCATCTGCGCCACCGCCTCCCGGTGCCGCTCGGCGCGGGCGAACTGATAGATCACCTCGCCATCCCAATCGATGCCGAGCCAGGTCAGGCCCTCCAGAATGGCGTCAATGGCCTCCTTGGTGGAGCGCTGGCGATCGGTATCCTCGATCCGCAGCAGCATCCGTCCGCCCTTTGCCTTGGCATAGAGCCAATTGAACAGCGCCGTCCGGGCACCGCCAATGTGCAGGAAGCCGGTGGGCGAGGGGGCAAAGCGGGTAACGATCTGCGACATCAAGGGGGCCGGGGTGTTGGGGGGTGATGGGGCCGCGTCGGGGCGGGCAGATGCACGCGAGCATAGCGCGCGAGCGGCGCCCGTGTAGCATAGGCGGGGGGATGAAGGAACACGGCCGATGAGGACCGGTCGGGATGGGGGCGGGCAGGCACACCGTCCGGGACGCGCGGCCGCCCGTGTGGTCGGCGGCGCGATCCCGTGGGGCGGCGCGGTGGCGCGCCCCGCTTATGTCCCCGGCCAGCTTTGGCCCGGCACTCTTCTGGGCGTTCTGCGCGACCGGTTGCGGGCGGACGTCGCGGCGGAGGCCGTGTCGGGCCGGCTGATCCTCTGGCTTCCGGTGCTGTTCGGCGCGGGCATCCTGCTCTATTTCGGCGCGGCCCAGGAGCCATCCCACCTCGCCGCTCTGGGTGTGACCCTGGCCCTGGCCGGTGCTGTCTGGATGGCGCGGGCGCAGCCCGTCACCTTCGGGGCCTTCCTGGCGGCGCTCGCTCTGGCCACGGGGTTCACAGTGGCGTGTGCGCAGACTTCCTGGCGCGCCCACCCGGTCTTGCTGCCGCCGCCCGGCCCGGTGCGACTCACGGGCCATATCCAGCAAGTGGAACGCCGCGCCACGGCCGATCGCATCCTGTTGCGCGTGACCTCGGTGGAGGGACGGGGGCTCGACCATCGGCCGGATCTGGTGCGGCTGTCGCTGGGGCGGGGCTATGCGCCGGCGACCGGATCGTCAGTATCGATCCTGGCACGCCTGCTGCCGCCCATGCAGCCGGCCATGCCGGGCGGTCACGACTTCGGACGCGGTCTGTGGTTCCAGGACATCGATGCGGTGGGCTTCGGTCTGGGACGCCCCAAGCCTGCCCCCGTCACCACCCCACCGCCTCTGAGCGTGACCATCGGCACCCTGATCGAACAGGTGCGGCGCGGGGTCGGCGAGCGGATCCGCCAATCCCTGAGCGGGGCACAGGCGGACATTGCAGTGGCCCTGGTGGTGGGGGACCGCTCCGCGATCTCGCCGGCCATCGAGGAGAGCATGCGGGTGTCCGGCCTGACCCACGTGCTGTCCATCTCCGGGCTGCACATGGCCATGGTGGCCGGCACCCTGTTCGCTCTGGTGCGTGGGTTGCTCGCCATGGTGCCGCGGTTGGCGTTGGGCTTTCCCATCAAGACCACGGCCGCCGTGGCCGCGCTGCTGGCCAGCGCGGTCTATCTGGTGCTCTCCGGCAATGACTGGCCGGCCCAGCGCTCGTTTTACATGCTGGCCATCGTGCTGGTGGGGGTGATGGTGGGGCGGGCGGCGCTCAATCTGCGCACGGTGGCGGTGGCGGCCATGGCGGTGCTGGCCCTGGGGCCGCAGGCCATTCTGGAAGCCGGAACCCAGATGTCGTTCGCGGCGACCCTGGCCCTGGTGGCCGTCTATCAACGCTTCCGCGGACTGCACGCCTGGCATCCCAAGGTCCATGCGGGCTGGCAGATGCTGGCCAAGGCCGGCGTCTTCCTGGCTGCGCTGTCCCTGACCTCCGTCGTGGCCGGGGCCGCCACCGCGCCTTATGCCGCGCTGCATTTCCAACGGGTGGGCGCTTATGGGCTGCTATCCAATCTGGCGGCGATGCCGGCGGTGGAATTTCTGGTGATGCCGTTTGGACTGGCCGGCGTGCTCCTGCTGCCGTTCGGCTGGGATTTCATCGCCTGGCCGGTGATGGGCTGGGGCATCGAAGTGATGCTGCGGGTCTCCGATCTGGTGGCCGCTCTGCCGGGGGCGGACACCCGCACCGATCTGGTGACCCCAGCCGCCGCCGGTGCGGCAACGCTGGCATTGCTGTGCCTGTGTCTGTTCGGCGGAGTGCTGAGGCTCACCGCGGTGCTCCCCGCCCTCGCCGCGGTCCTGTTGCTGGGAGCCCCGCCGCATCCGGACGTGCTGGTGGCACCCAATGCGCAGACCGTGGCGGTGCGCGCAGCCGATGGGCGTCTGAGTGTCGTGGGCGCCAAGAGCAGCCGCCTGGTGGTGGAGCAATGGCTCTCCCGCGAGGGCGACACCCGCGCCGCGCCGACGCCCGATCTCGCGGCCGCCTTTCGCTGTGATGGGCAGGGCTGCGTGGCGCCCCTGCCCGGAGGGGGATGGCTCGCGGTATCCCATCGGTTGGAAAGTCTCGAGCGCGACTGCCTGGAGGCGACCATCCTGGTCACGCCTTTCCCTCCGCCGCGCCGCTGCGAGGCCCGTGTCATCTCCTCCGCAGAGCTGGCGCGCACGGGCACTCTGGCGCTGTACCGCCGCTCGGAAGCCGTTTCCGCCGGGATGTTGCACGGATCGCCCCTGTCGCCTGCGCGATCCGATCCCTCTTGGCAGAGTGCCCTCCCGGATGCGGAGGTGTCAGAGAGTGGAAGCGACGATTTGGCGGATGGTGACGAGATCGCCATGCCGCCGCGATCAGCGGCCCCGATGACGATCCTGCCGGCGTCGGCGGCACCACCTGCGGGCGGATCGCCGAGCCCGGCGCACACCTTTGTCGGCACTGGCGCCGTCCGCACCATCAATCCGGCTGGCGATACGGCGTCCCCCGACCCCGCCGCGGTCCCGGCGCTCCGACACAGACCGCGGCGCATGGCTGCGGACCACCGCGCCTCGCTGCGACGGCAAGCGCGGGCCGGACCGCCGGCGGCCACCGAACCGATCGAAGGGGCGATGGCGCATCCTGATCAGCAAGGCCATGAGCGACAACAGGCCCAGCCGGACGCGGCCATCCAGAGCAGCGCGCAAGACCCGCGGGTGCAGCCTGCTGTTGGGCCACAGCCCAATCGCCGCACGCTCATTGCGGCGCGCGGGCCACCCCAGCGAGACCAATTCGCCGCGCGCTGGCGTGTGGAGCCCACGCGCCCCGTGGGCGTGCAACGCCCCTGGATGCCCGTGCTCCCGCCGCTCCCGGCGGCGGAACCGAGCGAAGACCTTGCCACGCAGCGGGCAGCGGATGATGCCGCCGGCGCCCCCTAGAGCCTTCGACATGTCCTCGAACTGGCGAACGTCTCGATCTCTATGCCGCATCGCGGCACCCCTATGCCGACCGGACGCCGCTCCGGCCGCGAACCCCTCTGAGCACCGATCGCCTGCGCCGACAGCGGGGTGTCGGGCTCAGTAGCGCCGCATCAGGCCGACGAGTCGGCCCTGGATGCGCACCCGATCCGGACCGAAGATCCGGGTTTCATACGCCGGGTTGGCCGCTTCCAACGCGATGGAGGCGCCCTTGCGGCGCAACCGCTTCAACGTGGCTTCCTCGTCGTCCACCAGAGCGACGATGATGTCACCGGTCTCGGCGCTCTCGCATTTGCGGATGAGCACGGTATCGCCGTCCAGGATGCCGGCATCGATCATGCTGTCGCCGCGCACTTCGAGGGCGAAATGCTCGCCTGATCCCAGCATTTCCGGGGGCAGGTTCAAGGTATGGCTGCGGGTCTGGATCGCCGAGATCGGGGACCCGGCTGCAATTCGTCCCATCACCGGCACGGCCACGGTTGGGGCGACCTCGTCGTCGTCCGCCATGGGACGTACGCGGCCGAGGCTCCCTTCGATGACGCTGGGCGAAAATCCGCGGGCACTGCTCCGGGCCGCCGCAAGCCCAGGCGCCGCGCTATCCGGCAGACGCACCACTTCCAGGGCCCGGGCCCGGTTGGGCAGGCGGCGGATGAAGCCGCGCTCTTCCAAGGCCGTGATCAAGCGGTGAATGCCCGACTTCGACCGGAGGTCGAGAGCTTCCTTCATCTCATCGAAGGACGGCGGAACGCCGGTTTCCTTCAATCGCTCATGGATGAAGCGCAGTAGATCGTATTGCTTGCGCGTGAGCATGCGTGGTCCCGCCCCGTGCCGTCCCGGATCCCGGAAATGCCCCGCCGAATGCGGAAACAAATCGAGAACAGGATGTACCTGTTTCTTTTTTGTTCCGCAAGCGTGAACATGGCGTAAACGGATCGCTACCCGTTGAGGGCAATGATCCGGCAGGGGCTGCCGGCGACCGCGGCGGGCGCAAAAGCGTCACGAATCAGCAGGCATTCGGCGCGGGCCAGCGAGGACAGCATGCCGCTGTCCTGGATCGGGAGCGGGGTGGCGCGCAGGGCGCCGTCCGCATCGTGGGTCAGGCCGGCGCGGATGAAGTCCATGCGGCTGTCATTGACCGGCATGTCGCGCCCCAGTCGCGCGGGCTGGGTGGGCATCACGGCGCCATCTTCGCCCTGGAGGCTCCGCACCAAGGGCAGAAGGAACAGGAGGGCGCAGACATAAGCGGACACCGGATTGCCCGGTAGACCGAGCACGCGCAGGGGTCCGCGCGCACCGAACATCAGCGGCTTCCCCGGCCGCAAGGCGATCTTGTGGACGGACAGAGCGACGCCTTCCGCCCGCAGCGCTGGCGCCATCAGGTCGTGCTCGCCAACCGAGGCACCCCCGGACGACACCAGAATGTCCAGCCCCAGCTCAGCCCCCCGCCGAATCGCGGCTTGCGTGGCGGTCATGCTGTCGCCCACGAGCCCGAGATCGATCACCTCCGCGCCGGCCGCGCGCGCCAGCTCGGTGATCCCGTAGACATTGGAGACCACCACCTCGAATCCGGCGCCGGCGCCCGCGCCGGGGCGCACCAATTCATCCCCGGTCTGGATGATTCCCACCCGCGGGCGCCGCATCACCGCCAGGTCCGCATGGTCGGCGGCGGCGGCCAGCATCACGTCGCGCCCGTTGAGCCTGCGCCCTTTGGGCAGCAAGAGGTCGCCCACGGCAAAGTCGAACCCCGCCAGCCGCACATTGCGGCCGCGCGTCACCGACACGGTGAGGGTTGCGCGGTCACCGTCGCGGGTCACGTTCTCCTGGATCATCACCGTGTCCGTGCCGGCTGGCAGCACCGCGCCTGTGAAGATCCGCACGGCCTCCCCCGTCGCCACTGCGCCGGCGAACGGACGCCCGGCGGCGGATTCGCCCATCACCGTGAAGCTGGCCGGCACCGTGAGGGGGTCGGGATAGGCAAAGGCGTAGCCGTCCATGGCGGACATGTCGGCTGGGGGCTGGCTCCGGCGCGCGTGGAGCGGCGCCGCCAGCACGCGGCCGGCCGCAGCCTCAATGCCGACGATCTCCGAGGGAAGCGGCTGAAGATCGGCGGTCACCACCGCAAGGGCCTGGGCCACGGACATCAGGCCCGGCCGTGGCGCGTCCGGCACCGGCGTCTTGTCATGCGCCATGTCAGTCCGTCTCCGCCCGCCAATGACCGGAGCGGCCGCCCGCCTTCTCCAGCAGGCGCACATTCTCGATCCGCATGCCGCGGTCTACCGCCTTGGCCATGTCGTAGATGGTGAGACAGGCCACAGACACGGCGGTCAGCGCCTCCATCTCCACCCCGGTCTGGCCGGCGGTCTTCACCCGCGCAGTGACGGTGAGACCCGGCAGCGCCGCGTCGGGGGCCACCTCCAGTTCCACCTTGGTCAGCATCAAGGGGTGGCAGAGCGGAATGAGCTCATGGGTGCGCTTGGCGGCCATGATGCCGGCGATGCGGGCGATGCCGAGGACATCGCCCTTTTTCGCATTGCCAGAGAGGATGAGGTCCAGTGTCGCTTTGGCCATCACCACCCGCCCTTCCGCCAGCGCTTCGCGCGCGGTGGAGGGCTTGTCGGAGACGTCGACCATTCGGGCGGCGCCGTCGGAATCCAGATGGGTCAGGCCGGTCATCAGCGGACCCTGGTCCAAGTCTGGGTCTTGCACAAGGGCACCACGATGCAGCCGCGCACGTTCAAGATGTTGTCGCCGCTCATGGAAAGCGAGGCGGAATAGGTCTTGCCGTCCTCGGCATTATAGATCTCGCCGCCGCTCCAGTCGGTCGGGCCGCCGGTCAGCCCCTTCAGGATCAGCAGGCCCTTCAGCAGGCGACCGCGTTGGGCCGGGTCGGAGTTGTTGGCGTCCTTCAGGCCGGGGTCGGCCTTGATGCCAGCCGATGAGACCAGGCGGCCGCAGACCGAGGACCCGCATTTGGTGATTTCCACCTGGCCGTCGCGGGTCGGTGTCGCCCACAGGCCGGTGACATCCGCCGCCAGAGCCGGCGCGGTGCTCACCAAGGCGAGCAGAGCGGCGCCGGCGAGCGCCGGCGCGGGACGATGGAAACGGTCCGAGAACGGGGTCATGCGCTGTCTCCCTGATGCCCGCATCTGCGGCGGGCTGTGCCCAGTATGGCGCAGCCGCCGCCAGTGGGGAACGTCAGCGCGCCAACAGGGTGCGGGTGGCAGCGGCGACGTCGTCCTGGCGCATCAGGCTCTCGCCAACGAGGATGCTGGCGATGCCGACCTTGGCCAATTGCGCCACGTCGGAGGCCGTGAAGATGCCGCTCTCGCCGATGGCGATCCGGTCCTTTGGCACCTTGGGCGCGAGGCGCCCGCTGGTGGCCAGCGTAGTCTCGAAGGTCCTCAGGTTGCGGTTGTTGATGCCGATCAGGGGCGCGGGCAGGGCCAGGGCCCGATCCAGTTCGGGTTCGTCGTGAACTTCCACGATGGCGTCCATGCCATAGGAACGGGCGGCCTCCAGGAGATCCAGCGCCAGCGCGTCCTCCACCCCGGCCATGATGATCAGGATGCAATCGGCGCCCCAGGCGCGGGCTTCCGCCACCTGATAGGTGTCGTACATGAAATCCTTGCGCAGCACCGGCAGCGACACCTCCGCGCGCGCCGCGACCAGGAACTCCGGTGCGCCCTGGAAAGAGGGCGTGTCGGTGAGGACCGAGAGACAGGCGGCGCCGCCCGCCTCATAGGCGCGGGCCAGCGCGGGCGGATCAAAATCCGGGCGGATCAAGCCCTTGGAGGGACTGGCCTTCTTGATTTCGGCGATCAGCGCCGTCTGTCCCGCGGCGATCTTGGCGCGCAGTGCTCCGGCAAACGGGCGCACCGGCGGGGCCGCGCGCGCCGCGGCCTCGACCTCGGCCGGGGGGCACGCAGCCTTGGCGGCATCGATCTCCGCACGCTTGTAGAGTTCGATGCGGGTGAGAATGTCGCTCATGCGTCCACCTGGGGGGCGAGGGATTGGGAGACGCGCGCCAGTTGCTGGAGGCGCGCCCGTGCCGAACCGGTGTCGACGCTGGTGCGCGCCATCTCCACGCCTTCCAACAGATCCTTGGCGCGGCCGGCCACCAGAAGCGCGGCGGCAGCATTGAGTAGTGCCACGTCGCGATAGGCACCGGGCTCCCCGTCCAGCACGGCGCGCAGGGCCGCGGCATTGTGCTCGGCGTCGCCGCCGCGCAGCGCTTCGGCGGGTGCGCGGGTCAGGCCCACGTCCTCCGGCGCAATCTCGAAGGTATGCACATGGCCGTCCTCCAGGCTTGCCACGTCGGTGGTCCCGGAGATGGTCAGTTCATCCAGCCCGTCGGAGCCGTGCACCACCCAGGCCCGATGCGAGCCCAGCGCCTTGAGCACTTCGGCCAAGGGGGTGATCCAGCCCTTGGCGAACACCCCCACCATCTGGCGCCGCACGCCCGCCGGATTGGACAACGGCCCCAGCAGATTGAAGATGGTGCGAGTGCCCAGCTCCACGCGGGTGGGTCCCACATGCTTCATCGCCGGGTGATGCGCGGGGGCGAACATGAAGCCGATGCCCGCCTGCGCGATGCAACGGGAAATAGCGTCCGGCGTCAGATCGAGCCGAACGCCCAGGGCGGCCAGCACGTCGGCGGCACCGGACCTGGAGGACAGCGCCCGGTTGCCGTGCTTGGCCACCGGCACCCCGGCGCCGGCCACGATGAAGGAGGCGCAGGTGGAGATATTGTAGGAGCCCGACGCATCGCCGCCGGTGCCCACCACGTCGACCGCCTCGTCCGGGGCCTCGACCGTGAGCATCTTGGCGCGCATCACCGAGACGGCGCCGACGATCTCGTCCACCGTCTCGCCGCGGACCCGCAGACCCATGAGCAGGGCGCCCATCTGCGAGGGCGTGGTCTCGCCGGACATCATCTTGTCGAAGGCATAGGCCGATTCGTCGCGCGACAGGGCGGCGCCCGTCGCCACCTTGCTCAGCAGGGGTCGAAACCGCTCCATGGTGCTCAATCCTTGCTGCGGGCGCCGTTGAAGGCGGCGGCGATGTCGAGGAAATTGCGCAGCAGCGCGTGGCCGTGCTCCGAGGCAATGCTCTCGGGATGGAATTGCACGCCATGCACCGGGTGGGTGCGATGGGCGAGGCCCATGATGAGGCCGTCGTCGGTGTGGGCCGTGACTTCCAATGCCTCCGGCAGCGTGTCCCGCGCCACGATCAGCGAATGATAGCGGGTGGCCAGGAAGGACTGGTTGAGCCCGCGGAACACCGAGCGGCCCTCGTGGTGGATTTCCGACAGCTTGCCATGCATGGGCGCCGGCGCGCGGATCACGTCGCCGCCGAAGACCTGCCCGATGGCCTGATGCCCCAGGCACACGCCCAGAACCGGCACGGAGGCGCTGGCCGCGGCGATGAGGTCGCAGCAGATGCCGGCTTCGGTGGGGCTGCAGGGGCCGGGGGAGATGACGATGGCGTCCGGGCGATCACCGAGAATGCCCTCCACGTCACGGGCATCGTTGCGATGCACGGTCACGGTGGCGCCCAGCTCACCGAGATAATGCCAGAGGTTGTAGGTGAAGCTGTCGTAATTATCGATCAGCGTGACGGCGGTCATCGGGGCTCCAGGCGCCCGGCGGATCCGGGCAGGCGTCGCGCGGTCAGTTACACGCAGCGCCCTCGAGGTTAAAGCGTGGCGGCGATCAGCTGGTCAAGCGCGACGCCATCGCCGAACCGGTGTCCCTGGCCGGGTCTGGCTCATTGTCCGCGTCCCGCTCGCGCGGCAAAGCGCACCGCTTCTTCGCCGGCCCGGAACAGCGCCTTGGCCTTGTTCACGCACTCCTGGTATTCGCTCTCGGGTACGCTGTCGTAGACCAGACCGGCGCCCGCCTGCACATACATGCGCCCGTCCTTGACCACCGCAGTCCGCAGCACGATGCAGGTGTCCATCTCGCCATTGGCGCCGAAATAGCCGATGGCGCCGGCATAGATGCCCCGCTTGTCGCGCTCCAGCTCGTCGATGATCTCCATGGCCCGCACCTTGGGGGCGCCGGAAACCGTGCCGGCCGGGAAGCCGGCCGCCAGCACGTCGAGGGCATCGAACCGCGGGTCCAGATCGCCTTCCACATTGGAGACGATGTGCATGACCTGGCTGTAGCGCTCGATGAAGAAGCTGTCGGTGACCTTGACGCTGCCGATCTGCGACACTCGGCCCGCATCGTTGCGGCCCAGATCCAGCAGCATCAGATGCTCGGAGCGCTCTTTGGGATCGGCCAGCAGCTCGGCGGCCAGTGCGTCGTCCTCGGTGGGGCTGGCGCCGCGGCGGCGGGTACCGGCGATCGGCCGGATGGTCACCTTGTTGCGGCGCAGACGCACCAGGATTTCCGGGCTGGAGCAGACCACGGAGAAGCCATCGAAATTCAGATAGACCAGGAACGGCGCCGGGTTGATCCGCCGCAGCGCCCGGTAGAGGGCAAAGGGGGGCAGGGCAAACGGGCTGTCGAAGCGCTGGGACAGCACCACCTGGAAGATGTCGCCGGCGCGGATATAGTCCTTCGCCCGCTCCACCATGTCGCAGAAGGCATCCTGCGAGGTGTTCGAGCTGGCTTCCACCGTGGCGTGGAAGGGGTCCGGGGCGGGATGGGCGATGGGCTGTTCTAGCGCCAAAGTCACCCGATCGAGACGGGCCAGCGCAGCCTCGAAAGCGGCGGTGGCGCTCACCCCCGCCTGCGGGCGGACTGGTGTGACGGCAGTGATCTCGTCTTTCACCGCATCGAACACCACCATGATGGTGGGGCGGATCAGGAGCGCCTCTGGAACGCCGATGGGGTCGGGCTTCGCCGGAGCGAGGCGCTCCATCTGGCGCACCATGTCATAGCCCAGATAGCCGAACACGCCGGCCGCCATGGGCGGCGCGCCGTCGGGCAGATCGATGGCCGATTCCGCCAGCAAGGCCCGCAGCGCCTGGAGCGGCGGTTCGGGGCAGGGCTCGAAGCGGGTCTTGTCCGTCAGCGCGCTGCGGTTGATTTCCGCCTGAGCGCCGTTGCTGCGCCAGATCAGATCCGGCTCCAGTCCGATCATGGAATAGCGGCCGCGGGTTTCGCCCCCTTCCACCGATTCCAGCAGAAACGCATTGGGCGTGTCGCCGGCGATCTTCAGGAAGGCGGAGACCGGGGTTTCCAGATCGGCCACCAAGGTGGTGGACACCACCTGGGCTTCGCCGCGCGCATAACGGGCGGCGAAGCTGTCAAAGGGGCTCGGTGCACTCATGCCGCTCACCCTCAGTTCACCGCGCTGGCGCCGGTCGCCTGCTGCAGCGCCCGCTCGTTGACCTTCAGGCCAATCTTGCCCTGCACGGCGGTGAGATACTGCTGCATCACATCGCTCTCCAGCTGCTGCTGCAACTGGGCATCGATGCGTGCATCGGCGGGCGTGTCGGTGGCGATGTCGATCTTGGTGACCTGGAACACCAGCTGCTCCACGGGCACCGATCCTGCCGCAAGGCCCGTCCCGCCTTCCGGCAAGGCAAACACCTTGGCGACGGCGTCGGCGGTGAAGTCGCCTTCGGCACGGCCCCGCTTCAGGCCGCCCACCGTCTTGAGGTCCAGACCGGCGGCGCTGGCCACTTCGGCGATGGGCTTGCCCGCCTGAAGTTCGGCCAGCAGTGCCTTGGCCTTGGCATCCACCGCCTTGGCGATCTCGTCTTCCGTCCAGCGCGCCGCCACCTGCTCGCGCACCGCATCAAAGGCGCGCTCGTGCGAGGGCGTGATCTCGTTGACGTCGTACCAGACGTAGCCACCATTCTGCGGCAGCTGCACCGGCTCGTTGTCGGTGCCGGGACGGCTGGCGAATGCCCCCGCCAGCACGTCCGCGCGGCCGGGGATAGTGGTGACTTCCGCGCCCGAGGGATCGCGGCCGGAGCGATCCACATCGTCGATCACTTCGGTGGCCAGCCCCAGCTTCGCCGCCGCTTCCGCAAGCGTGGCGCCGGAGCCGCGCTCGTCTTCCAGGGCGTCGTGCTTGTCCATCAGCTCGCGCCGGGCGCGCTCCACGGACAGGTCGCGGCGCAGGCCTTCCTGGACCTCTTCGAACGGCTTCTGGGCGGCGGGGACGATCTTGCCCACATGCACCAGCGTATAGCCGAATCGACCGGCCACCGGCTCCGAGGTGCCGTCGGCGGGCAATGCGAAGGTGGCATCGGCCACCTTCGGATCGATGATGGCGGCCTTGGTCACGAGGCCGAGGTCGGTATCCTTGGCCGTCAGGCCACGGGCGGCAGCGATGTCGGCGAAGGGCGTGCCGGCCTTGAGCTTCTCCAGGGCCGCGGCGGCGTCCGCCTCGGTGGGGAAGACCACCTGCTGGATTTCCCGCTGCTCCGGCGTCCCGAATCGGGACGCATTGCGCTCATAGGCGGCACGGACGTCCGCGTCGGGGACCTGCACCCAGGCGGCCAGCGTGGCCGGCGTCAGCGCCAGAATGGTCAGCTTGCGGAATTCGGGAGCCCGGAAGGCCACCTTGTGGGTGTCATAATAGGCCTTGAGCTGCTCCTCGGTGGCCGCCGGCCCGGCGGTCACGGCGGCCGAGGTCACGTCCAGATAGGACACCGCCCGCTGCTCGCCTTCGAAGCGATGCACGGCCGATTTCAGCGTCGCCGGCAAGGCGATGCCGCCGCCCAGCGATTCCACCAGTTGCTGGCGCAGAACACGCTTGCGCTCGGCGGCCAGGAACCGCTGCTCGGTGAGATTGTTGGCGCGCAGCAACTGCGCGAAATAGGCCGGATCAAACGCGGTGGCGCCGGGCGGGCGGAGCGCGGGATTGTCGCGCAGGCCGTTCAGGAGTTCCGCGTCGGACATGGCCAGACCCAGGGTGCGGGCGGCGTCGTCGAGGGTCGCCTCGGTGACCATCTGGCTCAGCACCTGGCGATCAAGCCCGAAGGCCCGCGCCTGCTCCGGCGTGATGCCGCGGCCCGCCTGACGGCCGACCCGCTGGATCTGATCCAGATATTGCTGGCGGAAGGCATCGACCGGGATGTCGGTGCCGCCGACCGTGGCCACGGTGTTGATTCCATAGCCTTGGAACACCCCGGAAATGCCCCAGAGGACGAAGCTGACCATCAGCACGAGGAGGAAGACCTTGGCGATTAGGCCGGATGCGCCCTTGCGGAGATTCTGGAGTACCATCGTTCGGTCTGGTTCGAGGATCGCCCGGCACAGCCCGGAGCGGAAGGCGCGCATCATAGGGAGGGGGGCACGCCGCCGCAACGGCGCAGGCGCAGCCCTTTTTTGCCTTGCAACGCCTGCGATGTTTGCCGGTGGCGCGTCGCTCTGCTAACCGAGGGGAATCACCTGCCCCCGGAGATCCTGATGCCCGCTGACCGCCGTCCCCTTGTTGCCGGAAATTGGAAGATGAACGGCCTGCGGGGGTCTGGGGCTCAAATCAAGGAGATCGCGCAGGGCTATGACGCCGGGCTCGCGGCACGGGTGGACCTGCTGCTGTGCCCGCCGGCCACCCTCCTGGCGCTGGCCGCGGCCGAAGCGGCTGAGACGGCGCTGCGGATCGGGGCCCAGGATTGCCATGTCAAGGCGAGCGGCGCCTATACCGGCGATCTCTCCGCCGAAATGCTGGCCGATTCCGGCGCCACGGCGGTGATCGTCGGGCATTCCGAGCGCCGCGCGGACCACCACGAGAGCGACGAGCTGGTGTGGGAGAAGGCGGAAGCGGCCTGGCGCGCGGGTTTGCTGGCGGTGGTGTGTGTCGGCGAGACGGAGGCCCAGCGGGAGGCCGGCCATTGCCACGCGGTGGTGGCCCGCCAGGTGCGGGGCTCGGTGCCGGATGGCGCGACGCCGGAGACGCTGGTGGTGGCCTATGAGCCGGTCTGGGCCATCGGCACGGGCCTGGTGCCGACCCCGGAGGATGTGGCCGAGGTCCACGGGGTGATCCGCGGCGTTCTGACCCAGCGCTTCGGGGACGCCGCCCAGCGCATGCGGATCCTCTATGGCGGTTCGGTCAAGCCGGACAATGTGGCGGCGCTGCTGGGCGCGCCCGACGTGGATGGCGCGCTGGTGGGCGGCGCCAGCCTCAAGGCGGACGATTTCCTCGCCATCGCCCGCGCCTATCTGTAAGCCCGCGCGGCGGCGTTCGTCCGGGTCGACGGCGCAATATAAACCTGAGGGATGGCAGCGATGACGGGGCAGCCCGACCGGCCGGTGCGGCTTGCCCTCGGTTCGGCATACGGGGCGCTGTTCTTTGCCCTCGGTGTCTATATGCCTTTCTTTCCGCTCTGGCTGGAAGGGCGGGGCCTGGACTCCCAGGAGATCGGCGCCGCGCTGGCGGTCCCGCTGGTGACCCGCCTGCTGGCGACGCCGGTGCTCGGATGGCTGTCCGACCGGTTGGGACGCCCGAAAGCCTTGCTCACGGCGCTGGCAGCCGTGACCGTCGGATTGATCGCGCTGCTGGCGTTTGCACGGACGCCTCTGGCGATCATGCTGGTGCTGGGCCTGTCCGCCACGGTGTGGAATCCATCGTTTCAGTTGCTCGACGCCTACGCCACCCGACAGGCCCGCGCCAAACGGGTGGATTATGGCCGCAGTCGTCTCTGGGGCTCAGCCTCGTTCATCCTCGCCAACGTGGCCGGTGGCGCGATCATCGCCCGCACGGGGGAAGGCATCGTCATCGCCATGATGCTGGCGGGGCACGCGGCATTCCTGGTCACGTGCGTTGCGCTGCCGGAATTGCCGCGCGCCGCCCGCGAGGGGGCCGCCCATCTCAGCCTGCCGCGGGCGAGGGCGGCCCTGGTGGTGGGCATCCTCGCCGCCGCCCTGATCCAGGCCAGCCACGCGCCGCTCTATGCCTTCGGCTCGGTGAACTGGCGCGCCCAGGGCCTGTCCTTGACCGCGATCGGCGCCCTCTGGGCCACGGGGGTGGTTGCGGAGATCGTGCTGTTTCGCTTTGGCACGCGGGTGCTGCGGCGCCTCGACCCTGCGGCGTTGCTGGCCCTCGGCGGGGCCGCGGCGGTGGTGCGGTTTCTGCTGCTGACGCAGGATCCTTCGCTGCCCTTGCTGGTGCCGTTGCAATTGCTGCATGGCGCCACCTTCGGCGCCACCTATCTCGGGCTGGTGGAACTGGTCGCCCGGGCTGTGCCGGAGCACCGCGCGGCCACCGTGCAGTCTCTGGCCGGATGGACCGTGAGCCTGGCCATGGCCGCCACCAGCGCCGTCTCCGGCACCTTGTTTGCCGCCTATGGCGCCGACACCTTCCTGGTCTCTGCCGGACTGGGGCTGGCAGGCTTGTCCGCCGCTTTGGTGTCGCGCTGGCTTCAGCCCCACAAGGCCGGGTCGGGCGGGAAGGCGAGGGCGCCGTCGTAATGCAAGCCAGGCACGCGATCCCGAGCCAGCAGCAACGGCCCGTCCAGATCCACCACCGCCGCCTGTTGGGCGACGAGCATGGCCGGCGCCATGGCCAAGGATGAGGCGAGCATGCAGCCCACCATGATGGAAAAGCCCTGTTCCCGCGCCTCCTCTGCGAGCGCCAGGGCTTCCGTGAGGCCGCCCGTCTTGTCCAGCTTGATATTCACGGCGTCATAGCGCGTCCGCAGGGCCGCCAGCCCCGCCCGATCGTGCACGCTCTCGTCCGCGCAGACCGGAACGAGCCGGGGCATGTGGCTCAGCGCATGATCATCGTCGGCGGGCAGCGGCTGTTCGATCAATTCCACCCCGACGGCGGCACATGCGGCCATCCGCTGGCTGAGCGTCTCCGCGGTCCAGCCCTCGTTGGCATCCACGATGAGCCGGGCGTGCGGCACTGCGGCGCGGATGGCCAGCAGGCGCGCCTCGTCGCCATCGGCACCCAGCTTGAGCTTCAGAAGCGGGCGGTTCGCAGCCGCGGCCGCGGCGGCCATGGCGGCGGGAGAATCGAGACTTAAGGTAAACGCTGTGGTCAGTGGTCGCAGGGCCGGAAGGCCAAGGCGTTCGGCCACCGGTATGCCGCTGCTCTTGGCTTCGAGGTCCCAGAACGCGCAGTCCAATGCGTTGCGCGCGGCCCCGGCCGGCAGGCGCGTCTGCAGGGCCACGCGATCGAGGCCATTGGCGACGTCGGCCGCCAGCATTTCCAGCGTGGCCAGCGTCTGGTCCACCGTCTCACCATAGCGCACGTAGGGCACGCATTCGCCTTGGCCCTGCGCTTCGCCATGCCGCAGATGGGCCACCACGACCACCGCTTCGGTCTTCGACCCTCGCGCAATGGTGAAGGTTCCGGCGATGGGGAACCGCTCGACGCGCACAGTCAGGAGGGGCATGGGCATCGGGTTCGCACATAAAAATGGTAAGATGGAACTGACGCGAATCTGCTGCGTTGCAGCTGAGACTTACCGCATCTCGACGCGGTGCGGTGGTCCGAGTATGAGCATGGGGATACTCGTCCTCAAGGGATGAGTCCCGCCGCAGGAGACCTGTTTGGCCAACACATTGCTGCTCGACGTCCACGCCGATGGCGACCATCTCAAGGTCGAGGGGCATGGCGCGTGGACCTCCGAGTTCGCCGATGAACTGGAGCAGGCGGTCAGCAAACAGTCCGGTGCCCACGCCGAAGCGCGGGCGGTGGAAATCGACCTGTCCGACGTGCAGAAGATGGATACCTTCGGCGCGCTTCTGCTGGAGCGCCTGCGCCGAACTTGGCAGACCCAGGGCGTGCAGGCCGAGGTGATTGGCCTCAACCCCTGCTATACCGTGCTCATCGACGAGATGACCCGGACCGGCCGCGAGCCGCCGCCGCCCGAGCGCAAGACCGCCGGGGTGTTCGAGCGCATCGGCCGGGAGATGTTCAACATCGGGGAAGACGCCCTGGCCCTGATGAATTTCATCGGGGCAGTGATGGCCGCGTTCCTGCGCACCCTGTCGCGGCCCCGCTCGTTCCGGTTCACCTCCATGGTCAATCAGGTCGATCGGGTGGGCTTTCGCGCGGTTCCCATCATCGTCCTGATCACCTTCCTGATCGGCTGCATCCTGTCGCAGCAGGGCATCTTCAATTTCCGCAGGTTCGGCGCCGACATCTATGTGGTCGACATGGTGGGCGTCTTGGTACTGCGCGAACTGGGGGTGCTCATCGTCTCCATCATGATCGCCGGCCGCTCGGGCAGCGCCTACACCGCCGAACTCGGCTCCATGCGCATGCGCGAGGAAGTGGATGCCTTGCGGGTGATGGGGTTCGACCCGATCGAGGTGCTGGTGGTGCCGCGCCTGATCGCTCTGATCATCGCATTGCCGCTGCTCACTTTCATTGGCTCCATCGCTGCGCTGGTGGGCGGCGGGATTGTCGCCTGGTTCTACGGCGGCATTGCCCCGGACGTGTTCATCGGCCGGCTGAAGGAGGCCATCACCCTGGAGCAGTTCGAGGTTGGGATGATCAAGGCGCCGTTCATGGCAGCGATCATCGGCATCGTCGGCTGCATGGAAGGCCTGCGGGTGGGCGGGAGCGCGGAATCATTGGGCCAGCACACCACGGCCTCCGTGGTGAAGGCCATCTTCCTGGTGATCGTGGTGGACGGGTTGTTCGCCATGTTCTTCGCCTCGATCAATATGTGAGGCGGGGATATGGATGCCGTAACGCCCTCCGCCGCCTCGCCCCGCCGCCGGCAGATCAGCCGCGAGGTCATCATCAGTGTGCGTGACATCGTGGTCGGCTTCGGGGATCGGGTCATTCTTGATCACCTCAACCTGGACGTTTACCGCGGCGAGATCCTCGGCTTCGTCGGCACGTCCGGTGGTGGCAAATCGGTGCTCACCCGCACCATCCTCGGTCTGGTGCCGAAGACCTCCGGCACGGTCGAGGTGTTCGGTCAGGACCTCGACACGCTGACCGAGCGTGAGCGCTCGGCGGTGGAGCGGCGATGGGGCGTGCTGTTCCAGCAGGGGGCGCTGTTCTCCTCCCTAACGGTCAAGCAGAACATCCAGTTTCCGCTGCGGGAGACCTTGCGCCTGTCGCAGCGGATGATGGACGAGATCGCCTTCGCCAAGATCGAGATGGTGGGGCTCAAGCCTGATGTCGGTGAGAAGCTGCCGTCGGAACTCTCCGGCGGCATGATCAAGCGTGCGGCTTTGGCGCGCGCGCTGGCTCTCGATCCGGAAATTGTCTTTCTCGACGAACCCACATCGGGCCTTGATCCGATTGGCGCCGGCGATTTCGATGAACTGATCAGGACCCTGCAGCAGACTTTGGGCCTGACCGTTTTCATGGTAACGCACGATCTTGATAGCCTTCACACCGTCTGCGATCGAATCGCGGCATTGGCCGATGGTAAAGTGATCGCGCAAGGTACGATCGAGACAATGATGGAATCGCAACATCCTTGGTTGCGAGCCTATTTCCACGGCGCCCGCGCTCGGGCGGTTCAGGCAGCGCGTTAAGGCGAGATTCGGCATGGAGACGCGGGCCAATTATACCATCATCGGTGCGTTCACTCTGGCAGTGATCGCGGCCGCTTTCGTGTTCGTCTATTGGTTCGCGGGCCCACAGGACAGCAATACCCGCAAGATCTTCGAGATCCTGTTCCAGGGCTCGGTCAGCGGATTGCGTCAGGGCAATGCGGTCCTGTTCAATGGCATTCCGGTGGGACAGGTGACGGAACTGGCCCTGGTTCCCGGTGCTCCGGACCAGGTGCTGGTGCGCATCGGCGTGCGCAATGACGTTCCCATCCTGTCCGATGCCAAGGCCGGCCTGGAATCCCAGGGCATCACCGGCATCGTGGCGGTGAGCGTGCGCGGCGGCTCGGCCAAGGCGCCGCCCATTCCCCCCGGCCCCAACGGCATTCCGCGCATCGAGGCGGACGGCGGCACCGGCATGTCCGGGCTGATCCAGACGGCGCAAGGGGTGGCTGCGCGCATCAATGTCATTCTGGATTCGGTCGATCCCAAGCAGGTCTCGGAGATCATCGCCAATGTGGAGACCTTCAGCAAAGCGCTGTCGGACCGCTCCGAGGACATTGGAACGCTGGTCAAGAACGCCAACGACATCATGGTCCAGCTGACCGATCTGGCGAAGAAGGTGGATGTGGTGGTGGTCAACCTGCAGCATGCGTCCGGCGACAAGGACGGCCTGCTGGCCCAGGCTACGGACGCGGCCACCTCCGTGCGCAAGCTGGCGGAGAACCTCGATCAACGCACCGCGCTGCTGACAGCCGAACTGAGCAAGTTCACGGGTCCGGGTCTGCGCCAATATGAAGCGCTGGCTGTGGACGGGCGCCGTACCCTTTCGGAAATCGAGCGTGTATTCAAGAATTTGGAGCGTAATCCCCGACAGTTCATCTTCGGCGGCAGCGCGATACCCGAATATAACCGACGGTGATGGCGCATGACTCGCGACGCAGGTTCTGACATGCGCAAGCTTTCCGCCCGCCGTTTTGCCGCCACCGCAGTGATGGTGGCGTGTGCAACCGCCCTGGCGGCTTGCTCCCCGCCCCCTTTGCCGACCTTCGACCTCTCTGCACCGCGCGACTTTTCCGCCCGGGGCGGCACCAACGGTCAGCTGATCGTGGTGGCGCCGACCGCGCTGGCGGTGTTAGATTCTGAAAAGATCGTGGTGGAGCCGGCGCCCGGTCAGCTCACCTACCTGCCCGATGCGCAATGGAGCGACCGGCTGTCGTCGCTGCTCCAGGCCCGGATGATCCAGGCGTTCGAGAACGGTAGCAAGCTGCGCCGCGTGTCGCGACCCGGCGACGGCGTGTCGGGCGACTACCAGCTCAATACCGATGTGCGCATGTTCGGCGTGAAGGTTCTCCCCGAGGGCACCTTCGCCGTGGTGGAGATTTCCGCCAAGCTCATCGGGATCGCCAGCGGCCGCATTCTCGCGGCCAAGATCTTCAGCGCGCGCGTGCCCTTGGCCAGCGTCAGCGGCGCCAGCGCCACCGCCGGGCTCGACCAGGCCAGCAATCAGGTGCTGATCGACCTCGTGCGCTGGGCCTCCGCCGCCCAGGGCTGACGCCTCGCGGGGCGACGTCCAGTGGACCTTGACGGGGTGGGTCCCGCCCGACCCGGATTTCTCGGTGAGGCCTAAAGGCTGATGCCTTGATACCGGCCGGGCTTGTGATTGATCGCCAGGATCAGATTGACGATCACTGCCCCGAGCACGGCCAACGGCCAGCGATCCCATGGCAGGACGAACAGCGCGGCGACCATGATGGCAAGGTCGATGCCGAGCTGGAAATAGCCGGCGCGAATGCCCCAGCCCTCCTGCAGGTAGATCGCCAGGATATTGATCCCGCCAAGCCCGGTGCGATGGCGAAACAGCATGAGCAGGCCGGTGCCCATCAGGCCCCCGCCAATGACGGTCGCGTAGAGCGGGTCGAGATGGGAGAACTCCACCCATCCGCTGCTCAGCCGCGAGAACAGCGACACCAGGCCCACGGCCACGAAGGTGCGCAACGCGAAGGCCCAGCCCATCCGCTTCACCGCCAGCACATAGAAGGGCAGGTTGATGGCGAAGAAGATGAGGCCGAAGCCGACGGGGGTGATGTAGCTCAGCAGCAGCGCCAGACCGGCGAGCCCCCCAACGGCCAGCGTGGTCTTGGCATAGATCAACATCCCCAGTGAGACGAAGAGCGTTCCCAGCAGTAGTGCCAGCGCGTCTTCATACGTCTTGTGGCGATCGCCGGTGGCGGAACTCATGGATGTGTCCTGTGCGGGTGGCCCTGCTGTGCCGGCCGGTTGAAGCGTCTCGCCGCTACCGATGAAGCATGGCGACGAGGGGAAAGGGTCCCGAGACGCCCTCAAAACGCCGACGGCGCGGATTGCTCCGCGCCGTCTCGTCATCCCATCGATGCGCCCGCTTATTCGAAGCGGCCGGCGGCGTGGGCCAGCATCGTATAGACCTTGCCCGTATCCGAGGTGAGATAGGTCTTGGTCAGCACGTTGCCACGGTCATCGGCGGCCACCTGGTCGAGCAGGCGCTCAAACTCGGCGATGTAGCGGTCCACGGTTTCATGGAACTCGGCGTCCGAGCGGTACTTGCGGCGCAGTTCCTCGAAGGCCTGCTGGCCCTGCATGGTGTAGAGGCGCCGCGTGAACACATTGCGTTCGCCCCGCTTGTAGCGCTCCCACAATTCCACCGCCGCCTGATGGTCGATCATGCGGGCGATATCCACGGAGAGAGAATCCAGGGATTCAATCATGTGGTGATGGGGACGCGGCGGCCGCGGGCTGGAGCGTGCCACCGGCTCGGCCTTGGCTTCTTCCAGGTCGCCGGAGGCGCGGGCCAGGAGCTCCGACAACCAGCCGGTGCGCCCTTCCGCTTCCCGCGGGGCGGCCGGCCGCTGCGCCGGTCCGCGGGGCTCGGTGGGACGGGCGTCGGCCACCGGGCGGGGTTCCGTCGCGGGCCGCTCGACGACGGGAGGTTCGATCCGGCGGGGGGCCGGACGGCGCCCGCCTTCGGTCTGTGGCGCCGCTTCGATCCGCTGACGCGGGGCGGGAGCCGGCTCGCGCGGCGCCGGGGCCGGCTCACGGGCGGCCTGGGCGGGCAACTCGCGGGCCGGAACCTCACGGGGCGCGATTTCCCGGGCGGGGAGCGGGCGGGTCTGCACCTCGCGCGCCGGACCCATGGGCGCCGGCACCGCAGGTTCGGCATCCCGCGGCACGGTGGGCGGCGCGGTGCGGGCGATGACGCGGGTGGTGGCCCCGGCCACGTCCAGAGACTGTCCCTGGCGGGCGACAATCTCGTTCAGCTCCGCCAGAGCCTTGATCTGTTCCGCCACGGCGCGGCGCATGGTGGCGGCGCTGGCCTCGGTCTCGTTCGGCAATTCCAGAATGCCGCGCTTCATTTCCTCGCGCGCCAGCTCGATGGACTGCTGCACCTCTCCGGCCGCACCCTTCAAGTCGCGGGCAACGGTCAGGAAGCGGCGGCCGCCTTCCTCGAACAAGCGGTTCACGTCGCTGAGGGCCGCATCGTAACTGGCCTTCAGCATCTCGGTGAGGCGGACGCGCTCCGCATCGGCGGCGGTGCGCAGCGCATTGTGCTGTCCATCGATGGCCTTGGCGGAAGCGGCCGTGGTGTCGGCGACGACCGCCGCGATCTGCCGGGTGCGGGCCTGGGCGGCCTGCAGGCTGTCCTCGACGCTGGCCTGGAAGGCGGTCAATCCGCTGTCCAGATCCTGGACCCGCTGGGTCAGGGTAGCGCTGAGCTCCTCGATGGCGGCGCGTCGGCTGGTGAGGGTGGTGTCCACGTGGGTGTGGGCCTGTCCCAGGGCTTCGGACGCCTGGAGCACCAAGCGGCCCTGCGCCTCGAAGCGCTCGGTGAGGCTGGCGATCTCGGTGAGGGTGGCGCCGGCGACCGCCTGGAGGCTCTGCACCTGGCCGTCGAGACGCTGAACGGTGGAGTCGGCGGAGCTGCCGATGCGATCCACGCTGGAGCGCAAGGTGCCCACCTTGTCGGCGAAGCCGCCTTCGAACTGGGTCAGGTTCTCCAGCACGCCGCCCATGGCGGCCTGGAAGTCCCCGTTGGTCGCCGCCAAGCGGTCCAGAATGCCCTGGATGTCGCCCCGCAGTTGCTGGTTGGCCGCGGTGATCTCGGCGACGGCCCGTTGGCTGCTGGCTTCCAGGGTGCCGAGGAAGGTGCCGTTCTTGTCGTCGAACAGCGCGGCGATCTCCGACAGGCGGGCGGTGATGGCGGCGGACATCTCGTCCGCATGCCCAGTCATGGACTGGCCGACGCTCTCGGCCAGGGCGTTGAGGCGCTGCTCCACCTTGCCGGCACCGGACCGCAACGTGGCGGCGGCGGTGTCGGCCTGGTTGGCGAGGGTCTGGCCAACCGTGGTCGCCAGGGCGCCCAGGCTCTGCTCCACTTCGCCGGCGCCGGTGCGCAGGGTGGTGGACATCGCGTGCGTCTGGACTTCCAGCGCGCGGGACACGGTGTCGGCCAGGGTGGTGAGGGTGTGTTCCATGTCGCCAGTGCTGGAGCGCAAGGTGGTCGCGACACCGTCGGCCTGCACCGAGAGCGAGCGGCCCACGTTGTCGGCCAGAGCCGTGAGGGTCTGCTCCATCTCGCCGGTGCTGGTGCGCAATGTGGTCGAGACCCCCTCGGCCTGGACCGAGAGCGAGCGGCCCACATTGTCGGCCAGGGCGCTGAGGCTCTGTTCCATTTCCCCGGCGCCCGTGCGCACGGCCACCGACACGCCTTCCGCCTGGGCGGTCAGCGAGCGGCCGACCGTATCGGCGAGGCTGCCCAGGCTCTGTTCCACCTGGCTGGCGCTGCTCTGCAAGGTGGTGGCCACCTGGTCCGCCTGCGCGGTCAGCGAGCGGCCGACGTTTTCCGACAGGCTGCCGAGGCTGAATTCCACCTGGCCGGCGCTGGTGCGCAGGGTCGCGGCCACGCCTTCCGCCTGCGCGGACAGCGAGCGACCCACGCTCTCGGCCAGACTGCCCAGGCTGTGTTCCACTTCGCCCGCCTCGCTGCGGAGGAGGGCGGTGACGTCCTCTACCCGTCCGGCGAGCGCATCGGCGACCGCCAGGCCGCGCTGTTCGATGAGGGTGGAAATGCCCTCCAGCCGGCCGGTGACCAATTGCTCGATCCGCGCCACACGGCCGTCCAGCACGCCGGCGATATCCTGCGCCCGCGCGCCGATGGCGTCGCTGACCGCCTCGGCCCGTTCCGTGAGCACCTCGCCCAGCGCCTTGCTGCGCACGGCGAAGTAGGTGTCGAGGGCATCCACCGACTGGTCGAGGACTTCGGTGACGCTGCGCGAGCCTTCGGTGATGGCCCGGGCGAAGTCCACCGTCCGGTTGGCCAGGGTCTCGGTGATCGCCTGGGTGCGCTGCTCCAGCGTCTGCTCGATGCGGCCGAGGCGCTGGTCCAGTGTGATGGTGACCGCCTCGCTGGACTGCTCGAAGGCTTCGCTGGCGTTGCGCGTGCCTTCGGTCACCACGCGGGTGAACTCGTTGGCGCGGGTCTCCAGGGTCTCGGTCAGGCTCTGGGCGCGGGCGTCCAGGGCCTGTTCGATCTGGCCGAGGCGCTGATCGATGGTGAGAGCGACCGCTTCGCTGCTCTGCTCGAACGCCACGCTGGCGTTGCGGGTGCTCTCGGTGATCACGCGGGTGAAGTCGGTGGCCCGCTCTGCCAGGGTCTGGGTCAGCGACTGGGTGCGCTGGTCCAGGGTCTCCTCGATCCGGCCCAGGCGCTCGTCAATGACCGCGGCGACCGAATGGGTGGTCTGCTCGAAGGCGGCGTTGGCCGACTGCGTGCCCTCGGTGACCGCGCGGGTGAAGTCGCTGGCGCGGGCATCCAGGGTCTGGGTCAGGCTCTGGGCGCGGGCGTCCAGCACCTGCTCGATCTCGCCCAGGCGCTCGCCGATGGCGGTGACCACCGACTGGCCAGTCTCTTCAAAGGCGGCGGTGGCGGCCTGCGTCCCGTCGGTCATCAGGCGGGTGAAGTCGGCGGCGCGGGCGTCCAGGCTCTGGGTCAGGCTGCGGGCCCGCTCATCCAGCACCTGCTCCACGCGGCTGAGGCGGGCATCGATATTGGCCGCGACGGCATCGGTGGTTTCTTCGAAAGCGGCCGTGGCGGCCTGCGTGCCCTCGGTGACCGCGCGGGTGAAGTCGCTGGCGCGGGCGTCCAGGGTCTGGGTCAGGCTCTGGGTGCGCTCGTCCAGCACCTGCTCGACGCGGCTGAGGCGGGCATCGATATTGGCCGCGACGGCATCGGTGGTCTCCTCGAAGGCGGCCGTGGCGGCCTGGGTGCCTTCGGTGACCGCGCGGGTGAAGTCGCTGGCGCGGGCGTCCAGGGTCTGGGTCAGGCTCTGGGTGCGTTCGTTCAGCACCTGCTCGACGCGGCTGAGGCGGGCGTCGATGGTGGCGGCGACCGCCTCGCTGGTTTCCTCGAATGCGGCATTGGCGGTGCGGGTGCCTTCGGTCACCGCGCGGGTGAAGTCGATGGTGCGCGCCTCAAGGGTGGAGGTGAGGCTGCGGGCGCGCTCGTCCAGCACATGCTCGATCCGGCCGAGACGGCCATCGATGGTGGCGGCCACGGCGTCGCTGGTCTGCTCGAATGCCGCCCGGGCCTCGCGGGTGCCCTCGGCCACCAGCCGGCTGAACTCGCCGGCGCGGCTTTCCAGCACCTCGGACAAGGTGTCGGCGCTGGCGCCGAGGCTTTGCTCGATGCGCGCCACACGCTCGTCGATGGCGGCCGACACCGCCTGCGTGGTCTGGTCCAGCGCCTCGGCGGCAGCGCGGCTGCCTTCGGTCATGGCGCGGGTCAATTCGGCCGTGCGCCCTTCGATGGTCTGTGTCAGGCTCTGGCTGCGGCCGTCCAGCACCTCTTCCACGTGGGACAGGCGGCTGTCGATCACCGAAGCCACGGTGTCGCTGGTGGTGTTGAGGCGCTGATCGAGGTCGGACAGCGTCCCGCGCAGGGTCTCGGTCACCGCGTCGATGCGCTCGGAAATGTGGTCCACCAGTTCCGGGCCATTGACCCGGATAGTGGTGTCGAAGGCGGCGAGGCTGTCCTGCACGGCCTTGGCCACCATGGCGCTGTCCTGGCCGATGCGCTCCGCCAGCTCGACGCCGCGCACGGACACGGTCTCGTCCAGGGCCGACAGGCGGGTGGTGAGCATCTGCTCCAGCGCGTCGCTGTTGGTGGCAAGGGCGGCCACCAGCTGATCCGCGGTCAGGCGGAAGCTGCCGTTGAACTTCTCGCCCTGGGTGCCGAGCGCATTGCTGACGTCGGACGCCACCGCGTCGAGACGCTCGCTCAATTCGCCGCTGGTCTGGATGAAGGTCTGGGTGATCTCGTCGCTCTTCACGACCAGCGTATCAGCCAGGGCGCCGCCGGCGCGGTCCATGGCGTCCACCACCCGGTCGGCCGTCTCCGACAGCTGCTGCTGCAGGGTTTCACCTCGGGCCGTCACATCCTCATGGATGCGCGTGCCGGTCATTTCGATGCGGTCGGCAATGTCGCTGCCGCGCTGGGCGATGGTCTCGGCGACCCGTTCGCCGGTATCCTGCACCTTGCGGACCAGCTCGCCGCCCCGGTTGGAGAATTCGAACACCACGCTCTCGGCGGTCGAGCGGAAGGCGGAGTTCACCTCGGCGGCGCGCACGCTCATCTCGTCGGTGACCTGAGCGCTGCTCTCGATGAGGGCCTCGGTGAGGGCCTGGCGCGTGGCATCGGCATTGGCGCGCACGTCCTCGCTCCACCGGGCCACCAGATCGGTCACCTCGGTGCTGGAGGCCAGCAGGTTGGTGGCGAGTTCCTCGGTGCGGGCCTTCAAGGCCGCGCTCACCACGTCGCTGGAATGGGTCAATTCGTTGCGGATGTCGCTGCCGGTCAGTTGCAGCCGGTCGATTAGTTCCGTGCCCTTGGCGTTCAAGGAGTCGATCATCGCCTCGCCGACGCGGGTCAGCGTCTCGGTGATATGGTCGCCCTTCTGCTGGAACAGGGTGGTCACGCGCTCGGCGGCGCTCATCACCGAGGCATTCACCTTGTCGGCGACGTCCTGAACCTCATGGGAGAGCAGATTGTCGGCGTCGATGATCCCTTCGCGCAGGCGATCGGAGTGGATCAGGATGTTCTGCCGCTCCGCCTGCAGTTCCTCGATGAGGTTGCGGATGCGGATCTCATTGTCCTCATAGGCGCGCTCCAGGATGGACACCTCGTTGCGCACGACGGTCTCCAGCTCGGCGGCGCGGGCGATGGTGCGGTCCACGCCGTCGCCCATGGCGGCCACTTCCCGGCGCACGGCCTGACCCACGGTGACGACCGCTTCAGTGCCGATCAGCTCGGGTTGCGCCAGGCGCAGCGCCACCTCGGTCATGGAGCGGGCGATGAGCTGCAGGTCCCGGGTGCGGCGCACGACGCTGGCGGTGCCGAAGAAGCCGAGCGGCGGCAGGAAGATGCCGGCCAGAATGACCAGCAAAGCGGGGGAGGCCAGCAGGCTTTCCACCGAGGAGATTTCGGCAAAAGCGCTCCGCTGCGTGGCCAGGGCCAGGGTGCAGCCGATGGCGATCCACACCGCCGAGCCCACCAGCGCCCACCAATAGGGGGCTGCGGACGAGCGGCGCTGCAAGGCGGCGAGCAACTGGCCGATGGTCTGGCGATCGTCATTGGCCGCGCGGCGCTCGGCCACGTCCATGCGGGGGCGCCGGTTGGGGCGCTGCTGCTGGGGCGGCTGGGCCTGGGGTGGCGGGGGGGCGGGCAGGTCTTCCGTCTGAGGCGCGGGCCGGGCCGGATCTGCGGCGTCGAGCTGGAGCGTCAGCGCTTCCTGGATCGCCGAGAGTGCGGCCTCGGTCGGATCCTGAATCTTCCTGGGGCTCTTCATGTCGCCGTCGCCTCTGCCACCGGTCCGCCGAGATCGCGTCTCGACGGCGCCGGAACTGCGCTACCATCGTCTGACGTGAACAGCGTAAGGCACGCCACACAGACAACAGTTTACCTTAACTGATCTTAACGTATCTCGACGGACGATTGAAACCGCCTGCGTCACACATATGAAGGTATCGTTAACGCAGGTTCGGGGCGCTCTGGTATTACCGCCGCGTTGCCGGTATACGGCCCTGAACGCCGGTCATTTCGGGCTTTGGCACCGACATACTCACGAGCCTCTCATGCCATCGATTACTTTCGTTGCCTTTGATGGAACCTCGCGCACCGTGAAGGCCCCGGTGGGCTCCACCGCCATGGAAGCCGCGGTCCGCAACGCGGTCTCCGGCATCGATGGCGACTGCGGGGGCGCGTGCGCGTGTGCCACGTGCCATGTGTATGTGGATGAAGCGTGGCGGGCCGCGGTCGGCGAGCCGGGCTCCATGGAGGAAGACATGCTGGATTTCGCGTCCGATGTGCGTCCCACCTCCCGGCTGTCGTGTCAGATCAAGGTGACCGAAACGCTGGACGGGCTGGTGCTGCACACGCCGGAACGGCAGGGCTAGGGGACGTCCGCAGGTGCGGACGTGAACATGGTGAAGGGGGCGCAGCCGGTGGCGGATGCAATTGAACTGACGATCCTGATGCCCTGCCTCAACGAAGCGGAAACGTTGGGGATCTGCGTCGACAAGGCGATGGCCTATCTGGCGCGCAGCGGTATCCCGGGCGAGGTGCTGATCGCGGACAACGGCTCCACGGACGGCTCCCAGGCCATCGCCACCGCGGGCGGCGCGCGCGTGGTGGCGGTGCCGGAGCGCGGCTACGGCTCGGCCTTGAAGGGGGGCATCGCTGCCGCCCGCGGGCGCTTCATCATCATGGGTGATGCCGACGATTCCTATGATTTCTCCCAGCTGGATGCCTTCGTGACCCGGCTGCGGGCCGGTGCCGACATCGTCATGGGCAACCGGTTCCAGGGCGGCATCGGACCGGGCGCCATGCCCTTCCTGCATCGCTATCTGGGCAACCCGGTGCTGTCCTTCCTCGGCCGGCTGTTTTTCCGCATCAACGTGGGCGACTTCCACTGCGGGTTGCGCGGGTTCAACACGGCGGCGGTGCGGGGGCTGCGGCTCGAGACCTCCGGCATGGAGTTCGCCAGCGAGATGGTGGTGCGCGCCTCCATCGCCGGGCTGGATATTGCCGAAGTGCCCACCACGCTGAAGAAGGATGGGCGAACCCGTCCGCCGCACCTGAAGACCTGGCGCGACGGCTGGCGGCATCTGCGCTTCCTGCTGGTCTACAGCCCGCGCTGGCTGTTCTTCTATCCCGGCCTGTTTCTGGTGGTGCTCGGCAGCCTCGGGCTCGCGGTGTTGTATCCGGGGCCATTGGCGATCACGAAAACCCTTCGGCTCGACATTCACACCTTCCTGGTGGCGGCCATGACCGTGCTGGTGGGGGTCCAGGCCATGTCCTTCGGCCTGGTGGCCCGCCGCTACGGCGCCTTGCTGGGGTTTCTCCCGGCGTCGGAGAACCTCGAACGGGTGTTGCACGCCTTCAGCCTGGAACGGGTGCTGCGGGCGGCGCTGGTGCTGGGCATCCTGGGACTGGGGTTCCAGGCCTGGGCCTTCTCCAACTGGGCGGCGACCGGCTTTGGCGATCTGGCCTTCGGCACCACCATGCGGGCGCTGATCCTGGGGCTTACGGCCCTCGTGGCGGCGATCCAGCTGGCCCTGACCGCATTTCTGGCCAGTGTTGTCGAAATGCCTCTGCGGCATTGACCAGAAGGATGAAGGCCACAAGCACCGCCACCCAGGCGATCCGTGCCTGATAGCGGTCGTGCGGATTGGACAGCACGCCGCAGACCGCCGCATTGGCGAGCAGCAAAACGGCCACGCTGCCGGTCAGCAGCGCCAGATCCGTCCGCCGGCGCCATGCGGTGACGCCGGCGGCGATCATCACGGCCAGGCTCGCCGCCAAGGCGACGGGCACATGAAGCAGGTTGATGGGATCGAAGTTGATCGGCGGATCCTGCTGCTGCCACGCCGCCACCATTGCGGCGTTGGCGGCGGGCACCCGGGCCCGGATCACGTCATAGCTGTCGGTGAGTTCCTCGGACATCAGGTCGCCCGTCTGCACCATCACCATTTGGCGCAGGGTAGCCCGTAGGGCGAGCCACAGGTTCTCGACCGGATAGGTGGTCAGGCTGCCCACGACAACCCGACGCATCTCCGCGGCGCCCCCTTCGAAGCCGCCCAGGGCGTTGAAGGCTTCATCGTCGTCCCACAGGAAGTCGTCGGCGGTGCGCGGCAGGGTGTCCCGCATGGCGCAGAGCGCCAATCCCACTTGCGGGCAATGATCCTGGAGATAGCGGGTGACCATCCCGTCCTCCAGCAGGCGCCCGAAGATGAAAGCGGTCCCGCCTGGGGTTTCGGTGAACCGGCCCGCCAGCGCCAGATTGGCGATCGGATTCAGCAGCGCGGCGACTGCGATGCCGGCAAGCGCAGGACGCAGGAGCAAGCGCGGGCGCAGCGAGGGCACCAGCACCGCCGCGGCCACGCCGGCGCCCACGCCCAGCAAGGCAATGGCCAGCACGGAATTATGGCTGGCGCCGCCGATGGCGATGATCCCGGCCAAAGCCCAGGCCTCGCCGCGCCTCAGGTCTGAGCGGCGCCACAGAAGTAGATAGAGGGCCAGTCCCACCACTCCCGCGAACACATCGGGCATGAGCTCTGCTGAAACGAACGGCAAAGCGGTGGCCAGGCTGAGGAGAGCTGACAGTCCGATCAGCAGGCCCGGACGCCCGCCGAGGCCGTGCACCCGCAGCACCAGTCCCATGGTCCAGACGCACAGCGCGCTTTGCGCAATGGCGATGGGCCAGAAGGATGCCGCGCTGCCGCCGCGCAGCAGGAGGCCGTAGATGGTAGAGCGGCCCGCCACCACCACATGGGAGAAGGACGGCTCCAGGTATCCGCCGCTGTCATAGAACAGGAAGGGGAATCCATTCAGCACCGCGGGCAGCATCAGGATGGCGGTGGCGATGACGCCAGCCGCCGCGATTACGACCGCCCGGGGCGCGGCGACAACGTCCGCTGGGGCAAGGGGTTGGGCATCCATCATGGGATGGTACCAAATAGCCTCCTAACGGAACACCAATGCTTCCGATGGTGCCCTGTCGCAGGTGGGCGGGGCTGCAATATGGCATTGTCCCCGCAGACTCATGTTTCCTTTACCGCGGGGAGCCACAATCCTGCCGGGGGACGCGAGGATAAACCATGGCCGACATGACTGCTCCGGCTCAGAGACTTTCCACCGTGCCATTCGCCCAGATCCAAGCGCCGACCATCCTCGTTTTCGACAGCGGTCTTGGCGGCCTGTCCGTGTTCCGCGAAGTGGCCCGTGTGCGGCCGGACGCGCACTTCATCTACGCCGCCGACGATGCGGCCTTTCCTTATGGGGCGCTCAGCGATGCGGCGCTGCTGGCGCGGGTGCGCGACGTCATGCACACCCTCATTCAAGCCACGCGGCCCGATCTGGTGGTGGTGGCCTGCGGCACTGTCTCGACCCTTCTCCTGCCCGCCTTGCGCAACGAGCATCGCATGCCCTTCGTCGGCACGGTGCCGGCGGTGAAGCCCGCGTGCGCCGCCTCCGTGACCCGGCATGTGAGCGTGCTGGCAACGCCAGGCACCATCCGGCGGGACTACACCGCCAGCCTGGTGCGGGAATTTGCCGGTTCGTGCCAGGTGACCCTGGTGCCCAGCGCGCGCCTCGCAAGCCTCGCGGAAGCGATCATGCGCGGCACGCCGGTGGCGGATGCCGATCTGGCGGCCGAGATTGCGCCCTGTTTCGTGACGACCAATGCCGGTCGCACCGACACGGTGGTTCTGGCCTGCACGCATTATCCTTTGATCGTCGAGCGGTTGCAGCGGCTCGCGCCGTGGCCGGTCTCGTTCGTCGATCCGGCGCCGGCCATTGCGCGGCGGGTGGCGTCCTTGATCGGCCCCACGGCGTTTGCCTCCAGCCCGAAACCGGTGCGGGTCATTTCCACGGGCGTCCCGCTGGACGCGCGCTTGATGGCTGGCATCCTGGGGCGCCATGTGATGCCACCGGAAGTGATGGCGCCGCCGCTGGCGGTGGCGTCCTGACGCACGCGAGAAGGTGAAGGCCGGTCACCGCGCCGAGGGCCTTCCCGTCTGGACAGGGGAGGTGCCGCTGCGGCAGGCTTCCTCTGCGGGCCGTTTTGGATTCGGCCCGATGACCGCCGCAAGCCCGGTGGGCTGCGTCTCCCCTGGCAGAAAGCGAGCTTCGGCGTGACGCCATTGATGGATCGACGAAGCCTGATGGGCGCAATGGCGGGTGGCGTCCTTGCGGTGGCCTGCGCCCCGCCGGCTCTGGCCCAGAGCGCGGCCAAGCCGTTCGCGGTGTGGGTGGAGACCTTCCGGACCCGCGCGCGGGCCCGGGGGATCTCGGACGCGGTGTACAGCCGGGTGTTTTCCGGCCTGAAGCCGGACACCAGCGTCTATGAGCAGGACCGGGCGCAGCCGGAATTCCAGGAACAGACCTGGCAATATATCAACCGCCGGGTGTCCGACTGGCGCATTGCCACCGGCCGCAAGCGCGCCGCGGAATATGCCAGCCTGCTGGGCCGGATCGAGACGGATTTCGGCGTCGAGCCAGCGATCATGCTGGGCTATTGGGGCATGGAATCGGCCTTCGGCGACGTGGTGGACAATCCCAAGCATATGAAGCCCGTGTTCAATTCCCTGGCGGCGCTGGCCTGGGGCGAGCCGCGGCGGCGCAAATACTGGGAAACCGAACTGCTCAACGCCCTGGTCATTGTCGAGCGGGGCTGGAGCACGCCGCAGGAGATGATCGGGTCGTGGGCAGGCGCCATGGGTCATACCCAATGGATGCCGGAAGTCTGGCTCAACATGGGCGTGGATTTTGACGGCAACGGACGCATTTCGCCCTTCGGCAAGCCCGACGACGCCTTGGCCGGGACCGCCAATTATCTGCTGAAGCGCGGCCGCTACCGGCGCGGCGAGCCGTGGGGCTTCGAGGCCCGGCTGCCGGCCGGCTTCAACACCGGCCTTGCGGACAACAAGACCTGGCGCGGCATTTCGACCTGGGGAAACATGGGCGTGACCATGATCGATGGCCGCTCGCTCTCCGGATACGACGAGCAGGCGCGCCTGTGGCTGCCCGGCGGGCCGGGCGGGCCGGCGCTGCTGTTGCTGCACAATTTCTATGCCGTTCGCTCGTACAACCCGTCCTCGAACTACGCCCTGGCGGTGTGTTATCTGGGCGATCGGGTGACGGGGGAGGGGCCGTTCCAGACCCCCTGGCCGGGCGGCGAGCGTGCCATGACGCTGGCCGAACTCCAGGAGATCCAGCAGCGCCTGACGCGGCTCGGGTTCGATACCGGCGGCACCGATGGGCGCGTCGGCAATGACACCATGCGCGCGGTGCGGGCCTTCCAGACCAAGGCCGGCCTCTCGCCGGCGGACGGCTATCCGGGGCTGACCGTGCTCACCGCGCTGCGCGGGCGCTGAGCCTATCCGATCACCGAACGAAAATTCCCGTAGAGCGTCTCGGCGGCGACGCGGAACTGGGCCATCTTTTCGGCGGTGGCCGCTTCCAGCAGAGCCTGTCCGCCGGGGCCGGTGATCTCTTCCAGCGCGCAGCGATATTCGGGAATGCGGCCCCAGTCGCTCACGGTCGTGGCGATCAGTTCCACATGATACTGGATGCCGAAGGCCTTCCCGCCGATCTGGAGCGCCTGGATGGGGCAGTGGGGGTTATAGGCGAGGATGGCGGCGCCCTCCGGGGCCTTGCTGACGGCGGCGCCGTGCCACTGGAGGGTTGGAAAGCGACTCTCGATCCCGGCAAAGAGGGGAGAGGCGCGGCCCGCCTCCGAAAGGCTCACCTCGCAAACCCCCACTTCCGGCCGATCCATCTTGCCCACGTCCCCGCCCATGGCCGCGGCCAGGAGCTGATGACCGAGGCAGATGCCCAGGAACGGCCGGTCCGCCGTCACCCAATCGCGGATGACCGCTTTCTCGTCCATCAGCCAGGGAAATGCCGCCTCCTGCCACACGTCCATGGGCCCCCCGAGCACCATCATCGCGTCATAGCCGTCGACCGATGGGATGCGGTCGCCGGCGTCCAATTCCACCGCATCCCAGGTGATGGCGTCGCGACGCATGAAGTCGCGGAAGCTCCCGGGATGTTCCGAGGCGGCGTGCTGGAGGACGAGGAAGCGCATGGCGTGGATCTCAGACCGACGGAGGAGGAGCGCGAAGGTAACGCAACTTTCTCTTCAGGAAAAATATTTTCGTTCAGAGGCTATGAAGTCGTCGTCACGCCCCGCCTTCCCCCATTTCCGAGCCCGCGAACCGGTGTCCGCATTGACATCGCGCGGTCTCGCGCATAGAAGCCGCCCGTCAGCTGGCCGAAGATCTCGGCCGGCTAACTTTTGTTTTGGCAGTCACGCACCCGTGGATCTTTCGGCAGCTCGCCGGAAGTCCTGTCGGCGGATTGGGGTTTCGCCCGGGCTGAAAGGCCCTGGAAACCACCGAGCCGCAGAGGAGGGGCGGGGTCCCGTCAAGAAAAACGGAACAAGGATCCGCGTTCAATGAGCAAGCGCATTTCGGCGAAGCATAAAATCGATCGCCGCATGGGCGAGAACATCTGGGGTCGCTCCAAGAGCCCGGTGAATCGTCGTGAGTACGGCCCCGGCCAGCATGGCCAGCGCCGCAAGGGCAAGCTGTCGGACTTCGGTGTGCAGCTGCGCGCCAAGCAGAAGCTGAAGGGCTATTACGGCTCCATCGGCGAGAAGCAGTTCCACGCCGTCTATGTCGAAGCCTCCCGCCTGAAGGGTGACACCGGCGCCAATCTGATCGGCCTGCTGGAACGTCGTCTGGCTGCGGTCGTGTATCGCGCCAAGTTCGTGCCCACCATCTTCGCCGCCCGACAGTTTGTGAGCCACGGCCACATCAAGGTGAACGGCCGCCGGGTCAACATCCCGTCCTACCTGGTGAAGGTCGGCGATGTGATCGAGCTGCGCGATTCCTCCAAGCAGCTGGCCATCGTGATCGAAGCCGCGCAGCTCGCCGAGCGCGATGTGCCCGATTACCTGGAAGTGGATCACACCCGATTCACCTGCAAGTTCAACCGCATCCCGGAACTTAATGAAGTTCCGTATCCGGTGCAGATGGAACCCAATCTGGTGGTCGAGTTCTACTCGCGCTGATCAGACAGGCTTCGAAATCAGAAGGCCGCCCTCGGGCGGCCTTTTTCGTTTTGGGGCTTCGCTTGGAAGCTTCGGCTGAAGCCTGGATCACGAGTCCCAGTCCACCTGCTCCACGCCGCGGCAAGCGGCCAGGGTCGCCACCAGCGGGGGAGCCTCCCCTCGGCTTTGTCCCGACCGGTACCACAGCTCATAGCGCAGCTCGCGTCGCCCGCTGGTGGGCTCGTGGCGAACGAACAGGCGGCGCACGCGAAAGGTGCAAGGGTCCATGTGCGCCCGGACGTCCGCCTCGCTGGGGCCGTCGCGATTGAGCATGATCACCAGCTTGGCGGCGCGATCCTGGCCGATCCGGGCTTCCAGATGCTTCAGCAGCCAGAGCACCACCACCGCGCTGAGCCAGGCGGCGCCGCCCAGCGCAAACTGGCCGGCCCCAAAGCACAAGCCCATCACCGTGACGAACCATAAGGTGGCCGCGGTGGTGACCCCGAGCACAAAGCCGTCGTCGCGGCGCATGATGGCCCCGGCGCCGATGAAGCCCATGCCGGTCAGGATGCCGAGGGGCAGGCGCAAGACATCGATCTGGGCGAAGGCGGCGGCGTCCTTGCCTGTGGTGTCCAGCAACAGGTTGGCGCTGATCATGGCGATGCAGGCGGCAAGGCACACGAGAATGGTGGTGCGCATGCCCGCGGCGCGCTCGTGCAACTCCCGATCCAGCCCGATGACGAGGCTGGCCAGAAACGCAGATCCCAGACGCAAGGCCAGGTCCGCAAGATCCGCATGCAATGGCAACGCCTGGTCTCCCCAAACCCACCGCCAGGGACATGGGAAGGCCCCGCCCAGCCGGGCACCATGTGCAACGGGCGGGCCGGGGTCAATGCACCCCGCCAATACGCGCCGGAACCGGACCGGCGCGTGGGGGTTCAGCGGACAGGGGTGAAGCAGAACAGGAGAACGCTATGGTCGATACCACCCAGATCAAGGAGCACCTTCCGGTCCTCGGCTCCGATGGCGAGCACGTGGGCACCGTGGACCATCTGGACGGATCCGACGGCATCAAGCTGACGCGCACGGACCCGGCCGCCGATGGCAAGCATCACATCATCCCATTGGCGTGGGTCGATCATGTGGACGTCCATGTCCACCTGAACCGCCCTGCGTCACAGGTGATGCAGGAGTGGAAGGCCGCCTGAGTCGAGGCCGCGCCCGCCGGTCTTATCCGATCGGGCGCGGCGCCTCACCATTGACTGACGCCGCCGAAGATCGGGCCGGGGGCGGGCGGCGGGCCGTAATAGCGGGGCGGGGCCGGATAATACAGAATCGGCGGCGGCGCCGCATAGATCAGCGGTGCGGTGGGCGGCGCGATGATGATCGCCGGCGCCACGGGCACCGGGGGCGGCGCCTGCACGATGCCGACCGGAACCACTTCCAGAAACGTGGCTGACACGAAGGCCCGTCCGGGCCAGCCGATCTGGCACCACGGTCCGTTGCAGCTGATCACTTGAATGGACGAGCCGCCGGGCAATTGGCCGACAACGGGATAGGCGGTGCTCGGCCCGCCGCGCACCGCCACGTCGCGCCGGACCACCGCGGGACCTGCGATATCGGCGGCGGATGCCGGCACGACGAGGGTCAGAATCGTCGCGGCCAAAGCCGCGCACCATAGTGTCTTCATCACGTCGCTCCGCATCACCGCGCCGGACTTGGCCACGGCGGTCCATCTGGGCCTGTCGTGGCCCCATGGTGCACAGGAGCGCTGCGCGAAGCTTGCGTCGGGCTGCTCAGGACCCGGCGGTGATCTGGCTCACGGCTTCCGCGAGCAGCTCTGCCATGTTCCGGCGAATCTGGTGGTCAGACACGTCGACGCCCTTCGCATCGAAATCGCCGCGCACCTTCCGGAACACGTCTTCTTCGCCCTGCTCTTCGAGATCGGCGACGATCACTTCCTTGGCATAGGCTTCGGCTGCGTCGCCGGAGAGGCCGAGCTTTTCCGCCGCCCACAGGCCGAGCGCCTTATTGCGGCGGGCCAAAGCGCGGAAGCGGATCTGCTCATCATGCGCGAACCGCGCTTCGAAGCCGTCCTCCCGCTTGTCGAACGTGGTCATGACAGCCCTCATATTGACGTTTTCGTGACGGAAAGAATGCGCAACCGAAACCGAGGTCGGATGCGCCCCTTGAATATAGGGGCGTTTCCCCTAGATCAACGGCAGCGTTGCCGCCCCCCTTCGCACCGGACCCGCTCCGGCGACGGTGCGCGTTGTAACCCGGCCGGTGATCGGCTAGTGTCTCCCTGGGCGCCCCGTAGACTGCGAACCAGTCGCAAAGCGCCTCGCCGAGGAGCGTCACCCGAGCGGAGCCTTGGCAAAGACATGGATTTCCCCAACTCACGGTACACCCCCATGAGCCGTCGCCGACGCATTTACGAAGGCAAGGCGAAGGTCCTTTATGAAGGCCCTGAGCCCGGCACCCTCATCCAGCACTTCAAGGATGATGCCACCGCCTTCAACAACAAGAAGCACGACGTCATCGACGGCAAGGGCGTGCTGAACAACCGAATTTCGGAATACATCTTCTCGCGGCTGAACGAGATCGGCGTGCCGACTCACTTCATCCGCCGGCTCAACATGCGCGAGCAGCTGATCCGGGAAGTGGAGATCATTCCCCTCGAGATCGTGATCCGCAATGTGGCGGCCGGGTCTCTGTCGACTCGCCTCGGCATCGAGGAAGGCACGGCCCTGCCGCGCTCGATCATCGAATTCTATTATAAGAACGATGCGCTGAACGACCCCCTGGTCTCGGAAGAGCACGTCACCGCCTTTGGCTGGGCGACGACCCAGGAAATCGACGACATCATCGCTCTGGCCATCCGCGTGAATGACTTCCTCACCGGCCTGTTCCTGGGTGTCGGCATCCGTCTGGTCGACTTCAAGATGGAGTGCGGCCGGCTGTGGGAAAACGACATGATGCGCATCGTCGTGGCAGATGAGATCAGCCCCGATTCGTGCCGTCTGTGGGATGTGAAGTCCAACGACAAGCTGGATAAGGACCGCTTCCGTCGGGATCTCGGCGGGCTGGTGGAAGCCTATTCGGAAGTGGCGCGCCGCCTCGGCATCCTCGGCGAGAACGAACCGAATCAGAGCAAGGGTCCAGCCCTGGTCAAATGACTCGGCTTGAGCCGGTGGAAGCCAAATGCTAGGGCGGGGGCCGCAAGGCCCCCGCTTTCCGTTGTGGGGCGCCCTCGTCTGTGGCTTGGACCGCTTCTGCGCAGGTCACATGGGCCTGGAGTGTCTCCAAGTGGTGTCGGCTGCCGGCCCAGGCGAAAGCCCCCGGCAGATCAAGGTGTGAACCTGGCGTCCCAGGCCCGGTCTCCGTACGGAAGCCGCCGCCGTCGCCATTGCGAGTGAGTGTCCATGAAAGCGCGCGTCATCGTCACGCTGAAGTCCGCCGTCCTCGATCCCCAGGGCAAGGCCATCGAGGGCGCGTTGCGCTCGCTGGGCGTGTCCGGGGTGCAGAGCGTGCGCCAGGGCAAGGTTTTCGACGTGGAACTGGCCGGCAACGACAAAGGGTCCGCCGAGAGCGCCCTGAAGGAAGCCTGCGACAAGCTCCTCGCCAATACGGTGATCGAAACCTACCGGGTCGAATTCGCCGACTGAGACTAATTCGCCGATTGAGACTAAGGGCGTTCTTTTCCATCGCGGCATCGAGGTGCGCATGGCATCGAGAGACAGCGCACTGACAGCACCAGATCCTGGCGCCAGTCGCCCGCAGGATGCAACGCAGCCTTGCAGCTGTGACGCTGTTGCCGCGACCATCGGCATGCCACTTCACCGTTTGAGTTTCCGGAGCTTCGGCGCGGCGGGGGTGATCCCGATCGTCGGAGGGTCTCCGGGCCAAGGTCTTGTTTCCTCATGAACGCGGCAGCGTCCGTGGTGCCGGCTCTCGGTGCCAAGGTGCAGCCTGCTCGGATAGACGCTGAGAGCCCATGAAAGCAGCCGTTCTCCTCTTCCCCGGCTCCAATCGCGAAGGCGATGCCGCCCGTGCCCTGCGCCTTGTCACCGGTCAGGAGGCAAAGGTGGTCTGGCATGCGGAGACCGAACTGCCCCACGGCACCGACCTCGTGGTCCTGCCGGGCGGCTTCTCGTACGGCGATTATCTGCGCTGCGGCGCCATTGCTGCGCGCGCCAACATCATGGATGCGGTCCGGGCCCACGCGGCCCGCGGCGGACTGGTGCTGGGCATCTGCAACGGCTTCCAGATCCTGTGCGAAGCGGGCCTGCTGCCTGGTGTGCTGGTGCGCAATGCCAAGCTGCGCTTCGTCTGCCGCGAGGTCTTCCTGCGGGTGGAGCGGGCCGACACGGCGTTCACCAAGGCCTATCGCAAGGGGGATCTGCTGCAGATCCCGGTGGCTCACGGCGAAGGCAATTATACGGCGGACCCTGCCACCATCGCCGCGCTGGAAGGCGAGGGGCGGGTGGCCTTCCGCTACGCCCGGGCCAATGGCGCGATCGACGAGACGGACGGGCCGAACGGGGCGATCAACGGCATTGCCGGCATCTATTCCGAGCGCTTGAACGTGCTGGGCATGATGCCGCACCCTGAGAACCATGTAGACGCACAGGTGGGGCCGACGGACGGCCGTGGCCTGTTCGAGAGCATCGCCGGCGCGCTGAAGGCTGCCTGAGGACCGGGCGCTGCGCGCCCCCCTCTGCGGCATCGTTGAGACCTGGATTGGATCGGACGGACGTGAACGTGATCCCCAATACCCCTCGCATCACCCCGGAACTGGTGGCCGAACACGGCCTCAAGCCGGATGAATACCAGCGCTTCCTGGAACTGATCGGGCGGGAGCCGACGATCACCGAGCTCGGTATCGTGTCCGCCATGTGGAACGAGCACTGCTCCTACAAATCCTCCAAGGTCTGGCTGCGCACCTTGCCCACCTCCGGTCCGCGGGTGATCCAGGGCCCCGGCGAGAACGCCGGCGTGGTGGACATCGGCGACGGCCTCGCTGTGGTGTTCAAGATGGAGAGCCACAACCACCCCTCGTTCATCGAGCCCTATCAGGGCGCGGGCACCGGGGTCGGCGGCATCCTGCGCGACGTCTTCACCATGGGCGCGCGTCCTATTGCGGCGCTGAATGCGCTGCGCTTCGGCGACCCGCACCATCCGCGCACCCGCCGCCTGCTGGCGGGCGTGGTGGCCGGTATCGGCGGCTATGGCAATTCGTTCGGCGTGCCCACGGTGGGTGGCGCCATCGGCTTCCATGAGCGCTACAATGGCAACATCCTGGTCAACGCCATGGCGGTGGGCATCGCCAAGACCGACGAGATCTTCTATGCCGCCGCCGCCGGCGTTGGCCGCTCCATCGTCTATCTGGGCTCGAAGACCGGCCGCGACGGCATCCACGGCGCCACGATGGCCTCGGCGGAATTCGGCGCCGACGCGGAAGAAAAGCGCCCGACCGTGCAGGTGGGTGACCCCTTCGCTGAAAAGCTGCTGCTGGAAGCCTGCCTGGAGATCATGAAGGCCGGCTGCGTGGTGGCGATCCAGGACATGGGCGCCGCCGGCCTGACCTGCTCGGCGGTGGAAATGGGCGCCAAGGGCGATCTGGGCGTGGAACTGGACCTTAATGCCGTGCCCTGCCGGGAAACCGGCATGACCGCCTATGAGATGATGCTGTCCGAAAGCCAGGAGCGCATGCTCATGGTGATCGCGGACGGCAAGGAGGAGCAGGCGGAAGCCATTTTCCGCAAGTGGGGCCTGGATTTCGCTGTCGTCGGCAAGACCACGGACACGCTGCGCTTCGTGGTGAAGCACAATGGCGAGGTCATGGCCGACCTGCCCATCAAGGAACTGGGCGACGAAGCCCCGGAATATTATCGCCCCTTCGTGGAGACGCCCGCCCGTCCGGTGCTTGGATTTGCCGACATCAATCATGCCTTGTCGGTTGGCGATGCGCTGGAGCGGCTGATCGCGTCTCCGGACTTGTGCTCCAAGCGCTGGGTCTGGGAGCAGTATGATCATCTGATCCTCGGCAACACGGTGCAGCGCCCGGGCGGCGATGCTGCTGTGGTGCGGGTCGGCGACGGCCCCAAGGCGCTGGCGCTGACCACCGACGTGACCCCGCGCTATTGCGAGGCCGATCCCTTCGAGGGCGGCAAGCAGGCGGTGGCTGAAGCGTGGCGCAATCTCACAGCCGTGGGCGCCACGCCCATCGCCGTGACCGACAATCTCAATTTCGGCAATCCCGAGAAGCCCGACATCATGGGTCAGCTCGTGGGCTGCGTGAAGGGCATCGGCGCCGCCTGCGAGGCGCTGGACTTCCCGGTGGTCTCCGGCAACGTCAGCCTGTACAATGAGACCAGCGGCCAGGGCATCCTGCCGACCCCGACCATCGGTGGCGTGGGCCTCATCGACGATCTGAAGACCGCCATGGACCTGTCCTTCAAGGCGGCCGGCGAAAGCATCTTCGTGGTGGGCAAGACCACCGGCTGGCTCGGCGCATCCGCTTATCTGGCGGAAATCTGCGACCGCGAGGAGGGCGCGCCCCCGCCGGTGGATCTGGTGGCGGAGAAGCGCAATGGCGACTTCGTGCGCGGCTTGATTCAGGAAGGCTTCGTGACGGCGGCCCATGACGTGTCCGACGGCGGCCTGCTGGTGGCGCTCGCGGAAATGGCCATGGCCGGCCGCATCGGCGCCTCCGTGGATGGCGTGCCCCACGGGATGCCGCCGCATGCCTTCTGGTTCGGAGAGGATCAGGCCCGCTATGTGGTCACCATTCCCGGCGGTCACGCGGCCGAGATGGTGCGGCGGGCGGAAGCGGCCGGTGTTCCGGTGACCAAGCTGGGCAAGACCGGCGGCGATCGCCTGGTGCTGTCGGGCGAGCGACCCATCTTTGTGGAAGCCCTGCGCGACCGTCACGACAGCTGGCTGCCCATTTATATGGGCGCCAACTGAGTTCCGACCTCCTGCTGGAAAGGCACCTCTCATGGCCATGGATGCCGGCGAAATCGAGCGCCTGATCAAGACCTCCTTTCCCGACGCGGTGGTGGAAATCACCGACCTTGCCGGGGATGGGGACCATTACGCTGCGTCCGTTGTCTCCGAGGCGTTCCGCGGCAAGAGCCGGGTGCAGCAGCACCAGATGGTCTATGCGGCGCTCCAGGGCAACATGGGCGGCGTGCTGCATGCGCTGGCGCTGAAGACCGCCGCTCCGAACTGATCCTCGGGGCGCGCCAGCTTCCCGCCCCGCCCAAGCTTGCGATATGCTGACGCCTCCACGAAAGGGGCGGCGGAATGGACGCGGCACGTGAAATCCCGGTCGAGATTGCAGGCGGGCATGGTCCACTCTCCGCGGAACCGACATCCGCTTTGCGGCCCCTGTGGCGTCAGCCGCGCGTCTGGGGCGCAGCCTTCATTGTCTGCGTGATCCTGGTCGCGCTGTCCGTCGCCTTCCTGGATCGACCGATCAGCCGCTTTTCCCATGACCACATCGGCCGCAGCCCGCTCTTCTACAATCTGCAATATCCCCCTGACGTGCTGACGCCGCTGGCTGCCGTCCTGGTGGCGGGGCTGGGGCTGGCCTGGATGTTCGGGGTGCCCCCATCGCGGGCCGGGCGCACCGCTTTTGCGGCATCAGTTGCGCTGATGGTGGCGGTGGGGCTGAAGGAACAGCTCAAATACGTGTTCGGTCGCACGTGGCCGGAGACCTTCGTGAACAACAATCCGTCCTTCATCCAGGATGGGGTCTACGGATTCTTCTTCTTCCACGGCGGCGCCGGCTATGCCTCGTTCCCATCCGGCCACATGACCGTCTCCACCACGGTGGCAATGGTGATCGCCTGTGCCTATCCGCGCCTGCGCCCGCTGTGCCTGCTCTTGCCGGTGCTGGTGGCGATCGGTCTGGTGGGCATGGATTATCACTTCCTCGGCGACATGATCGCCGGCAGCTTCCTGGGGGCAGGGGTGGGAATTGGCGCGGCGGGATTGGCGGGACTTATGCCGTCCTCGCAATGAGTTCACAGGCGCGCTCCGGCCGCATCTTGCACTTTTGCCTGTCAGAGCCGATCTTTGGCCCACGGGATCCGGCGTGACGCCGGCCAACACCAATGGACGGCAGACCATGAGCATTCAGGAATTCATCGACCGCGAGGTCAAGGGCAACGACGTGGTGGTGTTCATGAAGGGCACGCCGCAGTTTCCGCAGTGCGGCTTTTCCGGCCAGGTGGTGCAGATCCTCGACCACGTGGGCGTGGCCTACAAAGGCATCAATGTCCTGGAGTCCGACGAACTGCGCACGGGCATCAAGGAATACGCCAATTGGCCGACCATTCCGCAGATCTATGTGAAGGGCGAATTCCTCGGCGGCTGTGACATCGTCCGCGAGATGTTCCAGGCCGGCGAACTGGTGCCGCTGTTTGAGGAAAAGGGCGTTCCCCTGCACGACCGCGCCATCGGCTGAGGCTGCAGCCGGTCCGGCTGATCGCCCGCAGAAACAAAAATGCCCGGGCTCGCCCGGGCATTTTCATGTCAGGTTGAAGACCGGGTCACGCGCGCCCGAACACCCGGCGGAAGATCGTGTCGGCGTGCTTGAAATGGTAGCCGAGGTCGAACTTCTCGTTGATGTCCTCTTCCGAGAGGAACTTGCGCACCTCGTCATCCGCCAGCAGGAAGGCGCGGAAATCGCCTTCGCCGCGCCACACCCGCATGGCGTTGCGCTGCACCAGCCGATAGCTGTCCTCGCGGCTGGCGCCCTTCTGGGTCAGGGCCAGCAGCACGCGTTGGGAATGGATCAGCCCGCCGAGCTTATCCATGTTCTTCTGCATGTTGTCGGTGTGGATCACGAGTTTGTCGATCACGCCGGCCATGCGCATCAGCGCGAAGTCCAGGGTCACGGTGGCGTCGGGGCCGATCATGCGCTCCACGGAGGAGTGGGAGATGTCCCGCTCGTGCCACAGCGCCACATTCTCCAGCGCCGGGGTCACATAGCCGCGCACCATGCGGGCAAGGCCCGTGATGTTTTCGGTGAGCACCGGGTTGCGCTTGTGCGGCATGGCCGAGGAGCCCTTCTGGGCCTCGGAGAAATACTCCTCCGCCTCAAGGACTTCGGTGCGCTGCAAGTGGCGGATCTCGGTGGCGAGGCGCTCCATGGAGGAGGCCACCACGCCCAAGGTGGCGAAATACATGGCGTGGCGATCGCGGGGGATCACCTGGGTGGAGACGGTCTCCACCCGCAGGCCCATCTTCTCGGCCACATATTCTTCCACCCGCGGGTCGATATGGGCATAGGTGCCCACCGCGCCGGAGATGGCGCAGGTGGCGACTTCCGCTCGGGCATCCACCAGGCGCGAGCGGGCGCGCTCGAACTCGGCATAAGCGATGGCCAGCTTGATGCCGAAGGTGGTGGGCTCCGCATGGATGCCATGGGAGCGCCCGACGGTCGGGGTCCATTTGTGCTCGAACGCCCGGCGCTCCAGCACCGCCAGCAGATGATCCACGTCAGCGATGAGCAGATCCGCCGCGCGGGTCAGTTGCACTGCGAGGCAGGTGTCCAGCACGTCGGAGGAGGTCATGCCCTGATGCACGAAGCGCGCCTCGGGCCCGACGATCTCGGACAGATGGGTCAGGAAGGCGATGACGTCGTGCTTCACTTCGCGCTCGATGGCGTCGATGCGCTCCACGTCGAAGGTCGCGGCGCTGCCCTTTTCCCAGATCTTGGCCGCGGCTTCCTTGGGGACGATGCCCAATTCCGCCATGGCGTCGGCCGCATGGGCCTCGATTTCGAACCAGATGCGGAAACGGGTCTCGGGGGACCAGATGGCGGCCATCTCGGGCCGGCTGTAGCGGGGGATCATCGCTTGGCTCGCGCGCCTCTCGTTAAAGCCAGCGCTCTAACAGATCGGCGCGCGGCGGGATAGGTGCCAGCCGCGCTTGCGGTTCGCGCCAGCACCGGGCGCGACGCATGGCTAAGGCTGCGGCGCGCCCGGTGCGACCGCCGCTCGGCGCCGGATCCGCAACGCCAGGGGCCGCAGCAGATAGGGCAGCATATAGATGGGGAATTGCGCCAGACCCACATAGAGCCAGCTGCCGTCAGGGATCACGCCGCCGGCCGCGGCGATCAGCACCAGCATGTTCCGGTGCCCGGCGGCGAAGCCCAGCATCAGGGCCTGTCCCTCGTCGGTCAGCATCCGGAAGAGCAGGGCCGTGACCGCCAAAGCGCCGAACGAGACCGAGAAGGCCAGCGCCCCGATCGCCAGGACGGCACCGGGATAGGCCAGGAAATGGGCGGTCACGCCGTCCATGAAGCCCACCGCCAGCACCAGCAGCATCAGGACGTTGAGCCCATCCAGATGGCTGCGCGCCTGGATCAGGCGCGGCGCCCCCGCGACGCGGCGGAGCGCGAATCCGACGGCGGCGGTGCCCAGCAGCACCAGGACGAGCCGCAGCGCCAGGGCCATCGGATCAAGGCTCAGGGTCATGCCGCTGAAGGCGGCAATGACGATGGGGGCGGTGATCGGGGTCACCACCATGGCCGCCACCATCAACACGAGGCTCAGGCCCGGATCAAAACCCATGAGCAAAGCGAACGCCGGGGCCGACATGATGGGCGGTGCGGACACCTGGATCACCAGCGCCAGCAGAATGTCGGGATCAGCGGGCGGGAGGATGTACCCCACCGCCAGACCCAAGGCCAAAGGCAGGACGGCCATGATCCAGACCAGGCCGACCAGCGCCAGACCGAACTGCCGGCCGCCGCGCAGCCGTGCCAGGTCGGTACGCATGAAGGACATCACCAGAAGGGCATAGACCACGGGCGTCATCAGGGGCTTGGCCAACGCCGCCAGATGCGGGAAGGCCAGACCGACAAAGACGCTGCCGGCCACCACCGGCGATCCGTGGCGGCCCACTGCCGCACAGGCGCGCGCCAGCAGGCGGAGCGGGAGAAAGAGGAGGCGACCGGGGTGCATGCGACTCGAAGGGCTCAGCAAAGCGGCATCCATGGGCCGGCGCGGCGGACGGGGCAACGGGAAACCGCGCCGCGCACTGTGCTGGCGTGGCGGTGCGTTGCCGGTTAAAAGACGCCCCATGCGGGCTGGCCCTGGGGCGCGTGCGTCTTTCCCCTTGTGGCCGGTGGGTTTAGGTTGAGGGCGGCCACCCACGATCCGGCACGCCAGAGTGAGGTCCCTTTGCGTTACGTTTCCACCCGCGGTGAGGCGCCGCCTCTTTCGTTTGCCGATGCGCTGCTGGCCGGGCTCGCCCGCGATGGCGGGCTCTATGTGCCCGAGACCTGGCCGACTCTGTCGGCGGCGGAGATCGCGGCCCTGGCCGGCAAATCCTACGCGGACGTGGCGCGGGCCATCATCACGCCATTCGTGGGCGACGCGCTCCCGGCCGCGGCCCTCGACGTGATGATCACCGATTCCTATCGCGCCTTCCGGCATCCCGCCACGGTGCCGCTGGTGCAGATCGGCCCCAACCGCTTTCTGCTGGAGCTGTTCCACGGTCCGACGCTCGCCTTCAAGGACGTGGCGATGCAATTGCTGGCGCGGCTCATGGACCATGTGCTGTCCGCCCGCAACGCGCGCGCCACCATCGTCGGCGCCACCTCTGGCGACACCGGCAGCGCCGCCATCGAGGCTTTTCGGCATACCGATGCGGTGGATGTCTTCATCCTCTATCCGCACAACCGGGTGTCCGAGGTGCAGCGCCGGCAGATGACCACGGTGGGCGGGGCCAATGTCCATGCCATGGCCATCGAGGGCACGTTCGACGACTGCCAGGCCCATGTGAAGGCCATGTTTAACCATGCGGCCTTCCGCGATCGCCTGTCGCTGGCCGGGGTGAATTCCATCAACTGGGCGCGGATCGTGGCCCAGGTGGTCTATTATTTCTATGCGGCGGTGGCTTTGGGCGCGCCCCATCGGGAGGTCTCCTTCGTGGTGCCCACCGGCAATTTCGGCGACATCTTCGCTGGCTGGGTGGCCAAGCGCATGGGCCTGCCGGTGCGGGATCTGACCATCGCCACCAACGTCAATGACATCCTCGCGCGCACCTTGGAGACCGGCCGCTACGAGGTGAAGGGCGTGCAGCCCTCCTCGTCGCCGTCCATGGACATTCAGGTGTCATCCAACTTCGAACGGCTGTTGTTTGAAGCCTTGGACCGGGACGCGTCCACGGTGCGCCAGTTGATGGCCTCATTGGCGCAATCCGGCACCTTCACCCTGCCGCATAACGCTTTGGCAGCCATTGCCGGCGACTTCTCCGCCGGCCGGGCGGACGAGCCGGAGACCATGGCCACCATCTCGCGCCTGAATCGCGATGCCGACTATGTGGCTGACCCCCACACGGCGGTCGCCCTCGCCGTTGCGGACAAGGTGGAGCATGCCCGCGCGGTGCCGCAGGTGGTGCTCTCCACCGCCCATCCGGCGAAGTTCCCCGACGCGGTGGAAGCCGCCACCGGCCGCCGGCCGACCCTGCCGCCGCATCTGGCGGATCTGTTCACCCGACGGGAGCGCAGCACCGTATTGCCCAATGACCTGACCGCCATCGAGAGCTTCATTTCCGCCCGGGCCCGCATCGTGTCGGGAGCGGCCGCATGAGCGAGGTCCCGAGCAGCGTCAAGCTGACCACCCTCGACAACGGCATCACCGTGGTCTCCGATTCCATGCCGCATCTCGGCACGGTCTCGCTAGGCATCTGGGTGGGGGCGGGCGCCCGCGACGAAGGCGAGCACGAGCACGGCATTTCCCATCTCCTCGAACATATGGCGTTCAAGGGCACCCGCCGGCGCTCGGCCCGGCGCATTGCCGAGGAAATCGAGCAGGTGGGCGGCGACATCAATGCCGCCACCTCGGTGGAGCAGACCTCCTACAACGTCCGCGTGCTGGGGCAGGACCTCGGCCTGGGCCTCGACATCCTGTCCGATATCCTCACCGAGCCGGCGTTCGCGCCGGAGGAACTGGCGCGGGAAAAGAACGTCATCGTGCAGGAAATCGGCGCGGTGATGGATACGCCCGACGATCTGGTGTTCGACCTGTTCCAGGAGCGGGCATTCCCCGGCCAGGCGGTGGGCCGGTCCATTCTCGGCACGCCGGACACCGTCCGCAGCTTTGATCCCGCCGGCCTCGGCGCCTATCTGGGGCGGACCTATCGCGGTCCGCGCATGGTGGTGTCGGCAGCCGGCGCGGTCGACCACGGCCGGCTGGTGGCGGAGGCCAGTGGCCGCCTGACCTCCATCGGTGCGTCCCCGAAAGCTGCCACCCCGCAGGCCACCTATGGCGGCGGCACCATTCTCACCCCCCGCGACCTGGAACAGGTGCATGTGGTGCTGGGGCTGGAGGGGCGTTCCTTCCGGCATCCGCAATATCATGCGCTGCAGGTGCTCTCGAACATCCTGGGCGGGGGCATGTCCTCGCGCCTGTTCCAGGAAGTGCGAGAAGAGCGCGGGCTCTGCTATTCCATCTATTCCTTCCACTGGGCCTATGCGGATACCGGGCTGTTCGCCATTTATGCCGGCACCGACACCGGCGATGTGGGCGAACTGACCAATGTCGTTATCGACCAGCTCATGGCTGTGGGCGAGACCGTCACGGAAACCGAGCTGGCCCGCGCCAAGGCGCAGATGAAGGTGGGACTGCTGGCGGCGCTGGAAAGCTCCGGCGCCCGGGCCGACCAGGTGGCGCGGCAGATCCTGGCGTTTAACCGGGTGATCCCGGTGGACGAGATCGTCGCCAAGGTCGATGGGGTGACGGTGGAGGCGGTGCAGCAGGCGGCGCGGGATCTGGTGGCCGGCGGACGCCCCACCTTGTCGGCCATCGGCCCCGGCAAGGGGCTTGAACCGGCGGCGCGGGTGGTGGAACGTTTGCAGGTGCTCTGATCCCGACGCTGAGGGACCAAGGTCGCAAGAGTGCTTGAAGGGCCCCGTTCGGTGCGGTGTGCTGCGGATGCCCGCGGCGACGCGGGCGGGGGATGTGTCGCGGATCGGATCATGTGGTTGCTGCGGTCGGTGTTCCCGTCGGATCAGCTCCCGGTTATTGCGGGGGAGGGCGTGTATCTGCGCGTGCCGCAGGCCAACGACTTTCCCGAATGGCGGGAGCTGCGCTCGGAAAGCCGCGCCTTTCTCACCCCCTGGGAGCCGGCGTGGCCGGCGGATGACCTGTCGCGCGGAGCTTTCCGGCGCCGGATGCGGCGCTACGCCCGCGACATGGTGGCGGACGAGGCCTATCCGCTGTTCCTGTTCCGCAGTGACGACGATGCCTTGGTGGGCGGTCTCACATTGTCCAACATCCGGCGGGGCGTTTGTCAGGCGGCGAGCCTGGGCTATTGGATGGGCGCGCGCTATGCGGGGCAGGGCTATATGAGCGCCGGCGTGGCCGCCATGCTGCCGCTGGCATATGACACGCTCCACCTGCGCCGGGTGGAAGCCGCATGCATGACCAACAACCGCCCGTCCATCCGTCTGCTGGAGCGGCTCGGCTTCGTCCGCGAGGGCTATGCCCGGCAGTACCTGTGCATCAACGGCGTTTGGGAAGACCACCTGCTGTTTGCGCGCCTCAAGGGCGACCGCATGGTGCCGCGGGCAGCGCCGTCGCGGAGCGAGGCGGCCCAGTAGGTCTGCCGCCGCCTCAGTTGGGGGCGCGCGTGCCGGTGGGCACCAGGGGGCTGGGCTTGGCCATCTGCTCGATCACCGATCGCACCGCCGCATCGCCGCCGCGGCTCCGCACCGCTTCGAGCAGCGGCTGGGCTGCCCCCGAGCGGCGGATCAGGCTCTGCGCATCGGGCATGACATAGGCATTATCCCACGGCCCCTGGACGATGAACGGCAGTTCGAACGGCACCCGCGCCGCCTGGGCACCGGTGGCGAGCGGGGCCACAAGGCTGGCTTCGCCCTTCAGGTCCAAATCCCGCTGGACCACGGACACGGTGCCGGACAGCGACAGTTTGACTTGCTTGCCCTCGATGGAGACCGCGTCCAGCACAGCCGAACCATTGTCGATCCGCGCCTTGGCCTTCAACGTGGTGTAAGGGGTCCGCCCACCGCGCAGATCTCCGCCGCCGGACAGCGGGCGCTGCTCGATGTGCCGCAGGGCCTGGGCGATGTCGAGGCCCAGGATCGACCCGTTGGCACCGGTCATGGACACCACGCCGCTCAAGGACTGCGCGATGGCATGCATGCTGGCGCCGCGGCCCGAGAGGGCGGCTTCGAGGGTGCCCGTGCCGTCGATGCGCTTCACATCGGCGATATCGGACAAGGCGCGCTCGAGGGCGACGCCGCTGCCCTCCATCTCCACCCGCACGGCAAGGCCGTCACCAGCCACCTCGGCGGGAGCGAGGGTCAGGGAAGCCCGCAGTAGCCCGCCCCAGGCCTGGGCCTCACCGATCGCCATCACCAGCCGGCCGCCGCGCAGGACGGCGGTGCTGGCCACACGCTCGAACAGACTGTCTTCCGCCTTCACGCTGCCGGCGGAGAGGCGCAGGTCCAGGTCCACCTTGCGCAAGGGTGAGACATCCAGACGGCGATGATCCCATTCATGGCCGCCAGCGCCGGTAAGAGAGACGCGGCCATAAGGGGTGATATTCAGGGCATCAGCCGCGAACGTCCCCTCCACCAGCGGGCGCTCGCCATCCAGCTTGACGCTCAGCCCGCCTTCGCTGCGGTTGCCGTCCATCTCCACATAAGCCGGGGTGAGGGCAATCTCGTGGGCATGGGCCGACAGATGCGCGCCGAAGGAAAAGCGGCCGAAGCCCGCCGTGGTGGGCGCCGGCGTGCCGACCCAGTCCAGAAGCCCGCGCAGATTGGGCGAGTCGGCCGAAATCTCGCCCTCCGCCGCGGGCGACTCGCCCGCGGCGGCGGTGCCGCGGAATTTCACCCAGGAGCCGTTGCTGGTCAGATCGAGCCGGGTGTCGCTATCGATGCCATTGAGGAAATTCTGCGCGTCCGCAATCACCAGCCGACCGCTGGCCGGCGCATCGCGCCAGGTGAAGTCCGCCGTGGCGCTGATGCCTTTGCCGCCGGAGGCATGGTCCAGACGCGCCTCGATGCCGCTCACCAATTCCTGCGTCAGGCCAAATTGATTGCGCCACGCGATGGTGCCGTTGACGATTCGCAGCGCCGCCGCGCTCGGGCTCGACACAAATGGCAGCAGCGAGAGGTGCGGCACCGTCACCGCGCCAGACATCACCAAGGTGGGATGGTTGAGGGTGACGCTCGCCACCTCGACCCGGCCCATGAGCAACGGCAGCAAACGCAGGCGCGCGGTCGCCACATCGGCATCCAGCGTGGCATTGCCCGGCGCGGTGAGGGCCAGCTTCTGCAACACGACGCGGGGGAACGGCAGCAGCGACAGCGTGGTGTCGCCCAGCACCTGCACGTCGCGGCCGGAGCTTTGGCTCAGGGCATCGGAGGCCGCGCGCCGCAGGTCCGCCTGCGGCACCAGCGCCGGGGCAATGGCGAGCACCATCAGGCACAGCCCGGCAAGCGAGCCGACCGAAAGGGCCACCACAAGCGCCATGCGCCGGGCAGTAGGACCGAAGATCACCACGAGCGTTCGTACAATCCTGCTGGCGTTAGGGAAACCGGAGCGCGTCCGCCTGAGGCGACTCTTGGGGACTTCCCATGAAAGAGTGCGGGACAATCATCGGGGTCTGTGTCGCTTTCATGGCTGTCCCCGCCTGACAGAGTGCCGGCGAGGAGCTATGAAACGGGCCTGGGAGAGGGGTAGTTTCAGCGTATCGATCGACCGTTCCTAGCGGTGATCGACAAGGGAGGGACGTAATGACCGACGCCGCCATTCACCCGCTTTGGCAGCCCGACGCCGAGCGCGTGGCGCGCAGCCACGTCACCGCGCTGATCGCTGAGGTGAACACTCGATTCGGGACCAATCTGTCCAATTACGGCCAGTTGCACGCCTGGTCGATCGACAATCTCGCGGCGTTCTGGAACCTGGTCTGGGACCAGTGCGGCGTCATCGGCGACAAAGGCGAGCGGCATCTGGTGGATGCTGAGAAGATGCCTGGCGCCCGCTTCTTTCCTGACGCCACGCTGAACTTCGCTGAGAACCTGCTGCGCCGCAAAGGTCCGGACGATGCTTTGGTGTTCCGCGGCGAGGACAAGCTGGAGAAGCGCCTGTCCTATGATGATCTGCACGCTTTGGTCTCGCAACTTCAGCAGGCGCTGAAGGCGGAGGGCGTCGGCGTCGGCGACCGGGTGGCGGCGATGATGCCGAACATGCCCGAAACCATTGCCATCATGCTGGCGGTCACCTCCATCGGCGCCATCTTCTCATCCTGTTCGCCGGACTTCGGCGAGCGCGGCGTGCTGGATCGGTTCGGCCAGATCGAGCCGAAGGTGTTCTTCGCCTGCGACGGCTATTGGTACAACGGCAAGCGCGTCTCCATCGCCGACAAGCTGGCCGAAATCTCCACCCACCTGCACACCCCATCCAAGCTCGTGGTGGTGCCCTATCTGGACGAGGCGACAGCGGTCGCCGCGCGGCTGGATCGCGGTGTCGCCCTGGGCGACTTCCTGGCGCCCCATGCGCCGCGCGCGGTCACGTTCGAACGCCTGCCATTCAACCACCCGATCTATATCCTGTTCTCCTCAGGGACCACGGGCGTTCCCAAGTGCATCGTCCACGGCGCCGGCGGCACGCTGCTGCAGCATCTGAAAGAACATCGCTATCAATGCGACCTGTCCGCCGGCGACCATCTCTTCTATTTCACCACCTGCGGCTGGATGATGTGGAACTGGCTGGTGTCGGGCCTGGCGAGCGAACTGACGCTGTTCCTGTTCGACGGCTCGCCCTTCGCACCCAATCCGCACGTCTTGTTCGACTATGCGCAGGCCGAGCGCTTCACGGTCTTCGGCACGTCCGCGAAATATATCGACTCGCTGCACAAGGAGAATGTGCAGCCCAAGGCGACGCATGACCTGTCGGCGCTGAAGCTGATCACCTCCACGGGGTCGCCCTTGGCGCCCGAGTCCTTTGAATATGTCTACAGCGCCATCAAGTCCGACGTGCATCTGGCGTCCATTTCCGGCGGCACCGACATCGTCTCCTGCTTCGTGCTGGGCGATCCCACCGCACCCGTGTGGAAGGGCGAGATCCAGGCCGCGGGTCTCGGCATGGCGGTGGATGTCTGGTCCGAAGAGGGCAAGCCGGTCCGCCAGGAGCGGGGAGAACTGGTCTGCACCAAGCCGTTCCCGTCCATGCCGGTGATGTTCTGGAACGATCCGGACGGCGCGAAGTATCACGCCGCTTATTTCGACCGCTTCCCGAACATCTGGTGCCATGGCGATTTTGCCATGTGGACAGAGCATGGCGGTCTGGTGATCCTCGGCCGCTCGGACGCCACCCTCAATCCGCAGGGCGTGCGGATCGGCACCGCCGAGATCTACGCCCAGGTGGAGCAGATTCCGGATGTCATGGAATCGGTGGCCATCGGCCAGGACTGGGACAACGATGTGCGGGTGGTGCTGTTCGTGCGGCTGCGCGAGGGTGTGACGCTGGATGAGGATCTCACGCGCCGCATCAAGGCGCAGATCCGCACCGGCGCCAGCCCCCGCCATGTGCCGGCGAAGGTGGTGCAGGTGTCCGACATCCCTCGCACCCGCTCGGGCAAGATTACCGAACTGGCCGTGCGCGAAGTGGTGCATGGGCGCCCGGTGAAGAACACCGAGGCGCTGTCCAATCCGGAAGCACTAGACCAGTATCGCGAACTGCCCGTCCTGCAGGACTGAACCGCCGGATCCCGTGACGGGCGCGTCGGCCATCCCGCTGGCGCGCCCCTGCTGGCGCACCCCTTGGCGGGATCACCCCGACCGCGCGCGGTCCAGGGCGTCCGGCCGCGCCGGCGCGGCGAATGCGGCCGTGCCGGTGGAGGAGCCGAGCGCCCGCGCGCCACGGGAGAACCGGGCGAGCAAAATCACCGGCACCAGGCCCACCAGGACGATGAGGAGGGCGGCCACCGCCCCATCCTCATAGGTGCTGCGCGCCGCTTCCGCATAGATGTGGGTGGACAGGGTCTCCACCCCCAGCGGGCGCAGGAGCAATGTCGCCGGCAGCTCCTTCATGCCGTCCACGAACACCAGCAGCGCCGCTGTGGCCAGCGCCGGCCGCAGCAGCGGCAGATGGATGCGCCGCACCGTCGCCGGGGCCGAACAGCCCAGGCTGCGCGAGGCCATGTCGAGGTGCGGGGAGAGCTTGGCATAGCCCGCTTCCAGGCCGCCGATGGGGATGGTGAGGAAGCGGATGGCATAAGCGATCACCAGGGCCCCGCCGGAGCCGGAGATCAGCAGCCCCGTGGACACCCCGGCCATCTGCCGGGCCATCTGGTCCACCAGATTGTCAAACCCGGCCAGCGGCGTAAGCAGCCCGATGGCCAGCACGGTGCCCGGCACCGCATATCCCAGGCTGCCGATGCGCGCGAAGCCGGTGGCCAGGGATCCCCGATCGAGCCGCTGGGCCACCGCCACCACCAGACCGAGGCCCACCGCCACCGCAGTGCCGGCCAGCGCGAGCAGGGCGCTGTTGCGCGCCTCGGTGAGCACCGTCACCGGCATCCCGGAAAACTGAATGCGCTGCACCGCGGCGCCGATCAGGTGCACCACGGGGACGCCGAAGCCCAGCGCCACCGGCACGGCACACAGCGCGATGGCGCCCATCGCAGCGGGTCCGGTGAGCCGCAGCGGTACCTGCGGCCGGGCGGAGCCGGTGGCGACGAAGCGTCGGGCGCGTCGGGCCGCCCGTTCGGCAACGATGAGCCCCAACACCAGCAACAGCATGACCAAGGCGATCTGCGCCGCACCGGGCAGGTTCGAGCGATTCACCCAGGTGGTGTAAATCGACACCGTGAGGGTGCGCATGCCGAGAAATTCGGAGGCGCCGATGTCGCCCAGGGTTTCCAGCAGCGCCAGTGTCACTCCGGCCACAATGGCCGGTCGGGCCAGCGGCAAGGCGATGCGCAGGAAGGTGCGCAGACGCCCGGCGCCGAGCGTACGGGCGACCTCCAGCGCAGCGGCCGATTGTACCAGGAAACTGGCCCGGGCCGAGAGATAGACATACGGATAGAGCACGGCGCTCAGCACGAAGATGCAGCCGCCGGTGGAGCGCAGGTCGGGGAAGTGCAGGCCGCGCGGGCTGGAGATGCCCAGCAGCAGGCGCACGGAGCTCTGCACCGGCCCCAGGGGATGCAGCACATCGAGATAACAATACGCGACGATATAACTGGGCACCGCCAAGGGCAGCAGAAGCGCCCATTCCAGCAGGCCCCGGCCAGGGAAGGTGCAGGTGGACACCAGCCACGCGCAGGGCACCGCGATCAGCGTGGTGACGACGCCGACCCCCAGAAGCAGCAGGAAGGTCTGCTGCAGCGCGACAGGGAGGACGTTGTCCAGCAGATGCGGCCACAGATCTCCCGCCCCCTGGAGGGCGATCTCCACCAGGGCGAGCACCGGCAGCAGCACCAGGCCGGCCACCACGCCCGCCGCGGCCAGCAGGACCCAGGCCCGCCGCGGGCGGGCACGCCAGGATTGCAGGGCCGATGGCCGCAGAGCGAGGTCGGTCACGCCACCGGTGTCTCAGTTGGTCAGTTGTCGAAGCCGACCTTGTCCATCAGCTCGCTGGCCTTCTTACGCGCCTTGGCGATCTCCACCAGGGAAATTGGATCCACTTTGAGCGGGCCGAGGGCGGCGATGATCGGGTCGACGCTGGCACCGGCCAGCACCGGATATTCCATGTTCTGCTGGGCATAGACCGCCTGCATCTCCGGCGAGACGGCGAACTCCAGCAGCTTGATGGCATTGGCCTTGTTGGGGGAATTCTTGGCCACCGCGGCGCCGGACACATTGACATGGGTGCCGCCGCCTTCGAAGGTGGGCAGCACCACATCGATGCCGTCGCCCCACTTCTTCTGGTCGGGGCCGCCCTGGCCGGAGCGCATCAGGCCCACATAATAGGAATTGCCCACTGCGATATCGCAGATGCCGCCGAGCACGTCGCGGGCGCCTTCCCGGTCTCCGCCGGTGGCCTTGCGGGCGAGATTGGCCTTGAGGCCGCGCAGCCACGTCTCGGTTTTCGCTTCGCCGTAATGGACGATATAGGCGGCGGTCAGCCCGATATTGTAGGGGTGCTGTCCCGAGCGAATGCAGATCTTGCCCTTCCACTTGGGATCGGCGAGATCCTCATAATGGAAGTTGGAAAGTTTGGGCTGGTCCTTGGCCGCATAGATCAAACGGGCCCGCAAGGACAAAGCGAACCAATTGCCCGCGGGATCGCGCAGATTGGCCGGGATGGCGGCGGTCAGCACCGCACTGTCCACCGGTTGGGTCACGCCGGCATCCACCACATCCAGCAAATTGCCCACGTCCACGGTCATCAGCACGTCGGCGGGGGAGGCGGCGCCCTCCGCCTTCACCCGCTCGGCCAGGCCGTCCTTGACGAACACGCTGTTGACGGTGATGCCCGTGGCCTTGGTGAAGGCCTCGAACAGAGGCGCGGCCAGGGCCGGCTCGCGGGTCGTGTAGACATTCACCAGTTGTTCGCTGGAGGCAGGGGCGGCAGTGAGCAGCGCGGCGGTGCAGGCCGCGAGAAAGAGCCGGTGGCTCGGGAAATGGGGCATCGGTCGCCTCCCTGAAGTGTGAACCGCCAGCGCGGCAGCCATAAGGTGGCGCATTCCCTAGAGACAGCCCACGGAATCGTCAACGAAAGAGGCTGTGATCTCAATAAGTTGGAACATATCCAAACAAGCGGCCCGCCGGGCCGCGCATAAAAAAAGCCCGGCGAACCGCCGGGCTTTGCACAGGCTGGGAGGAGAGCTCAGTGCTCGTCCATCTCGCCGATATGGTGCTGCGCATAGAGCTGCACGCCCAGCTTGTCCACGAGATCGAGCTGGGTCTCCAGGAAGTCGATATGGCCTTCCTCGTCGGTCATCAGTTCTTCGAACAGATCGCGGGTCGGGAAGTCCTTGACCGAATGGCAATAAGCCGCGGCTTCCTGATACAGGGCCCGGGCCTCCTGCTCGGCCGCCAGATCCGCTTCCAGGATCTCCTTGACGTCCTGGCCGATGCGCAGCGGGTCGAGAACCTGGAGGTTGGGGAAGCCGTCCAGGAAGATGATGCGGTCCACGAACTTGTCCGCGTGCACCATCTCCTCGATGGACTCGGCGCGCCACTTCTTGGCCAGCACCTTGTAGCCCCAATTGTCGAGCATGCGGTAATGCAGCCAGTATTGGTTGATCGCCGTCAACTCGGAGCGGAGCCCGCGGTTGAGGTACTCGATAACCTTCTGATCGCCCTTCATATGGGTCTCCTTGAAACGGTGAACACACCGTTGCATGCCAAAGCGAAACTACAGTTAGACTAATTCTAAACTAGCTGCAACCAACCGTCCGTGGTTTCCCCGCACCGGCGTTATTCTGCGGCCATCATGCGGGTGGACAGGTTCGCGGCGGGGCAGACGGCAGGGCATTCCGCGCAGGCGTGCGCCTGAACCTCGTCGAGGATGGCGCGGATGGTCCGCGCGCAGCGTCCGCACTGGGGGGAGCATCCCAAGCAACGATAGACCTGACCGGGCGACGTGACCCCGTGCGACGTCGCCAGGGCGTCGCGCACCTGGGTGTCGGAAAAGACGTTGCACGAGCAAACGATCATGGCACGGCTCAGTTGTCGCTAGATTAGATTGCTTCTAAACACCTGATTACTTTCCATTTTTCGCAGATGCGTGCGGGGTCCGTCAATGGCGACGGATGTGCCAGCGGCCGCCAGGGCGTTCCTTTTGGCGCCATTGCAGCTCTTTATATGTATTCCATTGTACGCAGGCGCACCCCGGGACCGTGAAAGCGGCACTCTGGGCGTTGCTTCCGCAGTCGGCTGGAGTGCCCCAGATCGGGCCGGGGACTCAGCGCGACGGCTGCCCCGCCGGCAAGCGCACCTGGGCGAGCATGCCGATGTCGACGCCGCGCTTGAAGTCCAGCGTGCCGCCCTGCGCGCGGGCCAGCCGCGCCGCATGGGCCATGCGGAAGGGACGGCCGGCGCGGGTGAAGCGATCGGAGACCGGCGCCGGCCGTGTGGGATCCAGCGCCTGGCTGATCTCGGTCTCGCTGAGAGCGGGACCGCCATCGCGGATCTGGATGAGCACGGTATCCGGGGCGGCGTCGTCCTCGGCCAGGCTGACAATGATCTGGCCTTCGGCGGGGGTTGCCCGCAGGGCCTCCTCCAGGATCAGTCGCACCAGGCGCGCCAGGCCCGGCGGGTCGCAATGGGCCGTGAGCGAGGGGGGCAGAGACGAGCGCATGAGAATGCGGCGCCGCTGCGCTGCCTCCGCCAGATGGGCGAGGGCAGCTTCGATCACCGGTGCGAGCGCAATGGTCTCGCCTGGGCCAGCCGGCATGGTCGCGAGGCCGTCCAGGTCGCTGAGAATGGCCAGCAGGTTTTCGCCCGCCGCCGCCGCCGCATCGGCGTGGCGCAGATAGCGGGCATTGCCCACCGGCCCGAAGACGCTCTGCTTCACGCTGTCCACAAAGGCGAGCACTGCGGTCAGTGGATCGCGCACATCGTGGGAAATGCGGCGCACCAGTCCGTCGATGCTGTCGGCCATATGGGGGGCGGCAGATCGGCTCTCCAGGGCAAGGTCCGGTCCGGCGGTCGCGGGGGTGAAGTCCGCGCTGGCGGGCTGCTCCGAGACTTCCCGCATGATGAGGCAGAAGCGGATGTTGGCTTCGCCCGCCGGCGCCAGCACAGCTTCGACGGGGAGGCGGGTGCCCAAGCGATGCCGCACGGTGAGCGCGCCCTGCTGCGATCCGGCACCCGCGGTGGCGGACGCCCGGTCGAGCATGGCCACGGCGGCCACCTGGCTGTCTTGCGCCAACAGCAAGGTGAAGGGTTCATTCTCCAGATCATCGGCCATGAAGCCGCACAGTTCGGCGGCGGCCAGGTTCGCGGTCTCCACCGTGCCGTTGCGGTCGAGCAGCAGAACCGGAAACGGCACGAAATCCAGCGCCTGCCGCCGGGCGGAGGCGCGCTCCGCGCGGGTGAGGGCGCTGTGGTTCGCGGTGAGGACCGTCTCGGTAGCGAGCGGCGCCACAGGCGGGGCGACCCGCTCAGCGTCCACGGACGGCGCGGCGGCTGGCGGCGCCACCGGCGCGGGCTGGGGCGCCACGGCCCCCTCCAGCGACCTGATCACATGCACCAGAGCCGGCCGGTTCTCCCATGGGGAGGAGACCAGACGGACCTCCACGGGCATGCGATCGCCGTCGATGGATTCCAGATCCAATCCACCGGTGCGCGCATCGCGCACGAGACGCGGCGACAGACCGCCGGATGCGGTGAAATCCGCGGTATCTTTCAGCCCCAGCCAGCCCAGGAGGGTGCGGTTCACCCGCACCGTTACGCCGCCCTGTTGCACCACGATGCCGATGGGCAGGCGGTCCAGCAGGTGCTCTTCCCCGGCCCCCCGTTCCTCAGCGGCGTCTGAAGCCACATCGGCGCGGGGCGGCGGCGGTGCCGCTTGGGGCGCGGTGCCGCTGCCGGGGGGCAACAGGTCGCCGTCCGCCTCCCGCACCATCAGTTCGGAGGAAAGGACCCCGTCGTTCGGCGCCAGGTCCGCGACATCACTCCGGTCCGCGTCGCCCGGAGCGGGCAAAGCGGCCGGCGGCCGCGGCCATTCCTCGATGGCCTCGGTGAGGGTGCGGGCGATCTCGTGAAAGGCCGAGCGCTCCCGCGCCGTCAGCGCCGCACCGCGCAAGGGCACCACATTGAATCCCTGCCCGTCGCCCCCGGTGCCGGACGCGCTCGCCTGCTGCGAACCGGCGGTCGCGGGCGGGCTGTCCTGATCGCCCCACAGCAAGCCGAAGCCCCGGGTGCCGTGGCGGCGGCGGGCCACATCAAACAAGGGCACGCCACCGAACTCCAGGCGACGCGGCGGGTGCTCGGCGGTCAACAAGGTCAGTCCAAAGAAGCTGCCGCCGCTCCGCAAGGCGGCGCGCATGGGCGCCCCGTCCAGCAGCAGGCCGGCATCTGCCAATTCGTCGAAGTCCCGGCCGACCCATTGCTCGTCGCTCGTCCCCATGGCCTCCGCCGCATGGGGCGACAGGCGCAGCAGGCGACCGGCCGCATCGGCCTCCCAGGTGAATCGCACGGAGCGACCACCCGGCCGCGGCGGGGTCGGCGCGGGCCTTACGGCCGGAAGCCGCGTGAGGCCCGGCAGCGCTTTGGCCGACGTCGCCCCGGTGGCGAGCGCCAGCGGATCGGCAAACACCACCACCTGGCCGGATGGGCCTTGCACCGCGATGCAGGCAAAAGGCTTCGGCACGAAGGAGTTGGGCAGGCGGACGCGTTCCAGACGTGGCGCCGGGCGCAGCGACATCCCCACCCGCTTGGCAACGATCTTCACCCCCAGGGGCGCCGGGGCGTCCACCTCGATGCCCAATGCGGCACAGGCGGGCGTGGCCGCCAGGATATGCATGTCGGGCAGCAGGACCAGAAAGGAGGGCAAATCGTCTCGCCTGAGAGGCGCGAACAGCGCCTCCTGGTGCGGCGGCAATCGGTGCGTCGGCTCGGTCATTGCCTCGATGACGATTCGGAGTTCGGCGACACGCGGGCACCACACGGCGGAACCGCAATTTCTGCACGTCCAGCGTGCCGTAGAAAGATTAACATGCCGCCAATCGTATCTGCGTCGTGAAAATGTTTCATAATGTGTCTCATAGGCCAAAAGAGCCTAAAACCCCCCACCGCGTGGCGCCAAGTCGGCGCTGCCCCTGGCCCGAGGAGTAACCAGCATGACCTCTAAATTCGGTCCCGACCTGGAATTGCCCGCGGAACTGCGCGCCATCGCAGAGAAGAATGTGGCGCAGGCGCGCCAAGCCTTCGACACGCTGTTTGACACTGCCCGCGACGCGGTGGGTGATTCTGAAGGTCGCATGGAGGAGGTCCGCACGGGGCTGCGCACGCTGCGCCAGAAGACGCTCGGCCTGGTGGAATCCAATTTCAATGCCGGCTTCGATTTCCTGAACAAGCTCGTCCAGGCCAAGAGCCCGCAGGAAGTGCTGACCCTGCAAAGCGAGTTCCTCACCAAGCAGCTCCAGGCGGTCACCGATCAGGCGGCGGCCCTGGGCAGCGACGCCCGCTCGCTCGGTGAAAGCACCGTGCGCACCCTCGACGAGCATGCCCGCGCGCTCGCGGAGCGGGTGAAGGCGCTCAGCACGCTGGCGGCGGAACATGCGCAGTCGGCGGCTGCCGATGCCAAGGTGGCCGGGGCTGCCGCATCGCGCGACATGCAGGCGGCCGGCCAGGACGCCGTCCACGCGGCGGAAAACACGTACGACCCCAACCGCACCTACTGATTGCCGGTTCAACGGGTGAAAGGCGCGCCGCACAAAGCTTGGCATTTTTGTGCGGCGCAAAATAATTTTGCAGTTTGCGCTGCACTGCGCTATATTGTCCCAAATTCCGCGGCGAATGTCGCGGCATGGGCCACCGTCTCCCAACGTCTCGCCCATGACCTTGTTCACGCCAGCGCACCGAGGGAAACCCATGTCTGAACCGTTCGTCAAAGCGTTCCAGGATCAGTTCAAGGCCGCCAGCACTGCTTTCTCCTCGGTGGAAGTCCCGGCCGCGTTCCGCGACTTGGCCGAGAAGAGCGTGCAAGGCTATCGCGGCAATTTCGAGAAGATGAAGGTCGCTGCCGAGCAGACCTCCGATCTGCTCGAAGGCACCTACGCGACCGCCTCCAAGGGCGTGGCTGAATACAACATGAAGTCGCTGGAAATCCTGCGGACGAACGTGAATTCAGCGTTCGAGTTCTTCGCGTCGGTGATTGCGGCCAAGACCCCCGCGGAAGCGGTGGAGCTGTCCAGCACCCACCTGAAGTCGCAGTTCGAGACGCTCTCCGTGCAGGCGAAGGAACTCTCGGCCCTGGCCCAGAAGATCGCCACGGAAAGCTCCGAGCCGATCAAGACCGGCGTCGAGAAGACCTTCCGCTCGGCCGCCTGAGCCAGCTGGCTTCGGTTCATCGGACCACAGAGTTTGAGAAGGGCGTCGGGTTTCCGGCGCCCTTTTTCGTGGTCCGCCGAACGGGAGAGGCGACGCGCCTTGACGGGCGGGGCGTGTCTTGCGAAGACCCGCATCGCGCACGCCGTTGGCGTCCAGCGCAGCGGCCAGCGTCCGCCCGCGCAAAACGGTCCCTGCCAGTGCGCCCAGCGAGTGCCTCATGCGTGCCATCGGTAACTATTCGCCCATCCTGATCGTCGGCCCCGCTTGGGTGGGCGACATGGTCATGGCGGCCAGCCTGGTGGCAGCGGTGAAGGCGCGCGAGCCCGACCGCCCCGTGGATGTCCTGGCTCCGCCTGCGTCCTTGCCGGTGGCCCGCCTCATCCCGGGGGTTCGCCGGGCGATTCCCCTGGGGCTCGGGCACGGCGATTTCGGGCTGCTTGCCCGGTGGCGCGCCGGGCGCGCGCTGCGCGCGGAAGGCTATGGCAAGGCCATCATCCTCCCACGGGCCTTCAAGGCAGCGATCGTGCCGTTCGCCGCAGGCATTCCCGAGCGCGTGGGCTATGCCGCCGAGGGACGCAGCCTCCTGCTCACCGACGCCCGGCCGGACCACGCGCGGAAGACCGCGCGGACCATCGACCGGTTCGTGGCCTTGGCCGCGCCCGCCGGCGCGGCGCCGGCCTCCGAACGCCCCATTCTCCATTTGCCGGACGACGCCCGGCGCGCGGCGGCAGCGGCATTTCCCCTGGCGGGGAGCGGTCCGGTGATGGCGCTGTGCCCTGGGGCTGAATACGGCCCGGCCAAGCGCTGGCCGGCGCAGAAATTCGCGCTGCTGGCCGCGCAGGCCCACAGCCTGGGCTACCGGATCCGTGTCCTCGGCGGCCCCAAGGATGCGCCCCTGGCGCAGGAGATCGTCGCCCGCGCCGGCGTGCCGGTGGACGATCTGGTGGGACGCACCAGCCTGGTGGAAGCCGCCGCCATCCTGGCCGCCAGCGATGTGGTGGTCTCCAACGATTCCGGCCTGATGCACGTCGCAGGTGCGCTCGACCGGCCCTTGGTGGTGCTTTATGGCTCCAGTTCCGAAAAGATGACCCCGCCCACCGGACCGCGCTCGACCGCCGTGTCGCGTGAACTGCCCTGCCGCCCCTGCCACAAGCGGGAATGCCCGCTGGGCACGCTGGCCTGCCTGGAAGGCATTCCCCCCCAGGAGGTGCTGGCCGCCGCCGAGGCGGTGCGGGCATGAGGCCCCCAGCCGCAGCCCCGCAATCATGACCGGTGCGCCCTTGAAGGTCCTGGTGGTCAAGCTGTCGTCCCTGGGCGACGTGGTGCACACCTTCCCGGCGGTGACGGATGCGGTGCGGGCGATTCCCGGCCTGACCTTGGATTGGGCGGTGGAAGAGGCCTTCGTCCCGCTGGTGGCGCTGCATCCGGGCGTCCGGAGAGCCATTGCGGTCCCGTTGCGCCGGTTGAAGAAGGCCCCGCGCGCGGCCTGGCGCAGCGGCGAGGCGGCGGCCGTACGCGCGGCCCTGCGGGGGGAAACCTATGACGTCATCATCGATGCGCAGGGGTTGATGAAGAGCGCCGTGGTCGGGCTTCTGGCCCAGGGGCGGCGGCACGGGTTCGACCGCGCCACGGCGCGGGAAGGTTTGGCGAGCCTCACCTACCACCACGGCCATCACCTGCCGGAGACCGAGCATATGGCCGTGCGCATCCGCCGGCTGTTCGCGCAGGCCCTGGGCTATGATCTGGCCGCGCTGCCCGAAGACGCCGGCCTGATGACCGGCGGCTCGTCCGATCCCGCGGCGCCCTATTGGGTGTTCCTGCACGGCACCACCTGGCCCACCAAGACCTGGACCCACTGGCGCGAGCTGGCCCAGCGCGCGGAGGGGGCAGGGCGCCGGGTGATGGTATTCGCGCAAGGGGCCGAAGAACGGGCGCGGGCACAGGCCATCGCCGCGGACCTGCCACACGTGCAACTGGCCCCGGACATGACACTGGCGCAGATCGCGCCGCTCCTGGCGGCGGCCGAGGCCGTGGTGACCGTGGATACCGGCCTTGGCCACCTGGCGGCTGCGTTAGGGGTGCCCACCGTCGGCCTTTATGGCCCGACCAATCCGCGCCTCACGGGCCTGTTCGGACCCAAGGTCCTGGAGCTGAAAACTCTGAGGACCTGCGCGCCCTGCGAGCGTCAGCGTTGCCGCATCGCGCCGGAGACGGGGGAGGGGCCCCCCTGCCTGCGGGACTTCACCGCGCGCGATGTCTGGCGCGCCGTCAGCCTACTGCGACTCGGCCATGCGGATGCCATGGACAAGAGATGAGCCGGCATGGATAAGGGGCGCGGTATTCCCGAGAGGTCGCCTGCAATGCCCCGTTCCGCACCTGGTGCCCGCGATACGCTTCTGGTGACGGGAGGGGCGGGATTCATTGGCTCCAACATGGCGCGCGCATTCGCCGCCGATGGCTGGCGCGTGGTGATCGCCGACTGGCTGGAAGACGGCCCGAAGTGGCGCAACATCTCCGACATTCTGCTGGATTATGTGATCCGTCCGGAGGCGGTGGGCGACTTCGTGGAGCGCGAAGGCGGCCGGCTTGGCGCGGTGATCCATATGGGCGCCATCTCCGCCACCACGGAACGCGACGGAGACCGGATCCTCGCTCGCAACGTGCGGCCGACCCTGGATCTGTGGGCGCAATGTGCGCGCAAGGGCATCCGCTTCATCTATGCCTCGTCCGGCGCCACCTATGGGGATGGCAGCCACGGTTTCCACGATGACGAAGCCCCCGACGCCTTGGCGCGCCTTGCCCCGCTCAATGCCTATGGCTGGTCGAAGCTGATGGCGGATCGGCGCTTCGTCGCCGATGCCGCCGCCGGCCGTCCCACCCCGCCGCAATGGGCGGGCCTGCGCTTCTTCAATGTCTACGGCCCCGGCGAAGGCCATAAGGGCGATATGCGCTCGGTGATCCACAAGATCTACCCGTCGGTCGCGGCGGGCCTTCCGGTCAGCCTGTTCAAGTCCCACCATCCCGATTATGCGGATGGCGGTCAGTTGCGCGATTTCCTCTATGTGGCGGATTGCGTGAACGTGGCCCGCTGGCTGCTGGAGACCCCCCAGGTGTCCGGCATCTTCAACGTGGGAACCGGGCAGGCGCGCAGCTTCGAGGATCTCGCCCTTGCGGTGTTCACGGCCGCCGGAATGCCGCCGCACATCGACTATGTGGATATGCCGGAGACCCTCCAGGGCGCCTACCAGTATTTCACCGAGGCCGACATGACCAAGCTGCGGGCGACCGGCTATCCGCACCCCTTCACGTCGCTGGAGGCGGGCGTGGCGCAGTACGTGACCCAGCATCTGCGGGCCGGGAACGCGGCGGGCGCCTGAGCCGGGCGCCGGGAGAGAACCATGCTTGCTGACACCCTGCCGGGAACCATCGCCGTCATCGGCGACGTGATGGTGGATCGCTACATCGTTGGCTCGGTGACGCGCATTTCGCCGGAAGCCCCCGTACCGGTGCTGGTGCATGGCGAGGACCGGATCGTGCCCGGCGGCGCCGCCAATGTGGCGGCCAATGCAGCGGCGCTGGGGGCGCCGGTGGTGCTCGTGGGCCTCATGGGGGATGACACCGCGGCCGCAGAGCTGCGCGCCGCTCTGGGCTATTTCCCGGGCATCGTCCTGGACCATCTGGTGACCGATCCGGACCGTCCCACCATCACCAAGACCCGGGTGATGAGCGGTCGCCAGCAGATCGTCCGCATCGACGCGGAACAAACCCGCGCGCCCTCTGCTGCCATGACGGATGCGTTGATCGCCGCCGCCCTCCGGGCGATCGCGGGCGCGGCGGTGGTGGTACTGTCCGATTATGCCAAGGGCGTGCTCAGTGACGCGGTGGTCGGCGCGATCATGGCGGCGGCCAAGGCCAAGGGCGTGCCGGTGATCGTCGATCCCAAGCGCCGCACCTTCGAAGCCTATGCGGGCGCCAGCCTGGTCACCCCCAATCGCCGCGAACTGGCCGAAGCTACGGGCCTGCCGGACGACACCGACGCCCAGGCTGCCCTCGCCGCAGAGGCCGCCGGGCGTCAATTCGGCGGCGATGTCCTGGTCACCCGCGCCGAGAAGGGCATGACCCTCTGGCGCCAAAGCGGCGACGTGCTGCATGTGCCGGCCGAGGCGCGGGAAGTCTTCGACGTCTCGGGCGCCGGCGACACGGCCCTGGCCGCGCTGGCGGTCTCCCGGGCCAGCGGACAGAGCCTGGAAGCCAGCGTCGTCATTGCCAATGCGGCGGCGGCTCTGGCCGTGGCCAAGCTCGGCACCGCCGTGGTCACCCGCGCCGAACTGCGGGCGGCGCTAGAGGATTCGGCGGCCCGCACCGAGCATCCGGGCGCCCTGGTGTCGCGCGACGAGGCGCGGCGGATCGTGGCCGCCTGGCGCGCCAACGGCACCAAGGTGGTCTTCACCAACGGCTGTTTCGACCTGCTGCACCCCGGCCATGTGAGCTTGCTGGAGCAGGCGGCCCGGCACGGCGACCGTCTGGTGGTGGGCCTCAACACCGACGCCTCCGTGCGCCGCCTGAAAGGACCCACCCGGCCGCTGCAGGATGAGGCGGCCCGCGCGCGGGTCATGGGCGCGTTGCGCTGCGTCGATCTGGTGGTGCTGTTCGAAGAAGACACGCCGCTGGAGACCATCACCGCGCTGCTGCCGGACGTCCTGGTGAAGGGCGCGGACTATGCCCCCCACCAGGTGGTGGGGGCCGATGTGGTCATCGCCCAAGGCGGCGAACTGGTGCTGGTGGATCTGGTCTCCGGCCAGTCCACCTCAAGCCTGGTGGCCAAGGCCCGCAGCTGATCTGGACCTATTGCGCCGTCAGGCGGCGCAATAGGTGATGACGCGCCGCACGAACGCCTCGCAGGCGTCCAATTGGCTGATGTCCACATATTCGTCCTGCTGGTGCGCCTGGACGATGGAGCCGGGGCCGCAGACCACGGTGGGAATGCCGCCATTCTCCACGAACAGACCCGCCTCGGTGCCATAGGCGACCTTGCCGTGGTCGTTGCGGCCGGCGAAATGCTTGGCCAGCGCGGTCACCGGCGCATCGGGGGCGGTGGACAGGCCGGGAAACCCGCTCTTCAGCTTGAAGGTGAAGCCGGCATCCGGGGCCTTACGCTTCATGGCCGGTTCCAGCGCGTCGCGGGCATAGGCCATCAGCTGCGCTGCGAGGCCGTCGATATCGTCTTCGGGAAGGGCGCGGATCTCCCAATCCAGGTGCGCGACGTCGGGCACGATGTTCAGCACCGTGCCGCCGTGGAACACGCCCACATGGGTGGTCGTGTGGGGGATGTCATACAACGCATCCTGCCGGCCGGTTTCCGCCAGCTCCACGCCGAGATCGGCGATCCGCGTGGCGAGGCGGGCACCGGCTTCCACCGCATTCACCAATTCCGGCGCCCGGGAGGAATGGCCGCCGAGGCCGGTGACGGTGGTGGCAAAGCTGCGCTTGCCCTTGTGGCCGATGACCACCTGCATGCTGGTGGGCTCGCCGACGATGCACGCCTCCGGGCGATAGCCCTGTTCGGTCATATGGGCGATCAGTGGGCGCACGCCGAGGCACCCCACCTCTTCGTCATAAGAGAAGGCAAGGTGGATGGGCTTGGCCAAAGGCTGGGCCTGCATCTCGCTCACCATGCCGAGGCAGACGGCCAGGAAGCCCTTCATATCGCAGGTGCCGCGCCCGAACAGCCGGCCCTCGCGCTCGGAAAGGGTGAAGGGATCGGAGCTCCAGTCCTGCCCATCCACCGGCACCGTATCGGTGTGGCCGGACAGGACGATGCCGGGCACATCCCGCGGCCCGATGGTGGCGAGCAGGCTGGCCTTGCCCTGCGCCTCGTCCTCTACCCGCTCGAACGGAATCGCCTGCTGGATGAAGAACGCCTCCACCGTCTCGATCAGCGGCAGATTCGAATTGCGGCTGGTGGTGTCGAAGGCGATCAGGCGCGCAAGCCAATCGAGGGTGGCGGCAGTGGGCATGGCGCAGGCTCCGGGCTCGTTAAACATGGCAAGGGTGCGGACCGTGAGCGGCGCGCTACCGCATCGCACATATACCGCGTTTCGCTGTCATGCAGCCGAAGCCCGCGGCGGAAGGTGGGATTTTGTCCCCCGCTTCCGACAAAGGCGGCACTGAATCGCATCGGCTTGGGCATCTTTGCCTTGGCCGTTGCCCGCCGGAGAACCGTGCCATATGACCAGTCGCGAACCGGCGGGGCCGGCCGGATGACAGAGCCAGGGCCTCAGGGAGACGGATCGGATGCGCGACCAGGAGCATTGCGGCGCGCACAGGCGGACCGCCGCATGAGCCTGACCCTGGTTCTCGGCGGTGCCCGCTCCGGCAAGAGCGCGTATGCCGAAGCCCTCATCCAGCAGCATGCCGCGCCGTGGGGCTATATTGCCACGGCGCAGGCGCTGGATACCGAGATGGCGGACCGTATCGCTTTGCATCAGGCGCGGCGCAGCGCGGCCTGGCAGACGTTCGACGTCCCCTTTGACGTGGCCGCCGCGCTGGATGCCTTGCCGGCGGGAATGCCGGTGCTGGTGGATTGCCTGACCCTGTGGCTCACCAACCATCTTCTGGCCGACCATGATCTCGCCGCCGAAGGCGCGCAGCTTCGCGCGGCGGTGCAGCGACGCACCGCTCCGGTGGTCCTGGTGGCCAATGAAGTCGGGCTCGGCATTGTCCCGGACAATGCCCTCGCCCGCCGCTTCCGGGACGCTGCCGGCCGGCTGAACCAGAGCCTGGCGGCGGAGGCCGCGCGGGTGGTGTTCGTGGTGGCGGGGCTGCCGATGATCGTCAAAGACGCTATTGCGAAGGACCAGGCATGAGCGAAACCTCCCTCAACGAGCCCATCGACCCGCGGACCGCCGAGCGGCATCGCGCCAAGATGGTCAAGCGCAAGGTGGTGCAGGACGCCGAGGTGGCCGGTAAGACGGTGGAGAAAGGGCTGCTCATCGTTCACACCGGCCCCGGCAAGGGCAAGAGCACGGCCGCCTTCGGCCTCGCCCTGCGCATGTTGGGCTATGGTCGCAGCGTCGGCGTGGTGCAGTTCATCAAGGGCGCCTGGCACACCGGCGAGAAAGACGCCTTCGCCGCCTTTGGCGAGCGGGTGCAGTGGCACACCATGGGGGAAGGCTTCACCTGGGAGACTCAGGACCTGGCGCGCGATGTGGCCGCCGCCGGCCGGGCCTTCGACCGGGCACGGGAATTGATGGCCGATGAGCGCCTGTCCCTGGTGATCCTGGACGAGCTGAACATCGCTTTGCGCTACGAATATCTGGAGCTGGCAGAAGTCATCGCCGCGCTGCAGGCGCGCCGTCCGGCGCTCCACGTGGTCGTCACCGGACGCAACGCCAAGCCCGAGATGCTGGCGGCGGCCGATCTGGTCACCGAGATGACCCTGGTGAAGCACCATTTCGCTGCCGGCGTGAAGGCGCAGGCGGGAATCGAGTTCTAGCCCGAATGTCCCAGATCCCCGCTCCGGCCCGCGCCCTGATGTTCCAGGGCACCGGCTCCGATGTCGGCAAGTCGCTGCTGGTGGCGGGCCTGGCGCGGGCCTTTGCCAATCGCGGCCTGCGGGTGCGGCCGTTCAAGCCGCAGAACATGTCCAACAATGCCGCCGTCACCGCCGATGGCGGCGAGATCGGACGTGCCCAGGCGCTTCAGGCGCGGGCGGCGCGGGTGGCGCTCAGCGTCCACATGAATCCCGTGCTGCTGAAGCCGCAGAGCGAGGTGGGCGCGCAGGTGGTGGTGCAGGGCCGGGTGGTCGGCACCGCCAAGGCCAGCGCCTACCAGAAGATGAAGGCCGGGCTGATGCCGGCGGTGCTGGAGAGCTTCGGGCATCTGCGGCGCGAAGCGGACCTGATTCTGGTGGAAGGCGCCGGTTCCGCCTCCGAGGTCAATCTGCGCGCCAACGACATTGCCAACATGGGGTTTGCCCGCGCCGCCGGCGTGCCGGTGGTGCTGATCGGCGACATCGACCGCGGCGGGGTGATTGCCAGCCTTGTGGGCACCAAGGCGGTGCTGGACGCTGCCGATGCCGACCTGGTGCAGGGCTTCCTGGTGAACAAGTTCCGCGGCGATCCGGCACTGTTTGCGGATGGCATGACCCTGATTTCCCGGCATACGGGCTGGACGCCGCTGGGGCTGGTGCCGTTCTTTGCAGCCGCCGACCGGCTGCCCGCGGAGGACGCCCTCGGGGTGGCCGGCCCGCAGGCGCCCAAGCCCGATGCGAGGCTCAAGATCGCCGTGCCGATCCTGCCCCACGTCTCCAATTTCGACGATCTCGACCCGCTGGACGCTGAGCCAGCGGTGGAGGTGCGCCGCCTCCGCCCGGACGATGTGCTGCCACTTGATACGGACTTGGTGCTCCTGCTGGGATCCAAGGCCACGCTTGCGGATCTGGCCGCCTTGAAAGCCGGTGGGCTGCACCACGACATCCTGGCCTTCGCGCGCCGCGGCGGCCGCGTGATCGGGCTGTGCGGCGGCTATCAGATGCTGGGGCAAACCCTGGCGGACCCCGATGGGGCGGAAGGACCGCCCGGCAGCGCCGACGGCCTGGGCCTGCTTCAGGTGGCTACGGTGATGACCGGCGACAAGCGCCTCGAGGCGGTCACTGGATCGTCGATTCTCGGCGCGTCATTTGCCGGCTACGAAATGCATCTGGGGGTCACACTCGGCGCTGATTCGGCGCGTCCCTTCGGGCACTTGAGTGGTGGAGGCGGGGAGGGCGCCGTTTCGCCGGACGGACGAATCATGGGCACCTATGTGCATGGTTTGTTTGCCGACGACGCACAACGCGGCGCGTTGCTCCGGCTGCTGGGCGCCGGCAATGTGCAGGTGTCCTACGAGCACCGGGTCGAGGAGACTCTCGGCGCCTTGGCGGCCCACCTTGAGGCGCATGTGGACCTGGACCGTCTGCTCAGCCTCGCACGATGACCGCCAGCGCGCCGAACCCCATCAGCGCCACCATCAGGCCATCCGCCAGAACATAGAGCCGCAAGGCGGCGCGGATGTCGGCTGCGCCGATGTCGCGGCGTCCGTCGCCCATATAGGCGGCCGGCGCGGGTACGCCCCCGTAGGAGCGCGGCCCGGCGATGGAAATGCCCAGGGCACCAGCCATGGCCGCTTCCGGCCAGCCGGCATTGGGCGAGCGATGGCGCGGGGCATCGCGCCACATGGCGCGCCAGGCCCCTGAGGGCGAGGCGCCCGGCATCACCGCCGCGGCGGTGACGATCAGCAGGCCGGACAGGCGCGAGGCGGGCAGATTGACCAGGTCGTCCAGCCGCGCCGCCGCCCAGCCGAAGGCCTCGTGGCGGGGGGTGCGATGACCGATCATGCTGTCGGCGGTGTTCAATGCCTTGTATCCGGCCCCGCCCCCCAGACCGCCCACCACCATCCAGACCGTGGGCGCCACGATGCCGTCGGAGAAATTCTCCGCCAGACTTTCGATCGCCCCGCGGGTGACCCCGGCCACATCCAGGCTCTGCGGATCGCGACCGACGATGTGGGACACCGCGGCGCGGCCGGCCTCCAAGCCGTGCCGCTCCAGAGCGTCGGCCACCGCCGCCACATGGGTATAAAGCGAGCGTTGGGCGAGCAGCGTGCTGCCCAGGATGCCCGCCAGCAGCAGTCCGAAGGGCAGGGGGCGCAGCAGCGCCTCGATCAGCATCGCCGGCACCACGCTGGCGGCCAGCAGGATCCCCACCGCCAGCACCCCGTTGCCCCGCCGCCGTGCGGCCGAGAGATCGGCGCGGTTCAAGCGGGTGTCCAGCCAGGAGATCAGCCGCCCGGCCCACACCACCGGATGGCCGACGGCGTCATACAGCCGCTGCGGATAGCCCGCCGCACCTTCCACAAGTAAAGCGACGCAGGTCAGATCGAATGCCATGGGGCCTCGGTGCAGGAACTCGCAAGCGTTGGCCCGACACGGCGGGGCGCGGTTTAGCTCGCCCTGCGTGCCGAGATACGACACTGCCTCTGCCATGGCACGCGGGAGAGAGGAAGTGTCTTCATTTTCTCACGGCGAAGTGCGAGATAGCGCCTTCGGGCGCACCGGCCCGAAGCAGGGGCAGGAACGCTATGCGCGTCGCGATGATTGGCACGGGGTATGTGGGTCTGGTGTCGGGCGCCTGTTTTGCCGACTTCGGGCACCATGTGACCTGCGTCGACAAGGACGCCGGCAAGATCGCCCGGCTGGAGCGGGGCGAAATCCCGATCTTCGAGCCGGGGCTGGATGATCTGGTGGCGCGCAACCGCGCCGCCGGACGGCTGGATTTCGCCACCGACCTGACGCAGGCGGTGCGCGAGGCGGACGCGGTGTTCATTGCCGTCGGCACCCCCTCCCGCCGCGGCGACGGCCATGCGGACCTGTCCTATGTCTATGCCGCGGCGCGCGAAATCGCCGCCGCCGCCGAGGGCTATACGGTGGTGGTGACCAAATCCACCGTGCCGGTGGGCACCGGCGACGAGGTGGAGCGGGTGATCCGCGAAGCCCGGCCGGATGCCGAGATTTCGGTGGTCTCGAACCCGGAATTCCTGCGCGAAGGCGCCGCCATTGAGGATTTCAAGCGGCCGGACCGGATCGTGGTGGGCACCGACGACCCGCGGGCGCGGGACGTGATGACGGCGCTTTACCGGCCTTTGGCCCTAAACAGCCTGCCCATGGCCTTCACCGGCCGGCGCACGTCGGAACTGATCAAATATGCCGGCAACGCCTTCCTGGCGTTGAAGATCACCTTCATCAACGAGATCGCAGATCTGTGCGAGCAGGTGGGCGCGAACGTCCAGGACGTAGCGCGCGGCATCGGCCTGGACAACCGCATCGGCTCCAAATTCCTCCATGCCGGCCCCGGCTATGGCGGCTCGTGCTTTCCCAAGGACACGCTCGCCCTCACCCGCACCGCCCAGGAGGCCGGAACGCCGCTGCGCATTGTTGAAACCGTCGTTGCGGTCAATGACGTGCGCAAGCTGGCCATGGCCAAGAAGGTGGTGAGCGCGCTGGGCGGCGACGTGCGCGGCAAGACCGCTGCGGTGCTGGGCCTCACCTTCAAGCCGAACACCGACGACATGCGCGAAAGCCCGGCCATCTCCATCATCCACGCCTTGCTGGACCGGGGCATGAACATCCAGGCATTCGATCCCGAGGGCATGGACGAGGCGCGCAAGGTGCTGCCGCCAGCGGTGACCTATGCCAGCGGGGCCTATGAGGCCGCCAAGGGCGCCGATTGCCTGGTCATCATCACCGAATGGGATGCCTTCCGGGCGCTCGATTTCGTGCGCCTGCGCGAGATCATGGCGCGGCCGATCCTGGTGGATCTGCGCAACATCTATCGCCCCGACGAAATGGCCGCTTTGGGCTTTGCCTATGAGAGCGTGGGGCGCGGTGAAGTGGATCGCGGCAGCCACGTCCGCCCGGGCCTCGGGTGAGCCTTACCATCATGCCGACCCAATTGCGCATTTTGCTTTCCGGCGATCTGGGGCAGGGCGCCGCATCGTCGGCACCCGTCAGGATGTGTGGGGGCACATGCGTTTCCTCGTGACCGGCACGGCCGGATTCATCGGCTTTCACGTGGCGCGTCGGCTGTTGGCGGACGGGCATGAAGTGGTCGGGTTCGACGGCTTGACGCCGTATTACGACGTCTCCCTGAAGCTTGCCCGGCAGGCGGTTCTGGAGCGTTCAAACCAGTTCACCGCGGTCACCGGCATGCTGGAGGATGCGGCGGCGCTCGACGAGGCCGCCGAGATTGCCCAGCCGGAGGTCATCATCCATCTCGCCGCCCAGGCGGGCGTGCGCTACAGCCTGGAAAATCCCAAGGCCTATGTGGATGCCAACCTCACCGGCTCCTGGAACGTGCTGGAACTGGCGCGCCGGGTGCAGCCGGCCCATCTGCTGCTGGCCTCGACCAGTTCGGTCTATGGCGCCAATGCCAAGGTGCCGTTCGCGGAGACCGACCGTACCGACGAACCCATGACGCTCTACACCGCCTCCAAGAAGTCCATGGAGGCGATGGGGCATTCCTATGCCCACCTGTTCGGCATTCCCACCACCGCCTTCCGGTTCTTCACGGTCTACGGGCCGTGGGGACGGCCGGACATGGCCTTGTTCAAGTTCGTGTCGGGGATCCTCAAGGGCGAACCCATCGAGATCTATGGCCAGGGCCAGATGTCCCGCGATTTCACCTTTGTGGACGATCTGGTGGAGGCGGTGGCGCGGCTGGTGCGCGTGGTGCCGTGCCAGGGTGTGCCCGTCGGGCCGGAGGGACTGGATTCGCTGTCCACCGTGGCGCCGTTCCGGATCGTCAATATCGCCGGCGGCGAGCCCATCGGCCTGCTGGCGTTCGTCGAAACGATCGAGGCCGCGGTCGGCTGTCCGGCCATCCGGCGGATGCTGCCCATGCAGCCGGGCGACGTGCCCCGGACCTATGCCTCCTCGGCCTTGCTGGAAGCGCTCATCGACTACCGTCCGGCGACGCCGGTCAGCGTGGGCGTTCCGGCTTTCGTGTCCTGGTACCGGGACTATTACGGCCTCTGACCGTTGGGTGGTCGAGGCGCTCGACGGCAAGGCCGGTCCTTTGAGCATCGCGCTCACGGGCACATGCCGTCCTGTCGCGTTCGGGCCCCCTGGGGTCTCCCGTTCAGCGCGCCGGGCCTCCATCGGGGCAGGTGAGGGCGGATCGGCGCTGCACCCCTCCGGAGATCCGTCCGTCCCATCCAGAGCAGGGTGAAATGGCGCTCCACGTCAGCGATCTTACTCACCCGCCCATATCCGATATTCGTAGAAGAGATATTATGGAACATAAAAGAAGCTTGTTAGGGTCAGAGGCTTAGGTTCTGGCCATCTGGGCTGCGATCTGGGCTCGCCCTGGTGATTTGGCCTCGCTGCCTACTGCGGTGACGCTCGTCGCCCTGTTTCGATCCCCGTTTTCGGCGGGCGTGGCGCTCTGGGCGGCAGGCTCCGGCATGGCGATCCATCACGGCGATCCATCTGCCGGGTCAATGCGCGCTCGACGGCAATCGGCGGCACTCAGGCTGCGGCTTTCGGACCCGCTTCGGATCCCGCCTGCGCCATCACCGGTCGGTATCCTGGAGCCACGAAGGCTTGGCTCGCAGACGTCCAATCCGGCTTCGACGGACAGGCAGATGCCTTCAAATACCGCCATGAAGCCAGGCCTTCCCTGTGGGGAAAGACTCGCTCGCAGGTCCGGCGGGGGTATCGGGTGCAGCCTTAAGAGCCGGTCCCCGGAGGACCCGCGCGTTCCTCCATCAGGGGGAACTCTCGAGGGTGGGTGAACGCCAAGCGCAGTCCGCGTCCCGGCCCGAGACTTCAACCGCCACGTGAGCGTCACGCAAAAGAACCGTGCCGAGAATCGCTTAGCGGAAAGAGTTCACGTGATGCTCGACGTGAACGTGAGGCCGTCATAGGCCGGCCGGATCTCCGGCGGCAGCTCGCGTTCCAGGCGTGCGAAGTCGAGGTCGGTGTGGAGGTTGGTCAGGATGCTCGTTTGAGGCTTCAGGAGCGCGATATGGGCCAGGGCTTCGCTCAAGCTGAAGTGGGAGGGATGCGGCGTATCGCGCAGCGCATCCAGGATGAAGACATCCAGATGTTCGAGGTGTTGCAAGGAGTTGGCGGGGAAAGCGCTCACGTCGCTTGAATAGGCGACGCCGTTGAATCGAAACCCGAACGAGTCGATGTCGCCATGGTGCTGGCGAAACGGGAGGGCATTGATCGGCCCGCCGGGACCGGACACGGTGACCTCCCTGCCCTCCCGGAATCGATGCTCGGTGAGGATGGGCGGGTAGCCGCTGCCCGGCGGCGTCTCGAAGCAATAGCCGAACCGGGCGTGCAGGGCCGCGGACGTGTCTTCGTCGGTGTAGATGTCCAGACGCCGGCGATGATGGATGGCCAGGGGGCGCAGATCATCAATGCCGTGGGTATGGTCCGCATGGGCGTGGGTGAAAAGGACGCCGTGGACGTCCGTGATCTCCGCATCGAGCAATTGCTCGCGCAGGTCGGGCGACGTGTCCACCAGGACCGTCGTTGTGCCATTCGGGCCGGTGCGCTGGACCAGGAGCGAGCAGCGCCGGCGACGGTTGCGAGGCTCGCTGGGATCGCAGGCGCCCCAGCCTTGACCGACCCGCGGCACGCCGCCGGAGGACCCACAGCCGAGGATCGTGAATCTAAGGGTCATGGAAGGACTCACCCTGGCAGGCCCGTCCGGGCAACATCAGCGACCCTTACCGCGCGCAGCCCTCAAATACCAAGAGGGCCAGCGTCGATGGAACGTCGATCGATCGAATTTACCTTTGCGCCCGCAGGCGCAAGACAGGCCCCGACGAACTTTGCGCCGCTCCGCAACATTCCGCGTTCCATAGCGTTAATGCGGGCATGAGTGCAGTGAGAGTTTGAGTGGGTGGTCTCGCCCCCGGCATGCCGGCCGGCGGGGCCCGGACTTCGAACTGGGGCCGCACTCGCCCACCGTGCTTCCTTCCGCTGCCCGCATCTAGGACCCCGTCATGTTCAATGATCCAGGCCTCGCCCGTGTGACGAGACCCGTTCCCCGCGAAGGTCGGGTGCTGGAATTGCTGGCGGCCATAGCCCTCATCGCCGTGCTGTTCCTGGGGCGGGAGGTGTTTGTGCCGGTGGCACTCGCCGTGCTGCTGAGCTTTGTCCTGTCGCCGGTGCTGCGGGTGCTGCGGCGGCTGAAGCTGCCCCGGACGCTGTCGGTGGTCACCGTAGTGCTGCTCACCTTCATGGGCATCGCCACCCTTGGGGCGGTGGTGGCCAGCCAGATTGCGGACCTGGCCGGTGATCTGCCGCGCTACCAGGCCAACCTGCATGAAAAGATCCGCTCTTTCAAAGGGGCCACCGCCGGCTCCGGCTCCATGGAGCGGGTGGCCAACATGCTCCAGGACCTGTCCACGGAGCTGAACCGGCCCCAGGCCCAAGGCAGCGAGACCCTGACGCCGCAGGCGCCGACGCAGAAGCCCATTCCGGTGGAAATCCGGCAGCCGGAACCGGGCACGCTGGGCATGCTGGGCTCGGTGATCACGCCGCTCATCCATCCGCTCGCCACCACCGGCATCATCTTCATTTTCCTGATCTTCATCCTGCTGCAGCGGGAGGATCTGCGGAACCGCTTCATCCGTCTGGCGGGCGCGCACGATATCCAACGCACCACCGCGGCGCTCGACGATGCGGGCCGGCGGCTGTCCCGCTTCCTGCTGACGCAGGTGATCCTCAACGCCAGCTTCGGCGTGGTCATCGGCGTGGGACTGTGGCTGATCGGCGTGCCGAGCGCGGTGCTCTGGGGCATGCTGGCGGCGGTGCTGCGCTTTGTGCCTTATATCGGCGCGGTCATCTCCGCCGTGCTGCCGTCCGCGCTGGCGCTGGCGGTGGATCCCGGCTGGGCCATGGTGGCGGCCACCGTGGCGCTGTTCCTGGTGGTGGAGCCGGTGGTGGGCCACATCATCGAGCCGCTGCTCTACGGCCGCAGCACCGGCCTGTCGCCCGTGGCGGTGATTGCATCGGCGACTTTCTGGACCTGGCTCTGGGGGCCCATCGGCCTGGTACTGGCGACGCCATTGACCCTATGCCTGGTGGTTCTGGGACGCCATGTGGACCAGTTGGAATTTCTGGACGTGATGCTGGGGGACCGCCCGCCCCTCAGCGCGCCGGAGCTGTTCTACCAGCGCATGCTGGCCGGCGATCCCATCGAAGCCACCACCAAGGCCGAGGAGTATCTGCGGGACCAGTCGCTGCTGGCCTATGTGGACGACGTCGCCCTGCCGGCGCTGCGCCTCGCCCAGCATGATGCCACGCGCGGCGCGCTGGACGACGATCGCATCGAGCGCATCCGGGCCAGCGTTGCGGAACTCACTTTTAATCTGACTCCCGCCGATGACGAGATGCCAGGCTCCGGCCGCCAGGCGCCCGGCGAACTGGATGCGGCGTCCGCGCCTCAGCCGCGGCGGACCTATGCCAAGCTCGACCGCGCCGTCTTGCCGGCGCCCTGGTCGGCGGAAACGCCGATCCTGTGCATTGGCGCCCGGACGGGGCTGGATGAAGCGGCGGCGCTGCTGCTGGCGCTGGTGTTCACGGCGCATGGCCTGGCCACGCGGGTCGAGGGGCCGGGGCGTCTTCAGCGTACCAATCTGGCGAGCCTCGACCAGCCCGATCTGGCTTTGGTGGTCATATCATCCCTGGATGCCGCCAGCGCGGCCCACCTGCGCTATTCCGTCCGCCGGCTGCGCCGACGCCTGCCGGATGTGGCCATTCTGCTGGGGGCTTGGGGCCTCGGCGATGACCGTGTCGCCCGCGCCGCCCTGGATGAGAGCGGCGATGCCAGCGCCACCTCCATCGAGGATGCGCTGTCGGTCACGCTGGGCCGGGTGAAGACCGATCGCCAGGATGCCCTGGGCCTGGAGCCGGCTTCGGTGACGAACCGCAAGGCCGAGCCCGTGCCGACTCCCCTCGCCTAGGCAGGAGCCGGCAACACCCGTCACCGCGGCGTGTAGAGCACCGAGCGATCCACGGCGCGGATGTCGCTGGTCCCGGTCAGGGCCATGCTCACATCCAGTTCCCGTCGGATGATGTCCAGGGTCTGCATCACCCCGGCCTCGCCGCCGGCCGCCAAGCCATAGAGCCACGCCTTGCCGATCATGCAGCTCTTGGCCCCCAAAGCGATGGCTTTCAGCACGTCCTGGCCGGAACGGATGCCGCCATCGAACATGATTTCGGTCTTGTGCCCGACGGCCTCGGCGAGGGCCGGCAGGACGGTGATGGAGGCGGCGGCCCCGTCCAGTTGCCGCCCGCCATGGTTCGAGACCACGATGGCATCGGCCCCAGTGTCGGCGGCGATCTTGGCGTCGTCCAGATCCAGAATGCCCTTGAGGATGAGCTTGCCGGGCCACAGGCTGCGGATCCAGGCCACATCCTTCCACGACAGGGACGGGTCGAACTGCCCGGCGATCCATTGCGACAAGGTGGAGAGATTGTCCCCGCCCGGCACCCGCTCGGCCAGATTGCCGAAGGTGCGGCGCTTGCCGCGCAGCACTTTCAGCGCCCAGGCGGGCTTGGTGGCCACGTCCAGCATGTTGGCAAGGGTGAGCTTAGGCGGCACGCTGAGGCCGTTCTTGATGTCGCGATGGCGCTGGCCCTGGATCTGCAGATCCAGCGTGAGCACCAAAGCCGAGCACTTGGCCGCAATGGCCCGCTCCACCAGGGACTTGGAGAAGCCGCGGTCGCGCATCACGTAAAGCTGGAACCAGAACGGCTTGTCCACCGCCCCCGCCACGTCCTCGATGGAGCAGATGGACATGGTGCTGAGCGTGAAGGGCACGCCGAACGCCTGGGCGGCGCGGGCGCCGAGGATCTCGCCATCGGCGTGAAACAGGCCGGTGAGGCCCGTGGGGGCGATGGCCACCGGCATGGTGACCGGCTGGCCGATCATGGTGGTGGCCAGATTGCGCTCCGACACGTCGATCATCACCCGCTGGCGCAGCTTGAGCGCCGCCAAAGCGGCGCTGTTGTCGTGCAGGGTGGTCTCAGCGTAGGAGCCGCGATCCGCATATTCGAAGATCGCCCGGGGAATCCGCCGCTGCGCGATGCTGCGCAGGTCCGCAATTGAGGTGACGGGCGCCATCGACTGGCCCTTCCATGGAAAAAGAAGACGTTGGGGAGGCTGCGGGGTCGCATCGCGCTCGCCCAGCTTGGGCGCCCTCCCCGCGCCGAAGGCAAGCGGTGGATGCGGCGCGCGCGATATTCAACCGGCAGGTCGCGCGGACGGCCGAGGAAGATCCGGTGCCGCAGGGCGCGGCACCGGATCGTGCAGGGAATGCGGCTCAGTAGGTGGCGCGGCCGCCGGACACGTCGAACACGCCGCCGGTGGTGAAGGAGCATTCCTCCGACGCCAGCCAGCAGATCAGCGCGCCCACTTCCTCGATCTGGCCGAAGCGCCCCATGGGGATCTTGGACAGCATGAAGTCGATATGGGCCTGGGTCATCTGGTCGAAGATCGCCGTGCGCACCGCCGCAGGCGTCACGCAGTTCACGGTGATCTTGTTCTTGGCCAGTTCCTTGCCCAGCGACTTGGTCAGGCCGATCACGCCGGCCTTGGAGGCGCTGTAGGCCGGGGCATTGGGGTTGCCCTCCTTGCCGGCGATGGAGGCGATGTTGACGATGCGCCCGTAGTCCTTCTCCAGCATGTAGGGCACCACCGCCTTGTCGCAGTAGAAGACGCCGTTCAGGTTCACGTCGATCACCTTGCGCCATTCCTCCACCGGGTAGGACCAGGTGTTGGTGTTGGGGCCGGTGATGCCGGCGCTCGCCACCAGGATGTCGATGCCCCCGAAAGCCGCCACCGTGGCCTTGGCCGCCGCGTCCACCGCATCCCAGTCCGACACGTCCAGCGGCACGCCGAGGCTATGGGCGCCCAGCGTCGCGGTGGCGGCGGCGATGGCAGCGGGATCACGATCCCAGATCGCCACCTTGCCGCCTTCGGCGATGATGCGGGTGGCGACCGACAGGCCGATGCCCGCCGCGCCGCCGGTGACGACCGCAACGCGGCCGGAAAAGCGAGTCGTATCAACCATCACTTCTTCTCCCAGGCGACGCAGGTCTGCTTCTGCTGGCCGAGCTTGTCGATGCCGAGCGTCATGACGTCGCCGGCTTTGAGATAGACCGGCACCGGCTTCATGCCGAGGCCGACGCCGGGAGGGGTGCCGGTGGTGATGATGTCGCCCGGCACCAGGGTCATGAAGCGCGACACGTAACTGACGATCACCTTCACGTCGAAGATCATGGTGGCGGTGGTGCCGGTCTGCATGCGCTTGCCGTTGACGTCCAGCCACATGCCGAGGGACTGCACGTCGCCCACTTCGTCCTGGGTCACCAGCCAGGGGCCGATGGGGCCGAAGGTGTCGCAGCCCTTGCCCTTGTCCCAGGTGCCGCCGCGCTCGATCTGATACTCGCGCTCGGACACGTCGTTGATGACCACATAGCCGGCCACATGGTCGAGGGCGTCCGCCTCTTCCACGTAGGAGGCGCGGCTGCCGATGACGATGCCCAGTTCCACTTCCCAGTCGGTCTTGGTGGAGCCGGGGGGAATGACCACGTCGTCATCCGGCCCCTGGATGCAGGAGGTGGCCTTCATGAAGACCACCGGCTCCGCCGGGATCGGCAGATTGGATTCCGCCGCATGGTCGGAGAAGTTCAGGCCGATGGCGATGAACTTCGGCACGTCGGCCACCGGCGCGCCATAGCGCGGGGTGCCCTCCACCACCGGGAGGCTGGCGATGTCGAGGGCCGCGATCTTCGCCAGGCTCTCGGGGGAGAGCAGCGCGCCGGTGATGTCGGAGACCACGCCGGAGAGGTCGCGGATCTTGCCGTCGTCGCCCATCAGACCGGGCTTTTCCTGGCCCGCAGGGCCAAAACGCAGGAGTTTCATGGGAGCGGCCTTCCGATCAATGGGTATAGGGGCGGTGGAGCTTGCACTCCGGGTTCAGACGGACCCCGAAGCCCGGGGTCTCCGGCAGCTTCAGGCGGCCGTTGACGGGCACCGGCTCGTCCAGCAGCAGCGGCGTGAACATGGGCACCACCTGGTCGGGCACCGGGTGCATCATCAGGAATTCCGCGAACGGGCTGTTATGGCGGGTGATGACGAAGTGATAGCTGTAGACGCTGGAGCCATGCGGCACCACCAGGGCGCCGGCCGCATCGGCCAAGGCCGAGATCTTGATCAGCTCGGTGATGCCGCCGCACCAGCCCACGTCCGGCTGGATGATGTCGCAGCAGCCCATCTCCAGCAGCATGCGGAAGCCCCAGCGGGTGGCCTCATGCTCGCCGGTGGTCACCAGCATGCCCTTGGGCACGTCGCGCTTCAGCTCGGCATAGCCCCAGTAGTCGTCGGGGGGCAGCGCCTCCTCGATCCATTTGAGGCCCATCTCGTTCCAGGCCTCGGTGGCGAAGCGGGTGGCATAGTTCACGTCGAGCGCCATCCAGCAATCCTGCATCAGCCAGAAATCGGGGCCGACCCGATCGCGCATGTCGGCGAGGATTTCGAGGTTCTTGAGCAACCCCTCCTCCCCCTCGGCCGGGCCGTGGTGCAGCGCCATCTTGCCGCCGATGAATCCCATCTCCTTGGCGAGGTCCGGCCGGGCGCCGGTGGCATAGAACTGGAGTTCGTCGCGCACCGCGCCGCCCAGCAGGTGGAACACCGGCTCCTTGCGCCATTTGGCGAGCAGGTCCCACAGCGCCAGATCGACGCCGGAAATGGTGTTCACCACCAGGCCCTTGCGGCCATAGAACAAGGTGGAGCGGTACATCTGGTCCCACATCAATTCGATGTCGGTGATCTTGGCGCCCTCGATGAAGCGGGCCAGATGGTTCTCCACGATCCAGGCGGCGGGCTCGCCGCCGGTGGTCACGGCAAAGCCGACGGTGCCGTCGGAAGCCTCCACTTCCACCACCAGCGTGCCGAGCACGTTGATGCCGAAGGTGCGGCGGCTCTGGCGATAGGCCGGATACTTGGACATGGGGGTGGCGATGTGATCGTCGATCCAGTGGGTGCCCGTCTGGTCGTGATAATCGCCGCCGCCGCCGCGCACCACAAAGGCGCGGACTTCGCGAATGGTGGGTACGGTCATGACCGGAGTCCTCAAGCTGTTTTGGAGGTGGCCGAGCCGCTGACGGGCCGGGCCGTGGAAGTGGGGCTCTTGGCCTTGCCGAGGGCCACGATGGCGATGACGCCGATCATGGTGGTTCCGGCCAGGACATAAAGCCCCATGGGCGCGCCAAAGGTCGCGTCGGCCCAGTTCTTCACATTGGGGGCGAAGAAGCCGCCGAGCGCGCCCAGCGCATTGATGAGGGCGATCCCCGCCGCAGCGGCGACACCGCCCAGATAGCGGGTGGGGAAGGTCCAGAACATGGGCTGCACGGCGATGAAGCCGGCCGCCGCGAAGCACAGCGCGATCAAGGCGATGGCCGGCGCGCTTCCGGCGGACACCGCAATGCCGAGGCCCGACACCAGCAAGGTCGCCGCGGCGATCATGCGGTGGGAGCCGGTCTGGTCAGCCAGGCGCGGCAGATAGAAGGTGGCGGCCATGGCGCACAGCCACGGGATGGCGGTCACCAGCCCGACCTCAAGCCCGACCTTCTTGCCCAGGAGCGCGGCCACCTGCGTCGGCAGATAGAAGACGACGCCATAGACGCTCATCTGGATCAGGAAATAGATCAGCACGAAGTGCAGGATGCGCGGATTGGCAAAGGCCGCCTTCAGCCCGGCATGGCCGGAGCTTTCCTTCGCAAGCTGTTCGGCGGCGATGGCGTCCGCCAGAGCCTTGCGCTCGTCGGCGGGCATCCAGCGGGCATCCTGCGGCTTGTCGTCCAGATACCAATAGGCCCAGATGCCGACCACGCTGGCCAGCAGGCCTTCGATCAGGAACATCCACTGCCAGCCCTCAAGGCCCAGGGCGCCATGGAATTCCAGCAGCAGACCGCTCAGCGGGCCGCCGAGAATGAAGGACAGGGGCGCGCCGAAGTAGAACAGGCCGAGGATCTGGCCGCGCTTGGCTTCGGGAAACCAGTAGGTGACGTACAGGATCACGCCGGGGAAGAAGCCCGCTTCCGCCGCGCCGAGCAGCAGACGGATGGCGTAAAAGGAGTTCTCGCCGGTCACGAACATGGTGGCGGCAGAGACCAGGCCCCAGGTGACCATGATGCGGCACATCCAGATCTTGGCGCCGACCCGATGCATGATCAGGTTGCTGGGCACTTCGAAGGCCGCATAGGTCAGGAAGAACAGGCCCGCGCCCAGCGCGTAGGCGGCGGCGGAGACGCCGGTGGCCGCCTGGAAGGCATCCTTGGCGAAGCCGATGTTCGCGCGGTCGAGGAACGACAGCACATACATGAGCAGCAGGAAGGGCACGAGGCGGCGGCGCGTGCGCGCAATCGCCCGGTCAAGCGTCGGGTTGGCAACCATGGCGTTTCCTCAGGTCTTGAAGTCTGCAGGAGCGAGTACCATATTGTGGTACTTCATCTTATTATGTAGGATGATCTGATATTGAAGGCGTTGGAGGGTGTCAATCGCCATGGCTGAGGTTGGAATGAAGAAAGCCAAGCTTGCTGGCGCGTCCGCGGAGGACGGCCCGGCGGCGCCCGCCGGCAGCCAGGCGGTGATGCGCGCGCTGGACGTGATCGAGGCCGCGGGCGAGGACCCCATTGATCTCGCACGCCTTGCGGCCTCCCTGGGGCTGACGCGCAGCACGGCCCATCGCCTCGCCAGCGGGCTGGTGGCGCGCGGCTACCTACGGTTCGCGCCAGGGGAGGGCTATTCCTTGGGGCCGAAGCTGATCGAGCTGGGCGCCCGGGCCCGCGCCCAACGTCCCCTCACCCGGATTGCGCGGCCCCATCTCGACCTGCTGGCGCTGGAGACCGAGGACACGGTGCATCTGGGGGTGCTGGAGGGCGATTGGGCGCTCTATCTCGACAAGATTCCCGGCCGTCGGCGGTTCGAGATCTCGTCCAAGGTGGGCGAGCGCCATCCGGTGTGGTCCACCGGCCTTGGCAAGGCGCTGATTCTGGATGGCACGGCCCATGACTGGGAGCGATTCTTCGCCATCGGCACCGCCCGAGGTCCCAACCGGGACCATGAACGCGCCGCCTGGATGGAGCGCATGCGCACCTATGCCGGCTGGGGCTATGCCTTCGATCTGGAAGAGAACGAGCCGCGGGTGCGCTGTGTGGCGGCGCCGATCCGCGATGCGGCCGGCCAGACTGTGGGCGCCATCAGCGTCTCCAGCGCCTCGCATTACATGGACGACGTCCGCATGGCAGCCCTTGCGGCGCGCGTGACCGGCGCGGCTGGTCTCATCAGCGCGGAGATGGGATGGCGACCCGGTGCGTCTGCGGGAAAACGATAGTGGGGTTGGCGCCACCTCTGGGTGGCGCGACCGCCCTGCCCCACGGGCCAAGCCATCGACACCGCCGGGTGACCGGTGGTGAGGCTTGGACTGGCAAGGGTGGGGAAAAACCCGGGGTGGGGCTGAATGGTCGGAGCGAGAGGATTTGAACCTCCGACCCCTAGTCCCCCAGACTAGTGCGCTAACCGGGCTGCGCTACGCTCCGACTTGGCGCGGAGAGTTAGACCATCGGATCGACCCCGACAAGGGTAAATCCGGCTTTTCCCCGGCTCAGTGCTTCGCCCTTGACGTGGCACCGGCCCGTGCCATGGTCCGCCGCGGTGGCGGAGCCAAGGAGCGCGCGCTTGACCTTTCCCGTGACCCTCCTGGATCTGGCCGGCTGCATCGCATTGCTCTTATGGGGCACGCACATGGTGCAGAGCGGTGTGCAGAGCGCCTTCGGGCCGCGCTTGCGCGCCTTCCTGGCGGGCGCGCTGAAGACCCGCATCCATGCCTTCTTTGCCGGCCTCGCGGTCACCGCTGTGCTCCAGAGCAGCACCGCCACCGGCCTGATGGTGGCCGGCTTCGCCGCCACCGGGCTCGTGGACCTGGTGCCGGCCCTGGCGGTGATGCTGGGGGCGAACGTGGGGACCACTTTGGTGGTCCAGGTGCTGTCATTCGACATCTCGCCCTTGTCGCCGGCGCTGATTCTGGTGGGCGTGATGATGTACCGACGCGCCGCCAGCCCGACGCCGCGCGATGTCGGCAAGGTGGCCATCGGGCTTGGCCTGATGCTGTTGTCGCTGCATCAATTGATCACCCTCATCACCCCCTATGAGGATGCCCCCAGCCTGCGCATGCTGATGGGCGCGGTGTCGACCCAGCCGCTGGTGGCGGTGGCGGTGGCCGCCGTGATGACCTGGCTGGCGCATTCCAGCGTGGCAGTGGTGCTCCTGGCCATGTCGCTGGCGGCCAAGGGCGTGGTGGCGCCGGAAGCGGCCCTGGCCCTGGTCATCGGCGCCAATCTCGGCAGCGCCCTCAATCCCCTGCTGGAGGCCAGCTCGGCCGGCGATCCGGCGTCGCGCCGGCTGCCCTTCGGCAACGTGCTCAACCGCCTGGTGGGCACGGTGCTGGCGCTGCTGGCGCTGGAGCCTTTGTCGGAGTGGCTGCTGGTCCTGGAGCCCAATGCGGCGCGCGCGGTGGCGGATTTTCACACCGTGTTCAATCTGTTGCTGGCGCTGGGCTTCCTGCCCATCCTGGCGCCGTTCGCCCGGCTGTTGCGCACCCTGTTCCCGGTGAAGGTGCAGGAAAGCGATCCGGCCCGCCCGCTCTATCTCGACCCCTTGGCGGTGAGCACGCCGGTGGTGGCGCTGGGCAATGCAGCGCGCGAGGCCCTGCGCCTAGCGGATATTCTGGAAACCATGCTCGCCTGCACCCGCGATGCGCTGGAGACCGACAACCGCGCCCGGGTCACCGAGGCCCAGCGGCTGGACGATGTGCTGGACCGGCTCAACTCGGCCATCCAGGCCTATCTCATGACGCTCGATCCGGAGGCGTTGAACCCCGACGACAGCCGGCGGCTGGACGAGATCCTGGCGTTCGCCACCAACATGGAACATGCCGGCGACGTGCTGGACAATTCCCTGCTGCCGCTGGCGGCCAAACGGTTGAAGCGGGGGCTCGCCTTCTCCTCCGAAGGGGAGACCGACATCGCCGCCATGGTGGACCGGGTGATCGCCAATCTGCGCACCGCTGGCGCCCTGTTCATGACCAATGACGCCCGCACCGCGCGGCTACTGGCGGCGGAGAAAGCCGTCTTCCGCGACCTGGAGACCAAGGCGACCCAGAGCCATTTCGATCGCCTGCGGGCCGGCCAGATGGAATCCACCGAGACCAGCAGCCTCCAGCTGGATGTCATGCGCGACCTGAAGCGCGTGAATGCCCATCTGGTGGCCGGCACCGCCTATCCGGTGCTGCAACGCGAGGGCGAGCTTCTGCCGAGCCGCATCACCGGCGAGCTGGAATAGAGGGTCACACGCGCGTGACGAATCAGAAAATCGCGTCAAGATCAATCGTGATTTTTACGCAACAGGGCTGGGGATAAAAGCATAAAATCCTCTATCCCATACCTCCGATTGTAGAGGGAGCATTTTCCCGCCCTCGGTAGGGGACATTCTCGCCGCAATACGTGGCCATTGGCGACTCTCCATCAACGACTATGGAGGTCGCAGGAATGGAGATCCGAAAGGGATTTCTACTTGGTTCGCTTGCACTGACACTTGCTGGAATGGGGACCCCCGCCCATGCGGAGCCCAAACAGACCGGCGTGGCGTCCTTTTATTGGCAAGGGCGCGGCACCGCCAGCGGCGAGCGTTTCAATCCCAATGCCCTGACGGCGGCCCATCGCTCGCTTCCCTTTGGCACTAAGGTTCGCGTCACCAATCTTCGCAACGGACGCACGGTTGTGGTCCGCATCAACGACCGCGGCCCGTTTGTCCGTGGGCGCATCATCGACGTCTCTCGCGCTGCCGCATCGGAACTGGACTTCCATGGCCGCGGCGTGACCCAGGTGGCTTTGGCGGTGGTCGAATGACCAGGCCCGCTGCCGCGTAGGCGTCTCTTTTAGCAAACGCATGACCCGCCGTTGGGTTCCCCGCTGCGGAACGCCACGCCTCCGCCGCCCGGTGTCGGAGCGAAGGGCCTCTCTGCGTTCAGATCGGGCCGGTGGCGCATCCTGCGGGATCGCGTCGCCGGCGGACCGGGATGATCCAAGCCGCGCCGGGCGGAGCCGTCAGTCCCCGAGGTCGTCGGGATCGTCGCCCGGCAGCACGGCGCCCATCAGCCGCCGACATTCGGACAATTCATACAAGGTGGACTGCAAGCGCGCGATGTCGTCTCGGGATAGGACCGGCGCCGGGGGCAGAGGGCTGCCCGTCAGGCGCGGCTCCGAGCGCAGATGCGGCGGGAGATACTGCTCCGGCGGTCCCGGGCGATGCGGCTCCGGCGGGAGATAGTCCTCTCCCGGATCGCGGCCGGACGCAGGCCCGCGCGACGGGCGCGCCGGAGCGGCGTCCCGCGGATCGTCACGCCAGTCGTCCGAGCGCCGGCCAGAGGCCTCCGCGCTCCAATCCTCATCCTCCGCGGTCCAATCTGTCACACCGGGGCCCCTGCGGCCCTCCCCCGGCCGTGCGGCGGAAGCGCTGCCGCGCCCGTCAGGCCGGGGCGGCGGCTGCCATCCCCGGTCGTCCTCAGGGTCATATTCCTCCAGCGGACCGCGCAGCAGGCCAACCCGCGGCGGTGCGACCGGCGGCACCGGACTGGGCGGCGGGGCATCGAACAGCGGATCCCGCCCGCCGGCCCGCGGTGCCGCGATCGGCGGCAAAGGCTCTCGGTCGAACTCGGATCGTCCGCGGGGCTCGGCTCGGCGCCGGGCCTCGTCGGGCACGGGGCCGCCGCGCGCATACGCGTCCGGATCGGGCCGACCGCCGCGCGCGGCCGCGCTGCCGTAGGTCGATGCGTCGTCATAAGCGTCGGCCTCGGCGTCGCGATAGCGGGCAGGAGCGCTCTCCCGGGCAGCGCGCGGTGCTCCCTGGCGATCATCGGCGCGCCGGGGCGGCATGGGCCGCGCCCAGGAGTCCTCCCCGTCTTCCTCCTCGTCAAGGTCGTCCGGATCGGTCTGGGGCCAGGGAGCGGCGCGGGCGCGCGGGTCTGCCGGGCGCGCATCCCGCGGCTCCGGCTCCGGAGGCGCCGGCGGCCGCTTGCGGGCACGGGCGGGGATATATTCCTCGGGCGGACCCGGCAGCGGCGCCACCTGGGGCGGCGCCGGGGGCGGCGCATGCTCCTTCAGGCGGCGGATGCGGGCGTCCAACGGCTCGGAAATCTGCTCCGCCACGTCGTCATCAAAGAAGGGCAGTAGCGGGTCCTCCAGTTCCGGCGCCGCTGGCGGCTCCGGAAGGCGGGAGGCCGGCCCACGGCTGGGCCGCTGGAGCGGTGGCGCCCGGCGGGGCGCCGGTGGTTCGGCAGGATAGCCGCGGCCCCCGTCATGCGCCCCGTAAGGATCCAGGTCGCGATCGTCGTCGGCGATGCGCGCGGTCGGCGACGCGGGGCGGAACACCGGCTCGGTCCGGTCCAATCGGCCGGAGGCGGCAGTCGGCGCGGGGCCGGGGGCGCTGCGCGCGGGCATCGCCTTGGCCGCGGGCGCGCTGCGACGTGCGCCGGCGCCCTCATCCTCGATGCGGGGGGTGAAATTCGCAAAGTCGGGAAACGGCAGGGGCGGCTCGTCAAAGCCCGGCTGGGCCACGCTGCGCTCCACAGGTTCGGGACGCGGGCGGCGGCGCGGAATGAGACCCAGCAGCCCCCCAAATCCGCCACCGTCCTCGCTGACGGGGGCTGGCGCCGGCATCGAGCGGGGCGGGGCAGGATCCAACTCGCCCACCGGCTCGCCAGCGTCCAATCCGATCCCCTGGACATGCCGAACGCCCTGATCTTTCAGGATCTTTTGCACACCTTTGATGGTGTAGCCTTCGCTGTACAGCAAATGCCGGATGCCGCGCAGCAATTCCACATCGTCGGGACGATAGTAGCGCCGTCCCCCGGCCCTTTTGACCGGACGAATATGAGCGAAGCGGGTCTCCCAGAAGCGCAGGACGTGCTGGGGCAGCTCAAGCTCGTCGGCCACCTCGCTGATGGTGCGGAAAGCCTCTGGAGACTTGTCGAGGTGCCTCGCGTCAACCACCGGCTTCGCGGCTCCTTCAATCGCGTTCAGCGACCTTTCCTGTGCGCCCGTTAATGCGATTCTTCAAGATGCTGGACGGCTTGAACACCATCACGCGCCGGGGTTCGATCGGCACTTCCTCGCCGGTCTTGGGATTGCGCCCCACGCGCTGTCCCTTGCTGCGGACCACGAACGAGCCAAACGACGACAATTTCACTGTCTCGCCCGTCGCCAGGCAGTCGGCAATTTCGCGCAAAACCATTTCTACCAGCGCTGCGGATTCTGTGCGCGACAGGCCTACCTGCTGGTAGACGGCCTCGCACAAATCGGCACGCGTTACGGTCCGTCCAGCCATGTGTCTTCCCGGCCCCTAGAGGACACCCACGCCTGACCCTAGCCACTGGGGGCAAGCACGGTCAACGCTCTTAATGCTTTATTTACCAACGCAGAAGGGCAGAACCCCAGGTGAAGCCGCCGCCCATCGCTTCGAGCAACACCAGGTCGCCCTGCTTCAGGCGGCCATCCCGGCGGGCAACATCCAGCGCCAGCGGAATGGAGGCCGCAGAGGTATTGCCATGCAGTTGCACCGTTGTGACAACTTTTGCGGGCGAGATGCCCAATTTTTGCGCGCTCGCATCGATAATTCGCCGATTTGCCTGGTGCGGAACGAACCAATCGATGGTGTCGGCGGATTCACCAGTGGCGGCGAAGGCATCGGTGATCACGTCGGTGATCATGCCCACCGCATGCTTGAAGACCTCACGTCCCTCCATGCGCAGGTGCCCGACGGTCTGCGTCGATGAAGGCCCGCCATCCACAAACAATTTGGACCGGTGACGCCCGTCGGAGCGCAAATGCGATGTCAGGAGCCCCCTGCCCTGCGCCTCACCATCGGACACGGACTCCAGGACCACCGCCCCGGCCCCATCGCCGAACAGGACGCAGGTGCCGCGGTCCTGCCAGTCGAGGATGCGGGAGAAAGTCTCGGCGCCGATCACCAGGGCGCGTTTGAAGCTGCCCATCTTGAGGTGGGCATCGGCGGTGGCCAAAGCGAAGATGAAGCCGGAACAGACGGCCTGAAGATCGAAGGCGGCCCCGCGGGTGATGCCGAGCTCGCTCTGGATCACCACTGCGGTGGCGGGAAAGGTCTGGTCCGAGGTGGAGGTGGCGAGCACGATCAGATCAATATCGGCGGCGGTCATCCCGGCGTCCGCCAGGGCGGCCTGGGCCGCCTTGATGCCGAGGTGGGAGGTGAACTCCCCGTCGGCGGCGATGTGGCGCTCGTGGATGCCGGTGCGCTGCACGATCCACTCGTCAGAGGTATCCACCATATGCGCGAGATCGGCATTGGTCAGAATCTTCTGCGGCAGATAGGAGCCGACGCCGCGAACCACAGACTGCATGCCGATCACGATTGCCCTTCCGCTTCCGCCGGCTCGCTTCCGGGCGCCGGAGCGGGCGCGGGGCGGCTGACGATGCTGGTTTCGATACGCGCCAGGAGACGGTGACGCACCATGTCGTATCCGAGGTCCACCGCGGCGGCGAAGCCTTCCGCGTCGGCGCCGCCGTGGCTCTTGATGACCACGCCGTTCAAGCCGAGAAACACGCCGCCGTTGGAGCGGCGCGGGTCCATCTTTTCCCGCAGCACCGCAAAAGCATCGCGCGCCAGGAGATAACCGATGCGCGCCCGCAGTGTCCGCCCCATGGCGGCGCGCAGATAGGTGGCCAATTGCTTGGCGGTGCCTTCCGCGGTCTTGAGGGCGATGTTGCCGGAGAAGCCTTCGGTCACCACCACGTCGACGGTGCCGGCGCCGATGTCGTTGCCTTCCACGAAGCCATGATAGCGCACGTCGGGCACGCCTTCTTCGCGCAGGATCCGGCCGGCTTCCTTGACCTCTTCGACGCCCTTGATCTCTTCCACGCCGACGTTGAGCAGGCCCACGGTGGGATGTTCGATATCGAACACGGTCCGGGCCATGGCCGAGCCCATGATGGCCATTTCGATCAGGCTGTGGGCGGTGGCGCCGATGGAGGCGCCGACATCAAGGACGATGCTCTCGCCGCGCAGCGTCGGCCAGATGGCGGCGATGGCCGGACGACCGATGCCGGGCATGGTGCGCAAATTGACCTTGGCCATGGCCATCAGCGCGCCGGTATTGCCGGCGGACACCGCCGCGTCGGCCTCATGTACCTTCACCGCGTCGATGCAGCGCCACATGGAGGAGCGATAGCGGCCGCGGCGCAGCGCCTGGCTAGGCTTGTCGTCCATGCCCACCACCACATCGGTGTGGACGATGCGGCACGCCTCGGCGAGCGCCGGGGTGCGGGCCAGAATGGCCTGCAGGCGCGGTTCGTCGCCGAACAGGATGAAACGGGTGTCGGGATGACGCACGCGTGCCAGCTCCACCCCGGCCAGGATGGTCTCCGGGCCGTGGTCTCCGCCCATGGCGTCGATGGCGATACGAACGGGTGCGGTCATCAGCCCTTCGGTCCACACAAGAGGGCCTGCGGCGGGACGCCGTCACAGGCCGCCGGACAATAGCCGCTCGCCGCATCATCGCAACTGGAGGCGGCGGTCACTTGGGATCCTTCAGCCGCGCGAGGGCCGAAAAGGCGGAGGCCGGTGCGACGGCCTCGATGCTCTCCAGATGCGGCTCGAACACCTCACCGGGCCGGCGGGGATAGGGATCCAGGCCCAGCGCCAGAAATTCCGTGACCAGCAGGCCGAGGTCGATCACCCCTTCCACGATCAGATCCGGCGGATCGGTGTCGCTGTCCTCGGGCGCATTGGCCACTTCGCGCGCGATGGTCGCAGCGGTGGCAAAGCGGATGTCCACCGGCTCCGTCACTTCGGTATCGAAGGCTTCCAGGGACACCACCGACACCTGTGTCACCCGCCCGCGGACTTCGCCGGTGACGTGGGCCCCGTCGGCGCGCTCGGGGGCAATGTGCAGCTGCGCCTCGAGATTCGCCACCGCAGGGAGATGGAGATGCTGCGCCAGACGGGCGCACACGTCCGCCCCCGGCGCCAAGCGCAGGTCGAGGCCCTGGGACGGAAGGTCCGCCACCTTGATCAAATGGGAATAAGGCAAGTCAGACACGGCCTCACTTCTCCTCCGCGCCCGGCGTGGGAAACGTCACTGCGCCACGGGCAAACTCCGCGGTCGGTATGGCGGCAAGCTGACGGGTTGCCACCCTTACATAGGTTGCAAGAGAGGCCGCCGCCATGGCTGCATCCTGCGGGGCCGATGCCCCTTCATAGCGGGCAAAGACGTTCCGGGCCAAGACCTGCGGCAGCACGTCGTCGGGCGCCTGCAATGCCGCGTCATAAGCGGCGGTGCGATCATAAAAGGCCTGGCCGATCTTCTTCATTTTCTTCGGAACGGAGAGATCGCCGATGCCCATCTCCCGCATCGTCCGGTCCAGGTCATCAAGAAAGGCATCGAACACCGCCTGCGACACCGCCCGCCCCTGATCGGCTTCGCCCTTGAGGCGATGGCAGACCAGGAAGGTGTGCAGCATGAGCAATTCCAGGCGGCCCTCCACCGTATCGGGAATGGAGAAGTCGGTGTAGAACGCCGGCTGCCGCGCCTGCGCCACGATCGCGCCATACAGCCGCTCAATGGTCGCATGCGTCTCGGATCGACGGAACAGGTTCAGCATGATGTTTTGCGGGTCTGAGGGGCGGCCGTGAAATCCGGACGCGGGGATCGACACGCGGCGTAGCGTGCGACGGAGGCCCTGGCAAGGGCACGGCGCCGATGCGGTGTGCTAAGGACGACACAGGGGCGGACAGCCGCGGCGCGAGCCGGGACGATTCGCCGGACATTGGCTGGAACCGAGGGGAACAGCGTGGCACCAGTAGGGTCTGCAAAGAGGTTTGCCTCCGTCCAACCGCGGGCACGGGACGGGCGCCCGCGCGCGGCTGTGGCCGTGGCGTTGGCAGCGCTGACGCTGGGCGGGTGCGGAAGCATTCCGGGCGGATCGGGAACCACCGTCAGCGGCATCGTGCGCACCTATCAGCGCGGCTACGTGCTCAGCGAGGGGGCCCTGGAACAGGTGCCGGTAGGCTCCAGCCGCGAGCAGGTGCTGCTGGTGCTGGGCACGCCCTCCACGGTGTCCACGGTGAGCGGTGACACGTTCTATTATATCTCTCAGACCGAGAAGCGCGTGGCGTTCCTGAAGCCGGAGGTCACCGACCAGCGGGTGCTGGCGGTCTATTTCGGCAAGGACAAGCGGGTCACCCGCATCGCCAATTACGGCCTGCAGGATGGCAAGGTGTTCGACTTCGTCTCCCAGACGACGCCCACCAGCGGCGAGGAACTCAGCGTCCTGCGTCAGATCCTGTCGGCCACCAACTTCTCGGCCGGTCCGTCCTTGAGCCCCTGAGTCGCGGCCATGGCGCGTGGCGGTCGGCTGTGCCGGCCGCACGCCGCGGCTTGCCGCCCTGTCAGGGCGGATCTCGGCGCGAAAACGGCGGGGGTGGCCGGCGTTGCGCAATCCGCCGGGGCTGCCCCCGGCGACGCAACGCACCGATCACAACGCCTTGAGGCAGGCCAGATAGGTCTCGGGATCCACATTGCCACCGGACAGGACGATCACCACTGTCTTGTCCTTGGCATCGATTCGACCTTCCAGCAGGGCCGCCAGCGCAACCGCACCGCCGGGCTCCACCACCAGCTTCAGCTCCAGGAACGCGAAGGCCACTGCCGCGGCCACTTCCGCATCGCTGGCGGACACCGCTTCGCCGGAGAGCCGGCGGGTGACCTCGAAGGTGATCTCGCCCGGGGTGGGCGCCAGCAGCGCGTCGCAGAAGGAGCCGGACGCCACCGCATTGCGCTCGCGCACGCCGGAGAGGAAGGAGCGGGCGTGATCGTCGAAGTCCGCTGGTTCCGCCACAATCGGGCGCGCCTGCGGGAACCGCGCTTTCACCGCCAGCGAGATGCCGGCCATCAGGCCGCCGCCGGAGGCATTCCCCGACACGATGTCGAGCTCCAGCCCGAGGGCCATCAGGTCTTCGGCGATCTCCTTGCCCACCGTGCCCTGCCCTGCGATCACGTCCGGATCGTCATAGGGCGGCACCAGGATCGCCCCGCGGCTTGCGGCGAGGGCGGCGGCGATGGCTTCGCGATTCTCGGTGGCGCGATCATAGCCCACCACCTCGGCGCCCAGCGCTTTGGTGCGCTCGCGCTTCAGGGCCGGCGCATCATGGGGCATGACGATCACCGCCGGCATGCCCAGCAGCTTGGCGGCCATGGCCACGCCCTGGGCATGATTGCCGGACGAGCAGGCCACCACGCCGGCGGCGCGGCGGCTCGGATCGATCTGCACCATGCGGTTATAGGCGCCGCGGAACTTGAAGGAGCCGGTGCGCTGCAGCGTTTCCGGCTTCAGGAAGACGCGGCCGCCGGTGCGGTCGCTGAGCAGGGGCGAGAAGACCAATGGCGTGCGCACCGCGACCCCTTTGAGGCGGTCGGCGGCGGCATCCACATCGGCGGCGGTCGGAATCGGGCGCGGGAGATCGTTCATGCCCGCGACATTATCCGAGGCCGGCGCAACAGGCGATACCGCCGCGCGATGGGTCCGATGTCGTGGGCGATGAGCACATTGTCGAGGAACTGGCGGGCGCTCTCGCGCCAGGAGTGCCGCAAGGCGAAATCGCGCGCGGCCTTCGGCGACAACTCCAGCGCCTTGAGGCAGGCGGTGCGCAGGTCCTCGTCCAACACCCCCACCACGCCGTTCTCGGCGCCGATCACGTCCAGGGGGCCGGTGACCGGATAGGCTGCCACCGGCAGGCCCGAGGCCAGCGCCTCCAAGAGCACGATGCCATAGGTATCGGTGCGGCTGGGAAACACAAACACGTCGCTGGCCGCATAGACCTCGGCGAGGGATTCGCCTTCCAGGGGGCCGAGGAACCGGGCCTCGGGATGCCGGGCCTTCAGGCTCGGCAGTGCCGGCCCGCCGCCGACCACCACCTTGGTGCCGGGCAGGTCGAGGGCCAGGAAGGCCTCGATATTCTTTTCCACCGCCACCCGGCCGACAAACAGGAAGATCGGCCCCGGCAGGTCGAGCTTGGCCTCGGGACGGGGGCGGAACAGGTCCGCATCGACGCCGCGGGTCCAGCGCATGAGCCGCTTGAACCCGCGCCCGTCCAGGTCGCGCTCCAGGGTGTTGGTGGAGACCATGATGCCGCCGCCGGCATTGTGAAAGCTGCGCAGCCAAGCATAGGTCAGGCGCTCCGGCACCGGCACGCGGGCGGAGAGATATTCCGGGAATTTGGTGTGGTAGGACGTGGTGAACGTCCGCTTCGAGGCGATGCAGGCGCGCCGCACCAGCATGCCGATGGGGCCCTCGGTGGCCACATGGACGAAGTCCGGCTTGATGGCCTCGATCCGCCGCATGATCATGCCCGGCGTCGCAAGGGAGAGGCGGATCTCCCCATAGGACGGCAGCGGGATGGTCCGAAAGCCTTGCGGCGTCAGGAACTCCAGTTCCGCGCCGAGGTGGGATGCTTCGCGCGCGGTGTGCTCCAAGGAGCGGACGACACCATTGATTTGCGGATGCCAAGCATCCGTGGCTACCAAAACCCGCATCAGGCCGCCGCGCGCGCTCCCTCGATCGCCGGGGTGTTCTGCTCCATCGCCCGCGACTGCTTGGCCCAATAGATGATCTCGAGGTGGCCATCGTCATGCTCGGCGACGGCGGTGCAGCTCTCCACCCAGTCGCCGCAATTGACGTAGCGCACGCCGAACTGGTCGTGGATCACCGCATGGTGGATGTGGCCGCAGACCACCCCGTCCACCTTGTAGCGCTTGGCCTCGTCGGCCACCGCCTCTTCGAACTTGCCGATATAGTTCACGGCATTCTTCACCTTCAGCTTGGCCCATTGGCTGAGCGACCAATAGGTCAGGCCGAGCTTGCGGCGGACCAGATTGACGTGGGTGTTGATGGTCAGGGCCGCCGAATAGGCCCAGTCCCCCAGGAAGGCGAGCCATTTGGCGTGGCGCACCACGACGTCGAAGACGTCGCCATGGATAACCAGATAGCGCTTGCCGTCGGCCGCTTCGTGGATGGCGGTTTCCACCACCTCGATGCCGCCGAAATGGGTGCCGTAATAGTCCCGCAGGAACTCATCATGGTTGCCCGGCAGATACACGATGCGCGCGCCCTTGCGGCCCTTTCGGAGCAGCTTCTGGACGACGTCATTGTGCTTCTGCGGCCAATACCAGGACGACCGAAGCCGCCAGCCGTCCACGATGTCGCCCACAAGATAGATCGTGTCGGCATCATGGTACTTGAGAAAATCGATGAAAAGATCCGCCTGACATCCCTTGGTGCCCAGATGGACATCAGAGATGAACAATGCGCGGAACCGGCGTTCTTCAGGGCTGTCGCTCACGCGGATGGCCTCGTCCGGATATGCTATCGGATAGCATGATGCCGGACTTAGCCGGAGTCGTGTATCCTTTTTATGACGCAACTGCGAACGGGCGGCAGCGCCACGCGCTTGTGAGGGGGCGCTCGGCGCCATCGCAAGTCCATGCACCATTGACCATTTCCCCACGCCGCGCCAGCTTGCCCGGCCCGCAGCGCCGGATGGCTCCTGCGGCATAATTCCCAGGGAGAGAAGTCCATGAAGCTCGTCCGCTTCGGCGCCGCCGGACATGAGAAGCCGGGTCTAATCGATTCAGAGGGCAAAATCCGTGACCTCTCCGGCATTGTCCCCGACATCGCCGGCACCGCGTTGACCCCGGAGGGCCTCGCCCGCATCGCCGCGGCGGATGCCACCACTTTGCCCCTGGCCCCCGAGGGCGTGCGCCTCGGGTCCTGCGTGGCGCGGCCCGGCAATTTCATCGCCGTGGGCCTGAACTTCGCCGACCATGCGGCGGAGACCAACAATCCGATTCCCGAAGAGCCGGTGCTGTTTAACAAGGCGCCCAATTGCGTCGTTGGTCCCAATGACGACGTGATGATTCCCAAGGGCTCTTTGAAGCTCGACTGGGAAGTGGAACTGGTGATCGTGATCGGCTCCCGCGCCCGGTATGTGGCGGAAGCCGATGCGCTGAAGCGTGTGGCCGGCTACACCATCTGCAACGATGTCTCCGAGCGCCATTTCCAGAACGAGCGCGCCGGCCAGTGGACCAAGGGCAAGGGCAGCGAGACCTTCGGCCCGCTCGGTCCCTATCTGGTCACCACGGATCAGATCCCCGACACCTCGAACCTCGGCATGTGGCTGGAGGTGAATGGCGAGAAGGTGCAGAACGGCTCCACCAAGACCATGATCTTCGGCGTCGCCTATCTGGTGTCCTACATCAGCCAGTTCATGGTGCTCGACCCCGGCGACATCATCACCACCGGCACCCCGCCCGGCGTCGGCCTGGGCTTCAAGCCGCCGCGCTTCCTCAAGGCTGGCGACGTGATGCGCCTCGGCATCGATGGCCTCGGCGAGCAGCGCCAGACGGTGGTGCCCTTCGCTCTCTGAGCGGCACGTGGCGGCTCGCGAGAGCCGCCACCTCTTGCAGCGTGGCCTACTGCAGCGTGGCGTGCGCCAGCCACATCTTCACCGCCTGAAGCGCCTCGCCCCGATTGCCGGTGCGATGGTGCGCTTCCTGATAGACCGCCAGCTGCATGTCCGCGCTCGTCCCGGCGTCCGCGATGGTCCGCAGGTGGAGCAGCGCATCGCCGCAGCCCAGGGCCTCTGCGTCTTCCCCCACCATGGCGATCACTTCGTCCACCGAATCGCGCACGGGGATGGCCAACTGCTTGTCCAGATCCACGAACGAGCCGTGGATGCCATAGCGTTGCGCCCGCCATTTGTTCTCATTGGCAATGGCGCGATGCACCGCGCCGATGGTGCGATTATGCTCCGGGTGGCGCACCAGATAGCGCACCAGGGCGCGGTAGAGGGCGGCGATGGCCACCGCATCTTCCACCCGCGTGCAGGCGTCCGGTGCCCGCAGTTCGAGCGTGGGGTGCTTCTGCGAGGGGCGGATCGCCCACCACACATAACTGGAATCGGTGATCGCCCGCGCCCCCACCAAGGCGTCGATATATTGCTGGTAGGCGGCATTGTCCTCGAACAATTCCGGCAGCCCGGTGCGTGGCAGTTCGTCATAAGCGGCGAGGCGATAGCCCATCAGGCCGGTCTGCTTGGAGCCCCAGAAGGGCGAGGACGTGGCCAGGGCGATGAAGTGCGGCAGGTAGGGCAGGATGCGCCGCATGACATCCACGCGCAGATCCGGATCCGGCAGTTCCACATGGACGTGCAGGCCGCACACCATGTTGCGCTCGCCGATCATCTGCAGGTCCTGCATCAGCCCGTCATAGCGATTGGCGCGGGTCGCCCGGACGGAATCCCAATTGGCCGTGGGATGGGTGCCGGCGGCAATGAACCCCAGCCCGTGGGCCGCAGCCACCCGGCCCGCCCGATAGCGCAGGTCGCGCAACTCGTGCAGGGCGTCGCCCACCTCGGTGGTGGGAGCTGTGGCGATCTCCAATTGGGATTGCAGCAACTCGACGGTGATCGACTCGCCCAATTGCTCCCGCAGATGCTCGAAAAAGCCGGTGGGCATGCGGCGCTGCACCGTCTTCGTCTCGGCGTCCACGACGAAGAATTCCTCTTCGATGCCGAAGCGATACTGTCCTGCCATGTGCAACCCTCCCGCGGCTCAGTGAGCCTCGAGCGCCAACGCAGCGCTTCGCCTTTGGTTGCGCGAAGGGTGATCCCAAATCCGTCAGCAATGCGGCGGATGGCTCACAATGGATCTCGACGAATCCCAAGCTTTGGCGCAGCCGCTTGATGTGGCTGCGCAAATGAAATTCTGAGGGATGGTCACCGTGGAAGGGATGTTGTCCCCATCTTTGACAGGAACATTATGGGTGGCGGCCAAACATCTTCAGGTGTTCCAGTCCCCGCATACCGCCTGCACGACGGTCAGGGCTGCCACCGCGGCGGTATCGGCCCGCAGGATGCGCGGCCCCAAGGCGATGACGGTGACCCCGGGCTGGCGGAGCAGCAGCTTGCGCTCGTCAGCGGAAAATCCCCCCTCCGGCCCGATCAGCACCGTGATGGCGGCAGTCTCCAAGGCCTGAAGGGCGCGCAGCGGGTCGGCCAGCGGGGCGGCCTCGTCGCAGAACACCAGGGCCGCATCCGTGGGGAATGCGGCGAGGAAGGCGCTCAGGGATTGCGGCTCGCGCACCTCCGGTACGTTGAGGATACCGCATTGTTCGGCCGCTTCCACCGCATTGGCGTGCATGCGCTCGGTGTTCACCCGCGACACCTGGGTGTGCTGGGTCAGCACCGGGGCGAGCGTGCCGACGCCCATCTCCACGGCCTTCTGCACCATATAGTCGAGCCGGGCGTGCTTCAGGGGCGCAAACGCCAGGGCGAGGCGCGGCGGCGCCGGCTGGGGGCGGACCTGGGCTCCGATCTCCAGCTGGACGTCACGCTTGCCTCCTGCCGCGCGGCGGGCATGCCACTCGCCGTCGCGGCCGTTGAAGAGCAGCACGCTCCCCCCGACGGGCAGGCGGATCACATGGGAGACGTAATGCGCCTGCTCGGCGGCAAGGCTCACCACCTCGCCGCTGGAGAGGTCATCGGGAACGAAGAGGCGCTGGGCGCGGAAATCATGATCGGGCATCGGGCACTCCCATGCGGGAGCCTCACCACGACGCGCGGCCGAAAACAAGCCGGCTGCCCCATCCGGGCGCATGCCGGCGGCTCACGGCGGATGCGCGGTCTGAACGGGGAAGATGTCGGGGGGACTGGGGGAAGGCTGGCGACAGAGGGCGGTGCCTGGTGGCACCGCCCTGAGACCGCCCCCGCGCGGTCTTATGCCTGACCGGCGACATACTGCTGACACACCCACTGGCAAAGCGCATCACCCGTACGGGTGATGCCGCTCCGAGAGGCCGGACGGTGCTTACTTCTTCGAGCCGTCCGCGTTGAACTGCGACAGATAGGCAATCAGGTCCGCTCGCTCGGCTTCGTTCTTGATGCCGATGAAGGCCATCTTGCCCTTGGGGGCCAGGACCTTGGGGTTGGTCAGATAGTTGTCGAGGGTGGCCACATCCCACACCTTGCCGGCCGCCGCGCCCGCCTTGATGTCCTCGGAATAGGAATAGCCGTCGTAATGCGCCCATTTGGCGCCGACGATGCCGTTCAGCGGCGGCCCGACCTTGGGCTTGGCATCGGGGCCAACCGCATGGCAGATCAGGCATTTCTTGAAGGACTGTTCGCCCTTGGCGAGATCGGGGTCGGCCGATGCGGCGACCGTGGAAGCCGCCAGGGCGAGAGCAGCAAGCGTAAGGTATTTTATGAGCGGGTCCTTCTGGGCCGTCTGCACTTCCGGCAGATCCATGGCCCGGTCGGATTATGGGCTTCCCTGGAGCGTTTCCAAGCGCGCTGCCGCCCTCGCCCTTGGGGCAAAAAGACGCCGCGACCTGGCGTCCTGCCGGTTTCGCCCCGTCGGCTCTAGCCGGCTAGCTGGCGGCGGGCCGCGGTGAGGGTGTTCTGCAGCAGGCAGGCGATGGTCATCGGCCCGACGCCGCCGGGCACCGGGGTGATGAGGGCGGCGATGCCCTGGGCCTCGTCATAGGCCACGTCGCCCACCAGGCGGGTCTTGCCGTCCGGCTTGGCGATGCGGTTGATGCCGACATCGATCACCGTGGCGCCGGGCTTGATCCAGTCGCCGCGCACCATTTCCGGCCGGCCGACGGCGGCGATCAGAATGTCCGCCTGACGGCAGGTGGCCGGCAGGTCGCGGGTGCGGGAATGGGCGATGGTCACCGTGCAATCCTCCCGCAGCAGCAGCTGCGCCGCCGGCTTGCCGACGATGTTGGACCGCCCCACAACCACGGCATTCAGCCCGGCGAGCGACCCCAGGTGGTGCTTCAGCAGCATCACGCAGCCGAGCGGCGTGCAGGGCACGAGCGCCTCCAGGCCGACCGCCAGCCGTCCGGCATTGACCACGTGGAAGCCATCCACATCCTTGGCCGGATCCAGCGCCGCGATCACCTTGTTGGCGTCCATGTGGGCCGGCAGCGGCAGTTGCACCAGGATGCCATGCACCGCCGGATCGGCATTGAGCCGTCCCACCAAGGCGAGCAGGTCGGCCTCGGGGGTGTCGGGCGGCAGCTTGTGCTCGAACGAGGCCATGCCCGCCTCGAGGGTCTGCGCCGCCTTGTTGCGCACATAGACCTGGCTGGCCGGGTCTTCGCCCACCAGCACCACGGCCAGGCCGGGGGTCACCCCATGGCTGCGGGAAAAGGCGGCCACATCCTCGGCGATGCGGCGCCGCAGGTCGGCGGCGAAGGCTTTTCCGTCGATTGGCTTGGTCTCGATCACAAGGTCACCCTCGAACTGTATCCGCCCACTGGTTTGGGCAGGCCCGCCGTGGGGCGCAATCCCAAATGCACGCCTGCGACGATGCGGCGAACGCGGAATCTTCTTAAGGAGAAAACTGTTCTCCTCAAGAGAATAATGCCAATCACCCGCGCGGCGGAAGATCGCCGCGGGCCCAGCCCTCTTTGACGGAGGCCTTGAAGGCGGCGAACTGCCCCGCCGCAATGGCCGCCCGCATGCCGCGCATCAGGTCCTGGTAATAATGCAAATTGGCCCAGGTCAGCAGCATGGAGCCCAGCATCTCCTCGCAGCGAATGAGGTGATGCAGATAGGCGCGGGAATAGTCCCGCAGGGCCGGGCAGTCGCTCGCTTCGTCCAGCGGGCGCGGATCGTCCTGGTGGCGGGCGTTCTTCAGATTGATCTTGCCGAAGCGGGTGAAGGCCAAGGCATGCCGCCCGGAGCGCGTGGGCATGACGCAGTCGAACATGTCGATGCCGCGGGAGACCGCTTCCACCAGATCGTCCGGCGTCCCCACCCCCATGAGGTAGCGCGGCTTGGCGGGCGGCAGATGCGGCTCCACGGTCTCGATCATGGCCAGCATGATCTCCTGCGGCTCGCCCACCGCCAGACCGCCGATGGAATAGCCGGGGAAGTCCAGATCGGCGAGCCCGCGGGCCGAGGCCACCCGCAACCGCGGCACCGCCCCGCCCTGGACGATGCCGAACAAGGCCCGCCCCTTGGGCTGGGCTTCGAAGGCGCGCTTGGAGCGCTCCGCCCAGCGCAGCGACAGCTGCATGGCGCGTTCGGCCTCCTCGTCGGTGCATGGCAGGCGCACGCATTCGTCCAGCTGCATCTGGATGTCGGCGCCCAGCAGGCCCTGGATCTCCACCGAGCGTTCGGGGCTCATCACATGCAGCGCACCGTCCACATGGGAGCGGAAGGTCACGCCGCTCTCGTCCAGCTTGCGCAGGCCGGACAGCGACATCACCTGGAAGCCGCCGGAATCGGTGAGGATCGGCCGGTCCCAGCCCATGAAGCGGTGCAGGCCGCCCAGTTCGGCGATCCGCTCGGCGCCCGGCCGCAGCATGAGGTGGTAGGTGTTGCCCAGCAGCACGTCCGCGCCGGTGGCGCGCACCTGCTCGGGATACATGCCCTTGACGGTGGCGGCGGTGCCCACCGGCATGAAGGCCGGCGTGCGGATGTCCCCGCGCGGCGTGGAGATCAGGCCGGTGCGGGCGGCGCCATCGGTGGCGTGGAGGTCGAAGGAGAAAGTGTCAGTCATCTAGCCTGGGGCAATAGCAGGCAGGCGTCGCCATAGGAATAGAAGCGATAGCCGGTGGCGATGGCATGGGCATAGGCGCGCTTCTGCACCTCATGGCCCACCAAAGCGGCCACCAGCATTACCAGCGTGGATTTCGGCAGGTGGAAATTGGTGAGCACCGCATCCACCGCACGGACCTGATAGCCCGGCGTGATGAAGATGTCGGTTTCGCCCAGATAGGGCGACAGCGTGCCGTCCGGCGCACTGGCGCTCTCGATGAGCCGGGTGGCGGTGGACCCAACGGTGATGATCCGCCCGCCGCGCGCCCGCACGGCATTGAGCGCCGCGGCGGTCTCGTCGCTCACCTCGCCCCATTCCGCATGCATGCGGTGGTCCGCGGTGTCGTCCACCTTCACCGGCAGGAAGGTCCCTGCCCCCACGTGCAAGGTGACGGTGTGGCGCGTCACGCCGCCGGCGGCGATCCGCGCCAGCAGGTCCGGCGTGAAGTGCAGGCTGGCAGTGGGCGCCGCCACCGACCCCTCCACCTTGGCGAACACCGGCTGGTAATCGGCGCGGTCGCGCGCGTCTTCCGGCCGCCGTGCGGCGATGTAGGGCGGCAGCGGCATGTGCCCGATGGCGTCGATGGCCGCATCCAGGTCGCGACCGGCGCGTTCGAAGGCGAAATGCACCTCGCCGCTGTCGGTCTTCGCCACCACCTCCGCGGTCAGCGCCTGCTCCCCCTGCCCCGGCGCCCTGGCGCCGAAGAGAACCCGATCGCCGACGGCCAGGCGCTTGGCCGGCTTGGCGAAGCTGGCCCAGGCATCGGGGGCGATCCGGCGGATGAGCGTGGCTTCGAAAGGCACGGTGCTGCCACCCGTGCGGGTGCGGGTGCCGTCCAGCCGGGCCGGAATGACCTTGGTGTCGTTCACCACCAGCGCATCGCCGGGCCGCAGGAAGGCCGGGAGATCGCCGATATGGGCGTCCTCCAGCTCCGGCGTGGCGCCGGGGCGCACCACCAGCAGGCGCGCGGTCTCCCGCGGTTCAGCGGGGCGCAGGGCGATCTGCTCGGGGGGCAGGTGAAAATCAAAGGCGTCGACGCGCATGAAACCTCGGGAGCGCCGCATCCGTGCGACGGACCCGCCTCTTAAAGCCGGTGATCGATCCAGGAAAGGGCATGCCGCCCCGGATCGCGACCGACCGCCGGTCAGAAGATGGCGACGGCGCCCTTCCAGAGGGCCCAGGTCATGCCGAAGGCGATCAGGGTGCCGAGTGCGGTGGCAAAGAAGCCGCCGAGGATCACCGCGCCGTCGCGCTCCACCAGCCCGAGGCCGAGGATGCAGACCGCAATGCCCGGAGGCATGTTGCCGAGGAAGGGAATGGGCAGCAGCAGCACGAAGCCCAGCAGCACAACGGTCGCGCCCACGACCCGGCGCGCGGTGGGACCGGAGAACACATCCATCCGCGGCTTGGACCAGCGCTCGAACCACTCGATCCAGGAGCGAGAGCGATTGACGATGGTTTCCAGCACCGAGCGCGAGAAGGTGCGCTTCTTGATCGTCTCCGGCAGCCACAATTCCTGGCGGCCCATGGCCATCTGCAAGCCAATGAGGCCGAGGATTATGCCGCAGATGACAGGAATGCCCGGCGGCATGGGCAGGCAGTTGGGGATGCCGAACAGAAGGAAGGTGATGCCGAACGCGCGATTGCGCAGCGCGTCGATCAGATCGCCCACCGCCACGCGCGGCTCGGTATGGGCGGCGAGGACGGCAGCGAGCAGTTCAGACGTGCGGGGGGTACGATGATCCAACGGGGCCTCGATCATGACGGCCCCCCTTCTAACATTGATAAAGCGGCGGAGTCAGGGCGTCCTGCGCATGGCAGACGCTCCCGACCCCGCGCAGACGTCAGTGAAGCTGGAATACACCGCCCACATGGCGCAGTTCGGCGGGCTTGATCAGCTTTTGATGAACCACCGTGACTTCGTGCAATGGGCCGTCCAGCTCGCGCTGCCAGAACTCAAGAAATTTGTTCAGCTGCGGGAAACGCGGTGAGAGATCGTAATCCTGCCAGATATAGGTCTGGAGAAAGCTCGGGTGATCTGGCAAACGGTACAGGATATGGGCTGTGACCAGCCCGTAGCCGGCGATTTGCTTGGCGAAGTCAGACGACACCATGAGTGACACCTCCGCATGAGCCTTGAACACGACAAAAGAATTGTCGGCTACGAAGCTTGCGCGGAGCAAGCCTAAAAAAGCATTTATGCGTTCAAATTCAGGGCGTTAGCAGCGAACGTCCTGGAGTGCTAACAACCGCCCTCCGGGTCGCTCCCTGCCCTGAAACGGCCATTGGCACTCTCAAGGGGGGACTGCCAGTTTTTTCGCTCCGGCCCCTTGTGGGCGAGCGCGGCGCCGCTTAGATGGCAGTCGGGGAGCGGATGATGCATGGCCAAATGGCCGCTGCACGCCGGCTGACCACACCAAAGCCTGGTGTTGAAACACTCAAAAAATGGAGGTTCCCGATGGGTTTCCGCCCTCTGCACGACCGCGTGGTCGTGAAGCGCATCGAAGCTGAGCAGAAGACCGCCGGCGGCATCATCATTCCCGACACCGTCAAGGAAAAGCCGCAGGAAGGCGAAGTCGTCGCCGTCGGCCCGGGTGTGCGGAACGAGAAGGGCGACTTGGTTGCGCTCGACGTGAAGGCCGGCGATCGCGTGCTGTTCGGCAAGTGGTCCGGTACCGAAGTCAAAGTGGACGGCCAGGATCTGCTGATCATGAAAGAGAGCGACATCCTCGGCGTTGTCGAAGGTGTGTCCGCCGCCAAGAAGGCCGCGTGACCCAGCGCCCCGCGCTCCATTCGTGATGTCCAACCCAAACTGAAGGAATAAGGCACATGGCTGCCAAGGAAGTTAAATTCGCCGGCGATGCGCGTGAGAAGATGCTCCGCGGCGTCGACATTCTCGCCAACGCCGTCAAGGTCACCCTCGGCCCCAAGGGCCGCAACGTGGTGATCGAGAAGAGCTTCGGCGCGCCCCGCATTACCAAGGACGGCGTCACCGTCGCCAAGGAAATCGAGCTCGAAGACAAGTTCGAGAATCTCGGCGCCCAGTTGGTCCGTGAAGTCGCCTCCAAGACCAACGATCTGGCCGGCGATGGCACCACCACTGCCACCGTGCTCGCCCAGGCCATCGTCAAGGAAGGCTCCAAGGCGGTTGCCGCCGGCATGAACCCGATGGATCTGAAGCGCGGCATCGACCTCGCCGTCGACGCCATCATCAAGGACCTGGCTGCCAAGTCCAAGAAGGTGACCTCGAACGCCGAGATCGCCCAGGTCGGCACCATCTCCGCCAACGGCGACGCCGAAATCGGCAAGTTCCTGGCCGAAGCCATGGAGCGGGTCGGCAACGAGGGTGTCATCACCGTCGAGGAAGCCAAGACCGCCGAGACCGAGCTCGAAGTGGTCGAAGGCATGCAGTTCGACCGCGGCTACCTGTCGCCTTACTTCGTCACCAACGCCGAGAAGATGCGCGTTGAGTTCGAAGACCCCTATATCCTCATCCACGAGAAGAAGCTCTCGAACCTGCAGGAACTGCTGCCGGTGCTCGAAGCGGTCGTCCAGTCGGGCAAGCCCCTGGTGATCGTGGCCGAAGACGTGGAAGGCGAGGCTCTGGCCACCCTGGTGGTCAACAAGCTGCGTGGCGGCCTCAAGGTCGCAGCCGTCAAGGCGCCCGGCTTCGGTGATCGTCGCAAGGCGATGCTGCAGGATATCGCCATCCTGACCGGCGGCCAGGCCATCTCGGAAGACCTCGGCATCAAGCTCGAGAACGTGGACCTGTCCATGCTCGGCCGCGCCAAGAAGGTGATCATCGAGAAGGAAAACACCACCATCGTCGACGGTTCGGGCGAAAAGGCCGATATCGAGGCGCGGGTGTCGCAGATCAAGGCGCAGATCGAGGAGACCACTTCGGACTACGACCGTGAGAAGCTCCAGGAGCGTCTGGCCAAGCTGGCCGGCGGCGTCGCGGTGCTCCGCGTCGGTGGCTCCACCGAGATCGAAGTCAAGGAAAAGAAGGATCGCGTCGATGACGCCCTCCATGCCACCCGCGCTGCGGTGGAAGAAGGCATCGTCCCCGGCGGCGGCGTGGCCCTGCTGCGCTCGATCCAGGCGCTCGTTGGCCTGAAGACCGACAATCCCGACCAGAAGACCGGCATCGAGATCATCCGTCGCGCCATCCAGACCCCGGCCCGCCAGATCATTGCCAACGCTGGCGATGACGGGTCCGTGGTGGTCGGCAAGATCCTCGAGTCCAACGTCTACAACTTCGGCTACAACGCCCAGACCGGCGAATATGTGGACATGGTGGCTTCGGGCATCATCGATCCCACCAAGGTGGTTCGCACCGCCCTGCAGGACGCGGCCTCCGTGGCCGGCCTCATGATCACCACCGAAGCGCTGATCGCTGAACTGCCCAAGAAGGCCGGTTCCGCGCCCCAGATGCCCGGCGGCGGCATGGACTACTGAGGTCTCTCCGACCTTTTCGCATCGCGCCTTCGGGCGTCAGGACGAGGGCGTCGCGCAAGCGGCGCCCTTTTTCGTGGGCCGACCGTCAGCGCCTGAGGCTGGGCATAGGCCCGCCGGTCCGGACCGCGAGCGGGACTGTAATCTTTTCGTCACATCGCACCGCTATCCGGGCCGGATGCACTTCATCACCTCCTTCCACCTCGCCGCGTTTCTGGACACCGTGGTGAGCTATGTCGCTGCCTTCGTGTTCGGTACGCTGATCGGCGCCGAGCGGCAGTATCGCCAGCGCAACGCCGGCTTGCGCACCAATGTGCTGGTGGCGGTGGGCGCGGCCGGGTTCACCGATCTGGCCCAGGGGCTGGCGGGCGACGCCGAGGCGGTGCGGGTGATTTCCTACATCGTGTCCGGCATCGGCTTTCTCGGCGCCGGCGTGATCATGAAGGAAGGGCTCAATGTCCGCGGCCTGAACACCGCAGCGACCTTGTGGTGCTCGGCGGCGGTGGGGGCCTGCGCGGGCGCCGACCAGCTGGCGGAAGCCGCCTTGATGACCATCATGGTCCTCGCCGGCAACACCCTGCTGCGGCCGGTGGTCAATGCCATCAACCGCATCCCCATCAAGGCCGAGAGCATCGAGGCCACCTATACGGTGAGCGTCACCGCCGACGTCGACGACACCGGCACCATGCGGGATCTGCTGAAGACCCATCTGGAGGCGGCGAAATACCCCATCGCCGAGGTGGAGGTGATCGAGCGCGGCGACGATCAGGTGGAGGTCTCCGCCATCCTCACCAGCACCGAGGCCAAGTCGTCCGATCTCGAGGCGGTGGTGACGCGCCTGCGCGCCCACCCCCTGGTGGTCCACGCCAGCTGGAGCGCGGACACCCAGTCCTGAAGTCAGGGGGCGGGACGGCTCTCGGGCGATGGCACACGGTGTTCGAACCGCGTCCGTTCGGAGCGGAACAGGTCCGTCAGATGGTCCACCACCAGTCGGACCCCCGGTAGAACCGGGTCTTCGTTGCGCATCAGCAGCCACAGCTCCCGCCCCGGCGGCGCGGCCGACAGATCGATGGGATGCAAGTCGGGATCCCCGGCGGCGATGAAATGCGGCAGCAAGGCGATGCCGCACCCCGCCCGCGCGGCGATCGCCTGGGCGCCTTGGCTGTTGGACCGAAAGGCGAATCGGGCGCCGGGAAAGCTCTGGCTCAGCCACAGGGCCTCGGGCAGATGGGCGCCGCTGTCGTCGAACCCAATGAACTCCGGCGCCTGCCCCGCCCCTACCCGCGCCTGCCAGTCCGGCCCGCCATAGAAGCCAAATCCCAGCCCCACCAACCGCTTAGCCCTCAACTCCCCCTCCAGCGGCCGCGCCAGCCGCACCGCCACGTCCGCCTCCCGCCGCTGCAGGCTGATGGCGCGGCGGTCGGAGATCACATCGATGTCGAGGCTGGGGTGGGCCCGCTGGAACGCCGCCAGCCGCGGAATGAGGACGCTCTCCGCCAGGCTGGGCGTGGCCGTGACCCGAACCCGCCCGAGCGCCTGGGCCGCCTCCGCCCCCCGCGACAAGTCCGCCGCCGCCCGCTCCATGGCCGCCGCGGTGGTGAGGATGCGCTGGCCGTCGGGGGTCAGCGCATAGCCATCCTGCCGCCGCTCGAACAGGCGCGCACCCAAGCTGGCCTCCAAGGCCGCGGTCCGGCGGGAGACGGTGGCATGGGTGACGCCCAGGGTCCGGGCCGCAGCGGACAGGCTGCCATGCCGCGCCAATGCCAGGAAGAAGCGGATGTCCTCCCAGTCGGGAGGTGTGCGAAAATGATCAGCCATTGCGCGAAGATGGCGAATTATCCGACAGGGGGATAGCCCCTACGGTGTTCAGGTGCAGGCCGTGGTCGGCCGCGCCCCCTTCGGAGCCCACGCTTATGGCCTATTCTGTCACCTTCACTTTGGTCGGTGGACCGACCGTTCTGATTGAACTGCCAGGTCTTCGCCTCCTCACCGACCCCACCTTCGATGCCCCCGGAAGCTATCCCAGCGGTTCCGTGACCCTGACCAAGGACCAGGGGCCCGCCATCCCGGCAGACGCCATAGGGACGGTGGACGCAGTTCTGCTCAGCCATGACCAGCATGCCGACAATCTGGATCGGTCCGGCCGGGCGGTGATGGAGCGGGCCGCCCAGACCTACACCACGATGGCGGGCGCAGCACGGATTGCCAATCCGCGCGTGCGGGGCCTGGCGCCCTGGGAGACGGTCTCCTTAGCCGGGGCCGCGGCAGGGCCGCTCTGGATCACCGCTACCCCTGCCCGCCACGGCCCCATCGGCATCGAGCCCATCGCCGGCGACGTGATCGGCTTTGCCGTCGGCCGCACGACGCCCGGCGACCTGCTCTATGTGAGCGGCGACACGGTCTGGTACGAAGGGGTGGCCGAGGTTGCGGCGCGGTTCGATCCCAAGGTGGTGATCCTGTTCACCGGCTCGGCCAAGACGCGGGGCTCCTTCCATCTGACCATGGACACCAACGACGCCATTGCTGCCGCTCATGCGTTCCCGCGCGCCAAGATCATCGCCGTGCATAATGACAGCTGGGCGCATTTCACCGAGACCGCGGACGACCTGACCCACGCGTTCACCGCCCTCGGGCTCGGCGATCGCCTGGTGCGGCTGGCTCCGGGTGAGCCGGTGACGATGAGCGTGCCGGCCTGAACCCCCTCTGCCATCAAGGAGCGGGGCCTGGCCCCGCTCGGCTCCGCGAGCGATTGCACGCACCTCTCAGCCCAGTACCAAGGGCCTCCGTCTCAGCGGCAGAGCGGATCGTCCGGCTGCAGCGGGGTGATCTGCCACAGGCTCTGGCGCCGGGGGCGGAGCAAGGGACCCCACCATTTGTACCAGAGGTCGATGGCGGTCCCGTCCGATTTGGGCAGCGTGAAATCGCCCAGTCCGTTGGCGATGCCGGAGATGCGCCCGCATCCCGTGGCCGAGCGGACCGGCGGGCGATAGCCGATCTCATGTACGATCACCACCCGGGCGTTGGGGATGGCCGCTTTCAGGCGCCCGGCGGACATGCGGTCGTCGGCGACCAGCGTGGGGGAGGCGCCGAACTGGAGTTCGACGGCCGGGCGCAGCGCCTTCAGCGGCTCGGCGGAAACGCAGCGGCCGCAAAGCCGCGGATCGGGCCACAGGGTGATCGCGGCGCGGACGCCCACTACACCAATGGCCACCGCCAGCAGCACCCCCAGATAAAGCCGCACCCGCGTCTGCCAGCCGCCAAGGCGCTCAAGCTCCGCAAAGATGTAGACCGTCGAGAGCAGGAAAAAGACGTGGAAATAACGATCGCGCAAGCTGGTGGAGCCCACCGCCAGGACGCCGACCAGCGTGACGACCGTGCCCAGCAGGATGATCGTCCGCAGCACCCGACGGGGGGCCGCCCGCTCCGGTGTGCTGGGCAGGGCATCGGCGCCGCGGTTCAGCGGCAGGAACACTGCCGCCGCCAAGGCAATGAATGGCAACAGGTAGCCCACCCAGGCGCCGGCGAAGGTGTCCAGCACATGGCCCAAGGTGGCATCGCTGCTCGGGCCCACCACCTCGGCGGTGGCGGCCACGATATCCTGCTTCAGCAGATAGAGGGCGAGCGCATAGCCCCCGAGCGGCACCGCTGCCACCAGCAGCGTCAGGACCAAGCGACGGTCCAGCACCGCGCGGCGGAAGCTGGGTTCGAACAGGCTGGCGATCACCAGCACCACGAGGAAGGGCAGAAAGCCGAACTTCCCCAGAAGTCCGAACGCGATCCACCCGCCCAGCCCGGCGTAGAGCCAAGCCGACGGGCGGCGGCTGATGGCCGTCAGCGTCAGGAAACTGCCCGCAATGGCCACAATCATCACATTGGAATGGGTGAGGATGCGATGGCTGTGATAGCCGATCACCCACAGCAGGGAGAGCGAGAACACCGCAAGCGCCTGCAGCCGGGGATCGGCAATGACCTGCTTGGCGACCCGATACACCAGCATGGCGCAGGCGAACAGCAGGCCGTAGCGCAAGATGGCGAACGGCAAAGGCCCCGGGCCGAACAGCCACAGCAGGCCGTACAGCACCCAATCAAACAGGGGCGGATTGCGCGGAACGTAGGTGACCTGGAACGACTGGACCAGATAGCTCTCGATGGCGTCGTCCACATTGATGGCCGACTCGAGACCCACGGCAATCAGGGCATGGACCAGCGCCCAGAGCCCGACAATCAGGGCGACCCCGGACGGACGCGCCCACCAGGGCGTCTCTGCCACGGGTGCCCGGCCATAAGGCGGGCTGCCGTAGCGCAAGTCGTTCGGTACCGCAGCGTTGGATACGCGCAACACATCCTCCTTGGACGCTGCGTCAGAGGGCGGTTCTATAGCCGTCTTACCGGCGGCTGACTATTGCAGGGAAACCACGCGCGCCGAGTTCCGCTCATCGGGGCGAGGACGAGCGGGGCGGAGCGCATGTTACGCCGTTGGCAGGACGCGGAAGGCGCCCGCGCCGCCGGCCGCCGCCAAGGCGGTCTCGGCGGTGTCGTGCAGAAGCAGGTCATCCACCCGTGCCCCCAGCGGTCCCGCGCGGCAGGCCTCCACCATCGCTTCCACCACGCCGGCGTCGCCCGCGAACACCGCCTCGACGACGCCATTGTGCCGGTTGCGCACAAAGCCGGAGAGCCCGCGGGCCTGCGCTTCATCGGCACACCAGGCGCGATAGCCCACACCTTGCACCCGGCCGCGGACCATCAGATGCACCACCTTGCGCTCGGTCATGCGGCTGGCCCGCTCATTTCTTGTCGCAGGGGGTGGCGGAGGCCTTGAGAGGCTCGAAGGAATCCAGCGTTCCGCGCAAGGCGAAATCGCCATAGTCGATCTTCAGATCACCGATGACGCCATTATCGTAGAGCGAGAAGCTCATGACATATTCCGGCGCGCTGTCGGCTTTCTCCACGTCATAATAGCTCACGCTCACCGGATAGAGGGTGTGTCCGCCGAGGGCGGGTTTGGCGGCGGGCAGGAGCTTGCTCTCATCCGTGCTTGGGCGGCCGATGACCGCCAGGGTGTTATAGACCTTGGCGCCGTCCGTGGAGCCGTCGAACACCTTGGCCTCGAACAGGCTGTCGCCGGCGGCGGCGGCGGCCAGCACGCGAACCACATGCTCGGTCGGCATGAGAACGCGACCTTTCAGCTCGATGGTGCGCAGGTCAGGCTTGGCGATCTTCACCACCAATGTGCCGTCCGGTCCCCGGGAAGCCTCTGCGTCCACATCGGACTTGGTATCGTCACCGGTCCGGTCACGGGTCTTGAAGCGATACACGGCGCCGGCGCCGTCCTCCCAGCTGGTGGAGGCCATGTCGGCGCGCACCGGCGCCCCCTCGCCGGTATCCAGCGTCGAGGACTGGCGCATGTTCACCGTGTAGCCCTCGCAGGCATCGCCGCGGATCTCGTAATCGATTCGCCCGGTAGCCCCGTCGAGGCGGCGCGAACTCTTGGTGGCATCCAACGCCATGGTGTAGCCGGCCCGATGCGGCAGCAGGGCCTCCGCCGCGGCCGCGTCGACGCCAGCGAGGAGAAGGACCAAAGCAAGGCTCGAAGGCCCCAGCAAACGCGGCATCACAGATCTCCTTGCAGGCCGCCTGCGCGCTTGCGCACCGGCCCCGGTTCAGCGAAGAGGAAGTCGCAAATTGCGCACAAGGTGTGGCAGGAGACGACAATGTCGCAAACCATTGAACAGAAACTGGCCGAGCTGGGCATCACCTTGCCCTCGCCCAATGCGCCGCTGGCCAATTATGTCCCCACCGTGCGCACCGGCAACCTCCTGTTCATCTCCGGCCAGGTGTCGATCGACGGCGCCGGCAAGCTCAGCACCGGCAAGCTTGGTGCCGGCCTGGACATCGACGCCGGCCGTGCCGCCGCCAAGCTGTGTGCCATCAACCTCCTGGCCCAGACCAAGGCGGCCATCGGCGATCTGGAGAAGATCGTGCGGGTGGTGAAACTGGTGGGCTTCGTCAATTCCGCACCGGATTTCGTGGACCACCCGAAGGTGATCAACGGCTGCTCCGATTTCCTGGTGGACGTGCTGGGCGACAAGGGTCGCCATGCGCGCTCCGCGGTGGGCATCGCCGCCTTGCCGTTCGATGCTGCGGTGGAAGTGGAAGCCATCATCGAAGTGGCGTGAGCGGCGTGGCCGCTCCTTCTTCGCTGACCGACCTTCCGATCGCCCATCGTGGTCTCCACGATGCGGCGGCCGGTCTCATCGAAAATACCGCCGCCGCCGTGGACGCCGCCCTGGCGGCAGGCTTTGCCATTGAGGTGGACATCCAGCTCTCGCGCGACGGCGAGGCCATGGTGTTCCACGATTTTACCTTGGACCGCCTCACCAACGCGTCCGGGCCGGTGGCCGCGCGCACCGCGGCCGAGTTGCAGGCGGTTGCCTTCAAGACAAGCCCGGATCCGATGATGACGCTCGGCGACCTGCTGCGCCGGGTCGGCGGGCGCACGCTGCTCATTATCGAGATCAAGAGCGCCTTTACCGGCGATGTGCGTCTTGCCCGTCGGGCGGCGGCGCTGGCGTCGACTTATGACGGGCCGGTGGCCCTGATGTCCTTCGATCCGGAGATGGTGGCGGCGGTGGCGGAGGGCGCGCCCACCGTGTGCCGCGGCATTGTCGCGGAATGGCATTATCGTCATGGCGAATGGGCCGATTTGAGCGCGGCGCACAAGCTCTGGCTGCGCCTGTTTCTGCATTGGCCGCGTTCGCGCTTCCAGTTCGTGGCCTATAAGGTCGGCGACCTGGATGCCCTGGCACCGCGTCTGGTGCGCGCCGCAGGGTGGCCGCTGCTGACCTGGACCGTGCGCACCCCGGCGGACCGGGTGCGAGCCGCCCACCGCGCGGACCAGATCATTTTCGAGGGATTTCGGCCGGGACCGTCCGAGCCCATCGCCTGACGCGGCAGAGTATGGCGGCCCCCGAACCGCTGAGGGAGACAGGCAGAATGGGACGTGTGATGAGCGGACGGATCGATCCCGGAAGCACCCGGTCTTCGCGGAGGCTGGCATGGCGGTGGGCTGCCGCCGGATGCGCACTGGCGCTCACCGCCGGCCCGAGCTGGGCCAATGATACCAGCGCCGCTTTGGCCGCAGGGGGCCTGCAGTTCGTCCAGAACGATCACATCCAGATGAAGCTGGAGGACCTGTTCATTTCGGAGGCAGAGGTTCGGGTCCACTATGTGTTCCGCAACGATGCCAAGCAGGACCTGCGGATCCTGGTGGCGTTCCCCATGCCGGACATCACGGTGAGCGAATCCCCGCAATCGATCCCGGACGAGGGGGCGGAGAACTTCCTCGACTTCAAGACCGTCGTGGACGGCGCGCCCGTTGCCACCGAGGTGGAACAGAAGGCCATCGCCTTCGGCATCGACCGCACCGAGATGCTGCGCAAGCTGAAAATCCCCCTGGCGCCGCAAATGACGGCGACCACCACGGCCCTGGACGCCCTGCCCCAGGCCCAATGGCAGGAACTCATCGACCGGGGCCTCGCACGGGTCGATGAATACGGCACCGACAAGGGCATGGAACGGCATCTGATGCCGTTGTGGACCTTGAAGACCACTTATTATTGGATGCAGACCTTCCCCGCCGGGCGTGACCTCGTCGTGGACCACACGTATCGCCCCAGCGTTGGGCTTTCGGTCGGAACCCTGCTCGGGCTCAAGGCCAAAGGCGATGCCTACCTGCAAGCCGCGCTGCGCACCATGACCGATGACTTCTGCATCGATCCCGCCCTGGTCTCCACTGTGGATCGGGCCACCGCTGCGGCGGGCAAGACCGAGCTGGCCTTCAGCGAAGCCCGCATCCTGTACATCTTGAAGACCGGCGCCAATTGGAATGGCCCCATCGCCGACTTCACCTTGACCGTGGACAAGGGCGCACCGCAGAATCTGGTGAGCTTCTGCGGCACCGGGGTCCAGAAAATCAGCCCCACGCGCTTCCGCATGACCGCGAAGGATTTCACCCCGATGCGGGATCTCGGGGTCCTCATCCTGAAGCCGTATCCGAAAAAGTGATGCGAAGGTCGCCCGGCCTGTGTCACAGTTGAAGCTCCCTTCCGCGCCCTCCCCCCAGCGGCCAGGTGTCCCCATCCGTCCGTCCGCATGACCGAAATCCGCATTCTGCCCGCCCTCTCGGAGATTCCGGCTGCCCAATGGGACGCCTGTGCCGCCGGGGACCAGGCGCGCCCCGAGCCGTTTGTCTCCCACGCTTTTCTGAGCGCGCTGGAAGACTCGGGATGCGTGCGGGCGCGGAGTGGATGGCAGCCGCAGCATCTGGTGCTCGATGGACCGGATGGGACGGCCATGGCGGTGGCGCCGGCCTATCTGAAGTCCCACTCCCGGGGCGAATATGTCTTCGACCAGGGCTGGGCGGAGGCCTATGAGCGGGCGGGCGGGGACTATTATCCCAAGCTCCAAGTGAGTGTGCCCTTCACGCCCGTCACCGGCCATCGCCTGCTGATCCGAACGGGCTTGGATCTGGGTGAAACCCGCGGACTGCTGGGCACCGGCTTCGTGCAACTGGCCAGACTGCGCAAGGCCTCCTCGGTCCATGTGACCTTTGCCACCCAGGAGGAATGGCAGTCGCTGGCGGAGCTCGGCTTTCTCCAGCGCACCGACCAGCAGTTTCACTGGGTCAATGACGGCTATGGGAGCTATGATGACTTCCTGGAGCAACTGGCGTCCCGCAAGCGCAAGGCCCTGCGCAAGGAGCGCCGCGAGGCACTGGCGAACGACATCGAAATCGAGTGGCTCACCGGTGCCCAGATCACCGAAGCTGCGTGGGATGCCTTCTTCGCGTTTTACATGGATACCGGTGCCCGCAAATGGGGGCAGCCCTATCTCAACCGCAAATTCTTCTCGCTGCTCGGGGCGCGCATGGCGGACCAGGTTCTCCTGGTGATGGCCAAGCGGGCGGGCCGCTATGTGGCGGGGGCGCTCAATCTGATCGGCGCCGAGACGCTGTATGGCCGCTATTGGGGCTGCATCGAGCAGCACCCCTATCTGCATTTCGAGATCTGCTATCATCAAGCGGTGGATTTTGCCATCGCCCGCGGCCTGAAGGTGGTCGAGGCCGGCGCCCAGGGCGAGCACAAGCTGGCGCGGGGGTACCTGCCACGCACCACCTATTCCGCGCACTGGATCGCCGATCATGGGCTGCGGGTCGCGGTAGCGGAGTATCTGGAGCGCGAGCGGGCCTATGTGGCCCAGGCAAATGAAGACCTGACCGCTCTCGGTCCCTTCCGCCGCGGGTCTGCCGAAGCCGAAGTGGAATAACGGGTGGGGCGACCGTGTGAGCGCCCCACAGCCAGACCCCGCGCCGCTATCACACCAGAACGGCAGCGCTTTTCCCTCATCCTGCACCGCATACGTGGATCGACGCATTGCGGCGGGGGGCGGACGATCGTAAAAAGGCGGCCGGGGAATGGGAACAACAGATGACCTATTGTTGCGGCGTGCTGGTGCGAGACGGATTGGTGATGATCGCGGACACGCGCACCAATGCCGGGCTCGACAACATCTCCACCTTCCGCAAGCTCCATATTTTCGAGGAGCCGGGCCACTATGTCATGGCGATCGCGTCCGCCGGCAATCTGTCGGTGTCGCAGTCCGTCATCAGCCTGCTGCATGAGGGCGTGGAGGATCACGAGGCCGGCGAGCGGCAGATGATGCGGGATGCCCGCACCATGTTCCAGGCCGCCCAATTGGTGGGCCGGGCCATCCGCCAGGTCCACACTGTGGATGCCGGTCCGCTGGAACAGAGCAATGTCAGCTTCGACGTGTCCTTCCTGCTGGGCGGTCAGATCGCCGGCGGGCCGTTGCGGCTGTTCATGATCTACTCCGCCGGCAATTTCATTGAATGCACCACCGACACGCCGTTCCTGCAGATCGGCGAGCATAAATACGGCAAGCCGGTGCTGGATCGCGCGGTGACCTATGACATGGAAATCTCGGATGCCCTGAAGAGCAGCCTGATCTCCATGGACAGCACCATGCGCTCGAATCTGGGGGTGGGTCTGCCCATCGACGTGATGGTGCTGTGCCCGGACACGCTGGAAGCGGAACTCAACTACCGGATCGAACCGGGCGAGCCCTATTTTCACGACCTGCGGGAGCGCTGGTCGGCAGCTTTGCGCGCCGCCCACACCGCCATCCCGCGCCCGCCCTATCTCAAGAATGTGCGCCGCTCCCGCCTGGAAGAGTAAGCCGGGGCTGAGGCTTGTGGCGGCGGCACCGGCGCGAAAGAAGCCAATGCATCGGCCTGAACCATGAAAAACGCGCCGGCCCTGAGGCCGGCGCGTTTTTCATTCAATAGCCTGAAGGCATCGGGACGGGACCGCCGCACGGCGATCCCGGTGTTGCTCCGATCAGGCCTCGGCGGGGACCAGACGGGCGGCGACGATCTTGTCCGGGTCGGACACCGGCTCGCCGCGCTTGATATTGTCCACATTCTCCATGCCGGAGACCACTTCGCCCCACACGGTGTATTGGCCATCGAGGAAGCGGGCGTCGCCGAAGCAGATGAAGAACTGGCTGTCGCCGCTGTCCGGGCTCTGGGCGCGGGCCATGGAACAGGTGCCGCGCACGTGCGGCTGCTTGTTGAACTCGGCCTTCAGCTTCTTGCCGGAGCCGCCGGTGCCGTTGCCGAACTGGCCGTCGCCGGTCTGGGCCATGAAGCCCTCGATGACGCGGTGGAACGGCACGTTGTTGTAGAAGCCCTCGGTCACCAGTTCCTTGATGCGGGCCACATGGCCCGGGGCCAGGTCCGGACGGAACGCGATGGTCACATCGCCCTTGGTGGTTTCGAGCACGAGACGTTCATCAGCCATGGGGCCTCTCCTTCGGTTTAGGTCCGCAGGGCTATGCCGCTGCAGCCGGGTTGTGCTTGGTTGACCGGTCCGCGCTGTCTCAGGCGGCGCGGTGACTTACTTGGCGTCCGCAGCCACCAGCATCTTCACGATGCGGTCGGGATTGGGGACCGAGCCGTTCTGCTCCTTGGAGCCCTTCTTAATCTTGTCCACGAACTCCATGCCCGACACCACCTGCCCGACCACGGTGTACTGACCGTTGAGGAAGGAGGCTTCGCCAAGGCAGATGAAGAACTGCGAATTGGCGCTGTCCGGGGAGGACGACCGAGCCATGCCCACGGTTCCGCGCACGAACGGGGTCTTGGAGAATTCCGCCGGCAGGTTGGGATATTTGGACCCGCCGGTGCCATTGCCGAACTGGCCGTCGCCGGTTTGGGCCATGAAGCCGTCGATCACTCGGTGGAACGGCACATTGTTGTAGAAGCCTTCGCGGGCCAGGGTTTTCAGCCGCTCCACATGCTTGGGCGCCAGATCCGGGCGCAGGGCGATGACCACCCGGCCATAGGTGGTGTCCAGATAGAGGGTATTCTGCGGATCGGGCTTGGCAGCCGTCTGGGCGGCGGCCGGCAGGGCCATCAGGGCGGCGAGAGCAAGGCCGGTGAACAGGCGGCGTCCGATAAGGCGAGGCATGAAGATCTCCTTGCAAGCACGTCCCCGCCGGCCAAGGGTCCAACGGGCGTGGGGTCTGCGGGCAGTGCGGAACAGCGATCCGGAACGGCGATCAGGCGTGGACTGTCATGCGAACTTGACCGTGAGGCGCGCGAGCACCGCCGGCGGCACGAAGGCGGATACGTCCCCGCCCATGGCGGCGATTTGCCGGACCAGCGTGGCGGTGATGGGGCGTACCCGCGGCGAAGCCGGGAGAAAGACCGTCTGAATCTCCGGGGCCAGCGTCCCGTTCATCCCCGCCATCTGCATTTCGTAATCGAGGTCGGTGCCATCGCGCAGCCCGCGGATGAGCAGGCTCGCGCCGCAGCGGCGGGCGGCATTCACCACCAGATCACCGAAGGTCAGCGCTTCCAGGGTGGCGCCCTCCTCGGCGGCGATGGGGCCGCAGATCTCGGTGAGCATGGCGAGGCGCTCGTCGGCGGAAAACACCGGGGCCTTGCCGGGATGAATACCGACGGCCAGCACCAAGTGATCGGCCAGGCGCGAGGCAGAGCGCACCACGTCCAGATGCCCGTTGGTGGGCGGATCGAACGACCCGGCGTAGATGGCGACGCGGCGAGTATGGGCTGGGCTGTCGTTCATGCGGGAACGGTTAGCCGCTGGCGCCCCCGCGCGCAATGGGGGGCGCCGTCCGGCCGGGGCGCTTTTCGCCGGGTGATGGCCGATCAGCCGGATGCGGAATCAGCGGCGTCCCGCCGCCAGTAGCACCAGCGCGCCACCGGCCAGGATGCCCGCGGAGATCCGATCCGCCGTCCGCGCGAAGCGGCCCGCGATCGCGCGGCGGGCCCGGTCCGCCACCACCGCCCACACCATGTCGCCCACCAAGGCGATGGCGGCGAAGATGCCGGCCAGCAAAGCAATTTGCGGGACCGGATTCACGGTGTCGGTGACGAATTGCGGCAGGAACGCCGCATGAAACAGCAGCGTCTTGGGATTGGCGAAGGCCACCGCAAAGCCGCGCCCGAAGGCGGCGCGGCCGGACGGCGCGGCCCGCGCGTCCCCCTGCCCGGCGCTGCGCCACTGCAGAATGGCGAGCCAGATCAGATAGGCCGCCCCCACATAGCGCACCAGATCGAAATGCCGGGCGAAGATATCCACCACCCAGGACAGCCCCGCCGCGACCACCGCCAGTTGCAGCACGAGGCCCAGATTGACGCCCAGCGCGCTGAGCAGGCCGGCGCGCCGGCCGTGCTTCAGGCTGGTGCCGACAATCAGCGCCACATTCGGCCCCGGCGTCGCCCCGAGGGCGACGCACGCCAGGATGAAGATCAGCAGGCTCTGCCCGGAGATCATGGGTGGCCTATTCCTCCGGCGTGGTGTCCGGGGCGATATCGAGGCCGTCGTCGCCGTCGGTGCCGACGGCGGCTTCATCCTCGCTGATGTGCTCCACCGACACCACCCGCTCGTCCGCGGCAGTGTCAAACACGATCACCCCCTGGCTGGCGCGGCCGACGATGCGGATGCCATTGATCGGGCAGCGGATCAGCTGCCCGCCGTCGGTCACCAGCATGATCTGGTCGCTCTCCTTGGCCGGGAAGGAGGCCACGAGCTTGCCGTTTCGGTCATTCACCGCCATGGCGACGATGCCCTTTCCGCCGCGGCCGGTCACCCGGTACTCGTACGACGAGGTGCGCTTGCCGTAGCCATTCTCCGATACAGTCAGAATGAACTGCTCGTTGGACTGCATTTCCAGGCGGCGGACCTTGTCCACCTCGACATCCTCGCCCACCGCGTCTTCCGCATCGGTCTCGATGACTGCCGGCTCGTCGGCCGGGCTGCCGTTGGCCAAAGTGGCCCGACGCTCGGCGCCCGAGAGGCGCAGATAGGCCGCCCTCTCCTCCGCCGAGGCGTTGGAATGGGAGATGATCGCCATGGAGATGATCTTGTCGCCGCTCTCCAGCCGGATGCCGCGCACGCCCACCGAATCGCGGCCCTTGAACACCCGCACATCGGTCACCGGGAAGCGGATGCAGGCGCCGTTGGCGGTGGTCAGCAGCACGTCCTGCTGCTCGGTGCAGAGCTGGACCGAGGCGATGCTCTCGCCCTCCTCCAGCTTCATGGCGATCTTGCCGTTGCGGTTCACCTGGCTGAAGTCCGCCAGTTCATTGCGCCGGACGTTGCCGCCGGTGGTGGCGAACATCATCTGCCAGCGGCCGTGGTCCTCCGTGTCCTCGGGCAAGGGCACGATGGAGGTGATCCGCTCGTCAGGGGCGAGGGGCAGGATGTTGATGAGGGCCTTGCCGCGGGCCTGGGGCGCGGCCGCGGGCAGACGCCATACCTTGAGCTTGTACACCTGTCCCTTGGACGAGAAGAACAGCACCGGCGCGTGGGTGGAGGCGACGAACAGGCGGGTGACGAAATCCTCATCCCGGGTGGTCATGGCCGAGCGGCCCTTGCCGCCGCGGCGCTGCGCCCGATAGGTGGAGAGCGGCACGCGCTTGACGTAGCCGGCGTGGGACACGGTGACCACCATGTCCTCGCGGGCGATGAGGTCTTCATCGTCCAGGTCGCCGAAGCCTTCGGTGATCTCGGTCCGGCGCGGGGTGCCGAACTCGGCTTTGATGGCCAGCAGTTCTTCGCGAATGATCGCCCGCATGCGCGGCCGGCTGGCCAGGATCTCCAAATATTCGGCGATCTCGGCGGCGAGCTTGTCCAGCTCGTCGGAAATCTCGTCCCGGCCGAGAGCGGTCAGGCGCTGCAAGCGCAGGTCGAGGATGGCGCGGGCCTGTTCCTGGGACAGGCGGTAGGTGCCGTCCGCCGACACGGTGTGGCGCGGATCGGCGATCAGGACGATCAATGATTCGACATCCTTAGCCGGCCAATCTCTTTCCATCAGCCGCTCGCGGGCGGTGGCGGGATCGGGCGCCGTGCGAATTAAGCGAATGACTTCATCGATGTTGGCGACAGCGATGGCCAAGCCGACCAGCACGTGGGCTCGGTCGCGGGCCTTGCGCAGCAGGAATTTCGTTCGCCGGCTTATGACTTCCTCGCGGAAGGCAATGAACGCGGTCAGCATGTCGTGCAGCGTCATCACCGCCGGGCGACCACCGGACAGCGCCACCATGTTGGCGCCGAACGAGGATTGCAGCGGGGTCATGCGATAGAGGTTGTTCAGAACGACGTCCGCCTGGGAGTCGCGCTTGATCTCGATCACCACCCGCATGCCGTCGCGGTCGCTCTCGTCGCGGATTTCCGCGATACCTTCCAAGCGCTTGTCGCGAACCAGCTCGGCGATCTTCTCGATCATCGTCGCCTTGTTCACCTGATACGGGATCTCGGTGATGATGAGCGCCTCGCGCTCCTTGCGCACGGTCTCGATGGACACCCGCGCCCGCATCAGCACCGAGCCGCGGCCGGTCATGTAGGCTTGGCGGATGCCGGTGCGGCCGAGGATCAGGGCGCCGGTGGGGAAATCCGGGCCGGGGATATAGTCCAGCAGGGTTTCCGGATCGAGCGCCGGATCATCCAGCAGGGCCACCGTGCCGTCGATGATCTCGCCCAGATTGTGCGGCGGGATGTTGGTGGCCATGCCCACCGCAATGCCGCCGGCGCCGTTCACCAGAAGATTTGGGAACCGCGCAGGAAGAACAGTGGGTTCGCTCTCGCTATTGTCGTAATTGTCCTGATAGTCGACCGTGTCCTGGCCCAGTTCATCCAGAAGGTTCTGGGTGACCTTTTCCAGCCGGACCTCTGTGTAACGCATGGCCGCCGGCGGATCACCGTCCACCGAGCCGAAGTTACCCTGCCCGTCGATCAGCGGCAGCCGCATGGAAAACAGCTGCACCATGCGCACCAAGGCGTCATAGACCGACTGGTCGCCGTGCGGGTGATACTTACCGATGACGTCGCCGACCACACGCGCGGACTTGCGGTACTGCTTGTTCCACTCGTAGCCATTCTCGTGCATCGAGAACAAGATACGGCGATGCACAGGCTTCAAACCGTCGCGCACATCGGGCAGGGCCCGGGCGACGATGACGCTCATGGCATAGTCGAGATACGAGCGGGACAGCTCGTCGGTGATGGATACGGGCCGGATGTCGGAAGGCGCACTGCTTCCCATCTTCGGCGTCTCGTGATCAGCCAAACGACAACTCTTTCATGATCGGCGACAATAGGGTTCTTTTAGCCGATTCACGTCATGGACGCCAGTTTTACAGTTCTGGTCCGAAGCTGGAAAACATCGCTAATTCAAGGGCTTGAAAAGCGATCTTCGCATCTCGCCGAATTGTTTGAACGCGGCGGCCCCGAAATGGAACACCGTGGCCCATTGAACGCTTAGCCAGATACCATTGCTGGTAGCATCCGGCCACGCCCGCACTCGTCCCGCCCGGCCGCTCCCCCCGTCCCAAGCGGGCGCACGAGGAGCGTTGGGGGCACGCGGGGCGCATGTGACCATCGTTCCCATGCGCCCCGTGCATCACTGGCTCAGGAACCGGGTGATGGCGTCGGAGGCCTCCGAGATGTTCACCACCCCGTTGAGGTGCCCCCGGCCGCCGCCGATGTTGACCTGCTCCACCTTGGCGCCGCCGGCGCGGATGCCGTCGGCGGCCCGCTGGATGGCCGGCGGCGGGAACACCAGATCCTCGGTGCTGGAGATCAGCAGCACCGGCGCCTTGATGCGCTGCAGGCCCACGTCCCCGCCGGCGGCGAAGGTCTGGTTGGCCTTCACCAGATAGAGCAGGTGGTTGGCGTCGGCCAGTTCGGCGCGGGCGGCGCTGATCTTGTCCAGCGACGCCTCGATGGCATAGCGGTTGTCCAGGGCCTTGCCGGGATCCTGGCCCGGCTCGGCCCATTTGCGATTGTAGGTGTCATCCGCCCAGGTCCAGTAGCTGGCCTGCATGGTGATGATCTTCAGCGACTGGGCCAGCCCCTTGTTGGGCGGGGTGCGGCCGTAATAGTCGCCATTGTTCCAGTTGGGGTCGAGGCGGATGGGCGAGGCCCAGATGTCGAGCCAACCCACCAGCCAGCCGTCCGCATCCCCGGCGCCGATCACCGGCACCACCCGCGACACCATTTCCGGATAGCCGGCGGCCCATTCATAGGCCTGCAGCGCGCCCATGGAGGCGCCCATCACCGCATGCAGCTTGTGGATGCCGAGGCTCTCCAGCAGCGCCTTCTGCACATTGACGAAGTCGCGGATGCCGACGATCGGGAAGCTCAGGCCATAGGGGGTGTCGGTGTCCGGCTTCAGTGAGGCCGGACCGGTGGTGATGACGTTCGGATCCTTGGCATTGAGATTCACCAAGGTATCGGACGAGATGATGTAGTATTTGTCCGTATCCAGCGGCTTGCCGGGACCGATGATCGAGTCCCAATAGCCCGGAATCTTGTCATCCGCTTTGTATTTGCCCGCCGCATGGCTGGTGCCGGAGAAGAAGTGGGTCACCAGAATGACGTTCGTCTTGGCCGCATTCAGGGTGCCATAGGCTTCCCAGCCCACCTTCACATCGCGCAGGGTGGCCCCGCCCACCGTCGTGTAGCTGGGCAAGGTGAAGCTTTTCTTCTCCACGATGGCGTCCAGCGCCAAGGCCGGCCCCGCCGCGAGGATCCCTGCGGTGGCGAGGCTTATGGCCAGCATCCCGGCTCGGGCGGCGCGGCCCAGCGCGCGCATCCGCTGCCCCCCTGCCCGCTTCCCAACTGACGTGTGTGCGTCCTGAACTGCATTCCATTCTGACATTGCGCCTCCTTGGGCGCCGTCCCGGCCGGTGGCCGAGCGACGGCCTCATTGCATCAGCGTTCCTCGTCAACGGTCCCGGCGGCCGGTCGTTCACGTCCGCCGGCGCGCCAAACGCCGCACGGCCGGCCCGGCGCCACCCCTTCAGGTGTGCCGCGGCCCTCGAACCGGGTCCACAATGCCGCGCGGCAGTCCCGCGGGCGGACGGTACTGTGCGATGGCCCCCGCGAGGCGGCAACCGCTTTCCCGCTCCTCCTCCCGGCCGGCCGTGCGGCGGTGCGCTGGACCGCAGGCGCGCGCCATGCTAATCGCCCCGGCTCCGGTTTGAGGATGTCATGTTCCAGACGAGCCAGCGACGACGAGACCAAGAGCCGCGCGTTTCCGCGCGGGAGTGTCTGCGCCTGCCCGTCTGACCGATCTCCGGCCGGGCGGGCCTTTCTCTGCCTCGCCCACGGCCTTGGATCATGACCGAACTTCCCATCACCGTTACGCACGAGACGCCCGCCATCGGCCCCGCCATCGAGCGGTTGCACCAGCGCACCTTCGGGCCCGGCCGGTTTGCCCGCACCGCCTTCCGGCTGCGCGAACACACCCCGCCCGATTACGCGCTGTCCTTCACCGCCCATGTGAGCACCATGATGGTGGGCTCGGTGCGGCTGACGCCGATCCTGATCGGGGAATCGCCGGCCTTGCTGCTGGGCCCGCTGACGGTGGAGCCGCCGTTCCGCTCGGTGGGGATTGGCGCCCGGCTGATGCACGTGTGCATGGACGAGGCGCGGGCGCAGGGCCACCGGCTGATCCTGCTGGTGGGGGATTCCCCTTATTATGCCCGCTTCGGCTTCACCGTCGTGCCGCACGGGCAGGTGGCGATGCCCGGCCCGGTGGATCCGGCGCGGCTGCTGGTGGCGGAGCTTCAGCCGGAAGCCTTCGCGGGCGTTAGCGGTCCGGTCCGCGGTGCCGGCGTCCCGGCCTGACCGGGCACGGCGCCGGCCCGATCACAAAAATGCCCCGGCAAGCCGGGGCATTTTCATGGGCGATGGGCCGTTCAGCCTAGAGCATTTCCCCGTTTCTTCGAATCGGTGAAACTCTCTATCTCTTTGTTTTGTCGCGTTTTCTACACGCGAACCGGGATCCACTTCGCTCGAAAACGCTCTAACGACGGATTACTCCGCCGCCACCACTTCCGGACGGCCGCGGGCCTGACGCTCGCGCTTGAGCAGCTCGGCCACCAGGAAGGCCAGCTCGATGGACTGCTCGGCATTCAGCCGCGGGTCGCAATAGGTGTGGTAGCGGTCCCGCAGATCCTCGTCGGAAATGGCCCGCGCGCCGCCGGTGCATTCGGTGACGTTCTTGCCGGTCATCTCCAGATGCACGCCGCCGGCATAGGTGCCTTCGGCCGCATGGATGTCGAAGAAGCTGCGAATCTCCGACAGGATGCGCTCGAACGGGCGCGTCTTGTAGCCGGAGCCCGCCTTGATGGTGTTGCCGTGCATGGGATCGCACGACCACACCACGGTGCGGCCTTCCTTTTCCACCGCCCGCACCAGGGCCGGCAGGCTGTCCGCCACCTTGTCGGCGCCGAAGCGGCAGATCAGCGTGATCCGGCCCGCCTCATTGTCCGGCTGGAGCACGTCCAGCAGGCGGATGAGACCGTCCGCGGTGAGCGAGGGACCGCACTTGATGCCGATGGGATTCCGAATGCCGCGGAAATATTCCACATGGGCATGGTCCGGCTGGCGGGTGCGATCGCCGATCCACAGCATGTGGCCGGAGGTGGCGTACCAGTCGCCGGAGGTGGAATCCACCCGCGTCAGAGCCTGCTCATAGCCCAGCAGCAGCGCCTCGTGGCTGGTGAAGAAATCCGTTGAGCGCAGCTCCGGATGAACCTGCGGATCGATCCCGCAGGCGCGCATGAAGTCGAGCGCCTCGGTGATGCGGTTCGCCAGTTCCTGGTAGCGATGCGACTGCGGTGAATCCTTCACGAAGCCCAGCATCCACTGATGGGCATTGGCGAGGTTGGCATAACCGCCCGAGGCGAACGCCCGCAGCAGATTGAGCGTCGCCGCCGACTGGCGGTAGGCCTCGATCTGCCGCGCCGCGTCCGGGTTGCGGGCAGCGGGGGTGAAGGCGATGTCGTTGACGATGTCGCCGCGGTAGCTGGGCAGCTCCACGCCGTCGACGATCTCGGTGTTGGACGAGCGCGGCTTGGCGAACTGCCCGGCGATGCGGCCGAGCTTCACCACCGGCGCCCCGCCGGAGAACGCCATCACCACCGCCATCTGCAGGAAGACGCGGAAGAAATCGCGGATGTTGTCGGCGGAATGCTCGTCGAAGCTCTCGGCGCAATCCCCGCCCTGGAGCAGGAACGCCTCGCCGGCGGCCACCTTGGCAAGGTGGGCCTTCAGGCGGCGAGCCTCACCTGCAAAAACCAGCGGCGGATAGGAGGCGAGCTTGCGCTCTACCTCCACCAGAGCGGCGGCGTCCGGATACTCCGGCACCTGGACCACCGGATAAAATCGCCAGGAATCCGGACGCCAGCCTTCGGCGCGGCGAGAAGAGGTCTCGGCGCTCGGGATGCGGTCGGAAACGGGGCGGGTGGTCATTGCAATCTCCATCCATCGCTCGCGGCGCGCAGGTGCGCGGCGCGTCCGGTCCTTGGTTCTCATGGGTCACAGGACGTCGGAAGTCGGGCTTATACACGAGAGGGCCTGGGCACGGAACCAGAACATGGGGCTGCTGTATCCCCCTGACCAGGCATGGCTTTGCCCGCCGGATCGCCCATCCGGCATGCGCCCGGCGCACGCCTTGGTGACCGGAACCGCGCAGATGGGACGCGCACCGGGCCGGGTGATGCCGTAAGAAGGCCGCCGAAACTCCTCGCCGCTGCCCCGCCGGCCAGTCTTGAGACTTTGCATGACCAAGCAAGAGAGGATTGCGGCTCAGCCGACGTCCCCCGCCCCGTCGTTTCTGGAATTCGTCGCCATCATCGCCTTGATGATGGGGTTGACCGCCTTCTCCATCGACAATCTGCTCCCCGCCTTCGATCCCATCCGCCGCGACTTCGCCGTGCCGCGGGCGGGCGATCTGCAACTGATCGTCACCGCCTTCATGATCGGCTTCGGCATCATGCAGCTGGTGTTCGGCACCATATCCGACGTGATCGGGCGCAAGCCGGCGCTGATGATCGGCCTTGCGGTCTATGCGCTGGGCTGCGCGCTGGCGGCGGTCACGGACAATTTCACCATTCTCCTGGTGGCCCGCGTCATCCAGGGCATGGGGGCGGCCGCTGGCCGGGTGCTGTCGGTGGCCATCGTGCGTGACCGCTTCAAGGGCCGCGACATGGCGCGCGTCATGTCGCTGTCCATGATGGTGTTCCTGATCGTGCCGGTGGTGGCGCCCACCATCGGCAGTGGCATTCTCCTGGTGGGCAGCTGGCACCTGATCTTCATCGCCATGTTCGCGCTGGGCGTGGTGCTGGCGGTCTGGTTCGGTGTCCGCATGCCGGAGACGCTGCATCCGGAACATCGCGTGCCGTTTTCCGTGGCGGGCATCGTCGGCGGCATGAAGCTGACCCTGCGCACCCGCCGGGCGGTGGGCTATGCCACCGGCATGGGCCTGATGATGGGCTCGCTCATGGCCTATGTGGGCTCGGCGCAGCAGATCTTCGACACCGAGGTCTATCATCTGGGCGTCTGGTTCCCGGTCGCCTTCTCGTCGGTGGCGGCGGTGATGTCGGTGGCTTCGTTCCTCAATTCCAAGCTGGTCCGCACCGTGGGCATGCGCCACCTCTCGCACGGCGGGATGATCGGATTTGCGGTGGTCGGCGGCGTGCAGGTGGTGCTGGCGCTGGTCTATGACGGGCATCCGCCCTTGTTCGTGTTCTGCGCCCTGGTGGCGCTGAACCAGGCGCTGTTCGCGCTCACCGTGCCGAACTTCAACTCCATGGCCATGGAGCCGCTGGGCGCCATCGCCGGCACCGCCTCGTCCTTCATCGGCTTCTACACCACCTTGCTGGGGGCGGCGCTAGGCATGGTGTTCGGCCAAGCGGTGGCCGGCTCGGTGCTGCCGCTGAGCGCCAGCTATCTGGTGCTGGGCGTGCTGGCGACGCTGGCGGCCCTGTGGGCGGAAAAGGGCAAGCTGTTCGGGGCCCAGACGCCGGGCCATGGCTGAGCCCGGTTCACCGGCGGCGTTTTCCGCCGCCGGTCAGCCTCGGTTCAGAAGCCGGTTTCCTTGGCGCAGTCGGCAACGGTCTTGGCGAGCTTCACCCGGCCGGCGTCCGGCTCGGTGGTCTGGCGCAGCATGCAGCCGTCGAGCGTGTCGAACGCGCCGCTGCTCACCTTCTTCTGGGTGAAGGCCTCCAGGGTGGCCTGACGGTCGGCGGGGGTCAGCGCCTGATACTTCAAGAGCGCCCCGGACCGATCCTGGGCCGGCAGGATGGGCGCCGCCGCGGCGGCGCCTGCCTGGGCCGAGAGGGTGAGAGCGAAGGTCGCCAGAACAAGAACGGAAGCGCGCACGGTCATCCCCGAAGTCAGCTTGAGCAGATAGCGCCTTGTGCCTGCCCTGCCCTGCGGCGTCCAGATTGGCGCAACGTCAAGCTCAGGTGAATAACCTCACGCTCACGCGGATTTGGTCCGCATGGTCACCAGTTCCTCGGCAGCGGTGGGATGCACCGCCACGGTGCGGTCGAAATCCGCCTTGGTGGCGCCCATGCCGATGGCCACCGCCGCCATCTGGATGATCTCCGCCGCCGATTCGCCCACCACATGGCAGCCGAGAACCTTGTCGGTGGCGCTGTCCACCACCAGCTTGACCAGCATCCGGGTCTGCCGGCCGGACAGGGTGGCGCGCATGGGCCGGAACTGCGCCTTGTAGATGTCCAGCGCATAGCCGGCGGCGCGCGCGGCGCCCTCCGACAGCCCCACCGTGCCCACCTCCGGCTCGGTGAAGACCGCGGTGGCTACCAGATTGTGATCCACCCGCCAGGGCTTGCCGCCGAACACCGAGTCGGCGAACGCATGGCCATGACGAATGGCCACCGGGGTCAGGTTGATGCGGTCGGTGACATCGCCCACCGCATAGATGGACGGCACAGTGGTGCGGCCGTCCGCATCCACGACCACCGCGCCCACCTTGTCCAGATGCACCCCCACCGCCTCGAGCCCGAGGCCGGCGGTGTTGGGAATGCGGCCGATGGCCAGCATGACGGCGTCCACCTCCATCGTCTCGCCATCGGACAGCAGCACCCGTTTGCCGTCCGGCGTCTGGGTGATGGAGGACAAGGTGATGCCGGTGCGGATGGCGATGCCCGACTGGCTCATCTCGCCCGCCACATGGGCGCGCACGTCGTCATCGAACGAGCGCAGGATCTGCTCGGCGCGCAGCACCAGCGTGACCTCGCAGCCCAGCGCGCGGAACAGGCAGGCGAATTCCACCGCGATGTAGCCGCCGCCCTGCACCAGCACCCGCTTGGGCAGCGCCGGCAGATGGAAGGCCTCGTTGGAGGTGATGGCCAGTTCCGCTCCGGGAATCGCCGGCCCGAGGGTGGGATGCCCGCCGGTGGCCACCAGGATGTAGCGCGCCTCGATGGTCTCGCCGCTGGTCGAAAGGCGCACCGTGTTCGGCCCGGTCACCACCGCGCGATCGGCGATGATCTCCACGCCGGGCGCCGCCAGATTGCGGGCATAGGCGGCTTCCAGCCGGTCGATCTCGCGATCCTTGTGGGCGATCAGCGTCGCCCAGTCGAACTTTGCGCCCTCCACGGTCCAGCCAAAGCCGGCCATGTCTTCCAGATCGTGGGCATAGCGGCCAGCATAGACCAAAAGCTTCTTCGGGACGCAGCCGCGGATCACGCAGGTGCCGCCGAGGCGATATTCTTCCGCCAGCATCACTTTCGCGCCGTGCTGGGCGGCGATGCGCGCGGCCCGCACGCCGCCGGACCCGCCCCCGATCACGAACAGATCCACGCGTCGCGTCATGAGCAGTTCCCTTTCACCGGCCACAGCGCATCCGCGCGGCGCAAGCCCTGGTCCGGGCGCATGCTGGAGGATGCGCCGGCCGCGAACTTCAAGTCCGTCGCGCCGCCGGCGTCAAGCGCCCGGCTTGCCCGCCCCCGTGCAATGATGCTTCAACCGGGTCACGGGCGCTTGTGCCCCACCGTCTGACAGGCCCGGTTGCATGCCCGAACAGATCCCCCCGCGCTGGCTGCGCCTCACCCGGTCGTCATCCGGGACGCGCCGCGCGGCTCTGCCCTTCGGCCTGCGCCTGAAGGTGCGGGCCCGGGGCTATGTGTTCGTCCTGGCGTGCGAATCGGCCCCCGATCCGATCGCGGTGACGTTCGAGGACCGATCCGGCCAGGTGCTCGCTCACGGGGAACTGGACGGCCCCCGCACGGCGGTCTTCATTCCCAAGGGGGCCGCAACACTGATGCTGGGGCCGGGGGATCCGGCCATTCGGATCGGGGTCTATCCCCGCAGCAAGCTGGGCCTGAAGCTGCAGGCCTTCGTGAACGGGCGGTTCGGATCGCAGAGCCTGCCCAAGCGCTGGCGCACCGCCGGGGCCGCCGCCCGCGATTTGCGCGGCGCCCATGGGGCGCTGCTGCAGGGATCGGCCGCGCACCGGCAGGAGCAGGCGGTGGCCTATCGCCAGTACCGGGCCCGCTATGTGGAGGATTTCGCCGGTCCGGTCGGCGCCGATGCGACACCGCCGCTCACCTTCATCACCATCGACCCGGCCACCCCGGCGCAGATGGCCGCCGCCTTCCAGGCGCTGCGCGCCCAGTCCGATCCCCATTGGCAGTGGCGCATCGGCGGCGGCGCCGCCGATGCGCTCCCCGCCGATGCGCGCGACAGTGACCCACGGGTGCGCCGGCTCCCGTCCGGGCCCGGCGATGCGGCGGCTGCCTTCAATGCCGCCGTGGCGGACGCCGGCGACGCCCTGGTGGCGCTTCTGGACGCCGGCGGACGCCCCACCCGCGATGCCGTGGCGATGATCCGCGCCGCCTTCGCGACCCACGGCGATTGTGCCGTGCTCTACACCGACGAGGAACGGCTGGACGCGGACGGCACGCCCCTGGAAGGCGTGTTCAAGCCGGCCTTCAATCGCCACCTGCTGCGCAGCGTGCCCTATGTGGGGGCGCTGTGCGTCATCCGCGCCGCGCGCCTCGCCGCCATAGGCGGCGCACGCCCCGGCTTCGGCGGGGCCTGGGCCTATGATCTGCTGCTGCGGGCGGTGGAGCCCCTGCCCGCGAGCGCGATCCGCCACATCCCCCGCGTGGCCTTCTCCCGGCCCGCCGCCGCAGGCGAGGCACTCTCCGCCGCCGACCTGGCGTGCGCGGCACGGGCGGTGGCGGAGGTCGCGGGGGTCGAAACCGTGCAGCAGGCGGGCGGGCGGCTGCGGCCGATCTACACGGTGCCGGAGCCGGCGCCGCTGGTGTCCTTCGTCATCCCCACGCGCGACCGGGCCGATCTGCTGGGGCTGGCCCTGCGCTCGATGATCGCCCTCACCCGCTATCGGGCATTCGAGATCATCATCGTCGACAATGGCTCGGTGGAACCGGAAACCTTCGCCTTGTTCGCGGAGATCGCCGCCCTCTGGCCGGCCACCCGCGTGGTGCGGGATGATGGCGGCTTCAATTATCCGCGCATCTGCAATCGCGGCGTGGACGCAACCCGCGGTTCGCTCATCTGCCTGCTCAACAATGACATCGAGGTGGTGGAGCCCGGCTGGCTGGACGAGATGGTGGCGCTGGCCAGCCTGCCCGGCACGGGCATCGTCGGGGCCAAGCTGCTGTTTCCCGACCGCACGATCCAGCATGCGGGCGTCATCGCCGGGCTGTTCGCTTATGCCGGCCACTGGTTCGCCCATGCGGCGGCGGATGCGGGGGGCTATGAAGACCGGCTGCACAGCCGGCAGAACCTGTCCGCGGTCACCGGCGCCTGCCTGATGATCTCCCGCCCCTGCTGGGACGCCATCGGCCCGCTGGACGCGGCGCGCTTCGCCGAGGATTGCAACGATATCGACCTGTGCCTGCGGGCGGTGGCGGCAGGCTATGAACTGGTGTGGACCCCGTTCGCCTGCCTGATCCACCACGAATCCGCGTCCCGCGGACGGCGGCGAGCCAAGGCCCACCGGGAGCGTCTCAAGGCACAGCGGGCGCGGTTCGAGGCGCTGTGGCACGCCAGCACGCTGGTGGACCCGTATTACAACCCGAACCTGCGGCGCAAGAGCCTCTACGCCACCTTGGCGGGGGCCCCCGAAGGCCCCCGCACCGCGCGCACCGCGTCCGTGACGCGATCATCCGTGACGCCGTCGTCCGATCAGAGATCGTAGCCGAGCTTCTTCATTTCCTGGCGGATGCGCTCCAGCGCCTCGGCATTCACCTTGGCGCCCCAGGCCTGGATGTTCACCACCGCCTGCTGGACGATCTGTCCGCGATCCGCCACCAGCTTCTTGCCCACCGGCGAGGAATAGAAGGCCACCGCGTCCTTCAGCTCCTGCTCGGTGAAGCGCGAGGCATAAGCGGCGGCGAGAATGTCAACGATCTCGCCCTTCCGCTTTTCGAACTCGGGCTTCACCAGCAGCGCCGAATCCCGCAACTGCTTGGCGAGGTCCGGATTGGTCTGCAGGAAGCCGAGGGCGGCGCCGTCCACCAGATTGGGAATGACGCCGTCGAACGACTTGGCTTCGCCATTCACATCCACCAACTGGCGGGCCACCTGCATCTGGGCGGCGGTGGGAGCGGGCGCGGGCGCCGCGGCCTGAGCCAAGGCGCCGGTGGCCGAGAGGATCACGGCCAGGGCCGCAAAACCGAGGCGGCGGGCAGAACGGGAAAGTGCCATGCGTGTCTCCAAGGATGGTGTCAGGCGAGCGCCTGAGGATCGATGACGCGGATGCCGTCCGCCCCGGCGAGAACCGCCCGGCGAGCCAGCCCGATGAAAAGCCCGTGCTCCACAACCCCTGCCACCTCTTCCAGCGCCCGCGCAAGGCGCGCCGGATCGGGAATGCGGCCGAGATGGGCATCGAGGATGAAATTGCCCTGGTCGGTGACAAAGGCGCTGCCGTCGGCCCCGTGCCGCAGCCGCAGGTCTCCGGCGCAGCCGGCAGCGGCCACCGCCGCCGCTACCCGCCGGGTGACCGCGGTGACGCCGAAGGTGACCACTTCGATGGGCAGCGGAAAGGCGCCGAGGGTCGCCACCCGCTTGGTGTCGTCGGCGATCACCAGCATGTCGCGGGCGGCGCTGGCGACGATCTTCTCGCGCAGCAGCGCCCCGCCACCGCCCTTGATGAGGGCAAGGCCGGGGCCGATCTCGTCGGCGCCGTCCACGCACAGGTCCAGTTCCGGCTGCTCGTCCAACGTTGCCAGGGGGACGCCGAGCGAGAGCGCCTGCGCCTTGGTCTGCTCGGAGGTGGGCACGCCCACCACGGTCAGGCCCTGATGCACCCGCTCCGCCAGCAGCGCGACGAAATGCTTGGCGGTCGAGCCGGTGCCGAGGCCGAGGCGCATGCCATCGGTGACATAGTCCAGGGCGCGGGCGGCGGCGCGGCGTTTCAGGTCTTCGGCATCGGCCATGGGTCTGCTCGCGTCAGGCGGGATGGCCGTTGCCTACCCGCGATCCGCCCGAACCACAAGCGCCAGCGCGGCCGGGCGGGACGGCGACGGCCCAATTGTGAACCGCCGATTCGTCGCCAGGAGCCCGTGCGCGCATCTGCCCCGCCCGCGCCCCGCGACGCCGGACCGCAAAACCGGCAGGATCGCCCCGACGCCAAGACCCGGCGGGCAGCCCAAGGATGACGAACCCATGTTTCAGGACCGGCCGGTGATCGCCTTCGACCTCGACGGCACCCTCGTGGACACCGCGCCCGATCTCTTGAACACGCTGGACCAGGTGCTCAGCGCTCACGGCATCACCCCGGTGGACCGAGACGAGGCGCGCCCGATGATCGGCGGCGGCGCGCGGCTGCTGATCGTGCGGGCGCTGCGCCGCGCCGGGGTCGAGGTGTCGCCCGCCGAGCTGGACGGCCTCAACCGGCAGTTCCTGGATCATTATGCCGCCCATATCGCCGACGACTCGCGCCCGTTTCCGGGGCTTGAGGCGGCGCTCGACCGGCTCCAGGAACGCGGCGCCATCCTCGCCGTGTGCACCAACAAGCTGGAGTATCTCGCCCGCCTGCTGCTGGACGGGCTGGATCTCACCCACCGCTTCGCCGCCATCACCGGCGCCGACACGTTCGGCGTGTCCAAGCCCGACCCGCGGCCGCTGCTCGCCACCATCGCCGCCTGTGGCGGGGTTGCGGGGCGGGCCATCATGGTGGGCGACAGCGCCACCGACATCGCCACCGCCCGGGCGGCGCAGGTGCCGGCGGTGGCGGTGTCCTTCGGCTATACGGAAATTGCCCCGGCCGACCTTGGCGCCGACCGGCTGATCCACCACTTCGCCGACCTGGACGCGGCGGTGGACGCGCTGCTGTCATCCACAGGCCGCTAGCCCGTTGGGCGGGGATGGCGGTGCCGGCTATTGACACCATGCGGCCCTCGCCCTACACCGCCGCTCTCGCCTCTTGAGCGGCGGGACGGATGGGCGATTAGCTCAGCGGGAGAGCACTCCCTTCACACGGGAGGGGTCGCAGGTTCAATCCCTGCATCGCCCACCATTCGTTCCAAAAACACAATATTGTAAGGCCCGTGATTGTAAGGCCCGTGCGCGTGGTAAGAACCTTGCCGCTTCGTAAAACACGTGAGCCGTTCCCGGACACCCGCACCGTCGATATGGCGGCCCGGTCGCAGACGCTTATCAGGCAATGAGGCAGACATGCACAGGCCGATTGCGATTGGTGATCGCGACTACACAATTTGTGGTCGATCTGGAGATCGGTATTTCGATACGGTCTCGGTCGGAGATGTGCAGAGCGACTTCCTGATTTATTCAACTCAATTCTTGCCGCCCGAGAGCGTCACGCTCGATATTGGCGCCAATATTGGCGTCACGGCTCTGGTTACATCTCATTGCATTCATAATGCCACCGTGCATGCGTTCGAGCCGCACCCGGAAACCTTTGACTTCCTCACCCAGACCATCGCGGCCAACGGACTGACGCAGGTCCACCCCTGTCCAGTGGCGCTCGGCGCCTCGGCCGGCACCGCATCTTTTGCCCTCAATCCGCGCGCCTCGTCGGGAAGCCATCTTGGGGCACCGCAGGCCATGGTGCGGTCGGATATTGCGGAAACCTATGTGGACGTTGCCGTGAAGACGGCGGATCAAATGGTCGGCGAGCTGCAACTGGACAGACTCGATTTCGTGAAGATCGACGTGGAGGGGTTCGAGCTGGACGTTCTCGCTGGGGCCAGGGAACTCTTGCGCGGCTACCGTCCCCCAGTGCTGCTGGAGTTCAATAGCTTCACCATCATCGCATTCGCGGACATGAATCCGCGCGCGTTTCTACAGCAGATCCTGGGCCTGTTTCCGTACGTGTATGCGTTGTCCGACGGGAGGCACTGGCGCATTGCGGACGATTCTTCGATCTTCCGCTTCATCCATACCAATCTCGTGCATCACGGCTGCGTGGATGATCTGCTCTGTACCTTCGATCCGCTTCCCTGAGAATGGGCTGACAGAGCGGCAAGGGCGAGACCTTGATCCTCATCGATCTGTCTGGCTGTGGCTTGCCATTTTGCGTCACTGCGAATTGGACAGCCAATAAAAACGGGCCGCTCGAAGCGGCCCGCTGCAGTCGCGCTTTGTCCGGCAGAGGATTCCCGCGCGCTCTTTCGCGGGCATGAACGAAGACGCGTCGGCTGGGTTGGAGGCGGCGGAGGTTTCGCCGGCGAGGATGGGGGCACCCGACAAGTCGAGCTTCAGCGTCTGCGCGCCGCGCGGACTGGTGGAGATCACCTCAAACCTTCACCCTTGCCACCAGCAGATGATGTCGCCCGGACGCAAGGCCCGGACGACATCCAGCGTTACCGCATGGGGCGCGGCAGTTGCGCGATCGGATCGCGTTACGCGGCCTGGAGGTCCCGGACGAAATCCTGGACCACGCCGCTCAATTCCGTCGCCTGACTGGACAGCCCTTCGGAGAGGGAGAGGAGCTGGGTGGAGGCCGAGCCGGTCATCTCGGCCGCGCGTCCGACGCCTGAGATATTGTCGGTGACTTCCTGGGTGCCGGAGGCCGCCTGCTGGCAGTTCTCGGCGATCTCCCCCGTGGCTGCGCCCTGCTCTTCGACGGCGCTGGCGATGGCGGACGAGATCTCCTTGATGTCGGAAATCACCCGCACGATCTCGGTCATGGAGGTGACGGTTCCGGTGGTGGCGGACTGGATCTCGTTGACCTTCGCCGCGATGTCGGCGGTGGCCTGCGCGGTCTGGGCCGCCAGCTGCTTCACTTCTGAGGCAACCACCGCAAAGCCTTTGCCATTGTCACCGGCGCGCGCGGCCTCGATGGTGGCGTTGAGGGCCAGCAGGTTGGTCTGATCGGCGATGCCCTTGATCAGATTGATCACGTCGCCGATGGCGGTGGCGGACACCGCCAGCGCCGAAATGCGGGTGTTGGACGCCTCGGCTTCCCGGAACGCCACATCGGCCACATCGGCGGAATGGCTCACCTGCTTGGTGATCTCGCGAACGGAGGCGGCTAGTTCTTCCGAGGATGCCGCCACCGTCTGGACGTTGGTGGCCGCCTGTTCGGCGGCGACCGCCACGGCTTGCGCCTGCCGGGCGCATTCTTCCGCCGTGGAGGAGAGGTTGCGGGCGGAGTCCGCCACTTCGCTGGACGATCCGGCAAAGCCGGACGCCAGGGACTGCATGCGGGCAACAAACCCATCGGCAAGCTTCTGGCGACGATCCAGCAGCTTGCGCTCGGCCTCCTCGCGCCGGACCTCGTCCGCACGGGCGAGGTCGGCTTGACGCAGTTCATCCCGCAGGATGGTCACGGATTTCGCGATCTGGCCGATTTCATCGCCACGCTGCTGGTGCGGGACGTCCACCTGGGTGACGCCCTTGGCCAGCTGGCCGATCACGTCGGAGAGTTCACGGGCCGGCGTCGCGATGGCGCGGGCGAGCAGGAGCGCGATGCCGGCGCTGAGGACCACAATAAGCCCAGCAACTACCAGGAGGATGGTATTGGATGCGCTGATCTGGGCATAGGCGTCGTCCGTCATCTCATCGTTCAGCTTGTCGAGGAACGCCGAGGCCTTGCCATTAGCCTCTGAATATCTACGGGCGCCCGCGTCCACGTCCTTCATCACCGCCAAAACCTCCGGTGCGGTCATCGCGAAACCGTGGGTCTTCAGGTCATTCATGCGCACGGCGGCATCGCGGAACTCGATCACCGCAGTGTTGAAGTCACCCATCAATCGGACGGCTTCCGCCGGCGGGGATTGGGAAAGGGCTTTTTGATAGATGGCCTCGAATTTCTTGAAGGCGGTATCGCGACTGGTGAGGTAGTTGGCCTCCCCCGTGGCCATATACGACCAGGTCATCACGCGGCCCTGCCGTACCTCGAGCAATGCGTCTTTCAGGGTGACGACCGTTGCAGATGCGCGGTCGGCGCTCTCCATCGCGATCTTGGTCTGCCGGCTGGAGACGGTCACCCAAGCGGCGTTGGCCAGCACCAGAAGAACGACGATGCCAAAGCCGAGAAATAATTTGGACCGGATTGTCAGTTGATTCAGCATTTAAAATCTCGTCTTGGCCAGATAGATACACGATTGGACTCTAGCTGTTACAGACACGCACTTGCGTCTGGCTTGCGACGACATTATCAGGCATCTAATTCTTACGCATAAGGCCAAGCTTTAATTTACAGGCTTGCGGTGATTATTTTATAAGTATTATCCGCAACCGCCTAGCATCGGCGTCAAAGCGGTGCGCGGCAGGTCGGTGGGTGGCGATGGCGGCGGTAGACGAGTTGCGGCGCCGGGCTGCCGCCACAAAGGGGTTGCACGCCCGCCGCATTTGCGGCGTGATCGGCGGGCGGCAGGCCACACCCGTCGGTCACCGCGCATTGCTGAGGACCGTCCGACCATGAGCCTCAAGACCCTCGCCCTTGCCGCCTGCACCGTTGCCTGCACCACCGCCCTGCTGGCGGCGCCGGCCCGTGCGGAGACCCAGTACAATATCTTCGGGTTCGCCTCGCTGTTCGGGGTCCCCTCGGGCACGGTGGCGGGCACGTCGCCGACCCTGCGCCACACCGTGGCCATCGACGGCAAATACCGCCCCGGCAGCATCGTCATCAGCACCAGCGAGCGGCGGCTCTATTATGTGACGCAGCCGGGCACGGCGATCGAATATGGCGTGGGCGTGGGGCGCGAGGGCTTCCAGTGGTCGGGGGTCAAGACGGTGAGCGCCAAGAAGGAATGGCCGTCCTGGACGCCGCCGGCGCAGATGCTCAAGCGCCGGCCGGACCTGCCGCGCTACATGCCCGGCGGCATCGACAATCCCTTGGGCGCGCGCGCCATGTATCTGGGGTCGACCCTCTACCGCATCCACGGCTCCAACGAGCCGGACACCATCGGGCAGGCGGTGTCGTCAGGCTGCATCCGCATGACCAATGACGACGTGACCGACCTCTACAATCGGGTGCGGGTCGGCGCGACGGTCTACGTGCTGCGCTGAGGCGCATGGGCCCGCACCGCAAACGGCCCTGAAAACGACTGAACCCGGCCAAGGCCGGGTTCAGCAACGCCGAAAACGCGAAGATCAAAGCGCTGTCACTGCAGCGCTGAGATGCTGCGTTAGGCCTGGGGCCGCTCAGAGAGCGGCGATGTTCGCCGCTTTGGTCTTGCCGCGATTGTCGTCCACGACATCGAAGGAGACCTTCTGGCCGTCGCTGAGCGAATGCAGACCCGAGCGCTCGACGTCACTGATGTGCACGAACACGTCAGGGCCGCCGCCATCCTGCTGGATGAAGCCGAAGCCCTTCTGGGTGTTGAAGAATTTTACAGTACCTTTGGCCATAGTGGCCTCCGTTCAGACGAGTTCGAACCTCCGCTGTTATGCGGAGACCGGGGCAGTCCGAAGGTGGTAGCTGAAGGTCGCGGCCCGTAGGGATCGAAACTAAGCTTGGCCGCAGACGAACTGTCCCGAGCGCTTCCCCACCTCGGTGTCATCCGAATAGCGTGGGAAGCACCCAGCCGAGATGCGAGGGGCCGGAGTACATCCGTCCGACTCCCGCAGTTACGACAAAGCGCAACCGACTGGCTGGGACCAGAAAAACATAGGGGAGTTTTGCGGCAAAAACAAGGGCGGCGGACAATTTTCCAATGCCCGCCGCTCCGCTTCAGCCAGAGCTATTTGAGAGTTTCCGCCGCCTTGGCCACGAAACGACCGTCGAATGTCTTGGGCAAATCGATCTTGGCCGCCTTCAGCTCCGGATCAAATTCCACCAACATATTGAGGGCGTTCTTCATTCCACTTTCGGGAATGATGCCGGTGCGGGAATAGATCGGCTGCGAGGCCTTCACCGCCGCCAGATAGAGCGCCTTGTCGCCCAGCAGATATTCCTCCGGCACCACCTTGGCCACATCCTCGGGGGTCGCAGTCTGGAGCCATTTCAGCGCCTTGTAGAAGGCGTTCACCAGCTTCTGGGTGGTCACCGGATTCTCGGTCACGAAATCGCGCTTGAGATACAGCACCGCGGCCGGATTGGTGCCGCCGAAGATCTTGTCGTTGCCGGCCTCGGTGCGCGTGTCGGCCAGCACGGTGACGTCGCCGTCGCTCTCCAGCTTGGTGATCACCGGATCCAGATTGGCCATGGCGTCGATCTCGCCGCGCTTCATCTGCGCCACCGCGGAGGCGCCGCCGCCGACGCCGATGAAGGACACGTCGTCCGGCTTCAACCCTTGCTTGGCCAGCAGGAAGTCGACGAAGAAATTGGTCGAGGAGCCCGGCGCGGTGACGCCGATCTTGGCCCCCTTGAGGTCGGCCACGCTCTTGTAGGTGGCCGCCTTGTCCTTGCGCACCACCAGCACGATGCCCGGGAAGCGGCCCAGTTCGATCACCGAGACGATGTCCTGGCCCTTGGCCTGCATGCGGATGGTGTGTTCGTAGGCCCCCGTCACCACATCGATGGAGCCGCCGATCAGCGCCTGGAGGGATTTCGCGCCGCCGCCGAAATCATTGATCGAGACATCCAGGCCCTCCTCCTTGAAGTAGCCGTTGCGCTCGGCAATGGTCAGGGGAAGGTAATAGAGCAGCGGCTTGCCGCCGACGCCCAAGGTGAGGCTGGGCTTCTCCGCCTTCTGCGCCAGGGCTGGCACGGCGCCGGTTGCGAGGCCTGCGGCCAAGGCGGCGGCGGGGAGGATGGCGCGGGCTAGGCGCCGCATCCGGGATGCGAGGGAGATCATGGGGTTTTCCTCCTGAGAATTGGCGTTCTTATCGTTGGTTGGCAGCACTCACCGGCCGCCAGACGGTCAGCCGGTTTTCGATCAGGGTCACGGCGGTGTCGATGACAATGACGAACACCGCCAGCACCAGCATGCCGGAGAACACCCCGGTCACGTCGAACACCCCTTCCGCCTGATGGATGCGATAGCCGAGCCCCGCGGCGGAGCCGAGATACTCGCCCACCACCGCGCCCACCAGCGCAAAGCCCACCGAAATGTGCAGCGACGAGAACACCCAGGTCAGCGCGGAGGGCCAATAGACATGGCGCAGCAACTGGCGCTCGGACATGCCCAGCATGCGGGCATTGGCCAGCACCGTGGGGCTCACCTCCTTCACGCCCTGATAGACGTTGAAGAAGACGATGAAGAACACCAGGCTCACCCCCAGCGCCACCTTGGACCAGATGCCGAGGCCCAGCCACAGCGCGAAGATCGGCGCCAGCACCACGCGGGGCAAGGCGTTCGCCATCTTCACATAAGGGTCGAACACCGCGGCCACATATTGCTGGCGGGCGAACCAGAAGCCCACCACCACGCCGGCCCCGGCGCCGATGGCGAAGGCGAGCGCGGTCTCCAGCAAGGTGATGCCCAAATGATACCAGATCACCCCGGTGTAGAAATCCCGCCAGGTGCGCTCGAACACCGCCAGCGGGGTGGAAAAGAAGAACGGGTCCAGGGGGTAGAAGGCCTTCGGCCCCAGCACGCCGGCCGGGATCTTGAGGGTGGCGCCCAGGTGCCAGAGGCCGAGGATCACCACCGCCACCAGCACCTGCAAGGCCAGCAGCACCGGACGGGAGAGCGACGTGCGCATCAGGCGACCCCCTCGGTCTGGCGATAGCCCTTCACCACTTCGTCCTTCAGCGCCGACCAGATCTCCCGGTGCAACTCGTGGAAGGCCGGCAGCAGCCGCACGTCGGCGCTGTCGCGCGGCCTTTCGAGGCTCACCCGCCACTGGCCGATGATGCGGGAAGCGGGGCCGGCGCTCATGATGACCACGCGGTCGGCCAAAGCGATGGCTTCGTCCAGATCGTGGGTCACGAACAGCACTGCCTTGCGATCCGCGCTCCACAGGTCCAGCAGCAGATTGCCCATGATCTGGCGCGTCTGGGCGTCCAGCGGCCCGAACGGCTCGTCCATGAGTAGGATCTTGGGATCGCGGATCAGCACCTGGGCGAGACCCACCCGCTTGCGCTGCCCCCCGGAGAGCATGTGCGGATAGCGGCCCGAGAATGCCCCCAGCCCCACCCGCGTCAGCCAGTCGGCGGCGCGGGCGCGCCCTTCGGCAGCGGGCACGCCCGCCACATCGAGGCCGATGGCCACATTGTCCAGCACCGTCTTCCAGGGAAACAGCGCTTCGGCCTGAAACAGATATCCCGCCTGCCGATTCAGCCCCGTCAGCGGCGTCCCGAAGATGGAGACTTGGCCGCTGGCGGGAATCAGCAGGCCGGCGGCCGCATTGAGCAAGGTGCTTTTCCCGCATCCGGTCGGCCCGACAATGGCGACGAACTCCCCATCCGCCACGGCAAGGTCAGCCCCTTCCACGGCCACATAAGCGGCCTCTTTGGGGCCGCGGCCAGGAAAGGCGATGCGCACCCCGTCCAGGTGGGCGGCGGGCACGGGCTCCCCGGATGTGGGCGTCGCGGCCGGCGGCGCCGCGTGGGGCAGTGTCATCGATCCTCCCGTGTCCGGTTGGCCCGGCTTGATGAGCGGGCGAGGTTAGCGACGCACACGGTCGACGCAAGCCTCCCGCGCCCCCGTCCCCTGCCCCGCGTCCGGCGCGCATGCACGGTTCGTGACCCAGATGGGCGGACATGATAGCTAGGGATGCATGAGCCTCCTGCCGCAACCCGTATCGCGATTCCCGTCGGCCTCCTCGCCAGCCGAGCCGGCCTCGCATGGAGGCCCGGCGACCGGGACTGCGGTGCGGGCGCGGATCGTCCTGACCCAGGCGGCCCGCGCGCATGTGCTTCAGTCAGGTCTGAACAAGAAGATCACGCTGCTGTCGGAGCGGATCGGCACGCTGCACGCCATGCTCCAGCCCGGCGACCGGATCGGCCTGTCGGAGCAGCCGCGGCACGACCTGGTGGTGCAGCGTCGCCGCCTCGTGGTGGAGATGGTGGATACGGTGCTGGAGATCGTCCTGGACCTGCCCAGCATCCGCGACTGATCTCGCGGTCCGGCCGAACCAGAACCCAAAAGATCAAACGCCAAAAGCCGGGACATGCCCGGCCTGTGGTGATCGCTGCCGTGCGCGGGCTTGCCCCGGCTAAGGCACGATGGGGAACGGGCGCGCCACCGGCGCGCCGCCCTTGGTCAGCGGCGACGAAAGTTCTGCTGGCGCCGAGCGCCGGGAGGCGGAGCGTTGCCTTCCGCCTTGTGGCGGAAATTGATGCGGCCGCGATCCAGATCGTAGGGAGACATCTCCACCACGACCCGGTCCCCTTCGATGGTGCGGATGCGGTTCTTCTTCATCTTGCCGGCCGCATAGGCCAGGATCTGATGATCGTTGTCGAGCCGTACGCGGAAGTTGCCGTCGGGCAGGACTTCCGTCACCGTTCCTTCGAACTCCAGCAGTTCTTCTTTCGCCATATAGTCTTCTCCAGTCCCCAAATATCAGCGGATCGGCCGCTTCAGCGCCGGACCCGGCTTATCGCTGCGGGCGGGAGCCGCCGACCGCATGAAACCCACCGCCCCGATCTCGGGGCTCTGCGTGCGCTGGCCACCCTGGACCCGCGCGCCGCGATCCTGCCGGGGCGCATCCGCGCCGCGACCGGCAGAGCCGGCACCGGCGCCGCGGCCCTCATGGGAGCGACCTTCGTGCGAACGCCCCTCGTGAGAGCGTCCACCGTCTGCCTTGCGGCCGTCCGCCGCACCCGGGCTGCGCGCGCGCGGCCCCTGGCTGCTGCGCTCGCCGCCATTGCGATCACCGCGCGGACGATCGCCCTGCGGGCGACCGCTGCTGCGACGATGACCGGCGTCGGCGGCTTCACCCGCCAGCGGCGGCAGTTCGCGACGCGCCTCGCCCCGACGATCGGTGGTGGGCAGCGCCATGCGGATCAGCTTCTCGATGGACCGCAGATACGCGCGCTCCTCGCCGTCGCAGAACGAGATGGCAATGCCTTCGCGGCCCGCACGGGCGGTACGCCCGATGCGATGCACATAGGATTCCGGCACGTTCGGCAGGTCGAAATTTACCACATGGCTGATGCCGGTGACATCGATGCCGCGGGCGGCGATGTCGGTGGCCACCAGGGTGCGGATGGTGCCTTCGCGGAACGCCGCGAGCACCCGGTCGCGCTGGTTCTGCGATTTGTTGCCGTGGATGGCTTCGGCGGCGACACCGGCGCGGGCCAGAGCCTGCACCACCTTGTCGGCACCGTGCTTGGTGCGGGTGAACACCAGCGCGCGGTCGATTTCCTCGGCCTTGAGGATCTCGGCCAGCAGCTGGGGCTTGTTGCCCTTTTCCACCAGGATGACGCGCTGATCGACCCGATCGGCGGTCTTGGCCACCGGGGTGACGGCCACCGTCACGGGATTGCGCAGCATGGAGCCGGCGAGTTCCGCGATGGCGCTCGGCATGGTGGCCGAGAAGAACAGGTTGTGACGCTTGGCCGGCAGGCGGCGCACCACCGCGCGGATGGCATGGACGAAGCCCATGTCCAGCATCTGGTCGGCTTCGTCGAGCACGAACACCTCGACGGCATCGAGCCGCACGGCGTTGTTCTCCACGAGATCCATCAGGCGGCCGGGGGTGGCCACCAGCACGTCGACGCCGCGCTGCAGGGCGCGGATCTGGCGGCCCATGGGCACGCCGCCGATGGCGAGCGTGGTGCTCAGGCGGATGTGGCGGCCGAACTTGTCGAAATTGTCCAGGATCTGGCCCGACAACTCACGGGTGGGCGAAAGCACCAGAACGCGCACGCTCTTGGGCTCGACGCGCTTCGGGTTGCGGGAGAGATGATCGAGGATGGGAAGCGCGAAAGCGGCGGTCTTGCCGGTGCCGGTCTGGGCGATCCCGATGAGATCCTTGCCGGCGAGGACGCTGGGAATCGCCTGCGCCTGTATCGGCGTGGGCGTGATGTGCTGCTCTTCGGTGAGCGCACGGACGATAGGCTCGGCAAGGCCGAGTTCGGTAAAAGTGGTCAAGCTCTGTCTTTCATGCGGCGAGAGCCGCCGGCGCCGCAGCTAAGGGCGTCGCGCGCTATCGCGAGGGTCTTTGACACCCCGCGTGGCCTGGGCTGTCGCAATCGGTCGGATGAGGATCGGGCCGAAGCCGTGGGAGACCCCGCAGCTGACTGCAGTCCTGTCTCCTGGGCGGTTTCCGCTACGCGGCCCGAGAGCGACCCGGGAGGCACCGTGGGAAGGCGCCTTGATCGCTACGATCCGCCATATGGCCCAGATCCGTGGTCATTTCAAGGCATTTGGTGTTGCAATGCGAAACTGGCGTTCCCCCGGGCCTCAGGCGGCCCCGTCGCGCGCGCCCGCCTCCAGCCGCCCACGGCGGCTGTCTTGCAATGGGACGCTGTGTCGACGAGATAGATGCCGCGGAGGTGGCATGCTCGAATTCGGAACGTTCATCACTCAAGTCCTCGCCTTCGTGCAGCAGCATCACCAATGGACCGTGCCCATCGTGTTCTTGCTGGCGCTGGGCGAGTCGCTCGCCATCCTGTCGTTGTTCATCCCGGCGACCGTCCTGCTGCTGGGCATCGGCGCCCTGGCCGAGGCCAGCGGGCTGGCGTTCTGGCCCATCTGGCTGGCGGCGGCCACCGGGGCGGTCGTGGGCGACACCCTCTCATATGCCTTCGGCTATTATTACAAGGCCGGCGCCAAGACCGTGTGGCCGCTGTCGCGCTATCCCGATCTGGTGGTTCGGGGCGAAGCCTTCTTCCTCAAGTTCGGGGTGTGGAGCATCGCCATCGGCCGGTTCTTCGGCCCGGCCCGCGCCGTGGTGCCGCTGATCGCCGGCGTGGTGGCCATGCGCCAGCTGCCGTTCCAACTGGCCAATATCGGCAGCGCCGGCGTGTGGGCCTTCGTCATGCTCGCGCCGGGGGGCGCAGCCATGAAGATGTTCGGGTGGTGAGGGAACAGGCGGGCGGGCACAGGGTTGGTTGGGTCTGAGGCTGCACAGTGCGCGCGGACAGACCCGTGGCGGGACGCGGCGGCCGCCACGGAGAGCCCCCCATGCGGAAACCCGCTCCGATCCTTTATGTGCCGATCCTCGGCCTTGTGACCCTGCTGGCCGCGCCCCTGCCCGCCGCCGCGCAGATGGGCAACGCGCCGCGCCCGCCGGATGCGCCGGGCCCCACGGTTCCGCCGCCTGCGATCCCCGGTCCGCGCACGGGCGAAACCCTCAGCGATCAGTTGCAACGGAACGACGGGGTGATTCCCCCGGCCCAGAATGTCGATCCGGAGATGCATCAGGCGCCCCCCGATACCGGCTCCGGCACCATGCCGGTCATTCCCCCGCCCTCCGGCGATGGCTCTGTGACGCCGAAATAGAACCATGCATCATCGCCTGCGACGCTTAGGCGGTGGTGTCGCAGCGACAAGCTATATATGACGGGACATAGGATGAAGGAGGTCTTCATGTCCCGTCTCATGTCCGCAGTCCGCGGTACCCCGGCCCTTTGCCTGTCCCGCCGCACGGCGCTCGCCGCGGCGCTTTCCGCCCTCTTCATCGCCGGCGCGGCGCCGCTCGCCCGCGCCGAGGAACCGATTACCGTCTTCGCCGCCGCCAGCATGACCAATGCGCTGCAGGACATCGGCAAGGCCTATACCGCCAAGACCGGCGTGCCGGTGCGCTATTCCTTCGCCTCCTCCTCGGATCTGGCCAAGCAGGTGGAAGGCGGCGCCCCCGCCAACGTGTTCATCTCCGCGGACAATCGCTGGATGGACTATCTGGAAACCCGCAATCTGATCGTCAAAGACACCCGGGTCACGCCCATCGGCAATTCCCTGGTGCTGATCGTGCCGGCGAGCGCGGCCAAGCAGGTGACCATCAGCCCGGCCCTCGATATCGACGCTTTGCTGGGCAAGGACGGCAAGCTGGTCACCGGCATTCCCGAGAGCGTTCCGGTGGGCGTCTATGCCAAGGCGGCGCTGACCAAGCTTGGCCTGTGGGACAAGGTGCGCCCGCGCCTGGTAGGCGCCGAAAGCGTGCGCGCCGCTTTGGCCCTGGTGGAGCGCGGCGAGGCGGCAGCCGGCATCGTCTATGCCACCGACGCGGCCATTGCCAAGAATGTGGTGGTGGCGGGCACCTTCCCGGCCGACAGCCACGAGCCGGTGGTCTATCCGTTCGCGCTGGTGACCGGCAACGACACCCCTGCGGCCAAGGCCTATTTCGCCTATCTCCAGGGACCCGAGGCGAAGGCCGTGTACGCCAAATACGGATTCAGCGTGAAATGAGCGGACGCCGGGCCTTCGCGCCCGGCGTCCACCGGGCGTAAGGTTCCGCTTGCGCTGATCGTTCGAGGATTCCCGCTGCAATGCTCACTCCGGAGGAATGGACCGCCGTCCGCCTCAGCCTTCAGGTTGCCGTCTGGGCCACGATCTGGAGCCTGCCGCCGTCGATCCTCATCGCCTTCGTGCTCTCCCGCCTGAATTTCCCCGGTCGCGGCCTGTTTGACGGCTTCGTCCATCTGCCGCTGGTGCTGCCGCGGGTGGTGGTGGGCTATCTGCTGCTGCTGCTGCTCGGCACCCGCGGGTCGCTCGGCTATTATCTCGACCACTGGTTCGGCATCCGGCTGATCTTCTCCACAGCCGGCGCCACAGTGGCGGCCGCCGTGGTCTCGTTTCCGCTCACGGTGAACGCCATCCGCCTGTCGCTGGATGCGGTGGACCAGGGGCTGGAAACCGCCGCCCGCACCTTGGGCGCGACCCGGCTCGATGTCTTCTTCAGCATCACCTTGCCGCTGATGCTGCCGGGTATTCTCTCCGGGACGCTGATTTCGCTGGCCTCGGCTTTGGGCGAGTTCGGCGCCACCATCACCTTCGTGTCGAACGTTGAAGGCATCACCCGCACCATCCCGCTGGCCATCTACAGCGCCACCAGCATGCCCGACGGCGACGCCATCGCCCTGCGGCTGACCTTGGTGGCCATCGTCATGGCCCTGGGGGCGCTGATGCTGGCGGACTTTGCCGACAAGCGCATCCGCATCGCCTTGGGGCGCATATGATCGAGATCGACGTCTCCCTGGCCCGCGGCACCGGCTTCCGGCTGGAAGCCCAATTCACCGCGCCCGAGCGCGGCGTCACCTCGCTGTTCGGCCGCTCCGGCGCCGGCAAGAGCACCATCATCCACATGGTTGCCGGCACGGTGACGCCGGACCGCGGGGTGATCCGGGTGGGTGACGCCGTGTTCTTCGACAAGGCGCGCGGCACCGACATGCCCATGGAGCAGCGCCGGGTCGGCTATGTGTTCCAGGATGCCCGGCTGTTTCCGCACATGAAGGTGGAGACCAACCTGCGCTATGGGGAGCGCCGCGCCGGATCCGACCGCCGCATCGGCTTCGATGCGGTGGTGGGCATGCTGGGGATCGGCCATCTCCTGGCCCGCCGCCCGCACACTTTGTCCGGCGGCGAGCGCCAGCGCGTGGCCATCGGCCGCGCGCTGCTGTCCCAGCCGCGCCTGCTGCTGATGGACGAGCCCCTCGCCGCTTTGGACGAGCAGCGCAAAGCGGAGATCCTGCCGTATCTGGAACGGCTGCGGGATGAACTGCATCTGCCCATCCTCTATGTCAGCCACTCGCTGGAAGAGGTGCTGCGCCTGTCCGATACGGTGGCGGCCATGATCGACGGGCGGGTGATCGCCGCCGGGCCGGTGACGGAGGTGATGTCCCGTCCCGAACTGCTGCCGGTGATCGGGCGCTTCGATCTGGGTACCATCATCGATTGCACGGTAAAGGCCCATGATGTGGCCTATGCCTTGTCCACCCTCGCCTTTCCCGATGGCGAACTGCGGGTGCCGCTGGTGGATCTGCCGGTGGGGGCTCCGGCCCGCGCGCGGGTGCGCTCCCGCGATGTTGCCATCTCGCTGTCCCGGCCCATGGATGTGTCTGTCACCAATCGCCTGTCGGGTCACGTGACCGAGATCCGGCGCGAGGAAGGCCCGTATGCGGATGTGGTGATCGCGCTGGGCCATGCCACGCTGCGGTCCCTGGTGACCATGGAGAGCGTCGAGCGCTTGGCCCTGGAGCCCGGCATGCCGGTGTGGCTGATGATCAAGGCGGTGGCGGTGGACGCCCGCTCGCCGCTGTTCCTCAACCCGCCCCCTGCGACGGAGGCGTCGGCCGCCCCTACCCCGCCTTCGGCGCCGGTACTGCGGCTGGTCGGGGCTGATAGTCGGACGCCAGAGACCGGGTGAGGTCCTCCACGGCGCCGCGGGTCGCCTTGGCGCTCTGGCGCTCCATGGCCCGATAGAGCGCGATCAGCCGATGTCCGAACGGCGTGATGTCGGTGCCGGAGCCGCGCCGTCCGGGATGGGTGACGATGACCCGCTCCTCGAACATGCGGTCCAGATCGTCCACCAGCAGCCAGGCACGGCGATAGCTCATGCCCAGCGCCTTGGCGGCGGCGACGATGGAGCCGTGCGCGCCGATGGCTTCCAGCAAGGCGATCTTGCCGGGGCCAAGCCGGCGCCCGTCGCCGAAGTCCAGGCGCAGGAACAGGCCGGCGGTCTCCGGGGCCGGCGTCGCCGACAGGTCCGGCGTCTCGTCGGGCAAGAGGTCTCGCGCGGAGGGATCGGACGGAAGATTGCGCCGCGGCACTATTCCGCAGCCTCGGTGGGCGGCTTGCGGCGGCTCTTGGCCGGGATCACCAGATCAAAATTCGCCAGTTGCTCGTCGGTGGGCCAGGTCATGTCCTCGTCCCAGGCCCAGGCGGCGCGGATTTCGTCGTCGGACATGGCGTCGAGTTTCGCCCAATCAACGGTCTTTGCGAGACGATCGGCCTCTTCCAATTGCTTCTTGGTAGGCACGGCGTTCACTCCGATGGGCTATTCGCAACGAAATGATGCGGCGCCGCGCACCGTTCCATTGCCACACGCAGAATAGCACACGCCCGTCATATTCAGCCAGAGTCTCGAAGCGGAGGTGGCCGTCCGGCGACTTTGCTGAGGCATCTTCGGTGTACGGCCGGCCATCGAACAGAAAGGCGGCGAGTGGAAGCGGTAGACCGCGGGCGTCACGATTCAACGCATCCTTTGTGTCGTCCCATTCGAAGTCGTCGGTCTCGCCCATAGGCCTTACCTTCGGCTAAATATCCGAAAATCAGCGTATGTAGCCAAGTTTACCTGAACAATGCGCACTTCACTCACATCCATCTAAAAATCCACCCCGCCGCCCGTCTCCGGGCGGCGGGGTGGGCGCCAAATCAGTTCTTGGTCTTGTCCACCAGGGCCTTGGCCTTGATCCACGGCATCATGCCGCGCAGCTTCTCGCCGACTTCTTCGATCTGGTGAGCATTCACCTTGGCGCGGGTGGCCTTGAACGAGGTCTGGCTGACCTTGTTCTCGAGCATCCAGTCGCGGGTAAACTTGCCGGTCTGGATGTCGGTCAGGACCCGCTTCATCTCCGCCTTGGTCTCGGAGGTGATGATGCGCGGGCCGGTGACGTATTCGCCATATTCCGCGGTGTTGGAGATGGAATAGTTCATGTTGGCGATGCCGCCCTCATAGATGAGGTCGACGATCAGCTTCACTTCGTGCAGGCACTCGAAATAGGCCATCTCGGGGGCATAGCCCGCCTCGACCAGGGTCTCGAAGCCGGCGCGGATCAGTTCCACGAGGCCGCCGCAAAGGACGACCTGCTCGCCGAACAGATCGGTCTCGCACTCTTCCTTGAAGGTGGTCTCGATGATGCCGGCGCGGCCGCCGCCATTGGCGCTGGCGTAGCTGAGGCCCAGGTCATGGGCATTGCCCGAGGCATCCTGCGCGATGGCGATGAGGGTGGGCACGCCGCCGCCCCGCAGATATTCCGAGCGCACGGTGTGGCCGGGGCCCTTGGGGGCGATCATCAGCACGTCGAGATCCTTGCGGGCCTCGATCAGGTTGAAGTGGATGTTGAGGCCGTGGGCGAACAGCAGGGCCGCGCCGGGCTTCATGTTGTCGTGCAGGCTTTCCTTGTAGATGTCGGCCTGCAACTCATCGGGGGTGAGCATCATGATCACGTCGCCCCACTTGGCGGCGTCGGCGGGGCTCATGACGGTGAAGCCTTCGGCTTCGGCCTTCTTGGTGGTGGCGGAGCCCGGGCGCAGCGCAACGACCACGTCCTTGACGCCGGAATCGCGCAGGTTCAGCGCATGGGCATGGCCCTGGCTGCCGTAGCCGACGATGACGACCTTCTTCCCCTTGATGAGGTTCAGGTCGGCATCACGATCATAATAAACGCGCATAGGCTTTCCTTGCTGGTTGAACGGTGATGGACAGGCGGGCCGAGGCCCGAAACGTGGGACGCAGGCTGCGGCTTACATCGCCACGGGTCCGCGGGAAATGGCGACCACGCCGGTGCGGGACACTTCCACCAGGCCGAGCGGCTCCATGAGCACGGCGAACTGGTCGATCTTGTCGGTCTTGCCGGTGATCTCGAACACGAAGCTCTCGGTGGTGGCGTCGATGACGCGGGCGCGGAACGCCTCCGCCAGGCGCAGCGCCTCGCTGCGCGCCTCGCCGGTGCCGCGCACCTTCACCATGGCCAGTTCCCGCTCCAGCGACACCGCTTCCGCGGTGAGATCGCGCACCCGGTGGACCGGCACCAGGCGGTCCAGCTGGTTGCGGATCTGTTCGATTACCATGGGGGTGCCGGTGGTGACGATGGTGATGCGCGAGAGGTGGCCCTCGTGGCTCACCTCCGACACCGTGAGGCTGTCGATATTGTAGCCGCGACCGGAGAACAGGCCGATGACCCGGGCCAGCACGCCCGGCTCGTTGTCCACCAGGATGGACAGGGTGTGACGTTCGATGGTGTCCGGCGCGTGCGTCATGGGTCTGGCACTCTGCGAAAACGGATGGGGCGAGGGGCGGGATGGGGCGAGACCGGCCCCTCCCCGCCCCGCGATGGCGGCACAGGGAGGGGCCGAAAGGCGGCTCACACCAGCATCTTGCCTTCGTCGGTGATGGCCTCGTCGAGGTCGATGGCCATGTCGCCGAGGATCATTTCGTTATGGGCGCGCCCCGACGGGATCATCGGGAAGCAGTTCTCCTGCTGGTCGACGATGCAATCGAAGATCACCGGACGCTTGATGGAGATCATCTCGGCGATGGCCCCGTCCAGGTCTTCCGGCTTCTCGCAGCGGATGCCGACACCGCCATAGGCGTCGGCCAGCTTCACGAAGTCCGGCAGGGCCTGGGAATAGGACTGGGAATAACGCCCGCCATGCAGCAGTTCCTGCCACTGGCGCACCATGCCCATGTACCGGTTGTTGAGGATGAAGATCTTCACCGGCAGATTGAACTGCACCGCCGTGGACATCTCCTGCATGTTCATGAGGATGGAGGCTTCGCCGGCGATGTCTACGCACAGGGCGTCGGGATGGGCGATCTGCGCGCCGATGGCGGCGGGCAGGCCGTAGCCCATGGTGCCGAGGCCGCCCGAGGTCAGCCAGCGGTTCGGCTCCTCGAAGCGATAGAATTGCGCCGCCCACATCTGGTGCTGCCCCACCTCGGTGGAGATGTAGCAGTCCTTGTCCTTGGTGGCGGCGTAGAGCCGCTCCACCGCATACTGTGGCTTGATGATGTCCGGCAGGGTGCGATAGGCGAGCGAGTTGCGCCCGCGCCAGCGGTCGATCTGCTTCCACCATTCCTTCATGGCGTCGCGATCCAGATGGCGGTCCTGCGCCTTCCAGGCCGCCAGAATGGCCTCCAGCACCTTGGTGCAGTCGCCGATGAGCGGCAGGTCCACCTTGACGTTCTTGTTGATGGACGAGGGGTCGATGTCGATGTGGATCTTCTTCGAGCCGGGCGAGAAGGCGTCCAGCCGGCCGGTGATGCGGTCATCGAACCGCGCGCCGATGCAGACCATCAGGTCGCAGCCGTGCATGGTCATGTTGGCTTCATAGGTGCCGTGCATGCCCAGCATGCCCAGCCACTGGCCATCCGCCGCCGGATAGGCGCCGAGGCCCATCAGCGTCGAGGTGACCGGCACGCCGGTCATGCGCGCCAGTTCGCGCAGGGCGCGGCTGGCGGCCGGGCCGGAATTGATGACACCGCCGCCGGTGTAAAAGATCGGGCGCTTGGCGGCCGCCAGCATCTCCACCGCCGTCTGCACCTTGTCCGCATCGCCCACCAGCTTGGGCTTGTAGGTCTTGTGCTCGATGTTCTCGCGGCCGACATAGGTGCCCTTGGCGAACTGGACATCCTTGGGGATGTCCACCACCACCGGACCGGGGCGACCGTTCTGGGCCACATAGAAGGCTTCGTGCAGCACGCGCGCGAGGTCGTTCACATCCCGCACCAGGTAATTGTGCTTGGTGCAGGGGCGGGTGATGCCCACCGTGTCGCATTCCTGGAAGGCGTCGTTGCCGATCAGGTGGGTGGCGACCTGGCCGGTGATGCAGACGATGGGAATGGAATCCATCAGCGCATCGGTGAGGCCGGTGACCGCATTGGTGGCGCCGGGCCCCGAGGTGACCAGCACCACGCCGACCTTGCCGGACGAGCGGGCATAGCCCTCCGCCGAATGCACGGCGGCCTGCTCGTGGCGCACCAGGATGTGCTCGATATGGTTCTGGTGGAACAGGGCGTCATAGATCGGCAGCACCGCCCCGCCGGGATAGCCGAACAGATGGTCGACCCCCTGATCCGCAAGCGCCTGGATCACCATTTCGGCGCCGGTCATCTCCTGGCTCATCTCAGTCACTCCCTTGCAGCCCCTGCGCCGCCATCACGAACTCAACGATCAGAAACGACGAAGGGGCCCGAAGGCCCCTCGTCGCGCGCCACTCTGCCTCTGCGACGACCCTCAGGTCGTCCCGGCGGTGGCGCTCCTGCGTACGAGATTGATAATGAAGTTGCGCATCGGCGCGGTCACCCTTCCAAAAGTTGCGCGAACCTACCCACAGACGAAATCTCCGTCAAGGCACCCCCTTGCGGTTTTTCGCACGATGCAGATTCTCACACCCGTCCGGCGGGTTTCCCTTGCGCCAGACGCCCCTCTGCCGCGATGTTGCCTCAACTTTGCGGTCTTTGTAAAAGCCTCAGACCTTCGCCAGACAAGCCCACGCCTTACAGCGGAAGAGGACATGCCTCGGATCACTCATTTGCCGCGCGTCATCCGCCCGGTCGCCGTCGCACTGGCCTTCGCCCTTTGCACCGCCAGCGCGCTCCCGGCCCTCGCCGATTGCCAGACCGACTTCATGGCCCTGCGCACCGACATGGAAGCCAAGGGCAAGGCCCTGCAGGCGGCCGGAAAGTCGAAGGCCTCGCCGCAGGAACTGTGCCCTTTGTTCCGCAATTTCACCGCGGCCGAGGGCAAGGCGGCGAAATATCTGCAGGACAATAAGGACTGGTGCCAGATCCCGCCGGAGACGGTGCAGGCGGCGCTGACCAACAACAAGAAGACTGCCGAATTGCGCGACAAGATCTGCACCGCCGCCGCCAATGGCGGTGCCGCCCCAGGGGGCGGTGGCAACAAGCCGCCGCCGCAGGGCAACCTGTCGTCGGCGCTGGGGATCACCACCGGCTACGTGCCCGGCGAAAGCAGCACCGGCGGCGGGGTGTTCGACACCCTCACCGGAAATGCGCTGAAGAAGTGACCCGCGACGTGAGGGACGCGGTAGAGGCGCCCGCCCTCGCTCCGGTGGCCGATGCACCCGCCGGGAATTGGGTCGATCGTCACGCCCCGGCGGCGGTGATTCCGTTCCTGCGCCTTGCGCGTCTCGACCGGCCCATCGGCAGCTGGCTGCTGCTGCTGCCCTGCTGGTGGTCGACCGCTTTGGCGGCGGGAGCCGCCGGCCAGGCCTATCCCGATCCCCGCCTGCTGATTCTGTTCGCGATCGGCGCCGTCGCCATGCGCGGCGCCGGCTGCACCTGGAACGACATCCTCGATCGCAAGATCGACCGCCTGGTGGCCCGCACGCAGAACCGGCCCGTGGCCAGCGGTGCGATCAGCGTGCCTGCCGCGTTTGCCTTTCTGATCTTGCAGGTGCTGGTGGGCTTGGCGGTGCTGCTGTCGCTGCCCCGCTTTGCCGTCATCACCGGCATCGCCTCGCTGGGCGTGGTGGCGGTTTATCCGCTGATGAAGCGCATCACCTCGGTGCCACAGCTGGTGCTGGGCATCGCCTTCTCCTGGGGCGCGCTGATGGGCTGGGCCAGCGTGTTCCGCTCCATTGACGATCCCGCCTTGCTGCTGTTCGCCGGTTCTGTGTGCTGGGTGTTCGCCTATGACACCATCTATGCCCATCAGGATCGCGAGGATGACGCCATTGTAGGCGTGCGCTCCACCGCCTTGCTGTTCGGGCAGGCCAGCTGGCTGGCGCTGGCGCTGTGCTATACGGCCACCGTCATCCTGTTCGCCATGGCTCTGCTGAATGCCGGCGCCGGCGTCCTGGCCTGGGTGGGCCTGGTGGGCTTCGCCTTGCATCTGCACGGTCAGGTGCGGCGGCTGGACATCGACGACCCGGCGCTGTGTCTGGCCATCTTCAAGTCCAATCGCGACGCCGGGCTGATCCTGTTTGCTGGTCTGGCGCTGGACCCGATCGTGCAGCATATGGCGGCGGTCCTGCTGCCCTGATCCGCAGATGCGGGTCGGGTGCAGGATCTGGCCGCGAGGACTTGTCGCCTTGCCTCCGCCGGGCGCGGCGCCTATTGCCAGTCCATGACCGTTCCGGACCCGTTCCCGCCGCCGTCACGCCCCGATGCGCTGGCTGCCCCCGCCGCCGCGGCCCACCATCTTGCGGAAGCGGTGGCCGCGGCCGGCGCCATCGCCTTGGCCATGTTCAAGGCCGGCGATGTGGCCAGCTGGACCAAGGGCAACGATTCGCCGGTGACCGCCGCCGATATTGCGGTGGACCGCTTCCTGCTGGAGCGCCTGACGGCGCTCGGACCCAGCTATGGCTGGCTGTCCGAAGAGACGACGGACAGCGCCGATCGCCTGACGCGGCGTCGGGTCTGGGTGGTTGATCCCATCGACGGCACCCGCGCTTTCATGGCCGGCGGGTTCGACTGGGCGGTGTCGGCCGCCTTGGTGGAAGACGGACGCCCGGTGGCCGCGGCTTTGTTTGCGCCGGCGACCGATGAACTGTTTGTCGCATCCACCGGGGCCGGGGCGACCCGCAACGGGCGTCCGCTCACCGCGGGCCGAAAGGCCGGACTGGACGGGGCAATGGTCTCCGGACCCGCGCCAATCCTGGATCGGCTGGCCGCGCACGGAGCCATTTCCCGGATGCCGCGGGTGCGTTCGCTTGCCCTGCGGATCGCCCGCGTGGCCACCGCTGAGCTGGACGTGGCCTTGGCCGGTGGCAATGCCCATGACTGGGACCTTGCCGCCGCCGATCTTCTCGTGCAGGAAGCGCACGGTATCTTGTCGGGGCTCGATGGGCGCGTTCTGACATACAATGCCGCCGTACCCCGACACGGTGCCCTGGTGTCGGCCGGTCATGCCTTGCATGGCCCTGTCCTCGCCGCGGCGCGGGCGGCGACCGGCTCCCCCTGATAGTGCGCGCTTGTTCGCTCTGACTTTGCCTGCTCTGGGATCTGACGACCATGCCTGACCGTAAGCAACTTCCTCATCTGGTTTTCGGCGGCGAACTCAAGGAGCTGGGCTCCGTGGAGTTCAAGGACCTGAGCAAGCTCGACATCGTCGGCATCTTCCCCGACTATGCCAGCGCCGCTGCCGCTTGGAGGGCAAAGGCGCAACAGACCGTCGATAACGCCATGATGCGTTATTTCGTGGTCCATTTGCATCGTCTGCTGGATCCCGACACCGACGCACACGAGCACTGACGGGACGGAACGCATTTCTCATGTGGCGTCGCATTCGAACGAACCGGGGCGTACAAATCGCCCTGGGCACGATATTCGCGTACTATTTCAAGTTGGTAGCCAAGACGACGCGGTTCGTGGTCGAGCCAGCCGATGCCTATGAGCGCATCGAGGACAACCTGCCGCTGATCATGACGTTCTGGCACGGACAGCATTTTTTGACGCCATTCGTGATGAAGCCGCACCATAAGGCGAAGGTGCTGATCTCCCGCCACGCCGACGCCGAGATCAACGCCATTGCGGCCGAGAAGCTCGGGGTGGGCACCATCCGCGGGTCCGGCGCCACCTCGCCGCGGGACTTCCACCGCAAGGGCGGTGTATCGGCAACCTATGCGATGATTGACACCCTGACCGAGGGCATCAATGTGGCCATGACCGCGGACGTTCCCAAGATCGCGCGCCGCGTCGGCAAGGGCGTGATCGCGGTTGCCCGTCATTCCGGGCGGCCGATCTTTCCCATTGCCATGGCCACCAGCAACCGGATCACCCTGAAAAGCTGGGACAAGGCGAGCCTCAACCTGCCGTTCAGCCGCGGCGCGGCCGTGCTGGCGGAGCCGGTGTGGGTGTCCGCCGATCTGGACGAGGCCGGCATGGAAGCCGCGCGCCTGCTTGTGCAGCAGCGCCTGGAGGAGGCCACCGTCCGCGCCGAGGCCCTGGTGGGACGGCCGGCACCGCAGCGTGCGGGCACCTCCCAGGCCGGCGCGCCGCGATGAAGGGGCGGCCGCTGCCGATCCCTTTGCGCCTGTATCGCGGGGTCGCGGCGGCGGCCACCGTTCTCGCTCCCGCATGGCTGAAATACCGGGTGTCCAAGGGCAAGGAAGACCCCGCGCGCCTGAATGAGCGCCGCGGTGTCACCACGGTGGAACGGCCGCGGGGCCCTTTGATCTGGGTGCATGGGGCGAGCGTCGGCGAAATCGTCTCCGTGCTGCCGCTGGTGGAACGGCTGATGGGACGGGGCTTTGCCATCCTGCTCACCTCCGGCACGCTCACCTCCAGCCGCATCGCCGCCCGCCGCGCCCCACGCGGGGTGATCCACCAGTTCGTGCCGCTGGATGCCCCCGCCTTCGTCCGCAGGTTCCTGGACCATTGGCGGCCGGACCTCGCCTTGCTGGCGGAGTCGGAACTGTGGCCCAATCTTCTCACTGAGCTGGACCGCCGCGGCACCGCGGTGGTGCTGGTGAACGGCCGCCTCTCCCTGCGCTCGGCCAATCGCTGGAAGCGGTTGCCCAAGAGCGCCAATGCCTTGCTCTCGCGCGTGGATCTGTGCCTGGCGCAGACCGTTGAGGATGGCGCCCGCTTCAAGGCGCTGGGGGCGCCTCGGGTGAAGGTGTCCGGCAATCTCAAGTTCGACGTCCCGGCCCCGCCGGCCGATCCCACGGTGCTCACCCGCCTCACGACGGCCATCGGCAAGCGGCCGGTGCTGCTGGCCGCCTCCACCCATCCCGGCGAGGATGAAGTGGTGATCGAGGCGCACAAGCGGCTGCGCCACGAATTGCCCGGCCTGCTCACCATCATCGCGCCGCGCCATCCCGAGCGGGGCGCCGACGTGCAGGCCCTGGCGAGCGCCGCGGGGCTGACCGCCGGCCAGCGCAGCCACACCCCCTTGCCGCATCCCGGCCTCGAGATCTATGTGGCGGACACCATCGGCGAGCTGGGGCTGTTCTACCGCCTGGCGCCGGTGGCGTTCCTGGGCGGTTCGCTGGTGCGGCATGGCGGGCAGAACCCCATCGAGGCCGCCAAGATCGGCACCGTGGTGCTGCATGGCCCGCACATCTGGAATTTTGGCGCGGTCTATGGCCGGCTGGATGGCGAGCGCGGCGCCATTCCGGTGGAGGATGCCGATGCCATCATGCGCTGCGCTTTGGCCACCTTCACCGACCCCACCTTCGCCGACCACACCGCCCGCGCCGCCCGCCGCACGGTGGACATCCTCGGCGGCGCCCTGGACCGGACCCTTCAGGCGGTGGAGCCCTATCTGCTGCAGATCCGGCTGGAAGGAAAATGATCGGCCGCGCCCCCGCCTTCTGGTCGCGGCCGGGGAGCTTGGCAGGGGGCCTGTTGTCGCCGGTGGGCCGTGTGGTGGGCCACATCACCTTGGGCCGCATGCGTGAGCCCGGAATCGCCGTGCCGGTCCCGGTCCTGTGCGTCGGCAATCCCACGGTGGGCGGCTCCGGCAAGACCCCCACAGTGATCCTGGTGCTGGAGCGCCTCCTCGCCCGAGGCGCGCGGCCGTTCGCCTTGCTGCGGGGCCATGGCGGCCAATTGCCCGGCCCGGTGCGCGTCGATCCGGCGGTGCATGACGCCCGCGCGGTCGGGGACGAGGCCCTGCTGCTGGCAGCCGTTGCGCCCACCATCGTCTCCCGCGACCGGGTGGCCGGGGCGCGTCTGGCGGTGGACGCCGGCGCGACGCACATCGTCATGGATGACGGCTTCCAGAACCCCGCGCTGGCCAAGGATGTGAGCCTGCTGGTGATTGACGGCGGCGCCGGGGTTGGCAATGGCCAGGTGCTCCCCGCCGGGCCACTGCGGGCGCCCTTGGCGCCGCAGATCGGCTTGGCGGATGCGATACTGGTGCTCGGCCCCGGTGCGCCGGGGGCCGCGGTGGGGGCGCTCGCCGATGCGATGGGCAAAGCGGTGCTGCAAGGGGCTGTCGTTCCCGATCTGGACGCCATTGCCGCGCTGCGCGGCCACCGGGTGCTGGCATTCGCCGGCATCGGCCGGCCGGACAAGCTGGCGGCCAGCTTGACGAGCGAAGGGGTGGAGGTGGTGCGGCTGCGGGCCTTTCCCGACCACCATCCGTATGAGGTCTCCGAGATTGCCGCGCTGATCGCCGAAGCCGATGCGGCGCAGCTCACCGTGGTGACCACGGCCAAGGATCTGGTGCGGCTGCAGGGACCCGCCTTCGCGCCCTGGCGCGACCGCCTCCGGGTCCTGCCCGTCCGGGTCATGTTGAGCGACCCGGCCCGCCTCGATGCGCTGCTGACGCTGCTGGACGCACGCGCCATGGCGCGCGGGCTCTGAGCTCAGCTCACGGCCGGTCAGGCTGGCGGGACCAGATGGTCAGTCGGCTTGCGGGGCGGTGCCGGTGACGCGAGCGAGCACGGCCTGCGGGTCCGCATAGGCTTCCTGCAGGTCGACGCTCCAATAGCGCAGCTCATCCAGCGGGATGGCCCGCCCGGTGACGGCGCACACCACGAAGGTGCCCGGGCGAAGAATGCGAAATTCGCCATCCAGATAGCGCACATCCGCTTCGCCCTGGGGCTCGGGAAAACGTTCGAATCGGTTCATCACGGCCAAACACGGGTCCCAGATCGGAGCGGTGAGAAAGCGTAGCCCCGATACGATAATGCGTTTGGCCCGGCTTCGAAAGGGCGGTGCGCGCTCCCCGGTGCGCATCACGGGTCGAACAAGGTGGGCTGGCCGCCCGCAACCGGCTTCGGCCGTGCCGGCTTCTTTGGCTCGGGGGGCGCGATCAACGGGGCGCCACCCTCGGCGACCGCCCCGATGCGCCCATCGGCAAACTCCAATTCCAGCCGCATCCCGGCCCCTATGCCCCCCGCCGCGCGCACGGCCTGGCCGTTGGCGTCGCGCACCAGCGCAAATCCCCGCGCCAGGACGCCCCGATAGGACAGCGCCCGCAGCATCTGGCCCACCGCCTCCAGCCGCTGGCGGCGCGCCTTGAGGTCGCCGCCGAGCGCCCGCTCGGCGCGCCGATGCAGCATGGCCAGCCGTTCCCGCCCGCGGGCGATCTGTACCAGATGCGCCCGCAGCGCGGCGGCATGGGCGACGGCGAGGCGTCCGGTCACGGCCTGGAGCCGATCCCGCCGCCGGGCCGCAAGCCCATTCGCGCCCTGGCGCAGCCGGCTGCCGAGCACCGCCGTGCGATCCGCCAGCCGCGCCAACCGCAGCCGCAGGGTCGCCCCCGACAGCCGCGCCCGCGCCGCCTGGAACTGCACCCGGTGGGCCACCGCATTGGCGGTGAGCGCGCGGGGCAGTCGCTCCCCGGCCCCATCCAGGCGCTGGCGCGGCCCGGCCAGCACCGTATCGGCGCCGGGCAGGTGACGAGCGAGCGCGCGATACTCGCCGCGCCGCCGCTCCAGCAGACGCTGGGGGGCTGCGGCCAGGCGGGCACCGAGGCCGGCGATCGCAGCCAGCAGATCGGCGCGCACCGGCACCACCATCTCGGCGGCCGCCGAAGGGGTGGGGGCACGCACGTCGGCGGCGAAATCGATCAGCGTCACATCGGTCTCATGACCCACCGCAGACACCAGGGGAATCAGGCTTTCGGCCGCCGCCCGCACCACCGCTTCATCGGAGAAGCCCAGCAGATCCTCCAGCGAGCCGCCGCCGCGGGCGACGATGAGCACGTCGGGCCGCGGAATCGCGCCGCCGGCGGGCAACGCATTGAAGCCGCGGATGGCGGCGGCCACTTCGGCGGCGGAGGTCTCGCCTTGCACCCGCACCGGCCACACCAGCACGGTGCGGGGGAAGCGGTCGCCCAGCCGATGCAGGATGTCGCGGATCACCGCCCCGGTGGGCGAGGTCACGACGCCGATGACCGTGGGCAGGAAGGGGAGCAGCGCCTTGCGGGCGGGATCGAACAGCCCCTCGGCTGCGAGGCGCCGCTTGCGCTCCTCCAGCATGGCCATGATGGCGCCGGCGCCAGCGAATTCCAGGGATTCGATGACGATCTGATATCCGGACTTGCCGGGATAGGTGGTGAGCTTGCCCACCGCCACCACTTCCAGCCCCTCTTCGGGCCGCAGCTTCAGGCGGGCAAACGTGCCCTTCCACACCACGGCATCGAGGCGCGCGCCCTCGTCCTTCAGCGAGAAATAGGCGTGTCCGGAGGAATGGGGGCCGCGATAGCCTGAGATTTCTCCGCGTACCCGCACATGGCCATAGGCGTCTTCCACCGTGCGGCGGAGCGCGAAGGACAATTCGGAAACGCTCCATTCCGGTGCATTCCCATGGGGTTCGGCGGGCATGGTCATGGGAATCGGATCCCTGCAAACGATCGAGGCAGAAGCATAGCCGCTATCTCCCATGCGGTGAGCGCAATGCCCGCCCCCTTGTTCACAGAGCCGGGAGCCGATAGCCAATCCTAAACGGGGGATACGACCTGATGAACGTGCTGCTTCTCGGTTCCGGTGGACGTGAACACGCTCTGGCCTGGAAGCTCGCCCAGAGCCCGGCCATGGGCCGCTTCTATGCCCTGCCCGGCAATCCCGGGATCGCGGACCTGGCGGAGCTGGTGGAAGGCATCCCCTTGTCGGCGCACGATACGCTGGTGCGCTGGTGTACGCAGAACGCCATCGATCTGGTGGTGGTCGGTCCCGAGGCGCCTTTGGTGGCGGGTCTGGTGGACCGCCTCACGGCGGCCGGCATCGCCGCCTTCGGTCCCACGGCGGCGGCGGCGCGGCTGGAAGGCTCCAAGCTGTTCACCAAGGACATCTGCCGCGCCAACGGCATCCCGCAGGCCGCCTTCGCCAGCTTCCGCAGCCCGGAAGCGGCCTGGGCCTATGTGGCCGCCCAAGGGGCGCCCATTGTAATCAAGGCCGACGGGCTCATGGCCGGCAAGGGCGTGGTGGTGGCGCTCACCGTGGAAGAGGCCATCGACGCGGTGAACCAGGTGTTCACCGCCGGCGGCAATGAAGTGCTGATCGAAGAATTCATGGCCGGCGAGGAAGTGAGCCTGTTCTGCCTGGTGGATGGCGAGACCGTGGTGCCCTTCGGCAGCGCCCAGGACCACAAGCGGGCCTTCGACGGCGACCTCGGCCCCAACACCGGCGGCATGGGCGCCTATTCCCCCGCCCCGGTGCTGACCCCGGAGCTGGAAGCCCGCGCCATCGCCGAGATCGTCGTCCCCACCGCCAAGGCCATGGTGGCCGCGGGCACGCCCTATCGCGGCATCCTCTATGCCGGGCTGATGCTCACCGACGCCGGCCCCAAGCTCGTGGAATACAATTGCCGCTTCGGCGATCCCGAGTGCCAGGTGCTGATGCCCCGCTTCGCCGGCGATCTGCTGGAGACCCTGAATGCGGTGGCCCATGGCCGGCTGGCGGACATCACCGTCTCCTGGTCGGACACCGCCGCCATCACCATCGCTTATGCCAGCCGCGGCTATCCCGGCGCGCACCAGACCGGCACGGAGATCCGTGGCCTCGATGCCGCCGCGGCGCTGGACGGGGTGCTGGTGTTCCAGGCCGGCACCAAGCGCAGCGGCGCGCGCCTCGTGTCCAACGGCGGGCGGGTACTCAATGTCACCGCGGTGGCTCCGACCTTGAAGGAGGCCCGCGACCGGGCCTATGCGGCGGCCGCCCTGATCGATTGGCCGGACGGCTTCTATCGCAACGACATCGGCTGGCGCGCCCTGGCCTGACCCTGCCGCGCCGGTTCGGTACCGCTTTCCGGCGCGCCCCCGAACTTTCATCAGTGGGGTTCGCGGCTCTGGCCGCGATGCCCTTGCCTGTGCCACCTTTGCGCCAACAAGAAGCACAGGAGGCACCCATGGGCGATCTTGCCGATCTCTTTCCCGGTTTCGAATCCCATTACGTGGACACGTCCGCCGGGCGCATCTTCGTCCGCACCGGAGGCACTGGCGCGCCGCTGCTGCTGCTGCACGGCTACCCGCAGACCGGGGTCATGTGGCACAAGATGGCGCCGGAACTGGCCAAGACCCACAGCCTGATCATCCCCGATTTGCCCGGCTATGGCTGGAGCGCCGCGCCGGAGCCCGGCACCGACCACGCGCCTTATTCCAAGCGCGTCATGGGCGAGGCCATGGTGAAGCTGATGGAGCACCTGGGCCACGCCCATTTTGCCGTGGCGGCCCATGATCGCGGCGGCCGGGTGGGCTATCGCATCGGGCTCGACCATCCCGGCCGGCTGGACAAGCTGGCGGTGTTCGACATCCTGCCCAGCAGCACCATGTGGCATCACATGGACAAGGGCCGGGCCATGTCCGCCTACCACTGGATGTTCCTGGCCCAGCCGCATCCCTTCCCCGAGACGATGATCGGCAAGGATCCGCGCTATTATTTCGAGTGGACGCTGGCCAGCTGGACCGCCGCGAAGGACCTGTCCGCCTTCGATCCGCGGGCGCTGGCGCACTATCGGGCCTCCTTCGAGGTGCCCGAGCGCATTCGCGCCATGTGCGAGGATTATCGCGCCGGCGCCACCATCGACCTCTTGCACGACGAAGCGGATCTGGCCGCCGGGCGGACCATCGACTGCCCGGTGCTGGCGGTGTGGGGCACCCAGTGGATTCCGGGCCGCGGCGCCAATCCGCTGGACGCGTGGCGGGCCTTTGCCCCCGACATCACCGGCGCGCCGGTGCATGCGGGACACTTCGTCTGCGAGGAGGCACCCGACGAGGTGCTCGCCGCTCTGGTGCCGTTCCTGGCCCGCTAACGCAGGAGAGCGCCGGCCCCGCGCGGGGCCGGCGGCTCAGGTGAGGATGGCGACCAGCCAGTCCGGATGCAGCGACCAGCCGGCAAAGCCCGCCAAGCCCATGACGAAGCCGAAGCCGCCGAAGCCCCAGGAGATGAACAGCAGCCACCAGATGCTGGTGAGCGCCGCCACGGCCGCCAAGGACAAGGAGATGGCGAGTGCGGCATCGGCCAGATCGAACTGGTCATCGTGGAGGTTGAGGCCGTCATACACCGCCTCGAAGCTCTTGGCCTTGGCGGACAGCGCGTCCGAGCGGGTCTGGTAGCGCTGCTTCTCCCCCTCGATGGCCGCCAGCTTGGCCACCACTTCGGCGGACAGGGAGGGACCGGAGGTGATGCGGATGATCTCGGAGGTCTGCTCCATCATGTGCAGCTTCAGCCGCGCCGCCTGATACTCGTTCCAGCTGTCCACCATGTCGGTCTTGGCCGCCTGCATGGCCTGGACCACGTTGTCGTCCTTGATCTTGGCCACGGCCATGAACACCGACAACACGACCACGGTCATCGCCACCGCGCGATTGAGCGACCGCGTCTGTCCTTCGGTGCTGATTTCCAGTTCCATCGCCATTCCCCCGATTCGCCGACGCCTCAGCTTAAGGTGCCACTTAAAGGGTCACGGGGCGGGAAGGGAACGCTGACCAAAGGGAAGCGCGTCGGGCCGCTGCGGGGCCTTAGTCACACCGCGCCGCGTCCCCATAACAGCGGGTTAGCGCCGCATGGACGTCAGCGCCGCTCCTGGAAGAAGGTGCGCAGCACTTCCGCCGCCTGGCGCTCGGCGATGCCGCCATAGACTTCGGGGGCGTGGTGGCAGGTAGGCTGGGAGAAGAACCGCCCGCCGCTCTCCACGGCCCCCCCCTTGGGGTCGGACGCGCCGTAATAGAGGCGCCGGATGCGGGCGAAGGAGATCGCGCCGGCGCACATGGCGCAGGGCTCCAGCGTCACATAGAGATCGCACGACAAGAGGCGTTCAGCGCCCATGGCGGCGGCGCCCGCGCGCAAGACCAGCATTTCCGCATGGGCGGTGGGGTCGGACTGTTCGCGGGTGCGGTTGCCGTCGCGGACCACCAATTGGTTGCCCCGCACCAGCACCGCCCCCACCGGGACTTCGCCCCGGGCGGCGGCGGCGCGGGCTTCGGCGAGCGCCATCTGCATGAAAGTCTCGCTCACCGAAGGGCCCCGTGATCTCGTCTCGCCGCACGGATCGTGCTATCGCCCTTGCATGCCTCGAACATCGCCTCCCCGCAAGGACAAGAACCGCGTGCCGCGCGTCAAGCGCGCACTCCCTGAAGCCGCTCCCAAGGAGGCTGAGCGGATCGCCAAGGTGATCGCCCGCGCCGGCCTCGGCTCGCGCCGCGAAATCGAAGATTGGGTCACCGACGGCCGGGTCTCGGTCAATGGCGTGGTGCTCAACTCGCCCGCCTTCACCGTCACGCCCTCAGACCAGATCATGGTGGACGGCGAACCGCTGCCGGAGCGCGAGCGCACGCGGCTGTTCCTCTACCATAAGCCCCCCGGCGTGGTGACCACCAACCGGGATCCGGAAGGCCGGACCACCCTGTTCGAGCTTCTGCCCGCCAGCCTGCCGCGCCTCGTCAGCGTCGGGCGCCTGGATCTCACCTCCGAAGGCCTGCTGCTGCTGACCAATGACGGGGGCCTCGCCCGCGTGCTGGAACTTCCCGACACCGGCTGGCTGCGCCGCTATCGTGTGCGCGCCAAGGGCTCGGTGGACCAGGGCCAGTTGGATGGCCTGATCCGCGGCATCACCGTGGAGGGCATCGAATATGGCCCGGTGGAAGCCGTGCTCGACCGCGTCCAGGGCTCCAATTGCTGGATCACCGTCTCGCTGCGCGAAGGCAAGAACCGCGAAGTGCGCAACGTGCTCGGCGCGCTGGGGCTGACCGTGAACCGGCTGATCCGCGTCTCCTACGGTCCGTTCCAATTGGGCGACGTGCCCGAAGGCGGCATCGAGGAAGTGCGCACCCGCATTCTGCGCGACCAGTTGGGCGACGACATCGCCAAGGCCGCGGGCGCGGATTTCGACGGCCCGCTGTTCGAGCGCGAGCCGGACGAGGCGCCGCGCCAATCGGCCCGCATCGCCCCCGAGGACACCCGCCCGGCTCGCCGCGTGAGCGCGCGCGACGCGGAAACCGGACGCGGCGGCCGCCGGCCGGCCCGCGAGGAAGATCCCGAACGCATCATCCCCGCTTCCCCCCGGTCCCGCCGCCAGGCGGACACACGGGAAGTGGTCACCGCCGGAACGGTCGCCGATCGGCGCGGCCGGGAGATTAAAGTGGAACGCAAGATCACCCCGCCCGGCGAAGAACGCGGCCCGCGCCGCGCCCGCAGCGCTGACCCCGAAGCCGAACGCGGCTTCGAGGCCGGTCGCGGCCCCCGCGCCCCCGGTGGACGCGGCGATGGCCCGCCCCGCGGCAATCGCGACGATGCCCCGCGCGGCCGTCCCGCCCGCGGCGAGGACGAGCGTCCCAAGCGCAGCTTCCGTTCGGACGCCGGCGGCGAGCGCCCCCGCAGCGGCCCTCCCGGCCGCTTCGCCCGCGATGACGCCCCCCGTGGCAATCGCGAGGACCGGCCCCGTCCCGCCCGTGCGGAGGGCGAGGATCGCCCCAAGCGCAGCTTCCGGGCCGATGCGGGTGGCGAGCGCCCGCGCAGCGGCCCTCCCGGCCGATTCTCCCGCGACGACGCCCCGCGCGGCAATCGCGAGGACGCTCCCCGGGGTCGGCCGTTCCGCGGGGACGACGAGCGTCCCAAGCGCCCGTTCCGTGCCGATGCGGGCGGCGAGCGCCCGCGCAGCGGCCCCCCCGGTCGCTTCGCCCGCGATGAAGCCCCCCGCGGCAATCGCGAGGACCGGCCGCGTCCGGCCCGGGCCGAGGGCGAGGATCGTCCCAAGCGCCCCTTCCGCGCCGATGCGGGGGGCGAGCGGCCCCGCAGCGGGCCGCCCGGCCGCTTCGCGCGGGATGAAGCGCCCCGGGGCCGTCCCGCCCGCAGCGATGAGGATCGGCCCAAGCGGCCCTTCCGCGCCGATGCCGGCGGCGAGCGCCCGCGCAGCGAGGCACCCCGCCGCGGCCCGCCGCGCGACTCGATCTCGGAACATCGTCCGCGCGGTCTGCCGGAAGGCGTGGATCGGTCCGACAACAGCCCGTGGCGCGACGACTCCCAGAGCCGCCCGGCCCGTCCGCCCCGCACGGAGGGGGAGCGCGGCGGCAGCGAGCGTCCCGGTAAATTCGCCAAGCCCGCCGGTGCCCGCGCGCCGCGCGCACCCGGCGGCTTCCGCTCCGAGAAGCCGGAGCGCGCGGAGCGCACTGAACGCAGCCCGCGCCCGGCCGGGGCCAAGCCCTATGGCGCTGGCGGCCAGCGCGGCGGAGCCAAGGATGTCGGCTTTGCCGGCGGTGGCGAGCGGTCCGAGCGGCCGCGCAGCACCGGCGGCAAGCCGGGCAGCTTCAAGGCCGGCGGCAAGCGCGACGGCGGCCCCGCCCGCAGCGGCGGTTTCAAGAGCGGACCGCCGCGGGGCAAAGGCGGCGCACCGCGGGCGGGCAAGGATGGTCCGGCGCGGGGCGGCAAGCCCTCCGGACCGCGCACCCGCGGCTGATCCGCCATGCGGATCGTCGGCGGCCTGCATCGCGGGCGCCCGTTGAAGGCGCCCGCCTCCCAGGCGACGCGCCCCACCTCCGATCGCTTGCGGGAGGCGCTGTTCAACGTGCTGGCCCATGCTTATGGCGATGCGGCCGACGGGGCGCGGGTGCTGGATCTGTTCGCCGGCACCGGCGCCTTGGGCCTGGAGGCGCTCTCGCGTGGGGCAAGCTTTGCCCTGTTCGTGGACGCCGCCGCCGAGGCGCGGGCGGTGATCCGCAGCAATGTGGAAGCGCTCGGATTCACCGGCACCACCAAGATCTTCCGCCGCGATGCCACCCAGCTGGGCGACATGGGCCCCGGCCAGCCCTATGGGCTGGTGTTCTGCGATCCGCCCTATGGCAAGGGGCTGGCGGAAGCCGCGCTGCTCTCGGCGCGGGCGGGCGGCTGGCTCGGCCCCGACGCGCTGCTGGTGGTGGAGGAAAAGGCCGGCGCCTTCGTCGTGCCGGAGGGATTCCAGGAACTGGAACGCCGACGCTACGACGAGACCGAACTGACGGTCCTGCAACAGGCCTGATCTGACAGCCGTCTCCGCAGGATCGCGGCAGGCGCGTCCTCAGCGGCGGGCGAACAGCTTCTCCACATCCTTCAGCGACAAGGTCACGAAGGTGGGGCGGCCGTGGTTGCATTCCCCCGCATTGGGGGTCGCCTCCATCTCCCGCAGCAGCGCGTTCATCTCTTCCACCCGCAGCCGGCGGCCGGCGCGCACCGAGCCGTGGCAGGCCATGGTGGCGGCCACATGCAGCAAGCGCCGCTCCAGGGGCAGCGCGTCATCCCATTCGGCGGCATGCTCGGCGAGATCCCGCACCATGCGGGTGACGTCGGCGGTGGCCAGCAGCGCCGGCACTTCCCGCACTAGCACCGCGCCGATGCCGAAAGGCTCCAGCACCAGGCCAAGCCGCGCCAGATCGGCGGCGCGCTCGCTCACCCGGTCCGCCTCGGCCGGGTCCAGATCCACCACCACCGGCACCAGCAGGCCCTGGCGGGCCACGCCGTCCCGCTCCAGCGCCGCTTTCAGCTTCTCATAGACCAGGCGCTCATGGGCGGCATGCTGGTCCACCAGCACCAGCCCGTCGCGGGTCTGGGCGAGGATATAGGTCTCGTGGACCTGGGCGCGGGCGGCGCCCAGGGGCTTGTCCAGATCGCCGGCCTCGGGCGCCGCGCGATCGGCGCGCGCATCCACCGAGGGCGCGCCGGTGTCGAACACCGCCTGCCCGCCTTCAGAAAAGCCGTAGGGCTCCGGCGCCGGCAGCGGACGCGCCGGCGAGGCGCGCCAGTCATAGCCGCCCCGCAGGGCCGGATCCGGCGCATAGGTGCGGGCCGACCAGCCGGGTGCGGCGGGATGCGGCGCCGCCGCTTCCAGTTCCGGCGCACGGGCCAGCGCCACGAGGCGGTCGGCCATGGTGGCGGCGGTGCGCGGCAGGCGGGCGCCGAGGGCATCGGTCAGGGTGCGCACCAGCAAGGCGCGCACATTGCCGCCGTCGCGGAAGCGCACTTCGGTCTTGGCGGGATGGACATTCACATCCACTTCCCGCGGGTCGAGGGTGAGGAACAGCGCCAGCACGGGGTAGCGGTCGGACGGCAGCAGGTCGGCATAGGCGGCGCGCAGGGCGCCCATCAGCAGTTTGTCGCGCACCGGGCGGCCGTTGACGAACAGGAATTGCGACAGCGAATTGGCCTTGGAGAAGGTCGGCAGCCCGGCAAGCCCCGCCAGATGCACGCCGCCCCGCTCGCCCTCCACCGCCAGCAGATTGCGCCCCGCCTCGGCGCCCAGCACATCAGCCACCCGCGCGGCGCGCCCATCGGCGTCCAGGCTGCGCGCCGCCCAGGTGAGCGGCCCGCGCTCCTCCGCGACCATGGTGAAGGCCACATCGGGGCGGGCCAGGGCGAGCCGGCGCACCACGTCCACGGCGGCCGCGGATTCGGCGCGATCGGATTTCAGGAATTTCAGGCGGGCGGGGGTGGCGAAGAACAGGTCCCGCACTTCCACGCGGGTGCCGCCCCCCAACGCCGCCGGCCGCGGCGGAGTGAGCGTGCCACCCTCCACCCGGATCTCGAAGGCATGGGGCGTGCCGGCCGGCCGCGAGGTGATCGACAGGCGCGCCACGGCGCCGATGGAGGGCAGCGCCTCGCCGCGAAACCCGAGGGTGGAAATCGCCAGCAGGTCTTCGGTGGGCAGCTTGGAGGTGGCGTGGCGCTCGACCGCCAGGGACAGATCATCCGCACTCATGCCCGCGCCGTCGTCGGTGACACGGATCAGGCGGCGTCCGCCCCCGTCCACCACGATCTCGACGGCCTTGGCCCCGGCATCCAGGGCGTTCTCCAGCACTTCCTTCACCACCGCGGCCGGGCGCTCGACCACTTCGCCCGCGGCGATGCGATCAATGAGAACGGGCGGCAGGCGGCGAATGGGCATGGGCGATTCGGCTCGGGCGAGAGGCGCCATCTTAGCCGCGAGGGGGGATGCGATACTACAACCAGACCGAGTGGCGATGGTCCCTTCGGAATAATGCCCGCGCACGCCGACGAGGCGGGGACCCGCGCGGGCTACATGGACATGGAGGGCGCCGAATTATTAGGGCTGTTCCGGCCGGCCTTGGTGCTGCTCTCCAGCATCTCGCGCAGAGCGGCGGCCATGATGGCGCTGGTATAAGGCTTGGGCACCCGCGTGCAGTCGGAAAACCGCTCGGGGAACCGGCCGATGCCCATGTGCCCGCTGCAGAAGATCATCGGCACGCCACGGTCGGCCAGCACATCGGCGACGGGAAAAACCAGTTCGCCGCGCAAGTTCACATCGAGAATCGCAGCATCGACCGTTTCGGTCTCTGCCAGGTTCATCGCATCCGCCAGACTTCCCGCCGGTCCAACCACGACGCAGCCGAGCGACATCAGATTATCTTGCAGACCCAATGCGACCAGGAACTCGTCCTCGACGATCAGTACGCGCTTGCCAATGAGATCCATCATCCTATGCCTTTATCCCCCGCTGTGACTTGCAACGGGGAATCCACCCCTCCGGTTCCCTGCGGTGCAAAAAGGCGGCGCGCCGGCCAGCGCGCCGCCTGGGGCAGCAAGAGGATAAAAGCCTGTCGGGCTCAGTCCTTGGCGCGCTCCACATAGGAGGCGTCGGCGGTCATGATGACCACGCGGGTGCCGGTGGCCACATGCGGGGGAACCATGGTGCGCACGCCGTTCGACAGCATGGCGGGCTTGTAGGAGGACGACGCGGTCTGGCCCTTCACGGTGGGCTCGGTGTCGACGATCTCCAGCGTCACGCGCTGCGGCAGGTCGATGGCGATGGGGTTGGCGCCATGCATGGAGACGATGCACTCCATGCCTTCCTGCAGATACACCGCCATGTCGCCGAGAATGTCCTTGGACACGGTGACCTGGTCGTAATTCTCCGGATTCATGAAGGTGAATCCGCTGCTGTCCTCATAGAGGAAGGTGTGGGTGCGATCTTCCACATAGGCGCGCTCCACCTGCTCGGTGGTGCGATAGCGCTCGGAGACCTTCACGCCATCGGAGATGCGACGCATGTCCAGCTGGGTGACCGGGGTGCCCTTGCCGGGGTGGATGTTCTCGGCACTGAGAACCACGTAGAGCTTGTCGTCCACGTCCACGACATTGCCCTTGCGCAGAGAGCTGGCGATGACCTTGACCACGGTTTCTCTTCCTCAGACAGATTTTGGCGGCATGCCGCAATATTTCATCGGGGCGCAACATAGCGATCTTCGCGCTTTTCGCCAGTCCGGGGCCCAGGTTTTGTGTTTGCGGCCATTGCACCGAGGGCACGGGCGATGAGCGTGTCGGCCCCCGCGCCCTGGTGGCGGCCCGATATTCATGGCGATCGCCGGCCTTTCCTGCTGGGCCGCGGGCGCATCACCGCCGCCATCCGCGCCCATTTTTCCGCCCAGGACTTTCTGGAGGTGGAAACCCCCATCCTGCAGCGATCGCCCGGCAACGAGGCGCATCTGCACGCTTTTGCCACCACCCGCCTCGCCCCGGACGGGGCGGCGGATACGCTCTATCTGCGCACCTCGCCGGAATTCGCCGCCAAGAAACTGCTGGCGGCGGGGGAGGCGCGCATCTTCGAATTGGCCAAGGTGTTCCGCAATCGCGAGCGCGGTCCGAGCCACCATCCTGAATTCACCATGCTGGAATGGTATCGCGCCCACGCCCCCTACGAGGCCCTGATGGACGATTGCGCCGCTCTGCTGGCGCTGGCGGCCGAAGCGGGCGGAACCGAGGTCTTCCAGTATCGCGGCATCTCCTGTGATCCCTTCGCCCCGCCGGAGCGCCTGACCCTGGTCGCAGCATTCGAGCGCCATGCCGGACTGCCGCTCGCGCCCTATCTGGCGCCCGCTGGCCAGGAACCGGAGGCGGCGCCGTTTGCCGCAGCGGCGGCGCTGGCCGGCATTCGGGTGGCGGCAGACGATACCTGGGCGGACGTCTTCTCCCGCGTGCTGGTGGAGCGGATCGAGCCCCACCTGGGGCACGGGCGGCCCACCCTCCTGTGCGAATATCCCACCAGCGAAGCGGCCCTCGCCCGCCCCAAGCCCGCCGATCCGCGCGTGGCGGAGCGGTTCGAGCTCTATGCCTGCGGCCTGGAACTGGCGAACGCCTTCGGCGAACTGACCGACCCCATTGAGCAGCGGCGCCGTTTCGAGGTGGAGATGGACGAAAAGGCGCGGCTCTATGGCGAGCGCTATCCCATCGACGCGGATTTCCTCGCCGCACTGGCGCTGATGCCGCCGGCCAGCGGAGCGGCGCTGGGGCTGGACCGGCTGGTGATGCTGGCCACCGGGGCACGCAAGATCGAAGACGTGCTCTGGGCCCCGGTGGCGTAGGCCACCGCGGGGCGGCTCTGCAATGGCACGCTGGCCATGGCTTTGCTCCGCTCGCGCCTAGAGCGTTTTCGAGCGAAGCGGAGCCCGGTCCGCGTGAAGAAAACGCGATGAAACAAAGAGATAGAGAATTTCACCGATTCGAATGAACGGGGAAATGCTCTAGCGCGCGGCTGGGACGGTCGCGGCGGCGGCGGTGGTCGTGCCCGGGAAGCGCAGCCGATCGATGCCGCTGATCTGCACGCCGTCCATGTCCAGGGTCTCCGGCACCACGCCGCCATTGGCGGCGGCGGACTGGGCCACCATCTCGCGCATCTTCGAACTCATCCCGACCAGTTGCGCGAACTTGCCATGGTTCATCCCGTCCATGGCCTTCACATTGGTCATGTCGATGACCACGGCGCCCAGGGCCACCAGTTCGGCATCATCCTTATAGGCCCCGAGGCGGGTCTTCCCGCCGGCGATCAGATCGGAGAAACCCAGCGCCTTGTCGTCGCGGGACACGATGACGATGAACGGCTTGGTGGGCTTGCCGAACCGCTTCAGCTGCGACTTGAACACGTCCACATCGATGTCAGGCGCCGCCAGGATGACGTTGCCGATCCGGTTGGTCGGGATCATCCGACCGGCAATCTTCATCTGCCGAAGCGCTTCCACGGTCACCCAATTGCCCATGGAGTGGGCCAGGATGGTAATCTCTTCCGCATTGCTGGACGCCACCAGATTCAGCGTCTGTTCCAGGCTGTCGCGGGCCGCCGTGGCGCTGTTGTTGTCATAGACATAGTCCTCGGTCTTGCCGCGCGAGGCCCAGGAGAACAGCACCGGAACGCCACTGACCCCGGAATCGGCGGCCACCTGGGTCAGGCGATACAGCGCTTCGGAGAACATGGTGTTGTAGCCATGCACGAACACCAGCACCCGGCGCTGCCCGACCGGCTGCTTGGCCAATTGGGCGTTGAGGTCGCGCACGAACTGCGCTTCGCTGTCCTGATAGATCGCCTCGCGCACCACGAAGTCGGTGGCCGGGTTGCCGGCGCCCTGCTTGGGCCATTCGATGGCGCCCGGCTGATGGGTCGGCGGCACGCTCACATCCACCGTGGCGAAATCCAGCCCGCTGCCGCGCTCGCCGCTGAAAAACGTGCCCGGACGGGCGTCGCGCTGCCGGGTGGTCGCCACCATGACGTCAATGGACCGCGTCCCGGCCGCCTGCGCCTGCAGGGGCAACAGCACGTCGGGACCCGGACGGTCGGCGCAGCCGGACAGGACAAGCGCCGCCTGCAGACAGGCCATCAGCACGAAGGCCCGGCGACGCGATACGGACGCCGGCACTGCGGTCGTCAGACGGTGGGCAGAAAGCCGACAAGTCCTCAACACTGACACACCCACGGTCTTCGCCCCGCTCCGTTCTGCATTTCGAGTGTCATAGCACCGCCGGTGCGAACGGATTGTAAAATTCTCGGCCGCACACCTGCGCCCACATGTTGCGTTGCATCAAGGCTCCGAAGCGTCAGCGGGACCAGAGTCGATCATCACCTGCAGTTTGGAGTTCGCCATGTCCCTCGGCCTGTCCACCCCTCGCCCCGCTCCAGCTGGGCTTTCGCTTCGCGCCTTGATCGGGCCGGTCACGCTGCCCAACCGCTTTGCCCTGACCGATGGCATGAACATCGTGCGCATGATGGCAGGGCTGCTCTACGCCCCCCACGTGCTGCAGAAGCTCACCGGCATCGATGCGTCTCTGGCCTTCTTCACCAAAGCGGGCTTGGTGCCGGCGCCGCTGTTCCTCGGGCTGGCGCTGGTATTCGAATCGTTGTCGCTGGTGGGCCTGACCTTCGGCCTGTTCACCCGCTGGATCGGCCTCGCCTCGGCCGGCTGCATGGCGGTGGCGGCCTACGCGATCATCGCCACCAAGGGGCTGCATTGGTACTGGGCCCAGGGCGGCATCGAGTATCTGCTGTTCTGGGGCGTGGTGTCGCTGGCCATCGCGGTGGACGCGTGGCGCAAAGAGCAGGCCCTCACCGGCCACTGAACCCGTTTACACGGGCGCCGCTTCCCCGCTGCGGAGGAGAGCCTCTTCCGTAACGGGGAGCTCCTCCGCGACCGGATCGAACAGCAGCAATTGCTGCATGCGGACGGGCGCGAACGAAGTGCGATGGTGCCGGCAAGGACCGAGCCGCCGCAACGCGGCGCTGTGTTCGGGCGTGCCATAGCCCATGTGGCGCTCGAAGCCGTAGCCGGGATGGGCCAGGCCCAGGCCCGTCATCAGCCGGTCCCGCGTCACCTTGGCGACGATGGAGGCGGCGGCGATGGAGGCGATCAGCGCGTCGCCGCCGATCACCATCTCCACGGTACAATCGAGCGGCGGACGGTCATTGCCGTCCACGAACACCAGCGCCGGCGGGCACGGCAGGCCGCGCACCGCATTGGCGAGGGCCCACAAGGTGGCCTGGCGGATGTTGTCGCGATCGATGCGGGCCGGCGGCGCCAGCGATATCGCCACTTCGGCGGTGGCGCAGATTTCCGCGAACAGCGCCTCGCGCCGTTCTCGCGTCAGCTTCTTGGAATCGTCGAGGCCGGACGGCACCCGCTTGGGGTCCAGCACCACGGCGGCCGCCACCACGGGACCGGCCAGCGGCCCGCGGCCGGCCTCATCGGCGCCGGCCACTGGCATGGCGCCGGCGCGATAGGCGGCCCGCTCGCGCTTGAAGCCGAGCCCCGCCCCCGCCGCAGAGGCCTTGACCGGGCTGATCTTGATGCTGCCCGCGGGACGACCCATGCGTCACGACTCTCCTTGTGGCTTACCACCGAAAATGACGAGGACGCGTGTCCCTGGCAAGCGGGGCCTACCGCACCGCGCCACCGGGCTGTCTTGACGGTGCCACGCCCTTGGCCCAGACCGTCTGGCTGACGTTTGGCGAGGCGCAGAGGCGCGCCGGGCCGTGCCTTGGGCGCAAATCGGCGTCGGGCGATCGAACCAGGAGCCGACGGCGGCATTGTCTGCGCGAGGCCGACAGTGCGCCGGGGAGAACGACATGCGTTTGGATGATTTCCGGGCCAGCGGCAATGTGGAAGACCGCCGCGGCGGCGGTGGCGGGTTCCAGATGCCCGGCGGACGTGGCGGCCTGGGCATCGGGACCATGATCATCGTCGGCCTCGTGGGCTGGGCGCTGGGCATCAATCCCCTCACCCTGATCGGCGGACTGGAGGCGATCCAGGGCGGCGGCTCGCCGCAGCAGAGCGCCCCCGCGGGCAAGACCGGGGCCCCGGACGATCAGATGGGCAAGTTCGCCGCGCGGGTGCTGGCGCAGACCGAAGACGTCTGGACCGCGCTGTTCCGCGAACAGGGCAAGACCTATCCCGATCCTACCCTTGTCCTCTTCTCCGGCTCCACCCGCTCGGAATGCGGCGGCGCCTCCGCGTCCATGGGGCCGTTCTATTGCCCGGAGGATCAGAAGGTCTATCTGGACCTGTCCTTCTTCAACGACATGAAGACCCGCTTCAATGCGCCCGGGGATTTTGCCGCGGCCTATGTGATCGCCCATGAGGTGGGCCACCATGTGCAGAATGTGATCGGCATCCTGCCCAAGATGCAGGCCGCCCAGCGCAATGCCACCACCAAGCGCGAAGCCAACGGCATCTCCGTGCGCACCGAGCTGATGGCCGACTGCCTCGCGGGCGTCTGGGCCTACCACGCCAATGAGATGTTCCGCACCCTGGAGCCCGGCGACGTGGAGGAAGCCCTCAATGCCGCCTCGGCCATCGGCGACGATCGGTTGCAGAAGCAATCCCAGGGCACGGTGGTGCCGGACAGCTTCACCCACGGCTCGTCGGTCAATCGGGTGAAGTGGTTCACCAAGGGCCTGAAGACCGGCGACATGAAGCAGTGCAACACCTTGCAGGGGTCCCTCTGATGGCCGGCATCGACGCAGAGCGCACCTTCGTGGCGCTGAGGATTGCGGTTCTCACCATTTCCGACACCCGGGCCCTGGAGGACGACCGTTCGGGTGCGCTGCTGGAAGAGCGCCTGACCACGGCGGGCCACCACCTGGCGGACCGGCGCATCGTCACCGACGATGTGGCGGAGATCCAGGCCGTGGTGAAGGGCTGGATCGCCGACCCGGCCATCGATGTGGTGCTGACCACCGGCGGCACCGGTTTTACCGGTCGCGACGTGACCCCGGAGGCCGTGGAGCCTTTGTTCGAGAAGCGCATGGAAGGCTTCTCCACGGTCTTTCACATGATCTCCTTCGGCAAGATCGGCACCTCGACCTTGCAGAGCCGCGCCACTGCGGGCGTCGCCAATGCCACCTACATCTTCAGCCTGCCCGGCTCTCCCGGTGCCTGCCGCGACGGCTGGGACGAGATCCTGGCGAACCAGCTGGACGTGCGCTACCGCCCCTGCAATTTCGTGGAGATCCTGCCGCGGCTGGACGAGCATCTGAAGCGCGCCAAGGCCAAGGGCGCCAGCGTATAGGCAGGCGCCAGCGCCTTAGGGTCCGGCGCCGGTCTGCGGGGGCGCCCGCCGCGGGGCGGTCGCACCGCTTGGTACGCTCCGCAAATTCGGCCTGCGTCGAACCTGCGGTGGCGGCGGGGCGGGACGGGTGCGCGCGACGACGGCCATCAGCGCCGCCGGCACGCAGATGGCAAGGCCGGCGATGATGTTGAGCGGCCAGACGCCGATGACGTCCCGCAGATCGGCCGTCAGCGCCCCGATCAGGATGACCAAGGCCACCAGCCCGCTCACCGGCACGACGATCAGCGCGGATGCCGGCAGGCCCGCCCGCGCCGCCACGGACAAGGTCCACAGGCTCACCGGCAGCAGCAGCACGACCGCCGTAAACAGGCCGGGAATGTAGCGGCCCAGCATCACCGCCGCGCCGATCTGCAGGCACGCGCTCACCAGCGGCACGGCGAACAGGCTGAGGCCGATGGCGTGCGAGCGGCGGCACAGCAGCGCTGCCAGCAGTCCCGCCGCCCAGACCGAACCGAGATTGGCCACGGTGACGAATGACAGCGGCACGGGGCAGGAAATGGGATCACGATAGCCCAGCATGCCGCATAACGCGCCGCGCCAGGCATAGGGCATTCCGCTCAGATCGAGGCCGTGGGCTTCGAACGCGTGCAGCAGCGTCGCGGCAAGGCCCAGCCAGACCAGCCACGGCAGATCGAACCAGCGCGGGATGGTGCGATCCGCCTGCAGCCCGTCGGTCAGACCGAGCATCAGCAGGAGGATGCCAGCAGCCCCGATTCCGATCCATGGCCAGAGAATTGCGAAGACAGGCATGAGCGGAGCCTAGGACGCGCCCCATGGGGAGGAAAGGCTTTTGCGGGCATGAGGCGGGCTTTCCCGCAACTTCCCGCGACGGGGCCGGGAAGCTGTCGCCCCGGCCTTGAACCGGACCACGAACGCGCCTTTCATAGACGCGGTTGCGGCGGGCACCGCCGCAGACCCCATAAGACTCACGGCCCGCTGCTCCAACGCATCGGCCCTGCCCCCGGGAGGGCGCTCATGGCTGCATCATCCTTCGCCGCGGCTTCGGCGACGGCGTCCGCATCCTCGTCCGCCGATGTGTCACCGGCGGAGGCGGTGACCAACCAGTCGCCCCCGTTCGGCGACGTGAACCTTGCGGCGCTGGACGCCCCGCTGCGGGGTGCGGTCGGCGGTCATGGCCGTGGCGCGGCCGCCCTGCTGGCCTTCGGCGCCGACTGGGGCAGCCAGGATCGCCTCGGCCTCGGCCGCCTCGCCAATGAAAGCCCGCCGCGTCTGCACAGTCATGATCCGCAGGGCCGGCGGCTGGATCTGGTGGCGTTTCACCCGGCCTATCATGCGCTGATGGCGGAGAGCAGCGTCGCTGGCCTGCACGCCTCCACCTGGGACGGCGGCCGCCATCTGGACCGCGCCGCCCGGCTGTTCCTGGTGAGCCAGGTGGAAGCCGGCCATGTGTGCCCGCTGACCATGACCCACGCCGCCCCCGCCGCCTTGGCCGCGGCACCGGCGCTGCTGGCAGAGTGGCTGCCGCGCATCCGCTCGCGGCTCTATGACGGCCGCTTCCTCCCGTTCTGGGAAAAGAGCGCGGTGACCCTCGGCATGGGCATGACCGAGAAACAGGGCGGCACCGATGTGCGGGCCAACACCACCCGCGCCACCCCGGTGGGCGGGGAGGACTATGAGATCACCGGCCACAAATGGTTCTTCTCCGCTCCAATGAGCGACGCCTTCCTGGTGCTGGCCCAGGCGCCGGGGGGCCTGACCTGCTTCCTGATGCCCCGCTTCCGCCCCGACGGGGCGGTGAATGGGCTGCGCCTGATGCGGCTGAAGGACAAGCTGGGCAACCGCTCCAATGCCTCGGCCGAAGTGGAATTCGAGCGCGCCTTTGCGTGGCGGGTGGGGCCGGAGGGCCGGGGCGTGCCCACCATTCTGGAGATGGTGCAGCTCACCCGGCTGGATTGCGCGGTGTCTTCCGCCGGCCTGATGCGGATGGCCCTGGCGCAGGCGGCACACCATGCCCGCCACCGGGCCGTGTTCGGCCAGCGGTTGGAGACCCAGGGCGCCATGCGCGCCGTGCTGGCGGACCTGGCCCTGGACAGCGAGGCGTCCACCGCCTTGACCCTGCGGCTGGCCGCCAGCTTCGACCGCGCGCCGAGCGATCCGCTGGAGGCGGTGCGGGCCCGCCTGCTGACGCCGGCGGTCAAATTTTCTGTGTGCAAGGCCGCCCCCGCCTTCATCTATGAGGCCATGGAGTGCCTGGGCGGCAATGGCTATGTGGAGGAGAGCGCCCTGCCCCGCCTGTATCGGGAAGCACCGGTCAACGCCATCTGGGAGGGCTCCGGCACGGTGGTGGCCCTGGACCTGCTGCGCGCCGCCGGCCGCGAGCCCGAGGCGGCGCGCGCCCTGGTGGCCGCGCTGGCGGCGGAGGCCGGCGATTTGCCGGGCGTGGCCGGCACGGCGCAGCAGATCATCGAGGATCTCACCGCCCGTGATCCCCAGCCTCTGGCCCGGCGCGCCGCCGATCGGCTGGCCACCCTGGCCGCTGCGGCGGCGCTTGCCAGCGGCGCGCCCGCCGCCATCGCCGAAGCTTATGCCGGCACCCGGCTGCGGACCCAGCGGGGCGTATTCGGCACCAATCCGGTGGCGGCGGCCACCGACCTTTTGCTGGCGCGCGCTTTGGCGGAGACCTGAGGGCATGGGAGGGCGCGGCCCGTGTCCTGTCGTTTTGGTGTCGCATTCGGGCCCGCTGAGGGGTCCGTCGGCGAGGGTGCCATTGAATCCGGTGGCTGGCTTCGCTATAGGGGCCATCGACGATCCCGATGGGGCCACCCGGCCGCACCCTTCGCCGTGGCTGCCGTTCGCGTCCCCGCGCGCCGGTCGTGCCCGCGGCGGCTATGCAATTAAAGAGGCGTACTGATGTCTTCGACGTTCGATACCGTGGCCAACATCATCGCCGAGACGTGCGACATCCCGCGGGACACGATCACGCCGGAAAGCCATGCCATCGACGACCTCGGCATCGACAGCCTGGACTTCCTGGACATCGCCTTCGCCATCGACAAGGCGTTCGGGATCAAGCTGCCGCTGGAGCAGTGGACCCAGGAAGTCAACGACGGCAAAGCCACCACCGAGCAGTATTTCGTGCTCAAGAACCTCTGCGCCCGGATCGACGAACTGGTCGCTGCAAAGACCGCGTGAGGTCGGACGGAGCGTATGCGCCCTGAAGTTTTCAAGATGGTGGACCGGGTCGTCGCAATCGATCCCGGTCTTGAGACCATTCAATGCGAGGGACTGGTCCCGCACGAGAGCTCCATTTTCGAGGGGCACTTTCCCGGCCATCCCATCATGCCTGGTGTGCTGCTCATCGAAGCGATGGCGCAGACCACCGGCTGGCTGATTCTGGCCCGCAACCGATTCGAGAAGATGCCGTTCCTGGCCACCGTCAAGGAAGCCAAGCTGCGCACCTTCGTCGTGCCGGGGCAGATGCTCGATTTGCACGCGAAGATCCTGCACGAGGGCTCCGGCTTCGTTGTGGCGCAGACCAAGGCGCTGATCGAAGGCAAGCCGGTGTGCAATGCCGAACTGGTGTTCCGCGTCCTCGCTTGGCCGGAAGGCCGGATGAAGGATGTGGTGCTCAAGGTGGCCGAGCGGGTGGAATTCCCGGTGGCGGGCTTCGTCGATGCGTGACCCCCATCAGCCGGGCCAGCGCGATGTCTGGATCACCGGCATCGGCCTCGTCTCCTCGCTCGGCGAGGGGCTGGAGGCCCATTGGACCGCCTTGTCGGGCCATACCGGCCCGGTGGTGGATACCGAGACCTTTGCGCCGTACGTGGTGCATCCCCTGGTCAAGGTGAATTACGACCAGCAGATCCCCAAGAAGGGCGATCAGCGGCAGATGGAAGCCTGGCAGCGCATCGGCACCTATGCGGCCGGGCTGGCGTTGGAGTCCGCCGGCATCGCCAAGAACACCGAGATCCTGGCCCGCACCGACATGATCGTGGCGGCCGGTGGCGGCGAGCGCGACTTCCTCGCCGATGCCGCCATCCTCAACGATCTGCTGGCCTCCAACGACTGGGGCCGCTCGCTGAACGAGCGGCTGCTGTCCGATCTGCGGCCGACCCTGTCGCTGGCGCAATTGTCCAATCTGCTGGCGGGCAACATCTCTATCGTCCACGGCGTCACCGGGTCCTCGCGCACCTTCATGGGCGAAGAGAGCGCCGGGGTGGATGCCACCCGCATCGCCTTCTCGCGGATCGCCGCCGGACAGAGCGAGATCGCCTTGGTGGGCGGCGGCTACAATGCCGAGCGCGAGGACATGCTGCTCCTCTACGCGCTGAACGACTTCTGCATGACGAAGGGGTTCCGGCCGGTGCTGGGAGCCGAGGCGGCGCCCGGCATTCCCTCCGGCTCCATGGGCGCCTTCCTGGTGCTGGAATCGCCCGAGCACGCCACCGCCCGCGGCGCCACGCCCATCGCCAAGCTTTCCGGCGTGTGGTCGGAGCGGGCCAAGCGCGATGTGCCCGGCAGCGTGGCGGAGAAGCTGCGCGGGCTGATCGCCGGCGCCGGCACCGGCCCCACCACCGCGATCTATTCCGGGGCCACCGGCGCCAATGGCGCCACCGAGGCGGAAGCCGAGGCGCTGGGCGCCGCAGGGGTACCGGTCCGGGTGATGGCCAATCGCATCGGGCATGGCTTCGAAGCGCAGTTCACCGCGCTGCTGGCCTTGGCGGCCTTGAGCATTTCCCACGGCACGGCCGTCCCTCCAGTGGCGGAGGTGCCGCTGGAAGCCCCGGCGGCCGGCGCCCTGGAACGGGTGATCGTGACCGCCGTCGGCCACTGGCGTGGCGAAGGCGTGGGGCTGGTTGAGAAGGCCGGCTGACCTTAAGCTGGGCGTTTGGCGCGTGCAGGGATGCAAATTCGCGCCGACGCATTAGGTTGAGGCCAGATGAAGCAGACCGGGCGGGGTCTGTTCGACCCTGAAACCCTTAGGCAGCCTGGACTCTGCGCCCAAAATCGCAGTTTCGGGCGTGGCGGATGCCACGCAAGGCTGCTGCGCCCGGTTCCGCCCGGGCTTGCTCAGATGAGGAGGCGCCTGTGGCGCAGATCCACAACGACAAGTTCGGCCGCCCCATCGTGGTGGTCACCGGCATCGGCATCGTCACCTCGCTCGGCCAGGGCAAGGACGACAATTGGGCCAAGCTCACGGCCGGCGAATCCGGCATCCACCGCATCACCCGCTTCCCCATCGAGGGCATGCGCACCACCATCGCCGGCACCGTGGACTTCCTGTTCGACGAGCGGGTCGCCGCGCCCAATCTGTCGCAGAAGCTGGCGACCCTGGCGGCGGAAGAGGCCATCGGCGAATCCGGTCTTGGGACCAAGGGCGACTTCCCGGGTCCCCTGTTTGCCGCCGTGCCGCCGGTGGAAATCGAATGGCCGGAGCGCAAGCGCCTGGCGGAGGAAGTCACCCGCCGACCGCTGATCTATCATGACCTGCTGGATGCTGCGGCCACCGGCAAGTTCCGCCCCTGGCATGAACGCTTCCTGTTCGGCTCGGTGGCCGATGCCTTGGCGGACCGGTTCGGCACTCGCGGCCAGCCCATCTCGCTGTCCACCGCCTGCGCCTCTGGCGCGACCGCCATCCAGCTTGGCGTCGAGGCCATTCGGCGCGGCGAATGCGACGCGGCCCTGGCGCTGGGCACCGACGGCTCGGTGCACCCCGAGGCGCTGATCCGCTTCTCGCTGCTCTCGGCCCTCACCACCGCCAACGACAATCCCGCCGAAGCCTCGCGCCCCTTCGCCAAGAATCGCGATGGCTTCGTCATGGCCGAAGGCGCGGCGGCGCTGGTGCTGGAAAGCCTGGAGCATGCCACGGCGCGCGGCGCCAAGATCCTCGGCGTGCTGGAAGGCGCTGGCGAGATGGCGGACAATTTCCACCGCACCCGCTCCAGCCCCGATGCTAAGCCGATCATCGGCTGCATCAAGCGGGCGCTGGAAGATGCCGGCATCACGGCGGAGGACGTGGATTATATCAATGCCCACGGCACCTCCACGCCGGAGAATGACCGCATGGAGCATGTGGGGCTGGCCGCGGTGTTCGGCGAGCACCTGAAGAACGTGCCGATCTCCTCCAACAAGTCGATGATCGGTCACACGCTCACCGCCGCGGGGGCGATCGAGGCGGCGGTGTCGCTGCTGACCATCCGCAACAGCCGCATTCCGCCCACCATCAACTATCATGTGCCCGATCCGGCCATCCCGCTGGACGTGGTGCCCAATGTCGCCCGCGATGCCACCGTGAACCGGGTCATCTCGTCCTCGTTCGGCTTTGGCGGCCAGAATGTCTGCCTGGTGATCGCCGGGGAGCCCGCGTGAGCCAGACCGTTCCGCAGAAGGTTCTGGTCACCGGCGGCGGGCGCGGCCTGGGCGCGGCCATCGTGCGCGCCCTGGCGGCGGCCGGCTTTGCCGTGGACTTCACCTATCGCAGTGCCGAGGCCGAAGCCAAGGCGCTGATCGTCGAGATCCAGGCCGACCTTCCGGGCGCGATGCTCACCGCCCATTCCGTCGATCTGGCCGACCGCGCGGCGGTGGAAAAGCTGGCCGAGGCGCTGGAGGCGGGGGAGACCTATTTCGGCTTCTGCCACAATGCCGGGGCGTCCTACGACACGCTGGCGGCCATGGTGGACCAGGACAAGGCCGAAGCGGTGATGCAGGTCAATCACTTCGCCTTCGTGCGCCTCTCCCGCGCCTTGGTGCGCCCCATGACCCGCGCCAAGGCTGGCCGGATCGTCGCCATCGGCTCGGTGGCGGCGCTGCAGGCCAATCCCGGCAATGTGGCCTATGCCGCCTCCAAGGCGGCGCTGCTGGCCCATGTGCGCGGGCTGGCGGTGGAGAGCGCCCGGCGCGGCGTCACCGTCAACTATATCGCCCCCGGCTTCATCGACACCGCCATGCTGGCCAAGTTCGCCGACCATCGCGCGCGCCTGGAAGGCCAGATCCCGGCCGGGCGCTTCGCCCAGCCGGACGACGTGGCACAGGTTGCCGCCTTTCTCTTCTCGCCCGGCGCGGGCTATATCACCGGCGCCGTGATCCCGGTGGACGGGGGCCTGTCCGCCGCGCTCGCCGCCCATCGCTGATTTGTCAGGACTCTTATGCGCGCCCTTCAGCTCGTCTCCGACCGCACCCTTCAGATCGTCGACATGCCCGAGCCCGACGCCCCCGGCGCCGGTGAGGTGCAGGTGCGGGTCAAGGCCCTGGCCCTGAACCATATCGACGTGTGGGGCTGGCGCGGCATGGCGTTCGCCAAGCGCAAGATGCCCCTCGTGGTGGGCGCGGAAGCCGCCGGCGAGATCGTGGCCCTGGGTGCCGACGTGCGCGGCCTGAAGGTGGGCCAGACGGTGGCCATGTATGGCGCGCTCACCTGCGGCCACTGCGCCCAGTGCCTGAAGGGCCGCGACAATCTCTGCGAGAAGGTGGGCGGCGTCCTCGGCTTCCATGTGGATGGCTTTGCCCGCGACGTGCTGAACATGCCCGAGCGGCTGGTGATCCCCGCCCCCGAGGGCGTGTCGTTCGAGGAGGCCGGCTGCGCCGGCATCACCTTCTCCACCGTCGAGCACATGCTGTTCGACAATGCCAAGCTGGAGAAGGGCGAGACCGTGCTGGTGCATGCGGGCGGCTCGGGCATCGGCTCGGCGGCCATTCGCCTGGCCAAGGACGTGGGCGCCCATGTCATCACCACCGTGGGCGATGACGAGAAGGCGGCCAAGGCCCTGGCGCTCGGCGCCGACCACGTCATCAACTACAAGGTGGACCGCTTCGAGCACGAAGTGCGCAAGATCACCAAGAAGGTGGGCGTGGACGTGGTGTTCGAGCATGTGGGCGCCGACACTTGGCAGGGCTCGCTTTTGTCCATGAAGCCCGGCGGCCGGCTGGTGACCTGCGGCTCCACCTCCGGGGTCAGCACCACCATGAATCTGATGCAGCTGTTTCAGCGCCAGTACAAGATCTTCGGCTCGTTCGGCGCCACCATCCGCAATGTGGCCGATGGGCTGGAGAAGATGGGCCGGGGCGTGAAGCCGGTGATCGACACCGTGGTGCCGCTGGAGCAGTACAATGACGGCCTGGAGCGGCTGGAAAGCCGCAAGGTGTTCGGCAAGATCGTCGTGAAGTTCTGAGCGGCGAGCGAAGCGGGAGCACGCGCGTGGGGACCGGCAAGCGCCTGTGGCGCCGCTTCGTGCGCAAGACGCAACCGGCCTTCGAAAGCTTCGTGGCCGGCTATGTGCGCTTTTCCATCTGGTGGATGCGCCTCTACCCCATCTCCTGGTCGTCCAACATCGTCGGCCTCCTGGCGCGCGGGTTCGGCCCCTGGTTCCTGGTGAGCAAGGTCGCCCGCGCCAACCTGCGCGCGGCGTTTCCGGAGAAGCGGCGCGGCGAGATCGAGCGCATCCTGGCCGGGGTGTGGGAGAATCTCGGCCGGGTGACCGGCGAGTTCGCCGTGCTGGACCGCATCTGGGATTACGATCCCGCCCATCCCGGCAATGGGCGCATCGAGGTGGTGGGCGCCGACATCATGGCGCGGCTGCGCGACGACGGTCGCCCGGCCCTGTTCTTCACCGCCCATACCGGCAATTGGGAATTGAACGCCATCACCGGCGAGAAGCTGGGCGTGTCCGGCGGGGTGCTCTATCGGGCGCCCAACAATCGCAAGGCGGCCGACCTGATCGAGCGCATGCGCGCCCAGACCATGCCGGGCCTGATCCGCGCCGGCCGCGCCGCCGGCCGGCAGATGGTGCGCATGCTGGAGGATGGCGCCCATCTGGGCATGCTGGTGGACCAGCATTGGGGCCAGGGGGTCACGGTGACCTTCTTCGGCCGCCCGGCGGCCACCAACCCCACCTTGGCGCGCCTCGCCCGCCAGTTCGATTGCCCGGTGCACGGCATGCGGGTGATCCGACTGCCCAAGGGGCGGTTCCGCATCGAGATCACCGAAGAAGTCCACCTGCCCCGCGACGCCGACGGCAAGATCGACGTGCAAGGCGGCATGCAGGTGGTGACATCCGTTATCGAGGACTGGGTGCGCGAATATCCCGAGCAATGGCTGTGGCTTCACCGCCGGTGGCGGTGAGAGGGGCGGCGGGAGTGGCTAAAGCGGGGTCAGAATAAGCTAGTTCGCCTATTGCGGCTTACCAACTGCATCGCCTTGGCTCCCGGCAACTGTGCCACCTGGGGTTTTACCGACCGCGTCGCCTAGGCTGTTGACGATCCGATCAATGAACTTGAAAAAAATATCGGTGCTGAAGCCAAATAAGAATGCGACGGCGAATGAACTGAGTGTTGCAAAATTCTGCTGTGATAGCGCAGTCGGGGGCGGCGTCCAGAACCAGACGACAATAATTCCAGAGAATGCCCCGATTATAATTCTGTACAGAAAAAACATAAAACTCGGACCTGGCTCTTTTGGATCAAGCATCCGACGCATCTGAAACAATACCGCGCCGAGCGCCCCGTAAGCCGCAGGGAGAACCCAATGCCCAAAAAGGGAGATTCGATTTTGAAGCTCGTGAATTTGATTAGCCTTTATACTCGAGGAGGTTCCGTCAATCGGTAAATTCATCGCATGCATGATTTGACGCAATCCGACAAAATAAGACAGAACGGCGCAAGACCTCTGAAGCGGATCATCAAATGGCCTGGTCGATTCAATCGATCTACATACATCACTGTTAATGAGCACTTCCGCCGATCCGTTATATTTACTAAACTCGGTAGAAATATAACTCGCGTTATAATTTTTGTAATCATCAAGCGCTTGCTTTATTTTCGGTATTTTCTCTATGTATTGCTCATATGTGGGCCTCTCATCAGATGTGTGAACGCTCACGCCGGTGCCACTAACATTTTTGAGAATGCCAAATATCGGCGTTTGGCTATAAAAATCGATGTCGCTCTGAATTTCGGCTGACATACGAGCGTACACGTCGTTCCGTACAGCCTCCCTCGAAAGCTCGATATATTTTCGAACGAATTCATCATGAACAAAATTCAATGAATTTTTCTCTTCTTTTATCGAAGGCTTACTATTGAGGACAATACTAGTCTCATTTGCGGTGATAACATCGTACAATTTGATTGCCATTTCATTCGCTTTCGAAATTTCAACCTCCTTTGCAAGCGTCAAAATTGATGTGGCCCTATCGTACAATTGCGTGACCAGCATTGTACTTACAAGTATCGAAATTGATAGGATCAATACAATTAATGTGTATATAGGCGTCAGCAATTTCGCAGATGATGTCCGAATAATATCAGAGATAGAGAAAATTCCATCATTTATCTGTTGGAGCGTAAGCGGAGCCAATTCCTTAATCGCCGCGTTCATCTTCGACTGCAGTGCAATAATATTATCTGCCGTTAAGGTATCCGCCCCGATCGCTTTGCGTGTGTCTTGGATTGTTGTCAAGAATGAGCCAGGGTCAGCGAAGCGCCCGAGGCGAACGCCGGTCTCTGCAACGCGCTCTGCGTCAGACAATAACCTGTCAATGGCTTCCGGATTCATCGCTTCCTCCCCCACAGAGCAGTTGCCAGACGCCACTAACGCGCTTCACCCTCTGACTCCCCCGACCCATCCCTGTGGGCTCGGGCACCCGCAAGGGGAGCCCGGCGGTCCCGGGGGCTGGGCCCAGCACCAGAAATATTGGGTGAAACAGATGGTCCCCGGCTGATGCGGCGGCACCTGGGCCAGCGCGCCCGTCGCCCAAAGCCCGCCCAGCAGCACAAGCGCGGCCGGAAGCAGGACCGCCAGCATCACCCGTCGGCTCAGTCGCATCGGATCCCCCGCCCGGGGCCTGAAGTCGCAGTCTCGCAGCGAGTGCGTGCGTGCGTGCCGTCATCAGAGCATCACTGCACTTCAGCAAGAACCGCAGGCAACAGACTAATTTCATTGCCAGCAATACTTGCCATTATATTTGATTTCGGCTCATCGCGCAATTTTTCCGTTTCCCGGTACCGCCGCCCGGGTCCGGGCCCGTCGGGGACCCGCGATCGTGCGGCGGCGCGGCCGAAACACACGCGCCGCGGGGTGGAGGCATGGCGCCGGACGACCGCCCGCGCTAGCGTGCAGCCCTGGACAAAAAGCCATAAGCGACGCCAAGCCAGGATCACCGCCATGTTCCCTCCGTTCGTCCGCCTCGCCGCCCGTCTTTCCGCCACCGGCCTCTCGCTCCTCGCCGGCTGCTGGCTGGCGGCCGCGCCCGTTGCCGCCGCGGAGCCGCCCAGCCGGCTGGAGCAGGTGATGCAGGCGGGCACGCTGAAGGTGTGCACCACCGGCGACTATCGCCCCTTCACCTATCGCGATCCGGCCACGGGGGCGTTCGAGGGCATCGACATCGATCTCGCCGGCGATCTGGCCGCGGCGCTCGGGGTGAAGGTGGCCTTCGTGCCCACAACCTGGTCCAAGCTGATGGCCGACTTCACCGGCGGCGCCTGCGACATGGTCATGGGCGGGGTCAGCATCACCTTGCCGCGCCAGAAGGTGGCCTTCTTCTCCATCCCAACCCTGGTGGACGGCAAGACGCCCATCACCCGCTGCGAGAATGTGGCCAAGTTCCAGACGCTGACCGACATCGACCGGCCGGAGGTGACGGCGGTGGTCAATCCCGGCGGCACCAATGAGAGCTTCGCCCGCGCCAATCTGAAGGCGGCCAAGATCGTGGTCTATCCGGACAATACCCGGATCTTCGAGGAGATCCTGGCCGGGCGCGCCGATCTGATGATGACCGATGCGGTGGAGACCCGCCTGCAGCAGCAGCGCCATCCGGGCCTGTGTGCCGTGCATCCCGACCAGCCCTTCACCTTCAGCGAGAAGGCCTACGTGCTGCCGCAGGGCGATGTCGTGTTCAAGGCGTTCGTGGACCAGTGGCTGCACCTGCGGATGAACGACGGCACCTACGCCCGCATCTCGGCGGCCTGGATGAAGTGAGCGCGTCGCCGCCGCCCCCTGCCCGGTGGACGGCGGCGTCCGCCTTCATCGGCCTGTCGCGCCGCTCCGATAAGCCTATCCAAATTGAAGCGAAGTCCAGTCACCCTGGAACTATCCTGCGTTGATTTTGTGCAATGGCTCGCGGATTATGACCAGAAGAGCCGCAGTGCCAAATCATTCTGATCCGCTGGCCCGACGCGCACATTTGATCGGTATTTGACGCACCCATACTCGTGTCATGCGATAAACATGCCATCGCATGTATAGGCGTCCTTATGACAAGAGGGGCCAGAGACTTATGCAGATTTTATTGGTGGATGCCAGCCGCGTCACCCTCAAGCTGATGACCAAGATGCTGAACGACAACGGGCATGATGTCGTCGCATTCGCCGACGGTGCCGAGGCCTTGGCGCATCTGCAGAGCGGCGCCGGGGTCGACGTGCTCATGACCAGCTTCGAGATTTCCGGCGTCTCCGGCCTGCAATTGTGCTGGGAGGCGCGGCTGATCGCCAATGCCGGGCGGCCGCTCTACGTCATCGCCATGTCCTCGAACACCGACATCGCCCATCTGGTGGAAGCGCTGGATTCGGGCGCCGACGACTTTGTTTCCAAGCCGCCGGCCCTGCCCGAGCTCTATGCGCGCCTGCGCGCCGCCGAGCGGATGAACCAGGCCCAGCGCGAACTGGTGCGGCTGGCGACCCGGGACTTCCTCACCAATCTGTTCAACCGCCGCGCCTTCTTCTCCCAGGCGGAGGAAATCATTCGCAACCGCACGCCCGCCTCCGTGCTGCTGCTCGACATCGACTATTTCAAGCGCGTGAACGACACCTATGGCCACGATGGCGGCGACCTCGCGCTGCTGGCCGTGGCCCAGCTGATGGCCCCCCATGCCGCCCATGCGGCCCGCATCGGCGGCGAGGAATTCGCCATTCTGCTGTCCGGCGTCTCCGAGGCCGATGCCTATGAGGAGGCCGAGCGCCTGCGCTGGGAATTCGCCAATACCTCGATCGCGCTCCCCGGCAATAAGTTCCTCAACATCACCATCTCGATCGGCGTCGCGGAACGTTTCCCGGACGACAATGTGGATGAGTGGATGAAGCGCGCGGACATGGCGCTCTATGCCGCCAAGGATGGCGGACGCAATCGGGTGGTCATGGCCGAGGAGATCGATTCGCTGGATGCGCCCAGCCTCGGCATCGCCCGCGGCGGCGGCGGACGGGCGTTGCGCGCGCCGGCTCCGCCAGTCTGACGCCAGCCTGGCGGTGTCCGCGCCGCCAAAGGCCCTTGCCCCCGCCCCCCCGATCCTATAAAGCCGCGCTTTCCTTTTCCAGGGATGTGCGAAATGGGGCATCGGCCGGTGGCCGTCATCATGGGCAGCCAGTCCGATTGGGACACCATGCACCATGCTGTCGAGACTCTCGAAGCGCTCGGCGTCGGCTGCGACGCCCGCATCGTCTCGGCCCATCGCACGCCGGACCGCATGGTGGCGTTCGCCAAGGGCGCCAAGGCGGAGGGCTTCCAGGTCATCATCGCCGGCGCCGGTGGCGCGGCCCACCTGCCCGGCATGGTGGCGGCGCTGACGCCGCTGCCGGTGTTCGGCGTGCCGGTGGAGTCCAAAGCGCTCCGCGGCGTGGATAGCCTGCACTCCATCGTCCAGATGCCGGCGGGCATTCCGGTCGGGACGCTCGCCATCGGCAAGCCCGGCGCCATCAATGCAGCGCTGCTGGCGGCCGCCGTGCTGGCCTTGTCCGATCCGGAGTTGGCGGAGCGACTGGACGCCTGGCGCGCGGCACGCACCGAGAGCGTAGCGGAGCGACCCTCCTGACCATGCTCACCCCTGGTTCGACCATCGGCATCCTCGGCGGCGGGCAGCTGGGGCGCATGATCGCGCTGGCGGCCGCCCAATTGGGCCTGAAGACCTGCATCCTGTGCCCTGACAAGGACAGCCCCGCCTTTCAGGTGAGTGACAGCCATATCTGTGCCGCCTATGACGATGCGGAGGCGCTGGACCGCTTCGCCGCCCAGGTGGACGTGGTCACCTACGAATTCGAGAATGTGCCGCTGGCGACCGCCGAGCGCCTCGCCGCGCGGGTGCCCCTGCACCCCGGCGCCAAGGCGCTGGCGATCACGCAGGACCGGCTGGCGGAAAAGAGCTTCGTGCGGGATCTCGGGATCCAGACGGCGCCGTTCGCCGCCGTGGACGATCTCGACAGCCTGACCGCCGCTGTGGCCGACCTTGGCCTGCCGGCGGTCCTGAAGACCCGCCGCTTCGGCTATGACGGCAAGGGCCAAGTGACGATCCGTCCCGGCGATGATCTCGCCGCCGCCTGGGCCACCATCGGCGCCCAGCCGGCCATATTGGAGGGGTTCATCCCCTTCCTGCGCGAGGTGTCCGTGGTCGGCGCGCGCCGCCCGGACGATGCCTTCGCCGCCTATGACGTGACCGAGAACGTCCATCGCGACCACATCCTGCACCTGTCCACGGTGCCGGCCGCGCTGCAGCCGGAAGCGGCGCGGGACGCCCGGGCCATCGCCTGCCGGATCGCCTCGGCGCTGGACTATGTGGGGGTGATGGCGGTGGAGTTGTTCGTCGTCTCCGCCGGCGGCCGCGACGGCATCCTGGTCAACGAGATCGCCCCCCGCGTCCACAATTCCGGGCATTGGACCATGGACGGGGCAGTGACCTCACAGTTCGAGCAGCATGTGCGGGCGATCGCCGGCTGGCCGCTGGGCGATCCGCGTCGGCTCGGCCGGGTCGAGATGACCAATCTGATTGGCGCCGATGCGGACTGCTGGCTGCGGCTGCTGGCGGAGCCCGGCGCCCATCTGCATCTCTACGGCAAGGATGAGGCCCGGCCCGGCCGCAAGATGGGCCATGTGAACCGGCTGTGGCTGGACGACTAAGCGGCAGGGTTTGATCTGGCGGCACCGGCGCTGCAAGGTCGGCGGTCCCGACGAAGTTGCCCCGCCTGATGCGGGGAAAAGGCGCTGCCGTGTCCCGCTCCGAACGTCTGCTGGCGCTTCTGCAATCCCTGCGGGCTCATCGCCAGCCGGTGGCCGGCCGCCAGCTTGCGGCGGATCTGGGCATCAGCCTGCGCACCCTCTATCGCGACATCGCCAGCTTGCAGGCGCAGGGGGCGATGATCGAGGGCGAAGCCGGCCTCGGCTATGTGCTGAAGCCCGGCTTCACCTTGCCGCCCTTGATGTTCTCGGTGGAGGAGATCGAAGCGCTGGTGCTGGGCTCGCGCTGGGTGGCGCGCCGCGGCGATGCGCAACTGGGCATGGCTGCCGCCAGCGCCTTGGTGAAGATCGCCGCCGTGCTGCCGGCGGCCTTGCAGGAGGATCTGGAGGCCTCTGCCCTGCTGGTGGGGCCAGGCACACCGCAGCCGGCGGAGAGCGCCGATGCCGCCGTGATTCGCGACGCCATCCGCCGCGAGCACAAGCTCGCCATCACTTATGCCGATGGCAACGGCGGAATCACCCAGCGGCGGATCTGGCCGTTTGCGTTGGCCTTCTTCGAGGAGGTGCGGGTGGTGGTGGCGTGGTGTGAACTGCGGGACGACTTCCGCAGCTTCCGCACCGACCGGATCGCCGCCTTGGCGGTGACCCCGGAGCGCTATCCGCGCCGCCGGCAGGCGCTGCTGAAGGCCTGGAGGCAGGAGCAGATGACCGCCGCGCCGAAGGCTGCTGACGGAAACTGACACCGCCCCCGCCTAGCGTGCGCCATCCTCAGTGATGGAGCTCGCCATGTCGTCCAATGTCTATCTTCTGCTGTATGTGGACCGCCCCGAGGCCAGCGCCGCCTTCTATGGCGCGCTGCTGGGCCGTCCGCCGGTGGAGACCTCGCCCACCTTTGCCTTGTTCATCCTCGACGGCGGCGTGAAGCTGGGCCTGTGGTCCCGCCACACGGTGGAGCCGGCCGCGCAGCTCACCGGCGGCGGCGGCGAACTGTGCTTTGCGGTGGACACCCCGGCCGAGGTGGACGCCCGTCACGCGGACTGGCGCGATCGCGGCCTGACAATTCTGCAGCCGCCGGTGGATCTGGACTTCGGCCACACCTTCGTCGCCGCCGATCCGGACGGCCATCGTCTGCGGATTTTCTGTCCGGGAGGGTGACGCCCAAGAAAAAACGCCGGGCACGGACAAAATCGTCCGGCGCCCCTTGCCGAGTTCTGTCCGCATACTAGCATGGCACCGGTCCTTGATCGGCAGCGCCAACTGCCGATCAAAACGATTTAACCGGCCAAAAAGGTCGGATCCGCTTATGCTGGAGGAAGCCCATGTCCTTGATGTCCCGCGGCCTTTCGGCCGCGCTCGTGCTTGCGTCCGCCGTTGCGCTCAGCCCGCTGGCGGGCCTGTCCGCCGGCCCCGCCGCGGCCCAGACCAAGCTGAAATGGGCCCATGTCTATGAGCCCGCCGAGCCGTTCCACACCGCCTCGGTGTGGGCCGCCGCCGAAATCGCCAAGCGCACCAATGGCCGCTACCAGATCGATGTCTATCCCTCCTCGCAACTGGGCAAGGAGAGTGACATCAATCAGGCGCTGACGCTCGGCACCGTGGACATGATCATTTCCGGCTCCAGCTTCGCCGGCAAAGCCTATCCGCCCATCGGCGTGACCTATTATCCCTATACCTTCCGCGATGCCCAGCATCTGCTGGCCTATGCCAAGAGCGATGTCTTCAAGGATCTCGCCAAGGGCTATGAAGACAAGACCGGCAACCACATCGTCGCCGTGACCTATTATGGCGTGCGCCAGAGCACCTCCAACAAGCTGTTCAAGACCTGCGCCGAGATGAAGGGCCTGAAGATCCGCGTGCCGGATGCCCCCGCCTATCTCGCCATGCCCAAGGCCTGCGGCGCCAACATCGCCCCCATCGCCTTTGCCGAAGTCTATCTGGCGCTCCAGAACGGCACCGTGGATGCCCAGGAGAACCCGCTGACCACCATCGAGGCGAAGAAGTTCTACGAGGTGCAGAAGAACATCATCCTCACCGGCCACATCGTGGATCATCTCAACACGGTGCTGTCGCCCTCGCTGTGGGCCAAGCTGTCGCCGGAGGACCGCCAGATCTTCATCGATGTGGCCCAGGAAGCCGCCGCCAAGGCCAGCGCGGAAGTGGCTGCGCGGGAGAAGGAACTTCTCGCTTTGTTCAAGGACAAGGGCCTGACCATCGTCGAGGTCAACACCGACGACTTCCGCGACACGGTGATGAAGACCATCACCTTCGAGAGCTTCGGCTATCGCAAGGCGGATTGGGACCGCATCCAGGCGCTGAAAAGCAACATGTGAGGCCGCCTGCGGTCTCCGATGTATCGCTCCTATGATTGCATCGACCCCATGATCCGTCATGGCCGGGGCGTCCCCGTCCATCCGGGATGCCTGCACCCGTCCGGCCCCCTGATCGCCGCGGAGCCCAGTCCGCCGCCGGGGTCGCGCGGCTGCGGGCTGCCATCCATTGTCCTTCGGAACTGTCATGACCGCTGAAGTCCATACCCGCGTTACCGGCGAGGAACTCGCCCAGACCTTCGAGCAGGAGGTCCCGGTGGACCTGTCCGTCTATGCCCCGGAAGACTGGATCACGCTGATCCTGTTCTGGGTCATGGCGGGGCTGGTCTTCACCCAGTTCTTCACCCGCTACGTGCTGAACGACAGCTATAGCTGGACCGAGGAACTGGCCAGCTACACCTTGGTCTGCGTGGTGTTCCTCGGCTCCTCCATGTGCGTGCGGCTGTCGCGGCACATCCAGGTGGACCTGATCTATCGCTTCCTCCCCGCCCCGGCCGCCCGCGTGCTGTCCACGGCGGTGGACGCGGTGCAGGTGGCCTTCTTCGCGTATGCCTGCTGGCTGCTGTGGCGCTACATCGGGCTGGTGGGCGACGAGCCCATGGTAATGATCCAGGCCTCCAAGGGGATGGTCTATTGGGTGGTCTTCGCCGCCTTCGTGCTGATGCTGCTGCGCTCGCTGCAGGTGGCGTGGGCCAATCTGAAACGCGGCTACAGCCCGCTGGAACGCCCCGAAGCGTTCGACGGCACGGAGGCCTGAGCCATGTGGCTGCTGCTGGGTGGCTTCCTCGGCCTGATGATCTGCGGCGTGCCGGTGGCCATTTCCATGGCCGGCGCCTCGCTGCTTTATATTCTCGTCTCCGGCACGGTGCCGGATGTGGTGATGGCCCAACGGATGATCGCCGGGGTGGAGAGCTTCCCGCTGCTGGCGGTGCCCTTCTTCATCCTCGCCGGCAATCTCATGAACATCGCCGGCGTCACCGGGCGCATCTATGCCTTCGCGGTGGCCCTGGTGGGGTGGATGCGCGGCGGGCTGGGGCATGTGAACATCATCGGCTCGGTGATCTTCTCCGGCATGTCCGGCACCGCCATCGCGGACGCCGCCGGGCTCGGCACCATCGAGATCAAGGCCATGAAGGACCATGGCTATTCCACCGAGTTTTCGGTCGGCGTCACCGCCGCCTCGGCCACCTTGGGGCCGATTATCCCGCCTTCCCTGCCCTTCGTCATCTACGGCATGCTGGCCAATGTCTCCATCGGCGCGCTGTTCCTGGGCGGGGTGGTGCCCGGCGCGGTGATGACGCTGCTGATGATGGCCACCGTGGCCTTCTTCGCCCATCGCAATGGCTGGGGAAGCGATGCCAAATTCTCCTGGCGCAAGCTGGGCGGCGCGGCGCTGGAAGTGGGCGTGGTGGCGCTGTTTCCTCTCGCCGTCTACCTGGCCGTCGCCCTGGGCCTTTCGCTGAACGCGGCGGTGCTGATCTCGCTGGCGGTGCTGCTGGCGGCGGACTGGTATTTCGACTTTTCCGCCGTCATGGCCCTGATGGCGCCGGTGATCCTCATCGGCGGCATGACGCTGGGCTGGTTCACGCCCACGGAGGCGGCGGTGGCGGCGGTGATCTGGTCGCTGTTCCTGGGGCTAGTGCGCTATCGCTCCATGACGCTCAAGGCGCTCGCCAAGGCCACCTTCGACACCATCGAGACCACGGCTTCGGTGCTGTTCATCGTCACCGCGGCGTCCATCTTCGCCTGGCTGCTCACCGCCAGTCAGGCGGCGCAGGCGCTCTCCGACGGGATTCTGAGCCTGACCCAGAACAAGTGGGTGTTCCTGGCGCTGGCGAACCTGCTGATCCTGTTCGTGGGCTGCTTCATCGACACCATCGCCGCCATCACCATCCTGGTGCCGATCCTGCTGCCCATCGTGCTGAAGCTGGGCATCGACCCGATTCATTTCGGGCTGGTGATGACGCTCAATCTGATGATCGGGCTGCTGCACCCGCCCTTGGGCATGGTGCTGTTCGTGCTGGCGCGGGTGGCCAAGCTCTCGGTGGAGCGCACCACCATGGCCATCCTGCCGTGGCTGGTGCCGCTGATGCTGGCGCTGATGGCCATCACCTACATCCCCGAACTCACCCTGTGGCTGCCGCGCATGGCCGGGCTGGGCAAGTGAGCCATCCCGGCGAATGATGCACCATTGACTGCATCATTCGCCGGGGGTGACGAGACGCCCTTCTTCGGCCTTGTAGAAATATTGGCTGGCCACCAGCCAACCCTTCAGCGGGCGCAACGGCGGAATGCAGGTGAGCAGCAAGAGCGGCAAGGTGGTGAAGAGATGCACCCAATAGGGCGCCTGATAGGCCACCTCGAGCCAGATGGCGAACAGGATCGACGGCAGGCAGCCGAACGTAATGACGAAGAACGCCGGGCCATCGGCCGGATCGGCGAAACTGAAGTCCAGTGCGCACACCTCGCAGGACGGGGCCAGCGTCAGGAAGCCCTTGAACAGATGTCCCTCGCCGCAGCGGGGGCAGCGGCCGCGGAGGCCGGTCTCCAGAGGCGACAGGCGGGGATAGGTGCGGGTCATGGCGGAAACCACTGAATGTTGCATCATTGTATGCATACAATAGCGCGTTATTGATCGCATTCAATGTGAGCGGTTGTCGCATCGTCCATGGGGATCCCCGGCGCGCCGACGCCGATAGATTTCCCCCGCCCGCGGTCTCGCGATAGGGTGCCGGGCATGATTCCGTGCCGGCCCCCATCGGCCCGATGAGACTGCTGGCGATCAGCGATCTGCATCTGGCCAGCACCTCCAATCTGGACGCGCTCACGGAGATGCCGGCGTTTCCGCAGGACTGGCTGATCATTGCCGGCGATGTGGCCGAGCATCCGGACCGGGTCCGCCTGGCCTTCGAACTCCTCAGTGAGCGGTTCGCCAAGCTGTTCTGGGTGCCCGGCAATCACGATCTGTGGACCGTCTCGGGCATTGGCGGCGGCGGCGCGAAATACCAGGCCATGGTGGACGTATGCCGGTCCTGCGGCGTGCTGACGCCCGAGGATCCCTATGTGATCTGGACCGGGGCCGGCGGCCCGTGCGTGATCGCGCCGCTGTTCCTGCTCTATGACTACAGCTTCCGCCCGGACCATGTGGCGCTGGAGGAGGTGGTGGCCTGGGCGCGGGAAGAGCGCGCCGTCTGTGCCGACGAACTGCTGCTGGATGCGGCCCCCTTTGCCTCCCGCATCGCCTGGTGCCACGCCCGCTGCGATCTCACCGCGCAGCGTCTCGCGGCACTGAATCCCGCGCTGCCCACCATCCTCGTCAATCATTATCCGCTGCGGCGGGATCTGGTGCGCATCCCGCGCATTCCGCGCTTCTCTCCCTGGTGCGGCACCACCCGGACCGAAGACTGGCACCTGCGCTTCAACGCGCGGGTGGTCATCAGCGGCCATCTGCATGTGCGCCACACGGATTGGCGGGACGGGGTGCGGTTCGAGGAAGTGTCTCTGGGCTATCCCCGGCAATGGGATCGCTCGCGCGGCATCGCGGCCTATATGCGCGAGATCCTGCCGGGTCCGTCGGCCCCCTGATCGCAGATGGCGAGCAGCCCGGCGCCATCCATGGCGCGGGCGTGGACCTGGACCGCCGCCGGGGTCGGATGGCGCACCGCCAAGGCCAACCGATGGGCAGCGGTGGGGCGCAGCCGCGCGAAGTGCCAAGCGGCGGGATCGTCCGCGGTCGGGTCGGAAAAGGCGATGCGCAAGGGCGCCAGCGTGAAGGCGAAGCTGTCCAGGGGCAGCGACAGGCCGCGCCCCACCGCCTTGATATAGGCTTCCTTCAAGGTCCAGAAGGCATAGAGCGCCTCGGGCAGGTCCGCCCGCGGCAGGCGCCGCAGGAACGCCACCTCGGCCGGCGCGAAGGTGCGCGCCGCCAGCGCCAGGGTCAGCCGGGGCGGGTTCACCTGCTCCACATCCACGCCGATATCGCGCTCCAACGTCACCGCAACCGCCACCAGCCCACGGGTGTGGGAGAGGTTGAAGCGCAGCGGCGGGGTCGGACCTTGGGCGATGACTTCAGGTCGCCCGTGTCGATTGGCAGTGAAGCGCCACGCGGCGGGCGCGCACGGGGCGTGCAGCGACAGCAGGGCGCGGGTCAGCGCATGCGCCGCCACATAGGCGTCCCGGTCGCGCGCGAAATGGAAGCGCTCCGCGCGGGCCCGCTCGGTGTCATCCAGCTGGGCGGCCAGACGGGGCCAATGGGCCGCCGCGATGTCGTCCAGCGCCAGCCACCGCAGATCCACGGTGTCGGCGTCCAGGGCGGGCGGGCACGGCATGGGAGCAGAGGCGGGCACGCCGCCCTTCTACGGGGCCGGCGGGGTCGGGGGCAATGGCGGCGCCCTCGGGTGGCGCGCGTGACGGATCCGATCTTGCGTCCTTCTGCGAGCCGCCAATGGCCTTGCAGAGTCGCCCCTCAGTCGGGGCGCGGGATGGTGCCGGCACCATGCAGTGAGCCGGCAAACTGCGCCCTCTATGGCGCTGTCACGAAAACGTGATCGCAAACACCCTGCCCCCATCGGACCCGCCGCCCCGGTTTTCACATGCAGCGGCAAATGTTTGGCGCGCGCTTTTGTCGGGCGGGCGTGGCCGGGCGGCGACCGCAGATCCGGACGCAAGCTTCGCGCAAGCTTGGCACGGATTTCTATACTGTGAGTCTGGCGACCGGCCCGGCGTTTTTCGAATCCGGAGCACCGGAGCCGGCCTGCGGATTGCCGAAACCGTGGGGGATTTCAAGGCACGGAGGCAGGATTTCCATGTCGGTACCAGCAGTGACTGCTGTGGATAGCGTCAATACCCAGAATCTGGTGCGCCAGAGCCGCGAAGCAGCGGAGGCCATGGCCGCAGCCATCATGCTGGGGGACATGGCGGCGGCGCAGCGCTACCTGAAGATTGTTCAGGAAACCCAGTCGGCCTCGGGCGCGCGGACCGCGACCATTGGCGACGCCAGCGAGCGCCGGACCGGTCTGGGCGCGCTGATCTCGGCCGTGCAGTCGGGCGATCTGGAACGCGCCCGCGCCATGGTGGGACGCACGGGCGACAGCAAGGACGACAGCCGCCCGGCTCTCGACCCGGCCCATGAGCCCGTCGCGGCGCCCAAGGTGATCGATGCCTCCAACGCCGGCACCGTGCTCATCGATCTGTCGGCCCGACTGACCGCCGAGACCTCCGGCGCGCGCAGCGCCGTGGAAGTCGCGGCGGATGCCCGTAATGCCAGCGGCACCGATCCGCACACCGAAACCAAGACCGGCCACCACGACAAGACGCACAAGGCGGCGGGGCCGGGCGAGGAAGAGAACGCCAACACCCGCTATACGGACGAAGCCATTCGCTCGCGCGAGCAGGTGCTGCACAGCTACAGCCAGAACCTGTCCATCTGATCGACACGGACGGCGCCCTCCGGGTGCCGTCTTCACGTTTGACCACGGCGCGAGGCCGGTTCCAGAGACCGGCCGCTGCCCTCCACGAATTGGTGCCTTATGACCATCAGCCTCGGATCGACCTACGCAACATATTCTTATATGGCGAAGAACTCCGACAAGGTCCTGGCCCAGGAGGCCGCGGATCCGGTGAACGCGCGCGCGACCACGTATTACAAAGACAACATCCAGAAAGTGAAGACCGTCGATGATTTCGTGAACAATTATCAATTGTTCAATTACGCCATGAAGGCGTTTGGCCTGACCGACATGGCCTATGCCAAAGCCTATATGAAGAAAGTGCTTAACAGCGACGTCAACGACACCAGCAGCTTCGTCAACAAGCTGTCCGACGCGAAGTTCAAGGCCTTTGCGACGCAGTTCGCATATCTGAAGAACGGCACCCTGCCCTACTCGACCGACACCACCAACGTGGTGAACAAGTATATGCAGCAGTCGATGGAGGACAATGCCGGCTCCGACGATCAGGGTGTCCAGCTGGCGCTGTATTTCAAGCGCAACGCCTCCACCGCCACCTCCGCTTACAGCCTGCTGGGGGACGCGGCCCTATGGCAGGTGATGAAGACCGTCTACGGCTTCCCGTCCGAAATGGCCAATGCCGACATCGCCACCCAGAAAAAGGCGGTCGACGCGAAATTCAACGTCAAGGATCTCCAGGATCCGGCGAAAGTGGACAAGCTGCTGAAGCGCTTCACGGTCATGTGGGACGTGCAGAACAACACCACCAGCGATCCGATCATGCAGTTGTTCGACACCAGCAGCAGCAGTGTCTCCAGCAGCACGGGCTCCAGCCTGTTGGACCTGAAATACGGCGGCTGAGCCTGCCGACGGCGCCGGCTCGCCCCGGGGGCACTGCCGGGCCGGGCGGGACGGAAGTTTCCCGCGCAACTTGTTTTGTCCTGGCGCAAGGCGCCGGACGATGGGTCGGACCACTGTTGCTGCAAAGCGGTAGAGTGCCTTTCCGGTGCGATACCGGCGATCAGGCGCGAGTGTGCGATGACCAGCAGCATGTTGCAGAACCGGACCTTCGATGAACTCGTCGTCGGCGATACCGCCAGCCTCACCCGCACGGTGGTGGAGGACGACATCAAGCTGTTCGCCGCAGTCTCCGGTGACGTCAATCCTGCCCATCTGGACGCGGCTTATGCGGCCACCGACATCTTCGGCCATATCGTCATCCACGGCATGTGGACCGCAGGGCTGATCTCCACTCTGCTGGGCACCGAACTGCCCGGCCCCGGCACCATCTATCTCGACCAGACCTTGCAGTTCCGCCGCCCGGTCGCGCCCGGCGATACCATCACGGCGACGGTCACGGTCAGCGAGAAGCGCCCGGAAAAGCACATCGTGCTGCTGGACTCCCGCTGCACCAACCAGAACGGCGACGTGGTCCTCTGCGGCACCGCCACCGTCAAGGCACCCAGCGAGAAGCTGTCGCTGCCGCGCATGGCGGTGCCTGACGTGGCGGTGCGCCCCCATGCCCGCCACGAGCGCTTCATCGACGAGGCCCGCGGCCTCCCGGTGATGGTGGTGGGCGTGGTGCATCCCTGCAGCGCCGAGGCCATTCAGGCGGCCATCGAGGCCCGCGACGACGGCCTCATCGATCCGGTGCTCATCGGTCCCGCGCGCAAGATCCGGGCGGCGGCGGAGGCGGCCGGCGTGTCGCTGGAGGGGCTGACCATCGAGGATGTGGAGCACAGCCACGCGGCCGCCGCCCGCGCGGTCGAGCTGGCCAGTGCCGGCCGCCTCGGCGCGCTGATGAAAGGAAGCCTGCACACGGACGAATTGCTGGGCGCGGTGCTGGCCTCCGGCTCCGGCCTGCGCACGGATCGGCGCATCAGCCATGTCTACGCCCTGGACGTGCCCACCTATCCCAAGCCTTTGATGGTCACCGACGCGGCCATCAACATCGCCCCCACCCTCGCCCAGAAGCGGGACATCTGCCAGAACGCCATCGATCTGCTGCATCGCCTGGGCGTGGCGATGCCTTTGGTGGCGGTGCTGGCGGCGGTGGAGACGGTCAATCCCGACATGCCGGCGACCCTGGATGCGGCGGCGCTGGCCATCATGGCCCTGCGCGGCCAGATCACCGGCGCCAAGGTGGACGGGCCGCTGGCCTTCGACAATGCGGTGAGCTTCGATGCCGCCCGCATCAAGGACATCGTCTCGCCGGTGGCCGGGCAGGCGGACATCCTGCTGGTGCCAAATCTGGAGACCGGGAACGTCCTCGCCAAACAGTTGATCTATCTGGCGGGGGCGGATGCCGCCGGGCTGGTGCTCGGGGCGCGGGTGCCCATCATCCTCACCAGCCGGGCGGATTCCGTGCGGGTGCGCCTCGCCTCCGTGGCGCTGGCCAAGCTGTCGGCGGCGGGCGCCGCCAAGCTGCGGGTCAGCGAATGAGCGACCATATCCTGCTCACGTTCAATCCCGGTTCCTCCACCATCAAGATCGGCCTGTTCGCGGCCGATGCCGCCGGCACCCGGCGGCTCGGCAAGGGGGTGATCGACCTGCGGCATGTGCCCTTGTGCCTGCACATCGTGGAAGGGCCGACCACCGCGGAGATTGCGCTGAAGGCCGCCGTCACCGAGGATCTGCACGAGGTGATTGAGGAGACCCTGGACTGGCTGGCGCAGCATTTCGGCGTGAGCGCGCTGACCGCCATCGGCCACCGGGTGGTGCATGGGGGCGACTGCTTTGCCGGCCCGGTGCGGATCACCCCCGATGTGGTAGACGCCATTGCCGCGCTGGTGCCTCTGGCCCCGCTGCACCAGCCGCACAGCGTGCGCCTGATTGCGGCCATCGAGCATCTGCGCCCGCATTTGCCACAGTTCGCCTCCTTCGACACCGCGTTCCATCGCACCCAGAGCGAATTGGTGCGCCGGTTCGCCCTGCCGCGCGATTTGTTCGACGCCGGCATCAAGCGCTACGGCTTCCACGGGCTGTCCTATCAATATGTCGCCTCGGCCTTGGCCGCGGTGGCGCCGGAGGTGGCGCGCGGCCGGGCGGTGGCGGCGCATCTGGGCAGCGGCGCCAGCCTGTGCGCCATGAGGGACGGCATCAGCCGCGACAGCAGCATGGGCTTTTCCACCCTGGACGGCATCCCCATGGCGACCCGGTGCGGCGCGCTGGACCCTGGTGTCATCCTCCATCTGCTCAACCAGAAGGGCATGACGGTGGCCCAGGTGGAGGACATCCTCTACCACCGCTCCGGCCTGCTGGGCCTGTCCGGCATCAGCGCCGACAGCCGGGATCTGCTGGAGAGCACCGCCCCCGCGGCGCGCGAGGCGCTGCTGTCCTTCAGTTTCCGCATCGCCCAGGAGACGGCGGCGCTCGCCACCACGCTGGGGGGCCTGGACGGGCTGGTGTTCACCGCCGGCATCGGCGAGCACCAGCCGTGGGTGCGCGCCACCGTGTGCGACCATCTGGGCTGGCTGGGCGTGCGCCTCGATCCCACGGCCAATGCCGCCAATGCCACCTGCATCAGCGCCCCCGAGAGCCGGGTGGCGGTGTTCGTCCTGCCCACCGACGAAGAGCAGGTGATCGCCGACGAGGCGTTCAGCCTGCTCAGTTCCCCGGAGCCCACCCCATGATGCCGATTGTCGATCTCGCCGGAAAGCGGGGCCTCATCATTGGCATCGCCAATGACAGCTCCATCGCATACGGCTGCGCTCGCATGATGCGGGCCGCCGGCGCCGACCTGGCGGTGACCTATCTCAATGCCAAGGCCGAGCCTTATGTTCGCCCGCTGGCGGAAGCCCTCGAGGCGTCCATCATCGTCCCGTGCGATGTGCGCATCCCCGGCCAGTTGGAGGCGGTGTTCCAGGAGATCGCCACCCGCTGGGATGGGCTGGACTTCGTGTTCCACTCCATCGCCTTTGCCCCGCGCGAGGACCTGCACGCCAATCTGATCGACTGTTCGGCGGAAGGCTTCGCCCAGGCCATGGACGTGTCCTGCCATTCCTTCGTGCGTACCGCCAAGCTGGCGGTGCCGTTGATGCGCAACGGCGGTTCGCTGCAGACGGTCAGCTTCTACGGCGCCGACCGGGTGGTGGAGCATTACAATCTCATGGGGCCGGTGAAGGCGGCGCTGGAGGCGGTCGTGCGCTATCTGGCGGTGGATCTGGCGCCGCGCCGCATCCATGTGCATGCCCTCTCCGCCGGCCCGGTGAAGACGCGGGCTGCCTCGGGCATCGACCGTTTCGACGAATTGCTGGACAAGGTGCGCGACCGCACGCCCGCCAACCAGCTGGTGACCATCGAGGAGATCGGCCGGGTGGCGGCGCTGCTGGCCAGCGAAGCGGGCGGGCCGCTCAATGGGTCGGTCACTTATGCCGACCACGGCTTCCACATCGTCGCCTAGGTACCCTACTCCACCTGCGGATCATAGGTGGCGAGCGCGCGCAGCACGGCCGGGTCGCCGGCATGGACCCGCTTCAGGCGGGCCAGCGCCCGATCCGTGCCGGTGCAGGTCGCCGCGAGCTGGGCGGCGATCTCCGCCGCGCGCGCGGCGTCCGGGGCATCTTCCCCGCGAAAGTGGTCGCACCGGTCACGGCGGGCCATAAAGGCCGCAACGTCCGCCGGCAAGGGCGCGGCCTCGGATCGCGACTGTGCCGCCGCCGCGCCGCCGGCGCCGGCCAGGGCCAGCACCAGCAGGCCCTGGGCGATCCGTCCGCGCCCGCGCCCCTGCCGGCGCAAGGCTCAGGCCGCGGTGCGGTCGAAGATGCTGGCGCCCCGGTCGGCACTGCCCACCGCCGCGCGGAACGGTGCGAACAACTCCCGGCCCACGCCTACGTGCGAGGACGACAGGTCTTCCACCGCCACCGGCCGGGCCGCCCATTCGGCATCGCCCACCAGCACGGTGAGATGCCCGTTCACCCCATCGAAGCGCACCATGTCGCCGTCCTGGATCTTGGCGATGGGGCCGCCATTGGCCGCTTCCGGCGTCACATGGATGGCGGAGGGCACCTTGCCCGAGGCGCCCGACATGCGCCCATCGGTGACGAGAGCCACCTTCTGCCCGCGATCCTGGAGCACGCCCAAGGGCGGCATCAGCTTGTGCAATTCCGGCATGCCATTGGCCTTGGGGCCCTGGAAGCGCACCACCGCCACGAAATCGCCGGTGAGGCTGCCGGCCTTGAACGCCGCCTGCAACGCCTCCTGGGAATGGAACACGCGGGCCGGCGCCTCGATGATGTGCCGCTCGGGCGCCACCGCTGAGGTCTTGCTGACCGCGCGGCCCAGATTGCCGTCCAGCACCTTGAGGCCGCCAGTGGCCTGGAAGGGCCGGTTCACCGGACGCAGCACGGTCTCGTCGCCGGAGGCCTCGGCGCCCGGCCGCCACGCCAGGGCGCCGTTCTCATCCAGCATGGGCTCGGCGGTGTAGCCATTGAGGCCGGTGCCCCACACCGTCTCCACATCCTCATGCAGCAGCCCCTGCTGCAACAGTTCGCGGATAACGAAGCTCATGCCGCCGGCGGCGTGGAAATGGTTCACGTCGGCCTTGCCGTTGGGATAGACGCGGGCCAGCAGCGGCACCACCTCGGCGAGATCGGAGAAATCGTCCCAGGTCAGCGTGATGCCCGCCGCCGCGGCCATGGCCACCAGATGCAGGGTGTGGTTGGTCGAACCGCCGGTGGCGTGCAGGCCCACCACGCCGTTGACGAACGCCTTCTCGTCCAGCATGCGGCCGATGGGCGTGTAGTGATTGCCCAAGGCGCTGATGGCCAGCGCCCGCTTGGCGCCTTCGCGGGTGAGCGCATCGCGCAGCGGCGTGTTGGGATTGACGAAGGAGGCGCCGGGCAGATGCACGCCCATGATCTCCATCATCATCTGATTGGTGTTGGCGGTGCCGTAGAAGGTGCAGGTGCCGGGGCCGTGATAGGACTGGGACTCCGCCTCCATCAGCGCGTCACGGCCCACCTTGCCCTCGGCGAACAATTGCCGGATGCGGGTCTTCTCGTCATTGGGCAGGCCGGAGGTCATGGGGCCGCCGGGCAGGAACACCGCCGGCAGATGGCCGAACGACAGCGCCCCGATCACCAGCCCCGGCACGATCTTGTCGCAGATGCCCAGGAACACGGCCGCATCGAAGGTCTGGTGCGACAGGGCGACCGCGGTAGAGAGCGCGATCACCTCGCGGGAGAACAGCGAGAGTTCCATGCCCGCCTCGCCCTGGGTGACGCCGTCGCACATGGCGGGAACACCGCCCGCCACCTGCGCCACGCCCCCCGCTTCGCGCGCCGCGGCGCGGATCAGGTCCGGGTAGCGCTCATAGGGCTGGTGGGCGCTGAGCATGTCATTATAGGCGGTGACGATGGCCAGATTGCCGGCGTCCCCCCCACGCAATTCGGCCTTGTCGCCGGGGCCGCAGGCGGCAAAGCCGTGCGCCTGGTTGGCGCAGCCCAGCGCCCGCCGCCGCGGACCTTCCGCGCCCGCCACCGCGATCTGCTCCAGATAGCGCTGGCGCGGACCTGCGCTGCGCTGGGCGATGCGGGCGGTCACCTCGCCGATGCGGGCGTTGAGCGTGGCTTGGATGGCCATGGGATGCCTCCTGGCTGGGGATGGGGACCGCGCGTCGATCCCGGCGCGGCCCGTGCGACGCGGAGAGGCGTCGCCCTGTGGGGTCATCTTATCTATGTCGGCGTTCGCAGGGCAGACGCAAGACAGGGGGCCGTCGGGCACCCGCGTCGGGCCCTTGCTTGGCGCCCCGCCATGGCAGAGATGTGACGGCGCCCCCGGCGGACGCGCCCGCCGGGCCTGACTTTCGCTTCCCGATGGCCGCCGGACGGCGAAGCCGCCGCCCTACTCCGCCGCGGCGGAATGGATCGTAGGCGGATCCGCCGCCTCCGGCGCCGCAGCGTGCTCGGCTACGGTCTTGCCGCGCCAGCGGGCGATGCGCGCGGTCAGCCGGGCCATGGCCAGATACACCACCGGCGTGGTGTAGAGGGTGAGGATCTGGCTGACGATCAGGCCGCCGACGATGGCAAAGCCCAGCGGCCGACGCAGTTCCGAGCCGGTGCCGGTGCCCAGCATCAAAGGCAGGCCGCCAAGTAGCGCTGCCATGGTGGTCATCATGATCGGGCGGAAGCGGGTGAGGCAGGCCTCATAGATGGACTGCTCCGGCGACATGCCCTCCTCGCGTTCTCGGGCGAGCGCGAAGTCGATCATCATGATGCCGTTCTTCTTCACGATGCCGATCAGCAGCAGGATGCCGATGATCCCCATCACGCTGAGGTCGAAGCCGGCCACATAGAGGGTCAGCAGCGCCCCGAGGCCGGCGGAGGGCAGCGTGGAGAGAATGGTCAGCGGGTGGATGAAGCTCTCATAGAGCACGCCCAGGATGATGTAGACCGCCACCAGGGCCGCCGCGATCAGATAGGGCTGGGTGCGCAGGGAATCCTGGAACGCCTGCGCGGTGCCCTGGAAGGTGCCGATGAGCGTCACCGGCTTGCCCATCTCCAATTCCGCCTGCTTGATCGCCGTCACCGCCTGCCCCAGCGCCGTGCCCGGCGCCAGATTGAAGCTCAGCGTCACCGCCGGGAACTGGCCCTGGTGGCTGATGGAGAGATAGGCGGTCTTGGTGGTGTCCACCTTCACGAAGGCGGACAGCGGGATCATCTCATTGGTGCGCGGCGACTTGATGTAGATCTTGTCCAGCGAACTGGAATCCAGTTGCAGCTTGGGGTCGATCTCCAGCACCACATGATATTGCGACAGCTGGGTGAAGTATTGCGCCACCTGGCGCTGGCCGAACGCATCATAGAGCGTGTCGTCGATCACCTGCGGCTGGATGCCGAAGCGGGCGGCGGTGTCGCGGTCGATGGTCAGCGACACGGTGGGCGCGTTGGTCTGCTGGTCGGTGGCCACGTCCTGGAGGCCCGGGATCGAGCGCAGCTTGGCGAGGACCTTCGGCGCCCATTCGTTCAGCTCCGCCAGATTGGCGTCTTGCAGGGTGTATTGATACTGGGTGCGTGCCGCGCGCCCGCCCACATTGATGTCCTGGGCCGCCTGGAGGAAGAGCGCGGCCCCCGGCACCTTGGCCACCTGCGGCCGCAGCCGGTTGATGATCTGGTCGGCGCTGGCGCTGCGCTCATCCCGCGGCTTGAGGTTGATCCACATGCGGCCGGTGTTGACGGTCTGCGAGCCGCCGGTGGCGCCCACCGATCCGGCCACGCTTTCCACGTCAGGATCCTTGGCGACGATGGCCATCAGAGCCTGCTGCTTCTGCCCCATGGCGGTAAAGGAAATGTCCTGCGCCGCCTCGGTGAAGCCGGTGAGAAAGCCGGTGTCCTGCTGGGGAAAGAAGCCCTTGGGAATGGCGATATACAGCGCGACGGTGGCGGCCAGGGTCACCAGCAGGCTCATCAAGGCCAGCGTCTGGTGGCGCAGCACCCATTTCAGGCCGCGATCATAGCCGCGCAGCATGCCGTCGAAGAAGGCTTCGGACGCCATGTAGGCGCGGCCGTGCTTCACCCCATGGTCGCTCTTGAGGAACAGCGCGCACATCATCGGGGTCAGGGTCAGCGAGATCACCACCGACACCAGAATGGTGATGGTCACCGTCACCGCGAACTCGCGCAGCAGGCGGCCGACGATGCCGCCCATGAGCAGCACCGGAATGAACACGGCGATCAGCGACAGGCTGATGGTGATGATGGTGAAGCCGATCTCGCCCGCGCCCTTGAGCGCCGCATCCATGGGCGAGAGCCCCTCTTCGATGTGGCGGTGGATGTTCTCCAGCATGACGATGGCGTCGTCGACCACGAAGCCCACCGCGATGGTCAGGCCCATGAGCGAGAGATTGTCCAGGCTGTAGCCCAGCGCATACATCACCGCGAAGGTGCCGATCAGCGCCATGGGCACGGTGATGGACGGGATGATGGTGGCCCACACGCTGCGCAGGAAGGCGAAGATCACCGCCACCACCAGGCCGATGGTGAGCAGCATGGTGAGCTGCACGTCCTCCACCGAGGCGCGGATGGTCTGGGTGCGGTCGGTGAGGATGTCGACGCTGATGCCCGGCGGCAGCGAGGCCTCCAGGCGCGGGATCATGCCGCGGACCCGGTCCACGGTGTCGATGACGTTGGCGCCAGGCTGCTTGAACACGATCAGCTGGATGCCGCGCTTGCCCTTCTGCCAGGAGGCAAGGCGCATGTTCTCCGGCGCGTCGATCGCCGCCCCGATGTCGCGGATGCGCACCGGCGCGCCGTTCTTATAGGCGACGATGACCTCGTTCCAGGGCTGCGAGGCCAGCAACTGGTCGTCCGCATAGATGGTGAAGCTCTGGGTCGGACCGTCGAAGCTGCCCTTGGGCGAATCCACCGTGGCCGCCGCCAGCACCGAGCGCACGTCCTCGAGACTCATGCCCAGCGCCGCCAATTTGGCCGGATCCACCTGCACCCGCACCGCCGGCTTCTGCTCGCCGGTGATGGCCACCTGGGCGATGCCGGGGATCTGGCTGATCTGCTGGGCGAGAATGGTGTCCGCCAGATCATCCACCTTGGTGATGGGATAGAGCTGCGACTGCACCGCGATGATGAGGATCGGCGAATCCGCGGGATTCACCTTGCGGAAGGTCGGAGGGCTGGGCAGGTTCTTGGGCAATTGGCCCGAGGCAGCGGTGATGGCCGACTGCACGTCCTGGGCGGCGGCGTCGATATTGCGGTTAAGGTCGAACTGGATGGTGATGGAGGCGACGCCCAGCGCGCTGGACGAGGTCATCTGCGTCACCCCGGCGATCTGGCTGAACTGCCGCTCCAGCGGGGTCGCCACCGAGGAGGCCATGGTCTCGGGACTGGCGCCCGGCAGGCTGGCGGAGACCTGGATGGTGGGGAAATCCACCTGCGGCAGCGGCGCCACCGGCAGCAGCGGATAAGCGACGGCTCCCACCAGCACCAGCGCCACCATCAGCAGCGTGGTGGCGATGGGCCGCCGGATGAACGGCGTTGAGATGCTCATGCGGGGGTCTCGTCGCCGGAGGTCTTGGTGAGCGGCGCAGCGGGAGCAGCCGGCGGCGGCGGACTGGCGGTCACCGCCACCTTAGCCCCGGGGGTGAGCTTCAGCTGGCCATCCACCACCACCCGCTCGCCCAGCTTCAGGCCGCTGGCCACCACGCTAGTGCCGGCCATGGTCGGCCCAAGGGTGATGGCGCGTTTCTCCACCGTATCGTCAGGCTTAATGACATAGACGAACAGGCCATCGGCGCCGCGCTGCACCACCTGGGCGGGCACGGTGACCGCGTTCGTGAGCGTGTCCGTATGCACCTTCACATTGACGAAGGCGCCGGGCCAGAGCTTGAGATCGGCATTGGGGAAGGTGGCCTTGATGCGCAGGGTGCCGGTGTTGGTGTCGATCTGGTTGTCGATCAGCTCCACCTGCCCGGTGCCCAATTGGGTGATGCCGTCGCGCTTGTAGGCGAGGACCTGCACCGGACCGCGGGCCATCGCCGCCACCACGTCGTCCAGCCGATCCTGCGGCAGGGCGAAGATCACCGAGATCGGCTTCACCTGGGTGATGACCACCACGCCGGTGCTGTCGGTGGCGCGCACGATATTGCCCTGGTCCACCAGCCGCACCCCGGTGCGTCCGGCGATGGGGGCGGTGATGGTGGCATAGCCCAGCTGCACCTGGGCACTGTCGATGGCCGCCTGGTCGCCCTGGACCGCCGCTTCATATTGCGCCACCTGCGCGGTCTGGGTGTCCAGCGTCTGCTGCGAGGCGGCGTTCTTGGCCACCAGCGTCTTGTAGCGCTCCAGATCCATCTTGGCGTTGCTGAGCTGCGCCATGTCCTTGGCCTTGGCCGCCTGGGCCTGGGCGAGCGAGGCCGCATAGGGGCGCGGATCGATCTGCGCCAGCACATCGCCGGCCTTCACGTCCTGGCCCTCGGTGAAGGAGACCTTCTGCAGCTCGCCGTCTACCCGCACCTTCACGGTGACCGTGTTGTACGCCTGCACGGCGCCGATGCCGGTGGCGAAGAGCGGGACGTCCTGGGCGCGGGTCTCGGTGGCGACCACCGGGATCGGCGCGGCGGCCGCCCGCGCCACCGGCGCCGGGGTGCCGCCGCCATATCGCCACGCGAGCCCGGCCCCCGCCAGGATTATCGCTGCCACCACCCATATGACTCGGCGCATCGGTCTCACGTCCCCGGAAACAGCAATCAATGTTTCAACACGCTGCACTGCGATAACCCTGCGCCGTCCCGCGTCCGATCACGCAACCGTGATCGTTTTCCCCGCCGCAGGGTTTCCGCAACTGCCGGGTTTAACACCTTAGGCCCACCCGAGCGGGTCCCGACACAATCCGCCGCAGTGCGGAAGATTGACCCGATCCGTGGATGGGGATTGAGGAGGAGAGCGCCATGGTGTCATTGTGCGACATGGGGCGGGATCGAGTTCCCGGATGCGGCAGCCAAGCGACGAAGACCTTATGGCGCGCGTTGCCGGCGGGGACGAACCGGCCTTTCGAGTGCTCAGCGACCGCTATGCGGTGCGAGCCGTGGCTTTGGCGCGCCGGTTTCTCGGCAGCCCGGCCGACGCCGAGGAAATCGCCCAGGAGGCCCTGCTGCGGGTCTGGCGCGCCGCGCCGCGCTGGCGCGCGGAGGCCGCCTTCGGCACCTGGTTCTACCGCATCGTGGTCAACCTCTGCCTCAACCACATGCGCCGCATCCCCGATGCTTCGCTGGAGGATGCCGACGAGCCCATCGATCCCGGCCCGGACGCCCAGGCCCGCCTCGAGCGCCGCGACGACACCTTGCGCCTGGCCGCGGCGATTGCCGCGCTTCCGCCGCGACAGCGTGCTGTGGTGCTCCTCACTTATTGGGAAGGTCTGTCCAATGCCCGCACCGCGGAGGTCATCGGCACGTCGGTCGGCGGGGTGGAAACCCTGCTGGTCCGCGCCCGCAAGGCCTTGCGGCTCACCCTGGGAGATGGCGCGGGAGGATAGGTCATGACCCGCTCCACTTCCCTCCCCGCTTTGTCTCTGGCGGCATTTGAGCGGGCCATTGCCGTGCATGGCTCCGATCTGGCGCGCTGGCCGCAGGATCTGCGGGCGCAGGCCGAGACGCTGGTTGCCGGCAACGCCGGGGCCCGCTTGGGCCTGGCGCAGGCGGTCCGGCTCGACGGCCTGCTGCAGGCCCGCCTCACCGGGACCCCGACCGCCACGGATAGCGCCATCGCGCAGCGGGTGTTGACGCGCCTCGCGACGCGGGCGCTGCCGGCCCAGGACCGGCCGCTGGCTGCCCGGATCTTGCCCGCATGGCTGCTGGCGTGGGATTTCACCCCCGCGTGGCCGAGCATCGCCGCGCTCGCCGGCATGGCCATGCTGGGCTTCCTGCTGGGCGCCCATGCCATGCCCACCGGCGTGCGGGCCTATCCGACGGCGCAGCGGGTCACCGTGGCCGATGCGGATGTGAGCGCCATCGTGTTCGAGCCGGATCCGCTGGCGGAGACCGGGCTATGAGCGGGATCGCCTTGCGCTTCGGCGCCGCCGGCCCGCAGCGGCTGCTGCTGGTGGCCTCGCTGGCGCTCAACCTGTTCTTCGTCGGCGCCGCAGTGTCCATCGCCATCCAGCAGTCGCGGGTCCCCGTGGCCGATGCGCCGCTGGATCGCAGCCCGGCTGCGCGCATCGACCGCCTGGCAGCCACCCTGCCCGGTCCGGATGCCAAGCTGGTCTATGCCCAGTTCCAGGCGGCGGAGCCGGCCATCGAGGCCGGCCGCCTCGCCTCCCGCGCGGCTCAGGAGAAGGTGCGCCGGATCCTGAAGACCGAACCCTTCGACATCGGCGCCGCCGACGACGCCCTGTCCAGCCTGCGCGACGCCCGGCGCGCGGTGTGGCTGACGCTGCACGCGGCGTTGGTGCGCGCCGCCGCCGACATGTCGCCCGAAGGCCGCGCCCGCTTGGCGGACTGGGTTCCCCCCAATGATGGCCGGCCTGCGCCGCCCTCACCGCACTGAGGGCGCCCGCATGCCGTCGATCGCCTCCAGCCGCTCACCAGGTACCAGACCCCATGAATGATCCCCGCCCGCTGCGCGCCTTGCAGGGGGAGCCTGTCACCCTGCCCGACCTGCCGGAGGTGCCCGCCCCCGAAAAGCCCCGCCGTCGCTTTCCCTGGTCGGCGCTGATCTTCCTGCTGCTGCTGGCGCTGGTGGCCGCCGGCTGGTGGATCCGCCCACAGGAGACAACCCCGCCCGGCGGCCGGCGCGGCTTCACGGGCGCCGTGCCGGTGGCCGCCGCCACGGCCCAAAGCGGCGCCCTGCCGGTGACCGTGACCGCGCTCGGCACGGTGACGCCACTGACCACGGTGACCGTGCGCAGCCAGATCACCGGGCGCCTCACGGGAATTTTCTTCAAGGAAGGCCAGGACGTGAAGGCCGGCGACGCCTTGGCGGAGGTGGACCCGCGCCCCTATGAGGCGGCGCTGAAGCAGGCCCAGGGCCAGCTGGCCCGCGATCAGGCGCAATTGCGTAATGCCCAGCTCGACCTCACCCGGTTCAAGACGCTGGTGACCAAGAATGCCGCCTCGCAGCAGTCGGTCGATACCCAGGACGCCTTGGTGCAGCAATATACCGGCACGGTGGAGATGGATCAGGCGCAGGTCCGCACCGCGGAGCTGAACCTGGAATATTGCCACATCGTCGCCCCGGTCTCCGGCCGGTTGGGCATCCGGCTGGTGGACCTTGGCAATTTCGTGCAGGGCGGGGATGCCACCGGCATCGTCGTGATCGCTCAGCTGAAGCCCATCACCGTGGTGTTCTCGCTGCCCGAGGATGCGGTGCCCGCCGTCACCCGGCGTCTGGCCAGCGGCGCTGAACTGCCGGTGACGGTGTTCGACCGCAACCGGCGCGCCCAGATCGCCACCGGGCGTCTGACCACCATCGACAATCAGGTGGACGTGACCACCGGCACGGTGAAGATGAAGGCGGAATTCGCCAATGACGACGACAGCCTGTTCCCCAACCAGTTCGTCAATGTGGACCTGCTGGTGAACACGCTGCCCAGCGCCGTCATCATCCCCTCCGCCGCCGTGCAGCGGGGCGCGCCGGGCACCTATGTCTATCTCATCGGCCCGGACAATACGGTCTCCGTGCGCAAGGTCACGCTGGGGCCCTCCGCGGCTGACAAGGTGGCCATCACCCAAGGCCTGTCCGCCGGCGACAAGGTGGTGGTGGACGGCGCTGACAAGCTGCGCGAGGGCGCCAAGGTCACCGAGCCGGATGCCCCCGGCGCCACGCCCCGCCAGGGCCGCCCCCCCGGTGAAGGTCCCGGCACGCCGTCCGCGCGCCGCCCGCAGGCCACGGCGCCGTGAATCCCTCCCAGCCGTTCATCCTGCGTCCGGTCGCCACCTCCTTGATCATGGCGGCGCTGATGCTGGTGGGCATGGTGGCGTTTCGCTTCCTGCCGCTCTCGGCGCTGCCGGAGGTGGATTATCCCACCATCGCCGTGCGCACCTTCTATCCCGGCGCCAGCCCGGAGGTGATGACCTCGTCCATCACCGCCCCGCTGGAACGCCAATTGGGCCAGATGCCCAACCTCAAGCAGATGAGTTCGTCCAGCTCCGCGGGCGCCTCCATCATCACCTTGCAGTTCGGCCTCGACCTGACCTTGGACGTGGCCGAGCAGGAGGTGCAGGCGGCCATCAATGCGGCGGGCAATCTGTTGCCCTCGGACCTGCCGGCGCCGCCCATCTATGCCAAGGTCAATCCCGCCGACGCCCCGATCCTGACCCTCGCCGTCACCTCCAAGACCCTGAGCCCAACCGCGCTGGAGGATCTGGCCGATACCCGCCTGGCGCAGAAGCTCTCGCAGGTGCAGGGGGTCGGGCTGGTGAGCCTGGGCGGGGGCCAGCGGCCGGCGGTGCGCATCCGCGCCAATCTGTCGGCGCTCGCCGCCTACGGGCTCAATATCGACGACCTGCGCACCGGCATCGCCAATGCCAACGTCAACAGCCCCAAGGGCAGCTTCGACGGCCCCATGCGCGCCTACACGGTGCAGGCCAACGACCAGATCAAGGATCCGGCGGTCTATAACGATCTGGTGGTCGCCTATCGCAAGGGCGCCCCGGTGCGGCTCAATCAGGTGGCCGAAGTGGTCGGCGGCGCCGAGAATGAGAAGCTCGCCGCCTGGATGGACACCACGCCGGCCATCATCCTCAACGTGCAGCGCCAGCCGGGCGCCAATGTCATCGCCGTGGTGGACGAGATCAAGGCGCTGCTGCCGGAGCTGACCGCCACCCTGCCCGCCGCAATGGATGTGCAGGTGCTCACCGACCGCACCACCACCATCCGCGCCTCGGTGCGCGACGTGGAGTTCGAACTGGTGTTCGCGGTGGTTCTGGTGGTGCTGGTGATCTTCGTGTTCCTGCGGAATGTGCCGGCCACCATCATTCCCAGCCTGTCGGTGCCGCTGTCCATCGTCGGCACCTTCGCCGTGATGTATCTGGCGGGCTTCAGCCTCAACAATCTCTCGCTCATGGCGCTGACCATCGCCACCGGCTTCGTGGTGGACGATGCCATCGTGATGATCGAGAACATCTCGCGTTATATCGAGCAGGGCATGAAGCCGTTCGAGGCGGCGCTGAAGGGCTCGGCGCAGATCGGCTTCACCATCGTCTCGCTCACCGTGTCGCTGATCGCGGTGCTGATCCCGCTCTTGTTCATGGCCGATGTGGTGGGGCGGCTGTTCCGGGAATTCGCCATCACGCTGGCGGTGACCATCCTCATCTCGGCGGTGGTGTCGCTGACCCTGGTGCCGATGATGTGCGCCCGGCTGCTGAAGCCCCACACCCCCGCCCCGCGCGACGCCGGTCCGCCGCGGCGCAGCTGGTTCGACGGTCTGGTGGCGGTCTATGGGCGCATGCTCACCGTGGTGTTGCGCCATCAGCCGCTCACCCTCCTGGTGGCGGTGGCGACGCTGGGGCTCACGGCGGCGCTCTATGTGGTGATCCCGAAAGGCTTCTTCCCGGTGCAGGACACCGGCCTGATCCAGGGCGTGTCGGAGGCGTCCCAGTCGATCTCCTTCGCCGGCATGGCGGAACGCCAGCAGGCGCTGGCGGCGCAGATCCTGAAGGATCCGGACGTCACCCGGCTCTCGTCCTTCATCGGCACCGACGGGACGAACACCACGCTGAACAACGGCCGCTTCCTCATCGAGCTGAAGCCGCGGGAGCAGCGCACCTCGGGCGTCTCCGACGTGATCCGCCGCATCAATGCCTCCGTGGCGGGCCTGTCGGGCATCGCGCTCTACATGCAGCCGGTGCAGGACCTGACCGTGGATGCCACGGTGGGCCGGGGCCAGTATCAGTTCGTGCTCTCCGACACCGATCCGGAGGACCTGGCCAAATGGGTGCCCAAGCTGGTGGACAAATTGTCCGCCCAGCCGGAACTGGCGGACGTCTCCAGCAACCAACTGGACAAGGGCCTGGCGGTGGACATTACGCTCGACCGCGACACCGCCGCCCGCTTCGGCATCACCACCGCCACCGTGGACAATGCGCTCTATGACTCGTTCGGCCAGCGCATCATCTCCACCATCTTCACCCAGACCAACCAGTATCGGGTGATCCTGGAAGCCGATCCCAAGCTCCAGGCCAGTCTGAAGTCGCTGGAGACGATCCATCTGCCCTCGTCCGGCGGCGGGCAGGTGCCGCTGTCGGCCATCGCCACCATCACCGAGCGGCCGGCACCGTTGCAGATCAACCATCTGAGCCAGTTCCCGGCGGTCACCGTCTCGTTCAATCTGGCGCCGGGGGTGGCGCTGGGGGCGGCCGTCGATGCGGTCCAGAGGGCGGAGGCCGAGATCGGCATGCCGCGCAGCATCACCACGGCGTTCCAGGGGGCGGCGCTCGCCTTTCAGGGCACGCTCAACAACCAGCTGCTGCTGATCCTGGCGGCCATCGTCACGGTCTATGTGGTGCTGGGGGTGCTCTATGAGAGCTACATCCACCCCATCACCATCCTGTCCACCTTGCCCTCCGCCAGCGTCGGGGCGCTGCTGGCGCTGATGGCCACCGGCGGGCAATTGGACATCATCGGCATCATCGGCATCATTCTTCTGATCGGCATCGTGAAGAAGAACGCCATCATGATGATCGACTTCGCTTTGGATGCGGAGCGCACCCAGGGGCTGGCGCCGCGCGAGGCCATCTTCCAGGCCTGCCTGCTGCGCTTCCGCCCCATCCTCATGACCACCATGGCGGCCATTCTGGGCGCCGTGCCGCTGGTGCTGGGGACCGGCGCCGGCTCGGAGCTGCGGGCGCCGTTGGGCATCGCCATCATCGGCGGACTGGTGGCGAGCCAGATCCTCACCTTGTTCACCACGCCGGTGATCTATCTGGCCTTCGACGGCCTCGCCAAGCGGCTGTCCCGCCTCACCGGCCTGACGCCGAAGCAGGCGCCGCTGTGAACATCTCCGCCCCCTTCATCCGCCGCTCGGTGGCCACCACGCTGTTGACGCTGGGGCTGGCGCTGGCGGGGGCGCTGGCCTTCTTCAAGCTGCCGGTGGCGCCGCTGCCGCAGGTGGACATCCCCACCATCATGGTGTCCGCCTCCATGCCCGGCGCCAGCCCGGACACCATGGCGGCGACGGTGGCCACCCCGCTGGAGCGGCATCTGGGGCAGATCGCCGACATCAGCGAGATCACCTCCACCAGCACGCTGGGCTCCACCCGCATCACCTTGCAGTTCGGCCTCGCCCGCGACATTGACGGCGCCGCCCGCGACGTGCAGGCGGCCATCAATGCGGCGCGGGCGGATCTGCCGGCGGCGCTGCGCTCAAATCCCACCTATCGCAAGGTCAATCCCGCCGACGCGCCGATCATGATCCTGGCGCTGACCTCCAGCACGCTCAGCCGCGGCCAGCTCTATGACAGCGCCGCCACGGTGCTGCAGCAGAAGCTGTCCCAGGTGAAGGGCATCGGCCAAGTGACCATCGGCGGCTCCTCGCTCCCCGCGGTGCGGGTGGAGATCAATCCGCACGCGCTGTCGCAATATGGCATCGGCCTGGAGGACGTGCGCGCGGCGCTGGCCGCCGCCAATGCCAATGCGCCTAAGGGCGCCATCGAGGCCGGCGACCGGCGCTGGCAGATCTATACCAACGACCAGGCGAAGGAGGCCGCCGCCTATCGCGCCTTGGTGATCGCCTATCGCAAGGGCGCGCCGGTACGGCTGTCGGATGTGGCCACCGTCGAGGATTCGGTGGAGAGCGTGCGCAACGAGGGCCTCGCCGACGGCAAGCCGTCGGTGCTCATCATCCTGGCCCGCGAACCCGGCGCCAACATCATCGACACCGTGGAGCGGGTGAAGGAGGCGCTGCCGGAACTGCGCGCCTCCATCCCCGCCGACATCGACATCTCCATCGCCCAGGACCGCACCGCCACCATCCGCGCCTCGCTGGAGGATGTGGAGCGCTCGCTGGTGATCGCGGTGATCCTGGTGGTGGCGGTGGTGTTCGCCTTCCTGCGCGACGTGCGCGCCGCGCTGATCCCCTGCGTGGCGGTGCCGGTGTCGCTGCTGGGCAGCTTCGCCGCCATGTATATGCTGGGCTACAGCCTGGACAATTTCTCCCTGATGGCGCTGACCATCGCCACCGGCTTCGTGGTGGATGACGCCATCGTGGTGCTGGAGAATGTCTCGCGCCACGTGGAAGCCGGCATGTCGCGCATGCAGGCGGCGCTGCTGGGGGCCAAGGAGGTGGGCTTCACCGTCCTGTCCATGACCCTGTCGCTGATCGCGGTGTTCATCCCGCTGCTGCTCATGGGCGGCATCGTCGGGCGGTTCTTCCGCGAATTCTCGGTCACGCTGTCGGTGACCGTGCTGGTGTCCATGGTGGTCTCGCTCACCACCACGCCCATGATGTGCGCCTATCTGCTGCGCGAGAAGCGCGCCGAGCGCCCGCCGGGCCGCATCGGGCGGCTGGTGGGGCGGGCCTATGCGGGGGTGCTGCGCTTCTATGGCGTGACGCTGGACTGGGCGCTGCGCCACGGCGTCTATGTGCTGCTGCTGCTGGCGGCCACCATCGCGCTCAATGTCCATCTGTTCCGCGTGGTGCCGAAGGGCTTCTTCCCGCAGCAGGACATCGGCCAATTGGTGGGCGGCATCCAGGCGGACCAGAGCATCTCGTTCCAATTGATGCGGCAGAAGCTGGCGCGCTTCGTCGCCATCATCAAGGCCGATCCGGCGGTGGACAGCGTGGTCGGCTATACCGGCGGCGGCCAGACCAATTCCGGCTATGTGTTCGTCTCCCTGAAACCGCTGGCGGAGCGCGATGCCTCCGCCGATCAGGTGATCGCCCGGCTGCGCGGCAAGCTCTCCGGCGTGCCCGGCGCCATGCTGTTCCTCCAGGCCATGCAGGACGTGCGCGCTGGCGGACGGCAGAGCAACGCCCAGTACCAGTTCACCTTGCAGAGCGACGATCTGGCGGCCCTGCGCACCTGGACGCCGAAGATCACCGAGGCCCTGCAGCACATTCCCGAACTGGCCGACGTGAATTCCGACACCCAGGAAAAAGGCCTGGAGGTGGATCTGGACATCGACCGCGACACCGCCGCCAAGCTGGGGCTCACCATGAGCCAGATCAGCAACACGCTGTACGACGCCTTCGGCCAGCGGCAGGTGTCCACCATCTATGCGCCCCTCAACCAGTATCATGTGGTGATGGAGGTGGCCCCGGCCTATTGGCAGGACCCGCGCACCCTGGACGACATCCGCATCAGCACCACCGGCGGCGCATTGGCGGGCGCGGCCGCCACCGCGGGCCTGGCGGCGGCGGCCAGCACCTCCACGGTGGATCTGGCGGCGGACGCGGTGCGCAATGCCAATACCAATCGCATCGCCAATTCCACCCGCTCGGGCGCCTCCACCGGCGCGGCGGTGAGCACCCGCTTTTCACCCTCCATTCCGCTGTCGGCCTTCGCCACCTTCGGCCCGGGCTCGACGCCGCTGGCGGTGAACCACCAGGGCCTGTTCGCTGCCACCACGCTGTCGTTCAACCTGCCGGAGGGCAAGACGCTGGGCGAGGCGGTGGAGGCGATCCATCGCACCATGACCGAGATCGGCGTGCCGGCCACCATCCACGGCACCTTCCAGGGCACCGCCAAGCTGTTCCAGCAGTCGCTGTCCAGCCAGCCGCTGCTGATCCTGCTGGCGCTGGCCACGGTCTATGTCGTGCTGGGCATCCTGTATGAGAGCTTCGTCCACCCCATCACCATCCTGTCCACCTTGCCATCGGCAGGCTTGGGGGCGGTCCTGGCGCTGATCGCCTTCCGCACGGAGTTCAGCCTGATCGCCATGATCGGGGTGATCCTGCTGATCGGCATCGTGAAGAAGAACGCCATCATGATGGTGGACTTCGCGTTGGATGCGGAGCGCAGCCGCGGTCTGTCGCCGGCGCAGGCCATTCGCGAGGCCTGCATGCAGCGCTTCCGGCCGATCCTGATGACCACGCTGGCGGCGGTGTTCGGGGCTTTGCCCCTGGCGCTGGCCAGCGGCACCGGCGCCGAGTTGCGCCAGCCGCTGGGCATTTCCATCATCGGCGGCCTGCTGGTGAGCCAGATCCTCACCCTCTATTCTACCCCGGTGGTCTATTTGGCGCTGGACCGGCTGCGGCGGCGGGGCCGGCGCACGGCGGGCGCCCCGCGCCCGCTGCCGGCAGAATAGACCGGCTCAGCCGTTCAGCCGCCACACGCCGAAATTCACCGCGCTGGCGAACGCCACCCACACCGCCAGCGGCACCAGGCACCAGCCGGCAACGGCGTCCACCCGGCGGAAGGCAAAGATGGTGGCCACGATCAGCAGCCATTGCGGGATGATGTTCACCAGCCCCAGCAGCGGGCTGTGCAGATAGAAGAACATCCAGGACCAGGCGGCATTCAGCGCCAGCATGATGAAGAACAAGGTGAGCGCCCGCCCGCGTCCCGGCGTGCCCTCCGGCTGCCGCAGGATGCGCCAGACGGCATAGGCCATCAGCACGAACAGCGCGGTCCACATGGGACCGAAAATCCAGTTGGGCGGATTGTAGGAGGGCTTGGCGAGGCCCGCATACCAGGGCGCCAGATTGGGGAAGGTGGCGATCTGCCCCAGCACCGAGGCCGCCACCACCGGGCCGATGGCCAGCGCCGCATTGCGCAGCCCGGCGGGAGAAAAGAGCGGGGAACCTTCAGCCATGGCGATGCGTCTCCTTGATCTTGCGTTCTCTCTCCCCCCGCCGACGGGCGGCACGGGCTGATCCGCTGCGGGCCGGGGGGCGTACCAGTCACAACTGGCGCATGCGGCGCGCAGCAGGAGCATTCATGTCCTTCTATATCCTGGCTTACGTTGCCACTGCCCTTGTGTTTTTCGGCCTGGATGCCGTCTGGCTCACCGTGATGGGCACGGCCTTCTACCGCCCCATGCTGGGCGACATGGTGCTGGAGAAGTTCCGCGCCGCCCCCGCCATCGCCTTCTATCTCATCTATGTGGTCGGCATGGTGGTGTTCGCCACCACGCCAGCGATGGCGTCAGGCAAATGGACCACGGCGCTGCTGTATGGCGCCTTCTTCGGCTTCTGCGCCTATGCCACCTATGACCTCACCAATCAGGCGACCCTGAAAGCCTGGCCGCTGGCGCTGACTTTGGTGGATCTCGCCTGGGGCACGCTGGTGACGGCGGTCGCGGCGAGCCTCGGCTTTGTCATCGCCCGCGCGGTTCACGGCGCTTGGTTCAGCTGACGGGCGGGGCCGGGAAAGAAGGCATTGACCCGCCGCTGATAGGCGCGAAACTTATCGCCGCGGGAGCGCACCATGTGCGCTTCCAGCGGCGGGATGCCGGAGAGATGGACCAGCAGCAGATACATGAAGGCCGGCCCAGACAGCGCCAGCCAACCCCAGGGGTAGCTACCCACCCCTTGCAAGGCGATCACCGCATAGGCCAGCCAGCCGAGCCACTGGAAGAAATAATTCGGGTGCCGGCTCACGCCCCATAGTCCCACGTCGCACACCTGGCCACGATGGGCCGGGTCGGCGCGAAAGCGGGTCAATTGGCGGTCCGCCACGCCTTCGCCGATGACCGCGCCCAGCAGCACCAGGGCGCCCAGCGCATCGATCACGCCGAGGCCCGCGGCCGGATTGCGCGCCGCTACCAGGATGGACAGCACCAGCAGAAAGGCGCTGGCCGCCTGGATTTGCAGGAACAGGAACAATTGCACGCGGGCCCGGTCGCCCCATTGCGCCCGCAGATCCGCATAGCGCGGATCATCACCGCCGCCCCGCGTGCGGCCGGCGATGTGCAGGCCGAGCCGCAGCGCCCAGGCGGCCACCAGGACCGCCACCAGGATCTGCCGTTCGGTGAGGCCGGGGGCCCCGACCACCGGCGTCAGCGCGGCCACCAGACCGCCGAGCCCCACGGCAAAGGACCAGATGCTGTCCACCCAGCCGGACTGGCCGGTGCCCTCCGCAATCGCCCAGGCCACGGTCATGATGATCGACAGCATCACCGCCAGAAGCAGGATCAACAGAGGATAGGTCATGCGTGGGCCTCGATGGGGATGGGACTGGCCACCGCAGCGGCGGTCACCTCCCGGATGAAGTCCGTGGTGTCCCGCAGCACGGGGGCCAGCGGCCGCAACACCGGGGCCAGGGCGCCAAGGATTGTCGGATGCCCGACGCGCGGATACAGGCGCACCCGCGCCTCGCCGCCGGCGGTGCGAATGCGCCCCGCGAGGCGGGCCGCATTGCCGGGGTCGACCACGGTGTCCACCTGGCCGGAGGCCAGGAATACCGGGGGCGCCGTGCCATCGACGAAATGGATCGGCTGGCTGTCGCGCCAGCGGGCCTCGGGACCGAAGATGTCCTTCAGGCGGGGACTGCGCAGGGGGAGAAAATCATACGGTCCGGAGAGGCCGACCATGCCGCGCAGGTCGCGCTCCGGCGCCAGGCCGCGCGTTCCCAGCCACTTCCGGTCCAAGGCGAGCATGGCTGCCATATGCGCCCCTGCGGAATGGCCCATGAGCACCATGCGGGTGGCATCGCCGCGGAAATCGGCGGCATGGTCGCGGGCCCAGCGGGTGGCGTCGGCCGCATCGTCGAGGAAGGCGGGAAAGCGCACTTCCGGATAGACACGATAGTCGGGAATGATTGCGACGATCCCCTGCGCCGCCAATGCCGCGCCCACGAAGCGATAGTCGGCCCGTTCGCCCTCTTCCCAGCCGCCGCCATAGAAGAACATCACCACGGGCCGCGCCGCCGCGGCCTGGAGCGGACAATAGACATCCAGCCGGTGACGGGGATGCGGTCCATAGGCGAGGTCGCGCACCTCGCCATGGCGGCCAAGGCCGGCCATGGCATTCAGGACCGCCACGGGAGAGAGCGCTATGGTCATGAACGGGCTCCCCATGCGGCCAGCGGCAGGTCGAAAACGCGCCAGAACGGAATCCGACGGATCAAAAGCCGGTGAACGGCTGCAAAACGCGGCCCACCCAACCATGCAGGCGCATCTGCCCCTCCATCGCGGCCAGGCAGATGCACTCGCCATCGGGATCGACAATGGGCTGGTGATCCACGTCGCTGTCGGCCTCGCAGAAATCGCCCGGCAGATACTGGCTGCGCCCGTCCGAGAAGGATCCGGAAATTACCTGGGTGAACTCGGCGCCGGTGTGGCCGTGCTCGGGGATCTTGGTATTGGCGGCGATCCGCAACAGACGGGCCGTCGCCTTGGGCTGGCCGGGCACGATGACCCGGCAGCCGCGCACCCCCACCCCCATCCACCACCAGCGGCCGAACTCATAGGCGCGCAAAGAGGCGGGCAGATCGATGTCGAGCGGCTGGCGGCGCGGCGCGCGGCGGGCTGGCACCGGCGGCACCGGATCGGCGACCCGGGACAGGGTGGCGGTGAGCGCCTCGGCGGCCAGCGGCGTGGGCGGCAAGGCGTCCAGCAGGGCGCCCCCGGCGGCCCGGAACGTCGCCAGGCGCGCCCGGCAGGGGGCGCAGCCGGACAAATGGCTTTCGGTGACCACCGCCGGGCCGGCTTCCAGCATGCCGGCGGCGTAGAGGATCAGGGTTTCGTCGCTGGGATGGTGCTGCATGCTCACGCCACTGCTCCCACCACACTCTGGCATGGCGGACACCGCCACTGCTGACCCAGGACTCGTTTGTATTCCATCAAACCGTCTTCGCGCCTCATGGCCCCCGATAGCCCCCGACGTGCTGGTGGCCCGCGCCGCCCGGTTGTGACCGCAGCGGCACCGGCGCACCGTTGTGCACTGATCTTTGGGTTTTACGCCCCCCTTTGCCGCTTGGATCATCGGCGCTCGGGCAGAATGCGGGTGATCCGGATCAAGTAGAGCGTCGTAGAAACCAGGCAAAACAGCGTTCGGCGTCTCCAGTTCAAAGGTTTGCGCATGCTCTCGCGGCCCGGCTCCGCCACTTCTGACTCCCCCCTCCGGATCGCGGTGATCGGCAGCGGCATCTCCGGCCTGTCCGCTGCCTGGCTGCTGTCGCAGTGCCATGCGGTGACGGTGTTCGAGGCGGATCATCGGGTGGGTGGTCACAGCCATACGGTGGATGCGCCCTCCGGGCCGGTGGATACCGGCTTCATCGTCTATAACGAGGCCACCTACCCCAATCTGACGGCGCTGTTCCGGCATTTGGAGGTCCCGACCAAGCCCTCGGACATGTCGCTCGGGGTGTCTATGGACGGCGGCCGGCTGGAATATGGCGGCGACAATTTCTCCAGCCTGTTCGCTCAGCCGCGCAACCTGCTGCGGCCGCGCTTCTGGTCCATGCTGCGCGACCTACTGCGCTTCTATCGTGAGGCCCCGGGGCACGCGCATCTGCTGGAAGAGACCAGCCTCGACGATTATCTGTTCACCGAAGGCTATGGCACCGCCTTCCGCGACGACCATCTCTACCCCATGGCCGCCGCCATCTGGTCGACCCCGGCCGCCGAGATCGGCGCCTATCCCGCCGCCGCCTTCATCCGCTTCTGCGTCAATCACGGCCTGTTGCAGGTCAAGGACCGTCCGGCGTGGCGCACGGTGGATGGCGGCAGCCGGGCCTATGTGGCGCGCCTCACCCGCAGCTTCTCCGATCGCATCGCCACCGGCCGCGCGGTGCGCAGCGTGCGCCGGCTGGGCCGGCAGGTGCAGGTGGAGGATGTGGCCGGATTCTGCGAGACCTTCGACCATGTGGTCATCGCCACCCATGCGGACCAGGCGCTCACGCTGCTGATGGACCCCAGCGCCCAGGAGCGCACCTTGCTCGGCGCCTTCGGCTACAGCGTCAACGAGGCGGTGCTGCATTCGGACGCCAGCTTGATGCCGCGCCGCCGCGCGGTCTGGTCCAGCTGGAACTACATGTCGGTGCGCGAGGGCGATGCCCGCCGCCTGTCGGTGACCTATTGGATGAACCGCCTGCAAGGCATTCCCGACGAGACGCCGCTGTTCGTCACCCTGAACCCGCTGCGCCCGCCGCGCCCCGAGTGCGTGATCCGCACCGACAGCTATCTGCATCCCATGTTCAACAGCGCGGCCATGGCGGCACAGCAGCAGCTGTGGTCGTTGCAGGGCCGGCGCAACACCTGGTTCTGCGGCGCCTATTTCGGCGCCGGCTTCCATGAGGATGGCCTCCAGGCCGGCCTGGCGGTGGCCGAGGCGCTGGGCGGCGTGCGCCGGCCCTGGACCGTGCCGGACGAATCCGGTCGCATCACCCTGACGCCCCTCACCGCCGGGGTTGCGGCGGCGCGGGACCTGGACATGGCCTCGTGAGCGGGCTCGCCTCGGCCCTCTATGCGGGCATCGTCACCCACCACCGGGTGCGGCCCAAGGTCCATAGCCTGCGCTATTCGGTGTTCTCGCTGCTGCTGGATCTCGACGAGATCGCCCCCCTCGCCCGCCGGCTGAAGTTGTTCTCGCGCAACCGCTTCAACGCCTTCAGCCTGCGCGATGCGGATTATGGCGACGGCAGCGGCACTCCGCTGAAAGCCCAGGTGGAGGCGCTTCTGGTGGCTGCCGGCGTGCCGGTGGACGGCGGGCCGATCCGCCTGCTGACCATGCCGCGCATCCTCGGCTATGCTTTCAACCCGCTGAACGTCTTCTTCTGCCATCGGAGCGACGGCACGCTGAGCGCCATCCTCTATGAGGTGAACAACACCTTCGGCCAGCGCCACAGCTATCTGATCCCGGTCACCGACCCGTCCGCCACGCCGATCCGCCAGGAGACGCAGAAGCGCTTCTACGTGTCGCCCTTCCTCGACATGGGCCTGACCTATGCCTTCACCGTGGTGCCGCCGGGCGAGAAAGTGGGCCTGTCCATCGCCGCCCGCGACGCAGAAGGCCTGGTGATCACCGCCACCCTCACCGGCCGCCGCCAGCCCTTGACCGACCGGACGCTGGCGCGGGCCTTTGTTGCTTTCCCGTTGCTGACGCTCAAGGTTATCTTAGGTATTCATTGGGAAGCTTTGTTCATCTTCCTCAAAGGCATTCGCCTGCGTGACCGCCCGCCGCTGCCGGACCAGCCGGTCACCGTGTCCCGTCCCGAGGCATAAGGATTCGCCCCGCATGTCCCTCAATAGCGAAACCGAACGCCGGGTGGCGAGCGAAGCCCCGCGCACCGATGCGCGCGGCATCGGGCCGTTCGTTCTGAAGCGCCTGCTCACCTGCCTGGATGCCGGGGCGATCACCGTGGTGATGCCGTCGGGCACGCGCTTCGAGCATCGCGCCGCCAAGCCGGGCCCGGAGGCGACCCTGGTGCTGCGCGACTGGCGCGCCTTCCGCCGTTTCGCCGCCCGCGGCGAGGTGGGGTTCGCGGAAGCCTATATGGCCGGGGAATGGTCCACGCCGGACCTCACCGCCCTCATCGAACTGGCCGCCACCAATGTGGCGCGGCTGGAAGAGGCGCTGGGCGGGGTGCTGCCGGTGCGCGTGTTCCGCCGGCTGAAGCATCTGCTGCGCTCCAACACCAAGGTGGGCAGCCGCCGCAACATCGCCTTCCATTACGATCTGGGCAATGATTTCTACCGCCTGTGGCTCGACCCGAGCCTAACCTATTCCAGCGCCCTCTACGCGCCGCCCGGCATCACCCTGGAAGCCGCCCAACAGGCCAAGCTCGCGCGCATCGTGGAGCTCATGGACATCGGCGCCGGCGCCCCGCGGGTGCTGGAGATCGGCTGCGGCTGGGGCGCGCTGGCGGCGCGGCTGGCGCAGGCCGGGGCGCATGTGACCGGGCTGACCTTGTCGTCCGAGCAACTGGGCCGCGCCAATGCCCTCATGGTGGAACACGGGGTCAGCGCCAAGGTGGACCTGCGGCTGCAGGACTATCGCGACGTGACCGGCCAGTTCGACCGCATCGTCTCCATCGAGATGCTGGAGGCGGTGGGCGAGCAATATTGGCCGGTCTATTTCCAGACCCTGAAGGACCGTCTCGTCCCCGGCGGCACCGCCGTGCTGCAGGTCATCACCATTGATGAAGACCGCTTCGAGGGCTATCGCCGCTCGCCGGACTTCATCCAGCATTACGTCTTTCCCGGCGGCATGCTGCCCACCAAGACCATCCTCAAGGAGCAGGCCGCGCGCGCCGGGCTGGAGCTGGTGGGCACCGAAACCTTCGGCGCCAGTTATGCCCTGACCCTGGCGGAATGGCGCCGCCGCTTCCTTGCCGCGTGGCCCGAGGTGCAGGCGCTGGGCTTCAGCCCCACCTTCCGGCGGCTGTGGGAATATTATCTGTCCTATTGCGAGGCCGGCTTCCGCACCGGGGTCATCGACGTGGGGCTCTACACCCTGCGGGCGTGAGGCAAAAAAAGGGGCGCGCCGGCCGGGCGCGCCCTTCGTGATGTTTGTGCCCCTGGTCCTGCCCCGTATCGCGCAGGCTATCGCACCCGCGTCCAGGTGGCGCTCTGGCAGATCATGCCGGCCACCACGCAGCCCTTTGTGGACATGGTGTCGGGCTGCACCTGCAGGGTCATGGCATAGGTGAGGTCGCGCTTGCGATCAAAAGCCGTGCCGGCCATCTGGCTGTCCGACTTGGGCTCCACCGACATCACCAGGACATCGCCAACGTCTTCGCCCTTGCTGGTGTCTTTCACCCAGATGTTGGTGGCGCAGAAGTCCTTGCCGCACATGTCGACCCGGACCCGCGCATTGCCGTCGCCGCGATTCCAGATGCCGCGGGGATCGGGACCTTCCGCGGCCGCCGTGGCGGCCAGGGGCAGGCTGGCGGCCAGCAGCCCCGCAAGAAGTAGAGATTTCATCATGACTGCCCTCCTGGAGCACTGCGCGGATCACCCAAAGAGGAAAATCCGCCCGTCGGTTCGGGGGAGCGCCTTGCTGCGGTTTCAGCGTGAGACGGCCCAGCTTTCGCTTGTCTTCACTAGACATCGTGAAGACATAACCGTCCTACGCGCGCCGCGTTCCGTTGGATCAACTATCCGAACCGCTCAAAGAGGTGTGATCTGACTTAGTCCAGGAAGGCAAAGCCCATGGTGCGGGCGTGATAATGCAGTCCGCCATCCTGCACGATGAGAAACAACGCCCGGCTGTCGCCGCCATTGTGATGCGAGTGCGGGGCGCCGGGCGGCGTCACCAAGGTGGCAAACGGCGTCCAGGGGCAGCGCACCCCATCCACCATGGAGTAGCTGTCCTGCCCGTGCAGCACCAAGGTGATGGCCGCGGAATTGTGCCGGTGCGGCTTCTGGTGGCTGTGGGGCGGCAAGGTGTTCAGCGACAAGGTGAGGGTCGGCAGGATGTTGCGCGCCGCCTGCTGCCGGTCGGACGAGAAGATCAGCGCGATGCCCGACTGGCCTTCGGCGGGGGCGTGGTCATAGATGATGTCGATCTGCCGGGCGATCTCGGCGGCGGGATAATGCACCGCATCCACCGGCCGGCGGTCCTCGGCGGGAGGCTGGTCAGCATCGAAGGCCAGTTGCGGCTCATTGGACACGCACCACAGCACCGTCTGTGCCGGGCCTGCGGTGAGAACGGCCGGGGCATCGGTGAGCAGGAACACGTCCCCCGCTGCAAAGGTCAGGGTGTCCGTCCCCTGCACCGCCGTGCCGCCGCCGGAGATCACGTACCAGATGGAGCCGGTGGCGATAAAATCCACCGCCAGGCTTTCGCCCGGCGCGATCACCCCGTAGCGGGCCAGCATCAAGGGCGTGGTGGCGGGGAACGGGCAGCCCATGGGGGCTGACTGGTCGCAGGCGATGAAGCCGGTGGGCGCGCCCGCCGCCAAGGCCGCCGCCGGTTCGTCCACGAACACCCGGCCCGGCACCGGCGGCAATTTGATGTTGAAGGCATTGCCGGAATTGAAATAGCGCGCCCGCGCTTCGGCCGCCGTGGCCGGAGCCTGGGCTTCCTGAGCGGGCAGGTCCGCCATGTCGGGCTTGGCGGCGGGCATGAGGGGCGCGGGCGCGGTCATGGTGGCTCCGATCAGGTAAGGGAAACGACAGACGCCTCGGCCAGGACTTCGGCCAGCACATCGCTGAGCACCTGGGCGCCGGCGGCCACATGGGCCGGTTCCGCCCATTCGCTTTCCGCGTGGCTGACGCCATCGCGGCAGGGAATGAAGACCATGGCGCTGGGGGCGAGCTTCGCCAGATGGCGCGCATCATGGCCGGCTGCCGACAAAATGGGCATGGACGGGAAGCCATGCCGCGCGGCGGAAGCCGTGATGCGATCCTGAAGCGCCGGGCTGAAGCCATTGGAGGGGGCATCCACCAGCAGGTCCGCGGTCACCGTGCAGGGCGCCGCCTGGGCGGCGCATACGGCACGCACCCGGTCCGCCAGCAGATCGAGGGCCGCATTATCCGGATGGCGCAGATCGATGCTGAAGGTCACGCGCCCCGGAATGACAGAGGGCGCATTGGGCTCCACCTTGACCCGGCCGATGGTGAATTTCACCAAATCATCATAGCCGCCCACCTGGGCATTCAGGTCCACGACCATGCGGGCGAAGGCGGCCACCGCATCCTGACGCTCGGCCATGGCCAGCGTCCCCGCATGGCCTTCCGCCCCTTGGACCGTGATCTGAAACGTCTTCTTGCCCTGGATGCCGGTGACCACGCCGATCACCTTCTCCTGCGCCTCCAGCAGCGGGCCTTGCTCGATGTGCAATTCCACATAGGCGGCCACCGGGAAGCCCAGTGGGCGGCGCGGCAAATGGGCGAAGGCCGCATGCAGGCGGTCGAGATCCTCGCCGACGGAAATGCCGGCCAGATCGGTGCGGGCGCGGATCGACTCCAGGGTGCGTTCGCCGGCGAATGCCTCCGAACCCATCATGCCCGGGGCAAAGCGGCTGCCCTCTTCATTCAACCAGGCCACCACCACCAGATCGCGGGTGCGGGGCACACCGCTGGCCGCCAGAGTGACGGCGGCCTCCAAAGCGGTGAGCACGCCCGCCGCGCCATCGAACTTGCCGCCGGTGGGCTGGGTATCCAGATGGCTGCCCGCCAGCACCGGCGGCAGGGTGCGGTCCGCACCGGGCAAGGTGAGGAACAGATTGCCTACCGCATCGGTGGCGGGTTCCAGGCCCGCCTGCGCCGTCCAGCCGATGACCAGATGCCAGGACTCGATCTCGCCCAAGGTGAGGGCTTGGCGATCCACGCCGCCATGGGGCAGCGCGCCGATCTCCGCCAGCGCCATCAGGCGCTGCCAGAGGCGGTCCCCATCAATGCGGGGCAGGTCGGTGGGAGACGCCATGCTCAGCTGGTCCGCATGATCTGGCCGGGGATGGCGCGCGGATCGCGCGGCAGCCAGCGACCCGCTTCCACCTGGGCGATGAATTCTGCCACCTGGGCATTGAAGGCGGCGGGCTCTTCCAGATTGAGCGTGTGGCCGGTCTTGGGGAACACGCACAGGCCCGAGGCCGGGATGGTCTTCTTGAGGAAGATGCCCGGCTGGAGGCAATGGTCATCCTCATCGCCCACCATGATGAGGGTGGGCACCATCATGGCTTTCAGCCCCTCTTCCAGATCCCAGAACGAGGGCCGGCGGGCCTGCACGCCGCGCATGGTCATGGCCGCGCCGAGATCCGAATGGGTGGCGAGGCGGTTTGCAAACTCCTGCCAGCCGCGCGGATCCTTGGTCTGGAACTGCACCCGGCTGGCGCCGAGCGCATAGATCTTGGAAAATGCCTTGGCGCCCTGGCGCTCGAAATTGTCCGCCACCTCGCGGGACACGCCCTTGAAATACTCCTCGAATTCCTTCTCGCAGCCATAGCCGGCGCCGGCGATAGTGAGCGAGAGGGCCCGCTCCGGCGTGCGCAGGCCGAAATGCACGGTGGCAAAGCCGCCCATCGACAGGCCGACGATATGCGCCTTGGCGATGCCGAGGCCATCCAGCACCGCCACCGCATCATCCGCCGCCAGGGCCTGGGAATAGGAGTCCATGTCGGCGGGGATATCGGAGGGGGCATAGCCGCGGGCGGCATAGGTGATGACCCGGTGGCGACGGGCGAAGAACCGCATCTGCGGCTCCCAGCTCTCATGATTGCCGCCGAACTCATGCACGAACAGGATGGGCGTGCCCTCCCCTGCCTCTTCCACGTGCAGCTGGATGCCGTCCTTGGTGGTCACGAACATGGGCGCCTCGAATTTCATGTATGCAAATTGATCAGAATTGCGCACCGACATCGTTCAAGGTGCGAGCCTCGGCCACCAGGGCCGGCAGGCGCTCGCAGAAGGTGTCGATCCAGGCTTCCGGCACCGAGGTGCTGACCTTCACGAACCGGTCTCCGAACCGCTCCGTGTGGTAAGTCCCTTGGCGGATCATCATATTTTCCCGCCGGGCGGCTTCCACCAGGGCTTCCGGGCGGATCCCGGCGCCGATCGTCTCCAGCACCAGGAAATTGCCGTGGGAGGGATAGATCGGCAGCGCCAAGCCGTTGATTTCACTGACCACTTGATGGATCTTGGCCTTGTTGGCCCGGTCGATGCGGCGCACCTCCCCCATCCATTCGGTCTTCACGGCGAGCCCCGCCTGCGCCGCCCGTTGGGCGATGACGCTGGCCCCCAGCACGCTGGTGGCCGCCTCGGCGCAGCGATCCAGAATTTCCGGACAGGCGACCAGCGCGCCGATGCGCAGGCCAGCCAGACCCAGCCACTTGGAGAAGGATAAGGATACCACCGAGCCTTCCGGCGAAGCGTGGAGCGCGGGGTAATGGCCATCCGCGAAATCGCGGTATGTACAATCATGGACTAACAAAGCGCCCACATCGCGGGCGATGGCCGCGAACGCCTCGATTTCGTCCTGCGTGTACCGGATGCCCAGCGGATTGTTGGGGTCCACCAGATAGATGACCGAGGTCCGCTCATCCACGGCGGCCCTGAGGGCTGCCGGGGTCAAACGGTAATGGCACGCGGCGTCGTAAATGGGGATTTCAATGACCGTCGCACCCGCCTGACGGGCAAACAGGCACGGCCACTTCCACGTCGGGTCGGTGGTGACGAAGGTGGTGCCCGGCTTGCAATAGGCCCGGCACACCATGGCCAGCGCCGACACCCCGCCCTCGGTCACCAGCGCTTCCGCACCGGGGGTGCCGAGGTCTGCGACGATGCCCGCCCGCAACGCTTCGAACCCCAGCGGAGGCGCATAGGCGTTGAATTCTCCGCCCTCAATGGCGGCGATCATGGCCGCCGTGACGGCGGGGTGGGCGGGGATGTGATTGGTGTTTTGCCCCAGCCACATCAGGCCGGGCGTGGTGGAAAGCGCATCGAAATAGCGATTGCGCTGCCGTGCGCTGGACATAGTATTCCCCAAGATCAACGGCGGGCCGCCCATGACAGCCCGAGCCAAGGACACCGACGCCCCGAGCCGAACCGGCCGGGGCGGGCGAAAGGTCGGCGGCTCAGATCACCGAGCCGCGGGCGGAGATGCCGCCGTCGATGGTGACATTGGTGCCGGTGATGTAGGCGGCCCGCGGCGAGGCCAAAAATGCCACCAGATCAGCCACTTCTTCGGAGGTGGCGGGGCGCTTGCCGGGATATTTGTCGAACAATTCCTCCCAGCGGCCCTCGTCGCCGAGCATGTCGATGGCCTTGCGCTTCATGATCTTGAGCATGCGGTCGGTGGCCACGGGACCGGGATTGACGCCGACCACGCGCACGCCATCGTTCAGGCTGGCGCCGCCCAACGCCTTGGTGAAGGACATCAGCGCCGCATTCCCGGTGGAACCGGCAATATAACTGGCATCCCAATTCTCACCGGAATTGCCGATGACATTGACGATGACGCCGTCACGGCCGCGCATCATCTTATAGAAGGCGCGCGCGAGGGTGATATAGCCGAACACCTTCAGGTCAAATCCATGCCGCCAGGCGGCATCATCCACCACGTCCAGCGAGCCGGCGGGGATGTCCCCGGCATTGTTGACCAGAATGTCAACGGGACCAACCGCTTGCACCAGCTGCTCCATGGCGGGGGTGCTGGACAGGTCCAGGGCATGGACCGTGACGCGCACCCCATAGGCCGCCTCCAGTTCCCCCTTCGCCACCGCCATCGCCGCGCCATTGCGCGCCGCCAAATGCAAGTGACACCCCTCCGCCGCAAACACCTGCGCCACGGCCAATCCAATGCCCTTGGAGGCGCCGGTGATGAGGGCGGTCTTGTCTGTGAGGTCCAACTTCAAGGCTTTATCTCCAGGGCCTGGGCTCGATATGCAAATCTCTGCAATTTGCATACCAAGAGATCGGCAGGTCATCCGAAGGCGGCGAGGAAGTCCAACAGATTGTCCCCGAGCAGGTTGACGTGATCCCGCATCGCCCGATGCGCCCGCTCCGCGTCATGGGCCTCCACGGCGCCGATCACCTCCGCATGCTCGCGCAAGGTATCGGCGATGCGGGTGGGCATGCGGGTCACCCGGCGACGATAGGCGGCGACCTGATTGCGCAGCTTTCTTGTCTGGTCCGCGAGGAAGGCGTTGGCGGACGCCTCGTAGACCGCCTCGTGGAACTCCTGGTTCACGTCATAGAACAGGTCAGTGTCGCGCAGGGTCGCAACCTGTTCCAATTTCTCGTGAATCACCCGCAGTTTCTCCAGCTGCGCCGGGCTGGCCCGGCGCGCCGCCAGGCGCGCGCACAAGCCTTCCAGCTCCGCCATCACCTGGAACATCTCGATCAGCGCATGGGCCCCGATGGACCGCACAACGGCCCCTTGACGGCCCCGCAATTCCACTAGATGGCTCGCGGCCAACAGGCGGAAGGCCTCCCGCACCGGCGTGCGGGAGACGCCATAGCGGGCGGCGATGTCCTGCTCGTCCAGCCGGCTGCCAGGCTCCAATCGTCCTGCGGCAATGGCCGCCTCCAGATCGCGGCGCAGACGCTCCGCCAAGGTCATGCCGGCGCCGCGCGCAGGCATCTCCTGCTCACCAGGGAGGCACGCTGCCTCATCTTGTGCACGAAAAATGTCCATACGCGTACCTTTGATGGGTTGAAGTATACAAAACGGGTCGGCTGGAAATCCGGACCGCCCCTTGCGCTGGATCTGTGCAAATCATGGGCCGCGCCGCCAGCACCAACGCCCGCGCCGCCTCGCCACAGCGTTATTGCCCGTCCCGAACATGCTGCTTCGACGTCACACCGCCGCTTGGCACGGGCATTGCTTTTCTCGTGGGAGACTTGCCGGTCCGGCGCATGCCGAAACCGACCCTCATTATACATGTTCGGAAGGACCCGCGTTTGACCACAGGATCCAGCGGCATGGCACGCCCCTCGGCAGCGCCCGGGGCCGCCGCCGCAGCATTGCTGCCTGCCGGCGCCACCGACGCCGCGCTTCTCGAGATGCGGGGCCTCTCCAAGCGGTTCGGGGCCGTGACTGCGGTGGAGAGCTTTGATGCGACCATCGCGCCGGGGGAGTTCGTCACGGTGGTCGGGCCCAGCGGCTGTGGCAAGAGCACCTTGTTCAATATCGTGGCCGGACTGGAGGAGCCGGACGCCGGCAGCATTCTGCGGTTCTTGGGGCGCAGCGTCCATGCGCACGAGCTGCTGGGCAAGGTGTCGTTCATGCCCCAGCGCGATCTGCTGCTGCCCTGGCGCACGGTGGTGGACAACGCCATCCTCGCCATGGAAATCGAGGGCACGCCCCGCAAGGAGGCTCGCGCCCAGGCCCGCGCCATGCTGCCGGAATTCGGGCTGGCCGGCTTCGGCGACCAATATCCGCACCAGCTGTCGGGCGGCATGCGCCAGCGCGTGGCGCTGATGCGCACCTTCCTGTTCAAGCGCGAACTGATGCTGCTGGACGAGCCGTTCGGGGCGCTGGATGCCCTCACCCGCTCCATGATGCAGCGCTGGCTGCTGGAGGTGTGGCGCAAGCACAAGCGCACCATCCTGTTCATTACCCATGATGTGGATGAGGCGCTGTTCCTGGGTGACCGGGTGATCGTCATGTCCGCCCGCCCCGGCCGCGTGAAGCTGGAGTTGAAGGTGGATCTGCCCCGACCGCGCGCTGCCGAGCTGGTGACGTCGCCGGAGTTCATCCGCCTTAAGCGCATCGTGCTCGAGGCGATCGAGGAAGAGGCCATGAAGTCCTTCCTCGCCTCCGGGGCCGCCGCCCCGCAAACCGACGCCATGCCCGAGGTGCAGCCGTGACCGCGCAGTCTCTTTCCGTCACCCTTCCCGCCGGCATGGACGCCTCCGAATGGGAGGCCCGGGTCAAGCTGGCTGCCTGCTATCGCATGGTGGCGAAGCTCGGTCTGGATGATCTGATCTACAATCACATCTCCGCCCGCGTGCCGGGCCATGAGGACCAGTTCCTGATCAATCCGTATGGATTGCTGTTCAGCGAGATCACCGCGTCCTCATTGGTGAAGATCGACACCGAGGGCCGCAAATTGCAGGAGACGCCTTACGAGGTAAATCTGGCGGCGTTCGTGATCCATGCGGCGATTCACAAGACAAGCCACGATGCCGCCTGCGTGCTGCACACCCATTCCGATGCCAGCGTCGCGGTGTCCGGCCAGGAAGACGGACTGCTGCCGCTCAGCCAGTTCGCCATGCGCTTCTACCAACGCCAGGCCTTCCACGATTATGAGGGCGTGGCCATCGACCTCGACGAGCAGGAACGGCTGGTGCGCGATCTCGGCGCCCACAAGGTGATGCTGATGCGCAACCACGGCATCCTCACCGTCGGCCGCACGCCGGGCGAAGCCTTCATGCTGCTCTATTATTTCGAGCGGGCGGCGAAGATCCAGCTGGCCATGCAGGCGGCCTGCGCCTCCGGGGTCAAGCTGGTGATCCCGCCCCACGAGGTCAACGAGCGCGCCGCCCGCCAGTTCTGGGAGCAGCATGGCGATATCCTGATTGCCGGCGAGCGCGAATGGCCCGCGCTCATGCGCCAGCTCGACCGCGAAGACCCCTCCTATCGCCAATAACAATCATCCTTCGTTCCGGAGACTGAGCCGATGATCAACAGACGTAACGTGCTTGCCGCCCTGACAGCGGGCGTGGCGCTGCTGGGTGGCGCGATGACTGCGGCCCCCGCCGCCGATCTCACCAAGGCCACCTTGCGCCTGAAGTGGCTGCCGCAGACCCAGTTCGCCGGCTTCTACGTCGCCGTGGCGAAGGGTTATTACAAAGACGAGGGGATCGACCTCACCATCAATCCCGGCGGGCCGAACCTGCTGGCGGAAAACCTGGTGGCCACTGGCGCGGATACCTTCGGCCTGTCCGGCGGCCTCGACAGCGTGTTCGCCGCCCGCGACAAGAATTTGCCCATCGTCTGCATCGGCATTGCCCACCAGATGACACCGTTCGTGTTCGTCGCCCGCGCCGACGGGCCGATCAAGACCATCCAGGATTTTAAGGGCAAGACGGTCACCACCTGGTTCACCGGCGCCAATCACGTGCTGAATGCCATTCTGGCCAAGAACGGCATCGACCCGGCCTTGGTGACCATCCAGCCGCAGCAGGTGAGTGTGACGCCGTTCGTGGACGGCCAGGTCGATGTGATCACCGCGACGCGGTATAATGAGTATTACACCATCAAGACCCGCATGGGCGAAGAGAAGCTGCGCACCTTCGTGGCCGAAGACAGCGGCATTACCTTCCCGCGCGACACGCTCATCGTCTCCGAGACTACCGCCAAGGAGAAGCCGGACCTGGTGAAGGCATTCATGCGCGCCTCCATCAAGGGCTGGAAGGATGCCTTCAACGATCCCAAGGGCGCCGTGGACACGGTGATGGCCATCGCCCCGACTTTGGATCGGGCCCACCAGGAGTTCCAGCTGGCCGAGGCCAAGAAGCTGATGGTGGCCGGCAAGGTGCCGGAGCAGGGCTTGTTCTGGATCGACATGGACGCGGTGAAGGTCACCCAGGAGCTGTTCCTCAACGCCAAGGTGATCTCCAAGCCGGTGGATCTGGCCGCCACCTTCAACACCTCGTTCCTGGAAGCGATTCCGCTGGCGGATCGCAAGCCGTGAGCGCAGCCCCTCTCGTCCACCCGGCCGCAAGGCCGGGTGTTCCCTCCCCCTGGGCAGCATTCGCCGCGGGCCGCCTCGTGCGGTTCGCGCGCGGGCTCGCTGTCCTGGCGGCGGTGTTCGTCGCCTGGGAAGCCCTGGTCATCGTGTTCGCCATTCGGCCCTATTATGTGCCGCGCCCCACCGCCATCTTCGCCGCCTTGCTCCAGACGCCGGCGCCCTACGTCCAGGGCTTCCTGCGCACGCTGAGCGAGACGCTGATCGGTTTCATCAGCGGCGCCCTGTTCGGGATCGGCATGGGCCTGCTGTTCTTCCGTGCTCGGGCGCTGCGGGAACTGGTGTTTCCCATCTTCATCGTGTCGCAGACCATTCCGGTGATCGCGTTTGGCGCCCTGGTGGTGCTGTGGTTCGGCAATACGCTGCTGGCGAAAGCCGCCATCGCCTTCTACCTCACCTTCTTCCCGGTGACGGTGAACACCTTGCTCGGCCTCGAGAGCGTCGATCCGCGCCAGGAGGCGCTGTTGCGCTCGTTCGGTGCCTCGCCCTGGCAATTGATGACACGGCTGCAATTCCCCACCGCTTTGCCGCAGATCTTCGTGGCCTTGCGGCTCGCCTCGTCGCTGGCGCTGGTGGGCGCCATTGTCGGCGAATGGTTCGGCGACACGGTGGGCCTTGGCGTCCTCCTGCTTCAGGGCATGTATACGGAGAATGTGGTGAGCATCTGGGCCACCCTTCTGGTCTCTGCCTTGCTGGGCACCGGCCTCTATGCCGCGGTGGCCTTTGCCGAGCGGACTCTCGTGTTCTGGGGCGCCGAGCAATGAGCGCCGCGCCCGATATCATCGCCGCCGTGCCCCGTGCCAGCGGACGGTCCCTGCAGCGCGGGGTGCTGGGCATCGTCCTGTTCGTTCTGGCCTGGGAAGGCGTGGCGCGGGGCTTCCAACTGCCCGCTTATACGCTGCCGGCGGTGAGCGACATCCTCGCCAGCATCTATGCCAAACGCGCCATCCTGTTCACCGCTGCCGGCTTCACCCTCACCGAAGCGGTGGTGGGCTATGTGATCGGCGCGCTGATCGGCGTCGGGCTGGCGGTGGTCATCACTTTGGTGCCGTTGACCCGCAGCGTCTTGCTGCCGGCGGCCACCGCCATCAATTCGGTGCCGGTGGTGGCCTATTCGCCGCTGATCCTGCTGTGGTTCGGCATCGGCATGCCGTCGAAATTCGTCATGGTGGCGCTGGCGGTGAGCTTCACAGTCTTTCTGTCCACCCTGGCCGGCTTCGATCGGGTGGATCGCCGCTCCGTGGACCTGCTGCGCTCCTTTGGCGCCGGGCGGCTCGCCATCCTGTGGCGGCTGCGCCTGCCCACCGCCTTGCCGCTGATGGCGGCGGGACTGCGGGTCTCCACCGTGCGCTCCATCATCGTCGCCATCGTCACCGAAATGCTGGGCGCCTATGGGGGCCTCGGCTGGGTGATCTATCAGGCGGTGCTGCAGATCGACTTCGTGCAGGTGTGGGGCGCCATCTTCGTCGCCTCCGCCGCCAGCCTCGCCTTCTTCGGCCTGATCGGCTTTGCCGAGCGGCGCATCATCTTCTGGAAATAGCCATGACACGGCAGATGCATCTCGGCCTGTTCCTGCTGGGAACGGGGAGCCATATCGCCGGCTGGCGCACCCCTGGCGCGTTCGACAGTTTTCAGGACATCGATGCGGTCTGCGCCATCGCTCGCATCGCCGAGCGGGGCAAGTTTGACCTCATCTTCATGGGCGACAATCTCAATGCCGATCCCGCCGCCCATCCCTCCTACACGGTGCGGCTGGAACCGCTGACCCTGCTGGCGGCGGTGGCTTCCGTCACCTCGCGCATCGGGCTCGGGGCCACGGTCTCCACCACCTATTCGGATCCGTTCACGGTGGCCCGGGCCTTTGCCTCGCTGGACCACATCAGCCATGGCCGCGCCGCCTGGAATGCGGTGACCACCGCCGCGCCCGCCGCCGCCGCCAACTTCGGCACCGTCCATCCCGATCACGCCCGTCGCTATGAGATGGCCGGCGAGTTCCTGGAGGTGGTGAAGGGCCTCTGGGATTGCTGGGCGGACGATGCCATCGTCGCCGATCGCGCCACCGGGCGCTATATCGACCCCGCGAAGGTCAAGCCGCTGGACCATGAGGGCCCGTTCTTCAAGGTGAAGGGGCCGCTGAACATCGGCCGGGCGCCGCAAGGCCATCCCATTATCTCCCAGGCCGGGGGATCCGAGCCCGGCCAGCAACTCGCCGCACGCACCGCCGATCTGGTGTTTGCGGTGGTGCAGGACATTGACGAAGCCCGCGTCGGCTATGCGGCGCTCAAAGACCGGCTGCCGGCGTTGGGCCGCCGGGCGGACGATGTCTGCGTGATGCCCGGCGTCATGCCCGTGGTGGGCCGTACCGACAGGGAGGCGCGGGACAAGCTCAGTGCCCTCATGGGCTTCGTCAATGCCACCAACGCCCTGGGCATGCTCTCGGAGCGCTTTGGCGTGGACATGAGCGGCTATGATCTGGACGGCCCGATCCCTGATTTTCCCAAGGCGGACACCTACCACTCCTTCACCGGCGTGATGCTGGCGAAAGCCAAGCGCGAGCAGATGACGTTGCGCGATCTCTATAATCTGGTGGCGGCCGCGCGTGGGCATTGGGTGCTGTGCGGCTCCGCCGAAAGCATCGCCGACACGCTCCAGGACTGGTTCGAGACCGGGGCGGCCGACGGCTTCAATGTCATGCCGGCCTATTTCCCGCAGGGCCTGGAGGACTTCGTGGATCTGGTGGTGCCGATCCTGCAGGCGCGCGGCCTGTTTCGCACCGACTACACGGGCACCACGCTGCGTGACCATCTGGGGCTGGCCCGCCCGGCCAATCCCAACTACCCCTGACCGCGAGACACACGCAAAGATGTCTCGAGGATCGGCAGCGGGCCGACCCTCGAGCATCCTCGGGTCGCGCTCAGGCCTTCGGCCCGACCACCGCGAACATCGCGCCCTGGGGATCCTTGGCCTGGGCGATGAACATGCCGCCCGGCACTGCCATGGGTCCGTTGAGAACCTGCCCGCCGGCCTCCGTGATGCGCGCCACGGCGGCGTCGATGTCGTCCACATTGGCGTAATAGAGCCAGAAGGGTCCCGGCACCTCGGACGGCTTGTTGAACATGCCGCCAATGTCCTGGCCGTCCAGGGTGAACAGCTGATAGATGCCCATGGGGCCCATATCGACGCTTGTGCCCTTCGCCCAGCCGAAGAGGGCGGCGTAGAAGGGGAAGGCTGCGTCCCAGTCTGCCGCCATCAATTCATGCCAGCCCACCTGACCGGCGGCTTTTTGATCCAGATCGCTATGGTGGCTCTCCGGCGCCCACTTGAAGATGGAAAGCACGGCGCCCTGGGGATCCGCCAGGACCGCAAAGCGGCCGATCTGCGGGATATCGGTGGGCGGAAAATGCACCGTCCCGCCCAGGCTCTTGGCCTGTTCCGCGGTGGCGTCCACGTCATCCACGGCCACAAAGCCGCCCCAGTGCGGCGGCACGCCGGAGGCCGCGAGTTCCCCCGGCAGCGTCGTCAGGCCGGCCAGTTCGGTGGTGCCGGCGGACAGCAGCAGATAGGTCATGCCGGGCATGCCGGAATCTCGGACGGTCCAGGACAGGACCTGGCCGTAAAATGCGGCGGCGGCGGCGGGATCCTGGGTCCGGATTTCGTACCAGGTGAAGCGTCCGTGCGGTTCCGTCATTGCTGATCCTCCCAGGTCAAAGGTGCCACGGCTTGACGGCATGCCGACGACACTGATCGTGGCAGGTCCGCCGTCGGCCGACCGACAAGGACGATGCTCGGACGGCGCATCCGACACCACCGACCCGTCTGGCCGCAGGTCATTTCCCGGCCACGCGGCGCGTCGCCACCGTAGCGGCGGCCGCATGCGCGCGCCAATCCCGCCGCACCTCGAACCTGCGGACCACAGCACCAGGCAAGCCGACGGATGCACGCTCTCTCGTAGGGCGGCATCCAGTTGCCGCGCAGCGACGTAGAATTTTGACGACACATGGGCCTGAGCCGCCGCCGAGCGGACGGCCCGCCGTGCGGCGGACATGACCGGGCTCACAGCCGCGTCCGTCGTGCGAGACGGGGATCTGGGACGCGAGACGCCAAGGATGGACGAACAAGAACAAGCGCCGCCACAGAGCGGTGCATCGACTGCGACAGGGGGTGGGGGCGGTCGGCTGGACGACGGCGGGGGCGCGCATGGCATCCTCGCCGTGAGGCGGCGCGCATGACCGACGCCTACATCTACGATCACGTGCGCACACCGCGCGGCCGTGGCAGCGTGGGCGGTGCGCTGCAGGAAGCGATGCCGGTGCATCTGGCCGCGACAGTCCTCGCCGCCCTGCGCCGGCGCAATGATCTCGATACCTCGCAAGTCAGCGACGTGATCCTGGGCGTGGTGGCTTCGGAGGGAAACCAGGGCCATTGTCTGCCCCGGAGCGCCCTGCTGACCGCCGGCTACGCCCAGGCCACCGCGGGTCTGCATGTCAATCGCCTGTGCGCCTCTGGCTTGGAGGCGTGCAACCTCGCCGCCGCCAAGATCATGGCCGGGCAGGTGGACATGGCCATCGGCGGCGGCTGCGAGAGCCTCTCGCGTCTGCCCGTGCCCGCCGAGGATCTCGGGTGGACGTGCGATCCCCATGTGGCCTTCGCCGCCGCCGTGGTGCCTCAGGGCATCAGTGCCGATCTCATCGCCTCCAAATGGGGCTATGCCCGCGAGGCGCTGGATGCGCTCGCGGTCGAAAGTCATCGTCGGGCCGCCCGCGCATGGCGGGAAGGGCGCTTCACCCGCGCCATCGTGCCGGTGCTCGACCCGCTGGGGGACGCGCTTCTTACCCACGACGAGACCGTCCGCACCGATTGCACCGCCGAGGATCTGCGGGCGCTTCCGGCGACGTTCGGTACGCTCGGCGCGCGTGGCGGCTTCGATCGGATCGCCATGCTGCGCTATCCGGAACTGGCCGCCATCCACCATGTGCACCACGCCGGCAACTCCGCCGCGCCGGCGGATGGGGCCGCGGCGGTGCTGCTGGGAAGCCGCGAATCGGGGCATGTGGCCAGCTTGCTGCCGCGGGCGCGGATCCGCGCCTTCGCGGAAGTGGGATCGGAACCCACCATCATGCTCACCGCCCCCGCCTGCGCGGCGCAGAAGGCGCTCAATCGCGCCGGCATGCGCGTGACGGACATCGACCTGTTCGAGGTGAATGAGGCCTTCGCCGCGGTGCCCATGCGGTTTGCCCAGACGCTCGACGTTGATCCGGACCGGGTCAACGTCAATGGCGGATCCATCGCCATGGGACATCCGCTCGGCGCCACCGGCGCCATGCTGCTGGGCCTGGCCCTGGACGAACTGGAACGCGCGGGGCTCTCCACCGCGCTGGTCACCATGTCGGTGGGCGCCGGAATGGGCGTGGCCACCATCATTGAGCGGGTGTGACATGCTGAACGTCAGGATGGAGACCGGCGGCATCGCGACCATCACCTTGCGCACCCCGGGCCTGCCCGCGCGCATGGCGCCAACCCTCCTGGCGGCGCTCGAGGCCGAAGTGACCGCTGTCGCCGCGCGTCCGGAGGTGGCTGGCATCATTCTCGCCGTGGGCAGCGCTTTGGCCGAATCGGACCTGTCCACCTTCCGCGATCTCCCCGGAGACCCGCATACGATCGCCACCGCCGTCGCCCCCCTAGGGGCCGCTCTGCGGCGGATCGAAACCTGCGGCAAGCCGGTGGTGGCGGTGGCCGAGAGCTCCGCGTGCGGTTTGGGCCTTGAGGTGCTGCTGGCCTGCCATTACCGCATCGCCGCGAATAGTCCCTCGGCCGTCTTCGGCTTGCCCGACATCGCGCTCGGCCTGCTGCCGGCGGCCGGCGGATCGCAGCGGCTGCCCCGTCTGATCGGCATCGCGCCGGCCCTGCCGCTGCTCATGGACGGTCGATGCGTCTCGGCGCAGGAGGCATTGAAGCTGGGACTGGTGGACGCCATCGGACCGGCCGAGACGCTCCAGGCCACCGCACGGGCGCTGTTGCGCCGCGGCGCCGTGGTGGCCGAAGCCCGCTGGGATCGGGAGGGTTTTGCTCTGCCGGGCGGCTCGCCCAACGGGGCGCATCGGCAGCAGGCATTCAGCCGCATGAATGGCCAGACGCTGTCCAGACCTGGGGGTCTGATGCCTGCAACGTCGGCATTGCTGTCCTGTGTCTTCGAAGGCGCCGACTTGCCTCTCGACACAGCCCTGGGCCTGGAACGCAAGCGCTTCGCCGCTGTTCATGCCGGTCCGGAGGCACGCGCCATGCTGCGCACCCTGGTATTCCCCCGCACGCAGGCGCCTGTGGCCGCCCGCCCGTTGAGCAGCATCGGGATCATCGGCGCTGGTGCCATGGGGCGCGCGCTCGCCAGGGCGTGCGTGGTGGGGGCCCTGGACGTGGTGCTCGTCGACGCCGACCATGTGGCGGCGGAGGCAGCGCGCGGGCAGATCCTGGCCTCGGTGGGGCGCGGGACGCCCGCCGCGCGTCTCGTCTCCGCCGGCAATTACGAGGCGCTGGGGCATTGCGACCTCGTCCTCGAGGCGATGTTCGAAGATCGCGCGGTGAAGGCCCGGGCGATCCAGGCGGCGGACGCATTCATGGCGCCCGACGCGGTGCTCGCCACCACCAGTTGGGCGCTCCCCGTGGCGGAGCTGGCACAGGCGAGCCTGCGACCCGACCGCCTGTTGGGACTGCGCCCATGCCTGCCGTGGGAGCGCATGGAACTGATGGAAGTGGCGCGCGGCCCTGCGACCAGTGACGCAGCCCTGGCGCGCGCCCTCGCCTATGTCGCGCAGATCGGCAAGGTGCCTTTGGTGGTGCGGGATGCGTTCGGCTTCTTCACCACGCGCTGCATCGATGCCTTCATTCGCGAAGGGCTGCGCCTGGTGGCGGAGGGCGTCGCCGCTGCCCGGGTGGAGAACGCTGCCACCGCCCTCGGCATGCCCATGGGGCCGCTGGCGTTGGCGGATGCCATCGGCTTCGATGTGCTGCATCAGATCAAGACCGAGGCCAAGGCGGCGTTCGGCGGCGCGTACGTGCCGGACGTGTCCGACGTGGTCTACGACGCCATGTGCGCAGCGGGCCGGTTCGGGCGCGAGGCGGGAGCGGGGTTCTATGATTATACCAAGGGCGGACAACGGCTCTGGCAGGCGCCCTGGGCCGACCTGCCTCAGGCGGACGATCGGCTGCCGTTTCAGATGGTCAAACGCCGCCTGTTCTTCATTCAGATGCTGGCGGCGGACGCCGCGCTCGCGCAGGGCATCGTGACCGATATGGTCACGGCAGACATGGGGGCCGTGCTTGGCTGGGGGTTTCCTCGGCACCTGGGCGGCCCCTTCAGTGCCATGGACAGCATCGGCCTGCCGGCCTTCGTCGAAACCGCGGGTCGGTTGGCCGCCATCTATGGAGCGCGGTTCACGCCATCGGAGTTGCTCTGCCACCAGGCGGCGCAGCGCGTCAGCCTGTTCGCTGCCGAGACGCCCTGCCCGGCCGAATCCCGCTGATCCACGGATTGCGCCCGCCGGTCCGCGACCGCCGGATCAGCGGCGATCGTGCCGGCGCAAGGACCGACACCACAGCCGGCCGTTGCACATTGCAGTGGGCTGCGCGGGGGGCCATGATTGCGTCCCGCCAATCCTGTCGCGCGTATTCCGGTCTTTTACGCTGATGAACATCCGGTTCCTGGAAACGTTCGTGTGGGTCGCCCGCCTGCGCAGTTTCTCCAGCGCCGCCGAAAAGCTGTGCACCACCCAGGCGGCCGTCTCCAATCGCATCGCAACCCTGGAGCGTGACCTCGGCGTGCGCCTGCTGGAGCGGGATCTGCGCAACGTCAGCCTCACCGCTGAGGGCGAGCGGGCCCTGGTGCAAGCGGAAACCATCGTCCGCCTGACCCAGGAGCTGCGCCAGGGCCTGGGCGACACCCACCGACTGCGCGGGCGGGTCATGATCGGCACCATCGATTCCATCGTCTATGCATGGCTGCCGCAGCTCATCGAAGCGGTGAAGGAGACCTATCCCGACGTCGACCTCGATCTCACGGTGGACGCCAGCCTGAACGTTGTGAAGCTGCTCCAGGACGGCCAGGTGGATCTCGGTCTGATTGCCGGGCCATTGGTGGCGCCGGACTTCCGCAACATCGATCTGTGCACTTACGAGTGCCACTGGGTCGCGGCGCCGGGCCTCAATCTGCACGGCCGGCGGCTGACGCTCACGGACCTCATGGGCCTGCCGCTGTTCGCCTATTCGAAAGGGTCGCAACCGCACCAGAGCGTGCTGCGGCTGATCGAGAGTGCCGGCCACGATCCGCAGACAGCCCGGGTGTTCAATTCAAACTCGCTGGCGACCATCACACGCCTGGTGCGCGATGGCATGGGCGTGGCGGTGCTCCCGGTCGTGGTGGTGCATGAGTCCCTGGCCCGCGGCGACCTCGTGCTCCTGGACGTGGATGCGCAATTGCCGCCGCTGCACTTGCATGCGGTGTATCGCGAACAGCCGGGGAGCAGTCTGCCGGGGCTCATCGCCCGCATGGCTGCGGATGTCGCGCGCACTTTTGTTCCTCCACGCACTGCAGCAGAGAAGTGACGCACTGCACAATTCGTGTGCGGACGGTGCTTATGCCTGCCTCATAAGCAAAACTTGTAAGGGCAGACAATTATTTCGCGTTTGTTCCCCTCGCCGCCGTCTGGTGTTCTGGTCCGCGAAAACGGCAGGAGACCGATGTGAAGATTACGCTCGTGCAGATGAACTCCCAAGGCGACAAGGCCGCCAATCTGGCCACGGCCACCGCCTTGATCGAGCAGGCGGTGGCCCAGGAGCGGCCCGACCTGGTGGTTCTTCCGGAATATTACAACTTCCTCGGCGATACCCCGGCCGAGATGCAGGCGCAGGCCGAGACCTTTCCGGACGGCGCGTCATACCAGGCGATGAAGTCACTGGCCAAGCAGCTGAAGGTGGCGATCCACGCCGGCAGCGTCGCGGAGAAGGAAGGCAACAGCTTCTATAATACCACCGTGATCTTTGGACCCGATGGGGAAGAGCTGGCGCGCTACCGCAAGATCCATCTGTTCGATGTGGAGATCACCGGCGGCACCGTCTATCGCGAAAGCGACACCGTGTCCCGCGGCGAGGAGGTGGTGACCTATAAGCTGGGCGGCAAGACCATCGGCTGCGCCATCTGCTACGACATTCGCTTCCCCGAGCTGTTCCGCAAGCTGCGGGACAAGGGCGCCGACATCATCGTGCTGCCCGCCGCCTTCACCCTGATGACCGGCAAGGATCATTGGGAAGTGCTGGCCCGCGCCCGCGCCATCGAGACCCAGACCTGGTTCCTGGCTATCGGCCAGACCGGCTCCCATGCGGGCGGCAAGAAGTGGTGCTGGGGCCATTCCATGGTCATCGACCCGTGGGGCCACATCACCGCCCAATGCTCCGACGGCGTCGGCATCACCACCGGCACCCTTGATTTTTCCTACACCGACAAGGCCCGTGCAAACGTGCCCGTCGCCAATCACCACGTCCTCGGCTGAGCGGAACCACACCCATGTTTTTTGTCAATCCCATGCCCGCCCAGATCGCGCCCGAACTCGTGGCTGAGCTGGAGAAGTGCGAAGTGGCCACCATCGGCCATGTCCTGCATTCCGGCTTCGTGGATCGTGAGATCCGCGCCGTTCTGCCCTCCAAGCGCGTCGCCGGCACCGCGGTCACCCTGCGCATCCCGCATGCGGATTCCACCCTGCTGCACTATCTCACCGCTTATGTGCGCCCCGGCGACATCGTGGTGATCGAGCGTTGCGGCGACGACAAGCACGCCTGCTGGGGCGGCGTCATCACCAATGCCATGAAGATGGCCGGCGTGAAGGCCGGCGTCATCGACGGCCCGGCCACCGATTTCTCCGAGATCGTCAAGATGGACATGCCCGTGTGGTGCCGTGGTCCCTCGCCCATCACCACCAAGCTGCTGGGCCTGGAAGGGGCCATGAACGTGCCGGTCAGCGTCGGCGGCCAGACCATCGAGCCGGGCGACGCCGTGCTGTGCGACGAGAGCGGCGTGGTGGTGCTGAAGGCGGCCCAGGCGCCGGCGGTCGCGGCCCGCGCCATCCAGATGCAGGAGAACGAGATCAAGCTGCTGGCCCGCCTCGCCGCCGGCGAGAAGCTGCCGGACATCACCGGCGCCCGGGCGATGGTGGAAGCCAAGCTCGCCTCCTGACCCGTTGCCGCGTTCAAACGTCACCCGAACGAGGCCGGACCACCGGCCCGTCCAACCTTTCCAGAGGGGATCCAGATGACGCATCAACTAAAGCTCGGAGCCGGTGTCGCGCTCGCCCTCGGCCTCATGACCCAGATGGCCGCGGCCGACTCCACAGTGACCCTCATGGCCTATTCCGGCCTGTTCCAGGAGCGCTACACCAAGGCCGTCGTGGAGCCCTTCATGAAGGCGCACCCGGACATCAAGGTCACCTATTTCCCGCTGCCCAGCTCTGCCGCCATGCTCGGCAACGTCCGCGCCCAGAAGGCCGCGCCGCAGGCGGACGTGGTCATCATGGACGTGTCCGTCTCCAAGGCCGGCACGGACGAAGGGCTGTTCACCAAGATCGACGAGGCCAACGTCCCGAACGTCAAGGACCTCTACCCTAACGCCCGGATCCCGGACATCGCGGGGGTGGCGGTGACCTTCGACAATTTGGTGATGATCTATAACAGCGATCAGGTGAAAGAGGCCCCCAAGTCGTGGATGGCCATGGCCGACAAGGCCTATCAGGGCAAGGTGGTGATCCCCGGCATGCCGGATATCCAGGGCCTCTCTTTGGTACTGATCCTCAACAAGGCCAATGGCGGCACCGATTATCTGAAGGACGTGAGCAAGGGCATTGCCGCCATGGTGGAGATCGCCCCCAACATCCAGACATGGGAGCCCAAGCCGGAGGTCTATGCGCCCATCGTTACCGGCCAGGCCGCCGTGGGCGCCGGCTGGAATGCACGGGCGCAGGTCAATAACGAGACCTCGGACGGCAAGCTGAAGGCGACCATTCCGCAGGAAGGCACGGTGTTCCAGATCAACACCATCAACCTGATCGCCAACGGCCCCTCGGCGGAGGCCGCCAAGACCTTCGTCAATTACGCCCTCAGCGCCGAGGCCCAGAAGACCTTCACCGAGGCCATGTTCTACGCTCCCACCAATGCCAAGGCGCAGGTGTCGGAAGAGGCGCTCAACCGCACCGCCCTGAAGTCGCTGGATAAGGTGATCCTTGTGGACTGGATCGCGCTCGCCAAGGTGCGCGATGCCATCGGCGAGCAGTGGCGCCGCCGCGTCGTCCCGGCGAGCCGCTGAAGGCCGGGCGCATGATCCGCACTGACGCCGTGTCCGGCCTGGCGCAGGGGGAGGGTTTCCTCTCCCTGCGGGGCCTCACCCGCACCTACGGCAGCTTCACCGCCGTGGACAACCTGACGCTGGACGTACCGAAGGGCGAACTCGTCGCCTTCCTCGGTCCCTCCGGCTGCGGCAAGACCACATCGCTGCGCATGATCGCCGGCCTGGTGCCGTCCAGCGCCGGCCATATCGTGGTGAACGGGCAGGACATCACCGACGTGCCGCCCTATCGCCGCGACATGGGACTGGTGTTCCAGAGCTATGCGCTGTTCCCGCACATGGACGTGGCGAAGAACGTCGCATTCGGCCTGGAAATGCGCAAGGTGCCCAAGGCCGAGGTGGAAGCGCGGGTGCGCGCCGCCATCGCCATGGTGCATCTGACCGGCAAGGAAAAACACCGACCGGCGCAGATGTCCGGCGGCCAGCAGCAGCGGGTGGCGCTGGCCCGTGCCCTCGTGGTGCAGCCGTCCATCCTGCTGCTGGACGAGCCGCTCTCCAACCTCGACGCCAAGCTGCGCGACGAGATGCGCAACGAGATCCGCGACATCCAGAAGCGGCTCGGCATCACCGCCATTTTCGTGACCCACGACCAGATGGAAGCCCTCACCATTTGCGACAAGGTGGTGGTGATGAACAACGGCCGGCTGGAGCAGATGGGCACCCCGCTGGAGATCTACGAGCATCCCAAGACCGCCTTCGTGGCGGGCTTCGTGGGACGCATCAACCGCTTGCCCGGCATCGCCTCGGGTGGGGTCGCCGATGCGGCCAGCGTGCGGGTCGCCGCCCCCGGTTTCAATGGCGCGGTGGAGGTCATGGTGCGCCCGCATCGCATCGGCCTGTCCACCGCATCGGTGCCCGCCGGCAGCGATCTCCACCAGATGTCCGGCACCGTGGCCCGCGCCACCTTCGCCGGCGACATCCTGGAATATGAGGTGGACGTGGGCGATGTGCTCATGAAGACCGAAGCCGCCACCCGCGGCGGCGAGGTCGTGCATCCGCCCGGAACGCCCGTCACCTTGTCCTGGCGCCCCCAGGACACCTTCGTCTACGCCGCATCATGAGTGCCACCGCCCTCCCCGCCCCTGGCGCGCGGCGCATCAGCCCCACGGGCGTGGCCATGCTGCTGCTGCTGCCCATCGCGCTGGTCAATGCGGTCGCCTTCCTGTGGCCGGTGGTGAACCTGCTGCGCATGTCCTTCATGCAGTCGCAGGCCACCGGCGCGCTGATCGAAAGCTTTTCTCTCGCCACCTGGGCGAACGTGCTGAGCGACAGCTTCACCTTCGATCTCATCGCCAACAGCGTCGGCGTCAGCCTGTTCATCACCCTGCTGACGCTGCTGGCCTCTTACCCCATCGCCCTTTATCTGCACCGCTCCACGGGCCTGTGGCGCACCATCCTGCTGGTGCTGGTGATCGCGCCCCTGCTCACCTCGGCCGTGGTGCGCACCTATGGCTGGATTGCCATTCTCTCCAGCCAGGGGCTCATCGCCAACGCACTGATCTTCCTGGGCATCACCCCGCCGCGCCTGATGTTCAACCTGACCGGCGTGGTGATCGGGCTCACCGAGATCCTGATGCCCTACATGATCCTCGCCCTGCTGTCGGGCTTCGGCCGGCTCGACCCGCGTTTCGAGGAAGCCGCCCTGACCCTCGGCGCCAGCCCGCTGAAGACCTTCTGGCGCGTGGTGGTACCGCTCACCGCACCGGGCATGGCGCTGGGCTGCCTTCTGTGCTTCGTGCTGGCCATCTCGTCCTTCGTCACCCCCAAGCTGCTCAGCGGCGGCCGGGTTTTCCTACTGGCGACCGAGATCTACGACCAGGCCATCGTCACGCTGAACTGGCCGGTGGCGGCCACGCTGTCGATGATCGTCCTGGTGCTGTTTGGTGCCGCGCTCGCCCTCTACACCCGCGCCCTGCGCAGCATCGCCTGAGAGGCCGGACCATGGACGAACGCCCCATCTCGCCGATGCTCAAGGCTTCCGCCTTGGTGATGTTCCTGTTCCTGCTGGCGCCACTTCTCGTGGTGCTGCCCATCTCGTTCAGCGGTGATGCCTATATGGCCTTCCCGCCGTCGAGCTGGAGCGTGAAATGGTACGGCGCCATCTTCAAGGATGTGCAGATGACCGCCGCCTTTTCCGTCAGCATCGTGCTGGCGCTGGTGGTGACCCTGCTCTCGCTGGTGCTGGGCCTGCCGGCGGCCTATGCCCTGGTGCGGCTGAAGCCGCCGGGTTCGGAAGTCCTCGGCAGCCTGTTCACCGCGCCGCTGCTGCTGCCCACCATCGTGCTGGGCCTCGCCATCCTGCTGGTGTTCGCGCCGCTGGGCTTGCTGGGCACCTTCCAGGGACTGGTGATCGCCCATCTCATCGTCACCTTGCCCTATGCGGTTCGGGTGCTGAGCACGGCGCTCGTCACCTTGCCGATCCCGGTGGAAGAAGCCGCCTCCACCTTGGGCGCGCCGCCGCTGACGGTGTTCTTCCGGGTGACCCTGCCGATGATGCGCTCCGGCATGGTCTCCACCGCGGCGCTCTGTTTCCTGGTCTCGTTCGACGAGGTGGTGCTGTCCCTCTTCATGACCGGGCCGCGCATCTCCACCTTGCCGGTGGCCATGTATCACCATGTGGAACAGCAGGCCGACCCCATGGTGGCGGCGCTCTCCGTGCTGCTGGTGGTGCTGACCCTGGTGGTCGTCGTGGTGGTGGACCGCACCGCCGGCCTTGCCAAGACCTTTGTCAAATGACGGCCTTCGTCAAATGAACGCGAAGGGAGCCCCATGATCCCAGCCGCACCCGACTGCTGAGCGGCCGCCGCCGCCCTAACCGCCTTGTCCTTCAAGAGCCTGCCCCCACCTGCGCCCCTGGCGCGGGACAGGGGAGGGCTTGCCCCTGAAACCGCGAAGCCGCGCATCCGTGAGACCCGCCCCATGACCGCCACAGGCATCCGCATCGCCGTCGATATCGGCGGCACCTTCACCGACATCGAGATCCTTGATGCGGCGACCGGCCAGATTCACCAGATGAAGACGCCGAGCACCCCGTCCGATCCCTCCATCGGCCTGATCACCGGCATCCAGGAGGCCAGCCGGCGCTTCGGCTTCTCGCTGGACCAGGTGCAATATCTGCTGCACGGCACCACCATCGCCACCAATGCGGTGCTGGAGCGCAAGCTGCCCTTGGGCGCGGTGGTCACCACCGCCGGCTTCGAGGACGTGATGCAGATCGGCCGCCATGGCCGCACCGATGTCTATGCCATCACCGCCGCGCCCGCCGCGCCCTTGGTGAAGCGCCGCCTGTGCTTCGGCCTGCCCGAGCGCATCGGTGCCGACGGCCGCATCATCACGGCGCTGGATGATCGCGCCGTCGCCTTCCTCGCCGGCAAATTGCGCGAGGCGGGGGTGAAGTCGGTGGCGGTGTGCTTCCTCAACGCTTATGCCAACGCCTGCCACGAGCGCCGCGCCGGCGAGATCCTGCGCGACCTGCTGCCGGGCGTTGCCATTTCGCTCTCCAGCGACATCTCGCCGGAGCTGCGCGAATACGAGCGCATGTCCACCACGGTGCTCAACGCGCTTCTGGTGCCGGTGGTGCAGACCTATACCGACCGCCTCGCCGGCAAGCTCAACGAAGAAGTGCCGCAGACCCAGGTCTATCTGGTGCAATCCAACGGCGGCGTCTGCGGCCTGAGCAAGGCCGGGCGCGAGCCGGCCCGCCTGCTGCTCTCCGGACCCAGCGGCGGCGCTGCGGCCGCCAAGCGCCTCTCCGCCGAACTGGACGAGCCCAATCTCGTGGCCGTGGACATGGGCGGCACCAGCTTCGACGTCTCCGTCGTCCATGACGGCAGCGTCTCCATGGTCAATGAGGGCGAGGTGGACGGCCTGCCCGTGCGCCTGCCCATGATCGAGATGCGCACCATCGGTGCCGGTGGCGGCTCCATCGCCTGGGTGGATGACGGCGGCCGCCTACGCATCGGCCCCCACAGCGCCGGCGCCGAGCCCGGCCCGGCCTGCTATGGGCGCGGCGGACAGCGCCTCACCGTGACCGACGCCAATCTGCTGCTGGGCCGCCTCGACGGCGCCAGCTTCATGGGCGGCGAAATGGCCCTCGACCGCGCCGCCGCCGCCAGCGCCGCCGAGGAGGTCTCCGGCAAGCTCGGCCTCTCCGTGGACCAGACCGCGGCCGGCGTCATCGCCGTCACCAATTCGAGCCTGGCCACCGCCATCCGCCTGAGCCTGTTCGAGAAAGGCATGGACCCGGAGGACTTCGCTCTGCTCTCCTTCGGCGGCGCCGGTGGAGTGCATGCGTGCGAGGTGGCGGAAGAGCTGGGCATGGGCAAGGTGATCTTCCCCGCCCACGCCTCCACGCTGTCCGCCTGGGGAATCCTGTGGTCGGACATCACCCACGATCTGTCCGCCACCCAGATCGGCCTGTTCGCGGACCTCGCCCCGCAGATGGCGCAACGGGCGCAGAATCTCGCCGCCGAGGCCAATCGGCTGCTGGCGGAAGACGGCGTCCGGCCGCAGGATTGCGCCTTCGCATGGGCGGTGGACCTGCGCTACGCCGGCCAGGCCTTCGACCTGCGGGTGCCGCTGGATTGGGCGGATTTTTCCGCGACCGGGGTGGCCAATGCCACGGCCGCCTTCCACGCTTTGCACCGCCAGCGTTTCTCCTATGACGAGCCCAGCGTTCCGGTGGAGGTGGTAGCCCTGCGCCTCACCGCCATCGGCCGCCTCGCCAAGCCGGCGCCCGCCCCCGCCGATGCGGCCGCCCCTGGCGCTGCCCCCCACACCCGCCCGGTGCATGGACGCGGCGGTGCGGTGGACACCCCCATCTGGTCCCGCGAGGCCATCGGCACCGCCCCGGTGCCCGGCCCGGCCGTGATCGAGGAAACCTATACCGCCACGTATCTTCCCGCCGGCTGGACCCTCAGCGCGCACGCCTCCGGCGCGCTGATCGCCATCCGCGCCGCCACCCATTGAGGCCCCCCATGAGCGACTTTGATCCCGTCCGTCTCGAAGTGATCCGCAATGCGCTGGTCGCTGCCGCCGAGGAAATGAGCATCACCATCTGGCGCACCAGCCGCTCCACGGTGGTGCGGGAAATCCTGGATTTCTCCACCGCCGTGTTCGACGCCCAGGGCCGCAACATCGCCCAGTCGGCGCGCATCCCGGTGCATCTCAACTCCATGTCGGACTGCCTGAAGACGGTGCTGGAGCGCCATATCCCGCTGGAGAGCTGGGACGATGGCGATGTCATCGTGACCAATGATCCTTATGCCGGCGGCCAGCATCTGCCCGACATCCAGACCTTCCGCCCGGTGTTCGTGAATGGAGAGCGGGTGGCCATCGTCGGCACGCTTTGCCATCATGTGGACGTGGGCGGTGGAGCGGCCGGTTCTTACTATGCGGCGGCCACCGAGATCTTCCACGAGGGCATCCGCATTCCGCCGCTGCGCCTGGTGGACAAGGGCGTTCTGAACACCGGCGTGTTCGAGATGCTGCTCTACAATGTGCGCCAGCCGGATGAGACGCGGGGCGATCTCAATGCCCAGATCGCGGCCCTGGGCATCGGCGCGCGGGCGGTGTCCCGGGTGGCGCAGAAGTATGGCAACGGCCCTCTGGCAGGGGCCATGGCGGCAATCCTGGACGGCTCGGAGAAGATGATGCGGGCGGCCATCGCCGCTTTGCCGGATGGCACCGCCACCTTCGTGGAGACGGTGGATGACGACGGCCAGTCGGAGGAGCCGATCCGCCTCGAGATCACCATCACCAAGGTCGGCGATACCATCGCACTGGACTTCACCGGTTCCAGCCCGCAGGTGCGCGGGCCGGTAAACAACACGCCGGCCATGACCTGTTCGGCTGTGTATTACGCATTGTTGGCGGCGCTTGGCTCCGAAATTCCGGCCAATTCCGGGTGTTACAGACCGGTCAATGTGAACCTCCCCGTCGGCAGCGTCGTAAACGCCCAATTCCCCGCCCCGGTGGCTGGGCGGATGGTGGTGAACCACCGCATCGCCACCTGCGTGTTCGGCGCTTTGGCGCAGATCGCCCCGGAGCGGATCCCGGCGGCCTATTACGCCATCTCGTATGTCTATGCCCTGTCCATTGTTCCGCCCAATGCCCGGCGGCAGGTCTATTTCGACATCGAGGTCGGCGGCTGGGGCGGCCATGCGGGCGGGGATGGCGCCAGCGCTTTGTCCTGCGGTCTCCACAACAACACCAATGCCCCCATCGAGATGGTGGAGGCCAAATATCCGGTGGTGTTCACCCGCTACGGTCTGTTGCCCGACAGCGGCGGGGCGGGGGAGCATCGCGGCGGGTTGGGGCTGGTGCGCGAGTTTCGGCTGGAGGCGGCGGAAGGATCGCTCTCCACCAATTTCGAGCGCTTCCGCTTTGCCCCCTATGGCATCAAGGGTGGCCAGCCCGGCTCGCTCAGCAGCACCACCGTCACCCATGCGGACGGCCGGTCGGAGAGCCTGCGCTCCAAGGTCTCCGGCATCCCGCTCGCCGCTGGTGACACCGTGACCATCAAGACCTCGGGTGGCGGTGGCTTTGGCAATCCGGCGGATCGCGATCCCGCCCGCCTCGCGGAGGATCTGGCCGAAGGGCTGGTAACGCCGCAAGCCGCCCGCGCCCTTTATGGCGCGGTGGTGGTTGCGGGCGAAGGGGTGGCGGCATGAGCGCCCCGGCTTCCACCCCCATGGTTGCGCTGACCCTGGCGGAGGTGGACGACCTCACCTTCCGCACCCTCACCGCCAGCGGCGTGAGCGAGGCCAATGCGCGCTCCGTCACCGCCTCGGTGGTGGCGGCGGAGGCGGAGGGCGTGCACAGCCATGGCCTCGCCCGCCTGCCCACCTATTGTGCCCATGCCAAGGTGGGCAAGATCGACGGGGCGGCAACCCCCATCCTCTCCTGCCCGCGCCCGGCCTTGGTGCGGGTGGATGCGGCGGACGGATTTGCCCATCCCGCCATCGATCTCGGCCTGCCGGCCCTGTTCGAGGCGGCACGCAGCCAGGGCCTCGCGGCGCTGGCGGTGACCAATTCCTACAATTGCGGCGTGGTCGGCTACCATGTGGAGCGGATCGCGGCGGCGGGCTTTCTGGCGCTGGGCTTCGTCAATGCCCCGGCCTCCATAGCCCCGGTGGGCGGGACGCGGCCGGTGTTCGGCACCAATCCCATCGCGCTGGCGGTCCCCCGCGGCGGCGAAGCACCCTTGGTTCTGGACCAGTCCTCCAGCGTCGTGGCCAAGAGCGAAATTGTCGTCCACGATCAGCGCGGGGAAGCCATTCCCCTCGGTTGGGCGCTGGACACGAACGGCGGGCCCACCACCGACCCCAAGGCGGCGCTGAATGGCGGCACCATGGTTCCCTCCGGCGGGCACAAGGGCGCCGGCCTCGCCTTGCTGGTGGAACTCCTCGCCGCCTGGCTGACGGGGGCGAGCCTGTCCATCGACGCCTCGTCCTTCGCCGACAACCAGGGCGGTTCGCCCCGCACCGGCCAGTTCTTTGTCGCCATCGATCCCGGCCCGTTGGCCGGGCCGGATGCCGCGGGGCGCCTCGCCCATCTGTTCGCGGCCATCACCGAACAGGAGGGCGCCCGCCTGCCCGGCCAGCGCCGCGCCCAGGCGCGGCTGCGCACGGCGAAGGATGGCGTGCAAATCCCGCGGACTCTGATGGAGCGCCTGTCCGCCCTAGCCGGGTAGGCTCTTGAACCGGAGGCCAGCCGGCCTCCGGTCAGTCCGCGGCCTTTTCCAGCGGGATGCAGAATTCGTTGCGGCCCCAAGGCGTGTTGTGGACCCCCGTGGGGCGCAGACGGGTCAGCCCCACGTCATGGAGCAGTTCGACGATGCGGGCGAAGGAGACCGGGGTGAACTGCCAGGCATGGACGTCGATGTAGGTGCCGGGGGCGGCCTGATAGGCGGCGATGGCTTTTGCCAGTTGCTCGGTGCTGTCATCGAGGTTGGGGCGGCCATGATCGCCGCGCCAATGCCGCTCGCTGTCATTGTGGGTGGTCATGGCCCAGTGCTCGATGATGCTGCCCACATCGTGCACCGTATTTCCGCGCAGATGCGCGGTCATCACGTCGGCGATGCTGCTCTCGGGCAGGAAATGGTCGAAGCAATAGCGCTTGTCCGGCACCAGCAGGAAGTAGCGCCCACCCGGCTCCAGGAGACGCTCGACCGCCTGGAAATGGGCCACCAGATCGGGCTGATGTTCGACGCAGTGACTGCTGACGATCCCCTTGAAGGTGTCGGGGATGCGGTTCAGGTCGAAGTCGTGCAGCACATAATGGATTTCCGGGCACCCCGTCGGGTCGATGCCATTGGCCGTCGCACGGGCCCGCAACTGATCCTGCGAGAGGACATCCGCATAACGCACATGCGGCCCGTGGGCGGTTGGCCCCGCGAACGGGCCGATCTCCAGCAGCAGGCCGTCGGTGGGGAACTGCGCGACGAACTCCTCCCGCAGGCCACCGGGCGTGCCCATGCGACCCTCGCCGATTCCATAATCCCGAAAATGCGTCTCGGCGGCGACGGCGTCGAAACCGGAAATATCCTGATAGGTAGCACGGTAGTAATCGACATCAAAATCGAGTGTCGGCATAGGGGCCTCGGAGCGACATCCAGGAAACTCTGGCGACTTTCCCTAGATGTACACATCCGACGATGGCCGAGTCCAATATCCCCGAAAATTGAATTGCAAGCTAAGTCTTGACCTTAAATCAGCGCCATATCGGAAGGCGACAATACGGACTTCCGCAAATCAAGTGTAGCGGATCACACCGAGCGGGTGATGCCGCCATCCACCCGAATATTCTGTCCGGTGATGTAGCCGCCGCGGTCGGTGGCCAGCAACGCAATCACATCGGCCACCTCCTCCACGGTGCCATAGCGACCCATGGGAATGCGGCTGCGGAACTCCTGCTTTTCCGGCAGGCTGTCGATGAAGCCGGGCAGCACGTTGTTCATGCGAATATTGTCAGCCGCATAGCGGTCGGAGAACAGCTTGGTGAAGGCGGCCAGGCCCGCCCGGAACACCCCGGAGGTGGGAAACACCGGATCGGGCTCGAACGTCGCGAAGGTGGAGATGTTGACGATGGATCCAGACTTCTGCGCCTGCATGATCGGCGTCACCAGCCGGGTCGGCCGCACCACATTGAGGAAATAGACCTCCATGCCGCGGTGCCAGTCGTCATCGGTGAGATCGAGCAGGGGTGCCCGCGGACCGTGGCCGGCGCTGTTCACCAGGGCATCGATGCGGCCCCAGCGGGCCATCGTCGCATCCACCAGCCGCTGGAGATCGTCATTGGACTGGTTCGATCCGGTGACCCCGATGCCCCCAAGCCCCTGCGCCAGGGCCTCGCCCTTGCCCGACGAGGACAGGATGGCGACCTTGAAGCCCTCACTGGCCAGCTTGCGCGCCGCGCCGGCGCCCATGCCGCTGCCGCCAGCGGTGATGATTGCAACTTTCTCCGCCATTTCGTCCTCATGTCCCTGACCGCCGATGGCGGCACCCGCGTATCTGGCGTGTGGGGCGCACGCCCGTCAATCGGCGCGCGCAGCCCGGGCTGCGCACGCCGATGGCGCCCGGCCTCAGGGGCGGGCGGCGACGATGATGATTTCCACCAGATACTTCGGCGCAGCGAGGCGGCCTTCGCTGGTGGCGCGGGCCGGGGGATTGTCCTTATCCACCCAGGCGTCCCACACGGCGTTCATGGCGGCGAAATTGGCCATGTCCGACAGCCAGATGGTGGCGGAGAGGATGTTGGCCTTGCTGGTGCCGGCGCGCTCCAGCAGCGCATCGATGGAGGCCAGCACGTCGCGGGTCTGGGCGCCGACGTCGGCGCCTTCACCCACCTGGCCGGCCAGATAGACGGTGTTGCCGTGGATCACGGCTTCGCTCATGCGGGCGCCCTTGTCGAGGCGGACGATGGTCATGGGGGCATTCCTGAAGTTGCGGGCGTGACGCCACAGGGTGGGAGAAGAACCGGCATCGGGCGCCGGCACCTGGAACAGGCACCGGCCGCCGCCCGCGCATATAGCACCGAGTGCGCCCCTTGGCGTGGTCCACGATCCGGACCTGTGGATGGTGCCGGCCCAACACGCGCGCGGGATAGAGGCAGCCGTGACGGCGGCCGCCCCAGCCGCTACCTTGCGTCTCGACGGTCCAACGGGCGTTTTCTCGCCCGTCGGATCAGGTCCAGAGGCTCCGCCTCGCAAAAACAGGAAACGCGCCAATGACCCCCTCGCCCGACAAGGTTGCCCTCGTCACCGGAGCCGCCCGCGGCATCGGCCTTGCCGTTGCCACGCGCTTCCTGGCCGAAGGCTGGCGGGTGGCGCTGCTGGATATCGAAGGCGAACTCCTCGCTCAGTCCGCCGCCGCCTTGGGACAGCCAGACAAGGTGCTGGCCATCACCTGCGATGTCTCTGACCCCGACGGCGTGGCCGCCGCCATGGCGGCCGTCACCGATCGCTTCGGCCGCCTGGACGCGCTGGTGAACAATGCCGGCGTCGCCGTGTTCAAGGCGCTGATGGACACCACCGAGGACGAGTGGGCGCGCATCCTGGCGGTGAACCTAACCGGGCCGTTCCTCTGCACCAAGGCGGCCGTGCCGGTCATGCGCGAGCATGGCGGCGGGGCGGTGGTCAACATCACCTCCATCTCGGGCCTGCGCGCCTCCACGCTGCGCACCGCCTACGGCACCAGCAAGGCGGGCCTGGCCCACCTGACCAAGCAGATGGCCGTGGAACTGGGCGGCCTCGGCATAAGGGTGAACGCCGTGGCGCCGGGTCCCGTGGACACCGCCATGGCCAAGGCCGTGCACTCCAAGGAAATCCGCGCCGACTATCACGACGCCATCCCGCTCAACCGCTACGGCCTGGAGGAGGAACTGGCGGAGGCGATCTTCTTCCTGTGCAGCGACCGGGCCAGCTACATCACCGGCCAGGTGCTGGCGGTGGACGGCGGCTTCGACGCCGCCGGCATCGGCCTGCCCACCCTGCGCGGCGCACGCCGCAACGGCTGAACGGACGATTGGGCCGGCGCACCGCGCTACCTGAATTGATCGGTGCGCCGGCCCCGGCGCCCGCCCGTGGCGCTTCAGGACGGGCGACCCACAATCATCCGCAAGCACACGTGCAGAGGCGGATGGGTGAACGGTAGCCTTATGCCGTAACGTGGAATTTGCGCGAAGTTTCGAGTTCGACTATTGCCAAATGGCGTTGGCGCTGATGAATATCGCTTCATCTCTATGCGATCTTTAGCGGATCCGGATCGCAGCAGAGCAGCATTTCCGGGCGGGGCGATTTCATGAAGACGTGCAGACAGCTGTTCGGCGCGCTTGCCCTTGCGTGCGGCGCCCTCACCGCCACCGGCAGCGCCCTGAAGGCAGCCGATGCGCCGCCCTACATGAACATCATCGTCGGCGGCGCGGTGCCCAGCGCGGCGGAGACCGCCAAGCAGGATGTTCTGGCGCTCAACACCGCCATGTTCGCGCTCTATGCGGATTCTGGCAAGATCATCGCCCAGAACATCCAGGCCCAGCACCCCATCATCCTGGCACTGTTTTCCGGCTCCGGCGGCCGCCTGCTGCTGTACCGACCCGGCCATCCCCGCCTGGAAGCGCCTTCGGTGCCCGAGGTCTACCAGCTGCTGAAATCCATCGGCCACAGCACCATGGTGCTGTCCGTGCTGGCCGGGCCGCATCTGGACAAGCCCGCGGACACCAGTTGGATCGCCCCCATGCAGGCCTTCCGGGCGGAAATGCAGGCGGCGCTCGAAGGCCTGCCCAAGACCTCCATGCCGGCGGATTGGCAGCCCAACAACATCGCTATACTGAAAGACAACATCGCCTTCATGGATGAGTGCCTGGCCAAGAAGGTGATCACCTTCGACGCTTTGTCCGCCTTTGCCACCAGGCAGGGGCCACAACTGAAGAAGAGCATCGCCTGGGCGGCGGAAACCCAGGTCAAGCACTGGATGGACGTGCTCGCCGAGTGGAAGACGATGCTGGGCGCGGACTGGGACAAGACCTACGGCGCCAGCAACACCATCTATGTGGCCCGCCAGAACAATATTCTCTATAGCGTCCTGGCGCAGTTCTTCGGGGCCGACGCCATCAACACCCGCCTCATGCTGATCGAAACCGTGTCCTTCACCACCACCCCCGAGGACATGCTGGGCTCGCTGACCCGCATCATCGCCGACCGCACCGTGGGCGGCCTGTTCTTCGGCAACACGGCGGTGATGGACTATGAGCTGATGGGGGGCGATGCCCGCGACGCCATCATTGCCGACGCCACCAAGCGCGGCCTGACCCTCGTCCTGCCGCCGCTGGTGCCCTTCGGCTCCAAGCAATGGCCGACCCTGATCACACCAGGGCCCGGTCCCGCCACCTTGTCGCAACTGCCGTGAGGTCGTCGCACGTCTGTCCGCAAGGGACAGATGGGTGGCGCGTGCAGTAGAATAGGAGACGCCCGCGCGGACCTGCGTGAGGGCGCATGCGGGGACAAGTATGGACATCAACACCATCCGCCATATCGAGCGGCCGTCCTCGGCCGCGCAGGTCACCCACTGGCGGGACGGGCTGGCCTGGCTCAATGGCGGCACCTGGCTGTTTTCCGAGCCCCAGCCGGCGCTGGACACCCTTATCGACCTGCGCGCCTTCCACTGGCCGGCGTTCGAGATCACGCCCGAGGGCCTGACCATCGCCGCCACCGCTCGCATCGGCGAGCTGGACACGCTGGCCTATCCCGCCGCCTGGACCGCAGGGCCGCTTTTGTCCGACTGCTGCCGGTCGCTGCTGATGTCGTTCAAGATCGCCCATGAGGCCAGCGTCGGCGGCAATATCTGCATGTCGCTGCCCGCAGGGGCGATGATCTCGCTGACCGTGGCTCTGGAAGCCACCTACACCCTATGGCCGCGCGACGGTGAACCCCGCACCGTGGCGGCGACCGATTTCGTCACCGGCAACCATGCCAATGTGCTGGCGCCGGGCGAATTGCTGCGCAGCATCCACATTCCGGTCCATGCGCTGGAAAAGCGCTACGCCTTCCGCCGCTCCTCCCTCACCCACCTGGGCCGCTCGGCGGCGCTGCTGGTGGGCACGGCGGGGCCGGAGGGTGATCTGCTGCTCACCATCACCGCCGCCACCGTCACGCCGGTGCAGTTGCGCTTCGGCCCGAAGCCGGACGCCACCGCCGTGCGGCGGGCCATCGACGCCGCCATCCCCCAGGACGGCTATTTTGACGACGTCAACGGCCTGCCCGCCTATCGGCGCCACCTGACCTACCATTTCGCTGAAGAGATCCGCGCCGAACTGGCCGGCGCGTTGACCGGCGCGGGAGCGGGCGCATGAATTTTTCCATCGACGGCCACGCCTTTTCCGCCGAGCCGCGCGCCGGCCAGTGCCTGCGCACCTTCCTGCGCGAGCGCGGCGACTTCGGCGTCAAGAAGGGCTGCGACCAGGGCGATTGCGGCGCCTGCACCGTGTGGGTGGATGGCAAGCCGATCCATTCCTGCCTGATGCCCGCCTTCCGCGCCGCCGGCTGCGAGGTCACCACCATCCAGGGCCTTGCCAGCGGCGACGATCTGCACCCGGTGCAGCAGGCGTTCCTGGAGGCCCAGGCGTTCCAGTGCGGCTTCTGCTCCGCCGGCATGATCATGACCATCGCCTCCCTCGACGACGCGCAATTGGCGGATCTCCCCCGCCATCTGAAGGGCAATCTGTGCCGCTGCACCGGCTATCGGTCCATCGGCGACGCCATCAACGGCGTGGTCAATGTCAGCGACGACACCGCCGGGTCTGCCTGCGGCGCCAGCCTGCCCAATCCGTTCGGGCCCGACATCGTCACCGGCCACGCCCGCTACACCATGGACCTGGATGTGGCGGACCTCGCCCATCTGAAAGTCCTGCGCTCGCCCCACGCGCATGCGCGCATCGTGAGCATCGACCGCGCGGCGGCCATAGCGGTGCCCGGCGTGCTGGCGGTGTTCACCTGGGAAGACGTGCCGCGCAAGCTCTACAGCACCGCCACCCATGAGGATCATCTGGTCGATCCCGACGACACCTACATGCTCGACGATGTGGTGCGCTTCGTCGGCCAGCGGGTGGCGGCCGTGGTCGGTGAGACAGAGGCCGCCGCCGAGGCCGGCTGCCGGGCGCTGAAGGTCATTTACGACATCCTGCCCGCCGTGTTCGATCCCGAGCTGGCCATGGCCCCCGAGGCGCCGATCCTGCATCGCAAAGGCGGCGAGGCCCGTGGCAATGTGTTCGCCGAAATCCACGGCGAAGTGGGCAGCGTGGCCCAGGGGTTTGCGGACGCCGAGGCGATCCACGAGCATACCTACACCACCTCACGGGTACAGCATGTGCATCTGGAGACCCTGGGCTCCATCGCCTGGAAGTCCGACGACGGGCGCCTCCATGTGCGCACCAGCTCGCAGGCGCCGTTCATCGCCCATGAGAAGCTCTGTTATCTGTTCGACATCGTGCCGAGCACCTTGCACGTGTTCACCGAGCGGGTGGGCGGCGGCTTCGGCGGCAAGCAGGAGGTGCTGACCGAGGACCTCTGCGTCCTGGCCACGCTGAAGCTCAACCGGCCGGTGAAGTGGGAATATACCCGCGAGGAACAGTTCATCGGCGCCAGCACCCGCCACCAGATGACCACCCATGTGAAGATGGGCGCCAAGAAAGACGGCACCCTCACCGCCATCCAGATCCGCGTGGTCTCCAACACCGGCGCCTATGGCGGCCATTCCAGCGAGACCTTGGCGGCGGCCCTGTCCAGCCCCATGGCCATGTATCGCTGCGCCAACAAAAAAGCGGACGGGTTCGCGGTCTATACCAACATGGTCCCCGGCGGCGGCTTCCGCGGCTATGGCTCCTCGCAGACCACCTTCGCGCTTGAGTGCGCCATGGATGATCTGGCCAAGCTGCTGAAGCTGGATCCGTTCGCCATCCGCCGCTTGAACATGGTGCGCCAGGACGACTGGATCGAGGCGATCTGGAGCGGGCCGTCGGACGTGGAGTTCGGCAGCTACGGCCTCGACCAATGCATGGATCTGGTGGAGGCGGAACTGGCCAGCGGCGAGCGCAAGCCCAAGCCCGCAGGCGCGGCCTGGGTGGAGGGCACCGGCATCGCCTTGGCCATGCTGGAATCCGGCCCGCCCACGGAGCATCGCTCCGCCGCGGTGATGGAATTGCGCGCCGATGGCCGCTTCCATCTGGCGGTGGGGTCCACGGAAATGGGCAATGGCTCGGTCACCTCCCATCGCCAGCTCGCCGCCGGCGTGCTGGGCGGGCGGGCCGGCGACATCGACATCATCAATGCCGACACCGACAAGGCGCCGTTCGATACCGGCACTTTCGCCAGCACCGGCACGGTGGTGGCCGGCCAGGCGGTGGTGCTCACCGCCACGGCGCTGCGGCAGAACATCCTCGCTTATGCCGCCCGCTCCACCGGCATCGCCATGGAGGATTGGACCATCGCCGCCGGCGCGGTGGTCAGTGCCGGCACGCGCATCCCCTTGAGCGTGCTCTACGCCACCGGAACCGCCGCGGGTCATCGCTTCCAGGCCAAGCGCAAGGCCTATCTCTCGCCCCGCACCATGGCCTTCAACGTCCAGGGCATTCGCCTCGCGGTGCACACCATCACCGGCGACATCGAGATCCTGCAGAGCGTGCATGCCGCCGACATCGGCCGGCTGATCAATCCCATGCAGTGCCGGGGCCAGATCGACGGCTCCATCGGCATGGGCCTGGGCTGGGCGCTGACGGAGCACATGGATTATGACGACAGCGGCCATCTGAAGAATGCGGCCCTGCGCAATTACCGCATCCCGAGCTTCGCCGATGTGCCCCGCACCACGGTGATGTTCGCCGACACCTACGACACCATCGGCCCGCTGGGCGCCAAGGCCCAGGGCGAATGCGCCATCAATCCGGTCGCCCCCGCCATCTCCAATGCGCTGTTCCATGCCACCGGCGTGCGGTTCGCCTCCCTGCCCTTCACCCCGGACCGCATCTTCGACCGCCTGCAGGAGACCTTGTGAGCGCCCCCGCGCCCGGCGGCGCCGTCACGGTCGTCACGCAGACCCAGGTCCTACCGGGATTTGAGGAACCGTTCGCGGTGTGGCAGGAGCAGACCAGCGCCGCCATCGCCGACCTGCCCGGCTTTCTCGGCCAGACGGTGATGCGCCCCAGCCCGCCCGCCCAGGTGGACTGGGTGATCCTGCAACGGTTCGAAAGCAGCGCGGCAGCGGTGGCCTGGCTCAACTCGCCGCTGCGCCTCGCCCGCGTCACTGGCGCCCAATCCATGCTGGTGGGCCGGGACGACATCCATATCGTGCTCGATGGCGAATCGGGCGTGCTGCCGGCGCCGGTGTCCGCGGTGATCTCCACCCGCATCAAGCCCGGCCAGGAGGCCGCCTATCGGGCGTGGGAGCAGCGCATTGCCTCGGCCCAGAGCAAGGCGCCGGGCTTCCAGGGCTATCGCTTCGAGGCGCCCATCCCCGGCGTGCAGGAGGATTGGCTGTCCATCCTGCGGTTCGACAGCGAGGACAACCTCCAGCGCTGGCTTCACTCCCCCGAGCGCAAGGCGCTGCTGGCGGAGGCCGAACCCTTCACCCAGGAGTTCCACGCCCGCATCGCCCGTGCCGGCTTCGACCAGTGGTTCGCGCAGCCCGCCAAGGGCCAGCCGGCGCAGGCGGCATGGAAGCAGAACATGGTCGTTCTGATGCTGCTCTATCCGGTGGTGTTTCTGTTCGGGCTTGCGGTGCAGGGGCCGCTGTTGATGGGCAAATGGGGCCTCGCCTTTCCCATCGCACTGTTCATCGGCAACGTGGCCAGCGTCTGTCTGCTGAATTACCTCGTGCCCTGGACCAGCCAGCGCTTTGCCTGGTGGCTCAGTCCCGATCGCCCCTCGGGCGGGCTGGCTCTGCGCGGGACACTGCTCATCCTCGCCATCTATGCAGTGATGATCACGGTGTTCACCCTGCTGCCGCACTGAGCGGCCGGGCATCGCAGGCGGTCCGTGGCGGTCGCGCCGCGCACTGAGGGACCCGTGTGCCGATGCCCGTGCGATCCGGCGACCGCCGCGGGGTTTTTTGCCCCGCTGAGGGCATTTGCGGCGAAAATTATGATCCTGCGCAAAGCGCCAAACCGACGTTGCGTCAAATTCGCTCGCAACGAAGGATGACGCGCGACACGGCCCTGCGGTGAGCACCACGCAGCCCAGTTTGCGCCGCCCCTTCACGGGGCGCCTCGGCTTTTCCGCGACCCGAATGGATCCGGCAGGTCCGATCCGGCGGCAGCGTCGGGCGGGGTGCCGCGCACGCGCAACATTGTGGTCGGAGTTCCTATGCGTATTGCTGATTTTCCCATTCGAACCAAGCTCGTCGGGTTTGCCGGCGCCCTGTTTGGTGTGGGCCTCATGGTGGTGGGCGCCATCGGCCTCTACACCATGACCACCGCCGTCCAATATGATGCCGAGCGCCGGGGCGAAGCGCTGGTCAAGGATTCGGCGCGCGCCATCGGCAGCGACGTGGACCGGGCCCTGCTCACCGCCCGCGCCGCCGCCACCGCCCTCGCCGGTTTCGTGGCCGACCAGCGCGCCGACCGCGACCGCCTCGGTGCAGTCATGACCGGGCTGGTCGCCGAGACGCCCGGTCTGGCGGCCATGACGCTGGCGTTCGAGCCCGGCGTCATCGACGGGCGGGATGCTGATTTCACCGCCCATGCTTTGTCGGACCCGAGCGGCCGGCTGCGCGCGCGCTTCGTCCGCCGGACGGATGGCTCCGTGGTGAGCGAAAAATTGGATCTGGCCCGGCAGTCCGCCGCCGACCTCTGGTATGACGCGCCGCTGCGCACCGGCCGCGCGTCCATCACGCCCCCTTACACCGCCACGCTGGACGGGCGGTCGATGGCCCTGGTGACCGTGTCCGTGGTCATCGCGCGCGACGGGAAGCCCGTGGGCGTGGTCACTGCCGATCTCGCCCTCGACACGCTGGGCGCCCAGGTCGGCGCGCTGAAGCCGTTCGGCACCGGACAGGCGGCCCTGGTGGCTGCCAACGGCCTGTGGCTCGCCAGCCCCGATCCCGACCGCATCGGCAAGCCGATCACCGATCCCACCCTGAAGGCCTTGGTCAGCGCCGCGGGCGCCGGCCAGCCGATCCAGCAGGTCATTCATACCGACGATGCCGCCACCAGCTGTGCCCTCTGCACCCAGGCGATCCGCTTGGTGGGCGGTCTGATGGGCTCCTATGACAGCGCCACCGCTTACGCCTTTGCCAGCCAGGTGCGGATCTCCGGCATCGCGGATCGCTGGACGCTGATCCTCACCGTGCCCAAGGCGGACGCGCTGCAGACCGTCACCGACGCCCGCAACATGATGGCGGGGATCGCCGCCATCGTGATGGTGGTGGTGCTGCTCCTGGTGTGGGTGGGGGCGCGGCTGCTGACCCAGCCGATCAGCGACATCACCGGAAAGATGCGGGCGCTGGCCGCCGACGACGTCTCCATCGAGCTCGACGGCCTCGATCGCCAGGACGAGATCGGCGCCATGGCGCGGGCGGTGGACGTGTTCCGCGCCAATGCCATCGAGCGTCGGGTGTTGGAAGCCGCGCGCGAGGAGACCCAAGGGGCGCAGCAGGCGCGCCAGAAGGCCGTCGACACGCTGATCTCCCGCTTTCGCGACGCCGCCGCGGCGATGATCGGCGAGGCCAGCACGGCGTCCACCGATCTGGAGGCGGTGTCCTCGCAGCTGTCCCAATCCGCAACCGAGAGCAAGACGCGCGCCCAGTCGGCCAGCGAAGCCTCGGCCCGCACCTCGTCCGACATGCAGTCGGTGGCCGCGGCGGCGGAAGAGATGGCCAGCTCCATCGGCGAAATCTCCCGCCAGGTGGCGAACACCTCGGAGATGATCGGCCATGCGGCCGCGGACGCCCGCTCCACCAACGAGAAGATCGCCAGCCTGGCCGCCGCGGCCAACCGCATCGGCGACGTGGTCAGCCTGATCGAGGCCATCGCCGGCCAGACCAATCTGCTGGCGCTCAACGCCACCATCGAGGCGGCGCGCGCCGGCGATGCGGGACGCGGCTTTGCGGTGGTGGCGCAGGAGGTGAAGCAACTGGCGGCCCAGACCTCCACCGCCACCAATGAGATCGTCTCGCAGGTCAGCGCCATCCAGACCGAGACCCAGCACGCGGTGCTGGCGATCCGCACCATCTCGCAGACCATCGAGAATGTGGACAGCTTCGCCAGTTCGATCGCCGCGGCGGTGGAGCAGCAGAGCGCCACCACCAACCAGATCGGCGAGAGCATCGACAGCGCCGCCAATGGCACGGGCGCTGTGGCGGCGGACATCCAGCAGCTGAATTCCGCGGTGCTGGGCACCGACGCCTCGGCGTCCCGCGTGCTCAATGCCTCGCGCTCGGTGCGCACGGTCACCGATCGGCTGGAAGCGGAGATCGAAGGGTTCCTGCGCTCGGTCGCCGCCGCCTGACGGGGCGTGTGAGCCGGCGGCGCAGCGGGCTCGGCGCCTGCCGCTCGTGACCGGTCGCACCTAGGAAAAGATAACGGGCGCCGCCAGGCAGGCGGCGCCCGTTGTTTGTCGATAGGCACCCGGCCCCTGGGCCGGAGGTGCGATCCTTACGCGGCGCGGATCGCCTCAAAGAAGCGCTCGACCTTGCTGCGCAGGGTTCCGGCTTCGTGCGACAGGCGGGAGGCCGCATCCAGGACCCGCGTGGCGTCGGCGCCGGTGGCGGATGCGCCCTGGGTGACGTCGCCCACATTGGCCGACACCTTGTGGGTGCCGGTGGCCGCCTGATGCACGCTCTCGGCGATCTCCTTGGTGGCATCGCCCTGTTGCGACACCGCCACCGAAATCTCCGAGGAGATGGCGTTGATCTCGTCGATCACGGTGCCGATGCCGTGGATGGCGGTGACCGCCTCGCCGCAGACGCTCTGGATGGCGTTGATCTGTCCGGAAATGTCCTGGGTGGCCTTGGCGGTCTGGTTGGCCAGGGTCTTCACTTCGGCGGCGACGACGGCGAAGCCCTTGCCGGCCTCTCCAGCCCGGGCCGCCTCGATGGTGGCGTTCAGCGCCAGCAGATTGGTCTGGTTGGCGATGGCGTTGATGAGGCCGACGATCTCGCTGATGCGCTCGCTGGCCGTGAGCAGGCTGCGCACCGTCCCGTCGGTCTGCCGGGCGGCGGAGGCCGCGCGCTCGGCCACCTCACGCGAGGCGTCCACACGCTGGGAAATCTCCGCGATGGAGGCGGCCAGTTGTTCCGACGCCGCGGCCACGTTGCGCACGTTGGAGGAGGCCTGCTCCGCCGCGGTGGCGGCGCCCTGGGCATTGCGCGCACTGGCTTCCGCCGTGGCGCTCAGCGAGCGGGCGGTGGTCTCCAGGGTGCCGGACGACGTGGTCACGGTATCGAGGACCCCGGCCATGTCGCCGGTGAAGCCGTTGATGAGCTGCTCCACCGCCTCGGCCCGGCGCCGACGCTCCTCGCTCTCCGCCCGCTGCGCGCCCTCCAGCCGGGCACGCTCGATGGCATGCTGCTTGAAGACCTGCATGGCGGACGCCATGGCGCCGATCTCGTCGCGGCGCTCCAGGTCGGGGATTTCCACGTCCAGTTGGCCGGTGGCCAGCGCGTCCATGGCTGTGGTCATGCGCCCCAGGGGACGGGCGACGGCGCGATGCAGCAGCTGCGCCAGCAGGCCGACGGTCACCAGAGCGATCAGCACGATGGCGATGGCCGCGGTGATGCGGAAGGTCTGCAGCGGCGCAAAGGCCTTGCCCGTATCCACCGCCAAGCCCACGTACCATTTCACCGATGGCAGGCCGGTCAGGGGCACGAAGGACACCATCATGGCCCGCTCGCCGGCCTGGGCGTCGGCCATGCCGCCGCCCACGGTCGGGGTGGTGGCGCCGAACACGTCGACCAGTTTCTTGTTCACCAGCGCCGCATCCGGATGGATGAGGATGGTGCCGTCCGCAGCGACCACGAACGCCTGGCCGAGGCCGCCGAAGTCGATGCCCGAGATCATCGACACCAGGGTCGCCAGGGTGAAGTCGCCGCCGACCACGCCCAGCAGTTTCCCGCCATCGCGGACCGGGACCGCGCTGGTGACCACCAGCCCGCCGGTGGTGGCATCCACGTACGGAGACGTGAGTACCGGGCCACCGACCTGCTGCGCCGCCTGATACCAGGGGCGCTTGCGCGGGTCATAGCCGTCCGGCATCGGCTTGGAGGGGGCGTTGGTGTGCACCCCTTCGGCATTGCCGAAATAGGTGGACTGGAATTGCTTCATCAGCACCGCATTGTCGAGGACGCGGCGGGCGCCGGCGGGGTCACGGGCGATGGCATCGGCCACCGCCTCGGTGAGCAGGACCCGACCGGAGAACCAGTTGGTGATGCTGCTGGCCGCCAGATCGCCGGCGGTGCGGAGATTGCGCTCGATGTCCGCGCGGACCATGTCGCGCTGACGCAGGTCGATGATGATCGAAAAGCCGATGAAGGACGCGATCACGGCACAGGCCGTGATGGCGATGATCCGACGCATGAGCTTACGCGGCTTGGAAGTCGTGGGGGCCCGCATGACTGTCTCCATGGCAACGCTGCCTCCGCACCGATTTAAAATTGCCGGCAAACAAATCTGGTCGGTAGAAGGGCACTTAGATCCTGAAACCTGGCCGCCATATCTGCACTCAACACCGTGCATCGCAAGTCGAATCTCAGCCGAAATGCCTGTCATATATTGATGTATTTAGGCTGTTATAGAGGTCATTTATTTGTATACTGTCATGTATTGCAACTGACGATTGTATGACCCCTCGACTAGCCCATGGCCTGTGTGCTCCAAGGGTCACACCCTGACGGTTCCGACCCCGCGGTCACGGTGCAGGATTGTGAATGCTCGACACCGTCGTCTGCAGGGTGTATCCGCCGAAGGCGGCAGGCTAATTTGCCCCTGGCTGGAGCCTGAACGCGACACGCGGCGGCGGACAGATACAGAACGCCTTGGTTTGGCCCGGCTTTAAGGGCATCTGGAGGCTGCAAGCTCAGCGACGCGGGTATTGCCCTTCGTCAGGTGGGCGCCAGCCAGAGCGGGTACGCTACGCGCTCCGGAGCGGATTCGCCGGAACGCTGAAGATCAGCGGGACGGGGCGGTGTCCGGGGCGTGTGGCACACGGTGTGCTTCACGATTTATCCATACACCATGGGCGAGACTGCGATCACAGTCTCGGGAATCAGACATGAAAGTCGGCGCCTTGAAACGGCTAATGGCAGTGCCCGCAAAGCGGCTTATGGCCGTCTCCGCCCTTGTGGCCTCCGGTGCCTTGTGCGTCGGCCTCGCGATGAGCCAGGTGCTGGCTCCGGCTCCCACTGCCACTTCCCTTGCCGCGCTGACCGCCGGCGCTCCCGGTGATGCGGCCAAGCCTGCCGCCGCCAAGCCAGCAACCGACAAGGCGACGACCGCCAAGCCCACGACCGTCAGCCCCCTCTCCCCCATCGCCGCCGTGGCGGTGCCCGGTGCTGCGCTGCCGGGTGCGACCCCGGTCGCCGCCCCCGCGCCGGCCGCGGGGCAGGCTGCCGCCGGCCTTCCCGGGTTCGAACCAGCAGCGCCCGTGAAGCGCGCCATGTCCTATCGCTCGGTGGAAGTGGCCGAGCCCTACATCGCGCTGACCTTCGACGACGGCCCCAATCCCGAGACCACGCCCAAGCTGCTGAAGATGCTCGCGGATCGCAACATCAAGGCGACCTTCTTCGTCCTGGGCACCAATGCGAGCGCCCATCCGGACGTGCTGCGCATGATCGCCGCGGCGGGCCACGAAATCGGCAACCACTCCTGGAGCCATCCGCAACTGCCCAAGCTGACCGTTGCAGCAGCCGACAAGCAGATCGAAGATACCTCCGCGGCGATCGAGACCGCCACCGGCAAGGCTCCCATCTATCTGCGCCCGCCCTATGGCGCCATGACGCCGGCCTTGCAGCACCACATCTGGGACAAATACGGCCTCACCGTCATGTATTGGTCCGTGGACCCGCTGGATTGGAAGGTTCGCGATGCCCAGAGCATCTACGACCAGATCATGAAGCAGGTGAAGCCGGGCTCCATCGTCCTGGCCCATGACATCCACGCCACCACCGTCGCCGCCATGCCGCGGGTGCTGGATGCGCTGATCGCCAAGGGCTACAAGTTCGCGACCGTCTCCGAACTGATCGCCATGGAGAAGCCGGCGGCGCCCAAGGTGGCCAGCGCCACCCCGGCCGCCGCCCCTGCGGCCCCGCGCAAGAAGCCGCAGGGCCAGGCGCAGGCCCAGAATCAGGCGCCACAGAAGCCGCGTCCGCCGGCCCGGGCCGCCACCGCTGCCCCCGGCGCCAACAATTACGGCCTGTACTGAACCGGGCTTGCTCGGATCGATTTACGGCAACCCAGGGACCGCAATGCGGTCCCTTTTTTTGTCTCCAGACCGCCACCGTCCCTGCATTGAGGGGGGATCGCTGCGATGGTCTCGTCCGGTGGCCCTCCTGCCCTCGCGTTGCCTCCTAAGACCGCCCCCCTCAGCGCGCCGATCAGCCGTCCGCGCGGGCTTTGTCCGCCGCAGGCGGTGCCTCCCAGCCAAAGACGCTGCGCCCGCCATAGTCATGGGAGCGGCGGCGTTCATCCTCCAGAAAGACCGGCAGGCTCGGCCCGGTGGCGGTGCGCTCGAGCTGGCGGGATTGGGCATCCAGCCGCCGCAGCGCGTCCAGCCGCTCCTCATTGCCCAGCTTGGCCTTGGCGACCGCGGATTTCATCACCTGAATGGTCTCGTCATAGACCTTGGTGGGGACCGGAAACGGATGGCGGTCCTTGCCACCGTGGGCCAGCGAGAAGCGGGCCGGATCGGCGAAGCGGCAGGGCGCGCCGTGGATCACTTCCGCCACCATGGCCAAGGCCCGCACGGTCCGCGCCCCCACCCCCGGCACCAGCAGCAGATCGGGAAAGTCCGTGGGGCCGCAATCGGCCGCCGCCGCCAGGGCGCCGTGCAGCCGGCGCAACATGACATCCTGCGGCCGCACGTCGTGATGGGCGGGCATCACCAAATGCGGCAGCATGGCCTGCGCTGGCGCGGCGGGCGCGCCTCCTTCCAGCTTCCGGCCCTCCAGCTTGGCCACCTCGTCGGTGATGCGGTCCGGCCCCAGGGTGCGCAGCAGATCCAGTTGACCGTAGCGGGAGGCGGCGGCGCGGCGATCGGTGAGATTGACGATCTGCCCCTGGTTCCGCCCGTCGATGGCCGCATGCGGGGCGTCCACGAAGCTGTCCAGGTCCTGCGACAGCCAATGATAGCGGCGCGCCAGGCGGCTGGCGCCGTTCATGCCCTGTTGCACCACCACCCACTTGCCATCGTCGGCGACGATGAAGCCGTGCAGGTAAAGATCAAACCCGTCCTGCACCGCGGCGCTGTCCACCTTGGCCACCAGGCGGCTGGTCTGCGCCAGGGCGGCCCCGTCGATGCCGACGCGGGCGCCGATGGCGCGCAGTTCGTCGGGCGTGCGCCGCGAATGGCTGCCCCGGCCGCCGCACACATGCAGGCCCAGTTCACCGGACAGTGGCCCGAGGCCCCGCTTCAAGGCGCCGATGACCGAGGTGGTGATACCGGAGGAATGCCAGTCCATCCCCATGACGGCGCCGAAGGACTGGAACCAGAACGGGTGGGACAGGCGGCGCAGGAAGTCGTCGCGGCCGTAATGGTGCACGATGGCCTCGGTGACCACGGCCCCCAGGCGCGCCATGCGCTGGCCCAGCCACGGCGGCACGCGGCCGTTATGCAACGGCAGATCGGCGCTGCCGGCTCTTTGCACCATGAGGTGACTCCGCAGGAACGAACCCAGAACACAGACTTAGCACACCCAGGATCAGGTGACATCCGTCCAATACGCGGTCTTCCCTTTGGTCATATGATCGGGGTTCCGTGTGTCCTGTCTTCCGGAAGGAGCCCCCTTTGGCTGAAGCCTCAAACTACGAGCTGGTGCAGATTGTCGCCGTCCTCGGCGCCGGCGTCATCGCGGCACCCTTGTTCAAGCGGTTCGGTTTGGGATCCGTCCTCGGTTATCTGGCAGCGGGCCTGGCAATTGGCCCGTTCGGCCTGAAGGTGATCGCCGAGCCCGGCGCCGTTCTCCACTTCGCGGAGCTGGGCGTGGTCATGTTCCTGTTCGTCATCGGCCTCGAGATGCGGCCGGCCCGGCTCTGGAGCCTGCGGCGGGAGATCTTCGGCCTTGGCGCGGGGCAGGTCGTCGTGTGCGGCGTTCTGCTCACGGGCCTCGGCATGTGGGGTGGCCTTGCCCCGCCGGTGGCGTTCATCGCGGCCATGGGATTCGTGCTGTCGTCGACCGCCGCCATCATCCAGATCCTCGACGAGGCCGGTGAAACCGCCACCGCCGCCGGGCAGCGAGCGGTGTCCATTTTGCTCTTGGAAGACCTCGCCATCGTGCCGCTGCTGGCGGTGGTGGCCTTCCTGGCACCGCCCAGCGCAGAAGGCCACGCGTCCGGCTGGATCACCCTGGCCATCGCCGTGGCGGCGGTCGGGGCGGTGGTGGCGGCGGGGCGTTGGCTGCTCAACCCGTTGTTCGCAATCCTGTCGGCGGCCCGGGCGCGGGAGGTGATGACCGCCGCCGCGCTGACCGTGGTGCTGGGCACCGCCTTGCTGATGCAGGTCTCGGGCCTGTCCATGGCCATGGGCGCCTTCCTGGCCGGCGTGCTGCTGTCCGGCTCCACCTTCCGCCATCAATTGGAAGCAGACATCGAGCCGTTCCGCGGCCTGTTGCTGGGGCTGTTCTTCATGGCAGTCGGCATGTCGCTGAATGTGGCGGTGGTGATGGCCCAGTGGCAGATCGTTGCCTTGACTGTCTTAGGCTACATGGCCGTGAAGGGGGTCGGCATCTTCGCGGTGGCCCGGCTGTTCGGCGCCAATGGCCGCGAAGCGGTCGCCCGCGCAGCGCTGTTCGCCCAGGGCGGCGAATTCGCCTTCGTCCTCTACGCCGCCGCCGCTGCAGTGGGCATTTTCAATCCGCTGACCAATGCGGTGATGTCCTCCACCGTCATCCTCTCCATGGTCCTGACCCCGCTGACCGTGGCCGTCGCCCGTCGCCTCCTGCCGCCGGTGGCGCCGGACCTCAGCGGCGTGGAGGCCCCGGACGGCTTGAGCGGCTCGGTCCTGCTGGTGGGGTTCGGCCGGTTCGGACAGGTGGTCAGCCAGGCCTTTCTGGCGCGGGGCATGGATGTGACCATCATCGACCGGGATCCGGAGAGGATCCGCAACGCCGCCAAATTCGGCTTCAAGATCTATTATGGCGACGGCACCAATCTCGATGTGCTGCACGCCTCCGGCGCCGGGCAGGCGCGCGCCATCGCGGTGTGCATCGACAATCGCGAGGCCGCCAACAAGACGGTGGCATTGGTCAAGGCCACCTTCCCCAATGCGCGCCTGCTGGTGCGTGCCTATGACCGCGGGCACGCCCTGGAACTGGTGAACGAGCAGGTGGATTTCCAGATGCGCGAGACCTTGGAATCCGCCTTCGTCTTTGGCCGGGAGGCTCTGGAACTGCTGGGGCTGTCCCCGGCGGAGGCTGAGGCCACCACAGCAGACCTCCGGCGGCGCGACGCGGAGCGCTTCGCTCTGGAGCAGACCAGCGGCCTCTATGCGGGCATGAGCCTGGTGCATTCCAACGCGCCGACGCCGCAGCCTCTGGTCCAGCCCCGCCAGCCGGCCCGCCCGCTGAACCCTGAGGCCGGGGCCCTGGCCGGCGCCGCCGCGCCGGCGGACTGACCCGCCAGCACCGCACCGACACCGGGGCTCGGTTCCATTCTGCACGCAATATGTATACGATCAGCTTTGTATCTGCCTCTGACTCAGCTGACGAATCGCGCCATGCCCCTTTTCGATACCATCATCACCGGCGGCACCGTCGTCACCGCCGCGGATCGCATCACCTGTGACGTGGGCATCAAGGATGGCCGCATCGTCGCTTTGGGCACCGGATTTGCCGACGCCGACGAGATCATCGATGCCACCGGCAAGCTGGTGCTGCCCGGCGGCGTGGACGCCCACGTGCATATCGCCCAGCCCTCCGGCGAGGGCATCGTGATGGCGGATGATTTCGAAAGCGGCACCCGCTCGGCGGCGCTCGGCGGCACTACCACGCTGATGCCGTTCTGCCTTCAGGAAAAGGGCCAGAGCCTGCGCGCGGCGCTCACCGCCTACCATGCCAAGGCGGCGGGCGAATGCCATGTGGACGTGAGCTTCCACCTCATCATCTCCGATCCCACCGACCAGGTGCTGGGCCAGGAACTCCCCGCGCTGGTGGAGGACGGCTACACCTCCTTCAAGATCTTCATGACCTATGAAGGCCTGGCGCTGAACGACCGCGAGATCCTCGACGTGATGTCGGTGGCCCGCGAGACCGGCGCCTTGGTGATGGTGCATGCGGAAAACTACGACGCCATTCGCTTCATGACCGAGCAGCTGGAGAAGGCCGGTCGCACCGCGCCGCGCTTCCATGCCACCTCGCGGCCCATCGCCGTGGAGCGCGAGGCCACCCACCGTGCCATCTCGCTGGCGGAACTGGTGGATGTGCCGGTGATGATCGTCCATGTCTCCAACCGGGAGGCCATGGAGCAGATCCGCTGGGCGCAGCAGAAGGGCCTCACCGTGCTGGGCGAGACCTGCACGCAATATCTGGTGCTCACCGCGGCCGATCTCGACGGCCTCGGCATGGAGGGCGCCAAATATGTCTGCTCGCCCCCGCCCCGCGACGTGGCCAGCCAGGAAGCCTGCTGGGAGGGCCTGCGCACCGGCGTGTTCACGGTGTTCTCGTCCGACCACTGCCCGTTCCGCTATGATGACGAACACGGCAAGCTGACCCCAAAAGGCCGCTCGTCGTTCCGCTGGGTGCCCAACGGCATTCCTGGCGTCGCTGCCCGCCTGCCGATCCTGTTCTCGGAAGGGGTGATGAAGGGGCGCATCGATCTGGAGCGCTTCGTGGCCGTCACCGCCACCAACCCGGCCAAGACCTACGGCCTCTATCCGCGCAAGGGCACCATCGCCATCGGCTCCGACGCCGACGTGACCATCTGGGATCCCACCTGCACCAAGACCCTGACCTATACGCTGCTGGGCGATGGCGCCGACTACACCCCGTATGAGGGCATGGAGATCACCGGCTGGCCGGTGCTGACCATGGTGCGCGGCCGCACCGTGGTGCGCGATGGCTGGGTGGTGGGCGCCAAGGGCCATGGCGAACATCTGGCCCGCGGCAAGTCGCCCTTTGCCAAGGCCCCCGGCCCGGTCAGCTTCGCATGAGCGACGCCGACGCCCCGGAGGCGGCCGTCCCGGAGACCGGCCGCATCGGCGGCCTGAACCTGTCGAACCTCGCCTATAGCTCCGTGTCGGAAATGATCCGCCGGCGCCGCCTGCGTGGCGGCGAGGTGATTGTCGAGCAGCGGCTGGCGGAGACCCTCGGCATCTCGCGCACCCCTTTGCGCGAGGCACTCCAGCGCCTGGAAGGCGAAGGGCTGGTGGTGAAGGGCACGGGGCGCTCCTATGTGGTGCGCCATGTGGACCTGGGCGAATATCTGCAGAGCCTCAAGGTGCGTGAGATCCTGGAGCCCGAGGCGGCGGCCCTGGCGGCGGGCCACATCCCCCGCGGGGAACTGGCCAGCGTGCGCGCCGAGATCAACGAGCAGCGCGACGCGGTGCCCTATCACACCGACGCCCATTGGCGCTCCGACGACAATCTGCACGAATTGTTCGCCCGCCACTGCGGCAATGAGGTGCTGGCCGGCATGATCCGCAGCCTGCGGGTGACCACCCGCTTGTTCGAGATCGCCCGCCTCGCCGACCGGCTGGAGGCGGATTCCACCGAGCATCTGGCCATCGTCGAAGCCCTGGAACAGGACGATGCCAAGGCGGCGCGGCGCGCGGTGCAGAACCATATCCGCAGCCTGGGCAAATGCGCCCTGGACATGGTGCGCTGATCGTTTACCTCAGGCCCGGCGGGCGAACCGCACCACGCCGATGCCGCTGAGCGCCACGATCACCGCGCCGATGGCGGCGCTGAGGGTGGGGACTTCGTCGAACACCACGAACCCCACCAGCATAGCCCAGACGATCTGGCTGTAGAGCAGCGGCGCCACCACGGCAGTGGGCGCCCGCCGGAACGCCCCCGCCATCATCAATTGCCCGCCAGTGCCCAGCAGGCTGCCAATCCCCAGCAGCATCCAGGCCTGGGCCGGCATGGGTTCATAGCCCAGCAGGCCCGGAATGCTGAGGACCAGGGCGGCAAGCCCGGCCCAGAACACCAGAGCGATGGCGCTCTCGGTGCGGCCGCCGAACCGGGTCAGCACATAGAAGGTGGCATTGGCGCTGGCCATGGCGAGGGGAAACAACAGCGCCAGGGAGAGGGCCCCGGCCGGGTCCAGCGCGATCATCACGCCGACGAACCCCGCCACCAGACACAGCCATTGCAGCGGACGGGGATGCTCGCCCAGCGCCACCAAGGCCAGCAGGGTGGCTAGAAGCGGCGCGGAGAAGGTCAGGGCATAGGTCTGCGCCATGGGCAGATGGTGCAGCGACAGGGTCATGAACACCGTGGTCGCCACCAGACACGCGCCGCGCACCAGATGCAGGCCGAGCCGACGGGTGCGCAGCGCCTCGGGCGCAAAAACGCGTGCCACGCTCGCCAACACCATCACCTGGACCAGGTTGCGGCCGAACACCAGCGGCCCGATGGGATGTTGAGCAGCGAGATACTTGAGGGTGGAATCCATGGCGGTGAAGCAGAGCATGGCGCTCAGCATCAGCGGCACCGCCAGCCAGGAGGCCGCGACCGGGGCGGCCTCCGGCGTGGGACCCAGCGCCATCAGTGCCGCAGGATCTTGGAGACGAAATCCTGGGTGCGCTGGTGCTGCGGGCCGTCGAAGATCTGCGCCGGCGGTCCACTCTCCACGATCTTGCCCCCGGCCATGAACACCACCCGCGAGGCCACTTCGCGGATGAAGGCCATCTCATGGGAGACGATGAGCATGGTCATCCCCTCCTTGGCAAGGAGGCCGATGGTGTCCAGCACTTCGGACACCAGTTCCGGATCGAGCGCGGCGGTGACTTCATCCAGCAGCAGGATTTCCGGATGCAGCGCCAGGGCGCGCACGATGGCGACGCGCTGCTGCTGGCCGCCGGACAGTTCGTCGGGATAGCGCGCGAGCTTGTCGCCGAGGCCCACCTTGGCCAGCAGGGCGCGCCCCTCCTCCTCCACCTCGCGGCGCGGGCGCTTCTTGATCTTCACCGGCGCGATGCAGACGTTTTCCAGCACCGTCATGTTCTGGAACAGATTGTATTGCTGGAACACGATGGCGATGCGGTCGCGCAGCCGGCGCACCTGGGCGGCCTCGGCATAATTGACCGCCTCCCCGTCCAGTTTCACCGTGCCGCCCACCGGGGCCAGCAAGCCCATGAGCACGCGCAGGATGGTGCTCTTGCCGGAGCCGGAGGGACCGATCAGGCCGATCACATCGGCCCGCCCCACGGTGAGATCGATGCCGGAGAGCACGGTGTGCTCCCCATAGCGGGCTTCAAGCCCGGCGATGTCGAGATGGTGCAAGACGCGCCTCCAGCAGCGCGCCGAGCCGCGCCAGGGGATAAGAGATGAGGAAATAGACGATGAGGATGGCGCCGAAGCTCAGCGCCGCCGAGAAGCCCTTGTTGTTGAGCACCTTGCCCACATAGGTCAGCTCGATGACCCCGATCTGGGAGGCCAGGGCCGTATCCTTGATGAACATCACGAAATAGCCGAAGGCCGGCGGCAGCACGAGGCGCCACGCCTGGGGGAGCACCACGTAGCGGATGGTCTCCAGCAGCGAGAAATTCATCGTCGCCGCCGCTTCCCACTGGTTGGGGTGGACCGATTTCAAGCCCCCGCGGATGATCTCGCCCAGGAACGCTCCGGCGATGACCGTCACCGACACCGCCGCCACCACGAACAGCGGAATGTCATAGCCGGTGGTCTGGAAGGCGAAGAAGCACAGCATCAGTGTCACCAGAAACGGCACCCGGCGGAAGATCTCGGTAAAGCCGATGGCGACGACCCGCACCGGCAGCAGCCAGCGGCTGCGGGTGATGCGGGTGACGGCCAGCACCAGACCGATCAGCGAGCCCAGCACGCAGCCGAGCGCCGACAGGGCCACGGTGGTGCCGGCCGCCTTGGCGACGAAGATGAGATTGTAATAGGTGGCGAAGCGCGGCCACTCCTCGACGATCTGGCCCCACATCAGATCAGCTCCGTGCGGGCGCGGAAGGCATAGCGGCCGATCACCGCCAGCGCCACGGACGCGGCCAGCGTCAGCACCACATAGATGCCGGCGGTCACCGAGAACACCTCGATGGCGCGGAAGGTCTGGGCATTGATGTTGAAAGTCTCGCCGGTGAGTTCCTCCACCCCGAACACCGCGGCCATGGAGGTGCCCAGCGTGACGATGATGAAGTGGTTGGACAAAGGCGGAAACAGGACTTTCGCCACATGCGGCAGGATCACGTAGCGGATCTGCTGCAGCCGGGAGAAGCCCATGACCTGCGCCGCCTCCATCTCCGAGGCGCGGCGGCTCTCAAAGCCCGCGCGCTGGATCTCGGTGAGATAGGCGCCCGCATTCAGCGTCATGCCGATCACCACCGCGGTGAAGGACGACAGCAGGATCCCCATGTCTGGGAGCGCGAAATAGAGGAAATAGATCTGCACCAGTTGCGGCGTATTGGTGAAGAACACCACATAGACGCCGATGAGGCGCGCCAGCCAGCGCGGGCCGAACGACTTGATGGCCGCGCAGGTCGTGCCGATCAGCAGGCCGCCGGAGAAGGCCAAGATGGCGATCTGCAGCGACACCAGGGCGCCCTGGAGCAGGCGCGGGAGATAGGGCCAGATCTGGCCGAATTGCAGCGTGTACGACATGGGCCCGCGTCGGAAGGGAGACCGGGCCGGCGGACAGGCCCGCCGGCCCGAAACGCTCAAGTGCGATCAAAAGAAGGGCTGCGCGCCCACCGGCTTGATCATGTCCATGCCGAACCACTTCTTCCACAGCTCGGCGGTCTTGCCCTTGCGATACAAATCGAAGATCGCGATGTTCAACCAGTCCCTGAGGCCGGTGGAATTCTTCGCCACGCCCAGCGAGCAGTAATAAACGTCGATGGGCGTCTCGACGATTTTCCAGTCCACCTTGTGCTTGGCCATGTGCTCGCCCATGAAGTCGATCACGTCGATCATAGCGGTGCCCCGGCCCTGCGCCAGCGCGCGCACGGCGTCGGGATAATTGTCCAGCAGCGTGACCTTGGCGTTCTTCAGATTGTCCTCGATGAACTTCACCGGGGTGGAGCCGCGCACCTGAACAAAGGTGACGGACGGATCATCCAGCTGCTTCCAGTCCGTATAGGGCTTGTCCTTGGTGGTCAGCACGCCGAGCACCTCGGTGTGCACCGGCACGGTGAAGTCGATCACCTTGGCCCGGTCCGGATTGCGCGTCATGGCGCCCATCACGAAGTCGATCTTGCCGGAGGTCACGAAGGGGATGCGGTCGGGCGAGCCCACCTGCACCACTTCCAGCTTCACGCCCAGCATCTTGGCGATCTCGGTGGCGTAATCCACGTCGAAGCCGACGATCTCATTCTTCTCGTCGAACTTGCCCAGCGGCGGCAGCGTGGGGTTCACGCCCACGCGGATGGTGCCGGACTTGATGATCTCATCCAGCGTCCGCGCCTGCGCGGCCCCTGGCAACACGGCGCCCGCAATCGCAACCGCGATCGCCCCGGCGGCGAGTAATGACTTCAACATGCGTGGTTCTCCCGACCTCTGGATCCCGGCAGGTGCCACCTTCGAGATGACTTCCCATTGCCAAACGGTAGACAATTTGTATACAACGGACGCCATGTGTAAAGCGGAAATCGCTCGAAGCGGCATCCGCGACCGGGGACAAGAGGACAAGGCATTGAGGCAATGAGCGCCACGGGCAGGCCCCTCGGCACCAGCGGCGACACCGATCCGCGCCCGCTGGTGTCGATCACCGTCGATGGTGCGCCGCTGACGGTGCGCGCCGGCGACATGCTGGCCACCGCGCTCGCCCGCGCCGGCCTTTTGCGCCTGCGCAACAGCCCGCGCACGGGCGCCCCGCGCGGTGCCTTCTGCCACATGGGCGTGTGCCAGGAATGCGCGCTGCATGTGGATGGCGCCATCCGGCAGGCCTGCCTCACGCCCACCTGCGCCGGCATGGTGGTGGAACGGCGAGGCGTGCTGTGAGCGCCGATCTTATCGTTCTCGGCGGCGGCCCGGCCGGCGCCAATGCCGCCATCGCTGCCGCCGACGCCGGCCTCAAGGTGATTCTGTTCGAGCAGCAACCCGCCGCCGGCGGACAGGTATGGCGCGCGCCCCTGCCCGGTCTGGTGCCCCCGGCCTCGCCCGAGCGCATCAGCGGCGATGCGCTCCGCGCGCGGCTTGCCGCGGCGAATGTGGACACCCGGTTCGGCCGCACGGTGTGGTCCGTGGGCGGCGCGTTCCGCATCGATGCTGTGGGGCCGGACGGCAATGAATCTGCCGAAGCGCCCCGCCTGATCGCCGCCTCAGGGGCCCATGAGCGCGTAGTTCCCTTCCCCGGTTGGACCTTGCCCGGCGTCATCGGCCTTGCCGCCGCGACCGTGCTCCTCAAGGCCCAAGGCGGCGTGCCGGGTGCGCGTGTGGTTGTCGCCGGCTGCGGCCCTCTGCTGGCGGTGGTGGCGGCCGGCATTCTCAAGAGCGGCGGGACGGTGGCTGCGCTCGTGGATCTCAGCGGACCGGGCGATTGGCTCAAAGCCCTGCCCGCCATGGCCACCCAGCCGGCCTTGGTGGCACGCGGCGCGGGATGGGCGCTGAAGATCGGCGCCGCCCGCGTGCCGGTGCTGTTTCGCCATGCCATCCGCGCCGCCGAAGGGGACGAGCAACTCGCGCGCGTGCGCATCGCCCCGGTGGACGCCGGGGGGGCCTTCGCCACCGGGCCGGAGCGGGTCATCGACGCGGATCTGCTGTGCGTCGGTCACGGCCTCGTGCCCGGCGGCGAGGTGCCGCGCCTGATGCGGGCCGCCCAGACCTTCGACCATCGCCGCGGCGGCTTCATCCCAGTCCTGGACGACGCGGGCCGCACCAGCGTGACGGGCCTTTATGCCTGCGGCGACGGGGTCGGCATTCGCGGCGTCCTGGTGGCCGAAGTGGCCGGCCGGCTGGCCGGTCTTGCTGCAGCCTGCGATGCCGGCCGGCTGTCCGCCGCCGCCTTTGCCACCGCCAGTGCGGGGGCCCGCGCGGCGCTCGCCAAGGCGCGTCCCTTCTCCGATGCCATGGCCGGTCTGATGGCCCTGCGCCCCGCCCAGGTGGCCGCCATCCCGCCGGAGACCGTGGTGTGCCGTTGCGAGGACGTGACCCGCGCCGAGATCGATGCGGCGTATGCGGATGGCGCGCGCGACCTCAACCAGCTCAAGCAGTTCACCCGCTGCGGCATGGGGCCGTGCCAGGGCCGCTTCTGCGGCGATGTCGCCGGCGAACTGCTGGCGCAGAAGGTGGGCTCGCGCGAAGCGGTGGGCGCCTTCACCGCCCGCCCGCCGCTGCGGCCGGTGGCGCTGGCAGACCTCATGGGGGCCTTCGACTATGCCGACATCCCCATTCCAGCCCCGGCGCCCCTATGATGCATGATCTGGCAGTCATCGGTGGCGGCGTGCACGGCGGCACGGTGGCTCTCTTCGCCGCCCGCGGCGGCATGAAGGTCACCCTCCTGGAGCGCGGGCCGCTGGCCCGGGAGGCGTCGGGCGTCAATGCCGGCACGCTGACCATGCAGATGACCCGCGTCGCCCTCATCCCCTACGCTCTGCGCGCCCATGCCATGTGGGCCAGCGCCCGCGAGTGGCTGGGGCATGATGTGGGCGTGGTGGTGTGCGACGGGCTGTCCCTCGCCTTCACCGAGCAAGAAGAGGAATTGCTCACCTATCGCGCCGGCAAGCGGCGCGAGGCCGGCGCGCCCATCGAGCTGGTGAGCGGGGCGCAGGCAAAAGCCATCGAGCCCGGCGTCTCCGACCAGGTGCGCCTGGCGGGCTATTGCAAGGTGGACGGCTTCGCCAATGCCTATCTCACCGGCCTTGCCTATCGCCGGGCCCTGCTGGAGGCCGGTGTGGACCTTGCGGAAAACACCCCGGTGGAGGGCATCACCCGCGAAGACACCGGATTTGCCGTGCATACCAGCACCGGCACCGTGCGCGCGCGCCGCGTGGTCCTGGCGGGCGGGGTGTGGATCGAGCCGATGCTGGCCTGGTTCGGCATCCATCTGCCCATCAAGACCCTGGTCAATCAATTGGTGGTCACCGAGCGCACCCGGCCGGTGATGCGCACCGTGGTGGGCATCGCCAATGGCCTCTTGTCCCTCAAGCAATATCCGCACGGCACGGTGGTCATCGGCGGTGGCTGGCAAGGGGTGGGCGACCGCAATCGCGGCGGCGTCGAATTGCTGCCGGATCGCATGATCGGCAACGTCCGCCTCGCTTGCCACGCCATCCCCCACTTGAAGGGCGCACGCATGGCCCGCGCCTGGGCCGGGCTGGAGGCGGAGACCGCCGACGCGCTGCCGGCGGTGGGCCCGGTGCCCGGCGTTGACGGCGCCTATGTCTGCGGATCGGTCCACTCCGGCTACACCAGCGGACCCTATATCGCCCGGCTACTGGCCGACCACCTGCTCGGGCGGGAGCCCGCATTGCCCCTGTTTCCCATCGATCGCTTGCTGACCAGCGGCGATGCTCCGCGAGGCCCCGCATGACCCAGACCTTCACCGACCGCCTGCGCGGCATCCATGCCGCCACCGTCGTGCCCCTGCGGCCCGATTTTGCGGTGGACGAGGCGGCCCTGGCCGCGCACATCGCCAGCGTCGCGGCCGTGCGCGGCATCCGCGGGCTGCTGGTGAACGGCCATGCGGGCGAGAATTTCGTCCTGTCTCTGGCGGAAAAGCGCCGGGTGGTGGAGATTGCCCGGCAGGTGAGCCCGGCCGACTGCCTCATCGTCTCCGGGGTCAATCACGAATCCAGCCTGGAGGCGGCGCGCGAGGCCGCCGAGCTGGAACAGGCCGGTGCCGACGGGCTGCTGGTGTTCCCGCCCAACAGCTGGGCGCTCGGCCATTCCGATGACTGCGTGCTGACGCACCATCGCCTGGTGGGGCAAGCCACCAGCCTGCCGCTGATGCTCTACGGCGCCCCGGTGGGCGCGGGCGCCATGGCCTATGCGCCCCCAGTGCTGGCGCGACTGGTAGAAGATCCCCGCTTCGTTGCCATCAAGGACGGCAGCTGGGAAGTGGCCACCTATGAGGAGAACCTGCGCCTGATCCGCGCCTTGCGGCCGGACTTTGCGGTGCTGGGCTCCGGCGACGAACATCTGCTCACCAGTTACGTCATCGGCAGTGCCGGCAGCCAGGTGAGCCTGGCGGCCGTGGTGCCGGAACTGGTGGTGTCGCTGTGGGATGCGGCGGAAGCCGGCGACTGGACCGTGGCGCGCGCCGCGCACGAAGCGCTCTATCCGCTGTCCGTGGCGATCTATCGTGATGCGCCCGGCGGGCGCGCGACGGCGCGGCTGAAGACCTGCCTGAAGCTGCTGGGCCGTCTGAGCTTCGATGGCGTCCGTCCGCCGCAGTCGTCGAGTGACCGGCGGGAGAGCATCGCGTTGGCAGCGGCCCTGCGCGTCGCCGGCGCCGATCTGCGCCTCGCGGGCTGAGCACCACACCGCTGCCGCCGCGGACAGAATGGGCGAGAGGGCTCGCGACCGGTAGCTATCGCGCGCGCTTTGTGTAACAGAAATGACGCTGTGCAGCACTTGAGGCGAACGTGCCGAAGCTGCTCCAGGATCGGCGGCGGACATTAGTCCCGCTGCCGGTCGTTCCTAGAGGTGTGCTGGCCGCCGCATGACCGAGAAACGGACACTGCGCCTCTGGGCCCTGATCGCGATCCAACTGGTGGTGGCGATAAATTTCGGCGTCGAGCTGTATCTGATCGAACGCCTCGGCAGCACCGTCTGGAAGGATGCGGTTCGCGCCTCCGACAATATTGTCGTAAGCCTGAAGGACAACATCAAGACCACGCTCGACAACGTCGAGGCGGTCGTCTCCGTGGCGCAGAACGCCATGGAGACCCAGGATGTTGCGGCCTTGGATCCGCAGATACGGGACCAGCTTCTGTTCGCCCGCGCCACCAACGTGACGCAAGTGCAGTCGGTGGTGATTCTCTCAGCCGCCGGCAAGGTGGTGTATGGCACGCCCCCGGCGGGGCTGGCGGATGTGGCGTTTGCGGACCAGGCGTTCTTCACCTCTCAGCTTCCGCTAGGTGCTCCGACCACCTTGACCGTGTGGACGGGAGGCCTGCGGCCGCATGACGCACGCCTGGTCATGAGCCGCCGGATTACCGGATCGGACGGAGCGTTCGGCGGGGCCGTCGTCGCCTTCATGCCGCCGAATGTCTTCCGCCCCCTGTTCGCCCCCGTCGACATTGGCCCGCGAGGGGCAGTGCTCCTGGTGCACGAAGACGGTCGCATGGTGAACCGTCAGGCGCGGCCGGGCGGGCAGTCGGACTTCGGCCGCGACATGAAGGCAAGCCCGGTCTTTCAGCGCATGATGACCAACCCCACCGTCGCCTTCTCCGCCGAAGCGACCGTGGACGGCGTCAAGCGTTACTATGTCCACCGGCCCATTCCCGGCTTCCCGCTGGTGGTCTCGGTGGCCTTTGCCGAGGGCGATGTCCTGGCCGAATGGACCCAGCAGGGGGTCATCTTGATGGTGCTGGGCGCCACCTTGTGCCTCACCATCGTCGCCCTGGTCCTGTCCGTCCATCGCTCCATGGAGAGTCGCGGCCGGATCCAGGAGGAACTGGAGGGACTGATCCAAACGGACCGGGTCACCGGCCTGCCCAATCGCCGGCATTTCGATGACCTGCTGCAGAAGGAATGGCGAAAAGCCGCGCGCGATGACGAGCCCCTCTCAGTGCTGATCATCAGCCTTGAGCATTTCGGCTCCGTGACCTCCACCATCGGGCGGGCCGCGGCGGACACCATGCTCCGGTCGGTGGCCAGCGATATCCAGGCCGCCTTGAAACGGCCGGCGGATCTGGTGGCGCGCTTTGGCCAGGACGAATTTGCCGTGCTACTGCCCAACACCAATCGCCACGGAGCGGCGGCGGTCGCGCAGCGCCTGCAGGCGGCGGTGGAGCGCGCGCCGGCCCGCAGCACCCCCGGCGGACCCGCGACGCCGGTCACCGCGCGTGTTGGCAGCGTCACCAGCATCGTCGCCCCGGGGGCGGACGTGGCCGACATCGTCCGCGCCGTGGACCGCGCCCGCGCCATGGCCCGGGACACCGCGCGCCCCCGGGTGCTCAGCGAAGAGCGCTTCAGCCAGAAGGCCGCCAACGACCAAGGGCGCTAGCCGGTAAAGGGCTGGCAGAGCGGCGAATCAGGCCTGCTCGGCGGTCTGCGGGTCGGGCAGGTCCGGGCAGGACATCACCGCGCGCTCCAGGCTGAGACGCATCCACAATTCCTCGCCCTTGCGGGACAGCTTGCGCGGGGCGCGGAACAGCCGCACGTCCAGATCGATGTCCAGATCCGGCCCCGCCGCCCGCACCAGCCGGCCGCGCAGGATGTCCGCATGGGTGGTGGTCAGGGGCAGCCACGCCACCCCCAGCCCTCCCAGCGCCATGGTCCGCAGCCCATCGGCCAGCGAATTCTCATACAGACTGTCCAGCGTCGGCAGCCGCGGCGTGGCCGCCAGCTTGCGCTGCACGGCCCAGCCCAGGGAGCACTCCGGGCTGTAACTGAGATAGGACACCGGATCGGCGCCCCCGATCTGGAGCCGATGCGCGGGGCGGCCGCGATCATCCGGCGCGCTCAAGGCGATCAGCCGCTCCCGGCCGATGGACAGCGACTCATAAGCTTCGGTGCCGAGAGGGCGCCCGGTGCCCTGGATGACCCCGCCGTCCGGGTCCACCAGAGCCACCAGAAAGTCCACCCCCTCGTCTTCCACGGCGGCGCAGCAGCCGGGCAGGTTGTCGGACAGGATGGTGACGCGGGTCGGTCCCAGCATGGCCTGGAGGCCGGGCAGCCATTTGGGGAAGAAGGTCACGGACAGAATGTGCGGGGCCGCCAGACGGACGCAGCGCAGGCGCTCATCCTTATCCTCGCGGATGGCAAGACGGGCACCATTGAGGCGCCCCAGCACATCGCCGGCCACCGCCAGCAGACGATAACCCGCCTCGGTGAGATCGATGGGCGACTTGCGCCGGTCGATCAGCGGCGCCCCCGCCCAATGCTCCAGGGATTGCACCCGGCGACTGAGCCCAGACTGGGTGACATGGCGATATTCCGCCGCCTTGGTGAGGTTCCGCGTCTCCGCGATCACCACCAGATCCTCCAGCCATCGCACGTCCAGCACCGAGATCTCCTTCAGGACAACGCGCTCGGGCAAAGCCTAGCACAGGCAGGCGTGGTCCTGGCATGCGGGGTCCGCATCGCGTGCCCGCGCATCCGCATTGGCCGTGGCGCGCGCACCCTGCCTAAGCTTGCGCTCACAACCGGCGCATCGGCCGCAAGCCTCCGACGAAGAGGACGGCCGGCAACGACAGCCATCCACGCCCGTGGAGCCACCTTCCATGCGAGCCGCGGGCCTCCGCCGACCGGATGATCCGGCATGGCATGGCCCGCAAGGGAAACATCATGTTCCGTCATGTGAGCCATTTCATCGGCGCCCTGGCCTGCGCCGCAACGCTGCTGGCCGGTCCTGCCGGCGCGCAAGCGCCCGTCGCGGGGCCGGGCGACAGCCCGGTGCTGAAGCGCATCGCCGAGCGCGGCTATGTCACGCTGGGCCATCGCGAGGCCTCGGTGCCCTATTCCTTCATCACCGCAGATCTGAAGGTGACCGGCTATTCCATCGACATGTGTCTGACGGCGGTGGCTGCCATCAAGCAGCGCCTCGGAAAGCCGGACCTGGAGGTGCGTTACACCCCCATCAACACCACCAACCGGATCGCTCTGGTGGCCAATGGCACCATCGACCTGGAGTGCGGGACCACCACCAATACGCTGGCTCGCCACGAGCAGGTGGCGTTCTCGCCAATCTTCTATCTCACCGGCACCCGCCTGTTGGTGGCGGCCAAGAGTCCGGCGCGGGAGATCGAGGATCTGGCCGGCAAGCGGGTCGCCGTGCTGCAAGGCTCCAGCAACGAGCAGGCGCTGCGGGCGATCAATGACGCGAAGGGGCTGAAGATCTCCCTGGTCTATGCCAAGGATCTGGGCGAAGGCGCGCTGCTGGTGGAGACCGACCGCGTGGACGCCTTCGCCGCCGATGGCGGCCAGATCGAGGTCTATGCCGCCACCAAGGCGCGCCAGCCCGGCACGCTTGCCGTTATTGGTCGGCTGCTCACGTTCGATCCGTACAGCGCGATGTTCCAGCGGGGCGATCCGGACTTCGCGCTGCTGGTGCTGCGGGCCTATGCGGAGACGTTCCGCTCGGGCGAGGCCGAGACGCTCTATGCCAAATGGTTCGGGCCGCTGGGGATCAAGCTGGATCCGCTACTGAAGAGCGCCTTCGAGATCCAGGCGCTGCCGCGATGACCACCCCGCTTGTCCATCGCCATCGCGTCCGGGGCCTGTGCCCCGGCGCGGGAAAGACGGGTGCGCCGTGACCTATCGCTGGAACTGGGCGGTGCTCATCACCGAACCGTATCTCGGCTGGCTGGCCTCCGGCCTGTTCTGGACGCTGCTGGTCACCGTCGGCGCATTTGTCGTGGCACTGATGGTCGGCAGCTTCATCGGCGTGCTGCGCACCTTGCCCGTCCCGGCGGCCCGGCTGCTGGGCACCGCCTATGTGGACGTGTTCCGCAATGTGCCGCTGCTGGTGCAATTGTTCCTGTGGTATTTCGTGCTCCCGGAGGTGCTGCCGCAGAGCCTGGGACATGTCCTGAAGCGCGACCTGCCGCTGCCCGAATTCTGGACTGCGGTGATCGGCATCGGCCTGTTCTCCGCCGCCCGCATCGCCGAGCAATGGCGCGCCGGCATCGAGGCCGTGGGACGGGGCCAGGGCATGGCGGCGGCGGCCTCGGGCCTGTCGCTGGCTCAGACGTATCGCCACATCTTGCTGCCCCTGGCGGCTCGCCATGTGCTGCCGGCCTTCACCTCGGAATTCCTCAACGTGGTGAAGAATTCCTCCCTGGCGCTCACCATCGGCGTGCTGGAGCTGACCGGCGAAAGCCGGCAGGTGGAGAGTGCCACCTTCCAGGGCATCGAGGCGTTCACTGCGGCGACGCTGAGCTATGCTGTCATCACGTTGGTGGTGATCGCGCTCATGCGGCGCGTGGAGCGCCATCTTGCCATCCCCGGCGTGTTCGGGCGGGCCTGACATGGGCAACAGCTTCGATCTGTCGGCCATCCTTAAGGCCCTGCCCTTTCTCTGGTCCGGCATGCAGACCAGCCTGACCTTGCTGGTGCTGGCCATGTCCGGCGGGATCCTCCTCGGGACGCTGCTGGCGCTGGTGCGCCTCACCGCCCCGGCGCCCCTGGCGGCCCTGGCGGCCGCTTATGTGGACGGCCTACGGGCGCTGCCGCTCATCATGGTCATCTTCTGGTTCTACCTGCTGGTGCCGCTCCTCATCGGCCGGCCGGTGGGGGCGTTTCTCTCGGCCTTGGTTGCCTTCACCTTGTTCGAGGCGGCCTATTATTGCGAGATCATGCGCGCCGGCATCCGCGGCATTTCCCGCGGCCAGATGGCGGCGGCGCAGGCCAGCGGACTGAGTCAGTTCGACGCCTATCGCTACATCATCCTGCCGCAGGCGTTCCGGCGCATGGCGCCGCTCCTGCTGACCCAGAGCATAGCCCTCTTCCAGGACACCTCTCTGGTCTATGTCATTGGCCTGCATGATTTCATGACTGCCGCCAGCATCACCGCCAATCGCGACGGGCGCCTGGTGGAGCTCTATGGCTTCGCTGCGCTCGTCTATTTCTGCCTGTGCTTTGCCGCGTCGCGCGCGGTGCAGGCGTTGAGCCGCCGGGGGGCCCCGGCATGACGGCGCCTTCTCCTCCCAGCTTCACGGATGCCATGACCGCCGCCCCCTCCGCAGCCGAACCGATCATCGACATCTGCGCCGTCGACAAATGGTATGGGTCCTTGCAGGTGTTGAGCGGGTGCTCCACACGGGTGGCCCGCGGGGAAGTCGTGGTGGTCTGCGGCCCCTCCGGGTCGGGCAAGTCCACCCTCATCAAATGCGTCAACGGGCTCGAGCCGTTCCAGCGCGGGCAGATAAGCGTCGATGGTACATCGGTGGGCGACCGCCGCACCTCGCTGACCCGGCTGCGGGCGCATATCGGCATGGTGTTCCAGCATTTCGAGCTCTATCCCCACCTCACCGTGCGCCAGAACATCACCCTGGCGCCGCGCAAGGTGCTCCGCCGCCCGCAACCGGAGGCCGATGCGCAGGCGCTGGCGCTGCTGGAGCGGGTCGGGCTCGCCGGCAAGGCGGAGGCGTATCCCGGCCAGCTCTCCGGCGGCCAGCAGCAGCGCGTGGCGATCGCCCGGGCGCTGTGCATGAACCCCAAGGTGATGCTGTTCGACGAGCCCACGTCCGCTCTGGACCCCGAGATGGTCAAGGAGGTGCTGGACGTGATGGGCGAACTGGCCCGCGAAGGCATGACCATGATGGTGGTCACCCATGAGATGGGCTTTGCCCGCCGCGTGGCGGATCGGGTGGTGTTCATGGATCAGGGCGCCATCGTGGAGGATGGCCCCACCGCCGCCTTCTTCGACGCGCCGCAGAGCCCCCGCGCCCGGCTCTTCCTGTCCAAGATCCTGCATCAGTGAAGGCTGCGCCATGCCATCGCCTGTCTCCTCACGCCCACCCTGCGCAGCGCCGCCGGATGCCGCCGTGGACCTGTCGGCAGGCCCCTGCCCATGAGCGCCATCGCACCTGCCGAACTGCTGGCGCTGCGTGCGCAAACGCCGGCCGTCGCCCACCACATCCATCTCAACCATGCCAGCGCCAGCCTGCCGCCCGAAGCGGTGACCCAGGCCATGGAGGCGTATCTGGCCAGCGAGCGGACTGCCGGGCCGCATGGGGCCATGGACGCCCATGCGGCCGCGCTGGAGGCGGTCCGGGGGGATGTGGCCGCGCTGATCGGCGCCGCCCCGCATCAGATCGCGTTCGTCGACACCGCCACCCGCGGCTGGGCCCTGGCGGTGGGCGCGCTGGTCGCCGGCGGGGTGCCGCGGATCGCCAGCGTTCGCAACGAATGGGGTGCCAACATCCACAATGCCTGGCTGCTGCGGGATCGCGCCGGGGTGGCGGTGACCCTCTCGCCCACCGACAGGCAAGGCCGCCTTTCTGCGCTTGGCCTGCTGGAGACGGCGGGCGCCGGCGGACTGATCGCCGTGCCGCTACTGCCCACTGCCAGCGGCGTGCCCAACGATCTGGAGCGGCTGGCGGACGGCGTGCGCCAGCAGGATGGTTTCTTGGCGGTGGACGCGGCACAGGCGGTGGGCCAGATGCCCGTGGACGTGCGCCAATTGGGCGCCGACCTGCTGGTGTTTCCCGCGCGGAAATGGCTGCGCGGCCCCAAGGGGGTCGCGGTGCTCTATGTCTCTGACCGGGTCCTCGATCGTGCAGGAGCCCTGCCGATGGTGGATCTGGCGGGCACCCGTTGGGATCGCGATGACGCCTTCAGCCTGCGTACCGATGCCCGCCGGTTCGAGAGCTTCGACTTCAGCCCCCCGGCGCGGCTGGGTCTGGGCGCGGCGGCCCGTCTCGCCCGCGCTTTGGGTCCGGCTCGGATCGCAGCCCGTATCCAGAGCTTGGTCCAGCATCTGCGAATGTGCTTCGCGACGCGGAACCTGCCCCCGCCGTTCGAAGATCCGGCCGCCGCGCCCTCGGGAGTGCTGACCTGGTCCCTCCCCAGTCGGGATGTGACCGCCATGGCTGCGATGCTCCGCACCGAGGGCATCTGGGTTGCCGCCATCGGCCGGAATTATGCCCGCCTTGCGTTGGCCGATCGGGGGGTACCGGGCGTGCTGCGGATCGCCATCCACTATTTCAACAGCGAAGCGGAGATCGAGGCGTTCGCCGCGCATGCCGCCGTTTTATGGGCGGCATAGCCGGCTTCATCCCAGGAACGCTTCCACCTGCCGGGCCCGCACCGCGCCGCGCATCCAGACGCCGCCAATGCGCCGCCGCAAGGTGGCATCGGCCAGCGCGACCTTGCGCAGGGACAAACCGGCCGGCCAGGGCGGCGCCCAGTCCGGCACCAGCGAGACGCCGAGGCCCCGATCCACCAGCACCGCGATGGCATCCAGGGAATCCAGCTCGAAGCGCTCCTGCGGGCGCAGTCCGGCTCGGCGAAGATAGACGTCCGCCAGCCGCCCACCCCATTGCGAGCGGTCGTAGCGGATGAAGGGGTGGTTCCTCAGCACGTCATGGGCATCCGTCTCCGGCGCCGCGGCCGGGGCGATCACCACCAACGGCTCCTCCCGCAGCACCCGCCAGGCACAGGTCTTCGGCAGGGCAAATTCCGGCTGCACCAGGATGGCCGCGTCGAGGTCCCCGTCGAGGACCTTGGGATAGAGATCGCGGGAGAGACCCGGCGTAATGTGCACGTCGAGACCCGGAAAGCTGCGGCTCGCCCGCAGCAGCAGGTCCGGCAGCAGGCCGGTCATGGCGGTGGCGACCGCACCGAGGCGCAGCTCTCCCGTCGGCATGTCCTCTGCGGCAATGGCCCGCAACGCCCGCACGTCCCGCAGGATGGCGCGGGACCGCTCCAATATGGCCGTGGCCGCGAAGGTCGGCACCACGGTGCGGCCCGCCCGCACCAGCAGACGCACGCCGATCTCCGCCTCCAGCGCCTGCACCCGCTGGGCCAGCGCCGCCGGCGTGAGGTTCAACTGCCGCGCCGCGGCGGCGAACGATCCCGTTTCGATCACCGCGATCAGACTGTCGAGAAAGCGCGTCTCCATAAGATAGGAAACCTATTGTCTAAATCTATGAAAAGCCACCTGTTCTTTTGTTTGTTCCGGCCGGACACTGGCCCCCGTGACCGGCTCAAACCTGCAGATGGGCGGCAACGCCGTCGCAGGAAGTGCCCCTGACAAAAGGCAACATCCGATGACGTCCGCAACCGACGGCGCGCTCAGCGCGCTCCAGCATGTCGCGACCTCTACCATCACCACGATCCTGCTCAAGAAGGGCCTGCGCAATGTCTGGATGCGCGGCACCCGGCCCCTCATGAGCGGCCAGCCGCGCCTGGTCGGGCGCGCCTTTACCTTGCGGTTTGTGCCGGCCCGCGAAGACTTAGCGACACCGGAATCCTGGGCCTCGCCGAAATCCACCCGCGCGGCCATCGAGGCCATGCCGGAGGGTTGCATTGCCGTGGTCGACGCCATGGGCGTCACCGATGCCGGCATCTTTGGCGACATTCTCTGCGCGCGCATGCAGAAGCGTGGCGTCACCGCCCTGGTCACCGACGGTGTGCTGCGCGACGTGACCGGGGTATTGTCCACCCACTTGCCGGTGTGGTGCCAGGGCGCCGCCGCGCCGCCCTCCGTGGCCGGGCTGACCTTCGTGAACTGGCAAGAACCCATCGGCTGCGGCGGCGTCGCCGTATTCCCCGATGATGTGGTGGTGGCGGACCAGGATGGGGCCGTCCTGATCCCGGCCGCCCTGCTCGACCATGTGCTGGCGGCGGCACCGGAACAGGAGCGCCTGGAAGCCTGGATCATGGCCGAGGTGGAGCGCGGCGTGCCCCTGCCGGGTCTCTATCCCATGAACGCCGAGACCAAGGCGCGCTACGAGGCTTCGCGCGACTGAAAGCACCGACGGCAGGTCCCGCGCGGCCGGCGACAAGGCTCCTGTGCGCATCAAGGCGCACCACGCTTCGGCGCGGTGCGCCTTGATGTGTCGTGAAAGCGAACTGAAAGCTTGGGGCGCGTATCCCTTGGTGCAAGAGCCGGATAATGCTGGCCAAGAGTGTCGCCGATCCGTGCAAAAACACGGGCTCACAAGGCACCGCAGGGACACAGGAAACAAGCGCCGACGGCGCGCGCCAAGGAGAAGAACATGATCCGTGCATCGAAGGCGGCGTCGCGTCCGCTCGCCCTGACGCTGGCTCTGGCCGCGTCGGTCTCCGCGTTGCTGGGCTTGTCGGCCCCCGCCTCCGCCGCCGAGAAGCTGACCATCATCGTCGGCGGCATGGAAAAGCAGATCTACCTGCCCGCCATGCTGGCGCAGCAGCTGGGCTATTTCAAAGACGAGGGCCTCGACGTCGATCTGCTGAACTCCCGCGCCGGGGTGGAAGCGGAAAACGAACTACTGGCCGGGGCGGTGCAAGGGGTGGTGGGCTTCTATGACCACACCATCGATCTGCAGGCCAAGGGCAAGTTCATCCTGTCCATCGTCCAGTTCAGCCAGGCGCCCGGCGAAGTGGAACTGGTCTCCGCCAAGCAGGCCGACACCATCAAGTCGCCCGCCGACTTCAAGGGCAAGACCTTGGGCGTCACCGGCCTCGGCTCCTCCACGGACTTCCTCAGCCAGTATCTGGCGGTGCGCGCGGGCCTGAAGCCCGGCGACTATGCGCTGCTGCCGGTGGGCGCGGGCAATACCTTCATCGCGGCCATGAAGCAGGACCAGATCCAGGCCGGCATGACCACCGAGCCCACGGTGGCGCGCATGCTGAAGACCGGCGAGGCCAAGATCCTGGTGGATCTGCGCACCCCCGAGCAGACCGCCGCGGCCCTCGGCGGCCCCTATCCGGCGGCCTCGCTCTATGTGCAGCGCAGCTGGCTCGACACCCACAAGGCGGACGCGCAGAAGCTGGCCAACGCCTTGGTGAAGACCATGCGCTACATCTCGAGCCATAGCGCGGAAGAGATCGCCGACAAGATGCCAAAGGACTATTACGCGGGCGACAAGGACCTCTACATCAAGGGTCTGGCCGAAGGAAAGCCGCAATACACCCCCGATGGCCGGATGCCCAATGGCGGGCCGGAGACGGTCCTGAAGGTGCTGTCCGCCTTCAGCAAGAATGTGCAGGGCCGACAGGTGGATCTGTCCAAGACCTATACGACGGAATTCGTGGACGCCGCCGCCAAGACCCTCGGCACCACCAACTGATCCGCACCTGAGCCCGGCGCCGCTGCGGCGGCGCCTCTTTCCTCTTTGCCTTCAGCAGCCGTCGCCGTGCCGGGCGACGGAGGGAGACGTGCATGCCCCATTCCTCGACCCAGACCCGCCCCAGCCTGTCGCCGGACCTGCCCGTCACGCCGGCCATCGAGCTGATCGATGTCACCCGCCGGTTCGTGACGCCGGACGGCAAGATGATGACCGCGCTGCGGGATTTCACCATGTCGGTGGCCCCCGGCGAATTTGCCTGCGTGGTCGGCCCCACCGGCTGCGGCAAGTCCACCACGCTCAATCTGGTGACGGGCCTTGCCCGGCCCAGCGCCGGCGAGGTGCGCCTCATGGGCGCGCCGGTGTCCGGCATCAGCCGGGACATCGGCTTCGTGTTCCAGACCGATGCGCTGTTTCCCTGGCGCAGCGTCATCGACAATGTGGCGGCCGGCCCGCTCTATCGCGGCACGCCCAAGGCGCAAGCCTATGAGAAGGCGCGCGAATGGATCGCCAAGGTGCATCTGTCGCGCTTCGAGGGCCACTATCCGCACCAGCTCTCGGGCGGCATGCGCAAGCGCGTCGCCCTGGCCCAGACCTTCATCAACGAGCCCAAGATCCTGTTGATGGACGAGCCCTTCAGCGCCCTGGACATCCAGACCCGCACGCTGATGCAGGACGAACTGCTGGAACTGTGGGCGGGCTGCGGCGCCTCGGTGGTGTTCGTCACCCATGATCTGGAGGAGGCCATTGCTCTGGCCGACAAGGTCTATGTGCTCACCGCCGGCCCCGCCACGGTGAAGAGCGTCTACCACATCGATCTGCCCCGCCCGCGGGTGATGTCGGAGATCCGCTACGACACTCAATTCGTCGAAATCGCCCGCGAGATCTGGAACGACCTGCGCGAGGAAGTGCAGCTCGGCCAGCAGCGCGCCATGGCCAGCGGCCATTGACCGGAAGGATGCAGCCATGACCGTGCAAGCCGAACCCCTGGCCGCGGCGAAAGCCCCCGCCGCTCCGCCCGTCGAGAACCCCGCCATCGCGGTGGCCTCCGCCTCCGTCCAGGCCGCCCTGCGCCGCCGCCACGCGCTCATCATCTTCCTGCGCATCGCCATCCTGGTGGTGGTGCTGGGCGGCTGGGAGCTGGGCGCCCAGACGGGAGTCATCGATCCCTTCTTCTTCGCCAGCCCCTCGGGCATCGGCGACCAGATCTGGGTCTGGATCACCGAAGGCACCTCGCAGGGCCCGCTGTGGGAGCAGATCGTGGTGACGCTGGAAGAGACCATCCTCGGCTTCTTCATCGGCGCCATCGGCGGCGTCGCCTGCGGCATCCTTCTGGGCCGCAACAAGCTGCTGGCGGAAGTGTTCAGCGTCTATATCAAGGTGGCCAACTCCATTCCCCGCGTGGTGCTGGGGTCCATCTTCATCATCGCCTTGGGTCTGGGCATGGCGTCCAAGGTGGCGCTGGCGGTGGTGATGGTGTTCTTCGTGGTGTTCGCCAACGCATTCCAGGGCGTGCGCGAGGCCGACCGGGCGCTGATCGCCAATGCCCAGATCCTCGGCGCCTCGCCGTTCCAGATCACCCGCACGGTGATCGTGCCCTCGGCCATGAGCTGGATTCTCGCCAGCCTGCACGTCAGCTTCGGCTTCGCGCTGGTGGGCGCGGTGGTGGGCGAGTTCCTGGGTGCCAAGAAGGGCGTGGGCCTCCTGATCTCGACCGCCCAGGGCGCGTTCAACGCCAATGGCGTGTTCGCCGCCATGGTGATCCTCGCCGTGCTGGCACTGATCGTGGAATACATCATCACCTTGGTGGAAAACCGGCTGGTGAAGTGGCGCCCTGCCCCGCTCAATGAGCAGCACGCCTGAGCACGGGCTCATTTTCGCCGGGGCCCTCGGCCCCGGCGGAAGCCGGCAGGCACACCTCCACCACCAGGCCGCCGCCCGGCGCTGTGTCGAGACGCGCCGTGCCACCCGCGGCGTCCACCACCTCCTTGACGATGGCCAGCCCCAGTCCGCTGCCGTCCGCCGTGGTGCCCAGGACCCGATAGAAGCGCTCGAACACCCGGTCGCGCTCGCTCTCCGCAATGCCCGGGCCATTGTCCGCCACCCGCAGCACGGCGGTCTCGCCGTCCTGGCGCACGCTCGCGGTGACCACCCCGCCGGGCGGGGTATAGCGGATTGCATTGTCGATCAGATTGACGATCATCTCGCGCAGCATGGTGCCGTCCCCCACCACCCAAGCGGCGCCCTCCGCCTCCAGCCCCAGATCGATGCCGCGGGCCAAGGCCGGTTCGGCAAAGCCTTCCATCACCAGCCGGGCAGCGGCCACCAGATCGATCGTTTCATGGCGCGGCCGTCGGCTGCCGGGCTCGGCGCGCGACAAGGTCAGTAATTGTGCCGCCAGCCGGGTCAGCTGCCGGGCACTGGCCTGCAAGGCGGTGAGCGCCAGCGTGCGCTCCTGCGGATCCTGCTCCCGCAAGGCATAGCTAGCCTGGGTGTTGAGCAGCGCGAGCGGCGTGCGCAACTGGTGCGCGGCATTGGCCACGAAGCGCCGCTGGGCGGCCATCTGCTTCTGCACCCGCTCCATATATTGGTTGAGGGCCACCACCAGAGGGCGCACTTCGCTTTGCACCGCATCGGTGGGGAACGGATCGAGATCCTCGAACCGGCGCTGGCGCACGGCATCGCGCAGCCGCAGCAGCGGCGCCAGACCCCGGTTGAGGCCGACGATGGCCAGCAGTCCCGCCCCGACAAGAAGCAGCACCTGCTGTCCGAAGCCGCCGATCCACAGTTCGCGCACCATGGCCTCGTGGCTGGCCAGCGTCACCCCCACCACCACGCGGATGGGGCCGTCCGCCCCCGCGCCCACCACCGGGTGGGTGAGGGCGGCGAGGCGGAGATCCTGGTCGCGATAGCGACCATCATAGCTTTGGGGCTCGAAGGTGATGCCCGGCCGGGGCGGCTTGGGCAGGTCCGGATAGCCGGTGAGGAGCCGGCCGTCCGCCGTCTCCACCCGGTAATAGACGCGGTCCAGATGACCCGTGGCGAACATCTCCAGCGCCACCGGCGGGATCAGCGCCTCGATCACGCCGTGGTCGACCCGGGTCGGCTCGGCAATGGCGCGGGCAGAGGCGGCGAGCATGCGGTCGGTGACCAATTGCGCGGTGGCACGGGCCGCGCCATAGCTGGTCCACACATTCAGCCCCACCACGCCCGCCAGCGGCAGGATCAGCCAGATCAGCAGTTGCAGGCGGAGACTTCTAATCCTCATGCCGCAGAAGATAGCCGAGGCCCCGCAAGGTGACGATACGCACGTTGGAGCCCTCCAATTTCTTGCGCACCCGATGCACATAGATCTCGATGGCGCTCGGGTCCGCCTCGTCGGAGAAGCCGAACACGCTGGCGGAGAGCTGCGCCTTGCTGACCGTGCGGCCGCTCTTCAGCAGCAATTGCTCCAGCACCGCATGCTCGCGGGGGGTCAGCGCCAGTTCGCCGTCTTTCAGGCGAAACATGCGGGTCTTGGAATCCAGCACCAGATCGCCATAGGCCACCACCGGATCAGCCAGATTGTGGGAGCGGCGCAACTGGGCCCGGATGCGCGCCTCCAGCTCGGCCATTTCGAACGGCTTGGCGAGATAATCGTCGGCGCCTTCGTCGAGGCCGGTCACCCGCCCGTCCAGGCTGGCATTGGCGGTCAGGATGATCACCGGCAGCGTACTGCCGCGCCGCCGCATGCCGCGCAGCACCTGCAGGCCGTCGCGCTTGGGCAGCGCCAGATCCAGGATGACAAGGGCATATTCGGCGACGTCCAGGGCGTGCTCGGCATCCTCGCCGTCATGCACCACATCCACCACATAGGCGGCCTGCCGCAGGCTCTTCGCCAGCCAGCCGGCCAGATCGCGATTGTCCTCCACCAGCAGCAGGCGCATGCGCTTCCTCCGCACCCGCCATCGCAGCCGCCGCGATCGCGGTCAAGCCGGCGGTGGCGCTGCGACGGCCGCGCGGCGGGTCGTCATCCCTTGAAGCGGTCGAAAGCGGTAAACGTCTGCACATAGGGGTCCACCGCCCGCAGATAGATTTCGGTGCGTAGGAAGTCCAGTTCCGCCGCCAGGGTGGCGTCGTCGACCTCCCGCCACCAGGACTTGGGGCGCCCGTCGGAGCCGTCGCTCCAGCGATAGCCCCGCGCCTTCAGCGCATCCTTCATCTCGAACGGACTACCCTCCGCCCACACCCGATGGCGCGCCTGGCGCGCACTGTCCAGCAGGCGACCGAAGCCGCTGCCGGGCGCCTCTTTCAGCGGGGCGGCGAGCACCTCCAGCAGCGCGTGGCAATCGTCCACGGCGCGGTGGCCGTTGTGGAAGAAGCCGCACTGGCCCACCAGATAGCCCAGCTTCACGCCCTCGAACCCATAGTCCGACCACGCCACCTCGGACGCGGAGCAGGCCCACGGCTTGAAATCGAACCCGTCCGCCAGCCGCTCGCAGAACGGGCGGTCGAAGCGGGCATTGTGCGCAATCACCAAGGAGGCCGGAGCCATGAAGCGGGCCACCGCCGCCAGATCGATGGTGCGCCCCGCCACCATGTCTGCCGTGATGCCGGTGAGCTTGGTGATGACCGGGCTGATGGGGATGGACGGCTCCCGCAGCGCACTGAAGGTGTCGATCACGTCACCGATCTCGCCGTCTTCGCGATAGGTGAAGGCCACCATCCCCAGCTCGATCACTTCATCCTTGGCGTGGTCGAGGCCGGTGGTCTCCACATCCACGATCACCGCCAGCTTCTCGTCCAGGCGCAGCGAGCGCGGCACCACCGTGCGCGGCTGGAGCTTGCGCAGCACGCGATAGAGGCCGGACCCTTCCAGGTCGCGGGCAGCGGCTTCGCGCGCAGAATCATAGGCCACCGCCGGCCCCTGCCGGACCGGGGCCTTGCTGCGGACCTTGCGTCGCGGCTTGGCGACTGCGTCCATCTCCTCTGCCGCAAGCAAGGCGAAGAAATCGGCCTGCTGAGCCATGCCCCGGTCTCCTGACATGCGTGTGAGGGGTCGCGGGCGCGCCCGACTCACCTGCCGCGCCGGCAGGATAGCGCAGGTGGTCGGCGGGCGCCCCTGCTGCGGCCCCGACACGGTCGTTGAACACCAGACTTTGGCAGCCGCCGGGAAAGGGTGTACGGGAGTGCCACCGCCTGTGGCAGACGGCGCCCGCCGTTGCCCTCCGGTCCCCGGCGCCCTGCCGGCCGCAGCCCATCGCCCCCTGAAGCGCTCCCGGCGCCGCGATCACTTCGACGGAGACCCTGCGTCATGTCCAGCACGACCCATGCCTATCCCGACACGCAGCTTCTGATCGACGGCGTCTGGCGCCCGGCGGCGCAGGGCCGCACCATTCCGGTGATGGACCCGGCCACCGGCGAGACCATCGGCACCGTGGCCCATGCCACCCGGGAAGACCTTGACGCTGCCCTTCTCGCTGTAGAGCGGGCCGGGCCGGTGTGGGCGGCCACCTCGGCCTTCGCCCGGTCGAAGATCATGCGCCGCGCCGCCGACCTGTTGCGCTCCCGCAAGGACACCATCGCCTGGATCATGACCCGCGAGCAGGGCAAGCCCCTGGCGGAAGCCGCCGGCGAGATCATGGCCGGCGCCGATGTGATCGACTGGTTCGCGGAAGAAGCGCGCCGCGCTTATGGGCAGGTGATCCCGGCCCGTGACCCCGGCGTGATGCAGACCGCCATCAAGCTGCCGGTGGGCGCGGTGGCTGCCTTCACCCCGTGGAACTTCCCCATCAACCAGGTGGTGCGCAAGCTCTCGACGGCGCTGGCCGCTGGCTGCCCGATCATCGTCAAGGCCCCCGAGGAGACCCCCGCCGCCCCCGCCGAATTGCTGCGCGCCTTTGTGGACGCAGGTGTGCCGGCCGGCGTCATCAATCTGGTCTACGGGGTGCCCTCAGAGATCTCCGAATACCTCATTGCCCATCCCACCATCCGCAAGATCTCCTTCACCGGCTCCACCCCGGTGGGCAAGCATCTGGCGGCTCTGGCCGGCACGCACATGAAGCGCGCCACCATGGAACTGGGCGGCCATGCCCCGGTGATCGTCTGTGCCGATGCGGACGTGGCGAAGGCGGTGAAGGTGATGGCCTTCTCCAAGTTCCGCAATGCCGGGCAGGTGTGCGTCTCCCCCACCCGCTTCCTGATCGAGGAGCCGGTATTCGACGCCTTCCTGGAGGGCTTCACCACCGCCGCCAAGGCGATCCGCGTCGGCAATGGCCTCGACGCAGACACCCAGATGGGGCCGCTGGCCAACACCCGCCGCATCCCGGCGCTGGAGCCCCTCATCGCCGATGCGGTGGCCCGCGGCGCGCAGTTGAAGACCGGCGGCCGCCGCATCGGCAACACCGGAAACTTCTTCGAGCCGACCGTGCTGGCCCATGTGCCCACCGACGCCCGCATCATGAACGAGGAGCCGTTCGGCCCGGTGGTCATCATCAACCCGTTCACCGGCCTGGACACCGCCATCACCGAAGCCAACCGGCTGCCCTTCGGGTTGGCGTCCTATGCCTTCACCCGGTCCGCCGAGACCATCCATGAGCTGAGCCGCCGGGTGGACGCCGGCATGCTGACCATCAACCACAACGGTCTGGCTCTCCCGGAAGTGCCGTTCGGCGGCGTGCGGGATTCCGGCTACGGCACCGAGGGCGGCTCGGAGGCCATCGAGGCCTATCTGGTGACCAAGTTCGTCACCACTGCCGCCGCCTGAGCCCTGAGCCCCATGGCGGGGCTCTTCAGGCGCGAGCCAGCCAGATCATATGCCGGGCGCCTCGGCGCCCGGTGGCGCGCACCGGCATCTCCTCCACCGCAAAGCCGGCGGTGCGCAAACGTCGGGTGAACCGGTCATCCGGCGCCGAGGACCATACTGCGAGCACCCCGCCCGGCGTCAGCGCCGCGCGGGCGGCGGCGAGACCCCGGCCATCATAGAGCCGGTCGTTGCCTTTGACGGTGAGGCCCTCCGGCCCATTGTCCACATCCAGCAGGATGGCATCATAGGCTTTGGCGGCCGCGCCGATGAGCGCGCGCACATCGGCCACCGTGACGCGGACGCGCGGATCCTCCAGACAGCCGGCGAAGATCTCCGCCATGGGACCCCGCGCCCACTCCACCACCGCCGGCAACAGCTCCCCCACCTCGATCTGCGCCTGCGGCCCACAGGCGGCCAGCGCCGCCCGCAAGGTGAAGCCCATACCAAGACCACCGACCAGGAGTCGCGGCGCCGGACGTTCGGCAATCCGCGCGCACGACAGCTGGGCGAGCGCTTCCTCCGAGCCGCTGAGACGGCTGTTCATCAGTTCGGTGGTCCCGAGCATGATGGAAAACTCCGTGCCCCGCCGCTTCAGGCGCAGATCTCCTCCCTCAGGCAAGGGCGCGGTGTCGAGCAGGGTCCAGGGGATCACGGCGGCGTCCGGTCAGTGGCAGGCGCGCCACCATACACAGCCTGCCCCGCGGGCAAAGCCCGTGGGCGCGGACAGGCCGCTCCGGTGGATTCAAGGGGCCGGGCGGCGGCGTGGAAAACCGACGCCGCCACATTGCAGCCGCCGCCCATCAAGAGCACCATCCCGGCGCCGCCGACCATGCGCGGCCTGACGCGGACACCATGCTTCATCACGACCTGCAATCGCTTCGCCTGTTTGTTGCCATTTGTGAGACCCGCAGCCTCTCCAAGGCGGCCGAGCGCATCAATATCGCCCTCTCCGCCGCGAGCCGGCGGCTGCGTCTGCTGGAAGAGGAAGCCGGCATGCCCCTGGTGCGGCGCCTGCCCCATGGGGTGGAGCCCACCATGGCCGGGATGACGGCGCTGGCCTATGCCCAGTCGGTCCTGCATCTGGCGGATCGCTATGTGGCGGGCCTCTCGGATCATCTGTCCGGCGCCCGCGGCCGCGTGCGCGTCTCCGCCTCTAGCTCGGCGCTGGTGCAACGGCTGGCCCCCGATCTGGCGGCCTTCGCCAAGCGCCATCCCGACATCCGCATCGATCTGGATGAACGCCCCACCGCCGACACCATCACCGCCGTCACCCGCAAGCAGGCGGATTTGGGCGTCATCGTGCGCGGGCAGGCGGTGGAAGGCCTCACCCTGTTCCCCTATTCCACCGACCGCCTGGCGGTGGTGAGCCTGGCGGACCATCCTCTGGCAGACCGCGCGTCCGTCGCCTTTGTCGATCTGCTGGACGAGGATTTCGTCGCTCTGGAAGGCGGCACCGCCGTCAACCGGCTGGTGGCGGAGCGCGCGCGGGATCTCGGCCGCTACCTGCGGGTGCGGGTGCAGGTGCGCAGTTTCGAGGTGATGTGCCAGATGGTTCGCCATGGGCTGGGCATCGGCATTCTGCCGGAAGCGGCGTTGCGGCCGCTGGCCGATGCCCTCGGATTACGATTGGTCCGGCTGGACGAGGCCTGGGCGGTGCGCGAGATCGCCATCTGCGTGCGCGAGAACGAAGAACTGCCCAGCGCCACCCGCAAGCTCCTGGACGATCTGCGCATCTAATCGATTTCTCCTAATGAGAAATCAGGCTGCTTTCTTTTCTAATTCCACGAACGCACATACCGCCCTTACTCTGCGCTGGTGGAGAAACGGGCATGAGCGTTTTAAGGGCAGAACCATCCGACGAGACAGGCTCGGCAGCCATCGCGGTCGCGCAGGCGCGCTGCCGCGCCACGGATGCCGCGACCCATGCTTTCGTCGCCTTCCCCGCTCCCGCGCCTGGTGGGTCATTTCCTTATGCGCTGAAGGACATGGTGGATGTGGCCGGCCACGCCGCCGCCTTCGGCTTGTCTGTCGCGCCGGGCGCTCCGGCCACGGCATCGGCGCCTTTGGTGCAGCAGATGGAAGCCGCAGGCGGCCGCCTGGTCGCCTTCACCGAGATGACGCCGCTGGCGTTCGATCCGTCCGGCGCCAATCGCTGGCGCGGCCGGCCGCTCAATCCCTGGGATGCCGGGCGGGTGTGTGGCGGCTCGTCGTCCGGCGCTGCGGTCGCGGTGGCCGCGGATGCGGTCCCCCTGGCGCTCGGCTCGGACACGGCCGGTTCGCTGCGCATTCCCGCCCATTGCTGCGGCGTCTCCTCCTGGAAGGCCACGTTCGGGCTAATTCCCCACGCGGGCACCCTCGCTTTGGCGCCCACCCTCGATACGCTCGGCTTTCTCGCCCGTGATGCCGCATGGTTGGACACCGCCGCCGCCATCTTCGCGCCCGTGGCCGCCCCTGCCGGCCGCCGCATCGGCGTGGCGCGCAGCCTGCTGGAAAGCTGCGACGAGGATATCCGCACGGTCTTCACCGCCGCCTGCGATCGGCTGGCCACCATGGACCTGTCCTTCGCCGACGCTGATCTCGCCCCCCTGGTGCGCGCCACCGACCAGCCCGTGCTGGACCTGCTGCTGGGGGAAAGCGCCCGCTCTCTGGCCGCCATTTCCACGGCATCGGACGATCCCCTGTTCGCCACCCGCCTGGCCAAGGGCCGCGCCATGGGCGAGGCGCATCTTCAAGCCCAGCGGCAGGCGCTGGCCGATGCGCGGGCGCTGGCGGAGACCCTGTTCGCGGCTCATGATGTGCTGTTGCTGCCGGCCATGCCCTGCGTGACGCCGACGGTCGCCGCCTGCGATCCGCAGGTGCCCGGCTTCTCGGGGCGCACGCTCTATCGCCTTTCGGCGTTCTGCCGGTTCGCCAGCGGCCTCGGCCTGCCGGTGGTGACGGTGCCCATCGGGCGCGACAGCCATGGCATGCCGGTGGGCGCGCAATGGGTCGGCCCATGGGGCAGCGACCGGGCCTTGATCGCCCTGGCGCACCACATCCAGTCCCGCACCGACTGGCACCGGGCGCAGCCCGTTGCGAGCGTCAAGGAGAGTATCGCGTGAGCCCTTCCGCCGCTTCCCACGCCCCCCTGTCGCCGGAAACCCCGGCCGCTGCGGCGCCCGCGCCCTCCACGGCGCTGTCCAAACTGCGCATCCTGGACCTCACGCGGGTGCGCGCCGGCCCCACCTGCTGCCGCATTTTCGCGGATTTCGGCGCCGACGTGATCAAGGTGGAAGCCCCTGACGGCGTTGACCCCAACGAGACCATGTCCGGGGCCCGCGACGGCTATGACATGCTCAACCTCCACCGCAACAAGCGCTCCGTGACGCTCAATCTGAAGCGCAAGGAAGGGCTGGAGGTGTTCCTCAAGCTGGTGGAGACCGCCGACGTGGTGGTCGAGAACTACCGGCCGGATGTGAAGACCCGCCTCGGCATCGACTACGAGTCCTTGAAGGCGCGCAATCCGCGCATCATCCTGGCCTCCATTTCCGGCTTCGGCCAGGACGGCCCCTATGCCACCCGCGCCGGCTTCGACCAGATCGCCCAGGGCATGGGCGGTCTGATGTGGATCACCGGCGTGCCGGGCCAAGGCCCGGTGCGGGCCGGCGCCGCGGTGGCCGATTCCACCGCCGGGCTCTACGCCGCCACCGGCATTTTGGTGGCGCTGCGCGAGCGCGATGTCTCCGGCGAAGGACAATGGGTGCAGACCTCGCTGCTGCAGGCCCAGATCGCCTTGTGCGACTTTCAGGCCGCCCGCTATCTGGTGGATGGCGAGGTGCCGCCGCAGAACGGCAACGACCATCCCTACTCCACCCCCATGGGCGTGGTGGAGACGGCCGACGGCTTCATCAACCTGGCGGTGGGCGGCGATGGACAATGGCGCGACCTGTGCCGGGCCATTGCGCGGCCCGATTTGGCCGACCATCCCGACTACGCAACCCAGCCCCAGCGCCTGGCCCATCGCCCGCAGGTGCGCGATCTGCTGGCTCCCATCTTCGCCGCCGACACCTCCGCCTCCTGGCTGGAGCGTCTCGCCGCGGTGGGCGTGCCCGCCGGCCCCATCTACCGCATGGATGAGGTGTTCGCCGATCCCCAGGTCGCCCACCTCCAGGTGGCACAGACGGTGGCGCATCCGCGTCTGGGACCGGTGACCCTGGTGGGCCAGCCCATCGGCCTGTCCCGCACCCCGCCGGCGCTGGTGGCGCCTCTGGCGGACAAGGGGGCGGACTGTGACACGGTGCTCGGCGAGATCGGCCTGGATGGCCCCCAGATTGCCGCCCTGCGCGCGGAGGGCGTGATATGACCGCCACCACCGGCTCGGCCCCCGGCCTGCTGTATGCCTGCGACGGCGCCTTGGCGCGGATCACCATTTCGCAGCCGGCCAAGATGAACGCCATGGCCTTCCAAATGTGGCAGGCGCTGCCCGAACTGGTGGCGCGCGCGGCGGCGGATCCGCAGGTCCGGGCCATCGTCCTCGAAGGCGACGGCGAAAAGGCGTTCTGCGCCGGCGCGGACATCTCGCAATTCGGTGCCCAACGCTCGGATCCGGAAGGGGTCGCCGCCTATGATCGCGCGGTGGCGCAGGGCATGGCGGCCTTGGCACAGGCGGCCAAGCCCACCATCGCGGTGATCCGCGGCATCTGCTTCGGGGGCGGCTTCGGGCTCGCCATGGCCTGCGATATCCGCCTCGCAAGAGCAGATGCACGGTTCCGGGTGCCCGCCGCCCGCCTCGGCCTCGGTTATGGGTATGAGGGCGTGAAGCTGTTCGTCCACAAACTCGGCCCTGACGTTGCGGCGGACATCCTGTTCTCCGCCCGCATCCTGGACGCGCCGGAGGCCGAGCGGCTAGGCGTGGTAGCCAAGGTGTGGGACGCGGCGAGCTTTGCCACCGATTGCGCCGCCTATCTCGACAGTGTGGCTGCCAATGCCCCGCTCACCCTCATGGCGGCCAAGGCCGCGCTGACCGAACTGGCCAAGCCCGACAGCGCCCGCGACCCGGCGCGGGTGGCGGCCTTGGTCGCCGCCTGCTTCGGCAGCGCCGACTACAAGGAAGGCCAGGCAGCCTTCAAGGAGAAACGGACGCCGCAGTTCCGCGGGGTCTGAGACTGTCGTTTCAGAGGTTGTTTCAGCGGTTCACACGTCCCGTCCACCCATAAAAAGACTCCAGAGGACCAGACCACATGCATCGTCGTACCGTACTTGCCGGCCTGTCCGGCCTCCTTGCCGCCACCGTCGCTCCCCTGGGGGCCTTTGCGCAGACGGCCGCGGCGCCGGTCACTCTGACCGTGGGCTATGCGAAGGTGGCGCACCTGGCGCCCATCATCCTGATTGCCGACAAGCTGAAAAGCCAAGGCATCGAGCTAAAGCTAGTGGAATTCGCCCGCTATGCGGACGCCCGCACCGCGCTCCAGGCTGGTTCCCTGGACATTGCCACCGTCGGTCCGGCCGATATTCCGATCTCGCTGGCCAATGGCGCCAATAGCCTCGTGGGCCTCATGGGCGTGGGCGCCTCGGCGAAATATGTTGTCGGCCGCACCGGCGTGAAGTTCGACACCTGGGACGACATCAAGGGCAAGAAGATCGCCATCGCGCCGGGTTCGGCGGTGTGGTTCCAGTTCGCGGCCACCCTGATCGAGAAAGGCATCCCCTACAATTCGTTCCAGGCCATCAACATCCAGGGCGGCGGCGCCAACTTCGACCAGGCGCTGGAGAAGGGCGAAGTGGACGCCATCGTGACCTGGGAGCCGTTTGAGTCCATCCCGGTCATGAAGGGATATGGCTACTTCGCCCAAAATCTCGACTACAGCACCTCCAAGGCGGCGGGCGCCGAATTGGGCATGCTGGCCGCGAACAAGACCATGATCGCCGGCAAGGATGCCGCCGTGCAGGCCTTCGTGACGGCCTATGTGCAGGAGATGAAGGCGCTGGAAGCCTCGCCCTCGGCCTTTGCGCGGGCGATCCAGCAACTGACCGGTCTTGCGCCGGAAATCTCGCTGCGCATTGCCGAGATCATCAAGCTCGGTCCGGTGGTGACGCCCGAGCAGCTGAAGCGGCAGGCCAAGGCGTTCTTCGACCTGGGCGTCATTCCCAAGGATGTGTCCGGGCAGATCGACGACAGCTGGAACGGGGCCTATCTCGCCAAGGCGATGAAGTCCTGAGCTCTGCGATCCCGGCGGCGCCGGAGCCATCCGGCGCCGCCCTTTCTCACCTTTCTGTTTTCAGCTGACGCCAGCATCCCGCGGAGCGGTTCATGTCCTCGATTACCTCAGACGCGCGACCGCGTCGCCGCATATCGGGCGGGCGCATCTTGCCGCGTATCGGCGCACTTCTGGCCTCGCTCATCCTGCCCCTCCTGCTGGTCGCCCTGTGGCAGGGGGCGGGCACGAACGGCGCGCTGTTCGGCGGTGCCCTTCCGACCCCGGACCGGGTGTGGACCGCGTGGGTGAAATGGGCCTTCGGCGCCGCCGGCATGGGGCTCAATCCCTATTCCGGCACCTGGGCGGAAAATGTCATGTTTTCCACGGTCCGCGTCGCCAAGGGCTTTGCGCTGGCCATCCTCATCGGCGTGCCCTTGGGCATCGCCATCGGATGGTCGCGCCTGTTCGCCATGGTGGTGGATCCCACCGTGCAATGGCTGCGCCCGGTGCCCATCACCGCCTGGCTGCCCATCTCCATCGCAGTGTTCGGCATTTCCGATTTCGGCTCAATCTTCCTGATCACCATCGGCGCTTTCTATCCCATCGTCATCAACACCACCCACGGCACCCGCGACGTGGAGAAGAACTGGATCCGCGCCGCCTTGATGATGGGCTCCTCGCCCTTCACCGTGCTGCGCCGGGTGGTGCTGCCGGCGGCCCTGCCCTCCATCTTCACCGGCCTGCGCATCGGGCTCGGCATCGCCTGGACGGCGGTGATCGTCTCCGAGATGGTCGCGGTGAAGTCCGGCCTCGGCTACGTCTTGTGGGATGCCTATTATGTGGGGCGCATGGACATCGTCATCGCCGACATGATCTCCATCGGCCTGCTCGGCTACCTCTCCGATTTCCTCATCGTGCGCGTGGAGCATTGGGTGCTCCGCTGGCGGCGCCTGCAATCCTTCAATACGTGAGGCACGCCATGGGCACCGTTTCCATGACCGGCGTCTGCAAAGTATTCGGCGGCACCCAAGGGGTGCGGGCGCTGGACAATGTGGACGTGCAACTGGCCGAGGGCGAGTTCATGGCCCTGCTGGGGCCCTCGGGCTGCGGCAAGTCCACCTTGCTCAACATTCTCGCCGGCTTCGAGGGGCAGAGCGAAGGGGCCATCTCCTTCGACGGCAAGAGCGTGCGCCGCCCCGGCCCCGACCGCGGCGTGGTGTTCCAGGAGGCCGCACTGCTGCCATGGCTGAACGTCTGGCAGAACGTGATCTTCGGCCCGCAGGTCCAGGGCGTGCCGCGGGCGGACTACGAGCCCCGCGCCATCGAGATCCTGCGGGTGGTGGGGCTGGAGGCGTTCCACAAGTCGCTGCCCGTGCAGCTTTCCGGGGGCATGCGCCAGCGGGTGGGCATCGCCCGCGCCTTGGTGATGCAGCCCAAGGCCTTGCTGATGGACGAGCCGTTCGGCGCGCTGGATGCGCAGACCCGTTTGTCCATGCAGCAACTGCTGCTGGATGTGTGGCAGCGGTTCAAGACCACGGTGATGTTCGTCACCCACGACATTGACGAGGCCATCCTGCTGGCGGACCGGGTGTGCATCATGACCGCCCGGCCCGGCCGCATCGTGCGGGACATCCCCATCACCTTGCCCCGCCCGCGCTCCATCGACGATCTGCTCTCGCCGGATTTCGTGCGCTTCAAGGCCGAGATCATGGCCGAGATGCGCGGCGCGCACTGAAGAGGACGCCCCATGGCCAACCCGCGCATTCCCTACCGTTTTTCCACCTCCGCCCCGCCTTTGCCGGCCCTCGATGGCAAGCGCATCCTGGTGCATCTGGTGGTGAATGTGGAGCATTGGCAGTTCGACCGCGCCATGCCCCGCACCATCATCACCCCGCCCCACGGACAGGGCTCCATTCCCGACGTGCCGAACTTCTCCTGGGCGGATTATGGCATGCGCGCCGGCATGCCGCGCATCCTTGATCTGTTCAAGAGCCGTGGGCTGCCCGCCTCCACCAGCTTCAATGCGGGGGTGATCGATGCCTATCCGCAGGCCGCCGAGGCCATGTTGGCGGCGGGCTGGGAGTTCATTGGCCACGGCCTGCACCAGAAGGCGATCCAGAACAGCGACGGCGATGCGGAAGCGCAGATGATCGCCGCGTCCCTGGACAAGATCGCCGCCTTCACCGGCACCCGCCCGCGTGGATGGCTGTCGCCGGGCCTGCGGGAGAGCGAGCGCACACCCGACCTGCTGAAGGCGCAGGGCATCGATTATGTGTGCGACTGGGTGGTGGACGATGTCCCTTCCTGGATGACCACGGCTCACGGCCCGCTGGTGGCCATGCCCTACAATCTGGAAATCAACGATTCCATCATCTACGCGGTCGAACGCCACGCCACCGGCGAGATGGAAAAACGCCTGAAGCACACGCTGGCGCTGTTCGAGCAGGAAAGCGTCACGGCGCCGCGCGTGCTGGCCATCGGCCTGCATCCGCATCTGATTGGCGTGCCCCATCGCTTCCACGAACTGGTGGCGATGGTGGATGCGCTCGCCGCCAGCCCGCACGTCGGCTTCGTCACCGGAAGTCAATTGTGCGACTGGTTCACCACCGCATCCCCGCCCGAGGCCTGAGACCATGGATCTTGCACTGACCGGACGCCGCGTCCTCATCACCGGCGCCTCCAAGGGCATCGGCGCTGCCTGCGCCAAGGCGTTCCTGGACGAGGGCGCGACCGTCCTGCTGGCGGCGCGCGATGCCGGCCGGCTGAGCGCCACGGCGTCGGAGCTGTCCGGCGCCGGGGCCAAGCCCAATTCCGTCGCCATCTGGGCCGGTGACCTGTCCCAGTCCGCCGAGCGCGAACGCCTGTTCGCGGAAGCGGGCGCGGTGGACATCCTGGTCAACAATGCCGGCGCCATTCCGCCCGGCGGCCTGCTGGATCTCTCCATGGCGCAATGGGAGGAGGCCTGGGCGCTGAAGGTGATGGGCTACATCCACCTGACCCGGCTCTATCTCGGCGCCATGAAGGACGCTGGCGCCGGCACCATCGTCAACATCATCGGCAATGCCGGGCGCAACCCGCGCTATGGCTATGTGTGCGGCGCGACGGGCAATGCCGCCCTGATGGCCTTCACCCAGGCGGTGGGCGGCAAAGCGCCGGACTTTGGAGTGCGGGTGTTCGGCATCAACCCCGGCGCCACCCGTACCGAGCGCATCGTGCGGCTGGTGGAAGCCACCGGCAAGACGGCGGAGGAGGCTGCCGCCAGCGCCCCCTTCGGCCGCTTCGGCGAGCCGGACGAAGTGGGGCGGACCACCGCCTTTCTTGCTTCTCCCGCCTGTGGTTACGTCAGCGGCACCGTGCTGGACATCGACGGTGGTAGCGGGTCGCGCTAATCGGCCATGCCCTTGCGAGACCGGCGGATGGCGTCGGGAACTCCCGGCCTTTCGCGAGGTTGCGTCTTAGACATGGGGCGCAAGGCTGGCGTTTGGCGCGTGTACGATACTCGTCGGCCAGCAGACGGGCAGGCGAGGTTACGCGATGAGTATTGCGACGAACGCAGGCGACGCAAAGCGGGGCGCCTCCTGCCAAATGTGCAAGGACGGCAGCACACTCGACATCGCCTTCACCATGGCGTTCCAGCCCATCGTCTCAGTCGCTCCAGGCGCCCCCGCCACGCTGTGGGGATATGAGGCGCTGGTCCGCGGCGAAGGCGGGGAAAGCGCCGCCGCCGTGCTCTCCCAGGTCACGCCTGAAACCACATATCAGTTCGACCAGGCTTGCCGTGTCCGGGCCATAGAAATGGCCGGCGGCATGGGGCTGGAGGCCGGCACCCGGCTGTCAATCAATTTCATGCCCAATGCGGTTTACGAGCCCTCCGCCTGCATTCAGGCCTCGCTTGCGGCGGCCAAGCGCGCGGGCCTCCGTGCGGATCAGCTGATCTTTGAATTTACCGAGGGCGAGTCCTTCATCGATACCGCGCATGTGTCCAACATCATCGCGCGCTATCGCCAGATGGGGATGCAGACCGCCTTGGACGATTTCGGCGCGGGGCATTCGGGCCTCGTGCGGTTGGCGGCGCTGACGCCGGATCTGTTGAAGATCGACATGGGGCTGATCCGGGGCATTGATGCCGACCAGCGCCGCCAGGCCATCGTGGCGGCGACCCTGCACATGGCGGCGGCCCTGGATATCAAGGTGATCGCGGAGGGCGTGGAAACGTCTGGCGAGTGCCGCACCCTGCGCGAGGCCGGGGTGAGCCTGTTCCAGGGCTATTATTTCGGCCGGCCGGAGGTGGGCGCGCTGCCGGAACTTACGGTTTCACTCTGAGGCCCTGACGTCCGCGCCCCGAGAAACCGCGTGGGCATCTGCGCTCAGGACGCGTCCGCCAGCATGCAGGGACGACCCTCGTGGTCGGCGGTCCATAGGTCCAGCCCGGCCTCGGTCGCCACGGCATTCAAGGTCAGCGGCTTGCCATCGAAGATCGGCCGCACGCTGCGGAATGCAAATGTCGTCGGGCTGCGGCCCAAGAGCCGCCCGGCAAATTCCGCCAGAAGGGTCGCTTGCAGAGGACCATGGACGATGAGGCCGGGATAGCCCTCCTCCTCGATGCAATAGGTCCGGTCGTAATGGATGCGGTGGCCGTTGAAGGTGATGGCGGAATAGCGGAACAGCAGCACCGGCGAGGCGTCCACGCTTTCCTGCCACGTGGCCACGCGCGGCGGGGCCGCGGTGCCCGACCCACCGGCCGGCGCATCGGCGCCGCGATAGACGATATCCTGCCGCTCGCGGATGGCGACGCCGCGGGGCGTTGAAATCTCATGGTCCACGGTGACGAAGCACAAGGTGCCGGTGCGGCCTTCCTTCACCACCACATCCGCGATGCGCGAGGCGCGGGCCACATCATCGCCCACCCGCAGGGCGTCCAGCCATTCCAGGGCCCCGCCCGCCCACATGCGGCGCGGCAGCGGCACCGGCGGCAGAAAGCCGCCGCGGGCGGGATGACCATCAGGCCCGAGGCCGTCCATGGGCACCGCCGGCGGGGCGAGGCACCAATGGGCGGTTAGCAGAGCAGGATCGCCCATCACAGGGTCGCCCGCGGGCTGGTTGAGCGTCACGCGCATTTCGCGCAGGGCCCGCACGGTCAACAGGTCGTTGACCGTCTCGGTGCGGCCGATCCAGCTGCGCAGATGCTCAATATCCAGGACGGGAGCCATCGCGGAGGCCTCAGTAGGAGCGCGGCATGCCGAGCACATGCTCGGCGATGTAGCTGAGGATGAGATTGGTGGAGATGGGCGCCACCTGATAGAGGCGGGTCTCGCGGAACTTGCGCTCCACGTCATATTCCTCGGCGAAGCCGAAGCCGCCATGGGTCTGCACGCAGGCTTCCGCCGCCGCCCAGGAGGCATCCGCCGCCAGCATCTTGGCCATATTGGCCTCCTCGCCGCAATCCTTCCCCTGCTCGAACAGCGCTGCCGCCCGATGCACCATCAGTTCGGCCGCACGCATCTGGGCATAGGCCTTGGCGATGGGGAACTGGATACCCTGGTTCTGGCCGATGGGCCGGCCGAACACCACCCGCTCCTTGGCATAAGCGGTGGCCTTCTCGATGAACCATTTGGCATCGCCCACGCATTCGGCGGCGATGAGGATGCGCTCCGCATTCATGCCGGAGAGGATGTAGCGGAAGCCCTTCCCCTCCTCGCCGATCAGGTTTTCGGCGGGCACCCTCACATTGTCGAAGAACACTTCGGTCGTGGAATGGTTCATCATCGCCCGGATCGGGCGAATGGTGAGGCCGTCCTTCTTCGCCTCGCGCATGTCGACGATGAAGACGGAAAGGCCGTCGGTGCGCTTGGTCACATGGTCCTTGGGCGTGGTGCGCGCCAGAAGCAGCATCAGATCGGAATATTCGGCCCGCGAGGTCCAGACCTTCTGGCCGTTGACCACATAATGGTCGCCCTTCTTTTCCGCGAAGGTCTTCAGCGAGGTGGTGTCCGTGCCCGAGGTGGGCTCGGTGACGCCGAAGGCCTGGAGCCGCAGTTCGCCCGAGGCGATCTTGGGCAGATAGGTGTTCTTCTGCTCATCACTGCCGTGCCGCAGCAAGGCGCCCATGATGTACATCTGGGCGTGACACGCGCCGCCATTGCAGCCGGCGCGCTGCACCTCTTCCAGGATAGCGGCGGCAGCGGACAAAGGCAGGCCTGCGCCGCCATAGCCTTCCGGGATGAGCGCGGCGAGGAAGCCGGACTGGGTGAGGGAGTCCACGAAAGCGGAGGGATAGGCCCCCTCGCGATCCAGCTTGCGCCAGTATTCGCCGGGAAACTGCGCGCACAGCTTGCGCACCGCGTCGCGAATGTCCGCATAGGACTGGTCGACGCTCTCGTGCTCGCTGGCCTGGCTCATGGGAACTCCGTGACGCGGATGACTGCTGGGCTCCGTCTAGCAAGCGGGGTGCCCATCGGGGAAAGTGATAATTGTGATCGCCTCCAGAGTGGAAAGCGATGGCACTCGGTGTCCCTCGGCAGCGCTCAGGCCGGGGCCGCCGCCGCCCGCCGCCAGAGGGCGGGACCTGTCACATGCACCGAGCGTCCGGTTGAATCCACCGCCACGGTCACCGGCATGTCCTCCACCACGAACTCGTGGATCGCTTCCATGCCCAGATCCGCGAATGCCAACACCGTGGCGCTCTTGATGGCCTTGGACACCAGATAGGCCGCCCCTCCCACCGCGATGAGCGAGGCCGCCTTGTGGCGGGCGATGGCTGCCACCGCCGCAGGTCCGCGCTCGCCCTTGCCGATCATGGCCAACAGGCCGGTGGCGGCGAGGATCTCCTCCACATAGCCATCCATGCGGGTGGCGGTGGTGGGGCCGGCGGGGCCGACCGCCTCGTCGCGCACCGCCTGCACCGGGCCGACATAATAGATCACCCGATCCTTCAGGCTCACCGGCAAGGGCTGGCCGGCGCGCAGCAGTTCGGCCATGCGCTGATGGGCGGCATCGCGACCGGTGAGCATGCGTCCGTTCAGCAGCAGCTTCTCCCCCGGTTGCCAGGTGGCCACCTCGGTGCGGGTGAGCGTATCGAGATCGACCCGCCGCGCATTCGCGCCAGTCTGCTCCAGCACGATCTGCGGCCAGGCGGACAGGTCCGGCGGATCGAGGCGCACGGGGCCGGAGCCGTCCAGCACGATATGGGCATGGCGATTGGCGGCGCATTGCGGGATCAGCGCCACCGGCTTGGAGGCGGCGTGGGAGGGGAAGGTGGCGATCTTCACATCCACCACGGTGGTCAGCCCGCCCAGCCCCTGGGCGCCGATGCCCAGCGCGTTGATCTTGTCATAGAGCTCCAGGCGCAGTTCCTCCTCCTTGGTGGCGGGCCCGCGCGCCTGCAGGTCGCTCATGTCGATGGGCGCCAGTAGGGATTCTTTCGCCAGCAGCATGGCCTTCTCGGCGCTGCCGCCGATGCCGAGGCCGATCATGCCCGGCGGGCACCAGCCGGCGCCCAGCTCCGGGATGGTCTTCAGCACCCAGTCCACCACCGAGGCGGAGGGATTGAGGGTGGCAAAGCGCGCCTTGTTCTCCGAGCCGCCGCCCTTGGCCGCCACGGTGATCTCCACCGTGCGGCCGGGCACCAGCTCCACATGCACCACAGCCGGGGCATTGTCGCTGGTGTTGCGGCGGGTGAATAACGGGTCTTCCACCATGGAGGCGCGCAGCGGATTGTCCACATGCTGGTAGGCCCGACGCACGCCCGCGTTGATCAACTCATTGAGCGAGCGCTCCGTATCGAAGCGCACCTCCATGCCCACTTTCACGAACGCCACCACCAGCCCGGTGTCCTGGCAGATGGGCCGGCGCCCCAGCGCCGCCATGCGCGAGTTCACCAGAATCTGGCCGATGGCGTCCTTGGCGGCGGGAGAGGCCTCCCGCTCATAGGCCCGGGTGAGGTGGACGATATAGTCCGCCGGGTGGAAGTAGGAGATGTATTGCAAGGCGTCGGCGACGCTGGCGATCACATCGTCTTCCGCAATGACCACCGCTGGCCGCATGGCGCTGTCCCCGCAGGCTCCCGCCGCCGGCCGAGCCGCAGGCGACGATCCACTCCGGTCTCAGCTTAGGCGAACGGGACAGGGAAGACGAGACGGCGACGCGGGGCGGCGGGGCGGACGCGCGCAGTCGCAGCGTGCGGAGCCTCCCGACGACCGGGCGCTGAACTCATGGCGCCCGCCGGCCCGACCTCGGTCGGTCGACGCGCGACGTCGGACGCACCTCAGGTGGGGTGCGCGGCGAAACGGGAGACGGCTCCCCGACCTGTCCCGCATCCGCCGTCTCTGCCGCCAAGGTGGCGGGCCAGGCGCCCTGCCGCACCAGGTCGATCAGCGTGGTGCGCGCCAGGTCCTCGATCACCCGTACCGCATGGGACAAGGGCCGATCGCTGGGGCGGACCACATGCAGGTCCCGCGTCAGCACCGGCACGCCCAAAGGCCAGGTGACAAGACGCTGGTCCGCGACCTCCTGCTGGACCGCCGCCGTGGGCAGGATGGCATAGCCGAGCCCGCCTTCCACCAGCAGCTTGATCTGGCCATAGGTGTCCAGGTCGATGACCGTGCTCAAGCGCACCCCCTCGCCCGCCGCCCGCTCTTCCACCAGATCGCGCAGGCCGTGGCCCGGACTGGGGAGGATCAGCGTCAGCCCCGCCACCACCGAGAACGGCACCGGCCCTTTGGGCGGATGCGGTGCCCCCATGGGAGCGACCGGGCCCAGCAGGCACAGGTCTTCGGAGAGGATGTGGCGGGCCTCCAGGCCTTTGTCGGTGACCGTGCGGTAGAGCACGCCGAGGTCGATCTTGCCCTCGCGCAGCCAATCCAGCACGAAGCCGCTCATGGCCTCGGCCACCCGCAGCTTCACCTTGGGATAGCGCCGCCGGGCGGCGGTGATGAGCGGCACGCACAGCATCTGGCTGATGGTGCCCGGCAGGCCGAAGCGCACCTCGCCTTCCGGTTCGCTCTGCTGGCCGCGCACCGCCTCGCGCGCCACCTCCATCTGCCCCAGCATGATGCGGGCGTGGCGCAGCAAGGTGTCCCCCGCCTCGGTGGGGCGCACGCCCTGGGGGGTTCGGAACAGCAGCTCGACCCCGAGATCGGTTTCCATATTGCGCACATGCTGGCTCAGCGCCGGCTGGGCGATGTGAAGGCGCTGCGCCGCCTTGGAGAAAGACCCGCACTCGGCAATGGCGACGAAGTAGCGGAGTTGGCGCAGATCCACGGGCGGCATCCCTGAGGGGGCAGATGCGCGCCTTATACCCCCGCCGCTCCTGATCGCACAAACCTTGGGGTCCCGCCGCCCGCCCACCCGCGGCGGCGGATGCCCGCTACGCCCGCGTCAGCAGATGCGCCCGATGCGGCTGCACCAGGACGGTGCCCTGGCCCTCGGGCTCGCCCACCCGCGCGATGATGTCGGCCACATGGTCGGCCTGCCGGGCGGCAATGGCCGCGCGGGCCGGGTCCACCTCCACCACCTTGGCCAGGAAGGCCGCCGGCGAGGAGAACAGGCGCCGATCATTATACTCGATCTGCTGCAAGCACCGCAGGCGCCCATCCTCGACGGCGGCAGCAATGGCGGCCTGTGCCAAGGCCCGGATCTCGGTCTCGTCCTCCACGGAGCGCATGGCCTCGAAGAAGGTGCCCTCCGCCAAAGGCTCAATCACCAGCAGCGGCCCGGCGCTCACCCGCGCCGCTTCCACCAGCGCCGCGCCCATCACTGCCGCCGGCACATGGTGCAAGGCGTTGAGGATCACCACGGCGTCGAAGGCGCCGTCGGCATAAGGCAGGGCTTCGCCGGACGCGCGGGTGAAGCTGGCGTCCGGCACCGCCGCCTGCGCCGCCGCCACCGCCTCCTCTTGCGGATCAATGCCGGTGACCACCGCACCGCGCTTGGCGAGCGCCCGCGCCAGGGCGCCGTGGCCGCAGCCCACATCCAGAATGCGCCGGCCCGCGAACGGGCCGATCCATTCTTCCATCACCGACAGGCTGGTGCGTGTATCCCGGCTCATGCGTCACTCCCTTGGGTTTTGTGTCGACACAGCGGGAGAAAACTCCGCCCGCACCGCTGCCGAATGCTGTCCGAGTGCCGGCACGCGGCCGAGGGTCGGTAAAGTGTGGTCCACCAGGGCGCCCGGCGCCAGCAGGCGCACTTCGCCGCTGGGGGTGTCCACGGTGACATAACGGTTCTGCGGATGCTGGGCGACATCCTCCAGGCTCGAGACCCGGCCATAGGCAATGCGCGCCCCTTCCAGCCGCGCCACCACCTGATCACGGGTCAGGGCGCCGAACACGGCGTCGATGTCCGCATCGAGCGCCGGGCGGGCGGCCACGCGGGCGCTGTTCCCCGCAAAGCGCGGGTCGGCGGCCAGCTCCGGACGCTCCAGCACCTTGGCGCAGAACATCTCCCATTCCCGCTCATTCTGGATCGAGAACAGCACCGCCTTGCCATCGCCGCAGCCATAGGCGCCATAGGGGGCGATGGTGGGATGGGTCAGGCCGGCCCGCGCCGGCACCTTGCCGCCATAGGCGTATTGCAGATATGGCACGTTCATCCAGTCGGCGAGGGCGTGATAGAGCGAGACCGCGATGTGCCGCCCCTGCCCCGTCCGCTCTCGCGCGAACAGCGCCTGCAGGACGGCCTGGAACGCGGTCATGCCGGCGGCGATGTCGCAGACCGAAACGCCCACCCGCGCCGCGCCATGGTCGTTGCCGGTGATGCTGGACAGGCCGCTTTCCGCCTGCACCAGCAGGTCATAGGCCTTCAGGTCGCTATAGGGCCCCTCCTCGCCATAGCCGGAGATGGAGCAGGTGATGAGCCGGGGATGCGCCGCCCGCAAGGCATCCGGGCCAAACCCCAGCCGGTCGATGACACCGGGGGCGAGGTTCTGGATGAACACGTCCGCCTGGGCCACCAAGGCCGCCAGAACGGCCGCATCGGCCGGGGCCTTGAGATCCAGACAGACGGATTCCTTGCCCCGGTTCAGCCAGACAAAATAGGCGCTTTCCCCGTGCACCAAAGCGTCATAGCCGCGGGCGAAATCGCCCTCGGGCCGCTCCACCTTGATGACGCGGGCACCACCATCCGCCAGCCGGCTGGACAGATAGGGCGCGGCCACCGCCTGTTCCACCGAGACCACGAGAAGGCCGTCAAGATCATTCTGCATCGCAACCGCAGCACACGAGGAGTGTCACAGACCGGCCAGGGACGCCCCCGTCAGCCCACACGGATCTTCAATGGTCCAGCATCCCCCGCCAATCATTAGAACACAAATACGCCCCACAGCTGGGCGCCATAAGCTGTTGCTATAGCGACACCGGGATGCCCTAGATTGGTTTCCTATGGGCCCACGCGCAAATCCGTATTTGCCTGCGGGCGGCAAGGCTTCACTCTGCAAGCTGGCTTCCTCCCGGTCCGGATCGTCATGCCGTCCTTTCTTCTCACCGATCGCCTCGTGTTTCTGTTCGTCCCCGGCGACCGGCCGGAGCGCTTCGGCAAGGCATTGGCCGCCGGGGCCGATGCGGTGATCGTCGATCTGGAGGATGCCGTGGCCCTGGCCCAGAAGGGCGAGGCGCGCGCCAAGATCGCCGCCGGATGGCCGGCGCAGGGCCGTCTTCTGCTGCGCATCAATCCGCGCACCACGCCCTTCCAGGCAGACGACCTGGCCCTCGCGCGGACCCTGCGCCTGGATGGCATCGTGCTGCCCAAGGCGGAAACCGCGGACGACGTGGCGACCGTCCGGGCGGCGCTTCCGGAGGTGCCCGTGGTCGCTTTGGTGGAAAGCGCGCTGGGCCTCGCCAATGCCCGTGCTCTGGCCGCCGCGGATGGGGTGGCGCGCCTCGCCTTCGGTTCCATCGATTATTGTGCGGATCTGGGCAGCGCCCACACCCGCGAGGCGCTGCTGATGGCCCGCAGCGAACTGGTGTTGGCCTCGCGCCTCGGCGGCCGTGCCGGCCCGGTGGATGGCGTCACCACAGCGGTGGCCCACGCGGAATTGGCGCAAGACGATGCGGCCTATGGCGCGCAACTGGGGTTTGCTGGCAAACTCTGCATCCACCCCAACCAGGTGGCGCCGGTGCTGGCGGGCTTTGCCCCGGCTGCGGAAGAGGTCGCGTGGGCGCAACGGATCATGTCCGCCATGGCTGCGGGGGGTGGTGCGGTGCAAGTCGACGGCGCCATGGTGGACGCTCCGGTGCGCGCTCGGGCCGAAAGCATTCTGCGGCGGGCGAACGATGCAAGCGAGGTGACCCATGGCCAATGAGACCCACACGCTGGCGGCCTTCGTTGCCGGCCTCTGCTTCGAGCATCTGCCGCCGGAGGTGGTGGCGCGGGCCGAGCGGCTGGTGCTGGATTATCTCGGCAACATCGCCCGCGGCGGCGTCGAAGCGGAATCCAGTCCGGTTTTGCGCGCCACCCTCGCCCGCCTCGGGTTGGATGGCCCCGGGACCGCCACGGTGGTGGGCAGTGCCCGGCGCTATGCCCCGCCCATTGCCGCGTTGCTGAATGGCGTCTATGGCCATTCGCTGGATTTCGACGACACCCATGCGGCGGCCTCGCTGCATCCCAGCGCCCCCGTGGTGTCGGCGGCCCTGGCGGCGGCTGAGATGACCGGCGCCGATACCCGCGCGTTTCTGACCGCCGTGGTGGCCGGCTACGAGGTGTGCTGCCGGCTGGGGCTGGCTGTGGATCCCACGGCCCATTACGGCCGCGGCTTCCATCCCACCGCCACCACCGGCGTGTTCGCCGCCGCTGCGGCCGCGGGCCTGCTGTTCGGACTGGACACCGACGGGATGGTCGAAGCCATGGGGATCGCGGGCAGCCAGTCTGCCGGCTCGTTGCAATTCCTCGCCAATGGCGCCTGGACCAAGCGCTACCAGGTGGGGGCCGCCGCCATGAACGGGCTGATGGCCGCCACCCTGGTGACCGAAGGCTTCAAGGGATCCGTCGCGGTGCTGGAAGGCACGCACGGCTTTTTCCAGGGCTATAGCGGCGCCGCCGATCCGGCCCAGGCCGTGAAGGATCTGGGCACGCACTGGGAGACGCTGGAGATCGCGCTCAAGCCCTATCCCAGCTGCCGCTACACCCATGCGGCCCTCGACGGCCTGCTGGCGCTGCGGGCGGAACGTCACCTGACGGCCGGCGACATCACAGCCCTGACCATTGGCCTGCACCCCAACGGCATCACCCTCACCGGCGCGCCGCTGGCGGAAAAGCGCCGCGCCCGCACGATCGTGGAGGGGCAATTCTCCATGCCGTTCACCGCTGCGGTGGCCCTCGACCAAGGCCGTTTCGGTTGGGACGACTACAAGCGCCTGGGCGAGCCGGGCCTCGACGCCCTCGCCGACCGCATCACGGTGGTGGCGGATCCCTCGCTGGAAGGGCTGAGCCATCCGTTTGGCGCCACGCTCATGCTGACCACGCCGGCCGGCGATATGGCGCGCCGCATCCCCGACCCGTCCGGCGAGCCACACCTTTTCCCCACGGACGTGGCCCTGACCGGCAAGTTCAGCACCTTGAGCGCGCCGATCCTGGGGCCGGATACGGCGGCGCTGGCGGAGGCGACGCTGGCCTTGGGGATCGCCAGCCCCTTGTCCGCCTGGACCGCATTGGCGCGTCCCGCCTGATTGCCAATGCACAGGTGGCGGCCGGGGCGATGGCAGCCTCGGCGCAACGGCGGCATATCCACCCTGAGCAATTGTCTCCGGCGTCGGTGCAGGAATGCCGCGCGGGCCGGCGACCGTCACGCTAAAAGGCGAGGATGTGCCGCATCGGCACAGGGTTCGCCTTTGAGGAATGACGCAGGATGGTCAGGTCCAAGCGGTTTCGCGTCGCCCGCACGCTCGGGGCGGCCGTCATCGGCGCGATGCTGCTGCTGGGCAGCCTGGCGGGTGTGAACAGCTATCTGGCCGCAGTCGCCGAGCGGGCCACGCCCGCCACCGGCCAGTTCCTGGCCATCGAGGGCGTTGAGTTGCATTACACCGTCCATGGCGAGGGGCCGCCTTTGGTGCTGCTGCACGGCAATGGCGCCATGGTGGAGGACTTCCAGAGCAGCGGTCTGGTGGACCGCGCCGCAAAGCGCTTCCGCGTCATCGCCTTCGACCGGCCCGGCTTCGGGCACAGCAGCCGGCCGCGCGATCGCGATTGGACCCCCGCCGCACAGGCGGAGCTGATCCGCACGGCCCTCACCCGGCTCGGCGTCTCCCGCGCCCTGGTGCTGGGCCATTCCTGGGGGGCGCTGGTGGCGGTGACCCTGGCGCTGGACCATCCGGACATGGTGCGCGCTCTGGTGCTGGAGGCCGGCTATTTTTATCCCAGCGGGCGGCCCGATGTGGCCCTGGTGCATCTCATCGCGCAACCCGGCCTGGTGGATCTCTTGAGCTATACGGTGACGCCGCTGTCCGGCCGGCTAATGTGGACGCCGATGATCCGCGAAGTGGTCTTCGCCCCCGCCGCCGTCACCCCCGGTTTCGCCGCCTTTCCGGAGGCGATGGCACTGCGCCCCTCGCAACTCCTGGCGGCCACGGAGGAGGTGGCGCTGCTCAATGCGGGCGCCGCCGACGTGGCGGCGCGCTACGGCACCCTCGCCATGCCGGTGGCCATCCTGGTGGGCGCCGGCGACCATCTCATCGATCCCGCCAGCCAGTCGGTGCGCCTGCACGGGGATGTCCGCCAAAGCACCTTGCGGGTGATCTCACCGGGGGGCCACATGCTGCACCACACCGCCCCCGACGCGGTCATGGCGGCCATCGACGAGGTGGCGGCACTGGCCCCCCTGCCCGACGCATCGGCGCCATCCCCAGCGCCCCGTTGACGCGGCGCGCGCCCGGATCGCGGGTCGCGTGCGGTCTGTCCAAGACCCGGCGGCCGGTTGCTGCTTGGTGGCGCGAGGGCTATCACGGCGTCACATGGCGACAGATCCGCCGCGCGTGCCCCTCTGCCGGGGGCGCGCCATCGGCCGCCAGTTTCCCGTTCGGACATTGCTTCATGCCGTTGCTGCGCGCCTTCTTTGCCTATTACCGCCCGTTCAAGGGCCTGTTTTGGCTGGATTTCACCTGCGCGGTGGTGTCCGGCCTGCTGGAACTGGGTTTCCCCATGGCGGTGAAGCTGTTCGTGGACGATCTGCTCCCCGCGCAGAACTGGGGGCTGATCGCCGCCGCAGCCGCAGCCCTTCTGGCGGTCTATGTGCTCAATGCGGGGCTGATGGCGGTGGTCACCTATTGGGGTCACATGCTGGGCATCAACATTGAAACCGAGATGCGCCGCCGCAGCTTCGACCATCTGCAGAAGCTATCGTTCAGCTTCTACGACAACCAGAAGACCGGCCATCTGGTGGGGCGCGTCACCAAGGATCTGGAGGAAGTGGGCGAGGTCGCCCACCACGGCCCCGAGGATGTGGTGATCGCCATCATGACCTTCATCGGCGCCTTCATCCTGATGGCCATGGTCAACCTGCCCCTGGCGCTCATCACCGGCGCCGTGGTGCCGTTCGTGGCCTGGTTCTCCAGCCATTACAGCGCCCGCATGACACAGACCTTCCGCGCTTTGTTCGGCCGCGTGGGCGATTTCAACGCCCGCATCGAGGAGAATGTGGGCGGCATGCGGGTGGTGCAGGCCTTCGCCAATGAGGACCATGAGCGGGCCTTGTTCGCCCAGGACAATGCCCGTTATCGCGACACCAAGCTGTCCGCCTACCGCATCATGGCGGCCAGCATGTCGCTGAGCTATCTGGGCATGCGCCTGACCCAGGTGCTGGTGATGATCGCCGGCACCTGGTTCGTGATCCGGGGCGAATTGAGTAATGGCGGCTTCGTCAGCTTCCTGCTGCTGGTGGGGGTGTTCTTCCGGCCGATCGAGAAGATCAATGCAGTGCTAGAGATCTATCCCAAGGGCATCGCGGGCTTTCGCCGCTATCTGGAACTGCTCGCCACCCGCGCCGATATCGCCGACCGGCCGGGTGCCGTCACGCTGACGGGCCTCAATCGGGAGATCCGCTACGAGAACGTCAGCTTCAGCTATGGCGGCACCGCCCCGGTGCTGAGCGACCTCACGCTCACCATCACGGCGGGCGACACGGTGGCCTTCGTGGGCCCCTCAGGAGCGGGCAAGACCACCATCTGCTCGCTGCTGCCGCGCTTCTACGAGCCCACTGCCGGGCGCATCACCATCGACGGCGTCGACATCCGCGACGTGACCCTGGCGTCCCTGCGCGGGCAGATCGGGATTGTGCAGCAGGACGTGTTTCTGTTCGCAGGCACGCTGCGCGAGAACATCGCCTATGGCCGGCTCGACGCCTCGGAGGCCGACATTCGCGAAGCCGCCAGCCGCGCCCGCCTGGACGACATGATCGCCGGCCTGCCGGCGGGCCTCGACACGGTGATCGGCGAGCGCGGGGTGAAGCTCTCCGGCGGTCAGAAGCAGCGGGTGGCCATCGCCCGCATCTTCCTGAAGGATCCGCCGATCCTGATCCTGGACGAGGCGACCTCGGCACTGGACACCGAGACCGAACGGGAGATCCGCCAGTCCCTGGCGGCCCTGTCGGAAGGCCGCACCACCCTGATGATCGCCCATCGCCTCACCACCGTGCGCAATGCCGACCATATCGTCGTGGTGTCACAGACCGGCATCGCCGAGCAGGGCCGCCATGGCGAACTGGTGGCCCGGGACGGTCTTTATCGCCGCCTGCACGACACCCAGTTCGCCGAGACCTGATCGGGTGCGGCCCTAGGCGACGTCCACGGGCGCCGCGATCCGCTGCAGCAGCAGCGCGACGGCGCAGCGGATTGGCGCCAGCACCGGCACCGGAAAGAGCGGCTGGAGCGTTTCCGCCGCCTCCCCCAACGGACCGCCGCCGATGATCACCGCCTGCGCCCCGTCCTCGGCGATGCAGGCTTGCACAAGATCGCCCAAGGTTGCCACCAGCCGCTCGGGATCCTGTGCCAAGGCGCGGGCATCCCCGCCGGAAACGCGGGTGCCGGTGAACAGAGCCGAGAGGCCGAGCCGGGCCGCCGCCCCGGCGATGGACGCCATCAGGTCTGGCGTCACCGTGGCGACGGCGAACCGCCGCCCGCCCCGCGCCGCCGCTTGCATGGAGGCCTCGCAGATGCCCACAACCGGCACCGCCACACGCGCCGTCAGCCGCTCCAGCCCCGGATCACCGAAAGCGGACACGATGATGCCGACGCAGCCGGGGCCATGGGCAAGGCCGATGTCCACCACCTCGGCCGCAGCGGCCTCAAGTTCCGCCGCGGTGACGATCATGGACGGGCTGCGCACGGCGGTGGCTTCCACCACCGTCATGCGCGGACCTGCCGCGCGTTGCGCGATCTGCCGCATCATGCGGCTCGTCGCGACCGAGCTGTTGGGATTGATCAGCAGGATGTGGGAGGCGGTCTCGGGCATTCAGATGGCCGCCTTCGGTGTGGCGTTGGGCAGTGGCGGGGCGGTGTCCGTGTCCGCGCGGACGGTAACGTCCTCCATGGACATGCCATAGGTCTCCGGCCCGAACTGGATGCACAGCGCGAACACCGCATACATGCCGGCGGCCAGCCCGAACACGCCCAGCATGCCGTTATGGTCGAACAAATAGCCGGAAATGATCGGGATGAACGAGCCGGCGGCGGAGCCGGTGGCCAGGATCAGCGCCACGCCGAAGGCGCGGATGCGGGTGGGATAGAGTTCCGGCGCATAGATCCAGATCGAGGTGTTGAGCAGCAACACGAAGAACTGGAAGATTGCGCCGAACAGTAGCACCAGATAGATGTTCACCCCCAAGGTGGCGATGGCGATGGCCGCAAGACAGGCCATGACCGCGCCGATGGTCAGCACCCGTTTGCGGGGGAAGTAATAGCCGAACAGGGAGGCCACGATGGCGCCTAGCACGCTGCCGGACTGGATGGTCATGGAATAAAGCAGGCTGCCCGAATAGGTGTAGCCCATGGAGACGAAGATGGTGGGCATCAGCGTCAGCACCGAGAGCTGGGCGCCGTAGCTCATGAGGATGGCGATGGCCACCGCCACGGTGCGGCCGATGAACGGGGCGCGGAACAGATCACGCCAGGCGCTCTTGGGCGGGGCCGGCGGATTGGCCTCCTCGGTGAGGAAGGCCTGGATGCGCAGATCGTGCGGCCGCAGCGAGCCGGAGGCCAATATGGAGAGGACGTGGTTAGCCTCCTTCACCCGGTTCTGCGACACCAGGAAGCGCGGGGTTTCCGGCACCAGCTTGCGGTAGAAGGCGGCCAGCAGAGCGGGCACGGCCAAGGCCGCGAACAGCCAGCGCCAGGCATTGTCGCCGGGAAACAGCGAGAAGATCAAAAGCCCGAATGCCGGGGCGAGGAAATTGCCGAGGCCACCGGCCGCCACGTTGACCATGCCCGCCGCGGTGCCGCGGAATTTGGGCGAGCAGAACTCCGCCAGCATGGTGACGGCAGTGGAAATCTCGCCGCCCACCCCGAAGCCCACCACTGCGCGGGCCAGGCACAGCCAGCCGAAGCTCGGCGCCAGCGCGCAGCCCAATGAGCCGATGGTGAACAGCAGCAGATTGGTCATGAGCATGACCCGACGGCCGTAACGATCGCCGATGATGCCGGAGAGCAGGCGCCCCAGCGCGGCGCTGCCGAAGGTGATGGTGTTCAGAAAGCCGATGTCGGCGCCGGTGAGCCCCCATTGGGCCCGCAGCGCCGGGCCGGCGATGCCGATGGTGTTCTGCTCGAAGGCATCGAACAGGCAGCCGATCAGGATCAGTGCGATGATCTGCTTGTGCGCGCCGGTGATGCCGATGCGCCCGAGCGCGCCTTCCAATTGACGGATCGCGGGCGAGCTTGCGCCCGACGCCCCCATGCCTTCTGCGGCCATGATGTCACCTCTGGATGTCTGGATGATTGTTATGAAATTTTATTTTCATAACCTACCATGTGAAAAGCAGAGCTGACAGGTCATATTTTCAGCATCGCCGCCTGTTTTCACAGCATAACTGTTTCCCTGCAAGGAACGGCAGGCCAGCGGCTTGCGCTGCGGCAGCGGCGGAGGCAGGGTGCGTGAAAATGTGTTTTCGTGAGCCCCTAATGAATTCCGAGCCCCGATCGTTTCTGACCCGCGTGCGCGACGTGCTGGATGAGCTGCATCCGGCGGAGAAGCGGCTGGGCGATTTCGTCTGTGATTTTCCCGGCGAACTGGCGAGCTATTCCGCATCGGAACTGGCGACGCTGGCGCAGGTGTCCAATGCCACCGTCTCCCGCTTCGTGAAGCGCCTGGGCTATGAGAATTATGAGGAAGCCCGCCGCCACGCCCGCGCCGAGCGCCAGACCGGCTCGCGCCTGTTCCTCACCCGCGCCGCCGACAGCGCCGCCGAGCAGTCGCTTTCCGCCCATGTCACCCAGGGCGTCGCCAATATCGAGGCCACTTTCCTCGCCATCACCGACGCCCAGATCACCGCGGTGGCGGAAGCCATTCTGCGCGCCCGCAAGACCTGGGTGCTGGGCTTTCGCAGCAGTGCCCCGTTCGCCGATTATCTGCGCTGGCAGATGCTTCAGGTGGTGGAGCCCATCGTCGCCTTGCCCGGCGGCGGCGAAACCCTGGGCGAGCATCTCATAAGCCTGGATCCGCGCGACGTGGTGGTGGTGTTCGCCCTGCGTCGACGCATCGCGCGGATGGACCTCATCTTGTCCGCCATCGAAAAAAGCGGCGCCCGCGTGCTCTACATCACCGACGAAGGCGCCCCGCCCCGCCCCAGCGTCACCTGGCACTTCCGCTGCCAGACCCTGGCGCCGGGGCCGCTGTTCAACCACACCGCGGTGATGGCCCTGTGCCATCTCCTGGTCACCCGCGCCATCGAGCGCGCCGGGGCGGGCGGGCGCAAGCGGCTGCGCGGGATCGAGGGCATCGGTGACGCCCTGTATGAATTGTAACGGCGGGCGCGCCGACGCCGCGGCCGCGACGGCTCTTGCCTGCCCCACCTCCGGGGCGCTACCCCAGCGGGGAGGCGCGGCCCCCGCCGCGCGAGGAGATCCCCATGTCCGACACCGCCGAGCCCACAGGCGAACTGACCCTGCGCACCCTGGCCATGCCGGCCGACGCCAATCCCAATGGCGACATCTTCGGCGGCTGGGTGATGGCGCAGATGGATCTGTCGGCGGGCATGCGGGCCAGCGAACGGGCGTCCGGTCGGGTCGCCACCGTGGCAGTGAAGGAGATCCACTTCCGCCTGCCCGTGAAGGTGGGCGACACCTTGTGCATCTACACCACCGTGCTTGGCGTCGGCCGCACCTCCATCACCCTCGACGTGCAAGTCTGGGCGCGGCGCGCCCGCACCACCGTGCGCGAGAAAGTGACGGAGGCCATCTTCGTCATGGTGGCGCTGGATGACGCGGGAAAATCTCGCCCGGTGGACCCGGTGGTGGCCTGAGGCCCCCCTCGGCCAGGGTTAGACGTGCAGGAAGCGATCCTTGACCTCCGGCGTGCGGCGCAGATCGTCGCTGCTGCCGGACCACACCACCTGCCCCTTCTCGATCACCACATGGCGGTCGGCGAAGCGGGCCAGCGCCTCCACATTCTTGTCGATCACCAGGATCGCCGTGCCCTCGCCCTTGATGGCGCGCAGGCAGGTCCAGATCTCCTCGCGGATCAGCGGCGCCAGACCCTCGGTGGCCTCGTCCAGCACCATCAGGCGGGGATTGGTCAGCAGCGCACGGCCGATGGCCAGCATCTGCTGCTCGCCGCCAGAGAGTTGCGTGCCAAGGTTGCGCCGCCGCTCCTTGAGCCGGGGAAACAGGCGGTAGACGCCCTCCAGCGTCCAGCGGGCGGCGGGAGGGCGGCGCTCGGTGGCGATCAGATTCTCTTCCACGCTCAAGGTGGGAAACACCTGCCGCCCTTCCGGCACCAGCCCCAGGCCGCAGCGGGCGATGGCATGGGGCGGCGCCCCGGCCATGTCGCGTCCGTCGATCCGGATCTGCCCGGCGGCCGGCCGCAACAGGCCGAAGATGGATTTGACCGTAGTGGTCTTGCCCATGCCGTTGCGTCCCAGCAGGGTCACCACTTCGCCGGCGGCCACCGCAAGGTCGATGCCGAACAGGATGCGCGACTGGCCATAGGCGGCCTCAAGGCCTTCCACCCGCAGCATCAGGCGGCCTCCTCGTCGCCCAGATAGGCGGCGCGCACCTGCGGATCCGCGCGCACCTGCGCCGGGGTGCCGGTGGCGATGAGGCGCCCGGCCACCAGCACGCTCACCCGGTCCGCCAAGGCGAACACCGCCTCCATGTCATGCTCCACCAGCACGATGGTGTGGGTGGTCTTCAGCTCCCGCATCAGCGCCACCAGGCGCGCCCCTTCCTCGTGGCCGGTGCCGGCCAAGGGCTCGTCCAGCAGCAACAGGCGGGCCCCCGTGGCGAGTGCCACCGCCAGTTCCAATTGCCGCTTCTCCCCATGGGACAGGCGCCCGGCGATCTGGGCGGCGCGCGGCGACAGTCCCACCCGGTCCAGCACCGCCAGGGCGCCGCGATTGAGCACCGCCTCGTTCGCCGCCGGGGCAAAAAACCGAAAGCTGGAGCCGGCGCGTGCCTGCAGCGCCAGGGCCACGTTTTCCTGGACGCTGAACCCCTCCAGCAGCGAGGTGATCTGGAAAGACCGGGCCAGCCCCGCCCGCACCCGACGATCCATGGGCAGCGCGGTGATGTCGTCGCCGCCGAACAGGATGCGGCCACCGTCGCTGGCGAGGCTCCCGGCCAGCTGATTCACCAGCGTGGTCTTGCCGGCGCCATTGGGGCCGATGATGGCATGCAGTTCGCCCGGCTGGACGTCGAGGCTGACCCCGTCGGTCACAGCCAGGGCGCCGAAGGTCTTGCGCAGGTCGCGCACGGTCAGCAGCGGCGAGATCATCGGTCTCCGCCCCCTGTCAGGCGTTGGGCCAGGCCGCCGATGCCGCCGCGGCTGAACAGCACCACCAGCACCAGGATCAGCCCCAGCCCCAGCTTCCAATGGGGGGAGACAGCCGCCAGCCCCTCTTCCAGCAGGATCAGCGCCGCCGCTCCGGCGATGGGCCCGGCCAGAGTGCCCATGCCGCCCAGCACCACCATGACGATGAGTTCGCCCGAGCGCTGCCAGGTCATGTAGGCGGGGGAAACGAACTCCACCTGATTGGCGAGGAACACCCCGGCCAAAGCGGCGATGGCGCCGGCGATCACATAAGCGGTCAGCTGATAGGGCCGCGGGGCAAAGCCGATGGCCAGCATGCGGGTGGCGTTGTCCCGCGTGCCGCGCAGCACCCGCCCAAAGCGTGACGCCACCAACCGGCGCAGCAGCAGGAAAATCACCACCAACGTGCCCAGCATCACATAATAAAGCACCGGATTGCTGGTCAGCACCGGCCGGCCGAACAGCGTCGAGCGGCCGGACAAGGTGATGCCGTCATCGCCGCCAAAGGCGGACAGCGACACCATGAAGAAGAAGGCCATCTGGCCGAAGGCCAAAGTGATCATGATGAAATAGGCCCCGGTGGTGCGCAGGCAGATGGCCCCGGTGACCAACGCGAACAGGCCCGCCGCCCCCATGGCCGCCGTCGCCTGCACCAGCAGATCGGTGACGCCATAGAGTTGGAGGATCGCCACCGCATAGGCGCCGATTCCCACATAGGCCGCATGCCCGAGCGAGACCATGGCGCCATAGCCCAGCACCAGATCCAGCGACAGGGCGGCAAGCGCGAAGATCATCACCCGCATGGCCACCACCAGCAGGAAGGCATCTCCAGCGGCGCTGGCCAGGGGCGGCACCACGGCCAGCGCGGCAAATATCATCGCCGCGGCGCCGCCCGCCCCGAAGCGGCGCGGCGCGACCCCTTCGGACGCTGGGGACGCAGCACTCACCGGCCGCCCCCCGCCGCCGGGAAAAGGCCGGAGGGGCGGAAGAACAGCACCGCCGCCATCAGGATATAGACCAGCATGGGCGCCAGGGTGCGGCCGGTCTGGGCGGCGGCGGAGGCCTCCATGAGGCTGCGCAGGAGGATGGGTCCGAAGGTCCGCCCCAGCGTATCCACCAGCCCCACCAGCACCGCCGCCACGAAGGCCCCGCGCACCGAGCCGATGCCGCCGATGACGATCACCACGAAGGTGAGGATCAGCACCTGATCCCCCATGCCGGGCTCCACCGACAGCAGCGGCGCCACCATCGCCCCGGCAAAGCCGGCCAGCATGGCGCCAAGACCGAACACCAGCAGGAACAGCCGGCGCACATCCACCCCCAAAGCCGACACCATGGCCCGGTTGGAGGCCCCGGCGCGCAGCCGCATGCCGACCCGCGTGTGGTTCACCAGCCCATAGAGCCCCAGCGCGGTGAGCAGGCCGGCGGCGATGATGAGCACGCGGATCAGCGGATAGCGCAGATTACCGAACAGCGGCAGCGACCCGGACAGGATCTCCGGCACTGGCACGCTCAGGGGCGCGGCGCCCCAAATCATCTTCACCCCTTCGTTCAGCATCAGGATCAGCCCGATCGTCGCCAGTACCTGATCCAGATGGCTGCGCTCATACAGATGGCGGAACACCAGCACCTCCAGCACCAGCCCGAGCAGCAAGGTGGCCGGCAAAGCCAGTGCCACGCCGAGGAGGAAATCGCCGGTGAGCGCGGTGAAGGTGGCGCAGAAATACGCCCCCACCATGTAGAGCACCCCATGGGCGAGGTTGATGAGGTCCATCACCCCGAACACCAGGGTGAGCCCCGCCGCCACCAGGAACAGCAGAATGCCGAACTGGACGCCGTTGAGCGCCTGCAGCAGAAACAGGTTGAACATCAGCGGGCGGGACCTTCTGCTCGCGCCGTCAGATCTGGCACTCGCGCCGCCCGGGGGCGACGCGGAGGCTGATCACATCTTGCAGGCGGAGACATAGGTGTCGGCGTAATTGGCGAAGACCTTCTTCACCACGCTGGTGGCGTATTTGCCATCGGGCCGCTTCACCACCTTCACCAAATAGAAATCCTCGATGGGAAAGTGGTTGGGACCGAACTTGAAGTTCTCCCGCAGGGACTGGAAGTCGGCCTTCTGCAATGCGGCGCGCAAAGCGGTCTTGTCGGTCAAATTGCCCTTGGTGGCGGTCAGTGCGCTGTCGATCAGCAACGCCGCGTCATAGGCCTGCGCGGCGAAGGTGGCGGGCACGCGGTTGTACTTTGCCTCATAGGCGGCGGTGAACGTCTTGGTCTGGGGATTGTCCAGGTCCTGCGCCCAGGTAGCGCCGCCGAAGAAGCCGAGGGCTGCATCCTGCTGGGCCGGCAGCGTGGTCTCGTCCACGGTGAAGCCGGACAGGAAGGGAATGGTGCCCAGCCCCGCCTGGCGATACTGCTTCACCAGATTGACCCCCATGCCGCCGGGCATGAAGGCATAGACCGCGTCCGGCTGGGCGGCGGCGATCTGCGCCAGTTCGGCGGAGAAATCCAGCTGGCCCAGCGGCGTGAAGATCTCGTTGACCACCTCGCCCTTGTAGGAATGCTTGAACCCGGCCAGCGCATCCTTGCCCGCCTGGTAGTTGGGGGCGATCAGGAACACCCGCTTGTAGCCCTGGTCCTGGGCATATTTGCCGGAGACCTCGTGCACCTGGTCGTTCTGGTAGGAGGTGACGAACAGGTTCGGATTGCAGTCCGCCCCGGCAAGGGTGGAATTGCCCGCATTGGTGGAAATGAGGAAGGCGCCCGACGCCGTCACCGGCTTCACGATGGCGGCGAGCACGTTGGAGAAGATCGGCCCGACCACGAAGGAGACGCCGTCGCGCTCCACCATCTCCTTGGCCTTGTTCACCGCCACGTCGGGCTTCTGCTCGTCATCAGCGGTGATGATCTCGGCATCCAGGCCGCCCAGCTTGTTGCCGAGCTTCTGCATGGCCAGGAGGAATCCGTCGCGGGACTGCTCGCCCAGCACGGCTGCCGGGCCGCTCAGGGTGTAGAGCAGGCCGATCTTGACCTTGCCGTCCGCAGCCGATGCGCCGGTGGCCAGGGCCCCCCACGCCACAGTCGCCAGCACTGCCGCGGTGATCCGGATCGACCTCATCTTGCGTCCCCCTGCGATGGTGGGCTGAAAGCGGACCGGCTGCCGCGCCAAAGCGCGCCGATCCGCGCCCCTGAATTCCAATGACACCGCCCTCAAATTACACAGCCCCCCTGACGCCGCAACGCAATTGCCGTGCCGTCAACGGCCATCTTGCCTCGTCCGCCGCATTCCGCCCGCCGACGCCCGCGCCCTGCCCCCAAGCGGGGCTTTGACAGCGGCGCGGGATCGTGGCCGAACTGATCGGCGCGCGCCACAGCCCCTCCCGACGGCGGACCATGACCGAAATCCATCTGCCCCAGGCCTATGACCTGGCTGATTACGAGACCCTGGCCCGCGGTCGGCTCAGTGCGGCGATCTGGGCCTATCTGGCCGGGGGCGCGGGCGACGAACTGACCGTGCGCTGGAACAGAGAGGCTTATGACCGGCTGGCCCTGCAGCCGCGGGTGCTGGCGGACCTCACCAAGGCCACCACCCGCACCAAGGTGCTGGGGCTAGCGCTTGAGCACCCGATCCTGCTGGCCCCGGTCGCCTACCACCGGCTGTTCCACCCCGACGGCGAAGGCGCCACCGCCATGGGTGCCGGCGCGGTGAAGGCGCCCCTCGTGGTCAGCACCCAGGCCAGCATGGGGCTGGAGGAGATCCGCAACGCCACCCGCGGGCTGTTGTGGTTCCAGCTGTACATCCAGCACGACTGGGGCTTCACCGCCGCCTTGGCGGCGCGGGCGGAAGCCGCCGGCTATTCCGCGCTGGTGCTGACCGTGGATGCCCCGGTGAGCCTGCGCACCGGTGAGCGGCGCGCCGGCTTCGCCTTGCCGCCGGGCGTCGAGGCGGTCAATCTCCGGGGACTACCCCCAGGCCCCTCGCTGGCTGCCGCCGGCATCGGCGGGAGCCCCTTGTTCGGCAGCGAGCGCCCGCCCGCCCCCTTATGGGGCGATGTGGCGCGATTGCGGGCCCTCACCAAGCTGCCCATCCTGCTGAAGGGCATCCTGTCCGCGGAGGACGCCACCCGGGCCCTGGCGGAGGGCGCGGACGGCATTATCGTCTCCAACCACGGCGGACGGGTCCTGGACACCGTCCCGGCCACCATCGAGGCGCTGCCGCGGGTGGTGCAGGCGCTGGAGGGGCGCATTCCGGTGTTGGTGGATGGCGGCATCCGCCGCGGCACCGACATCCTGAAGGCCATCGCCTTGGGCGCCGACGCAGTGCTGGTGGGCCGGCCCTATGTCCATGGCCTCACGGTGGCCGGAGCGGCGGGCGTGGCCCATGTGGTGCATCTCCTGCGCGCCGAACTGGAGGTGGCCATGGCCCTCACCGGCCGCGCCACCCTGGACGCGGTGCGGGACGGGACGCTGCTGGCTCCCTGAGGGATAGCTGCATCGTCACAGAGTGGGGGCCAGCTGAGGCAGACACGGGGGGCAGACGCGGAACTGGATCCATGCGTCACGGAGCCGGCGCGTCTCCGGGGGCATCAGGCGAGCGTACTTCTTGCGCCGATTGTAGATGGTCGCGTCAGAAATCCCCACCGTCCGGCACCCATGCGCCACCGGCGGCCCGTCGTCCCCGGCGTCCGCACAAACCGGACTGCGCCTGTCTGAACCGTGAGGCTTCCAGCCGAAAATTCCGCCGGCAGCCTGTGCTGCTCACTCGAATGTTCCAGCAACCACTGGCCCAGAAAAATGGGGCAGGTCTGGAACGAACCGTCCCCAAAAGCTGAAAAAGCCAGCTTTCAAAGTCGCAACGCCGCATGCGGGCGCACAACTAATCAGGGAAAGGCATGAGTTATTTCAAAGAAGATGAATGGCGGGAGTGACGGGGCTCGAACCCGCGACCTCCGGCGTGACAGGCCGGCGCTCTAACCAACTGAGCTACACCCCCGAAGCGGCCACCAGCAGGGGCGGCGCGTCGAGTGGCCGGTTGATACGGCCCCCCTCGGATCAAGTCAAGCGAGCGCCGCCGGATTTCATGACACCTGTGCACAACCCCCACCGGCCGCCGCAACGGCGCCGGCCGCCCGGCTACCGGATCCCACTCAGAGCACGCGGCCCTCGGACAGGAACATCACGCCCAGCCGCCCGGCGTCGCGCCACTGCACCGAGACGGGGATGTCCTTCATATAGGTGTCGCCAAGGATCAGGACGTTGAACGCGTCCGGCAGGCTCTTCTCCCGTGCCAGCTTGATCTGCGCGCCGCCGGACGACATGTCGACGATCTCGCAGACGCACAGCTGCTCCTCATCGCGCATGATGCAGGCGCGCTGGGACGTGGGAAAGCGCTTGGCCGCCCGGCGGTTGACCACGGGCGGCGGAGGCGTGCGGTGGCGCACCGCGATGACATTTGATTTCATCCGCCGATCCACAGGCGGTGCGAGCTGCTCTAGCAAGAGGTTTAAAGGTCGCGCTATCACGTTAACCACACCTTTCGCGCAGCGGTCTCGTTCCGCTTGGCCTTAAGGTAATCGCGCAAAGCTGGAGCGGGGCTGACCTGGAGCGCGCCAGAGCGCGATTTCATTTGGCCGAATCGCAGGTTATGCGACCCCTGACAGCGCGGACGTGGCGCAGGCCCCCGCCCCCACTTGCCGCATGGTCGCTGCGGCGGTCTTGGCCCTGGCACTGATATTGCCTGATCGCTGCCCATGGGCCGCCGGTCGGCATTGCGCCGGTGCCGTCTGTCGGGGAGCCATCATGGAACAGCGATACGACGCACCGCAGGGACTGGCGCCGGCCACGGCGCAGCCACAGGCCAGTTGCGTGCGGGCCGTCCCGGCGCAATGGCAGGGTCAGGGGTTCCGCCTCCTGACCTTGCGCGAATTCCGCGCGGAGCCGGGCCCACCGGCATTCGCCTGGATGGAGCAGCACCTGCTGCGCGCCCCGCAGCGCCTGAGCCGGCACGGCCTGTTCTTTGCCGCCACCTTCTGCTCCGACGTGATGGCGTGGTTGAGCGCGTACCTGGGCCGCCCCTCCGTCCGGGCCGGCATCGGCCCGGCGCAGCGCAACCCCTTGTGGCCATCGCTGGTCTGGCAGGGGGAGGAACGGGCGTGGCCGGACGGGGCGCGCACCATCGAATGGTTCGTCGATGTCAGCTTTCCGCAGCAGGCGGCCTGGACCGCGTTTCACCAGCGCTGGGGCGCGCGGCTGATGGGGCAGACCGAGGCCGCGCCGAAGCCCAGCGCAGGTACACCATAAGGGCCTTCCTCGAAGCCATATGGCGGGGGTGATGCGATGTTTACGCGGGTTTGCAAGGCAGAGACGGTCATAGAGGGCGGCATGCGGCTGGTGATTGCCGACGCGCATCTCATCATCCTCGCGTGGCCGGAGGAGGGGGCGCTCAAGGCATTCCAGGGCGTCTGCCCGCACGCCAACACGCCGCTGGCCGACGCCGAATTCGACGGGACAGTGCTCACCTGCCCGCTGCATTTCTGGAGCTGGGACCTGCGCTCCGGCGCGCCCACCCACGAGCACGCACCGGCCTTGGCGGAATATCCGGTGAAGATCGAGGACGGCATTGTCCTAATCGACACCGCCGGCGTCATCCCGGTCTTCGCCTCCGCCTGACGCGACAGGCGCAGCCCGCTACGCCAGGTCGATGGCGGAGCGCTTGAGATCCGCCAGGGCGCAGGCGCTCAGGGCGCCTTCATGGGTGGCCCGCAGCACCACCCGCGGCGCATGGCCGGCCTCGAAGGCTTCTTGCCAGCGCGGCGCGCACAGGCACCAGCGATCGCCGGGCTTGAGGCCGGGAAAGCCGAAGGCCGGCAGCGGGGTGGACAGGTCGTTGCCGCGCGCCTGAGAGAAGGCGAGAAATTCGGCGGTGGCGACGATGCAGACCGTGTGGTTGCCGAGGTCGTCGCGGCCGGTGTTGCAGCAGCCATCACGATAGAAGCCGGTCATGGGCGAGGTGGCACACAGCTCCAGCGGCTCGCCCAACACATTGCGCGACGGGCTGCGCCGATCCCCGCCCCGGCTGGTCTCATCCCTGAACATGATGGCATCCGATCCCTGCAAAGGCGACACGGGCCGCTGCCCGTCCCTGCCGCGAACGACCATAACGGGCCGCGCCCCCAGCACCGCAAGCAAAAGCAAACTCTGGGCCGACAGCAGCGCCCTGGTCTCCAATTTGCACTGCACCCTGAACCACGGGTGTGTACGACACAGAGGATGACATGACAGACGATGCCCTGCGCTCCCTTGTCGTGGCGGACAAGGCCATTGAGGCTCACAACATGGTCTCGTTCGAGCTGGTCGATCCGGATGGTGTGGAGCTTCCCGCCTTTTCGGCCGGCTCGCATGTGGACGTGACCTTGCCCGGCGGGCTGGTGCGCCAATATTCGCTGTTCAACAGCCCCTCCGACCGCCAGCGCTATCGCATCGGCGTGTGGAAGGATCCCAATGGGCGCGGCGGCTCGCGCGCCCTGCATGAGAGCGTGAAGGTGGGCGACACGCTGCAGGTGTCCCTGCCGCGCAACCGCTTCCGCGTGCCACGGAGTCTCCAGCGCGCCGTCCTGATCGCCCGCGGCATCGGCGTGACGCCGGTGCTGAGCATCGCCGCGCACCTGAAGGCGCAGGCCATTCCCTTCGAGCTGCACTATGTCTTCGCGCTCATGTCGCCGGGCTCGTTCCGCGGCGCCATCGATGGCGCCGCCTTCGCGGCAGACACCCGCTATTACCTTGAAGACAGCGAGCAGAACCAATTGCTCAACGTGGCCGAGGTCCTGGCCGCGCAGAGCGCGGACACCCATCTGTTCATCTGCGGCGCCGATTGGTGGCTGGACCCTATCGTCAAGACCGCCACGCAGAAAGGCTGGAGCGAGGAGCGCATCCATGTGGAGCGCTTCAATGCCAAGCAGGCGGCGCCGCTGCTGGACAAGGTGTTCGAGGTGAAGATCGCCAGCACCGGCGCGGTGTTCAAGATTCCCGGCGACAAGACGGTGGCGGGCTTCCTGGAGGAGAAGGGGGTGAAGGTCCCCACCTCCTGCGAACAGGGCCTGTGCGGCACCTGCAAGGTCAAGGTGCTGGAGGGCGAGGTGGATCACCGCGACAAGCGCCTGTCCGCCGAGCAGCGGGCGGAGGGCTATTTCCTGGCCTGTGTGTCGCGTGCCAAAGGCGACACACTGGTGTTGGATTTGTGACCACGGCGAAGAGGCCGGCGCAGCGTTGAGCGCGAGAGCCGCCATGGCGCGCGAAACCGATGTCTGGCAGACCGCCTGGATCATCGCCGAGCAATACGGCGCGGAGGGCGTGGCCTTCGCGGCGGAGATGGCGCACAGCTTCGAGCTGTGCGGCAAGAGCGACGCCGCGGAAACCTGGCGGGCCATCGCCCGCAAGGTGGAGGTCCTCACCGCGACGGCGGACGGGGCCGGGCAGAATGACCGGCCCTCGCCGCCGGCACCGTCCTGACGGGCGAGGCGCGGGGTCGCCCAGCCGAGGCACAGGATCGCCCGCCCCTGCCCGCCCCTTGCGCCGCAGGATCAAGACAGGGCGTTGTTCCGACGCCAGCCTCGGGCCCTCGCAGCCTCGCGCGGCCGCTCACTCCACCGCCAGGCGCTCGGCCAGCTCAGTGACCGCGTCCCAGTCCAGATGCTGGCCACCGTCCGACGTTTCCACATCCAGCCCATGGGCACTGACGGCGGCAGAGAAATCGCCGTCGCTGCCCACCGGGCTCAGATAGACGACATCCGTGCGCCGCCAGTCATGCGCCACGGCGGTGAAGGCCCGTGACAAGGTGCGGCCCTCCTCCAGGGTGAGATCGAGGAACAGCTGCTCGCTCAGCATCATCCGCAGCATCTCGCCGAGCCAGCGATGCGAGACGCGCGTCACCCGTGGATAGGTCATGCATCCTTCCTCCGTTGGCCAACCCGACCCGCGCACGATGGCCGGGTTGCCGCCTGCCCTTTGGCGCCCCTCAGCTCTGCTGCGGCGCCTCGGCCTCCGCCGCAGCGGGGGCGATGACCAGCGCCTCGAAGGCCTCGAGGATCAGCGGCAACCCTTCGCCGGTGTCGTCCCGCCATTCGGGGCTGACCGAGAACTGCAGGCGCAGGTGCAGATCGTCGATGGAGCGGATGGGCAATTCCCGCTGATAGAGCGCCTGCACCCGCTGCGCGCGGCAGATGGCGGGCAGGTCCAATTGGGGATCCGCCGGCCGGCCCATGAGCATCTCCAGCTCGCGCGAGCGCTCGATCCAGTAGTCGTATTCGTCCTTGGCCTCCCGCACGGTGGTGGGTAGCGGGAAGGCTTGGGCGATGCGGGCCAGCACCCGCTCGGACGGGTGGAGGAGACTACGATCCCAGCCGTCGAGGCTGGCGTGCCAACGCCCGGGCGGATCCACATCGGGATCCTGGCGCACCAGAAGGTCCGCCACCGCATCGTGCACCAGCTGCTCTCGTGCGCTGCGAGCGAGCGCGGCCTCGCGCGAGCCATAGCGGGCAACGAGCGCGGTGCGCTCGGGCGCGGTGCGCTGCCAGTCCTTCTCGCGGCGGGCCGCGACCGCCGCCTGGAATTTGTCATGGGCCTCCTGGCTGGGCCAGACGACCCCCGCCTCATCCGTGAAGCTGGCGGCGGCCGGATCGCGCGCGGGCCCTTGGCGGTCGCCCTCCGGCCGCTGAGGACCCTGGGCCATCAGCCGCTGGCCAAGATCGGTCAAGCTCAACCCTTCCGACGACAGATGCGCCTTGAGCTTGCGGATGGCCGCCGCCGCCTCGCCCTCGTTCTCGCTGCCGGCGAGCGCCAGCAGCTTGCCCAGGCGGATGAGATCGAGGCTCATGGGGCATGCCTCCCGGACATTACTCGCTGGCCCAGCGCACGGAATGGAGGGCCTGCGCGATGGCGGCGGCATGGGCCGCAAGCCGCTGCCCGTTCCCCGCGCCCGTGCGGTCTGAAGGATCCCGCCGATCCTGCGCGGTGCAGGCCGCCAGCGCCGTCTCCAGAATGGCGGCTTTGGCATAGGCCCGCGCCACCGGCCGGTCATAGGCGGCGTAGTCGCACAGGCACAGCAGCAGCAGGTGGCGGAAGCGCGCCGGCCGGTCGAAGGCGCCGAGGCGGTCCAGCAAAGCGGCGATGGGCCCGGCGCGCACGTTGGATACACGGTGCACCCGCTCGGCCTCGGCGAGCGCCAGATGGGCCATGTCGCGACAGGCGTCCGGCACCCCGAACCGGCTGCAGATGTCATCGATGCGCGGGCCGCCGCGCTCCCCGTGCCGATAGTGCACGGGCAGATGCTCGGGCGGCGAATCCCACTTGCCCACATGCATCACCAGCACTGCAAAGCGCACCGCCAGCGGCGCGCCCAGGCGGGCGGTTTCGTTCAAGGTCCGCATCAGATGCAGGCCCATATCCACTTCGCCGCCCTCGTCCGCCATCTGCGGCACGCCGAACAGGCGCACCACCTCCGGCAGGATGACCTGCAGCACCCCGGACTCCCGCAGCACCTGGATCATCATGCCCGGCTGCGGGGCCATCAGGCCGGCGGCCAGTTCCGGCCACATGGCCTGCGCCGGCCGCTGGGCCAGCGCGCCCGCCTCCACATGCAGGAAGATGGCGTTCAGCGTGTCGTCGTCGGGGCGGGCGCCCCGCTCGGCATAGAGCGCCGACAAGCGCAGCAGGCCCAGGCCGGGATCCAGTTGCAGCCAGCGGGAGGCGAAGTCGTCCGGCATCTGCGTCATGGGTCCGACCGCCCTAGAGCGCGCGCACGTCTTCGGATGTGGCGATGAACTCAAACCGGTCGGCCTGCGCGAGGGCGATGGCCGGCACGTCGAACACGAAGCGGTTCGCGTACCAGAAATTGCCATAGGGGAGGAACAGGGCGCTGGAGGTGAGATCCGCGAGGAGCGCATCACCGGCAAACAGCCGCGCCTGGAACCCGGACCCGTCGTCGAGCACCGCGGTATTGTCGCCAAACACCTCGAACTGGACAAAGACCTTGGCGGACGGCGCCGCGGCCTCCTGCGTCTGGATGGCGGTGACCCGCAGATCCTGGAACCGCCGGCCGATGGTGCCGTCGGCCAGAAGCTGGGCGAATTCGTGCGCCCGCCCCTTCTTCACCACGCTGGAGGGGTCCAAGGGCACGCCCAGCTCCGCCAATCCGGTGGGCTTGGCCGGTGCCAAGGCGATGACGGTCCCGATTTCCTGCAATGCGGCCACGCGACGCTCCTGATGGGATGCGATGTCGGAAACCCGCCAAGGGTCCGCTCTGCGGCCTCACTAGGCATATTGCGCGCCAAGTCGGAGCCCCCGAGCGGCTTCAGCTGCGCTCGGCGGCGCCCCGCGGACGCACGCCCTCGGCTGCCCGCCGCCAGGGCCGCTCTGATATGAAGTGCAGGGGATCAAGGCATGGTGGGCGGTGACGGGCTCGAACCGCCGACCCTCTCGGTGTAAACGAGATGCTCTACCAACTGAGCTAACCGCCCTCGCACCGCCGCCGTGGCCGCTCGCGCCCGGCGGTTTAACCACCGGCCGCGCAGAGGCGCAAGAGCACCCGCCACCAACCCCAATTGGCACGACCTGCGGTCGTCACTGCTTCACGCCTCCGTCGGGGACGGGTCCCGTCCCCCCGCCGGTCCGCGGACAACGGCCCGCGCGATCAGCCAGGCCACCTGCTCGTCCGTGCTGATCAGGCCGCTGACCTGCGCCAGGGGCAGCCCCAAGGCGGCCAGCCACCGCGCATGCCGCGCCCGATTGCGACTGGTGCAGGCGCCGGTGTCATATCCCTCCGCCCAGGCCAGGAAGTCGGCATGCTGCTCGGCCATGTCGCCGCCGGGGCGGATGCGATCGCCAAAGCGGGCGGCTTCCCGGGCCCGCAGGCGTGCCAGGCGGAGATCGGTGGGCGTGTCCACCAGCACCGCAAGCGTGGCATCGGCCAATAGTGGCTCGCCCCAGCCATCCGGCGATCCGGACATGACCCAGTGCGGGCTGGCCTGAAGATCAGCAGACAGCAGGCGAAGCCGTTCAGCCGTGGGGCGTCGGATTCGGTACGGGGGGTCGGTGGGCAGCCAGTCGTAATCGTCAATGTCGAGATGACCGGCGCCCAGGCACCGAGCCAGCGCCCGGCCCAAGGTGGTGACGCCGGCACCTGAGGCGCCGGTCACCAGGATTCGCATTGCCACCATGTCCGCCCCTGCCCCGGCCCGAAGCCTCCGCACGGCAGTCATGGGACTGGCCCGGACGACACGCAAGCTGGCAGGAGCCCGGCCGGCGCGCGGGCCTCAACGAAGAATCGGCGGGGAGAAGATCATGGACCGAGGCGCCAGGGGCCTGGCGATGGCCTGCGCGGTCCCTCAGCTGGCAAACCTAGCCGTCCAAGCGGGAGATCGACGATCCCGCTGCAGCGGCCGCGCCGGGGCGCTCCGCCTGCATGTGCAGGGGAGCGCCGCACGGAACGTCGGATCAGCCGTTGACGGCTTCCTTCAGGCCCTTGCCGGGCGTGAACTTCGGAGCCTTGGACGCATTGATCTTCACCGGCTTGCCGGTGCGGGGGTTGCGACCCTCACGGGCAGCGCGGCTCACCACCGAGAAGGAGCCGAAGCCGATCAGCTTCACTTCTTCACCGTCCTGCAGCGCCTTGGCGATGATGTCGAACGTCGCGTCCACTGCAGCCGCCGCAGCCGCCTTCGTGAGCTTGGCCTCTTCGGCCACCGCGGCGATCAGTTCGTTCTTGGTGGTCATGTGACCGTTCCTTCCATTGTCTCTCTTCGAATCGTGCGGCTTTCGCCACCCCGATGCGCGGGAAGCTTTACGGAAAATGTGGCTTTTGCAAGCGGCAAGCGCCACAAACCCGCATAAATGAAGGATTTCCCACGGTTTCCGCCCCAAAAGAAAACGGGCGGCGCGAAGATCGCGCCGCCCGCCAGGTCCTCTTAAGTCCTTGTAATCGCTCAGTGAGCGACCACACCGGTGGCATCGTCCTCGGCCACCACCGCTTCCGCGCCGCTCACCGGACGTTCCGTCCAGGAAATCGGGTCGGGACGGCGCACCAAAGCGTGGGTGAGCACCTCATCCATGTGCGTCACCGGAATGATCTCCAGCGCGTTCTTCACATTGTCCGGGATGTCCGCCAGATCCTTGGCGTTCTCCTCGGGGATCAGCACCCGCTTGATGCCGCCGCGCAAAGCGGCCAGCAGCTTCTCCTTGAGGCCGCCAATGGGCAGCACCCGACCGCGCAAGGTGATCTCGCCGGTCATCGCCACGTCGCGGCGCACGGGGATGCCCGTGAGCACGGAGACGATGGTGGTGACCATGGCGACACCCGCCGACGGCCCGTCCTTCGGGGTTGCCCCCTCCGGCACATGGACGTGGATGTCCCGGCGCTCGAACAAAGGCGGCTCGATGCCGAAGTCCACGGCCCGCGAGCGCACATAAGATGCGGCCGCGGAGATGGACTCCTTCATCACTTCCTTCAGGTTGCCGGTCACCGTCATGCGGCCCTTGCCGGGCATCATGACGCCTTCGATGGTCAGCAGCTCGCCGCCCACCTCGGTCCAGGCCAGGCCCGTGACCACACCCACCTGATCCTCGCGCTCGATCTCGCCATACCGGTAGCGCGGCACGCCGAGGAAGTCCTCGAGGTTCTTGGCGGTCACCTTCACCGTCTTCTTCTTGGAGATGATGAGGTCCTTCACCGCCTTGCGGGCGAGGGTGGACATCTCACGCTCCAGATTGCGCACGCCGGCCTCCCGCGTATAGCGGCGGATGACCTGCAGCAGGGCTGCGTCGTCAATGGCCCATTCCTTGGGCTGCAGCCCATGCTTCTGCATGGTGTTGGGGATCAGATGCTTGCGCGCGATCTCCAGCTTCTCGTCCTCGGTGTATCCGGCGATGCGGATCACCTCCATCCGGTCCAGCAAGGCTGGCGGGATGTTGAGGGTGTTGGCGGTGGTCACGAACATCACGTTGGAAAGGTCGTAATCCACTTCCAGATAGTGATCGGCGAAGGTGCCGTTCTGCTCGGGATCCAGGACTTCCAGCAGGGCCGAGGACGGATCGCCGCGGAAATCGGCGCCCATCTTGTCGATCTCATCCAGCAGGAACAGCGGATTGGACTTCTTGGCCTTCCGCATGGACTGGATGATCTTGCCCGGCATGGAGCCGATATAGGTCCGCCGGTGACCACGGATCTCCGCTTCGTCGCGCACGCCGCCCAAAGAGACGCGCACGAACTCACGGCCCGTCGCCTTGGCGATGGACTTGCCCAGCGAGGTCTTGCCCACGCCCGGAGGACCGACCAGGCACAGGATCGGGCCGGTCAGCTTATTGGCGCGGCTCTGCACCGCCAGATACTCGACGATCCGCTCCTTGACCTTGTCCAGGCCATGGTGATCGGCGTCCAGCACCGACTGAGCAAACGGCAGGTCCTTCTTGACCTTGCTCTTGACGCTCCACGGGATCGACAGCAGCCAATCCAGATAATTGCGCACCACGGTGGCTTCCGCCGACATGGGCGACATCTGGCGCAGCTTCTTGAGCTCGTGGGTGGCCTTCTCGCGCGCTTCCTTGGTCAGCTTGGTGCGCTTGATCCGGTCTTCCAGCTCCTGGAGGTCGTCCTTGCCGTCCTCGTCGCCGAGTTCCTTCTGGATCGCCTTCATCTGCTCGTTGAGATAGTATTCGCGCTGGGTCTTCTCCATCTGGCGCTTCACCCGCGTGCGGATGCGCTTCTCCACCTGGAGCACGGAGATCTCGCTCTCCATCAGGCCCAGCACCTTCTCCAGCCGGTCGGCGACCTTGATGGTCTCCAGCACGGCCTGCTTCTCGGGGATCTTCACCGCGAGATGCGAGGCGATGGTGTCGGCAAGCTTGGCGTGGTCGTCGATCTGGCCGACGACGCCCACCACTTCGGGCGACACCTTCTTGTTGAGCTTCACATAGTTCTCGAACTCGTTGACCACCGAGCGGGCGAGGGCTTCCGCCTCCACCGGGTCGCCGGCATCGTCGTCGAGGGTGATGGCTTCCGCCTCATAGAGGTCGGAGCGATCGGTATATTGCACCACCTGGGCGCGGGTGACGCCTTCCACCAGCACCTTGACGGTACCGTCGGGCAGCTTCAGCAGCTGCAGGACGGTCGCCAGCGTGCCGACACGATAGATGGCGTCGGTGGAGGGATCGTCGTCGGAGGCGTTCTCCTGCGTGGCCAGCAGAATGTAGGTGTCGCCGCGCATCACCTCTTCAAGGGCGCGGATCGACTTCTCGCGACCCACGAACAGGGGGACGATCATATGCGGAAACACCACGATGTCCCGCAGCGGGAGCACCGGGAACGTCTGGGCGACGCCGGGAACGAGGGGGGGGCGCGGCTTCGGGCTCGTCATGACCCAATCCTTTCATAAGGCGCCCATGCAGACGGAAGATGATCCGCCTGCATGGCGCAGCCGGGACGGGATCGGGATTTCAATGCTGATGCGGGGGGAAACATCCGCGGGAGGCAGAGGAACCGAGACCCGTTGACCGGAATCTTCTCTACAGAAATGGAGAGCGCGCCAGAGGCTTTCAAGGTCGCCGGAAACAATCCCAACGCGGACCGTTCCAGCGTCTGTCCCAAGGCGTTAACAGACCCCTCCCCCGCCTTGCACCGGCGGGGGAAGAACAGGGGGCAAAGCCCCTCACGCACTGGCGCCGGCGTCGCCGACGCGGTCTGCGTAGATGTAGAGCGGGCGGGCGCCCTGCTCGACCACTTCCTTGCTGATCACCACCTCTTCGACGCCCTCCAGACCCGGCAGATCGAACATGGTGTCCAGCAAGATGCCTTCCATGATGGAGCGCAGGCCGCGGGCGCCGGTCTTGCGTTCGATCGCCTTGCGGGCGATGGCGCCGAGGGCCTCCTCGTGGATGGTGAGATCCACGTTCTCCATCTCGAACAGGCGCTGATACTGCTTCACCAGCGCGTTCTTGGGCTCGGACAGGATCTGCTTGAGCGCCGCCTCGTCCAGATCACCCAGGGTCGCCAGCACCGGCAGGCGGCCGATGAACTCGGGGATGAGGCCGTACTTCAGCAGATCCTCAGGCTCCACTTCGCGGAACACTTCGCCGGGGCGACGGTCTTCAACGGACGCCACCTTGGCGCCGAAGCCGATGGAGGTGCCGCCCTTGCCCCGGGTGGCGATGATCTTGTCCAGCCCGGCGAAGGCGCCGCCGCAGATGAACAGGATGTTGGTGGTGTCCACCTGCAGGAATTCCTGCTGCGGATGCTTGCGGCCGCCTTGGGGCGGCACGGAGGCGACCGTGCCCTCCATGATCTTCAGCAGCGCCTGCTGCACGCCCTCGCCCGACACGTCGCGGGTGATGGACGGATTGTCGGACTTGCGACTGATCTTGTCGATTTCGTCGATGTAGACGATGCCGCGCTGCGCCCGCTCCACATTGTAGTCGGCGGCCTGGAGCAGCTTGAGGATGATGTTCTCTACATCCTCGCCCACGTAGCCGGCTTCGGTCAGCGTGGTGGCGTCGGCCATGGTGAAGGGCACGTCGAGGATGCGCGCCAGCGTCTGGGCCAGCAGCGTCTTGCCGGAGCCGGTGGGCCCGATCAGCATGATGTTCGACTTGGCCAGCTCCACATCGCCATGCTTGGAGGCGTGGTTCAGGCGCTTGTAGTGGTTGTGCACCGCCACCGAGAGGACCTTCTTCGCATGCTCCTGGCCGATGACATAGTCATCCAGGACCTTGCGGATTTCCTTCGGGGTCGGGATGCCATCCCGCGACTTCACGAGAGAGGACTTGCTCTCCTCGCGAATGATGTCCATGCACAGCTCGACACACTCGTCGCAAATGAAGACCGTAGGCCCTGCGATGAGCTTGCGGACCTCGTGCTGGCTTTTGCCGCAGAACGAGCAGTAAAGCGTGTTCTTGCTGTCGCTGCCGCCGGTCTTGCTCATCTTCATCTCCGTGTGGTCCGGCACGAAAGACGCGATGCCCCTGGGAGGGCCTCCCGCCGTCGCGAGACGGAACCCTTGCGGGGGCGATCCGCGTCTGCGTCTCGCTCCCCTTCGGTCTTGCGACCGCACCTCAGCCAACTCATGCAGCCTTGCGACTGCTTTGAACGCGCAGCCTTGCGGCTGCCTTGCCTGTCTATCTCGCCTGTCAGCCTTGCGGCTGTCACACAGCAGACACCTTGACGATGACCACTGTCTTAAACTACCGCCACAACCTTGCGGTAGGCTAGGTTCGCCGCCACACGTCAGCGCCGAACCGCGGATGACCCCTCAGCCAAGCACCCCTGGAGGGCTCAATCAAGGCACATGCATATGGCGTGCCTGATCGGACCCTGCCAGATCGACCCGTGTGAACGAAGGCCAGTTGATAGAGGGACTGTCCATCGCGCACGCCGGGTCGTGCGCCGCCATCGGTGTCGATGGCTGCGTCGGAACGCCGAGGTGGGTCTCACCTCCTCGGCGGTGCGCCTTGCGGCGACGGCCCGACGCAGCCGGTCCAATGCCGGCTATCGGAGCATGCAAGCGCGATATCGCAGCGCACGCAAGTCCAACGCGCGCGCCGCCCCCGGAAAACGGATCCGATCAGGCCTTGGCGGCCTCGTCGGCGGGGCGCTTGTCGAGCACGGAATCGATCAGTCCGAACTCGGCCGCGGCGGCGGCAGTCATGAAGTTGTCGCGCTCGAGCGCCTCTTCGATCGCCTTGAGTGCCTGGCCCGTGTGCTTCACATAGATTTCATTGAGCCGCTGCTTGAGGCTCATGATTTCCTTGGCGTGGAGCATGATGTCCGTCACCTGGCCCTGGAAGCCGCCGGACGGCTGATGGACCATGATTCGGGCATTCGGCAGCGCAAACCGCAGACCCTTCTCGCCCGCAGTCAACAGCAAGGAGCCCATGGAGGCGGCCTGGCCGATGCACAGCGTGGAGACGGCGGGGCGGATGAACTGCATGGTGTCGTAGATGGCGAGGCCCGAGGTCACAATTCCACCGGGGGAATTGATGTACATCGAGATCTCTTTCTTGGGGTTTTCCGCCTCAAGAAACAGAAGCTGCGCCACGGTCAGCGTGGACATCCCGTCTTCCACCGGACCGGTCAGGAAGATGATCCGCTCCTTGAGAAGGCGCGAATAGATGTCGTAGGACCGCTCCCCACGGTTGGTCTGCTCGACCACCATGGGGACCAAATAATTCATGTAGGTATCAACAGGATCACGCATTTTCGGTCCTCGGCGCGGGGCAGGCGCGCGATTTCGTCGCAGGCGGAAGGAGGTTGAGCAGAAAACCGGCCCTTATCAGGCCGCCTTCTCCTCATCTTCCTTATAGAGCTCCTCGCGCGTCACCGGCTTTTCGGTGACGTTCGCAAGCTCCAGCAGGAAGTCGACCACTTTCTCCTCGAACAGGGGGGCACGCAGGGACGCCATCGCCTGCGGGGTGCGGCGATAATAATCCCATACCTGCTGTTCCTGGCCGGGGAACTGACGCGCCCGCTCCACCACCGCGCGCGTCACTTCATCGTCGCTGACCTGTATATTGTTGCGCTCACCGATCTCTGCAAGAACCAGACCCAAACGCACGCGGCGCTCGGCGATGCGCTGGTACTCGACCCGAGCGTCGTCCTCGGTGGTGCCTTCGTCGGCGAAGCTGCGCTTCTGCTGCGCCAGGTCTTGCTGGACCTGGCCCCACACACCATCGAACTCCTGGGTCACCAGGCTCGGGGGCACGTCGAACTTGTGGGTGGCATCCAGCGCGTCCAGCAGCTGGCGCTTCACCTTCTGGCGGGTCGCGCCCTCGTGCTCCTTGGCGATGCGCTCACGCACCTGCTCCTTGAGCTTGTCGAGGCTCTCCAGACCGAGGGAGGTGGCAAACGCGTCGTCGATGGCGAACTCGCCGGGGGCTTCCACCGCCGAGGCCTTCACCGCGAAGGACGCATCCTTGCCGGCCAGGTCCGCCGACAGATAGTTGGTCGGGAAGCTGACGTTGACGGTGCGCTCCTCGCCGGCCGACAGGCCGATGAGCTGCTCTTCGAAGCCCGGAATGAAGCTGTTGGAGCCGATCACCACCTGCACGCCCTCACCCGCGCCGCCATCGAACGGCACGCCGTCGATGGAGCCGACAAAGTCCACGGTGATGCGGTCGCCGGAGGCAGCAGCGCCCTCCTTGGCGGTGTAGGGCCGGTTGCCCTCAGCGAGGCGGCTCACGGTCTCGTCCACCTCGGAATCGGCGACGATGGCCACCGGCTTCTCGATGGTGATGTCCTTGAAATTCCCCAGCTCGATCTTGGGCAGGATTTCCAGTTCGATGGTGTAGGTCAGGTCGGTGAGACCCTCGATCACACCCTTCACCTCGTCCTCGGACTGCGGCAGCTCGACCTTGGGCGGCAGCGCCAGGCGCAGGCCGTTGTCCTCGACGATCTTGCTGTTGGCTTCGGTCACGGCCTGGTCGATCACCTCGGCCATCACCGACTTGCCGTAGAGCGCCTTGATGTGCGCCACCGGCACCTTGCCGGGACGGAAGCCGTTGATCTTCACCTTGTCCTTCAGCTCAACGAGGCGATCCTTGGCCTTGGCGTCGAGATCGGCCGCGGGGAGCACCACAGTATAGGCGCGCTTGAGGCCCTCGGCCTGGGTTTCGGTCACCTGCATCGTCTTGCCTTCATCCATAGTGCCGCGCGCGGCAGATTCGTTCGAAACTCGTCAGGACCCCTCGCGGGAGGAGCCTGTGCATCCCAACGGAAGCGAGTGGGGGACGTGGTGCGGGCGGAGGGGCTCGAACCCCCACGACTTTCGTCACGGGAACCTAAATCCCGCGCGTCTACCAGTTCCGCCACGCCCGCATGCGATCGACCTTCCCGCGCATAAGCCACACGCGCAAAACATCGCTCGCTCGACCGATGACTCGGGTCCGGCCGGGTTGCGGCTTATATCACGCTGCGTTCTGGGTGCAGCAAGAAAAAGCGGACCTGTGGTTTGCGTGCACAGCACGCGGTTGCCCCTCCCGCTCCGTGGCCCCCTGCGGGGCGTCACGGCCCTGCCGCCTTCACATAGTCGATGAAGGCGCGCAACGGCGGCGGCACCAGGCGGCGGCCGGGATAATAGAGGAACGGCCCGGAAAAGCGTGGCCACCAGGGCTCTAGCACCGGCACCAGGGCGCCGCTGTCCAGATACGGCCGCAGCCAGTCCTCGAACAATTGAATTATGCCGGTGCCGGCGATGGCGGCCTCCACCGCCAGATCGGTGGCGGCGCCCACGCTGACCAGCAGGTGGCCGGTGGGATCGATGCGCACCACCTCGCCGTCGCGCTCGAACTCCCAGTCCATCATGGTGCCGCTGGAGAAGCGGCCACGGAGGCAGGCGTGGTCCAGCAGGTCGCGGGGATGCTGCGGCTGCCCGTGGCGCTTCAGGTAGGCGGGCGCGGCGGCGGCGGCGAAGCGTTGCACGCGGGGACCGATGGGCACCGCGATCATGTCCAGCTCCAGCCGCTCGTCATAGCGGATGCCCGCGTCGCACCCTGCGGCCAGCAGATCGACGAAGCTGTCCTCGGCCAGCACCTCCAGGCGGATTTCCGGAAAGGCGGCCAGAAACCCCGGCACCAGCGCCGGCAACACCAGGCGCGCGGCGCTCACCGGCACATTCAGCTTTAATGTGCCGGCCGGCCGGTCGCGCAGCCCGTGGACCGCGTCCAGCGCCGCCGCCACCTCACCCAGCGCCGGCGCGAGCCGCTCCAGCAATCGGCGGCCCGCCTCGGTGGGCGCGACGCTGCGCGTGGTCCGGTGCAGCAGGCGGATCCCCAATTGCCCCTCCAGCCGGCGCACCGCCTCGCTGAGGCCCGACGCGCTGCCGCCGCCGGCGCGCGCGCCATCTCGGAAGCCCCCAGCGCGGACCACGGCGAGGAAGGCGTTCAAATCATTGAGGTCCGGCTTCATTGTTCGCCTTCCGGTACAGCCCGTGCCGATTGTGCCGGATTATCATGTTAGCGGACAGGGGCTAAGAATGACGGACCAACTCGGAGCCCCGCCCATGTCGTCTGTGTCTCCTCTCGCCTCATCCGGCACCTTCGCCCTCGGCAGCCACACCGTGCGGCGCCTGGGCTATGGCGCCATGCAATTGGCTGGCCCGGGCGTGTTCGGCCCTCCGAAGGACCCGGCCGCCGCCCTCGCCGTGCTGCGCGCCGCGGTGGCTGCCGGCGTCAACCACATCGACACCAGTGATTTCTATGGCCCGCACGTCACCAACCGCCTCATCCGCGAGGCGCTGGCGCCTTATGGAGACGATCTGGTCATCGTCACCAAGATCGGCGCCCGGCGCGGTGACGACGGGGCCTGGCTGCCGGCCTTCGCGCCGGCGGAACTGGAAGCGGCGGTGCACGACAATCTGCGCAACCTCGGTCGGGACGTTCTGGACGTGGTAAACCTGCGGCTCATGTTCGACGTCCACGGTCCGGCGGAAGGCTCCATCGCGGAACCCCTGACGGTGCTGGCCGACCTGCAGCGGCGGGGCCTGGTGCGCCATATCGGACTCAGCAACGTTACCGCGGCCCAGGTGGCCGAGGGGCAAGGCATCTGCGAGATCGTCTGCGTGCAAAATCAGTACAATCTGGCGCACCGGGACGACGATGCCCTGGTCGATAACCTGGCCCGTGCGGGCATTGCCTATGTGCCCTTCTTCCCGCTGGGCGGCTTCTCGCCGCTGCAATCCTCCGCTTTGTCGGCGGTGGCGGAACGGCTCGGGGCTACCCCCATGCAGGTGGCGCTCGCCTGGCTGCTGGCCCGCGCGCCCAACATCCTGCTGATCCCCGGCACCGGGTCCGTGGCGCATCTGGAAGAGAATCTGGCAGCGGCGACCCTGGACCTGCCGGCGGATGAGATGGCCGCCCTGGATGGTATCGCGGCGCCCCCCAGCGCCCCCTGAGAGAACGCCTCGGCGGGAGCATGGTGCCACCAATCGCCACTTGCCCTTTCGCCGCCGACAAGAGAAGGTCGCCCCGCTTCCTTCTCTAAGTTGCGGAGAGATGTCTTGCGCGTACCGCTGTTCTCCCGCCGCGCCGCCTTGACCGGCACCGCGGCTCTCGCCCTCAGCGGCGCCCTGCCGCGCGTCGGTTTCGCCCAGACCGCCGCGACGCCGATCCCGCTCACCGCCGCTCCGGCGCAGCGCATCGAGTTGGGCGGCAGCGCGCCGGTGGATCTGTTCGAGACCGCTCTGCCCGGCCCCGCGTTGCGGGTGAAGAAGGGCGACACGTTGTCGGTGGCCGCCGGCAACCAGCTCAAGGTTCCGTTCGACGTCACCTGGCACGGCGTTCGGGTGCCCAACGCCCTGGACGGCGTGCCCGGGCTCACCGGCCCGGCCATCGCCCCCGGGCAGACCCGCCCCCTCAGTTTCGCCCCGCCCGATGCGGGGACCTTCTGGTATCACGCCTACGATCCCGCCCAGTCGAACCGCGCGCTGGCGGGCGCCCTGGTGGTGGAGGAGCCGGGCCCCTCCCCGTTCGGCGCCGACCATGTGATGTTCATCCAGACCTGGGCCCCCGACCCAACCATGACGGTGCCGCTCATCACCGTGAACGGCGGCGTCTCCCCCACGCTGGAAGCGCCGGCGGGCGCGCGGGCGCGCCTGCGGCTCATCAACGGCTCGCTGGAATTCCTGCGGCTGCATGTGGTGGACGCCACCAGCTGGGTGATCGCCGTCGACGGCCAGCCCACCGCTCCGTTCGCGGTGAAGGAGGGCCGGCTGCAGCTGGTGCCCGGCGGGCGCATCGATCTGGCGCTGGACGTCAATCTCAACGGCAACTCCGCCGACCCCATCGTGCTCGAAATCGAGACCACCCGCACCCCGGTGCAACTGGCCTTGATCGCCCCCGTGGGCCCCAGCCCGCTGCCGGCGCCCCCCGCCACCCCGGCGCCGCTGCCGGCCAACGATCTGCCGGAGAAGATCCCGCTGGAGGGCGCAACCCGTGTCGAGCTGCCGCTCGGACCGGGGGCGGCGCGTGTGAACGACCTTGCCTCACTCACGGCGTTGCAAATGGGGAAGTCCGCGGTCATCACCCTGTCCAACAAGGTCGATGCGCCGGTGGCCGTGCATTTTCACGGGGTCCCGGTGCGGGTGCTGGACGGCATGGATGACGGCTGGAAGCCCTGGTGGCACGACACCGTCCCGGTGCCTGCCCGCGCCACGGTCCGCGTTGCCCTCAAGGCGGATGCGGTGGGCAAGTGGGCGATCATCGCCCGCAAGGGCGGCTCCGGCGAAGTCCTGGCGGCCGCTTATTATGAGGTGAAGTAGGCCGGCTCCCACCCCGTTTCCGCCGCCGGCCGTTCGGCGGCGGAACCGATATCGCGTCTCGATGTCAAAGGGTTATTCGCCCTCGAACAGGCGCCGATAGACCTGCGGCAGCGCCTCGGGCAGATCGTCTGCGATCATCCCGGGACCTGCGGCGCGGGCCGCCTCCCCATGGATCCAGACCGCGGCGGCGGCCGCTTCGAACGGCGGCATCGCCTGGGCGAGGAGCCCGCAGCACAGTCCCGCCAGCACATCCCCTGCCCCGGCCGTGGCGAGATAAGGCGGGGCATTCTCGGCAATGGCCGCCCGCCCATCGGGGGCCGCCACCACCGTATCCGCCCCCTTCAGCACCACCACTGCTCCCAGCGCCCGTGCCGCCGCCCGCGCCCGCGCGAGCTTGTCGGCGGCCTCCGGCACTGCGGCCACATCCTTGAACAGGCGCGAGAATTCGCCTTCATGCGGGGTGACGATGGCGCCGGCGGTGGTGCCCAGGAGGGCCGCCAGGGCGGCGCAGTCGCCGGCAAAACTGGTGAGCGCGTCGGCATCCAGCACCAGCTTGCGCTGCGCTCCTGCCGCCGCCTCCACCAGCGCCCGCGTCGCCGGCCCGACCCCGAGCCCCGGCCCCATCACCACCGCCGACAGGCGTGGATCCGCCAGCAGGCTCGCCAGATCCCCGGCGCTGGCCATGGGGCGGATCATCAAGGCGGCATAGGAGGCGGTGTGCGCCGCCAGCGCCTCCTCCGGCGCCGCGACGGTGACTAGGCCCGCCCCCGCGCGCAGGCCCGCCCGCGCCGCCAGCCGCGCCGCGCCGGCGGTCCAGCGTCCACCACTCACCACCACCGCATGGCCACGGGCGTATTTGTGCCCCGACGCCAGAGGGGTCGGGAAGGATGGCCGCCACAGGTCCGGCCCGTTGACGCTGGTCAGCGGTCGGATCTCGTCCAGGACGCTGTCGGGGATGCCGATGTCGGCCACCCGCACCTTGCCGCACAAGGCCCGCCCCGGCAGCAGCAGATGGCCGGGCTTGCGGCGGAAGAAGGTCACCGTCTCCACCGCCGGCGCAGCCGCACCGCGCACCCGGCCGGTGGCGCCGTCGAGGCCCGAGGGCAGATCCACCGCGATGACCGGCAGGCCGCTGGCGGCGATGCGCTCCACCAAGGCGCGGGCGGCGCCGTCAAGATCGCGGGCCAGTCCCGCCCCGAACAGGGCATCGATCAGGAGGTCGGTACCGCCCAAATCGCAGGCAGATGCGTCCTCCACCGCGCCCCGCCAGCGCGTTGCGGCCCCCGCGGCATCCCCGCGCAAGTGCTCAACCTGGCCGAGCAGGGCCAGACGGACCCGATAGCCGCGCTGCACCAGGACGCGCGCGGCCACGAACCCGTCGCCGCCATTGTTGCCCGGGCCGCACAGAATGGTGATTCGTGTGGATAAGGGGCGGCGGGCCACCGCGTCCGCCACCGCCGCGCCGGCCCGATCCATGAGCGCCGAACCGGTCGTGCCGCCCGCCGTGGCCAACTGATCCGCCCGCGCCATTTCGGTGGGTTCAAGAAGCTCTTTCATCGGGAATGCGCCTGCCCCTGCCTATTTGACGTCCAAAGCGGCCATCATCGGAACCGAAGAACTGCTCAGTTTTTGAGCCAATCGCCGACATTTTAAGCACTAAGTCACGCCTGCCGCTGCGACGATCCGGCAATCGCACGAATGGCATATATCGTGCTTACAACAGGGCGGCTCAGACGATCGGCGGAGAGTACGAGCCACCGGGAGACGGAGCGCATGAAAAAGATCGAGGCGATCATCAAGCCCTTCAAGCTCGATGAAGTGAAGGAGGCCCTGCAAGAAGTCGGACTGCAGGGTATTACCGTGACCGAGGCCAAGGGGTTCGGCCGGCAAAAAGGCCATACCGAACTGTACCGCGGTGCAGAATATGTGGTGGATTTTCTCCCCAAGGTGAAAATCGAGGTCGTCCTGGCGGACGACATGGTGGAAAAGGCGGTTGAAGCGCTCCTCCGTGCCGCACAGACGGGGCGGATTGGGGATGGTAAAATCTTCGTCTCGAGCATCGAGGAAGCCATCCGCATCCGCACTGGAGAGACCGGCCTCGACGCGATTTGAGTTTCGATTAAGAAATAAGCTTACTTGAGGAAAGGCGCTTGCAAAAATGAATACGGCCAAGGAAGTCCTGGACTTCATCAAGTCGAACGACGTGAAGTATGTCGACCTGCGCTTCACCGATCCGCGCGGCAAGTGGCAGCACGTCACCTTTGACATCACCATGGTCGACGAAGACTTCTTCGCCGAAGGCCAGGCCTTCGACGGATCGTCCATTGCCGGCTGGAAGGCGATCAACGAGTCCGACATGCTGCTCATGCCGGATCCCTCCACCTCCTGCGTGGATCCCTTCTTCTCCGAGACCACCCTGTCGATCGTCTGCGACGTGCTCGAGCCCACCACGGGCGAGCCCTACGGTCGCGACCCGCGTGGCATCGCGCGCAAGGCGGAAGCCTATCTGCAGTCCACCGGCATCGGTGACACCGTGTTTTTCGGCCCGGAAGCCGAATTCTTCATCTTCGACGACGTGAAGTTCAAGGCCGATCCCTACAACACGGGCTTCAAGCTGGACTCCATGGAGCTGCCGACCAACGGCGACACCGATTATGAAGGCGGCAACCTCGGTCATCGCATCAAGACCAAGGGCGGCTACTTCCCGGTTCCCCCGCTCGACAGCGCCCAGGACATGCGCTCCGAGATGCTCGCCTCCATGGCCAAGATGGGCGCCCGCGTCGAGAAGCATCACCACGAAGTGGCGTCCGCGCAGCACGAGCTGGGCCTGAAGTTCGGCCCGCTGGTGACCATGGCCGACCATCTGCAGGTCTATAAGTACTGCATCCATCAGGTCGCCAACATCTATGGCAAGACCGCCACCTTCATGCCGAAGCCCGTCTATGGCGACAATGGCTCGGGCATGCACGTGCATCAGTCCATCTGGAAGGACGGCAAGCCGGTGTTCGCCGGCGACAAGTATGCCGACCTCAGCCAGGAATGCCTGTGGTACATCGGCGGCATCATCAAGCATGCCAAGTCGCTGAATGCCTTCACCAACCCGCTGACCAACTCCTACAAGCGTCTGGTGCCCGGCTATGAGGCCCCCGTGCTGCTGGCCTATTCGGCCCGCAACCGGTCGGCCTCCTGCCGCATCCCCTACACCAGCAACCCGAAGGCCAAGCGCGTCGAGGTCCGCTTCCCCGATCCGGGCGCGAACCCCTATCTGGCGTTCTCGGCCCTGTTCATGGCCGGCATCGACGGCATCCTGAACAAGATCGATCCCGGCGCAGCCATGGACAAGGATCTGTACGATCTGCCCCCGGCCGAGCTGAAGCAGATCCCCACCGTCTGCGGCTCGCTGCGCGAAGCCCTGGAGTCCCTCGCCAAGGACCACGACTACCTGCTGAAGGGCGACGTGTTCCAGAAGGACTTCATCGAGTCCTACATCGACCTCAAGATGACGGAAGTCGCTCGCTACGAGATGACCCCGCATCCGGTCGAGTTCGAGATGTACTACTCGGTCTGAGGCCGACAGCGCCGGCCGTCAGCGGCCGGCGTCAGGTCTTCGGATCGCATGCTCTCTCCCAGACTGGGGCGCCTTCGGGCGCCCCTTTTGTTTGGGGGGCGCGATCGCTCGCCGCGCGCCGTCAGATCCACCAATAGCCGGCCAGAAGCACCAGTTCGGCCACACCGACGCCGATCAGCACCGACCGTCGCCCCAGCAGGAAGGCGACAACGCCGGCGGCGATGGCCCCCACGCGCAGGGCCAGCGGCATCTCCTGCAGCGGGCCGGTGGGGGTGAAGACCAGTTGCCCCACCACCGCCGCCAGCAGGGCGGTGGCGACCGCCTTGATCCAGATGAACAGTTCGCTGCCCGCCTCGACCCGGCGGCCGGCGAGGACCGCCAGCCAGCGCCAGATCTCGGTGGGCAGGAAGCCCACGACGATGACGATGGCGGCGGCGATCCAGGCGTTGTCGTAGATCATCGGCGGACCCGCCGCAGCCAGCGGGCGACCAGATAGGCGAGGGTCCCGCCGCCCACACCGCCGATCATCAGGTCCAGCCCACCGCTGAGACCGGACACCAAAGGCGCGCTGACGAGGCCGAAGCCAAGGGCCATCCAGTCCAGCGGTGTCTGCGATCCGCGCACCATCAGGATGGTGAAGGAGGCGGGGGTGAGGAACAGCAGGGCTCCGGCCAGCGGCAAGGGCAGTTCCCCCGCCAGCAGGAAGCCCGCCAGGGTGCCGCACAGCGCAAGGCCCAGCAGCGCATTGCCGAGCCCCATGGCAAACGGCAGCCGGCCCTCGGCGGGCAGCGGCGGCAGCAGGCGCGTGCCCTCCACCCAGACGGTCATCGCCACAAAATGCGCGCACAGCAGATCCACCCAGAGATGGCGGCGTCGCCCGCGCAGATAGGGGGCGATGGCCACCACCATGGGCAGCAGGCGGATGGAGGACAGCCCCACCGCCAGGGCGATCGCTGGCAAGGCGTTGCCGGCCACCAGCCCGCCCACCAGGATCACCTGCGCCGGCAGCGCCCAGATCAGCAAGGTGGACAGCAGGCCCGGCCCCAGGGGGAAGCCCACCCCATGCAGCAGGCCGCCAAAGCCGATATAGGAGGCGAAGAGCACCAGCCCCGGCACCGAAACGCCCGCCCGCGCGCCCGCGGCAACCCACCTCCAGCGGCTGCGGTGCGTCGTGGCGGGATTTGGGCCGGCGGGAGGAAGCGACACAGGCACGCACAAGCCTTCAGAACAGCAGCCCCGAAGGCGAGGCGGTCCCCGGCAGGCTAGATTATGCTCCGCCGCAAGGAAAGGGAGGGCTCCGCGGACACATCCAAAGGGATGCAGCGGGGCACAGACCCGTGCGGTGCGCGAGAGTGGCGCGCGGCCCCGGCGGCCGCAGGCGCCCCTCCATCGCCCACCGTTCGGAAACACAGGCGTCTCAGGCCGCCGCCCCGGTCAGGCGCAGGGCGCCAAAATGGGTGCGGGCCGCGGTCAGGAACCCGCGCACATTGACCGACGGGCTGCGACCCGCCGGATAGAGGAGATGCACCGGAACCGCCGGCGGCGCGACGGCGTCGAGCACACTCACAATCTGTCCCGCGGCAATGGCGTCCATGGCCTGGTAAGACAGGACGCGCGCAATCCCCATCTCCGCCGCCGCCGCGGCGATAGCCGCATCGGCGGTATTTACGGTGAGGCGCGGGCTGATGCGAATGGCCGCCTTGGCCGCACCGCCAAAGCGCCATTCGTCGCTGCGCTCCAGTTCCGTGAAGGCGATCAGGTCATGGGCGTGCAGCGCTCCGATGCCATCGGGCATGCCGCGGCGGGCAAGATAGGCGGGGCTCGCCACCAGGATGCGCCGCACCTCGGCCACCTTGACCGCGCGCAGCGCGCTGTCGGGCAGATCGCCGATGCGCACCGCCACATCGATCCCCTCGTCCACCAGACGCACCACCCGGTCGATGAGGGTGAGCTCCACCTTGAGGGCGGGATAAGACCGGAGGAGGTGAGTCACGATGGGCAGGATGTGTAGCCGCCCGAAGGTGACCGGCGCCGTGATCACCAAGGCGCCCGAAGGCGTCGCGCCGTCGCCGCGCAGCGCGCTCGCCGCGGCATCGAGATCGGCCAGCGTCAGACGGCACCGCTCGAGATAGATGGCGCCCGCCTCGGTGAGACGGACGGAACGCGTGGTGCGGCGAAGCAAGGGCGCGCCGAGGTCGGTTTCCAGCGCGGTCACCGCCCGGCTGGCCGCCGTGGCCGAAATGCGCAGGCGCCGGGCGGCCTCGGAAAAGCTCGCCGCATCGGCAACGGCGATGAAGGTTCGCAGCATGTCCAGGCGATCCACGACTATCCCGATCTTCGCAAAGATGATGTGTGAACGATGAGAATTATCATTATCAGCTGCAAAAGGCATGGTCCTTCGGCAGGCGGCAATCCACCGCCGCCCCTTGGAGCAAAGCCCATGTCCCGCCTCGTGATCCCCGCCCGTGCCGACATCCCCGCCCCGTCACAGCCGCTGCTGGATGCGGTGGAGAAGCAGCTGGGTGTCGTCCCCAATCTGTTCCGCCTGGTGGGCAGCAGCCCCGCCGCCCTGGAAGGGTATCTCAGCCTGAATGGCGCGCTGGCGCGGTCGCTGGATGCCAAGACCCGCGAGCGCATCGCGCTGGCGGTCGCCCAGGCCAATGGCTGCGACTATTGCCTGTCGGCTCATACCTATCTCGGGCTTAACCTGGCCAAGATCGATGGCGCCGAAATTGCGCTCAACCGCGCCGGTCATTCCGGCGATGCCAAGGCCGATGCGGCGCTGGTGTTCGCCCGCACGGTTCTGGAGGCCCGCGGCCGGGTCGGCGACGCGGATCTGGCGGCCGTTCGCCATGCGGGCTTCACCGATGCGCAGATCGTGGAGATCGTGGCCATCGTGGCCCTCAATGTGCTGACCAACTACATCAACAACGTCGCCCAGACCGACATCGACTTCCCGGCGGTCCACGCCGCCGAAGCGGCCTGATCCCACGCCGTCGGCGGCCGCGCCGCCGACGGTCCTCCCAGGGAGATGATCATGTCCAACGCTTTCCTCGACATCGCCACCACGCCCAGCGTGCGCGCCGCCCAAGCGGCGAACGGCAGTGCGGGCCTTTATGACGAGGCCGCCACGGGGCGCCCGCGCGCGCGCCTTGGCCGGGCCGAGGCCGAATTCATCGCGTCGCGCGACAGCTTCTACATGGCCAGCGTGTCGGAGACCGGCTGGCCTTATGTGCAGCACCGGGGGGGACCGGAGGGGTTTCTCCGCATTCTGGACGACCGCACGCTGGCCTTCCCGGATTTTCGTGGCAACCGGCAATACATCAGCCTGGGCAATGTGGCCGCCCATGACCGGGTGGCCCTGATCCTAATGGATTATGCCCGTCGACGCCGGCTGAAGCTCTATGCCCGCATCGAGGCGCGCCCCCTGGATGACGAGGAGCTGCGCAGCCGGCTCGCCGGACCCATCGCGGCGAAGGGCGCGGAGCGCATGTTCCTGCTCCACCTTGAGGCGTTCGACTGGAACTGCCCGCAGCACATCACCCCGCGGTTCACCGCCGCGGAGATCGCCGCCGCCTCGGCGCACCTGACCGACCGCCTCGGGGCGCTCGAGGCCGAGAATGCGGCATTGCGGGCCGAATTGGCAAAGAGGGACGCCCCTCCCGCGGGATCTCCCCGCCTCTAGGGGCGCACGTTGCCCGCGACGCCCGGCCGCCGGCCCGAAGCGTGATGCCGGATGCCGGCGGCGACGCCCCGGCTTCGGGGCAGCGCTCCCGGTGAGCTTCAGCCTCCGATCCGCGACGCCGGACCCTCGCTTGCATCGCGCGCAGAACAGTGACTGTGTCCCTGGGTCACGCGCCGCGACCACCGGATCGATTCCGGCCCGCGCGCCGATCCCGAACGGAGTTGCGCCCCGCCGTGCATGTGGAGCCTCTAGCCTATTGCGATCCGGTGCAGGTGTTCCGCGCGTTTGCCGGCGACGCGCACGCGGTGCTGCTGCACAGCGCCGCTACGGACGCCCAGCGGGGCCGCTATTCCTACATTGCGGCAGAGCCGTTCCAGGTCCTGACGGCCGATGGCGATGGCGTGCGCGTGGACGGCACACCCATCGGCGGCGATCCCTTCACCGTCCTTGCCGAGGCCCTGCGGACGTATGCGATGCCGGCGGACGAAGCCTCCGACGGCGTGCCGTTCACCGGCGGCGCGGTGGGCTTCCTGTCCTACGAGTTGGGCGGACAGTTGGAGCGCCTGCCGGAGCCGCGCGCGGGCTTGCCCATCCCGCTCATGGTCATGGGCCTTTATGATGTGGTGCTCGCCTTCGATCACCACACGCGCTGCGCCACCCTGTTCAGTTCCGGCCAGCCGGATCTCGTGCCCGGCGCGCGCGCCGCACGGGCCACCGCGCGCGCGCGCCATATGCGGCGCCGCCTGGAGTCACAGGGGCCGATGCCGGAGCCCCCCGATTGGAACACAGGGGCGTCCTGGCGCTTAGACCTCCCGCGCGCCGACATGGAAGCGCGCATCGCCCGCACCATCGCCTATATCGAAGCCGGTGACATCTTTCAGGCCAACATCACCCAGCGGGCGCTGGCCCCCCGCCCGGCGGGGCTGTCGGATCATGATCTCTATCGCCGCTTGTGCGCCCTCACCCCCGCCCCGTTCGCCGCTTTCCTGCGCTGCGGCGCGGACCTGTCGCTGCTCAGCGCCTCGCCGGAACGCTTCCTGAAGCTCGATGCGGACGGCTGGGTAGAAACCCGTCCCATCAAGGGCACACGCCCCCGCGACGCAGATCCCGCCCGCGATGCGGCCGAGGCCGAGGCCCTGCGCGCCAGTGCGAAGGATCGGGCGGAAAACCTCATGATCGTGGATTTGATGCGCAACGATCTGGGACGGGTCTGCCGGCTGGGCAGCGTGACGGTGCCGCAGCTCTGCGCTTTGGAGACCTTTGCCTCGGTGCATCATCTGGTGTCGGAAGTCCGCGGCCGGATGCGGCCGGGGCTGGGGGCGGTGGACCTGCTGCGGGCCTGTTTCCCCGGCGGCTCCATCACCGGCGCGCCCAAGGTGCGGGCCATGGAGATCATCCACGAGCTGGAGCCGGTGCCGCGCGGCCCTTATTGTGGCGCCATCGCCTGGATGGGCTTTGATGGCGCCATGGACAGTTCCATCGTCATCCGGACCCTGATCCGGGCGGGCGACACGCTGGTGGCGCAGGCGGGGGGCGGCATCGTGGCGGATAGTGATCCGGCGGCGGAATATGAGGAGAGCCTCGTGAAGATTGCGCCCTTGCTGCGCGCGGTCATCGGCGGCGTGCCATGACCGTCTGGCTGAACGGCGCTCTGGTGCCGACGGACGCGGCGCGCATCGCGCCGGGAGATCGCGGCTTCACGCTCGGGGATGGGCTGTTCGAGACCCTGGCGGCGCGTGGGGGATCCATCACGCGCCTGCCGGCGCATCTGGCGCGTCTGGCGGCGGGGGCGCAGGTGCTGGGGCTGGAGGTGCCGGCTTTCGACCTGACGACGATCGCCGCGGCACTGTTGCAGGCGCATCAATTGGATGACGGCATCCTGCGGCTCACCCTGACCCGCGGCGAAGGCGTCCGCGGCGTCCTGCCGCCGCCGCATCCCATCCCCACCCTTCTGGTCACGCTGGCACCCATCGCCGCCCCCGCCGCACCGGCCCGGCTGGTGGTGGCGCAGGGCACGCGGCGCAACGAGCATTCGCCCCTGAGCCGGATCAAATCGCTGAATTATCTCGACAACATCCTCGCCCGGCAGGAGGCGCACCGCCGTGGCGCCGATGACGCGCTGCTCCTCAACACCCAGGGACGCATCGCGGAGAGCACCATCGCCAATGTCTTCCTGGTCTGCGACGGCGACCTGGTGACGCCACCCTTGAGCGACGGCGCGCTGCCGGGCGTCATGCGCGCCGAGGTGCTGGCGCGCGGGGCCCGCGAAGCTCCCGTCATGCCCGAGGATCTGGAGGCGGCGGACGAGATCTTCCTCACCTCCAGCCTGGGCCTCCGCTCGGTGCGCGAGATCGAAGGGCGCGCCCTGCCCTCCTGCGCGGCGGCCGAGGCCCTGCGGCGGGCGTTAGCACCTTGAGCGCGGCGGACGCCGCCTCCGGGCCAGACGTCCCGCAGGGCGACGGTCCCGATGGCGGCCCGCAGGTCCTCATCGGGCCACGGGTGCGCCTGCGCCGCTGGCGGGACGAAGACGTGGAGGCACTGGCGCAGATGCACGCCGACCCGGAGGTCATGGCCCATCTGATGCCGCTGGATCGGGCCGGCAGCGACGCCGCCGCCGCCCGCATGCGCCGGCATTTCGCCGACCACGGCTTCGGCCTGTGGGTGATCGAGGCGCCGGGGATCACGCCCTTCGTCGGCTATACCGGCCTGGTCCATGTGCCTTATGCCGCGGCCTTCACCCCGGCGGTGGAGATCGGCTGGCGCATCCAGAGGGCCTATTGGGGCCAGGGCTACGTGACCGAGGCGGCGCGCCTGAGCCTCAAGGACGGCTTCGAACGCCTGGAGCTGCGCGAGGTGATCGCCTTGACCGTGCCGGCCAACCTGCGCTCGCGCGCGGTGATGGCGCGGCTGCACATGACCCACGATCCGGCGGAGGATTTCGATCATCCCCATGTGCCGCCGGGCCATCCATTGCGCCGGCATGTGCTCTATCGCCTGCGCCGCGCGGACTTCGAGGCGCGTGGCGCTCTGGCGCGCGGCGCGCTGCCGACCGATCGTCCCTGACGCCCGCCCAACGTCTCGCAACAAAAAAGAGGCGGCTCGCGCCGCCTCTTGTGGATCTGTCTGCGTTGGGCCGGCCGCCGTCAAGCCTTGACCAAAGGCACCTTCGGCACGTGGCTGCCGCGACGCGGACCGCTCGTGGGTCCGCTGCCGGACTTGGTGCCGCCCTTCGGCGACGCCTTGCCCCCGTCCTTGGCGGCACGGGACGCCGCAGCGCGCTTGCGCGGGGCCCGCTTGACCACGGCCGGGGCGATCTTGTCCGGCTTCGGCGTGATCGGGCCTTCCGGGAACTCGAACGCCAGCTTGGAGTCCTTGCCTTCGCCTTCCACGACGACCCGCACATGGCCGCCGTGCTTCAGGCGCCCGAACAGCACCTGATCGGCCAGCGGCGTCTTGATGAACTCCTGGATCACCCGGCCCATGGGGCGGGCGCCCATCTGCTCGTCATAGCCCTTCTCCACCAGCCACTGCGTGGCTTCGTCGGAGAGCGCGATGGTGACGTTGCGGTCCGCCAGTTGGGCTTCCAGCTGGAGCACGAACTTCTCCACCACCAGGCCGATCACGTCCGGCGGCAGATGCGCGAAGGTGATCACCGAATCGAGCCGATTGCGGAATTCCGGCGCGAAGGTGCGGTTGATCGCCTCGATGTCGTCGCCCTCCCGCTTGTTGCGGGTGAAGCCATAAGCCGCCTTGGACAGGTCCGCGGCGCCGGCATTGGTCGTCATGATCAGGATCACGTTACGGAAATCCACCGACTTGCCGTTGTGGTCGGTGAGCTTCCCGTGGTCCATCACCTGCAGCAGGATGTTGAACAGGTCCGGATGGGCCTTCTCGATTTCATCCAGCAGCAGCACGCAATGCGGGGTCTGGTCGACGCCGTCGGTGAGCAGGCCGCCCTGGTCGAAGCCCACATAGCCCGGAGGGGCGCCGATGAGCCGGGAGACCGTGTGGCGCTCCATATATTCCGACATGTCGAAGCGCAGCAGGTTCACCCCCAGGATGGAGGCGAGCTGCTTGGCCACTTCCGTCTTGCCGACGCCGGTGGGGCCGGAGAACAGGTAGGAGCCGATGGGCTTCTCCGGTTCGCGCAGGCCGGCCCGGGCCAGCTTGATGGAGGAGGCCAAAGCCTCGATGGCCTTGTCCTGGCCATAGACCACCCGCTTCAGGGTCGTCTCGAGGTTGGACAGCATCTCGGTATCGTCCTTGGAGACGGACTTCGGCGGGATGCGGGCCATGGTGGCCACCGTCGCCTCGATCTCCTTCAGGCCGATGGTCTTCTTGCGCCGGGCCTCCGGCACCAGCATCTGCGCCGCGCCGCTCTCGTCGATCACGTCGATCGCCTTGTCCGGCAGCTTGCGGTCGTGGATGTAGCGGGCCGAGAGTTCCACCGCGGCCTTGATGGCCTCGTTGGTGTAGCGCAGCTTGTGATAGTCCTCGAAATAGGGCTTGAGGCCCTTCAGGATCTCGATGGTGTCCGGCACGGTGGGCTCGGCCACGTCGATCTTCTGGAACCGGCGCACCAGGGCGCGGTCCTTCTCGAAATACTGCCGGTATTCCTTGTAGGTGGTGGAGCCCATGCAGCGCAGGGTACCAGACGCCAAGGCCGGCTTGAGCAGATTGGAGGCATCCATCGCCCCGCCCGAGGTCGCCCCGGCGCCGATCACCGTGTGGATCTCGTCGATGAACATGATGGCGTTGGGATAGGCCTCGATTTCCTTGACCACCTGCTTGAGGCGCTCTTCGAAATCGCCGCGATAGCGGGTGCCGGCCAGCAGCGCGCCCATGTCGAGGGAGAAGATGGTGGCGGTGGCCAGCACCTCGGGCACGTCGCCATTGATGATGCGGCGTGCGAGGCCCTCGGCGATCGCGGTCTTGCCGACGCCGGGATCACCCACGAACAGCGGGTTGTTCTTCTGGCGACGGCACAGCACCTGGATCGTGCGCTGGATTTCCGCATGGCGGCCGATCAGGGGATCGATCTTCCCCTCATGAGCCTTCTTGTTGAGGTTGACGCAATACGCGTCCAAGGCATCCGCCTTCTTTTTGGTGTCCTCGCCGGATTTCGTTTCGGTCTCCTCCTCGGCGCCGCGTACCGGCCGGCTTTCGGACATGCCCGCCCGCTTGGCGATGCCGTGGGAAATGTAGTTGACCGCATCATACCGCGTCATGTCCTGCTCCTGCAGGAAATAGGCGGCATGGCTCTCGCGCTCGGCGAAAATCGCAACCAGCACGTTGGCGCCGGTGACCTCTTCGCGTCCGGAGGACTGTACGTGGATGACCGCGCGCTGGATGACGCGCTGAAAGCCCGCCGTGGGCTTGGAATCGTCACCGCCGGTCTGGACCAGATTTTCCAGTTCGGTGTCCACATACTCAATCAGATTGCGCCGCAGTTTATCGAGATCGACATTGCAGGCACGCATGACCGCCGCCGCATCCTGATCATCGACCAGGGACAGCAGCAGATGCTCGAGCGTCGCATATTCGTGGTGGCGTTCGTTGGCGAGCGCCAAAGCGCGATGGAGCGACTGTTCGAGGCTGCGGGAAAAAGTGGGCATCGACACCTCTATCTCGTGCCGCGCTCAAGATCCCGGCCGGTCCGTGGATCTCGATCGTGCACGCGCTCCTTCAAACTTCGTACCGGCAATCCCCCTGCGCAAGACCCGAACCATACGATGCCGCTCACCGATGTGCGATCATGCATGGCAGGCAATCGGAATCCCGCGCTCACTTTTTCTCCATGACGCATTGCAGGGGATGCTGGTGCTTTCGGGCGAAATCCATGACCTGGGTCACTTTGGTTTCTGCCACTTCGTATGTGAACACGCCGCACTCCCCCACCCCGTGGTGGTGAACATGGAGCATGATGGTGTTGGCTTCCTCACGGTTTTTGCTAAAAAACCGCTCCAGCACATGCACCACGAATTCCATGGGCGTGTAATCGTCGTTCAGGAGCAGAACGCGATACAGGCTCGGACGCTTGACCTGCGGCTTGGTGCGCGTGATCACGGCGGTTCCTGGACCACCGTTATTGCCGCCGCGACGCGGCTTGTCCTCGTCCCCGGCGGCGCGGAGCCGCATCAGAGGATCACGGGACGGAGCTGAAACCATGTCTTGCACTATCATCATCGGCATCTGCGCCTTGTCCGGTTGCCGCGACCGCACTGGGTCCGCCGCCATGGCGCTTGCCGAATAATAGGAAGAGGCGACCCCGAGCGCCAGAGCATCGTAGGTCACAATCGCCGAAAACACCGCCTCGGCGGCCCGGCGCAGACAGCTTGGCGAAAGGCCCGACAGCGCCGGACCTTTCGCAGGCACCGTTGAAGAGATCAGGCGCGGATCTTCGCGAAAGCCGCCTCGTAGGGCTTGTAGGCTTCCTTGGCGAGATCGGAATAGAGCTCGCCCAGCTTGCTGCTCTCGGCCACCAGGGCCTCGTAAGCGGACTTCAGGTAGCTCTGCTGAATCTCGACCGCCTGTTCGAGAGTCTTGGCGCCCAACAGCTTTTCCAGCGTCGCGGTGCCTTGCTCGAAAGACGTCTTGGTGTATTCGGCCACTTCGACCGCGATCGCCTGCGCACCCTTGGACAGCACGCCCAGGCTGCTCATGGCCAAATCGACATTTTCCTTACCGATCTTCTGAAACTGTTCCGGTCCCTGAACCATTGAGAGTCTCCATTTTTTTGCCGATCAACGGCCCGGACATGGGCCGTCTAGCGGGATTCCCCCCCGCCCACGGTTGAATATCGTGCACTGCACCATAAACGTCAAGCGATTTTTGTGCGCTGCACAATGTGGCAGGCTCGCCAGGTTTACGCCTTAGTAACCGCAGGTTCTTAGGCTGCTTCATCGGTCAATTTCCCGGCATGGGTGGGTCGGCATCCGGCGAGGTGGGCAAACGTCCGCCTCTGTGACGCCAGACATATGAACGCCCCTGAGGGCTGACAGACGGAAACGGTTTCATGCACTTTGCCTTCGGCATCCGCCTCACCAAGACATGCGTTGCCGTGACCGTGCTGGCGGCGATGACGGTGATGACCTCCGGTGCCGAAGCCAAGTCCACGAAGAAGCAGCGCCAGAGCCAGTCGGTGGCCCGCAAGGCGGCGCCGGTGGAATCGCCCGGCGTCTGGCGCACCGGAACCGCGGCGATCATGGTCGACGGCAACACCGGACGCGTGCTGTACGAGTACAATGCCGACGCCCTGCGGCATCCGGCCTCCCTCACCAAGATCATGACCCTCTATCTGCTGTTCGAGCAGCTCGAAGCCGGGCGGCTGGCGCTGGATTCCGATCTGCCGGTGTCCTCCAAGGCCGCCGCCCAGTCACCGTCCAAGCTGAACGTCCGGCCCGGCTCCACCATCGCGGTGGAGGATGCCATCAAGGCCATCGTCACCCGGTCAGCGAATGACGTGGCCGTGGTCATTGGCGAGGCCATCGGCGGCTCGGAATCGAACTTCGCCGACATGATGACCCGGAAGGCGCGGGCGCTGGGCATGAACAGCACCACGTTCCGCAACGCCTCCGGCCTGCCGAATCCCGGCCAGGTGACCACGGCGCGCGACCTCGCCATCCTCGGGCGCGCCATCCAGGACCGCTTCCCGCGCGAATATCGCTATTTCTCCACCCGCAGCTTCGTCTATCGCGGCGAGACCATCGGCAACCACAACCGCCTGCTGGGTCGCATCGAAGGCGTGGACGGCATCAAGACCGGCTACACCGGCGCGTCGGGCTTCAATCTCGTCACCTCCGTGCATCGCGACAACCGCTTCCTCATCGGCGTCGTGCTGGGCGGGTCCAGCGGCGGCTCGCGCGATGCCCGCATGGCCAGCCTCGTCAACGACAACCTGCCCCGCGCTTATGCCGGCGGACGCACCGCACCCAAGCTGACGGAGGTCGCGTCCCGGGAGACCACCCCGGCACCCGCGCCCGCCGCCGCCCGCCAGGCGCAGGCCCAGGCACAGGTGGAAGAAGCCTCCGCCCCGGCGCCGCTCCCCGCGCCGCAGCGGGTCGCCTTCGTGGGCGCCGATCCGGTGACCACGGCGGCCATTCCCCAGCGCACCCCGGCGCCGGGCTCCGCCGAGCCCATCAAGCCGGTCGCGGTGAAGACAGTGACCATCAGTCGGCCGGTGACCAACCCGGTCCCCGCCCAGACCTTCAACGCGCCCAACAGCCAGGTGCTGGGCTATGTGTCCGCCACCGCCCCGGACCTGGCGCCGCCCGCCGACCTGCAGCTGCCGGCCCGCTCCCCGGCGCCCCAGGCCGCCAGCGCCGGCGTCCGCACCGCCGCCGCCGGTCCCGTCGCCCTTCCGGCCGCAGCCGTGGCCCCTGCCCCGCCCGCCCCCAAGCCGATCAAGGTGGCTTCCGCGGCGCCGGTGGCGGTCCCGGCATCGGCCACCCGCTCCGGCTGGATCATCCAGATCGGCGCCTTCGGCGGCGAGAAGGAAGCCCGCGCCCGCCTGGATCTGGCGAAGACCAAGGCCGGCCGCGTGCTCGGCGGCGCCGATCCCTATACCGAGAAAGTGGAAAAGGGCGCCTCCGACATCTATCGCGCCCGTTTTGCCGGCCTCAGCGAAAAAGATGCCAAAGAAGCTTGCCGTTTACTGCAACGCAACGACTTTTCGTGCATGACTCTACGGCACTGAGTAAGAGTTGAAGGGACTTATCCATGTCTGCGCAGGATCACGTCCTTGGCTTGATTGACCCGCGCGGCGAGATAGCCAGAACCGCCATGGTCGGGATGGAGTTTTTTCATCAGGTTCCGGTGAGCCGTCCGCACCGTCGCTTCGTCAGCCCCCGGCTCAAGTCCAAGCACCTGATAGGCCTCCTCTTCGGTCATCGCGGAATCGGCCGGTCGCTGTCCCCCACCGCCCATATTCCCCCGACCCGCATCAGCCTTCACGTGTTCACGCCAGGCGGGCGCCCGGCGGTCGAGATAAGCTTCGATTAGGCTGAGTGACTGGGGGTCCAGCCCGGTTCGCAGTGCCAGAAGGCCCGGCAGATCGAGGCTGTCCAACGCCACCCCCGCCTGGGGGCCGGCAACGATCCGCCCGGTGAGGACGCCGCTGCGGTGGTCCAGTTCCATCTCCAGCATCGGCGAGCGCACGCGGGACACCCGCGGCGGGGCGCCTCCCCCGAACAGGCCGGGGAACATGGCCTTGATCCGGCCGCTCAGCCCGCCGGGGCTGTCCCGCCCCAAAAGCGCCAAGCCCAGCACCGCCAAGGGCAGCGCAGCCCCCAATCGCCCCGTCAGGAGCGCGCCCAAGGCGGCGGAGAGGGCGAGATAGGCGCCGGCGCGAACCACATAGCGGGTCAGCGTCTTGGCATCCATGCCACTCCACAGTTTGAGGGCATAAAACCCGACCGCCAGAACCGCGAGCCCGGCGAGAACGCTGACCATGTGACTGTCTCCTAAGGGGTCATGGCGGCGATGAGCCGCGTCGCCCCGGCTTCGCGGGTGCCCAGCAGCGCCGCGCGCCCGCCAGCGGCATAGGTGGCCACCGCCCGCAGCAGGCTGCGCAACTCATCGGGCGCTCCCGCATCGAACCGGCACCAGGCCCCGCCTGTCAGCCGGGCCATTTCCTTGAAGGTGCGCTCCACTTGGGGATCATGCCCCTCCTGAAACACGAACAGGCGCAGCCCCAACACCCCAAGACGTCCGGCGGCCGCTAATAGGCCACCGGCATCCTCTTCCATGGCATCGCCCACGAACACCGCCGCTTTCAATCCCGCACGGTGCGCTTGCGCCTCCAGATGCTGCAGCACGCGGCCGATCTGCGTCCGCCCGCCGGCGCAGGTGATCCTGCCCATCAGCGCGGCAAGGCGGCCGGCGTCGTCCACATAGCCGGAGGCCCGGCATTCGTCGGCGCCCCGGTAATAGACCAATTGCACCGACAGCCCGCCGAGCCGCGCGGCCACCTCGAACATGCCGGCCTGGAGGCCGCAGGCCAGATCCCAGGTGGGCTGGCGCGAGGCGGTGGCATCCAGCGCAAACGCCAGCCGTCCACCGCCCGACGCGGGACGGGAGGCGCCGAGCGCCCGCGCAGCGTCGAGAAAGCTGTCGATCTCGCCGGAGGGCGAGAGGCCGCCTTGGGGCAGCTTCGTCTCATCCGGCATGGGCGCGCTTCGGGCGGCCGGAGGAGCGGGGTCGGACAGGGGGAGAGGCGGCGATCATCGAGGGAAAATAGGCTGCCGCGGCCCGGTCACCAAGGGCTGAGTGCGGCTGGTCTGGCCACCCGTAAAATGCCCGCCGGCGTTTGCCTCCGTCTGCCATGCGCATTAGGTTCCGCCCCGCTAAAGGGCGAGACGGCCCTGGGAGGACGACATGGGCGAGGCGCAGCGGGAGTTTGGTCCGCAGGTGGTGGGCAGCGTGGCCGAGTTGCGAGCGACGGTGAAGCGCTTCCGGGCCGCCGGCGAGCAGCTGGCCATCGTTCCCACCATGGGCGCGCTGCATGCGGGGCACATTGCGCTGGTGCGCCAAGCTCAGACCCTGGCGCGCCGGGTGGCCGTGTCGATCTTCGTCAACCCCACCCAATTTGCCCCCACCGAGGATTTCTCGCGCTATCCCCGCACGTTCGAGGCGGATGTGGAGAAGCTGCGGGAGGCCGGCGTGGATCTGGTCTATGCCCCCGCCGCCGCCGACATGTATCCCGCCGGCTTCTGCACCCAGCTGACGCTGGCAGGCCCGGCGCTGGGCCTGGAGACGGAGTTCCGGCCGCATTTCTTCTCCGGCGTGGCGATCGTGGTGTCGAAGCTGCTGATCCAGAGCGACGCCGATTTCGCGCTGTTCGGCGAGAAGGATTATCAGCAATTGCGGGTGGTCACCCAGATGGCGCAGGATCTCGACCTGCCGGTGACGATCGTGCCCGGCCCCACCGTGCGCGAGCCGGACGGCCTCGCCCTCTCCTCGCGCAATCGCTATCTGAGCGCGCAGGACCGGGCCGTGGCCCCGGTCATCTACCGCGCCCTCACCGCGGCGGCGGCGGCGATTCGCGGCGGCACGGCCGCCCAGACGGCGGCGGAGACGGCGGCGCAAGACATCGCCGCGGCCGGACTGAAGGTGGATTATGTGGCGGCGCGGAACGCGCTCAGCCTGACTCAGATCGAAACGCGCGATGAGCCGGTCCGGCTGCTGGCCGCCGCGTGGCTCGGCACCACGCGGCTGATCGACAATATCGGCGTGTAAGCGCCGCTGCGGGCGAAGCCTAGACGGCCCCGAGATAGCTGGCGGCAAAGCCGATCACCACCAGCACCACGCCCACCAGCAACACCGTGAGCACGCGGCCGGAGCCCACCCCCTGCCGTGCCTGGACCGGAGCCTTCACCGTCTCGCCCGCAGGGCCGCGGGTGTCGTTGGTTTTAAACTCGCGTTCTTCCTGACGTTCGGTCGCGTCCTGCATGATCGTCTCCCTTCAAGGTTGAAAGGGGAACGCTGCAGCGCGGCTTCAGATCCACCCTGCGACCCCGGAGCCGGAAACCGGCTCCGGAAGCCACCGAAGCTCAGTGCAGGATCTGCGACAGGAACAGCCGCGTGCGCTCGTGCTGCGGGTTCGAGAAGAAGGCGTTCGGCTCGTTCATCTCGATGATCTGGCCGGCGTCCATGAAGATCACCCGGTCCGCCACCTGACGGGCAAAGCCCATCTCATGGGTGACGCACAGCATGGTCATGCCGTCTTCGGCGAGGCTCACCATGGTCTCCAGCACTTCCTTGACCATTTCCGGGTCCAGCGCGGAGGTGGGCTCGTCGAACAGCATGATGCGCGGGCGCATGCACAGCGCGCGGGCGATGGCCACGCGCTGCTGCTGGCCGCCGGACAACTGGCCGGGATATTTCAGCGCCTGTTCAGGGATCTTGACCTTGGTCAGGAAGTGCATGGCCAGGTCCTCCGCCTCCTTGCGCGGCATCTTGCGCACCCAGGTGGGGGCGAGGATGCAGTTCTCCAGGATGGTCAGGTGCGGGAACAGGTTGAAGTGCTGGAACACCATGCCCACCTCGCGGCGCACCTCGTCGATGCGCTTGAGGTCGTTGGTGAGCTCGATGCCGTCCACCACGATCTTGCCGCGCTGGTGCTCTTCCAGGCGGTTGATGCAGCGGATCATGGTGGACTTGCCGGAGCCGGACGGCCCGCACACCACGATGCGCTCGCCACGCTTCACGGTGAGGTTGATGTCCCGCAGGACGTGGAAGTCCCCGTACCATTTGTTGACGCCGATCAGTTCCACCGCGGTGGCGGGGGCGGCGGCGGTGTCGGCGGCGATGATGGGATCCGCGCTCAGGGCGGTGGTGTCGGCGCTCATGGGTTTCGCCCTCAATTGCGGTGGCTGCGGTCGAGGCGCCGTTCCAGCGCCAGCGAATAACGGGACATGCCGAAACAGAACACAAAGTAGAACAGCCCGGCAAAGCCGAAGCCGGTGACCACCGTGGTGGGGGTGGCCCAGTTGGGATCGGTGAAGGCCGCCCGCAACACGCCCAGCAGATCGAAGATCGAGACGATCAGCACCAGCGTGGTGTCCTTGAACAGGCCGATGAAGTTGTTGACGATCCCCGGGATCACCAGCTTCAGGGCCTGCGGCAGCACCACCAGGCGCATCATCAGGCTGGAGCGCAGCCCCAGCGCCATGGCGCCTTCATACTGGCCCTTGGGAATCGCCTGCAGGCCGCCGCGCACCACCTCCGCCATATAAGCCGAGGCGAACAAAGCCACGCCCACCAGGGCCCGCAACAGGCCGTCGATGTTGAACTGCCCCGGCAGGAATAGCGGCAGCATGTAGGTGGCGAAGAACAGCACCGTGATCAGCGGCACGCCGCGCCAGAACTCGATGAACAGCACCGAGCTGATGCGCACCAGCGGCATGTCCGAGCGCCGCCCCAAAGCCAGCAGGATGCCCAGCGGCAGGGAGGCCACGATGCCGGTGACGGCGATCACCAGCGTCACCAGCATGCCGCCCCACACCCGTGTCTCCACCGCGGGAAGCCCGAAGTTGAGGTCCACCGCCAGCAGCACGAGGCCCAGCGAGATGAAGACCGCCAGCACCGCCTTGGCGAAGCTCTTGCGGGTGCCGGCGAACACCGGCGCCGCTGCCGCGGCGATAGCGGCGAGCACCAGTGTGGAGGCCACATAGTCCGGCCAGAAGCCGGAGCGCAGCCCCAGCGCCTGGCCGATGCCGGAAAACACCGGACCCAGGCCCAGCGCGCTGAGCAGGAAGCGGCCCAGCCCGAGATTGCCCCCCGTGAGGAGCACGAACGCGGCCACCGGATAGACGATGAAGAACAAAAGCGCGTTGAGCCGCTTGTAGGGCAGCTTCGGCATCATCAGCGGCGCCAGGAGGATCACGCCCAAGGCGTAGACCAGATTGACCCGCCAGCGCTCCGGCTCGGGATAAAAGCCGTAGACGATCTGGTTGAACTTGGCACCGATGAAGGGCCAGCAGGCCCCCACCGGCCGGCCGATCACCTCGGGCAGACAGGCGTTGCGGCCGGTGCCGGTGAACACGGCGTCGAAGATGAAGAAGTTCAGGACCGGCGGCACCACCACATAGATCACCCACGCCCCGAACAGCGTGAGCACCACTTGCAGCGGCGAGCCGATGAGATGGGCGCGTGCCCATCCCCAGGGTCCGCGGGTGCTGACCGGCGGGGTTTCCGGGGCGATCAGGCCGGCGGAGACGAAGGAAGCGATCGGGGCGCCGGCAACGGCGGGAGGCGTGGAAACGTCCATGGCGGCCTCCTTCAGCGTTCAATCAGCGCAACGCGCCGATTGTACCAATTCATCACCAGCGTCGTGAGCACCGAGATGGTCAGATAGACCGCCATGGTGATGGCGATGATCTCGATCGCCTGGCCGGTCTGGTTCAGGGTGGTGCCGGCGAACACCGCCACCAGGTCCGGATACCCCACCGCCACGCCCAGAGACGAGTTCTTGGTGAGGTTCAGATACTGGCTGGTGAGCGGGGGGATGATCACCCGCATGGCTTGGGGAATCACCACCAGGCGCATGGTCAGCCCCGGCTTCAGCCCCAGGGAATAGGCCGCCTCCGACTGCCCGCGCGACACCGAGGAAATGCCGGCGCGCACGATCTCGGCGATGAAGCCGGCGGTGTAGATGGACAGGGCCAGCAGCAAGGCGACGAATTCCGGAATCACCCGGACGCCGCCGGCGAAATTGAAGCCCTTCAGTTCCGGCCGCTCGAAGCCGACGGGAAAGCCGGTGGCCGCGGCGACTACCAGCGGCAGGCCGATGATCAGGGCCACGCCGCTCCAGAACACCGGGAATTGCTGGCCGGTGGCGTAGCGCCGGTGCTTGGCCCACCGCGCCACCAGGAAGGTCAGGACGAGGCCCGCCAGCAGGCTCCAGCCCACCAAATCGGCACCCGGCTCGAACAGCGGGCGCGGGACCACGAGGCCGCGATTGTTCACGAAGATGCCGGGGGCGGCCACCGTTCCCGCCAGATCCGTGAGGATCTTCGCCAGAGGCGCGAGCCCGAGCCCGTTGGCGCCGCTGGCCAGCGCGTTCAGCAAAGGCTGCAGGCCGAAGCTCAGGCTCTGACGGGGATTGGGCAGGGCCGCCAGCACGGCCAGATACCAGAACATGATCTGGAACAGCGGCGGCAGATTGCGGGTGATTTCCACATAAGCGGACGCCAGCGCCTTGATCACCACATTGCTGGACAAGCGCGCCACGCCCATCAGGAAGCCGATGATGGTGGCGATGATGATGCCGAGGACGGCCACCAGCAGCGTGTTGAGCAGGCCCACCAGGAAGGCGCGGCCGTAGCTCATGGATTCCGAATAAGGAATCAGCGTCTGGGAAATGCCGAAGCCGGCGGAATTCTCCAGGAAGCCGAAGCCGGAGGCGATGCCGCGGCGGGCCAGGTTCGCCTGGGCATTGGCCAGGATCGACCAGGCCATCCAGATCAGGATGACGGCCAGAAGGCCTTGCAGCACCAGCGAGCGGAGTTTCGGATCGGTCCACGACCAGCGGCGGGGCTCATGCCCCCCAGGCAGACTAGCGTCGCTCATATGACCCCTCGTGGAATGAGATCGCGGACTCTGCGGTCCTGTCGATCGGCGCGGCGAAGGCGCGCAGTGGCGGGCGGCGTGACGTCAAAAGGTGTCGCAGAGGAGCTCCCACGGGGCCCCTGAACCGGCGATCGGCGCCGGCATCTCCCTTTCGCCCCCCAAGGACGTTCGGGTCGCACCGCCGAAGCGGACCGGCGTCCGGACAGATCCGGACGCCGGCGCGCCATCAGCGAATCGGCATGCCGTACTGCAGGCCGCCGTCGTTCCACAGCTTGTTGAGACCGCGCTGGATGCCCAGCGGCGAGCCCGGGCCCACATTGCGGTCGAAGATCTCGCCGTAATTGCCGACCTGCTTCACCGCGCGCAGCGCCCAATCATTGCTGAGGCCGATGCCCTCGCCGAACTTGCCGTCCGACCCCAGGAGCCGCTTCACTTCAGGGTTGGCCGAATTGACCTGCTGCTCGGCATTCTTGGAGGTCACGCCCAGCTCTTCCGCGTTCAGCAGGGCGAAATAGGTCCACTTGATGAGGTCGAACCACTGGTCGTCCCCATGGCGCACCAGCGGACCGAGGGGTTCCTTCGAGATCACCTCGGAGAGGACCACATGGTCGGCGGCGTTGGTGAGCTTCAACTTGATGGCGTAGATCTGCGACTGATCCGACGTGAACACGTCGCAGCGGCCGGAATCATAGGCCTTCACCGTCTCGTCGATGGTGGAGAAGGCGATGACCTCATACTTCATGTTATTGGCGCGGAAATAATCGCCAAGGTTGAGCTCGTGGGTGGTGCCCGTCTGCACGCAGATGGAGGCGCCGTTCAGATCCTTCGCCGACTTGATGTTCAGCGACTTGCGGACCATGAAGCCCTGGCCGTCATAATACATCACACCGGCGAAGTTGAAGCCGAGCGTGGTGTCCCGCGACATGGTCCAGGTGGTGTTGCGCGACAAGACATCGATGGCGCCCGATTGCAGGGCGGTGAATCGATCCTTGGCGCTCAGGGGCGTAAACCGCACCTTGGTGGCGTCATTGAAGATGGCCGCCGCGACGGCGCGGCAGAAGTCCACGTCCAGGCCGGTCCAGTTGCCCTTGTCATCGGGGCTGGAGAAGCCCGGAAGGCCCTGGGTCACGCCGCAGTTGAGGGCGCCCCGAGCTTTCACGTCGTCCAGCGTGGCGGCATTGGCCGCGCCGGCGCCGAGCGCGAGTAAACCAAACGCTGCGATCAGGATGCGTTTCACAGGTCGTCCCTTCTCTTATGGTCCCCCATCGGGGGTTATGAAGGTCGGCGCCACGTCCGCCGGCCAGGTGAGAATAGACGTCCTTTACCCGGACGTCGTATGGGAAGCATCTCAATCTCTTGTGCCCGCACGGTCAATAGCTGCCGCTGCGTTGCGCACGATGCCGTTATAGGCAATTCGGAGCAACCTTCCATGACGCATTCCGCCGATGACGATGCGCACCTGGCCGCGGCCACCCGGGTGGCCCATCTGGGGCTGGACCCGTTTCGCTTCGATGGCTTTGTCAATCCGCCGGTGTGGCGCGGCTCCACCGTGCTCTCGCCAACCTACAAGGACCTGGTCGGCCATACCGGGCGCTACAGCTACGGACGGCGCGGCAATCCCACCTCCGAGGCCCTGCAGACCGCCATCACTGCGCTGGAAGGCGGCGACGGGACCGCGCTGACGCCGTCGGGGCTTTCGGCCATCTCCATCGCCTTGGTCTCCCTCCTGGGCGCGGGGGACCATCTGCTGATGGTCGATACCGCCTACCGCCCCACGCGCCGCCTGTGCGACACCATCCTCACCCGGCTGGGGGTCGAGACCACCTATTATGATCCGCTGGTGGGCGCCGGCATTGCCGAATTGATCCGCCCCAATACCCGCGCCATCTTCCTGGAGGCCCCCGGCTCGCAAAGCTTCGAGATGCAGGATATTCCGGCGATCACGGCGGTGGCGCAGGCGCGCGGCGTGTTCACCCTGATCGACAACACCTGGGCGACGCCGCTGTTCTTCAAGCCGCATGCCTTTGGGGTCGATGTCTCCATCCAGGCCGGCACCAAATATCTGGGCGGCCATGCCGATCTCAATCTCGGCACCATCTCCGCCGTGGGCAAGGCGTGGCAGGCGATCCATGCCACCCATGGCGACCTGGGCATCTGCATCAGCCCGGATGATGCAGCGCTCGGATCCCGCGGCCTGCGCACCCTGGCCGTTCGGCTGGAGCGCCACCAGAAATCGGGGCTTGAGGTCGCCCGGTGGCTGGCCGCCTCCCCTTACGTCGCGCGGGTGCTGCACCCGGCGCTGGAGACTGATCCCGGCCATGCCATCTGGAAGCGGGACTTTTCGGGCGCCTGCGGTCTGTTCAGCCTGATCCTCAAGCCGGTCCCGGAGACGGCGGTCGCCACCTTCTTCGATTCGCTGAAGCTGTTCGGGATGGGCTATTCCTGGGGCGGGTTCGAGAGCCTCGCCATTCCGTTCGATTGCAGCGACTATCGCACCGCCACCCGCTGGCACAGCGAAGGCCCGGCGGTGCGTCTGCATATCGGTCTGGAGGATCCGGCGGACCTGATCGCCGATCTGGCCCAGGCGTTGGGGAAGATGGCGTCCGCGGCCTGAGCCGCGCGCGCCGGCCCCGGCGCTCCTGCGATGAACGCCGCCCGTCCGCGGGCGGCGGGCACTCAGGTGATGGCGCGGTTGGCGCGCCGTTCGCGCAAAGCGAACTGCAGATTGCGGATGTAGATGAAGGTGGAGAGCGCCTGTCCGGCGATGAACACCGGGTCTCTGCGGTAGACCGCATAGACCAGCAGGAGCGTGCCGCCGCCCAGGGAGAAGGTCCAGAAGGCGAACGGCAGCACGGATCGCCCGGCCCGCTCGCTGGCGATCCACTGCACCACGAACCGCCCGGTGAACATGACCTGCGCGACGAAGCCGAGGATCACCCAGCCATCGAGCTGCGTAATGAAGACGTCGTGCAGATAGTCACCGACCGCCTGCACAAGCTGAACCAGCAGCATCTCGTTCTCACTCCACCACGCGGGGCACGCGTCGCCGCCGGATGAGCCACCACACCCCCAGAAGATCGGCGATGCCGACCCACAGGCGGTTGAAAAAGCCGTAATTGGACACGCCATGCCAGCGGGCGCGATCCACCACCGGCAACGTGCGGATCTCGAACCCGTCCCGCTTCACCAAAGCCGGCGTGAAGCGGTGCAGCCCGTCAAACATGGGCAGCGCCACATAAATCGCGCGCCGCACCACCTTCAGGCCGCATCCCGTATCGCGGGTGTCGTCATTGAGCAAGCCGCGACGGACGCGATTGGCGGTGCGGGACTGAAAGCGCTTGAAGGCCGTGTCCTTGCGGCCCTGGCGCTCGCCCTGCACCATGCCCACCGACGGGCCGCCGTCGTCCAGCAGCTTCACCATGGCGGGCAGATAGGCCGGATTGTTCTGCCCATCGCCATCCAGCAGCAGCAGGATGTCCCCGCGGGCGGCGCGGGCACCGGTGTCCACGCCGGCGGATTTTCCGCAGGATGCGGCATGGGTGATGATGCGCACGTTCGGCCACGTCCGCGCCGCTTCCGCCAATTCCTGCGCGGTGGCATCGGTGGAGCCGTCATTCACGAACACCACTTCGAACGGCTCGGTCAGCGCGGCCGCGATTTCGGCCATCAGCGGCAGAATGTTGCCCGCCTCATTCTTGACGGCGATGACCACCGACAGGCGGGGGGATCCGGGAGTTCCGGCAGGGGTGGCAGTCAAGATCTTGCCTCTTCGAGACCGTGGGCTCGGTGCGCGGGTGAAAACAAAGCCAGCAGGCGCCGCATGGACGGGCCCGCCTTCGGAATGATGTGGCCGTCCGCGCTCACCGCGAACACCAGCCGCTTGGCGGCGAACAGCTTCACCATCCCGAGGGTGAAGGCGGTGGCCAATGCCGCGCCGGCCAGCACGTCGCTGGGATAATGCGATCCCAGCACCACCCGCGACGACGCCACCAGCACGGCGAGCGCCATCAGCGGCCAGCGGGCCCTGGGATAAAGCGCCGCGAGCGCCACCGCCACCGCAAAAACCACCGTGCTGTGGCCGGACGGGAAGCTGGAATAGCTCGGCCGCATGGCAAACCAGTCGAAGGTCAGCTGCGGATTGGCGCCCACCAGGGCCAAGGCCGCGCTCGGGCGGGCGCGGCCGAGCACATATTTGATGACCAGCACCGGCAGCGAAATGCCGACCACGCTGACGAAAACGAAGCCCAGGCGCGCGGCCACCGCGGCCGCCACCCGGCGGCGCACCGCATCCAGATGCGGTATGGCCCCCAGCGTCACCAGCAGCGCCAGGCCGAGCGGCCAGAGCACCACCGAGCCCAGGCCCAGATCCGTCAGCCGCTCGAACAGATGCACCACCCCCAGCGGAAGGCGCGCGCGCAGGCCGGGAATCAGCGGATCCAGCAGAATCATGGAGGCGGCCACCAGGCCGCCGATCAGGATGAACAGGGCCACGCCCTCCACCATGCCATCGAGCCCGATCCGTGGCGCCGGCCGTCGGCGGGGCCGCTGGCGCAGCACGGCCAGGGCGGCGACCAGCCCGGCCACGGCGGCCCGCCCATCATCCCATCGGCGCAGCACCCAGGCCGAGGGCGGGACCTGCGGGTCGGCGCCGGTCACCGGGCCGGCTCCTGGCTGCGGAACACCGAGATTTCCTGCCGGCGCCCGCCATTATAGGCAAAGCCGTCCACCTGCCCCACGAGGCGCGCATTCAGCCCCACCGCCTGCGCCCGCTGCGTGAACAGCGGCAGCATGGGCTTGCCGATGAAGGCGAGCGCACAGCCGCCCTCCTTCAGCAGATCGGCGGCCTGCACCGGGTCGGTGAAACGGATCTGCGTGCCGGCGAGAAACGCCAGGCTCGGTTCCTGATAGGGCACGGTGGCGATGCGGTCCGCCGGACATCCGCTCTCGCGGGCCACGGCGGCCAGCCGCTCGGAGATCCACAGGTCCTGCAAATGCGGCAGCAAGGCATGATAAACGCCGGTGTAGAGCACCAGCGCGCCGATGCCGGCCACCAGGAACGCCGGCACCGGGCCGGCGCTGGAAGCGGATCGCGCCGCCAGGGCCAGAAGCAGCACCGCCAGCACCAGCAAGGGCCACGCGGCTGCGGCCAGCCCCGTTCCCAGATAATAGAACCCCACCGCCAGGGCGATGGCGAGCGCCGCCCCCAGGGTCGGCCAGAACCACACCATGTCCCGCAGCCGGCGACCGATCTTTTCCAGTTCGCCCCGTTCCGCCGCAAGAGCGGCAAGGATCGCCAGCGCCGGATAGAGCGGCAGGACATAATGGGGCAGCTTGGTGGCGGTGATCTCGAACACCACCCAGGCCGGCACCACCCAGGCAATCAGGAAGGTCACCGCGCGCTCGCGCCGGGCACGCCAGGCAAACGGCAGCGCCATCACCGCCAGGACGATGGAAGGCCAGAACGTGCCCCAGATGGCCAGCAGGTAGGTCCCCGGCGGCGCCCAATGGCCTTCCTGGCCTTCGGTGACTTTGCCGATCATGTCGACGCCGACGGCGAGCTTGTAGAAGGCGCCCCCGGTGACGAAATAGATCGCCACGAACCAGGGCAGCACCAGCAGCAGGCACCACGCGATCCCCGGCAGGGGGCGCAGGTGCAGCAGGAAGCGACCGGAGCGCTCCACCGCCACCAGCGTCAGGATTGTGAGGCCGACGAACAGCGGCGCCATGGGGCCCTTGATGAGGATGCCGATGGCCAGGGCGGTCCAGAAGATGGCGGCCGTGCCCCATGTGCCACGCTGCTCCGGCGCGGGCCGCAGATACACGCGGGCCAGGGCGCCCATGCACGCCACCACGGTGAACAGCAGCATGGCATCGGTCTTGGCCAGCCGGGCCTCGATGCCCAAAAGGACGCAGGTGGCCATCATCAGGCCCGCGAGGGCGGCCCCGCGTCGCGACACGAACGGCAGCGCCGCCCAATAGGTCAGCAGCACCGCGCCGATGGCCCCCAGCAGGGACGGCAGCCGGTAGAAGGCGATGTTGGTGCGCGCCGACGGGCCGACCAGCGCCTCGCCCAGGGACACGCTGGCCACCTGGAGCCAGTGGATGCCCACCGGCTTCTTGTAGCGCACGTCCTCCTTGAAGCGGATGTCGATGAAATTGCCGGTCTCCAGCATCTGCTTGCTGGCCTGGGCAAAGCGCGCCTCGTCGCGGTCGATGGGCGAGAGGGCGGCAAAGCCGGGCAGGAACGCCAGCAGCGCCACCACCGCCAGCAGCAGGCAGGCGCGGACATGACTGGCCGCCGCCACATCCAGCCCGCGAGACAGGCCGTGGGCGAGGTCGACTGCGAAGGACCGGCGCGGGTGAGACGCCGGTGCGGATATGGCCATGCGCGATAAGAATCCGGTCAATTTTGGCGCGGACAATAACAGAAACGCCCGCGCGGCAAAGGCCGTGCAAAGGTGGCGCAAAGATGGCCCAAGCCCGCGGTGGCCCGCAGACCCTGGGGGGATCCATGGCCGGCCCCGTCGCTTCGGGGCCACCTGCCGCTGCGACCGCGCTGCGCGCGAGGGCGCTCAGGCGGCGGTTTCGCCCACCTCTGCCGGGCCGAACGCCAGCCAGCGGGCATTGGCGCCGCCGATGGCCTGCCGCAGATCTGCGCGCGGAACCAGATCGTGCAGGGCCAGCAGGTGGTCCTCCAGATCATACCCCCCGGCCCCCGCGCCACCACTGCCCCACAGCAGTCGCGTGGCGCCGGCGGTGGCGATCAGGCGGGTGAGGTGGCTGCCTTGCCCCTGGGCCTGCGCCGTCGCGGGAGAAAACCCGATCCACAGATCGGAATGGCCGGCATGGCTGTCCAGCGCCGCATAGGCCGCACGGGCCTCCCCGGCGCGAGAGGCGCCCGGCAGGTCGACCCGCACCGGCGTCCCGTGGCCCAGCACCTGCGGCAGCAGGGTCGGCCACGCGGTGACGGCGACGTCCAGATGCAGATGGAGGCCGTGGGCGGCGAGCCGCAGCAGCAGCGATTGCCAGTGCAGACCCAGCGCCGCGCGGTCACGCACCAGAAAGCCCGTCAGACCATGGTGCGCCAGCAGGGAGAGATTGGCCGGGAGCCCGGTCTCCGGCAGGGGCAAGACGACCCGCAGGCGATCCGCGGACGTTGCGGCGGCATCCATGACGATGCCGGCCGGTGTGCCCGGCGCCGGGATCATCAGCGCGCCATGCAGTCCGACCCGATCGAGATGGGCGAGCAGCAAGGCGGCCGGGTGCGGGCTTTCCGCGTCGCCCTCGGGGACCCGCTCAGCCACGTCCGGCGGCATCCAGTGGGACAGGTCGGTGCATCCCCCGGTGCCAAGCCCGAAGCCCACAGCCTCGGCCGTGGGCGCGAGCGGCGGCAGTTCCCGAAGCGGTCCGTGACGGGGGTCCAGGCGATCGGATCGCCCCACTCCGTGCCGGGATGTCCATGGCGCGAGGCGCGCGACAGTCGCGCACGCCCCTTGCGGATCCAAACCATGGGACATGAGCGCCGGAGCGGACTGCGCGGCAATGACCAAGCCCGCATCCACCAGATCGACACCCTGCCCCCATGCGTCGAGGCCGTAACGGCCCCCTGCGCTGATGACGTTCATCCACCCCACTCCGGCCATTCTTCGACGGCTCGATTCTGATGGGGAGATGTTAGCCGGGATCAGACCGCGACGAAAGAACACAGCCAGCGATGATGCTGCCGCTTTGGAGTGAATGACCGGACGCCCCAGGCGCCGGCCTATTTGGTCAGAATGAGCTTGTTCTGCGCCGTCAGCCGCAACTGATAGGTCTGCGCGCCGTGGGCGATGGTGACCACCCGGCTGGACGAAAACAGGTCGCGGCTGTCCATCTTCTCGTCCAGCACCGGCACGGCGCGGGTGCGCTGTTCAGCCTGCCAAGCGGTCGAGGCATGGTCATGCTTGCTCATTTGAACGACTCCAAATTAAGGTCGAACGATTTCGGTCCAAGTCAAAGTCTTGCTCTACTTTAGAGCGATTCAATATTACGCCTGCACCAATCAATTCCAGTTAATACATGCCGTCGGACAAATCAATGCATCGCTGCGCCGCAGCGGCAGGCGCGCCAACGCTGCGGGCGGCGCCGCGGCGCCGGTCGCGAAGACGTTGGTCTTGGTCGGGATGCTGGGCGTGAGGCGCGGGGGCGGCGCCGCCTTATTCCGCCGGCGCGGGCTGCTCGTGCGGGGTGGCCGGCGTTTCGTCACCGGCGATGGCCCGGCTGACGATCCGGTCAAAACGGTCCAGATAGAGATAGATCACCGGCGTGATGTAGAGGGTCAGCAGCTGCGACAGCAGCAGCCCACCCACCACCGCGACACCCAGCGGCTGGCGCAATTCGGAGCCCGCGCCCGCACCGATGGCGATGGGCAGCACGCCGAAGATGGCGGCCAGCGTGGTCATCATGATCGGACGGAAGCGCAGCAGGGCCGCTTCCCGAATGGCATCCACGGCCTCCACGCCCTGGCGGCGGCGCTCCAGCGCCACGTCGATCATCATGATCGCGTTCTTCTTCACGATGCCGACCAGCATCACGATGCCGATCAGCGCGATCACCGACAGTTCGATGTCGAATGCCATCAGGGTCAGCAGCGCGCCGATGCCGGCGGAGGGCAGACCGGAGAGGATGGTGATGGGGTGGATGAAGCTCTCATACAGCACGCCCAGCACGATGTAGATCACCAGCACCGCGGCGACGATGAGCAGCGGCTGGTTGTTCAGCGAATCCTGGAACACCTGGGCGGTGCCCTGGAAGCCGGTGGTCACCGTGGCCGGCAGATTGGCAGCCCGCTCTGCCGCATAGATCTGCTCCACCGCCTGCCCCAGCGAGGTCCCCGGCGCCAGGTTGAACGAGATGGTCACCGCCGGCTGCTGCTGCTGGTGCGCCACCTGCAACGGCCCCACGGTCCGGCGGATGGTGGCCACGGTCTCCAGGGGCACGACGGTGCCGCCGGTGGTGCGCAGATAGACCCGGCTGAGGTCGGACGCCTCCTTCTGGAAGCGCGACTGTGCCTCGGCGATGATCGCATACTGGTTCGAGCTGGTGTACAGCGTCGCCACCTGGCGGGTGCCGAACTGCGTATAGAGCGCGTTGCGGATCTGCTCCTCGGTGATGCCGACGGCCGCCGCCTTGTCCTTGTTCACATCGATGGTGAGCTGCGGATTGGTGATCTGCAGGTCCGAGGTCACGTCCCGCAGCCCCGGCAATTCGGCGATGCGGCGCTCCATGTCGGGCGCGGCGGCATAGAGGGCCGCGGTGTCGGAACTCTGCAGCGTATATTGATACTGGCTCTTGGAATTGACGCCGCCGATGTTGATGTTCTGCACCGGCTGGAAGAACACGTTCACGCCCGGGATCTGGGCGGTGCGGCGGCGCAATTGCTGGATCACCTGGAAGGCGGTGAGCTGCCGGTCGCTGCGCGGCTTCAAGGCGATGAACATGCGCCCGGTATTGGTGGTCCGGCTCACCCCGGTGGCCCCGGCGGTGGAGATCAGATAGGCCACGTTGGGATCGCCGCGCACCGCGTCGGTGGCGAGCTTCTGGCGGTCCACCATGGCATCGAACGAGGTATCGGTGGCGGCCTCCACCGTGGCGGTGATGAAGCCGGTGTCTTCCACCGGGAAGAAGCCCTTGGGGATCACCACATAGAGCGCCCCCGAGATGCCCACCGTCGCCAGCGTCACCAGCAGCATGAAGAAGCGGTGGCGCAGGACGAAATCCAGCGAATGCCGATAGCCGGACAGCCAGGCCTCGAACATCCGCTCGGTGAAGCGGAACACGATGTTCGGGCGCTTGTGGTGATCCACCTCTTTCAGCACCCGCGCGCACAGCATGGGCGTCAAGGTGAGGGAGACGAAACCGGACACCAGAATGGCGATGGAGATGGTCACCGCGAACTCACGGAACACGCGCCCCACCACGCCGCCCATGAACAGCACGGGAATGAACACCGCCACCAGCGACAGCGTCATGGAAATGATGGTGAAGCCGATCTCGCGGGAGCCGCGGATGGCGGCGGCGAACGGCTTTTCCCCCAGCTCGATGTGCCGGTAGATGTTCTCCAGCACCACGATGGCATCGTCCACCACGAACCCGACGCACAAGGTCAGCGCCAGCAGCGTCATGTTGTTGATGGAGAAGTTCAGCATCCACATCACGCCGAAGGTGGCGACGATGGAGATGGGCAGCGCCAGCGAGGGAATGATGGTGGCGCGCAGGTTGCGCAGGAACAGGAAGATCACCAGCACCACCAGGACGATGGCTTCGAACAGCGTCTTCTGAACGTCGTGGACCGCCTCGCGGATCGACACGGAGCGGTCGTTCAGCACCTCGATGTTCACCGATCCGGGCACCTGGGCGCGGTATTGCGGCAGATGCGAGCGCACCTGATCCACCACCGCCACCGTATTGGCGTCGGGCTGGCGCACGATGGCGAGCACGATGGAGCGCTCGTCATTGAACCAGGAGGCCACCCGCTCGTTCTCGACGCCATTGGTGACGCTGGCGATTTCGTCCAGCCGCACCGGCGCGCCATTGCGGAACGCCACCACCAGCCGGCGGTAGACGTCCGCGTCGGCCTTGGCGATGCCCATGTCGATGGTCAGGCTCTGCTTCGGGCCGGACAACTGCCCGATGGGAGTGTTGGACGCCCGCGCCTGGATGGCTTCCTGGATGTCGCTGGCCGAGATGTTGCGCGCCGCTGCGGCCGCCGGATCCACCCGGATGCGCACCGCATATTTCTGCGTGCCGTAGATCTGCACCTGGGCGACGCCCGGCAATTGCGAGATCTGCTGGCCGATGATGGTGTCGGCATATTCATTGACGGTGGACAGCGGCAAGGTGGAGGACGACACCGCCAGCAGGATCACCGGCGCATCCGCGGGATTGACCTTCCGGAAGCTCGGCGGGGTGGTCATCTCGTCCGGCAATTGCCGCTGCGCCACCGATAGCGCCGACTGCACGTCGAGGGCCGCATCATCGATGTTGCGCGACAGGTCGAACTGGATGGTGATCGAGGTGGAGCCCTGGGTGCTCGAGGAGGTCAGGGAGGTGATGCCGGAGATGGTGGAGAGCTGGCGCTCGATGGGCGTCGCGACCGCTGTCGCCATGGTCTCCGGGCTGGCGCCGGGCAGGGAGGCACTGATGTTGATGGTGGGAAAGTCCACCCGCGGCAGCGCCGCCACCGGCAGCAGCCGATAGGCGAACAGCCCGCCGATGATGAGCGACAGCATCATCAGCGTCGTCATCACCGGGCGTCGGATGCACAGTTCCGGAAACATGGCTCAGGTTCCGGCTGCGGGTGCGGGCGCGCCGCCTTTGATGGAGACCTTGGCGCCATTGCGCAGCGACAGCTGGCCGTCGGTGACGATCACTTCGCCGCCCTTCAGCCCCGCCGTGACCACCGCCTGGCCATCGACAGTGCGCGCCACCGTCACCGGCCGCACATGCACCACGTCCTTGTCGAGGACGAATACGAAGCTGCCCGCCTGCCCGCTCTGGATGGCTTCCGCCGGAACCGAGGCGACGCCGCTTTCCATGCGCAGCGTCACCGACACGCTGCCCAGCGTGCCCGGCCACAGGCGCTCGTCCGCATTCTCGAACAGGGCCCGGACCATCAAGGTGCCGGTCTGCGGGTCGATGGTATTGTCGATCACCGCGATCTTGCCGCCGGTGATGGTCTCATCCCCGCCCTGCAGGGTGATCTGCACCTGGGCCCCCGCCTCCGCGGCGCGGATCTCGGTGAGATAGTGCTCGGGCACGCCGAAGGCGACATAGATCGGCTTGATCTGGCGCACGGTGGCCAAGGTGTCGTCCACCCGGATGACGGCGCCGGGCCGCACCGCGGCGACGCCAATGCGGCCGGTCACCGGGGAGCGGATCTCATAATGGCTGCGCTGCACCTTCAACGCCTGGACGTTGGCCTCGTCCTGATCGACGGTGGCCTTCTGCGCATCCACGGTGGTGCGGGCGTCGTCCACCTGGACCTGGGACACCGCATTGCGCGCCGCAAGGCCGGTGTAGCGGTCCATGTCGCGCTGGGCCTTCTCCAGCTGCGTCTTGTCCTTGGCCAGCGTGGCCTGCGCCTGGAGGATCTGGGCGTCGATCTCGCGCGCGTCGAGCACGAACAGAATGTCGCCCTTGGTCACCGGCGAGCCGTCCTCGAACGCCACCTTGATCACCTGGCTGGCGACACGCGAGCGGATGGTCACCGTGATCATCGGTTCCACCGTGCCGAGGGCCTCGACCCGCAGCGGCATGGGCTTCTGCTGCACCGTGGCCACCAGCACCGGGAAGCGCCGCTCCTGCGCCGACTGGGCATTGGCAGCCCCGCCCGAGCGGATGCCCCACAGGCCCTGGGTCCACGTCCAGCCCGCCCCGACGACCAGCGCCAGGATGAAGAAGACCGCAAAAATCCGCCAGCGCCCCGCGCGCTTCACGTCGGACATACATTACCTCGCACGACACCACTGGCCATCTAGGCGCGCCGGTCGCCGCCCCCGCTCATTAGAGAAGCTACACCTTGCCCAGGCCTGTCGCGAACAGGTTTTATATGGTTTGCGGTTGATTTTGTGACCAAAAGGAAGGCTAAACGCCTTCCTTTAGGGCAGTAAGGTGACAGCGTAGCCGTATACCCGGCGACTTTCCTAACGGAATGCCCGGGACAGTCTCTCCAGAGCCGCGTCCAAAGTGGCGTCCTGCTTGGCGAAGCAGAAGCGGACCACTGAGCGCACCGGGTCCTGCGCATAGAAAGCGGAGACCGGAATGGCCGCGACCCCGTGGCGGGTCACAAGATCGAGACAGAACGCCTCGTCGTCCAGACCGGGATCCACGGCGGCCAGGTCCACGGAGAGGAAATAGGTCCCGGCGCTGGGCAGCACCGGAAAACCAAGCTGCGACAGGCCCGTGGCCAGCCGGTCGCGGGAGCGTTGCAGGCCGGCGCGCATGGTCTCGAAATAGGCCGCGTCCTTGCCCAGCCCATAGGCCACCGCCGTCTGCAGGTTGGGCGGCGTGGTGAAGGTGAGGAACTGATGCGCCTTGCCCAGCACGCGCATGAGATCGGGAGGGGCGAAGACCAGCCCCACCTTCCATCCGGTCATGCCGAAGATCTTGCCGGCCGAGGAAATCTTGACGGTGCGCTCGCGCATGCCCGGCAGCGCCATCATTGGCAGGTGCCGGCGCCCGTCGAAGATCACATGCTCCCACACCTCGTCGCACAGGGCGATGGCATCGAAGCGCTGGCAGAAATCCGCCACCAGCTGCATCTCCTCGCGGCCATACACGGTCCCGGTCGGGTTCTGCGGATTGTTGAACAGCACCACCTTGGTGCGCGGCGAAAACGCCGCCGCCAGCTGTTCCGCCGTGATCGACCAGTGCGGCGGCTCGAGCCGCACCAGGCGGGGAATGCCGCCGGCGCGCTGCACCAGCGGCAGATAGGCGTCATACAGCGGCTGGAACAGCACCACCTCGTCGCCCGGCTCGATCAGCGCCAGCAGCGCCCCGGCCAGGGCTTCGGTGGCCCCGGAGGTGACCATCACCTCATGCTCGGGATCGAGGTCCAGCCCCTGCCAGTGGCGGAAATGGACGGCCGCCGCCGTGCGCAGCTCCGCCAGGCCCATCATGGGCGGATACTGGTTCCAGCCGTTCACCACCGCGTCGGCGGCCTTCTGGCGGACATCCAGGGGACCGGGATCATCGGGAAACCCCTGCCCCAGGTTCACCGCCTGATGGGTGCGCGCGAGGCCCGACATCACCTCGAAAATGGTGGTGGGCAGCGCCGTGTAGATGGCGTTGAGCGGGCGGGCCGGCAGAGGGGTGGGGGCGAGACGTGCGGACATAGGACTACCGACTAGATCAAGTTGCGCCGCAGGTGAAGACCCTTCCCCGAGCCGCGGCGGATGGGGGATCCGACCTTATTGATCCCCGCGCGGCGTGGTCACCAGTGGACGCAGGGCGCCCAAGAGGTCGGCCTCGGTCACATTGGCTACCGGCATCATCACCTTGGCCGCCTGGGTGCGCTCGCCCGGCCGCATCACCAGGACCACGGTTTCCGCGCCGCCGCAGGCCGGATCGCCGCAGGCGATCTCGCTCACCGAGACGGTGGCGTCCTCCCCCAGGTCCAGCAGCCGGCGCGCCATGTCGGCGAGGGCGCGGGTGGCATCGCGCATCTCGGTCCCGGCCCCGGCGCCGCGGCTGCGCATGAACAGACGCATGATGACGTTCTCCCCGCTTGCGCCTTGCCGTATCCGGCAGCGCAGGGCCATGAACCGACTCGGCCGCTCCGGCTGCATAGGGCACAGCCAAAACGTCAGCATCGCGGCAGACTAGAGGGGCGGGCCGCTGCCGTCGCCCGGCGGTTGGAACCGGCGGCGCAGGCGGGTTTGCACCCGCTTGATCACGCCGTTGGCCCGGGTGCCGCCCACCGTCTCGAACCGCAGGGCGGCCTGCGTCACGCGCCCTTCGGACACGGACAGGGCTTCCATGCTGGCATTGCCCAAGGGAAAGCGCATGCCGGGCAGCGGCCGCTCGTCGGTGCGATCGGCAAAGGCATCGGCGATGGTGATGAAGCGGTCTTCCTCGCGCACCGAGAGGCCGTAGAGATCCGCCACCTCGCCCACCCGCACGTCGCCGCTGAAGGGAAAGCCCGCCACCGCGTCGCCGGCGGAGCGTTCCTCCACCATGAACAAAGGGTCGAGGCGATGCACGCGCTGCGGCGGCGCCAGGAGGTAAGCGTAATCCCCATTGTGCAGCACGCCCGCTTCCTCCGGCGTGAGCACCTGCCCCTTGCGCACCACCAGCACCAGACGCGCCCAGCGCGGCAGCAGACCGGAGCTGATGGCGAGGGTCTGCGCGGTCACCGGATAGGCCACCAATTCGTGCTCGCTCTGGCCCGGCAGGTCGATTTCAAACCGCCGGGTCTCGCGCAGCGGCTCGGCCAGGGCGACATCGAGGCGGCGGGCCGCCGACACCAGGCTCCAGCCGTGCAGGATGAGCGAGACCAGCACCACCACGAAGGCGACGTTGAAATAGACCTCGGCGCCCGGCAACTGGGCCAGCATGGGAATGGTGGCGAGAAAGATGGAGACCGCGCCCCGCAGGCCCGCCCAGGAGACAAACGTCTTCTCCCGCCAGGAAAAATGGAACGGCCACAGGCACAAAAACACCGCCGCGGGGCGCGCCACCAGCATGAGAAAGGCGGCAATACCCAGAGCCGGGGGCAAATATTGCACCATGCGCGACGGCGACAGCAGCAGCCCGAGCATCACGAACATCACGATCTGGCACAGCCAGGTGACGGTGTCGTGGAAGCTGGTGATGGCGGCGATGGCGCGCACCGGCCGGTTGCCCAGCACCAGCCCCGCCAGATAGACCGCCAGAAAGCCCGAGCCATGCACCATGGCGGTGGCGGAATAGATCAGCACTGCCGCTGCCACCACCATGGCGGGATGCAGGCCGCTGGGCAGGTCCAGCTTGTTCAGCACGAAGGCGATGCCAAATCCGCCCGCCACGCCCATGGCGCCGCCCAGAAGCACCTGCTGAAACATGCCGGCCGACAAGGCCCAGCCGGGATTCCCGGCGCCCGAGGCGATCAGTTCCACCAGGGTCACAGTGAGAAACACCGCCGCCGGATCGTTGGTGGCGGATTCGATCTCGATCACCGCGCCCACCCGGCGCCCCAGCCGCAGGCCTTGCGCTCGCACCAGGAACAGCACCGCCGCGGCATCGGTGGAGGCGACGATGGCGCCCACCAGGAGCCCTTCCAGCGGCTTCAGGCCCAAGAGCGGAATGGCCGCGAGCGCCACCAGCCCTGCGGTGAGCACCACACCCACCGTGGACAGGAGCACCGCCGGGGCCAAGGCGCCGCGCATGGTGGAGGCCCGCATCCGCAGGCCGCCGTCGAACAAGATCACCGACAGCGCGGCGGATCCGACCAGATAGGTCGCCCAATAATCGGCGAAATGGATCTGCCCCGGCCCGGATTCCCCGGCCAGCACGCCCACCAGCAGGAAGACGAGCAGAAGCGGCGCGCCAAAGCGCGCGGCCAGCAGGCTGGACACGGTGCCCAGCAGCACCAACGCGGACCCGATCAGCAGCACCAGGTCGGAGAGGAAAATATTACCCATCCACTCCCGTCCTTTGTGAGGATCTTGTAATCTCAAACATGGATTCCGCGGTAGCCGAAAGGCTGTGACACGGATATGATTTCGCAATCCTGGGTAGTCTCATGCGTTCGGGGGAACGCGACTATTCAGGGCGGGGATCAATACCATGTCTTTTGGTTATTCTGCCCATGCTTATCTGGTAAAGGCTTACTTGCGCACCTCATCCGGCGCCGTCATTGCCGAGCCAGATACCGTTTGCTTCGATCTGGAGCTCGCTCTGGAGATCGCAGACTGTGACCAGCACTACGCCGCCGGCCTTGCGATCTACGCCCTTGGGGAAGACGGATCGCTGCTCGCCGACTTTCCGCTGATCAGTCACGGCATGATTGCCGCGCCCCCACAGATGCCGGCGCCGGTCGCCGCCCGCGCCACAGCGGCAGCTTAAGCCCTCGGCTTCGACACCCACAGCCCGCCATCCACGCCGAGACCCGGGCCCGTCGGTGCCCGGGCCAAAGTGCCCGGGTCATTGGCCGCCGGCGGGACCGGCACTCCCGGGCGTGCCGCGCCGGCGGGGGTGAAGGGGTGGCGCTGCTCGCCGTGCAACGGGGGCCGCGCCGATCGCTGTCAGGACGACGACGCCTCCGGCAGACCGACCGCAAGGGCCGCGTCCGGTGCCGCGCCCAGCAAAGCATCGAAATAGGCGATGGTGCGTTCCAAGCCTTCGCGCAAGGCGATGGTGGGTCCCCACTGCAAGGTCTCGCGCGCCAGGGTGATGTCCGGCTGGCGCTGCTGCGGATCGTCCTGCGGCAGCGGCCGTTGGACCAGTCGCGAGCGCCCGCCCACCAATGCGATCACCAGTTCCGCCAATTGCCGGATGGTGAATTCCGACGGATTGCCGATGTTGATCGGCCCGATCACGTCCCGGGGGCTCTCCATCATGGCGATGAGGCCGCGCACCAGATCGTCCACATAACAGAACGACCGGGTCTGCGAGCCGTCGCCGAAGATGGTGATGTCCTCGCCGCGCAGCGCCTGCACGATGAAGTTCGACACCACCCGCCCATCGTTGGGATGCATGCGCGGACCATAGGTGTTGAAGATGCGCACCACCTTGATCGCCAGTTGATGCTGGCGGTGATAGTCGAAAAACAGCGTCTCGGCGCAGCGCTTGCCCTCGTCATAGCAGGAGCGCGGCCCGATCGGGTTGACGTGGCCCCAATAGTCCTCGGTCTGGGGATGCACCTGCGGGTCGCCATAGACCTCGGAGGTGGACGCCTGGAGGATCGGCACCCGCAGCCGCTTGGCCAGACCCAGGGCGTTGATGGCGCCGATGACGCTGGTCTTCAGCGTCTGCACCGGATCGAACTGGTAGTGCACCGGCGAGGCGGGACAGGCGAGATTGTAGATCTCATCCACCTCGATATAGAGCGGAAAGGTGATGTCGTGGCGCATCAGCTCGAACCGCGGATGGGTGAGCAACGCCTGCACATTCGTGCGCGCCCCGGTGTAGAAATTGTCGATGCACAGCACCTCGTGGCCGCGCGCCAGCAGCGCCTCGCACAGGTGTGAGCCCACAAAGCCGGCGCCGCCGGTGACAGCAATGCGCTTCGGCAGCAAACCGTTCGGGTTGATATTCACCATCGCGCACAAGGTCCCCGCAGCCAGGCATCTCAGCCGCGGGCGTGAGCCGGCCGCCAAGGCGGCCTCTCCTAGCGCGAAAGCCGGCGCAGGACCATGCCCGCGCCGGTGTTCGGATCAGTCGCGGGTGTGGAAGCTGGCGTTGCCGAGGCCGGTGCCGATGGTCAGCACCGCCCAGTCGGGGATATCGGTCATCCAGGGGCGTTCGCTGAGCCCCTGAATCACCGCGTCATTGTGCATCACCACCATGGTGTCGTGCTCGCCGATGCTGGGGATCGCCTCGCGGATATGATCGGGCAGGCGGAAATGGGCGCTGTCCCATTTGCCGGGCAGGTTCTGCGCCCCGCGCTCGATGGTTCCGTCCGCATTGATGATGCCGGGGCAGGCGATGCCGATGAACGGGGCGAGCTTCATCTTGTCGCCTTCCGCCTTGCGGATCAGCCCGCGCAGCATCTTCACCAGGCGCTCCACGGCCTCTTCCCGGTTCAGCTTGTCCTCGTCCGCATGCCGCCACAGATCGAGACGGCACACCTCGGCCTTCTTGAGGTTGGCGTCCTTCTTCACATTATGGCGCACTACGCCGCAGCGGATGTTCGAGCCGCCGATGTCGACCGCCAGGATGCCGTCATAGCCGGAAAAGATCCACGATGGCGCCAGATGCAGGCAGCCGATCAGGCCGCCCTCGTCGGGGTGATGGCGCAGCGGCCGCAGTTCGACCGTCACATCGTCCGCCCGCAGCAGAGCCCCGGCCCGCGCGATTGCCAATTCGCCGACCCGCGCCTCGCTGAGACCGCCGCCCACCACGATGTCGGTCACCCCGGCCCAGGCCTTCTGGGCCATGAAGCGCTTCACCACATCGGCGAAATTCCGGGCGAAGTCCTCGATGGCGCCCTGCACCACCGCGGCCCCGTCCGCATCGCCCTCGGCGAGGAACTGGTCCATCTTTTTCTTGCTGATGCGGGCGTCCAGGTCTTCCTCGAACGGGTCCTTGCCCATCTCGCGCAGCTTCACCCGCCAATCGCGAATGAAAGCGCGGAAGGCGCGGCCACTGGCCTTGTCGCCGACAAAGCCGTCCTTGTCCTTCACTTCGAGATTGTAGCTGGTGACGTCAATGCCCGGGAGCTTCGCAGCCCCATGCGTGCCGATGGGGGAGTGGACGTCGGGCGAGCTTTTCTCGGACACAGCCATGAGGGTTCCAGTCGTCAGGAGACAATCGGGACCAACGCCGCAGCGCCTATTCAGTTGCCACGGTCAGGCTGGAAATGGTGGATAACGTTGGGGAATAACCATCCCCTGGCGCCACCCGGAGGCCGGGGCGCCGGTCACATGCGCTGGTTGGCGAACCGCACGGCCTCGATGGGCGAGGCGAAGGTGATGATGCGCACATCCTTGCTGCCGCAAAAGTCACAGCGCAACCGCGCGCCGGTCGCCGGTGCGGCGGCAGGTTCCGGGGCGGGCTCGTGGGTGAGTTCCGCCGACGGCTTTCCAAGGATGGAGCGGCGGCGGCAACGCGGGCATTCGGCGCAAAGCATGCTGTCCCTTGACAGGCAATAGCGCGGGAAATGAGGCGGCCGGACAGAATTGGCACATTCGTCGCGATCCTGCGGCCAGCGGCTCACTCAGCCATGCGATAGCCGATGCCGGCCTCGGTCAGGATCAAAGCGGGCGCCGCGGGTTCCGCTTCCAGGCGCTGGCGCAACTGGCCCACATAGACCCGCAGATATTGGGTGTCGTGCAGATGCGCCGGACCCCACACCGCCCCGAGGATCTGCCGATGGGTCAGCACCTTGCCGGAATGGCGGGCGAGATAGACCAGCAGATCGAACTCCTTGGGGGTGAGCTTCACCTCCACCCCGTCCCGCGTCACCCGATGGCGCGGGCGGTCGATCTCCACCGGGCCGACCCGCAGCACCGCCTCGGTGTTGCTCTCCGGTGCCCGCTGGCGCAGCGCCGCGCGGATCCGGGCCATGAGCTCGCCGACCCCGAACGGCTTGTTGACGAAATCGTCCGCGCCCAGATCCAGCGCCTCGATCTTCTCGGCCTCGCGGTCGCGGGCGGACAGGACGATGACCGGCACCTTGGAGAATTGCCGCAGCCGCTGGATCACTTCCTTGCCGTCCATGTCCGGCAGGCCCAGGTCCAGCACCACGGCGTCCGGGGGATGGGTGGCGATCTCGCGCAAGGCGCTGGCGCCGTCCTCCGCCTTGGCCACCGCATAGCCCGCCGCCGCCAGCGCCGGCTGGAGAAAGCGATGGATGGCCGGCTCGTCGTCCACCACCAGGATGCGTTGGTCGTTCATGCCGTCTCTCCTGGGCTGACCGGCAGATCGAAGGCGATCCGCACGCCGGTTCCGCGTCCCGGCACCGGGCTCTCGGCCCGGATGGTGCCACCATGGGCCTCGACGATCCCCTTGGCGATGGCAAGGCCGAGACCGGCCCCCTCCCCGCCATCCGCCCGGTCGGAGGCGGCGCGGACGAACTTCTCGAACACCTGACCGAGCAGCGCGGGCGGAATGCCGGGGCCGTTGTCTGTCACCGACACCTCGACGGCGCCGGGTATGCGATGCGCCGCCACCTCGATCTTGGCGGCGGCGCCGGCATAGCGCACCGCATTGCCCACCACATTGGCCAGCACCTGGTTGAGCAGGATCTGATCCGCCTGCACCAAGGGCAGATCGTCCGCCAATGTCACCACCATATGCTGGATGGCGCCGCGCCGCCGCGCCGCGGCCACCGCCTGGTTGAGCACCTCGCCCAGATCCACCCAGTCCCGGCGCAGATCCAAGGCGCCGGCTTCCAGGCGGGTCATGGAGAGCAGGTTGCGCACCATGCCGTCCAGATGGTCCGCCTCCTCGCGGATCTGGGACAGGAGGTCCCGCCGCTGCTCCGGGTCGATGCGCTCGCCATATTCGGTCAGGCTGCTGGCGGCGCCGAGAATGGAGGACAAAGGCGTGCGGAAATCGTGGCTGATCGAAGCGAGCAGGATGTTGCGCACCCGCTCCGCCTCCGCCGCGCTGCGCACATTGGCCATTTCCCCGGCGAGCGCCGCCCGCTCCAGGGCCGAGGCGGTCTGGTCCGCCAGCGCATCCAGCAGCACCCGCGCCTCGGGGTCGAGCGGGCCCTGGGTGGCGGAGGATTCCAGACCGATGACGCCGATGCAGCCCTGCCGCGCCCGCAGCGGCAGGAACAGCCAGGGCACGCTGGGCAGCGTGCCGGTGCGGGCGCCCGCCGGCTCGTTGCGCTCATAGGCCCAGCGCGCGGCGCTGAGCGAGGCGGTGTCGAGCCGATCCTCCGGTGGCCAGGCGGCCGCCAGGTTCAGTTCGCCCTCGGGCGCCGCCAGCACCACCGCCGCCCGCGCCAATATGGCGTGGATCTCGGACGCCGCGCCCTCCGCAATGTCGCCGGAACCGGCGAGAGAGGAGAGCTTGCGGGTGAATTCATAGAGCCGCCGCCCCGCCCGCACCCGTTGCGCCGAGGCCTTGGCCTGCTCCCGCGCCCGCCCGGCCACCGCCGAGATCAGCACCGCGATCACCAGGAAGATGACCAGCGCCAGCACCTCGTGGGGCCGGGCGATGGTGAAGGTGTAAATCGGGTCGATGAAGAAGAAATTGTAGGCCACCGCCGACAGCAGCGAGGCGAACACCGCCGGCCAGACCCCGAACAACAGCGCCGGGATCAGCACCGCCAGCAGGAAGATCATGGAGACATTGGGCAAGGCCACATGCTGGGTCAGCACCTCGCCCAGCAGGGTGGCGACCGACACCGCCATCACCGCCGCCACATAGCCGTCCAGATGCCCCACCGGCGGCAGGTGGCGGATGGAGGCGCCCTCCTCGGTCTCGCTGCCGAAGGTCACCACATGCACGGCGATGCCGCTGGCCTCGCGCACCAACGCATCCGCCAGCGTGCGCACGAACGGGCGCGACAGCCGGGCCGGGCGGGCGCGGGCCACCACGATCTGGGTCACATTCTCGAACCGGGCGACCCGCAGCAATTCGTCCACGATGTCGCTGCCCACCAGCGAGCGCGTCTCGGCGCCCAGGCTTTCCGCCAGGCGCAAAGCGGCGTCCACTTTCTGGCGGGCGGCCAGATCCATCACCGTGCCGGGGCGCTCCACGGTCACCGCGAACCAGGGCGCATCGGCCATGTCCGCCAGCCGCTTGGCTTCGCGCACCACCCGCTGGGCCGAGGCGTCCGGGCCCACGCACACCAGGATGCGCTCGCCCGCCGCCCACGGCCCCTCGATGGCGCCGCCCTGCATGTGCTCCACCAGATCGTCGTCCACCCGCGCTGCCACCCGGCGCAGCGCCAATTCGCGCAAGGCGGTCAGGTTGGTGGGCTTGAAGAAGCGCTCGATGGCGCGGGCGGCGGTGTCCTGCACATAGACCTTGCCCTCGGCGAGCCGTTTGAGCAGTTCGTCCGGCGGCAGGTCCACCATGACCACCTCGTCTGCCTCCTGCACGGCGGTGTCCGGCACGGTCTCGCGCACCCGCACGCCGGAGATGCGCTGCACCACCTCGTTCAGGCTCTCCAGATGCTGGATGTTGAGGGTGGTCCACACATCGATGCCCGCTTCCAGTAGATCTTCCACATCCTGCCAGCGCTTGGGATGGCGGCTGCCGGGCACGTTGGAATGGGCATATTCATCCACCAGCAGCAGCTTCGGCCGCCGCGCCAAGGCGCCGTCCAGATCGAATTCGGGCACCAGGTGGCCGCGATAATGGATGGACCGCCGGGGCAGCACATCGAGCCCCTCCACCATGGCCTCGGTCTCGCGCCGCCCGTGGGTTTCGACGATGCCCACCACCACGTCGGTGCCCCCGGCTTTCGCGGCCTGGGCCGCCTGGAGCATGGCGTAGGTCTTGCCGACGCCGGGCGCCGCGCCGAGGAAGACGCGCAGCTTGCCCTTGCCTTCCCGCTCGGCCTTGGCCAGCAGCGCGTCCGGTGACGCGCGCGGCTTGTCCTCATGGCCCATTACCAGCACTCCCGTGCAACGCGGTCCTTCAACGCAACAACCCTCCCCCGCATGCGGGAGAGGGTATGACTTATAAGGCAAAGCCCGGCGTCGGACGGAGTCCGTCGATGACCCATGGCTCCGCCCGTTCTTCGAACTGGCCGCGAATGTCCCGGCCAAATCGTCCAAGCCTCCGGCCGTGGCGTGCGGCCCCGGGCCGGATCTGCGACCGCAAACCGGATGACGCCCCCTACTTCGCCCCCGCATCCAGCGCGAGGTTCAGCTTCAGCACATTCACGCGCGGCTCGCCGAACACACCCAACTCCCGGCCTTCCACATTTTGCGCCACCACCTGGCGCACCGCATCCGGCGACAGGCTGCGGGCCTGCGCCACGCGGGCCACCTGATCGTAGGCGAAGGCTGGCGAGATGTGCGGGTCGAGCCCGCTGCCGGAGGTGGTGATGGCGTCCGCCGGGATCGGACCGGTCACGCCCGCCTGGCGCAGGCTGGCGGCGTCGGCGTCCAGCCGGTCCTTCAGCTTCTGCGAGGTGGGGGCGAGGTTGCTGCCCGAGGAATTGGCTGCGTCATAGCCCTCCCCCGCCGCGGACGGGCGGGGATGGAAATATTGCGCGCCTTCGGTCTTCTGGCCGATCAGCGCCGAGCCCACCACCTTGCCGTCGCGCACCAGCAAGGAACCGTTGGCGGCGGCGGGAAACACCGCCTGGGCGACGCCGGTGACGGCGAGCGGATAGAGAATGCCGGTGATGAGGGTGAATGCGATCAGCAGCACCAGCGCGGGACGAATTTGGGTCAACATGAGATGCCTCCTTCAGGCGCGGCCGGGTTCAGGCCAGACCGAGGGCGGTGACGATCATGTCCACCAGCTTGATGCCGATGAACGGGACGATCAGGCCGCCGACGCCATAGATGAGAAGATTGCGGCCGAGCACGCTGGCGGCGCTCGCCGGGGTGTATTTCACGCCCCGCAACGCCAGCGGGATCAGCGCGATGATGATGAGCGCGTTGAAGATCACCGCCGAGAGGATGGCGCTCTGCGGCGTCGACAGGCCCATGACATTGAGCACGCCCAGTTCCGGGATGGCGACGATGAACAGCGCCGGGATGATGGCGAAATACTTCGCCACGTCGTTGGCGATGGAGAAGGTGGTCAGTGAGCCGCGGGTCATCAGCAGCTGCTTGCCGATGCCGACGATCTCGATGAGCTTGGTGGGATCTGAATCCAGATCCACCATGTTGCCCGCCTCGCGCGCCGCCTGGGTGCCGGTCTGCATGGCCACGCCCACGTCCGCCTGGGCCAGAGCCGGGGCATCGTTGGTGCCGTCGCCGCACATGGCCACCAGACGGCCCTGGCGCTGCTCGTTGCGGATGTAGCTGAGCTTGTCCTGCGGCGTGGCTTCGGCGATGAAATCGTCGACGCCCGCCTCGGAGGCGATGGCCGCCGCGGTCACCGGATTGTCGCCGGTGACCATGACGGTGCGGATGCCCATGCGGCGCAGTTCCGCGAAGCGCTCCTTGATGTCCGGCTTCACCACGTCCTTCAGATGGATGACGCCCAGCAGGCGCCCGCCTTCCGCCAGACCCAGCGGCGTGCCGCCGGAGCGGGCGATGCGATCCACCGCCGCATTATATTCCACCGGCTCGGCCAGACCCCGGCCGGCGATCTCGGCGGCGAACTTGCGCACGCTGTCCACGGCGCCCTTGCGCAGCCGGCGCCCACCCAGATCCACGCCGGAAATGCGGGTGGAGGCGGAGAAGGGCACGAAGCTGGCGCCCACCGGGGTCTCGTCCACCACGATGCCGAACTTGTCGCGCACCAGGGCCACGATGGAGCGGCCCTCGGCGGTGTCGTCGGCCAGCGAAGCCAGCAGCGCCGCCTCGGCCACATCGCGCTCGGAAACGCCGGGCACCGGGATGATCTCGGTGGCCATGCGGTTGCCGAAGGTGATGGTGCCGGTCTTGTCCAGGAGCAGCGTGTCCACGTCGCCGGCGGCTTCCACCGCGCGGCCGGACATGGCCAGCACATTGTGCCGCACCAGACGATCCATGCCGGCGATGCCAATGGCCGAGAGCAGGCCACCGATGGTGGTGGGGATCAGCGTCACCAAGAGCGCCACCAGCACCGGAATGGACAGCTCGGTGCCGCCATAAAGGCCCAGCCCATAGAGCGTGACCACGGTGATGAGGAAGATCAGCGTCATGCCCACCAGCAGGATGGTCAGGGCGATCTCGTTGGGGGTCTTCTGCCGCTCGGCGCCTTCCACCAGCGCGATCATGCGGTCGATGAAGGACGAGCCGGCGGCGGCGGTGATGCGCACCACGATCTGGTCCGACACCACCGTGGTGCCGCCGGTGACCGCCGAGCGGTCGCCGCCGGATTCACGGATCACGGGGGCGCTCTCGCCGGTGATGGCGGCCTCGTTCACCGAGGCGATGCCCTCCACGATCTCGCCGTCGCCGGGGATCTGCTCGCCGGTCTTCACCAGCACCAGATCGCCCACCTTCAAATCGAGCGCGGAGACGCGGCTATAGCGCTCCTTGTTGCGGATGTCGTCGAGGCGGGTCGCCACCGTATCGGTGCGCGAGCGCTTCAGGCTTTCCGCCTGGGCGCGGCCGCGCCCTTCGGCGACCGCCTCGGCGAAGTTGGCGAACAGGACCGTGAACCACAGCCAGGCCATGATCTGGCCGCTGAAGCCCACGCTCTGTCCGGCCAGCAGGTCCCGTACGAAGATGACGGTGACCAGCGCCGCCACCACCTCGGTGACGAAGATCACCGGGTTCTTGGCGAGCAGGCGCGGATCGAGCTTGCGCAGGGCATCGAGCGCGGCGCGCCCGATGAGGTCAGGGGTCGCAATGGAAGCGACGGCTTTGGTGGACATGATGAACTCCGTTCCGCGCTTCAGAAGGTCTTGCCGGCCAGCATCTGCACCTGCTCGGCGATGGGGCCGAGGGCGAAGGCCGGGAAGAACTGCAGACCGCCGAGGATGACGATGACGCCGATGAGGAGGCCCACGAACAAAGGCCCGTGGGTCGGGAAGGTGCCGGTGGAGGCGGCGAGCCGCGTCTTGGCCGCCAGCGAGCCGGCAATGGCCATCATGGGGATGATGTAGGCGAAGCGGCCGGCGAGCATGGCGAGGCCCAAGGTGGTGTTCCACCAGGGGGTGTTGGCGCTAAGCGAGGCGAAGGCCGAGCCGTTGTTGCCGGTGCCGGAGGCATAGGCATAGAGGATCTCGGTCAGGCCATGGGGGCCGGCATTGCCCACCCCAGCCAGCGGGCCGGGCAGGACGGCGGCGATGGAGGAAAAGCCGAGCACGAAGATGGGCAGCACCAGGGTGGCCAGCACCGCCATCTTCACTTCCTTGGCCTCGATCTTCTTGCCGAGATATTCCGGCGTGCGGCCCACCATGAGGCCGGCCACGAACACCGCGATGATCGCCATCACCAGCATGCCGTAGAGGCCCGAGCCGACGCCGCCGGGCAGGATCTCGCCCAGCTTGATGAGCACCAGCGGGACGAGACCGCCGATGGGGGTGAAGGAGCCGTGCATGGCATTCACCGCGCCGCAGGACAGGCCGGTGGTGACCGCCGCCCACAGCGCCGAGAGCGCCAGGCCGAAGCGGACCTCCTTGCCCTCCATATTGCCGCCGAAGGGATCAAGCCCCGCCTGCAACAGGGTCGGCGTGCCGGCGGCTTCCGCCCAATAGGCCACCGCGACACCCACCACCAGCAGGATCATCATGGCGGCGAGGATGGCATAGGCCTGGCGCTTGTCGCCGATCAGCTGGCCGAAGGCGAACACCACCGCCACCGAGATCACCAGCATCTGCCAGACCTGGAGCATGTTGGCGAGGGCGGTGGGATTCTCGAACGGATGGGCCGCATTGGCATTGAAGAAGCCGCCGCCATTGGTGCCCAGTTGCTTGATGGCGATCTGGGAAGCCACCGGCCCGATGGAGATGGTCTGCTGCGCGCCGTTCAGCGTGGTGGCGGCCACCGAACCGTCCAGGGTCTGCGGCATGCCCAGCGCCACCAAGGCGATGGCGGTGATGAAGCAGAGCGGCAGCAGGATGTAGAGGGTGGAGCGGGTGGCATCGACGAAGAAGTTGCCCACCCCGCTCGCCCCCGAGCGGGCAAAGCCGCGCACCAAAGCAATCGCCAGCGCCAGACCGGTGGCGGCGGACAGGAAGTTCTGCACCGCCAGGCCCGACATCTGGCTGAAGTTGCTCATGGTGGCTTCACCCACATAAGCCTGCCAGTTGGTGTTGGTGACGAAGCTCACCGCCGTATTGAACGCCAGATCCGCGCTCACCCCGGCAAAGCCCTGCGGGTTCAGCGGCAGCAGGCCCTGCAGGCGCAGAATGCCGAACAGCAGCAGGAAACCGGCGGCGTTGAAGGCCAGCATGGACAGGGTATAGGCCACCCAGCCCTGGTCGCGGCCGGGATCCACCCCCGCCAGACGATAAAGGCCCCGCTCCACGGGGCCGAGGAGGGGGCTGAGGAAAGTGCGTTCGCCTGCATACACGCGGGCCATGAAGCGGCCGATGGGAATGGCGGTGAGGATCACCACCGCGAAGATGAGCGCGATTTGCAGCCAGCCGTTGGAGGTCATGGCAAGGGTCTTTCAAGTTGTCAGAAGTCTTGGTGCGGGCGGGCAGCCGGGCCGGGCTCTAGAATTTCTCCGGCCGGACCAGCGCCACGAGCAGATAGACGGCGAGGCCGAGGGTGACGGCGGCGCCGAGGACGAGATTGAACATGATCGTCTCCTTCAGGCCTGGGCCGCCCAGCGGGCGTAGACGGCCATGAGCGCGAAGAACGCGATGCCGATCAGCAGAAACAGAATGTCAGCCATGGGAAACCTCTCAGGAGGCCCCTGTCCTACCGCCGCCCCGCGTAAAGGCGCGATGGCAAGGATGTGGCGGGGGCATAAGGAACCCATAAAGGCCCGGCCTCACCGGGCATGGGGCGCGCTGCCGACCGTCGCGCGGAGGTCGCGGCCTCAGCTCAGCTTCTGGATCCAGGGGCCGAGGTTGGCGCCGGTGTAGGGCGTCGGGCGACTGGCCGTCACCAGCAGGCTCTCGCGGCGCGCCTCCGCCGGGGTGACGCCGAAGCGGCGGCGGAAGACGCGGCTGAAATGCGAGGGATCGGAGAAGCCGCAGGCGTCCGAAATCTCCCCCACCCGGCGCACATTGGCGGGGTCGCGCAACGCCGCGCGGGCGCGCGCCAGGCGCCGCTCCAGCACATAAGCGGCGACGCCGCCGAACGGCTCAAACAGGCGATACAAGGTGGAGCGGGAAATGCGCAGGGCGCCGGCCAGAGCATCGGCGCCCACGTCCTGGCCCACCAGCCGCGCCTCGATGAGGCGCCGGGCCCGCAGCAGCAGGGCATCGCGCAGCGGCTCGGACGCCGCCTCCAGCGCATCGGGCGTGGGCGCCAGAGCCGCGCGATAGAGCGCGATGGTGGCCTCCGCCACATGGCCGGCGGCCGACTGGCGGACGGTGTCCAGCCGCGCCATCAGGGCGCGCAGATGGTCGGCCAGGAGCCCGCCGATCATCTCGCCCTCCGCGCCGGGCGCATGATGGCCATGGGGCAGCACCCGGCCCTGGATGGCATCGCGCGGGATCAGCACGGTGATGTTTTCCGAGGCGAGCGACACCGTGCGCAATTCGCGCGTCATGTCCAAGGTGACGATCTCACCCGCCCGCACCACCACCGACCGCTCGCCGAGGTCGCCCCGATAGCCGCCCGCCGTATAGAGCTGGAGCATGATGTGATCGAGCCCGTCGCTGCGGATCTTCTGGCGGCTGCGGGAGAACTGGGTGGGATCGAACTGGCCCACCCCCACCAGGATGTCGCCCAGATGGAAAGCGCGGTAACTGACGGAGAATGGCGCGTCGGGATCGGCCGGCGTGACGTCGAACACCGGCTCGGTCACCTGCCGCCATCCCTCGAAGCCCTGGCCGGGCGGCAAGTCCCGGGACTCCAGACGCTGACACGGAATGAAAGGATCATCCACCACCGAAGCTGCCCACCCCTGACAGTGCAAAGCTCAAGGTCATCCCTAGGCCCAGCCGAGGCTGCGGGTCAATTTGCACGGGGCCGCACTTTGAAACGCCGGCGCAAGAGATGGGACGCGGGGTCAATGCGTCTGCCGCGTTCGTCCGCTACCTGTCAGCGGCATCTGGCCATCCACCCCCGCAGGATCAGGCGACCAAAATCATGATTGCTGAGACCATTACCAGGGGCCGCATTGCGCGCGGCCTGGCGATTGCCGCTGCCCTTTGCATGCAGGGATCTGGCGCTTGGGCGCAGAGCCTCTCCGTCTGGCAGACCCCGGAATATTATCGCTCCCACGCCCTCGACCAGGTGAACGCCGCCAACGCCTATGCGCTGGGCTTCACCGGTGCCGGCGTGCTGGTGGCGACCGTCGACAGCGGCCTCGATACCCGGCATCCGGAGTTCGCCGGCCGGGTACAGTATGGGTATGATTTCAGCAACAACGTGCCCATTCTCCCCAATGAGGATCACGATCTCGGCGAAAGCCAGGGCAGCCACGGCACCCATGTGGCCGGCATCATCGGCGCCGCCCGCGACGGCGTGGGCATGCAGGGCGTCGCCTTCAACGCCACCATCGTCCCCACCGCCTACAACCTGGCGGCCACCGACCTGGACACGGCCTTCTCGGCGAACTGGCAATATCTCGCCAAACTGGGCGTGCCCATCGTCAACAACAGCATCGGCATCAATGACTGCCGCCTGGCGCAGGTGCCGCCTTGCAATGTGACGGACTATACCCGCGCCGGATTTGAGGCCCAGTATCCCACCATGGTCGCGGCCGCCAAGGCCACCGCCGCCGCCGATGTGCTGATGGTCTTCGCCACCGGCAACGAAGCGCAGTCCAGCCCCGATGCGCTGGGCGGGATGCCGTATCTGATCCCGGAATTGAAGAATACCTGGCTGGCGGTGGCCTCGGTCGATCTCAACAACCAGATCACCGGCTACAGCAATCGCTGCGGCGTCGCCAAGGAGTGGTGTTTGTCGGCGCCGGGCGGAAACCTGGCCGAATGGCAGATCTATTCCACCGTCACCTTGGGCACCGGGACGGGGCCCTATGACGGATATGCGGACAAGTCCGGCACCTCCATGGCGAGCCCCGTGGTGGCGGGCGTCGCCGCTTTGGTGAAGGAGGCCTTCCCCTGGTTCACCGCCCATGATCTGCAGCAGACCCTGCTGACCACCGCCACCGATCTCGGCGCGGCGGGCGTGGACGAGATCTATGGCTGGGGCTTGGTGAATGCCGGCAAGGCCGTGCTCGGCTATGGCCAGTTCACCGAGACCACAACCCTCGACACCCGGGGCTACAGCTCCACCTTCGGCAATGACATTTCCGGCGTCGGCGGACTGGTGAAGGCCGGCGCGGGCACCCTGACCCTGATCGGCACCAACAGCTATGCCGGCGGCACCACCATTAGCGGCGGCACGCTGCAGATCGGCAATGGCGGCACGACCGGCTCCATCGTCGGCAATGTGGTGGACAACGGCACGCTGGCCTTCAAGCGCTCCGACACCGTGGTGTTCGGCGGCACCATTGCCGGCACCGGCAACCTCACCCAGGCCGGCACCGGCACGCTGATCCTCACCGCCGCCAACACCTATAGCGGCGGCACCCTCATCAGCGCCGGCACGCTCCAGGTGGGCAATGGCGGCACCACCGGCTCCATCGTCGGCAATGTGGTGGACAACGGCGTCCTGGCTTTCAACCGTTCCGACAGCCTCACCTTCGCCGGGTCCATCTCCGGCACGGGCAGCCTGGTGAAGGCCGGCGCCGGCACCCTCACCCTCACCGGCAACAATTCCTATACCGGCCTGACCTCGGTCACCGGCGGCCTGCTGTCGGTGAACGGCGCGTTCGCCTCCTCCCTGGCGGTCGGCGCCTCCGGCACCCTGCGCGGCACCGGTACGCTCAACGGCCCGCTGGTGGTGGCCGGGCGCCTGGCGCCGGGCAATTCGCCGGGCACCCTGACGGTCAACGGTCCGGTGACGCTCACCAGCACCGCCACCTTCCAGGCCGACATCGACGGCACCGGGACCGGGACTGGCGCGGGCAACTATTCCCGCCTCGTGACCACCGGCTCCACCGGCACCGTCCTGGTCGCCGGAACGCTGGCCCCCACCCTGCGCGGCATCACCGGCAGCGCCACCAACACCTATACCCCGGCGCTGGGCACCAGCTTCACGGTGATCCAGACCAGCGCCGGCCTCAGCGGGTCCTTCGCCGGCCTCACCCAGCCGGTCAGCGGGCTGGCCAATTCGACCCGGTTTGATGCCCTCTACAGCCCCACCAGCCTCTCCCTGGTGGTGACCCCGCTGTGGTACGGCAACCTCGCCGCCAATGGCCTTGCCACCACGGCCAATGCCAGTGCCCTCGGCAGCGCGGTGGACAGCATCCGCCCGGTGGCCGGGGTCGCCATGACCGGCGCCGCCGCCGGCCTGTTCACCAGCCTCTACAGCCTCGCCCCCATCGGCCTGCCCGCCGCCCTCAGCCAGCTCACCGGCGAGGTCTATGCCTCCACGGCGGCGCAAACCTTCGATGACGCGCGCCAGGTGCGCACCGCCATCTCCGACCGGCTGGACAGTGTGACGGCGGCCAAGCCCGACAAGAGCGTGGCCAAGCTCTCCGCAAGCCTGAATGTGGCGGTGTGGGCCACCGGCTACGGCGGCTGGGGCAATGCCTCCGGCGACGGCTTGTCCTCGCTGGGCTGGACCCAGAGTGGCTTCATCGCCGGCGCCGACGTGGGCGTGTTCGACACCACGCGCCTCGGCATCGCCGCGGGCTTCGGCGAGTCGTCCGGCAGTGTGGACAGCCTCAACTCGCAGGTGGACAACAGCCATACGGATCTGGCGGTCTATGGCGTCTCCCAGTTGGCGGGCTTCATTGCCAAGTATGGCGCCGCCTATAGCTGGAACGACATCACCACCAGCCGCACGGTGGCCTTCGGCACGTTCTCGAACGGTCTGGGCAGCAGCTACAACGGCAACACCACTCAGGTGTTCGGCGAACTCTCCCGTCCCTTCACCTTCGGGCCGGCCCAGCTGTCCCCGTTCGCGGCGCTGGCTTATGTGAACCAGAGCTTCGACGCCTTCTCCGAAACCGGCGGCGCCGCGGCTCTGTCCGGCTCGGCCATGTCCATGAGCACCACCCTGATGACCCTGGGGGCGCGCGTGAGCACCGACATGGCGCTGGGCAGCGGCATCTTCACCCCGAGCGTCAAGCTGGGCTGGCAGCATGCCTTTGGCGATGTGGACACGGGGGCGGTGCTGTGGCTCACCGGCTCCACGCCGTTCGCGGTCTCCGGCACGCCCATCGCACGGGATGCCTTGGCGCTGAACGTCGGCTTGTCCTACGCCTTCAACGAGACCGTCAGCGCCGGCTTTGCCTATGACGGCGTGCTCGGCTCCGACGCGCAAAGCTCAACTCTCAAGGGCAATCTGCGGGTCAATTTCTGATCGCGGATCGCGACGCAGAAAGGGCGGCATCCCGACCGGGATGCCGCCCTTTCTTTTGCGTTTCAAGATGGCGGGCCGCTCAGTCCTTGAGGTCGGCCGGCACCTTGCCGCCATTGGCGGCGAGCTTGGCCATGACCTGCTTGTGCAACCACATGTTCATGGTGGCGCTGTCGCCGGTGTCACCGGGATAATTCAGTTCCTGGGCCAGCTCCTTGCGGGCGGCCAAAGACGAATCCAGTTGCAGGAGCTTCATCAGATCGACGATGGACCGGCGCCAGTCGAGCTGTTCGCTGGATTTTGCGGAGAGGCCCGTGAGGACCGCTTCCACATCCACCGGCGCGCCGCCAGCGGTCGGGGCCGCGCCCGGTGCCGCCGTCGGGGCGGTGGGCGCGCTCGCGCTGCCCGGTGCGGCAGTGCCCGCCGGAGCCCCGGTGCTATCCGCATGCGCGGCGCTACCGAAAATGGCGGACATGATCTTTCCAAAAACGCTCACGGCGATCTCCCTCAGGTTCGGGGATCAACGGCCGGGGCTTGGAAAGGTTCAATCTGGCAGCGGGAGATCGCCGATTCATTCCGGGGCGGACAAGGCTCAGGCGGCGTCGAACAAATCCTCCGGGACCCGGCCGAAGCTGGCGAGGAGCACCGGCGGCTCGGCGTCGTCACTGTCGGGATCCACGGCGCGGGAAAAGGCGATGGCGCCGGCCCGGCTCTGCGCCAGGCGTTCGGCCTTGCGCCGGGCCTCGGCCTCGGTCGCGACCTCCATGGCAGTGCCGGCCTTCAGCCCATTGCCGCGCTTGGCGGCGTCATAGGGCTGCACCACGTAGAAAATCTTCTTGGCCATGGTCCGTCCTGCGTGGCGCGCCGGTGGGGCGCGAACCGGGCGCACCCTACCACCTGCGGCGCGCGCCGGCGGCAAATTCCCAAGCCGTCCGCCGCTTATTTGGCGGGGACGCCGCGGGCGCGGCGGGCCTTCTGACGGGCGGCGTCGGCCCGTTCCGCTTCCGCCGCTTCGCGGGCTTCGCGCAGCGCCTTCAGGCGCGCGATCTTGGCCCGCGCCGCTTCCGCCTCGCCTTCCAGAGCCGGCACGGCGGCCGCAGCGGGTTGTCCGAAGAGAGCCTCGGCTCTGGCCTTCGCATCCTGCGACTTCATCGCCCTCATATCCTCGCTGCGGGAGTGCGCACGCGGCCTCGCGGTCTGTCGCCTCGCGCGCCTCTGCTTTTTCGCTGATTCTTGCGCACGCGGCGAGACACCCCCGGCCCGCTGCGACCGATCTCCCCAATCCAACCTCACCGCGGCGGGTCCAGATCGGAAGGGCCCAGGGGCCGCGGGGGCGTGCCGAAGTCGTGAGGCCGACCGCCATTGCGATCTTCCCTTACGGCACCATATCGAGCCGGCGCTGGCCCGCGTCCAAAGGCACCCGGTCCGGCGCCGCTTTTTTGGAGGCCCATGTCTCCCGCCCTCCCGCAAAGGATCGCTCCATGCTCGACGTGCAGAAGCTTCTCGGTGAGTTCCTCGGCACCGGCCGCCCGCAGGACCAGCGCCGTCCCGGCGCCGCCCCGATGGCCGGAGGCGCGGCCGGCGGATCGCTCCAGGACACGATCGGCGGCCTGATCCGCAGCCATGGCGCCTCGGCCCTCTCTGGCGGCCTTGCGGGCGGCCTCGCCTCGCAGCTGTTCCGGGGCAAGGGCATGGCCAAGATGGGCGGCACGGCCCTGAAGCTGGGCGGGGCGGCGCTGGTGGCCGGGCTCGCCTACAAGGCCTACCAGACCTATCAAAGTTCCAACGGCGGCGCCCAGGCGCCGCTGCCTGGAGCCACGCCGCTGCCCACCGGCGCATCTCCTGCCCCGTACGGCGCCCTGCCGGCCCCGGAAGGCACCGCCTTCCTGCCCGCCGGCCAGGAAGACGCCCGGGCCCGGCTGATGCTCTCCGCGATGATCGGCGCCGCCAAGGCCGACGGCTATATCGACGCCGCCGAGCAGCAGGCCATCTTCGCGCGCATGGACGACCTCGACCTGGACCCGGCCGAGAAGGGCTTCCTCATCGACGAGATGCGCAAGCCGCTGTCCATGGATGATCTGGTGGCCGGCGCCACGACGCCGGAAGCGGCCATCGAGATCTACACCGCCTCGGTGCTGGCCATCGACCCCGACCATCCGGCGGAGAAGGCCTATCTGGAGATGCTGGCCGCCCGCCTCAACCTGCCGCCGGCCCTCACCGCCCAGGTCCGCCGCACCACGGAGGAGGCGGTCGGCTGACCGGAGGGCGCGCGAAAGGCCGCCGTCGGGGGGGACCGGGTGGAACAGATTGTCCCAGAGCGAGACGGACGTGGGTCCGTGGCGGGGCCACGGCGGGTCCGTGCACGGTCCAAAGGAGGGCCAAACGGGGCGATCCGGAGGTCGGCCCAACCGCGCATCGCCTCAGGCCAAGCGGCCTTGGCGACCCCGGCAGGGCTCGAACCTGCGACCTAGTGCTTAGAAGGCACTTGCTCTATCCAGCTGAGCTACGGGGCCGGCGGGACGCTTCTAGCACGAACGCCGCGGCGATGAAGCCACCTCTCGCCACCGGCCGGGATGCGGCCGGTTGCGCCGCCCCTTCAGGCTCCGCTCAGTGGGTCCACTGCCCCACGCGGCGGAACGAAAAGTTGTCGGAATACGCCATCTTGCGGCGGGTCGGCTCATGCGGCTCGGACACGCGATACGGGATGGCGGCGCGCTCGGCGTAGGCGATCGCCTCTTCCTTGGTCTCGAAGCTCAGGCGGATCTGGCTCGCCATGTCGCTGGAGCTGGTATAGCCCATCAGCGGCTCCACGGCGCGCGGCCGCTCCGGCTCGAACTCCAGAACCCAGTGCTTGGTCTTGGCGGTGCCGGACTGCATCGCGTTGCGCGCCGGCTTGTAAATGCGTGCCACCATGTGTCTCGCCCGATCACCCTCGGCGCCAGCCAGACAGCGGGCGCTTGGCCTCTATACCCAGAGCGGGCGCGGCTGACAACGTGGCGCTGTCAGTCGCGCCTGCGCCTCGGTTCAGGAGTTGATGAGCTTCAGGCAGCCACCAGCGGCCTCGGCGGCCGGCTTGGCGGCGCTGCGGTTGATGGAGCCGTTCATCACCAGCGACTTGGTCTGGTTGGTGATGATGCCGCGGAGATCGGCGCCCGGGGCAACGAGCGGGGCGGACGCCTGGTAGATCGCCTGGCCGTCGGACGACAGCTTGGCGGCGCACTTGTCGGCCGCCGGCCGGTCGGCCGAAGCGGCGGATGCCATGCAGATCAGACCCAAAGCGGTGACGGCGGTGGTGATGGCCTTCATGGTCGAAACTCCGGTCTTGGGTGGGTGTTCGTTGCGGTCCGCACCTGGGGATGCGGGCCAATGTCGCGTCAAGTCACCCGCGGCCGATGCCGGCCGCGGCACTGCTGGGCCCCTGGCCCATGGCCACGCCCGCCCACACGTCCCCGGCACCGGGCCGCGGAACGGGCAGGCGTGACCTACCCTACGGCCGCATCACGACCCTTTTCGTGCTATGACACGCGATGGATAGGGGGAACGGATGGGGTCGCAGCAGGTCGGCGTCGGACGTCAGGACGTGATGGTGTCAGCGCTCAGCGCCAGCCGGCGCGGTTCACCGGCCCGCCCCCATTGACGCCGCCATAACCGGGCGCGCCGACGCCAGGGGCGCCGACACCAGCTCCGGGGGCCAGACCCACGCCAGCCGCTCCGGCGCCCGCGCCGGGATACGCCCCCACGCCCGCGCCGTTGCCCTTGGCGACGCAGCCCGCAGGGTAGCCCGGACGGGTGCAGTAGACGACGCGCGTGGGACGGGCGACACACCCTTGAGGGACGCCGACGGTCTTGCAATAGACGACCGCCTGGCTGGGGCTGGCGGCAAACAGGACAGACGCAAATGCGGAGCCAGCCAGTGCCAGCGTGGAGAGAAGAATGCGGGGCCGACGGGCCATGGGGAAACCTTCCTCGTGCGTCAATGCGCATGGCACAGCTAGAATTGATGCCGAGGGAACACAATGGCAATTACTGGCCGCGTCGGACGCGGGGCGCGGACCGGGCGAGTCCCGCGAGATCATCGGCAGCCGGGTGTGGGATAGGGGCAGCGCGAGGCGCTTGAAGAGCATGTCTGAGCCGACCCAAGTGCAGAATGCAGCAATGTCCCCTCCGGCCACTTTGGCCTTGGAAGCGGTGATGCTGGCCCGCGTGCGCGCCCATCCGGGATTCCCGGACGCCATGGCCAAGGCGACGCGGCACCTGGTGGCGGCCTATGACGGCAACCGCCTGCTGAATCGGCTCCTCAATGACCGTGAGCGCTCGGTCTTCGCGCTGATGGCGCTCTATCTGCACATCACGCCGGACAGTACCGGGGCGGGCCTCACCGCCGGGCGCATCATCGCTTTGTGCCGAGAGACCGGCCTGTGCAGCCGCGGTCGCGCCAAAGCCATGCTCGTGCTGATGCGCTGGGCGGGCTTCGTGGCTGACAGTCGGGGGCTGCCCGACTTGGCCGACCGCCGCCAGCGGCCTCTGGTGCTCACGCCCCAGTTCCTGGAGATGCATACGGCACGGCTGCGCCACCACTTCGAATCGATCGCAAGCATCGATCCGGTGTGCGCGGCGGCGGCCTCCCGGCTCGATGACCCCACGTTCCGGGCGGCCCTGATCCGTAGCTTCCTGGCCCGCTTCCGCAGAGGGGAGCGGCTGCTCGACAACGCCCCCGCCCTGCAGCTGTTCGCGGCGCGCGACGGCGGGACGATGATCGCCTTTCAGCTGCTGCTCTCCGGTGCGCCGGGCGACACCTTCCCGCCGCAGGACTGGCTCGCCATCCCCGTGGCGGAGCTGGGGCGCCGGTTCCACGTGTCGCGCGCACATGTGCTCAAACTGCTGCGGGACTCGGAGGCGGCCGGCCTGATCGAGCGCGCGTCCACGCCGCCAGGGGGCGTGCGCCTTCTCCCCCCATTGCGGGAGGCGCTCTGCAACTTTTTCGCCGCGGTGTTCTTCACGCTCTCCAACATCACCCACGAGATCCTGGACGCGGAGCGCAGCGCGGCGGGACCGGCCTCTGATCCGAAGATCTTCCCCATGCCGGGACAGCCGCTGCCCTGGCGCAGGCCATAGACCGGCAGGCATTGCCGGCGCCATCCAACCATTAAACCCTGCACGACCGGCCCCTGGACCATGCCCAGAACCATTGCAACCTATAGTGATTTTGATTGCGTCTTATAACCCATGGTTGCATTCTTCCTCCTGGCTTCCGCGCCATTTCGGAAGCAGAAGAGGAGACGTCATGAGTGACACCTTGACCATTCCCAGAGCCAACGCGAAGGACGTCCACATCGCCTCCGAGCCGGGACTTCTTCTGGTTTCCGGGGCCACGGCGACGGTCACCACCATTCCCGGTGGCATCACCGCCGCGGTGAACGTGCCCGCGCCCGGCCCGGAGTTCACCATCGGCGCGCACTACCGGGTGGGTGGCCTGCTGATCAGCGGCGACCCGTTTTCCATTCCCAAGGCCGAATTCAAGGGCTATGGCGCCGGCGTTCTGCACACTGTGGCGACCTTCCACGGCATGGCCGGGCTGCCCCCCGCCTGAGTCCGCAGCAATGGGGATGCTCCCACCGGAGCATCCCTCGCGGCGCGCAGCGCCGTGTCGAGACCGGCGGGCCCCGGGCACGTCAGCGCTCCAAAACCGCTGCGCACTTCGCGCAATCATGCTCTAGGATCGCGCCGAGATCTTCCCCGCTTGCCTCCGTGCCTGCGGGCCGCCGGAGCGTCCGATGTCCCCCCGCCTCAGCGTGGTCATTCCCACGCGCAACTGCCTGCCTTATTTGCCCGCAGCCATCGCCAGCATCCGGGCACAGGACGTCGGCCCCGTCGAGATCGTCGTGGTGGACGACGGCTCCACGGACGGCACCGACGCCTTCCTGGCGCAAGCGGCCGCGCAGGATCCCTGGCTGAAACCGCTGGTCCACGCACCGGCGGGCGTGTCCGCCGCCCGCAACGCGGGAATTGCCGCCGCCACCTGCGAGATCATCGCGTTTCTGGATGCGGACGACCAATTTCTGCCGGACGCCCTGGCGGACCGGCTGGCGCTGCTGGAGCGCGACCCGAAGATCGTCCTCACCTTCGCCGATGTCGTCTCGGTCACCCCCGAGGGGCGGGTCCTGGGCAAGCAGTTTTCCTACTGGCCGCAGTTTCGCGCCTGGATCGCGGGCCGCACCGGCCTTCTGGATCTCGGCCCGGACGCCTTTGCCATGTTGCTGGCCGAGACCGTCTGCGGCACCTCGACGGTGATCGCGCGCAAGAGCGCCATCGCGCAGGTGGGCGGCTTCGACACGCGTTACCGCATCGGCGAGGACTGGGACCTGTGGTTGAAGCTGGCGCGGGTCGGCGATGTGTGGTGCTCCACCCATTGCGCGACGCGCTATCTGGCACGCCCCGGCTCCACCAGCCGGGACACGGCCGAATTGGTGCGCGCGGTGTTCCAGATCTACCATGAACATGTGCCCGATGCGGGTCGGATCCCGCAGCCCTATCGGTCCATTGCGAAGGCGCGGCTGCTCACCTCGCAGGCCATGCTGTCGCGGGAACGGGATCAGCGGTGGAACGCGCTGTCGCAGCAAGGCCGGGCGTTCCTGTTGGCGCCCTCCGGCAACGCCGCCCGTGATTCGGCGTTCGACCTGGCCCGGCTGCTCCGGCTGAAATAGCGCGCCGAGCTGGAGCGTTTTCGAGCGGCCTAGATGTCGGTTCGCGTGAAGACACGCGGCAAACCAAAAAGATAAAGAATTTCACCGATGCGGAGAGACCGGGAAATGCTCTAGAGCATTTTCGAGCGAAGTGGATCCCGGTTCGCGTGAAGCAAACGCGACAAAACAGAGAGATAGAGACTTTCACCGATTCGAATAAACGGGGAAATGCTCTAGTCCCGGTCGCCCCCTTCCATGGCCATCTCGCCTTTGGCCGCCGGCAAGGTCTCCCGGCCGGCGCCGAGGCCGCCGTAGCACAGCGGCAGGCTTTCGCGCGGCAGGAAGCCGGCGCGGCGCAACAGGGCCATGGTTTCGGGGTCTGAAGTATAGAAGAACACCGAGCGCGCCCCACGCTCTGCGCCGATCCGCACCAGGGCTCGCACCGCCTCCGACCGATCGTCCGCGGTGGCCCCCAGGAGGGCGCTGATGCGCAGCAGCGGTCGGCCGGTGGGCTCATGATCGTCGGCCACGGAATCGAACACGATCAGCGCGTCGGGTTCGGTGGGCCGCCCCACGACCAAGCACTCATGGGCGCCGCCCGGCTCCCCCCCATAGCGCCAGGCCAGCCAGTCGGAGGACATGTCCACCCGGCATCGGGCCGCCGACGGTCCGCGCGCCGGCACATGGAAGCGCGTGTCCCGGGTCACCGGGGCGACGGCCACCGGCCGGCTGCCCTGCCCCGTCCGGGCCTGGGCGGAGATGGCCGCGTCCAGCAGCGGGGCAAACAGGCGCGGCACCCGAGCCGGCGCGGACAGGGGCCGGACGAACCGCACCATGTCGTCCACATGCCGCCAGTCCAGCTTGGTCATGAACATGGGATAGGAGTTTTCGTTCGGCACGCCGTACACCAGCCGATAGCCGCGAGCGTCCGCCTCGGCATAGCAATGCTTGGCCAGGGTCACCGACATGTTCTGGCGGCGGTAGTCCGGGTGGGTCATGGTGTCCACGGACTGGGCGCCCATCTCGCGCACACCGTCCAGGCGCAGCGGGGTGGGGATCACGGCATAAAGGCCGACGCAGGCCTCCCCCACCATCGCCACCGAGGCCAGCGACCCGCAGGGGCCATCGAACAGCTTCCATTTCAGAAGCGCCTCGGAGACCTCGCGTTCCCAGACCTGTTCATAGAGGACGCGGATCGCCGGCAGATGGTGCAGCTTGGCCAAAGCCGGCTGCCAGAGGGGGGATGCGGCCATGGGTGCGGTCCTCAGTGCTTGCCCAGCCAGCGGGGCAATGGCCAATAAGCGGTGAAGCCGCGGATCGCGATCTGGTAGTGCCGGCCATCCACCACCTCGAAGCGGGGGGTGGCGTCATAGGCATGGACCCCATTCATGCGAAAGTCGAAGGCGTTGACCTCTGCCACCGTGCGCTGCCGGTAGCCTTTCGCATCCATCTGCTCCACCGCATGCAGGCCCAGGCCGGCGCCGTATCCGCCGGCACAATTCTGCGCCAGGCGATGCAGCACGCCGTCCTTCATCCACATGCGCCCGCCCGGCCGTGCCGCCCGCACATCGGACAGGACCGGCTGGTCGCCCACCGGGCGCCAGGGACCGCATAGCGCCTCGGCGCGGAAGACATGCAGTTCGTCCCAGCCGGAGCCGCCAAAATCCAGCACCGCGGCGAACATCCACCACTGGTCGCCGTCCTGGAGCACGCAGGGATCGACGATGTCGAGATTATCCAGGGGGATGCACTGCAACTCCCAGGTGGTGGGAAACGAAACCGCCCGATAGACCTCCACCCGCCGCTGCGCCAAGGTTTCCGGGATCATGAAGATTTCCCCATCCGCCGCGAACACCAGCGGATTGGAGAGATGATAAGGCGTGTCCAGGGCCGTCCGCACCGGGCCGAGGCTGCCGTCCGCAGCGAGTTCCGCGACGCTGATGATCGCTTTGCCGACCGCCCAGTCCCAATCCTCGAAAAACAGGAAGGTCCGGCCGTCCAGCTCAAACAGGAACGGATCCGCATAAAAGCGCTCCGGCGGCGCGTCGATGAACCGGAAGCCGCGCGCCCAGGCGCGGCTGCCCCAGGGCGGATCGTTCGGCCCGCGCAGCCGAACGCCGATGCGCCACTGGTCGCGCATTAGAAAATACGGCACCAGGAATCGGCGCAGCAGATGCCGCAGCCGGAACCCGGCAAACCGGCCCACCGTGACCGATGGCGGCGGCCGCGGCACGCTCTGGTCGTAGCGGGCGCGGGCTGCTGCAAGAAAGGCGTCCGCGCCATCCCGCCTCACGGTCGCGAGGCAGCGACGCACCAGAGCGCGCGCTTTCCACGCCACCGGCGCCCGGGTGCGCCAGAGGGAGCGGTCATTGACGTGCGAGGTGGTGCGCGCCAGGACCACCGGGGACCCGCCGCCGGGCAGATCCGCCAAGAGCACCAGATCACACCAGGTTGCCCCGCTGGCCACCTCCGCGAACAGGGCCGCACTGGTCCGCGTCAATCGCGCGCCGCCGAACCGCAACGACCAAGTGCCCAGACGCGAGGGGGGATGCGGGCCGGAGCCGCAGCCGAGATCCAGCACGAGGTCGAACGGGCCGCTGGTCTCGTTGCTGGATCCTTCGGCAAACGTCAGGAGACGCCGCGTCAGGGGATCGGGCGCGTCCGCGACCCGGGCCTGATCGGCAGCCACATAGCGCTCGGCGGCGGGGGTCATCTGCGCGGCCGGATCATCCGGCAGCGCACCCGTGTCCCGCAGCACCTCCGCCACCACCGCGTCGCCACCGGCGCGCACATCCTCAAGCAGGCGCAGCACCCATTCGGCGACATCGCCGGCCTCCAGGATCACCGCCAGGCGCAGCGGCGCATCAGCGCCCCGATGCTCATCCATAGGGCATCAGCACCCACGCCGCGCGGATGCGGCGGTGTCGATCACCATGACCGGACGTCGAGACCCCGCGCCCTGCACGCCGTCCCGTACGAACGCGCGCCGGACGCAGGCGGCAAGGGTGCCCTCAATGATGGTCGCGCAGGACATCGATCAGCGCTTGCGCCACTTCCCGCGTCACCCGACGCCGGTATTTGGAATGGACCAACTGGCCATTGTGATAGATGTCGTGCTCCACATAGAGCTTCTCGCCATCCCAGCGGACAATGTTGTCGGTCTCGGTGGTCTCGATGACGCCGAGGCCTTCGATCAATTGGCCTTCCTGCTGCTTGCCCAGCATTTTCGCCGTTCCTCCCATGCCTCGCACTCCACGCCCGCTGCAGCCAGACCCTGGCCGCAGCGGCAGGATAGCCGATGGCGAGGGCCGAACAAGTCAATGATCGCGACGCCCCAGCTGCCGCCTTGGCGAGGGTCATCCCCGCGCATTGCATGCAACCGGTGCGGACTGCCCACAGACAGTGCCTAAAAAACAAGCTGCTGGGCATTTTATGGAAAGATCGTTGATAATTTGTCAGCGTCCATCGCGGATGACGCAGGGTGAGATCAACTGGCACAGCCGTTGCTTTGAGGGAACCATCTCCAAAGGGGACCCTTGCCGATGACGTCCAATCCCACGAGGCCCGCCGGCCGCCGCTTCTCGCTCCTGGCGACCGCTTTGCTCGCCGGATGCTGCCTGTTCGCCGGTGCCGCCGCGGCCGAGACGACCTTGCGCATCGGCATGACCGCCGCCGATATTCCGCGCACCCTCGGCCAGCCCGACCAGGGCTTCGAAGGCAACCGCTTCACCGGCGTGACCATGTACGATCCCCTGATCAACTGGGATCTGTCGTCCGCCACCAAGCCCAGCGTGCTCATCCCCGGCCTTGCCACCGAATGGAAGGTGGACGACGCCGACAAGACCAAATGGACCTTCAAGCTGCGGCCCGGCGTGAAATTTCATGACGGCTCGGACTTCAACGCCGATGCGGTGGTGTGGAACGTGGACAAGGTGCTCAACCAGAGCGCGCCGCAGTTCGACGCCAGCCAGGTGGGCGTAACCGCCTCGCGCATGCCGACCCTGGCCTCGGCCAAGAAGATCGACGATCTCACGGTGGAACTGGTGACCAAGGAGCCGGACAGCTTCCTGCCCTACAACCTCACCAATCTGTTCATGGCGAGCCCGGCCCAGTGGCAGAAATTCTATGCCGCGGCCGAGGGCGCCGACGCCAAGGCCAAGTCCCAGGCCGCCTGGACCGCGTTTGCCAAGGACGCCTCCGGCACCGGCCCGTGGAAGATGACCAAGTTCGTCCCCCGCGAGCGGCTCGAGCTGGCCAAGAACCCTGATTACTGGGACAAGGCCCGCGTTCCCAAGACCGACAAGATGCTCCTCCTGCCCATGCCGGAAGCCAATGCCCGCACCGCGGCGCTGCTGGCCGGCCAGGTGGACTGGATCGAGGCGCCCGCCCCCGATGCGCTGCCGCAACTGAAATCCCGCGGCTTCAAGATCGAGCAGAACGAGCAGCCGCACGTGTGGCCGTGGCAGTTCTCCCGGGTGGAAGGTTCGCCCTGGAACGACATCAAGGTGCGCAAGGCCGCCAATCTGTGCGTGGACCGCGAGGGCATGAAGGACGGCCTGCTCGGCGGCCTGATGGTGCCCGCCACCGGCACGGTGGAGCCGGGCCATCCCTGGCGCGGCAATCCCACCTTCCAGATCAAGTTCGACCCCGCCGCCGGCAAGAAGCTGATGCAGGAGGCCGGCTACGGCCCCACCAAGAAGCTCGCCGTCAAGATCCAGACCTCCGCCTCCGGCTCCGGCCAGATGCTGCCGCTGCCCATGAATGAGTATCTCCAGCAGGCGCTGGGCGAGTGCTTCTTCGACGTGCAGCTGGACGTGATCGAGTGGAACACGCTGTTCACCAACTGGCGCCGCGGCGCCAAGGACCCCACCGCCAACGGCTCCAACGGCATCAACGTGACCTATGCCGCCATGGACCCGTTCTTCGCCATGGTGCGCTTCCTGCAATCCTCCATGGCCCCGCCCACCTCCAACAACTGGGGCTATATCAACAACCCCAAGTTTGACGAGTTGGTGAAGAAGGCCCGCTCCACCTTCGAGCCCGCCGCCCGCGACGCCGCTCTGGCGGAACTGCACGCCGCCTCCGTGGACGATGCCGCCTTCCTGTGGGTGGCCCATGACGTGGGGCCGCGGGCGCTGAGCCCGAAGATCTCCGGCTTCGTCCAGCCCAAGAGCTGGTTCGTGGACTTCTCCCCGGTGGTCATCGCCCCCTGATCCGGCGGCGCGGCTGCGGCCGCGCACCCATCGCCTCAACGGCGCGGAGCTGCCCGCTCCGCGCCGCCTTTGTCCCCCGCACCAGGGTGATCTCTTGCTCGCCTATATCGCCCGACGCATCGTCTATGTGATCCCCATCGTCATCAGCGTCGCGCTGGTGTGCTTCCTCCTGGTGCACATCACCCCCGGCGATCCTTTGGTGGCCATCCTGCCCGCCGATGCCTCCCAGGAACTGGCCGCGCAATTGCGCGCCGCCTATGGCTTCGACCGGCCGCTGCCGGTGCAGTTCGGCCTGTGGCTGTGGAAGGCGGTCCACCTTGATCTCGGCACCTCCATCGCCTCAGGCCGGCCGGTGTTCACCGAGGTGATGAATGCGGTGAAGAACACCTTCATCCTCGCCTGCGCCGCCTCCGCCATCGGCTTCACCCTGGGCGTATTCTTCGGGCTGGTGGCCGGCTATTTCCGCGACACCTGGATCGACAAGGTGGCCACCTCCATCGCGGTGGCCGGCGTGTCCGTGCCGCATTATTGGCTCGGCATGGTGCTGGTCATCATCTTCTCGGTGACGCTCGGCTGGCTGCCGGCGGTGGGCGCCGGCCCCGGCGGATCCTCCGACTGGCATTGGGACTGGGCGCACATCCAGTTCCTGATCCTGCCGGCCGTGACCATGTCGGTGATCCCCATGGGCATCGTGACGCGCACCATCCGCGCGCTCACCGGAGACATTCTCTCCCAGGATTTCGTCGAGGCGCTGCGCTCCAAGGGCCTGCGCGAGACACGCGTGTTCCGGCATGTGGTGAAGAATGCCGCCCCCACCGCCATCGCGGTGATGGGCCTGCAACTGGGCTATCTGCTCGGCGGCTCGATCCTCATTGAGACGGTCTTCTCCTGGCCCGGCACCGGCTTCCTTTTGAACTCCGCCATCTTCCAGCGCGACTTGCCGTTGTTGCAGGGCACGATCCTGGTGCTGGCGCTGTTCTTCGTCTTCCTCAACCTCGTGGTCGATATCGCCCAGGCGTCCATCGATCCGCGTATCAAGCGGGCGTGACCCCATGACCGCCATCGACCCCGCCCTCCAGGTGGCCCCCGTGCGCAATGCGCGCGGCTATTGGTCCACCGTGATGCGCCGGCTCTCCCGCGACAAGGTGAGCATGGTCTGCGCTTTGCTGTTGCTGACGATCCTGCTGGCGGCGCTCTTCGCCCCCTATCTGCATCTGGCCGATCCCTACCAGGGCTCCATGGTGCGCCGGCTCCGGCACATCGGCACGCCCGGCTATCCGCTCGGCACTGATGAACTGGGCCGCGACATGCTCTCCCGCCTGATCTATGGCGGGCGCCTGTCGCTGCTGATCGGCATCCTGCCGGTGGTGCTGGCGTTCGGCATCGGCACCTCGCTTGGGCTCGTGGCCGGCTATGCGGGCGGCTGGCTCAACACCGCCATCATGCGCACCATCGACGTCTTCTATGCCTTCCCCTCGGTGCTGCTGGCCATCGCCATTTCCGGCGTGCTGGGAGCGGGCGTGGTGAACTCAATCGTGTCGCTCACGGTGGTGTTCGTGCCGCAGATCACCCGCGTGGCGGAGAGCGTCACCACCGGCGTGCGCAATCTCGACTTCGTGGATGCCGCGCGCGCCTCCGGTGCCGGGGCGCTGACCATCATGCGGGTGCACATGCTGGGCAATGTGCTCGGCCCGATCTTCGTCTATGCGACGGGGCTGATCTCGGTCTCCATGATCCTGGCGGCGGGCTTGTCGTTCCTGGGCCTCGGCACCAAGCCGCCGGAACCGGAATGGGGCTTGATGCTCAACACCCTGCGCACCGCCATCTATGTGAACCCGTGGGTCGCGGCCATGCCCGGCGTGATGATCTTCGCCGTTTCCATCTGCTTCAACCTGCTGAGCGACGGCCTGCGCAGCGCCATGGACATCAGGAACTGACATGCTGGAGCCCATCGCAGACCTGGGCGGCGCTGCCCAGCCGCTCCTGGAGGTCAAAAGCCTCACCAAGCATTTCCCCGTGGGCGGGGGGCTGTTCGCCAAGAAGAAGACCGTGCGCGCCGTGGACGACGTGTCCTTCGCGGTCGCCAAGGGGGAGACCGTGGGCATCGTCGGCGAGAGCGGCTGCGGCAAGTCCACCACCGCCCGCCTGCTGATGCAGCTCATGCCCCGCAATGCCGGCGAGATCGTCTTCGACGGCCAGTTGGTGGGCGAGGCCATGAGCCTGCGCGAGCTGCGCCGGGCCATGCAGATGGTGTTCCAGGACAGCTATGCCTCGCTCAATCCGCGCCTGACCATCGAGGAGAGCATCGCCTTCGGCCCCAAGGTCCACGGCATGGGCGACGGCGAGGCCCGCACCCTGGCGCGCGACCTGCTCACCAAGGTGGGCCTCAAGCCCGAGACCTTCGCCAATCGCTATCCGCACGAAGTGTCTGGCGGTCAGCGCCAGCGGGTGAACATCGCCCGCGCCTTGGCGCTGAGCCCCCGCCTCGTGATCCTGGATGAGGCGGTCTCGGCGCTGGACAAGTCGGTGGAAGCCCAGGTGCTGAACCTGCTGGTGGATCTCAAGCGCGAGTTCGGCCTCACCTATCTGTTCATCAGCCACGATCTCAATGTGGTGCGCTACATCTCCGACCGGGTGCTGGTGATGTATCTGGGCGAGGTGGTGGAGCTGGGCCCGGTGGATGCGGTGTGGGACGGCCCGGCCCATCCCTATACGCGGGCGCTGCTGGCGGCCATGCCGGCCAGTGATCCGGACAACCGCACGCAGACCGCCCCCATCACCGGCGATCCGCCCAATCCCATCGACCCGCCCTCCGGCTGCCGCTTCCACACCCGCTGCAGCTTCTGCGAGGACGTGTGCATCTCCACCAGCCCCAAGCTCTCGCCCGTGGATGAGAGCGGCCATCAGGCCGCCTGCCACATGGTCATTCCCGGTTCCGGCCACACGCAGGCGCCGTCAGCATCCAAGGTCGCCGCATGAGCCCCGCCCCCCTCGCGCCCACCGCCGACGACGTGGCCGCCACCGCCCGCACCGCCGGCCTCGCGCTCTCGCCGGAGACGGCCGCCCGCATCGCGGTGGCCATCACCCCGGCCTTGCAGACCTTCGCCCCGGTGAGCGCGGATCTGCCGTTCGATCTGGAGCCGGCCGGATTTGTGGTTGCCCAGCAGTCGGTGGGAGCCACCAAATGAGCGCCCGCTCACTCCCCGCCGACCTCGCCACCCTGAGCCTCACCGAAGTGGCCGCCGCCATCGCCGCCAAGCAGATCTCTTCCCGCGAGGCGACGCAGGCCTGCCTGGATCGCACCGCGCTGTGGCAGCCGCACCTTAATGCGTTCATATCGCGGGAGGACGAGGCCGCCCTCGCCGCCGCCGATGCGGCGGATGCGGCGCTGGCCAAGGGCGAAATCAGCGGTCCGCTGCATGGCGTGCCCCTCGCCCACAAGGACATGTTCTACGACGCCGGCAAGGTGTGCACCTGCGGTTCCAAGATCCGCCGCGACTTCGTGCCGGACACCACCGCCACCGCTCTGGCGCGGCTGAAGGCGGCGGGCACGGTGCGGCTCGGCAGCTTGCACATGGTGGAATTCGCCTATGGCCCCACCGGGCACAATGTCCATTTCGGCGATTGCCATAATCCCTGGAACGTCGCGCACGCGCCGGGCGGCTCGTCCTCCGGCTCCGGCGCGGCGGTGGCGGCGCGGCTGACCTATGCCGCGCTCGGCTCAGACACTGGCGGCTCGGTGCGGATGCCCGCGCATTTCTGCGGCATCACCGGATTGAAGACCACCGTGGGCCGGATCAGCCGCGCCGGCGCCATGCCGCTGGCCCAGTCGCTGGACACGGTGGGCGTGCTCACCCGCTCGGCAGAAGACGCCGCCCTCTTGATGGCGCTGATGGCCGGCGACGATCCGCTGGACCCCACCTGCATCGGCGGCCCGGTGCCCGATTATATGGCGGCGACGCGGGGCGCGCTGGCCGGCCTCACCATCGGCATCCCCACCGACTTCTATGTGGAAGGCATCGACGCCGAGACGGGCGCGGTGCTGGACACCACCATCGCCACTTTGACCCGGGAAGGCGCACGAGTGGTCCCGGTCACCTTGCCGGACCAGAAGCAACTCTCCGCCGCCTCCCAGGTGCTGCTATCCGTGGAGGCCGCCGCCTTCCATAAGCCCTGGCTGCTGGAGCGGCCGCAGGATTACGGCGCCCAGGTGCGCGCCCGGATCGAGAACGGCTTTGCCTATGCCGGCGTGACCTACATGGAAGCGCTGCGCTGGCACGGGCCGGCGCTGGCCGCCCATCTGGCGGCGGTGGCGGGCGTGGATGCGGTGCTGGCCCCCGTCTGCCCCAGCCCGGCGCCCTCGCTCGCGGACAGCGATGTGGGCGCCAGCCTGAATGCGGAAGCGGTGATCCAGGGCATCACCCGCTTTACCCGCCCGGTGAACTATCTCGGCCTGCCCTCGCTGGTGGTGCCCGCCGGGCGCGCGTCCAAGGGACTGCCCATCGGCCTGCAATTCATCGGGCGGCCATTCGCCGAAGACGTGCTGCTGCGCATCGGCGCGGACTTCCAGCGCGCCACCGATTTCCATCTCGCCATGCCGGAGCTGCCCGCATGAGCCTCTCTCCCCTCGTCCCCGCCCCCCTCGTCCCTGCCCCCCCGCCCGCCCCGCTGGTGGAGCTGGAAAACCTCACCATCCGCTTCACCGGCGAACGCACGGTGCACGCGGTGAATGACGTCTCCCTCACCTTGCCCGAAGGCCAGGTGCTGGGCCTGCTGGGCGAATCCGGCTCCGGCAAGAGCGTGACCTTGCGCGCGCTCATGCGCCTCCTGCCCAAGAAGCGCACCCAGATCTCCGGCACAGTCCGCGTCGCCGGGCAGGACGTGCTGGCCATGGATGACGACACGCTCTCGGCGTTCCGTGGGCGGACCATTTCCATGATCTTCCAGGAGCCGGCGCTGGCGCTGGACCCGGTCTATACCATCGGCGACCAGATCGCTGAATCCGTGGTGCGCCACGAGGGCGCCAGCCGCGCAGCGGGCCGGGCCCGCGCGCTGGAGATGCTGGAACTGGTGCGCATTCCCTCCGCCAAGCGGCGGCTGGATGCCTATCCCCACGAAATGTCCGGCGGCATGCGCCAGCGGGCGATGATCGCTTTGGCGCTGGCCTGCAAGCCGAAGATCCTGCTGGCGGACGAGCCCACCACGGCGCTCGATGCCACCGTGCAGATCCAGATCCTGCTGCTGCTGCGCGAGTTGCAGCGGGAGCTGGGCATGTCGGTGATCTTCGTCACCCATGACATCGGGGTGGCCATCGAGATCTGCGACCGGGTGGCGGTGATGTATGCGGGGCAGATCGTCGAGACCGGCACCATGTCGGAGATCGTGCGCGCGCCCAAGCACCCCTATCCGCGGGGCCTGCTGGCCTCCACCGTCCATGGCGCCAAGCGCGGGGCGCGACTGGAGACCATTCCCGGCACGCCGCCCTCGCTGGCGGAAAAGCCGAACGCCTGCTCGTTTGCCCCGCGCTGCGCTTTTGCAATGCCGGTCTGCCGAGAACGCTTGCCTGCCCCCATAGAACTCAGCCCCGGCCGGATCGTAAGGTGCGTCCTGGCCCAAGAAACCGTTCCGGTGACCTGATGCGTGATGCGCCGTCCAATCTCCAGATCCAGGCCGACCGCCTGTGGGGCACCATTCTGGAGACCGCCCGGTTCGGCGGCACGCCCAAGGGCGGCGTGCGTCGGCTGACCCTGAGCCCGGAAGACAAGAGCGTGCGCGACTGGTTCCGCGCCGCCTGCGAAGCCGCCGGCTGCACGGTGAGCGTGGATGCGCTGGGCAACATGTTCGCGCTGCGTCCCGGCCGCGATCCCTCCCAGCTTCCGGTAGGCTTCGGCTCGCATCTGGACACCCAGCCGACGGGGGGCAAATTCGACGGCGTGCTCGGTACGCTGGCCGCCCTGGAAGTCCTGCGCACCCTGAACGATGCCGGCATCGAGACCGACGCCCCCTTGTGCGTCGCCAACTGGACCAATGAGGAAGGCTCCCGTTTCGCCCCCGCCATGATGGGCTCGGCCGCTTATGTGGGCGACTTCACGGTGGAAAACATCCTGGCCCGCACCGACGCCGAGGGCATCACGGTCGCGCAGGCGCTGGATGCCATCGGCTATGCCGGGCCGCAGGCGGTGGGCGCGCAGCCGTTCGGCGCGTTCGTGGAACTGCATATCGAGCAGGGGCCGATCCTGGAGGCCGAAGGCAAGACCATCGGGGTGGTGGAGCATGGCCAGGGCATCGTCTGGTATGACGGCCGCATCACCGGCTTCGAGAGCCACGCCGGCTCCACCCCCATGCCCCTGCGCCGCGACGCGCTGGCCGCCTTCTCCGAGATCGTGCTGGCGGTGGAACGGCTGGCGCGGGAGCTGGGTCCGAACGCGGTGGGCACCGTCGGTGAGGTCACTATCGCCAATCCCTCGCGCAACGTGATTCCCGGCGAGGTGGTGTTCAGCGCTGAATTCCGCTCCCCCGAGGCGGAGACGCTGAAGGCGCTTGAGGCCGGCATCGCCGCCGCCCTGGTCGAGATCGCCAGCCGCCGCCCCAAGGTGGATATCCAGCTGGACACCATCTGGCGCAAGGAGCCCACCCATTTCGACGCCAAGGTGATCGGCGCCGTGCGCGAGGCGGCGGAGGCGCTGGGCTATTCCAACCGGCCCATGGTGTCGGGGGCCGGCCACGACGCCTTCAACCTCGCCACCCAGATGCCGGCCGCGATGATCTTCGTGCCGTGCAAGGACGGCCTCAGCCACAATGAGCTGGAGGATGCGACCCAGGCGGATTGCGTCGCCGGGGCCAATGTCCTGCTGCACACGGTGCTGGCGCTGGCGGGCGTGGCGAAAGCGGCATGATGGTCCGGGCAGAGCCGCTGACGGCAGACGCATTCGCGCCCTTCGGCGGGCTGCTGACGCCGCCGAGCCACGCGGGCGAGCGGCATTATTTCGACGACCATCTCGCCAATTTGCGTCCCAACGCCCGTCCGAGCTTGTCGGTGGTGCTGGCCAAGCCCGTGGCGCTACCGCTGACTGTGGGCATGATGGAGCGCCATGCTCTGTCCTCGCAGAGCTTCATCCCCATGGGTGCCAGCCGCTGGCTGGTCCTTGTGGCGCCCGATGGCGCCAACGGCGGACCAGATATGACGCGCCTGCGGGCCTTTTTGCCCGCCCCCGGCACCGGCATCACCTTGCAGGTGGGGTGCTGGCATTACCCGCTGACGGTCTTGGATGCCCCTGCCCCCTTCACGCTCGCCATGTGGCGCGACGGTGGGCCGGACGACGAAGAAGTGCGGGACGTGTCGCCGGTGACGGTCAGCCTGTGAGTGCGGGAGACGGCGCCGGTCAGGTCTTGGCTGACAGGCGCTGCACATGCGCAAGATGGGCCTGGAGGGTCGGCAAGGTGTCGGCGGCGAAGGTCTTCAAGGCCGCCTGATCGCCATCCTTGGCAAAGGCGCCGAACAGGCCCACCGCCTGCTCATGCGCCAGGGTCTGCATCTGGATATAGAGCGCATCGAACTCGCGGGCCGGGGCGGCTTCCAGTTTCTTCAGCATGTCGGCGTGCTCGGCATCCGCCGCCGCGGGGATCACAAGATCGCCCTTCGCATCTTCGACCGCCCGCTTCAGGGCCGCCGCAATCTTGGTGTGGTCGGCGACCATGGATTCAGCGAACGCCCGGATTTCGGGATTTTCGCTTCTCTTGAGCGCGATCTTGCTCGATTCGATCTCGAACAGCCCAGCGATCCCGGCGGTCTGCACAAAGGTCGGTCCCGACAGCGTGCCGGACAATTGCGCCCGCGCCGGATGCGGCGCTGCCACGCCCATCAGGGCGCCACACACCAGCGCAAAGAGTGACAGGCGAAGCGGAAGACGCAGACGGGGGGCGACGGACATGGGCGTGCTCCTGGTGACCGAACGGGAACCCTGAGGCGCCCGCTTTGGTTCCCAGCCCGCCCCAGCCGCCTCAGTGCTTCAGAAGGGTCGCCACCTCGTTGGTCAGGCGGCCGGCAAAGCCGGTCACTTGGTCGGCGATGCGCCGCACCGCCATGGCGGCGCCGCGGATCTCGCCGGAGGCATCGGACACTCCGGTGATCATCTGACTCACTGAGCGATTGGTCACCACCTGCTCTTCCACGCCGGCCGACAAGGCCACGAAGACATCGCTCAGCTGGCTGACATTGCCGGAGATATCGGACACCGCCCGCGCCGCCGCCTCGCTGGCGTTCTGCACCGTTTCCACCTGCTGGCGGATGTCCTGGGTCGCAGTGGCGGTCTGCACCGCCAGCGCCTTCACTTCCTGCGCGACCACCGCAAAGCCCCGGCCGGCTTCACCCACGCGGGCCGCCTCGATGGTGGCGTTGAGGGCCAGCAGATTGGTCTGGGCGGCGATCTTTTCGATCAAGGAGGTCACGGCGCTGATCCGCTCCACGCTCTGGGCGAGTCCGCCCACCAATTCGTCGGCGGCCACCGCTTTGTCCGCAGCCTCCTTGGACATGCCCGTGGCCTGACGGATCTGACCGGAAATTTCGTCGAAAGAGGCCGACATTTCCACTGCGGCCGCGGACACCGCGGAGGAGGTCTGGTCTGAACTCTCGGTGAGCTCCAACAGCCGCTCGCTGGACACCTGCATTTCGCTGGAGGTTCCGGTCATGGACCCCACCACGTCAGTCACGCTGTTCGCCATGGCCACGTTCTCCGTCATGATGGACCAGGTGATCATAGGACCAATATGAGTGCCGGCCGTATCCCGCATGGCCGAAACCCGCAGCTGCAAGGTCTCAGGTCCCACCTTGATCATGGCGTTGTGCGGCAGGTTGCTGGGATCCGATAGCATCTTGCGCTGATGCTCCGGATGCTTGTGAAAGACGTCGATGGACGTGCCGATGAGATCATCCACCTTCATCGGCAGATGCTTCTCGATCCGGCGCAGCGTCTCCACGCTGGCGCGATTGGCATAGTTGACCTTGAAGTCACCCAACGTGCAGGTCATCACATTGATGGGCATTTCCTCGATCATCTGAAGCAGATTCTCGGTCTTCTGCTCTTGTGAGAGGGTCGCGGTGAGCACCCGCCAGCTGAGTTGGGCATGGCGATAGACGCCGCGCGCGTCGCATACGGCATTGATCCGCAACTCGAGCGTCTCGCCCCCGGTGCGGATGACCGCTGTGTGGGGCAGGTTGCGGGGATCGGACAGCAACTTGCGCTGGTGCCCCGGGACCTTGTGGAAGATGTCGATAGAGGAGCCGACGACGCTGTTCGCCTTGACGGGCAGAACGTGCTCGATGCTCTTCAGCAGTGCAAGAGAACTGGCATTGGCGTAATTGATGATGAAAGTGTGCGGGTCACACAACATGATCGCCGCTGGGAGATCATCAAGGAACGCCGCGGCATGGCCGATGCCTTCCGCCTTGTTCAGATTCAGTAATGCTCTCACGGCCATGGCGGTCCCCCTCTGCTGCGAGATGACACGCGTTGCGCTCCCGCGCTGCGATCGTCCCATCCGCGCGGGACTTTCCATCCGCCACCTGAGGTTTAGTAATCAAACCGCGCTTGCGCGAAGCTGTGTCCCCTCCCCGGCAATGCTTACGACCGCAGGTTGCCCGGACACGCCTGCGGTGGTGCGACGAGCCGGTTCCACGTCTTGGCGGAGCGGGGATTAAGCGGTGACCAGAATCATCGCGAACCCGTCGTAACCCTTCGCGCCGACGGTCTGGATCGCGGTGGCCATCAGGCGGGGTTCGGCCGCGACCAACGCCAGGCCCTGGCGGACGCCTTGCACCCGGGCATCCCCGGAGGCCGCGTCGATCACCTGGCCATCGCGGACCACATTGTCGCAAAGGATGAGGGTGCCGGGTCGCGACAGTCTCAGCGCCCAGGCCAGATAGTCCGGATTGCTGGGCTTGTCGGCATCGATGAAGATCAGGTCGAACGGGCCCAGGGCCTCTTCTGCAATGCCCGGCAGGGTGTCGAGGGCGCGCCCGACCCGCAGGTCAATGCGATCGCCCAGGCCGGACCGCGCGAAGTTGGCAGCGGCCACTGCGGCGTGCCCCGCATCGGCTTCCAGGGTCACCACGCGACCGCCGTCCGGCAAGGCGCGGGCGAGCCACAAGGTGCTGTAGCCTGCCAGCGTCCCGATCTCGAGGATGCGGCGCGCCCCCAGCATCCGCGCAAACAGCTCCAGCATGCGCCCCTGTGCCGGCGAGACATTGATGTCCGGCAGGCCCGCCGCCGCGCTGGCGGCCAAGGTCTCGGACAGCATGGCATCGGCCGGGACCAGGGTGTCGCAGATGTAATCGTCGACCTGCGACCACATCAGAGGCTGAGAGGTGACGGGCATGAAGGTCTCCTCAAGGCGGCGGCGCAATCCCGATCAGTCCTGGTCGCTCTCGCGCGCGGCGCGGATAGAGAGGATGGCATAGGCCACCACCAGTGCGACCTCGAACACCGTCAGCACCAGCAGGCGGGACAGGCCTTCCGGCGCCCAGGCCCCGACGATGACCTGGCTGGCAGTGGCCAGGAGCCACAACACCACGGCCCAGCCGGCGCCCAGCCAGAGCCCGACCCCGGCGATGGGATCGATGATGGCGGCCCAGATCACGATGCCCTGCGCGGTCATGGGCAGCGACTGGAAGCGGCTGTCGTTGCCCTCCCCGATGCCGCAGATCACCGCCCAATGATAGACGCCCTCCAGCAACAGGAAGAAGGCCACCGCGCGCAGGAAGAACACCAGGCGTTTGCGCCAGGGGGTCAGGCGCTCCATGTGGGCCCGGGCGCTGGCGTCGATCGGATCGTAATGGGTCATGCGGGGTCAGGGAACTCGAGTTCGTCGGGGATCGGATCGAAATGACCGGAGATGACGGCGGGGTCCACCTCTTCCAGGCGCGCCGGCTGCCAGCGCGGGGCATTGTCCTTGTCCACCAGCAGGGCCCGTACCCCCTCGTAGAAATCATGCCCATGGGCGACCCGGGTCACCACGCGGAACTCAGCCTTCAGGCAGGCGCCCAAGTCCAGCGCCCCGCCGCGCCGCATCTGTTCGGCCGCTAGGCACAGGCTGGTGGGGCATTTTCCGCGCAGGCCGACGGCCACCTCCGCGGCAAAGGCCGCCTGCGACGACGCACCGGCAGCGACGTCATCCAAGGCACCCAGAATGGCGAAGACATCGCCGTCGGCAAAGGCCTCGGCAATAAAGTCCGCGTGCGTGGCCAGGGCGCCCGGGCCGGGATCGATCCCGTGTGCGTCCAAGGTGGCCGCGACATCCTCGCCTGCCACCAGGGCCGCTTCCAGCTCCGCAAACCGCGCGGAGGGGACGACATGGGTCAGAAGGCCAGTGCCAAGGCCGTCGGCGGTCTTGATGCGGTTGCCGGTGAAGGCCAGATATTTGCCGCTGGATCGCGGCAGCCGGGGCAGCACATGGGTCCCGCCCACGTCGGGAAACAGGCCGATGTTCACCTCCGGCATGGCGAACAGATACCGATCGCCGCCGACCCGGAACGGCCCGTGGGCGGACAGTCCGAACCCGCCCCCCATGCAGATCCCGTCGATCAGGGAGACGAAGGGCTTGGGATAGGTGCCGATGAGATGATTGAGGACATATTCCTCGCGCCAGAAACCGAGCGCCTCGTCCGGTCGGCCCTCGCGACCCAGGTCGTAGAGCTTGCGCACATCCCCGCCAGCGCAGAAGGCCCGATCGCCGGACGCTTTCAGAATGACGCGCGAGATCGTGGTGTCGTCTCTCCAGGTGCGCAACTGCGGATCGATCGCACGCACCATGGCCAGGGTCAGGGCATTGAGCGCCTTGGGCCTGTTCAAGGTGATGATGCCAGCTTCCCCACGGCGCTCCAGCAGAACCTCGGGTTCGGACGTCACAGCGGCTCCTCGGGTGGAAGGCGGCCCAGCAGACGCTCCTGCGGCAGGGGGTGGGCGGCAAGGGCAGCGGGAGGGTTAGCCGCCGGGGGGCTCAGCGTCAACGCATGCCGCGTCACCACGCACCTCGCCGCCGCTTCTTCGAACCGCTATAAGGAAGCGGACTATCCCCTCGCCCGCGCCAAAAGTGCCGGGCATAGGCAGCGCGCGGAGCCGCAAGACGCCGCGGCTGCGCCGTTCCCCAGCGTCGGCGCGCATCCTTGCCGGATGGCGAGCCGCAGCAGCGAGATTGCTCCATGACAGTGTCCCTCACCCGCCTGCACCCCGCCGATTATCGGAAGGCCTTGAGCGATCGGGGGCTTGATCTGCCGACGCGGCCGCGGCGCAACCGCAAATGCGACTGGTCGCGACGGCTGGTGCGCGAAAACACGCTCACTGTGGACGACCTCATCTGGCCGATCTTCGTCATGGACGGCGAGAAGACCCGGACCCCGATCCCATCCATGCCGGGGGTGGAGCGACTCACCGTGGATGAAGCCGTGCGGGCCGCCGAACAGGCCGCGAAACTGCGCATCCCGGCCCTGGCGCTGTTTCCCTATACGGACGCGCAACTGCGCGATCCGCAGGGCAGCGAAGCGCTGAATGAGGACAATCTGGTCTGCCGCGCCCTGCGCGCCATCAAGGCCCGGGTGCCCGAAATCGGTCTCATCACCGACGTGGCGCTCGATCCGTACACCAGCCATGGCCATGATGGCCTGCTGGACGGCGAGCGCATCCTCAATGACGAGACGGTTGCGGTGCTGGTCCACCAGGCCCTGGTGCAGGCGCAATCCGGCGCCGACGTCATCGCGCCCTCGGACATGATGGACGGCCGGGTGGGCGCCATTCGCACCGGGCTCGACAAGCATGGCCTGAAAGACGTGCAGATCATGTCCTATGCGGCCAAATACGCCTCGGCCTTCTACGGCCCCTTCCGCGATGCGGTGGGCACGTCCAAGACCCTGGTCGGCGACAAGCGCACCTATCAGATGGACCCCGCCAATGGCGACGAGGCCATCCGCGAGGCGGCACTCGACGTGGACGAGGGCGCCGACATGCTGATGGTGAAGCCTGGGCTGCCCTATCTGGACATCGTCTACCGCCTGAAGGAGACCTTCGGACTGCCCACCTTCGCCTATCAGGTCTCGGGCGAGTACGCGATGATCGAGGGGGCCATCCGCAATGGCTGGCTCGACGGTGACCGGGTGGTGGTGGAGGGCCTGATGGCCTTCAAGCGCGCCGGCGCCGACGGCATCCTGACCTATTTCGCCCCGCGGGTTGCGGAGCGTCTCACCGCCGGGGCGTGACCCGGCGGCCCCGGCCTGTCGCAGGCCTCGCCGCTGGCGCGCTCTGCGCCGTGCTGGCGGGGTGCGCCAGCGTGGTGGATGCCGATCAGGCACAGCTGTGTGAACGGGTGGCGCAAGCCCTCCATCCGGATGGCACGCTCATCTCCCAGCCCACCTTTGCCCCGGCTGGCGCGGGTCTCAGCGGGGTACAGATGCGCTATGTGTGGCGTGCGCCGGCGGCCGACAGCGCGCGCCCGGCGTCCCTGCGGTGCCTGTTCGCCGCCGCGGGCGGCGAAGGCCGCCTGGACCTCACCGCTGTGGAGACCGCCCGTGGCGCCCTGGGCGAAAGCCAGTTGCTCATCCTGAAGCGCTGGTGGCTGGAGCCGGACGCCGGTCCGGCGGTGCGCATACAGCCCGCGATTACACTGTCGGCCCCGTCCGCTTATGTCCTCCAGCAAGGCCTGAACGCGATCGGCCCGGCGATGCTGTTCGCCGCTCTGGCCACCGCCTTCACGCTCATTCATGGCCTCACCGGCCGCATCGTGCTGACCATCGGGGCGATCAGCGTCACCGCCGGCGCGGCGCTGCTGGCCATCACCGGCGCGGGGCAGATGTCCGGCACCCTCTCCTTGGCGCACATCGGCCTCGGCATCGCTGCTGCGGTTCTCGCCGGGGCGGGGTGGACCTGGGTCATCGGGGATCGGGTGCTCTGGCCGCTGCGGGGCCGCCAGGGCGGGGGCCAAAGCGTGCTGATTGCCAGCCTTGGCGTGGCCCTGGTCCTGAGCGAAGCCCCGGGCGCGCTGCAGAGCGGCACCTTGGGCTGGCTGCCGCCGCTGCTGCACCTGCCGGTGCCGGTCGCGGGGACGGACGCCTTCGTTGCCACCACCACCCCCGCCCATCTGGCGGCGGCGCTGGGCACCGGCGCTGCGGTGATGGCCACCTTGGTGGTGATGCGGGTCACCGGCTTCGGCCGCGCCTGGCGGGCCATGGCGGATGATCCGCTGATGGCCGCGCTCTGCGGAGTGTCGCCGCGGGCCATCTTGGCCGCGACCTGCCTGTTATCCGGCGCCCTGTGTGGCCTGGCCGGCGCCATGCTGGTGGTGACCTTCGGCAGTGTCGGGGTGGGCCTCGGCCTTTCGCTGACGCTCAAGGGTCTGGCCGCGGCGATCCTCGGCGGCGTCGGCTCGGTGGCCGGGGCGGCGGTGGGCGGCCTGCTGCTGGGCGGTCTCGAGACGGTGTGGTCGGCGGCCTTCGACATCGCCTATCGCGATGTGGCGATCTATGGGCTGCTCATTGTCGCGCTGGTGGCCCGGCCGCACGGACTGTTCGGCCCCGGGTCCGACGCCCCGTAGACCGCACGGCCGTGCGCAGCCATCCGGGGCCGCCCCCCTTGCACCGCGGCCGACCGCCGCCCGGTTTTGCCATCGCATCCCGCGGCGGGGTGATGTATGGCCACAGTTTCGTGCCGCTGGCGCGCAGAGCCGCTCAGCGGCTCCGTGCAGACGCAACGGCCCGCCCCCGCCAGCGCGCGCCGGGACCGACAGGCTCCGGCGCCGCTCGCGCCCCATCGAGGACTGACCATGACTTTGCCGGCGGCCGATCCCCTTGCGCCCGTCTTGCCCGTGACCCTTGCGGATGTGGAGGCGGCGAGGCCCATCGTGACGGCCGCCGTGGTGCGCACCCCGACCTTGCGGGCGCCGCGCCTGTCCGAACTGACCGGCGCCGACGTCTATGTGAAGTATGAGAACTTCCAGGTCACCGCCAGCTTCAAGGAGCGCGGGGCGGTGGTGAAACTGTCCCGCCTGTCCCCCGCGGAGGCCCAGCGGGGCGTCATCGCCATGTCCGCCGGCAATCATGCCCAGGCTGTCGCCTTCCACGGCACGCGCCTCGGCATCACCACCACCATCGTGATGCCGGAAACCACGCCGCAGGTGAAGGTGACCGCCACCCGGGCCTTCGGCGCCAAGGTGGTGCTGCATGGGGAGAGCGTGGGCGATGCCGAGCAGGAGGCCCTGCGTCTGGCGGCGGCCCAGGAACTGGTCTTCGTGCATCCCTATGACGATCCCGACATCATTGCCGGACAGGGCAGCCTGGCGCTGGAAATGCTGGAGGATGCCCCGGGGCTGGATTGCATCCTGGTGCCGGTGGGCGGCGGCGGGCTGATCTCCGGCATGGCGGTGGCCGTCCAGGGCCATGCGCCGCAGACGCGGGTGATCGGCGTCGAGGCTGCGCTCTATCCGGCCATGTGGACCGCCATGACCGGGATTGCCCGCGACAGTGGGGGACCGACGCTGGCGGAAGGCATTGCGGTGCGCAATGTGGGGCGCCTGACCACCCCCATCATCCGGGCGCTGGCGCCCGAGGTGGTGCTGGTGGAAGAACCGGAGCTGGAACGGGCGGTCAATGCGTATCTGACCTTGCAGAAGACCCTGTCCGAAGGGGCGGGCGCGGCCGGCCTCGCCGCCCTGTTGACGGATCCTGAACGCTTCCGGGGTCAACGGGTGGGTCTGGTGCTCAGCGGCGGCAGCATCGATCCGCGTGTGCTGGCCGCCATCCTGATGCGCGAGCTGGAGCGCGACCAGCGCATCGTCTCCTTCCGCCTGACCATTCTCGACCGGCCGGGCATGCTGGGGGTGATTTCCACCTTGCTGGGAAAGATGGGCGCCAACATCCTGGAGGTGCATCACCGGCGCACATTCCTCGACGTGCCGGCCAAGGGCACCCGCCTCGATCTGACCGTGGAAACGCGCGACCATTTGCATGCGGAAGCGATCCAGAGGGCCTTGGAGGCCGAGGGGCTTCAGGTGCGCCGCCTGGGGGCCGGGGGCACCGATCTCTGAAGCCTTCGGCGCATTGCCATTCCGTAACCATCGCACGTCTTGCGGGCAGGGTTCGGCCTCACCACCTTCAATCGAGACCAGGAGAGGACCATGAGCTTCACGTCCCGCGATACCGACCGATCGGCCCCGTATGCAGGCGCGCGGCCCAATGCCTATGATCCCGTGGCGCAGCCGGAATATTTCCAGGGTGTGCTCTCCCGGCGTCTGGTGGCATTTCTGGTGGATGCCATGATGGTGACGGCGCCCATCATTTTGCTGGCCTTTTTCATCTTCGTGTTCGGCATTGTGACGCTCAGCCTGGGCTGGATGCTGTTTCCCTTGCTCACCCCGGCCTTCATTGTCTGGGCCGTCATCTATAATGCCATCACGCTGGGGTCCCCCGCCTCCGCCACCCTGGGCATGCGCCTGATGGATATTCAGATGCGCACCTGGTACGGGGCGCCGGCCTATTCCGTGCTCGGCGCCGTGCATGCGGTGTGTTTCTGGGTCTCGGTCAGCGTCTTCACACCGTTCGTGCTGCTGGTTGGCCTTCTGAACGGTCGGCGCCGGCTGCTGCACGACTTCCTGCTCGGCACCGTGGTCATCAACAACGAGACCCGTGCCGCTTCCCTGAGGCGCTATCGCTGATTGCACGCGCTTTGGAGGCATAAACCTTTGACCGACTCGATTCGGGGGTGCGATGCTGTCGGACCCGAGGCTCGAGAGCTGTGACGGAACACCCGCGCGATACACCGCAATTCTACCTGACCGCTCCCTCCCCTTGTCCCTATCTGCCGGGGAAGGAAGAGCGGAAGGTGTTCACGCACCTCGTGGGTGAGCGAGCGGCTACGCTCAATGACGTTCTCACCCAGGGCGGTTTCCGTCGCAGCCAGTCCATCGCCTATCGCCCGGCGTGCGAGGGATGTCGCGCCTGTGTCTCGGTGCGCATCCTGGTGGACGAGTTCGTCGAGAGCCGCAGCTTCCGTCGCACGCTCAAGGATAATGCGGACCTGATGGGGATGCTGCGCCAGCCGAGCCCCACTTCAGAGCAATACGGCCTGTTCCGCTCCTACGTGACCGCCCGCCATGGCGCCGGCGGCATGGCGGACATGAGCGTGCTCGACTATGCCATGATGGTGGAAGACACCCATGTGCAGACCCGTCTGGTGGAATATCGCCGCCGCGGGCCGGACAGCCGGATCAACGGGCGGGGCGTCGGCGACTTGTTTGCGGTCGCCCTCACCGACGTGCTCTCCGACGGCCTGTCCATGGTCTACTCCTTCTACAATCCGAATGTGCCGGAGCGGTCTCTGGGCACCTTTCTGATCCTGGATCATATCGCCAAGGCCAAAGAGATGGGCCTGCCTTATGTGTATCTGGGCTATTGGGTGAACGGCTCGCGCAAGATGGACTACAAGCGCCGTTTCGTGCCCCAGGAACGCCTGTCGCCCCATGGATGGGATCGCGTGGACGCCTGATCGTCTCTGCGCCGCCATGGCCGGGAGCCGCCGGCAATGGGGTCCCATCCGACACCGCCTTGCGAGGCTGCGGAGGTCGTGCGAAGGACAGGACACCGGCGTCGGGGGGCATCGTGAGCCAGTTCATCAACATCTTCGTTGCGGTCTTCGCCGCCCTGTTTCCCATCGTCAATCCGCTGGGTGGGGCGCCGATCTTCGTCGAGATGACGCGGGCCTGCAGCCCCGCCGTGCGTCAGGTGCTGGCGCGCAAGGTGGCGATCAACGGTTTCCTGCTGTTATTCTTCTCCATGCTGCTGGGCTCGCGCATCCTGACCTTCTTCGGCATCAGTCTTCCGGTGCTGCGGGTGGCGGGCGGCCTCGTGGTCACCTTCGTGGGCTGGAACATCCTAAACCAGGGCAATGCCCCGTCCGAGACGCCCGCCGCGGACGCCGCCAACGATGTCGATATTGATCGGGTGGAGGCGCAGGCCTTCTATCCCCTCACCATGCCGCTCACCATGGGACCCGGCTCCATCGCCACGGCGGTGGCGCTCGGCACCCAGAGTTCCTTCAGCAGCAATGCCGGCTACGGCATCTTCGCCATTGAGCTGCTGGGGGCGATCCTGGGACTGATGTCGGTCTCGCTGAGCGTCTATCTGGCCTATGGCTATGCCGGCCACATCGAGCGGCTGCTTGGGCGCAACGGCACCAACGTGCTCGTGCGGCTGTTCGCGTTCATTTTGTTATGCATCGGCATGCAGATCATGTGGCAGGGCATCCGCGACCTGATCGTCAGCCTGCCGCCGCGCACCTGACCGCGCGCCCCGGCTAGTCCGGATCATCCCCCAGGGCATTGCGGCGCAGTTCATCGACCAGCACCGTGATGTTGTCGGCATAGTCCACCGGCACTTCCACCAGATGCACCCCGCCGCCGCGGAAGGCGGCATCGAGCTTGGGCAGCAGATCGGCCGCCGAAGTGACGCGAGACCCCTTGGCCCCATAGCTTTCCGCATAGCGCACGAAGTCGGGATTGCCGAAGGTCATGCCGAAATCGGGGAAGTGATCCACGGCCTGCTTCCAGCGGATCATGCCGTAGGCGCCGTCATTGAGCACCACCACCACCAGATTGAGCCGCAGCCGGACCGCGGTTTCCATCTCCTGCGAGTTCATCATGAACCCGCCATCGCCGCACACCGCCATCACCCGCTTTTCCGGGTTCAGAATGGCCGCCATCATGGCGGAAGGCAGGCCCGCGCCCATGGTGGCGAGGGCATTGTCCAGCAGCAGGGTATTGGCCACCTGAGTCCGGTAATGACGGGCGAACCAGATCTTGTACATGCCGTTGTCGAGGCACACGATGCCATCGTCCGGCACCACGGCGCGCACATCATGGACGATGCGCTGCGGGGTGATCGGGAAGCGGTCGTCATGCGCTTTCTCGTTCAGGTGCTCCAGGATTCCGGTGCGCAGCTCCATGAGTTCGGCGCTGGGGGACAGGCGCCCCTCCAGCCGATCGGCCAAAGCTGTCACCGTGGCGCCAATGTCGCCGATCACCTCCGCATCGGGATGGAACACCTCTTCCACGTCGGCGGAGAGGTAGCCGATATGGATCACCCGCAGACCATCCCGGCCCTTCATCAGGAAGGGCGGCTTTTCCACCGTGTCATGGCCGATGGAAATGATGAGGTCGGCCCGCTCGATGGCCCGGTGCACATAGTCGCGCTCCGACAGGGCCGCCGTGCCCACATAGAGATGGGATTCGCCGGTCACCGCGCCCTTGCCCATCTGGGTGTTGAAGAACGGCAGGTTGGCCCGCTGCACGAAGGCGGACAGTTCCGCGACCAGGCGCGGCCGATTGCCGGCGGCGCCGATCATGATGAGGGGACGCTCGGCCGCCAGGATCATGGCGGCTGCGCGATCCAGCGCTCCTTCGGGGGCCACCGGCCGGTCGAGCGGATGCAGCGGAATGAGCGCGCCGCCGTCAGTTTCCTCCCCGGCGATGTCCTCCGGCAGTTCCAGGTGCACCGGCCCTGGGCGCTCTTCCATGGCGACGCGGAAGGCATCGCGCACCGTGGTGGGGATGGCGCGGGCGGAGACGATCTGGCGGGTGAGCTTGGTGAGCGGCTTCATGGAGGCCACCACATCGACGATCTGGAACCGCGCCTGGCGGCGGGTGAGGATCGGCTTCTGGCCGGTGATCATCACCATGGGCATGGCGCCCAGGTAAGCGTAGGCGGCGCCGGTGGAAAAGTTCAACGCGCCGGGCCCGAGGGTGGAAATGCACACGCCGGGGCGACCGGTGAGGCGACCGTGGGTTGCCGCCATGAAGGCCGCGGCCTGCTCGTGCCGGGTGATGACCAATTCGATGCGCGATTGCCGGAGCGATTCGACCACATCCAGGTTTTCCTCGCCTGGAACACCGAAGATCCGCTCGACGCCCTCGTTTTCCAGGGCCGCTACCAGCAGATCGGATCCCTTGGCCATGTGCGGCTCCCTCGGTGCGTGATCGCGACCGCAGACTAACCCGCCAGCCCGTCCTGTCCACGTCGGAGGTCGCAGGGCAGACCTGACCGCACCGCACGCAGCGGACCCCTGGCTAAATTGCCGAGGCGTACCCGAAGGTTCGCAAGGTCCAGCGGCGTCCATCGGTGCGCAAATCTGTCCGGCTGAGGGGCACGACATCCAGGTGCCAGAAGGCGGCCGCAGGCGCCTCGAGCGCCGCCAGCACTACGGCCCGCACCACCGCCGCATGGGTCACCGCGACCACATGGCCTGCCGCCGTGTCCACATGCCCCAGCCACTCTGCCACCCGCGCCAGGAGCCTGGTCAGGCTTTCTCCCCCATGCGGGGCGGCGGAAGGGTCACTTCGCCAGGCTGCCAACGCATCGGGGGCCTCGGCCTGAAGCATCGCAAGACTGCGCCCGCGCCAGGTCCCCACATCCCAGTCCCGCAACTCTGCGTCCTCGACGGCGACAAGGCCCATGGCGTGGGCGGTCTGCCGTGCCCGCAGTGCCGGGCTGACCAGGGCCCGATCGACCCGGCCGCCGTGATCCGACAAGGCACGAGCCGCGGCCAGGGCCTTGGCTTCCAGCGGTTCATCGTCGGAGAAGGCCCCCGCGCGGGTCGCGGCGGTGGCGCCGTGGCAGATCAGTGTCAGGCGCCGTGCCATTGCTCGTCCCCTTCCCTGCCGGAGAGGGCAGCATTGCTCATCGTCTTCATTGACAGCATGCCTTGCCCGAACCAATAGTCGATATGCATTGCGAGTTCGGAAGCCGGTGAAAGCCCGGCACGGTCGCGCCACTGTAAACGGCCCGCATCTTCCTGCGATCGCCGAAGTCAGACCCGGCTCGCAGATGCTGACCGATCAATGGGACGCGAAATCCCAGGAGATGCGCGAATGACCCAATCTTCCATGGCCGACAGTGCGGGCGCCTTCAATGGCGCCGCCGATTCCCGTCCCGTTGCCATTCCGGTGGCCGACCTGCTGCCCTGGGTGGTGTTCGGTGGCTTGCTGATGCTAGTCGCGCTGTATTTCGTCGGTGCCGAGCAGGGCGCGACATCGCTCGTCCCCGGCATGGCCGTGCATGAATTCCTGCACGACGGCCGTCATTTGCTGGGCTTCCCCTGCCACTGAGGGGGATTGTCATCATGGTTAATCAACTCCTGCTGCGCGGGATGCTCGTTGGCGTCCTCGCGGGCCTGCTGGCGTTCGGCTTTGCCCGAGTGTTCGGTGAACCTGCGGTCAATCAGGCCATCGCCTTCGAAGAAGCCTCTGGCGGCCACTCCCATGGCGATGCGACACCCGTCCCCGCCCCCCACATCCACGGCGCCGATGCCAAAGACGGTCACGCCCATCCCGCCGGCGGCGCGGATGCCCATAGCCACGCCGCAGCCGAACCCGAACCGGAACTGTTCAGCCGCAGCACCCAGTCCGGCCTCGGACTGTTCACCGGCATGGTGGTCTATGGCGCGGCCATGGGTGGACTGTTCGCTCTGGCCTTTGCATTTACCAATGGGCGCGTGGGCCCGCTGAGTCCCCGCGCCACCTCGGCGCTGCTGGCGCTCGGGGCCTTCGTGGCGATCACGTTGGTGCCGGCCCTCAAATATCCCGCCAACCCGCCGGCGGTGGGCGATGGCGCCACCATCGGACTGCGCACCCAATGGTTCTTCATGATGCTGGCCATGTCCATCGCGGCTCTGGTGGGCGCGGTGATCCTGGCGCGTTCGCTGGTGGCGCGCCATGGGCGGTGGAATGCGGCGCTGCTGGGTGGGGCCGCCTATGTGTTGGTCATCGGCGCCGTGCTTGTGGCGATGCCGACAGTGGACGAGGTGCCAGCGGCCTTCTCCGCCACGTTGCTGTGGCAGTTCCGCCTGGCGGCATTGGGCATTCAGCTGGTGCTGTGGACCACTCTGGGGCTCGTCTTCGGCGCCTTGGTCGATGGCGCGTTCGCGCGCCGGTCGCTGTCGGGGGCCATTGCGTCGGGACTGCGCTGAAGCGCCGGCCCTGTATGCATCTCATGGAAGAAGAGGGCGGTCCGGACGCCTGCGAACCGGCCTCTGTCCTTTAGCGATCTCCAGAGACGTCGCGCCGCGCCTTGTCCAATTCTTCCGCGTAGCGGCGCAACGTATGGGCCTCGCTGAGCAGTCCCACCACGACGCGCGAGGACAGATTGTCCACGACCGCCAGTTCTTCGCTGTGGGTGCGGTCGAACAGCTCCGCCGCGTCCTTCACATTCATCTCGGGCAGCAGCATGTCGTCGCGATGCTGGGCGAGCGTGCCGACGCGGGTCTCCACATTCTGCCCCTCCGCATGGGCCGCTTCCACCGAGACGATGCCCGCATAGCGCCCAGCCTCGTCCCGCAGCACCACCTTGCGGACCGCACCCAGCGGGAACGCGGCGCGGAAGGTCTTCAGCGACGCATCCACCCCGAAGGCGGCCACGTCGTGCCGCATCATGCGCTCCACGGTGAGCGCCCGCAGCCAGCCGATGTCGAGCGCACTGCGGATGGTCTCGCCCCGTAGGTGCAGGCGCCAGGTGGAAAAGGAATAGCCGAAAGTCTCGCGCACCAGCAGTGAGCAGACGATGGATGCCGTCAGCACCAGACCGGCAATGGGCAGATCCCCGGTGATTTCCAGGGTGAGAAAGGTCATGGTGAACGGACCGCCCACCACGCCCACCGCCAAGGCGCTCATGCCCACCACCGCGGCGATCACCGGATCCAGCGCCAGGCCCGGCATCACCAGCGCCGCCGCGCCGGCGAACAATTTGCCCAACAGGGACCCCATGAACAGGGCCGAGAAGAACAGGCCGCCGCGGAACCCGGCGCCAAGGGACAACGAGGCCGCACACACTTTCAGCACGAAGATGGTCGCCACCACCGTAGTGACCCCCGTGCCGACCTGGATGTGCAGCGCGCCCTCGCCGCTCGCCAGCACCTGCGGGCTGTAATAGCCCAGCGCCCCTACTCCGAGCCCGCCCAGCATCGGGCGGAGATAGGCCGGGATGCCGCTGCGTACGAAGCCGGATTCCACCAAGGTGACCAGCCGCATGATGGCGATGGACACGCCCCCCGCCACCAGACCCAGCAGCAGGAACGGGGCGTAAGAGGACGCCAGCAGCGGTCCCAGGGGAGGCAGGACGATGGGGGTGGAGACGGCGCCCAGCTGCATGGCCGTGAGATAGGCCACCAGCGCCGCGGTCATGACCGGGGCCACCGCGGGAATGGCATAGACGCCGATGATCAGCTCGAAGCCATAAAAGGCGCCCGTCAGCGGCGCCTGGAAGGCGGCGGCGATTCCCCCGGCCGCGCCGCAGCCGACCATCACCCGCAGGTCCGCACGGCGCAGTTGCAGCAATCCGCCCAGCTTGGAGGCGATGCCGGACCCAGTCTGGGTATAGCCTGCCTCCATGCCCACCGAGGCGCCGAAGCCGTTGGCCAGCATGGTCTGGACCGCCAGGATCAGGCTGTCCACCAGCGACATGCGCCCGCCGTGCAGCGCATTGGCTTCGATGGGATCGACAATGGGCCACGGGCGCCAGCGTTTCAGGGCCAGGCCCAGAAGACCGATCACCAGCCCGCCGATGGCCGGCCAGGCCAGCAGATGGAAGGGCAACGGCCCCGGCAAGGAGCTGATGCGCGGCGCCCCATAGAGCAGCTCATGCATCAATTGCGCGCCCCGGCTCACCGCGGTGACACCGACGCCGGCGCAGACGCCGATCACTGCCGCCAGCAGAACCAGGGAGATCTCCCGGGCGCGGGCGAGGCGCCGCAGCGCGTTCAGCAGCCACCCTCCGGGGCTTGCGGCCGGCGCGGCGGTCTCCTCCATCGCGCCGGTGCTCATGCGGTCATCCGAACTTGTTGTTGCGCGGGAAGCCCTTCGGCGGCAGCCGGCCGGAGGAGGCCCGCTCGGCCTGCCAGTCGAGAAGCTCGCTCACGGTCCAGGTCCGCCCAGAGGTATCTTCCCAGGTGAGCCCGTCCGCCCGGTTGAACACCTTGAGGTCCGACAGCCCGCCCTCGCGATAGCGCTGCAGGCGCACCCCGCGACCCCGGGTCATGTCGGGGACCTGGGAGAGCGGGAACAGCAGCAGCTTGCGGTTTTCGCCGATCACCGCCACCGTGTCGCCCTCCGCCGGCACCGCCAGGGCGACCGCGTCGGGCGGATCCACCACCAGCACCTGCTTGCCCTTGCGGGTGGTGGCCAGGCAATCGTCCTCCGCGACCAGGAAGCCGCGCCCCTCCTTGGAGGCCACCAGCATCTTGCGGCCGGGCTGGTGGGCGAACACCGCGACGATCTCCGCCTCCTGCTCCAGTTCGAACATCAGCCGCATGGGCTCGCCATGGCCGCGCCCGCCGGGCAGCTTGGCCGCCTCCAGGGTGTAGAACCGGCCGTTGGAGGCGAACACCATGATCTTCGAGGTGGTCTCGGCATAGAACGCGTGCGCGAGGGTATCGTCGCCCTTGAACTGGATGCCCGTGAGGTCCGGCACATGCCCCTTGAGGGCGCGGATCCAGCCCTTGGCAGACACCACGATGGTCACCGGCTCACGCTCCACCAGCGCCTCGGTGAAGGCATCCTCCCCGAACACCGGCAGCGGCGCGAAGGTGGTGCGGCGACGACCCAGCTCGGTGTCCGGACCATAGGCCTTGCGGGTCTGGCCGATCTCCTTGGCGATGGCCCGCCATTGCGCGGCCTCTGATCCCATCAGCTTGTTGAGTTGGTCCTCTTCCTTGCGCAGCTTGTCATATTCCTTGCGCAGCTCCATTTCCTCCAGGCGGCGCAAGGAGCGCAGGCGCATGTTGAGGATGGCTTCCGCCTGCACATCGGTCAGTTCGAAGGTGCGCATCAGCTCCACCTTCGGCTCGTCCTCCTCGCGGATGATGCGGATCACCTCATCCAGGTTGAGGTAGGCGATCAGATAGCCGCCCAGCACTTCCAGCCGGTGGGTGATCTGCGCCAGCCGATGGCGCGAACTGCGCTGCAGCACATCGCGGCGATGCGCCAGCCATTCGCGCAGGGCATCGGCGAGGGAGAGCACCTTGGGGATCTGCCCGCGCACCAGCACGTTCATGTTCAGCGGCACCCGGGCTTCCAGCTCGGTCAGCTTGAACAGGCTCTCCATCAGCACTTCAGCATCCACCGTGCGGGCGCGGGGCTCCAGCACCAGGCGGATGTCCTCGGCACTCTCATCGCGCACGTCCGCCAGCAGCGGCAATTTCTTGTCGGTGAGCAGTTCGGCGATCTTCTCCACCAGGCGCGACTTGGGCACGCCGTAGGGGATTTCGGTGATCACCACCAGATAGGTGCCCCGCCCGGTCTCTTCCTTGTGCCAGCGGGCCCGCACCCGGAACGCCCCGCGGCCGGTGGCATAGGCTTCCGCGGTGCCGATGGGGTCTTCCACCAGGATGCCGCCGGTGGGGAAATCCGGGCCGGGGACGAATTGCAGCAGGTCGGAGGCCGGAGCGTTGGGATGGTCCAGAAGATGGAGCGCCGCGTCCAACAGTTCGGCGGCGTTGTGCGGGGGGATCGAAGTGGCCATGCCCACCGCAATGCCCTGCGACCCGTTCGCCAGGAGATTCGGGAAGGCCGCCGGCAACACCACCGGCTCCTCCTCGGAGCCGTCATAGGTGGGGCGGAAGTCGACCGCATCTTCATCAATGCCGTCGAGCAGGAGGCTGGCGGTGGCGGTGAGGCGGGCCTCCGTATACCGCATGGCGGCAGCGTTATCGCCATCCACATTGCCGAAATTGCCCTGGCCATCCACCAGCGGGTAGCGCTGCGCGAACTCCTGGGCGAGGCGCACCAGCGCGTCATAGACCGCCTGGTCACCGTGGGGATGATACTTGCCGATCACATCGCCCACCACGCGGGCGCACTTCTTGAACCCCGCGCCGGGATCCAGCTTCAACAGCCGCATGGCATGAAGGATGCGGCGATGGACCGGTTTCAAGCCATCGCGGGCATCGGGCAGAGCCCGATGCATGATGGTGGAGAGCGCATAAGCCAGATAGCGCTCCTCGAGCGCGGCCTTGAGCTGCACCGGCTCGATAGCGCCCTCGCCGGGCGGAAGGGTTCGCGTTGCCATGCGCTGGGAGTAGCGCGCCGGGGCGCGCCATACAAGGCCGCCACGCCATGGCACAGGTTTGTCGCGGCCGCGCCTTGGCCGTGACCCACGGATGAACGGAACCGCCCTCCCCGTTTATGTTCATGAACGCAACGTCAGAATGACTGTATCTAATTACTATATCCGATCGAATAAATCGTAACTCTGCGTGGTCACCGACCTTATTAGAGACATTCTGCGCTTCAATATTTGGTGACAGTGCAAACACGCACGAAGAAGCTTCGAAGGAGAAGCTGACATGGCCAAGACATTTTTGCCGCTTTGCGGCGCAACCATTCTTGGACTTGCGGTCCTGACCGGCGCCGCGTCCGCCGCGTCCTTGCCTACTGTTGGACGTATGCCAGCGGCGGCGCCTCTCGAGCTTCAGGCGCCCGTCGAGACTGTGGGTTGGCGCCAAGTGTGCCGTCCGGTGCCGCGCTGGTTCAACGGCCGACAGGTTTTCGTTGAGCGGTGCCGCAACGTCTGGGTGGAGGGTCGCGGTTACGGACCCGGTTATGGCAGTGGCTACGGTGGCGGCTATGGGCGCCCGGCTTATGGCCCGCCTCCAGGCCCGGCCTATGGCTATGGCGGTCCCTACCGCGGTGGCCCCGGCTATTATTGAACCGTGTCTGCGGGGTCGGAGGACTTGGGTCTTCCGGCCCCGTCACGCACCTGCGCGAGAACACGGACAGGAAGCAAGAGCGGTGTCCGCCGTTGTTCGGTTTCCGCGTCGTTCCGATGGAGGGGATGAACGTCGTCCGCGACACGCCCGCATCGAGGTGGCGCCGGATGGCGCCAGGAGCCGGTCGGCCGAAAGGGTCACGCGTTCGGAAGATCGGGGATGGGCGCCCGCGTTTGAAGATCAAACCGTCCCTAAACAAATAGGTTAATGCATCCAACCCTCGACGAGACGTAATATAGCACCGCGAAACTTATTATCACTCATTCCGAACGGTTCTGCGGGAACCTTTGCAGCGACCGAGACTTACATCCTTCGATAACAGTGCAACCACGCACCAAAAAAGCTTCGAAGGAGAAGCGACCGATGAAAAAACTATTACTCTCTGCTTGTGGCGCCGCGATCCTCGGTCTCGCTACGCTGTCCACGGGAGCGTCCGCCGCTCCCCTCGCATCGGCCGCGACCGCGTTGCAGCACCCCATCGCCGCCACCGGCACCATGGTGGATGACGTGGCGTGGCGCCGCGTGTGTCGTCCGACCACCGTATGGCGCAACGGCCGCCGGATGGTGGTGGAACGCTGCACCAATGTCCGGGTCAGCAATGGTCCAGGCTACGGTCGCCCCGGATATCCCGCAGCCGGTCGTCCCGGGTACGGTTACAATGGTGGTGCTGGCGGTCCGGCTCCCGGTCCCGGCTGGGGTCGCTGAGTCTATCGAACTCCCGCTCGCCTGATTGCTGCAACAAATCCCGCGCGGGCCTCGGATATAGCGAGCCCGCGCGGTTCCATGATTCGGACATGCAGGAAGTGACTGGTCATGCGCAGCGCCTCTTCCATGTCCGCGAGACTAGGGGGCACCGCGCCGCCGATCAGAAAAGTCGGCAGGCGAAACAGCTTGTCCTCATACGGTTCGCCCGCCTGACGGGACACCGCCCGGCCGCTCTTCGGAGAAACGAACGCCAGATCATTGTTCCCGCCGGTGGCCGCGCATCGGTCAAGGTCCAACCCGAAGCCCAACTCTGCCAGGAGCGCCATTTCAAAGCGCGCCATCAACTCCCCCGCATGGGCGGGATCACCGAAGGCGTCCAGGATGGCATCCACCGTGGCGAACAGACCCGGATGCGGGTCTCGCTCCGGGAGCAGGCGCAAAAGGGTGGTGAGATGGGTGACCCCAAAGCTGCCGTGAGGCGTCTGCATCAAGGCGTCCGTCCGCAGGGTCACCGGCTCGACCGCGAAGGCCCCCAACTGGTGTTCGATGCGGGCCCGCCACGTGACATGCAGGGTATTCCCGGGCTGGAGCAAGGGCGTGAGGCGCCGCGCGGTGCCACCCCGCACCAGGCCCAGATGACGCCCCCGGACGCGGGTCAGCAATTCGACGATGGCGCTGCTCTCTCCGTGGCGCCGAACGCCGAGAACGATGCCCTCGTCGGTCCACTCCACGGCTCGATCAGTCTCCCCGCGGAAATTCCAGGCCCATCTCGCGATAGCGCTCCGGATCATCCGCCCAGTTCTCGCGCACCTTCACGAACAGGAAGAGATGCACCGGCACTTCGACGATCTCGGACAACTCGGCCCGCGACTCCGACGAAATCGCCTTGATGGTGGCGCCCGCCTTGCCCAGCACGATCTTCCGCTGGCTCTCGCGTTCCACGAAGATGGTCTGCTCGATGCGGACCGACTTGTCCTTCAGTTCCTTCCACGATTCGGTTTCCACCGTGGAGCGATAGGGCAGTTCATCGTGCAAACGCAGGAAGAGCTTTTCGCGGGTGATCTCGGCGGCGAGCATGCGCAGCGGCGCGTCCGAGATCTGGTCTTCAGGATAGAGCCACGGCCCCGCCGGCACCGTCTCGGCAAACCATCGGCGCACATCTTCCACGCCATTGCCGTTCAGCGCAGAGACCATGAAGACCCGCTCGAACGCCAGTTTCTCGGTCAAGGCCGCGGCAAGGCCCAGGAGCGTGTCGCGCCGGATCAGGTCGATCTTGTTGAGGATCAGAGCCCGCGGCCGCTTCACTTGCGCCAGCGGCGCCAGCAGCGCCTCAATGTCTGCATCAATGCCGCGGTTCGCATCCACCAGCAGCGCCACCAGATCGGCATCCGAGGCGCTGGTCCAGGCCGTCGACACCATGGCCCGCTCCAGGCGCCGCTTGGGGGCGAAGATGCCGGGGGTGTCCACCAGGATGATTTGCGCCGCCCCTTCCAGGGCAATGCCGCGCACGATGGCGCGAGTGGTCTGGACCTTGTGGGAGACGATGGAGACCTTGGAGCCCACCAATTGATTGGTGAGTGTGGACTTGCCCGCATTGGGCGCTCCGAGCAGAGCCACGAAGCCGCACCGTGTCGGCTCCGCGCCCTCTCCGTCCGCCCGTACCAGCTCGTTCATTCACCACTCTCCGTCACCACACCCTCGCGGGCGAGAAAGGCAGCCGCCGCAGCCTTCTGCGCCGCCTGCTTCGAGGCCCCTGCCGCTTCCGCAGCGGTCAATCCCGGCAGGTCCACCGCCACCCGGAAGTGGGGGGCATGGTCGGGGCCGGTGCGGCCCACGTCCCGGTAGACCGGCGGCGGCAGTCCGCGGGCCTGCGCCCATTCCTGCAAAATCGTCTTGGCATCCCGCAGCGGACGCCGGGGGGCTTCCAGCCGCCCGCGCCAGAAGCGTTCCACCACCTGCGAGGCTGCATCATAGCCGCCATCGAGATAAACTGCAGCAATCACGGCTTCCGCAACGTCGGCGAGAATCGCGCGCCGCTCGCGGGCGCCGGATTGGCTCTCGCCGGGCCCGAGCCGCAGATGGGCGCCAAGGCCCATGTCCTGCGCCACCTCGGCACAGGCCTCTTCACGCACCAGCTCCGCCAGACGCCGGGAGAGCTCACCCTCCTCCGCCTTCGGAAAGGTGGCGTAGAGCATGTGCGAGACCACGCTGCCGAGCACGTGGTCGCCGAGGAACTCGAGCCGCTGATAGGAGCGCACGCGCGGGCCTTCGCCCTTCACCGCGCTGATGTGGGTCAACGCCAGATCGACCAGATCGCGGTCGCTGAACCGATGGCCGATGCGCTCCTCCAGGAGCGCCAAGTCGGGGGAGGCGATCATCGGACTTGGCTGAAGATCCGCGACCACCGCACCGACCAGGGCCAGGTCCACACCTGCCAGGCCGCCGCCCGCTCATCGATGGAGAAGAAGATGATCTGGGCCTTGCCCACGAGATTCTCGAACGGCACATAGCCCACCTGGCTCAGCACCCGGCTGTCGGCGGAATTGTCCCGGTTATCGCCCATCATGAAATAATGCCCGGCGGGCACATGATAGACCTGGGTGTTGTCGTAAAAGCCGTTGTCGACGATATCCAGCGTCTCGTAGGACACGCCATTCGGCAACGTCTCGCGCCAGCGCTTCACCGGAGCCATCCGGCCGGTGCCGTCGTCCTCGGTGACATCGGACAGACGTTCGCGCTTCACCGGCACGCCATTGATGTTCAGCACGCCGTCGATCATCTGGATGTTGTCGCCCGGCATGCCGACCACGCGCTTGATGTAGTCGGTCTCATTGTCCTTGGGCAGCTTGAACACCACCACATCGCCGCGCGTGGGCTCCTGTCCCAGGATGCGGCCGGAGAACAGGGGCGGCGAGAACGGGATCGAGAAGCGGGAATAGCCGTAGCTGTACTTCGACACGAAGAGATAATCGCCAATCAGCAACGTATCCTTCATGGAGCCGGACGGAATGTTGAAAGGCTGAAACAGGAAGGTGCGGATCACCAGCGCGATGAGCAGCGCATGGACGATGACGCGGACGGTTTCGAGAAAGCCGCCGTCCTTCTTGGAGTCACTGGTCGCGGTCATAGAGGATCCGATGAAACGAGATCCGCGAAGTGTGCAGCAAACTGTGCCGAAAACGGGTCCAAGCCCTATCGTAGCGGCAGCATCCGGCACGTGCGGATTGTGTTGCTATAGACGTTTCACCCGCGCGCGGCAACGCGCAGGCCGCCAGCTCCGCAAGGCGCAGGTCAGGGCCGGACAGGGGCGTTCGTGACCGGCTCTGCGCTAATGATGACGTACGCGGCCGACAACGGCCCCTCGTCTGTGAGCGACAGCGCGATCCGCGCCTCATAGCCGTCGGGCACCATCGCCGCGAGGCGCGCAGCGGCCCCGCCGGTCAGTGCCAGGGTCGGTTGACCGGAGGGCAGGTTGACCACGCCCATGTCACGCCAGAACACCCCATGGGCGATGCCGGTGCCCAGGGCCTTGGCGCAGGCTTCCTTGGCGGCGAAGCGCTTGGCGTAGGTTTCGGCGGGCCGGGCGCGGGCCTCCGCCTTGGCCTGTTCGAGCGGCGTGAAGATGCGCTCGACAAAGCGGGCCCCGAACCGGGTCAGGGATTTCTCGATGCGCCGCGCATCGGTGAAGTCGGAGCCGATGCCCAGGATCATGCTGCCATCTCCGCGGCTTCCTGCCCCCGGGAGATGGCCTCGCGCATCTGCATGACCACGCCGTCCAGCCCGTCGAAGATCGCTTCCCCGATCATGAAATGGCCGATATTCAGCTCCGCGATCTCGGGAAAGTGAGCGATCTTCTCCGCGGTGTCGAAGTCCAGCCCATGTCCGGCATGCACTTCCAGGCCGAGGCTTGCCGCCTGCCGGGCCCCCAGGCGCAGGCGCTCATATTCCGCATCGGCGGCGATGTAGTCCTCCGCTGCCAGCGCCTCGCACCAGGTCCCGGTGTGCAACTCCACGATATCCGCATGCAGCGCCTTGGCGGCCGTGATCTGCGCCGGATCGGGGGCGATGAACAGCGAGATGCGGATCCTCGCCGCCTTCAGCACCTGGATCTTCGGGAGCAGATCCCGCGCCTGGCCCGCCGCATCGAGCCCGCCCTCCGTGGTCCGCTCCTCGCGGCGCTCCGGCACCAGGCAGCAGGCGTGAGGGGCTGTGGACAGAGCGATGGCCACCATCTCGTCGGTGGCCGCCATTTCGAAATTGAGCGGCAGCCCCACCTGGGACCGGATCCGGGCAATATCCGCATCGCGGATGTGACGCCTGTCCTCGCGCAGATGCGCGGTAATCCCGTCCACACCGGCCGCTGCCGCCAGGAGCGCGGCCCGCACCGGATCGGGATGGACGCCGCCGCGTGCATTCCGGACAGTCGCCACGTGATCCACGTTCAATCCCAGCCGGATCGGGGGGCGAGCGGTCATGAAGCGAGGTCTCCTGAAGCGATCGGCGACCCCGAAAACCGGGTGCCGTCTCGGGCGGTCCTGGCCGCATTGATCGGGCTTTGGCGCGGCAAAAGCAATCGGTCTCCCGCACTGCGGCGAACGGCTCAGCCGTTCACGCGCTCCACGCTGGAAATCACCGGTCGCGCCCGCAGATCCGCAAGGATGCTGTTGAGGTGGCGCAGGTCGAACACTTCCAGGTCGATCACCAGCTCGGTGAAGTCCGGGGAGCGCGAGCGCATCTCGATCCCCTCGATGTTGCCGTTGCGCTCGCCGATCACGGTGGCCACCTGCCCCAGGGTGCCCGGCTCGTTCACCGCAGTGACCAGGATGCGCGCGGGAAAGCGTCCGTCGCTCAGTTCATCCACATCCCAGCGCACGTCGAGCCAGCGTTCGGGAGCATCCTCGAATCGCTGCAAGGCGCGCGACTGGATGGGGTAGATGGTGATCCCCTCCCCCGGTGCCAGGATGCCGACGATGCGATCCCCCGGGACCGCGCCCCCCTCGGGAGCGAAGCGCACGGGCAGATCGGAATTGATGCCGCGGATCGGGATGGCGGAGGCATAGCCCTCCTGGGCGCCTTCAGGAATCTTGAACTTGAGATTGTGGCCGCGCTTCAGCTCGAACCAGCCCTCCCCTTGCGGCGCCTTGTTGCCGCCGGTGGCGCGATCCTCGGTGCGTTGCGCGCTCCAGTCGGGATAGACGGCCCGGATCAGATCGTCGGTCTTGATCTCGCCGCGCCCCACGGCCGCAAAGACGTCCTCGACCGCGGTCCGCGCCAGGCGGGACATGCCCTTGGTCACGGCCTCTTCGGAGAAGGCCTTGCCGGCACGGGCAAAAGCCCGCTCGGCGATCTTGCGGCCGAGGCCGGCATATTGCGCCCGCACCGCCGCGCGGGTGGCCCGGCGCACCGCGGCACGCGCCTTGCCGGTCACCGCAATGGTCTCCCATGCCCCCGGCGGCGTCTGCGCCTTGGAGGTGATGATCTCCACCTCGTCGCCATTCTTCAGCTCGGACACCAAGGGGGCAATGGTGCCATTGATCTTGCAGCCCACCGCGGTATTGCCGATGTCGGTGTGGACCGCATAGGCGAAATCGATGGGGGTTGCCTTGCGCGGCAGGGCAATGAGCCGGCCTTTCGGCGTGAAGCAGAACACCTGGTCGTGGAACAGTTCGAGCTTGGTGTGCTCCAGAAACTCTTCCGGCGACAGGCCCTGCGCCAAATTCTCGATGGTCTTGCGCAGCCAGGCATAGGCGCGGCTCTCGTTGGAGAGCATGACGCCGGGCGCCCCGCTGGCATCCTTGTAGAGCGCGTGCGCGGCAATGCCGTATTCCGCGATCTCATCCATGTCGCGGGTGCGGATCTGCAGCTCGACGCGCTGGCGGCGCGGGCCGATCACCGTGGTGTGCAGGGAGCGATAATCGTTGGGCTTGGGGGTCGAGATATAGTCCTTGAACCGACCGGGCACGATTGGCCATTTGGTATGGACGACGCCCAGCGCGCGGTAACAGTCCTCCACCGTCTTCACGATCACCCGGAAGCCGTAGATGTCGGACAATTGCTCGAAGCCGATGGCCTTGCGCTCCATCTTGCCCCAGATGGAATGGGGACGCTTCTCGCGCCCCTTGACCTCGGCCTTCATGTCGCGCCGGGCCAATTCCTCGGTCAGCTCGCGCTCGATCTCCTGCACCAGCGGCCCGTTGCGGACGCGCAATTCCGCCACCCGGCCGGTGATGGAGGCGTAGGCATCGGGCGAGAGCTGGCGGAACGCCAGATCCTCCAACTCCTCGCGCATGTCCTGCATGCCCATGCGGGCGGCAAGCGGGGCGTAGATGTCCAGGGTTTCCTGGGCCACCCGGTCGCGCTTTTCCTGCGGCACGTATTTCAGCGTGCGCATGTTGTGCAGGCGATCGGCGAGCTTCACCAGCAGCACGCGCACGTCATCGGCGATGGCGAGGAGCAGCTTGCGCAGGTTTTCCGCCTGCTTGGCCTGCTTGGACACCAGGTCCAGCTTCTTGATCTTGGTCAGGCCCTCGACCAATTGCGCGATCTGCTCGCCGAACAGCCGCTCGATCTCGGCCCGGGTGGCGCCGGTGTCCTCGATGGTGTCGTGCAGCAGGGCCGCGATGATGGTGGCATCATCGAGCTTGAGGTCGGTGAGGATGGCCGCCACTTCCAGCGGATGGGAGAAGTACGGGTCTCCCGAGGCACGCAGCTGCGTGCCATGCGCTTTCATGGCGTAGACATAGGCGCGGTCGAGCAGCGCCTCGTCGGTCTGGGGATTGTACCGTCGAACGCGCTCGACGAGCTCGTATTGGCGCATCATGGCCGGGAACGGGTCCGTCGCAGCACGGGTGGGCCGCAAACGCCCCGCCGTGTCATCTTATGGACTTGGAGATATCATGCAGGATGCCCACGGGCGCAAGTCGCCCGGCGCATTTTTGCGAATGTTTCGCAGGGTTTGCCCGCTCAGGGCAGCAGCACGCTGGAGCCGGTGGTGGCCCGGCTTTCCAGGTCCCGATGGGCTTTCTGCGCGTCCTTCAGGGCGTAGCTCTGGTGAATGGGCACCTTCACCGCCCCGGTGAGTACCGCCTCGAACAGCTCGTTGGCGGTGGCCAGCAATGCCTTGCGGGTGGCCACATGGGTGCCCAGCGTGGGCCGCGTCGCATAGAGCGAGCCCTTCTGCGACAGGGCCAGCAGATCAAAATTGCGGATGGCGCCCGAGGCATTGCCGAAGCTCACCCACAGGCCGAACGGCTTCAGGCAATCCAGGGAGGCGGGATAGGTGGCCTGGCCCACGCCGTCATAGACCACGTCGCACATCTTGCCGGAGGTGATCTCCTTGACCCGATGCACGAAGTCCTCGTCGCGATAGAGGATGACGTGGTCGGTGCCGCTGCTGAGCGCCAGTTCCGCTTTCTCCTTGGAGCCCACCGTGCCGATGACGGTGGCGCCCAGCGCATGCGCCCATTGCGCCAAGATCAGCCCCACCCCGCCCGCGGCCGCCTGGATCAGCACCACGTCGCCGGGTTTGACCGCATAGGTCTGCTTCACCAGATAGGAGGCGGTCATGCCCTTCAGCATCATGCCGGCGGCGGTGCGGTCGTCGATGGAGGCGGGCAGATGGATCAGGGCGCTGGCGGGAATGTTGCGCACCGCCGCATAGGCCCCCATAGCGGTGGCATAGGTCACCCGGTCGCCCACATGGAAATCGGTGACGTGGTCGCCCACCGCTTCCACCTCGCCGGCCGCCTCGCTGCCGGGAACCAAGGGCAGCACCGGGGCCTTGTAGAGGCCGGAGCGAAAATAGGTATCCACGAAGTTCAGCCCGATGGCGGTGTGCCGCAACCGCACTTCGCCGGGGCCCGGCGGCGGCAGGTCGATGCGCTCATAGGTCAGCACCTCCGGTCCGCCCGTCTGATGCACCCGAACCGCCGCCACCATGGCCCCACTCCTGTCACTGGAAACGATCGGGATCATAGGGGCTGGGGCGGGGGCGGCAAGGCGGCTGGCGGGGTGCCGGCGTTTCCGGCCAGGCATGCTGAGACGATGCGCCCGCGCGACGTCGCTCCTGGATGACGATAAGATGGGCCTGCGGTTCAGCGGCGAGCGGTCCCAGAGCCCCCAGTGTCGCAGGCCCGCCAACAGCGAAGGAGACGGTCATGTCGCAGGTCACGGGAACCGACGTTGCAGTGGTTGGCGCCGGGGCGGCCGGTCTGGCGGTCGCCATCGGCCTTGCCACGTCCGGCGTCTCGGTGGCGCTGGTGACCGGGCCGGAGCGCGGCAGCGACCACCGCACCACCGCCCTGCTGGACGGCTCCATCAAGATCCTGGAGCGTTTCGGGGTCTGGGAGCGGCTGGCCCCGCAGACCGCGCCCCTGCGCGACCTGCGCATCGTCGACGGCACCCGCCGGCTGATCCGGGCGCCGGAAGTCACGTTCCGCTCCGGCGAGATCGGCCTGGAGGCGTTCGGCTACAATATCGAGAACGACGTTCTGCGGCGGGAGTTGCGTGAGGTCGCTCAGAGCCTGCCTACCCTACGCATCATCACCGCGTCCCTCACCGACCTGACGGTAGGTCCCGACCATGCCACCTTGACCCTGGACAGCGGGGCGCCCCTCGCCGCCCGCCTCGTGGTGGCCGCCGACGGGCGTCAGTCCAAGGTGCGCGAGGCCTGCGGCATCATCATGAAGCGCCGGGACTATCCGCAAGTGGCGGTCACCGCCACGGTGCGCCACACCCGGCCGCATTGGGACATCTCCACCGAATTCCACACCGAGACCGGCCCCTTCACCTTGGTGCCCCTGCCCGGAGACCGCTCCAGCATCGTCTGCGTGGTCGATGACAAGGAGGCGATCCGCCTGCTGGGCATGGACCTGCCCGCCTTGGCGCGGGAGTTCGAGCGGCGGGCCTCTTCGATCCTCGGCGCCTTCACGGTCGAGCAAGGCCGCGCCGCCTTCCCGCTGGTGGCCGAGACCGCCTCCGCCCTCACCGCGCCGCGCGTGGCGCTGATGGCGGAAGCGGCCCACGTCATGCCGCCCATCGGCGCTCAGGGGCTGAATCTGGGCCTGCGCGATGCGCTGTCCCTGGTGGATCTGGTGACCACCGTGCCCGATGGGGGCGATGTGGGCAACGCCGATGTGCTGGCGCGCTACGCCACGGACCGGGCCCGCGACATCGACGGGCGCATGAAGGCGGTGGATCTGCTCAACCGCTCGCTGCTGTCCGACCTGGTGCCGGTACAGGGCGCCCGGGGCCTCGGCCTCTATCTGCTGGACCGCATCGGCCCGCTGCGCCGCCAGGTGATGCGCCTCGGCCTCGGCAGCCGCGCGGCCTGAGGGCACTCGACATCAGGCCGTCGGGGGGCAGGCCCCCGTCGCACCTTAATGAAACAGATGCATCGGCAGCAAGTTCTGCTGGATCAGATAGAGCAGCCCGGTGACGCTCGCCACCGACGCCGCCGTGCCCGCCAGCACGCCCGCCGAAGCCTCCTCCACGTAGATCCGATACTGCCGCGCCAGCACGAAGCAGTTGAGCGCCGGCGGCAGGGAGGCCATCAGCACCGCCGTGTGCACCCAATGGTCGGCGAAGGTGCCGAGCGCGGTCAGCACCAGCAAAGCGATGACCGGATGGATCAGCAGCTTCAGCACCAACAGCGGCGGCAGTTCTCGCGGGATGCGCTTGAGCGGGCGCAGCGCCACGGTCACGCCCAGCGTGAACAGCGCGCAGGGCGCGGCCGCATTCTTGAGGAAATCCAGCATCCGCTCGACAGCGCCCGGCGCCTTGAACTCAAACGCCGCCGCCAGCACGCCCAGCAAGGTGGCGATGTTGAACGGGTGGGTGAGCACCCGCTTCACCACCATGCCCAGGGTGCTCAGCAAACCCTCCCCGCGGCCATGCACCGCGATCAGCAGCGGCACCAGCGTGAAGAAGAACAGGCTGTCGCAGGCGAAGATCAGCGCCGCGGGCGTCGCCGCATCCTGGCCGATGGCGGCCAGCGTCAGGCCCGGGCCCATGTAGCCCACATTGGCATAGGCCCCCACCGTGGTGGCGATGGCCGCCTCGCCCACATTGCCCTTGCGCAGCCACAGCGCCAGCCCCAGGGCCAGCACAGCGGTGGAGGCGGTGGAGATCACGATCGCCAGGATGAAGCGCGGATTGACCAGTTCGGCGAAGGGCGTCTGGGCGACGATCCGGTAGAACAGCGCCGGCAGCGCCAGATAGATGATGAAGAAGGACAGCCAAGCGAGCCCCTCCTCCGGTAGCTTGACCAGCCGACCGCAGCCGAAGCCCAGGAAAATCAATCCAAAGAACGGAAAAGCAAGGCCGAAGAGGTCGGTCATGAGAAATCGTTAGGCCAGCACGGCAAAGGGACGCGGCGAACAGACGATGTTCGCCGCGTCCGGGCAAGATGCCCCGGACGCACGACACGCGCCGCACCTATGCGCGATGCGCTGCGGTAGGATCAGGGCCGCGCCGGCTCTGCGCGCCGCTCCGGCACCAGATAGCGCGCGGTATAGTCTTCGCTCAGCAGTCGCTTGGGAAAGCTCGCCGCGGCGGGCGGGGTGGTGGCCAGCAGCCGATCGATGGCTCCTGCCGCCGGATTGGCGCTCCAGGGTCGCCGGGCGAACGGGCGGTCGTTGAGCCAGAAGGTGTCCCAGCCGAAGGTGGTCTCCACCACTTCGCGGGCGAACGCCTCGCCATAGGCCAGCGCGCCGCCCAGGACGAGGTCCACATAGGATTGGACGATGGGATGGGCCGCGTCCGGAACCGCCCCGCGGGTGCCCGGCTTCGGCACATAGATGAAGGCGGTGCCCGCCTCGGGCAGGCGCATCCAGGACAGCGACTGGATCAAGGCATTGGGCACCGGAACCCGGTCGTAGCCCATCTCGCGGCGGTCGAACTTCGCCAGGGTCGGCCCGTCCACGGGGAAGATCACCCCATTGATGGTCTCGGCGGTGGCGGTCGGTCCCGACGTCTCCAGTCCCAACGCCGTGAAGCCGCTGCCCGCCACCAGATTCCATACCCGGCGATAGCCGAAATCGGCCGACACGCGCACCGGCACCGCTTCCAGGCGCGCCCCCGCCGTGCCGGCGCGGGACTCGGCATCGATGAGGCTGCCGTAGCCGATGATGAATTGCGTTGGCAGATCAGAGGCCACAACCCGTGCCATCGCCGGATCCGCCCAGAGGGCGCGCCCGAGTCCCAACCCGACCATGCCGGCCAGTAAATCACGCCGCGATACCACTGTTCTCTCCCAGGCTCGGACGGCGCGGATGGTAGGGGTCATGCCGGTGGGGTCAAGATAAGCGTAGCCGACGTCGCGGTGAACGGTAACGCGGTCCCGCACTGCGCAAGGCTGCCGCAACGCCACTTTTGGGTTGTGCGAGGCAACATCGCGCTTGCCGCCCGGCTCCGGCCTGTCCATTCTCTCCACAAACGGGGGGCTTCATGAAACTGCCGCGCAACTTCTTCAAACCCTTGGCCATCGGCGCCCCCGCACCCTATCGCGAGCTGCCGGTGCGGCTGGAGCGCATGATTCATTTCGTGCCACCGCATCTGGAGAAGATGCGGGGCAAGGTCCCGGAAATCGCCCGGCAGGTGGATGTGGTGCTGGGCAATCTGGAAGACGCCATCCCCATCGACGCCAAGGAAGCCGCCCGCGCCGGCTTCATCGAGATGGCCAAGGCCGTCGACTATGGCACCACCGGCCTGTGGACCCGCATCAATGCCTTGAACAGCCCGTGGGCGCTGGACGACATCACCGAGATCGTCGGCGCCGTGGGCGGCAAGCTGGATGTGATCATGCTGCCCAAGGTGGATGGGCCCTGGGACATCTTTTATCTCGACCAGTTGCTGGCCCAATTGGAAGCAAAGCACGCGGTGCCCAAGCCCATTCTCATTCATGCCATCCTCGAGACAGCCGAGGGGGTTAAGAATGTGGAAGAGATCGCCGCCGCCTCTCCGCGCATGCATGGCATGAGCCTGGGGCCGGCGGATCTCGCCGCCTCCCGCGCCATGAAGACGACCCGCGTGGGCGGCGGGCACCCGGAGTACAAGGTTCTGGCCGATCCTGACGGCGACAATCCGCGCGCCGCCTATCAACAGGATCTGTGGCATTATACAGTCGGCAAAATGGTTGATGCCTGCGCGGCGGCGGCCATCAAGCCTTTTTATGGCCCCTTCGGCGACTTCGCCGATCTGGCCGCGTGCGAGAGCCAGTTCCGCAACGCCTTCCTGCAAGGCTGCGTGGGGGCGTGGTCCCTCCACCCGACCCAGATCGAAATCGCCAAGCGGGTCTTCAGCCCCGATCCTGGGGAAGTGGCGTTCGCGCTGAAGATTCTGGAAGCCATGCCGGATGGGGCCGGCGCGGTGATGATCGATGGCAAGATGCAGGACGACGCCACCTGGAAGCAGGCCAAGGTCATTGTGGATCTGGCCCGCATCGTGGCCGCCAAGGACGCAGACCTGGCAAAGGTCTACGGCCTATAACCGCCGCGGGGCATGATGCGCCCCGTGAGCTTGATCGGAGCGAGGGACAGACGGCACCCAGCCTGTGGTGCTCACCCGCCCCCACGAAGGAACATTTGTATGACGCGGACCGTCAAGGATCAGGGAACGTCGAGGCCGCGGAACGCCAAGGGCGTGGCGGGCCGGGTCCTGGGCGCCTTGGCGACGCCCGAGGCGGGCGCCGAGGAGCCGGTGATCCGCACCCGCACCGCCCGCTTCAGCATTGGCGATGTGGTTCGCCATCGCCACTTCCCCTTCCGGGGGGTGGTGTTCGACGTCGACCCGGTGTTCGACAATACCGAGGAATGGTGGCTGTCCATTCCCGAGGAGATCCGCCCGCGCAAGGACCAGCCCTTCTACCATCTGCTGGCGGAGAATGCCGAGAACGAGTACGTCGCCTACGTGTCCGAGCAGAATCTGGAACCGGACACCTCGCAGGAGCCCGTGCGCCATCCGCGGGTGGCCGAAGCCCTGGCGGAAGACGGGACCGGCGGCTGGCGGGTGCGGCGCGACCTCCTGAACTGAAGCGGCCATGGGTGCCCCCGGCCCCTCCGTCGCCTCTCGATATCAGTTCGCGGCCTGAACCGTCGTCGCGGACGCAACCAGACTCTGCGCTGTTCCGCCGCCGTGGACAATTGTGCAATGCACGCCCTGATGGCTAGCTATTATAAAGACAGCCTCGAACAAGCCTTCTCGTGGAAATTGCACCCTGAGGTACCGCGATCTGGAGGGTGGGATGCGCATTCGGGGTTTGTTTCTTCTCTGTATTTCGACGCTGGGCGCCGTGTCCCTGGCCGGCGGCGTGGTATTTGCAATCAGCGAATGGAAGCACTGGCACTCCGCCACCGCAGCTCAGGGCCTGATGCAGGTGTTTGCCAATCTCGCTTATGTGAACGAACGCTATTCCGTCGAACGCGGCGACTTCAACCAGATGCTGCTGAGCGAAGCCGTCCCCACCCCGACCATGGTGGAGACCGCAAAGCGCAACGTCGGCCGCACCGATGAAGTTCTTGCCGCAGCGCAGACCTTTGTCGCCGCCCTCGACACCAGTGATCGCACCGCAGTCGAAGGCCAGATCGCCACGGCCGCCACGCGGCTGCGTCAGTTGCGCGACACCGCATGGCCGCAGATGATGAAGGTTCGCGCCGAGCGTGATCCTGGCGTCGTCGCCCGCTATGTGCCCGAGGCCACGGACGTGCTCCAGTCCATCGGCAAGATCTCCGCCGGCCTGGAACTGCGCGCCAGCGACGAAGACGCCTCCATCGGCCGCCTCGCCTCGCTCGCCCGTATCGCCGCCGCCATGCGCGATATCGCCGGGCGCCGGTCCACCATGCTGACCACCTATCTGGGCTCCGGCAAGAAGTTCACGCCGGAGGCGGTGGAGCAGTTCCTGCTGCTGGAAGGCCAGGTCGCCGCTTACTGGGCCGTGCTGCAGCACGCCGGCAACGAACTGGACGACGTGCCCGGCATTGCCGCATCGCTTGAAACCACCGAGAAGAGCTTCATCGTCGACGGTGGCAAGGTCACCAAGCTCGTTTTCGACGCTGCCAAGTCCCCCGATGCTCCGGCGCCCATGCCGGTGGGTGAGTGGCGCGCTCAGATCAGCCCCATCCTGGTCAAGGCGTTGGCCGCCCGCGACGCGGCCTTCGCCGCCGCCGCGGTCCAGTCCCAGTCCAGCATCGCCGGCGCCCGCCTCGGCTTCATCCTGGCGTGCTGCGGCATTGTAGCGATCCTGGCTCTGGTGGGCGGCTTCGCCGTCTTCATCACCCGCCGCGTCGTGCAGCCGATCCGCCAGCTGGCGGTCGGCATCGAGCAGATCTCCACCGGCGTCTTCGACGTGATGATTCCGGGCTTGGAGCGCAAAGACGAAGTGGGCGAGATCGGCCGCGCGGTCGAGGTGCTGCGGGCCAACAGCATGGAGATGGTCCGCCTGCAGGCGGAACAGGTCACCATCCGCGCTCAGGCCGAGGAGGACCGTCGCGCAGCGTTTAAGGAAGTGGCCGACGAACTGGATCGCGTGGTGGGCCGCATCGCTGGCGCGGTCTCCTCCACCTCCGAGGAGCTGCAGGCTTCGGCGCGCGGCATGTCGGTGATGGCCGAGCAGACCTCCAACCGCTCCGGTCAGGCCTCGCAGGCCTCGCAACTGGCCAATGACATGGTCGGCTCGGTGGCAGCTGCCGCAGAGGAATTGTCGGCCTCGGTCACCGAGATCGGCGCACGCGTCAAGGAGTCGGCCCGCGTTGCCGGTGTGGCGGTGACCGAGGCCAATGATGCGGCCTCCAAGGTCACCACCATGTCGGAAGCGGCCCGCCGCATTGGCGACATCCTGCGCCTGATCACCGACATCGCCGGCCAGACCAACCTGCTGGCGCTCAATGCCACCATCGAGGCGGCCCGGGCGGGCGAGGCCGGGCGCGGCTTCGCCGTGGTGGCCTCCGAGGTGAAGAACCTGGCCGAGCAGACCTCCAAGGCCACCGCCGAGATCGAGGCGCAGATCTCCACGGTGCAGCGCGCCACCGACGAGGCGGTCGCCGCCATCACCGGCATCGCCTCCACCATCGGCCACATCAACGAGATCTCGGGCAGCATCGCCTCGGCGGTGACCCAGCAGCAGGCAGCCACCTCCGAGATCGCCGGCTCCATCGCCCGCGCCTCGGACGGCGCCCGCGAGGCCTCGGAGAACATGGTGCAGGTCAACCAGACCGCCGCCGAGACGGGCAGCGCGGCCAGCCAAGTGTTGGGGGCCTCCACCGAACTGTCGCGCACCTCCGGCGAACTGCGGGTGGCCACCGACAATTTCGTCGCCCGCATCCGCGCCGCCTGAACCGGCCTCATCCAGCCTGGGCGACATCCGGCGGATGTCGCCCAACCATCTGAAGCTGTCAGGTCGCTTTCCGCACGCGCGGAAGGCGACACAGCCTGAAGCAAGCCTGTGCCGTGACTTTGCCCCGGACCAACCGGTTTTTGGGGGGATATTTCATGCGCATTCGCGGGCTTTTTCTTCTTTGTATTTCAGCCATTGGCTCAGTGGCCATCGCCGGAGGCCTATTTTTCGCGGTCACCGAATGGACCCGGTGGGACCATGCCGCCAACGCCAAAGCCCTCATGCAGGTGTTCGGGAATCTGGCCCGCCTGAATGAGCGCGTGTCCATCGAGCGGGGGGACTTCAACCAGATCATCCTGGTGGACGAGGCCGCTGGCGCCCCCCTGATGCAGAGCGCCATCAAGGATCTGGCCCTGGTGGACGAATCCGTGGCCGCCATCCAGGCGACGAAGGCCGCGCTTGCGGTCGATGATGCGGTGATGGTGGACAAGGCCTTCGCCCGGATCCAGGCGAGCATCCGATCGACCCGCGCCACGGCCCAAGAGCAGGCGGGCAAGGCCAAGGCCCAGCGGGATCCGCAGGTCCACGCCCGCTACATCGCCGATTCCATCGCCATCCTCGGTGAGATCAGCCGCCTGTCCGACACGGTGGAAGTGCGGACGGCGGACATCGATCCCGCCATCGGTCGCTTCGCCCAATTGGTGCGGCTGTCCCTGACCCTGCGCGATCTGGGCGGACGACGCTCCACCATGATCACCAACTTCGTCGGCAACAAGAAGCAGTACACCGCGGCGGAGACGGAGCAATTCTTGCTGTACGAAGGCCAGATCTTCGCCACCTGGGTTTCCTTGCAGCAGGCCGCGCGGCAACTGGATTCGGTCCCAGGCATCGCCACCGCGGTCGAACGCGCCAATGTGGACTTCATCCAGGGCCTGGGGCAGTCCACCCGCGAGGCCTATCAGCGCGCGGTGGCCGGCAGCGATCCCGGCATAACCATGGAGGCGTGGCGCAATCGCATCCGCGCCACCCTGGCCCCAGCGCTGGCGCCCCGCGACGCGGCTTTGAGTGCCGCTGCGGCGCTGTCGGATGAGGTGATCGTCGCCGCCCGCACGCGCTTCATCATTGCCTGTCTGGCGGTGGTGGGCATTCTCGCTTTGGTCATCGGGTTTGCGATCTACATCACCCGGCGCGTGGTGCAGCCCATCCGCACGCTGGCCGTGGGCATCGAGCAGATCTCCAAGGGCATCTATGACGTCGAGATGCCGAGCCTGACGCGGCGGGACGAAATCGGCGAGATCGGTCGAGCCGTAGAAGTGCTGCGCGCCAACAGCCGCGAGATGGTCAGGTTGCAGGACGAGCAGGTCAGCGTGCGCAGCCAGGCCGACGAGGATCGCCGCAGGGCATTCCAGGAGGTGGCGGACGAACTGGATCGGGTGGTCGGCCGCATCGCGGGCGCGGTTTCGTCCACCTCCGAGGAACTGCAAGCCTCCGCCCGCGGCATGTCGGTGATGGCCGAGCAGACCTCGTCCCGCTCCGGCCAAGCGACGCAGGCGTCCCAGGTAGCCAACGACATGGTCGGGGCGGTGGCCGCCGCCGCCGAGGAACTGTCCGCCTCGGTCACCGAGATCGGCGCGCGGGTGAAGGAATCCGCCCGCATCGCCGGGGTGGCGGTGACCGAGGCCAATGACGCGGCCTCCAAAGTCACCACCATGTCGGAAGCGGCCCGCCGCATCGGCGACATCCTGCGCCTCATCACCGACATCGCCGGCCAGACCAACCTGCTGGCGCTCAACGCCACCATCGAAGCGGCCCGCGCCGGCGAGGCGGGTCGCGGCTTTGCCGTGGTCGCCTCCGAGGTGAAAAACCTGGCCGAGCAGACCTCCAAGGCCACCGCCGAGATCGAGGCGCAAATCTCCACGGTGCAGCGCGCCACCGACGAGGCGGTCTCTGCCATCACCGGCATCGCCTCCACCATCGGCCAGATGAACGAGATCTCCACCTCCATCGCCTCGGCGGTGTCGCAGCAGTCCGCCGCCACCGACGAGATCGCCAGTTCCATCGCCCGCGCCTCGGAAGGCACCCGCGACGCGTCCGAAAATATGCTGCAGGTCAACCAGACGGCGGCCGAGACCGGCAGCGCGGCCAGCCAGGTGTTGGGCGCCTCCACCGAACTGTCGCGCACCTCCGGCGAATTGCGGGTCGCCACCGACAATTTCGTCGCCCGCATCCGCGCCGTGTAAGGGGCGCCCTGTCCCGCAGCTCCGCTGCGGGACCTCCAAACACAAAACGGCGCGCCACAGGCGCGCCGTCAGACCGCTGACAAACCCCTGGCATGAGCCGGGGGTTTTTGATTCACTGGGACATGCTGCGCCGTCCTGCTCCCGCCCAGTCCGCCCTTGAGATCGTGACGCTGGACGAGTTGGTCCCGAAGGATCACCTGCTGAGGCGGATCGATGCGGCGGTGGATTTCACCTTCATCCATGATCTGACGGCGCCGCTCTATTGCGCCGACAATGGCCGGCCGCCGCTGGATCCGACCTTGATGTTCAAGGCGCTGTTCCTGGGCTACCTGTTCGGCATCCGCTCCGAGCGCCAGTTGGTGCGGGAGATCGAGGTGAATGTCGCCTATCGCTGGTTCCTGCGGCTCTCGTTGCGGGAGGGCAAGCCGAAGGGCTTCTTCTATCTCGACCATCGCACGGTGGACGGCCGGCTCGGCATCATCACCGACAGCTTCGCCACGCCGGCCAATGTGCATGACAGCATCCCCTATCTGGAGCGCCTCGACCGACAGCGCGCCCGCTTCGGCCTGCCGGTGGCCACCGTGGGGCTGGATGCGGGCTATGCCAGTGCGGCCATCGCCCATGGGCTTGAGGCGCGCGGCATCGCCGGGGTGACGGGCTATCGCAACCCGACCCCGCCGCGGCCAGGCATGATGCGGACCTCCCGCTTCACCTATGAGGCCGGGACCGACACCTATCGCTGCCCGCAGGGCCAGAGCCTCACCTACGCCACCACCGACCGGACCGGCTATCGCCACTATCGCTCGGATCCGAAGCTGTGCCGCGCCTGCCCGTTGCTGGCCTCCTGCACCGGCAACGCCAAGGCCGAGCGCACCCTCACCCGCCATGTCTGGCAGGACGCGCGCGAGCGGGTCGATGCCCACCGCCTCACCGCCTGGGGCAAGCTCATCTATGCCCGGCGCAAGGAGACCGTGGAGCGCTCCTTCGCCGATGCCAAGCAGCTCTTCGGGCACCGCTATGCCCGCTTCCGGGGCCTGGTGCGCGTCCAGGTCCAGTGCCTGCTCGCAGCCGCCGCCCAGAACATCAAGAAGATCGCAATCGCCACGCCCCCCGCAAAGGCCAAGCCAGCCTGAGCCCCGCTTCCCCTTCAAAATCCCCCGACGCCCGAGCCAAAACCGGCCCGCCGCCAACAAAACAAAACCCCGCCGAAAAATCGACGGGGTTTGTCAGCGGTCTGAAGGCGCGCCACAGTCGCGCCGTTTCGTTTGTCGGGTGAGCAGAAGGATCAGCGGGCCGGGGCAGGCGCCGCGGCTGGGGCGGCAGGCGTGGCGGGCGCGGCACCAGCGGCCGGCGCGGCGCCGGGCTGGGCGGCTTCCATCTTCTTCTGCGCCAGCTTCTGCAGTTCGTCCGCCAGCTTCTGGCGTTCAGCGGCCACCACGTTCGGATCCGACGGGGCGCCGTCATAGGCCTTGGCGAAATCCTTGGCCGGCATCACGAAATTCAGCGTGCGGCCACCCATCTGCAGGGCCTGGATGGTGACGTTCTGGGCCTTCTTCAGCTTGGTCACGAAGTCGGCATTCACGTCCATTCCGGCAAAGCAGCCGTTCGGGAAGCAGATCTCATACTTCAGCGCCAGCGGCGGCTGCTGGTCGATGATCACCCGGGTGCCCGGCTGCAGCAGCATGCCCACCGGCACGGAGACGATGAACTTCTTGGTCGGCTCGTCCTTGACTTCGCGGATCGCGGCCGAGGCCAAAGGCTGGCCGGTCTCAGCCGTGAAATCCTGCGTGATCATGCAGATCTCTTTGGCGGCCTGCGGATCCTTGCCGCACACCTTGGTCCAGGCGGAATTGATGCCGGGCACGGCGACGGACTGCGGCGCCTGCTGCTGAGGCTGCTGGGCCGCCGGCGCCTGGGCGGGCGCGGCCGGCTGGGCCTGGGCCGGCTTGGCGGCGGGCTTGGCCGGTGTCGCGGTCTGGGCGAAAGCCCCGCCCGCGACACTGAGCGTGATCGCAGCAATGGCGAGCGCGCTCGCGCGGCGCAAAGTGGTGGCTTTTGTCATTCCCGATTTTCCCCGTGGTGCATGTCGCCTAAGCGCAAGGACAGCTGCGACGTGCCACCCTTCGCCCCTCGTAACGCCGCTCTGTCGGTGTCAAATGAGGCGAGACCGTGGCCGCCGCTGCGCGCCGCGCACTGGATTCGTGCGTCACGTGCTACCTTGCCTAAGAATGCGGCCAGGACGCGACAGCGTTGCCGAAAATGCGGGAGATTGGCGTGACGGCAGGCGGCGGACGAGACCTGACATGCCGCATTGTTCCATGAGGTGTGACGACCGGCAGGCCGGGTGTGGTCGCCTGAGTCTGCGCGTCTGTCGTGTTGTCGCACGGCGCGCGATCGCACCTGCCCTGCCCCGTGGGCTCATCCTGGCCCTCCTCCTGTTGGCGGCGGCCCTCGCCTTGCCGTCTCTCCGGGCATCCGCGGTCGAAGCCGAGCCGATGCGTCCGGCGCTTGCCATGTATGGCGATCCGGCGCGGCCCCAAGACTTCAGCGCCTTCGCATACGTCAATCCTGACGCCCCTCAAGGCGGTCGGCTGACGCAATCGTTGCTCGGGACATTCGACAGTCTCAATCCCTTCATCGTGCGGGGATCAGCGACGCCGTTCATCCGGACCTATGTGATCGAGAGCTTGATGGTGCGGGGCTTTGACGAGCCCTTCACGCTCTATGGGCTTCTGGCCCAGGGGGTGCGCACCGATGCGGCGCGCAGCTATGTCGAATTCGAGCTGGACCCGCGTGCGCGCTTCTCCGACGGGTCTCCCGTCACCGCCGACGACGTGCTGTTTTCCTTCACCCTGTTGCGGGACAAGGGGCGGCCGAATCTGCGGCTGTATTATTCCAAGGTGGCGCAGGCAAGCGCCGAGGGTCGCCGCGTCCGCTTCACCTTCGCCACTCCCGATCGCGAGTTGCCGCTCATCATGGGGTTGATGCCGGTCCTGCCCCGTCATGGGGTGTCCGCGGAGACATTCGAGGAGACCAGCCTTGCGGCGCCGCTGGGCTCCGGTCCTTATCGCGTGACCCAGATCGAGCCCGGCGCCAGCGTGACGCTCGCGCGCAATCCCGATTATTGGGCGCGCGACTTGCCGGTGACCCGCGGCCAGTTCAATTTCGCCGAATTGCGCTTCACCTATTTTCGCGATGCGAACACGGAGTTCGAAGCCTTCAAGCGCGGCTTGGTGGATACCCGCTTCGAAACCGATCCAGGACGTTGGAAGACCGGATACGACTTTCCCGCGGTGCGCGCCGGCCTGGTGGTGACCCAGACCATCCCCACCGCGTTGCCCAAGCCGCATTATGCGTTGGTGTTCAACACGCGCCGGGCGATCTTCGCCGATGTGCGAGTGCGCCGGGCGATCATCGAATTGTTCGACTTCGAATGGCTGGACAAGAATTTCTATCACAACCTCTATCGCCGCACCGCCGGCTTCTTCGACGGTTCGGTCCTCTCCAGCCTCGGACGGGCGAGCGATGCGCGCGAGGAGGCGTTGCTGGCCCCGTATGCGGGCGACCTGCGACCCGACGTTCTGGCGGGAACCTATGCTCCGCCAATATCCGATGGCTCCGGCAGAGACCGCTTGCGCCTGAAGGCGGCCTTGGAGCTGTTTTCCCAGGCTGGCTGGCGGCAGAAGGACGGAAAGCTGCGCAACACGGTCACCGGCCAGCCTTTCGGCTTCGAGATCATGGTCGCCACTCGCGAGCAGGAGCGGCTGGCGCTCGGGTTTGCCAGCCAGATGCAGCGCGCCGGCCTCAACGTGGGCGTGCGCATGGTGGACGCGGTTCAGTTCGATTCCCGGCGCAACAGCTATGAGTTCGACATGGTGCCTTATACCTGGAGCCAGTCGCTCTCGCCCGGCAATGAGCAGGCCTTCTACTTCGGCTCCCCGGCCGCCGACATGCCCGGCACCCGCAATTATATGGGTGCCAAGGCCCCCGCCATCGACGCGGCCATTGCCGCCTTGCTGGAGGCGCAGACCCAGCCGGAGGTGACCTCTGCCGCGCGGGCGCTCGATCGCGCGTTGATCTCCGGCGCCTATGGGGTGCCTTTGTTCCACGCGCCGGGTCAGTGGCTGGCGCGCTGGACCCGCATCGCGTTGCCGCCCCAGCCCTCGCTGTACGGGACCTTGCCGGAGACCTGGTGGGCGGTGCCGCAGGCGGGGCCCTAAGGCCTATGGCGCGCGCAGCCGCAACTGATCGAGCGTGGCTTCTACCTCCATCGGGCGGAAGAACAGAAAGCCCTGGGCCATGCGGATCCCGATGCGGCGGATGCGATCCCGCTGACGCTCGGTCTCGATCCCTTCGGCGATAATTCCGACGCCGAACTCCCGCGCCATGAGAACGATGGCATCCACCACGTTCGGTTCGCTCTCCCGCCGCTCCAGCTCCTGAACGAAGCTCTTGTCCACCTTGATGTAGTCGATATCCAAGAGACGCAGGGCGGAGAGGTTCGAAAAGCCGATGCCGAAATCGTCCAAGGCAAATTGCGCCCCACGCCCCCGAAGCTGTGCGATCACCTGCTGCACCGTCGGCGAGGCGTAGTCTCCCGCCTCCCGTTCGGTGAGTTCGAACATGACGCGGCAGAGGCTCAGCCGATCATCGCCGAAGGCCGCCAGTGCCGCATCCACAACGCGCTTGTCGCCCAGCTGGGTGGGCGGCAGATTGATGCCCACATACAGTTCGCCGTGCAGCTCGTTCATCCGGGCGAGGTCGGCCGCCGCCTGATGCAGCACCCAGCTGGTGGTCTCGTGGATCAGCGGGCTCCGTTCGATCCAAGGAATGAAAGCGGCTGGCTGCAACAGGCCCAGGCGTGCGTGACGCCAGCGCATCAGGGCCTCCACACCGAGCCAGGCGCCCGAATCCACTTCCACCGTGGGCAGATAGGTCAGGAAGAAATCGCCGCGCCGCAGGGCGGTGCGGACCTGTCCTTCCACGGAAATGCGACGGCGGAGCATGGCGATGGGACCGAACCACAGCAGCACGCCAAAGCCGGCAAAGAGAGCCACCGCCATGGGCAGATCCGCCAGCCACCGCCGCAAAGCCCAGTCAGGTGGCGTGGTAACGTCCACTTTCACCGGCCAGGCCTCCGAGCGCAGGCTCACCGTCGGCTCGGGCTCGCCGGGCCGCCAAGGCGTCGTGGTGCTGACCAGAGACAACTTGATGTCCTCAACCGCCAGGACGAAGGGCGCCAACATGCAGGCGGGGTCGATCCAGGCTTCCGCGGTGGTCTCGCCGGAGACCCGTGCGACGTGCAAGGTCGACCCGGAGGTGGCGGCGCAGAGCGAGGTCTGAGCCCCGCGCGCCGCGGACCAGCTGCAACGGGGGGCGCCCTTGGTGCTGATGACCACCCGCTCCAGCGGCACATTCAGCAGCGCATCGAAAACCTGGCGCTGCAGCCCCTCCCCTTGGCACGCCTGGTCGCCCTGGGCGGCGGCATCGCTCATCGCCGCGGCGGTGGCGTCCAGGCCCTTGTCGGCCCATTTCAGAACGCCGGCCGCCTGACTTTCCAGCCGGTTCAAGGAATCGGTCCAGGAGCGCGCCAGATCGAAGGCAAGATAGGCACCGAAAAAAATCATCAGCACCAGCATGTACCCTGCCGCAAGGCGACCGGAACTCCTGTCCCATGTATCCGTCATACGGGGCGGCTCTCTGTTCTCCCGCACGTCGTTGAGACACCGGGTTGGATGCTGATGGTGTCGCACCCTACCGTTCAGTGCCGCACAATGCCATGTCCCGGCAAGAGAGAAGTCGACAATTTCGTCGCAAAATCAACGCCTAAGCCCGATACGACGTACCCCATTTGGGGCATAAGCGGGACCCCGTATGTATTTTTCTCAGCTGAAACGGCGGTTTTATGAAACCGCTTTCTCTCGCTTGTCACTGGTATCAGGCCACTTTTCGCTTCTCCACCAGCCCGGCGAGCTTGCGCAGCACCTGGAGGGTGCCCTTGAGCCGGGCCTCGGCGGTGGGCCAGTCCTTCAGAAACACCACCTTGAAGTCCGGCCGCACCTTGGCCTGGGGGCCTTCCGCATTGATCATCTGCACCAGCCCTGCCGGGTCGGCGAACTGGTTCTCGCGGAAGCCGAGCACGACCCCCTTGGGGCCGGCGTCGACCTTCTCCACATTGGCCTTGCGCGCCAAGGTCTTGATCTGGGCGAGGCGCAGCAGATGGGTGACCTCCTCGGGCGCGGGGCCGAAGCGGTCCACCAGTTCGGCGCCGAAGGAATCCAGGTCCGCATCTTCCACGATGTCCGCAAGGCGCCGATAGAGCGCCAGGCGCACATGCAGGTCGGTGACATAGTCCTCCGGGATCAAGACCGGCATGCCGATGGTGATGTTGGGCGACCATTTGTCGTCCACATAGTCGGTGATGCCGGCCTTCAGGTGGGCGATCGCCTCCTCCAGCATCTCCTGGTAGAGCTCGTAGCCCACTTCCTTGATGTGCCCGGACTGCTCGTCGCCCAACAGATTGCCGGCGCCGCGGATGTCCAGATCATGGCTGGCCAGCTGGAAGCCGGCGCCCAAGGTCTCCAGCGATTGCAGGACCTTCAGCCGCCGCTCGGCCTGCGTGGTCATGGCCTTGGTGGCCGAGACGGTGAAGATGGCATAGGCCCGCGCCTTGGCGCGCCCCACCCGTCCGCGCAACTGGTAAAGTTGCGACAGGCCGAACATGTCGGCGCGGTGGACGATCAGCGTATTGGCATTGGGTACGTCCAGCCCGCTCTCGATGATGGTGGTGGACAGCAGCACGTCATACTGCCCGTCATAGAAGGCCGACATGATGTCTTCCAGGGTGGTGGCCGCCATCTGGCCATTGGCCACCGCCACCTTCACCTCCGGCACCTGCTTCTCCAGGAAGTCGCGCACTTCGGCGAGATCCTCGATGCGCGGCACCACATAAAAGCTCTGGCCGCCGCGATAGCGCTCCCGCAGCAACGCCTCGCGCACGATCAGCGGATCGAACGGGGTGATGAAGCTGCGCACCGCCAGGCGGTCCACCGGCGGGGTGGCGATGAGGGAGAGCTCGCGCACGCCGGTCATGGCCAGTTGCAGGGTGCGGGGAATGGGCGTGGCGGTGAGCGTCAGCACATGCACCTCGGCCCGCAGCGCCTTCAGGCGCTCCTTGTGGGCGACGCCGAAATGCTGCTCCTCATCGACGATGACGATGCCCAGGTCCCGGAACTGGATGCTCTTGCTGAGCAACGCATGGGTGCCCACCACGATGTCCACGGTGCCGTCCGCCAGGCCCTTCTTGACCTCGGTCAGCTCCTTGCCGGAGACCATGCGCGAGGCCTGAGCCACCTTGACCGGCAGATCCTTGAAACGCTCGGCGAAGGTGCGGAAATGCTGCCGCGCCAATAGCGTGGTCGGCACCACCACCGCCACCTGCTTGCCGGACAGCGCCACGGCGAAGGCCGCCCGCAGCGCCACTTCGGTCTTGCCGAAGCCCACGTCGCCGCACACCAGCCGGTCCATGGGATGGCCCGAGGCCAGATCCTCCAGCACCGCCTCGATGGCGGCTTCCTGGTCGTCGGTCTCCTCATAGGGGAAGCGGGCGCGGAACTCGTCATAGAGCCCCATGGCCGGCACCAGTTTGGGCGCCGCCGCCAGATGGCGCTGGGCGGCGATCTTCACCAGTTCGCCGGCCATCTCGCGGATGCGCTTCTTCATCCGCGCCTTGCGCACCTGCCAGCCGCCGCTGCCGAGGCGGTCGAGCTGGGCGGTGGTGTCCTCGGAGCCGTAGCGGGTGAGCAGTTCGAGGTTTTCCACCGGCAGGAACAGCTTGTCCCCGCCCGCATAGTGCAGCTCCAGGCAGTCATGGGGGGCGCCCATGGCCTCGATGGCCTTCAGCCCGATGAAGCGCCCGATGCCATGGTCCACATGCACCACCAGATCGCCGGCAGTGAGCGAGGTGAGCTCCGAGATGACATCCTGCGGGCGTCGCGCCTTCCGCTTGGGGCGCACCAGGCGGTCGCCCAGAATGTCCTGCTCGCCGAGGATCGCGAACTCCGGCGTCTCGAAGCCAGTCTCCAGCCCATAGACCGCGAGCGTCGCCTTGTTGCGCGGAATGGCATCGATCAGCGCGAAGCGCGAGACGGTGGTGACGTCCTTCAGGCCGTGATCGGCCAGCACGGTTCCCAGCCGATCCCGGGAGCCCTCGCTCCAGCCGGCGAGGATCACCTTTTTGCCCTGCCCTTGCAGCGCGCGCACATGGGCCACCGCCAGATCGAACACATTCACATCCGGATCGGCCCGCTCCGCGGTGAAGGACTTGCCGTCCACGCCGCCGGCATCGATCACCTTTCCGGCGCCGCCCTCGGGCACCGCGAACGGGCTGATGCGCACCAGGCTCTGGCCGGCGAGGCGCTGACGCCATTCGTCCCCGGTCAGATAGAGGCGATCGGGGGGCAAGGGCTTGTAGACGGCGCCGGCAGCCCCCTCCGCCAGGGCCTCCTTGCGGGCGGCATAATAGTCGCCGATCTGGGTGATGCGCTCGACCGCCACATCTTCTGCCTGCGCCTGCACGGCAAAGGGCGTGTGTTCCAAGTAGTCAAAGAGCGTGTCCATGCGCTCGTGGAACAAGGGCAGCCAATGCTCCATGCCCGCGTGGCGGCGGCCTTCGCTGACCGCCTCATAGAGCGTGTCGCCCTTGGTGTTGGCGCCGAACTCCGCCAGATAGGCCATGCGGAAGCGCTTCATGGTCTCGGTGGTGAGCTGGAACTCGGCCATGGGCACCAGTTCCAGCGCCCGCATGCTACCGGAGGAGCGCTGGGTCTCCGGATCAAACGACCGGATCGTCTCCAGCGTGTCGCCGAAGAAATCGAGCCGCACCGGCGCGTCGAAGCCCGGCGGATAAAGGTCGATCAGGCCGCCGCGCACCGCATATTCGCCGGTGTCGCGCACGGTGGGCGTGCGCAGATAGCCGTTGCGCTCGGCCCATTCCGCCACCCCGTCCAAGGCGATGGCATTGCCCGCCGCTGCCGACAGCGACTGGGCCGCCAGCAGCGCCTTGGAGGGCACCCGCTGCACGGTGGCATTCACCGTGGTCAACAGCACGCTGGGCCCGCCGCCCTTCACCCGTGCCAGACGGGCGAGCGTCGCCATGCGCCGGGCGACGATGGCAGCATTGGGGGAAGCGCGGTCATAGGGCAGGCAATCCCAGGACGGGAAGCTGTGCACCTCCAGTTCCGGCGCGAAGAAGGCGAGGCCCCGCTCCAGCGCCGCCAGCCGCCGCCCGTCGCGACACACCACCGCCAGGCTGGGCCAGGGCGCATCCTTGCGGGCCGCCGCGCTGCGGGCCAGATCCGCCACCACCAGGCCTTCCATGCCGTCGGGCACGCGGGCGAGAGTCAGGGGCCGGCCCGGGGCCAGGTCTTCGGCAAGGGAACGGGGACGCTTCACGGGGAGACTTCCATCAGAAGGCCGCGGCGACCCAAAGACGCGCGGCGGGCAGGCGGGCGGGCGCCGGCCCGGACGCCGACACCTCGGGATGATGGCCGATCAGGCTCAGGCGTTGCGCAGCGGGCTCTCGTCCGGGATCGAGCCGCCGGACAGATGCCAGTCCCGCAGCTTGCGGAAGATGGGGGTATCGATCACCGGGGGCGTGGGCAGCGAGCCGCTGATCCAGGCGAACAAATCGGGGTCTTCCACCTCGATCAGGATCTCGAACGCGGCCACCTCGTCCTCGGTGAGGCCCTCGATCTGGGCATCGGCGAAGCGGCCCATGAGCAGGTCCATCTCCCGCGTGCCCCGGTGCCAGGCCCGAAACAGGATGCGGCGGCGACGCACGTCCAGGCCGGCGCTCGACTTCACGGTTCCCGTCATGGGTCAGACCTCCTCGCCGATGAGACAACAAACGCAAATTCGGCCGGGCCGCAAAGCCCGTCCGTTGGCGCTGCTTATAGGAGGAAAGCAACCGCTGCGAAAGCGCGGCATCCCGCCTTGCGGTTGCGGAAAACGCTCAGAGCGCCTCGAAGACTTGCGCCAGACGGGTCATGGTCGGCTCGTCGGTCTGGTCTACCCGCAACGGGGTCACCGAGATCCGGCCCTCGTCCAGCGCGCGCAGATCGGAGCCCGGCACCGTCTCGCTTTTCCGGCGCTCGAAGGCGATCCAGAAATAGTCGTTGCCGCGGCCATCCTTGCGCGGCTCGATGCGCATCAGGCGCTGGTCGCGCTTGCCCTGAGCGGCGACCGCGATGCCCACCACGCCGTCCGGCGGGCGATCGGGGAAGTTCACATTGATGAGAATGCCGGCGGCGATGCCCTCGGCCAGCAGGGCGCGGATCACCTTCGGGCCATGCGCCTCGGCGGTGGCATAGGACGGGTTTTCGCGGGTGGTGGGTCCGAACGCCTGCGACAGCGCCACAGAGGGAATGCCCAGGATGGTGCCCTCGATGGCCCCGGCCACCGTGCCGGAATAGCTCACGTCTTCCGCGATGTTCTGGCCGCGATTGACGCCGGAGAGCACCAGATCGGGCGGATTGTCGATGAGCAGATGGCGCACGGCCATGATGACGCAATCGGTGGGCGTGCCCTTCACCGCAAAGCGCCGGTCCGACACCTGACGCAACCGCAGCGGATCGCTGAGCGACAGCGAATGGGCGACGCCGGACTGGTCGGTCTCGGGGGCCACGACCCACACGTCATCGGACAAAGCGGCGGCGATGCGGGCGCAGGCATCGAGGCCCGGCGCATGGATGCCGTCGTCATTGGTGACCAGGATGCGCATGGGAACCTCCGCCCGACCGCTGCCCCGGCCGCTGCGGAGGCGCAGGGGGTGCTTACAATCTCACGGTGCGGACTGCAACGAAGGTCACAAAGGCGGGCGAACCCCCAGACCTCAGCGCCGGGGCAGCCTATCCTTCTGCACGTCCCTCGCCCCATGGCGCGCCGAGGACCTGCTCTAGCAGCCTGACGAGGCCGGTCCCGAGTTCGTCCGCCGTCCGGATCGGGGAGCAGGATCTTGCGGCCCTCGGGGCGGGCGCGCAGCCGCTCCCGCGCCCATGCCAGCGCCTCGCCGTCCACATTCTCCTTCGGCAGGTCTGGCCGCAGCATCGAGCGAAAAAGCCACTGACCGGCCGACATCCGCGGGTCGTCTGCCGTCCGATATACGATGTGCAGCGTGTCGCAGAGCCGTCCCGGGTTCTTGGGCCGCAGGTGCCAGAGCCAGCGCTTGCGCGACTGCCCCCCACGCCAGGACACCGTCGTGAAGCCCAGCACCTCGACCTTGCGTCCCAGGTGGCGCAAGAAATTCTGCGCCACGTCGGTGGCACCGGCAGCAAGCAGCATGGACTGGCCTCGCATCGAGCCCGATTGATCCACAAGGAGGGAGACGACGGTGTTCGCCCGCTCCGCATCGGTCGTCCGGCGGCGCACAGCCTCCGAGGCGTTCAGGGCCCGAAGATGCGCCCTCGTCTTCCACCCTGCGAGCGCCAGTTCGAACGCCTGCCAGGCGTCGTTCAGCGCGGCCGCATGGATTTCGGACAGGGTACCGAGGACGGAATCGAGATCAGCGGCATCGACGACCCGGTCGAACTCCGAAGTGAAGATCCTGTAGTCCGCATCAATCGGACCCTCGAAGCCCGCCATCGCAGCGTCCCCCGCCTGGGTGGCAAGGGTATCGCCCGTCACGCTCCTGTCTACCGATGGATGGCCCAGTGGCAGACCGCTTTTGGTCTGGGACGCCGCACGACCGCCGCCAGGCGGTGCCCGCCCTATTTCGCCTTTTCGATCACCGTGAGGCCGCCCATGTAGGGGCGCAGCACGTCGGGGACGATCACCGAGCCGTCGGCTTGCTGATAGTTCTCCAGCACCGCCACCAGCGCCCGGCCCACCGCCACGCCGGAACCGTTCAGCGTGTGGACGAAGCGCGGGCTGGCCTTGCCGCCATCCTTGCCCTCATTGGGGCGATAGCGGGCGTTCATGCGCCGGGCCTGGAAATCGCCGCACACCGAGCAGGAGGAAATCTCCCGATAGGCATTCTGCCCCGGCAGCCAGACCTCGATGTCATAGGTCTTCTGCGAGGCAAACCCCATGTCGCCGGTGCACAGGGTCACCACCCGATAGTGCAGATCCAGCTTCCGCAGCACCGCCTCGGCGCAGGCCAGCATGCGGTCATGCTCAGCCAGCGCCTGGTCCGGGGTGGTGATGGAGACCAGTTCCACCTTGGTGAACTGGTGCTGCCGGATCATGCCGCGGGTATCGCGCCCGGCCGATCCCGCCTCGGCGCGGAAGCAGGGGGTGCAGGCGGTGAAGCGCAGCGGGAGTTCATCCTCAGTGAGGATGGACTCGCGGACGAGGTTGGTCAGCGGAACTTCGGCGGTGGGGATGAGCCAGAGGCGATCGGCCCCGCTAAGCGCGGCATCAAGCATATCAAGCGTCTTCGCAGATTGAGCCCGAACCTCTGCCTCGGCTATATCGGCCACGTACTCTAGCCCTGGGTTTCCTGTTGCCCGCATCTGAGCAGCAACGCTAGAGACCTTAGAACTTTGATTTTGCATCGCATTTTTAGCTTCTATAATGCGATTTTTCAGCTCCGAGTTATCTCGGACCGCAGCGAATTGATCATCTTCGAACTTCGGCAACTGCGCCGTGCCAAACATCGCCTCATCCCGCACCAGCAGCGGCGGGTTCACCTCGGTGTAGCCGCCGATGCCGCCCTCCTCCGCCGCCGTGTGGACATCCAAGAAAAACTGCCCCAGCGCCCGTTCCAGCCGCGCCAGCGGGCCCTTGTTGACCACGAAGCGCGCGCCGGAGAGCTTGGCGGCGGTGTCGAAATCCATCAGGCCGAGGCCTTCGCCCACTTCGAAATGCTGCTTCGGGGTGAAGTCGTAGGCGCGCTTGGTGCCGACCAGCTTCAGCTCCACATTGTCGTGCTCGTCCTTGCCCTCGGGCACGCCGTCCAGCGGGGCGTTGGGGATGGCGGCGAGCACCTGATCCAGTTCCGCCTCAGTGGCCTTGGCGGTCTGCTCCAGAGCGGGCACTTCCACCTTGAGGCGGCCCACCTCCTCCATGAGGGCGGCGGCGCGGGCCTCGTCCTTGGCGGCCTTGGCCTGGCCCACTTCCTTGGAGGCGGCGTTGCGGCGGGCCAGCAGGCCCTCGAGCTTGGTCAGGGTTTCGCGGCGGGTCTCGTCCAGGGTGCGGATGCGGGCCAGAAGCGCGCCGCGTTCCTCCGCTGGCATGTTGCGGCGTTCGAGGGCGCGATCCAGGCCCTCGGGCGTCTCGCGAATCCACTTGATGTCATGCATGAAACCGGCTCCGCCGCGCGCTGACGAACGCCGCGTCCCGCACCATCGTCATGCCCGGCGTCCGGTCATCCACGCCGCGCCGCGTTCCCAACGGCAAGCGGTCGGTGGATGGCCGGGTCACCCGGCCATGACGACCGCTCAGGCCGCCGTTCGCACTAAAAACCTGAAAGATGCGTCCCGCGAAGCGTCAGGAGCTGGACGATGCCGCGTCCCGTGCGGCCTCTTCCGCTGCCCGGCGCTTTTCCACGATCTGCACCAGATAGACGGAGATTTCGTAGAGAAGCAGCGTCGGGATCGCAAGGGAGAGCTGGCTGACCACGTCCGGCGGGGTGAGCACCGCCGCCAGCACGAACACGCCGACGATGGCATAGCGGCGCACCTTGCGCAGCTGCGCCGAGGTGATGATGCCGATGCGCCCCAGCAAGGTCAGGATCACCGGCATCTGGAAACAGATGCCAAAGGCCAGGATCAAGGTGGTGATGAGCGACAGATACTCGCTGACCCGCGGCAGCAGCGAGATTTCCGCCCGGCCGTCGCCGCCGATCTGCTGCATGTTCAGGAAGTAGGTCATGGCCAGCGGCATGGCGACGAAATAGACGAACGCTGCGCCGATCAGGAAGCAGATGGGGGTGGCCACCAGATAGGGCAAAAAGGCGTTCTTCTCGTGCTTATAGAGGCCCGGCGCCACGAACATATAGACCTGGCTCGCCACGATGGGGAACGACAGGAAGGCCGCGCCGAACATGCCCAGCTTGATTTGGGTGAAGAGGAATTCCTGCGGCGCCGTGTAGATGAGCTTCACCCCGCCGGAAAAGCCCGAGGCGAACTCATACGGCCACAGCAGAAGGTTGTAGATCTGCTTTGCCAGGGTGAAGCAGATGAAGAAGGCGATCAGGAAGGCAATGACCGACTTGATGAGTCGGGAGCGCAGCTCGATCAGATGCTCGATGAGGGGCGCCTTCGAGGCGTCGATATCCTCCTCGCTCATGTCCGGTCCATCATCTGAGGTTCAACCAAATCGCGGAATGCGCCAGCGCCGCTCACGCTGAACCGCCGGCAGGGTGCAGCACGACGGGCGCGGTCGCGGGGTGGTTTTGCGACAGATCGGGAGCGCTGTCGAGCACCGGTTCCGCGGCCGGGCCCGGCAACGGCACGAGCGGTTCGGCCGGCAACGCGGCGCGCTCCACCGCCACCGTCGGCGCGGCGGTCACAGGGGCAGCGGACGCCGCTCCGGCACCGGCCACGACGCCCGTGGCCTTCGCCACAGAGGCCGCGATATCCTCGCGCATGGCGCGATAGGGATCATAGACCTCCGCTGCCGGCGGCGGGGCCAGATTGATGGGCGTCTCTGGCGGCAGCGCGGACGGATCGGCGACCGGCTTGGTGCCCCCCTCCACCGCGGTGCGAATATCCTCGCGGATAGAGCGCAGCGGATCGAAGGCCTCGGTGCCCGGGAAGGACTTGGTCACCGAATCCTTTACGCCACCGACGATGTTGCCGATGTCGGTGCGAATCTCGGACAGCTCCGCTTCCCGCAGGGCTTCGTTGAACTGGCCCTGAAACTCGCCGGCCATGCGGCGCAGTTTGGTGACCGTCCGTCCCACCGTGCGCAGCACGGAGGGCAACTCTTTCGGCCCGATGACGATCAGCGCCACGATGCCGATCAGCATGAACTCAGACCAGCCGATATCGAACATGACCGCTCACTGCCTGCGGCGGAACCGCGGCCCTCTTTCTGCGATGCGGACCGTCAGACGGCCTTCTTTTCCGCTTCCGGAGCGGGAGTGGCCTGATGCGGCAGGGGACGCGGCGGCTCGGAGGCCTTGGGCGCGGGAACGTCGTCGTCCTCGGCCATGCCCTTCTTGAAGGACTTGATACCCTTTGCCACGTCGCCCATCAGGTCGGAGATCTTGCCCCGACCGAACAGCAGGAGCACCACCGCCAGCACTATGATCCAGTGCCAGATGCTCAAGGAACCCATAACTCACCCTCCACGAGGATTCTGATCCCAAGGGGCCGGATTCCCGATCCCCCGTGTTTGAGGCGCGAGACTAGGACCCGGACGCGGCGAAAACAAGGACTTCTGCCGGGTCCACATCGATCCCTACCGCATCACCCCGCGCCAGATCCCCGCCGGGCCGCACCCGCGCCATCAACGGGCGCATCGCACCCTCCACGATCACTTCCAGGAGATCGACCTCTCCGAGAAAGCGCCGGTCGATCACCCGGCCCAGGGCGCGGCCGGGTCCGCGGATGAAGCCAAGGCCATGGGGGCGGATCGCCACCACCGCCGGGCCGTCGGCCATCCCGTCCGGTGCCGCGAAGGTCCCGAGGGGCGTGGACACCTGTCCACCGGCGATCTGCCCCGTCAGTTCATTCAGCTCGCAGAAGAAACGTGCAACGCCAATGTCCCGCGGGCTGCGATACAGCGCTTCCGGCGTGCCCAGCTGCACCAGTTCGCCATGCCGCAGAAGGGCGATGCGATCCGCCAGCCGCATCGCCTCCTCCGGGTCGTGGGTGACGATGATGCAGGTGGCGCGGGCATCGCGCAGCACCGCCAGCGTATCCGCCCGGACCTGATCGCGCAGCCGGCGGTCGAGGCCGGAAAACGGCTCGTCCAACAGCAGGATGCCGGGGCGCGGCGCCAGAGCGCGGGCCAGCGCCACGCGCTGCTGCTGGCCGCCCGACAATTCATGGGGATAAGCCCGCGCGACGGGCTCCAGATCCACCCGCGCCAAGGCGCGCCGGGCTTCCGCCTCGGCCTCGCCGCGCGTCAGGCGCGCCAGGCCGAACATTACGTTCTCCAGATTGGTGAGGTGCGGAAACAGCGCATAGTCCTGAAACACCAGCCCCACCCCGCGCCGCTCTGGCGGCACAAAGGCCGACGGACCGGCCATTTCCATGCCGTCCACGCAGATGCGCCCGCCATCGGGCCGCTCGATGCCCGCGGCCAGGCGCAACAGGGAGGTTTTGCCGCAGCCCGATTGGCCCAGCAGGCACAGCACCTCCCCCGGCAGAACCGACAGGCTGACGTGCCGGACCGCTTCCACGGCGCCATAGAACAAGGACACGTCCTCGAAACTCAGGCCCTTGGCGAAAGCGGCGGGGGTTCGGGTGCGCACGCGCTGAGTCTCCGCGTTCATGGGCCCTCTTGCAACGACCAGGTCCGGTGCTGCCACCCCTTCACTCGTCGTTCTCCAGAGGCTCCAGAAGCGGGGCCAGAGCAAGGTCGAGGGGTTCCTTCTCCAGCGGTTCCTCGTCGTCGCGCAAGCCGGCATCGTCCGAGGGCAGCGGAATCGAGAAGCCCTGGGGGATGCGCCCGTCCAGCAGCCCGGCCCCGCGCAATTCATCGAGCCCCGGCAGGTCCTGGAGCGCATCCAGGCCGAAATGCACCAGAAAGGCAGGCGTCGTGCCGTAGGTGACCGGCCGGCCGGGCGCCTTGCGTCGGCCGCGCAGCCGCACCCAACCGCTCTCCAGGAGCACGTCCAACGTGCCTTTGGACGTGGAAACGCCCCGAATGTCCTCGATTTCCGCGCGGGTCACCGGCTGATGGTACGCGACGATGGCCAGCACCTCCACGGCGGCGCGGGACATCTTGCGCGGCTCCACGGCACCGGCGGCCACCACCTGGGCGAGGTCAGGGGCCGTGCGCAGCATCCAGCCGCCGGCCGCCTTGATGATATTGACCCCCCGCCGGGCATAATCGGCGCCGAGGATCTCCATCAAGGCCTCGATGTCGGTCTGCACCGGCAGATGCGCGGCGAGCGCTGTGGCATCCAGTGGCACGCTGGAGGTGAACAACAGCGCCTCGATGATCCGCAGGTCGCGCGCCAGCGCAACCGCCCGCTCGTCGTCCGGTCGAACGTCGAACAGATCGATGCGTGGGGCCGTGCGGTTCATCGGGCGCAAGCCATCAGTCCGCGCCCGGCACGGGGCGCGGGCGCAGCCACAAAGGCGCGAAGGGCTCGTCCTGGCGCATGTCCACTTTGCCCTCTTTCACCATCTCCAGGCTCGCCGAAAAGCTCGACGCCAGCGCGGTCGCGCGCTGCTCCGGGGTGGTGAGATAGTCTAGCAGGAAGTCATCCAGGCGCATCCAATCGCCAGCCGCCCCGCCCAGCAAGCGTTCCAGGCGCTCGCGCGCCTCCGCCAGCGACCAGGTCATCCGGGTCTTCAGTGTGACGAAGGACAGCGCCTGCTTCTGGCGCTGCGCCGCATAGGCCGACAGCAAATCATAAAGCGTGGCGGTGAAGACCACAGGCCGGCTTTCCGCCACCGATGGGTCGGTGGCCGCGCGGGAAAAGACGTGGACCCCCAAGCGCTCGCGGGCCATCAGCGCGGCGGCGGCGGTGCGGATGCGCTCCAGATGGCGCAGGCGGCGGGTGAAGGCGGCGGCCAGTTCTTCCGCACTGGGGCCGTCTTCCTTGGGCGGCAGCGGCAGCAGCAGGCGGGATTTCAGATAGGCCAGCCAGGCCGCCATCACCAGATAGTCCGCCGCCAGTTCCAGGCGCACCCGGCGGGCCTCTTCGATAAAGGCCAGATACTGCTCCGCCAGCGCCAGGATGGAGATGCGCGCCAGATCCACCTTCTGGGTCCGGGCGAGCGCCAGCAGCAGATCCAGCGGCCCTTCGAAGCCATCCAGATCCACCACGAACGCGCCCTCGCCCGCGGTGGGCAGCTGGTCTTCCACAAACTCCGACGTGGCCGGCTCCGCGGGCCGTGCCCCTTCGGAGGATGGCGCGCCGGACACGGGCCTCAGGCCGCCAGGCGCAGCAGCCGCGCCACTTCGCGGCGGGTGCCATCCACATCGAAGGCCGGCGGCGCGGTGCGCCAACCCAGCGCGCGGGCGGCACGATCGGCAGCCACCCCATCCAACTCTGGCGCCTCGGTGGCGACCTCTTCCATTTCCTCAGGGTTGCCATTGCAATGCAGCAGCAGGTCGCAGCCGGCGGAGATGGCCGCCTTGGCCCGCTCCGCGAGGGTGCCGGACAGCGCCCCCATGGACAGGTCATCGCTCATCAGCGCGCCATCGAAACCGATGAAGCCGCGCACCACGTCGTCCAGCACGATCTTGGAGGTGGTGGCGGGCGCGGTGGGATCAAGATCGGCATAGACCACATGGGCGGTCATGGCCAAAGGCAGGCCGCGCAGCGGGCGGAAGGCGGCAAAGTCGGTGGCTTCCAGCTCGGCGCGGGGCGTCTCCACCGTGGGCAGGCCCTCATGGCTGTCCACCCGCGCGCGGCCGTGGCCGGGAATGTGCTTGAGCACTGGCAGCACGCCGCCATCCAGCAGCCCCTGCGCCGCTGCGCCCGCCATCACGGCGACGCTGGCGGGGTCTTCCCCATAGGCGCGGTTGCCGATCACTCCATGGCCTTCCGGCAGGCGCAGATCCGCCACCGGCAGGCAATCCACGTCGATGCCCAGCGCCATCAGGTCCGCAGCCATCAGACGGGAGTTCAGCCGCACCGCGGTCAGGCCATGCTGACGATCGTGGCGGTAGAGCTGCCCGAACCGCTCGGCGGCAGGATAGTCCGGCCAGTGCGGCGGGCGCAGGCGCTGCACGCGGCCGCCTTCCTGGTCGATCAGCACGGGGGCTTGCCAGCCCAGTTCGCCGCGCGCGTCGGCGACGAGATCACGCACCTGCATGGGATCAGCCACATTGCGGGCGAAGAGGATCAGCCCCCAGGGGCGGACCTCGCGCAGAAAGGCGCGCTCCGAGGGGGTGAGACGCAGACCGGAGAGGCCGACAATGAGGGCGCGGGAAGCGGGAGCTGGGGACGTCATGCCACGGGCCTATCGGCGCGGGCGGGACGCGTCAAGCACGCGCGCGCCAGGCAAGCGGTGACAAGAAAACGGCCGGGTCGAACCCGGCCGTTGGGAGGTCGCCCGGAGGACCCGGGCGCGGGAGATCTTAGAGGCCCGCGACGTACTGGCTCGGATCCACCGGCTGCGAGCCCTTGCGGATCTCGAAATGCAGCTGCGGGGTGGTCACGCCACCGCTCTGCCCCGCCTTGGCGACGATCTGGCCCCGGCGCACGGTATCGCCGCGCTTCACGCTGATCTCGCTGTTGTGGGCATAAGCGGTCACATAGCCATCCGCATGCTTGATCAGCACCAGATTGCCGTAGCCCTTCAGTTCATTGCCCGCATAAGCCACCACGCCATCCTCGGCGGCGCGCACGCTGGTGCCTTCCGGCACGGCGAAGTTGACGCCATCGTTCTTCGTCCCGCCGGGCTTGGGTCCGAAGCCGGAGATCACCCGGCCCCGCACCGGAGCGCGGAACTGAGGACCCGTTCCGGGGCTGCGGGCTTCATCCGCATCATCGGCGGGCGTCACCTTGGCGGCGGTTTCCACCTTGGCGGGCGCAGCGGCCGGAGCCGTCTTGCCGGCCGGCGCAACTGCCGTCGGGGTGGGCGCCAGCGCCGCGGTCGTGACCGTGCCCGTCTTGGACGGCGCCGCGGCGGCGGGTGCGGCAACTTGATTCGGCTTGGGCGCCGCGAGCGGCGCGGCGGCAGGCGGCGGCGCCGGGGCGGGCGCCACTGCAGCCAACTGCTGCGGCTTGCTGCCCAGCTGGGATGCGGGGGCCGGCGCTGCGGCCGGGTGCGCCTGCGCCACCACCGGACCACCGGCACCGGGAATGACCAGATGCTGGCCGATCTGGAGCGGCGCCTCAGGCGCCAGGCCGTTGGCGGTGGCCAGTTGCGTCCGCGTCACGCCATAACGCCGGCCGATGGAACTCAAGGTCTCGCCAGAGGTCACCACATGGGTGCCGGCGGATGCAGCCGCCACGGCCGGCGCCGGCGCATGGGCCGCCGGCGGAGGGGCGGGCGGCGCGCTGGCATAGCCGGGCGCTCCATAGAGGGGCTGGCCACCGGCGGGGGCCGGGGTGTAGGCCGCCGTTGCCGGAGCGTAAGCCGCCGGAGGCGCCGCGGCGACGGAAGGCGCACCGATGGGGGCGGCATCGACCCGCGAGGTGGGCGCCGCCCCCAGGGATCCGGTGACATCCGCACTGCTCTGGCGCGGCAACCCGGCCGAGGGGGCAGCGGATGCCGTCTCAGAAAATCGCGTCGCATCGGAGCTGCATCCCGCGAGCCCGGCCGCCACCAAGCCGACCGCGGCAAAGCGAGCGATCACAATACGTCCCATAGGTTTGCTGGAAGATGTCATGTGACCTGACTCGCACGCTCCGAACATGTCGTGGAGTAAAGGCCCTATGGGTAAACGAGCGCTTAAATGCCGGCGCAACGGGCGGAAGTTTTGCCTGAATGTGGCGATTTTGTCACAGGATATTGCCAGGGTTCGGGAGGACCGATCCCTCCGCAACACCCTGGTGCCACCACGCGGAACGCCCCTAGAATTTGGGTCCCGTGGTGACCAGCCCCGTGGTGGAGCCCACGGTGCCGGACACCGTGCCGCCCAGACTTTCCACCTGGGCGCCAAGATTGTCCCGGGTGTTGCCATCCAGAACCGCAACCGGGGCGGAGATCACCAATCCTGCCGCCTGCCCGATACTGGAGGCGGCGCCGGTGGTGACCTGCAGGATGCGGTCGCCCACCCCCTCGCGACTGTCGGTGATGGTCTTCTGCTGCGCCAGCCGGGCGCCGATCAATTGCACCACGCCGGGGCTCTCGGCGAACTTGCCGTGATTGAGCCCATCGCTGGTGTTGAGCTTGGTCAGGTCGAGCACGTTGATCTTGCGGGCCAGAAACTCGCTCCGATACGGCTCAACGGACGGGTCCACCTGCCCCAGGCGGGCCTTGGAGCCCCAGACCCTTTGGGAGACTTGCAGGGCTCGATCATCCTGTGACACGAACACGGTCACGTCTGGCGTCGGCTCCCCCAGATCGCGCCACTGCGCGCCGAAGATGTCCACGTCCACGTCGGGGGCCGCCAGCATCACGTGCTTGATCTTCGCCGGAATGTGTCCCCGGCGGATGCCCATTTGGCGCAGCGCCTCGAAGGTCAGCCAATTGCCCATGGAATGGGCCAGGATGGAAATCTCCCCGACCGCCGGGTCGTTGGCCAGCCCGGCCAGAAGATCCTCCAGCGCGTCTCTGGAATAGACGGCGCTCTCGCGATCATAGCCATAGGCCAACAGGCTGCCGCGCGACGGCCAGGTGAACAGCACCGGCGTCACGTCCGCCCCGGAATCATGGACGATCTGGGCAAAGCGGAAGACGGCATCGTCGAACCGGCTGTTGTAGCCGTGAATGAAGACCAGCACCTGCCGTTGCGGGCGCTTGGCCACATCCTTGTGCAGCCAGGCCAGGGCCTGCGCGCGGTTCAGGTCGCTGGCGGAGGCGACCACGAAATCGGTCGCGGGATTGCCCGGCACGCTGCGCGGCCATTGCACCTCGCCGATCTGGCGGGCGTTGTCCGGTGGCAGAGAAACGGTGATCTCGGCGAAGCTGGCCACCTTGCCGCGCTCGCCGGTGAACATGTCGGGACCATCGGCGCGGGCGCGGGTGGTGGCGACCACCATCGCCACCTTGCTGGTGCCGGCGACCTCGCTGGTGACCGGAATCAGCACGCCTGCCGGGCGACCGGCACACGCGGCCAGCGCCAGCGAGAGCAGCACGCTTGCGGCCAGCGCCATCAGCCGTTGAGCCAAGACCACGGCCAATCCCTTCGACCTGACCACGAGATCGTGTTGGTAGAGCATCGCAGCAACCGGCGCAATGAAGCGAGGGCCAAGCCTTGCGGGGCGGAATCGCGCAGGCGTTCCAACCCTCCGGCAGAGATGCCGGCTCACCATCCATGCGCCATCGCGACACGCGGGCCGCGCGAGAGCCGCCGGCCCCTTCCGAACGGCCCGGCCGGGTACCGTCAATGATGATCAGCCATCAAGGTGTGAACGTCCGGATGGTCGCCCCCGGCATCGGACGGAACATCAACACGCATTCGCCCTTGGCAAACTACGTGGCCCATGTGTCGTTTTGGATTCTTGGCGCAGGCGGGGGCGTCTTCGTTCTGAACCAAGACGCCGCCATCCCTGAAATCGCAATCTGTCGCCGGCCATAGGGGCGGGCCGCGCTACAGGGTGGCCGCCACCCCTGGGACCAACGGCACGAACCGCACCGCCATCAAATCCCTGGCCACCAGGCCCGATGGCTCCTTGGAGAACAGCCGCAGCGTCTGCACCTGCCGGGCCTCGCCGATGGGCGCGACCAGAAGGCCCCCCGGCTTCAATTGATCCACCAGGGCGCGTGGAACATCGGGGCCGGCCGCCGTCACGATGATCCGATCATACGGAGCGCGCGCGGCCAAGCCCGCGGTGCCGTCGCCCACCAGGGCCGTGACGTTGCGCAAGCCCAGAACCTTGAAGCGCACCTGGGCTTCGCTCACCAGCGCCCGGTAGCGATCCATGGTCACCACCTGGGACGCCAGATGCGACAGCACGGCCGCCTGATAGCCGCTGCCGGTGCCGATCTCCAGGACCGAATGCTCGGCGGTGAGCGCCAGCGCCTCGGTCATGGCCGCGACCAGGCTGGGCTGCGACATGGTCTGGCCGCAGGCGATGGGCAGCGCGACATCCTCATAGGCGTGGCGGCGCAAGGTGGGATCCACGAACAGGGCGCGCGGGACCAGTTCCATGGCTCGCAGCACCGCCACATCCCGAATGCCGCGCCCGCGCAGCCCCAGGATGAAGGCGGCCCGTTCCGCGCGTTCCGCGTCGCTGTCGCTCATCTCGCCCTCGCCCATCCCGGCGGCAGTGTAAGGCGGGGCGGGGGCGGATTGCACCTGCTTAACGCGGTTCCGGTGGACGCCCCGCCCGCAGACGCACCATCCCCTTGCCTCCCGCCGGCCGCTCGGTCACGGTCGGCGCGCATGCGCCCGGCTTTGCTCGATCCCCTGTTCGCGCCCCTCACCAGTCTTGCGGGCATCGGCCCCAAGATGATGCGGCCGTTCGGACGGCTGTTGGGCCGCGAGGCGCCCCGGGTGATCGACCTGTTGTTTCACATGCCCTCCGGGCTGGTGGACCGGCGCGCCCGCCCGACGATCGCGGAAGCGGCCCCCGATACCGATGTGACCATCGAGGTGCGCGTGGATGGCCATCAGGCCCCGCCCCCCGGCCGCCGTGCGCCTCACCGCACCTATGTGAGCGATGCCAGCGGCGACCTGCAGGTGGTGCATTTCAACATCGAGCGCGCCCGCATCGAGCGCCTGCTGCCCGAGGGCGAGACCCGCTGGCTGTGCGGGCGCATCACGCTCTATGACGGCATGCGGCAGATGACCCATCCCGACCGCATCCTGGATGCGGCGGGCCTCGCCAAGCTCTCCCCGGTGGAGACGGTCTATCCTTTGGTGGAGGGGCTGGCGGCCGGCCATCTGCGCCGGGCCATGGAGGCGGCCCTGGCGCGCGTGTCCGAGATGCCGGAGGAGATCCCGCCCGATCTGCTCGGCGCCGGCGACTGGCCCTCCTTCCGTGAGGCCCTGGTTCGGGTGCACCAGCCGCAGACTCCGGCCGACGCTCAGCCCACCGGGCGGGCCTGGACCCGGCTCGCCTTCGATGAGCTGTATGCCCATCAGGTGACGCTGGCGCTGGTGCGCGCGCGGCAGGTGAAGGCGGGCGGACGCGCCACCGTTAGCCCCGGCCATCTTGCACAGAAGGTGCGTGCCGCCCTCCCCTTCCGGCTGACCGGGGCGCAAGAGAGCGCGCTGGCCGCCATTCGCGGCGATCTGGAAGCGGACACCCGCATGCTACGCCTGCTCCAGGGCGACGTGGGCTCGGGCAAGACGGTGGTGGCGCTTCTGGCCGCCGCCGGCGCCATCGAGGCCGGGCGGCAGGCGGCGCTGATGGCGCCGACCGAAATCCTCGCCCGCCAGCATCTGGAGACCATCGCCCCGTTGGCCGCCGCCGCCGGCATCGAGGTGGCCCTGCTCACCGGGCGGGAGAAGGGCCGCACCCGCGCCGCCATTCTCGCCGGCTTGCAGGAGGGGCGCATCGGGCTGGTGGTGGGCACCCATGCCTTGATCCAGGACGACGTGGTGTTCGCCGACCTCGCCTTCGCCATCGTCGATGAGCAGCACCGCTTCGGCGTCGAGCAACGCCTTACTTTCTCCCGTAAGGGCAGCGCGGTGGACATGCTGCTGATGACCGCCACCCCCATTCCCCGCACTTTGGTGCTGACCCTGTTCGGCGACATGGACAGTTCCGAACTGCGCGAGAAGCCCCCCGGCCGCCTGCCGGTGGACACCCGCTCGGTGTCGCTGGAGCGCCTGGGCGAAGTGGTCGCCGCCGTGGGCCGGGCGCTGGCGCAGGGCGCGCAATGCTATTGGATCTGCCCGCTGGTGGAGGAGACCGACACCTCCGATCTCGCCGCCGCCACCGAGCGGGCCGACGATCTGCGCGCCTATTTCGGTGATGCGGTGGAACTGGTGCACGGGCGCCTCTCCGGGGCGGAGAAGGATGCGGCCATGGCCCGCTTTGCCTCCGGCGAGGCGCGCATCCTGGTGGCGACCACGGTGGTCGAGGTGGGCGTGAACGTGCCCAACGCCACCATCATGGTGATCGAGCATGCGGAGCGCTTCGGCCTCGCCCAGCTCCACCAGTTGCGCGGGCGCGTGGGCCGGGGCGACAAGCCCTCCACCTGCCTGCTGCTGTTCCGCACCCCGTTGAGCGAGATCGCCAAGTCCCGCCTCGCCATCCTGCGCGAGACCGAGGATGGCTTCCGCATCGCCGAGGAAGACCTGCGCCTGCGCGGGGAAGGCGACGTGCTGGGCACCCGGCAGAGCGGCTTCCCTGGCTTCAAGATCGCCCGCATGGACGTCCATGGGGACTTGGTGGCGCAGGCCCGGGACGCCGCGGCGCGCACCATCGCGGCCGATCCGGACTTGGCGGGTGAGAGCACCAAGGGGCTGCGCTTGCACATGTATCTGCATGAACGCGATGCAGCCATGCGCTTGCTCTCTGCCGGCTGAGGGGCCAAGGTCGCCCGACATCCTGCGCCAGCTTAAGGCTCCATAGTGCCCCCCAATCCCACTGAGCGTCCCCCCTTTGCGGCCACCATGTTCCGTCAGTTGGTGATGCAGCGGCTGGTCTTCGGCGTGGGAGTCGTGTGCCTGGTGCTGGGGGCTATTGGCATGGTCGTGCCCATGATGCCGGCCACCATCTTCCTGATCGGGGCCGCCTGGTGCTTCGCGCGCACCTCGCCCCGCTTCGAGGCGTGGCTTTTGGCCAACCGCTATTTGGGGCCGAGTGTGGTGCGCTGGCAGCAGACCGGCGCAATTCCCTTGGTGGTGAAGGCGTTCTCGCTGATGAGCTTCGTCGGCAGCTGGACCGCCGCCTGGTACGTGGGTTCGCCGATAGCGGTGCTGTGGGGGCTGGGCCTGTTCTTCGCCGGCCTGGCGGCGTTCATCGTCACGCGGCCATCGGAATAGAACAGGGCGGTAATATAGACCGCCGCACGACAAGTCTTCCCAGGTCGTGTTCAGACTTTCGCCCGCATCACCTTGCATTCACCGCACCGCTCATGCTCTCTGCGCTAGAGATGTGGGTGACGAATGGAGTCTTGATGCAGGACATTTGCCCCGAGACGTCCCATTCAGCGACCATCACCCTGACGGAATCTGACGTGAAACAGGCCTATTGGCTGATCCAGCGCAAGGCGACGCTCACGCCAGTGGGGCTGCTGAAGGTGTTCTTTCTGACCATCCTCGCGGCGATCGGGACCGGCATCAATTATCTGCAAGGCGTCGCGATCTCCTGGACCCCGACCCTCATGTTCGCTGTGTTGTTTCCGTTCATGCTGGTGGCGCTGGCCGCCCGCCAAAACGCACGCGCGGCCCAGCGGGCCTTTGCCCAGCAGAAGTCCCTGCAACGGCCCTTCACTTTGTCCTGGACCCCTGAGGGCTTCGGCACCCGCTCCGAGCAGGTGGACGCCAGCCTGCCCTGGAGCGATCTGACCAAGGTGCTGCACAACGACAAGGTGATCTTGTTGTGCGAGAGCGACTCCCGTTTCCAGACCGTGCCGCGCCGCTGCCTCACCCCCGCCCAGCAGGCGGACCTGCTGCGCCTGGCGCCCGACGGCGTGGCGCGCCCCCCTGCCGCATCGGCCGCGTGACGCCGGCACCCGCCCCTCGCGCTCATGAGCCTTCCGGAGCCGTCATGTCCGATCTGAACACCGACGCATCCCAGAGCGAAATGGCAGTCCCAGACGCACCGAAGAGCGGCGCGCCAGTCCTCGTGCACATCACGCTCACGTCGGACGACCTCAGGCATGCCTATTGGCTGGTTCAAACCAAGGCGACCTTATCGCCCATGGGCTTTTTGCGCTTGTTCTTCCTGACGGCGACCACACTGACGGCCAGCGCCATCGCCCTCCTGGCGATCGAAGGCGAGGTCATCTGGCCACTGGCCATCATTGCCGGCCTTGCCGGGCCGATCACGATGCTGGGCAGTGTCTATTATCGGATTGGAACGGGTGCCAAGCGCATCTTTGCTCAACAGAAATCGCTGCAGCTGCCCTACACGTTGTCCTGGACCGCCGAGCACCTCATCACGGGTTCTGAGCAAGGCCGTGCAACCATCGCCTGGACCGACCTGCGCAAGATAATGCACGACCGTCGCATCATCCTGTTCCACGAAAGCGATGTGCTGTTCCGGATGGTGCCCCGGCGCGCGCTCACCCCGGAGCAGCAAGCCGCCCTGCTCCAGGCGGCCCAGGCAGCGCGGGCCCGTCCGCCCTCCGATTCCGGGGGCTTGTAAGCTGCCGCTGGATCTCAGCCCCTTAAGGCGTTTATCGCCACGTCGACCAGCACAGCGGTGGAAAGCAGAATCCCGGACACTGGACCGGCTACATAAGGAGACCGACGCCTGGGGATCTCGATCTTCGCCCCGCCGTGTCCCACGCTTCAGTCGTATCCCAGACTGCCGCCCGTTGCTTTCAAGCGCCTCGCCGCGCTGCCACCCCTGGCAGCCGGCCGACAGCCATCCCGTCCCCAGCGTGGTGCGGACCGCTCAGAGGTGGCGGGTTTCGGCCGGGACGTGCATCCAGTCGTTTTCGCGCCCGTTGGCATAGCGCACCGGCGCCGCGATCAATTCCTGCGGCTCCGCCGTGTCGAGCGCTGCCAGTTGCACCGTCACATAGTCGCCGATCTGTGGATGATGGCCGCGGGCGAACCCGCGCACCCCGCAAGTCCTGCAGAACAGATGGTGCCCGATATTGTGCCCGAACTGGTAGTCCTGAAGCGCTTCGGCCCCCGCCAGCAGGCGGAAGGCGTCCGGCTTAATCAGGGCGTTCCAATTGCGCGTCTTGGTGCAAATGGAGCAGTTGCACTTATTGGTGCCGGCTTCGAGGTCGATGTCGGCCTCGAAGCGGACGGCGCCACAGTGGCAGCTGCCGAAGTAGGTCTTCTTCATCGCCTGCTCACTCCACCGTCACCGACTTCGCCAGGTTGCGCGGCTGATCCACGTCGGTGCCCATGATGACTGCCGTATGATAGGCGATCAGCTGCACCGGGATGGAATAGACCAGCGGCGCAACCGTGGCCGGCATCTCCGGCAAGATCAGCTTCTGCAACGCCGCCGCATGCGCCATCTCCGCGCCCCTGGGGTCGGTGATGAGAATGATCCGCCCCCCACGCGCTGCCACTTCCTCCATGTTCGACACCGTCTTGTCGAACACCCGGTCGTAAGGGGCGATGACCACCACCGGCATCTTCTCGTCGATCAAAGCGATGGGGCCGTGCTTCAGCTCGCCGCCGGCATAGCCTTCGGCGTGGATGTAGGAGATCTCCTTGAGCTTCAAGGCCCCTTCCATGGCGAGCGGATAATTGGTGCCGCGGCCGAGATAGAGAACGTCCTGCGCCTTCGCCAGGGAGCGGGCCAAAAGCTCGATCTCGGGCGACAGCTTCAGCGCCTCGGTCATCAGCCGAGGCACCTCGATCATGCCCCGCACCAGTTTGTGCTCGTCCTCGGCAGACAGATGGCCACGCGCGCGGCCCGAAGCCACCGCCAGGCACAACAGCGTCGCCAATTGGCAGGTGAAGGCTTTCGTGGAGGCCACCCCGATCTCCACCCCGGCCAGGATCGGCAGCACCAGATCCGCCTCGCGGGCAATGGTGCTGGTGGGGACATTGACCACCGCCACCACCTTCTGACCCTGCTCCTTGGCGTATCGCAGGGAGGCCAGGGTATCGGCGGTCTCACCGGACTGGGAAATGACGATGGTCACACCGCCCGGCAGCAACGGCGTCTCGCGATAGCGGAACTCCGAGGCGATATCGATGCTCACCGGAATGCGGGCGAACCGCTCGAACCAATATTCGGCCACCGCGCCCGCATAGAGGGCCGTGCCACAGGCGGTGATGGAGATGTTGGTCACCTCCGCCAGATCGAACGGCAGCTCCGGCAGGGTCACTGTCTCCAGCGCCAGATCAAGATAATGGCCGAAGGTGTGGGCGATGGCCTCGGGCTGCTCGTAGATTTCCTTGGCCATGAAGTGACGGTGGTTGCCCTTGTCCACCATGATCGAACTGGCCGGGACCTTCAGCACCGTGCGCTGGACCACCGCATTATCGACGTCGTGGATCTCCACGCCCTCGCGGGTGAGGATCGCCCAGTCGCCCTCTTCCAGATAGACGATCTCGTCGGTGAACAGGCCGAGCGCGATGGCGTCGGAGCCCAGGTACATCTGGCCCCGCCCGTAGCCGATGGCTAAAGGCGAGCCCTTGCGGGCGGCAATCAGCAGATCGTCCTCGCCCTCAAACAGGAAGGCCAGGGCAAACGCCCCCTTGAGGCGCGGCAGAACGAGCGCCACCGCCTCCGCCGGGGTCCGGCCGGCGCGCAGCTCGCGATCCACCAGCAGCGCCACCACTTCGGTGTCGGTCTCGCTGAGGAAATGGGCGCCGCCAGCGGTCAGCTCTTCCTTCAGGGCGCGGAAATTCTCGATGATGCCATTGTGCACCACCGCCACCTTCTTGCCTGAGTGGGGGTGGGCATTGCGCTCGGTGGGCTTGCCGTGGGTGGCCCAGCGGGTGTGGCCGATGGCGGTGTGGCCTTTGAGCGGATGGCGGTGCAGCTTCTGGTCGAGATTGCGCAGCTTCCCCTCGGCACGGCAGATGGCGATGTGGCCGCCTTCCAGGGTGGCGATGCCGGCGGAGTCATAACCGCGATACTCAAGCCGCTTCAGGGCGTCGATAACGTCCTCGGCAACCGGCCCGGTCCCGAGAATTCCGATGATGCCGCACATAAGAGATACTGCTCCGCAGAAGTTGGGATCAACGCCGCCTGTCCCCCAAGCTCTAGCCGGTCTCGGGCAAGCAGAGGGAATCAATTCCGTTTTCGCTTTGTCTCAACGGCCGGTGGCGGCACCGTGGCGGTAGGGTCTGCCGCTCACGGCTTGGGCGGACGGGCCGCCCTCACCTCGGCCGCCCAGCCGGACTTCACCACCTGCCGACCGCGCCCCAGTGCCAAGGCATCCGCAGGCACATCGTCGGTGATGACCGATCCGGACCCGATATAGGCCCCGGCACCGATGCTCACCGGGGCCACAAGGGAGGAATTGGTGCCCACAAAGGCGCCCGCGCCGATCTCGGTGCGGTGCTTGGCATAGCCATCGTAATTGCAGGTGATGGTGCCCGCGCCGATATTGGCACCGGCCCCGACGTGCGCGTCCCCCACGTATGAGAGATGGTTCACCTTGGCGCCCGCATCAATGTGCGCGGCCTTGGTCTCCACGAAATTGCCGATGCGGACCCCTGCCCCCAGCCGCGTGCCGGGCCGCAGCCGCGCGTAAGGGCCGATGGACACGCCAGACTCCAGATAGGCGCCCTCCAGATGACAGAAGGCATGGATGACCACGTCATCCTCCACCGTCACACCTGGGGCAAAGACCACATTGGGTTCCACCACCACGTCACGGCCGAGCCGGGTATCGGCGGAGAAGAAGACAGTCTCCGGGGCGACCAGCGTGGCGCCACCCATCATGGCCGCCCGGCGCAGGCGCTGCTGCAGGATGGCCTCGGCCTCCGCCAGTTGCGGCCGGCTGTTGACCCCCGCCACCTCGTCCACCTCGGCCTCAGCCGCCACGGCGCTGAGGCCGGCGGCGCGGGCGACCTCCACCGCGTCGGTAAGGTAATATTCGCCCTTGGCATTGGCATTGCCGATGGCGCTGAGCAGCGACAGCGCCGCATCGCCGCGAAGGGCCATCACTCCCGCATTGGCGAAGGTGATCGCCCGCTCGGCCGGGGTGGCATCCTTCTCCTCGCGGATGGCGACCAGATCGGCGCCCTCGGTCAACAGGCGACCGTAGCCGGTGGCATCGGCGGGCCGAAAGCCCAGAACCGCCACACCGGCGCCCGCAGCCAGGGGGGCACGCAAGCGGGCCAGGGTCTCAGGACGCAGCAACGGGGTGTCCGCATAGAGCACCAGCACGTCATCCGCCGGGCTTTCCAGCGCGGCGCGGGCGGCAAGGACCGCATGGGCGGTGCCCAGGCGCTCTTCCTGGACGAACACCTGCGCATCGGGGCGGACCTTTTGGGCTTCCGCTGCCACATCCGCCCGACCGGGCCCGACCACCACCGCGACCCGGGTGGCGCCGGCAGCCCGGGTGGTCTCCAGGACGTGGTGCAGCATGCTGCGGCCAGCAATCTGATGCAGCACCTTGGGCAGGCGCGAGGCCATGCGCGTGCCTTCGCCTGCTGCGAGAACCACCACCAGAAGGCTGCGCTCGGTCATGGCTAATCCTTTTCCGCCGTTCCCGCCTTCCTTAGAGCGGGGCGGCGCCGGATGAAAGCCTCGGCGTCCCTCTGGAAAAGCCGGTCAGCGCTGCTGCCAGGCAAACGTCTCCCGGCGGGCATCGCGCTTGCGCTGCCACAGCAGGGGACCGTAATCGTAGGAGATCGGCATCGTCAGGCGCGCTTCTTCCGCCATGTCCACCGACGTGGGCGGCAGTTGCGCCAGGGATACCAGCCGCAAGGCATGTTGATCCAGAGCCGCGATGCCGCTGCCGTTGCGGATCCGGGACGCCGAGACCGTGCCGTCTCGCCGCACAACGATGAAGACTTCCACCAGATAGGTGCCCGACGTTTCCGGCAAGGTCGGCGGTGCCGCACGGTGAGTGGCCATGGAGGCCCAGGCGGCACGCATCCACTCGGCTTTATTGGCGGGGCGCGCAGAGGCGACAGCCGCGACATCGGTCGCCGCCGGGGTTTGCGCATGGGCCACGCTGGCGGCACACAGGCAGGCAATCACCATGAAAGCGGACTTCAACGCAGACATCGCTGACGGCCTTCAGAAAGGGGGTATGAAAAGGCGAAAGGCAATGGCGCCAATTAACCTGAACGAGACGGATTGTGCAATGCAGCAGGGACAAGATGCGGGGCGTTGCCCCATGGGCTGCATGCCGGGTTGTCACCGCGCCTTGGCGATGCCATGTGGTCGGGCGACGATGCCTCATCGCTCCCTTGCAAAAGATCCGCGGGCCTCATGATCGATCGCAACCTCACCGACCGCAGCTTCCGGCCCAGCCCTCGCGCCATGAACTGGCTCATCACCGCCACCTTCCTGGCGACGGGATGGGCGATGTACATGCGGTACATGGTGATCGAGCCATCGGTGGTCGGCTTGGCCTGCGAGGCCGGGCTCCGCACGGCACAGTGTCAGGCGCGCGCCGTGGTCATTGCCCTGTTCGGCTGGAGCGTGTTCGGCGGCATCGCTTTGGTGGCAGCCGTGCTGCAATTCTGGCGGCCCCACACGGTGACCTTCGGCGTGGCGCTGGCCTTCGCGGGGATCGCGCTGGTGCTCTATAATAATGTGGCGGGCGCCGTGGCGGCGATGGTGATCATCCTGTCGCTCGCGCGGCCCGCACCCGCCACAGCGTAAAGGCTAGAATCAGGCAAATCCCGCCGAACCACAGCGCCTGCCAATTGTGCAGGGTCTCGTTCAGGGGGATGTAGATCCCGGCCATCAGTAGGCCGAAAAGCCCGAACGATTCCGCCAGACTCACCCCCGCTCCCGCCGGACGGCGCAGCACCGCCAAGACCGCGACGGCGACGGCGATGGGCGTCAGGGCGAAATATGGGAAATCCTTGTAGCGCGGGTCGAACACCAGTTCGAACGCGACTTCCCCGATGGCCAGCAGCGCCAATGCGAGAACCGCGGCCGTGGCAATGCTCAGGGCCGAGGCCTCGCGGCGGCGGGCGCCGTCCAGGGCCACCGACAGCGCCGGCAGCGGCACGCCGGCGCCGATGGCGCCGGGTACGACCAGCAGCGCGGCAATGGCCACGGCCACGAACGCGCCATTGCGGGTCCAGCCCAGCAGCCCCAGGCTCTCCAGCGGCAAAGTCGAGAGGGCAGCGCCGAGCGTGCCGCCGCCGGCCAGGGCGATCAGAGCAACGCCAAGCCAATCGCGGTTTGGCACCGCCTCCGATCGGCGGCGGGCGCCGGTGATGGCCGCGCCGAACACGGCGAGCACGGTCGCCAGGCCGACCGCGGCATGGGCGATCCAATGGGGATGGTTGGTGACCCCCTGCCCCCAAGCGAACTTGGGCAGGCGGTTGCCAGCGTCGATCAGCCCCCAATGACCGCCGACGGTGCCTTCATTGGCCCGTTTCCACGGTTGGTCGAAGGCCTCGATGACGTTGACCCGGTAGCCCTTCTCCTTCGCCAACCGCATGAGGTCATGCATGACCAGCGCTTGATCGGCGGGCGACGGCAGGGCGCCTTCGCGCATCCGCCCGGCGCTGGGCCAGCCGGTCTCGCCGATGAGAATCTCCTTGCCTGGAAACTCCTTGGCCATGTGCTGGCGGATCTGGTCCACATGCACGCCCGCTTCTGCCGCGGCGATGGGCTGATCCTCCCAATAGGGCAGGATGTGGATGGTGATGAAGTCGACGTCATTGGCCAGAGCCTTGGCGCGCGACCAGAACTCCCACACATCCGCATAGGTCACCGGCACCGCCCCGACGCGGGATTTCACATCTTTCAGGATCGACGAAATATCCGCGGAGGACAGCTCGCCCCGCAGCATCACCTCATTGCCGACCACCAAAGCCTTGATGACGTCGGGGTTTTCCTGAGCAAGGCGCACGCCGGTGTCGATCTCGACCTTGTTCTTGGCGGCCTCGCCACCCAGCCAGATGCCCTGCAACACCGTCAGCCCGTGCTTGCGGGCCAACGGAGCCACCTTGTCCAGGCCCATTTCCACTGAATAGGTACGCACGCATCCGGTGATCTTCGCCAGCTGGGCGAAATCCTCGTCGATCTGCGCCTCAGGAATCACCAGCCCCTTGGTGAAGGGGGATTGTCCATCCCGAAACGGCGCGTAGGAGACGCACTGCAGTTTCTCTCCGGCCGCCAGAGGCGACGGCGGCATGGCGACCGGGCGGCCGGCCCAGGCCCAAAGCGCCACCACCGCCGCCGACACGATCAGGGCCAGCACCAACGGCAGGCGATAAGACACGGACATGGAAACTCCCGGCAGCGACGAGGACAAGAAGCGCGGACAGCGAACCGGCCGGGTTCTGCGACATAAAGCTTCGCACGGCGAGTGTGAAGCCACCAAGGCGGGCCGGTGGCAACGGCGCGGCAGCGGACGGCACGAAAGGGACGACTGCATGACCTAGGGTCGCTGTAGCCGACCGTCCCGAAACCGTTCCGCCCCGAGCCGCGACCGCGCAACGGTATCTGGACGCTTCCGGCGGAAACCATAGCGAACACACTTACGGCGGCGCCGCATCGGCCCCATCCAGCTGCACGGAGCATCCATCGTCCGGCCGGAGGGCGCGCAAACCCTTGCAGGGCCTCAACCGAACGCCAGATCCCGGCGGCCCTGTGGGAGCCGGCGGCGGTCGCTGCTGGGGTGCCCCAGGCAAGGTTGAGTCACCCGTCATGCTGACAAACGCTTAGCCTTCTTCTAACGTGCCGGCGCGGGGTCCGCTCCGCCCACTGCCTTTCGTCTTCAAACAAAATGGCCGACATGGATCGCTTCCGTTTCACGCTCCTCTTGGGCGCCTTTCTCATCGCCTGCACCGGCCCGCTGGCCGCTCAGACCCAAGGCAGCGAGCCAAAGACCGCCCCGGCGGAGCAAATCACGCCCGAGCAGCAGGCGGCGCGTGAAGCCCAGCGCCGTTCGGTGGAGGAGTTCGTGGAAGCCGCCAAGCTGCCGGGAACGGCTGGCCTCCCGGAGTGCGTCTGGACGGGCCGGCGCATCGCCGCGCTGCTGTGGCGGGACGATATCGACACCGCCCGCCGGCATCTGGAGCTCTACGAGCGTTTCGGCTGCCCCACCGAACATCTCAAGCTGGCCTTCCGTTGCCTGGTGCGCCAGGGCAACATCGATCCAAAAACGCAGGAGCGTCTGGGGGGTCGGGTGCAGCAGTGCTGGGTCAATCCCGACTATGTTGCTGCGCCTGCGCAATAATATTTCTTATGGCGGACGCGGTGCCGACGCCGCGCCGCCGAACCGCCGCCACAGTCTGCATTTACCTCTTGATTTGAGGCGTTTAGTGCCTCATTGCACTGCGGCGTAGACCCAAAGTGCCGACCGAGGGGCAGGTCGAAAGAGTGTCCCCCACATCAGGTTCGGAACCGTCATCTGATGTGTGCGTTCTCAGGTTCGATTTCCCCTTTCGAGCGGGTTCTGGCCATGCGTCCCGGTCTAGCTGCTGCGGCAGCGATCATTGCGGTTGTTTCGGCATTCCAAGCCGCGATGTGGATGTCTCTGCGTCCTGAGGTGAACGCTCCGGCGGTCACCGATCGATTCTCCAGTCTGTCGTTCGCCCCCTATGGGCGCGGCGCCGACCCGGACGCGGGTGAGGCCACCAACGAAAAGCAGATCCGCGCCGACGTTGAGGCGGTGGCGCCCTATACCCGGGCGATCCGCACCTATTCGTCGACCGGCGGCGTGGAGCTCACCCCGGCGATTGCCGCGGAGCGCGGGCTCAAGGTGACCGTGGGCGCCTGGATTGATAAGAACGAAGCCCGCAACGAGCGCGAACTGCGCACGGCGGTGGACCTCTCGCGCAAGAATTCCAACGTGGAAGGCCTGGTGGTCGGCAACGAGACCATCTTCCGCGGTGAGAAGACCGCCGGCGAGATGGCCGAGTTGATCCGCAAGGTGAAGCGCCAGACCAACACCCCGGTGACCACCGGCGAAATCTGGAACGTGTGGCTGGATCATCCCGAGTTGGTCTCGGCGGTGGACTACATCGCAGCCCATATCCTTCCGTACTGGGAAGGCGTCCCCGCCGAGCAGGTGGTGGACCGCTCCATCGACATTTACAACCGCCTGCGCGCCGCCTATCCCGGCAAGCGCATCGTGATCGCGGAGTTCGGCTGGCCGAGCGCCGGCTATAATCGCGACGCCTCCGTGCCCGGCGAGCTGGCCCAGGCGCAGGTCATCCGCACCTTCGCGTCCCGCGCCGATGCCTTGGGGATTGAATACAACATCATCGAGGCGTTCGACGCCCCGTGGAAGAGCTTCGAAGGCTCCGTGGGTCAGTATTGGGGCGTGATGGATGCCCAGCGGCACCTCAAGTTCAACCTCACCGGCCCGCTCACCGAGAAGGGCTACACCCAGACTGCCATCCTGGCACTGCTGCTGGGCGTGCTGTTCTCGCTGCCCATGCTGCGCGGCGCCCCGGTGACCGTATCGCAGGGCCTCGCCTTGTCCGCTGCCGCCAACGGCGCCGGCGCCTGGGTGGCTCTGGTGTTCAACTATTGGTTCAACCATTACGTCACCGGCGGCAACTACATCACGGTGACGCTCAGTTTCCTCCTGCTGGGACCGCTGGTTCTGGTGGTGCTGTATCGCGCCGAGGAACTTTCGGCGGTGGCTTTCGGCCGGCGTCCGAGCCGGCTCATCGAGCGTCCGCGTAGCGGAACGCCGGCCCGCTTCCCGAAGGTCTCCATCCACATCCCGGCCTATCGTGAGCCGCCGGAGATGCTGAAGCTGACCATCGACAGCGTGGCCCGCCTCGCCTATCCGAACTTCGAGTGCGTGATCGTGGTGAACAACACCCCCGATCCCGCCATGGTGGAGCCGGTGCGCGCCCATTGCGAGAGCCTCGGGGCCCATATCAAGTTCATCAATGCGGAGAAGGTGCACGGCTTCAAGGCCGGCGCCCTGCGCATCGCCCTGGAGCACACCGCCCCGGACGCCGAGATCATCGGCATCATCGACGCCGACTACACCGTTCATCCGGACTGGCTGAAGGATCTGGTGCCGGTGTTCGACGACCCGACCGTCGGCATCGTCCAGGCGCCGCAGGATCATCGCGACGGCGCGGTGAGCCCGCTGCATGAGGCGATGAACGCCGAATATGCCGGCTTCTTCGACATCGGCATGGTCCAGCGCAACGAGGATGACGCCATCGTCGTGCACGGCACCATGTGCCTGATCCGTCGCGCGGCGATGATGGAGGCCGGCTCCTGGTCGTCCGACACCATTTGCGAGGACACTGATCTCGGGCTTTGCATCGCCGAGAACGGCTGGAAGACCCATTACACCAACACGCGCTACGGCTGGGGCCTGCTGCCGGACACCTTCGCGGCGTTCAAGAAGCAGCGGCATCGCTGGGCTTACGGCGGTTTCCAGATCGTCAAGAAGCACTGGCGCCGGTTCCTGCCCAATGGCTCCCGCCTGACCACCGCCCAGCGCCGCCAGTTCCTGCTGGGCTGGGTGACCTGGCTGGGTGCGGAATCCGTCGGCGCCCTGGCGGCGATCCTGTCGCTGGCCTTCGTGCCCTTCGTGTTCGCGCTCGGCATCGCGGTGCCGGCCCATGTGCTGACGCTGCCGATCATCGCCACCTTCCTGGTCTATGTGCTGCACTTCATCGCCGCCTACCGCATGCGGGTCGCCACGACGCCCCTGCGCATGCTGGGCGCGGCCTTTGCGGCCATGGCAGTGCAGTTCACGGTGGCCAAGGCGGTCTATGACGGCTTCCGCTACAAGGACCTCGCCTTTGCCCGCACCGCCAAGGGCGGCAACTGGCTGGCGGGCGCCGCCCGCTCGTTCCCGGCGCTGCCGGAGGCGATCATCGGCGGCCTCCTGTTCACCGCCGGCGTGGCGCTCCACATGCAGAACTGGCATGCGGTGCGGGAGATCGATCTCTACGCATTGGCGCTGGTGATCCAGAGCTTGCCCTTCATGGCCGCCGCCCTCATCGCCTTGGGCGAAGGCTCGAAGCTGAACGACTTCGCCGCCTGGCGCGCGGCCAGTGCCCGGATTGGCATGGTCCCCCGGCGCCTGCGCGCCCCCCGGACGCCTCCGGCGGTGGTGAAGTAAACCCCGATCGGTGGCGCTTGCACCGGATCTAAATCTGCAAACGCCCGGCCTCGCCGGGCGTTTTTGCGTTCGGCCGCGGCATGGCCGAGCGCCGGCGGCAGGCGCGTCATGATCACGCGGCAGTGGGCGCACGGCAGCCATCGCGCCACGCCGGACCGCCCCTCCTCTGCTAGACTAACGGCATGATCGCTTCTGCCTCAGACGACGGCCCCAGTTCGGCCCCGCCGCCGGTGGTCGGCCTCATCCTGGCCGGCGGCCTGGGCCGACGCATGGGTGGAACAGACAAGGCCCTAATGTCCCTGGCGGGGCGGCCCCTGTTGGCCCATGTGATGGCTGCGATGGCCCCGCAGGTGGACCATATGCTGCTCTCCGCCAATGGCCCGCCGGACCGGTTTGCGGCGTTCGGACTGCCGGTGCTGCCCGACCCGATGCCGGATCATCCCGGCCCCCTCGCCGGCCTGCTGGCCGGCCTTGAAGCGATCGCCCGCGCACCCGAAGGTCCGGAATGGCTGGTGAGCGTCCCCGCCGACAGCCCGTTTCTGCCGCACGACCTCGTGACCCGGCTCCGGGCCCGCCAGCGGTCCACGGGCGCCGTTGCGGTCTGCGCGGAATCCGGCGGACGCACGCATCCGGTGATCGGTCTCTGGCACCGCAACCTGGGGTCCGCCCTCAGGGCGTATCTCGTGGCGGGAGAACGGCGCGTGGGCCGGTTCATGGCCGAAATCGGCGCTGAAACCGAGGTCTGGGACGCCGAACCGCGAGACCCGTTCACCAATATCAATACCCCGGAAGAACTGGCGGAGGCGGCCCGGCGGCTGACCGCCTGAGCGGGAGGCGCGGGAGCGCTTGCGGCAAATTTAGGGAGGGTTTACGACTGCGCGCGAGATCCTTTCGCATTCGCGAAGGTATCAGCATTCGGCCCTAGAAAACGGGAGACCCCATGGACGCCACCACACCTACCGCAGCCACAGCGGCGAAACTGACAGTGGGCGACAAGAGCTGGGATTTCCCGATCAAGAGCGGCACGATCGGCCCCGACGTGGTCGATATCTCCAAGCTCTATGCCCAGACCGGCATGTTTACCTTCGATCCCGGTTTTACCTCCACCGCCTCGTGCGAGAGCGACATCACGTATATCGACGGTGACGAGGGCGTGCTGCTCTATCGCGGCTACCCCATCGAGCAAGTGGCCGAGGGCGACTTCCTGGAGACCTGCTATCTGCTGCTGTACGGCGAACTGCCCACGGCGGCCCAAAAGGCGGACTTCGATTATTCCGTGACCCGTCACACGATGGTTCACGACCAGATGACCCGCTTCACCAACGGCTTCCGCCGCGACGCCCACCCCATGGCGATCATGGTGGCCTCGGTCGGCGCGTTGTCGGCTTTCTATCACGACTCCACCGACATATCCGATCCGCAGCAGCGGCTGATTGCATCGATCCGGATGATCGCGAAGATGCCGACCCTGGCCGCGATGGCCTACAAATATTCCATCGGCCAGCCCTTCATCTATCCCAAAAATGACCTCGACTATACGTCGAATTTCCTGAACATGTGCTTCGCAGTTCCCTGCGAAGACTACAAGGTGAGCCCGACGCTCGCGCGTGCCCTGGATAAGATCTTCATCCTGCACGCGGACCACGAGCAGAACGCCTCCACCTCCACCGTGCGTCTGGCCGGCTCCTCGGGTGCCAACCCGTTCGCCTGTATCGCCGCCGGCATCGCCTGCCTGTGGGGTCCCGCCCATGGCGGCGCCAATGAAGCGGCGCTGAAGATGCTCACCGAGATCGGCCATGTGGACCGCATCCCGGAATTTGTGAACCGCGCCAAGGACAAGAACGATCCGTTCCGTCTGATGGGCTTCGGTCACCGGGTGTACAAGAACTACGACCCGCGCGCCAAGATCATGCAGCAGACCTGCCACGAAGTTCTGGCCGAGCTGGGCATCAAGGACGATCCGCTGCTGGACGTGGCGATCGAACTGGAGCGCGTTGCGCTGCACGATGAATATTTCATCGAGAAGAAGCTCTATCCGAACATCGATTTCTATTCCGGCATCACGCTGAAGGCGATGGGCTTCCCCACCACCATGTTCACCGTGCTGTTCGCGCTCGCCCGCACCGTGGGCTGGATCGGCCAGTGGAAGGAAATGATCGAGGATCCGGGCCAGCGCATCGGTCGTCCCCGCCAGCTCTACACGGGCGCGGCGCGGCGCGACTACGTGCCCATGTCCAAGCGCAAGTGAGCGCTGCGGGGCGTCGCCGCTGTTCCCTGCCGCACAGGTGCGGCGGGGGCCACTGACGCCCTTCCGGTCCAGGCACAGCCAGACCGACGATCAAGAAGGCCGCACCGGCGACGGGGCGGCCTTTTTTTGGGGAGACTGAGGGGGGCGAACGGCAACGGGCGCCGCGACAGGCCGGCGTCCTCTGAAGACCGCGTCAGCACCGCCAGGCCCTGTCGAGGCGGAGGGCGGGCGTGGCTGCAATCGACCGCTGTCTTGGGCGGCGCTCATTCGCCCAACCCGCGCACAAGCGCCCGCTTGAGGGGCCTGACAGGCGCCTCAGCGTCGACCGGACGCCCATCGCCAAGATCATCCTGCCTCATACCCGACATCGCCGCTCCGCCGCCCCGGCGCGCGCCGCGTCAGTCCTGCGCTGCTGAGGACAGGACATGCAGGCGGCCAACGAAAGAGGGCTCTGCAGACGCCTCCGGCATCGGCAAAGCCCCTCCGTGATCCCTTTCGGGGGTCAGTTCTTCTGGACGAGGCAGTCGCCACCCTGCGCCCGCAGGCTGTTGCAGAGATCGTTCGCCTGCTCGCGGGTGCTGAACGGTCCGACCTGGGCGCGGTAATAGATGCCGCGATCCCCGAGATCTGCCTTCTTCACAGTCGCCTTGTAGCTGCCCAGCAATTGCGGGAAGCGCGACTGCAGCACCTTCCAGGAGCCCAGGGCATCGCTTTCAGACTTCTGCGAGGACACCTGCACCACATAGGCCCCATTGGCCGCGGGGGCGGTGGGCGGCGGGGTCACGGCGGCCGTGGCGCCGGTGGCAGGGGTGGTGGCCACCGGCGACGGCGCGGGCGGGGTCACCGGCACCGGGTTCTGGTTCGGCGCATAGGCGACCGGCGCCACACCGCTGGGGCGCGCCGGCTGGGCCGCCGGGACAGCGGTCGGGGTCACCACTGAGCCATCGGCCCGCACGGTCAGGGTCTTCACCTTCTTGGGCTCGGTGGCGCCGGGCGCGGATTGGGAGGCCGGCTGCGCGGCCGCGGCCGCAGCCGCTGCGGCATTCACGTCCACCGGCTGTTCTTCCCGCGGCACAACCCGCTCGGTGCCCGGCTGGGCGCCGCCCACCCGGTCGTAAATGAGCTTCTGACCATCCGCACCAGGCGCCCCCGGCGTCGGGCCTGCGGTCTTCACCGGGGTCGAGCCGGCCTTGATGACCGGCGGCTGGCCTGCGGCCGACTGGGTGGTGTCGCTGCCCGTGGCCATGCGATAGGCAAACACGCCGGCCACGCCCGCCACCACCAGGCCGATCACCGAGGCCACCAGCAGCAGGATCATGCGGCTCTTGCGGCGACGGGGCTCCGCCCCATAAAGGTCCTCGTCATGGGGCGGCATATAGCCGTCGTCGGTGTAGGCCGGATCGTAGGCGTCGTCGTAATCGTCCTGATACTGGTCGCGCTGCGCGCTATAGGCATAAGCGGCATCGTCCTCGCCCGGCGGGACATGACGCCCCTGCGGCTGGGCCTGCCCATGTGGCGGGGCGACGCCGGCGCGCGTCGGCACGTCCGGCTCATCATCATAATACTCCGGCTCCGGCTCGGGATCGCGCTCCGGCTTGCGGGACAAGGACCCATAACCGGAGCGGACGGCGCCACGGCCCTGTTCGGTCCACTCATCCGCCGGCGGCGTGGGGGCCTGGGGAGACGGGGTGCCCGGCGGCGGCTCGCGCAGGCCGCGACGGCCCGGCTGCCAATCGTCAAAGCGGCGCTCCACCGGGGCGGCGGCAAATTGCGGGATCGGCGCCGCCTCGGCGCGCGGACGCGCCCGAACCGGTTCCGGCTCGGGCTTGTGCAGATCACCGAAGTCCGCGAACGGGTCCTGATCCCCGATCAGGCGCGCCAGCTCTGCCAGCGCATCGTCGGCCCGGCTGCCGCCGGGTGCGGTGCGCGGCGTTGGCGCGCCGGGATGCTCCACGCGCGGCGCGCGTCCGTCGCTGGCGGAGTTTTCGTCTCGCCGGTAGCGGAACCTGCTTTCGTCGCCCATGTCGCCTCGATCGTATCCGTTAACCGCCCAGACCGCCGAGTGCTGCGCCGCAAGAGTGGCGAAAGCGCGAGACGAGACGGTCACTTCATTTCATCGACGGCCTCAACGCCCAGCAAGCCGAGACCTGAGGCGAGGACCGCGGCCACGCCATGGACCAGAGCCAAACGCGCCATGGTCAATTCTCGATCATTCTCCATAATGAAGCGTAAATGTGGCAAGTCTTTTCCGCGGTTCCATTGACCGTGAAAATCGCTTGCCACGTCATGCAAATAAAAGGCCACCCGATGCGGTTCGCGGGCCGTCGCCGCCTGCTCCACCAAACGGGGCCAGCCGGACAGCCGGCGCACCAGACTCAGCTCGCCATCGTCGTCCAGTCGATCCAGCGGCGCATGCGCGTAAAAGCTGCATTCGGCGGGTAGATCCGCATATTGTTCTTTTGCATTGCGCAGGATGGATTGAGCTCGCGCATGCGCATATTGCACATAGAACACGGGATTTTCGCGGGACTGCTCGATCACCTTGGCGAGATCGAAATCCAGCGGCGCATCGTTCTTGCGGAACAGCATCATGAAGCGCACCGCGTCGCGGCCCACTTCGTCCACGACCTCCCGTAGCGTCACGAACGAGCCCGCCCGCTTGGACATGCGTACCGGCTCGCCATTGCGGAACAGCCGCACGAGCTGGCACAGCTCCACATCCAAGGTCGCCTGCCCGGCGGACACCGCCTTCACCGCCGCAGTCATCCGCTTCACATAGCCGCCGTGGTCGGCGCCCCAGACATCGATCATGCGGCGGAAGCCACGGTCGAACTTGTCCTTGTGGTAGGCGATGTCGCCGGCGAAATAGGTATAGGTGCCGTCGGACTTCACCAGCGGGCGATCCACGTCGTCACCGAAGTCCGTGGTCCGGAACAAGGTCTGCTCGCGGTCTTCCCAATCCTCGATGGGCGCGCCCTTCGGCGGGGCGAGGCGGCCCTGATAGACCTCCCCGGTCCGGCGCAACTGCTCGATGGTGAGCCCCACCCGGTCCGGCCCGACGGTCAGCGAGCGCTCCGAGAAGAAGACGTCGAACGAAATCCCGAGCGCCGCCAGATCCTCGCGGATCATCACCATCATGGCGCCGATGGCAAAGCTGCGGAACACCGGCAGCCATTCGGCTTCCGGCGCCTCCAGGAAGGCCGAGCCGTGAATCTGCGCCAGTTCCTGGCCCACCGGCACCAGATAGTCGCCGGGATAGAGCCCGTCGGGGATCTCCGCCGCCGCGCCGGTCACCGCCTCGCGATAGCGCAGGAACACGGAACGGCCCAGCACATCCACCTGGGCGCCGGCATCGTTGATGTAATATTCCCGCGTCACCTTATAGCCGGCGAACGCCATCAGGCTGGCCAAAGCGTCTCCGAACACCGCGCCACGGCAGTGGCCGACATGCATCGGCCCGGTGGGGTTGGCGGAGACATATTCCACATTCACCGCTTCACCCGCCCCCGCGGTGACGCGGCCGAAGTCCGGCCCGGCGCGCAGCACGGCGCCCAGCACCTGCGGCCAGAAGGCCCGCTCCAGGGTCAGGTTGATGAAGCCGGGGCCGGCAACGTCCACCTTCGCCACCTGCGGCACGGCGCGGAGCTGTTCGGCGATGCGCTCGGCCAGGTCCCGCGGCTTAAGACCCAGGTCCTTGGCCAGCACCATGGCGGCGTTGGTGGCGAGATCGCCGTGGGCGGCATCGCGCGGCGGCTCCACCACGATGCGCGAGAGATCCAGGCCGTCCGCCGCGCCCTGCGCGCTGGCGAGGGTGGCTACGGCATCCCGCACGTGACCGGCGAAGATCGCGTAGACATTCATGACTGTGTCCGATGTGATGAGGGCACCGGCGCCTAACGCAATTCCGGTGTCGTGTCAAAGAAGCGGGCATGCTGATCGAGCGCATAGCGATCGGTCATGCCGGCGATATAGTCGGTCACGCGCCGGGCCAGACGGGTGGGATCGGCGCTCGCCAGGCGCCAATCCTCCGGCAGATCCTGCGGGTTGGCCAGGAAATGCCCGAACAGGTCGCGCACGACCCCCTTGGCCTCGTCCATGATGCGATTGACCCGGGCATGGCGGTACATGTGCGGGAATAGGAAGCCCTTCACCGCCGCCTCGGCGGTGCGCATGGCCGGCGAGAAGGCGACCAGGGGGGTGCCCAGCATGCGCACATCATAGCTGGAGCGCAGATTGGCGCCGCGGGCGCGGGCCTGGGTTTCCGCCACCACGTCTTCCACCAGCCGGGTGATCAGCCGCCGCATCACTTCGTGGATGATCCGCCCGTCCTCCAGGTCCGGCCACAAAGCGCGCACTTCGGCCAGCACGTCGCCCACCAGGGGCAGATGGCGCAGCTCCTCGAGGGTGAACAGGCGGGCGCGCAGGCCGTCGTCCATGTCGTGCACATCATAGGCGATGTCGTCGGAAATGGCCGCCACTTGCGCTTCGGGCCCGGCATGGCTCCACAATTCCAGGTCCTGGACCGCCGAATGCGCCACAATGGCATGGGGCAATGGCGCGCCATCCCGCCGCAGGCTGGCCCCGGCCGCATCCAGCAGCGGGCCGTTGTGCTTGGCGATGCCCTCCAGGCTCTCCCAGGTGAGGTTGAGCCCGTCGAAGGCGGCATAGCGGCGCTCCAGCCGGGTCACCACGCGCAACGACTGGGCGTTGTGATCGAAGCCGCCATACTCTGCCATGCAGGCGTCCAGCGCCCGCTCGCCGGCATGGGCGAAGGGGGGATGGCCGAGGTCATGGGCGAGCGCCAGGGCCTCCGCCAGATCCTCGTCGAGGCCCAGCGCCCGGGCGATGGACCTGGCGATCTGCGCCACCTCCAGCGTGTGGGTGAGGCGGGTGCGGTAGTGATCGCCCTCATGGAAGACGAAGACCTGCGTCTTGTGCTTCAGGCGGCGGAAGCCGGTGGAATGGATGATCCGGTCGCAATCGCGGCGGAACGCGCTGCGCGTGCCCTCCCGCTCGGGCACCAGCCGGCCCCGCGTCCACACCGGGTCGCTCGCCCACACCACCCGGGGCGTTGCACCGGAAACCGCCATCGGTCCTCCCTGCCCGCAAAAGAATCACCGCCGTCCGGAGATCCGGCGGCGTTGACTTGGCGGCGGGCGCACTTAACTATCCAAAGACGAACCGATCAACCGCCGATAGGCGCTGAAAGTCCCATGGAAACCATTGAAGACACCGTGGTCGTGACCGCCAACGCGGCACGCCGCATCTCCGAGATCCTGGCGGGGGAAGCCCCGCAGAGCGTGCTGCGCGTCAGCGTCGAGGGTGGCGGGTGCTCCGGCTTCCAATATCGCTTCGATGTGACGCGGGAGCGGGGCAGCGACGACACCATCATCGAGCGCGACGGCGCCACCATCGTGGTGGACAAGGTCTCACTGGATTATCTGTCTGGCTCGCGGATCGATTTTGTCGATGACCTGATCGGGTCGGCGTTCAAGATCGACAATCCCCACGCCACCGCCTCCTGCGGCTGCGGCACCAGCTTCTCGCTGTAGCTGGCGCGGGGAGCCCCGCCCCGGTCATCCCGACGGCTGGCGCCAGCCCCTTAGGCGGCGAGGCGCCGGCGTACTTGTGCGCGGGCGTCAGCTGGGCGGCAGATTATAGGGCCAGGCCTCGTTCAGGCACGGGAAGAAGCGTTCCGTGCGCGCCAGGATGATGAGCTGCGGGTCATAGGCCTTCACGTCGGCGAAATCGAAGCCGCAATGGCCCAGGGTGCGGCGGCTGAAGTGCATCCAGGCGGCCTCGGCCACGGGGGTCGAGGCGAACAGCCGCGTCCAGATCTGCACCGTGAAGCTGTCGCCGATGATCAGCACCCGCGGGCCGGTGGCGGCATATGTCTGCACATAGGGCTGGAAGCCGGGATGCTCATGGGTGAGCTTGAGCGCCGGGGTCCGCGCCTCCGGCACCTCGGGGCGCTCCAGGTTCAGGCCATAGTCGAAATCGGCAATGTCCGGCGGCATGCGCATGGTGCGCGTCAGGTCGCCCGAGGGCGTGGGCGCCAGCGGGCCGAGCATCTTGGCCGGGTCCACCTGCCAGTCCGGATGCCCCGCCGCCACCATGGTGGCGTTGAAGGCATAGACCGAGCTGGCGCGGTTCCAGTGCGAATCCGTCAGCAGATACCGTGGCCCCTGGAAGGGGGCGGCCCGCAGCACCGCGCGCAGGTCCACCGCCGTGATACCGCCGGCCTTCAGGCCGTCCAGCATCAGGTCATATTCCGTCGGCCGCCGCTCGAAGGTGCGCTGCCACGCCGGCAGGTCGGCCAGTTCCACCGACTGGGCATTGGGCGGCACCGCCACCACCACCTTGGTGCCCAGCGGTTTCACCTCCCGCTGCAGAATCTCGACCATGCGCACGAAGCGATCCACCGCCTCGGTGCGGATGAGGTCGCCGGACGATTGCTCCGGCGTGTTCTCCCGGGCCCAGAACAGGCGGCCGTTGCGGCCGGCATAGATGTAGCGGTCATTGGGCGAGCCCACCGCCGCCCGCAGCTCCCGCCGGAGCACGGGCAGGCTGGCGCGGAAGCCGAAATTGTCCTGCAGATAGAGCCCCAGGGACTGGGTGGTCGCCTGGATCCGCTGCCAGGCGTTGGCCGGCGGCACCCCCTTGGTGCGCCAGATGCCGCGCCCCATGGGGTCGGGAATCACGTTGCCCAGCAACAGCACGGCCAGGATGCCGACGAACAGCAGGCCCAGATAGCGGCGATGGCGGCTCAGGAGCGGCATGGTCAGAACCGATAATACAGGAAGGGCGTGCCCGTGCCGCCGCCCACCCACAGCACAGAGAACAGCATCAGCAGGCCGATCATGGCGTAATCCGCAGTGGCCGCGAACCACCCCTCCCCCGCCAGCAGCCGCGGCCGCCGCCAGCGCCAGAAGCCGAGGACGCCGCCCACGGTCAAGGCGGCGATGCTCAGGGGGTGCAGGCCGAAGCCCAGCGCCGTGGACTGGTCGGTGAAGCCGTTGAGCCCCGCGAGGCCCTGGAACATGTCCACCGCATGGGGCACCGTCTCGGCGCGGAACCACACCCAGCCCAGCATCACCACCAGCACGGTGTAGAGATGGGAGAGGCCCGCCGGCAGTTGCTTCAGCACCCGGCCAAGGCCGGCGCGCTCGATCACCAGGAAGGCGCCGTGATAAGCGCCCCAGATGACGAAGTTCCAACTGGCGCCGTGCCAGAGGCCGCACAGCAGAAACACCGCCCAGAGATTGGCATAGGTGCGCGCGATCCCCCGGCGGTTGCCGCCCAGCGCGATGTAGACATAATCGCGCAGCCAGGACGACAGGCTCATGTGCCAGCGGCGCCAGAAATCGGTGATGCTCAAGGAGGCATAGGGCAGCCGGAAATTGCGCGGCAGGGTGAAGCCCACCATCACCCCCAGGCCCACCGCCATGGCGGAATAGCCGCCGAAGTCGAAATAGATCTGGATGGTATAGGCATAGAGGCCGGCCCAGGATTCCACGAAGGTCGGGTCGGTGGTGGAATCGAAGACCATATCCGCCAGCCGGGCCACCTCGTCGGCGATCAGCACCTTCCAGGCGAGGCCGATGATGAACAGGCGCGCCCCGGCCGAGAAGCGGCCCCAGGTGGTGCGCCGCTTGCCCAGTTGCCGCGCCACGCTGGAATAGCGCACGATCGGCCCCGCCACCAATTGCGGGAACATGCACATATACAACGTGAATTCAGACAGGCTGGGGTTGGCGCGAACCCGCCTTTTGTAGATGTCGGCCAGATACGAAATGGCATGGAAGGAGTAGAATGAGATGCCGAGCGGTAAGGAGATAGAGGGCACGGGAATCTGGACGTGCAGCGGCAGCAGGAGAACGTTCAAGTTCTGCAGCAGGAAGCCCGTGTATTTGAAGATGCCGAGCAGCATCGCATTGCCCACCACGCCAATGATGAGCACTTTCTGGCGTTGCCACCCCTCGCGCTGGTCAATGGCCAGGGCCAGCCGGTAATTGGCATAGATGGAGGCGAGCAGCAGAAGCAGATGCGGCGTATAACCGGCGGAATAAAAGACGATAGAGAAAACGATGAGAATGACATTCCGCGTCTTCAGCTCTTTCGCCGCAAAATACAGAATTAAAAAGAGCGGTAGAAAATAGAATAAAAACTCTATCGAGGCGAATGTCATGCTGCCGATGCCGAGCTCAAGGCCGATGTGACATTCGCAATGCCACCGATTGGCGACGTGGGCAAGCCGAGATCACGGCATTGCGAACGACAAGGCACCTCGGCCCCCCATGGTTTTTGCAGCTGTCATGGCGGCGCGCTGCCTTTTTCCGCCCCGGCGTCGAAATTCGCGCCCGCTCAGGTTCAATCTGGTCGCGACCCGGCCTATCCTGCGATCCGCGAAGGAGTGCCCATGCGTATCGCCACCTGGAACGTCAATTCCGTCCGGCTCCGGCTGGACCATGTGCTGGCCTGGCTGAAGGAGGCGCAGCCCGATGTGGTGTGCCTGCAGGAGATCAAGTGCCAGACCGACGTGTTCCCCCGCGAGCCGTTCGAGGCGCTGGGCTACAATGTGGCGGTGCTGGGCCAGAAGACCTTCAACGGCGTGGCCGTGCTCTCCAAGCTGCCGCTGGAGGACGTCACCCTGGGCCTCGCCGGCGATGACGACGACGTGCAGGCCCGCTTCATCGAGGCGGTGGTCTCCACCAAGACCGGCGTGTTGCGGGTCTGCTGCATCTATTTGCCCAACGGCAATCCGCCGCAGACCGAGAAATATGACTACAAGCTCGGCTTCATGGCGCGCCTGAAAGCGTTCACGGCCGGCCGGCTGGCGCACGAGGAACCGTTGGTGCTGGCGGGCGACTTCAACGTCATCCCCGGACCGGCGGATGCCTCTGACCCCGCCGCCTGGGTGCAGGATGCCCTCTATCTGCCGCGCACCCGCGCCGCCTTCCGCGACCTGATCCATCTCGGCCTGACGGACGCCATCCGGGCCACCTCGGATTCCGACAAGCTGTTCACCTTCTGGGACTATCAGGCGGGCGCCTGGCAACGCGACTTCGGCATCCGCATCGATCATCTGCTGCTGTCGCCGCAGGCGGCCGATCGGCTGATCGGCGCCGGCATCGACAAGCATGTGCGCGCCTGGGAACGGCCGTCCGACCATGTGCCGGTGTGGGTGGACCTGCGGCTGGCGGCTTAGCCGGGCGCCCGGCGGGATCGCCCGGGCCTGTCCCGACCGCAAGGCCGTGGGGCACGCCGGCAAGCCGCGCCGCTGCGCCGGAGGTCAGATGGAAAATTCCGGGCCCGCATAGGTCGTGGCGACCACGATCGCCCCGGAGGCGATGTCCGCGGTGTAGCGTTCCACTGCCGCGCGCACGTCCGCCGGCACGTCGGGCGCCAATGCGAGGCGGACGGCAGTCCCCGCCGAGACCCCGAGCTTCATAGGCTTGCCGGGCACCAGACGCCCGGTGGCGGCATCGGTCACCGCCTGGCGCATGGCCACCGACACGTCGGCGATGGCGCTGGCGACAAACACGTCGGGCGCCACGGGATACCAGTCGCGGACGTTGCCGATCTGGCGAATGTGCTTGTCGCGGCAGGCGGAGATCGCGCCGGGGCGGCCGGCGTTCAGCATGGTGAAGATGATGTCGGCCCCCGCATCGGCCTGGGCGGCCGCCACCTTATAGGCAAGCCCCGCATCGTCCTGCTCGCCGCAGAAGGTGGTGAGCAATTTCACCTCGGGCTTGGCATGAGCCACGCCGGCCGCATAAGCCGCACGCCCCTTGAGGCCCGGCGGCACGCGGATGCCGGAAATATGGCCGACGGTGCCGGTCTTGGTGAGCAGCGCGGCAGCCGCCCCCGCCAGCCAGGCGGATTCCTCTTGCAGCACCTCGTAGCTGGTGAGGTTCGGCCCCTCGACGCCGCCCTGGATCACCAGGACCTGGACCTGCGGGCTCTCCGCTGCCACCAGCTTCGCCGCCTCATTGCATTGTCCGCCATGGGCGGCGATCACGGTGGCCTGGTCGGCGACCAGTTGGCGCAGCGCCGCGACCAGATCCTCCTTCTGCGGGCGGATGCCGTCGATCACCACGTTGGGCATCTGCAGCTCGGTGGTGGCGGCGGCAAAGCCGGCATAGCCCGCCTGCATGAAGCCGCCATCGTCGCGCTTGCCGGGCAGAAGCAGGCCGGCTTTTGCCGGGGCCGCCGCCGCCACCGGGCGGCCGCCGAATCCGATCACGGTGGCACCGATGCCCAGGGCCCCGCCCCATATGACCTGGCGACGATCAAGACGGGTCATACGCACTCCGCATTGCCGGACAGAGACTGCCGGCGGCACGGCATCCCGTCCGCGGCTCGGACATTATGGCGCGGTGCGACGGGCAGACAAGACAGAGCGGGAGCGAAGGGGGGCGAAGGACGCAGCGCTCAGCGCTGCGCAGTCTTCAGCCATTGTTCGAGATATTGCAGGGCCAAGGCGCGCTCGTCCGGGGTCGCATCGGTGAAAGCGTCCTCATAGAGGTCCACCACCCATTTGTCGTCGGGGGTGGCGGCGCCATCGCGGGCCAGGGTCAGCCACATCAGGCCGCGAGCGCCCTGGCGGGGGATGCCGTCATCGCCGCGGAACAGCAGGTGGCCCAGCAGCGCCTGCGCCTCATATTGCCCCTTCTGGGCCGAGAGGATCAGCCAGCGGGCCGCCTGGCGCGGATCGCGCTGGCTGCCGACGCCGTCCAGATACATCTTGCCGAGCCGGAACTGGGCATCCGGGTCGCCGAAATAGGAGGCGGCGTACGAGAACATATCTCGCGCCCGGGCCGGATCGCGGCGCACCGCCGTATTGGGGATGCCCGCCAGATAATAGGACCCCAGGGCCACGAACGCGCTGGCGGCGAACCGCGCCTGCGCCGTGCCGGGATAGTCTTCCGCATGCAGATTGGCGATGCGGCTGAAATATTCGAACGCCTTGGCGTCGTCGCGCTTCACGCCGTCGCCGTCGGCATACATCCGCCCCAGCTTCCACTGGGCGGCGGGATGGCCCTGGTCCGCCGCATAGCGCAGGGCATCCACCCCCTTCGCCGTCTGGCCGGAGCGCAGCGCCTGGGTGCCCGAGCGAAACGCCTCATCCACCGGACGCGCGCCGGGGGGCAGCGGCAGGCTGGCGGGCGGGGTGAGTTCGGTGGGCGAGCCGCCCTGGGCGTTGCCGTCGAAGGCGTGCGCCGGCGCGGCGGCGCAGATCAGGGTCAGGCTCATCAGGGCTGCGGCCATCACGGCCGGAGGCATCCGGCGCCGGCCGGACGACCGACCCGGACCGCCGCGTGCTTCGCGCATGCCGGTGATGACTGTGGTGAGGCCCATGATGTTCACACGGTGCCATGGGGTGCGGGCGACATCACGGCCGACCGAAGGCCGCGCCAAGGCGTCTCCTTGGCAGCCGCGGGCAACTTGCCCTGCTTGAAGACCGATATCGGTCCTACACCCGTGCATCCCGTGACCCACCTCGGGAACGGCGGATGGGAACTTTTCCCGAGCTACGCGACCGCCGTCACCACCTCCGATGTCGTGGCGTTTTGTGGCGGCTTCGCGGCGTCTGGGGGCGAAGGCTCCCCAGAGGCATTATAAGAAACCCGGTGTGGCTTTGCTGTCACAGGGGGTCCCGGGGACGCCGAAACGCGTCACGCCCCGCGCGACAATTGGTTAATGGCCGCCACAACCTTGTCTTTCCGGGCCAGATACTCGGCGCGCTTCTCCCGCTCCGCCTCGACCACCTCTTCCGGCGCGCGGGCGACGAAGCTCTCGTTACCCAGCTTGCTATCGATCCGTCCCACTTCCTGGTCGAGCTTGGCCACCTCCTTGCGCAGGCGCTCCAGTTCGCCCTTCAGATCCACCACGCCGGCCAGCGGCAGAGCCGCCACTTCCCCGCGGATGACCATCTGGACGCTCTCCGGGGGCACCTCGGCGGCAAAGGTGATGTCCGACAGGCGGGCGAGCCGGGCGATGGCGTCCGCCCAGGCGGAGGCCCGCGCGTGAGTGTCCGGGCTCACGCCCACCAGGACCAGCGGCACCTGGGCGCCGGCTGGCACGTTCATTTCCGCCCGCACGGAGCGGATCTCGGTGACCAGATCCAGCACCCAGCCCACCTCGGCTTCCGCATCGGGGGCCTCCAGCGACAGCACCGGCCAGGGCTCCAGCGTCAGCAGACCGGCGCGCGCCGGGCCCTGCTCGCCGGTCCGCGCCCACAATTCCTCGGTGAGGAAGGGCATGAAGGGGTGCAGCAGCTTCAGCGCCACGTCGAGCACGAAGGCGGTGGTGGCGCGGGTCTCGTCTTTCGCCGCCCCGTCCGGGCCGGTGAGCACGGGCTTGGCCAGTTCCAGGTGCCAGTCGCAGAACACGTTCCACAGGAAGCGATAGATGGCGCCGGCCGCCTCGTTGAAGCGATAGGCCTCGATGGCCGCGGTCACCTCGTTGGCGGCGCGGGTGGCTTCCCCGAGGATCCAGCGGTTGAGGGTGCCGTTCACCCCATCGGGGTCGAACCCGGCCACGCGCACGCAGCCGTTCATCTCGGCAAAGCGGGTGGCGTTCCACAGCTTGGTCGCGAAGTTGCGGTAGCCCTCGACGCGGGAGGTGGCGAGCTTGATGTCGCGTCCCTGCGCCGCCATGGCGGCGAGCGTGAAGCGCAGCGCATCGGCGCCATACTGGTCGATGAGGTCCAGGGGATCGATGACGTTGCCCTTGGACTTCGACATCTTGGCGCCCTTCTCGTCGCGGACGAGGGCGTGGATGTAGACGTCCTTGAAGGGGATCTCCTCCATGAAATGGAGCCCCATCATCATCATCCGGGCGACCCAGAAGAAGATGATGTCGAAACCGGTCACCAGCACCGAGGTGGGGTAGAACTTCTTCAGCGCCGCCGTCTCGTCCGGCCAGCCCATGGTGGAGAAGGGCCACAAAGCGGACGAGAACCAGGTGTCGAGCACGTCCTCGTCGCGGGTCAGGAATTCCGCCCGCTTGTCGGCGTCGTCGATCAGGGCCTGGGCCTCGTCGCCGGTCAGATTCTCGTCCGCCACGTTCTTGGCCAGCGCCGCTTCGAAGGCGGCGTCCGCGTCCAGCTCGACGAAGACGTTGCCGAACGGGTCGTACCAGGCCGGGATCTGGTGGCCCCACCACAATTGCCGCGAGACGCACCAGGGCTGGATGTTCTCCAGCCATTCGAAATAGGTCTTCTCCCAATTCTTCGGCACGAAGGAGGTCTTGCCCTCGCGCACCGCGGCGAGCGCCGGCTGCGCCAGGGTTTTCGCGTCCACATACCATTGGTCGGTGAGCCAGGGCTCGATCACCACGCCGGAGCGATCGCCGTGCGGCACCGTGTGCAGATGCGGCTCGATCTTCTCCAGCAGCTCCAGATTGGTGAGCAGCTCGACGATGTGCTTGCGCGCAGCGAACCGATCCATGCCGGCCAGATGCGAGAGCACGCCGCCGAAGTCCGGATTGTCCACATAGGCCTCGGGCCGGTCTTCATAATCATCGCGGATGCCAGCGGCATCGATGCGGGCTTCCGCATCCAGCACGTTGATCATCGGCAGATGGTGCCGGCGGCCGACCTCGAAGTCGTTGAAATCGTGGGCCGGGGTGATCTTCACCGCGCCGGAGCCCTTTTCCGGATCGGAATATTCGTCAGCGACGATGGGAATACGCCGGCCCAGCAGGGGCAGGATCACGAACTTGCCCACCAGATCGGTGTAGCGCTCATCATCGGGATGCACCGCCACCGCGGTGTCGCCCAGCATGGTCTCGGGGCGCGTGGTGGCGACGGTGATGAAGCGGCCGGGCTCGCCCTCCACCGGATAGCGCAGGTGCCACAGATTGCCCTTCACCTCCACCGGCTGGACCTCAAGGTCGGAGATGGCGGTGACCAGCTTGGGGTCCCAATTGACCAGGCGCTTGTCCTTGTAGATCAGCCCCTTGCGGTGCAGCTCCACGAACACCTTCAGGACCGCCCGCGACAGCCCCTCGTCCATGGTGAAGCGCTCGCGCGACCAGTCGCACGAGGCGCCCAGACGCTTCAGCTGGTTGACGATGGTGCCGCCGGATTCGGCCTTCCAGGCCCAGATGCGCTCGACGAAGGCGGCGCGGCCCATGTCGCGGCGGCCGGGCTCCTTGCGCTCGAGCAACTGGCGCTCCACCACCATCTGGGTGGCGATGCCCGCATGGTCGGTGCCCGGCTGCCACAGCACGTCCTTGCCGCGCATGCGTTCGAACCGCGCCAGCACGTCCTGCAGGGTGTTGTTGAGCGCATGGCCCATGTGCAGCGAGCCGGTGACATTCGGCGGCGGGATGACGATGGAGAAACCGGGGGCATCCACCCGCTCCGGACGGCCGCAGCGAAACGCGCCGGCCTCTTCCCAGGCGGCGGAAATGCGGGCCTCAACGGCGGCGGGGTCGAAGACCTTGTCGAGCATATGTCAGCTCCGCGGACGGCGGGCGTCCCTTGGAAAGAAGCGAAGAGGCCGGCCGCCGGCGCACGCGCGCCGCCGCTCCGTCCCTGGAAATTTCAAGCGGTCGAAGGCACGGCGACCCGCACGGGCCGCTGGCACCCTGGCCCGGTGAGGGGGTTAAAGCCGCTGCACAGGCCCCGCGTCAACGGGGCGGGCCCGGTTGCGCCGCCGGGAGGGTCCACGGATCATGGATCTCGCCCGACCCTGTTACCGTCCCAGCGCCTCGCGCTTGGCGAGAGCGGCGCCGGTGCCGGCACAGCAGATGGGCTTAGCGGCCGGTGCGGGCGATGCGCTCGATCTCTGCCCGGACCAGGCGTTCCACAATGTCCGGCAGATGGTCGTCCAGCCAATTCTTCAGCATGGGACGGAGCATTTCCTTGACCAGATCCTCGATGGTGCGCCCCTGCGGCGGCAGGTCCACATCGCCCAGCGAGACATCGCCCAGCGATTCGAATGCCGCCAGAACCGCTGCGTCCACGGCTGGCGACAACAGATCCTTGCGGCGTCCGTCCGCAGGCGGGACGGGGCGGCCGAGGCGGGGCTCGGAACCGATGCGGGCCGACGGCCGGGCCTCTTCGCGCGGCACGGGGCGTGCTGCGGGCTCAGGCTCGGACATCGAGTCCGCATGGCCATCCGCAGCGTACAGCGCAGCGAAGGCCGCCGCCTCATCGACAGGTTCGCGACGCGCGGCGCGCAGCGGAAGATCGTCCCCCTCAGACCGCGCGATCGGACCGGGCATCGGGGCACGCGCCGGCGGCACGGGATCGAACCGCGGCGGGGGTTCGGGCGCTGCCAGCGGGCGCAAAGGTTCGCGGCGAAGCACCTCGGGACGCGCGGGCTCCGCGGCCGGCTCCGGCCGCAGGTCTGCGCGCACCGGCTGAGGTCCCGGAAGCCGCTGGGGCTCCGGGGCAAGCACCGTCGGGCGCTGAGCATCGACACGGCTCACATCGGGGCGGATGGCCTCCGGCCGCACCGGCGCGCTGCGGACCGGCTCGATGCCCATGGGCTCGACCCGCTCCGGCTCCGCCCGTGGGGCGTCCGCACGCGCGGGATTGGGACGCTGGGGCTGGGCGCGCTGGGGCTCCGGCCGGGCATCCATGGGGAGCGCATCCGGCGGCAGGGTGGGCATGCGCACGGCTTCCGCCCGCCGCGGCTCTGCATACACGCTCGGTGCCGGCTCGGCTTGCGGCGGCACGCGGTCCGCGGCCAAGCGTGCATAGTCCGTGGGCGCGCGCATTGCGGGCGCAGGCACATCGGCAGCCGGATCGGCAATAAGCGGCGCGGACCGCCGCCCAAAGGCATCGGCCGCGGCGCTGCGATCGGAGGGCTCAGGGCGTGCCACCGGGCGACCCGGGAGCGGGCGACCGCGATCGGCGCCGCCGGCGTCCTGGGAGACGGGCCGGCCGCCGGGCTGGGACACCGGGCGACGGATGGGCTCGTGATCGTCGTCGGCAATGATCCGGCGGATGGAGGCCAGAATCTCCTCCATGGACGGTTCCTGCGGCTTTGGATGTGCGGACATGGGTCGCCCTCGGCCGAAGACGTCCCTCAACCCGCGCGCTACGCCGAGCTTCAGTTTGGACGTCAGAATCGCCACCTATTGCTCGGAGTATGTCATCGCATCGACCCGCCACAACCGCGCGTGCGGATCATCCCAGGGATTATTTGCCGTCCGGCGTGCGGGTGCCCGCCCACGCGTCCCGCACCTGGTTGTAATGCACCCGCGGGTCATAGACCGGCACCTTGAGGGCCAAAGACACCGCATCGAGCTTGCCGATGGTGGAGATCAGCGAATAGGAGGCCACCACCCGGTCGCGCTGGGCGGTCACCAAGGCCGACTTGGCGTTAGTGAGGTCGGTCTGCGCATTCAGCACGTCCGTGGTGGTGCGCTGTCCCACGCGCCATTCCTCGCGGACGCCTTCCAGCGCCAGCGTGTTGGCGGCAACGGACGCCTGGGCGGACTGGATCTGCGCCTTGGCTGCTTCCAGTGCCCCCCAATACTGAACCGTATTGGCGCGGATGGTGTCCCGATTCACGTCCACCTCGATGCGCGCCTGGGAGAGATACTCCTTGGACTGCCGGATGGCGGAATATTCCGCGCCGCCTTGGTAGATCGGAACCGTGAGGTTCAGCGACACGCCGGCGGAGCTGGAGCTGTCCACTGCCTGGTTCTGGTCATAGCCCTGGGCGAGCTGCCCCTGCAGGCTGAGGTTGGGGGCCAGCCCCGCCTCGGACATCTTCACCTGGAACAAAGCGGCATCCACGGCGAACTTCGACGCCTGGATCGCCGGATGCTGGGCCAGGCCCTGGGCGATCGCCTTGTCCATCGTGGAAGGAATCATGAACTCGATCGAGCGCGGCGGCGACAATTGACCCGGCTCCACGCCGATCACCTGGCGGTAAACCGCGCGATCGGAGGACAGATTCGCGACCGCCTGGGCCACCTGATAATTGGCGTCAGCGACGCGCGCCTCGGCCTGGGCCACGTCGGTGCGGGTGACTTCACCCACGTTGAAGCGGTCGCGCGTGGCGCGGAGTTCCTGCTGCAAGGCGGCGAGGTTCTGCTTCTGCAGATCCAGCAGCGCGATCGCCTGCAGCACGTTCATGTATGCCGTGGCGGCGTTGAGCAGCACGGTCTGCTCGGAATTGCGCAAGGTCTCGCGAGATCCCTTGACCGTCGACTCGGCTTTCTGGGTGGTGCTGGCCGTCAGCAGCCCGTTGAAGATGGTCTGGGTGACGGTCAGGTTGACCGAACGGGGAATCAAGGTGCCGTTGGTGACCACACCGCTGGCTGAGCTGCGCGCATATTGACCGGTGACACTGGCCCCGGCGGACACCGTGGGCCGATAGCCCGACAGCGCCTGGGGCACATTTTCGTCCACCGCGCGGGTGCCGGCCCGCTGCGCATTCAGGGTGGGGTTGTTGACATAGGCCATGGCCATGGCGGCATCGAGGGTCTGGGCCGAAACACTGGAGGCCAGCCCCACCACCGAAAGGGCGGTTGCCGCAGCAAGAACAGTCAGGCGCCGGCTAAAATGCGTCGCAAGCGACATAGAAATCTCCCGAACCGCGGCTCCGCTCAAAGCAGGACGCCACACGAAGCCAGACGCGCGGATGTTAACTGGACCATAGCCACCGGGCTTCGCAGAGGGAACCGACTGGTTCGATCCCCCGACGCTTTTTTGACCTACCGCGACAGTTCAGACACAGGTGTCGGAAGACGGTAACGGGATGACATCAAAAGGTAAACCGGGGAGCCGCCGCAAAACCCGGCAGCGGCGGGATCGCGGCATTGAACACCGACCGCTCGCTGATGGCCGTGCCCACCTTGGTGAACACTGCCGCGCGGCCGGCGCCGCCCCGCCCCACCACCGCCACCAGACGGCCGCCGTCGCGCAGCTGGGCGAACAGCGCGTCGGGAATCACTTCCACCGAACCATTGAGCAGGATCACGTCGTAGGGCGCCTCGGGCGCCCATCCGCCGGTGAGATCGCCGTGCAGCACCGCCACGTTGGTGATCGCCAGATCGCTGATGGTGGCATTGGCGGCGGCCACCAGATCCGCATCGTCGTCCACGGCCACCACCTGCAGGCACAGCCGCGCCAGAACGGCGGCGGAATAACCAGTGCCGACGCCGATATCCAGCACCAGCGCATCGGGCGGCACCTCGGCCAGTTGCAGCAGCTTGGCCAGGACCATCGGCTCGATCAGATAGCGCGCCGGAGTGGCGCCGGAGGCCGGCCGGATCAGCAGGTCATCGTCAATATAAGCCAGGGACCGCAGGCGCTCCGGAACGAAGCGTTCGCGGGGAATATCCAGCATGGCCGCGACGATGCGCAGGTCGGTGACATCATTGGCCCGGACCTGGCCGTCCACCATGCCGCGGCGCAGTTCCACGAAGTCGATCATCTCATCCTCCGGCCGGTCCGACGGGCTCTCACCCGGCTCAAGAGCCACACCGCCGCCATTTTTGCAAGGCGGCGATGTGGCAGCGTCAGAGCAGCGCGGCAGGGCGCGGCGCAGCCCTCAGGGACGCAGATCCGCGAGCCCGGTGAAGGTCACCTGGCTGAAGATGATGTGGTCACCCACCTTCAGCTTGCTGAAGTCGCCTTTGTCGCCGGGAATGGCAAAGGTCACGGTGTTTCCCGCCGGTCCCTGCAAGGTGATGGTGCGGGTGTCGGGGACCAGGGCGGTGATGGTCGCGGAGAGTTCGCGCCGGTCGCTCACCACGGCGGCGGGCTTGGCGCCCAGGGGGGCGGTGTCCACCGTCACCACATTCACGGGCACAGGGGTGCCGTCATTGGGGTGGACGACGCGGATGTTGGTCACCTGCTCCACCGCCAGCTTCACTTCGTCGCCGACCTGGATCTGCGGGAAGTTCTGCACTTCGGGGCCGACCTTGATGGACGACCAGGTGCCATCGGCGGCCACCAGCGTCACGCTGCGGGTCTTGGCGTCCACGGCGGAGACCTTGGCCACTGCGGAGGCCACATTGCCGAACGTGAATTCGAGAATCGGACCGTCGGCCAGGGCAGCGCCCGGCAGCAAAGCGAGCAGGGCCGTGAGGATCAAGGGGCGCACGCGCATGGGCATTTTCTCCAAGCTTCTCCCCTAACGGGAGCGACACTGGATTGCCGTATAAAGGTAACACTGACAAGACGCAGCCGGCCCGCGATCCCTCGCCGCCGGCGCCACAAGCCCCTGTGGCGCACCTCCCCCCTCTTGCTCCCGGCCTCTTGGTGCTTTAGGGAACCGCTCGGTGAGGCCACGTGGCGGAGTGGTTACGCAGAGGACTGCAAATCCTTGCACCCCGGTTCGATTCCGGGCGTGGCCTCCAGCGCCGACGCGCCTTTGCCTGAGCTCATTCGCCCCAATGGCCGTCGATTTCCGAGCCCCAACGGCTCGCACTGTTCCCCGCGCCAGACTCCAGGCCGGCCGGGATGAGATGCCGCGACAGAATGTGCCGCGACATTGACTTGCCGCCGGGATGGCGGTTGATGGATCGGCGCGCGGCCCGCGCCCGGAGATATTTATGACATTCAAACCGTTGGCGCGCTTGAGTGCGACCATCGAAAAAGACGAGAGCCTTCGCGTGGTTCGGCGGCTGTTCCTGACGGACGGGCGTCGGCACTGGAAGGGGTACGCCACCGCTTTCGCCTTCATGGGGCTGATGGCGTTCTCGACCGCCGGCATGGCTTGGCTCATGCGCGATGCGGTGAATTCCATCTTCGTCACGCCGACGGTCGCGGCCATCTGGGGCGTGGCGCTGGGCGTCATGGCGCTCTCGGCCATCAAGGGCGTCTCCGCCTACGGCCAGACCGTGGCCCTGTCGAAGGTCGGCAACCGCATCGTCGCGGACAATCAGAAGAAGGTGTTCGATCATCTGCTGGGGCAGGAGGTGTCCTATTATGCCACCCGGCATACGGCGGACATCACCATGCGCCTCACCCAGGGGGCGAACTCGGCCCGCGAGACGCTGAACCTGGTCATCACCTCCATCGGCCGCGACCTGTTGTCCTTGGTCTCTCTGGCGGCGGTGGCGGTGGTTCAGGATCCGACGCTGGCCCTGTTCGCTCTGGTGCTGATGCCGCTCGCGGTGGGCGGCACGCGCAATCTGATCAAGAAGGCCAAGAACATCTTCCGCAAGGAGTTCGCCAGCGGCGTGAAGCTGTCCTCCACCTCCATGGAGGTAATTCAGGGCATGCGCACGGTGAAGGCCTACACGCTGGAAGAGATCATGCGCCGCCGCGTCCACAGCTATGTGGACGACGTCGAGCGCGCCGCCAACAAGCTGGTGCGCACCCAGGCGAAATCCAGCCCGCTCATGGAGACGCTGGGCGGCTTTGCCATCGGCGGCGTGATTCTCTATGCCGGCTACAACGTGATGGTGGTGGGCAAGAGCCCGGGCGAGTTCTTCTCGGTGCTGACCGCGCTGCTGCTGGCCTACGAGCCGGCCAAGCGCCTCGCCCGCTTCCATGTGGAGCTGGCCTCGCATGTGATCGGCGCCAACATGCTGTTCGACATGCTGGACCTGCGGGCCCCGGAAACCGAAGACGCGCACCTGCCGCCCCTGCCCGCCGGCCCCGGCCGCGTGACCTTCGACAAGGTGGTGTTCGGCTATCGCGAGAACGAGCCGGTGCTGCGCGGCCTCGATCTGGTGGCGGAACCGGGTCAGACCACGGCGCTGGTGGGACCCTCCGGCGGTGGCAAGACCACCATCATCAGCCTGATCGAGCGATTCTATACCCCGCTCGCCGGCACCGTCAGCATCGACGGCGCCGACATCACCCGCTTCAACCGCCACTCGGTCCGCGCCATGACCAGCCTGGTGAGCCAGGACGTCTATCTGTTCTCCGGCAGCGTCCGCGAGAACATCGGCTTCGGCCGCGAGGGGGCGAGCGAAGAGGAGATCATCGCCGCGGCGAAGTCCGCTTACGCCCATGACTTCATCATGGGCTTCGAGCACGGCTACGACACGGCGGTGGGCGAGCATGGCGCGCAGCTCTCCGGCGGCCAGCGCCAGCGCATCGCCATCGCCCGCGCCTTCCTGAAGAACTCGCCCATCCTGCTGCTGGACGAAGCCACCGCCGCCCTCGACAGCGAGTCGGAAGCGGAGGTGCAGAAGGCGCTGCAACTGCTGCAGAGCACCCGCACCACCATCGTCATCGCCCATCGCCTCCAGACCGTGGTGCGCGCCGACAAGATCTGCATCGTGGAACACGGCCAGATCGCCGAAAGCGGGCGCCATGAGGAACTGATGGCGCGCCGCGGGCGCTACTACACCTTCTACCAGGTGCAGTTCGCCCACGAGCTGGAGGACGGCCCGGAAGCGGCGAACCTCGAGGAAATCATCGAAATCGAGGGTCAGGCCCTGCTGCGGGCCTAACCCTTGTGGGGATTGGATTTCTCCGGCTTATCCACCGCATGTGGATGCAATCGCGTCGAAATCCCGATCCTTTGACTTCACAAGCCGGCGCACGGTTGCTATATGGCCGGCCTCGGGTGTGAAGCCCCGTTCCTCGGTAGCTCAGTGGTAGAGCAACCGGCTGTTAACCGGTTGGTCGCTGGTTCGAATCCGGCCCGGGGAGCCAAATTTGAAAGGGATCAGGCCGTAAAGGCTTGATCCCTTTTTCATTTCCAGCCCGCATGCGCCACAGCCCTGCCGCACCGCCGCGCCTCGTCGCCGGTGCATGCTGCGCCCCTCCAGGGAACCCGCGGCAAACCTTTAGCGTCAGGCGTGCCCGGATGCTGGCCGTCTTCTTGGCGAAGGACCGTGACCCGTGTCCGATCTCTCGACACCCGAAGCATTCGCACATGCCCTGCGCCAATGCCTGGACGCGCCCGACCCCGATGCCGCCCTCATCGCCTTCAAGGACGAGGTGCTGCATGCGGCGGCGCTGATCGGCACCGAGGCGCATGTGGACCTACGCGGCAAGGCGCCGATTACCGGATTCGCCGCCGTGATCGTGGCGCGGGCCTATCTGCGGTCAGGTCGGCTGGATTTGATGACCGCCTTCCTGGAGCAGTTTGCCCTGCGCTGGGCGCGCCATCCCGCGCCCGCGGCGCTCCCCGGTGCGCCGTGGCTGGAGGCGCGGGTCTCCAGCATGCGTGCGCTGACGGAGCCCGAAGATGCGCTGCAATATTTGCGCATCGCCTATCCGTATCTGCATCTGGAGCTGATCGCCGCGGCGGCGGTCCGCAGCGATCAGGACGCGCTTGTCCGCCTCATCCTCGCGTTCGCCAGCTATCGCCGCCAGAAAAACGATGGCCGCAGCCAAGGCCCGCTGGTGGCCGAACTGGCCGATCTTCCGGCCGCAGCGGCCTATGGCCCCTTCCGCTTCGACCCTGCGACGATCCTGGATCGCCAGGAGGCGGCGATGCGACTCGGCCCGCTGGATTGGCTTCGCGAGCAGATCCAGGCCTTCGAAGCCCTGCTGCTGGAGAACGCCCTGCTCAGCGAGCAGCCGGCGCGTGGTCTGCCGCTGATTGACGCGCGGCTCGAAGCGCTGCTCACCGGGCCGGTCGGGGATGACCATCACTTCGTGTTCAACGCCATCTGCATCTTGTCCACCCTCGGCCAATTGGACCGGGCGCTCGATGCCGCGCGGCGGCTGGTGCGCAGAGGTTACGGGCTGCCGTGGCGGTTCAGGATCGATCGCGCTGACCTGTCGCCCAAAGACTGGACCAAGCAGATGCGGCAGGACGCGTGGCTCGCCCCGCTTCAGGCCCTGCCCGCTTATGCAGCCTTCTTCGACTCGGAGATCCGCTCACCGCCCGAGCCGCCGCCGGGACCAGCCGCCACGCCGCCCTGCGCGGTGCACGACGGCGTTCTGGGCGGCAAGGCCGCCAAGAAGTGCTTCGTTTCGGGTGCCAAGATGACCCCGGGAACGCCCATCGTGCGAATGCGGCGGCTGCGGGGCGTCAGCGCCGAAGATGACTTCGACATCGCCGATCAGGCCGCCTTCGAGGCGTCGGAGTGGCATGGGGCGCGCACGGCGCTGGAGACCTGTGCCATGCCCGTCTCGTGGCTGTTCCCCGACCCACGGGGGCAGCAAGGCAGTTGGGACAGCCCGTTGATTGCCGAGTTCTGTGCCGACGTGGCCCGAGATCCTGCCGCCCTCGACGTGGAGCGGGCGGTGACGCTGCTCGCCACCTTCGAACCACCGCCCATGCGCTTTCTCTGGGAGCCTGCGCGCTACCAGTGGCACGAGCCGTTCGCGCCCTTTGTGGGCGACGACATGCATGGGGATGCGGCCCGCCTCACCTGGCGCTTGCTGCGCACCGGGCACGGACCGGAGATGATCCGCCTCATCGCCACCCTGCCCCGCCCCCTGGCCGACAAGCTGTTTGCCCTGCTGGCGACCTTCGATTTGCCTGAGATCAGGGCTGCGGCCGCCGCGCACTTCGACCTGCCCGATCTGCCGCAGATCATCGACTTGGTGTTCGCGCCCCGGCTCACCTTCGAGGACCATCTGCGCCTTGCCGACTATGGCGCCGCCCATTCCCGCTTCCGGGCCGGCATGGTGGCGGCCATGCGAGCCTATGCCCTCCACCTCTATTCCAACAGCCACATCACCGCCGACTGGTTCCTCCAGGGGCTGGAGCATTATGCCTATGCCCATGGCTGCCAGTTGCTGTTCCTGCTGATCCACCATCCGCAGGACGACCCGGTGCTGGCCGAGGTACTGGAAACCGGATGGCTGCCGCGCAACAGCAACACCTACGACGGCTATGGCAATGCCGCCGCATTCTTTCTGCGCGCGGCCATGATCCACATCGCCTTGCATCGGCCCGAGCAGCTCGACGACTGGGTGGACAGCGACCGCCTGCGGGCCATGAGCACCATGGCCAAGGACCGCGAGACCTTCCGTCTTCTGGAGGCCTATCGGAAGAAGCCGGCCAAGCGCGGCAGCCCCGGACGGCGGGGGGCTGAGCCATGACCATGTTTCGGGCCATCGGCTACATCTTCTTCGTCCTTGGCTTCGGTCTGCTGGTGGGATGCGGCGTGCTGACCTGGACGACGGACCGGTTCATCCGCAATTCCGAGCGTGCCGCGGGCGTGGTGACGGCGCTCCAACGCTCCAACGATGGCTCTGCCAGCCCCGTGGTGCGCTTTCACACCGCCGAGGGCCGCCAGATCCTGTTCACCTCCAAGTGGCGCTCCCGCCCGGCGGGTTACGCTGTGGGCGATCCGGTAGAGGTGCTGTTTCCGCCGGCCCGACCGGGCGATGCCAGCATCGGCAGCGTGTGGGAGCAGCGGGGCGTCAGCATCATCCTGGGCATCATCGGCGGCACCTTCCTGATCTTCGGCACAGCAGGCATCGCCTTCGGCCGGATGCCGGAGCCCCCATTGCCCGAAGCCCCACAATCCGTTTCCTCCGGCAGCGCCGCAGATTGACATCTGCCGGCCGCGGTACCGCGGGCGCGACTGCAGGCGTATGATCTGCCCGGCTGGGCGGTGCGTAATCGGGCAAAGGTCCGCGCGGCTGGCCTGGACAGGGAGAACGGTCATGAGCGCCGCCAGCACCGCCGTGATGTGGTTCCGTGACGACCTGCGTCTCGCGGACAATCCCGCGCTCATCGCCGCTGCCGGCGGCGCCCGGCCGGTTCTCGCGCTCTATGTGCTGGATGAGGACAGCCCCGGCGTGCGCCGGCTGGGCGGGGCCGCGCGCTGGTGGCTGGCCGGATCGCTGCGGGCCTTGCAGGCGGACCTGGGCCGGCATGGGGTGCCGCTGGTTCTGAGGCGCGGTGCGGCGGGCCGCATCGTGCCCGAGGTCATGCGGGCGGCCGGCGCAGATCGCCTCGCCTTCAACTGGCGGCCGGGCAAGGCGGAACAGGCGGTGGATGAGGCCCTGGCACAAGCGCTCTCTGCCTCTGGACAGTCGGTGGAGCGCACGCTCGGCCATCTCCTGCACCTGCCGGGGGATGTCCGGGGCACGGGCGGCGGACTGCCGCGGACCTTTTCCGCCTTTCAGCGGGCGGCGATGAAGATCGGGACGATCGGTCGGCCGCTGCCAGTGCCACGCCTGATCGGCGCCGCTCCGCTGGCGAGCGACAGCCTGGATGACTGGGACCTGGAGCCCGCGCGGCCCGATTGGGCGGGCGGATTGCGGGCGGCGTGGCAGCCGGGCGAGGCGGCGGCGCGGGAGCGGCTGGAGCGCTTCCTGTCAGACGGCCTGGCCGGCTATGCCGATGGCCGTGATCGGCCGGACCAGACCCACGTCTCCCGCCTGTCGCCGCGGCTGCGGTTCGGCGAACTCTCGCCCCGCCAGGTCCTGGCCGCTGCCGCCCATGCGGGGGAGGCGGGCGCCGTGCCGCTGGCGGACGTGCGCAAGTTCGACGCAGAGGTCTATTGGCGGGAATTCTCCCACCATCTGCTGCACGCGGTGCCCGATCTCGCCCGGCGCAATCTGCAAGCCTCGTTCGATGCCTTTCCCTGGCGGGAATGCTCCGGCGACCTCAAGGCGTGGCAGCGCGGCCGCACCGGCTATCCCATCGTCGACGCCGGCATGCGCCAGCTGTGGACCACCGGCTGGATGCACAACCGGGTGCGCATGGTGGTGGCCTCCTTCCTCTGCAAGCACCTGCTGGTTCCCTGGCAGGACGGCGAACGCTGGTTCTGGGACACGCTGGTGGATGCCGACCCCGCCAGCAATGCGGCCAGCTGGCAATGGGTGGCCGGATCGGGGGCCGACGCCGCCCCCTATTTCCGCATCTTCAATCCGGTGCTCCAGGGCGAGAAGTTCGATCCCGCGGGTACCTATGTGCGCACCTATGTGCCGGAACTGGCCAAGCTGCCGAACGCTTTCATCCACAAGCCCTGGGAGGCCGGCGCGCTGGATCTGGCGCAGGCCGGCATCCGCCTGGGCGTCGACTATCCCAAGCCGCTGGTGGACCATGCGGCCGCCCGCGACCGCGCCCTGCGCGCCTATGAGCACACCCGCCGCGAGCTGCGCTCTGCCGGGTGAGACAACCGCGCGCAGGCGAACGGTTGCCGCGCCGCCTCGCGTTGGACTAGGCTGCTCCGAGAATTTGGAGTGGTTCTGATGAATTTCCGCAACGGCCTTGTAGATTCCATCGGCCACACGCCGCTGATCAAGCTCAAGCGGGCCTCAGAGGCCACCGGCTGCACCATTTTGGGCAAAGCGGAATTCATGAATCCCGGCCAATCTGTGAAAGACCGGGCGGCTCTGGGCATCATCCAGGATGCCATGGCCAAGAAACAGATCGAGCCGGGCGGCACCATCGTCGAAGGCACGGCCGGCAATACCGGCATCGGCCTCGCTTTGGTGGCTGCCCCCTTTGGCTTCAAGACGGTGATCGTCATTCCCGAGACCCAGTCTCAGGAAAAGAAGGACATGCTGCGGCTCGCCGGCGCCACGCTGGTGGAGGTGCCCGCCGTGGGCTACGCCAACCCGAACAATTACGTGAAGGTCTCCGGCCGGCTGGCCGAAGCGCTGGCCAAGACCGCACCGCACGGGGCCATCTGGGCCAATCAGTTCGACAATGTGGCCAATCGCCAGGCGCACATCGACACCACAGGACCGGAGATCTGGGAGCAGACCGACGGCAAGGTGGACGGCTTCGTCTGCGCCGTGGGCACCGGCGGCACCTTCGCTGGCGTGGGCCTCGCGCTGAAGGCCCGCAACCCCGCGATCAAGATCGGACTGGCTGATCCCATGGGGGCGGCGCTCTATTCCTTCTACACCTCCGGCGTGCTGCACGCGGAGGGGTCGTCCATCACCGAAGGCATCGGCCAGGGGCGCATCACCGCCAACTTGGAGGACGCGCCAGTGGATGCGGCCTTCCAGATCCCCGACGCGGAAGCCATCCCCATCGTGTTCGATCTTCTGGAGCACGAAGGCCTGTGCCTGGGGGGCTCGTCCGGCATCAATGTGGCGGGCGCCATCCGGCTTGCGCGGGAGCTCGGACCGGGGCACACCATCGTGACCATCCTGTGTGACTACGGCACACGGTATCAGTCCAAACTGTTCAACCCGGACTTCCTGCGCTCCAAGGATCTGCCCGTCCCGGCCTGGCTGGAACGCAAAGTCGAGGTGCCGAACGTCCTGGTCTGACCGCTCTCACAGAAGGCCAAGCCATGCCCGCGTCCAGCCCCTTCGTCTCCACCGCATGGCTTGCCGCCAATCTCGATGCCCCGGACCTGGTGATCGTGGACGGCTCCTGGCACCTGCCCACCAGCGGGCGCAGCGGCAAAGCGGAGTTTCTGGAGCGGCATATTCCCGGCGCGGTGTTCTTCGATATCGACGCCATTTCCGATCCGGCCACGTCCCTGCCCCACATGCTGCCGGAACCCGCCGCCTTCGCCGCCGCCGTAGGGGCGCTGGGCATCGGCGATGGCCTGCGCATCGTGGTCTATGACGCCGCCGGCCTGTTTTCCGCGCCGCGGGTGTGGTGGACGTTCAAGGCCTTCGGCGTGCGCGAGGTGCTGATTCTGGATGGCGGGCTGCCGCAATGGCTGGCGGAAGGCCGCCCCACCGCGGACGGGCCGGCCACGCGCGCCCCGGCGGTGTTCTCCGCCCGACTGGACCGTTCCATTGTGGCGGACATCAGCAAGGTGGATAATGCGCGTTCCGGAACCTCTATCCAGATCCTGGATGCCCGTCCGGCGAACCGGTTTGCGGGCACGGCGCCCGAGCCCCGCCCCGGCATTTCCTCCGGCCACATCCCTGGCAGCCTGAACCTGCCGTTCGGCGAGATCGTGAAGGATGGGCACCTGCTACCGCCGGAGGATGTCCGCTCTGCCTTGATTGGCGCGGGGCTGGACCTGGACCGGCCCGTCATCACCACCTGCGGGTCCGGTGTGTCCGCCGCCATCTTGTGGGTGGCGCTGGAGAGCGTCGGCAAGGCCCCCCTGGCGCTCTATGACGGCTCCTGGGCGGAATGGGCCAGCAGCGGAAATCCGATTGCATCCGCTCCAGAATGACATGTATCCGGCTGGTTGTGCAACGCACCACGCACACGGACGTCAGCCACGCGCAAGCCATCGCGACAAAGGTCCCTCGGAGCACGGCGCTAAGGGGGGACGGTTAATCCTTTTCGACGCCATGCACTTTTGGCGATCCCGTCGCGCCGCCGCGGCGGGCGTCCATGGTGTGAAAAGGATGATCTGATGTCGCTGAAGAATTGGCCCGTCATGTTCAAGATTGCAGCACTGGTGGTGCTGCTCGGTGTCTGTGCTGTGTCAGGCACGATCCTCGCCGGCGCTCAAATGCAATCCATTGGCGACAAGTATTCCGCGCTGCTGCAGGGCGAAGCCCGGGCGAGTGTCGCCTTCGCACGCATGAATCGCCAGGTGGTCTGGGTGGCCCGTTCGGTCTTCCAGGCCGTGACCTCGACAACGGAAGAGGGCAACAAGGCCGCCGAGGCCGAGATCAAGACCGGCATGGACTCGTTCATGACCCGGGCCAATCAGGCGAAAGCTGCGGCGCCGGACCTGGCGCCCAAAGTGAATGAACTGGTGAGCCGGATGAACGTGGTTCTCAAGGACACGTGTGGCGAAACCCTGCGCCTAGCGCTCACGGGGACCACTCAGGCTGAAAATGAAAAGGCCGCCGTCCTGATGCTCAGCGTCTGCGATCCAGCCCTGCGCGCCATTGCCAGCGACATCACCAAGATCATCGATTCCGCAATTACTGATGTGGATCAGAAAATCGACACCCTCAAGGCGGTGACCAGCACCACCGTCAGCACGCTCTATGGCATCATGGGCGGCGCCATTGTGGTGGTGCTGATCCTCTCCTTCCTGATGGCCCGCTACGGCATCGTGAAGCCGGTGGAAGCCATCATCGCCATCATGCAGGAACTGGCCGGCGGCAAGCTCACCGTCACCGTGCCCAGCACCGACCGCAAGGACGAAGTGGGCGCCATCGCCAAGAGCGTGGAAGTCTTCCGCAAAGGCATGGTGGAAGCCGATCGCCTGCGCCAGGACGCGGCCCTCCAGGAACAGCGCGCCGCCGAAGGCGTCCGCAACGAACGCCTCGAGATCGCCCGCACCTTCGAAGCCAGCATGGGGGCCCTCGCCGCCGCCTTCGCCCAGTCGTCCAATGAAGTGTCGGAAGCGGCCCGGAACCTCGCTTCCACCGCCGAGGAAACCTCCCGGCAGGCGGAAGCCGTGGGCGGCGCGGCTGAAGAGGCCAGCCACAACGTGCAGACGGTGGCCGCCTCCACCGAGGAGATGACCGCCTCCATCCGCGAGATCGGCTCCCAGGTGTCCCATGCGGCGAAGATCGCTGCGTCCGCCGCGGATGAAACCTCGCGTACTCAGTCGGAGATCATCGAATTGTCCCAGTCGGCCGCCAAGATCGGTGAAGTGGTGGACCTCATCACCAACATCGCCAGCCAGACCAATCTGCTGGCCCTCAACGCCACCATCGAGGCGGCCCGCGCCGGCGAGATGGGCAAGGGCTTCGCGGTGGTCGCCCAGGAAGTGAAGCAATTGGCGGCCCAGACCGCCAAGGCCACCGACGAGATCGCCGGCAAGGTGGGCGAGATCCAGCAGGCCACCAACCGTTCGGTGGAATCCATCGACCGGATCGTCGGCACCATCGGCCAAATCCGCAGCGCCTCCTCCGCCATTGCCGCGGCCATCGAGCAGCAGGGCGCCGCCACCCAGGAGATCGCCTCCAACACCCAGCAGGCTGCCCGCGGCACCGAGACGGTGAACGACAACATCAATGGGGTGAGCCGCGCCGCCGGCATGACCGGTGCCGCCTCCTCCCAGCTGATGTCCCTGTCCGGCTCGCTGACCGCCCAGGCGGAGCAGCTGAAGCTGGAGGTGGAACGGGTGGTACAGAATCTGCGCGCTGGCTGAGTCCCCCCCGGCCAGCAGCAGATGAAGGGCTCCGCGCCATGCGCGGGGCCCTTCTCGCGTTCAGCCCGTCCCGGCCGTCCGCATCGCGCCGCTCCCGCCTGAAACCCCTTTTCGGCCAAAGCTCTCGTGCGGATCGGTCCAGATTGACGTGCAGTGTGGCGGCAATACACCCAGAACCCTGCGTTTTAGGGAGCCTGACGCAAGCCTGGTACGAAAAGGTCGCTCGGGCAGGCGGTTTGAGGGCGTACTTAACCTTTTCGCGTCGGGCAGGTCCAAGGCCGAGCGTTGCATCGCGCAGCGGAGGCATGACCCACGAAAAGGTAGATGTCATGTCCCTTAAGAATTGGCCGATCATGTTCAAGATCGGCGCCCTCCTCCTATTGCTTGGCGCCTGCGCCGCCTTTGGGATTGTCTTCTCCGGTCGACAGATGAACGAGCTGAGCGCCGCTTATGTCGCGGTGATCGGCAGCGACGACGCGGCCGTGCTGCAAATGGCACGGGTGAACCGCCAGGTGGTCAGTGTGCAGCGGTCCATTTATCAATTGGTGGTCGCCACCGATGACGCCGAAATCAAAGCCGCTGACGCGAAGCTGGCATCGACCCTTGAGACCCTGGGCAAGCGCACGGCCGATGCCAAGCTGCTGGCGCCGCACATGGCACCGATGATCGACTCGTTATCGGCGCGCGTGCAGGGCGCCCTCAGCGGCCCGTGTGCCCCGGTGATCAAATTGGCGCGCGACTCGACCACCCCGGAGGACATCGTCAAGGCCGGCCAGATGATGGTGGCCACCTGCGATCCCGTGATGGCCACGGTCGGCACCGAAATCAGCCAGTTCATCGACGGCGCGGTGGCAAAATCAAAGACCACCATCACCGATCTGACCGCGCAGACAAGCTCCACCATCATGACCCTCAACTGGCTGATGGGCGGGGCGCTTCTGTTCTGCCTGATGCTGGCGCTCCTGGTGTCGCGCTACGGCATCATCAAGCCGCTGGAAGCCCTCATCCGCGTCATGGAGGCCCTGTCGAGCGGCAAGCTTGACACGTCGGTGCCCGGGACCGAGCGCAGGGACGAGGTCGGCACCATTGCCAAGGGCGTGGAGGTGTTCCGCCAGGGCCTGGTGGACGCTCAGCTCCTGCGTGCCGAAGCCGCTGTGCAAGAGCAGCGCATGGTGGAAAAGGTGCGCGACGCGCGCCTCGACATCGCCCGCACGTTTGAAGCCAGCATGGGCGTTCTGGCCACCGCCTTCGCGCAATCCTCCACCGAGGTCTCGGAAGCCGCCCGCAACCTGGCCTCCACCGCGGAGGAGACCTCCCGCCAGGCGGAAGCCGTCGGCAGCGCGGCGGAAGAGGCTACCCACAATGTGCAGACGGTGGCCGCCTCCACCGAAGAGATGACCGCCTCCATCCGGGAGATCGGGTCGCAGGTCTCCCACGCCGCCACCATCGCCTCCGGCGCGGCGGAAGAAACCGCCCGCACGCAGGCGGAAATCATCGAGCTGTCGCAGTCGGCCACCAAGATAGGCGAAGTGGTCAGCCTCATCACCAACATCGCCAATCAGACCAATCTGCTGGCCCTGAACGCCACCATTGAAGCGGCCCGCGCCGGCGAAATGGGCAAGGGCTTCGCGGTCGTCGCCCAGGAAGTGAAGCAATTGGCGGCGCAGACCGCCAAGGCCACCGATGAGATCGCCGGCAAGGTCTCGGAGATCCAGCACGCCACCAATCGGTCCGTGGCCTCCATCGAGCGCATCGTCGGCACGATCTCGCAGATCCGCACGACATCGTCGGCCATCGCAGCCGCCATCGAGGAACAGGGCGCGGCCACGCAGGAGATCTCCACCAATACCCAGCAGGCCGCCCGCGGCACGGAATCGGTCAATGAGAACATCTCGGGCGTTGGACGCGCGGCGGTGATGACCGGGGCCGCCTCCGCGCAGCTGATGACCTTGTCGGGCACCCTCACCGGGCAGGCGCAGCAGATGAAAGCGGAAGTCGAACGCGTGGTTCAGAACCTGCGGGCGGGCTGACGGCGCGTCTCCCGACACCCGCTATCCCCGAGACCAAAGGCAGGGCGCGCGCGCGGCGTGGGCCCTGCCTCTCCCTTGACCGGCCGCAGGTGGACGCAGGCGGCACCGGTCCGGCCCCGCAGGGTTGCCCCCGGCGCTGAGGCTACAGCAGCCCCAATGCCCGCAATTCCCGCTCCAGATGCTCGGGCAGCGGATCGCCCGTTGCGCGGCCGCCCAGATCGGCGGGCGCGTCGGCGGCCTTCAGGTAGCGCCAGCCCTGGAACGGCCGCGCAGGTCGCGGCGCCACCTTCACCACGGTGGGATCCAGGACCAGATGGCAGCGGCGAATGCCGTCGGCATCGGTGAACGGGCGCACCTCCCGCAGCGCCTGGCGGCAGGCCACCTCGCCCTTAATGACCCAATAAAGCGACCCGCCGTCGACCAGTTCGTCCACCCGGGTGGGCACCATCCGCGTCGTATGAATAGGTTCCACCGGCTCCCCCGCCGCCCGGCGCCGGGCCAGACGTTCGCCGATCCAGTCTTCCAGATCGGCCACGGAGGTCGCCCCGACGCACAATTTCAGCAGATGCAGCGGCATGGAGAATCCCGAACCCCGCCCGTCCGCCGGCCTGGCCAGCGGATCGCGCCGGGGCGCCTTGAGATAGGGAAGGAGCAGATGAGCCGGCCTGCGACCCCTCGGTCACGGCGCCCGCTTGACCACCGGCCAGTCCACTTCGTCTTCGGCCACCACCCAGGTCTCCGTCAAGGCCGCGGCGCGCCAGCGCACGAAATCCGGCTGGGTGTGGATGGCCTCCACATAAGCGGAACTCACCGGATCCAGCGGCACCGCATAGGTGCGAAATCGGGTGGCCACCGGGGCGAACATGGCGTCGGCGGCGGTGAAGCCCCCGAACAGGAACGGCCCCGCCGCGCCGAACCGGGTCCGGGCGTCGGTCCAGATGCTTTGGATACGATCGACGTCCGCCTGAGCCTTCTCGCTCACGGCGCGGGCTTCCGGCGGGCGAGCCAGATTCATCGGCAATGCGCCGCGCACGGCGGAGAAGCCGGCGTGCATCTCGGCAGAGATCGCGCGCGCCAAGGCGCGCGCCGAGGGATCGGCCGGCCAGACCCCGCGATCGGGATACCGGTCCGCGATGGTCTCGATGATGGCCAGCGATTCCCAGACCACCATATCGCCGTCCACCAGCAGCGGCACCCGGCCCGAAGCCCCGAACGGCGCCAACGTGGCGCGGAAGAGGTCGCTGCCCAGCGGCAAGACCACTTCTTCGAAGGCAATGCCAGCCGCCGCCAGCGCCAGCCAGGGACGCAGCGACCAGGAGGAATAGGTCTTGTTGCCGATGTAGAGCGTCAATGCCATCTGCGCCTCCGTGCGATCCGCCGGCGGGGCAGCATGGACTCAGCGCTCAATGCAGCGCGACAAAATTCGGATCGAACCCACCGAAAACATAGACGATGGCAATGCCGAGGCCGAAGGCCGTCAAGGCGAGCCGCGCGAAACACCAGCAGGACCGCTCGGTTGCGACACTCATGATGAGATGATGAACCCTGTTTAGACGATAACGCCCATTCTGCGGCGTCTTGTCATCTCAGTTAAGAAAGTGTGACCGAAAGAGCAATGGGCTCTTCGCCGCAGTCCAAGGCTTTCATGGCAGCCATGCGCCAGGCTTGCATCGGCGCGGCGGCGGTGTCAGGAGGGCGCATGATCACCGCCCCCAATCCCGACCACGCGCCCCTCCCCGCCGAAAGCGATGTGGAACAGACCATTCTCGATCTCGCCCGCCAGCGGGCGGACGGCAAGAGCATCGACCCCTCCGATGCCGCCCGGGCCCTGGCCACGGGCGACGGCTGGCAGCGCGTGCTGCCGCTGGTGCGCCGGGTGGCGGTCCGGCTCGCGGGTGAAGGCCGGCTCATCATCTATCGCAAGGGCAAGCCCGTGGACCCGGCGGATTTTCGCGGCGTCTACCGTCTCGGGCTGCCACGGGACGACTGACGCGACCGGTTGCAACGACCCTCAGCGGGCCGCCACAGCGCCGGCCGCCTCCGGTGCCGGAAAAAGCGCGGGAATGCGCCCAGACAGATAATAGGCTGCTAGCCCCAGCCACTCCTTCGTGGCGATGTCGGTCAGGTCCAGGCCTTGGGCCACCCGGGTGAACCCGCCATCGAGGTCGTGGACCGACACGGTGCGGTAGTCCACCGGATAGGCCTCAACGGGGAATCCCGCGCCGCGGAAGCAGCCGATGGCACGGGGCATGTGGAAGGCGGAGGTCACCAGCAGCCAGCGCGATCCCGGCGCGGGATCCATGGCCTGGCGGGTGAAGGCGGCATTTTCCGCCGTATTGCGGGAGCGCCGCTCGAAGGTGATCCGCTGCAGGTCCATGCCCAGATCGCGCAAGGTCAGTTGCACCGCATCCGCTTCCACCGCCTCGCCCGGCTCCAACAGCCCGCTGCCGCCGGAAAATACCAGCCGCGCATTGGGATAGCGCCGAGCCAAGGCGGAAAAGGCGATCATGCGTTCGGCGGCATCGTTCAGCGCCGGCACGCCGCGCGCCAGCGCCACATCGGGCACCTCGGCGCCGCCCAGCAGGATGATGCCGTCCACCGGACGACCGTCATCCTTGAAGGGGGGAAAGCGCTCCTCCAGCGGCGAGGCGAGATAATTGGCCGCCGGCGAGAAGCCGAACACCAGCACCCCCAGCACCGACAAGGCAGTCACCGCCATGGCCGGCCGGCGCACGTCCGCGACCCGCAGCAGCAGCCCGACCACGATGCCGAACACCAGCAGGTTGGACGGGGCGGCCAGCAGCCACCCCACCTTTGACACCGTAAAGAAAGAATCCATTCGGCCTCCCAGACCTGCTCCATACCCCATTTGGGGACAGGGTCGAAGGGTGCGGCAAGGCGGGAGGTCTTTCAGGCCGTCTTGTCGAACAATTCGCGGCCGATCAGCATGCGGCGGATTTCGCTGGTGCCGGCGCCGATCTCATAGAGCTTGGCGTCCCGCAGCAGCCGGCCGGTGGGATAGTCGTTGATGTAGCCGTTGCCGCCCAAGGTCTGGATCGCCTCCAGCGCCATCCAGGTGGCCTTCTCCGCCGCCAGCAGGATCGCCCCCGCCGCATCCTCGCGGGTGGTCGCGCCGCGGTCGCAGGCCTTGGCCACCGCATAGACGTACGCGCGCACGGAATTCATCGCCACATACATGTCCGCCAGCTTGCCCTGCATCAGTTGGAAGGTGCCGATGGGCTGCCCGAACTGCTTGCGCTCATGCAGATAGGGCAGCACCACGTCCATGCAGGCCTGCATGATGCCCACGGGGCCGCCGGCCAGCACCGCGCGCTCATAATCCAGGCCCGACATCAGCACGTTGACCCCGCGTCCCACGGCGCCCAGCACATTCTCTTCCGGCACTTCGCAATCCTCGAACACCAGTTCGCCGGTGTCGGATCCGCGCATGCCGAGCTTGTCCAGCTTCTGCGCCGTGGAGAAACCCTTGAAGCCCTTCTCGACGAGGAACGCCGTCATGCCGCGCGCGCCCGCGTCCGGGTCGGTCTTGGCATAGACCACCAGGGTCTCGGCGATGGGGCCGTTGGTGATCCACATCTTGCTGCCGTTGAGGATGTAGCGGTCGCCCTTCTTTTCGGCGCGGGTGCGCATGGACACCACGTCCGATCCGGCTCCGGGCTCGGACATGGCCAGCGCCCCCACATGCTCGCCGGAGATCAGCTTGGGCAGATAGGCGCGCTTCTGCGCCTCGCTGCCGTTGCGGCGGATCTGGTTCACGCACAAATTGGAATGCGCCCCATAGGACAGACCGACCGAAGCGGAGGCCCGGCTGATCTCCTCCATGGCGATCACATGCTCCAGATAGCCCAGGCCCGAGCCGCCATATTCCTCCTCGACCGTCAGGCCCAGGACGCCCAGTTCGCCCAGCTTGGGCCAGAGGTCACGGGGAAACTGGTTCGAGCGGTCGATCTCATCGGCCCGCGGGGCGATCAGGTCCTGGGAGAACCCGCGCACCGAATCGCGGAGCATGTCGGCGGTCTCGCCGAGGTCGAAATCGAAACCTGTATGCGTATTGGCGAGCATGGCCGTCATCTCCCGCGGCTGAGCCGGTGCTTTTGATCTGCGCTCGGGGCTTCTGCGTCCCCGCGCCCGGACTGTAGAGGGGACCGGCAGCGGGTGGAACCCGGCGCATCGCACGCGCATCAAACGGGGTGGCGGGCGCCCTCGCGGCCGCTGGCGCGCCGTGCGCTGCCCAGCATCTCCCGATTGCGCTCCAGCAGCGCCGCCGCCGCCGCCAAAGGCAGCGGGGGCGAGAACAGATAGCCCTGCGCCTGCTGCGCCCCGAACGCCCGCAGAAACCGCAGTTGTTCCCGCGTTTCCACGCCTTCCGCAGTGAGGGTGATGCCGAGCGAGCGCCCGAGCCGGACCACATATTCCACGATCGCCGCCGCATCCCGCTCCACCCCGAGATTGGAGATGAACGAGCGATCGATCTTGATCTTGGTGATGGGGAAGCGGCGCACATGCACCAAGGAGGCATGGCCGGTGCCGAAATCGTCCAGCGCGAGGCGCACGCCGATGGCGCGCAATTGCGTCAGAGCCTCATTGACCTGCCGGTCGGTGCCGATGATGGCGCTCTCGGTGATCTCGATCTCCAGCCGCTGCGGATCGAAGCCGGCCGTCTCCAGGGCCTGCACCACATGGTCGGCGATCCCCGCGGTGCGCAGGCTCACCGGCGACATGTTGACCGCCAGGGTGACGCCAGCCAGATCGCGCGCCTGCAAGCAGGCGTTGCGCAACACCCAGTCGTCGAGACGGGTGATCAGCGGCGTGCCCTCGACCACCGGCAGGAAATCCCCGGGCATGAGCCGCCCGCGGCGGGGATGGTCCCACCGCACCAGCGCCTCGAAGCCGACGATGCGCTCATTCTCCACGTCCACCTGCGGCTGGTACACCAGCGCCAGCTGGCCGGTATCGATGGCGCTCGCCAGTTCCAGTTCGATGGTGCGGCGGCGCCGCACTTCGCGCTCGAAGGAGGGCTCGAAGCGCACCGCACTGCCGCGCCCCTCCGCCTTTGCCCGATAGAGCGCGATGTCCGCCAGGCGCATCAGCTCCGGGCCGGTGGCCGCGTCGATGGGGGCGACCGCCGCGCCGATGGAGGCCCCCACCTGCAATTCGACGCCGTCGAACGCCATCGGTGCGCGCATGGCGGCCAAGATCCCTTCCATTAAATCGGGCAGTCGCCGCTGCCCGTCAGGCCACGCCATCAGCACGAACTCATCGCCGCCGAAGCGCGCCACCAGACTGTCGCCACCCACGCACCCTTGCAGACGGGCGGCCACGATCCGCAGCAGCGTGTCGCCCGCAGCATGCCCGAGGGTGTCATTGATGTCCTTGAAGCCGTCGAGGTCGAGAAACAGCAGCGCCAGGGTCTCGCCCTCGGCCAGGTCGGACACCGACCGGTCCAGAGCGGCGATGAAATGCCCCCGGTTGGCAAGGCCGGTCAGCGCATCTTGCGCCGCCAGCGCATTGGCCTCGGCTTCGCTGCGCGCCAGCGCCCGCGCGGTGCGGCGCGTCTGGACGAGCAGCACGCCGCACATGAGCAGCAGTGTGGAGGACAGCAACGCCACCGGCGGGGCCACACGCGCCAGCAAGGCGCGGCCGGGCCGGGCGGGCGGCCAGGTCACGGAGAGCGCCCGCCCGTCCGCCAGGTCCGCCACCGCCACCCCATTGTCCTGCTTGGGCGCGATCCCCTCCACCAGCTTGAAGGCGGCTGGCTTGAACGTGCGGCCCAGTTCCCGGAAGAGATCGGCATTCAGCAGATCCACGGTGACAGCGTATATGCGACGCCGGCCGGACGGCCCATCGGCTGCGTCCGGCTCGCCCACCGGCTCCACCGCCGCAACCCCGGTCACCGGCCCTTGGCGAACGATGCCGCTGTGCGCGCCGCTCTGGTGTTCCGCCGCCCACACCAGGGCGCTCAGAGCCGGCCGTGCTTGCGCCAGCGCCTCGGGTTGCACCGGCTCGCCACGGTTGGAGGCGTAAAGCACATTGCCGGCGCTATCGACCAGGACGCTCTGTTCGAAGCCGAACTGGTCATTCAGGGGCCGACCGAACGTGGACTGAAACCAGCTTTCCGAAACGCTGGTGGCATCCTTGTCCAGCTTGGCCATGGATGCAGTGGTCTTCAGCACCTGTTGCATGTGGGTGGCATGGGTGGACAGAAAGGCACGCACCGCCTCGCGTTCCTGCACCGCGTCGGCCTCGTCATTGGCCAGGATCGCATCCACCAGAAACGCCAGCAGCGCCGCCACCACGAGCAGGATGGCCGCCACGGCCGTGACGGTCATTCGGGTCCAGCGGGGGCTATCCAATCTTGAAATGTTCGCCTCCCCAAGACCCCGGCACGCCCCACCCAAAACGCAGGTCTGTTGGCTGTCAATGCAGGTTGTATGATCCGCGGCGCGCTATCTGCAAGCAACGCCTGTTTTTGATCCTTTGACTTGGTTAAATCCTGTGCTGCGGCGGCGCTTTACGGCCGGAACCACAGCGAAGCGAGGCCGAGAAAGGCAAAAAAGCCGACCGTATCGGTGACTGTGGTGACGAATACCCCAGACGCCACCGCCGGATCCAGCTTGAGGCGGCTGATGACGATGGGCACGAGAATGCCGAACAGGCCAGCCGCGAACATGTTGATGATGAGCGCCGAGGCGATCACGCCCCCCAACTGCCAGTTGGCGAACCAGGCGGCGGCGATAGAGCCCAGCAGCACCGCCAGGATGCAACCATTGACCAGTCCCACCAGCACCTCGCGCAGCACCACGCGGCGGGCGTTGTGGCTGCCCAGGTCCTTGGTGGCCAGGGCCCGCACCGCCACCGTCATGGTCTGGTTGCCCGCATTGCCGCCCATGGAGGCAACGATGGGCATCAGGACCGCCAGCGCCACCATCTTCTCGATGGAATCGGAGAATAGCGAGATGATGGAGGCGGCAAAGAAGGCGGTGAGCAGGTTCACCAGCAGCCACGGCAGCCGGCCCTTGGCGGTATAGGCCACAGTGTCGGACAGTTCCTCGTCGCTGCCGACGCCGGCCATGGCGCGCAGGTCTTCGTCCGCCTCTTCCTGGATCACGTCCACGATGTCGTCGACGGTGATCACCCCCACGAGGCGCCCGGCATCGTCCACCACCGGGGCCGACACCAGATTGTAGTGCTCGAACATGTGCGCGACGTCTTCCTGGTCGGCACTGGCCTTCACCACATGGGCGCGTTCGCTTTTCACCGCGGTGACCAGCACCGCTCGCTTGGTGCGCAGGAGGCGGTCCAGCGGAAGGGCGCCCATCAGATGATAGGCCGGATCCACCACGAAGATCTCGTAGAAGGTTTCCGGCAGGTCCTCGGTCTCGCGCATGTAGTCGATGGCGCGTCCCACGGTCCAGAACGGCGGCACGGCGATGAACTCGGTCTGCATGCGCCGGCCGGCGCTCTCCTCGGGATAATCAAGCGAGCGCTGCAGCGCGACGCGCTCGGGAGCCGGGATGAAGGCGAGGATGGCCGCCTTGTCCTCTTCCTCCAGGTCTTCAAGGATATAGACCGCGTCGTCCGAATCGAGGTCGCGGATGCCGTCCGCGACGGTGCGCGGCGGCAGGTGGCGCAGGATCTGCAACCGCACCGTCTCGTCGAGTTCGGTCAGCGCGGTGAAATCAAAGTCGCCGCCCAGCAGTTCGATCAGCCGCGGCCGATCCTCTGCCGCCAGCGCCTCGATCAGGTCACCGACGTCGGCTTCGTGCAGGTCATGCACCCGCGCGCGCAGGCCCGGCCCATCCGACGCCGCGATCGCGGCCTCGACCGCGGCGACAAACCCGGCGGCGATGTGACCGTTGTCGTCACGGGTCGGTCCCTCGGGCGCCTCCGCAAGGGCGAGATCGGCGTCATCGCGCATGGCTCGTCTCCTTGGGGAAGCGTTGAACGGAAGCTCAGGGCGTTCTAGGGGGGAGCACCGGCGAACGCAAACGCCGACGGCGGCCACGGACCGGGAGACAACGCATGAGGCAGCCTCTTTCACCGGGGTGTCGTCGCCTCCCGGTACCCACCCTTTGCGCAGCGTTTCTGCTGGCCGGGTTGGCCCTGGCGCTTCCGACCACCGCGCATGCAGCCGATGGCTGCGCCGGCCGCCCCGATGCTCTGGGCACGGCGCGGGTGCTGGAGGTCCCGGCAGGGGTGCAGGTGGGCACCAAATCCTTCCCCGGCACGCTACCGCTGAAACCGCGCGAAGTGGTGCTGACGTTCGATGACGGGCCCTGGCCGCACACCACTGCGGCGGTGCTGGACGCGCTCAAGGCGGAGTGCGTGCGGGCGACCTTTTTCCTGATCGGCGAAAATGCCAAGGCGCGGCCGGAGCTGGTCCGCCGGGAGATTGCCGAAGGCCATACGCTGGCCCATCACAGCATGACCCATCCGGACATCACCCTGGCGCGCCTGCCTTTTGCCGCTGCCCAAGCGGAAATCACCCGCGGCATGGCGGCCGACGACATCGCGGCCTATGGCGCTGCCGATTCGGTGCCGCGGGTGCCTTTCTTCCGTTTCCCCGGTTTTGCGGCGACGCCGGAGTTGCTGGCCTATCTGCAGCAACGCGGCATCGCGGTCTTCGGCGCCGACCTGTGGGCCAGCGACTGGAACAAGATGACGCCGGACCAGGAACTTGCCCTAATTCTGCAACGCCTGGATGCAGCAGGCGGGGGGATCATCCTCTTTCATGATACCAAGGCGCAGACGGCGGCCATGATTCCGGCGTTCTTGCGCGCTCTAGCTCAGCGTGGCTATCAAGTGGTTCATATCGTACCCGCGCGGCAGCCCGTCCACGACCGGCCGTAATCGGCAGCCGGCGGGCACTCCAAGGGTCGGGCGGTCGCTCGCCCGGACACGGGTCGCTCCTGACGGGAGCGTTTGGCAGGTATCGGCACATGCGGTCCATTCTTCTGGCAGGCGCCATGGCGGCGCTGGCAAGTACGGCACTCCTCAGCGGCGCGCAGGCCCAGGCCCCGGGCGCCCTCCCCGCCCCGGTTTCCGCTGCACCCGGCTCGGCCGCCCCGTCCACGCCTGCCAGCGTTGCGCCGGCGGCCGTGGCCGCCCCCGCAGCCGTGGCGCCCGTGGCCGCCGCGACGAGCGGCCTGCAGGCGCCGCCCCAGCTTCCGGCCCCCTCTGCCTGTCCGGGCAATCCCGATGCGCTGGGCGTCTCGCGCACCATCGCCATCGATCCCAAGACCAGCCCCCTGCTCGGCCGTCTGCAGTACAAGCAGACTCTGCCGCTGGAGAAGGGCGAGGTGGTGCTCACCTTCGACGACGGCCCGCTGCCGCCCATGACCACGCGGGTCCTGGAGGCGCTGGACCATGAATGCGTCAAGGCGACCTTCTTCATCGTCGGCCGCATGGCCAGCGCCTATCCCCATGCGCTGCAAAAGGTGTACGAGGCTGGCCACACCATCGGCACCCACAGCCAGACCCATCCGCTGATCTTCCCCAAGCTGACCCAGCAGGCCGGCATCCAGGAGATCGAGCAGGGGTTCGCCTCGGTGAAGGCCGCCCTCGCCCCGGTGGGCGCCGCGCCCAACCCCTGGTTCCGCTTTCCGGGCCTTGGCCGCACCAAATTCTACGAAGCCTATACCCAGGAGCACGGCATCGCCGTCTTCAGCGTCGATCAGGTGGCGGACGACTGGTTGCACCTGAAGCCGGAAGAGGTGGAAAAGCGTGCCCTGGACCGCCTCACCGCCGGCGGCGGTGGCATTCTGCTCCTGCATGACATCCAGCCCTCCACGGCGGTGATGCTGCCGAACCTGCTGCGGGAACTGAAGGCGCGCGGCTTCAAGATCGTGCATGTGGTGCCCGCCGGCCCGGGGATGATGGCCAGCACCCCCACCGGCGGTCCGCGGGCCACCGCAGCGTTGGCAACCGGAACCGCCCCGGCCACGACCCCCGCGTCGCTTGGGACCGCGCCGACGAAGCCTGCCGGCGGGAATCCGGTGGCCGCACGCCCCGCCGCCCCGAAGCCGGTGGCCGCGCGCCCGGCGGCGGATGCGGTGGCCACGGCCCCCTTGCCGCCCGCGACGCCGGCCCCGGAGGCCAGTGCGCGCCCGGTCAGCCCGGCGCCGGAGAATCCGTTCACCCTCTTCTGGCCCCGGTTGTGGACCGATGCCCTGCCCAAGGGCCTGAACTGAGCGCGCATTGCGCCGGCCGGTGGCGGTGGCCCAAGCCAGCGCCCTTGACGGCCGCGGGGCCTCTTCAGGAGGGACCACCCGCCCGCTCCATGGAAGGGTTTTCCGCCTCGCACGACAAAGCAAAGGCCCGATTGGCTAACCCCAATCGGGCCTTTTTGTATTCAGATGGCGCATCGCCCGTTCCGGGCCGCGGGGTTCGGCCATGGGCAAGACTCGGGGGCCTCTCGGACAAGAAAAAGGCCCGCCGGAAATCTCCGTGCGAGCCTTTTTTCGTCCCAAGCCAATCTGGTGCGGTCAAGAGGACTCGAACCTCCACGGGTCTCCCCACTACCACCTCAAGGTAGCGCGTCTACCAATTCCGCCATGACCGCAGTCAGAGAGTGCTACCCGGGCCGGAGATCCCAAGGGATCGTCTTGCGCCGGGGGCCATCGTCTAGCAAATCGAATCCTGGGCCACAAGGCCTCACAGTCGGCTCACCGAAGTTCTATATGCCCCTGTGGATGGCGCCGCCCTCCGATTCCCGATGTGCAAAGTCGCTGTATGATCCCCCAGCCCCGCCCTCGCTCCACCTTGACCACCGCTTTCCTGCCGGGCGACCCCGCCGCGCCGCCGGTGGATTGGGTGGTGAGCGATGCCCCTGTGGCCTATCCCGAGGCGGTCGCCACCATGGAAGCGCGCGTGGCCGCCATTGCCGCCGGCTCCGCCCCGGAGATGGTCTGGCTGGTGGAGCATCCCCCGCTCTACACCGCCGGCACCAGCGCCCGGCGCGAGGATCTCATCGACGCCCGCTTCCCGGTGTTCGAGACCGGGCGCGGCGGCCAGTTCACCTATCACGGCCCCGGCCAGCGGGTGGGCTATGTGCTCTTGGACCTCAAGCGACGCGACCCGGACCTGCGCCGCTACGTGGGCGCGCTGGAGGCCTGGCTGATCGGCACCTTGTCCGCCTTCAACGTCACCGGCGAGCGCCGCGAGGACCGCGTGGGGGTGTGGGTGCCCCGCACCGGCGGGCAGGAAGACAAGATCGCCGCCATCGGCATCCGTGTGCGGCAATGGGTGAGCTTCCACGGCGTGTCGCTGAATGTGGACCCCGACCTCAGCCATTTCGGCGGCATCATCCCCTGCGGCGTGCGCGAGCACGGCGTCACCAGCCTCGCGGACCTTGGCTTGCTGGTGTCCCTGCCGGAAGTGGACAGCGTGTTGCGGGTGGCGTTCGAGGAGATTTTCGGGCCCACACGTGACGCCTGAGAGGGCGCGCTACCACCCCTTGCGATACATGGTGCAGGTGGCGCCGGCCGAGTTCGGCATCACATCGGTGGAGCACCATTCCATGGTGTCGCCGTCCACCTCGCCGCTGCCGCTGCCGAACGGCGTGGAATAGACAAAGCGGCGCCCATCGCTGCGAAACGCGCCGACCACCGGCACGGTGTCACCGTCCGTGGTGGTGACGGTGCCGGTGAAGGCGCCGCCTTTCTGCGCGGTGAAGGCCAAAGCCAAGGCCGACTGGTCCGGCTCGGTGGTGAGATAGGCGGGCTCAGCCACGGCGTTCAGACGCGGCAGGCCATCGCCCAGCTTCCAGGCGGTGCTGCGCGCCGCGGCGTGATAGCCATCCGGCGACCAGGTGCCCACCATGCGCGGCTCGGCGGCGGGAAACGCCCGTCCGCTGGGCGCGAGACACGGGGCCAGGACGACGCCCAGAACCACCCCCGCCAGGACCAAGCCGACCTTGCGCATTTGCACCCCCGTGTCGCAACGCGGGCGCAGAATAGGTCACGGGTCACGTCAGTCGCGCGACGCTCGTCCTGCGCGCACAGCGTGGGGGATGCCCCCGATCGCACGCCCGGAAAGGCGTAGGTCGCCGGCCGGGCAGCCCAACGCGGCGGCTGCGCAATGCACGCCGCAAACCCGCCCGTCCCGGAGAGGCAGTGGCGGGAGGCACGCGGCCGCGGAGACCGCGGCCGCCCCGCCCTCAGATCCCCAGCTTGCGCTTCAGGATGTCGTTGAGCGCCTGGGGATTGGCCTTGCCGCCGGAGGCCTTCATGGCCTGGCCGACGAACCAGCCCAGCATGGTGGGCTTGGCCAGAACCTGCGCCACCTTGTCCGGATTGGCGGCGATGATGTCGTCCACCACCTGTTCGATGGCGCCGGTGTCGGTGACCTGCTTCAGGCCGCGCTCTTCCACCACCACCCGCGGGTCGCCGCCCTCGGTATAGATGATCTCGAACAGGTCCTTGGCGATCTTGGACGAGATCACCCCCTCGCTCATCAGATCCACGATGGCCGCGATCTGCGCCGGAGAGACCGGCGAAGTGGTGACGTCCTTGCCGTCCTTGTTCAGGCGGCCGAACAGTTCGTTGATGACGAAGTTGGCTGCGGCCTTGCCGTCGCGCCCGGTGGCCACCTGCTCGAAATACGCGGCGGTCACCTGCTCGGACACCAGCACGCCCGCGTCATAGGGATTGAGGCCATAAGTGGCGATGAAGCGGGCCTTCTTCTCGTCCGGCAGCTCGGGCAGCTTGGCGGCCAGCGCGGTCACATCGTCCGGATGCAGAACCAAAGGCAGCAGGTCCGGATCGGGGAAGTAGCGATAATCATGCGCCTCTTCCTTGGAGCGCATGGAGCGCGTCTCGCCCTTGCCGGGGTCGAACAGGCGGGTCTCCTGGTCAATGGTGCCGCCATCTTCCAGGATCTGGATCTGGCGCCGGGCCTCCACCTCGATGGACTGGCCGATGAAGCGGATGGAATTGACGTTCTTGATCTCGCAGCGGGTGCCGAGCGGCCCGCCGGGGCGGCGCACGGAGACGTTCACGTCCGCGCGCAGATTGCCCTTCTCCATGTCGCCGTCGCAGGTGCCCAGATAGCGCAGGATGGAGCGCAGCTTGGTCACATAGGCCCGCGCCTCCTCGGAGGAGCGGATGTCCGGACGCGACACGATCTCCATCAGCGCCACGCCGGACCGATTGAGATCCACGAAGCTGAGAGAGGGCGACAGATCGTGGATCGACTTGCCGGCATCCTGCTCCAGATGAAGCCGCTCGATGCCTACCACGATGCTCTCGCCGTCGATGAGATCGACGATCACTTCGCCCTCTCCCACGATGGGGCTCTTGAACTGGCTGATCTGATAGCCCTGAGGCAAATCCGGATAGAAGTAGTTCTTGCGGTCGAAGGTGGAGCGCAGGTTGATCTGCGCCTTCAGGCCGAGGCCGGTGCGCACCGCTTGGGCGACGCATTCCTTGTTGATCACCGGCAGCATGCCCGGCATGGCCGCATCCACCAGCGAGACGTGATCGTTGGGCGGGCCGCCGAAGGCGGTTGAGGCGCCGGAGAACAGCTTGGCGTTGGACGCCACCTGGGCATGGACTTCCATGCCGACAACCACTTCCCAGTCACCGGTATTGCCCTTGATGAGCTTGCGGGGATCGGCGGGGCGGACATGGACGGTCATCGGCGTTCCTGCTTCACGCGGCCACGGCCGCTGTCTTGAGTGTGGTAATCCCGGCAGACTGGCGCTGGCAACAGGCGCGGCGCATCAGCCCTCACACCAGGCGTTCATTCTCATAGTCGATGGTCCACTGGATCAGCCGCCGCCACAGCAGATCGGTGAGATCGTCCGGCAGGCCTGCGGCACGGGCGCGGGCACACACGCGCTCCACCACTTCCTCCACCCGCTCCGGCAGCAAGGCGGGAATGCCCGCCTCCTGCTTGATGACGAGGACCCGCTCCACCACCGCCACCCGCTGGACCAGCAGATCCACCATCTGGTCGTCGAGGGCGTCGATGTCCGCCCGCGCCTCCGCCAACAATACGCGGGCGGCGGCCTCGGGGTCGGTGGGCGTCACGCCTCCCACCAGGCGTCCTCCACCGGGAAGCGGCCGGCGGCATCCTCGATCACCTGCGCCAGGGAGAACAGGGTCTCCTCCTCGAACGGGCGGCCGATGAGTTGCAGGCCCAGCGGCAAATTCTTGCAGGAGAAGCCGGCGGGCACGGAAATGCCCGGCAGGCCGGCGAGATTCACCGTCACCGTGAACACGTCCTGCAGATACATCTCCACCGGGTCGGCCGCCGATTTCTCGCCAATGCCGAACGCCGGCGACGGGGTGGCCGGGGTGAGCACCGCATCCACCCCTTGCGCGAACACATCGTCGAAGTCGCGCTTGATGAGGGTGCGGACCTTCTGCGCCTTCAGGTAATAAGCGTCGTAATAGCCGGCGGAGAGCACGTAGGTGCCGATCATAATGCGGCGGCGCACCTCCGGCCCGAAGCCGGCGGCGCGGGTGCGCTCATACATGTCGGCAATGTCGTGCCCGGGCACCCGCAGGCCGTAACGCACGCCGTCATAGCGCGCCAGATTGGAGGAGGCCTCCGCTGGGGCCACGATGTAATAGGCCGGCAAAGCGTATTTGGTGTGCGGCAAGGTGATGTCCACCACCTCCGCGCCCGCATCGCGCAGCCACTGGGCACCCTCTTCCCACATGCCGGCGATCTCTGGATCGAGCCCTTCCACCCGGTATTCGCGCGGAATGCCGATGCGCTTGCCCTTGATGGAGGCGCCCACCGCATCCTCATAATCCGGCACCGCGCGGTTCACGCTGGTGGAATCCTTGGGATCGTAGCCGGCCATGGAGCGCAGCAGGACCGCGGCGTCATTCACCGTGCGGGCGATCGGCCCGGCCTGGTCCAAGGACGAGGCATAAGCGATGATGCCATAGCGCGAGCAGCGCCCATAGGTGGGCTTGATGCCCACGGTGCCGGTGAAGGCCGCCGGCTGGCGGATGGAGCCGCCGGTATCGGTGGCCGTGGCGCCGGCGCACAGGAAGGCCGCCACCGCCGCCGCCGATCCGCCGGAGGATCCGCCGGGCACCAGAGGCGCCTGGTCCTTCTCCCGCTGCCAGGGCGAGACCACCGGGCCGAAGGCCGAGCTCTCGTTGGAGGAGCCCATGGCGAACTCGTCATTGTTGAGCTTGCCGAGCATCACCGCGCCATCCGCCCACAGCCGGGCGGTGACCGAGGATTCATACTGCGGCACGAAGTCCCCGAGGATCTTCGAGCAGGCGGTGGTGCGCACGCCTTCGGTGCAGAACATGTCCTTGATGCCGAGCGGCAGGCCTTCGAGCTTGCCGGCATCGCCGCTGTCGATGCGCTTGTCGCTCTCGGCGGCCATGGCCAGCGCCTCCTCGGCGGTCTCCAGCACATAGGCATTCAGCCCGCGGGCCTGCGCCATGGCGTCCACATAGGACTGCGTCAGTTCCACGGAGGTGAACTCGCGCTTGGCGAGGCCCTCGCGCGCCTGGGTGAGGGTCAGACGATTGAGCTCGGTCATTCCACCACCTTCGGCACAGTGAAGAAGCCGCCCTCGGACTGCGGGGCATTGGCCAGGATCTTCTCGGGATAATGCCCGTCGGTGACCACATCCTCGCGCATGGGCAATTCCAGCGGGATCACGCCCGTCATCGGCTCGATGGCGGAGACATCCAGATCCGCCAGTTGCTCGACGAAGGCGAGGATGGCGTTCAGTTCGCCCTGCAGGGGCTCCAGCTCTTCCTCGCGCACCGCGATGCGCGCCAGATGCGCTACGCGGCGGACGGTCGCCTGATCGACGGACATGTCATGCTCCTTACGCTGTGGCCGCTATAGCAAGGGCGTTCATGCCGCGAAAGTCTCCTGAGCAACCCATGTTTCCCGCAGCCACAGGGCGTTCATGCCACCGGCGCCGCTATCCGGCGCGAACCGCCTCGAGGAACACCGGGCCATAGCGCTCCAGCTTGGCCTCGCCGACGCCGGAGACATCGCCCAGCGCCGCCAGCGAGCGCGGCCGCACCCGGACGATCTCCATCAAGGTGGCGTCGTGGAAGATCACATAAGGCGGGACGCTCTGGGCGCGGGCCAGTTCCAGGCGCAGGCCCCGGAGCTTCTGGTAGAGCTGCTCGTCCGCCGGATCGCTGAGGGCGGGCTTCGGCCCCCTGCCACCGGACGCCCCGCCGCCCGACCGCGCCGGACGCGTCCGAGCTTCCACCTTCAGCTGCACCGTCCGCTCGCCCCGCAACACCGGCCGGCACTCGGCGGACAGGCTGAGGCCGCCATGGCCTTCCACATCCACCTGCAGCAGGCCGAGCGCCACCACCTGGCGCACCACGGCGCGCCACTCGTCGCGGGACAGATCCTTGCCGATGCCAAAGGTGGAGATCTTGTCGTGACCGAGCTTCAGCGCCCGATCGTTGCCCACCCCCAGCAGCACGTCGATCACATGGCCGGCGCCGAAGCGCTCGCCGGTGCGGTAGACGCAGGACAACAGCTTCTGCACCACCTGGGTGCCATCGAAGGTCTTCACCGGCTCCAGGCAGGTGTCGCAATTGCCGCACGGCTCGGGGAGCGTCTCCTCGAAATAGGACAACAGCACCTGCCGCCGGCAATTGGCGGTCTCGCACAGGCCCAGCAACGCATCGAGCTTTTGGCGTTCCACCCGCTTGCGCGCCTCCGGCGCGTCGGACGCCTCCACGAACTGGATCAGCTTGGCGACGTCCTCGACGCCATAGAGCAGCAGCGCTTCCGAGGGCAGGCCGTCGCGGCCGGCGCGGCCGGTCTCCTGGTAATAGGCCTCAATGCTTTTCGGCAGGTCCATGTGCACCACGAAGCGCACGTCCGGCTTGTCGATGCCCATGCCGAAGGCGATGGTCGCCACCATCACCACGCCTTCCTCCTTCAGGAAGCGATCCTGATTGCGGGCGCGGGTCTCCGCATCGAGGCCCGCATGATAGCGCAGCGCGGTGCGGCCCTCGGAGATCAGCGTGTCGGCGGTCTGCTCCACCTTGGCGCGGCTCATGCAGTAGATGATGCCGGCCTCGTCCACATGCTCGTCCAGGAAGGCGCGCAGCTGCGCCTTGGGATTGGCCTTCGGGGCGATGCGATAGCGGATGTTGGGCCGGTCGAAGCTGGACAGGAACACCCGCCCGTTCTCCAGCCCCAGCCGCTCCACGATCTCGCGCCGGGTCGGACCATCGGCGGTGGCGGTGAGGGCGATGCGCGGGACCGAGGGAAAACGCTCGTGCAGCATGGTGAGCTGCCGATACTCGGGCCGGAAATCATGCCCCCATTGCGAGACGCAGTGGGCCTCGTCGATGGCGAACAAGGCGATACGGGCGCCCTGGAGCAGGGTCTGGAAGCTGTCGGTGAACAGGCGCTCGGGCGCCACATAGAGCATGTCCAACTCGCCCAAAGCGAAGGCGCGCTCCACCTGGCGCGCCTCCCCCGGCTGGAGCGCGGAATTCAGCGCCGCGGCCCGCACGCCCAATTGGCGCAGCGCCTGGACCTGGTCGTGCATCAAGGCGATCAGCGGCGAGATGATGATGCCGGTGCCCGGCCGCACCAGCGCCGGAACCTGATAACACAAGGACTTGCCGCCGCCGGTGGGCATCAGAACAAGGGCATCGCCCCCGGCCACCAGATGGTCGACGATCTCCGCCTGCGGCCCGCGGAAGCTGTCATAGCCGAAGACGTGACGCAGCACGTCCTTGGGGTCCTGGGGCGACTCAAAGGTCTGGAGGGCGGGCATCGCTCCTTATAGCGCGGCGCGCCGACCGGGCAACGCGGCGCGTTTGCGCTGCGGCTCACACCTCCCGGCGCTTGAGGATGTTGTCCAGATGGCCGAGGCGATACCAGCGGTAGCCGTAGGGCTCCAGGGTCACGCGATGGCGGCCGTCTTCGCCCGCCTCGCTGTGGTCGTCGGAAAGGACATTGGTGAGCCGGTCCGGCTCGCCATCCTGCACCCCGCTTCGGAAGCTGACCGTGGTGCCCTCCGCATCGAAATTGTGCAGGAACAGCACGGCGTTGTTGAGCCAGTCATAACGCAGCCCGAGCACCTTGCGGTTGCGGATGTCCAGCACCTCATAGGCGCCCCAGCCGATCTCCGGCATTTCCTGGCGCATGCGGATGATGCGTTCCAGCCAATTGAGGAAGGAGGCCGGGTCGCGCCGCTGCTGCGCCACGTTCACCTGGGAGAAGCCGTAAGCGCCCTCTGAAATCACCGGCAATACGGTCTTCGCATTCTGGCTGAAGCCCCCCTGCGGCTCATCGGACCATTGCATGGGGGTGCGGGCGCAATTGCGCTCGGGCAGATCCAGGTCATCGCCCATGGCGATCTCGTCGCCATAGCGCACCACCGGCGTGCCCGGCAGCGAGAACAGCAGGCTGTAGGCCAGTTCCAGCTGCCGGCGGTCCCCCTTCAGCATCGGCGCCAGCCGGCGGCGGATGCCGCGATCATAGAGCTGCATGGATTTGTCCGGGCCGAAGGCGTCGAACACCTGCTGGCGCTGGCCCTTCTCCAGGCGGCCGAGGTCCAGTTCGTCATGGTTGCGCAGGAACAGGCCCCATTGCGCGGTGGGATAGCCCGGCCGCGTGGCCTTGAGGGCTTTGCCCAGGGGGGCCGTATCGGCGGCCGCCAGCGCATAGAACAGCGCCTGATTGACCTGGAAATTGAACATCATGGGCATGCGGTCGCCGGCCGCGCCGAAATACTTCATGTCGTCTTCCGGCAGGATGTTGGCCTCCGCCAGGATGATGGCGTCGCCCTTGCGCCATTGCAGGAACTCGCGGAACGACCGGAGCATGTCGAAATCCTCGGCCGGTGCGCCGGTCACTTGCGCGCCCTTCTCCGCAATGACGAAGGGCACGGCGTCCATGCGGAAGCCGGAGACGCCCAGCTGGATCCAGAAGCCCATGATCTTGAGGATTTCCGCCTGCACCCGCGGGTTGGCGGTGTTGAGGTCCGGCTGGAAGTCGTAGAAGCGGTGGAAATAATAGGCCTTGGCCACGGAATCATGGGTCCAGGTGGTCTTCTGCACGCCGGGAAACACCATGCCCTCATTGGCATTCGGCGGCTTCTTCTTCGACCAGACATACCAGTCGCGATATTCGGAATGGGGGTCGGCGCGCGCGGCCTTGAACCAGGGGTGCTGGTCCGAGGTGTGGTTGACCACCAGGTCGATGAGCACCCGCATGCCGCGCTGCTTGGCGGCGTGGGTGAATTCCACGAAATCCCCCAGCGTGCCGAAGCGGGGATCGACGCCGTAATAATCCGAGACGTCATAGCCATCGTCCCGGCCCGGCGACGTCTGGAACGGCATCAGCCAGACGGCGGTGATGCCGAGGCCGTGGAGATAGTCCAGGCGCCGGGTCAGGCCACGGAAGTCGCCCACCCCGTCGCCGTTGGAGTCCATGAAGGTCTCCACCGACAGGCAGTAGACGATGGCGTTCTTGTACCAGAGGTCTGTGATCACGGCGGCGGGCCCTCGGGGGGTGAGACACCCCCCGCCAACGTCCGCCCTACCGCTGAGTTCCCGCCGGCGGTTCCGGCAGCGGCACCCGGTGTGCTTACTCAGGCGTCAGAGCTCGAAGCTCTCGCCGCTCTTCGCCACCACCACCTTCACCGGATGGCCGTCCAGCGCCGCGACGAAGCCGGAGGCGTCCGGCACCAGCAGCGGGAAGGTGGCGTAGTGGCAGGGCACCACCGTCTCCACATTGAGGAAGCGCCGCACCGCCAGGGCCGCCGTGGCCGGGCCCATGGTGAAGCGGTCGCCGATGGGCACCAGCGCCACCTTGGGGTGATGGATCTCGCTGATCAGCGCCATGTCGGAGAAGATGTCGGTATCACCCAGATGCCAGATCGCCGGCTCGCCCTCGGGCTTGACGATGAGCCCGTTGGGATTGCCCAGATAGACCGGGGCCGATCCATCCCCGCCCGAGGAATGGTCCGCCCGCACCATGGTGACGGTGAAGCCATCCAGCGCGATGGTGCCGCCGGTGTTCATCATCTCAAAAGCCGACAGGCCCTTCCCGCCCAGAAAGCCGCACACTTCGGGATTGGCCACCACCGGCACGGTGACGCCATTCTCTTGCGCAGCCTTCACCAGGTCCACGGTGTCGCCCACATGGTCGGAATGGCCATGGGTGAGCAGGATGTGGGTGAGGCCGCGGGCGGCCTCCGCCACGGTGCCGGAGAAGGACGGGTTGCCGGTGAGAAAAGGATCGATGAGCAGAACCTTGTCGGCGAACTCCAGGCGAAAGGCGGCGTGTCCGAACCAGGTGATCTTCATGGGCGAGGCCTTTTTTTGGGGGAACGGAGGGGCAGGCGTTTCGGCGCGGAGTATCGAGGAAGCGCCCTGTCCTCGCAACGCGGGCCGCACGGCGGACGTTCCCGCGCCGGCCGTCCGCCGCCGTCTTGCCGGGCCGCGCGGCGCGAAAACACCATGGCTTCAGCGGCCCAAGGCTGATTAGGTGCGCCCATGACACGCCCTCCGCCGCCCGCGGCCGCACCGGCCTCCGACAGCCCCGCCGATGCGGCCCCTGCGGCCTCCATCCCTCCGGCCTCCATCCCTCCGGCTTCCGTCCCTGCGGCCTCCACCGCTGCGGCGGCCCCGGCGCCGGTCGGCCCGCTGGCGGACATCGCCGCCTTGTTGCCGCCGCGCGGATGCCTGCTGGGGCTGGATCTGGGCACCAAGACCATCGGGGTCGCCACCTGCGATCCCGACCAGCGGCTCGCCACCATCGTGGAGACCGTCCAGCGCAGCAAGTTCACTGCCGATGCCATGCGCCTGCTGGCCCTGGCGGATGAGCGCAAGGCGGTGGCCTTCGTGCTCGGCCTGCCGCTGAACATGGACGGCTCGGAAGGCCCGCGCGTGCAGGCGAGCCGGGCCTTCGCGCGCAATTTCGCCCGCCTGTCCGGGCGCCCCATCGCCTTCTGGGATGAGCGGCTATCCACCGTCGCCGTGGAGCGGGCGCTGATCTCGGCGGACATGAGCCGCGCCAAGCGCGCCAATGTGATCGACCAGCACGCGGCCGCCTTCATCCTGCAAGGGGCGCTGGATTTCCTCAACCGCCGAGGCTTCGGCGGCTGATCCGGGACAAAACGCGATCTCGGCGCGCGCCCTGATTCGCCCCGGCTTTGTTCGCCGCCGTTCTCGTGCGGGGCGCCCATCCTCATCGCCGCGTCCCGATGCGGGACGCTCGCGCGGGCCAGAGCCGGACGCCCCTTCCTGCGCAGAACAAAGGCCGATCATCGGCCCGCATGCGATTCGCGCCCGCTTCGTTCCGGTCCGTTCCCGGTCGGGGGGCACGCGGTCCCATTTCGGGACCGCGGCGACGGCAGGATCTCAGAGCCGGCGGCTCCGGCGGCCATCAACCTGCGTCCGCCCCCTGGCGGGTTGGCGCCGGCAAGGCTATGGACACCTCCCGCGCCGCGCCGGTGGCATCCCCGCGGCCCTCCTTCGGTGCCCCGTCCCATGAGCAGCATTCTCGCGGCCCTCGTCCCGGTCTTCCTGGTCATCCTGCTGGGCGTGGTGCTGCGCCGCCTTCTGCTCACCAAGGCGGAGCACTGGATCGCCTTGGAGCAACTCACCTACTTCGTGTTGTTTCCGGCCCTGCTGCTGGTTTCGGCGGTGAAGGCGGATCTGCGCGGGGTGAGCGTGCTGGCGGTGGTGGGGGCCATGCTCGGCGCCATCATCATCATGTCCGCCGTGCTGCTGCTCACCCGGCCCGTGCTGTCGGGGGGGCTGCGCCTCAGCGGACCGGCCTTCACCTCGCTGTTCCAGGGGGTCACGCGCTGGAACACCTATGTCGCCCTGGCGGTGGCCGGCGGCCTCTATGGGGCCGCGGGCGTCACGGTGGCGGCGGTGGCGCTGGTGGCCATGATCCCGGCGGTCAATGTGATCTGCGTCATCGTGCTGGCCCGCTATGCGGGCGCCCATCACGCCACCCCGCGCTTCATCGGCATCCAATTGCTGCGCAATCCGTTCATCTGGTCGTGCGCCGCCGGGGCCCTGCTCAACGGGTTTGCGGTGCCGGTGCCGGCCATGGTGGTGGAATTCGGCGACATCCTCGGGCGCGCCTCCCTCGCCCTCGGCCTGCTGGTGGTGGGCGGCGGGCTGGCGCTCGACCGGCTGAAGGAGGTGAAGCCGGTGGTGTTTCTCGCTCTGGTGCTCAAGCTGGCGGTGAAGCCCGCGGTGGCGGTGGGGCTGGGCCTGGCGTTCGGCCTGCGCGGCACCGAGCTGGCGGTGCTGGCCATCGTGTGCGGCGTGCCCTCGGCGCCCAATGGCTATGTGCTGGCCCGGCAGATGGGCGGGGACGCCCCGTTGCTGGCGGAGATGCTCACCGTGCAGATCATCACTGCGGCCGTCAGCTTGCCGCTGCTGCTGAGCGCGGTGCGTTGGCTCGGCCCCTGAGGCTCCGCGCCGCCAGCGCCATCGCCCAAGACGGCACACAAAAAAGGGCGGCCCGAGGCCGCCCTGTGCGTTCGTGATCGGCGCGTTTCTGCCGGAGATCAGCAGGGGCCCCAATAGCCGCCCTGCGGTCCGCCGTACCAGCAGCGGGCCGGCCCCTGGTACATGACCGGCGGCGGCGGGGGCGGGGCGTAGTAGACCGTGGGCGGCGGCGGGCCGTAATAGACCTGCGGCGGCGGCGGGGCGGAACTGGCGGCCCCGGCGATGGCGGCAGCCCCCAGAATGCCCAAAGCGATGCCCGCACCGACGGCGGCGCCGTTATTGTTGTTGTTATTGTAATAGCGGCGACCGCAATTCCAGCACGGCGGGGGCGGTCCCGGATATTGCACCTGGGTCACCTCGGCGGGGGTGATGGCGGGCAGCCGCGCGCCCGCGCTGGCGAGCGAGGCCGAAAAAGCCGGGGACGCGGCCAACATACCGAGCGCAGCCACGAGGCCGAGCGCAGCGACCCGTTTGGACACACTGCTAATCATTACTACTCTCCTGAGCGTCGGTCTTGACCTAGCTGCAATGGCCACCTGAAAACGCCGTCTTCGCTTTCATCGAGCCTGATCGAAGCTAAATTATGACTCCAATCAGGGTTGGGTTAATACTACGTTGCCCTACTGAATGCCGGCTGAACGAACCAAGTCGAACCTGTGTCTACTTGAAACACATCAAGGCGTCATTGGGCTCTTGGCGGCATTTTTGGCGAAAGCATGACGGCCCCGCTCCCGCTTGGCCCCTCCCCGCCGCAATCCCCACCTTGCCGACCGGGGGGAGTCTCGCTAAGGCTCCGGCCTGCCATGCATGCAGCCTCCGCCTTCACCCTCGACCGCCGTGACCTCCTCGGCATCGACGGGCTTTCCGCACCGGAAATCGTCGGTCTCCTGGACCTGTCCGAGGAATTTGTCGTCCTCAACCGGCAGATCGAGAAGAAGCGCACCACCTTGCGCGGCCGCACCCAGATCAATCTGTTCTTCGAAGCCTCCACCCGCACCCAGTCGTCGTTCGAGATCGCCGGCAAGCGGCTCGGGGCCGACGTGATGAACATGTCGGTGGGCACGTCCTCGGTGAAAAAGGGCGAGACCCTCGTCGACACCGCCATGACCTTGAACGCCATGCACCCGGATATTCTGGTGGTGCGGCATCACGCCTCAGGGGCGGTGGCGCTGCTGGCCCGCAAGGTGGATTGCTGCGTGGTGAATGCGGGCGACGGCGCCCATGAGCATCCCACCCAGGCGCTGCTGGATGCCCTCACGATCCGCCGCAACAAGGGCACCATCGCCGGCCTGGTGGTGGCGATCTGCGGCGACGTGCTGCATTCGCGGGTGGCCCGCTCCAATATCCTGCTGCTGCACACGCTGGGCGCGCGGGTGCGAGTGGTGGCCCCGTCCACGCTGCTGCCCACCGGCATCGAGAATTTCGGCGTCGAGGTCCATCGCAATATGGACAGCGGCCTGAAGGATGCGGACATCGTGATGATGCTGCGTCTCCAGCGCGAGCGCATGGCCGGCTCCTTCATCCCCTCGGTGAAGGAGTATTTCCATTATTACGGCCTCGACGAAGCCAAGCTGACGCGCGCCAAGCCCGACGCCCTGGTGATGCACCCCGGCCCCATGAACCGCGGCGTCGAGATCGCCTCGGCGGTGGCCGACGGCCCGCAATCGCTGATCCGCGAGCAGGTGGAAATGGGCGTGGCGGTGCGCATGGCGGTGCTGGACGCGCTCGCCCGCAAACTCCCGAACGCCTGAAGGGGCCTGTCATGACCGAGCCCCATCCCCTCCTCCTCACCCACGCCCGGATCATCGACCCGTCCCGCGGCTCGGATTTCCATGGCGACGTGCTGCTGTCCGGCGGCATCATCCAGGACGCCGCCTTCGGCCTCGCCGCCGCCGGCATCCCGGAGGGCGCCGAAGTGGTGGACTGCCGGGGCGCCATCATCGCCCCCGGCCTGGTGGACATGCGCGCTTATATCGGCGAGCCCGGCGCCGAGCATCGCGAGACCCTGGCCTCCGCCAGCCATGCGGCGGCGGCGGGCGGGGTGACCACCATCGTCTGCCAGCCGGACACCGATCCGGTGGTGGACGATCCGGCCATCGTGGACTTCATCCTGCGCCGGGCGCGCGATACGGCGGTGGTGCGCATCCATCCCATGGCCGCCCTCACCAAGGGGCTGCATGGCGAGGAAATGACCGAGATCGGCCTGCTCCAGGCGGCCGGCGCGGTGGCCTTCACCGATGGGGCGCGCTCGCTCGCCTCCGCCCAGGTGCTGCGCCGGGCGCTCACTTATGCCCGCGACTTCGACGCGCTGATCGTCCACCACACCGAAGACGCCACCATGTCGGGCGGCTCCATGAATGAGGGTCTGTTCGCCACCAAGCTCGGCCTCGGCGGCAATCCGAAGGCGGCGGAGACCATCGTCCTGGAGCGTGACCTGCGATTGGTGGATGGCGCCCGCGGGCGCTACCACGCCGCGGGTCTCACCTGCCGGGAATCGCTGGAGGTCCTGGCCCGCGCCAAGGAGGCGGGGCTGCCGGTCACCTGCTCGGTGTCCATCAACCATCTCAGCTTCAACGAGCTGGACGTCGGCCAGTATCGCACCTTCTTCAAGCTCGCCCCGCCGCTGCGGGCCGAAGAGGACCGCATGGCGTTGGTGCATGCGCTGGCCTCCGGCCTCATCGATGTGGTGGTGTCCGACCACAATCCGCAGGACGTGGAGATGAAGCGCCTGCCGTTCGCCGAAGCCGAGCCCGGCGCCATTGGCCTCGAAACCCTGCTCAGCGCCGCGCTGCGGCTGGTGCATGCGGACCAGGTTGATCTGGTGAATGTGCTGCATGCGCTCTCCACCCGCCCGGCGGAACTGCTGGGCCTGCGCGCCGGCACCCTGCGCCCGGGCGCCCCGGCGGACGTGATCGTGTTCGATGCGGAAATGCCGTTCGTCCTTGACCCGGCGCAACTGAAGTCGCGCTCGCGCAACACCCCGTTCGATGGCGCCCGTCTCCAGGGCCGGGTTCTGCGCACCATCGTTGCCGGACGCACGGTGTACGAATACGTTTGACGTTTCCGGCGCCTGCCGCGCCCGAGGTGAGACCTGCATGTCGGCTTTTTCCTGGTCGCTGGCCCCTGCCCTGACCCTGGCTGCCGTGGTGCTGGGCTATGGGCTGGGGTCTATTCCCTTCGGCATCCTGATCACCCGCCTGGCCGGCACCGCCGACATCCGCACCATCGGCTCGGGCAATATCGGCGCCACCAATGTGCTGCGCACCGGCCGCAAGGACCTGGCGGCCGCCACCCTGCTGGGCGATGCCCTCAAGGGCACGGTTGCGGTGCTGCTGGCCGGCGCCCTGTGGGGACCGGATGCGGCGCTGGCGGCGGGCCTTGGGGCCTTCCTCGGCCATCTGCTGCCGGTGTGGCTGTCCTTCAAAGGTGGCAAGGGGGTCGCGACCTTCCTCGGCATCGCGCTGGGCCTGTTCTGGCCGGCGGCGGTGGCCTTTGCGGTCGCCTGGCTGGCGGTCGCCTTTCTGTCCCGCTTCTCCTCGCTGGCCGCCTTGGTGGCGGCGGTGGCCACGCCGCTGGCCGCTTATGCGCTGGGCGCGCCGCGGGTGGCGCTGCTCATGGGCTTCCTCGCGATCCTGCTCTGGATCAAGCACGCCCCCAACATCTCCCGGCTGCTGGCCGGCCGCGAGACCAAGATCGGCGCCAAGGGATGAGCCCGGGGCGGAGCGGCGCGGCGGCCGGTAGGTCGCGGCTGTCTCCCGCCCAGCGGCTCGACTGGCTGCGCCTCATCCGCACCGAAAACGTCGGCCCGCGCACCTTCCGCGTGCTCGTCAACCAGTTCGGCGGCGCTGCCGCGGCGCTGGAGGCGCTGCCCACCCTGGCCCGCCGCGGCGGGCGCCTGATGCCGCCCCGTACCCCTTCCGTGGCCGAGGCCGAAGACGAGACCGCCGCCCTGGAGCGCCTGGGCGGGCGCTTCCTCCTCATGGCAGATACCGCTTATCCCGAGGCGCTGCGGGTGCTGGACGATGCCCCGCCGGTGCTGGCGATGCGCGGGCAGGACACGGCGCTTCAGGCGCCCAAGATCGCGGTGGTGGGCGCGCGCAATGCCTCCGCCGCCGGCCGGACTTTGGCCGCCCGGTTTGCCCGCGAGCTGTCGGCGGCGGGCTTCGTGGTGGTGTCGGGACTGGCGCGGGGCATCGACAGCGTCGCCCATGAAGCCAGCCTGGAGGCCGGCACGATTGGCGTCCTGGCCGGCGGCCTCGCCCGGCCATACCCGCAGGAGAACATTCCGCTGATCGAGCAGGTGGTGGAGACCGGCGCGGTGGTCTCGGAGATGCCGCTGACCTGGGAAGCGCGGGCGCGCGACTTTCCCCGCCGCAATCGCCTGGTCTCCGGCATGGCGCTGGGGGTGCTGGTGGTGGAGGCCGCCGAACGGTCGGGCTCGCTGATCACCGCTCGCCTCGCCGCCGAGCAGGGCCGCGAGGTGTTCGCCATCCCCGGCTCGCCGCTCGATCCCCGCGCCGGCGGCACCAACCGGCTGCTGAAGTCGGGCGCCACGCTGGTCACCACCGCCGCCGATGTGATCGATGCCCTGCGCCCGCTGCTGGAGCGCCCGCGCGACACCCAGATGGACGCCCCCGACCGCCCCACCGTCCCCGTGGCACCGCCGGACGACAGCGTGCGGGCCCGCATCCTGGAACTTCTGTCCCCGGTGCCCACCGCCTTGGATGATCTGGTGCGCTTGTCCAAGGCCAGCCCCGCGGACGTGCAGGTGGTGCTGCTGGAGCTGGAACTGGCGGGTCGGCTGGAACGCCAGCGCGGCGGCTTGGTCGCGCTGATCTGATCCGCCTCGGGCGACGATCAGGGCGTCGGCAGCAGCCGATCGACGAGTCCGATCACGAAGTCCGGTGAGAACTGCGCCCCGTCGAACAAGATCCGATACATGACGGGGGCGAGGCACACGTCCACCATCTGCTCCATGTCCGGCACCGCTTCGCCCCGCGCCGTGGCCCGGCTGGCGATGACGCCCAATTGCTGGCGCGAGATCTCGCAGCATCTTCCGGCTCGATTCGCGCCATCCATGCTCGCCAGAACATCCCGGATCATGGCGAGGCCGGGCGCCGACGACATCTCGTCGCGATACTGCTCCAGCCATGCGATCAGATCGGACCGCAGCGAGCCGGTGTCCGCCGGCTCGGTCTCCGGCTTCAGGCGTTCCAGGGCGACGTCCGCCAGCAGGTCCTGAAGGTCGCCCCAGCGGCGATAGATGGTGGAGGGCGTGACCCCGGCGCGCGCCGCCACCAACGGCACGCTGATCGCCCCGCGCTCCTCGGTGGCCTGCAAGGCGCGCACGGCGGCGTGCACAGACGCCTGGACCCGCGCGCTGCGGCCACCGGGCCGCAGGCCGTCGCGCCCCGCGCCCGTTGGCCCGGCTTTCACAGCCCCAATCTTGTCCTCGCGGCCCACGTCCACTGCGCGCCCTCCGGTGAGCGGCGCGCGTCGGACATAACGGCGATGCACACCACTAACGCAAATATTTTGCTTTTAGCGCAAAAACCGTTTACATCACGCCTAACGCATATTATTTGCTTTAAGGCCTGGAGCTGTCCATGTCGACACTTATCGAGGCGCAACCGGATCGCGTGTCGCATCGCCCGCGCCAGTTGGCGGGGCCGGTTCTCGGTTTCATCCTGACCATGTTCCTGGCCGCGTCGTCGGCGCCCACGCCGCTGTATCGGCTGTATCAGGAGAGGTGGGGCTTTTCCCCCACCCTCCTCACCGTGATTTTCAGCGTCTATGCCTTCAGCCTGTTGATCTCCCTGCTGGTGGTGGGAGCACTGTCCGACCATGTGGGCCGGCGCCCGGTCATCTTCGGGGCGCTGCTGCTGGAATTGGTGGCCATGGCGCTGTTCATCCGCGCCGACAGCGTGCCGCTGCTGATCGCGGCCCGTGCCGTCCAGGGCCTGGCCACCGGCGCCGCCACCAGCGCGCTCGGCGCGGCGCTGATCGATGCGAGCCGGGCGAACGGAGCCCTGATCAACTCCCTGGCGCCGCTGGTGGGCATGGCCCTCGGCGGGCTGGGGGCGGGAGTGCTGGCCACGTTTGCGCCGGCGCCTTTGACGCTGGTCTATGTGGCGTGCTTCGCCATCTTCGCCACGCAAGCGGCGCTGATCTGGGCCATCCCGGAAACCGCCGGGCAGCGGCCGGGTGTGCTGGCCTCCCTGATCCCCAAGCTGAAGGTTCCCCCTGCGGCCCGCGGCGCCCTGGCGCGCCTCACCCCGCTCAGCGTTGCCTTGTGGGCGGTGGGCGGGTTCTCCCTCTCCCTGCTGCCGTCGCTGGTGCGCACCGCCACCGGCATCACCTCGCCGCTGCTGGGCGGGGTGCTGGTGGCGATCCTCACCCTCACGGGCGCCGCCGCCATCCTCGTCCTGCGCCAACGGCCGGTGGCTCTGGCGCTGAATGTGGGCTCCGGCGCCCTGGCGATCGGCTTCGCGATCATCCTGTGCGGCGTGCAATGGGGCGCTGCCGGCCTGATGATTACCGGCATGGCGGTCACCGGCGCGGGCTTCGGCGCCGGCTTCCTGGGTGCGGTGCGGACCCTCATGCCGCTGGCCCATCCCGATGAGCGCGGGGCATTGCTCTCGGCTTATTATGTGGAGTGCTACCTCGCATTCAGCCTGCCGGCGATCGGTGCGGGCTTTCTGGCGCGGGACCTGGGCATCACCCTCGCCACGGACATCTATGGCGCCGTGGTCATCGGCCTGGCGGTGGTCGGGGCCCTGGTGCGGCCCCGCTGAGGATCCCCCGCTAGGCCATATGCTCGTGCTGGGGCTGCGGGAGCGGTTTAGGCGGCGCGGCGGCGCGCGCCTCCAGGCGTGCCATCTCCAGGAGATAGGCCAGCGTCGAAAATCCATGCCCGCGGGCCAGCCGGGAGAGTTCGCCCGTCAACGCCGCCACATAGGCCGCGAACGCCTCGGCGTCGGCCCCTGTCCGGTCTCGCGCTCCCTTGCTCATGAGTCCCTCCCCCCAGCCGTCAGATGGGAGCATCCTGGAGGTTGCTGATGAACTTACAACATACTTTTAGTTGTATTCTTTGAATGAACGCTTCGCATAGCTAGCTAATGCACCTGATTTGACAGCCCTGCCGTCGAACCCCATGTTGCGGCCGCCGCCACGGGGCCGCGGCGTTCCTTGTGAGATTATCCGTCCATGCAGGTCGTCATCGTTGAATCGCCGGCTAAGGCGAAGACGATCAATAAATATCTCGGTCCAGGTTACGAGGTCATCGCTTCGTACGGGCATATCCGCGACCTGCCGTCCAAGGACGGCTCCGTGGATCCCGATGCGGACTTCCGCATGCTGTGGGAGGTCGACCCCAAGGCCCAGAAGCGCCTCAACGAAATCGCCAAGGCGGTCAAGGCCGCCGACGGCCTGATCCTGGCGACCGATCCGGATCGCGAAGGCGAAGCCATCTCCTGGCACGTGCTCGAAGTGCTGCGCGAGAAGAAGGCGCTCAAGGGCCAGCCGGTGGAGCGCGTGGTCTTCAACGCCATCACCAAGCAGGCGGTGCTGGATGCCATGAAGGCGCCGCGGGCCATCGACGTGGCGCTGGTGGATGCCTATCTGGCCCGCCGCGCCCTCGATTATCTGGTAGGCTTCACCCTCTCCCCGGTGCTGTGGCGCAAATTGCCCGGCGCCCGCTCCGCCGGCCGCGTGCAATCGGTGGCGCTGCGCCTGGTCTGCGACCGCGAACGCGAGATCGAGCTGTTCCAGGCGCGGGAATACTGGTCCATCGTCGCCCAGCTCGCCACCCCGCGCGGTGAGGGCTTCGAAGCCCGCCTGTCCGGCGCCGACGGCAAGAAGATCACCCGCCTGTCGGTGGGCACGGCCGAGGAAGCCGCGGCATTCCGCGCGTCTCTCGAAGCGTCCACCTTCAGCGTCCGTGGTATCGAGGCCAAGCCCATGCGGCGGCATCCGCAGCCGCCCTTCACCACCTCGACCCTGCAGCAGGAAGCCAGCCGCAAGCTGGGCCTGGCCCCCGCCCGCACCATGCAGATCGCCCAGCGTCTCTATGAAGGCGTGGACGTGGGCGGCGAGACCGTGGGTCTCATCACCTATATGCGCACCGACGGCGTGGACATGGCCCCGGAGGCGGTCGCTGCCACCCGCGCCGCCATCTCCAGCCATTACGGCCCGCGCTATCTGCCCGGCGTGCCGCGCAAATACACCACCAAGGCCAAGAACGCCCAGGAAGCCCATGAGGCGATCCGGCCCACCGATCCCACCCGCCGGCCCAAGGATGCCGCGCGCCATCTCGATCCCGAGCAGGCCAAGCTCTATGAGCTGATCTGGACCCGCACGGTCGCGAGCCAGATGGAATCGGCCGAGATGGAGCGGACCACCGCCGACATCATCGCCCGCGCCGCCGGCCGCGACCTGGAACTGACCGCCACCGGCACCGTGGTGAAGTTCGACGGCTTCCTGGCGCTCTATCGCGAAGGCAAGGACGACGAGGAGGAGGACGAGGAGAGCCGCCGCCTGCCCGCCATGTCCACCGGCGAAGCCCTGGACAAGAAGGCCATCGTCACCGACCAGCATTTCACCGAGCCGCCGCCGCGCTATTCGGAAGCGTCCCTGGTGAAGCGCATGGAGGAGCTGGGCATCGGCCGGCCCTCCACCTATGCCGCCGTGCTGGCCGTGCTGCGCGACCGCGAATATGTGAAGCTGGACAAGAAGCGCCTGGTGCCCGAGGACAAGGGTCGCCTTGTCACCGCCTTCCTGCAAAGCTTCTTCAAGAAGTATGTGGAGTACGACTTCACCGCGGATCTCGAAGAAAAGCTCGACAAGGTCTCCGCCGCCGAGCTGGACTGGAAACAGGTGCTGCGGGACTTCTGGGCCGACTTCTCGGTGGCGGTGGAAGCCACCAAGGAATTGCGCGTCTCCAACGTGCTGGACGCGCTGGACGAGATCCTCACCGCGCATCTGTTCCCGCCGACCACCGACGGCACCGATCCGCGCCTGTGCCCCACCTGCGGCACCGGCCGGCTGTCGCTGAAGATGGGCAAGTTCGGCGCCTTCATCGGCTGCTCGAACTATCCCGAATGCCGCCACACCCGTCCGCTTTCCGGCGAGGCGGCGGTGGAAGGCGACGGCATCCGCAAGCTCGGTCCCGATCCGGTGACCGGCCTGGAAGTCACCCTCCGGGATGGCCGCTTCGGCGTCTATCTCCAGCTGGGCGAGGCGGTGGACGGCGAGAAGCCCAAGCGCTCCAGCCTGCCAAAGGGCCTGGCCCCGGCGGATGTGGACCTGGAGACGGCGCTGGCGCTGCTCTCCCTGCCGCGTCCCGTGGGCACCCATCCCGAGGATGGCGCCCCGGTACTGGCCGGAATCGGCAAGTTCGGGCCCTACATCCAGCACGGCAAGGTCTATGCGAACCTGGAGCCCGGCGACGACATCCTGGTCATCGGCCTCAACCGGGCGGTGACCCTGCTGGCGGAAAAGCAGGCCAAGGGACGCGGCGGCCGCGGCGCGGCCCCGGCCGGGCGGACGCTGGGCGATCACCCCACCGAAGGCGGCGCCATCACGGTGCGTGCCGGGCGGTTCGGGCCGTATGTGAACCACGGCAAGATCAACGCCACCCTGCCCAAGTCGCAGGATCCCGACAGCCTGACGCTGGACCAGGCCCTGGTGCTGATCGAAGCCAAGGCGGCGGCCAATCCCTCGGCCCGCAAGCCCGCCCGCAAGGCGGCGTCCAGCGACGGCGCGGCGAAGAAGGCCCCGGCCAAGAAGGCGGCCGCCAAGAAGCCGGCCGCGGCGAGCGGGGCGAAGAAGTCCGCGGCGAAGAAGCCGGCCGCCAAGGCGGCGCCCAAGGCCGCCGCTGCGGACAAGCCGGCAAAAGCGGCCGCCAAAGGCTGACACAGGAGGGTGAGGTCGCGGAGACCTCACCCAAGGGCGCCCCACATAGGGGCGCCGCTGCGGGGCTTATTCGGCTGCGCCGGCGACCAATTCCTCGGCACTGGTGTCTTCCGCATGCTTGCGCACATTGGTGCGCAGCGGCCGCTCCTCCATGATCAGCAAGGCGCACAGCGCCAGCGTCAGGCAGCCGGCGGCGCAGCCGAACACCAGCCGGAACGCATGCGCGAGGCCTGCGGCATCGGCGCCGGTGATGAGCTTGGCCACGTCCCCCTGCCCCGGCACGATCCCCAGGGCCGCCATCAACACCGCGCCAAAGACCGCGATGAGCACCGCCGAACCCAGCGAGCGGAAAAAGTTCATCGCCCCAGTGGCGGTGCCCATCTGCGAGGGCAGCACCGCATTCTGGATCGACACCGTGGTGACCGGCAGCAGGCAGCCGATGCCGATGCCCATCAGGGCGAAGATCACCGCCAGCACCGTCAGGGGCAATTGGTCGGGACCCAGCGCCAGGATCAGCAGCCCGACGATGGCGATGGACAGGCCCGCCGCCGCCGAGCGCTTGTAATGCACGAGGCTCGCCAGCGCGCGCCCGGACAGCCAGGAGCCCAGCACGACCCCGCCCATCAGCGGAATGAGGCCCAGGCCCGACTGGCTGGCGGACAGCCCGCGCACGCTTTCGAAATAGAGCGGCACGTTGATGGACAGCGCGATCAGCGTGCCCATGGTCAGCAGCGCCGCGACGGTGGCCCAGGCGACCACCGGATTGAGCAGGATGGTGAGCGGCAGGAAGGGCTCCTCCGCCACCTTGATGCGCCAGACGAAGGCGGCGCCGAACAGCACGGCGCAGGCTCCCAGCGCCAGGATCTGCGGCGCGTCCCAGCGATAGCGCACGCCGCCCCAGGTCAGCGCCAGCAGCAAGGTGACGGCGGCGACGATCATCAGCATCGCCCCCAGCACGTCCACCTTGGCCTTGCGGTCATGGCGCGGCAGGCGGCGCAACAGGCGGTCAGTCACCAGGAAGGCGGCCAGCCCCAAGGGCAGGTTGATCCAGAAGATCATCGACCAGTGGACATGCTCCGCCAGCACGCCGCCCAGAACCGGGCCGGCCAGGCTGCTGGCCATGAACACGCTGGCGATATAGCCCTGGTAGCGGCCGCGCTCGCGCGGCGAGACCACGTCGGCGATGATGGTCTGGGCCAGCGAGATCAGCCCTCCGCCGCCCAGCCCCTGGAGGCCGCGCGCCAGAATCAGCGCCAGCATGCTGGGGGCCAGGGCGCAGGCGATCGACCCCACCGAGAAGATGGCGATGGCCACCAGCATCATGGTGCGGCGGCCATGGACATCGCTGAGCTTGCCATAGAGCGGCGTCACCGCGGTGGAGGTGATGAGATAGGCCGTGACCACCCAGGACAGGGTCTCGAAATCGTTCAGGTCCGCGCCGATGGTGGGCAAAGCGGTGGCAACGATGGTCTGGTCCAGCGAGGCCAGCAGCATGGCCAGCATGATGCCGATGATGATGGCGCGGATCTCGGAGTGATTCAGCGGCGCGCCGGCGGCGTTCGCAGTCATAAAGGCCTCGGGGGACAGGGGATCCGGCCACCCGCAACGTGGCCCGCACCGAGGGCAACCGCAGTCTCGATGGCTCGCATAGTTTCTCGCAGGATCTCAAGGGGTTCAAGGCGAAAGCCGCATGGCGGCGCCGACGGCCATGTGCTGACAGCGGAGCGGAGCCACATTCCCGCCGTATCCTCTGCTGTCCTCGGCATGCACATCAGCGGTGCAACCGATTGCCTTTGAACTGCCATCGATGGTGCTCTAGCCTTGCGGGCGGCCCAGCGTGGCTGCCCTCCTTGGCCTTGCCCCGGCACGGCCGCCGCCAGATCGCCTTGGCCGACCGCCGCGTCGGCCCCGGGCTCACGGGACCCTGCTCTTTGCCCAAACGCCCCTCCGCCCCCGGCCGTTCCCCCTCCTCCCCCGCCCGCCGCTCTCGTCTGCGGCCAGGCGAACATGCGCCCAAGCGCACCGGCGTGGTGCCGAGCAAGGAAGAGGTGGTCGCCTTCATCGCCTCCCAGGCCGGTGCGGTGGACAAGCGCGAGATCGCCCGCGCCTTCGGGCTCGGCGCCGCCCAGAAGATGGAGTTGAAGGCGCTGCTGCGGGATCTCGCCGACGACGGCGTGGTGGATCGGCGGCGGCGCAAGGTGCATGTGCCCGGCACCCTGCCCAGCGTGGTGCTGGCGGACATCACCTCCCGCGATGCGGATGGCGAACTCATCGCCACCCCGGTGGAATGGGATCAGGAGGCCCATGGCGAGGCACCCCTGATCCTCTTGAAGCCGGCGGAACGCGGCCGCGGCCCCGCGCCGGGCCTGTCCGACCGGGTGCTGGTGCGGGTGGAGCCGGACGAACCGGAAACGGGCGTCGCCTATAGCGGCCGGGTCATCAAGCTGCTGGAGAAGGCGCGCAAGCATTCGCTGGGCGTGTTCCGCGCCATGCCCGAGGGCGGCGGACGCATCATCCCCATCGACAAGAAAAATCTCGGCCGCGAGATGCTGGTGCCGCCGGGCGCGGAGAATGACGCCAAGGACGGCGACCTGGTCTCGGTGGAACTGACCCACCAGCGGGTGTTCGGCCTGCCCACGGTGCGGGTGAAGGATCGCCTGGGCTCGCTCGCCTCGGAGAAGGCCATCTCCCTGGTGGCGATCCACGCCCATGGCATTCCCAACCAGTTTCCCCGCGCGGTGATCGCGGAGGCCGAGGCGGCCCAGCCGGTCACCCCCAAGGGGCGCGAGGATTGGCGCGACCTGCCGCTGCTGACCATCGATCCCGCCGACGCCAAGGACCATGACGACGCGGTGCATGCGGTGCCGGACGAAGACCCGGACAATCCCGGCGGCTTCATCGTCACGGTCGCCATTGCGGATGTGGCGTCCTACATCCTGCCCGGCACGGCGCTGGACCGCGAGGCACTGCTGCGCGGCAATTCGGTCTATTTCCCCGACCGCGTCGTGCCCATGCTGCCCGAGCGCATCTCCAACGACCTGTGCTCGCTGCGCCCCAAGGAGGACCGCCCGGCTTTGGCCGTGCGCATGGTCATCGCCAAGGACGGGCGAAAGAAGCACCACACCTTCCACCGCATCCTGATGCGCTCGGCGGCCAAGCTCGCTTATGCCCAGGCCCAGGCGGCCATGGATGGGCATCCCGACGACACCACCGGCCCGCTGCTGGAAGGGGTGCTGCGGCCGCTCTATGCGGCCTATGCCTGCGTCAAGCAGGCCCGCGACAACCGCCAGCCGCTGGATCTGGATCTGCCGGAACGCAAGATCCTGCTCAAAGAGGACGGCACCGTCGATAAGGTGATCGTGCCGCCGCGCCTCGATGCCCACCGGCTGATCGAGGAGTTTATGATCCTGGCCAATGTGGCCGCGGCTGAAACGCTGGAGCAGAAGAAAATTCCGCTGATCTTCCGCGTCCATGACGGCCCCACCCTGGCCAAGCTCTCCAGCCTGCGCGAGTTTCTGGCCACGCTGGACATCACGCTCACCAAGTCCGACCAGGTGCGTCCGTCCGATTTCAATCGCATCCTGGCCCAGGTGGTGGGCACGGATTCCGCCCCCATGGTCAATCAGGTGATCCTGCGCAGCCAGTCGCAGGCGGAATATTCGCCGGAGAATTACGGCCATTTCGGCCTCAACCTGCGCCGCTACGCGCATTTCACCTCGCCTATCAGGCGCTATGCGGATCTCATCGTGCATCGCGGGCTGGTGCGGACCCTGGGGGGTGGCGAGGACGCCCTGCCCGAGGGCACCACGGTGGAGATGCTGGCGGAAGTGGCCGCCGATATCTCGGCCACCGAGCGCCGGGCCATGGCCGCCGAACGCGAGACGGTGGACCGCCTCATCGCCCACCATCTGGCGGACCAGATCGGCGCCACCTTCACCGCCCGCGTCACCGGCGCCACCAAGGCGGGGCTGTTCGTGTGCCTGGATGAAACCGGCGCCGACGGCTTCGTGCCCGCGGCCACTATCGGCCAGGACTATTACCGCTTCGACGAGACCCGCCAGGCGCTGGTGGGGGATCGCACCGGCGAAATGCACCGGATTGGCGACCGGGTCGAAGTCAAATTGGTGGAAGCTGCCCCCGTTGCAGGCGCGCTGCGGTTTGAACTTCTGAGCGAAGGCTCCTATGTGGGGAAGGGGCGCAGCAAGTCGGGCGCCGGCCGATCGCGCGCCGGCAAGCCTTCGGGCAAGCCGGGGTACAGCCGTCCGGGCGGGGCGAAGGCCACGCCGGGGCGGACGGCATCGGCCAAGGCCGGCAGCACCAAGCGCGGCCCGGGCCGTTCAGCGGGCGCGCCGGCGGTGGTCGAGGCCGGCACTGGTTTTGACGAGGACGGCGCGTCTGGAAGCAAGACACGCTCACGCAAGGCACGGCCTGCCAAGTCGCGGCCGCCCAAAGGACGCAAACGCTGATGACCATGAAAACCTATGCGGATGAGCAGCGCAGCGTGGGCAGCGCCATCTGGCGCGGCCTGCGCGGGCGATGCCCGCACTGCGGCGTCGGCGCCATGTTCCCGCGCTATCTGAAGGTGGCGGACCACTGCCCCGCCTGCGGAGAAGCGCTGTACCACCACCGCGCCGACGATGCCCCGCCCTATGCGGTGATCCTGGTGCTCGGCCATATCATCGTGCCGCTGCTGGTGCTTGTGGAGGAGTTCTATCGCCCCGCCGTGTGGGTGCATCTGGTGCTGTGGATGCCGCTGACCCTGGTGCTCAGCCTGATCCTTCTGCCGATGATGAAGGGCGCGCTGATCGGCCTGCAATGGGCGCTGCGCATGCACGGCTTCGACCCTAAGAGCCCGGAATGCGAACCGGCGCCGGGCCATCCCGCCGAGACGCCTGTCCTCCCATGAGCGAAACCGCAGATCCCGACTACGCCACGCGCCTCACCGAGACCGAGCGCCGGCAGGATCATCCCAATGTGCGCCCGCGGGATGCCGCCTCGCTGATCCTGGTGGATCGCAGCGGCAAGGTCCCGCGCATTCTCATGGGATTGCGCCACCCGAGCCATCGCTTCATGCCGAGCGTCTTCGTCTTTCCCGGCGGCCGGGTGGAGGCGTGCGATCGCACCATGCCGGTGTTCGGCACGCTGGACAGCGACAGCGAGCGCCGGCTGATGGCGGGGGTTCAGCGCCCCTCGCCCTCCCGCGCCCGGGCGGTGGCTGCCGCTGCCATTCGCGAGACGTTCGAGGAAACCGGCCTGCTGATCGGCACCAAGGAGGCCGGCGCGCCCGAGGCGCCCGCGGCCGAATGGCGCGCTTTTGCCGAACACGGCGTGTTCCCCAATCTGGAATCTTTGTTCTTCGTGCTGCGCGCCATCACCCCCCCGCGCCGGCCCAAGCGCTTCGACACGCGCTTCTTTCTCGCCGATGCCAAGGATGTGGGCGCGCGCGTGGAGGGCATGGTGGGGCCGCAATCGGAGTTGATTGAACTGCGCTGGCTCACCATCGCCGAGACCGCAGCCGCGGAACTCCCGACCATCACCCGCGTCGTTCTCCAGGAAGTGGGCGCGCGGATGGAGGCGGGTCTGCGGCGCCGCGACCCGGTGCCGTTCTATTCCATGCGTCACGGACGCTTTGTCAGGGCCCTTCTGGTGTGAGCGGCTCGAGGCGGCCACGGCGGGTGCAGTACTTTCGGGTGCCGCACCTAGCGGTCGTTTGTTGAGGTAAGGGGCGATCCCGGTCGCCGCAGGTACTGAGGTTTTCATGCACGCTCCCGAGCGGCCTATCGCGCGCGCGAGCCGGTCCGCCTCCATCACGGCCGCCATCTCGGCGGTCTCCGTGGTGGGTATCGGCATCAGCCTGTCCATCCCGCTGCTGGCGCTGGAACTGGAGAGCCGTGGCATCTCCAACACCTGGATCGGGGTGAACACGGCGGTGGCGGGCATCGCCACCATCTTCACCGCCCCGTTCGTGCCGCTGCTGGTGCGCAAGCTGGGGGTGCGCACGCTGCTGACCCTGGCGATTGCCGTCACCGCCCTCACCCTGCTGGGCTTCAAGGCGATTCCTTCATTCTCCATGTGGTTTCCGCTGCGCTTTGCCTTCGGCGCCGCCTTGTGCGTGCTGTTTGCGGTCAGCGAGTTCTGGATCAATGCGGTGGCCCCGCCCCATCGGCGGGGTCTGGTCATGGGCATCTATGCCACCGGCCTGTCGGTGGGTGCCGCCATGGGCCCGGCGATTCTGGGTATCCTGGGCGCCCGCGGCTGGGCGCCTTATGTGGCGGGGGCCGCCGTGCTGTCGCTGGGGGCCATCCCCATCCTGCTGGCCCGCGGCATGACCCCCACCATCCATGAAGAGGACCACCACGGGGTGCTGGGCTTCGTGCGCCGCTCGCCCATCGCCACCTTGGCTGCCTTCGTGTTCGGCGCCATCGAGACGGCGGTGATGAGCTTCCTGCCCCTCTATGGCGTGCGACTCGGGCTGTCGGACATTTCCGCCTCCCTGCTGCTGACCATCGCCGTGCTGGGCAATGTGGCGTTCCAGATCCCCCTGGGGCTGGCCAGCGACAAGATCGACCGCCGCTTCCTGCTGCTGGGCTGCGCCGCCTTCGGCACCGCCGGGGCGCTGGTTCTGCCGTTCATTGCGGTGGACACCCTGGGGTTCAAGGTGGCGGTGTTCCTGGCTACCGGCGTGGTGGGCAGCCTCTATACGGTGGGGCTGGCGCATCTGGGCGAACGCTTCAGCGGCGCGGATCTGGCCGCCGCCAATGCGGCGTTCGTGATGCTCTATTCCATGGGCCTGATCGTCGGGCCGCCCTTGGTGGGCTTCGGCATGGACGCCTACAATCCGTACGGCTTCGCTTATGTGATCGCCGGCATGCTGGGCGTGTATGTGGCGGTGGTGGCGGCGCGGCTTGGCGTGGAGCGGCGGCGCGAAGGGTTGACAATTCCGGGGCAATGAGGGAATTTCCGCGCTCACGAGCCGCCGTACCGGCAGCGCGTCCGTAATTGTTTTCCCGCAACCGACCTTATCGGCTTGCGCGCCGGAGCGGCATCAAGGAACGACCATGGCCAAGGCTGCAACAATCAAGATCAAGCTTCTGTCCACCGCGGACACCGGCGTGTTCTATGTCACCAAGAAGAACTCCCGCACCAAGACTGAAAAGCTGGTGATGAAGAAGTACGACCCGGTGGCCAAGAAGCACGTGGAATTCCGCGAGACGAAGATCAAGTGATCTGATCGCATTCCAGTTGTGACCGACTGCAAGGCGTCTCCTCCGGAGGCGCCTTTTTTCTTGGCCGGGTGGCAGCGTGAGGCGCGCCCGCGCTTGCAGCAAGCCGTTGGAACTCTCTGCCTTTGGCCCCAGGGAGAATCGGCCATCGGACCCGGACGGACCCGGTGTCGCTGCGCAATGTCAGAGGACGGCCGCGGCCCCGAGATTCCGCGCGCGAAGGGTGCGGTGGCGGGGATGGGATGGCCGGGGTGAGGTCGCCGAGCGCGCGCTCTGGCCAGAGGTGAGGTGGCCGGCGGTGGACGGACGGGGAGGCCTCCCGTGATCGTCCACCGGCCGGCCGAACCCCACGGACCCAGGAGATGCGGCGGACCTGAGCACTCCGTAGGGTTAGGGATGGAACCGCGCGCGCTCGGTGCGGCAGCGACAGTTCCCTGTCCTAACACCGACCCAAGCTAGCTGAAGGGCGCTCAAATGCAAAGGGGGCGGGTCGGTATGGTCAAGAATCGTCGCAAGTAAAGCCCCCCGGTGGCGGCGCCGGGGAGGCGTCAGCCGCCGGTGAAGCGCTTCACGGTTTCCAGGAATTTGGCGACGGAAATGGGCTTGGACAGATAGGCCTCGCAGCCGCCGGCGCGGATGCGCTCCTCATCCCCCTTCATGGCGAAGGCGGTGACGGCCACCACCGGAATGACCTTCAGCTCCGGATCCGCCTTCAGCCATTTGGTCACCTCCAGGCCCGAGACCTCGGGCAATTGGATGTCCATCAGGATCAGATCGGGCTGATGGGCGCGCGCCAGATCCATGGCCTCGATGCCGCTGCGGGTCTCCACCGTGCGGTAGCCGTGCGCTTCCAGCAGATCGTGGAAGAGCTTCATGTTCAGCTCATTGTCTTCCACGATCATCACGGTCTTCGGCATCTGTCTCGCCCCCCGGGCCGTCGCATATGCCGCTTCGCAGGCGCGGGCGGATCGGACATGATGGGATAGCTAGACGTCATTCGTTTCGGAAGCGCAAATGCCCATCAAAGAACGCCCCGCCGAACGCGCGCGGGCCGACGACATCGCCATCGCCGCCCTCTCGTTCCTGGCCAGCGACGGCGAGCGCATTGCCGGCTTTCTGGAGGCCACGGGCCTTGATCCCACAGGGCTGCGCGCCGCTGTGCAGCGCGCGGACTTCGGCGCCGGCGTGTTGGCCTACGTGCTGGCGGACGAGCCGCTGCTGCTGGTGTTCTGCGCCCATGCCCAGATCCAGCCGGCGGCGGTGCAGCGCGCCCACGATCTCCTGAGCCCGCCCGCCGATCCCGATTCGGTGGTCCGCCGGCCCCATTGAGCATCATGACCGCCCTGCCCGTCCCCGGATTCTGCCGCGACTGCCTGGCGGATGCGGGCGCGGGGCCGCGCTGTCCGGTGTGCGGCAGCCCGCGGCTGGTGCGGCACCCGAAGATCCACACCCTCAGCGTCGCCCATGTGGATTGCGACGCCTTCTATGCGGCGGTGGAGAAGCGCGACGACCCCAGCCTTGCGGACGTGCCGGTCATCATCGGCGGCGGCGTGCGCGGGGTGGTGAGCACCTGCTGCTACATCGCCCGCATCTCCGGCGTGCGCTCGGCCATGCCCATGTACAAGGCCAAGGCGCTCTGCCCCGGCGCGGTGATCGTGAAGCCCAACATGGCGAAATATGTCGCCGTGGGCCGGCAGGTGCGCGCCTTCATGCACGAGCTGACGCCCCTCGTGGAGCCGCTCTCCATCGACGAAGCCTTTCTCGACCTTACCGGCACCGAGCGCCTGCACCGCCTGAGCCCCGCCCGCGTGCTGGCGCGCTTTGCCGCGCGGGTGGAGCGCGAGATCGGCATCACCATCTCGGTCGGCCTCGCCACCAACAAATTCCTCGCCAAGACCGCCTCGGACCTGGACAAGCCGCGCGGCTATTCGGTGCTCGGCCTGGAGGAGGCGCCGGCCTTCCTGGCACCCCGCCCCGTCACCTTCATCTGGGGAGTGGGGCCGGCCTTCGGCGCCAAGCTCACCCGCGACGGCTTCCCCTTGATCGGCGATCTCCAGCGGGCCGACGAGAAGGATCTGGCCCGCCGCTATGGCGCCGAGGGCCTGCGATTGTGGAAGCTGGCGCGAGGTCTGGACGCCCGCATCGTCACCCCGGACCGGGAAGCCAAAAGCGTCTCGGCGGAAACCACCTTCGACACCGATCTGCGCGACCTGCGGCCTCTGGAGCAGACGCTCTATGCTTTGTGCGAGAAGGTCTGCACCCGCCTCAAGCAGGCGGACAGCGCCGGACGCACCGTCACGCTAAAACTGAAGACCGCCGACTTCCGCGCCCGCACCCGCTCGCGCGCCCTGGAGAGCCCCACGCGCCTTTCCGCCCGGCTCTATGCCGCCGCCCATGACCTGTTAGTCAAAGAGGTGGACGGCACGCCGTTCCGGCTCATCGGCGTCGGCCTGTCGGATCTGTCGGAGGGCAGCGCGGCGGACCCGGTGGACCTGGTGGACACCTCCACCGGGCGCCTGAAAGCCACCGAAAGCGCCATGGATGCGGTGCGGGCGAAGTTCGGCGCGGCGGCGGTCACCCGCGGCATCCTCATCGACCGTCCCCGCCGGGACCCGACCCCGGACCGCAAGAGGTAGAGCGTTTTCGAGCGAAGTGGATCCCGGGTCGCGTCAACAAAACGCGGCAAAACAAAGAGATAGAGGATCTCACCGGTTCGAAGAAACGGGGAAATGCTCTAGGCGCCGGCGTCGGCCTGGTATTCAACCCGCTCCGCATTGGCCATGATGGGCGGTCCGGTGCCACAGCCGGCGGCGGGGCGGATCCCGCCCAACAGGAGCAGGCCGTTGCACGATGTCACCGCTGTTCCCGATCCCTGCACCGCGCGTCGCCGCGTCATCATCGCCGGCGTCGTGGGCAACGTGCTGGAATGGTACGATTTCGCGCTCTATGGGGTGATGGCGCCTTTCATCGCCATGCATTTCTTTCCCGATACCGACGCCTTGGCCGCGCTCATCAGCAGCTATGCGGTGTTCGCGCTCGGCTTCCTGGCGCGCCCCCTGGGCGGCATCGTCTTCGGGGAGATCGGCGATCGGCTTGGGCGACGGGAGATGCTCACCTTGTCCGTGGCCTTCATGGCGCTGCCCACGGCGCTGATGGGCCTGCTGCCCACCTACCAGAGCATCGGCGTCCTCGCGCCCATCCTGCTCACGGGGCTGCGGCTGGTGCAGGGCCTATCCACGGGGGGCGAATTCTCCGGCTCCATCATCTTCCTGGTGGAACAGGCCCCCGACGACCAGCGCGGCCTCTATGGCAGCATCGCCAATTTCGGCGCCATGATCGGCGGTCTGTTGGGGGCCGGCGTCGGCTGGCTGCTGGTGGTGGCGCTGCCGGCGGCAGACATGGCGCAATGGGGCTGGCGCCTCGCCTTCCTCAGCGGCCTGCTGGTGGGCCTCGCCGGCCTCTGGGTGCGGTTCGGCGTACCGGATTCGCCCGACTTCACCCGCCTGGTGGCAACCCACACGCTGGAGCCGCAGCCGCTGCGCGCGGCGCTGCGCCAGGAGGGCCGGCACATGGCCATCGCGGCCGGGCTGAACTGGGTGGCCTCGGTCGGCTATTATCTCGTGTTCGTCTGGTTCATCAGCTACGCCAACGACATTCTCGGCCTGCCCTACGAGACCGCGCTGGCCATCGGCACGCTGGGGCTTGTGGTCGGGCTGCTGGCGACGCTGGGCATGGGGCATATGTCCGACCGCATCGGCCGCAAGCGCCTGCTGGTCATTGGAGCGCTCGCCACCCTGGTGCTGGCGATCCCGCTGCTGATGCTCGCCTCCACCGGCACGATCTGGGCGATCACCCTGGCCCAGATCGGTCTGGCGGGGCTGGCGGCGATCTTTCTCGGCACGCTGCCGGCGGTGTTCGTGTCGCTGCATCCGGTGGCCATGCGCTGCACCGCGCTGTCGCTGGGCTATAATGTGGCGCTGGCCTTGTTCGGCGGCACCGCGCCGCTGGTGGCAACCGTGCTGGTGAAGGTCACCGGCTGGCACGCGGCGCCGGGGCTCTATTTCGCCGCCACGGCCGCCGTCTGCTGGGCGCTCATCCGCTTCATTCCCGCCGAGCCGCCCGGCCATGCGGACGACGCGACCACCGCGCGCGGATAACCGGGCTGACGCTCAGCCCATCTCCGCAATGTCGCGGATGCGGAAGCCGACGCGGGCCTCGCCCTGCCATTGCTCCAGTTCCAGCGCCCCGGCCACATGCACGCTGCGGCCGCGCGCGGCGAGAATCGCCCGGCCCAGCGGCTCCTCGGCGCAGCGGAAGGCCACCGCCTTCAGCACCGAGCCGTCCCCCGCCACCAGCTTGGCCCGCACATGGCCGGCGCCGAAGGTCTCCGCATACGTGAGGCGATGGGCCGGGAAGGCGAACACCGGATCGGGATTTCCCGCGCCATAGGGACCCGCCTGCGCCACCTGCTCCAGCAAAGCAGGCGTGGCGCCGCTGGCGGTGAGGGCGCCGTCGATGGTCAGCGTGCCCTCGCCCTCGGCAAGGGCCACGGCGGGGGCAAGTTCCGCTTCCAGATAGGCGCGCAGATCGCCCAGATGCGCCCGCTCCACAGTCAGGCCCGCCGCCATGGCATGGCCGCCGCCTTTCACCAGAAGCCCGCGTTCCACCGCGCCGCGCACGGCACGGCCGAGGTCCACGCCGGGAATGGAGCGACCGGAGCCGGTGCCGGTATCGCCGGTGAAGGCAATGGCAAAGGCCGGACGGGCGAAGCGCTCCTTCAGCCGCGAGGCCACCAGGCCCACCACGCCGGGATGCCAGCCATCGCCGCTCACCACCACGGTGGCCCCGGAATTGTCGATGCCCATGGCCAGTTGCGCTTCCGCCTCGGCGGCGGCGAGGATGCCCTGCTCCACCGCCTGGCGTTCGCTGTTCAGGCGGTCCAGCTCGGCGGCGATGGTGCGCGCTTCCACCGGATCGCGGGTCAGCAGCAGGCGCGTGCCCAGCGTGGCATCGCCGATGCGCCCGCCCGCATTGATGCGCGGGCCCAGCAGGAAGCCCAGATGCCAGGGCCGGGGCGGACCATCCAGCCGGGCGCAATCCATGAGCGCGGTCAGGCCCGGCCGCTGGCGACGGCGCAGGGCGATGAGACCCTTGGTGACATAGGCGCGGTTCAGCCCCTTCAGCGGCACCACGTCCGCCACCGTGCCCAAAGCCACCAGATCCAGCGCCGCCAGCAGGTCGGGCGCCGGCCGGTCGGTGGTCCAGTGGCCCAGCTCCCGCAGGCGCCGCACCAGACCCACCATGGTGATGAACACCAGCCCCACCGCGCACAGATGACCGAGGCCCGAGAGGTCGTCCTCGCGATTGGGATTGACGATGGCCACCGCCGGCGGGAGATGCTCGCCGGCCTGATGGTGATCGATCACCACCACGTCCATCCCCAGCGCCTTGGCGGCGGCCAGCGGCTCGATGCTGGTGGTGCCGCAGTCGACGGTCACCAGCAAGGTGGTGCCGCGCGCCGCCAAGTGCTCGATGGCGCCCACATTGGGGCCATAGCCTTCGAAGATGCGGTCGGGAATGTGGAAGAAGGGGTCGAGCCCGCCGGCGCGCAGCACGTCCACCAGCAGGGCCGTGGAGGTGGCGCCGTCCACATCATAATCGCCGAACACCGCCACCTGTTCGCCGCTGGTGATGGCGCGGGCGATGCGATCCACGGCGGCCGCCATGTCGGTCAGGGTGTCGGGATCGGGCAGCAAGGCGCGGATGGTAGGGTCGAGATAGGCCGGCACGTCGTCCAGATCCACACCGCGCCCGGCCAGGATGCGGGCGACGAGATCGGGCACATGGTGCCGCTGGGCGATGGCCAGCGCCGCCTGGGAGGCGCGCACGTCCAGCCGATCGCGCCACACTTTCCCCGTGGCGGATCGCGCGACGTTGAGAAAGGGCCGATTCGTCAGGGCGATGTTCACGGGCGCCATGAAGACAGAGCCGGCGGGGCGCGTCGAGTCCGCCCAAGCGGGGCCCTGCTGCGCGCCACGCGAGGAGCAGGCACGCGGGCTCCGGCCGCCGCCGAGCGGCGGGAGGGCGTCACGCCTCCAACTGGAACTTGCCCAGGTCGCGGTGCTGGGTGGCGATGTGGCGCACGGTGCCGGTGGCGGCGCGCATCAGGAGGGTGTCGGTCTCCACCCGGTCGCGGAAGAAGCGCACGCCATGCAGCAGCGCGCCGTCGGTGACGCCGGTGGCTGCCACCAGGCAATCCCCGCGGACCATTTCCTCCAGATCATAGATCTTGGCAACGTCGCGGATGCCCATGGCCTTGGCCAAGGCGCGCTTGGCCTCAGAATCCAGGATCAGCCGCCCCTGCATCTGGCCGCCGATGCAGCGCAGGGCCGCCGCCGCCAGCACGCCCTCGGCGGCGCCGCCGATGCCCAGATAGATGTCCACCCCGCTCTCGCGCGGATTGGTGGTGTGAATGATGCCGGCCACGTCACCGTCGGTGATGAGCTTCACCGAGGCGCCCACCGCCCGCACCGCCGCGATCAGCGCCGCATGGCGGGGCCGGTCCAGCACCAAAGCGGTGATCTCCGACGGGGCGACGCCCTTGGCCTCCGCCAGGGCACGGATATTGGCCTCGGGCTTGGCAGTGAGCGAGACCACGCCGGCAGGATAGCCGGGGCCGATGGCCACCTTGTCCATATAGACCGGCGGGGCATTCAGCAGCGTGCCGGGCGCTGCCAGCACCATCACGGCGATGGAGCCGGGCATGTTCTTGGCGCACAAGGTGGTGCCTTCCAGGGCGTCGGCGGCAATGTCCACCGCCTCACCGCCGGCGCCGATGCGCTGGCCGATGAACAGATGCGGCACCTCCCCCTCCACCCCTTCGCCGATCACCACCTTGCCGGTGAGCGCCAGGTGGGAGAGGTGGTGATAGGCGGCGGCGGTGGCCGCCTCGTCGGCGGACTGCTCGTCGCCGCGCCCGCGCCAGGCCGCCGCCGCCACCGCGGCGCTTTCGGTCACCCGAACCAGATCCAGGGCGAGGTTGCGGTCCAGTTGCTGCGGCACGCGGGAGGCGGACATGGAAGGTCAGTCCTTTTCGATGCGGATCACCTGGGGCAGCCCGACAATCACGCCGTCGGCTTCGATGGCGGCCATCACCCGGCGCACTGCATCCTCGGTGGTGGCATAGGTGATGAGGATCACCGCCACGTCGTCAGGGCCCGACGGGGTGGCGCCGTGGGAGCGGAGCGGGCGGCGCTGGACGATGGATTCCAGCGAGATCCCCTCCTCCGCCATGCGCCGCGCAATGGTGGCAGCGGTGCCCGGCTTGTTCACCGCCGACAGCCGGATGTAATAGCCGCCCTCGTGACGCTGCATGGGCGCGCGCGCCGCCGCCTGCAGCATGCCCACCGGCAGGCCGAAGGCATAGACGCCGTTGCCGCGCGCCACATCGATCAAATCGCCCACCACCGCCGAGGCGGTGGCCGCGCCGCCGGCACCGGGGCCAACCAAGGTGAGGTTCACCGCATCGCCATCCACTGCCACCGCATTGGTGACGCCGGAGACCTGGGCGATGGGCCAGTGCTTGGGCACCATGGTGGGGTGCACGCGCTGCTCGATGCCTTCATCCGTGCGCACGGCGACGCCCAGCAGCTTCACCTTGAAGCCCAGTTCGTCGGCGGCTTCCAGATCGGCCAAAGTGAGCGAGCGGATGCCCTCCACATAGATGGCGTCCGCATCCACCTTGGTGCCGAAGGCAAGGCTGGTGAGCAGCGCCAGCTTGTGGGCGGTGTCGTAGCCGTCGATGTCGAAGCTGGGGTCGGCTTCCGCATAGCCCAGGCGCTGGGCCTCCGCGAGGCAGGCGTCGAAGGCCAGCTTCTCGTCCGCCATGCGGGTGAGGATGTAATTGCAGGTGCCGTTGAGAATGCCGGACACCCGGTCGATGCGGTTGCCGCCCAGCGCCTCGCGCAGGGTCTTGACGATGGGGATGCCACCGGCCACCGCCGCCTCGAAATGCAGTGTCGCTCCGGAGGCTTCCGCGCGCTCGGCCATCTCCAGGCCGACCTTGGCCAGCAGCGCCTTGTTGGCGGTGACCACCGGGCGCCCGGCTTCCAGCGCCGCGGCCACCGCCGCCTTGGCCGGATCGCCATCGCCGCCCATCAGTTCGACGAACACGTCGATGTCCGGGTCGCGGGCCAGGGCGACCGGATCGGTGTGCCAGCGCACGCCCGACAGATCGATGCCGCGGTCCTTGCCGGGATCGCGGGCGCTGACCGCGGTGATCGTGATGGTGCGGCCGGTACGGGCCGCGATCTCGGCGGCCTGACGCTCCAGCATGCGGACCACGGCGACACCGACCGTGCCGAGGCCAGCCAGGCCCACTCTCAATTGGCTCATGGGACGAACGGATGTCCTGTTCAAATCCGCGGCCGCACGCCGCGTTTCGCGATCTAGCGCACGGGAACGACGGATGTCACCCGAAACCGCATCCGGTTCCGGGGACCAAGCTCAGCGGGCGGCGGTCAGCGGCACCACATTGTGCAGCGTGGTGCCGGCCTGATCGAAGAAGCGGCGAATGTTGCGCGCCGCCTGGCGGATGCGCTGCTCATTCTCCACCACGGCGATGCGCACATAATCGTCGCCATGCTCACCGAAGCCGACGCCGGGCGCCACGGCCACTTCCGCCTTCTCGATCAGCAGCTTGGAGAACTCCACGCTGCCCATGGCGCGGAAGGGCTCGGGAATCGGCGCCCAGGCGAACATGGAGGCGCGGGGCACCGGAATGGTCCAGCCGGCGCGGCCGAAGCTGTCCACCAGCGCGTCGCGGCGGCGCTTGTAGGTCTCGCGCATCTCGACGATGCACTCCTGCGGGCCGTTCAGCGCGGCGGCGGCGGCCACCTGGATCGGCGTATAGGCGCCATAGTCCAGATAGGACTTGACCCGCGACAGCGCCGAGATCAGCCGCTCATTGCCCACCGCAAAGCCCATGCGCCAGCCGGCCATGGAGAAGGTCTTGGACATGGAGGTGAATTCCACCGTCACGTCCATGGCGCCGGGCACCTGGAGCACGGACGGCGGCGGCTCGTTGTCGTCGAAATAGAGTTCCGCATAGGCCAGATCGGACAGGACGATGAGGTCGTTCTTCTTCGCGAAGGCGACCACGTCCTTGTAGAAATCCAGGCTCGCCACGGTGGCGGTGGGGTTGGAGGGATAGCACACCACCACCGCGATGGGCTTGGGGATGGAGTGCTGCACCGCCCGTTCCATGGCGTGGAAGAAATGCGCGTCCGGCTCCACCGGCACGGAGCGGATCACGCCGCCGGCCATCAGGAAGCCGAAGGCGTGGATGGGATAGCTGGGATTGGGGGTCAGGATCACGTCGCCCGGGGCAGTGATGGCCTGCGCCATGTTGGCGAAGCCTTCCTTCGAGCCGAGGGTGGCCACCACCTGGGTATCGGGATTGAGCTTCACGCCGAAGCGCCGCTCATAATAGGCGGCCTGAGCCCGGCGCAGACCGGGAATGCCCTTGGAGGCGGAATAGCGATCGGTGCGCGGCTTGCCGATGGTCTCTTTCAGCTTCTCGATCACATGCGCGGGCGCATCCAGATCGGGATTGCCCATGCCGAGGTCCACGATGTCCACGCCGGCATTGCGGGCGACGGCCTTCACACGGTTCACTTGCTCGAACACGTAGGGCGGCAGCCGGCGAATGCGGTGAAAATCGGTCATGACACGAAGCTCCAACGGCCGCGCTCTCAACCTCCCGGCGCGGCGAACCGCCCTTTTAACACTCTTCGGTGAATCAAAAACCACCCAATGCGGCCCTTAGCCGCCTGAATACCGTCCACTGGCCATGCTGCACCGCACACTTGCCGCTGCCGTGACGCGACCTAATCGGCCTTGAAACTGGCATGCAGGCGCTCGACCACCGCAGCGACCACGGCCCGCGACTGCGGGTTGACGTCGGACCCATCCATGGCCAGGGCATTGACGATGACCGGCCGGTTGCCAAGGCGGGTATAGCCGCTGATCCCCGCCACGGTGATGCCGTCGGCTTTGCCGATCCGCCGCTGGGCCACGTACACGGCGCGGGCATCGCGGCCCACCACCGGCGCGCCGGCGGCCGGCGGGCTTTGCCAGAAGCGGTCGGTCAAGGGCTCGCGGTCGTTGAAACGCTGCTCGAGAGTGGTCAAATAGGTCTCCAGCGGCGGCGGATCCCCTTGCCGCGCCCCGCCCAGGACCATCAACACCCGCTTGGGCCGGTTGGTGGCAGCGGCGTCCGCCCGCGCCAGCGAGGGACAGTCGACGGCCAGCACCAGCATCGCGGCGCCCCTCTGGGCCGGCGGCGTGAACCGCTGCCACAGCGCCGCCTGAGCGGGAGGGCCATCCGGCCGCACCGCGCACAGTCCCTCCGGCAGCGCCGACGCAAGCTCGGCCATCGCCGCCGCCTCCAGCTGTTCTTCGGAGGTCGGGGCGGCAGCGGATGATGGGGCGGCAGGGCCTTCAGCGGCGGAAAAGGTGACCCTCACGGTCTCGGCCCCGGTGCCCGCATACGGGGCACAGCGCAGGATGGCGCGGACTGCGGCCTTGGCAAAGGCCTGGTCCAGCGGGGTGGTGCCCTGCGTCACCACCTCCGGCTCGCCGGTCACGCTGCCGTCGGCGGCGCGGGTGAAGACAACCGTCGCCGGCGCGGCGGCGCCCAGCGGCGGCGAGAAGCACCGCATGACCTGATCGTGTACCGCCTGGGCCTCAGGTGAGGCCGCCGCAGCGGGCCCTGCGAACCCGGCCATCGCCGCCGAGAGGCACATCGCTCCCAGCGCGCGCCGCCACCCCGGCCATGGTGTCATCTTGTCCGTCCGTCGCGGCTGTTGCATCTGCCGGCGCCGCCAGAGCGCCGGGAGAGAAACGACGGACGCTGCCCTTTGTTGCATCCGCGCCCAGAGGGCCTCAGGTGCCCTTTTCGATCGCGGCTTCCAGGGCCTTGCCATTGTCCTTGGACTGGCTCTCGAGCGACTTCTGCAATTTGTCCACGTCCGCCGGCGACAAGGTGGGCGGACGCTTCACCTCGGGCGCGCCGATGGTGAGGTAATTGGCGGAATCCACCTTGGGCACATCCGGCACTTTCGGCTGCAGGAAGGCCAGCGGCGAATCACCGGCGCAGCCGCCCAGCCCCAGCCCCAGCCCCAGAGCCAGCACGAGCCGCGCGGCGCGGAGGGCCCCGGCCGTCGGCAACCCCATGCGCCGGCACGGAGGCGCGACGCGTTCTGGCCATATCCCCATCAGATCCTCACAGCTCGACGGCGCTCGCGCACCGTCTGCCCCTCGCCCCCGCGTCGTGGCCGCACTATTATGACTTAAGCCGGCGGCGCGAAACAGATCCGTCGGAAAAACGATCTATAACGGACGGAACGGTCTCAAGGAATCCCGCATGGCCCTGCCGAGCGACGTCAGCACTGAAGTGCGTCCCACCGCCTCCATGAATGTGGAAGCCTTTGCGCAGAACCTCGCCAAGCTGGTGGAGGAAGGTGGAAAGGCGATGGCGGCCTATATGCGCCCCCGCGAAGCTGGCAAGACCGACGACATGTCCGACGACATCGCCGATGCGCTGAAGACCTTCAGCCAGGTGGCGAACTATTGGATGTCCGACCCGCAGCGCTCCGTGGACGCCCAGTCCCGCCTCATGAGCGGCTACCTGGGGGTGTGGACGACGGCGCTGAAAAAGCTGTCCGGCGAACAGGTCGAGCCCGCCGCCGGCGTGGACCCCAAGGACGCGCGGTTCAAGGACCCGGACTGGGAAAATCCGTTCTTCGATGCGCTGAAGCAGACCTATCTGGTGACCAGCCACTGGGCCGAGGCCATGGTCCAGGAGGCCGAGGGGCTGGACGCGCACACCAAGCACAAGGCCGAATTCCTGGTGCGGCAGCTGTCCAACGCGGTGTCGCCGTCCAATTTCGTCATGACCAACCCGGAGCTGATCCGCGAGACCATCGCCTCCAGCGGCGACAATCTGGTGCGCGGCATGAAGAACCTCACCGAGGATCTGGTGGAGGGCAAGGGCGACCTGCGCATCCGCCAGACCGACATGAGCGCCTTCGAAGTGGGCCGCAACCTGGCGCTGAGCCCCGGCAAGGTGATCTTCGAGACCGAGCTGATGCAGCTCATCCAATACGCCCCCAGCACTGAAACGGTGAAGAAGACGCCGGTGCTGCTGGTGCCGCCGTGGATCAACAAATTCTATATTCTCGACCTCAACCCCGAGAAGTCCCTCATCAAATGGATGGTGGACCAGGGGCTGACCGTGTTCGTGATCTCCTGGGTCAATCCGGACGCGCGCCTGGCCGCCAAGGGGTTCGACGATTACATGCGCGAAGGCATCTTCGCGGCGCTGGATGCGGTGAAGCAGGCCACCGGCGAGGAGCAGGCGCACACCATCGGCTATTGTGTCGGCGGCACCCTGCTGGCGGTGACGCTGGCTTATATGGCCGCCACCGGCGACCACCGGGTGGCCAGCGCCTCCTTCCTCACCACCCAGATCGACTTCACCCATGCGGGCGACCTGAAGGTGTTCGTGGATGAAGCGCAGCTGGAGGTGCTGGAACGCCGCATGAAGGAGATGGGCTATCTCGAAGGCAAGAAGATGGCCGATGCCTTCAACATGCTGCGCTCCAACGACCTGATCTGGCCCTATGTGGTGAACAATTATGTGAAGGGGAAAGCGCCCTTCCCCTTCGATCTGCTCTACTGGAATGCCGATTCCACCCGCATGCCGGCGGCGAACCATTCCTATTACATGCGTAACTGCTATCTCTACAACAATATCGCCAAGGGCCTGGCGGAGATCGGCGGCATCAAGATCGACGTGGGCAAGGTGCAGATCCCGGTCTATGCGCTGGCCACCCGCGAGGATCATATCGCCCCGGCGCAGTCGGCCTTCATCGGCGCCGGTCTGCTGGGCGGGCCGGTGCGCTTCGTGCTGGCGGGGTCGGGCCATATCGCCGGCGTGGTCAATCCGCCGGCCAAGAAGAAGTACCAATATTGGACCGGGGCCGGCGTCGGCGGCGATTATGCGCACTGGCTGACGGGCGCGCAGGAGCACAAGGGCTCCTGGTGGCCGGACTGGATGGAGTGGTTCTCCGCGTTGCATCCCGACATGGTGCCGGCGCGCGAGCCGGGCGGCGGGGTGCTCGCCCCCATCGAGGACGCGCCTGGCCGTTATGTGAAAGAGCGCTCGTAAGCGCTCGGACCGCAGGCAGACAGTCTAAAAGGAAAACGGGCGCCGCAGGGGCGCCCGTTCTGGTTTCCGGCCGGGTCAGTACAGGCCGGTGAGATAATAGAAGCCGATCACGAAGAACACCGCCACGGTCTTGATCAGCGTGATGGCGAAGATGTCGCCATAGGACTGGCGATGGGTGAGGCCGCACACCGCCAGCAGGGTGATGACCGCGCCATTGTGCGGCAGGGTATCCATGCCGCCCGAGGCCATGGCCGCCACCCGGTGCATCACCTCCAGCGGAATGCCGGCGGCATTGGCCTGGGCGATGAACTGGTCCGACATGGCCGCCAGCGCAATCGACAGCCCGCCCGAGGCGGAGCCGGTGATGCCGGCCAGCGTGGTGACCGAGATCGCCTCGTTGATGAGCGGGTTGGGAATGGCGCTGAGCGCGCTCTTGATGACCAGGAAGCCCGGCAGCGCCGCGATCACCGCTCCGAAGCCATATTCGGTGGCGGTGTTGAGCGAGGCCAGCAAGGCGCCGGCCACCGAGGATTTCGAGCCTTCCGCAAACTGCGCCGCCACCTGTCGGAAGCCGAACAGGAAGACGGTGAAGATGCCCAGCAGCAGCGCCCCCATCACCGCCCAGATGGCGGCCACCGAATTGGTCGGCATGGAGATGGCCGCCTGCCCTTCCACCAAGGTGGCGGCGGCGGTGGGGCCGAACCACACCGGGATCATCCGCCCCAGGATCAAATTCGCCACCCCCACCACCACCAGCGGCAGCAGCGCGATGAGCGGGTTGACCATGGGCTGGCTGTCATCGATCACCGGCTCGTTGGAATGGCCGCTGCCATAGCCCTCGCCCGCTTTGAGCGCCTGGCGGCGGCGGAAATCCAGATACCCCACGCCCACCGCCAGCATGAACGCCGCCCCCACCAGGCCGAGGATCGGCGCGGCATAGGCGGTGGTCTTGAAGAAGGTGGTGGGGATGATGTTCTGGATCTGCGGCGTGCCCGGCAGCGTGTCCATGGTGAAGGAGAAGGCGCCCAGCGCGATCACCGCCGGCAGCAGCCGCTTGGGGATGCCGATCTGGCGGAACATCTCGGCGCCGAACGGATAGACCGCAAACACCACCACGAACAGCGAGACGCCGCCATAGGTGAGGACCGCGCCCACCAGCACGATGGCCAGCACCGCCTGGCTGGGGCCGAGGATCTTGATGATGGCGGACACGATGGAGCGGGAAAAGCCCGACAGCTCAATGACTTTTCCGAACACCGCGCCAAGCAGGAAGACCGGGAAATAGAGCTTTATGAAGCCGACCATCTTGTCCATGAACAGGCCGGAAAACACCACCGGCACGGCGGTGGGATCGGTCAGCAGCACCGCGGCCATGGCCGCCACCGGTGCGAACAAGATGACGCTGAAACCGCGATAGGCGACGAACATCAGGAACGCGAGCGCGCCCAGACAGATGAGAAAGCTCATCGGCTTCTCCTTGGATCACCGCGCGAGGATCATGCCGATCCCCAAAGGCGCCGATGATGGGTTCTCCCGACGGGGCGTGAGGCGCCGCCCCGCAAGCCGCGGCACGGCATCCGGCCCCGGGGCCGTGGCAATGGACGCGCTCCTGAGGAAACGCATCCGGCGGCGCGGTGTGGGAGCCGAGGAGGCTGTCACCGTCTTGGTCTTGCAGAGGTCAGGGCCGGCCTATGGATCGGCCGACCGCCTGCGATCTGGAAAGCTGTGGCGTCGCGAAACCTCCGGCCGCAGGGGCGGCCGTGTCGCCGGGGGGGCGCCCGACGCAAGGCGTCAGCCTAGCGCGCGGGTTTGGTAGCGCAAAGCGCCACGGCAACGGGCGTTGCCAATTCGCCGGCCAAAGCGCCACCGCCGGCGCGACGGGACGCAGGATGCCCTAGCGGCAGGAAGCATCGCCTCCCGCCGCCGGTCACCGGCCGCGATCAGGGGGCCAGCGCGATCTGGTCGATGCCCAGGGTCTCGGGGAAGCCCAGCACCAGGTTCATGTTCTGGATCGCCTGGCCCGAGGCGCCTTTCACCAGATTGTCGGTGGTGCAGATCACCGTGGCGCGCCCGGCCACCCGGTCCGCCACCACGCCGATATGCGCCCAGTTGGAGCCGCGCACGTAGCGCGAGTGCGGCACCTGGCCGAAGGGGAGCACGAACACGAAATGCTCGCCCTTGTAGAAGTCACTGAGGATGCGGTGCAGGTCCTCGGCGGTGCCGCCCGTGGTGCGCACATAGATGGTGGCATAGATGCCGCGGTTCATGGGCGCCAGGTGCGGCACGAACACCGGCTGCACCGTGCGCCCGGCGGCCTTGGAATATTCCTGGTCCAGTTCGCCCATGTGGCGGTGGCCACCGACGGAATAGGCATTGATGCCTTCCGACACCTCGGAAAACAGCATCGCCTCCTTGGCGGAGCGGCCGGCGCCGGACATGCCGGTCTTGCTGTCCACCACGATGCTGTCGGGATCGATGGCACCGGCTTCCAGCAGCGGCACGATGGGCAGGATGGCGGTGGTGGTATGGCAGCCGGGATTGGCGATCAGCCGGGCGGTCTTGATGTCGTCCCGATACAGCTCCACGAGGCCGAACACGGCCTCCTTCTGCAGCTCCAGCGCGGAATGGACGTGGCCGTACCACTTCTCATAGGCACCGGGATCCGACAGGCGGAAGTCGGCGGACAGGTCCACCACCTTCACCTTGGGCGCCTTTTCGAACACGCTCTTGATGACCGTCTGGGTGGTGGCGTGCGGCAAGGCGCAGAACACCAGGTCCACGGCGGTGAAATCCACGTCCTCGATGGTCACCAGGGTGGGCAGCTTGAACGGGGCGAACTGCGGGAACACGTCCGCCATGGTCTGCCCGGCCTTGCGGTCGGCGGTCAGCGCCACCAGTTCCACACGCGGGTGTCGCAGCAGCAGGCGCACCAGTTCGGAGCCCGTGTAGCCCGAGGCGCCCAATACCGCGATCCGTGCCTTTGCTTCCGACATGCCGTTCTCCTGCCCGCCCACGCGGGACCACCTGAGACCCTCCCGCACGGCTGCCGCCTGCGAACAGGGGTGGCCTTATGCGGGCGAAGGTCTGTACACCGATCCGATGTCCGGTAAAAGACAGGGGCGCGCAATTGCGTTTCCGGTCTGTTCCCCCTGTCCCGTCGCCCTGGCATCATAGCCCGCGCGATTCGTGCGAGACCAAACCCGCCCCATGTCCGATTCCGACGATCTCTTCTCCGCCCCCCCGCCCCCGGCCCGCGGCGCCCGCGCCAAGGCCGCCGCTGCCGCGGCCGCGGCCGCGCCGGTGGTCCCGGCCATGGCCGGCGACTACACTGCGGCCCATATCGAGGTGCTGGAAGGGCTGGAACCGGTGCGCCGGCGGCCGGGCATGTATATTGGCGGCACCGACGCCAAGGCGCTGCACCATCTGTTCGCCGAGGTGGTGGACAATTCCATGGACGAGGCGGTGGCCGGCCACGCCACCTTCATCGAAGTGCAGCTCTCCGCCGACGGCTTCCTGACCGTCACCGACAACGGCCGCGGCATCCCCGTGGAAGAGCATCCCAAATTTCCCGGCAAGTCGGCGCTGGAGGTCATCATGACCACGCTGCACTCGGGCGGAAAGTTCGACAGCAAGGTCTACGAGACCTCCGGCGGCCTGCACGGGGTGGGCGTGTCGGTGGTGAACGCCCTCTCCGACGTGTTCGAAGTGGAGGTGGCGCGCAACCAGACCCTCTATCGCCAGACCTTCTCCCGCGGCGCGCCGCAGGGGCCGGTGGTGGAAGTGGGCCGCATCACCAACCGCCGCGGCACCAAGATCCGCTTCCATCCGGACGCCGACATCTTCGGCGCGGCGGCGAAGTTCGAGCCGGCCCGCGTGTTCCGCATGGCGCGCTCCAAGGCCTATCTGTTCGGCGGCGTGGAAATCCGCTGGTCGTGCGATCCGGCGCTGCTGGTGGGCACCACCGGCGTGCCCGAGAAGATGACCTTCCGCTTCCCCGGCGGCCTGCGCGACTATCTGGCCGCCGACATCGAGGGCCAGACCCTGGTGCATGGCGACATCTTCTCCGGCCGGGTGCAGAAGCCCGGTGGCCATGGCTCGGCGGAATGGGCGGTGGCCTGGGTGGCGGATGCGGACGGCGGCATCTCCTCTTATTGCAACACCATCCCCACCCCGGACGGCGGCACCCATGAGAACGGCCTGCGGCAGGTGCTGCTGAAGGGGCTGAAGGAGCATGGGGAGCGCACCGGCCAGGGCAAGCGCGCCGCGCTGCTCACCGGCGACGACATCATCGCCGGCTGCGCCGCCATGCTCTCGGTGTTCGTGCGCGAGCCGGAATTCCAGGGCCAGACCAAGGACCGCCTCGCCACCGCGGAAGCCGCCCGCATCGTCGAGCAGGTGCTGCGCGATCCGTTCGATCATTGGCTGGCGGCCAATCCGGTGCAGGCCGCGCGCCTGCTGGACTATGTGGTGGAGCGGGCCGAGGAGCGGCTGCGCCGCCGCCAGGAGAAGGAAATCTCCCGCAAGACCGCCGTGCGCAAGCTGCGCCTGCCGGGCAAATTGGCGGACTGCTCCAACACCGAGGCGGCAGGCTCGGAGATCTTCATCGTCGAGGGCGATTCGGCCGGCGGCTCCGCCAAGCAGGCGCGCGATCGCCGCAACCAGGCCATCCTGCCCCTGCGCGGCAAGATCCTGAACGTCGCCAGCGCCGGGCGCGACAAGCTGGCCGCCAACCAGCAGCTGGCGGACCTGATGCAGGCGCTGGGTTGCGGCACCCTCTCCAATTATCGCGAGGCCGACCTGCGTTACGAGAAGGTCATCATCATGACCGACGCGGACGTGGACGGCGCCCATATCGCCTCGCTGCTGGTGACCTTCTTCTATCGCCAGACCCCCAAGCTGATCGAGGAAGGCCATCTGTTCCTGGCGGTGCCGCCGCTCTACCGCATCTCCCAGGGCCCCAAGACCCTTTATGCCCGCAACGACGCCCACAAGGACCAGTTGCTGAAGAAGGAATTCAACGGCCGCGGCAAGGTGGACATCGGGCGCTTCAAAGGCCTGGGCGAGATGATGCCGGCCCAGCTCAAGGAGACCACCATGAATCCCAAGACCCGCACCTTGCTGCGGGTGGGGATCGAGGAGGCCGCCCGGGCGCTGACCGCGGATCTGGTGGAGCGCCTCATGGGCAACAAGCCGGAGGCGCGCTTCGCCTTCATTTCCGAGCATGCCGCCTTCGCCGGCGAGGATCTGCTGGACATCTGACGCCGCCGGGTGCGGCTCAGATGGGCTCCACCGGATCGGTGGCGCGGCCGGCATCTGCTTGCGCCGCCTCCGCCGCCCGGCGTCGCAGCCGCGCCGCCAGCGGGGCGAGGCGCGAGGCCGGCCAGGCGAGGCCCAGCATGCACAGGCCCGCCGCCACGAACAGGGTGGGGATCGAGCCGCTCAGGCTCACCACCTGCCCCGCCACCACCGCCCCGAACGCCTGCCCCACGAAGAACGAGGTGGCATAGAGCGAAATGCCCGAGCCCCGGGCGGTGGGCGCCAGTTCGGTGGCCATGATCTGCAAGGTGTTGTGGATCATGTAGAAGCCGAAGCCAGCAATGCCGAACAGGACCACCACCACCGGGAAGGCCGGCGCCACCGCCACGCCCATCAGGCAGAGCCCCACCACGCTGGCGCCCACCGCCGCCATGGTGCCGAGCCCGAGCCCCTTCACCAGCCACTGCACCACGAAACTGTAGCCCACCCCGCCGATGGCAAAGGCGCCGATGGCGATGCCCGCCTCCACCGCATCGCCGAACCGGAAATCCACCAACAGCGGCGCCACGAACGGGAACACGCCGAAGATCAGCCCGCCCTCGATGGCGGTCACCGCGAACAGGCGGATCGACACTGGATTGCGGAACACGGTGGCATAGCCCGCCAGCGAGGTCTTCACCGACAGCGTCTGCCGGGTGCCGATCTCGGTGAGGAACAGCATCGCCCCCACCGACGCCAGCGCGGAAATGCCGGCCCCGGTCCAGAACACCGCCCGCCAGCCGAAGAAGGCGGCGATGGCGCCGGAAATGGTGGCGCCGCTCAATTGCCCCAGCACCACCGCCAGCAGCAGCCGGCCCAGCGCCACCGGGCGGCGCTCGAACGGCACCCGGTCGCCCACGGTGGCGAGCGCCACGGGAATGATGCCGCCGGCCCAGCCCCCGGCGAAGATCCGCGCCAGCAGCAGCATGTCGTGATTTGGCGCCAGCGCCGAGGCCACATGGCCGACGGTGAGCAAGGTCAAGGTGATGCGGATGAGGCGGACACGGCCGAAGGCATCGCCGATGGGTCCGAAGACCAATTGCATTGCGGCATATGGAAGCGCGAAGGCTGTGGCCAGAAGCGCCGCGGTCTGCACCGACACCTGAAGGTCGGCGGCGACCACATTGAGCATCGGATCCACGGCGCGGACCGTAAAGCCGCTGGCAAAGTCTGCAAGACCAAGAATAAACAGGAAGGGCATGGCACTACACTGGACGCGGCAGGCCGCCAAAACGCGCCCCTTCTGCCTCTCTCGACCGCCCGGCCCGCCCGGTCAAGTCGCGCCGGCGCATGGCATCGGCAGGGCCTGGCGGCGGAACGCATGGCTAAAACATTGACACAGCGCACAATGCTTCTATTTTCTAAAGTGTCGTCCGAGATTTATTCGAATCCAAGCGCGCCGACCGACGACCACTCGTCTGGGCCCGTACACGGCACGGGACCTTCGATCAGCGGGGCGCTGCCGCATCAAGCGACGCAATGTTATTTTCCGAACTCGGCCTGAGCGAAAAAGTCCTCTCGGCCGTCACGGCCACGGGCTATACCCAACCCACGCCCATCCAGGAGCAAGCGATCCCGCATATTCTCGCCCGGCGAGATGTTTTGGGCCTTGCGCAGACTGGCACTGGCAAAACCGCAGCCTTCACGCTGCCCATGCTCACCATGCTGGAGCAGGGCCGGGCGCGTGCACGGATGCCTCGAACCCTCATCCTCGAACCCACGCGCGAACTCGCGGCGCAGGTTGAGGAGAATTTCACCCGCTATGGCAAGAACCATAAGCTGAACGTGGCGCTGCTCATCGGCGGTGTCTCCTTCGGCGACCAGGATGCCAAGCTGGGACGTGGTGTCGATGTGCTCATCGCCACCCCCGGCCGCCTGCTGGACCATGTGGAACGTGGTCGGCTGCTGCTGTCGGGCATCGAGATTCTCGTCATCGACGAAGCCGACCGCATGCTGGACATGGGCTTCATCCCGGACATCGAGCGCATCTGCAAGCAGGTGCCCTTCACCCGGCAGACCCTGTTCTTCTCGGCCACCATGCCGCCCGAGATCCAGCGCCTGGTGGCGCAGTTCCTGTCCAACCCGGTGCGGGTGGAGGTCTCCAAGCCGGCGTCCGTCACCACCACGGTGACCCAGCTGCTGGCCGCCTCCGGCCGCGAGGATTTCGAGAAGCGCGAAACCCTGCGCGGTCTCATCAATGGGGCCGAAGCGCTGCAGAACGGAATCGTCTTCTGCAACCGCAAGCGCGACGTCTCGGTGGTCCATCGCTCGCTGCAAAAGCACGGCTTCAATGCCGTGTGCCTGCATGGGGACATGGACCAGCATTCCCGCACCCAGGCCCTTGACCAGTTCCGCACCGGCGAAGCCAAGCTGCTGGTGGCCTCCGACGTGGCCGCCCGCGGCCTCGACATTCCCGCCGTGAGCCACGTCTTCAATTACGACGTGCCCCACCACGCGGAAGACTATGTGCACCGCATCGGCCGCACCGGCCGGGCTGGCCGCGCGGGAACGGCGATCACCATCGTCACCCACGAGGAAGCCAAGTCGCTCTCCGCCATCGAAAAGCTGATCGGCAACGCCATTCCCTGGCAGGGCGAGCCCTTGGGCGATGCCCCGCCGCGGGAGAAGCGGGCCCGCGGCGACGAGCGGCGCGGTGGCGGCGAAAAGCGCAGTTCCGGCGGCGACCGCTTCAGCGGTGACCGCGAGGAGCGCTCCGGCCGCACCAAGCGCTCCGGCCGTGGCCGCAGCGAGACCCGTCCTGTGGACGGGGAAGGCGTGGCCCAGGCCCCGCGCGAGCCGCGTCCCGAGCGGGAACCCCGTCCGGAGCGTGAGCCCCGCGCGGCCCGCGCCCCCCGTCCCGAAGGCGAGGCCCGCGCCGAGCGCGCGCCCCGCGCCGAAGGCGAAGGTCGTCCGCCCCGTGAGCCCCGCGCCCCGCGCGAAGCCCGCGAGCCGCGCACCGAACAGGATCGCGGCGAGCGTTCGCGCACCCCGCGCCCGCCCCGCGCCCCGGAAGCGGAGTCCGCCCCGGCACAGGCCGCCCGCGCCCCGCGCCGCGATCGCGCGCCGGTCAGCGAGCCCGCCGACATGTCGCATCTGCCGGCCTTCCTGCTGCGCCCGGTGCGCGTCAAGGCCAGCTGAGTCCCAGCGCACGGGGCGCCCTGTCCGCTGCCGCGTTTCGGCGTCAAGCCGACACCCCATCAAGCGCGCCTTCGGGCGCGCTTTTTTGTTGGGCGCGGGGTGGCCCCGGCGAGCGCGATGCGGGCCGCTCCCGCACGGGAGGAAGCCGGGGGAGTCGCAGGACTTCGTGTTTAAGGCCGACGGGGTTTGAGCGGCGCAGCGCCAGCATGCTTGGCCACCGCGCGCCCCGCGCGCGTGGCCGGGGCCGTCGTGGCGCGGGGCTTTTTGGTAGCCGCCTTGGCCGCAGTGGAGCGCAGCGGCGCTCCGGCCGGTGGCGCCGGTGTCACAAGACCCAGCAGGTCCAGATCCGGCGGCGGGGCGGCGGCGGGATCGGACGCGGCGGGCGCCGGGCCCTTGCGCTTGCCCTTCGGTGCGCGGGCGGCGGCCTGCGCCACCTGGAGGGCGCGAGCGAACAGAGCGTGCCGCAGGTCCTCGTCGTCCAGCGCCGCGTCGGGCAGGCGCCAATAGGGAAGACGCGCCTCCCGGGTGGCGGTGCTGTAGGTGAATGGGGACGATCCCAGGTCCGCCAGCGCCTCGGAGAACGGTGCGTCGACCTTCAGATACAGCTCGTCCCGAAGCTGCAAAGCGAACATCAGGCCGTCGGCAAACACCCCGGCCCCGCCGAACATGCGCCGCACCACCACCGGGCGGAAGCCGGCGAACAGGTCCACCAGATCATCCAGGGTCATGGCGGCCTCCCCCGTGGTGCCGACGGCCGCTCAGCCGCGCGCCAATTCCAGCAGCCGCACCGCCGCCAGCATCTCCGCCTTGCGGGCGGCGCGGCGATGGGCGGCCTCCGCATCCTCGCCCCAGCGCTCGATGTTCCAGTCCTCGTCCACATGGGCGGCGGTCCAGGCGGCCTCCGCATCCAGCGCCCCGGCCGCCACCGCCAGGGCCAGAAAGGCCGATCCCGTGAGGGTGGTGATGGAGGAGAGCGCGGTCAAGGCCAAGGTGTCGGCCACCGGCACCAGCGCCGCGGTGCGCGAAATCATGTCCTCCGGCTGCGCCACATGGCGAATGCCTTCCGCCAGGAAGAAGCGGGCGTCATGGCTGCGGTCGAGCCAGGCCAGCACCGGATCCCAATGGGTGGCCTGGCGCGCCACCAGGCCGTCCGGCCCGTCGGCGCGATAGAGCAACAGGTCGGTGCCCATGTAGCGGATCATCTCCTCCGCCACCGCGTCGGGCTCGTGGGCCACCCCGTCCAGCGCCACATTCACCAGCCGGGTCAGCGGCATGGTGGTGGGGTCGATCTCGGTGCCCTGGGCGTCCCATTCCTGCGCCAGCGCCTCGGCCAGGGCCGCGGTGGGTACGGCAAAGGGGCGCTTGGCCGGGGTGCGCACCGGGCGGCCGTCCAGCAGGATCTCGAACCCCGCCTCCCCCGACCGGGCGGTGACCTCCTTGTAGAAGCGCTTCGGCAGCACGCGCCGGCCGGCGGCGCGGATGCCTTCGCCGGGATCGGTGGGGGTGCCTTCGAGGTCGGTCAGAATATCGCGCATGCCGTGTCTCGCTTGAGGGCCCGATGCATCCGCCGGCTCATTCCGCCACTGCGCCGGCGCGCGGCACAAGGGCGGCGATGGCCGCCGGCACGTCCCGGAAATCAGTGACGATGGTGTCGGCGCCCGCATGCACCAGCTCCTCCACCGCATGATAGCCCCAGGCGACGCCGATGGCATGGGCCCCGGCCGCCTTGGCCATGGCGATGTCATAGCTGGTGTCGCCGATGACCACCGTGCGGGCCGGCCCCATGCCCAGTTCCGCCATGGCCTGCTGCACCATGGCCGGATGCGGCTTGGAGGGGGCATCGTCGGCGGTCTGCACGGTGGCGAACCAGCCTTCCATGGCATTGGCCGCCAGCACGCGGGCGACACCGCGCTGGGCCTTGCCGGTGACCATGCCCAAGAGGATGTCGGCGCGGCCGCGCAAGGTATCGAGCACCTCACGGGCATAGGGATACATGGCCTCCGGCGGCTCGCGGTTGCGCAGGATCACGAAGGCCTCGCGATAGGCTTCCACCATCTCCGCCACCGGGAAGTCCGGATCGCCCGCCCCCAGCACGGTGAAGGCCTCAGGCAGCGACAGGCCGACGATGGAGAGCACGCGCGCCCGCTCGGGCACCGCCAGATTGCGGCTGGCATAGGCGTTCGCCATGGCGGTGACGATCATGTGCTGGCTGTCCACCAGGGTGCCGTCGCAATCGAACAGCACCAGGGTCATGGGGTCGAGGGGTGCCGGCGTGGAGGTCAAAGGCACAAGGGTCATTTCGAAGAGAGCTTCTCGGTTTCCACGTCATAGGTCCAGCTGGCGCCGGTGGGATCGATGAACACCACCTTCTGGAACCCACGGGTCTTGCATTGGCGGGGGAACGGGCCGGCGACGATCAACTCCACCGCCGTGCGGGCGGGGAAATTGAACTTCATGCTCAGCACATTGGCGGTGTCACCACTGGTGGTGACCACCATGTCGAGGCCGTTCTGGACGAAATTGGCCTGGGTGGTCTTGGCGAACTCTCGTCGCGACGCCGGGTCGGAGGGGGTCGGCGGCGTGCCCGGCCGCAAGGTGGGCAGCGGCAAGGTCTCCGCAGGCGCCCCGGCGGCCTCCGACGGCGTCGCCGGTGGCGCGGAAACGGGCGTGGGCAAGGCGGGCATCTGCGTGGGGGCCGGTGGCACCAGGACCGGCGTGGGCGGCGGTTCCGGGGCGGGCGCAGGCGCCGGGGTCACCGCCGCCGGCGGGGCGGCCGCCTGCGGGCCGGGGCCTTTCGAAGGCGACAGCAGCACCCACACGCCGGCACCAGCGGCCAAGGCGAAGACCACGCCCAGCACGCCCACCAGAAGCGGCAGCGCGCGGCGGGGCGGGTGCAAGGGCGTGCCGCAGGCGGGGCACTGGAGGTCTTCGGGGTGAACATGCGCACCGCAGCCGGGACAGGAGTCGGGCTGTGGGGACATGGGCACCTCCGCAAGACAAACCGGGCTCCGCCGGCCTGTCACGCAGGGCCGGACCGGAGGATCGCCGCACGGTTTAGCAGACCCGGAGGCGGGAGCCTACTTCCGCGGGCGCGGGCCTGCCCCGCATCACGGCAAGCTGAAGGCGGGGCTGGCGGTCCGGCTATTTGGGCGCGCCGAAGTCCAAAGTCGGCGGCGGCGGGGCGTTGAGGTCCGGCGAGAGATTGTCGAACTGCTTCTGCACCGCCCCCTGCTCCAGTTGCACGGCGCTGCTCTTATAGTGCGTCACCATGCCGGGGAAGATGATGATGAGCGCCACCATCAGGCACTGGATGCCGACGAACGGCACCGCGCCCCAATAGATCTGCCCCGTGGTCACCGGCTCCATGCGCTTGCCGGTGAGCCGGTCCAGATAGGGCACCTTGGGCGCCACGGAGCGCAGGAAGAACAGCGCGAAGCCGAACGGCGGATGCATGAAGGAGGTCTGCATGTTGACCGCCAGCATGACGCCGAACCAGATCAGATCGATGCCCAGCTTGTCCGCCACCGGCCCCAGCAAGGGGATGATGATGAAGGCCAGCTCGAAATAATCCAGGAAGAAGGCGAGGAAGAACACCAGGATGTTGACGACGATGAGGAAGCCGGTCTGCCCGCCGGGCAGGCCCACCAGCAACTCTTCCACCCAGTGATGGCCGTCGACGCCATAGAAGGTGAGCGAGAACACCCGCGAGCCCAGCAGCACGAACAGCACGAAGGCTGACAGCTTGGCGGTGGCATAGGTGGCCTGCTTCAAGAGGTCGAACTTCAGCCGGCCGCGCGCGGTGGCGAGCAGGATGGCGCCCAGCGAGCCCATGGCGCCGCCTTCCGTGGGGGTCGCCACACCGATGAAGATGGTACCCAGCACCAGGAAGATCAGCGCCAGCGGCGGCACCATGACGAAGATGACCTGCTCGGCCAGCTTCGACAGCAGCTTGAGGCGCAGCACCCGGTTGACCACCGCCACGGCGAAGGCCACCGCGACCGTGACCGACATGGCCAGCACCACATAGTCCGAGCCGATGCGCAGCCCACTGCGTTCCATGGTGACGATGGCGATGGCGATGGACGCCGACAGCGCCAGGAACAGCGAGGGGGTCAGCAGGCGGGCGGTGCCGCTCATGATGAAATAGAGCAGCACGAACGCGCCCAGGCCCCACACCCCCTGATTGACCGCGCCGGGCAGCGAACCGGCGGTGAGGCCGGGCAGCGAGCCGGTGGCAATCAGCACCGCAAAGCCCGCCGCCGCGATGGCGCCGAGAATGCGCGAGGGCATCATCTTCTGCTGCGGATCGCGCAGCACCTGCGCCTCCAGGGGCAGGCCCGGGGTGGCGTTCGGGAAGAGGGTGGAGACGAAGAAGATATAGACCGCGTAGAGCGCGGCCAGCAGCAGGCCGGGCACGAAGGCGCCCTCATACATGTCGCCCACGGAGCGGTTGAGCTGGTCGGCCATGACGATCAGCACCAGCGAGGGCGGGATGATCTGCGCCAGGGTGCCGGAGGCGGCGATCACGCCCGAGGCCACCCGGCGGTCGTAGCCGTAGCGCAGCATGATGGGCAGCGAGATGAGGCCCATGGAGATCACCGAGGCCGCCACCACGCCGGTGGTGGCCGCCAGCAGCGCGCCCACGAACACGACCGCATAGGCGAGACCGCCGCGGATCGAGCCGAACACCTGGCCGATGGTGTCGAGCAGGTCTTCCGCCATGCCGGAGCGTTCCAGCACCAAACCCATGAAGGTGAAGAAGGGCACCGCCAGGAGCACTTCATTGTTCATGGTGCCGTAGACGCGCTCCGGCAGAGCCTGGAGGAAGTCGGGACGGAACAGGCCCAGCTCGATGCCGATGAGGCCGAATACGAGGCCATTGGCGGCGAGCGCGAAGGCCACCGGATAACCCAGCAGCAGGAATGCCACCAGGCTTATGAACATGATCGGCGCCATGTTGTGGGTGACGAAGGCCCGCACGCCACCATCGGCGGCGAACGCCATGTCGGACACGCCGAGGGTGAGAGCCAGGACACAGGCGCACAGAAGGCCCGCCTTGAAGACGCGATTCGCGGTCATGGTGCGGTCCCCCTCAGGACTTTTGCGTGTCGGCAAGGAGGCGTGCGGCCTCCACATCGGCCAGCAGCCGGGCGGCTTCCGCCTCGGCGGAGGCCAGATGGCCGCCGGCCCGGTCGTTGGGGTCGTCCAATTGGCCGCGCATGATGGCGATGCGCTTGATGAGCTCGGAGATGGCCTGGAAGAACAGCACCAGGAAGCCCAGCGGCACCAGCAGCTTCGCCGGCCACTGCGGCAGGCCGCCGGCGTTCAGCGACTGCTCGTTGATGCGATAGGAATTGAGGAAGAACGGCCAGGACGTGATCAGCATCACGATGGTGAACGGCAGCAGGAAGAAGATGTGGCCGAACACGTCGATGCCGTCGCGGGTGCGCTTGCGCAGGCGCGAGCTGATGATGTCGATGCGGATGTGCTCATTGTCCATGAGCGTCCAGGGGGAGCACAGCAGGAACACCGCCGCGAACAGCACCCATTGCAGCTCCAGCCAGGAATTGGAGCTGGAATCGAACAGCTTGCGGATGATGGCATTGATGGCGGAGACCAGCACCGCCACCAGGATCAACCAGGCGACGGACCTGCCGATGCGTACATTGACGGCATCGATCGCTCGGCTGAGCGCGAGCAGAAAGGTCATCAAATTCCCCCCGGGGATGCGGTTTCTTGGCTCTCGGCCGCGCGTGGGTTCCACGCGGCCATTGAGCCGGCACCATAGGCAAACGCTGCCAATCCGCAAGTCTGGCCGAAGGTCTAAGACCCGCCTATACCTACCTCGCCCCTGCTGCACTGCAGCATGACTTGCAGAAGTGCCGCGGCGGCCCGGGCCGCGACCCTTTTCTGCTTAGGATTCGGGGGCTTCCAGGATCGGATCATACTGGCTGGCATCCAATCCCAGCACCGCCCAGGACTGGGCCATGTGCGGCGGCAGCGGCGCGGACACGTCGATGAAGCCGCTGCCCTTGGGATGGGGAATCACCAGCCGCCGCGCCAGCAGGTGCAATTTGTTCTGCAAGCCGCCGGGAAATTCCCAGTTCTCGATGTCGAAATATTTCGGATCGCCGACGATGGGGTGGCCGATATGGGCCAGATGCGCGCGCAACTGATGGGTGCGCCCGGTCACCGGCTTCAGCGACAGCCAGCTCATCTTCTGCGCCGCCTGATCCACCACGGCGTAATAGGTGATGGCGTGGCTGGCATCCTCCTCGCCATGGCGGGCGACGCGCATGCGCTCCTCGCTCTCCTCGCGGGCGAGATAGGTGGAGATGCGGCCCTGGCGCGGCTTGGGCACGCCGGGCACCAGAGCCCAGTAAATCTTGCGCGCCTCGCGCGAGCGGAAGCTCTTGGCCAGGATCGAGGCCGCCAGGCGGGTCTTGGCGATCAGCAGGCAGCCGGCGGTGTCCTTGTCGATGCGATGCACCAGCCGCGGCTTCTGCCCGTCCTTCACGGTGAGCGCATCGAGCATGCCGTCCACATGGCGATAGGTGCCCGATCCGCCCTGCACCGCCAGGCCCATGGGCTTGTTCAGCACCATCACGTCCTTGTCTTCATACAAGGTGATGGAGCGCAGGAATTCCTTGTCGGTCTGCTCGCGGCGGGGGCTGGGCTTCGGCGCCATGGGGGTGCCGTCGGGATGGGTGCGCACGGTGCGCGGCTTGCGATAGGGCCCCTCCCCGTCCTCGCCGTCCTGCGGCGCGGTGCCGGGCTCGGCCCCATGCGCGGCCACGTGAGCCGCCTCTTGCGCGGCCTCCTGAAGCGCGCCGGCTTCGCCGCCGAGCGGCGGCACGCGCACCGCCTGCCCCGGCTCCAGCCGGGTGGAGGTCTTCACCCGGCCGCCATCCACGCGCACCTGTCCGGTGCGCACCAGCTTTTGCAGGTGGCCGAAGGAAAGCTCGGGAAAATGCGCCTTGAACCAGCGGTCGAGGCGCAAGCCGGCCTCGTCCGCTGTTACAGTTTTCAACTCGACCGCCATGCTGCGGGACACCTTTTGAACGTTCAGCGTCTATCCGACACAGATCGGCCCGTGCGTCCAGAGTTAAGCGCGCAGAGCCGACGGTCGAACCGCGCGCAGCTCGCTCCCGTTGGTCGCTCCGCTGCGGTCAGGAGAGGGCGCGAACCAGGGACAGTCCGGCGAAGACGGCCACCAGGCACAGCGCCAGCGAGCCGCCCGCATAGGCCGCCGCATGCCAGATCGCGCCGCGCTCAAAGAGCACGGCAAATTCCAGCGAGAAGGTGGAGAAGGTGGTGAATCCGCCCAGCACGCCGGTGGTCAGCAGCAGGCGGGTGTGCGGCGTCCACAAGCCCCCCTCGCCCATGTGCATGGCGAACAGCGCGGTGAGCAGCCCCATGAGGAAGCAGCCGAGCACATTGATGGCCATGGTGGCATAGGGAAAGTCCATCAGCCCCAGCAGGCGGACGCTGGTGACATTCACCACATGTCGCATCAGCCCGCCGAAGCCGGCCCCGAGGAACACAAGCACCGCTGGCGTCATGAAGGCCCCCGTTTGCTGCACTGCGAACGCCTTGATACGGGCCGCATGCGCGCCCCGCAAGGCCTGCCCCAGGGTCGCACCTGCCGTCGCGGGGATGACAGGCGGGAGGACGCCGCGCTATCTTGATACCGCCGAGCGCGTATCCGCACGGATGCGGCTCGATGCCGATACGGAAGGGCTCCGCCGTGCGCCACCTGCTTGCCGTCTCCGCGCTTGTGCTGTGTTCGACCTTCGCTTGGGCGGGTCCCGACCGCCCCGTCACCGATGATGAGCGCACCAAGCTGGTCGCGGCGCTGACCGCCGAGGGCTGCACCGGCGGTCGGCTGAAGTTCGATGACGACGGTTATTACGAGGTGGACGACGCCAAGTGCACCGACGGCCACACCTACGACTTCAAGTTCGACCGCAGCTACAAGATGTTCGAGAAGGATCTGGAACACTGAGCCCAAGCTCACCCCGCGCAATCGGCCTTGCTGGCGCAGGATGGCGTCAGTCCTCGTTCCGATCCGCCTTCAGACGCGCCCAATAGTCGAGCCGCTTCTTCACGTCGCGCTCGAAGCCGCGCTCGTTGGGCACGTAGAGCTCCGGGCGGTTGTTGCCGGTGAGCTCCTCGGGAAAGAACTCCTGGCCGGCATAGGCATCAGGATAATCGTGGTCGTAGCGATAGCCCTGGTGGTAGCCCAGATCCTTCATGAGCTTGGTGGGGGCATTCAGGATCGACTTGGGCGGGGCCAGCGAGCCGGTGCGCTGCGCCAGAGCCAGCGCCGCATTGAAAGCCGCATAGGCGGCGTTGGATTTGGGCGCGGTCGCCACATAAGCGATGGCCTGCCCCATGAACAGCCGCCCCTCGGGCCAGCCCACCCGTTCGAAGGCGGTCCAGGCCGCCACCACCTGCGGCATGGCCTGGGGATCGGCCATGCCCACATCCTCGGAGGCGGCACAGGCGAGGCGGCGGAAGATGGTGCCGGGGTCTTCCCCGCCATTCATCATCCGCGCCGCCCAATACATGGCGGCGTTCACGTCCGAGCCGCGCAGGCTCTTGTGGAAGCAGCTGAGCAGGTTGTAATGCTCCTCCTGCCCCTTGTCGTAGATGGGCGCGCGCTTCTGCAACGTAGCGCCGAGGCCGGCCGCATCCAGCATCGTCCCCTTCGGCAGGGTGAACAGTTCCTCGCACAGGCCGAGCAGATAGCGCCCGTCGCCATCGGCCATCTCCAGCAGGGTGTCCCGGGCGGGCGCATCCACCGGCAGCGGACGGCCCGCATGGGCTTCGGCGCGCGCCAGCAGCTTCTCCAGGTCCGCCCGCTCCAGGCGCTTCAAGGTGTAGACCTTGGTCCGCGACAGCAGCGCCGCCACCATGGAGAAGCTGGGGTTCTCCGTGGTGGCGCCGATCAGCACGATGGTGCCGTCTTCCACATGGGGCAGCAGCGCATCCTGGGTGGTGCGGTTGAAGCGGTGCAGTTCGTCCACGAACACCGCCGTCTGCCGCCCGGCGCCGGTGCGCAACTGCCGCGCGGTCTCGATCACCTTGCGCAGGTCCGCCACGCCAGAGAGCACCGCCGAGAGCTGCACGAACTCCAGGCCGATCCCCTTGGCCACCAAGCGGGCGATGGTGGTCTTGCCCGAGCCCGGCGGTCCCCACAGGATGAAAGACGACAGCCGCTTGCCCGCCACCATGCGGCCGATGGGGCCGTCGGGGGCGAGCAGATGATCCTGGCCGATCACGTCCTGCAGCCGCTGCGGCCGCAGCACCTCCGCCAGCGGGCGCGGGGCCGCCTCGTCAAACAAGGACATGCTCATGGTGCGTGTCTCCCCGCCCACCCCTGGACCTGCGGCGCCGCGACCATCGCGCCGCCGCTTGTGCGCTAGCCGCCCAGCACGGCGGTGATGGTGCGCCCGCCGCGGGCCACGGTCACCCGCCAGCTGCGCGTCGGCGTCTTCGTGGCGGTGACCAGATCGCCGGTGCGCTCGATGCGCGCCCCATTGACCTCGATGATGATGTCGCCCGGCCGGAAGCCGGCCGCGTCCGCCGGCGAGCCTTCGGCCACGTCCGCCACCACCACGGCGCCCTCATCCACATCCAGGCGCAGTTCGTCGGCCACGGCGGGCGAGACGTTCAGCACCCGCGCCCCGGCGAAGGGCGAGCGGCTGGTGATCAGCGCCTCCTGGCGCGGCACGCTCTCCGGCGGCGGCTCCAGGGCCACCACCAGGGCCACCTCCTTGCCCTGGCGGTTGACGGTGAGGGTCGCCTTGCCGCCCAGCGGGCGGGTGCCATAGCGATAGACCAGGGATTCCGGGTCATCCACCGTCTGCCCGTCCACGGCGATGATGAGGTCGCCCACCTTCATGCCGGCCTTGCCCACCGGGCCCTGCGGCACCACGGACTGCACCAGCACGCCGGTGGGCCGGGGGAGGCCCAGGCTGTCGGCGATCTCCGGCGTCACCCGCTGGAACTTGGCGCCCATCCAGGGCCGACGCACGGTCTTGCCGCCCGCCTTCGCGGATTCCACCACCACTTTCACCATGTTGGAGGGGATGGCAAAGCCGATGCCGTGCGAGCCGCCGGAGCGGGAATAGATGGCGGTGTTGATGCCCACCAGCCGGCCGGCCATGTCCACCAAAGCGCCGCCCGAATTGCCCGGATTGATGGCCGCGTCGGTCTGGATGAAGAACTGATAGTCGGACACACCCACCTGGGTGCGGGCGAGCGCCGAAACGATGCCCTGGGTCACCGTCTGGCCGACGCCGAAGGGGTCGCCAATGGCCAGCACCAGATCGCCCACGGCCAGGCCGTCGGAATTGCCGATGTCGATGAAGGCAAACTTGGCCCCGTCGCCCTTGATGCGCAACACCGCCAGATCCGTGCGCGGATCCGACAGCATGACTTCGGCATCGAACTCGCGCTTGTCATTGAGGGCGATGCGGATCTGGTCCGCGCCCTGCACCACGTGATGGTTGGTCACCACGATGCCCGAGGCATCGACAATCACGCCGGAGCCGAGCGAGCGCTGCATCCGCTCCGGCGCGCCAAGGCCGGGAGCGCCCGGACCGCCGCCGAAGAAGCGGCGGAAGAAGGGATCGTCCGCGAACGGATTGGTCCGCGCGGGGGCGGTCTTCAACGCATAGACGTTGACCACGGCCGAGGCGGTGCGGGCCACCACCGGGGCAAAGCTCAGCGTGATGGCGGCCGCGGACGGCGGCACCTGCGCCGTCGGGGCGGCAGCGGCGGGGGCCGGCGCGGGCTGGGCGCTGACCGCTTCCAAGCCGGCCACCCACAATCCCGCTGCCAGCACGGCTCCCATACAGGATCGAACGAAGCTCTGACGCATGGCGCGATTATCCATCTGCTGAACGGCCCATGACCGGCCCCGGGGACGCAGCGTCACCGGGGCGGACACGATGCCACCTTCACCTGAAACGAAAGAAGGGCGGCCGTGAGGCCGCCCTTCAGAACGCTGAAACACGGGACCAAGGTCCACTCAGGCGGCGGCGGCTTCCGCCGCTTCCGTGCGGGCGCGGTCGGAGGCGCCCTTGGCCTCCACGTCGCGATCCACGAACTCGATCACGGCCACAGCCGTGTTGTCGCCATGGCGGTAGCCCGCCTTGATGATGCGGGTGTATCCGCCCGGACGCGCCTGATAGCGGGGCGCGATCACGTCGAACAGCTTGCGCACGATGGTCACGTCGCGCAGCTCGGCGATGGCCTGACGACGGGCGTGCAGGTCGCCACGACGGGCCAGGGTCACCAGCTTCTCCACCACCGGGCGAAGATCCTTCGCCTTGGGCAGGGTGGTGATGATCTGCTCGTGGGTGATGAGGGCGCCGCACAGGTTCATGAACATCGCCTTGCGATGTTCGGCCGTACGGTTGAACTTCCGATGTACCTTGCCGTGGCGCATGACGGCTAACTCCTAAGATCCGACGGCGTTTCGAGCCGGGTGTGGTTCTGCGGCTCGAGCCGCGGTGGGAATGGGATCAATAATGGTCTTCGAAGCGCTTCGCGAGCTCTTCGATATTCTCCGGCGGCCAGCCCGGCACTTCCATGCCGAGGTGCAGGCCCATGGAGGCCAGCACTTCCTTGATCTCGTTGAGCGACTTCCGGCCGAAATTCGGCGTGCGGAGCATCTCCGTCTCGCTCTTCTGGATCAGGTCGCCGATGTAGACGATGTTGTCGTTCTTCAGGCAGTTGGCCGAACGCACCGACAGCTCCAGCTCGTCCACCTTCTTCAGCAGTGCCGGGTTGAAGGGCAGCTCCTGGATGGCGGCGGCTTCGCTCTCGCGCTTGGGCTCTTCGAAATTGACGAAGATCTCCAGCTGGTCCTGCAGGATGCGGGCGGCATAGGCCAGCGCGTCCTCGGCCGAGATGGAGCCATCGGTCTCGATCTGAAGGGTCAGCTTGTCATAGTCGAGAATCTGGCCCTCGCGGGTGTTCTCGACCTTGTAGGAGACCTTGCGCACCGGGGAATAGAGGCTGTCGATCGGGATCAGGCCGATCGGGGCATCTTCCGGACGGTTGCGGTCGGCGGCCACATAGCCCTTGCCGGTGTCGACCGTGAACTCGATGCGCAGCTCGGCGCCCTCGTCCAGGGTGCAGATCACCAGGTTGGGGTTGAGGACCTGGATGTCGCCGACGGTCTGGATGTCACCGGCGGTCAGGACGCCGGGGCCGGTCTTCTTGGCCACCAGACGCTTGGGGCCTTCGCCCTGCATCTTGATCGCCACATCCTTGATGTTGAGGATGATGTCGGTGACATCTTCCCGCACGCCGGGGATGGACGAGAACTCGTGCAGCACGCCGTCGATATGCACCGAGGTCACCGCGGCGCCCTGCAAGGACGACAGCAGGATGCGGCGCAGCGCATTGCCCAGGGTCATGCCGAAGCCGCGCTCCAGCGGCTCGGCCACGACGGTGGCGAGACGCTTGGGGTCGCGACCGGCGATCACCTGCAGCTTCTCGGGCTTGATAAGCTCTTGCCAGTTCTTTTGAATCACTTGCGTCACCTTGCCTTCTCGCCGGGCGGCTGCACTCGAACCAGGCCCGCAGGCCTCTTCCGAACCTTCGATGCGCCGACCCGTCCCGCTCGCCGGGGAGGAACCGAGCAGAGGCCCTGCGGGACGATCCCGCGGGCCGTTGGCACGCTCAGACGCGCCGGCGCTTGCGCGGACGGCAGCCGTTGTGCGGGATCGGGGTCACGTCGCGGATCGAGGTCACCAGGAAACCGGCGGCCTGCAGCGCGCGCAGCGCCGATTCGCGACCCGAGCCGGGGCCCGAGACTTCCACTTCCAGGGTGCGCATGCCGTGCTCGGCGGCCTTGCGGGCGGCGTCCTCGGCGGCCATCTGCGCCGCATACGGCGTCGACTTGCGCGAACCCTTGAAGCCCATGGCGCCGGCGGACGACCAGGAAATGGTATTTCCCTGCGCATCCGTGATGGTGATCATGGTGTTGTTGAACGACGCGTTCACATGCGCGACGCCGGAGGCGATGTTCTTGCGCTCACGGCGTTTGACGCGTGTTGCTTCCTTAGCCATTTCGTCTTCGATCCTTCAGGCGCGCCCGTAGCTCCAGGCGCTCGGGATGAGTGCCCGCACCGGGCACCCAGGGGAGAAACAGGAGAAGGCCGGAGACCGGCCTTCCCTTAACCAGCGGATGGACCGCGGATCACTTCTTCTTGCCGGCAATCGCCTTGGCCGGACCCTTGCGGGTGCGAGCGTTGGTGTGGGTCCGCTGACCACGCACCGGCAGGCCGCGACGATGCCGCAGGCCGCGATAGCAGCCGAGGTCCATCAGACGCTTGATGTTCATGGAGACTTCACGGCGCAGGTCGCCTTCCACGATGTAATCGCGGTCGATGGTCTCGCGGATCTGAAGCACTTCCTGGTCGGTGAGCTGATTCACGCGGCGCTCGGCCGGAATGCCCACCTTGGTCACGATCTCTTCCGCCTTCTTGGCGCCGATACCGTGAATGTACTGAAGCGCAATGATGACGCGCTTGTTGGTCGGAATGTTAACGCCTGCGATACGAGCCACTGCTCTCTCCATGTACGCCGCCGCTATGACCCGGCGGTCGATGTCCCTGCGTCCGGTGGAGCCCGGCTCGTGCAGAGATAAGAACAATCCGCGCCATCACCCCCCGCCAAGAGGAGCGACAAGCACGGATCTCTAAAGGAAGAAGCGCGAATACGCGCTTTCCGCCAAACTGTCAAGCCCGCCGGGTGCGGCGGAAATCCTCAGTCCGACGCGCGATCAGACCGTCTCGAGGATTTCGTCGATGGCGGCGGTCACCTCGTCGATGGGCCGCATGCCGTCGATCACCTGCAACTGGCCGCGCGCCGCATAATAGGGCGCCACCACAGCGGTATCGTGGTTGTAGGCTTCAAGGCGGGCCTTGAACACCTCCGGATCGTCATCCTTGCGCACCGGTTCGCCGCGGGCGCGGGTTTCCTCGGCGCGGGTGAGGATGCGCTGCATCAGCTTGCCCTGGTCCACCTTCAGCTCAATCACCGCGTCCAGCTTGAGGCCGGTGTCCGCGAGCAGGCGGTCGAGGGCTTCCGCCTGCGCCACCGTGCGCGGGAAACCGTCGAGGATGAAGCCCTTGCGGGCGTCCGCATGCTCCAGACGTTCGGCGATGATGCCGATGACGATGTCGTCCGACACCAGGCCGCCGGCTTCCATCACCGCCTTGGCCTTGAGGCCCACCGGGCTCTGCGCGGCCACCGCCGCACGAAGCATGTCGCCGGTCGAAAGCTGGACGATGCCGTAGCGTTTCACCAGCCGCTGCGCCTGGGTGCCCTTGCCCGCCCCGGGCGGTCCCAGAAGAACCAGCCTCATTTACGTCTCCCCCCGCGCAGCTTGGACTTCTTGACCAAGCCTTCATACTGGTGCGCCAACAGGTGGCCCTGGATCTGGGACACCGTATCCATGGTGACACTCACCACGATCAGCAGCGATGTGCCGCCAAAATAGAACGGCACGGCCGCGTATGAAATCAGCAGTTCGGGAAACAAGCAAACCGCGGCGATATAACCCGCCCCGACCACGGTGATGCGCGTGAGCACGTAATCAATGTATTCCGCAGTGCGCTCGCCGGGCCGAATGCCGGGAATGAAGCCGCCGTGCTTCTTCAGATTGTCCGCCGTCTCCACAGGATTGAACACGATGGCGGTATAAAAAAAGCAGAAGAAGATGATGAGGGCCACATAGGCCACCATGTACAACGGCTGTCCGTGGCCGAGCAGGCGCGTCACCGAGCCGAACCACTCCGGCCCGGCGCCCTGCATGAAGCTGGCGATGGTGGTGGGAATCAGCAGCAGCGAGGAGGCGAAGATCGGCGGGATGACGCCCGCGGTGTTCAGCTTCAGCGGCAGATGCGAGGACTGGCCCTCGTAGAGCTTATTGCCCACCTGGCGCTTGGGATACTGGATCAGCAGCCGGCGCTGGGCCCGCTCCATGAACACGATGAAGGCGATGATCCCCACCACCATCACCAGCACCACCAGGATGATCGGGGTGGAGATGGCGCCCTGCCGGCCCAGTTCCAGGGTCCGCACAAAGGCGCCCGGCAGCTCGGCCACGATGCCGGCGAAGATGATCAGCGAGGTGCCGTTGCCGATGCCGCGCGAGGTGATCTGCTCCCCCAGCCACATCATGAACATGGTGCCGCCGGTGAGCGTGATCACCGTGGTGATGCGGAAGAACCAGCCCACCTCGGCCACCACGCCCTGCGAGCTCTCAAGGCCGACAGCGATGCCATAGGCCTGGAACACGGCGAGAATCACCGTGAGGTAGCGGGTGTATTGGTTGAGCTTCTTGCGGCCCGCCTCGCCTTCCTTCTTCATCGTCTCCAGGGACGGCGACACGGTGGTCAGCAGCTGGATGATGATGGAGGCCGAGATGTAGGGCATGATGTTCAGGGCGAAGATCGCCATGCGCTCCACGGCGCCGCCCGAGAACATGTTGAACAGGCCGATGATGCCCTGTTGGGCATTGCGGAACACCCCTTGCAGGGCATCGGGATTGATGCCGGGCAGCGGGATATAGGTTCCGAGCCGGAACACGATCAGTGCGCCCAGCGTGAACCAGATGCGCTTCTTCAGTTCCTCGGCCTTGCCGAGAGCCCCGAAATTCAGATTTGCTGCGAGTTGTTCGGCCGCCGAGACCATGCCTTGCTCCGCTTCCGCCACCTGGTGCAGGGGCGGGCTATATATGAGAGGCGCGAGAGCGTCGCGTCAGGGCCTGAAGGCGCACACGCCGCATTTTCCTGCAGGCTGTGCTCTGCAGGTCATGTGGTTCGGGGCCAGACCCACCGGACCTGTCCGGCACGCATCGCCCCTGTCGCCCGGAACCCGCGAATCCCGTTCCCGTCGGTCATAGCCGGAATTGCCGCGGGCATCCATGGGCCAGATGACGCGCCACGCCGCAGCCGCGCACCCCCTGCCCCACCCGCCGCTGCAACGGGTTGCGCCCGCGACAGATGCCGTTGGGCGCACCGTGATCCCCGCCACCGACCGGAACGCACAAACGGGACCGTCAGAGCCGGTCCCGTGCCGACGGCCCGCAAGCCGCCCTCGCCAAAACAGTGCGGCCCCGGATCGCTCCGGGGCCGCACGGGATCGGAACCATCAGACCGCTTCCGCGGCCTCCGCCTTGGGCACGGACACCTTCACGGTGCCGCCCAGCTTCTCCACGGTCTCGGTCACCGATTTGGTGGCGTAGGACACGTCGAGGGACACCTTGGCGGTGAGCTCGCCGCCGCCCAGAACCCGGACGCCGTCCAGCGGGCGACGGATCACGCCGGCCAGCAGGAGGGTCTCCGAGGTCACCGGAACGGTGGCGTCCAGCTTGCCGGCATCGATCGCCTTCTGGATGCGACCGAGGGTCACTTCGTTGAAGGTGAGCGCGAAGATGTTATGGAAGCCGCGCTTCGGCAGACGCCGATGCAACGGCATCTGGCCGCCTTCGAACCCCTTGATGGCGACACCCGTGCGGGCCTTCTGGCCCTTCACGCCGCGTCCGGCGGTCTTACCCTTGCCGGACCCGATGCCGCGACCGACGCGCATGCGCTTCTTGCGCGCGCCGACATTATCTCTGATCTCGTCGAGCTTCATCTCGCTTCTCCCTCACTCGCCCGTGACAACACGGACGAGATGCTGGACCTTCGCGATCATGCCGCGCACGGCCGGAGTATTTTCCAGAGTGGAACGGCGGTGCCGCTTGTTCAACCCGAGGCCGATCAGCGTTGCGCGCTGGTCGCCCGGGCGGCGGATCGGCGAACCGATCTGCTCCACGGTGACGGTGTTGGTTTCAGTCGCCTTAGCCATGGCGTGCTCCTGTCAGATGCAGCCGGGCTCAGTCGGTCGCTTCCGCGTCTTCGACGCGGCGGCGGGACTGGAGCTGGGAAACCTTGATGCCACGACGCGACGCGACCGAGCGCGGGCTGTCCTGGTTGGTCAAAGCGTCGAACGTGGCGCGCACCATGTTGTAGGGGTTGGAAGACCCGAAGGACTTCGCCACCACGTCATGGACGCCCAGGGTCTCGAACACGGCGCGCATGGGGCCGCCGGCGATGATGCCGGTACCCGCAGGCGCAGCGCGCAGGATGACCTTGCCGGCGCCGTGGTGACCATGCACGTCGTGGTGCAGGGTCCGGCCTTCGCGCAGCGGCACCCGGATCAGCGCGCGCTTGGCGCTTTCCGTGGCCTTGCGGATGGCCTCAGGCACTTCACGCGCCTTGCCATGACCGAAACCGACACGACCCTTCTGGTCGCCCACAATCACCAGAGCGGCGAAGCCGAAGCGACGACCACCCTTCACAACCTTCGCGACACGGTTGATGTGGACCAGCTTGTCCACAAACGTGTTGTCACGATCCTCGCGATCTCCGCGGTGTTCCCGTTCACGGGCCATTTCGCTACGTCCTTCGCGTCAGAACTGAAGGCCGCCTTCGCGGGCGCCCTCAGCGAGCGCCTTGACGCGCCCATGATAGATGTATGCGCCGCGATCAAACACGACCGCGGTGACGCCCTTCGCAGCGGCCCGCTCCGCCACCAGCTTGCCGATGGCCGTGGCGGCCTCGACGTCAGCGCCGGTCTTGAGCGAGGTCCGCAGATCCTTCTCGAGGCTGGAGGCGGAGACCAAGGTCTCGCCCTTCGCGTCGTCGATGATCTGCGCGTAGATATGTTTCGAGGTGCGGTGGACCGACAGGCGCGGACGCCCATTGGCCGCGACGCGAATCGCGCGGCGCACCTTGGCCTTGCGGCGCTCCAGCGCCTCCAGATCTTTAGCCATGGTTCGCCTCCGTCACTTCTTCTTGCCTTCCTTGCGGAAGATGAATTCGCCAGCGTACTTGACGCCCTTGCCCTTGTAGGGCTCGGGGCCGCGGAACTCGCGGATCTCCGCCGCCACCTGACCGACCTGTTGCTTGTCGATGCCAGTGATGGTGAGCTCCGTGGGCTTCGGCGCCACGATCGAGATGCCCTCGGGGATGGCGAAGATCACGTCGTGGCTGTAGCCGAGCGACAGGTTGAGGTTCTTGCCCGCAACCGCCGCCTTGTAGCCGACGCCGGTGATCTCGAGCTTCTTCTCGAAGCCCTTGGTCACGCCTTCCACCAGGTTCGACACCAGGGTGCGGGACATGCCCCACATCGCCTTGTGCCGCTGGGTATCGCCGCGCATGGACACCTTCAGCTCAGAGCCTTCCAGCTCGGCGCCGATTTCTTCCACGAGCGTCACTTCCAGAGCCCCCTTGGGGCCCTTAACCTTCACCGTCTGACCGTCCACGCTGGCATTGACGCCGGCAGGAATAGCGACGGGATGCTTGCCGATTTTCGACATGTCTTCTCTCCGTCGCTCGCTCAGAATACCGTGCAGAGCACTTCGCCGCCGACATTCTTGTCGCGGGCGTCGTGGTCCGCCATCACGCCCTGGGGCGTGGAGACCACTGCGATGCCGAGGCCGTTGGCCACGCGCGGCAGCGCCTTCACCGAAGCGTAAACCCGGCGGCCGGGCTTCGACACCCGGGCGATCTCGCGGATCACCGGCTGGCCGTCGAAATACTTCAGCTCGATCTCGAACTCGGTCCGGCCGTTGCCGTGATCGGTCGAGGTGTAGCCGCGGATGTAGCCTTCGTCGCGAAGGACATCCAGCAGGCTGGCGCGCAGACGAGAACCCGGGGTCGAGGTCTTGTCCTTGCGGCGCATCTGCGCGTTGCGGATGCGGGTGATCAGATCGCCGATGGGATCATTGATGGACATATGACCTCCTACCAGCTGGACTTGGTCAGGCCCGGGACGAGGCCCTGGGAACCCAACTCACGCAACGCAATACGGCTCATCTTGAGCTTGCGATAATAAGCGCGCGGGCGGCCGGTGATTTCGCACCGGTTGCGGACGCGGATCTTCGCAGAATTGCGCGGCATTTCCGCCAGCTTGAGGGTCGCCGCGAAGCGCTCCTCGATCGGCAGCGTCTTGTCGTTCACGATCGCCTTCAGACCCGCCCGCTTCGGCGCTAAGCTCTTGGAGAGCCTGCGGCGACGCTCGTTGGTCTCGATCGCGCTCTTTTTCGCCATGTCTTGCTCCTGTTCTCCGCGTCTGAAGGTGCGTCCCCGCCCCTCCACTGCCGGAAAATCAAAACCCGTCTCGAAAAGATGGGGTTCGGCGCGTCGGCGAACCGATGCGTCGCGCCCCTTCTATACTGTCACTGGCGGAAGGGGAAGTTGAACGCGCGCAGCAAAGCGCGGGCTTCGGCATCCGTCTTCGCCGTCGTGCACACGATGATGTCCATGCCCCAGATCTGCTCGACCTGGTCATAGTTGATCTCGGGGAAAATGATGTGCTCCTTGATGCCCATGGCATAATTGCCGCGGCCATCGAAGCTCTTCGGGTTCAGGCCGCGGAAATCGCGGACGCGCGGCAGCGCAACCGTGACCAAGCGGTCCATGAATTCATACATGCGCGCCTGGCGGAGGGTCACCTTGGCGCCCACCGGCTGGTTTTCACGCAGCTTGAAGTTCGAGATCGCCTTGCGGGCGCGGGTGATCACTGGCTTCTGGCCGGCGATGCGCGCGAGATCCGCGGCAGCGGTCGTCACCTTCTTGGTGTCGGCGGTTGCTTCGCCGACGCCCATGTTGATGACGATCTTTTCGATGACCGGCACCTGAAGGGCATTCTTATAGCTGAACTCTTCGATCAGCTTGGGCCGCACAACGTCATTGTAGAACGTGCGCAGTCGCGGGGTATACGTCGGCTCAGCCATCGATCCTCTCCCCGGAACGCTTGGCCACTCGGACCTTGCGCCCGTCGTCCAGCACTTCAAAACCGACGCGGGTCGGCTTGCCATCCTTGGGATCGGCAACCGCGATATTGGACAGCTGGATGGGCGCCTCTTTCGAGATGATCCCACCTTCCGCCGACGCGGTCTGGCGCTGATGACGCTTGACGATATTCACACCGCGGACGAGCGCACGCTCCTCCTTCGGCATCACCTGGATCACCTCGCCGGTGCGACCCTTGTCGCGGCCAGTGAGGACGACGACCTTGTCGCCCTTCTTGATCTTCGCAGCCATCACAGCACCTCCGGTGCCAGCGAGATGATCTTCATGTGGTTCTTGGCGCGAAGCTCGCGCGGAACCGGCCCGAAGATACGCGTGCCCACCGGCTCTTTCTGGTTGTTGATCAGAACGGCCGCATTGCGGTCGAACCGGATCACCGAACCATCAACCCGACGGATGTCCTTGGCCGTGCGAACCACGACCGCCTTCATCACATCGCCCTTTTTCACTCGGCCGCGGGGAATTGCTTCCTTGACCGACACCACGATGATGTCGCCCACGTGAGCATACTTCCGCTTGGAGCCGCCCAGCACCTTGATGCACATGACGCGACGCGCACCGGAATTGTCCGCCACGTCGAGATTGGTCTGCATCTGGATCATGACGCACCTGCTCTCGTCATCCAGCGCCGCCGGCAAGCCGGCATTGCCCGTTCAAAACACCCGTGCCCGCTCATCGGAACACGGACTTCGCCGCGGTACGGTCTCCTCTCGGCCGGTCCTCCCTTCAGAAGGGACGACCGAACGACGGACCCAGTACCGGAGCCTTCGCTTGGTATCAGACCACAGCCCGCTTTTCGCCCTGGACAACAATCCAGTTCTTCAGCTTGGACAGCGGCCGGTGCTCCTCGATCCACACCGTATCACCCGTGGTCCAGGCATTGCCTTCGTCATGGGCGTGATACTTCTTGGACCGACGAACGGTCTTCTTCAGCAATGGGTGGGTGAAGCGACGCTCCACCCGCACCACCACGGTCTTGTCCTGCTTGTCGCTCACCACGACGCCCTGGAGCACGCGCTTCGGCATCGTTCCCTCACTTCACATTGGCGGCAGAACCGCCTTTGGAATTTTGCACAGTCTTGATCCGCGCGATGTCGCGGCGGATCACCTTCGACCGCGCCGTGTTCTCCAGCTGGCCAGTGGCCTTCTGGAAGCGCAGGTTGAACTGCTCCTTCTTCAGCTTCAGCAGCTCATCGGCGAGCTGATCGGGGCTGAGGGCCCGAACGTCCTCGGCTTTCATGAGCCTCTCCTTCACTCGGCGATGCGCTGAATGAAGCGCGTCTTGATCGGCAGCTTGGCAGCCGCCAGGGTCAGCGCTTCACGGGCGGTGTCGACACTGACGCCGTCGATCTCGAACATGATGCGGCCGGGCTTAACCTTGGCCGCCCAATATTCCGGCGCGCCCTTGCCCTTACCCATGCGGACTTCCGTCGGCTTGGAGGTCACGGGAACGTCGGGGAAGATGCGGATCCACACCCGACCGGCACGCTTCATGTGCCGGGTGAGTGCGCGACGCGCCGCTTCGATCTGGCGGGCGGTGACGCGTTCGGGCTCAAGCGCCTTGAGTCCGAACTCACCGAAATTCAGTTCCGTGCCGCCCTTCGCAACGCCGTGGATACGGCCCTTGAACTGCTTGCGGAACTTCGTGCGCTTGGGTTGCAGCATGGCTTATGGCCCTTCTTCTCGCTGCCGATCAAGCGGCGTGATCGCGGTCGCGACCATGGTCGCGATCACGGCGCGGCGGGCGCGAGCTCGGCCCTTCGGCCTCGCCACTCATGCGCTTGTCCACGGCCATGGGGTCGTGCTCCAGGATCTCGCCCTTGAAGATCCACACCTTCACACCGCACGTGCCGTACGTGGTGAAAGCGGTGGCGGTGCCGTAGTCCACGTCCGCGCGCAGGGTGTGCAGCGGAACGCGGCCTTCACGATACCATTCCAGGCGCGCGATCTCAGCGCCGCCGAGGCGGCCGGAGCAGTTGATGCGGATACCCTCGGCGCCCAGACGCATGGCCGACTGAACGGCCCGCTTCATGGCCCGACGGAACGCCACCCGGCGCTCCAGCTGCTGGGCAATGGACTCGGCCACCAGGCGCGCGTCCACTTCCGGCTTGCGGATTTCCACGATGTTGATGAAGACCTCCGACTTGGTCATGTCGGCAACCTTCTTGCGAAGCTTGTCGATGTCGGCGCCCTTCTTGCCGATCACCACACCCGGACGCGCCGAGTAGATGGTCACGCGGCACTTCTTGTGCGGACGCTCGATCACCACCTTGGACACCGCGGCCTGCTTCAGCTGCTTGAACAGCATCTTGCGGATCTTGATGTCCTCATGGAGCAGAATGCCGTACTCGCCCTTGTTGGCGAACCAGCGGCTGTCCCAGGTACGGTTGATGCCGAGCCGCAGCCCGATCGGATTGACCTTTTGACCCATCAGGCCCGCTCCTCGAGTTCCCGCACCACAATCGTGATTTGGGCGAAGGGCTTCTCGATGCGCGAGGCGCGACCGCGCGCCCGCGGCGAGAACCGCTTCATGACCAGCCCCTTGCCCACATGCGCCTCGGCGACGATCAGATCGTCCACTTCGAGGTTGTGGTTGTTCTCGGCGTTGGCGATGGCGCTCTCAAGGCACTTCTTCACGTCGAGCGCGATGCGCTTGCGCGAAAACTCGAGATCCGCCAGGGCGGTCGCCACCTTCTTGCCGCGGATCAGACCCGCGACCAGGTTGAGCTTCTGGGGCGAGACGCGCAGGTTGCGCGCAATCGCCTTGGCTTCATTGTCAGGGAGCGTACGCGCCCGTGCTGGCTTACCCATGGCTGATCACCGCCGCTTCGACTTCTTGTCGGCCGCGTGCCCGTAGTAGGTACGGGTCGGCGAGAACTCGCCGAACTTGTGGCCAACCATGTCTTCGGACACATACACCGGGACATGCTTCTGCCCGTTGTACACGCCGAAGGTGAGCCCCACGAACTGGGGCAGGACCGTGGAGCGACGGCTCCAGATCTTGATTACGTCACTGCGGCCCGAGGCGCGCGCGGTATCTGCCTTCTTCAGCAGATAACCGTCCACAAACGGGCCCTTCCAAATAGATCTAGACATCAGTCAGGCCCTCACTTCTTCCGCTTGTGGCGACTGGTGACAATGAACTTGTCAGTCGACTTGTTCGAGCGGGTCTTCTTACCCTTCGTGGGCTTGCCCCACGGAGTGACGGGGTGACGACCACCGGAGGTGCGGCCTTCGCCGCCGCCGTGCGGATGGTCCACCGGGTTCATGGTCACGCCGCGGTTATGCGGCTTGCGACCCAGCCACCGGCTGCGCCCGGCCTTGCCGAGCGAGATGTTCATGTGGTCCGGGTTGGACACCGCACCCACCGTCGCGTAGCACGCGCCGTGGACGAGGCGCTGCTCGCCGGAGTTCAGGCGCATGATCACGTAGCCCTGGTCGCGGCCAACGATCTGCGCATAAGCACCGGCGGAGCGCGCCATCTGGCCGCCCTTGCCGATCTTCAGCTCCACATTGTGCACGATGGTGCCCACGGGAAGGCTGGAGAGCGGCCCGGCATTGCCCGGCTTCACGTCCACATTGTCGCCGGCAATCACGTTGTCGCCGACACCCAGGCGCTGCGGCGCCAGGATGTAGGCCAGCTCACCGTCCGCATACTTGATGAGGGCGATGAAGGCCGAGCGGTTCGGATCGTATTCGATCCGGTCCACGGTGCCGACCACGTCGCGCTTGGAGCGCTTGAAGTCGACGATGCGGTAGGTCTGCTTGTGACCACCGCCGCGGAACCGCACCGTGATGCGACCATTGTTGTTGCGTCCGCCCGAGGACGACTTGCCCTCGGTCAGGGTCTTGACCGGCTTGCCCTTGTAGAGGCCCGAGCGGTCGACGATCACGAGCTGACGAAGGCTCGGCGTGACCGGCTTGAAATGCTTCAGCGCCATGGTCTTACTCCGTTCCCTCGGCTCACAGGCCCGTGGTGATGTCGATCCGCTGGCCCTCTTCGAGGGTCACAACGGCTTTCTTGACATCACTCTGGACGCCCTTGCGGCCCTTGAAGATCTTCACCTTGCCCTTGCGGACCAGGGTGTTCACGGCCTTCACCTTCACGTCGAACAGCTTTTCCACGGCCTCTTTGATCTGGGGCTTGGTGGCGTCGCGGGCGACGTTGAAGACGACCTTGCTCTGCTCGCTCTGCGTCGTCGCCTTCTCGGTGATGACGGGAGAGCGGATCACGTCGTAATGACGCGGTTCGATGTTCGCCTGCGGGCTCATTTGAAGCGCGCCTCCAGCGCGTCCACGGCGGCCCGGGTCAGAACCAGGGTGTCACGCCGCAGGATGTCGTACACGTTGATGCCCTGGATCGGCAGCACGTCCACGAAAGCCAGGTTGCGGGCGGCGAGAGCCAGATTGGTCTCCACTTCCGCACCATCCACCACCAGCACCGAACCGATGCCGAGCTTCTCGAACCGCTCCTTCAGAGCCTTGGTCTTGGGATCGTCCAGAGCCACATTGTCCATCACGATGATCTGTGAGGCCTTGAACTTGGACGACAGCGCGTGGCGCAGGGCCAGCGCGCGCACCTTCTTGGGAAGGTCGAAGGCATGCGAGCGCACCACCGGGCCGAAGGCCCGACCGCCGCCGCGGAACTGCGGAGCAGAGGCCGCGCCATGACGCGCATTGCCGGTGCCCTTCTGCTTGTAGAGCTTCTTGGAGGTCCGATTGATCTCCGAGCGCCCCTTGGTGCGGTGCGTGCCCGCCTGACGGCGAGCCAGCTGCCAGGTCACCATGCGGTGCAGGATGTCCGCCCGCGGCTCGAGACCGAAGATCTCGTCCGACAGGGAAATCGAGCCGGCATCGATGCCGTCGAAGGTTTTGACGGTGATATCCATCACGCGCCCTCCTCGTTGGTGGCTTCCACCGGGGCCGCGGCGCCATTGCCGTCGCGCAGCTTGAACGCGCCGGGCTTGGGAGCCTCGTTCGGCAGACGCTTCTTCACCGCATCCCGCACCATGATCCAGCCGCCGGCGTGACCGGGGACCGCGCCTTCGACGGCGATCAGGCCGCGTTCGACGTCGGTCATCACGACCTTCAGGTTCTGGGTGGTGACGGTGACGTCACCCATGTGGCCAGGCATCTTCTTGTTCTTGAAGGTCTTGCCCGGGTCCTGACGGCCGCCGGTCGAACCGATCGACCGATGCGAGACCGACACACCATGGGTGGCGCGAAGACCACCGAAGTTGTGCCGCTTCATGCCGCCGGCGAAGCCCTTGCCGACCGTGGTGCCGGTGACGTCCACGAACTGGCCCACAACGAAGTGGTCAGCGGTGATTTCGGCACCCACCGGGATGAGGCCTTCGGCATCCACGCGGAATTCCGCGAGCTTGCGCTTGGGCTCCACCTCAGCCACCGCGAAGTGGCCCCGCTCGGCGCGGGTGGTGTTCTTCGGCTTGCGCTTGCCAGCACCGAGCTGGACCGCGACGTAGCCATTCACATCGAGCGTGCGGTGGGCAACCACCTGACAGCTCTCAACTTTCAGCACAGTGACCGGCAAATGTTCCCCAGCATCCGTAAAGATGCGGGTCATGCCGAGCTTCTGGGCGATGACGCCTGACCGCATGGTCGTGTCTCCTCGCCTCACGTCAGAGCTTGATTTCGACGTCAACGCCGGCGGCGAGGTCGAGCTTCATCAGCGCGTCCACCGTCTGGGGCGTCGGATCGACAATATCGAGCAACCGCTTGTGAGTACGCATCTCAAACTGCTCGCGCGACTTCTTATCGATGTGCGGAGAGCGATTGACGGTGAACTTCTCAATCCGCGTCGGCAGCGGAATCGGACCGCGAACCTGGGCGCCGGTGCGCTTGGCCGTGGCGACGATCTCGCGCGTCGACGCATCGAGGATGCGGTGATCGAACGCCTTAAGGCGGATCCGAATGTTCTGGCCGTTCATGGCTCAAGGGCTCCAAGAGAAAGAGGGACGCGACGGCGGACCACCGCGGCCCCGTTTCTTAATTATTCACTCGATGATGGAGGCGACGACGCCGGCGCCGACGGTGCGACCGCCTTCACGGATGGCGAAGCGCAGCTTCTCCTCCATGGCGATCGGCACGATCAGGGCCACGTCCACGGAGATGTTGTCGCCCGGCATCACCATTTCGGTGCCTTCCGGAAGCGTCACAATCCCCGTCACGTCGGTCGTCCGGAAATAGAATTGCGGACGATAGTTGGTGAAGAACGGCGTATGACGGCCGCCTTCTTCCTTGGTCAGGATGTAGGCTTCGGCCTTGAACTTGGTGTGCGGCTTCACCGTACCCGGCTTGCACACCACCTGGCCGCGCTCCACGTCCTCGCGCTTCGTGCCGCGCAGCAGCACGCCGACATTGTCGCCGGCCTGGCCCTGGTCCAGCAGCTTGCGGAACATCTCGATGCCGGTCACCGTCGTCTTCACCGTCGGGCGGATGCCCACGATCTCGACTTCCTCACCGACCTTGACGATGCCGCGCTCCACGCGACCCGTCACCACCGTGCCGCGACCCGAGATCGAGAACACGTCCTCGATCGGCATCAGGAACGGCAGGTCCACCGGACGCTCCGGCTGCGGGATGTACTTGTCCACCTCGGCCATCAGCGCGAGGATCGCGTCGTGGCCCAGTTCCGGAGACTTGTTCTCCAGCGCCATCAGCGCCGAACCGCGCACGATCGGGATGTCGTCGCCCGGGAAGTCGTACTTGGACAGCAGCTCGCGCACTTCCAGCTCGACCAACTCCAGCAGTTCCGGATCGTCGACCATGTCGCACTTGTTCAGGAACACCACCAGGGCGGGCACGCCCACCTGACGGGCGAGCAGGATGTGCTCGCGGGTCTGCGGCATCGGGCCGTCGGCGGCCGACACCACCAGGATGGCGCCGTCCATCTGCGCCGCACCGGTGATCATGTTCTTCACATAATCGGCGTGGCCCGGGCAATCCACGTGCGCATAGTGACGGTTCGCAGTCTCGTATTCCACGTGAGCGGTCGAGATCGTGATGCCGCGCGCCTTCTCTTCCGGCGCCTTGTCGATCTGGTCGTACGCGGTGAACGTCGCGCCGCCGGCTTCCGCCAGAACCTTGGTGATCGCCGCCGTCAGCGACGTCTTGCCGTGGTCGACGTGGCCGATCGTCCCGATGTTGCAGTGCGGCTTGTTACGTTCAAACTTAGCTTTGGCCATGGGACTCTCCGTTGGGTCTCTCTGGCGAAGATTTCTTGGCGACTAGTTCTGGGCGAAGGATCAGGCGTATTTCGCCTGAACCTCCTGAGCGACGTTCGACGGCACCTGCTCGTAGTGGTCGAACTGCATGGTGAAGGTCGCGCGGCCCTGGCTGAAAGAACGCAGGGTGTTCACGTAACCGAACATGTTAGCGAGCGGGACCATGGCATTCACGACATTGGCGTTGCCGCGCATGTCCTGGCCCTGGATCTGGCCGCGCCGAGAATTCAGATCGCCGATGACCGAACCGGTATAATCTTCCGGGGTCACCACCTCGACCTTCATGATCGGCTCCAGCAGCACCGCGCCGCCCTTCTGCAGGGCCTCACGGAAACCGGCACGAGAGGCGATTTCGAACGCCAGGGCGGACGAGTCCACTTCATGGTAGGCGCCGTCGGTGAGCTGGACCTTCACGTCCACCACCGGGAAGCCCGCCAGAACACCGGCGCCGAGCACGCTTTCGAGGCCCTTCGAGACGCCCGGGATATATTCCTTGGGCACCGCGCCGCCGACGATCACGCTTTCGAACGAGAAGCCCTTGCCGACTTCGTTCGGCTCCACCGTGAACTTCACCCGCGCGAACTGGCCGGTACCACCGGTCTGCTTCTTGTGGGTGTAGTCGACGTCCACCTTCTTGGTGATCGTCTCGCGGTAGGCCACCTGGGGGGCGCCGATATTGGCGTCCACCTTGTAGGTCCGGCGCAGGATGTCGACCTTGATGTCGAGATGCAGTTCGCCCATCCCCTTGAGGATGGTCTGGCCGCTTTCGAAATCGGTGGACACGCGGAAGGAGGGATCCTCCGCCGCCAGCTTGGCGAGCGCGATACCGAGCTTTTCCTGGTCCGCCTTGGACTTGGGCTCGATGGCGATCTCGATCACCGGCTCGGGGAATTCCATCTTCTCAAGGATCACCGGGTTGGTGGTGTCGCACAGGGTGTCCCCGGTACGCACATCCTTGAGGCCAGCCAGAGCGACGATGTCGCCCGAATAGGCTTCCTTGATGTCTTCGCGGTTGTTGGCATGCATCAACAGCATCCGGCCGACGCGCTCACGCTTGTCGCGGGTGGAGTTGAGCAGGGCCATGCCGGTCTCGAGCTTGCCCGAATAGACGCGGCAGAAGGTGATGGTGCCGACGAAGGGATCGTCCATGATCTTGAACGCCAGGACCGAGAGCGGGTCCTCGTCGTTCGGCATGCGCACCACATCTTCTTCGGTCTTGAAGTCGATGCCCTTGATGGCGCCGCGATCGATCGGGCTCGGCAGATAGTCCACCACCGCGTCGAGCAAGGGCTGCACGCCCTTGTTCTTGAAGGCGGAGCCGCAGAACACCGGGTTGAACTTGCGCTGCACGACCGCCTTGCGGATCAGCGACTTGAGGGTCGCCTCGTCCGGCTCGGTGCCGTCCAGGTAAGCCGCCATGGCGTCGTCGTCGAGTTCGACGGCGGCTTCCACCAGCTTGTTGCGGTATTCAGCGGCCTTTTCGGCGAGATCCGCGGGGATCTCTTCGTCATGGAACTTCGCGCCGAGGGCTTCGTCTTCCCACACGACCGCCTTCATGCGGACGAGGTCGATGATGCCCTTGAAATTGTTCTCGGAACCGATCGGCAGCTGGCAGCACACCGGGTTGCCGGCCACGCGGTCGATGATCATCTCGACGCAGCGGTAGAAGTCGGCGCCGGTCTTGTCCATCTTGTTGACGAACACGACGCGGGGCACGTTGTACTTGTCCGCCTGGCGCCACACCGTCTCGGTCTGGGGCTCCACGCCCTGGTTGCCGTCGAGCACGCACACCGCGCCGTCGAGCACCCGCAGGGAGCGCTCCACTTCGATGGTGAAATCGACGTGCCCGGGGGTGTCGATGATGTTCAGGCGCTTGCCGTTCCAGAAGGCGGTGGTCGCAGCAGAGGTGATCGTGATGCCACGCTCCTGCTCCTGCGTCATCCAATCCATGGTGGCGGCGCCATCATGCACTTCACCGATCTTATGGCTCTTGCCGGTGTAGTACAGAATCCGCTCGGTGGTCGTGGTCTTGCCGGCATCAATGTGAGCCATGATGCCGAAGTTACGGTAGTCCTCGATGGCGTTAAGGCGCGGCATGACTGAGGTCCTCTCCGATCACCAGCGATAATGCGAGAAGGCGCGGTTGGCTTCCGCCATCCGGTGCGTGTCTTCACGCTTCTTCACCGCGTTGCCGCGGTTGTTGGCGGCGTCGAGCAGCTCGGCGGAGAGACGCTCCACCATGGTCTTCTCATTGCGGGCCCGGGCCGAGGCAATCAGCCAGCGGATCGCCAGGGTCTGGCGACGCTCGACGCGCACTTCGACGGGCACCTGGTAGGTGGCGCCACCGACGCGGCGAGACCGCACTTCCACCGCCGGAGCGACGTTTTCCAGGGCCTGGACGAACAGCTCCAGCGGATTGTTCTTGGCCTTGGCCTCGACCACGTCGAGGGCGCCGTAGACGATGCCTTCGGCAACCGACTTCTTGCCGTCACGCATGACGGAATTCATGAAGCGGCTGAGAATGATGTTGCCGTACTTGGCGTCCGGAATGACTTCGCGGCGCTCGGCTTTATGACGACGAGACATAGCTCAAGCTCCCCTTATCACTTCGGCCGCTTCGCGCCGTACTTCGAACGGCGCTGCTTACGGTTCTTCACGCCCTGGGTATCCAGGACGCCGCGCAGGATGTGATAGCGCACGCCGGGAAGATCCTTCACGCGGCCGCCGCGGATCATCACCACGGAATGCTCTTGAAGATTGTGACCTTCACCGGGGATGTACCCGATCACTTCATAGCTGTTGGTCAGCCGCACCTTGGCAACCTTACGAAGCGCCGAGTTCGGCTTCTTCGGGGTCGTGGTGTAGACACGGGTGCACACACCGCGCTTCTGCGGGCTCGACTGAAGAGCAGGAGCCTTGTCCCGCGCCTTCTGCGCTTCCCGTGGCTTCCGGATCAGCTGGTTGATCGTCGGCATGTAGCCTTCGCCTCGTCCTGACCTGCGGCTTGCGCCGCATTCCCAAGTTCCGCGACCCGGAAGGGCCGCAACGGTTCGGCGACCGAAGTCGCCAACGAAAATTTCGCGCCGCACGGCTTTACGCCATCCGACGGGACCACGACCGATGGAGCGCCGTACACTGCTTGCGCAGCGGACGCCCCTCGTTCGCGACAGAGGATCGCGGAAATCAATCCCCTGAAGGATTGTCGCCGAGATCGTGCACCTGAAGTTCTCAGTGCTGTACCTGGCAGCGTTTCGGCTGTCTGATCGGGGCCTGTTTGATGGGTCCCGAAGGTCCCGTCAACCACTGCCGCTCCGATCGCTTAGACGCCGACGCCTGCCGCGAAAGTGGGTGGCTTCTACCGTCCCCCTGGCCGTGCGTCAAGGGCTGCGACGGGACCAGTGCTTACTTTCGCGAGTCTTTTCATCGCGTCAGCTGGGCCCAGACGGGGCTCAGGCCACGATCACATGGTCCGGAAGTTCGTTGCGGTCCCCGTCCCGGCGCGGAAACGGCCCCGCAAGTTGTTGGCCGGCAAGACTTACGGCTGTCACAAGTCCCTCGGCCAGATCGCCTGCCCCGGCCCGCTCGGCCACCGCCGCGCAAATCGCAGTGCTGGCCTGCATGCCGAGGGCGGACTGGATTCCCTCGTCCGCCACCACCTCCACTAGGCGATCGCGCACCGCCACAAGAATCAAAAGTCCGGTGCGCGACTCGGTCAGATGAATGCCCAAGGTCAAGAATCGGTCGAGCGCGGCACTGCGCGCCGCCGCCCGGCGCACCGCGCGGGGAATCACCCGACGCGACAGGCCCGGCAGCGACAGGGCGCCCGCCAGGACGGCGAACAGCGCCGCCTGGACCGCCAGCAGCGTGACCGGGCGCAGCGGCACCAGCACCACCAGCAGCCAGGGCAGCACCAAAGCGGCAAAGGCCGCCCACATGAGCGGATAGAAGAGATGGTCGATCAGCGGGCGGGTGAGCACCACCACCCGGATCTCGGCGCTGGTCGATGCCTCCGCGTCGGCCACCGCGGCGCGGATGCGCTCCAGGGCAATGGGGTCGAGCGTGTCGAGCGTCATCACCATCCCCCCGAGGCGCCGCCGCCGCCGGACGAGCCGCCGCCGCCGGAGAATCCGCCGCCGCCGCCACCGCCGCCCGACCCCCAGCTCCAATTGGACCCGGACGCCGCACCGGCGCCGGCGCCGATCCAGCTGCTGCGCCGCCCCCTGCCCCCGCCGCCACCGCGCCGGTTGAGATAGATGATGACCAGGAAGATCAGCACCATCACCGCCAGGACGATGAACTGCTCCCAGTCGTCGCCGCTGGCGGTGGCGCCGGCGCCGGCCGCGTCCTTGGCCCGCTGACGGGCCTCCTCGGGATCGAGGTTGAGAATTTCCAGGATCGCGTCGGCGCCCTTGACGATGCCGCCCGCCATGTCGCCCGCCTTGAAGGACGGCAGGATGGCGGTGCGGATGATGGTGGAGGATACCGCATCGGTCAGGATGCCCTCCAGCCCGTAGCCAACTTCGATGCGCACCTTCCGCTCACTGGGCGCCACCAGGAGGAGCACACCGTTATTCTTTAGCGCCTGCCCCAGCTTCCAGGCGCGAAACAGCCGGTTGGCGAAATCCTCGATGTCGGTGCCCTGCAGAGACGGCACCGTGGCCACCACCAGTTGATCGGAGACCCCCGCCTCCTGGGCGGCGAGCTTGGCCTCCAGGGCGGTGCGGGTGGCCGGCGGCAGCACATGGGCGGCATCCACCACCCGGCCGGTCAGCGCCGGGAAGGTCAGCTCCGCCCGCGCCGCCCCGGCCAGAGCCAAGGCCAGCAGCAGGCCCAGCATGCCGGCAAGGCCGGCCGCACGGCTCAAACGAGGGCGTACACGCTGCATCACAGGACACCCGATCTCCGGCGGCCAGCGGCCCTCAGTTGAACTTGACCTTGGGCACCTGCATCTGCTGCTCGGAGATGGTGAAGGTCTCCATGGGCTTGTAGGCGCGATACAAGGTTGCCGCCCACAGGGCGCCGGGGAAGGTCTTCAACTCCGTATTATAGGCGCGCACCGCCTCGATATAATCGCGCCGCGCCACGGCGATGCGGTTCTCGGTGCCCTCGATCTGGGATTGCAGGGCCAGGAAGTTCTGGTTGGACTTCAGGTCCGGATAGGCTTCCGAGACCGCGATCAGCCGCCCCAGCGCGCCGGAGAGCTGTGACTGGGCATCCTGGAACTGCTTGAACTGGGCGGGATCGGTGATGGTGGACGCATCCACCCGGATCGAAGTGGCCTTGGCCCGCGCCTCGATCACCGAGGTCAGCACGTCTTTCTCCTGGGCGGCATAGCCCTTCACCGTCTCCACCAGATTGGGGATCAGGTCGGAGCGGCGCTGATACTGGTTGAGCACCTCGCTCCAGGCCGCCTTGGCGCGTTCTTCCTCGGTGGGGATGACATTGACGCCACAGCCGGACAGCACCAGCCCCACCAGCAACAGCAGCGACGGCATGCGCACGCGGGACCAGGTGTTCATAGACCAGGTGTTCACAGACAACGCCATACGGCTCTCCCCTCGCCGCCCCTGCGGCGCCCCCTTATAGCGCCATCCCTCGGACCGCACCACGGCGCCGGGTCCCCCGCCCAAACTGGCGCCGCCGGGAGCGAAGGCCGCCGGGCGCCACGCGATTGCCGACGCCAAAGCGGATCGGACCGCCACCGCGCAAGCATCCGACGATGGCGACGCGCGAGGGACCCAAATGTGCCCCTACCCTGGACCCGCATTCGTGCGAGCCAGAAATGCGCATCAAGCATATCAGATATCAAGAGAGCACGACGACGGGATCCGAACGCCACCCATCTCTTGAATAACTCTGACAGGCGACCTAGGGTCACTGCAGAGAAATATAATTCAAGGCTTAAACCGCCTCCAGGGACTTGTTATGAAATCACCGGTTGCATTTGCAGGTCGCGTCATTTTTGATCATTTGGCGAAAACAGCAGGACAGTCCGTCAACAAATGGTTGCGAGATAGCTTAGGCGCGGGATGCGTCACTGAAAATTTGATCGGGACCCACAGGGCTCTTATTAAGGCCTATGGTGGAGACTACTCGATCATATCTGGGCACGTTGACTTTGAATATACGCTCCTGGATCCAAGGTATAAATATATAACCTGCCTTAGGGACCCTATTGAGAGATTAAACTCTTGGATTCACTTCGTCATAAACGACCATCCCGAAACAAATTTGTCCTGGAATAATTCGGTATCCAGATTTTATGAAAGTGAGGGCGATTTTTTTGATGAACAACACCCTCCATTCATAAAAAACTATTATGTTTCGCATTTTTCAAAGATTTGCGAATTCAATCTTAAAGAAGACCAGAAGAAGCTCGAATATAGCATAGACGTATGCATGGAATACGATATCGTCGGTTTTTTTGATAGAATACCAGATTTCATTGAAAATATCGCAGAACTCGCCTCTATAAAATATTCAGAGATTCCGCACATCAACAAGACATCCAATAAACCAACATTATTTGAAATGTCGAAAAAGCTTTCAGACAACATCAAGAGGGAAAATGAATTAGATATCGAATTTTATAACAAAATAAAACATTTAAAATATGTGAATAAGAAATTTGAATACTCTCATGGCACTCATTTCAGATCGTTATCTGCAAATAACTTCAATTCAATTCGAATCATGCTTGTAGATGAGCGCATTCGAGTTTCCGCTGAGCAAATTGACTTTGGTGTCATTAAAAGCGGGGAAATTATCAATTTTTCCTTAGAATATTCTTTACAAGATCCAGTTGACAATATTTGTGTCGGCATTCGTTTAATCGATAGCCACGGGAATTGGGTTTTTGGAACGAATACAAAAATATTGAACCAGAAGGTCGCCTCCATTGGGAGTGGGACTTTCGAAATTCAAATTTCGTTCGTGGCGGACCTGCCTGATGGCGACTATTTCATCTGGGCGGATTTTGAAGCCGAAGAGCCTGACACGCGCCAGCTCGCGGTGTGTCAAAACATCTGTCTGTTTCGAATTGCACGCCCCCGTATGAATGGATGGGTGGGAACAACATTCATTCCTACCCAATTCCTCTTCTCGAAAATTTCTGAAACCGTCGCAGCTCGCGCGGTAGACTCCGCGTCCACTGGCGCGGGTGAGCACGTGACTCCGGTGGTCTGGCGCTTCGACGGCCTGGACCAGGACCGCCTCTTCACCCTGGCCGGGGAGCGCAAAGGTGCGGAAATCGCGACCACCGGCAAGGCCGGCTATTTGATGTATGGACCCTATCTCGCTTTGAAAGCCGGCCGGTATCGTGCGCGTATCGAGGGCGTCGGTACTCATGCCACAGGGCAGTCAACGGTCGATGTTTTGCCGGACCCTAAGCAGCCGGCCATTGCCCTGTATCCATTGGCAGATACCCCCTTTGGCGGATCCGGCTGCCTTGCAGAAGTCCGCTTCACCCTCGAGCAGGACGTGTCTTTGCTAGAGCTCCGGGTCGTTGTCACGGAGGCCGCCGTGTTGGCCATCCATGCCCTGGTCATTGAGCGCGAAACGGAAGAGTTGGCTGCCTCTGCCGCAGCCCCAGGTTCAGTCCCAGGTTCAGCCTGAACCGCATCCGAAAGGCCGGCGCAAGCTGCAACCCAAGGCAGAAGCTCGCGCCCTGCCCAGGGACCAAGCCCAGCCCGAAGGCCGCGTCCTGCCCAAGGCCCACACCCCGCCCGAACCTCGAGCCCAGGCCAAGGACCACCTTCAGCCAAAACCTCGCGCCCTGCCCAAAGCCCAGACCGAGGCCCAAACCGAAGCTCGCGCCCAACCCACCGCCAAACCCGAGGCACAGCCAGACCCCCGGCTTCAGCCCCAGGCCAAAACCAAAGCGCCGGCCCAGCCCCCCAGCCCATGGAACAGCCCCAGCCCAAGGCCGAACCCCAGGCCAAGCCGCGCGCCCAGGCCCGGGCTCAGCCTCAGGCCGGAACCGAACCGGCGCCGGCCCCGGCCCCGGCCCCGGCATTGCCGCGCCAACGGCCCCGCGGCCCTCAGAGCAAGTGACCGCCCGCGCAGGCCTGCGCTGAAGGTGAAGGGCGCAAAGCGCGACGGGGCTGGCGCTTTCTGCGCCATCACCCGCGGGCCGCAAGCGTCACGGAACCTGGCTTGACGATGCGGTTCAGCTGGGCGCGCGCCCGACGGGTCTTGCGGGGACGGCATCCGGTCGCAGAACGGGCACCGGCGAGGCAAGCGCAAAAGGTCGGTGCTTGTGGGAGCCGGGGCTTAGCGCGGGGGCGCGCCAGGGTGGGGCGGGGGCGCACGACCGTCGGGTGCCTTGCTGCCAGCACATGGAATGCGAGGAACCGATCTCATCGGCTGTGGAGGCGCTGATCGCGGCCCCAATCTGCGGCATCATGCAGATCGAGGTCGCCGCGCGGGCTTTGGCCTGGCCCCGACGGCGTCCACCTGATGACCCGGAGGCCGGGACCGCACCATCGGCGCGGTCCCGTGCTCAGCGGGCACAGCGTCTCAGGCGGCGTTCAGATCCTGAACGAAGCTCTCGACCACCTGACGCAGATCAACCGCTTGGCTCGACAGGCCTTGCGACAGGCCGAGCAGCTGGCTGGATGCGGCCCCCGTCGCCTGGGCGGCCCGCCCGACGCCGGTGATGTTGGTGGTGACTTCCTGCGTGCCCGTGGAGGCCTGGTGGCAGTTCTGGGCAATCTCACCGGTCGCAACGCCCTGCTGCGAGACCGAATGCGAGATCGAGGCGGAAATCTCCTTGATGTTGGTGATTACCTTGATGATCTCGGCCATGGAGCCCACCGTTCCGTGGGTCGCAGCCTGGATCTCCGTGACCTTTTGCGCGATGTCGCTGGTGGCCTTGGCGGTCTGCGACGCCAGTTGCTTCACTTCCGACGCCACCACGGCAAAGCCCTTGCCCGCCTCTCCGGCGCGGGCGGCCTCAATGGTGGCATTCAGCGCCAGAAGGTTGGTCTGGTCGGCGATGCTGCGGATGAGGTTGACCACCTCTCCAATGTCCGACGCCGCGCGCGACAGCTCAGCGATGCGCTGATTGGATCCCTCCGCCTCATTGAAGGCCATGTCCGCCACATCACTGGAGTGGCCCACCTGCGTGGTGATGTCCCGCACGGACGCGGCCAGTTCCTCGGACGATGCGGCAACCGTTTGCACATTGCTGGCGGCCTGCTCCGCCGCCGCGGCCACGGCCTGGGCCTGCTGCGCGGTCTGATCCGCCGAGGCGGACAGATCGCGAGCGGCCTCGGCCACTTCGCCGGAGGATGACGCGAAGCTGCCAGCCAGGTCCTTCATGCGGGAGACGAAGGTCTTCGCCAGCCCCTCCCGCCGCGCCAGGACTTGGCGCTCGTCTTCGTCGCGCGCCCCCTGGGCCCGGCGCGCCACATCCGCCTCGGCCAACTGCCCGCGCAGCACCTCCAGGGACTTGGCCATGGCGCCGATCTCGTCCTTCCGCTCGGTGCCCGCCACCGAAGATTCCAGCCGCCCCGCACCCATGGCAACCATGGTGTCCATCATGGCCCGCAGCGGCGCCACAATGGCGCGACGGACCAGCAGGACGGCGATGGCGATGACCAGCGCCGTCGCGCCCGAAATGGCCAGCAGCGCCACCAGGGCCGATGTCCGCGTCTGCGCCCCCAAATCCGCGCGGACCCGCTCGGCGTCCGCCGTCAGAACACCATTGAACTTCACGGTGGCATTGATCACCTCATTGATGGCCGGCTCGCATGTTTCCGCCATCAGGGCGCCAGCCTTGGCAATCGTGTCGACGGACGTATTTCCCGTCGCCAGCTTGATCACCGCCCCGCACTGGTTCTGCACCGTGCGTGTCAGCGCCTGCTTCAACTGGGTCAGATCTTCGCGCCGGGCCGGAATGGCCAGCGCCGCCTCGTCCAGCAACTCACCGAAGCGCTTGACCGAGGACTCCAGCGCCGCATTGGCCTTGCGGTCATCGTCTTCATTGGTGGAGACGATGTTGCCCAGAATGTCGCCGCGCACCATGGCCGCCGAACGGGCCGAGCGGGCCACCTTCAGGATCGCGGTCTGCGTGCCATCGGCGAGAGCGCCATATGCGGCGTCGATCTTGGTCATGGTGCTGGTGGCATAATAACCGCCGCCAAGGCTGATGACGCCCAGCGTCGCCAGAAGCACAACGACTTTCCACGTCATCGGCAGATTGGCATATTTCATTGCACGTCTCGCACATTTGGCAGATGGGCCAAGTCGCTCCAAATCGGAGCCATGTATCTGATATTCCATCCGGATTGATATCAAATACTTATAATGTATAATTCTCATTTGAAGCTTGCGTGAGGCTGACTTAAAGAAATACCTTATAATAAGATCCATCCGCATCGACGATACGTAGATGAAAATGAACCCTTAAATTTTTATAAAATCGGTAATTTACGAGATATCTGCTTGAAGATTGCGCCGGCGCACCGGGGGGCCGGCTCAGCTGCGCCTTTTTGGCGCTTTGCACGCTTGCCATGGGCGGCGCGAACCCGCCCTTATGGCCGGCGCGATTCAAGGCAGAGGAATGGGGCATGGATCTGATCTGGAAGGGACTGGTGGGCGGCGGGGTGACCATGCTGATCGCCCATCTGTCGAAAACCGGGGCCACCTTGCCCGGCATCCTGCCGCTGTTTCCCACCTTCTCCATCATCGCGCTGCTGATCTTGGGCATGCGCGGCGATCTGCCGGCGCTGCAGGAGATGTGCCTGGCCAGCGCCAAGAGCGTGCCAGCCTATCTGGCGTTCCTGGTCGTCTGTTACCTGTGCCTGGGCCGCATGGATTTCCGGCTGGCGATCCTGGTGGGGCTCGGGGCCTGGCTGGCGGTGATCGCCGGCATGTTCCTGCTCACGGCCCGGGGCGCCTGATCCCTCAGGGGCGTTGCGCCTGCGCCAGCCAGGCGACCGCCCGGATCGCCGCGTCCTGCGCCTGTTCCCGGGTGGCGAAGGCGCGGCCGCAAGAATAGCTCACCGCCGTCCAGCCGCCGGCATCCTCGGGATCGCGGCGGAACTCCTCGAAGCCGAAACTGCCGTCCGGACGCCGGAACAGGTCCACGCACCGGTCGTGCACGTCATTCTCCAGGCTGGCGAAGACCACCCAGCTCTTGTCCAGTCGGCGGGACATGGCGGCCGTCTCCCAGGTGGCGGGGGCGCCCTCAGTCGCGGCGGATCGGTCCCTGGTAGCCCGGCAGATCCTGCGCCTCGTCCAGATGCGCGAGCTTGATGGCCAGGTCGCGGGCGAGGTCCAGATCGGTCTCGATCAGGCGCTTCGACATGAAGGAGCGGAAATACTCGCCCCACATGAATTCCTTGAACGGGGTCTCGTCATCGTCCCGGAACGCCGGCCCGCGCACCGAGCGGGCGAGCGTGCGCCAGGGATTGTCGGTGAGGTCGCGCACATGGTCGGGAATGCGGGCGAACGGGCGGCGGTTGCCATCCGCATCGATGGGCCAGCAATTGCCCTCCCGCTCCATCTCCTCCCAGAAGGCCTGACGATCGAGACGGGACCAGTCCACTTCCCGGTCGCGGTCCACATAGACCCTCTTATACCCCGCCATCAGGGCCGCCCGGCACAGATGGTGGTGGTCGATCAGATAGAGCTGCCGTCCGGGCCCGAGCACGCAGGGCACCGGCTTGCGCCGGAACAGCGCCTCCACCTCCGCCTCGCCCATGGCCATCATCTTCTTGGCGCGCCGGGCCACCTCCTCCAGACCGAGGGTCAGCTGGGTGGGGTGCAGGTCATCGATGGCCACCTCATCCAGGTGGGACGGCACGCTCGCCATGGCAGGTCGGTTCCGGGGGCTTCAGGGGGCGGACGCACCCGGCGCGGACGCGCCGGGCCAGAGCGCCGGGATGTGTCGTATGACAGGGTGTCCGCATCGCGGCCATCCCCGTCCGTTCGGAGCCAAACGGGATGCGGAGCGACCCGCATCCCGGACTGCCTGGCCTCAGCCGGGCGAGATCATGTTCTCCGGCCGCACCACGGCGTCGAACTCCTCATTGGTGACGTAGCCACCGCCCACCGCTTCCTCGCGCAAGGTGGTGCCCTTCTTGTGGGCGGTCTTGGCGATCTTGGCGGCATTGTCGTAGCCGATCTTCGGCGCCAGCGCGGTCACCAGCATGAGCGAGCGCTCGAGGCCCGCCTTGATATTGTCCGCGCGCGGCTCGATGCCGACCACGCAATGCTCGGTGAAGCTCAGCGCCGCATCCGAGATCAGCCGCACCGACTGCAAGAAGTTGTAGGCCATCACCGGGTTGTAAACATTCAACTCGAAATGGCCCTGGCTACCGGCAAAGGTGAGCGCCGAATTGTTGCCGAACACCTGCACGCAGACCTGGGTCAAAGCTTCGCACTGGGTCGGGTTCACCTTGCCGGGCATGATGGAGGAGCCGGGCTCGTTTTCCGGCAACGCCAGCTCGCCCAGTCCCGAGCGTGGGCCCGAGCCCAGCAGGCGGATGTCGTTGGCGATCTTGAACAGCGAGGCGGCCACCGTATTGATCGCCCCGTGCGAGAACACCATGGCGTCATGGGCGGCCAGCGCCTCGAACTTGTTGGGCGCCGTGGTGAAGGGCAGGCCGGTGATGGCGGCGATCTGCGCCGCCACCTTCTCGGCAAAGCCCACCGGCGCATTGAGCCCGGTGCCCACCGCCGTGCCGCCCTGCGCCAGCTGCATCAGCGCCGGCAGGGTCGATTCAATCCGGGCAATGCCATTCTCCACCTGCTTGGCATAACCGGAGAATTCCTGGCCCAACGTGATCGGGGTGGCATCCTGGGTGTGGGTGCGGCCGATCTTGATGATGGGCTCCCACAGCTTGGCCTTGGCATCCAGCGCCGCGTGCAGGGTCTTCAGCGCCGGCAGCAGGCGATGGACGATCTCTTCCGAGCACGCGATGTGCATGGCGGTGGGATAGGTGTCGTTGGACGACTGGCTCATATTCACGTGATCGTTGGGATGCACGGGCTTCTTGGAGCCCATCTCCCCACCGAGCATCTCGATCGCCCGGTTCGAGATCACTTCATTGGCATTCATGTTCGACTGGGTGCCCGAGCCGGTCTGCCAGACCACCAGGGGGAAATGGTCGTCCAGCTTGCCGTCCATCACCTCCTGGGCGGCGGCCACGATGGCGGCGCCGATCTTGGGGTCGAGGCGGCCGAGGGCTTCATTGGTCTCGGCGGCGGCCCGCTTCACGATGCCCAGGGCCCGCACGATCGGCAGCGGCTGGCGCTCCCAACCGATCTTGAAATTTCCGAAGGAACGCTGCGCCTGGGCGCCCCAATAACGGTCCGCCGGCACTTCGATGGGGCCGAACGTGTCTGTCTCGATCCGGGTCGCACTCATGGTCCTGAACTCTCCTTGGCCTGTCCAGCGTGCAGGCTTCTAGCACAGCCGATCAGAAATCCGTGAGCGCGCCGCAGCGTCAAAATAATTGAGGGGAGGTACCGAAAGAAGGCCCTACCGGGGTATTTTCGCCATAGCTTCGCCGTGGATAGGGTGAACACTAGAAATCACCTGGTCCGTCCGCACCCAGAGGGAACCCATTGGTTGCGGACGAGGTTTTGAATTCAGCTCGGTTGGGGGACCGCAGCTGCACACCGAGGACACATTGGGCGACGTCGTGAATCTTCATCGGGCCCGCAAATCGCGTGCCCGCACGCAGGCGCAAGCTGACGCTGCGGAGAACCGGATTCGGTTCGGACGCACGAAGGCGGAGCGGGGGGTACAGGCTGCGGAGGAGCAGCTCAAGGCTCGGCGCCTCGATGGACACGCGCGCACCGAGAGGGAAGACCTATGAAAAGCCCCGTGGTGAAAAGATCTATCGTGATTGCCGGCCATAAGACCAGCGTCAGCCTGGAAGACGCCTTCTGGGACGCGCTGAAGGAGATCGCCGGACACCGGCGGCTGACCTTGTCCGACCTGGTGGCGACCATCGACTCGGGCCGCAATCAGGGCAATCTGTCCTCAGCGATCCGTTTGTTTGTGCTGGACCATTATCGCGGCGCCGGCGCTCCCACCCGCGCCATTGGCGCGGGCGAGCGGGCGTCCGCCAGCGGGACTCCCGTTGCGTAACCTGGACCGCGTGCCTATCTGATAGTGAGAACAAGCGCGCGCCGCGTTGAAACGAGACGCGCGCTTTTCTATAACCTGCCCACCGGCGGGGAGCTCTCGCCGCGTCGAACGGGCGCGCCTGATCTCCCGCAAGACGGTGGCAGAGTGGTAGAGGTGTGGACCGCCGCGATTGACGCGGCGCTCCGACGGGAGTCGACGGATGTCGTGGAAGAATCAAGGCGGTGGCCCGTGGGGGAACGGGCCCCGTGGGCCCTGGGGAACGGGGCCGTCGTCGTCGGGACCAACGCCTCCAGATATTGAAGACCTGATCCGTCGCAGCCAGGATCGCCTGCGCCATCTGCTGCCGGGCTCCATGGGCACCAAGGGCGCCATTCTTTTGGTGGCGCTGGTCGTGGCCGGCTGGATGCTCTCCGGTTTCTATCGGGTCGAGCCCGATGAGCAGGGCGTGGTGCTGCGCTTCGGCAAGTTCGTGCAGCTGACCCAGCCGGGCCTCAACTATCACCTGCCCTACCCCATCGAGACCGTGCTCACCCCCAAGGTGACGCGGGTCAATCGCCTGGACATCGGCATGCGCCTGTCCGAGGACACCCGCCGCAATGCCACCGTGCTGCGCGACGTGCCCGAAGAAAGCCTGATGCTCACCGGCGATGAAAACATCGTGGATGTGGATTTCGCGGTGTTCTGGGTCATCAACAATGCCGAGCACTTCCTGTTCAACGTGCAGAACCCGGAAGGCACGATCAAAGCGGTGGCCGAAAGCGCCATGCGTGAGGTGATCGGACGCAACAACATTCAGCCCATCCTCACCGGCGCCCGCCAGACCATCGAGCAGGGGGTGCATGACCTGATGCAGAAGACCCTGGATTCCTATGGTGCCGGTGTGCGCATCACCCAGGTGCAGATGCAGAAGGTGGATCCGCCCTCGCAGGTCATCGACGCCTTCCGCGACGTGCAGGCGGCCCGTGCGGATGCCGAGCGCGCCCAGAACGAAGCGCAGACCTATGCCAACCGGGTCCTCCCGGAAGCCCGTGGTGACGCCGCGCGCATCGAGAATGCCGCCCAGGCCTACAAGGAACGCAGTGTCGTGGAGGCCCGCGGTCAGGCCAGCCGCTTCCTGTCCATCTATGACCAGTATCTGCTGGCCAAGGATGTGACCCGCGAGCGGATGTATTATGAAACCATGGAACGGGTCTTCGGCGGGGTGGAAAAGGTGATCGTGGACCAGAATGCGTCGCGCGGCGGGGGCGTCGTGCCCGTGCTGCCGCTGAACGAAACGCTGCGTCGCGCCCCGGCCACCACCGGCGCCCAGCCGCAGGGGGCCACCCGATGAAAAGCTCTGTCTTTGGTGGCGGCCTGCTGATCGCCTTCCTGGTCGTGGTGGTGGGTCTGTACTCCTCCGCCTTCACCGTCACCCAGAACCAGCAGGCGCTGGTGCTGCGCCTCGGCAGTCCCCTGCCGCCCATCACCACCCCTGGCCTGCACTGGAAAGTGCCGTTCATCGACAGCGTGGTCTATATCGACAAGCGCATTCTCGACCTGGAGAATCCCTCCCAGGAAGTCATCGCTTCCGATCAGAAGCGCCTCGTGGTGGATGCCTTCGCCCGCTATCGCATCTCCGATCCGCTGAAATACTTCCAGTCGGTCGGCACCATCGAAGGGGCCAATTCTCGCCTCGCCACCATCCTGAACTCGTCTTTGCGGCGGGTGCTGGGTGAGAGCACCTTCATCCAGGTGGTGCGGGACGAGCGCGAAGGCCTGATGGCCCGCATCCGCGAGCAGGTCAACCGGGAGGCCAGCAACTTCGGCATCACCGTGGTGGATGTGCGCATCCGCCGGGCGGATCTGCCGGAAGCCAACAGCCAGGCGGTGTTCCAGCGCATGCAGACGGAACGCCAGCGCGAAGCGGCGGAAATCCGGGCGCAGGGCAGCGAAGCGGCCCAGCGGACGCGCTCGCGCGCCGACCGGGAGGTCACCGTGCTGGTGGCCGAAGCCAACTCGCGCGGTGAAACCTTGCGCGGTCAGGGCGATGCGGAGCGGAACCAGATCTTTGCCGCCGCCTTTGGCAAGGACCCTGAGTTCTTCACCTTCTATCGCTCCATGCAGGCCTATGAAGCCTCCATGAAGCAGAGCGATACCCGCCTGGTGCTCAGCCCCGACTCGGATTTCTTCCGATATTTCAAGGGGCCGTTCGGCGGCGTGCCGCAAGCGGCTGGCGCGGCGCCGGCGCCGGGCCCAGCGGCTGCAGGGGCGGCAGCGCCCGCGGTCCGCTGACGCCGATGGCCATGCGCGACCTGCTTGCCGCCCTCGGGCTCGTGCTGGTGATCGAGGGCCTCAGCCTCGCGGCGTTCCCCGCCGCGTGGCGCAAGGCGATGAAGGCGATCCTCAAGGCGCCTGAAATGCCCATGCGCATCGCCGGCCTTCTGGCCGGGGTGGTCGGGGTTCTGGTGGTCTGGCTGGTCCGAAGCTGATCCAAGTCATGGCCGCGCACGCGTCGCGGCCATGGCCGCCAGCCGGGGTCTGGGCTAGCATTGCGCCGGGGACGGGCATCGCCTGCGACAGGGCGAGGGCCATGGGTCGGGCAATCGACCCCGCGCCCCCGGTGAAGGGTTACTGCTTGGAAGGCGATCACTTGAGCGTGACTCACCCTCAAGCGGGTTTTGGTCTCTCATTCCATGGCGTGTTTTGGGTCCGACCGCATGCGGCCTGGGCCCGCGCCATCATCTGCCGCTCGCGAGGAGTGCCATGTCCGCATTGATCCGTCTTCGTACCGCTCTCGCGGCGCCCGCCTTGGCCCTGGCCCTGATGGTTGCGGCTCCCGCTGTGGCGGCCCCCGGCAAGGGGCCGGACACCGTCGCCGATGTGGCGGAAAAGGTGATGGACGCGGTGGTGAACATCTCCACCTCGCAGAACGTCGCGCCCTCGCGCAGCGTGCCGACGCCGCAGCTGCCGCCCGGCTCCCCCTTCGAGGACTTTTTCGACGAATTCTTCAAGAAACGGCAGCAGGAAGACAGCGAGCAGGGATCGACCCAGCGTCCCCGCCGGGTGTCCTCGCTGGGCTCGGGCTTCGTGATCGATCCGTCCGGCTTCATCGTGACCAACAACCACGTGATCGCCGACGCTGACGAAATCTACGCCAATTTCAACGACGGCTCGAAGCTGAAGGCGGAACTGATCGGCCGGGACACCAAGACCGACCTGGCGCTGCTGAAGGTGAAGCCGGACAAGCCGCTGGTAGCGGTGAAGTTCGGCGATTCCGACAAGATGCGGGTCGGCGACTGGGTGATGGCCATCGGCAATCCGTTCGGCCTGGGCGGCTCGGTGACGGTGGGCGTGATCTCCGCCCGCAACCGGGACATCAATTCCGGCCCTTATGACAACTTCCTGCAGACGGACGCCGCCATCAACCGCGGCAATTCCGGCGGGCCGCTGTTCAACATGGACGGCGACGTGATCGGCATCAATACCGCCATCATCTCCCCCTCCGGCGGCTCCATCGGCATCGGCTTTGCGGTGCCCTCCTCCTCCGCGGCGCCGGTGATCGCCCAGCTGGAGCAGTATAAGGAAGTGCGGCGCGGCTGGATCGGCGTGCGCATCCAGTCCGTCTCCGACGAGATCGCCGAGAGCCTCGGCCTCGGCAAGCCGCGGGGTGCCCTGGTGGGCGGCCTCAATGACGACAACAGCCCTGCCGCCCGCGCCGGCCTGAAGGCGGGCGACGTGGTGGTCCGCTTCGATGGCAAGGACGTCAAGGACGTCCGCGACCTGCCGCGGATCGTCGCCGACACGCCGGTGGGCAAGGAAGTGGACGTGACGGTGATCCGCAAGGGCAAGGAGGAGACCTTCAAGCTCCAGGTGGCCCGCGCACCGGAAGACGAGAAGACCGCGCCCACCAAGGCCTCCCTCGATGCGGACAAGCCGGTGGTCAAGAAGGTGCTGGGCCTGGAAGTGGCCGCCATCAGCGACGACCTGCGCAAGAAGTTCAAGCTGAAGGACACGGTGAAGGGCGTGGTCATCACCTCGGTGGACCGCAACTCGCCGGCCGCCGACAAGGGCCTCAAGCCGGGCCAGGTGATCGTCGAGGTGGGTCAGGAGCCGGTGTCGGCCCCGGCCGACCTGCAGAAGCGCGTGGACGCGCTGAGGAAGGACAACAAGAAGTCCGCTTTGCTCCTGGTCTCCGACGCGGACGGCCAGGTCCAGTTCGCCGCCGTACCGCTCAACTGAGCGGAGCGGCGTGGGGGCCGATGTGGCCGACTTCATGTAAAGCTTTAACTGAGATGTTAACCATAACATCCTGATTTTGAAACACAAATGCCCCGGTCAGCGCCGGGGCATTTTTCGTTCCAACGGTCTCATCCGGGGTCTAGCCCTCGCGGATTTCTTCCCGCGTATAGCCCTGCAGATATAGCAGCGCGGTGAGATCGCCATGGTCGATGCGGGCGTGCGCGGCGGCGGCCACCTTCGGCTTGGCATGGAAGGCAACCCCCAGTCCTGCCTCCCCCAGCATGCCCAGGTCATTGGCGCCGTCGCCCACCGCGAGGGTTTCGGAGGGCGCCAGATGCAGCCGGTCCCGCAGCTCGATGAGGGTGGCCGTCTTGGCGTCCCGCCCCAGAATGGGCTCCGCCACGGTGCCGGCCAACTGCGCATTCTCCACGTGGAGGATGTTGGAGCGATCCTCGTCGAAGCCGATCATCGCCGCCACCGGGCCGGTGAACAACGTGAAGCCGCCCGAGACCAAAGCGGTATAAGCGCCGTTCGCCTTCATGGTCGCGACCAGCGCCTTCCCGCCCGCTGTCAGTCGGATGCGCTCGCGCAGGACCTCGTCCACCACCTCGGCCCGCAGTCCCTTCAACAGAGCCACCCGCTCGCGCAGGGCCGGCTCGAACGCAATTTCGCCGCGCATGGCGCGTTCGGTGATGGCTGCCACATGCGCCTTGAGACCGACCATGTCGGCCAGTTCATCGATGCACTCCTGGCCGATCATGGTGGAATCCATGTCCGCCACGAACAAGCGCTTGCGGCGACCGGCCGCCAGTTGCACCACCACATCCACCGGCGCACCGGCGAGGGCCTCGCGCACCGTGTCCTCCACGCCGTGCACGGTGAAATCGGCGGGCGGGTCAAACGGGATCTCGGCGGCGATGTCGCCGTCCAGATGTACCGGCTCCTCCGCCCCCGGCAGATGGGCGCGGGCGGTGGCGATGACCTCGCGCGTTAAGGGCCCGTGAGCGGGATTTGAGATAAGTGTCGCGACATAGACCATGGCAAAGGGGACTCTGAGGGCTTTGAAACCATTGGCGGTGCTCATCGCAGGTCCGACGGCCAGCGGCAAGTCGGCGCTGGCGCTGATGCTGGCGGAGCGCACCGGCGGCATCATCATCAACGCCGATTCCATGCAGGTGTATGACGCCTTGCGCGTCATAACGGCCCGCCCGCCGGACGCGGATCTCGCCCGCGCCCTGCACCGCCTCTACGGCCATGTGGATGCCGGTGCCGATTATTCCGTCGGCCGCTGGCTCACGGAGATCGCGGCGGCGATCGCCGAGGCCGAAGGGCGCCTGCCCATCGTGGTGGGCGGCACCGGCCTCTACTTCCGCGCCCTGACCCGGGGCCTTGCCCCCATTCCCGCCATTCCTGAAACGGTGCGCACCGCGGTCCGGGACGCCGCGGAAGGCGAAAGCACGGTCATTCTGCACGCCCGCCTCGCCACCCGCGATCCGGAAACCGCCATGGGGCTGAAGCCGCGCGACCGCCAGCGCATCCTGCGGGCGCTGGAGGTGTTGGAGGCCACCGGCCGGCCCCTCAGCCATTGGCAAAGGGACCCGCACCACGGTCTGCTGGACGCGGACCGATGCCTGCGCCTGGTTCTGGAGATGGACCGCGCGGATCTTAACGCCCGGATCGATGCGCGCTTCGAGACCATGATGGCCGAGGGCGCCCTTGCGGAAGTGGCGGCCCTGGCCACGCGCGCACTGCCCGCCGACCGGCCGTTGCTTAAGGCCCAGGGCGTGCCGGCCCTCACCCGTCATCTGGCGGGCGAACTCTCGCTGGATCAGGCGGTGGCCGAAGGCCAGAGCGAGAGCCGGCGCTATGCCAAGCGTCAGGTGACCTGGTTCCGCCACCAGATGGAGGGCTGGCTCCGCGCCACGCCGGACGAGGCCCCGGCCCTGCTGACCGAGGCGCTCGGCCTTTAGGCGACCGGGCCGGCCTGAGACCGGGCGCGCGCGGCGGTCCGCGCCTTGGCGAGCTTGGCCGGGGGAAACACGTGCAGCCGGACCGCCGCGGCGAGGGTCACCAGCAGTCCTGCGCCCAGCACATAAGCCGCGGGGCTGAGGCCGAGGGCCGGCTGGAAGTTCGCCTGCGCCACCAGCCAGGGGCTGATGCCAGTCAAGGTGCCGTACCAGGTGATCTCCACCACGGCCGTGAGCACCGCCGCCGCCAGCGCCAGCGCCAAGAGGTCCACCAGCCCCACCGCATTTGTCCGATGATGCCAGAGGCGATAGCCGAACAGCCAGATGAGGAACCCGCTCATCATCACCGCCTGGGTGACGTCCAGCTTGGACTGGATGAAGAAATGCACGCTGGCCAGCAGCGCAATGCCGTAGACGCTGGCGTGCAAGGCGTTCCAGCGCTTGGCGCCCATGCGACGGATCACGCGGTCGAACGAAGTGCCGCCCAGCGCCAGCAGCAGCGCCACCGCCACAGCCCCAATGGCCAGATAGAAGCGCAGCACGATCTCGCGGGCGGCCAATTGCACGCTCCACCCCTGGTCCATGACGAACAGCGTCAGATGCAGCGCCGCATAGGCCATGGCGGCGACCCCTAGGGTGCGGCGGGCCAGCACCAGCTTGGGCCAATGGAAGATGCGCCGGACCGGCGTGACCGCCAGGCTGATGAACAGCAGGCGGATGGCCCACAATCCGGTGAAATGGATTGCCGCCGACACCGGACGTCCGCCCAGATCGCCGCCGATCGCCCAGGCGGCGAGCGCCACCGCCGGCAGGACGCTGCCCACCAGGGCCAGGGTCTTCTCGGCACTGAAGGCGCCGGAGCGTTCGTGAAACAGCGACATGGCGATCCGTCTGGCGTGAGGGCAGCGACGATCCATACGCTGCCGGACGGGGCGCCGTTACGGCGTCAGGATGCACAAAGCCGTGAAGCGGCAGGCGGGACGACGGCGCGCACCAGGTCAGAACTTGACGCTGACCACGCCCTTCACCCCACCGGACTGGGCCGAGGCGGCGATCTGGCCCACATAGTGCAGCCCGATGTCGATGTTGGCGCGGGGACTATAGCCGAAGCCAATATCCACAAGGGCGGCGTCCTGGGCCAGCGGCAGGCCACTGACGCTAAATGGCGTGGAGCCGGCAAAGACGGCGGTGGTCGTCGGGGTCAGGTCGCCGAACGCATGCTGCCACCCCAGGCTGCCGCTGAGCAGGAGCGGCGCGCCAGTCCCGATCGGGACCGCCTGGCTCAGACGCAACCCGAGCACGCTGTAGGTGGTCTCGAAACTCCCGCTCTGCAGCGTCAGGGCCGCGGCCCCGCCGGTTTCGGTGACGCCATTGGTCGAGAGGTGCACATAGGCCAGATTGGCAAAGGGTTCGGCGGTGGTGGCGCCGAAATGGAAGCTGTAGCCGGCCTCCCCGAACACTTGCGCCGTGCCGGCCTGATAGCCCGACGACACAGCGTTCACGAGGCTGCCGACCACCACGCTGCGGTTCGCCGCCAGGTCATGCCAGGTGTAGGTGGCGCCAAAGCGCAGCCCGAGGTCGCCGAAGCGGGCGCCGGCATAGGCGCCGACATCATAATTGTCGCTGCTGGCGGAGGAAGACCGCGCATCCACATCAAAGGTGGACTGGCTGTAGCCGCCCAGCAGACCCACCCGCCAGGCCTCGCCCAGCGGCCGGTCGATGCCCATGAGGAAGCCGCCGATGGAGGAGGACAGCCCCGCCGCATTGCCGGTGCCATAGGTCTCGCCCCAGCCGCCATAGGCCTGCCCCCAGAGGGTGGTGGCGCCCCCCGGGCTCAGGTCCGCGGTCTTGGCCGCGGTGGCGGCAGGCTCCGCCCCCTGGGCGAAGGCCTGCCGGACACGGCTCGTGGCGGCGTCGCGCAACAGGATCGACTGCTGCTGCAGGCCGGTCTGCACCGATCCATACAGCTCGCCCGACAGGCTGTTGAAGGCGGCCGGCGCCGTGACGGCATTCAGGCCCGACAACGCAATGTTGACCGGGTTGGATCCGGGCAACCGATCCGCGGCGGCGGCCACCTGGGCCTGGTTGGGGCTCTGCGCCGTCGAGGCATAGGTCACGGCGCTGCGTCCCAGCTCCAGCAGCACGGAGGTGGGCGTATAGGCCAGGCTCGGGGTCAGGAAGGGATAGGCCGACCCCACGGTGCCGAAGGCGGCGCCGCTGACGCCACTGAAGGTCCCGGTCACGCCCCCTGCCGCGGTGAGGATGGTGTAAGCGCCCAGGGTGGGCGCAAGGCCCGGATACGGGGTGACAGACACCGTCCCGCCGTCCAGTTGCGCCTGCCCGCTGAGCGTCAGAAGATCGCTCGTGCCCGGGGCGCCGATCTCCACACTGTAGGTCGAGCCGGCCTTGAAGGTCACGCCGCCCAAAACGCCGAGCGTGCCGATGGAATTGCCCGGCGCTATGGCCGCGGAGGCGCCCACCGAGACCGAGCCGACGATCAGGCCGGAGCCGCCCAAGGTGGCATTGTTGCCCAGGGCCACGGCGCCGGGCAGAACCCCGTTCACCACCAGGTTGAGATCCTTCACGCCCACCGGGAGGGTGCTGCTGAACAGGTTCACGCCGTTCAAGGTCAGCGTATTCGTCTGGCCCTTCAGGCCCTGGAAGGCCACCGCGCCGCTATTGGCGGAGGACAGCGTTCCATTGAGCGTGGCCGAGCCGTTGACGATGATGGTGGGGGTCCCCAGCTCAAGATAGCCGGACTGCGCCAGATTGAACGCGCGCGAGGAGACAAAGGACGGCCCGAGGGTGACGGAGCCCAGCAGGATGACGCCGGCGCCGGGCTGGCCGAGCTGGCTGTCGCTGGTGAACGCCGTGTTGCCGGCCAGGATGTTGCCCACGGGCAGGAAGCCGATGCGGCCGTTCACATAGTCATACGCCACGGTGTAATAGAGAAAGATCTCGTTGCCGGTGTTGTAGCCCAGCGTCCCGCCATGCTCCGGAGCATAGTTATAATTGCCGAGATTGGACGTGAACGACATCACGCCATCGACGCTGATGGTCACCGGCCCCGACACGGACCCCGTCGTCGTCGAATTGGCGCCCCCCGTGGCCGCGGTCTCGAAGGTCGCATTGCCGGCGCCGGAATCGAAGATGCTCTGCAGGCAGCCGGTCGAGCCGCTGGCCGTGAAGCAGGTGACGATGCTCTTGGTATTCCAGGCATTGAGCCCGATGTTGCCGCCGGTCGATCCCTGCGAGGCGAAGTTGGCGAAGGTGTAGCCGGCGGTATTCTCTGCCGTCAGCCCCACCACCAGGACCGGCGAGGACGTCCCGGTGGCCTGGTTGGCCTGGAACAGGAAGCCGTTGGCATAGGTGCCCGACAGTTGCGCCAGCGGATTGAAAATCGCCTGGCCGCCGGAATAGGCCACCCCCATTACGCCCGTCTGATTGACGTTCCAGCCGTAATTGTTCGGATTGGTCGTCGACGAGATGGCGCGATACCCGGGGCAGTTGGGATTGCTCGAATTGCACCCGAAATACGTGATGACGCCAAAGGCGATGGGTGCTGCGGTCGCCAGCGCGATGACGTTGCCGGCGCTGTCTTTTGACTCGGGAAAATAGACCGTCGCGTAGCCGATCTGGCCAGTGATCTGGTTGCCGCTGGAATAGCCATACGTGAATTGCGTCGGCGTCAGCGTATAGGAGCCGGGATCGAGAGCCCCTTGCAGGATGTAGAGTCCCGTCGACCCCGTATCAACCAGCACGCTATTTTTCGTTGCTGTCGGAGAGCCGATCGCGACGTTCACATAATAGAACGGGTTGTAATCCGGCCCGGAATTGACGGTCGCGGTCTGATAGAAGGGATTGAGCGTGATCTGCGCCGACGTCTGCGCCACCGCCGGCGCGGACAGGCCGATCATGCCCACCATAATGGCCACGGATCGAAGCTGCAGGCCCCGGCGCAGAACGGGAGCGAAGGCCACGTTTGCGTGACGCCCGGCCGTGGCATGCACCACCGAGTCAGCCCCTGTCCGAATTGGGAATTCCGTCGGATCCACCACGCCCAGCCCGCCCACCGACATCGCGCCCGAAACCGGGCTGTTCGGTCCTGTGCGCCAAGGCATCATGGGACCCGCAAGACACCGCATGGGATGCGATGACGGAGGTATTAATGGGAGATTCTGGGGTCCCGTCAACCACGGCGCCACCCCACACCCGATGGCAGAAACTTTCCCGCTTGGGCCTGCTGCACGGCCACCCACCGCCGACCACCGATGGCGCTGCCGGCCTTGACCTTGCGCCCCCTCAGACCGCCACAGGCGCCTTGATGTGCGGATGCGGATCATAGTCCGCCACCGCCACGTCCTCGAAGCGGAAGGCGAAAATGTCCTGCACCTGCGGGTTCAGAACCAGGCGGGGCAAGGCGCGCGGGGTGCGCGACAGCTGTTCGCGGGCCTGGTCCAGATGGTTGAGATAGAGGTGGGCATCGCCCAGCGTATGGACGAAATCGCCCACGCCCAGCCCGGTCACCTGCGCCACCATCTGGGTCAGCAGCGCATAGGAGGCGATGTTGAACGGCACGCCGAGGAACACGTCCGCCGAGCGCTGGTACAGCTGGCAGGACAGCTTGCCGTTCGCCACGTAGAATTGGAACAGCAGATGGCAGGGCGGCAGCGCCATCTTCGGCACGTCCGCTGGGTTCCAGGCGGTGACGATGAGACGGCGGGAATCCGGATTGCGCCGGATGTCGGAGACCACCTGGGCGATCTGGTCGATGACCCCGCCTTCGGGGGTCGGCCAGGAGCGCCATTGATGGCCATAGACCGGCCCCAGCTCTCCTTGCGCATCCGCCCAATCGTCCCAGATGGAGACGCCATTTTCCTTCAGGTAGCGGATGTTGGTGTCCCCGGCGAGAAACCACAGTAGCTCATGCACGATGGACTTGATGTGCAGCTTCTTGGTGGTGACCAGGGGAAAGCCTTCGGCCAGATCGAAGCGCATCTGGTGGCCGAACACCGACAGAGTCCCGGTGCCGGTGCGATCGTCCTTGCGCACGCCCTCGTCGAGAATGCGCTGGAGCAGCTGATGATAGGCGCGCATGGGCGGGTCCGTGGAGCGAGTCGGCGGTCGGAGTGATGGCCCCAATGTAGGAGCGACGGCGCCCACTTGCCAGCCGCGCGTCGCCCGCCGTCAACAAGCGGCAACCCATATTGCACCGCAGCGTTGACAGGGCCTCCCCCCACACCCACAGTGAATTCATTCCAAGGGGGGCCCCGCGAGGGGGCTGAGATATCGCCTTCCGGCTCGGTCATCATGGCCACCGGCGCCGCGATGACCCTTCGAACCTGATCCGGGTCATGCCGGCGAAGGGATCGGAATCAGCCTGCCCGCGATCCCGCATTGGGATTCTGTCAGGCGCAAACCGTCTCCTGAAGCTCATCCCGGATCTCATTTGAAGCGCGAGCTTGAAGGAGATCCGTATGCTCGACGAAGCCTCCACCTCATCCTTGAAGGTGACCACAGGCCCCCTGCCCCATTCCAGCAAGGTGTTCATCCCCACTACCCGTCCGGACGTGCAGGTGGCCATGCGCGAAGTGGCGCTCTCCGATCCGGCCGAAAGGCCGGTGCGCCTTTACGACACCTCCGGCCCCTATACCGACCCCAACGCCCTCATCGACCTGACCAAGGGGCTGCCGGAGCTGCGCCGCCGCTGGATCATGGAACGGGGCGACGTGGAAGAGGTGGACGGGCGCGCCCAGAAGCCGGAAGACGACGGCCTCAAGCCCGGCCAGGTGAGCCATCTGCCCGCCTTCGACCGCCTAGGCCGCAAGCCCCTGCGCGCCAAGGCCGGCCAGCGCCCGACCCAGATGGCCTATGCCCGCGCCGGCATCATCACCGCCGAGATGGAATATGTGGCCGCGCGCGAAAACCTGGCGCGCGCCAATGGCGGCGCCCATCCCCACCATCAGGCCATGGGCCTGGGGGCGGCCATCCCCACCGACATCACGGCGGAATTCGTGCGCCAGGAAGTGGCGCGCGGCCGGGCGATCATCCCGTCCAACATCAACCACCCCGAGACCGAGCCCATGGCCATCGGTCGCAACTTCCTGGTGAAGATCAACGCCAATATCGGCAATTCCGCCGTCACCTCGGGTGTGGCCGAGGAAGTGGACAAATTGGTGTGGTCGATCCGCTGGGGCGGCGACACGGTGATGGACCTGTCCACCGGCAAGAACATCCACACCATCCGCGAATGGATCATCCGCAACTCACCGGTGCCCATCGGCACGGTGCCGATCTATCAGGCGCTGGAGAAGGTGGGCGGCGTGGTGGAGGACCTCAACTGGGAGATCTTCCGCGACACGGTGATCGAGCAGGCCGAGCAGGGCGTGGACTACATCACCGTCCATGCGGGCGTGCGCCTGCCCTATATCCCGCTCACCGCCAACCGTGTCACCGGCATCGTCTCGCGCGGCGGCTCGATCATGGCCAAGTGGTGCCTGGCGCACCACAAGGAGAGCTTCCTCTACGAGAATTTCGAGGAACTCTGCGAGATCCTCGCGCAGTATGACGTCTCCTTCTCGCTCGGCGATGGCCTGCGCCCCGGCTCCATCGCGGACGCCAATGACGCCGCCCAGTTCGCCGAGCTCGAGACCCTGGGCGAACTCACGGAGATCGCCTGGAAGCACGATGTCCAGGTGATGATCGAAGGCCCCGGCCATGTGCCGCTCCACCTCATTCGCGAGAATGTGGAGAAGCAGCTGAAGATCTGCCACGAGGCGCCCTTCTATACGCTCGGACCGTTGGTCACCGACATCTCGCCCGGCTACGATCACATCTCCTCGGCCATCGGCGCGGCAATGATCGGCTGGTTCGGCACCGCCATGCTCTGCTACGTCACGCCGAAGGAGCATCTGGGCCTGCCCAACCGCGACGATGTGAAGACCGGCGTCATCTCCTACAAGATCGCCGCCCACGCCGCCGATATCGCCAAGGGCCATCCGGCCGCGCGCATCCGGGACGATGCGCTGTCCCGGGCCCGGTTCTCGTTCCGCTGGCGCGACCAGTTCGCCCTCTCCCTGGATCCGGAGACGGCGGAAGCCTTCCATGACGAGACCCTGCCGGCGGAGGGCGCCAAGGTGGCGCATTTCTGCTCCATGTGCGGGCCGAAATTCTGCTCCATGAAGATCAGCCAGGAGCTGAAGATCGAGGCCGGCGACATTGCCGAAGCCGGCATGGCGCAGATGGCGCAGAAGTTCCGCGACACCGGCGGCGAGATCTACCACCCCGCCCCCGATGTGGCACCGCCGCCGGCCTGATCGCCGCATTCCGCCATGACGAGACGCCGGCGGGGTCAACGCCCCGCCGGCCCATTAGGGCCGCCCCATCCGGCCAACGCAAATTGCGCTAACTATCACAGGTAATTGGATATTCTGCCCTCATCCCCAGGGTGCGCGAAATCCCCGGGCGGCCCCCTTGAAATGCGCCGACGTCCCGCGTAGGTTCCCCCCTCGCTTCAGGGCCGCGCGCCTTGGAGGATTGCAGCTGTAGCTCAGTTGGTTAGAGCGCCGGTCTGTGGCACCGGAGGTCGGTGGTTCGAGCCCACCCAGCTGTACCATTGCATCCCATGCATTCTCGCGCTCGTGCGCGCCCTGCCGCCACCGCGCTGCCCGTGCCGCGCGTCCTGGCCGCCGTCAGGCCCCCTCGGTCATCCCAGTGACATTGAAATTCCCTACGGAGACCGTGGGATTTTTCTGGGCTTTTTGGGGGATACCATGCGCGCTTTGCTTTCGGCTCTTGCGCTGACGACCTGCCTGGTATCGGCAGGTCAGGCGACCGTGATCTATCCGTTGGATCGTGCGACCATCCTCAACGGATCGCCGTTCGACCTGAAGGTCGAGTTCGACAAGGTGGTGAAGCCGGAAGAGGTTCAGATCACCATCAACGGCGCCCCGGCCGAGACCGTGCTGGGCAAGAAGCCCGCCTTCATCGAGAAGGAAGAGGGCGTCAACGCCTCCGCGGTGCTGCTGCGCGCCGCCGCCATCGCCAAGCCCGGCAGCTACACCGTGGTGGCCAAGGCCGGCGATGAGACCAAGACCGTCACCTGGGATGTCTACGCGACCCCGGCCACGGCCAAGGCCAAGAATGTCATCTTCTTTCTCGGCGACGGCCTCTCCGTGGCCCACCGCACCGGTGCGCGGATCATGTCCAAGGGCATGACCGAGGGCAAAGCGGACGGCCGGCTGAACATGGACGGCCTCGACCACATGGCCTTCATCGGCACCTCGTCCACCAATGCCATCGCCACCGACAGCGCCAACACCATGTCGGCCTACATGACCGGCCACAAGACGGCGGTGAACGCGCTCGGCGTCTATGTGGACCGCACCAAGGACACGCTGGACGATCCCAAGGTGGAGACCATCGGCGAAGCGGTGCGCCGCTTGTCGAAGAAGTCGGTGGGCATCGTCACCGGCGCCGAAGTGGAAGACGCCACCCCGGCCGCCGTGGTCTCCCACACCCGCGCCCGCGCCGACAAGCCGGAGATCGTCGGCATGCTGTTCGACGTGAAGCCGGACGTCCTGCTGGGCGGCGGCTCCGCTTACTTCCTGCCCAAGTCGACCCCGGGCTCCAAGCGCAAGGACGACAAGGACTATATCGCCTTGTTCAAGGACGCCGGCTACACGCTGGCCACCGACAAGACGGAACTGGCCACCGCGGCCGGCACCAATAGCGGGAAGATCCTCGGCCTGTTCCACCCGGCCAATATGGACGTGACCCTGGACCGCGAGTTCCTGAAGAAGGGCACGGTCGCCAAATTCCCCAACCAGCCGGGCCTGGTGGAAATGACCAAGGCGGCGCTGGGCCAGCTCTCCAAGAATCCCGACGGCTTCTTCCTGATGGTGGAAGGCGCCTCCATCGACAAGATGTCCCATCCCATGGATTGGGATCGTGCGCTGTTCGAGACCATCGAGTTCGATCAGGCAGTGGGCGTCGGCCTGGAGTTCCTCAAGACCCATCCCGACACGCTGATCGTGGTCACCGGCGACCACACCCACGGGGTGTCCATCATCGGTACCATCGACGACAATAAGCCGGGCACCGAGATGCGCGAGAAGGTGGGCGTCTATGCCGCCGCCGGCTTCCCGAACTATGAGGACAAGAACGGCGACGGCTTCCCCGACAAGGTCGACGTCTCCCGCCGCCTGGCGGTCTTCTCGTCCAACTATCCCGACTATTACGAGACCTTCCGCCCCAAGATGGACGGTCCCTTCGAGCCGGTGGTGCAGAACGAGAAGAAGGATTACGTGGCCAACCAGGCTTATAAGGACGTGCCCGGCGCCGTGTTCCGCGAAGGCAACCTGCCCCGTTCCTCCGACTCCGCCGTGCATGCGGTGGACGATGTGGTGCTGCAGTCCACCGGCCCCGGCTCGGAAGAGTTCAAGGGCTATCTGGAAGAAAGCGACGTCTATCGCGTCCTGATGGATGCCATGGCGCTCGCCCCGGCCAAGAACTGAGCCCGGACCGCGCAAAGCCATCTCCCCCAGGGGAGATGCGCGGGCGGCCCCCGACCCGATCGGAGCCGGCAGGACACGCGGCCCTGCCGGCCGGAAGACCGCCTTTCCGTCAACACGGGAGCCGTCAGCGAAACAGGATCGCTGGCGTGACCGACCACCGCGCATTGCCATGCGGCGGGGTGCCGACCGTCATTGGGTGCCCGGATTTCCGGTGACGGCTCCGGCGGAAGGGCGCAGGATCAAGATGAAGACCATGACGCACACGCGCAAACCCTCGGCCCCGTTTGGGATGTCGCGTCGCCATCTGCTGGCGGGGCTGGCGGCCGCTTGCGTCCTGCCCACCCTTGCAGCCCCCGCCCAAGCCGCACCCGCCGCCCTCGATTTCAGCGAGCTGTACGGCAAGGTGACCGTCCTCGGCCTGACCTTCTCCGACAAGGTGAAGGGGCTGGCCGGGCAAGAGGTGGCCATGCGGGGCTTCATGGCGCCGCCGCTGAAGGCCGAGGCGGATTTCTTCGTGCTCACCGAAATCCCCATGTCCATCTGCCCGTTCTGCGCCTCCGACGCGGACTGGCCCGACAATATCGTGGTGATCTATCTCGACCGCGCCCAGACCTTCGAGCAGGCCAATGCGCTGATCGCGGTGCGCGGGCGGCTGGAGGTGGGGTCGTGGACCGACCCGGCCACCGGCTTCGTCAGCCTGTTGCGCCTGCGCGGCGCCAGCTTTCACAAGGCCTGACCATGGCCGGTCTCGCCGCAGGGCTCGCCCCCGCCCCGGCCGGGCCGGGCCTCACCATCCGCGATCTGGAGGTGCGCTTTCCCGGCCTGGAGCAACCGGCCCTGGCCCTTCCCGCGCTCACCTTGCCCGCTGGCGCCCAGGTGGCGGTCACCGGCCCGTCTGGCTGCGGCAAGACCACCTTGCTCAATGTGCTCACTGGCCTGGAACGGATCCGCCACGGCACCGTGCGCTGGGGCGACACCGATCTTGCCGGCCTGTCCGAGGGGCAGCGCGATCGCTGGCGGGCCGCCCATGTGGGTCTGGTGATGCAGGACTTCCACCTGTTTCCGGGCCTCTCCGCCTTCGACAATGTGGTCCTGCCCCAGCGCCTTGCGCATCTGCGGCTGTCGGGGGAAACCCGCGCGGAGGCCCATCGCCTGCTGCATCGGGTGGGCCTCACCGCCCCCCATCAGCCCGTCGAAACCCTGTCACGCGGGCAGATGCAGCGGGTCGCGGTGGCGCGGGCGCTGGTGGGGCGTCCGGACATTCTGGTGGCCGACGAACCCACCGCCAGCCTCGACGATGCGGCCGGGGCCAGCGTCATCAATCTGCTGCTGGACCTCGCCGACGAGGCGGCCGCCACACTCATCGTCGCCAGCCACGATCCGCGGCTGGTCTCCCGGCTCGGCACCGTTCTGCGGCTGGAGGGCGGCCGTCTGTCGGCCCCGCCGCCCTCCCCTCCCGCACCCTAGGAGCCCCCGGCGGATGTTCGGTTTCATCGCAGCGGATCTGCGGAAGCAGTGGATCGGCGCCCTCGCCATCACCCTCATTGTGGCTCTGGCGACGGCGCTGGGGGTGGTGGTGACGCTGCAAGAACGTGCGTTGCGGCTCGGCAGCGCCCGCGCCGCCGCGGCGTTCGACCTGGTGATCGGCGCGCCGGGCAGCGAGACGCAACTGGTCCTGTCCGCTGTCTTCCTCCAGCCCGCGCCTCTGCCGCTGCTGCCGGTGAGTGTTCTGACGCGCCTCCTGGGGGATCCGCGAGTGGCCTATGCCGCTCCCGTGGGCTTCGGGGATTTCATCGACGACTACCCCATCGTGGGCACGACGCAGGCCCTGATCGACGGGATCACCTCCCTGGCCTCGGGCCACAGCTTCCGGACGCTGCAGGACGCGGTGTTGGGGTCGCAGGTGCCGATGGCGGCAGGGACAAGGTTTCATCCCATGCATGGCCAGATCCGCGGCCCCGCCCAGACGCATGGGGACGTGTCCTATGTGGTGGTCGGGCGTCTTGCGCCCACGGGCACCCCCTGGGATCGGGCGGTGCTGGTGCCCATCGAGGCGGTCTGGCGGGTCCATGATCACGGTCCCGCTGGCCATGATCCGGCGCACCATGACGCCAGTGGCCATGATCCCGCTGGCGATGACGACGGCGACGCCGAGTCCCACGGCACCCTGGCCGCCGGGCCGGACCAGCCGTCAACCGGCCGCCCGGATGCGCCCCTGGTGCCGGGCAGTCTCAGCGATCCGCACGCCCCCGGCATCCCCGCGATCGTCGTCAAACCCCGGACCATCGCCGACGCCTACAAATTGCGGCAGGAATTCCGCACCGAGCGGACGCTGGCGGTCTTCCCCGGCGAGGTGCTGACCCGCCTCTACACCACTTTGGGGGATGCCCGCCTGGTGGTGGCGGCGGTGGCCATGGGGGCGCAGGCCCTGGTGGCGGCGGCGATCCTGCTGGTGGTGATCGTGCATGTGGTGCAAAGGCGCCACCAGATCGGCGCCCTGCGGGCCTTCGGCGCGCCGCGCGCGGTGGTCTGCGCCATCGTCTGGCTGGAAGTGTTCGCCCTGCTCGGCACCGGGCTCGCAGCGGGGTTCGCTCTCGGCTATGCGGCGGCGCGGATCATCGCCGATGTCCTCTCCACGCAGAGCGGCCTGGTGCTGCCGGTCAGCTTCATCCCAAGCGATGCCGTCGGGCTGCTCGGGCTGCTGGCCGTGGGTGCGCTGGTGGCGCTCGTTCCGGCCCTGCTGGCTTACCGCCAGTCGCCCGCCCAGGCGTTGAGGGCATAAGGGTGCGCTGACGTCCCAATCGGCCGGATGTTCAGGAGCGCCGGGGCGAATAGCCTAGCCTCACGCAATCAGCGGCGCGCCAGTTGGCCGCGTCTCGGTCTCTTCTGTCTTGTGTTTGCCACAGGGCTCCGGTACCGCTCAAGCCATAGCGCCCGCGCTGGGCGCACCGGGGGTTGCGCCAAGGGCCTTTGGCGCGCAGGCGTAGGGGCGTCCGATGGGTAACACGAGCACAAACTACTCCCTGGTCCCGACCAACAGCCCCTTCGGTTACAATCTGGGCATCAATTACGAGAGCTGGGAGAACGGCCGCGTCGGCTATTCCATTCCCGCCGACCTTGCGGCCATCACCGCCGATTTCCAGTTGATCCGCACCTATCACGACGCCGCCGTGGGCACCGCGACGCCCACCACGCCGGTGATGGACAGCACGCAGCAGCAGGTGATCTCCTACGTCACCGGGACGTCGGCCGTCGAACTGGTCATGGGGACCAACAACAGCGCCCTGGCCCAGGGGGGCTACGGTACGGCCTGGTCCCCCGGACTGATGACCAGCTCGACCTATACGGACGCCTGGGTGCAGATGCTGATCTCGTCGTTCGGCAGTGTGGCGGCGGTGCAGGCGCACCTGTCCGCCATCTTGCTCGGCAATGAAATCGACCAGAACGGCCCTCCGCCTTCAGACCCGAATTTCGCCAGCTACCAGACCTGGATCCAGCAATCCTTCACCAATTTGCAGACCTCCATGGCGGCGGCGGGGTTGGGCAGCATTCCCATCTCCACCACGATCGCCAATTACGGCAGCACCAATGTCATCTCGACAATGGCCACCAGCTATATCGAGAGCCATTGGAGCAGTAGCTGGAACAGCAATTCGCCGTTCGTCCTCTATAATCAATATACACAGGGCACGTCGCTGGGCCCGCAATCCTCCACCGATTTCACGCCGGTGGAGCAATATTTTCAGGGTGTCGAAAATACCCTGGCGGGCGCGGTCGGCGTCTATGTGGGCGAGACCGGTTATACAACTTATTACAACAATCCCACGACCAACCAGGCCACGGTCTATAACCAGATCTTCGCCTGGCTCGATGCGATGGAAACGGCCAACAACGGCAAGACCATCCCGCTGTTTGCCTTCGACGCCTTCGACCAGCCCTCCTGGGGCGACTATGAATCCGACTACGGCATCTATGCCCAGTCCGCCACCTACCAGCCCGCCGGGCTGAAAGCGGGCATCGTCCTGCCCAGCTGGGTCTCGACCCCCACAGCCCAGCTCACCAGCGCGCTCGCCGCCCGGGCGGTCGCTTTGGCCAGCGCCGGGGATCTGGGCACCCTGCACACGATGGTGGGCTCCGGGCTCACCAGTCTCACGGCAGACGCCAGCTCGGTCATGAACCTGGTGCTGACCGCGTGGAACACGGACGCCGCGCACGACGCCAGCGCGCTGTCCACCGGCTTGATGTCGCGCATTGTCGCCGCCTTCACGGACCAGGGGCTCGCCGTTCCGTCAGATCTGTCGGCGCTGCTTCAGATGGCGTCGGTCGTGTCTCCCGGCGCCTTCAACCATGTGGGCACCGATCTCGCCTTCGCCAGCATCACCTCGAGCACCGGGCCGGGGTATGACCTCATCACCGGCCTCGGGATCGCCAATGAGGCGCTGCTGCCGCGGGTGCTCACCGCGCTCGCCCATGCCGAGGCCTATTTCCACACCCCCGGTGTGCTGGCCGCCAGCGGCAGCGCCGTCACCGCCGTGGCCTCCGAGACCTTGCTGTTCCAGCCGATCCTGGCGGACAATTCCCAGGTCACCGTGAGCCTGGACGGCACCAGTCATGCGTTGTCCGGCACCGCCGGGAACAGCTATGCCTGGTCCAGCCAGTTCGCCCAGCAGACCTTGCAGTCCGGCTTCTCCTCGGCCTTGGTGACGCTGTTCGACCACCAGTCCCAGACGGCGAGCTTCCAGGCCAATGTGGCGGCGGGCACGAGCGTCGCCGTGGGCATCGACGGCACCGCGGCCACCACGCCGCAGATCAACCTCTCCAGCTCCTCGGGGTTCGTGGATTTCGTCTCCGGCGACGAGGCCGTGCACGTGGCGCGTGCGGTGGCGGTGGCGGAGACCGCCAATGGGGCCAGCGACCAGACTGCGATCATCCGCATGCGTCAAGCCGGCGCGCAGGACAGCTCCGTGACCTTCTACAAGGTGGACGACTATTCCGGCACCATCAACGGCCTGAAGCCGGGCGACCCGGGGTATGATCTGGCCAGTCTCGCCCGCGCCTACCACACCGCCGACGGTGGGACGTCGGTGACCGGGGCGGGGATGGGGGAATATAGCGAAAGCGCCATCACCCATGTGAATGCCGGGGATCTCATCGCCATGCGCCTCACCTCGGGCGGGCACACCTATTTCGCCTTCGCCGACGGCAATGAGGTGGTGGATGGCCAGCATGTGGGCCATCTGTGGAACTACGGCCTCAACACCTGGGGGTGGGAAGACCTCTATGGCGGCGGGGACCACGATTATAACGACCTCGTGGTGCAACTGGATTTCACCAGCAGTGCGGGCCACCAACTGCTGGTCTGACCAGGCCCCCGAAACAGACGACGGCCCGGAGCGTCCCCGCTCCGGGCCGTTTGCGTTTCTGCGACCGGGCCCGTCAGTTGACCACGCGGTCCGCCAGATCCTTCGGCAGCTCGCGGCCGTGGAACTTGGCGAACATGGCCGGCAAAGCGCCGCTGGCCATGTTCTTGCGGATCCAGTCGTCCAGCCACGCCTTCAGGCGCGGTTCGTTCTGCGGCAGGGCGATGCCCAGATTGAGCTCGCGCATGACGAACTTGGTCTTCAGCGGCCGGTCCGGCCGCTTCTCGTTCATCACCGCGATCAGCGGCGGCTGGGTGGAGACGATGTCCACCTGGCCCGACACCGCCGCCGAGATCAGGGTGGCGTCGTCCTCGAAGCGCACGATCTCGGCGCCCTTGGCATTGGCGGTCACCAATTGATCGTTGACCGTCGCGCGGGTCAGGCCCACCCGCTTGCCGGTGAGGTCGGCATAATCCTTGATCGCCGCGCCCTCGGGGGCCGCGACCACGATGTCCAGCGTGGCGTAGGGAATGGTGAAGTCGATCACCTTCTTGCGCTCCGGCGTGATGCCGAGCGAAGCCACCAGAATGTCCGCCTTGCCGGTCTGAATGGTGGGCACGCGGGCGGCGGTGGTGATCTCCACCCACTCCACCTCGACGCCCATGTCCTTGGCCAGCATGCGGGCGGTCTCCACATCCGAGCCCGTGGGCTTCAGATCCGGCCCGGCGAACGAGAACAGCGGCGTGCCGAGCACCACCGCGACGCGGATCTTCTTGGCCTTGAGGATGTCATCCAGCTGGTCCGCGCGCGCCGCCGGGGCGGTGGCGCAGGCCAGGGTTGCGGCGGCAAAGGCAATGGCACCGAACTTGGTCCACACGGTCATGGCGTTGTCCTCCTGGGGTGGCGTGGGCGAGATCCCGGACTGCGCCGGGTTGGGAAAAACAAAGACGCGGCTAGAGGCCGTGAGACATGAAGGCGCGCAATTCCGGGGTCTGCGGATCGGCCAGCATGTCGCCGGTGCCCACCTCCCAGACCAGCCCCTGATGCATGAAGACGATGCGATCGGCGACCCGGCGGGCAAAGCCCATCTCATGGGTCACCACCAGCATGGTCATGCCGCCCTTGGCGAGGTCTTCCATGACCCGCAGCACCTCGCCGGTGAGTTCGGGATCCAGCGCCGAGGTCACCTCGTCGAACAGCATCACCTGCGGCTGCATGGCCAGCGATCGGGCGATGGCGACGCGCTGCTGCTGGCCGCCGGAGAGCTGCTCGGGATAGGCCTGCGCCTTCTCGGCGAGCCCCACCCGCGCCAGGGCTTCGGCCGCCAGTTGGCGGGCCTCGGCCTTCTTCTGCTTCTTCACCGTGACCGGGGCGAGCATGATGTTCTCCTCCACGGTCAGGTGCGGGAAGAGATTGTAGCTCTGGAACACCATGCCCACGTCGAGGCGCAGCTTGCGCACCTCGAGCTTCGGATCGTGGACCGCATGGTCGCAGACGAAGATCTCGCCCGCCTGGATGGTCTCGAGCCGGTTGACGCAGCGCAGAGCCGTGGATTTGCCCGATCCTGAGCGGCCGATCACCGCGATGGCCTCGCCCCGCTGGACGCTCAGGGAGACGCCCTTGAGCACCTCCACCGCGCCGAAGCTTTTGTGAACATCCTTCAGCTCAATGACGGCCGACATGGAGCTTCCTTTCGAGCACGCGGCTCCAGGCGCTCAGGGGCCAGCACACGGCGAAATACATGGCGCCGGCGATCCCGAACACGAGGAACGGTTGGAAGGTGGAATTGTTGATGATCTGCGCCGCGCGGGTCAGCTCCACGAAGCCCACCACCGAGGCGAGCGAGGTGCTCTTCACCACCTGCACCATGAAGCCCACGGTGGGCGGGGTGGCGATGCGCAGGGCCTGCGGCAGGATCACCTTGCGCAGGGTCTGCCAGCGGGTCAGCGCCAGGCACTCGGCGGCCTCGAACTGGGTGCGGGGCACCGCCAGCACGCAGCCACGCCAGATCTCCGCCAGGAAGGCGGCGCAATAGATCATCATGGCGACGCCGGCAGCGGCCAGCGGCGGCACCTGCACGCCCAGGATGCCGAGGCCGAAATAGACCGCGAACAGGATCACCAGCAGCGGGATGCCCTGGATGATCTGCACCACCACGAAGGACAGCTGCCGCACCAGGCGGAACTGCGAGATGCGCAGCAGCATCATGCCGAACCCGGCGACCCCGCCCAAGGCGAAGGCCAGCGCCGAGAGGATCAAGGTCCACAGGACGCCCTGAAGCATGTAGCCGATATGGGCGAGGGTAAAGGTCTGGGCCATCCCGCGCTCCTAAAGGGCCGTGCCGAGGCGGCGGCGCCGCGTGAACAGCGCCAGCCCCAGCAGCCAGAAGGCGAATTTCATGATGAGGGTGAGCAGCAGATAGATCCCCGCCACCACGATGAAGGTCTCGAACGAGCGGAAGGTGTTCGACTGGATGTTGTTCGCCACCCCGGTCAATTCTTCGGCGGAGACCTGCGAAGTGACCGAGGTGGCCAGCATCATCAGGATGAATTGCGCGGTGAGCGCCGGATACACCCGCTCCAGCGCCGGGCGCAGGATGATGTGCCAATAGATCTGCGGCGTGGACAGGCCGAGGCTGTCGGCCGCTTCCAGTTGCCCGCGCGGGGTGGCGTCCATGCCGGCCCGCACGATCTCGGCGGTGTAGGCCGCCACGTTGAACACCATGGCGATCACCGCGGCAAAGAACACCGGCAGCCGCAGGCCGGCGCTGGACAGGCCGAAATAGATGAAGAAGAGCTGGATCAGGAACGGCGTGTTGCGCACCGTCTCCACATAGGCGCCGGACAGCCGCGACAGCAATCGGTTGGGCGACCGTCGGCCGATGGCCACCGCGGTGCCGAACGCCAGCCCGGCAACCGTGGCGATGGCGGTCATCTCCATGGTCAGCAGCGCGCCGTCCAGCAATTGCGGCCAGTATTCCGCCAGAGCCTCGAAATCGAACTTGTACTTCATGGGTGCGTCCGTCGCCGGCCATCGGGAACGTTCAGGCCCCGGATCCGCGGGGGGATGAGCCGCGCGATGCCGGTGCGCGGGGCCACCGCGCGGAGATCAGCGGGGCGGCTGGTCGGCATGGTGTGCCACCTCGTCCATGTCGCCGATGAAATAGCCGGGGTTCACGTCGCGGATCTCGCCCAGGCTGACGCGCAGCCCTTCCACATGGGCGCGCATGGCGGCGGCGGCGCGGCCGGGATCGTGGGCGGCAATGGCGTCCACCACCACCGCATGCTCAGCGATGACCCGTTCCATCCGGCCGGGCTGCGGCAGGGTCAGGCGGCGATAGCGATCCACCTGCATCTTCAGCTGCTGCACCATGCGCCACAGGCCGGGATAGCGCGCCGCGGCGGCGATGGCCTCGTGCAGGGCCTCGTCGGCTTCATAGAAGCGGTCCTGCTGTCCCAAAGCGGCCACTTCCGCCTGGCGCTCCAGGATGGCGCGCATCCCGGAGATGGCGCTGCCGGTGGCCTGCTCGGCCGCCGCGCGGGCGGTGACTTCCTCCAGCGCCTGCCGGGCGACGATGGATTCCGGCAAGGAGTCCACCGGAATGCGGGAGACGAAGGTGCCGGACTTGGGGGCGATCTCCACCAGCCCTTCGTCCGCCAGGCGCAACAGCGCCTCCCGCACCGGTGTGCGGCTCACCCCATGGGCGGCGGCGATGTCCTTCTCGGAAATCGTCTCGCCCGGACGGCGGCGCAGCGAGACGATGTCGTCCCGCAGGCTGTGATGAATGATGTTGGCCGCGGTCAAGCCGCGGCTGCCGTCGCCGCCCCAGGATAAGGGGAGGCCGGCGGCCAACCGGCGTCGCATGGTCGTTTCCTCAAGCGCCGGGACGATCCGCCAGCTGCGCTGGTCGCCGTCCCATGTCACATGTCGACTAGTATATCAGATATGCCAGTTGGACAAGCGCACCGGCGCCGACCGGGAACCGCTGTCCGCGCGCCACCGCAACGGCTCGGCTCTCCCCGCCCGCGGCGCGCACGCCGACGGTTGTTCCCGATGGCGGCGGCGCGGCCAAGGTCTCCGGGTGTCGCAAGACCGCAACTCAGTCTTCACACCACCGTCAAACAACCTAGCGACAAGAGCTTGGCGCACCGTTGGTGGCGGGGGCTGCCCGGCGCGCATGATCGGGGTGGGAATGAGCGATCTCGTTATCGCCGGCTTCGAGGACGCACGCTGTGCGCGCCTCATAGCGCCCCTGTCCGCTGCCGCGCCCTTGGGCGTCGATATCCGCGACGATCCCGCCTTTGAAGAGATTGAGACCGAAGTCCGCCGCATCGACACCGAAGGCCCCGGCGGCGTTCGGTGGGCCGCCGTGGCGGATGGTGGACTGAACCTGCTGGCCAGCCGCGGCCGTGACCTGCTCCTGGTCAGCTGGACAATCTACGCTCTGACCCAGCAGGAGCGCTGGCGCGGTCTGGCGGTGGGCCTTTCCGTGCTCGCCCCCATGGTGGCGCAGCACTGGGACGACATTCTCCCCAAGCGCGAGCGGGCCCGTGTGGGCGCGGTGGACTGGATGACCGGCCGCCTGGTGGCGCTCCTCACCGACATGGATGTGGCGCCCGATGAGGCGACCGCCGTGCTGCAGGCCAGCAGCCTGCTGGAGGAGCTGCAGCAGGTGCTGCCGGGCAAGCTGGTGAAAGAACAAGTGGCCATTGGCGAACTGGTGCGCCTCGTGCGCACCAAGGCTGCCGCCGCCAAGGATGCCATCGCCCGCGCAGCGGCGGCGGAGGCCGAGGCGGCCGCCAAGGCCGCGACCCAATCCGCCGCCCCATCCGCCGCCGTGGCCGAGGCGGCTGTTCCCCTACCGTCCCCCGTCGTCGCACCCGCCCCCGTCGCGCCGACAGCCAGCCCGGCCGTGGCCCCGCCCCCGCCTCCCGCTGCGGCGCCCCCCGCCACGGTGGGTGCCGACATGGAGCGGGCGCTCAGCGCGCTGGCCGACAGCATGCGCGCCCATGCCGCCAGTCTGCGGGAGGCGGATCTGGCGGACCCCCGCAGCTATCGCCTGGCCCGGGCCTCCGCCTGGATGGACATCCTCATTCCGCCGCCGGCGGCCGGGGCGACCACGCAATTATTTGCCCCCGGCGCGCAGCGGCTGCAGAGCTTGGAGGCGCTGCATCGCGCCAGCGAGCATGAGGCGGTGGTGCGGACCCTGGAAGGGATGATCGCGGCCGCCCCCTTTTGGCTCGATGCCCATCGGCTGGTCTGCGATGCGCTGGCAGCGCTCGGCCCGCGCTACGCCTTGGCGGTGGACGCGGTGCTGGAGGCGGTGTCGGGTTTCATCCGTCGCCTGCCCACCCTGGTGGATCTGGCCTTCTCCGACGGCACCCCCTTTGCCGACGCCGCCACCCGCGACTGGCTCGCCCAGCAGGCGGGTTCTGCGGCGGTCGCCGCTGACGAGGCGCCGAGCGAGGGTCTGGCCGAGCTTCAGGACGCGGTGCGCGCCCTGATCGCCGCCGGCAAGAAAAGCGAAGCGCTGGACCGTCTCGCCGCGGCGCGGGCGCGGGCGGCCGATGGGCGCGCCGTGTTCGATATCCAGGCCCTCCAGGCCCAATTGTGTCTCGACATGGACCTTCCCGGCATCGCCCTGCCGCTGGTGATGCACCTGCAGGCGGTGGCCGACGCCCGCACCCTGGATCAATGGGAGCCGGTGCTGGCCCTCAAGGCGGCGAGCCTGGCCATGCGCGCCTGCCGCCACCCCTCGGCCGCCAAGGTGCTGGGCGACGAGGGCGTGCGCACCGCGCTGGAGGCCGCCCAGCAACGTCTTGCCCACCTCGATCTGCGCACCGCGGCGCGGTTCGCACATGTCTAGCCCCCCATCATCCACAGCAGAATGCCGGAGCCGAAATCATGAGTGAGTCCGTCGCGCCGAAGGAACGGGTCAACATCCGCTACCGGCCCGCCACCGGCAACGCCAAGGAAGAAGTGGAACTGCCGCTGAAGCTGCTGGTGGTGGGGGATTATACCCTGCGCCCCGACGAGCGCCCGGTGGAAGACCGCCCGCTGGTGTCCATCAACAAGGACAATTTCGACGACGTGCTCAAGAGCCAGAATCTGGCCCTCGACCTGTCGGTCCCCAATGCCCTGGACGAAGGTGCGGCCGGCGACAAGGTCACCGTCAACCTCAAGTTCACCCGGCTGAAGGATTTCGAGCCGGAAGCGGTGGTCAAGCAGGTCCCCGAGCTCAGCAAGCTGCTGGAAATGCGCGAGGCGCTGGTGGCGCTCAAGGGCCCGCTCGGCAACATCCCCGCCTTCCGCAAGCTGATCCAGAGCGTGATCGAGGACGAGGCCACCCGCCAGCGCTTCCTCACCGAACTGACCGGCAACGAGGCCGACAAATCCTGAACCCTGCGCCCGTGCCGACCAGCGCCTTGCGCGGTCCGGCCCCATTGGAGACTTGATCCATGAGCACCGAAGCTTCCACGGAAACCCAGGGCGCCGCCGCCGTCACCGTCGCCGCCCCCTCCATGCTCGACCAGATCCTGCTGGAGACCAAGCTGCGGCCGACGGACGACGGTTATGACGTGGCCAAGCGCGGCGTTGCCGCCTTCGTCGCCGAATTGCTGAAGCCCACCCGCAGCGACGAGAAGGTCAATAGCGCGGTGGTCGATCAGATGATCGCCACCATCGACCAGAAGCTGTCCGCGCAGCTGGACACCATCCTGCACGACGACACCTTCCAGCAGATGGAGTCCGCCTGGCGCGGCCTGAAATTCCTGGTGGACAAGACCGACTTCCGCCAGAACATCAAGATCGAGATGCTCTCCACCTCGAAGGATGAGCTGCTGGCCGATTTCGACGACGCACCGGAAATCGTGCGCTCGGGCCTGTATCGCCACGTCTACACCGCCGAATACGGCCAGTTCGGCGGCCAGCCGGTGGGCGCCGTCATCACCAATTTCGACTACGGCCCCGGCGCCCAGGACATCAAGCTGCTGCAGTACATGGCCAGCGTCGGCGCCATGTCGCATGCCCCGGTGATCGGCGCCGCCAGCACCGAGATGTTCGGCGTGGACCAGTTCGAGGAACTGGCCAATCTGAAGGATCTGCAGTCGATCTTCGAAGGCCCGAAATACGCCAAGTGGAACAGCTTCCGGCAGAGCGAGGATGCCCGCTACGTCGGCCTCACCGCGCCGCGCTTCCTGCTGCGCCTGCCCTACGGGCCGGAAAGCAATCCGGTGAAGTCCTTCAATTATGAGGAAGCCTCCGCCGGCACCACCGCCAATTATCTGTGGGGCAATGCGGCCTACGCCTTCGCCACCCGCCTGACCGACAGCTTCGCGCAGTTCCGCTGGTGCCCCAACATCATCGGTCCGCAGTCCGGCGGCGCGGTGGAAAACCTGCCCCTGCACACGTTCGAAGCCATGGGCCAGCTGCAGAGCAAGGTGCCCACCGAAGTGCTGATCTCCGACCGGCGCGAATATGAGCTGGCCGAGCAGGGCTTCATCGCGCTCACCATGCGCAAGGGCACCGACAACGCCTCCTTCTTCTCCGCCAATTCGGTGCAGAAGCCGAAGTTCTTCGGCAATAGCGAAGACGGCAAGGAAGCCGAGCTGAACTACAAGCTGGGCACCCAGCTGCCGTACATGTTCATCATCAATCGGCTGGCGCACTACATCAAGGTGCTCCAGCGCGAGAACATCGGCAGCTGGAAGACCCGCGTGGAGCTGGAAAGCGAGCTCAACAAGTGGATCCGCCAGTATGTGGCCGACCAGGAGAACCCCTCCGCCGAGGTGCGCTCCCGCCGGCCGCTGCGCGCCGCCTCCATCCAGGTGGAAGACGTGCAGGGCGAGCCGGGCTGGTATCGCGTCTCCATGGCGGTGCAGCCGCACTTCAAATACATGGGCGCCGACTTCACCCTCACCTTGAAGGGCAAGCTGGACAAGGCCTGACCCTGACGCGGCCCGCCGCCGGCGGACAGCGTCTCCCCTCTCGGCGCGCCGGCTGTGCCCGGCGCGCCCCCGATCCGGCGCCGTGTCCGCGGCGTCGCCGTCCCGTCCGGTGAGTGTTTCATGGCCCAGCGTACCCTGGTCGAGCGCCTGATTGCGGCGGATAGCGACCGCCCGTCGGCGCCCGTGCGCCTGCAGGGAGAGTTTGCCGACAAGTCCGAATTGCTGGACAGCATCCTCACCAATATGCGCACCGTGCTGAACTCCCGCGCCGGCTGCTGCCAGACCCGGCCCGACTATGGCATGCCCGATTTCAACGGCCTGGTGGGCCGGTTTCCCGATGCCATCGGCATCATCGCCAATGCGGTCCGCGGCCAGATCGAGGCCTTCGAGCCGCGCCTGTCGGGCATCACCGTGCGCCATGTGCCGGACCGCTCCAATCCCCTGCGCCTCGCCTTCCGCATCCATGCGGCCCTGGTGGTGGGCGATCAGGTGGAGCGCCTGTCCTTCGACACCGTGCTCAACAATGACGGCTTCGTCCGGGTGATGGGTTAGGCCATGGCGCTCAATCGCTATTACGAGGACGAGCTCGCCTATCTGCGCGACCTCGGCGACATGTTCGCCCGCGAGAACCCGAAACTCGCCGGCTTTCTCTCCCGCAAGGCCAGCGATCCGGACGTGGAGCGGCTGCTGGAGGGCTTTGCCTTTCTCACCGCCAATCTGCGCCAGCGGCTGGACGACGATCTGCCAGAACTGGTGCATGGGCTGCTGCGGCTGATCTGGCCGCCCTATCTGCAACCCATCGCCCCCACCACCACCTTGTGCTTCCGGCAGACCGGCGGGGGCGACGGCGCGCCCACCCAGGTGCCCCGGGGCACCCAGGTGCGCTCGCGCCCCATCGACGACACGTCCTGCCCCTTTGTCACCTGTTACCCGCTGGACGTGCTGCCGCTGGATGTGACGCGGGTGGAGCTGGAAAGCACCGCCACCGCCTGCGAATTGACCGCCACCGTCACCGCTTTGCCCCAGGCGGGCTTTTCGGCCTTCGCCGGGCGGCCGCTGCGGCTGCATTTCAGCACCGACCGCGACCCGCTGGTGGGCCGCACCCTTTATTTATGGATGCGCCGTCATCTGCGCCGCGTGCTGGTGCGGGACGGGGACGCGACCTTGCTCACCCTGCCCCCCGGCTGTGTCGCGCCGGTGGGATTTGGCGTCGACGAGGCGGTGCTGTCGCAGCCGCAGAACGCCGTGGAGGGCTTTCGCCTTCTGCAGGAATATCTGCTGGTGCCGCAGAAGTTTCTCTATGTGGACCTGGCCGGGCTCGGCCCCGTGGCCGACACCACTGCACGGGCGCTGGATATTGTGTTCGTGTTCGACCGGCCCATGCCGCAGCAGGTCCGGGTCTCCCGCGATGCGGTGCGGGTCAATTGCACGCCGGCCGTGAACCTGTTTGCCGCCAGCGGCACCCCCATCCATGTGGACGTGGCCAAGACCGAATATCGCGTCACCCCCCTGGAGGGCGACGCGCTGTCGATCCACGATATCACCCAGGTCGCCGGCTTCGTGCAGGGGGCGTCCGAACGCATCGACTATGTGCCGTTCGAATCCTTCCGCCACGATCTGCCGGGGCACGATCTGCCCGGCAGTCCGACCGGCGGGACGGCGGGCCGGGCCTATTTCCGCACCCGCATCACCCCCGCCGTGGTGGGCCGGCGGATCGACCATTACATCTCGTTTGTCAGCCGGCTGGATCTTCGGGTCTCCCCGGCAGCGGAAACCGTCAGCATTGAACTGACCTGTTCCAACGGCCGGCTGGCCGAGCGCCTGCCGGTGGGCGCGGTGGATCAGCCGGGCCTCAACACACCCTCCGGCCTCACCTTCGAAAACATCGCCCGGGTCACCGGCGAGGTGCCGCCGCCACTGGCCGACGGGCTGTTGTGGCGGCTGGTGGCCAGCCTGGCGTGCAACTTCAATTCCATCGCCGACATCACCACCCTGAAGCAGTTGATCGCCACGTTCGACTTTCGCGCCGTGCAGGACGAGCAGGCCCGTCGGCGGCTCGAACTGCTGCTGGACGGGCTGGAGCGGTTCGAGCACGGCACTGGCGACGTGGTCATGCGCGGCGTGCCGGTGCGGGTGCGCCACTTCACCCTGGTGTGCCAGGAGAGCAAGGTTGGCGGCGAGGCGGAGATGTTCCTGCTGGGCTGTGTCCTTGAACGCATGCTCAGCGCTTTTGCCACCGTCAACAGCGTCCACCAGTTCGCCATTCGGGGCAGCGAGGGCAATGTGCAGTTTGCCTGGCCGCCGCGCCGCGGCACGGCGGAGCCGTTGTGACCAGCCCCCGCCCCCTCGAAGGTCCGGTCCTGGATCAGGCGGCGCTCGACGCCATGGATCCGCGCCACGCCGCCTTCTTTGCCCTGGCGCTGCATTTCGAGCGGCTGTTTCCCGATGCCCCGCCGCTGGGCAGCACCGGTGATCCCACGCGCGAGCGGCTGCGCTTCGGGGCCAATCCCTCGCTCGGCTATCCGCCGGGGGAAGTGGAGACGCTGACCTGGGATGCCGCCGCGGGCCTTGCCCGCATGCAGGTGAATTTTCTCGGCCTCTACGGCCCGTCCTCGCCGCTGCCTCCGGCCTATACGGAACAGGTGATCGGCAGCGACGGGGCGGCGGGCGCGCTGGGGCTGCTGCTGGATCTGTTCAATCACCGGCTCACCGGCCTCTTGGTGCGCATCTGGAAGCAGCAACGCCATCATCTGCGCTACCTGCCCAGCGGCGAGGATGCCATCTCGCGCGCCGTGACCGCGCTGATCGGCCTGATGCCGGCGGGCGGCCCGGTACACCGGGCGACTTTGCTGCCCTATGCCGGCCTCTTGAGCTGCTACAGCCTGTCCGCCTCCATCATTGCCGGCGTGATCTCCCATTGCACCGGCCTGCCGGTGCGCATCGAGGAATTCGTGCCGCGCATCGTCACCATCCCGCCGGAGAAGTATTCGCGGCTGGGCGACACACCGCCCGAGCTGGGCGGTGATTTCATCGTCGGCGCCGACGTCATGGACCATACCGGCATGTTCCGGGTGGTGATCGGTCCCCTCGACCAGGCCGCCTTTCGCGCTGTTCTGCCGGACCAGCCGGCCTTCGCCGCCGTGGTGGATCTGGTGCATCTGTCGCTGCGCGATCCGCTCGCCTTCGACATCCGCCTGGAACTGGCGCCCGATGAGGTCTCCGGCTTTGTGCTGGGCGAAGGACGCCTGGGCTGGGACACCTGGGCCGCCCCGCCGCCGCATCAGACCGGCCATGCCGACTTCGCCGGTGACCGGCGTATGGCAACCATATGACTGATAAGTGCCAGATCCGGCCGCCTGTTATGTCCCTGTCACCGTTCGTGACCAAGGTACCCATGCGATGCGTTTCGGCGAACCGGACACCTGGACGTCGCCTCGGCCCACGACATCGGGACAGCGAGACAGGGGTTGGAGCGACGATCGATGTGACGATCGGGTCGTGGATCGGCGGCAATCTGGCAGCGGACGCCGGGCGGCGCGTCCCGGATCTTTCTGACGCGCGTAGGCGGGCTGCGGGGGCAGCGACGGGAGGGTGGTTTTGCGAGCAAGGCTGACCGTGACCAGCGACCAGCGGCAGAACCTTGGCCTGGACGCCTCTCGGGATTTCCAGCAGGCGGGCGGAATCATCGGCCGCGCTGCAACCTGCGATTGGCGCCTGCCGGATCCCACCCATACCGTGTCGGCGCGCCACGCGGAGATCCGGCATAACGGCCACGGCTTCGTGGTGGTGGATCTCAGCACCAACGGCGTCTACGTCAACACCACCGACGCCCCGCTGGGGCGCGGCAACAGCGCCGTGCTGGTCAGTGGCGATACGCTCTATCTGGGCGCCTATGTGATCGGCGTCGAGATCCTGCGGGACGTGGCCCCGGTCGGGCGCCCCGGTGTCGACGCCGGCAGCCGTCCGGCGGCCAGTCCTCCCCCGCCGGCGGCGCCCGATCTGGTGTGGCCGGCGTCCCCGGCCCGCGCGCCCAGCGCCTATCGCGCGCCGGCGCCGCCGCGCCCGGTGGATCCCCTTGGCGCCCTCGACGGCGCAGACAGCCCGCAGGAAGGCGACAACCCCTTCTTCGAGCTGGGACTGGTGCGCAAGTCCGGCGAGACCACGACCGGCTGGCGCGACCTGTTGGAGAGCCGCAGCCGTCCCGCGCCTGCCGCGCCGCCGCAACCGCCCCAGCCGCAGCAGCAGGCACCTGTGGCGCCGCCCGCCTATGGCGCCCCGGCTGCGCGACCGGCGGGCCTTGGCGCGCCGGGGCCGCTGATCCCGCAGGACTTTGCGCTCCCGCCTTTGCCGACCGGCGCGCCCCTTCCGCCCCCGTCGGCAGCCCCCGTCGCGGCCCCCATCGCCGCGCCCGTCAGCCCGCCGCCGGTGCAGAGTCTCGCCCCGCCGATCCCGGCCCCGGCGTTCGCCCCGCCGGCGCCCGGCCTGTCTTTGGAGGGCGGCATCCCGCCCGGTTTCCTCGACGAATTGTCGGAGCTCATTCCCCGTCTGTCGCCCGCCCCGCCGCCGCCTGAACCCCCTTTGACCATCGCCCGCGGCGTCTCCAGCCGCGCGCCGGCGGACGGGGGCGCAGCCGCACCCGACCCGGTGTCGCTGCTGCGCCAGCGCGCCGCCGCCCGAAGCGGCTCGGCGGGGTCCGAGCCGGCGGCGCCGCACATGCGCCCGCTCGCTTTGGGTGACACCCCGCCAGCGCAGGAGCCGGCCCCGGCCCCCTGGCCCCTGCCGCCTGGTGCGAGTGCCGCCAGCGTGCCGCGGTCCCATGATCCGGCCGAACCCATCTGGGCCCTGCTCGGCCTGGACGGCGCCAGCCTGCCACCGGAGGTGCAGGCGCGACTGTTTGCCGACATCGCCGGCCTGCTGCGGGAGATGGCCGATGGGCTGGTGTCCGTGCTGGAAGCCCGGCGGCTCATCAAGGACGGCTTCAATCTCGACCAGACCCAATTGCGGCCGGTGGAGAACAATCCGTTCAAATTCTGCACCTCGGGCCGGGAGGCGCTGGACAAGTCCCTGGTGAAGCGTCCGCCCGGCTTCCTGGCCCCGGCAGAGGCCGCCCGTGCCGGATTTGCCGATGTGAAGGTGCACGAAATGGCCGCCATGGAGGCCATGCAGGCCACCATTGCGCGGCTGCTGCAGCGCGTCAGCCCCGCCGCCGTCACCTTCGAGGTGGAAGGCGAAGCGCCTGGCTCTGCCGGCCTGTTCGCCCGCAAGCTGGACAAGGGCCGGCTGTGGGACCGCTATCTCGCCATGCATGAGCGCCTGGTGGATGCCCTCGACGTCATCAGCCCGGAGGTGGTGGGCGAGGAATTCGCCCGCGCCTACGCCCACAACACCCAGGATCTGCGCCGGAGGGACCCTTGATGCCGCACGGCTACACAGCGACGGCCGTGGACCATCCCACCCGTCGGACCGTTCTGGTGCGCCTGGGGGGTCTGCCGCTGGTGCTCGGGATGAGCGGCTGCGCCGCCCCGGGCGCGCCGCCGCCCGTGGTCACGCCCACCACCATCACCATCCGGGCCGATGCCAACGTCAATCCGAACCAGGACGGGACCGCCTCGCCCATCGTCATCAAGCTGTACGACCTCAAGGCGCAGACCAATTTCATGAGCGCCAGCTTCTTCGAATTGCTGGACCATGACGTGACCAAGATCGGTCCGGAACTGCTCTCGAAGCAGGAAGTGGAAATCCTGCCCGGGACCACCAAAGAGGTGGACCACGAGATCACCGGCGACGTGAAGTTCCTGGGCGTGATTGCCGGCTTCCGCGACCTGAACGCGGCCCAGTGGCGCGCCATCGTGGAAGTGGTGCCGGGCAAGTCGAACTACTTCCTGGTCACCGTCACCAGCCTGTCGGTGAGCATTGCCTTGAACGCGACACGGGGCAAAGGCTGGTTCGGCCTGTGACCGCATCATCCGTTCCCCCGACCCGCGCGGAGCACTCGCCCTTATGTCGCTGACCAGCAAACCCCTCTGGACGGAAGGCATGTTCGTGCGGCCCCAGCATTTCCAGCAGCACGATCGCTGGCTGGAGCAGGGGCTGGAAGCGCGGGTGCAGGGTCTGGTGCCGTTCGCCTGGGGGCTGCGCGCCCTCGAGATCGACCAGGAAATGCTGCGGCTGGGACAGATCGCCGTGTCGCGCTGCCAGGCCGTGCTGCCCGACGGCACGACGCTGGACATTCCCGGCCAGATGCCGCCCCCGCCGCCCCGCAAGGTGCCACCCGGCTTGAAGGAGGCCCGCGTCTTCCTGGCGGTGCCCGCCCGCGCCCGCGATGGCGCGGAGATCGTCGGCCCCGGCGCCGCCCAGCGCCGGTTCCGGGCCCATGACCATGCGGTGCGTGACACCAGCGCCCCCGACCGCGATCCGGTGGAGATCCGCGTGGGGCGGCTCAATGTGGGCCTGCTGTTCGAGGGCGAGCCGCAGGATGATCTCATCGTGCTGCCCTTCGCCCGCATCGCCGAGGTGGAGCCCACTGGGGCTGTGCAACTGGCCGCCACCCACATCCCGCCCTGCCTGGACTACCAGGCCTCCACCCGGCTGGTGCAGGTGATGAACGAAGTCCACGGCCTGGTGCACAACCGCGCCGAGGCGCTGGCGGAGCGCGCCGACCCGAGCCGCATGGCGGCGGACAGCGCGGGCCTGGTGGACGTGCTGGTGCTGCGTGTGATGAACGGCGCCGATGCGGTGCTGAACCATCTCGCCCATCTGCCCGGCTGCCACCCCGAGGTGCTGTTCCGGGAAATGGTGCGGCTGGTGGGCGACCTGTCCACCTTCGACACCTACCACCGGCGGGTGCCGCATCTGCCGCCCTATGCCCATGAGGACCTCGAACCGGGCATCGAGCTGCTGCTGGCCGCCCTGCGCCAGGCGCTCAATGTGGTGATCGAGCGCAATGTGGTGCCGCTGCCGCTGCTGGAGCGCGGCTATGGCATCCGCACCGCGACCATCATGGATCGCACCATCTTCTCCGGCGGGCGCTTCGTGCTGGTGGCGAGCGCCGGCATCCCGCACGAGACCTTGCGCATCCAATTGCCCGCCACCACCAAGGTCGGCTCCATCGAGCAGATCCGCGATCTGGTGAACCTGCAATTGCCGGGCATTCCGCTGCGCTCCCTGCCCGTGGCGCCGCGCGAGCTGCCCTATCTGCAAGGCGCGGTCTATTTCGAGCTGGACCAGAGCGTGGAGCTGTGGCGCAGCCTCGCCCGCTCGGCCGCCTTCGCCTTCCATGTGAGCGGTGATTATCCCGACCTCCATCTGGAGTTCTGGGCGATCCGGGCGGGGCAGTCGTGAGCAACCCGGCCGACATGGGCGATGACGAACCCACCGTCATCGGACATCGCCCGGTGCCGGTGGGACGGGCGAGCGCGCCGCGGGAGAGTGCCGGCGCCCCCTGGCCGGACGCCTCCGCCGTGCCGCTGCGCCCCGCCCCGGCCGCGCCCGCCGGCGCCACCCCGCCGCCGGCGCCCGGCCTGCTGGCGGAGCTGCCGCTGTCGGTGGAAGCCAGCCGGCCGGAAGAGCTGATCGCCGCCGCCGCCACCCCGCTGCTGGCCCTGGTGGCCCAGTTGCGGCAGGCGGTGGACTATGCCGACGTCACCGCTTTGCGCACCGAGACGGTGGCCCAGATCAAGAAGTTCGACGAGCGGGCCCTGAAGCTCGGCGCGCGCGTGGCGGATGTGAGCGCGGCGCGCTACGTGCTGTGCTCGCTGCTGGACGAGACGGTGATGACCACCCCCTGGGGGGCCGCCAGCAACTGGAGCACCCACAGTCTGCTCAACCAGTTTCACGGCGAGACCTGGGGCGGCGAAAAGGTCTTCGCCATCCTCGACCGGGTGCGGGCCAATCCCCAGCAGCATCTGGCCTTGCTGAAGCTGATCGACCTGTGCCTCGCCTTCGGCTTCGAGGGCAAGTACCGGGTGATGGAGGGCGGGCAATATCAGCTGGATGAATTGCGCGACGAACTGGGCCGGCTGTGGCGCAACCATGTGAAGGCCACCGCGGATGAACTGTCGCCGGAGTGGCAAGGGGTGTCCGTGCGCCGCAAATTGCGCTCGGCGCTGCCGCTCTGGGTGATGTTCGCGGTCGCCGGCGTGCTGCTTTTGATCATCTACGGCCTGTTCGCCTTCCGCCTGGACCAAGGCCTCACCCCCATTGAACAGCGCTTTGACCGCATCGGCGTGACGAAGACCTGAGGAAGCGCCATGCTGAACGCCGCCTTGACCGAACTGCTCCGGGTTCGCACCCTCCTGATCGTCCTCGGGCTGCTGTGCCTGTCGGTGCTGGTGTGGTTCGTCGGCCCCGCCGTGAGCATCGCCGGCGTCACCCCGCTGGCCAGCATCGGGGCGCGCACCGGCACCATCGCGACCTTGTTCATTGTCGGCCTCGGCGGGATGGTGCTGCGCATCCTGCTGGCCCGGCGGGCCAATGCGCTGGCGATCCGCAACCTGCTGGACACCGATGGCCTCGCCAGCCTCGCCACCGAGCAATCCTCGGAGGAGATCGATCTCATCCGCGAGCGCTTCGACGCCACCATGCGGGTGCTCAAGGAAACCACTATCGGCAAGGAGTCCGGCCGCAACTACATGATCCAGCTGCCCTGGTACGTGATCATCGGACCACCGGGCGCGGGCAAGACCACCATCCTGAAAAATTCCGGCCTGAACTTTCCCCTCGCCGAGCGGGTGGGCGATGATCCGGTCGCCGGCGTGGGGGGCACCCGCTATTGCGATTGGTGGTTCACCGACGAGGCGGTGCTGATCGACACCGCCGGGCGCTACACCACGCAGGACGTGAACAGCGAGGTGGACAAGGCCACCTGGCGCGGCTTCCTGGAGCTGCTGCGCACCCACCGGCCGCGCCGTCCGATCAACGGCGTCATCATCGCCATCAGCCTCGCGGACGTGGTGTCGGTGGACGAGGCCACCCGGCGCCGGCACATCGATGCGGTGAAGAAGCGGCTGCAGGAACTGATGCGCTTCTTCGGCATGGCGGTGCCGGTCTATGTGCTGTTCACCAAATGCGACCTGATCAGCGGCTTCAGCGAGTATTTCGAAGAGCTGGACGACGTGGGCCGCGCCCAGGCCTGGGGCACCACCTTCGCGCTGGATGCGCCCGGCGCGGTGCCGGGCGGCGACTTCGACCGCCGCTTCATGGGCCTGGTGGAGCGCCTGGAAAGCCGGCTGATGCGGCTGATCCATCAGGAGCGCAGCATCGCCCGGCGCTGCCGCATCTTCACCTTCCCCAAGGAGTTCGCCAGCCTGCGCGAACCGCTGTCCGGCTTCGTCTCCGAGGTGTTCAAGGCCAGCCGCTTCGAGATGCGGCCGATCCTGCGCGGGCTCTATTTCACCAGCGGCACCCAGGAGGGCACGCCGGTGGACCGCCTGCTGGGCGCCATGAGCCGCAATTTCGGCCTCGCCGGCACAAGGCAACTGGCCTTCAGCGGCAAGGGCAAGGCGTTCTTCATCAATCGCGTGCTCACCGACGTGGTGTTCGAGGAGCAAGGACTGGTGGGCGTCAACCGCCAGCTGGAACGCCGCCTGTCCACGGTGCGGGGGCTGGCCTATGTGGCCACCGCCGCGGTCACCCTGATCCTCGCCTCCAGCTGGATCTTCGGATCGGCCCAGAGCGAGATCCGCATCGGCGAAAGCCGGGTGGCGCTGGACGAACTGGATCGCCATCTGCAGCGCCTGCCGGCCAATCCCGGCTTTGCGGAGCTGCTGCCGGTGCTCAACCAGGCCGAGCGGATCACCGACATCACCAGCGGCGGCTCGTGGATCAGCACGGAGAGCCTCGGCCTGTCCGCTGTGCCGCGGCTCAGCAGTGCTGCCCGGCAGGCCTATGATCGCCTGCTGGTGGCGCGCCTGCTGCCCAGCCTTGGCCAGCGGCTGGAGCAGCGCATCGAGCAGGATTTGCGTCAGGGGTCGCCGGCGGCCCTGGACGACCTGCGCGTTGCCCTGCGCACCTATCTGATGCTGGGCGAACCCACCCGCTTCGACCGCGCCGGCATGACCCAGTTCGCCAAGGATGAAGCGGTGGCGGCCTTTCCTCTGGACACCGCGCGCCAGGCCCAGATGTCCGGCCACCTGACCGCCCTGATGGCCCTGATGCCCCGCCCCTACCCGCTGGACGGGGCTCTGATCACCAACGCCCGCGCCCGGCTGACCAAGGTGCCGCAGGTGGACCAGGTCTATGCCCGTCTGCTGCGCGAGGGCTACCAGACGCCGTCGCTCTCGGCCATCGATCTCGGCCAGGTGCTGGGCGCGCGCAGCCTGACCGGCACGCCGGACGCCCAGGCGAACGGCGGCCTTGTCATTCCCGGCCTGTTCACCCGGCCGGGTTTCTACAATTACTTCCTGGTGCAATTGCCGGTGCTGGTGAGCGAGGAGCTGGGCGCCGACTGGGTGGCGGGCGCCGGCAACCAGGTCCAGGCCCAGGCCTTGGCCCGCCAGATCGCCGACCGTTATGTGAAGGACTACGTGGCCACCTGGCAGACGGCGCTCGGGCGCATCACCCCGCTGCGCTTTTCGGACATGCCCCGCGCCATGGCGGTGCTGCAGAATCTGGCCGGGCCGCAATCTCCCATCGACGCGCTGGTGGCCAGCGTGCGGGAGAACACCGATCTGCCCCCGCCGGGCCAGGACAGCAACGTGCCGCCGCCCGCGGGCGCCGCCACCACACCGGTCTCACCTCTGGCCGTGGCCGCCGCCAAGGGGGGCGCCGCGCTCACCGGGGCGGCCACCAGCGCGGCGCTGGGCGATGGCCCCTGGCCGGGCAAGGCGATCACCCAGCCGTTCATCCCGCTGATCCAGCTCTCGTCCCCCGGCGCCGGCGGGCAATTGCCGGCACTGGGACGGATTCGCGATCTGCTGAGCAATGTCTATGGCGTCATGTCCGGGGTCGCCAACGCGCCGCAACCGCCGGTGGCCGCGTTCCAGATCGTCGCGGCCCGGGTGAAGGACCAAAAGAATGATGCCTTCGCAGCGCTGCGGGCGGATTCTGCATTGCGGCCGGAGCCGGTCCGCACCATCCTGCAAGTGGTGGATGATAGCGCCTGGTCGACCCTGCTTGCCCTCGCCTATCAGAATGTGAACCAGGCTTGGAAGCAGGATGTGCTGCCCGTATGCGAGAGCGCCATCGCCCGTCGCTATCCCATCTATGCGGATGCCAAGGACGAAGTGACGCTTAATGATTTCACCGACTTCTTCCGGCCGGGCGGTACACTTGATACCTTCTTCACCCAATATATGGCGGGATTCGTGGTGGATCAGCGGGGCACCTACGTGCCGGTGACCGTGGACGGCTCCCGGGTGCCGGTCAGCCAGGCAGCGCTGTCCCAGTTCAGCCGGGCCCGGCAGATTCGCGAGGCCTTCTTCCCGGGCAAGGGGCCGACTCTTTTGGTGAAGTTCAGCGTGCGCCCCACCTTCCTGTCGCCCAATGTGCTGCGCGCCACGCTGACCGTGGACGGCAACGATATTGTCTATCGCCACGAGGCGCCCCGCAGCTACGATCTGGAATGGCCGACCCGCAGCGATGCCAGCACGGTCTCCGTGACCCTGAGCCCGGTGGAGGGCACCGACACCAAGGTGCAGCGGTCCGGCCCCTGGGCGCTGTTCCGCTTCATCAGCGCGTCCTCGCCGCGCGGGCGATCCGATCGCCAATCCTTCACTGTCAACGGGCCGGATGGGGCCAGCGTGACCTACGACCTGCGCTCGGGCAGCGTGAACAGTCCGTTCAACCTCGGCGCGCTCGCCAGCTTCCGCTGTCCGGACGATCTATGAGCCTTTCTGATGATGGGTCCCGGGGGGGACTCTTCGGCAAGATCCCCACCACCGATGACTTCATCCGCCGCAATCTGCCCCTCAGCTTCGTCAGTCCGTGGGAGGCCTGGATCGGCCGCGTGCTGGGCGGCGACCGCACGCTGTCCCGCGAGGTGTGGAACCAGCACTATCTGACCAGCCCGCCCTGGCGTTTCGCGGTCGATCCCGGGATGGTCGGCCCCTCCGGCTGGGTGGGGGTCCTCGCCTCGTCGGTGGATCGCTTCGGGCGGGCCTTCCCCCTGACGCTGGCGGTGCCGTTCGCGCGCGCCTGCGGCCTGCTGGACCTCACCGAGGAGACGCATCGCCTGGCCCGCACCTTGGAGACCATGGCCCTTGACCTGATCGAGGGCACCATGCCGGTGGATGCCGCCGCCGAACATATCGGCGCCATGCGCCTCGGCCCGCCGGCGGTGCGCCATCCCGTGTGGCGGGCGGTGCGCGGTGATGCCGGGCAAGGCAGCCGGATGTGGGTGCTCACCGGCCGCAGCCACCCGTCCGTGGGCGCGGCGGCCAGTGATCTGTTGACCGGCGTGCTGCGGGAGAAGGCGCAAGGCCCGGCCGGGCTCACCTGCTGGTGGCACGAGGGATGGGGCGACCTGCCGCCCGCCAATGTGCTGGTGCAAGGCATGCCGGATCCGTCCACCTATGCCCACATGATGGACGGGGCTTGGGCCGGTAGCGCGCCGACGCCGGTGCCGGTGGGGAGCGTGTGATGGACATCGGGCAAATCCCCTCCACGGTGCCGGGTCTGAACTGGCGGCTCGACACCACCGCGGCCACCCGCAGCGGCCCGTCCCGGCGGGTGAATGAGGATGCCTTCGCGGTGCTGGAGGCCTGTGCCCTGTTTGCGGTGGCCGACGGCATCGGCGGGCTGACGGAGGGCGCGGTGGCCAGCCGGTCCATCGTCGAGGTGCTCGCCCGCATGGTCACCCCCGGCGCCCCGCTGGAGACCCGCGTGCGCGAGGCGGAAGACGCGCTGCATCAGGTGAATGAGGCGCTGTTCCTGGGCGGCATCGAACGCCGCCCGCCGGTGCACATGGGGTCCACCATCGTCCTGCTGGTGGTGGGAGAGGCGGCCGGCGTCTGCCTCTGGGCGGGCGACTCCCGCGCCTATGTGATGCGCGGCGGCGAGCTGCACCAATTGACCCACGACCACAGCCTGTGCGCCGAGAGTGGGTCCATCCACCCGCGCAACATCATCACCCGGGCCATCGGACCCAGCGACCGGGTGGAGATCGACTGCTGCGTTGTGGACATCGCGCCCGGCGACGTGCTGCTGCTGTGCACCGACGGGGTGAGCAATGCCCTGGACGCCTCGCAGTTGCGCACCCTGCTCAGCGCCCCGGATGCGGGACTGGCGGACCGCATCGTGGATGCGGCAGTCACACAGGGGTCGCGCGATGATGCGACCGCAGTGACCGTGTTTGTCCGCCTGCCGGGAGCCACGCCATGAGCCGGGCCGTCGATCCGGGCCAGCTGGCGCGCCGCACCGCCACGCCCACCGTGCTGCCCCACCATCTCGGCACCCGCCTGAAGGGGCGCTACGAGCTGATCCAGGTGATCGGCCGCGGCGGCATGAGCACGGTCTATCATGCGGTGGATCACATCCGCCTGCGCGGCCGGGCCAGCCAGCCGCATGTGGCGGTGAAGGTGGCCAGCATGCCGCCGCCTTATGACGTGGCCGCCCAGGAGCTGATCCATCGGGAAGCCCAGCGCATGCAGGCGCTGGTGCACCCCAATATCGTCCGCGTGTTCGACAGCGACCACGACCGCGACAGCCATTTCCTGGTCATGGAGCTGCTGACGGGCCGCACGCTGTCCAGCGTGCTCACCGAAGGCAAGGGGCTGGAGTGGCCGCAGGCCCGGCAGGTGGTGGCCGGGGTGGCCGCCGCTCTGGCCCATGCCCATGCCCATCACGTGATCCACACCGACCTGAAGCCGGGCAACGTCTTCATCGGCGGCGACGGGGCGGTGAAGGTGCTGGACTTCGGCCTCGCCCAGCGCACCGAAGGGGCGGGCGAGGCGCATCAGGAGGACGCCACCATCCGGTATTTGGATCTGGTGGGCGGCCTGACCCCCTCCTTCGCGTCACCGGAGCGGCTGGCCGGCGCCGATCCGACCCCGGCCTGTGACCTGTTCGCGTTCGGTCTGCTGATCTATGTGATGCTGGCCGGCACGCACCCGTTCCAGCGCCGCACCGCCCAGGAGGCCCAGCGCCTGGGTCTGGAGCCCCTGCGTCCGGCGGGCCTGGCGCCGCATCGATGGCGGGCGTTGCAGGCGCTGATGGCCTATGATCCGGCGGCGCGGCCGGCCAAGGTCGAGGCCTTCACCGCGCGCTTTCTCGGACCGCGTTTCAACCCGCGCGGTCTGGCCCACGCCTTTTGGACACGAGCCTGACATGGTCCATTCGCCGAAAGACGACACGGCCCCGGAGCCATCCGAGGGCCATGGGACGTCCCTGCCCATGGACGGCCCCCCGCTGCGACCGGAACGGCGCGAGGCGCTGGCCCGGCTGGATCGGGTCTGCCATCAGATCGCGCGCGGCGATTATGGCAATATCGACGATCTGTTCGCTTTGACGGTGGATGAAAAGGCCTCTCCCATCATCCGGGAACTGGCGGAATCCTTCGGCAGCATGCTGGTGCAGGTGGAAGCGCGCGAGTTCCGCCTCACCGGTCTCATCGACGAACTGCGCGAGGCCCAGGTGCAGCTGGAGGCGGCCAACCGCCGGTTGGCGCAGGAGAATGTCACCCTCACCCACAAGGTGGCCACCCTGACCATCGAGATCGATCGCCACCGCTTCAAGCGCGAAGTGGGCGAGATTATCGAGACCGATTATTTCCAGGATCTTCAGCGCCGGGCGCGGGGCATGCGGGAGCGCATCAAGGCGGTGTCGGCGGCGCCGGACGCCAGCGGGACGGATGCCGAAGGTCTCGTGTAGGCTGACCCGGCGCCAAAGGGGCCGGACCACACAGGGCAGGACGTTTCATCATGACGCGCATCGTCTCCACCCACTCCTATCGGGGTGGCACCGGCAAATCGAACATCACCGCCAATGTGGCGGCGCTGCTGGCGGAGCGCGGCCATCGGGTGGCCATCGTCGACACCGACATCCACTCCCCCGGCATCCATGTGCTGTTCGGCGTCGATCCCTCCGCCATCCGCTTCACCCTCAACGACTATCTGTGGGGGCGCTGCGCGGTGGAAGAAGCCGCGGTGGACGTGACCGCCGCCGCTTTGGCCAATCCCGCCGCGGCCGGCACCGGGCGGGTGCTGCTGGTGCCCTCCTCCATGCGCACCGGCGAGATCGCCCGGGTGCTCAAGGAGGGCTATCAGGTGGACCTGCTCAACGACGGTTTCCACGCTTTGTGCGAGCGCCTGCGGCTGGACTATCTGCTGATCGACACCCACCCCGGCGTCAATGACGAGACCTTGCTGTCCATCGCCATTTCCGACTGCCTGCTGCTGGTGCTGCGCCCCGACCACCAGGATTATCAGGGCACGGCGGTGACCCTGGAACTCGCCCGCCGGCTGGAGGTGCCGCAATTGCTGCTGGTGGTGAACAAGGCTTTGGCCTCGTTCGACGCCAAGGCCTTGGCCGAGCAGATCGCGCTGGCCTATCGCTCGCCCGTGGCGGCAGTGCTGCCGCTCACCGAAGATCTCGTCCGGCTCGGCAGCGCCGGCGTGCTGTGCGCCCAGATGCCGGACAGCCCTTATGTGACCGGCCTGCGCAGCGTGGTGGATCAGCTGGAAGGCTGAGCCGGGCCTGCGGCCAGCCTCACAGCAGCCAGTCCGAGGCCTTCAGGAAAGCATAGGCATCCGCCAGCCGGGCATCGGCGCCGAAGGCCAGGGCCGCGTCCACCGCCGCCTGTTCCTGCGGGCGCAGCATGGGCAGCGCCTCAGGGGCGAGGTGCTTGTCCATCGCCTCCAGCGCCGTGACCCGGCCGAACGGATGGCGCCCATTCATCATCAGATGCACCAGGCAGCCCAGCGCGTAGATGTCATCCCGCGCATCGCGCGGCTCGCCGCGCAGGCGCTCGGGGCTGGCATAGACCGGGGTCATGGCATCCAGGGACGCGCCATCGAAGCCGCCATCGTCCCGCGCCGCGCTGGCGATGCCGAAATCCAGGATTTTCAACGTGCCGTCGGAACAGAGAAACAGGTTGGCAGGCTTGAGATCCGCATGCACCACCCCCCGCCCATGGGCCAGCGCCAGGCCGGCGCACAATTCCCCCACCGCCCGGTAGGCCGCCGGCGTGCCGACAAAGGCCTGCGTTGGGTCCTTCAGCACCGCGTCCAGCGAGCGGCCTTCCAGCAGCTCCATCACCATGAAGACATGGTCGCCGTCGCGGTCAAAATCATGCACGGCAACAATATTGGGATGGCGCAGTTCCTGGGTGCGGCGGGCTTCCGCTTCCATAGCCCGCACCGCATCGGGATGGGCGCGGAACTCTCCCGCCAGCAGTTTCACCGCCACATAGGGGCGTCGGGCCTGGGCCTCCAGCCGGCGGCGATCCACGGCGCGATAGACCACGCCCATGCCGCCCCGGCCCAGTTCCGCGTCCAGCACAAACCGATCGCGCAGCATGGTGCCGACCATGTTGCGCTCCGGTGCGGCGGGGGCCACCGCATAGACCCGCGGCGCGCCGGCGGCGGCGTTGCGGGCATCATGCCGGGTCCGGGCGCCGCGGAACGAGGCCAGCGCCGCATCCAACTGCCGCTCGGGCTCCTGCGCGCGCGGCGCGCTGCCCTTGCGAAAATCCTTGAACTGGCCGATCAGCGCCTGCAGCACCACCGCATCCACCTTGCCCTGGATGTCGTCCTCGGCCCCGCCGTCCGGGCGTGGGGCGCGCGCGCCCGGCAGCGGCGCATCGGACGGTGCGGCGGTGGCGGCCACTGGGGCAGGATCGCGCGCTACGTCCTGATAGACCAGCACCGCCAGATCGTAGGGCATGCGCCCGCCATTGATGAAGGTCTGCAACGCGGATGACACGGCGGCCAGGCCGTCCGTCCGGGCGACCATGAGACCGCGCAGGTCCTCCACCAGTTGCTCGAACGGGCGGCGACCGGTGACGAAGGCGGTCAAGGCCGCGTCGATGGGATCGGTGTCGGACGGGCCGGATGGCGCACGCTGCGAAATGGTCTGTCTCCCGCTCACGCCCGTTCCGGCTGGCGGATGGCGTAGCGCTGCACCTTGTCCACCAAGCTGCGGCGCGAGATCTGAAGAAGGTTCGCGGCCCGGCTCTGGTTCCAGCCGGATTCGCGCAACTGCACCTCGATCAGCGCCGCTTCATAGCATTGCACCATACCGCGCAGCCCCGCACCAGCCCGTGGCGCCAGCGGCAAGGCCGGGGCCGGCATGGCCGGATCGCTGCGCAGCTCCGCCGGCAGGTGGATCAACTCCAGCCGCGCTTCGTCACACAGCAGGACGGCGCGGTCCATGATATTCTTCAACTCGCGCACATTGCCGGGGAAGCGCCATTTCATCAAGGCATCCAGCACGCCGGAACTGAGCGCTGGCGGCCGGCGGCCGATGGACTGGCAGGCGCGGCCGAGAAAATGCTCGATCAGCGCGGGAATGTCCGAGGGGCGCTCGCGCAGCGGCGGCAAGACGATGGGAAACACGCTCAGGCGATAATAGAGGTCCTCGCGAAACTGACCGGCGGCGATTTTGGCCGGCAGGTCCGCATTGGTCGCGGCGACGATGCGCACGTCCACCGTCTCGGTGCGGGTGTCGCCCACCCGGCGCGCCTCGCCCTGCCCCAGCAGCCGCAGGATCTTGGCCTGCAGGCCCAGCGGCATGTCGCCGATCTCGTCCAGGAACAGCGTGCCGCCGTGGGCCTCATGCACCAGGCCCTTCTTGTCCGCATGGGCGCCGGAGAAGGCCCCCTTGCGATAGCCGAACAATTCGCTTTCCAGCAGATTCTCCGGCAGCGCCGCGCAATTCTGCACCACCAGCGCCTTGCCCTTGCGCGGGCCCAGGCTGTGCAGCAGCTTGGCGAACACCTCCTTGCCGGTGCCGGTCTCGCCCAGCAGCAGCACCGGCACCTCGGCCGGGGCCGCGCGCCGCAGCAGCGCCACCGCCGCCTGAAACGGCGGGCTCTCGCCGATCACCCCGTCGCCCAGGCCGATCTCGGTGCGCAGGCGGGAGTTTTCCAGGGTCAGGTCGGCATTGGCGCGGTCGAGCTGGCGGATCAGCTGGCGGTTCTCCTCGAACAGCCGGGCGTTGGAGATCGCCACCGCCGCATGCGCCGCAAACGCGCGCACGATGCGCTCCGATGCGGCGGAAAGGGCCATGGGCGCCCCGCCGGGCTCGGCGCGGGGATTGATGAGCTGCAGCACCCCCAGCGTGACGCCGTCCAGGCTGCGCAGCGGCAGGACCATGAAGGCGCGGGTGCGGAAGGCACCGCGCGCCTCTTGCCGGTACAGATCCTCGAAATCAAAGCCGCTATAGGCGCGCACGTCGGGAATATTGACCAAGCGGCCGGTCACCGCCGCATAGGCGCTGGGATCTTCCATATGGAAGCCGCCGCCGGTGCGATACAGCGGCACCGGCTGCGCGAGACCGGCCGCTTCAGGCGCGGCGGCGTTCTGGCCGACCATGCAATAAAGTTCGCGCCCGGTCCGATCGAGCACCAGCACCCGGCCGCCATCCGCATGGGTCAGGCGCCGGGCCGAGCCCACCACGGCATTCAATACGCTTTCCAGCCGCCGCTCGGTGGCCAAAGCGGTGGTGAGTTCCACCAATTCCTCGATCACCGCCAGAGGATCGTGGACGGCGAGGTCTGGGAGGGCGGGCAGGCCTTGGGGCGCGCCGGACGGTTCCGTCACCGCTCAGGCGTCCGCCGAAAGGCGCCGGGGCGCCGGCGCAGCGGCCAGCTCCGCACCGACCGCATCGTCGGCGTGATGCTCCAGGCGATGGCCGAAATGCCCCTGCGCCCAGCGATGCGTCTGGAGCGGCTGGCCGGCGTTCATGCGACGGAGGCTTTGGATGGCGGTGACCGGCAGCACGGTCTTGCTGACCGTCTGATCACTGTTGCGGGCGCCAGTGTCCACGTCGGTGCCGCGTGTCATGGTCAGCGACGCCATTGCTTCGGACGGGGCAAAGGCCGTGTTCCGGTTCTTGTCCACAGGCAGCATGCCGATCGTTCCCCGCACCCGGCTTTCACCGCGCCTCGCCGGGACCCGGCAATGCGTGGCGCAAGTCCCACACGACCAGCCGTGACAAGGGTTCGGCGCCAGCGCGGTGGCTCTCGCACGCCCGGTGCCGCGGTCACGTCAGCCCGCGCGCATGGAAGCGACCTTCGATGACCTGGAAATGACAGCCATGCAATATATTACCGCACGCCACGGCGCCGGGGGGAGGTCCCGAAGGCGCGCGCAAGGCGCCCCTTCGGGGAAAGGCTTGATGGCCGCGATCAGGTGACGGGCTTGCGCCAGTCGTCGGAGCCGGACGTGCCGGCCTTCTCGTGCGTCCAGGTCACCTTGCGATAGGTGAAGGACCAGTCTTCCATGTGCTGGAGCTGGGCGTTTTCCGGCAGCAGGCAGTTGGGGATCATCGCCTTGCCGTCCACCAGCACGGCGTCTTCCCACTTGATGGTGTAATACTTTTCCTGCTGGCCGGTCTTCGACGTGCGCCAGAAGAACAGTTCCACCGTGGAGAGCACTTCGCCGGTGGCCAGGGCCTGCCACAGCAGCGGCGAGGCCTTGTCCTGATACTTGGTGAAGGTCGCCGGCTGGTGCACGCGGCCGCCGGTGGGCTGGCCCGACTGCGGATCGCGCGGGATGATGACGTTGCTCAAGAAACCCTGAACGATGCTCTCGTCCTCGTGGCCTTCCTGATAGGAATTGCCCACGCTGTCGGCGGTGAAGGCGCCCTTGGTGATCAGGCCCTGCTTCTCGCCGGTGATGCTGATGTAAGCTGGAGTCGGCATAACGCCCTCGGTCTTGCATGCCGGCATGTCGCCGGCGCACTTCTAATGGCAAGCGCGATGCCAGTTCTATTTCACGCTTTCGTCATGCGGTGATTTTTCTTTTATCCCTATCGCCTTCAATGCCTATTGCGACAGCCACACGACACGCGATCCCCGTGCAGAGACATGGGCTCCTGCGCAGAAATCTGCGCACATCTCACCCCAATACGGCTTTCTGCGCAGATGCACAGCGTCGGCGCCCGTCAGGCGCGCTCGACCGGCCCCAGAGCGGTGAGCGCACAGCGCACGTCGAGGAAGGCGCGCGTCTTCAGGTCCACCACGACGGAGCCGCTGCAGGCGAAGCCTGCCGTGCCGATGACCGCCTGTCCGGCCACCGCATAAGCCAGCGCCGCGCGCAGGCCATGGGTGATGCGCTGCCGCGGCACGGCGGAGAGACGCAATTGCAGCAGCCGGCCATCCTCCAGCGCCAGAGTCTGCCAGAGCGGGGCGTCCGGGCCGCCGGAGGGGTGCGCGCCCACGACCGCCCGTGCCGCGGCAGTGAGCAGCCCGTCCAGAGCGCCCACATCGTCTTTCAAAGGGTGCCAGATCATCCGCAATGTCCCGTGCCCGGTGCGGGCCGCAGTTGCGCCAGGGCGGCCAGCGGCGCGGACCAGTCGCCGGCCCGCTCCTGCCGCAGGACTCGCATGCGCGGATACCACAGCGCAGCACCGTCGCAAGGCGCGAAGGCCCACGGCAGCGCGGCGGAGATCACCGCGGCCGCCGCCACCCCCATGGCCCCGGCCATATGCAACGCCAGGCCGGGGCTGCCGGCCACCAGGTCGAGCTGCGCGATCAGCGCCGCCAGATCCCGCGCATCGGCGAAATCGACGCCCGCATCCACCACATCCGGGCAGCGGGATAGGTCTGCCCGTGCGCCATCGAAGGCAAGCGAGAGGAGCGTGCCCGGGCCCGCCAGTGCGGCGGCCAGGGGCGCCAGCCCCAAGCCTGTGGGCGCCGCGTCGAAGGCGAGGCCGATCCACGGCCGGGGCAACAGTGCCAGCGCGGCGCCCCAGCGGGCGTGGCGCTGGGTCTCTCCCGCCAGATACGGCGCTGCCGCCAGATCCTGCGGCCCCACCCCGAGCAAGGCCGGCAGCGCCGGCAGCGGCACCGCATGGTCCGGCGCAGGGGCCGACGTGGGGGCCAGGCCGGTCATCCCGGCCAGTAGCGGCAGCAGCGCCGGCTCCGCATGGCAGGGCAGCCGCGTGCCGGGGGCGCTCAGCCCGCGGGCAAAGCGGGCGAACAACACCACGTCGCCAGCCGGCAAGCCGTCCGGCACCGAGAGGGCGGTGATCGGGGGTCGCTCCGCCGGCTGCGGCCAGACGTCGGCAACCCGGCCCTTCGCCAAAAGGAGATGGGTGCGCAATTGCACGGCGGCCGGCGCCTCGGGCGCGCGGGCGAGCGCCTGGTCGGTAAAGGCCAGGGCGCTGTCGAGATCGCCCGTCAGGCGCAACAGCCGCGCCATGCCCAACAGGGCCACCGGATCCCCCTCGGACCGGCGCACCAGCGCGGCGAAGGCGGCCAGCCCGGCTTTCGGCTCGCCCTTGAGGATGAGCAGCCGGGCCAGGGCATCGGTGGCTTCGAGGTGAAACGGGGCGGTGGCCAGCACGCGGCGCACCTGCGGCTCGGCCTCCGCCAACCGTCCCGCGTCCATGAGCCGGCCGGCCCAGGCGATGGCCCGCGCCGGCTCGGAGGGGGCAGCCAGATAGGCCGCCTCCGCCAGCTCAAGGGCATCCAGCGGCCGATCCTGCGCGGCCGCCACCTCCGACAACAGCGCCAGATCATCCGCATGACCGCTGCGCAGCGCGAGCGCCCGGCGCAGAGCTGTCTCGGCCGCGTCCAACCGCCCCGTCTCCAGCAGAAGGCGCGCCGCCAGCGACCAGCCGATGGCCGCCAGCGGGGCATCATCAGTGGCCTCGGCTTGGCGCTGGACGTCCAAGATCTCTGCCCGCGCCCGCTCCAAGTCGCCGCGGACCAGCAGCAGGCCGGCCAGTTCCGCCCGCCGCCCGCCATCGCCGGGTGCCAGGCGCACCGCCTGCTCCAGGCAGGCGAAGGCCTCCTCCGGCCGGCCCAGCGCCGCATGGGCGACGCCCAGATTGGCCACCACGTCCGCCCGGTCCGGATGGCGCCCGGCCAAGACGGCCAAAAGATCGAACGCCGGCGCCACCGCGCCCTGGGCCATGGCGCCGGAGGCCCGCAGGACCAGGGCATCCACGTGCTCGGGCGCGGCGTCCAGAACCTCCGAGACCAGCAGGTCCGCATCCGCATAGCGCCCCGCCGCCATCAGGCGGCTGGCGGCGGCGATGCGCGCAGCATGCGGGGCGCTGCCCCACGGCGCAGGCGCGGATCCGTTTGCGTCCGCGCCCCTCATCCCACGGTCACCCGCTTGCCGTCGAAGCGCAGGTCTTCCTGCGCCACCATCACGGCGGTGGCCGCGGTGGCGCTGGAGATCCCGGCCACCGTCTGCACCAGCGTCCCCGCTTCGTGGACATCGAGATCGCGGACCAGGGTGGTGCGCCCCTGCGCCTGCACCGCGATCTGGTCGGCGACGATCTCCCGCCGGCGGGCGGTGGAGCGCAGATGATCGGCCACGAGAGTGGTGAGCCGGGCCACCAGCGACAGGGCGTGGGCGCGCAGGCTGAGCGTGCGGCTGTCGATGGTCACCTCCCGCGCTGCCGACAAAGCCAGCGTCTCTCCGGCCACCAACCCAAGGTGGGGGGCCGAAAGGGTCACCCGTTCCGCCCCCGGCACCGAAACCGACACCGGGGCCGGGCCGGGCTCCCGTCGATCCAGCACCGCGAGGACGAAACTCTCGCCATCCACCTGGGCCAGCAGGACGCGATCGCCCGCAGCCGGTTCCACCAGGCAGGAGAGCGCCCGTGCCGCCGGCATCTCGGCCTCGCCGATCGCCACCGTCACCCGGCCGTCCGGCTCCACCGCCAGGACCCGTGCGGCAGCCATCCGCCCGCTCCGCGCCTGCGGCATCTCCAGCGGCTCCGGCAACTCCAGCGCCGCCGAGGCCGTGGCGCGCACGCGCACCAATTGCAGCGTTTCCGTCATCACCGTGGCCCCATCCCAAATTTCCATCACATCACGTTCAACAGGCCGCTCACGAAATTCGTCTTCATGCTGACGGCTTTGGTCGCCAGCGACTGAACTTCGGTCAGAAGCGAGAAGTCCGTGCTGGTCACCACCGTCTTCGAGGCCTTCATCATGATTTCTTCAACGCAGATATTCACCATTTTCGACTCATACATGCCCACAACCTTATAATCGGTGGACACGATCTTCATGTCCTGAACCGCCATCTTCAGGTCCTTGGTGGCTATCTTCAAGTCGCCCAGACCGACGCAATATTTGGCGGATTGGCCGACAATCACGTCCACCTTGGCGCCCAGGGTCAGGGTGGTGGCGGCGCCCAGGGTGATGGTCCCGACCGCCGACAATTGGATGGTCAGCGAGATGGAAGCCTTCAGGGTCTGCTCGAAGCCCATGAAAATGGTGAAGGATTCGCCCATGGAATATTTGGTGGTGGTGCCATAGGTGAAGAAGGTGGTGTCGCCCAGCGACTTGGTCTTCACCATGTTGGTGGCGGTGATGGACACGTCAGCCAACCCCGTATCGCCACCGGTGATCTTCACGCCATTGCTGGCCTTCAAGGTGTATTGCCCGTCCTTCACCGCATGGGTGGAATCCCCGGCCGTGGTCTGGGTGGCGTAACCGGCGCCGAACTTCATCGTCGCCGCGCCGACGATGTTCACGTCCAGATCCTGCTCGCTATAGAGCAGCACGCCATTGCCGGAGGGGGTCTGGGTGGTCGCGGTCACGGTCACCTTGTCCTCGCTGTTGTCCGTCTTGGTGTCGAAGCCGGTGTAGGCCAGCCCGCCGCCGGTGGACGTATAAGCGTTGGAATCCTTTGTGCTCACCGTGGAGGTGGAGTAGGTCAGTCCGGACTTGGCGGGCTTTTCGTCGTCGCCGGACGAGGCACCGAGGCGCAAATAGTTTCCGGACGGCGGCTTGTCGCCGACGGTCTTGGGCACGTCCAGGCGCAGATAGCGCGTGCCGCTGTCGTCGGCGCCGTCCTCCATTTCCAGCAAGGTGCCGGCGGTGGTGCGCAGACGGTTGCCGGTGCGCGTGGCCTTGGTCGCCGGGTCGGCATTGGTGCCGTTATAGGCGGCGCCGACGATCACCGGACGATCCGGGTCGCCATTCACATAGCCCACCAGCACTTCCGCATTCTTCAGCAGCGGCAGATGCAGGCCGCTGACCACATTGTTGGCGGAGGCGCCCGCATAGGGCTGCACCTGGCGCAAGGCCGCGCTGGCCTTGCCCGCGGTGCTGCTGTTGGCTCCCTCATTATAGCTGAAGCGCACCCGATAGCGGCCGGCGTCGTCCAGCGGCGCGCGCTTGTCGTCGTTTTCCGCATCCACCAAGGCATTGAAGACGCCGGACATCACCGGCCGCGGCGTCACCCGCCGGGGGCGGAAGGCGCGGTCCTTGCGGATCGCCACGAAGCTGTTGCCATAGGCCGCGGCCGGCGCTCCCGCGGAGAAGCCCCGCGGCGCCGGAGCGCCCGCCTGATGGGTCACCGACACCACCACATAGGTGGTGTTGAAGGCGCTGATCGGATGCTCGGTCAGGGTGAAGGTGGCACCGGCGCGCAGGGCCGGCGAGGTGCTGCGGCCCTCGAACACCGCCGCCTGCCAGGCCAGTTCCTCGGCGCGGATGGCGGCCAGCTTCTTGCCGTCGCTATCGTCGGGAAAGTTGTCGCCATATTCAACGATCTCGCCCACCCCCGTGCCGGCGGGGGAGCCGGAGATGAGGCTGGTGCTGGGCGTCGCCTCATTATAGTCGCGCAGCCGCACCTGCTTCACCTGCGGGCGTTCCACGCTGGAGAAGGACGTCACGGACACTTCGTCCGTGGGGTTGGTGTCGCTGTCGCCCTTGAAGCGGATCTCCACCGGCCTGGCGAAATCCGTGTTCTTGGCGCCGACGGTGATCTTGTCCTTGGGGGTCTGGCCGGAGCCATCGGTGGAGACGTAATAGAAAATGCCGTAATGCTCGCAGACCCGGGAAAAGAACTTCAGGTCGGTTTCATTATATTTGGTGATGTTGGTCCGCGGATATTCTTGTTCCACCGTGGAGGAGACGCTGAAATTGAGCTCCTGGCCGTGGCCGGTGGTGGTGCTGCCCCGGGACAAGGTGCCGCCCAGGATGCCGGTGATGAGCGTGTTCACATCCATCGCCGTATCGGCGGCGAACACTTCCGTCTGCTGGCTGTAATCCAGCAGCGCCAATTGCGGCGCGATCACCACCGCATAGGAAAAATCGTTCTGGTTCGGCTTGTCGCGGACCCGAAATTCCAGCACCACCCCCGGAAAGGTGGCGCTCTCGCCCCGGGTGGACACGGTGATCCAGGCCGGCTTGCCGGCGGCGGATTGCCCCGCCAGGTCCAGCGGCGTCACCAGGAAGGCCTCGAAGCGATACGGCTCGGAGATCGCCTCATGGCCGGTGACGGCCTCGCAGGCGAGGTCCTGCACACCCAGCGCAGGGATCGAGACGGTCAGCGTCAATTCCACCGACATAAGCACACCCTTCCTGGGGTCCGACGCATAAGGATCATGGGCGCCACGGCACTCATCGCAACGACATCATCTTGGCTTGCGACGGGCTGATGCGAACACCCGGTTCATTGGGGCAACTGCCATTCTGCTTGGTCGGCGACGTGAGCTTGGTGGCGGGCGCGCCGCCGATCATCAGATTGGTGGAGCCCATCGCCGCCTGCGCCGGCCCCATGATCATGTTGGACACCACCCCCAGCAGCACCCCAGGCTGATTGCCATTGGTCATGGGGGTCACGGTGGTCAGGTTGTGCGCGGGCATGGCGGACAGCAGCACCTTGGTCTGGTTGGGGATGGCCGTCGTGGACAATCCGATGCTGGCATAAGGGAGCGGCGTCACGACCGGCCCCACCGGGGTCTTGCACACATCGGGAAAGCCGAGATCGGTGGCCGGCATGGGGCCTTGGGAGGTCACGAACATCTCAATGCTCCGGTGCGGCAGGGCGCACCTGCCGCGGGTTGTAAAGTTCCGCCACGGCCCGGTGGGGATCGGTGTCCAGGGTGTCGCCGGTGGCGCCAAGGCGCAGCATCCCGGTGGTGTTGGCCCGGTGCAGATCGGTGCGCGCGAAGCGGGCATTGGTGAAATCGGCGCCCTCCAGGCGGGCGCCGGCCAGGGTGGCATAGGCCAGGTTCGCCGCCGCGAAGCACGCGGCCGGGGCGCTGGCCCCCGTCATCACCGCCATCTCCAGGTCGGCGGCGGAGAAGTCCGCTTGGGCGAGGCGCGCCTCCATGAAATTGGCCGATGCCAGGTGCGCCCCCACCAGCCGCGCGCCGGTGAGGTCGCTCTGGGCGAAATGCGTCTGCACAGCCGTGATGCCGGACAGGTTCGCCCCCGCGAAACTGCACCCTTTCAGAAAGCTGCCGGACAGGTCGACGCCGGAGAGGTCGGTGCCGGAGAGATCGGCGCCCATGAAATTGACCCGGGCCAGGACCACGCCGGTGAGATCGCGCCCGGAGAGGTTGGCATCCACCAGCACCACCGTGTCGCACACCAGCCCGCCGATCTGCGCCGCGGTGAGATCGGCTTTGGTGGCCATGAGGCGGGTTGCCACCACCTCGGTCAGATCGATCCCCGTCAAGGTGCAGTCCATCAGCGCGACGCCGTCGATCCGCGCGCCCGCCAGGCGTGCCGCCGTGAGGTCGCAGACGAGCAGGCTGGTGTCGCGCACGGTGACGCCCGCGAGCCGCACGCGCGGCATGGCGCAGCGGACGAACACCGCTTGGGCCAGCAGCGCCCCGTCGAACACCGCGCCGGACAGGTCGCAGTCGATGAAGCGGGTGCCGGTGAGATCGGCGCCGGCAAAGCCCGCCCCCGCCAGATCGCATTTCATGAACAAGGCGCCCACCGGCGCGGTGCGATCGAACCGGGCACCGCGAAAGGCGCTGCCGAAACACTTGGCGCCCGCCAAAGGCGGCGCCTCGGTCCAGTCGGTGAAGTCAAATTCGCCGCCCTCATAAGCCAGGCCCAGGCGGGCATGGGTCAGAAGGTCGTGCTGCAGGCTGTCCAGGGATGCCGCCCCTTCGGAGACGCGGCTGGCGGTGTCAGGCAAGGCTCGTCTCCAGTGCCAGCACCGTGTTGGTCAAATTGGCGTCGGTGAAGTCCGCCCCGGACAGGTCCGCATCGCTGAGATCGGCGCCATAGAGATTGGCCCCGCGCAGCAGGGCGCCGGTGAGATCGGCGCGATGCAACTGGGCCTCCATCAGATGGGCCCCGACAAAGTCCGCCCCCGCCAGCCCCGCGCCGTCGGCAAACACCCGGCGCATCGACGCCAGGCGGAAATCCGCTCCCGCCAGCCTCGCATCGCCGAACAGGCTGCGGTCGAGCACCGCGCCGGCGAAACGGGCAGCGGTGAGATCGGCACCGAAGAAGCTGCAATCGCTGGCCAGTGCCCCGTCGAACCCCCCTTCGGTAAGCACCGTGCCGCCGATGAACACCGAGCCGCGCAGATCCGCCTCCCGCGCCGTGAGGCCGGGCGCGCGCACGCTCATGAGACAGCAGCGGTCGAGGAAGGCGCCGGAGAGATCGGCCCCCGCCATCTCCACCTGCAGAAACTGGCATTGGCGCAGCCGCGCCCGCGTCATCACCGCGCCGGTCAGGTCGCTCTTCAGCACCATGATGTCGTCCAGCCGGGCTTCGGTGAGGTCGGCACCCGGCAGCGTCACCTCCAGAAGCGAGAGATTGCACAGGATCGCCCCGCGCATGCGCGCACCGGCCAGGTGCGCCCGCATCAGTCGCGTGCCGTCGAGCCGGGCGCCCGCCAGCACCACGGCGGGCGCATCCACGCCGCACAGATTGGCGCGGGTCAGATCCGCCCCCGACAGGTCCGCATGGTCGAGACGGGCGCCGCAGAGGGTGGCCTCCACCAGGATCGCCCCGACGAGGCGGGCATTGGCCAGGTTGGCCTGCTCCAGGAAGGCCCCGGTGAAGTCCAGCCCGGACAGATCGGCGCCCGCCAGATTGGCCCCCGCCAGATCCCGTCCGCGCAGGCTGCGCCCGGCACGGGCTTCCTCCAGCACCAGGTCGCCGAAGCGGCGGGCCACATGGGCGGAGAACACCTCTTGCGGATAGGCCGGTTCCGGCGCGTTCAAGCGCAAGGCGGCAAGGCCCGCAGCGAGGCGCGGCTCGGCTTCATCCATCACCGCCTCGGCACCGGCCAGGTCGGCCTGACCGCGGGCCAGCCGGTCCTGCGGCGGGCCGTCCTGCGCCGCCGCGGGCGCCACCGCGTCCAGCAGCAGGTCCAGCGGCGAGCGGCCGCCACCGGCGAGCCCCGGCAGCGCGGCGCTCAGCCCCTGCTCGGCCTGCGCCACCTGCGCGGCCAAGGCGGCGCGGGTGTCGCTGGGCATGTCGGGGCTGGCTTCCAGTTGCGCCAACAGCGCCGCCACCGGGTCGGCGGGCGGCGGCGGCGCGGCGGCGGGCGCATCCGCCGGCCGCTCCGGCATCGGAGGCATCTCCAGTTGGCGCGCCGTGGTGAGCGCGCCCCGCGCGGCGGCGAAGGGTCCGGCCTCCGGCAGCGCCAGAAAGCGGGCGCGGGCGGCGGCCAGGATGACGTCATCGTCGGCGCCCTGGAGGGCGTCGGCCAGCAGCGAGCGCCAGTCGCCCGCCTGCGCCGCTGTCCCCATGCCAGCGACAAGGCTCTCCGGCGGCGCCTCGCCGTCGAGATCCGGCAGGGGGATCGGGCGACCGCCGGTGGCGGCATCGAGAGTCCCGCCGACATCCGCGGCCCCCAGCGGCGCGAGGCTGGCCAACAGCGCATCCACCGCGGCGGAGCCGGCATCGGGCCGTTGCAGATCCGCCATGGCGCTGAGCACCGGCGTTCCCTGATCGGACAGGGTGCGGAGCGCGTCATGGGCGGCCCGGCTCTTGCGCTCCACCCCGTCCAGCAATTCGCCGAGATCGAAGGTGCCCTCGGCGATGTCCTCGGGCGTCGGCACCAGCAAAGGATCGGGGTCCGGGACCGCGGGAGGCGGCCGCAAGGCGGCGGGGACGCCCAATCGATCCAGCTGGCGGGTCAGGAGGAAGTTTGAGGCCTCTGCGGCCACCGCCGCGCGGGCATGGGCCAGGGCGCTGCGGGCGGCGCGGCGCCGGGCGGCGGCCACGGGATCGGGCGCCGGCGACAATTGCTCTTCGCTGAAGGCATAGCGCGGCGCCGTCTCGGGGTCCGTGCGCAGCGCCCGCACCTGCGCATAATGCTCCAGCGCACGCGGGGCCTCGTCCAGGCGCTCATAGGCCAGCATCAGATCGGTGACATCCCGCCCGTCCAGGTCCGCCACCGGCACCAGGCCATGCCAGACCAGCACGCCGCGCCGGGCCCCGGCGAACAGCCAGAGCGTGTCGAGGCGCAAGGTCATCTCCACCCAGGGCTGGTTGGTGCGCCCGACGAAGGCGCGCGGCCGCAGCGCCGGCAGATGGCCGGTCAGTTCCGGCATGGCGCTGGAGAAATTCCGCAGCCGGTAGGGTTCGCCGCCCCGCAGATAATCGCCGAAGCGCTGGTCCGGCGGCGCGCTCATGAAAAAATCGGGGTGGATGTCGGCCGCCAGGGCCGGCGCCACATGCTCCACCCAGGCCTGGTCATAGGTGCCGGCGAGGCGCGCCCGCTCGGGGTGCATGACGTCCAGGGGGCCGAAGCCGGCCGGCGCCGGAGCGTCGTCGGGGCCGTGGATCAGGGCGGCGGGGTCTTCCACATTGGGCAGCGCCACCGGGGCCCCGGCGCCGATCCGTCCCGCCGCGTCGAAGCCCCGGCCGGCGGGATTGAGCTTATGCCCCGGCCCGCCGAAGGCCCGGTCCGGCGCCAGCAGCAGGTCGTCCAGCGGACGCGGCAGGGTGGCGGTGTAGCCGCCGGCGCTGCCGGTCCACCAGCGGTCCCCGAACACCGCGAGGCGCTTGGTGAGCCCGCCCACCTCCGCCTCCAGCAGGAGGCCGGTGCGGTCCGGGGCCTGGATGCGACCGCCGATCAGCAGTTCGGCGCGGGGCTTGGGCATGCCGGTGTCCAGGGCGCCGCCCGGCGGCAGGGCTTGGGCCGCCATCAGCCACAACGCCTGTTCGCCATCCAGGCGGCTGCTGTCCGCCAGATCGAACGCCACCATGACCGTCGCGATGTAGCGCGCGCCCTCGATCCGGCGTTCGACCTTGGTGAGTACCGCCAACGGGCGCGGCTTGATGACGAGGGGCATCGTTCTGCGGGAATCCGGGTTGAACGATGTCTTGTAGAGGTGCGCTCTTACAGTGGTGCGACGCTCCTCCTCGCCCCTGTCCCGTCCCGCCCGGCCCTTTTGGACGCCCTGTCGATGGCGTAGGCCGCGCCATCGCTCGCCCGCCGTTCTCGCCCAAAGTCCCAAGCGCTGGCCTTGAAACGCCAACGGGCGGCCCGAGGGCCGCCCGTCGCCTCAGCGAATGGTCTGTCTCAGGCGGAGCGCACCGTGGCGAGGAAGCGGGACATTTCCGTGCTCAAGGCGCTGGCCTGGCCCGAAAGATCGGTCGACAAGCTGAGGACTTCGCCCGCAGCGGCGCCGACGCTCTGGGCGGTGATCGCCACGCCGGTGATGTTGCCGGTCACCTCGCTGGTGCCCGCGGAGGCCTGCGCCACGCTGCGCACGATCTCTCCGGTGGCCGATCCCTGTTGCGAGACCGCCGAGGCGATGGCATTGGAATAGGCGTTCATCTGCTGGATGGTGGAAGCGATGGAGCCGATGGCGCCCACCGCCCGCGCCGTGGAGGACTGGATAGCCCCCACCTGATCGGAGATCTGCGCGGTGGCCGCCGAGGTCTGGTTGGCCAGTTCTTTCACTTCCGCCGCCACCACGGCGAAGCCGCGCCCGGCCTCGCCGGCACGGGCGGCTTCGATGGTCGCGTTGAGAGCCAGCAGATTGGTCTGGCCGGCGATATTGGAAATCAGGCCCAGAATGTCGCTGATCCGGTTGGCGGCCTGGGTGAGCTCCTGCACCACCTCGCCGGTGGCGCGGGCTTCGTTCACCGCGGTGAGCGAGCACGCAGCCGCCTGCTCCACCTGGCGGCGGATCTCCTGCACCGAGCTACCCAGTTCCTCAGCCGATGAGGCCACCACATTGACGTTGGCCGCCGCTTCCTCCGCCGCAGCAGCCACGGTGTTGGAGCGCCCGGCGGTCTCGTCAGCGCTCTTGGCCAGCAGATGCGAGGAGGCTTTCAGCGCATCCGCCGAGGCCCCGACGGCACCGACGATGCCACCCACCGTGGCCTCGAACATGGTCGCCAGCTCTTCCATGGTCTGGCGGCGCTGCGTCTCGGCGCGGGTGCGGGCGGCGATGGTTTCCGCTTCCAACGCGGCATTGCGCACCAGGCTGTCCTTGAACACCTGCACCGAGCCCGCCATCTGGCCGATCTCGTCCCGCCGGCCAACGCCCGGAATAACGGTCTCCAGATGGCCCGAGGCGATCTCGCCAATGGCGGCGGTCATGTGGAACAGGGGCCGGATGGCGCGGCGCGACACCACCACCAACACCGCCACCACGGCGAGCACCACGGCGGCCAGCCCCAGCAGCGCCATCACCAGACTGCTCCGGGCGCTGTCCATGGTCCGTTCGATGGCCGCGGAGGCGCCATCGAAGGCGGCATCGCGCAAGGCGATGACCGGAATCCACATGCGATAGGTCTTTTCGCGATACGCCGCACCGTCCAGCGGAAACTCCCCCGTCGAAAAGAAGGGCAGCATCTCCTGGCGGATGGTGCTGAAGTATTGGATGTAGTCCTGATTGACCTTTTCCAGCGCCGGCTTGAAGCTCGCCGCGCCGCCCGCCACGTCGCGCAGCCCCCACAGGGCGCCCCACACCTGATCGACGCGGCCCTGGAGGATGAAGAACTCCACCTGCTGGGCCGGGATGACCGGCTTGTGCGCGGCCACCAGCGACTGCAGCATGCCCGCTTGGCGTCCGCCATAGTCGCGCAGGTCCAGGACCGAGGTTGCCACGCTGCCCCAGGCATAGGCCACGCCGTTCAGGCCCGCCAGTTTGCGCAGTTGCATGTTCATGGTCTGCGTCGCCAGCGAGCCCATGGCCGCGGCCTTTTCCACCACCACGGCGGCGGCATTGCCGCGCGCGCCGACCGGCTGGGCCATGGCGGCGTCGGAGGCGGCGCGCAGCGCCCGGTAAGTCGCTTCCAGCTCCTTGCCGGCGGCCACCAGGGCCTCGGCGTCATCGAGTTCGCCGAGGGTGGCGGCGGTGCGGACGCGGATGTCCGCCATCACCTTTTCCGTGTCGGCGCGATAGGCCTTGAGATCGGTGCGGTCCGCCTGCTCGGCGGTCTGGGTCTGGATCGCCAGGGTGGTCAGGCCCCGTTCGGGGTTCATCACCCGCGGGATGTCCGCCAAGGCGCGGATGGTCTGCAACCGCAGTTCGGCGCTGGCGCTGGCGCTCAACTGGCCATACTGGCGCAGGGCCATGGTGACGGACAGGGCGCAGGCAATCGCCGCGATCAGGAGAATGGACAACGACAGAATGCGTTTGATGGTCACGTGATAGCCCCCGAAAGCCCGCCGTGCGCCACACAGCCCGAATGTCGCCCAAGGCGAACCTGGCTCGGTTTTCCACCGCTATCCTTGCTCCAGGGTTGCATCATCGCGCCGCAGCACGCGGCGGTCCCGCGCCAGCGCAAAGGCGGCCGGCGTCTGCGCGCTCAGCGACGCGCCCGGACCGCCATCAACGGTTCCCGCGCGCTGGCCGTGGGGCTGCGGGCCAGGGCTTCGAGGAACACCGGCTCCCAAGCCCGGATGTGGCGCCGCAGCAGCACGGCGAGCGCCGGGGCGTCGCCCGCCTTGGCCAGGTCGATGATCTCATAATGCTCAGGCACCGACTCCTGCTGGCGGGCCAGGCCACTGCGGGAAGCGATGCCATAGAGCCGCATCTTGTCGCGCAGCCCCATGACCATCTCGGTCAGCAGAGGATTGTCCGCCGCGGCGGTGAGCAGGCGGTGATAGCTCCGGTCTGCTTCCAGATAGAGCCGCAGATCGTCCTCGCGGACGGCGCGGGCGATGTCGTCGGCCAAGCGATAGAGCGCGTCGAGATCCTTTTGCGGCTTGCGCGCCACCACATCGGCAGCGTGCAGTTCCAGCACTTCGCGCAGGTTGAACAGATTGCGCAGGTCGGTCTCCGAGGGCTCCACCACCTTGAAGCCGCGATTGCGCATGGGCTCCAGCAGGCCGGTGCGGGACAGCTCCAGCAGCGCCTCGCGCACCGGGGTGGTGGAAATGCCCAAGCTCTCGGCCAGGGTGGGCACCGAGTACATGGTGCCGGGCGGGCTCTGGCCGGAAATGATTTCGGCGCGCACCTGCTGCACCACCTGCTCCCGCAAATTCGGATCCATGGGACCTGCATGCCCTCCTGCGGCCGTCACCAGCGTGACGCCCCCTTAGCTCATGGGGCGGAGGTGCGGGTCGCGGCTTTGCGACTCAGCATAGCAAAACTCTTGACGACGGGAGTAGCGCGTGACCAAAATGTGTAACGCGCTACTTAAATGCGCTACCAACTTTTCCAGGACGGATGGAACGCGTGGCGGAGCGAATTCCTGGCTATTGCACGCTCTGCCGCTCTCGGTGCGGCACCATCACCGTGGTCGAGGGCGAGCGACTGCTGGCGGTGGAGCCGCACACCACGCATCCCACCGGGGGCGCACTCTGTGCCAAGGGCCGCGCGGCGCCGGAACTGGTGCACAGCCCGCGCCGCCTGACCGTGCCCCTGCGCCGCACGAGCCCGCGCGGCGCAGCGGAGCCACGGTGGGAGGAAATCTCCTGGGATGTGGCACTGGACGCCGTCGCAGACCGGCTCTCGGACATTCGTGAGACGTCCGGCGCGGAGGCGGTGGCCTTCGCCATCACCACCCCCAGCGGCACCCCCATGGTGGACAGCTTCGACTGGGTGGAGCGGTTCGTGCGCTGCTTCGGCAGTCCCAATGTCATCTATGCGGTGGAAGTGTGCGGCTGGCACAAGGATTACGCCCATGCGCTGACCTTCGGCCGCGGCATCGGCGTGCCCGACTATGAGCAAGCGGACGCCATTGTGCTGTGGGGGCACAATCCCGCCCGCACGTGGCTGGCCCAGGCCAGCCGTATCGCCGACGCGCGGCGCCGCGGCGCCACCGTCGCGGTGGTGGACCCCAAGCCCAACGGCTCGGGACAATTGGCCGACCAATGGCTGCGCATCCGCCCGGGGGCCGACGGCGCGCTCGCCATGGGCGCCATCCACCACCTGATCGCCAGCGGAACCTTCGACGCCGCCTTCGTGGCGCGCTGGACCAATGCGCCGCTGCTGGTGGACACCGCCACCGGCGCCCTGCTGCGGGCCGACGCTTTGTGGGCGGATGGCGATCCCGACGCCTTCGTGCTGCTGGATGCCGCCGGCACGCCGCGCCCCTATGACACCCGCCGCCCCCCACCGGAGGCCGCGGCCGTGCGCCTCGACGGGACGGCCGCCCTCACCGCCGCCGATGGGCACCCCGTCGCGGCGGCGACGGTCTTCCACCTCCTGGCGGCACAGGCGGCGCCCTATACGCTTGCCCATGTGGCAGCGATCACCTGGCTGGAGCCGGAAGCGGTCGCTGCCTTCTACGCGCTGTTCGAGAACAGCCCGCGCCTTGCCTATCATTCCTGGACCGGGGTCGGGCAGCACACCAACGCCACCGCCACCGAACGGGCCATCGCCACCCTTTATGCCCTCACCGGCGCCTGCGATCGGCCGGGCGGGAATCTGTGGACCGTGCCACCGCCCACGCAGTCGTTGAACGATTACGCGCTCCTGCCGCCGGCCCAGCAGGCCAAGGCGCTGGGGCTGGCCGAGCTGCCCCTGGGGCCGCCCCGCTTCGGCTGGATCACCGCGCGGGATTTCGCCCAGGCGGTGCTGGACGGCACCCCCTATCCGGTGCGGGCACTCATGAGCTTCGGCACCAATTTCGCGGTCTCGCAGGGCGATACCGCGCGCAATCTCAGGGCGCTCCAGGCGCTGGCGTTTCATGTCCACGTGGACATGTTCATGAACCCCACCGCCGAGAATGCCGACATCGTTCTGCCCGCCAACATGCCGTGGGAGCGCGATGCCTTGAAGATCGGCTTCGAGATCACCCAGGCGGCGGCAGAGACCATCCAGTTCCGCCCCCGCGTCCTGCCGCCGCTGGGCGAGAGCCGCGCGGATTACGACATCGCCGCCGCCTTGGCGCTGCGGCTGGGGCACGGCGAGGCCTTCTTCGGCGGCGACATCGAGGCCGGCTGGAACTTTCAGTTGGCCCCGCTCGGCCTGACCGTGGACGATCTGCGCCGCCAGCCCGATGGGGTGCGCTGCCCGCAGCCCACCGGCTTTGCCAAATATGCCGCCGTCAGCGCCGACGGCAGCGTGGCCGGGTTTGCCACGCCGACCCGGCGGGTGGAGCTCTATTCGGACGCCCTGCGCGCCCACGGGCATGCCCCCCTGCCCGGCCATGTGGAACCGACGGACAGCCCGCAGCGGGAAGCCGATCCGCCCTTTCCCTTGGTGCTGACCACCGCGAAAAGCGGCTGGTTCGTCCACAGTTCGCACCGCCATGTGGCCGCGCTGCGCAAGAAATCGCCCGATCCGGCGGTGGAGATCGCGCCCGCCCTCGCCACGGCCCGTGGCCTGTCCGCCGGGGACTGGGCCGTGTTGGAGACCGTCCACGGCGCGGCGCGCCTGCGGGTGCGGCTCAATCCGGCGCTGGATGCGCGGGTGGTGCTGGCGGAATTCGGCTGGTGGGAGGACTGCCCGCCCCTCGGCCGCGACGGACGGCCGCCGGCGGGCGCGCTGACGTCCAACATCAACGCCGTGCTCAGTGACCAGGACCGTGATCCGGTCAGCGGCTCGGTGCCGCTGCGGGCCGGCCTGTGCCAGATCCGCCGTGATGCGACGGCGAGCCGGGGCTTTTGGACCGGCACCCGCGCCTTCCGCGTCGCCGAGCGACGTGCCGAAGGCGACGAGGTCTTGGCGCTGCGCCTTGAGCCGGTGGATGGCGGTGCGTTGCCCGCCGTCCTGCCGGGACAATATGTGATGGCGACCCCGCCGGGCGCCTCCCAGGCGCGGGCCTATTCGCTGACCGAAGCCGGCCCCGCGCCCGACACCCTCACCCTCGGCGTGAAGCGCCATGCGGGTCGCGCGCCGGAGGCGCACGGCACTTCCGACCGGATGCACGCCCTCAAGATCGGGGATGTGGTCCAGTTGGAGGCGCCCGCCGGCCTCTTCACCCCACCGCTGGCCGGGGCGCGGCCGCTGCTCTTCCTGGCGGCGGGCGTCGGCATCACGCCGTTCCTGGCGCACCTGGAAGCGCTGGCGCAGCGGGGGCCCGCAGCCCGCGTGCCCAAGGTGCTGCTGCTGCACGCCTGCCGCGACGGCGCGGCCCATCCCTTCGCGACGCGCCTCGCCGCATTGGAGGCCGCCCTGCCCGAGTTGGAGCGGATCACCGTCTATTCCGCCCCCCGCCCGGAGGACCGTCTCACCCCCGGCCGGGTCGAAGCGGGACGGCTCGACTTGACGCCGGTGCGGGCCCTGCTGGCGCAGCGGCCCCTCGCCTATCTGTGCGGCTCCCCTGCCTTCACCGCCGCCATGACCGAGGCGTTGAGCGCCCTGGGGCTTCATCGCTTCGACATCTTCGCGGAGGCCTTCGCCGATCCGCCCGCGGTGCCGGCAACGCTCGCCCCGCAGACCATCCAGATCGCCGGCACGGGGGACAGCTTCGCCTGGTCACCCCAGAACGGGTCACTGCTGGAGGCCGCCCATGCGGCCGGCATCGCACTGCCCAGCGGCTGCCGGGTCGGGCAGTGCGAAAGCTGCGCCCTCACGCTGGTGTCCGGCGCGGTCGCCCATCTGGACGGCAGCACGCCGGAACCCGGCGCCTGCCTGACCTGTCAGGCCGTTCCGCTCAGCCCCGTTACGCTCGCCCTTTAACTCGCGCCACAAGCGAGATCGTCGCCAAAGCTTTCCAAACCAGAGGGTTAACCCATGACACGCACGACCGAGATCCCTTTGAAACCGGGTCTTCAAACGCCTCCGCTGGAGGGCGAGACCAACATCCTCCGGCGCTTCTCCGCGCACATGGTGCAGTTCGCCGAACGCTGGTTTCCCGATGCCTATGTGTTCGTCCTGATCTCGGTGATCGCGGTGGCGGGCGGCACCATGCTGCACGGCGGATCGCCCCTGGCGGTCAGCCGCGCCTTCGGGGACGGCTTCTGGAACCTCATCCCCTTCACCATGCAGATGGCGCTGGTGGCCATCGGCGGCTATGTGCTGGCCATGTCGCCGCCCGTGGCGGCGCTGCTGCGGCGCATGGCGCGCATCCCGTCCACCAGCCGGGGCGCAGTGGTGTTCGTGGGCGTGCTCAGCATCCTGCTGTCGCTGGTGAACTGGGGCCTGAGCCTGATCTATTGCGGCCTGCTGGTGCGCGAGATCGCCCGGCGCACCGACATCCGGCTGGATTATCGTGCGGCGGGGGCCGCCGGCTATCTGGGCCTGGGCTGCGGCTTCACCCTGGGCATCACGTCTTCGGCTGCGCAGCTCCAGGCCAATGCGGCGAGCATTCCCGCCGGCCTTTTGCCCATCACCGGCGTCATCGGCTTTGCCGAGACCATCCTCACCTGGCAGAATCTGGTGGTCACCGTGATGGTCACGGGGCTGTCGGCGGCGATCTGCTATTTCACCGCGCCGCCGCCGGGCAAGGAGGTGACCGCTGCGGATCTGGGGGTCGCGCTGGACACCGACCATGTCGCGCCCAAGAAAGCCAGCCGGCCGGGCGACTTCCTGGAGTTCAGCCCGATCCTGACCATCCTGATCGTGCTGCTGGCCATGGGCTGGCTGTGGCAGACCTTCCAGTCGGGCAATCCGCTGATCACCCTGTCCGGTCTCAACACTTATAATTTCGTCTTCCTGCTGCTGGGCATCCTGCTGCACTGGCGCCCACGCAGCCTCATCGATTCCTTTTCCAAGGCCATGCCCAGCGTCTCCGGCGTGCTGCTGCAGTTTCCCTTCTATGCGGGCATCGCGCAGATCCTCACCAAGGTGCCCAATGCCGCCGGCGCCACCTTGTCCGACACCATCGCCCATTGGTTCGTGGGCATCTCCAGCAATGCCAGCGTGTTCTCGTTTTTCGTGGGCATCTATTCGGCGGTGCTGGGCTTCTTCATCCCCTCCGCCGGCGGCAAATGGGTGATCGAGGCGCCCTACATCATGAAGGCGGCCAACGTGATCGAAGCCCATCTGGGCTGGACGGTGATGGTCTACAATATCGCCGAGACCTTGCCCAACTTCATCAACCCCTTCTGGATGCTGCCACTGCTGGGCATTCTGGGGCTGAAGTCAAAGGATCTGATCGGCTACACCTCGGTGCAGTTCTTCATCCACTTTCCCATCATGATGATCATGGCGGCGGTGCTGATGGGGACCTTCACCTACCACCCGCCCATTATGCCCTGAGGCCGGCGGGGCGCACGAGAGCGCGCCCCCCGAGTCTCAGACGGATCCTCCGGCCTCAGGCGGCGCCCGCCGCGCGGCCGGTGTCCAGGGCAAAGCCGCTGAATCTGGCGGCCAGGGCCGCGGCCGCATCCAGGTCCGCGGCCGTGGAGGAATGGATGACGAATAGCGGGTCGCCGGCGAACAGCGCATCGCCCACCCGCGCCTTGAGATCGATGCCCGCGCCTTTGTCCGACGGCGCGCCAGCGAGACGGGCGATGCCCGCCACCGCGAAGCCGTCGATATCCGTCACCACGCCGGAGGTGCCCGCCACCACCGTATGGGTGAGGCGACCGGGCCGCACCGGCTCCGGCCAGCGGCCCTGGGCGTCGATGATCCGGTCCATGGCCTCCCGTGCCGCGCCGGAGGCCAGCAGCGCCTCGGCGCGGGCGCGGGCCTTGCCGGGGCCGACCGCCGGGTCCCACGCCAGGATCCGGCTGGCGAAGAACAGCGCCTTCTCGTGCAGATCCTTCGGCGCTTCGGGATGGCCCTCCAGCACCCAGAGCACGTCGCGCACTTCCAGGGCCGGGCCGATGCCGCGGCCGATGGGCACGCTGCCGTCGGTGGGAATGGCTTCCACGGTGAGCCCGAGCCCGGCGCCCACCTGCTCGAACAGCCGCGCCATCTCCTTGGCCTCTGCCGCGCCTTTCACCCGGGCACGGGCGCCATAAGGCAAATCGATCACGACGTGCGTGGAGCCCGCCGCCAGTTTCTTGGACAGGATCGAGGCCACCGACCAGCGGTTGGAATCCAGCCCCAGGGGACGGGTGATGGCATTCATCACGTCATCCAGCGCCGAATGGCTGAGGCGGCCGTTCCAGGCGATGCAGCCGCGCGCCTTTTGCACCGCGTGGCGCACGCCGGCGGCGTCCAGATCCACCCGCGCCAAGGTCTCCATGGCATCCGCCGTGCCCGCCGCCGAGGTGATGGCGCGGGACGAGGTCTTGGGGATGGCCAAGCCGTGGGCGGCGATGATGGGCACCACGATCATGGTGATGCGCGAGCCGGGAATGCCGCCCATGGAGTGCTTGTCCACCACCATCGGCTCGTCCCAGACGATGCGATTGGCGAAGCTCGCCCGCACCTTGGCCAGGGCCAGCACTTCGCCGTCGCTCAGGCCGCGGTCGGCGGCCACCAGGAAGCCGGCCACCTCGCTCTCGGGATAGCGGCCCTCCACGATGTCGCCCACCACCTGGAAATAAGCGGGCTCGTCCAGCGCCTCGCCGCGGATCTTCCGGCGCAAGGCCGCGCGGCTTTCGGGGATCGGGGTGCGGGTGAGCACCACGTCGGTGCCCTCCGGCAATCCCAGCGCCTCGAACGCCTCCACCGAGAGCCCCACCGCATCCTTCGCCAATGAGGCATCGGCCACCAAAGCGATCTCGGCGCGAATGCTGCGGTCGCCTGCGGCGAGATCAATGCGACCCGGCCCCAGATAATCGGGCGCGGAGACCACGCTGCAGTCGCGGGCAAGGAAGGCGACGTTGCGGCGCCCGGCCTCGATGGGCATGCGCACCAGCCGCAGCCGCGCTGCCTGCGCCTCCAGAGCAGCGACGAAGCGCTCGATGCCGGCGCGCGGCGCGGCATCGTTCGCCACTTGCACCAAGGCGACGCCCGGCGGCATGGGCGGCACCTGCCGCCCCAGCCGGGCGGCGATGCTCTCGGCGCCTTCGCGTCCGCGCCCGGCGAGGCGGGCGGCCAGCACCTCCGGCGGGGCGGTGATTTCCACCACCACCATGCGGGGCACCCGCGGCGCGAGATCGGCGATCATGGCGCGCGAACCATTGGCCACCACATGGCGGCCGGCGGCCATCTGATCCAGGAGGTCGGCCCGCAGGCCGTAGCTCAGCCCATGGGCCTGCCAGTGGATGAGAAAGCCGCCCGCGGCGCGGATGGCCTCGAATGCCTCGGGGGTGAGGGCCTCATGGCTCTCCCCGCCCGCATCGGCGGGCCGGGTGATGGCGCGGCGCGCGAACACATAGCGGCCGGAGGGACCCAGAGCCGCCTTCGCCCCGTCGATCAGGGTGTCCTTGCCGGACCCGCTGGGCCCGACGACGAAGAAGAAAAGTCCCGATCCCATCACCCACTCCGTCCGGCTGTCACGCATGGCTAGCGCGCGCCTTGCATCAGAAGGTCGTCATACCCAGCAGCAGGTCGTCATCCCCGGACTTGATCCGGGGATCCACGGGGCACCGCTCGCACAGTTCTCAAAGGTCCGCACAGTCGGCCCGGCGTGGATGGCCGGGACAAGCCCGGCCATGACGAACGCAGGGTCTACGACAGCCTAGCAAAAGCAGTGCCGCAAAAGCCTCGCTTCGTCCCCTTCGTCCCCCTCACTCGGCCTCGTCGAGGCCGATATCCACCGCCGGGGCGGACTGGGTGATCTTGCTGGTGGAGATATAGTCCACGCCGGTCTCGGCAATGGCGCGGATGGTGTCGAAGCGGATCCCGCCGGAGGCTTCCAGCGGCACGCGCCCGGCTACCTGGGCCACCGCCGTGCGCATGTCGGCCAGGGACATGTTGTCCAGCATGATGACATCGGCGCCGGCGGCCAGCGCCTCGGTCACCTGGTCCAGCCGGTCGCATTCCACCTCGATCTTGGTGAGTGTGGGCAGGGTCTTGCGGGCGCGGGCCACTGCCGGGGCGATGCCGCCGCAGACCGCGATGTGGTTGTCCTTGATCATCACCCCGTTATCGAGGCCGAGGCGATGGTTGAGGCCGCCGCCGCACGTCACCGCATGCTTTTCCACCATGCGCAGGCCAGGGGTCGTCTTGCGGGTGTCGAGCAGGCGGGCCTTGGTGCCGGCGATCACCGCCACGTATTTCGCCGTCTCGGTGGCGATGCCGCTCATGCGCTGCATGATGTTGAGCGCGGTGCGCTCGGCGGTCAGGATGCCGCGGGCGGGGCCGCGCACGGTGAGGAGGACCGCGCCTTTCTCCACCACGTCGCCGTCCTTGACCTTGGTCTCGATCTCCAGGCGCGGGTCGTAGCGGCGGAACACCGCGGCGGCGATGTCGATGCCGGCGATGGTCATAGGTTCGCGGGCATTCATGTAGAAATGGCCCTGCTCGTCCGCTTCGATCATCACCTGCACGGTGAGATCGCAATAGCCGATGTCCTCGGTGAGCCACAGGTCGATCAGGCGGTCGAGTTGGAACGGATCATACATGGTCGGAGGTCTCCCAAAAGGCGCAAGCGGGGTCGGGGGCCGTCCGGTAGGGCGGCCCAGGGTTCAGGGTCAGAAAGGCGGCCGTCAGGCGGTGCGGGGCACCGGCGGGGTCAGGAGCAGGGGCACCTCCGCATCATGGCCGCCGCGACCGGTCGAGGCTGAGCAGGAGCGCGTTGACCGCCAGCGCCAGGGCCGCGATCAGCACCGCCACCGCTAGAACGGTGTCCATGTCGCCCCGCTCCATGGCGTGGGTGACCATGTAGCCGAGGCCGTTGCGGGCGGCGAACATCTCGCCGATCAGCACGCCCAGGAGACACAGCGAGACGCCAAGGCGCGCGCCGGTGATGACCTGCGGCAGGATGGCGGGCAGCACCACGGTGAGCGCCGTCTGCCAGGAAGTGAGGCCCATCACCGCCGCGCTGCGCCGATAGACCGGCTTCAGCTGCAGGATGGCGTTCATGGTGAACAGGGTCAGCGGGATCAGCCCGTGCATGATGCCGAAGGCGATCCGCGCCGAGATGCCGAGCCCGAAGATCAGCAGCACCACCGGATAGAGCGTCACCTTGGGCAGGGAATAGAGGTTCACCAGGATCGGCTCGGCCACCTCGCCCGCCAGGCGCTTCATGCCCAAGAGGATGCCGAGCGTAATGCCGCCGAGGGTGGAGAGAACCACCGCCACCGCGAAGGCCTGCCCGGTCTGCGCCGCCTGCTTCCAGAAGTCGGGATCGCGCAGCAGCACGGCGATCGCGCCGAAAGTCTCCAGCGGCGAGGGCAGGCTGGAATTGGCCACCGCCAGATGGAGGATCTCCCAGGCGAAGAGGCCGGCGAGAATGACCAGGACCGGTCCGAGGACATGCCGCATGGGATCAGCGCCTCAGCCGCGATTGCAGGCGGCGGTCGATGATGTCCAGCGCCGAATTGATGATCGTCACCGCCAGCACGATCAGCAGCATCAGGCCGTACATGGTGCGGTTGTTGAAGTTGTTATAGGCATAGGCGATCGCATAGCCGATGCCGGCGCCGGACAGGATGAATTCCGAGGCGATGACGCCGATGAAGGCGTAGGCCACCGACAGTTTCACCCCGGTGAACAGATAGGGCATGGCCGCCGGCAGGCTGATCTTCAGCGCCCGCTCGGCGGGATGCATGCGGAACATGCGGGCGGTCTTGGTCAGCACCGGGGGGATGCGGTCGAGGCCGTTCAAGGTGGCGGTGATCATGGCGACGATGGCGAGGAGCACGGCGATGGCGATGATCGCCCCGCTACCCACCCCGAACAGGATGATGAACACCGGATAGAACATGAAGGTGGGCACCGCATAATAGCTGGCCAGCAGCGGCTCCACCGCGCCGCGCACCGGCGGCAGCGCATGCAGGATGACGCCGATGATGAATCCCAGCACCACCGCCAGCGCGGCGGCGAGCGCCACATTGGAGAAGCTCACCGCCATGTCCCGCGCATAGGTGCCGCTGAGCAGCAGCTCCACAAGGCTGCCCACCATGGCAGACGGGGGGATGACGATGGTCATCGGCACCCACCCCACACGGCAGGCGATCTCCAGCACGGCGACCGCAGCGACAATGACGCCGAGGCGGATCCAGGTGGCGGGGTTCAGCGCGGTGTGAGATGTGGCCATGGCGTCAGCTGCCGCGCATGTGCTTGAGGGATTCCGCGCGGAGCTTCTCCCACAGATGGGCAGTCAGTTCGCCGAAGCGGGGATGGGAGACGATGCGGCTGTCGCGATCCCGCGGCCACCCGGTATCCAGCACGTCGATGAACAGGCCCGGCCGCGCCGACATCACCCCCACCCGGTCGGACAGCATGGCCGCCTCGTCCAGCGCATGGGTGATGAGCAGCACGGTGGCGTCCGTCTCGCGCCACAGGCGCAGCAATTCATCGCCCATGAGCAGGCGGGTCTGCTGGTCCAGCGCGCCGAACGGCTCGTCCAGCAGGATCAGGCGCGGCTGCATCACCAAGGTGCGGGCGATGCACACCCGCTGGCGCATGCCGCCGGACAATTGGGCGGGGAAGGCATTCTCGAACGCCTTCAGGCCCATGAAGCCCACCGCATAATCCACCCGGCGGGCAATCTCGGCGGCATCCACGCCGCTGCGGCGCAGGCCGAAGGCCACATTGTCGCGCACCGACAGCCAGGGGAAGGAGGCGTCTTCCTGGAACACCACGCCCACCCCGGCGGGAACGCCATCGATGGGCTTGCCTTCGAATTCGGCGGTGCCGGCGGTGGGCTTGGACAGCCCCGCCAGCACGTCCAGCAAGGTGGACTTGCCGCAGCCGGACGGGCCGACCACGGAGAAGAACTCGCCCCGCCGCAGATCCAGATCCACCGGACCCAGAGCATGGATCCCGGTTCCGTTGCGCGGTCCGAACACCCGAGTCACGCCGGTGAGGCGGGCGTGGTGGTCCGCCATGGCGGCCTCCTGGGGCTTCGGGGCGAGGGCGACGCTCATTTCACGACCTGCAGGTCGGCGGGGAGATAGGCCGGGTCCAGCAGCTTCGACCAGTCCACATCGGCGGTGACTTCGCCGATCAGCTTCAGTCCGTCCACGGTGCGATCCAGCTCGGCGATGGAGAACTGGCCGCGGCTCCACATGCGCGGGCCGATCATGTTGGTGACCGCGATCTTGGCGATGTCCGGCTCCAGCTTGAAGTCCTTGGCGATGATGGTGGCCGCCTTGGCCGGGTCCGCATAGAGCGCATCCACGCCCGCGGCGCGGCCGGCGATGATGGCCTTGAGCTTGGCGGGATTGGCCTTGGCGAAGGCGCTGGTGGTGATGCCCACCGAGGTGGCCATGGGCGGCAGCACATTGCCGTAGGAGACCACGGTGCGATACTTGTCGGCGCGGATGATGGACAAAGGCTCGATCAGCACGGCGGCGGCCACCGCCCCCTGCTCCAGCATGGTCAGGCCGTTCACATAGCCGCCGGAAGCCACCCGCTCCACCTTGGAGGCGTCCACGCCCTGCTCTTTGAGGGCCATGAGCAGCAGCATCTCCGACACGCCCTTGGGCGAGGTGATGGCGACCTTCTTGCCTTCCAGATCCTTGAGCGACTTGATGGGCGAGGCCGGCATGGTCACCAGCGAGGCCTCGGCCACCGAGCGGGTGCCGGCATTGACGATGATCACGTCCAGCCCCTGCCGCTGGGCGGCGAGCGCGGCGGCTATGGCCACTTCGCCATAAGGCGTGTCGCTGGCCAGCAGGTTGCGCACGGTGGTGCCGCCGCCGCCGGAGCCGATGATGGAGGTGATGTCGACGCCCGCCTTCTTGAACAGGCCGTCGGCCATGGCCACCGCATAGGGCGCGCCATAGAGGCTGGTGCCCCATTGGGTGACGGAAATCTCGTCGGCGCGGGCGCCGCCGAAAGCGGAGACCGCCACCGTCGCGGCGAGAACCAAAGATCTAAGCGACTGATGGAACGACATGACTCTCACCCCGCTGGATTGTCGTGGTCATTGATCCTTCGGACATGCGATCCGCCGCGGCGCCCTGCGCCGTCCCGACCGCCCGCACGCCGTGCAAGCCGTTTCCTTCGCGCTGCACGGAACCACGCTCCGGCGCACAAAATAGAGTACACACTTTTTATTCCGTCAATCTCCAATCTCAAATGAAAACCTGCCGCGCCCGCACATATAATTTGTGCAGCGCATGATTAAAGCTTCGGCATCCTGACGCAAAAAACGCCGCGGGCGCCGGCGCGGCGGATCTCGCTTGCACGGTTCCCAGTGTATGCACTACGATTACTCCGGCAGGCGCAGTGCCCGCCTGATGACCGATGGCCTTTGCCGCGCCATCGGCCTGTTCTTTTGCAACGCAGTATTGCTGATGGATTCCCTGCCAGCCAGTCCTCTCCGCCGACCCGCGTCGCGCCAAGAGACAGATGCGGCCGCCGCTTATGACTTTCGCGAACAGGTCGGGCACCTGCTGCGCAAGACCTATCAGCGGCATGTGGCCATCTTCCAGCAGCACGCCTCCGACCCCAATCTGACCGCGGTGCAGTTCGTAGCCTTGTGCGCGCTGCGCGACCATGGCCCCAGTTCGCAGAGCGAATTGGTGCGGGCCACGGCTGTGGACCAGGGGACCATTCGCGGCATCATGGACCGGCTCAAGGCGCGGGCCCTGATCTCGCTGTCCGCCGACCCGCAGGACCGACGCAAGGTGATCGCCTCTCTGACCCCCAAGGGGGCGGCGGCGCTTGATGAGATGGTGCCCTGCGCCCAGCACATCACCGAACTGACCTTACAGAACCTCAACGCCGCCGAGCGCGTCGCCCTGATGTTCCTGCTGCGCAAGATGCTGGGCCCCGAGCCCGAGGCCTAGCGCCCCCCTTCCGCTGGCAATCCCCGCAGACTTCCCCCCGTCCCGGCTGCGCCGGGTGCGGGCGCGCAGAACTGTTCCACGGACATCTTGTGCGGACCGAAAAACGTATGTAGCGTATTTCACTCGCTGTAATCGTTATGCGATTATTTTTGCTGAGACGCGGATGATGCAGGACGCAAGCATGGATGTGACGGCGGCCCTGACGGCCAGCCTGGGCGCGGGCAGCGTTCTCACCGCGGCCGCCGATCTCGCGGGCCATGTGGAGGATTGGCGCGGCCGCTATCGCGGCGCCGCGGCCTGCCTGGCCCTGCCCCGCTCCACCGCCGAAGTGGCCGAGGTGGTGCGCATCTGCCGCGCGTTCGGTGTTCCCGTGCTGCCGCAGGGCGGCAACACCAGCCTGTGCGGCGGCGCCGTGCCCAGTGCCGAAGGCCCGCCGCCGGTGATCGTCTCGCTCTCCCGCCTGCGCGCCGTGCGCTCGGTGGATGCGGTCAACAACACCATGGTGGTGGATGGCGGCTGCGTGCTGGCCACCGTCCAGGCCGCCGCCGAGGCCGCCGGGCGGCTCTATCCGATAAGTCTCGGGGCCGAAGGCTCCTGCCAGATCGGCGGCACCATCGCCACCAATGCGGGCGGCACCGGCGTGCTGCGCTACGGCAACACGCGGGACAATGTGCTGGGCCTGGAAGTGGTGCTGCCCGACGGGGCCATCTGGAACGGCCTCACCGCGCTGCGCAAGAACAACACCGGCTACGACATCAAGCATCTGTTCATCGGCTCGGAAGGCACGCTCGGCATCATCACCGGCGCCACCCTGAAGCTGCATCCTTTGCCCAATGCCCATGCGGTGGCATGGATCGGGCTCGACAGCCCAGAGGCGGCGTTGGACCTGCTGGGCCGCTTCCAGGCCGCCTGCGGCGCGCGCCTGTCGGGCTTCGAACTCATCAACCGCCTGCAACTGGACCTGGTGCTGGCCAACGTGCCGGACCGGCGCGACCCGCTCTCCGGCCCGCATCCCTGGCACCTATTGGTGGAGATCGCCGACAGCGGCACCGATGCGGCCCTGGCCGCGGTGCTGGAGGGCGTTCTTGAGCAGGCGCTTTCCGACGGCATCGTCGCCGACGCCACGCTCGCCGCCAGCGAGACCCAGCGGGCGGCGCTGTGGGAGATCCGCCATTCGGTCTCCGAGGCCAACAAGAAGGCCGGCGTGGGCCTGACCACCGATTGCGCCGTGCCCATTTCCGCCGTGCCGGCCTTCCTGGCGCACGCCACCGCCGCGGTGCAGGCCATCGTGCCCGATCTGCCGATGATCGTGGTGGCGCATCTGGGGGATGGCAATGTGCATTTCATCCCCTTCTTCAGCTTCGAGGCGTGGGCGCAGGTGGCCGATCCGGAAGCCATGGCCAGGCGCATCCGCCATGCGGTCAATGACGTGTCCGCCGCTCTGGGGGGCACGTTCAGCGCCGAGCATGGCATCGGCCGCACGCTGCTGGGCGAAATGGCCCATTACAAGCCGCCGGTGGAACTGGCCCTGATGCACGCCATCAAGCAGGCCTTCGATCCCGACCATCTGTTCAACCCCGGCCGCCTGTTGCCGCCGAAGGTGTGAAGTCCGCTGTCCGCGTCTGCGTCTCCGTCAGTCCCCGTTGCCAACAACAAACCATCCAGAGGGTTCTGCCATGACTGATCTTCTCAAAGCCGGCACCTCGCGCCGCACCCTGCTCAAAACCGCCGCCGCCGGCACCGCGGCGCTGATGATGCCGGCGGTGTGGTCCCCCTCCCGCGCCGCGGGCAAGCGCATCGTGGTGCGCGATGACGGCGGCATCTACACCAAGGCCTATGGCGCGGTGTTCTACAAGCCGTTCACCGAGAAGACCGGCATCGAAGTGGTGGGCGTCCAGGCCAATGCCGAGCCCACCGCGCAGATCCGCTCCATGGTGGAAACCAAGAACTACACCTGGGACATGGCCAAGATCAGCAAGCCGGCGATCCTGCTCCTGACCGCCGGCAGCACGCCGCTGCTGGAGAAGCACGGCCTGGAAGCCAACCCGGTGGTGGCCACCATCCCGCAGCGCTACATGTCGCCGTATGGCGTGGGCACCAATGTCTACACCACCGTGCTCGCCTATCGCACCGACACCTTCAAGGGCAAGAAGGCCCCCGCCTCCTGGGCCGACTTCTGGAATGTGAAGGACTTCCCCGGCCGCCGCTCGGTGCGCAAGCATGCCTTCGACACCATCGAGGAAGCCCTGATGGGCGCCGGCGTGCCCACCGACAAGGTCTATCCCTGCGATCTGGACAAGGCTTTTGCCAGCCTCGACAAGATCAAGCCCAACGTGGCCGTGTGGTGGACTTCCGGCGCCCAGGTTGAGCAGATGCTCACCTCCGGCGAAGTCGACCTCATCCCCACCTGGGTGTCCCGCGCCCAGGCGGCGCAGGCCAATGGCGCGCCGGTGGAAATCGTGTGGGACCAGGGCATCTGGGGCGGCGATCACTGGTCGATCCTGGCCGGCACCCCCAATGCGGATGCCTGCCGCGAATTCATCGTCTTCGCCTCCGATCCCAAGCGCATGGCGGCGCTGACCGAGTTCTTCCCGGCCGGCGTCACCCAGCCGGCCGCCTTCGACTATATCAAGCCGGAGATCGCCAAGAACTGCCCCACCTTCCCCGCCAACATCCAGAGCGGCCTGCCCATCGATGCGGGCTTCTGGGTGCAGAACCAGGCGGCGGTGATCGAGCGCTTCAACAGCTGGGTGCTCAGCTGACCTCTCGTCCCGCCGCCTCAGGCGGCGGGGCATCCGGCCCGGGGGCACGCCCGCACGCGCCCCCGGGCCGGTGATCACCCGATGAACGTCCCGGATCGCAGCCGCGCCACTCCCCTGCGGCGCGCGGGTCCGCCCTCGTTTTTGCTGCCCGGAGCCGGCCCGATGTCCTCGTCCAGTCTCACCATCCACGGCCTGGCCAAACGCTATGGCGCCTTCGTGGCCTTGGCGCCGACGACCCTGGAGGTGCCGGCCGGCGAGTTCCTCACCCTGCTGGGCCCCTCCGGCTCGGGCAAGACCACGCTGCTGAGCCTGATCGCGGGCCTTGCCACGCCGGACGCAGGCGAAGTGCGCATCGGCGGCGATGATGTCACCTATCGCCCGCCCTATGAGCGCGACATCGGCATGGTGTTCCAGAACTATGCCTTGTTCCCGCACATGACCATTGCCGAGAACATCGCCTTCCCGCTGAAGATGCGCAAAGTGCGCGATGCGGACGCCCGCAAGCGTGCCCTTGAAGCGCTGGACATGGTGCGCCTGCCGCATGTGGCCGAGCGCTATCCGCGCGAGCTGTCCGGCGGTCAGCAGCAGCGCATCGCGCTCGCCCGCTGCCTGGTCTACCGCCCCTCCATCATCCTGATGGACGAGCCGCTGGGCGCGCTCGACAAGAAATTGCGCGAGCAGATGCAGCTGGAAATCAAGCGCATCCACCGGGAACTGGCCACCACCATCATCTATGTGACCCACGACCAGGAAGAGGCGATGACCATGTCCGATCGCATCTGCCTGATGAATGCGGGACAGATCGAGCAATTGGGCGCCCCCTCCGATCTCTATTTCCGTCCGCGCACGGTGTTCGTGGCCGATTTCCTGGGCGAGTCCAATCTGCTGCCGGCGCGGGTGACCGCCACCGCCGGCGACACGCTGACCGTGGCGCTCGCCTCCGGCGCGGGCACCGGGCAGGCCATCGCCGCCGGCACCGCGCCGCAGGTGGGGGCGGAGGTGACCCTCATGGTGCGGCCGCAGAATATCGTGGTGCGCGATCCCGTTCCCGGCTCCGGCCGTCTGGTGGGACGCCTCACCGAGGTGATGGTCACCGGCAGCCTCACCAAGCTCTATCTGGAGGCCGTCACCCCCGGCCTGCCGCCGCTGATCGCCGCCTATCCCACCCGCAGCCTGTCGGACGACCATGCCATCGGCCAGTTGCTGGAGCTGGACTGGCAGGCGGCCGATGCGGTGGCCATCCTCGAGACCGAGGCAGCGTGAGGCCATGAGCGCGCCCGCCCTGCCCCCGCCCTCGGCGCCCGCCCGCGCCGCCGCCCGCAAGGTGCGCCTCACCCATGCGCTGATGGCGGCGCCGCTGGTGGTGCTGCTACTCGCCCTGCTGGTCTATCCCGTGGGCCAGTTGCTGGCCCTCAGCGTCTATGGCGATGCCGGCTTCAACCTGGCCGCCTACCGGCAGCTATTCGCCACGCCGCTCTATTTCAACGTGATGCTCATCACGCTGAAGATCTCCTTCTTCACCACCATCCTGTCGGTGATCGGCGGCTATCCCATCGCCTATCTGATCTCCATGTCGAGCCGCGACGCCAAGGCGCGGCTGCTGTTCTGGGTGCTGCTGTCGTTCTGGACCAGCTTCCTGGTGCGCGCCTTCGCCTGGATCGTGATCCTGGGCCGGCGCGGGGTGCTCAACCATCTGCTGATGACCCTGGGCATCACCGATGCGCCCGCCGACCTGCTGTACAATTTCGGCAGCGTCATGGTGGGCATGGTGCATGCGCTGATGCCGCTCGCCATCCTCACCATGCTGTCGGTGATGGAGAATATCGACCGCAGCCTGCCGCGCGCCGCCTCTACCCTCGGCGCGCGGCCCGGCACCGCCTTCTGGAAGGTCTATTTTCCCCTGTCGCTGCCGGGCGTGGCGGCGGCGGCCATCATGGTGTTCGTCACCGCCATCGGCTTCTTCATCGTCCCGGCGCTGCTCGGCGGGCGGCGCGAGACCATGATCACCCAGCTCATCATCGACCAGGTGCAGCAGACCCTGAACTGGGGCTTCGCCGGCGCCATCTCGGTGCTGCTGCTGGTGGTGGTGCTGGCGGTATTCCTGCTCTACGACAAGCTGCTCGGCCTGTCCTCCATGACCGGCACCGCCACCCCGCGCACCGGCGGCGCCAAGCCGCGCGGGATCGGGCATAAAGTGGGCGATGCGATCCTCACCGGCCTCGGCCATGCCAGCGACGCCCTGATCGCCCTCCTGCCCCGCCGCCGGCACCGAGATGGCGCCAAGCCGCCCCGCGCTCTGGTGGTCTATGTGTGGGGCGTGCTGATCCTCGTCAGCCTGCCCGCTCTGCTGATGATCCCGCTGTCCTTCGGCGCCGGTGGCCTCAACTGGCCGCCGCGCGGCTTCACGCTGCAATGGTACGACCAGATGATCCACTCGCCCGTGTGGGCGCAGGCGCTGGTGCGCTCGCTGGGCGTGGGGGTGGGCACCGGCATCCTGGCCATGCTCATCGGCACGCCGGTGGCCTTCCTGCTGGTGCGCGCCAATATGCGCGGCAAGGGCGCCATGCTGGCCTTCGTGCTCTCGCCCATCGTGGTGCCGCGCATGATCATCGCGGTGGGGCTGTTCTACATGTTCGCCCGCATCGGCCTGGTGGGCACGGCGCTGGGGCTGATCCTCGGCCACACCGTGGTGGCGGTGCCCTATGTGGTGATGACCATGATGGCGGTGCTGCGCAATTACGACACCCGGCTGGATCTCGCCGCCCAGAGCCTCGGCGCCCGCCCGTTTGCCACCTTGCGCTATGTCACCTTCCCCATCCTGGGGGCGGGGATGATGTCGTCCTTCCTGTTCGCCTTCGCCACCTCGTTCGACGAATTGACCATCGCTTTGTTCGCCTCCGGCGGCCTCAACGCCACGCTGCCCAAGCAGTTCTGGGACGAGGTGACCTTGCAGGTCTCGCCGGTGATCGCGGCGGTCTCCACCTGCCTGTTCGTTTTCATCGCGGTGCTGATCTTCATCGCCGATCGCCTGCGCCGGCGGAGCGTCGTGTCATGACCCGCGCCGCCCCGGTTTTCTTCCCCACCACAAGGTTTCCCGTTTCATGCTGAACGCGACGCAATTGCGCGGCATCCTGCCCGCCACCCCCACCCCGGTGCATGCCGACGACACCATCAACATCCCGGCGTCCAAGACGCTGTTCGCCTGGCTGCTGCAGCAGGGCATCGACGGCATCGTGCCATTGGGCGGCACCGGCGAATATGGCGCCCTGCCGCGCTCGGAGCGGATCAAGTTCGCGGAACTGACCGTGGAAGCCATGGCCGGCAAGGTGCCGGTGATCGCCGGCGTGCTGGACACCGGCTATCACGACGCCCTCCAGGCGGGCCGCGAGTTCGCGACCGCCGGCGTCGATGCGCTGCTGGTGCTCACGCCTTATTACACCAACCCCACCCAGGCCGGCGTGCGCGACTATTTCCTGCGCTATGCGGATGCGTCCCCGGTGCCGATCCTGATCTATGAGATCCCCTACCGCACCCGCATTTCGGTGCAGCCGGAGATCATGCACGAGCTGTCGCGCCACGAGCGCATCATCGGCATGAAGGCCTGCAACACCGACATGTACCACTTCCTCCAGGTGGTGGCCGGCGTCGGCCCGGACTTCACCGTGCTCAGCGGCGAGGACAGCCTCTTGCCGCTGCATGTGGCCGCCGGTGCCAAGGGCGGCATCGTGGTGACCGCCAATCTGCTGCCGCGCGCCTGGCGCCGGATCTTCGACCTGGCCGCCGCCGGCCGCACCCAGGAGGCTCTGGCGCTGCACCGCCAGTTCATCCCGATGATGAACATGGCGTTTGCCGAGACCAATCCCGGCCCCATGAAGGCGGTGATGGACCTGATCGGCGTCGATGCCCCGCAGATGCTGGCGCCTTTGGTTGAGCCCGCGCCGGAGCTCACCGCCCGCCTGCACAAGGAGGTGGCCCGCCTGCTGCCGCTGTTCGAGGGCCGCCCGGACGCTCTGGCGTCCTGAGGCTGCGGCGGACGCGCCACACCGACGGGCCGCCGGTACTGCAGCCCGTCGGGACGCATTGACGGACGCCCCACAGACCGCACAGAAAGACCGCATGCGCCAGCCCAGCATCCCCCCCTCCGCCAACCCGACGCCCGCCAAAGCCAAGGCGCGGGCGCCGGCGGCTGGGCCGGCGCCGACGCAAGCCCCCGATGGCGCCGGAGAGAATGGCGTGGTGGACAAGCGCCGCTCGACGCTGTTCGTCGGGTCCACGGAAAAGGCGTTCCAGGTGCTGCACGCCTTCGACGGGCCGCAGCGCTTCATGACCCTTGCCGACATCGCCCGCGCCTCGGGGCTGGATCGCAGCGCCGCCCAGCGGCTGGTGCATACGCTGGAGACGCTGGGCTACATCAAGCGGGTGCCGGACACCCGCACCTATGCGCTGACCTCCAAGGTGCTGCAGTTCTCCTACAGCTATCTGCGGGCCAATGCGCTGATCGACAAGGCGCTGCCCTATCTGCTGGACATCAGCCGGCGCATTGGCGAGACCACCAATCTGCAGGAACTGGACGGGCCGGACATCGTCTTCGTCGCCCGCTTTCCCGGCCAGCACATGGCCCATATCGACATCGTGGTGGGCAGCCGCCTGCCCACCTTCTTCACCGCCTCGGGCACCGCCATGCTGTCGCTGATGAGCGAAGACGCCCAGCGCGCCATCCTCGCCCGCACCAATCTCACGCCGCTCACCCCATTCACCGAGACCGATCCCGATGCGCTGCTGGCGCAGGTGCGGCGGGCGGGCGAGCGGGGCTATGCCATGACGGTGAACCAGGCGGTGATGGGCGACATCTCCGTGGGCGCCGCCATCACCGACGAGCACGGCCAGCCGGTGGCGGCGATCAACATCTCCGTGCCCACCAGCCGCTGGACGCCGGAGCGGGCGGAAGCGGAACTGGCGCAGGAGGTGCAGGTGGCGGCCACCTCCATCTCCCGGCCGCGCGCGCGCCTGCCCGCCTGAGGTCCGCGGCCGCGCCGGCGACCTCAGCCCAACCGGGCTTTCGCCACGTGGGAGGCCGGGGCGCGGCCGATGGCGGTGGAGATGAACATCGCCGTGTCCACCAGGGCGTCGAGATCGATGCCGGTGGAAATGCCCATGCCGTTCAGCATGTAGACCAGATCCTCGGTGGCCACATTGCCGCTGGCCCCTGCCGCATAGGGGCAGCCGCCCAGCCCGCCCACCGAGGCATCCAGCACCGAGACGCCCCGTTCCAGGCAGGCATAGATGTTGGCCAGCGCCTGGCCATAGGTGTCGTGGAAATGCAGCGCCACCTGTTCCGCCGGCACTACGGCCAGCACCGCGTCCAGCATGCCCACCGCCTTGCGCGGCGTGCCCACCCCGATGGTGTCGCCCAGCGAGATCTCGTAACAGCCCATTTCGGCGAGGCGGCGGGAGACCTCCGCCACCGCCGTGCGCGGCACCTCGCCCTGATAGGGACAGCCAAGCACGCAGGACACATAGCCCCGCACCTTGACGCCGGCGTCCGCCGCCGCCGCCATCACCGGCGCGAAGCGCTCCAGGCTCTCCTCGATGGTGCAATTGATGTTCTTCTGCGAGAAGGCCTCCGAGGCCGAGGCGAACACCGCCACCTCGCTCACCCCGGTGGCCAGCGCCGCCTCCAGGCCCTTCATGTTCGGCACCAGCACCGGATAGGAGACGTCCGCCGCGCGGGTGATGCCGCGCAGCACCTCGGCGCTGTCGGCCATCTGCGGCACCCATTTGGGCGAGACGAAGCTGCCGGCCTCGATGCTCACCACGCCGGCCGCCGCCAGACGATGGATCAGCTCGATCTTCACCGCCGCGGGCACGATGGCGGCTTCGTTCTGGAGCCCGTCGCGCGGACCCACGTCGACGATGCGCACATGTGTGGGAAAAGCCATGTCAGGAGGTCCCGTTCTTCAGTCGGGGTGGGGCGGCGGGCGCGCGGTGATGCAGCGCCCGGGCGAGAAAATCCAGAAAGCGCGGGTCGGCGCCATAGGCCACATTGACCCGCATGGCGCCGGCCTCCTGCGGGGCGCGGCCGGGGCGGAAGATCTGGCCGGGGGCGAGGAAGATGCTTTCCGCCGCCGCCGCGCGCGAGAGGTCCAATTCGTCGAGGCCGGCGGGCAATTCCACCCACAGATAGAAGCCCGGCACCTTGCTGGCATAGACCTTGAGGCCCAGGGCGCCCATCTCCGCCAGGGCGCGCTTGTTGGCATCCTCCAGGCGGGTGCGCAGCCGGCGCAGGTGGCGCAGATACTGCCCGCCCTGGATCAGCCCGAAGATGAAGCGCTCGACGAAATCGGACGTGGCCACCGAGGTGATCATCTTGATGTCGCTCAGCGCCGCGATGAGCGCCGGGTCACCCGCCACGAAACCGGAGCGCAGGCTGGCGGACAGGGTTTTGGCGAACGTGCCCACATAGAGCACCCGATCCAGCTGATCGAGGGCGGCGAGGCGCGGCAGGGTGGCGGGCAGGATGTCGGCAAAGGCATCATCCTCCACCAGCCGGAAGCCCCAGCGCTCCGCCGCCTGCAACAGGCCGAAGGCGCAGGCCGGCGACAGCGAACTGCCGGTGGGATTGTGGGCCAGCGACTGGGTGAAGAACAGCTTCGGCCGCCCCTCGCGCAGCCTGGCTTCCAGGTCGCTCAGGTCCGGCCCCTCGGGGCCGCGACGGATGCCCACGATCTGCGCCTTGGCGAGGGTGAGCTTGGCGAACAGCGGGTAATAACCGGGGTCGTCCACGAACACGATGTCGCCCGGCTCCACCAGGTGGCGGATGATGAGATCGAGGGCGTGATTGGCTCCGTGGGTGAGCAGCAGGCCGTCCGGCGGCACGGCGATGGAGCGGTCCAGCAGCATCACCCGCAGCCGCTCGCGCAGGGGCGCATAGCCCCGCACGCTGCCATAGCCGAAGTCCACGCTCTCGGGACCGGCCAGCTTGAACCCGGAAAAGTGCCGGCCGAGCTCCGAGGCTTCCATCCAGGAGGCCGGCGGGCGCCCGTCGCCTGGGCGCACCTCATGGTGCTGGTCCAGTTGCTCGCGCAGCAGCGACACCACGTCGGCGGCCTCCGCCACATGCGGGCGTTCCGCATGGGCGTGCGCCACGCTCAGATGAGCGACGTAATAGCCGGAGCCGGCACGGGCCTCCAGCAGGCCCTCGGACACCAGCCGATCATAGGCGTCCGCCATGGTGTTCTTGGACACGCCATGGGCCAGCGCCGCATGGCGCACCGACGGCAGCCGCTCGCCCAGCTTGAACGCACCGGCCCGCAGGCGGTCGCTCACATGATCGACGATCTGGTCCACCCGCGTGCGCACGCAGCGGCGCTCCTCGAACCGTCCCTGCCCATTTATTGGGACAGTCATGGTGAAACGCCACCTAACTGTCCCTTGATTGTCCCGCGGATGCTAGGACAGTTTCGCGCATCGTCAATCAACAATTCAAGAAACGCAAAGGGAGGTCTCGTGAGCTCATCCGCGTCTGCGCCGGCACTCAATTCCCGTCTGGAAAACTACCGCAACAAGACCCCGGCCGAGCGGCTGGAGGCCCTGGCTGCGGCGGCCAGCCTCAGCGCCGCGGACGTGGCGGTGTTCGGTGACAAAGGCGCCCTGCCCGTCGAGCGCGCCAATGGCATGATCGAGAATGTCATCGGCACCTTCGAGCTGCCGATCGGCATCGCCACCAATTTCCAGGTGAACGGCCGCGACTATCTCATCCCCATGGTGGTGGAAGAGCCCTCCGTGGTGGCCGCCGCCTCCTACATGGCGCGCATCGCCCGCGACCATGGCGGCTTCCAGACCTCCAGCACCGCGCCGATCATGCGCGCCCAGGTGCAGGTACTGGGCCTCACCGACCCCTATGGCGCCCGCCTCAAGCTGCTGGCCGCCCGCGACGAGATCCTCGCCCTCGCCAATGCCCGCGACAAGGTGCTGATCGGCCTCGGCGGCGGTTGCAAGGACATCGAGGTCCACGTGTTCCCCAAGAGCCAGCGCGGCCCCATGGTGGTCATGCACCTGCTGGTGGACGTGCGCGACGCCATGGGCGCCAACACCGTGAACACCATGGCGGAAGCCGTGGCGCCCACGGTGGAGCAACTCACCGGCGGCCAGGTGCGCCTGCGCATCCTGTCCAATCTGGCGGACCTGCGTCTGGCCCGGGCCAGCGTGCGCATTCCCGAATCGGCGCTGGCCACCAAGGACTTCAGCGGTCGCCGCATGATCGAGGGCATCCTGGACGCCTATGAACTGGCGGCCATCGATCCCTACCGCGCCGCCACCCACAACAAAGGCATCATGAACGGCATCGATCCGGTCATCGTCGCCACCGGCAATGACTGGCGCGCGGTGGAAGCCGGCGCCCATGCCTATGCCGCCCGCAGCGGCGTCTACACCTCGCTCTCCACCTGGGAAATGGACACCTCTGGCGCCCTGGTGGGCACCCTGGAACTGCCCATGGCGGTGGGCCTCGTGGGCGGTGCCACCAAGACCCACCCCGCCGCCCAGGCGGCCTTGCGGGTGCTGAAGGTCACCAGCGCGCAGGAACTGGCGGAAGTCACCGTCGCGGTGGGTCTGGCCCAGAACATGGCGGCGCTGCGGGCGCTCGCCACCGAGGGCATCCAGCGCGGCCACATGGCGCTGCATGCGCGCAACATCGCCATCGTGGCCGGCGCCGTGGGGGCGGAGATCGACACCGTCGCCGCCGAACTGGCGCAGGCCCACGACGTACGCACCGACCGGGCTGCGGAGATCCTCGCCCGCCTGCGCGCCTGAGCCTTCCGTCCCACACCGTTTTCGGCGGCCTTTCGCCAGAGAGGCCGCCGCATCGCACGCCGCCAACGTGCGCGCCCGCCCAAAAGCCGTTCGACCAAAAACCATAAGCAAGACCCTTAGGGAGGATCAGGACTTCACGTGCTAGGACCATCCACGCCATCCCGGACCCCATCGGCGTCCGACCCGCAGCGCCCCGGCGCTCCTTCCCATCTGGCCGAAGTGTGGGGCGACGTTGTCGATCGCCGGCAACTGGCCGCCGCCGTGGTGATCGGCGCCGTGGTCAGCCTCGCCACTTTCCTCATCGCCGCGCGCATCTTCGCCGCCATCGTCGCCTCCCCTGACGTGGGGCGCGCCTATGCCATGCTGGTGGGCATGCTGGGCTGCGTGCTGTCCGGCGTCATCTGCGCCCGCCTGTTCCCGCCCAAGCGCGTGGTTCTCGAATCCGCCAGCGATCCGGCCTGGCGCCTGGCGGCCATGCAGCAATTGGCTAGCGAGACCGGCGATCTGGGCCAGGTGCGCGACCTGCCGCCCGCCGTCGCCACGGAGATGAAGGAGCTGGGCCTCTACGACCTGTTCGCCTCCTACGACGCCGCCACGTCCGACACCGGGCCTTTGGCCACTGGCAAGGGGGCCTGACATGGACGGCTTGATGTATGACATTTTCGTCGCGGTCGGCATGGGCCTGGCCGGCGCCATCGCCTTCTCGCTGATCGGCCTGATCTCGGGCACCGACGAGACCACCACCCTTGCCCCGGTGACGCTGCTGGTGGTGCTGCTGGGGGTGCCGCCGGTGGGCGTGTTCACCTTCTGGCTGGCCGCCGCGGTCTCCAAGCACATGACCCATGCGGTGCCCACCGCGCTGCTGGGCATTCCCGGCGACACCATGGCGGTGCCGCTGCTGCAGCAGGCCACCGCCTTGCGCAATCTGGGCGTGCCGCATATCGCCCTGCGCAAGATGATCTCCGGCGCCCTGATCGCGGCGGTCATCGCCGTGCCGCTGTCGGTGGCGTTCGCGCTGCTGCTGGCCCCGTTCGGCCAGAAGATCACCGCGGCAGCGCCCTGGCTGTTCCTCGGCGCCGCCCTGCTGATCGCCTATTTCTCCGCCGGCAAATGGGCCTCGGTGTTTGCTTTGCTGCCGTTCGTGCTGCTGGTGGTGGCGCTGCAGACGCTGACCGCCAAGTATGGCGTGAAGCTGGGGGTGAGCTATTTCCTCGGCATCGCCATCGGCCCGCTGGTGGCGGACCTGTTCTCGGCCATGTCGCCCATGGAGCGGGCGCGCATGCATCGCGACGGCCCGCGCCGCTTCACGCTGGCGCCGGACGTGAAAAGCTGGGGCGGCTTCTTCCCCAATCCGTTCAAGGTGCTGGACCGCACCCAGGTGCTGTGGACCGCGGGCGCGGCGGCGGTGACCTCCGCCACCTTCGTGTTCAGCCCGGTGGCCATGACGGTCATCATGGGCGAGGTGGTGGGGGCGCGCATCAAGCACGCCTACCAGCGCCTGACCACAGTCATCAGCGTCCGCAACGGCGTGACCGAATCCACCTACATCGCCGAGGCGCTCATCCCGCTGATCGCCTTCGGCCTGCCGCTCTCCCCGGTGGCGGCGGGTCCCGCCGCCCCGCTGTTCAACGCCCCGCCGCGCTTCATGGTGGATGGCCCCGGCGGGCAGATCGTCAATCTGCACACGCTGATGACCCCCATGCAGTTCCTCGGCTACGGCCTGCTGGCGGTCTTCCTTGCGGCGCTGATCGCCTATCCCTTCGCCATGAACTATGCCCGCGTGGCGGCGGCGTTCGTGTCGCGGCGCATCAGCCATGAGGCGATCATCGCCACCTTCGTCGGGCTGGTGATGGTCATCGGCATCTGGGAAGGCGGGCCGCTGGGCCTCATGGTCATCATCACCATGGGTCTGGTGGGCGGCATGCTCTACCGCATCCTCGGCTTCAACACCGGAGTGCAGTTCATGGGCTATTACGCCGCCGTGCTCAGCGTGCCGGCGATCCTGAAGCTGTTCATCGGCTAGCGCCGCATCCGCTCGCGTCCGGGCGGCGGTGCCGCGCGCCCCACGCACAAACGCCGGCCACCCGAAAGGATGGCCGGCGTTTGCATGTTCAGCCCTATCTGGCGATGCAGTCTACAGCGCCGCCAGTTCCTCGGGCGCCAGCGGCAGCAAAGGCGGGCGCATGCGCAGCCAGCCGTCGGCGCCGCTGGCGCGGGCCATCATCGCCTTGAGCGAGGCCATCTGGGCAAAGCGCGACACCCGGTTGCGCGCCGCCACCACCCGCGCCTGGGCCTCGGCCACCGCATCGGCGGCGGACGCATCGGCAAAATGCCGGGCAATGAAGGCCAGATCCCGCGCCACCAGATTGGAGGTAGCGGTGATGCACCCCGCCCCGCCCGCCTGCAACAGCGGCAGCAGCAAGGGATCCGCCCCCGCCAGCACCGCAAAGCCGGGGAAGCGCGCCACCATGGCCAGCATGTTGGCGAGATCGCCGGAGGAATCCTTGATGCCGGTGAAGGTCCCCGGATAGCGCGCGCGCAGCCGCTCGATCACATCGTGGCTGATGGGCACGGAGGACACCTGGGGGATGTGATAGAGCACGATGCGCAGGCGCGGATCGGCGATGCGCTCCACCACTTCGCTATAGGCGGCCACCACGCCGTCGTCGGAGACGCCCTTGTAGAAGAAGGGCGGCAGCATCACCACGGTGGTCACCCCCGCCGCCAGCGCGTGCCGGGTCAATTCCACGGTCTCGGTGAAGGCGGCCACCCCGGTGCCCGGCAACAGGCGGGCGGGATCGATGCCGCCGGCGATCACCGCCTCCAGCAGCGCCTGGCGCTCGCGGGCGGAGAAGGAATTGGCCTCCCCCGTGGTGCCCAGCATGGCGATGCCGTCGCAGCCTTCCGCCAGCAGATGCTGGCAATGGGCGAGGAAGGTGGCGTGGTCCGGGGACAGGTCCGCCTGGAGCGGGGTCAGCGCCGCGCAATAGACGCCCCGCGGATGAAGATCACTGTGTGTCATGGGTCAGCCTCACGGGCGGCGCCGCAGCCTCAGGCGGCGGCGCGGTACAGGGAAAGAATGTCCTCGCGGCTCAGATCGCGGGGGTTGTTGTCCAGCAGGCGGCGAATGGCGTGCGCCTCCTGCGCCATGGTGGGGAAATCGGCCTCCGGCACGCCGAGCGCGGTCAGCCGCATCTCGATGCCGAGCCCGATGCAGAAGGAGAGCGCCGCGGCGCGCACCGCCTCCGGCTCCATGGCAGGGGGAAGGCCCAGCGCCTCCAGGATCAGCGCGGTCTTCTCCGGCACCGCCGGGGCATTGAGCGCCAAAGTGTGGGGAAAGATCACCGCGCAGGCGAGGCCATGGGCCATGTGGTGGCGGGTGCCGAGCGGATAGGCCACCGCATGGCCGGCGGTGGTGTTCACCGGGCCGAGGCAATAGCCGCCATAGAGCGAGGCCAGGGCGAGGCCCGCGCGGGCCTCCCGATCGCCCCCGTCGCGCACCGCGCGGGCGAGGAAGCGGCCCACGAGGCGGATGCCCTCCAGCGCATAGAGGTCAATCAAAGGATGCGCCTTGCGGCTGGTGAAGGCCTCCACGCAATGGGCCATGGCATCGACGCCGGTGGCCGCGGTCACCGCCGGGGGCACGGTGAGGGTCAGGTCGGGATCGATCACCGCCAGATCCGCCAGCATGTGCCGGCTCTGCACCGCCAGTTTGTTCTGGGTGGCCGGGTCGGTGACGAGCGAGCGGGTGCCCGCCTCGCTGCCGGTGCCGGCGGTGGTGGGCACCTGCACCAGCGCCGCGGTCCGCCGCAGCACCTTTTCCGGCCCCACCACGTCATGCAGGGTCTGACCGCTGCCCGGCAGCACCGCCGCGAGCTTGGCCAAATCCATGGCGCTGCCGCCACCGAAGCCGATGATGAGATCGGGGTTCGCCGCCTCCACCTGCGCCAGCAGGCGTTCCAGATTGGGCAGGTCCGGCTCGGGCTTCACCTCGCCGAACACCACGGGCGTGCCCGGCAGGTCCAGCAGGGCCACGCGGCCGGCATTGAAGGCATCCGCCACCACGAACGGCCGGGCAAAGCCGCGCTCGCGGGCAAAGCGGCCCACCTGGGACACCAGCCCGGCGCCGAACGACACGGTGGCCGGGCGCTGGATGTCGATGGGGGTAAGCAAAGTGTTGGGCAACACGGCGGTCATGCCAGCGCCTCCGTCAGGCCGGCGGGGGCGCGGGATGCCGCCAGTTGCTCGGCATAAGCGATGGCTTCCAGCAGGCTGCGGGCATTGGCGATGCCCTGGCCGGCGATGTCGAAGGCGGTGCCGTGATCCACCGAGGTGCGGATGATCGGCAGGCCGAGGGTGATGTTGACCCCCGACAGATCGTTCCAGCGGCCGGTGGCGGGGTCGATCTCGAAGCCCAGCAGCTTCACCGGAATATGGCCCTGGTCGTGATACATGGCGATCACCGCGTCATACTGGCCGGCGCGCAGCTTCACGAACACCGTGTCGCCGGGCACCGGACCCACCACGTCGCGCCCGTCCGCCACCGCCTGGGCGATGGTGGGGGTGGAAATGTCGATGTCCTCGCGGCCGAACAGGCCGCCTTCCCCGGCATGGGGATTGAGCGCCGCCACCGCGATGCGGGCGCGCCCCAAATTCAGCCCCGTGAGCGCCTCATGGGTGAGATCGATGACTCGCCGCAGCCGCTCCGGGGTGAGGCGCGCCGGCACATCTTTCAGGGCCACATGGGTGGTGACATGGCTCACCCGCATGTTGCCGTGGGCCAGCATCATCACCGAGCCGCGCACGCCGGTGAGTTCCGCCAGCATCTCGGTATGGCCGGGATAATGATAGCCGGCCAGATTGAGCGCTTCCTTGTTGAGCGGCGCGGTGACGATGGCGCCGATGCGCCCGGCCTGGGCCAGCCGCACGCCTCGCTCCACCGCCAGAAAGGCGAAGCGCCCGCCATCCGCCGACACCACGCCGGGCCGGATGGGCTCACCCTCCGGCCCCGCTTGCAGCACGCAGAGGGCCGGCCATGCGGTGTCGGTCTCGGACACCTCGGGAATGTCCAGGTCCGGGGTGAAGGCGGCGCGGGCCTGTTCCAGCGCACGGGCGCTGCCGATGATGACGAGGCCGAGGTCGCCGGCCGCGATGCGCGGCTGAAGCGCAGCGGCGGCCTTGACGATGATCTCCGGACCGATGCCGGCGGGATCGCCCATGGTGATGGCGAGGGGGCGCGGGGTCATGAGCCAATCCTTTCGACGGCGAAGGGCGCGTCATTCAAGAGCCGACGCAACAGGTCGGGGGCACCGAAGGCGCCGGATTTGGAGATGATGGTGGTGCCGTCCCACGCCCCGCCCCGCACCCGCGAGCGCGGCACGCCGGGCAGCAGCGCGCCGGTGAGTTCCAGATGGTCGGCGCCCACCGCGTCGCAGATGGCGCGCAAGGTCTCGCCGCCTGCCGCCAGCAGGGTGCGCGGGGGCGGCAGGTGCCCCACCAAATCGCTCACGGCGGTGCGGATCGCGGCGGCGGCGGCGGCGCGGGGCATCCCGGCGGGCAGCGTGAAGCTCACCAGCGCGCCGCCGGTCCGGGCCATATGGGCGGCGACCTTTTCGACGGCATCGGGCGCGCCGGCGGGAAGTGGCAGATACCAGGGTCCGCAGGCCGCCAGTTGCGCCGCCGTGGCCGGTTGATCGGAGCCGAACAGCCCGAGGATCGGGCCGCGCAACGGGGCGACGGGCACGGCGGGCGCGCCGGCGGCCATGGCCTCCGCCAGTCCGCCGCTGCCGCACCACAGGATCGGCCCCTCCCACTGGCGGCCTTGGGCGACGATGCGGATGAGGTCGGCCTCGCTTTGCGCATCGCAGACGGTGACGCCCGGCGCGGGCACCAGATCAGGCCCGGCCCGCTGCGCATCCACGCCTTGCGCCTGCAAGGCCGCCACCAGATCCGGGCCGACCGGCGCCCACGCCCCGTCGCTGCCGCGGGCAAACTGGTGGCCGTCGCGGGTGATCCGCCCCTGGGCCGGGAAAGCGGGGGCCAGGAGCGCGCGGCGCCAGGGGCCATCGCGCAGGGCGGCGGCCAGGTCCGCCAGGCCGTGGCCGCGCAGCAGGCTGTCGATCTTCAGAAAGGCGATGTCGGCGCCCTCCAGCGCCGGCGCGCAGGCGGCGAAGCGGGCGGCGGCGGCCGGCGCCGACAGTTCGCGGGTGCCCATGTCGAGCACCGCCGTCCCGCCATGGAGCGCGATGGCATCCCAGCGGCAGGGTATGGGGCCCAGCAGAGGGACGAACGCGGCGGCCGCATCCAGCGCGCCGGTGAGATCGTCGGCCAGCAGCCGCAGCCGGCTCATGCGGCCACCCCGCGGACCACGCCCCGGTTTGGTGCGCGCGCCGTGGCGGGGCAAACCCCACCCGATGTGTGCGGAACCGCGGCACAGGCGGCCGGATCCATGCGCATGACCACCCTCCCTGCCCGGGTCGCATTTTGCTCGGAATGCGAACGTTTGTTCGTTGTACTCAAGAATTAGTCCTGATCGGCTCAGCCTGTCAACGGCACGAGGCCATGCTGCAAGGCATCACGACAGCACCGCTGTCTTATGCTGCAGTGCATTATGATGGGAAATCGTCACACATACTCGCCCTTCCGTCAGGGCGATTGACAATCTCTCGCATCTCAGCAAACTAATCGTAATACGAATAAATGTTCGCTATCCGAGCAGGGAGGATATGCTTTGCCAAAGCTTCACCGTCAGACCGCGCTGCGGACCGGCCGCTAGATGCGCGGTGCCGCCCTCTCCCACGCCGCGGCGCCTCCGGCCGCGCCCGCTGCTACGCCGGATCGCGCCCTCATCGAGGCCCAGCGGGTCCACAAGACCTATGTCAGCGCCTCCGGCAGCAAGGTGCATGCCCTGGACGGCATCGACCTCGCGGTCCGCGACGGGGAATTGGTGACCATCGTCGGTCCCTCCGGCTGCGGAAAGTCCACCTTGCTGCGCATGATCGCCGGCCTGGATGATTATGACGGCGGCCGGCTGATGCTGGACGGCAAGCCGGTGCTCGGCCCCTCCCGCGACGTGGGCGTGGTGTTCCAGTCGGCCAATCTGCTGCCCTGGATGACGGTGAAGGACAATGTGCGCCTGCCGCTGCGGGTGGGCGGGCGCCACGAGGCCGAGCCCGGCCGAATCGAGGCGCTGCTGGAGATGACCGGCCTCGGCGAATTCGGCGATCGCTTTCCCTATGAATTGTCCGGCGGCATGCAGCAGCGCGCCGGCATCTGCCGCGCCCTGGCCCGCAATCCGCGCATCCTGCTCATGGACGAGCCGTTCGGGGCGCTGGATGCCTTGACCCGCGAGCGCATGAACCTGGAGCTCCAGCGCATCTGGCAGGTCTACAAGAAGACCATCGTGCTGATCACCCACTCCATTTCCGAGGCGGTGTTCCTGGGCGACCGGGTGATCGTCATGTCCGCCCGTCCGGGCCGGGTGCTGCGCGACATCGAGATCCCCATTGAGCGGCCGCGCAGTCTCGATACCATCATCAAGCATCCCGCCTATGCGGACATCTCGCGCGACATCCGCTCGCTGCTGAACGCCGAAGGAGGTGTGGATTGAGCACGTTGCCTTATAGCGAGGCCAAGCCCGCCGAACCCGGCTCGCTCGCGCCCGCCCCCCGCCGCCGCCGGCTGCGCCTCAGCGGCTCGCTGCTGGCCGCCTTCGGCTTCGTCATCCTGATTTCCGCATGGTTTGCCGCCGTGCGCTTCCTGAAGGTGCCAGCCTACATCCTGCCCGCCCCCGAGGCGGTGGTGCGGGCGCTGTGGTCGGGCCTGGCGGTCAGCCCGTCCAGCCCCTTGGGCTATTATCTGCCGCTCTGGGGCTCGCTGAAGAATGCCGCGCTGGGCTTTCTCATCGGCACCGGCCTCGGCCTGTTCCTCGGCTCGATGATGGCGGAGATCCGCACCGTCGAGAAGATGCTGATGCCCTATGCCTTCGCCCTGCAGAGCCTGCCGAAGGTGGCCATCGCGCCGCTGATCGTCATCTGGTTCGGCTTCGGCGACGGCTCGAAGATCGCCATCTCGGCGCTGCTGGCGTTCTTTCCGGTGCTGATCAACAGCTTCACCGGCCTGCGCTCGGTGGAGCCGGAGAAGCTGGACCTCATGCGCTCGCTGTCCGCCAGCCGGCTGGAAACCTATTGGCTGGTGAAGCTGCCGCACGCGGCCCCCTTCATCTTCGCCGGTTTGGACATGGCGGTGGTCTATGCCCTGCTGGGCACCATCGTCGCCGAATTCCTCGGCGCGCAGCAGGGCATGGGCGTGGTCATCACCCAGGCCCAGGCGGTCACCGATGTGGCCGGCGTGTTCGCCGCTTTGGTGATCCTCGGGGCGCTCGGCATCCTGCTGCACACCTTGGTGCGGCGCCTGGAACTGCGCGTGGTCCATTGGGGCAACCGGGGCGCCAAATAGCCCGGCGCCCCGCGCCGCATCGAAGCCAAGTCGATAAGAAACGCCAGACCATCTGGGAGGACGCCACCATGACCGACTTCACACGCCGCCAATGGCTGCTGGCCAGCGGCGCCTTTACCGCCGCCGTGCTCGCCGGCCCCCGCCTTGCCGCCGCCGCCGACCTGCGCCCGCTGAAGTTCGGCGTGGGCCTGAAAGCCATGGGCCCCGCGGTCATCAGCACGCTGATCGGCGAGGCGCTCGGCTACAACAAGGCCGAGGGCTTCACCATCGTGCCGGCGGCGCTGGGCACCAACGCCAATGTGCAGATCGCCATCGACAAGGGCGACGTGGACATCGGCATCGGCGTGCCCTCCTTCGGCCTGCCGCTGCTGGCCAAGGGCGAGTGGCAGGGCGCGCTCAATTATTACGAATATACCTATCCCTATAAATGGGACGTGGCGGTGAAGCCCGGCTCGGCGGTGAAGACCTATGCCGGCCTCAAGGGGCTGCGCATCGGCGTCTCGGACTTCGGCAGCACCGAATATCCGGTCACCCGCAACATCCTCAAGAACATGGGCATCGACCCCGACGCCGACGTGAAGTGGATCGCGGTGGGCAACGGCATCCAGGCCGGCGTGGCCTTGCAGCGCGATGCCATCGACGCTCTGGCCTATTACGACACCGGCTTCGGCCAGATCGAGGGCGCCGGCATCGAGATGCGCATCGTCGCCCGGCCGGACAATCTGCCGATGATCGGCGGCCAGTTCCTCACCGCCCGCAAGGCCTTCATGGAGAAGGACCGGGCGCTGGCGGTGGGCCTCGGCCGCTCGGTGGCCAAGTCCTCGCTGTTCCTTTTGGCCAGCCCGGAAGCCGGGGCGCGGGCGTTCCTGAAGATGTATCCCGAGACCGCCCCGCGCGGCGCCAGCACCGAGGACGCCATCAAGGCGGTGCTCCAGGGCATCTCCCGCCGCATCCAGCTCTACAAGCCGCCCTATCCCGACTACAAGATGGGCCAGATCAACCCGGAAGAATTCCGCCAGGAAGCGCAGATCTTCAACTACAAGATCGGCGAGCTGAACACCTTCTACACCAATGACCTGATCGCCGACATCAACGCCTTCGACCCCGCCAAGGTGGCCGCCGAAGCCAAGGCGTACACGGGTTGAGCCCGGTGGCCCCCGTCCCGCCCGAGAGCGCCGCCCCCCGCCACGCGCTGGTAACCGGTGCCAGTTCCGGCATTGGCCTCGCCATCGTCGAACGCCTGCTGGCGGACGGCTGGCAGGTCACCGGCCTTGCCCGCCGGCCGGTGCCGCTGGGCCACCCGCACCTGCGCTTCGTGGCGGCGGATCTGGCCGAGCCCGGCGCCGGCGCGGCGGCGCTGGAGGCGGTCGGCCCATTGGACGCCTTCGTGCATGCCGCCGGCGTGCTGCGCACGGCGGACCTGGGCGCGCTCCAGGCGGACGATCTGGCAGCCATGTGGCGCCTGCATGTGGCGGCGGCCTCCGAACTGGGGGATCGCCTCGCCCCCACCCTGGGCGCAGGGGGCCGCATCGTGCTGATCGGCTCGCGCACCAGCACCGGGGCCATGGGCAAGAGCCACTATGCCGCCACCAAGGCGGCCATGGTGGGCCTCGCCCGCTCCTGGGCCATGGAACTGGCGACGCGCGGGGTCACGGTCAATGTGATCGCCCCCGGCGCCACCGAGACGCCGATGCTGACGGACCCCGCGCGCGGCGCCACGCCGCCGCGCCTGCCGCCCATCGGCCGCTTCGTGCAGCCGGAGGAGATCGCCGCGCTGGCGGCCTTCCTCCTCTCTCCCCAGGCCGGGGCCATCACCGGGCAGCAGATCACGGTCTGCGGCGGTGCATCCCTCTAAGAGACGGTCCCCATGGCAGCAGACGACAATCCCAAGAACATCGTCCATTCGGTGGTCAAGGCGTTCGGCGTGCTGCGCGCGTTCGACACCACGCTGCCGGAACTCACCATCACCGAGATCGCCGGCCGCGCCGGGCTCGATCGCGGCACCTCGTTCCGCTTCGTCAACACCTTGTGCCAGTTGGGCTATCTGGCCACCGTGCCGCACAGCCGGCGCTATCGCCTGACGCTGAAATGCCTGGAGCTGGGCTATACGCCGCTGGCCCGCGGCAATCTCAAGCTGCTGGCCCGCCCGCTGCTGGCGGAGCTGGTGCCCGATCTGGTGGAGGCGGCCTCGCTGGGCATGCTGGACGACACCGACGTGGTCTATGTGGAGCGGGTGCAGAGCGACCTGAAGATCAATCTCGACCGCCGCACCGGCTCGCGCACCGGCGCCTATGGCGCCGCCCTCGGCCACGCCATGCTGGCCCACCTGCCGCCGGAGAAGGCCGAGGACGTGCTCCGCCGCAGCAATCGCGTGCGGCTGTCCGAGCGCACCCTCACCGACGTGGACGAGCTGATGCATCGCCTCGCTCTGGTGCGCAAGCGCGGCTATGCGGTCTCGGACGGCGAGAATGCCTATGGCCTGCGCACCGTGGCCACTGCCGTGCTCGACCCCGACGGCCTGCCGGTGGCGGGGGTGAGCGCCACCATCAATACCGAGCGCATGAGCCTGGACGATTTCGTCCGCATCGTCGCCCCTGAGGTGCAGCGGGTGGCCGCCGACCTCTCCCGCGCCGTGCATTTGTCCTTCGGCTCGGTGGCGCAGGCCAAGGGCTGACCGCCCCGCCGCGCCCCGGCCCCCCGTTTTCGGAGTTCGTCATGACCGCTGCCCAGCCCGCACCCATCCCTGCCGCCCCGCCCGTCCCTGCCGCCGAGGCGCCGCTGGTGCTGGACGGCCGCCTGCGCGCCACCGGTCCCGGCCGCAGCGAGGCCTTCCTGCCCTCGCCCTGCGTGCAGAACCACGCGGCCAACCTGCTGCTGCTGCGCAACGGGGATCTGGCCTGCACCTGGTTCGGCGGCACCCAGGAAGGCGTGCCGGACATCTCCCCCTGGCTGTCGCGCCTGCCGGCGGGCGGCGACACCTGGACCGTCCCGGTGCGCCTGTCCGACGACATGACCCGCTCGGAGCAGAACCCCATCCTCACCTATGGCCCCGACGGCAAGCTGTGGCTGCTGTTCACCTCGCAGGTGTCCGGCAACCAGGATACCGCGCTCGTCAAATGCCGGGTATCGGAGGATGAGGGCCGCACCTTCGGCCCGGTGCGCCCGCTGATCGACCGGCCCGGCACCTTCGTGCGCCAGCCGCCGGTGCTCCTCGACAATGGCGACTGGCTGCTGCCCATCTTCCTGTGCCGCACCACGCCGGGCGAGAAATGGGTGGGGAATAATGACATCAGCCAGGTGCTGATCTCCTCCGACGGCGGCGCCACCTGGTCCACCCATGAGGTGCCGGGGAGTCTCGGCTGCGTCCACATGAACATCGTGCCCGGCCCGGAGGGGCTCACCGCGCTGTTCCGCAGCCGCTGGGCCGACAACGTCTATCTCAGCCGCTCCACCGACCATGGCCGCACCTGGAGCGCGCCGGAAGCGACCGCGCTGCCCAACAACAATTCCTCCATCCAGGGGATCCGCCTGGCCGATGGCCGGCTGGCGCTGGTGTTCAACCGCTCCAGCGCCGCCGACGCCACCGAGCGGCGCGTCTCGCTCTATGACGATCTGGAGGACGATGCGCCGGCCGCCGATGCCTTGGTGCCGGCAGCGCCTGCCCCCACCCCCGCCCGCACCGCCTTCTGGGGCGCGCCCCGGGCGCCGGTGGCGCTGGCCTTCTCCCCGGACGATGGCCGCACGTGGCCGGAGATCCACGACATCGCGCTGGGCGACGGCTTCTGCATGACCAACAATTCCAGCGAGAAGCGCAATCGGGAATTGTCCTACCCCAGCATCATCGAGGCGCCGGACGGCACCCTGCATCTGGCCTTCACCCATTTCCGTCAGGCCATCCGCCACGTGCGGTTGTCGGGGCCGATTCGCGCGGCATAGGGCGGGCCGCTGCGGTGCCGATGGTCGAGCAGATGTGACACGCTGGAGGGGAACGGCGTGGCTGGGCCCCTGCGCCATCGGGGTGCGCGCCGACGGCGCTCCCCCTTTCCCCCGCCGGCCATCCGTGGAAGCATCGGGGCACATGCGACGGTGCCGCATGCGTGCGCCGCATCGCCATCGCTTTGTCTCTTCGCAGGATTGCCCATGCCCACGATCCCCCGTATCCAGGCCTTCGCCGACGATCTGGTCGCCATCCGCCGCGATCTGCATGCCCATCCGGAACTGGGCTTCGAAGAGGTGCGCACCTCGGGCATCGTGGCGGAAAAGCTCGCCTCCTGGGGCATCGAGGTGCATCGCGGCATCGGCAAGACCGGCGTGGTGGGCGTGCTGCACGGCACCAAGGGGCCGGGCCGGCGCATCGGCCTGCGGGCCGACATGGATGCCCTGCCCATGGAGGAAACCACCAATCTCCCCTACCGCTCGCAAAACCCCGGCGTGTTCCACGGCTGCGGCCATGACGGCCACACCACCATGCTGCTGGGGGCGGCGCGCTATCTGGCAGAAACGCGGGATTTTCCCGGCACCATCGTCTTCATCTTCCAGCCGGCCGAAGAGGGGTTGGGCGGCGCCCGCGCCATGCTGGCGGACGGCCTGTTCGAGCGCTTTCCCTGCGCGGAGATCTTCGGCCTGCACAATGCCCCGCACATCGAGGACGGCAAGGTGCGCATCTTCCCCGGCCCGGCCATGGCGGGGGCGGATTTCTTCGACATCACAATCAAGGGCCGCGGCGCGCACGGCGCCCGCCCGGAATCCTCGCGCGATCCGGTGATCGCCGCCACCGCTCTGGTGCAGGCGCTGCAATCGGTGGTCAGCCGCAATGCCAATCCCCAGCACGCGGCCGTGCTCTCGGTGACCAAGATCCATGCCGGCTCGGCCTATAACGTCATTCCCGAGGAGGCCACCCTTGGGGGCACCATGCGCTTCTTCGATCCGGCGACCGGCGAGTTGATGCGCGCGCGCATGCGCACCATCGCCGCCGGGGTCGCGGCCACCTATGAGATGGAGATCGCCGTGGACATCCGCAGCACCTTTGACGTGCTGGTGAACACGAGCTGCAGGCCGCGGCGGCGGCGCAAAGCATCGCCAAGATTGTCGGTGCTGAGCATGTGCTCACCGATATCCATCCCGCCATGGGCAGCGAGGACTTTGCCGACATGCTGCGGGCGGTGCCCGGCGCCTATTTCTGGGTGGGGCATGGCGGCACCCTGCCGGTCCACAATCCGGGCTTCATCCTGGACGAGGCGATTCTGCCGGTGGGCGCCAGCCTGCTGGCCACGGTCGCCACCGACCGGCTCGCCGCCGCCTGAGGCGCGGGCCAAGGCCCCGCCCTTCGCCCCCGCGCGCTGGCGCTGGGGTCGCGCCTGCCATGGCTGTCCCGCTATTCCTGCCCCGCGATTGCTGCCCCGCGATGCCTGCCCCGGTCAGGCCTGCGGGCGGGGCAGGCGCTCGCGCCGATGGCGCCCGCCCGACTTCTGCCGGCGCGCATCTATACCCTTGCGTCACCCAAAATGACGATTTTCGCGCTCACGCTCCAGCTTTTGTCGGAACGAAGTCTCTCCGATGCGGTTCTTGATACCGAAACGAAGCAACGGGAGAGTGTCATGGGTCGCGGAATTCTGCTTTGGCTGTTGGGTGTGCCGATTCCGGTCATCATCATTCTCGCTCTTTTGTTCCGTTGAGCGGGGATATTATGGCCACCCCCGTCTATTCCGCCGTACCGCGGCCCGTGGAGGCCGGAGCGTCCGGCGTCTCGGTCTCCGCCGTTTCCTGGGCCGCGGTCATTGCCGGCGCGCTCGCTGCCGCCGCCACCACCGTCACCCTCACCCTGCTGGGCTCCGGCATCGGCCTGACCACCCTCTCCCCGTGGACAGGCGGACCCGGCGCCAGCACCTTCGCCATCTCCGCCGCCATCTGGCTGGTGGTGACCCAATGGCTGTCGTCGGGCCTCGGCGGCTATCTCGCCGGTCGGCTGCGGAGCCGCTGGACCGATGTGCAGCGGGATGAGGTGTTCTTCCGCGACACCGCGCACGGCTTCCTGTCCTGGGCGCTCGCCACCGTGCTGGTGGTGGTGATCCTAGCCTCCGCCACCTCGTCCATCGTGGGCGGCGGCTTGCGGGCGGCGGGTTCGCTGGCCAGCAGCGCCACCCAGGGTGCGGCCCAGGGCGCTTCGCAGGGCGTCGCCCAGCAGGGCGGCATCACCGACCCCACCGGCTATTTCGTGGATGCGCTGTTCCGCAGCCCGACGCCGCAGCAGGGCAGCGACCAGGATGTTCGCGGTGAGACCACCCGCATCATGGTCTCGGGCCTTGCCAATGGCGACATCCCCGCCGCCGATCGCTCCTATCTGGCGCAATTGGTCGCGGCACGCACCGGGCTGTCCCAGCCCGAGGCCGAAAAGCGGGTCAGCGACGTGATCGCTCAGGCCCAGGCCGCGAAGACCAAGGCCAAGGAGGCCGCCGATGCCGCCCGCAAGGCGGCCGCGACGATCGCCCTCTTCACGGTTCTGTCCATGGTGGTTGGCGCCTTCATCGCCAGCGTCGCAGCGGCCATCGGCGGTCGGCTGCGGGACGATGTTGCCCCCCTCTGATTAGCATCGAAGGAGATTTCTCATGGCCAAAGAGCCCAAGGATTTGAACGATTTGTTCCACGAGACCCTGAAGGACATCTACTTCGCCGAGAAGCAGATCCTGCGGGCCCTGCCGAAGATGGCCAAGACCGCCCAGAGCGCCGAGCTGCGCAAGGCGTTCGAAGCCCATCGCGATGAGACCGAAGGCCAGATCGTGCGCCTCGAGCAGGTGTTCGAGATGATCGGCAAGTCGCCCCGCGGCAAGACCTGCGACGCCATCGTCGGCATCCTCGACGAGGGCAAGGAGATCATGGAGGACTTCGCCGAGACCGATGCCCTCGATCCCGGCATGCTGGCCGCCGCTCAGGCGGTGGAGCATTACGAGATCAGCCGCTACGGCACGCTGAAGACCTGGGCCACCCAGCTCGGCCACACCGACGCCGCCAAGCTGCTGGACGCCACGCTGCAGGAAGAGATCAAGACCGACAAGCTGCTCTCGCAGCTCGCCACCGCCTCGGTGAACCGCAAGGCCGCCTGATCCTTCTGGTCGATTAAGCGACAAGACGCCCCGCGCCCCCGCGCGGGGCGTTTTGCTGTGCGCGGCGTGTCCCGCCTCCAGCGCCGCCGCCCTGGCCTTACAAGCGGGCCGGCGTCTCGGCCCCGCCATCCGGCCGGGGCGGTTCGGGCGCAAGCGACATGGCCGGCTGGCAGCCGTCCGGGGCGATGCGCACGCGGCCCGGGGCCAGCGGGGCGGTGTACCTGAGGTCGGCGCTCCGCGTGACCCCATAGACATCGAACAGGAGCCCCAGCAGCAGGTCCGCCACCATCTGGAAATCCGACGAGGGATATTTCAGCGCGATCATGCGCTGGAAGTTGCCGTCATTGCCGTCGCCCTCGAACTGGGCCGCGCGCAGATGCGCCAGCGCGGCGGGCGGCGCGGGCGGCACCACCCGGGGCGCGCCTTCCTTGGCGGCGTAATAGCCCGAGGAGGCCTCGCACAAGAGGTTGGTGTCCTCATCCACCAGCAGGCATTGCACATAGGCCTGCCCGCGCCCCCGCGCCGCCGCCACCAGAAAGCGATCCGGCGCCCCGCGCTGGGCGTGGATGGCGTTCAGCCGCACCACGATCTGGCAGCGATTTTCCGCGATGAAGGTGCCGCGCGGCTCCGCGCTGGCGCGCCCCGGCACCAGCAGCGCACTCAAGAGGGCGAGGACGCTCAGCCAACGGCGTCCCGCCGCGCCCCATCTTCTCCTGCCCATGGCCGCCCCCGCGCCGCCCCGCTCCCGCGGGAGACCGCAGATGCGGTCATTGCAGCGAAGCTTAGGCGCGGCCGCGGGAGAATAAAAATAGCCTGCTCAGCTGCGCAGGCCGGGCGCTTCCTGGCCGGTGCGGGCCACATATTCCGTATAGCCGCCGCCATATTGGTGGATGCCGTCCGGGGTCAGCTCCAGCACCCGGTTGGACAGGGCCGCCAGGAAATGCCGGTCATGGGACACGAACAGCATGGTGCCCTCATAGCTGGCGAGCGCCGTGATGAGCATCTCCTTGGTCATCATGTCCAGATGGTTGGTGGGCTCGTCCAGCACCAGGAAATTCGGCGGATCGAACAGCATCTTGGCCATCACCAGCCGGGCCTTCTCGCCGCCGGAGAGGACGCGGCACTTTTTCTCCACGTCGTCGCCGGAAAAGCCGAAGCACCCCGCCAGCGCCCGCAGCGAGCCCTGCCCCGCCTGGGGAAAGGAATCCTCCAGGGTCTGGAACACCGAGCGGTCGCCTTCCAGCACTTCCATGGCGTGCTGGGCGAAATAGCCCATCTTCACGCTGCCACCCACCGCCACCGTGCCGGTGTCGGGATCGGCGGCGCCGGCCACCAGCTTCAGCAGGGTGGATTTGCCGGCGCCATTGACGCCCATGATGCACCAGCGTTCGCGGCGGCGCACATGGAAGTCTAGTCCCTCATAGATGGTCTTGCTGCCATAGCGTTTGTGGACGTTCTTCAGACTCACCACGTCCTCGCCGGAGCGCGGCGCCGGCTGGAACTCGAACGACACGCTCTCGCGCCGCCGCGGCGGCTCCACGCGGTCGATCTTCTCCAGCTTCTTGACCCGGCTCTGCACCTGCGCCGCATGGGAGGCGCGCGCCTTGAACCGCTCGATGAACTGGATCTCCTTGGCCAGCATGGCCTGCTGGCGCTCGAACTGGGCCTGCTGCTGCTTCTCGTTCTGCGCCCGCTGCTGGGCGTAGAATTCATAATCGCCGGAGAAGGTGGTGAGCGAGCCGCCGTCGATCTCGACGATCTTGGTGACGATGCGGTTCATGAACTCGCGATCATGCGAGGTCATCATCAGCGCGCCCTCATAGCCCTTGAGGAAGGCCTCCAGCCAGATCAGGCTTTCCAGGTCCAGATGGTTGCTCGGCTCGTCCAGCAGCATCACGTCCGGGCGCATGAGCAGGATGCGGGCCAGCGCCACGCGCATCTTCCAGCCGCCGGACAATTTGCCCACGTCGCCGTCCATCATCTCCTGGCTGAAGCCGAGGCCCGCCAGCACTTCGCTGGCCCGGCCCTCCAGCGCATAGCCGTCCAGTTCCTCGAACCGGCCCTGCACTTCGCCGTAGCGGGTGATGATCGCGTCCATCTGGTCGGCCTGGTCGGGATCGCCCATGGCCGTTTCCAGCAGCTTCAGCTCGGCCGCCACTTCGCTCACCGGGCCGACGCCGTCCATCACTTCGGCCAGCGCGCTGCGGCCGGACATCTCGCCCACGTCCTGGTTGAAATAGCCGATGGAGATGCCGCGATCGACCGCCACCTGGCCCTCGTCGGGGCCTTCTTCGCCGGTCATCATCCGGAACAGCGTGGTCTTGCCGGCGCCGTTGGGGCCGACGAGGCCGACCTTCTCGCCCTTCAGGAGCGCCGCGGAGGCCTCGATGAAGACGATCTGCTTGCCATTCTGCTTGCTGATATTGTCGAGGCGAATCATGCGGGCCGGGCACCTGAGAAAGCGTTGTCCGGGGCATTTAGGCCATGTGGCCCGGCCACGGAAGCCTCCGGCCCCGGCAAAAGCACGCCGATGCGCGCTTACGCCTGCGCTGGGTTCGCCGCCACCGTCCCCGGCGGGGCCGGCTCGGCCACCGCCCGCTCCGGTGCCAGCAGGCGGGCGGAGTTCATCAGGAAGGCCAGTTCCGAGCCCATATGGATGGCCGCCGCCAGCAGCGGATTGAGATAACCGAAAGCGGCCAACCCGATCCCCACCGCATCGACGATCAGCGTACCGGAGAAGTTCTGCCAGATGATGCCGCGGGTCTTGCGGGCGATGCGCAGCGTCTCCACCAGCTTGAACAGATCGTTGCCGATCAGCACGATGTCGGCGCTCTCCTGGGCGATGTCGGTGCCCGAGCCCATGGCGATGCCAAGGCTCGCGGCGGTCAGCGCCGGGGCATCGTTCACCCCGTCACCCACCATGGCCACCACATGGCCCTGTTTCACCAGCGCCCGCACCCGCGCCAGCTTGTCCTCCGGCAGCATGTCCGCGCCCACATCGCCAATGCCCAGATCCCGGCCCACATGAGCGGCCACCGCCTTGGTGTCGCCGGTGAGCAGGACGGTGCGCACCCCCATGGCGTGCAGGGCGGCGATGGCGGCCTTGGCCTCCGGGCGCAGCGGATCGGCGACGATGATCTCGCCCAGATAGCGCCCGTCCGCCGCCACCACGATGTCGGAGCCCACATGGTCCGCCTGCCGCACCGGCACGGTCACGCCGGCCTCGGACAGCAGCTTGCGATTGCCCACCTGCACCGCACGGCCGTCCACCGTGGCGGTGATGCCGCGGGCCACCTTGTAGGTGACCGCCGCTGCCTCGGGCACGGCGAGCCCGCGGCGCTCGGCCTCCGACACCACCGCCTGGCCGAGCGGATGCTCGGAACGCAGTTCCACCGCCGCCGCCAGCCGCAGCAGGTCCTCCGTCGTCTGGCCGGCGATGCAATGCACCGCGATCACCTTGGGCTCGCCCAGGGTCAGGGTGCCGGTCTTGTCCAGCACCACCGTGTCCACCCGCCCCAGCGTCTCCAGATGGATGCCGCCCTTGATGATGGAGCCGAGCTTGGCCGCCCGGCCGATGCCGCCGAGGATCGCCAGCGGCGTGCCCGCCGCGATGCCGCAGGCCCCCGCGACGATGATCACGGAAATGGTGTCGCGGATGTTGTGGGTCAGCAGATAGGTCAAAAGCGCGGCGCCGAACGCCACATAGACCAGATAGCCCGCCAGCCGGTCGGCCAGTTTCTGCACCGGGGCGCGGGTCTGCTCGGCGGCCTCCACCGCATCGATGATGCGGCCATAGCTGGTGTCGCGCCCCACCCGCTCGACGGTGATCTCCAGCACGCCCATCTGGTTGATGGAGCCGGCGAACACGGGAGCCCCCACCGCCTTCTCCGCCGGCATGGATTCCCCGGTGATGCGCGACTGGTCCACATAGGACTGGCCGGCGGCCACCGTCCCGTCCACGGGCACTTTCTCCCCCGGACTGACCAGCACGAAGTCGCCCGGCACCACCTGCTCCAGCGGCAGCATGGCCACCAGGCCACCGCGGCGCACCCGGGCGGTCTTGGGCACGAAGTCCACCAGATCGCGAATGGCGCCGCGCCCGCGCGCCACGGTGAGGTGCTCCAGTTCCTCGGCCACCAGCACGAAGACGGTGACCACCAGAGCGGTGAAGATCTCGGCGATGGCGGCGGCGGCGACGATGGCGATGCTCATGGACAATTCCATGGTCATCCGCCGCGCCAGCAGGTTGCGCACCGCCTCGCTGAAGATCGGCCAGCCGGCGAAAGCCAGCGCGGCAAGGCCCACCACGCTCACCGCCGGCACCGGCTCATAGACCTTGAACCACACGCAGGCCGCGCCCAGCACCGCCACCGCGATGCGGACCACCGCCATGGCTTCGAACGGGCTGTGGTCGTGAACGGTCTCAGCCACATGGGTCTGCTGAGGAGGCGCCGGCGGCGGCCGGGAGGGAGAAGCGGACGGAGAAGCGGCCATGGCATCCTCAATGACGGAGCGCCATCTATAGCCGGTCCAGGCTTGTTTAGATTTGCTCTAAATCATGCGGGACGGGTGCAGGATTGCGATGCGCAACCGCCTTGCGCGTGCGCGATTTCCCTCCGGCGCCCCACACGGTAGCCGGCTCCAGCGTCGGTGGAAGCACCCGGGTAACACCGCATTTTCGGGCACCTCCACGTTTTGGAGGAAGCTCCAAAAAGGGGGGCTCCAGCCGGGGCGACCCCTCCAGATAAACAATTGGTAATGTTGGATTATCGCTCCTGGCACGGGGATTGCGAAGAAGGCGTCACTGCGTTTGGGGACCCTCATGCCTTTGCACTTCGCCCTCGATTTTGACGGCACCATTTGCCCGGTCGACACCACCGATCTTCTGCTCGAAAAATTCGCCGATCCGGCGTGGCTCGAGATCGAAGCGGAATGGCAGGCGGGCCAGATCACGTCCCGCGAATGCCTCAGCCGGCAAGTGGCCTTGATGCGGGCCACCCCGGCCCAGATCAGCGAGACGGTGCGCCAGATCCCACTGGATCCGGCCTTCATCCGCTTCGTCACCGCCGCCTGGCTGCGCGGCGCCAGCGTCTCGGTGGTGTCGGACGGCTTTGATCGCTCCATCGTGCCGCTGCTGCATGCCAATGGCATCGATCTGCCTTTGGCCTGCAACCGGCTCGTGCCCGTCGGGGAAGACCGCTGGACCGCCGTCTTCTCCGCCGATGGCCAGCGCTGCGGCAGCGGCACCTGCAAGTGCGCCGCCGTGCCGGCCAATCGCCAGGTGATCCTGGTGGGCGACGGCCGCTCCGATTTCTGCCTCGCCCGGCAGGCCGATTTCGTCCTCGCCAAGGGGGCGCTCGCCACCTTCTGCGCCGCCGAAGGCATCCCCCACCACGCCATCACCGGCTTTGCCGACGCGCTGCGTTACCTGGAAACCCAGCCGCAGCAGCAGCCCAGCCCCATCCCCCTCATCACCCGCCAGCTTGAGAGCCTCCATGCTTGATCGCACCCTTGCCGACCTTGCCGCCGATGACCTTGCCACCGACGCCCTGACCCCCGACCGCAGCGCCATTGAAGCCGAGCGCGCCCGTCTGCTGGCCCTGGAAGCGGAATATTGCTCGTTCGGCGATACCGTCCATTACACCGAGACCCCGAAGATCTTCGATCGCTGCGAAGGCTCCTTCATCTATGACGACGAGGGCCAGGCCTTCCTCGATCTGCAGATGTGGTATTCGGCGGTCAATTTCGGCTATGCTAATCCGCGGCTCAATGAAGCCATGATGCGCCAGCTGAACCGCCTGCCCCAGGTGGCCAGCCAGTATCTGCATCGCGAGAAGATCGAGCTGGCCACCGAGATCGCCCAGGGCGCGCAGGAGCGCTTCGGCCGCAAGGGCCGGGTGCATTTCAACGTGGGTGGCGCCCAGGCGGTGGAAGACTCGCTCAAGCTGGTGCGCAATGCCAGCAACGGCAAAAGCCTGATGTTCGCCTTCGAGGGCGGCTATCACGGGCGCACGCTGGGTGCCTCCGCCATCACCTCGTCCTATCGCTATCGCCGCCGGTTCGGCCATTTCGGCGAGCGCGCCCAGTTCGTGGAATTTCCCTATCATTTCCGCGGCCCGCGCGGCATGAGCAAGGAAGAATACGGCCTCCACTGCGTCAAGCAGTTCGAGCGCCTGTTCGAAAGCGAATATAACGGCGTATGGGATCCGAAAGCCGGCACGTGCGAATATGCCGCTTTCTATGTGGAGCCCATCCAGGGCACCGGTGGCTACATCATCCCGCCCATGAACTTCTTCCCCGAGCTGAAGCGGGTGCTGGACAAGCACGGCATTCTGCTGGTGGTGGATGAAATCCAGATGGGCTTCTACCGCACCGGCAAATTGTGGTCGATCGAGCATTTCGGCGTCGAGCCGGACGTGCTGGTGTTCGGCAAGGCGCTCACCAACGGCCTCAACCCTCTGTCCGGCATCTGGGCGCGGGAAGAGCTGATCAACCCCACCGTCTTCCCGCCCGGCTCCACCCATTCCACCTTCAACGCCAACCCCTTGGGCACCGCGGTGGCGCTGGAAGCCATGAAGATGATGCGCGAAGAAGACTTCGCCACCAGCGTCAAGGACAAGGGCGCCTATTTCCTCGCCGGCATCCAGGAGCTGAAGGCCAAGCACGCCATCGTCGGCGACGTGGACGGCCTCGGCCTCGCGCTGCGCATCGAGATCTGCGAGCCGCATGACAGCTACACGCCCTCCAAGGCCCTGGTGGACCGCATGGTGGACGAGGCGCTGCTGGGCGATCTGGTCTATGGCGGCGAGCGCTTCGGCCTGATCCTCGACATCGGCGGCTATTACAAGAACGTCATCACTCTGGCTCCGGCCCTGACCATCTCCTATGGCGAGATGGACATGGCGCTCGCCCTGCTGGACCAGCTGTTCACCCGCGTGACCCCGCGGTGAGCGCCATGCGGGCCCGGATCATCGACCTCGACGGCGCCGTCACCGGCCAGGCGCAGATGCGCGCCTGGATCGATGCGGCGGGCGGGGATGTGGTGGCCGCCCGCGACCTGGCGCCGAAGCTGCGTCTGCTGGCGGCACCCGCCGCCCTCACGACGCTGGCCCGGCGCCTGGGTCCGACGCACGGGCCGGAGCTGGTGTTCTACGGCTCCGGCGATTTCCACCATTTGAGCCTGCTGCTGGCGCTGCGCTGCGACCAGCCGGTCAGCATCATCCATTTCGACAATCATCCCGACTGGGTGCGCCGGCCGGCCAACCTCAATTGCGGCTCCTGGGTGTCGCGGGCGCTGGCCCACAATGATGTGGCGCGGGTGGTGACCATCGGTCCCGACAGCGCCGACATCCTCGCCCCGCAACTGCACGGCGCGGACCTCTCCGGCCTGCGCTCGGGACGGGCGGAGCTGCATCCCTGGCGCTCCGCCGCCACCTTCTATGCGGGCAAAGCCTTCCACGCCCCCGGCGCCTCGGCGGCGGCGGGGATCGCCCGCGACGGGCTGCGCTGGCATGGCCTCAGCGCGGAGAACTGGGAGGCGCAGATCGCCGCCATCGCCGCGCGCCTGCCTGAGGCGCCGCTGTGGATCACCCTCGACAAGGACGTGCTCACCCCGGCCGAAGCCACCACCAATTGGGACCAGGGCTGCCTCACGCTCGACCAGGTGCTGGCGGCGATCACGCTGTTCGCCGCCCGCCGGCGGGTGCTGGGCATGGATGTGTGCGGCGACTATTCCCCCTCGGCCGGGCTCGGCCCGCTGCGCGCGCTGCTGGCCCGCAGCGACCGCGCCCAGCGGCCGGTGCCCGCGGAACCTGGCACCGCGCGCAACGACGCCGCCAATCTGCGCATCCTCCAGCATATGGCGACCCTCATCCCATGACCCTGAGCCTTGCCGCTCTGTTTGCCCTCTCCGTGGCCTGCGACGTGTCCGGCCAGATCGCCTTCAAGCGCGGCGCCGACCGGCTGCCGGTGCCGCAGGCGGGCGCCGCCCTGGCCTTCGCCCGCGCGCTGGTGTGCGAGCCCCGGCTGCTGCTGGGTCTGGCCATCTATGCGGTGGAATTCATCGTGTGGACCCGCATCCTGGCGCTGGTCCCGCTCAACATGGCCTTCCCCATCGCCAGCCTGAACATTCTTGGCATCGCCGTGGCGAGCCGGATCTGGCTCGGCGAGCCCATGGGGCCCCGCCACTATGCCGGCGCCGTGCTGGTCACCGCCGGCGTCGCCTTGGTCGCCACCGGATTATGAGGACCCCTGCCATGCCTGACGATCGCAGCCTGCTCATCGAAGGCGGCCCGGTGGGCGTTCTCCTGGTCCATGGCCTGGGGGGAACGCCGATCGAGATGCGCGCCGTGGCGCGCAGCCTCGCCGCCGCCGGCATGACCGTCTTGTCCTGCCATCTGGCCGGCCACGGCGGCACCGAGGAGGAACTCGCCGCCAGCACGTTCGAGGACTGGTACGCCAGCGTCGAGGCGGGCCTGGCCGCTTTGGAAGCGCGCTGCACCACCGTGCTCGCCGGCGGCCTGTCCATGGGCGCGCTGCTGGCGGCTTTGCTGGCGGCGCGCACCGGCGCGCGGGTGGCGGGCCTCGTCCTGCTGGCGCCGACGCTGCGCTATGACGGCTGGTCGATCCCCTGGTACAGCTTCCTGCTGCGCCTGCTCATCAACACCCCGATCGGCCGGCGCTACCGCTTTGTCGAGCGCGAGCCGTTCGGCCTGAAGGACGAGCGCATGCGCGCCGCCATCGCCCGCGCCATGCGCCAGGGCCATGCGGATGCCGGCATGCTCGCCACCCCCGCCCCGGCGCTGCGCCAATTGTGGCGGCTGGTGGCGGCGCTGAAGCCGGTGCTGGGGACCATCCAGCAGCGCACCCTCATCGTCCACGCCCGCGAGGATGACGTGGCGAGCCTCGCCAACGCCTTCTATTTCCAGCGCCATCTCGGCGGGCTGGTGGAGGCGCTGATCCTGGACGACAGCTACCATCTGGTGACGCTCGACCGGCAGTCGCGCCTGGTCACCGACCGGGTGGTCGCCTTCGCCGCGGCGGTCGCCGAGGCGCAGCGGGCGGTCCCGGTGGTCGCCCGCGTCGCCGGCCGTCCCGCCGCCGCCAACCGGCGCAGCGCCGGGATGGAGGTGGCCCATGTGGCCTGACACTTTGCGCCTCGCTTTGCCCTGCCAGCCGCCGCGCAGCCGCACGCTGGACGCCGCCGCCCCGCTCCAGGCCCGCACCCTGCCGAGCCTCGCGGCGGTGGATGCCGCCGGCTGGTCCGCCGCGCTGCCGCATGATGCGGAAGGCTGGGACTATCTCACCGCCTGCGAGGCCGGCCCGCCGCCGGGCATGCAGCTGGCCGCCGTGGCGGTGCGCCACGGCCACGCCCTCGCCGCCGCCGCCCCGCTGTTCGCCTTGAACTACCGGCTCGACACCCCGCTCCAGGGCGGCCCCCTGGGGAGGCTCGCCAATGCGCTGACGCAGCGGGCGCCCCGGCTGCTGGAATGGCGCATGCTGGGGGTGGGCTCGCCCTTCACCGAGCGCTGCCCGCTGGCGCTGGATCCGCGCCTCGCCCCGGCCGACCAGAGCGCGGCGCTGGCCGCGCTGATCGGCGAAGTGGAGGCCGAAGCGGCCCGCCGCGGCGCCGGGCTGGTGGCGTTCAAGGACGTGTCCGCGCCGACCCCCGAGATCGTCCCCGACGCGCTGCGGCGGGCCGGCTACTTCCCGGTGGAAAGCCTGCCCCTGGCGGTGCTGGATCTGGCGGACTGCCCCACCGAGGCGGCCTATCTGGAGACCCTCTCGCGCGCCACCCGCAAGGACCTCAAGCGCAAGATGAAGAGCGCCGGGGCCGTTACCATCTCGCATGTGTGCGCCATCGACGGCCTGGAGGACGAGATCCGCGCGCTCTACGAGGAAACGCAGGCCCAGAGCCTGCTGCGCTACAATGATTTCGAAGAGCTGCCGGCGGACTATTTCCAATGGGTGTCGCAGGCGCTGAAGCAGCGGGCCATCTTCGTCTGCTACCGGGTGGACGGGGTGCTGGCCGCCTTCAACCTCCTGTTCGTGGAGCACGACCGGGTGATCGACAAGTTCCTCGGCATGCGCTACCCGTTGGCCCGCGAGCACAACCTCTACGCGCTGAGCTGGATGCACAATGTGCGCTTCTGCCAAAGCATCGGCCGGCGCTATCTGCAGAGCGGACAGACCGCATATGCCGCGAAACTGCGCTACGGCAGCGGCCTCGTCCCCAGCGTCCATTACGTGAAGCATCGCAATGGCCTGCTCCACACCCTGCTGCGCAAGGCGGCCCCGTTGCTGGCCTTTCCCCGCTGGGACCCCGACCTCAAGGCGCACCGGGCGGGGACGCCGTCGTGAGACTTCCCCGCGCCTGGACCCTGGGCTTCCTGCTGCTGATCGGCGCCTTCCTGGCGGTGGATACGCTCACCCAACTGGCCTTCAAGCTGGCCGCCGACGGCATGGGCGACCTGCCGCTGGGGACCGCTTATCTCGTCGCCGCTGCCCACACCCCCGCCATCTGGATCGCCGCGGCGCTTTATGGGGTGACCTATGTGCTGTGGATGGTGGTGCTCCAGCGCACGCCGCTGAGCCAGGCGTTCCCTTTGACCGCGCTGAGCTATGTCACCGTCCCGGCGGCCGCGTGGCTGGCGTTCGGCGAGACCATCGGTCCCATTCCCCTGGCCGGCATCGTGCTGATCCTGGGCGGGGTGTGCCTCATCGGGCACGAGAGCGCCGAGCCCGAGGCCGCCGCACCTGCGACCGCCGATCCCGCGACCACGCCGTCCGGAGCGCCCGCTCCGCTCCCGCTGCCCACGCCGAGGCCCGTTCCATGCGCCGACTGACTGCCGCCGCCGGACTGCTGCTCACCGCGATGACGGCGGCTCAGGCCGCGCCGGACGTCACCGGCCTGTGGCTAACTGACGACGGCGAGGCCGCCGTGGACGTGAAGGCCTGCGGCGCCGCCCTCTGCGGCACCATCGCCTGGCTGAAGACGCCCAAGGATGCCGCCGGCCAGCCGCTGCGCGACGCCAACAATCCCGACGCCGCCGCCCGCACCCGCCCCTTATGTGGCCTCGGCATCTTCGGCGGCGCCCGGCCGGAGGGCGCGGGCTGGACCGGGGGCTGGATCTACGATCCGGACGAAGGCAAGCGCTACAGCCTGGACCTGACGCCCACCGCCGACGGGACGCTGGCCGTCACCGGCTTTGTGGGGATCAAGGCCCTCGGCCAGACCGTGCAATGGTCGCGCGCACCCGCGGGCCTTCCCCGCTGCGATGCCGCCGCCGCCAAGCCGCGATCGTGACGCCATGGCGCTGTCGCGGCCCGATCGCTACTGGTCCCGCCTGCCCCTGCGGCTGCGGCTGACGCTCTCCTTCCTGACGGTCAGCGTGCCGCCGGTGCTGATCGCCAGCTTCATCGCCGCGCAGGTGATCTCCACCGCCTTCGAGCACAATGTGGAGCAATGGATCAGCGAAATCGCGCAATTCATGGCCAATGAGGCCCAGGAAGGCCAGGAGGAGGCGCAGCATGCCACCTCCATCGTCGCCGCGGCTTTGTCCCGCACCACGCCGGAGCCGGGGACAACCACGCCGCTGGAGCCGTTCGCCGATCTGCTGACCTCGGTGGGGTACGATTTCGTCCGCTTCTATGAAGCAGACGGCACCGTCCTGTTCAAACGCGGCGAGCTGGATATTCAGCAACCCCTGCCGGTGACGCCCTTGGCCTCGATCTTCTTCATCCGCCAGGACGGCAAGCCGGCCATGATGGTGGGCGCGGTGCAGGAGGTGCGGGTCGGCGGGCAGAACCGCTTCCTGTTCGTGGCCAATCTGCTGGACGAGAAATTCTTCAACGCGCCGCAAACCATCCGGTCGCTGGACGTGCATCTGTTCGAGGTGCTGGACAATGGCGAAGCCCTGGCCGACGAGACCGTCGGGCGCGGGCCGCCGATGCACATTCCCGCCGCCGTCTTCGCCAAGCTGCGCGGCGGCGCGGCGAGCGCCACGGTGCCGCATCTGGTGGGCAACGGCACCGCCATCGCCTATGCGGCCTTGCGGGATGACCATGGCCGTCTGGCGGGCATCATCGCCTGCCGCCTGACCGGCGCCACCGCGGCGTTTGAACGGCTCGGCTCCTGGTGGCTGTTCATCGCCTTGGCCAGCGTTGCCGGCCTGTTGTCCTTGCTGGTGGGCATGTCCATCTCGCGGCGCATGACCGAGCCGCTGCGCAATCTCACCGGCGGCGTGCGCGCGGTGGCCAGCGGCGACTATAGCGCGCGGGTGCCGGAAGAGGGCGGACGGGAGATCGAGGAACTGGCGGTCGGCTTCAACGCCATGACCGCGCAGCTGGAAAGCCTGCGTGAGATGGAGGCGGTGATGCGCCATCGCGCCCAGCTGGCGACCCTGGGCGAAGCCTCGGCGGTGATCGCCCACGAGATCCGCAATCCGCTGGGCATCATCAAGACCGCCAGCGAACTGGTGCGTCGCAAGTCGCCTTTGGCCCCCAGCGAGGATCGCCTGGTGGGATTCGTCCTGGACGAAGTGAACCGCATCGAGCGCCTGGTGCAGGAACTGCTGGATTATGGCCGCCCCATCCCCTGCGAGCGGGCCTCGGTGGATCTGGTGTCCGAGGTGGTGCAGCCGGTGCTGGGGTTCGCGGCGCCGGAACTGAAGCGGCAAGGCGTGACGCTCGAAGTGCAGATGCCCAACACCCCCGTGCCGATCCTCGGCGACCGCGACCGGCTGTATCAGGCGGTGCTCAACCTGCTGCTCAATGCCATGGAGGCGGTGCGCACCGGCGGCCATATTATGGTACGGGTGGTGCGCGGCGCGACGACGGTCCGCGTGGAGATCGAGGACAACGGTACCGGCATCTCGCCGGACGTGATGGATCGCCTGTTCGAGCCGTTCGTGACCAGCAAGGTCAAGGGCACCGGGCTCGGGCTGGCCAAGGTGCGGGCCACGTTGGAAGCCCACGACGGAACGGTCGAATGCCGCAACGCCAAGGAGCATGGCGCGATCTTCACCATCCGCCTGCCGTTGCTCCCGCAACCGGAGAGCGTTCATGGCCCCGACCATTCTCGTCGTTGACGACGAAACCCGCCTCGCCGAGGTGCTGGAAGCCTCCCTGGTGGAGCGCGGCTTCGAGGCCGTCGCGGTGACCAGCGCCGCCGCCGCCTTGGACTATTGCGAGAGCAATGCGGTGGACGCGGTGTTGAGCGACCTGCGCATGCCCGATTTGAGCGGCCGCGACCTGCTGCACGCCTTGCAGACATCCCGCCCGGACCTGCCGGTCATCATCATGACCGCTTATGCCACCGTGCGCGGCGCGGTGGACCTGGTGAAGGAGGGCGCCTTTGACTATGTGGCCAAGCCGTTCGAGATGGACGACGTGGTGGCCACTCTTGAGCGGGCGCTCAAGATCCGTGCCGTGGTGGGCGAGAATGCCCGCCTGCGCAGCGAACTGGAAGGGCGCTACCGGTTCGACAACCTGATCGGCGAAAGCGAGCCGTTCCGCACCGTGCTGCGGCAGGTGACCGAAGTGGCCGACAGCCGCGCCACGGTGCTGCTGCAGGGCGAAAGCGGCACCGGCAAGGAACTGGTGGCCCGGGCCATCCACTACAACAGCCCGCGTCGCGACCACCCCTTCATCGCGGTCAATTGCGCGGCCATTCCCGAGGCGCTGATCGAGAGCGAGCTGTTCGGCCATATCAAGGGCGCCTTCACCGGCGCCACCGGCGCCCGCGAGGGCCGCTTCACGGCAGCCAATGGCGGCACTTTGTTCCTGGACGAGATCGCCGACATGCCGGCGGCGGTGCAGGCCAAGGTGCTGCGCGCCATCCAGGAGCAGAGCTTCGAGCCCTTGGGCAGCAGCAAGAGCGTGAAGGTGGACGTGCGCATCGTCGCCGCCACCCATAAGGATCTGCAAAAGGCCATCACCAGCGGCGAATTCCGCGCCGATCTCTATTACCGTCTGGCGGTCTTCCCGATCCAATTGCCGGCCCTGCGCGAACGGGCCAGCGACATCCCGCTCTTGGCGGCGCATTTCCTCACGCGCGCCGCGCAAGACATGGGCAAGCGACTGGTGGGGCTCAGCCCCGATGCGGAGGCGGCGCTGGAGAAATACAGCTGGCCCGGCAACATTCGCGAATTGCAGAACTGCATGGAACGGGCGGCCATCGTGGCGCGCGGCGCCACCGTGACCGCCGCCGACATCCTGATGTTCGGGGCGCAGGAGGCCCCCGCCAGCGACGCGCCGCGCCCGACGCCCGAGGATCTGGACGCCGAAATGGCCCGGATCGAGCGCGACTTCGTGCTGGCCGCGCTGAAGGAAACCGGCGGTATCCAGGCCCGCGCCGCCGAGCGGCTGGGGGTGAGCGAACGCTCGCTGTGGCATCGCATCAAGAAGTTCGCTATCAAGATCGACAAACAGGCTGGCTCCGAAGAGGATTGACGCTGCCATGTGGGGACGCGTGGCACTGATCGCAGGTTTGCTGGCGCCTCTGGGCGCCGCGTCCGCTTGGGCGGCCGAGGCTTCCGATGCATGGATCGTCACCATCGGCGGCAGCGTCATCGCTGACCCGAACTATCCCGGCGCGTCCAGCTACGGCGTCAGCTTCCTGCCCAGCTTCAGCCTGCGGCGAGTCGGCGAGCCCAACCCCTTCTCTGCCCCGGACGACAATTTCGGCCTGACCCTGCTCGAATTCGGCGGCATTGAAGTGGGTCCGCTGGCGGCGATCCGCCCCGGCCGGTCCGGCGGCTCGGTGCCCGGCCTGCCGGGCTATTCCGGCTCGTTCGAGGTCGGCGGGTTTGCCGAATTCTGGCCCATCGACGGGCTGATCCGCACCCGCGCCGAAGCCCTCTATGGGCTGAACGCCAATGACGGCCTGACGGTCAATCTGGCCGCCGACGTGGTGGCCAAGCGCGGCCCCTTCACCTTCGCCGTCGGCCCGCGCATGGCCTTTGCCGACAGCACCGTGCAACAGACCGAATTCGGCGTGCCGGTGAGCGCCACGCTGGTCAATCCTTTGCTCACCCCCTACACCGCCCGCGGCGGCGCCCGCTCCGCCGGCGCCGCCGCGTCGGTGGCCTATGAGTGGTCGAAGGAGTGGACGGTGACCGCCTACGCCAATTACGACCGCCTGCTGGGCGACGCCGCCAACAGCCCGATCGTCCGCCAATATGGCAGCCCCGACCAGTTTCTGTTCGGCCTGGGATTGGAGTATTCATTTACCTTTGCGCCGTGAGGGCGGCCGGCCGTGCTCAGGCCGCCGTGTATGTGACACGGCCACGCGGGGCTGTTGCTGTCTCATCCCGCGCGCCGGCGCCTGGGGCGGACCGGTGCGGCGGCGCTTTTTCGCTTTGGCCGCAAGGATTTGCCCCGCCACGGCCCGGCGCTGCGCCAGGGTGTCGCAAACCGGGCCTTTCGCAGCCAAACCGGCGTCGCCGGCCATCTGCGGCCACGCTTCCGGTGCCGTAGTTCCGCCGCCAAACGGGGGCCTTCTCCAGCGGGGCGGCGCTGCGGGACGAGGACCACCATGGCCACTGCTCTGCCCCCGGCCACCCGTGCTTTCCTTGCGTTTCAACGCTTTGGCCTCGGTGCGCGCCCGGGCGACCTGGAACTGGCGCGGCGCGACCCCATGGCGGCGGTGCGGGCCGAACTGGATGATCCCGCCAGCCCCCTGATCGCCGCCGAAGGCCTGCCCACCACCCGCGACGCCTTCCGCCGCGAGGCCGAAAACCAGAAGGCGATCAATGCCTTCCGCCTCAATCCCCCGCCCCCGGCCGGCCCCCCGATGGCCCCCGCGGCGCCCCCCCAGCCGGCCGCCGGCCCCGCCTCGTCTCCACCCAAAGCCCCGGCCCCGCCGGCCAGCATCGCCAGCCAGATCTACCTGGCCGAGATCGCCGCCCGCTGCACCGCCGCCCGCGCCGCCCCGCTGGGCCTGTCGGAGCGGCTGGTGGCCTTTTGGTCCAATCATTTCGCCATTTCCGTGGACAAGGGCGGACCGGTCCGGGCCATGGCCGGCGCCTTCGAGCGCGAGGCGATCCGCCCCCATGTGCTGGGCCGCTTCGACGAAATGCTGATGGCGGTGGCCAAGCATCCGGCCATGCTGCTCTATCTGGACAATGCCGGGTCGCTGGGTCCCGCCTCCCCCGCAGGCGTGCGCACCGGGCGCGGGCTGAACGAGAATTTCGCGCGTGAAATCCTGGAGTTGCACACGCTCGGGGTGAATGGCGGCTATGGCCAAGGCGACGTCACCGCCTTCGCCAAGGTGCTGACCGGCTGGACCGTGCGCTCCGGCGCCGCCCCCGACGATCTGCTGGGTCGCTTCCTGTTCGACCGCAACCGCCACGAGCCGGGTGCCCAGACGCTGCTGGGCGAGGCCTACCCGCAGACGGACCTGCTGCAAGGCGAGGCGGTGCTCAGCGCCATCGCCCGCACCCCCGCCACCGCCCAGCATCTGGCGCGCAAGCTGGCGGCGCATTTCGTCGCCGACGACCCGCCCCAAGCCTTGGTGCAGCGGCTCGCCGAGCGCTTCCTGGCCACCGGCGGCGACTTGCGACAGCTCACCATCGCCTTAGTGGAAGCTCCGGAGGCGTGGCTGCCCGCACCGGGCAAGGTGCGTCCACCCTGGGACTGGTTGATGGCCAGCGGGCGCTGCCTGGACGCGGCGCCCCCCGTCGACCTCACGCTGCGCGCCCTGCGCGCGCTGGGCCAGACGCCATGGGAGGTGCCCTCGCCGAAAGGCTACCCAGACGATTCCGTCAGTTGGCTGTCGCCGGACGGGCTGACGGTGCGGCTGGAGGTGGCCAACGAACTGGGCCGCCGCTTCGCCCCTCAGGATCCCGACGCCCGTGCCGCAGACGTGCTGGGCCCGGCCTATGAAGGCGAGCTGAAGCAAACCGTGCAACGGGCGGAAAGCCGGCCCCAGGCCTTCGCCTTGATGACGCTCTCCCCCGCCTTCATCCGGAGATAGACCATGGCGCGCACCCTGCTTCTCAGCCGCCGCCACCTGCTGGTGGGCGCGGCCACCCTCTCGGTCTTCGGCCGCAGCCTGCGTCCCGCCTCGGCCGCCGGAAGCCGGGATCCGCGCCTGGTGGTCATCATTCTGCGCGGGGCGCTGGACGGCCTGGCCGTCGTCCCGCCGCTGGGCGATCCGGACTATGACGCGCTGCGCGGCCCCTTGGCGGTTCCGGTCTCCGGCCCCTCCGCGGCGTTGCCTTTGGACGGGCATTTCGCGCTCAATGCCGCCATGCCACTGTTCCACGACCTCTATCGGGCGCGCCAGGCCTTGGTTGTGCATGCGGCCGCCACCGGCTATCGCGAACGCTCGCATTTCGACGGGCAGGATGTGCTGGAGAGCGGCTTTGCCGGCCCCGGCGCCACCGCCACCGGCTGGCTCAACCGGGCCGCATCCGCCATGCCGGCGGGGGCATGGCTGCAGTCGGCGGACCCCGCGGCGGGTCCCCTGGCACGCGGGCTCGCCATCGGGCCGACCGTTCCGCTGATCCTGCGCGGACCCGCGCCGGTGCTGAGCTGGGCACCGGCGGTGCTGCCGGAAGCCTCGGCGGACACCCTCGCCCGGTTGCAGGCGCTCTACACCCATACGGATCCCGAGATGGCCCGCTATTTTCAGGCCGGCGTGCAGGCGGACCAACTGGCCGCAGGCAACGGCATGAAGCCCAGCGGGGGCGGCCTGACCCAGGCCTATATCGCGGCAGCGGAAGGCGCCGGCCGGCTGCTGGCCAAGGCCGACGGCCCGCGCCTCGCCGCTTTGTCCTTCGACGGCTGGGATACCCACGCCAGCGAAGGCCCCAATGGCGGGCGCCTGTCGCTGCTGCTGGGCGGCCTCGATCGGGCCTTCGACACCTTGCGCAGGACCCTCGGCCCGGCCTGGCAGGAGACCGTGGTGGTGGCGGCGACGGAGTTCGGCCGCACCGCCAGAGCCAATGGCACCGACGGCACCGACCACGGGACCGGGACCATCGCCTTTCTGGCCGGCGGCGCGGTGAAGGGTGGCCGGGTGATCGCCGATTGGCCGGGGCTGGCGCAGAGCGCGCTCTATCAGGGTCGCGATCTTGCACCCACCACGGACCTGCGCGCCCTGTTCAAGGGGGTGCTGGCGGCGCACTTCGACCTGTCGGCGCAGACCCTGGATCAAGAGGTGTTTCCCGACAGCGCTGGCACACCGGGATTGCGCGACCTGCTGGCCTGACCCGCGGCGGCGGCACTCCTTCGCCATCCTCCGAAGATCCACAGGCCCTCCAAGGACACGCACCGCAAGGGGCTAGGACGACGGGGATGGAGGTTGTATCTGGAGGGAGTTGCTCTTTCCTGTTCGTCCCGACCCGCAGCTGTCGGTCCTGCCGCCGCCCCGGCATCGCCAGCCACGGCCTTCCGCGAGTGAGACATGCCATGATGCGCTTTGCCAGCCTGCGGCCCCTCGTCCTCGCTTTGTGCGTTCAGCTTCTGCTCTGTGCCGGCGCCCTCGCCCAGGGCGACCCGTTGCCCTCCTGGAACGGCAGCCCTGCCAAGCAGGCGATCCTCACCTTCGTGAAAGAAACCACCGATTCGGCCGGCGCAAGGTTTGTCCCCCCGGCAGACCGCGTCGCCACCTTTGATCAGGATGGGACCTTGTGGGTGGAGCAACCCATGTACCCGCAGGTGGTCTTCTGCCTGGAGCGGGTGCCCGCTCTGGTGGAGAAGCGGCCCGAGCTGCGCGAGATCGAGCCTTTCAAGACGGTGCTCTCGGGGGACCAGAAGAAGATTTCCGAATTGCCGCCCAAGGAAATCGAAAAACTCCTGGTGGCGACCCAGTCGGGCATGTCGGTGGAGGATTTCAAGGCGGAGGTGACCAAATGGATCGCCACCGCCAAGCATCCGCGCTTCGGCCGGCTCTATACAGATCTGACTTACCAGCCCATGCAGGAGCTGCTCACGTATCTGCGGGCCAATGGCTACAAGACCTATATCGTCACCGGCGGCGGGCAGGATTTCGTGCGCACCTTCGCCGAGCGCGTCTACGGCATTCCGCCCGAGCAGGTGGTCGGCACCGCCGGCGGGCTGAAATATGCCTATGCCAAGGACGGCAAACCCTTTCTCACCCGCGAGCCGCGCATGCTGCTCAACGACAATTATGCCGGCAAGGTGGAGGGCATTCACTTGGTGATCGGCCGGCGGCCCCGCGCCGCCTTCGGCAACTCGTCCGGCGACCGCCAGATGCTGGAATATACGCGCGGTGGTGACGGAGCCCGGCTCACCATGCTGGTGATGCATGACGATGCGGTGCGCGAATATGCTTACGGTCCCGCCCAGGGACTGCCGGACTCCCGGGTGGGCACCTTCCCCGCCACCCTGTTTACCGAGGCCCGCACCCGCGGCTGGACGGTGATCAGCATGAAGCGGGACTGGAAGCGCATCTTCGCCTTCGAACCCTAGAGGCGCCTCCGCGGTCATCGATGGGCGGCATGGACTCGCAGCGCCGGTCAGCGCTGGCGCACCCACGCCGCATTGCAGATCCGTGATGTTACCGTTAAGGCAGCCAGTGCCGGTGGACATAGGTCGTCACGTTTCCGCGACAAGCCGATGTCATCGCCGGCTCTCGCCCTATCCTTTTCCAGCATTCCGACGCGATTTTGGCCGATTATATTTCCCGTGACTGCGAGTCATGGCGGCGGCCTTCTCTTGCACATTGACCAAGGTCAATGCGCCACGCACCGAATAGTCGTGCCCTCGCACCCAACAGGGAAGGGCCTCTCATGACAAACCTGATGAAAGCTGCCGTCGTGCATAAGCTCGGGCAGCCCTTGGTCATCGAATATGTGCCGGTGCCGGAGCCGGGCCCGGACCAGATCCTGGTGCGCATCGCCGCGACTGGCGTCTGCCACACAGACCTGCATGCCATCAAGGGTGATTGGCCGGTCAAGCCAACGGCGCCCTTCATCCCCGGCCACGAGGGCGTGGGGACGGTGGTGGGCGTGGGGCGCTCGGTGCAGCGGGTGAAAGAAGGCGACCGCGTCGGCATCCCCTGGCTGCATACCGCTTGCGGCTATTGTCCTCACTGCCGGACCGGATGGGAGACCCTCTGCGGCAAGCAGCAGAACACCGGATACTCGGTCAACGGCAGCTTTGCCGAATATGCCCTGGCCGATCCCAACTATGTGGGCCGTCTGCCGGATTCCTTGGCGTGGGGTCCCGCAGCGCCCCTCCTGTGTGCGGGTGTCACGGTCTACAAGGGTCTGAAGGAGACCGAGGTCAAGCCAGGGGAATGGGTCGCCATTTCCGGGATCGGCGGCCTCGGACATATGGCCGTGCAATATGCCAAGGCCATGGGCATGCACGTGGCGGCCATCGACATCCATCCGGACAAGCTGGCCTTGGCCACAAGTCTCGGGGCTGAGATCACCATCAATGCCATGGAGGTCGATCCCGCGGCCGAATTACAGACGCGCCTGGGCGGTGTGCATGGGGTCCTGGTGACCGCGGTGTCGCCCAAGGCGTTCGAGCAGGCCTTCGGCGTGCTGCGCTCGCATGGCACCATGGCGCTGGTGGGCCTGCCGCCGGGCATGTTCGCCATGCCCATCTTCGACACCGTGCTCAAGCGCATCACCGTGCGCGGCTCCATCGTCGGCACCCGCCAGGACCTGGAGGAGGCGCTGGCGTTCGGCGCTGATGGGGCGGTGGCCGCCCACTTCACCTGGGACAAGCTCGACAACATCAACGCCATCTTCGACCGCATGGAAGCCGGCGAGATCGATGGCCGGATTGTCCTCGAACTGAACTGACAGCGCAGCGGCCGCACGCGGCCGCCGCACCCTTCGTCAAAGCGGGGGCGCTCTGAACCAAAGGATGACCACATGGCCTATGAGACCTTGAACCCCTACACGGGCGTCCTGCTGAAGTCCTTCCCCAATGCCAGCGACGGCGATGTCGACCAGGCGATCACCGCCGCGCATCACGCCTTCCTGTCCTGGAAAGATACCCCCTTCGCCACCCGCGCCAGCGTGATGCAGCGGGCTGCCGACATTCTGCGGCGCGACATCGACACCTATGCGCCAATCCTCACCACGGAAATGGGCAAGCTCATCGCCGAGGCTAAAGCCGAAGTGGAACTCTCGGCGAACATCTTCGAATATTATGCGCGCCATGCGGAGCGGCTGCTGGCACCGGAGAAGCTGCCCGTGGACGATCCGGCGGAAGGGGACGCCATCCTGGTGCACGATCCGCTGGGCGTTCTGCTGTGCATTGAGCCGTGGAACTTTCCTTATTATCAGATTGCCCGGATCATCGCCCCGCAACTGTCAGCGGGCAACACCATGCTGCTGAAGCACGCCTCGAACGTGCCCCAGAGCGCCGCCGCCTTCGAGGCCCTGATGCGCGAGGCTGGGCTCCCGGACGGCGCGTTCACGAACCTGTACGCCACCCGGAGCCAGATCGAGCGCATCCTCAACGACCCGCGGGTGCAGGGCGTGGCGCTGACCGGATCGGAAGACGCAGGCTCCATCATCGCCGCCCAGGCGGGCAAGGCGCTGAAGAAGTCCACCATGGAGCTGGGCGGCGCCGACGCTTTCGTCGTGCTGGCGGACGCGGACATGGAGAAGACGGCGAAATGGGCGGTCTTCGGCCGGCACTGGAACGGCGGGCAGGTGTGCGTCTCGTCCAAGCGGATGATCGTGGTCGATCCGGTGTATGACCGCTTTCTGAATCTTTACACCGCCGGTGTCGCCGGCCTGCGGGCGGGAGATCCGTTCGATCCGGCGACCACCTTGGCGCCTTTGTCGTCGCAGAAGGCCGCTGACGAGATCAAGGACAAGATCCGCCAGGCGGTCTCGCACGGCGCCACGGCCACCGAAGTCGGGCCCAGCGTTCCCAACCAAGGCGCCTTCGTTCAGCCCACCATTCTGACCGACCTCGCCGACGACAATCCGGCCCGTTACTGGGAGTTCTTCGGGCCGGTCTCCATGCTGTTCCGGGCCAAGGACGAGGCCGACGCGGTGCGCATCGCCAATGACTCGCCATTCGGCCTCGGCGGCTCGGTCTTCACGTCCAACCCCAAGCATGGGGCAGAGGTGGCCCGGCAGATCTCCACCGGCATGGTGTTCGTCAATCACCCCACCATGGTGAAGGCGGATCTGCCCTTCGGCGGCGTGCGCCGGTCGGGCTATGGGCGCGAATTGATCGGGCTCGGCATCAAGGAGTTCGTCAATCACAAGCTGATCGACGTGGTGGACATCGACGCCCCGTTCTGATCCCGCCATCCCTTTGGCGCAACCCGATCCGCGGCACGCGCCCGGATCGGGCCTCGGGCTAAGGTGCGCCCGGACCTGCGTCGTTGCGCGGCGCTCGGCGGAGGCTCTCCACCACGGCGGCGACCGGCTCCGCCCAGGCACCGGTGCGCGGCTGGCGGAACAGGTCGAGGCTGGGATACCACGGGCTATCGCTGCGCTCCCGCAGCCAGCGCCAATCGGGCGCGAAGGGGAGCAGGACCGACACTGGACGACCCATGGCCCCGGCCAGATGCACGATGGAGGTGTCCACCGCCACCACGCGGTCGAGCACCTCTAGGATCGCCATGGTGTCGGTGAAATCCACGATCTCAGCGCCCAGATTGATGAGTGGCGCAGGGCCGTAATAATCGCTCACCTGCGCCATGGCCGGCCCCATCTGCAGGGAGACCAGAGCAGTCCGCTCCAGCCGCCCCAGCGGCGCCAGCATCTGCAGGGTCATGGAGCGGTTGTAGTCATTGCCGTGGGTCGGCCGCCCCGCCCACACGATCCCCACCGCCTGGAAGCCCTGCGGGATCAGTTCCGCCAAGCGGGTGCGCCACTGCGCCACCTTGGCCGGATCGGCACGCACATAAGGCACCGGCGCGGGGATCGTGGACAGATCGGTACCGAACAGCCGCGGCAGGCCCGACAGCGGACAATAGGCATCAAACGCCGGCACATTTTCCCAGCGGTCGAAATAGGCGGTGATGCCCGCCTGCTGCGACACGATGGGGTGCATCTCTGAACTGCAGGCCATGATGAGGTTGGGACACCGCTGGGCGGCCTGCGAGATGTAGCGGCAGAACTGGATGGTGTCGCCGAAGCCCTGGTCGCCGATCAACAGAAGCGTGCCGTCACGCATGGGGGCGCCGTCCCACTGCGGCTTGTCCTTGTGCGGCAGCAGGCGCGGCGAGTTGGGCAGATCGAAGCGCCATTCATATTCGCGCCAGCCCTCCGCGAACTGCCCGTCCAGCAGCAGGGCCTCGGACAATTCGAAATGCGCTGCCGCCATGCCGGGCTCCAGCGCCAGGGCGCGGCGGGCGTAGAGGATGGCGTCATCCACCTCCATGCGGTCGTAATGGATCACGCCCAGATTGTAATTGGCCCCCGCATCTTCCGGCGCCAATTGGACGGCGCGCCGGCCGTGCGCCAGGGCCTCGTCCAGGCGCGACTGGCCGCGATAGAGCTCGCAGATGTTGCGATGAAAGATCGCCTGGTCCGGCGCGACGGCAATCGCCTGCTCCAGCCGAACGATGGCCTCGTGCGGGCGGCGGCGCTTGTGGGAGAGGATCGCCCCCTGATGCAGGGCCGGGGCATAAGCGGGCAACGCGGCAAGCACCTGCGCCAGGATCTGCTCGGCCTCTTCCAGGCGCCCCGCCTGCTCATGGGCATCCGCCTCGGCCAGCCATCCGTCCACGGTACGCGTCGTGCCCGCCGCCGCGGGCATCACCTGATCGGGCAGGATGGGGCGGGCGGGGTTCGGATCCGGGCTAGCCATCGACGGAATAGCCCAGGCGGGCCATGACCGGCTCAAGCAGCGGGATGACCGGCGCCAGGTGTTTGAGATAATGGCGGTAGCGAAAGCGGGAGCTGTCGTAGAGCTTCTCGGTCACCTGTGCATAGCTGGCGGTGCGGGCATAACGCTTGTTCTCGTGGAATTTCAGGCACCGCCTGTCGAACGGCAGATCGGCGAAGGCCAGCATCCGCCGCACGTGGGTTTCCTGGTCGTCCACGATGTCTTCGTAGCGCACGGCCAGATATTTCAGCGCCATCTCTCGCCGGTAGTGATCCACGAGGTCCATCACCAGCACATAGTGGCGAGCGATGGTCTCCAGCGCGTTGGCGCAATAGAAGCCATGCGTCAGATGGTTGGAATAGACCGACAGCACGATGTCCAGCGGGTGGCGCAGCACGTGAATCAGCGGCGCATCCGGGAACATCAGGGCGATGAGACCCATGTGGGTCTCGTTCAGCGGCATCTTGTCGGTGAAGCGGGTGGCGCCGGGCTCGACGATGCCCAGTTGGCGCACCCGCTGGAGATAATAATCGCGCAGATTGTCCAGCCCTTCGCTCTGGTCCCCCATCCACAGGTCTGCGAGCGCCTCCGGATAGGTCACAGGGCTGTTCAGCATGCGCGGCATCAGATTGGCGATGTCGTGCACAAAAGTCAGCTCATCGCCCGCGCTGACCTTGGGATGGGCGGACAGCGTCTGCTCCACCATGGTGGTGCCGGAGCGCGGGAAGCCGAGGATGAAGATCGGCCGCGGACCGGCCTCCACCGGCTTGGCACGGGGCACGATGCGCAGGCGACTGGCGGTGAAATAGGCCTTGAGCCGGGCAGCCAGGTCGGCGGCCTGCTCGGCAAGATAGACCGTACCGCTCAGCTCCACATTCTTGCGCTTGCCGTCGGTGAAGGCGTCAAAGGCCTCGTCAAACCGGCCCATCTTGTCCAGCAGCCGGCCTTTTTCCAAAAGTTCGTTGGTGCCGAGCCCGGCGCCCGGACTCTGCGCCTCCATCTGCGCGAGAATAGCGAGGGCTGCGTCATAATCCTTGGCCCGCCCGCGCACCACAGCCCGGTGCAGCAGCACGCTGGGGTGGCCCGGGACCAGGGCGTCGGCTCGGTCCAGCAAGGCCTCTGCAGCGGTGAAATTGCGGTCCGTCTCCTCCATGCGCGCCCAGCCCAGCAACGTCTGCAGGATGTTCGGCGCCAGAGCCGCGGATTCCTCATAGAGCGCGCGCGCCGCCGCCATCTTGCCCTGGTTCTTCAGGTTCCAGGCGAGGTTCGCCAGCAGAATGGGCTGGCGTTGCCCGAGAAGTTCCAGCGCGCGGCGGTAATGAAATTCCCCCACCTGAGGCCGGTTGGCCTCGGTCATGATCATGCCCATGAGATTGTGGGACTGAGGATCGGTCGGCGCGATGCGCACCGCATTACGGGCATGCACCTCGCCCTCCGCCAGATCGCCCTTGCCGAACAGCAGCAGCGCCAGTTCCTGGGTCGCCCACACATTGTTCGGATCGAGCATCACCAGCCGGCGCACCAGCGCCTCGGCCGCCGCGCCGGCGCCCTGCGCCTTGCGGATCTGGTACAGGACGGCCAGCGCGCCGCCCTGCCCCGGCGCCAGTTCCAGCACCTCCAGGCACAGCCGCTCCGCTTCGGCGAAGGCGCCGCGCCCGTGACAGGCGATCGCCTGATCCACCAGGGGCAGCAGATGCCGACTGGCGGCGGCCGGCCCCAGGGTGCGAGGGTCCAGTTGGCAGCAGCGCAGGGCACGCAGGCCGCTGCCGCAGGCGCAAAGATGGGCGTGTAACGCATTCATGGGCCGAATGTCCTGAAACCTGCGAGCGTGTCAACGCGCGCCCCAGCGCGCCTCATCCTCAGAACGACCAGGAGAACACCCCCGTCACGGCATTATCCTGCACTGCATTGGACAAGGTCCCGCGATAAGAGAGCCCCAGCTTCACGCTGTCGCTGAGCTTCCAGTCCACGCCAAGATCCAGCAAGGCCGCATCGCGGGCCAGGGAGGCCCCGGTCACACTGAAGCCGACCCCAGTGGTGCTGAAGGCAAGGTTGGCCGCCGGATTCAGATCGCCATACGCGTGCTGCCATCCGATCATCATATGGGGCGTGAGCGTGGTGCCGTTGCCCAGCGCCCAGGTGGATGCGACCCGCAGGCCGAGGGTGGAATAGAAGAGATCCGCACTGGATGTCTTCAGGTCCAAGGCGGCGACCCCGCCCACCTCCGTCGCCGGGCCGGTGTTGAGGTGCAAATAGGACAGGCCGGCGAACGGCTCCAGGGCCAGACTGTTCCAGCTAAAGCCGTAGCCCACCTCGCCGAACACCTGCCCGACCTGCGCGTTGTAGCTGGAGCTCAGCGCGTTCCGGAACCCCGGGAACGCGACCTGGCGGGCCATGTCCACGTCGCTCCAGCTATAGGCCCCGCCGAGCCGCACATTCAGGGGCCCGAACGCACGGCCGGCATAAAGACCCAGGCTATAGGTGCCGATCTGCGCCGAGCTGGCGCGGTCGGGAATGGAGAGGTCGGTGCTGGTGTAGCCGCCGCCGACCCCGATCCGCCAGTCCTCGCCAACCCGCGCATCCATGCCTGTGAGGAAGCCGGAGCGATCGTGGCTGACCGCGGCGGCATTGCCATTGCCGGCAATGTCACCCCTGCCGCCGAACGGCTCGCCCCAGGCCACCAGGCGGGAGGCGCCGCCGTCGGCCCCTGTCGCCTGCGATGCTCCGGTGGACGCGGACGCGAGCGACCCGGCAGATCCCGTCATCGCGGCGCCGCCCGCGCCCAGCGCGGCCGTGGTGCCACCCGACGCCCCATAGGCATCCTGGCGCAACCGGCCCAGCAAGGTCTGCGGCACCACGCGGGCGTCATCCAGCAGCGCCGTGCTGACGCTGGCATAGGCCTCGCCCGACAGCGCGGTGAAGGCGGTGCGGGCACCGGCGACGCTCTGCCCCACCACCGCTTGGTACAGCGCCGACCCCGCGCCCCCCGCCTGCACCGCATTGGCGGTGGCATATTGGTTCGGCGTGATCGCGACGCTGGAGAACAGCACCGGCTGGCTCCCCGTGGAGAGGGTCAGCGACACGGCCTGCGCGCTGTAGCTGAGCTGCGGAATCAGGAAGGCCAGATCGGTGGTCACCGCGGCAAACTGCCCGCTCAGCGCGGTGCTGGTCAGGATCGAGTAGGTGGTGGCGGCCTGATAGGCCCCGGTTGCCGCCAGCACCGCCAGCGTGCCATTCAGCGTCGCCGGCCCACTGACCAGCAATTGCGAGCTTTGCCCCGCCGGATTGACCGCCACCTGCAGCGTTCCACTTGCGCTCTGCACGAAACTGCCCGTCAGTCGCAACGCACTGCCGGCGGCGCCGGGCTGCAAGGTCCCGGCATTGGTCACGGCGCCGATGGTCCAGTTCCCCGACGCGGTCCAGGAGGCACCGCCGGCGATGGTCAGCGCGCTGCCGCTGCCGAAGTTGGTGATGGCGCTGGACAGGGTGCCGGTGCCGGTGAGCCGGATCTGGCCCGCGCCCGCGCCGCCGTCAATGCCGCCGTTCAGCACCGAGCCGGTCGCCAGGGTCAGGGTATTCACGCCGGGATCGAACTGCACCGCCACACCACCGGTCCCGGTGATCGTGCCGCTGTTGGTGATGCTGGCACCGGTGCCAGTGAACAGAACGCCGATGACGCCGCCGATGGTGCCCGCATTGGTCAGCGCCGAATTGCTGCCCAGCGCGACACCGGCGATGGCATCGTCCACAATGGTCCCGGTGTTGAACACTGTGCCCCCGGCGGCCACCTGCACGCCATAGATGCCGCCCTGGATAAAGCCGCTGTTGCTCAGGGTCCCCCCAGTGCCGAGATCCACGCCGGTGTCGGCCGTGCCGATGATGGTGCCGCTATTGGTGATGCTGCCGCTGCCGCTCACCCCGTCCACGAGGCCGAGCACGGAGCCGGTGTTGGTGAAGCTGCCGCTATTGGTGAAGCTGCCGGCACCGCTGATGGTGCCGGTGTTCGACAGGCTGCCGGAATTGGCGAGCAGGCCATTATTGAGCAGCGAACCGCTGTTGGTCAGCGTACCGCTGCTGGCAATGGTGCCGTTGTTGGTCAGCGTGCTGTCATTGCTGAACGTCCCGCTGTTTACAACCAGACCGCCGATGGTGGAGGGGGCGCTGAGTGTGATGCCGCCGGCATTGTCCAGCGTGGCGCCGCTGCTCACCCCCAGGCTGCCGGTAAGGCTCCCCTGGTTGGACAGGGTGCCCGAAATGACCGCGGCATTGCTCACTGTGGTCTGCGCATCGAGGGTCTGGGTCGCGCCGATAAACGCCACATGCTGGAAGCCGATGGCCTGCACGCCCGACAAGTCCGCGTTCGACAGCACGGCCAGCGTGTTGTCGCCGCGCGTGCCATCCGCCATCCCGACCAGCACGCTGCCGCTCTCCAGCACCAGCAGATTGGTGCCGCCCGCGAACATCACTGCGGTGCCGCCGGCGCCGGAAATGGTGCCGAAATTGTCCACCGTGCCCGACGCAGCACCGGTGAACAGCACGCCGACGCCACCGGCTCCTGTGCCGGAAATGATGCCCCGGTTGGTGATCTGCGCCGTGCCGTCGGCGACGCTGATGCCGGCCGTGACGCCGGTGATTACGCCGTCATTGGTCACCAGCCCGCCCGCGCCGAGGGCGACGCCGGCGCCCGCAAGGCCGACGATGGTCCCCGAATTGGCAACTGTTCCCGCTCCGGCCAAGGCTATGCCTGTCCCGCCGCCCTGGATGCGCGCGGAGGCTCCGGTGTTGGCGATGGTGCCGCCCGCCACCTGGATGCCGGTGCCCGCGCTTCCGCTGGCCAGGATGGTCCCGGCATTGACGATGGCTGTCGTGCTGCTGCCCCCGCTCAAGCCCGCCAGGACGCCGACCATCTGGCCACCCGCCTGGTTGCTGACGCTCCCGGCACCGCTCAAGGTCACCGTGGCCGTGACGCTGCCGCTATTGGTGAAGCTGCCGCTCGTGACGATCTGGCCGATGCCGCTCATGGCGCCGCTGTTGGACAGGATGCCGGAGCTGTCGAGGGACCCATCGACGCGCAGCGTCCCCAGATTGGCAAAGCTGCCGCTGGTGATGAGGGTGCCCGCATTGGTCACGGTGCCGCTGTTGAGCAGCGTGCCGGTGGAAGTCAGCAGGCCGGTGTTGGTCAACAGCGCGCTGTTGCTCAGCGTGCCGGTGTTGCTCAGCGTGCTGGTGATGGCGAACGTGCCGCTGGTGGTGATGGCCCCCGCATTGGTCGAGGCCGCCTCCACCGACACCTGACCGCTGCTCACCAGGCTCGCCCCGGCAAAAACGTTCACCGACCCGTTCAGCGTGCCCTGGTTGGTCAGCGTCCCGGCGATCACCGTCGCATTGGTGATGGTGGAGCCCGCATCGATGGCGTTGGTGGCGTCGATGAAGCCCACATATTGGAAGCCGATGGCATTGACGCTGCTCAAAAGTGCATTGTCCCGCACGATCAGCGTGTTGACGCCCAGCCGCCCGTCCGCCGCCCCGATCAGCGTGCTGCCGCCTTCCAGGATCAATTGGTTGGTGCCGCCGGCAAACGCCACCGCCGTGCCGCCCGCACCCGAGATCACCCCGAAATTGTCGATGGTGCCCGATGCGCTGGCGCTGAACAGCACGCCCACGCCTGCCGTCCCCGTGCCGGCGATGGTGCCGGTGTTGGTGATCAGCGCCGTGCCACCGGACACCTGAACGCCCGCCGCCCCGCCGCTGATGCGGCCGCTGTTCGAGATCGACCCGCCCAGCGCCAGCGCCACCCCATATCCCAGGGTGCCGGCGATGCTGCCCGCATTGACGATCGTGCCCAGCCCGCCCAGCGCGACCCCGGTGGCGCCGCCCTGGATCAGGGACGCCACGCCGCTGTTGCTGACGCTGCCGGCTCCGGTGATCGTCACGCCCAGGCCGGTCGTACCGACGATGCTGCCGGCATTGAGGATCGTGCCGAGACCAGCCATGGCGATGCCGGTGGTGCCGCCCTGGATCAGGGAGGCCACGCCACTGTTGTCGACGCTGCCGCCCGAGCCCAGATCAACGCCGGTCCCGCTGGTGCCGACGATGCTGCCGGCGTTGCTGACCGTGCCGAGACCGGCGATGGAGAGACCCGTCAGCCCGCCCTGGATCAGCGAAGACGTGCCGCTGTTGCTGACGCTGGACGCCCCAGTGGTCGACACGCCCGTGCCGCTGGTCCCGATGACGCTGCCCGCATTGATGATGGTGCCGAGGCCACCGATCGCGACGCCAGTGGTGCCGCCCTGGATCAGCGACGCCACGCCACTGTTGCTGACGCTGCCCGCACCCGTGATCGACGCGCCCGTACCGCTGGTGCCAATGATGCTGCCGGTATTGCTGACCGTGCCGAGACCGGCGATGGACAGACCCGTCAGGCCGCCTTGGATCACCGAAGCCGCGCCACTGTTGCTGACGCTGGCCGAAGCGGTCAGCAGCACCGCCGTGCCGGCGCTGTCGCTGGCGGTGATCGTCCCGGCATTGCTCAGCGTCGGGCTGGCGCCCGTAACGCCCGCCAGGACGCCGGTGATCTGCGCCCCGGCCTGGTTGTCCACCACGCCGGTGGTGCTCACCGTCACCGTCCCGGAAATGCGGCCGCTGTTGCTCAGCAGGCCGGAGACCATCAACGTGCCGCCACCGGTCACCGCCGTGCCGCTGTTGAGCAGTGTGCCGGAGGAGGCCAGCAGGCCGGTGTTGGTCAACAGCGCGCTGTTGCTCAGCGTGCCGGTGTTGCTCAGCGTGCTGGTGATGGCGAACGTGCCGCTGGTGGTGATGGCCCCCGCATTGGTCGAGGCCGCCTCCACCGACACCTGACCGCTGCTCACCAGGCTCGCTCCGGCAACAACGTTCACCGACCCGTTCAGCGTACCCTGGCTGGTCAGCGTCCCGGCGATCACCGTCGCATTGGTGATGGTGGAGCCCGCATCGATGGCGTTGGTCGCATCGATGAAGCCCACATATTGGAAGCCGATGGCGTTGACGCTGCTCAGCGTCGCATTGTCCCGCACGATCAGCGTGTTGACGCCCAGCCGCCCGTCCGCCGCCCCGACCAGGGTGCTGCCGCCTTCCAGGATCAATCGATTGGTGCCGCCGGCAAAGGCCACCGCCGTGCCGCCCGCCCCCGAGATCACCCCGAAATTGTCGATGGTGCCCGACGCGCTGGCACTGAACAGCACGCCCACGCCTGTCGTCCCCGTGCCCGCTATGGTGCCCGTGTTGGCGATCAAAGCCGTGCCGCCGGAGACCTGAACGCCGGCCGCCCCACCGCTGATGCGGCCGGCATTGGAGATCGACCCGCCCAGCGCCAGCGCCACCCCATATCCCACAGCGCCGGCGATGCTGCCCGCATTGACGATCGTGCCCAGCCCGCCCAGCGCGATGCCGGTGGTGCCGCCCTGGATCAAGGACGCCACGCCGCTGTTGCTGACGCTGCCCGCTCCGGTGATCGACACGCCCATGCCGGTCGTACCGACGATGCTGCCCGCATTGAGGATCGTGCCCAGCCCGGCCAGCGCGATGCCGGTGGTGCCGCCCTGGATCAGCCCGCTGTTATCGACACTGCCGCCCGAGCCCAGATCAACGCCGGTCCCGGCGGTGCCGAGGATGCTGCCGGCGTTGCTCACCGTCCCAAGGCCGGTGATGGACACACCCGTCAGCCCGCCCTGGATCAGCGAGGCGGTGCCGCTGTTGCTGACGCTGCCGGCTCCGGTGATCGTCACGCCCAGGCCGGTCGTACCGACGATGCTGCCGGCATTGAGGATCGTGCCGAGACCAGCCATGGCGATGCCGGTGGTGCCGCCCTGGATCAGGGAGGCCACGCCACTGTTGTCGACGCTGCCGCCCGAGCCCAGATCAACGCCGGTCCCGGTGGTGCCGACGATGCTGCCGGCGTTGCTGACCGTGCCGAGACCGGCGATGGAGAGACCCGTCAATCCGCCTTGGATCAGCGAGGACGTGCCGCTGTTGCTGACGCTGGCCGAAGCGGTCAGCAGCACCGCCGTGCCGGCGGTGTCGCTGGCGGTGATCGTTCCGGCATTGCTCAGCGTCGGGCTGGCGCCCGTCACGCCCGCCAGGACGCCGGTGATCTGCGCCCCGGCCTGGTTGTCCACCACGCCGGTGGTGCTCACCGTCACCGTCCCGGAAATGCGGCCGCTGTTGCTCAGCAGGCCGGAGACCATCAAGGTGCCGCCACCGGTCACCACCGTGCCGCTGTTGAGCAGCGTGCCGGTGGAAGTCAGCAGGCCGGTGTTGGTCAACAGCGCGCTGTTGTTCAGCGTGCCGGTGTTGCTCAGCGTGCTGGTGATGGCGAACGTGCCGCTGGTGGTGATGGCTCCCGCATTGGTCGAGGCCGCCTCCACCGACACCTGACCGCTGCTCACCAGGCTCGCCCCGGCAACAACGTTCACCGACCCGTTCAGCGTGCCCTGGTTGGTCAGCGTCCCGGCGATCACCGTCGCATTGGTGATGGTGGAGCCCGCATCGATGGCGTTGGTCGCATCGATGAAGCCCACATATTGGAAGCCGATGGCATTGACGCTGCTCAGCGTCGCATTGTCCCGCACGATCAGCGTGTTGACGCCCAGCCGCCCGTCCGCCGCCCCGACCAGGGTGCTGCCGCCTTCCAGGATCAATTGGTTGGTGCCGCCGGCAAACGCCACCGCCGTGCCGCCCGCACCCGAGATCACCCCGAAATTGTCGATGGTCCCCGACGCGCTGCCGCTGAACAGCACGCCCACGCCCGCCGTCCCCGTGCCCGCGATGGTGCCGGTATTGGTGATCAGCGCCGTGCCGCCGGAGACCTGAACGCCGGCCGCCCCACCGCTGATGCGGCCGGCATTGGAGATCGACCCACCCAGCGCCAGCGCCACCCCATATCCCACAGCGCCGGCGATGCTGCCCGCATTGATGATCGTGCCCAGCCCGCCCAGCGCAACCCCGGTGGTGCCGCCCTGGATCAGTGAGGTCGTGCCGCTGTTGCTGACGTTGCCGCCGGAGGCCAGAGCGACGCCGGTGCCGGTCGTTCCCAGGATCCGGCCTTCATTGCTCACCGTGCCGAGGCCCGCGATGGACAGGCCCATCGACCCACCCTGGATCAGCGAGGACGTGCCGCTGTTGCCGACGTTGCCGGCCCCGGTGATCGACACGCCCGTGCCGCTGGTGCCAATGATGCTCCCCGCATTGCTGACGGTCCCGAGACCGCCAATGGACAGACCCGTCGATCCGCCTTGGATCACCGAAGCCGCGCCACTGTTGCTGACGCTGGCCGCCGCGCTCAGCAGCACCGCCGTCCCGGCGCTGTCGCTGGCGGTGATCGTTCCGGCATTGCTCAGCGTCGGGCTGGCGCCCGTCACACCGGCCACGACGCCGGTGATCCGGGCCCCCGCCTGGTTGTCCACGAACCCGGAGGCGCTCACCGTCACCGTGCCCGAAATGCGGCCGCTGTTGCTCAGCAGGCCGGCGGTGGTCAGCGGGCCCGTGACGGTCAAGGTGCCGGCATTCACCACCGTGCCGCTATTGGTCAGCGTCGCGACGGTCTGGGTGCCCGCAAAGGTCCAGGCGGCGGCGCTGTCGACTGTCACCTGCTGGAAATTGGCAAAGCTCAGCGTCCCCGCACCCGACACGAATTCCAGCGCATTGGTGCCGCCACCGCCATCCACGGCGCCCACGAATGCGGCGCCGGACAGGACCGTCATGACATCGTCGCCAGCACCGAACTGCACCGCCGCGCCACCGGTGCCAATGATCGTGCCGCTGGTGGTGAGCGTGGTGCCGAAGCTGCCGGATGTCGCCAGGCCCGTGGCGCCGGTGATGGTGCCTTGATTGGTGAGCGTCCCGATGCCACCGGCAAGGTAGAGGCCGGTGATCGTTCCGGAAATCAGCCCCGAGGCGCTGTTGGACACCGAGCCACCGGCGAGCAGCGAGATGCCGCGCACACCACCGGAAACGGTGCCGTCGTTGCTGACCGCGGCGGCGCCGCCGGCGACGCGAATGCCGTGCAGGCCGCCGGTGATGGTGGCCGCGCTGCCCGAATTGGTGATGCTGCCACCGGCGGACAGGTACAGGCCGCGGCCTGTGATGCCGACGATCGTACCGGCATTGGTGAGCGTGCGCGCAACACCACCTGTCCCCAGCACGCCGTCGCTGGCCCCCTGCACCAGGGCGCCGGCCGCATTCACCAGGACCGCCGCACCCGACAAGGTGACCGTGGCCAGCACCGCGCCCGTGTTCAGCAGCGTCCCCTGATTGACGATGCCATCGAGGCTGTTCAGCGTGCCGGCATTGGTGAGGGTGCCCGCGTTGGTGATGGTGGCAAAGCTCTCGGTGCCGGTCATGGTCCAGCCGGCCCCGGCATCGATGCGCAGGATCTCCACATTGCTGAAGCCGGCGACCGTGCTGTTGCCCGAGACGATTTCTACCGTATCGGTCCCCGCCCCGCCGTCGATCCCGCCGGAGAACACCGCGCCGGAGAGGATCTGCAGCAGGTCGTTGCCGGCGCCGAAGGCCACCGCCCGCGTGCCGCCAGACACGGTGCCGCTGTTGATCAGCGTATTATTGAAGGTTCCACCCAGATCGGAGAAACGCACCCCGCTCACAAGGCCCGCGAACGTTCCCTCGTTGCTCACCGCGCCGACGCCACCGGAGATCACGATGGCTGTGTCGCTGCTGGAGACCAGCGCCGTCGCACCGTTATTGTTCACCCGTCCACCCGCGGTGAGAGCGATGCCCGCCGTCGTCGCAGTGATGGTGCCGGCATTGGTGACCGTGCCGGCCGCGGACGCGATGCTGATGCCGTAGGTTCCACCCAGGATCTGCGAAGCCGTGCCCATATTGGTCACGCTGCCGCCGGAGGAGAACTGGATCCCCGCCAGCGTGCCGCCGCTGATGGTGCCCCCATTCAGTACGGCACCGCTGGCGCCGGACTGGCCGAAGATGCCCTGGGACGGACCGCTGATCTGCGCCCCAGCCTGGTTGGTGACGGCGCCCGATCCGCTCAGGGTCACCGTGCCCGAGATGCTGCCGGAATTGGTGAGGGTCCCGCTCTCGATGAACACCCCTGCGGTGGTGACGAGGACCCCGCTGTTGAGGACGGTGCCGGTATTGGTGAGCGTGCCGGTATTGGTCAGCGTGCCGGCATTGGTCAGGGTCGGCACGGTGAGAACTGAGCCGAACGTCCAGGCCGCCCCGGCATCCACCATTACGGTGGAGAAATTGGTGAAGGCCGGCGCGCTGCCGCTGCCGGAGACGAATTGCAGCGTGTTCTGCCCACCCGCGCCGTCGACATTGCCGGTGAAGGACGCCCCGGCCAGAACCTGGAGCAGATCGTCCCCGGCGCCGAATTGCACCGCCGTGCCGCCACCGCCGATGATCACGCCGCTGTTCACCAGCGTGCTGCCCGTGGCACCCGAGAACAGGATGCCGGTTCCGGCGGTGCCGGTGCCCTCGATGGTTCCGGCGTTGGAGACCGAGCCGCTGCCCAGGGCCAGGCCGGTGACGCCGGCGATCCGTGCGCCGGCAGAATTGGCGATGGCGCCACTGGCGAGGGAGATCCCGAACTGTGTGGTGCCTTCGATCAGCCCGTCGTTCGACAGGGTGGCATTGCCGGCGATTCGCACGCCGGTCTGGGCACCACGAATGACGCCAGACGCTTGATTTGTGACGTTGCCGTCATAGGCCATCGACAGCGCCGTGCCGGTGATGCCGATGATGCTCCCGGCATTGATGACGCTGCCTCCGTTGGCCGCCGTCCCGGCAAAGACGATGCCGTCGGTCCCGGAAATGCGGGCGCTCGTCCCCGTGTTGGTCACCGTGCCGCCGAAGCCGACGGAGATGCCCACGCCGGTGGCGCTGATGACGCCGGCATTGGTGAGGGCGCCGGTGCTGCCGGCGGCCCATGTCACGCCGGTGGTGGCGCTGGACAAGGTGGCGCCAAGCGCATTGGTGAGCACACCGGCACCGGTGAGCGTCACCGCCGCAGCAATCGAGCCTTCATTGGTGAGCGTCCCGGCGTTGGTGAGAATGCCGCCAGCGCTGATGGTGTTGGCGCTGGTGAATGTCCATTGCGCACCGGCATCCAAGGTGACGATGGCAAAATTGCTGAAGATCTCGCCGATGGTGCCAGCGTTGCTCAGCGTATCGGCGGCAAACTGCAACGTATTCACGCCGCCCCCACCGACGATGGCGCCGGTGATAACGGAGGTGGGGCGCAGCACCAGAAGATCATCGCCGGCGCCAAAGCGAACCGCGGTGCCCCCGCTGCCGATGATGGTTCCGGCATTGATCAGCGTGTTGCTGAACGTGCCGGGATCGAAGGCGACGCCAATGCCGGCCCCGCCGGTGCCGACGATGGTGGCCGCATTGGTCACGGTGCCGGCGCCGCCGGTGATGAGAATGCCGTAGGCCACCCCGGAAATGGTCGCCAGAGTGCCGCTGTTGGTGATGGTGCCGCCCGCATCCATCCGCACGCCGGTCATCCGCGTGCCGAGGATGGTGCCGGAATTGGTCACGGTGCCCTGGGCACCGGTGGCATAGCGATCCTCGAACACCAAGCCCGTGTAGCCGGAGATCCGGGCCGCGGGCCCGGAATTGGTGACGCTGCCGCCGGTGAGCAAGGCGACGCCGAAGATGTCGGTCGTGGCTGCGGCCGTGCCGCCATTGGTGTAGGTGCCGGCGATCAGACCTTCATTGGTCACCGTGCCCTGCCCGCTGAACACGGTCAGTCCGCTCTGGCCGCCAGTGATCGAGGCCGTTGTGCCGCTGTTGGTGACCGTGCCTCCCGCCAGCAGATACAGGCCATTTGACGGGCCGCAGCCGCCGCGAATGGCGCCGGAATTGGTCACCACCGCGGCGCCGTTGAAGCTTTGAATCCCGTTGCATTCACCGCTGATCACGCCGGTGATGGCATTGATCACGCTGCCGCCCTGCAGCAAGGTGATGCCATCGGATCCGGTGCCGATGATGCTGCCCTCGTTGGTGACCGTTCCGGCCGCGGACTGAACATAGACGCCGCTGGCACCGCCGACGATGCGGGCCATGGAGCCCAAATTGCTCACGGTCCCGCCATCCAGCAGCGCGACGCCATCGCCGGTGCCGCCGTTGATGGTTCCGTAATTGACGACGGTGCCAGCGCCCCCGCTGCTCGACAGGCCGGCCGCTCCGCCGGAAATCAGCGCGCCAAGCCCCACATTCCGCACCGAGCCGCCGGTCTCCAGCACGATGCCGGTGCCGGCGGTCCCGCCCAGGATGGTTCCGGTATTGGCGATGGTGCCGAGACCATCCATGGTCTTGATGCCGAAGCCGGCGGTGCCGGTGCCGGAAATGGTGCCCGCATTGGCGATCGACACCGACATCACATTGGTCGTGGTGCCGTTGGAAATCAGGATGCCGCCGAGGCCGCCGCTGATCAGCGCCGTGGCGCCGAAGTTCACGATGATGCCGTTGGTGGTCTGGTCGGCACCGTAGCCGGCGGTGCCGATGATGGTGCCTTCGTTGCGCAGCAGCGAGCCGGCATTGCGCAATTGCACGCCGGTCTGCCCGCCTTCGATGCGCGCCGCCGTGCCCACATTGGTGACGGTGTCGGTGTTGAAGCTGTAGACGCCGACGCCGCTGGTGCCGGTGGCGCGGATGGTGCCGGAATTGGTCAGCGTGCCGCCGAACATCATGACGCCGTAGCCGATGCCGGTGATGCGGCCGCTGGCATCGTTGCCGATGATGTTGCCGCCGCCGTTGGAGCGCACGCCGTTGGTGGTGGTGCCGGTGATGGTGCCGCTGTTGATCAGCGTGCCGGTGCCGAGTTGCACGCCGGATGCGCCGGACATGGTGGCGCCGGCGTGGTTCGTCACCACGCCCCGGTCCATGTTGACCGCATAGCCGCCGGAGCTGGCGATCAGGCCATGGTTGATCACCGTGGCGACGAGGCCGTAGGTGGCGCCAAAGTTGACGCCGCCGCTCGCGCCGGTGATGGTGCCGGTGGCGGCGTTGGTAACGCTGCCGGCCGCATAGTCGATCACGACACCCGCAGCGGCGGTGCCGGTGATGGTCCCGGCATTGGTGACGGTGCCATTGGCGTTGCGGATGGAAATGCCGGTGGAGCCGGAGATCACCGACGAGGTGCCGGTATTGGCGACCTGGCCGCCGGACTTCAGGAAGATGCTGGTGCCGGCCGTGGTGATGGTGCCGGCATTGGTCACCGTCGGCGTGCCGCTGGCGCCATAGACGCCGGTGCCGGTGGTGGTGATCAGGGCGCCGAGCTGATTGTCCAGCGCGCCGCCCGCGGTCAGCGTCACCGTACCGGTGATGGTGCCGCTATTGACCACGAGGCCGCTGCTGGTGAGCACGCCATAGATGGTGCTCACCGAGCCTGCGTTGGTGAGCGTGCCGCTGTTGGCCAGTGTGCCGCTGTTGGTGAGTGTGACGCCCGAGGCGATGGTGTTGGCGCCGGTCAAGGTCCAGCTGGCGCCGCTATTGACGGAAACCAGGCCGAAATTGGTGAAGCTGGCGCTGCCGAGGCCGGTGAAGCTGCCGCCGGTGCCGTCGAAGGCGAGCGTATTGGTGCCGGCCCCACCATCCACCACGCCGATGAAGGTGGCGCCGGCCTGGAGCGTCAACAGATCATCTCCCGCACCGAAGGCGACAGCCTTGGTGCCGCCCGAGATGGTGCCGCTGTTGACGACCGTATTGTTCATGGTGCTGTGGTCATCGGAGACCACGACGCCGAACGCTGCCCCCACGATCTGACCGGAATTGATGACCAAGCCTGTACCGGCCCCGATCGAGACGCCCACGCCGTCAAGGCTCGGCGTCTCGGCACCGGCACCGGTTCCGGCGGAAATGGTGCCGGTGTTGGTGATCGTATTGACGGAGCTGCTGTAGTCATCGAACAGCCGGACGCCAAACGTCGTGCCGAAGATCTGGCCTGAATTGGTCAGCATCCCTCCACCGGACCCGATTCTGACGCCGACACCGCTGCTTGAGATCAGCGCCGCGCTGCCGGAATTTGTGACGGTACCGCCCGATCCGAGATCGACACCGGCACCGGACCCGGCACGGATCGTGCCGGTATTGATGACCGTTCCGGGTGCCTCAAGGATTGTGATGCCGGTCGTTCCGCCGAGAATGGCAGCCCCCGTACCGGAATTTTGAACGTAACCACCGGCCTGCAACCAGATGGCGGACGTGAATACGGTGCCAGTATTGGAAAAGCCCCCGGAAATTGTGCCGGTATTGATTATGGTGCCGGTCGCACCGGAGCCGCTGGCTGAAAATACGCCGATTTCGGCTGCCGAAAGGGTGCCGGTGTTGCCAAGCACACCAGTGCCGGCCAGCGTGACTGTGCCAGCAATACTGCCATAATTTAGCAACGTGCCGTCGTTGATGAGCTGCCCGGTGGCGGTCAGACTCCCGTTATTGATGAAGCTGCCGGCATTGGTGAAGGTGCCCGCAGAGGCGACGGTCATGGTGCCGCTGTTGGTCATGGACAGCGTGGACGCGACCGTATTGCTGCCGGTGAAGGTCCAGTCGGCCCCCGCCGCGACACTCGCCTGTTCAAAATTGATGAAGCCCGCGCCGCCCAGCCCGGTGAAGCTGCCGGCGGTGGTGCCGCCGAATGCCAGCGTATCGGTGCCCGCCCCCGCGTCCACCACGCCGGTGAAGACGGCGCCCGGCAGCAGCCGCACCAAATCGTCGCTGGTGCCCATGAACCGCACGGCCGTGCCGCCGTTGCCGATGATGGTGCCGCTATTGGTCAGTGTATTGGCAAGCCCGGGCGCATTGACGACGATCGCAACGCCGTATCCCACATCCGTGCCGCGAATGGTCCCCGCATTGGTGATGGAGTTGCCCGTCCCCGGGCCGGCATACAGATAGATGCCATTGCGCTTGCCGGAAATCACCCCGCTGGCGGCATTGGAGATGGTTCCACCGCTCTGCAGATAGACGCCGGTGCCGTAGGTGCTGGTGCCGGAAATGGTTCCGTAATTTGTAACGGTGCCGATCTTGCCACCGTAAGTGAACAGAATACCCTGAGTGGCTGCAGTAATCGTGCCGTAATTCACGACGCTGCCGCTGCCGCCGCCAAAGACGCCGAACTGCACGCCGGAAATCAGGCTCGCGGTGCCCAGGTTGCTGACGGTGCCGCCGCCCCCCAAGCTCACGGCGGCGTCCGGATTAGTGCCCGTGCCGATGATGGTGCCGCGGTTCACCACCGTGCCCAGCCCGCCGAAAATCCGCACGCCGCTGGCGCCGGAGATCCGGCCGGGGCCGATATTGGTCACCCTGCCGCCCGCGGACAGCGAAACGCCTTCGGCGCCGCTCGAGGTGATGGTGCCGGCATTGACGAAGGTCGGGGCGAAGCCGCTCGCATTCACCACCGCGGAGGCGGTCCCGGTCGCGGAGATGATGCCGCCGATCTGATTGGTCAGCGTGCTGCCGCTGGAGAGCGTCACGGTGCCGGAGATGCTGCCGCTATTGGTCAGCAGCCCGCCATTGAGGAAGGTGCCCGTCGTCAGCGTCAACAGACCGGTATTATTGAGGGTGCCGCTGTTGGACAGCAGGCCGGCATTGGTGAGCGTGCTGTTGTTGGTCAGCGTGCCGCTATTGGCCAGAGTGCCGGAATTGGTGAGCGAGACGCCGGACGCGATGGTGTTGGCGCCGGCGAAGGTCCAGCTTGCGCCGCTATTGACCGAGACGATGCCGAAATTGGTGAAGCTGGCGCTGCCGAGGCCGGTGAAGCTGCCGCCGGTGCCGTCGAAGGCGAGCGTATTGGTGCCGGCCCCGCCATCCACCACGCCGATGAAGGTGGCGCCCGCCTGGAGGGTCAGCAGGTCGTCGCCGGCGCCGAAGGCCACCGCCTTGGTGCCGCCGGAAATGGTGCCGCTGTTGGTGATGGTGTTGTTGAATGTGCCGGTGGTCAGCCAGACGCCGTAGTTGGTGCCGATGATCCGGCCCTGGTTGTTCACCGCGTTGGGCGCGGCGGCGGAGCCGATGCCGATGTCCACTGAAGAGATCAGCGACGCACTGCCGGAATTGGTGAAGGTTCCGCCGTTTACCACATAGACGCCGTAGGCGTGGCCGCGGCTGGACAGAGTGGTCGCCCGGATGGTGCCCGCATTGGTCAGTATGAGCGGACCGCTGAAGCCGAGAACACCGACATATTCGCCGATGATCTGGGAGCCGGTCCCCACATTCTTGACGATGCCGCCACCGTCCATCCAGACTCCCACGTACGCGGCTATCGTCCCGGCATTCTGAACAGACCCCGAGCCTCCATAAAAGCCAAACACGCCGACGCCGAATGCCGGGCCAGTGATGGTCCCGCTCGCACTGTTCGTCAGCACGCCGGTGCTTTTGAGGGTGACGGCGCCGGCAATGTTGCCGGTATTCGTCATGGTGTTTTCGTTGAGCAGCGTGCCGGTGACGGTCAGCATGCCGGAATTTGTGAAGGTTCCGAGATTGGTGAAGGTGCCGGCATAGGCAACAGTCATGGTGCCGGCATTGGTCATCGACACGGACGAGGCATTCGAATTGACGCCCGTGAAGGTCCAATTGGCGCCAGACACCACACTGGCCTGTTCGAAATTGGCGAAGCTCGTTCCGTTCAGCCCGGTGAAGCTGGCGGCCGCGGTGCCGGCGAACTCCAGCCTATCGGTGCCCCCGCCTCCATCGACCACGCCGGTGAACACGCCGCCCGGCAGCAGGCGCACCAGATCATCGGTGTTGCGACCGAACTGCACGGCGGTGCCGCCATTGCCGATGATGGTGCCGCTGTTGATGACCGTACTGCTCTGGGCAAACACATCGATGAAGACGCCGATGCCGGATACAGTATCCGTGCCGATGATGGTGCCGGCATTGGTGAGGGTGGAACCGGCGCCATAACCGTTGAGGAGTCTGGCACCGAAGCTGGCGCCCGAAATCGTCGCACCTGCCGCGTTGGTGACCACACCGCCGCTCTGCAGATAGAGGGCCTGGCCTCCCGCGCTGGTGATGGTGCCGTAATTGGTGACGTTGGCCACCGCGCCGCCTGAGGCGAAGAAGACCGCATTCCCCGACGTGCCCGAAATCGTGCCGCGATTGACCAGCGTGCCCCGACCACCACTGAGGGAGATGCCATAGGCACCGGCGATGACGCTGGCGGTGCCCGTATTGCTGATGCTGCCGCCGCCGGCCAGATTGACCGCCGCGTCAACAGAGCCACTTAGCGAGCGGATGGTGCCGTCATTGATGACCGTGCCCACCGCGCCGCTGATATCTACACCGAACGTGTTGCCGGAGATGGACGCGGCGCTGCCGCTGTTGGTCACCTTGCCGCCAGCGGAGAGCGCGACGCCCGCGCCCGAGGCGCTGATCACCGTGCCGCTATTGCCCACCGTGCCGATCGCGCCCTTAATGACGATGCCGCCGGACGCACCGGAGATCAGCGCCGCCACCACGCTATTGGTGATCGTTCCGCCATTGTTGAGGTAGACGGCGGTGCCCGAGGCACTGGTGATGGTGCCGCTGTTGGTGACCGTGCCGGCCGAGCCCGTGATGAAGATGCCTCTGGACCCGCCGGAGATCAGCCCCGCCCCGACACTGTTGGCGATCGTTCCGCCATTGGTGAAGTGGACGCCGGTGCCCGACGAACCGCCCGAGATCGTCCCGGTGTTGGAGATGGTGGCAGCACCGTCCACTCTGACCGCGACGCCGGCCGTGCCGGTGGCGGACACGGTGCCGGCGTTGGTGAGCGTGCCGCCCGCGGCGAAATTGATGCCATAAGCGGCGCTGACGATGGTGCCGGATGCATTATTGATCACGGCGAGGGTGCCGGGGGAGAACCCGAACACACCGGTGCCGGCGGCATCTGTGCCGATGATCAGGCCGCTGTTGATGACGGTACCGCCACCCAACTGCACGCCGCCACCACCCGAAATGGTCCCGCTGCCGGAAACCGTACCCGGCGCGTTATTGGTGATGGTCCCCTGGCTGATCGAACCGCCCCACCCCGCGGTGGTTATGATGCGGCCGCTGTTTGTAAGCGTGGCATCACCAGAAAAGGAGCCGCCGATGTTGGCCCCCCCGCCGGCGCCGGAGATGACGCCGGAAACCGCATTGATGATGATGCCGCCGCCATTCCAGATGTAGGCCGCCTTGTTTCCCGTGCTGCTGATGGTGCCGGAGTTGGTGATCGTGCCCTTGGCATTGACGATATAGACGGTGTACCCGCCGGCGGTGATCGATGCCGAGGTGCCGGAGTTGGTGACCGTGCCGCCCTGGCCGAGATAGATGCCCCGATTACTTGCGGTAATAGCGCCTTCATTGACTACGGCGCCCTGGGCACCCAGCATATAGATGCCGACGTCGCCGGAGATACGCGAACCGGTGCCGCTGTTGGTGACCAAGCCGCCATTGGCAAAATAGACGCCATTGGCCGAACCGCTGTCCAAAGTGCCCAGATTTGTCACGGTCCAGGTGGCCGCGGCGCTGCCGGTGATCGCATTCCCGGAAGAGTTGCTGACAGTGGTGGGGGATGCGATGAGGAAACTGCTGTAGGTGGGATAAAAAGTGTCAAGGCTCCAGCCAAAACCCGTGGGGGCGAGCGTCTTGGTCTGCGCCTGCGCCGGGGCTGGCAGCGTGACGCCAAGCGTCATCACCACCGGAGCCAGCATCAGGGCGATGGTGGCGCAACTGCTCAGCAGCCCAGTCATCCGTCCGCGCTGGCGCGATCGCGATTGAACGTGCGACGGAGCAGCAGGAGAGGCGGACGCAATTTCACCCATGAACAATGAGCCTTCGCCATCAAACCAAGCCCCCGGTCAAAACGCACCGGGTTACCTGAGCCCCTTCACCGCCCTCTGGCGGCCGCGAAACCGGGTAAAACCTGGAAAATCAAATCGATACTTATGGTTGCAGAGCCGGCAACACATACCCTCCTTCGTTCCATATCCGGACCGGGCGGTAAAGCGCATGACGGTTGTGTGACCGACGATTTTTGACCGCAAACGCCTGGATTCCGGCCAGGACCAGGTCACGCCCCCGCTGGGTACCTCATATGGGGGATGCTACAAGCGGGGCTGACCGGCGGCAGGGGTGGCGACCGGTCGAGTGGCCGCTGCCGCCGCGTCCGAATCGACGGGCAAACCGGCGCGGGAGCGGCCGGCGCCCGGCCGCTGCAAAGTGGATACAATGCGGGCAGCGCGCGCCAATGTTCCGCCCAAAAGCCCGTCACATGCCGCGATGGACGCGCCAATTTTGGGCAGGATGTCGGAATGGCCGCGCTTGGACCTTTTGTTGAAGGGCCAAGTGTATATCATTTTGCCCACGACCTTGCCCTCATGCCCCGTGCGCCCATGCCTGATGCCCTGCCCACCGCGGCCCTGCCCACCGGCGCCCTGCCCCCCGCGGATCTGGTCTCCGACACCCACGAACGGCTGCGGGCCTGGGTCCTGGACGGCACGTTGGAGATGGGGCAGCGGCTGAACGTGGTGCAGCTCGCCCGCGCCCTCGAGTCCTCCCGCACCCCGGTCCGGGAGGCGCTGTCGCGGCTCACCGCCGAGGGGTTCGCCACCTTCGTGCCGAACCGGGGGCACTTCGTGGTGGTCTACACCGCCGAGCGGGTGGCGCAGATCTATGGGGTGCGCGCGGTGATCGAGAGCGAGGCGGCGCGCCTCGCCGCCCGGCAGGGCCTGTCGCCCGCCAATACCGCCGCCTTGGAGGCGATCATCGCGCATATCGACCAGCTGCTGGTGCCGGTGTGCGACGAGCCCCGCCGGCTGGAATTGGCCGGCCTCAACCACAGCTTCCACGAGGCCATCTATGCGCGCTGCGGCAATGACGAGTTGCGGCGGCTGATCGTCCAGGTCACCCGGGTGCCGCGAGCCATTCGCCATTACTTCCGCTTTTCCCAGGAACAGTTGCAGGACAGCAATCGCGCCCACCGCGTCATCTTGAAGGCGCTGGTGGATCGCGACGGCGACCGCGCCGCGGCGGCCATGCGCGAGCACATCTGGTCGGCGCGCGATCGCATGCTGCCGCCCGAGGAAGTCAGCCGGGTGATGAAGCTGCGGCCACACCCCGGCCGGCGCGCCGCCGCCCCCGCCCCGCTCCCCTCCCGCTTATTGAAAACACAAGGATCGCGCACATGACCCGGACGACGACCCCGGATGGAGCAGCACCGCCGGCCACCGGTCTTAGCCGCCGCACCGTTCTGAAGGGCACCGCCGCCGCCGGCGTGGCGCTCGCCGCGCCCTGGGTGACCACCAAGGCCCGCGCCGCCGGCCAGCTCACCGTCATCCTCAACCAGGGCCTGCCGGCCAAGCTGTGGATCGACGAACTGAACCCGGTGTTCGAGAAGCAGACCGGCGCCAAGCTGGCGATCCAGCAGTCGGTCACCGGCGCCATGCTGGGCATGCTGAAGACCCAGAAGGACAATCCGCCGGACCTGATGCAATTCTCCGATGCCGGCGTGTTCCTGGCCCGCTCCGAGGGGCTGCTGAAGCAGCATGACGTGAGCAAGATCCCGAACTTCGCCGAGCTGCGGCCGAGCTTCAATCTCGCCGACAATTTCTCGGCGGGCTGCTTCGATGCCATGAACACGCTGCACTACAACACCCAGATGATCACCACTCAGCCCACCTCCTGGGCGGTGATGTGGGACCCGGCCAACAAGGGCAAGATCGCCATCCCGCCCATCGCCTGGAACAACGGCGTGCGCATGGTCACCACGGCGGCGCAGCTGGCCACCGGCAAGCCGTTCAAGGAAGCCCAATACGAGCTCGACGCCGGCCTCGCTTATCTCGCCAAGCTCAAGGACAATGGCGTGGTGGTCTATACCGGCGCGCCGCAGGCGATCCAGATGCTGCAGAGCGGACAGGTGCCGCTGGTTCCCTTCTATGGCGCCTTCGTCAATCCGGTGATCGCCCAGGGCGCGCCCATCGCCCCGGCGGTGCCGCTGAAGGAAGGCATGCACAGCGAGATCGTCGGCCTCAACATGCCGCTCAACGCCAAGAACATCGAGCTGGCGCAGGTCTATGTGGACCTGTCCCTGTCCAAGGAGTTCCAGGCCAAGATCGACAGCGTGCTCCGCACCCGCGCCGGCAACAAGTTCGTCGAGCCCTCCCCCGAGACCCTCAAGCTCATCGGCCCGGCGGACAACGCGCTCTATGCGGACTGGGCCTTCCTGTCGCGTGAGCGGCCCAAGCTCGCCGCCAAATGGAACGAGATCTTCGCCTGACCATGACGTCGATCGCGACCGATCCTGCCACCCTCTCCCCCCCGGCGACCGGTCCGCGGTCGCCGGGGCGCTTTGCCAGCGCCGCGATGCTGATCGTGCCCGCGCTCGCCTTCATGCTGGTGTTCTATGTCTACCCGCTGGGGCAGTTGATCAGCTCCAGCCTACAGGCGCCCGAGGGGGCCGCCGGGCTGTCGCTGGCGCAGTATACGGGCTTGTTCAGCAGCCGGCGGGTGATGGCCACCCTGGAGCGCACCTTGCGGCTGGCGGTGGTCGCCAGCGCGATCACGTTCGTGATCGCCTATCCCATCGCTTTGTTCCTGGTGGGTGCGGGCCGGCGCGTGCGCACGGCCATCCTCATCTTCACCTTCGTGTCGCTGGCGGCCAGCCTCATCGTGCGCAATTACGGCTGGCTGGTGGTGCTGGCCGACGCCGGCCCGCTCAACCGGCTCTTGCTGGCGGCGGGCCTGCTCAAGGCGCCGGTGCGGATGGTCTATAGCGAAGGCGCGGTGCTGGTGGCGCTGGTGCATTATGCGCTGCCGTTCATGATCCTGCCCATCTACGGCTCCTTGGCGCGCCTCCAGCCCTCCACCTGGGAGGCGGCCCAGGCGCTGGGCGCCTCGCCCTGGACCACGATCCGCACCGTGATCCTGCCCCTCTCCATGCCCGGCATCTTCGGCGGCACCACCTTGAGCTTTGCCATCGCCACCAGCGCCTATGTCACGCCCTTGATGCTGGGCGCGCCCTCCACCGCCTTCGTCTCCCAGGTGGCGGCGGAGGAATTGCTGGTGCAACTGGACTTTCCCCGCGGCGCCGCGATCATCGTACTGTTGACCCTCTGCACATTTGCCGTTCTCGCCGTCTATGCCCTCGCCGTGCGGCGGATCGGACGGGCCGATGTTTGAGGCGCGCAGCTATCGCCTGGTGGTGGGCACCCTGGCCACGCTGGGCCTCGCCTTCCTCGCCTTTCCGGTGCTGGTGACGCTGATGGTGTCGGTGGAGCCGTCCAGCTTCGTCACCTTCCCGCCCACCGGCCTGTCGCTGCACTGGTATGGGCAGATCGCCGCCATCACCCGCATCGGCGAAGCCACGCTCACCAGCTTCCTGGTGGCAGTGCTGGCCGCCAGCCTCGCCACCCTCCTGGCCCTGCTGGCCGCGCTGGCCCTGGTGCGCAGCCGCGTGCCCCTGGGCGGCGCGGTGTCGGCGGTGCTGGTCTCGCCCATTTCTTTGCCCATGGTGGCCATCGGCATGGCGCTGGTGCAGCTGTTCATCCAGATGGGCGTCGCCTTCACCTGGTGGAGCCTGGTCATCGGCCACACGGTGCTGGTGATCGCCTATCCGCTGCGCACCGTGGTCTCGGCCCTGCTGCTGGCGGAGCCCTCGCAGGAACAGGCGGCGCGCTCGCTGGGCGCCGGCCCGTTCACCGTGTTTCGCACCGTGACCCTGGCGCAGATCGCGCCCGGTCTGGTCTCCGGCTTCCTGTTCGCCTTCCTGATCTCGTTCGACAATTATCCCATCAGCCTGTTCCTGGTGCGCGGCACGCTGACCACCATGCCCATCGAACTGTTCAACTACATCAACCAGAATCTGGACCCGACGCCGGCGGCCTTCTCCACCTTGTACATTGTCGCCTTGACGGTCCTGATCGCGCTGGCGGAGATGCGCTATCGCATCATCTCGCTGGCGCTCCCGCGGTAAAGGCTGACGCCCATGGCCCGTCTCGATCTCGAACACATCAGCGTCTCCTACGGCGCCGTGCGCGTCCTGCCGGGGCTGGATCTTGCGGTTGAGGATGGCGAGTGCATCGCTCTGCTGGGCCCCTCCGGCTGCGGCAAGACCACCACCCTGCGGGCCATCGCCGGCTTCGTCACGCCCACCAGCGGCCGGGTGCGGGTGGGCGGGCGCGACATGACCCATTGCCCGCCGCACCAGCGCAATCTGGGCCTGGTGTTTCAGGACTATGCCTTGTTCTCGCACATGACGGTGGCGCAGAACGTGGCCTATGGCCTGCAACGCCGGGGCGTGGCCAAGGCGGACATCGGCCGGCAGGTGACGCAGGCTTTGTCCATGGTGCGGCTAGACCGCTTCGGCGAGCGCTATCCCGCCGCCTTGTCCGGCGGCCAGCGCCAGCGGGTGGCGCTGGCCCGCGCCATCGTCATCCAGCCGGACATTCTGCTGCTGGACGAGCCGCTCGGCGCCCTCGACCGCAAGCTGCGGGACGAGATGCAGTTCGAGCTGAAGACCTTGCAAGCCCGCCTCGGCCTCACCTGCATCATCGTCACCCACGACCAGGAAGAGGCCCTCTCCCTGGCCTCCCGCGTGGCCTTGATGTTTGACGGTCATATCGCCGACATCGGCCCGCCCGCCGATCTTTACCACCGCCCCAAGACCGCCCGCGCCATGGACTTCCTCGGCGCCAGCTCGCTGTTCGAGGCCGAGGCCACCGGCCACGGGGCGGGCCTGTCGCAGTTCCGCACGGCGACGGGCGCGGTGCTGAGCGGACCGGCCACGGACGTGGCTGTGGGCCACAAGGTGCGCCTCGGCCTGCGGCCCGAGCGGGTGGCGATCTCCACCGCCGAGCCCGCCGGCCCCAACGCCCTGCGCGGCACCGTCGCGCAAGTGGTGTTCAAGGGCGCGGCCGCCGACATCTATGTGCAGCAGGACGGCACGGCGCTGCGGGCGCAAGTGGCCACCGAGGCCATGGGCGGCCTTGCGGCCGGCGCCACCGTCTGGGCACACTTTGCCCCGTCCGATCTCATCGTCTTTCCCCATGAGGCCCAGCCATGACCGACGCGCCCAGCCCAAGCCCTGCCGGCGCCGTCCCGGAGCGCCGCGTGAATGACGTGGGCGGCCTGGAGGGCGGCAGCGTCATCCAGGCGGAGCACGCGGTCACCTTGTTCGAGAAGCGGGTGGATGCGCTGGTGATGCTGATGGTCAGCCCCGGCATCGGCGCCTTCAAGGTGGATGCCCTGCGCCGCGCGGTGGAATCCAACAGCCCGGAGGCCTACACCTCGCTGGGCTATTATGTGAAATGGCTCAATGCGACGCGGGATCTGCTGATCGAGCAGGGGGTGATCGACGCCGCCGAACTGGACCAGCGCATCGCCGCCCTCGCCGCCGCGGAGGCCGCGGCATGAGCGCGCCGTCCTTCGGCCCGGGCACGCGGGTGCAGGTGCATGGCGGGCCGCCGGAGCCGCACTGCCGCACGCCCTCTTATCTGCGCGGCAAGACCGGCGTGGTGGTGAGCGAGGTGGGCACCTATCGCGATCCCACACGGCTCGCCTATCACAAGCCCGGCCTGCCCATGCGCCGGCTGTTCCGCGTCTGCTTCCGCCAGGCCGACCTCTGGCCCGGTTACCAGCCGGCCCAGGATACGCTGTTCGCTGATCTCTATGACAGCTGGCTGGAGCCCGTTCCTGCGGCCGCCAACCGGGATGAGGCCTGAGCCATGCATGACGAGCCCATCGCCCACGATCCCGACGATCACCATCACGACCACCATCACGGGCATGACCACGATCACGATTCGGCGCACCCCCATCGCCATCCCCCGGCGGCGGACGATACGCCGGCGCCGCGCGAGGCCCGCCTGCTGGAGCAGGCGCTGCGGGAACTGCTGATCGAGAAGGGCGTGCTCACCGCGGCGATGATCCATCGCCAGATCGATGCGATGGACAGCCGCAACCCGGCCCTCGGCGCCAGCATCGTGGCGCGCGCCTGGTGCGATCCGGCCTTCCGCGCGGCTTTGATCGCCGCGCCGCTGGAGACCATCGAGCAGGCCACCGGCATGACCATGTTCGTGGCCGGCATGCCGGAGCTGCGGGTCGTGGAGAATGCGCCGGGCGTCCACAATGTGGTGGTCTGCACCTTGTGCTCCTGCTACCCGCGGATGCTGCTGGGCATTCCCCCCGCCTGGTACAAGGCCGCCGATTATCGCGCCCGCGTGGTGCGCGAGCCGCGCGCGGTGCTGGCGGAGTTCGGCCTGCACCTGGACCCCGCCACCGAACTGCGGGTCCACGACAGCACCGCCGACATGCGCTACCTCGTCCTGCCCGAGCGCCCCGCCGGCACCGCCGACTGGAGCCAGGCGCAGCTGGCCGCCATCATCTCCCGCGACTGCATGATCGGCACCGCCGTGCCCAAACCCGACGCGCCGGCGGCCTGACGCGCCCGCCGTCTCCCGCCTGACCCCGCTCTCGCCCGAGGCCCCCATGACCGAGACCGCCGACGCCACCTTGGCCGCCAATTATGCCGGCGTGTTCGACAGCCAGATCGGCCTCGGCCGCGCCCCGGCGCTGCTGATCGTCGATTTCATCAAGGCCTACACCACGCCCGGCGCGCCGCTGTTCGCCCAAGGGGTGGTGGAGGCCGTGGCCGCCACCGGACCGCTGCTGGCGCGGGCGCGGGCGGCGGGGATCCCGGTGATCTTCACGCGGGTGGAGTTTCATCCCTCCGGCGTGGATGGCGGGCTGTTTGTGCGCAAGGTGCCGGTGCTGCGCACCATGGTGGCCGGCGCGCCGCTGGGCGACATCGTGCCCGAACTGGCGCCGCGGCCGGACGAACTGGTGATCATCAAGAACTACGCCTCCAGCTTCTTCGGCACCTCGCTGGCGGCCACCCTCACCGCGCTGGGCTGCGACACGCTGATCGTCACCGGCTGCTCCACCAGCGGCTGCGTGCGCGCCACCGCGGTGGACGGCATGCAGAACGGGTTTCGCGTGATCGTCCCGCGCGAGTGCGTCGGCGACCGCCACCCCGGCCCGCACGAGGCCAATCTGTTCGACATCAACGCCAAATATGGCGATGTCCTGCCCCTGGCGGAGCTGCTGGCGGCCTTGCCGGGCTGAGCCCGGCATTCCACCGGCCCGCGCCGGGAATGGAGACAAATCCGCGCGTCCATGCGGAACGGCTGGACGCCGGCGGCAAAAGCGCTAGGTTCCCGTCCGCCCGCGGCTTCCCCCCGCGGATCGCCTCTCCATGGGCGAAGCCCCAGACAGGCGCTGCCGATCCCCGTGCCCCCACCCGGCGCGGCGGCGCGCCTCTTGATCGCCGAAGGACGCCGAGATCGTGCAGGACAGCCATTCTCATTCGCCGCAACTCTCGCTGGCCAAGGACAAGATCCGCGTGCTGCTGCTCGAAGGCGTGAACGACAGCGCCGTGCAGATGGTCACCGACGCCGGCTACACCAATGTCACCCGACTGCCCAAGGCGCTGGACGGCGAAGCCCTGAAGGAAGCGATCAAGGGCGTCCACATCCTCGGCATCCGCTCGCGCACCCACATCACCGCCGACGTGCTGGAAGCCGCCGACCGGCTGATCGCCATCGGCTGCTTCAGCGTCGGCACCAACCAGGTGGACATCGACGCGGTCCGCCAATACGGCATCCCGGTGTTCAACGCCCCCTTCTCCAACACCCGCAGCGTGGCGGAGCTGGTGATCGGCGAGATCGTCATGCTGCTGCGGCGCATTCCCGCCCGCTCGCATGCGGCGCATGAGGGCCGCTGGGACAAGTCGGCCAACGACAGCCACGAGGTGCGCGGCAAGACCCTGGGCATCGTCGGCTACGGCAACATCGGCTCGCAGCTCTCCAACCTGGCGGAAGCCATGGGCATGCGGGTGGTGTTCTACGACCACACCGACAAGCTGCGCCACGGCAACACGGAATCCACCTCCAATTTGCACGATCTGCTGGCCATCAGCGATGTGGTGAGCCTGCATGTGCCGGAGACCTCCGCCACCCATGGCATGATCGGCCGCGACGAGATCGCCGCCATGAAGCAAGGCGCCTATTTCATCAACAACAGCCGCGGCACGGTGGTGGATCTGGAGGCGCTCGCCGACGCCCTGCGCGCCGGCAAGCTGCGCGGCGCGGCGGTGGACGTGTTCCCGGTGGAGCCCGGCTCCAACGCCGAGCGCTTCGTCTCGCCCCTGCAGGGCCTGGACAATGTGATCCTCACCCCGCACATCGGCGGCTCCACCGAGGAAGCGCAGGAGCGCATCGGCGCCGAGGTGGCGCGCAAGCTGGTGGACTACAGCGACTCCGGCTCCACCATGGGCGCGGTCAATTTCCCACAGGTGCAATTGCCGGCCCGCCCGCTGGGCACGCGCTTCATCCAGGTCCAGCGCAACCTGCCGGGCATGCTGGGGCGCCTGAACGAAGTGCTGGCCCGGCATTCGGTCAACATCGCCGCGCAATATTACGAGACCTATGCGGACGTGGGCTATGTGGTGCTGGATGCGGATGCTTCCGCCGCCGACACCCAGGCGGTGCTGGCGGACATCCGCGCGCTGGAAGGCACCATCCGCGCCCGGCTGCTCTACGAATACAAGATCTGACCGCGGCCTGCGGCAGGACCAGCGCCGTCCCGCCTGTTGCGGGGCGGCGGCGCCAGTCCTGTGTCCGCCTTCAGGCCCCCGCCGACCCGACGTGCGATCCCACCGGCGCCTGCGCGGGCGGGGGCCGTTGAATCCGGCTCCGGACCCTGCGTCTCACTGATCGCCACGCCGCGCCGCCAGGCCCGCCGCCCCCATCCGGACGCACCCGTGCGTCGGGTGAGTCGGACGCAAGCCGGATGGCGATCAGATCCGGCACCGTCACCGGCTCAGCCCTGGCCAAACCTAAGACCTTGAGATCTCCAGCGTCGTACCCCCGCACCGCCTACGCGCGGGCGTTGGCAGCGGCGCGCTTCTCAACCGGCATGAGGGGTGCTAGGGTAACAACCATGTGTAGTCATTCTCCGGCTGGCCGCTTGGGGAACAGATGTTCCGTGCCCACGCCTTTCCCCAGGTCAATGCGGGCACTGTGCTGGGCACCGTCTTAGGAATACGCGATTGCCTGACACGCCACCTGACATCGAGACCCGCGTGAGGGAGATCCTCCAGACCCACGGCAAGCTGATGACTTCCGCAACGGCCATTGAACCTGGAGCTGATCTCTACAAGGCCGGCCTCTCGTCGCTCGCCACGGTCAATGTGATGCTCGAAATCGAGAATCGATTCGGCATCGCCATCCCCGACGAGGCGCTCACCCGCGCGACCTTCCAGTCCATCGCCGCGCTCACCGCTCTGGTGCAGCGAATGGAGGAGCAGGACGCGGCATGACACAGGCCGACGCCGCGCGGGCGGACGCAGCCATCCCGCCGGATTGGGCGCAGGTCTGCGCCATCGCCCGCGCCCACGCGGACGTGGTGGATCGCGAGGGGCGCTTCCCCAGCGAGGCCTTTGACGCTTTGCGCGCCTCCGGCGCCCTGGGCCTGGCGGTGCCGAAGGGCCTGGGGGGCGCCGGGGTCGGCATCGCCACCCTCGCCCGCATGACCTATGAGCTGGGCGCCGCCTGCGCCTCCACCGCCATGATCTTCGCCATGCACCACAACCAGCTGGCCTGCCTGGTGCGGCACAGCGGCGAGACCCCCTGGCTTAAGGCCTTTCAGCGGAAGGTGGCCGCAGAGGGCCTGCTGTTGGCCTCGGTCACCTCCGAGGACGGGGTCGGCGGGCGGCTGCGCACCAGCCTGTGCGCCGTGGAGCCCCTGGCGGGCGAGCGCTTTGCCCTGCACAAGGCCGGCTCTACCATTTCGTATGGCGCCGCGGCCGATGCGCTGCTGCTGACCGCCCGTGCGGCGCCGGAGGCGGCGCCCTCCGAGCAGGTGCTGGTGGTGCTGCCGCGGGAGGCGGCGCGGCTGGAGCCTTATCGCGGCTGGGATGCGCTGGGCATGCGCGGCACCGGCAGCGGCGCGTTCCGTGTCTCCGGCGAGGGCAGCACCGCGCAGATCCTGCCGGTGCCGTTCGGCGACATCGCCGCCGAAACCATGGTGCCCAACGCGCATATTCTGTGGGGCGCAGTGTGGACCGGCATCGCCAGCGATGCGGTCAGCCGCGTGCGGGCCTGCATTCGCGCCCGCATGCGCACCCGGGGCGATGCCAACGACCCGGCGCTGGGCCGGCTGGCGGACATGACCGGCACGCTGCAGGACATGGACGCCCGGCTGCGCCGCGCGATCCAGCTCTATGATGCGGGCAACGCCACGCGCGACGCCATCGAGATGGTGCTGGTGAAGACCAGCCTGTCGGAGGCCGCCCTGCGCATTGTCGACAGCGGCATGCGTGCCTGCGGCTTCGCCGCGTATCAGAACACGTCCCCCTACAGCCTGGGGCGGCATCTGCGCGACCTCTATTCGGCGCCGCTGATGATCCATAACGACGCCGTGCTGGCGGATGCCGGACGCCTGCTGCTGGTGAACCGCCCGACCATCGGCCACTTCGACGACGAAACGCTGCTGCCATGATGTCACCCACGGCCGATGCCGCCGCCGCCTTCCGCGACCAATTGATCGCCGCCGGCCTGCTGATTCCCACCGGCGTGGACGGGCTTTACGGCCGCAGCGCGCTCTATGAGCAGGTGGCGGACGGCCTGGAGGCCGCCATCTCGCGGATGACCGCGGACGACGGCGCCGAACGCATGCGCTTCCCGCCGCTGCTGTCCCGGCAGGAGTTTCTGGCCAGCGGCTATCTGAAGGGCTTTCCGCATCTGGCCGGCACCATCAGTTGCTTCTGCGGCAATGAGGCGGACCATCGCCGGCTGTTGCAATGCATCGAGGCGAAGGAAGACTTCAGCCCCCTGCAACAGCCCGCCGAAGTGGTGGTGACCCCGGCCGCCTGTTATCCGGTCTATCCGGTGGTGGCGCAGCGCGGTCCTTTGCCCGGCGCGGGCCTGCTGGTGGATGTCTCATCTTATTGCTTCCGCCACGAGCCCTCTGTGGACCCCTGCCGCATGCAGATGTTCCGCATGCGCGAGCATGTGCGCATCGGCAGCGAAGCGCAGGTGCTCGCCTTCCGCGCCGCCTGGCTGGAGCGCGGTGCGGACTGGCTCCGCCGGCTGGGCCTGCCGGTCACCACGGCGCTCGCCAGCGATCCCTTCTTCGGCCGCGGCGGCAAGCTGATGGCCGATGGCCAGATCGACCAGCAATTGAAGTTCGAGATGCTGATTCCGGTGGGCAGCGAGATCGACCTCACCGCGTGCCTCAGCTGCAATTACCACATGACGCATTTCTCGGAGATCTGGCCGTTGCGCCAGCCGGACGGCTGCCTGGCGCACACCGGCTGCGTCGCCTTCGGCATCGACCGGCTGACGCTGGCGCTGTTCCGGCACCATGGCCTGGCGCCGGACACCTGGCCCGCCGGGGTGCGCGCCAGTCTTTTGTCCTGACCGGCCGGGACGCCCGCGATGATCCCCGTCGCCTTCAATGACTGCGCGGGCATCCTGCACCCGGCCGAGGGGGGCAGCGCCTGCGACCTGGCGGTGGTGGTGTGCGAACCGTTCGGCTACGAGGCCCTGTGCACGCAGCGGGCGATGCTGACCTTGGCCCGCATGCTGGCCGCCGCCGGCATCACCACCTTGCGCTTCCACTATCCGGGCACCGGAGATTCCGCCGGCGAGGAGACGCCCGGCCAGATCGACCGCTGGATCGATGCCATCGGCGGTGCCGCCACCTATCTGCAGGACGCGAGCGGGGCCACGCACATCGCCTTGTGCGGCTTTCGCCTCGGCGGCCTGCTGGCGATCGAAGCGGCCGCGCGCTTCGGCACCATCGACGCGCTGGCGCTGCTGGCGCCGGTGCTGTCGGGCCGGCTCTATGCCCGCGAACTCATCCTGAGCGGCGCCATGATCGCCAGCCGGGGGGGCACGGTGCCGGCGGGCTGGCGGGAGATTCTCGGCTACCGGCTGCATCAGGGCGATCTGGAGCGCCTGCGCCAGATCGACCGCACCGCCACCCGCGGGGCCGGCGTGGCCCCGCGGGTGCTGCTGGTCTCGCCCGAGCCCGCGCCGGAGCCGCTCGCCCCCGGCGAGACCTACCGGCCGTTCCAGCATTATGACGGGTTGATCCAGCACACCCAGGACGTGGTGCTGCCGCTGGCGGTGTTCCGCGAGACCGTGGCCTGGCTGCGGGAGGGGGTGCCGGCCCGCGCGGGCGGACGGCCGGCGCCGCCGCAGCCGGCGCGCCTCGATTTGGGGCCGGAGGGGAGCGAGACCCCGGTGCGGTTCGGCGCCGGCGATCGCTGCTTCGGCATCCTCACCCAACCGGCGGCGGCACCGGCGGAGGAGGCCGTGCTCATCGTGAATTCCGGCCTCAATGCCCACACCGGCAACGGGCGCGGCGCGGTGCGCCTGGGCCGGCGGCTGGCCGCCCGCGGCATCACCGCCTTGCGCATCGACATGGACCGGATCGGCGAAAGCGCGCCCGACGATCCCCATGCCAGCGTCGGCTTCCACGATCTGGGGCGGGTGGCGGACGTGCGCGCGGCCATCGACCTGCTGCAGCGCGCCGGTCATCACCGGGTGCTGCTGACCGGCCTGTGCGCCGGGGCCTATATCGGCCTGCATGCCGCCGCCGCCGATCCCCGCGTGCGCGCCGCCGTGCTGGTCAACCTGCCCTATTTCTACATCCGGGAGGAAGACCCGGCGGTTCCCCTCTGGCGCCGCCCCCTGGCGCTCGCCCGCCGGCTGCGCGACTACGCCCGGCGCTGGGGGCTGAGCGGGGCGCGCCCGGCGCGCCCGCTGCTCGGGCCGGCCTATTTCCGCCGCCGCTATCTCATCGGGCGCGGCCTGCTGCTGCTGCATTATGCCGGCCTCACCCTCGGCATGCGCACGCGTGCCCTGCTGGGCCGGCTGGTGCCCCGCCCCTGGGTCGCCGGCCCGCCCGACCGCCTGTTGCAGAAGGTGCGCCAGAACAAGGTGGACCTGACCTTGGTCTACAGCAGCGGCGACTGGGGCCTGGTGGAGCTGGAGATCGTGTTCGGCAAGGACGGTGAGCGCCTGCTCAGCAATGACTGGGGCGCCATCCGCATCATCGACGGCGCCGACCACACCTTCACCACCGCCTGGATGCAGGACGTCTATGCGGGCATTGTGGAGCAGCAGCTGGGTCTGGCGCCCGAACCGGCCGCCGACCCTGCGGCGGAGACCACTCCTTGGTTGCAGACCGGCGCGGTCCCGGTGCCCCCCGCCCCCTGACCGCCCGCTTTATCCCGCCGGCCGGATGGAATGCAGCAGGGCCGGATAGCGGGTGAAGACATGGGTGATGCGCGCCGCCGACACCTGCAGCTCCGCCAGGCGCTCGTCCACCATGCGATCGGCGCTCAGCTTGCCTGAATAGCCCGAGCTGTTGATGGCGGCGACCACCCGGCCGGTCTGGTCCTTGATGGGCACCGCCAGCGACGTCACGCCATAGTCCAGCTGGTCCACCACCAGCGCATAGCCCTGCTGGCGCACCTCCGCCAGGATCTGCCGCAGCCGGCCGATGTCGGTCTCGGTATGCTCCGTGAGCTTGGTCGGGCGCAATTGCGCCAGATACATCTCGATGGCTTCCGGCGGCATGCGGGACAGCAGCACCCGCCCCATGGAGGTGGCATAGCCCGGATAGGTCACGCCGATGGCTGCCGAGGGCCGCGCGGCGCGCTGCTCGGAGCAATGGGCCACATAGAGGATGTTCGGCCCCTCCAGCACGCTGACCGATGAGGCATCGCCGAACTGCCCCACCAGCCGGCGCAGCTCCGGCATCAGGGCATCGTCCACATGGGCGGCGCGCAGATAGGACGCCCCCAGCGCCAGCACCCGCGCCGCCAGCACATAACGCTTGTTGACCGCCCGCACATAGCCCAGCGCCGCCAAAGTGTGCAGGCTGCGGCGGGCGGTGGCGGGGCTCATGCCGGTGCGGCGGGCCACGTCGGTGAGGGAAAGCTCGGGATGGGCCTCGTCGAAGGTCTCCAGCACCGCCAGCCCGCGGGCGAGCGCCTCCACAAACTCCGCGGCCCGGGGGGCCGCCGCGTCGGCCGGTTCGGTGGCAATGTCCATGATCCCGGAAATGGCAGCGGCTCCACAGGCTGGGGCAGGGTGTCGGGTCGAGACGACCCGCCCGCGAACAGGCGTTCTTTCGTCTAGCGAAAAACAATTCGATCAAAGGCAAGTCGCGGGCCGGTGTCAAGTCGCCGAGACTTGGAAGAAGTATTGCAGTGCATCATAGAACACCCACGCTGATCCCTTGACAGGCGGGTCGCTTCGCACCAGTCTGATAACGAATAAATTTTCGCTCAGCGAAATTCGATCTCGCCGGCTCAAGGGGAGACGATGGAAGGAAACGCCATGGAGTTGACCCCTCCGCCGCACCCGCCGCTCGTGTCCCGCCTGGGGCGGCGGCGCGCCTAGCCGCGCCCCTGCCCGCCCCTGCCCGCCCCGGCGCGCCGCGGGCCGCCGCTGTCCCGCGCCCCGGCCGCCGCGTCCCGGCGCGGACCTCACCCTCACACGCCCCGCCAGACCGCTGCGGCCGGCGGCACCCCTTGGGAGACCTGACGTGAAAATCGGCGCCGATACCGCACCCACCACCGCCATCTGCGGCTCCAATCCGGAGACCATCATCGTGCGCGGCCACGATCTGGTGCAGGACCTGATCGGCCACATCTCGTTCACCGACCACACTTGGCTGCTGATCTCTGGCTCACTGCCAACCCCCGCCCAACGCGCCATGCTGGATGCCACCTTGGTGGCCATCGCCGAGCACGGACTGGTGCCCAGCGTGCAGACCGCCCGCATGACCCTGGCCTCCGCGCCCGAGGCCCTGCAAGGCGCGGTGGCCGCCGGCCTGTTGGGCTGCGGCTCGGTGATCCTCGGCGCCTCCGCCACCGCCGGGGCGCTGTTTGCGGAGATCCTCGCCGAGCAGGATGCCAGCGGCAGCACGCTGGATGAAGCGGTGACCAAGATCGTGCGCGCCTATCGCGCCGCCAAGCGGGCCATTCCCGGCTACGGCCATCCGCTGCACAAGGAAGGCGACCCGCGCGCCCTGCGCCTGCTGGAGATCGCCCGCACGCTCGGCCTCTATGGCCGCCATTGCGAGGTCGCCCTGGCGGTGGAACGGCTACTGCCGGAACTCATCAACCGGCCGCTGGTGATGAACATTTCCAGCGCCATTCCCTGCGTGCTGCTGGATGCGGGCTATCCGCTGCTGGCCCTGCGCGGCGTGCCGCTGCTCGCCCGCACCGCCAGCCTGATCGGCCATCTGCTGGAAGAGCAGGCCCACCCCATCGGCTTCCTGATGTCGCACGCGGCCTCCTCCGCCATCACCTATGACGGCCCGGCCCCCGCGGGCTTCGTCGCCAACGAGAACTGAGGACTTTCGGAATGTTCGGCGTTCTCAACGACGTGCGCATCGTGGAACAGGGCACCTTCATCACCGGTCCCTGCGCCGGCATGATGCTGGCCGACCTCGGGGCCGATGTGATCAAGGTGGAAAGCGCCGGCAATGGCGACCCCTACCGCAGCTTCAAGACCGGCTTCTACAGCGCCCATTTCCAGGCCTACAACCGCAACAAGCGCAGCATCAGCCTGGACATGAAGGCGGATGCCGACAAGGAGGTCTTCTACGACCTCATCCGGCAGGCCGACGTCTATATCCAGAACTTCCGCCCCGGCGCGGCCGGACGCATCGGCGCCGACGTGGAGACGCTGCACGCCATCAATCCCAAGCTGGTCTATTGCTCCATCAGCGGCTTCGGCCCGGACGGGCCGTATGCCAAGCGGCCGGTCTATGATTCCGTCGCCCAGGCGGTCAGCGGCTTCCTCGGGGTGGCGATCGATCCCGAGCAGCCGCGCTTCATCGGCCCGGCGCTGGCCGACGCCATCACCGGCATCTATGCGGCGCTCGGCATCGCCGGCGCGCTGGTGGAACGCGGGCGCACCGGCAAGGGGCGGCTGGTGGAGATCTCCATGCTGGAGGCGATGATGCACTTCGCCGTGGAGCCCTTCATGGGCTATTTCGCCCTCGGCGAGCAGCCCAGCGGCGTCGACCGGCCGCGCCTCGCCCAGGCCTATATCGTGCGCTGCAAGGATGGCAAGCTGTTCGCCTTCCATCTGTCGTCCCTCGACAAGTTCTGGGATGCCCTGGTGGAGGCCACCGGCGCCCACCATCTGGCCGCCGATCCGCGCTTTGCGGTGCGCCTCCAGCGCATCGACAATTATCTGGAGCTGTCCGAGGAACTGAACGCGGTCTTCGCCACCCGCTCCCGCGCCGACTGGGTCGAACGCTTCGCGGCGTTCGACGTGCCCTATGCGCCCATCAACTCCATCCCCGATGTGATCGAGGATCCTCAGGTGGGCCATCTCGGGGTGATCGTGCCGGTGAACGAGCGCTCGGAAGGCGCATCCTTCTCGGTGCGTCCCGCCTTCACCTTTGACCACCAGCGCGCCAACGCTGTGAAAGCTGCACCGACCGTGGACGAGGACGGTGCCGACATCCGCCGGGCCCTGGGGGGCGACCGGCACACCTGGCCCGCGCGGCATGCCCGCGTGGCCCTGAAGACGCCGGCCTGAACCACAAGACACTGCATTGGGGGAGGACACCATGGCAACCCTGGCGGCCGTTTTGGCCACCACGCATCATCCCTTCTATTTGAAGGCCACCACGGCGCCGGAGGCGGAGCAGATCCCCCAGGCGGCGGAATGGAAGCGCAAGGTGCTCGCCTATCGCGAGACCCTGACCCGCGCCAAGCCGGACATCCTGGTGATGATCGGCGCCGATCATTTCCATCAGTTCTTCCTCGACAATTACCCCACCTTCCTCATTGGCAAGGCGCCCCGCTACGACGCCACCTTCTACAATGAGGAGCGCGAATTCGGCCTGCCGAAATACGTGCTGGAAGGCCATGAAGACCTCTCGCGCTTCATGCACCAGGGGCTGCTGGATCGCGGGTTCGACTTCTCCTTCAGCCATGAGCTGAAGATTGATCACTCGATCATCTGCCCGATCATCACCACCCGTCCCGAGGCGGACCTGCCGGTGGTGCCGATCTACACCAACATCTTCGTGCCGCCCCTGCCCGCCCCCAAGCGGTTCTGGGACCTGGGCCGGGCGATCCGCGAGATCATCGACGCCTACCCCTCCGACCAGCGCATCGCCGCGGTGGGCTCGGGGCATCTGTCGCTGGAACTGGGCGGCCCGCGCCAGTTCGGCGAGCATGGCCCGGACCCGGAGTTCGACCGCCAGGCCATCGAATGGCTCGCCACTGGCAATATCGAGGCGATCCTGGAGAATGTCACCCACGAGAGCATGTCGAAGTGCGGCAACGCCACCCACGGCTTCATGGATCTCATCCTGATGATGGGCATCGCCGGCCCGGAGAAGGCGGCCTATGTGGACAGCCTCGACCTCTACCATACCCGCGAGGCCTATCTGACCTGGTATCCGGAGGGAGGGCACGCATGAGCAAGTATTATGTGAACAAATTCCTCTATACGGTGGATGGAAATCCAGAGTATCTCCAGCGCTATAAAGAGGATCCCCGGACGTTTGTGGCGACCTGGGAACAGTCCATCGGCCCCCGCCTCAACGAGGTGGAGCGCACCACGGTCACCAGCCTCACCGACGCCGAGCGCGAGGCGTTGATCGCGCACGATTATGTGGCGCTGTTCGAGATGGGAGCGCATTTCTTCTTGTCGCTGACCATCTTCATCGCGCTGTATGACGAAGAGTATATGCATCGCAGCGGTCCGCTGGCCTTCCAGCGCGAGTTCGCCACCAAGCTGCAGCATTGGAACGGAAAAGACTATCCGACGGTGGCGCTCTGAACCGGCGCTGATCTGCGGCAATGGCGCGACAACAGCGCCATGTCGACACTCTTTGGGGAGGACATCATGACCATTTCCCGCAGGCGTTTTGGAACCCTTGCCGCCGCCACCGGCCTTGCCGTTGCGGCCCCCGCCGTCTGGACCGCCGGCCGCGCCCAGGCGCGGCCGATCCGGATCGGCGCCAGCTTCGCCATGACCGGCCCGTTGTCGTCCACCAAGGCCGGCCTCGTCGGCCTGCAGATCTGGCGCGACGACGTGAATGCCGCCGGTGGCCTCTTGGGCCGACCGGTGGAGCTGGTCACCTATGACGACCAGAGCACGGTAGCGCAGATCCCCAGCATCTATTCCAAGCTGGTGGACATCGACAAGGTGGACATCCTGATCTCGCCTTATGGCGCGGTGCTGTCCGCGCCGGTGATGCCGTTCGTCAAGCAGCGCAACCGCTTCATGGTAGGCATGTTCACCCTGGCCAGCAATGACGGGGTGAAGAGCGAGCGCTTCTTCCAGAGCGCGCCCTGGGGGCCGGACGCCAAGGTGAACTGGGCGCGCGGCTTCTTCGACATCGCCAAGTCCATCGGGGCCACCCGCATCGCCATTCTCAATGCGGACGTCGAGTTCGCCAAGGTGTCGGCGGCCGGCGGCAAGATCGCGGTGAAGGAACTGGGCCAGGAGGTGGTGTTCGAGCAGAGCTATCCGCCGAACACGTCGGACTTCTCCGCCATCCTGCGCAATCTGCGCGGCACGACCCCGGACGCGGTGTTCATCTGCTCCTACCCGCCGGACAGCAGCGCGCTGATCCGCGGCCTGTCGGAAGTGGGCATCGGCGACAGCGTGAAGCTGTTCGGCGGCGCCATGGTCGGCCCGCAATATGCCGCCAACCTCCAGGCGCTCGGCCCTGCGCTGAACGGCATCGTCAATTTCAACCTGTTCGTGCCCGAGCCCACCATGGTGAGCCCGCCGGTGACCTCCTTCCTGGAGCGCTACACCGCCATCGCCGTGCCGGAGAAGCTGGATGCGCTCGGCTACTACATCCCGCCCTTCTATTATACGGCCGGGCAGATGATTGCCGCCGCGGTCACCGCCACCGGCTCCACCGAGAGCGCGGCCTTGGCCACCTGGATGCACGCCAACCCGGTCAAGTCTTTGATGGGCACCGCCACCTTCAACGAGCTGGGCGACTGGACCGAGCGGCGGGTGCTGATGGCCCAGTTCCAGGGTATCAAGGGCAACGACATCGAGCAGTTCCGCCAGCCCGGCCGGCAGGTGATCCTCACTCCGGCGGCGCTGAAGTCGGGGGATCTGGTGCAACCGTTCCAAAAGGCGCGCGGCGCTTGACCGGCCGCCGTGCCCTTTCACCGGCGGGCGCTTCGGCGCCCGCCGGGTCGTCGTCCTCGCCTCGGAGCCCGCGTCATGTTCCTTGACCAGTTCGTCAACGCCATCGGCACCGGCGTGATGCTAGGCAGCATCTATGCCGCGCTGGCGCTGGGCCTGGCGGTCACCTTCGGCCTGTTGCACATCCCCAACATTGCCCATCCGGCCTTCGTGGTGGCCGGGGCCTATGTGGTGGCGGTGGGCAATTCCTATGGCTTCGATCCGCTGCTGGTGGCGGTGGTGGCCCTGGTGCCCTTCTATGTGGCGGGGCTGGCCTTCTATGAATTCTATGCGCGGCTGTTCGAGCGGCGCGGCGCCGCCGACACCATGAATGCGCTGACCTTGTTCTTCGGCGTCTCGCTGGTGGTGGAGACCGCGCTGCTGATGAAGTTCGGCACCAACCAGCAGTCGGTGAGCGTCGCCTATGTGGGCCAGAGCCTGGTGATCGGCCTGTTGTCTTTGCCCTATCGCCTGCTGGTGCCGGCGCTGCTGGCGCCGGTGATGATCGGCTTGTTGTGGCTCTATCTGCATTTCACCCATGCGGGCATCGCCATCCGGGCGGTGGCCCATGACGAGCGGGCGCTCTCGGTCAGCGGCATCGATCCGCGCTGGATCAAGCGCCATGCCTTTGGCATCGCCGCCGCCACCGCAGTGATTGCCGGCGCCGCCCTCATCATTGTCGGGCCGGTGGATCCCTTCGGCGGCCGGCTGATGATCGGCCGGGCCTTCGCGGTGGTGGTTCTGGCGGGCATGGGCTCGCTGCCGGGCACCATTGCCGCCGGCATCCTCATCGGCGTGTCGGAATCCATGGTGGCGGCCTTTGCCAGCCCGTCCTGGGCGCCCGCCGTCGCCTTCTCCATCCTCCTCGCCACCCTGGCGCTGCGCCCCGAGGGCCTGTTCGGAGTGCGTCGATGACCACGAAGGCTTCCGTGATGACCGCTGCCTCCCCCCGTCCACAGGCCCCCGCGCGCCTGCCGGGCAACCGCACCGTGCTCTTCACGCTGGGGGCGCTGGCAGTGCTGGCGCTCGGCGCGGTGATGACCCAGACGGTGGCCAACCCTTATGTGTTCTTCGCCGCCTTCGTCATCGTGCAGTCGGTGGCCCTGGCCACCGGCTGGAACGTGCTGGGCGGCTATGCGGGCTACATCAATTTCGGCGCCACCGCGTTCTACGGCGCCGGCGCCTATACGGCCGCCTTCCTGCTCAAAGCGTTCGATGCCTCCATCTTCCTCTGCCTGCCCGCCGCCGCTCTGGTGGGCGGGGGCCTCGGCCTGATGATGGGCTACATGACCTTGCGGGTGCAGGGGGTCTATTTCGCCATCGGCACCATCGCTTTGGTGGTGATGATCCACACCCTGGTGCTCAACATCGACTATCTGGGCGGGGCCAGCGGCATGGCGCTGATGGCGCAGGAGCCGCCGGCCTGGACCGGCGGGCAGGTGCAGTTCGTGTTCCTGGTGATGCTGGGCATCGCCGTGCTGGCGGTGGCCTGCGCCCGCTGGATCGAGATCTCCTGGGTCGGCCGCGGCTTCCGGGCCCTGCGCGCCTCCGAGGAGGCGGCGGAATGCGCCGGCGTGCCCACCTTCAAGCTGAAGCTCTCCGCCTGCGCCATCTCCGGGGCGATCCTGGCCATGACCGGCGCGCCGCTGATCTTCTATGCCTCCTTCATCGAGCCGGAGACGGTGTTCGGCCTGGCGTTGGCGCTCAATGCCATCGCCATGCCGCTGATCGGCGGCAAGCGCTCCTGGCCGGGGCCGATCATCGGCGCGGTGCTGCTGGGCTCGGTGCAGCAGGCGGCCACCATCACCATCTCCTCGGAACTGAACATCCTGCTGGTGGGCGTGGTGCTCATCGGCTTCGTGGCCGCAGCGCCCGACGGCATCCTCGGCCTGATCGACTCTCTGCGAAAGGGCCGGCGATGAGCGCTCCCATCCTGGCCGTCGAGGGCATCGAGAAGACCTTCGGCGCGCTGAAGGCGCTCGGCCCCATCTCGGTGGCGCTGCAGCCGGGCGAGCGCCTCGGCATCATCGGCCCCAACGGCTCGGGCAAGACCACGCTGATCAATTGCCTGACCGGCACATTGACCCCCAGTGCCGGCGAGGTGTGGTTCCTCGGCCGCAAGGTCACCGGCCTGGCCCCGCATCTGCGCGCCCGCATGGGGCTGGCGCGCTCGTTCCAGATCCCCAAGCCCTTCACCGGCATGACCGTGCTGGAAAACCTGCTGGTGCCCCTCGACCATTTGCATGACGTGGCCGACCCGCGCGCCCGCGCGATGGAGGTTCTGGCCTCCGTGGGTCTCGCCGGGCGCGCCGGGCACGAGGCGGGCGGGCTCACCCAGCTGGAATTGCGCAAGCTGGAACTGGCCCGGGCGCTGGCCGGCCGGCCCAAGGTGCTGATCGCCGACGAGGCCATGGCGGGGCTCTCGAACCGCGAGATCGACGACGTGCTGGCGATCCTCGAGCGGCTCAACGCGGACGGGGTCGCCGTCATCATGATCGAGCACATCATGCATGCGGTGATGCGCTTTTCCCATCGCATCATCTGTCTGGAAACCGGGCTGCTGATCGCCGACGGCTTGCCCGATGCCGTCGCCAATGATCCGCTCGTGCAGAAGGTCTATTTCGGTGAACAGGCTCATCATTGAAAACCTCAGCGCCGGCTATGGTGCGGTGGCGGTGCTGCACGATGTCTCGCTGGAGCTGAATGCGGGCGAGTTCGTGGCCCTGCTCGGCACCAACGGCAACGGCAAGAGCACGCTGCTCAACGCCATCCTCGGCTTCGTCACCCCCACCCGCGGGCGCATCCTGCTGGAGTGGGACGGCCGCACCACCGACCTCACCCGCATGGCGCCCCACCGGGTGGTCAATGCGGGCATCGCCTTGGTGCCGGAAGGCCGCCGACTGGTGCCCAATCTGACGGTGGAGGAGAATCTGGTGCTCGCCGGCAGTTGCGAGCGGGCCAAGGCGGACCTGAAGAAAAATCTGGCCTTCTGCTACGAGACCTTCCCGCTGCTGCGCGAGCGTCGGGCGCAGCGGGCCTCCACCATGAGCGGCGGGCAGCAGCAGCTCCTCGCCATCGCCCGTGCCCTGATGACCGCGCCGCGCATCGTGCTGATCGACGAGCCCTCGGTGGGGCTGGCGCCCATCGTGGTGGCGCAGGTGTTCGAGGCGGTGCGCAATCTCCAGGCCAAGGGCGATCTCACCATCCTCATGGCGGAGCAGAGCTTCTTCCAGGCGGTGGATCTGGCGGCGCGGGCCTATGTGCTCTCGCACGGCCGCATCATCCGCACCATCGACCGCCAGGCGGGCGCCATCGATCCGGAAGATCTGCGCCGCGCCATGATGGGGCTGGAGGCGGCCTGAGCGCCGCCCCGCTAGAAGCACCGCCTGAGCGCACGCGCGCTCAGAAGCGCCAGGCGAGGCTGCCTTTCAGGGCATTCTCGGTGACGTTGCCCGCAAACTGCCCAGCATAGATCAGCGACAGGTCCAGATGCTCGGACAGCGCCGTGCTCACCCCGGCGCTGAGCACCAGGGCGTCCGCCGCCAGCGGCGCGCCGCCGACCGTGAAGGGCAGCGAACCGGCGTTGAAGACGAAGCTGGTGGTGGGGGTCAGATCGCCGAAGGCGTGCTGCCAGCCGATGGTGCCGGACACCGAGACCGGGGTGGCCCCCAGCAGGGCCGTGGTCCGGGCCTTGAGCCCGAGGGTGCTGGTGGTGGTGTCGAACTGGGCGCTCTGCGCGCGCAATGCTGCCGCCCCATACGGCTCGGCAAAGCCGCCCGTGGACAGCGCGGTATAGGCCAGCCCCGCGAACGGCTCCAGGGTCAGCGGCCGACCGGCGGCGGTGAGCGAAAAATCATAGCCCAGTTCGCCGAACACCTGCGCCGTGCCGGCGTCATAGCCCGCGCCCAAGGCGCCGATCTGCCCCGGCACCGAGACCGTCCGGCTCACCGAAAGGTCGTGCCAGGTGTAAGCGGCGCCGGCACGCACCACGAAGGCGTCGCCCGGACCGAAACTGCGGCCGGCATAGGCCACCAGATCATAATTGTCGCTGGTGCCGCTGCCGGGCAGGCTGTCGGTGCTGAAAGAGGACTGGCTGAAGCCGGCGGCGACACCCACCCGCCAGTCGCCAGCCAGCCCGTCGAGGCCGATCAGGAAGCCGGCCAGCGAGCGGCTGGTGGCGGAGGCATTGCCGTCGCTGGAGCTGCTGCCCCAGCCGCCATAGGCCTGGCCCCACAGCGTGGTGCCGGCGGGATCGAGCCCCACCGTCCGGGCCGCGCCCGCCGCGCCCTGGGCCTGTTCCAGCCGGCCGGTGACGGCGCTGCGCACGTAAGCGGACTGGATCTGCAAGGTGCTCTGCGCCGAGGCGTAGATCTCACCCGTCAGGGTGGAGAGCGCGGCCGGCGCCTGGGCGTTGGTCAGGATCGCCAGGCTCTGGGCCAAAGGCTGGGAGAGCGCCACCGTATTGGCCGCGCCGGCGGCGGCGGCGGCATTGGCCGAGGGCGCGAGTGCCGCATATGGCACGGTGCTGCGCTCGAGCGTCAGCGTGCCGGCGGTGTTCAGGCTGCCGGCGAGGAACGGATAGGTGGCGCTCACCGTACCGAAATCGGGGCTGACCACGGTGAAGGTCGACGCCGTCTGGCCGGCGCTCACCACGGAATAGGTGGCCCCGAGCTGCGGCGTGAAACCGGCGCCCACCAACGGCACCAGATAGGCGCCCTGCGCCGTCAGGGTGCCGCCCACCACCAATTGGTCGGACACGCCGGGGGCGCCCAGTTCCGCCACCAGAGCGGTGCCGGCCTGGAAGGTGGCATCGCCGGTGACCCGCATCGTGCCGATGGAATTGCCCGGCGCCACCGCGCCGCCGCCCACCACCACCAGCGTGCCCACGCTGCCATTGCCCGACAGGGTGCCGGAGGTCAGCACGGTCTGCGTCACCGATCCATTGTTGCTGAAGGCGCCGGAATTGACCACCGATCCGCCGACCACCCCGCTGTTGCTGAACACCCCGGTGTTGCCGACGGTGCCCACCACGCTGCCGCTGCTGGTGAAGACGCCGGCATTGAGCACCTGACCAATGATGGTGCCGCTATTGGCCAGGGTGCCGCTGGACTGGACCGTGATGCCGGCGACCATGTTGCCGCTGTTCACCACCGACCCGGCATCGGTGAGCGCGCCCACATAATTGCCGCTATTGGTAAAGGTGGCCCCCGGCTGGACCGTCACCGCCCCGGCCAGGGCGCCCGTCAGGTTCAAGGTGCCCTGCTGCACCACCGTGCCGCCCTCATAGGTATTGGCACCGGCCAGCGTCACCACGCCGGTGCCGGCAATGGTGAGCCCGCCCGGCCCCCACATGTCGCCGGCGAACAGCGCCGTGGTGGTGGTGGACACCGTGCTGTCGCCACGCAGATAGACCGGCAGGTCGGTGGAGAAAGCATTGCTGAGCGACAGGGTGCCGATGGCCGAGATCACCGGCGAGAAGAACGCGCTGGCATCCGCCGCGGTGCCGTTCAATTGCAGGCCGATATAGCCGCCGGTGGCGTCATAGAGATAATTGAAGGCATTGAGGGCATAGATGCCGGTGTTCACCAGGGTCGCCGACGTGCCAGTCCACTCCACCGTCTGGCTGGGCGAGAGCGCGACATTCTGCGGCACCACGGTGGTGTTCGAGGCTGCCGGGCTCGGGGAATAGGTGGGCGTGAAGGCATAGCCCACCATCCCCGGCACACCGAGCAAGTCCACCGTCATGGTGCCGGAACCCGCCGACAGATAGAGGAGTCCATTCACGTTGATGACCCCGGGCAGCGCCGAGGCTGGGACGCCGGCCGTGAGCAGCGCATTCTTGATGCCGATGTCGATCACCGCCTGGGCGGCGGGATAGGTGGTGCCACCGACGGTGGTCGAGCCGGTCATCACCTGCCAGTCGGTCGGCGTGCCGGGCACGGCGGGCGTGCCGGTGGGCACCAGTTGAGCATAGGCAAAGGCCGAGGAACTGCCCTGGTACCCCTTCGCCGTGTTGGCGGCGGTCAAGCCCAGGGTAATCCCGGTCTGCGACAGAATATAGCCGGCGCGCATGGCGCCCGAGACCATCTCCGTGAGGTTGAGAAACGGATTGAGGATCTGAAGATTGGCGGTGGTGCCGGTGCCGGTGGGGTCCACGTTCGATGTGCCATAGCCGGTGCCATAGCCGGTGCGGTCAAAGCCGATGCCCATGAAGCCGGTGGCGGTGGTGATCGGCATCGTCCCGCCCGGGAAATTGCACGGATTGGGCCAGGACATGCCCGCAGGCGCCTGCTCGCACGTGACGCCGCTCACCACCAGCACCGGCACGGTGGCGCTGACGGTGGTGACGCTGCCGTTCGCCGCAACCGCACCGGGAAACGACACGGTCATCTCCTGCCAGACGCCGATATGGGCGATGCCGCTGCTCCAGTAGAAGATATAGCCGGGGATGCCCGGAATGGTTTGCGTGCTGGAATATCCCGCGGCCACGCTGCTGATCCAGAAGCCGCGGGAGCCGGTGTCCAATTGCACCGCCATGGACGTGCCATTGACCACCACATTGACATACAGGCTGCCGGAGGCGGGGCTTGTCTGCGTGCCCGTGTTTGGATCCACCGCATAGGGCAGCGTGTAGGAGCTGGTGTAGCTGTTGTAGTTGCTCCAGCTCTGCGCCTGCAACGCTCCGCACGCCGCGGTGCAGGCCAACAGGACCGACGGCATGACCGCCGCCAGCCGCGCGCGACGACCCCGCCGGGGGGCGCCGCTGCTCCGGCGGTGGGCCCGCCCCGGTTCTCCTGCCGATGCTGCCGTCACGTCCCCGCCTCCGTGATCCCCCCGGCGGACAGCGCTCGCAAAAAGCCGAATGGCTTCATATTACCGCCCACCCGACGCCAGTTATGGCGGCTTGGCGCGCACCGCGCAACCCGTTTGGGGACGCGCCCAGGGGATACGCAGGCCAGCAGATCTCAGGCGGCGCAAGAGGCCCTTGCGCCCGCTTCGGACTGAGGGATTCAGGCCGGCCGCGGCGGCAGATCGTGGTGGAAATGCCGCTTCAGGACATAAGCGATGTCCTCGTAGCAGGAGCCGAAGCGCACCACCTCCAGGGTCTCCACATTCAGCAGCGTGGACGAGGAGCCATAGGAATGAAAGCGCTGCAGCCCGTGGTCGATCACCACGTCGGCAATGTCCAGGATTTCCGGCTCGATGTCCTCGACGCGGAACTTGGTGCCGCTCAAGGTGAGATTCGCCGACGAGCCGAACAACGGGTGGCCGCGCTTTTCGCTCAAAGCGGTGAGCGCGGCGTGGAAGCGGCCGGCATTCAGCAGCATCACCAAGGTGCCGTCCTTGGTGCTGCCCGCTTTCGTCTCCGCCGCCATGCCGGCCATCATGGGATGATCGCCATGGAACGGCGCGATGCAGCCCAGCGGCAGATCGTAGTCCTGGGTGATGGCAGCAACGATCTCCCGCCCGCGCGGCGAGCAGACGTGCATCGCGCGATGGATGGCGTCATTGGCCACCATGGCGTTCAGCTTCTGCGGCGCCCGCTTCTTGGTGTCGAAGATGCGCTTCAGCGCGTCGGGGGCGCCGCCGAGAATGGAATAGCCGATGTCATTGGGCACGATGGCGATGCCGCCATCGTGCAGGACGGAAAAGGCCCGGGCGGCATCGCCCGCGATGTCGAAGACCGGCGCCCGCGTGGTCATGCGGCGGCCGAGGCCTGCTCGGGCGGCAGCTCGATGCCGAAGTGGCGCTTCAGCACGTCGGCGATCTGCGCGAAGCACACGCCATAACGATGCACCTGGAAGGTCTTCAGGTCGATGATGGTGGAGGAGATGCCGCGGGCATTGGCATAGCGGCACAGGCCATAATCCACCTGGATGTCGGCGACGCCCCGCACCTCCGCATCCACATCCTCCAGGCGGAACTTGCTGCCGGTGAGCGAGCGATTGGCGGACGAGCCCAGCACCGGGCGCAGATGGGTGCGGCTCAGCCGGGTGATCTCCTTGTGCAGCGGCCCGGCGTTGAGCAGCAGGTCCAGCGTGCCAATCTTGGTGGAGCGCTCCATGGCGAAGCTGTCGACGCCGGAGAAGATGGGATGGTCGACGCGGAAGGGCGCCACCACGGACAGCGGCAGGCCGTAATCCTCGATCACCGCGCGCACCATGTCGCGGGCGCGGTCGTCCACCAGATGCAGTTCGGTGAACAGTTCGTAGTCGGCCATCATGCCGTTGGGCTTGGTGAAGCTGCGGCCCTTGGCCTCGAAGATGCGCTTGATGGCATCGCCATTGCCGCCGAACACCGCATAGGCCACGTCCAGCGGCACCACCGCCACGCCCCCCTGGCCGAGCACATCGAACACCGCCTGCGCATCGCGCACGGGATCAAGAACAGTCATGGCGTTTCCTCTTTTGCTTGGTTCAGGACCATTTGACAAAGCGGGCATGCAGCACGGCGAAGACCCCGCGCAGGGCCCCCACCAGCACCATCATCAGCACCAGCAGCGCGGCGACGCCGGTGACGTCGAAGCCCATGGAGGCGGCGGCGATCAGGTGCCCCAGCCCCTGGGTGGAGGAGAGGAATTCGGCGATGATGACGCCGATCAGCGACAGGCCCAGCGCCAGATCCAGCGAGGCCCAGAGCCAGGGAATGAGGCTCGGCCCGGTCACCATGGTGAAGCGCCGCACCCGGCTCGCGCCCATCAGCGAGACCTGCCGCTGCAGGCTGGGGTCCACCTGCCGCAGGCCCTCGCGCACATTGGCGGAGAAGACGAACAGCGCGATGGAGGTGGCCAGCACCACCTTGGCCCCCAGCCCCACCCCCATGAAGAGCAGGATGAGCGGCCCGAAGGCCACGCGCGGGATGCCCTGGAGGGCGACGATGATCGGATCCACCGTCCGTTCGAACAGGCGGTTGCCGGCCAGCATCAGGCCGAGCCCGGTGCCCAGCACCGCCGATGCCACCAGGGCGATCAGGGTGGCGGACAGGGTGTCCACGAGATGGGGCCAGATCATGCCGGTGGCGAACATGGACCACAGGCGCTGACCAATCAGCAGCGGCGAGGACACCGTGTCCGGCGCCATCAGCCCGGCGGTGACCGCCCCCTGCCACAGCACGAGGAGACCCAGAACGAGGCCGGTCTGGGCGAGCGGCAAGGCAAGGCGCGGTGGGATCATGGGCTTGCGGGTGGCCGGAACGGAAGTGGACAGGCTGCTCACGGGGCATCTCTCCACGGCATCAGCCAGCGCTGCCCGAGGCGCAGCCCGGCGTCGATGGTGAGGGCCAGCACCGCCAGGATGACGATGCCCGCATAGCACCAGGTGACGTTGAAGGTGCCGAAGCCGTATTGAATGATGAAGCCGATGCCGCCGCGCGCCGCCACGAACTCGCCGATCACCACCGCGGTGAGCGCCAGCCCCAGCGAGATGCGCACCGCCCCATAGAGCCACGGCGCCAGCGAGGGCAAGATGGCGAGGCGGAACACCTGCATCCGGCTCGCCCCCATGAGGCGCAGATTGTTCACCACCACCATGTCGTAGGTGCGCAGTCCGGCCAGGATGTTGAACAGGAAGACGAAGAACACCAGGGTCACGGCCAGCGCGCTCTTGGAAGCGATGCCGATGCCGAAGGCCGCGGCGAACGCCGGCGCCAGCGCCACTTTCGGCAGCGCATTGAGCGCCGACCACAGCGGGTCCAGCAGCCGCTCCAGGCGCGGCGAGGCGGCGAGCGCCACCGCCGCCAGCGTGCCGGTCACAGCGCCGATGGCGAGGCCCACCACCGTGGCGCTGGCGGTCAGCCAGATGTGGTTGGTCAATTGCCCGCTGGAGGCCAGCTTCCACAGCAAGGTGCCGATGGCGCTGGGGGTGGAGAACCAGAAGGTGGGATTGGGCACCACATAGGACAGCCAGCCGTTGCGGATGCCGCTCTCCCAGACGAACAGCATCACCGCCAGGCCGACCAGCTGGATCAGCCGCGCCTTGGTCTCCAGCGGCAGGAGGGCGCGCAGCGCGGTCATCGGGCCAGCGTCCGGCCCACTTCCGCCTTCAGCGAGGCGGACAGGCCCTTGAGGATGTGCGGGAAATCGCGGGCGAACTTGGCATCGTCCACGGTGCGCGGGCGCGGCAGGTCCACGGTCAGCACGTCCTTCACCGTGCCGGGATGGGCCGAGAGGATCACCACCCGGTCGCACATGCAGATGGCCTCTTCCAGATCATGGGTGACGAACAGCACGGTCTTGCGGTTCTCTTCCCAGAGGCTGAGGAAATCATCCTCGATGATCGCCCGGGTCTGGGCGTCCAGGGCGCCGAACGGTTCGTCCATGAGGATCACCGGCGGGTCGTAGGCCAGCAGCATGGCCAGCTGCACCCGCCGGCGCATGCCGCCGGACAATTGGCTGGGATATTTCTCCAGGGAGCGGCCGAGCCCCACCTTCTCCAGGATCGGCGCGGCCCGCGCTTCCCGCTGGGCGCGGGGCACGCCCTTCAGCTCCAGCGCGGCGCACACATTGCCGATGACCGTGCGCCAGGGCATCAGGGCGTCCTTCTGGAACAGATAGCCCACCTCATGGCAGTTGAGGCCGGCGACCGGCTTACCCTTGAAGGTGAGCAGCCCCTCCGCCACCGGCATGAAGCCGGCCACCGCGTCCAGAAAGGTGGTCTTGCCGCAGCCGGACGGGCCGACGATGCCGACGAATTCGCCCTGGGCCACGTCGAGGGAGAAGTCCTGCAGCGCCACCGTGCCGTTGCCGTGGCGGATGGTGATGCGGCGGGCGCTGATCAGCGGGGCGCTCAAGCCGGTCATGCCTCAGTACTCCTGCCCGCTGGGCGCCTTCCAGTTGCGCCACAGGTCCTCATATTCGGTGGCGAACGACTCCTTGTAGGTGAAGTCCCGCGTGGTGACGCCGGCGAAGCGTCCGTAGGCATTGACGTTCTTGATGCCCTGCTCGGTCACCACCGGGGTGAAGGCGGCCAGATGCTCGTTGAGGCTCTTGCGCAGCACGTCGCGGGGCACGCCGGGGAACATGGCGGCATACACATCCAGCACCCGCGGATCGCCGGCGCGGATGCGGTCGATGGCCGCCACATTGGCCTTCACCACGTCGCCGGCCAGATCCTTATTCTTGGCGATCCAGGCCACAGGCGCCGCCAGGCATTCCATGGCGAAATCCTGGAAGATGGCGGGCGGGTCGCCGGCAGTGCCGCTCCACAATTTATAAGCGATCTTGTCCTGGTATTTCAGGATGCTCTGGGCCGGATCAAACGCCATCAGCACGTCGATCTGGCCGCTCTGGAACGCCTTGACCTGGGTGGAGGGACCACCCACGGCGATGAAGCTCACATCGGTCTCCGGATCGAGCCCGGCATCCTTGAGGATGTAGCGCGAGCAGATGTGGCTGCCCGACCCCATGCCGGACACGCCGATGCTCATGCCCTTGAGGTCTTTCAGCGTGCGGACCTTGTCCTTGAGCTTGTTATTGACCACCAGCTCAGTAATGTAGCGGCCTTCCTGAACCGTCAGCACCCGTGTGTCCATGCCGCCTTCGCGCAGCTTGAACACGTGCTCGACGCCGGCATTGGCCACCTCCGCGGCACCCGCCAGCATCAGTTGCAGGATTTCGCTGCCGCCGCGGGCGATCACGAACTCCGGCTCGATGTTCAGATCCTTGTAGATGCCGAGGTCGCGGGCGACGTAGGTGGGAAACAGGATGATCGTGGGCAAGGTGGCGATGCGCACCTTGCGCGGGGCGCCCTGGGCCTGTGCGCCCCCCGGCCCGGCGAGCGACAGGCCGGCCACCGCGGCGGCGGTGCCGCCCAGAAAGGCCCGGCGCGACAGCCGCGACTGCGAGACGTGGGACTGCGAGATGCGGGACTGCGAGATGTTCGGCATGCGTCATCCTCCCCTGATCGGCAAGACGCCTTCATTCCCGTGTTGGCGCACGGGCCGGCGACATGGCGCCGGTGTTTTTCGAGCCCGCCCCTGACAGTTGGTCTCCATCGGGAGACCGGCCTTATCGGGGAGGCTTCATTATTTGTCCGGACAAGATACCGGAGGCGACGGTCGTGTCAACCGACCTCGGGCTAAGGCGCCCAGTCGCCGCGTCGAATGGTCATGACATGGGAGAAGCGGTCCGCCAGATGCCAGTTCACCGAGGTCAGCATGGCCCCGCCGCTGGCATCGAGATAGCGCCGCAGGCAGCACACGGCGATGGAGCCCGCCCGCACCTTCAGCGCCCGCGCCGGCCCCGAGGGAATCGGCCGGGCGGTGATCTCCTGCACCGCCTCCATGATGGCCTCGCCGGAGCGCTGCTCCACCAAGGCGTAGATGGCCCCCGTGGTCTGCGCCACATCGGCCAGGAGCGGGGCGAACCGCAAATGCACATAGACCGTGGTGTGGCCGAGCACGGTGCTGCGATCGGTGCTCCAGCGCACCCCGCTGACCCGCACCCAGCGACTGCCCAGCGGCGCCCGCAGCAAGGCGGCGGCATCCGCATCGAGCGCCACCACCATCACCTCGTCGATGGCGAAATGGGTGTCGCGGGCATATTGCGAGAATTCCGCCAGCGTCCGCATGGTGTGCGAATAGGCATTGGCGGGCGCGCTCGCCACCACCCGCGAGCCGGCCCCTTGCCGGCGCTCGATAAGGCCCAGCGCGATCAATTCCTTCAAGGCGGCGCGAATGGTGTAGCGGCTGGCCCCATGGGTGGCGCACAGCTCCGCCTCGGTGGGCAGCAGCGTGCCCACCGCATAGGTGCCGTCGGCGATCTGCCCCTGCACCTGGCGGGCGATCCGGCGATAGAAGGACGGATCGTCGGTCAGCGCGGCGGGCGCGCGCGCCTGCGCTTCCCGCGCCTTTGCCGCGCCCGGTGCGGCGACGCCCGGACGCGATGCCGCGCCCCCGGACTCAACGGGCGGCGGCGGGCCGGACGCGGGTGCGCTGATCTTCATTGGCAACATCTATCCCACCCCTCGGCCGTGAAAAAGACCGGCAGCGCTCAGGCTGCCGTCTGCAGGGGCCGGCCGATCACCCCGCCCTTCACCAGATCGCCGATCTGTGCCGCATCCAGGCCCAGCAGGGTCTCGAACACATAGGCATTGTGCTCGCCCAGCTCCGGTCCGCAACTCACCACGCGGCCCGGCGTCTCCGACAAGCGGGGGAAGGTGTTCTGCATGCGCAGGCTGCCGAACGCCGGATGGGCCACCCGCACAATGGCCTCGCGGGCCTTGAAATGGGCGTCCTCCAGCATGTCCGGGGCGCGATATATGTCGCCCCGCGGCACCCCGGCCGCGTCCAGGATCCGCCCCAGTTCCGCCGCCGGCAAGGTGCGCGACCAGGCCGCAATCATGGCGTCCAGTTCCGCCTGGCGGGCGCCGCGGGCGGTGTGGGTGGCATAGCGCGGATCACTGGCCAGCTCCGGCTGGCCCATGGCCGCGGCGAGGCGCTTGAACACCGTGTCCTGGTTGGCGGCGATCAGCACATAGGTGCCTTCCTGGGTGGGATAGACATTGGAGGGGGCGATGTTGGGCAGGATCGGCCCGGTGCGCTCACGGATGTAATTGCCCTGGTCATATTCGGTGACCAGGGATTCCATCATCGCCAGCACCGCCTCGTAGATGGCGCTGTCCACCACCTGGCCGCGGCCGGTGCGCTCGCGCGCATGCAGCGCCATCAGGCCGCCGAGGCAGGCAAACGTGGCGGCGAGCGTATCGCCGATGGAAATGCCCATGCGGCTCGGCGGGGTGGAGGGATCGCCCACCACATAGCGCAGGCCGCCCATGGCTTCGCCGATGGCGCCGTAACCGGCCTTGCCCGCATAAGGCCCGGTCTGGCCGTAGCCGGAGACGCGGATCATCACCAGGCGGGGGTTGATGGCCGCCAGCTCTTCATAGCTGAGGCCCCATTTCTCCAGCGTGCCGGGGCGGAAATTCTCCAGCAGCACGTCCGCCTTGGCCACCAATTGCCGCAGCAGGTCCTGGCCGGCGGGCAAACGGGCGTTGATCTCCACGGACTTCTTGTTGCGGGCGATCACCGGCCACCACAGCGACTGGCCGTGCGGCTTCTCGCGCCCCCATTCCCGCATGGGGTCACCCACGCCCGGCGCTTCCACCTTGATGACCTCGGCGCCGAAGTCCGCCAGGAGCTGCCCACAGAACGGACCCGCCAACAATTGCCCCATCTCGATCACGCGCAGGTCCGCCAAAGGGCCGAACGGCGCCCGGTGCCGACTGTCCGCCATGTGCTTCCTCCTGTTATTTGTCCGGACAACATTTCTTTGCTATTTAGCTCATTGCGGCAGGGCGACCAAGTTTTTTTTGGCGCCGCCCCGCCACCGACAGCCCACGGAGGACGACGCTTGCGCCATGGACATCATTGAAGTCTCCCCCCGCGACGGGCTGCAGAACGAGAAGACGCAGGTGGCCACCGCCGACAAGGTGAAGCTGATTCTCCGGGCCATGGGCGCCGGCCTGCGCCGCGTCGAGGTCACCAGCTTCGTCAATCCCGCCCGCGTGCCACAGATGGCGGACGCGGAGGATGTGTGTGGGGCCGTCACCCACCTGCCGGGCCTGTCCGCCTCCGGCCTGGTGCTGAACGAAAAAGGCTTCGTGCGCGCCCGCGCCGCCGGCTGCCGGGAGATCAATTTCGTCGTCGTCGCCAGCGAGACCTTCAACCGGCGCAACCAGGGCGTCGCGGTCGCCGAGACGCTGGCCGCCTGGCAGCGGGTCGGCCGCGCGGCGCGCGATGCCGGGCTGTTCACCACGCTGACCATCGGCGCCAGCTTCGGTTGCCCGTTCGAAGGGGAGATGCCCCCCGCCACGGTGTTCCGGGTGATTGAGCAGGCCCTCGCCTGCCCGCCCGACGAGATCGCCCTGGCCGACACCATCGGCTGCGGCGTGCCGGCCCAGGTGCGCACCCTCCTGGCCGGATTGCGCCAGATGGCGCCCGGCGTGCGGGCCCGCTTCCACTTCCACGACACCCGCCGCACCGGCCTCGCCAATGTGCTGGCGGCGGCCGAATCCGGCGCCGATGCGGTGGATTCCAGCATCGGCGGCATCGGTGGCTGCCCATTCGCCCCCGCCGCCACCGGCAATGTGGCGACCGAGGACGTGGTCTATCTGCTGGATCGTATGGGGCTGGCCACCGGCATCGATCTCGACGCCATCCTCAAGGCCGCCCGCGCCCTGGCGAGCACGCTCGGCAAGCCCTCGGCCAGTGGCCTCGCCAGCGCCGGCATGTTCCCCGGCAGCCTCGTCGCCGGGGAACCCACGGTCTGATCCCCCGGCCGCCCCCTTACCAGGTGATGCGCAGGGTGCCGGAGCCGCCGACGCTGCTGTAGCTGGACGAGAACTGGCCGTCGAACGCCGCCGTGACGCTGACGTTGGAGCTGCCCGCCAGTTGCAGGCCGGCGTGGATCACCGCGGCATCGCTCACCGTCGGCAGGCCGGTGCCGGAGAAGCTGAAGCCGGGCAGCTCCAGGAAGCTGCGCGACACCGTCCGGCTGGGCATGAAGTCATGCATCCAGGCGAGGCGCAGCACCGGTGCCAGCTTCAGTCCGTTGGCCAGCCACGACTGGCCATCCAGCTGCACGCCCAGATAGGCCGGCAGCGCGGTGATGCTGGCGGCGTCATAGGTCAGGCCGCTGGATTGGGTGATGAAATAATCCGACGCGCCGCTCTGCCAGACCTGGATCGGCTGCACCGCCGCGAACGGCGTCACATGCGCCGCCCCGCCCGGCAAATCGAAGGCATAGCCCGCCTCCAGCCGGCCGGCCAGAATGGTGCTCTGGAAGCCGGTGTTGGTGGCGAGGTTCAGCCCCATGCCATAGAGGTTGCGGGCGAACGAGGCGCTGCCATAGCCCAGATAGCCGATGCCGGACACATAAGCGGGGCCGGCGCGCACCATCCCATAGAGGCCGAGGCCGCCATAGCTGGTGGTCACCGACGCATTGGGCGCGCTGTTGGTCAGCGTGCTCTCCGTGAGGCTCAGCGAGGCGCCCAGCAGCACCGGGGCGCCGGGCAGTTCACCGTCGATGCCCATGGCACCGCCGTAGGTGGGTCCGGAGAGGCCAGCGCCGGTGTTGGCCATGGCCAACGTGGTCGCCCAGCCGTTGCGGGCCAGCCAGGAGCCTTCACCCGCCGCGGCCCCTGCACCGGTACGCCCTTGCGGGGACGTCGGCGTGCCCACCCGCCAGGCATCCATCTGGGTGTTGATGGCATTGAGGGCCAGTTCGGTCTGGCCGATGGTCGCCTGCGGCACCAGCGAGACCACATCGCCCGCCAGGGTGCCATAGGCCCCGCCCAGTCCGGCGACGGTGGGCGTGGCGAGCAGGATCGGCACCGCGCTCTGGAAGAAGGTCGAGCTGCCGCGCGCCTGCACGGCGGTCACCACCGCACCCACCTCCAGACCGTGCGCCGACAGGCCCGCGGGCATGAAGTTGACGGTGGTGTTGAGGGTCAGGCCGCTGCCGCTGCTGCTGAGGCCATAGCGCACGGCTGCCGTGGCGCCGGCCACCTCCAGCCCCGCCAGGGACAGCCCGCCATCGGCGCTCACCAGCTGCGACAAGGTGGTGCCGGCGGCGATGGTGCCGGGGTTCATCAGTTGGGGCCGCACCGTGCCGCCCAGGCTCGCCGTGCCGGTGATGCGGAAGGTGTCCGACTGGCCGGTCTGCGGGCTCACCTTGGCCACCAGCACGCCGCTTGAGGTCTGCACCAGGGCGCCGGAAATCACCGTGGCGGAGACCCCGCTGGCGCCGCTTTGCAGCGTGCCCGCATTGGTCAGCACGCCGGTGCCGCCCAGATCCAGCGAATTGCCCGCCAGCAGGGTGCCGGAGGCCAGATTCAGCACGCTGTTGGCAGCCCCGCTGGTGAGGCTGAGATTGCCCAGCACCGTGCCGCTGTTGGTGACCTGCGCCACCCCCGTGAGGGTCTTGATGGCCAGCCCCCCGACGCCGTCCGCGGTGGAGAGGGTGCCGCCATTGGTCAGGACGGTCAGGGTGCCGTCGCTGGTGATGCCGGTGCCGCCCACGCCACCGGTGACGCTGGCGCCGGACGCGATGGTGATCACCGGATCCCCATTGCCCTGGGCCAGGATGCCGGTGGCGCCGCTGCCCGTGGCGCTCACCGAGCCGCTCTTGTTGACGGTGACGGTCACCTTGCCCGAGGTGGCGGCGCTGCCGGTCACCACTTGCATGGTGGTGCCGTTCTGGATGAGGCCGCCGCCATTGCTTGCCGACTGCGCGATGACGCCGTCAGCCCCCGCGCCGGTGGTGGTGATCGGTGCGTTCACCACCACGGTGACCGCGCCCCCGGTGCCGTTTCCGGCCGGCGTGTTGGCGGTGAGGGCGACATTGTTGGTGAGCCCCGCGCCGCCGCCGCCGCCGATGGATTGCGCCAGCACGCCGACCGCATTGGTGCCGGACGTGGTGATCGGCCCTTCCACATTGACCTGCACCGCGCCGGCATTGCCCGCAGCGCTGCTGTTGGCGAAGGTGACGGAGGTCATGCCATGGCCGACGCCGCCGCCACCGCCGATGCTCTGGGCGATGAGGCCCACCGCCCCGCCCCCGGTGGTGGAAATGGGGCCTGCGACCACCGTGACGGCACCGCCGTCGCCGCCGCCCGTGCCGCCCAGGGTGAGCACGCTGGGCACCGTGGACATGCCACCGCCGCCGCCGATGGACTGCGCCACCACGCCGGACGCAAACGCACCGGTGGTGCTGATCATGCCGTTGGTGGCGGCGGAGACCGCACCACCATTGCCGCCGGCCGCGCCGCCCAGCACCGTGGTCCCCGTCACCGTGGTGCTGGCCTGGTTGATGGTGGGCAAGGCGACGAGGCCGCCGCCGCCACCGATCGACTGGGCGATGAGCCCGATGGAGCGGGCGCCGGTGGTGGTGATATCGTAATTGTCCTGCACGATGACGGTGCCGCCATTGCCGCTTCCGGTGCCGGCCGCGCCGAGGCTTGCGGTGGGAGACGCGGTCAGGTTCGACGTGCTGTTACCCGTCATGACGGTGCCGGCGAGGCCGCCGCCGCCAGCGATGGACTGGCCGACCACTCCGTAAGAATCCACGCCGCTGGTGGTGACGTTGGCGTTATTGGTCAGCGTCACCACCCCGGCAGTGCCGCCGAGGCCGCTGGTACCGCCGAGCGAGAGGGTGACCGAGGCGGTGGCCAGATTGCCCGAGAGGTCGGCGGTTCCGGCCGCCAAGCCGCCGCCGCCGGCGATGGACTGGGCCACCACCGCCGGCGCGAACGCCCCCGCTGTATTGGTGGTCATCTGGTTTAACACGCCGACGACGCCGCCCGCACCGCCGCTGCCCCCATTGCCGCCCAATGCCAGCCCGCCCGCATAGGCGGACACGTTGTTGCTGGAGGACGCAGAAGCCATCACGTCAGAGGTGCCGCCCGCTCCGCCGCCGCCGCCCACCGACTGGGCCAGCAGGCCGATGGCGCCCGCCCCCTTGGTGGTGACGGTGCCGATGCCGGTATAGACCGAGACCTGGCCACCGGCGCCACCGGCGCCGCCCGTGCCGCCCAGCGCGAAAGTCACGTTCGCGTCTCCGGAGCCGGTGACGCTGCCGTTGGACACCCCACCGAGGCCGCCGCCGCCGCCCACGGATTGCACCAGCATGCCATAGGCATTGGTGCCCTTGGTGGAGAGGCTCACGGTCCCGCCGTTGGGGCTGTCCATCTGGATGGCCACGTAGCCGCCATTGCCGGCCGCGCCACCGCTGCCGCCGAGCCCCAGCGACGTGGTGACCGTGCCGCCGCCGCCGGCGCCGGCGGTGGACGACCCGCCGATGCCGCCGCCGCCGCCCACCGATTGCGCCAGAAGGCCGATGGCATTGGCGCCATTGGTCAGAAGAGACGCGTTGATCTGCGCATAGACCTGGCCGCCGTCATTGCCGGTGCCGCCGGCCCCGCCCAACGCCAGGGTGGCCGACAATTGGCCCTTGGAACTGCTGGACGTGCTGGCGCCCCCGGCGCCGCCGCCGCCGCCGATGGACTGGGCCACGACGGCGCTGGCGCCGGCCCCCTGGGTGCCCGTCTCCGCCGTGGTCAGCACCGAAACGGCGCCGCCCACCTGCCCGCTGCCGCCGGACCCGCCCAGCGCCAGGGCGATGTTCGCCTCTCCGCCGCTGGACGTGGTGGCATTGGCCGCCCCGGCGGCGCCGCCGCCGCCGCCCACCGATTGGGCGAACAGGCCATAGGCATTGCTGCCGCTGGTGGCGATGGTCGCCGTCTGCGTGACGTCGACCGTCCCGCCGATGCCGCCGCTGCCGCCGGATCCGCCCAGGCCCAGGCTTACCGCATAGGTGCCGCTGTTGGCATTGGTGGTGCTCGCCCCGCCGGCGCCGCCGCCGCCACCCACCGATTGCGCGAACAGGCCGTAGGAGGTGGCGCCGAAGGTGGTGATGGGCGCAGCGGAGGTGACGCTCACCTGACCGCCCGCGCCGCCCGCCCCGCCGGAGCCGCCGAGGCCCATGGCCAAGGCGACGCCGGTGGAGGCAGAGGTGGAGGCGCCGCTGCTGGAGCCCGTGGCGCTGGCGGTGGAGGGATCGCTGGAGGTGGCGCCCGTGGCCGCGCCGATGAACGCCCCGCCGAAGCCGCCGCCGCCGCCCACCGACTGGGCGAAGATGCCGTATGAGGTGGCCCCGAAGGTGGCGATGCCAAAATAGCCGCCCAGGCTGACCGGAGCCGTCACCGTCACCGCCACGGTGCCGCCGGTGCCGCCGCCGCTGCCCGAGCCGCCCAGACCCAAGGCCAACGACATGGTGCCGCCGGCCGATGTGGTGGTGGACGAGGACCCGCCATTGCCGCCGCCGCCGCCCACCGACTGGGCCACCACGGCACTGGACGTGTTGCCGGCGGTCTGCAGCGTGCCAATGGTGGTAACCGTCACGGTGCCGCCATTGCCGCCCGCACTGCCGCTGCCGCCCAGCGAGAGCGACACGGCGTTCTCGTTCGCCGCGGCGTTGGACGTGCTCGAACCGCCATTGCCGCCACCGCCGCCCACCGACTGGGCGAACAGCGCAGGCGCATTGTCCGGAGCCGCCGTAAGTATCTGTCCGGTCAGCGGAATCCCGGTGAAAATGCCGGCATAGTTGGCGACGGTGACCGCGCCGCCCGCCCCGCCGCTGCCCGCCGCACCGCCCAGGCCCAGAGACAAGGCATTGCCGCCGGTGGTGGTGGACTGGCCCGCGCTGCCGCTGGTGGTGCCGGTGGCGGCCGTCGCGGTGGAGCCGCTGGAGGATGAAGTGCCCGGCGCGCTGGCCGAGACCGTGGTGGAGCCGCCATTGCCGCCGCCGCCGCCCACGGACTGGGCGAACAGGCCGGTGGACTGCGCCCCGAGCGTCGAGATGTAGGTTGCGGCCGTGCTGCTGCCACTCGCCACGTTGACCGCATTGCCCGTGGCGCCATCGCCGCCGGAACCGCCCAAGGCGAAGGTGACTGCCGCCTGCCCGCCGCTGGTGGTGCTGGCGGACGACCCGCCATTGCCCCCACCGCCGCCCACCGACTGGGCGAAGATCCCCGCCGACTGCTGGCCCTGCGTGAGGATGTTGCCCTGTGTGCTGACACTGACCAGGCCGCCGATGCCGCCGGTGCCGGCGCCGCCGCCCAGGCTCAGGGCCGCCCCATAGGTTCCCCCGGCCGCCGTGGTGGAGGCCGCCCCGCCATTGCCGCCGCCGCCGCCCACCGACTGGGCGACGATACCTGCCGCACCGGAGCCCGAGGTGCTGACCGTCGTCGTGCTCAGCACGGACACCGTCCCGCCGTCACTGCCGGTGCCGCCGGTGCCGCCGAGGCTGAGGGACGCCGACGTGTCGCCGCCGGACGCGCTGGTGGTGCTCGCCCCGCCGCTGCCGCCGCCGCCGCCGATGGATTGGGCCAGGATCGCTGTGGCGCCGGCACCGGTAGTGGATATCGGCCCCGTGGTGGCGAGCGACACCGCGCCGCCCACCTGCCCGCTGCCGCCGGACCCGCCCAGCGCCAGGGCCATGTTCGCGTCGCCGCCGCCGGCGGAGGTGGCATTGACCGCCCCCGCCGCGCCGCCGCCGCCGCCGATGGACTGGCCGAACAGCCCATAGGCATTGGTGCCTGCGGTAGAGATGACTCCAAACTGCGTGACCGTCACCGTGCCACCGGTGCCGCCGGTGCCGCCCGACCCGCCCAGGCCCAGGCTCACCGCATAGGTGCCGCTATTGGCAGTGGTGGTGCTCGCCCCGCCATTGCCGCCGCCGCCGCCCACCGACTGGGCGACGATACCTGCCGCACCGGAGCCCGAGGTGCTGACCGTCGTCGTGCTCAGCACGGACACCGTCCCGCCGTCATTGCCGGTGCCGCCGGTGCCGCCGAGGCTGAGGGACGCCGACGTGTCGCCGCCGGACGCGCTGGTGGTGCTCGCCCCGCCGCTGCCGCCGCCGCCGCCGATGGATTGGGCCAGGATCGCTGTGGCGCCGGCACCGGTAGTGGATATCGGCCCCGTGGTGGCCAGCGACACCGCGCCGCCCACCTGCCCGCTGCCGCCGGACCCGCCCAGCGCCAGGGCCATGTTCGCGTCCCCGCCGCCGGCGGAGGTGGCATTGACCGCCCCCGCCGCGCCGCCGCCGCCGCCGATGGACTGGCCGAACAGCCCATAGGCATTGGTGCCCGCGGTGCTGATGCTGGCGGTTTGCGTCGCCGCCACCGTGCCGCCACTGCCGCCGGTGCCGCCCGATCCGCCCAGGCCCAGGCTCAGCGCATAGGTGCCGCTATTGGCATTGGTGGTGCTCGCCCCGCCGGCGCCGCCGCCGCCGCCCACCGACTGGGCGAACAAGCCATAGGACGTGGCACCGACTGTGACGATGGGCGCAGCGGAGGTGACGCTCACCTGACCGCCCGCGCCGCCCGCCCCGCCGCCGCCGAGGCCCATGGCCAGCGCGACACCATTGGAATTGGAGGTGGACGTTCCTGTGCTCGATGCACTGGAGGATGCGCTGGAGCTGTCGTTGGTGCTGCCGCCCGTGGCCCCCGCGATCAGCGCCCCGCCGGAGCCGCCGCCGCCGCCCACCGACTGGGCGAAGATGCCGTAGGCGTTGGCACCATAGGTGACGATCTCGTTGAAGATCGGAGGGGACACCGTCACCGTCACCGCGCCGCCCGTGCCGCCGCCGCTGCCCGAGCCGCCGAGGCCCATGGCCAGCGACATGGTTCCGCCGGCGGAACTGGTGGTGGAGGACGCGCCGCCATTGCCGCCGCCGCCGCCCACCGACTGGGCCAACAGGGCGCTGGAATTATTGCCGAGGGTCATCAGGGAGCCGACCGTGATGACCGAAACGCTGCCGCCATTGCCGCCCGAGCTGCCGCTGCCGCCCATGGACAGCGAGACGGCGTTCTCGTTCGCCGAGGCGTTGGACGTGCTCGACCCGCCATTGCCGCCGCCACCGCCCACCGATTGGGCGAACAGCGCCGGTGAATTGTCCGGCGAGACGGTGGGCAACGCGCCCCCTCCCCACGGAATCCCGGTCAAGATGGCAGCATAATTGGACACGCTGACCGCGCCGCCGCTGCCGCCGCTGCCTGCCGATCCGCCCAGGCCCATGGCCAGGGCATTGCCGCCGGTGGTGGTGTTCTGGCTGCCGTTGCCGCTGGCCTGGGTCGCGCCCTTGCCGTCGCTCTGCCCGGCGCTGGCGGTGGTCTGGGTGCCGCTGGCGCTGCCGCTGACCGCGCCGGTGGAGGCCGTGGTGGTGGATCCGGCGGTGGACTGGGTGCCGGGCGAACTGGCCGAGACGGTGGTGGAGCCGCCATTGCCGCCGCCGCCGCCCACTGACTGGGCGAACAGACCGGTGGATTGCGCCCCGAGCGTGTTGATGATGGTGAAGATGGACGGGGCGCCACTGGACACGGTGACGGAATTGCCGGTGGCGCCATCGCCCCCGAGACCGCCGAGCGCGAAGGTGACCGCCGCCTGGCCGCCGGTGGTGGTGCTGGAGGACGAGCCGCCATTGCCGCCGCCGCCGCCCACCGACTGGGCGAAGATGCCCGCCGACTGCTGGCCCTGGGTCTGGATATTGTTGGTGGCGCTGACCAGCACCGCACCGCCGCTGCCGCCGGTGCCGGCGGACCCGCCCAGGCTCATGGAGGCCGCATAGGAACTGCCGTCCGCATTGGTGGACGCCGCGCCGCCATTGCCGCCGCCCCCGCCCACCGACTGGGCGAAGATGCCGTCCGACAACGTGCCAAAGGTGGTGATGGCCGAGTTGGAACTGACCCCCACCTCGTTGCCGCTGCCGCCCTGCCCCGCCGTGCCGCCGATCGCCAGCGAGGCGGCGATGCCGTTGGCGGGCTTGTCGGACTTGGCGCTGTTGCCGCTGGAGCTGGACGAAGAGAAGGAGGACGCCGCCGAGGAGATGGAGTCCGCGGTATTGGCAACGCCCGCCCCCGCCACCGAGGTGACGCCGCCCTGCAACTCGCTGCCCTGGCCGGCGCTGGTGTTGGTGGAGGCTGCCCCGCCATTGCCGCCGCCGCCGCCGATCGACTGGGCGAAGATGCCGTTGGAACTGGCGCCATAGGTGACCAGTGTACCGCCGGTCGCGACGCCGACCATCCCGCCCGCGCCGCCGCCGGCGCCATAGCCGCCGATGGCGACCCCCGCCGCATATTGATTGCTGGAGGCGGTGGCCTGCGACCAGCCGCCATTGCCGCCGCCGCCGCCAATGGATTGGGCGACGATGGCCGACGACTGCGCGCCCGTGGTGAAGACGCCGCCGCTGGTGAGATACTGGTTGCTGGAGACGCCGACCTGGCCGCCATTGCCGCCATTGGCGCCGCCGCCGCCGATGGCCACCGCCACCGCCGCGGTGCTGGCAATGGCATTGGCATCCGCCGAGCCGGCATTGCCGCCGGAGCCGCCGATGGATTGCGCCAGGATGCCGGGCGCCAGGTCGTTGCCCTGCAGGCTGGTGCCCACCTGCACGTAGCCGGCTTGCGAGAGGCCCACCGCGCCGCCATTGCCGCCGGACGCGCCATTGCCGCCCACCGCGACGGAGGCGGAATAGCCGTTCACATCGGAGCCTGCGCCCGACAGGCTGAAGGCCCGGCTCGATCCGCCATTGCCACCGGCCCCGCCGATGGACTGCGCCAGGATGCCGACGGACTGATAGCCCTGGGTGGAGATGTTGGTGGCGACGATGCCGACATCACCCGCATTCTGGCCCGAGCCGCCACCGCCGCCGGTGGCCCCCGCTCCGCCCACGGACACCTTGGCATCGCCGCCGCCGGTGGAGCCGGACCCGGCGATGGCAAAGCCGCCATTGCCGCCCGAGCCGCCGATGGATTGCGCCAGGATGCCCGGCGACTGGGAGAACCACGTGATCACTTGGTCGCTGGCGTTCACCGTGACGGTGCCAGCGGCGCCGCCCGATCCGCCGCCGCCGCCGATGGTGACGTCCGCGGCAAACGCGATGGATCCCGCCGCGCCGGCGCTGAAGCCGCCATTGCCGCCGGCGCCGCCGATGGATTGCGCCAGAATGCCCGGCGAGATCAGGCCATCGGTGGTCAGCACCCCGTTGGCAAGGACCGAGACCGTACTGGCGTGGCCGCCCGCACCGCCGCTGCCGCCCAGGCCCACGCTGGCGGTGCCCGCCCCGGCCAGCGAGCCGGCGATATCCCAGCCGCCGCTGCCGCCCGACCCGCCGATGGATTGGGCCATGATGGCCGGCGATTGCTGGCCGATGGTGGTAATGCTGGTGGAGGGATCGGCCTGGGTGACGCTCACCGCCCCGCTGGTGCCCCCACTACCGCCGCCGCCACCGATCGCCGCCGCCACGCTGGCGCCGTTCGAGAGGCCCGTGCCCACGGCGAAGCCGCCGGTGCCGCCGGCCCCGCCCAGGGACTGCGCCACCAGACCCGCCGACAGCGGCCCGTACAGGGAGACGCTCCCGCTATTGTAGAGGGTGACGGCGCCAGCATTGCCGCCACTGCCGCCGGAGCCGCCCACCGCCAGGGTGGCCGCATAGGTGCCGGTGACCGAGCCGGCGGCGGCAAAGCCGCCCGCGCCGCCGCCGCCGCCGATGGATTGCGCCAGGATGCCGGGCGCATTGCCATAGGTGGCCGCGCCGCTGGTCACCACCTGGCCGTTGGCGAGCAGCACCTCACCGGGGGACGAAATCTGGCTGTAATTGTCCACCGTGACGCTGCCGCCGGTGCTGCCGGCGCCGCCGCTGCCGCCGACGCTCAGGCTGGCGGAGCCGCTGAGGCCCACATTGGACGAGGCCACAAAGCCGCCATTGCCGCCGCCGCCGCCGATGGACTGCGCCAGGATGATCGGCGCGCCGCCGCCATAGGCGGACAGGCCTCCGCCGGAATTCACCACCACCACGCTGTTGGCATAATTGCCGCTGCCGCCCAGGCCGCCAATGCCCGCGCCCAGGGTTTCGCCCAAAGACAAGGTGGCGGAGACCGAATAGCCGCCATTGCCGCCGCCGCCGCCGATGCTCTGCGCGACGATGGCGCTGGACTGGTAGCCGGTGGTGTTGATGGTTCCCGCACCGCCGGCCCCGCTGGCCGGCTCGTTATAGACAAAGGCCCAGCCACCGGTGCCGCCCGAGCCGCCCGAGCCGCCCAGGGCCAGATTGACCGCGACGCTCTCGCCGGCACTGGCGGTGATGGCGGCGCCGCCATTGCCGCCGCCGCCGCCGATGGATTGCGCCACCAGACCCGGCGATCGGTCGCCGCTGGTGGTGATGTTGCCGCCCTGATTGTTCACCGAGGCGGTGACCGCCGCGCCGCCGGAGCCGCCCTTGGCGCCCACGGCCACGGCGATGGAGGCGCCTTCCGCGATGGCACCGGCGATGGAGCTGCCCGCATTGCCGCCGCCGCCGCCGATGGATTGCGCGAGCACGCCGGCGGAATCCGAGCCGCCCGTGGTCACATTCAGCCCGCCGGTGCCGGCATAGGCATTGCCACCCCAGCCGCCGGAGCCGCCCGAGCCCCCCAGCGCCAGCGAGAAGGCTGCGACCGACGCCCCCGACAGCGACACCGCATAGCCACCCGTGCCGCCGCCGCCACCGATGGATTGGGCCAGGATGCCCGTCGATCCCGTGCCATTGGTGCTGATGGTGCCCGTGCCGAGCGCGTACAGCCACGCTTCGCCGGTCGGGCTGCAGCCGGCGCCATAGGCACTGCCCGCGGCGCTGCTGGTACAGTTCACGCCCACGCTGGAGCCCGAGCCGCCGGAGCCGCCGGAGCCGCCGTGGCTTATGGCGGCCCCGGCCACCGTGCTCAGCGACAGCGACACGGCGCCACCCGCGGAGCCGCCGCCGCCGCCGATGGACTGGGCCAGAATGCCGGCCGAGTTCACTTCCTGGGTGGAGATCGACCCGGTGTTGCTGACGAAAACCGTGCCGCCGGCCCCGCCATTGCCGCCGGCCCCGCCCAGCGCCACCGCCGCGCCGATGTCGGTTGCCGCGACACCGAACCCGCCGGTGCCGCCGCCGCCGCCGATGGATTGCGCCTGGACGCCGAAGGCACCGCCCGCGCTCATGCTGGGGGCCGGCCCGTGGTTGCAGGAATCACCGGTGCAGATGGCCCCCGTATTGATGACCGTCACACTCCCCGCCACGCCGCCGCCGCCGCCATCGCCGCCGGTGTCACTGCCGCCCACCAGCACACTGGAGACCCCGCTGCCGAAGGCCAGGCCTCCGGTCCCGCCGGCGCCGCCGATGGATTGCGCGGCCAGTCCGATGGACGAGCCGTTGCTCATGTTGATGCTGCCGCTGTTGTTGATGACGACGCTGGCGCCGTTGCCGGCCGGCCCTCCGGCGGCGCCCAGCACGCCGAGCCCGTAGGACACACCCGCATCGCCGCCGCCGCCGCCCACGGACTGGGCTTCGATGCCGCGCGCCCCGAGGCCCCCGGACGCCAGGGTACCGGTGTTCACCACGATCACCTCGCCGGCGTTAGCGCCATAGCCGCCACCGCCGCCGCTGCCGCCACCGCCGAAGATCCAATAGCCGCCGCCGCCGCTGCCGCCATTGGCCCCATAGCCGCCGACGCTTTCCGCATAGATGGGGATAGATTGATACGCATTGATGCTGCCGGAATTGGACAGCATCACCGTCCCGCCGACGCCGCCCGCCCCACCAGAGCCGCCATTGCCGCCGCCGGCGCCGTTGCCGCCGTTGCCGCCATTGCCGCCGACGCTCAATGCGGCGAGGCCAACGGCACCCACGGACGCGGTGATGATGGGCGCGGAATTGGTCAATTGCACATATCCGCCGGCGCCCCCCTGGCCGCCGCTTCCGCCGTAGCCCCCGTCGGTCTGCGACGAGCCGCCGTTGCCACCCGTGCCACCGGCGCTGTAGACGACGATCCCGGTGCCGTTGAGGGGGGTGGTCGATGTGCCCTGGGTGGTGATGGTGACGGTGCCGCCAAGGCTGCCCGTGGCCCCGACGCCGCCATTGATGGCGCCGCCATCCAGGCACAGCGCCGCATTGCTGCTGTTGCCGCCATTGCCCCCGGCGCCGCCGGTGCTGCCGGCCAGCACAAATGTGCCGTCGTAATTGGCGGTCCCGCTCAGCGTATTGGTGTAAGTGGCGGTGATCGTTTGTCCCGTGTCGCCGGTGTGACCGCCGCCCACATTGGCCTCATAGCCGTTGCTGTCGGGGCATCCGTACCCCCCGCTGCCGGACTGGCCGGTCTGCTGGTTCTGCAGCACATATTGGGGGCCGATCGTGGCGTTGCTGGTCTGCGCCAAAGCCGGGCCCGCGGGCCCAAGAACAGACAAAGCGACCGTGAGCGCGAGGGCAGACCGGCCGGAAGCCGGCACGCGGTGGAGGCCCGAAAGACCAGGACGCAACATGGACTCGACCTCGTCTCTCAAGATGTGCCCCACGCAACACCTCCGGATGACCCGATCCCGTGGAGGAGCGGACCCACCGTCCCGCAGGACTGGCAGCGACGTACCGTGATGGCAACGTCACTTTCTGCTATGCGGGGTTGATTGCGTGATGCTTGCCATCCGCCCGGACGCACGTCGGTTCAGGATCTTGGATTGTGAAGACCCCATTGCTGGATGCCCAGGCCGCCGAGCGTTTTCGGAGCCACCCGCAGCTCCATGAGGCCGCCTGCATGGCTGCGCGCTACTCCCTGGGCCGGCTTGGCGGCAGCTGGCTGCGCAACCGGCTCCTCAATGATCGCGGCCGGTATCTCCTCGCCCTTCTGTTGCTGGATCTCCACCTCAATGAAGGCGGCGGGCGGGGGGTCACGCTCGCCCAGATCCGCCGCGAGGCTGTCCGCTACGACATCTGCAGCAGCGGTCGCGCCACCGCCTTCGTGGCGGCGTTGCGGTTCGGGAATTTTCTGACGGCAGCGGGCGAGAGGGAGGGCGGCGAAAAACGCCTTCTGCCCACCCCGGCGCTGCTGAACCTCCATCACGAGCGCTGGCGCGCCTTTCTTCAGGCCATCGCCCTCCTGGACGCGGAGGCCGCACGCCGCGCCGCGGCCCTGCCGGAAGACGTGTTCCTGTCCCGTTGCACGGGCCGGCTTGCCCAGCTCTACCGCACCGGCGCGCGCTTGATGGACGCGGTGCCGGTGTTGCGCACCTTCGTGGAACGGGATGCCGGCATCTCCATGCTCATCACGCTGTTTCTGGCCGAGACGCGCCAGGAGACCGTGACCGTGGCGGCGGCAGCGCGGACCTTCTCGGTGTCCCGCACCCATGCCGCTTACGTCCTGCAGGCGGCGGAGCAGCAGGGCCTCGCCGTCTTCCACGGCCCGCGCCTCGGCTATGCCGCCACGGCCGAACTCAAGACCGTCATGGAGCACTTCTACGCGGCGGTGTTCGCCCTGATCTGCTACGCCATCGAGGTCTGAGGCCGGGGGATCTGAGGCTGAAGTCTTGGGCAGAAGTCTTGGGCTTAACTTTGCGGCGTCCTGGCCGCGCGCGTCTCAGGCGATCTCCACCACTTCCACCTCGCGGCCGCTCACCAGAGCCACATCGCCGACGCTCTTGCCCATCACCGCACTGGCCAGGGGGGACACATAGGAGACCGAGCCTTTGGCCGGATCGGCTTCATCCTCGCCCACGATGCGGAAGGTCTGCCGGCGGCCGTCCTCCCGGTCGAGCGTCACCGTGGTGCCGAACTGCACCGTTTCGGAACTGGCATCGCTCTCGATGAGCTGGGCGGTGGCCCGGCGGGCGCTGAAATAGCGCAGATCCCGCGTGGCGCGCGCCATGGCAGTGCGATCGGCCTGCACATCGCCGGTCTGCGCCGCCCCATAGGCCGCCCGCGCCTCAGCCAGCGCCGCATCCAGCGCCGCCAGCCCGCTGGCGGTCACCAGATTGGGATGGGCCGAGATCGGGCGATCCGGCAGATCGGCGGCAGTGGCTTCGAGATCGTTTTCCCGCGTGAAGGCGACGGACATCAGTGGCACGTTCCAAGGACAGGCGTGGGGGGTGGGCGCAAGGTCAAAACGTCTCCCGCAACGCTGGGACCAAAGCGGGACCTGACGGGAACGCAGCGGACGCCCGCAGGATCCGTCGCGTGTCGCGCGCCCATCCGGCCCGCAGGCGCGGAGATCTAGCGCTGCGGCCGGGCCTGCGCCACCACGTCGAGCACCGCAGCGGCGGCCCGTTGCGAAGCCGGCGCATCGTCGGCGCCCAGAATGACATCGAGACCGGCGAAGGCGGAGATCTGACGCTCCCGTCCGGCGCCCTCGTCCAGGATCCCGTCGAGGGCGGCCGCGAGCTTTTCGGGCGTGCAGTCGTGCTGGAGAAATTCCGGCACCACATTCTCCCCCAGCACCAGATTGGCCAGGATGACGCTGGTGATGAGCTTCAGCACATGCGGGGCGATCTTGGCTTCCCACTCCGCCACCCGATAAGCGGCGATCATGGGCACCCCGGCCAGGGCCAGTTCCAGCGTCACCGTGCCGGAGGCGGCCAGCGCCGCGCGCGCCTGCCGGAAGGCGGCATGCTTCTCGCCGGCGTCGGTGATGATGCGCGGCTGGACCGGCCAAGTGGCCACCAAGGCCTCCACCCGCGGCCGCAGCCGCTCCAGCGTCGGCAGCACCAGATCGATGGGCCGGCGCGCGCTGAGCTGCCCCAGCGCCACGCCGAACACCGGGCCGAGGCGCTCCAATTCCATGCGGCGGCTGCCGGGCAGCGCCAGCACGAGGGGCGGCGCGGTCTCCCGGCGCACCGCATCCTGGGGCGTGGGGCGCAGGTCCGCAAGGCGCTCCAGCAAGGGATGGCCCACATAAGTGGTGGGCGGCCCGCCGAGGCGCGCATGCACCGCCGGCTCGAAGGGGAGCAGCGCCAGGATGCGGTCCGTATAGGGCCGCATGGCCTTGGCCCGCCCCGGCCGCCACGCCCAGACCGTGGGCGAGACATATTTGACGACGGGGATCTGCGGGCAGCGCTTGCGCACCCGTGCCGCCACCCGGTGGGTGAAATCGGGCGCATCTACCAGCACCAGCACGTCGGGCGGGTTGGCGCAGATGGCCTCCACCGTCTGGCGCAGCCGGCGGAGCAGCGTGCCGAGCTTGGCCACCACCGCGCCAAAGCCGATGGCGGTGAGATCGTCCATGGGGAACAGGCTCACCAGCCCCTGTCCCGCCATGCGCGCGCCCCCCACCCCGCGGAAGCGCGCCCCGTGCGGCGCCGCAGCGGCCAGGGCCACCAGCAGCGCGCCGCCCAGCAGGTCGCCGGATTCCTCGCCGGCGACGATGAACACGTCCAACGGACGCTCCGGCAGCCCGCTCATCCCGGTTGCCCCGCAGGCGTCGGTGGCCGCGCCACCCCCGCCACGAACAAGCCGGCCGCATCCGCCGCCGCGATGAGATGCTGCACGTCCGGCACGATGGCCCCGCCCGCCTCAAACGCGATGCCGGCCAGCCCCACCTGCGCCGCCCGCTCCACCGTCGCGGGGCCAAGGGAGGGCAGATCGATGCGCCGGTCCTGTTGCGGCTTGGGCGCCTTCACCAAGACGCCCATGCCCTTAGGGAAGCGTAGACGACCGCTCTCGCGCATGCTGCCGTAGCGCGCCAGCATCTGATCGGTGCCTTCGGCGGCCTCGACCGCGACCACGAAGCCGTCCACCACGATCACCCCTTGTCCCACGTCGTATGGACCGAGGGTTGCAACAATGGACAAACCCAGGGCGATGTCGCGATTGTCCCGCGCGCTGGGGGTGCGCGCGCCCAGCACGCCCTCCGGCAAAAGCAGTGATGGCGCCACTTCATGGGCGCCGCGGATGGAAAACCCCTCCCCCGCCACCAGGGCCACGACACCGGACAGCAAATGGTTGTCCCCACCGCGGAAGAGTGGAGCGATGCGGGGCAAAAGCCGGAGCATGGTCCAGTCGAGGCCGAGGTCGCGCAGCCGCGGGCGGGTGAGCGAGCCCACCATCACCACGTCCTCGACCCCATGGGATCTGAGCTTGGAGGTGGCGATGCCGAGCGAGCCAAGGCGGAACCAATAATGTCGGTACCGCTCCAGGGCCGGGTCGGCAAAGCCTTGAATCAGCAGCAGAACCACCTCGCGCCCCTGGGCGCGGACGGCCTCGGCGACCGCCGCCGGAAAGGCCCCGCCGCCGGCCACGATGCCCACCGGACTGGTGCGCGGCGCGCCCTCATGGCTGATCGGCGCGACCGGCACGGCCCTCACTCCTCGTGGCTCACCACCCCGCGCGAGGGATGGCACAGCGCCCGGTTCCCGCCGGCATCCACAAACGCCACCAGCGCCGCGATGAAGGACGATTCTTCCTGTCGCGCCCGCAGGTTATCCAGGCGCTCCCGGAACGTGCCGGCGCCGAAGAACAGGTCGCGATACGCGGCGCGGGCGGCGTGCAGATCGGCCCGGCTGAAGCCGCGCCGCTTCATGCCGATGACGTTCAGGCCGACGAGATTGGCCGTCTGGCCAATGGCATAGCCGAAGGGGATGACATCCTCGCGGATGCCGGACAGGCCGCCCACCATGACCTGCGCGCCAATGCGGCAATATTGGTGCACGGCGCTGAGACCGCCCAGGAACACATGATCGCCCACCTCCACATGCCCGCCCAGCGTGGCATTGTTGGCGAAGATCACATGATCGCCCACCAGGCAGTCATGGCCCACATGGGCGCCGGTCATCAGCATGCAGCCGCGCCCCACCCGCGTGACGCCGCGCCCACCGGCGGTGCCGATGTTCATGGTGGCGTGCTCGCGGATGGTGCAGTCCTCGCCCACCACCAGCGACGTGCGCTCGCCCTTGTAGTGTACGGACTGCGGCGGAGTGCCGAGGGAGGCGAAGGGATAGACCTGGGTGCGGGCCCCCAGCGTCGTGTCGCCCTGGACATTGACGTGGGCGAGCAGACGCACCCCCGCCTCCAGCGTCACATCCGCCCCCACAATACAGTAAGGACCCACCTCAACGTCGTCGGCAAGCCGCGCGCCATCGGCGACGCGGGCAGTCGGATCAATCAGAGCCACGCTCACTCCTCGGCGATCATGGCGCCCACGCGCGCCTGCGCCACCAGTTCTCCACCCACCTTGGCTTCGCCCTGATACCACCACATGTTCCGCCGCTTGGCGATGCGGGTCATATGGTATTCCAGGACATCGCCGGGCCGCACGGGCCGGCGGAACTTCGCTTCGTCGATGGTCATGAAATAGACCAGCGACGGCTGATCCGGATTGGCTTTGTCGAGAATGCAGATGGCCCCTGCGGTCTGGGCCATGCCCTCGATGATGAGCACGCCGGGCATCACCGGATTGTTCGGAAAATGGCCCTGGAAGTGCGGCTCGTTGGCCGAGACATTCTTGTAGCCGATACAGCTCAGGTCGGCATCGATCTGCTCGATCCGGTCCACCATCAGGAATGGATAGCGATGCGGCAGCAGCGCCAGGATCTTGAGAATATCGATGCTGGCCAAGCTCTTGACGGCCCCGGCGGCGGGGCTGTCGGGGGTCGTGCTGTCACCTGCGGTACGCTCTGCGGTCATTCCTCATCTCCGCGCCTCGCGGCGCCGGAGCGCACCCCGGCTTCGGCGAGTTTCCTCAAGGTGGCGACTTCCCGGAACCATTCGCGCACCGGTTTCGCCGGCGAGCCGCCCCAGCGTACGCCGGGGGGCACATCGCCCTTCACATTGCTCGAGGCGGCGATCTGCGCCCCCTCGCCGATGGTCACATGACCGATGACACCCACCTGGCCACCGAGCATCACGTAGTCGCCCAACGTGGTGCTGCCCGAGATACCGGTCTGCGACACCACGATGCAATGGCGGCCGATCACCACGTTGTGGGCAATCTGCACCAGATTGTCGATCTTGCTGCCCTCGCCGATCACCGTGTCGCGCAAGGCGCCCCGGTCGATGGTGGAGCCGGCACCGATCTCGACGTCATCCTGGATCACCACCCGGCCGATCTGCGGCACCTTGAGATGGCCGCCGGCACCGGGCTGGAAGCCGAAGCCGTCCTGGCCGATGCGCGCGCCGCTGTGGATGATGACGCGATTGCCCAGCAGCGCGTGCAGCACGCTGGCACCGGGGCCGATGGTGCTGTCGCGGCCGATGCGCACCTGCGGTCCGATGACCGCGGTGGCGCAGATCACGCTGCCGGATCCGATTTCCACATGCGGGCCGATGACCGCGCCAGGGTCCACGGTCACGCCATCTTCCAGGCGGGCCGTCGGGTGGATGAAGGCGCCCGGCGTGATTCCGGCGTGGCCGAACACCGGTTGCGGGCGCAGCGCCTGGGGAAACAGCGTGCGCGAGACGGCGACAAAGGCCGCCGCGGGCCGCGCAGCGATGAACACCGCCATGCCCGTGGGTGCATCGGCCGCCAGGCGCTCGGTGGTGATGCAGGCGCCTGCGCGCGATGAGCGGAAGGCATCCAGATAGCGGGGGCTGTCGAAGAAGGCGAGATCCCCGCTGCCGGCATCGGCCAAGGGTCCGACCCCGCGCACCAGACGGCCGGGGTCATCCCCGGCGTGCAGGAGGCGGGCCCCGCTCAAGGCCGCGACCTCCGCCAGGGAGAGCGGAGACGGGAGGGGGAAAAAGGCGGGCTCGCTCATGATCCGGATATGGCTCGGGCGCCGCGCGGCAGAAGCCGGCGACGCCCGTTGAGGAGAAGGGACGACGACTAGAACTTGGTGCCGCCGGAGAAGCGGAACGCCTGCAGATTGTCGTAGGACGCTTCCGTCAGGGCCCAGGCATAGTCGAACCGCAGCGGTCCGAAGGGCGACTGCCAGATCAAGCTGGCGCCCACGGAAGAGCGGATGACATTGTCGTCGGCCACGCAGATGGCGCCCGTAGCATTCTGGGTTTTGCCGTAGACCGCGCAGTTGGTGTTGTTCGCGGAGCCTGCGGTCGAGAACGTGGTGGCGCCGGTGTAGTTATACAGCGAACCGGCGTCCATGAAGATCGCGCCCTTCATGCCCACATCCTTCGGCAGGAAGGCCAGCGGGAACTGCACCTCGGCTGTCACACCCCAGTAGGTGGTGCCGCCCAGAGCATCCTGATTGTAGCTGGCCAGATCCCGCGGACCGATACCGGACGGGGCGAAGCCGCGCACCAGATCGGGACCCTTGAAGAAGTTGTCCATGATCAGCAGGTCGCCATTGCCCCACGAGGAGACATAGCCAGCCTGGCCGCGCAGCATGAGCGTCCAGTCACTGAAGATCGGATAGTAGAAGCGCACGTCACCGGTGGTGCGGATGAACTGCACGTCACCGCCGAGACCGGCGAAGTCCTGCTTGAGTTCCGCATACATGCCCGACGTTGGGTTCACGTTGGCGTCCAGGGCATTGAAGGACAGCGTGTAGCCTGCCACCGAAGTGATCGTCGCGCCCTGCTCCACCGCTTCGATGATCGCCCAAGAGGTGCCGCAATTGTTCGCGGTCAGAGCGGTACCGTAGACGCTGGTGCAGTTATCGAGGGTGATTTCGCGCTGGTAGAGATTGTAGCGCAGCGCCAGCGTGACTTCGTCGGTGATGGGCAGGCCGAAGCGAATGCCGCCACCCTCGGTCTGGCTGTTGTAGGCGGTGTAGCTGTTGGCGCTGGTCTCTTTCCAGTAGAGATCGAAGCCCGCCGCCAGCCGGTAACCCAGGAAGTAGGGCTCGGTGAACGAGAATTCCGCGCCCTGGGTGTACTGCCCAAGGGTGCCGGAGATCTTCACATACTGGCCGCGACCCAGGAAGTTCTTCTCGCCCAGCGAGACTTCGCCGACGAACCCGTCCGAGGTGGAATAGCCGCCCGACACCGAGAACTCACCGGTGGGCTGGTCTTCCACCTGCACCACCAGGATCACCCGGTCCGGCGCAGAGCCCGGCTCGTTGGTGATCTTCACGGTCTTGAAGTAGCCGAGGTTCTTCAGGCGACGCTCGGCGCGATCCACGAGGACGCGATTATAGGCATCGCCCTCGCCGATATCGAACTCGCGCCGGACAACCCAGTCGCGGGTACGGGTGTTGCCGCGGATTTCGATCCGTTCGACGTAGACTCGCGGACCCTCTTCCACCACGAAGGTGACATTGATGCGCTTGTTCTCGAAGTCGCGGTCCCCACGGGGACGCACCTGGGCGAAGGCATAGCCGCTCTTCGCCACTTCGATGGTCAGGTTCTCCACCGACTTCTCGACCAGCTCGGCGTTGTAGACCTGCCCGTCGCTCATGCGCAGAGCGTTGCGCAGGCTGGCAGCCGGCACGTCGCGGATGTTGGAGACCACATCCACCTTGCCGAACCGATACTGCGCACCTTCGTCCAGAACGATGGTGATGACGAAGCCGCCGCCGGCCGGATCGAGCTCGGCCGAGGCCGAGACGATGCGGAAGTCAGCATAGCCGTTCTTCAGATACCACCGGCGGAGCAGTTCCTGGTCAGAGTTGACCCGATCCGGGTCATACACGTCCGACGACTTCAGGAAGGACAGCCAATTGGTGGTGGTAGTGGAGATGATGTCCTTCAGCTTCCAGTCCGAAAAGGCCTTGTTGCCGACGAACTTGATGTCCTTGACACCCGTCTTCTCGCCCTCGGTGATCTCGAACACCAGATCCACGCGGCCATTGCCGCGATCGATGGTGACCGGATTGACCTTCACGTCGGTGCGGCCGGCGCGACGATAGACGTCGACGATGCGCTGCGTGTCGGCCTGGACCGTCGCCTTGGACAGCGGGCCGCGCTCCTTGGATTGGATTTCCGCGGAGAGAACCTCGTCCTTGACCTTCTTATTGCCCTCGAAGGCGATCTTGTTGATCACCTCATTCTCGACGACCGTCACCACCGTGCGGCCACCCTGGTTCGACACCCGCACATCCGCGAACAACCCGGTGGCGTAGAGCGCCTTCAGGCCCTCGTCGATCTTGGCGGAGGTAAGAGCCTCACCGGGCTTGAGATTGAAATACGAGCGGATCGTGTCCGCATCCACGCGACGATTGCCCTGCACCACGATCGACGCAGACTGCGCCATCGCCGGAACAGCGGTCACCATCGACCCGGCGGTCGTCGTCACAGCAGTCGCAAGAGCGAAGCCGAGGACGGCGGCCAGTTTTACCAACACCCGAGCCGGAGCAGTCATATGGCGCGCAACCTTGAATTGTTGTTCTCGACCCAGAAGGCAAGCCCTCTGGATTCTCCACCTTCGAGGCGCTTGTACAGGCTTTTCCCTGCACTGCAAACGCCTGTCCCCACAGCAGCTTCCGCTTTTCCTGCGACCGTTGCTCTCACGCCACGAGATGCATCGGCAAAGCCTTACATCGTGGCAATGTGAACCACGTCATTCCAGGTGGCAAACACCATCAGCATCAAAACAATGGCGAGGCCAATACGGAAACCGATGTCCTGAGTCCGCGCGCTGAGAGGGTGCCCGCGGACTGCCTCGACAGCGTAGAACAACAGGTGCCCGCCATCCAACAGCGGGATGGGAAAGAGGTTAAGAAGTCCAATCGACACCGAGAGGACAGCGGCCAAGGACAGCAAGGCTCCGAATCCGAACGTGGCCACCTGCCCGGAGACCTGGGCGATGCGGATCGGCCCGCCCAACTGGTCTGCCGATTCCCGGCCGGCAATCAGCCCGCCCAGATAGTCGAAGGTGCGGGCCACCACGAACCAGGTTTCCTGGACGCCCATGGTCACCGCTTCCACCGGCCCATAGCGCCGTGTCACCACGTCGGCAGCCGCCAGGGAGCGGGAAATGCCCAGCATGCCCATCTTGTGGACATTGCCGAAGGCGTCCTTCATCTCGCGCAGTTCCGGCGTCGCGGTCAGGTCCACGGGCGCCCCGCCCCGGTCCACCGTGAACACCAGCGGGCTGCCCGCATGAGCGCCGACGATGCGCTGCATGTCGGCAAAGCTCTCCACCGGCGAGCCGGAGATGCGCAGCACCAGATCGCCGGGCTTGAAGCCGCCCTGCTCCGCGGCGCTGCCCGGCGTCACCTGGTCCACCCGCGGGGTGCTGACCTGCCGGCCAAACACCATGAACACCAGCGAGAAGATGACGATGGCCAGGATGAAATTGGCGATCGGTCCCGCGGCGACGATCGCCGCGCGCCAGCGCAGCGGCTGGTAGAAGAAGCTTTCGCGACGCTGGGCCGGGGTCATCTGGGCGAGCTTGGCGGGATCGGGCGTGCTGGCGGCATCCTCGTCGCCGAAAAATTTCACATATCCGCCCAGCGGCACGGCGGCCAGGCGCCAGCGGGTGCCGTGCTTGTCGTTGAATCCGAACAGCTCAGGCCCGAAGCCAAGAGAGAAGGTCAACACCCGCACACCGGCGCGGCGCGCGACCCAGAAGTGTCCGAGCTCGTGAAAGAAGACCACGATGGTCAAAACAAACAGAAACGGAATCACATAACTCAGCAGAGAGTGCCCCCACGAACCCAGTCCCGCCAACACGTCCATCGTTTATTCCTCAGTCGCGGCGCCCCTGCCGGCACGAACATTCCGCCCCGGCCGGTCGCCGCTGAACGCCGCACCGCCCTGCGCCCGCGGGGAGCGCATGGGGGCGTCGGCATGGCCCGGCATACGCTTAGGATGCCTTTGCGGCGAACTTAGGCAAGAGGGAAACGGCGATAAGTCGCGCTTCGGCATCCAGCGCCATGGCATCCGCCACGCTGGCCGGCGCGGGTCCGTGCGCGGCACGGGCGAGAGTCTCTTCCACCGTGGCCGCAATGCCGAAGAAGCCGATGCGCCCGTCCAGGAAGGCGGCCACCGCCACCTCATTCGCCCCGTTCAGGATGGTGGCTGCGGCGCCGCCCGCCGCCAGGGCTTCGCGGGCAAGGCGCAGGCAGGGGAATCGCTCCAGATCAGGGGCCTCGAACGTCAGGCGGCCCAGGGCGGCCAGATCCAGCCGGCGACAGGTGGTGGGCAGGCGTTCAGGATAGCCCAGACAATGGGCGATGGGCAGCACCATGTCCGGCATGGCGAGGACCGCGACCACGGAGCCGTCCACGTACGACACCATGCCATGGACCACCGACTCGGGGTGGACCACCACGTCCAGCTGCGCCGGCGGCACGGCGAACAGGTGGTGCGCCTCGATCAACTCCAGCCCCTTGTTCATCAGGCTGGCGGAATCGATGGTGATCTTGGCGCCCATGGACCAGTTGGGATGCTTAAGGGCGTCGGAGGGGGTGGCGTGGGCGATGGCCTCGCGAGTCGCGGTGCGGAACGGGCCGCCGGAGGCGGTGATTACCACCTGCTCCACCGCGTTGCGGGGACCGGCGGCCAGAGCCTGAAAAACCGCGTTGTGCTCGGAATCGACCGGGAACACCTCGGTGCCGGTGCGGGCCGCCTCGGCCATGAAGAAGGCACCGGCGGCCACCAGGCATTCCTTGTTGGCAACCCCGATGCGCCGCCCGGCGCCGAAGGCGGCAACCGTGGGTTCAAGGCCGGCAATACCGGAGATGCCGGCGATCACGATGTCAGCGGTGCGGGTCGCAGCCTCCAGCACCGCCTCGCGACCGGCACCGCTGGCGATGCCGGTGCCTGCCAGCAGTTCCTTCAGCCGCGGGCCGGCGGCCGGGTCGGCAATGGCCGCAAAGCGCGCCCCCAGGGTGCGGGCCATGTCGGCCAGGGTCTGCGGGTCGCGCCCGCCGGCGAGCGCCTCCACCCGGAAGCGGTCGCCGGCCCCGGCGAGCACCTTCGCAGCACTGCGTCCGATGGAGCCGGTGGCGCCGAGGATCGAGACCGTCGTCATGGCCATAGCCTTACCATAGGAGCAGTCCCGCCGCTGGCGTGACGCCACCGCGCACCACCGCAATGGCGAGCGCCAGCAGGGTCGCGGTCGCGAAGCCGTCCAGCCGGTCGAGGATGCCGCCGTGTCCGGGAATGAGCCAGCCGGCGTCTTTCACGCCGAACGCCCGCTTGAAAGCGGATTCCGCCAGATCACCCGACTGCGCCACCACGCTGAGGGCAAGGCCCACCCCCACCAGGGCCGGCGTGAACACCAGCCCGCCCAGACTCGCCACGGCGACCCCGGCCAGGGTGCCGATCGCCGCCCCGCCCAGGGCGCCGGACCAGGTCTTGTTGGGCGACAGACGCGGCCACAGCTTGGGGCCGCCAAGGGCACGCCCGGTAAAATAGGCCGCAATGTCGGTGCCCCAGACCACGGCGAACAGAAACACCACCGCCAGCAGACCCACTTGGTCCTGCCCGCGCAGCACCACCACGGGAATCGCCACCGACGCCGCACACAGGATGCCCAAGGCGGCCCAGCCGCGCGGGCGTCCATCGCCCGCCGCCAGCAGGGCACAGGCGCCGGCGCCGGCGACCACCAGCAGGGCGGCCGCGGCGTCCAGCCGCAGGGCCACGGCTACCACCGCGCCCACCAGCGCGCCGCCGCCCACCCCAAGATACAAGATGCGTGGCCGGATGCGGGCGACGCTGGCCCATTCCCACAGCACGCCGACACCGGCCAAGGCCCAGAACAGCAGGAACGGCAGGCCGCCAAACACAGTCGCGGCCAGCGCCACCGGCGCCAGGATCAGGGCGGACAGGGTGCGCGGCTTCAGATCACGTCCAACCGCCACGGGTCAGCTGCCGGTGCGGGCGGCGACGCCACCGAAGCGACGGTCCCGCCGGGCATACTCCTGGACCGCGCCCAGCAGAGCGGCGTGATCGAATTCCGGCCAATAGATGGGCAGAAACACCAGTTCCGCATACGCCGCCTGCCACATCAGGAAGTTGGACAGTCGCTGCTCGCCGCTGGTGCGGATGATGAGGTCCGGATCGGGAATGCCCGCCGTGGACAGATGGGATTCCAGCAGGTCCGGCGTGATGTCCTCGGGCCGGATGCGGCCGGCCACCGCGTCGGCGGCCAGTCGGGCGGCCGCGTCGGCAATCTCCTGGCGGCTGCCATAATTGAACGCCACCACCAGGGTCAGTCCGGTGTTGGCCCGGGTCAGCTCCTCTGCCTCATCCAGCATCAGGCACAGGTCCCGCGCCAAAGAGGCGCGCTGGCCGATGATCCGGACTTTGACGTTCGCGGAATGCAGCTCGGCCAGATCGTGGCGCAGGAAGCGGCGCAGCAGCCCCATCAGCTCCGACACCTCGCCCACCGGGCGCGACCAGTTCTCGCTGGAGAAGCTGTAGATGGTCAGGTAGCGGATGCCGATCTCGCGGGCGGCGCGCACGCAGCGGCGCAGGGCCTCCACGCCGCGGCGATGACCTTCCACCCGCGGCAGGCTGCGAGCCGTGGCCCAGCGCCCGTTGCCGTCCATGATGACGCCCACATGGACCGGAACGCCTGCCAATCGGGGCGCCGTTCCCGCTTCCAAGACGCCAGTGCGGACGTCATCTCGGACGCCACTTCCCCTGGACATGGCCCGCTCCCCCGTCTGCCCGCGGCGCCCTTAGACCGAGAGGATTTCTTTTTCCTTGTGGGCCAAGGTCAGGTCCACGTCGGAAATGGTCTCGTCCGTGGCCTTCTGCACATCCTTGGACAGCCGCTCGAGATCATCGGCGCTGATGGCGCTGTCCTTCTCCAGCTTCTTCAGCAGGTCCATGCCGTCACGGCGCACGTGGCGCACGGAGACCTTGGCCGCTTCCGCATATTTGTGGGCCACCTTCACCAGCTCCTGGCGGCGCTCCTGGTTGAGCTCCGGGATGCGGATGCGCAGCACCTGGCCTTCGGTGTTGGGATTGAGCCCGAGATTGCTGTCGCGGATCGCCCGCTCGACGGCGCTGACCATGCCGCGGTCCCACACCTGCACCGACAACAGACGCGCCTCGGGCACCGACACCGTGGCCACCTGGCTCAGGGGCAGATGCGTGCCATAGGCATCCACATGGATGGGCTCGAGCAGGCTGGCCGAAGCCCGGCCGGTGCGCAGGCCACCGAGTTCCGTCTTCAGCGATGCAACCGCGCCGGCCATGCGGCGCTTGATGTCGGCAATGTCGAAGGCCTCGGTGCTCATGATCGTCCTCTGATGTTCATCGGCGCACCGCAGCCGGGCCACGGGCGCTCGTCGGTCCTGACGCCAGCGCTGCGCGCCACGCGTGTGGTGATCCAACGGGCTGGAATGGTTCGTGCGGGGTGCATCTGTCAAGAGCCGGCGCGCCGATGAGCCGTCCTGACCTGCCCGCCGTACAGCCCGCTCCTGTCTGCGCCGAGACCGGGCCCCTCTCGCGAGGGGCCTTAGATCGGCGGTCTCAGGTCAGGGTGAGACCACCGTGACCCGCCCTTCTCCCTTCGCCGCGGAGACGATCGCCCCCGGCTCGCGAATGGAGAAGACGATTATGGGCAACGCCGCCTCGCGGGCAAGGGCGAACGCAGCGGCATCCATGACCTTCAGGTCATAGGCCAGGGCCTGATCGTGGGTCAGGCGCTCGTATCGCGTGGCGGTGGGGTCCAGCTTCGGATCGGCGGTGTAGACACCATCCACGGTCGTCGCCTTCAGCACCGCATCGCAATCCAGCTCGGCGGCGCGCAGAACGGCCCCGGTATCGGTGGTGAAATAGGGATTGCCGGTGCCACCGGCCAGAAGCACCACGCGGCCGCGCCGCAGATGCCGCATCGCCGGCTGGCGGGCATAGGGCTCGCACACCGTCGGCATGGGGATGGCGGACAAGGTGCGGGCCGGTTCGCCGGCCCGCTCGATGGCCGCTTCCAGGGCCAGGCAGTTCATCACCGTGGCCAGCATGCCCATATGGTCGGCGGTGGAGCGGTCGAGATCTTCGCCCGCCACCCGCGCACCGCGCAGGATATTGCCCCCGCCCACCACCACCGCGACCTCGCAGCCGAGCGCACGCGCGGCAACGAGTTCACGGGCAATGCGGGCGACCGTCGGCGGATGCAGGCCGAACGGTTCGTTCCCCATCAAGGCCTCGCCTGAGACCTTGACCAGGATGCGTGGATAGGGAAGGTCCGGCATGGCCGCATCCCCTCCGCGCGCGGTCAGGACTGACCGGCCGCGGCGGCGACTTCAGCGGCGAAGTCGGTTTCTTCCTTCTCGATGCCCTCGCCAAGCGCATAGCGCACGAAGCCCTTCAGCACGATGGGCGCGCCCACCGAACCTTCGTTCTCCTTCAGCACCTGCGAGACGGTCTTGGAGCCGTCATGCACGAAGGGCTGCTCCAGCAGGGTCACTTCCTTGAAGAAGGTCTTGATGCCGCTTTCGGCGATCTTGTCCTGCACATTGGCGGGCTTGCCCTGGTGCTTCTCCAGCAGGATGGCCTTCTCGCGGGCGATGGTGGCCTCGTCGATGCCGGACGCATCGAGCGCCAGCGGGTTGAGCGCCGCCACATGCATGGCGATCTGCCGGCCGAGGGCGGACAGCTTGTCCACATCGCCCTTGGATTCGAGCGCCACCAGCACGCCGATGCGGCCCTGGCCCTCGATCACCGCGCCGTGCACATAGCTGGCGATCACGCCGTGCTCGACGCTGAGCTTGGCGGAGCGACGCAGGGTCATGTTCTCGCCGATGGTGGCAATCAGGGTCGCCAGCTTGTCGGCGACGGTGACACTCTCACCGGGGAAGTGGGCGGCGGCCACGGCTTCCACGGACCCATCGGTCATCAGGGCCACCTTGGCGGCCTCGCGCACGAACGCCTGGAAGTCCGCATTGCGGGCCACGAAGTCGGTCTCGGCATTCACTTCGATGGCGGCGGCGTAATGTCCGGAGGACTCCACGGCGACCAAGCCTTCGGCGGCGACGCGGCCAGCCTTCTTGGCGGCCTTGGCGAGGCCCTTCTTGCGCAGCCAGTCGATGCCGGCCTCGATGTCGCCATTGGTTTCGGTCAGCGCTGCCTTGCAGTCCATCATGCCGGCGCCGGTCTTGTCGCGGAGTTCTTTCACGAGCGCTGCACTGATCGCGGCCATGCTCTGCTTCCTCTTCTTCTCAAGCCACGGCCGGCCAGGGTGCTCCCGAGCCGGCCGTCGGGGCAGTGCCCCTGAACCCAAAGTTCTTCAGTTTAAGACGGGATCACTCCACCTCGGCGGAGAGCTCCTTCGCCTGGGTGACCCAGCCATCGACGCGGCCGGGCAGACCCACTTCCTCACCGATGCGGTGCGCATCCATGGCATCCAAACCGGCGATCTGGGTGAGGTGGAACACGCCGAGATCATTGAGCTTCTGCTCGATCTCGGGGCTCACGCCCACCAGCTTCTTCAGGTCGTCGGCGACACCGCGCGGGCCCGACAGGGGCTCGAAGGTGGACCAGATGCTCGTTTCGACGGGAAGTTCTTCCACCAGCGGGGCGTCGGTCTCGCCCATGTCCCCACCGAGGTCGGTGTGGCCACGGCCGATGCCGTCGATGGCGGCGCGGGCGACGAGGTCGCAATAGAGCTGGATGGCGCGGCCGGCGTCATCGTTGCCGGGGACCGGGAAGGCGATGCCGTCCGGATCGGAATTGGTGTCGAGGATGGCCGCCACCGGAATGCCGAGGCGCTGGGCCTCCTTCACGGCGATGTCTTCCTTGTTCGTGTCGATCACGAACAGCAGGTCGGGCAGGCCGCCCATGTCGCGGATGCCACCGAGGGCGCGTTCCAGCTTGTCCTTTTCACGGGACAGCGTCAGGCGCTCCTTCTTGGTGTAGCCCGAACCCTGCTCGGGGCCGGCCAGCATCTCTTCCAGCTTCTTGAGCCGGGCGATGGAATTGGAGATGGTCTTCCAGTTGGTGAGCATGCCGCCCAGCCAACGGGAGTTCACATAATACTGCGCGGAGCGGCGGGCGGCATCGGCCACCTGCTCGGCCGCCTGGCGCTTGGTGCCCACGAACAGCACGCGGCCACCCTGGGCCACGGTGTCGGAGACGGCCTGCAGGGCGCGGTGCAGCGCTGGCACGGTCTGCGACAGATCCAGGATGTGGATGTTGTTGCGAACGCCGAAGATGAACGGCGCCATCTTGGGGTTCCAGCGGTGGGACTGATGTCCAAAGTGCACGCCAGCTTCGAGAAGCTGACGCATCGAATAATCGGGAAGCGCCACTTTTTATTCTCCGGTTGAGCCTCCGCGGACGTACCCTCGACCCGTCAGGGACGAAGGCACCGGATGGCCATGTGGCCGTAGTGTCCGCGTGCGGAATGGCGCGGCTTATAGGCGAAGGGCGGCCAAAGGGCAAGGGTAATGGTGGTGTAACGCGCCGGTTGCCCCCACCCGGCGGCGCCTATCCGACCATTCGGTGACGGATCGCGCTGCCGAAACCGTCGCGCCTCGGACGGGCGGGCTCGCCAAGTGCGCGACCAAATTTGGCCCCGGGCTGCCTCTCGCCGCGCCCGCGCGCGACCGCCATCGTGGGTCGCCGGGTCGCCAGCCGAGGCCTCAGAAACAAAACGATACGTTCTGAAACGCAAAAACATCGGCTCCAAAGCGGAGCCGTGGCAAAGTGCGACGTCGGTATCGGGAGACCGCGCGATGACCGTGATTGCCAATTCCACCTATTTGGATTTCACCAGCTACGGAACGGTTTCATCCACAGACGAGGATGTCGCAACGGCCTATGGCCTCACGGGAGTTACAGAATCGCCCTGGTCCATCACCGTGGCTTTGGTGGTTGAACGGGCCAGTGATCCCACGTCTCTGCTCAGCGAGGACTGGGGCACCCGGCAGACGACCCTCGCCGCCCTGGAGGCCGACGGCACGCTCTGGACCACGTATGGCGCGAATTCCGCCAACTACACAACGGTCTATCAAACCCTGCAGGACATGAAGCTTTCGATCGTCGGCAGCGCCGACGGTGCCGACGGATATGTCACTTCATCCGACTCGCGGACCATTTGGGTCACGCTCACCCCTGCCGATTTCAACACCTTGTTCGGCACCGAACTGATGTCAGGAACCACCGCATCCGGTGAAACGGTCCTTTATTGGAACGGGGACCTGTCCCTACCAGAAAGCATCGCCTCCTCGGTGGTCGGCATTTGGCCGGACGAAGGCCAGGATGCCGCGACGACAAACTTGGCCACCACCACCACGACCCTGCAGTCGGGCTCCCAGAGCGAGGGCAACGCCAGCACGTCTGCGACCTCGCTCTATCCGCAGCAGATCGCGGAACTCTACAACTTCCCGCTAAATGGCGCCGCAGTTGCCACCGGCACCCTGGGCCTGATCGAGCCCAGCATCGGCGATGCCGTCGACCACATCAGCGCGGATGGCACCTTCGAAGATCGGGTGAATGCCTATCTTGCCCGGGCCGGCGTCAACGCGACATTCAACTATTATGTGAGCAATAGTGAAAATGAGTCCGTGGATAGCGGCGCGGGCGAACGCGCGCTGGATGTGGGCGTCGTCAGCACCATTGTCCCCAACAGCCAAGTCGGCCTTTACGTCGGCTCGGGCTATTCGGTCTATACGGCCTACCAGACGGCCATCTGGGATACGCAGAACAATCCTTCCGTGCTCTCCTCGTCCTGGAGCGACGGGAATAGCTTCTCGCCGGACTCGCCATTTTATGTGGCGTACAGCGAACTGTTCGTGGATGCGGCCTTGCGCGGCATTTCCGTCTTCACCGATGCCTTCGACGGCGGATCCGGCAACATCGTGGCCGACGGCCTCACCAGCCTATTCACCAGCAATCTGAGTTCGTATGTCACCGTCGTCGGCGGAACCTCGCTCTCCACGGTGTCGAGCGCGGAACAAGACACAACGCTGGATGCCCTCGTGGCATCGGCTGCCGCTGGCGACCTGGAAACGATCTGGTCGCTGGTCAGGGGTGGACTGCATGAGTGGTCAACGGATCTCACCCAACAGAGCACGTATATCGAGACGGTCTGGAACCAGTATTTCATTACTGAAGCTAATACATTTACCTATAGTTATCTTGACCACGCCGCGACGGGAGGCGGCGTCGATACCACACAGGCGACACCCTCCTATCAGACAGCCTACGGATTGACCCCGACCGATGTGGACAGCGGTGTCACCGGGCGCGGCGGCCCCGATGTGTCCGCCCTGGCCGGCGGCAATATGGGTTATCTCGTGCCAAGCATCGACTTGCTGACGGATGCCTCATCGGGTGGTACCAGCGCGGCCACGCCCCTCTGGGCCGCCCTCATCACGCAGATCAACACAATCTTTGAAGATCAAGGCCTTCCAGATCTGGGATATAGCACCGACCTTTATTATATCGCCGCCGCGATTGCGCCGGCCTCTTTCAACGACATCACCATCGGCAACAATATTTCATCTTATATGAGCGGAGATGATTATATGGCCATCTCTGGCGGCACCACCGTCGGTCTTGATGCCACAGGCTATGGCTATGAGGCGAGCACGGGCTACGATCTGACATCCGGCCTCGGATCCCCCAATGGCACGTTGCTCGCCCGAGCCCTGACCACCATTGCTCATGCGCAAATCTATTACGACCTTGACCCGGTTCTGGTGGACACATCCGCTGACAACGCCTCGGCAACGGACGCATCCGGAAGCAGTTCCTGGGCCACCGGGGTGACGGAAAGCCTGTTGATCCAGACCACATTGTCCAGTGACTATGACTGGAGCCTGACTTTAGACTCTGTCACCTATTCGTTTTCCGGAACCGCGGCTGAAAGCTACGCCTGGACCGCGTCTTTCGCCCAACAGAGCCTGGATGCGGACTTCTCCTCCGACCTTGTGACCATGTTCGACGGCTATTCGCAAGGACATGTGGAGCAAGTCACAGTGTCCGCAGGCACAAGCGTATCGGTGGCCGTCGCAGGCGAGACGACCACATCCAACCAGGCCTCCCTGACGGCGGACTATGGTTTCCTGGAATTGGTGTCGGACACCGGCTCCTCAGTGGAGGTTGCCCGTTCGGTCGCCGTCGCCACCACTGCCAACGGGGCCGACGATCAGAATGCGGTCGTCGGGCTCCGCCAGAACGGCGTCAACGATCTCTCCGTCACCTTCTACAAGGTGGACGATTATTCCGGCCACGTTGACGGCCTGTCTCCGGGCGACGCGGGCTACGAAGCGGCAGCCGCAGCGCATGCGTATCAGACCATCTCGGGCGGCACATCCATTTCCGGTGGGGGCTACGGTGCCTATACCCAGACGGAAATCGTCGGTGTCGACGCCGGTGACCTCGTGGCCATGAAGATCACCAGCAATGGCCAGACCTATTGGGCCTTCGCCTCCGCGAATGAGGTGGTCAGCGGCGACCACATCTCCCATTTGTGGAGCTATGGCCTCAATACCTGGGGCTGGGAAGATCTCTATGGGGGTGGAGATCTCGACTATAACGACCTGATCGTGCAGCTGGATTTCACCAGTGCGTCGGGAAGTCAGTGGCTCGTGTGAGGGCTGACCGCGGGCCACACACCCCCGCCCGCGGACCTGCTCGGCCTCACGCCGCCTCCACCGCCACCACACCGGGAATCGCCTTGATGGCGCCGGCGATCTGGGGCGAGACCGGGTAGCGGCCGTCGAGGCGAATCTCCACCTCGGCCTTGCCCTCGTCCATCAGCAGGACGAGGCTCACCTCGCCCTCCCCCCGCCCGCCGGACAGGCGCTTGGCGATGCCGTCCAGGGGATCGGTGGATTTCACGAAGATGCGCAGGCCCTTGTGATGGCTGGCGGTGGCCGCATCCAGCCGCTCGCAGGACTGGATGCGCACCCGCACGTCCTCGCCCTGGAGTTCGGCCCCCACCATCATCAGCAGCGGCGTGCCCGGCTCCAGCAGGTCGCGATAATGCGCCAGCCCCTCGGAGAAGATCACCGCCTCGAAATGGCCGGAGGGGTCGGACAGGCCGACGATGCCCATGCGGGTGCCGGACTTGGTGCGCCGCTCCTGCTTCGACACCACGGTGGCCGCTAGCCGCCCCGCCGCCGCGCCCGCCCTCACGGCGCGGGAGAAGTCGGAGAATTGCTGCACCCGCATCTTCTTCAGCGACTGGGCATAATCGTCCAGCGGATGGCCGGTGAGGAAGAAGCCGATGGCGTCATATTCCTTCTGCAGCCGCTCCGCGGGCATCCAGGGCGACGCATCGGGGATCTGCAGCTTGGTCTTCACCGGGCCGAAGCCGAAAATGTCGTTCTGGCCGGAGATCTTGTCCGCTTCCACGCGCTGGGCATGAGCCACCACTGATTCCAGCGCGGCGAAGGCGCGGGCCCGGTTGGGCTCCAGGCAATCGAAGCAGCCGGCCGCCGCCAGGCTTTCCAGGGTGCGCTTGTTCACCAGCTTCACCGGCACCCGGCCGGCAAAGTCTGCCAGGTCGGCGAACGGCTGATCGCCGCGGGCCGCCACCAGCGCATCCACCGCATGCCCGCCCACGCCCTTCAGCGCGGCCATGGCATAGATGATCTTGCCGTCCACCACCGCGAACTCGCGGGTGGAGAGGTTGATGTTGGGCGGCACAACCTGGATGCCGAGCCGCTGCGCCTCCTGGCGGAATTCCGCCAGCTTGTCCGTATTGCCCATGTCCAGCGTCATGGACGCGGCGAGGAATTCGGTGGGGTAGTTCGCCTTCAGCCAGGCGGTCTGGTAGGAGACCAGCGCGTAAGCGGCGGCGTGGGACTTGTTGAAGCCGTAATCGGCGAACTTGGCCAGCAGGTCGAAGATGGTGTCGGCCTGCGCCTTGGGCACGCCGCGCTCCTCGGCGCCGGAGACGAAGCGCTCGCGCTGCTTCTCCATCTCGGCGCGGATCTTCTTACCCATGGCACGGCGCAGGAGATCGGCTTCGCCCAGCGAATAGCCCGCCAGCGCCTGGGCGATCTGCATCACCTGTTCCTGGTAGATGATGACGCCGAAGGTTTCCTTCAGGTACGGCTCAAGCTTGGGATGGATGTAGTCCGGCTGGGCGCGGCCGTGCTTGCAGTCGCAATAGACCGGGATGTTGGCCATGGGGCCGGGTCGATAGAGCGCCACCAAAGCGATCAGATCCTCGACGCGGTCGGCCTTCATGTCCACGAGGGCGCGGCGCATGCCCGCGCTTTCCACCTGGAACACGCCCACCGTCTCGCCCTTGGCCAGCATGGCGTAGGATTTTGGATCGTCCAGCGGGATGGAGGTGATATCCAGCGGGATGCCCCGCTGCCGGATCAGCCGCGCCGCGGTCTCGATCACGGTGAGCGTCTTGAGGCCGAGGAAGTCGAACTTCACCAGCCCGGCCTGCTCCACCCATTTCATATTGTATTGAGTGACCGGCATGTTGGACTTGGGGTCGCGATAGAGCGGCACCAGTTCATGCAAGGGCCGGTCGCCGATCACGATGCCGGCGGCATGGGTGGAGGCATGGCGGTTCAGCCCCTCCAGGCGCACGGCGATGTCGAAGGCTTGTTTGACCACCTCTTCCTGATCGCGCGCCGCCTGGAGGCGCGGCTCGTCCTCGATGGCCTGCTTCAGGGTGACGGGCGCGGCCGGATTCTGCGGCACCAGCTTGCACAGCTTATCCACCTGCCCATAGGGCATTTCCAGCACGCGACCCACGTCGCGCAGCACGCCTCTCGCCTGGAGGGTACCGAAGGTGATGATCTGCGCCACCTGCGCGCGCCCATAGCGCTGCTGCACATAATCGATCACCTCTTCGCGGCGCTCCTGGCAAAAGTCCACGTCGAAGTCGGGCATGGACACGCGGTCCGGGTTCAGGAACCGCTCGAACAGCAGGCCGAAGCGCAAAGGGTCAAGGTCGGTGATCTGGAGCGAATAGGCCACCAGTGAGCCGGCACCCGAACCACGGCCCGGCCCCACGGGAATATCGTGCGCCTTGGCCCATTTGATAAAGTCCGACACGATCAGGAAGTAGCCGGGAAACTTCATCTTGGTGATGACGGACAGCTCATAGGCGAGACGGTCCTCATACACCTTGGCGTCCAGGCCCGGCGCGGGCGGGTGCTTGGCGAGGCGGGCCACCAGCCCCTCCTGGGCCTGGCGCTCCAGTTCAGCCGCCTCTTCCGCCAACGGATCGCCACCGCCCTCCCCCGAGGTGAAGCGGGGCAGGATGGGCTTCACCGTCTTCACCCGGAAGGCGCAGCGCTGGGCGATCTCCACCGTATTGGCGGTGGCCTCCGGCAAGTCCTCGAACAGCGCCAGCATCTCGGCGCGGGTCTTGAAGCGATGCTCCGGCGTGAGCCGGCGGCGGTCGCCCTCCGACAGGAGCTTGCCTTCGGCGATGCTGATGAGCGCGTCATGGGCGTTGTAGTCGCTCTGGGCGCCGAAGAAGGGTTCGTTGGCGGCGACCAGCGGCAGGCCCTTGGCATAGGCCAGATCCAGCAGGCCGCGCTCGGCCAGCCGCTCCATGTCGGTGCCGTGGCGCTGCAATTCCACATAGAGCCGGTCGCCGAAGATGTCCGCCAACTGGCCGAGACGGGTGGCCGCCAGATCGCCATGGCCGGCCACCAGCATCCGGTCCACTGGGCCGGCGGGGCCACCGGTCAGGGCGATCAGCCCGTCGCTCAGTTCAGTGAGCCAGTCCAGCGTGATCCGCGGCTCTTCGTCGTTCGGGGTCTCCAGATAGGCGCGGGAGACCAGCGTCATCAGATGGCGCCAGCCGGTCTCGCGCGCCGCCAGCAGCACGATGCGCGGCTTCTTCGGCGCGATGGCGCCGCGCGGGCCGGCGGGTTCCGGCAGGTCGAGCGCCAGCGAGCAGCCGGCGATGGGCTGGATGCCCGACCCGTACATCTTCTCGGAGAATTCCAGCGCGCCGAACAGATTGCCGGTGTCGGTCAGCGCCAGCGCCGGCTGGGCGTCCGCTTTGGCGAAATCCGCCAGCTTGCCCAAGGACATCGCGCCTTCCAGCAGCGAGTAGGACGAGTGGACGTGCAGATGGACAAAGCCGGGATCGCGCATGGACTCACAGGGTCACGGATAGGAAAGCCGATGCAGATTAGACCGAATTGGCAGCGGCGGAAGGGTGGCTGCCGGGATACGCCCATGTTCCCCACGCAGCCGGGGTCTGCGATTGAAAGTCACCGCTCCCCGATTTTTCAAGCCGTCCCATCATGGGCGCCGGGCGCGAGATGGGCGATGGTGGACCACAGGGCCGAATCCCGGCAGGGCCTCACCGGCGCCCCAAGTCGGTCACGCCCCAGGAAGCCGGCGCGAGTCGCGCGCGCCCATCGCAGGAGCCGTCATGAAGTCCCTCATCCAGCCCTGGATCCTCTGGGCGTTCGGCGCCGCCACCTTCGCGGCCTTGACGGCCATCTTGGCGAAGATCGGGGTCGCCAACATCCAGTCGGACTTCGCCACCTTCATTCGCACCGTGGTGATTCTCGCCATTGTCACCGGCATCGTGACCCTCGGCGGCAATTGGCAGCCGCTGACCAACATCTCCACCAAGACCTGGGTGTTCCTCACCTTGTCCGGGGCGGCCACGGGGGCCTCGTGGGTCTGCTATTTCCGCGCCTTGCAGGTGGGCGACGCCAGCCGCGTCGCGCCCTTGGACAAGCTGAGCGTGGTGATGGTGGCGGTGTTCGGCGTCGCCTTTCTCGGGGAAAAGCTGTCGCTCCAGAACTGGCTCGGGGTCGCCTTGATCGCCACCGGGACCGTTCTGGTGGCGCTGCGCTGAGCCACCAGCCCTCGGGCAAGCCTAGTCCAATTCCACCACCTGCCCATCGCGCAGCGTCACGCGCCGGTCCATGCGCGAGGCCAGTTCCATATTGTGGGTGGCGATGATGGTGGCGACGCCGGTGGCATGCACCAGTTCCGCCAGCGCCCCGAACACATGGTCGGAGGTCTTGGGATCCAGATTGCCCGTGGGCTCGTCCGCCAGCACCAGCCGCGGCGCATTGGCCAGAGCGCGGGCGATGGCGACGCGCTGCTGCTCGCCGCCGGAGAGTTCCGACGGGCGGTGCTTCAGGCGCTTGCCGAGGCCGAGATAGCCCAGCAGTTCGCTGGCCCGGGTCGCCGCATCCTTCTTGGACAGCCCGCGGATCATCTGCGGCATCATCACATTCTCCAGCGCCGTCAGCTCGGGCAGGAGGTGATGAAACTGGTAGACGAAGCCCACATGCATCCGCCGCAGCCGGGTGCGCTCGCGGTCGGGCAGCTTGGAGGTGGGCTCCCCGTCCACATAGACCTCGCCATCGTCGGGGTGCTCCAGCAGCCCGGCCAGATGCAGCAAGGTGGACTTGCCGGTGCCCGAGGGGGCGACGAGCGCCACCGATTGCCCCACCTCGACCGCCAGATTGGCGTCGCGCAGCACTTCGATGGCGCCATCCCCTTCGGAATAGCGGCGGGACACCTGGACCAAGGCGATGGCGGGAGGGCTCGCGGCAGCGGGCATCATTCGTATCTCAGGGCTTCCACCGGATCGAGCCGGGCTGCCCGCCAGGAGGGATAAAGGGTCGCAAACAGCGAGAGCACCAGGGCCATCATCACCACGGAAGCGGTCTCGCCGAAATCCATCTTCGCCGGCAGGCGGCTGAGATAATACAGCTCGGGCGAGAACAGTTCGGTGCGGGTCATCCAGGAGATGAACTGGCGGATCTCCTCCACATTGAGGCACACCAGCACCCCCAGCAGCAGACCCACCAAGGTGCCCACGACCCCGATGCTGGCCCCTGTGATGAGGAAGATGCGCATCACCGCGCCCTGGGTGGCGCCCATGGTGCGCAGCACGGCGATGTCGTGCCCCTTGTCCTTCACCAGCATGATCAGGCCGGAGACGATGTTGAGCGCCGCCACCAGCACGATCAGGGTGAGGATGAGGAACATCACATTCCGCTCCACCTGGAGCGCGTTGAAGAAGGTGGCGTTGCGCTGCCGCCAGTCGACGATATAGACCGGCCGCTCGGCCGCCGCCTGCACCGCGCCGCGCAGAATGCCCACGTCATCGGGATTGTCGATATAGACCTCGATGGCATTCACGTCGTTGGCGCGGTTGAAATAGGCCTGGGATTCCGGCAGCGGCATGAAGACGAAGGCGCTGTCATATTCCGACATGCCGATCTCGAACACCGCGGCGATCTTGTAGACCTTGATGCGCGGCGAGGTGCCCATGGGCGTCACCGCCCCGCGTGGCGCCACCAAGGTGATGTTGTCCCCCGCCCGCAGCGAGAGCTGGTCGGCAAGGCGCTTGCCGATGGCCAGGCCCTGCCCCTGATCGAAGCCCTCCAGCGTGCCCTGTCGGATGGTGTTCGCCACCGACGGCAGGCCGCGCAAATCCTTCTCGGTAAGGCCCCGCACCAGCACGCCGGAGGCATTATAGGGCGAAGAGGCCAGCGCCTGCCCTTCCACCAGCGGCACCGCGAGCTTGACGCCCTTGACCTTGGAAATGCGGTCAGCCACCGCCGCATAATCGGTGAGCGGGGTCTCCAGCGGCTGCACCAGCATGTGGCCGTTGAGGCCGAGGATCTTGCCCAGCAGTTCCGCCCTAAAGCCGTTCATCACCGCCATGACGATGATCAGCGTCGCCACCCCCAGAACGATGCCGAGGAAGGAGAAGCCGGCGATGACCGAAATGAAGCCCTCCTTGCGGCGCGCCCGCAGGTAGCGCAGCGAGAGCATCCATTCGAAGGCGGCGAACGGCCGGGTTCCGCTCGGCTCGTTGTCCGGCGCGGTTCCGCGCGAACCCGAGGCTGCGGCCATGCGCTGCCGTCCTGTCATCCCTTGAGCCTCTCGAATGCTTCGGCCGGCGTGAGCAGTTCACGCGCGCCGTCCACACGCCGCTTCAGTTCCACTTTGCCGTCCGCCAGGCCCTTCGGCCCCACCAGCACCTGCCAGGGCAGGCCGATCAGGTCCGCCTTGGCGAACTTGCCGCCGGCCCGCTCGTCGGTGTCGTCATAGAGCACCTCGACGCCGGCGGCGGTGAGCTTGGCATAGAGGTCCTCGCACGCCGCATCGGTGGCCGAATCGCCCACCTTGAGATTGAGGATACCCACCTGGAACGGCGCCACCGCGTCCGGCCAGATGATTCCGTTCTCATCGTGCGACGCCTCGATCATCGCCGCCACCAGCCGGGACGGGCCGATGCCGTAGGAGCCCATGTGCACCAGCCGCTCGACCCCGTCGGGACCCAGCACCTTCACGCCGAAGGGCTCGGAATATTTGGTGCCGAAATAGAAGATATGGCCGACCTCGATGCCGCGCGCCGCCAGTTGGCGATCGGCGGGCACGGCCGCAAAGGCGTCCGCATCATGCTTTTCCTCGGTGGCCGCATAGAGCGTCGTCCACTGGTCCACGAGGGACTGGAGCGCGGCCGGATCGTCGAAATTCACGTCCGCGGGCGGCGGGGTCATGTCGAGATAGTCGCCATGGCAGAACACCTCGCTCTCCCCGGTGGAGGCGAGGATGATGAACTCATGGGACAGGTTGCCGCCGATGGGCCCTGTGTCCGCCACCATGGGAATCGCCTTCAGCCCCATCCGCGAGAACGTGCGCAGATAAGCGACGAACATCTTGTTGTAGGAATGGCGGGCGCCCTCGGCATCCACATCGAAGGAATAGGCATCCTTCATCAGGAATTCGCGCGAGCGATAGACGCCAAAGCGCGGGCGCACCTCGTCCCGGAACTTCCACTGGATATGATAGAGGTTCAGCGGCAAGCTTTTGTAGGACTTCACATACGCGCGAACGATCTCGGTGACCATTTCCTCATTGGTCGGGCCGAACAGCATGTCCCGGTCGTGCCGGTCCTTGATGCGCAGCATTTCCTTGCCGTAATCGTCATAGCGCCCGCTCTCGCGCCACAGGTCCGCCGACTGGATGGTGGGCATCAGCAATTCCACCGCGCCGGTGCGATTCTGCTCCTCGCGGATGATGCGGCAGATGTTGTTCAGCACCTTCAGGCCCAGCGGCAGCCAGGCATAGATGCCGGCGCTCTCCTGCCGGATCATGCCCGCCCGCAGCATCAGGCGATGCGAGACGATGTCCGCCTCCTTCGGGACTTCGCGAAGGGTCGGCAGGAAATAGCGAGACAAGCGCATCGAGAGACTCAGGCGTTGGACGTTTCGGAAAATCTCGCGAGCAGAGAAAGCGGAACGGTCCGCAAAACACAAGCCCGCCGGTGTGCGCCGTCGCGGCGGGGGGTGGCACGGCGGCCAGGAAGCGCTTCAGAGGGTGGGGATCGGGCGCCCCAAAAGGGCCGGAGATGCGGCGGCGGGCGGCCGTTTGTATTGCGTCGCAGCATGTAAAGTATTGCGGCGCAAGGATGACAAACGTACGAATCTTGTTCTACGGTCTGTTTGCCACAAGAAAGGGGACCGTCCTCGTGCCGTTAAGGCATAGGGAAGAGGGTCCGGGTCTCGGGAGGACTCACGAAAATAAAGACCGACCGGCGACCGCCTCTAATGGCGCGCGAAAATCCGGAACGGCAGCACATCGGAACCTGCGGCGGCACCCGCAAGCGTCCAATATCCGTGCACAACGGGAAAAGGCGAGACATCCGGTCTCGCCTTTCTTTTTTTCAGGCCTGAACTCAAAAAAATAATGGTCAGACGTGCTGACCAAAACTTTGCACTGCACCCACGACGCATTGGAGTGACGGCGTGTCGGCGCCAGCCTCGAACGCGCCCGTGCCGATGCGACTAAGAGCTTGAACCGTCAGTCGTAATTGGTCCTGAACGGCATCGGCAAGTCTTCCAGCCGGATGATGCCGCTGCGCATGATGTAGAGCACGCCGGCGGTGACACCGATGGCGATCACGGTGGTGATCAGCATCTTGCGCACCAGGCCCGGCCGCACCGGGGCGCCGGGATCGATGCCGGCATCGTCCACGCGCCCGGCTTCCGCCGGCGAGCGGATGCCGAAGGGCAGCACGGCAAACAAGCACAGCCACCACACGATGAAATAGATCGCAAGTATCGAACCGATCGCCACCAGACGTTCCTCAGGCTTGCTCTAGCTCCACCAGGGTTCCGGTGAAGTCCTTGGGGTGCAGGAAGAGCACCGGCTTGCCATGGGCGCCGATCTTCGGCTCGCCATTGCCCAACACTCGCGCACCGGCCGCCTTCAGACGGTCCCGGGCGACGATGATGTCGTCCACTTCATAGCAGATGTGATGGATGCCGCCGTCCGGATTGCGCTCCAGGAACTTGGCGATCGGCGAGTCCGCGCCGAGGGGTTCCAAAAGCTCAATCTTGGTGTTTGGCAATAGGATAAAGACGGTTGTCACCCCATGGGCCACTTGCGGCACCGCCTCGGAGACCTCGGCGCCAAGGGTATCCCGATACAGCGCCGTCGCGGCCGCGATGTCCTTCACCGCGATGGCCACGTGGTTCAGCCGCCCGATCATCTGCATCCTCCCCGACCCGCCGCGGCGTCCTGCCCGGCCGGTCCCATGATGCCAAAGAACGCCGCATTGGACCACAGACGTGCCTTTGGCCCTGGAAAGCCGCATTTGCATCACCGTGTCATAGGACACGATGGCGCGCCTTAGGTCCGTCGTCCCACCCGCCGGCTGGCGGCCCCTGCGCGGGGCCGCCAGGGCCGTATCACACCTCGACGATGTGCACGTGGCAAACGGGCTTTTTGCCCCAGGCCGCGTTCACGGCCCCGCGCACCGCGCGCTCCAGCGTGTCCGACAGCGCGTCGGCATCGCGCCGGCGCGCCTTGGGCAGGTTCTCCATGGTGGTCACCACCGTGTCGAGCACCTGGTCGAGCATGTCCAGACCGCCCTCCCCGCGCTCGGGCACGCCGGTGATCTCCACCGAAGGGTCGCCCACCAGATTGCCGCCGCGGTCCACCGCCAGGGCCACCGACACCACGCCGACGAAGCCCAGCCGGCGGCGCTCGGGAATCGTCCGGGCGGTGTCGGGGATCAGCAGGCGGCCGTCCTTGTAGAGACGACCGAAGGGAATATCGTCCACCCGCTCCGCCGGACCGGGGGCCAGGCGGATGACGTGGCCGTCGAAGCAGCTCACCACTTCCGGCACGCCCATGCCGCGGGCGAGCAAGCCGTGCTCGAACAGATGCAGGGCTTCCCCATGCACCGGCACCGAGACCTGCGGGCGCACCCAGCTGTACATCTGCTGCAGTTCGCCGCGGCGGGGATGGCCGGAGACGTGGACCAGAGCGTCGCGGTCGGTCATCACCTTGATGCCGCGCTTCACCAGGCCGTTGATGACCTGCCCCACCACCCGCTCATTGCCGGGAATGGTGCGGGAGGAGAACACCACCATGTCGCCGCTGGACAAAGCGATCTCCGGATGGTCGTCCTCGGCGATGCGGCGCAAGGCGGCGCGAGGCTCGCCCTGGCTGCCGGTGACGATGGCCACCACCTTTTCCCGGGGCAGGAAGCCGAAAGCCTCGGAGCCGCGGAACGGCGGCAGGCCGTCCAGCAGGCCCTGCTCGCGGGCCACCCCGATCACCCGGTCCATGGCCCGGCCCACCACCACCACTTCGCGCCCATTGGCATAGGCCGCTTCGGCGATGGAGCGCACGCGCGCCACGTTGGAGGAGAAGGTGGTAAAGGCGATGCGGTAGCGCGCCTTGGCCACCACGTCCTTCAGGGTCACCGCCACGTCGGCCTCCGAGGGGGAGACGCCGTCGCGGATGGCATTGGTGGAATCGCAGATCATCGCCCGCACGCCCTCGTCGCCGAGGGCGCGCAAGCGGGCCTCATCGGTGACGTGGCCGACCACAGGGGTCGGATCCAGCTTCCAGTCGCCGGTGTGCAGCACCAGGCCCGCGGAAGTGCGGATGGCGATGGCATGGCTGTCGGGAATGGAATGGGCGACCGGTATGAATTCCACCTGGAACGGCCCGATGTCCACCGGCGTCAAGGACTTGACGATGGTGATCGGGATCTTCGGCGCGCCGGGCTCCTGCAGGCGCTTGGCCTCCAGCAGAGCGGCGGTGAAGCGGGTGGTGTAGATCGGGCACTTCAGCTTCGGCCACAGGTCCAGAAGCGCGCCCACATGGTCTTCATGACCATGGGTCAGGATCAGACCGGAGATCTTGTCCTTGACGCTTTCCAGGAAGCGGATGTCGGGGAGCACGAGATCGACGCCGGGCGCCTCTTCTCCTGCGAAGCTCATGCCGAGATCGACCATGAGCCAGGTGCGCTGGCGGCGGGAACCAATGCCGTAGAGGCCGAGATTCATGCCGATCTCGCCCACCCCTCCGAGAGGTGCGAAGACGAGCTCGCTGGTATCAGCCATTAGATGTGTCAATCCACTTTCGATTGGAGCGAAACGTCGCCCGCTGTGATGATCTCCGCGACCCCGTCGCGGCGGCGCAGCATCATGGCGCCACGGTTATCGATGCTTTCAAATCGTCCGGTGACCTCGCGGTCACCAATTTTCACGCTCACCGTATCACCGATCGCCAGCGCATGGCGCATCCAGTCGGTGCGGACCGAGGCAAAACCGTTGCCGCCGTTCCATTGGTTGAGGCGCACGGCCATGGCGAGATCCAGCGCCTCCAGCAGCCGGTCCGGCGCCGTGGGGGCGCCCACCTCTTCCAGGCTGGTGGCGCGATAGGGCAGATCTTCAGGATGGTGCAGGCAATTGACGCCGAAGCCGATCACTGCGGCCGATCGCCCGGTGGCATCGCTGGACCCTTCCACCAGGATGCCCGCCAGCTTGCCGCCGTCCAGCATCAGGTCATTGGGCCACTTCAGCCGCAGGCCGTCCACGGACAGCAGAGGCGCGGCGGCCACCACCGCATCGCGCAAGGCCAAGCCCGCCACGAAGCACAATTGCGCGACATTGGCCACCGGCGCCGGATTGGGCAGGACCAGGGTGGCGAAGAGATTGCCCAGTTCGCTGGTCCAGGGCCGCCCGCGGCGGCCGCGCCCGGCGGTCTGGATGTCGGCCACGATCCAGGCGGGCATGGCTTCGCCGCGACCGAGGCGCGCCAGCCCTTCCGCATTGGTGGAACCGATCTCCGTGAAGCGGATGATGGGGATCGTGGAACTTTGAAACCTGGGTGCCGCCATCGTTCAGAAAAGCGCGCGCGCCGCAGCGCCCGCAGCCTCGATAAGAGGAGCCGGGTAGATGAAATAGAAGATGGTGAACAGGCCCGACACGCCCAGCACCGCCTTCAGCTCGCCGGGCATCGCATCGAATGCCTCGGCCGGTTCGTCGAAATACATGATCTTCACCACGCGCAGATAATAATACGCGCCAACGACCGATGCGACCACCCCGATCACCGCGAGCCAATAGAGGCCCGCCTGGATGGCGGCGAGGAAGACATAATATTTCGCCAGGAAGCCCGCCAAGGGGGGAATGCCGGCCAGCGAGAACATCAGGCCCGCCAGCATCAGCGCCATCATCGGCTTGGTGCGGGCCAGACCCGCCAGATCGTCCACGGTTTCCACCGCCCGGCCGTCCCGGCGCATGGCCAGGACGCAGGTGAAGGAGCCCAGCGTCATGACCACATAGATGGCCATGTAGACCAGCACGCCGCGCACGCCCTGGGGGGTCGCGGCCGCCAGGCCCACCAGGGCAAAGCCCATGTGGCCGATGGAGGAATAGGCCAGCAGGCGCTTGATGTTGCGCTGGCCGATGGCGGCGAACGCCCCCAGCACCATGGAGGCGATGGCGACGAAGGTGACGATCTGCTGCCAGGCATGGGTCACATGCGGCAGCGCCTCGATGGCCACCCGGATGAACACCGCCATGGCGGCGACCTTCGGTGCGGTGGCGAAGAAGGCGGTGACCGGGGTCGGGGCGCCCTCATACACATCCGGCGTCCACATGTGGAACGGCACGGCGGAGACCTTGAAGCACAGCCCCGCGAACAGGAACACGATGCCGAACACGAGGCCGAGGGTGGGCGTGGTCGCCACCTTGGCGATCTCGATGAAATTCACCGAGCCGGTGAAGCCATAGATCAGCGAGGCGCCATACAGCAGCATGCCGGAGGACAAGGCGCCGAGGACGAAATACTTCAGGCCCGCTTCGGTGGAGCGCACCGAATCCCGGTTGATGGCGGCAACCACATAGAGCGCCAGGCTCATCAGCTCGAGGCCGAGATAGAGCGCGATCAAATCGCCGGCGGAGATCAGGATGCAGATGCCGAGCGAGGCCAGCACCACCAGCACGGCATATTCGAACCGCGCCTGCTGCGCCCGGTTGAGCCAGTCCACCGACATGATCAGCGAGACCGCGGCGCCCAGCAGCGCCACCGACTTCATGAAGCGCGAGAAGGGATCGATCAGCATCGACCCGTGGAAGCCGGAGACCGTGACGCCCGGCTGCAGCAGCACGAGCACGCCCGCAGCCACCAGCGCGGCGATGGCGAGGCCATTCACCAGATTGGCGGACTTCTCGCCCTGAAACGCGCCGATCAGGATCAGCACGATGGCGGAAAGCGCGAGCAGCAGTTCCGGAAGGACCGCGCCGAGCGGCGGCAGGACGGAGGGCATCGGACGACCTCGGATCAGTGGCTGAGCAGCAGCGCAGCGGTCTTCGCGGCGCTGGCGGCTGTCTCGGTACGGGCGACGACGAAGTTCACCGCGTGGGAAGTCATGTCCAGCACCGGTGCCGGCCAGAAGCCGAACAGGATGGTGAGCACCACCAGCGGAACCATGATGGCGATCTCCCGCGGGGAGAGATCCAGCATCTTGGACAGGCTTTCCTTCTCCAGCGGGCCGAAGATCACGCGCCAGTAGAGCCAGAGCGCGTAGGCGGCCGACAGGATCACGCCCGTGGCGGCGAAGAAGGCCACCCAGGTGTTGCGCTGGAACGCCCCCATCATGGTGAGAAACTCACCGACGAAGCCGGAGGTGCCGGGCAGGCCCACATTGGCCATGGTGAAGATCATCAGGGCCGTGGCGTAGAGCGGCATGCGCTTCACGAGGCCGCCATAAGCGGAGATCTCGCGGGTGTGCATGCGGTCATAGATCACCCCAACGCACAGGAACAGCGCGCCCGACACGAAGCCGTGGGAGACCATCAGGAACATGGCGCCCTGCAGGCCCAGGTCGGTGAAGCTGAAGATGCCCATGGTCACGAAGCCCATGTGGGCGATGGACGAATAGGCGATCAGCTTCTTGATGTCCTGCTGCACCAGCGCCACCAGCGAGGTGTAGATGATCGCCACCACAGAGAGGGTGAAGACGAACGGCGCGAACAGGTGCGAAGCGTCCGGGAACATGGGCAGCGAATAGCGCAGGAAGCCGTAGCCGCCCATCTTCAGCAGGATGCCCGCCAGGATCACCGAACCGGCGGTGGGCGCTTCCACGTGGGCGTCCGGCAGCCAGGTGTGCACCGGCCACATGGGCATCTTCACCGCGAAGGAGGCGAAGAAGGCCAGCCACAGCCAGGTCTGCATGCCGGCCGGGAAGCCGTGCGACATCAGCGTGGGCACGTCGGTGGTGCCGGCCTGCCAGTACATGGCCATGATGGCCAGCATCATCAGCACCGACCCGAGCAGGGTGTAGAGGAAGAATTTGAACGAGGCATAGATGCGCCGCGCCCCGCCCCACACGCCGATGATGAGGAACATCGGGATCAGGGCCGCTTCGAAGAAGAAGTAGAAGAGGACGAGATCCAGCGCGCAGAAGGTGCCGACCATCAGGGTCTCGAGCACCAGGAAGCAGATCATGTACTCCTTCACCCGCTTCTTCACGCTCTCCCAGCTGGCCAGGATGCAGAAGGGCATGAGGAAGGTGGTCAGGATCACGAACGGCAGCGAGATGCCGTCGACGCCCATGTGATAGGCGGCGATCTCGCCCAGCCAGGGCTTCTTTTCCACGAACTGGAAGCCGGGCGCCGCGGCATCGAAGCCGGGCAGCATCAGCAGGGACACCACGAAGGTGACCAGCGTGGTCCACAGCGCCACCCAGCGGGCATTGCGGGCCGCCACTTCATCCTCGGCGCGCACGACGAGGATGAACAGCGCCCCCACCAGGGGCAGGAAGGTGACGACGGAGAGGATCGGCCAGTCGGACATCGTCACACTCCGGCGAACATGAACCAGGTGATGAAGGCGGCCACGCCCACCAGCATCACGAAGGCATAATGATAGAGGTAGCCGGTCTGCAGACGGACGACCTGTCCCGTCACGTCCAGCACGCGGGCGGAGACACCATCGGGGCCGAAGCCGTCGATGATCATGCCGTCGCCCTTCTTCCACAGGGTGCGGCCCACCCACAGAGCGGGGCGCACGAACAGGACGTTGTACAGCTCGTCGAAATACCACTTGTTGAGCAGGAACTGGTAGAGCGCGTCCTGGCTCTTGGCCAGCGCCACCGGCACCGTGCGGTCCACCACGTAGAACCAGTAGGCCACCAGGAAGCCCAGCACCATCATCCCGGTCGCCGCATAGGCGGCCCAGCCGGGGATCTCATGCATGGCATGGAGAATGTGGTTCTCCTCGCCCATGAAGATGGAGTGGCGGAAGAAGCCCTCCACCCCGTGGCCGACGAAGATGCTGTAGAAGGCCATGCCGGCGAAGATGGCGCCGAAGCTCAGCACCGCCAGCGGAATGGTCATCACCAGCGGCGATTCATGCGCCGCTTCGTAATGGTGGTGGTCATGGGCATGGCCATGGAAGGTCAGGAACACCAGCCGCCAGCTGTAGAAGGAGGTCAGGCCCGCCGCCAGCACCGTCATCCAGTAGGCATAGACCGAGAAATGCGAGTGGCTGGCATAGGCCGCCTCGATGATCGCATCCTTGGAATAATAGCCCGCCAGGAAGGGGAAGCCGGTGATCGCCAGGGTGCCGATGAGCATGGCGACATAGGTGAAGGGGATCTTCTTATAGAGCCCGCCCATGTGCCGCATGTCCTGCTCGTGGTGCATCGCATGGATGACCGAGCCGGCGCCGAGGAACAGCAGCGCCTTGAAGAAGGCGTGCGTCAAAAGATGGAACATGCCGATGGAGTAGGCCCCGGAGCCCATGGCCACGAACATGTAGCCCAACTGCGAGCAGGTGGAATAAGCGATCACCTTCTTGATGTCGTTCTGCACCAAAGCGATGGTCGCCGCGAACATGGCGGTGGTGGCGCCGACGATGGTGATCACGTCCAGCGCCGCGGGGGACAGTTCGAACAGCGGCGACATGCGCGCCACCATGAACACGCCGGCGGTGACCATGGTCGCCGCATGGATGAGGGCCGAGACCGGGGTCGGGCCTTCCATGGCGTCCGGCAGCCAGGTGTGCAGCAGGAACTGCGCCGACTTGCCCATGGCGCCGACGAACAGCAGCAGCGCGATCACCGTCGGGGCATCCCAATGGTGGCCGAGGAAGTTGATGGTCTTGCCGGCGAGGCTCGGGGCCTGGGCGAACACGGTGTCGAAATTCACCGCGCCGGTCATCACGAACACCGCGAAGATGCCCAGCATGAAGCCGAAGTCGCCCACGCGGTTGACCACGAACGCCTTCATGGCGGCGGCATTGGCGGAGGGCTTCTCGTACCAGAAGCCGATCAGCAGATAGGAGGCGAGACCCACCCCTTCCCAGCCGAAGAACAGCTGCACCAGATTGTCGGCGGTCACCAGCATCAGCATGGCGAAGGTGAACAGCGACAGATAGGCGAAGAAGCGCTGGCGGCTCGGATCCTCGTGCATGTAGCCCATGGAATAGAGATGCACGAGCGAGGACACCGTGGTCACCACGATCAGCATGATGACCGTCATGGTGTCGATGCGCAGCGCCCAGTCGATCTTGAGATCGCCCACATAGATCCAGTGCATGAGCTGGACCCGGGTGTCGGCGCCGCCGAAGCCGACGCGGACGAAGGCGATCCAGGCCAGCACGCAGGCGATGAACAGGAATGCGGTCGTCACGAGCTCGGACGGGCGCGGCCCCAGGATGCGCCCGAACAGGCCGGCGATCAGGAAGCCGATGAGCGGGAGGAAGACGATGGCCTGATACATGCCCTCAGCCCTTCATGGCGTTGATGTCCTCGACGGCGATCGATCCGCGGTTGCGGAAGAACACCACGAGGATGGCGAGGCCGATGGCCGCCTCGGCGGCGGCGACGGTCAGCACCAGGAGCGCGAACACCTGACCCACCAGATTGCCCTGGAAGGCGGAGAAGGCGACGAGGTTGATGTTCACGGCGAGCAGGATCAGCTCCACCGACATCAAGATGACGATGACGTTCTTCCGGTTGAGGAAGATGCCCAGCGTTCCCAGCGTGAACAGGATCGCGGCCAGCGTCAGATAATGGGAAAGTCCGATGTCCATCTTCCCCGCTCCTCAGATGCCCTGGCCCGGACGCACCTTGACGACCTCGATGGCGTCTTTGGCGGTGCGGGCGACCTGGGCGGAGATGTTTTGGCGCTTCACGTTGGGCTTGTGGCGGAGCGTCAGGACGATGGCCCCGATCATCGCCACCAGCAGCACGAAGCCGGCGATCTGGAAGTAGTAGATGTAATCGGTATAGAGCACCTGGCCGAGCGCGTAGGTGTTGCCGCGCGGATAGGTCATGACCGCATTCTGCGCCAGCGTGGAGATGCCCGGCCCCATGGCCCAGGTGCCGACCACCAGCACCAGTTCGGCGAGGAAGATCAGGCCGATCAGCACGCCCACCGGCAGATATTGCAGGAAGCCCTGGCGCAGCTCGACGAAGTCCACGTCCAGCATCATCACCACGAACAGGAACAGCACCGCGACCGCGCCCACATAGACCACCACCAGGATGAGGGCGAGGAACTCGGCCCCGATCAGGATGAACAGCCCCGCCGCATTCACGAACGCGAGGATGAGGAACAGAACCGAATGCACAGGGTTACGCGAGGAGATCACCATGAAGGCGGACGCCACCAGGATGAACGCGAAGAGATAGAAAAACGCTGCCGCGAAACTCATGCGCTGAGCTCCCCTCTCCGCGACGCGGTGGCGCCGATCATTTCCGGCCGCGCGTCGCTGCCGGCCCGTCGATAGCCCGTACCCATCGCCCAAGTCCACTGTCCGTGGGGCCAGCAGAACGCCAGCCCCGTGATATTTGCCCCAGCACCCGCCGGAAGCGGGCCGTCTTTGTGCGGCGCCGGCCACCGGCCGGCGCTGTCGCATGTGCCTCTGCCCTGGCGCCCAGGCGCCGGGACGGTCCTGCGCCTCAGCGGTAGGGCGCGTCCAATGCGATGGACTGCGCGATCTCGCGCTCCCAGCGGTCCCCGTTCGCCAGCAGACGATCCTTATCGTAATACAGCTCTTCGCGGGTCTCGGTGGCGAACTCGAAGTTCGGTCCCTCGACAATGGCGTCCACCGGGCAGGCTTCCTGGCAGAAGCCGCAATAGATGCACTTCACCATGTCGATGTCGTAACGGGTGGTGCGGCGCGTGCCGTCGTTGCGGCGCGGGCCGGCCTCGATGGTGATGGCCTGCGCCGGGCAGATGGCTTCGCACAATTTGCAGGCGATGCAGCGCTCTTCCCCGTTGGGATAGCGGCGCAGCGCATGCTCGCCGCGGAAGCGCGGCGAGATCGGGTTCTTCTCGAACGGATAGTTGATGGTGGCCTTGGGCTTGAAGAAATAGCGCATGGCCAGGAAGAAGCCCGAGACCAGCTCGGTCAGAAAAATGGCGCGCGCCGCCTGGTCGAGTTTCATGGCCTCTCTCCCGCCGCCCGGAGGCAGTCAGACAGATGGGGGTCGAATGCGGAATGCCGGGCGATCATTGCGGCGCCAGGCCGGTGAAGTGCAGCACCGAGGCCACCACCACCACCGCCGCCAGCGAGATCGGCAGGAACACCTTCCAGCCGAGGCGCATGAGCTGATCGTAGCGATAGCGCGGCACCATGGCCTTGGCCATGGCGAACATGAAGAACATGAAGCACAGCTTCAGCATGAACCACACGATGCCGGGCACCCAGGTGAAAGGCGCGAACGGGATCGGCGACAGCCAGCCGCCCAGGAACAGGATGGTGGCAAGCGCGCACATGGTGACGATGGCCACGTATTCGCCGAGCATGAACAGCAGATACGGGGTGGAGCCGTATTCGGTCATGAAGCCGGCCACCAGCTCCGATTCCGCTTCCACGAGATCGAAGGGGGGACGGTTGGTCTCGGCGAGCGCCGAGATGAAGAAGATGACGAACATCGGCAGCAGCGGCAGCCAGTACCAGCCCAGCAGGCCCAGCCGGGTATCCTGCGCGTGGACCACCTTGCTGAGATCCAGCGAGCCGGCGCACATCAGCACGGTGACGATGACGAAGCCGATGGAGACCTCGTAGGACACCATCTGCGCCGCCGAGCGCAGCGCCGCCAGGAACGGATATTTCGAGTTCGACGCCCAGCCGCCCATGATGACGCCGTACACGCCCAGGGACGAGATGGCGAAAATATAGAGCGTGCCGAGATTGAGCTCGGCGATCACCCAGCCGTCGGCGATCGGCACCACCGCCCAGGCGGCGAGCGCGAGAACGCAGGTGACCAGCGGCGCCAGCAGGAACACCACCTTGTTGGAGCCGGACGGGATCACCGGCTCCTTCACCACGAATTTGAGCAGATCGGCGAACGACTGGAACAGGCCGAACGGCCCCACCACATTGGGGCCGCGCCGCAGTTGCACCGCCGCCCAGACCTTGCGGTCCGCCAGCAGCAGGAAGGCGATGACGACGAGAAGGGCGACCAGCAGGGCGAGGCTTTGGCCCAGGATGATCGCCACGCGGATCAGGGTGTCCTGCCAACTCATGGGTTCTTCTCGCCCCTCACGGTCCAGCCGGCCGGGGCAAAGGCCCGGCAACGGCTGTCAGATTGATCCCGGCCCCGGACGCACATGGCCCTACTCCGCTGCGACGGCGGCGCTGCCCAGCCGCAAGGCCGAGCATTCCGCCAGCACGGCGGAGGCCCGTGCGATGGGGTTGGTCAGGTAAAAGTCACGGATCGCCGGAGCGAACTGCGCCTTGTCCGGCGTCCCGCCGACGCCCGCCAAGGCGGTCACGGCGGAGGCATCGGCCACTTCCACGTCGTCCAGGCGGCCGAGGTGAGGATGGGCCGCCACCAGCGCGCCACGCAGCGCGAACAGCGTGTCGAACGGCAGCGTCTGGCCCAGCACGTCCGACAGCGCCCGCAGAATGGCCCAGTCCTCGCGCGCCTCGCCCGGCGGGAAGGCGGCGCGATTGGCCAGCTGCGGCCGGCCCTCGGTGTTCACATAGATGCCGGACTTCTCGGAATAAGCCGCGCCCGGCAAGATCACATCGGCGCGGTGGGCGCCGCGGTCGCCATGGGTGCCCACATAGACCACGAACGCGCCCGGCGCCACGTCCACCTCGTCGGCGCCCAGCAGGAACACCACGTCCTGCGCCCCGGCGGCGATGATCCCCGCCGTATCGAGACCGCCGGCGCCCGGCACGAAGCCGACGTCCAGCGCCCCGACGCGGCTGGCCGCCGTGTGCAGCACCGCAAAGCCGGTCCAGCCGTCCTTGATGGCGCCGCAGGCCACGGCGACACGGGCCGCCAGCGAGAGAACCGCCGCACCGTCGGCGCGGGCAATCGCCCCCTGCCCCACGATCACCAGCGGGCGCTCAGCGGCCTTGAGCACGTCGGCAAACGTGCCCGTGCCGGTGAGGTCGGCCAGGGTCTCCGGGCCGGCGCCGAGATACTCGTACGGATAGGTCAGGTCCACGTTCGGGCCGACCAGCGCGATCTTCAGGCCACCGGCGCGCCAGCGCTTGCGCAGGCGGGCGTTGAGGATGGAGGCCTCGTGCCGGGGATCGGTGCCCACCAGCAGGATGGCGTCCGCATCCTCGATGGCCGCGATGCCGGGATTGAAGATGTAGGCGGCGCGGCCGAGCGCGGGATCAAGGGCGGCGCCGTCCTGGCGCGCGTCCCTATTGGGCGAGCCCAGCTTGTCCAGCAGCTGCTTCAGGGCGAACACCTCTTCGACGCTGGCGAGGTCCCCGGCCAATGCGCCGATGCGCGCAGGCGTGGTGGCCTTCACCTTGGCGGCGATGGTGTCGAAGGCTTCCTGCCAGGTGGCCGGGGCGAGGCGCCCGTTCTTGCGCACATAGGGGCGGTCGAGGCGCTGGGTCTTCAGGCCGTCCCACACATAGCGGGTCTTGTCGGTGATCCACTCCTCGTTCACCGCTTCATTGGTGCGCGGCAGAATGCGCATCACTTCACGGCCACGGGTGTCGATGCGGATGTTGGAGCCCACCGCGTCCATGACGTCGATGGATTCGGTCTTGCTCAGTTCCCACGGCCGGGCATGGAAGGCGTAAGGCTTGTGGGTCAGCGCGCCCACCGGGCAGAGGTCCGCCACATTGCCCTGCAGCTCCGAGCGCATGGCGTGCTCGAGATAGGTGGTGATCTCCATGTCCTCGCCGCGCCCGATGGCGCCGAGGTCCGGCACGCCGGCCACTTCGGTGGAGAAGCGCACGCAGCGGGTGCAATGGATGCAGCGGTTCATGGAGGTCCGCACCAGCGGGCCAATGTACTTGTCTTCGACCGCACGCTTGTTCTCGGCAAAGCGCGAGCTATCCACGCCATAGGCCATGGCCTGGTCCTGCAGGTCGCACTCGCCGCCCTGATCGCAGATCGGGCAATCCAGCGGGTGGTTGATGAGCAGGAACTCCATCACCCCTTCGCGGGCCTTCTTCACCATGGGGCTCTTGGTGAGCACCACGGGGGGCTCGCCATTGGGGCCGGGGCGCAGGTCCTTCACCGCCATGGCGCAGGAGGCGGTCGGCTTGGGCGGGCCGCCCTTCACTTCCACCAGGCACATGCGGCAATTGCCGGCGATGGACAGCCGCTCATGGAAGCAGAAGCGCGGGATCTCGACGCCCGCCACTTCGCACGCCTGGAGCAGCGTGTATTCGGCGGGGACATCGACCTCGGTGCCGTCGACGATGATCTTGCTCATGATTCTTTCGCCTCGCGGCCGACCTGCCGCTCGTTCCACGCGGCCTGGAGCTCGGATACTTCGACACCGTCGATGGTCATGCCCTGGAGCCGACCGCCGACGATGGAGGCGCCCGCCAGATTGGCACCGGAAATGCGCAATCCGGCCAGATTCACGTTCTGCACCGTCCAGCCGGACATGTTCAGATCATCGAAGCTGCATCCGCTCAGATTCACGTTGTGATACTTGCCGCCGGACAGATTCACATTCTCGAAGGTGCAGCCCGACAGGTTCACATCGTCGAACACGGAGCCCGACAGGTCGCTCACCGTCACCGAAAGCCGATGCTTTTCCTGATGGATCTTCATCATGCCCTCACTCCGCCGCCACGGGGATGGGGTCCGAATGCGGGTTGGCGGAATATTGGTCGATCCGCTCTTCGATCACATGACGGAAGTTGCGGATCAGGCCCTGCACCGGCCACGCGGCGGCATCGCCCAGCGCGCAGATGGTGTGGCCTTCGATCTGGGTGGTGACTTCCAGCAGCTGGTCGATCTCGCGCTTCTGGGCGCGGCCTTCGGCCATGCGGTTGAGCACCCGCCACATCCAGCCGGTGCCTTCGCGGCACGGGGTGCACTGGCCGCAGCTCTCATGCTTGAAGAAATAGGAGATGCGGGCGATGGCGCGGATGATGTCCGTGGACTTGTCCATCACCAGTACGCCGGCGGTGCCGAACGAGGACTTGGCGGCGCGCAGGCCGTCGAAATCCAGGATCAGATCCTCGCAAGCCGCCGCCGGCACCACCGGGCACGACGCGCCGCCGGGAATGATCGCCAGCAGATTGTCCCAGCCGCCGCGAATGCCGCCGCCGTGCTTTTCCACCAGTTCGCGGAAGGTGATGCTCATGGCATCTTCCACCACGCACGGCGTGTTCACATGGCCGATGATGCCGAACAGCTTGGTGCCCACATTGTTGGGCCGGCCGATGGCGGAGAACCACGCCGCCCCGCGGCGCAGGATTTCCGGCGCGACCGCGATGGATTCCACGTTGTTCACCGTGGTCGGGCAGCCATAGAGGCCCATGTTGGCCGGGAACGGCGGCTTCAGCCGCGGCATCCCCTTCTTGCCTTCCAGGCTCTCCAGCAGCGCCGTCTCTTCGCCGCAGATATAGGCGCCGGCGCCGTGGTGGACATAGAGGTCGAACGGATAGTCGTGGATGTTGTCCTTGCCGATGAGGCGCGCCTCATAGGCCTGCTCGATGGCCGCTTCCAGCTGCTCGCGCTCGCGGACATATTCGCCGCGCACATAGATGTAGGCCGCATGCGCGCCCATGGCGAAGGAAGCGATCAGGCAGCCTTCGATCAAAGTGTGCGGATCATTGCGCATGATCTCGCGGTCCTTGCAGGTGCCCGGCTCGGACTCGTCGGCATTGACCACGAGATAGTGCGGGCGCCCGTCGGACTGCTTGGGCATGAAGGACCACTTCATGCCGGTGGAGAAGCCGGCGCCGCCGCGACCGCGCAGGCCGGACGCCTTCATCTCATTGATGATCCAGTCGCGGCCCTTTTCCAGGATGCCCTTGGTGCCATCCCAATTCCCGCGCTTCAGCGCGCCCTTGAGGCCCCAGTCGTGGCGACCGTAGATGTTGGTGAAGATGCGGTCCTTGTCCTGAAGCACGGCTCAAGCCTCCGGATCGCGCACGCCGGTGCCGGTCTGCGGCGCCTCGCGCTTGGAACCCGTGACAGACGGGCTGCTCTGCTGGGCGGTCGTCGCGACCGCCTCGCGCTTGTCGCGGGCATCCTGGCCGTCCGCGGCCTTTTCCTGCGCCGCCGACTTGGCGCCCAGGGGATCGACCGGCGATTCCGTGGCCGTGGACGGGCGACCCGCCGCCTGAAGGTCCGGGGTTTCGGTGCCGGCGCCATTGCCGCCCGCGGGCGGCTGCGACCTGCGGTCATAGAGCGCCGGGTCGGTCAAAGTGATCTCGGGCCCGATGGGCGCCGAGCTCTGGCGGCCGATCTGAGAGCCGGTCTTCACCGGCCGGCCGGCGCGGAGATCGTCCAGAAGGGTCTCGAGGCTCTCCGGGGAGAGATCCTCGAAATAATCGTAATTGACCTGGACCATGGGGGCATTCGCGCAGGCGCCGAGGCACTCCACCTCCAGCCAGGACAAGGCGCCGTCGGCGGTCACCTGCCGCTCCGGCCCGATCTTGCGATGGCAGACCTCCTTCAGCTCATTGGCGCCGCGCAGGGCGCAGGGCGTCGTGCCGCAGAGCTGCACGAAATGGCGGCCCACGGGCTGAAGGTTGAACATGGTGTAGAAGGTGGCGATCTCCAGCACCCGGATATAGGCCATGCCCAGCTTGTCGGCGACGGCGCGGATGGCCGGCTCGGGGGTCCAGCCCCCGGCCTGCTCCTGCGCCTTCCACAACAGCGGGATCACCGCGCTGGCCTGGCGGCCTTCGGGATATTTGGCGATCTGTCGATCAGCCCAGGCGTCGTTCTCCGGCGTGAAGGCGAAGCTCGCGGGCTGCTCGGCGGCAAGACGGCGGACGGACATCAGCGAGTTCCCGGCCCGGCTACGTGGCAGTTGTTATAGGTGCCGCCCGCCTGCGCCAGCGCGCAATAGACGGTGGCGCCATCCTTGTAGAGCATCAGCACCTGGGCATCGGCATGGGCCAGCTGCCCATGGGTGCCGGGCACGCCGGAGACCGGCACCAGCGCGGCCTTGATCGGCTGCCAGCCGTCGCTAAGCAGGCCATAGACCGTCAGCTTCTCGGCCACCACCGCCAGCGGCGGCGCGGTGGGCGTGGCGGGCGCCACGATCTCGATGCTCGGCACCTTGGTGGGATAATCGGCGGCCATGGCGGAGCCTGTGGCCAGCGTCAGCGCGAAAGCGGTCAGTGCAAGCGTGGTGTGTGCGAACGTCTTCACCGGTCAACCTCCCCGAACACGATGTCGAGGGAGCCCAGCACCGCCGAAACGTCGGCGAGCATGTACCCGCGACACAGGAAGTCCATGGCTTGGAGATGCGCGAAGCCGGGGGCGCGGATCTTGCAGCGGTAGGGCTTGTTGGTCCCGTCCGCCACCAGATACACGCCGAATTCCCCCTTCGGCGCTTCCACGGCCGCATAGACTTCACCTTCCGGCACATGGAAGCCTTCGGTGTATAGCTTGAAGTGGTGAATAAGCGCTTCCATCGAGCGCTTCATCTCGCTGCGCTTCGGCGGGGTCACCTTGTGGTCCAGCGAGTGGACCGGGCCCGTCTCCTTCAGCAGGCGCGTGACGCACTGCTTCATGATCTTGATCGACTGGCGCATCTCTTCCATGCGGACCACATAGCGGTCGTAGCAGTCGCCGTGCTTGCCCACCGGAATGTCGAAATCGAGCTCCGAATAGCACTCATAGGGCTGCGAGCGGCGCAGATCCCAGGCGGCGCCCGAGCCGCGCACCATGACGCCCGAAAAGCCCCAGGCCAGCGCGTCTTCCAGCGTCACGACGCCGATGTCGACGGTGCGCTGCTTGAAGATGCGGTTCTCGGTGACCAGGCCGTCCAGATCGTCCAGCAATTGCAGGCACGGGTCGCAGAATTCGCCGATGTCTTCCACCAGCTTGGTGGGCAGGTCCTGGTGCACGCCGCCGGGCCGGAAATAGGCCGCATGCATGCGGCTGCCGGAGGCCCGCTCGTAGAACATCATCAGCTTTTCGCGCTGCTCGAAGCCCCACAGCGGCGGGGTGAGCGCGCCCACATCCATCGCGAACGTGGTGACGTTGAGCAGATGCGACAGCAGGCGGCCGATCTCGGAATAGAGCACGCGGACCAGTTGGCCGCGCTTGGGCACTTCGATGCCGATCAGCTTTTCCACCGCCAGGCAGAAGGCGTGCTCCTGGTTCATCGGCGCGCAATAGTCGAGCCGGTCGAAATAGGGCACCGCCTGGAGATAGGTCTTGGCCTCGATCAGCTTCTCGGTGCCGCGATGCAAGAGGCCGATATGGGGATCGACGCGCTCCACCACTTCGCCGTTCAGCTCCAGCACCAGGCGCAGCACGCCATGGGCCGCGGGATGCTGCGGGCCGAAATTGATCTGGAAGTTGCGGACCGGGTTTTCGGTCTTGGGAGGATCGAGCGTATAGGCCATGACGCGATCCTTCAGCTCGCCTTCGGCGCGTCTTTCGGCGCGCCGGGCTGGGAGGAGGCTTTCTCATCGCCGGGCAGGACGTATTCGACGCCTTCCCAGGGCGAGAGGAAATCGAAATTGCGGAATTCCTGCGCCAGCCGCACGGGCTCGTAGATCACCCGCTTCACTTCGTCGTCGTAGCGCACCTCGACGAAGCCGGTCAGCGGGAAGTCCTTGCGCAGGGGATGGCCGTCGAAGCCGTAGTCGGTCAAAAGGCGGCGCAGCTCGGGATGGCCGGTGAACAGGATGCCGTACATGTCGTAGGCTTCACGCTCGAACCAGTTGGCCCCGGGATAGACGCCGGTGATGGAGGGCACCGGGGTCATTTCGTCGGTGGCGAGCTTCACCCGCACCCGCGTGTTCTGCTTCAGGGACAGCAGGTGATAGACGACGTCGAAGCGCAGCGGGCGGGCGGGATAGTCCACGCCGCACACGTCCACCATGCACGCGAACAGGCATGCCGGATCGTCACGCAGGAACGTCGTCAGCTTCACGATATGCGCCGGCGTGGTCTCGAGCGTCAGATCGCCGAACGCGATCGTCCATCCCGTGACCGCCTCGGGCAATGCGCTCGCCACATGCGCCGCCAGTTCCTTCAAGGTCTCGTCCATCAGCCTGTTCCCGTCGCCTGCGAAAGGCGCCTTCAGCGTTCGATGGTGCCGGTGCGGCGGATTTTGCGCTGCAGCAGAAGCACGCCATAGAGCAGCGCTTCGGCACTGGGCGGGCATCCCGGCACGTAGATGTCGACCGGAACCACGCGGTCGCAGCCGCGCACCACCGCGTAGGAATAATGGTAGTAGCCGCCGCCATTGGCGCAGGAGCCCATGGAGATGACGTAGCGCGGCTCCGGCATCTGGTCGTAGACCTTGCGCAGGGCCGGGGCCATCTTGTTGGTCAGCGTACCGGCGACGATCATCACGTCCGACTGGCGCGGCGAGGCGCGGGGCGCAAATCCGAAGCGCTCCACGTCATAGCGCGGCATGGACACCTGCATCATCTCGACCGCACAGCAGGCGAGGCCGAAGGTCATCCACATCAGCGAGCCGGTGCGTGCCCAGGTGACCAGATCGTCCGCGGTGGTCAGCAGAAAGCCCTTGTCCGCCAGCTCCGAGTTGATCTCCTTGTAGAAGGGATCATCGGACAGGATCGGGCGGCCGGTGCTGGGATCGATGACGCCGGTGGACGCGCTCGCGACCAGCGGCTTCGAGGCCGTGGGGGTCAATCCCATTCGAGTGCTCCCTTGCGCCATTCATAGATGAACCCGACGGTCAGCACGCCGAGGAACATCATCATCGACCAGAAGCCCAGGTCGCCCAGGCCCCCGAACGTCACCGCCCAGGGAAACAGGAAGGCCACTTCCAGATCGAAGATGATGAAGAGGATCGCCACCAGATAGAACCGGACGTCGAACGTCATGCGGGCATCGTCGAAGGCGTTGAACCCGCATTCGTAGGCCGACAGCTTTTCGGGATCCGGGTTCGAATAGGCGACGATGAAAGGCGCGACCAGGAGGGCGAGCCCGATCACGAGAGAAACGCCGATGAAGATGACCACCGGCAGATAATCCAGGAGCAAGGCGTTCATGATCCGCACCTCGGGGCGCGTGGGGCGATGCGCTTGAAGCGCAACCGCGCCGGCCTCGGTTGGAGGAGTTCGAAACGAGCGAGGCTTATCGCAGCGCCAGATGAGTGGCAAGAGCGAGCTCACCAAGCCCCACGGCAAAAAGATCCAAGTGCCGAGGGCATTGCAGCATATTCCCGATCGCGCGTCGCGCGGGCCCTTGGCGAAGACCGCCACACGGCCGCCACCTGTCCGAAGGGCAGGCAAGCTGGGCCGTCAGCCGAACCCCGCCATCGCCCTCCCGCGGCACCACAGGCCAGCGCACGGGCCTGTTGCGTGAGCCGGCGCACGAGAGGCGTCCATCGCCCGCGACCGGCCCGGGCCAGCCGTGCGACAGATTGCCCGGCGGCGTCAGGCCTGGATGGCTTCCTTCACCGCCGCCACCAATTGCTTGAGCGAAAACGGCTTGGCGAGGAAGGAGAACGACTCGGTCGCCGGCAGGTTGCGGGCGAACGCCTCCTCCGCATAGCCGGAGATGAAGATCACCTTGAGCCCGGGATCGCGCGCGCGCAACTGGCGCAGCAAGGTGGGTCCGTCCATTTCCGGCATCACCACGTCGGATATCACCAGATCGAACCGGTGCTGGGCGGCGTCCACCAGCGCCAGAGCTTCCACGCCGCCGGCGGCGGCCACCACATTGTAGCCGCGGGCGGTCAAGGCGCGGGTGGCGAAGGCGCGCACCGCATCCTCGTCTTCCACCAGCAGCACCGACCCCTGCCCGGTGAGATCGGCCGGCTTGGAGTCCGGCTCCACCGGCCGTGGCTCCACGTCGCCGGCCGCATCCGCCGCGTGACGGGGCAAGAACACACGGAAGGTGCTGCCCTGGCCGGCCGTGCTGGTGGCCAGGATGGTGCCGCCGGTCTGCTGCACGATGCCATAGACCGTGGACAGGCCGAGCCCGGTGCCCTTGCCCACATCCTTGGTGGAGAAGAAGGGCTCGAAGATCTTGTCCATGATCTCCGGCGGAATGCCGCTGCCGGTATCGGTCACCTCGACCAGCACATAGTCGCCCGGCACCAGGCCGCCTTCCACATAGGGGGCGCACTCGGCGGCGGACACATTGGCGGTGCGCAGGGTCAGCACGCCGCCAGCGGCCATGGCATCGCGGGCATTGACCGCCAGATTGACGATCACCTGCTCGAACTGGTTCACGTCCACCTTCACCGGCCACAGGTCACGGCCGTGCGCCACCTCCAGGGTGATGGTCTCGCCGATCAGCCGCCGCAGCAGCATGGACAGGTCGGAGAGCACGTCGGTGAGCTGGATGATCTGCGGGCGCAGGGTCTGGCGGCGGGAGAAGGCCAGCAGCTGCCGCACCAGTCCCGCGGCCCGATTGGCATTCTGCTTGATCTGCATGATGTCCGGGAAGGACGGGTCGCTGGGGCGATGGTTCGCCAGCAGCAGGTCGCAATAGCCGATGATGGCGGTCAGCACGTTGTTGAAGTCGTGCGCCACCCCGCCCGCCAGCTGGCCGATGGCCTGCATCTTCTGGGATTGGGCGAACTGCGCCTCCAACGCCCGTTGTGCCGTGGTGTCCACCGCATAGAGGGCGGCGCCACTGCCGGCGGGGCTCAAGGCGGCGGCATAGAGCCGGGCGGAGTGCCCGCCCTCGGCGGCGATGGCCACATCAACCGGCGTTGTTGCGGCGGCCGATCCGGTGTCGGCCATGGCATCCTGGATCAGCTGCGCCACGCCCGACCGGTCGCGCTCGGCCACCAGCCGCTGCACGGGGGTGCCGGACAAGGCGCCGCCGCCGGCGAACAATCGGGCGAAGCTGGCATTGGCCTCGGCGATGCGGCCGCGGGCGTCGATGGTGGCCATGGCCAGCGGCGAGCGCGTGAAGAAGGCCGCTTCGTCGCCGATCCGGGCCGGCGCCGCCGTGGTCGCGGCGGCAGCGGTAGCAGTGGCGAGACCGCTGCGGCCGCGGGGCAGCAGCACCACCGCGCACTCGCCCATGGGCCGGCCCGCCAGGAAGGCGCGGGCCGGAAACAGCGCGCCATCCTTGCGGATCAGGTCCAGCGTCACGCCCTCGGGGTCGGTCTGGCCGCGGGCCAAGGCCGCCTCGATCGCCGGCGCCGAGGCGGGGGCGATGAGTTCCTGGAAGGCCAGACGGCCCTCGCCCAGATCGGCCAGGTCATAGCCCAGCCACCGCGCCAGGGTGCCATTGGCGAGGCGCGCCTCGCTGGACGACAAGACGCACATGCCGGCCGGCGCCCAGTCCCAGAATGCCACCAGCGCGCTGGCCGGCGGCGCCTCAGCGGTCGCCGTGCGGCCATCGCGCGCCTGCGGATCGGCGGGGGCGGCGGCTTCCACGGCGCCCTCCCCGCCCACCTGGGTCGGGCCGAGCGACATGATCCACAGCACGCGCCGGCGCCCGCCCAGCCCATGCACCGAGACATGCAGCTTGCGGCCATCGGCCTTGGCGTCGAAGGGAAAGGCCCGCGCGGAGGAACTGCCGTCGGCCACCGCCCGCAGCAGGTCGGCCACCGGCTCCTGGCCGCCCGGAATGCGGTTGAGGAAGCGCTCGGGGATCGGCGCCTGGCCTTCCCGGCTGCGGGTGAGGCGCAGATAGGCCGGGTTGGCGGCCACGATCCGCTCGCCATCCTCGATGACCGCGACGGCGTCGGTGGTCGCCGCCACCAGGTTGCGGGCCAGTTCCTCGCCATATTTCTCCCGCGACAGCCCGAACCGCAGCACCGCCGCAGCCACGGCGAAGACGCCGATGCAGGCGAAGGCGGCCAGGATCGGCAACAGCCAGGACACGCCATTGCCCTGGAGGAGGACGGCAACCAGCGCGCCGGCAAAGGCGGCGACAGCCAGAATCAGGCGTAGGACAACGTGAGGCCGGCCTGCGGTCGAGCTTGGCGCGGGCGTGTGATCCGCAGCTCCTGCTCCGCCATTCATCAAATCATCCTTTTTGGCGCCCGTGAGAGAGGCGCTCGGAATTTGGTCTCGTGGCCACGTTGATTCCCGGAAATTAACGCAAAGTTGCGGCATTGGTTGAAATCCTGGCGAGATCGTCAACAATTTCTTAGGCATTTTGGCCAGGGCTCAAATTCGGCGTCCGCTCGCGCGTCCGGTATCGGATCGTGCTATTGCACCGCGTGCAGCGATGAGGAGGGTTGATGTTGCAGGATCTATTCGGCGCGCAGCTGGAGCTTCCGGCTCGAGTGGCGATCGCCCTCGTGGTAATTGCAGCGCTGCTCGGCCTGACCATGCTTTTGGTGCGCCGCCTGGGCGGCGGTGGCGGCCGGACCGGAATTGCCCGCTCACGCCATCGCCTCGCCGTGCTCGACAGCGTGGCCGTGGATCAGCGCCGGCGCCTGGTGCTGGTGCGCCGCGACGAGGTGGAACACCTGTTGCTGGTGGGCGGCACCGCCGACGTGGTGGTGGAGTCCTCCATTGGGCGGACCACTGCCCGGGAGGCCGCTCCGCCACGGGAAGCGCTGCCCCATCGCGAGCCCGCGCCTTTGCGTGATGGCGTGCCGCAGCGGGAGGCGCTCCCCCGGGAAGCTGCGGCCCGCGAGGCGTTGCCTGCCCGCGAGACCCCGGACGCCTTGCCGGGTCGCGCCCCTCTGGGCAGCCGCCAGCCCGCGCCCCAGCGCCGCTTCTCCAGCCCTGCCGCTTTGCCCGCCGCCGCTCCCGCCACCGACGTGCCCGAGGCGACGGTCGAGGCTCCGCGCGAGCCCAACCGGCTGGCGGAGAGCCGCCTGTCCGAGAGCCGCCCCCCCGAAAGCCGCTTCGAGCGCCGGCCGACCGAGCCCCGCCTGACCGAGCCCCGGCCCCTTGAACCTCGCCCGCTCGAGCCCCGTCCCGTCGACCCCCGCCCCCTCGACGCCCGCCCCGCAGAGGTGCGGCCGAGCGAGCCACGGGCGCCGCGGGGCGCCGACCTGAAGCCCGCCGAGATCAAGGCCGAGGACCGGCTGCCCGCCGCGGAACCCCTCACTCCGGCGCCGGATGCGACACCGGCGGCCACCGACCCCAGGCCGGCCGCGCCCGCGGAACCGGCCCGCCGGTCGTTCCTGTCCCGCCGGGTGTCCGAACGCCCCGAAGGCGAGGGCTTCGGCATCCGCGCCCTGCGCGATCGCCTGCCTTTGCCGGGCACCAAGGCTCCCGAGCCCGCCCCGGCCCCCGCCGGCGAGGCGCCCGCCCCCAGCCCGGCGCCGACGGCCGAGCCGGTGGATGCGGTGCTCGCCGCGGTGGAAAGCGCCCAGGCGGCGCCCGAACCGGCCGTCGCACCGGTGCCGCGTCCCGAGGTGCCGGAGCGTCCCGCTCCTGCCCCGCGGCGCGAGTCGCTGTTTGCGGGCCGCGTGGGCGCCCCCCGTCGCGAAGAGCCACGCCTCAGCGAGATGACCCAGCGCCTGGATGGCGCCCTGGGGCGCGCGCTGACCCCGACCATTCCGGCCCTCACCGTCGAGGATCTGCTGGGTGGCCCGGTCTCCGGCGCCCCCGAAGTCAAGCCCCCGGCGGTCCCGCCGGCCCCCGCCCCGGTGCCGGACGTCTCGATCGCCGCCCCGCTCCCCGTGGCCGCCGCTCCCGAGCCGGTGGTGGTGGAGCGCACGGTGGTGGTGGAGCCGCCCGTGGTGCACCAGGCACCCGCGGCGGAGATCGTGCCGCCGGAGGCGACGGTGGCCGCCCCGGAGCCGGTGGTGGTGGCCCACGCGCCGGTGATCCTGCCGCCCGAGCCGGAGGGTCTGCCGCCCGCGGCCGCAGAGGTGATTGCCCCGCCGCCGGCGCCCGCTGCGCCGATCGAGACGGCGCCGCCCGAGCCCGAACCCCATCCCGCCGGGCCGGACGTGGTCGCCGCGGCCACGGCGCCGGCGGAGATCATCCTGCCGCCGGAAAGCATCGTGACCATCGAGGAGCTGGAATTCCGCATGTCGGAGCTGGCGGCGGAAGAGGCGGCGAAGATCGCCGCCGCGGAAGCGGTGCCCGAGGCCCCGGCGCCGGCCGCCCCGGCCCCTGCCGCGCCCGCCCCGGAAGTCCCGGCGCATGCGCCGCCCGCAGCGGCGGCCGAGACCCCGCAGCACGCTGCGGCGGTGCATGCCGCCCATGTGCAGGCGGCGGATGCGGTCCATGCGCCCGCGCCCGTCTATGCGGCGCCCCCCGCGGAGGCGGAGATCGAGCCGCATCCGGTGCCGCCGAAGGCGGCGCCCGTCAGTGATCCGTTCGATGATCTGGAGGCGGAAATGGCCAGCCTGCTCGGCCGCACCGCTGGCAAGCAGACCTGAGATCCAAATGAAAATGCCGGGTCCGCAGCGCGGGCCCGGCATTTTTGTTGGTTGAAGACCCGGGCCGGTCCCGCGGGGATCGGACCCTGTCGTTCCGCGGCGCCACGGCGACCTGAGAGGGCCCGACGCCGGGCGCTCAAGGTCCCCTGCCCCGGTCTAATCGTCCCGGTAGACCCGCTCGCGGCGCTCGTGACGCTCCTGGGCTTCCACCGACAAGGTGGCAATGGGACGCGCTTCCAGCCGCTTCAGCGAAATGGGCTCGCCGGTATCTTCGCAATAGCCGTAGCTGCCGTCTTCGATCCGCTGCAGTGCCGAATCGATCTTGGCGATCAGCTTGCGCTGGCGATCCCGGGCCCGCAGTTCAATCGAGCGGTCGGTCTCCGAGGAGGCCCGATCCGCCAGGTCCGGGTGATTCTGGTTCTCGTCCTGGAGGTGCTGCAGTGTCTCGCGCGCTTCCCGGAGAATGTCTTCCTTCCAATGCAACAGCTTGAGCCGAAAATACTCACGCTGCCGATCGTTCATGAAAGGCTCGTCCTCGCGGGGGCGATAGTCCTCGTCGATGCTGATCGACATCCGCAAAGTCCTCGATACCGCTACGCCGATCCCCGGCGGGTCGCCGCGCTTATATCCAGCACCTCGCCTTCCGACAACCGCGTTCGCACGGAAGGCGCACCAAGGCCCCCCTTCGCGCGCAGCGTGTGGTGTCAGGGCACACCACCGGGCCCGCTGGCGGTGCCCAGGCCGGCGACAAGACGACGCGGAGGCCGCGACGGGGCGCGGCCTGGCAAGGGGCTGGGAAAGGGCTGGCAAGGGGGCTGACAGCCGATGCGGCGACCGGCGGGCGACCGCCGGTCGCGCTCACCACCAGGACTTGCCGATGTTGAAGGTGTAGCTGAGCGACACGCCGCCGATGAACTGATTGGCGTTCTGAGTGACCGGCGAATCCGCCGCATCTCCGACCAGCCGCGCGTAGGTGCCGAAGACGCCGGCCTCGAAGCCATTGCCGAAATTCTTCGTGAGCTGCGCGGTGGCGCCCCACGAATCGATGCCGCCGCTGGCCTGATAGACCGGCAGCCCCGCGCCCACCAGCCGCGAGGACAGCGACTGCATCGGGGTGATGCCGAAATATTCCTGCATGTATCCCGAGCCGGCGAAGCTCAGGCGCGGACCCACCGCGAAGCGCCAGGACTGGTAGGGGATGATCACGTCGGCGGCGAGGTCGCCCATGAGCCCGGAGAAGCCGCCCATGCCATAGCGCAATTCCGCGCGCAGGCGCAGCCAGTCCATGGGGTACCATTCGGTGAAAGCGCCGGCTTCGAACGAGGTGTCCACATTGCCCAGGCCGTTGAGGCGGCTGGAATCATCCTCGTCGCGGCCCCAGTCCAGCTTGCCCACGGCCCCGATGCGGAAGCGGCCGGTGTCAAACAGCGCCAGCGAGGGATTGTCGTCGACGCTGCGAAACACATTGAGGCCGCTGGCCTTGGACAGGCCCAGGATCAGCTTCGGGCTGAAGCCATAGTCGCTGCTGCCGGGATATTCCGGCACCGCCCGCGCCGCGCCGCCGATGGTCAGGTACCAGTCTTCCTGGGTTCCCGCCGGCATGGGGGCCACCGGGCTGGTGGGATAATCGGCGGCAAGCGCCGCAGGCGAGGCCAGAGCGGCGAGCGCGCCGAGGGCAGCGCAGAAGACGGGCGAAAAACGGGTCACGGACATGGGGCCTCACCTGCGGGGATGACGCAGCCTAGCCGGCAAGTCTCAAGGTTTGGTTGCAGAAATGCCACGTAACGGCAAGCATTTGACCGTTTTTGGCCGGCGTCGGTCAGGTGCCCGCCCGAGCCGGCTCGTGCAGCGGCTCCGAGATACCTTCCGTTTCGGCATGCAGCATCGCGCCCGCCGCCAGGCTGCCGCCGCCATGGGCCGGACCGTGGCCAGAGCCGTGCGCCGGACCTTGGCCAGAAGCGGCATGCGGACCCGCCCCTGCCGGCGCGACCCGCAGGCCGCCCCGGAGCCGCGGAACCGCCCGCTGGATCTTGCCGTGCAGCCGGGCGCGGATCGCCACGACCGGCGCGCGGGGCGGCACGGGCGAAGCGGCGGCGGCCGCCGCCTGCCGGGCGGCGCGGGCGGTGAGGCCGTGGGCGAGGGCGTCTTCCAGGCGCAGCCACCAGAAGCTGGAGGCCGTGGCGAGCCGCCCGGCGAAGCCGAAGGCATATTGTGGCTGGAACGCCGCCAGATCGGCAAAGCTCTGGCTGCGCTCCACGATGCCGGCGGTGATCACATCCGCCGCCAGAGCGGCATTGGCCAACGGATTGGCGCCAAGGCCGGTGGCGTACCACACGCCCTGGCGCTGCTGGCCGATCAGCGGCAGGCCGTTGGGGGCGGAGGATTGGCTAAAGCCATCCGCCCGCTCCGACAGCGCCCGCCCCAGTTCCGGATAGATCGCCTTGGCGCGCCGACGCAGCGTGACCGCAGCGCCCACCTCGCCGCGCACCCGGCTGGCGGTGGGAGCCTCGAACGACAGTTCGCCGTCCCGCGGCGCAAAGCGCGCCCCCAGCCGGCCCGGCTCCGCCACCAGGCCCGAGAAGTCCGGTCGCGCGGCCCGCACGGCAAAGCCGCCGGTGACCCAATGCTGCCGCCCCAGCGACCGCGCCAGCCACGGGGCCACCGCCGCGGCGCCCCGGCCGGCACACAAAATCACATGGTCCGCGCGCACGCGACCGGCGGGGGTCTGGACATATTTGCGCACCCCGTCCAGGTCCGCCGCCAGGGCCGGCGTCTGCTCCAGAATGCGCCCCCCCGCCGCACGGGCGGCGGCGGCGAGCGCCTGCGTCAGCTCCACGGTCTCGAACAGCAAGGCGTGCGGCTCATAAGTGGCGCCGCAATACCGGGGACTGGCGATGGTGGCGGCGATCTCCGGCCCCTGCCAGCGACGCAGATCCGGCAGGCCCAGCAGATCGCGGGCGGCATCTTCGGCGTCGAGGGCGCCAGCCTCATGGGCGCCGCCCACCCGCAACAGCCCGCGTCCCGCCCGCGGCAGCCCCAGGCTCTCCAATTCCATGATCGCCTGCGCCACGGCTTCCAGCGACAGATCGAACGTCGCCCTCGCCGTCGCCTTGGACCCGATGGCGCAGACCGCGGCGGACCAGACGCTCAGGCCCGGCGTCAGCAGCCCGAGCCGGCGCACGGACCGCAGCGTGCCGCGTTCCAGCAGCACAACATCGACGCCGCGCCGGGCCAGCCGCAGCGCGGTCCAAAGCCCCACGAGGCTGCCGCCGACGATGCACACGTCGGCATTCAGGTCAGGCGGCGCACCGGACGGCATTCAGGCCCTTTCCGCCCCCAACATGTAAGGCTCTTGGCCTTATGGGGCTGTCACATATCGATCCACGGTACCATGCCTCGGGGATTTCCTCTTTGCACGTCTGGCATGTGGCAAAACGCCTCAGGACGGTCCCCGTCGCATCGAACACCCCTCGCGCCGCCGCGGCGCCGCGCCACGCGACCGCCACGGGGAACATGCTAGGATGACCTCCCCTCACGGACCCGTTTTCAGCCCATGCGCCGACTGATTCTGCTCCGCCACGCCAAGTCTGACTGGCCGGATGGCATCGCCGACCCCGAGCGTCCCCTGGCGCACCGTGGCCGCCTGGCGGCGCCGCGCATCGGCCAATATCTGGCGCAGGAAGCGCTGATGCCGGACCGGGTGCTGGTCTCCCCCGCCCGCCGGACCCGTGAGACCTGGGAATTGGTGGCGCCGCAACTGCCCGGCATTCCCCATGTGCTCAGCGAGCCGCGGCTCTACGAGGCCAGCGCCACCCGGCTGCTCTCGCTGCTGCGCGAACAGCCGGCCAGCGCCCACGCTCTGATGCTGGTGGGCCATAATCCCGGCACCGAAGACCTCGCCGATACGCTGGTGGGCGGTGGTCCCGGCATTGCGCGGGAGAGCATGCAGGAGAAATTCCCCACCGGCGCCTTCGCGGTGATCGATCTGCCCATCGATGATTGGGCCGATGTGGTGCCCGAGACCGGGCGCCTGGACCGTTTCGTCACGCCGCGCGGGCTGGCGATCGCGGACGATTGAGCGTGGCCGGACAGATCACGTTTCTCGACGAGGCCCGCATCGGCCTGCGTTCGTTCCTGGACCGGGTGGAGGACATCGCCGCCCCCACCCTGCGGCTGGGGGTCACCGGCCTGTCCCGCGCCGGCAAGACGGTGTTCACCACCGCGCTGGTGCATGCGCTCATCCGCGGCGGCCGGCTGCCGGTGTTCGAGCCCGCCAACAGCGGCCGCATCGCCGGGGCCGAGCTGAAGCCGCAGCCGGACGATGCGGTGCCGCGCTTTGCCTATGAGGACCATCTGGCGCGGATCATCACGCAGCGCCAATGGCCAGCCTCCACCACCCGCATCAGCGAGTTACGCCTCGCCATCCGCTATGCCCCACGCCGGGGCGGGATGCGCACGCTCACCCTGGATCTGGTGGACTATCCCGGCGAATGGCTGCTGGATCTGCCGCTGCTGGACATGAGCTTTGCGGACTTCTCCCGCACCAGCCTGGAGCTCGCCCGCGATCCCGCCCGCGCCGCCATGGCGGCCCCCTTCCTGGCGGCGCTCGCCGCCACCGATCCGGCGTCCGCCGAGAATGAGACCCAGGCCCGCGCTTTAGCCGGGCTCTTCACCGCTTATCTGGCCGCCTGCCGCAGCGAGCGGGTGGCCATGAGCCTCTTGCCGCCGGGCCGCTTCCTCATGCCCGGCGACCTGGAAGGCTCCCCTGCCCTCACCTTCGCGCCGCTGGACCTCTCCGACGCCGCCACGCTCAAGGCCGGCTCGCTGGGCGCCATGATGGCCCGGCGGTTCGAGGCCTATAAGAGCGCCATTGTCCGCCCCTTCTTCCGCGAGCATTTCGCCCGCCTGGATCGGCAGATCGTGCTGGTGGATGCGCTCTCCGCGCTCAATGCCGGACCTGCTGCGCTGGCCGATCTGGAACGGGCTATGGACAGCATCCTCACCGCCTTCCGGCTGGGGCGGAATAATATCGCCAGCGCACTGTTTCGCCCCCGCATCGAGCGGGTGCTGTTCGCCGCCACCAAGGCCGACCATCTGCACCAGACCAGCCACGACCGGCTGGAGGCCATTCTCCAGCGGCTGGTGGACCGGGCCTTGCTAAGGGCCAAGGCGGAAGGCGCGCTTTTCGACGTGGCCGCGCTCGCCGCCGTGCGTGCGACGCGGGAGGCGTCGGTGAACCGGGGCGGCGCGCTGATCCCGGCCATCGTCGGGACTCCGGAGGCCGGCCAGTCGGCGGGCGGTCAGAGCTTCGACGGCCTCGCCGAGGTGGGGGTGTTCCCCGGCGAACTGCCCGCCAGCCCCGACGCGCTGTTCGCGGCCGATGGCGGCTTCACGGGCCTCGCCAGTGGCGATGGGGCCGACAGTGATTTCCGCTTCCTGCGCTTCCGCCCGCCCGCCGGCATTGGCGCCGGCGCCGCGCTTCCCCATATCCGTCTGGACCGGGCGCTCCAGTTTCTGCTGGGCGATCGCCTGGCATGAGGCCGGCCCGCGGGTCCGGCACAGGAGTTGAGTGAGCGGATGGTGGAGCAACGGGGCCGCCGGCCCGAAATCTTCCAACTGGACGACGGCGGCCTGACGCTGGCACCGCTGGAGCTGGCGCCGGAGGACAATCCGGTCCTGGTTCCGCTGCCGGCGCCGCCCCGGCGCCGCTTCGGCATCTCCCTGGGCGGCCTGTTCTGGACCGCATTGGGCGGGCTGGTCAGTCTCGGCACCGGCCTTGCCATCTCCCATCTGGTGGAAGACCTGTTCGCCCGCGCCGAATGGCTGGGCTATGTGGGCCTCAGCTTTGCCGGCCTTTTGGCGGTGGCGCTCCTCGCCATCCTCACCCGCGAGGCCATGGGACTGGCGCGGCTTTCCTCGCTCGACACCTTGCGCCAGCAATCCGCCGATGCGCTCGCCCGCGACGACCGCCCCGATGCGGAAGCGGTGGCGCGATCCCTGCTCGCTTTGGCCAAGGAGACGCCGCAACTGGCGCGGGCGCGGGGCGAACTCTCCACCCATCTGGGCGCCATCATCGACGGCGCCGATCTGATCCGCGTCACCGAGCGCACCTTGATGGGGCCGCTGGATGCCCAGGCCCGCGCCATGGTCTCCGACGCCGCCAAACGGGTGTCGGTGGTCACCGCCGTCTCGCCGCGGGCGGCGGTGGATCTGCTGTTCGTGCTCTATACCGCCGTCACCCTCACCCGCCGGCTGTGCGACCTCTATGGCGGCCGGCCCGGCGTGCTGGGCATGCTGCGGCTCGGCCGCCATGTGCTCAGCCATCTGGCGGTCACCGGCGGCATGGCGGCGGGCGACAGCCTGGTGCAGCAGATCCTCGGCCATGGCATCGCCGCCCGCCTCTCCGCCCGCCTGGGCGAAGGAGTGGTGAACGGCCTGCTCACGGCGCGGCTGGGGCTCGCCGCCATCGCCGTCACCCGGCCGATGCCGTTTGCCGCGCTGCCGCCGCCGCGCCTCTCCGACGTCGCCGCCGGCCTGATCCGCAAGGCGGCGGACGAGGCCGGCGAAACTCAGCCGGGGAAGAGACGGGCCGGCGGCGCCGAGGGCACATAAGGCCCCGGCACGTTGCGCCACAGGGTTTCCGCCAAAGGAACCGCCAGCACCAGGGCCAGCACCACCATGATCGCCGCCTCGATGGGCAGGCCGGCAATCACCGCGCTCACCGCCATCCAGGCCAGCGCCCCACCGACGACCAGCGCCAGCGCCACCATGACCCGCCAGCGCCACACCGGCAGGCCGGCGTCATAGCGCACCGGCGCACCCGTGGCCGCCAGGGCCCCATGCAGCGCCGTGACGAAGGTGACGAAGCCGGCGCGATGGTCGGTCACCCCGGTGAGCCCGGTGCGCGACACCGAGCCGATGCGCAGCGACGGGCCGGCGCGGGTGGCGATCAGCAAGGCATAATTGGCCGATCCCAACTGCCCCGGCTCATAGCGCAAGGTGAGGCCGGTGATGTCCTTGACCGGCAGCCGGCCGGAGCGCGGGCCCACCATCCATTCCAGCACCGGCTCGGCGGCGCCGGTGTCCAGGGTCAGGCGGGTGGCCGCCCCCGCCATGCGCGGGCGATAGCCATAGGCGAGAAAAGGCGCCGCGCCGGAAAGGCCGACGGCGCCGGCAGTGGGGTCTTGGCCCGTGGCAGTTTGCGCGCTCATGCGGGGCGGGTCGCGTCGGCGTGGGGGCAGAAGTCGGGCTTGAGATCCACCAGAGGGGTGCCATCCACGCAATCCAGGCTGCGCACCTGGATGGAAAGGTCCTCCACCGCCACCACGGTCACCACCGACGAGGCGATGGGATTGGGCCGCACCGGCGAGCGCACCGAGAAGGTGCCGGTGGTGGTGCCGTCGCGGCGGGGGCTTTGCCGCACCAGATCGCGCCGGGCCTGATCCATCCAATAGAGCACCTGCAACCGGGAGCCGGGGACGATGCCCGCCAGCGCTTCGCGCCAGCGCGGATCGACCTGAAGCGTACAGACCGGCCCGTCCGGCTCGGCGCGCTTGGGGCAGGCGGCGCGATCGGGGAACGGGGTGCGGATGGCGCCGATGAAGAACAGGCCGGCGTCATAGACGGCCGGCAAATCCACCATGACTTCCCCCGGCCGGATGCCGTCGCTGCGGGCGGGAGGGGGCGGCACGGCGGAAACGGATGCGGACATGACTTCTCTCCTTGCCCCCATCATAGCCGCTCGCGGCCGCAAGGGGAGGTCCAGGGGCAGCCACCTCGCCTCTTTCGCGCCCGCCCCGCCCCCGGCATAAGGACGGCAGCCATTTTCCGGAGATCCTCATGCAGCCCTCCCGCGACCTTGCCCGCCTGGTGGAGATCATGGCCGCGCTGCGCACGCCGCAGACCGGCTGCCCGTGGGATCTGGAGCAGGATTTTTCCACCGTCGCCCCCTACACCATCGAGGAAGCCTATGAGGTGGTGGACGCCATCGCCCGCGGCGATCTGGATGATCTGAAAGACGAATTGGGCGATCTGCTGCTGCAAGTGGTATTCCATGCCCGCCTGGCGCAGGAGCAGGGCGCGTTCGAATTGGGCGACGTGGTGGAGGCCATCACCTCCAAACTGATCCGCCGCCATCCCCATGTGTTCGGCGATACCCGCGACCTTTCCCCGGAAGCGGTCAAGCGCGCCTGGAGCGAGATCAAGGCGAGCGAGAAGGCCGAACGCGCCGCCCGCCGCATGGCCGCCGGCCTGCCGCCGGAGGATGGCGGCGGGGTGCTGCACGGGGTGCCGGTGGTGCTCCCGGCCATGACCCGCGCGCTGAAATTGCAGGAGAAGGCCGGCCGGGTCGGGTTCGACTGGAACGATGCGGGCGCGGTGCTGGACAAGATCCGCGAGGAAACCGCCGAGGTGTCCGAGGCGCTGGCTCAGGGGGGCATCGCCGCCATTCAGGACGAGGTGGGGGATCTGTTGTTCGCGGCGGTCAATCTCGCCCGCCATGCGGGGGTGGACCCGGAAGCGGCGCTGCGCGGCACCAACGCCAAGTTCACCCGCCGCTTCGGCTATGTGGAAGCCGCCCTCGCCGCCCAGGGCAAGCGCCCGCAGCAGGCGAGCCTGGACGAGATGGAGGCGCTGTGGGTGGAGGCCAAGCGGGGGGAGTGAGGACGTGCTGACAGAGGTGAATGAGGATCAGGAGGCGCAACATATCGCACGACAGACCTCCCGTGCCAGGAGGGTACAAGAGCAAAAGCGGATCTCTGGCGCCGACTGCGTTCAACTCAAATAAATTTGACAAAATTCACCATTAATCATTAAGACGAGGCTGTCGGCATCTCTGCATCTGTTGGATTGTAGATCTCGTGACGAATGAGGCCGCCAATGTCACTCGAAGGACGCCTGTATGTTGTCGTGCGAGAATCCGTCGGCGAACAGTTCTCTTCCTATGGAGAGCTGGCTGCCAAGGTGCATAAGGTTCAGCCCGCCGAATTTTCGTATAGTCGTTTGGATGTTGTTCACGTGATGCGACCAACATCCATTGTCGCCTATGTGTCATTAATCCATCACATAGGCCTTCTAAAAATCAACAATGATGAACAACTAGAAAGCACGCTTGATGAAGAACCAACACCAGAGGGTGCAAAAGTACTATTAAATCGCAAATCCATCGCCAAGCTCAAAGCGTGCGGACTCACATCAGATAAATTAAAAAAAATCATACCAGAACTTTTACAATCAGAAGACATAATACTACCAACCCTGCGCGAACTCTATAGATATCTTGGATTAGATTGCACGGAAAATCAGTTTTTGCATCTATGTAGCCTTGGAGGCGTCCGCGAGTACTTCGGATTCACCGTCGTGACACGTCGTATAGTCCTTCCAACCAAAGGTGCTTGATGTCACTCCAGACCTTTCTGCAGTACATAAAGGAAAGCGACGCGAGATCGGATAGCACGCTTGTAAAATACAGCGTTCAGACTCAATCGCTAAGCCGCCTAGCATCCACAACGGATCCAGCATTTCTAGCTGTTGGATTAAAGGGCATTGGCAAATCTGCGAGCTTTCGGCTACTAACTGAGTTAGACAACAATAAATTGATACAAAAGATTAGTGCCAAAACACAATATAATTTGGACATATCAGGATCCCGCCCTACGCTTCAGTACGTCGAGACATTAAAGGGCGAACTTATTGTCCAGATTTTGATCGGCATGCTAACGACTCATAAAGACCACGAATTATTGAAATCCGTACCTCAAGATTTAATGCAAGAAGCGAAAATTTTAGTTGAAGATATATGGGGAAAGGTCAAGACCGTACTCGGCCGCCTTGGCAGTGTTTCAATTCTGGGATTTGGAGTTGGCTTCCGCCCTTCGGATAAAAAGGACATGCATTCTAGATTTATAGAGCGAAATCAATATGATAAAGCATTGTCACTAGTTTCAAAACTGAGCAAGATTTTGCACATGCGTATTGTTGTCGATGATCCGGAATCTATATTTACAGCCGATGAACATTTGAATGACAATATGGTAGCGGCACTTGTAATTGCAGCTTATGAATTGCACAAAGAACTCCATAACTTTAAGTGCATTATCCTTATCAAACCAAATGTCATGCGCGCACTAAGGCGCGTTGACGAATTTGCAAACATACCGCTAAGCTCGCGTGTAAGATTAACATGGTCAGAAGATGAGCTGAAACTTTTAGTTCGTAAACGTGCTGAAGCGGCAAATATCGGATTGAAAGATGTTTTTTTGTCGGAACCCGAAGCTGCTCTTGAAGCGATCATTAGGGACAGCAGAACCGGCCCACGCGATGTGCTTCGCAGGCTGGAATTACATTTCGATACCTTCCCGGATGAGCCCGTTACAGAAGCGGCGTTGGAGCGCACAATTGGTGCGTACAGCGACGCCTGCTTAGATCAGATTGTCGCGGCTTACGATCGTCAATACCCAGGCCTAAGTCGCGCCGCCCTCATTTTATTTGAAGGGAAGAGCCAGACGATTTCTAAATTAGAAATGGATGCGCGGCTCGATCAGATGATCGCTTCAAATACAGAAATACTTGCATTTAAGGATCAACCATGGGCACGCGACGCAGTGCATCTCACTGACCTACTTCTACAATTCGGTCTAGTTGCCATCAAACGAGAGAAATTATTGCACCTTCCTTTTCACGAAACCTATTTGGAAGAAGGTTCGCAACAAGAGGCAGTCCTTACTTTCCTTCCCGCACTTCGGGGGCGTGTTCGTAAAAGGCCTATCTCGCCGGGCCCGGTGCGACCAAGGAGCCGCCGCACGTAAATAAATATCGAAGCACGGCAACCGCTCCCCATCTGACCTCATTGTCGCCAAGACGGGGCTCACCCCGGCCGCACACTCGCCGCCCCGAACCGCCGCTTCACCAGCGCCGCGCGCTCGGGCAAAATCCGCAGGGAGACGCGCAGCACGCCGTCATCGTCGGTCTCGCGCGCCAGCACCTCGCCGTGGCGATAGAGCCAGCCCAGGCCCTCGCCATCCTCGGCGGGGATGGTCACCTTCAGCGTCACCCGGCCGGCGGTGATGCGGCCTTCGACGATGGCGAGAAGCGCCTCCGCCCCCTCCCCCGTGAGGGCTGAGACCAGGACCGGGCGCTCAGTGGCATCCGTGCGCACCGCGGTGTTGGTGAGGCGCTCGTGGTCCTCGGGGGTCAGCAGATCCACCTTGTTCCACACGTCGATGACCCGGCCGGTCTCCAGATCGATGCCCAGCTCGGTCAGCACATCGCGCACGTCCGCCGCCTGGGCGTCGGTGTCGGGATGGGAGACGTCGCGCACATGCAGGATCACGTCGGCCTCGATCACCTCTTCCAAGGTGGCGCGGAAGGCGGCGACCAGCTGGGTCGGCAGTTCGGAAATGAAGCCCACGGTGTCGGACAGGATGATGCGGGTGCCATGGGGCAAATCCACCGCCCGCAAGGTGGGATCGAGGGTGGCGAACAGGAGATCCTGCGCCATCACCTCCGCCTTGGTCAGGCGGTTGAACAGCGTGGACTTGCCGGCATTGGTGTAGCCCACCAAGGCCACCACCGGATACGGCACGCGCTTGCGGCTGGTGCGGTGCAGCGCACGGGTGCGCTTGACCTGCTCCAGATCACGCTCGATGCGCAGGATGCGTTCGCCGATCTGGCGGCGGTCGGCCTCGATCTGGGTCTCGCCGGGGCCGCCGAGGAAGCCGAAGCCGCCGCGCTGGCGCTCCAGATGGGTCCAGGACCGCACCAGGCGCGAGCGCTGATAGTTCAGATGGGCCAGCTCCACCTGCAGTGTGCCCTCCTTGGTGCGGGCGCGGCTGCCGAAGATCTCCAGGATCAAGGCGGTGCGATCCACCACCTTGGCCTCGAACGCCTTCTCCAGATTGCGCTGCTGGACGGGCGAGAGCGCCGCATCCACGAACACCAGCCCGACCTCCTGGTCGTGCACGATGTCGTGGATCTCCGCCACCTTGCCGGAGCCCAGATAGGTGGCGGGCTTCACCTCGGAGAGGGAGACGAGGCCGGAATACACCACCTGCAGGTCGATGGCCGCCGCCAGGCCCACGGCCTCGGCGAGGCGGGCCTCCGGCGAGCGGCGGTCGGCGCTGCCCTTGGCGGACTTCTTGTTGAGGAAAGGGGTGATGACGGCGCAGCGGGTCGGCGGGGCGCGTCGATCCACGCCCTTGGTACCGTCCCCGCCCGCGCCCCGCTCGTCTTTAGGCTCCACGCAGGATCACGCTTTCTCCGCCCCGATGTCGTCCGTGGGATCGAACAATTGCACCGGGTGACCGGGCATGATCGTGGAGATGGCGTGCTTGTACACCAATTGCGAGTGGCCATCGCGCCGCAGCAACACGCAGAAATTGTCGAACCAGGTCACCACGCCCTGAAGCTTCACGCCGTTCACCAGGAAGATGGTGAGGGGAACCTTGTTCTTGCGCACGTGATTGAGAAAGGTGTCTTGCAGATTTTGTGTGCGTTCCGCCGCCATTTTAATGTCCGTTTCTTTCGGCGTTGCCCCGCCCTTTCCCCATCGCGCGGCGCCGAGCTGGGGGCCAAGCGTCGCGACCATGCGGGGGCGGGAATAAGCACCCTAGCATCGCACAACAGGACGCCAGTGCAACATCATTTTGCCGTGCAACATGATGGAGTCAGGCACTTCTCACACGGAAAATTCGGCATAAGCGTGATAGCGCTCCCGCAGCCGCCGGGTCAGCGGACCGGGGGTGCCGTCGCCGATGGCCTGGCCGTCGATCATCACCACGGGCATCACCAGATTGGTGGCGGACGAGATGAACGCCTCGCGGGCATTGAGCGCCTCTTCGCGGGTGAAGGCCCGCTCCTCGATGCGCAGCTGCTCCTTTTCCGCCAGGTCGAACAGTACCGTGCGGGTGATGCCGCGCAGAATGCCGCTGTCGGCGGAGCGGGTCACCAATTTGCCGTCGGCGGTGACGATCCAGGCATTGGTGGAGGAGCCCTCGGTCACCTGGCCGGCGGCATCCACGAACCAGGCTTCCTTGGCGCCCGCTTCCTTGGCCGCCTGCTTGGCCAGCACGTTGGGCAACAGGCCCACGGTCTTGATGTCCACCCGCTCCCAGCGGTTGTCCGGCACGGTGATGACCTTGATGCCCACCTCGGCGCCCTTGTCCGCGGCGGCGAAATTCACCGCGCGGGCGGTCACCACCAGGCTGGCGGGGGTGCCGGCGGCAGGGAAGGCATGGTCGCGGCGGGCGACGCCGCGGGTCACCTGCAGATAGACCAGCCCGTCGCGCACCCGGTTGCGCGCCACGGTCTCGCGCAGCACCACGCCCAGCGGACCGCGGTCCATGGGCGGGTCGATGCGCAGCTCCCGCAACGAGCGGTCGAGCCGGTCCAGATGGCGGCGCTCGTCCACCAGCTGGCCATCGCGCACTTCGCAGACCTCATAGACGCCGTCGGCAAACTGATAGCCGCGATCTTCCACATGCACGCTGGCCTCGGCGTGGAGCACATATTGGCCGTTGACGTATGCGATGCGCGACATGGAAACCGCCGTTGTGTCTGGGTCTGAGAAGAGAGGGTGTTGGACAGTGCGGAACGCCTAACGCCCCCAATGGGCCGACATCATGGCACCGCCATCCCGTCCGGCCCGGTCATGTGCGCCAGAAGGCCAGATGGATGAGCACGAAGGCGCCCACCGTCTCCAGCCGGCCGACGATCATGCCGAAGGCGGCCGCGAAGGCGGCAAGCCCGTTCAGGGTGTCGAAGCCGGGCCAGCCGGCGCCGGCCTCGTCATAGATCGGGCCGGTGTTGCTCAGCACGGCCACAGTGCCGGTGAGCGCCGCATCGAGGCTGGGCAGGCCGCTGGCCAGCACGATCAGCACGGCGCCGAAGGTCATGAACAGCGCCATGGCCCCCACCCACACCCCGCGCATGGCCGAGCCGACGCCGCCCTCGCCGGTGCGGGCCGGCTGCACCATGTTGGGATAGACCAGGCGCAGCAGGTCGCCGCGCGCCCGCAGCACCATGGCGCGGATCCGCAGGATCTTGAGGCCCCCGGCCACCGAAAGCGCGCCGCCGCCCACAAACGCCACCACCAGCACCAGGCCGGCGGGCACATGGCCGAACGCCCCGGCAAACGGCGCGAGGCCCGAGGTGGAGATCAGCGAGGCAGCGGCAAACAGGCCCGCCGGCACCGCGTCCGCCACCGACAGCGCCGCCGTGCCGCGGAAGAAGAAGGCGCCCAGCACCACCCCCAGCACCAGCCAATAGGCCAGCAGGATCAGGCTCTCGCTCTGCTCCGGCGCGGCATTGATGCGCCGGGACACCAGCGCCTTGTGCCAGCGCACGCTGGTGGCCGACCACAAGAGGAACGGCAGCAGCACCCATTTCACCGCCATGCCGTCGGCGATCGCCGCGTGGGCGCCCGGCGGCAGATGGGCGCCGCTGGAGGTCACCGCGCTGGCGAGGCACACGGCCACATAGATGGACTGGCCGGTGGCCAGCATGGCCAGCAGCGCCAGCAGGGTCGCCCCCGCATAGATCGGCCCGACCGCGCGTAGGGCGTCGGTGAGATCGATGGCCTCCTGGGCCTCGCCCAGCGACACCGCCCGGTCCGGCAGCCCGCCCATGCCGGCGGGAGCGAGCACGGCGATGCCGGCGATGATGGTCAGGAGACCGCCCGTCCATTGCAGCAGCGCGAACCAGATGAACAGGCTGGCCGGCCCCTCGCCCACCGACGAGACGCCGGTGGTGGTGAAGGCGGACACCGCCTCCAGCAGCGCGGCGCGCAGCGGCATGTGGCCGGCAAAGGCGATCGCCGGGGCGCTGGCCAGCGGGACCAGCACCCACAGCCCGGCCACCGCCCCCAGCAGCGGCAGGCGCCGCATGCGGGTGGACTGCCCGTGCACGGAGAAATACACCGCCCCGGCCAGGAAGGTGCAGGCCAGCGCGGTGGCGAAGAAGCTCGCGGCCACGCCCTCATGGGCGAGCACGGACACGGCGGCCGGCACGAGGGCGGCCGCCGCGACCAGCGCGAGCACCAAGGCAAACAGGCGGATGGCGGAGGCCATGGAGGGGTGTGGATCTCTCAGAAGAATTCGAGGCTGACGCGGAACAGTTGCTCGACCCGCTTGATGCGCTCGGCCACGGAAAACAGCACCACCCGGTCCTGCGCCCGCACCACCGTATCGCCCTTGGGCAGCATCACCACGCCATTGCGGACGATGGCGCCGATGCGCAAGCCGTCGAGCAGATCGATGTCGCGCAGCGGGCGCCCCACCAGCGGCGAGGTCTCCAGCGCTTCGGCCTCGATCACCTCGCCGGCGCCGTCCAGCAGCGAGTGCACGCCGCGGATGCGGCCGCGCCGCACATGCTGGAGCACCTTGGAGACGGTGATCTGGCGCGGGTTCACATGGGCGTCGATGCCGAGGCCCCGGGCAAAGGTGGCATAGCCCTGCTCGTTCAGCAGCGCCAGGATGCGCCGCGCGCCCAATTGCTTGGCCAGCAGGCAGGAGAGGATGTTGATGCGGTCGTCATTGGTCAAAGCGATCATGGTGTCGGCATCGGAGACACCGGCCTCGTCCAGGATCTCGCGGGCCAGGGTGTCGCCATTGAGCACCACCGAGCGCGACAAGGTCTCGGCGATCGCCTGCGCCCGCACGCGGGAATGCTCGATCACCTTGATCTTGGCGGCCGAATTGCGCTTCTCCAGCTCCTGGGCCACGTAGAGCCCAATATTGCCGCCGCCGCCGATGATGATCCGCTTGGCGGGAATCTCGTCATGGCCAAAGATGGACAAGGTGCGACCCACCTGATCCGCCTGGGCGACGAAATAGGCGATGTCGCCGGTCACCAGATGGTCGCCGGAGCGCGCCACCTGCACCTTGCCGCCGCGATTGATGGCCACGATCGTGGCCGCCAGATCGGGAAACAGCTGGGTGAGCTGGCTCAGCGGGGTGTCCACCACCGGGCAATCGTCGCCGCAATAGACGCCGGCCACGACCACCGAGCCGTCGGCGAAGGTCACCGTGTCGATGGCGCCCGGCAACGACAGCCGCCGCAGCACCATCTCGCCCACTTCGATTTCCGGCGAGATCACCACGTCGATGGGCAGATGGTCGCGCGAGAGCATGGCGCGCCATTCCGGCTGCAGATAGGTCTGCGCCCGAATGCGCGCGACTTTGGTCGGTACGTTGAACAGCGAATGGCCCACCTGGCAGGCCACCATGTTCACTTCGTCATGCAAGGTGACGGCAATCAGCATGTCCGCCTGCTCGATGCCGGCGCGAGCCAGGGCATCGGGATGCGAGCCATGTCCCACCACGCCGCGCACATCCAGTTGCTCGGTGGCAATCTGGATGCGGCGCGGATCGGCATCGATGATGGAGACGTCGTTCTGCTCGCCAGCGAGGCGCTCGGCGATGCCGAACCCCACCTGCCCCGCCCCGCAGATCACGACCTTCATTGGCTTTCCCCCCAAAGGCCCCGGCGCGCGTGAGACACCTGCGGCTCACACGCAACGTCGGCCTTATCCCACCCCAGCAAGCACGGAGACTGCCGCAACCTCTGTTGCTGCCGCAGCCGAACCCGCATCACGTTCTGACCTTACCCGTTCCCCCGCCGTCAGCCTACGCCCAGAGCCTTGAGCTTTCGGTGAAGGGCCGAGCGTTCCATGCCGACAAATTCCGCCGTGCGCGAGATGTTGCCACCGAAGCGGTTAATCTGCGCGGCCAGATATTCCCGCTCGAACACTTCGCGGGCCTCGCGCAAAGGCAGGCCCATCAGGTGTTCTCCGCCATTGCCATTGGGCAGGCTGGGCACCAGCGCCCCCACATCCGGCGGCAGCATGGAGGCGGTCACTTCCGCATCCGCATCGCCGCCGGCCAGGATCAGCAGCCGTTCCACATTGTTGCGCAGCTGGCGCACGTTGCCGGGCCAGTCGTGGGATTGCAGAACCGCCATGGCGTCCTCGCCCACCCGCCGGCGCGGCAGGCCGGTGGTCTGGGAGATCAGCTCGATGAAGAAATCCACCAGATCGGGAATGTCCTCGCGCCGTTCCGCCAGGGGCGGCACGCGGATCGGCACCACGCTCAGGCGGTGATAGAGATCCTCGCGGAACCGCCCGGCGGCGATCTCTTCCTCCAGATGGCGGCCGGTGGAGGAGATGATCCGCACGTCCACGCGCACCTTCTCGGTGCCGCCCATGCGGGTGAAGGTCTGCTCCACCAGCACCCGCAGCACCCGGTTCTGGGTCTCGCGCGGCATGTCGGCGATCTCGTCCAGGAACAAGGTCCCGCCGTGCGCTTCCTCCAGCGCCCCGCGGTGCCGCTCGCGGCCCTCGCCGTCCTCGACGCCGAACAGCTCGAATTCCAGCCGCTCCGGCGTGATGGCGGCGGCATTGATGACCACGAACGGTCCCTGCGCCCGGGCGGACGCCGCATGCACCAGGCGCGCGGTCAGTTCCTTGCCGGAGCCGGACGGGCCAACGATCAGGATGCGGCTGTTGGTGGGCCCCACCCGGTCCACCGTGGCGCGCAATTGTTGGATGACGCTGGATCGGCCCACCATGGTGTGGGGCTGGGTGAGCTGCTTGAGCTCGCGCACCTCGCGGCGCAGGCGCAAGGTCTCCAGCGCCCGCTCGGTGACCACCACCAGGCGATCGGCATTGAACGGCTTCTCGATGAAGTCGTAGGCGCCCCGCTTGATCGCCGCCACGGCGGTTTCGATATTGCCATGGCCGGAGATCATCACCACCGGCACTTCCGGATGCTCGCGCTTGATGACGTCCAGCAATTCCAGGCCGTCCAGCCGGCTGCCCTGGAGCCAGATGTCGAGGAAGATCAGGTTCGGGCGGCGCGAGGCCACCTCCGCCAAGGCGCTGTCGGCATCGCGGGCGGTGCGCGCGGAATAGCCCTCGTCCTCGAGGATCCCGGCCACCAGGCCGCTGATGTCCGGCTCGTCGTCGACGATCAGGATGTCATGGGCCATGGGTCAGTTCCTTCCCATCTGGGTGGCGCGGGGCGCAGCCTCGGGCTTGGGCCCCTCGGCGCGGATGCGCAGGCGGATCCAGGCGCCACGGCCCTCGGGCGCGTCGTACAGCTCGATCCCGCCGCCGTGCTCCTCCATGATCTTGCCGACGATGGCGAGGCCAAGGCCGGTGCCTTTTTCCCGCGTCGTCACATAAGGCTCCAAGAGCCGGCTGCGACGCTCCTGGGGCAATCCGGTCCCGTTATCGATGATGTCGATCACCAAATCTTCTCCGGCGCGATCCGCTTTGATGCGGATGCGCCCCTGGCCGCGTTCGTCCGCCGGCACGGCTTCGATGGCCTCGGCGGCATTCTTCAGGATGTTGGTCAAGGCTTGTGAAATCAGGCGACGATCGAACCGCGCCGGGAGGGAGGGCGGGATTTCCGCCTCGAATGCGACTTCCGGATGGCCGACCCGCATCAGGAACACCGTCTGCCGCGTGGTTTCCGCCAGATCCTGGCTGTCCACCACGGGCTTTGGCATGCGGGCGAAGGAGGAGAATTCATCCACCATCCGGCCGATATCGCCCACCTGACGGATGATGGTGTCGGTGCATTGGTCGAACACGTCGCGATCCTGGGTCACATGCCGGCCGAACTTGCGCTTCAGCCGCTCGGCCGAGAGCTGGATGGGGGTGAGCGGATTCTTGATTTCGTGGGCGATGCGCCGGGCCACATCGGCCCAGGCGGAGGTGCGCTGCGCCGAGATCAGCTCGGTGATGTCGTCCAGCGTCACCACCCAGCCGTGCTCGACCTCCGAGGATTGCTCGGTGGTCACCCGCACCGCGTAGGTGCGATCGCGCCCGTCGCGGCTGATGGTGATGTTGCCCTGGACGATGCGCTGGCGGGCGTGCTCGGCCTCCGCCAGCAACTCGGCGATCTCCGGCACCACATCCACCAGGGCGCAGCCCAGGGCCTCCGCCTCGGTCACCCCCAGCAGACGCTCGGCGGAGCGGTTGAGGATGGTGACGCGCTCGTCGGAATCCAGGCCAATCACCCCGGCCCCGACGCCGGACAGCACCGCCTCGGTGAAGCGCCGGCGGCTGTCGATCTGGTCGCGGGCGCCGATCAGGGCTTCGCGCTGGCTGCGCAATTCCTGCGTCATCTTGTTAAAGGTCTCGCCCAAGGTGGCAAGGTCGCCTTCGGCGCGATAGATCGGCACCTGCACATCCAGATTGCCCGCCGCCACATGGTCTGCCGCGGACATCAGGCGGCGGATGGGGGCCACCAGCCATTTGGAGAAATTGATCCCCAGCCAGACCGCCGACAGCAGCACGATCAGCGTGATGACCATGTACATGAGCGCGAAGGCCACCTGCACGCCGAAGCGGCGCTCCTCCAGGCTCTGATAGTCCGCCAGGGTCTCCTGGGTGGCCTTGAGATAGCCGATCACCCGCGGGTCGATGGGCCGGGCCACGTAGAGATAGAGATCGTCATAGTCGCGCAGCGGCACCACCGCGCCGACGAAGTCCGCATCGGAGGGCAGATAGATCACCGGCTGCTCGGCGGTGGCCTCGGCAATGGCGATGTTGGCGGGCACCAGGAATTCGCGGCCGATGTTCACCTCGGCCCGCTCCACCACCGTCAGGTCGCGGCGGATCAGCATGGCGCCCGGCAGGTTCCGCAGCGCCGCCTGGGCGGTGAAGATCTGGGTGAAGCGGGCCCGGTCGCTGTCGAACAACGGCTTCAGGCGCGTCACGTCGGAACTCATGGCCAGCAGATCGCCGCGGATGTTCAGCGCGTGCTCGCGCACATAGGTCTGCGCCACCGACACGGCGCTCGCCACGATCTCCTGGGTGCGCATGGAGAACCAGCGGTCGAGGCCCCGGTCCAGGGTCAGGCTGGCCACCACCGCCACCAGGATCGCCGGCACCACCGAGACCACGGCAAACAGGCTGACGATACGCACATGCAGCCGGGCGGCGGCGCGACCGCGGGCACGGGCCTTGGCGATGCGCCAGATTTCCCGCCCCACCATGGTGCTGAGAATGAAAACGGCGGCGGCATTCACCGCCAGGACACTGATCACCACCTGATGGGTGGGCACCACCGGGGTAAGGCCCATCAGGATGAGGAACGTGGCGAGAGCGGAGATCAGCGCCAGCGCCACCACCACCGGCGCGAACAGGCCGGAGGCGACGCCGGGCGGCGTGATCGGGCCGTTGTCCGGAGTCTCGTTCACCGCGGCTGGGGTCATGGGCGGTGCCGCTCCTGGGGGCCGGGCGCCCCCTGAGGCTCCCGCGTCTGATGTCTGTCACTGGCCGGTCGCATCGCATCCTCGCTGCCACGCACTCGGAGCGGACCGAGTCGGACGTTACTGATGCAGTGGAACGACACTGGTGCAAAAATGTGACAGCCGCCAGGGTGCCCGGTGCAAAGCAGCGCGGCAAAAGCGCAAAAGCGCGCCCGCAGCCGGTTCAAGCCATGGGGAAAATTGGCCCCGTCCTACAGCTTAAGCGGAAACGCGGATCGCCCGGCAGAGCGCCGGGCGCGTCCGTCGCACGATCAAGGGCGGCGGATCAGCGGCTGGTGCGAATCACCTGGATATCCAGGTCGCGGATCTTCTTGCGCAGCGTGTTGCGGTTGAGACCCAGCAGTTCCGCCGCCTTGATCTGGTTGCCGCGGGTGGCCGCCAGCGCGGCGGAGAGCAGCGGATACTCCATGTCCCGCAGAATGCGGTGATAGAGACCGGGCGGCGGCAGGTCTTCCCCGAAGCCGGAGAAATACGCCGTCAGATGGCGCTCCACCGACGCCCCGAGGGTTGCGTCCACCGGACCATCCTCCGCCAGCGTGTTGGGCGCCGGCTCGGACAGCTCCGCCTCGATGATGCCGGGGCTGATGATCTCCTGCGGATACAGAGCCGCCAGGCGCCGCACCAGATTTTCCAGCTCGCGCACATTGCCCGGCCAGCGATAGCGCTTCAGCCGGTCGAGGGCCGCCACGTCCACCTGCTTGGCGGGCAGGCCTTCGCGCTCGGCCTGGAGGAAGAAATGGCGCACCAGGTCAGGCACGTCCTCGGAGCGCTCGCGCAGCGGCGGCAGGCGCAAGGGGACCACGTTGAGGCGGAAATAGAGATCCTCGCGGAACAGGCCCTGCTGGATCAGCGTGCGCAGATCCTTGTTGGTGGCCGCCACGATGCGCACGTCGGTCTTGATGGGCGTGCGACCGCCCACCGTGGTGTATTCGCCCTGCTGGAGCACGCGCAGCAGACGGGTCTGCGCCTCCATGGGCATGTCGCCGATCTCGTCCAGGAACAGCGTGCCGCCCTCCGCCTGCTCGAAGCGGCCGGGATTGCGGGTGGTGGCGCCGGTGAACGAGCCCTTCTCATGCCCGAACAGCTCGGACTCGATCAGGTCGCGGGGGATGGCGGCCATGTTGATGGCGACGAACGGGCCGGAGCGGCGCTTACCGTAATCGTGCAGCGCCCGGGCCACCAGTTCCTTGCCGGTGCCCGATTCGCCGGCAATCATCACCGTCAGGTCGGTCTGCATCAGCCGCGCCAGCAGGCGATAGATTTCCTGCATGGCGGGCGAACGGCCCACCAGCGGGATGTTCTCCTGGTCGTCCGGCCCGATGGGGATCTTGTCCATCTTCTTGGGCTCGGCCAGGGCGCGGCCGACGATGGAGATCAGTTCCTTCAGGTCGAAGGGCTTGGGCAGATATTCATAGGCGCCGCGCTCGGAGGCGCGGATCGCGGTCATGAAGGTGTTCTGCGCGCTCATGACGATGACCGGCAGGTCCGGCCGCGCCTTCTTGATGCGCGGCAGGAGGTCGAAGGCATTCTCGTCCGGCATCACCACGTCGGTGATGACCAGGTCCCCGTCCCCCTGGCTCACCCAGCGCCACAGGGTGGCTGCATTGCCGCAGGAGCGCACTTCATATCCGGCCCGCGAGAGGGCCTGATTGAGCACGGTGCGGATCGCCGCATCGTCATCGGCGACCAGGATGCTTCCCGTGGGCATAGACACCTCAGTTGTCTTCGGATGAGGCGCGGTTGCCGCGATACATGGGCAACAGCACGCGGAAGGTGGTGCGGCGGGGCTGGCTGTCGCATTCGACGATCCCGCCATGGTCGCCGATGATCTTCGCCACCAATGCAAGGCCAAGGCCACTGCCGGTGGGCTTGGTGGTGACGAACGGGTCGAACAGGTGCTGCGCCAGATCCTCCGGCACGCCCTTGCCGTTATCGCGGACGCAGAATTCCAGCGGCAGGCTCACCTTGCTGGAGGCGCCCGGCACGGTCAGCCGCACACCGGGGCGGAAGGCGGTGGTCAGATGGATCTCGCCATCCTGGTCGCTCTCGATGGCCTCCGCGGCATTCTTCACCAGATTGAGGAACACCTGGATCAGCTGGTCGCGATTGGCGAACACCGGCGGCAGGGAGGGATCGTATTCCTCCACGAAGCGGATGCGCCGGGCAAAGCCTGAGGAAGCGAGCGTGCGCACATGCTCCAGCACTGCGTGGATGTTCACCGGCTCGCACTCGATGGGCCGCTCGTCGGAGAACACCTCCATGCGGTCCACCAGCTTCACGATGCGGTCGGCCTCGTCGCAGATCAGCCGGGTCAGCGCCCGGTCCTCGTCGCCGGCGGACTGCTCCAGCAATTGCGCGGCGCCGCGGATGCCGGACAGCGGGTTCTTGATCTCGTGCGCCAGCATGGAGGCCAGCGCGCTCACCGAGCGGGCGGCGCCGCGATGGGTGAGCTGGCGGTCCATCTTCTCGGCGATGGTGCGCTCCTGGAGCATCACCACCACATGGCCGGCCTGCTCGGCCATGGGCGCCACATGGATGTCCACCACCCGCTCGCCGCCATTGCGCGGGGTGCCGAGATCCACGCGATATTCGTTCACCGGCGCGCCGCGGGTGCGGACCTGATCGATCAGGCTCAGCAGCGGGGTGCCGAACGGCACGAATTCCGAGAACGGGCGCCGGCGCAGCAGCGGTACGCTGACCTGGAAGAAGGCCTCGGCGGCCACGTTGGCATCCACGATCTTGCCATCGTCGGAGATGGTGACCACGGGATGAGGCACCGCGTCGAGGATGGCGCGCGTCAGCGCCGCCTCCACGTCCGGCCGGCGTTTCAGGTCCGCCTTCATGCAGCCGCCCTCCAGGGGAGATGATCGAATGCGGAACGAATCCCGGCCATGACGGCGGCGGGATCCTCCAATGTCAGAATGCGGCCGCGCCAGTCCTTCGCCCACGCGGCGCCGGTGCCGGCGGTCTCCGCGGCCGCCTCGAGGGCCCATCCCACATGCTTGCGCGCCTGGCGGGTGCCCAGCGCCACGCCATAGAGCGACAGCCAGCCGTCATAGAGTTCCAGCAGCACGTCGCGCTGCTCGGCGAGCGGAATTGGCTCCGGCGCCCGGCCGGTCTTCAGATGGTGGGCCACGGCGCCGGGGAACCAGGGCCGCCCCTGCGCGCCCCGGCCGACCATCACCCCGTCGGCGCCGGAGGCCGCCAGCATGGCGGCGGCATCGGCGCTGCGTGTGAGATCGCCATTGGCGATGACCGGGATAGACACCGCCGCCTTCACCGCCCGGATGGCCGACCAGTCGGCAGAGCCGGTATAGAACTGGCAGCGGGTGCGCCCGTGGATGGTCACCAGCGCGATGCCCACCGCCTCGGCCCGCGCCGCCAGCTGCGGCGCCACGGTGGCGGCGTCGTCCCAGCCCAGCCGCGTCTTCAGGGTGACGGGGACCTGCACCGCAGCGCCCACCGCTTCCAAGATCTGGGTCGCCAGCGGCAGGTCGCGCAGAAGCGCCGCACCGGCCGCGCCGGTGGTCACCCTTTTGGCCGGGCAACCCATGTTGATGTCGATGATGGCAGCGCCAGAAGCTTCCGCCAGACGGGCGGCCTCGCCCATCCAATACGGATCGTTGCCGGCCAGTTGCACCGCATGGAGGGCGACGCCCGCCCCCTCGGCGCGCAGGGTCATTTCCGCATGCCCGGTCATCAGCGCTTCGCTGGCCACCATTTCCGAGACGGCGAGCCCGGCGCCGTAGCGCAGCGCCATCCGGCGCACCGGGCCGTCGGTGATCCCGGCCATGGGGGCAAGGATGACCGGCGCCGGCAGCCGGTGCGGGCCGATCGCTAGAGGCGAAAATGATGGGAAAAGAGGGTCTTGCACAGAAATTAGGCCATCCAGCTGCTGCCTACATTCTAGACATAACAACCATTTGCGCAAGGCCACGATGGGAGAAATCACCGAGCGGTTGCCTGTCCGGTGTTCGGACTGCCCGTGGGACGGGCTCTCCGCTGCCTCTGTGATACCCCTTGCGCCGCCGCCGTGGGCGCGGTTCAAGGACAGGGAATGTCCCCAACCGAGACCCTTTGTCCATGGCTTGCGCTGTTCTTGTCGTTGCGGCTGGCCGAGGGACGCGGGCCGGTGGCACGGTGCCGAAGCAGTACCACACCCTCTCGGGCGAGAGCGTCCTGCGCCACACCCTGCGACGGTTCGCGCACCATCCAGCGGTCAGCGAAATCCAGGTGGTGATCCATCCCGACGACGCCGATCTTTACGAAACGGCATCGCTGGGCTTGCCGAACCTGCGTCCATCGGTGGCCGGCGGCGCCTCTCGGCAGGCCTCGGTGCGTGCGGGCCTCGAATCACTGGCAGCCGCAGCGCCCGACATCATCCTGGTCCATGACGGCGCCCGTCCCTTCGCCTCCGATGCGCTGATCGATCGCGCCGTCGCCGCCGGTGCCGACGCACTCGCCGCAATCCCGGTGGTGCCGGTGACCGACACCATCAAGCAGGTGACCGCCGACGGCCAGGTGTGCGCCACCCCGGACCGGGCGACGCTACGCGCGGTGCAGACGCCACAGGTGTTCGATTTCGCCGCTCTGCTGGCCGCCCACCGCGCCGCCGCCGCCGCCGGCATCACCGACCTCACCGACGATGCCGCCGCCATGGAATGGGCCGGCCACCCGGTGGCCACCTTTCCCGGAGATCCCGACAACGTGAAACTGACCACCCCCGCCGATCTCGCCCGCGCCACCCACCGCGACCTTGCCGCCTGCCTCGACGTGCGCACCGGCACCGGCTTCGACGTGCATGCCTTCGGCCCCGGCGACCATGTGATGCTGGGCGGCGTCGCCATTCCCTTCGACCGGGGGCTGGACGGCCATTCCGATGCGGACGTGGGCCTGCATGCCCTGACCGACGCGGTGCTGGGCGCCCTGGCCGATGGCGACATCGGCGCGCATTTTCCCCCGTCCGACCCGCAATGGAAGGGCGCCACCTCCGACCGGTTTCTGGCCTTTGCGGTGGAACGGGTGCGGGCGCGCGGCGGGATGATCGCCCATCTCGACCTCACCTTGATCTGCGAGGCGCCGAAGGTGGGGCCGCATCGCGACGCCATCCGGGCGGCCATTGCGGACATCACCGGCGTCCCGCTGGGGCGCGTCAGCGTCAAGGCCACCACCACCGAGCGCCTGGGCTTCACCGGCCGTCGCGAGGGCATCGCCGCCATGGCCTCGGCCACCGTGCGGCTGCCTTTGGAGGATATCGAATGATCGATCCGCAGATGGAAGAGCGCGCCGCCCAGGTGCTGGCCACCTGCCGCGCCGCCGGGCTCACGGTGGCCACCGCCGAATCCTGTACCGGGGGCTTGGTGGCCGGCGCCCTCACCGCCGTCGCGGGGTCTTCCGACGTGGTGGACCGCGGCTTCGTGACCTATTCCAACGCCGCCAAGCAGCAGATGCTGGGGGTGCCCGAGGCGATCCTCGCCGCCCATGGGGCGGTGAGCGAGGAGACCGCCCGCGCCATGGCCCGCGGGGCGCTGGCGGCGGCGGGAACGGGGCTGGCGGTGGCGATCACCGGCGTGGCCGGACCCGGCGGCGGGTCGGAGGAAAAGCCGGTGGGCCTGGTGCATTTCGCGGCCGCCAAGCGGGGCGGCCCCGTCCTCCACCGCGAAGAGCGGTTCGGCGATCTGGGTCGCGGCGAGATTCGCCGGCGCTCGGTGCTGGTGGCCCTGGACATGCTGGAGACCGTGGCCCGCTTCTGAGCGGGGCGCGGTCTCAGGTCAGGACGCGGCTTCAGGGTGCGGTTATTGCCAGCCGATGGAGGGCGACGCCCAGGCGCGATCGGCCAGCCGCGGCAGTTCGACCTTCGTCACGCTCTCCCAATTGATCCGGCGGGCGGTCGGGCGGGTGAACATCATGCTGAGGGTGGGCTGGCGCACCTCGCGGCCCTGGATGGTATCCAGTACGCTGTCCGCCACCAGTTCCACCTGCGAGGTTTCCGGCAGCCGCTGGAACACCGTCGGCACCAGCCGGATCACATTGCCCATGAAGGCCGAGCGCACCGACCCGCGCGTCAGGGACCAAGCGGCCAGATCATAATGGATGGAGATTCCCGGCTTGCCATTCGTGGTCGGCGTAACACGGGCCGAATTGCCGAGGACGATTCGGGCGATCTCGTCGGCCGTGGTGGCATCGGCCAGGCGCCGTTCGGCATCCGCATCCTGCATCTGCGACAGCACGAAGAAGAAGCCGCCGACCAGGGTGAAAGCCAGCAGGAATAAAGCGTGGCGCCGGTAGCTCTTGGGCTCCGGCGGGGCTTGCCGCCGGGCGGGCGGGCCATAGGATGGACGGGCGGGCGGTGAGCCCGCAACCTTGCGCACAGCGGTCTTCATGAGGCCCCCCAAGGCAACATCATTCGCCAATGATGACAGACATTAGCGGTTGGAGCTTGCGTGGAGCCATGTTCCCCAGCCCCGCGAAATCGCCTTCACCGGGTCGCCGTATGGCATTCATCGCGAGCCCGTACTAGGGCCCGACGCCCCCTTTTTGACGGCGGCCCCTCAGCTCACCGAGGGGGCGCAATAGCCGTGGGGCAGGCCTGACGCGACGGCCCGCCGCCTCAGGCGGTCTTGCCGTAGACCTGATCGGCGCGCTTTTCGAAGGCATCGGCAAAGCGCCGGAAGGCGGCGTCGAACATGGCGCCCATCAGCAGGCCGAGGGTGCGCGAGCGAAATTCGTACGAGATCGAGAAATGCACCTCGCACTGGGTCTCGCCGACGCCAACGAACTCCCAGCGATTGTCCAGGCGGCTGAACGGGCCGTCCAGATACTCCACATGGATCACCCGGCGCGGCCGGTCGAGGCTGACGCGAGAGGTGAAGGTCTCGCGGATCAGCTTGTAGGCCACCGTCATGTCGGCCACCAGAATCTCGACCCCCTCGCCGCTCTGCGAGCGTCGGCGCACGCGCAGCGCCTGGCACAACGGCACGAATTCCGGATAGCGCTCCACGTCCGCCACCAGATCGAACATGTTGAGCGCGGAGTGGTTGACCACCCGCTTGTTGGCAAAAGACGGCACGAGATCAGCTCCGACCGAGCTTGGCCTCACGCACGGCACGCAGCCGCGCGAAATCTTCGCCCGCATGGTGGGAGGAGCGGGTCAGCGGGCTCGATGACACCATCAGGAAGCCCTTGGCATACGCCACCGTCTCATAGGCCTTGAACTCGTCCGGGGTGACGAACTTCTCCACCTTGTGGTGCTTGCGGGTGGGCTGGAGATACTGGCCGATGGTGATGAAATCCACCTCCGCCGAGCGCAGGTCGTCCATCAGCTGCAGCACCTCGTTCCGCTCTTCGCCGAGGCCGACCATAATGCCGGACTTGGTGAAGATGGTGGGGTCCAGTTCCTTCACCTGCTGCAACAGCCGCAGCGAATGGAAATAGCGCGCGCCCGGACGGACGGTCAGGTAGTTGCCCGGCACGGTTTCCAGATTGTGGTTGAACACGTCCGGCCGCGCCGCCACCACCACTTCGATGGCGCCCGGCTTGCGCAGGAAATCGGGAGTGAGAATCTCGATGGTGGTGCCGGGGCTGAGGGCGCGGATTGCCGCGATGGTCTCGGCGAAATGCTGCGCCCCACCGTCGGCCAGATCGTCCCGGTCCACGGAGGTGATGACCACATGGGACAGGCCGAGCTTGGCCACCGCCGCGCCCACCTTCTGCGGCTCGTCGCCATCCAGCGCCAAAGGCAGGCCGGTGCGCACATTGCAGAAGGCACAGGCGCGGGTGCAGGTGTCGCCCATGATCATGAAGGTGGCGTGCTTCTTCTCCCAGCACTCGCCGATATTGGGGCAGCCCGCTTCTTCGCACACCGTGTGCAGGCCGTTGGCGCGCACGATCTCCGCCGTCTTCGCCCAGCCGGCGGATCCCGGCGCCTTGACCCGGATCCATTCCGGTTTGCGCAGCACGTCGCTCTCGGGGCGGTGCGCCTTCTCGGGGTGGCGGGGACGGTTCAGCGTGTCGAGAACGGTGACCATGGGTTCCGCATTCAGGTTGTGCCGGCGGATGCGCGGCAGCACGTCTCATCTGTCTTAGCCGCCCGCGGCATCAGCGTCGAGCCGGCCGCCGGCAGCGCAGCCTTGCGCCGGACGCTCAGCGCTGGCGCACCGCGCGCCAGATCCACAACACCAATATGGCGCCGATGATCGCCGCCACCAGGGTGCGGAAGAAACCGAACACCGGCACGTTGGCCCATTCCGCCAACTTGCCGCCGACAAACGCCCCGATGATGCCCACCACCAGATTGGTCAGCAGGCCGTGGTCGCTCTCGGTGATCCGCTCCGCCACCCAGCCGGCGATGACGCCGATCACCAGCATGGTGAAAAGGCCGACGCCGGGCTGGGCGAGCACCGCATAGGTCTGGTCGTTCATCATGGCTCCCTGGCGGGGCTGAGCCCGCGCCGCTCACATATGGATGACGCGGCCATACGCATCGAGCACGCTCTCGTGCATGGTCTCGGACAGGGTCGGATGCGGGAAGATCGCCTCGATCAATTCCTGCTCCGTGGTCTCCAGATTCATGGCGATGACGAAGCCCTGGATCAGTTCGGTGACTTCCGCCCCCACCAGATGGGCGCCCAGCAATTCGCCGGTCGTCTTGTCGAAGATGGTCTTCACCAGGCCTTCCGGCTCGCCGAGCGCAATGGCCTTGCCGTTGCCGATGAAGGGGAAGCGGCCGACGCGGATCTCGCGCCCCAGCTCCTTGGCCTTCTTCTCGGTGAGGCCCACGGAGGCGATCTGCGGCACGCAATAGGTGCAGCCGGGGATCTTGCCCTTGTCGAGGGGATGGGTGTGCAGGCCCTTGATGGTCTCCACGCAGATCACGCCTTCATGCTCGGCCTTGTGGGCCAGCATGGGCGCGCCGGCCACGTCGCCGATCGCCCAGACGCCGGGCACATTGGTGCGGCCGAAGCCGTCGGTGACGATGATGCCGCGCTCGATCTTGACGCCGACGGCTTCCAGGCCGAGGCCGTCCACATTGCCCACCACGCCGACGGCGGAAATCATCCGCTCCACCTGGATGTCCTGCTTGGCGCCCTTGGCGTCTTCCACATGGACGGTCAGGCTGTCCGCCTGCTTGGTGACGCCATTCACCTTGGCGCCGGACATGATCTTCATGCCCTGCTTCTCGAAGCGCTTGCGGGCGTGGGCGGCGATCTCTTCATCCTCGACGGCGAGGATCTGCGGCAGCACTTCCACCACGGTCACATCCGCGCCCATGGTCTTGTAGAAGGAGGCGAACTCGATGCCGATGGCGCCCGAGCCCATGACCAGCAGGGACTTGGGCATCTTTTCCGGCACCATGGCCTCGAAATAGGTCCAGATCAGCTTCTGGTCCGGCTCGATGCCCGGCAGCACCCGCGGGCGGGCGCCGGTGGCGACGATGATGTTCTTGGACTGGTACTCGCCGCCGCCCAGCGCGCCCTTGGGCGGATTCTCGGCGGCGTCCACCTTCAGCTTGCCCGGTGCCGTCAGGGTGGCGCGGCCCCAGATCACATCGACCTTGTTCTTCTTCAGCAGGAAGCCGACGCCGGTGGCCAGCTGGCTGGCGACCCCGCGCGAGCGCTTCACCACCGCGGCGATGTCGTAGCCGATCTTTTCCGCGGTCAGGCCGTAATCCTTGGCATGCTCGAAATAATGATAGACCTCGGCGGAGCGCAGCAGCGCCTTGGTGGGAATGCAGCCCCAGTTCAGGCAGATGCCGCCCAGGTGCTTCTTCTCCACCACGGCCGTCTTGAGGCCGAGCTGGGCGGCGCGGATGGCGGCCACATAGCCGCCGGGCCCGCCGCCGATGACGATCACGTCGTAGGAAGTCTCTGCCATGGGTCTCTCCTTCCCCTCCCCGCCGCGAGGGGCCGGTGGGTCGATGGTTGTGTCCCTGTCCGGCAGGGCCGGAGGCACCCAGGGGGATGCCGGGAAGCAATGCCTCCCGGCCGGGCCCGCCTCAGTGCACGATCAGGGCGTAGATTTCGTCCTTCAGGCGAACCCGCTCCTTGCGCAGATTCTCCACATCGTCATCGGACCGCGGCTCCAGGTCGGTCTCGGCGCGATGAACGGCGCGATTGACCTCGTGGTAGGCCTCATAAATCTTGGCAAAATGCGCATTAGACTGGCGCAAAGCGTGGATCTTGTCCGCATGCTCGGGGAACTCGGCCAGGATTTCGTGCGGCGTGTGGCTCATAGGGTATCCTCCAGATGCGCGGGGCGGTTCAAACCCGCCCGACGGTGCAGCTACACCCAAGCCGGCTTGCGCGATTTGATCTGCCGCAGCGAAACCCCGCTGCGGCCGTCGGGCGCGCGGAACATCCACGTCCCATCCCGCCTCGCACCAGCATGGCTCACACCAGCATGGACATGGGCTTCTCGATGAACTCCTTGAAAGCCGCCAGGAGTTCGGCGCCCAGCGCCCCGTCCATCACCCGGTGGTCGCAGGTGATGGTGGCGGTGAACTGGGTGGCGATCTTGATCTCGCCGCCGCGCACCACCGGCCGCTGCTCGCTGGCGCCCACCGCGAGGATGGACGACTGCGGGGCGTTGATGATGGCGACGAAGTCGCGCACGCCCATCATGCCGAGGTTCGACACCGAGGTGGAGCCGCCCTGGTATTCGTCGGGCTTCAGCTTCTTGGTGCGGGCGCGGGTGGCGAGATCCCGCATCTCGTTGGAGATGGTGGAGAGGGTCTTGGTCTCCGCCTTCTTCACGATGGGGGCGAACAGGCCGCCGTCGATGGCCACCGCCACGCCCACATCCGAATGCTTGAGGCGCAGGATGCGATCCTCGGCCCACACCGCATTGGCGGCGGGCACCTTCTGCAGCGCCAGGGCCAGCGCCTTGATGATGAAGTCGTTCACCGAGACGCGGAAGACCGGCTTGCCGTCCTTGTCCTTGGCGGCAGAGGCGTTGACGCTCTCGCGCAGCTTCATCAGCTCGTCGATGTCGCAATCCACCGTCAGATAGAAGGTGGGGGTGACCTGCTCGCTTTCCACCAGCCGCTTGGCGATGGTCTTGCGCATGCCGTCCAGCTGGATCTCCTCATAGGAGCCCTCGGGGAACAGTGCCTTGACCTGGTCCGCGCCGGGCGCGGAGGCGACCGTGGCCTTCGGTGCGGGCGCGGCGGCGGCGGGCGCAGCCGCAGGAGCTGCCGCGGCCGCGGCCGGAGCAGGCTTGGCGCCGGGCTGGGCATTCTCAACGTCGCGCGCGACGATGCGGCCATGCGGGCCGGAGCCGGACACGGCGGCCAGATCCAGGCCCTTGTCCTTGGCGATGCGGCGGGCCAGGGGCGACGCGAACACGCGCGCGCCCTCCGCCTTGGCGGCGGGAGCCGGCGCAGGCGCCGCGGGAGCGGGAGCCGCGGCGGGCGCTGGGATAGCGGCAGCGGGCGCGGCCTCGGGCGCCGGGGCGGGCTTGGGTGCTTCAGCGGCGGGGGCGGCAGCGGGAGCGGCCTTGGTGCCGCCACCGGCGGCCACCGCCTTCACGTCTTCGCCCTCGCTGGCGAGCAGCGCGATGATCTGGTTCACCGGCACGTCCTGGGTGCCTTCCGGCACCAGGATCTTGGCCATGATCCCCTCATCGATGGACTCCACCTCCATGGTGGCCTTGTCGGTCTCGATCTCGGCAAGCACGTCTCCGGACTTGACGCTATCGCCTTCCTTCTTGAGCCATTTGGCGAGGTTGCCCTTCTCCATGGTGGGAGACAGGGCCGGCATCAGGATTTCGATGGGCATGGCGACCTCAGGTAAGTTGCCAGACGGCACGACCATCACGACGGCTATATCTCAGCTTTCCCTCATCTCGAAGGCGCTGCGCAGCCCATCGCATATCGTACTGCCACGTAAAAAACAGATCCCCAGATGACCGCAGTTCGCGCTCGTGATGACTCCAAATGAACTTGGCAATCTCCACGAGCGGGGCGCTTCCGCCCAGCTTACCCAGTGCAACACTCACAACGCTAGGCAGCTCATCGCGCGTCATTTGAGCTTCCCTCAGCGATAGGTCACCGCGCGGACCGCCTCGATCACGTCGGCGACCGAGGGCAGAGCGAGTTTTTCGAGATTGGCGGCATAAGGCATCGGCACGTCCTTGCCGGTCACCCGCAGCACCGGGGCATCCAGATAATCGAACGCCTTCTCCATCAGCTGGGCGACGATCTCGGCGCCGACGCCGGACTGCGGCCAGCCCTCTTCCACGGTGACGCAGCGGCCGGTCTTCTTCACCGATTCGATGATCGCCGGGACGTCCATGGGGCGGATGGTGCGCAGGTCGATGACCTCCGCCTCGATGCCCTGCTTGGCCAGTTCCTCCGCCGCCTTCAGCGCGTAGGTCATGCCGATGGACCAGGAGACCAGGGTCACGTCCTTGCCGGCGCGGGCGATGCGCGCCTTGCCGATGGGCAGCACGTAATCGTCCAGCTTCGGCACTTCGAAGGAGTGGCCGTAGAGGATCTCGTTTTCCAGGAAGATCACCGGGTTGGGATCGCGGATGGCGGCCTTCAGCAGGCCCTTGGCGTCCGCCGCCGTATAGGGCGCCACCACCTTCAGGCCGGGGATGTGGCTGTACCAGGAGGCATAGTCCTGGCTGTGCTGGGCGGCCACGCGGGCAGCGGCGCCGTTGGGGCCCCGGAACACGATGGAGCAATGGATCTGGCCGCCGGACATGTAGAGCGTCTTGGCGGCGGAATTGATGATCTGGTCGATCGCCTGCATGGCGAAGTTGAAGGTCATGAATTCCACGATGGGCTTGAGGCCCGCCATGGCGGCGCCGACGCCGAGGCCGGCAAAGCCGTGCTCGGTGATGGGGGTATCCACCACGCGGCGGGCGCCGAATTCCTGCAACAGGCCCTGAGTGATCTTGTAGGCGCCCTGATATTCGGCGACCTCCTCACCCATGACGAACACGTCGCCGTCCTTGCGCATTTCCTCGGCCATGGCATCGCGCAGGGCTTCGCGCACGGTCATGGTCACCATCTCGGTGCCGGGCGGCACTTCGGGATCCGGCTGCGACGTGACGATGGGCGGCGAGGCCACAGCGGAGGGCACCGTCTTCTGCGGCTCGGGGGCGGCAGCGGTGGTGGGCGAAGGCTGCGGCGCGGCCGGGGGGGCGCTCTCGGCGGCCTTCTGCTGCGCGGCGGGGGCGGCAGCCGGGGCGGCGTTGGCGTCCTCGCCCTCGGCAAGGATGGTGGCGATGGGGGTGTTCACGGGCACGTCCTGGGTGCCTTCGGCCACCAGGATCTTGCCGAGGATGCCCTCGTCCACGGCCTCCACTTCCATGGTGGCCTTGTCGGTCTCGATCTCGGCGAGCACGTCGCCGGATTTGACCGTGTCGCCTTCCTTCTTCACCCATTTGGTCAGATTGCCCTTCTCCATGGTCGGAGACAGGGCCGGCATGAGGATATCGATGGGCATGGCTGTCAGCTCTTGCTGGGCGTGACCTGGCCCTGGCCCGCCGGAGCGGCAAGGGGCGGACGCACGACCGTGAGGTTGGTGTAGACGGAGACCGCGGCGACCGCGAGCATCAAGGCAGTGATGAAGGCCACCAGGGCCTTGCTGACCCGCGCCGCATGGCCTGCGGCCGGGCCGTCCAAAAGACGGGCTGAGAAGGGCCACAGCACCAAGAGCGCCATCGAAGCGGGGCCGTGGCCCCCGCTGGCCGCCCGTGCGGCCCCCTTCGCCTTCAACCCCTCGGTCACGGCAACACCCCAGCTGGCGGCGGCACCCGCCAGGCAGAGAAACAGGGCGATGAGCGCCACGACCGCCACGGTCACCTCGTCAACGCAGGATGTCGGTGTACAGCTCGGACGGATCGGGCTCTGGATCGTGGGTCGCGAAGTCCGCGGCCTCATTGACGATGTCGCGGATCTCCGCATCCACCTTCTTCAGATCCTCTTCCGTGGCCAGCTTCTCCTCCAGCAGGCGCGCGCGCACCTGCTCGATGGGATCGTGCTCGGTCCGCATCTTCTGGACCTCCTCCTTCGACCGGTATTTCGCCGGATCGGACATGGAGTGGCCACGATAGCGGTAGGTCTGCATTTCCAGGATGTAGGGACCCTTGCCGTCGCGGGCAAAGCCCAGCGCCCGCTCGCCCGCCGCCTTCACCGCGCGCACATCCATGCCATCCACCTGCTCGCCGGGGATGTTGAAGGAGGTGCCACGCTTGGAGAAGTCGGTCTGCGCCGAGGCGCGGTTGACCGAGGTGCCCATGGCATACTTGTTGTTCTCGATCACATACACGACCGGCAGCTTCCACAGCTCGGCCATGTTGAAGCTCTCATAGACCTGGCCCTGGTTGGCCGCGCCGTCACCGAAATAGGTGACCGACACCGCGCCATTTTCGCGATACTGGTTCGCGAAGGCGAGGCCGGTGCCGAGCGGCACCTGGGCGCCGACGATGCCGTGGCCGCCGAAGAAGCGCTTCTCGGTGCTGAACATGTGCATCGAGCCGCCCTTGCCCTTGGAATAGCCGCCGCGCCGTCCGGTCAGCTCGGCCATCACGCCGCGGGCTTCCATGCCGGTGGCCAGCATGTGGCCGTGATCCCGGTAGCCGGTGATCACTTCATCGCCGGGCTTCATGGCCATCTGCATGCCGATCACAACGGCTTCCTGGCCGATGTAGAGATGGCAGAACCCACCGATCAGACCCATGCCATACATCTGGCCGGCCTTCTCTTCGAAGCGCCGGATCAGCAGCATTTCGCGGTAGGCGAGCAATTCCTGCTCTTTGGTGAAGGTCGGTACGCCGGCCGGAGCCGCCTCAGTCCGGGCGGTCGGTTTCTTCGCTGCCATCGACTTCCTCAGGAAACGCTAGAGCCGCCCCTCCTCTAGCGCACCTGGATGACCACCAAAAGCGAAAAAAGCGTCGTGCTGCAGCGCAACACGTTGCAAACGCTTGATTTCACTCACTTGAACTTGATTTCGGTTCATTTAGTCTGTGAACCACAATAAAGTTCAAAGATGCGATTTGATCATCACCAGGTCCTTGGCGTGGACGAAATCCAGCTCGCGACGCCCCTCTTCATCCAGCAGATCCGGATCGAGATTGCGGGCGTCGAGCAAAGAGACCTTGTTCTCGATTTCCCGGTGCTGCGCCTTGAGGGTGGCCAGCTCGCCCTGGAGGCGTTCCACCTCCTGCTCATAATTGCGCTTGGCCATCAGTCCGTGGTCGCCATTGTAGGCGTGGTAGGCAAAATACCCGATGACGCCGCCCGACACGAGGTAGAGCAGCACAGCGAAGAAGAAGGCGCGGAGGCGGGAGCGGGTCTGCATGGGGCCGCATGCTGACCGCACAAGGTTGAGGCGCCGTTAAGACGCCCATTGACAGCGCGCCTTTCCGGAGTCCGTCCGGGACGATTCTGGCTGGCGGCAAGAACGACGCCCCAAACGCAAAATGCCCCGGACCTGCCGGGGCATTCCGGCGGCGGCCCATCGGCCGCCGCGTCCAGCATCAGCAGGGGGTCAGGCAAACGCCTTCAGCGCGGCCTTGCCGGCATATTTCGCCGCGCTTCCCAGCTCTTCCTCGATGCGCAGCAGCTGGTTGTACTTGGCGGTGCGATCCGAGCGGGCAAGCGAGCCAGTCTTGATCTGCCCGCAATTGGTGGCCACCGCCAGATCGGCAATGGTGGAGTCCTCGGTCTCGCCGGAGCGATGGGACATCACGGCGCGATAGCCGGAGGTGTGGGCCAGTTCCACCGTGTCGAGCGTCTCGGTGAGCGTGCCGATCTGGTTGACCTTCACCAGGATGGCGTTGCCCGTGGCCGCCTTGATGCCGCGGCCCAGGCGCTCCACATTGGTCACGAACAGATCGTCGCCCACCAGCTGGCACTTGGCGCCGATGGCGTCGGTCAGCTGCTTCCAGCCCGCCCAATCGTCCTCGGACATGCCATCCTCGATGGTGACGATGGGGTAGGACGACACCAGGCTGGCGAGATAGGCCACCTGCGCCGCGATATCGCGCACCTTGCCCTCGCCTTCATAATGATAGGCGCCATCCTTGAAGAACTCGGTGGCGGCGCAGTCGAGGCCCAGGAACACGTCCTCGCCGGGCTTGAAGCCGGCCTTCTCGATCGCCTTCAGCACGAAGTCCAGCGCCGCCTCGGCGGAGGCCAGGTTCGGGGCGAAGCCGCCCTCGTCGCCCACATTGGTATTGTGGCCGGCGTCCTTCAGGCCCTTCTTCAGGGTGTGGAAGATCTCCGCACCCCAGCGCAGGCCCTCGGCGAAGGTCGGCGCGCCGGCGGGCAGGATCATGAATTCCTGGAAGTCGATGGGATTGTCCGCATGGGCGCCGCCGTTGATGATGTTCATCATCGGCACCGGCAGGGTGCGGGCATTGACGCCGCCCACATAGCGATAGAGCGGCAGATTGTTGGAGATGGCCGCCGCCTTGGCCGCCGCCAGCGATACGCCGAGAATGGCGTTGGCACCCAGCCGGGCCTTGTTGGGGGTGCCGTCCAGGCCGATCATGGTGGTGTCGATCTTGACCTGGTCCTCGGCGTCGAAGCCGCCGATGGCATCGAAGATCTCGCCATTCACCGCGTCCACGGCATGGCGCACGCCCTTGCCGAGATAGCGGCCCTTGTCGCCATCGCGCAGTTCCACCGCCTCATGGGCGCCAGTGGAGGCGCCGGACGGCACCGCAGCGCGGCCGAGGGCGCCGTCTTCCAGCAGCACATCGACTTCCACCGTGGGGTTGCCGCGGCTATCGAGAATTTCACGGCCGATGATGTCGACGATGGCGGTCATGGAACGTCCTTCCCTTCAGTCTGCCCAACGCTGGAAACCGCCCGCCGGCGGCTCTTGGGGCGGGCCGCTTCTACCCCGTCCGGCCGCCGCTGATAAGGGGGCTCGGACGCTGGGCAGGTTCCGCGCGACAGCGGGCGAATTTGCGCTAAGCTGCCTAAAAAAGGCGCGCCCACATGGCGCCCGGCCCTGGGAAACGTCCGCAAGTCCAAGGACTCCACATGTCAGATGCCAAGCTCCAGCTCGGCCGGGACACCGCTTTGCCGACCTCTCCTGAAGAGGCGGTGCTGGACCGCGTGCCCAATCCCCATCCCGATGTGAACTATGTGGCCCGCTTCACGGCTCCGGAATTCACCTCGTTATGTCCTGTCACAGGACAACCGGACTTCGCCCATCTGGTGATCGACTATGTGCCCGATGCCTATCTGGTGGAATCCAAGTCGCTCAAGCTTTATCTCGCCAGTTTCCGCAACCACGGCGCGTTCCATGAGGACTGCACGGTGGCCATCGGCAAACGTTTGATACATGTGTTGGCCCCGCGCTTCTTCCGCATTGCTGGCTATTGGTATCCGCGCGGCGGCATTCCCATCGATGTGTTCTGGCAGACGGGCGATCTGCCTCCCGGTGTCTGGCTGCCGGACACCGGCGTCGCGCCCTATCGCGGAAGGGGATAGCCATGCCCAAGCTGGTGGTCACCAATGGGGACAGCGCCGTGGCGCAGCTGCGCGCCGGCGGCGTGGTCGGGCACTTCCTGCCGTGGCGGGACATGCTGCACGACGGACCTGTCCCCGCCGGTGCCGCACTGGCCGTGGTCTCCGACACAAGGGCCGAGTTTCTCGCCTACGCGTTCGGCCTGCCCTTCGATTCCGTGCGCGCCGACTTTGCCGAGCGCGATGGCCAGCTGGAGATCCACATCGCCTTTCGCGAGGTGGAGCTGTGGTTCGAGCACGACCTCTACGACCAGCTCCAGTTGGTCCAGCTGCTGCACTTCTTCGCCTTGGAGCCGGAGCGCATCGGCCTGACGCTGATCCAGGCGTCCGATTATCTCGGCACCCTGGCCCCCGACGCCATCGCGGCGCTGGCGCGCACGGGTCAGGCCATCTCCAGCCGGCAGTTGGAAACCGGGCATGAGGCCTGGGAGGCCTTCACTGCCCTGACCCCCAAGACCCTGGCCGCCATGGCCGCCCGACCCAATGCCGCTTTGCCCTTTCTGAGCCCCGCCCTGCGCCGGGCGCTGGAGGAACTGCCCGCCCCGCGCACCGGCCTGTCGCTCACCGAGGAGCGCATCCTGCGGGGTCTCAGCGAGGGGCCGATGAAGGCCAATGAGTTGTTTGCCGCCGTACATCGCCAGGAGGCGGCGCAGTTTCTGGCCGACCTGCCCTTCTTCCTGCGGCTCGACGCCTTGGCCTTCGCCCATGAGCCGCTGCTGGAGGGCCTGCCCTTCCCCTCCAGCGAGTGCAAGGCCTTCGACCCGGCCCAGACCGAGGCGCACGGGCATGAGATCAGCTACCACGCCTTCGCCACCTCGCCATTGACGCTCACCCGCGCCGGCGCGGCCGCCCTCAAGGGCCAATTCGACCATGCCAGCGAGAATGCGGTGGACCGCTGGCTGGGCGGCACCCATATCCATCCCGGCGCCATGTGGCGCTACGACCGGGCCCGCAAGACCTTGCTGGAGCCCAACTGAGGCTCAGATGGCCACCGGATAGGCCTTGGCGATGGCGTCGATCTGCTGCAGCAGCGCGATCAGCGCCTCCAGATCCCTCAGCGGCACCATGTTCGGGCCGTCGGAGGGGGCATGGTCGGGATCGGGATGGGTCTCGATGAACACCGCCGCCACGCCGATGGCCACCGCGGCGCGCGCCAGCACCGGCACGAACTCCCGCTGCCCGCCGGAGGACGAGCCCTTGCCGCCCGGCTGCTGCACCGAATGGGTGGCATCGAACACCACCGGCGACCCGGTGCTCTGGGCCAGGATCGGCAGCGCCCGCATGTCGGACACCAAGGTGTTGTAGCCGAACGACACGCCGCGCTCGGTCACCATCACCTGGCCGTTGCCGGCGCCGGTGAGCTTGGCCACCACATTGGTCATGTCCCAGGGCGCCAGGAACTGGCCCTTCTTCACATTCACCACCCGCCCGGTATGGGCGGCGGCGATGAGCAGGTCGGTCTGCCGGCACAGGAAGGCCGGGATCTGGAGCACATCCACCACCTCGCCCACCGGGGCGCACTGGTCGACCTCATGCACGTCGGTGAGCACCGGCAAGCCGAGGCTCTCGCGGATTTCCGCGAACACCGGCAGCGCGGCGTCCAGCCCCATGCCGCGGGCGGCATTCACCGAGGTGCGGTTGGCCTTGTCGAAGGAGGATTTGTAGATGAGGCCGATGCCGCGCCGGGCGGCGATCTCCTTCAGCGCGGCGGCGGTCTCCAGCGCATGGGCGCGGCTTTCCATCTGGCAGGGGCCGGCGATCAGCGCCAGGGGCAGGCCATTGCCGATGCGGGCCTTGCCCACCTCCACCACGGACTGCGGCTCAACGGGGGTGTCGGCGCGCGTCATGCTGTCTCCTTCCGGCGGACACCAGAGCCCCGCCGCTGCCGCTTCATAGAGAAAGCGCGGGCGGCAGGAAAGCGGCGCCTCTGCCCGGGATGCGCCCCGGAGGGCCTGCCTGCCATGCGGCACGGCGCCCGGCGCCTTAAGATCCGCCGATACCCCTGGTGGAGAAACGATTTCGGCGTACAATGACCATTGTAGTCACGAAATGAGGCTTGATGCGAAAGGCTCCCTCACGCACCGGCAGAGACGGGCGGGAAGTCGTCAAGATCGGAAGGGCATGAAGCGGAACTGAACACCCCCATGCATAGAGCACGATCAACCAAGTCCTAAGCGCGAGGAGCACAGCCACATGCACACGATGCTTCTGCGAGAGGCCAAGGAAAACCTCAGCAAAGTCGTCGATCAAGCGATGGACGGCGATCCTGTCCTGATCACCCGCCGGGGAAAGCCTCAGGCCGTTGTCCTCTCCTGGGCCGAGTACAATCGCTTGACCCAGGAGGTCCCGTCGTTCGGTTGGCTGATGAGCCATCCGCCACAGGCGTTTGATGAGATTCCGGAACGCGACACCTCACCGCCGCGGACCTCGGGGTTCTAACTCCATGCAAACAAGCGTTCTTCCAGTGAAGTACGTTCTTGATACCAATGTCATCAGCGCGACCGTTCCCACTCTGGCGGCGGCGAACGGGGGTCTTGTGGACTGGCTGACCCGCAACAGTCATCTGCTGCATATGTCCGCCATCACCCTGTCCGAAATCGTGAGCGGCATCGCCAAATGCCAGCGAATGGGCGAGACCCGAAAGGCGTCGCAGCTCGGGGCGTGGTTCTCCCTGGTGCGTCATCACTATGCCGACCGCATCCTGCCCCTCGATCAGGCCGCCGCCATGGAAACCGGGCGGCTCATGGATGTGGCTCTGGCGGCCGGCCGCAGCCCCGGCTACGCGGACATGGCCATCGCGGGCATAACGGCCGCGAATGGCATGGTTCTTCTCACCCGCAATCTGAAGGACTTCGCGCCCTTAGGCCTTGCGGTTCATGACCCCTTCGCCAGCCTTCCGCCCGGCTGAGCAGGGCAAGGCCCGCCCGGACAGGGCGAGCCTACAGACATGCCCCGCCGCTCAGGCTGCCGGCACCAGAGGAAGGGTTGGACCCTAGTGCCCGCCCGCCAGGTTCAGGCCGACGATGCCGGCGCCGATGAGGCCGATGGACACCAGCCGTAGCGGGTCCATGGATTCGCCAAAGGCCACGATGCCCACCACCGCCACGCCCACCATGCCGATGCCTGACCACACCGCATAAGCGGTGCCGATGGGCAGGTCCTTGATGGCCAGCGACAGCAGGAACAGGCTCACCACGATGCTGGCCACGGTGAAGACCGAGGGCCACAGCCGGGTGAAGCCGGCCGATTGCTTGAGGCCGATGGCCCAGCCCACTTCCATGAGGCCAGCCGCGAACAGGATGATCCAAGCCATGGGATCGCACTCCGCACTTGGCGGGGTCGTCCTCGCCCAAAGGGATCAGCGCACGCGGTCGTCCGCGCCGGGGGGCCGATCCCGCCGCAGCGCGCCGGGAGGCCGGACCAATCTGGGGATTTTCGCCGCAAGATCAAGGGGCCTTGCCGCGTCGACGGCGGCCGGAAGGTCCTGCCGGCGGCTCACGCCGCGTCGGCGGGCCGCTCGATCACCAGGGTCGCGCCCATGGCGGAGCGCGGCGGCACCACCACATTGCCCTGGATCTGCTCCTCCACCATGTTCCGCGCCAGCAGGCCGCGCCGCAGATCCGCCGCGCCGGGCGAATTGAACCGCACCGCCGCCAGCCGCAGCCCTTCGCCGGCGGGCGCTGCCACCGCATGGCGCTCGGTGAACAAGGCGGGGGTCATCAGGTCGATGGCGCCGCGCGGGGTCTGCGCCACATACCAGCCGTCGCTGGCCCGGCGCGGGGTCGAGTCGCACAAGGTGTCGATGAAGCTCAGATGATCCAGCGGGCTCTCTGCCACCAGCACCACGCCCGCAACGCCGGTCACGCCATTGGCGTGGCGCTGCATCTGGGGGGACCAGAAATTGTCCGGCTGGCGCTGGGTACAGGTGAAGAAGCCGGCCGTGGACGGCACCGGATCCTGCGCGAAGGCCAGCGAGAATCCCACGTCCAGCTCGGCGCCATCGGCGCCCCGCGCCTTGCGGGCGAAATCGAACACGTCGAAGCCGCCGGCCCCGGCCGCATCGAAGGTGGCCTTCTCCGCCGCCGGATCGCGGCCCTCGAAGGCCAGCATGGACAGGCCCTCGCCCTGGCGGGCGAGAAAGTCGCGATTGAAGGCGCCGAAGGAAAAATGCCCGGCGGCCGCGTCGGGAATCTTCTCCGGCTCGGCCACTTGCAGCAGCTCGATGAAGAAGCCGGGCATCTGCACGATGCGGTTGTGCGTGCCCCAGGGGTGGCGGTTGCGCGCCCCCACCGTGAAGCCCAGCAGATCGTAGATTTCCCCCGCCGCATCCAGATCCCGCACCAGATGGACGACGTGATCGAGGCCGCGACGCATGGAGATTTCCTTCTTCAGACCAGCCGGCTCTGCTCGATGGCCGCCCCGATGAAGGACGCGAACAGAGGATGCGGCTGGAACGGGCGCGATTTTAGTTCCGGATGGAACTGCACGCCGATGAACCAGGGGTGATTGGCATATTCGACGATCTCCGGCAGCAGGCCGTCCGGCGACATGCCGGAGAAACGCATGCCGTGCTCTTCGAGCCGCTCCTTGTAGGCGGTGTTCACCTCATAGCGGTGACGATGGCGCTCGGAGATTTCCGCCCCGCCATAGATGCCCGCCACCCGGCTGCCTTCGGCCAATTGCGCCAGATAGGCGCCGAGCCGCATGGTGCCGCCCAGGTCGCCCGCCGCCGAACGGCGCTCCAGTTCATTGCCCTTGAGCCATTCGGTGAGCAGGCCCACCACCGGCTCCGAGGTCTCGCCGAACTCGGTGGAATTGGCGTGCTTGATGTGGGCGAGGTTCCGGGCCGCCTCGATCACCGCCATCTGCATGCCGAAGCAGATGCCGAAATAGGGCACGGCCCGCTCGCGGGCGAATTGCGCCGCCTTGATCTTGCCCTCGGCGCCGCGCTGGCCGAAGCCGCCGGGAACCAGGATGCCGTGGACATGCTCCAGGAAGGGCGCCGGATCTTCGGTCTCGAAGGTCTCGCTTTCGATCCAGTCGAGGTTCACCTTCACCTTGTTGGCGATGCCGCCGTGGGCCAGGGCCTCGATCAGCGATTTATAGGCGTCCTTCAGGCCGGTATATTTGCCGACGATGGCGATGGTGACTTCGCCCTCGGGATTGCGCACCCGCTGCTCGATGGTGGACCAGCGCGTCAGGTTCGGCGCCGGCGCCGGCTCGATGCCGAAGGCGGACAGCACTTCGGTATCCAGCCCTTCCGCGTGATAGGAGGCGGGCACGGCGTAGATATTGTCCACGTCCCGCGCCTCGATGACCGCGCTCTCCCGCACATTGCAGAACAGCGACAGCTTGCGCCGCTCCTCGCGGGGGATCTCGCGATCGGTGCGGCAGAGCAGGATGTCCGGCTGGATGCCGATGGAGCGCAGCTCCTTCACCGAATGCTGCGTCGGCTTTGTCTTCAGTTCCCCGGCAGAGGGGATGAAGGGCAGCAAGGTGAGGTGGATGAAGATGGCGTGGTTGCGCGGCAGCTCGTTCTTGAGCTGGCGGGTCGCCTCGAAGAAGGGCAGCCCCTCGATGTCGCCCACCGTGCCGCCCACCTCGATCAGCACGAAGTCGAAGCCTTCGTTGCCGTCCAGCACGAAGTCCTTGATGCCGTTCGTGACGTGGGGGATCACCTGGATGGTGGCGCCGAGATAGTCGCCCCGGCGCTCCTTGGTCAGGATGTCCTGATAGATGCGGCCGGTGGTGATGTTGTCTTTCTTGGTGGCCGGATGACCGGTGAAGCGCTCGTAATGACCGAGATCGAGATCGGTCTCCGCGCCGTCGTCGGTGACGAACACCTCGCCGTGCTGATACGGGCTCATGGTGCCCGGATCCACGTTCAGATAGGGGTCCAGCTTGCGCAGCCGGACAGTGTAGCCGCGCGCCTGGAGAAGCGCGCCCAGAGCTGCGGAGGCGAGGCCCTTGCCAAGGGAGGACACGACGCCGCCTGTGATGAAGATATAGCGCGCCATGGGCTTCGACCTTACTCCGCACAAACGCGATTCGGCGAGCAGCGATGCCCTAGGGACACCGCCTCGCCTGTGGAGAACTTCACGCCGCGCAGGACCGCGGCGTGGCGATCACTGCGACTTCGGAACCTGGGGACCCGAGGGGGCGGCCGGAGCCGGGGCGGGCGTGCCCTGCCCTGCGCCCTGGGGACGGATCTGGTCGAGGATGGAGCCGCCGGTGCTCTGCGGGACGCTGGGGCCCGCCGGGCCGTTGGTCGGCGCCAGGATGGAGGCCGGGGTGCGGCCCCAGCCGGCCAGGATGGTCAGCGACAGGCTGGTGATGAAGAACAGCGCCGCCAGGATCGCCGTGGCGCGGGTCAGCACGTTGGCGGTGCCGCGGGCCGTGAAGAAGCCACCGCCCCCACCACCGCCGCCGCCGCCGATGCCCAGGCCACCGCCCTCGGAGCGCTGGATCAGCACCACGCCAATGAGCGCGAGCACCACCATCAGGTGAATGACGATCAGAACGGTCTGCATGAATTCCATCATCCTCGCGCCGGACCTGAGCCAGACGGCTGGGCCGGTCGCGCAATTTGGGCGGTTCCTACACGATCGGGCGGCGCAATGAAAGTCCGCCGCCCTGCGTCAGGCGGCGGGCTGGTGCGCGAGCGCGGCAATCCGCCCGCCCGTCGTGGCCGAACGACCGGCCGCCTGCACCGCAGGTCGGCCGGTCATCCTGTGTTGGGTCTCAGATATGGCCGCGCTTCAGATTCTGCAACCGGAAACGCCCCACCCGTGGAGCATCGGCGCTCCGATGCTCCATTAAAGGGTGAGAGGCGGAGTCACCGCTCAGGTTGATCAGCCTGAGCGGATCCGGCTCTAGTGCCCCAGCACCGCCAGCAACAGCAGCGCGACGATGTTGGTGATCTTGATCATGGGATTGACCGCGGGGCCGGCCGTATCCTTGTAGGGATCGCCCACCGTGTCGCCGGTGACGGACGCCTTGTGCGCATCCGAGCCCTTGAAGTGGCGCACCCCGTCCTTGTCCACGAAGCCGTCCTCGAACGACTTCTTGGCATTGTCCCAGGCGCCGCCGCCGGAGGTCATGGAGATGGCCACGAAAAGGCCGGTGACGATCACCCCCAGCAGCATGGCGCCCACCGCCGAGAAGGCGGCCGACTTGCCACCGACGCCGCCGCCCGCAACCGCATAGATGACGAAATAGCAGACGATGGGCGAGAGCACCGGCAGCAAGGAGGGGATGATCATCTCCTTGATCGCCGCCTTGGTGAGCAGGTCCACGGCGCGGGAATAGTCCGGCTTTTCGGTGCCGGTCATGATGCCGGGATGCTCGCGAAACTGCCGGCGCACCTCTTCCACGATGGCCCCGGCCGCCCGGCCCACCGCCGTCATGCCCATGGCGGCGAACAGGAAGGGCAAGAGGCCGCCGAACAGCAGGCCCACCACCACATAGGGGTTCTCCAGGGAGAAATTGGGCGTCACCCCGGCGAAATAGCTGCCGGGGGTGGCCTGGGCGATGAAGTAGCGCAGGTCGGCATTATAAGCCGCGAACAGCACCAAAGCGCCGAGGCCGGCGGAGCCGATGGCATAGCCCTTGGTGACCGCCTTGGTGGTGTTGCCCACCGCGTCCAGCGCATCGGTGGAATGGCGCACCTCCGGCGGCAGGCCGGCCATCTCCGCAATGCCGCCGGCATTGTCGGTGACGGGTCCGAAGGCATCCAGCGCCACCACCATCCCCGCCAGCGCCAGCATGGTGGTCGCCGCGATGGCGATGCCGAACAGTCCGGCGAGGCCATAGGCGCACAGGATGCCGGCGATGATCACCAGGGTCGGCAGAGCGGTGGATTCCAGCGAGATCGCCAAGCCCTGGATGATGTTGGTGCCATGCCCGGTCACCGAGGCCTGGGCGATAGACACCACCGGGCGAAAGCCGGTGCCGGTGTAATATTCGGTGATGACCACGATGGCCCCAGTCACCACCAGTCCCACCACGCCGGACAGGAACAGGCTCGTGCCGGTGAAGGTGGCCCCCGCGATCGTTCCAAAGCCCGGCAACAGCCAGGTCACCAGGGCCAGGGCAAACACCGAGAGGCCGGCGGTGGCGCCGAGCCCTTTGTAGAGCGCGCCCATGATGGAGGAGGTCGGCCCCAATTTGACGAAGAAGGTGCCCGCCACCGAGGTGAGGATGCACACGGCGCCGATGGCCAAAGGATAGAGGATCAGCGCGTTCAGCACCGCCGGGGTGGCGGAGAAGAAGATGATGGCCAGCACCATGGTGGCGACCACGGTCACCACATAGGTCTCGAACAGATCCGCGGCCATGCCGGCGCAGTCGCCGACATTGTCGCCCACGTTGTCGGCGATGGTGGCCGGGTTGCGCGGATCATCCTCCGGGATGCCCGCCTCCACCTTGCCCACCAGATCGCCGCCCACGTCGGCGCCCTTGGTGAAGATGCCGCCGCCCAGACGCGCAAAAATGGAAATCAGCGAGGCACCGAAGCCCAGCGCCACCAGCGCATCCACCACGGTGCGGTCGGTGACCGCATAGCCCAGCGTCCGGGTGAGCACGGCGAAATAGACCGTCACCCCCAGCAGCGCGAGGCCCGCCACCAGCAGGCCGGTGACCGCGCCCGCCTTGAAGGCGATGTCCAGCCCGCCCGCCAGGGACTTGGTGGCCGCCTGGGCGGTGCGCACATTGGCGCGGACCGAGACGTTCATGCCGATGAAGCCGGCCAAGGCCGACAGGATCGCCCCGACGGCAAAGCCGATGGCCACCAGCCAGCCCAGCAACAGCCCGACGATGACGAAGATCACCACGCCCACAATGCCGATGGTGGTGTACTGCCGCTTCAGATAGGCCTGCGCACCCTCGGCGATGGCGGCGGCGATTTCCTGCATCCGCGCCGTCCCGGGGTCGGCGGCCATGACCGCCCGTCCCGCCCAGACCCCATATCCCACGGCGAAAAGTCCGCAGGCGACAATCAGCAAAAGAGCCAACATGAATCCACCCCTTCGTTTCCATCCCACTTTTTTATGGGAGGGAGTGTGAGGGGTGCGCCGGAAAGTCGCAACGGGCGAGTTGGATGCCGCACCGCACAACGGTTTGCGGGCGATCGCGCGGGGGCGCCCTACGCCGCGCTTCGCCGTGCGATCCGCGCCCGGGATCGACGCCGGCTCGACGGTGCGCCGACCCTATTCCTTGGCCAGGAAGGCGCCGATGCGCGTCACCGCCTCGCGCATGTCCTCCGGCGCGCCGGCATAGGACAGGCGCAGGAACTCCTTGCCGCGGAACGGATCGAAATCGACCCCAGGCGTCGCGGCCACGTGCGCCGCATCCAGCAGGCGGGTGGCAAAAGCATGCGAATCGCCGGTGAAGCGGGAGACGTCCGCATAGAGGTAGAAGGCTCCATCGGCGGGCAGGAAATGCTCCAGGCCGATGGTGGGCAGGCCGGCGGTGAGAATGCGCCGATTCTCCTCATAGCCGCGCTTGACCGCTTCCATTTCCTCTGTGCCGTCGAAGGCGGCTTCGGCGGCGATCTGCGACAGGGTGGGCACCGAGATCGAAAGGTTCTGCTGCAGGCGCTCCATGGTGCGGGACAGGCCCGGCGGCACCACCATCCAGCCCACCCGCCAGCCGGTCATGCAGAAATATTTGGAGAAGGAATTGATGATCACCGCGTCGGGCGCGATCTCTGCGGCGCTCACCGCCGGGAAGGCATAGTCGAGCCCGTGATAGATCTCGTCGGACACGAAGCGCAGGCCCATGTCCCGCGCCGCCGCGCACAAGGCGGTGAGCGCCGCGCGGTCCATCATGGTGCCGGTGGGATTGGCGGGGCTGGCCACCAGCACGCCCTTCAGCGGCTTCTGAGCATGGGCGGCGCGCAAGGTCTCCGGCGTCAGGGCGAAGCGATCCTCCGCCCGGGTCTCGATCAGCACCGGCTCGCAGCCCAGCGCCGAGAGCACATGGCGATAGGGCGGATAGCCGGGCGCGGCGATGGCCACCCGGTCGCCGGGCTCGAACAGCGCCAGGAACGCCAGGATGAAACCGCCCGACGAGCCATTGGTCACCACCACCCGTTCGGGATCAAGCTCGAGGCCGTGGGTGTCCTTGTAATGCCGGGCGATGCGGGCCCGCAGCGCCGGCATGCCGAGCGCCGCCGTATAGCCCACCTGCCCCCGCTCCAAGGCGGCGGCGGCGGCGCGGCGGGCGGTGAGCGGCGCCGGTGCGGCGGGCTGGCCCACCTCCAGATGGATCACCCTTGCCCCGTCCGCCTCCAGGCGCGCCGCATGCTCCATCACGTCCATGACGATGAAGGGCGCCACATCGCTGCGGCGGGAAGCGGCCATCAGGCCGGGAAGATTGGAACGCGCGGTCATGGGCTTCGCTTTCATGCGGCCGGAGGGCGGCCGGTCCCCGGCGGCCCGGCGCGCCGCCGTCTTGCCGCCGCATTCCCGCTGAGGGTAGACAGGGCGGCACCGTAAGGTAACGCTTGAGGCCACGCCGTTTGTGGGGAGGGGCGGCGCGCCGGTGACGCCGACCCGTGTGGCGGCGATCCTTGGCGGACTCATCTCCCGTGCAAGCCGGTGCCGCGGGCAGGTCGCTCTCCTAGCCCGTCGCCGGCCCGCCGCCAAGGTGGCTCGGGCAGTGCCCGGACGCTGCCGACGGATCACCACCGCGCCGCAGGCGGGCCGCCCGGTCCGTCCGACGCCGCGAAGCTTGGGATGACTTTATGCCATGACTGCCGCGCTGCCCGGTCCCGCTGTCTCGGTGCTGCGCCGCATGGCCGGCACGCTCGGTGCGCTGGCCGGCGTGCTCGCTGCCGCGCATCTGGCCATCACCCCGGCGCTGGCCCAGTCCTCCCCCGGCCGCGGCCCGCAGGTGATTCGCGACACCGAGATCGAGAATTTGCTGCGCGATTACACCCGCCCGATCCTCAAGGTGGCCGGGCTGGCGCAGCAGAATGTGGAAGTGGTGCTCATCAACGACCCCTCCTTCAATGCCTTCGTGGCGGACGGGCGGCGCATCTTCATCAACACCGGCGCGCTGGTGGATTCCACCACGCCCAACCAGATCATCGGCGTGCTGGCCCATGAGACCGGCCACATCGCCGGCGGTCATCTGGCCCGGCGCCGCGAGCAGATCGCGGGCGCGCAGACCATGGCCGTGGTCGCCATGCTGCTGGCGGCCGGCGGCGTGGCCGCGGGGGCGGCCAGCGGTGCCGGGGGCGGCAATCTCAGCAATGCCGCCGCGGGCGCCGTGCTCGCCCCCCAGGAGATGATCCGCCGCTCGCTGCTGGCCTATCAGCGCAGCGAAGAGCAGTCCGCGGACCGCTCGGCGGTGAGCTATCTCACCGCCACCCAGCAGTCGGCCAAGGGCATGCTGGAGACCTTCGAGCGCTTTCAGAACGACCAATTGTTCCTCAGCCAGCGGGTGGACCCCTATCTGCTGAGCCACCCCATGGCCCGCGAGCGCATCGCCGCGCTGGAGGAACTGGCCAAAAAGAGCCCCTATTACAACACCAAGGATCCCCCCGCTTTGCAGGCGCGCCATGACATGATGCGGGCCAAGCTGGTCGCCTTTTCCGAGCGGCCGGACGTGGTGGCGCGGCGCTATCCCATCAACGACAATTCCATGCCCGCCCTCTACGCCCGGGCGATTTCCGCCTATCGCTACGGCAGCGTGTCGGGCGCCGTGGCGCAGATCGATTCGCTGATCGCCAAGGAACCGGGCAATCCCTACTTCCAGGAATTGAAGGGCCAGGCGCTGCTGGAAAGCGGACGCGCGGGCGAAGCGCTGGCACCGCTGCGGAAGGCGGTCGCCATGACCAATGGCGCCCCCTTGATCCGGGCCATGCTGGGCCAGGCCCTCGTCGAGTCGGGCAATCCGGCCTATACGGATGAGGCGATCCGCGAACTGGTCCAGGCCACGCAGCGCGATCCCGATAGCGCCGGCGGCTGGCGATCGCTCGCCAAGGCCTATGATCGCAAGAACAATCGGCCGGCGGCCTATCTGGCCTCGTCCCAGGCGTCCCTCGCCAGCGGCGATTTCCGCACCGCGCGGGAATTGGCGGCGCGGGCCCGGGAGGGCTTTCCTCCCGGTTCACCCGGCTGGCTGAAGGCCGACGACATCGTGAATAGCAAGCCGCCGAAATCCGGTGACAATTAGAGGCTATGACCCCGCTCATGGAGAATAAGATGCTGTCCCGCACCGGCCTACGCGCCGCTCTTGCCGCCGTGGCCGTCCTCGGGATGACGGCCATGGCCGTGGTTCCGGCCGCCGCCTTCACCGATGCGGAGAAGGCAGAACTCGGCCCGCTGATCCGCGATTATCTGATGAAGAATCCCGAAGTGCTGCAGGAAGCCATCGGTGTTCTGGAGAAGCGCCAGAGCGATGCCGAAGCCCAGGCCCGGGCCAAGACCCTCGCCGGCATCAAGCCTTTGGTGTTCGACAGCCCGCGCGGCGTGGTGATCGGCAACCCCAAGGGCAAGGTCACCCTGGTGGAGTTCTTCGATTACAACTGCGGCTACTGCAAGCACACCTTGTCGGACATCAACGCCCTCATCAAAGACAATCCCGATCTGAAGGTGGTGCTGCGCGAATTCCCCGTGCTCGGACCGGGCTCGGTGGAAGCCGCCCAGGTGGCGGTGGCCGTGCGCATGGTGGCGCCCGACAAATACCTGGCGTTCCATCAGGCCCTGCTGGGCGGACGCGGCCAGGCCGATCGCGCCCGGGCGCTGGCGGCAGCCAAGGAAGTGGGCATCGACACGGCGTTGCTGCAGAAGCAGGCCACCTCGCCGGAACTCAATGCCACGCTGGACGAAAGCATGAAGATCGCCCAGGCACTGGGCCTCAACGGCACGCCCTCGTTCGTGATCGGCGATGACGTGATCGTCGGCGCGGTGGGCCTGGAGAAGCTGCAAGAGGCGGTCTCCGGAAGCGGCAAGACCGTCGCCAACTGACCCCCGCATGCCACACGCCGGGCGCGCGCGCGCCCGGCGCTGCCGCCCCCGGCGGCGGCGCCCTCAATGACGGTTCGGTGAATGGTGTCTTCTGCCGTCTTTCCTTGCGGCGGAAGGACCCCTATAACCGCGCGGGCCCGGCGCGACCGGGTCGCAGGCTGAACCGTACCGGATGTCCGACACCATCCACGTCCTCAATGGGCCCAATCTCAATCTGCTCGGCACACGCGAGCCCGCCATCTATGGCGCGGCGACGCTGGCCGACGTGGAGGCATTGTGCCGCGACACCGCCCGCCAGCACGGCCTGGAGCTGGTCTTCCAGCAGACCAATCATGAAGGCGCGCTGGTGGATCTGATCCAGGGCGCGGCCGGCGCGGTGGGCATCGTGCTCAATGCCGGCGCCTACACCCACACCTCGGTGGCCCTGCGCGATGCCATTGCCGCCGTCGGCGTGCCGACGGTGGAGGTGCATCTGTCCAACGTGTTCGCCCGCGAAGCCTTTCGCCACCATTCCTATCTCTCCCCCGTCGTCCGGGGCGTGATCTGCGGCTTCGGCCCGCAGAGCTACGCTCTGGGCATTGCGGCGCTCGCCACCGCGCGGCCAGCCCGCGCATGACCTTTATTGCCATCCGCAAGGAGCTCCTGCGTGGCCCCCGCCGCGCGTGTGCATGACCATGATGAAACCAACCAAGACCCCCATCGACACCGCCCTCATCCGCGAGATCGCCACCTTGCTTTCGGGCAGCGACCTCACCGAGATCGAGGTGCAGAACGACGATCTGCGCATTCGCGTGGTGCGGGCACCGGCCACCGTGACGGTCGCCGCCGCCCCCCTGGCGGCGCCGGTGGCCGCCGCCGCCCCGCCGCCCATGGTGGCGGATGCCGCCGCCATCGACTTCTCGAAACACCCCGGGGTGGTCACCTCCCCGATGGTGGGCACCATCTATCTGGCGCCCGAGCCCGGTGCGGCCAACTTCGTGAACGTGGGCACCCAGGTGCGCGAGGGTCAGTCGCTGCTGATCGTCGAAGCCATGAAGACCATGAACGCCATCCCCGCGCCGCGGGCTGGCACGGTGACCCGCATCCTGGTGGATAACGGCCATCCGGTGGAATATGGCGAGCCCCTGCTCGTGATCGAGTGATCGACCGGCGCCCGCAGCGGCGCCGCTCCGTGGCCGCCGTCCCCCGACCCATTGTGTGAGACGGGGCGCCGGGCCAGCGGACACGATGACGCCGCCCCGCCGGGGGGCGTTCGGGACAATCGAAGCCGGCGCGCTGGGCCATCCGCACGGCCCGTCCGTCTTCGCATTCGAGGCATGAGACCGACTGCCCTCCCCTGCGCCGCAGGGCGAGGGCGTCGCGCTCCCAAGGCAGGCATGGGTCCGATGTTCGAGAAAATCCTGATCGCCAACCGCGGCGAGATCGCCCTGCGTATCCTGCGCGCGTGCAAGGAACTGGGGATCGCGACCGTGGCCGTCCATTCCACGGCGGACGCCGATGCCATGCATGTGCGCCTCGCCGACGAGAGCGTCTGCATCGGCCCGCCGGCGGCCCGCGACAGCTATCTGAACATCCCGTCTCTGCTGGCGGCCTGCGAGATCACCGGCGCCGATGCGGTGCATCCGGGCTACGGCTTCCTGGCGGAGAATGCCCGCTTCGCCGAAATCCTCGCCGACCACAACATCCACTTCATCGGCCCCAAGGCGGAGCACATCCGCATCATGGGCGACAAGATCGAAGCCAAGAAGACCGCCCAGCGCCTCGGCATTCCCGTGGTGCCCGGCTCGGACGGGGGCATCACCTCGGACGAGGAGGCCCAGCGCGTGGCGGCCGAGATCGGCTTCCCGGTGCTGGTGAAGGCGGCCGCCGGCGGCGGTGGGCGCGGCATGAAGGTGGCGATGACCGCCGACGATCTGAGCCGCGCCCTCTCCACCGCCCGCACGGAGGCCAAGGCGGCGTTCGGCGACGATGCGGTCTATCTGGAGAAGTACCTCTCCACCCCGCGCCACATCGAGATCCAGGTGCTGGGCGACGGCAAGGGCAACGCCATCCACCTGGGCGAGCGCGACTGCTCCTTGCAGCGCCGCCACCAGAAGGTGTGGGAAGAAGCCCCCTCCCCGGCCCTCAATGCCGCCCAGCGCCAGGAGATCGGCGAGACGGTGGCCGCCGCCATGCGCGAGCTTAAGTATCTCGGCGTCGGGACGGTGGAGTTCCTCTATGAGGACGGCCGGTTCTATTTCATCGAGATGAACACCCGCATCCAGGTGGAGCATCCGGTGACCGAGATGATCACCGGCATCGATCTCATCAACGAGCAGATCCGCGTGGCGGCCGGCCTGCCGCTGGCCTATCGCCAGTCGGACATCGTGCTGGACGGCCATGCCATCGAGTGCCGCATCAATGCGGAGCACCCGCACAGCTTCCGCCCCTCACCGGGCAAGATCACCCATTATCATGTGCCCGGCGGGCTCGGCATCCGCGTGGATAGCGCCGCCTACCAGGGCTATGTGATCCCGCCGCATTATGACTCGCTGGTGGGCAAGCTCATCGTCCACGGCCGCACCCGCGAGGAGTGCCTCATGCGCCTGCGCCGGGCGCTGGACGAATTCGTGGTGGACGGCATCGACACCACCTTGCCGCTGTTCCGCATCCTGGTGCGCACCCAGGCCATTGCCGACGGCGCCTATGACATCCACTGGCTGGAGCACTTCCTCACCGAGGGCGAAGGCAAGGCCGGATAGTTGCGGACAGCGAACCTGTCGGCCTGACGAACATCGCGTCCGAGTTCTTAGATCCCGCGTCCCAAGCGCCGCGAATAGCAGGCTGGGCAATAGCACTCCGCTTGTCCGCGGCGGTGGACGAGGCCATGCAATACGCCCCCGTCTGCATCGAACTTCGGGAGCAGAGGATCGAAGAACCGCCCGTCGCTATGTTCGTATTTGCGCCAAGTGGCGTATGCGACAAGGTCAGCCAACTGAACCAGGCGAGAGGCTTTCGAATCAACGAAGAAGGGCACCTCGGCCAAATTCCGAAAGTGACCCCAGCGACCACCATTCACGCGGAAGTGGCGGGCCAATGCTTGCAATGGCGCTTCGTGCTTGGTCTCGTCCATGACGATCAATCCGCGATGAGATTCCCGCGGATTCCGATTATTGACCCTCTGCAGAAATAAATTGAACCGATTACATAGTTCTTCAAATGCAAGTTGAACTGGATCGTGTGGCGCAACAGCCGACTTATCCACGGCAACAGCGAACAATCTTACACTTTGCGACGGTGTAAAGACGCCCAAAGCATCCTTGATCATCTGCTCGCGCTGGCTGCGTTCGCGAACCGTGCGCCAAACTCCACTTCTGCCCGAATACATAGGACTGCCGTGAAGCTCGATGTCATGCGCATCGCCTAAGCCAAATCCAGCGACACAGTCGTCAGCTGCGCGGATGAGGTGGTAAATGCCCCGCTCAAAAATAGCGATCCCCCCGAGAACGAAGTGTCGTTCTTCAGGGTTATCGACTGACCCAGAGTCATCCACATACAAGATGTGCATGAGCGGTACTATATTATCAAATGCAGCCGAGTGAAGATAAATTCAACGAACCGCGTAATCCGCAGCTCTCCCGACCGAGGCGCCAATTTACGGATGCCGGCGTCGAAAATCAAGCCGAACCGAGCCAGCCACACACGCCAGAAAAAAGCCCCCTCAGTCTTCCTCTTCCAGGCTGAACTGCTGGGTCTTCTCGTCATAGGAGAAGGCTTCGCCATAGCGTGCCCAGGAGATCACGGTGCGCAGGGTGCGCTCGGCGAACTCCTCGGACATGTGGTCCTCCAGCTCCTCGGAGAAGCGCGAATAGGGCGCCCGGTGGGTGGGGCGCTCGTCCAGCACCCGGCGGATATGGGCGGCCAGCGCCACATGGCCCAGCAGCGCCTGGGCGAACTGGCTCTTGCGCGGCTCCACGTCCGCCTCCACGAAGCGACGGCCTTCGGTGGTGAGAATGAGGTCGCCCTCGGTGACTTCGGCGAACCGCAGCATCTGCAGGGTTTCGGCGATGGGGAACAGCGCGTCGGCGGAGAGGTTCAGCCCGTCCGCCAGGGCCGGCAAATCGGCGCGGCCGTTGTAGGGGGCGTCCGCCAGCTCTTCCAGGAGACCGGCCATCAGATTGGTCGACACCGGCTCCAGCGCGGTGGCGAGACCGGCATCGTGGCTGGCGGTGCCCTGGCCGGCGGTGGGGGTGGCGCCCGGCGCATCCCGGTTGGTCATGCGGGCGTAGATGTCCTCCACCAGGGCGCGGAAGTCCGGCGCCAGGCGGTCGCGCGGGTGCGGCAAGGTGATGGGCATCTCATGCGCCACCCGGCCCGGGTTGGACGAGAAGATCAGGACGCGGTCGCACATGAGCACCGCCTCCTCGATATTGTGGGTCACGATCAGGATCGACTTGATGGGCAGCCGGCCGTCGGTCCACAGGTCGATGATGTCGGTGCGCAGGGTCTCGGCGGTCAGCACGTCGAGGGCCGAGAAGGGCTCGTCCATGAGCATGAGGCGCGGATGCACCACCAGCGCTCGGGCAAAGCCCACCCGCTGGCGCATCCCGCCGGACAGTTCCTTGGGATAGGCGCTCTCGAAGCCGCCGAGGCCGATGAGGTCGATGGCCTGCTCGGCCCGGCGATGCCGCTCGGTGGCATCGATGCCCAGCGCCTCCAGGCCGATCTCCACATTCTGGAGCACGGTCAGCCAGGGGAACAGAGCGAAGGTCTGGAACACCATGGACAGCCCCTTGCAGGGCCCGTTCACTGCCTCGCCGCACCATTTCACCTCGCCCGCATAGGGCGGGACGAGGCCGGAGATGATGCGCAGCAAGGTGGACTTGCCGGAGCCGGAGCGGCCCAGCAGGCCGACGATTTCCCCTTCCGCGATGGACAGCGAGACGTCGTCCAGCACCAGGAAGCGGTTGTTGTCGCTCTTCTTGAACGACTGCACCACATGGGACACCTCCACCAGGGGCGTGCCCGCCTTGGAAACGTGGGTTTCGAGCATGGGGGGTCTCCTCAATCCAGGCGCAGTCGCTTGGAGGCGAAGGTGAACAGGGGCCGCCACAAGGTGCGGTTGAAGGCCATGACATAGAGCGACATGATGGCGATGCCGAGCGTGATGCGCGGGAAGTCAGCGGCTGTCGTCGCGTCGGCGATATAGGAGCCGAGCCCCTCCGCCCGCAGCGTGGTGCTGCCCCAGCTGGCCACCTCGGCGACGATGCTGGCGTTCCAGGAGCCGCCGCTGGCGGTCAGCGCGCCGGTCACATAATAGGGGAACACCCCCGGCAGGATGACCTTGAACCACCACTGGAAGCCCTTGAGGTGGAATGAGGAGGCCGCTTCCTTCATGTCGTTCGGGAAGGCGCTGGCGCCGGCGATGACATTGAACAGGATGTACCACTGGGTGCCGAGGATCATCAGCGGCGACAGCCAGACATTGGGATCGAGGCCGAAGCGCACGATCATCACCACTGCGAACGGGAAGACGATGTTGGCCGGGAAGGCGGCGAGGAATTGCGCCACCGGCTGCAAGGCATTGGCTACCTTGGGCCGCAGGCCGATCCACACCCCCACCGGCACCCAGACGATGGAGGCGAGCGCGATCAGCACCGCCACCCGCAGCAAGGTGAGGAAGCCCAGCCACACCACATGCAGCACTTCGCGCCAGGCCACTTCCGTGGCGACGAAGCTGACGATGAGCCACAGGCCGTAGAGCGCCACCGCGATCACCGCCGCCGTCCACACCCCGTCCATATGCTTGCTGGCCCAGGCGCGGGTGACATGGTGCGGCACCGGCACCGGGCTGCGCAGCGGCATCCGCGCGGCCCCGCGGAACAGGCTGCCCAAAGGCGAGAGCACCAGGCGGAACAGATGCGCGCGCTTCACCAGGTCCAGCACCCAGGAGCGCGGCGGCGGAGCGCCGGCGGACTGCTCGAAGCGGAAGCGATCCGCCCAGGCCACCAGCGGGCGGAACAGCAACTGGTCGTAGATCAGGATGATGATCAGCATGGCCAGCACCGACCAGGCCACCGCGCCCAGATCCTTCTCCGAGATGGCGGTGGACACATAGGCGCCGATGCCGGGCAAAGTGATGGTGGTGTTGCCCACCGAGATCGCCTCGGAGGCCACCACGAAGAACCAGCCCCCCGACATGGACATCATGGTGTTCCACACCAGGCCCGGCATGGAGAACGGCACTTCCAGGCGCCAGAAGCGCTGCCAGCCGGTGAGGCGGAAGCTGCGGGACACTTCCTCAAGGTCCCGCGGCAGCGTCTTCAGCGACTGGTAGAAGCTGAAGGTCATGTTCCAGGCCTGGCTGGTGAAGATGGCGAACACCGCCGCCAGTTCCACGCCGATCACCTTGCCGGGAAACAGATTCATGAAGAACAGCACGGTGAAGGACAGAAAGCCCAGCACCGGCACCGACTGGAGGATGTCCAGCACCGGGATCAGCACCATCTCCGCCCGTCGGCTCTTCGCCGCCAACGCGCCATAGGCGAAGGTGAACACCAGCGAGGCAATGATGGCCGCCAGCATGCGCAAGGTGGTGCGCAGGGCATATTCCGGCAGCGCCCACGGGCTCAGCGAGATCGGCACCTTCTCCATGTCGGCGAGGGGAATGAAGGTCTCTTGCGTGCCCTGGGCGAACAAAGCGAACAGCCCGAACACCAGCACGAAGGCGAACAGGTCGAACGGACTGATGAAGGTGCGGCGGCGGGCATCGGGCGTCTTGCCGGTGGCGGACGGAAGAAACATGACGAGCACCCGCTGAACACGAGACCATGGACGGCGACCGAAGCCGCTCAGCGACATGAGAATGCAAGCAAAGAGAACGTTTTACCCACCGGCGTGCCGGACAAGCCTATGGCCGTGCTCTAGCGCGACACCATGACAGAAAGACTACGATACCGCAGCGCACACAACCTAAAAATCACACAGCCATACCGTCCCTAGGGCAGCCCTGGGGCGGCGGCGCGGCCGCCGCACACGGGGAATTGGCGCCGCGGCCGGTGAGCTTATGGTGCATCCGGCGCCGGTCCTGGATTAGGATGGTCACCATGAGCCGTCCTCGCGATCCCCTCGTCGACATCACCCCGGAGGTCCTGCTGAAGGCCTATGCCTGCGGGATCTTTCCCATGGCGGAAAGCGCCGAAGACCCTGGCCTCTACTGGATCGAGCCGGATCGCCGCGGCATCATTCCGTTCGAGACCTTCCACGTGCCGTCGCGGCTGGCCCGCACGGTGCGCTCCGATCGCTTCGAGATTCGCGTCGATACCGATTTCGAGGGCGTGATCGATGGCTGCGCCGCGCCGCAGGAGGGGCGCGACAAGACCTGGATCAACCGCCGCATCCGCCATCTCTATGGCGAATTGTTCGCCCGGGGCCAGTGCCACACGGTGGAAGCCTGGCACGGCGGGCGGCTGGCCGGCGGGCTCTATGGGGTGGAGCTGGGCGGCGCCTTCTTTGGCGAGAGCATGTTCCATGTGGAGCGCGACGCCTCCAAGGTGGCCCTGGTGCATCTGGTGGCGCGGCTGCGGGTGGGCGGGTTCAAGCTGCTGGACACGCAGTTCGTCACCAGCCACCTGCAGGGATTCGGCGCCATGGAAGTGACGCGGCGCGCGTATCATCGCCTGCTGGAGCAAGCGCTGCCGGTGCCGGCCGACTTCTACTTCTGGGCGCCGGGCTTGGCGGTGGACGGCGCCACGGCCTTGCAGTCGGTCAGCCACACGTCATAGATCGGGTGCTCCACGCCGTGCAGGCCGGGGCTTGAGGCGAACATCCAGCCGGTGAAGATGCGCTTGGCCTCCCCTTGCAGGGTAATCTCGTTCACCTCGGTGAAGGAGGTGGTGTTCTGCGGCTCGGTGGGCGGGCGGGTGTAGCAGGCGCGCGGGGTCACCTGCAGGGCGCCGAACTGCACCGTCTCGCCCATCCCCACCTCGAACGACGTGATGCGTCCGGTGATCTTGTCGAGGCCGGCATAGACCGCGGTGGGATTGGGGATCTTCTCCGCCGGCGGCTGGACCACCAGGACGTCGCTGTCGCTCGGCGCGACCGGTGGCGGCGCGGGTGGCATGGAGGTGGACGGCGGCTGTCCCGGCCGGGCGGGGCGACCCGCGGGCGCGGTCTGCGCCTGACCCTGCGGCTGGGCCTGGGGCTGGGCTTGCGCCGGGGTCTGGCCCTGGGGGCCGATGCCATAGATGCCCTGATAGGGGGCGGCGGGCGCAGCCGGGGCCGGCGCCGGTTGCTGCGGCCGCGGCGCGGTGCGGTTGGCCGGCGGCGGATAATCGGGCGTGCCCACCCCGGCGGGCGGCAGCAGCGGGGCGGAATCGATGCCGTTGCGGCTCTGGCCCCAGGCCGGGGACACGGGCCCGCTCACCACCCCGAGGCCGAAGGCCGTGAGGGCGACGAGCATGGCCGGAGCAAGACGGATCAAACGCATCAGACGCGCACCTGCAAAATCCCGGGCGGCAAAAGTCCGCACAGTGACGGCGTGAGCGGCACAGGCCCGAGCGGACGATCCGGCCGGAGCGCCGCACCGCGCTGCCTGCTCGTTAACATCCCCATTGCGGCGTGGCGAGGGCAAGGGACGCCCGTGGCCCGCTGGGAGCGCCTGCGGTGCGGAAAAGGCGGGGACAGCTCGGCCCACCGCCACACGGACAGGTCAGTCGCCGGGGGTCCAGGCGTTGTAATCGCCCGTCACCCGCGGGCGGTGGCCGCCGGACTGCACCGACCCCTTGGGGCGATAGGCGCGCGGCGAGCCGGTGAAGTTGCGCAGATGCGGCTTCTGCCACGGGCGTGGGACGTAGGTTTCCTCGGTGGGCGGCACGTCGGTGCGATGATGGATCCAGCCATACCAGCCGGTGGGGATGGTGGTGGCATCCGCATAGCCGCTGTAGACCACCCAGCGACGCTGGAAGCCGAGGGTCGGGTCCACCGCCCCGCCCTTGGTGCGGTAATAGGTATTGCCGAACTCGTCCTGGCCCACATGCTCGCCATACCGACGGGTCCACAGCCAGGTCCCCGGGGTCTGTTTGTTCCACCAGGTGAAGACGTAGAGCAGGAACTCTTTCACGGGCCGGGCCTCGCATGATGACGGGCGGAACATGCCATCGGGACTGCCCAGTGTCCACCCGAACCTCCGCCATCCTGGCACCGGTCGCGCCGGCCCCGGATCAGGGCACGAACAGCGTCATCACATAGATGGCGAACAGCACCAGATGGACGAAGCCGTTGAGGAGATTGGTGCGCCCGGTGCCGAAGCTGACGATGGACAGGACCAGCACCAGCAGCAGCTGGATCCGGTCCTCCGGATCCAGACCCAGCACCAGCGGGCGGCCCACGATCTCGCTGACCGCCACCATGGCCGGCATGGTCAGGCCGATGGTCGCCAAAGCCGAGCCCAGCGCCGTGTTGATGCTGCGCTGGAGGTCGTTGCGCCTGGCGGCGCCGATGGCGGTGATCGTCTCCGGCAGCAGCAGCAGCGCCACCACCGTCGCCCCCACCACCGCGTCGGGATCCGCCAGGCCGAGGTGATCGAGGCCCTCCTCCACCCCGGCGGCGACGCCGCTGGACAGGGCGACCACGCCCACGAGGGAGCCCAGCAGGAGCGGCACATGCACCAACAGCCGGCGGACCGGCCCCTCCTCCGCGGCGCCCACCTCTTCGGCGAGGAAGTGATCCCGGTGCCGCACGGTCTGCATGAACAGGAAGGCGCCGTAGAGCAGCACCGTGCCGCCCATGATGAACGCCAGCTGGAAGTGGTTGTAATGGCCCCGCTGGCCGGACCAGGTGGTCTCCGGCAGCAGCAGGCACAGCACCGAGATGGCGATGATGACGGAGAGATAGCCGTTGATGCCCTGCTGGCGGACCTCCTGCTCCCGGTGGCGCAGCGACCCCAGCAGCAGGCAGGCGCCGACAATGCCGGTACACACGAACATCACCGTGGACAGCACCGCCTCGCGGGCCAGCGTCGGGTTGTTCTCGCCATTGAGCATCATGGAGACCAGGACCGACACCTCGATCACGGTCACGCTGAGGGTCAGCACCAGGGTCCCGAACGGCTGGCCGATGCGTTGGGCGATCCCTTCCGCGTGGAAGACGGCGGCAAATGAGGTGCCCATCAGCAGCAGCGTCTCCACCACCGACAGGCCGTTGGAGAACGGCAAGGGGACGAGGCGGATCAGTGCCGCCAGCGCCAGCGCCGCGATCGGAAAGACATAGGCGTAGAGACTCAGCCGCATCAGGCGATTCCCGATCGGCGCGCGGGGCACGCCGGCCTCAGGCCGGCCCCGCGCCACCGCGCAGTGAAAGGGAGGACCCGCCGCCCGTCTGGGGTCATCTGGGCGCGGGTTAATCTTGTGGGCGCGAGTCGTATGGGCGAGAGACTCAAGGGGCGATGGACGCGCCCCTCGCCTTGCGAGCGGCGAGGACGCCCAGATAGCACGCCGCAAGCGACGCGCCGGCCAAAGCGGTGATCTCCGCATGGTCGAACGGCGGCGATACCTCCACCACGTCGAAGCCCTTGAGGTCAAGATCACCCAGTCGGCGCAGGGTCTGCAGCGCCTCGCGGCTGCTGAGGCCGCCGCAGACCGGCGTGCCGGTGCCGGGGGCGAACGCAGGATCCAGTGCGTCGATGTCGAAGCTCACATAGGCCGGCGCATCGCCCACCCGCGCGGCGATGGCGGCGGCCAGCGCCTTGGGGCCGAGGTCGCCGGCGGCATAGCCGTCGATGATGGCGATGCCAAAATCATTGGGCGCATGGGTGCGGATGCCCACCTGCACGGAGCGCTCCACCCGGATCAGCCCCTCCTTCACCGCGCGGGTGATCATGGTGCCGTGGTCCATGCGCAGGCCGTCGTCGTCCCAGGTGTCCTGATGGGCGTCGAACTGCACCAGCGCCACCGGCGCGCCGATGCGCGCCACCAGCGCCTTGAGCACGGGATAGGTCAGGAAGTGATCGCCGCCGAGGGTCACAAGATGCGCCCCGCGCGCATAATGCCGCACCGCCTGTGCCTCGATGGCGGCGGGAATGCTGGCCTGGAGGCCGTAGTCGAACACGCAATCCCCGGCGTCCACCACGTCCAGGTCCGCGAAGGGGTCGGCGTTGAACGGAAACAGCGGATCGCCGTCGAGAATGGCGGACGCGGCGCGCAGGGCGCGCGGCCCGAAGCGGGTGCCGGGCCGGTTGGACACGCTCACATCCAGCGGCACGCCCCACACCACCACCTCCGCGCCGCCGCCATCAGGCGCATAGCGGCGCCGCAGGAAGGAGGTGGCGCCGGAATAATTGGGCTCGGTGGACTGGCCGTGGCGAAATTCGGGGTCGAGCGCCCGGTCAACCGGACGGGGAGCCAGAGGATCGGTCATGGATGGAGGTCCTTCTTGGAAACCAGACAAGGGCCGAACGGCTGGAAACGTCAGATGGCATATTCGCCGGTCTGGTGCGCGGCCGGCGCGCGGCAGTCCACGCCGCCGCCAGTGGCCGGAAACAAACGCGACCGCTGAAAGCGCACCGCCACCTTGGTGCCGTTGGCGGCGGACACCGCCGGCGAGATGTCCGCCTCCACATGGCCGCCGGCCACGTCCACGGTGAGGCGGCGGATGGCGCCATGGCGGCGAAAGCCGCGCACCACCCCCTCCAGCCCCGGCGTGCCGGCGAGGCCAATGGCCACGTCCTGCGGGCGGACGAACAGCAGCCCGGAGCCGTCCGGCACGCTGGTCAGGGGGCGGGCCACCTCGATGCCGGCCACCTCGGCGGTGCCGCCGCGCATGCTGACCGTCAGGCGGCTGGATTCGCCCATGAAGCCGAACACATGCGGCGTGGCCGGGCGGTCATAGACATCGTCGGGCGTGCCGATCTGCTCGATGCGCCCTTCGCTCATCACCACCACCCGGTCCGCCAGCTCCAGCGCCTCGTCCTGGTCGTGGGTCACGAACAAGGTGGTGTGGCCGGTGCGGTCGTGCAGCTCGCGCAGCCAGGCGCGCAATTCCTTGCGCACCAGCGCATCCAACGCGCCGAAGGGCTCGTCCAGCAGCAGCACCTTGGGCTCGATGGCCAAGGCGCGGGCCAGAGCCACGCGCTGGCGCTGGCCGCCGGACAATTGCGCCGGAAAGCGCCGGCCATAGTCCTCCAGTTGCACCAGGGTCAACAGGTCGGCCACCCGGGCGCGGATCACCGCCTCCGACGGTCGGGTGGCGCGCGGCCGCGAGCGCAGGCCATAGGCGATGTTGTCGGCCACGTTCATGTGCCGGAACAGAGCATATTGCTGGAACACGAAGCCGATGCCGCGATGCCGCACCGGCACGGTGGAGGCATCGACCCCATCCAGGATCACCCGCCCGGAATCCAGCGCCTCCAGCCCGGCGATGATGCGCAGCAAGGTGGTCTTGCCCGAGCCCGAGGGACCCAGCAGCGCCACCAGTTCCCCCGGCGCCACCGAAAGCGAGATGCCCGACAGCGCCGTGTGGGGGCCGAACTGCTTGACGGCCTGTTCGACGACGACGGCAACGGTCATGGATCTGCTCTTCCTGCCTGGGTCCATCTGCGGCCCGCTGATGGTTATGCCATGGCCCGGCGAGGCTTGAAAATCCATCCCGGCTCGCCGCCCTTTTTCCGCCGCCGGTACGGTTTAACCCTGCATCAACAAAGCGGCGGGGGCATGGGGCCCACCGACTCGGCCCGGTCGCATCTCGCCGCGGATGGTCCGATGGCGCTTGCGGGCGACACCGGACCCTGAAAAGCTGTGTCTTTTTATGGTCCCGCGCCGTGGCGACTCGTGGCGCGGGGGTTTGTGATTTCTCATGACCTTTGATTTGACCACGATCATTATTACCGCCGCCGCCCTGGGTGCGGTGATGGGATGCGTCCAATGGCTGGCATGGCTGCATGTGCGCAGCGAAGCCTGCCTGTCGATCTGGAGCGGCGCGAATTTCGCCTGCGCCATCGGGCTGGCCCTGCTGGCCCTGCCCGGCGGCCTGAACTCGCCGCTGCTGCCGGTGGCCAATTTCTGGTTCCTGCTCGCCACTGGCCTCACCTATATCGGCATGTGCAGCTTCGACCGCGAACCAGCGCCCCCCTGGGTGATCGCACTGGTGGTGATCGTGGCGGCCGGTGCGGCCATTCTCACCTGGATTTTAACCGATGCACCCTTGGCCCGGCGCGCGGTGTTCTCCCTCGTCACCGTGGGCTGGTTGGGCGCCGGCGCCTGGCGGCTGGGCCGGCTTCCACCGACGGGACCGGCCTTCTCCCGGATCGCGGTGGCCCTGTTTCTCTCGGTGTTCTGCGCCATGCATCTGGCGCGCCTTGCGGCGACCGCGCTGGGCTTTACACCGTACCTCGCCGCCCCTCTCGGGGAGCAATTGTCCTGGCTCCTGCTGCTGAGCCTGGTCTGCGGGGTGGGGCTCAACTATGGCGCGCTGTTCATGGTGCTGGACCGCCTTGCCTCCCGCGACGAACTCACCGGCCTCAGCAACCGGCGCGCCCTGCTGCGCTGGGGGCAGACCTTGCTGGCCCGCGCGGTCAAGTACCGGCAGCCGCTGTCGGTGATGCTGGTGGATCTTGACCATTTCAAAGAGGTGAACGACCGCTTCGGCCACCGGGTGGGCGATCTGGTGCTTGAGGCCTTCGCCCGGTCGTCCAAAGGCGCGCTGCGGCCGGGGGATGTGATCGGGCGATACGGCGGCGAGGAATTTTGCGTCATCCTGCCGCGCACCGGCCATCTGGGCGCGGCCGCCGCGGCCGAGCGCCTGCGGGCGGAGATGCAGCAGCGGCTGCACATGGTCAGCGGGCACGAGACCCAGGTCACCGTCGCGGTCGGCATCGCCTCCATGGAGGCGGACGATCCCCCCTTTGCCGGCATCGATGCGCTCATCGACGCCGCCGATCATGCCCTCTACGAGGCCAAGGATGGCGGGCGCAACCGCGTGGTTGCCGCGCCTCCCGGCGCGGCGCGGCGAACCGGCGCGCCTTCGGCCACCACCACCATGCAGCCCTCCGGCTTGCATTGAGCGGAAGCGGCGGCCCGGCTCACTCTGGCAGCAGGCGGCCGGAATAGACCACCTCGCCGGTGGGGGCGAAGGGCGAGCCGCCCTCCGGCTCGATGGTCACCTGCAACATCGCCTTGGCGGCGCCGCGGGCGCCGAGCCGGCGGACCGCATCGGAGCGGGTGCCGAAGGCGCCGCTGAAGGTGCCGAGCGAACGTGGCGGCTGGCCGTCCGGCACCAGCCAGAGCTGGTAGGTCTTGTCGTCGGGCGCCGGGTCCAGCAGCGGACGCACCTGCAGGTCGCCACTGCGGGGATCGAGGCGCACGATCACCGCCGCGGCGCGCCCCTCCTGCAAGGTGGCGAGATAGTGCTGCTCCTGGGCGCGGTCGAATTCCCGGTAGGCGAATGCCCCGCCCACGGCGAGCAGCACCAGGCCCAGGATCACCGCCGCCGGCTTCCAGCGGCTGCGCACCGGCGCCCCGGTGCCGTCCGGGACCTCGGCCAGCGGCGTTGCCGCAGCCGCAAGGTCGGCCGCATCGAGGGGCGCAGCCTCCACGATCTCCGGATCGTCGGTCTCTTCGGCGGCGGGAATGATGAATTCCGGCAGCGCCGCGGAGGCGGCCGCCTTGCCGGAGGCCACTTCCGCAGGCGAGAGGTCCGGCGGGGCGACCAGGGCGGAGATCTCCGGCCACAGGTCGCGCGGCGGGGCAATGGGCACCGCCAGTTCGTGCAATGGGGCGAGGCGCTGCTGCCAGAGCTGCGCCAAGGCCGCGATCTCCGGCTCCTCCGCCACCCGGGCCCGCACCATGAGTCGCAGCGCCGCCGGCAGGGTGCCGAGCACATATTCCGCAACGAACTGGCGATCATCCTCATTGACGGTCATTGGGCGAGGTGCTCGTCAATCTCGACCACGCTGCGCTTCAGCCAGGTGTTCACGGTGTGCATGGGGGCATCGAAATAGACCGACAGGGCCTCGCGGCTCCAGCCGTCATAATAGGCCAGCAGGATCATCCGGCGGCGTTCCTCGGACAATTTGCCGAGGCAGGCCAGGAAGCTGCGCAGTTCCGGCGAACGGTCCTCGCGCGCCAGCGGATCCACCGCCGGCTCCTCCACCTCGAACGGCTCCCACGCCTCGCCGGTATCTTCGCTGGTGCGGGCGATATCGAGGGCGCAGTCACGGGTGATGGCGGCGATCCAGCACACCGGATCCATGCCCGCAGGCGCCGTCTTGGCTTCGCGCCATATGCGCACGAACGCGGCTTTGACCGCATCGCTGGCCAGTTCCGGCCGCCGCAGGATGCGCAAGGCCAGGCCATAAAGCTTGGGATTGGAGAGGCGATACAGCTTCTCCAGCGCCTCGAGATCCCCCTTGGCGATGGCGCTCAGCAACGGCACGAGGGGACTGGGACTCGTCACGGGACCTCTGATCTCCTGGCACGTCTCCTGGGACGTCTCCTGGCACGGCGCCGGACGCACGGACGTGGAGCGGCTCAGCCTGACCGACGGCGTGGCCAGGACGGCCCCCGCCCCGCCGACCCGCCAGCGCTCAGCTTGCGCCACCAGCGCCGAAGCTAGACGAGGGCGCCCGTCTTGTCGCCTCCCGTTGCCGGCAGCCGCGGCGCCGGCCGGACGCGGCGTCAGATGCGGGCCGGTTCGCCCTGGCGCCAGGCGGCGCGCCGCTCGATCACATCGGCTTCGGCGGCCCGTTCGCGCTCGCCGGCGGCCTCGGCGAGCACCAGCTCGGCTTCGGCCTCATTGAAGGCGGCCTGGGCCTCGGCCCGCTGCACCCGCAGTTCGTCCGCCGAGCGCACGAGGTTCTCGCGCCGCTGGCGCGCGGCCACGGCGAGCGGCGGGTAAGCGAAGTGGCGGGGATCGGTGATGCCGGAGCGCTGCTCCTCGGCGCCGATATCCCGCTCCAGTTCCGCCGCCATGCGATCGAATTCGGTGACCATGGTGTCGATCTGGGCGAGGCGGCGCCGGGCGTCCTCGATCTTGAACCTCTTGGCACGAATGAGGGGCTCACGCGATTTCATGGACGCGACACTCCGAAGCACGCGGGAACGCTGGAACCGAAAGCCCGGCTCCACTCGGCCTGAAGCATCGCCGCATAGGGTTGCCCTTTTCTTACCGCCGCAGCGTCATGCACGGAAAATCGGAGAAACCGCCCGCTTGGCAACCAATCGTTTACCCCCTTCGTTAATGATGACCCCATGGTTCGGAGCGTGCGTCGTCGGCGCGCGGTCCGGATTTCCAAAGGGCTCGAGGGGCGGTGTGTCGATACGGGTAGGTTAACGCGAACAACTTAATTTCAAGGCGGAGACTCAGTCTTCGTCGCGATACACAAAGTTTTTCGCCGGGACTCTTGTCCTGCGGAATCAGTTTCGGTTATCGATTCTACTCACGTAGCGCGAATCACACGTCGGCCGAGCACGCGAAGGGCGGCACCCCGCCATTCGGGTTGTTGCGAGGAAAGGGATTGCCATGCGCGTCTTGCTCATCGAGGACGACAGTGCCACGGCCCAAAGCATCGAATTGATGCTGAAGTCGGAAAGTTTCAACGTCTACACGACGGATCTCGGTGAAGAAGGCGTCGATCTCGGCAAGGTGTACGAGTACGACATCATCCTGCTGGATCTGAATTTGCCGGACATGTCCGGGTTCGAGGTGCTGCGCAGCCTGCGCCTCGCCAAGGTCAAGACTCCGATCCTCATCCTCTCCGGCCTCGCCAATACCGAGGACAAGGTGAAGGGCTTCGGGTTCGGCGCCGACGACTATTTGACCAAGCCGTTCCACAAGGACGAGATGGTGGCGCGCATCCATGCCATCGTACGGCGGTCCAAGGGCCATGCCCAATCGGTGATCCAGACCGGTGACCTGATCGTCAACCTCGACACCAAGACGGTGGAAGTGGATGGCGCGCGGGTGCATCTGACCGGCAAGGAATACCAGATGCTGGAGCTGCTCTCGCTCCGCAAGGGCACCACGCTGACCAAGGAGATGTTCCTCAATCATCTCTATGGCGGTATGGACGAGCCGGAGCTGAAGATCATCGACGTCTTCATCTGCAAGCTGCGCAAGAAGCTGGCGAACGCCTCGGCCGGCAAGAACTATATCGAGACCGTGTGGGGCCGCGGCTATGTGCTGCGCGAACCCAATGCCGTGGTGGACCGCATCGCCGTCTGACCCGGTGTCCTGATCCGGTGCTGCTCCCGCGGGTCGCGGGCGCATTCAAGCCAATGGCCCCGCAAGCAAATGGCCCCGCCGATCCGGCGGGGCCATTTGCGTTTGGGGACGTTTTTTTTGCGTTGGGACGCTTGCGAACGGGACCGGCCCGCGACCGCCTCAGGAGGCGGCCTTGTCCCGGCGCTTGCGCAGCAGCGCTTCCAGTTCGGGATCGGGCGTCTGCGGCAGCGAGATGGTGAGCGTCACCAGCAGGTCGCCCTGCCCGCCCGCCGCCTTGGGCATGCCCTTGCCGCGCAGGCGGAAGGTCCGCCCGCCGGAGGTCCAGGCGGGAATGTTCAGTTCCACCGCGCCGGACAGGGTGGGCACGCGCACCTTGGCGCCCAGCACCGCATCTTCCAGCGCCACCGCAAGGTCAGTGCGCAGATCGTCGCCGTCGCGACGGAAGGTCGCGTGCGGGGCATAATTGATGGTCACGAAGGCGTCCCCGGGGGCACCGCCCTCGGCGCTGGGGTCGCCCTGCCCCTTCAGGCGCATGCGATGGCCCTCAAGGGTTCCAGGGGCGATCTTCAGATCCACCTGCTTGCCGTTGGGCAAGGTGAAGCGCTTGCTGGCGCCTTGGGCGGCTTCTTCCAGATCGACGGTCAGGGTCAGTTCCACGTCCGCCCCTGCTCTGGGTGTAAAACCACCGCCGGCGGAGCGACGCTGCCGCCCGAAGCCGAAGATGTCGCCGATATCGTCGAAGCCCTCGGTGCCGGGACCAGGACCGGGCCGGCCGCGCCGGGAATGGGCGCGCGCGCCGTCGGGACCGAACGAGAAGCTCTCGAAGATGGTGTCGCCGTCGAAGCCGCTGAAGCCGCGCGAGCCGGGTCGCGCGCCGGCGCCGCCGAAGCCGGCATAATCATGCATCTTCGGCTTGCCGTCGGCGTCGATCTCGCCACGGTCATATTGGGCGCGCTTGTCCTTGTCGGACAGAATCTCGTGCGCGGAGTTCAATTCCGCGAACTTGTCCTGCGCCTTGGGATCCGACGTGTTGGCGTCGGGGTGCAGCTTCTTGGCCTGGCGCCGAAAGGCGCGCTTGATCTCGGCTTCGTCGGCGGTCTTCGCGACGCCGAGGATGTCGTAAGGATCGCGCATGGGCAAATTACCTCGGGGCCAGCGCTGATCGGCCGGCCGCGCCTTTCATGTGGTGCGATGTTGCCCGATTGCAACGGGAGAACTCAAGTCCTCCCCAATTTCCCGGCCCGCGAACGGGCACTCCCCGTGGCCGCATCCCCGTCTCCCCCAGGCCGCCCGGCGCGGCCCCTGGCCGTTCCGCGCGCCCATGGTCCGCCGCGGTTCTGCCGGAATCCGGTGTCGCACCCGAGGCTTGCGCCAGGATCGCTCGAAGCTTGCGTCGACCGGGACCGCCGGTGGGGCTCAGGCCTGCCCCAGCAGGCGCACCTGCGACAGAATGGTGCCCTCGGCCTTGGAGCACGCTTCGCCCTGCACCCAATGCTCGCCGGTCTTGTCCACGACCCCGATGCGGAAGTCGCGGCACTTGTTCTCCTTGACCGCCCCGAGCGGGGTGGCGGAGCCGTGCGCGCCGGTCTGCTTGTTGTCCCACGGCTGGCTCGCGCCCTCCTGCTTGGACGCCAAAGCGAGATCCAGCGCCTGCTTGGCCTGCGCCCAGTCGCCGGCGGCGATGCCTGCGGGCGGCGCGCCCACCGGGACGGTGAGCGAGACGTGGGTCGGGCGAATGGAGCCGGTCACCAGCGCGTCGTCGTCGCGCCACCCGGTGCCGGCGCAGCCGCCCAGGGAGAGCGCGAGCAGACCGGCTGCGGCGGCAAAGGCGCAACGCGCCGCTGGCAGGCGCCCGCCAATCGGCCTATATGGGCGCCAGATCCTTTGGCCGCGCCGTGCGATGGTCGAATGCGGCGACACGCGAGTGGCTCCTGTCATGTCCGATTCCACCATGGAAGCCCAGAACCCCTTAACGTCAGGTGATTTCACCGTCTCCGACGAACCCTTTCGGTTGTTTTCCGACTGGCTGGCCGAGGCCAAGGCGTCCGAGATCAACGACCCCAACGCCATGACGCTCGCCACCGTCGATCCGGACGGCCTGCCCGATGCGCGGATGGTGCTGCTGAACGGCTTCGATTCCCGCGGCTTCGTCTTCTTCACCAATACCGAGAGCGCCAAGGGCCGAGAATTGGCGGCCACCGCGAAGGCGGCGCTGGTGTTCCACTGGAAAAGCCTGCGCCGGCAGGTGCGGGTGCGCGGCCCGGTGGAGCAGGTCAGCACCGAAGAAGCGGACGCCTATTTCGCCACCCGTCCCCGGTTGTCGCAGATCGGCGCCTGGGCCAGCCAGCAGTCCCGCCCCTTGGAGGGACGCTTTGCGCTGGAGGCGGCGGTGGCCGCCACCACGGCGCGCTACGGGCTGGGCGCGGTGCCGCGCCCGCCCCACTGGACCGGCTTCCGGGTGCTGCCCGTGGCGGTGGAATTCTGGCACGATCGCCCATTCCGCCTGCACGACCGCATCGTCTTCACCCGCCCCGACCCGGCGGGCGCGTGGGACAAGACGCGGCTCTATCCCTGACCATTGACCGGCCGGCACCGGATGTGGTGCCTGCCGCATACGCGACGCCCGCCGCCTGGCGCTGCGTCGCCCCTTGCTTCGAGGACACAATGGTCGCAGATCCCAATGTACCGGCGCGCATCATGCTCCTCACCGGCGCCTCGCGCGGGATCGGGCATGCCACGGTCAAGCGCTTTTCCAGCGCCGGCTGGCGGGTCATCACCTGCTCGCGCCACGCTTTCCCGGAGCAGTGCCCATGGGCGGCCGGCCCCGAGGACCATATCCAGGTGGATCTCGCCAGCCCGGAAGACACCCTGGCGGCGGTGGACGAGATCAAGAGTCGCCTGCCGAATGGCGAACTGCATGCGCTGGTGAACAATGCGGGCATCTCGCCCAAGGGTACCGACGGGGCGCGCCTGGGCACCATCAACACCGACCGCGACACCTGGATGCAGGTGTTCCAGGTGAATTTCTTCGCCCCCATCATGCTGGCCAGGGGCCTCATCACCGAATTGGAAAAGGCCAAGGGCTCGGTGGTGAACGTCACCTCCATTGCGGGCTCGCGGGTGCATCCCTTCGCCGGCGCCGCTTATGGCACCTCCAAGGCGGCTCTGGCCGCACTGACGCGGGAAATGGCATTTGATTTCGGCCAGCGGGGGGTGCGGGTGAACGCCATCGCCCCCGGCGAGATCGACACCGCCATCCTGTCCCCCGGCACCGAGGAGATCGTGGCGCAGATTCCGCTGCGGCGGCTCGGCACCACCGACGAGGTGGCCAAGATCATCTACGTGCTCTGCACCGAGACCTCGTCCTATCTGAACGGCACCGAGATCCTCATCAACGGCGGGCAGCACGTCTGATCCGCCCTGGCGGCGCTAGAGCCAGCGCCGCCACTTGAAGAAGAGGTAGGGCAGGATGCCGGAGATCACCATCGCCACCAAGGCGATGGGATAGCCATACTGCGTCGCCAGTTCCGGCATGTGCTGGAAGTTCATCCCGTAGATCGAGGCGATCAGGGTGGGCGGCATCAGCACCACCGACAGCACCGCGAAGATCTTGATGATGTTGTTCTGCTCCAGGCCCACCATGCCGATGGTGGCATCCAGCAGGAACTGGAGCTTGTTGGCCAGAAAGGCGGCATAATCGGAGAGGCCAGTGACATCCCGCGTCATGCTCTTGATGGCATCGCGGCTCACGGCCGAGAGCGGCGCCCCGTCCCCGTCCGTGCTGAGGAAGGCCAGCAGACGGGCCAGCGAGGACAGGCTCTCGCGGGCATAGGAGGTCAGGCCCTCCTTGCGTCCCACCTGGGAGAGAATGGTCCGGTAGAGCTGATTGGCATTGGCGCCCTTGGCGGTGGGCTCGAAGATTCGCTGCGACAGCCGCTCGATGCTGGCCCCGGACATCTCCAGGACATCGGCAATCCGGTCGATGAGGGTGTCCAGCAGGTCCATGAGGACCGTCTCGCCGGTAATGCCCTGCGGGCACGCCCGTTGCAGCCGTTCGGAGACCATGCCGAAGGCGCGCGGGTCGCTGTAGCGCACCGTCACCAGCGCAGTGGCGGTCATGATGAAGGTCAGCGGCGTTACCGCGGGCGCTTCGGTGTGGCCGCCGCACAACACCGACAGCGTCATGTAGCGCGCGCCATTCTCCACATAGAGGCGCGAGGAGGCCTCGATCTCGCGCATTTCCTCGCGGGTGGGGATTTCAACACCCACCGCGCGCTCGACCACCTGGTCCTCCTGCGATTCAGGGGTCACCAGATCCATCCAGACCGCCCCCGCCGGGGCGGTGCCGTCGGACGACACGGGGTGAGCGGTCAGCACACCACCGTTCTGTACATAGGCCACCAGCATGCGCCGCTCGCTCCCTTGGCGCCGGGGGCGGGCATCGGCCTTCCGGCCCTACCCCTGCGACGGTCATGGCACGGTGTTGATCACACTGTGCCAGCCCGTGGCAACGGCGATGACGGGTGGCCGGTTCCGGGTGGTGTTGAAGCTGCGGCGCGCGGACCCAACCTCAGGCCGCGAGGAAATCCAGGTCGCGAAGGGTTACGATCTTGTGCGGCTCGTCGGACGCCTTGGGCTTCTCATCGCGGGCCGGCGAATACTGCGCGGCGGCAGCGACGGCAGTGATGCCGATCTCGCGCCACTGGCTGGCCTGGCCGGCGTAATGCTTGCGCTCCGCTTCAACGCGGGCTTGTTGTTCCTGAACTGAGTTCGTGGACATTTTACTCTCCTTCCAACGCCGCGACCGCTTAAAGGGATCGCGCTTTCTCGTGAAGACCCTTCGAGAGATGGGAGCCAACTGCGTCGAAACTGTGCGGCTGACAAGACGAGTCCAAGGTCTTACGCGGCAAGCATCGCCTCAAGCTTGCAACGCCAGGTTAATGACTGCCGATAGGTCATGACCTGAGACATTTTTGCCACAGGAATTGGGGCAGTGCCTTTGGCTACAAAGTGGCCTCTTCAAGGCACGTCCGCATTCCGTTAATCCAGGTGCGACACTTCGATTCGAACTCTTTTCACCAACGATGAGGCGGCCATGACGGCGCGGTCGGTTGCGGCTGTTCTGACGGGACTTTTGCTGGCTGGATGCGTGTCATCCACGCCCCAGCCCACTCCCGAATCTGCGTTGAAGCCGCGAGACAAGCAGTTGCTCGCCAACGCTCCTTATCCCAAGGTCAAGCCTGAAGGCATGTTTGCCCGTCAGATCGTGACCTATGAGGGCAAGGAAAAGCCCGGCACCATTGTCGTCGATACCGACAAGAAGCTGCTGTATTACGTGCAGGGTGACGGCACTGCGATCCGCTACGGCGTGACCGTGGGCGAGGAAAGCCTGGCGTTCCGCGGTGAAGCCAAGGTGGGTCGCAAGGCCGAATGGCCGAGCTGGACCCCCACTGCGGAAATCCACCAGCGCATTGCCGGCCTGCCGTCTTATGTCGGCCCCGGCCCGCACAATCCGATGGGGGCCCGGGCGCTCTACCTCTACCAGGGCAACACCGACACCCTGTTCCGCATCCACGGCACCAACCAGCCGGAACTGCTGGGTCAGGCCATCTCCTCCGGCTGCATCCGCATGCTGAACGAGGATGCCATCGACCTGTTCAACCGCGTGCCGGTGGGTGCCAACGTCGTGGTTCTCTGAGCATCATCTCATCGATCCAAAGGGCGCGGCTTCGGCCGCGCCCTTTTTTTTGCGCGCACGCCGCCGATGCGCAGCCGATCGCCAGCCCATCCCGGCGCCATGTGGGGCGACACTGGGCCCAGAGGTGGCGTGACCGCCCGCGGCCGGGTCAGCGCGGCGTATAGAGCCCGCCGCCGCCCGCCCCGCCCCATAACGGCCCGGACGGCTTGCTGCCGGACGCGCTCGTCTTGCCTGAAGGCTTAGGCTTGGGGGGCGCCGCGGCGGTGCTCGCCGGGCGGGGCGCGGGCAAAGGCACGTCGTCCTCGCCCGCATCCGCCTCGGCTGGCGCCTCCCCGGTCGCAGCCGCCTCCGGCTGCGGTGCCGGGTCCGCGGGCGACGCATTCTTGACCGCGGCGCTCAGCGCGCGGGCGGAGGCCGCCACCGCCGCGCCCGACGGCGGCCGCATCTCCCAGCGGCACAGCTTGATGTCGAGGCGGCGCACCGCCATGTCCACGTGGATATGATCCTCGTGATAGCCGTCCGATCCCGGCCCGAGCACGGTGGAGAATTTCATGCAGGCCGACGCCTTCATGGCCGCCTGCAGGGACAGCGGCAGGCCGCTGGCCTTCACCTCCAGCACCCGCTTGTCCTCCAGGATGAAGCCGCCCACGTCCATGGCAATCCCCTGGCCGTGCTCGCTCATCTTGGCGCCGACGATGCGGTTGCGCGGACGGCAGTCATAGGAGGCGGCCACCTTCAGCGTCTCCAGGGGGCTGCCCAGCGCCGCGGCGGCCGGTGCCAGATCGTCGCGCACCCAGTCGGCCACATGCGCCGCCGCCTCGCAGCGCAGGATGGCGGCGGGCGAGAAGGTGACCAGGCGTCCATCCTCCAGCCGCACGCCGCTCAATTGCACCGGCGCGGGCAAGGCGCAGCCGGGGCGTACCGAGACCGCATGGGCGGGCGCCGCCACGATCATGTTCTGCGCCACCAGCGCGGCGCACATGGGCGGCAGCGAGCCCGGCGCCGCGGTCTGGACCTCGGAGCCGGGCGGGTGGGGAAACAGCACCGCGCGGCTGGGCGGCGTGCCCGGCGGCGGCGGGGCGGAAAAGCTGGGCGGCGGCCCGTTCCGCCCGGGCAGCGCCATGGAGGGCGGATTGGCCGGCAAGGGTGCTACCACCGCCGGCTCCTCCTCCGCCTGCTCGGTCTCCTCTTCGCCCAGATCCTCCGGCCGCGGGATCGGCAGGGGCACCTTGCCGCTCAGCCGTCCGCCCGAAGCTCCGGCGGCGGAACGGGCGGCGGGCTCGGGCGCCGCCAGCGTCGCGGTGAGACCGCAGCCGGTAAGCAGCAGCACCATTAGGACCTGACGCAAGGGCTGGCGCGGCATCCGGCCCCGGTGCGGGCGCCCCTGGCGCGCGGGCGGGGCCACCGACAGCGGAAACGACGAGGGAAGGTGGGAATGGGGACAGATCATGCTGGCGTGATACTAGAGGACCGGAGGTCGCAGCGGAACCGCTCTTCTGATACCGCTAAATACTTGATTTCCAACTCTCTTCCCCCACGTCCGGACCAAGGTCGCCGACCGTCCCCGCCCGCCGCAAGGAGCCCAGATGCACGATGTGAAGGCCCTGTTGTTCGACAAGGACGGCACCCTGGTGCATTTCGACCGCACCTGGGGACCCGCCGCGGGCGCGGTGATGCGCACCCTCGCGGGGGCCGACGCGGCGGCCTTGCATCGCCTGGAGGCGGTCAGCGCGTATCTACCGGACGAAGAACGCTTCCTGCCTTCCTCGCCGCTGGTGGCGGGCTCCTCGGCCCATTATGGGCCCGCCTGGGCGCACGCTCTGGGGCGCGCGGCGGATGCCGCCTTCCTCTCGGAAATCGACCATCTGTTTGCCCGCGAGGGCCTGCGCTCGCTCACTCCGCTGGGTCGCCCGCGGGATATGCTGGCGCATTTCCACCGGCGGGGGGTGCGGCTTGCCCTGGTGACCAATGATGCGGAGGCCAACGCCCGCCTCCAGGCCGATGCGCTGGGCCTGACGCCGTTCCTGGAGCTGGTGCACGGCTATGATTCCGGCTTCGGCTCCAAGCCCGGCCCCGGCATGGTCAGCGCCGCCATTGCGCGCTTCGGCATCGCCCCGGGCGCGGCCGCCGTGGTCGGCGACAGCGCCCATGACCTGGCCGCCGCCAAGGCCGCGGGCGCCCGCTTCATCCTGGTGCGCACCGGGCCGGCGCCCATCGACGATTTGCTGGCGGCGGCCGATCTGGTGGTGGACAGCATCGATGATCTGCCCGCCCGTCTGGCCGGGCCGGTGGCCGCCGGCGGCGCCTGAGCGCAGCGCCTTCCCAAGCGGCGGCGCACAGCAGATGATGCCCCAGGACGGTCGCCCTTGGCAGGCGGCGGAAATTGCGCCAAGACGCAGGGCACGCGGCAGGCAGGATCTGCGGCAGCCCCCGTCGGGCAGGACAGAGCGGCAACGGAACCACCCACGGCCATGATCAAGCGTCGGCTTTATGTGGAGGAGCGGGAATCGGCGCTGGCGCGCTGGAGCTTCCGGCTGGCGCTGTTCTCCGTGCCGGTCATCGTGCTCGCGGCTGTGCTCTATCGGATGGGTGTCCTCGAGTTCCGCCCGGCGCTGGTGACCCTGGGCGCCGGACTGGGCGTGGCGTTCATCGGGGCCCTGCTGGCGGTGGGCGCGTGCATCAGCGTCTGGGAAAGCGGCTGGCGTGGCATGGGCCGGGCCATCGGCGCGCTGGCCATCGCCCTGGCGGTGGTGGCCGGGCCGGCGGCGGTGCTGGCCCGCGGCGTGCTGCTGCCCCCGCTCACCGACATCACCACCGATGCGGTGGATCCGCCGCGCTTCCGGGCCATGGGCTTTGCCCGTCCGCGCACCGCCAACGCCCTCACTTATCCGGGCGAAACGGCCGCGGCGCTGCAGCGCGAGGCCTATCCCGGCATCAAGCCGGTGGATCTGGATGCCACCCCTGAAGAAGCCTTCAACGCTGTGCTGGCGCTGGTACAGAAGCGCAAGTGGCGGGTGCTGGACGCGGTGCCGCCGCGTGGTGGCCTGCGCGACGGCCAGATCGAGGCGGTGGCCCCGACGCCCCTCATGGGGTTCCGCAACGACGTGGTGATCCGGGTGCGGCCCACCCCCAAGGGGGCGCGGGTGGATATGCGGTCCAGCTCGCGCTACGGCATTCACGATCTGGGCGAGAACGCCATGCGCATCTCCAGCCTGATGGCGGATTTGACCAGCGAACGCCGCAAGCGCTAAGCCGGATCCCGCTCGCCTCCGACCAAAGGATTTCCCTGTGCGCGCTTCGTCTCTGATGCTCCGGGCCGCGCTCGGGGCCATGGCGCTGCTGCTGGCTGTCCCCGCCTTCGCCGGCCCCTTGCTTCAGGATCTGGCCGACCGCAGCCTGAAGTGCGCCATCGATCCGGCCTATTATGTCTCTCCCAAGTCGGAAAGCCTCACCACCCTGCGCTGGGCGGACGGCGAGGGGCAGCCCTGGGAAGATCTGACGGTGCCGCTGGCGGCACCGGTGCTGACGCTCAGCCAGCCGGACCGCTTCGAGGTCGTCCTGGCCGGCACCCCCACCCACGCCAAGGCGGAGCATCTGGCCTTCATTCGCACGAAGGAGCGCGATCCCGCCACCCGCAAGTTGCGCACGGTGATCTCGCTGCACATGGACGGCGATACGGTGGGCGACGAGTGCTTCGTGGAGAAGGGCCGCAAGGCCTATGTGGAGAACCGATTCAACACCGTCCGCGAGTTCGAGTGCGGCAATGATCCGGCGCCATCGTGCGAGCGCCTGTTGGAGAAGACCTGCGGGCCGGAGCCCACCTTCGCCTGCGCCACCGGCGCCCGTCCCGCGCTGGCCAAGGCCACCAAGGCCTATTTCGACAAGCTCAACGCCCGCGCCGGCCAGCCGGTCCGATAGCGGGAGGTTCGCTCACGCGAACACAGGCACCAGCAGGTCGGCATCCTCGTTGCGCACCGAATTGACCCGCGTGGACACCGGCCACAGCTCCATCTGGGCGGGATCGGCGGGCCGCAGCAGGTCGCGCGGATCGGGCGCGGTGAGACAGCGGTCCATCTCCGACAGTGGCACGATCACCGGCATGCGGTCGTGCAGCGGCGCCATGAGGGCGTTGGCGGCACAGGTGAGGATGGTGAAGGTGCGCAGCCACTGGCCGGTGGCGGGGTCCTTCCAGCCCTCCCACAGGCCGGCAAAGCCCATGGGGGCGCCGCCCTTCAAGGCGATGGCATAAGGCTGCTTGCCGCTCTGCGTGCGCTGCCATTCATAGAAGGCGTCGGCGGGGACGATGCAGCGCCGCGGCTTGGCCCAGGCGGCCCGGAAGGCCGGCTTCTCAGTTACGGTCTCGGACCTTGCATTGATCAGCGAGGCGGCGATCTTCATGTCCTTGGCCCAGGACGGCACCAGCCCCCAGCGCAGCAGCGACAGCTCGGCCCGAGCGGTCTCGGGATTGTGGCGGATGACCATCACGTCCTGGGTTGGCGCCACGTTGTAGCGCGCCGGCGCGTTGGGCAGGCGGGTGTCCCGGGTGTCGAGCCCGAAATGCTCCACATAAAATAGCGGAGACTGATGCTGAACGAAGCGACCGCACATGTCCCACAGATAGCGCGGGCGCCCGCCGCCTCCAAGGCCTGCCCCCCGCAGCGCGCGTCAGCGCAGCGGCGTGAACACCCCGGTGATCGCCGGCACACCCTCGGTCGCCACCATCCCCTTGCCCACCATGTCCTCCAGATGCGCCAGGACGGTGAGCGAGGCGGCTCCCACCAGACGGGGATCGAGGCCGATATAGATGCCGCGCACCAGGTCGGGAATGGTGCGCGCCTCCCGCTCCAGGCCGCGCAGGATCGCCGCCTCGCGGGCGTGGCGATGGTCGAGATAGTCGCGCACGAAAGCCGGGGCATCGCGCACCGGGCCGCCGTGGCCGGGTAGGTAGACGCTCTCGGTGCGCTGCACGAGCTTCTCCAGGGAGCGCACATAATCGCCCATGGATCCGTCCGGCGGAGCGACGATGGTGGTGGCCCAGGCCATCACATGGTCGCCGGAGAACAGCAGGTCCTCCTCGGGCAGAACGAAGGCCAGATGATTGGCGGTGTGGCCGGGCGTGGTGATGGCCTGCAGCGTCCAGCCGCGGCCGGTGACCGCCTCGCCATCGCCCAGCACGACATCGGGGACGAAATCCGTGTCGCCGGAGGCATCCAGCGGATTGATCTCGCCAATATACAGCGGCCGCGCCGGCCGGTGCGGGCCTTCCGCCACGGTGGGCGCGCCGGTGGCGGCCTGCACCGCCGCGCAGGCGGGGGAGTGATCGCGATGGGTGTGGGTGACCAGGATGTGCGACACGCTCTCGCCGCGCACCGCCGCCAGCACTGCGGCCACATGATCGGGATCATCGGGGCCGGGATCGATGATCGCCACGCTGCCGTGCCCGACGATGTAGGTGCAGGTGCCGGTAAAGGTGAAGGGCGATGCATTGGGCGCCACGATCCGCCGCACCAGCGGCGTCACCTGATCCACCTGCCCCGCCGGCACCGCAAACTTGCGGTCAAAAGGAATGTCGTCACTCATGGCGCCAGCCTAAAGCGCCGACCCGCGTGAGGGAAGCCGTCCGCCTCAGAGCGGCGCGGCGGCGGCCAGGGCCTGCGGTACCATCCACTGCGCCGCCGGGGCGAGGCCGGCGCCAGGCACCAGCAAGGCGTGGTAGTCGACGCCATAGCGCTCCGCCAGAGACCGCCACCACGCATCGCGGGCAAAGATATCCAAAGCGGCGGTGGCATGGGTCGCGGCCAGGGCGCTGTCGCCCAGCCCCTCATAGCAGCGCGACATGTAGAGATGGCCGAAGGCGTGGTCGGGATATTTCACCACCACATTCTTCATGTAGTGCAGCGCCACATCATAGCGGCCGATCTTCATATTGTGGTTTTCGACGAAGTTGACGCGCAACTGCGTCTCGTAGGCATAGGCCTCCAGCTTCACGGGATCGACGCCCGGCGCCCGGATCACCGACTTGGTGGCGACGAAGTTCTCGTTGTTGGTGTTCTCGATATACCCATTCTCCACGCAGATGTCATAGAGACGGCTGCCGAAGATGGGGATGGCAAGATAGACGTGAACCCAGTCGAACCCATGTTCGATGAGCATTTCCAGGGTCTCCTGGCGGTGCTCATCCTGCTCGCCCGGCAGGCCGGTGACGATGAACACATGGGAGCGCACATCGAACTTGCGCAGGGCCTCCACCGCGGGGCGGATCAGCTTCTTCTTCAGCGGCTTCTTGATGATGTTGTTCAGCACGTGGTCGGAGCCGGATTCCACCGCCAGGGCCACGGCGGACACGCCGGCCTTGGCAAACAGTTCGGCCACTTCCTCGTCGATGGCATAGACCGCCACCCCATTGGGAAACTCCAAGCGGATGCCGAGGCTGGCCAGCTCGCGCAGCAGCCGCTTGGCGCGCTCCTTGTCGTGGAAGAAGTGGTCGTCCTCCACCATCAGGACCGTCATGCCGAACTCGTCCCGCATGCGCGTGACATCGGTGATGATGCGATCCACCGACATGAAGCGCACGTCCCGCCCGTGCAGCGAGGGGTTCGAGCAGAAGACGCAAAGGAAGGGACAGCCGCGGGAGGTGTGGATGGCCATCTCACGCTTGGGTTGATCGGTGTATTTCTTGTCGATGCCGCGATTGTTGTAATGATCCAGATTGATCATTGCGTAATTCATCTGCGGGATCTCATCGAGATTGGCGATGAAGGTATGCGCCGGCACCTTTCCGGAAGCCGCGCCCGCGCGGCTGACCCACGACTTATGGTTGGCGATCACACCCGCCGGATCGTCGGAGTCGATGAGTTCCTTGAGCGGCAGCTCGCCCTCGCCCTTGCAGATGGCGTCCAGATCCGGACACGACTCCAGCATTAGCTTGAAGGCGGCCGAGGGCAGGCCACCGCCGGCAATGGTGAGCATGTTCGGATCGAAATCCTTGACCGCTTTCACGAGGCTCTGGATGTAGACGAAGGAGGAGTTGAACAGCGCCGACACCCCGACGATGTCCGGGCGGAACTCCTCCAGGACGGCGGTGACTTCGGCGCGGAACACCGCCTCGTAGGATTCCACCGAGCGCGTTTCCACCAGGCGCTTCAGCGTCACGTTCAGATCCAGCAGCTGCAAGCCGCCCAGGCGCTCGCAATGCTTGGTCAGGTAGGCTTCCATGGACAGGATGCCATAGGGGATGGTGAAGGCCGGAAGCACCGCCGCGCGCGCCTTGTCGAGATAGTCCGCCGCATTGAAATAGGGCGGAATCACAAACAGCAGCTTCTTCATCGACAGACATCCCTGCGTCGGTGCAGCGGGCTGAACCGGATTTTTCACCTCCCTCGCTGTAACGGGCCGATCTGGCGCGAAGCTTGTGGCCGCGACCTGCGGACGCCAACGGCAGTTGAATCCTTCGGCCATGGGGCAATCTTCCCGCGGCTGCCGTGCGGCTTACCGCTTGGTGGCGAGGCCGCGTTTGCGCTAGAGCCATCGCCACGAGGTCAAAACGGGAGGACGTCATGACAGGAGTTCGGCTTCACGCCGGCGACCCCGCACACCAGCGCACCGGGAGGCTTGTCTTTCGCGCGCTCCTCGGCGGCGTCCTTCTGGCCGCCCTCCCCGCCTCCATGGCGGGCGCCCAGGGGAATATGCCGCCACCTCCGGGCCTGGGCCTGCCAGCCATCGATCCCACCACCGCGCCCCCCACCTGCGCGGGCCTCGCGGCCTTGGTGAAGAGCCAGGGCGCCGTGGTGCTGGGCGACAATCCGCGCACCTACCAGCGCTATGTGCGTGACCAGACCTTCTGCGCCTACCAGCAGGTGGCAAGCCCCGCCTGGGTGCCGACCGCCGATAATCCGCAATGCTTCGTGGGGTATACATGCGGCGATAGCAATAATGACGGCGGAAAGTAACAGTCACCGATCGACGCGTGCTTTCACGGCTCTGTGACGCTGCACTGCACCCTCCTGCCCATGGCGCAGGAGGGCATCGCGGCATCCTTAGATTAGATGTCAAAATGAAAGCGAATATATTCCGCTGAATATTGCCGGATATCCATCGCGGACTTACACTTCCCCATCGTGTTCAATCGGCATCTTGAACCCGCGTAAGAACAAGAACGCTCCGCCGCACGCGGAGCGCGTTCGGGGGAGGCCGGCCTATGGGAACCAAGGCTGCGCGCCGCAAGTCCGGCGCCCTGCTGCTGGCGCTGCTCGCCCTCACCGGCTGCTATTCCAGCACGGACTCGGTCATCGAGGCCGGCGAACCCATCGACATGGCGGGAAAATATCGCTGCGTGCAGACCGACAACGGCCGCGTCTATACGCTGGATTTCCGGGAGTCCAAGGAGGGCAATTTCTTTCCGGCCTATAGTTACGCGGCCAACCGCAAGATCTACAAGTTCCTGAAGATCGACGCCACACGCTACATTGGCCAGGAAGGCGACGAGCGCAACAAACTCACCCATCTGTTCTTCGTCGAAATGTCAGGACGCACGGCGGTGGTGAAGGTGCCGGACATCGGAGCACACGCGGACGTCCTCGAGGGCGCCATGCAGGCCAGCCATGTGAATGTGGCGGGCCGGACTGGGCATGGCACCATCCTGATCGAGGGCACGCCGGCGGAGAAGATCGCCTTTCTCAGGAGCCTTCCGCCGGCCGTGCTGGTGGAGGCGGCGACCTGCACGCCCCGCTGACGCGATGCGGGCGGCCGCGGCGCGAGGTCGTGACCGATACGGCCATGGCGTGTGTGAGCACGCCACCGGGCATCCCGCGCGGCCGACCGGGATCGCACCCGTCAGGCGCCGTAGCCCCGCGCCTTCAGCGCCTCGGCGATCTCGTCCAGCGTACCGGCATCGTCAATGGTGGCCGGCGCCGTCCAGGGGTCGGCATCGGCGATCTTCTTCATGGTGCCACGCAGGATCTTGCCGGAGCGGGTCTTGGGCAGGCGGTTCACGGTGAAAGCCAGCTTGAACGCCGCCACCGGGCCGATGCGATCGCGCACCAGATCCACCAATTCCTTCTCGATGATGGTCGGCGAGCGCCGCTCGCCGGCCTTCAGCACCACGAAGCCGCACGGCACCTCGCCCTTCAAAGCGTCCTTCACGCCAATCACGGCGCACTCCGCCACGTCGGGATGGGAGGCCAGCACCTCCTCCATGCCGCCGGTGGAGAGCCGATGGCCGGCCACATTGATGATGTCGTCGGTACGCCCCATGACGAACAGATAGCCGTCCGCATCGATGAAGCCGGCATCGGAGGTCTTGTAATAGCCGGGGAACTCGTCGAGATAGGCTTCGCGAAAGCGGTCGTCCTGCTGCCACAGGGTGGGCAGATTGCCGGGAGGCAGGGGCAGCTTGATGACGATGGAGCCCATCACGCCGGCCGGCAATTGGCGGGCGGATTCATCCACCACATGGATCTCATAGCCGGGCATGGGCACGGTGGGCGAGCCCAGCTTGATCGGCAGCAGGCCGAGGCCCACCGGATTGCCGGCGATGGCCCAGCCGGTCTCCGTCTGCCACCAATGGTCCACCACCGGAACCTTTAGATGCGCCTCGGCCCATTGGATGGTGTCGGGATCGGCCCGCTCGCCCGCCAGGAACAGGGTGCGGAAGGCGGACAGGTCATGGCCCGCCAGATGGGTGGCCTCCGGGTCCTCCTTGCGGATGGCGCGGATGGCGGTGGGGGCGGTGAACAGGGCCACCACCTGGTGCTCGGCGATCACCCGCCAGAAGGCGCCGGGATCGGGCGTGCCCACCGGCTTGCCCTCATAGATCACCGAGGTGCAGCCCATGATGAGGGGCGCGTAGACGATGTAGGAATGGCCGACCACCCAGCCGATGTCGGAGGCGCACCAGAACACCTCGCCGGGCTTGATGCCATAGAGGTTTTCCATGCTCCAGCGCAGCGCCACCAGATGGCCGCCGGTGTCGCGCACGACCCCCTTCGGCTTGCCGGTGGTGCCGGAGGTGTAGAGCACATAGAGCGGGTCGGTGGCGGCCATGGCGGCGCACTCCGCCCCCTGCCCGGCCGCCGCAGCGGCGTCGCGCCGCTCGGCCCAGTCATGGTCGCGGCCGGCCACCATCGTCCCGGCCTTTTCCGGGCGCTGGAGGATGAGGCAGGCGGCCGGCTTGTGCTGCGCCATGCCGACGGCCAGATCCAGCAGCGGCTTGTAGGGCACGACGCGGTTCGGTTCGATGCCGCAGGAGGCGGCCAGCACCACCTTGGGCTGGGCATCATCGATGCGCACCGCCAGTTCGTTGGCGGCAAACCCGCCAAACACCACCGAATGCACCGCGCCGATGCGGGCGCAGGCCAGCATGGCGATCACCGCCTCCGGCACCATGGGCATGTAGATGACCACCCGGTCGCCTTTGCCCACCCCGAGATCGCCCAGGACGGCGCCCAGTAGCCGCACTTCGGTGAGCAGCTCCGCATAAGTGAGGGTGCGCTTGGTGCCGGTGATCGGGCTGTCATAGATCAGCGCCGTCTGCGCCCCGCGGCCGGCGGCCACATGACGGTCCACGGCATTGTAACAGGTGTTGCACACCCCATCGGTGAACCAGCGGCCATAGACCCCGGCGGCGGGATCGAACACCGTCTGGGGCGCGATGACCCAGTCGATGTCGCGGGCGGCGGCGCCCCAGAAGGCCTGCGGGTCGCTTTGCCAATGCGCATAGGTCTGCGCATAGCGGCTGCGGCTCTGATCGAGCATGGCGAAGTCCTCCCGGTCCCGTTTCGTCTTTTGGTTGCGCCGATTGACGCCCAGCCCCCGCAGCAAGGCAAGTCCGATCTTTTGCGTAAGACATTGGTCGAGGCCGGCGGCGATTGCGCCAAAGCGAAGCCCTCGGCTACGGTCAAGGCAACAAGATCAAACCTGAGGATACGCCATCATGGGCAGCGACACCGATCGCGGCATCTTCGATCGCCATCTCGACCGCACGCCCGCCAACCACCAGCCGCTGACGCCGCTCGGCTTTCTGGAGCGGGCCGCCAGCGTGTTTCCCGATCACCCGGCGGTGATCCACGGCGCCCTGCGGCGGAACTATCGCGATCTTTATGCCCGCGCCCGGCGCCTCGCCTCCGCTTTGGCGCAGCGCGGCGTCGGGGTGGGGGATACAGTGGCGGTGATGCTGTCCAACACCCCGGCCATGGTGGAGGCCCATTACGGGGTGCCCATGTGCGGGGCGGTGCTGAACGCCTTCAACACACGGCTCGATGCCGCCATCCTCGCCTTCACCATCGACCATGGGGAGGCAAAGGTCCTCATCACCGACCGGGAGTTCTCCCCCGTCATCAAGGCGGCATTGGCGCTGGCGGTACGCAAGCCATTGGTCATCGATTACGACGACCCCGAGTATGCCGGCCCCGGCGCGCGCATCGGCGAGATGGACTACGAGGCGTTCCTCGCCACCGGCGACGCCGCTTATGCCTGGGACATGCCCTCGGACGAGTGGAACGCCATCGCGCTCAATTACACGTCCGGCACCACGGGCGATCCCAAGGGCGTGGTCTATCACCATCGCGGCGCCCATCTGCTGGCGGTGGGCAATGTGGTGACCTGCCATCTGGGCGCCCACCCGGTCTATCTGTGGACCTTGCCCATGTTCCACTGCAACGGCTGGTGCTTCCCCTGGTCGGTGTCGGTGGTGGCGGGCACCCATGTCTGCCTGCGGCAGGTCCGCGCCAAGGCGATCTTCGAGGCCATCGCCGACCACAAAGTCACCCACATGTGCGGCGCGCCCATCGTCATGTCGACGCTGCTCAACGCCCCAGCGGACGACAAGCGCCCCCTGCCCCATGCAGTGGATTTCATCACCGCCGCCGCCCCGCCCCCCGCCGCGGTGCTGGAAGCCATGCAGGATGCCGGCTTCCATGTGGTCCATGTCTACGGCCTCACGGAAGTCTACGGCCCGGCGGTGGTCAATGACTGGCACGAGGAATGGGACGCCCTGCCCAGCGCCGAGCGCGCCGCCAAGAAGTCCCGCCAGGGGGTGCGCTATTCGGCTTTGGAGGCGCTGGATGTGATGGATCCGGACACCATGACGCCGGTGCCGGCGGATGGCGAGACCATCGGCGAAGTCATGTTCCGCGGCAATGTGGTGATGAAGGGCTATCTCAAGAACCCCGCCGCCACCGACGCCGCCTTTGCCGGCGGCTGGTTCCATTCCGGCGATCTGGGGGTGAAGCATCCGGACGGCTATGTGCAGCTGAAGGATCGCTCCAAGGACATCATCATCTCCGGCGGCGAGAACATCTCCTCCATCGAGGTGGAAGACGCCCTCTACAAGCATCCGGCGGTGAGCGCCGCGGCGGTGGTGGCGCGGCCCGACGACAAATGGGGCGAGACCCCGTTGGCCTTCGTAGAGCTGCGGGCCGGCGCCAGCGTCACCAGCGAGGAGTTGGTCGCCCATTGCCGGGCGCATCTGGCCGCCTTCAAGTGCCCGCGCACCATCCTGTTCGAAGAGATCCCGAAAACATCCACCGGGAAGATCCAGAAGTTCAAGCTGCGGGACCTGGCAAAGGCGCTCTGACCCCACGCCCCCAAGAAGACGCCCTTGGGGAAGGGGCGCTTTTCCCCACGCATCTGTCAAAGCCGTAATGTTGCGGCCATGGTCTCGCCACGCAGGAAGCGCCTAAGCTCGGGCGACGATCCACTGCGGTGACGAGCCCCGATGCGCGCTTTATTGACCCTGCTCCAAGATATCCGCCGCCTGGCGCTGCCCTATTTCCGCAGCGAGGAACGTTGGACCGCCCTCGGCCTCCTGGCGGCGGTGATCGCCCTGGAACTGGGCTGGGTCTATTTCACCGTGCTTTTGAACAAATGGAACGCGGCTTTCTATGACGCGATCCAGGAGAAGGACTTCGCCGCCTTCAAGTATCAGCTGCTGGTGTTCTGCGGCATTGCCGCCGGCGCCATCTGCATCGCGGTCTATCAGATCTATCTGAAGCAGTGGCTGGAGATCCGCTGGCGGCGCTGGCTCACCCGCCGCTATCTCGACCACTGGCTCTCCGACGACACCCATTATCGGCTGCGCCTGTCGGGCGACGCGGCGGACAATCCGGACCAGCGCATCGCCCAGGACGTGAACCTGTTCGTCAGCCAGACCATCGGTGTGGGCGTCGGCCTGCTGGGCACGCTGGTGTCACTGGCCTCGTTCAGCGTCATCCTGTGGGGCCTGTCGGGACAGATCGACTTTGCCCTGTTCGGCCTCGATTTGCACATCCCCGGCTATCTGTTCTGGGCGGCGCTGATCTATGCGGCCATCGGCACGCTGATCACCCACCTCATCGGCAAGCCGTTGGTGCGGCTGAATTTCGATCAGCAGCGCTATGAAGCGGACTTCCGCGTCGATCTGGTGCGGGTGCGCGAGAATAGCGAGCAGATCGCCATGCTCTCCGGCGAGGCCGCCGAGGGCCGCAAGCTGGAGAGCCGCTTCTCGCGCATCTGGGGCAATTATATCGACCTCATGAAGGCGCAGAAGCGCCTCACCTGGTTCACCGCCGGCTACAACCAGATCTCCAGCATCTTCCCGTATGTGGTGGTGTCGCCCGGCTATTTCGCCGGCGCCATCCAGTTGGGCGTGCTCATGCAAACGGGCTCGGCCTTCGGCTCGGTGCAGGGCGCCTTCTCCTTCTTCATCAGTTCCTATTCGACCCTGGCGGAATGGACCTCGGTGGTGAACCGCCTCACCGGCTTCGAGGCCGCCATGGGGGCCGCCAAGCTGGATGATGGCGCCCGCGCCTTTCCGCACCGGGCCGCCGCCGCCGGCGCCTCGGCGCTGCAACTGGCCGCCATGGATGTGCGCCTGCCCGACGACACCGCCATCGTCCGCGTGGACGCGCTGGCCTTGGAGAAAGGCGAGCGCGTGCTGGTGGTCGGCCCCTCGGGCGCCGGCAAGACCACCTTGTTCCGGGCCATCGCCGGCATCTGGCCGTTCGGCCGCGGCGAGGTGACCCTGCCGGAAGGCACGAAGCTGATGATCCTGCCGCAGCGGCCCTATGTGCCGGTGGGCCCGCTGGATGCGGCGCTGACCTATCCGCTGCCGGCGGATGCCTTCACCCCTGCGCAACTGGCCGACGTGCTGGGCGCGGTGGGGCTCGGCGCCCTGGTACCCCGGCTGCAGGAGACCGCTTTGTGGCCGCATGTGCTCTCGCTGGGCGAGCAGCAGCGCCTGTCCATCGCCCGGGCCTTGCTGGTGGCGCCCGACGTGCTGCTGCTGGACGAGGCGACCGCCGCGCTGGATGAGCCGGCGGAAGAAGCGGTCTACGGGCTGCTGCGCGCCCGCCTGCCGCAGGCGACCGTGCTGTCCATCGGGCATCGGACGACCCTCACCGGGCTGCACGATCGCGCGCTGGTGCTGGCCGGCGGCACCATGCCCCGCCCGCTGGAGACTGGGGAAGCCTTCGCCCGGATCCCCGCCTGATCCGTTGACGGGACCTGTGGCAGCCCTGTAACGGCTGTCCACCGCGCGGCGTGACGCCGCGCAGGCCCCGCCCCCGATGCGCCGCACCGCGGCAGTCAAGGATCCCGATGTTCTCTCGTGACCTGCGACTCTCTCGCGACCTGCGACGCATTCGCCTCGCTTTGACCTCCAGGACCCTGTGGAAGCGCCGGGTGGTTTTCCTGCTGGGGGCCTGCGCGGTCGGGATCGCCGCGGTGGCCTTCGCCGCCCTGGCCGACCGGGCGCAGGACGTCTATGGCGAGATCCTCGCGCGCGCGCCTTATGCGTTGTTGATCCTGACACCCGGCGGCTTTGCCCTGTTTGCCTGGTTGACCGTGCGCTATTTCGACGGCGCCCAGGGCAGCGGCATCCCCCAGGCCATCGCCGCCCGCCGCTCCGGCAATGCCGTCCACCGCGCCCGTCTGCTGAGCGCGAAGGTCACCCTCGGCAAGGTGGCCATGACCGTCGGCGGCCTCGCGGTGGGCGCCTCCATCGGCCGTGAAGGCCCCACCGTGCAACTGGGCTGCGCGATCATGGTAGCCCTCGCCGGACTGGTGGGCATCGGGCGCGCCAACGGCCTCATTCTGGTGGGCGCCGCGGCCGGCATCGCCGGGGCGTTCAACACGCCGCTGGCCGGGGTGATGTTCGCCATCGAGGAGATGGCCAAGGCCTATGACAAGCGCCTCACCGGGCTGATCTCCGGCGCGGTGGTGATCGCGGGACTGGTCAGCCTGGTGCTGGTCGGCCCCTATTCCTATTTCGGCACCATTCCGGCGGAGACCTTCCCGCCCATCGGCTGGACGGCGGTGGTGGTGTGCGCGGTGACCGGCGGCATCGCCGGAGCGTTCTTCTCCCGCACCCTGGTGGGCCTGTCGCGGGCGCGCGGGCGCATCTTCGGGCCGCTGAAGCGGCGTCCGTGGCTCTATGGTGCCCTGTGCGGGCTGCTGGTGGCGGTGCTCGCCTTATGCACCGAGGGATTTGCCGGCGGCTCCGGCTATGGTCCCACCCGCGCGCTGCTGGAGCAGGGGCTGACCACGCCCTGGTGGTATGCCCCGGTGAAGCTCGTTTCCACGCTCATCTCCTCCGCCAGCGGCATTCCCGGCGGCCTGTTCGCCCCCTCCTTGTCGGTAGGGGCCAGCGTCGGCGCCGCCTTGCACGGCCTGCTGCCGAACCTGGATGTGCGGGCCTTGGCCATGCTGGGGATGGTGGGCTATTTCGCCGGCGTGGTGCAGGCGCCTTTGACCGCCTTCATCATCGTGCTGGAGATGACCAACGAGGGCCACATGGTGGTGCCGTTGATGGCCACCGCCTTGCTGGGGTCCGGCGTCTCCCGCCTGCTGTCGCCAGAGCCGCTCTATCACGCGCTGTCGTTCGGCTATGATCCGCGGCCGGAGGAGACCCCTGCCCCCGACACGCCCAAGATCACCGCGCCCTGATTGCGTCCCGGGGTCGGGGCCTCAGCGCAATTGCGCCTGGGTGGTCAGCAGGATCTGCGGCAGAGCGGCCCCCGCCAGCACCTCATATTCCGCCTCGCGCGGCCCGGTCAGGGGGTCGCGGGCCACCAGGGCCTCGTCCACATGGCCGGGATGCACCATCACCAGCCCGCCATCGCCCAGGCTGGCGATGGCCTGGGTGAGGATGCGGCCGTAATTGGTGCCGGTCTTGAAATTATAGGCGCCGGCAAAGCCGCGATTGGTCGAGAGCCCCGCGGCGGCGGCCTGTGCCGCCAGCCCCCGCGCCAACAGGCCGATGAAGCGCCCCTTGGGATCGAGCCCGGAGACCGCGCCGGCTGCGGGGGTACAGTCCCGGACCCAGGCGTTGGGCGCGCGGCGCCGGGTCACCTCCAGCACCGCCTCGCGGACCACCGGCAGCAGATGCACATGCTGATGGCCATCCACATGGTCCGGCGGCCGGCCGAAGGCCTCCTCGAAGGCCAGGAACTGGGTTTCCACTTCGCCCCGGATGTTCACCGGATCGAGCCGGCGCGCCAATGCCATCGCCATCAGCCGCCCCAGCGAGGGGAAAGTGGCGCCACGGAAACCATGGGTCAGCGGCTCGAAGGCGCCGGTCAGGGTGATGTGCAGGCCGATGGAGGCCTGGCCGCCGGTCATGGGCAGCAGGGCGTCGGCTTCGTCCAGCAGGTCGGGGAGCACCGTCATGACGGACGTGGCGTTGATGCGACGCTCGGACAGGAGCGCGCGAATGGCTTCGGAGACGCCGGGAGCGATCCCGTAGTCGTCCGCACAAATGACAATACGCTTCACGGCAAGGCCTTGGGCAGCTCCACGGCGACCGGTCGCTCACCGGCGGGTTCCGCATGGCGGACCGCGTGATCGGCAACGAAATAGACCGGGCGCGCTTTGATTTCAGACAGGATGCGGGCGATATATTCGCCCATGATGCCGATCACCAGCAGCTGCACGCCGCCGATGACCATCAGGCCCACCACCAGGGACGGGTAGCCGGGCAAGGGAATGCCCCAGACCAGGCGTTCCACCACGATCCAGGAGCCATAGAGGAAAGCCGCGCCAGCCAGCATGGCCCCCACCAGGCCCGCCAGTCGCAGCGGCGCCGGGGAGAAGGAGGTGAGCGCCTCCATGGACAGTCCCAGCAGGCGCAGGAAGCTCCAGCTGCTGGAGCCGTGCTCGCGGGCCGCCGGCCGATAGGGCACCGCCTTCTGGCGGAAGCCGATCCAGCTCGACAGGCCCTTGAAGAAGCGGTTGCGCTCCGGCAGGCGGCGCAAGGCGGCGGTGGCTCTCGGCGACAGCAGACGGAAGTCGGCGGCATCCTCGGGGATGCGCGAGGAGGCGCCGAAATTCAGCAGGCGGTAGAATAGCTTGACGAACAGGCGCCGCGGCATCGGCTCGTCGGTGCGGTCGGCCTTGATGGCATAGGGGACGTCGTAGCCCTCGTCCTTCCACAAGGCGACGAAGGTCTCGATCATTTCCGGCGGATGCTGGCCGTCGCCGTCCATGAACAGCAGCGCGTCACCGCGGGCATGGTCCAGACCGGCCAGGAGCGCGGATTCCTTGCCGAAATTGCGCGACAGCGCCACCAGTTGCACATCCAGGCCCAGCGCCGGCAGGCCGGCGGCGACGCTGGCGGTGGCATCGCGGCTGCCGTCGTCCACGTAAACGATCTCGATCCGCAGGCCGCGCGCCTCCGCCACGGCGCGGGCGCAAGCCGACAGGCGCTGATGGAAGAACGGCAGGCCGACGGCCTCGTTATAGATCGGTACGACGATACTCAGATCGGGGGTCATGCGCGGGTCACCAATGACGCCAACGATGGTTCTATCGGAGGATGTAACTGTGTTCGGGGCGGGGCGCGAGCCATGCGGATTTTTTTTCGACAGGGGGGAACCCGGGATCTCCGACCACGTTAGAGACATGGGACAATCAAGACCCCCCCAATTGATTGTTCTACATGACGCGGCCGCCTTCCCCCCGGGCGGCCGCGTTTTCCTTTTGAAAAGCCGCGGTTTGCGGCGGGTCAAGGAACGGTTTTGGGCGTGGTTTAGGGTAAAGTCGTGTCGTTGACGCGGCTTTAGAGAGACCCTCCATGATCCGGGACATTCTGGTTAACCTCACTCAGGGCGGGGAGCGCGATCCTGCCGCGCTATATGCGGCCAGCCTCGCCGCAGCCTTCAAGGCGCATCTCACCGGCCTTGCGGTGACCTATGAAATCGATGTGCCGCCCTTTTACATGGGCGCCTTGCCCACGGATTTCATCGACCAACAGATTCGCGACAACGAAGCGGCGGCGGAAAAAGCCGCCAGCGCGTTCCGCCACGTGGCCACCACCGCCGGGGTCACTTGCGACGTCCGCACGTTAGCCGCTTCCCTGGGCGAGGCGGCGCGGAGCTTCTCCGACCTGTCCCGCCTGTTCGATCTCACGGTCGTAGCGCAGCCCGATCCGGATCGGCCGGGCCCCGAAGAGATCATCGCCGAAGCCGCGCTGATGGAATCCGGCCGCGCCGTGCTGCTGGTGCCCTATGTGCAGACGGCACCCTTCCTGCCCGGCCGCGTGGTCGTGGCCTGGGACGGCAGCCGCGCCAGCGCCCGCGCTCTGGCCGAGAGCCTGCCGTTGCTGCATCACGCGCGCGAGGTGGAAATCTTCTCCGTGCGGCGCACCGACGACGGCGACGGCACGCCGGCCGCGGCGGATCTGGAGCGGCATCTCGGCCACCACGGCATCACCCCGCACCTGCGCCATCTGGTGGTGGGCTCCGGCGAAAGCATCTGCGCAGCGATCCTCAATGAGGTGTCGGACCAGGGCGCGGATCTGGTGGTGATGGGCGGCTATGGCCACTCGCGCCTGCGCGAAATGGTGCTGGGCGGGGTGACCCGCGACATTCTGGAAAGCATGACCGTCCCGGTGCTGATGGCGCACTGACGCCGGCGGCGTCTGCGGGAATGAAAACGGCGCCGACCCTGGTGGGTCGGCGCCGGTCCATAAAGCCGAAAGCGGCGGGAGCGGTCGCGACGACCGACGCCACCGGCTCAGTCGTCGTCTTCCTCGCCGCGGCGCGAGCCGCCCAGCTTGGCGAACACCGTCTCCAGATCCAGCGATTCCTTGCGCGAGCCGCTCGCGGCTTCCTCGCGCTGGGTGGTGACATCGGCGGGCAGCAAGGTGGCGCCGCGGTCCTCGGCCGTGGGAGAGGCGGGACGATCCTTGGCGGCGCGCTGGACCTCCATGTCCAGGTCGATCTGGCTGCACAGGCCGAGCGTCACCGGATCCATCGGCGCCAAAGCGGCGGAATTCCAGTGGGTCCGCTCCTTGATGGCCTGGATGGTGGCCTTGGTGGTGCCGACCAGACGGATGATCTGGGCGTCCTTCAATTCCGGATGATTGCGCAGCAGCCACAGGATGGCATTGGGCCGGTCGTGGCGACGGGACACCGGGGTGTAGCGCGGCCCCTTGCGGCGCTTGGGCTCCGGCAGGCGCACCTTGGATTCCAGCAGCTTCAGATGGAAATTGGGGTTCTTCTCCCCCATGTCGATGCTCTCGCGGGAGAGCTGGCCGGTGGAGATGGGATCAAGGCCCTTGATGCCCTGGGCCACTTCGCCATCGGCGATGCCCTTCACTTCCAGCGGGTGAAGTTTGCAGAAGTCGCCGATCTGCTCAAAGGTCAGGGCCGTGTTTTCGACCAGCCACACGGCGGTCGCCTTGGGCATCAGCGGGGTGGTGTTCGACATGGCGGCCTCTTGGCTTCTCTTGGGACGCGGGGGCAGCGGGCACATACAGATCCGCTTTGGTCCGCCCCCCGTCCGAGGAGCGAGCCGCGGAGTTCTGAAGAATGTCCGGGATAACTTAATATATGCCGTTCGCACGGGCGATGCAATTGGCCGCGGCGGCCCCCGTCCGACACCGGTTCTGGACGCCCGCCGACTCACGGTGTCCGGCGATGCGCGATGGGGCCGTCGCGGGCCCCACGCCGCCCACACACGCGCCATGCAGACACCGGTGGAGGAAAACGTACCCTAAATGGGGTACAATCCATCTCCGGATCTCACTCCTTTTTATGACAATACACGCACCGCGCGTAACTGTGCTCGCATTTGAGGCATAAAGCGCGTAGGGCGCGCAGCTGTTCTGGCCAGACGCACGGAAGCCCTTGCATCTTGTCTTGAGTTCCGTCATTTAACCTTTACGTGGATGGTCACCACTCTGCGTTTTCAATCGGCGGCAGGCTGCGTCGGCACCGGGAGCCATCCCTGTGCCTATGCACTCCGTGCGTGAGGGATGGCGCCGGCCTTAGGGGCGGCCGCCTCTTGGTTCCGGATGTTCGGAGAGGCTGAATGCCTCCGGGCCCGGTAGGTTGTCTTCCGCACCCCCGCCGGTGCAACCAAGATTCGGCGGACACCCGCTCCCGGTCCGGGAGCGGACCTGAGGTTGAGTTGCGTGTGCGTCCCGGCTTCGCTCAGCGCCAAGACCCGCGTGGTCTGTCTTGGTATGGCAATGATCAGGGGCGACTATAGCTTGTAAAGTTTTGAGTCTTAGATTCAGCGCTTCGGCGTAGAGGTACCAGTGTGTCGCGGTGCGGCGATACCAGGTGCGCTCAGCGGATTGATTAGGGGTTTTGTTGGAATGCGCCTGCTGCCCTATTCCCACCTCATGGATGAGCTGAATTCCAAGGAACTTGGTCTCGGTGCTCATTTGTTGGACGGCGTCTGGTCGGAAGCCCCGCGTGCCGCGGTGGTCACCGTCGGCCTCGGTGCGGGACTGATGCAATTCGAAGGCGGGTTTGCGCCCTATATCCTGTTCACCTCCCTGCTGGTGGGTCAGGTGGTTTCCCTGGCGCAGGGCTTTTCCAATTATCTTGACGCCCGGTCCAACGCCCGCACCTTCGATGCGCCGCGCGTGCAGGCCTATCTGCGCCGCATGAATGAGAACGGCACCGATTTCCTCATTGCCGCCCAGCGCGGTACCGCCTGGATCGTGATGGATCCCGCCGAGAAAAGCCTCGAGGTGATGAGCGAGGCTGAATATCGCAAGTTCCGCTCCAAGACCTTGGCGGCGCACGCCGCGGTCAACGAGGTCCGCATCGTCCGGCGCAAGATCACCAACACCCGCATCCGCAACGGCCACGAGCATGTGCCCGACGAGCGGCGGATCGCCGACATCCATCTGACCCACGGCAATCCGCGCTACAGCGCCTCGCGCTTCCTGGCCATGGGCTCGGGGATGACCGAGGAAACCCAGCCGGGCACCTGACCTCCAGGTCGGGGCGTTGCCCTCCGGTCCGCGGCTCCGCTGCCCGGTGGGGCTCCGCGCACGGGGCACCTGCGCCCCGGCGGACCACCCGCGGCTTGACAGGACCGCTGCCGCCATCCCATTTCCCCAGGAACCGTGGCGTCGCCACGAACAGTGTCTCGGGATCGGGGATCCGGATTGCTCATGTCCAAGCCTCATCTTCGCATTCTGTTGTGCGCCCCGCGCGGCTTCTGCGCCGGCGTGGTGCGCGCCATCGATGCGGTGGAACGGGCCCTGGCGCTGCATGGCGCGCCGGTCTATGTGCGACACGAGATCGTGCACAATAAATATGTGGTGGACGGCCTGAAGAAGAAGGGCGCGGTGTTCGTCGAGGAGCTGGACGAGGTGCCGCCGGGCGATGCGCCGGTGATCTTCTCCGCCCACGGGGTCGCCAAATCCGTGCCGGAAGCCGCCGCCGCCCGCAACCTGTTCGCCATCGATGCCACCTGCCCGCTGGTGACCAAGGTGCATCGCGAGGCACAGATCCATCACAAGCGCGGCCGGCAGATCCTGCTGATCGGCCATGCCCGCCACCCGGAAGTGGTGGGCACCATGGGCCAGCTGCCCGACGGCGCCGTGACCCTGGTGGAGACGGCCGCGGACGCCCGCGCCTTCACGCCTGCCGATCCGGACAATCTGGCCTACGTCACCCAGACCACCTTGTCGGTGGATGATACGGCCGAGATCGTCGCCATCCTGCGGGCGCGGTTCCCGGCCATCGCCGTGCCGCCCAAGGAGGACATCTGCTATGCCACCACCAATCGCCAGGAAGCGGTGAAGCGCGTGGCGCCGCAGGTGGACGCCATGGTGGTCGTGGGCGCCCCCAACTCCTCCAATTCCCAGCGCCTGCGCGAGACCGCCGCGCGCGAAGGCTGCCCCGTTGCCGTGCTGGTGCAGCGGGCCGTCGATCTGGACTGGACCCAGTTGTCCGGCCTTAGCACCTTGGGCATCACCGCCGGGGCCTCCGCCCCCGAGGTGCTGGTGGAAGAGATCATCGATGCCTTCGCCGAACGTTATGCGGTGACGGTGGAAACCGTGACCGCGGCCCAGGAGGAGGTGTTCTTCCCCCTGCCCCGGGCGCTGCGGCCCGATGCCCCCGGCCCGGCCCGCGCCGACGCCGCGGCCCCCATGCGCGACGACGCGGCGGAGTGAGGCGTGGCAGTCTATACGGACGTTTCGGCCGCAGCCCTCTCGGATTTCCTGGCCGCCTATGACATCGGCACGCTGGTGTCCTTCCACGGCATCGCCGAGGGGGTGGAGAATTCCAATTTCCTGGTGCAGACCACCGACGCCAGCTTCATCCTCACCCTCTATGAGAAGCGGGTGGACCCGGCGGACCTGCCCTTCTTCATCGGCTTGATGCAGCACCTGGCGGCGAACGGCATCTCCTGCCCGCAGCCGGTGGCCCGCCGCGACGGCTCGGTGCTGGGCCTTCTCGCCGGCCGGCCCTGTGCCATGGTCACCTTCCTGCCGGGGGTATCGGTGCGCCGCCCCACCGCCGGGCAGTGCGGCCAATTGGGCGCGGGCCTGGCGCGGCTGCATCTGGCCGGCGCCGGCTTCGCCCTCACCCGCCGCAACGCGCTGTCCGTGGCCGGCTGGCGCCCGCTCTATGACGCCGCCGCGGCGCGGGCGGATGAGGTCCAGCCGGGCCTGTCCGAAACCATCGCGGACGAGCTGGCGCAGGTGGAGCGCACCTGGCCGCGCGGCCTGCCGGCGGGGGTGATCCATGCGGATCTGTTCCCGGACAACGCCTTTTTCCTCGATGACCGGCTCTCCGGGATCATCGATTTCTACTTCGCCTGCAACGATCTGCTCGCCTATGACGTGGCCGTGTGCCTCAACGCCTGGTGCTTCGAGGCGGACGGGGCGTTCAACGCCACCAAGGGCCGCGCCTTGCTTCAGGGCTATGAGAGCGTGCGCCCCTTTGCGCCCGGCGAGGCGGAGGCCCTGCCGGTCCTGGCGCGCGGCGCCGCCTTGCGCTTTCTGCTCACCCGCCTGGTGGACTGGCTGAACGTGCCGGAGGGCGCCCTGGTGCGCCCCAAGGATCCGCTGGAATATCTGCGCAAGCTGCGCTTTCACCGCGCGGTGACCAGTGCGCGCGACTATGGGATGACGTCATGACCGGCCGCATCGCAATCTGGACCGATGGCGCCTGTTCCGGCAATCCCGGCCCTGGCGGCTGGGGCGCTATCCTCCTGTCCGGCCCCCACCGCAAGGAATTGTGCGGCGGCGAGGGCCAGACCACCAACAACCGCATGGAGCTGACCGCGGCCATCTCGGCGCTGGAGGCGCTGAAGAAGCCGAGCGCCGTGGACCTGCACACCGACAGCGAATATCTGCGCAACGGGGTGATGAAATGGATGGCCGGCTGGCGCCGCAACGGCTGGCGCACCGCGGACAAGAAGCCGGTGAAGAATCAGGATCTGTGGGAGCGCCTCGATCTGGCGCTGAAGTCCCACGACATCGCCTGGCACTGGGTCAAAGGCCATGCGGGCAACGAACTGAACGAGCGCGCCGACGAACTGGCCCGAGAGGGCATGGCGCCGTTCAAGTCCGGCCGGGTGGCCTGAGCGGCGGGCGTCCGCCGCAGCATCCTTCCACCGGCCATCGCACGGGCCTTCAGGCAGCGCGATGACCCATTCGTCCTCGATGATGAACCAAGCGCACGAAAAAGGGCCGCACGGCGGATGCCGGCGGCCCGTTCCGGTTCAGATCACCGCGCCGCTCACTTGCCGCGCTTGAAACTGTTCCAGGTCTTGGTGATGACCCGCTGCACGTCCTGCGCATTGGTGGTCACCGTGAACAATTGCGCGAACACCTCCGGCGTCGGATAGATGGCCGGATTGTCCAGGATCGCCTTGCTGATGAACTTCTGCGAGGCGAGATTGCCATTGGCATAAGCGATGGCGTCGGAATTCTTGGCCGCCACCTCCGGACGCATCATGTAATTGATGAAGATCTGCGCCTCTTCGATGTTCTTCGCATCCTTCGGGATGGCGAAGTTGTCGAACCACATCAGCGCGCCCTCCTTCGGGATCACATATTCCACCCGCACGACCTTCTTCTTGGTCTTCTGCGCGGCTTCCTCGGCGCGCTTCTTGGCCTGGAAGACATCGCCGGACCAGCCCACCGCCAGGCAGATGTCGCCACCGGCCAGCGCGTTGATATAAGCGGAGGAATCGAATTTGCGGATGAACGGGCGGATCTTCATCAGCAGTTCGCCGGCCTTGGCGATGTCCTCCGGCTTCTTGGAATCCGGATCGAGGCCGAGATAGCGCATGGCCGAGGGGATGATCTCCTCCGGCCCGTCCAGCATGTAGACGCCGCAATCCTTCAGCTTGGAGAGGTTCTCCGGCTTGAACACGATGTCCCAGGTGTTCATTGGGACGTCGCCGAGCCGCTGCTTCACCATGTCCACGTTGTAGCCAATGCCGGTGGTGCCCCACATGTAATTGACGGCAAATTCATTGCCCGGATCATAGACCGCAAGGCGCTTGGTGATCTCCGGCCAGGCATATTGCAGGTTTGGCAGCTTCGACTTGTCCAGCTTGATGAACACGCCGGCCTTGATCTGCCGTTGCAGGAAAGAGCCTGAAGGCACCACCACGTCATAACCGGTCTTGCCCGCCAGAAGCTTGGTCTCCAGCACTTCATTGCTGTCGAACACGTCGTAGCGGACCTTGATCCCAGTCTCCTTGGTGAAATCCTCCAGCACGCTCTGGTCGATATAATCGGACCAGTTGAAGACGTTCACCACCTTCTGCTGGGCGAGAGCCGGCGTTGCAGCCGCAGCCGCCACCCCGAACAACGCCGCAAGGACGAGCCGACGCATAGTCTTCTCCTCTGGAATTCAGGCGGATGCCCCGCCCCCCACACAGAAGCTATTGCGCCGGCGCCGCGGGCTCAACAGGGAAGGCGCCGCCCGGCACCCTGCCCCTGCGTCAGGCGAACCAGGCCATGGCTGCCGGCAACGCTCCGGTGCTGGTGGCCTTTTCCAGCAGCACGAAGAAGCCCACCACCAGAAGCGCCATCAGCATAAACACGCCGAACAGCACCAGGGAAATGCGCCGCGCCACCCGCGACACGGTGATGAACCCCATGGATCCGGCGATCAGCGACAGAATCAGGAAAATGACGGCGTACTTCAGCATGGGGCGGCTCCGGTGATTGGCTGCCGCTGCAACCCCACGGCCGAGCTTTCGTTCCCGCGCCGCTCGTCGCCGCTCTGCCGCGCCCCGCTACCGGCTGTTGGCCCAGCGCCGCACTTCGCTTTTCAGCCGGCGGAAATCCCAGAACGCCGCCGCCAGCACCACCAGCGGCACCAAGGCCAGCACCACCGACACGGTGCTGCCCCACTGGAGGGCATTGCGCAGGAAATCATAGGCCAGATAGGTGGTGAGCGCGGTCACCAGCACGGCAATGGCCACATAGCTCTTGTTGGACAGCTGCATCAGGCCGAAGCCGATGAGCAGCACGAAGCCGAAGGCGATCAGCAGCGCCCAGCCGAAGCCCAGGGAAAACTGTCGCGCCACGAAGCTGCCGCCGCCCACGCAGAACAGCATCAACGCGATCAGCAACAGCAGCCCCGCCCGCAACCGCAGGATGGACGCCTGTGTGTCGCGCGTCTCCGGCATCGTCATCGATCCAGCCTCCCCTTCTTCCTCGGCGGAGCCACGGCCCGGCCCGCCCTGCAGCCTAACGCCAGAACAGTAGATTCCGCTCATGGTTTTGGCTCATTGTCCGTTATCAGCCAGCAGCACAGCCGCCGTGCCGGCGCCAGCCGGGAACCCGACGGCGCCGCCGAAGGTTATGGCGACCTGGAGGCAAGACCATGGGGCGGACCTTAGTTGTTTTGAATGCCAAAGCCGGGACGCTGTTGGACCTCGGCGCCGAGAAGGCTGCCCAGGAGATCGACGCCGCCCTCACCAGGCCGGATCGCGAGGTGAAGGTCGTCCTGGCCGAAGGCCGCGAGATGGCGCGCTCCATCCGTCATGCGGCGCGGGACGGCTTCGACACGCTGGTGGTCGGCGGCGGCGACGGCTCCCTGAGCTATGCGGCCTCTGTCCTCGCCGGCACCGACGTGGCCTTGGGAGTGCTGCCTTTGGGCACGATGAACCTCTTGGCCTATGACATCGGCCTGCCGCGCGACCTGAAGGGCGCGATGGCGGCGCTGGCCGAAGCGAAGCCCATGCGCATCGACGTGACCAAATTGAACGGCCGGGCCTTCCACGGGGTCTCCGGCGTGGGCTTCTTCACCCAGATGGCCATGGCCCGCGAGGCCGGGCGTCATGATCGCGGCGGTCGCATCCTCGGCTGGCTGGTGGCGCTGGGCAAAGCGGTGATGCGCTCCGGCCGGCTGTCGCTGGAGATCGAGATCGAAGGGCAACGGGAATCCATCGACGCTTATGCCGCGCTGGTCACCAACAACCCATTCGATGCCCCGGGCTGGCACCGCTCGCGCCTCGACACCGGGCTGCTGGAAATCCACGTGGCCGAGGAGCGGGGCGCCCTGGCCCGAATCAAGGCCGGCGCCGATCTGCTGGTGGAAAACTGGCGCAACAACCCCGGCATCCACTCCTTCCAGGCGCGCGCAGTGACCATCCACGGCACCCGGCGGCGCCGGACGTGGGTGGCAACCGACGGCGAGATTACCCGCGAGACCCTGCCGCTGCGCTACGAGGTGCAGCCGAAGTCCCTGACCCTGCTTCTGCCGCCCACCGCCGTGCAATGGGGCGCCGTGCCGGTCTCGGACAAGACCGTGGCCTGAGGCCGGCGGGGTCGACCTGCCGGCAGCGGCGCCCGCAACGACGGGCGCCGACCGCGTGTCGACCGCTATTTGGGCTCCACCTCGTAGACGATGGACATCTGCGCGCGGGCCTCGCTTTCGCCTGCTTCAAAGGGCACGCTGCGGTCCGCCTTCATCATCATCGGCGCCGGCAGCGCGAAGCCGCCCGAATCGGCTGCCCGCGGCTCGATGCGGCGAATGCGCACCAGCCGCACGCCGGCCGCCTCCGCCAGGGCGGCCGCCTGGGCCATGCCGTCCTTCACCGCGGCGAGGCGCGCCTGGGCCTGCAGGGCGTCGGGATTGGCGGCGAGGAAGGTCAGCCCACTGGCCTGATTGGCCCCCGCCTGCACCACCTTGTCCAGCAGCGGCCCCAGAACCACCAGTTCGCGCACCTTCACGGTGACGCCGTTGCGCACCTCATAGCCGATGAGCTTGGGCCCCTCGCGGGACCCCTGCGCGGGGGTGGAATATTGCGGCTGCACGGAAAAGCCGCTGGTGGTGATGTCCTTGGCCTCGACACCGGCCTCCTTGATGGCGGCGATCACCTGGTCCATGGCCTTGGAATTGGCGGAGAGCGCCTCTTCCGCGGTCTTGCCGGTGGTCACCGCACCCGTGGTCAGCAGCGCCAAATCCGGCCGCGTGGTGGCCCGGCCCTGGCCGACCACCGACAAGGTGGCCCGGGACACGTCCTCTGCCATCGCCGGCGCGACGGCACTGGCCAGCATCAGGACGGCAGTCGCCGCCAGCAGGCCGCGCCCGATCGCATTTCCTCGTGTCATGACCCGCATGCCGCACCCTCACCTTGCCAAATCCGGCCCATCCGGCCACGTCCAGCCACACAGCGCTCCGCCCCCGCTGCGGGTTCCCGCCGCGGCGCCGCACGCCCCGGTCGACCTGCCTGTCGCGGCGACCCTGCCCGTCTAGAGCACGCCGGGAAGGCGGCGCCAATGGGGCGATTTCCCCTGCGGCCACCCGCCGCCCTGTTGTTCACCGCCGCCAAGGTTGCTAGGAGCAACGGGGGGCCTGTAGCTCAATGGTTAGAGCTGACCGCTCATAACGGTCTGGTTGGGGGTTCGAGTCCCTCCGGGCCCACCAGCCCACCAAGCCATGCTGGTTGTATGAACCGCCCCTCGGTTGCGATGGGGCGCAGAAGGACGAATCGGGCTGCGGGCCGGAAGGCGACCCCGCGTGAGGCCTTCTCGCTCGGGCCTTGGCCCGTCACCCCCTGTGTGGCGGGCCCGATCTTGATCCAGAGCGCAGCGGTAACGGGCCGCTTCCGATCCCGTCTTCCCCTAGGAGACTGCGATGTGCGCATTGCAGCCGACGGGTTTGGAGCTATACTAAATCACACGGAACAACGCGCGGCACACCAGCTTATGGTAGCTGCAAACATGTTCGTTCAAAAATAAAGCCTTAAGCCACATGAAGACTGCGAGCGTGATTGGCGGCGTGTGCGTTGCCGTGGTAATCGGCGTCGCCGCCGCAGGTACCTATGCGTGGCGATCGGAAATCTCCCCTATCGAGCGACCGCTCACCACCAGCTTCGACCCAGCTCTGGTGGCGCGCGGCGCGCAACTGGCCACCCTCGGTGATTGCGCCGTCTGCCACACGGCACCGGGCGGCAAGCTGTTCGCGGGTGGGCTGCCGCTGCCGACGCCGTTTGGCACCATCTATTCCACCAACATCACACCCGATCCCGCCACGGGGATCGGCAGCTGGAGCGAGGCCGCCTTTGCCCGCGCCATGCGCGAAGGCGTCAATCGCGAGGGCCAGCATCTTTATCCGGCCTTTCCCTACGACCATTTCACCAAGGTCAGCGACGGTGATAATCGGGCGCTCTATAGCTTCCTGATGACCCGCGAGCCGGTGCGCGCGGAGCCGCCGGCCAACGCCCTGCCCTTCCCGCTCAACGTACGCCTGGTGCTGGCCGGCTGGAAGCTGCTGTTTCTGCGCACCGGGGCCTATCAGGACGATCCGGCCCGCAGCGCGGAGTGGAATCGCGGCGCCTATCTCGCCGAAGGGCTGGGCCATTGCGGCGCCTGCCACACGCCGCGCAACATTCTGGGCGCGGAGGAAAAGAGCAAGGCCTATGCGGGCGGCGTGGCGGAGGGCTGGAATGCCTACGCGCTGGATGCCGCCTCGCCGAGCCCGATTCCCTGGACGGTCGACAGCATGACCGACTATCTCAAGCGCGGCTGGGGCGCACACCATGGCGTCGCCCGCGGCCCCATGGCGCCGGTGACGGCCAATCTCGGTTCCGTGCCGGATGCCGACGCCCGCGCCATCGCCACCTATCTGGTGGACCGGGCCGGGCCGCCGTCGGCCGAGCGCAAGGCGCGCGCCGAGCAGTTGCTGGCGCGCCCGCAACTGAATGGGTCCGGCACGCGGGCGCCCATTGCCGGGAGCCAGACCAATCCCATTGCCGTGAACGCCTCCGATCCGGGCGCCGCCATCTATGCAGCGGCCTGCTCCACCTGCCATAATGCCGGGCGGGCCTTGCCCTATGGCGGTATTTCGCTGTCGCTCAGCAGTGCTATGTATGGGCCGGACCCCACCAACCCGATCAATGTCATCCTCCACGGCATTCCCGCGGCGGAGGGCGAGCGGGGACCGGTGATGCCGGGCTTTGCCGGGGTCCTGACCGACGCGCAAGTGGCCGCGCTGCTGGGCTATATGCGCGCCAATTTCAGCGATCGGCCGGTCTGGACCGGGATCGAAAGCCGGGTCGCCAAGGCCCGGAACGGCGGGGCCGATGGCCCGGCCATTCGGGCGGCCGACGGCACGTCGTCGGCGCCGGCCAATCCAACACGGCGGGAAACGTCATGGTGACATTGAAGGTCAACGGCCAGTCCCACACCATCGACGGCGATCCGGAAACGCCGCTGCTCTATGTGTTGCGGGATGATCTCAAGCTCAATGCCGCCAAATACGGCTGCGGTCTGGGCCAGTGCGGCGCCTGCACGGTGATGGTGGATGGCGAGGCGGTGTTCTCCTGCCTCACCCCCATCCTCCTGCTGGAGGGGCGCTCGGTCACGACCGTGGAGGGCCTCGGCACCCTTGAGTCGCCCGGCCCCATGCAGGCGGCCTTCATCGCCGAGCAGGCGGCGCAGTGCGGCTACTGCATCCCCGGCATGATGATGCGGGCGCAGGCGCTGTTGCAGAAGAACCCCCGTGCGTCCGACGAGGACATCCGCGCGCACATGGAGCCGAACCTGTGCCGCTGCGGCACCCACAGCCGCATCGTCAAAGCCATCAAGCATGCCGCCCGCCTGATGCAGAGCGCATCGGCGGCGCCCACCAGCCGGGGAGGCTAGCGCCATGGATCATCTCAACCCACAGGCGCTCTCCCGGCGCGGGGTGCTGAAAGGCGCCGGCGCTTTGGTTCTGTCCTTCTCCATGGACCGGGCCTTTGCCCAGAGCCCCGGCCTGCCCGCCCCCGCGGCGGGGCACGATGCGCCGGGCGAGCTGCCCGCCAGCATGAAGGTCACGCCCAAGCTGGATGCCTGGATCCGGGTCGATGCGGACAACCGCATCACCGTCTATACCGGCAAGGCGGAACTGGGCCAGGGCATCCGCACGGCGCTGATCCAGGTGGCGGCCGAAGAGCTGGACGTGCCGTTCGGCACCATCCATCTGGTCACCCCCGACACCGCGCTCACGCCCAATGAGGGCTACACCGCCGGCAGCCATTCGGTGCAGGACAGCGGCGCCGCCATCCGCCATGCGGCGGCGCAGGTGCGCGACATTCTCATCGGCCAGGCGGCGGCGCGGCTGAACCTCCCGGCGGATCAGCTGCGCACCCAGGCGGGCGCCGTGATCGCGCCCGATGGCCAGAAGATCAGCTACGGCGATCTGGTGGCCACCGATTTGCTGCACATGGATGCGCAGCCCGGGGTTCACCTGAAGCCGGCGGCGCAGTTCACCGAAATGGGCACGCCGCGCCAGCGGGTGGACATTCCCGGCAAGGTCACCGGCGCTGCCTCTTATGTGCAGGACATGCGCCCCGATGGCATGCTGCACGCCCGCATGGTGCGCCCGCCCAGCCCGGCGGCCAAGCTGACGGCGGTGGACACCGCCACGGTGGAGAAGATGCCGGGCGTGGTGAAGGTGGTGCGCAACGGCAATGTGCTGGCGGTGCTAGCGAAGAAGGAGTTCCAGGCGATCAAGGCCATGCGCGCCTTGGGCGACGCTACCCGCTGGGAGGAACACGCCAGCCTGCCGGACATGCACAACCTGTCGGCAGCGATCATGGCCATGCCGGCCCAGGAGGGCGTGGTGAAGGATGCCCGCCAGCCGGTCTCCGGCGGGGTACGCACCCTGGAGGCGACCTTCAGCCGGCCCTATCAGATGCACGGCTCCATCGGTCCATCCTGCGCCGTCGCGGTGCTGAAGGACGGGGTCACCACCGTCTGGACCCATACCCAGGGCGTGTTCCCGCTGCAGAAGGCCATCGCCCAGATGCTGAAGGTGCATGTGCAGCAGGTGCGGTGCATCCACACCGAGGGGTCGGGCTGCTACGGCCATAATGCCGCTGACGACGTGGCGGCCGATGCCGCGCTGCTGGCGCAGACGGTGCCGGGACAGCCGGTGCGCGTGCAATGGATGCGCGAGCAGGAAAATGCCTGGGAACCGCTGTCGCCCGGCATGGTCACCAAGGCCAAGGCCACCGTGGATGCCGCCGGCACGATCCTCGACTGGGACTATACGGTGTGGAGCAACACCCACAACATGCGTCCCGGTCCCGCGGGCAACCTGCTGGCGGGCCAGCAGATGGAGAACGGCTTCCGTCAGGATGTGCCGAAGCTGGCCATCACGGCGGAAGGCAATGGCGACCGCAATTCGGTGCCGCTCTATGCCTTCCCCAGCCAGCATGTAATCTGGCGCTTCATTGCCGACATGCCGCTTCGGGTCTCCGCGCTGCGGGGTCTGGGCGCCTATATGAACGTGTTCTCCATCGAAAACTTCATGGACGAACTGGCGCTCGCCGCGAAGGCGGATCCGGTGGAATACCGGCTGCGCCACCTGAAGGACCCGCGCGCCCGCGATGTGGTGACGCTTGCCGCCGAGAAATTCGGCTGGCGCGCCGGCCAGACGCCGCCGCAGAACCACGGCTATGGCTTTGCCTTCGCCCGCTACAAGAATCTGGCCGCCTATTGCGCCGTCGCCATGGAGGTGGAGGTGGAGCCCGACACCGGGCGGGTGCGCATGGTACGGGCCGTCTCGGCGGTGGATGCGGGCGAGATCGTCAATCCCGATGGCGTGCGCAATCAGGTGGAAGGCGGCATTTTGCAGGCCTCCAGCTGGGCGCTGTATGAACAGGTCACCTTCGACGACACACGGGTGACCAGCGTGGATTGGTCCACCTTCCCCATCCTGCGCTTCGATGCGCTGCCGGCGCAGGTGGACGTGCATCTGATCCCGCGGCCGGATACCCCCTTCCTGGGGGCGGGCGAGTGCGGCCAGGGACCGGGCGGCAGCGCGGTCGCCAATGCCATCGCCAATGCCATCGGCCGGCGCATTCATGATCTGCCGCTGTCGCGGGAGAAGATCCGCATGGCCCTGGCCGGACCGGCGAGTGCCGTGACGCCCACCTGAGGGGCGGCTCCGCGAGTGGGCGGTTGTGCGAGGAGGTGGCGGTGTGAGGCGGCGGCGCTGCCGGCGCGTTGGCTACACGGATCCCCGCCGCGGTGCGGCGGGGCCGTGACAGGGCGCTAGTTGTCGCGCTTCGTCTTTGGGAGGGTACGAGATTGCTGATCTGCCTCCAAGGCCGCATATCCAGAAGCATAGCCAGCGTTGTATTCCTCTCTTGATCCACCATTTCCTTGAGTTCACGGATCATAGCAAAAATATATTGCAAGGCATGATTTGCGATTATGTCCTTTTCCATATCCAGACTCCATTGGATGCGCCGCATCCGCCGGAACCCTTAAGAAGACTCGAAATTCTGCGTTCAGATTCCGCCAATTGTACTTAGCAAGATCTCAGTCACCTGCGGTTTTCGCCTGCTGCGCCACAGGAGGCGCGTCAGGGCACGCAGTGAGGAGTCCACGCCTTAGCTAGTCCAGGGCCGTGACGCCGACGCGGCCAAGGGCCGGCAGCTTCAGGGCTGGGCGGCGCAGGTCAAGCCCGGCCACCGCACCCAAAATGTTCAGCTCCAGCCCCTCGACCCAGCCCAAAGTCACGCCCGCATAGCCGCCGAGGGTCAGCCGGAAACCCGTGCCGGAGGGGGTCCAGGCGATCCATCGCCCGTCCACCGGATAATCCTTGCCGATGGCGGTTGGCGGCAGGACCATGCGCGACCCGGGCACGGCGGCCAGCACGCTGGCGACGAAACTGTTGGAGTTGGGACCGGGCCAGGGGGCATAATCCCCCACGTCGCGCGGCCCATACGCGGTGATCGCCGCCTGCACCTGTGGGATCAGCTTTTCGGCCGCGGCACCGTCGACGGCGAACACCAGCTCCGGCATCTGGCCGAACCAGCGTCCGTCCGGCTCGAAGCCATTGGACCGGATCGGGGCGCCCCAGGCCGTATAGTCATAGCGTTGGTAGCTGGCGGCGCCCGCCTCCTTCAGCACGATCCAGCTGTGCACGGCGAAGATGCCGCGCCAGCGCACGGTGCGGGCAGCAAACACCCGGACCGTGGCGGCGGGATGCGCGGCGGCGGGCGGCAGCAGGCCGGCGCTGCTGCGGTCCGCCGCGCGCCAGTCGCGGGGGGCAGGTCCGCCAAGCCACAGGACCGTGGCCAAGGCGATGGGGACGACATAGAAGAGGACAAAGCCGAGCAAGGCGATTTTCAGCACGCGCTTCAAACAGATCTCTGCGGTGACAGCCGCGGGGGCCAAGGAGGACGCATGCCGAGACTAGCGGCTCGGAGCCACGGGATCGATCACGGTTCAGAGATCCAATGGCGGATCACGGGACCTGCGGAACATTCCGGGTGCGCGCCTTGTTTCCGTTGCCTCAGCCTTAAGGGAGCGCGAGATGAACGAGGATAAGCTGTCGGGTGCCGGAAATGAGATCGGCGGCCGGGTCAAGGAAGCAGCCGGGGCGTTGTCCGGGAATGCCTCTATGAAGGCCGAAGGCATGTATGACCAGGCGGTCGGCGGCGCCCAGCGGGCGCTCGGCGATGCCAAGGACGCGGCCCGCGAAGGCGGCCGGGTGGTGAGCCGCACGGTGGAAGAGCAGCCGCTCTCGGCCCTTCTGGCCGCCGGCCTGGTCGGGTTCGTGGTGGGCTACCTGGTCTCGCGCTAGTCCCAGCGGGGCGGTCGCCCCGTTTCAGGGACCGAAAGGCCCCTCGCCCTGGCTCTGCTCCCCGCAGTGACGCCAGTAGCGGGAGGGATCACCCGCAGACGGGGGCCGGTGGCGCCCGTCTGATCCTCCCCGGGTCCATGAGGAGGACATCGGCGCCGGCGCAAACCGCGCTCGCCCCAACCGCCCGAGATCTCCCGCCTGCGATGGAACCTTATGGTGACCGGGCGGTTAATCCCTCGAGCGCTACGCCAGCGCTCAGGTTTGAACTCAACGCATGCCGCGAGCCGCAGGCGTCATCGCCCGGCTCCTCATCATCGGAGTAAGACCACATGGGCACCCATTCGGATCCGCAGTCGCTGCAACCCGCCCGCGTCCTCATCGGCCTGCAGGAGCGCAACGTCTCCTCCGTCGAGGACATCCTCGGCTTCATCCGGGAATGTGACGGCGATGATTTTGCCGAACTGCTGTCCACCCAGACCCGTGGCACCGCACCCGCCCATGGCGACGTGCTCCTGGCCCTGAAGGGCCGTCTGGAAGCCTTCCGTCACGTTCTCACCGAAGACGCCCCCCAGGCCTGATCCGTCGACAACGCAGCGCAACATTTTTACTTTGTGCTGCAACAAATTCACCAATGGCGAGTTGATCCGACATGACCCTTCACGTTGGCACGCTCCGCGAAATCGACCTCAAGCCCGTGGACGTTGCGTCCATGCCGGCAAAGGCCCTGGATGCTCAGCCGCTTCGGCAGGCGATCCACCGGGCTCCCAATTGGGGCGCCTATCTGGCGCGCCCCATTCGTCTCGCCGATGGCGAACGGGTCCTCGAGCGTCTGTGGGACGCGGCGGACGTGCTCCATTGCAAGGCCAGCGGCTCCGCCGAAAGCCATCGCTCGGAGACGGCCTTGATGGTGGCAGCCGCCACCGGCGCCCGCGCCGATATCTCGGCGGCCACGGATCATCTGGAAATCTATCTCCGTGCGCATGCGCTGATGTGAAACCGGTCGGGCAGCCCAAGCGCGGCCCGATCCTGCTGAGGTGAGGTCATCGCCGCTAGCGGCGAGGACAATGCCGCCTCACACGTCTCCTGATTTTCTTATGCCCCGGATCCAGCGTCCGCCTGTGACAGGTGGGAGCCCTAGCGAAGATCCATTGCCGCGCTCGGGCGCCGCAATGTGGGATCGAACGGATTGACCCGCGCCCCGATCTCCGCTGCCTCCCGCTTCAGCAGATCTGCGATCACCAAATTGCGTTCCGGCGTCATCCGGTCGGTGGTGCTGCCCACGGAAAGGGCCGCCACCGCAAAGCCCTCCCGGCCGATGATCGGCACGCCCAGCCCCGCCATGCCGGGGATTAGGCCCGCTGCGCCGTCGGAATAGCCTTGCGCGCGCACTCGCGCGGTTTCCGTGCGCAGAAACCCTTCGTCGAAAGCCGACAGCGCGCGCATGCGCGGCAGATTGTACCGGATCACCTCGTCCTGCTCGCGCTCGGGCAGGAAGGCGAGGATGGCCATGGCGCCCTGCCCGATGCCGAGCATGACCGAGCCCCCCACATCGCCGGTGAAGCTGCGGATCGGCAACGGCCCGGCGGAGCGATCGATGCACACCGCATCAAACCCATTGCGCACCATCAGGAAAATGGTCTCGCCCAGCGCCGCCGTCAGGCGCAGCAGGGCGGGGCGGGCGAGGTCCCGCAGATTGTGCGGACTGCCGGCGCCGGCCGCCAGCACGAACAATTCCAGGCCCAGGCGGTACAGCTTGCTCTTGCTGTCATGCTCCACCATGCCCTCGGCCATCAGACCATGGAGGAGACGATGAACCGTGGGCCGCGGCAGATCCACCGCTTCCGCCAGATCCTTCAGCCGCATGCCCCGGCGATCGCCCCGCGCCAGATGGCGCAGAACCGCGAACAGACGACTGGTTCCCGAAGCGCTGTCAGCCATAAAATTCCGCCAGATGAAATTATCTCCACCAATAATCAGACAATAGTCCAGTATCCGAAACTGGTCGAGAAACATGCACGCTGGCTGGAATTTTTATGCTTGCAGGTTGGGAGGTGGCGGAGGAGGTTGAGGGCCATTGAAAGACACGTGGGACCTTGATCATGGCTCGTTGGCGCGTCGGAGTGGACTCGGGCGGAACCTTCACGGACATCTGCCTCTTCGACGAGGATGACGGCCGGGTCGAGGTGTGGAAGGTGTCGTCCACGCCGGACGACCCGTCCCGTGGCATTGCCGACGGCGTCGAACAGGGCCTGCGCCTGGTGGTGCCGGACGCGGGCGATGCCCCCGCCGCCTGCGTGTCCTATTTCGGCCATGGCACCACGGTGGCCACCAATGCGCTAATCCAGCACAAGGGCGTCGCCACCGGGCTGGTCACCACCGACGGCTTCCGCGACCTGCTGGAGATCGGCCGCCAGAAGCGGCCCGATCTCTACGATCTCTCCGCCGACAAGCCCCCGACCCTGGTGCCCCGGGCGCTGCGCATGGGCGTGCCCGAGCGGGTCCGCCAGGACGGCGAGATCGACCTCGCCCTGGACGAAACCGCCATGCGCGCCGCCGCCCGCGAGCTGAAAAAGGCCGGCGTCGCCGCCATCGCAGTGAGCTTCCTCTACGGCTTCGTGCGGCCCGAGCATGAGGCGCGCGCCGTGGAGATCCTCAAGGAGGAGCATCCCGACGCCTTCATCTGCTCCGGCCATGAGATCGCCCCCGAGTTCCGCGAGTTCGAGCGGCTCTCCACCGTGGTGCTGAACGCCTATCTCGGCCCGGTGATGAAGTCCTATATCGAGAAGCTCTCCCCGCGCCTCACCGCGCTGGGCATGACCGCAACCCCGCACCTCACCCAGTCCAACGGCGGTGTCATCGGCTTCTCCACCGCCGCCGCCATGCCGGTGCGCACCATCCTGTCCGGCCCCTCCACCGGGGTGGTCGCGGCGCAGGTGGTGGGCGAACTGGCGGGCTTCCCCGACATCATCACCTTCGACATGGGCGGCACCTCCACCGACGTGGCCCTGCTGAAGGGCGGGGTGTGCAAGCTCACCTCGGAAGCCACCGTGCACGGCTATCCGCTGAAAGCCCCCATGCTGGACATCCACACCGTGGGTGCCGGCGGCGGCTCCATCGCCTTTGTGGATTCCGGCGGCTTCCTCAAGGTGGGCCCGCGCTCCTGCGGCGCCTTCCCGGGCCCTGTCTGCTACGACAAGGGCGCGGAAGAACCCGCCACCACCGATGCCAATGTGGTGCTCCAGACGCTCAACCCCACCCATCTCCTGGGCGGGCGCATGGCGGTGCGCCAGGATCTGGCGAAAGCCGCCATCGGCAAGCTGGCGGACAAGCTGGGCCTCGGCGTCATGGAAACCGCGCAGGGCATCTTGTCCGTGGTCACCGCCAACATGGCGAAAGCCATCCGGGTGATCTCGGTGCAGCGCGGCCATGACCCGCGCGACTATACGCTGATGGCGTTCGGCGGCGCCGGCCCGCTGCATGCGGCCCGGCTCGCCAAGGAGCTGGACATGCGCCGCGTGCTGGTGCCGCGCAATCCCGGCATCCTGTGCGCCATGGGCCTGCTGCTCACCGATCTGCGCGCCGATTTCGCCGCCACCAAGCTGATGCCTCTGGCCGACGCCTCCCGTCCGGCAGTGGAAGAGGCGTTCCTGGCCCTGGGCACCCGCGCCGAAGCCTGGTTCGACCATGAAGAGATCACCGCCGACGCCCGGCAGCTGACCCGCACCGTGGACATGCGCTACGCCGGGCAGAATTACGAACTCTCGGTGCCTCTCCCCGAGGGTCCGGTGACCGCCACCAGCCTGGAGCATCTGGCCGAGGGCTTCGAGGAGGCCCATCGCCAGCGCTACGGCTTCATCGCCGATGGCGAGGCGGTGCAGATCGTCACCCTGCGGGTGGAAGCCGCGGGCCTGGTGAAGAAGGCGACGCTGAAGTCCTACCCCTCCGCCGGCCTGGATGCCTCCTCCGCCATCATCGGCAAGCGCGGCGTGTGGTTCCCGGAGGCTGGCGACTTCGTGCCCACTCCCATCTACGACCGCGAAGCCCTGAAATCCGGCAATCGCTTCACCGGCCCGGCCATCGTCGAGCAGATGGACACCACCACCGTGGTGCCCCCTGGCATGACGGCCCGCGTCGATGCTTATCTCAATCTCATCCTCGAGGTGGCGGCATGACCTCCCTCAAGACCACGCCCGCGCCCGCCCTTCCGCCCGTGCTCGATCCCATCACCGTGGAGGTGATCGGCGCCGCCCTCTCCTCCATCGTGGAAGAGACCGGCGAGGCGCTGATCCGCGCCTCCTACTCCACCAACATCAAGGAGCGGCGCGACTGCTCCACGGCGCTGTTCGACGCCGCCGGCAATACGCTGTGCCAGGCCGAGCACATCCCGATCCATCTGGGCAGCTTCATCGGCATCGTGCCGCACATCCTGAAGCTGCACCCCACCGCCGACATGAAGCCCGGCGACGTGTTCGTGGGCAATGACGCCTATGCGGGCGGCGGCACTCATCTGCCCGACATCGTGCTGGCGGAGCCCATCTTCATCGATGGCGTCATCGTCGCCTGGACGGTGAATCTGGCCCATCACTCCGACTTTGCCGATCGCGGCCACGCCCATATCTATCAGGAGGGCCTGCGCATTCCCCCGGTGCGCCTCTATCGCGCCGGAGAATTGAACAAGGACGTGCAGGACCTGATCCTGCTCAACTGCCAGGTGCCGCGCGAGCGCCTGTCGGATCTGCGCGCCCAGATGGCCGCCAACCGCGTCGGCGTGCAGCGCTTCCAGGCCCTGTGCGCCAAGTACGGCACCGACGTGGTGCTGGCGGCGGGCGATGCGCTGCTGGACTATGCCGAGCGCCGCATGCGCGCCGGCATCGCCGCCATCCCGGACGGCACCTATCGCTTCGCCGACGTGTTCGACAATTCCGAGATCGACGGCACCTTGCCGCTGAGCGTCGCCATCACGGTGGCCGGCGATTCCATGACGCTGGACTTCGATGCCCCGGACCAGTTGCGCGCCGGCATCAACATGACCCACACCGCGCTGCAGGCCACCGCTTATTATGTGGTGAAATCGGTGGTGGACCCCACCATCCTGCCCAATGCGGGCCTCGCCCGTCCGCTCACCGTCACCGCCCGCGCCGGCTCGGTGGTGAGCTGCGTGCATCCCGCCGCCGTCAACGGCCGGGTGCAGACCTGCCAGCGCGTCGCCGACCTCATCCTGGGGGCGCTCGCCCAGGCGGTGCCGCACAAGGTCACCGCCTGCTCCAACAGCGCCTGCACGGTGGCCACCTTCATCGGCCAGCGCAAATCCGACGGCGCCATCTGGGTCTATCTGGAGACCATGGGCGGGGGCTCCGGCGCCCGCTACAACAAGGACGGCCTGGACGGCGTGCACGTCCACGTCACCAACACCTCCAACCTGCCCATCGAGGCGCTGGAGAGCGAATATCCGCTCACCGTGCTGCGCTATGAACTGGTGGATGGCTCCGGCGGCATCGGCCGCTTCCGCGGCGGCCTCGGCCTGCGTCGGGTCTATCGCGCCGATGAGGATTGCCGGGTGCGGGTGGACGTGTCCCGCCTGTCCTCCCGCAGCTGGGGCCTGGACGGCGGTGGCGCCGGCGGCCATGGCGGCGTGGAGTGCGGTCCGGGCGTGCTGCGCGAGCGCGACAGCCTCACCCTGAAGGCCGGCCAGTGGTTCGCCGTGGTCAGCCCCGGCGCCGGCGGCTATGGCGCCCCCGAGGACCGCGAGCGCGCGGCGGTGACCCAGGACATCAGCGAAGGGGTCATCACCCTGGCCGACGCCCGCGCGGCATACGGCTACTGAATCCCCAGGGGCCGGCCGCCGTACGGTGGCCGGCCCCTCCCGCCTTGTGCGACCGCGTTGCTTGAAACGCCGACCTTTGTTCAATCCCGGGGCCGACCGCGACCGCGGTGCCGCCCTCACCGACCGGAGCGCATGGACATGGCCGATCTGACCCGCCGCTCACTTCTGCACGGCGCCGCCGCAGCGGCCGCCGGCCTCGGCCTGGTGCCGCTGCTGCGCATTCCCGGCGCGCAGGCCCGCACCCCGGGCCTCCTGACCTTCGGCATCTCCAGCTTCCCGCCCAGCATCCAGCCCTGGGCCAATGCGGGCACCGCCTCGGCCACCGTGAAGCTGTGCATCTATCGCGGCCTGCTCTCGTGGGGCCCCGACGGCAAGCTGCGCGGCGAACTGGCGGAAAGCTGGGCGCCCGAGGGCAAGAACACCTGGGTGTTCAAGCTGCGTGACGCCACCTTCCATACTGGCGAGAAGGTCACCTCTGCCGATGTGAAGTGGACCATCGAACAGGTGGCAGCCGAGAAGTCCACCGCCTTCTTGCGCACCGAAATGCAGAGCCTGGAGAAGGTGGAGACGCCGGACGACAAGACCGTGCGCCTGACCACCCGCCAGCCCACCGTGACGCTGCCGCAATGGATGGCCAGCTACCACATGCCGATCATGTCCAAGGCCTCCACCGGCACCGCGCAGGTGGGCGCCGGCCCGTTCATCCTGAAGGATGCCGAGCGGGGCGTGTCCATGGATCTGGAAGCCTTTCCCGGCTTCTATCGCCCCGGCCTGCCGAAGGTGAAGGGCATCCGCATCATCGCCTATGCGGACGAGAATCTGCGCGTCGCGGCGCTCCAGAGCGGCGATGTGGACCTGATCGAATATGTGCCATGGCAGGCCATGGCCAGCATCGAGAAGGACCCGGCCCTCAAGCTGGACGCCGTGGACGGGCCGTTCATGTCGCTGATCTTCAACGGCACCCGTCCGCCGTTCAATGATGTGCGCGTGCGCAAGGCGGTGGCCCACGCCATCCGCCGCGAGGAGATCGTCAAGGGCGCCTTCTTCGGCCGCGGCGCGCCTTTGGCGCATCTGCCGATCCCCAAGGCCAGCCCGTTCTACAATGCCGATCTCGCCGAAGGCTGGGCCTATAATCCCGACCTGTCCAAGACGCTGCTGGCGGAGGCGGGCTTTGCCGGCGGCCTGTCGTGCAAGCTGCTCTCCACCGCGCAATACGGCATGCACAAGGACACCGCCGAAGTGGTGCAGCAGCACCTGGCCGCGGTGGGCATCACCGCCGAGCTGAACCTGCCCGACTGGGGCACCCGCGTGGCGCTCGGCAATCGCGGCCAGTATGAGATCGCGGTGATGGGCACGTCCGCCGACAGCAACGATCCCGACGGCCTGGCGGCTTATGTGGACGGAAGCCTGTCGCCTTCTTATGTGCGCAGCTACAACCTCTCCATTCCCCAAATCACCCAGCTGTTCCAGGCCGGGCGCGAGGAGTTTGACGAGACCAAGCGCAAGGCGATTTATCAAGAGCTGGAGAAAGTCGCCATTGAGCAGGTGCCCATGGTAGGCCTCGCCTTGCGCAGCCAGGGCTATGCCCTGCGCAAGGAGGTCACCGGCTTCACCAACATGCCCGGCGCGCTGACCTTCTATTCCGGCGAGACCTTCGAAACCACGGTGGTGGGCTGAGCGATGGAGGCGCGCGCGGCACCCGTTCCGCCAGGCGCGGGCCGCGCGCGCCCTCTTGCTCGGGCCGCCGTTTCGGCCCCGCGCGCCCTGCCCCCTCCCCCCTTGCGGGGGAGGGTTGGGGTGGGGGGTGAAACGGGTATAGCTGGTGAGCAGGCGATCATGAGCGCTTGCCGGCTGCGTCTGGCGCGGCGGGCGATGGGGATGTTCGACGGGGGGAAGCGGGCGGATTGCGGTGATCGAGCCGGCCGCCCGGCCCCGGCCGTTTCACCCCCCTCCCTGCCCTCCCCCGCAAGGGGGGAGGGTTCCGCGCCCGCTCGGGGAAACCTCGTCCCCCTCCGCCGTCCCCCCATGAGACACCCCCTAAGAGGCCGCCGCTGATGCTCGCCTTCGCTTTGCGGCGCACTGCCATCGCGCTGGTCTTGGTGTGGCTGGTGGCCACCTTGGTGTTCCTGGTGATCCATCTGATCCCCGGCGATCCGGCCGAGCTGCTGCTCTCCCAGGGCGGCTCCGCCCCCGATCCGGGCGCGGTGGCCGAACTGCGCGAGCGGCTCGGCCTCGATCTGCCGCTGATCCAGCAATATCTGCTCTATTGGCAGGGGCTGCTGCAGGGCAATTTCGGCACCTCGCTGCAGGATGACCATCCGGTGGCGTCCGAGATCGCGCTGCGCCTGCCGCGCACCCTGGAATTGATCGGCGCCGCCGCAGTGATCGCGCTCGCCATCGGCATGCCGTTCGGCACCGCCGCTGCCCTGCGGGTGGGCGGCACGCTGGATCGCATCGCCTCGACGGTGGCGGGCGTCGCGCTCTCCGTGCCGGTGTTCGTGGTGGGCACGCTGGCCATCCTCCTGTTCGCGCAGAAGCTGGGCTGGGTGTCGGCGGGCGGCTATGTGCCGCTCGCCCGCAACCCGCTGCAGCATTTCATTCTGCTGCTGATGCCCGCCGCCACCATTGCGGTGGGGCTTGGCGCGGTGGTGTTCCGCGTCACCCGCAGCTCGGTGCTGGAGGTGCTGGGCCGCGACCACGTGCGCGCCGCCCAGGCCCGCGGGGTCACGCCGCGCACGATTATTCTGCGCCATGTGCTGCGCAATGCGCTCTCCCCGGTGCTCACCGTGGTGGCGCTGCATCTGGGGGCGCTGCTGGGCGGCACGGTGCTGGTGGAATATGTGTTCAACTGGCCCGGCCTGTCCGGCTATCTGGTGCGCGCGGTGGAAGCCCGCGACTATCCCGAAGTGCTGGGCATCGTGCTCGCCATTTCCATCCTGTTCGTGTTCCTGAACCTCATCGTCGATCTGTTCTATGCGGCGCTCGATCCGCGGGTGCGCCACGCATGAGCGGCCCCTCCTCCCTGTCCGGCGGCAAGTTCCACCGCCTGCTCCTGCCCGGCGTCCTGCTGGCGCTGGTGGTGCTGCTGGTGGCCGCCGCGCCGCTGCTGCCCTTGGCCGATCCCGTCAAGCAGCAGGTGGCCGCGCGCCTCACCGGCACCTCTGCCGCCCACTGGCTGGGGCAGGATGAATATGGCCGCGACGTGCTCTCGCGCATCATCTGGGGCGGGCGGGTCTCGCTCACCGTATCGTTCCTGGCCGCCAGCTTCGCCTGCGTCATCGGCTCGCTGCTGGGGCTGGTGGGCGGCTATTTCCGCGGCCTCGTCGAACTGATGAGCGTGCGCCTCGCGGAAGTGGTGCTGTGCTTCCCGCCCATGCTGCTGGCGCTCCTCGTGGTGACCCTGCTCGGCCCCGGCGCGGTGACGCTGGTGCTGGTGCTGACCATCCTGTTCACCCCCGGCTTTGCTCGCGTCGCCTATGCGGAGACGCTCTCCGCCCGCACCCTGGATTATGTGACGGCGCAGACCGCCCTGGGCGCCGGCTCCGGGCGCGTGCTCTTCCGCACCTTGCTGCCCAACATCGCCCCGCCGCTGCTGGTGCAATTCTCGCTCACCGTCGCGGCGGCCATGATGCTGGAAAGCGGCCTGTCCTTCCTGGGCCTGGGCGTGGTGCCGCCCTCCCCCTCCTGGGGGCTGATGATCCGCAGCGCCCGCTCGGTGATGGAACAGGCCCCGCTGCTGCTGCTGTGGCCCTGCCTGTCCCTGGCCGGCACCGTGCTGCTGCTGAATGTGGTGTGCGACCGCCTGCGCGATACGCTCGATCCGCGCGGCGCGGCGGTGGGCGCCATTCCCGGCTTCCTGCGCCGGCGCACCCGTGCCCCGCTCATGTCCGCGCCCGCTTTGGCCAGCACGCCCTCGCTGCTCGATATTGAAGGCCTGACCCTGCGCCTCGAGACCGCCTCCGGCCCGCTGGATGTGGTGCGCGGCGTCTCCTTCCGCGTGCCGCCGGGCGAGACCGTGGCCCTGGTGGGCGAGAGCGGATCGGGCAAGACTCTCACCGCCTTGGCGGTGATGGGCCTGCTGCCCATGGTCATCACGCCGGTGGCCGGCCGCGTCAGCTTCACCGGCCGCGACGGCGCGGTGCGGGACCTGCTGGCCCTGCCGGAAGCCGAGCTGCGCCGGCTGCGCGGCAATGACATCTCCATCGTGTTCCAGGACCCGGCCTCCAGCCTCAACCCGGTGCATCGCTGCGGCAAGCAGGTGGCCGAGGCGATCCTCGCCCATGGCGCCGGCACGCGCCGCGCCGCCGCCCGCACGGTGGTGGATCTTCTGCGCAAGGTGGGCCTGCCCGATCCGGCGCGGCGGGCGCAGTCCTTCCCGCACGAATTGTCCGGCGGCCAGAAGCAGCGGGTGATGATTGCCGCCGCCGTGGCCAATACCCCGCGCCTGCTGATCGCCGACGAACCCACCACGGCGCTCGACGTGACCGTGCAGGCGCAGATTCTGGATCTGCTCCAGACGCTGAAGCAGGAGGCCGGCGCTGGCACCGCGGGCGGACCGGGCATGGGCCTGCTGTTCGTCACCCACAATCTGGCGGTGGTGCGCGAGATCGCCGACCGGGTGGTGGTGATGTATGCGGGCGAAGTGGTGGAAGACGGCCCGGTGGTCGAGGTGTTCGCCCGGCCGCGCCATCCCTACACCGCCGCCTTGCTCGCCAGCGCGCCGGAGAGCGACGCGGCGGAGCTGACCGCCATCCCCGGCACCGTACCCTCGCCCGCCGCTTTGCCGCCGGGATGCCGCTTCGCGCCGCGCTGTGCTTTGTCGATCCCGGCGTGCGACGCCACCCTCCCCGCCGCGGTGGCGGTCGGCCCCGACCACACCGCCCGCTGCATCCGCTCCAGGGAGATGGCATGACCGCCCAGACGCCATCACCCGCGGCCGGCCCCGCGGCGTCCCAGCCTTTGCTGCGGGCCGAGGGCCTGGAGCGCGGCTTCAAGGGCCGCTCCGGCCTGCTGGGCCGGTCCTCCACCGTGCTGGCCTTGCGCGGCGTGGACTTCACGCTCGCCCGCGGCGAAGCGGTGGGCGTGGTGGGCGAGAGCGGCTGCGGCAAGAGCACGCTGGCCCGCGTGCTGCTGCACCTCACCCCCGCCAGTGCCGGGCGCGTGACCTTCGACGGCCACGATCTGGCGGCGCTGCCCAAGCCGGCGCTGCGGGCGCTGCGGCGGCGCATGCAGCTGGTGTTCCAGGACCCGTTCGCGAGTCTGGATCCCCGCCGCGCCATCGGCGCCCAGATCGGCGACGGGCTCGTCATCCATCATCTGGCCTCCGGCGCGGAGGTGGCGGCCAAGGTGGGCGCGCTTTTGGCCCAGGTGGGCCTCGATCCCGCCCATGCGGGGCGGCTGCCGCACGAGTTTTCCGGCGGCCAGCGCCAGCGCATCGCCATCGCCCGGGCGCTCGCCACCAATCCGGACCTGCTGGTGGCGGACGAGCCGGTCTCGGCGCTCGATGTGTCCGTGCAGGCGCAGGTGGTGAACCTGCTGAAGGACCTGCGCACCCGCCTTGGTCTCGGGCTGCTGTTCATCAGCCACGACCTGCATGTGGTGCGCCATCTGTGCGACCGGGTGGTGGTGATGTATCTCGGCCGGGTGGTGGAGGAAGCCCCCGCCGCCGAACTGTTCGCCAACCCCTTGCACCCTTATACGCGCTCGCTGCTGGCGGCGACGCCCTCCATGCACGGCCGGGCGCGACCGGAGGGTGCCGGCGCGGCCCTCGGGCTGGCCGGCGAGATGCCGAGCCCGGCCAATCCGCCCTCCGGCTGCGCCTTCCGCACCCGCTGCCCGCGCGCCTTGCCCGCCTGCGCGCAGGCCATTCCCCCTCTGGCGCAGGCCGGCCCGCACCGGCGCATCGCCTGCCCGCCGGTGCTGGCGGAGATGTCCCATGCTTGAGACCGCCGGCCGCGTCGCTTTGGTGTCCGGCGCCACCCGCGGCATCGGCCGTGCCATCGCCATGCGCCTGCAAAGCGCCGGCTATGCCATCTGCGCCGGGGTGCGCGATCCCAAGCGCGCCGCGCTGCCCGCCGGCATGCAGGCCGCCGCCTATGACGCCGCCACGCCGCACGGCGCCACCGGCTGGGTGGCCGCCGCCCTGAAGGACTTCGGCCGCATCGACGTGCTGGTCAATGCCGCCGGCATCAATCCCATGGCCCGCCTGCTGGATCGGGACGAGACCGCGCTCGATGACCAATGGACGCTCAATGCCAAGGGCCCGCTGCGCGCCATCCGCGCCGCCTGGCCGCATCTGGTGGCGTCGGGCGAGGGCCGCGTGGTGAATGTCGCCTCGCTGTCCGGCAAGCGCGTGCGCAACGAGAATGTGGGCTATGCCATGAGCAAGTTCGCGCTGATGGCGCTCACCCATGCGGTGCGGCGCGAGGGCTGGGAGCACGGCATCCGCGCCACCGCGCTCTGCCCCGGCTTCGTCGACACCGACATGACCAAGCATGTGAGCAAGGTGCCCCGCGCGCAGATGACCCGGCCCGAGGACATCGCCGCTCTGGTGGAAACCCTGGTGCGCCTGCCCAACACCGCCAGCATTGCTGAGCTTCTGGTCAATTGCCAGCGGGAGGACATGCTGTGAAGCTCCTGCGCCTGCGCGATGCCGCCCGTCCGGAGATCGCCCTCACCCTCGATGGCCGCCCGGTGACCGGGCAGGCGGGCGACACCCTGCTCACCGCGCTGCTGGCGCAGGATGCGGGGTTCCTGGGCCTCAATCCCTTCCTCGACGAGCCGCGCGCCGGCTTCTGCCACATGGGCGCCTGCCAGGACTGCTGGGTGCGCGTGGACGGCCGCGGCCGGGTGCGCGCCTGCTCCACCTTGGCGGAAGCCGGCATGCAGGTGCAGCGCCTATGAGCCCCGCTCCCATCATCGCCGTGGTCGGTGCCGGCCCCGCCGGCGTGCGGGCGGTGGAGCGCCTGGTGGCCGCCGGCCACGCCCCGGTCTGGCTGGACGAGGCGCCGGATGGCGGCGGGCGCATCTACCAGCGCCCCCCCGAGGGCCTCACCCGCGACCCGCGCACGCTCTACGGCTTCGAGGCCAAGCCCGCCACCGCCCTGCATGCCACCCTCGATGCCCTGAAAGCCAAGACCGACTGGCGCCCGAACACATTGGTCTGGCATCTCGACCCGCACGGCCGGCAGATGGAGCTGCTGGCCGGCGGCCGGCAGGAGACGCTCGCCTTCGAGGCCGCGATTCTGTGCACCGGGGCCATGGACCGCATCATTCCCGTGCCCGGCTGGACGCGCCCCGGCGTCACCACTTTGGGCGCGGCGCAGATCAGCCTGAAGACCCAGGGCTGCGCCATCGGCGCCCGCGTGGCGCTGCTCGGCACCGGGCCATTGCTGTGGCTGCTGGCCTATCAATATCTCAAAGCCGGGGCGACGCTCGCCGCGGTGCTGGACACCACGTCGTTGACCCACAAAGCGAAGGCGGCGCCCAGTCTGCTGCGCGGCGGGGCGCTGTTCGCCAAGGGGCTCTATTACATGGCCGCGGTGCGCGCCCGCGGCGTGCCGATCTTCGAAGGGGTGACGCCGGTGGCCATCGAGGGCACCGCCGCGCAGGTCACCGCGGTGAGCTTCCGCCGCGCTAATGGCTGCCTGCGCACCGTGCGGTGCGATGCGCTGGCCATGGGCTGGGGGCTGAAGCCGGAAGCCCAGTTGGCGGACCTGGCCGGTGTGCCGTTCCACTTCGATCCGCTATCGCACGCCTGGGTGCCGCAGCGCGACGCCGCCGGGCGCACCCCGGTGGCCGGCATTTATCTGGCCGGCGATGGCGCCGGCATCGGCGGCGCCGAGGTGGCGGAACTGGCCGGGGCGCGGGCCGCATTGGCGCTGCTCGCCGATGCCGGCGCGCCGGTGGACGCCGCCGCGGTGGCGACGCTCGACCGCAAGCTGGCACGCCTCGCCCCGCTGCGCGCCGCGCTGGAGGCGGCCTTCCCTTTCCCCCTGGCCCTGGCGCAGGAGGTGCCCGACGCCACCGTGGTCTGCCGCTGCGAGGGCGTCACCGCCGCCGACGTGCGCGCCACCGTGGGGGCCGCGCCCACCGGGGTCGCGCGCGAACTGAACCGGGCGAAATCCATCACCCGCCTGGGCATGGGGCGCTGCCAGGGGCGCGTCTGCGGCCAGGCCGGCGCCGACATCCTCGCCGCAGCGCTGCACCGCGACGTGGCGGAGGTGGGCCGCCTGCGGGCGCAGCCGCCGGTCAAGCCGGTGCCGCTGGTGGCGGAGGCCGGCGCATGACCTGGATCGAGACCGACGTCCTCATCATCGGCGCCGGCGGCGCCGGCACTTCGGCGGCGCTGCATCTGGCCCGGCGCGGGGTGCGCTGCGCTTTGCTGGAGCGCGGCCTGGTGGGCGGGCAGGCTTCGGGGGTGAACTACGGCGGCGTGCGCCAGCAGGGCCGCCACCCCGCCGAACTGCCCATCGCCCGGCGCTCGCTCAGCCTCTGGCACGCCTTGCGGGACCTCGCCGGCACCGATGCCGAATTTGAGGTCAGCGGCCATCTCAAGCTCGCCCGCACGCCGGAGGAAGAGGCCGATCTGGTGGCCTATCTGGAAGTGGCGAAGGCGCACGATCTGCCGCTGCGCCTGATCGGCCGCAACGCGCTGCATGCGGATTATCCCTGGCTGGGACCGGCGGCGCTGACCGGCTCGCTGGCCCCGGAGGACGGCTCGGCCAATCCGCGCCTGCTGGTGCCGGCGCTGGCCCGGGCGGCGCGGGCGGCCGGCGCGCTGATCCGCGAGCACACCGAGGTCACCGCCTTCAGCCACGACCGGCACGGCTTCGAGGTGATCGCCAACGACACCGCCTGGCGGGCGCCGTGGCTCATCAACACCGCCGGTTTCTGGGGCGGCAAGGTGGCGGCGGCGTTCGGCGAGCCGGTGCCGGTGCGCCCGCTCAGCCCCAACATGATGGTCACCGAGCCGCTGGCCTATTTCATGGCGCCGAACCTCGGGGTCGTGGGCGGCAATGTCTATCTGCGCCAGATCAAGCGCGGCAATGTGGTGATCGGCGGCGGCTACGGCGTCAACGATCCCGCCGTGCCCTGGTCGCGGCCGCGCGCCGATGAGACCCGCGCCGCCATGGCGCTGGCCGCGGAACTGGTGCCGAGCCTCGCCGGCGCCGGCATCATCCGCTCCTGGTCGGGCATCGATGGCGAAATGCCGGACCACATTCCGGTGATCGGCCGCAGCCGCACCACCTCCCATCTGCTGCACGCCTTCGGCTTTTCCGGCCATGGCTTCCAGCTGGGACCGGGCATCGGGCAGATCCTCGCCGAGCTGGTCATCGACGGGCGCACCGACGTGCCGCTGGAGGCCTTCGACATCGGGCGCTGGACGACCCAGGCGGCGTGAGGCGCCGCCCTCACGCCCCCGCGGCGGGCGGGCGCGCCAGGCCGGGGACGGTGGCGATGGCTTTTACCAGATACTCCGCCAGCAGGCGGATGCGGGAAATGCCCGCGCGCTCGGGCACGATCAACAGGCTCATGGGCACCGACGGCAAAAGATAATCCGCCAGGATCACCTCCAGGCGCCCGGCCGCCACCAGATCCGCCACCAGCCACACATGGCTATGGGCGATGCCCCGCCCGGCCAGCACCGCCTCGCGCACCGCCAGGCCATGATCCACCCGATAGCGGCCGGCGAACGGCACCCGATGGACCGCGCCGTCCGGCCCCTGAAGGGCCAGCAGGTCGCTGCCGGCCACATTGGTCATGCGGATGCCCTCCAGGGCGGCAAGATCGCGGGGCTGCTGCGGACGGCCATGCGCTTGCAGATAGCGTGGTGCCGCCACCAGCACGCGGCGGGACTGCCCGAGTGCGCGCAGCCGCAAGGTGCTGTCGGTGAGCGGGGCGAGGCGGATGGCCATGTCCACCCCCTCGCGCACCAGATCCACCTGCGCGTCGGAGAGGCTGAGGTCGATGGTGATGTCGGGATAGCGGTCCTGGAAGGCGAACAGCAGCCGCCCCACATGCAGAACGCCGAAGGAGGCGGTGCAGGACAGGCGGATGGTGCCCGCCGCCGCCCGCTGGCGGTCGCGCACCGCATCACCCGCCTGTTCCACCAGCCGCAGGATGGTGAGGCATTCGCCATAATAGCGGCTGCCTTCATCGGTCAGGGTCACCCGGCGGGTGGTCCGGCTGAGCAAGGGCACACCAAGGGCCGCCTCCAGCTCGCCCAGGTGGCGGGTGACGGTGGACTGGCCCACCCCCAGTTCGCGCGCCACCGCCGACAGGCTGCCGCGCTCGGCGACCCGCACGAAGGTGCGCATGCGCTCCAGGGTGACATCGGATCGATCCATTTTCCGGCATAATCCTATCTATTCCCGACATATAGCGGATGGCCGCCGCATCGGCTACGTCACGGTCAACCCATCCGTTTCGGAGCCTCGGCCATGACCCAGCCCATCCCCGCGACCGCGACCGCGCCCCTCAAGGTCCTGCTGGTCTTCGCCCATCCCGAGCCCCGCTCGCTCAACGGCGCGCTGCGCGACGTGGCGGTGCGGGAATTGGAAGCCCAGGGCCATGCGGTGAAGGTGTCCGATCTCTATGCGGACGGCTGGAAGGCCATCGTGGACCGGGCCGACTTTCCCGCTTTGGCGCCGGACGCGCGCCTGGTGGTCGCTGCCGCCTCCGGCGCGGCGCTGGCCACCGGCACTCTCACCCCGGACGTGATCGCCGAGCAGGAGAAGCTGCTGTGGGCCGATGTGCTGATCCTGCAGTTTCCGCTGTGGTGGTTCAGCATGCCGGCGATCCTCAAGGGCTGGGTCGAGCGCGTCTATGCCTATGGCTTCGCCTATGGGGTGGGCGAGCACAGTGCCACCCGCTGGGGCGACCGCTATGGCGAGGGCCGCCTCGCCGGCAAGCGCGCCATGCTGATGGTGACCACCGGCGGCTGGGAGGCGCACTATTCCGCCCGCGGCGTCAACGGGCCGATGGACGATCTGCTGTTCCCCATTCAGCACGGGATCCTGTTTTATCCCGGCTATGCGGTGCTGCCGCCGTTCTTGGCCTACCAGACCGATCGGCTGGATGCGGCCGGCTTCGAGGCCCTGGCCGAGCATTTGCGGAAGCGGATGCGGACGCTGGAGACCACTGCGCCTTTGCCCTTCCGCACGCAGAATGGCGGCGATTATCTGATCCCCAGCATGACCCTGCGCCCCGACCTGGGCGCGCCGGGCGCCACGGGCTTTGCGCTGCATCTGGAGGACGAGGGCCAGACCGCGGCCGGCATGACGGCGGCCTGACCGGTCCTGCGCCCAAGCCGGTGGGGGCTGTGGCGCTGAGCGCGCGTAACGCTCCCCACCCGCGCAACGTGCCCTCTCCCCCCTTGCGGGGGAAAGTTGGCGGGGGCGAGTTGGAGAGGGGGCTGAAACGGCCTGGGCGAAAGAACACCCGCCGTGCCATCCCTCCCCCACACACGGCGGGCGAGATCGGAAAGCGTTTCACCCCCCTCCCTTCCCTCCCCCGCAAGGGGGGAGGAGCCCGCGTCGGCTGTGACAGGACGCAGGGGCTGGACTGGGCGGCCTGACCGGTCCTGCGCCCAAGCCGGTGGGGGCTGTGGCGCTGAGCGCGCATAACGCTCCCCACCCGCGCAACATGCCCTCTCCCCCCTTGCGGGGGAGAGTTGGAGAGGGGGGTGAAACGGCCTGGGCGAAAGAACACCCGCCTTTCTCTTTTCAACCGTGCCCTGCGCCGTGGGCGGCACCCCGGATCGGAGAGCGTTTCACCCCCCTCCCTGCCCTCCCCCGCAAGGGGGGAGGAGCCCACCCCGGCAGGGTGAGGACGGCGCCCAGGCCAGCCTGTTGTTCCGACATCTTCCTCCCGCGTGCCGCGCCCTCCCCAGGCCAGGGGTGGGCGCCGCTCGCCTCAGGCCGCGACCCGTCCGGTCGCGGACAGGCCCCCATCAGGCCCCTGCCCTGAACCGCCCCACCGCAAACGCGCCGATGGGCAGGTTGGTCGCCCCGGTCGAAATCAGCTCCGCCAGGATCGCGCCAACGATCGGACCGAGCTGGAAGCCATGGGCGGAAAAGCCGAAGGCGTGATAGGCGGCCTCCGCCTGCCCGCTCGGGCCGATCACCGGAATGTCGTCGGGCATTCGGGCCTCGATGCCGGCCCAGGCGCGCATGATCTGGGCGTCGCGCATCACCGGGAAGATGGCTGCCGCCGTTCCGGCATTTTCCGCCAGCTTGGCGAAGTCCAGTTGGGTGGCGTTGCGGTCGCGGTCGGCAAGGCCGCGATAGCCGCCGCCCACCAGCACCGTGCCATTGGCGAACTGCTTGAACGACAGGGTGCGCGAGGTCGCCCCCACCACCGGCCGCACGAAGGCGGGCATGCGGGCGGTGATCATCAGCATGGGGGCGATCACCTCCAGCGGCACCGGCTCGCCCAAGGCGGCGGCGATGCGATCGGCCCAGGCGCCGGCCGCATTCACCAGCACCGGCGCCTCCACCACTTGATCGCCCACCGGCACCCGCCACAGATCGCCCTGCCGCTCGGGCATGCCGGCGGGCACCCCTTCCAGGAAGCGGGCGCCGAGCCGGGCGGCGGCATTACGGAAGGCCAGCACGGTGCGGAACGGCAGCGCCGCCCCATCGGCGCGGGAGACCAGGCCCCCGACGCAAGTGGGCGCAACCGCCGGCAGCAAGGTGCGCAGTTCGTCCTGGCCGATCACTTCCTCATGGGTGAAGCCATGGCTATTGAGCAAGGCAGCGCGCTTGGCCAGGATGGCGAGGTCCGCCTCGGTCTCCGCCACCTTGATCTGGCCGTGGCTCTCGAAGCCGCAATCGTCGTCCACCAGATCGCGGAGGGTGTGCCACAGCTCCATGGAGGCCACCGAGAGCGGCACCTCCGGCAGCGCCCGGCCCAGCCGCCGCACCCCGCCCGCGTTGACGCCGGAGGCGTGGCGGCCGGGATAATCCTTCTCGATCACCAGCGCCTTCACGCCCCGCCGCGCCAGATGCAGCGCGGTGGAGCAGCCGTGCAGGCCGCCGCCGATGATGACCACATCCGCCTGCCACCGCCCGTCCGGGGCGGCGGCCAAGGGGGTGAGCGGCGCGGCGGCAGCCATGGCGGTCAGCCCCGCTCCACCGATTTCATGGCGGTGGCGTCCTGCGGCAGCGAGGCCAATTCCGCGACCGTGATCGGCTTCACCGGCGCCCGCAGCCGGTAATAGCCGATCTCGGCCGGGGACACGCCGCGCGCGCCGGCGATCAGTTCGCTGACGGTCAGCCCGCACATGCGGCCCTGGCAGGGGCCCATGCCGGTACGCAAGAAGGATTTCAGCTGGTTCGGGCCGCTGCATCCCAAGGTCACCGCATCGGTGATCTGGCGGGCGGTGACCTCCTCGCAGCGGCAGACGATGGTGTCCGGCGCCGGGCGGCGGAAAGCCTCGGAGGGCCGATAGAGCCGATCCAGAAACGCTCGTCCCCGCAGCGCCCGCGCCAGCGCGGCCCGCACCTTGGGCGCCTCGCCCAACACCGGCGACGACGGCTTCAGCGCGGCGATGGCTTTGAGCGCCGCGAGGCGTCCGCGCTCGGCCGCCCCCAGCGCGCCGCCGATGCCGGCGCCGTCGCCGGCCACGAAGAGGCCCGAGACCTTGCTGGCGCCGTCCGGCCCCACATCGGGGCGGAAGCAGGCCTGGGCCTCATCCCACACCAAGGGGATGCCGGCGGCATTGGCCAGATTCACATTGGGGGTCACGCCCTGGTGCAGCAGCAGCAGGTCCACCTCGAAGCGGCCGGTGGCGCCCGCGGCGGTGGTGTAGGTCACGGCGCGGACGCTGTCGGTGCCGATCGCCTCCAGCGCGGTGACATCCCTGATCACCTTCACCTTGGCCTTGACCTTGCGCAGCAGGGCCAGCCCCTTGCCCGCATAGGGCGAGGCGAGGAAGCCCGGCAGGCCCGCCAGCGCGGCGCGCCAGTTGGCCTTGGGCGTGGTGTCGAGAATGGCGGTGAGCTCCGCCCCCGCCTCCACATATTGCGCCGCCAGCAGCCACAGCAGCGGGCCGCAGCCGGCCAGCACCGTGCGCCCCTTGGGCACCAGGCCCGAGGTCTTCAGCAGGGTCTGGGCACCGCCCGCGGTCATCACCCCGGGCAGCGTCCAGCCGGGGATCGGCATGGGCCGCTCCAGCGCGCCGGTGGCGAGGATCACCTGCCCCGCCTGCACCTCATAGGCGCGGCCAGCCACCGAGACGTTCAGCACCTTGTCGGCATTCAGCGCCCAGACGGTGGCGCCGGGCACGTAATGGGTGGTGGAGGCCAGCATCTCCTGGGCCAGCTGGGCGCCGGACCAGTAATCGGCACCGAGGACCGCGCCCGTCCCCAGTGGGCTGGCGGTGATGGCGCGGTAGACCTGCCCGCCGGGACCGGCATTCTCATCCAGCAGCAGCACGCTGAGCCCGGCCTTGGCGGCGAGGCTCGCCGCGGCCAGACCGGCGGGGCCGGCACCCACCACGGCCACGTCGCAGCTGGTGGGAATGTCGTATGACACGGTGTTCGATGTGGGTATTTTCGCGGTCATCGGCCGATCTCCCGCTTGCCGCGCTGGGTCTCCACGCGCATGCCCTCGGTCACTTTGACCAGGCAGCCCTGGCGGTTGCCCACCCCGTCCACCACCACCAGGCAATCGAAGCACACCCCCATCATGCAATAGGGTCCCCGCGGCGATCCGGTCACCGGCGTGGTGCGGCAATGGTCGATCCCCACTGCGAGCAGCGCCGCCGCCACGCTGTCCCCGACCCGCGCCAATTGGGGCACGCCATCGACGGTGAAAGGAATGCTCTCGCCCTGAGCCTCAGGCAGCCGCCGAAACATGGAACCTCCGCGCACTGAACACCTCGAAATCCGCCGCCGGCAGCCGCCCCGCCGCGATGGCAGGCGCCACCACGAAGGCGTGGGTGGCGGCCAGGGTCACCCCGCTGTGGCAGGTGGCGACAAACGCCCCTGGACAGCTCAGCGACTGGTCATAAATGGGAAATCCGTCCTTGGTCATGACCCGCAGCGCCGCCCAGGTGCGCACCACATTGAGCCCGCCGATACGCGGGAACATGCGCACCGCCCGCTCCGCGATGGCCGAGACGATGGGCAGGCCGACGATAGGCTCCACCGCCTCCTCGACGGAGTCGCCGAGCATCACCGTGCCCTCGTCGCTCTGGCGGATGGTGACCACCGGATGCGGCAGGAAGGGCTGGGTGCGCTCGGTCACCACCACCTGTCCGCGCTGCGGCCGCACCGGCACGTCAAGGCCCACCATGGGACCGAGCCGGGCATTGCCATTGCCCGCCGCCAGCACCACCTTGCCGGCGCGGATCTCGCCCTTGGGGGTGGTGATGCGGAAGGCGCCGCCCTCAAAGGCGATGGCCTCCGCCGGATGGTTGGGCAGATAGCGCACCCCCGCCCCGACCATGGCGGTGTGCAGCGCCCGGAACAGGCGCAACGAGTTCACATGGCCATCCAGCGGGCAGAAGCTGCCGCCTACCACGTCCGGACCGATCTCCGGCAGCATCGCCTTGATGCGGGAATGATCCATGATTTCATAATCATAACGCTGCATTTTGGGCTGGTTGTGCAGCCGCTGCAGCAGGTTGGCGCGGCGCTCCAGCTCGGTGTCCGAAAGCGCCAGATGGAAGCCGCCGGGCTGCTGCAGGCAGACATCGAGCCCCGTCTCGGCCTTGAGCTGCGCCGCCAGAGCCGGCCAGAGGCCGGCGCCGCGCACCGTCCAGCCGGCATATTCCGGCATGCCCACGCCCTTGCTCTGCACCCACACCAAGGCGAAGTTGCCGCGCGAGGCCCGTAGCGCAATGTCCCCCTCGTCCAGCACCGCGACGGTGGTGGAGGGATCGGTCTTGGCAAGACCGTAAGCGATGGAAGCGCCCACCAGGCCGCCGCCGATCACCACCACGTCGAAGCTGTTGGCCTTCTGGCTGGTGTCGCTCATGACCGTCCGCCCCCCTCGCCCGCCAGCAGCCGCTCCAGGCCGTAGAGCCATTCGATCAGGCCCATGACGATCACCGTCAGGGCAATCATAGCCGCCGACACCGAGGTCACCAACGGATCAATATTGTCCTGGATATACAGGAACATGCGCACCGGCAGCGTGGTCGCTCCCGGAGCTGCGATGAACACCGTCATCGTCACCTCGTCGAAACTGTTGATGAAAGCCAGCACGAAGCCCGACACCACGCCGGGCAGGATCAAGGGCAGGGTCACCCGCCGGAACAAGGTGGCCTCAGAGGCCCCCAGCGACAGCGCCGCCTGCTCCAGCGAGCGGTCGAGCCCGGTGGCGGTGGACAGCGTGAGCCGGAAGGCGAACGGCAGCACGATCACCACATGCGCCAGCACCAGCGAGACCATGGTGCCCGAGGCGCCGATCTGGGTGAAGAAGCGCAGGAACGCCACCCCCAGCACCACATGGGGGATCATCAGCGGCGACAGGATGAAGGCGCTGAGCGCCTCCCGCCCTGGAAAGCGATGCCGCGCCACGGCGAGGGCCGCCGGCACCGACAGGCCGATGGCGATGAGGGAGGAGAGCGTCGCCAGCCAGAGCGAATCCCGGAAGCCGGTGAGGAATTCGGGATAGTTGCCGATGGCCTTGAACCAGCGCAGCGAGGGGCCCGCGGTGGGCAGCGAGAGATAGCCTTCCGGCGTGAAGGCCACCACGCAGACGATGACGATGGGCGCCAGCATGAACACCACGACCAGCGCGTGGAAGAGGAGCGCCAGCGGGCCGTTGCGGCTCATTGGAACACCTGTGCGTAGCGCCGCTCCACCAGGGCATTGCAGCCGATCACGATGGCGGCGATGGCGATCAGCAGCAGGATCGCCACCGCGGCCCCCAGCGGCCAGTTGAGGGTGTTGAGGAACTCGTCATAGGCGAGCGTTGCCGCCACCTTCAGCCGCCGCCCGCCGATGATGGCCGGGGTGGCAAACGCACTGGCAGACAGAGCAAACACGATGATGGCGCCTGAGAGGATGCCGGGCATCACCTGCGGCAGCACGATGCGGCGCAGGATGGTGAATTGGGACGCGCCCAGGGAGGCTGCCGCATTCTCCGCCTTGGGGTCGAGCCGCTGCAGCACCGCCCACACCGAGAGCACCATGAACGGCACCATCACATGGGTGAGGGCCACCATGACCCCGCCTTCGGTGAACATGAAGGGGATGGGCTGGGACAGCACGCCCAAATCCATCAGCGCCTTGTTCACCACCCCGTTGCGGCCGCCGAACAGCAGCGCCCAGCCGAGCGTGCGCGCCACCACGGAAATCAGCAGCGGGCCGAGCGTCACCACCAGGAAGATGCCCTTCCAGGGCGCCCGCATGCGGTGGATGATATAGGCTTCCGGCGCACCGATGAGGCAACTCGCCAGTGTCACCACGCCGGAGATGCGGAAGGTGCGGGCGAACATCTCGGCGAAATAGGGATCGCCGGCAATCTCCAGCCAGTTGGTCAGCGAGAAGCCCGGCTCGATGCCGCTATATTGGCCGAAGCGCTGGAACGACAGCATGGCGGTCATGGCCAGCGGCACCAGCACCACGCCCACCAAAAGCAGCACCGCCGGCAGCACCATCAGCGCCGGCGCCAGCAGATGGCGCGGCAGGCCGGTGCGCGGCGCGGTCGGGGCGATGGCGCTCATGACGCTGCTCCCGCGGCCGCATCCCATTTGCGGAATGCCGCATCCTCGGGTCGCCAGGTGAGGTGCGCCGGCGCGCCCTCTTCCGGGGGCGGCCCGCCGTCATTGGGGCGCACGATGGTGACGGCGCCGGCTGGAGTCTGCGCCACCAGCAGCCAATAGGTGCCCTGGAACACCCGCGAGACGATCACGCACGGCAGCCCGGCATCGGCAAAGGCGATCTTCTCCGGCCGCACGGACAGCGCCACGCGCCCGTCCTGGGCCAGATGCGGCGGGCAGGGGCAGCGCACATCGCCGACCACCGCCGTGACCCCGGCGGGGCCGGCTTCCAGCTTGGCCTCGAAGACATTGGTCTTGCCGAGGAACGAGGCGACGAAGGGCGTCGCCGGCCGCTCATAGACATCCTGCGGACGGCCAATCTGCTCCACCCGCCCGGCATTCATCACCACGATGCGGTCGGAGAGCGCCATCGCCTCGTGCTGGTCGTGGGTGACCAGGATGGTGGTGGTGCCGATGGTGCGCTGGATCTGCCGCAGCTCCATCTGCATCTCCTCGCGCAATTTGGCGTCGAGATTGGACAAGGGCTCGTCCAGCAGCAGGATGCGCGGCCGGATCACCAGCGCGCGGGCCAAGGCCACCCGCTGCTGCTGGCCGCCGGACATGCGCTTGGGAAAGCGATCCGCCAGCGCGCTGAGGCCAACCAAGGCCAGGGCTTCCCGCACCCTCTGCGCCCGCTCGGCCTTGGGCACGTTCTGCATGTCGAGGCCGAAGGCGACATTCTCCGCCGCCGTCATGTGCGGGAACAGAGCATAGCTCTGGAAGACGATGCCGAGCCCACGCTTGGCGGGCTTGACCCGCACCAGATCGCGCCCCTCCAGGCGGATCGCGCCGCCGGTCGGGTCGGTGAAGCCGGCGATCATCTGCAAGGTGGTGGTCTTGCCGCAGCCAGAGGGCCCGAGCAGCGAGAGGAACTCACCCTCGGCCACGTTCAGGCTCAGGGCGTCCACCGCTCGGTGGCTGCCATAGTGCTTGCAGAGCCCGTCGAGAGCGAGGAAGGCCGCAGCCTCCCCTGTCTCGGCGGCCCCGGTGGGAGCGGAGCGCGCCAACATCAGCGCTCCACCTCGCGGTTCCAGCGCTTGGTCCAGGCGTCGATCTTGGGGTTGATGGCGTCCCAATCGAACACCAGCAATTTGGCGGCGCGCTCGCCGATGGGGGCCATGCGCAGCGCGTCGGCATCCACCTTGGCGAGCTTGTTCACCGGGCCGTAGCCATATTCGGTCGCCAGCACGGCTTGGAAGTCGGGGGCCACCATGGCTTTCACGAAGGCATCCGCCAGCGTGCCGTCGCCGGCCTTGGCCACCGGGCAGACGGAGGCCAGCAGCGCCACCGCGCCCTCCTTGGGATAGACGAAGTCCACCGGGAAGCCGGTGTTGGCGAAGGAGGCGACGCGCCCCGAACCCCACACCGCGATCGCCGCCTGCCCGCTCTGGAACAGCTCGGTCATCTTGCCCGGCGAGGGCTCATAGGCCAGCACATTGGGATTGACCTCGGTCTTCATCACCTTGAAGCCGGGCTCGATGTTGGTCTCGCCGCCGCCATTCATGCGGGCGAACTCCACCAGCGTGTAGAGGCCATAGGTGTTGTTGATGGGCGGGATGACCAGGAGGCCCTTGTACTTGGGGTCCTTCAGGTCGTTCCAGGAGGTCGGCGCCGCCCAGCCTTTGTCCTTGAAGTATTTGGTATTGTACATGATGCCCGTGGCCACCATGCCGATGCCCACGGCGCCGTCGCCCTTGTAGAGCGCGGTCTCGTACAGGTCCGCCTTGGGCAGATCCTTGATGGGGCGGCAGAAGCCCAGGGTGATGGCCCGATACATCGGACCGTCATCGAGGATGGCCACGTCGATCTGCTGGTTGCCCTTCTGCGCCTGCAGCTTGGCGAGCGTGTCGGTGGAATTGCCCGCCACATATTCCACCTTCACCCCGTGCGCCTTCTCGAAGGCGGGGATGATGTCCTTGCGCATGCTTTGCTCGAACGTGCCGCCATAACCGGCGACATAGAAGGTCTGTTGAGCCTGGGCCACCGGCCCGGTCAGCGCCAGGGCGGCGGTGCTCAGCAGCGCCGCAGTGGCCGCCTGGATGGAAAATCGAAAGCGCATGGGTCCCCTCGAAGGCTAGAGGTGGATCGCCCTTTGGGCGTTTTGGCACTGCTCGCTTTCTGAGCGCGCCGTTAAAATGGTCACTCACTCCCTCTTGTGCGTCAAATGCATTTGGAATCATTCTGCATAACCGAATGTTATGTGATGAGGGGCGTCGAATGGCCTGGCTCAATCCCCGCCAGTTGGAGGCGTTTCGCGCCACCATGGTGGCTGGCACCGCGACCGATGCGGCCGCCCTTATGGGCGTGACCCAGCCGGCGGTGAGCCGCATGCTGCGCGATCTCCAGGCGGTCCTGGGGCTGCGGCTGTTCGAGAAAGTGGGCAACAAGCTCGTGCCCACCAATGAGGGCCTGACCCTCTATGGCGAAGTGGAGCGCTCGTTTGTGGGCCTGGAGCGCATTGCCCGCGCCGCCCAGGAAGTGAAGGAGCGGCGGGCGGGGGTGCTGCGCATCGCCGCCATGCCGGCGCTGATGAACGGCTTCCTGCCGCGCTTTGTCGGCGGCTTCCTGGCGGATCGGCCCAAGATCGACCTGTCGCTGAGCGGCGCCGGATCGCCTCTGGTGCTGGAGCAGACCCTGTCCGGCGAATGCGACCTGGGCTTTGCCATGGGCCCCTTGGAGCATGCGGGCCTGATCGCGCTGCCCATGCCGGTGGCCCGCATGGTGGCGGTGCTGCCGGTCGGCCATCGGCTGGCCGAGCGGGAGGTGGTGCAGATCACTGACCTCGACGGCGAGGATTTCATCGCCCTGGATGGTGGCGGGCGCTCGCGCATGCGCATCGACCGGCTGGCGGAACTGCACAATGTACGGTTCGTGGTCCGTGCCGAGACGCGCCTCTCGGGCATCGTGTGCGGGCTGGTCTCCTCTGGTCTCGGCATGAGCATTTGCGATCCCTACACCGCGCGGGAGTTCGCCGGCCGGGGGGTGGTGGCGCGGCCGTTCGAACCGGCGGTCGAGTTCGAGTTTGCGGCGGTGCGCTCGGCGCAGCGGCAGTTTCCGGCAGTGGCGCGGGACCTGCTGGAGGCCTTCATCGCCCATACCGCCACTTTCGCCGGCGCCGGTGCAATGGTCCTCTGACGCGGACAGCGCACCGGGCCACCTTCCATCCGCCGGGCTCCGGCATTATCACCCCCTGCCCCCTCATCTCCTGCCCCGTCAGCTCACAGGATCCCCATGACCCTGACCTCCGACGATGTGTTGCGCTATCTGGAAGACCACGGCATCTCGGCGCGCACCTATGACCATCCGCCGGTGCATACGGTGGCGGAATCGCGGGCGCAGCGCGGCGCCATTCCCGGCGCCCACACCAAGAACCTGTTCCTGCGCGACGGCAAGAAGACCTACTTCCTCGTCACGCTCGACGAGAGCACGGCGGTCGATCTCAAGGCCTTGCGGGTCCAGATCGGTGCCCGCGGCGGCCTGTCCTTCGCCTCCCCGGAGGCGCTGTTCGCGCATCTGGGCGTGCGGCCGGGCGCGGTCTCATCGCTGGCTCTGGCCAATGACACGGCCGGTGCGGTGCAGGTGATCATCGAGGCCGACCTGATGACGGCCGACTGTGTGGGCTGCCATCCGCTGAGCAACGACCGGACCACCGTCCTCACCCCGGATCAGCTTCGGGTGTTCTTTGCGGCAACCGGGCATAGCGTACGCTACATCACCCTGCAGACACCGGCGTCGGCCGCCGACTAACGGGCAAAAGCCGTTCAGCAGCAACGGTTGAGCTCGCAAGCGCGCCCCGCCGGCGCGCCCTGCGTGCAGGGACGGGAGTTGCTTCCGAAATGGAGGTATTTTTTCTTGACGATTGGGGGGCGAGCCGGTCCTCTCAGCTCAAGTTCAGCCTTTGAGTCTGAAAAATTTCGGCGCAACTTCCTCCTCAAATTGAGTCACGCATCCGGTTGCCCAGTCAAGATTTGGCCCATTTTCGCTTCATGGACACAGTGGCTGGCGGCCTTCACGCCCAGCCATTGTTGGGGGGCGCCCGAGTGAACACAGTGAGCCCGCTGTTAATCGTGGACGACGAGCCCGAATACTTGGACGAAATCCTGGAGGCTCTCGCCTTTTCGGGCGTGGAAGCGCTGTCGGCGTGCAATGGCGCGGCCGCCATGACTTTGCTGCGCGACTATCCGGACATCCGCGTTGTGGTTACTGACATCCGCATGCCGGACATGGACGGGGTGGAGCTGATGGAAACCGCGCGCGCCGAATTTGGCGCCCGCCCCTTGCACTTCATTGTGGTCACCGGTCATGCGGCGAAAGCCGACCTGGAACGGGCGAAGGCCGCCGGCGTGAGCGATTGCCTCTCTAAGCCGTTGGCATTGGACGATCTGCGCCATGCCATTGCAGCCTGTCCGGCGTGACCATGCGCCTCGCCGCGCTGCGTGAATCGATCCGTCAGTTTTTCGGCAGCTCCCTGAGACAAGTCTGGAAGGCCGTCCTGATTCTTCTCGCCGTCGAGGCGATTCCGTTCGGCATCGCCACCGTATTGACCGAATTGAACCAGCGGTCAGAGTACCAAGAGGCCGAGCAGAATGCCCAGAAGACCGGCTACATCCTGCTGCACAATTTCGAGCAGACGGTGGAGCCCATCGACTCGCTTCTGGCCAACTTCGCCAACGCCATCGATCCAGACAACTCCCCGACCGAAATCTACGAGAGCCTGAAGGGGCTGAGCATCCCCTTACCCATCGTGCAGGTCACGGTGGTGGACGCCAAGGGTTTCGTGATCGCCAGCAACCTCTCCCCGCCGGTCGGCGACCCCATCGACCTGTCCGACCGCGAGCACATCAGCGTCCATATTGGACCCAATCCGCACCAGGGCCTGTTCATCAGCAAGCCGGTCCTGGGGCGCATCTCCAAGCGCTGGACCATCCAGTTCTCCCGGGCCTGGTATGATCATAGCGGCCAGTTCCGCGGTGTCCTCGTGGCCTCCTACAACATCTTCGATTTCATCAGCTTCTACAGCCGCTTGCGCGTTGACCCCAATTCCCTGATCGCCTTGATCGGCACCGATGGCGTGGTGCGCGCCAGGGCGGCGGCCAGCGTCAGCTTCGGGGAAAATGTCGCGTCGGCGCCGGGCTACAAACAGGGGCTCGAGCATTCCGAGCACCCCTACAACGCCCGCAGCTCCATCGATGGGATCGATCGCATCGGCTATTTCGTGCGCTCGGATCGCTATCCCATCATCGTGCTGGTGGCCTATGACAAGGCCTATATTCGCTCCCTGGCAGAGGAGTTCCGGCTCGCCATTTGGATTACCTCCGGCGGTCTCGGCTTCGTCCTGATGGTGCTGAGTGTCCTGGCCCTGGGATTTCACCGGCTGCAACAGAAGGTGCGGGCCAGCGCCCTGCGCGACAGTGCGCGGCGACGGGAAGTCCACTTCCTCGAAGCCATGGCCGGCGTCCCGGGTGTCTGCGTCGTGCATGTCACCGCGGACGGCAGTCGCCAGATCGGCGATACCACCGGCAGCGTGCTGCCGGTGCTGATCCACGAATATGTGGCCAGTCCCCGTTTCATCGCCGCCACCCGGATGCTTACCGGCCCGCAGGTCAGCGTGGAATACTTCGCCCGCGACGGCGAGGAGTTCGAAGTGCAGCTGATGATCGCCCCGCTGGAGGAGATCGACCAGACGGCAGCCAAATCGGAGGACGGCACGGCACGGGACCTGGTGGTGTTCGCCGTGGACCAGACCTCCAAGCGCATCGAGGAAAACAACCTCTATCAAATGTCCAAGCTGGCCTCGCTGGGCGAGGTGGCGACGGGCCTGGCACATGAGATCAACCAGCCGCTGGGCGTCATCCGTCTGGCCGCCACCAATGCGCTCACGGGGCTGCAGAAGGGCATGCCGACCGAGCATATGGAGGCCAAGCTCCACCGCATCATCCAGCAGACGGTGCGCATGAGCCGGATCATCGACCACATGCGCATCTTCGGCCGCAAGAGCGGCATGCGCCTGGAGCCGAGCGACCCCATGGATGCGGTGGACGGCGCGCTCCAGGTGGTGGGGGCGCAACTGCGGCTGGAAAATGTCTCGGTCTCGGTCAATGGCGGCAGCGACAACGTGCGCGTGCTGTGCCGGCAGGACCAATTGGAGCAGGTGGTCATCAACCTGCTGCAGAATGCCCGCGATGCCATCCGCGAGCGGCGGCGCTCGGTGGGTGTCGAGTATCTGGGCGCCGTCAGCATCGAGATGTCCCTCGAGCATGTGGAGACCCGCGCCCCTCTGGTCGCCATTTCGGTGAAGGACAATGCCGGCGGCATTCCCGAGCACGTGATCGAGAAGGTCTTCCAGCCCTTCTTCACCACCAAGCCGCCGGGCCAGGGCACCGGGCTCGGCCTGTCCGTGAGCTTTGGCATCATCCGCGACCATGGCGGCACGCTCACGGTGGAAAATGCCTTCGAGGGGGCGGTGTTCACCATTCGCCTGCCGGGTCTGCATGAATCTCAGCTGACCGCCCGTCCGCCGTCGCCCGCCGCCTCCTGACCGCGCGGGTGCGGGCCCAAGCCGCCCGCCCTTGATCCGCATCAACGGCAGGGCGTCGACTTTGGCGCTGGATCGTGCGGCGTCGCCACATTGGACGGCGCATGCGCCAGCTGCGAGCATGCCCCGATGACCGAGACCGCCCTCCCCGTCCCGCCGCGCGCGCCCCCGCGCGCCGACCATGTGGTGGCCGACCAGTCCGCCGTCTTCGCTGCCCTCGCCGATCCTGAGACCCATGGGGGCCGCGGGCCGATCACCCGCATCGATACGCACGGGGCCGTGGTCTTCCTGGTGGGTCCGGACGCCTACAAGGTGAAGCGGGCGGTGGACTTTCCGTTCATGGATTTCTCCACCTTGGAGAAGCGCCGGATCGCCTGCGCGGGCGAGATCACGGTCAATCACGCCAATGCGCCGCAACTCTATCTGGGCATCTTGCCCGTGGTGCGGGCCGGCGGGCGCCTGTGCCTTGGCGGGCCGGGCGAGGTTGTGGAGTGGGTGGTCCATATGCGGCGCTTCGACGAACGCCAGACCTTGGACCGGGTGGCCGAAACCTCCGGACTGCCGCCCGAACTGGTGGCGGAACTGGCCCGCGTGGTGGCCACGGCCCATGCCCGCGCGCCGCGCTGTGCGCCTAACTTCGATCCGGTGGCGGCCATGGAGACGATCCTGGCCGACACCGCCGCAGCCTTTGCCGCCGCCCCGGACCTGTTTGCGCCGAAGGAGGCCGAGCCGCTGGCCGCAGCCAGCAGGGCAGCACTTGCCGCCTGCGCCCCGCTGCTGCGGCGGCGGGGCGTCGCGGGCCAGGTGCGGCGCTGCCATGGAGACCTGCATCTGCGGAACATCGCGGTGATCGATGGTCATCCGGTGCTGTTCGACGCCATCGAATTCAACCCGGCGCTGGCCACCTGCGACGTGCTCTACGATCTTGCCTTTCTGCTGATGGATTTGTGCGCGCGGGGCCTGCGGGTCGAAGCGAATGCGGTGCTCAATCGATATTTGTGGGCGGTGGACGCGGACGCGGCCTTTGAAGGTCTCGCCGCCTTGCCGCTCTTTCTGTCCGCCCGCGCCGGCGTCCGCGCCATGGTGGGGGCGGCCGCGGCAGCGCCATTGACCGGCGATCGGCGGCGCGCCGCGGTGGAGGAGGCGCAAGGATATTTTCGCGACGCCGCTGCGTTTCTGCGCCCGTCGCCCGCTCGTCTGGTGGCGGTGGGCGGATTGTCTGGGACGGGAAAGAGCACCCTGGGCGCCAGCCTCGCCCCCGGCCTGGGGACGCCGCCCGGCGCGGTCATCCTGCGCAGCGACATCATCCGCAAGGCGCTGGCCGGCGTGGCCGAGACCGACCGATTGCCCGCCGTGGCCTACACGCCGGACGCGACCGCTGCGGTGTATGCCCAATTGCGCCACCGCGCTGCCTTAACGCTGTGCGCCGACTGGAGCGTGATTGCGGATGCCGTCCATGCCCGCCCCGACGAGCGCGCAGCCATCGCCACCGTGGCCGCCACTGCGGGCGCCAGTTTTGCCGGGCTCTGGCTCGTGGCGCCCATGGCGGTCCTGGAAGCGCGCGTGGACTGCCGGCGCAATGACGCCTCCGACGCCACGGCGGACGTGGTCCGGCAGCAGGGCACCTACGATTTGGGGCGCATCACCTGGACCACCATTGATGTCTCAGGCGGCCCGGGCTCCGCTTTGGCCGCCGCCCGCACCGCGCTGTCGCTCCAGCCGGAGTCGTGCCGCACGGAAACCGCCGGCGCGAGGGCCCTAGAGCATTTCCCCGTTTCTTCGAATCGGTGAAATCCTCTATCTATTTGTTTTGTCGCGTTTCTTCACGCGAACCGGAATCCACTTCGCTCGAAAACGCTCTAGCAGGGCTTCGGCGGGGTCTCGGCCTTGCCGGGATTGACGCCGGTGACCGTTTCAGGCTGCCCGGAGGCCGCGCCAGGCGTTGCCGCGTGGTTGGAGGTCCCGATATAGGAGCCGCCTGTGCCGCCGCTCCAGCCCGTGGAGCCGCTGCCGCCGGGGGCGGTGCCCGAGGAGCTGCCTTGAGCAGGGGGCGTGGCGGAGTGGGAGGCGCCCTGCGTGCCTTCCGCGCATTGGGTGGAGGTGGGCGTAGTCTGCTGCGCCTGCGCGCCTGTCGGCGCCAAGGCGACGGTAGAAATCGCGCCAAGGAGCCAGAGACCCGCCAGCCCCAGGCCGGCGACCGCCGGCAGCGGGGATCGCAGCGCGGTATGGGGGGTGAAAGCGAGCCGAGGTGCGCGCATGTGAGATCCTCCGTTTGGCGAAGGAACGCGCCCGGCCCTGTTCCGTTCCGATGGGTTAGATCACATGGACACCCACGTGGCCGGCAGCCACGGCGCCGATGCGCCGGGCGGCGGGATAGCCGGCCTCGACGATCTCGGACACCAGCCGGTCGGCGGCGTCCGGCGCACAGGAGACAAGCAGGCCGCCGGAGGTCTGGGGGTCGGTCAGCAAGTGGCGCTGCCAGTCGGACAGGCTGGGGTCCAACGTCACACCATCGCTGTAACTCGCCCAGTTTCGCCCCGACGCCCCGGTCACGAAGCCCTGGCGCACCAAGGCCTCCGCATGGGTCATCACCGGCAGACGCGCCATCTCGATGGACAGGCCAAGGCCGGAGCCGCGGGCCATTTCCAGGGCATGGCCAAGCACGCCGAAGCCGGTCACATCGGTCATGGCATGCACGGCCGGATCGCGCGCCAGCACGCTGCCCACGCGATTGAGCAAGGTGGTGGAGGCGATCATCTCCTCATAGGCATCCGGGGAGAGCGCCTCCTTCTTGAAGGCGGCGGAATAGACGCCCACCCCCACCGCCTTGGTGAGGATCAGCGCATCGCCCGCCTGTGCATCGGAATTGCGCCGGATCTGGCTCTTCTTCACCGTGCCGATGACGGCGAGGCCGTAGATGGGCTCCATGCTGTCGATGGAATGGCCGCCGGCGACCGGAATGCCCGCCGCCGCGCACACGGCACTGCCCCCCTGCAGGATGGCCCGGACCAGGCTGGTGTCCACCTTTCCCAATGGCATGCCGAGGATGGCCAAGGCGAAGATCGGCGTCCCGCCCATGGCATAGACATCCGAGATGGCATTGGTGGCGGCGATCCGGCCGAAATGGTCGGGATCGTCCACCACCGGCATGAAGAAGTCGGTGGTGGCGACGATGCAGGTGTCGCCATCCAGGTCCCACACCGCCGCATCATCGCCGGTCTCGGTGCCCACCAGCAATTGGGCATAAGGCTGCGCCGCCGGGGCGCCTGCGAGCAATTCTTGAAGGACGGCGGGCGCCAGCTTGCAACCGCAGCCGCCGCCATGGGCGAGGCTGGTGAGGCGGAAGGGCAGATCGGTCATGACGGCACTCGGTGAGAGACAGATCGGGGACAACAGATCAGGGAAGTGCGCGGACAGACCAGGGCCTGTCCGCGCACAAGGTCAGGCCGACAGCTCGGCGGAGCGCAGGGTGTATTTGAAGGTGTCGGGATCCAGGCAATCCAGGCGCCCCGCCACCGTCTCCGCCTGCGGGTACATGAGAAAGGCCAGTTTCGGCCCGCTGGAGCCCGGCAGGGCGACGTCATGGGCGGTGTTGTAGGCCAGCCAATTGCCTTCCCACGACCCGAACAGGGCGGCGCGGGCGGCCTTCACCTTGCCGTCGTCGATGACCAGCTTGCCCGGCGGCTCCTCCAGCATGACCTTGCGCACGTCGGCGGGATCCGTGGGCACCCACCCGAAGCCGGACAGATAGACCTCGGCGCGGCAATGCTGGGCCTTGGTGATGATGTCGGAATTGGCGCCCAGGCTCTTGTAGCCGAATTTCGACGGCGCCACCCGCACGCCATAGATGTCGCGCGCCGGAATGCCCGCCGCCCGTACCAGGCCGACGAACAGCGCGTTGAGATCCGCGCACTTGCCGCCCAGCGTGCCGCTTTCCAGCATGGCAGCCACGTCGCCGCTGCCGCAGCCGCGGGTGGCCGCATTGCGGAAGGTGTTCTCCACCACCCATTCATAGATGGCCCGGGTCTTGGCGAGATCGCCCTCCTTGCCAGCGGTGATCTTGTCGGAGGTGGTCTTGACGATCCCGTCCACCGGAATGAGGTCGGCGGCCGCGAGATATTTGGCGCGCTCCTCGGCGGCGAGCGGCGCGGCGTTGCCCGGCTTGCTGAGGTCCACGGCGCGATCGCGGGTGGACACCCGGCTGGTCACCTCCACCACCGGCGGGGCCTCGCCAGCGGCCCAGCGGACGTGCAGCATTTCCGCGCCCTGGGCATCGGTGATGCTCTCGACCGAGGCGGCGTTGGTGGTCCAGGTGTTGCCGAGCGGCTTGAACCAATCCTGGGCAGCGAACACCGGCAGCGGCACCCACGCCTGGGTGGCGCCGGCGGGCTGGGCGATCTCCAGCCGGGTCACCACCTGAAAGGTGCGCCATGCCCCAGGTGCAGGCGCGAAGGTGGCGTCGGGCGCAGCCGTGCCCTGGGCGCGGGCGAGGCCCGGCAGCAAGGTGGCGGCGGCACCGGCACAGAGAAGATGGCGACGGCTGATCATCGGAAAGGCCCTCCAAGGGGAATGACATCAGACAGGGGACCGGCCCGCCCCACCGGCGGGACCAGGACGGAGGCGAAGGCGCCAGCAACGGCGCCGGTTGAGGAAGAGGCGCGGGGCGGCCCCTCCGACGCGGCGGGACCGCGGGAGGCCGCGGATGCGAGGACAAGGGCCAGCCGCGCTTCTGTGTCGGGGGCATCCCAGGCCACATCCCCCACCGCGCGCAGACGCGGCACCAGGGCGCGATCCAGGACGAAGGTCGTGGGCAGCGCCGACACGGACCAGGCGCGGCTCACGGCACGATCCCGATCCAAAAGGATGGGAAAGCTGACCGGCAGCTCGGCGAAAAAGCGACGCACACGCACATCCACCTCGCCCACATCGATGCCGATCACCGTCAGGCGACCGGCATAGCGCTCCGCCAGCCGCGACAGGGCCGGCAATTCCTCCCGGCACGGCTCGCACCAGGTGGCGAAGACATGCACCAGCACCACCTCGCCGCGCAGGCGACCCAGATCGAACACCGGCCCATCCAGAACGGGGAGGACAACGACGGGCGGGGTCGCCACGCTGTAGGGCAGCAACACGCCAGTGGGACTCGAGGGGGTGGCGTCGGGCTCAAGCGCGGGGGCCGTCTGGGTCTGCTCGCCAGCGGGGCCACCGGCGGACAAAGCGGTCGTCGGGAGGCCAAGCGCCACCGCCAGGCCAAGTCCGGCCGCCAGTCCGCGCCGCAAGCGCCTCCTGCGGAGGGCGACATACATGTGGACGAGGGCTGAAAGCCAGAGGGCCGTATCGCATTCGCACGCTGATGAGCGGCCAAGCTTGAGCGCTGCTGCGAAAAAAAGTGCGCAACCGCTCATCGGCTCCGCGTAGCTGGCGAAAACCGCTGGGTTGGGAGAAGTGGAGCCCCGGCACGCGGGAGCTGCGCGCAGCGTCACGCAGTCAAAATACGCTGGGGCTGCGCCCAGGGTCAACCACACGAGACTGTGATGCCTTTCGCGATGCAGCAATTCTGTATCGCGCTTGCGAAGTCACGGATTCTTTTCTTTGCTTCCAATACGGAAGCAAACCGGATTGACTGGAGAGTGACAGGAGGAGAGCGCTCATTTCCCGCTCACGCTCTTGGGTTTATCTTCAGTTTGACATGGTTCCAGTTCCAAAATAGCTTCGCCATTGAGCCGGAATGCAGGTCGAGGCGGATGGCCGCGACCCGTTCCAGGTCCCCCGTAGGGGGCAATCGGTCGGAGGGAAACTTCGATGAATATGGAGCTCTCGCGGCGCCAGTTCTTAGGAACGGCGGGTGCGGGTCTCGCGGGTACGACGCTCGGAGCCTTGGGCTTCGGGGGCCTTGAAGAGGCGTATGCGGATTCGATTCGCCCCTTCAAGCTGTTCAACACCACCGAGACACGCAACACCTGCACCTATTGTTCTGTCGCCTGCGGTATCATCATCTACTCCAAGGGCGACCTGAAGAAGGGCGAGAAGGCCAACATCACCCATATCGAGGGTGACGTGGACCATCCCACCAATCGCGGCACTTTGTGCCCGAAGGGCGCCGCTCTGCTGGACATCGTGAAGTCCGAGAGCCGGCTCACGCAGCCCATGATCCGCCGCCCGGGCTCGGACAAATTCGAGCCGGTGAGCTGGGACGAGGCGCTGAACAAGATCGCGCGCGTCATGAAGGACGATCGCGACAAGAATTTCATCGCCAAGAATGCCGACGGCGTGACGGTGAATCGGTGGACCACCACCGGCTTCCTGGCCGCCTCTGCCACAACCAACGAGACCGCATTCGCCACCTATAAGGCGGTGCGCAGCCTCGGCATGGTGATGTTCGACAACCAAGCGCGGGTTTGACACGGCCCCACGGTGTCCAGTTTGGGCCCAACTTTTGGCCGTGGCGCGATGACCAATTCGTGGACCGACATTCGGAACACGGACCTCGTCGTGATTATGGGCGGCAATGCCGCCGAAGCGCATCCTTGCGGTTTTAAATGGGTCGTGGAGGCGAAAGCCACCCGCGGTGCGAAGCTTGTCGTGGTCGATCCGCGCTTCACGCGCTCGGCGGCGGTGGCGGACTATTACGCGCCGATCCGGCAGGGCTCGGACATCGCCTTCCTGCTGGGCGTCATCAATTACTGCATGCTCAACAACAAGGTGCAGTGGGACTATCTGAAGGCCTTCACCAACGCGACCTACATCGTGAAGGAAGGCTTTGCCTATAAGGACGGCCTGTTCACCGGCTATGACGAGGAAAAGCGCGACTATAATCGCACCACCTGGGACTATCAGATTGGCCCCGATGGCTATGCCATGGTGGACGAGACGCTCCAGGATCCCCGTTGCGTCTGGAACCTGCTGAAGGAACACGTCGCCCAATACACGCCCGAAATGGTCGAGCGGATCACCGGCACGCCGAAGGACAAGTTCCTGAAGGTGGCGGCGATGATCGGCGAGTGTTCGACTCCCACCAAGACCATGACCTCCATGTATGCGCTTGGCTGGACCCAGCATTCCAAGGGCTCCCAGAACATCCGCACCATGGCGATGCTCCAGCTCATCCTGGGCAATATCGGCGTGCGGGGCGGCGGCATGAATGCGCTGCGCGGCCATTCCAACATCCAGGGGCTGACCGACATCGGGCTCATGTCCAACATGATCCCGGGCTATCTGACCCTGCCCACCGACCGCGAGCCGGATTTCGCCACCTATATGTCGAGCCGTGGCTTCAAGCCGCTGCGGCCGAACCAGATGAGCTACTGGCAGAACTACAAGAAGTTCATGGTGAGCTTCCTGAAGTCCATGTGGGGCCCGGCGGCGACGGCGGAGAACAACTTCGCCTTCGACTGGCTGCCGAAGCTCGACGTGCCGGCCTACGACATCCTGCGGGCCTTCGAGCTGATGAAGCAGGGCAAGGTGAACGTCTATATGTGCCAGGGCTTCAACCCCCTGCAGGCGTTCCCCAACAAGGCCAAGCTGGCCGATGCCTTGGGCAAGCTCAAGCTGCTGGTCATCATGGACCCGCTGCAGACCGAGACCGCCCGCTTCTGGGAAAACCACGGGGTCTACAATCCCGCGGACAGCGCCAAGATCCAGACCGAAGTCATCCAGCTGCCCACCACCTGCTTTGCGGAGGATGAGGGTTCGCTGGTGAATTCCGGCCGCTGGCTGCAGTGGCATTGGGCCGCCGGCTCGCCTCCGGGCGAGGCGCGGACCGACGCCTGGATCATGGCGCAGATCCATATGCGGATCAAAGAGCTCTACAAGAAGGAAGGCGGCGCCTTCCCCGATCCGATCGTCAATCTCTACTGGCCCTACAAGGACCCGAACGAGCCGACGCCGGAAGAGCTGACCAAGGAAATGAACGGCTATGTGGTGGCCGACGTGGCGGATCCCAACGATCCGACCAAGAAGCTGCTGGAAGCCGGCAAGCAGCTGCCGAACTTCGGCGTGCTGCGCGACGACGGCACCACCGCCTGCGGGAACTGGATCTATTCCGGCTCCTTCACCGAGGCCGGCAACATGATGGCGCGCCGGGACAATTCCGATCCCGACAATACCGGCGCCTATCTGAAGTGGGCGTTCGCCTGGCCGGCGAACCGCCGCATCATCTACAATCGCGCCTCCGCCGACATCAATGGCAAGCCATGGGATGACACCCGCAAGCTGCTGTGGTGGGACGGGGCGAAGTGGACCGGATACGACGTTCCCGACATCGCCCCCACGGCGAAGCCGCAGGACGTGGGTCCGTTCATCATGAACCCGGAAGGCGTCTCGCGCCTGTTCGCCCGGGGCATGATGCGCGAGGGTCCGTTCCCGGTGCATTACGAGCCGTTCGAGAGCCCAGTGGTCAATGTGATCGCCCCCAAGATCCGGGGCAATCCGGTGGCCCGCGTGTTCAAGGACGACTTCGCCCAGTTCGCGGAGCCGGCCTCGAAGGAGTTCCCCTATGCGGCGACCTCCTATCGTCTGACCGAGCATTTCCACTATTGGACCAAGAACAACCACGTGAATGCGGTGTTGCAGCCGGAGTTCTTCGTGGAGATCTCGGAAGAACTGGCGAAGGAGAAGTCCATCGCCAATGCCGGCTGGGTGCGGGTGTGGTCGAAGCGAGGGTCCGTGTTCGCCAAGGCCTATGTCACCAAGCGCATCCGTCCGCTGATCTGCGACGGCAAGACGGTGCATGTGGTGGGCATCCCCATCCATTGGGGCTTTGTCGGCGCGGCCAAGAAAGGCTTCGGCGCCAATGTGCTCACCCCATTCGTGGGCGACGCGAACATCGAGACGCCGGAGTTCAAGGCGTTCCTTGTCAACATAGAGCCCACCACCGGGCCGGTGGCGTGAGGAGGGTCGATAGATGTTGAGTCCTGGCCCAAATCCCCCGGTCACACCGGTCGCGCCGAAGTTCGGCCAGCAAGACCTCATCCGGCGGTCGGCGTCCTCGGTGACGCCGCCCGCCGAGCGGCAGACAGAAGTCGCCAAGCTGATCGATGTCTCCAAATGCATCGGCTGCAAGGCCTGCCAGGCCGCCTGCCTGGAGTGGAACAATCTCCATGAGGAGATTGGCACCTTCAACGGCAGCTACACCAACCCGCCGGACCTTACCCCGGCGTCGTTCACGCTGATGCGGTTCACCGAATGGGTGAACCCCGAGACCGACAATCTGGAATGGCTGATCCGCAAGGACGGCTGCATGCATTGCGAGGATCCGGGCTGCCTGAAGGCCTGCCCGGCGCCCGGCGCCATCGTGCAATATTCCAACGGCATCGTGGATTTCGATCACGACAAGTGCATCGGCTGCGGCTATTGCGTGAAGGGCTGCCCCTTCAACATTCCCCGCATCTCCAAGGTCGATAACAAGGCCTACAAATGCACCTTGTGCTCGGACCGTGTCGCCGTTGGCCAGTGGCCGGCGTGCGCCAAGGCGTGCCCGACCCAGGCCATCTCCTTCGGCTCCAAGGCCGACATGAAGGCCCATGCGGCCGAGCGCATCGTCGATCTGAAGGCGCGCGGCTACAAGAATGCCGGCCTCTATGACCCGCCGGGCGTCTCGGGCACGCACGTCATGTATGTGCTCCAGCATGCGGACAAGCCCAGCATCTATGCCGGCCTTCCGGACAACCCGCGCATCTCGCCGATCGTGGAAGCCTGGAAGGGCGTCACCAAATATGTGGGCATGGGCGTCATGGGCTTCGCCGCGGTGGCGGGCGTCTTCCATTATCTCGTCGCCGGCGCCAACAAGGTGAGCCCGGAAGACGAGGCCAATGCGGAGAAGCTCACCAAGGGAGAGCGTCCATGACGGCGTACGACCTTGAGCCAGGAGACGATGTCCATCCCGGCAAGCCGGTGACGGTGAACCGCTATACGGTGGCGGCGCGCATCAACCACTGGATCACCGCCGTCAGCCTCGTGCTGCTGGCGCTGTCCGGCCTATCGCTGTTCACCCCCAGCCTGTTCTTCCTCACCGCTTTGTTCGGCGGTGGGCAATGGACCCGCGCCATCCATCCCTGGATCGGCGTGGTGCTGTTCCTCTCGTTCTCCATCCTGTTCGTGCGCTTCTGGCGCGCGAACCTGTGGCGCAGCGAGGACAACACCTGGCTCACCCGCATCCGCGACGTGCTGCTGGGCCATGAGGAGCGGCTGCCGGAACTGGGCAAGTACAATGCCGGCCAGAAATTCGTGTTCTGGGGCATGTCGGTCCTGATCCTGGTGCTGATCGCCAGCGGCATCGTGGTGTGGGACCAGTATTTCTATGCCTTCACCAGCATTGAGCAGAAGCGCATTGCGGTTCTGGTGCATTCGCTGGCGGCGGTGGCGATCATCTGCGTCTGGATCATCCACGTCTATGCGGCCATCTGGGTCAAGGGCACCCTGGGCGCCATGACCAACGGCCGGGTCACCGGCGGCTGGGCCTGGCGCCATCACCGCAAGTGGCTGCGCGAACTGGTGGCCGGCCGGCGCAATGCCGACACCCCGCCGCGCACCCCCGCGGAATAGGCCCACCCCCACCGTCCGCCGCCGGATTCGCCCGGCGGCGGAGGTGTGCCGCGGTCGTCGCATCCCTGCGCCAGTCGGCTATAATCACCCGCTCTGGATTTCCTGAAAAACCACGTAGCCCGTGGGGTTCGTGAGGTACCATGTCCAATCTGCCCGGCGCTATCCTGCCCGATCCCAGCATGATCGGCGGCATCGCCCAGCCGCCTCTGGTGCAGCTGCCCGATCCCGTGGCCCTGTTCGACACCCGCGCCCAGCGCTTCGCCCATCTGGCGGAGGGCAGCCCCCTCGCCCCCTATCTCACCTTCCTGGCCGGGCTGTGTGGCGTACAGCGGGACATCCAGGCGCACCTGCCGCCCGTGGAGCCGGTGCCAGCCGAGGCGCTGCAACGGGCCCGCGACTTCGCCATGCCGCCGCTGGACCGGGGGAACTTTGTCCCCGATCTCGCCTTCACCACCACCTTCGACCGCCTGTTGGCCGCTGCCCAGTCCCTGGCCATGCCGGACAGCGCCGCCGCGGCCCTGGAGCGGGTGATCACGGCCGATGCGGAGGCGCGCGAGAGCATGGTGCGCAACGTGCTGGCGGACTCCCTGCCCATGGAGACGCTGGCCGAGCATGTGTTCGTCACCGCCGCCCTCCAAGTGCATTTCGCCCGTCGGGCGGCGCAACTGGATGGCAAGGCGCTGGTGCCGGTGGGCGATGGCGCCTGCCCCTGCTGCGGCGGGCCGCCGGTGGCCTCGCTGGTGGTGGAATGGCCGCACGCCCCCGGCGCGCGCTATTGCGGCTGCGCCTTGTGCGGCACGCTGTGGAACTTCGTGCGGGTGCGCTGCTGCGCCTGCGGCTCGCCCAAGGGCATCGGCCTCGAGGAGATCGAGGGCAGCACGGGAGCGGTGAAGGCCGAGACCTGCGAGGAATGCCACAGCTACGTGAAGGTGCTCTACCAGAGCAAGGACCCCGCCGCCGAGGTGGTGGCCGACGATGTGGCCTCGCTCGCCCTCGACCTTCTGATGCGCGGCCGGCCGTATCGGCGGGCTGCCTTCAATCCGTTCCTGCTGGGCTATTGAGGCGGCCATGAGCGGCCCCCTGGCGCCCCCGCCGGACCTGCGGCACCTGCCCGCCGTGGACCTGGTGCTGAAGACCCCCACCGCACTTCAGGCCGTGACCGATCACGGCCGCGCCGCCACCACGGACGCCGTGCGCGCCGCGCTGGAGGCCGCCCGAACCGCCGTGCGCGCGGGCGCGCCCGTGCCCGATGCGGACACCCTCGCCGCCACCGCCCGCGCCGCGCTGGAGGGAGAAGCCCTGCCCTCGCTGCGGCCGGTCTTCAATCTCACCGGCACCGTGCTGCACACCAATCTCGGCCGCGCCGTGCTGGCGGAAGAGGCGATCGCCGCGGCCACCGAGGCCATGCGCTGCGCCGTGGCGCTGGAATATGACCTGGACACCGGCAAGCGCGGTGAGCGCGACGACCATGTGCGCGACCTCCTGATCCGCCTCACCGGCGCCGAGGACGCCACCGTGGTGAACAACAATGCCGCCGCCGTGCTGCTGGTGCTGAACACCCTGGCAGCGGGCCGGGACAGCATTGTCTCGCGCGGCGAACTGATCGAGATCGGTGGCGCCTTCCGCATGCCGGACATCATGGCCCGCGCCGGCACCCGGCTGGTGGAGGTAGGCACCACCAACCGCACCCACCCCAAGGATTATGTGGGCGCCATCGGCCCGCAGACCGGGCTGGTGGTGAAGGTCCACACCTCCAATTATCGGGTCGAAGGCTTCACCGCGGAAGTCTTGCCCCGCGATCTCGCTGCCTTGTGCCAGGAGGCGGGGGTTCCGCTGTTTCACGATCTTGGCTCCGGCACCCTGGCGGATCTGGCCCGCTACGGTCTGGTGCATGAGCCCACCGTGCGTGAGAGCGTGGCGGACGGCGCCGACATCGTCGCCTTCTCCGGCGACAAGCTGCTCGGCGGGCCGCAGACCGGCTTCATCGTGGGGCGGCGCGATCTCATCGCGGCCGTGAACAAGAACCCCATGAAGCGCGCGCTGCGGGTGGACAAGATCCGCCTGGCAGCCCTGGAAGCCACGCTGAAGCTCTATGCCGATCCCGACCGGCTGGCGGCACGGCTGCCTACCCTGCGCCTGCTGACGCGACCGCTGGCCGAACTGGCCGCCCTCGCCGACCGCATGGCACCGGTGCTGCAAGCGCGCCTGGGGCATCGCTTCTCGGTCACGCCCTGCCTGTGCAAGAGCCAGATCGGCTCCGGCGCCCTGCCACTGGAAACCCTGCCCAGCACGGCTTTGGCCTTGCGCCCGCTCTCCGGCAGCGGCCGGCAGGTCACCGCTCTGGCCGACGCGCTGCGGCGCCTGCCGCGCCCGGTCATCGGCCGCATCGAGAATGACGCCTTGATGCTTGACGTGCGCTGCCTGGAGGACGAGGCCGGCTTCCGCGCCTCACTGGCCCATCTGGAGGTGGCCGATGGGCCTGTTTGACCGCTTCCGCCGCGCGCCCGCCCCGGCGCCCGTGGAAAGCCCGGAGGCGCGCATGGGCCGCGCCCTGGAGGCGGCCCAGGCGGGCGACTATGAGGAGGCCCTCGCCTTGTGGGAGCCGCTGGCGCGGGAAGGGGTCGCGCGGGCGCAGAACAATATCGGTGCCTGCTTCGCCGAAGGGCTGGGCGTGCCCCGCGATCCCGCCCTGGCCCAGCGCTGGCTGAGCACTGCGGCGCAGGCCGGCGATCCGGTGGGCCAGCGCAATCTCGCCGCCCTCTATTTCAAGGGCGAGGGCGTGCCGCAGGACTATATCCACGCCGCCGAACTCTATGGCGCCGCCGCCGCCCAGGACGATGCCACGGCCCAGGACATGCTGAGCTGGATGCTGCTGGAGGGCGAAGTGATCCCGCCCGACCCCGGCGAAGCCCGCCGCTGGGCGGAACGGGCGGCGGCGCAGGGCATCGCCTCGTCCATGACGCGCCTCGGCATGCTCTATCACAACGCCCTCGGGGTGGAGCGCGACGCGGTCGCCGCCGCCCACTGGTGGCAGCGCGGGGCCATGGGCGGGGATGCGGACGGGCAGGCCATGCTGGGCGCCGCCTATCATCTGGGCTCCGGCGTGCCGCGGGCTCCGGCGCAGGCGTATGAATGGCTGCTGCGGGCCGCCGCCGGCGGCAGCGCCCTTGCGGCCCCGTTCCTGGAGGCGGCGCGCACCGCGCTCACGGACACCGAGATGCATGAGGTTGAACGGCGGGCCGCCCTGCCCTTGCCCGACCCCCCGCCGGATCCCGCGCCATGATCATCGGCACGGCTGGCCATATCGACCACGGCAAGACCTCCCTGGTGCGGGCAATCACCGGCGTCGATACGGACCGGCTGAAGGAGGAGAAGGCGCGGGGCATCTCCATCGACCTGGGCTTTGCCTATCTACCGGTGGGCGACGACCAGGTGCTCGGCTTCATCGACGTGCCGGGGCACGAGAAATTCGTCCACACCATGCTGGCGGGCGCCAGCGGCATCGATTTCGCTCTGCTGGTGGTGGCCGCCGATGACGGCGTGATGCCCCAGACCCGCGAGCATCTGGCCATCATCGACCTGTTGGGCATCACCCACGGCCTCGTGGCGCTGACCAAGGTGGATCTGGTGGCGCCGGAGCAGCAGGCGGCGGTGGCGGCGCAGATCCGCGCGACGCTGGCCGGCACCGGCCTTGCGGACGCCGCGCTCCTGCCAGTCTCCACCGCCACCGGAGCGGGCGTGGCAGAGGTGCGCGCCGCGCTGACCTCTGCCGCCGCCCAGAACGCCCAGCGCGCGGCGGCCGGTCGCTTCCGCCTGGCTGTCGACCGCGCCTTCACCTTGTCCGGCACCGGCACGGTGGTCACCGGGACGGTGCTGTCGGGCCAGGTGGCGGTGGGCGACCGGGTGATGGTGAGCCCCTCCGGCCGCCCCGCCCGCGTGCGCTCCATCCGCGCGCAGGATACCCCCGCCGCCATCGGCCGGGCGGGAGATCGCTGCGGCCTGAATCTCGCCGGCGACGGCATCGGCAAGGACGACATCGCCCGTGGCGACGTGGTGCTGGACGAGAGCCTGCACGCGCCCGCCGACCATATTGATGCCCGCCTGCGGGTCCTGCCGGGCGAGCCCAAGCCCATCGGCCAGTGGTTCCCCGTGCGCCTGCATCACGCCGCACGGGAGGTGGGCGCGCGCATCGTCCTCTTGGGCGATGCGATCGCCCCCGGCGCCACCGGGCTGGTGCAACTGGTGCTGGATGCCCCCATCGCGGCGGCGGCAGGCGACCGCTTCGTGATCCGCGACACCTCGGCCCAGCGCACCATCGGCGGCGGCACGTTCCTGGATCTGCGCGGCCCCGCCCGCAAGCGCCGCAGCCCGGAGCGGCTGGCGCAGCTGGACGCCTGTGCCTTGCCTGACCCGGCGGATGCGGTCGCCGCCTTGCTCGACACCGCGCCCTTCTTCCTGGACCTCACCGCCTTCGCCCGCGACCGGGCGCTGGCCGCCGATGCGGTGCCGGCGCTCACGGCACAGCTGGGGCTGCAGACCCTTGGGGTGGGTGAGACGGTGATCGCCCTGTCGGGCGCCCATTGGGCCGCCTTCTCAGCCGCGCTCGTGGGCACGGTGGATGCCTTTCACGCGGACAATCCGGACCTGCCAGGTCTGGGCATCGAGCGGCTGCGGTTGCAATCGCAGCCACGCCTGCCCGCCCCGGCCTTCCGTGCCGCGCTCCAGATCCTGGCGCAGGCCCGCGAGATTGCCCTCGACGGCGCCTGGGTGCGGCGGGCCGGTTTCGAGGTGCGCCTAACCCCCGCGGACGAGGCGCAGTGGGCCCGCGTGCGCCCGCTGCTCTCCGGTGGCGAGCGCTTCCGTCCGCCGCGGGTGCGGGACATCGCCGGGGTGATCGGCGTCCCGGAGGCGGACGTGCGGCGTCTGCTGAAACTTCTGAGCCGTCTCGCCCGGGTGGACGAAGTGGCGCACGACCATTTCTTCCTGCGTCCCACGGTGTCCGAGATGGTGGACATCATGGCCCGCCTGTCCGCCGCCGGCGCGCCCTTCACCGCCGCGCAATTCCGCGACGAGGTGGAGAACGGCCGCAAGGTGGCGATCCAGATTCTCGAGTTCTTTGATCGCCATGGCGTGACCTTGCGCCGGGGTGATCTGCGGCGCATCAATCCGCACCGGCTGGACCTGTTCCGCGCCACAGGCGATGATGCGTCGGCTCAGTTGCCGCCGAAGCCGGCGGCCGATGGAGGAGAAGCGTCCCTGGTGGGGCGTCCGGACTTCAAATCCGGGAGGGGCCGCGAGCCGGTCCTTGGTGGGTTCGACTCCCACTCTCTTCCGCCACTTTCCCACCCCCGGCGATAGGACACGCGGCCATGCTCCCCGCCGACGACATTCTCGTTGCCCTCACCACCGCCGCATCTGATGCCGAGGCGCGCGAAGCCACGTTTCGGACGGAAATGGCCATCACGGCCAAGCGCCTGGAAACCGAGCGCGCCACGGCGTTCCGCCGCCTCAATTTCATGCGCACCCTGGCGGGCCTGGCGACCACTGCCGAGACCGGGCCTGATGCGGTGCTGGCGGCGCAGGCGCATATCCGGGCGCAATTTGGTTGGGACACGGACAGCGAGGCGCGCTCCGGCGTGCTGGAGGCCATTGCCCCCGTCGCCCTGGCGCTGCACGCAGCGTCGCATCCGGACGTTCCGGCGGGTTCAGAGGCCGCAGAGTCAGCCCCGCCAGAGGCGAGCGCCCCGCCCGCCCCGGCCATGCCCCCGGTGACGGGACGCGATCCGGCCACCGCATTGGCGACGTTCGAGGCCTGGTATGAACAGACCCGGGCAAGCTCCTTCTGGTTTCTTTTCGAGCATTACATGCCGGAGACTCCCCGTGTCGACTATTAGTGCTGGTTCCCGGTCCGGCGCCACGCCCGAATTTGAGACGTGGCTGCGCGAGACATTTGAAGCGGAAGGCGCGTTTACCGCGCTGGTGATCCTGGTTGAAATTAGTGAGACGCAAGTGTCGCTGCTGGCCTCCACCTTCCTCAACATCATTGGTGATGACATCGGCTGGCCCCAGGTGGTGACGCTGTTCGCCGGCTCGGGGCTGAAATGGGACGGGGCCGCCTTCTTTCCGATTCTGGATGCGGACGGGCTGCTGGAGAATGACGAGGCGCGCGCTCGCCTGCGCGCCATCGAAGCGCGGGTGCGCAGCGATCGGCTGGTGCTGAACGAAGGGGAATTCTTTGACGCCTGGGGTCGGCGGCTGAAGATCGAGGAAATCAGCCTGTCCTGACGCGGGCCATGGCGATCCGCACACCCACGGGGATTTAGGTGATGGGAATGTCGAAATAGGTGTCGGGATGGGGCTCACCGCGCAAGGTGAAGTGCCACCATTCCATCTCGAACGGGGCGAATCCGGCCTGCTCCATGGCCGTTGCCAGGCGATGGCGATTCGCTTTTTGGTGCGGCGTCACGGCGTCGGAGGTGAGCCAGGAGCGCGCGCTGAACAGATCGAACGGCGTGCCCATGTCCAGTTCCGCGCCACTGCCGGCCTCAACCAAGGTGAGATCGGTGGTGGAGCCGCGAGAATGGCTGGAGCGGGCCGCCAGATACCCGAGCGCGAACAGCTCGTCCTTGCGGTGCTCAGGATAATAGGCCGCCTTGGTGCGATGATCTTCGGCCGCCGCCGCCCAGCGGGCAAAGTGCGCCACGGCGCGGGCGGGGCGATAACAATCGAACAGCTTCAGCGTCAGACCGTCCGCGGCGACATCCGCCGCCACCTTTGCCAGCGCCTCGGCGGCGGGCCGCGTCAGGAGGGCGCGGGCGGCGCCGTAGCCGTCCACCGGGGCGCCGACGAAATTGTCGGTGCCGGCATAGCGCAGGTCGATGCGCACATCCGGCACCAGAGTGGTGACATCCACGAAGTCGGCCGGAAAACCGGCCAGGGCGAGCGGTGCGGTCATGCGTCCATCCCAGGGATCGCCGCAGGTTAGCCTATTCGGCCCCTGCGTCCACGCTTCCCAAAGGTTCGCCGCGCCGGCACGCGGTTCAATTCAGCGGCACGTCACGCGGCCCGTCCGGATCCTCCACCGGGCTGGGACCGGGATAGGGCTCGCGGCGGGGCTCCTGGGACGGGTCGCCTTCAGGCAGCGGTGGCAGGTCGGGTCCCGGCACGGGGATGCCGATGGGGTCTTCCACCGGGGATGGCGGCTGGATGGGCGGCTCAGGGGGACGACCGGGTTCCGGCTGGCCGGGAAAGGGGCCAAACCAGACGGCGGCACCAAAAGCGGCGGGGCGGCCGGGAGCTGTGTGGATCGACGTCATGGCATCTCCTGTATCGGAGCGAAACGCCACCTCATCGCGCCTGTTCCTCGGGTGTCAGCCCCTTCCCCGCACGTCCGCGCGAGGGACCGCACAAAGAAAAGTGCCGGACCTCGTGAGAGGCCCGGCAAGTATCGCCGCAGAGCGGCGAACCTTCCAGAGGGGAACAACTGAACGCAATGCGTTCAGTGCGACTTCAAAATGCACTCAGCTTAGGCAGATGGCAATTGGATATGACCGCATGACAGGCATGTGCCCAACGCTTGGCTCTTGTGAACCGGCGTCACGCCCCCGTCACATCAATAATTCCACCGCTGCGCCTTGGAGATCAGGAAGTCCCGGAATACCTGGATCCGCGCCACGGACCGCATTTCCTGGGCATAGGTGAAATAGGCTTCCAGCTGCGGCGTCTCCCGGTCGGTGAACAGCTGCACCAGGGAGGTGGAATCGTCGGACAGATAGTCCGGCAAGGTGCCGATGCCCACGCCCCGCTCCACGGCGCGCTTGAGGCCCAAAACGCTGTTCACCTCGAACGCCGGCACCCGCGGGGCGGAGCCGTCGCGGCCGGCATGCTCCAGCCAGTTCAGGCCCTGGAAATAGCTCGGGATCGGGCCGCCCAGCAGCAGGATGCGGTGCTTGTCCAGCTCGTCCAAGGTGCGCGGATGGCCGTGGCGCTTGAGATAATCCGCCGAGGCATAGGCATGGAAATGCACGGTGAACAGCTTGCGCTGCACCAGGTCCGGCTGCACCGGCTGGCGCATGCGGATGGCCACGTCCGCCTCGCGCATGGCCAGATCCAGCTCCTCGTCGGTGAGGATGAGCTGGATGCGAATGTCGGGATAGAGCTCCACGAACTCGCCCACCCGGGCGGTGAGCCAATGGGTGCCGAGGCCCACCGTGGTGGTGACGCGCAATTCGCCATTGGGCTTTTCGCGGCTGTCGGTCAGCTGCGCCCGGGCGGATTCCAGTTTCAGGAACACCTCATGGGCGGTGCGATAGAGCAGTTCCCCCTGCTCGGTCAGGATCAGCCCGCGGGCATGGCGGTGAAACAGGGGAACCTTCAGCTCCTGCTCCAGGGCCGAGACCTGCCGGCTGACGGCGGACTGCGACAAACCGAGTGTCTCCCCCGCATGGGTGAAGGATCCGGCCTCGGCGGCCACGTGGAAAACCTTGAGCTTATCCCAGTCCATCACACCACGCCCGTTGGAGGCCCTATTCGGCCGCTTCCGCCAGTTCGTGCAGCGCCAGGAAGCGTTCCGCTTCCAGCGCCGCCATGCATCCCCGACCCGCCGCGGTCACCGCTTGCCGGAACACGTCATCGGCCACGTCGCCCGCCGCAAACACCCCCGGGACGGAGGTGGTCGTGGAATCCGGCGCCGTCCAAACATAACCGCCTTGCTTGAGCCGAAGCTGACCGTCCACCAGCGCGGTGGCCGGCGCATGCCCGATGGCGACGAACACGCCGTCGGTGGCCAGTTCCGCATGGGCGCCGGTGACCACATCCTGGAGGCGCACGCCGGTGACCTTGGACACCGGCTCGCTCTGGCCGAGGATCTCGTCGATGGCCGCATTCCAGACGATGGACACCTTGGGATGGGCGAACAGCCGCTCCTGCAGGATGCGTTCCGCCCGCAGCTTGTCGCGGCGATGGACCAGGGTGACCTTGGCGGCGAAATTGGTGAGGAAGAGCGCCTCTTCCACCGCCGTATTGCCACCGCCCACCACCACCACGTCCTTGCCGCGATAGAAGAAACCGTCGCAGGTGGCGCAGGCGGACACGCCGAAGCCGCGGTAATCCTCTTCCGAATTCAGCCCCAGCCAACGGGCCTGGGCGCCGGTGGCCAGGATGATGCTGTCGGCGGTGAAGTCCTCCCCGCCCTCCGTCGTGAGGCGGAACGGGCGCCGCGACAGGTCGAGGGTCGCCACATGCTCGGACAGGATGCGGGTGCCCACATGGGCCGCCTGGGCGCGCATCTGCTCCATGAGCCACGGGCCCTGGATGACGTCGGCAAAGCCCGGGTAGTTTTCCACGTCGGTGGTGATGGTGAGCTGACCACCGGGCTGGATGCCCTCGAACAGCACCGGCTCCAGCATGGCCCGCGCCGCATAGATGGCCGCGGTATAGCCGGCGGGGCCTGACCCGATGATGATGACCTTGCTGTGGGAAGCCATGAACGTCCTCGAACTCGATTCCGGACCCGCACGGTCCAGGTGCGCCGGGTCCGCGGCGCCAGGGCCGCGGCCACGCCATGCGCACGATGCTGACGGAGCTATGCGTGAATGTAGGGATGGGTTGCGTTTACCACAAGGCTGAACACGCTGCGCGGCAGCGCAACTGCGGGATGTCCCCAAGTGCGCGGACGCGGGCGCGTGGCACGCGATCAACGGCAAGCCTCACAGGGGGTGACATTCGCGCAATATTATTTCGTTGCACTGCGAAGCGGCTTCACTAAGGTGCCATCGAAATCGCCTGGAGGATTCCCCCTTGACCGTTCGACTCGATGCCGTGGACTGGAAGATCCTGGCCGAGCTGCAACGGGATGGCCGCATGACCAATGTGGAGCTGTCGCGCCGCGTGGGCATCTCGGCCCCGCCCTGCCTGCGCCGGGTGCGCGGGCTGGAAGAGGACGGCATCATCCGCGGCTATCGCGCCCTGCTGGACGAGAAGCAGCTGGGCTACGATCTCATGGCCTTTGCCATGGTGCATCTCATCAGCCAGGCAGGCACGGATCTCACCGCCTTCGAGGCGCGCATCGACCATTGGCCGCTGGTGCGCGGCGCCTGGATGCTGTCGGGCGAGGTGGATTTCCTGATGCTGTGCGTGGCGCCGGACCTGCCGACCTTCCAGAAATTCGTTCTGGAGATCACCTCCGCGCCCAACGTGCGCAACGTGAAGACGGCCCTGACCCTGAAGCAGGCCAAGAACGCCCCCATCGTGCCGCTGGAAGAAGGCTCGCCCGCGCCGGAGTGATCCGCCTGGGCTGACGACTGCCGCTGGCAACGGCTCAGGTTTTACTCTGCGCAGCAGGGGCGCCTGCAAGGCCGGAGGCTGCCCAGCCAAGGCGGTGGAGGGCGGCGGGCGCCCTCCCCCGGACTCAGGCCCAGCGAACCGCGACGATCTCGAACGACCGCGCGCCCTTGGGGGTCACCACTTCGACGGTGGCGCCCTGCTTCTTGCCGATCAGCGCCCGCGCCACCGGCGAGGTGATGGAGATCCGACCCGCCTTGGCATCGGCTTCGCTCTCGCCGACGATCTGCCAGATCTTCTCTTCTTCCGTGTCCTCGTCCACCAAGGTGACCGTGGCGCCGAATTTCACCGTGTCCCCCGAGAGCTTGGAGACATCGATGATCTCGGCGCGGGAGATCTTGTCCTCCAGGTCCGCAATGCGCCCCTCGTTGAGCGACTGCAATTCCTTGGCGGCGTGATATTCCGCATTCTCGGAGAGATCGCCATGGGCGCGCGCTTCGGAAATGGCGGAGATGATCCGGGGGCGCTCCACCTGCTGACGGAAACGCAACTCGGACTCGAGGGCCGTGAAACCCGGCCCCGTCATGGGAATCTTCTCCATGGGTCCTTCTTAGAACCTCCTAAATGCCGCGTGCGCAGGGGGACTCGCCGAACGGCGCGTCCTGCCCGACGCTGAGGACGTCAAATTCAAACGCGGACCAGTCCGTAACGATCCCGGCGCACCCTCTTGGCAACGCAGAAATGTCCGCATCGGCCGAATGCCGATGCGGTTGGTACGAACGTCGCCGCTGTGAGCCGACCAAAGAGCGGGGCATCGCTGCCCCGCCGTGGCCGGTACGCCAGCTCAGAAATAGCTCTGCAGCGCGCGGACCTGAAGATCACCGCCCACATAGGCCTTGATCCCCTGCGCCGCGGCGATGGCTCCGGACAGCGTGGTGTAATACGGCACTTTGTGCAAGAGGGCCGCCCGGCGCAGCGACCGGCTGTCCGACAGCGCCTGCGCGCCCTCGGTGGTGTTGAACACCAGTTGCACACCGCCGTTCTTGATCAGGTCGACCACATGCGGTCGACCTTCCAGGACCTTGTTGATCTTGCCAGCCACCACGCCATTCTCGTCCAGATAGCGCTGGGTGCCCGAGGTGGCGATGACCTTGAAGCCGAGGTCCGCCAGCATGCGCACGGTGGGCAGGATGCGCGGCTTGTCGCCATCCTTCACCGAGACGAATACCGTCCCGGACTGCGGCACCTTGGTGCCGCCGCCCAGCTGGCTCTTGGCGAAGGCGACGCCGTAATCGGTGTCGAGGCCCATCACCTCGCCGGTGGAGCGCATCTCCGGGCCGAGCACCGTATCCACACCGGGGAAACGGGCAAACGGGAAGACCGCTTCCTTGATGGCGATGTGGTTGAGCTTCTCCTTGGTCAAGGCAAACGAGGCCAGCTTCTCGCCGGCCATGATGCGGGCGGCGATCTTGGCGATGGGCTTGCCGATCACCTTGGCCACGAACGGCACCGTGCGCGAGGCGCGCGGATTGACCTCAAGAACGAAGATCTTCCCGTCCTTGAGCGCATATTGCACGTTCATCAGCCCGCCGACGCCGAGCGCCAGGGCCATGGCCGCGGTCTGCTTTTCCAAGGCGGCGATGGTCTCGTCGTCCAGGGAATGGGCCGGCAGCGAGCAGGCGCTGTCGCCGGAATGGATCCCGGCTTCCTCGATATGCTCCATGATGCCGGCGATGAACACGTCGGTGCCGTCGCACAGCGCGTCCACGTCCACCTCGATGGCGTCGGAGACGTAGCGGTCGAACAGCAGCGGGTTCTTGCCCAGCACCGTGTTGATCTGGCCGGTCTTGTCGTTGGGGTAGCGGGCTTTCACATCCTGCGGCACCAGGCCCGGCAGGGTGTCCAGCAGATAATCGCCCAGTTGGCCATCGTCGCGGATGATCTGCATCGCCCGGCCGCCCAGCACGTAGGACGGGCGGACCACCAGCGGATAGCCCAGCTCCCCGGCAATGGTGCGGCCCTGCTCCACCGAATAGGCGATGCCGTTGGCCGGCTGGCGCAGCTTGAGCTTGTCCAGCAAGGTCTTGAAGCGGTCGCGATCCTCGGCGAGGTCGATGGCGTCCGGCGAGGTACCGAGGATCGGCACGTCGGCCTCTTCCAGGGCCCGGGCCAGCTTCAGCGGGGTTTGGCCGCCGAACTGGACGATGACGCCCTTCAAGGTGCCGTTGGTGCGCTCGCGATCGATCAGCTCCAGCACGTCCTCGGAGGTCAAAGGCTCGAAATAGAGCCGGTCCGAGGTGTCGTAGTCGGTGGAGACGGTCTCCGGATTGCAGTTGACCATGATGGCCTCGTAGCCCGCCTCTTTCAAAGCGAAGGCCGCGTGGCAGCAGCAATAGTCGAACTCGATGCCCTGGCCGATGCGGTTGGGACCGCCGCCGAGGATGATCACCTTCTCCCGCTCCGTCGGGCGGGACTCGTCGGCCATGATGCCGCCGAAGCGGGATTCATAGGTCGAGTACATGTAAGCGGTGGGCGAGGCGAACTCCGCCGCGCAGGTGTCGATTCGCTTGAACACCGGGCGCACGTCGAGCGCATGGCGCAGTTCGCGCACCTCCGCCTCCGGCATCCCGGCCAGCGAGCCGAGGCGCGCGTCGGAGAAGCCCTGGCTCTTCAGGCTGCGCAAGGCGCCCGGGGTCTGCGGCAGGCCGAACTTGCGGACCTTGGCCTCGGTGTCCACGATGCCGCGGATCTGCTCCAGGAACCACGGATCGATCTTGCAGGCGGCGTGGATCTGCGCGTCGGTGAGGCCGAAGCGCATGGCCTGCGCCACCTTCAGCAGGCGATCGGGGGTCGGCACGCCGATGGCGGCGCGGATGGCGCTCTTGTCGTCGCCCTGGCCGAGGCCCTCGATCTCGATCTCGTCGAGACCGGTCAGGCCTGTCTCCAGCGAGCGCAGCGCCTTCTGCAGGCTTTCCTGGAAGGTGCGGCCGATGGCCATCGCCTCGCCCACCGACTTCATGGAGGTGGTCAGCGTATGGTCAGCGCCGGGGAACTTCTCGAAGGCGAAGCGCGGGATCTTGGTGACCACATAGTCGATGGTCGGCTCGAACGCCGCAGGGGTGGCCCCGCCGGTGATATCGTTGGCGATCTCGTCCAGCGTGTAGCCGACAGCGAGGCGCGCCGCGACCTTGGCGATGGGGAAGCCGGTGGCCTTGGAGGCGAGCGCCGAGGAGCGCGACACCCGCGGGTTCATCTCGATGACGATCATCCGGCCCGTTTCCGGGTCGATGGCGAACTGCACGTTGGAGCCGCCGGTCTCCACCCCGATCTCGCGCAGCACCGCCAGCGAGGCGTCGCGCATGATCTGGTATTCTTTGTCCGTCAGGGTCAGCGCCGGGGCGACGGTGATCGAATCACCGGTGTGCACGCCCATGGGGTCGAGATTCTCGATGGAGCAGATGATGATGCAGTTGTCCGCCTTGTCGCGGACCACCTCCATCTCATACTCCTTCCAGCCCAGCACGCTCTCTTCCACCAGCACTTCATTGGTGGGCGAGGCGTCGATGCCGCGCTCGATGATCTCGATGAATTCATGCTTGTTGTAGGCGATGCCGCCGCCGGTGCCGCCCATGGTGAAGGACGGGCGGATGATCGCCGGCAGGCCCACCACTTCGAGCGCTTCCAGCGCCTGGATCAGGGTCTTGATCTGCACCGAGCGCGGGGTGTCGAGACCGATCTTGGTCATGGCATCGCGGAACAGCTCGCGATCCTCGGCCTTGTCGATGGCCTCGGCGGTGGCGCCGATCATCTCCACGTCGAATTTCTCGAGCGTGCCCATCTTCTTGAGCGACAGAGCGCAGTTCAGCGCCGTCTGGCCGCCCATGGTGGGCAGCAGGGCAAAACCACCGGGGCGCACATAGCGCTCTTTCTCGATGATCTTGGCGACGATTTCCGGCGTGATCGGCTCGATATAGGTCGCGTCCGCCATGTCCGGGTCGGTCATGATGGTGGCGGGGTTGGAGTTCACCAGGACGACCCGGTATCCCTCCTCCTTCAACGCCTTGCACGCCTGGGTGCCGGAATAATCGAATTCGCAGGCCTGGCCGATGACAATGGGCCCGGCGCCGATGATGAGGATGGTTTCGAGGTCCGTGCGTTTCGGCATTTATCTCTGGCGCTCGACGGGCGCAAAAAAAGGGCCGCGGGTCACGCGCCCCTGAATGACGAGGGTCCGTCTCACGGACGGCGGCTGCAGCACAAGAACGGTGAAATTCACCCTTCCGCCTGCGGATTGGGCTTCCTTAGACCATAATTGACCGCGACGGAAGACGCCTCGACAGTTCATGGCCGCGCTGGAGCCCCCCTTGTTTGCCACTCTCACCCAACTTGCCCGGGACCATCGCGCCTTCCTCTTGCAGTTCGCCACCTTTGTGGGGGTCGGCTTGACCGCAGCGGTGGGACATTTCACCACCCTGGCGATCCTGGTGGAGCGGCAGATGGCCGGGCCGGTTCTGGCGTCCCTCGCGGGCTTCATCGTCGGCAGCGTCATTTCCTACTGCCTCAATCGCCGGTTCACATTCGAATCGACGCGCACCCACGCCGGCGCCCTGCCCCGCTTTGCCGCAGTGGCCGGGATCGCCTTCGTCATGACCGGGCTGCTGATGGAGTTTTTCGTCCACTGGCTGGGCATCTATTACATTTTCGCCCAGGTGCTCACCACCGGCATGGTGCTGGTCTGGACCTTCACCGCCTATCGGCTCTGGGCCTTCGCCCATAAGGCCGGGGCCCGCCGCCCCATCGCCTAGGGGCTACCGGGGCACCGCACGGAATGCCATCCGCCGCTGGTTGTGGCCGATATTGGTCGGCAGTCGCTGCGCCGAGAAGCCGGCGGCGTTGAGCAGGGCCAGCATGTCGGCCTCCTCATACATGGACAGGCCCAGATCCGCTCGCAGCTTCCGGTAGGGCGACACCGCCGTCCGCGCCAGACCCGCCACCGCGGCCACCAGGAACTTCTCGCGCGCCGCGAAGGTCAGCAGCGCCGCGGCATCCTGGACGGCGCTGACGCCGGGGGGAATCACGTCCGCCACGATCAGCACGCCGCCGGGGGCCAGCACGCGCCGCCACATCGCAAGCAGATCCACCAGAACCGCACGGGAGAGATATTGCAGCAGGGAGTTGGCGATCACCAGGTCCACGCTGCCATCGGGCAGGGCCGCCACCTCGTCCGGCGATAGGACGGAAATGTTCGGGGTGGCGGCGAACCGCTCTTTCAGCCGGGCGCGGACGGTGGGCGCCGCATCGGCCAGCAGCAGGCTGCCGCAGGCGCGCGCGAGGTCTGCGGCCCCCAGCGCTTCGCCGCAGCCATAATCCAGCACGCGGGCGTTCGGGCCCGGCAGCAGGCGGGCGATGTCGGCGGTGATGCGCTGATAATGGACCTGTTTGTGACGGTCGCTGACATAGATGGAATGGGCACCATCCCAGAACGCGACCCAATCCATGCCTTGTCCCCCGTCATGTCCGATCTGCCGACCCCAGCCGGGGCGCCATGATGGTCTGCGGGGGACGGAATGCAAACCGTCTTTCGATGTCGGAAATGACTCGGCCCACGCGCCCGCCCGCGCATGGGCCATGTCCGTTCGGTCAGGGCAAACGGTCGGCCGTCACTGCGCGGCGTAAGCGATGCCCTCTTCAGTCTGGCTGATCGCCCGATCCACCAGGTCGATGGCGCGATCGCGGTGGCCGCCCTTGTTGGGCTCTGCCTGGATGAGGTTGGCGCGCGCGGCGCGCAGCGAGACCAGGGCCGCTTCCATGAAGGGCTGATTGGCCAGGGCCGTGCCGTTCATCAGGGCCTGGCCGCCGAACGCGCAGCCCATGCCGAGGACGAAGGCGAGGACGACAGAACGGTTGAGACGTCGACCCATCGAAAAGGCTCCCAAGATAAGAAGACCAGAGGACACATCCGACCCCGTCGCACCAGGCGACAGGTCCACCTTAATCTCGCGCCTCAGCGCGCGGCGGCAATGCCGGCTTCGACCTGACCGATGGCATCGTTCACAAGGCCAATCGCCCGCTCCCGATGACCGGCCTTGTCGGCGGCCGCGCGGTTGAGATTCTCACGCGCCTGACGCAGCGAGCCCAGAGCCGCTTCCATGAAGGGCTGGTTGGCGAGAGCGGGGGCATTCACCAGGGCCTGGCCGCCGACCACCAGAGCAATCCCGAGGACCACTCCGGCCATCAGCGATCGGTTGCATGTCACACCGGTCATGAGCGTCTCCTCACCATGGGCCGGCACCATTGTACGGCCAGCCACCACTTTGGAAGCACAAGGGAGGGGCGCCGGTCAATCCTGCCGTTCAGTTATAGAGCACCCAGAACTTGCCCACGGTGGGCTTCAGGGCGCGCACGTTCCGGTCGGTGGAGAGGAAGGTCCTCGGACCCACCACCTTCGCCTGCGCCGAGGCCGGCGCCAGGGCCGAAATCGCCAGTTGCACGGTCAGGCGGCAGCCGCCGGCCAAATTGGCCAGCGCCCCGCCCTGCCAGTCGGAGACCACGCCCCCGCCGGTGCCGCCGAAGCCCACCAGCTTGAAGGGGCCGCCATTGGCCTTTTCCAGGTCGGAAATGCCGGCGCCGATGCCGATGCCGGCGACGCTCCAGGCGGTCTCCTCGGTGAAATTGGCACGGATCGGGCCGGTGTAGCCGAAGGCATCGGCCCAAGCGACGGCCACCCGCAACTTGGGATCGCCTGGCAGCAGGACGGAGCCGGCCCCCAGGCTTCCGTCAGGCTGCAGGACATCGGTGGCGGTGACCACATTGCCCTGCCCGAAGATGCCCTTCATGGTCACGTCGCTGGTGGTGGGGGCGAACGGACCATTGCACTGGAATACCCGGGGCGCGCCGGTGGGGACCGGAACGGTGACGATCGATTCGTAATAATCGAAGGCGTCGCTTTCCTTCACCACGGCGGTCCCCCAATTGGGTCCCGGCGCCTGGCAAGCGGCCACGAGAAGCCCCAACGCTACCGGGACCGCCACCGCGCGCCCTGTGGTCCGCAACGCTTTCACCATGTCTGCCTCCCAAGCTTCAGGTGCGGTCATAGCCGAGCTGGCTGGAGGCCACCAGAGGGTGATAAATTAGTCACAACGCCGTCACCATACCAAGGACAGGGTGCGACGATGGTGAGGGAGTAAGGCATGTCGCGTGGTGAGTCCGCTGCCGTCGAGCAGCGCCGGGTGGTGCCCGAGGTGCGCTCGGTGCAGGATTATATTGACGAGACGCCGTTCTGGCATGATGGCACCGAGGTGCCGTCAGCGCCCATGACGAGCATGCAATGGCGGATCTGGAGCCTGGCCGCCGCAGGCAAATTCTTCGAAGGGCTGGTGGTGTTCATGACCGGCGTCGCCCTGCCGCTGATGGGCGCAGAGTTCGGCATGACCCCGCTGCAGCATGGCCTGGTCAGCGCCGCCACCTTGTTCGGCATCCTCATTGGCGCCCTCACCCTCGGCGGCCTGTCCGACCAACTGGGCCGCAAGCCCATGTTCGTGTTCGAAATGGCGCTGTTCATGCTGTTTCTGGCCTTGCTGGCCGCAGCGCCCAGCTTTGCCTGGATGGTGGTGTTCCTGTTCGGCGTCGGGCTGGCGCTGGGGTGCGACTATCCCACCGCACATCTGGTCATCTCCGAGAGCATTCCCAGTTCCGCCCGCGGGCGTCTCGTGCTGGGCGCCTTCGCCTTCCAGGCCCTGGGCGCCCTCACCGGAACCGCGGTGGGCTATCTGGTGATGACCTTCGATCCGACGATCTCGGCCTGGCGGGTGATGTATGCCACCGCCATCATCCCCGCCGCATTGGTACTGGCCGGCCGCTTCTTCATCACCGAGAGCAGCCACTGGCTGCTGACCCGCGGTCGGGTGGCGGACGCCGAGCACGCCATCCGCCGGCTGCTGCGGCGCCATCCCCATTACCCCAAGCACGTGCATCTCAAGCCGACCCACGCCGACGGAGCGGCTCGGCCGGAGGCGCACCTGCTGGTGCTGTTCCGCAAAAAGAACCTGCGGGCCACCCTGCTCGCCTCGGTGCCGTGGTTCCTGCAGGATCTGGGCACCTATGGCATCGGCATCTTCACCCCGACCATCCTCGCCGCCACCATCGGCGGCCAGACCTCCGCCCATCCGCATGCGGTGTCGGCGCTGATCGCCAACGACATGCTGGCCGCCAAGGGGGCTGCCTTCATCGATCTGCTGCTGATCGTCGGTATGGTCGCAGCGGTGCTCCTCGCCGACAAACTGGGGCGCATCGCCCTCCAGGTGTTCGGCTTCGTCGGCTGTGCCGCCGGGCTGCTGCTGGCGTCCTTCTATGCCAATTTTACCGGCGGAACGCAGACCTTGTTGATCTACACCGGATTCATGCTATTTAATTTTATGTGCAATCTTGGGCCCAATGCTCAAACTTACCTGCTGGCGGGCGAGGTGTTTCCAACGCATATTCGCGGAATCGGAGCCGGCTTTGCTGCGGCCTTCGGCAAGGTGGGTGCGGTGATGACCGCGTTCCTGTTTCCCATCCTGCTGAGCCAGTGGGGAACCCAGACCTTGTTGTATGTCCTGGTGGGAACGTCGCTCGCGGGCGCCGTCATCACCTGGCGTCTGCGCATTGAGACAACCGGTCGCCGGTTGGATGAGATCGGCCTGTGATCCCCTAGGGGATCCAGCCGAACCGGCCGCCCGTCCCCCGGGTGGCCGTGCCGGGGAGGAGCCTCTGCGGGGGGGCTCCTCCCCATTTTCGATCGCACGAACCGCGGTCCGGCGGGCGTCTCACGCCCAGCGCGCGCCCACCACCTGCCAGTTCACCAGATCCTTCAGCACCGCCTCCACATGGGCCGTGCGGCGATTTTCGTAGTCCAGATAATAAGCGTGCTCCCACACATCGATGCCGAGCAGCACCGTCTTGCCATCGGGCAACGGGTTGCTGGCGTCCTTCATGCCGACGATTTCCAGCGCGTCGCCATTGCGCACCAGCCAGACCCAGCCGGTGCCAAAGACCTTGTCGCCCTGCTCCACCAGCTTGCGCTGCAGGGAGGTGAGCGACTGGAAGTCCTTCTCCACCGCCTGGGCAAAGGCGCCGGTGGGCGCCGCCGGCCCGCCCTTGAAGGTCGCCCAATAGAGATCATGGTTCCAGGCCTGGGCGGCGTTGTTGAACACATCCGCATCATTGGCCTTGCGCGCGGCGACAATCACCTCGGTCAGGGTCATGTCGGCATAGGGCTTGCCCACCACCAGCGTGTTCAGCTTGTCGTAATAGCCCTTGTGGTGCTTGCCGTAATGCAGGCCCACGGTGCGCGCCGAAATGGTCGGCACCAGCGCCCCCTCCTCATACGGCAGTGGCGGGAAGGCGAACGGCGTGGCCGCCCGCGCCACATGAGGGGCGAACAGGGCGCCCACGGCGGCGCCGGCGCCGATCGCCAATGCGCTGCGGCGGCTGAGCCCGGTTTGGGGCGCAGCGGGAGCGGCGTGAGAGAGAATGGCCATTGGTGGTCTCCTCCATTGGCCCGCACGGAACTGCGCCCGCGCGACGGCTGGATGGGGCAGGATCGCCCCTGCCTCAACGCACCACAGTTGCAAAGGCTCCGCTGCAGAGTCCAGCGGCACAAACAATGGCGTGAGGCGGCGCGGCGAGCACGCCCCTCAGCTGGCGGCGGATTCCAGCACGCGCTGGAAGATCGCCCGCACCCGCGCCTGGGTCTCCCCCAGATGCGCGTCCAGCGTGGCGAAGTCCGGCAATTCCCCCGCCCGCGCCAGCAGCGCCTTCAGCGCCGGGCTCGCGTCCGCCGGCACGAAGGGGCGGTCGATGGCGAGGCGCAGCACTTGCGTCAGGTCCTGGTAGAGCCGGCAGGCATTGGACAGCGACTGGATATCTTCCGGCGGCAGCAGTTCCAGCCAGCCGGCCACCGCCAGGATGCGCGCGGTGGCGGTGTCGACAATCTCCGGATAGCGCTGGGCATGCACCAGCACCAGATATTGCGCCAGGAACTCCACATCCACCTGCCCGCCGGCGGCGTGCTTGAGGTTCCAGCGGTCGCTCTCGCCCTTCTCCGCGGCGATGGCGTGGCGCATGTCGAGGATGTCGCCGGCGATGCGGCGCGGATCGCGCGGGCGGGCGAGCACCTGGAGGATCACCGCCTCCACCCGCGCCGCAAAGGCCGGGCTGGCGGAGATGATGCGCGCGCGGGTGAGCGCCATATGCTCCCAGGTCCAGGCCTCGGTGCGCTGGTAGGCCTCGAACGAGCCGAGGCGCGTGGCCACCGGCCCCGCCCGGCCGGACGGGCGCAGGCGCAGGTCCACGTCGTAGAGCTTGCCCGCATTGGTGAGGCTGGTGAGCGCGCTGAGCAGGCGCTGGGTGAAGCGGGCGAAATAATGCGCGCCCTGCAAAGGCCGCGGGCCGTCGGAGGTGGGGTCCGCCTCCGGATCGAAGTCATAGAGCAGGATGAGGTCGAGGTCGGACCCCGCCGTCATCTCCCGGCCGCCCAACTTGCCCATGGACAGCACCGCCGTCTCCGCCCCGGCGATGGTGCCGTGCGCCTGCTGGAAGCGCGCCCAGACCCGGGCATGCAGCGCGCGGATGATGACCTCCGCCAACCGGGCATAGGCCTCCCCCGCCCGCGCCGCCGGCAGCGTGCCGGAGGCGATGCGCACCCCGATGAGCACATGCTGCTCCTGGCGGAAGCGCCGCGCCCGGTCCAGTTGCTCCTCGTCGCTGCCGGCCGCATCCAGCAGTTCGTTCAGATGCGCCTCCAGGGTCGCCTGGTCCGGCAGCACGTCGAAGAAATCGGGGTCCAGCAGCGCGTCGGCCAGCGAGGGACGCCGGGCCAGGGTTTCGCCGAGGCGCGGGGCGGCGCTGACGATGGTGGCGAGCAGGCGGACCAGATCCGGATTGCGTTCCAGGGCCGCCAGAAGATGCGGGCCGGGCAAGGCGCCGAGGAAACTGTCCATCGCCTGCAGCGCCCCGTCCGGGTCGCCGCCGTGGGAGATCTGCTCCAGCAGCAGCGGGACGATGCGGGACAGATGCCCGCGCGGCGTATCCTGGCGCAGCACCCGCGGCTTTCCGGCCATCCAGCCGCGCACCGTGGCGCTGGCGGCCAAGGGCTCGCGAAAGCCCAGGCGCGCCAGGGTGGCGAGGGTGGCGCGGTCGTCGCCGCCCGGCGGGAAGCTGAGGTCGCCATGCAGGAAGGCGGGGGCCGCATGGTCCTCGAACAGCTGCGCATAGTGCCGCTGCACCCGTTGCAGCCGGTCCACCAGCGCCGCGGCGAAGGCGTCGCGGTCGGCATAGCCCATGAAATGGGCGAAGGCCTCCATGGCCGGCCGCTGCTCCGGCAAGGTGTGGGTCTGGGCATCGGCCATCATCTGCAGCCGATGCTCCACCCGGCGCAGGAACACATAGGCCTCCGCCAAATCATCCCGCACCTCGGGGGCGATCCAGCGCTCGCTCACCAGCAGGTCGAGCGCCTCCAGGGTGCGCGGGGACCGCAGGTCCGGATGCCGCCCGCCGGCGATCAACTGCTGGGTCTGGACGAAGAACTCCACCTCGCGGATGCCGCCGCGGCCGAGCTTCACATTGTGCCCTTCCACCGCCACCACGTCATGGCCGCGGAAGGCGTGGATCTCGCGCTTCATGGCGTGGACGTCGGCGATCGCCTGATAATCCAGCACCCGCCGCCACACGAAGGGCAGAAGATCCGCCAGGAAGGCGCGCCCCACCGCCAGATCGCCCGCCACGGGGCGCGCCTTGATGTAGGCGGCCCGCTCCCAGGTGGCGCCCTCGCGCTCGTAATAGGCCAGGGCCGCGGCGGTGGAGAGGGCGACCTGTGTGGAACCGGGATCGGGCCGCAGGCGCAGGTCCACGCGCAGCACATAGCCGTCCTCGGTGCGCTCCTGCAGCAGCCGCACCAGCCCCTTGGTGAGGCGCACGAACACCGGTGCCGCATCCAGGTCCGACGCCACCGGCGCCACGTCGCGATCAAAGACCACCACCAGGTCCACGTCGCTGGAATAGTTCAGCTCGCCGGCCCCATGCTTGCCCATGGCGATGACCGCAAGGCCGCAGCCGGTGCCAGGCGCATCGCGATCCGAAAGGTTCAGGCGGCCGGCATCGGCGGCGTCGCGCAGCAGAAAATCCAGTGCGCTGGTGATGGCAGTGTCAGCGACCGCGGTCAGGGCCGCGGTGATCTCCATCAGATCGAGCGCGCCGCCCATGTCCGCCAGCGCGATGACCAAGGCCGCCTCGCTGCGCATGCGCCGCAACACCGCCATGACGCCGGCCTCTGCCGTGGCGGCCCGCGCCGCAGCCCGCGCCTCGGCGGTCAAAGCGGCAATGCGCGTGCGGGGATCGCTGGCGAGGGTGCGCAGCAGGCGCTGGGGATCGCGGCGGATCACGTCCAGCAGGAAGGGCGCGTTTTCGGCAATGGCCAGAACCGCAGCGCGCATCCGCGGCGCCAGGTCCAGCGACGCCTCCAGCGCCGCCGCCTCGGCCGGATCCAGCCGCTCCAGCGCGTGGGAAAGCTTGACCTTTGCCATGGAAGCGTCGGCAACGACAGGGGCCTCCCGCATCAGCGATGCGAGGCCGGGTCGGAGCAACGAATCCGGGGCGGTCGAAGCTGTCATTGCCTGCCTTAAAGGCACGACGCGCCGCCCGCGCGCAAGTGTGTTCGCGCATGCAATAGAGCTGAGATGCCGCGCCCTCGGCCGCTGTCCAGGCCGTCGCGCCCCTGGCAACCGGCCGGAACGACAGGGAAATCCGCGACAATCCCGTCAGGGGGCCTTGGCGGGCAGGCGCAAAGTCGCACGCAGGCCCGGCGCGGCGTCGGAGAAGGTCAGCTGCCCGCCGTGCAGCCGCGCCACGGCCGAGACCAGCGCCAGGCCCAGCCCCGATCCCGGTCGCGAGCGGCTGCTTTCCAGCCGCACAAAGCGCTCCACCACCCGATCACGATCGGCATCGGCGATGCCGGGGCCATCGTCGGTCACCTCCAGCATCGCGAAGGCCCCCTCGCGGGCCAAAGTCACGCGGATGCGGCCACGCCCGCCATCCGCCGGCCGGCCGTATTTGATGGCATTGTCGATGAGATTGGACAGCGCCTGGGCGAGCAGCTCGCGCATCCCGTGGACCGTCATGGGCACGATCTCGGTCACCAGATCCAGGCCCTGTTCGTCGGCCAGCGGCTCGTACAGCTCGGCGACATTCTCGGTGATGTCGGCCAGATCCACGTCCACCATGCTGTCGCGGGCCTGGCCGGCCTCGGCGCGGGCGATCATCAGCAACGCGTCGAAGGTGCGGATGAGGCCGTCGCTCTCCTCGATGGTGGTCTCCAGCGCCTGGCGCCACTGCCCCTCCGTGGTCGCCCCCCGCAGCGCCTCCTCCGCGTGGTTGCGCAGACGGGTGAGCGGGGTCTTCAGATCGTGGGCGATATTGTCCGAGACCTCCTTCAGTCCCGCCATGAGCGCCTCGATGCGCTCCAGCATGGCGTTGAGACTGCCGGCGAGGCGGTCGAACTCGTCGCCGGTGCCATCCACCGCCAGGCGCCCGGTGAGGTCGCCGGCCATGATGGTCTCGGAGATGGCGGTCATGGAATCGATGCGCTTCAGCACCCGCCGGGTGACGAAGATGCCCCCCGCCAGACCGAGGATGAGGATCAGCACCAGCGCCCCCTGCGCCGGGCGCACCACCAATTGGCGCAGGGTATCGCGATCCTCGATGTCACGGCCCACCAGCAGGCGATAGCCGCCGGGCAGCATGAACACCTCGACGAAGGCCAAATTCTCCTTGGCGCCGGGCTCGTCGGACCGGCGATAGGCGGTCACCCGCGTGCCGGGCTTGTCCAAAAGGCCGATGGGCAGTTCGGAGACGTTGGAGGCCAGCACCTCGCCCGCGAAATTGGTCACCAGATAGATGGAGGAGCCGGGCCGGCGGGTGCGCCGGTCGATCACCAGCACCAGCCGCTGCACCCCGCCGATGCGATACTGCTCGGCCAGGAAGCGGACCTCGGTCTCCACATTCTCGGAAACCTGGCTCTCGATCAATTCGCGGGTGTGCCAGGCGACGTAGCCGATCATCGAGACCGCGAACACCGCGAACACGACAAGATAGACCGCCAGCAGCTTGAACGCCGTGGTGCGCACCAGGCGGGAGAAATCGCGGGGAAACTTCATCGCCGGCGCCCCGCCGCCCTGCGGCCCCCGGTGCCGGCGCCGATCATCTCAGCGCAGGCCCACCCGAACCATGTAGCCGGCACCGCGCACGGTGTGGATCAAAGGCACATCGAAGCCCTTGTCGATCTTCGAGCGCAGCCGCGAGACGTGGACGTCGATCACATTGGTCTGGGGGTCGAAATGATAGTCCCAGACATTCTCCAGCAGCATGGTGCGGGTCACCACCTGGCCGGCATGGCGCAGGAGATATTCCATCAGGCGGAACTCGCGCGGCTGCAGCGGAATGTCCTTGCCGCCGCGGGTCACCCGGTGGGCGAGGCGGTCCAGCTCCAGGTCGCCGACCCGATAGACCGTTTCCGCCGCCTGCGGCGCGCCGCGGCGCGACAGGGCTTCCACCCGCGCCAGCAATTCGGTGAAGGCATAAGGCTTGGGCAGGTAATCGTCGCCGCCGGCGCGCAAGCCCACCACCCGGTCGTCCACCTGCCCCAGAGCGGAGAGGATCAGCACCGGCGTGGCATCGCCCCGGCCGCGCAGCTCGGTCACCAGGGACAGTCCGTCGCGGATCGGCAGCATGCGATCCACCACCAGCACGTCATATTTGCCGTCGAGCGCGTGGGCGAGGCCGTCCTCGCCGTCGGCGGCGTGATCCACCACATGGCCGGCCTCGCGGAAGGCCTTGCGCAGATAGTCCGCCGCGTCGTGGTCATCCTCGACGAGGAGCAGTCGCATGGAGAGGCTGAAGTCCGGTTCGAGATTCGGGTTCATGGCACTCTAGATCACGATCCGCGCCGCGCGCAGCAGGTTGTGGAGGGAAATGCGCCAAGGCTGGAAAAAGCTGACGGCGCGGGAAGCCTCGCTCCCCGCGCCGATTGGGCCTCGGCAGCGTTTGGGGCGACGGAAGGTGCCGCCGGTGCACCAATTGCATTCTCGTCCGATCGCCCTTCCACCCGAGAGGGGCCAAAGGGCGCACGACTTTCAGTCTCATCCGATCGCCCTTCGGCCCGGGTGCGGGCCAAAGGGCGATCGGGGGGCGCACCGCCGTTCCCCCGAATCCGGTGCGCCGGGCCGACAGGTCGGCTGGGGCGGGCCCCCCTGCCCGGCCATGCTGTCGGCCGGTTCTCTGCGCCGGAGCGGCCGCGCTGTGCGCGCCGCCGCCCCTTGGCGTCAGCCGCGGGCCTTGGCGTCCAGGGTGATGGCGACGAAGCGCACACCCTGCTCACCCTTCACCCGCATCAGCACCGCCTTGCGGTTCTCGGTCTTGGCGGCAGCCAGGCCGTCGCGCACGTCCGCCGGGCTGGAGACGGCCTTGCCGCCCACATCCAGGATCACGTCGCCGGAGCGGATGCCGCGGGCGGCGGCCGGTCCGTTGGGATCCACCTCGGTGACCACCACGCCATCGGCGCCGGCGCCCTTCACGCTCTTGGCCGGAGCCAGTTGCAGGCCGAGGCGCGGCACGTCGTGGCCGGGCGCATCCTGGTCATTGAGGCTGGCGGTCTGCTGCTCGCCGGGCAGCTGCTCCAGCTTCACGTCCAGGTTCATGGCCTTGCCGTCCCGCGTCACCGCGAGGGCAACCGTGGTGCCCGGCTTCATCATGCCGATCTTGCGGCTGAGGTCGCGGGCATCCTTGACCGGCTCGCCATTGAGCTTGGTGACCACGTCGCCGCTCTTCAGGCCCGCCTTGGCCCCCGGCGTGTCCGGCTGGACCTGCGCCACCAGCGCGCCCTCGGCGGTGTTGAGGCCGAGGCCGGAGGCCAGATCGTCGGTCACCGGCTGGATCTGCACGCCGATATATCCGCGCGCTACCGAACCCGACTGGCGGAGCTGGTCCACCACCGTCTTCACCGTCTCGGACGGGATGGCGAAGGCGATGCCCACGTTGCCGCCGGAGGGCGACACGATGGCGGTGTTCATGCCGATGACATTGCCCGAAAGGTCGAAGGTCGGCCCGCCGGAATTGCCCTTGTTGATGGGCGCGTCGATCTGCACGAAGTCGTCATAAGGACCCGAGCCGATGTCGCGGCCACGGGCGGAGACGATGCCGGCGGTGACCGTGCCGCCGAGACCGAAGGGATTGCCCACCGCGATCACCCAGTCGCCGACGCGCGGCACGGTGTCGGACAGCTTCACCCAGGGCAGATCGCTCTTGCCCTCGATCTTCAGCAGCGCCACGTCGGTGCGGGAATCCGCGCCGATCACCTTGGCGGTATATTCCTTGCCGTCGGTGGTGGTCACGTCCACTTCGGAGGCGCCGTCCACCACATGGTTGTTGGTCACCACATAGCCATCGGCGGAAATGATGAAGCCGGAGCCCTGGCCCACCACCCGGCGCTCGCCCCGCTCACCGCGCGGGGCGCGCTGGGGCATCTGGCCCTGGCCCTGCATGCCGCCGGGACCGTTCTCGAAGCCGAAGCGCTTGAGGAAACGCTCGATCTGCGGGGGCACATCGGCGCCGCCCATGCCGCCTTCGTCACCCATGGCCATCTGCTGGGCGTTGCCGTCCTTCTTCACCTTCACCGAAACCACGGCGGGGGTGACCTTCTGCACGATGTCGGCGAAGGAGAAGGTGCTGGCGGACAGGCCCGGCGCGACAGGCGCCTGGTTGGTCTGGGCGAACGCGGGGGTGCTGGGATAGCCGAACTGGCCGACCGCGACACCGGCCACTGCCAAGCCGACAACGCCCGCCAGAAGGGCGGTCCGGCGACGCTTCGTCAAAGAGGGGGAATGGGAAGAAGGGGTCATGCGCGATGCATCTCTCTCTGGTGTGCGACCGCCCTTGGCGGGCCGGCTTGAGAGAGAAACTAGGCCCGTCCGCCTTACAGGCCCCTGGCGGCAGAGTTACGGTTCTGTAAGGCGAGTCACGGCTGCGTGAGCGATAACGGTAGCCGGCACCGGGTCAGCCCTCGCGCGGGCCGCTCTCCGCCAGCAGCGCGCGGACGCGGGCTTCCTCCTCCGCCGTCAAGGCCGGCGGGGCGGGACGGCGGCGGCGCATGGCGGCATAGGCGGCGGCCCCGCCCAGCAGCAGCACGAGCCCCGGCGTGCCCCACAGCAACGCGTTGCGCCAGGAGACGACCGGACGCATCAGCACGAACTCGCCATAGCGGGCCACCAGGAAGTCCAGCACCTGCCGGTCGCTGTCGCCCGCCTTCAGCCGGTCGCGCACCAGCACCCGCAGATCGCGGGCCAGCGGCGCGTCGCTGTCGTCGATGGACTGGTTCTGGCAGACCATGCAGCGCAATTCCTGCGACAGCACCCGGGCGCGGGCCTCCAGCTTCGGATCGGGCAGCACTTCGTCCGGCTGCACCGCCAGCGCCGGCGCCGCGCACAGCAAGGCGAGGCCCAGAAGGGCGCGGGGGCCGATGCGGCGCAGGGCGCTCCAGATGGTCATGGCCTATTCCGCCGGAACGGCTGCGGGCGCGCGACGGCGGGCGGGCTTGGGCGCCCCGACCCGCAGGCGGCGGTCGGCGAGCGACAGGCCGCCGCCCAGCGCCATCACCACGGCGCCCAGCCAGATCAAGGTCACCAGCGGCTTCCAGGTGACGCGGACGGAGATGTGTCCGTCCGGCGTCTCCTCGCCCATGGAGAGATAGAGCTGGCTGAAGCCGAAGGTGCGGATGCCGGATTCGGTGGTGGACATCTGCCGCGCCGCGAACACCCGCCGCGAGGCTTCCACCGTGCCTTGCGCGACGCCGCCGGAGCGGATGTCGAACACTGCCGTGCGGGCGGCGAAATTGGGTCCGGCGCGGTTCTCGATGCGGGCAAAGGTGAGGTCCCGCGTGCCGATGGTGATGGTGTCGCCCAGCTTCACCGAGGCGATGCGCTCCAGGCTCCAGGCGGTCTCCGAGACGATGCCGATGAGGCACACGCCCACCCCGAAATGGGCGATGGCGGTGCCGAAGGTGGAGCGCGGCAGGCCGCGGAAGCGCGCCCAGGCCACCCGCGCCGGCACCCGGCCGATGCCCGCGCGCTCGACGATGTCGGTGAGCGCCCCGGCCATGATGAAGACCGCAAGGCCGATCACCACCGCCGCCAGCACCGCCCCGCCCTCGGCGGCGGCGGTCACCACGCCGGCGATGACCGCAAAGCCCGCCGCCAGCGTCAGGCGCTGGGCCACCCCCAAGAGGTCGCCGCGCTTCCAGGCCAAGAGCGGGCCGAACGGCATGGCGAACACCAAGGGCAGCATCAGCCCGCCGAAGGTGAGGTTGAAGAAGGGCGGGCCCACCGTGATCTTGGCGTCGGTGAGCGCTTCCAGCGCCAACGGATAGAGCGTGCCCACGAACACCGAGGCGGTGGCCGCGGTGAGGAACAGATTGTTGAACACCAGCGCGCCTTCGCGCGAGACCGGCGCGAACAGGCCGCCCTGGCGCAGTTCACCGGCGCGCAGCGCGAACATCAGCAGGCCGCCGCCGATGAACAAGGTGAGAATGCCCAGGATGAACACGCCGCGGGTGGGATCGCTGGCGAAGGCATGCACCGAGGTCAGCACGCCCGAGCGCACCAGGAAGGTGCCGATCAGCGACAGCGAGAAGGCGAGGATCGCGAGGAGGATGGTCCAGATCTTCAGCGCATCGCGCTTTTCCATCACCACGGCGGAATGCAGCAGAGCGGTGGCCGCCAGCCACGGCATCAGCGAGGCATTCTCCACCGGGTCCCAGAACCACCAGCCGCCCCAGCCCAGTTCGTAATAGGCCCAGTAGGACCCCATGGCGATGCCCAGCGTCAGGAACAGCCAGGCGGCCAGGGTCCAGGGTCGCACCCAGCGCGCCCAGGCGGCATCGATCCGGCCCTCGATCAGCGCCGCCATGGCGAAGGAGAAGGCGATGGAGAGGCCCACATAGCCGAGATAGAGCAGCGGCGGATGGATGGCGAGGCCGGGATCCTGCAGCACCGGATTGAGGTCGCGCCCCTCCGCCGGGGCCGGGATCATGCGCAGGAAGGGATTGGAGGTGAGCAGGATGAAGGCCAGGAAGGCGCTGGCGATCGACCCTTGCACCGCCAGGGCATTGGCCTTCAGCCGATCCGGCAGATTGCCGCCGAACAGCGCCACGAGACCGGCGAACACCGCCAGCACGAACACCCACAGCATCATGGAACCCTCATGGTTCCCCCAGGTGCTGGTGATCTTGTAGATGAGCGGCATCTGCGAGTGGGAATTCTCCACCACATTCACCACCGAGAAATCGGAGGTCACATAGACCGCCACCAGCGCGGCAAAGGCGAAGCTGACGAAGCCCAGCACCGCCAGCGCCACCGGCGCGGCCACCCCCATCAGCACCGGATCCTGCCGTGCCGCGCCCCAGGCGGGCACCACCATCTGCACCAGCGCCAGAGCCAGGGCCAGGATCAGCGCATATTGGCCGAGTTCCGCGATCATGGGGCCGGGCTCCGGGAGGATGCGGGCGTTGCCGCCGGCACAGCGGCAGAGGGGAGCGCCGCGCCCGACGGCGCGGGGACGGCCGGCGCCGGCTTGGGCGGAAGGCTCTGCTGCGCCGGCGGACCGCCGGGCTCGCCTTCCTTCCAATGGCCGGACTTCTTCAAGGCGTCGGCCACTTCGCGCGGCATGTAGCGCTCGTCATGCTTGGCCAGCACGCTGTCGGCGGCCACCGTGCCGTCGGCCTGCAGCACGCCCTCGGCCACCACCCCCTGCCCTTCGCGGAACAGGTCGGGGAGCAAACCGTGATAGCCCACCACCACGTGATTGTTGCCGTCGCTGACGGCAAAGCGCACGGCGGCGCCGGTCTTCTCCACGCTGCCGGGCTCCACCAGCCCGCCGAGGCGCACCCGCGCGCCCGGCGCGATCTGCCGCTGGGCGATCTCGGTGGGGGTGCGGAAGAAGACGATGGTGTCGTTGAGCGCGGTCAGGATCAGGCCGGCGGCCAGCGCCAGAACGCTGAGGCCGGCCCCAATGAGCACCAGGCGGCGACTTTTGCGCGTCACGGCGTCAGCCTCCCAGCCCGAGTTCGGTGCGTGCGGCCTCGATGCGGCGGGCCGCCTCGTCATCGCCGGCAAAGGCGGTCCGGGCCGATTGCAGTGCCGCCGCCGCCTTGGTCTTGTCGCCCAGAACACTCCAGGCGCGGGCCAGACGCAACCAGCCATCCAGGTCCTTGGGATCGGCGGCCAGCCGCTCCTCCAGCCGCGCCACCATGCCGGCGATCATTTCGGAGCGCTGCTGCGGCGTCTGCTGGGCAGCGGCGGCCACGTCCTGGGCCGTCGGACCGGGGGCGGACGGGGCGGCGGGGACCAGACCGGCCGGCGGGGCCGATACCCGCGGACCGGCCAGCCGCGGCGAGGTGGCGGAGACGGGGCCGGACGGGGCCGGCGGCGGTGTCACGCCCAGCTTGGCGAGGCCCGCCTCCAGCATCGGCCGCCAGGGGGCGCCGGGCGGGGCTTCCGCCAGCAACTGCCCCCAGATGGCGGCGGCATCTGCGCGCCGGCCATCCTGCTCTGCGGCCAGACCGAGGAAATAGCGCGCTTTCACCGTGCGCGGATCGAGGGCGACGGCGGCGGCAAACGCCCGCGCGGCCGCCTGGGTGACCATGCCGTCGGCGGCGGCGGTGAGCACTTCGCCCAGGGCTGCCTCACGCTCCACGCTGGGGCCGAGGATGCGGATGGCCTGCTGATAGGCGCGGGCAGCATCGTCCATGCGCCCCAGGCGGGCGTAGACCGGGGCGAGGATCTCATAGCCCTGGCCGTCATTGGGATTGGCCGCCAGATGCTCCTCCACCCGGCGCACCAGAATGGCCACGTCGCTGGCGTCCGGCGGGGCCGTGAGGCGGGCCGCCAAGGGCGCGCCCGGCACCGCCGGGGAGCCGATCCGGGCATAGAGCCCCACCCCCAGCAGCGGCACGAACAGCAGCGCCAGCACCGCTGCCCAGCGCCGCCGCGCCGAGGGGGCCGCATCCGCCACGGCGGCCGGTCCGTCGATGGTGCTGCGGGCATCGGCCGCCAGAATGCGCCGGCCCACCTCCAGGCGCGCCGCCTCCGCCTGCTCGGGCGGCAGCCGGCCAGCGGCCTGGTCGCGGGCGATTTCGCTCAATTGGTCGCGATAGACCGCCACATCCGCATCGCGGGCCTCGTGCCGGATGCGCTGCCGGCTGAGCGGCCACAGCACCGCCATCACCGCCGCGGCAGTCATCAGCGCAAACCCGGCAAAGAGCGGAATGGAGGTCATGGTTCCTTGCGGTTAACGGAGCGTAGGGCAAAAGCAAAGGCTGCTTTCGGTCGCGGCGGCGCCCCGCCGCAGGGGGGCGTGGGCACGCCACGCTGCAATGGGGTTTTAGCGGTATCATGGAAGGTCGGCGCACCGGGGTGCGCCCGTCCAGGTTGGGCCGGACGGTGTCTCAGGTGGCCGAGACCCAGGTTCCGTCCGCATTGCGGCAGGCGACGCCGCGCGCCGTCTGCGGCTTCCCCAGCACGTAGATGGTATGCGAGTAGTCTCGGCATTGCGGATTGCCCGGCCGGGCATAGGCCGGCCCGGCGATCACCGTTCCGTAGGCGCCGCTGTCGCCGCGCCAGCCGACCGGCGTGCCCGGTCCGCCATATTCCAGGGCCTTCATCTCTGCCGCATAGGCCCGTTGGCGGTCCTGCTCGTCCAGGGATCCGCCGATGACGCCGCCCACCAGTCCGCCCACCGCGGCACCCGCGACCACGGGTCCGGCGCTGCCCGGCGCCGCCGCGCCCACGCCCATGCCCCCCGCCGCTGTCGGCGAAAGCGAGGAATCACTGGTGCACCCCGCCAGCGCCGCGGCGACCAGTAGGGCACAGATAAGCTTGGGCGCGTTCATGAAATCCAGCCTTCCCGTGCAATTGGCGACAGAGGCCGAACATTTAGGCGAAAGGGTGGCTCCATGCACGCGGCACGATGCCCCGGCGTCCGCACCCCGCTGCCCCGCTCACGTTGCCGGCAGCACCAGCTCGGTGCGCAAGCCGCCCAGCGGCGCCGTTTGCATCTCGAACCGGCCGCCATAGAGCGCCGCCAGTTCATGCACGATGGACAGGCCCAGGCCCGAGCCGGGCTTGGACTCGTCCAGCCGTCGGCCACGCCGGCCCACCTCGGCGCGCTTGCCGGGGCTGAGACCGGGACCGTCGTCATCGATCACCACCCGGAAGAACACGCGCTCGCTGGGAACCCGCGGCGGATCGAGAGCGACCGTGACCTGCACCCGTCCGCCCGCCCATTTGCAGGCATTGTCGATGAGGTTGCCGACCATCTCCTCCAAATCGTGGCGCTCGCCGCGGAACCGGATCTCGTCGCTCGCCACCTTCAGGTCGATGGCCAGGTCCTTGGTGCGATGGATCTTCTCCATGGTGCGCGCCAGCCCGGTCACGATCGGGCCGACCTCGCACACGGTCCCCAGCAGCGAAACGCGGGCCGCCATGCGGGCGCGCTCCAGATGATGGCCCACCTGATCGCGCATCACCTCCGCCTGATCGCGCACACGCACCGCCAGCGGGTCGTCGCGGCTGCCGGCTTCGTTCAGCAGCACGGAGAGCGGCGTCTTCAGCGCATGCGCCAGATTGCCCACATGGGTGCGGGAGCGCTCGACGATCTCCTTGTTGGCATCGATCAGCGCATTGACCTCGCTCACCAGGGGGGCGATTTCCTCGGGATACTCGCCCTCCAGCCGCTCGGCCTTGCCCGAGCGGACCGCCGCAAGCGCCTCCGACACGCGGCCCAGCGGCTTCAGGCCGAAGCGGACCTGGAATACGATGATGAGCAGGAAGGCGAGGCCCAGCACGCCGAAGGTGCCCACCAGCGCCAGGTTGAAGTTCGTTATCTCCTCCTCGATCTCCGAGGCATCGCCGGCCACGGTGATGAGGTAGCGCCCGTCCTGCCCCAGATCGAGCATGCGCTCCACCAGCCGCAAGGTCTGGTTGTCCGGCCCGGACGCATAGCCTTCGCGCACCCCGCCGGCCCGCTCCTCGATGCCGAGGGATTCCAGCGTGGGCAAGCTGCCCTCCGGCAAAGAGCGCGAGCGCCGCACCGCCGGCTTGGCGCTATCCAGCCGCGCCAATTGCCAATACCAGCCGGAAAACGGGAACACGAACAAGGGGTCGGTGAGCCCCTGCGGATCGGCCACCGCCGGCCCGGACGATCCCGCGCTGCTGGCGAGGCCGCCGACGATGGTCTTGAGATAGACATCGAGGCGCCGGTCGAAGGCGCGTTCGGCCGCCGCCCGGTAGAGCGAGGACAGCACCACCCCCACCACCAACAGCACCAGCGCCGTCACCACCACCGCCGACAGAAACAGGCGAAAGGCCAGCGAGCCGGGCGCGCGCGGCAGGTTCATGGGATGGCGCGCCGCCGGACCGGCGCCGGGGTGCCCCGCGCGCTCACCGGGCCGGCTCCGTCAGCAGATAGCCGAGGCCCCGCACAGTCTGGATCACATCGCAGTCGATCTTCTTGCGCAGGCGCCCGACGAATACCTCGATGGTGTTGGAATCGCGGTCGAAATCCTGCTCGTAGAGATGCTCCACCAGCTCGGCGCGGGAGACCACCCGCCCCGCATGGTGCATGAGGTAGGACAGCAGCCGGTATTCATGGCTGGTGAGCTTCACCAGCGCACCGTCCACCGACACGCGGCCCGAGCGGGTATCGAGGCGCACCGGCCCGCAGGTGAGTTCGCTGGAGGCATGCCCGCTCGCCCGGCGCAGCAGCGCCCGCAGCCGCGCCAGCACTTCCTCCATATGGAACGGCTTGGACACGTAATCATCGGCCCCGGCGTCGAAGCCCTGGACCTTGTCGCTCCAGCGATCGCGGGCGGTGAGAATCAGCACCGGCATGGTGCGCCCCGCCCGCCGCCAATGCTCCAGGACCGAGATGCCATCCAGCTTCGGCAGGCCGATGTCGAGGACGATGGCGTCATAGGGCTCGCTGTCGCCGAGGAAATGCCCCTCTTCGCCGTCAAATGCACGATCCACGGCATAGCCGGCCTCGCCCAGCGCATTGACCAATTGGCGGTTGAGATCCGGGTCGTCTTCGATAACCAGCAGCCGCACGTCACTTCCCCACCCACGCCCCCCGACGTGGGCCAACCATGCCAGAGGCGGCGCGCCGTGTCAGCGGCCGTGGCGCCACACTCGCCCGCTCAGCGCCAGCCGCACAAGGCCCGTCCGGTGGCATTGTGGGCCTTGGCCTGGCGGATGGTGGCGTCGGTGTCCGCCGCCGACCAGGTGAGCGGCGTCGCCACGCGGCAGAACACCTCAGTTCCGCCGCCAGCCGTCGTCGTCGCGCAGCCGCACAGGGTCATCATCGCGCCGCTCAGCAGCGCGGCGCGCCCGCGCCGCCAGATCCACAGCCGCTTGCCCATCTCTCTCCTCCTTCGTCCGGTGTTGCTGCCAGCCCGCCTGGGCGCCGCGTCGATAGGCCACCAGCACGGTGGCGAGGGCCGCGAACACCAGCGCCAGCCGCACCCCCACAAAGTGGGCCAAGGCGAGGGCGGCGAGGCCGGCCACCCCCGCCCAGATCCACCACGGCACGCCATAGGCGAGCCAGAGCCCCAGCGCGGTCATGCCCCGGCTCCCGGTGCCGCCGGGGCGAGATCCAGGGCATCGGCATGGGCGCGGCGCTGGCGCTCACCCCACCACACCGCCACCAGCGCCCCCAGGGTGACCAGGACCCCGAGCACGGTGAGGGCGGTAAACAGCAGCGCGATGCTGGGGGCAGTGGCGGCCAGGGGCTCGATCTGGCGCGCCGCCTCCCCCAGCGCCGAGGTGAGCACACCGCCCGCCGCCGCGCCGGTGGCCGCCTCCGGACGCGCGGTGGGGACAGCGCTGGCCGCGGGCGCCTTGGCCCGCCCGTCACTGAGCGCCGGCGCCCCCGCCATGGCCGCCGGCGGCGCGGCGTCCGGCGCATCGGCGGGGGCCAGGCCGGAGCCGGCCCAGACGCGGCCGATGCGCCGCACGTCGGCCACCCGGCGACCCCAGCCGGCGCCGAACACCGGCCAGGTGGTCAGGCGCTTGAGCATGGCGAGGCGGCGGTCGCAGATGGCGTCCACCAGCACGGCGCGGTCGGCGCACTGGGCCGCTGCCGCCAGGGTCACCGCCCCCACCTGCCCGTCCACCGCCACGCCAAGGGCCCGCTGCAGCCATTTGCCCGACTGGCCGGGTCCGGAATTGACCGCGCCGTCGAAGACCACATAGTCGAGGCCCGGCGGCAGATCGTCGCCGCGCACGGCGTCCCAATACTGGGTGCGGTAGATGGCCACCAGCTCGCTGTGCTCGATCTGCCGCACCGGACGTAGCGGGGCGCCGGCGCGGGTGCGATAGCCGTCATAGACGGTCTGGATCACCCCCTGCATGGTGGGGCCGCCGGGGTCGGCCGGATGGTTGGAATAGCCGCCCTCGTGACCCAGCACGCGGGCAAGCGCGGCCTCGAAGCTGGACGCAGCCATGGACCTCTCCTATCAGTAGTTGCGTGAACGGCGCAGCCGCAGGCCCCGGGCAAGCCCGGCGACGGCACGCCCTGGGATGTGAGGCAAAGAATGGAGCGGGCTCTGGGCGGGATTTTCCTCGCCCTTACCCTATCGATACTGACGTTCGTCTTTTATCTGCACGTCAATTCACTTGGCCTGCTGTACTGGCGCACGCATACGGGCAATGAGCTCATCTGCCATTACTATTCCGGCTTCGGACTGACCGACGTTTCTTTTCACAATTGGCAGAAACACTGCCCGTTGTGGCGCGACACCTGGTAGCGACCGCCATCCCCCGCCGCCGACTCAGGCGGGGGCGAGACGGACCGTCGGGAAGGCCTCCGGCGCGACGGGGGCCAGCGGCAGGGCGCTGAGGGCCGCATGGCGGGGGGCATGGGCCGGATCGCTCATCACCGCCTGCGGCAGCACGAACGTCATGCCATCCGCCAGGGCCATCGGCGCCAGCGCGGCGCCGTCGGCGGTTGGCCCGGCCAGGGCCTGCGCCTGCGTGGCGGTGAGAATGAGGAACAGGTCTGCCATGTCAGACTCCGATGGCTGAGAGATAGGTCTGCAACGCCGTGTTGAAGGCCGCCATCTGCGGCGAGGTCAGCGATCCGCCCATGAAAGCGGCGGCCAGCCGGTCGGTGCTGTTCACGACCGGCGTGGCGATGTTCACACCCAGCAGATAGTATTCGAGGTTCGGCGAGACCTGCGAGGTACGGGTTGCGGTCTCCACCAGCGTCCCGTTCTTGTAGCGGGCGACGGTGGTGGGTCCGCTCCGCGACCCGGCGATCAGGCCCGTGTCCAGGAATGTGGCGTAGTTGGTCACACTGGCGAACCCGATCTCGGCCACCTGCACCGTGCAATAGCCAGAGTCCTCCGGCGCATACCGGCCGATATGGCTGCCGTCATTGGTGCCCGGCTGCAGCGCGCCGATGATCAGGCCGCGGCGTGCGTTCTGGCCGACATAGACGCCGAGGCTGGCGGCATCCTGCTGGAACCGGGTGCCGGTGCCGGGGATGAAGCCGGTGCGCAGATAGGAGGTGGCGCCATCGCCCGCATAGCCGCGGTCGGCGATGAAGCCGGGGCTGTTGACCTCCGTCAGCGGGTACGTGGCGCTGATCCAGTTCAACCGCGCGGCCTGGGCCTCGGGCGCGGCCAGGATGTAGAGCGCATCGAGCTTGGCCCAGATGCCGGCGGTCACCAGCGCATCCACCAGCCGATCCGCCAGCCATTTGCGGGAGGTGAACGGCACTGTGGTCATGCGCGCCACTACGGCCGCCGCCTCCGGCCGCACGAAGGCATATGGCGCCACCGGCTCCACGGTGGGTACCTCGCAGCTCAGATACTGGATCGCCACCCGCACCGTACCGCCGGTGAAGGTGCCGCCGACGGCGGTCAGCACGACCGGGGTGGCGGCATAATAGGCCGTGGGTCCGATGACGCCGGAATTGGTGTTGCCCGCGACCACCCCCAGCGCGCCGCCGAACTTGCTCGGCTCGGCCGCGGTCCCGCAATTATAGGACGTGGCGCCGCTGATGGTCTCCAGGGTGCGGGTGGACACGCCCAGCACCACGGCGCGGTTGGGGATGGCGATGGTGGTGCCGACGCTGGCGCCGAACAGATAGACATCCTGCTCCAGCACCCCGGCCGACACCATGCCCCGGTGGGCGCTGGCGGCCAGCGGCGACACCCACGCCCCGGCGCCGTCGAACAGCCGCAGGCGCCCCTCGTCCACGATGTAGGCGAGGGCGCCGGCGGGACAGGCGATGAAATCGAAGACCCCGTCCGCATAGGCCGCGATGCAGCCGGACTGGCCGGCGAAGGCGCCGGTGGCGCCCGCCGGCACATACCAGCGCCCGCCCTCCGTCGGCGCCACGGGCGGGGCGGTGGCGGTCACGCTGTCGAGCCGCATCTGCACCAGCGTATCCAGCTGGCGCAAAGCGTTATTGTGGGTGACATGCTTCTGCGCCTGCGCCGCCGCCAGATAGGGCAGCGCGAGGTTGGCGGTGGTCTCGGACGCCATAGTCTGGTCCTTTGCTGAAGGGGGAAACCTGAGTGCTCACACCCGCAGCCAGGCGGTGGCGGGCACGCCCGCCCCCAGCACCGCGGACATCTGCGCCACCCGCACGCCAAGGGTGCTCTGCACGGCGCCGAAGTCCGCCAGTTCGGCGGCGGCGGTGTAGAGCAGGCTGGGGGCGCTGGTCTCCACGGTGCGCACCACGCCGGGGCCGGCGAGGATCTCGACCCGATAGAGTTCCGTGGCCTCGCCCAGCGGGATCTCCACCGCCGCCCAGCTGTCCCCGTCCACCCGGCTGCGGCGGATCCAGGTGAGCGTGATGCCGGCGGCATCGCGCGCCGCCGCCAGATGCACCGGCGCCAGCGGACGCACGGCGATGCCGCCGGCGGTGGCGGTGAACTGCGCCACGCTCTCGTCGCCGGCATCGCGGTCGGCGCGTCCCAGGCGGTAGAGGCAGGGCCGACCGAGATCCGACAGCCCGCTGGTGAGCGGCACCAGGGCCTGATCCAGCAGCACCAGCCGGGTGCCGGCCGGCCAGCGCGCCGCCGCCGCCGGCTCGGTGCCGGCCTGCCCGCGCAGCAGGCCGGAGAGCCGATAGATCCCGCTCTCCAGCAACTCCGCCTCGGTAAATTGGAGGACTTCCGTCTCGCGGCCGGCGGCGATCAAGGCCACCGCATTGGCCTCGTCGAGCACCTCCGCCGCGCTGCGCCCCACCAGCACGCCGCTGTCCATCCGCGCCCGCAGACGGGTCCAATGGTCGAACCGCCACAGTGGGCCGGGCGGCAGATCGTCCAGCGTCACGCCGAGGGTGGCGGGGGCGCTGACCGCCCCGACCAGGGTGAAGCTGGCGCCATCGCGCGAGCGCCACACCCCCAGCGTGCTGGGCCAGGGGGTGGCGGCAGCGGCGAGATATTGCAGCACCGGCGGATCGGCCCCGTCCAGCGCCGGCAGATCGATGGGCATGGCCAGCGGCGGGCCGAAGGCGGCAGGGATGGCCGCCGGCCCCGCCTGGGCCGGCCGCAGCGCAGCCTGGAACACCGCCGGGTCGATGGAGCGGGCGGTGACGGCGCGGGCCGCCCCGTCGGTCACCTGGGTGATCTCCAGCAGGTGCGTGCGCCCGTCGCAGGTGAGCTGCACCACATCGCCCGGCACCAGAGCGGTCTGCGCGGCGGTGAGCGAGAAGGTCGCCCCCTCGCGGCCCGCCCACAGGTCCTGCAGCCAGATGTCGGCGGCGCGCACCATCACCGCATCGGACGCCATCACCGCCACCTCGCCGCGGGCCACATGCCGGCTGCCGCCCGCGAGGCGCCGCGAAGTCACGGTGCCATGGCGGAAGTCCGCCGAACCGTCGCCGAAGGACAGCTGCACCTCCAGCGGCAGCTCGGTCTCCTGGGTGCGGGTCAGCACCAGCGGCGCGGCATCCTCCCGCGCCACCAGATCGTCCTCGGTCAGGGCCGCCACCGTGGCCCCGCCCCGCGGCCGGAACGCCAGCGTGCCGTCCGCCTCGGTGGCATCGAAGGCGAAGGCGCGCGCCAGTGGCTCGAGCGCGGAACGGGCCGACATGGGCTGGTCCACCACATAGCCGTCCACGATGCCTTCCAGCCCCTCCGCGTCGATGGCGGTGATGCCGTGGTCGGCGCAGAGGGTGCGCACCAGCGCATGCAGCGGCGCGGTGCCCATGCGCCCGGTGAGCCAGTGGCCGGTCTCCCAGTTCACCCCATCCGCCCACACCGCCGTGGCCAGGGGAAATTGCGGGAAGGGCCGGGCATCCCAGGTCCACACATAGATGCCGCCGGGGTCCACCATGTGCCCGCCGGGCACGCCGGCGGGAGGATTGTCCACCGCGCTGGCGCCGAAGGCGGGATCGAAGGCGGCGGTGATCGCCTCCAGCGTGCGGCGCTGGGCGAAGTCGTCGCGGCTGGCATCGGAGAAGGGTGGGTATCCCCCTTCGGAGGACTTGGCATCGGGGAAGGTGCTGGGCCGGTTCGGCCCCTTGTTCACCGCGCCGCAGCCGGTCTCCATGAGGCGGATGGATTTGCTGCCCGGCTGCCAGACCGTGACCGACGCGGACCGCACCCCGCCGGGGCGCGGATGGTGGTCGTTGCTCCACCAGGACCACAGGTCCTTCTGGCGAAAGATCCACGGTTCGCCATAGGCGCCGTCGGTGATCGGCGTGCGCACCTGCGCCGTCCGGGCGGCCTCGTCCGCATAGAACCAGTCATAGGCTTCGCCGCCGCGCAGGTTGCCCTTCAGATAGGCCCGGTCATAGAGGCTGGTGACCCCGGCGACGGCATCCAGATGGCTGGCGCCATCGCGCCAATCGGCCAGCGGCGCGTAATAATCGATGCCGACGAAATCCACCGCCGCATTGCCCCACACCCGATCCAGCGGAAACGCCACCTGGCCGTTGCTGAAGCTCTGGGCGCCGTATTCATCCCAATTGGCGCCGTAGGAAATCTTGGTGCCGGACGGCCCCACCACGCTCTTGGCGTCCACCGCCAGCGTCACCAGCCGATCGGCGGCGGGAAAGCCGCCGCCGGCGCGGCGCACGCGGGTGAGCGCCGCCATTTCGGAGCCGATCAGCAAGGTCTCCACGCCCCCGGCGATGCGGGCCAGATGGGCATAATGGAGGACCATGCGGCGCAGGCTCCACTCCGGCGCACCGAGATAGAGGATGAGGTCGCCGAAGGTGGCGAAATCCGTCGGCTGGGCGTGGCCGAACAGGGCATCCACCTGCGCCTCCGCCGCCGCGGTGCCGTCCGGCGAACCGGGGCGGCCGGGCGCGGGGTCGCAGGTGATGCGCCCGCGCCAGGGATACGGCGCCTGATCCGGACCCAGGGTCCAGGGATCAGGCCGGCCATTGCCCGGCGGCAAGTCCATCATGATGAAGGGATTGAGCGTCACCTCCAGGCCGCGGGCCTGGAGCATCCGGATGGCGCCGAGGACGCTCTCGTCGGACGGGGTACCGCCATAGGCGGCCGCGCCGCCGATCCACGACACCACCCCCACGTCGCCGCGCGTCAGGCCGCCCACCGACCACTCCGCGCCCGACGTCACCTTGTCGGCGCGCTCCACCTTGGGCTCCACCTGGCACACCCCGGCCCGCAGATCGCTGCCGAACCAGGTGACCACCAGCGACACCCGCCGCACATTGGGGCATTGCGCCTGCAGCTGGTCGAGCGAGGCCGCCAGATCCGTCGCCGCGCTCGCCGCATGGCGGTTCTCCGGCGCATAGGCGCCCGCCCCCACCACCCGCTGCACGAGGCCCGGCGCATAGCCAAATTCGGTGGCGCCGGGGATCAGGGTGACGGCGCGGATCTGCGCTTCCAGATCGCCGATGGCCCGCTCTACCTCGACGGATATCTGCGGCAGGCGATTGCCGAAATTGGCCAGCGGCAGGCGCTCGAACACCACGTAAGCCAGGCCCCGATAGGCCGGCGTGTTGCCCGCGCCCTGCTTGGCCTCGATCCACGGATCGGGCGGCTGATCGGGGGTGCCGAGATAGCAGCGCACGGTGACCGAGGTCAGGTCCAGCGGCTTGCCATCGGCCCAGATCCGGCCGATGCGCGAGATGGGTCCCTCGCACAGAGCGAGGGCGAAACTGGCATAGTAGAGATAGGTGATGGACGTGGTCTTCTGGCCGCTCTGGCCAGTGCTCTTGCCCCCCGCTTGGGTGGTCTGCACCGACACCACCTCCTCCAGCCGGGTGGCCCAGATCACCTGGCCGCCGAGGCGCACGCGGCCATAGATGCGCGGCACGCCGGCCCCGGCGCTGGAGGTCATCACATCCAGGTTCGCCAGCCGCGCGCCGGTGGTGGTGGTGGTGCGCGATCCGCCCAGCAGCGTCTGGTCGATCACCGCCCCGCCCAGCGCGCCCAGCGCCCGGCCGGCGATGGCGCCGATGGGGCCGAACAGCGCGCCGCCGATGACGCCGCCCGCCGCGCCGAGAAGGAGCGTCGCCATGCCAGATCTCCAGGTGAAAAGGGAGGGATCAGTGCCCGCCGGGAAAGGCGAACACGAAGGCCAGATGGCGCTGCCACCACGGCGTCAGATGGCCCTCGCACACCGCCACGCCGTCATAGGCATGGACCATGTGCGCGGGGGTGGTGAGGATGGCGCAATGCTTGGCCGGCAGATGGGCGCGGAAGCGGAACAGCAGCACGTCGCCCGGCTGCCGCGCGGCGAGGTCGACCGCCAGCAGATGCCGTCCGGCCGCCTGCGCCAGGGTCTCGCGCCGGCCCGCTTCCGCCCAGTCCGGCGCGTAGGCGGCGAGCGGCTCCGGCTCGGGGCCGAGCACACCGCGCCAGACACCACGCACCAGCCCCAGGCAATCGGCTCCCTGCCCCTTGGCCGAGGCGCGATGGTGGTAGGGCGTGCCGATCCAGCTGCGCGCCTCGGCGACGAGGCGCGCGCGCAGATCATCGCCGGTCGCGTCGCAGCCCGCATCGCCGGCGGCGATGCGGACATCCGCGGGAGGCGCGCTCATGCCAGGGTCCCGCCGTCATAGCCGCCCTCGCCGGGCACCGCCACGGCGAGCACGAAGTCGTTGCCCGGCATGTGCGGGCAGCCGCGGAAATTGAGCGCGTTCGCGAAGCGATCGCGGCAGGTGGCGAAGGTCTTGTCGCAGCCGGCGGTGAGGGCGAACCCATCGCCCACGGCGACGCTCTGCGGCGGCCGCTGCCACAGCTGCACCGCCGCCACGCCCCCGACGAAGGTGTGCACCTTCACCTCGCTGACAAAGCCGGCATTGGCCCCCGAGGTGAAGACGAAGCGGCCGCGGGTGAACCAGCCATCGGGCTGCCACGGGCCGGCCAGCTCAAGGCGCAGCGCCGCATCCACCGCGGCCACCGTGCCCTCCGCATGGAAGGCGGGCGTGGCGAGGGCCACGCCGCAGCGGGCATCGCCCAGATCCGCGTCGCACAGCGCCCCGAACACCCGGCCGCGGGTCTGGTTGAGCGCGTCCGCGAGGCTGCGGACCTCGGCGGTGAAGGCCTGGCCCTCGCGGCGCACCTCGCCGATGGTGCCGCGCCGGAGCAGCACGTGCGAGGCGGGGTCGGACCAGTCGATCAGCAACAGGTCGATGGCCGCGCCATCATACTGCCCGGCGGCGAGATCGGCTTCCTCCAGCGTGTCGGCGCTCAGCGCACCGGACACCTCGCCGCCGGTGACGCTGAGGCCCTGCGCCTGGGTGCTCTCGGAGGCGGCGATGCCGCTGGCCGCATGCAGCACCAGCCCGTCCACCAGCAGGTCGCGATCATGGTCGGTGAAGCCCAGCACGCGGCCGTCGCGGCGGGTGAGGCGCCAGCCGTGGCACAAGGTGGTGACGCCCGTGCGCAGATGCGCGGCGAGCGCCGGCGGCAGCGTCCTCATGGCTGGATCTCCACGATGGGAATGCGCGGGATGTCGCCCGCGGCGAAATGGGAGAGATTGATCTCCAGATAATCGGTGTCGAAGCGCACCGGCACGTCGAACTGGAAGCCCGCGGTCACTGCCACGCCCGGCGCCGGCGTGCGCGCGGGAGCGAGGGTCACGAGGCCGGTGGTGGCATCGCAGACGAAGTCCACGCCCTCCACCAGAGGCACCCCGCCCACCGCCACCTGGACGCTGCCCGCCACCGGCTTGGAAATGGTCCGGACGTAGGGGGCATGAAGGGCGCCGTAGGTCTTCACCAGAGGGAAGCTGCGACGGGCGCCATCGCCGCTGCCGAGGCTCTGATCCGTGGCCCTCACCGGGGTGCCCGGCGGGGCCGATGCACCGTCCATGGGATCGCGCCAGCGGAAGCCATAAAGCCGCCCGCGACGCTCCTCGAAGAAGGCCAGAACCGCATGCAACGCGGCGAGGGATTTCACCCCATATCCGGCATCCCACCGGCGCCGCGAATCAGCGCGCCTTGTGTTGCGCGCCTCGCGTCCGGTGGCGGTGGTGACGATCTCGGTCACCCGTTCGGGACCGCCCGCAGCACCCAGTGCCACGTCGATCGGAAACAAAACCTCATGAAAGGTGGGCATCTTCTGTCTAATCCCCTCAATTCTGGCGAGGCTTCAATAAAAACAGTCTTGACATAGTTGAGACGCACGCCTTGACTTCGGATCCGTCGTAATGGATGGAGCCGAGTGATGGCCACGAAGACCCAGAAGAAGACCGTCGCCGCCAAGGCGACGGTTGCGAAAAAGACCGAAGCCGCCGCCCCGGCCGCCCCCAAGCCGGCGGTCGCCAAATCCCCCGCCAAGGCCGCTCCGAAGGCCGCCGCGAAACCCGCCGCCAAGCCGGCTCCTGCGGCCCCCGCCAAGGCCCCCGCCGCAGCCAAGGTCGCGTCCCCGAAGGCGGCCGCTCCCAAGGCTGCGGCCCCCAAGGCCGCGAAGGCCCCCGCGGCGAAGGCCGAGCCCGCCAAGGCTGCCGCCCCCAAGGCCGCTGCCAAGGCGCCCGCGAAGGCGGCAGCGCCCAAGGCTCCGGCCAAGACCGCTCCGGCCAAGCCCGCTCCGGCCAAGACCGCTCCGGCCAAGCCCGCTGCGGCCAAGCCTGCCGCTGCCAAGCCCGCGGCCACCAAGACCGCCGCAGCCAAGCCCGCTGCCGCGCCCAAGGCTGTCGCGAAGGCGCCCGCCAAGGCTGCTGCCAAGACCGCAGCGCCCGCCGCCGAGGCTCCTAAGGCGGCGCCCAAGACCAAGGCCCCGGCCGTCAAGGCCGCTGCCAAGCCCGCAGTGAAGGCGGCGCCGGTTGAAGCCGCGCCCGCCCCGAAGGCGGCCGCGCCCAAGGCGGCTGCGAAGGCTCCGGCCAAGGCCGCCGCCAAGAAGAAGTGAGGCCGCAGCCGCGCCGACCGCCTCAGGCGGGTACGGCGGGGCCAGCAGGGGCCGGCGCCGGTCCGGCGCGGCCACCTGCGGGGGCATCTTCCGCTGGCGGATGTCTTGTTCCGGCGGTCGCGCCCTGACCGCTGGGGCTCTCCCGAGGTCAGGCCGATTCGATGCCTGCAATGCCATGCGAGTCATGCGATGCGTGTCACCCGATGCGATGCGCGTCAGCCAAGGGGAGCGGGGACAGCGCAGCGTCCAAAGCGAAGGGGCGTGAGACACGCCCCGGCCTGAGCGGCGCTGTTGAGCGTGGCGTCTGATCGCCGCGGAATGGGCACCGCGCGCCATGGCGCAAGTGCCAGTCCCGCGCGGACGATCCGGCCCTCGGCGGAGGACCTCGCCTGCACCCATTCCCCACCAATTCCCTCCGCACCGACGGGCCGCACCGATTTGCCGCACCGACGTGCCGTTCCTGTTCCGTCCCGTGCGGGTCAGCGGGTCGCGGCCATCCATCGCGACGACATTCGTAGATCCGGCCGGTCGATTGTCGGCGCGCCGATCGGCCGTCAGCCGAGCCGCTGGCGCGCGCCGCGCCCCAGAGCCTTGGCCCCCCATATCGGCAGGGCCCGGATGCGGGTGAAACGGCTCGGGCGTTAGCGCCGCCGCGCCCGCGCGGCTCGACCGCGTCTCCCAGCTTGGTGCCGACCGAGAGCATGCCGTTCCGGCGGCGGGCCGCTGCCCCTACGGCTGCCGCGAGCGAATGGTCAGCCGGTCGATGGTCAGCGTGCCGACCGAGAGATCGTCGATCCGCGCCATTGGGATGCGCACGCGGCACAGCAGCTTTTGGCGATCTGGCCGGTCGATTGTCGGCGCGCCGATGGGCCGGCAGCCGAGCCGCCGGCGCGCGTCGCCGCACCCCAGAGCCTTGCCCCCGTATCGGGAGGATCGGGGTGGGGGTGAAACCGCTGGGGCTGCACCGCCGCCGCGCCCACGCGCTTCAACTTCATCTCCCAGCCTGGTCCCGACCAAGAGCATCCCGAGCGTTTGGCGGCTGCCCCTACGGCTGCCGCGAGCGAATGGTCAGCCGGTCGACGGTCAGCGTGCCGACCGAGAGATCGTCGATCCGCGCCGTTCGGATGCGCAGGCGGCCGATCGCCAGGGCGCCGATGGCGATAGCGCCAATGGCCAGCGCGCCCAAGGCGAACGTGCCGGTGGCCATCGCACCAATCGCCACCGCGCGCGAGGCCTTCGCCGGATACAATGGCTTGACCTTACGCAACGGCTTGGCGTCGGCGACGCTGAGGTCCTGTTCGCTCGGGGATCGCGGTTTGGTCATGACGGATCGTGCCCTTCCTGCCGGGCCGAGGATCACTGGCGTCCTGCGCACGGCGCGCACGGCCCCTGGCCTCCGCGACCTTGCCTGATCTGTCGCAAGATGGAAGGCAAATGCGCTCGTGGGCCGTCGCGGCGCGCGCGCGACGATTGTCGGCTTTCGGAAATGCTCGCCTTGACCGTCGCCACCGCGCTGCGCCGTCCAGAGATCCCGCGCCGTCGAGAGATTGTGCCCAAGGGCCGGGCGGCCAAGGGCCAGGCGGCGAAGCGCCGGGCGCCGGGCCGGCGTCGCCCGCCCGCGCCTCACAAGAGGGTCTCGCACACGAGCGTCGCTCCGAAGGGCTTGGAGCCGGCGCGCCCTGGTCCTAGACTGGTACCCGCGCGCCACGCCCGTGGCATTGGAGCCCCCTGGTCGGAGACCCGGCATGTCGGCAGTCCCAGGTTTGTTTGCCCACCCCATCGCCCGTTCCGGTCTGGCCGCCCTGGTGCTCGTCGGCTGCGGCGCGATGGCCAAGGCCGGCGAATCCAAGCCGACCACCGCGCAGGAGTGTCCGCAGGTGGGCACCGGCTTCATGCGCCTGCCGGGATCGGACACCTGCATCCAGGTGGGCGGGGCGGTCCAGCTCTCGGTGGGGCGCGGCACGCCGCTCGGCAATGCGCCCAACCAGGGGCCGCAGGTGATGCCCACATCGCCCACCACCCAGACCGCCGTCGATCCCTGGAAGCAGGCGCGCTGATCCGCGCGACAGCCGACGAATCCTGGTCCTCCTCCCGGTCCTCCCGCTCCGCGCCTGCCGTCTGACCCGCACACAGGCTGCGCGCCATAGCGCTGCTCACAGGCTGCGCTGCCCCCGCGCCACGGCCCGGGCGATGAGGCCGGAGACATAGGCATCGGAGCGTCGAAAGGCGTCCGGGTTCGGCGTCGCCACGGTGACCTGCACATGGGTCGTGGTCCCACCGCCTTGGGTGCGCACGCCCAGCGCGCCATCGGCCCCGCGAGCCAGCGGCAGGATCGCCTCGGCGCCGCGCTCGCCCATCAAGCCGGTGCCGGACGCCATGGGAAAATAGGTGGGGGCCGAGACCACGCCGCCCTCGGCGAACGCCCGCGCCCGTCCTCCCCCCAGCACCCCGCCATCGGCAAACGCCCGCACCGCCCCGGCCTCGAACACGCCGCCGCGGGCAAAAGCCGACGTCGCCGCGCCCACCGCGCTGCCGGCCGCGGCGGTGCCGCTCAGCAGGCCGCCGCTCAGCACTTGCCCCAGCGTGCCGGTGATGCCCTGCTCCAGCGGCTTCAAGGCCACGTTGAGCGCGAGGCTCGAGAGGCGCTGGCCAAGGCTGGCGATGACATCGCTCACATCCTTGCCCTTCACCGCGACGCTGGTGAGCGCATCGGTGAGGCTGCTGCCGAAGGCCCGCGCCGGCGGCTGCGCGCCAGCCAGCGCGGCGGAGAGCGAGGTGCCCAGTCCGCGCGCCGATTGCTCCGCCTCCGCCACCCCGGCGGAAAACGCGCTGGTGTCCGCGGTGATGGCCACCGCCACCGTGTCGATCGTATCCATCAGCCTGCCTTTCGCAGCGGCACGGCGGTCCTGCCGTCGCCGCAGATCTGGATCTGTCGCGCGGTGGTTTCAGCGCCGCGCGCCACCATCGGGAAAGCGCGCCATGAGCGCCGCCAAGCCGGCCCGGTCGAGGGCGCCGGCGGGGGCGCGCGTGCCGCCGCGCAGGCCATGCGCTGCCGCCGCCAGCTCGCGCGGCGTCATGCGCCAGAAGGCGTCCGGAGGCAGCCGCAAAAGGCCGAGGCCCAGCCCCATGGCGTCACCCCAGGGAAAGGCGCGCACGGCGGGGCCGGAGGGTCTCAGGCCGTCTGCGGCGGCGGAGGGCGGGGCGTGTCCGGCGCCTCCCCGGCGCCGAAGGTGGCGGTGAGCAGCGCCGAGACCAGGCGCGCAAAGCCCGCCGCCCCGCCCTCGGTGCGTAACGCCGCCACCTCGTCATCGGTGATGGTCTCGCCCGCCCCGCGCAGGCCGGCGCCGAGCACCCGCACCATGTCGGCGGCGGACAGCCGGCCGCGGGCGAAGCGCTCCGCCAGCGCCACCAGATCGTCCACGGCAAACGCGCTCTCCAGTTCGGCGAGGGCGCCGAGGGTGAGCACGAGGGTGCGCGGGCGCCCGTCAAGCACGGCGGCGATCTCGCCGCGATGGGTATTGGCCATGGCCGTCCTCACAGCGCGAGGAAGCTGATGGCCCCGGCGCTCTCCAGCGTCAGGTCGAAGGTGACTTCCTTGTCGTGCTCCGCCGCCACCTCCAGCGCGGTGATCTGGAACGGCCCGGAGATGGTGCCGAAATCCGGGATCAGCACCTGGCAGTCGCGCAATTCGCCATCGAAGAAGGCGGTGCGCACGAGCGCATCGGAGGCGGCATCCTTGAACACCCCGGCGCCCGAGATGGAGGCCCGCTTCACCCCGGCGCCGGCCAGCAGTTCGCGCCAGCGCCCCACGCTCTCGGAATGGGTCACATCCACGGTCTGGGCGTTGAACGCCAAAGTGCGCGAGCGCAGGCCCGCGACGGTGACGTAGGTGGCCCCGTCCAGCATCTTCAGCAGCAGGTCTTTGCCCTTCTGCGCAGCCATGAAACTCTCCTGTCGGAAGCGCCGCTCACAGCGGCTCGGTGATGGCGCGAAAGCGCACCAGGGCATGGAAGGTGCGCCCGTCGCTGTCGCGGCGGACCTCGGCGGTGGTGGCGCGCAGATTGGCCAGCGCGTGGCCGGCCAGCGCCAAGGGCGCATCATGCAGCGCCCCCTGCACGGCGGCGGCCAGCGCGAAGGCTTCCGCCCGTCCGCCCTGGCGGGAGAACACATGCAAAGTGAGCGCTTGCTCGCTGCCGCCTTCGGTGGCGGTGGACCAGTCGGACACCACCGCCTCGCCCAGGGTCACGAAGGGGAAGACCACGTCCTTGGGCGGCACGTCGTGGATCCGGCCGGCAATGAGCGCCTGCAGCGGGCTGTCCTCGGCGAGGCGCGCATGGATGGCGGTGCGCAGCGCCAGAGCCGACGAGAGCGGTGCGGAGGTGAGCGGCGCGGTCATGGCGCACCGCCGTCTGCGGGCGCGGGCCCGCTCGCTTTGACCTCGGCCACCGCCGGCCCCAGCCAGGGATCGGGCGGGGTGGCGAGCGTGCCGGTCTCGCGCGCCACGGCGGCGGGATCGCCGCTGCCCACCAGCCGCAGGCCGGGGGTGGCGCGCACCGTCGGCGGCGCCCCCAGCCGCGCTTCGGCCGCCCGCGCCAGACGGGCGGCGGCGGCATCCAGCGCCGTCGCCACGCGCGCCGGGGAGAGGCGCGCCGCGAGGCGCTCCCCGAGGCCATCGAGGCCGAGGGTTCGAGCGGAAAACATCATGGCTGTTCCTCGCGACAATGCACCAGGGTGAAGCGCCCGCGCCCGTCGGGATCGGAGGTGGCCTCCACCGTGAGGCGGCGGGCGCCGGCCAGCAGGCGGTCGCCCGACGCGATGGTGTTGGGCGCCCGCACCGTCACCCGCACGGTGGCGAGGCCGAAGCGGCGCTCCTCGCCGAAGCTGCCGCCCGCCGTGGGCGTCTCCATGCGCCCCCACAGGCGGTCCACGGTGAGAAAGGTGCGGGTCACCCCGCCGACCCCGTCGGGGCTCTCCACCGCCGTCTGATGGTCGATGCGGTGGCGCAGCGCGCCCACCGGCGGCGACGTGGCGCTGTCCGACCCGCTCACAGCCGCACCAGCCGATAGGGCGCCAGCAGCGCTGCCACCGTGGCGGGCGGGCGCAAAGTGTCGCCCGGCGCATCGCGATGTTCGTGGAAGTGCGCCAGCATCAGCCGCACCGCCTGGACGAGGTCCTCGGGCACCGCATCGGCGGCGTCGCCATAGCCGGCCCGAACGTCGATCTCGATGCCGCCGAAGCGGGCGCCGGGGGCCGGCAGGGTGGCGGGGTCCAGATGGATCAGCGCCGGGGTGCGATCCACCGTGAGCCGCAGCCGGGCGGGCTCCAGCTCCGCGACGCTGCCGTCGGCGGCCCGCAGGCGCACCGCCAGGAGCGCCTGCACCGGCGCCACCGGCAGCGCGAACACGCCGCTGGGTGGCCAGGCGTCGCGCACCACCCGCCAGCTCTGGGCCAGCAAGGCACGGCCGGTGGCCGCCTCCACGGCGCGGCGGGCGGCGGCGATCAGCGCCGCAATGAGGGCATCCTCGGCGTCGCTGTCGACGCGCAGGAAGGCCTTGGCCTCGGCGAGCGTCAGCGGCTCGCGCGCGGGGCCGGCGATACGTTGGGTCATGGGGGCTCCGTGACGGTGGCGGTATGGCGAGAGAGGGCGCGCGGCCTGCGACCCCGGCGAAGCGGCGGCGGGATTGACCCCGCCCCGCGCCCGGGTCCAAAACTTGGATCTGTCCTGGCGATGGGGGTTGCGTGCCGTATCGTGTTCCGTTGAGTCACCGCCGGGCCGCCGGTGCGGTCCTGGCCTGCGCCACGGCGGTCCTGGCGCTGGGGCCGATCCCCGCCCGCGCCATTGTCGGCGGTCGTCCGGGGGGCGGGCCGGCCGCCGTCTCCACGGTGATGATCGTCTCCACCCGCGGCGCCTCCTGCAGCGGCACGCTGGTGGCCCCGGACCTGGTGCTGACCGCGGCCCATTGCGTCGGGCCGGCGGGCAATTATGCGGTGGCGCTGGTAGGCTCGGGGACGCCGCGGCTCATTCCGGCGCTGCGCATCGCCACCCATCCCCGCTTCGACGGCGACCAGTTCCGCACCCGGCGGCCGACGCCGGACCTCGCCCTGATGAAGCTGTCGGAGGTGCTGCCCGCCAGCTTCCACCCGGCGCCTCTGTCCACCGATCCGGCCTTGCCGGCGCGCGGCACCGAATTCCTCATCGCCGGCTACGGCATGGACGGGGATAGCGCGGAGAAGTCCGCGGGCACCTTGCGCTCAGTCAGCCTGCCATCCATCGGCACCACCGGGGGCATCATGGTGCGGCTGGCCCCCTTCATGGGCCTGGCGGGGGCCTGCACCGGCGACAGCGGCGGCCCGGCCTTTCTCGGCCAGACCCTGGCCGGCGTGGTGGGCTGGGCCACCGGCCCGGCGGGCGCCCGCGGCTGCGGCGGCGTCACCGGCGTCACCCTGGTGGGGCTCCACCGCGACTGGATCGACGCCACCGCCAGCAAGCTCGGCAGTCCGCTGAAGAACTGAGGCGCGGCGGAGCTGTGATTGCGGATGGAGCCTCGGCGCACCACTGCGCGCCGGGTCCGCGGTCATCGCAGCGGACGACAGCGGCGCCCGTTTCACCCCCCTCCCTGCCCTCCCCCGCACGGGGGGAGGGTTCTGCCGGGCACCAGGCCGGGAAGGGCCGTGCGCTCAGCGGCTCAGCTGGCGGCGAACTTCAACAGCTTGAGGGCGTCGAAATCCTGCACGCCGCCGCCCACCCGCTTGGTGGTGTAGAACAGCACATAGGGCTTGGCGGAATAAGGATCGCGCAGCACCCGGACGCCGGCCCGATCCACCACCAGATAGCCGCGGCGGAAATCGCCGAAGGCGATGGGAAAGGCCCCGTCCGCGATGTCCGGCATGGCCTCGGATTCCTGCACCGGAAAGCCCAGAAGGCTCGCCGGCTGGCCGGCCCCCGCGGGCGGCGCCCACAGATAGTCGCCGGTGGAATCCTTCAATTTGCGCACCGCCGCCTGGGTGCGGCGGTTGAGCACGAAGGTGGCGCCCTGGCGGTAGCCGCCCTTCAGCGCATAGACCAGATCCACCAGCGGATCGGACGGATTGCTGGCGGGAAAGGCGCCCGCCGCGCCGGTGGCCAGAGAACCGATCTTGCCCCAGGTCCAGGCGCTCTCCGCCACCTTGGGATAGGACAGGAAGCCGGTGGGCTGGGTGATGCCGTCGCCGCTCACGAAGGCGGCGCCCTCCTGGTCGGCGAAGGCGGAATCCACCTCGCCGGCGATCCAGGCCTCGATATTGACCTGCCCGTCATCCAGCAGCGCCTGGGTGGCCGCCGGCATGGCGTAGAGTTCCATGGCAGGGAAGGTCAGTTCCGCCAGCACCGGGCTGTCGGTCTGCGGCCGCGCCGCCGTCTCCGCCGCCCACCCCACGGCGGGGCCGGAGGTCATGAACGGCTTCTTGTAGGTACCGCCGCCGATGGTGCGGACGGTCGCCAAGGCGCGGATGGGCGAGAGCAGCGCCAGCCGCCGGCCGATCTCCTGCTCGGTCTCGAACGGCACCAGATAGCCGCCGTCGGCCCCGGAGCCGGCGGACAGGGCTTTGGCCTCCAGCGCCTTCAGCCCGCCGGCCTCGCCGTGGCGCACATAATTGGTGAAGGCATCGCCATGCTCCCGTTCGGGGGCGGTGCGCGGCAGGCCCTGGCCGAAGGCCGGGCGGTGGCGCTTCATCTCCAATTCGTCGAGGCGCGCCTTGTGGGCGTCCAGGGCGCCGTCGATGCGGGCCATCTTGTCGGCGGTGAGCGGGTCGGCGGCGCCGCTGCGCTCGATCTGCGCCAGGCGGATCTCGTTGGTCTCCTTATAGGTCTCGAACGACCGCATGAGGCCGTCGAGGGCGGACTGGCCCTCGGGGGCGGACACCTTGGTCTCGGGCGCGGACAGCAGATGGGTCATGATGGGTTCCTTCGCTGGGAAACTTGGGCTGGAAGACTTGGGCTGCGAGACAGACGAAGACCGGATCAGACGGCCAGCAGATGCGGCCGCAACCGGGCGGCGGCGTCCTGCACCGCGCGGGCGGCCTGACGGGTGGTGAGCGGGGTCGGTGGCCGCAGCGGCTGCGGCGCCGGGGCCACCAGCGCCAGCGGCCCGTCGGGACCGGCGGTGGTGATGCGGGCGCGGGGCTGCATGGGAAAGGTGACCACCGACACCTCCCACAGATCGATGCGGGTGATCCGCCGCACCCGGGTGCGCGGATCGGTGCGGGCCTCCACCGCCTTGAAGCCGATGGACAGGCCGTCCAGGGCGCCGGCGCGCACCAGCGCCGCCACCTCGCGGGCCCGCGCCACCTCCAGCGTGAGGCAGCCCTCCACCTTGAGGCCCACCGCATCCTCGGCGATCCGCGCCCACACGCCGATGGGCTCAGCCGGGTCGTGCTGGTAGAGCAGCCGCACCCCGGCGCTGCCGCGGCGGGCCAGACACTGCGCGAAGGCGCCGGGGGCGATGGTGTCGCGGCCCAGATCCACCTCATCGAACAGGCAGGCATAGCCGGCGAAGGTGGCCACCGGCGCGGACCCGGCGCTCAGCGCCGCCATCACAGCGCCTTGCGGCCGGGGGCCGCGGGCTTGCGCTTGGTGCCGCGCTCCAGCTTCTCCAGCGTGGCGACGAAATCGCGGAACACGCTGGCGGACGGCGGGGCGGCGGCGCGGCGCACCGGGCCGGGCCCCAGCGCGCGGATGCGCGGGGCCGGCGCCTTGACGAGGAAGGGGGCTCGCATGGCTCAAGGGTCTCCGTTAGGGATGGGATCAGTCGTCGCTGGCGCGGGCGTTGAAGCGGGCCAGCTCGCGCACGAAATCGTCCATGCGCTGATGCGCGCGGGTGAGCGCCCGCAGCGCGCCCAGCGCCACGCCGGACGCGCTCACCGCCCAGGCGGCCAGCGCCAGATGCGCGAGGTCGCCGCGTTCGGCGAAGGTGCGCAGCACGGTGTCCATGGGGGCCTCCGGGTGAGCGGGCGGACGGGCGATCAGCGGGGCGCCGGGCCGTAGCCCACCGCCGCGCGCTTTTCGTCATCGGAGAGGAAGGGGGCCGCTCCCACCCGGCTCCACAGATCGGAGCGCTCGGCGGCGAGCGCCTCCACCTGGTCGAGGTCCGGCACCAGCGCCAGGCCCGGCCCATAAGCGGGGGCCAGCCAGGCGCTGAGGGCGGTCGCCACGCGCTTGACCAAGGGCAGCACGCTCTGGCGCCACAGCACGCGATTGGCCTCGGCATAATTGGCGAAGGTGTTGTCGCCCGGAATGCCCAGCAGCATGGGCGGCACACCCAGCGCCAAGGCGATCTCCCGCGCGGCGCCGGCGCGGGCCGCCTCGAAATCCATGTCCTTGGGGCTGAGGCCCAAGGGCTTCCAGTCGAGGCCACCCTCCAGCAGCAGCGGCCGCCCGGCATTGCCGGCGCCCTGGAAGCTCGCCTCCAATTCGCCCTTCAGCCGCTCGAACTGGTCGTCGGAGAGGCTCCCCGTGCCGCCATAGATCAGCGCGCCGGAGGGCCGGGCGGCATTGTCCAGCAGCGCCTTGTTCCAGGCCCCCGCCGCATTGTGCAGATCCAGCGCCTGGGCGGCGGCCTCCAGCGGCGCGAAGCCGTAGAGATCGTCCAGCGGATTGAACAGCGCCAGATGCAGGATGGGCGGCAGCTGGGCCTCGGGCAGCAGGCTGTCCTGGGGAATGCGCAGGGTGCGGCCGTCCAGCGTATAGTCGAACGCCTCCGGCCAGCCGTTCGGACCGGGCACCACCTTCATGCGATCGGGGCGCAGGGCATAGAGTTCGCGCACCCGGCCTTCAAGGGCCACCGCCTCCACATAGGCATTGCCGGCCACCAGCAGATGGCCAAAGACCGCCTCCAGGAAATCGGCGCCGATGGCGCGCGGATTGGGCCGCGCCAGCAGGTCCAGCAGCGGATGGGCGTCCAACTCGCGCCCGCCGTCCATCAGCAGCAGCGGCACACTGGCGGCGGCCTCGCTGATCAGCCGCACAGCCCGATAGGCCACCGCATTGCGGGCGAACCCCTCGCGCGCGAGGCCGGCATAATCGCGCGGCGTCCAGCGGGCCCGCCCGGTGGTGAGCAGCGCCACCAGCGCCGCGGTGCGGCTGGCCTTCGCTTCAGTGGGGCGGGGGCGGAACACGTCGAAGATCGAGGCGCGCATGGCGGGCTCCGGACAGGCGGCAGGGCCGCGGGAAGGGGGCGGGGCGAGAGGCGAGGCTGGGGGAACGGCGGTCGCGGCCCCGCGGCCTGCACCTGCCGGAGACCGTCCTCAGGTGGTCCACACCGGCACGCGTTCGTCCCCACCCTTCCCTCTCACGGGGGCGGGAGCACGGTGGCTGATGAGGAGGGCGTCCTGATAACGATGGGCGACGGCCCGCACCCCAGCAGACACTCAGCGCTATTGCCCAGCCACCCCAGGCAACGCGCCACCACATGCGGTCCGGGGAACCCTCCCCCCTTGCGGGGGAGGGAGTACGGTGCGCAGAGGACGCGCGCGCTGGTGACAAGGGGACCGGCGGCGCGCCAGCAGACGCGCAGCGCGCTGGCCCAGCCATCCCAGGCAGAGCGCCAACACAAGCGGTCGGGGGAACCCTCCCCCCTTGCGGGGGAGGGCAGGGAGGGGGGCGAAACGGCCGGGGATGGGAGGCCGCTTTGAGCAGCCCCCTTCATCACCTCCGTCCGTCCGCCCGACCAGACCGGGCATCACCGAGCCAGCTCTGCAAGGGCACCCGTTTCACCCCCCTCCCCACCCCTCCCCCGCAAGGGGGGAGGGAGCGCGGTGCGCAGAAGACACGCGCGCTGATGACGAGGGGACCGGCCGCACGCCAGCAGGCGCGCAGCGCGCTGGCCCAGCCATCCCAGGCAGAGCGCCAACACAAGCGGTCGGGGGAACCCTCCCCCCTTGCGGGGGAGGGCAGGGAGGGGGGTGAAACGGCCATGGATGGGAGGCCGCTTTGAGCAGCCGGCTGGATCATCTCAATCCGTCCGCCCGACCAGACCGGGCATCACCGAGCCAGCTCTGCAAGGGCACCCGTTTCACCCCCCTCCCCACCCCTCCCCCGCAAGGGGGGAGGGAGTGCGGTGCGCAGAGGACACGCGCGCTGATGACGAGGCGTCGGGCGGCGCGCCGGCAGGCGCGCAGCGCGCCGGCCCAGCCATCCCAGGCAGAGCGCCAACACAAGCGGTCGGGGGAACCCTCCCCCCTTGCGGGGGAGGGCAGGGAGGGGGGTGAAACGGCCATGGCTGGGAGGCCGCTTTGAGCAGCCCCCTTCATCACCTCCGTCCGCCCGCCCGACCAGTCCGGGCATCACCAAGCCAGCTCTGCAACGGCGCCCGTTTCACCCCCCTCCCCACCCCTCCCCCGCAAGGGGGGAGGGAGTGCGGTGCGCAGAGGACACGCGCGCTGATGACGAGGCGTCGGGCGGCGCGCCGGCAGAGGCTCCATTCTGCCGCACAGCTCTCCGAACCAGAGCGCCAACGCATGCGGTCGTGGGATTGACCGTACGCCGGCGCGGAGAGCTCACAGCGCCGGCGCTTCCCGCAGTCCAGAACCTTGCCGGGCCTGGCCGCGCGGCTCTTGACGTCCCTCATTCATACAAATAGTCATATAGATGACTAGAGATTGCGCGACCGCACCCAAGGCCCGCCATGACCGACCAGGCGCTCTTAGACCCGCTGCTCGACGACGCCGCCGATGCGCGGCTGCCGCTCTATCAGCGGCTGCGCGATGCCATGATCGCCCGCATCGTCGCCGGCGCCTGGATGCCGGGCAGTGCCATCCCCTCCGAGACCGAGATCGCGCGCGCCAATGGGGTGGCCATCGGCACCGTGCGCAAGGCGGTGGAGACGCTGGTGGCGGAAGGGGTGCTGGACCGCATGCAGGGCCGCGGCACCTTCGTGCGCCGGCCCTCGCTGGATCGCTCCTTATTCCGCTTCTTCCGCGCCGAAGATGCCAGTGGCGCGCGCATCATGCCCGAAGGGCGCATCCTCGCCCGCAAGCTGGCCCCCTGCCCCGCGGAACCGGCCGCCGCCCTCGGCCTTGCGCCACGCACCCCGGCGCTGCGCATCGACCGGCTGCGGCTGGTGGCCGGAGCCCCGGTGTTCGCCGAGGAGATCTGGCTGGACCGCGCGCGGTTCGCGCCGCTGGAAGACCTGCCCCTCACCGGCTTCGGCGATTTGCTCTATCCGCTCTATGAGCGCCTGTGCGGCGAGGTGGTGGCCAGCGCCGACGAGACCTTGAGCGTGGATCTGGCCGGCGCGAGCGATGCCCGCGCGCTGCAGATCCCCAAGGGCGCGCCGGTGGTGGTGGTGGACCGCATCGCCCGCGGCTACGACCGCCACGCCATCGAATGGCGCCGCTCCCGCGGCCCCGCCGACCGCTTCCGCTACCGCATCGAAATTCGCTGACGCCACATTCGCTGACGCCACAGGAGAGCGCATGTCCGGGCCGCCCGACGGGGGCCGCGCGGTGCGCGCCCGTGGCTCAGCCCCTGATCGACAAGAGCCGCCGCAAGAGCGGCACCCAAACACTCTGACGCCCACGTCGGGAGGACGTGCCATGTTCACCTGGTTCAAGGATATCAACAGTGCCGAGCGCAAGACCTTCTGGGCCTGCTTCGGCGGCTGGGCGCTGGACGCGCTCGACGTGCAACTCTTCTCCCTGGTCATCCCGACCCTGCTGGGCCTGTGGCACATCAGCAAGGCGGATGCGGGCCTCGTCACCAGCGTCACCCTGATCGCCTCGGCTTTGGGCGGCTGGGTGGGCGGGGCGGTCTCGGACCGCATCGGCCGGGTGCGCGCCCTGCAGGTGATGATCCTGTGGTTCGCGCTCTCCACCTTCGCCTCCGCCTTCGCCCAGAATTACAACCAGCTCCTGGTGCTGAAAGCCTTGCAGGGCCTCGGCTTCGGCGGCGAATGGGCGGCCGGCGTGGCGCTCATGAGCGAAGCCATCCGCCCCGCCCATCGCGGCAAGGCGCTGGGCACGGTGCAGAGCGCCTGGGCCATCGGCTGGGGCGCGGCGGTGCTGCTGCAGACCGGCATCTATTCCTTCGTGCCGCCGGAATATGCTTGGCGCATTCTGTTCGGCATCGGCCTCTTGCCGGCGCTGCTGGTGATCTTCGTGCGCCGCCATGTGCCGGAGCCGGACGCCTCCCCCGCCCGCATGCCGCGCACCGCCGGCGCCCGCACGCCGCTGCTGGGCATCTTCTCCCCCGACGTGCTGCGGGTGACCCTGGTGGGCCTGCTGCTCGGCACCGGCGCCCATGGCGGCTATTATGCGGTCACCGCCTGGCTGCCCACCTATCTGAAGGTGGAACGGCAGCTCTCCACGCTGGGCACCGGCGCCTATCTGGCGGTGATCATCGTTGCCTTCTTCTGCGGCTGCATCGCCGCCGCCCATCTGTTGGATCGCATCGGGCGCAAGCGCACGGTGGGGCTGTTCGCGGTCGCCTGCGTCATCGTGGTGCTGGCCTATGTGTTCCTGCCCTTCGGCGACACCGCCATGCTGGTGCTGGGCTTTCCGCTCGGATTCTGTTCCGCCGGCATTCCCGCCAGCATGGGGGCGCTGTTCTCGGAGCTGTACCCCGGCGGCCTGCGCGGCACCGGGGTGGGCTTCTGCTACAATGCGGGGCGCATCGTGTCGGCGATCTTCCCCTTCCTGGTGGGCCATATGAGCGAGAGCATTCCGCTGGGCGCGGCCATCGGCATCGACGCGGCCATCGCCTATTCCCTGGTGGTGGTGGCGGTGCTGATGCTGCCGGAAACCCGCGCGGTGCGCCTGGATGCGGGCGCGGCGCCGGCCCCGGCCCCCACCCTCGCCCGGCAGGGCGCCGAATGACGCCGACGCCGACCGACGCCGACCGCCAGGCGGCGGCCATCGACACTGATGCCATCGCCGCTGCGGCCATCGACACCCATGCCCATGTGTTCCGGCGCGGCCTGCCCGTCGCGCCGGAGGCCCGCTACGTGCCGGACTATGACGCGCTCCCCGCCCGCTACCTCGCCATGCTGGACGCCGCCCAGTGCGTCGCCGGCGTGCTGGTGCAGCCGAGCTTCCTGGGCACCGACAATCGCTATCTGCTCGCGGCGCTCGCCCAGGCGCCGGAGCGCCTGGCGGGCATCGCCGTGGTGGCGCCCGGCGCCACCGCGCAGGCCCTGCGCCCCTTGGCGGCGGCGGGCATCGTGGGGCTCCGGCTGAACCTCATCGGCCAGCCGGACCCCGACCTCTTCGCGCCCGACTGGCAGGCGCTGCTGCGCGCCGCCACCGCTGCCCGGTTCCAGATCGAGATCCAGGCCCAGGCCCATCGGCTGGCGCGGCTGCTGCCGCAGATCCTGGTCAGCGATGTGCCGGCCATCGTGCTGGATCATTTCGCACTGCCGGATCCCACCCTCGGGGTCCGCGACCCGGCGTTCCAGGCGATCCTGGAGACCGCGGCGCGCACGCCGCGCCTCTATCTGAAACTGTCCGCGCCCTACCGGCTGGGCGGCGGTGATGCGCTGGCCCTGATGCAGGCGGCGAAAGCGGCGTTCGGCGCGCGCCAATTGATGTGGGGCAGCGACTGGCCCCACACCGCGCACGAGGCCGACGCCGATCCGCGCCAGAGCCGCGCGCTGCTGGCGCAGGCCTTTCCCGAACCGGAACTGCGCCGGCAGGTGCTGCTGGAGACGCCGGCGCGGCTGTTCGGCCTGCCGCTGCCTCCGGCGCTCAGAAGCCGCGCACCCGCGGCACCGGTGCCTTCGGCCCCAGCGCCAGTTCGGTGATCGCCCAGACCAAGGCATCCAGCCGGTCCGGCGAGCGGCCGGAGGACAGGCCGTCGGGCCCGAAATCGCACAATTCGTCTTCCAGCGCCGGGAAGCTGCCCGCATGGCGCACCCGGCCCTGCTCATAGAGCGCGGCCACCGGCTCGGCCCGCAGATATTTGCCCCGCGTCGCCCGCACCGGGCGCACCGGCACCCCGGCATCCACCTCGCCCAGCACGGCGCGCACCATCTCGCCGCCCTGGTTGACCTCCGCCACCACCGCATCGGCCTCCAGGCGCCGGAACAGGTCGATGGCGCGCGCCGCCCATTGCGCCGGACGCAGGCCGCTGGCGCTCGCATCCGCCAGCACATGCAGGCCGCCCAGGGCGTCGATGCCCGCCCCGACAATGCCGCAGGCATCCGCCCCGGCACGGGAGGAGGCGGGCGGATCCACCGCCACCACCACCCGCACCAGTGGCGGGGCGGCCTCTTCCCGCGCCGCCTCCAGCGCGGGCCGCGACCACAAGGCGTCGGGCCGGTCTTCGATGATCTCGCCGTCCAGTTCCTGGCGGCCGAGCCGCGTGCCGCCATAACGTCCCACCACCGCCTCCAGAAACGCCGGGGCGAGATGGAAGGCGTTCTGCGCCGTGCGCGCCCGGCTCACCACGGTGGCCGGATCGCCCAGCAGACGACGCAGCAGCGCCGAGGGCCGCGGCGTGGTGGTGATCATCTGGCGCGGCTGGGTGCCCAGGCGCAGGCCGAATTGCAGCATGTCGAACGTGGCCTGACCGCGCCGCCATTTGGCCAGTTCGTCCAGCCAGGCGGCCTCGAACTGCGGGCCGCGCAGGCTCTCGGGATCTTCCGCCGAAAAGCCCTGGGCGACGGCGCCGTTGGGCCACACCAGGCGGCGGCGGGTGGGCTCGAAGCTTGGGCGCTCGCCAGCGGGATGGATGGCCAGCAGCCCGGAGACGCCGTCCACCATCACCTCGCGCACATCGGCCATGGTCTCGGCGATCAAGGCGATGCGCCCCACCGGCTGTGCGGCGAAGGGCGGCCGGCCCAGGGCCAGCCCGCGCACCCATTCGGCGCCGGCGCGGGTCTTGCCGGCGCCACGCCCGCCCAGCACCAGCCAGGTGGTCCATGGCGCCCCGGAGGCGGCGGCGGGCGGCGGCAACTGGTCGGGCCGCGCCCAGACTTCCCAGTCGGTGAGCAGACGCTCAGCGGTGGCTTCATCCAGGCCGGCGAGGAAACGCTGCGCCATGGGCGCGTCCGCCATGCACCCCACGAGCGCCGCCCGCAGATCCGCCATCGGCAGGAGCGCCGGAGCCGTGGCCACAAGGGCTGGAGGCCCGGGAGGCCCCCTTCGCCGCTTGGCGGGGGCAGAGGCGGTCCGCGGTTTCCGCGCCATGGCTGGCCTTTCCGTCAGATGGGCTGCGCGCCGGGCGGCGCCGTCGGCCATGGGCGGGGGACGAGGATCCCGCGCGTCTCTCTTGCCGGCGCAGCGCCCGGCCGGGCGGGTCGGTCCCCGCTTGGCACAAGGTGATCCTTGGCGATCGGCGCCAGTGCGTGCGCCCTCGGCGCGACTGCGCTCCGCCGTGCCAGAACGACGCGCAGGTTCAAAAACCGACCTGATCCATCAAGATCCTGGCGCTGGTTCCGCTCACCCTGCGGGCGGTTTCATTGCGTGAGGGAGGACATGACCGGCACCGCTTATCTCCTTGTGGGCCTGGGTGGGGCGATCGGCGGCAGCGCGCGCTTCCTGGTGTCGGCTTTGGTCGGGCAGATGTGGGGCACACGATTTCCCTTCGGCACCCTCGCGGTCAATGTCACGGGGGCGCTGGTCATCGGACTGGTCGCCGGCCTGGCCAGCGTGTCCGTCGTGTTCTTTAACCAGCATCTGGCCCATGACTTCATCATCACCGGCCTGCTCGGCGGCTATACGACCGTCTCGTCCTTCTGCCTGCAGACCCTCAACCTGGTGCTGGACCACCGGCCGGTGCTGGCGGCGCTGAACGTGGCCGGATCCACCATTCTGTGCCTGGCGGCGGTCGCGGCCGGCTATGTGGCCGTGGTGGGTGCCCTGTCATGACAGTCCCCCCGAGCCGTCCGGTCTCGCCCGTGGTGCTGTGCGTGGCCGTGGGCATCGGCAGCGCGCTGGGCGCGCTGGGTCGGTTCCAGACGGGCACGCTCATCATGTCCCACTGGGGCGGCGGCGATCTGCTGGCGACGGCGATCGTGAATGTGGTGGGCTCCTTCCTCATCACGGTGTTCGCCACGCTCACCGCCCCCGGCGCGCGCCTCCCCATGGGCGAGGTCACGCGGCAGTTCGTGATGGCCGGGTTTTGCGGGGGATACACGACCCGCTCCCTGATGGGGCTGGAGACCTTCCTGCTCATTCTCAAGGGGCACTGGGCCTATGGCGTGGCCTATGTGGTGGCGGTCGTCGCCCTGTCCCTGGCAGCGGCGCTGGCGGGATACGGTCTCGCGTCAGCGCTCAACCGGCAGCCGAGGCGTGGCGCCGTTCCGGAATGCCGGGCGCTCTCCTGAGGTATTGCGCCCCCCGCGTGCGTGGTTATGGGGCACGGCCGGCAGCGGAGGCGCGCCGGTCCGGCCCCGACCTCACGCCTCCGGCGGGGATTGCGCGGTATCGCGCAGATGTTCGAGCCGCCGGGCCAGTTCGCGGCGGAAGGTGTCCGGATCGCGGGCGCCGTCGGTGCCGACGGGGGGCGATGCCAGACTGTCGCGCCGCGCGGCGGCCTCCAGCGCGGTCAGTTCCCGCAGAACCCGCGCCAGAACCGCCAAAGCGCGCGCCTCGCGCTCCGCATCCCGGGGCACCGGCGGGGCCTCCGGCGCATCCTCCGCGCCGCCACGGGCGGCGCCGAGGCGCGCTTCGATCTCGCCGATCTGCGCTTCCGCCGCCCGCCACAGCCGCCCCATGAGGCGTCGGCGCGTCACCGCGCCGGGGGGGCGGGCCAGATCGGCGCGCCGGCGACGCGCGGCGGGAATGGCGGCGGGCTGTCCCGGCCGGCCGACGGCGCCCGCCTCCCGATCCAGCCAATAATAGATCTGCCGATGGGTGAGGCCGGTGTCCTGCATGATCAGTTTCACCGGCACGCCCTGGGCATAGAGGGCGCGCGCCCGCGCCGCCAGATCCGGAGAGGTGCGTGGCAGCATGACAATCTCCTCAGGCAAGGCCCGCCCCGGTTCCCGCCACGCCAGCATCCGGCCGCCCGGTGCCCCGGTTGCGGGGCAGGCCGCAGCGCCACCGTCGCCAGGGGGATGGCGGGCGGCGGGACACGGCCGACGGGCAAAACGGGATGACCCGGGTGCAGACGGATGATGGCGCACGGCCAGACGTGGCCGCCCCGAGATCGCGCGCTCACCGGACGGCCCAGTGAGGGGAAGGTCCGGCGTCGGGATCGTGAGGCGCAAATCTGGAGCGTGGGAGAATGATGCCGAAGCAGCGCACCGCTGTCAAGGCATATTTTCCTAGGAATTTTTACTTTCGTGCCGGGGGCCGGACCGGCGCGCCGGCCGCCGTCGTCAGACCTTCTGTGGCGTCTGCCGCTGGTGGCGCAGGGCCAGCAGCGCATCGAGCCGCGCCCGCGCCCGCAGATGCGAGATGGCGGTGACATTGGGCGCGTCCACGCAGCCCCTGCGCGACAGATAAGCGGTGTTCCAATGGCAGCCGCAGCGGGTGCAATAAGCGGTGCGGTCGTCGAACTGGTGGTTCCCCTCCAGGAGCGTGCTGCCCGTGGCGATATAGGTTGCCATCCTCTCTTCCTCCTGAGGGTATAGCGTGTTGTATCCGACCGTTTTACCGCCCAGGCGTTGCGCCAGGCTGACGGCCCCAGGCTGACAGCCCGGGCTGGCGATCAGGCGCAGCAGCGGTCGGCGCGTGCCGGGACCGGCGGCGCGGGATGCCTTGCGCATGTCTGTCTGGTGAGACCCGCCGATGCGGCGGCGGACGGCGGCGGGCGGCGCCTACTCCGCCGGGTCGGTCGCCTCGTTGACGGCGGCGGCCAGGCTGCGCCGGCGACGGTGGCCGGAAATGTCCGCCCCGGCATCATGGGGCAGGCGGGCATTCCAGAAGGTGGCACTCATGGCGATGGTGGTCACCACCACGAAGGCCACCGAGAAATCCGCCAGCCCCGGTACGGCCCGACCGTTTGCCGCCATGGACAGGTGCAGCGCGAAGCCGGCGACGCAGATGCCCATGGACAGCATCAGCTGCTGGAAGGTGGTGTAGAAGCTCGACGCCGCGCTCATCCGGGCGGCGGGAATCTCGTCATATGCCACGGTGTTGTATGCGGTGAATTGCAGGGCCATGAAGAAGCCGCCGGCGGTCAGCAGCGCATAGAGACTCCATTCCGGCCAGGACGGGCGCATCAGGGCGCAGACCGCATAGGTGGCGGTGCAGATCACCCCATTGACCAGCAGCGTGTTGCGAAAACCGAAGCGCCGCAACACCTTGGGGGCGATGCCCTTCATCAGCAGCGAGCCGCAGGCGGTGGCCAGCGTGATCAGCCCGCTCTGCGCCGCACTCATGCCGAACCCCAGCTGCAGCATCAAGGGCAACAGAAAGGGCTGCGCCCCCTGGGTGATCCGGGTGATGTTGCCGGCGATCACTGAGAGACGGAAAGTCTCTATGCGCATCAAAGACATATCGAGAATCGGCGGGCGCCCGGCGGCGGCCATGGCGCGGGCGTGCCGCAGATAAAGGGCGCCGCTGGCACACCCCACCGCCATCAGCGCCAGGGTCACCCGCAGATCCGCCTCGCCCCGGCTGGACAGCTCGAAGGCGAACAGCAATCCCCCCAGCGCGCCCCCGGACAGCAGCAGGCCGAGGGCATCAAACCGTTCTGGGCGCTCGGCTTTTGTGTTGGCGATGAACCGGCTCACCAGCACCAGGCCCAGCACGCCGATGGGCAGATTGATGTAGAAGATCCAGCGCCAATCCAGATAGGTGACCATGAATCCCCCCACCGGCGGCCCCACCACCGGCCCGATCATCGCCGGCACCAGCAGCCACGACATGGCCGAGACCAGGTCCGCCTTGCTGGCCGACCGCAGCAACACCAGCCGCCCCACCGGGATCATCATCGCCCCGCCCACCCCCTGGATCAGCCGCGCCCCCACCAGGAAGGCCAGGCTCTCCGCCTGGGCGCAGAGCAGCGAGCCGAGTGTGAAGACCGCGATGGCGCTGGCAAACACCGTGCGCGCCCCGAAGCGATCCGCCGCCCAGCCGCTGGCGGGGATGAAGACCGCCAGCGCCAGCAGATAGGAGGTCAGGGCAATGCTCATGTGCGGCGCCGTCACCGCAAAGTCCCGCGCCATGGCGGGCAGCGCCGTGGCGAGAATGGTGGCGTCGAGCTGCTCCATGAACATGGCGCTGGCCACGATCAGAGCGATGGCGCGGTAGCCCGGCTGCGGGCGGGGAGAATGGGGGGCGGACATGGGAAACTCGTCACGAGCCGGCGCCTCGACGGGCGGCGGGGGAAACGGCCATCGGCAGGACCAGGCTGATATATGAGGTCTAGGCGTTGATCTGTCTCAAGAAAAGCGCGCATTGCGCATGGCTCACCAGCCAGCCCCGAAGTGAGCGGGCATCGAACCTCGCGTCGACCGGAACTCTCAGCCCGAAGCGCGCGTTTCCCGAGCGCAATCATTTCCAGGAGAACGCCTCATGCCCCGCGCGCACAACCTCACCTCCGGCGAACGTTGGATCTCGGGCATCGGCAGCACGGTCGTCGCCAGTTGGGGCCTGCGCCGCGGCGGCCTCCTCGGCCTGCTCGCCATTGCCGGGGCCTCCGCCCTTGCGCTGCGCGCCAGTTCCGGCCGCTGCGCACTCAAGGCGGCGCTGGAAGCCGAGAGCGAACCGCAGGGCGCGACCATCTCCCCGATCCGCCGGAGTGCCCCGGTGGCGCCGTTGCGCTCGGTCTGAGCCCTAACGTTTGGAACGCTTGGTGCCGCTGCCGGGCGGCACCTTGGCCCCGCGCGGCCAGCGCACCGGCCACGCCACCATATGGTCCATGAGTTCGAGGACCGAGAAGACCTCTTCCGATCCGGCGGTCCGGCCCGCCACGGACACGCCGGCTTGCTCCACCGTGGCCGGATCGCCGGAGACCAGAGGATGCCACCATGGCAGATCCTGGCCTTCGTCCAGCAGCCGATAGGCGCAGGTTGGCGGCAGCCACGCCAGATCGTGCACCGCTTCGGGCGTCAGCTGCACGCAGTCGGGCACCAGCGCCTGTCGGTTCGGATAATCTTTGCAGCGGCAGCTTTGCCCGTCCAGAAGGCGGCAGGCCACGTCGGTATAAGCCACCTGCCCCGTGTCTTCGTCCTCGAGCTTGACCAGGCAACAGCGCCCGCAGCCGTCGCACAGGCTCTCCCATTGCGACGGCGACATGAGGGCGAGGGGCGTGGTGCGCCAGAAGGGGATGTCGGTCATGACCCTGCCTACGGCATCGGGGCCGGCAATTGAAGGGGCACCCCTGGTGCCCCGCAACCTTTCCGGTTCCGCCGGCTGCGGACACTCCGGGGTAAGGATAAAAAAGGGTCAGGCGATCAGTCACTTAAGGTACCACTCGCCGCCGGAGCGGGAGCGCGCTATAGACGAGGGCTGGCAGAGCTCAGGTCGTTTTCCGGCCACAGGCTCGTGCCAGGGATGAAGACGGCCGTGCTGCCACGGCAAGCTGGATGGTCCACCTGCGGTGAGCGAAGGCGAGCACTCCTCCCTCCGGACACGGCTGCGCAATGCGCTGCTGGACCTGGATTCCCGCGTCGATAGCGGCCTGTTCCTGCTGGGTGAGTTTACCCGCCGCTCCGCTGCAAACTATGCCGCCTTCATGGAGCGGTTCTCCCTCAGCGGCATTCCCCGCTTCCTGGTGGGGATGGGATCCGAGGGCTTCACCCTCGGAACGGCAGGCTTCGTTCTCCTCCTGGCGCTGGCTTTGCCGGCCTTCCGCGAAACCTCCGACGATTGGCTGAAGCGCACTGAGCTGGCGGTCACATTCCTGGATCGCTACGGCAATGTGCTGGGCGAACGCGGGGTCAAGCAAAACGACACCGTGCCGTTGGAAGACTTTCCCGACAACCTCATCAAGGCGACGCTCGCCACCGAGGACCGGCGCTTCTACGAGCATTTCGGCATCGACGTGGCCGGCACCATGCGCGCTTTGGTGACCAATGCGCGGGCCGGGGGCGTCCGCCAGGGCGGCTCGTCCCTGTCGCAGCAATTGGCCAAGAATCTGTTTCTGTCCAATGAGCGCACCATCGAACGCAAGATCAAGGAAGCCTTCCTGGCGCTGTGGCTGGAAAGCCGTCTGACCAAGAGCCAGATCCTCAAGCTCTATCTCGACCGGGCCTATCTCGGCGGCGGGGCCTATGGGGTGGATGCCGCCGCGCGCTATTATTTCGGCAAGTCGGTGCGCGAGGTGAATCTGGCCGAGGCGGCCATGTTGGCCGGGCTGTTCAAGGCCCCCACCAAGTTCGCGCCGCACATCAATCTGCCCGCCGCCCGCGCCCGCGCCTCCACCGTGTTGGACAATCTGGTGGATGCGGGCTTCATGACCGAGGGCCAGGTGTTCGGCGCCCGCCGCAATCCGGCCACCCCCATCGATCGGCGCGACCAGGCGGTGCCGGACTATTATCTCGACTATGCCTTTGGCGAGGTTCGGAAGTTCGTCGAGACCCTGCCCAAGAGCGTGAACGAACGCTCGTTCGTGGTGCGCACGGGCCTGGATCCCAACATCCAACTGGTGGCTGAGGCCGCGCTCGACCAGTCGCTGCGGGAGTTCGGCAAGGACTACAAGGTGACCCAAGGTGCCGTGGTGGTGATGGAGCCCAATGGCACCGTCCGCGCCATGGTGGGCGGGCGCGACTATGGCGAGAGCCAGTTCAACCGCGCCACCGATGCGCTGCGCCAGCCCGGATCGTCGTTCAAGCCGTTTGTCTATACCACCGCTTTGCTGGGCGGCATGAAGCCCACCACCATGGTGGTGGATGCGCCCTACTGCAACGGCAATTGGTGCCCGCAGAATTACGGCCGCAGCTACATGGGCTCCATCCCGCTGATCACCGCCTTGCAGCACTCGCTTAACACGGTGGCGGTGCGGCTTGGCGACAAGTTCGGCCGCAATAACATCATCGACCTCGCCCACAAGATGGGGATCAATTCCGAATTGAAGACCTCCCCGGCTCTCCCGCTGGGCGCAGCGGAAGTGACCCTCGTGGACATGGCTACCGCCTATTCCGTGTTCGCCAATGGCGGGCGCAGCGTCTATCCCCATGCCATGGTGGAGATGCGGGTGGGCGACGGCGAGGTGCTGTGGCGGTTCGATCGCGACGCACCCAAGCCGAAGCAGATCCTGCCGCCCAACATCATCGATGAAATCAACCCGATGCTGAACAACGTCATCGAGAACGGCACCGGGCGGCGGGCGCGTCTGCAAGGCATCAAGGTGGCGGGCAAGACCGGCACCACCAATGCCTATCGCGATGCATGGTTCATGGGGTTCACCGGCAATTATGTGGGCGGGGTCTGGTTCGGCAATGACGATTACCAGTCCATGAACAAGATGACCGGGGGCACCTTGCCCGCCATGACCTGGCAGAAGGTGATGGCCTATGCCCACCAGGGCATCGAGCTGAAGTTCATTCCCGGGGTCGGCAATGTCCCGGCCCCCAAGCTGGAAGAGCCGCCGGCGGCGGTCCAGGTGTCGGGGCTGGAAGCCAACGAGCGCCCCGTCACGCTGTCACCGAAGGCGGCGGAAGATCTGGTCCGCCTGGAGCGGCTGTTGCGCGAGGCCGGGCCTCTTCCCGCCCGTCCGGCCGGTCCCACCGCTTCGGCCGCCCCGGTGCCCAGCCGCGCCAATTGATCTCCAACCAGGACCCGGTCGTGCGCCCCTTCCCTCTCGCCATCACCTTCCTCGGTGCCGCCGCCATCGGCCTGACTGCCACCTGGGTGGCGGTGACCTCCTCGCGGGGCATGGATCTGGTGCGCGCGGGCGCCTGGCAAGGCTGGCCGCGTTCGGGCACCGTGCAGGTGGATCCCTATGCGCGCGCTGCCCTCTCGCGCTCCGGCGAATTGCCGTTGGAACTGGCCGACGGCCTGCTGTTCCTGGCCACCGAGGACAGCGCCGGCAAGAGCCTGGACGGCCGGTGCGATATCCGCATCAGCGGCCGGCTGCCCCAGGCGCGGCTCTGGACCCTGACGGTGATGGACAGCCAGGGCGGCCTGATCGAGAACGACGCCCGGCGTTCCGGCTACACGTCGTCGGAATTGCTCTACACCCCCGCCGGCGACATGGACGTGGTGCTCAGCCCCCGCGCTCGGCCGGACAATTGGGTGCCCACGGGGGCCCGTCCGCGGCTGCAGGTGGCGCTGCGCCTCTATGATGCGCCGTTCAGCTTCGCCTCGGGGTCGCAGGACGGCTCGATCCTGCCGCGGATCGTCACGGAGCGCTGCCCATGACCACCGCCGGCGATCGTCACACCGCGCGGGGGATCGGCACCGACGCCGGCTGGCGCCCGGGCAAGGGCATGGGGCCGATGTGGCGCTGGCGTTTGCCGGTCCGGGCCGCACGGCCTTCGGTGCTGGTGGCGCTGGCGATCATGCTCGTCCTGGCGGCACTGGTGCACCTGGTGACCATTCTCGCCATGCCATTTCTCGCTCAACGAGACGCCTATCGCCGGCTCGCGGAGGGGCGGCCGGTCAATGAATTGGTTCTGCTGGCCGACACCACCCCCGCCGGCAGCCCGCTGCCCATGATGGACCCGGCCTTCGTCCATGCGGTCTGCCGCTATGATCTGGCAAAGCAGCCGCTGAAGGTGCGTGTGCCGGCCACTGCCGACTATACTTCCGTGTCGTTCTACACCGCCCGCGGCGTCGGATTTTATGCACTCAGCGACCAGGCCGCGGGACGCGTGATCGAACTGGACCTCATGACCCTTGCCCAGAAGGCGGCGCTGCCTGAGGACGAAGAGATTACTGCGGCCGACCGGCTTGTGGTGGCCTCGCCGTCCACCACTGGGATCGTCATGGTCCGCGCGTTCTCGCGGGACCGCGACATGCGTGAGGTGGTGCGCCATCAGCTGGAAGCCGCCACCTGCGCACCCTCCGCGTCCTGAGGGCTCAGCGGGCCCGGCGTCCCCCGCCGGAGAAGAAGGGGCCAAAGGGATTGCGCGGCATCCGCATGGCGGGGACCGCCGACGCCGAAGCGTCCGCATGGCGCTCGATGCGCACCACCGGAAGAATATAGATCTGCGCGACGCGGCCGGGGACCGAGGCGGCTTTCGTCGCACCTCTCCGGTGGGCGGGGAATGGAATCACGGTGCTCACGTCCCTGTTCCTCCAGTGCATAACCTGCGGGATGAACGTCGGATCCACTGCGAAGGTTTCCTGAAGCTTGAGCGTGCCGGCGGTAAAGATTCCCATGCAACCTTCAAGTCATGTACGCCGCACTGCACGCGCGAAGCGGGCACGCGCCCGCGGCGATGCAAAACGGTGAGCAGATCACCGGGATGTGGATCGGTGCATGAGCCCCTAAACCGGCACGGGCGCGCCCGCCAAAATCCCGGACACCCGGTCGCCGATCGCCAGCGACGAGGTCAGGCCCGGGCTTTCGATGCCATAGAGCGCCACCAGGCCGGGCAAGCAATGGTGCTCGGGTCGATGCAGCAGGAAGTCAGCCTGCGTGCCGCGCGGCGCGATCTTGGGGCGGACGCCAGCATAATCGGGGGTCAGCGCGCCGTCCGGCAGATGCGGCCAGAAGCGGCGCACCGACGCATAGAAGCTCTCGGCCCGCGCGGGATCCACCGCGAAGTCCACGGCATCGGGATCGTTATGGTCGAGCCACTCCACATCCGGTCCGAACCGCATGCGGCCGGCCAGATCCAGGGTGACATGGGTGCCGAGACCGCCGTCGATGGGCGCGGGATAAATCAGCCGCGAGAACACTGGCTTGCCCGGATAGGAGAAATACGAGCCCTTCGCCAGGACCAGCGGCGGCACCCCCGCCATGTCGTAACCGGCAATCCGCTCTGCCACCTGATGGGTCCAGGGCCCAGCCGCCAACACCAGGGTGCGGGTGCGCACCACCAGGGGTCCGTCCGGGGCATCCAGCAGCAGTTCGAAGCCGTGCGTGGCCGCGGTGCCCGAGCGCACCCGGTGATTGAGCAGCACGGCCCCCCCGGCCGCCTCCACCTCTCCTTGCAGCGCCAGCATGTAGCCATGGGTGTCGATGATTCCGGTCTCCGCCACGTGCAAGGCAGCGACCGCGTTCAGCGCCGGCTCCAGGCCCCGCGCCGCAGCTCCGTCGATCAGCTCGGTATTTTCGACACCGTTTTCCTGGGCGCGGACGGCGATGCCGGCGATCTTCTCGGCTTCGGCATCGGAGGTGGCCACCACCAGCTTGCCGCACTTGCGGTGCCCCACCCCATGGGCGGCGCAATAGGCATATAGCCGCCGCCGGCCTTCCACGCACAGCACGTGGCGCAGGGTGCCGGTGGGATAATAGACCCCGGAATGAATCACTTCGCTGTTGCGCGAGGAGATGCCGCTGCCGATGCGCGGCCCGGCTTCCAGCACATAGACTTCGGCCCCGTCCCGGGCGAGCGACGCGGCCGCCGCCAGTCCCACCACGCCCGCCCCGATGACCAGGTGATCGACGTCGATGATGTCCATGGCAGGTCCTGCGCTGGCGCTTGGGGGAATCGCCGCGCACGCTAATGCGACGGCCGCCGGGAGGGAAGCACCCGCTGTCCTGTCCGGCGGTCAGCCCGTCGCGTTGCGGCTAGTCCTTCGCCAGATCGAGGAAATGCCGGCCCTGCTTGTCCTCGATTTCCACCAGCCACAGATCCGGATCGAAGCGCATTTCCTTGACCATGCGGGCCTCGCTGTCCGCCTCCGGGCGTCCGGGCGGCACAACGACGCCGAACAACCGGTCCGCCGGATACGCCTCGTCGATCTCGCTCTGCGGTGCGGGCCCGTAGAGGGCCGCCGTGCCATCGAGCGGCGCAACCTTCACGAAGACAGCCCCGGCCTCTTCCGAGCCGCGGCGCCGCACCATGGCGTAGGCGCCTTCCACCTGGCAGCGGCGCAGCAGCGCCGAGACGAAAATGCCGCTCTTGAGCCGCATCACTCGAGCGCCGTGCCGGACACGGCGGCGAGCTCGCGCACCACGCGGTCGGAAATCTCGCCATCCGGGGTCAAGTTGCGATCGCGCTCGAAGCGCTGCACCGCCTGGCGGGTCTCCGCCGACGGCCGGCCGGTGATCTTCAGCGGCCCATAGCCCAGCTTGGACAAGGTTTTCTGCACCGCCAGCACGCGCGGCGACACGGGTACCTCGCCGGGCGGGCGCACCGCCCCGGTGATGTCGCCCCCGCCCACATTGGCCGGCGGGGTCAGGCCACTGGTGCTGCGGCGCATCTGTGCCAGCAGGGCATCGCTCGCCTCGCCGGAAACCTTCAATCGGGCGCTCTGCTCGTAGGCGCGGATCGCCGCTTCGGTCTTGGGGCCAGTGCGACCGTCAGCGGGGCCGTCATACAGCCCGCGCTTGGCCAGTTCGCGCTGCACGTCGGCCACCAAAGGCTGCGGCGGGCGCGCGGCCGCGGGTGCTCCGGCCGTGCCGTTGAGCAATGCCGTGATGGACGTCGGCGCACCGGCAGCCGGTGCCGTGGGGGCGGGCGCCGCGGCGGCCACCGGGGGAGCGACCGGCGCAGGGCGCGCGGCGACGACCGGGGGCGCTGCCGGTGCGGGGGGCGGCGGATCGGGCGGGGCCATGGAAATCCGCCCGGCGACCCCTTCGGGCAGCTTGAAGCCGAACATCAGGTTCGGTCGGTTGCCATTCTGGAAGATGAAGACATTGACCAGCACGGCCACCGCGCAGGCCGCCAGGAGCGAGCCGGCCAGCGCATCGAGGCCGCGGCGCCGCCGCCCGGCCCGGGCACTGTCCTGCGCCGCGAAGGGGTGGGTGCCCGCAGGCTCGAACGCCGGCAGGCGCTCGGCATCCCCATCCAGGCCGCGCGACCCGCCCATGTCGATCCGCATGCGATCGCTCCTCATGCGATCTTACGGTCCGCTTCGCCGCGGCGAAGGGCGGCGTCCGCCTCGCCCGCCGCGCGGGCAAAGGGAGCCACTACCGCCGGCGGACGCTTGATCGGCAGGCTGACGGTCACCGTGGTGCCGCCGCCCACCGCGCTGGCGACCTCGAAGGCGCCCTCGTGCAGCTTGACCAGGGCGCGCACCACCGCAAGGCCCAGTCCGCTGCCGCGGGCGCGGCGTTCCGCGTCGCCCGCCTGGAAGAAAGGCTCGCCCAGACGCTCCACCTCGGCCGGCGACATCCCCGCCCCGGCGTCGCGCACAGACAGGCTCACGGCGCCGTTCTGCGAGGAGACGTTGACCTCCACCCGGCCGCCGTGTTCGGAAAACTTCACCGCATTGGACAGGAGGTTCAGTGTCATCTGCCGCACCGCCCGCTGGTCCGCCATGGGGCGCGGGACCCGGGCCGGCAGCACGGTGGTGATGCGCACGTTGCGGCGGGCCGCGTCGAGCCCGATCATTTCCACGCAGCTGTCCACAAGATGCGCCAGATCCAGCGGCTCGAAGGCCAGTTCATAGGCGCCGGCCTCGACCCGCGACAGATCGAGGATGTCGTTGACCACGCCCAGCAGATGCTGCCCGCTCTCGTGGATGATACGGGCGTAATCGGCCTTGCGATTGAGGTCGATGCGCTGCTCGGTGTCGGTCGCCAGCAGTTCGGAAAAGCCCAAGATGGTGTTCAGCGGGGTGCGCAATTCGTGGCTCATGGCGGCCAGGAACCGGCTCTTGGCGAGATTGGCGCGCTCGGCTTCCGTGCGCGCCTGATGGTCGGCCTCGGCCCGGAGCTTTGCCCCATGGATGTCGCGCCAGCGCGCCCGGGCGCGGCCTTCGCCCGCGGGCACGCAGCGCATTTCCATCCACACGAAATCCGGGGCTTCTCCCTCGCGCTCGCAGCGCAGGCGCACATCGCAGCAGGATTCCGTCGGCAGCGGCCCGGCGGAGGCTGCCGACAAGGCGGCGAGGAAGGCCGGCCGATCGGGGACCAGAATGCGCTCGAACAGGCTGAGGCCGAGAAAATCATCGTCGCCCAGGCTGGCGCGCACGGCGTCCGCATGCTCCACGGCGATGACCTCGCCGCCGCGGCTGTGCAAGGTGACCAGTGCCAGGTCCACGCTCTGCAGCGAGCGGTCGAGGCGCTCCGCACCCAGGGACAGGCCGGCCGCCACCGCCGCCAAGGCCGCGCTGATGAGGCCGCAGCCCAAGAGCCAGCCGCCCTCGGGCACGCCGGTCTCCGACAGGCCGATGGCCGCCGCCAGCAGCAGGCCGCCGCCCGCCAGGGCGCACATGAAGCCCAGGGCGCCCAAGGCCGCCGCGCTATGCCGGCCCACCGCCGCCAGGTCCGCCATGGAACTGCGCTGGCGGCCGTCCGCCGCAGGGCTGGCTGCCCCCTGCCGTGTGGTCCCCATCTGCCGATGATCGCTCAAGACCCAGTCCATCTGCCCCACCGCGCCGCCGGCGCATTCGCGCCTTTGCATGAAGTTGAGGAAAGCTTGGCACAAAAGGCTTTAAGCGATCGCTAAGCCGCAGGCCCCGGTTTTGCCCCTCAACGTTAACGATGTCTTGAAAAGGATCGGTGCGCCGCACCCCGCTGCGCTGCGGCCGAGGGCCAATTCTGGTAGGTTTGCGCTGCCTGGCGGAGGAGGTTGGTCAGGCATGCGCGAGGGCGCCGATGTTTTTCTTGATCCGAATGGCCTTCTGGCTGGGCTTGATTTTGCTGATTCTGCCGATCGGCCTGTCCAGCGACGGGGGCCGGCAGATCGGGGCGTGGCAGGCCATGGGCGCCGTCCAGGCGGCGATCGCCGACGCCCGCGGCTTCTGCCAGCGACAGCCGGAGGCGTGTTCGGTGGGCGGCGAGATGATCGAGCATCTCACCGACAAGGCGCAGGCCGGCGCCAAGTGGGTCTATGAGACCATTGGCAGCCCGAAGGGCGACACGCTGGGCAAGCCGGCCAAAGCCGATACCGCCCTCCCTGCCCGGCAGAACGCCGCCACCGACAAGGATGGCGAAGCGCCGCACAGCCTGACGCCGCAGGATCTGGTGCCCGCATGGGGCGCTGAACCCGGTCACGGCACCCCGGCCCCGGTGCCGGGCATGCCCCTGCCCCCGCGCCGCCCGGCCTGATCCAGCCGCCGTACACCTTTGAAGGCGCGCCGCGTGTGCCTATATGACAGCATCGCCCGGTCGCGGGCGATCTGGCTGCCCGTACACCGCCCTCTCGGCGAATGGATGTCCGTCCCATGGATGCACCGAAGACTGCCGACGCGCTGATCGAAGACTTCGAGATGCTGGACGACTGGGAGGACCGATATCGCTTCGTCATCGAACTGGGCCGCGCGCTGCCGCCCTTCCCCGACGATCTGCGGACCGAGAACAACAAGGTGCAGGGCTGCACCAGCCAGGTGTGGCTGGTCAGCGACCGGGCGAATGGCCCGCAGGGGCCGATCCTGACCTACCAAGGGGATTCCGACGCCCATATCGTGCGGGGCCTGGTGGCGGTTCTCCTGACACTGATGTCCGGCCATAGCGCCGAGGAGATCCTGAAGACCGACGCGCTGGCGGTGTTCCGTCGCATTGGTCTGGAGGGTCATCTGACCCCGCAGCGGTCCAACGGGCTGCGCTCCATGGTGGAGCGCATCCGCGCCGATGCTCAGGCCGCGCTGACCGCGGCCTGAGGCCGGTTCAGGCGTCGACAGGCGTGGCGAGCGGATCGGCACCGTATGTGTTCGGGCCCGCGGTGCCGCGCAGCAGCGCGAAGATGAAGATCACGATCGCGCCGATGCCGGTCAAATCGAGCAGCAGCCACCAGCCGGTGCGATCGATGTCATGGATGCGGCGCACCGACACGGCCAGCGACGGAATGAGATGCACCAGCAACACGAGGGCACCGATTGGTCCCTGGTGCTCGGCGACCCGCGTGCCGAAGATCAGCAGATCGAGCAGCGACGCGGCGATCGACAGCAGCACCAGAATGAGATGAAACAGCCAATATTCGGACCGGCTCGCTCGGCCGGTGAACGTGGCGTACTTCCGCATCGCCGCAAGATATGCGTTCATTTTACCCCCCTATCCCCATCGCATTCCGCCAAGGGAATGCGACCCAGGTCAAGGATCTTCTGGCCGCGGCTCATCGCCCCGCCGGCGGCCCGGAGCGCCGCGCCGGCGGGGACAGCGCTCCGGTGGCGCGTCTCAGGCAAGGCTGTCGTCCGGAGGCACCGCGTCGGCGGGGGACGGGGGCGAGGCATGCCAGGCGCGGGTCCGGGCCGGCCGGCCGTGGGCTTCTCCCGTCAAGCCATAATGCCGCGCCAGCCGGTCGAGCCCCAGGCCCAGCACGACCTTCGCTGTCCGCGCCGGCCATTGGCGCTCGCCCTCCACCGCCTCCAGGCCCTTCAGAAAGCAGCACACGTCCAGCAGCACCCCGGACAGTTCCGGACCCACCGCCACCAGCGCCGCCGTCAGTCGCGCCTTGGCGTTCAGGACCGCATCGCTGAAGGTGGCGGGGCCGCCGCCGCCCGAGGACCCCAAGGCGGACCAGTCGGTGGTGACGCGCGGGGTCAGGCCGGCGCGGGTGAAGTCCACCCGCAGACGCTCGCCCGCCAGGAACTGGAGATCCGAGATCATCGGATGTCCGGCCTTGTCGCGGCGGCGCGCCAGCCACGCCAAGGGGCTTTCGGCCAGATCCACCAGCACCTGCATCGGCTGGCCATCCACCCCCACCCGCCGGGTCTGCGCCGCCTGCTGCCGGGCAGCCGTGGGCGCTGTCCCGGACCGGCGCCGCCGGCGTGGCGCGGTCTCGGCCGTCACGCCGCCGGGCGCAGGAATGGCAAGCCCTGGGGCCGTCACGGGGCGGGCGGTCATCGGCCCGCCGCCCAACGGATCTGATGCTCGATAGCGCAGACCTCGGCATCGAAGAGCGCATCGTCGCGCCGATCCTCCACCCGCCCACAGGCGTGCGACACCGTGCGCCGATGCCGAGCAAACCCTTGTGCGACCTGCGTCTGAGGCAATCCCAATGCCACATGGGCAAGATACATGGCCAATTGACGGGCGGCCGCCACCGGCGCCGCACGGGTGGGTGCCTGCAACACCGCCTCCAACGAGCACCGCTGGTGCCGCGCCGCCAGCAAGGCCGCAAGACGGCAGAGCAGCCGCACGTCGGCGCTGCTGGCGCGGGCCGCCTCGGGCACCGGCACCGCACAGGCCTCCGCAGGGATGAGCACAGCCATCCGCACCGGACGGCGGGGCGGCGCGGCGCCCAGGCGCCGCGGGCGCGCCGCGGACTGAAGAACTCCATTGCAAGACATAGCTACCTCCTGAAACAGGATTACTTTCCTATGATCATTTCAGGCGGCAGACAAGGGAGATAAGTTCGCCCCACCGGGAGGCGGGCACGCGATGGATCCGGGCTGAATTACAAGGGCATAGCGGGCAGGTGCTGACCACAGACGGCGGCGCGGGTAGGAAAGTTATCTCCCTCCCCCCGTGGGGTCGCATGCTGCGTGGCCGTTCGGGAGAAGTGTCATGCCCCATCGCCCACACACCCCACGCCCTCAGCAGGCCAATGGGCCCGGGACGGCGCGCGCCGCGCGCCGGTCCGGGCCGCAGGCCGCGCCACAGCGCGCCAAGGGGACCGCTGGCGCTGCGATCCGGGCGTTTCGCTGCTTTGAGAAGGATGAAGAGATCGCCGGCCGCCTGGAGCGCCTGCGGCCATGGGCGCACGAGAGCCCGGCCCAGATCCGCAGCGCGCTCAGGGCGGCGCGGCGGGCGGCGCAAGGGGGACACGCAGGATATGACCCGGCGCGTCACGCAGCCCTGTTTCGCTTGGTCAAAATCTCAAGCGGACGCCCGGCCACGCGATGACGCGGCCGGGCTGTCCGAAGGCCGCGTCAGCGGCGGCGGCGACGCTGCTGGCCCAGGCCCATCTGCTTGGCCAGTTCGGAACGGGCGGCGGCATAATTCGGCGCAACCATCGGATAGTCCGCGGCCAGGCCCCACTTCTCGCGATACTGTTCCGGGCTCATGTTGTACTGCGTGCGCAGGTGGCGCTTCAGCGACTTGAACTTCTTGCCATCTTCCAAGCAGATGATGAAATCGGGCGTCACCGACTTCTTCAGCGGCACGGCCGGCTTCAGCGGCTCGGGAACCGGCTCACCTTCGCCCTTGGAGACGCGCTGGAGCGCAGCGTGCACCTCATTGATGAGGCTGGGCAGGTCCGCCGCCGCGACCGAATTGTTGCTGACATACGCAGAGACGATATCCGCGGCCAGCTCGATGTAGGTGGTCGATTCCGTTGCTTCGCTCATGGGTCTTTCTTCAAGTTAGAACCGAAAACCGGGACGGTACGCTTGACTGCGGGGCATGAGTCCTGACGACGGCTGTCTGTTCACGGGTACAGCCACTGCGCAGCGATTCGAGCGAGCGTCGCTGTTGCCTACCTATGTTGATCTGCCATCAAAAGCAAGTTCATTTTCTGGAAGATCACGGCTCTTCTTCCAAGCTCTATGCAAACCGCTGAGAAGCCTGATGGCAGCACTGCAACGTGCAAAGTCCATGCAACGCATCCCATCGCGCCCATCACCGTCTGCCGCTACGGCAGGCAGGCACGGCAACGGCACACGCTTGCAGATCGCAAGGCCAATGCCTACCTCAGGCAGCAAGAATTTGAACAAGATGTTTCACGGAGCACGGCCATGAGCGATAATGTCCCGTCTGGAAAAATTGCCCAAACCGATGCGGAATGGCGTGATAAACTGACCCCTGAACAATATCGCGTGATGCGCGAGCATGGGACGGAGCGCGCGTTCACCGGTCCCTATTGGGACGAAAAGCGCCGCGGCCTCTATGAGTGCGCCGCCTGCGGTTCCGCCTTGTTCACCTCCGAGACGAAGTTTGATTCTGGCAGCGGCTGGCCCAGCTTCTATGCCCCCGTGGACGCCGCTGCGGTGAAGAATGTGGAAGACCGCAGCCACGGCATGCGGCGCGTGGAAGTGCTATGCGCCCGTTGCGAGGGTCATCTCGGCCATGTCTTTCCCGATGGCCCCCAGCCCACCGGGCTGCGCTTCTGCATGAATGGCACGGCCCTGCACCTCAAGCCCGAAGGCGAGGACCAAGGTGACGCCTGACGCTCCCAACATGCCGGCGGCCGCGCGCCGCCCCACCACGCGCCACATCCACGGCATCGCCCTGAGCGATGATTATGCATGGCTGCGTGCCGACAATTGGCGCGAGGTCATGCGCGACCCCACCGTTCTGCCGGCGGACATCCGCGCCTATCTGGAAGCGGAAAACCGCTTCGCCGATGCGGCGCTCGCCCCATATGCGGCGCTCAAGGACCAGTTGATCGCCGAGATGCGTGGACGCATCAAAGAAGACGACGTGAACGTCCCCGCCCCCGACGGGCCTTATGCCTATTTCAGCCGACACCGTACGGGTGGCCAGCATCGCCTCATCTGCCGCAAGACTTTGCCGATGGGCGACGAGGTCATCTTGCTGGATGGCGATGCGGAGGCTGCGGGCAAGGCCTATTACAACCTTTCGCAAGTGAGCCACAGTCCTGATCATCGACGCCTGGCCTTCGCCGCCGATGAAGCGGGCTCCGAACTGTTCACCATCCGTGTGCGCGATCTGAGCACCGGTGAGGATCTGGCGGGGTCTGACGGGTCGGCTTTGCGGATCGCCGACAGCGCCGGAGACTTCATCTGGGGCGGCGACAGCGCCACCTTGTATTACATCCGCCGGGATGCCGAGCATCGGCCGTCCCGCGTGTTCCGCCATCGCCTGGGCACCGACCCGGCGCAGGACACGCTGATTTATGAAGAGCCGGACAAGGGCTTCTTCGTGTCCCTTGGCCGCACCCAGTCGCGCGCCTTCGGCCTCATCGCCTGTGGCGACCATGAGACCTCAGAAGTCCATCTGCTGGACCTGCGTGACCCGGACGCCGTCCCCCGCCTTGTCGCGACCCGGACGGTGGGCGTGCGCTATGATGTGGAACACCATCCGGACCTCGCCGGCGCGGACCGGTTGGTGATCCTGACCAATGCGGACGGGGCCGAAGACTTCAAGCTGGTCACCGTCCCCACGGCCACGCCGGAGCGGGCCCTATGGCAGGATCTGGTGCCGCATCAACCGGGCCGCATGATCCTATCGCAGGTGGCCTACCGGGACCAGTTGGCGCGCCTGGAGCGCCAGGACGGATTGCCCTGCATCATCATCCGCGACGTGGCCACCGGCGCCGAACACCCCATCGCCTTTGCCGAAGACGCTTATTCGCTCCACATGAACGGCGGGCATGAGTTCGACACGACCGAGTTGCGGTTCACCTATGCCTCCATGACGACCCCCTCGGAGGTCTGGGCCTATGACATGGCGAGCCGGGCGCGAACGCTGCTGAAGCGTCAGGAGGTCCCCAGCGGTCACGACCCCTCGGCCTATGTCACCCGCCGAGTCTTTGCCACCGCCCCGGACGGTGAGAGCATCCCCATCTCCCTGCTCTACCGCGCCGACACGCCGCGGGACGGGTCAGCCCCCTGCCTGCTCTATGGCTATGGGGCTTACGGCATTTCCATCCCGGCGGGGTTTTCCACCAATCGCCTGTCGCTGGTGGATCGCGGCTTTGTCTATGCCATCGCCCATGTGCGGGGCGGCACCGACAAGGGCTGGCACTGGTATGCGGACGGCAAGCTGGCGCACAAGACCAATACCTTCACGGATTTCATCGCCGCAGCCGAGCATCTGGTGGCCGGCGGCATCACCCGTCCCGCGCGCATCATCGCCCAGGGCGGCTCGGCGGGCGGCATGCTGATGGGCGCTATCGCCAACATGCGGCCGGACCTGTTCGCCGGCATCATCGCCGAAGTGCCCTTCGTCGACGTCCTCACCACCATGCTGGACGACACGTTGCCGCTGACCCCGCCCGAATGGCCCGAATGGGGCAACCCGCTTCTGGATGTGGAGGCTTTCCGCACCATCCAGGGGTATTCGCCGGTGGATAATGTCCGCGCGCAGGCCTACCCGGCCATCTTCGCTTTGGCCGGGCTGACCGATCCGCGGGTGACGTATTGGGAGCCCGCAAAATGGGTGGCGCGGTTGCGGGCGGTGGCCACCTCCGCGCAGCCGATCCTGCTGCGCACCAATATGGAAGCAGGTCACGGCGGCGCCGCCGGACGGTTCGACCGCCTGGAGGAAGTGGCGCTGGTCTCTATCTTCGCGTTGAAAACCGCCGGCCTTCTGGACTGAGGGCCGGCGAACGCATCAGACCGGCAGCGCGGTTAGGGTGACGGTTTCGCCATCCTGGGAAAAGCCCACCACCAGGCCGCACTCGCGGGCCAGCATGCCGGCATAGAAAGGCTGCACCGCGTGGGCGTCCAGGCCGCCTTCGGGGGCGATTCCCTCCAGCAGCGGGGTCACGCTCTGGGGAATGCGGGCGCTGACACCGGTCCCGGCGATGGAAAAGCCCATCTCCGGTCCGCTGCCCACCGCCGCCACCTGGATGATGCCGCCGCGCGGCACCGTCATGCCAGCCAGCAGCATCAGGTTCAGCAGCAGTTTCACGCGATTCTTCGGCAGCAGTTCGCGCGGCAGCATCCACTCGATCTTGGTGCGGGCGTCATCCATCATGCCACGCACCACCTGCTCGGCATCGCCCAGATCCAGGGTCGCCCGGGCGGAGCCGGCGGCGCCGAACGCCAGCCGGGTGAACTGAAGGCGGGCGGAGGCCTGACGGGCGCTCTTGGCGATCAGGTCCAGGGCCACTTCGCGCATGTCGGGCGCGTCTTCGTCTTCCAGCACTTCCAGGCCGTTGACGATGGCGCCCACCGGGCTGATGACATCATGACAGACCCGCGAGCAGAGCAACGCGGCAAGATCCAGGGCCGAGACCGCAAGCAGCACGGGGGCGCCCGAAGGCGCGGACGCGGGAGACGAGACGGAAGTCATGGCCTATCCGTTTTGCGGTTCCAAAGACGACGATCGACGGGAAACCAAGGGCGCACCCGTCATGATGCAGCGCAACCTCAGCCCGCAGAACGGCGCGTGCGGCTCTGATATACCCTGAGTTCGCCGGCTACAAGGTGGCGGGGGCGCATCGACGCCGGCCGGCCGCTGGGTTAGAAGCGACCGCGCTGTCGCACCGGCGTGCCTTGCTCCGCGCTGCTACCTCCTCCTGACCCTGCAGGCCGCCATGTCGCTTCCTGATCCGACCTCCGAGGACCTGTCGCTCCTGGCCGGGCTCGCAGGCATTGCCTTGGCCGCCGGCGTGGTGATCCGCCGCATCGAGGCCACCGGCATGAATGCCCGAACCAAAGCGGATTCAAGTGCGTTGACGGACGCCGACCAGGCATCGGAAGCGCTGATCTGCGCGCGCCTGGCCGAACTCCTTCCCGATGTGCCCATCGTGGCGGAAGAAGCCATGTCGGAGGGAGCGGCCGGGACCATCGGCCCGCGCTTCCTGCTGGTGGACCCGCTGGACGGCACGCGAGAGTTCGTGTCCGGCAACGGCGAATATACCGTCAACATCGCCCTGGTGGAGGGCCGGACGCCCGCCTTCGGGGTCATATACGCCCCGGCGAAGGGCCTGCTTTATGCGGCCGCCCGCGGCAAAGCCTTCCGCGCACTGCGCACGCCGGAGGCGGCGGTGGATCCGGCCAGTTGGCAGCCGATCCGATGCCGGCCGCGCCCCGCCGGTGCCATCCGGGTCGCCGCCAGCCGCTCCCATGCGGATCCCCAGACCCGGGCGCTCATCGACAGCCTTTTGGTGGAAGACTGCCTGTCCGCCGGCTCGGCCCTGAAATTCGGCCTGCTGGCCGAGGGGCAGGTGGATTTCTATCCGCGCTTGTCGCCGGTCATGGAGTGGGATTCCGCCGCTGGACATGCCATCGTCCTGGCAGCGGGCGGGCGGATCCAGCGGCCCGATGGGACGCCTTTGACCTATGGCCACCCGCAGAATGGCTTCAGGGTGAATGGTTTCATTGCCGAAGGCGCCCCGGCAGCGTGACAGGCCCCCTGGTGCGCGGCGTCGGCGGCGCGGGCCTGTGAGCTGATCTTGCGCCGCGCCTTCTCTGCGTCACAGTGATCGCTTTAGTGTTCAACGCCGATTCGCGGCTCTCCCGCCCGACGCCAACCGCGAGATGCTCCATGACTGTCCTGCGCTCTCCCTTTGCCCGTCTTGTCGCCGGGCTCGCGCTTCTTGCAGCGCTGGCAGGTCCCGCTGCCGCTCAGCAGCAGCAGCCCCGCGCGGCGCAGCCCGGCACCTATTCCACCAATGAGTTGGTCACCAAGGGGCATTCCTTCTTCGGCTCGGTCTCCCGCGGCCTGGCGCTGACCATCGAGAAGGCGGTCAATCAGTGGGGCCAGCCCAATGGCTACATTCTCGGCCAGGAGGGCACCGGCGCCTTCATCGGCGGCCTGCGCTATGGCGAGGGCGTGCTCTATACCCGCAATGCCGGCGACCTGAAGATGTATTGGCAGGGCCCGTCGCTCGGCTGGGACTTCGGCGGCGACGGGGGGCGGACTATGATCCTGGTGTATAATCTGCGCACCGTGGACGACGTGTTCCGCCGCTTCGGAGGGGTGTCCGGCTCGGCCTATTTCGTGGCCGGCTTCGGCATGACCGCGCTGACCGCCGACAACATCGTCGTGGTGCCGATCCGCTCCGGCGTCGGCGTGCGGCTCGGGGCCAATATCGGCTATCTGAAGTTCACGCCCCAGCCCACCTGGAACCCCTTCTGATCCGCCCGCCGTCGACCGACGTAACGCAAGGGTCACATGGCGCCATCGGCATCTGCCGATGGCCGGTGGCACGCGAGCCGATTGCGTGGCATGAATGGCCCTTCTCGCGGGGTGAAAGCGCAGGTTTCGCGTGATCGAACAGATCATGTTTTTCGCATTGGGGGTGCTGATCGCCACCTTGGGGGCGCTCTTGGTGCTGCCCGCGGTCTGGCATCGCGCCGTGCGTCTGACCACCCGGCGGGTGGAAGCGGCTGTGCCGGTCTCCATCTTTGAGATCCAGGCCGACAAGGATCAGCAGCGGGCCGCCTTCGCCCTCAACCAGCGCCGGCTGGAGCTGCAGCTGGAGCAGACCCGCGAGACCATTGTCGGGCATGCCACCGCCATCGAGCAGCAGCGCCTGCGCATCTTCGATCTCGACCGACGGCTGACCGAGAAGACCGCGGAATTCGATGCCTTGACGCTGGCCCACGCCGAGCTTGAGACGCGCTTTGCCGCGGAGGCGGCGGCACTGGCGGATCGAACCCTCCTGCTGGAGCAGGCGACCACCACCTTGGCCGCCACGCGCGCGGCCTTGGCCTCCACCAGCACCGCCTTGGCAGAGGAGACCAGCCGGCGCGAGGAGCTACAGGTGAGTCTGGCCGAGCGGGAGACCACGCTGCTGGTCCGCGACGGGCGCGTGATGGAACTGGAGCGGGAGCTGGCGCAGGAGCAGGCCGCGCACGCCACCACCACCGCGACCCTTGGGGATGTGCGGACCTTGCTGTTCGACGCCCAGGTGCAGGGCGCGGAAGCCGCCACCACCGCGGCGAAGGTCGAAGCGCAACTGGCGAGCGAGTTGAGCCAGGCGCGGCGGGCGCTGATGGAGAAGATCGAAGAGAGCGCCGCCCGTGGCGCGACGGTGGCAGCGCAGGCCGCCCGTGTGGCGGAGCTGGAAACCACGCTCGCCCTGACCACCTCGGATTTCGAGGCCAGTCGCACGGTCCTGCAGACCCTGGAACACCGGCGCGCCGAGGAATTTGCCGCCGCCCAGGCGGAAACGCGCCGCTTGTCCGACGCCCTGGCCATGCTGAAGGCGGACCATGCCATGATGTCTGACGCGCTGGAGCGCGCCCGCGCCACGCGCGGCGCCCCGGCCGATGACATCTCTGCCGGCACGGCGGAACGCGCCGCCCTCAAGGACACCATCGCCGACCTGGCGGCGAAGGTGACGGCGCTGGCGGCCCGCGTCCCGGGCTCACCCTTGCCGGCGTTGCTGGCCGGCGCCGAACCGGCAGTGGCCGGCAGCGGCGTCAGTCTCGCGGGTCGGATCCTGGCTCTGGCCGCGCCCGAGCCCCCCTCGCAGTCCGGCGAGACCGAGGCCCCCACGGAATCCGCCGCCCCCTTTCCCCTGCCGCGTCAGGCCGCAGGAGAATAGGGTCGCGCGGACCAGCCGCGCCGTCGCGTGGCCTGGGATGCCAATCTTTCGCAGGCGCCGATGGCCCGCATTCGCGCCGGCCGGAGCCGGCGCGAACCCAGTGCGCATCACCGGCAGACTCGGACCCAGACCGGCGGGCCGAAGGGGCGCGCCTGGCGGACCCAGAAGCAGCCGGGCCGCGGCGGGGGACCCCAGCCGCGCGCCCAGGGCGGCGGCGGCCGGCGGGGCGGACCTGGCACCCAGTTGCAACGGGTGGGTCCGCAGACCCACGCCGCGGGCTCGGCGATGGGGGCAGCGGCGGGGGCCGGGGCCAGTCCCGGCGAGATCACCGTGGCCGCCGCAGCGGGCGGCACGCTCAGGGCCAGCCCGCCCAACAGGGCCGCGGCGCAAAGACCGACAGTTATTCGCATCATCGTCTCCTTCCCTCTCCGGGCGACAGGGGCGCATGGGATTTAATCGCGACCCTCCCGATCAAGTTCCCGCCTGTATGGCTGGAACAGGGCAACGGCGGCAGCCGGTGTAGGGCAGGATGAATGAACGGTGAAGACGGATTTCTTACGGCTGATGAAAATACCGGGACGTTAAGATCCGTCGACATCCAGCAGCGCCGGTGGCGCGGCCTCCGGGTGTCCGCCTGATCCCCGGACGTCCAAAACCGTCGTCGCGAAGAGCGCGACGAAGCGGCGGTGCTTGCAGGGGAGGACAATCCTTGTCAGGGATGTCCACGGGGTGACAGCGCACTGAAATGGCTCGATGATCGACAAACTGGAATATCTGATCGCGCTCGCGCGGGAACGCCATTTCGGGCGCGCGGGTGAAGCCTGCGGCGTCACGCAGCCCACCTTGTCCGCCGGCATCAAGCAGTTGGAGGATACGCTGGGCGTGCTGCTGGTGCAGCGCGGCTCGCGCTTCATGGGCTTCACCCCGGAAGGCGAGCGCACGCTGGAATGGGCGCGCCGCATCGTCGCCGACAGCCGCGCCATGCGTCAGGACATCGATGCCCTGAAGCGCGGCCTCTCCGGACCGCTGCGCATCGCCGCCATCCCCACCGCTCTGCCCATGGTGGCGGCGCTCACCACCCCCTTCCGCGCCCGCCATCCGGACGTGCGCTTCACGGTGATCTCCTCGACCTCCATCGAGATTCTCAACCATCTGGAGAACCTGGAGATCGACGCCGGCCTGACCTATCTGGACAACGAACCGCTCGGCCGAGTGAACACGGTGCCGCTCTATCGCGAGCGCTATCGGCTGGTCACCGCGCCGGGCGCCAAATATGGCGACCGGGATCAGGTGACCTGGGCCGAGATCGCCGAATTGCCGCTGTGCCTGCTGACGCCCGACATGCAGAACCGCCGCATCGTCGATGGCCTGCTGGCGGCCTCGGGCACCGTGCAGAAGCCGACCCTGGAATCCAATTCCATGATCGTGCTGTTCACCCATGTGCGCACCGGCCAATGGTCCAGCGTCATGCCGGCCATGCTAGCGGATAGCCTGGGCCTGACCTCGCAACTGCGCTCGATCCCCATTGTGGAGCCGGAAATCACCCATTCCATCGGCCTCGTCGTGCCGCACCGGGAACCCACCACGCCGCTCACCGCCGCTCTGGTGGCGGAGGCCCGCCGCATCGCGCCGCGCCTCGACCAGGACGTGGGCATGGGCCGCGATCCCGCTTTGGCCACGCTGACGCCCTGAGCCTTGCCTTCGGGCCTTAGGTCGCAACAACTCACAGGACCGTCACCCGCCGTGGGCGCCCGGCAGAACCTCAACGGTGGCGCTCCGACCCGCCACCAAGCTCATGTCCGCGGCCCCATCCAGGGCGATGCGCACCGGCACCCGCTGCGCCAGCCGCACCCAGCTGAAGGTGGGGGTGACATTGGCGAGCAGGCTGGCGCCGTCGCTGCGCTCGCGGTCCTCGATGCCGGCGGCGACGCTTTCCACATGCCCGGTCAGCGGGACGCCGGCGCCCATCAGATGGATGCGCACCGGATCGCCCACATGGATCCGCGGCAGCTTCGTCTCCTCGAAATAGCCGGCCACATAATAGGAATGGGCATCCACCAGCGCCGCCACGCCCTTGCCGGCGGTGACGTAATTGCCGGGCCGCAGGTCGAAATTGGTCACCGCCCCGTCCACCGGCGCCCGCACGCTGGCGCGCTCCAGATTGAGGGCGGCCAGATCCCGGTCGCTCTGGGCCTGGGCATAAGCAGCCTGGTCCTGCTCCAGCTCGGTCTGCACCTGCTCGCGCTTCTGCTGGGTGACGGCGGAATCGTTGAGCTTGCCATAGCGATCCGCCTCCCGCTGAGCCTGGGCCAGCGCCGACTTCTTGTTGGCCAGCGCCGCTTCCGACTGGGCGAGGGCAATCTCGAACCGGCGCGGATCGATGCGGAACAACAGGTCGCCGGCCCTCACCCGCGCATTGTCCGCCACCGCCACCTCGGCGATGAGGCCGGAGACATCGGGGGCCACTTCCACCACGGAGGCGCGCACCCGGCCATCGCGGGTCCAGGGCTCATCCATGTAATAGCGCCACAGATGATGGCCGACGAACACGGCCACCCCCACGGCGCACAAGGTGAGAGCGAGGCGGCCGGCGGCCGCAAGAGCTGATGTCATGACACGGACCATTGCGTAGACAGGGCGACCAGGCCGCCGAGAAGAATGACGTAGAGGCAGGCATCGAACAGCGCGCGATGCCAGACCAGGCGATAGGCGCCGACCCGGAGCAGGCCCCGTCGCAGCAGCGCCAAAGCGAGATAGGCGGCCAGCCCCAAGGGCAGCAGGGTCGGCACGAAGACCCCGTAGAGATTGACCTCACCCATCATCCCGCCTCCCGCCAACGGTGGGCATTTCGTGGCATTTCAAGCGCCGGCGCGGCCGGTCGCAGGGCATAGCGCAGGCCCGTCAGGGCGATCAGCGCCGCCTCCCGGCGCTCGCTGGGGGGCAAGGCCAGAGTCGTTCCCAGCGCCGCATCCAGCGGCGCACCCAGGGGATACCACGCGGCACTCCGCTCCGGCGCGCTGCCGGCGCCGGCGGCGGCACGGGCGCCGGCCACCGTCGCCGCCAGCACGCGGGCGATGGCGGCCCGCGTCTCCGGCGGCAGGGTGCCGGCTGAGCGCTTGAGCGCGGCCACATTGATCGCGGCACTGACCTCCCGCAGCGCATGGGCCGCCGATGGCGCCCCCGCGCCGGCCTTGGCGAGGCGCGGCACCAGGAGCCCAAGCCGATCCAGCATGCGCCCCGCCAGGGGCTCAGCGCGTACCGCGGCGGGACCGGCCGCCAGCTTGGACAGATCGGCACTGTTGGCGCGCAGCAGCCGGCCGATGCCCTGCTCCACGCCCATGGAGCGCACCAGAGCGATCACCACGGCGCTGAACACCATGCCCGCCACGGCGGACAGATTGCCGTTCAGGAAGGTGGCGAAATCCGCCGAGAACCGATCCTGGATGCCGATCAGCACGGCAAAATTCACCGTCAGCGCCATGCCGGTGCCGGCCCAGGCCGGGATCCCCAGCAACAGGCCGGCCGGCACCAGATAAAGCGCCAGGGTCGCCACCAGCAGGGGAAAGCCGTCGATACCGGGGAGCAGCACGAACTGGTAGAGGCAGACCGCCAGCAGCGCCACCAGCGTGCCGCGGATGAAGGACAACAGCGCCGGCACCGGATCGTCGAAGCCGGCCATCAGGCTCGCCCCCACGGCCGCCATCTGGGCGGCGCCCGCCCCTTCCGGCCAGCCGGAGGCGATCCAGAAGGCGCAGCACAGCAGGATGGCGAGGCTGGCGGCAGCCCCGGACCACAGCGCCAGCCGCGCGTCGCGGTGCACCGGGCTGGGCGGCGGCAGCAGACGGTCGGCGCCGAGGCGGCCCGGCAGGCCCTGCCCGCCGGCCCGCACCGCCTGCCACAAGGCCCGGCATTCCTCCTTCAAATCCATGAACAGCTGCAGGCGATCCAGCAGATACAGCAGGTGCAGCTCTTGCCAGTCCGACTGGGCACCAGGCACCGGCCGCAGGCCGTCGAGCTGGGCGCGCAGGCGGGCGGCCTGTTGCGGATCGGCGGCGTCTGCGGCCTGTGCCCAGGCGGACAGCCCGCTCAGGACCGGCGCCAGACCGACCGGCAGCCCCTCCGCCTTCAGCGCCGCCACCCGGTCGCCAATGGTGCCGAGCAGCGGCAGCAACAGCAGCATGCGCCCGCGCAGGGCCTGCAAGTGGCGGGTGGTGCCGCGCAGATCCGAGGCATCATAGTCCAGATGCACCGACAGCCCGTGCAGTTCGCTGGCATCGAAGGCGAGGGTGGCGCGGCGACGCTGCACCTCGGTGCCGGTCACCCCCGCCAGCGCATCCACCGCCAAGGCGCCGGCATCCTTCAGCCAGGCATCCATGCGGGCGGCGACCACCGGGCCCACATGACGGGGAAACACCAGGTGCCCCACGAGACCGGCGCAGGCGATGCCCAAGAGGATCTCCTCCACCCGCGCCACCGCGGTATCGAACACCGAGGACGGATCGGCGACGGATGGAAAGCCAATGATGGCAGCGGTATAGCCCGCCAGCATGAAGACATAGGCGCGCGGGGTGCGGTCCAGCAGGGAGACGGCGAGGCACAGGCCCACCCACAGCGCAAGGGCCAGCGACAGCAGTTCGGGGGCGTTGACCAGGGCCGGCACGGCAATCACCGCCAGCACCGCACCGAGCACCGTCCCCGCCGCCCGATAGACCGATTTCGACGACAGCGCGCCGGATAAAGGCTGGGAGACGATATAAGCGGTGCCCATGGCCCAGTAGGGCCGCTCCAGGCCGCAGCGCAAAGCGATATAGAGCGCCAGCAGGGCGCCGGCGAAGGTCTTCAGCGAGAAGAACAGATCGGACCGCTTGGGCCGGATGGCGAGCAGTTGGGCGATCATGCGGCGCCTCCCGCCAGCTCCGGCACCGGCCGGCGAGCCTCCGCCTCCCGCAGCAGCCGGGCCTCCACGGTGCGCAGCACCCGCACCGCCACCGCCAGATCGTCGGCCGCGATGTCGCTCAGCAGACGGGTCCGAACCTCTTGAACCACCAGCTCAATTTCCGCGCCCTTGCGGTGGCCGGCGGGGGTGAGGTGGAGCGTCTTGGCGCGGCGGTCGGTGGGGTCCTCGCGGCGCTCCACCAGGTGCTCGGCGGCCAGCATGTCGATGAGCCGCACCAGGGAAGGCCCTTCGATGCCCAGTTCCTCCGCCAGGGTGCCCTGCCGCAGGCAATCGCGCCGCGACAGCAGCAGCAAAGGCAAGGCGGTGGCCTGCGACAGGCCGTGGCTGGCCAGCGCGTGGTCCAGTTCCCGGCGCCACAGCCGGTTCACCTGCATGACCAGCTGGCCGAAAACGGAGGTGTGAAGAGACTCTTGGTTTCGCATGCTATTTATTAGGATGCTAATTATTTTGCTTCAAGGCGTCTGTCGGCTGAACCCGCCTCGCACCCTGTCACGTCCCCGTGAAGGGGAGTGTGTCATATGACAAAAAGCGCGTTCATACGCGGTTCGGCCGCGAATGGCCGCGTTCAGGACACCGTGTCTTACGACACCCGATTTTCGGGCTGGCGACGGCCATGCCGGCACAGCCGTTCCGCTCGGCCGCTGCCGACGGCTCCCTCGAAGTCGCAGGTGTCCGGCCCTGATCCGGGCGAGGTCGACGCGGGCCGCCGTCCGACCCGCCCGCGGAGCGACGCCGAGACCGGATGCGAAGCAGCAAGGCGCCCCCCCGTGGATGCCCGGGACAAGCCCGGGCATGACGATCCACCGGGACGCCGCCCGGCACCCAACCGCGCCCCTCAGGCCAGCTCCTGCGGCACCCGCACGGGACGGCTACCGACCGGCCCGCCTGTTCCGGCTCGCCCTCTCAGTTCCGCTCTCTCGGCACCCGCTCCGGACGGCGACCCTCCGACCAGCCGAACGGCACCAGGCCGCTCCCCCCAGGTCCGCTCCAGCCGCACCCGCATGGGACAGGTCCTCTCAGAGCCCAGTCGCCTCATCACCCGCCCGTCCCCGCACCGCCCAAGGCCGGCGAAGGCCTCAGCCGACAGTGTCGCGGTCCCGCGTCAGCGGCAGGTGTCCCTGCTCCTGATGGTGGGCGAGGCGGGTCTCGAGAAACTCGATGCGGTCCAGGAGCGAAGCCACCGCCTCCCCCACCGGGTCGGGCATCAGATGGTGCTCGAGGTCGATGCGCCCGTCGCCTAGGCGGCGGCGCTCGGAGAGCGGCTTGACCACCCGGCCGGGGATGCCGACCACCGTCATGCCGGGGGGCACGTCCTCGATCACCACCGAATTGGCCCCCACCCGGGCACCGACCCCCACCGTGATGGGTCCGAGGATCTTCGCCCCCGCCCCCACCAGCACGCCATCCAGCAGCGTGGGATGGCGCTTGCCGGGGGTCCAGGAGGTGCCGCCCAGGGTCACCCCGTGATAGAGGGTCACGTCGTCCCCCACCTCCGCGGTCTCGCCGATCACTACCCCGGCGCCATGGTCGATGAAGAAGCGCCGGCCGATGCGGGCGCCGGGATGGATGTCCACATTGGTCACCAGCCGGGCGAACCAGGAGATGAAGCGGGCGGCGAACTTGGCCTTGCCGCGCCACAGCCGGTGGCCGATGCGATGCCAGATCACCGCATGCACGCCGGGATAAGTGAGCACGATCTCAACAGTGGCGCGCGCGGCCGGATCGCGGGACTTTACGCAGGCCACGTCCTCGCGGATCTGCCGCCACAGGCCGGGGGCGGCGGGGGACACATGGATGGCCTGCACCAAAGTGGCGGCGCTCCCGTCGCGCCGGCTGGTTCCCATGATCATGTGGCGCTCCCCACCGCGGTCGACCGGCGCAGCCGCAGGGCCGCCTCGGTGAAGGTTTCCTGATAGAAGCGCAGCAGCATCTCGGAGGGCACGTTGGCCTTGGTGCGCACCGCGAACGCCCGCACCCGCTCCAGGATCGCCCGGCCGCGCACCACATCCACGGTGATGCCTTCGTCCGCCAAAGCCTTTTCCACCGCGGCCAGGCCCGAATGCTTGCCCAGCACCACCCGATGCCCGCGCCCGAACAGTTCCGGATTGAGCGCCTCATAGGTGGCGCGATCCTTCAGCAGGCCGGAGACATGGATGCCGGATTCGTGGGTGAACACGTCCGCCCCCACGATGGCCTTGCCGCGCGGCACCGGCCGACGGGCGGCGGTGGACACCAGTTCCGCCAGCGGCCCCAGCGCGGCGGGGGCAATGCCGGTCTCGGCCCGCGCGGTCTGGCGCAGCGCGATGGCCACCTCTTCCAAAGCGGCATTGCCGGCCCGCTCGCCCAGCCCCGCCACGGTGACGGAGGCATGCCGCGCCCCGCCCATCACCGCCGCCAATGTGTTGGCGGTGGCGAGGCCCAGATCGTCATGGGCGTGGAATTCCAGCTCCAGATCGCTGGCCGCCGCCACCCGGCGCACCAGCGCATAGGTGGAGAAGGGATCCAGCACCCCAAGCGTGTCCGCCAGCCGCAGGCGGAACGCCCCGGCGGCCCGCGCCACTTCCGCCAGACGGCAGAGGAAATCGGGATCGGCGCGTGAGGAATCCTCGCCGCCTACCGCCACCTCGAAGCCCAGGCTGCGGGCCAGCGTCACGGTCTGCGTGACCGTACCCAGGGCCCAGGCGCGATCCTTGTTGAGCTTGCCCGCCAATTGCCGGTCGGAGGTGGGAATGGACAGATTGACGATGTTCACCCCGGACGCCACCGCCGCCATGAGGTCGGCCTCGTTCATCCGGCACCAGGCCATGACCCGCGTCGGCAGGTTCAGCGAGACGATGGAGCGCAGCGTCTCGATCTCCTCATCGCCCATGGCCGGGGTGCCGGCCTCGATCTCGGGCACGCCGGCATCCGCCAGGGCCTCGGCGATCTCGATCTTCTCGCGCCGGCTGAAGGCGACGCCGGGCGCCTGCTCGCCGTCCCGCAGGGTGGTGTCGTTCAGGAACACCGTGCGCTGGATCGGGGCCGCGCCGGGGCCGGCGTCAGAGAGGGGATCCGCATGTCGGGGCAGCTTGGAGGTTTTGGCGAGCATGGTTCTCGACTCGTCCTCTGAGATCGGTCGAGGTGATCTCAAGCAAGCCATATGCCATGGCCTCAAGCCTCTGGTTTGATGTGCTTTTCGCCGTCTTGCGGCGAAGCCGCGTGCGACACCGCACAGGCGTTGGCGGCTTTCGGCGCCTTCCCGACAGAGACGTCGCGGATCCACCGCACAGGCGGCCACCGCGCCGGCGCACAGCGCCCCGCATGCGCGCCGCCTCCGTAAAATCCCGGCTTGTGGCGGCGGCATCCCGGCGGTTAAAGCTATATCTGGCCATATATGGTTGGCCGATCACCAGAGCCGTCTGCACGGCGTGAAGGACCCCCATCATGAAGCTCAGCGCACGCAACCAGATCAAGGGCAAAGTGGTCTCGGTGGACCACGGGCCGATCTCCGGCAAGGTGACCATCGACATCGGCGGCGGCAACGTGCTGGTGTCGCATATCACTGACGACGCGGTGAGCGAGCTGGGCATCAAGGTGGGGGACGAGGTGGTGGCGGTCATCAAGTCGTCCAGCATCCTCATCGGCAAATAGGCCTCACGGCGCACCTGATCGCCGCACAAGAAAATCGCCGCATAAGAGGGACGGCGCGGGGCGCTCCGCCCGCGCCGTCCCCCCGTCGGCTGCCGCCCGTCCGCGGGCGGTTCGACCGCTCAAGACCCGCGCGAGATGACCACCTTGACGTCCGCCGGGGGCGCCCAATAGGGCGCGGAGGTCACCAGGATCTGTGCCCCGGCGGCCGCATAGGCCGCGGCATTGCTCGCATTCACCCCGCCCGCCGCCGCCACGCGGGCGCGACTGCCGGCGGCCGCCACATGCTGCACCACCGCGGCGATCTCGCGCGGCGTCATCTTCTCGCATTGCAGGATGTCGGGCTCGGCCACCAGCACCGCCGCCGCGGCCGCCAGGCTCGCCACTTCCACCACCACCGTCTTCTCCGGCGCCGCCGCCCGAAGGCGGGTGATGGCGGCCAGCGGATCCATGAAGCTGCAATGCTCGGGAAACACCAGCAGGGTTTCCGACAGGCCGAGCCGGTGCGGTTCGGCCCCGCCCGCGCGGATGGCGGCGATCATGGGCCCCTTGGCGCCGGGAAAGGTCTTGCGGGTGGTCACCACGGCGATGGCGGGCGCCACCGCCCGGGCGGCGTCCACGATCGCCGCCGTGGCCCCGGCGATGCCGGAGAGATATTCCACCAGCGTCTGGGAGACCTTCCAGCCGGCCAGGATCGCCGCCGCCGGGCCTTCGGCGGTGAGCAGCACCGTATCCGCCGCCACCCGCGCGCCGCTGTGCACTTCGACTTGCGCCTGCGCCCCCGCCCGGGCGATCAATGCGGCCGCCGCCTCGATGCCGCAGACCACGCCGTCGGCGCGCATCTGGAAGGTCATCCGGGCCGGCTGCGGGCCGATGCCCAGCAGATGGGTGGTGAGATCGCCATAGGGCACGTCTTCCGCCAGCAACGCGTCCAGTTGCGTGGGCGACCATCCAAGATTCATGGGAGGGCTCCGTCCTCTGCAGGCCTTCGCCCGCGAGGGGACCGGCCCGGACTCGATCAGTGGGAAACGCCGCCCATCTGGCCGGCGTCCAAGGCTTCCATGGTGCGCACCGCATCCAGCGTGGCGTCGGCGATGCGGCGCGGCCGCTCTCCCAGGCCCAGCCAGCTCGGGGTTCCCTGCGGGTCGGGGTCCACTTCCGCCAGCTTCAGGTCCGCCGGCACCGCCACGTCGCTGCGCACCAGGCCGCGCAGGTGGCCGCTCAGCGGCGCCAGCACCGGCAGCGTGCCACAGGTGCCGATCAATGCGTCCCGCGTCACCCTGTCGCCGATGGCCGCGTCCGTCACCCAGGGCCCGGCACAGGGCGCCCGCGCGAAGCGCTCGCGCCCAGCCCCCGCCAGCGGGGTCGAGCGGCCGTGGGCGGCCAGCGTCGAGCCGTCGCGCAACACGCCGATGGCCTCTGGGGCGGTCTCCACCGCCACATCCACATGGCGGCCGGCGGTGAAGCCGGGGCCCAGGCCGACGGTGAGGCGGGCGAACGGGCGGATATCCACCTTGAGGCCGCGCATGCGCATGCGCGCATCCACCAGAAGATCGATGAGGCCGAGGCAGAGCAGTTCGCCCAGTTCCAACGCGGTGACGATGACACCGTTGCGCTCGGTGAAGCCGCGCAGCACTTCCACCAGCGTGTCCGCCGGCCGTGCGGACAGGCCCTCCAGCTCGGAAAAGCCGATCACCAGTGCATCGTCGAACGCCATGCTCCGCCGCAGCACCGGCTGCGTGGCATCGCGCGACAACACCACGCCATAACCCGCGAAGAACAGGCGATGGGCCACCGCCGAGGCGACATCATTGGTGCCGAGCACCACGGCGACCGGCGCACGCCCGGACGGTGTGAAATTGCTCTCGGTGCGCATGGGCTCTCCGGGCGTATGGACATGCCGCGCCCCATCAAGCGACATTCATGCCAAATGTGGCGAGCCCTCCTCCGGCGGCAGTGCGCCCGACCTGCGACCGCCGATCGGCCCCTGCAACCGCAAGCCTTCCATCACGCAAATCCACGGCAGCGCCCGACCGCCGGCGCCCGTCCGTCGATCCGCAGCGGGATTCCCGACACAGCCCGACACGGCCAAGCTGTTCTGTCCTGTCGGAAACCTGACACGCCAGGACTGTCGCAAAGCTGCTCTTTGGAATCAGAAGCATTTTGCAGTGCAGCACCCCTGGCACGTCGCTTGCTACATCCCCCTCACAGCGCCCTGCGCCCCAGGCTGCGGCGATTTTGGAGACAGACATGCTCGGTATTGGCAGCACCCTTCCCGCCTTTTCGATCACCGGCGTGAAGCCGGGCTTCAATTTTCATGAAGAGAATGGGCAGTCGGCGTTCGAGCCGCTCGATCAGGACAGCTTCCCCGGCAAGTGGAAGATCATTTTCTTCTATCCGAAGGATTTCACCTTCGTCTGCCCCACCGAGATCGCGGAATTTGCGCGCCTCTCCGGCGATTTTGCCGACCGCGATGCGGTAGTGCTGGGCGGCTCCACCGACAATGAGTTCGTCAAGCTGGCTTGGCGGCGCGACCACAAGGACCTCAATCGCCTGCCCATCTGGGCGTTTGCGGACACCAACGGCTCGCTGGTGGACGGGCTGGGCGTGCGCTCGCCGGACGGGGTGGCCTATCGGTACACCTTCGTGGTGGACCCCGAGAACGTGATCCAGCACGTCTATGCCACCAACCTCAATGTGGGCCGCAATCCCAAGGACACCTTGCGGGTGCTGGACGCCTTGCAGACCGACGAATTGTGCCCCTGCAACCGCGAAGTCGGCGGCGACGTGCTGAAGGTGGCCTGAGGCCCATGACCATCGAGGCGTTGAAGACCCAGCTCCCGGCCTTTGCCAAGGATGTGAAGCTCAATCTGTCCGCGCTGCCCCGCGAGGACGCTTTGACGCCCCAGCAGCTCTATGGGCTGCTGGTGGCCTGCGGGCTCACCACCCGCAACGCCGCGGTGGCCGCCGCCCTGGAAGCGGAGGCGGCGCCGCATCTGTCCCCCGCCGCGCTCGATGCCGCCAAGGCGGCGGCCTCGATCATGGCCATGAACAACGTCTATTATCGCTTCACGCATCTGGCCTCCAACAAGGCCTATGAGACCCTGCCGGCGAAGCTGCGCATGAGCGTCATCGGCAACCCGGGCGTGGACAAGGCGGATTTCGAGCTGTGGTCGCTCGCCGTCTCCGCCATGAACGGCTGCGGCCGCTGCATCGATGCCCATGAGGCGGTGCTGCGGGACGCCGGGGTCACCGAAGCGCAGATCCAGACAGCGGTGCGTGTCGCCGCGGTCATCGCCTCCGCCGCCGTGGCGCTGGAGGCCGCCGGGCAGCCCATGCCCGCCGCCGCGGAATGATCCGCGGCACCACAGTCTTTGCCAAAGAAATTGATTCAGATCAAAGCCAAGCTTAACCTCCCCGGGTTCCATAACCAATCCTTCAGTAGACAACGGTCCACCGAGAGACCGCCAGAGGAACACCCGATAGGAGGCTGATCCCTCGCGAGCCGCTTGCGGCAGGGAGCACGCCTATGACCGACACCTTCCAGGTTCGCGTGCCACGGGCGACGAGCCCACTTGGGGAGTCGCCATCTCGCACGCCATCGTCCCACGTCACCGGCCTCACCGCCGGGGTCGGGGCCTCCGGTTCCTTCCCCCGCGCGTCTGTCGCCGGCCTCCCGTCCGGGGTCGCGCCGATCCGCGCGCCCGCCGCCTTTGTTGCGTCTGCCACGGCAGCCTCTGCCGTGCCGTCCTCTGCCAAGGCCGCGTCGGCCAAGCCAGCCTCCGCCGCGCCAGCCTCCGCCGCGCCATCCCCCCACACCGGTGCCGCCCGCCCGGAAAGGATCGTTGCACCCATGTCCCGTGGGACCTCGCCCGAGGTGGCGCTGATCGGGGTCTATGAGATCTCGAAGATCCTCTCCGCTCCGCGCCGGCTGGAACTCACGCTGGCCAATGTGGTGAACGTGCTGTCCTCCATGCTGCAGATGCGGCACGGCATGATCGTGATCCTGGATGGGGAGGGCGATCCCGACATGGTGGCCACCACCGGCTGGACGCCGGAAATGGCCGGCCAGATCCGCGCCCGGGTGCCGCAGAAGGCCATCGACCAGATCGTCGCCACCCAGACGCCTTTGGTGGTGCAGGACATGTCCGTCGATCCGCTGTTCGATGGCCACGAAGACCTGTTCGCCCCGGTGGATGGCGCGACGGTCTCGTTCATCGGCGTGCCCATCAAGGCGGACAGCCATGTGCTGGGCACCTTGTCCATCGACCGGGTGTGGGACGGTACCGCCCGCTTCCGCTTCGACGAGGACGTGCGCTTCCTCACCATGGTGGCCAATCTGGTGGGGCAGACCGTGCGGCTGCACTCGCTGGTGGCCAGCGACCGCGACCGCCTGATCGCCCAGACCCACCGGCTGGAGAAGGCGCTCAAGGAAGAAAAGCCGGCCAGCGTGAAGGACGCGCCGGACACCGGCGGCGCCATGGGCATCGTCGGCGACAGCCCGCTGGTCAAGCGCCTCATCGCCACCGCCCAGGTGGTGGCGCGCTCCAACTCCACCGTGCTGCTGCGCGGCGAGAGCGGCACCGGCAAGGAATTGTTCGCAAGAGCCATCCACGATCTCTCCCCGCGCAAGACCAAGCCGTTCATCAAGGTGAATTGCGCCGCGCTGCCGGAGGCGGTGCTGGAATCGGAACTGTTCGGCCATGAGAAGGGCGCCTTCACCGGCGCGCTCAACATGCGTCAGGGCCGGTTCGAACTGGCCCACGGCGGCACGCTGTTCCTGGACGAGATCGGCGAGATCTCCCCCTCGTTCCAGGCCAAGCTGCTGCGGGTGCTGCAGGAAGGCGAGTTCGAGCGGGTCGGCGGCAATCGCACCTTGAAGGTGGATGTGCGCCTGGTGTGCGCCACCAACAAGAATCTGGAAGAAGCGGTGTCCAAGGGCGAGTTCCGCGCCGATCTCTATTACCGCATCCATGTGGTGCCGCTCATCCTGCCGCCGCTGCGCGAGCGGCCGGGCGACATTCCCAAGCTGGCGAAGAATTTCCTCGATCGCTTCAACAAGGAAAACAAGCAGGACATGAGCCTGTCGCCGCCGGCCATCGAGGTGCTGCGGCGCTGTTACTTCCCCGGCAATGTGCGCGAGCTGGAAAATTGCGTGCGGCGGACCGCCACCTTGGCCCATGACACGGTGATCACGCCGCACGATTTCGCCTGCGACACCGGCCAATGCCTCTCCGCCATGCTGTGGAAGGGCAGCGCGCCCAAGCCGGCGCTGCCGGTGCCGCCCGCCGCGGCCGCGCCGGCGCCCTTCACGCCGGCGCCCTACCCCCCGTCGGCCCCCCCCTTCCCACCGGCGGCGATGGCCTCCGGTGTCATCGCCCCCGACGCGGCCCCGGCCACCTGCCCGGGCACGGACGCCTGCCCGGCAGTGCCCTCGCGCCAGAGCGAAAAGGAGCAATTGCTCCAGGCCATGGAACGCTCCGGCTGGGTGCAGGCCAAAGCGGCGCGCCTGCTGAATCTGACCCCGCGCCAGATCGGCTATGCCCTGCGCAAGCACGGCATCGACATCAAGCGCTTCTGAGGCCGATGACGGATCCAGCGCGCGGCAGCCCGCGCGCCGGACTTCACAGGGTCGACGCCGCCCGCACCATGGGGACGGCGCGCGTCACGCGCCGGGCCAGGGACACCAGGTGCCCGGACCCGGACGCGCGCCGGCGATGGCCGGATCAGCCGAACTTGGCGATCTTCAGCGTCACATTGCCCAGGGCGCCGCTGTCCAGATTGGCGCCGGACTGCTGCACCACATACTTGTCCGACGAGGGGCTCCAAGTGGAGGTGTTGGTCTTGCTGCCCCACGGACAGTCCCAGTAATAATTGCCGACATTGGTGGCGCCGTCGTAGAGATCGAAGCTGCCTTCGGTGCCCGACGACGCGTTTTCCCGGCCGCACGCGCCGAACGTATAGATGTTCCCCGCCTGGATCACCGTGCCTTCGATCTTGTCCGGCGCAATCTCGTTGTCCTTGCTGCCGATGTAGAACTTGCCCCACTCGTGAATGATGTTCTTGATCGTGACGGTGCAGTTCATCGGCTTGATGGTGATCTCAACCCATTGTGCGTAAGCCATGGTAACCCCCACTTCTCAGAGTTGCTGAAACCCCGGCGCCGCTGGCGCCGGGGGATCGCGCACCGCCGATCGCAGCGGCGGCCACGCGATTGCGCGGGCCGCGGCGGGTGCCGGCGGCCGGTTCCGGGATCTGCAGGGCGGGCGCCCTCATGCAACCGACGCGTGTCGTCACACGCATCCCGCACGCGGGACGGTGTCGGGGCGGGTCGCCCACCTTGAATGTGAGAAACGGCGGTGCGCCGCACACTCGGGGCAATAAGGCGCATGCCCGCGCGGCAGCGTCACCGCTGCGAGACGTGTCCGATACAACTCGATGTAATATCCGGCATCCATCGCCAGGCGCGATGCACAGTCGATACGGAGCACTTCAAGTGGCCCGCATGTGTGTTTGAACACGTCTTGGGGTGACAACTCCGATTGCTTGACGTTGCAGGCGTGTGGCCCAGCGCGATCCCACGTCGAGGGTTATATCGCATCCCGTCCGCAACGCAACTCATTTGATGTGCATTTCTTAAATACAACCATTTAGTGCAACCGATGCCGCTGCGCGGTGGCGCGACCGACCCTCGGCGGCTCCGGGTATCGCCCTGAAGACGATGCCCGGTCCCGACCACCCCGCGCGCCAACGACGCCAGCGGACCGGTTGGAACGAAGCTTGCTTTGCACCAGGACAGCTCAGGTTCGGAGTCTGTCATGTCCGAGTGCTCCCTTCCCCGCTCCGCCGGCGCCGGCGCGCCGGCCACGGGACCCATCCCGCGGGGCCGCGCAAGCGCCGCCGGACGGGCCGGCACAAGAGCTGGCCGGTGACCGCCCCATCGGGCAATGCCGGCGCCCCGGCCCCATCGGAGCCGCTGGACTGGCAGGGCCGCCCCCTACGCTGCCAGGACTGCCCGCACGAGGACATGCACGAGATCGGCCGCTGCGATCTCGGCAAGATCTGCGTCGCCGACCGCCGCGGCAAGCGCATCGACCGCTTCTTCGCCCGCAATCCGGAACTGGCGGCGCGCTATCTCGACCATGCCTATTTCGAGGTGCGGACCTTGGCGGCCAAGCATGCCAGCCTGTTCCTGCTGGCGCCGCTGCTGGCCGATCCGGAGCCGGATGTGCGCATCATGCTGGTCTACCGTCTGCCCATCGCGCGCACCCGCGCGCTGCGCGCCGATCCCGACAGTCGGGTGCGCATGGCGGTCACCCAGCGCCTGGAGGGCCAGGATCTGGTGGCCATGCTGGGCGATCCGGAGTCGGCGGTGCGCCTGGTGGCGGCGCGCCGCGCCCCGCCGGCGTCGCTGGTGATCGCGCTGTTTGACGCGGAGGCGGACGTGCGGCGCGAGGTCGCCCGGCGCATCGCTCTCCCGCATCTTGTGACCATGGCCGGCGATCCGGACCCGCTGGTGCGCCGCGCGGTGGCCGAACGCCTGCCGCCGGAGCGGCTCACCGTGCTGCTGCGCGATCCGGACCTGCGGGTCCGCTTTGCGGTGGCCGAACGCATCGCCCCCACCCACCTCTCGGCTCTGGCCGACGACCCGGTGAGCGAGATTCGCGAGCTGGCTCTGCGGCGGATGATCGAGGATGCGGGGTGAGCGGCTGGGCCTGTGCATGCGCGGCCAGCCATTCGTGCGCGGGATCGTCGCGCCCCCCGAGGCTCCGGCCGCTTGCGGACTAGGTCTGTCGCATGTGGACGAGGCCGCGCATCGGGTCGTCGTGATCCGCCCATCGGCGCGCCGGCAAAACCCTCTTCCGCTTGCCGGGAAAACTTGCGAGGGGGCGCCGCGTATCGGCCGTCTCGCGAAGGCCCCTCACCCATTCATGCCCCCTCACCAATTTGGCGGGGCTCCTCCCCCCTTGCGGGGGAGGGAGCGCGGGGGCGCCCGGTTCGAGCGCCCCTCAACTGATCCGCGGACCAATTGATCCATCGCTCATCCGCCTCAGGCGAAGAAGGATTGCGCCTTCAGCAGCGCCTCGGCCAAAGCGTCCACTTCCGCATAGGTGTTGTAGAGCGCGAACGAGGCGCGGCAGGTGGCGGGCACGCCGAACCGGTCCAGCAGTGGCATGGCGCAATGGGTGCCGGCGCGCACCGCGATGCCGGAGCGGTCGATCACGGTGGCGATGTCATGGGCATGGGCGTTCTGCATGGAGAAGGAGACAATGGCCCCCTTGCCCGCCGCCGCGCCATAGATGCGCAGGGAATTGATCTCCCGCAGCCGCTGCGTGGCATAATCCACCAGCGCCATCTCATGGGCGCGGATGCGCGCCTTGCCGATGGAGGAGATGTAGTCCAGCGCCGCCCCGAGGCCCATGGCCTGGACGATGGCCGGAGTGCCGGCCTCGAAGCGATGGGGCGCATCGCCATAGGTGATGGTCTCGCGGGAGACCTCGCGGATCATCTCGCCGCCGCCATTGAACGGCGGCATCTGTGCCAGCAGCTCCGCCTTGCCATAAAGCGCGCCGATGCCGGTGGGGCCGTAGAGCTTGTGCCCGGTGATGACGTAGAAATCCGCATCCAGATCGCGCACGTCCACATCCAGATGCACGCTGGCCTGGGCGCCATCCACCAGCACCGGAATGCCGCGGGCATGGGCGATGCGGATCACCTCCTTCACCGGCACCACCGTGCCCAGCACATTGGACATCTGGGTGATGGCGACGATCTTGGTGCGCTCGGTCAGCAGCTTCTCGAATTCCTCGATGAGGAAGTTGCCATCCTCGTCCACCGGCGCCCATTTGATCACCGCCCCCTGCCGCTCGCGCAGAAAATGCCAGGGCACGATGTTGGCGTGGTGCTCCATGATGGACAGCACGATCTCGTCGCCCGGCCCGATATGGGCGCGGCCATAGGTCTGCGCCACCAGATTGACCGCCTCGGTCGCCCCACGGGTGAAGATGATCTCGTCGGTGCGGGCGGCATTGAGGAACCTGGCCACCCGCTCGCGGCCGCCCTCATAGCCTTCGGTGGCGGCATTGGCGAGATAATGCAGGCCGCGATGCACGTTGCTGTATTCGGACGTATAGGCCTGGTGCATCCGATCCAGCACCGCCTTGGGCTTCTGGGCCGAGGCGGCATTGTCGAGATAGACCAATGGCTTGCCGTAGACGTTCATCCCCAGGATGGGGAAGTCGTCCCGGACGCGCGCGACATCGTAGCTGCCGTTGTGGACCGCCGGGTGCATCATCTCATCCTCGTCCGGCGAGCCACGTTTCGGTGGCGCTCTGAAGGGCTTCGCGCAGGCCCTCGTGGGCCACCGCATCCATGGCTTCGCCCACAAAGGCCTGGATCAGCAGCGCTTCCGCCTCCTTCGGGGGAATGCCACGGGCCTGAAGGTAGAATTTCAGCTGGTCGTCCAGGGTGCCGGTGGTGGCGCCGTGGCCGCACTGCACGTCGTCGGCGAAGATCTCCAGCTCCGGCTTGGCATCGGCCTCCGCATCGGGGGAGAGCAGCAAAGCGCGGGCCATCATGCGGGCATCGGTCTTCTGCGCCACCTGGTCCACGGTAATCTTGCCCTGGAACACCGCGCGGGCGGCATCATCCACCACCGCCTTGAACACTTCCCGGCTCTGGCTGCCGGGGGCGGCATGGACGATGGTCAGCGTGGTGTCGGCATGCTGCTTGCCCGCCAGCAGGCTGGCGCCGCTGATATGGGCCTGCGTCCCCTCGCCGGCCAGCTTCACGAACATCTGGTTGCGCACCACGAGCCCGCCCAGGGTGAAGGCGAAGGCGTTGAACATCGCCTTGGCGCCGATATGGGCCAGCAGCGTGCCCAGATGCAGCGCCCCGCTGCCCTCCTGGATCAGCTTGGCATGGTCCAACTGGCCGCCGTCGCCCAGCACCAAATTCAGCGCGGTGTTGACCTGATAGTCGGAGCCGCCGGGACCCTCATGGGTCTCGATCACGCTGGCCTTGGCCTCCGCGCCGATCACCAGCAGGGAGCGGGTGACCATGGCGGCGGGACGCCCATCCGTGGTGATGAAGGCGAGGTGCAGCGGGCGGGTGATCAGCGCGCCCGGCGCCACGGTCACCACCACGCCATCCCCGGCGAGCGCGGTGTTGAGCGCCAGGGCCGGCTCGGCCTCCGGCACCAGCGCGCCCAGGCCATGGCCCAGAACCGCCGTGTCTGCCGCCAGCGCATCGGCCATGGCGCGAATGCCGAGGCCCGGCTCCAGATCGGCGAGATCCGACAGCTCCGGCACGAAGGCGCCGTTCACCAGCACCAGCCGGCGAAAGCCCAGCCCCGCCAGCAGCGCGCCGGCGGTGCCGGCCTGCTCCAAGGCGAGGGCGTCGGGGGCGCCGGCGAGCGGCTTGGCATCGCGCATCAGGCGCCGCAGATCGGTATATTTCCAGGCTTCCATGCGCCGGTGCGGCAGGCCGCTGGCGATGAAGGCGGCGAACGCCGCGGCGCGGGCGGCGGCGACGCTGGAGCCGCCGGGCAGATGCTGCCGGGCACGCGCGAAGGTCTCCTCAAGGCCGGTTTCGGCCTCGGTCTTGATGGCGGCGAGCGGGGCGTTCATCACGCCGCCTCGCCTTGGTATTGCGCATAGCCGGTGGCTTCCAGCTGCAGGGCCAGGTCCTTGCCACCGGTCTCCACGATGCGGCCCGCCGCCAGCACGTGCACCACGTCGGGCACGATATAGTCCAAGAGGCGCTGGTAATGGGTGATGACGATCATCCCCCGCTCGGGCGCCCGCAGCTGGTTCACGCCATTGGCGACCACTTTGAGGGCGTCGATGTCGAGGCCGGAATCGGTCTCGTCCAGCACGCACAGCAACGGCTCCAGCAAGGCCATCTGCAGGGTTTCGTTGCGCTTCTTCTCGCCGCCGGAGAAGCCCACATTGAGCGGCCGGCGCAGCATGTCCGCATCGATTGAGAGCTTCTTGGCCAGCTCCCGCACCCGCTTCAGCAGGTCCGGCGAGGACAATTCCTCCTCGCCGCGGGTGCGGCGCTGGGCATTGAGGGCGGCGCGCAGGAAGGTGAGGGTGGCGACGCCGGGGATTTCCAGCGGATATTGGAACGCCAGGAACAGGCCCTTCGCGGCACGCTCGTCGGCGGACATGGCGAACAGGTCTTCGCCATTGAAGGCGACTTCGCCGCCGGTGATCTCATAGCCCGGCTTGCCCGCCAGCACGTAAGAGAGGGTGGACTTGCCGGCCCCGTTCGGCCCCATGATGGCGTGGATCTCGCCTTTGTCCACCGTGAGGTTGAGGCCGTTGAGGATCTGCCGGCCGGCAACCTCGGCTTGAAGGTTTCGGATTTCCAGGAGGGCCGTCATCGCGAATTCCTTCCGTTACAAGGGGGGAGCGGAGGGCGCCGGCCTTAGCCGACGCTGCCTTCCAGCGAGATCGAAATCAGCTTCTGCGCCTCGACGGCGAATTCCATGGGCAGCTGCTGCAGCACGTCCTTGACGAAGCCGTTCACCACCAGCCCCACCGCCTCTTCCTGCGAGAGCCCGCGCTGGACGCAATAGAACAGCACGTCCTCGGAGATCTTCGAGGTGGTGGCCTCGTGCTCGAACACCGCGGACGGCGTCTTGGCCTCGATGTAGGGCACGGTATGCGCGCCGCACTTGTCGCCGATCAGCAGGCTGTCGCAGGCGGTGAAGTTGCGCGCCCCTTCAGCCTTCTTATGGGCGGAGACGAGCCCCCGATAGGTGTTCTGCGACACGCCAGCGGCGATGCCCTTGGAGATGATGCGGCTGGACGTGTTCTTGCCCAGATGGATCATCTTGGTGCCGCTGTCCACCTGCTGGTGGCCGTTGGAAATGGCGATGGAATAGAACTCGCCGCTGGAATTGTCGCCGCGCAGGATGCAGCTGGGATATTTCCAGGTGATGGCCGATCCCGTCTCCACCTGGGTCCAGGAAATCTTGGAGTTCCGGCCGCGGCAGTCGCCCCGCTTGGTGACGAAATTGTAGATGCCGCCCACCCCATCCGCATTGCCGGGATACCAGTTCTGGACGGTGGAGTATTTGATCTCCGCATCGTCCATCACCACCAGTTCCACCACCGCGGCATGCAGCTGGTTTTCGTCCCGCTGGGGCGCGGTGCAGCCCTCCAGATAGCTCACGTAGGCGCCGGTGTCGGCGATGATGAGCGTGCGCTCAAATTGTCCGGTATTGCGCTCATTGATGCGGAAATAGGTGCTCAGTTCCATGGGGCAGCGCACGCCCTCGGGCACATAGACGAAGGAGCCGTCGGAGAAGACGGCGGAATTCAGCGTCGCGAAGTAATTGTCGGAGGTGGGCACCACGCTGCCGAGATACTTCTGCACCAGATCGGGATATTCGCGGATCGCCTCGGAAATGGGCATGAAGATCACGCCCGCGTCCTTCAATTCCTTCTGGAAGGTGGTGGCCACCGACACGCTGTCGAACACCGCATCCACGGCGATCTTGCGCTCGCCCTCGGGGCGCACCACGCCGGCCAGCAGCTCCTGCTCGCGCAGCGGGATGCCCAGCTTCTCATAGGTCTTAAGGATTTCCGGATCCACCTCGTCCAGCGAGGCCAGTTCCGCCTTCTTCTTCGGCGCCGAGTAATAATAGAGGTCCTGATAGTCGATCTGCGGGTAATTCACCCGCGCCCATTCCGGCTCGCGCATGGTCAGCCAGCGGCGGTAGGCGTCCAGGCGCCATTCCAGCATCCAGGCCGGCTCGTTCTTCCTGGCGGAAATGTAGCGCACGATGTCTTCCGACAGGCCTTTCGGGGGCTTCTCGGATTCGACCTCGGTGACGAAGCCATACTTGTATTGCTCGACGTCGATGCGGCGGACCTGCTCGACGGTCTCCTGTACGGCTGCCATGCCTCAGTCCCTCTCGTTTCAAGCGTTGCCGACGGCGATCGGGGTCGACACCCGGCGGGGGTCTCGGGCGGCCGATCGCGGCGCCCGCGCCCGCGGGCCGCCGCATCCTTCAGGGCCCGGCCCGATGCGGGTCGGCCCCCTCGCTCCTGATGCAACCGGCGGCCTCAGGCGGGAACGCAGGTCTTCTCCACCGGGCACACCGCCGCGCATTGCGGGGTGTCGAAGCTGCCCTCGCATTCGGTGCATTTCTTCGGATCGATGATGTACATGTCGTTCTTCAAACGGATCGCGGCGTTGGGGCATTCGAATTCGCAGGCCCCACACACCGTGCATTGAGAAGCGATGATCTTGTAAGCCATCTCGTCACTCCCGAGCGCGCACAGGATGTCCGAATGACATCTCGCCCGATACTCAACGCAAGCCCCGTGCCACTCGCCTGTCTGTTGCGATTCCAAGGTCTTCCCCGCCGGTCTCGCGGGGCAGCTGTCGCGCCCCCGACAGGGTGTCGCGACTGCGACAGCCCGATGTCCGACAGAGGTTTGGCGCGCCGCCGCGCGGCTCAGCCGGCGCCCTGCAGGGCCGCCTGCGCATCGGCGCGGATGCGCCCGACCATGGAGCGGAAGCCGTTGGAGCGCTGCGGGGTGAGATGCTCGCGCAGGCCGAGGCGCTCGAACACCGCCACCGGGTCGGCGGCCAGGATCTCGGCCGCCGGACGCCCGGACAGCATGGCCAGCAGGATCGCCACCAGCCCGCGCACGATCTGCGCATCGCTGTCGCCGCGGAAATGCAGCACCGGCCCGGGCGCCACCTCGGTCACCAGCCACACCTGGCTGACACAGCCGGGCACCTTGTAGACCCCGTCATGCTCCGCCTCCGACAACGGGGCGAGTGTCCGGCCCAGCTCGATCACATAGCGGTAGCGATCGTCCCAATCGTCCAGCAAGGCGAAATTCTCGGAGATGTCGGCGATGGACACCCGCTCCGGGGCGGCGGTCAGATCCAGGAACATAGCAACCTCGCAGGTCAGGGGCCGGGCGCAGGCAAGACTGGACGGCGCCGCCAGGGCGCGCGCCCGCGTGCATCCCCTCCCCTGAAGCAAGCCCCGTACCGCCCGCCGCGGCGCGACCTGACGTTCGCAAAGGCGGTCGCATCTCCCGCGTGGCCCGGCCACTCTCTGCCGCTCCCCTGAACCTGCGGCCGGGCGCCCCCGCCTGCCCTCGCGTGCGAGCGCACATGCCCCCCCGCGCATGCGCATGGCGCCCCTGCGCGCGCGGGCCCTGAAGAGCAGGGTGTTTTCTTTCAGACAGCAACGTCCGAACGCGTCGGATCAGATGCAGGGATGTCGGGTTTGACACACCTCGCCGGCACTTGCGCAAACCAAGAACAAACCGTTGATTTTGAATGATTTCAAGCAAGCCGAAAGCACTGGCATGGGAGTTGCAAAATCAGTTTGTGCAAAGCGATTTGGCTGCTGGCTCCGCGCTCTGGCTTGAAAGAGCAAGTTTGCATCCGCACCGCAACACGAAGCCGCCGACACCGGCGGCACTGCGCAGGGACCCCAGTTCCTGTGAACGGTTGGAAGGAGATCCAGATGTCGGCACTACGACAGATCGCATTTTACGGAAAGGGGGGCATCGGCAAGTCGACCACCTCCCAGAACACCTTGGCCGCCTTGGCCGAGATGGGGCATCGCATCCTCATCGTCGGCTGCGACCCCAAGGCCGACTCCACCCGCCTCATCCTCCATGCCAAGGCCCAGGACACCATCCTGAGCCTCGCCGCGTCCGCCGGAAGCGTCGAGGACCTGGAGCTGGAAGAGGTCATGAAGGTCGGCTACCGCGACATCCGTTGCGTGGAGTCCGGCGGGCCTGAGCCCGGCGTCGGCTGCGCCGGCCGCGGCGTCATCACCTCCATCAACTTCCTGGAGGAGAACGGCGCCTACGAAGACATCGACTATGTCTCCTACGACGTGCTCGGCGACGTGGTGTGCGGCGGTTTCGCCATGCCCATCCGCGAGAACAAGGCGCAGGAAATCTACATCGTCATGTCCGGCGAGATGATGGCCATGTATGCGGCCAACAACATCTCCAAGGGCATTCTCAAATACGCCAATTCCGGCGGCGTGCGGTTGGGCGGGCTGGTCTGCAATGAGCGCCAGACCGACAAGGAGCTGGAACTGGCGGAAGCCATGGCCAAGAAGCTCGGCACCCACCTGATCTATTTCGTGCCGCGCGACAACATCGTGCAGCACGCCGAGCTGCGCCGCATGACCGTGCTGGAATACGCGCCCGACAGCGTCCAGGCCGGCCACTACCGCAGCCTGGCCACCAAGATCCATGCCAATGGCGGCAAGGGCATCATCCCGACCCCCATCACCATGGACGAGCTGGAAGACATGCTCATGGAGCACGGCATCATGAAGGCCGTGGACGAGAGCGTGGTCGGCAAGACCGCCGAGGAACTGGCCGCCCTGTCGGCCTGAGGGTTCAGCCGAACGCTTTCGGCGTGAAGACTTTGAAAAACGGTCAGGCCAGTCCCTCCCCGGAGGGGCTGGCCCCCAGATCGAAACATGAGGTAGCGAGGATAGCGAAATGAGCCTGGCAAAGACGCAAAGCATCGAAGAGATCAAGGCCCGGAACAAGGAACTCATCAACGAGGTTCTTGAGGTCTATCCGGAGAAGACCGCCAAGAGGCGCGCGAAGCACCTCAACGTCCATGAGGCGGGCAAGTCGGATTGCGGTGTGAAGTCCAATCTCAAGTCGGTTCCCGGCGTGATGACCATCCGCGGTTGCGCCTATGCCGGCTCGAAGGGCGTGGTGTGGGGTCCGATCAAGGACATGATCCACATCAGCCACGGCCCGGTGGGCTGCGGCCAGTATAGCTGGGCCGCCCGCCGCAACTATTACATCGGCACCACCGGCATCGACACCTTCGTGACCATGCAGTTCACGTCGGACTTCCAGGAAAAGGACATCGTGTTCGGCGGCGACAAGAAGCTCGCCAAGATCATGGATGAAATCCAGGAACTGTTCCCGCTGAACAACGGCATCACCGTGCAGTCGGAATGCCCGATCGGCCTGATCGGCGACGACATCGAGGCCGTCTCCAAGGCCAAGTCCAAGGAATATGACGGCAAGACCATTGTGCCGGTGCGGTGCGAAGGCTTCCGCGGCGTGTCGCAGTCGCTGGGCCATCACATCGCCAACGACGCGATCCGCGACTGGGTGTTCGACAAGATCCCGGCCGACGCGACCCCGCGTTTCGAGCCCACCGATTATGACGTCGCCATCATCGGCGACTACAACATCGGCGGCGACGCCTGGTCCTCGCGCATCCTGCTCGAGGAGATGGGCCTGCGCGTGGTGGCGCAGTGGTCCGGCGACGGCTCGCTGGCGGAACTGGAAGCGACCCCCAAGGCGAAGCTGAACGTTCTGCACTGCTACCGCTCGATGAACTACATCTCGCGCCATATGGAAGAGAAGTACGGGATTCCGTGGTGCGAATACAATTTCTTCGGCCCGTCCAAGATCGCGGAATCGCTGCGCAAGATCGCCAGCTATTTCGACGACAAGATCAAGGAAGGCGCCGAACAGGTCATCGCCAAGTACCAGCCCTTGATGGATGCCATCATCGCCAAGTACCGGCCGCGGCTGGAAGGCAAGACCGTGATGCTGTTCGTCGGCGGCCTGCGTCCGCGCCACGTCATCGGCGCGTATGAAGACCTCGGCATGGAAGTGGTCGGCACCGGCTATGAGTTCGGCCATAACGACGACTACCAGCGCACCGCCCAGCACTATGTGAAGGACGGCACGCTGATCTATGACGACGTGACCGGCTACGAGTTCGAGAAGTTCGTCGAGAAGATCCAGCCGGATCTTGTCGGCTCGGGCATCAAGGAAAAATACGTGTTCCAGAAGATGGGTGTGCCGTTCCGGCAGATGCACTCCTGGGACTATTCCGGCCCGTACCACGGCTATGACGGTTTCGCCATCTTCGCGCGCGACATGGACATGGCCATCAATTCCCCCATCTGGAAAATGACTAAGGCGCCCTGGAAGGCGGCGCCGAAGCCTGCCCTGTTGGCCGCGGAATAAAGCGCAGCGCCGCCCCGGCTCGCCCCAAGCGGGCGGGCTGGGGCGCAAGATCGGGATCCGACATTCAAGAGGACAAGACCATGACGCAGAATGCCGAACACGTGCTCGATCATTTCGAGCTATTCCGCGGCCCGGAATACCAGCAGATGCTGGCGAACAAGAAGAAGATGTTCGAAAACCCCCGCGATCCGGCCGAGGTGGAGCGCGTTCGGGAATGGGCCAAGACCCCCGAGTACAAAGAGAAGAACTTCGCCCGCGAAGCCCTCACCGTGAACCCGGCCAAGGCCTGCCAGCCGCTGGGCGCGGTGTTCGCCGCGGTGGGCTTTGAAGGCACCATTCCCTTCGTCCACGGCTCGCAAGGCTGCGTGGCCTATTATCGCAGCCATTTCTCCCGTCACTTCAAGGAGCCCAGCTCCTGCGTGTCCTCGTCCATGACCGAGGATGCGGCTGTGTTCGGCGGCCTCAACAACATGATCGACGGCCTGGCGAACACCCACGCCATGTACAAGCCGAAGATGATCTCGGTCTCCACCACCTGCATGGCGGAAGTGATCGGCGACGATCTCAACGCCTTCATCAAGACGGCGAAGGAGAAGGGGTCCGTGCCTGCAGAATTCGACGTGCCCTTCGCCCATACGCCGGCCTTCGTCGGCAGCCACATCACCGGCTACGACAACGTGATGAAGGGCATCTTCGAGCATTTCTGGGATGGCAAGGCGCGCACTGCGCCGGTGCTGGAGCGGGTGCCGAACGAGAAGATCAACTTCATCGGCGGCTTCGACGGCTACACCGTGGGCAACATCCGCGAAATCAAGCGGCTGCTCAGCACCATGGGCGTGGAATACACCATCCTGGCGGACAATTCCGACGTGTGGGACACCCCCACCGACGGCGAGTTCCGGATGTATGACGGCGGCACCACGCTGGAGGAAGCGGCCGACGCGCTGCACGCCAAGGCGACCATCTCCATGCAGGAATACTGCACCGAGAAGACCCTGCCGTTCATCGCCGCGCACGGCCAGGAAGTGGTGGCGTTCAACCATCCGGTCGGCGTCACCGGCACCGACGCCTTCCTGATGGCGGTGTCGCGCATCACCGGCAAGGAGATCCCCGAGGAGCTGGCGCGCGAGCGCGGCCGCCTGGTGGATGCCATCGCCGATTCCAGCGCCCACATCCATGGCAAGAAGTTCGCCATCTATGGCGATCCGGACCTGTGCCTGGGTCTGGCCGCCTTCCTGCTGGAACTGGGCGCCGAACCCACCCATGTGCTCGCCACCAACGGCAGCAAGGCGTGGGCGGAGAAGGTGCAGGCGCTGTTCGACAGCTCGCCGTTCGGGAAGAACTGCAAGGTCTATCCCGGCCGCGATCTCTGGCACATGCGCTCGCTGCTGTTCACCGATCCGGTGGATTTCCTGATCGGCAACACCTACGGCAAGTATCTCGAGCGCGACACCGGGACCCCGCTGATCCGCATCGGCTTCCCGGTGTTCGACCGTCACCACCACCACCGGCGTCCGGTGTGGGGCTATCAGGGCGGCATGAACGTGCTGGTCACGATCCTCGACAAGATCTTTGACGAGATCGATCGCAACACCAACGTGCCGGCCAAGACCGACTACAGCTTCGACATCATCCGGTGATGCCAAGGCTCTGGTAAGGGTCCCCGCTGAGGCTTGCCTCAGCCTTTGCCCCATCGCCGGTGCGCGGTGTCTGACACCCGCTCCGGCGGTGGGGCACGTCCCCTTTCCGTGTGCTGACCCCTTGTGTTCCCCGACGTCTTTGACCTGCGGCCCTTCCGGGGCCGTCCGCCGGGCCGCCCGAAACCGCTGGAAGACCAGGTTCCCCCCATCGCGCATCGTTCAGGAACAGGAGAGACGCATGAGCTCGTTGGCCGCCACGATCCAGGACGTCTTCAATGAGCCGGGCTGCGGCAAGAATGCCAACAAGTCCGAAGCCGAGCGCAAGAAGGGCTGCACCAAGCAATTGCAGCCCGGCGGCGCCGCCGGCGGGTGCGCCTTCGACGGCGCCAAGATCGCCCTGCAGCCGCTGACCGACGTGGCGCACCTGGTCCACGGCCCCATTGCCTGCGAGGGCAACAGCTGGGACAATCGCGGCGCCAAGTCCTCCGGCTCCAACATCTGGCGCACCGGATTTACCACCGACATCAACGAGACCGACGTGGTGTTCGGCGGCGAGAAGCGCCTGTTCAAGGCGATCCGCGAGATCATCGAGAAGTATGACCCGCCGGCGGTCTTCGTCTACCAGACCTGCGTCCCGGCCATGATCGGCGACGACATCAATGCGGTGTGCAAGGCGGCCAAGGAGAAGTTCGGCAAGCCGGTGATCCCGGTGAACTCCCCGGGCTTCGTCGGCCCCAAGAATCTGGGCAACAAGCTCGCGGGCGAGGCTCTGCTGGATCATGTGATCGGCACCGAGGAGCCCGAATACACCACCCCTTATGACCTCAACATCATCGGCGAATACAATCTGGCCGGCGAGCTGTGGCAGGTCAAACCGCTGCTGGACGAACTGGGCATCCGCATCTTCGCCTCCATCTCCGGCGACGGGCGCTACAAGGAGGTGGCGTCCTCCCATCGCGCCAAGGCGGCGATGATGGTGTGCTCCAAGGCGATGATCAACGTCGCCCGCAAGATGGAGGAGCGCTACGGCATCCCCTTCTTCGAGGGCTCCTTCTACGGCATCGAGGATTCCAGCGACTCCCTGCGCGAGATCGCCCGCTTGCTGATCGAGCGCGGCGCGCCCGACGAACTGATGACCCGCACCGAAGCGGTGATCGCGCGCGAGGAGGCCAAGGCCTGGGCGGCGATCGCCGCCTACAAGCCGCGCTTCAAGGGCAAGAAGGTGCTGCTGATCACCGGCGGCGTGAAGTCCTGGTCCGTGGTGGCCGCCTTGCAGGAAGCCGGCCTCGAATTGGTGGGCACCTCGGTGAAGAAGTCCACCAAGGAAGACAAGGAACGCATCAAGGAACTGATGGGCCAGGACGCCCACATGATCGACGACATGACGCCGCGCGAAATGTACAAGATGCTCAAAGACGCCAAGGCCGACATCATGCTGTCCGGCGGGCGCTCGCAATTCATCGCGCTCAAGGCGTCCATGCCGTGGCTGGACATCAACCAGGAACGCCACCACGCCTATATGGGCTATGTGGGCATGGTGAAGCTGGTCGAGGAGATCGACAAGGCGCTCTACAATCCCATCTGGGCGCAGGTGCGCAAGGCTGCGCCCTGGGAGGCCGCCGGCGCCAATTGGCAGGCCCGCGCCACCGCCCAGTCCGATGCGGAAGCCGCGGCGCTGGCCGCCGATCCGGTGGCGGCAGAGGCCGCCCGCCGGGCCAAGACCATCTGTAACTGCAAGACTGTCAGCCTCGGCGTCATCGAGGACGCCATCGCGGCGGGGGGCCTCACCACGGTGGAAGGGGTGCGCCAGGCCACGGACGCCTCCGGCGGCTGCGGCGCCTGCACCGGACGCATCGAGGATGTGCTGGCCGCCTTGCCGACCGCCGCGGCCCCCCTCCTCCAGGCGGCGGAGTAGCCCCATGGCCATCGTCACCGTCAGCAAGAAGGCCTGCGCGGTCAACCCGCTGAAGATGAGCCAGCCGATCGGCGGCGCGCTCGCCTTCATGGGGCTGCGCGGGTCCATGCCGCTGCTGCACGGCTCGCAGGGCTGCACCTCCTTCGGCCTAGTGCTGTTCGTGCGCCACTTCAAGGAGGCGATCCCGCTGCAGACCACCGCCATGAGCGAAGTGGCCACCGTGCTCGGCGGCTATGAGAATGTGGAGCAGGCGGTGCTCAACATCCACAAGCGCACCAAGCCGGAAATTATCGGCATCTGCTCCACCGGCGTCACCGAGACCAAGGGTGATGACGTGGAGGGCTATATCCGCCTGATCCGGCAGAAGAATCCGGAGGTCGCCACCCTGCCCATGGTCTATGTCTCCACCCCGGACTTCAAGGACGCCTTCCAGGACGGCTGGGAGAAGACCGTCGCCCGCATGGTGGAAGTGCTGGTGGACACCCCCAAGACCGAGGCCCGGCGCGATCCGGCGCGGGTCAATGTCCTGCCCGGCTGCCACCTCACCCCGGGCGACATCGAGGAAGTGCGCACCATCCTTGAGGATTTCGGCCTGGAACCTTCCTTCCTGCCGGATCTGGGCGGCTCGCTGGACGGGCACATCCCCGACGAATTCACCCCCACCACCATTGGCGGCATCGGGGTGGAGGAAGTGGCCACCATGGGCCAGGCGGCCTGGACCATCGCCATCGGCGCCCAGATGCGCCGGGCGGCGGAAGCGCTGGAGGCCAAGACCGGCACCCCGTTCAAGCTGTTCGAGCGGCTCAGCGGCCTGGCGCCCAACGATGAGTTCCTCATGTTCCTGTCCACCATCAGCGGCCGGCCGGTGCCGCTGAAATATCGCCGCCAGCGCGGCCAATTGGTGGACGCCATGCTGGATGCCCACTTCCACATCGGCGGACGTAAGCTCGCCATCGGCGCCGAGCCGGACCTGTTGTTCGAGTTGTCGAGCATGCTGCACGAGCTGGGCGCCCATGTGACCTCCGCCATCACCACCACCCACTCGCCGGTGCTGGAGCGGGTGGAGACGGCGGAGGTTCTGATCGGCGATCTGGAGGATCTGGAGACCCAGGCCAAGGATCGCGGCTGCGACCTGCTCATCACCCATTCCCACGGCCGGCAGGCGGCTGAGCGGCTGCACATTCCCTTCTACCGGGCGGGCATGCCCATGTTCGACCGCCTCGGTGCCGGCCACCAAACCATCGTGGGCTATCGCGGCACCCGCGACACCATCTTCGCCATCGCCAATCTCATCATGGCCGATCACGAGGCGAACCACGAACCCACCCCAGACACCTGGCGTGGCGACAGCGCCGACCACGCCGGCGCGATGCATTGAGGCCGCCGAACAGAGGACGATGCCATGAAGATCGCTTTCGCCACCCAGGACCTCAAGCGCGTCGATGCGCATTTCGGCTGGGCCAAGAACATCGCCATCTATGAGATCGGCCCCACCGGGCACCGCTTCCTGGAGGCCATCCAGTTCGACGGCGATCTCAAGGAAGACGGCAATGAGGACAAGCTGAGCCCGAAGATCGAGGCCATCAAGGACTGCGCCATCCTCTATGTGGCGGCCATCGGCGGCTCGGGCGCGGCCCGGGTGGTGGCCAACAACATCCACCCCATGAAGGTCAACCAGCCGGAGGAGATCAGCGACCTCCTGGTGAAGCTGGAAGACGTGCTGAAGGGCAATCCGCCCCCGTGGCTGCGCAAGGCTCTGTCCAAGAGCCAGGAACGCACCTTCGATTTTGACGAGTGAGGGATCCCATGTCCGAAAGCGCCGCAGTTCTCGACACCCCGCCGGCGGCCGAAGCGCCGTTCATCAAGGAACTCATCAAGGTCTGGCGCGCCCAGGACAGCCACGGCGCCTGGGAAAGCAAGAGCGACCTGTCGCTGCTGGAGCCCTACATCCTCGACAAGGAGGCCCGCCGGGCGCTGCCGATCATCGGCGATCCGGATCCGGAGACCATCTGGCGGCTGGAATTGTTCTTCAACGCCATCGCCCTCTCCATCGAGCGGGAAACCGGCGTGATGGTCTCGCCCATGTTCAAGATGAGCCATGAGGGCTTCGGCCGCATGGTGCTGATTGGCGGGCGGCTGATCGTGGTCAACAAGCAGCTGCGCGACGTGCACCGCTTCGGCTTCGACACCTTGGCCAAGCTGGCGGAGGAAGGCGGCAAGCACGTCGCCGCCGGGGTGGCCATGATCGAGAAGTTCCCCGACGTCGCCAAATACTGATCCGGATGCGGGCGGCTGGCCAGCTCAGCCCGCATCCGTCCGGACGAGGCCGGTGCGCTCGCAACGGTTCCGGTCTCGTCCCCTCGGCCCGCCACGGAACGGCTTCGGAGCACGGCTTCGGAGACAGCGCCTGCCTGCGCGCGGGCCGCAGTGACGTTTGACCCGCAACCGGGTCCGCGTTTTGCAGATCGGCCCCCGTCGGGCGCCGGTCTCATGTGCCACCCGCCGCACCGGCTGGTCCGGTCCGGTCCTGGAGAGGATGAGGACGCCATGTCGAACGCCACCCGCGATGGCCGCCTCTGGCAGCCGGAATTCCTCGTCGCCATCGACGAGAAGAAATGCATCGGCTGCGGCCGCTGCTACAAGGTCTGCGGCCGCGACGTGATGACCCTGAAGGGGCTCACGGACGAAGGCACCTTCGTGGATCTCGACGACGATGACGACGACGAGATCGAGAAGAAGATCATGGTGATGAATGACGATGGGGCGTGCATCGGCTGCGGCGCCTGCGCCCGCGTCTGCCCCACCAACTGCCAGACCCACGAAGCCAAAGCCGACGCCGCCTGAGGATGCCCCGGCTGGGCGGGTGCCGTGTGGCGCATCGCCGGCGCCGATCCGCGCGGTAGGTCCCACATGAGCGTCGTAACGGCGCTCTGCGGCAGTCGCCCACGCCTCAGCATTTGGCGGTGTTTGGCGATAGTTCGCGGGGCGGCCGCGTTGCGGCGGCTTGCGTGGCAGGTCCGATGGCTGCGCGAGCCGGGGTGCGGCGGAGCCCGCACGGGACTCCTGTGATCCCCCGACCCTCGGCGCGTCATGCGACGAGCAATCTGAAGCGCGGATGTCGCCTCAGCGCGGATCTCGTTACAACCCCGCGCGGCGCCGCCCCTCCTGCCCCTGTCAGGAGCCGAGGCGCCCGGTGGGGGAGGCGTTGCGGAAATATCAGGGGACCGGTGGCGGACGAAAAAGGCCGGCCGCGGCGATGACGCCGGGCCGGCCAGAGGCGGCGCCGCGGGCGCGAGGGTTCCGCCTGCCGGCGCCAAGTCCCAGCTACTCCCACCTGCCGGGCGGCTTCGGGCCCGACACGCCAAGTCCCGCCTGCCGGGCGTCCCCCGGACGCGCACCCTGGATGCCAGGTGCGGTCCACCGCTCCGCCACACCGTTCCCCTTAGCGGCTGCCGCGCCGCCTCAGCAGCCGACCACCGCCTTCAGCGGGCGCGCCCTATTCGATGCCCTGTTCGCGCGCCTTCCACATGGCGGCGATGCGGAAGCGCTCGTTGATGGCGGCGGGGCTGGCCAGGATCTGCGCTTCCGCCTCCTTGAACGCCTGGGTCACTTTCTCCGCCTCCGCGGCGGTGAGCGCCAGCCGCCCGGCCATGTGGGTGGCGTCCGGCACCGCGGCCAGGATGGCCCGGCGGTTGGGGTGCAGCTTCACTTCGATCAGCTCGAAGGCCTCCAGTTCGCCGTCGAGGCAAATCGCAAGTCCGTTGACTTCCACCCGCCGGCCGTCCTGCGTGGTCTTGATGAGCGTGCTCATGATCCGCCCTCCTCCTCGTCGGCGGCCAGCCAGCTGTAGCCGCCCTGATCCCACAATTGCGCCAGCGCCTGGTCCGGGGTCCAGGCGGGAAATTGCAGGGTGATGGCCTCGAAATCGCTGCGGAAGCGCGCCGCGTCATCGCCTTCCAGGTGCGCGGCCCGATGCTCCGGCTTGAACCGGAGGGTGAACGCCGCGCCGCCCTCCTCGGAGAAGAGCTCATACTCCTCTCCGACCAGGGCCAGTCCGGCCAGTGCGGGATGCGCGTCCATCACGATCTCTCTTCTCAAACGAGGACGCCGTCAGGCGGCGACGGCGACCGGCGTGTCTTCGGCCAGGCCCCATTCGGCCCAGGAGCCGTCATAGACGGCGGCCGTCTGGTGCCCGAGCCGATACAGCGCCAGCGCCACCATACAGGAGGTGATGCCGGAGGCGCAGGTGGCCACCACCGGGCGCGCCAGATCGATGCCGGCCGCCGCAAAGCGCGCCGCGAGCACCGCCGGCGGCTGCATCGCCCCGGTCTCGGGATGCACCAGGTCGGCCCATGGCACATTGATGGCATTGGGGATGTGGCCGAGCTTCTTGAACGGGAAGACGTCTTCCTGCGTGCCCTCGAACTTGGCCGGGCCGCGGGCATCCACCACCTGCTCCAGATGGCTCACCAGATTGGCCTTCATCTCCGGCATCGCCCGCACCAGATGCGGGTTCAGGGTGGCGACGAACTCCCGGCGCTCCGCCCGCACCGCCGACATTTCGGTGGGCATCTGGTCCTTCAGCCATTTGTTGAAGCCGCCATCCAGCAGCGCCACGTTCTCATGGCCGAACACCCGGAACATCCACCAGGCGCGGGCCGCGGCGGAGCCGCCATAGAGGCGGTCATAGACCACCACGCGGTCGCCGGTGCCGATGCCCAGCAGGCTCACCTTGGCGGCGAAGTCCGCGGCGGAGGGCAGCATGTGCGGCAAGGGGCTGGCCTTGTCGGCAATGTGGTCGATGTCGAAATGCACCGCGCCCGGCAGATGCCGGCCGCGATATTGCGTGCGCCCGTCCAGATTGGTGCTGGCATGGTGCCAGGTGCAATCCAGGATCCGCACGTCCGGATCGCTCAGATGGGCGGCGAGCCAGTCCGTGCTCACCAGGGGCGTCTCAAGGGAGGGCGTCTCAGAGCTCATGGGCGCAGGATCTCCATCTGGAACAGCAGCGAGCAGGGCCGGCGCGGCACAGCCCGCGCGGCCCCAGGCATCACGGCACCTTGGGCAGGGCGTAGCCGGTGCGCGGATGGGTGTCGTAATAATCGGGCCGCTCCGGCCAGCCGCCTTCGGCGATGATCTTGAAACTGGTGATCTTCACCGGCGCGCCGTGCGAGGCGGAGACCTCGGAAAATTTCACCTCGCGGTCGCCGGCGCCGGCGGAGAAGTCCGCCACCACGGTGCCGTCGGCCTTGGTGGCGCGGGCGAAGCCGAAGGTGCCGGTGGTCACCGCGGTCACCGGATTGGCGACGAAGAGCGGGGTCTCCCCGGCATCGGTCGCGGGCCCGAAGGAGGGGCTGGCGAAGGTGAAGGTGGCCAGCACGCCGCTGCGCTCCACGGGCCGGTCGGCGGTGATGGGGCGGGCCACCGAATAGATGGTCAGGGTGCCGCCATCCAGCAGCGCCTTGAGAGCCTCCAAGGAAGCGGCGGCATAATCCAGGGCAACGTTCATGACGGTTCTCCAAACGGTCGTTGCCTCTCCACATCAAGTTCCGTGCCAAGTGCGGCGCGGCCCTTGCAGCGCCCGTGAGACCACGGCTTCGCGTGCTGCGGCCGCCGCCGTGGGCGGGGGCTTGCCCCTCGGATTGGCGCAGGCCGACACAGCCCCGCGCACGGTCCCTGACAATGTGCGTCGCATCCCGCACACGCCGCCCCCTGCAGGCCCTGGCGGCCGCCGGCCGCGGGGCGCATCGACGGTTTGCGCGAATCTTGCAGGACACCCCGCAAACGAACATGCGAAGGCGTCTCCCATGCTGGACACGGCGATCATCGGCGGCGGATTGAGCGGCCTGGTCTTGGCCCGCAGCCTCGCCCGCGCGGGGCGCGATGTGGCGGTGTTCGAGGCGCGCGCGCGGCTCGGCGGACGCATCCTGACCGCCACCGCGCCCTCGGGCCTTGCGCTGGATCTCGGCCCGGCCTGGTTCTGGCCGGAGAACCAGCCGCTCATCAGCGGCCTCATCGCCGTGCTGGGCCTCGCCCATCTGCCGCAGCACGATCAGGACACGGTGCTGCACCTGCGCGATCCCGACAAAACGCCGGAGCCGGTGCTCGACCGGTCCGTACACGGGGATGCCCGGCGCCTGGCCGATGGGGTGGGCGCGCTGGTGACGGCGGTGGCGGCGGACTTGCCGCCGGAGGCCCTGCATCTCGGCCATGTGCTGACTGCCGTGGCCGAACGTGGCGACCATGTGGCGCTGACCTTCACCGTCGGCGCGGAGCAGGTCACCCTGGACGCGCGCCATGTGGTGCTGGCGCTGCCGCCCCGACTGCTGGCGGAGACGGTGCAATTCACGCCGGACCTGGACGCTGCCACCCGCGAGGCCATGGATGGCGCCGTCACCTGGATGGCCGCCCAGGCCAAGGTGGTGATCGCCTATGACCAGCCGGTCTGGCGCACCAATGGCTATGCGGGCAATGCCTTCGTCACCCACGAGCAGGCGGTGCTGGGCGAGATCTACGATGCCTGCGACGCCACCGGCACCAAGGCGGCGCTCGGCGGCTTCCTGGCCCTGACGCCGGAGCTGCGGGACAGCTTCGCCGTCGGGTTGGCGGTGCTGATGGAAAACCAGATGGAACAGGTGTTCGGCGTCGGCATCGGCGCCGGCACGCAGCAGTATCAGGACTGGGCGCACGAGCCCTTCACCTGCAGCGCGCGCGACCGCGCGGCCCCCGCCGCCGAGCATGTGGACCAGGGCAATCCGCTGCTGCGCCGGGCGCTGTGGGAGGGCAAGCTGTATCTTGGTGGCTCCGAGACCGCCGCGCGCGGCGCCGGCTATCTGGAAGGGGCGCTGGAGGCCGCCCGGCGCGTGGACCGGGCGCTCGCCCGCGAACCGGCGCCGGCGCCCGCCCCCGACCGGCCCGCCGCCACGCCCGAGGCCCGCAACGCCGCACGCATGGCCCGCTTCTCCGCCTGGGTGGCGACGCAGGGCGATGCGGCGCTGGACGATTATCGCCGCCGCCTCACCGCCAGCCTCGCCGCCCAGCAGCGCGATCAGCTCACCCAGCGGGCCGTTCTGGAATCCGCGGAAGCGGTGTTCGCCCGCGCCCTCGACCTGCTGGACGACCTCGCCTTCGAGACCGGCACGGTGGCGGTGGAGAAGGGCCGCTCGGCGCTAATGCCGGCGGTGCAGAAGCCGTTCGGCGGCTTCCTCCAGGCGCTGATGGACGACGTGGTGGCGTTCAACCGCAACTCGTGCGCTCTGTCCAATTTCCCCGCGGAGCACAAGCCGTCCAAGGACTATCTGCAGGCCACCCTGCGCGACATCGCCGCCGCCTGGCAGGAGTTCTCCCTGGCCGCCAATCGCCACTTGCTGGCGGCCGGTCCCCGCCCCCGCGCGCAGAGGACCGGCCAGCCGGCCGCACCCGTCGCCCCGCCCGCTTTGCTGTGAAGGAGCACACCATGGAAGCCCGCACGGACCCCAATGTGGCCTATGCCATCTGCCGCCTGAGCGACATTCCCAGCCAGCGCGCTGCTGGCTTCCACCTCATGGTGGTGGCCGAAGACGGCAGCCACAAGCCGTTCCCCATCGTGGTGGTGCGCTGGGGCCGGCAGGTGTTCGGCTATCTGAACAAATGCCCGCACGACGGGGTGAATCTGGATTGGGAGCGCAACGCCTTCCTCGATCCCAACGGCATTCGCCTGCTGTGTGGCAAGCACGGCGCCATGTTCGAACTGGGCACCGGCATCTGCGTGGACGGGCCGTGCAAGGGAAAGGGCCTCACCCCCGTGGCCCTGGCGGTGCTGGACGACGACATCTGCGTCACCGGCGTCACGTTGGTCGAGGACGAGGAAGACGACGACGCCATGGCGCTGGGCGCCTGATGGGCGGCAGCCGGTGCTGCGACCCGCCCGCATCCTCCCTTACCCGCCAGCCTGTTCGGCCGCCTCCCGGACCGCAACGAAAGACGGCCGGGGCAATGCCCCGGCCGCTGGCGCTGACGCGGAATTGAAAGTCAGACGGGACGGTTCTCGTTGCGGTTCTTCACCGGCTCCATGCGGGCGAGACCTTCCTCGAAGGTGATGACCGGATAGGCCTCCTTGAAGCCGATGGCGGCATCCAGCAGGTGGTCCAGCTTGCCGGCGGTGTCCATCTTCTTGGTGTCGTTCTTGTCGATGCTCATGAGGTCCATCATCTCTTTCCAGACGGTGGATTCATCGCAGGGCAGAACGATGAAGGTGATGTCGTCGATCACCACCCGATACTTGGCCAGCAGGTCGATATTGTTGGCGAAGAAGAAATAGGTGCCGCCGGGGGCCAGCAGGCCCTTCAGCACCTCGGCCGCCACCGCCAGATAGGCGAAGGAGTGGATGTAGCCCACCAGGATCGGAATGGTCGGCGCGCCGGCCTGGACGATGGTGAGCACCTGCTCGATGGAGAAATCCGGCGGCCGCTTCTCGTCGGCCACCTGGGCCTGGAACTTCAGCGCGATATCGCCGCGAAACCCGAAGCGGCCCGGCGTCTTGGTCGGACCCTTGAGAACCGCATTGAGCAGCCGGCCCTCGCGATCCAGCCGGGCGAGCGCGGTCTCCTCGATGGTCGTCGTCTTCTCAAGCGTCGTCATGGAATATCCCCGCTCTGCGTCCGGTCCCCGGCGGAGCCGCCGGCGGGACCGGCAATGCAAATAGCCTGCCGCAGGGCCGAACACGCGTGGAAGCCTTTTGTACTCGCCACTTTGCCGCCTTCTGTCGGGCTGTCCCGACAAAAGTGTCCGGTTTGCTTCGCACCCGGTCGCGCGCCGCGGGCTAGCGGCAGTAGCGCCCGAAGCTCTCCGCCAGATGCTGGAACACCCGGTCGATGCGGGCACTGCGGCGCAGGTCCTCATGGGCGACGATCCACACCTCCAGCGCGGGCAGCACCAGGTCCGGCAGGAACCGCACCAGATCGCGGTCGCCGATGGCCACTTGCGTCACCGCGACCCCGAGCCCCGCCCGCGCGGCCGCCAGTTGCGCGGGATGGCTGTCGGTGCGGATCGCGAAGGCCAGCGGCACGCCCGCCTGGATGTTCAGGGCCTCCACGAACGCCAGGTCCGCCGCGGACCGGTCCGGCCCGATCAGGACGTGCTGTGCCAGGTCCGCCAAAGTGGCGGGCTGCCCGTGGCGGGCCACGTAGGCCGGCGCGGCATAGAAGCCCAAAGGAATGCGCCCCAGGTGCCGGGCGATCAGGGCGTCCTGGCGGGGCGGATGCATGCGGATGGCGATGTCCGCTTCCTGGTGCAGGATGTCGGCGCTGGCATTGCTGAGCACCAGTTCCAGGTCCAGCGCGGGGTGCGCCTCCCGCAGCGGCCCCAGCATCTGCGGCAGGACCTCGATGCCGATGACATCCGCCACGCTGATGCGCACCGTCCCGGCCACCGTCCCCGCCGGGGCCGATCCGGCCCGCCGGAACGCCTCGGAGGCCAGTTCCATGTGGCGCACATGCACCGCCAGCGCCCGCGCCTCCTCGGTGGGGACGAGGCCGTTCACCGCCCGCGCGAACAAAGGCGTGCCCAGCGCCCGCTCCAGCGCCTCGATGCGATGGCGCACCGTGGGCTGCGTCAGGCCCAGGCGCCGCGCCGCCGCTGACAGGCTGCCCGCGTCCACGACCGCCAGGAAGGCCCGCTGATCGTCCCAGTTCAGATCCGGTCTGCTCATCGCTTTTCAATGAGCTGATTGCTGCATTTCGTCAATTCTCCATAGGCAATCGCGGACCGATAAAGGGCCCGACGCCAGGAGGCCTCATGACACAGAACCCGACGACCCAAGACACCACCACCCAAACCACGACCAGCGGCGAGACGCCCCCTGCCCGGTCCATCCTCATCCTCGGCGCTACGGGCGGCATTGGCGGCGCCGTTGCCCGCACGATGCTGCAGCGGGGCTGGACTGTGCGCGCGCTGGTGCGCAATCCCGACGCCGCCCGCCGCGCCTGGTCCGCCCCTGCCGGGCTCCAGTGGGTGCAGGGCGATGCCTTGGTCGCTGACGACGTGCTGCGCGCCGCACAGGGCACCAGCGTCATCCTGCACGCGGTGAACCCGCCCGGTTATCGGAACTGGGGCCAGCTGGTGCTGCCCATGCTGGACAACACCATCGCTGCCGCTCGCGCCACCAAGGCTCGCGTGGTGCTGCCGGGCACAATCTACAATTATGCCGTGGCCGAGACCCCCCTCATCGCCGAGACCACCCCCCAGCGCGCCGGCGGCGCCAAGGGCCTGATCCGGGTGGAGATGGAGCGCAAGCTCGCGGCCGCCGCGCCGGAGGTCAAAAGCCTGATCGTGCGCGCCGGGGACTTCTTCGGTCCCGGCGTGGCGCAGAGCTGGTTCGCCCAGGCGCTGGCCAAGCCGCCACTGGCCCGCATGCTCAATCCCGGCAAGCCGGGCATCGGCCATAGCTGGGCCTATGTGCCGGATCTGGCGGAGACCATGGCCCGGCTGATGGAGACGCCCGACCTCGCACCCGCCGAGCAGGTGCAGTTCGAAGGGGTCTGGGATGCCGACGGCACCGGCATGGCGCAGGCGATCCGCCGCGTGGTGGGGAAACCCGCCTTGCCGCTCAAGCCGTTCCCCTGGTGGCTGATGCGGCTGCTGGCGCCGTTCGGCGGTTTTCCCAGCGAGGTGATGGAGGTTCTCCCCCTGTGGCGCCATCCGGTGCGGCTCGACAATCGCCGCCTGGTGTCGCTGCTGGGGGCCGAACCCCGCACGCCCATCGATACGGCGGTTGCAGCGGCCCTCCGCCCAGCCGCGGCCTAGGCGCCGCAAGGAGGTTCTGGCGCGATGCGTGCATGCCGGTCTTGCGAACCCGCGACGATCGGCCAGGGACGCATCCGCCATGAAGCTTCAGATTGAACGCCCGTTTCTGGAGGCGATGGTCACCAGCTTTCCCGCTCTCGCGCCGCTGCAGGATCAGTTGCGCTTCGGGGACAAGGCCGAGGTGGCCTTCACCGCTTTGTCCGAAGCGGAACTGAATCACCTGCTGGACCTCTATCGCGCCGCCGGCCCGCACATGCAGACCCGCTCGGCCCAGATCGCGACATTGCAACGGGCGTTCAGCGACAAAAGTGTCCGCTTTGCCGCGCAGGATCTGGAACAGGTGGTGCCTGCCATGGCCCGTTATCTGGTGGCGGACGCCATCAAGGGCTGGATGTTCACCGCCAACGTCGCCAGCCGCCCCCTGCCCTATGTGGTGACCCGCCTCGACTACACCCCGCCCTCCAATGACGAGACCGGCCGGCTGTTCGTGGAGCTGAAGGCCAATGCCAAGGGTGCCATCACCTCCACCACCTTGCGCATCTCGGGCGGCGACATTGTCGGCAAGACGGTGGCGGAGATCTTCGCCACCAAGGGCTTCGTCAAGGAAACCCCGGAACTGATCGCCGCCTATGAGGCCACCGAGGCGCGCTATTTCGACTGGCGCGGGCGCTATGGGGCACAATTCTCCGGCGCCGGCACCGGCTTCTACACCGACGACCCCAATGCCTCCCACCGCGACACCGACTGGTCACGCAAGGATGTGGTGGTGCTGTCCTCTTCCGGCGGCCCGGCCCGGCTGGTGAATGACGAGAGCATTCTCACTGCCCGCGCCCTCACCCTGGACGTGCCCGGCGACATCCTCGGCACCTATCTGAAGAAGGCGGCCAAGAGCAATCTCTACGATGCCGAGGACGAAGTGGAGCGCTCCAAGGCGGAGATCCCCGCCGGCGTCTTCAGCCGCATTCCGGTGCATCCCTACATGCTGATGTTTCACCTCGATCTGCACCATTATGTCTGGGTGCACGTGGAGGACATGGCGCCTTATGCCTACCGGCCGGACCTGAAGCAGAAGCTGGTGCTGCCGGAAGAACAGACCGACCTCATCGACATCCTCACCGCCGAAATGGACGTGCTGATGGACGACATCGTCGCCGGCAAGTCCGGCGGCACCACCGTGCTGTGCGCCGGCCCGCCGGGGGTGGGCAAGACGCTGACCGCCGAGGTCTATGCGGAGATCATCCAGCGGCCGCTCTACCGGGTGCATTCCGGCCAGTTGGGGCTGAATGCCGCCGCCATGGAGAGCGCGTTGAAGGACACCCTCACCCGCGCCCAGCGCTGGGGCGCGGTGATGCTGATCGACGAGGCGGACGTCTATATCAAGCGCCGGGACGACGACATCACCATGAATGCGGTGGTGGGGGTGTTCCTGCGGGTGCTGGAATATTTCAACGGCCTGTTGTTCCTCACCACCAACCGCATCGACGACATTGACGAGGCCATCGTCTCGCGCTGCATCGCCCTCATCAAGTTCCACGCCCCCGACGGCGCCGCCCGGCGCAAGATCTGGACGGTGATGACCGCGCAATTCGGACTGGAGGCGGACGAGCCCCTGCTGGACGCGCTGGTGGAAACCTTCCCCACCACCACGGGGCGCGACATCAAGGGGCTGGCCAAGCTGGTGGCGAAATATTGCCGCCACAAGCAGGTGCCCCCGTCCCTGCCGGTGTTCGAGCGCTGCGCCATCTTCCGCGGCATCGATCTGGTGCCCGGCGCGGGGGCGGCCGTCGGTGTGGAGACAACATGCGTTGCACCCGCGGGATGACGGGAAGCGCCCCTGTCGGAAAGCGAACATGCGTCGCAATCGGGACAGGTCCGACACAAAAACTACAGTCTGATCAAGGACCTGCGCCCTGGCACGGGACTTGCTGAATTAGCGGCAGAGCCAGCACTCAGCAGCAAGAGGCGACCATGATCAATCTCACGGACAGCGCATTGAACGCGGTGCGTACAGCCATGACCACCGCCACCGAGCCCGCCAGCGGGCTGCGCATCCAGGTGGAAGCGGGCGGCTGCGCCGGCTACAAATATCAGATGGGCCTGGTGCAGGAAGCCGGCCCGGACGACACCGTGATCGAGCGCAATGGCGTGAAGGTGTTCGTCGACAACCAGAGCCACGAATATCTCGCCGGCACCACCATCGACTTCGTGGTGGCCCTGGAAGGCTCCGGTTTCACCTTCGAGAACCCCAACGCCAAATCCAGCTGCTCCTGCGGCAAATCCTTCGGCTGAGCGCGCGTCCGCGCCGCCTGCCCCGGCGCGCCGGCCCGCGGCGCGCCCACCAGCCTTTCATGGAGACACCAAGGTCATGCTGATCGAATCCGAAACCGCCGAAATCGTCCCCGCTGCGGACAGCGAGCGCCTCCGCATCATCCAGGCGGTGATCGAGGAGATCCGTCCCAATCTCCAGCGCGACGGCGGCGATTGCGAGTTGCTGGAAGTCAGCGGCAACAAGGTGATGGTGCGGCTGACCGGCGCCTGCGTGTTCTGCAAGCTGGCCAGCACCACGCTGGAGGGCATCCAGTCGCGCATCGTCGAGAAGCTGGGCGAGCTGGTGCGCCTCATCCCCGTGGCCGGTCCCGCGAAGGGGCGGCATTGAGCGAGGCGTTCCGTGCCGATCTATCTCGACAACAATGCCACGACCCGCGCGGATCCCGCCGTGGTCGCGGCCATGTTGCCCTTCTTCACCGAGCAGTTCGGCAACGCCTCCTCCACCCACGCCTTCGGCCGTGATGTGGCGGAAGCGGTGAAGACCGCCCGCAAGGCCCTGGCGGCCCTGCTTGGTGCGGCGTTCGACCATGAGATCGTGTTCACCTCCGGCGGCACGGAATCCGACAACACCGCCCTTCTGTCCGCCCTCGCCACCCAAGAGGGTCGGGACGAGATCGTCACCTCGGCGGTGGAGCATCCCGCCATCCTCTCGCTGCTGGAGCATCTGGAGGCCAGCGGCCGCGCGCGGGTCCATCGCATCGGGGTGGATGCCTTCGGCCGGCTGGACATGGACGCCTACCAGCAGGCGCTGGGGCCGCGCACGGCGCTCGCCAGCGTCATGTGGGCCAACAATGAGACCGGGACGCTGTTCCCGGTGGCGGAGCTGGCCCACATGGCCCACCAGGCCGGGGCGCTGTTCCATACCGACGCGGTGCAGGCGGTGGGCAAGATCGCCATCGACCTGAAGGCGACGCCCATCGACTTGCTGTCCCTGTCCGGACACAAGCTGCACGGGCCGAAGGGCATCGGCGCGCTCTATGTCCGCAAGGGCACGCCCTTTGCCCCGCTGGTGCGCGGCGGCCCGCAGGAGCGCCGGCGGCGCGGCGGCACGGAGAATGTGCCGGCGATCATCGGCCTCGGCAAGGCAGCGGAACTCGCGGCGGCGCAGATGGCCGACGCCGGCCTGCGGATCCGAGGCCTGCGCGACCGGCTGGAACAGGGCGTGCTGCAGCAGGTGGGCCAGTGCCGGGTGCTGGGCGATGCCCAGAACCGCCTGCCCAACACCGCCAATATCGCCTTCGAGGAGATCGACGGGGAGGCGGTGATCCACCGCATGAACCGCGCCGGCATCGCGGCCTCGCTGGGCTCCGCCTGCGCCTCCGGCTCCATGGAGCCGTCCCATGTGCTGCGGGCCATGGCGGTACCGGCGGCAGCACTGCGCGGCGCCATCCGCCTGTCCTTCTCCAGAGACAATACGGACGACGAGGTGGACCAGGTGCTGCAGGTCCTCCCCGGCATCATCCACGATCTGCGAACCATGTCCCCCTCGTGAGACACGCTTTGTCACCCCTGTGACAGACACGCGGCAGGCCATCCCGGCACCGACCTCGCCCACACGGAGTTTTAGGTATGAAGATCATGATCCGCCGCTCGCCGGAGACGGGCCTGTCCATCTACGTCCCCAAGAAGGACCTGGAGGAGCCCATCGTCGAGTTCGAGCATGAGACCCTGTGGGGCGGCTGGATCCGCATCGCCAATGGCTGGGTGCTCGATCTGCCGGAGATGGCCGCAGGCACCACGCTGCCCATCACCATCAACGCCCGCAAGCGCGGCGAAGCCGAAGAAGGCTGAGGATCATGAACGCCCCGACCCCGCATATGGATTTCGTCAATACGCTGGACGCGGAAGCCCAGCTCACGGCACTGGCCGCCCGGATGCGCGCGGGGGCGGTGGTGCCCTATCTCGGACCGGGCGTCGCGGCCTTGTCCGCGCCCACCGTCCCCATGGGACCGGAGGCGCTGGCCGCCTTCTTCGCCACCAAGGTGGCCCTGCCGCGCCGGGCCAAAGGCAATGCCTGGGCCTCTGCCCAGCACATCGAGAGCATGAAGCACCGCTCCACGGTGACGGCGCTGATGGCGGAAGCCTTCGCCGCCCCGGTGGCCCCCACCGCGCTGCACCGTTACCTTGCCACCCTGCGCCTCCCGATGATCGTGGACGCCTGGTACGACGGCGCCATGCGCACCGCGCTGGCGGAGCGCGACGACTGGGGCGAGGTGCAGGGCATCACCCGCGCCGGCATCGGCGAGGATCGCTGGTATCGCTTCTATGACGCCAGCGGCACCGAATCCGACCGCGCCACCGCCGCCACCTGGCCCACCCTGCTCTACAAGCCCCACGGCAGCGTGGTGCCGGCCAAGAACTTCCTCATTTCCGACGCGGACTATGTGGAAGTCCTCACCGAGATCGACATCCAGACGCCGATCCCCGACGTGGTGAAGGACCGCCGCACGGAGCGCACCTTCCTGTTCATCGGGTGCCGGTTCAACGACCAGTTGCTGCGCACCTATGCGCGGCAGGTCAGCAAGCGCTCCGCCGCCCCGCATCATGTGATCGTCGAGCCGGCTTCCCTGTCGAAGAACGAGCTGCGCTTCTTCCTCGCCCAGGGCCTCAACCCGCTGGCGATCCCGCTGCCGCGCGCCATCGAGATCCTCTGCGCCTGATCCTTTCGCCGATCGGCATCGACCGTCCCGGGGCGCACACCGCGCCTCGGGACGGCCTGCGTCTGAGGGGTGCGCGCGCTCGACGCCATCGGGGGCCTTGGCGGTCGCCGGGGGCGATGTGCGACGGGGCGCCAGAGGGGCAGACGCCCGCCGGCCATGATCTGTAATCTTTCCAACATGGGGCGGGCGGCACGTCGCAGAGTGTTCGCAAAGCGACAGCCGACATCTTTGGCTAAACCCATGTCGTGCAAAGAAAAAACAAGTGTATCGCCGATGGCACGGCTGTTGCTCCTGATCTGTCAGGACACATGAGATTGGGCCATCAGCGAGGACTGAGACATGGACGCATCAGCACAGCAGGAAGTCGGCGCCCCCAGCGTCGCGGTTGTCAGTGACGTCATGCAGGCGATTGCCGAACACAAGGGCTGCGGCACGTCGGGCGGCAGCGGCAAGGCCAGCTGCGGCTCCGCCGCCGGCCAGGGCGACCTGCCCACGGAAATCTGGGAGAAAGTGAAGAACCATCCCTGCTACAGCGAAGAAGCCCACCACCATTATGCCCGCATGCATGTGGCCGTGGCGCCCGCCTGCAACATCCAGTGCAACTACTGCAATCGCAAATATGACTGCGCCAACGAAAGCCGCCCCGGCGTGGTCAGCGAGAAGCTGAGCCCCGAGCAGGCCGCCAAGAAGGTGCTGGCGGTGGCCTCCACGATTCCGCAGATGACCGTGCTGGGCATCGCCGGCCCCGGCGATCCGCTGGCCAATCCGGAAAAGACCTTCAAGACCTTCGAGCTGATCTCGAAGACCGCCCCCGACATCAAGCTCTGCCTGTCCACCAACGGCCTCACTTTGCCCGACCATGTGGACACCATCGCCGGCTACAATGTTGATCACGTGACCATCACCATCAACATGGTGGACCCGGAGATCGGCGCGAAGATCTATCCATGGGTGTTTTACAAGCACAAGCGCTACACCGGCGTGGAAGCGGCCAAGCTGCTCACCGACCGGCAGCTTTTGGGCCTGGAGATGCTCACCGAGCGCGGCATCCTCGCCAAGATCAATTCGGTGATGATCCCCGGCGTGAACGACAAGCATCTGGTGGAAGTGAACAAGGCGGTCAAATCCCGCGGCGCCTTCCTGCACAACATCATGCCGCTGATCTCGGCGCCTGAGCATGGCACGGTGTTCGGCCTCACCGGCCAGCGCGGCCCCACCGCCCAGGAACTCAAAGCCCTGCAGGACAGCTGCGAGGGCGAGATGAACATGATGCGGCATTGCCGCCAGTGCCGCGCCGACGCGGTGGGCCTTTTGGGCGAAGACCGCAGCGCCGAATTCACCACCGACAAGATCATGGCCATGGAGGTCAATTACGACCTCGACACCCGCAAGGCCTATCAGGCCAAGGTGGAAGAAGAGCGCGTCGCCAAGGTGGTGGCCAAGCAGGAGGAACTCTCCACCCTCGCCGGCGAGAACAGCGACATCAAGCTGCTGGTGGCGGTGGCGACCAAGGGCTCGGGCCTCATCAACGAACACTTCGGCCATGCCAAGGAGTTCCAGGTCTACGAACTGTCCACCGCCGGCGCCAAATTCGTCGGCCATCGCCGCGTCGACCTCTATTGCCAGGGCGGCTATGGCGATGAGGACAGCCTGGAAACCGTGATCCGCGCCATCAACGACTGCCATGCGGTGTTCGTGGCCAAGATCGGCGGCTGCCCGAAGAGCGACCTGCAAAAGGCCGGCATCGACCCCGTGGACCAGTATGCCCACGAGTTCATCGAGAAGTCGGCCATCGCCTGGTTCAAAGCCTATCTGGACAAGGTCCACAGCGGCGAAATCGAGCATGCGGAGCGCGGCGACGCCGAGATCCGCCAGGGCGCGCTGATTTCCGCCGCCTGATCCTTCTCCCAGACGAAAGCCAGGAGCGACCTATGACCCTGAAGATCATTGCCTCGCAATGCACCAGCTGTTCGGCCTGCGAGCCGGAATGCCCGAACGTCGCCATCCGCGAGAAGAACGGCACGTTCGTGATCGACCCGAAGAAGTGCACCGAGTGCATCGGCCACTTCGACAGCCCCCAATGCGCGGCGGTGTGCCCGGTGGATGACACCTGCGTCATCGACAACGCCTTCCCGCGTTATCAGCCCATCGCCTGAGGAGACGCCGTCATGTCGTTCGTCATCACCCCTGCGGCGGAGAAGTTCATCCGCTTCATGATCCGGAGCGACGGGGATGCCACCAGCGGGTTTCGGCTGGCGGTGTCTCCCGGCGGCTGCTCCGGCCTCTCCGCCGACATCTCCGTGAGCCGCACCCCGGCCACCGGCGATGCGGTGGTGGAACACAATGGACTGAAGCTGTTCCTCCCGGCGGAAAGCCGCCTGCTGCTGGACGGCGTGACCATCGACTTCGCGGACACCGCGGCCCAGACCGGCCTGGTGTTCCACGATCCCAAGGCCACCACGTGCAGCTCGCACAGCCACAGCTGAGCGAGCGGGAAAGTCAGGGGTCCATGGAACCTGCCCGCGCCACCGGGCTGCCGCCCGCTCTGGACGATGCCCTTCTGGCGGACGCCCTCCTCGGTGGCGGGCTGCCGCCGGACGCGGCGTATCACCTGGCGCAGGCCGGTCTCCTCTACCATCGGGACGCGGAGGCCGAGGCGCATCTGCGGCATGCCCAGGCGCTGGCGCCTGGGCATGCCGCAGTGCTCATCGGCCTCTACCGTTTCTATTTCTACAAGGGTCGTCTCGTGGAGGCGCTGGACATGGCCAGGCAGTGCATCGCCAAAGCAGCGCGGGAAAACCACCTGGCGTCCGACTGGCAGGACGTGTCGGCGAGCGACGCCACGTTCGACCGCTACGACACGCTCTTGCCCCGCTTCTTTCTGTTCAGCCTCAAGGGGTACGCCTATCTCCAGATGCGCCTCGGCGACCTGGATCAGGGCCGCGCCGCGGTCACCAAGCTGTTGCAGCTCGACCCCAGCGACAAGATTGGCGCGCGGGTCTTGCTCGACGTTCTCGACCGCGTCGGGCAGGAAGACGAGGGATGAGCGCCATGCTCGATGATATCGACGAAGCCCGCGACTGGCAGGGCCGCGACATCGATTGCAGCGGCTGCGATCACCGCCTGCTGCTGAAGTCCGGGCTCTGCCGCCTCAAGCATGCCTGCGTGCATGATCGCTATGCCCGGCGTATTGATCGCTTTTTCAATTGGAATCCGGATCTGGCCAACGGCTATGTGAGCCATCCCCATTTCGAGGTCCGGGCCATTGCCGCCAAGCATGCCAGCGCCTTCGTCCTGCCGCCGCTGCTGGACGATCCGGAAGAGACCGTGCGCTGGAATGCGGCGCGCCGGCTGCCCAAGCGCCTGATCCTGCGGCTGCGCACCGATCCGCACCGCGAGGTGCGCATCCGCATCGTTTCACTGCTCGACGATGCCGAGCTGATCCCGATGATGGCGGACGCCGATTATTACGTCCGCCTGGTGATCGCCCGGCGCATCGCCCCGGCTCTGCTGGGCCGCCTCATCGACGATGAGGAGCCGGAGGTGCGCCGGGTGGTGGCCCAGCGCCTGCCGCGGGAATGGCTGCTGCGCATGGCCGACGATCCCGATGCCACAGTGCGGCTGGACGTGGCGCGGCGGCTCTCCCCGGACCTGCTGCCCCGGCTGCGCCAGGATCCGGACTGGCGGGTGCGCTACGAGGTCGCCGCGCACATCGCCGTGGGCGATCTGGCGGAACTGGCCGACGACGCCGACGCGCTGGTGCAGGAGATGGCGCGCACCCGCGCCGCCGGCACGCCATTGCAATCCGCAGGGAGACCTTAGATGAGCAATATCGTCCGCGACAGCGATGTGGTGGAGATCTCCGCGCCTCCAGTGTTCAACTTCGGCGAGAAGGTGAAAGCCAAGCGCACCATCCGCAATGACGGCACCTATGCCGGCAAGGAGATCGGCGACATCCTCGCCAAGAAGGGCGAGGAAGGCTACGTCGTCAGCATCGGCACCTTCCTGCAGCAATTCTACATCTATGGCGTCGAATTCCTGGAAAGCGGCAATCGCGTCGGAATGAAGCGCAAGGAACTGGACCCGGTGGTGTCGCGGGACGAACTCGACATTCCCCTCCCCGCCTTCCCCGCCCAGGAGTTGCGTCGTGATTGAACCCCGGCTGCCCAAGTATCAATGGGGACAGAGAGTGAAGGCCTTGGTGGACCTGCACAATGACGGTTCGTTTCCCGACACGCCGCCCGACGCCCGCCTGGTGGCGGTGGGCGATGCCGGCGAGATTGTCCAGGTCGGGACACACACTGAGGCGAACATGCCAATCTATCTGGTGGAATTTGGTGAACATCTGGTGGTGGGCTGCCTGGAAGAAGAAATCCTGCCCCTCTAGCGCCGTGACGGCGGAGCAGGAAAGCCGGCCGGCGCGCATCATCAGGGTCCAACCGTTTGGAAACGATCACGTCAATTCCTCGCGCCGAGGCGGATCGCAGCGATCCGCCTGCGGCGCGATCCAGCTGCGAGCCGGCGCGATGGATCCCCTGCCCTCAAGCCCCACACTGCTGCGGTCCGCCCACCCCAACGACCTCGACCGCAAGCGTATTGAGCGGGCGCTCCAGAAGCGCAAGCGCTATCGCTATGTGTCGCCCACGGTGGTTGCGGTGAGCGGCGGGTATCACATTTCAAGCCCTTGTTGTTCCAGGAATATCGATCCCGACGGCGGGATCATCGACGTGGCCCTGGTGCTGCATGATCCGCTCACGAGCGGGTGGCATCTGTTCCGCAAGGACCACGACACCGGCGCCTGGACGCTCCACAGCGTGCATGACCGGCTGCCGACGCTGCTGGATCTGCTGAATTCCGATCCCGAGCGCACATTCTGGCAATAGTTTTGCATCGCTCCAAATTGAAGCCCTCCGACACAAGGTCATGACCATGGCATTGGCAGCGGACGAATTGAGCGCCATCGACAAGATCCTGTCCGACACCACGGTGGATGCCCGCGTGGTGGCGGACCTGCGGCGGCAGTTTCCCCATTTGTCGTGGACACGCTGCGACGCCTCCGACGTGACCGAAGCGCCGTTCCGCACCTATGCCCGGTTCGACCTGCATCTGCTGGATGCGGCCGACCATTGCGTGCAGATCACCGAGGACCCCGCCCGCGCCACCGGCATCGTGGTGGCCGAACGCAAGGTGACGCCATGACCGAACCGGCGGTGATGCACGACTTTGAAAACACCGCCGTGCCCGCTGCCGACGGCACGGAGGAGGCCGGTTTCATCTATTTGTCGGACCCCGACATCACCCTGGCGGAGATCGAGGCGGTGGATGCCGTCATGCGCTCGCCGCGGCTGTCCAGCGGGCCGTATGTCACCGCCTTCGAGGAGGCCTTTGCCGCCTATCTCGGGCGCAAATATGCGGTGGCGGTGCCCAGCGGCACGCTGGGTCTGCTGTTGGCGCTCAAGGCCTATGGCATCGGGCCGGGCGACGAGGTGATCGCCTCGCCCTTCTCGTTCCGCGAGACCGCCCACGCCATCAGCCTGTGCGGCGCCCGCCCGGTGTTCAGCGACATCGACTATTGGGCCGGCACCTTGGTGCCGGAGAAGGCGGCGCTGCGCATCACCGACAAGACCCGCGCCATCCTGGCCTGCAACGTCAACGGCCATCCCGCACCGTGGGATGCGCTGCGGGCGCTCGCCACCCAGCACGGCCTGCTGCTGCTGGAGGATTCCACCGAGGCCATCGGCTCCAAGTTCCAGGGCGCCCTGGTGGGGACGTTCGGCGATGTGGCGGTGTTCGACTTCTCCCAGCCCTTTGCGCTGACGTGCGGCGAAGGCGGCATGGTGGTGACCGACGACATCGACGTGGTGGTGGCGCTGCGGCGGCACCGCTCCCACAAGCTGGAAGAGCGCTCCTCCGTGGTGGTCAGCGGCAGCCCGGCACACCAGGCCGGCATGAGCGACATCGCCGCCGCCTTGGGGCTCGCCCAGCTCAAGCGCCTGGATGAGATCCTGGAGCGGCGCCGGCTGGTGGAGCATCTCTATTACAAGCATGTGCAGTCGTTCGAGGGCATCAAGGATCCCTATGTGGGGCCCGATGTCACCGACGTGAACTGGTTCCTCTATCTGGTGCATCTGGGCACCCGCTTTTCCCGCTCCAGCCGCGACTCCATCGTGGAGGACCTGCGGGTGGAGGAGGTGGAGGCCGCCGCCTACTCGCATCCCCTGCATCTGCAGCGGCACTATTTCGATCTCGGCTATCGCCGCGGCGATTACCTGGTCACCGAGAAGGTGGCCGATCGCGCCGTGGCGCTGCCGTTCCACACTCACCTGAGCGAGGACCAGATCGCCTTCATCGTCGCCACGATGAAGGACGCCTCGATCAACGTGGGCGCCGGTGCCGCCATCTATTAGCGCCGGCGCACGTCAACGGGACCAAGGGTCCACTGGGACAAAGGGAGCTGTGAGATGTCGACGGTTACGATCATGCCATCGGGCAAGACCATTGAAGCGTCCGAGGGGATGACCCTGCTGGCCGCCATCCTGGCCGCGGACGAGACGCTGAGCCACAAATGCGACGGCAACGCCTCGTGCGGCACCTGCCACATCTTCCTGCTGGAAGGCCGCAAGGGTGTCTCCAAGATCGCCCGCGAAGAGAATGAGAAGCTCGACGCCATCGTCGGCGTCGGCTCCAAGTCGCGGCTCGCCTGTCAGGCCAAGGTGCTGGGCACCGAGAACATCAAGCTCGAACTGCTGGGCTTCGATTCCTGACGCCATCGCGCGCCCAGCGGCGCGCCCGTCATTGACTTGCGACACCCGCCGACATGGGACCTGGCTTTCATGTCTGCGGGCTCGCCCACAGGGAGACCTCCAATGGAGACCGAGACGACCATGATCCACGCCCGCTTCGCCCCAAACGGCACGGTGGTGGAAATCAGCCAACGCCCCAACGGCCTGACGCCACAGGAGTGGTTCAACCTTCTGAGCGACAAGGCCGGCGACACCTACCAGGCGTTCTCCGGCGGGCGCGGCGTGTTCCGGGTGCCGCCGACCCAATTGGAGACGCTGAAGGCCGGGGTGGCCGCCAGCGCGGCCTGACCACCGCAGGCGGGGCTGCCAACGGGAGCGCGAGCGCGCAGGGCCAGACCGGCCGGCGCGCCCCGGGCTTCACGCGATGGTCCCGCGACCGGCGTCCCGCGCGGGGCGGGCCAAGCCGGGCTTGAGGAACACCCATGAGCCAAGGTCCCTTCCAGCTACTGCCCATCCGGCGCGCGCCGGCCCCCATCGCGCCGCCCGCCCCCGTGGGTGAAGACGGCGACGCGTGCGCGGCCGAGTCGCGGGACACCGCGGCGCCGGGGGCCGCAGCCGGCGAAGGTCAGGGATATCAAGGGGCCTTCAACGATAACCGGCTGCCTCGCGGCGGCCGATCGGACACCGACGGGCGTGACCGGGAGCCGTCGGGCTCTGCGGCGCCCCTCACCGCCCCGGTGAGTGGTGAAACGGCGGCCCCGCGAGACTTGGCTCTGCCGGACCCGGCCCCGCCGGGAGACCCGGCGGGCTATGGGATGGTGCCGGCGGACTTCACCGCCGCCCAGCGCATCTGGCTGACCACCCTGGGCACCGATCTGCTGGCGTTGCCCAGCGTGACGGGGGCGGTCGCGGGGGACGTGACGCGGCTGCTGGCGGCCCGCGGCCTGCCCATGGACGACACCCCCTGGCACACGCCCCGCCTGTCGCTGGAGGCGCGCATGGGGCTGGCCGAGGGGCGACCCCTGGCCCGGCGTCTCATGGCCGCCATGGCGCAGCAGGATTGTCGCCAGTGCGGCTACGTGTGCGACAGCTATGCCGACGCCATCGCGCGCGGCTCGGAAGCGCGCCTGGATCTGTGCGTGCCCGGAGGCAAAGAGACGGCCCGCATGCTCCAGGCCCTTGCCACCGAAGCGGCAGGTGGCCCCCTCGCGTTTGATGCGGCCGCCCATCAGGCACGCGCGGCGCGGGCCGCGGCGCCCGCCGCGCAGGAGATCCGCCCCGGCTATCATCGCGACGTGCCGGTGGCGGTGGCCCTGAAGTCCCGCCGACGGCTTGGTCGTGGGACCTCGGAGAAAGCCACATTCCATGTGGAGCTGGATATCAGCGGCACCGGCCTGGAGCATCTGCCGGGGGATACGCTGGGGATCTATCCTGAGAATGATCCGCGCCTGGTGGATGCGGTCCTCGGCGCGCTGCAGGCGGCCCCGGGGGCGCGTGTGGCCGGCCGGCCGCTGCGCGACATTCTCGCCACGTCGCTCTCCCTGGGCACGGCGCCCGACGCGCTGTTCACTTTGATCGCCTGCCTGACCGGCGGGGACCGGCGGCAGGCGGCCAAGCGCCTTGCCAGCGGCACGGATCCGGCCGGGGCCGAACTCGACGTGCTGGCGGCGCTGGAGCGCTTCCCCGGCGTGCGGCCGGACCTGGAAGCCTTCGTGGAGAGCCTCGATCCCCTCCAGCCGCGGCTCTATTCCATTGCCTCCAGCGCCCGCGCCCAGCCGGGTGTGGTGGCGTTGACGGTGGATCATGTGCGCTATGCCATCGACGGCAAGCCGCGCAGCGGGGTGGCCTCCTCCTGGCTGGCAGAGCGGGCGCCCATCGGCACACGGTTTCGCGCCTATCTCCAGCCCGCCCCGCACTTCCGCCTTCCGCCACGCCGCGACGTGCCGATCATCATGATCGGCCCTGGCACTGGCATCGCGCCGTTCCGCGCCTTCCTGCAGGAGCGGCGCATGCGCAGCGAGAGCGGCCCCGCCTGGTTGTTTTTCGGCCACCGCCGGCAGGCGGAAGATTATTTCTATGAGGACGAACTGCGCGCCTTCCGCGCCCAGGGCGTGCTCACCCATCTGTCGCTGGCCTGGTCGCGGGACGGCAGCACCAAGACCTATGTCCAGGACCGCCTGATGGAGCGCGGCGAAGAGCTGTGGGACTGGCTGTTCGACGGCGCCCACATCTATGTGTGCGGCGACGCCATGGGCATGGCGGCGGATGTGGAGCAGGCGCTCATTGCCATCATCGCCGATCATGGCAACCGGGACGAGGACGCCGCCGCGGCCTATCTGGAGGGCTTGCGCGCGGCGGGGCGCTATCATCTGGACGTCTATTAGCGGCACGGATGCTGGGGCGGGCGAGGCGACGATTGTCCGGTTTCCGACATGCCATCGGTAATGAGTGATCCTGAGTCAGCACGGGACCAGGGGCAAGCCCCGCTCCTTCAGCCGCCCCGCCCCTCCGTCCATCGACTATTTCAGGAATGCACTCTGGAACAGCGCGGTCTTCTCCGGCGTATCCAGGCCTTTGCCCACCGGCCAATGCTGCGCATGGAAAAAGGACTTCACGTCACGGGTGACGTCGCGGCCGTGGATATACCAGCGCTCCACCCCGTCGGGTCCGATGATCGCCGGCCCCTCGCCGCGATGCACCGTCTTGTCCTCGAGCCAGAGCTTGGTGTCCGTATAGAGATAGCAGCCCGCCAGCCGGGACATGTCGTCCTGATTGCGCTCTTCAACGACCACCATTTCGCTCATCACGCATCCTCCGCACGGGTCCGGCCGTGCGCGCTGCAAGAATCGTGCGCATGCGACCGGCACGGCACCAACCTTGCTTGAGAGATGGCTCCCCCGGTTGAGGTGCCCCATGAGCTTTGCGTTTCCCCCGGCCCCGGTGATCGCGATCCCGGTGATGTCCAGCAAGGCGTTCCCGGTGCGCCACATCTATTGTGCGGGCGGCAATTATCCCGGCGGCACAGGCTCTTCGGACTTCTTCATGAAGCCGGCCCTCTCCATTCTGCCCAATGGCGCCTCCTTGCCGGTCCCGCCCGCGACGGCCGACCTTCAGGCGGACGTGGCCCTGGTGGTCGCGCTCAATCTTGGCGGCCGCGACATCCCCGAGGATCAGGCCATCGACTACATCTTCGGCTATGCGGTGGGCCTCGACATGACCCGCCGGGATCTCCAGGCCAGCGCCCAGGCCCAGGGCGGGCCGTGGGACATGGCCAAGAGTTTCGACGGCGCCGCGCCGCTCTCCGCCATCACGCCGGAATTCTATTCCGGCATCGTCGCCAAGGGGGCGATCACCCTGTCGGTGAATGACACCGTGCGCCAGTCCGCCGACCTGGGCGACATGCTGCGCACGGTGCCGCAGCTCATCAGCGCCTTGTCGCGGCTGGTGGAACTGCAGCCGGGCGACCTTGTGTTCACCGGCGGCCCCGGGCCGGTGGCGGTGACGGCCGGCGACCGGATCGAAGCCACGATCGCCGGACTGGAGCCGCTGCAGATCGCCGTTCGTTGACGCGGGGCACCTGCGCTCACGCCGGCAACGGTTGCGGCGCGCTTGCGGTGCGTTGCCCGAGGGTCGCGGTGTTATATCCCTCCTCCCGCAGAACCCGCTGCACGGCGGGGCGCTCCAGCATGCGGCGATAGTGGGCGGCGATCCGCTCCGGCAGCGGCAGGGCGAGCTTGTCCGCCCAGAATTCCAGATAGAACAGGATCGGATCGGCGGCGCAGAAGCTGCCGCCCAGATAAGGCCCCTCGCCCAGCGTGCGATCCAGCACGGAAAAGCCGGTGCGCACGATCTCCTGTCCCAGCGCCCGCACCGCCGGATGGTCGGCCGGATTGCGGGTGAAGGTGCTGGTGGCGAACAGGCGCGCAAACCCCTGGCCATGCACGGTTCCGGTCATATAGCCCATGGCCTCGATCAAGCGGGTCTGGCGCTCCGCCTCCTCCGGCCACAGCCCGGCGCGGGGATGGGTGCGGGCCAGCCAGAAGGCAATGGCCATCACCTCGGTCAGCGCCGTGCCGTCGCGGCGCACCAGTGTGGGGATTGTCGACTTTGGATTGATCGCGACATAGTCCGGCTTGAACTGGTCGCCCGCCGGCAGATTGACCACGGTGACCTGAAACACCTCCTCCAGTTCCTCCAGCAGGATATGGATGCCGGTGGAGCAGGATCCGGGGGTCATATAGAAGGTCATCATGGCCATGGCGGCGCTCCGGCGAGGCGGCTGAGGGAACCCGCCTTACCGGCCGGGCGGCATGCTTCATGCAAATATCGGGGCATCATGGATCCCGGCAGGCCTTCCTGAGGCATGTCCGACAGGGAGCGTCGCCTTTGCGACGGAGCGCACATGGCCATCGATCTCAATGGGACCTGGACCAAGGCGGATGTGAGTGCCCTGCTCGCCTCGGTGGCGGACGATCGCACCTGGCGGCTGGAGGTCACGGGCGCGGGCCTGGCGCAGTTGCACGATCTCACCACGCTGCCGGACGCCGCCTATGAGGACAGCCTGCACTGCTTCTTCGAGCTGTGGGAGGAAGGCACCGACTTCGTCGGGCCGGGCGCCGCCTCGGACGGCCAATTGTGCGGCAAGCTGGAGCGCCTGCTGCGGGAGAACTACCCGGTGCTGAAGGGGCCGCGCACCTTGTCCGCGCTGTGACCGACCATCCGGCTTCTACGCGCACCCATATGCCTACGGATCCCCCCATGCCGAAAGACAAGATCGAGGTCTTCGTCATCTGCCGCACCGACGAGATTTCGCCTGGCGAGGCCAAGGCCTTCAGCCTCTCGCGCCGCGATGGGCAGGGCGAGGTGCGGCCGTTTCCCATTGTCATCACCCGGGTGGGGGCGCGCAATTTCTACGGCTATGTGAATGTCTGCCCGCACAACGGCACCTGGCTGAACTTCAATTCCGGCAAATTCTTTGGCAGCGACGCCGCCCGCCTCCAATGCGGCCGGCACGGGGCGCAGTTCGAGGTGGCAACCGGCCTCTGCGTCGCCGGAAAATGCCTCGGCCAGAGCCTCACGCCCCTGGCCCTGGCGGTGATCGCCGGCGACGTGTGCCTGTGCGGCGAGCCTTTGGTGGCGGAGGACGATCGCCCCAATCCGTTCGTGGGGCAGGACGCGACCATGGAGATCATGATCCATCCCGAATGAGCGCCCGATCATCAGAGATCGCAGAGGATCATTCCCCATGACCGAGCAGGCGTCCGCGGACTGCCGTTTCTTCGTCTCCTATAGCGGCGTGAAACTGCCCTTCACGCTGGTAAATCCCATCGCGGCGGATGCGCTGTCGAACCGCAACACCTTTATCCGCGCCTATTTCGACGCGGCCGGCCGGTTGAGCGGCTTCGACAAGCTGGTCTATGGCGAGGTGGAGCTGTCGCACCGCTATGAGTATCACCCCGAGGGCGGCCTCAGCCGCGCGGAGATCGTCATGCTGGACGAAGAGCCCGCCACGCTGCGCTTCGATGCGGCCGGACAGCCCTTGCCTGCCTCCTGCTGACCCGCCCACCAACCGCGCCTTGGGAGAGGATACCGTGACCGTCGCCCAGCTCATCGCCGCTCTGTCGAAAATGCCCAATGACGCCGTCGTGCTGATGGAGAGCGACGGCGGCCTGTCGCGGGTGAATGCGCTGGATTTCATCGACGACCAGGGCCCCGGCGCCCCGGCAGAAGTGATCCTGCTGCCCAGCATGGATGAATAGGCGCCCCCCGACATCGCTGGCGAGATCCTTGCTTTATCCCCTGACATCCGCCGTGCCGGCAGGCTGAGACGAACGCTGATGGATCAACTGGACACACGCCTGGAGATTGCGCCGCCGGCGCCGGACGCCGCGGCGTCGCTTCCGGGCGCGGGCAACCATCTGGCGGGGGAAACCAGCCCCTATCTGCTGCAGCACCAGGACAATCCGGTCCACTGGCATGTCTGGGGGCCGCAGACGCTGGCGAAGGCCAAGGCGCTGGACAGGCCCATTCTCCTGTCCATCGGCTATGCCGCCTGCCACTGGTGCCATGTGATGGCGCACGAGAGCTTCGAAGATCCCCGGATCGCGGCCCAGATGAACGCCCTCTTCATCCCGGTGAAGGTGGACCGGGAGGAGCGGCCGGATCTCGACGCCATCTACCAGAGCGCCCTCGGGCTGCTGGGCCAGAGCGGCGGCTGGCCGCTGACCATGTTCCTCACCCCGGACGGCGAGCCATTTTGGGGCGGCACCTATTATCCGCCGGAACGGCGCTATGGCCGCCCGGCGTTTTCCGACATCCTCACCCGCACCGCCCAGGTCTATGCCGCGCGCGAGGACGCGCTCGGCACCAACATCCAGGTGCTGCGCGAGGGGCTTGCCGGCCTGTCCGCGCCCGCCCCCGACAGTCCGCTCACCCCGCAGCGCCTGGACGCGGTGTGCGCGGCCCTGCTGGCGCTCATGGACCCGGTGGAAGGCGGACTGGGGCAGCCGCCGAAATTCCCCAACGCCCCGGTGCTCGGACTGCTGTGGCGCGGCTATGTCCGCACCGGCGCGCCGGCGCTGCGGGACGCGGTGCTGCTGACCTTGGACCGCATGTCCCAGGGCGGCATCTATGACCATCTGGGCGGCGGCTTCTCCCGCTATGCCACCGACACCAGCTGGCTGGTGCCGCATTTCGAGAAGATGCTCTACGACAATGCGCAACTGCTGGAACTGTTGACATGGGCATTCCAGGACACCGGGCTGCCCCTTTATGCGCAGCGGGTGGCGGAAACCGTCGGCTGGATGCTGCGGGAGATGCGGGTGGAGGAGGCCGCTTTCGCCGCCGCGCTCGATGCGGACAGCGAGCATGAGGAAGGCAAGTTCTATGTCTGGACCGCCGCCGAGGTGGATGCGCTGCTGGGCCCGGACGCGCGGGAATTCAAGACCCATTACGATGTTCACCGCATCGGCAATTGGGAGGGCAAGTGCATCCTCAACCGCTCGGAAAGACCTGAACCCGCAGCCCCCGAGGTGGAGGCGCGCCTCGCCGCCCGCCGTGCCGTCCTGCTCGCCGCGCGGGAGCGCCGGATGCGGCCCGGCCGCGACCACAAGGTGCTGGCGGACTGGAACGGCCTCGCCATTGCCGCTCTGTGCCTGGCGGGCAGTGTGTTCGAGAGGCCGGACTGGATCGCCGCCGCGCAGACCGCCTTTGCCTTTGTGCGGGAGCGCTTGACCGGCGCCGACGGGCGGCTGATGCATTCCTGGTGCGACGGGCGCACCCATCCCGGCACGCTGGACGATTCCGCCGCCATGAGCCGGGCCGCCTTGGCGCTCTATCAGGCCATCGGCGCGCCCGCCTATCTGGACCACGCCGAGCGGTGGGTGGCTGATCTCGACGCTCGCTTTGCCGACCGGGACAACGGCGGCTATTTCTTCACCCCGGACGACGCCCCGGACCTCATCCTGCGGATGCGCAGCGCCCATGACCACGCCACGCCGTCCGGCAATGCGCTGATGGTGGAGGTGCTGGCCACCTTGGCGCTGCTCACCGGGAAACCCGCCTATGCCAACAAGGCGGACCGGCAGATCGGTGCCTTCGCCGGCGAGGGCGCGCGCCAGGCGATCCCGCTGGCCGGCTTCCTGTCGGGGCTCGACATGCGGCTCCACGCGGTGCAGATCGTGCTGTGCGCGGGGGACGGGTTGACGGAATTGGAGCGGGCGGTGGCGCGGGTCAGCCTGCCCAATCGCGTCGTCACCGTGCGGGCTGGCGACGCGGTCCTGCCTCCTGGCCATCCGGCGGCGTCCAAGACCGCCGTGGGTGGCCGCGCCACCGCTTATGTGTGCATCGGCGAACGCTGCTGTCCGCCGGTGACCGATCCTGAAACGCTGGTCCGCCTGCTGGCGGCCCGGCCTCCCCTGTCTGGCGAACCTGGAGCCGCGTGATGTCCGACGTCGAAGTGCAAATCTCCATGTTCGACCGCATCGGCGGTCCGGTGACCGTGGATCGGCTGGTGGAATCCTTTTACGCGCGCATGGATAGGCTCCCGGAGGCGCGCACCATCCGGGCGATGCACGCGCCCGACCTGAGCGACGTCAAAAGCGTCCTGAAGCGCTATCTCACCGAATGGACCGGCGGGCCGAAGCTCTATTCGGTGGAGAAGGGCCATCCCCGGCTGCGCCAGCGGCACCTGGGCTTTGCCATCGGCGATGCGGAGCGCGACGCCTGGCTCGCCTGCATGCGCGGCGCGCTGGAGGAGACGGTGTCGGACGTCGCCGCGCGCAGCGAACTGGATCTGGCGCTCACCAAGCTCGCCGACTGGATGCGCAACACCGCCGGCAACCCGCACGACACCGGCGCCGGCCGGCCCTGATCGGCGGGGGCGCCGCGTCCCGGCGGGACCCGCAGCCCCACCGCTGGGGGCCGGCTATAAGGGCAGGCCGAAAAACTCCTCGTCCGCACCGCCCCAGGCCTTGTGCAGGGCGAGCCCGGCCCGCCAGCGGGCCGCCTCCGCTTCATCCGCCGTACGATAGGTGATGGCGCCCGCCGGATTTTCCGCCAGCAGGAAGCTCTTTCCGTTCCGCAGGAAGCGGTTGAGATCCTTGGTATCCACCGGGCGCACCACGCAGCGCGGCGCCTCGTCGATCAAAATGGTCGTGGGAAGCATGAGTCAGTCCTTTCGGCAAATGGGCCAAAGGCCCACAGGAGCAACGTCAGAGCCCCTCGTCCGGCCGGCCCCAGGGATGGGAGCCGGGCACCAAAGGCGCCGTGATGCCGGCCTTGGCGATCGCCTCCAGGCTTTTGTAGAAGGTGGCCTCATGCACCAGCGTGCCGCTTTGGGTGGTGATGGCCACGTAGCGGGCCGCCGCATCGGTCTCGCACAGATAGCCGCCGCCGGGATCCTGGGTTGACCGGGTCTTGCCGTTCCAATCCACGAAAAAGCCTGCGGTCCCGCTCATGTGCTCATCTCCGAGTGTCGACGCCCCGCGTCCCCGCGCGGTTCGCTGAGGCAGAGCAAGATCCTTGCCGGCCCATCGGGCGGGATCCGCGCGCGGCGACTGTCGCGAACACAACATCCGCTCTGTCGCATTGTAGACAAGACAACACTCTATCTGCGGATGACTGAAGATAAAATTATTGAATACAAATGACCCTACCCTGTATAGTGCGGGACGCATTCGAAAACAGAAAGCTCTGACCATGGCAGACGTGACGCAGCGTGCCGCATCGCTCGGTGACGTGGAGGGAATCTGGGGGCTGATGCGCCAGGTGGCCGCCGCCGTTCCCTTCGCCTTGGAAGACGAGGCCGACCAGGAGCGGGTGCTCTCCGAGCTGATGGCCTGCTGCACATCCGGTCTGTCGCCCATCGCGGTGGGGGCGGACCAGACGGTGGTGGGGGCGCTGCTGGTGCGGCGGGACGATTTCGACTGGTGCCTGCGCAATGGCGAGACGGTGCATGTGGCCTATGCGGCCGTGGCGCCCGACCATCGCTACGGTGGCGTGCTGCGAGCTTTGGTGGCCGACGTGCAGACGCGCAAAGTGCCGGTGCTGGCCAGCGTGCGCAGCGGCAATACCCTCGGCCTGGCCGATGACCTCGCCGCCTTGGGGTTCGCCCCTGCTGAAACGCTGGAGAAGGGCTGGGGTGATCTCTTCCTGTGGCAGCCCGCCAGCGCTGCCTGATCCCGGCAAGGCCACCGTTCCTCGGCTCACCCGGACTCCTGCGCGGCGCGGCCGCGCGGGACTCTGGGTGGTCGTGTCGGCCGCTCACTTCAGCGTCGCATAACCGCGCCCGGCGGCGCTCAGGCCGTGGGGTCGTCCGCGTCGCTCAGAAGGTCGCGGGCCGCGGCTTCCACCACGGCGCGACACGCCATCAGTTGGTCGTAGAGGGCGGCGTCGATGGTCACCGTCAGTCCAGGGACAGGATCCGCCGATGTGGGCCGGGCCGCCTGCGCCGCCTCGAACAGCGCCTTTTCCAATTGAAAGATGTGCTCGCTGGCCCGCTCCAGATAGGGCAGCGGATTGTCGCGCATATTGGCTTCGTGCAAGGCATCCAGCCGCAGCAGCGCGCGCAGCCGCCGGGCGGCGCGACCGCGCCCGGCGCCGAAATCGTGGCTGATGACGCTCATCCCCTTCTCCGTATGCCAGCGCCCCGCCGCCGCCCGCGTCCGCAGCCAAACGGCGGAGCGCGGCGGGGATGCCACCTCACTCCATCGGCGGCCCGAGGTCGTCGCCGCCCGGCTTCTTGGTCTTTTTCTTCTCCACCTTGGCCTGGGCATAATTGCCGGAATTCTTCAGGGCGATCGGCCCCTGGCCTTCGACGAACTGCGAGATCCAGAACAAGGTCCGCTCCAAGGCGTGCTCGGCAGCGGCAGCATTGTAGGTGCCGCGATCATCGCAATTGAAGCCGTGGGTGGCCCCCGCATAAGTGAAGGCGCTCACATCGGGCCGCTGCTGGCGGAACTGCTCCACCAGTTCGGCCGGCAGCAGCGGGTCATTGTCGGCGAAATGCAGCAGGGTGGGCACCCGGCGCTTGGCACCGCTCTCGCCCACCACGCCAGCCGCGTAATAACCGATGGCGCACGCCAGATCCGTGAGGTGGTTGGCGCCCACATAGGCCAGATAGCCGCCCCAGGAATAGCCGACGATGGCCACCTTGCCGAAGGAGGCGCCGGCAGCGATGGCGGCCTGGATGTCGGCCAAGGCCTGCTCTTGCCCCACCTGCTGCATGAGGCCGACGCCCTGGGAGAACCCCTCCTCGTCATAGGCCAGCTCGGCGCCCCGCTGTACCCGGTCGAACAGCGCCGGGGCGATGGCCACATAGCCATGGGCGGCAAAGCCATCGGCCACCTTGCGGATATGCGCATCCACGCCGAACAATTCCTGGATCACCACCACAGCGCCCTTGGGGGTGCCTTCGGGATCGGCGCGATAGGCCGAAAAGGTGTGGCCGTCGCCAGCGGTCAGCTCAATCATCACGTCCTCAATTCTTGCGTCTGTCTTGCGGGCGGCAAGACATTCATCGCTCATTTGCGCGTGCTCACTGTTGCGATGCAGATAAGGGGCCAGTTCCCGGACCGCCGGTGTCGTCCTGTTCAGGGGAATATCGTGACGTGCGCCATCTACCACGCGACTTGATCTCGCGCCGGCGCGGAGATGACGAATCGGGGGCAAGCCGCGGCCGCCCGAAAGGCAGCGCTGCTAGAGGAGGCCCAGCTCCAATTGGACCTCTTCGGACATGCGCGAGGTGTCCCACGGGGGATCGAACACTAGGTTCACGGTCACCGGGCCGATGCCCTCCACCTCGCTGACCGCCTTCTGCACCCAGTTCAGCATTTCCCCCGCCACCGGACAGCCGGGCGCGGTGAGGGTCATGTCGATCTCGACGCCGGGCAGGCGCAGGTCGATGCGGTAGATCAGGCCCAGATCGTAGATGTTCACCGGGATTTCCGGATCATGCACCGTGCGCAGGGCGGCGATCACCGCCTCCGTCATGGCCTCCAGCCCGGCCGGATCCAGCGCCGCCACCGCGCGCGCGCCGAGGTCGGGGCGCTCCGCCGCCGCGACCATGTCCGCGTCCCGCAGGCGGTCCTCGTTCAACGGATCTTCGATCTTCATCATCGCCGTCCCGCCTCCTGGCGGTCAGTCTGCGGGAGAGCCGCCGGGACGCGGCCAAGGTTCTGGCCGCACACCGCCCGCTCGCCCTGCTTGGTCCCGCATCCGAGGCGGCCCGCGCCCCTTGGCCCGCGCAGATGGCGCACGCTGAGCGCCGCTCCAAAGCCTTGCCAGCGCTACGCCGGCCCCCTCGGATGGTGTGCTGTGGCATGCTTTGCAAACGCGGTGCCAGAGGCCTTTCCCGATCCGGATGCGGCGGCGCGCGGCCTCAGTTGAGGCCGTCGGCCAGCGCCTCGACCACCGTCCAGCCCACGGCGCCGGTGGGATCGAGACGCTTCAGCGCCGCCAGTTTCGCCCCCGCCTCGGCCCGGCGATCCTGGCGCAGATGGATGAAGGCGAGCGCCTTCAGCGTATAGAGCGCAAAGCGCCCCGGCCCCTCCGGCAGCACCGCCTCCGGCTGCCAGGCCCGCCAATCCGCCGGCCAGCCCGCCTGGCGCGCGGATTCCGCCAGCCCGGCTTCCGCCGCCGCCTGGGCATCGGCCAGATTGCCTTGATAGGTATGGATTTTGTAGAGGCAGAAATAGACCGGCAGCTCGGTCGGGGCCGCTGCCAGGGCCTGCCGGAACAGGCTGTCCGCGCGGGCGTGGTCGGCGCGATAGGCGGCCACCCCCTGCTGCAGCAGGGCATCGATATGCTCCGGCAAGTCGCCGAAATTGATCAGGTCGCGGTCGGGAAGCAGCTCGGTCATGGCCGGGGCAAATGCAAAAGCGGGGCCGCCCCGCGCGTCCGCCGGAGGGTCATGGCCGGCTTGGTGAGCGCGCCGCGCCCCGTCGGTGGCTGTGTCGGGTGTCGGACGTGCGACAGGCCCGGTTGTCGGTCCTGCCACCGTACAGGTGACGAAGTCAGGTACCAGAACGGGCGCACGCCGCCGTTGCGGGCCCTCCGCGGTCGTGCGGGCGGCTTGGGGCACTTGGTTTGAACCTTGCACTGGCCGGACACGGGGCGGCGGACACCGGCCGCCTGAAGCGCCCGAAGGCGCAGGACCGAGAGCGGACTTTCTGGAGCAATATCATGGCAATGGTCGGATCGGAGATCGAACGTCTCATCCAGCAGGCCTTCCCCGACGGGCAGGTTCTGGTGATGGACCTGGCGGGCGACGGCGATCATTACGCCGCCCGGGTCACCTCGGCCCAGTTCAAGGGCAAGAGCCGGGTGCAGCAGCACCAGATGGTCTATGCCGCCCTCCAGGGCCACATGGGCGATGCGCTCCACGCCTTGGCCCTGGAAACCGTCGTGCCCGCCTGACGGCCCCGCAAGGCCCCGGTGCGGCGCCTGCACGGCCCGCAGACCGCCCCGGCACGGCCCCGACATGGCCCGCAATGGCCGCAGCCGTGCCGCCTGTTCCGTCCATTTTCCCTGTCTCTGGCTTGTCGAAGGATCAGACCATGGCCACCACCGCCGAACGAATCACCGACCTCATCTCCAGCCACGACGTGGTGCTGTTCATGAAGGGCGTGCCCGCCGCCCCGCAGTGCGGCTTCTCGGGCACGGTGGTGCAGATCCTGTCGCGCCTGGAGATCCCCTTCCACAGCGTGGACGTGCTCGCCGATCCGATGATCCGCGAGGGCATCAAGAGCTTCTCCAACTGGCCCACCATCCCGCAGCTGTTCCTGAAGGGCGAGTTCGTGGGCGGCTGCGACATCGTGCGGGAAATGGCCGCCTCGGGCGAGCTGACCGCTTTGGTGGCCGACAAGGGCATCACCGCCGGCGCCCTCTGAGGGCCGGCCCCGTCCGCCCCTGGCGCGTCAGGCGCCGGGGGTCGGCAGCGGCTTTGCCCGCGGCGGGCGCAGCAGGGCAAGGCACGCCGGTGTGGTGACCAGGTCCAGCGCGGTGAAGCCGTCCGGCGTCTCCACGCGGGGATCGGCGCCGCACGCCAGCAGATGCGCCACCACCTCCGCCAGCCCGGCGGACGCCGCATACATCAAGGCGGTGGCGCCGGTATCGTTCTGGGTGTCGGGATCGATCCCCGCCGCCACCAACTGGTCGATGATCGCCAGATGGCGCCCCACGCAGGCCAGCCAGATCGCCGTATTGCCATCGCCATTGCGGGCATCAAGGGCCGCCCCCGCCGCCAGCAGGCGGCGCACCATGTCGCCTGCCCCGGCATGGGCCGCCACCATCAAGGGCGTGATCTGGTTCGGGCCGCGCGCGTCCGGGGTCGCCGAGACAAAGCCCTGATCGGTCAGCCATTGCCCCAGAACCGGGTCGCTCACCTGCGAGGCGGGGGCAGCCACCTCGGCCACAGGGCGGGTCCGCCACGCCTCATAGCCGCCATCCAGGCTATAGACCTGCGTAAAGCCGAAGTCGGAGAAGGTCTGGGCATACTCCTGGCTGGCGTGGCCGTGATAGCAATAGATCAGCACCGGCCGGTGCCGCGGCGTGGCGGCGATGATCTCCGAGAGATTGCCGTGGGACGCCCGCACCGCCCCCTCCAGATGCGCGGTGGCAAACGCGCCCGCGTCGCGGATATCCAGCAGCAGCACATCGTCCCGGTGCAGCAGAGCCTCGGCCTCCGCAAGATCGATGCGGCGGAAGGGAAGGCGCGGTCTCATGCGGTCGGTTCCAGGCCCGGCTCGGCGTCGGCCATGCGCGCGCCATAGGCCGGCCGGGTGAGAATGCGGTCGTCCACCAGCGGACGGCCCACGGTGAAATGGTAGAGCGCCTGCACCTGCGGCCCGGCGAGGCCCAGCAGATCATGCAGCGCATCGTCGAAATAGCAGCCGATGCCGGTGCCGCGCAGGCCCGCCGCCTCCGCTTCCAGATAGAGCACATGGCCCAGCAGGCCCGCCTCCCAATGCAGCTGGCGATAGCGCCAGGGATCGGCCGCCACCAGGGCGCTGAACTCGGCCAGCAGGCTCACGGCAAAGCAGCTATCGCCGGCGATCGCCTGGTGACAATTGAGGGTGCGGGCGATGCCCCGGCTGTCCGCCGCCACCAGCCGCGCCAGCGGCAGATGGGGCGGCGCCTCCGCCACCGGCGACCAGGAGAAATCCGCCCGCAAAGCCGCCCGCAGCGCCGGCACCACGCCGGGGTGTCGCGGCAGCGCATAGAGGCCGGGCTCCAGGCCCTCCACCTTATGGACGAACAGGACCGGGTGCAGCCGGGGATCGTGGGGCCACAGGTCCCATGGTGCCTCCGCGCGCGGTAGCAGCGCGTCCAGCAGATCGAAGAACACCGCCTTGGGCATGACGAAGCGACTGTCGAAACGCTGCGCGCTGCGCCGCCCCAGCAGCAGCGGTGCGGCCGGCACATCCGGCGGACAGCGGGGCGGATAGGCCACCGGCGGCGCGGCCGGCGGCACCGCGCCGACGCCGCGGGTGGCACCGCTCACCGCGTCGATGATCGGCCAGTGATACATGGGGTGGGCATCGAGACGATTGGCCTGCCCGCTCCAACGGCCGGCCGCGAGCGCCGGCGGTGGCGGAAGCGGCTGCACGGCGGGGCCGATGGCCAGCAGCAGGTCCGGCTCCTCCCGCTCCGCGGCGGCAAAGTCTCCGTCGCGGTCCAGCCCCATCAAGGCGCCCAGCGCGGCGCTGTCGAGGCCAGGCACCAGATGCGCGGTCCAGCCCAGCAGCGCCGCCGCATAGCGCAGCGCGCCCAGCGCGTGACCGATGTCCAGCTGGCAATAGCGGAACGCCCGCTCGCCATATTTCCAAGCCTCGCGCCAATGGATGGAGGACAGCCCCACCCACAGACGCGGCGGTCCCGCATCCCTAAGGGTCGCGGCGCAGCGCTGCTCGAGGGCGTGCTCGCGGCAGGCATAATGATGCACCCCGTCCGCCAGACCCGGCACGCCGGCGGCGAGCACATAGGCTTCCGTGGGGTGCAGATTGCCGCTGGAGGGATTGCACCGCACCGCCCAGCGGTCCGGCCCCAGTTCCTTCCAGGCGGACAGGCCCAGCGAGACTTCCAGCAGCGCGCCCAGGCTGGCCAGGGTCAGCGGCGCCGGCGGCAGCGAGACCGGCCCGGCGAGCTGGCTGAACCGGGCGCCGAGGGCGGCCGCCCCCAGCGGCAACGGGGTCTGCGCGCTGCCGGCGAACACCCGGAAGGGATCGGGCTGAAGATCCCAATCCAGCGTCTCCGGTCCGGCGGCATAGCGCTTCAGGCTGTGCTTGGTGCGGGCGTGATAGGCGAGCGCCAAGGGCACGTCGGCAACCGGCGCGCTGAGCAGCGGCTCAGGGACCGCATGGGTCATGCGGGCCTCCGGCGCGCGGCGGGGCGGCCGAGGGCCGGTGCGGGAGCGGCCGTCCCGCCGACGGCGCGGTCAGGCCGGGACACGGGCGATCGGGTCCGGGCACGCATCCGCGTTGGGTCGGCTGCATCCCTCCGGCAGGGCCGCCGCCCCGCTGAGCAGATCGGTGACCGGGGCGCGGTCGAAGCCGGCGCAGCGCACGCCCGCCACCTCCACCAGCGGCCGGCGGATGAGCAGAGGATCCGCCAGCATCAAGGCCAACGCTGCGTCCGCGTCCAGCGTCTCGGGGCGCACCGCCCCGGCCTTGATGCGCGGGGCGGCGGGGTTGAACCATGTGCTGACCGGCGTGGGGCCGAAGAAAGCGCGCAGGCGCTCCGCGGTCCACGGCTCGGTGAGCAGGCTGCGGGCCTCCACCTGGTGCCCCGCCTCCGCCAGCAGGCGCTTCTGCCGGGCATTGGTGCTGCAGCCGGGCTTCTCGTAGAACAGGACCATGGCCAAAGCCGGCCCCTACTTCATCATGCCGAGCTGAACCAGCGGCGCGGCGCCACCCCGGCCCAGGATGGTGTCCACCTTCTTGCGCACCGCTTCCAGCGTCAGCGGCTTGACCAGGGCGCCATGGGCGCCGGCCTTCATGCCGTCCACCGCCACCGCTTCGTCCTTCTTCTCGCACACCACCAGAATGCGCACGCCGGGGAACGCCGCGGCGATCTCGCCGACGATGCCGGACCCGCGCTGCGCCAGGAACGACACCCCCAGCAGCAGCACGTCCGGCTTCAGCCAGCCGACGCCCTTCTCATAGGCGTCTTCCAGGGTGGCGATCTCGTGGGTTTCGATCTCATCGTGCAACATGAATTGCAGCGCCGCGCGGGTGATCTCATCCTCATCCACGACGAACACGCGCCGCTGGTCCACGGCCTTTGACGTCTCGACACCAATTTGCATGTCAGCCTCGCTGCAATGACCCGAAGCGGCTGCGCTCCGCGGCTCACGGAGCCCCAAGCAAGTTCCGTTCCGAAGCGATGGCAGGCCATAGAGCGGGGTTTGACCAGCGAAGCGGAGGGTCCCGCACCTGCGCCGGGAGGGCGGTCAACGTGTTTCGTTTATGACAGCCGGAGCCCCACTGTCCGGTTCAAGACACTGCAACCGGCCGCGACCGCGAAAATAATATCGTTTAAAATCAATGCATTACAAGAATACAGCAAGTGGCACGGTCGTTGCGATTAGCTATTCCGCACGGCGAGTGAGGGCTGAGTACACGCAGACGCGACGACGAGCGATGTGCTCCTTCCCGTAACCGGCGAGCCTGTTTGTGAGCGAGGAACACACGTGCGCGTCTGCACGCAGTGATCATTGGCAATCGGTTCGAAGGAAACCAGTCATGTCGTCACTACGACAAATCGCATTCTACGGTAAAGGTGGTATCGGCAAGTCCACCACCTCTCAGAACACCCTGGCGGCGCTCGCCGAGATGGGTCACAAGATCCTCATCGTCGGTTGCGACCCCAAGGCCGACTCCACCCGCCTCATCCTCCATGCCAAGGCCCAGGACACCATCCTGAGCCTCGCCGCTGCCGCCGGCAGCGTCGAAGACCTGGAGCTGGAAGAGGTCATGAAGGTCGGCTACCGCGACATCCGCTGCGTGGAATCCGGCGGGCCTGAGCCCGGCGTCGGCTGCGCCGGCCGCGGCGTCATCACCTCCATCAACTTCCTGGAGGAGAACGGCGCCTACGAAGACATCGACTATGTCTCCTACGACGTGCTCGGCGACGTGGTGTGCGGCGGCTTCGCCATGCCCATCCGCGAGAACAAGGCGCAGGAAATCTACATCGTCATGTCCGGCGAGATGATGGCCATGTATGCGGCCAACAACATCTCCAAGGGCATTCTCAAATACGCCAATTCCGGCGGCGTGCGGTTGGGCGGGCTGGTCTGCAATGAGCGCCAGACCGACAAGGAGCTGGAACTGGCGGAAGCCATGGCCAAGAAGCTCGGCACCCACCTGATCTATTTCGTGCCGCGCGACAACATCGTGCAGCACGCCGAGCTGCGCCGCATGACCGTGCTCGAATACGCCCCCGACAGCGTCCAGGCCGGCCACTACCGCAGCCTGGCGACCAAGATCCATGCCAATGGCGGCAAGGGCATCATCCCGACCCCCATCACCATGGACGAGCTGGAAGACATGCTCATGGAGCACGGCATCATGAAGGCCGTGGACGAGACCGTGGTCGGCAAGACCGCCGCCGAACTGGCGGCCATGTCGGCCTGAGGACGCAGCGCTGAGACGACCGGCCGCGGGCTCCGTGCCCGCGTCTGGGTCCGATCAGCACCGATGCCCCGGCCGCGCGGCGACGCGATGGTCGGGGCACCGCAAACCACCCGCCGCACGGTCCGAGGTCGACTCTGTTCTTCAATTTTTCAGCAGTCGATATTTTGATCTAAACAACCGTCAAGAACAAGACAGGGAAACGTCACCAGGAACCGACGGCACGGCATCCGGCTTCGGCCCGCGGGTGCCCGGCGCGGGACCGCCGCACCGAGGAGCACGGCCACACCCATCTTGGAGCGCACCCGTGACGTTCATGGCCCCCCGCATTGGTCCGGCAGATCCGGCGTCCGCACTGGCCACGCCCTCCGTCATGGCGCCCTCCGTCATGGCGACGGCGAGCCCCGAGATGTCCGCGTCCGCCGTCTACGGCCGATTGACCGGGCGCTTGCCCGAGGCCGCACTGATCGGCAGCGACGCCGCCTTCGATTTTCACGTCCTGGCCTGCATCCTGGCGGTGGCCGCCTCCGAAGGCGGCGCGCTGCATGTCCAGGCGGGGCTCTCCCCCGACGATCTGGCGGCCTTGCTGCGCTGTTTTCCCGCCGCCGATATTCCCGCCGGCTGGCGCGCGCCCCTGCCCGGCGCGGTCGGCCCCAGCGCGGAGGACGACGAGGCCGCTTTGGTGCGCGACCTGCTGCTGGCGCGCCGCTCCAGCGTCGGCGAGGTGGGGCGCTGGCTGGCCGGCATGGTGGCCCGCCGGGCCATGGAGGCCAACCATCTGTGGGAAGACCTGGGCCTGCGCGACCGGGAGGAACTCACCCGCCTGATGGCCCGCCACTTCGCCCCGCTGGCGACGCGGAACACCAACAACATGCGCTGGAAGCGCTTCTTCTACCGGATGATGTGCGAGGACGACGGCTTCGTCATGTGCGCCACGCCGGTCTGCACCCAGTGCGCGGATTTCAGCCTGTGCTTCGGCGACGAGAGCGGCGAAAGCCGCCTGGCCGATCGCCGGCGCTCCCTGGCTCTGGCCGCCGCCGGCGCCCCCGACACCGACGGGACGCACCTCCCGGCTCCCCCCTCCCCCCAGTGAAGGCCCTCGCCATGGACCACATGCCCGCGCCCGGCCACCACCGGCCCGCCTCTCTCCCCCTGGACCCGGCGGTGCTGGATCTGGACGACATGGACCAGGGCCTGCGCCTGGTGTGGCGACGGATGATCCCCGACGACCGTGCCTGGCGCGAGTGCAGCACCATGCTGCGCCGGGCCGGGCTGCGGCCCACCCGGCAGCGGGTGGTGCTGGCCCGTCTGCTGTTCTCCAAAGGCAACCGCCACATCACCGCCAGCGCGCTGCATGACGAGGCGGTGAAGGCGCGGATCCCCATGTCGCTGGCCACCGTCTACAACACGCTGAACCATTTCACCGAGGCGGGGCTGCTGCGGCGGATCGGCATCAATTCCACCATCGCCTTCTTCGACACCAATCCCAGCCGCCACCACCATTTCTTCATCGAGGGCGAGCACGCTCTGGTGGACATTCCCGCCGACCATGTGGTGATCGGCCGCCTGCCGCCCATTCCCGCCGATTTCGAGGTGGATGGGGTGGATGTGGTGGTGCGCCTGCGCAAGCTGCGTCCCACCCGCTAGGCCGCCCGGCGCGCGGCGCCGGCGGCCGACACCGACCGGACAGCGCCACGGACGATGTGGGCATTGTCCGAATGCCGACATAGCGGCCGATTGGAAACACTCAAAACTTCAATGGCTTAGCCGATCCGCCCCGGCTGGCATGGCGGTTGCTTCGCCCCCAGCGCTGCGCGCCGCCGGACCGCGGCCTCCCGCGGCGGAGGCCCGCGGGCCTGTGGGGGCGCGCCGCACAGGACTTCCCGCGTTCAGGTGGCCCGCTTGAAGGAGCTTTGGCGATGAGCACGTCCCCCGCGATCCTCGACCAGTTGAACAAGACCTCCTCGGCGGAGGATTTCTTCACCCTGCTGGGCGTCGACTTTGACCCCAAGCTGCTGGCGGTGGCGCGCCTGCATATCCTGCGGCGGATGGGGCAGTATCTGGTGAGCGAGGACTTCTCCGGCCAGCCCGACACGGTGGTGGCCGAGCGCTGCAAGGCGGTGCTGGAACAGGCCTATGCGGATTTCGTGGCCTCCTCGCCCATCGACCAGCGGGTATTCAAGGTGCTGAAAGACGCCGTGAAGCCGGCAAAGCCGCCCACCTTCGTGCCCCTCACCACCCTGAAGTGATCCCTCGCCCGCCCCGGCGGCCCCGCCCCCTTGCGGCGGCGGGCCGCCGGGGCGTGCGCGTGCGCGACCGGTGCCCCGCGGCGCCGCGCGACACCCGGCCCGACGGTCCATCCGACCCGGCTGTCGCATTCCCGACGCGGCGTGAAATGTTTTCCCCGCGGGTGACGGGACCCGCCGTGAACATCCCGCCCCCGATCCCGCCAATCCCTTGAATCTCCGCGATCTTTTTTGCGCCTGCGCACTTGGTACGACACTTGCTGTTCTCCATGCCAAGGCTGCCGGTCGCAGGCTGCCCGCCAGCTTCGGAGCATCCGCATGCACAGTGTCGTCTGCATCAAGCAGGTCCCAGATTCCGCGCAGATCCGCGTCCATCCCGTGACGAACACCATCATGCGTCAGGGGGTGCCGACCATCATCAACCCCTATGACCTGTTCGCGCTGGAAGCGGCCCTTGCCCTGCGGGATCAGTTCGGCGGCGAGGTGACCGTGCTCACCATGGGCCCGCCCTCCGCCGAGGACAGCCTGCGCAAGGCGCTCACCTTCGGCGCCGACCGCGCGGTGCTGCTGACCGACCGCTTTTTTGCCGGCGCCGACACGCTTGCCACCACCTATGCGCTGGCCACCGCCGTGCGCAAGATCGGCGAGACCTTCGGCACGCCGGACCTGATCTTCACCGGCAAGCAGACCATCGACGGCGACACCGCCCAGGTGGGCCCGGGCATCGCCAAGCGGCTCGGCCTGCTGCAGCTCACCTATGTGGCCAAGATCAGCGCCTTGGATCTGGCGGGGCGGACCATCGAGGCGGAACGGCGCTCGGAAGGCGGCGTGCAACTGCTGAAGACCCAGCTGCCCTGCCTCATCACCATGCTGGAGGCCACCAACGAGATCCGCCGCGGCGGCATGGCCGATGCCCTGCGCGCCGCGCGGGCGGAGATCGTCCGGTGGAGCGCCCAGGACGCCGGCGTCGAGGACATCGCCAAGTGCGGCCTGCGCGGCTCGCCCACCATCGTCAAGCGCGTGTTCGCCCCGGCGCCGCGCGCCGAGAAGGCCGCCATGGTGGATGTGGGCACCCGCCCGCCCGCCGATGCCTTGATCGAGACCCTTTTCGCCCGCCAGCCCAAGCTCGAAGCCGAGCTCGCGACGCTGGCCCGCGGCTACTGAGGACGAGGGAGCCAAGCCCATGAGCGAACCCACCAAAGCACCGGCCGCCGCCGGCCGGGCAGCCACCAAGAAGGAGCTGCCCGAGCACTTCAAGGCCTATAAGCACGTCTGGGTGTTCATCGAGCAGGAGCGCGGCCAGGTTCACCCGGTGTCGTGGGAACTGCTGGGCGCCGGGCGCACGCTCGCCAACAAGCTGAAGGTGGATCTGGCCGCCGTGGTCATCGGGCCGGAGGGCGAGGCCATCCAGGCGGCTGCCGCCGAGGCCTTCTGCTATGGCGCGGATCTCGCCTATGTGGTGGCCGACAACCTGCTCACCGACTATCGCAACGAGGCCTATACCAAGGCCCTCACCGACGTGGTGAACACCTACCAGCCGGAAATCCTGCTGCTGGGCGCCACCACCTTGGGCCGCGATCTCGCCGGCTCGGTGGCCACCACCTTGCTCACCGGCCTCACCGCCGACTGCACCGAACTGGACGTGGACAGCGACGGCTCGCTCGCCGCCACCCGCCCGACCTTCGGCGGCTCGCTGATGTGCACCATCTACACGCTGAACTACCGGCCGCAGATGGCGACCGTGCGTCCCCGCGTCATGGCCATGCCGGAGCGGGTGGAGCGCCCCGTCGGCCGCATCATCACTCATCCCTTGGGACTGGTGGAAGACGACATCGTCACCAAGGTGCTGTCCTTCCTGCCCGACCGCGACAGCGCCAAGTCCAACCTCGCCTTCGCCGACGTGGTGGTGGCCGGGGGCCTGGGTCTGGGCTCGCCGGAGAATTTCCAGCTGGTGCGCCAGCTGGCGGCGGTGCTGGGGGCCGAATATGGCTGCTCGCGCCCGCTGGTGCAGAAGGGCTGGGTCACCTCCGACCGGCAGATCGGCCAGACCGGCAAGACCATCCGGCCGAAGCTCTATATCGCCGCCGGCATCTCGGGCGCGATCCAGCATCGGGTGGGGGTGGAGGGCTCCGACCTGATCGTGGCCATCAACACCGACAAGAACGCGCCGATCTTCGACTTCGCCCATGTGGGCATCGTCACCGACGCGATCCGGCTGCTGCCGGCGCTGACCGAGGCGTTCCGCGCGCGGCTGTCGCCGCATTCCCGCGACCGGATCGCCAGTTGACCGACAACACAAGCAAGGCCGCAGGCTTTGCGGAGAGGAGCGTGCCATGATCGATGAGAAATTTGATGCGATCGTCGTCGGCGCGGGGATGGCGGGCAATGCCGCCGCCCTCACCCTCGCCCAGCGTGGCCTGAAGGTGCTGCAGCTGGAGCGCGGCGAATATTCCGGCTCGAAGAATGTGCAGGGCGCCATCCTCTATGCGGACATGCTGGAGAAGCTGGTGCCCGACTTCCGCGAGGATGCCCCCCTGGAGCGCCATCTGGTGGAACAGCGCTTCTGGATGATGGACGACCGCTCCCATGTGGGGCTGCACTACAAGTCCGACGACTTCAACGAAGAAAAGCCGAACCGCTACACCATCATCCGCGCCCAGTTCGACAAATGGTTCTCCGGCAAGGTGCGCGAGGCCGGCGCCACGGTGCTGTGCGAGACCACGGTGACCGAGCTGGTGCAGGACCCCCATGGCCGGGTGATCGGCGTGCGCACCGATCGCCGCGACGGCGAGCTTCGCGCCGATGTGGTGGTGCTGGCGGAAGGCGTCAACGGCCTGCTCGGAACCCGCGCCGAGCTGCGTCCCCGGCCCAAGCCGGAGAATGTGGCGCTGGCGGTGAAGGAGATGCACTTCCTGCCGCGCGAGACCATCGAAGCCCGGTTCAACCTGAAGGGCGACGAGGGCGTGGTGATCGAGGCGGCGGGCACCATCTCCCGCGGCATGACCGGCATGGGCTTCATCTATGCCAACAAGGAATGCGTGTCGCTGGGCATCGGCTGCCTGGTGGCGGATTTCCAGCACACCGGCGAGACCCCCTACGGCCTGCTGGAGCGCTTCAAGGCGCACCCCTCGGTGGCGCCGCTGATCGAGGGCTCAGAAGTGAAGGAATATGCCGCCCACCTCATCCCCGAGGGCGGCTTCAAGGCGATCCCGCAGCTCTATGGCGACGGCTGGGTGGTGGTGGGCGATGCCGCCCAGCTCAACAACGCCATCCATCGCGAGGGCTCGAACCTCGCCATGACCTCCGGCCGCATCGCCGCCGAGGCCATCTTCCAGATCAAGTCGCGGCGCGAGCCGCTGACCGCCAAGAATCTGGCGCTCTACAAGACCATGCTGGACGAGTCTTTCGTCATGAAGGACATGAAGAAATACAAGGACATGCCTGCGCTGATGCACATCCAGTCGCAGAACTTTTTCCTCACCTATCCGCAACTGGTGTCCAAGGCCATGCAGAACTTCCTGCGGGTGGATGGCACGCCGAAGGTGGAGAAGGAAAAGCGGACCCTGCGCTCCTTCGTGGAGGCACGATCCTGGCTTGGCCTGTTCGGCGATGCGTTCCGCATCGCCCGCGCCTGGCGCTGAGTGACTTCGCGGACGCCGGCCGCGACCTGCGTGCTTCCATCCGGCCTTCGGCCCCGCCGCATCCGCGACGGGGAAACCTTTGAGCGAACGCGCAGCGCGCCCGCTGCATCCGATGATCGCAAGGCGTCAGGGTCCAGCCGTGACGCCGCCAGCCCGATGGAGATCGAACATGAGCGACCCGCAGGTCCGTGTGGAAGACAAGCTGTTCTACAATCGCTACCTCGTGGATGCCGGACGCGCCCACATCAAGGTGCGCCCGCACACCGTGCCCAGCGCGCCGCTGCTGAGCATGCTGAAGCTGTGCCCGGCCCGCTGCTACGACATGAACGAAGCCGGCCAGGTGGAAGTCACCGTGGACGGCTGCGTGGAATGCGGCACCTGCCGGGTGATCGCCGAACCCAGCGGCGACATCGAATGGAACTACCCGCGCGGCGGCTACGGCGTGCTGTTCAAGTTTGGGTGAGACGCCTGAGAACCACGAAAGGGCAGGAGAGCCATTATGTCCGACATCGAGACCCTGAAGGCCGAGATCAAGAAGCTCTCGTCCAAGTCCGTGAACACCAAGATGAACCTGCACGATCTGTCCGAGGATCTGCCCACCGGCTGGGAGAACATCCTCAAGGTGGCGCAGGAGACCTATGACACGTTCAAGGCCCTGGATGACGCCCGCAAGGAACTGGCGGCCCTGCAGGCCGGCGCCGCCGCGTGACCCTCTCCACCGGCGCATGACCGCCGGTGGACGTCCCGCTGGACGCACGCCCTCCCCCTTGCGGGGGTGGGTTCTGCCGCGTGCCGGCGGCGAGGTCCCGCGCGGCGAAGGATCTGCCTCGCGTCCGTTCGGCGAAAGCCCGGCCACCCGTTCAGCGTAAGCCCCCTTCAGTCCAGCGGAAGCCCGCCACCCGCACAACGCACCCCCTCCCCCTTTTCGCCGCAGGGACCTGCGCCACCGGGACCGCGCCCCTCACGCGCGCCGCACCGCTGCGAATCTGCCGTCCTCCTGAGGTCTTTGGCCCCATCGCATCACGCGGTCGGCAGCGACGCCGGGGGCGCGGACCCGCATGCCGCGCGCCATCCGAAGCTCCCGGCCCGAAAGATTTTGCGGCGGCCCGCGCCACGCTTGAGGTCGGCCGCAGCGCCCTACCGCAGTGCAGCATGATCGCGCGCGCGAGGGCGACTGCCGCGAGGGAAAGATAGAGAAGGCCGATCAATAACGGCAAATCAACGCTTTTGGGCCGTGGGTCACCCGTCCGCAACGTCAGCGAAATGGCGGAATACCGCCGAACCGGCCGCGTTTCCTGCCTTATTTGCATAGAGATGTTCTATCGCAACATCCCACAGCTCGCTTGATCCTCCCCCCGCCTGTGCCATGTTCTCTGGAACGATCACAAGGAAACCCGCTTCAGGCGGACTAGGGAAGGGCACTTGCCGATGGCCGGCTTCGAACCGTGGAGCGCCAACCGCGCATCGGAAATCATTGCGTCGCACCGGCATCTGGACGGGGCCACCATGCCAATCCTGCATGCGGTCCAGGAAGCGTTCGGCTTCGTGCCCGATCCCGTGGTGCCGATGATCGCGGAAAGTCTCAACCTGTCGCGGGCGGAAGTCTACGGCGTTGTGACTTTCTATCATGACTTCCGCCGCGAGCCGCCGGGCCGCCACGTCATCAAGCTGTGCTCCGCCGAAGCCTGCCAGGCCATGGGCTCGCACGCGCTGACCGCTTATGCGGAAGAGCGTCTGAGCGTGGCCATGGGCGAAACCTCCCCGGACGGCCGGGTGACCCTGGAGCCGATCTATTGCCTCGGCCTGTGCGCCTGCGCGCCGGCGGGCATGATCGACGGCCGGCTGGTGGGCCGCCTCGATCAGAGCTGCATCGATGAGCTGGTGGCGGAGAGCAACCAATGACCCGCCTTTACGTCCCCAATGACGCCACCGCCGTGGCCTGCGGCGCTGATCGCGTCGCCCGCACCCTGGAGAGCGCGCTGGCCGCCCGCGGCGCCGCGGCGCAGATCGTGCGCAACGGCTCGCGCGGCCTGTTCTGGCTGGAGCCGCTGCTGGAGGTGGACACCCCGCGCGGCCGCATCGGCTATGGCCCGGTGAAGCCCGCCGATATCGACGGCCTGCTGGCCGCCGGGTTCCTCGAAGGGGGCGACCACCCGCTCTGCGTGGGCGTGGTGGAGGAGATCCCCTATCTCAAGAACCAGACCCGCCTGACCTTCGCCCGCTGCGGCATCATCGATCCGCTCTCCCTGGACGAGTACAAGGCGCATGCCGGCTATCGCGGCCTGGCGAAAGCCATCGAGATCGGCCCCGCCGCCACCGTCGAGCAGGTGTTCGACAGCGGCCTGCGCGGCCGTGGCGGCGCCGGCTTCCCCACCGGCATCAAGTGGCGCACGGTGGCCGCCGCCCCGGCGGACCAGCGCTACATCGTCTGCAATGCGGATGAAGGCGACAGCGGCACCTTCGCCGACCGCCTCATCATGGAAGCCGACCCCTTCTGCCTGATCGAAGGCATGACCATCGCCGGGATCGCGGTGGGGGCCACCAAGGGCTTCGTCTACTGCCGCTCGGAATATCCGCTGTCGATGGTGGTGATGGAGAAGGCCATCGCCATCGCCCGCGCCAACGGCCTGCTGGGCAAGAATGTGGCCGGCTCGGCCTATGATTTCGACATCGAGATGCGGCTCGGCGCCGGCGCCTATGTGTGCGGCGAGGAAACCGCGCTCCTGGACAGCCTGGAAGGCAAGCGCGGCGTGGTCCGCGCCAAGCCGCCGCTGCCCGCGCACAAGGGCCTGTTCGGCAAGCCCACCGTCATTAACAACCTGATCTCGCTGGCCACCGTGCCGATCATCCTGGACAAGGGCGGCGCCTTCTATCGCGACTTCGGCATGGGCCGGTCGCGCGGCACCATGCCGATCCAGATCGCCGGCAATGTGAAGTTCGGCGGCCTGTACGAGACCGCCTTCGGCATCTCGCTGGGCGAACTGGTGAACGACATCGGCGGCGGCACCGCGTCCGGCCGGCCGGTGAAGGCGGTGCAGGCGGGCGGACCGCTGGGCGCCTACATGCCGGTGGGCCAGTTCGACACCCCGTTCGACTATGAAGCCTTCGCCGCCAAGGATGCGCTCATCGGCCATGGCGGGCTGGTGGTGTTCGACGACACCGTGGACATGGCCCACATGGCGCGCTTCGCCATGGAATTCTGCGCCCATGAAAGCTGCGGCAAGTGCACCCCGTGCCGCATCGGCTCCACCCGCGGCGTGGAAACCCTCGACAAGATCAGGGCCAACGACCGGCGCGACGCGAACCTCGCCGTGCTCACCGACCTTTGCCAGACCATGAAGCTTGGTTCCCTGTGCGCGCTCGGCGGCTTCACGCCCTACCCGGTCCTGAGCGCCCTCACCCATTTCCCGGAAGACTTCGGCGTCGCGCCGAAGCTGCCCGTGGCCGCCGAATAGGAGACGTCCATGTCCCTCGTGCATGAAATCGACTACGGCACCCCGCTCTCCAAGGCCGAAAAGCTGGTGACGCTGACCATCGACGGCATGAAGGTGCAGGTGCCGGAAGGCACCTCCATCATGCGCGCCGCCATGGAGGTGGGGAACCAGATCCCCAAGCTGTGCGCCAGCGACATGCTGGAGGCGTTCGGCTCCTGCCGCCTGTGCCTGATCGAGATCGAAGGCCGCAACGGCACGCCCGCCTCCTGCACCACGCCAGTGGCAGAGGGCATCGTGGTCAAGACCCAGACCGAGCGCCTGAAGCAGATCCGCAAGGGGGTGATGGAGCTCTATATCTCCGACCATCCCCTCGACTGCCTGACCTGCTCGGCCAATGGCGATTGCGAGTTGCAGGACATGGCCGGCGTGGTCGGCTTGCGCGAGGTGCGCTACGGCTACCAGGGCGAGAACCACACCAAGTTGGGCAAGGACGAGTCCAACCCCTATTTCACCTATGAGCAGTCGAAGTGCATCGTATGCAACCGCTGCGTGCGCGCCTGTGAAGAGGTGCAGGGCACGTTTGCGCTGACCATCTCCGGCCGCGGCTTCGGCTCGCGGGTGTCGGCGGGCATGAGCGAGACCTTCCTCTCATCCGAATGCGTGTCCTGCGGCGCGTGCGTGCAGGCCTGCCCCACCGCGACGCTGAACGAGAAGTCGGTGATCGCCATCGGCACGCCGGAGCATTCGGTGGTGACCACCTGCGCCTATTGCGGCGTCGGCTGCACCTTCAAGGCCGAGATGCGCGGCGACGAGCTGGTGCGCATGGTGCCCTACAAGGACGGCAAGGCCAACCGCGGCCATTCCTGCGTCAAGGGCCGCTTCGCTTATGGCTATGCAGCGCACAAGGAGCGCATCCTCAAGCCGATGATCCGCGCATCCATCCAGGATCCCTGGACCGAGGTGAGCTGGGAAGAGGCGATCGGCTACGCGGCCTCCGAGTTCAAGCGCATCCAGGCGAAGTATGGGCGCCTGTCGGTGGGCGGCATCACCTCGTCCCGCTGCACCAATGAAGAGACCTATCTGGTCCAGAAGCTGATCCGCGGCGGCTTCGGCAACAACAATGTCGACACCTGCGCCCGCGTCTGCCACTCGCCCACCGGCTATGGCCTGTCGCAGACCTACGGCACCTCGGCCGGCACCCAGGACTTCGATTCCATCGAGGACACCGACACCATCCTGGTGATCGGCGCCAACCCCACCGACGGCCATCCGGTGTTCGGCTCGCGCATGAAGAAGCGCCTGCGCGAAGGCGCCAAGCTGATCGTGGTGGACCCGCGCAAGATCGATCTGGTGCGCACCCCGCATGTGGAAGCGGACTATCACCTGCCGCTGCGGCCCGGCACCAATGTGGCCGTGGTCACGGCGCTGGCCCACGTCATCGTCACCGAAGGTCTGGTGAACGAGACCTTCGTGCGCGAACGCTGCGAATGGGACGAGTTCCAGGAATGGGCGGCCTTCGTGGCCGATGAGCGCCATTCGCCGGAAGCGGTGGAGAAGTATACCGGCGTCGATCCGGCCGAGCTGCGCGCCGCCGCCCGGCTCTATGCCACCGGCGGCAATGCGGCGATCTATTACGGCCTGGGGGTGACCGAGCATTCGCAGGGCTCCACCACGGTCATCGCCATCGCCAACCTCGCCATGGCCACCGGCAATATCGGCCGCAAGGGCGTGGGCGTGAACCCGCTGCGCGGCCAGAACAACGTCCAGGGCGCGTGCGACATGGGCTCGTTCCCGCACGAACTGTCCGGCTATCGCCACGTCTCGGACGGGGATGCCCGTGCGCTGTTCGAAGGCGTGTGGGGCGTGAAGCTGGACGAAGAGCCCGGCCTGCGCATCCCCAACATGTTCGATGCGGCGGTGGATGGCACGTTCAAGGGCCTCTATGTGCAGGGCGAGGACATTCTGCAGTCCGATCCCGACACCCGCCATGTGTCCGCCGGCCTCGGGGCCATGGAATGCATCATCGTGCAGGACCTGTTCCTGAACGAGACGGCGAACTTCGCCCATGTCTTCCTGCCGGGCTGCTCCTTCCTGGAGAAGGACGGCACCTTCACCAATGCCGAGCGCCGCATCCAGCGCATCCGCAAGGTGATGGCGCCGAAGAATGGCTATGCGGACTGGGAGGTCACCATGCTCCTGTCCAACGCCATGGGCTATCCCATGGAGTACAGCCATCCCAGCGAGATCATGGATGAGATCGCCCGCCTGACCCCCACTTTCACCGGCGTCTCCTACCAGAAGCTGGACGAGATGGGCTCGGTGCAGTGGCCCTGCAACGCCGCGGCGCCGGAAGGCACCCCGGTGATGCATATCGGCGGCTTCGTGCGCGGCAAGGGCAAGTTCATGCTCACCGAATACGTGCCCACCGACGAGCGCACCGGCCCGCGCTTCCCGCTGCTGCTCACCACCGGGCGCATCCTCAGCCACTACAATGTGGGCGCCCAGACCCGCCGCACCGAGAATGTGGCCTGGCATCCCGAGGACGTGCTGGAGATCCACCCGCACGACGCCGAGAACCGGGGCATTCGCGACGGCGATTATGTGAAGCTGGAGAGCCGCGCCGGGGGCACCTCGCTCAAGGCCAAGATCTCCGAGCGCATGTCGCCGGGGGTGGTCTACACCACCTTCCACCATCCGGTGACCCAGGCCAATGTGGTGACCACGGACTTCTCCGACTGGGCCACCAATTGTCCCGAATACAAGGTCACCGCGGTGCAGGTGGCGCCCTCCAACGGGCCGAGCCCGTGGCAGGAGAATTACGAGAAGCGTTCCCGCGAAAGCCGCCGCATCGCCACGGCGGCGGAGTAGCCCACGGGCCTTTCGGCCCTCTGCCCGGTCGCGCGTGAGCGCGGCCGGCTTGACCTTGGGACCTTCGGCGCCAATGTGAAAGGCCCACGGCCAGCGCGAGGCGTCCGATGCCCCAGGAAGACCCGAGCCACGGCTCGAACCACACGCCCGAAATGGGACTGCCTGACGTGACACCGCCCGCCGGCATCATGCCGGACCTGACCAGCAGCGTGACCGAGAGCGATCTGCCGGAGATTCCGGACATGCCGGAGCCGGTGCGGCGCGTGACGCGGGCGGTGTGGCGGGCGGACGGCGTCACCGACGGCGAGCGCGCCGTGCCCGAGGAGACCCCTGTCGCCCTCACTTTTAACGGCACCACCCATGCGGTGATGATGGCCTCCCCCGTGGATATCGAGGCCTTCGCTTTGGGCTTCTCGCTGACCGAAGGCATCGTCGCCACGCCAGCCGAAATCCTCAGCCTCGACGTGATCGCGGTGGAGGACGGCATCGAAGCCCGCATGTGGATCGCCGAGGACAAGATGGCGGTGCTGGGCGCCCGCCGGCGCTATCTGGCCGGCCCCACCGGCTGCGGCCTGTGCGGGGTGGAAAGCCTGGCGGAAGCCATCCGGCCGGCCGCCCAGGTCACCGCGCGCCCGGTATTCGCGGCGACCATGCTGCTGGAGGCCATGGCGCTGCTGGGTCCGGCGCAAGCGCTGAACCACGAGACCCGCGCGGTGCATGCGGCCGGTTATTTCGAGCCCGGGCGCGGCCTGCTGGCGGTGGCCGAAGATGTCGGCCGCCACAATGCCCTCGACAAGCTGGTGGGCAAGGTGGCGCGCCTGGAGGCCGATCCGGCGCGCGGGTTGCTGCTGCTCACCAGCCGGGTGTCCATTGAAATGGTGCAGAAGGCGGCGGTGCTGGGGGTTCCGGTGATCGCCGCAGTCTCCGCGCCCACCTCGCTGGCCATCCGCACCGCAGACAAAGCGGGCATCACTCTCGCCGCCGTCGTTCGCAGCGACGGCTTTGATCTCTTCACCCATCCCGAGCGCATCGACCTCGGGGCGTCCCCACGGCAGGCCCATGTCGCATAGCTCCACCACCGAACACGACGGCGCGCATTCCGACAGCGCGTCGCACACCAGCACCGATGACCGGCTGGTCTATATGGCCAATCAGATCGCCACCTTCTTCGCCAGCCAGCCCCATGCGGCGGCGGTGGAAGGCACCCGCGTCCACATCCAGAAGTTCTGGGACCCGCGCATGCGGGCCAAGATCCGCCTGATCGTGGACCAGGGCGGCGGCGCCCTCTCGCCCATCGCCAAAGAGGCCCTGGAAGGCCTGAACCGCCCGGCGGCCAGCTGACGGTCCGGCCCGCCCGCCACGCTGCGGCCGGTTGATCTCGCAGGTGCGCCCGGTTGCGCCTGAAGCGTGGCGGTGTAGCTTGCTGCCCGCAGCAAGGATCGAGATCAGATGCCGATTGCGTTGAAGGGCCTGTCCGCGTTTCCCATCACCCCGTCGGATGCCGATGGCCGCGTGGATCTCGCCGCGCTCGGGCGCTTGATCGCGCCGCTGAGCGCCGCCAAGGTGGAGTCCATCGGCCTGCTCGGCAGCACCGGGACCTACGCCTATCTGACGCGGGACGAACGGCGCCGCGCGCTCGAGGCGGCCCTGGCGGCCGCCGGAGACGTGCCGCTGCTGGTGGGCGTCGGCGCCTTGCGGACGGACGATGCGGTGCGCCTGGCGCAGGATGCCAAGGCGGCGGGCGCCATGGCCGGCCTGCTGGCGGCGGTGTCCTACACGCCGCTGACCGAAGACGAGGTCTATGAGCATTTCGTCACGGTGGCGCGGGACAGCGGCCTGCCCTTGTGCATCTACGACAATCCCGGCACCACCCATTTCCGCTTCAGCCCGGCGCTCATCGGCCGTCTCAGCCGCCTGGAGGGGATCGTCGGGCTCAAGAGCCCGAGCCCGGAGGGCCCCGACGCCCCCGCCCACCTCGCGGAGCTGCGGCGCACGGTGCCGGAGGGCTTTGCGCTCGGCTATAGCGGCGACTGGAACGTGACCGAGGCGCTGATCGCCGGTGGGGACACCTGGTACAGCGTCATGGCGGGGCTATTTCCCCGCACCGCTTTGGCCCTGACCCGCGCCGCGCAGGGCGGGGACGCCGCCGGCGCGCGGGCCCTCGATGCCCGGCTAGAGCCGCTGTGGGCCCTCTTCAAGGCCTTTTCCAGCTTGCGGGTGATGTATCTGGCGGCGGATCTGCTGGGCCTGTGCCAGGCGCAGCCGCCCCGCCCCATCCTGCCGCTCGGTGACGCGGCCCGCCGGCGCATCGCCGAGACCCTGGAGACGCTGAAGCTCGACTGAGCCCGACCGCGTGCTCACACCACGTGGGCGGGCGCCAGCATGCAGGGTTGCGTGCCCGCTTCCACCTGGATGGAGGCGTGGCCGATGCCGAAGCGGGACTTCAGAACATGGCAGGTCTCCGCCAGGAAGGCGTCGTCCAGGCCATGGGCCGGGCGCACCAGATGGACGGTAAGCGCCACTTCCGTGGTGGACAGGCCCCAGATGTGCAGATCGTGCAGCTCGACCACGCCCGGAAGGCTGCCGAGATAGGTCTCTACCGCGCCCCGGTCCACATGGGCCGGGACGGAATCGATGGCGAGATCCACGCTGTCGCGGAACAGGCTCCAGGTGCCAACCACAATGACCACCGCGATCGCCAGGCTGACCAGGGGATCCAGCACCAGCCAGCCGGTGAAGGCAATCACCCCCGCGGCCACCACCACCCCCAGCGACACCGCCGCATCGGCCATGAGATGGACGAAGGCGCCGCGGACATTGAGATCGCCCTTGCGGCCGGCCATGAACAGCAGCGCGGTGCCGAAATTCACCCCGATGCCCACCAGCGCCACCACCATGACGATGCCGGTCTGCACCGGGGCGGGATCCGTAAGGCGGGAGATGGCCTCCACCACGATGCCGCCGGTGCCCACCAGCAGAATGATGGCATTGGTCAGCGCCGCCAGGATGGAGGTCCGGCCATAGCCGAAGGTGCGCCGGGCGGTGGGCGCGCGCTGCGACAGCCAGGCGGCGGCCCAGGCCAGCAGCAAGCCCAGCACGTCGGAGAGGTTGTGTCCCGCATCTGCCATCAAGGCGAGGGAATCGGCGAAATAGCCGAAGCCGGCCTCGATCACGACAAAGGCAAAATTGACCGAAGCGCCGATGGCGAAAGCCCGCAGCGAGGTGGGCACCGCATGGGCGTGGCCCGCATGCCCGTGGCCGCCATGGCCGGCGTGATCGTGACCGGCGTGGTCATGACCCGCATGGTCGTGATCGTCGTGGTCGTGATCGTCGTGGCCGGGATGCCCCGCCCCTGTGCCAGGGCCCGCTGCGGCTGAGGCGAGAGGACCGGGGGACGGCGTCCCGTGGCTGTGCGTGCCGCTCATCCTGCGTCTCCGGTTGTCGCCACGACGGCGCCGCGCCCCTCTGCCGAGAGGTCCGCTGCATCTGGCCTAACGCCTACGCCATGTGGCGGCGGACGCCAAGCCTCCCAAGGACGCCCGGGCGCCCGCGCCGCGGGCCCCAGGGGCGCGATGTCCGAGGCGTCGCCCGTCAGGCGAGGAAGTCGGTCACCGCCGCCGCGAACCGCTCCGGCTGCTCGATGGGCGAGAGATGCGCGCCGGGCAGCCGCACCAGCTTCGCCGCAGGAATGGCCGCCGCGATGGCCTCGCCCCAGGCCGGGGGCGTCGCCCGGTCGGCGTCGGAGACGATGACCAGCGTCGGCGTGGTGATGCGCGGCAGCGCGGCCCGGAAATCCATGTCCCGCATGCCGCAGCTGGTGCCGATATAGCCGGCCTTCGGGGTGGCGACGATCATCGCCCGCACCGTGGCCACCGCCTCCGGGCTGCGGGCGCGGAACTCCGGCGTGAACCAGCTGTCGATCACCGCGTCGGCAATGGGGGCGGTGCCGGTGTGGCGCACCGCCTTGATGCGTCCGTCCCAGACCCGCGGCGGGCCGGCATAAGCGGTGGTGTTGGCCAGCACCAGCCGGCGCAGCCGCTGCGGCGCATGCAGCGCCATCCATTGGCCGACCATGCCCCCCAGGGACAGGCCGCACAGATCCATCGGCCCCAGGTTCAGGCGGTCGAGGATGTTGAGAAGGTCGCGGCCCAGTTCCCCCATGGGGTAGACGGCGTCGGGGGCGCTGCTGTGGCCGTGGCCGCGCGCATCATAGCGCACCACACGGAACCTCTGGGTCAGCGCGGGAATGACGGGATCGAACATCTCCAGCGCCGTGCCCAGGGAGTGGGCCAGCACCAGTGGCGGCGCGGTGGGCGCCCCATCGATCTGGATGCGGAAATGTTCGCCGGCGATTTCGAGGACGGGCACGGAAGGCCTCGGCTGGATATTGTATGCCAACCCGATGTAGCGGCTGCCCGCGGGCGGGGGAAGCCACTTTGTGGCCTCGGCCTGCGCGCGACCGGCGGTGGACGGGGAGCGGCGCGCGCTCCCCGCGGCCGCTCAGTCCAGGTCGCTGTCGAGGATCGCCATCTGGAAGTTGTAGGACAGCTCGTCGTCCTCATCGTCCTTGAAGAGCACGCCGATGAACTCCTCGCCGAGATACACTTCCGCCGAGTCATTCTTCTTCGGGCGCGCGGTCACCTTGATCTGCGGATTGCCGAACAGGGTGCGCAAGTAGCGCTGAACACGTTCGATCTCGGTCTTTTCCAACTCTCGTCCTCCGAAATGGCACGATGCGCCCGCAGGCGTCCGTGGGATGCAGCCGCCCCTTTGCAGCCGGTGGTCAAACGGCGCTCAGGAACCGATGCCGATCCCTGGCGCCCGAAACGTCGGCCGCTGCCGGCCCACGAAAAAGAGCGTCTGGTGGATAAACGCCGCATGGCATGCGGGATCCACAGCCCCGGCGTTAAATTCTCGCCCTCAGATGTCGGCCCCGGCGAAAATGGTCACGTCGAACATCTGATCCATGGCGCGGCTCGGCTCGGCGCAGCCGGCGGTCCCCACCACTTTCGCCGGCACCCCCGCCACCGTGGTGGCCGGCGGCACCGGATGCAGCACCACCGAGCCGGCGGCGATACGGGCGCAATGGCCCACTTCGATATTGCCCAGGATCTTGGCCCCGGCGCCGATCAGCACCCCATGGCGAATCTTGGGATGGCGGTCGCCGCGCTCCTTGCCCGTCCCGCCCAGGGTGACGCCCTGGAGAATGGACACGTCGTCCTCGATTACCGCGGTTGCCCCCACCACCAGCCCGGTGGCGTGGTCGAGGAAGATGCCGCGCCCCATGGGCACCGCCGGGTGGATGTCCACGGTGAGCGCCGAGGACACGCGGCTCTGCAGATAGAGCGCGGTGTCGCGCTGGCCGGTCTCCCACAGCCAATGGGCCAGGCGATGCGCCTGGAGGGCGTGGAAGCCCTTATAATAGAGCACCGGCTCCAGCACCCGGCTGGTGGCCGGGTCGCGGTCCAGCACCGCCATGATGTCGGCCCGCAGCGCCTGAGCGATGCGCACATCCGCCGCCACGGCCGCATGGTAGGCCGCGCGGATGGCGCCGCCGGGCAGGTCCGCATGATCGAGCCGGGCGGCGATGCGCTCGGCGATCACCGCCTCGAGACTCGCCTGGCCGGTCACTGCCGCCATGAGGAAGCCGGCCAGGATCGGCTCGCGCAGGGCCGCCTCGTCGGCTTCCTTGCGCAGGCGGCCCCATACCGGGTCCACCACGTCGGGATGACGATCATTGGCGGCCTTGGTCACATGCAAGCTTGGATGAAGCATCGCTGCCTCCGTGGAGTCCGTTGGTCTCACTTCTAACACACCCGAGGCGCGGTGGTCAGGTCACCCCGCGCCACGGCTTTCAGCCATGCGCCGCAAGGAATTCCAGCACCCCCTGCTTGAACACTTTGTCGCCCACCGCCGGGTTGTGGTCACGATTCGGGATGTCCAGCGCCTGCCCGTGTGGCAACAGGGCCGCCAGCGCATGGGCGTCCCCGGCGATCTGGTCCCGTGTCCCCACCGCCACCAGCACCGGCGGCTGGATGGAGCCCACCTCCTCCCGCGACAGGCTCTGCCGCGAGCCGCGGATGCAGGCGGCCAGGGCCTTGAGATCGGCCTTGTTGGTGTCGGCGAAGGCGCGGAACATGCGGCCCATGGGGTCGGTCACGTCGTCCAGGCTCGGGGCCTCCAGCGCCTCGGCGATGGATTGCGGCAGGCCGACGCCCTCCACCAGATGGATGCCGAGGCCCCCCAGCACCGCCGCGCGCACGCTCTGCGGCGCGGTGATCGCCAGTTGCGCGGTCACCCGCGCCCCCATGGAATAGCCGATCACATCCGCCTGCGGCAGGCCCAGGGTGTCGAGCAGGGTCTTGGCGTCCTTGGCCATCAAACGGGTGTGATAGAGCGCGGGATCATAGGGCTTGGCAGAGGCACCATGGCCGCGATGGTCGAATGCCAGCACCCGCCGGCCGGCCTCGGTCAGGGTCTTCACCCAGCCGGGGAACACCCAGTTGATCTCCTTGGTGGAGCCGAAGCCGTGAATGAGCAGCACGGGTTCCCCCGCCCCCTCATCGAGATAGGCAAGCTCCAGGCCGTCGGAGATGAAAGTCGGCATGAGGGTCCTCGGCAGGCGGTCGATGCGTCGGGCGGGAACCTAGAGCGCCCTGCCGCCGGAGGGAAGCCACCGGCGCGCCCCTCCCCATGATCTCGCCGCCATCGGATCCCGCTACCCGCGGCGCGTGCGGTCCTCAGCCCGGCGTCGCGGCCGCCGCGGGCTCTTGGCGCGTCGGCGATGCGCGCATCGCGCGCCGGTGGCGCCGGCGCCGCCACAGGGGCCGTAGCAGGGCCACACACAAGGCGTTGAAGGTGAGAACGGCGCCCAGCAGCCACACGCCCGCGCCGACGCCCCACCACAGCAGCCCCAGCAAGGCGCCGGTGATGGTGAGCGCGCCGCGCCCCAGGCTCTTGAGCAGCGCCAGGGTCTGCGGCCCCTTGGCCTCCGCCAGCAGTGCCACGCGCCGCATGTCGCCGGCCCCGTCGGCCACCCGCAAGCCTTCCAGGGTGGCGCGGGTGCCGGCCTTGGCTTCCACCGTGCCCACATCGCCCAGCACGCGGCCGAGATCGCGCAATCGCTCGGTGCGCACCACGCTCTTCAGGGCCGCCCCGTCCAGCGCCGCCACTTTCTGCGGCGCCCGGCTCAAGGCGGCGAAGTCCACGCTCTCGCGCACCGCGCGGGTGAGGGAAGCGGCGAACTCAGCCGAGAGACGGCCACCGCGCTTGGCGGCCTTGAGCAGTGAGACCCCGGCCCGCAGCGGCGCCGGCAGGCCCACGGTGGCATAGGTGCCGGCGGTCAAGGCCAAGCCGGCCACGGAGAGGCCGAGCATGAGCTGGTCCGCCTCCTCCCCCTGGGCCAGTTTCCAGCCCTCGCGGGAGGCGTCGCGAATGTCGCCCCAGACCATGAAGTCGCCCACCGCCGCCCCGGCGAACCCCGCCAGATCCTCCGGCTGGCCGCTGATGAAGCCGGCGCCGAAATTGCGCATCTGGCGCCAGGTCGATCGCGCCTCCGCGCTCGCGGTAGCCACATCCGCCCGCAGATCCGCGGGCAGGTCGATGCCGCGCGCCTGCGCCACGGCCTGATAGGAGGCAGCCAGCTCCGCATCGCCGGCGTCGAGCGCGGCGCGGGTCTCGCGGGCAAGGTCGGCCGGGGTCAGGCGGTCCAGGGCGAGATTGGCCAGCGCGGGCGGGTTGTCGCGCGCCATCACCAGCCGCACGCCGCTTTTCGCCGCCGGCAGCGCCCAGGGCAAAGCCCCCGCAAAGGCGGCCAGCAGGCCCAACAGGCTGAGAATGCGAATCATGGCCATGCTTGTCCACCGGGCCGTGCTGCCCTTTGCGTCACCTCACGCAACGGTGGCCCAGGTCTAGCGTTCCATTGCGGCCGCCGTGGGGACGTCCGGCCGATGTCCGGCGCGGACGACTGCCGCGCCGGACCCGATCAGTGGGCGCCGGGGCCGCCGCCGCGCTTGGCGCGGCGGGACAGCATGTTGAGGCCTTCCACACCGGCCGAGAAGGCCATGGCGGCATAGATGTAGCCCTTGGGCACATGGGCGCCGAAGCCCTCGGCGATCAGCGTCATGCCGATCATGATGAGGAAGCCCAGCGCCAGCATGACCACGGTGGGATTGTTCTCGATGAAGCGCGCCAACGGATCGGCCGCCAGCAGCATGGTCAGCACGGCGATGATGACCGCGATCACCATGATCGGGATGTGCTCGGTCATGCCCACGGCGGTGATGATGCTGTCGATAGAGAACACCAGGTCCAGCATCAGGATCTGCACGATGGCGGCGGAAAAGGTGATGGTCGCCTTGGCCCCCTCGAACATGTCCGCGCCCGGGTGGGGATCCACGTTGTGATGGATCTCCTTGGTGGCCTTCCACACCAGGAACAGGCCGCCGGCGATCAGGATCAGGTCGCGCCAGGAGAAGCCATGCCCGAACACGGTGAAGATGGGCGTAGTGAGCTGGACGATGATGGCCACCGTGCTCAGCAGGCCCAGGCGCAGGATCAGCGCCAGCCCGATGCCGATGCGCCGCCCGCGGGAGCGCTGGTCCGGCGGCAGCTTGTTGGTGAGGATGGAGATGAACACCAGATTGTCGATGCCGAGCACCACTTCCATTGCCACCAGGGTGACAAGGGCGACCCAGGCGGCCGGGTCGGAGGCAAGCTGCACCAGATAATCCATGGGTCTTTCTCAGAAGGGGCGCGAGCCGGGAGCATCGGCGCCGAGAGGGACGTGCGCGAGCGCACGCGGAAATCCCGGACGCGGGATCGCGTTCGGGACGCTGGAGATTGGCGAGACGGCTCGCCGCAGGAACGGAAAGAACGCTACCACCCCAGACGTCGCCGGGGAAATCCGCCGCGCGCCGCGGCGACCGATGGACCGGAGAGCTCCGGACATTGGTCCGGGCGGAGCCGGCTGGCCCCGCCCGGAAGCGGCCATTCGAAAACGTTCAGGCCGTGCTCAGGCTTCCTGGATCGCCGACAGCTTCCACGGCGCGCCGCGGGGCCGAAGGAACGTCCAGATCTCGGTGCTCTCGCGCGGGACATCGGTGGAACCCGGCGCCAGCGCGCCCGTGGTGCGATCGCGCATGGTATCGCGCGCCGCATAGCGCATGGCCACGGTGGCGTATTCCAGGGGGCCTTCGCGCCAGGCTTCCGACAGGTCGCCCTGCAGCAGCTTGACGTCGTTCACCTGGTTGCGCAGGCCGCGATCCGCATTGGCCCGCAGTTCCTCTTCCAGATAGCCCAGCACTTCGGGCGTCACCAGATTGGCCAGCGCGCCGCGATCCTCGCGGCTGAAGGCCGCCTGGACCTCGGCGAGGGTCTTCTCGAAGGCGTCGAAATCGGCGGGCTTGATGCCCACTTCATCTTTCACCCGCGGCGGGGCATTGACCGGGGCCGGCCCACGCCCGCCGCCCAGACCGGCGCCGAGGCCACCCAGGGCGCCGCCCAGACCGCCCTGCCCCGTGGGGCCGGACGGACCGCGACCGTTGAACATACCGCCCTGGTCATCCCGCGCCATGGGACCGCCGGCGGGGGCCGGCTGGCGACGATTGGCGAAGAAGCGCAGCGCCAGCATCACCACGCCGGCGATGAGGGCGGCCTGCAGCAGCAAGCCGAGGAAGCCCGACAGGCCGCCAAGTCCGCCGCCGAACAGCATGCCCACGAGACCGCCGATCAGCAGGCCGCGCATCAGCGAGCCGCCAAGGCCGCTGCCGAACATGCCGCTACGGTTGGCGGCGGCGGTGGAGGCCGCACCTTGCTGGTTATAGGGCGTCGCGGAGCGCTGGATGGGCTGGCTCGCGCTCGGCGCCGTCGGGGTGGCCGACGGCGATTGAAAGGTCCGGGTGCCGCGGCTGCCGAAGCTGCCGCCCTGACGGGCGTCAGCCGCGTCGAGCACCGGAAGCGTCATGGCTGCGCCGAGCGCCACGACCGCGACTAACCCAGACAGACGCTTGAAAACACTCATGTTGATCCTCGGTGGCGCAGACAGTGCGCGATCCATGCCCTTACGGCATGCTCACCCCATATAGGGACCGCCGCCCGGCTTTGTCAGGGGGCGGCGGGGCAATCGGCGCTTTTTTCCCATCACCGCTGCGTCAGAAGGCGTCCGCGCCCAGTGCGCGCAAGGCGGCCCTTGCCACTTCCAGATCCTGCGCCCCGGTGCCCGATCCCACGCCGATGCCGCCGACACAGGTCCCGCCCACGATGATCGGCAGACCGCCTTCCAGATTGGTGAGCCGTCCCCCACTGGCGATGGCGAGCTTCAGTTCCAGCTCGGGCAACAGGCGCGAGGTGGGCTGGCGATGCGAGGCGGCGCTGATGGCCTTGGACAAGGAGGTCTCCCGCGACAGCAGCTTGGCGCCGTCCATGCGCACGAAGGCCAGGAGATTGCCGCCGTCATCGACGATGGAGATGTTCTGCGGCACGCCCAGTTCGTGCGCCTTGGCCACGGCGGCGCCCAGGGCGGTCAATGCGCCCACATGGGTCAGTTTGGCGGCGGAGCGGGTGTAGTCGTTCAATAAAACCTCCACGGGAGCCCGGCGAAACAGATCCGGCTGGCGCCCCGGCGCCGACGGCAAGGCCATCGTCGCGGGCCGACGCGGGACTATAGAGCCCCCTGCCCTCATTTGTGCAACGGTTCGATGGGGGCTTCGCGCGGCGGCGAGCACTCCCGCGCCGGGATGGAGTTCAATCCTGTGATACTTCGAACAAAACAGCGTAAATACATGAACATATGAGAAAATAGAAAGTAATAATCAATATTTTATTTGCGCATCCGCGCCGAATATGATCTATTTGGCTGATTATATACTGCGATATGCGACACTAAGGACCGCCCCATGACGTATTCCATCGCCGCCCGATGCCCCCGAAGCGGAGCGTTTGGCATTGCCATCACCTCGTCCAGCATCTGCGTCGCCAGCCGCTGCGCCTGGGTGGGGCCGCTGGGGCTGGTGACCACGCAGAACATCACCGACCCGGCGCTGGGACCGGCCGGCCTGGGCTTGCTGCGCCAGGGCCTCGGCGCCAAGGCGGTGCTGGACACCCTGCTGGCCGGGACCCCGGAGCCGGCCTATCGCCAGGCCAGCGTGATCGACCGCTACGGCCAGGTGGCCTGGCACTCCGGCACCGAGGCGCTGCCCACGGTGGGCTTCGCGGTGGGCCCGGCCAGCATCGCTCTGGGCAATCTGCTGGCCACTCCGGAGGTGCCCGCCGCCATGCTGGCCGCCTTCGCCGCCGATGAGGCACCGCCTCTGGCCGAACGCCTGCTGCGCGGCCTGGAGGCGGGGCTGGCCGCCGGCGGCGAAACCGGCGACGAGCATGCCGCCGGCCTGCATGTGGCCCAGACCTATGACTGGCCGGTGGTGGACTTGCGGGTGGACTGGCACGAGGAGCCCATCGCCGAACTGCGCCACCTCTGGACCCTCTATGCGCCGCAGCAGGCGGCCTATGAGGCCCGCGCCCAGGTGCCCTCGGTGGCCCCCGCCTTCTGAGGGCAGGGTCTAAGCGTCCGGCGGGAAGGCGATGCCGCTGCCGGCGGCGGGCGTGATGCCGACCGCGTGGCCCACCGGCCACAAGGTCGGCGCCTCGGTGCCCGGCACCCGCACCAACAGGCGCCCGCCCGCCGCCGCCGGGCTGTCGATCACCACATCCACATGGGAGCCCTGGTAGACATGGGCGGCGATGGTGCCCGGCACGCCGGACCCCGCCTCGCCAATGGTCAAGGCGTCCGGGCGTACGAACAGATCCACCGGGGCGCCGGGGGCAAGGCCCTCCACGGTCGCGGCCGGCACGGCCACGCGCAGGGCGCCCAGTTGCACGGTGGCCTGGTCGCCCAGCCGCCGCTCCAGGCGCGCCGGCAAGACATTGATATCGCCCACGAACCCGGCGACGAAGCGATCGGTGGGGCGGCGATAGATCTCGTCCGGCGTGCCCACCTGGCGAATGCGCCCCGCCGACATCACCGCGATGCGGTCCGACATGGACAGCGCCTCGCCCTGGTCGTGGGTGACGAAGATGGTGGTGACGCCCAGCCGGCGCTGGATCTCCTTCAGCTCCACCTGCATGGAGCCGCGCAGATTCTTGTCCAGCGCCGAGAACGGCTCGTCCAGCAGCAGCAGCTTCGGCCGGATCACCAGCGCGCGGGCCAAAGCGACGCGCTGCTGCTGGCCGCCGGAGAGTTCCTTCGGCTTGCGGTGGCCGAAGTCGGAGAGCTTCACCAAGGCCAGCATGTCCGCCACCCGCGCGGCGATTTCCGCCTTCGGGACGCCGCGGGCGGCAAGGCCATAGCCCACATTCTTGGCCACGCTCATATGCGGGAATAGCGCGTAATTCTGGAACACCACCCCGATCTCACGGGCATAGGGCGGGGTCTCGGTCATCAATTGGCCGTCGACGAAGATCTCGCCGCCGTCGCTTTCCAGGAAGCCGGCCAGCAGGTTCAAAAGCGTGGTCTTGCCGCAGCCGGAGGGGCCCAGCAGGGTCATGAAGGTGCCCTGCTCGATCTTCAGCCACGCCTCATGCAAGGCGGTGAAGGCGCCGAAGCGCTTGGTGACGCCGTCGATCTGCACCCCCACCGCGCGGGGGGCGGGCGCAGGGGCGCCGGGGGGAATGCGTTCAGCGGGCATGCTCAACGTTCAGCACCTTTCCGAGGCCGAGGAATGCATTGGCGAGGGTCAAGAGCGTTGCCGTCACGACGATATAGACCACGGACAGCGCGGCCAGCGTCGGGTCGGCATATTCGCGGACATAATTGTACATGGCCACCGGCAGGGTCTGGGTGGCCTGGGCGGTGACGAACAGCGAGGCGGTGAATTCGTTGAACGACAGGATGGCGGCGAACAGCCAGCCGGACACCAGCCCCGGCAGCAGCAGCGGCAAGGTCACCGTGAACAGCGCCCGCCCCGGCCGGGCGCCGAGGCTGGCGGCGGCCAGTTCCAGGCGGCCATCGAGATTGCGCAAGGAGACATAGACCGAGCGCATCACGAAGGGCAGCACCAGCACCACATGGGTGAGGATCACCACCGCGAAGCTGCGGTTGGCCTGGATCTGCGCCGCCAGGATCAGGAAGCCCAGCCCGATGGTGAAATGCGGGATCACCAAAGGCGAGACCAGGATCCCTTCCAGCGTCCGCTTGGCCCGGAAGGTGTAGCGGTCCAGCGCGAAGGCAAAGCCGGTGCCGATCACCAAGGCGATGGTGGAGGCAAACGCGGTCACGATCAGGCCATTCTGGAAACCGAGGGCGAAATCCTTGTAGGAGAACGCCCGGTAGAACCAGCGCAGGGAATAGCTGGTGGGCGGGAAGGTGAGAATGGCCTTGTCGTTGAAGGCCGAGAGCGTCACCACGAAGGCGGGCAGGATGATGAAGGCCACCACCAGGGCGACGACCAGGCGCACCGTCCAGGTGATGAGGCGATGGGAGAGCGGCCGGCGCATCAGTGGGCTCCCAGGCGTTCAAGCGGCCGCAGGGCGGCGCGGGCGAGGGCCAGCACCGCCACGGTGAGGGCGAGCGCGGTGACTGACAGCGCCGCCGCAAAGGGGAAGTTGAACGACGAAAACCCCAATTGATAGATGAGGGTCGACACCATGGGCACGCGTCCGCCGCCGATCATCTGCGGGGTGGCGAAGGCGGAGAAGGTCCAGGCAAAGGCGGTGGTCACGCCGGCGACGATGCCGGGCATGGAGAGCGGCAAGGTCACGGTCAGGAAGGTGCGCACCGGCCCGGCGCCAAGGCTGGTGGCGGCTTTTTCATAATCCAGATCCACATGGGACAAAGCCGCCGCCAGCATGATGACCATCACCGGCAGGGTCACATGCACCAGAGCCACCACCACGCCGAAGGTGGTGAACATCATCTGCACCGGGCGGTCGACGATGTGCAGACCGAGCAAAATCGAATTGATGAAGCCGGAATTGCCCAGAACAATGATCCAGGAATAGGTGCGCACCACCTCGCCCAGGAACATGGGGGTGAGCGCCGTCACCAGCAGGAAGGATTTCAACGGGAGGGAGCGCGATCGCACGATCGCATAGGCCAGCGGATAGGCCACGATCAGCGTCGCCAGCGCGGTCATCAGACAGATGGACACCGTCTGCGCGAACACATCGGCATAGAGCGGACGCAACAGCGCGGTGAAATTGGCGAGGGTGAAGCCGCCCGGCTCCATGGAGCCCGGCACGAAGGCCCGGAAGGCGAACTGCAGGATTGCCGCCATCGCCGCCACCAGCGCGCCGGCGGCCAGCATGGCGGGGGAAACGAACAGGGCCAGGAACGGGCGTGTCTTCATGGGGTCCGCCGGGGTCAGGGGGCACTCTGGCTGAGGGCAACCGCATGGGGTGGCCCTCCGGCAAAGAACCCGTGGCAGGGCACCGTTTCACAGGCACCCTGGCAGGGGCGACGGGCGCCGCCCCGCGGCGGCGCCTCGGCGTCAGCGAAGGGCCGGCGGATCCGCCGGCCGGTCGCTCACTTGCCCATCATGTTCTCGGCGAACCACTTGCGCCACTCAGCGGTTTTCTCGGCGCGCAGCTTGGGATCGATGACGATCTGCTTCGACCACTGGTCGGCAGTGGTGAGCACGCCGGGGAGCTTGGCGATCTCCGGGTCCACCTTGGCATTGGTCACCGTGGGCGAGCCCTTCTTCAGCTTGGCGATCTCGCCCTGCACCGCCGGATCGAGGGCGATGTTGATGAACTTGTAGGCCAGCGCCTGCTGCTTGGAGCCGGCCATGATCGCCACCGTGTCCACGCCCAGCACGCCGCCCTCCTTGGGGGTGGCCACCGTGATCGGCACGCCCTGGCCGATCATGTAATAGGCGTTCATGGACAGCATGATCTGGACCGGGGTCTCACCGGTGGCGATCAGCTGCTGCGAATTGGCATCATTGGTATAGAAGGCCTTGAAATTGGGCTTCAGCGCCAGGAGCTTCTGCTCGCCCTTCTGCCAGTCCGCCGGGCTGCCGCCGGACAACAGCGCCGACACCGCGATGATGTGGCTGGGGTCGAAATCGGGCGCCGCCAGCATGTCCTTGAGGGCGGGGTTCCACAGATCGCCCCAGCTGTCGAAGGTGACGCCCTTGGGGGTCAGGTCGGCGCGATAGCCGATGGTGTAGACATAGCCCCAGGTGCCGATGTGATAGGGGCTGACCTTGGCCTGAGCCACCAGATTGGCGGCATTGGGAATCTTGGTCTCGTCCAGCTTCTCGAACAGATTGTCGCCGGCATAGAGCCAGCCCACGTGCGAAGTGGTGAAGGTGATGTCGCTCTCCGGCGAACCCTTGGCGAGCTTGGCCTTGTTCAAGCGATCAATGGTGCCGCCGGTGATGTATTCCACCTCGACGCCGGTCTCGGCGGTGAACTTCTTGCCGATGGTGTCGGCGATCAAATCGCGAAAGCTGCCGCCCCAGGTGCTCACCACCAATTTGTCGGCAGCGTTCGCCGGCGCGGACAGCAGGGCCGCCATCACCGCACCCACGGCGATCAAAGAGGTCTTCATGTCCCGTTCTCCTTCTGGAGCCGCCATTCGGCAGCATTATCTTCTGGAAGATAAGCAGATGCCCATGGCGCGATGCAAGCATACAATTGATGTATCGCAATATTTTTGGATGGAGTCCTATGACTTTAACGCAATAAAACTCCGAGATCAGCACTGATCCGGAGAATAAAACGTTTTTCAATTATCTTTATGCTTTTCCAACGCCTTCAAACTTGAGCCATTCCTCGTCTCAGCAACGCCGCCTTCGCCGAACCAGCCACAGGCGGCAGCCGTTTCACCCCCCTCCCTGCCCTCCCCCGCAAGGGGGGAGGTGCCCGCACGCATTTGGACAGCGTTGCACCTGGAACGATGCCTTACCCACACCCCTGCCCCTCGCGCGGGACAAAACCTCACGCCCGCTCGGCCGGGATCTCGGCGATGATGTCGATCTCCATCAGATACTCCGGCTTGGCGAGACCCTGGACGATGATGCCGGTGGAGACCGGGAACACCCCCTTCAGCCATTTGCCCACCACCCGGTACACCGGCTCGCGATAGGCGCGGTCGGTGATGTAGATGACGATCTTGACCACGTCCTGGAGCTGGGCGCCGGACTCCTCCAGCAGCACCTTGGCGCAGCTCATGGCGTTTTCCGCCTGGGCGGCAGCATCGCCGATGCCGACAATGGAGCCGTCCAGCGCCATGGCGGTCTGGCCGCGCAGATAGACGGTGTTGCCGGCGCGCACCGCCATGCACACGTCATTGTCGAGGCTCTGCTCGGGATAGGCTTGCTTGGTGTTGAACGGGCGGATGCGGGTGTGGGTCGGCACGGTCTCTCCTCAGGCCACCTGGAGGCGCCGGTAGGCGCGATTGGCATAGATCAGCGGCTCGGGTCCGGCGGGCGCCAGGCTCAGGGCCAGCACCTCCCCGGCCACGATGTGGTGGGTACCGAAGGCGAAGGTCGCCGCCAGCTTGCAGTCGAAGGTGATGAGCGCGCCGCGCAGCGCCGGAGCGCCGGTCTCCAGCACATCCCAGTCGGCGCAGCCGAATTTGTCGGCCTTGAACGCCGGCACCTGCCCGGCGAAGGCATCGGAGACGCCGGACTGGTGATGGGCCAGCACATTGGCGGTGAACACGCCATTGGCCAGCAGAGCCGGCAGAGCAGTGGAATTGCCGTGCACGCACAGCACCACCGAGGGCGGCTCCATGGACAGCGAGGACAGCGAAGAAACGGTCAAGCCCGCCCGGCCCGCCGGTCCGTCGGTGGCGATCACAGCCACGCTGGAAGCCATGTTGCGCATGGCCGCCTTGAACAGGGCCGGGTCGAGGCCGCTCATGTGAGCGAGCCCTTCACCTGGTCGGAGAGGCCGGCGGTCTTGCGCACGAAGTCCAGCGGGCCTTCGAAATCGAAGTTCTTGTACACCGCCGCCAGATGGTTGAAGTGCGGCGCCTGGGCGAATTGCGCGAACGCCAGGCGATGGCCGGCATAGTCGGACGACACCAGATCGCGGGCGAAGGCCAGCAGCTTGCGCCGGTCTTCCGACTGCCAATTGTCGTTCAGGGTGTAGAACTTCTTCAGCCACTCGCCGGAGCCTTCGCCGGCGAAAGCGGCGGCGCTGGGGGTGACGCAGATCTGGCCGCCGATCAACTCGCGGGTGGCGTGCATCATGGTGGGCAGCTGCGAGCAGGCGAGCACTCGCCCCGCATAGAGCAGCGACTGGTTGGGCATCAGCAGCCCGGCGGGGCTCTTCTCCGCCAGCGCGATGGAGGCCACCAGATGGGCATTGATGCCCTCGCGATAGCAGGCGAGATCCGCAAGCTTCTCCTGCACCGACTGCAGCCGGTCGAGGCCGGTCTGCTTGGCGTTCCACAGCGCCGCGCCGATCATCATGTCGGCGTTGTAGAGCAGCCGCAGCACATAGGGAAAAGCCGAGTAGCGGTGCAGGGTGCTGCGCACGAACTGGGCCGCCTTGGTGTGGCGATAGAAGAAGACGTCCTCCCAGGGGATCAGCACGTCGTCGAACACCACCAGCGTATCCACCTCGTCATAGCGATTGGCGAGGGGATAATCGCGCGGGTCGGTCTTGCCGGCAAAGCCCGCGCGGCAGATGTGCTTCACCCCCGGCGCGCCCATCTTGACGATGCAGCCCAGCGCGTAGTCGCTTTCCTTCTCGTCGGTCCAGGCACCCACCGTCGGCTTGAGATAGGCTTGGTCCGCATAGGCTGCGGCGGTCTCGTATTTGGCGCCGCGGATGATGAGGCCGGCGTCGGTCTCCTTGGTGACATGCACCATCATGTCCGGGTCGCGCTCGGAAATGTGCCGCGAGCGGTCGCCCTTGGGGTCGGTATTGGCGGAGACGTGGAAGGGGTCTTCCTCCACCACTCGCTTGATGTGATTGTCGATATTGGCGGCGAAGCGCGGATCGATTTCCGCCAGGATGTCGCGGCCGTCCTGCAGCGACCACATCTCGCCAATGGTCTCGTCGCCCACGCGGGTGACGACGCCGCCCACATCCTTCAGCAGGATGTCCACGGCCTTCCACTTGTCCTGCCAGTCCTGCTGGGTGGTGGGCGGGCGGTGGAAGACGGAGTGGACCGCATTGTCCTCCACATAGGTCAGCGGCGCCTTGGTCGCTTCCTCGTGGTGCAGGTCGTACATGCGGGCCTTGATGTCCACGATGGGCTTGAAGGCGGCATGGGTGGTGACGTCGGTGACGCGCTCGCCATCCATCCAGATTTCGCGCCCGTCGCGCAGTCCGTCCTTATAGGCGGCTCCGGTCCTGATCATGTCGCGCCTGCTCCCAAACTGGTCATGCTCAATCTTGTGGCATCGCGATAAATCGGTAAAATATTTAAAACCGGGGGATAGGATCGGAAATCTTGATGCAGATCAAAGCGGTGCGTTGGCCCTCTGCGAAGTTGATGGATTCGCTGCGGTTTTTGCGGCGCCGGACGGTGGGTGCCGACGCGCGTCGCCCGTCTGCCGGAGGGATCCGGTGAGCCTGTCGCTGCGCGCCCTGCGCTACGTGGTGGCCACCGCCGACAGCGGCAACGTCACCGAAGCCGCGCGGCGGCTCAACGTCTCCCAGCCCTCGGTGTCCGCCGCCATTGCCGCCAGCGAGGCGGAGATCGGCACCCATCTGTTCGTGCGCCACCACGCCCGCGGCATGACGCTCACCGCCGCCGGCCAGCGCTATGTGAACGAGGCCCGCCATCTGCTGGCCCACGCCCGCGACTTCGCCCAGAGCGCCAAGGCATTGGGGGAGAGCGTGCAGGGGGAGATTGCGTTCGGCTGCTTCCTCACCCTGGCGCCCCGCTTCATGCCGGGCCTGCTGGCCGCCTTCGCCGAGGTCCAGCCGGGCATCACCATCCGCCTGGAGGAAGGCGATCAGCGCGAGATCATCGACGGGGTGCTGAACGGGCGCATCGAGCTGGCGGTCTCCTATGGCTATGCGGTGCCGGAGGATCTGGTGGGCGAGCGGCTCATCGACCTGCCGCCGCTGCTGGTGGTGAGCGCCGACCATCGCCTTGCCCACCGCGGCTCGGTCTCGCTCACCGAAGTGGCCGACGAACCCTTCCTGCTCTACGATCTGCCGCACACGCGGGACTATTTCTTCTCGCTGTTCACCGCCTGCGCCATCGAGCCGCGCATTGCCTTCCGCTCGCGCTCCTATGAGCTGATCCGCGGGCTGGTGGGGCAGAAGCGCGGCTATACCCTGCACAATGCCGCGCCGCGCACCACCATGGCCTATGACGGCTCGCAGGTGGCGGTGATCCCGCTCACCGAGGCGCTGCCGCCGGTGCGGGTGATGCGCCTCTCCCTCCGCCGCCAGGCCCTGCGGCCGGCGGTGGAGGCGTTCGCGTCCTTCCTGACCCAGGCATTCTCGCCGGGCGGGATGTTCGCGCCCGGATCAATAGCCCCGGCCGGGATCCACCCGGTGGAGGATCGGCGCCCCTGAGCGCACCCGGCGGATGTTCTCCGCCACCTGCAACGCCGCGGTGCGCGGGATCGCCACCGAGGCCAGATGCGGGGTGATGAGGACATTCTCCATCTCCCACAGCGGGCTGTCCTGCGGCAGCGGCTCGTGCTCGAACACGTCCAGCGTCGCCTGCGACAGGTGGCCGGAGGTCAAAGCGGCGATCAGCGCCTTCTCGTCCACCACCGGGCCGCGGGCCACATTGATGAACTTGGCGCCGCGGGGCAGCAGCGCCAGGCGCTCGGCATTGAGCATGTGATAGGTCTCCCGCGTCAGCGGCAGCATCACCACCAGGATCTCGCATTCGGCGAGGAAGGCCGGCAACTTATCCAGGCCGTGGCTGGTATGGATGCCCGGCAATTTCTTGGGATTGCGCGACCAGCCGCGCACCTCGAAGCCCTGGAGCGAGAGTTCCAGCACCGCGGCCGAGCCCAGTTCCCCCAGACCCATCACCCCCACGGTGATCTCGCCGGCGGTGCGCGGATGCACATAGTGCCAGCGCTTCTCCCGCTGCGCCTTCTCGAACACCGGGATGTCGCGGGCATGGCGCAGCACGCTCATGAGCACGAACGAGGCCATCATCCGCGACATCTGCGGGTCGGACAGGCGGGTCACCGGCACGTTGGGCAGATCGTCCCGCGCCACCAGCGCGTCCACCCCGGCCCCCAGATTCACCACCAGCTTGAGGTTGGTGAAAGGCGTGAAGAAGCCCAGCGGCGGCTTCCACACGATGGCGTAGCGCACCTTCAGCGGGTCACCCACGTCCGGGGCCACGCGCATGTCGAGGTCGGGGAGATGCGGCCGCAGCACGGACAGCCAGTCGTCCGCATTATCCGCCTTGCTGTAGAAGACCAGTGCCTCGCCCACGCTTGTCACCCCTTCGCCCGGTCCGCGGCCAAGGAGGCGGCGGCGCTGATAGCCAACTCATAGCCGAGCGCGCCGAGCCCCGCCACGATCCCGCTGGCCGCCTTGGACACGTAGGAGTGGTGCCGGAAGGGTTCACGTTTGTAGATGTTGCTCATGTGCGTCTCGATGATCGGCCCGTCGAACGACAGCAGGGCATCAAGGATGGCGATGGAGGTGTAGGTCAGGCCCGCCGCATTGATGACGATGGCATCCGCCGTCTCGCGCGCCTCCTGGATCCAGTCGACGATCACCCCTTCATGATTCGACTGGCGGAAATCCAGCGTCACGCCCAGCGTGGCGGCATGCGCCTCGCAGCGTGCCTGCAATTGCGGGAAGCTCTCCCGCCCGTAGGTGCCGGAGGCATCCAGGCCGTAGAGATTGGCGTTGGGGCCGTTGATGAAGACGATGGTGGCCACGGAGGCTCCTCGGGGCTGGGGTCGGGGCCGGCACTGTGCGGGCTTCGGGCGGGCCTTGCCAATCGGAAAGCGGGATCAACCGCATCGGCTTTTCCGATCCGCCCGGCCCGCCGGCGCGGGGCTCTTGACCCCGGTCTCAGGCTGGCCAAAACAGGGCGGCGGACACCGCCCCTTTCAGGAATTGCCCTCATGACCGCCCTTCGCATCGCCGTCCTGGACGACTACCAGAATGTGGCCCGCTCCATGGCCGACTGGGCCGCGCTCGGCCCGGAGGCGGAGGTGCAGGTGTTCACCCATCCCCTCGCCGCCTTGGACGCCCAGGCCGAGGCGCTCGCCCCGTTCGACGTGCTGTGCCTGATGCGCGAGCGCATGGCGGTGCCCGCCGCGCTGCTGGAGCGCCTGCCGCGCCTCAAGCTGATGGTTGTCACCGGGGCCCGGACCCGCTCCATCGACTTTGCCGCCGCCGCGGCGCGGGGCATTCCCGTCTGCCACACCCGCGGCGGCGATTCGGCCTTTGCCACCCCGGAACTGGCCTGGGGCCTCATCATCGCCTGCGCCCGGCACATTCCGCAGGAGCATATGGCGGTGCGGGCGGGCGGCTGGCAGACCACGCTCGGCACCGTGCTGGCCGGCCGCACCCTCGGCCTCGTGGGCCTCGGCAAGCTGGGCGGGCGCATGGCCGCCATCGGCCGCGCCTTCGACATGAAGGTGATCGCCTGGAGCCAGAACCTCACCGCCGACCGCGCCGCCGAGGCCGGGGCGGAACTGGTGGACAAGGCGACGCTGTTCGAGCGCGCCGACGTGGTGAGCGTGCATCTGGTGCTGAGCGAACGCACCCGCGGCGTGGTAGGCGCCGCCGAACTGGCGCGCCTGAAGCCGGGCGCCATCCTGGTGAACACGTCGCGCGGGCCGCTGGTGGATGCGGCCGCGCTCATCGCCCGGCTGGATGCGGGCGGCCTGCGCGCCGGGCTCGATGTGTTCGACCAGGAGCCCCTGCCGGCGGACGATCCGCTGCGCCGGCGCGACGACGTGGTGCTCACCCCGCACCTCGGCTATGTGACCGACACCACCTATGCCCAGTTCTTCCCCGATTGCGTCGAGGCCATCGCCGCTTGGCGCGCCGGAGCGCCCATCCGCCTGCTCACCGCCTGAGCCGGTCCCGGCGCGCGCGCGGGCAAGCCCCGCGCAAGGGCGGCCCGGCAAGGTCGCTTCCCAACATCGGCCAGGGGCATGCCCCGGGGGCCGCGCTGCAACAGCGCGTGGGGAGAGACGGGCAATCATGGGCAAACGGCACCGGGCGCTGACCGCCAGGCCATTTCCGGCCCCGGCCGGGGCGCCGAAGGCGCCCGCGGACCTCGCCCACTTCGGCCTCGCTTTGCATCGCACCGGCGATCTGGCCGGCGCCGAGCGCACCTATCGCGACAGCCTCGCCATCGATTCCAGCAATGGCGTGGTGCATCACCTGCTCGGCCTGTGCCTCCAACAGGCCGGCCGGCTGGACGAGGCGGTGGCGGCGCTGACCCGCGCCGCCGACTTGCGCCCGCGCGATGCCGACATCGCCGCCAACCACGGCCAGGTGCTGGCCGCCTTGGGCCGCGACGCGGAGGCGGCAGCCGCCTTCCGCCGCGCGCTGGCGCGCGTGCCCGGCCACGCCGCCGCGGCGCTCGGCCTGTCCTGCCTCACCACCGGCGGCGAGAGCATCGCCGCGCTGCGGGCCTGCGTCACCGCCCAACCCGCCAATGGCGACGCCGCGCTCACCCTGGGCCGCGCCCTCTATACGGCCGGCGACACCGACGGCGCGATCGCCACCTGGACCGATGCGGTGACCCGCGGCGCGCTGACCCCCGAGGATCTGTGCGCCCATGGCGTCGCCGCCTATGAAGCCGGCCGCGACACGGAGTCCCTGGCGCTGATGTCGGTGGCCAGCAATCTGAAGCCGGAGGAGGCGGCCTTCCATGCCAACATCGGTTTCGTGCTGATGGCGCTGCAGCGCATCCCGGAAGCGGTCGTCGCCTTCAACCGCGCCATTGCCGCCAATCCGCGCCACACCGAGGCCTATATCAATCTCTCCAGCATCTGCGCCGACAACCACAGATACGCAGAAGCCATCCAGTTTCTGCGGCAGGCGCTGGCCAGCGAGCCGGACAATGTCATCGCGCGCTACGGCCTATTCAACCAGAATCGCCGGGTGTGCGCATGGCGGGACCTCGCCACCGACGGTGTCGCGCTGACCCACCTTCTGGAGACCACGGGCGCGCGGCTCGATCCCTTCATGCGGCTGGCCGCCGAGGTGCCGGTCACCGAGCATCTGCGCGCGGCCCGCGTCTGGGCCAAGGGCGTGCGGATCGAGGCGCGCGACATCCTGCCCCCGGCGCCGCCGCCGGCGGTGCCGGGCCGGCGCATCCGCATCGGCTATCTGTCCAACGACTTCTATCACCACGCCACCGCCTTCCTGGCGGTGGAGCTGTTCGAACGGCATGACCGCGACCGTTTCGAGATCTTCGCTTATTCCCACGGCCCGAACGACGAAAGCCCCATGCGCGCCCGCCTGCTGAAGGCGTTCGATCACTTCATCGAGGTGGGCGCGCTCTCCGATGTCGAAGCGGCCCGCCGCATCCGCGCTGACGGCATCGACATCCTGGTGGACCTGAAGGGCTATACCCAAGGCAGCCGCACGGAAATCCTGGCCCTGCGGCCGGCGCCGGTGCAAGTGAACTATCTCGGTTATCCCGGCACCATGGGCGCGCCCTTCATCGATTATATCATCGGTGACCGGGTGGTGACGCCCCTGGCGGCGCAGGCCTTCTATGACGAGCGCATCGTCCAGCTGCCCGGCGCCTACCAGCCCAATGACCGCCAGCGCGTCATCGCCCCCGAGACCCCCAGCCGCGCCGAGTGCGAACTGCCGGACGGGGCGTTCGTGTTCTGCTGCTTCAACAACACCTACAAGATCACCCCGGCGCTGTTCGAGATCTGGATGCGGCTACTGGATGCGGTGCCGGACTCGGTGCTGTGGCTGTTCGAGGCCAACAAGCTCGCCCAGGACAATCTGCAATATGAAGCCGGCGGCCACGGCATCGACCCGGCCCGCCTCATCTTCGCCCCCCGGCGTCACCTGCCCGAGCATCTGGCCCGTCACCGCCATGCGGACCTGTTCCTCGACACCTTGCCCTACAATGCCCACACCACCGCCAGCGACGCGCTGTGGGCCGGCGTGCCCATCGTGACCTGTCCGGGGGAGAGCTTCGCCAGCCGCGTGGCCGCCAGCCTGCTGCACGCGGTCGGCCTGCCGGAGCTGGTCGCCAAAACCCTGGAAGACTATGAGGCACTGGCGCTCGCCTTGGCGCAGGATCCGGCCGGGCTGGCGGCGCTGAAGGCGAAGCTGGTCCGCTCACGCGACACCGCGCCGCTGTTCGACGCCGCCGCCTATGCCACCGGCATCGAGGCCGCCTACCAGCGCATGCACGACCTGCGCTGCGCCGGGCAGGCGCCGGAGCCGATTATCGTTTGAGGGGACGCTGCGGCGGACACCGGCACCGACCCCGCCGGTGACAGGATCGGCGCTGCGGCCCCTCCCCCGCAGCGCGTCAGCCCCGCGCAAGCCCCTCCCGCCAGTTTCGGTCCCAATGCGAGTCGGCCCGCCCTCCGCCACGGGCGCCACCGCAGCCTTGGTCAGGGAGCACGTGGAATGGGCAAGCGGCAGGGGGCGCAGGCGGTCTGGCATCCGGTGATCAGCAAGACGCCACAGCTGCAAGCGGCCAATGAAGCGGCCGCCAAGGGTCTGAAAGCGCACAAGGCGGGCAATCTGGCCCAGGCCGAACAGCACTATCTGACGGCGATCCGGCTCAATCCCTCCGCGGCCGCCTTGCACCATGTGCTCGGCCTGTGCCTGGAGGAGACGGGCTGCTACCCCGAGGCGCTGACCACTCTGGAGCGTGCCGCGCAGCTCGACCCGCGCGCGGCCGACATCCAGGCCCATTTCGGCGTCGCCTTGGCGCGCGCCGGACGGCGGGAGGAGGCCGTGGCCGCCTTCCGTCGCGCCCTCGCCCGCGAGCCCCATCATGTGGCGGCGACCATCGGGCTGCTGGCAGCCGACACCGAGGCGGATGCGGTCTCGCTGCTGCGCCGCTGCCTGGCGAAGGACCCCCGCAATCTCGAGGCTCTGTTTCAACTGGGCATGGCGCTGGTGGATGCGGGCGACGCCGACGCCGCCACCACGCTCCTGGCCGACGCCATGCGCCGGGGCGTGTTCACGGCCCGGGACCTGTGCGCCAAGGGCCTCGCGGTCTATGAGGCCGGCGCCGATGCCGCGGCGCTGGTGATGATCTCCGCGGCGGCGACCGCCGCGCCCACGGACGCGACGCTGCAGGCCAATCTCGGCTTCATGTTCTGCCAGCTGAAGCTGCCGGAACAAGGCATGGCGGCGCTCCAGCGCACCATCGCCTTGGACCCCAAGCACACCTCCGCTTACATCAATCTGGGCAACATGTACGCCTTGGCCCGGCAGCCGGGCGCCGCCATCCAGCAGTTCCAGCGCGCCAAGGACATCGAGCCGGACAATGTCCAGGCCAATTTCTATCTGTGCGAGGAACGCCGCAACATCTGCGACTGGCGGGACCTCGAGGCCTCGGAAACTGCCTTGACCATCTTGCTGGAGCACAGCGGGGCCCGCATGGCGCCGTTCATGCGCCTGGCCACCCATGTGCCGCCCACCGAGCACCTGCGGGCCGCGCGGGTCTGGACCCGGGGCCTGCGCATCGAAAGCCGCGACATCCTTCCCCCCGCCCCGCCGGCCGTGCCGGGCCGGCGGATCCGCATCGGCTATCTGTCCAGCGACCTGTTCACCCATGCCACCGCCTTCCTGGCGGTGGAGCTGTTCGAGCGGCATGACCGCAGCCGGTTCGAGACCTTCGCTTATTCCTTCAGCATCGAGGACGGCAGCCCCATGCGCACCCGGCTGAAGGGGGCGTTCGAGCATTTCGTGGAGGTCGGTCAGCTCACCAATCTGGAAGCCGCCCAGCGCATCCGCGCCGACAGCATCGACATCCTGGTGGACCTCAAGGGCTACACCCGCGGCTGCCGCACGGAAATCCTGGCCCTGCGGCCGGCGCCGGTGCAGGTCAATTATCTCGGCTATCCCGGCACCATGGGCGCGCCCTTCATCGACTATATCATCGGCGACAAGGTGGTCACGCCTTTGGACGCGCAGCCGCTCTATGACGAGCGCATCGTCCAATTGCCCGGCTCCTACCAGCCCAATGACCGCCAGCGCGTGATCGCCCCCGAAACGCCGAGCCGCGCCGAGTGCGAACTGCCGGACGGGGCGTTCGTGTTCTGCTGCTTCAACAACACCTACAAGATCACACCGGCGCTGTTCGAGATCTGGATGCGTCTTTTGGATGCGGTACCGGACTCGGTGCTGTGGCTGTTCGAGGCCAACGAGATCGCGCGGGACAATCTGCAATATGAGGCCGGCGGCCACGGCATCGATCCCGCCCGCATCATCTTCGCCCCCAAGATGGATCTGGCCGCGCATCTGGCCCGCCACCGCCATGCGGACCTGTTCCTCGACACCCAGCCCTACAATGCCCACACCACCGCCAGCGATGCGCTGTGGGCCGGCGTGCCCATCGTGACCTGTCCGGGGGAGAGCTTCGCCGGCCGGGTGGCCGCCAGCCTGCTGCACGCGGTCGGCCTGCCGGAACTGGTCACCGACACCCTGGCCGACTACGAGGCACTGGCGCTCGCTCTGGCGCAGGATCCCGCCCGGCTGGCGGCGGTGAAGGCAAAGCTGGCCGCCGCCCGCGACACCGCGCCCTTGTTCGATGCCGCAGCTTATGCGGCGGGGATCGAGGCCGCCTACCAGCGCATGCACGATCTGCGCTGCGCCGGGCAGGCGCCGGAGCCGATCACGATCTGAGGTTCGCTCGCGGGCCCGTCGTCATAAACCTGAGTCGACGTCCGTCTCGCGCGGATGCCGACCGCTTTGTACATCCCCGAAAATGAAGAGAGCGGTCCAGCTCGGACGCGGGTCGATTTCTTCAGGCACAGCGTCGGCCCGCCGGGACTTTCTGCGGCATGCAGACCCCGCTGACCAGTAGAGGCTTCTTCCGCTGCCTTGAATTCCTAAAAGTTCCTGATTTTGCTTTATCGCGCTTGCTTCCCGCGAACGGCTTCCCCGTCACCCGGAAACGCTCAAGGGAGCGGGCTGGACCTTACGTCACCCGCGCCAGGTCCTCGACCAGATCGGCCGCTCGCGCGAGCGCGCCAAAACGCTCCACACGGGACGAAAATGCGAGACAGGCCGACCGCGAGGCCGGATCGCGCAGCATATCCATCACGGCAGGACCAATCTCGGCCGGCATCGCCTCAGGCGACAGCGCACGTCCGAGACCGAGCGCCGCGATGCGGGTGGCATTGTCATTCTGGTCACGCCCGTTCGGAAAGCACAGGCATGGCACGCCGGTGCCGGCGCTATACATCAACGTGCCCAGACCGGCATGGGTGACGACCAGATCAACCGAAGGCAGGACCGCGTCGTGCGGCACAAATGATCGCGCCTCCAGTGCGTCCGCGACCGGCAGCGCGTCCGGCGAAAACCCCCGGCCGGTCGTGACCAGTACCTCGAGCGGCAGTTGCGCCAAGGCGGTGCAGATGTTCTCCAGCGTCGATCCCTGGCCCTGGAAGGTGCTGCTGAGACTGACCAGAACAAAAGGCCGGTCCGGGAATCGGCGCGGCCACGGTGCCGGTGCGACCGGCTCCCGGATCGGCCCGACGAAATGGATGTGCGGCGATGTGGACGTCGGCGTCCCGAACTCCCGATAGCTCGCCGCAAGCACGAGCGGGGCGCGATCGAGAAGATCGAAAAGCGTCGCACCCACCCCGATCCCTGGCACGCGGGCGACGAGGGTATTCAGAAATCCGATGCAGCCGCCATCCGTGAGCCAGGCCAGATGATTGAAAACGGCGAACGTGATGCCTCGCGCGAGGGCCACCTGCTGAGTGCTCAATAACAGGACGTCGATCAGACAGAGATCCGGTCCGAGCGCATCGTGCGTGGTGAGGAAATCGTCCGCAACTCGGGCCGAAGCGGCGAGGTCCTCGGCGATGAATTCCACTTCCTCCTCGGCTGTATTGTGACGCGCAGGATCCCATTGGCGTGCGGTCGCCAAAGGATGGAACGTCGCGCCGTCCGAGGCGACGGATGTGGCCTGGGTATCGTAGGTCAGCACATGGACATCATGGCCCCGGCGTCTCAGCTCGCGCGCCAGCGCCCGTTGGGGTGGGACATTGCCACCGCCGTCCCAATACACCATCAGCACGCGCCGCGGTTTGGCAGATGGCGAACCGCTGGCCGGCCCTGACAAGGCTTCGTGTTTCATCTGGTTTTGTCTCCGATGATCTGCTCCAGGAGGCCGGCCATAAGGACGGTGACTTCCGCCTCCGTGTTTCCGAAGTCGCGCCGCAGAAGTTTCCAGGTGTAAACATCGGTCGCAACGACGAGGCGGGTGACCTGCCGCTCGCGCTCCTTGCCCTTCAGCGTGCCGCCAAACCACTTGGCGACCCAGGCGCGATGCTCGCGCCGGCCGCGGTCCAATATGGGGCGCAGGGCCGGATGACGCTGTTCCTGCGCCAGGAGCCGGACCACCAGGTCGCCCACCAGCTCATAGTGCGTGATCAGGACCTGGAGCACGGCCTGGATCGACGTATCGTCCGGCAACAGGAGACGCGGCTCAGCCTGCGCCTCGACAATCGCGGCCATGGCCGCCAGCAGCCCGTCCTTGCCGCCAAAGAAACGGATCACCGTTTGCCGGGTGGTGCCGGCGGCGGCCGCAACCTCATCCAGTGTGATTTCATCGACCCATCGCGACAAAAGCAGCTGGTAGAATTCCAGGGCGACGCGCTGCCGCAACTCTTCGGCGGCCGCAGCCCGCGCCGTCTGGCGATACGCGCGCTTGATGTCGGACATTTCAGGATACAGTACGTTATTCAGATAACTTAAAGTATCACCAAAATGCGTTCGCGCAAGCGAGATTCAGGCGCCTGCGCGCCGCATGGCTTGTCCGCGCTGCGCGGAAGGATGCGGTGTGACAGCGACCTCTGCTCACCGACGGGCGCGGGCGTGCGCCATGCCCCCCTCCATCCCAGGGGCGGCAGGGACGCCGCGGTCACGCCGCCGCCTGGTGGTCGCTCTTGTCCCGACGTGGCGGGGCGCCGAACAGGCGGGCATAGTCGCGGGTGAAATGCGGCACGCTCTCATAGCCCACCGCAAAGGCGGCGGCGCTGGCGCTGGCGCCCGCGTCAAACAGCAGCCGGCGAGCTTCCAGCAGGCGCAGCTGCTTCTGGAACTGGCGCGGCGACAGCGAGGTCTGCGCCTTGAAATGGGCGTGGAAGGAGGACGGGCTCATGCCCGCCGCTGCCGCCAGTTGCTCCACCGGCAGCGGGCTGGCAAAGCGCGTGCGCAGCAGCGCCACTGCACGGGCAATGCGCGCGCCAGGCCCATCCGCCGCCGCCACCTGCCGCAGCGCCGGGCCGTGGCGACCGGCCAGCAGCCAATAATGCAGTTCCCGCACGATGCCGGGCGCGAGCACCGCGGCGGCCTCGGGCTGAACCAGCAGCCGGATCAGCCGCTGCGCCCCGTCCAGCAGGGCGGCATCGGTGTCCTGCCCCAGCAGCATGCCGCGCGGCCCCGGGGCGGCAGCCGGCGGTGACGGCATCTGCGCCGCCACCTCGCGCACCACGCCCATGTCGAGATCCAGCGCGACCGCCACATAAGGCGCGGCGCGGCTGGCGCTGACCACCTGGGCGATGATCGGCACATCGGCGCGCACGATCACCGACTGGCCGGCGGAGAACACCTGCACCTCGCCGCCGAAAGCGAGCTGCTTGGCGCCGCTCAGCATCAGGCAGACCACCGGCTTATAGAGCGCATGCAGGAGCCCGGACGGCGCCTCGACGCAGATCAGCGTCAGCCCCGGAAGGGGCGTGTCCACCGGCCCGTCGCCCGTGCCATGGGCGCGGGTGTATCGCCGCACCGCCTGCGCCAGATCGGCGGTGGCAGGGTCGCTGGGGTTCGGGTCAGGGGGCGTCAGGTCAGCGGCGGTCAGGTCTCGGCGCATGGGCAGTCTCCGGCGCACGCAGGCTACACCGGCGGCGCGCGCCGCCGAAGCGGTTTGGAGGATTTGGCAAGTTTTTCGGCCTCGCCGGCAAGTGCGCGCGGCGGGACGGCGCTACACCGGGGCATCATTTCACAAGGGATGCCGTCATGCCCCATACCGATGCCACACCAAAGATCAGCCTCATCACCGGCGGCAGCCGTGGCCTTGGCCGCAGCGCCGCTCTGAGCCTCGCCCGCAAGGGCGGCGATGTCATTCTCACCTACCAGTCCCGCCGCGAGGCCGCCGATGCGGTGGTGGCGGAAATCGCCGCGCTCGGTCGCACCGCGGTGGCGCTGCAGCTGGATGCGGGCGATGTCGCCAGTTTCGCCGGCTTTGCCGACCAGGTCCGCGCCGCGCTCAAGACCACCTGGGGGCGGGAGACCTTCGACCATCTGGTCAACAATGCGGGCATGGGCGACACCGCGCCCTTCGCTCAGACCACGGAAGCCCAGTTCGACGCGCTGATGAACGTGCATCTGAAGGGCGTGTTCTTCCTCACCCAGACGCTGCTGCCGCTGATCGCCGACGGCGGGCGCATCGTCAATCTGGCCAGCGGCCTCACCCGCTTCTGCTTCCCCGGCTACGCCGCTTATGCGGTGATGAAGGGCGGGGTGGAGGTGCTCACCCGCTATCTGGCGAAAGAGCTGGGGCCGCGCGGCATTGCCGTGAACACGGTCGCCCCCGGCGCCATCGAGACCGATTTCGGCGGCGGCGCGGTGCGCGACAATGCGGACTACAACCGCAGCGTCGCCGACGCGACGGCGCTGGGCCGGGCCGGCGTGCCGGACGACATCGGGCCGATGATCGCCGCCTTGTTGTCGGAGGATGATCGCTGGATCAATGGCCAGCGGCTGGAAGTGTCCGGCGGCATCTTCCTCTGATCCTCGGGCCGGAGGGGACGGGGGAGCGCCGGGCGCTCCCCTGCCCGATCAGACCCGCTTCAGGAAGCCGTCCGGCGCGGCGGTGATGACGATCTTGTGCTCGATGGTCAGGTCGATCTCAAACTCCAGCGGCGCGCCGTCGATGCCGACCCGATGGGCCTCCGCCTGATCCTTGAGATAGGCCCAGACCGCGGTCTTGGGATTGTCCCCCTTGCCCCACGGACGATCATCGCACATGCCCTCCGGCAGGTCCTCGACGCCGGTGTCCCAGACCACCACATAGGAGCCCTTGCTGGCCATGGGGGCGTAGGCTTCCAGTTCCGCCAGCACGTGGGCATGGGTGTGGTTGGAATCCAGGAACACCATCACCCGCTCCGCCTGCGCCGCCTGGGCGCGGATCTGGTCGACGATGGTGGGATCCACGGACGACCCCTGGAACATCTGGATCTTCGGCGCCAACGGATGGGCCTCGATGCCGGCGCGGTTGTGGGCGCGGATGTCGATGTCCACGCCGATCACCCGGCGCTTGCTGGCACGGGGGTCCAGGACCACGCCGGCGGCCATGGCCTCGCAATAATCGATCATCGCCAGCATGGAGGCGCTCATCACCAGCGAGCCGCCGTGGGCGATGCCGGTCTCGATGATGAGGTCCGGCTTCACCGCCCACACCAGTTCCTGGATGGCATAGGTGTCCTGCGGCACCTGGATGATGGGCCGGCCCAGCCAGGTGAAGTTCTGGGCGTAATTGTGCCGGATGCACTCGCGCACCCAGATGTTTGACAGACCGATGAAATCCCGGTCGGCGCCAATGCCGGCAACATTGCGGGCCACATAATCGGCGAAGGTCTGTTCAGGCGTCGTCATAGGCTCCCCCAGGTCCAAGCTGCGTGGGCTCCGCTGGCGGACCCGCATCGGCAGCGCATATGCACTCAAGAGCGGCGGCGCGTCTCAAAGCTTGGCCGCATGAATATCCCACCACTGGGTGCGCGGCGCGAGCCGGCGCCCGGCACGGTCGCGCACGGTGGTGGCGTAGAGCTTGATCACCTCATCCTTGTCGAGCCAGTGCCCCGGCACATCCTTGCCAAACGGACCGGACGAGCCTTTCGGAAAGCAGTAACCCAGCAAGTCGTCGCGCAAGGTGGGGACTGTGGACTGGTCCAGCAACTTGAAGCCGTCATAGCCGCAGTGCGCCAGGGCCTCGATATAATCGAAGCCAAAGCGGCAATCCTCGACGCTGACATAGAGCGGCTTGATGATCTGGCCCGCCAGCTGGTTCAGCACCATCTGGTCGACGCCCTCCACGTCGATCTTCAAAAACAGCGGCGTGCCGAACTGATCAAAGATCTGGTTGAGGGTGATGGCCTCCACCTCCAGCGCGCGACAGTTGCTCTGGTCGCGCCCGGCCCAGCCGATGTCGACGCTGCTCCAGTGGTCATTGTCGTCGTTGATAAAGAACGTCACCAGCCCGGGGGTCTCCCAGATGGCGTTCTCCAGAATGGTGAGGCGGTGGCTCTCGATGGCCTTGGCGAACCGGGTGCGCGCGGTTGCCACCAGATGCGGATTGGCCTCCACGGCCACCACATTATAGCCCTTGGCCAGATAGAAGGCGGTGTCGTCGCCATTGTTCATGCCAAGATCGATGATGAAGCGGCTGTCGTCAGCAAAAACCGTCATGAAGGCATCCGTTCCTTGGGAATGGCATAGAGCACTGCCCCGGTGCCGCACCAGCTGTGGGTGCGCATGAGGAAGGCATAATCGGGCAGGTTGGCCATCAGCCATTGCGGGGTGTCGATCAGCCCGGCGGCATCGTGATAGACGGTGGCCGCCAGCAGCGGCCGGCGCCGGCGCAGGGTCTCGCGCGCACCCTGCAGCGCGGCCAGTTCCCCGCCTTCCAGATGCAGCTTGATGAAGGTCGGGTCGAGGCCCAGCGCATCGAGCGGCGCGCTGGCGCGCAGCGTCCGGCCGGTGGCGGCGATCTGCGAGGCATAGCCCAGTCCGTCGTGGAACCGCACCAGCTCGGTGCGCGCGCCGATCAGCGCATCCAGCACGTTTACCCGCGCCCGCAGGTTGAGATCCAGCCCGTCCACATAGGCCTGCAGCACCGCGCGGCTGGCCGCATCGGGCTCCATGGCCCAGACGGTGGACACCGCGCCCTCGGTCAGTTCCAGCAGGCGGGCGGTGACGCTGCCATGATAGGCGCCCGCATCGAGAAAGCGCTCATCCGTCCGCAAGGCGGCGGTGATCTGCGGAATGAAGAAGCGATCGGCCGCCACCACCGGGGCATCGGCGAAATCCCACTCCTGCCGCCCCAGCCGCCAGGCGGCAAAGCGCAGGTAATGGCCGCGGGAGGCGTCGTCCGCAAACCCCGCCATCACGGCGCCGGCGCTGGCCAGCTGTTCCGCGTCCAGCGGGGCCGCGAACCAGCCATTGTGGAGCGGGTGCTGGGCGGTGAAGCTCTCGGACACGTCGTAGAACGGCACGCAGCTGGCCCAGCCGTTGCGGACCAGGGCCTGATGCAGCGGCACATACGGCAGGGTGACGATGGCGATGGCCATGAGGGCGTCGCGCTTCATCTTGTCCGGCACCGCATCGGGGGCCAGCACCGGCACCCCGGCCCAGCGCGGATCGTCCTGATAGGCGGCGGCATTGGCATCCAGCACCGCGGCGATGGGCTGGCCCACCAGATCGAGATGGGCTTTCGCCATCCGCCCGAGATCGCCGGCGCCATAGAGCACCAGCGGCCGCCCGCCTGGCTGCACCGGCCGGCCGGCGGGCGCGCGGGCATTGACCCCCCGCAGCAGCTCCAGCGCCGAGTCGCCATCCGGGGAGGCCGCGAACGTGCGCGCCACCGGCGTATCGGACACCAGCTTGAGCTTGCGGGCCGAGCCGTTCACACGACGGGCACTCACGCGCCGGCCCCCATCCGCCCGGCGGTCGGAGCGTGCACCTGCGGCGCCGGATGGTGTGTCATGCCCCTGTCTCCCTCACCTGAGCGCAGGTCCGCTTGGCCCGCCATGATCGAGTCACTCCGGCGCGCGGCGTGCTTTGGCGCACCATGGCCCGCCTTGCTGTCGTAGACCTTGTGCCGGCCGTCTGCCGATCCCGCGATGCTTGGTCCGCGATCCCCGGCGCACGCAAGCCCCGCACAATCCGGCGCGCGCAGTCTCGCACAACGTTCACGGCTGCCCGGACGCCCCGCCCCCATGACTGCGCACGCCACTCCGAAAATGAAGACGGTGCTGCTGACCGGCGCCACCGGCTTTGTCGGCCGCCAGATCCACCGCGCCCTGCGCGACGCGGGCTTTGGCGTGCGCGCCGTGGTGCGGACCGGCGGCTCGGACCGGCTGAGCGCGCCAGCGGTGAGCATCATCGAGACCCCCGACCTGTTCGCCCACGACGCCGCGTGGTGGCAGGCCGCCTGCTCCGGCGTGGACATCGTGATTCACGCCGCCTGGTATGTGACCCCCGGCCGCTATCTCGCCGCGCCGGAGAATCTGGATTGCCTCGCCGGCAGCCTGGCATTGGCCCGCGGCGCGGTGGCGGCCGGCGTGGGACATCTGATCGGCGTCGGCACCTGCTTTGAATATGCTCTACCCAGCGACCAGCTGACGGTGGAGGCCCCGCTCGGCCCCACCACCCTTTATGCCACCGCCAAGCTGGCACTCTACCAGACGCTGGCGGCCTATTTCCAGGATACCGCAACCGGATTTTCCTGGGCGCGTCTGTTCTATCTTTATGGCGAAGGCGAGCACCCCAGCCGTCTGGTGCCCTATCTGCGCCAGCGTCTGAGCGATGGCGACGTGGCGCAGCTCTCCGCCGGCACCCAGCTGCGCGATTTCCTCGATGTGGCGCAGGCCGGCGCGATGATCACGCGGGTGGCCGTCACAGGACAGCTTGGCGCAATCAACATCTGCTCAGGTGATCCCATCACGGTTCGGCAGCTCGCCGAAAAGACAGCGGACGCATTCGGGCGCCGCGACCTGCTGGAGTTCGGCACCGCCCCGTTGCGGGCGAACGATCCGGCGGCGGTCGTGGGCGTCTGCAATCTCGCGCCGTTCCAAAATCAAGGGTGGGGCCTCGTCACATGAAGGCACAGATCAAGCCGCGCATTAATCTGGAAGGTCGCACCGCGCTGGAGACGGTCATCCCGATCGAAACTCCCTTCGTCATTTTTGTCGACCCCGCGAGCTCCTGCAATTTCCAATGCACCTTCTGCCCCACCGGCCATCGCGACATGATCCGCGACACCGGGCGCTACCAGGGCGCCATGAAGTATGACGTGTTCACCAAGGTGATCGACGACCTGGCTGAATTCAGCAAGCCGATCAAGGTTCTGCGCATGTACAAGGATGGCGAGCCATTCCTCAACAAGCGCCTCGCCGACATGATCGCCTATGCCAAGGCCAGCGGCCATGTGGACTATATCGACACCACCACCAACGGCACCTTCCTGTCGCCCGAGCGCCTCGGCCCGGTGCTGGCAGCCGGCCTCGACAAGATCAACATCTCCGTCGATGGCATGACCAAGGAACAGTACAACCGCTTCACCGGCTTCGATTTCGACTTTCCCGGCTTCGTCAAGAACGTCAAATGGCTCTATGACAACAAGGGCGACTGTGAAGTCGTGGTGAAGATCCCCGGCGAGCTCATCACCCAGGAACAGCGCCAGGAATTTTACGACACCTTCGGCGATCACTGCGACCGCATCTTCATCGAGAATTTCGCGCCCTGCTGGCCGGAATTCGACATCGAGGCCCACACCGGCGTTCAGATCACCCAGGGGATCTACAACCAGGAAATCACCCCCACCGATACCTGCCCCTATATCTTCTACGGCTATTCGGTGAATGCGGACGGCCTGGTGTCCTCCTGCTTCCTGGATTGGCAGCGCAAGCTGGTGATCGGCGACGTGCGCAAGCAGTCCATGAAGGAGATCTGGAACTCGGACGCCATGAACGCGCTGCGCCTCCAGCATCTGGAGGGCAAGAGGTGCCAGAACGGCACCTGCGGCAGCTGCGGCCAGCTGAGCCATTGCCTGCCGGACAATATCGACGCCCATCGCCCGCAACTGCTGGAGATCTTCAAGGCCAAGGTGACGCTCAACCCCGCGGTGGCCGCCCCCGGCGGTGTGCGCCGCCTGCCCGTCGCCGCCGAATGAACATCCTGCATATCACCACCCATCTGGGCGGCGGCGTCGGCAAGGCCCATGCGGCCTTGGCGGAGGCCCCGTGCGGCGGGCGCGGACGGGCGGGCAAGATCGCCCGCACCTATGCCCTGCTGGAGGCGCCCAAGGACGTCTCCTACCTGGAGCGCATCGCCGCCACCGGGGCGCGCATGGTGATATGCCCGGATGTCGATCAATTGTCGGCGCTGGTGGCGGCGGCCGATGTGGTGCAGGTGGAGTGGTGGAACCACCCTCGCCTCTACGGCCTGTTGGCCACCACCCCGCTGCCCGCCATGCGTCTGGCCCTGTGGGTGCACATTTCCGGGCTGGCCCCGCCCCTGATCCCGGAGCGCCTCGTGGCGCTGGCGGACAAGACCCTGTTCACCTCGCCTTGCTCTTTGGAGGCGCCGAATCTGGCGGCCCAGGTTCAGGCGCGCCCAGCGGCCTTCGGGGTCGCCAATTCCGGCTTCGGCTTTGCCCCGCCGCCGCGCGCCGCCTGCCCGGTTGGGCCGCTGCGCTATGGCTACATGGGGACGCTGGATTTCATCAAGCTCCACCCCGGCTTCTTCGATGCCATCGATGCGGCGACCCACGATGTGCGCGTCTCGCTCTGGGGGCAATATGACCCGCTAGGCGAGGTGGCGGCGCGCGCCGCGGCCATGCGCCATCCCGAGCGGGTGCGCTTCGAGGGCTTCGCCGCCGATCCCTGCGCGGTGCTGAGCAGCCTTGACGTCTTCCTCTATCTGCTGACGCCGGAGCATTACGGCACGGCGGAAAATGTGCTGGTGGAGGCCATGTCGGTGGGCGCCACGCCCATCGTCTGGGACAATCGCGCGGAAACCAGCATCGTGCGCCACGGCCGCAACGGCTTCGTGGTCCACAGCCTTGCGGAGGCCGCCGCGCTGATCGACTGGAGCGCCCACAATCCGCGGCGGGTGGCGCGCATGGGTGCCAAGGGCATCTATGACTCCGCGCGCACCCGCACCGCCGCCGCCACCGTGCGCGAGCTTGCCCGCAGCTATGGCGAGATCTGCAAGGCGCCGCGCCGGACGCGGGATTTCGCCACCGCGCTCGGGCCGGATTCGCGCAGCTGGTTCCTGTCCACCTTGCGCACCGGGGACGCTGAGCCCGCGCCGGCCTCGCGCCTGCTGTCGGACATGACCTCCAAGGGCAGCCTCGGACATTTCCGGGTGTGCTTTCCCGAGGACGCCGCCCTCGCCGCCCTCGCCTCCGCCTGATCGGCTGCGCGGATGGGCTGTCGGGATCGCCCGCACGGCGAGCGACGGCGTGGGACGTGCGTGCTCATCTTAAGGCATGCTTGACGCGGCCGCACGGCACTGTCCGCGCCTGAGCCCGTCGCCCCCTCCCACACCCACTGTAACCGAACGCCCGTTCCCGGCCGACGGGCGCAACCGCGCCCGCCGCAGGACCTCACCGGCTCACAGCAGGATAGTGGCTGCGATGTCGCTTTCGCTGATGATGAGGCCGGGGCCGTAGCCCTGATCGAGGAACTGCTGGCGCAACGCCTCCTGGCCGAGGAACACCAGGCTGGTGCCCAGCATCTTGGCGGTGGGCGTCTTCATGGGCGGGGTGACCAGGATGCGCCGCTCCAGGCCCACGTCGCGCAGCAGGCTGCCGATGGACTGGCCGTCATCAACGCCCGCCACCACGATGCGGTCGAGGCCGGCAATGCTGTTGGCCAGCCGCGCCAGGGTCTGCGCCGCCACCAGCAGCGGCAGCTTATCCATATGCTCCAGCGTGGCCACATTGGCGGGGTCGAGATGGTTGAGGCGGGCGATCAGTTCATAGGCCCGCAGATAATCTCCGCGCCCAAGCCATAATCTCAGCGCCACCCGCATGCGGGTTTCGACAAAATGGTCGATCATCTGGCGGAACGCCGCGCGCGTGTCGGCGTCGGGCGTAACGTTCTTACGCCGCAACAGATTGAACACCAAGTATTCCATGCCGCCGCGATAGCTGTCCCAACTGGTCATGGCATCGTCCATGCCAGCCTGGGCGCGATAGTCGGCCACCGGGGTTAAAGTGACCGATCGATAGTAGGGTTTATTGCGGAATGCGACGGCGCCGCGCGAGGAGACGGCGGCCAGATAGCTGAAAGCCCAGTAAGAGAAGCGCGCCTCGGCAATCACATGGCGGACCGCATCGGCGCGATAGATCATGATCTCCGGAAAAATGTGCTGCTGGACCAGGAGCGTCAACAGGTCGATCTCGTCCCCCGGGTTGAAGACGATCAGATCCTTGCCCTGATCGTAAAACAGGCCTGACGAGTTTTTGTGCAGCGCGTCATAAAGCTCCCAGGGCGTGTAGACCGCGCAGATCTCGGGATGATCCATCATAAAGTGAATGTTGTCTGCGAGCCCTGTCGGGTCGACAAGATCATCATCCGCCAAATATATGAGAAACCTGCCCACGGCGCGATGGAATGCGGTGAACAGGTTCGGTCCACCCCCCTTGTTTTCGGGCTGACGATAATAAGAGATCGGCTCGCCCGCCGCCTTGTGCTTCTCCACGATCTCCGTGGTGTTGTCGGACGACGCATTGTCCGAGATCACGATCTCATAGCGAAAGTCGAACCGGCAGTTGGTGGCCAGATCCGTCAACAGATAATCGAGGAACGGGGCACGATTGTAGGTGGGGATGCAGATGGACAGCATCACCTGGGCCTCCGCATCGCGCGGCACGGGAATGGCGGTGTCGACCTCGGGGGTGAAGCTGGCGTTCATGGGCGGAAATCCTCTGCGGCGGCGTCGCGATCGGACATGAGAAGGGGGGCCGTCGGCCAGGCGATGGCGAAGGCGGGGTCGTTCCAGCGGTAGGTGCGGGCAAGGCCGGCCACAAACGGCGCCGACATCAGATAGGAGACCTCGCTGTCGTCCACGAGGCTCAGAAAGCCGTGGGCGCAGCCGGGGGGAATGTAGAGGGCATTGCGCCGCTCCGCGTCCAGCTCGACGCCGATCCAGGCGCGCCAGGTGGGCGATCCGGGGCGCAGGTCCACTGCCACGTCGAACACCCGCCCGCGGGTGGCGCGCACCAGCTTGGCTTCCGGGTGGGGCGCGCCCTGCAGATGCAGGCCGCGCAGGGTTCTGGCGCGGGGATTGAACGAGGTGTTGGCTTGGGGAAACACGCTGGCCATGCCATGGGCCGCGAAGGTCTGCGCGCAGAAGGTGCGGGCGAACAGTCCGCGCTCATCGGCGAACGGCGAGATCTCCACGACCATGACACCCGCGAGCGCGGTGGCGGTGATCTTCATGGCAGCACCGTCAGTTCCGGCACCGCGATGACGAACCGGCCGCCCCAGTCGCGCACCACCGCATTGGAGGACATCACCTCGTCCTTGATGTTCCAGGGCAGGATCAGCACATAGTCGGGGCGGGTCTGCGCCAACATCTCGGGCGCATGGATGGGCAGCCGGCTGCCGGGCAGCAGATGGCCCTGCTTGTGCGGGCTGCGGTCCACCACATAAGCGATCTGGTCGGCGGTGACGCCGCAGAAATTCAGCAGCGTATTGCCCTTGGCGGCGGCGCCATAAGCGGCGACGCTCTTGCCCTGCGCCTTCGCCGCATCCAGGAACGCCAGCAGGCCGTCCCGGATGGGCAGCACCCGGTCCTGGAAGGCCGCATAGATGGCGTCCTGGTCGAGCCCGGCGGCGGCTTCGTCCGCGCGGACCTTGGCGACGCCGGGGCCGTCCGGATGGGTGGTCGCGCCCGCATGGCAGGCCAGCACCCGCAGGCTGCCGCCATGGGTGGGCCACTCCTCCACGTCGAACACCTTCAGGCCATGGGCGGCGAACACGCGCTCCACCGCCAGCAGCGAGAGATAATAGAAATGCTCGTGATAGACGGTGTCGAACTGCACCTGCTCGATCAGGCGCAGCAGATGCGGAAACTCCACGCTAATGACGCCTTCCGGCTTCAGGACGTGGGCAAACCCTGCCACGAAATCATTGATGTCCGGCACATGGGCCAGCACGTTGTTGGCCACCACCAGATCGGCCCCTCCCTCCTGGGCGACCACGTCATTGGCGGTGTCGGTGCCGAAGAAGCGGGCCTGGGTGCGCACGCCGGCAGCGCGCGCCACCTCCGCCACATTGGCGGCCGGCTCGATGCCCAGCACCGGAATGCCCGCATCGACGAAATGGCGCAGCAGATAGCCGTCATTGCTCGCCACTTCCACCACGTGCGAGGCCGGCGTCAGGCCGAAGCGAGCGATGGCCATATGGGCAAAGCGCTTGGCGTGGGCCACCCAGCTGTCGCTGAAGGAGGAGAAATAGGCGTAATGGCCGAAAATCTCTTCCGGCGGCACGAAGGCATCCGCCTGCACCAGCCGGCAGGCGCCGCAGACGCTGGCGCGCAGCGGGAAGCTGGGCTCCGGGGCGGCCTGGCGCTCCGGCGACACATAGGCATTGGCCAGCGGCATGGACCCGAGGTCCACGAACGATTGGGCCAGCTGGGTGTTGCAGAAGCGGCAATGTCCGACGATCACGGCAAAAGCTCCTCATAGCGGGCGATCTGCGCCAGGCTGAGGGCGCGCATATCGGCGCCCGCGCGGTGGGCGCCGTACCATTCGCTGGTCCAGGCGATGGTGTCCGCCAGCGACAGGCGCGGTCGCCAGCCAAGGCGTGCCGCCGCCAGATCCGAGTTCAGAACCAGGGCCTGCGCCTCGGGCGGGTGGTGGCCCTCGGCCGGCGCCCAGGGGGCCGGAAGCCCGAAGGCGGCGCCCAGCGCGTCCGCCACCTGCGCCACCGAGGCGACGGCATCGGGATCGGGGCCGAAATTCAGCGCGTCCGGGGTCTGGTCCGGTCGTTCCACCAGGGCCTGCGCCAAGGCGAGATAACCGGCGAGCGGCTCGATCACATGCTGCCAGGGCCGCACCGCATCGGGATAGCGCAGGCGCACCGGCGTGTTGGTGCCGAGCGCCCGGATGAAGTCCGGCACCAGCCGGTCCTGTGACCAGTCGCCGCCGCCCACCACATTGCCGGCGCGGGCGGTGGCAATGGCCGGGCCGCCGGCGCGGAAGAAGCTGTCGCGCAGGCTGGCCGTCACCAGCTCCGCGCACGCCTTCGAACTGCTGTAGGGATCCTTGCCGCCCAGCCGATCGCCCTCGCGGAAGGGCGTGCCGTCATTGGCATTGGCATAGACCTTGTCGGTGGTCACCACCACCACCGCTTCCACGCCTTCCACCGCGCGCAGGGCGCACAGCAGGTTCACGGTGCCCATGATGTTGGTGGCAAACGTCTCCACCGGCTCCGCATAGGAGCGGCGCACCAGGGCCTGCGCCGCCATGTGGATGACCACCTGCGGGCGCGCCTGCGCCACCAAGGCGGAGAGAGCAGCGCCGTCGCAAATGTCGCCATTGGCGTGGTGCTGGCCGGGCCAGGGGGACAAGACCGCATAGAGCGATGGCGTGGTGTCGGGCGGCAGGGCGATGGCGCTCACCTGCGCCCCCAGCCGCTCCAACCACAGGCACAGCCAGGCCCCCTTGAAGCCGGTGTGGCCGGTCACCAGAACCCGGCGTCCGGCCCAGAACGGGCTCACGCCCAGACTTTCCATGGGGCCCGGCCGGAGTTCCACAGCTCATCCAGCTGGATGCGTTCGCGCAGCGTATCCATGGGCCGCCAAAAGCCGTCATGGGGATAAGCGGCCAGCTGGCCGCGCTCCACCAGGGTCTCCAGGGGGGCGCCTTCCCAGACGCTGTCGTCGCCATCGATCAAATCGAGCACTTCGGGCTGGAGCACGAAGAAGCCGCCATTGATGCGCTGGGTGCCGGCCACCGGCTTTTCCACGAAGGCCGAGACCTTGTGGCCCTCGATATTGGCGGAGCCGAAGCGGCCGGGCGGCGCCACGGCGCACATGGTGGCCTGCAGCCCCTGCGCCCGGTGGAACGCCACTTCGGCGGCCACGTCCACATCGGCGACGCCGTCGCCATAGGTCATGCAGAAGGCTTCGCCCGGTGTCAGATAGGGCTTGATGCGCCTCAGGCGACCGCCGGTCATGGTGTCGAGGCCGGTGTCGATGACACTCACCCGCCAGTTGGGCTTGTCCGACTGGTGGTAGTGAATCAGATTGCGGCCGAGATCCACGGTGACATCGCTATGATGCAGCACCAGATTGGCGAAGTATTCCTTGATCTGATAGCCCTTATAGCCGGTGCAGACGATGAAATCGTTGAAGCCGTAATGGGCATAGATGCTCATGATGTGCCAGATGATCGGCTTTTCGCCGATCTCCACCAGCGGCTTCGGGCGCACGGTGGTTTCTTCCGCCAGGCGCGAGCCGCGGCCACCGGCCAGGATCACCACTTTCATGCCCAAGTCCCCCAGGCGCCGCCGCTGCGGGCGCGGGGCGACCGACGATCCAAACGCTGCATTGGCATTCCCCCGCCACATGTCCCGTCGATTGTTTGGAGAGACTAAACAGAGACTTGCTTGCGCGGGGCTGGCAACCGGATAGGGGCGCGCGCCAAACACCGGCGCAGCGCCGAAGCGCTCAAGAATCGCGGGTGTCGCGGCGGTGGGCCGAGCGACGGCGCAGGCAGGCCGATCAAGGCGTCGCCCCCGCCACGGCGGCGCCGGCCCCGCCTACGACCCTTGGCGCCGGGGCGCCCGCGCAGCGGGGGCAGGGACGGGGACGGGGGCCGCGCGTGGCCCGGTGGAACTGCGCACCACCAATTCTCCGGGCAGCAGGGCGGTGGTCGCGGCCTTGGGCGGCGCCCCCGCCTCCCGCTCCAGCATGGCGATGACGCGCTCCGCCATCTCTTCCCAGGGATGGCGCACGGTGGTCAGCGCATAAGTGGGCCAGGCGGCCAGCGGCACGTCATTGAAGCCCACCACCGACAGGTCTTCGGGAATCGACAGGCCTTTGCTGCGGAACGCATCCATGCCGCCCATGGCGAGGATGTCGCTGGCGAAGAACACTGCATCGGGCGGCGGGCCCGCCGCCAGGAGGCGCAGCGCCGCCTCATAGCCGCGCTCGTAGCTGTATTCGCCCGCCTGCTCCACCATGCAGGAGGAGATGCCCGCCTGCGCCAGGCCGGAGATGAAGCCCTGCTGGCGGTCGAGACTGGTGCTGGCATCGGGCTGGCCGGCCACGAAGGCCGGGCGCCGGTGGCCCAGCTCCACCAGATAGCGCGCCACCTGCCGGCCGCCCTCCACATTGTCGCAGGACACCGCGCCGATATCGACGCCGGGGACATAGCGGTTCAGCAGCACCACCGGGGTCTCGCGCTTGGCGCAGACGCGCGCCATGTCCGAGGTGACCGTCGCCGAGGTGATGATGATCCCGTCCACCTGGTATTGCAGCAGGGTCGGCAGGATGGTTTCCAGATCGCCGCCGGGGCCGGAGGAGAACAGCAGCACCTGGCGACCGCTCGCCTGGAGCCGCTCGGTGAGGATCCGCAGCAAGGTGGTGTAGAAGGGATCCACCAGATTGCCGATGACGATGGCCACCATATGGGTGCGGCGGGTGATCAGGCTGCGGGCGATGATGTTGGGCTGATAGCCCAGTTCCAGCGCCGCCGTGGCCACGCGCTTCTTCATGTCTTCGGAGATGCTGGCGGTGGGCGAGAAGGCCCGCGAGATGGTGGATTGCGACACCCCGAGCCGCCGCGCCACATCCTCTGCGGTTATCCGGCCAGACCCCCGCTTGTCCGCTTTCCCGACCTTCATGCTCACCGCACCATGGCGCCTTTTGCGTCATCCTTAACCTGCGCCGCTGGCAACGCAAGGGAGGGGTCGCCGCATGCACAAAATAGGATCAACTCCCGTTGCATACGCATGCAAAATAGACTTGTGACCCGCCAGTCTGCCTTTTACCTATGGACCAGCGTTTTCGTTTGCGTCACCGACGCCGCGCGACGTGCAATCGGGAGATCTGGCCTGATGGTTCATGCTGACGACTTCAGACAGGGCATGCGCCGCCTTGCCGCGGGGGTCTCGATCATTACGACCTTCGAGGACGGCATGCCGCATGGCTTCGTGGCGACCGCGGTCAGTTCCGTCGCCGCAGAGCCGCAGCCGACGCTGCTGGTCTGCGTCAACCGCACCGCCCGCAGCCATGACGTGATCCACCGCACCGGCATCTTCTGTGTCAATTTGTTGAGCGATGCGGACGTGGAAACGGCGCAGCGCTTCTCCGCCCCGCATCTGCGCGACGAGCGGTTTTCCGGCCACGCCTGGACCGCGCTCGCCACCGGCGCACCGGCCTTGCCTGGCGCACTGGCCAGCTTCGACTGCAAGGTGGTGGCCGCCATGGCCGTGCAGTCCCACACCGTGTTCATCGGAGAGGTGCTGCATCTGGCGCTGCGCGAGAGCACGCCGGCGCCGCTGCTGTATTTCAATGGGCGCTATGAAGCGCTGGCGGCAGCGCGCTGAGGCGCCGCCGCCGGCCCGTCAGCTGGCCAGGTTCTCCCGCAGCGTGCGCCCCTCATAGGCGGTGCGGTAGCGGCCCCGGCGCTGCAATTCGGGCACCAATTGGGTGATGATATTGTAGGGCACTGCCCGCGGGCTCGCCTGCGAGATGGAGATCATGAAGCCGCCGCGGCTGCCGGTGCCCTCGAACATCTCCTCCATGCGATCTGCCACCTGGGTGGCGGTGCCCGCCAGGGTGATGGCATAGCCGGTGGCATGCCGCAGGCCATGCTCGAAGAAATCATCCAGGCTGATCTCGGTGTCCTGGCCATATTCTTTCGCCAGCAGCGCCACGAACCCCACCGGCGAAGCATTGGCGGCGGTGATGCGGGCCTGAAGTTCAGTCAGCGTGAAGCGCTTGGGCAAGGTGGACATGTCGAAGCCGGTATTGTGCGACAGCCACACCCCCACGGCCTCGCGCGACACCCCCTCGATCAGCCGTTCGCGCAGCGCCCGCGCCTCCGCCTCGGTGTCGGCGACGATGGCCCGCATGGACCACAAGATGCCCACGGATTCCGGGTCGCGCCCCTCGGCCAGCAAAGCCGCATCGAGGTCGGCGCGCTGCTGCTGCATCAAGGGCAGCGACTTGGTGAGGCCGAACACATGGTCGGCCACATGGGCGGCGGCGCGGGTGCCGCGGGGCGAGCCGCCGGCCTGGATGATGACCGGCTGCTGCTGCGGCGACGGCACCACGCTGAGCGGCCCCTTCACCTTGAAGAAGGGGCCGTTGTGGTTGATCGGCCGCACCTTGGCGGGGTCCGCCACTTGCCCCGTGGCCCGATCCCAGACGAAGGCGTCCGGATCCACGCTGCCCCACAGGGCGCGGCAGACATCCACAAACTCCTCCAGCCGGTCGTAGCGGGTGCTGTGGTCGATCAGTTCGTCATAGCCGTAATTGGCGTAGTCCGAGCGGCGCTGCGAGGTGACCACGTTGAAGGCCATGCGGCCATTGGTGATGTGGTCCAGAGAATTGAGCAGGCGCGCAGTATAGAAGGGGTGCATGAAGGTGGAGGCGTAGGTGAGGCCGAAGCCGAGATGGCTGGTGACCCGCGACATCAGCGTCACCCACGGGCTCATGTCGAGGCGCGGCCAGGCCACACCATAGCGCACGGCATCCTCGATGCCTTCGCCCCAGGTGTCAGGAATGCCGGTGCCATCGCCAAAGAAGATCATGTCCAGCCCGCCCCGCTCGGCCAGGCGCGCCATGTCCTCGAACAGCCCCACGGCGGGATAGTCCGGCCCCACCCACGCGTCCGGCCGACGCCACTGCGTCTCGACATTGGTCCAGGACAAGTCGAAGGCGAGGTGGATTTTCTTCATGATCCGGCTCTCTGATGACTGAAAACAAGGCAACGCCCGTTGTCGCAGGCAGGCCACCCCCGGCCTGCTGCAATCGGGATGCCAGTGACGTCTGCATACGCAGTCATGCTTGCGAATTAAGGACCGGGCTAAGCGGGAAGCGCCGCTGAAAGCGCCGGTTTTCCGCCTCCCGCCCGCGCCTAACGCTGCGGCGCACCGGACGCATCGGCCGCTGATCCAAGCGTCAGCGGCCAAATGGCCCGCGCGCACCAGCAAGCGTGGCCATGTGTGCAGATGTCGTTTGCCTATTTTTTGGAATGCATGCGCATGCAATTTGACCTTGTCGCTGGTCAGATCGCGGATAATGTTTACGTCTGCGCCACTTTCGAAATGAAAGAAGCCCTGCCGGATGTTTTACGACCAATTCGTGCAGACATTACTGGGTGGCCTCGCAATAGGGTGCATCTATAGTCTTATCGCGCTTGGCATCAGCATGATCGTCAAGGCCACCGATATTCTGCACTTCGCCCAGGGCGAGGTGATGATGGTCGGCGCCATGACCGGCCTCTCCGCCGCGGTGTGGGCGGGCAACGCCCCGGTGCTGGTGGTGCTGCTGGCCGGCACGCTCGGCGGCGGACTGATGGCGGTGGCGGTGGAACTGGGCGTCTATCGCCCGCTGCGCGCCCGGCGCGTGCCGCTCATCAATGTGGTCATCGCCACCATCGGCGTGTCCATCGTGCTGCAGAACGTGGCCCGCCTGGTCTGGGGCTCGCAGCCTCTGGCCTATCCGCAGATGTTCCAGTCCCGCGGCATCACCATCGCCGGCTTCAGCGTCTCGCCCCAATTGGCCAGCGTGGTGGCGTTGAGCCTGCTCATCATGGTCGCGCTGGCGCTGTTCTTTCGCTACAGCCGGGCCGGCATCGCCATGCAGGCGGCGGCGCAGGATCCGGAGGCCGCGCGCCTCATGGGGATCAGCGTCGAGCGAGCCACCGTCAACACCTTCGCCGTCTCCGGCATGATGGCGGGCGCTGCCGGCGTGCTGCTGGGCTCGCTGTTCTTCGCCTCCTTCAACATGGGCTTCACCACCGGCATCAAGGCCTTCGTCGCCGCGGTCCTCGGCGGGCTGGGCAGCGTGCCCGGCGCCATGCTGGGCGGCCTGCTGTTCGGCGTCATCGAGACCTTCTCCGCCATGTTCATCTCCACCTCCTACAAGGATGCGGTGGGCATGGTGGTGCTGATCCTCATTCTGCTGGTGGCACCGAACGGCCTGTTCGGCCGCCTCGGCCGGCAGGTCTGAGGCCGGCATGACCGTGAACCGCACCCATCTGCGCCTCCTTGCCGCCCTCGCCCTCGCCGCCGTGCCCCTGGTGGAGCACAATGCCTATTGGCTGCATATCTTCAGCCTGGGCCTGATCGCCGCCATCCTGGCGCTGGGCATGCAACTGCTGCTGGGCATGGCCGGCCTTTTGTCCCTCGGCCAGGGCGCCTTCTATGGCATCGGCGCCTATGTGGCCGGGTCGCTGGCCGCCAGCTATGGCGTGCCCTTCCTCGCCACCTTGCTGCTGGGCGGCCTTGCCGCCGCCGCCGCCAGCCTGCTGCTGGTGCCCATCGTGCGGCTGAAGGGCACCAGCCTGGCGGTGGCCACCCTCGGCTTCAGCATCATCGTACATCTGGTGCTGCTCAATGAGGAGTGGCTGACCGGCGGCAGCCTCGGCCTGATGGACATTCCCAACCCCACCATCCTCGGGTTTTCGATGGCCGGCGACCGGCCGTTCTATTGGGTCTGCCTGGTCATCCTGATCGCGGTATTCATCGCCATCGACCGCATCGGCCAGTCGCGCTTCGGCCGCGCGCTGTCGGCGCTGGCCCAGGACGAGGAAGCGGCCCGCGCCAGCGGCATCCGTCTCGCCCGCGCCAAGAGCAAGTGCTTCCTGGCGGCGGCCTTCACCGCCGGGGTGGCGGGCGGACTGTTTGCCTATCACTCGCGCTATCTCAGCCCCAGCGATTTCACCTTCAACAAGTCCATCGAGATCATGATCATGGCGGTGATCGGCGGGCTCAGCAGCCTGCCCGGCGCAGTGGTGGGCGCGTTCGTGGTGGTGCTGCTGCCGGAGTATCTGCGGTCCTCCGGTGAAATGCGCATGATCCTGTTCGGCCTGGCGGTCATCGGCCTGATGGCGGCGGGCAATCTGGGCATCGTCGGCCTCGCCTCGCTGGCCGCCGCCAAGGTCGCCCGCCAGTTCGCCGCCCTGCGGGTGCGGGCCACCAAGCCGAGGGGGGCCGGCTGATGGCCTCGCTGCTGGAAACACGTGCCGTGACGCGCCGCTTCGGCGGCCTGCTGGCGGTGGATGGCGTGGACATCACGGTGGCCGAGGGCGAGGTGCATGGCCTCATCGGCCCCAACGGCGCCGGCAAGACCACCATGCTGAACCTGCTGTCCGGGCATCTTCCGGTCAGCGCCGGTCGCATCACCTTCGCCGGCCAGGACGTCACCCGCTTCAGCGCCGAGCGGCGGGCGGTGGCCGGCATCCGCCGCACCTTCCAGAATTTGAAGCTGTTCCGCGAGATGACGGTGCTGGAGAATGTGATGGTGGGCCTGCACGCCGCCACCCGCGCCGAGATCTTCGCCGCCTTGCTGCGCACCCCGTTCCAGCGCCGCGAAGAGGCCCGGATCCGCGAGACCGCGCACGCGGCGCTCGCCTTCGTGGGTCTCACCCATCTGGCCGATCAGCCCGCCGGCAGCCTGCCCTATGGCCACCAGCGGCTGCTGGAGATCGCCCGCGCCTTCGTCGCCCAGCCGCTCCTGCTGCTGCTGGACGAACCGGCCGCCGGCCTCAACGGCGCCGAGAGCCGTCATCTGGTGGACTTCATCCTGCGCATCCGCGCCGCCGGCACCACCATCGTGCTGATCGAGCACCACATGGACGTGGTGATGCCCACCTGCGACCGCATCACCGTGCTCAATTACGGCAAGCTGCTGGCCCGCGGCACGCCCACCGAGATCCGCACCGACACCGCGGTGATCGGAGCCTATCTGGGCAATGGCGCCATCGCCGCGGCGGCCGCCGCCCGCAAGCTGCATGCGGAGGGCGCCCATGCTCCACATTAGCGCGCTCGCGGTGAACTACGGACCGGTCGCCGGGCTGCGCGGCATCGACCTGCAGGTGGAGGCCGGCGAAACGGTGGCGCTGGTGGGCTCCAACGGCGCCGGCAAGTCCACCACGCTGAAGGCCATCTCCGGCCTGGTGCGCCCCTCCGGCGGCCGCATCGAGTATCTCGGCGAGTCCATCGCCGGCCTGCGCCCGGAGGCGATTGTCGATCGCGGCATCGTGCATGTGCCCGAAGGCCGGCGGATCTTCCCGCGCCTGAGCGTGGAGCAGAATCTGGACGTCGGCGCCTATGCGCCCCGCGCCGCCACCAGGGCGCGGCGCATCCGCAGTGATGTCTATGCCTTGTTTCCCCGCCTGCACGAGCGGCGGCGGCAGATGGGCGGGTCCCTGTCGGGCGGCGAGCAGCAGATGCTGGCGTTCGGCCGGGCCATGATGGCGCAGCCCACTTTGCTGCTGCTGGACGAGCCCTCGCTGGGCCTGGCGCCCATCATCGTCGAGGAGGTGGTACGGGCCATCGGCCATTTCCGCGCCGAAGGCGTGACCATTCTGCTCGTGGAGCAGAATGCCGAGCTGGCCCTGACCCTCGCCAGCCGCGGCTATGTGCTGGAGACCGGGCAGGTCAGCCTGGCCGACCAGAGCGCGCAACTGATCGCGCACCCCAAGGTTTGGGCGAGCTATCTCGGAGAACCAGAAACCGAGGCGACCTAGGGCCCATTCGCCATCGAGGACCTGCAACACTCACCCCCATCCGGAGTTGATCCATGGCTCAGTTGAACAGAACGTTGCGGTCCCTGCTCGTCGCAGGGCTTGTTGCCACCGGCGCCCACGCGGCACTGGCGGAGCCGGTCAAGATCGGCGTGTTCGGGCCCATGACCGGCGATGCCGCCGCCATGGGCCAGAGCGAAAAGGAATCCATCGATCTGGCGGTGAAGGCCAAGAACGCCGCCGGGGGCCTGCTCGGCCAGCAGATCGAGGTGATCTATGCGGACGATGCGGGCAAGCCGGAAGAGGCGGTGAATGCCGCCAAGCGCCTCATCTCCAAGGATGACGTCCTGCTGATGATCGGCTCCATCTCCAGCCCCGCCAGCCTTGCCGCCTCGCAGGTGGCCAAGCAGATGGAAGTGCCGCAGATCGTGGTCGCCGGCACCGCGCAGAAGATCACCACCCAGGGCAACAAATGGGTGTTCCGCTCGCCCGTGCCCGACACCAAGCTGGTGGCGGACCTGGTCGACTTCATCCATGAGAAGTTCCCCAAATACAAGAAGTTCGCCTTTCTGTACGTGAATGACGACTTCGGCCGCGGCGGCTTCGAGGCGTTCAAGAAGGCGGGCGAGAAGTATGGCTACGAGATCGTCGCCGACGAGCGCTACACCCGCGGCGATATCGACTTCACCGCCCAGCTCAACCGCATCAAGGCCAGCGGCGCCGATGCCATGGTGGAATGGTCCCGCTACGCCGAAGGCGCGCTGGTCGCCAAGCAGTTTGCCCAGGTGGGCCTCACCCTGCCCCGTTTCGCGTCCGACGGCGTCGCCACGCCCAAATTCATCGAACTGGGCGGCCCCGCCGTGGATGGGGTGATGTTCACCACCCACTTCAGCCCCGCCACGATCGCCGACATTCCCGCCGCTAAGACCTTCATCGACACCTTCAAGGCCGCCTATGGCCGGGTGCCCGACGCCTATGCAGCGGAAGCCTATGACGCCATCACCATCGCTTTGCTGGCGATCGAGAAAGCCGGCAAGGCGGACCGCGCCGCGGTGCGCGATGCCCTGGCCAAGGTGGACTTCGCCAGCACCCGCGGCCCGTTCAAGTTCGATGAGAAGGGCGATCCCCTGCTGGTGACCCATGTGGTCAAGATCGATGCCGGCAAGGAGACCAACGCCCGCAACATCCCCGTCCAGCAATAGCCAGCCTCGCTCCCGGCGGCACCACGCCGCCGGGAGGTGCCACCACTTCGCCAGGGGAGAGCGCCATGACCGAGATCCGCCGCATCACGTCCAGCAACCCCAAGCCGCTGGCGCATTACAGCGAGGCAAGCCTGGCCGACGGGCTGGTGTTTCCCGCCGGCCAGCTGGCCACCGATTTCGTCACCGGCGTACCCGCCGAAGCGCGCAAGCACCCGGCGTTTCCCTATTACGGCTCCGACATCAAGCTGCAGACCCGCTACATCATGGAGAACCTGAAGCGCACCCTCGCGGCGGCCGGGTGCGCCCTGGATGATGTGGTGAAGGCGCAGGTGTTTCTCACCGATCTCAACGACTTCGCCGGGTTCGACGAGGTGTGGAAGAGCTATTTCCCGGTGCCGCCGCCGCGCACCACCGTGGGCACCACCGGGCTGCTCATCAAGGACACGCTGGTGGAGATCGATATCATCGCCCACACGCCGGAGCGCGGCGCCCACACCGTCGTCACTTCCGGCAATGCCAAGCCCATCGCCTTCTATTCCGAGGCGACCGAGACGGGCGGCCTGCTGTTCCTCGCCGGCCAGCTGGCCAGCGACTTCAAGACCGGCGTCGCCCCGGAGGCCAGGCGCGACCCGGCCTTTCCGTTCTACGGCTCCGACATCAAGCTGCAGACCCGCTATATCATGGAGAACCTCAAGCGCACCCTGGCCGCGGCCGGCAGCTCGCTGGAGGCGGTGGTGAAGGCACAGGTGTTCCTCACCGATCTGGCGGACTTTGCCGCCTTCGACGAGGTGTGGCGCGCGTATTTTCCCGTGCCGCCGCCGCGCACCACGGTCGGCACGTCCGGCCTGCTCATCAAGGACACGCTGGTGGAGATCGACCTGATCGCCTACGTGCCCAAGGCGGGTTGGACCCACGAGGTCATCACCTCGTCCAATGCCAAGCCCATCGCCAATTATTCCGAAGCCGTGGTCATCGGCCCCTATGTCTTCGCCGCCGGCCAGCTGGCCAGCGACTTCAAGACCGGCGTGCCCGCCGAGGCGCGCAAGCACCCGGCCTTTCCCTATTACGGCTCGGACATCAAGCTGCAGACCCGTTTCATCATGGAGAACCTGAAGCGCACCCTCGCAGCCGCCGGCTCGTCCTTGCAGCAGGTGGTGAAGGCGCAGGTCTTCCTCACCGACCTCAACGACTTTGCCGCCTACGACGAGGTGTGGCGCGAGTATTTCGACGTGCCGCCGCCGCGCACCACGGTGGGCACCACCGGCCTGCTGATCAAGGACACCTTGATCGAGATCGACCTGATCGGCGTGCGCTGAGCGCCCGTCGCTACCACGCGACATCGCCCCGGGCGTCGCACCAAATCGGTGCGGCGCCCGCCTTGCGTTCGGGGCTCCGGATGCCCGGTATCAGGCCGCCGCGCCGGCTTCCGAGGCGTGCTCGCCCAGCGCCCATTTGGAAAAGCGCACCTGGATGCCATAGGGCGAGTGGGCGCGCAGAATGTCCATGGCGCCCTCATAGGTCTCGCTGCGCGCCCAATCCTGCTGCAGCTCGAAGACATATTGCAGCGAGGTGATGGGCACCGCGCCGGCCTGCACCAGCCGATCCACGGCCCGCTCATGAGCCTCGGGCGAGATGTCGCCGCAGGCGTCGGTGGGCACGTAGATCTCGAACCCCTCGTTCAGCATGTCCAGCGCCGGGAACATGACGCAGGCCTCGGTCCACAGGCCGGCGATGACGAATTTCTTGCGGCCGGTGGCGTGGACGGCGGCGCGGAAATTGGCGTCCAGCCAGGAATTCATGGAGGTGCGGTCGATCACCGGGACCGCGGGAAACAGATCCGTCACTTCCGGCATGAAGGGGCCCGAGAAGGACGCCGCCGCCACCGTGGAGATGACGGTGGGGATGTTGAACAGCTTGGCGCCCTTGGCCAGGATCTGCACATTGTTGAAGGTCACCAGCCGATCGTGCGACTGAACCCCCTGGTACATGGCCGGCTGATAGTCGATCAGCGCGATCGCGCTGTTCTGCGGCGTCAGCATTTCCAGTCGTGACATGGTTCGTCCCCTTGATCGATGGTTCGATCTCGCCCGGATCTAAGCTGTCGCGCGCGCCCGATCTTGTCGGCGCAAGCGGTGCTTTGGACGTGGGTGATCTGCCATCTCGCGCCCGACACAAGGAGGCCGGCGCGCCGAAGGAAAAGGTGGCGCATTTCGGCGAGCAGGTGCCCATGGGCCGGCCGGGACAGCCCGCAGAGCTTGCGACCGCTGACGTCATGCTCGCCGATCCGTTGTCGAGCTATGTCTCCGGGGCGACCATCGCGGTGACCGGCGGTGCGCCCATCCTGTAAGCGGACGTCGTCGATGCCGCTGCGCGGGGACCGCGAGTTGGCTGCCCCCGCGCCCCATCGCCTTGCTCCTAAGCGGCAGAGGCGCTCGCCAGGTCCAGCCGGGCGCGGGCGACGATGCGCGCCAGGACCTCCGCCCGCTTGTGGGTGGAGCGGCAGCCTTTCAGCAGCCGGGCGAAGCGCTCCAGCGCGCCATCCTCGAACGCCGTGACGACGGTGGCATGCACATAGCTTTTTCGGCAGACAGCGGGGGTGTTGGCGAGTTCCTCCGCCGCGCTCTGTACAGCGGCGAGCACCTGCGCCCGGCGCGCCCGCGCGCTTCCGGCGGGAATGGTCTGGGCCAATGCCTCCAGCACCCCCGCTGACGCGACCAGGGTGCGAAAATCCTTCAGCGAGATCGGGGCGCCGGAAATGTCCTTCAGGAAGGCGTTCACGTCGCTGGCCCGCACCGCATGGCGCGCCCCATCGGCGCCGACATATTGAAACAGCCGGCGCCCCGGCAGCGCCCGCAGGCGGTGCAGCACGCCCACATAGCGCGGCTCGCAGATCTCTTTGGTCACCGCTTTGCCGCCCTTGGCCTTGAAGCGGATGACGGCGCGGTGCTCCCCCTCCATCGTCACGTTGGATTTCAGCAAGGTGGTCGCCCCTCGGGTGCCGCGTTCCTTGGCATAGGTCTCGCCGCCGGCCCGGATGGCGGTCAGCGCCACCAGCTCGATCACCGCGGCCAGCGCGAACGCCTTGGTCGGCTCCGCAACGGCCAGATGCCGGCCGATGGCGCGCCGCAGCTTCGGCAGCGCCTCGGCCAGCGTCGCCAGGCGCCGGGCCTTGCGCAGCTCCCGCACATGCTCCCAGTCGGCGTGATAGCGGTACTGCAGCCGCCCGGCGGCATCGGTGCCCACCGCCTGCAGGTGGGCCCGCGGATCGCCCGCATAGCGCACATCCGTATAGGCCGGCGGCACGGCCAGCGACGCGAGGCGCTTGCGCGTGTCCGCGTCCGTGATCGGACGCCCGGTGTCATCGCAATAGGAGAAGCCCGTCCCCGCTTTGCGCCGGCGCCAGGTCAGCGCCTCCGGCGTGACGAGGACAAGATTGCACTTGCGAGCCAGACGGGCGAGGGACGACATCACGCGGCACCTTCCTTGCGCCGACGACACGGCGGTGCAGACAGAAATGCGGGCGGGCTGCGCGCGGTTCCGCGCCGGCGCGGTCCAGCCGGAACGCATCTCGCGGAGCGGATCCGCCGGGGTGCCCCCGCCCGCCCCACGCTGAGGCCGGCCCGCGGCAAGGCGGCGGCGGTGGTCGCGAGTGCCGGCCTGTGAGAGACGTCCCGCAAGCCCAGGCCGTAGCACCTTCTCTCACCCATGCGACAGGTGCGCGCAGGTTCCCTTCAGGCATCTCCAAGCGTCAGCGCGGCGGCGATCCCGACGCGATCCGGCTCCGTTTGGGCCGGTTGCTTGTCTTGTGCCGGAGGTACCGCCGACTGCGCCTCCGACCGCTGCGTGCAGGGCCGCGGCCGCCTCCAGAAATTCATTGGAACAATGTCAGGCGACAGGGAGTCGAGCTCACGGCAGCGCTTGAACGCCTCCGACCGGAGGGTGCGTTGCGCCCGCTCAGCGGGCCAGCCCAGCGTGGAGAGACCATATGCCCGCATCCAGAGCCAGCATGACGCGGCGCGGCTTTCTCACCAGCACCGCGCTCGCTGTCCTGTTCGGAGGCTCCGCCGTGCGGGCCGCCATCATCGAAGGCCCGCCTCCCTGGTTCAATTTCGCGGACTCGCCGCCAGAAACCCTGGGTCCCGGGGGATGGTATTTCTTCACGCCAGCCGAAGCCCGCGTGGTGGAGGCCATCGTGGAGCGGCTCATTCCCGCCGACGACTTGAGCCCGTCCGGCAAGGATGCGGGATGCGCGGTGTTCATCGACCGCCAGTTGGCGGGCAGCTACGGCACGTCCGCGCGGCTCTACATGCAGCCGCCCTTTCTCAACGGCACCCCCGCGCAGGGCGACCAGTCGGACCTCACGCCGCAATTACGCTATCGCAGAGGCATCGCCGCGCTTGAGCGCTACTGCCGCGAGACTGGCGGCAAGAGCTTCCCCGAACTGTCCGGCGACGCGCGCGACACGCTGCTGAAAGGTCTCGAGGGCGGCAAGATCGCCTTGCCCGGGTTCGACGGCCGGATGTTCTTCGACACCGTGCTGCAGAACACCATGGAAGGCTTCTTCGCGGATCCGATCTATGGCGGCAACCGCGAGATGGTGTCCTGGAAGATGATCGGCTTTCCCGGCGCCCGTTACGACTACCGGGACTATATCGAGCGTCATAACCAGACCCTCGACCTGCCCCCCATCCATATCGGCGGCCGCCTCCAGCCCGCCCGCAGGAGCTGAGCCGATGGCAACCAAGCTGCCCCACAAGAATGTCGTCGTCGTCGGCCTGGGCTGGGCCGGCGCGATCATCGCCAGCGAGCTGACCGATGCCGGTCTCGACGTGGTGGCCATCGAGCGCGGGCCATGGCGCGACACCGCCGTCGACTTCAACATTGAGACCATCACCGACGAGTTGCGCTACAACCAGCGCCAGGAGCTGATGCTGCGCACCGTGCAGAACACGGTCACCGTTCGCAACACCACCGCCCAGACCGCCTTGCCCATGCGCAGCTGGGGCTCGTTCCATCCGGGCAACGGCACCGGCGGCGCGGGCAACCATTGGGCCGGCATCACCTTCCGCTTCCAGCCGCAGGAATTCCGGCTCAAGAGCCACCTGGTGGAGAAATACGGCGCCGGCGCCATGCCGGCCGAGCTGACGCTCCAGGACTGGGGCACCGACTGGGGCGAGATGGAGCCCCATTATGCCGCCTTCGACCGCATCGCCGGCATCTCGGGCAAGGCCGGCAATCTGAATGGCACTCTCCAGGAGGGGGGAAACCCGTTCGAGGGACCGCGCTCGGAGGACTATCCCAACCCGCCGCTGAAGCAGCCCTATTCGCCGATGCTCTTTGCCAAGGCGGCGCGGGAGATGGGCTACAAGCCCTTCCCGGTGCCTTCCGCCCTCCTGTCCCAGGGCTACACCAACCCGCTGGGCGTCACCATGGGGGCGTGCACCTTCTGCGGTTTCTGCACCAATTACGGCTGCGCCAATTACTCCAAGGCCAGCGCCATCATCGCCATCCTGCCTGCGCTCATGCGCAAATCCAACTTTACCGTGCGCACCAATTCCGAAGTCCTGCGGGTGACACGGGACAGCAGCGGCACGCGCGCGACGGGCGTGGTCTTTGTCGACACCTCGGGACAGGAATGGGAGCAGCCGGCCGATATTGTCGTCGTCGCGGCCTTCACCTTCGAAAACGTGCGCCTGATGCTGCTCTCGGGGGTGGGCGAAGCCTATGACCCGGACAAGAATACCGGGACCACGGGACGCAATTATTGCTATCAGACCGCAAACAGCGTGCAGCTCTTCTATGATGACAAGAACTTCAATCCCTTCATCGGCGGCGGCGCCGTGGGGATGGGGATCGACGAGTTCAATAACGACAATTTCGACCATTCCGGCCTGGGCTTTTTCGGCGGCGGCAGCGTCCGGGTGACGCCCATTGGTGCGGCCCCGATCAATAGCCGGCCGGTGCCCCCGGGCACGCCGCGCTGGGGCAGCGATTGGAAGAAGCAGACCGTGCGGTCCTATCTGTCCACCATGTCCATCGGCTGCGAAGCCTCCAGCTATGCCACCCGCGGAAACTATCTCTCGCTCGATCCCACCTACAAGGATCGCCTGGGACGGCCCTTGCTGCGGATCACCTTCGATTTCCCCGAGAACGACGTGAAGATGGCCGGCTACTGCACCGCCAAGGTGGGCGAGATCGCCCGGACCATGGGCGCGCGCCAGATCGTCGAGCAACCCCGACACCGGCCCTGGGATGCGGCGCCGTATCAATCCTCCCACGTGGTCGGAGGTTTCGTCATGGGATCGGATCCGAAGACCAGCGCCGTGAACAAGTATCTGCAAAGCTGGGACGTGCCCAACCTGTTCGTGGTCGGCGCGTCGGCCTTCCCGCAGAATCCCGGCTACAACCCCACCGGCACCGTCGGGGCTCTGGCCTACAAGGCGGCGGACGCCATCCGTCATCTCTATCTGAAGGCGCCCGGCGCATTGGTGCCGGCATGAACCGGGCCGCGCTCCTCCTGAGCGTCTGCATGGCGGCCGCCACAGCCTCGGTCGCGGCGGCGGGCGAGCCCGCGTTCGAGCAGATCGAGAGCGGGCGCTATCTGGCCGTGCTGGGCGATTGCGCCGCCTGCCACACCGCGCCGGGCGGCAAGCCGTTCGCCGGGGGCGTGCCCATCGACACGCCGTTCGGCCGCCTCGTGGGGCCGAATATCACACCCGATCGCACCACCGGCATTGGCCAATGGAGCGAAGAGGATTTCCAGAACACCATGTCGGCGGGCATCGGCAAAGGTGGCTACCATCTTTACGCCGCCATGCCGTTTACGGCTTATACCAAGGTGACCCGCGCCGACAACGCGGCGCTCTTTGCCTATTTGCAGACTCTTGAGCCGGTCCACAACGCGATCGAGTCCAACCAGCTGCCGTTTCCGTTCAACATCCGCGCCATCCTGATCGGGTGGAACCTGCTCAATTTCACCCCGGGCCCCTACGTGCCCGACACGGCCAAGAGCCCGGAGTGGAATCGCGGGGCCTATCTGGTCCAGGGCCTCGGCCATTGCAGCACCTGCCACACGCCGAAGACCGCCCTCGGCGGCGAGAAAGAGGCGCAATTTCTCAAGGGGAGCGTGGTCGATGGCTGGCTCGCCCCCGACATCACCGCCGATCCCGCCCAGGGCATCGGCAAATGGTCGGTGGATCAGATCACGCACTATCTGAAGACCGGAACCAATGACTATGACATCGCCACCGGCCCCATGTCCGACGTGGTGACCAACTCGTCCCAATTCTGGAAGGACGAGGATCTGAAAGCGGTGGCGACCTATCTGAAGAGCCTCACCTCGGGCGCGCCGGACACCCGCGTTGCCCTGGCGTCGGACACTCCAACCATGGCGGGCGGCCAGGCGATCTACGCGGCGCGCTGCTCCGCCTGCCATGGGGGCAATGGCCAGGGCATCGAGGGGCTGTTCCCGAAGCTGGCGGGGGCGCCGCTGGTGTCGAACGCGGATGCCACCTCGCTGATCCGCGTGGTGCTCGCCGGCAGTCGCGCCGGGGCCACCGATGCGCGCCCGACGGGGCCGGCCATGCCGTCCTTGGGCCGCTACCTCACCGACGAGGATGTGGCGCAGGTCCTCACCTATGTCCGCAACAGCTGGGGCAATGTGGCGCCGGCAGTGCCGGCGGCGGACGTGGCGCGCCTGCGCACCCACCTGCAAAGCGCATCGCAGTGAGGGCGCCCCGCGCCGCTCTCAAGGGAGGTTTCGCATGACCGAACCTGATCCTGTGCCCGGCCGACCGCAGGTCGAACTGGAGGCTGCGGTGGCCGCCCATCGGCGCGCCATCGTCCTGCTGCTGTCGCTGCTGATGAAGACCGAGACCACCCGCCATGCCCTGACGGAGATGCTCGACCAGCAGTCGTGTCTGCATGATGCGAGCGAGGATCCCGGCATGGACGTGGACCCCGCCTTCGCCATGGAGCGGCGGATGCAGCGGGACTTCAACCGCATGCTGGAAGATGCCGGCGTGACACTTCCCGGGCCGCGGTGACGCGGTCAGGCAGTCCGACGACCGTCGCAAGCGGCAAAGGCGCAGGCCGTCGGCATTGATGATCTGGACAGCATCAGGATACCGTTAGACGAGAGAGCCGACTGGGTGAGATGGGTCGACTGACGCTTCGCCGGGCGGATGCGAGCCCGCGCCGTCGCGGCCGAACATCGGGCGCTCGGCGACCGGCTCAACCACCGCCCGGATCATGGCCGCTGATACCCTTCTCGGCGAAAGTCAGGGGCTGCTCGACGGCGCTGCGTTCAAGCGGAGCGCCTATGCGCTGGATCGCGGCTCCCGGAGAGCAGCGGTCCCACTCAGCATTCCGGCAGATTGACCGCCAAGCCGCCGAGGCTGGTTTCCTTGAATTTGCTGCTCATCTCTTCGCCGGTCTGGCGCATGGCTTCGATGCAGTTGTCCAGCGGCATGAAGTGTGATCCATCGCCCCGCAGAGCGAGCGAGGCGGCCGCCACCGCTTTGGTCGCGCCGATGCCGTTGCGCTCGATGCACGGCACCTGAACCAGACCGGCAACCGGGTCGCACGTCATGCCGAGGTGATGCTCCAGCGCAATTTCGGCGGCGTTCTCCACCTGCGCCGGCGTACCGCCCAGCACAGCGCAGAGGCCCGCCGCAGCCATGGCGGCCGCTGATCCAACCTCGCCCTGGCAGCCCGCCTCGGCGCCGGAGATGGACGCATTGTGCTTGATCAATCCGCCGATGGCCGCGGCGGTCAGCAGAAAATCCGACACCAGCGCAGGGTCCGCGCCGCGGCAATGGTCGAGATAATAGCGCAGCACGGCGGGGATGACGCCGGCCGCGCCATTGGTGGGCGCGGTGACCACCTTGCCGCCGGCAGCGTTTTCCTCGTTCACCGCCATGGCGTAGACGCTCAGCCAGTCCGAGCCCGCATGGGGCTGGCTGGAATTGGCCTCCCGCTCGGCCAGCAACTGCTGGTGGATGTTGCGGGCGCGGCGGCGCACCCGCAACCCTCCGGGCAACTCGCCGTCGAGACTGAGCCCCCGTTCGATGCAGCCATTCATGACCGACCAGATGCCGGCCACGCCACCTTCCACGTCCGCCTCCGGGCGCAGGCGGATTTCATTCTCTCGCTTCATGGCCGCAATGGACAACCCGCTGTCCCGTGCCATGTGCAGCATCTGGGCGGCATTCTTGAACGGATAGGGGTATTGCGCGGCGATGGCGGTGTCCGCTCTGGGCTGATCCAGCTCCGCGGCGGTGACAACGAAGCCGCCGCCGATGGAATAATAGGTCTCGGACAGGAGCGTTCCGCCGTCCGCGTCGCCTGCAGCAAGAATGAGGCCGTTGGCATGCCCGGGCAGAGGCGGCCCGAAGTCGAACGCGATGTCGGCCGCAGGGTCGAAGGCCAATGGGGGCAGCCCCGGTGCCCTTAAGGTACAGGTGTCTTGAAGCCTGGTCAGTTGGCGCTCGGCCTCGTCCGGATCCAACGTCGCCGGCAGCCAGCCCAGAAGGCCGAGCGCCACCGCGCGATCCGTGCCGTGGCCTTTTCCCGTGAAGGCCAGCGAGCCATGCAAGGTCGCCCTCACGCGGGCCGCTTGGCTGCTGGAGGGAGACTGCCGCAACAGGGTGAGGAAGCGCGCCGCGGCTGTCATCGGCCCCATGGTATGGGACGAAGACGGACCGATCCCCACTTTGAAAATTTCGAACACGCTGAGAAACATTGCGCCTCCCGCCACGGCTCAGCCGAGGTACCGTCTATGACGTCGCCATCGTCGATCTGGACAGGAGAACCTGCAGCAGACGACGGCAATAGACCTACATCCTCGTCTCCATGAACAGCTGTACCCGGAAGCTGCAATGCGGTCGACCTGAGACGGAGCGCCGAACCGCTCCCCTTCGACGAACACCGAAAGCCCACCCTACTAAATGCTGACAACCATCACGCTGTTCTGGAGCCCGATCTGGAGTGCAACGAGTTGTCAAACATTGGACCATTCACTATCGTGAATGTACAATCATAATAATGATCGCGGCGGCATCGCGCCGTCTCGCGAGGAACACTTTACAAAGCGCTAGTGCCTGGGAATGAAGAACGACGCTAGGTCGGTGGCCCTCGGCCTTTAGCGTCATGCCCGGCTGGAGCGGAAGCCGGTACACGATTGCAAACCATCAATACTTCGCAATCCGCCGTTGATGACGGAATCAACAATAAGTTCAAGGGGGACACGCCACATGAAGCGCCTAGCGGGTCCGATCATTGGAGCATTCGCATGTGCACTCATCGGGCTGCAGCCGTGTGGCGCGGCTGAGCCAGAGCCGAAAGACGGCGGCACCATCGTCATGGCGACCGCCGCCCAGGTCCAGGGCTTCGATGCATTGACGACGCGCTCCGCCAATCGCGAGACCACGATGGCCGGCGGGCTGGTGTTCTCCAACTTTTTCACCCGGAACGACCAAGGCGAACGGGTTCCGGATCTCGCCACCGCGCTCGACAGTTCGCCCGACGGCCTGACCTGGCGGCTGAAGCTGCGGCCGGGCCTCACATTCTCCAACGGAGCGCCCTATACCGCGCAGGATGTGGCGAACCATTTCCAGCGTATCCTCGATCCGGCGCGGAACCAGATGTTCGCGGCGGCGACGGGCTCGCTGAAGGACGCGGTGGCCATCGACGAGACCACCGTGGAATTTCACCTCGCCTATCCCTGGGCCGCCTTCCCGAGCCTCTTTCTGATCGACAACTTCCTGATCTGGGTGATGCCCACCGAGCATGAAAGGACCGCCGGCCCCGACCTCAATCGCCGGCCGATCGGCGCCGGCCCCTACATGATGACGGAGTGGAAACAGGACGACAGCATCACCTTCGAGAAGAACCCCAATTACTGGAATCCGAAGGCGCAGCATCTCGACAAGATCGTCATCCGTTTCCTGCCCGATGCCACCGCACGTTTCACCGCGCTGAAGACCGGCGACATCGACATTTTCTATGAGCCCCTCGGCAAGCAGGTCGTGGCGGCCCGCAGCGACACGGGACTGCGGGTCGTGGAGTATGTCGGCACCGGCGCCTCCACCGTCAACATCAATACGTCCGTGCCGCCGCTGGACGATGTCCGGGTCCGTCAGGCGCTGGCCCATGCCCTGGATCGCAACATTGAGCTGAAGGTCGGTTTCGACGGCGTCGGTAGTCTGGCCACCAGCTTCTGGGGCGCCACCTCCGAGTGGCATTGTGCGGACGTGGGTTATCCGGAATACAATCCGGAGAAGGCCAAAGCGCTCCTCCAAGACTATGGCAAGCCGGTGAAGATCGTGCTCCAGGTGCAGCCGACAGCCCTCATGAGCATTCCTGCGCAGCTCTACCAAAGCTTCTGGCAGAAGGTCGGCATCGAAACGGAGATCAAGAGCATTCAGGGCGGCCCGTCCTACATCAACCCGGTGCTGCGCGGCGATTATCAGCTCGCGATGTGGGAAGTGGCGGATGTGCCGGACCCCGACTTTCAGGTCTATCAGGCCTTCTTCTCGAAGAGCGGCGGCAACATCACCAAGATCAAGGACCCGGTGCTCGACCAGGCCATCGAGACCGGCCGTCGCAGTCTCGATGTCGCCGTCCGCAAGACGGCCTACTGCGATTTCAGCAAGGAGATGGCCAAGCAGATGCCGATCCTGTTGCGCCTGCAGTCGAACTATTTCGCCATCACCCAGCCGCGGGTCCACAACATCCCCTTGATGCGGCGGGGTCTCGTGCGGCTCAACGCGGCGTGGGTCGATCCAAAATAAGCGTCGCATGCACGACCACACCGCGGGGTGCAGGCCATGACATCCTATTTCCTGCGCAAGCTGGTACCTTTGGGCGTCGTCCTGCTGGTGGTTTCGACCGCGAGCTTCCTGCTCATGACATTGCTCCCCGGTGACGGCGCCTTGGCCCTGCTCGGCAACGAGGCGACGCCGGACGCCGTCGCCCAGGTCCGCGCCGAGCTCGGCCTCGACCAACCGCTGCTGCTGCGCTACCTGCACTGGCTGACGGGCTTCCTGCGGGGCGACCTTGGCCGCTCCTACATCACGCAGGTCCCGGTGATGGAATCGATCCTTGATCGCCTTCCGGTGACGCTCGAACTGATGCTGCTGAGCCAGGGTCTGGCGCTGCTCATCGCCGTTCCCACGGGCGTGCTGTGCGCCTATCAGGCCGGCAGCAGGATCGACCGGTTCGCGAACGCGGTGGCGATGGCGCTGCTCGCGGCGCCCGTGTTCATCATCGCACTCCTCCTGATGTTCCTGTTCGCGCTCAAGCTGCGCTGGCTGCCGTCGACCGGCTATGTGCCGTTCTTGACCGATCCCATCGGGAACCTCGCGCATCTTGCCTTGCCTGCGCTGGCGATCGCGCTGGCTGAATGGCCGCCCCTCTTCGCCGTGCTCCGTGCCGACATGATCAAGACGCTGCAACAGGACTATATCGCCCTCGCCAAGGCCAAGGGCCTCGGTCCCGCTTTCATCCTGTTCCGCCACGCCTTGCGGCCATCGTCGTTCACGCTGGTGACGATCTCAGGCCTGCAGATCGCCGCGACGATTGCCGGCGCGCTGGTGGTGGAGACCATCTTCGGATTGCCCGGGATCGGCCGCATGCTGACCGGGGCGGTCTACAATCGCGACATGATGCTGGTGCAAGGCTGCGTCGCGACCATCTCCATCGGTTATGTCCTGATCAACTTCGGCGTCGATCTCATCTACGCGCTGCTTGATCCGAGAGTGCGGCAATGATGGCAGTCGCCGGCGATCCCGAACGTGAAACCGCATCGACCGTCGGGGCGCCGCGCCCAAGGGTCGGGCGCGATCGGCTGGGACTGCGCTTCTGGATCCCGGCGACCTGGATCGCAATCGTCGTCGCGCTGGCCGGCACCGCCAACCTTCTACCGCTGCCGAGCCCGATCGAGACCGACTTCACGGCGCTTTCCCACTGGCCCGATCGGTCCTACTGGTTCGGCACCGACCAGCTCGGCCGGGACATCCTCTCCCGCGCCATCTTCGGCGCCCGGATCTCCCTGACCGTCGGCCTGCTGGCGCCGGCGCTCGGACTTGGCATCGGCATGCTCCTGGGCATGGCAGCCGGCTACTTTCGCGGCGGCATCGAAGTCGTGGTCGTCGCCGCCATGGACGCGGTGATGGCGTTTCCCGGCATCCTCGTCGTCCTTGCCGTCACTGCCTATGTCGGGGCCAGCGTCCCGCTTCTGGTCGTCCTGCTGGGCATTCTCACGGTCCCCGCCTTCATGCGGGTCGCGCGGGCAAATACGCTGGTGTTCGCCCAGCACGACTTCGTCCTGGCGGCCCGCGCCATGGGTGCCACCCACTGGCGGGTCCTGTCGCTGGAACTCCTGCCCAACGTCGCCATCCCGATGCTGATCTACGCGCTTCTGGTGGTCTCCCGCATCATCGTGGTCGAGGGCGTGCTGTCCTTTCTGGGCCTCAGCCTGCAGGCGCCGTGGCCGACCTGGGGCAACATGATCGCGGACGGCCAGGTCGAGCTGGCCACATTGCCCTACATCCCCTTCATTCCCGCCGCGCTGATGTTCCTCACGGTGCTGTCGATCAATCTGATCGGCGAGCGCCTGCGGGCGCGGACAGATCTGCGGGGCAGCGTGCTATGACGGACGCGGGCCCGGCTCTCCTGGAGGTGACCGACCTCGCAACGCAATTCCACACGCACCGCGGCCTGCTGCGCGCGGTCGATGGCGTGTCGTTTTCGGTCCGGCGGGGGCAGACGCTGGGGATCGTGGGCGAGTCGGGGTCCGGCAAGAGCGCGCTTGCTCGAACGCTCATCGGCATTCTATCGAAGCAGCGCACCACCATCACTGGACGCATCGCGTTCGAGGGCCGCGATCTGCTGAAATTGTCCGAACCGGAGATGCGCGACATCCGCGGCAAGGACATTGCGATGGTCTTCCAGGATCCGACATCGTCGCTCAATCCGGTCAAGCGCGTGGGGGTGCAAATCGAGGAGGTCCTCGCCCGGCATCTTGGCGTGCGCGGCCGCGCCGCCCGGACCAGGGCAACTGAGCTTCTCACGTCGGTGGGCCTGTCTCTCCCCGAGGAGCGCCTGCACCATTATCCGCACCAGTTGTCCGGCGGCATGCGCCAGCGGGTCGCCATCGCCATCGCGCTCGCCTGCGACCCCAAGCTTCTGATCGCCGACGAGCCGACCACGTCCCTTGATGTGACGATCCAGGCACAGATCCTCGACCTGCTGCACCGCCGGCAAAAGGCCCACAACATGGCGATGATCCTGATCTCGCACGACCTCGGCGTGGTGGCCGGATACACCGACACGGTGGCGGTGATGTATGCCGGGCAGGTGGTCGAACAGGCTGCCACACGAGCGCTCTTTCGGCACTGCCGCATGCGCTATACCGCGGCCTTGATGCGGTCCGTGCCGAGCCTGTCCGATCCGCCCCACACGCGGTTGCGCGCGATCGGGGGACGGCCGCCGGACATGGTGCTGCCGCCGCCCGGATGCCGCTTCGCCCCGCGCTGCGACGAGGCAACCGACATCTGCCGAAAGGACCCGCCGCCGCTGTCGGCGTCCGATGCGGCCGGACCGCACCGCTTTGCCTGCTGGCACCCGGTCGCATCGCCCGGAGCATCCGCGTGAGCCCGGCAGAACTCCTCGTCATCGACGACCTGTCCGTCACCTACAGGCTGCCGCGCGGGCGAGTGTTGACCGCCGTCGCGGGCGTCAGCTTCACGGTCTACCAGGGCGAAACCTTCGGACTGGTGGGCGAATCCGGCTGCGGCAAGTCGACGATTTCACGCGCGATCCTGCAGCTTCCGCCGCCGACCGGGGGCTCGGTGATCTTCGAGGGGCGCAACCTCGCCCGCCTCGACGCCGCGACCCTGCGTCAGGCGCGCACACGACTGCACATGATCTTCCAAGATCCGATCTCCTCGCTCAATCCGCGCCGCAAGGTGCGCGACATCGTCGCCGAGCCATTGGCGATTGCCGGCATCGGCGACGCCGCAGAGCGCAGCCGTCGCGTGCGCGCCGTGCTGGAAACCGTCGGCCTCGACCCCGATCAGGTGATGGACCGCCGGCCGCACGAATTCTCGGGGGGCCAGTGCCAGCGCATCGCCATCGCCCGGGCGCTCGTCACGGAGCCGCATCTCGTGATCTGCGATGAACCGGTTTCCGCGCTCGATGTGTCCGTGCGCGCGCAGATTCTCAATTTTCTCGAGGATATGAAGGCGCGCTACGGCCTGACGCTGCTGTTCATCAGTCATGACCTCGCCGTGGTGAAGAACATCAGCGACCGCGTTGCGGTGATGTACCTCGGCCGGCTGTGCGAACTGGCGCCATCGGCGCGGCTCTACGCGGCGCCGTTGCACCCTTACACGGCGGCCTTGATAGCCGCCATTCCGGTCATGGACCCGGACCGGCGCCCCTCACCGTCACACGTGCTCGCCGGAGAGCTGCCCTCGCCCATGAACCCGCCGAGCGGCTGCCGCTTTCGAACCCGATGCCCGCGCGCGGCGCCGCTCTGTGCGGCGCACGCGCCGGAATGGCGGGAAGCCGAAGCCGGCCATTTCGTCGCCTGCCATTTCCCGCTCGTTGCATCCGACCGCAGAACGATTTCCCCCGGGCGGCAGCCATGATTGTCGCCATTCTTGCCATGCGGGATCGTGGACGTGAGGTGCCATCGCTGATAGCCGCCCATCCGGTGCCGGCTTGGCAGCAACCTGCGGCAGATCGAAACCAGGCCAGCGGCTCCCAGATCCGACATCCCCGTATCACGATGCCCGCCGCGGCATCCCTACCGGAATGCGCCCGAACCCCGGAATTGGAAAGCACGTCTTCGGCTTCGAGCCGCAGGACGCGCCCTGCTCCGTTTTGCCGGATCAGACGCCGGCAGAGGGGGCCGGGTTTTGCAGATACGCCAACAGCATCTCGCTGGCGTGCCGGCGCCGCTCGGCCCGCCAGCGCGCCGTGGTCAGGTTGACGCTGAACAGATGCGACAGTGTCGGCGCGTTGGAAATATGCACATAGCTCAGGGCCACCATGGTCACATAGAGCTGGAGCGGGTCCACGCCGGGCCGGAACACCCCCTCCGCCACCCCACGGGTCAGCACCTCCTCCATGGCCGCCATCAGCGGCGAGGACATGGCCGAGACCTTGGTGGACTTCTTCAGGTGCTTGCCGCCCAGCAGGTTTTCGCTGGCCAAGATGCGGATGAACAGCGGGTTGGCGGCAAAATGGGCATAGGTGAAATCGAACAGCTTGATCATCGCCGGCAGAGGGGCGAGGTCGCGGAGGTTGAGCCGCTGCTCCTGGATGCGGATGTCCTCGAACACCGCCTCCAGCACGTGCAGATACAGCGCTTTCTTGCTGCCGAAGTAGTGATACAGCATGCGCATGTTCGCATCCGCCCGACGGGCAATGGCATCGATGCGGGCGCCGGTGTAGCCATGCTCGGCAAATTCGGCGATGGCCGCCTGGAGGATGCGATCCGCCGTGGCGGCGGCATCCCGTGGCCGGCGCGCCGGGGCAGCCGGGGCCGGCACCGCGGCGGGCGCCACCGCCTTGGCGCGGCGGCGTGGCGCCTTGGGTTCTGCCACCGCGGGCGCGTCGGAGCTCGCGGGCGGGCTCATGGAATGACCTGTCCGGCCAGGGTTGCGGCCTTGGCATCGAGGGCGGCAAGCACCTTGTCCGGGGTGATGGGCAGCGACGCGATGCGCACGCCCACCGCATCTTCCAGCGCATTGGCAATGGCGCTGGCCACCCCCAGAATGCCCGCTTCCCCCACCCCCTTGGCGCCGAACGGCCCGCGCCCGAGCCCCTGCTCCAAAGTGATGGCCTCGAACAGCTCCGGCAGGTCGGTGGCCAGCGGCATGCGATAGCGCTGGGGCGTGTCGCTGCTGAGATGGGCGCCGTCGAACACCATGTGCTCGAACAGCGCCTGGCCGATGGCCTGCATGGATGCCCCCTCGATCTGGCCGCGCACCGCTTCCGGCACCAGCGCCCGCCCGGCATCCGCCGCGCTGACCAGATGGAGAAGGGTGATCTTGCCCGTCTCCACATCCACCTCCAGTTCCACGCCGACCCAATTGGGCATCCAATACACGATCTGCGCATTCAATGCCGCAGCGGGACAGGTTTCCACCTTCACCTCGCCCGCGCCGGTAAATTCCGTGCCCAGCCCGCCATAATAGGCCCGCGCCAGGGTTTTGAGCGGCGTGATCGCATTGCCGTGGCGGATCGCCCCGTCCGCATAGTCCAGGCTCGCCTCCGTTACCCCCAGCCGCTCGGCGGCGAAGGCGAGAATGCGCGCGCGGACCATCTCCGCCGCGCGGCGCACCGCCTCGCCGGTGACCACGGTGGCAGACGAGGCATGGGTGCCCTGGTCGAAGGCGGTCTGGTCGGTGTCCACCGCCGCCCGCGTCACCCAAGCGGGATCGATCTTCAGCACCGCGCCGACGATGCGCCGGAACGCCTCGGTGGCGCCCTGGCCCATGTCCACGGTGGCGCAGCTGATGACCGCGTGGCCGTCGGGCAGCACTTTCACCTGCGCCTGGGCATAGCGGCCCTGCCCGCCCGCATCCTTGAAGCCGATGGCGAGGCCCTTGCCCCGCGCCAGATGCGGCGCAAGGGCAGGTGTGCGCGTGCCCCAGCCGATGCGCTGCGCCACCAGCTCCAGCCCCGCCACCAGATCGCAATCGATGGCGCTGTCGCCGGGGCGGAACGGATCGCCCGGCGGCAGCAAATTGCGTCGCCGCAAGTCCAGCGGATCGAGTCCCAGCCGGCGGGCGATCATGTCGATCTGGCTCTCCGAGGCCCAGGCTGCCTGGGTGCCGCCGAAGCCCCGGAACGAGCCCGCCGGCACCGTATTGGTGCGCACCGCCCGGGCGTGACTGTCCAACGCCTGCCAGAGATAGGGCCCGCCGATGCGATAGCCCACCTTGTCGGCCACCAGCGCGCTGCCGTCCGCATAGGCGCCGCCGTCCAGCAGGATGTCCGAGCGGCGAGCCAGGAAAGTGCCGTCGGCGGCCACCGCCGTTTCCAGCGTCAGCCGCGCCGCATGCTGGGACAAGGTGACGAAGCCCTCATCCACGGTCAGCGCGAGGCGCACCGCACGCCCGGCCTTGTGCGCCAGCAGCACGGTTAGCGGCTCCAGCTTGCAGAAACTCTTCACCCCGAATGCGCCACCGATATGCAGCGTATGCACCCGCAACAGATGCTCCGGCAGGCCGAAGATCTCGCCAATGTCCTGGCGCAGCAGGAACGGGTCCTGATTGGAGGACCACAGCTCGAACCCCTCGCCCATGGGCCGGGCCAAGGTGATGATCGGCTCCAACTGGGCATGGGACATGCGCGAGAAGTGGAAGGTATCCGTGAACACATGCGCGGCGCCCGCGAAGGCCGCGCCCACATCGCCCATCTGGTGCCGGAAGGAATAGAGCACGTTGGGCGCCGGCTCCATCAGGGCGGTGACGCCCGCCCCATGGGCCGGCACCGCTCCCAGGCTCGGCCCCGCGAACAATGTCACCGCGCCGGGCGCCAGCGCCGCATCCAAGGTGGCGATGGTGGGCAGCAGCTCATAGTCCACCTCGATCAGGGCCAGGGCGGCCAGAGCGGTCGCGGCATCGCAGGCGGCCACCGCTGCCACCGGGTCGCCCTCATGGCGCACGGTGTCGATGGCCAGCAACGGCTGGTCCTTCACCCACAGGCCATAGAAGGGCTCGGGCAGCGTCGCCACATCGGCGCCGGTGACCACCGCATGGACCCCCGGCAGCGCCCGCGCCGCATCGGTGCGGATGGCGGTGATGCGGGCGTGCGCATGGGGACTGCGCAGGATCTTGGCCTCCAGCAGGCCCGGCAAGGTCATGTCCATGGTGAAGAAGGGCTGGCCGGTGACCTTGGCGGTCTGCTCCGCCCGCCAGGGTGTTCCCGGCACGCCCTCGCCGTCCTGCCGCAGCCGCGCGGCCAGGAGCACCGCATCCTCGATGGCGCGATAGCCGGTGCAGCGGCAGATATTGGCGCCCATCCAGGCCCGAACCTCGGCGCGGGAGGGATCGGGGGTGCGCTCCAGCAGCGCCTCCGCCAGCAGCACCATGCCCGGCGTGCACATGCCGCATTGGAACGCGCTGCCCTCCACAAAGGCCAGCTGCACGGCGGTGGGCGCGGCCCCCGGCGGGCGCAGGCCCTGAAGGGTCGTGATGGCGCGGCCGTCCATGGTCTGGGTCAGGGTGCTGCAGGCAGTAGTGGGCACGCCGTCCACCAGCACCGTGCAGGCGCCGCAGGCGCCATGGTCGCACACCACGCGCACGCTGGAGCGAGCACAGGCACCGGACAGGGCATCCGCCAGCACGCCAGGGGCATCGCCCGGCAACGTGACGGCGGCGCCGTCCAGGGTGAAGGAGATGGCGCTCATCGGGCGGCCGCCTGCAAGAGCCGCGACAGCAGCAGCGGCGCCATGCGCGGGCGATAGTCCGCCTCTCCCGCCCAGGGCACGGTGGGCGGCGGCAGGTCGCCGAACACCGCCTCGGCCAAAGTGCGCGCGTCGCGCGGCAAGGTGTGGGGTGCCATGCCTTCGACCGGCAGGGTCCGCACCAGGGGGCGGGGGTGGCAGCCGCCCAGCACGGCACGGGCGCAGGCGATCACCCCGGCGGTCACATCCAGGCTGAGCGCCACCGAAAGCGCCGGCCGCAGGGAGCGGTCGTAGATCAGGCGCCGCATGCGGTCGGGACCGGGCAAGGGAATGCGGATGGCGGTGACGAGGCTCGGCAGGGGCAGCGCCGCCCCGGCGGCATCGCCCAAGGCGGTCACCGGCAGCGCCGCCTCATCGCCGCCCGGCAGCAGCACCGACAGCGTGGCGCCGATCGCCATGAGCAGCCCGGCCGCCTCATAGGCCGGGACTTCCGCCATGAGGTTGCCCACCAGGCTGCCCTGGCTGCGGATGCGGATAGTGGCGAGGCTCGCCCACACCGCCGCCAGATCCGGAAACGCCGCGCGCACCAGCGGGCTCTGGGCCAATTGGTCGTGGCGGCAGGTGGCCCCGAGCACCAGATGATCGCCCGCGCGGGCGATGGCATCGGCGCCGGCGATGCCACCCAGCCACACCACCGTGGCCGGCCCGCCGCCGGTCTTCATGCGGTTCACCAGATCCAGGCCCCCGGCCATGGGCACCGCGTGCGGGTCTTCATCCAGGATGCGTCGCGCCACAGCAAAGCTGCCGGGCCGCAACACGCGGAACGGCGCCATGAGATGGCGGGAGCGATGCACGGCGAGGCGGGGCGCAGGCGAAGGCAGGGGCATCACGGTCCGGTCGGTTTTAGAGCGCTGCGCAATCGGCATCCAACTTGCAGCGGGAGGGCGTCGCAGTCCTTGCAAGGCGTTTGCCAGATGCGGGGACTACCCGACGCAAGCTCTAAGGAACGGACCCAAAGGAACCTTCCCATGACAGACCGGCTCGGCTATCGCCTGAAGATCGGCATTATCATTCCCTCGACCAACACCACGGTGCAGCCGGAGACCGACGCCATGCGCCCGGCCGGGGTGACGAACCATGTGGGACGCATTCATATTCCGGATCTTCCCCTGACCAATGACACCGAATTCGAAGCCATGGTGGAGGCCATCGGGCCGGACCTGTTCGGGGCGGTGGACCGGGTGATGACCTGCAAGCCGGACCACCTCGTCATGGGCATGTCCATTCCCACCTTTTGGGGCGGAAAGCCTGGCGGCGCCGCGCTTCTGGCCCGCCTGGAAGCCCGCGCCGGGGTGCGCGTGAGCATGGGTTCCGCGGCCTGCGTCGAGGCGCTGGGGCGGTTCCCGCAGGTGCGGCGCATCGGCATTCTCACCCCCTACCAGCCGGTGGGCGACGCCCATGTGGCGCGCTATTTCGCCGACCATGGCTATGAGGTGGCGCAGGTGCATAGCCTGATGCGCCCGAGCGAGGTGCAGATCGCCCACGCCACCGACGCGGACATTCGTGAGGGCCTGAAGACCCTGGCCGCCGCAGGCGTGGATGCCATCGTGCAGGCGGGCACGGACCTGGCCGTCACCGACATTGCCGACGAGGCCGAACGCTGGCTGGGACTGCCGGTGATCGCCATCAATGCCGCCACCTATTGGAGCGCGCTGCGCCGCTGCGGCATCGCCGATCAGTTCGCCGGGCGGGGCCGGCTGCTGGCAGAACACTGAGGTCCTGACGGTGGCAGGGTGCCCAAAGCCTGTTCGCTCCGCCCCAAGGGGCGCATTTTGAAAAGGCAATTGGTGATTAAACACCTCTTCCCATTTCCGCTGAGGGCCCAGCGGTAAACGTGACCGGCTTTCTCACATCATAAATTACAATGAGATAGATCCATGCGTCCGACACAAGATGCCACATTCGCCTGGTCATTATGTAAGCATGTTATGCGTACTCCCTCATGGGGAGCCGCCCCCATGCGCGGCGCCACATCCCCCTCCGCAAGGGGGTGGGCATGACGGGGATCGTTGCCGGGCGCCTGCGCGCCCTCGGCCTGGAACTGCCGCCGGTGCCGCCGCCGCGGGGGGCGTTCAAGCCGTTCTCGCGCATGGGCCGCACGCTCTATCTCGCCGGCCAGATCTGCGAGTGGAATGGCGAGGTGCGCTTTTCCGGCCCCGTGGGCGCCGCTCATGATCTGGCGGCAGGGCAGCAGGCGGCGCAATTGTGCGCGCTCAACCTGTTGGCCGCGCTGGCGCAGGCGCTCGACGGCGACCTGGACAAGGTGGTCGCTTGCCACCGCCTGGGCGGCTTCGTCTATGCCATGCCGGGCTATCCCGATGTGCCGAAGGTCATCAATGGGGCTTCGGACCTCATGTTCGCGCTGTTCGGTGAAGCCGGCCGCCACGCCCGCACGGCGGTGGGTGTCGCCACCCTTCCGGCCGGAGCCAGCGTCGAAGTGGACGGCATTTTCGAGGTGGAATGAGCCCCCGCTCAGCGGAAATCGCCATTTCGCCTGGGCGGTTTTTCGGCTCTCGCAACTGGCACGATTCTGGCTTGAGATCGGGTAAGGCGAAGTAAGCGTTTTCTGCATAGCTGAAGAAGGACTTCCCGACCGATGCCGAACGACACCCCCTCCCTGATCCGCCCCGCCTCCCGCCGCACCGTGCTGAAGGCGGGCGGCGCGCTGGCGCTCGGCGCCGCTGCCGGCCTGCGCCTCGCCACCCCGGCCATTGCCCAGAGCCGCAGCCTCAAGCTGACCCTGCCCTGGCTGGCCAACGGCTCCACGCTCTTTACCTATGTCGCCAAGAACCAGGGCTTCTTCAAGAAGCGCGGGCTGGATGTGAGCATCTCGCGCGGCTTCGGCTCGGTGGCGGCGGCCCAGGCGGTGGGCGCGGGCGAGTTCGATTTCGGCTTCGTGTTCGCCGGCGGCGTCATCCTCGGCGCCGCCCGTGGCCTGCCTTTGGTGGCCATGGGCACGCTGGGCTACGACGCCACCATGGGCATCGCCGTGCGCGCCGACAGCCCGATCAAGACCCCCAAGGACCTGGAGGGCAAGAAGATCGGCACCGTGCCCACCTCCGCCGAGGCGCCTTACTGGCCCGCCTTCGCCAAGAAGGCCGGCATCGATACCTCCGCCATCACCATGGTGCAGATGGACAACCGCGTTCTTGAGCAGAGCGTCATCAACAATCAGGTGGATGCCATCACCGCCATCGCCACCTCCAGCGTGCCGGTGATGATGGCGCTGAAGCAGCCCTGCCGCTTCATGCTGTGGAGCCAGTATGACGTCTCGCTCTATGCCGGCCAGGTGGTGGCCCGCGCCGAGACCCTCGCCAAGGACAAGGAGCTGTGCAAGGCGGTCACCGATGCTCTGGTGGAAGGCCTCGTCTATGCCATGAACGATCCCGAGGCGGGGGTGGACATCTTCCTCAAGGAAGTGCCGGAAGTCGCCATCACCAAAGGCGGGCGGGAAAACGCCGTGATCTCCCAGGGGCTGATGCATTATACCGTGGTGGCCCCCGAAGCGGAGCAGCACGCCATCGGCTACACCGACATGACCAAGGCGGCCGGCATGGTGGACATGGTGATGGCGTATGGCGCCCCCAAGGATGCCAAGCGGCCCGATCCGGCCACCCTGTTCACCAACCAGTTCGTCAGCGACGCGGGCAAACTCAGCCCGGCGCAATGGGCGGCGGTGAAGAAGAACGTGGCCGAATACGCCGCGATCCTGGGATGAGCATCACGCCCGACCTTCCGCAGGCGACGCCCGATGCCGCGCCGTTCCAGGCCATCACCGCCCGCGCGGTGCGCAAGGTGTATGAGACCCCGTCCGGCGCGGTGGAGGCGGTGGCGCAGGCCAGCTTCGACATCGCCCGCGGCGATTTCGTCTCCATCCTCGGTCCGTCCGGCTGCGGCAAGAGCACCTTGATGCTGATGGTGGCGGGGCTTGAGCCCGCCACCTCCGGCGCCATCACCCTCGATGGGCTGGCGGTGACCGGGCCGCAGACCAGCGCCGGCATGATGTTCCAGGACCCCACCCTGCTGCCCTGGCGCAGCGTGCGCGACAATGTGCTGTTCCCGGTCAGCATGTGCCGGCCGGTGCTGCCGGAAGATGAGGCCCGCGCCGAACACCTGCTGCGCATGGTGGATCTGTGGGCGTTCCGCCACAAACGCCCGCGCGAACTCTCCGGCGGCATGCGCCAAAGGGTGGCGCTGGCCCGGGCGCTCATCAATGATCCGCGCATTCTGCTGATGGACGAGCCCTTCTCCGCCCTCGACGCCATCACCCGCGACGAGATGGGGCTGGCGCTGGCGCGGATCTGGGACACCACACGCAAGACGGCGATCTTCATCACCCACTCCATCCGCGAGGCCATCTTCCTCTCGGATCGCATCCTGGTGATGGGGCGCCGCCCCTCCACCATCATCGAGGACATCCAGGTGCCGTTCGCGCGCCCCCGCGATCCCGGCGTGGAGGCAGATCCCGCCTTCAATGATCTGTACCTGCACCTGAAGGCCTCCATCCACCGCACCCCGCCGCAGGCCCATTGAGGCCCGCCCGCAGCCTCGGAACGCCTGCCCCATGACGGCGACCCATATGATGACTCCGACCCTCGACCCGCCTCACCCCACCGCGCGCCCCGGCCGCGCCGCCCGCGCCCGCTCCGCGCTGCGGGCGCGGGGCCGGCCCCTGCTGCTGCCGCTGATCACCGCCGCGCTGGTGATCGCCGCCTGGGAGGCGGTGGTGCGGATTCGGCATATTCCCGACGTGCTGCTGCCCGCCCCCTCGGCGGTGGCGGTCCGGCTGTGGGAGACGCTGCCGTTCCTGCTGCAGCAGGCCGTGCCCACCACGCTGGAAACCATCGCCGGCTTCCTGATCTCTTTGGTGTTGGGCATCTCGCTGGCGGTGCTGGTGAGCGCCTCGCGGCTGGCGCGGCAGGCGCTCTATCCCAACATCGTCTTCTTCCAGCTGATCCCCAAGATCGCGCTGGCGCCGCTGTTCATTGTCTGGCTGGGCATCGGCAGCCCGTCGCGGGTGACGTTCAGCGTGTTCATCTCGTTCTTTCCGGTGGTGGTGGCCACGCTCACCGGCCTCACCTCGGTGGACCGCGACCTGCTGCGCCTGTGTCAGGCGGTGGGGGCGCGCGGGTGGAAGGTCTATACGCAGGTGCGCTTTCCTGCCGCCGTGCCGCACATCTTCTCCGGCCTGAAGATCGCCATCACCTTTTCCATGATCGGGGTGATCGTGGGCGAGTTCATCACCGCCCAGGCGGGGCTCGGCTACATGATCCTGTTTGCCGCCTCGCAGGCGGAGATGGCCCTGATCTTCGCCGCCATCATCCTGCTCTGCGTCATCGGCCTGGCGCTCTATGCCCTGGTGGTGCTGGCGGAATCCATTGCCCTGAAGCGCTACGGAGCGTGACCTTATGACCGCTTTGCCCGTCCCCACCGCCCTCGGCGCCAGCGTGGTGATCGCCGCCGCCCCCGAGCCGCTGGCCATCGCGCCTGCCGCCACCGCCCTGGTGGTGGTGGACATGCAGAATGCCTATCTCTCCCCCGGCGGTTATCTGGACACGGTCGGCTTCGACATTTCCGCCAGCCCGCCGGTGATCGCCGCGGCGGCGCGGGTGCTGTCGGCGGCCCGCGCGTGCGGGCTGTTCGTGGTGCATCTGCAGAACGGCTTTTCCGCCGACCAGATCGAGGCCGGCGGCCCCACCGCGCCGGTCTATTACAAATCCAACGCCCTGAAGCACATGCGCGCCCATCCGGAGGCGCGGGGCTCGCTCATCACTCACGGCACCTGGGACCACGCCATCGTCGACGCGCTGACGCCACTGCCCGGCGAGGCCGTGGTGCCCAAGGCGCGCTACAGCGGCTTTGCCGGCACCCATCTGGAGCAGCTGCTGCGCGCGCGCGGCATCACCACGCTGCTGCTGGTGGGGGTGAACACCAATGTCTGCGTGGAATCCACTTTGCGCGATGCCTATCATCGGGAATTTTTCGCCCTGATGGTGCCCGACGCCACCTTGCAAGCCGGCCCGCCGCACATCTTCGCCGCCAGCATTTTCAATGTGGAACGCTTCCTGGGCTGGACCGCGCCCACCGATGCGGTGGTCGACGCCCTGACCGACGCCGCTGCTCCTGCCTTCTGAGGATCGTTATGGCCACGTTGGATCGCCCGGACGGAACCCTGGTCTATGACGTTGCCGGCAGCGGCCCGCCGCTGCTGCTGGTGACCGGCCTCGGCGGCTCGCGGCATTATTGGGCCAACCTGCTGCCCGCCCTCACCGCGCGCTTTACCGTGGTGACCCACGACCACATGGGCACCGGCGACACCACGAGCCGCCGCAGACACCACACCGTGGAAGCCCTGACGGCGGACGTGCTGGCGCTGATGGATCATCTGGGACTGGCCAAAGCGGATCTGATCGGCCATTCCACCGGCGCCGCCGTGGGCCAGATCCTCGGTGCGGAAGCGCCGCACCGCATTGGCCGAATGGTTCTGTTCGCCGGCTGGGCGGGGCCGGATCCGCATTTCGACCTGTGCTTCCGGGTGCGCAAGGACCTGCTGCTGGCGGCGGGACCGCAGGCCTACCATCGCGCCACGCCGCTGTTCCTCTATCCGCCGCGCTGGATCGGCGCCGATCAGGCCCGCCTTGATGCCCTCATCGCCGCCATGATCGCCACCAGCCCGCCGGCGCAGACCATGGCGGCACGCATCGACATGCTGCTGGCGTTTGACCGCCGGGCGATGCTGCCGCAGATCCAGGTGCCGACCCTGGTGGTGGTGGCCGATGACGACCAACTCACCCCGCTGCACCTGTCGCAGGAGATGGCCGCCGCCATTCCCGCCGCCCGGCTGGCGCGGCTGGCATGGGGCGCCCATGCGGCCTCCCAGACCAACCCCGATGCCTTCCTGGCGGCGACGCTGGACATGCTGGCGTAGGGCCGGCCGCTGACGATCCTCACAAAGCATGCCGTCTGCTGTCCTGTCATGGACGGCGGACGATTTCATCACGACGCTGAGAGGTCGGACGGGATTCCGTGGCGGGTTGAGGTGCGGAGCCAGTCTTCCGGCGCCCGTCATGGAGTGCCCATAAACATGCAGGTTCTGGATGCTGACCGCGATGCGACACACGCTGGACGGTGCCGGTGGTGGCCGTCATAGGTCTGGAACAGGTCGCCGAGACCGCTGGAGGACAGGCCGGAGAACAGGCCACTTTTCAGGTGGCCTTCTTCAGCCCCCGGAGCGCGGCCGCTTCGACGGTCGCCTCTCGGATTTGATCGAGCGCTTGGCGCAAGCGGTCAAGCGTGGCGTTTGGGAGCTTTCTGACAGACGTCTATGCGCGTTTTGACGGCCTTGGATCCTTCCGAACCGGCGCAATCAAAAGTTGCAGTGGCGCACCCGAAGGGATTCGAACCCCTGGCCTCTGCCTTCGGAGGGCAGCGCTCTATCCAGCTGAGCTACGGGTGCCAGACGCCGGTGCGAAGACCGACGCAGCGCCGTTCATAGGACAAGTCGCGCCGGCCGGCAACCGGGGGCCGCACATCCGCGTGCTATCCACAGCCGACCGGGGCCGTCGGCGGGGCCATGCCCCCGCTGGCGAGGGCGGCCCAGACATGTCCGGGCGTCTGGGCAGCCGCCGAGCGGGCGCATGCTTCTCCCGCCCGCGCCCGGCTCCGGCCGGCCTCAGGGGGCGCGGGTGGCCAGGATCTCGCGCTTGCCCGCATGGTTGGCCGGCCCGACGATGCCTTCCTGCTCCATCCGCTCCATCAGGCTGGCCGCCTTGTTGTAGCCGATCTGCAGCCGGCGCTGGATGTAGGAGGTGGACGCCTTGCGGTCGCGCAGCACCACCGCGATCGCCTGCTCGTAATTGTCGCCCTCGTCCCCGAGCGCCGATTTGTCGAACACCGCCCCATCGTCCTCGGGGCCGGCGCCCTCCTCGTCCTCCGAGGTGACGGCGTCCAGATATTCCGGCCGCCCCTGCAATTTCAGGTGCGCCACCACCTTTTCCACTTCACTGTCCGACACGAACGGCCCATGCACGCGGGTCGTACGCCCGCCGGAGGCCATGTAGAGCATGTCGCCCTGGCCCAGCAGCTGCTCGGCGCCCATCTCGCCCAGGATGGTGCGGCTGTCAATCTTGGAGGTCACCTGGAACGAGATCCGGGTGGGGAAATTGGCCTTGATGGTGCCGGTGATGACATCCACCGACGGGCGCTGGGTGGCCATCACCAGATGGATGCCGGCGGCCCGCGCCATCTGGGCGAGGCGCTGGATGGCGCCTTCGATCTCCTTGCCGGCCACCATCATCAGGTCGGCCATCTCGTCCACGATGATGACGATGAACGGCAGCGCCGAGAGGTCCATGGCCTCTTCATGGTGCTGCATTTCGCCGGTTTCGCGGTCGAAGCCGGTCTCGATGATGCGGGTGATGACCTCGCCCTTGGCGCGGGCCTCCGCCACGCGGGCATTGAAGCCGTCGATGTTCCGCACGCCGAGGCGGCTCATCTTGCGGTAGCGGTCTTCCATCTCCCGCACCGCCCATTTCAGCGCGGTGATGGCCTTCTTGGGATCGGTGACCACCGGGGTGAGCAGGTGCGGGATGCCCTCATAGACCGAGAGTTCCAGCATCTTCGGGTCGATCATGATCAGCCGGCAGGCTTCCGGCGTGTGCCGGTAGAGCAGCGACAGGATCATGGTGTTGATGGCCACCGACTTCCCCGAGCCGGTGGTGCCTGCCACCAGGAGATGCGGCATGCGGGCGAGATCGGCGATCACCGGCTCACCGCCGATGGTCTTGCCCAGGCACAGGCCGAGCTTGGCGCGGGCTTCGCTGAAATCGGGATTGGCCAGCAGTTCGCGCAGCCAGACGGTCTCGCGGATGCGGTTGGGCAACTCGATGCCGATGACGTTGCGCCCCTCCACCACCGCCACGCGGGCGGAAATGGCGCTCATGGAGCGAGCGATGTCGGCGGCAAGGCCGATGACGCGGGACGACTTGGTGCCGGGGGCCGGCTCCAGTTCATAGAGGGTCACCACCGGGCCGGGATTGGCGTCGATGATCTCGCCGCGCACCCCGAAGTCCCGCAGGGTCTGCTGCAGGATGGCGGAATTCTGCTCCAGGAACTCCTCGGACAGGTCGAATGGCGGCTCCACCAGCGGCGGCTCGGCCAGGAGCTCCAGCGGCGGCAGTTCATAGGCGCCGGTGAAGAGGCTCAGGTTCGCCGACGGGGCCGCACGCTCCGGCACCGCTTCGTCCATGCTCTCGTCGGGGTCCGCCGGCTGGAACTCCTCCTGTACAGCCTCCACCTCAGGAGCGGCGGCCACAAAGGTGGGTGCTTCGGGCGGTTGGGCCGGCGGCGAGACGGCCGGTGGCAGGGCGGCGGGCGGCAGGGAGGTCTGCACGCTCTGCTGATAGGGCATCCAGCCCAGGGTCGCCGTCACCAGCACGACGGCGGGCGCCGGCGGCAGCATCACGGTTCCGAACGGGGTGGCGGTGGCGGGCGAGACGGCCAGGGGCGGTTCGTCAGTGGACGCGGGTGACGAGAGGTCGGGGACTGCATCGACCGGAGCCGGGATGCGGGCGTCGATCTCCGGCGCCACATCGACCGACAGCACAGCGGCGGTCGCGGCCTCATGGACGGGCGCGTCGGTCGCCGCCTCGGGCGCCTCGGCCGCCTCGGCCGCCTCGGCCACCTCGGCGGTCACGGCTTCGGCCGGCGATTCGGGCGCCTGATCCACAGAGGGGACCGCAGGCTCAGGCGCTTCGAGGTCCGACTCCGAGGCGTAATCCTGCGGCTCAGCGGCAAGCGGCGCCGGGTCAATGTCCAGGTCGGGCGCCAGGTCCGCCAGGGGCGTGGCCCCCAGGACAGGCGCGAGGTCCTGGGCCGCGGGCACCGGAGGGACGGCGCCCTCCCCGACCACGATCATGCGCGCCAGACGCTCCAGGCGGCTCGGCATGGGCAAGCTGGCGAAGATGGCCATCTCGGTGGAAGCCGCCTCGGCAGCGCTGACGCCAGCCAGGTCCGCCGCGAGGCCATCCTCATCGAACGATTCTGCCGCTGCGTCTTCGGACGGCGAGACCGGGGGGCGCGCAGCGGCCGGCGCCTCGTGGGCGGCGGCGGCGCGCGGCGGGAACGACACAGGCGATTCGCTGGCGGGATGGGCCGGCGCGGACGGCTCCCGGTCCGGCTCACCGGTCGCGGCTGACGCAGCGCACGCCAGCGCGATCGGCAGATCCGCCGCATCGCTTTCGTCCGAGTCCCGGTCAACGGGGATCGCGGGCTCCAGGGCCTCCGGCTCCCAGGCCGGGCGCAGATCGGCCACCGCCGCTGCCACCACGGCACTGTCCACCGGCTCGTCGCCACTCTCCACCGCCAGGAAAGACCAGGGCCGGTGGGGCGGACCGAAGGTGTCCGCAGGCGGCGCCGGCAGCCGCACCGCCGGGGCCTCCGGCGGCAGCGGCAGGCCGGGTGGCAGCGGTAGGCCGGACAGCGCCCGCAGCAAATGATCGGGGGTCCGGGTGAAGCGGGTATTGTCGTCCAGGGTGAAGGGCACCAGCCAACTGGGCACCAGATCACCGGCGATCCAGGGCGCCACCGTCACCTTTTTCCCGGCCGGCGCGGCCACCCGCATGGACAAAGGGCCGGTCAGCGGCGCGGCGCGGGCCGGCGCCGTCTCGGGGCCACGGGAAAACGAAGATGCGATCGATTTCGGAGGATGATTCGAAGAAGGCATGTGCGTCCAGGACCCAGCGGGCCGCGCGGATGGCGCGGCCGGTTGCTGAGAGGCTTAGCCGGCGGGGCGTTAAAGGGAGGTTTGGACATTCCCTCCCGGCACGCTGTCGCCGGTGCCTGAACACCGGCGCGCCGGGGGCCGGTGCCGCGCTTGCCCGTTCCCCGGCCACCGGCGGCCGCGGCCGGATGATGGCCGAGCCAAGGCGCCACAGGGGCAGGCGCGGAAGATTAACACTGCATCAACCATAACCGCCCGCCCGGTGGGGACAGGTCATTTTCCGACCCGCCCCTCCAGGCCGGCGGCGGCGATCCCGGCCAAGGCGCAGGCTTCGTCCTGGTCGGAGGTGTCGCCGGAGATTCCCACCGCCCCGACCACGGCCTCCCCCTTCAGCAACAGGACGCCGCCTGGCACCGGGACCAGCCGCCCGTGGCTCACCGCGGTGAGCGCCGCGATGAAGCTGGGCGCCTTGGCGGCCCGCTCCGCCAGCTCGCGGGAGCCGAAGCCCATGCCCAGGGCGCCCCAGGCCTTGCCGGTGGCGATGTCCACCCGCAGGATGCCCGAGCCATCCTCCCGCTTGAGCGCGACCGGATGGCCGCCGGCATCCAGCACCACCACGGTGAGCGGCGCGAGCTTGAGATCGCGCCCGGTGGCGAGCGCAGCGGTGATGATGGTATCGGCTTCCGCCAGCGACAAGGTCATGGAAGTCTCCGCGCGCGAGAAGGGGGAAGCGACCGTCAGGTGCGGCCGTGGCGCGACCAGAAGGCGGTGAGCGCGGCGCCGTCCTGATCGCCGAGCCCGGCGCGGGAGGCGGCGTCATAGACCTCCAGCGTGCGGGCGGTGACCGGCAGTTCCATATTCTGCTTGGCCGCTTCCGCGATCATGGTGCGCAGGTCCTTGCGGATGGCATCCACCGCAAAGCTGGCAGGGCCGATGTCCTCGCCGGCCAAAGCCTTGGCGATGGGGTCGCGCCGGCCCTTCAGCACATTGGCGCCGCCGGAGGTGTCGGAGAAGAAGTCCACCAGCCATTCGGTGCTCAGCCCCAGGTGCCGGCACAAGGTGAAAGCTTCGCCGAACGCCTGATAGAACACCAGCAGCGGCAGATTGATGGCCAGTTTCATGGAGGCCCCTGCCCCCACCGGCCCCACATGCTCCACCCGCCGGCACAATTGGTCCAGCAGCGGCCGGGCGCGTTCGAAGTCCGCCGCCTCTCCGCCCGCCAGGCCCAGCAGCTTGCCGGTGCGGGCCGGGCCGATGGTGCCGCCCACCGGGCATTCGAGAAAGGCGCCACCGGCCGCCCGCACCTTGGCCGCCAGAGCGGTCTCGTCATCAGGCAGCACGGTGCTCATCTCGATGAAGAGCTTACCGGCGAGCGGCACCGACAGCAGCCCCTCTGCGCCTTCATACACCTGCGCCAGTGCCGCGGCGTCCAGCAGGCTGGAGATGATGACCTCAGAGCGCTCCGCCAGGGCCGCCGGGGTGGCGGCAACCTGGACGCCCGCATCCACCAAAGGCGACAGACGGTCCTGCGACCGGTTCCACACGACGACCTCATGCCCCAGGTCCAGAAGCCGCAGCGCCATGGCGCCGCCCATCCGTCCCGCACCGGCAATTCCGATTTTCATGGCGACCTCTCCCTAGGGCAGACAGCCCGAAGTTTTGCACTTGCTAATTATCGAGCGATCATTAGCATGGTCCAGGTAAGCGCAAAAGCATAAGGCGCGACCAAGACTAAAAAATCGCAAGGAGGACATGCCCGTGCAGATGACCGATCCCGGCATCGCCGCCCCTGTGGCACCCAATCGCTCCCCCCATCGCTCCCATATGGAGACCCGCGACGGCATGCGGATCTTGCGGGACCTGCCCATCACCATGGACGACGGCCTCGTGGTGCGCGCCGACGTGTTCCTGCCGCCGGCGGAAGGGCGCTATCCGGTCCTGCTGACCTATGGCCCCTACGCCAAGGGGCTGTCCTTCCAGGAGGGCTATCCCAGCGCCTGGGAGCGCATGGCCCAGAAGCATCCGGACGTGCCCGCCGGCTCCAGCAACATCCACCAGGCGTGGGAAGTGGTGGACCCGGAGAAATGGGTGCCGGAAGGCTATGCCTGCGCCCGCGTGGATTCCCGTGGCTGCGGCACCTCGCCCGGCTTCATCGACCCCTTCTCCCCGCGCGAGCAGAAGGACTTCTACGACTGCATCGAATGGGCGGCCGAGCAGCCCTGGAGCAACGGCAAGGTGGGCCTCAACGGCATCTCCTATTTCGGCTCCAACCAGTGGCATGTGGCCAAGCACAAGCCGCCGCATCTGGCCGCCATGTGCATTTGGGAAGGCTCCGCCGACTGGTATCGCGACATGACCCACCATGGGGGGATCCTCTCCACCTTCTGGGCCAATTGGTACGACATGCAGGTCAAGACCGTGCAATATGGCATCGGCGAGCGTGGCCGGCGCTCCAAGGCCACCGGCCAATTGGTCTGCGGGCCGGAGATCCTGTCCGAGGAGGAACTGGCGGCCAACCGCATCGACTTCGGCGCCGACATCCGCTCCCACCCGCTGGACGATTCGTATCACACCGATCGCTCGCCGATCTGGGATGACATCGAGGTGCCCTTCCTGTCAGCTGCCAATTGGGGCGGACAGGGCCTGCATCCGCGGGGCAATTTTGAAGCCTTCGTGCGCGCCGCCTCCAAGAACAAATGGCTGGAAGTCCACGGCATCGAGCACTGGACGCACTTCTACACCGACTATGGCCGCACCTTGCAGTTGCGCTTCTTCGACCATTTCCTCAAGGGCGAGGACAATGGCTGGGATCGCCAGCCCAAGGTCTTGCTGCAGGTGCGTCATCCGGGCGAAGTGTTCGTGGAGCGGGCGGAGCACGAGTGGCCGCTGGCCCGCACCCAATGGACCAAGTTCCATCTGCATCCGCGCACCGCGCGGCTGGCGCCGGAGCCGGTGGCCAACAAGACGGAGGTCGCGTTCGAGGCATTGGGCGAGGGGCTCACCTTCCTGACCCCGCCCATGGAGCAGGAAACCGAGATCACCGGCCCCATCGCCGCCAAGCTGTTCGTCTCCTCCACCACCGCGGATGCGGACCTGTTCCTGGTGCTGCGGGTGTTCTCGGCGGACCTGAAGGAAGTCACCTTCCAGGGGGCCATCGATCCGCATACCCCGGTGGCGCAGGGTTGGCTGCGGGCCTCGCACCGCAAGCTCGATCCCAAGCTTACCGAGCCCTACCGCCCCTATCACACCCATGACGAGGCCCAGCCCCTGACCCCCGGCGTGCCGGTGGAGCTGGACATCGAGATCTGGCCCACCTGCATCGTGGTGCCCAAGGGCTATCGCATCGCCTTGTCGGTGCGCGGCAAGGACTATGAATGGCCCGGCGGCTCCGGTGGCCGGCTGTCCAATTTCAAGAACGACCTGACCGGATGCGGTCCGTTCCTGCACAATGACCCGCTGGACCGTCCGGAGGCCATCTTCGGCGGCACCACCACCCTGCACTTCGACCCCGCGCACGAAAGCTATGTGCTGCTGCCGGTGATCCCGAAGGCCTGATGTGCCGCCGGCCGGGCGCCGGCGGACCCTCCACTCCTTGCCGGCCCGCAGATCATGCCGGGACGGCCCGGGGTCGGCCCGCGCCAACGGGTCGGCCCTTCCGCCTCCGGCGCAGAAGGCCGAAACGGCCGTGCGTTGCGGCGACGGATCCAACGCCGACAGAAGAACGCAGACACAAGAACGCCGACAGAAGACAGAGGCGGATCAATCCGCCCATCGGGGAAACGCCAGGGAGAGACAGATGATTGTTGATCGCAGAAGCATCCTGAAGGGTATCGGCGCCGGCGTCGGCGTAGCCGCCATCGGCGCGCCGGCCGTGTTGCGGGCGCAGACCAAGCCGTTCCGCATCGGCTTCATGACGGTGAAGACCGGCCCGCTCGCTTCCGGCGGCATCCAGCTGGAGCAGGGCCTCAACATCTATATGAAGGAGCGCAACAACGTCCTCGCCGGCATCCCGGTGGAGGTGTTCACGGTGGACACCGGCGGCGCGCCGGCGGTGGCGCTGACCAAGATGCAGGAACTGGTGGAGCGTAACCAGATCTCCTGCCTGATCGGCCCGCTCTCCACCCAGGAGGCGCTGGCGCTGGACGATGTCATCCGCCAGACCAAGACCCCCACGGTGAGCGTCGCCGCCGCCGACGACATGACCCAGCGCCGCGCCAACCCCTGGTTCGTGCGCGTGACAGCCACGTCCTCGCAGTGCAGCCACGTCATGGGCGACTATGCGGCCAAGGACCTGAAGTACAAGCGCGCCACCACCATCGCCGACGACATCGCTTACGGCCACGAGCAGAACTCCGGCTTCCAGCAGGTGTTCGAGGCCGACGGTGGCAAGGTGGTGCAGAAGCTGTGGCCGCCGCTGGCGGTGCCCGACTATGGGACCTATATCGCCCAGCTGAAGACCAATGTGGACTGCATCTTCGCCGCCTTCGCCGGCTCGAACGGCTTCCGCTTCTTCCGCCAGTTCAATGAATACGGCCTCAAGGGCAAGGTGCCCCTGCTGGGCGGCATGACCGCCTTCGACGAAGCCTTGCTGCAGCAGATGGGCGATGATGCCATCGGCTTGCTGTCGGTGAATTATTATTCGGCGGAGCTGGACAACCCCGCCAACAAGAAGTTCGTCGAGGCCATGCGCCGCGACTACAAGGTGGACCCCGGCTATTACGGCGCCGCCACCTACACCGCGGCCGCCGTGCTGGAAGCCGCCCTGAAGACCGTCGGCCCCAAGGGCATGGACGACAAGGACGCGCTGATGAAGGCGCTGCGCACCAACAAGGTGGAGGACACCTGTCGCGGCCCGGTGAGCTTCGACACCTACGGCAACGTGGTCGGCAACGTCTACATCCGCAAGGTGGAGAAGAAGGGCGGCCGGCTGGTGAATACCGTTATCAAGACCTACGAGAACGTCTCGCAGTTCTGGAATTACGGGCCTGAAGCCTTCCTGAAGAACCCGGTCTATTCGCGCGACTTCCCGCCGGCGAAGAATCTGGAGCCGTGACCGGCGCGTGACGCCGCGGCGGGCGCAGGACGCCCGCCGCCTTTTCCCGTCTTTCGAACGGAGCGCGCCATGCAATTCTGGCTGATCCAGACCCTGAACAGCGTGGCCTTCGGTGGCCTGCTGTTCCTGTTGTCGTCCGGTTTTTCGCTGATCTTCGGGCTGATGCGCATGCCCAATCTGGCCCACGGCGCCTTCTTCATGCTGGGGGCCTATTTCGGCGCGACCTTCCTGTCCTGGGAGATCAACTTCTGGCTCGCGGCCCTGCTGTCGGGCCTGGCCGTGGGTGCGCTCGGCATCGTCATGGAGCGCGGCCTGCTGCGCAAGCTGGCGGGCAACGGCCAGGGCCAGGTGCTGGTGACGCTGGGCGTCTCCTTCATCATCGCCGACGTATGCCTGATGGTGTGGACCGGCGATCCGGTCCCGGTGCCGGCGCCGCAGGCGCTGCGGGCGCCCACCTTCTTCATCGGCTATGCCTTCCCCACCTATCGGCTGGTGGTGCTCGGGGTCGCCATCGTCGCCGCCATCCTGTTGCACATCCTCATGGAGCGCACGCGCCTCGGCGCCATGATCCGGGCCGGGGTGGACGACATGGAAATGGCCCGCGGCGTCGGCATTCCGGTGTCCCGCCTGTTCATGCTGGTGTTCCTGCTGGGCGCCGCGCTGGCGGGGCTTGGCGGCACCATCGGCGGACCCATCATGTCGGCCTATCCGGGGCTTGATGCGGACATGCTGCCGCTGGCGCTGGTGGTGGTGATCCTGGGCGGCGTCGGCAGTCTGGCGGGGGCCTTCGTCGGCTCCTTCATCGTCGGCTTCATCTATAATTTCGGCACGGCGCTGTTTCCGGACTTCGCCTATGTGATCTTGTTCCTGCCCATGGTGCTGGTGCTGGTGCTGATGCCGCAGGGCCTGTTCGCGGGAGCCGCCCGATGAACCGCGCGGTGCTCGCCTGCCTCATCGCCCTCGCCCTCCTGGCCCTTCTGCCGCTCGGTCTCGGCGACTATTATATCAATCTGCTGAGCCAGATCCTGATCTTCGCGCTGTTCGCCGCCAGCGTGAACCTGATCGTCGGCTATGGCGGCATGGTCTCGCTCGGCCATGCGGCCTATCTCGGCATCGCGGCTTATACCTGCACCTGGCTGGTCACCCACGGCTATGGCCAGCTCACCGCCGCGCTGGGCGCCTTGGTGCTGACCACCATCGTGGCGGCCGGCTTCGGCATGCTGGCGCTGCGGGCCACCGGCCTCAGCTTCCTGATGATTACCCTCGCCCTCGGGCAGATCGTCTGGGGCCTGGCCTATCGCTGGGTGGGGCTGACCAATGGCGACAACGGCATGGCGCTGCCGGCGCGCCCCATGCCCTTCGGGGTCTCGCTGAACGGCGCCATCAGCTTCTATTATTTCGCTTTGCTGGTGTTCGCCTTCGCCATCTTCTGCATCTGGCGGCTGGTGCATTCGCCCTTCGGCGCCTCGCTGAAGGGCGCCCGCGATCAGCCCCGGCGCATGAGCATGCTGGGCCACGACGTGTGGATGATCCGCTGGTTCGCCTTCATCATGTCCGGCTTCTGGGCCGGGGTGGCGGGGCTGCTGTTCATCTACTATCAGAAGTTCGTCAGCCCCTATGCGCTCTCCCTCCAGCAGTCCGCCGAAGTGCTGCTGATGACCATTTTGGGCGGCGCCGGCACCCTGTCCGGCCCGGTGGTGGGGGCGGTGATCGTCACCTTGGTGAAGAATGTAGCCAGCTCCTATGTGGAGCGCTGGAATGCGCTGCTGGGGATCATCTTCGTGGTGGCGGTGATGTTCATGCCGCACGGCATCGTCCCCGGCCTGGTGCAGTGGCGGCGCAATGCCGCCAAGCGCAAGGCCAAGGCCGCCCTCCCGCCTCCCGGCAGCGCGGCCGCCCCGCCGCCCTCCAAGGTCCCCGACACCAAACTGGAGCGCTCCGCATGACCGGCCCGGCTCTGGAAATCACCAGCCTCAACAAGCGCTTCGGCGGACTGCCGGTGACCCGCGACGTGACCATCCGGGTGCAGCCCGGCGAGCGGCGGCTGATCATCGGCCCGAACGGCGCGGGCAAGACCACGCTGTTCAACCAGATCACCGGCGATTTGCGCCCGGACAGCGGCTCCATCCGCCTGTTCGGCGACGAACTGGTGAAGCTCAAGACCGCCACACGGGTGGCCAAGGGGCTGTCGCGCACCTACCAGATCCTCACCTTGTTCCCGCAGGACACGCTGCTGCACAATGTGGTGCTGTCCCTGCTGGGCTTGCGGGGGGTGCGCTGGAACCCGTGGATCTCGCTCTCCGGCCAGCGCGACCTGTTTGCCCTGGCGGAGGAAGCCCTCGCCTCCGTGGGCCTGGCCGACGGCGGCACGCGCTTGGTGGGCGAGACCTCCTATGGCGAGCGCCGCCGGCTGGAACTGGCCATGGCGCTGGCCCAGAAGCCCAAGCTGCTGCTGCTGGACGAGCCTCTGGCCGGCCTGTCCCAGAACGAACGCACCGGGGTCAGCGACCTGCTCACCACCATTCCCCGCGATGTCACCATCGTGATGATCGAGCACGACATGGACGTGGCCCTGGCCTTTGCCGAGCAGATCACCGTGCTGCATTTCGGTCAGGTCATCGTCCAGGGCACCCGCGCCGACGTGGTGGCCGATCCGCGCACCAGGGAGATCTATCTTGGCGAGTGAGATTCTCGAACTCTCCGGTGTCGACGCTTATTATGGCGACAGCCATGTGCTGCACGGCATCGGCCTCTCGCTGCGGGAGGGTGAACTGCTGGGGCTCCTGGGGCGCAACGGCGCCGGCAAGACCACCTGCATGAGCACCATCATGGGCTTTCTCACCCCCAAGCGCGGCAGCATCGTGCTGGCGGGGGAGAAGGTTTCGGGCGCCACGCCCGAGGCCATTTCCGCCAAGGGCATCAGCCTGGTGCCGCAGGGCCGGCGGGTGTTCCGCAGCCTCTCCGTGAAGGAGAATCTGCAAGTGGCGGCGCAACGGGCGAGCCGCATCGCCGCGGCCACCAAGACTCCTGCCTGGTCGCTGGAGCGGGTGTTCGAGATCTTCCCGCGCCTCAAGGAACGCCAGGCCCAGGGCGCCGGCCTGCTGTCCGGCGGCGAGCAGCAGATGCTGGCCATCGGCCGCGCCCTCATGGGCAATCCCCGGGTGCTGCTCATGGACGAGCCGTCCGAAGGACTGGCGCCGCAGATCGTCGCGGATGTGGGGCGCATCATCGCCATGCTGAAGGGCGAGGGCCTGTCCATCATCCTGGTGGAACAGAACATCAAGATGACGCTTAACCTTGCCGACGAGGTGGTCATCATCAATACCGGCGCGGTAGCCTTCACCGGCACCGCCGCCCAGGTCTCCGCCGACCGCGAACTGGTTTCCCACCACCTTGGCGTCTTCTGACGTCCCCCTCCCGAGCCAAGGATCAGCTCCATCATGACACAGGTCTGGAACAGCTTCGGCCCCACCGCCGCCCGCACCCATGGCAAGCCCGGGCGGGAGATCCGGCCCAAGAGCCTCACCCTAGATATTCATTCCCATGTGGCGGTGCCGGCGGCGGCCAAGATCGTCGAAGGTCATATCGACTGGTCCACCATCCCTTTGGCGCACTTTGCCAATGCCGAGACCAAGGAACTCAACAAGCACCAGGACGTCGACCGCACCAGCCGCATCACCCAATATGATGATCGCCTGCGCGACATGGACGAGGCCGGCCTCGACATGCAGCTGGTCATGCCGCCGCCGCCGCAGTGCTATTACACCGTCCCGGTAGAGATCGGCATCAAGGCGACGCAGGTGGTCAATGATGGCCTGGCGGAATATGTGGCGCGCAAGCCGGACCGCTTCCGCGCCTTCGGCACCGTGCCCATGCAGGACGGGCACGCGGCAGCCGAAGAGCTGGAGCGGATCACCAAGACCCACGGCTTCAAGGGCGTGCAGATCCTCACCACCATCGCCGGCAAGGAGGTGTCCGACCCCGCCTTCGCCCCCTTCTGGGCCAAGGCCGAGGAGCTGGGCACCGTGGTGGTGCTGCACCCCAACGGCTTCACCCATGCGGACCGCATGACGCGCTTCTATTTCAACAATGTCATCGGCAACCCGCTCGAAACCACCATGGCGCTGCACTATCTGATCTTCGACGGCGTGCTGGAACGGCACCCCAAGCTGAAGATCCTGTCCGTGCACGGGGGCGGCTATGTGGCGGCCTATTCGGGCCGCATGGACCATGCCTGGGGCGCCCGCTCCGACACCCGCGGCTCCCTGCCCCATGCGCCGACCACCTATCTCAAGCGGCTCTATTTCGACACCGTGGTGTTCACCCCGGAGCAATTGGAGGCCCTGGTGCGGCTGGTGGGGCCTGACCATGTGCTGATGGGCACCGATTACCCCTACGACATGGCCGACAGCGATCCCATCGGCCATGTGGTGGGATCCGCCCTGGACGCCGACGCCATCGCCGCCATCTGCGGCGGCAATGCCAAGAAGCTGCTCGGCCTGTAGCAGCGCCAACTCACCGGAAGGAGACGACCATGCGCTTACGCCTCTACGGCTTCTGGCGATCCATCGCCTCCTTCCGCGTCCGCGCCGCCCTCAATCTGAAGGGGTTGCCCTTCGAGGAGGTGTCGGTGAACATTCTCGACGGCACCCAGTTTGCCGCCGATTATGACGCCGTGAATGCCGCCCATGCGGTGCCCACCCTGGAACATGACGGCCGCCGCTTCACCCAATCCCTGGCGATCCTGGAATATCTGGACGACATCCAGCCCACGCCGGCGCTTCTGCCCCGCGATCCGGTGGAGCGCGCCTATGCGCGGTCCCTGGCATTGCTCACGGTGGCCGACACCCACCCCTTGATGGTGCCGCGCGTGCGGGAGCGGCTGCGCACCCAGTTTCAGGCCGACGGCGACGCCGTGAACGCCTGGGTGCGGCACTGGATCGGCACCACGTTGGGCACCTATGAGCGGCTGCTCGGGGAACGCCCACCCGTTCCCTTCACCTTAGGCGAGCATCCCGGACTGGCGGACGTGTGCATCACCGGCCATGTGCTGAGCGCGCGCATGTTTACCCTGGATGTGGCGCCCTTCCCGAAGGTGACAGAGCTGGCGGACCGCTGCTTTGCCCTGCCCGCCTTTGCCGATGCGCACCCCTTGCGCCAGACCGGCGCGCCGGACGCCTGAGCCTCAAAGGCCGGCACCCTCAAAGGCCGGCGCGCGCGCACAAAGCGGCATCGGCGATCGACAGCTCCTGTCCGGCGAGATCCACCGCCGCATCCGAGCACAGATAGGCAATCACCTGCGCCGGCTGCGCCACCGGGCGCAGCTGCTCGCGCTTCAGCCGGCTGATCTCATTGATGCCCGAGGCGCGGATGAGCCCCTGCATGTCCGTGTCCACCACGCCGGGCTGGAAGCCATAGGCGCGCACGCCGGCGGCGCCATATTCATGGGCGATGGCACGGGTGAACATGGCCAGCCCCGCCTTGCCGGAGCAATAGGCCGACCAGCCCTCGCGCGGCGTGTGCGCCGCCCCGGAGGACAGGTTCACCACCACGCCGCCGGCGGCGAAATGGGGCAGCGCCGCCCGCACCGCATAATAGGGGCCGGCCAGATTGACGGTAATGCCGTGCAGCCAGGCATCCGGATCGGTATCGGCGATGCGGCCGATGGGCTCCACCGTTCCGGCGTTATTGATCAGGATGTCCAGCCGCCCGAACTGCCCCACCACCGCGGCTATGAGGTCCGCGACGCTCTTGGACGCGGCCACGTCGCAGCCCATCAACGTGATGGGCGGCACCGCGCCGGCAAAGGCCGGCGGCGGTTCGGCGGCGGGCGCGCGCACCGCCGCCACCACCTGCGCCCCCGCATCGGCCAGCGCGCGGCAGGTGGCCGCGCCGATGCCGCGGGCAGCGCCGGTGACGATGGCCACGCGGCCGGAGAGAGGCAGGGTCTGGGTCATGAGGGGCTCCGGAAACAAGGGTCAGGTGACGGGCGCCGGCACGGCGGACAACAGCCGCCCCGGCGCCCGTGGGACAGGGCGTCAGATGTTGGTCTTGTCGGCGCCCTTGAGATCGAGCATCTCCCGCGCCTCGTCCGGCGTGGCAATCTCCAGGCCAAGCCCCTCGATCACCTGGCGCACCAGGCGCACCTGGTCGGCATTGGAGCGGGCCAGCTTGCCGGGGCCGGCCCACAGGGAATCCTCCAGCCCGACGCGCACATTGCCGCCCATGCTGGCGGCCATGGCGGCGACCGGCATCTGATTGCGGCCGGCGCCCAGCACGGACCAGCGATACTCATCGCCGAACAGACGATCCGCCGTGCGCTTCATATGCATGATGTCCTCGGGATGGGCGCCGATGCCGCCCAGCAGCCCGAACACCGACTGCACGAACAACGGCGGCTTCAGCAGCCCGCGATCCAGAAAGTGCTTCAGATTATAGAGATGCCCGATGTCGTAGCATTCGAATTCGAAGCGCGTGCCATTGCCGTAGCAGGTCTCGAGGATGTATTCGATGTCCTTGAAGGAATTGCGGAAAACCAGGTCGCGGGTGTTTTCCAGATGGGTCCGCTCCCACTCGAACTTGAAGTTCGAGTATTTATCCAGCAGATGATACAGGCCGAAATTGATCGAGCCCATATTGAGCGAGGCCACTTCCGGCTTAAAGGTGGCGGCGGGCAGCACCCGTTCCTCCACCCGCATATAGGGGCTGCCGCCGGAGGTGATATTGATCGCCGCGTCGGTCTGCTGCTTGATCCGCGAGAGGAAGGGGGCGAACGCTTCCGGCCGCTGATCGGGCTGGCCGGTTTCCGGATTGCGGGCATGCAGGTGCAGGATCGCCGCGCCCGCTTCCGCGGCGGCCAGGGCCTCCGCCACAATTTCGTCGGGCGTGATGGGCAGAAACTCCGACATGGTCGGGGTATGGATGGCCCCCGTGACGGCGCAGGTGATGATGACTTTTCGAGCCTTGGCCATGCATTTCTCCCGGTTTTCGCCGCTGATTGGGTGCGACGGTTATTGATCGATAGATCAATACATATTGACTATGTTGTCAATACAACCCCGAGGAGGTAATCCTAGTGCCGGGCGCCGGGTGCGGCGCCAGAATGACAAGCAAGGACGCGTCCCGTGGCCAACCGTAAATCCCCCGCCCCACGCGCCCCGGCCAAGGGCCGGGCAGCCAAAGCTCCCGTCGCCGAGACGCCGGTGTCGGCACCGGCGCCTAGCCCGGCCCGGTCCAAGGCTGCAACCAAAGCCGCAACCCCAGCCGCGGCGTCCGCTCCGGCTCCGATCAAGTCCGCGCGCGGCCGTGGCGCCTCTGTGAGCGCATCGCCGGCCAAACCGTCGGGCGCCAGCACGGCAGCCAAGGCCGCAGCGCCCAAGGCCACTGCGGCCAAATCCGCATCGCCAAAGTCCACAGCGCCAAAGTCCGCAGCGCCAAAGACCGCATCGCTCAAGGCCGCCTCCCCCAAGGCCGCGCCGGCGAAACCCGTCGCGGCCAAAGCCGCCCCGGCGAAATCCGCACCTGTGACGACGGCCGCGGCGACCCGGGCGCTTGCGACGGCTGCGCCCGCAAAGGCGGCGGTTGCGAAGATCGCTTCGGCGAAGCCCGCCGCGCCCCGCCGTTCGGCCAAGTCGGCGCCCGCGCCGGTGGCTGCGCCCCCCGCCCGCGCGCGGACGGCGGGCAAGCCCCTGAGCGCCCCGCCGGCGGAAGCCGCGCCGGTTGCGCTTGCCACCGCGACCGCAGCCCCCTCCACCCGCCCGGCGGCGCGCCGCGCATCCGGTGGCAGCCCTTCGGCTGCGTCCATCAAGCCCCCCGCCCGGTCAAAAGCGAAGGCCGTCACGAAAGCGGTCTCGAAAGCCGTCCGGTCCGCCGCCTCCAAGCCTGTGGTGGCCAGCGCCGCCAGCGGTGCCGTCGCGGCTCCCGATGACCGGCCGCGCCGCAGCCGCCTCGCCCCCGAGGTGCGCGGCCAGATGATCCTGGATGAGGCGGTCGCCTTCTTCGCTGAGCACGGCTTCGAGGCGCAGACCCGCGACCTGGCCACCCGGCTGGGCGTCTCCCAGGGCCTCATTTTCCGCTATTTCAACACCAAGCAGGCGCTGATCGAAAGCGTCTATCAGCAGGTGTTCGTGCAGCGCTGGTCCAAGGAATGGGAAGCCGGGCTGAAGGATCGCACCGTGCCGCTGCAACAGCGGCTGGAGCGCTTCTACCTGTCCTATTTCCAGGCCATCGACGAGAGCCATTGGATCCGCGTGTCGCTCTACGCCAGCCTCGCCGGCAGCGACATCATCACCCGCTACATCGAAACCCATGTGAACCGGCTGCTGAAGGTGATCCAGCGGGAGCTGCGGGTGCATCGCGGCCTGTCCGACCGGCAGACCAGCGATCCGCTGGAGTTCGAGCTGGTCTGGCACCTGCACTCCACCTTCATTTATTACCTGGTCCGCAAGCACATCCATCGGCTGCCGGTGATGGAGGACAAGGGCCTGCTGGTGGCGCACATCGTCGCCAATGTGCTGGGGAACCCGGCCACCGCGCCGCAGGCGGACCCGGCCCCTGAGCCGGCGGTCCCGGAGGCGGTCCAGGCCGAGGCGGTGCCAGCGGCGGCAACGCCCCGCGCAAAGCCCGCGACGGCGGCCAAAGCGGCGCCCGCCCGCACCCAGGCGGCCACCAGCGCCGCGGCGTCTGCGGCCCCCAGCGTCGTGGAAGCGGCGCCAGCCCCCGCTGCGACAGCGCGGCCCGCCGCGCGCCGAAAGGCACCGGCCCCCGCCGCCAGTGTACCGTCAGCTCCCACACCGGCCGCCCGGCCGACGCGCGCCGCCGGTAAGCGTGCGCCGGCCAAGGCCGCGCCCGTGACGCCGGTGGCGGCACCGCTGGCGCCTGCCCCCAAGGCCGCGGCAGCGCCGCCCGCGGCTGCGAAGGCCAAAGGCAAGGCAGCGTCCTCTCCCAAGACCGCGCCAGCCAAGGCCGCCCCAGCCAAGAGCGCTCAAACCAAGAGCGCTCAAATCAAGAGCGCCCCAGCCAAGGCGGCGTCTGCCAAGACCGCCCCCGCCCCGACCGTGGCGAAAGCGGCGCCCATCCGTGGCGTCACCCGCGCCACCCGCGGACGCGGTCCGCGGCGCTAAACGGCCGCGGCGCGCGATGCGGACCGCTGCCGCATCGCGCGCCCATCCCTTCCCCGCCCCGTGACGGGGCGTGTACTCGCCCGTCCCTGGAGACCCGATGACCCGCCCCATCCTCACCCTCTACGAACTGGCCGGCGCCGATGCCGCCCTGCGCTTCAGCCCGCATTGCTGGAAGATCCGCATGGCCTTGGCCCACAAGGGCCTGACGGCCGAGTGCGTGCCCTGGCGCTTCACGGACAAAGCGGAGATCGCCTTCTCGGGCCAGGGGATGGTGCCGGTGCTGCGCGATGGCGAGACGACGGTGGCGGATTCCTGGAGCATCGCCACCTACCTGGAAGACACCTATCCCGATGCGCCCTCGCTGTTCGGCGCCGATCCGGGACGGGCGCTGACCCGCTTCGTCAATGCCTTCGCAGACGGCGCCCTGGTGCCCACCTTGGCGCCGATTCTCGTGCTCGACATTCTCGCCCGGGTGGATGAGAAGGACCGCGCCTATTTCCGCACCAGCCGCGAGGCGCGCTTCGGCCGCCCGCTGGAAGCGGTGGCCGCCGACCAGGCCGGGCGCATCGCCGATTTCCGCAAGGCGCTCACCCCGCTGCGCCTGATGCTGAAGCACCAGCCGTTCGTGGCCGGCGCCGGGCCGGCCTATGCGGATTATTGCGTGTTCGGCATGTTCATGTGGGCGCGCTGCATCAGCGACGTGCAACTGCTGGAGGCGGACGACGTGGTTTTTGCTTGGCGCGACCGGCTGCTGGATGCCTTCGACGGCCTCGCCCGCAACGCCCCGGCGGTGGACGCCCTCGCCGCCTGAGCGCCGCCCCGCCGCCTCACGGCGGGGTCATCAATTCCTGCGCCTCGGCGGTGCCGCTGGCCTTGCCATAGAGGCAGGCGTAAGTGGCCTTGGCGTTCTTCATGTGCGGCTGCGGCCAGCGCCCGCTCACCAGCACCAGGACGCGATCGGAAAAGTCCGTGGGCTTGCCGATGGCGCGCGTCTCCTTCAGGCCGGAGGCCTTGAAACAGGCGGCCTGCGCCTTGGCGAACAGCTCCGCCCAGGTGTCGGGACTGGACGCCAAGGCCGGGCTGCTCAATAGCGCCACGGCGCCTGCGGCGGCCCATAGGGGTGCGAGACGGATCTTGCTCATGCGCGGGCATCCTCCAAAATCATCCGGGCCGCCTTCTCGCCGATCATGATGGTGGGCGAGTTGGTGTTGCCCGAGGTGATGGTGGGCATGATGGAGGCATCCACCACCCGCAGGCCGTCGATGCCGATCACCTTCAAACGCGCATCCACCACCGCCATGGGGTCGCTCTCCAGGCCCATCTTCGCTGTGCCCACGGGGTGGAAGATGGTGGTGCCCACATCCCCCGCCGCCTGGCTCAGCGCGCCGTCGTCATCACTGGAAATGGTGGCGCCGGGCAAAAGTTCCTGCGGCGCGTAAGGCCGCAGCGCCGGCTGGCCGACAATGCGGCGGGCGACGCGGATGGAGTCCGCCGCCACCTGTCGATCCTCCGGCGTGGTGAGATACTGCGGCGCGATGGCGGGGGCGGCGCGCGGGTCGGCACTCTTCAGGCGGATGGTGCCGCGGGAGGTGGGGCGCAGATTGCACACGCTCATGGTGAAGGCGGGGAAGCGGTGCAGCGGATCGCCGAACTTGTCCAGCGACAGCGGCTGCACGTGGAATTCCAAATTCGCCCGCTCCTGGCCGGGATCGGATCGGGTGAATATGCCCATTTGCGACGGCGCCATGGTGAGGGGCCCGCGCCGCAGGAAGGCGAACTCCAGCCCCATGCCCATGCGCCCCAGCAGCGAATGATAGCGCTGGTTCAAGGTGCCGATGCCCGCCACCTTGTAGATCAGCCGCAATTGCAAATGGTCCTGCAAATTGGAGCCGACGCCGGGCTTGTCCAGCACCAGATCGATGCCGCGCGCCGCCAGATGCTCCGCCGGCCCGATGCCGGACAGCATCATCAATTGCGGGGAGCCCAGGGCGCCGGCGGCGAGGATCACCTCGCGCCGCGCGTGCAGGGTGCGCCGGCCGCCGGGGCCGGAGAAGGTGACGCCGGTGGCGCGGCGATCCTTGGTCTCCACCTTCTCCACATGGCCGGCGGTGATGAGGTCGAGATTGCGCCGGTTCAGCACCGGCTTGAGGAAGCCGCGCGCGGCGCTCCAGCGCAGGCCGCGCTTCTGGTTCACATGGAAATAGGAGGCGCCCTCATTGTCGCCGGTGTTGAAATCGGCGATGCCGGAAATCCCCGCCTCGCCTGCCGCCTGGCGCACCACATCCAGCAGCGGCCAGGTGATGCGGGGAAACTCCACATGCCATTCCCCGCCTTTGCCATGGTGGGCATTGGGGCCGAGGAAATGGTCCTCATGGCCCTTGAACAGCGGCGCCACATCGTCCCAGCCCCAGCCCGGCAGGCCGAGCTGGCGCCAATGGTCATAGTCCGCCGCCTGCCCGCGCATGTTGATCATGGCGTTGATGGCGGACGAACCGCCGATGGTCTTGCCCCTGGGATAGGAGAGCACGCGCCCGTTCAGCCCGGCTTCCGGCTCGGTCTTGAAGCACCAGTCGGCGCGGGGATTGCCGATGGCGAACAGATAGCCCACCGGAATGTGAAACCAGATCCAGTCGTCCTTGCCGCCCGCTTCCACGATGGCGACCCGCACGCTGGGATCGGCCGAGAGCCGGTTGGCCAGGACACAGCCGGCGGAGCCCGCGCCGACGATCACATAATCATAGGTATCCGATCCCTGGGCTGCCTCAGGCATGCCGCGTCCCTTCCCAAGCCGCCGGCTTGATGCCGGCCTTGAGCGGGACTTTGGCCGTCCATCGGCGGCGGGGCAAGTCCGACCATGGGAGCCCCCCGTAGCCGTGGCCGCGCAGCCGCACCGGGTGGAGAACCTCGGCCCGATGCCCTTTCCTTCAGATGATCAGGAAGCCCGAAGTGTCGTGGACCGCAAACACCACATCCTGGAAATCATTGTCCCCGGTGCCGCGCGACAGATCCTCGAAGCCGATCAGCAGCGCGCTGCCGTCCGCTGAGACGCCGCTCAATACGTGGTCCAGGCCATCCGCATTCCAGGCGGCATCCGAGTGGTAGATGGTGGCGTCGGAGACCGCCCCGTGGCTCTGGCTGAACAGCGTGGGGATCTTGCCGCCGGTCTGCAGGAAGGACAGGTCATTGGGCAGCCCGCCGAAGCGACCGAAGCCGTCCTGGATCAGGAAGAAGCCCACCTCGCTGCCGTCCGCCGGCGTCCCGAGGTCGAACGTTGCCCCATGGCTCGCCACCAGCGTGTCGGAGAACAGGATCCGCACGTTGGAAATCGTGCCGTCCACCGCGATGGTGTAAGCCCCCAGCGTGTTGTGGAACGCCGAGGAGGCCGACTGAAGCTGCACCGAGAATCCCACCTCGCCGTCGCCGGTGAGGAAGTCGGCATTGTCGATGCCATTGACGCTGTCCGACTGCACGGCGACGGACTCGGTGAGGCTCGGCAGATAGGTCTCGAAGCTGAAGTCCGTATGGCCCGCGTCCCTCGCCCCGCGGGCCACCGACATGAACGCCCCGCTGGCGAATTCCCCGTGCACCTGGAAGCTGTAGCCGGAGGAGGTCAGGGTGGCGAACCCGGCCCCCTTGGCCACCGAGAAGCCGGTGTGGGCGATTTCCGAGCCCACCACCTCGATCTTGGTGGTCAGCGAGAAGCCCTGGACCACATCGCCATTGAGGTCGGCGAGGGTGTCGAACAGCACATCGCGGCCGCTGCCGAACACGATGGTGTCGGCCCCTGCCCCGCCGCTGACGCGATCATTGCCCGCGCCGCTGAAGATATAATCGGTGCCGCCGCCGGCGCGGATGATGTTGTCGAAATCATTGCCGGTAATATGGTCGTTGCCATTGCCGCTGGTGAGGTTGCTGATGGCCGAGCGCCCGTCGCCATCATAGAGCAGGGAATTATAGACGTTGCCCCGCGCCTGATACTCCGGCGTGCCTTCGGCCACATCGGAGCGCAGGTCGGCGATCTGGGCGCGGGAGAAGGTCAACCACTGGCCGGGCCGCATGTCGTCGACCTGGTCTTCGTTGAAGGCGCTCAGGTCGTAGGTGGTCAGCGCGCCCTGGGTCCAGACGGTGCTGAAGATCTTGCCGGTCTCCGTGACGCCGGTGAAGGGGGCGGCCACGCCATTGATGAATTCCTGGCCGGTGTGCGGGTCCCAGGTATAGACGGCCGTGGTACCGGCCTTGGAGAAGTTGGCACCGTAGTAGGCCTGCAGCGCGGCAATGTCGTACATCATGAAACTGATGGGCGACGAGCCATTCCAGGTGGCCGTGGCGCCCTTGGTATCGGCCCCGAGATAGGCGGCATAGGTCATGGCCGAGAATTCGTAATCGTTGAATCCGGCGGCCAAGGTGCCGTTGTAGTCAGGGTCGTGGCCGTGCTTCAGGCCGAAGGCGTGGCCCATCTCGTGGGCGATGGTCAGGAAGTCGTCGGTGCCGAAGAACTTCTCCGGGGCATTGCCGTTCTGGCCGAGAAAGGTGTCCGCCGCATTCCCGCTGTCGGAGGGCGCGTAGGCACCCTGATTGGCGGGGAAACTGGATTCCGAGCCGCCATCGGCATAATTGGCGAACCGGAAGGTGGCCGCGCTCGCGGACGTGGACGACACCTGGGAAAAGGTCAGTCCGGTGTAGGCGCTGATGAGGCCGAACACGGTGAGCACGGCCACCTTCTGCGAGGCGCTCAGTTCGGTCGCCGTGGAGGCGAGCGCGGGCCCGACATAGGCGGTTGTCCCATCGCTATAGTCGCTGGGACCGGTGGCGAAGGCATAGGTGAAGTGACCCGCCGCCTGCGTGCCCCCGAGGGCCGTGGTCCAGCGATAGTCCATCATCACTGCCCGCACATTGGGGTCGAGACGGCTGGAATCGTACCATCCGCTATAGAGCCCGCCCTTGGGGGTGGAGATGTTCGGCTGGGCTTCGGGTTGGCCGGTGTCCGTGTCGCTCATCGTCCGCCTCGCTTCGGTCTCCGCAGGCGCCGCGGCCAATGCAGGCCGTCGACCTCCCGTTCCATGGCGAGCACGACACAAAAAAGCCGGTGGGGTGCTGCGGCGTGGTCGTGACCCGTTCAGCCGCCAGACTACCGCGCGACGCTGGGGAATTCATTGACCCCATGTCCCACCGATCGCCCCCTTATCCCAAAATACAGTCAGGCTTCCGCTGGGCGGGCACCGCCGGCCGGACGCGCGCGGCGGCACGGCGCGGCGGGCGATCCCGAAACGCTTCGCCATTGTGAGAACGACGCGACGGTGCGTGGACCACACAAGGTGAGGGGCGCGGGGGCTGGGCCGCAGCCGATCGGTCATTTTTGCAAATAATTCGCAATTGCATTGACGGGGAAGGTTTGCTTCCCCATTCTGATTGGACGAATTTCAGGCTAGGACCCGAGTGATGCTGGACCATGTAACCAAAAGCGCCGACGGCTGGCGCAGTCCACGCGGCGAACCGGCGCTGTCGGACGTGCATGGCTCCATCGCGGTGTCCCATCGCAGGGGCTTCGGGCGTCTGTTCGCCTTCATCGGCCCAGGCTATCTGGTGGCCACCGGCTATATGGACCCCGGCAATTGGGCCACTTCGCTCGCCGGCGGATCGCGCTTTGGCTATGCGCTGCTGTTCGTTGCCTTGCTCTCCAACGTCATCGCCATCCTGTTGCAGGCGCTGTGCTCGCGCCTCGGTGTGGCCACCGGCCGCGACCTGGCGCAGGCGTGCCGCGACAGCTTTCCGCGGCCGGTCTCCTTCGTGCTGTGGATCCTGGCGGAATTCGCCATCTGCGCCACCGACCTGGCGGAAGTCATCGGCACCGCCATCGGCCTCAACCTGTTGTTCGGCATTCCGCTGGAGCTGGGCGTGGTCATCACCGCACTGGATGTGTTCCTCATCCTGTGGCTGCAGAAGCTGGGCTTCCGCTTCGTGGAGGCGCTGGTGGTGGCGCTGCTGGCGGTGATCGCCGCCTGCTTCTTCGTGCAAATCGCCCTCGCCGACCCGGACTGGGGGGCGGTGATCCGCGGCTTTGCGCCCACCACGCAGATCGTCACCAATCCGGACATGCTCTATCTGGCGCTGGGCATCCTCGGGGCGACGGTGATGCCGCATAATCTCTATCTGCACTCGGCCATCGTGCAGACCCGCAAGCACGACACCAGCGAGCACGGCATCCGCGAGGCGATCCGCTTTGCCACCTGGGATTCCACCTTCGCCTTGATGTTCGCTTTGACCATCAATGCCTCGATCCTGATCCTGGCGGCGGCGGCCTTCTATGGCAAAGGCTCGGGCGAAGTGGCGGACCTGGGCAAGGCGCACGAACTGCTCAACCCGCTGCTGGGGAGTGCCCTGGCGCCCACCTTGTTCGCGGTGGCGCTGATCTGCTGCGGCCTCAACTCCACGGTCACCGCCACCATCGCCGGACAGGCGGTGATGGAGGGCTTCATCCGCATCAAGCTGCAACCCTGGCTGCGCCGGCTGATCACCCGCTGCATCGCCATCGTGCCCGCCGCCGCGGTGACCATCGCCTATGGGGAGCAAGGCGCCGGCACGCTGCTGATCCTCAGCCAGGTGGTGCTGTCGCTGCAACTGCCCTTCGCCATCGTGCCCTTGGTGATGTTCACCGCCGACAAGCGCAAGATGGGCGTCTTCAAAGCGCCGCTGTGGCAGACGGTGGCGGCGTGCGCCGCCAGCGCCCTCATCATCGGGCTCAATCTGAAGTTGGTGGTGGACTTCTTCACCGGCGCCTGACGGCACCGCCCTTAGCCGGCGGCGGCCAGCGCTTCGGCCTCGTCCTGGAGCGCGGTGAGCAGGGCCAGGAACCGCTCGCCCTGCACCAGCACATGGGCGCGGAGCCGGTCGGCGGCCCGTTCTCCCTCGCCGGACATCAGGGCGTCCAATATGCCCTGGTGCTCGGCGAACGAGGCCTCCATGCGCCGGGGCACCCGCAATTGCAGCCGCCGATAGGGCTGGAGCAGGCGCTGATGGCGCAGGGTCTCCGCCGCCAGGGTGCGGTTGGCGGTGGCCGCATAGATGGCGCCGTGGAAGCGCGCATTCTCGGTATAATAGGTTTCGATGTCGCCGGACGATGCCGCCCGCGCGCAATCCGCATGGGCGCTTTCGAGCGCCGCGCGATCCTCCGGCGTCATGCGCCGGGCCGCCAAACGGGCGCAGGCCGCCTCCAGCTCGGACATCAATTCGAACGACTCGATCAATTGGCGCGGGCCTAGCAGCGCCACATAGGCGCCCCGGCGCGGACGGATCTCCACCATGCCGGAGGTGGCCAGCTGGATCAGCGCCTCGCGAATGGGGGTGCGCGACACGCCGAAACGCTCCGCCAGCCCCACTTCATCCAGCCGCTGCCCGGGCTTGAGCCGGCCGGCCACAATGTCGTCCTCCAGGGCCTCCCGCAGCCGCGGGGTCGCGTCGCCGCGCACGTGGCGCCTCCAATGCAAATCACATCATCTTGCATACATGATTATTGACAAGACATGCAAGGCATTGCTTCATGGGGCATCTGACGATGCGGGAGCGCGCCGTGATTATGTTCTTCGGTGGCCCGCATTCCAGCGCTCATCCTTGCCTTGCCAGGGCCGGAATGGTGCGGCTTGATGGGCGCATCCACCAACCGATGGGACCGGCGCAATGAGTTCCAACAGCTCGTTCTTCGGCGATCTGCTCACCACCATCGCGGACCGCGGCCGCGCCTTGCTGGATCGCTCCGGCCGCACCACCGGCGCCACCCGCGCGGCCACCCTGGTGGATCGCTGCGAGGAACTGCTCACCGGCCGCGGTGAAGCCTCCGGCGTCGCCCTGGCGGCCGAAATCCTCTCCCGCTACGGCCAGATGAAGACCGGCGACCGCATCGCCTTCTTTGAGGCCCTGCTGGAAACCTTCGGCCCGGACGCCAAGCGCCTGGAAAAGGCCATCGCCGCTTACACCGCCGCCCCCACCGAGGCCGCCGTTTCCGAGCTGCACGGCGCCAGCGAACCGCGCCGGCAGGAGCTGTTCCGCCGCCTGAACATGGCGCCGGGCGCCACCGCCCACCTGGTGCATATGCGCGAGCATCTGATGGACGCGCTCAGCCGCCGTCGCGACCTGGCGCCGGTGGATCGCGATTTCGGCCATCTGTTCTCGTCCTGGTTCAACCGGGGCTTCCTCGTGCTGCGCCGCATCGATTGGGCCACCCCGGCCAATGTGCTGGAGAAGATCATCCGCTACGAGGCGGTCCACGCCATCCGCGACTGGAACGACCTGCGCGCCCGCGTCGACAGCCCGGACCGGCATTGCTACGCCTTCTTCCACCCGGCGCTGGTGGACGAGCCGCTGATCTTCGTGGAAGTGGCCCTCACCCGCGAGACGCCGGGCGCCATCGCCCCGATCCTCGATCAGTCCCGCGACCCCATCGCGCCGGGCACGGCCACCACTGCGGTATTCTATTCCATCTCCAACTGCCAGCGCGGACTGGCGGGGGTGAGCTTCGGGCATTTCCTGATCAAGCAGGTGGTGGAGGAAATCTCCCGCGAGATCCCCTCGCTGACCACCTTCGTCACCCTTTCCCCGGTGCCGGGCTTCCGCAAATGGCTGGACGACGAGCGCCGGGCGGAATCCTCCACCGCGGTCACCGCGGCGGATCGCCAGTTGCTGGCGCTGCTCGACACGCCGGAATGGGTGGAGCAGGAGGCGGTGCGCGCGGAACTGACCCCGCTGATGAATGCGCTGGCGGCGCATTATTTCCTGATGGCCAAGACCGCCAAGGGTCGCCCGGTGGACCCAGTGGCGCGTTTCCATCTGGGCAATGGTGCCCGGCTGGAGCGCATCAACCCCATGGGCGACCTGTCCGAGAAGGGCATCGATCAGGCCCTCGGCCTGATGGTCAATTATCGCTACGTGCTCTCCGACATCGAGAAGAACCACGAAGCCTTCGCCGGCAAAGGCGAAGTGGTGGCCTCCTCGGCGGTGAAGAAACTCCTCCGCGGCGAGGCCGCCGCGCGCTCCTTGGTGCCAACCCCATGACCACGACCCAGACCACGACCCTCCCGACCGAAAACCACTTCTTCGCCGCCATCCGCGCGGCCATGCCGGACCTCGCCAAGCCGCTGGCCATGCATCCCGATGGCGCGCACGAGAGCTATGGCGATGCCCTCGCCCTCTCGGCGCGGCTCGCCAATTTGCTGGTGGCCCGCGGCGTGAAGCCGGGCGACCGGGTGGCGGTGCAGGTGGAAAAATCCTGGACGGCCTTCGTGCTCTATCTGGCGGCGGTGCGCGCGGGGGCGGTCTATCTCCCGCTCAATACTGCCTACACCTTGTCGGAGCTGAGCTATTTCCTCTCCGACGCGGAGCCCACCGTGGTGGTGGTGCGCCCGGAGACCGCCGCGGCGGTCAAGACGCTGGCCACCAGCCTCAACGTGCCGCATGTGGAAACCCTGGGCACCGACGGCACCGGCTCGCTGACTGAAGGCGCCGCCGGCCTGCCGGAGACCTTCACCGACGTGCCCCGCGGCCCGGACGATCTGGCCGGCATCCTCTACACCTCCGGCACCACCGGCCGCGCCAAGGGGGCCATGCTCACCCACGCCAATCTGCTGTCGAACGCGGAAACGCTGCGGGACTATTGGCGCTTCACCAAGGATGATGTGCTGATCCACGCGCTGCCCATCTTCCACACCCACGGTTTGTTCGTGGCCGGCGACGTCGTCCTGATGTCCGGCGCCAGCATGATCTTCTGCCAGAAGTTCGACGCAGCGGAGGTGCTGCGCCTGATGCCCAAGGCCACCACCCTCATGGGCGTGCCCACCTTCTACACCCGCCTCTTGGACCAGAGCGGCCTGACGCGGGAGGCCACCGCGCACATGCGCCTGTTCGTGTCCGGGTCCGCGCCTTTGCTGGCGGAGACCCATCGCGCCTTCCAGGAGCGCACCGGCCAGGCGATCCTCGAGCGCTACGGCATGACCGAAACCGGCATGAACACCTCCAACCCCTATGACGGCGACCGCATCGCCGGCACCGTGGGCTTCCCCTTGCCGGGCATCTCCGTGCGCATCACCGATCCGCAGGACGGCACGGTGCTGGGGGCCAATGCGATCGGCTCCATCGAGGTGAAGGGCCCGAACGTGTTCAAGGGCTATTGGAAGCTGCCGGAGAAGACCGCCGCGGAATTCCACGACGGCTTTTTCATCACCGGCGACCTCGGCAAGATCGACCCGGCGGGCTATGTACACATCGTCGGGCGCGGCAAGGATCTGGTGATCACCGGCGGCTTCAACGTCTATCCCAAGGAAGTGGAAGGCGAGATCGACGCCATCCCCGGCGTGCTGGAAAGCGCCGTGATCGGCCTGCCGCACAAGGATTTCGGCGAGGGCGTGACGGCGGTGATCGTGCGCACCCCCGGCGCCACCCTCACGGAGGCGCAGATCCATACGGCGCTGGAAGAAAAGCTCGCCAAGTTCAAGTTGCCCAAGAAGGTCTTCTTCGTGGACGAGTTGCCGCGCAACACCATGGGCAAGGTGCAGAAGAACGTGCTGCGCGACACCTATAAGGACACCTTTAGCGCCGCTGCCTGACGCGCTCCCGACCCGGCGCCCCCGCAAGGGCGGCGCCGGCTTCACATCCGGTCCAAGACCCCGAAACATCGGGGCGACCGGGAGGAAACGCCACACACGCCCGCGCCGCCCGCGCCGGCACAAGGAGGATACGCCATGAGTCTGTCCCGTCGCCACGTGCTCGCCGGCGCTCTTGCCGCCCCCGCCGTCCTCAGCTTTTCCCGGCTCGGCCACGCCGCCACCACGCTGAAAATCTCGCATCAATTCCCCGGCTCCACCGGCGATGATGGCGACTTCCGCGACCGCCTGGTGCGCCGCTTCGCCGCCGAAGTGGAGAAGCGCTCCAATGGCGATCTGAAGTTCGAGATCTATCCCGGCTCGTCGCTGATGAAGACGAACGCCCAGTTCTCCGCTTTGCGCAAGGGCGCTTTGGATTTCTCGCTCTACCCCATCTCCTATGCGGGCGGCGAAGCCCCCGAGTGCAACATCGGCCTGATGCCGTGCCTGGTGTCGTCCTATGCCCAGGGCCTGGCCTGGAAGACCAAGCCGGTGGGCGAGGAATTCACCGCTTATCTGGACAGCAAGGGCGTCAAGATCATCACCTGGGTCTGGCAGGCGGGCGGCGCGGCCAGCCGCGAGCGCCCGCTGGTGACACCCGAGGACGCCAAGGGCATGAAGATCCGCGGCGGCTCCCGCGAGATGGATCTCATGCTCCAGGCGGCGGGCGCGGCGGTGCTGAACCTGCCGTCCAACGAACTCTATGTGGCGATGCAGACGGGGGCCTGCGATGCCGGCATCACCTCCTCCACCAGCCTGATCTCGTTCCGGCTGGAAGAACTCTCCAAGCAGCTCGCCTCCGGCAAGGGCACCTCCTACTGGTTCATGCTGGAGCCGCTGCTGATGTCGAAGGCCATCTTCGACAAATTGCCCAAGGCGCAGCAGGACCTCATCACCACGGTTGGCGCCGAGATGGAGCCATTCGGCCTCAAGGGCGCGCAGGAAGACGATCTCAAGGTGATCGAGGTGTTCTCCAAGGCGGGCGCCAAGATCAGCGATCTCACCCCCGCCGTGATCGAGAAGTGGCGGGTGATCGCCCGCGAGACCGCGTGGAAGGACTATGCCGCCAAGACCCCCCTCTCCGCCAAGCTGATGAAGCTGGCCGAAGAGGTCCAGGCATGAGCGCTCATGGGTTCGAGATCGGGGGAGGCAGCGTCTCCCCCGAAGCGCGCGCGCTGGCGGCAGCTCAAGCGGCCCATCCTGTGCTCGGGGTGCTGCAAGGGGCGATCGCGGCGCTGAACCGGCTGATCGTGCTGCTGGCGTCCATCGCCTTGGTGCTGGCCAGCCTGATCCTGTCCTATTCCGTGTTGACACGCCTCGCCTTCCATTCGCCCACCTATTGGCAGGACGAGGCCTCGGTCTTCCTGCTGGTGGGCGCCACCTTCATGACCGCGGCCTATGTGCAGGGCCGGCGCGGCCATGTGGCCATCGAGGCACTCTCGGCCCTGCTGCCGCCGAAGGTGAATGCGGTGCGCCTGCTGCTGGTGGACATTGCCAGTTGCGCCTTCTGCGCCTTCTTCACCTGGAAATCCTACGTGCTGCTGCATGAGGCCTGGGAGGATGGCCATGTCTCCTCCTCCACCTGGGGCCCGCCTTTGTGGATCCCCTATTCGGTCATGATGCTCGGCATGGCTCTCCTGACCATCCAGATCGCCCTTCAGGTGGCCTGCGCTCTGGCCGGAGGACGCCGCGCATGAGCACCCTTGTGATCGGCCTCATGTATGGCGGCGCCACGCTGGCCACCATGTTCAGCGGCATGCCCATCGCCTTCGCGCTGGGCGCCGTGGCGGTGCTGTTCATGTTCGGCTTCATGCCGTCCGCCTCCCTCGATACGGTGACGCAGAACGTCTATGAGGAAATGTCCTCCATCACCTTGCTGTCGATCCCGCTGTTCATCCTGAAGGGGGCGGCCATCGGCAAGTCACGGGCGGGGCAGGACCTCTATTCGGCGCTGCACGCCTGGATGCACCGCATTCCCGGCGGCCTCGGCATCGCCAATGTCTTTGCCTGCGCGCTGTTCGCCGCCATGGCGGGCTCCTCGCCCGCCACCTGCTCGGCCATCGGCTCGGCGGGCATTCCGGAGATGCGCAAGCGCGGCTATTCCGGCGCGTTTGCCGCCGGCATCATCGCCGCCGGCGGCACGCTGGGCATCCTGCTGCCGCCCTCCATCACCATGATCCTCTATGCGGTGGCCGCCGAGCAGTCCCTAGGCCGGCTGTTCCTCGCGGGCCTGGGACCGGGGCTGCTGCTGGTGGTCCTGTTCGCCGGCTACGCCATGGTGCGCTTCCGCCAGGAATATGCGGCGGCCAAGGTCGCCTATGAGCGCACCGGCGTGGAGTCGGAGCTGCTGCGGGTGGACACCATGACCATGCGGGACCGCTTCGCGGTGCTGCCGCGTGTGCTGCCCTTCGTGGTGCTGCTCACCGGCGTGATGATCGCGCTCTATGGCGGCTATGCCACCCCCTCCGAGACCGCGGGCCTGGGCGGCATCCTGGCCCTGGTGCTGATCGCGGTGATCTACGGGGTGTGGACCCCCAAGGATCTCGCGCCCATCCTCACCTCGACGCTGCGCGAATCCACCATGCTGATGCTGATCATCGGCATGTCGCTGCTCTATTCCTATGTGATGAGCTATCTGCACATCAGCCAGGCGGCGGCGGAGGCCATCGTGGCGCTGCATCTGTCCAAATGGCTGCTGCTGGCGACCATCCTGCTGCTGGTGATGGTGCTGGGCTTCTTCCTGCCGCCGGTGTCCATCATCCTGATGACCGCGCCGATCATCCTGCCGCCGCTGCGGGCGGCGGGGTTTGATCTGATCTGGTTCGGCGTGGTGATGACCATCGTCATGGAGATGGGGCTGATCCATCCCCCGGTGGGGCTCAACATCTTCGTCATCAAGAACATCGCCCCCGACATCCCGCTCAAGGACGTGATCTGGGGCACCGTGCCGTTCGTGCTGCTGATGCTGCTGGCGGTGATCCTGCTGTGCATCTTCCCGCAGATCTCCACCGGCTTCCCCGATCTGGTGATGGGCAAGGGACGCTAGAGCGAAGCTGAGCGGCGGCTCACCTTCGCCGGAACGACAGGGGGCCGCGTCGGCAATGCCGCGCGGCCCCTGGGTTTGGGCGCCCAGAATGCGGATAGGTGCAGGATGCGCGGGCGCGCCTCAGGAGGCAGGCGCCTCGGCGTGGGGCCGCTCCACGGGTACCACGTCCACGCCCACCGCCAGGATCTGGCTGCCGGAGGACACCATCACCCCGTCCACCGGGGACACGTCCGCATAGTCGCGGCCCACGGCGAGGATCACATGGTCCTCGCAGGCGGCGATGGCATTGGTGGGGTCGAGGCCGATCCAGCCCACTTCGTCGCCGCACCACACCTCCACCCAGGCATGGGTGGCATCCGCCCCGGCGAGGCGCGGCTGGCCCTCGGGCGGGATGGTGCGCAGATAGCCCGAGACATAGCGCGCCGGCAGGCCCAGCCCGCGCAGCCCGGCGATCATCACATGCGCGAAATCCTGGCACACGCCGGAACGCGTGGTGAAGGATTCCACCGGCAGCGTGGAGACCGTGGTGGCCCCCGGCTGGTAGGCGAATTCCTCATGGATGCGGGTCATCACCTCGAGTGCGGCCTCCAGCACCGGCCGGTCACCGGCGCAGGAACTGGCGGTCCATTCGGTGATGGCCGCATCCAGCGGCACCGAGCGGCTGGCGAACAGGCCATGCACCGGCGAGGTGGCGCCCAGGTCCATGCTGGCCAGCGCCGCGGCCCGCACCGTCTCGACGATCGGCGTCTCGTCCGCCTCCGGCGGCGGGGTCACCGTGACGTCGATGCGGCTGCGGGTGGAGATGTCGAGCCGGTCATGCGGCGCGTCCACGATCAGCCAGGCGATCCCATTGCCGAAGAAGTCGCGGCCCCGCTCCAGTTCGGTGGGGATGGGGTCGATGTCCAGCACATGGGCGATGACATGCTGGTGGCCCTTGCGGTCCACCGGCGACATGCGCAGCACCTGCTTCACCGCCCGCACCGGCGCGGCGTAGCTGTAACTGGTGGTCTGGCGGATGTCGTAGAGCATCAGGGCCTCACGAGACGCCGGGCCAGGAGGTGGTCTCTTCCGGGCCCTGGATGAAATAATGCGCGCTGATCTCGTCCGAGAGCCGCAGCAGATCGCCCTGCATGGTCTCGAAATCCTGCAGCTCGAACGAATCCGCGGTGCGGGCGATGAGATCGGACAGGATGCGCGCCACCAGGCGCTCCGCCAGGGACGGCGGCGCATCGGGGTCGCGGCCGGGCAGAACGCGCAGATGGTCGGCGATGCGCTGGATCTGGAACATCAGCGAGCGCGGATTGTCCGGGTCCAGCAGCACCAGATCCAGCACCGGGCCGCGCGCCTCCAGCATCACATAGCGGGTGCGATAGGTGATCTGGCTGTCCGCCAGTTGCAGCAGCACGTTGAGCGCCCCGCGCGGCGCCGCCGGTTCGGCGAAGGTGCGGGCGAAGCGCAACAGGGCGATGGCCCGCTCGATGCGCCGGCCGATCTCCAGGAAACGCCAGCCCGCCAGCCGGTTCATGTTCTCGCTGGCGAGGCCCGAAAAGGCGGCGACGATGCGCAGCCCGGCATCGGCCCGCTCATGGGCATCCGCCTCGGAGGCGGCCGAGGGCGTGGGGGCGGTGAGGCAGCCCTCCAGATCCAGCAGCGCCCGCCAGGCGTCGGGGGAGAAGCGGTCGCGGATCACCGAGGCGGCGGCCCGCGCGTTGCGCACCAGTTGCGGCAGCGCGCCCGGCAGATCCACGCGGGTCAAAGCGGCGATGGCATAGCGGCCGGGATTGGCCCGGGCCAGATCCCGCGGCATGGCGCCCCAGCCGGACAGCAGGCTGAGCAGCCGGGTGACCAGGGGACCTGCGGCGGGCTCCACCTCCGACAGGCGCCCCACCAAAGCGCGGACCACCCGCAGGGTCTCCTCGGTGCGCTCCACATAGCGGCCAAGCCAGAACAGATTGTCCGCCGCCCGGCTGGGCAGGGTGCCGGAGGAGCGGCGGATGCGCACGCTCTCGGCGCTGGGCATCAAGGTGGCGGTGGACACCGCCCCATCCGCCAGCACCCACACGTCGGCGGAGCGATCGCCGCGCTGGATGGAGAAGGCGCGGGCGTCCAGGCTTTCGGAAATGCGGCAGAAGCCGCCGGGCATCACCATCCAGCCGTCTTCGGTGGCGGCGAGGAACACGCGCAAGGTGAAGGGGCGCGGCACCAGCTTGTCGCCGTTCCACACCGGCATGGTGGAGATGCGGGCGATGTCCTGCCCCACCAGATCCGCCCCGCGCCGGGCCAGCAAGGAGGCAAGGCGCCGCCGCTCGGTGGCGCCGAGGTCGGCGCCCACCACCGAATTGCGCCGCGACAGACCGGCCACCGGCGCCCCGAAGGCCGAGGTGATCACCAGTTCGTCCAGATGCTCCATCACTTCCGTGCGCTCGGCTTCCTGGCCGCACCACCAGGTGCCCACATGCGGCAGCGTCAAAGAGCGGCCGAGCAATTGGGTGGCGAGGCGCGGCAGAAAGGCCATCAGCGCCGGCGCCTCCACCAGGCCCGAGCCCAGCGCATTGGCCATGGCGACGCCGCCGGCCCGCACCGCCTGCACCAGGCCCGGCACGCCGAGGCGCGAGCGGGAGTTCAATTCCAGCGGGTCGGCGAAATCCGCATCGAGCCGGCGCAGCAGCACGTCCACCCGCTTCAGGCCGGCGACGGTGCGCACGTTCACCACGTCGCCGCGCACGGTGAGATCCTCGCCTTCCACCAGCAGGAAGCCGAGATAGCGGGCGAGCAGCGCATGTTCGAAATAGGTCTCGTTGAGCGAGCCGGGGGTCAGAAGGCCGATCCGGCCCTCCCCCGTGGTGTCCAGCTTCAACAGCGAGGTGCGAAAGCTCTGGAAGAAGGAGGCCAGCCGCTCCATGCGCAGGGAGCGCGACACATCGGGGAGCGCGCGGGTCACCGCCAGGCGGTTTTCCAGCGCATAGCCGACGCCGGACGGCGCCTGAGTGCGATCGGACAGCACCCACCAGCGGCCATCGGGACCGCGGCCCACATCGGCGGCGTAGAAGCGCAGATAGCGCCCGCCGCGCGGCTTCACCCCCACCAGCGGCCGCAGGAAATCGGGACTGCCGGCCACCGCGGCGGCGGGCAGCGCGCCGCTGGTCACCAGGCTGGCGGGGCCGTACAGGTCCGCCAGCAGGCCTTCCAGCAGTTCGGCCCGCTCCACCAGTCCCTTGGCCAGTTCCGACCAGTCGGCTTTGTCCAGCACCAGGGGAATATGGCTGAGCGCCCAGGGGCGCTCATCGCCGCCGGCATCGTCATAGACCCGGTAGAACACGCCGGATTCGCGCAGATAGCGGTCGGCGGAGGAAAAGCGGCGGCGCAATTCCTCGGGGCCCAGTTCCGCGAGGGCGGTGAGGAAGCCGACCCAGTGCGGACGCGGGTGCCCTTCGGCATCCATCATCTCGTCACGGACGCCAGGCAGCGTTTCGTAGCCGCCGAGAAAGCTCTCGACCGCGGCCTGTTCGAATTCGACGCTGCGGCTTTCCGCTTCGGACACCCGAACGATCCTCTTCCTGCGCCCCGCGACGGCCCGAGGGGGTCCCCGCGCCCGTCTCCGGCCCCGCGCTCCGCCGGAAGCGGATGAGCGTCGGACCCCGTCGGACCGTGGACCTTAGCGCGAATGACGCACTGCCCCAGCGTTAAAGATGCGGTGCACGCGCTTTTTCGCGCCCACGCCGCCCGTGAGGCGCGCGCGGGGAGCGCATGGTCCCCCATGCCCCCACCAGCCGCAGGTCCCGTCAGGCGCACCGGATCCCGGAGGCGGACCCGGTGCGTGGGGTCTTAAAGGCGCATGGGGCGCCGCAGGTCCAGCGTGGTGGGGAATTCGTCCGGCGCCGTTTCGTCCGGCACATGGGCAACCCCGGGCGTATGGCCGTGGGCCTGGAAGCGGGCCAGCCGGCGCGCCTCGGCTTCGTAGGAATTGACCGGATAGGTCTCGTAATTGCGGCCCGCCGGATGGGCCACATGATAGAGGCAGCCGCCGCGCGAGCGGCCATTCCAGGTGTCCACCAGGTCGAACACCAGGGGGGTATGCACCGGAATGGTGGGGTGCAGGCCCTCCGGCGGCTGCCACGCCTTGTAGCGCACGCCGCCAACGAAGGTGCCGTTGCGCCCCGTGGGGGAGAGCGGCACCCGCCGGCCGTTGCAGGTCAGCACGTAGCGGCCGGGCACGAAGCCCTCCACCTTCACCTGCACCCGCTCCACGGAGCTGTCCACATAGCGGACCGTGCCGCCGATGGCCCCCTCTTCGCCCAGCACATGCCAGGGCTCCAGCGCCTGGCGGACTTCGATATCCACGCCGGCCCGCTGCACTTTGCCGAACGCGGGGAAACGGAACTCGAACTGCGCCTGGAACCACAGCGGATCGAAATCGTAGCCCGCCTCGCGCAGCTCGGAGAGCACGTCGAGGAAATCGGCCCAGCAATAATGCGGCAGCATGAAGCGGTCGTTCAGCTCCGTGCCCCAGCGCACGCACCCGCCGGTGAGCGGCTTGCGCCACAGCGCGGCGATGAGGGCGCGCAGCAGCAATTGCTGGGCAAGGCTCATGCGCCAGTCCGGCGGCATCTCGAAGCAGCGGAACTCCACCAGACCCAGGCGGCCGGTGGGGCCATCCGGGGAATAGAGCTTGTCGATGGAGATTTCCGTGCGGTGGGTGTTGCCGGTCACATCCATCAGGATGTTGCGCAGCAGCCGGTCCACCAGCCAGGGACGGGGCGGCAGATCGGTCCCCGGCATGGGAAATTTCGAGAGCGCGATCTCCAGCTCGTACAGGCTGTCGTGGCGCGCCTCGTCGATGCGCGGATGCTGCGAGGTCGGGCCGATGAACAGGCCGGAGAACAGATAGGACAGCGAGGGATGGCGCTGCCAGAACAGGATCAGGCTTTTGAGCAGATCCGGCCGGCGCAGGAACGGGCTGTCGGCCGGCGTGATGCCGCCCACCACCACATGGTTGCCGCCGCCGGTGCCGGAATGGCGCCCGTCGATCATGAACTTCTCGGTGCCGAGACGGGCGAGGCGCGCATCCTCATAGACCGCCCGGGTGACCTCCACGCAGCCCTTCCAGTCGGCGGAGGGGTGGATGTTCACCTCCAGCACGCCGGGATCGGCGGCCACCTTGATGACTTCCAGGCGATAGTCGAACGGCGGCGGGTAGCCCTCCAGATGCACCGGCATCTTCAGCTCGGCCGCCACCGCCTCGATGGCGGTCACGAGATCGAGGAAGGCTTCCAGCGTCTCCAGGGGCGGCAGGAAGATGCACAGCTTGCCGTCGCGGGCCTCCACCGCCAGAGCGGTGCGCACATAGAACGCGCCGACCTGCGGGGCGCTGGACATATAGTCTTGCGCGATGCGCCGGGCCCGCTCAGCGGCGGGAATGACGCCGCTCTCCCCATCGCGGCGATAGGCCTGGGCCATCTCGTCGGGATCGGGCAGCGGATCGCGCACCTCCAGCGGGTCCGCCGGCACGGTGTGCGGATAGATGGTCGGCGCCAGGAAGGGGAGCGAGGCCAAAGGCAGGCGGAAGCCGATGGGGCTGTCGCCGGGCACCAGGAACAGATGGCCGCGGCGGAACTGCCACACTTCGCTCAGCCAGCCGCCGCCGGCGGCCGCGTTCACATGCTGCAGCGGAAAGACATAGCCGCGCGCCAGGCCCAGGCCTTCGGAGAAGGCGCGGGCCATGGCCTGGCGGGCCACCGGATCATCGATGCGCGGATCGCCGGGCTCCAGATTTTCCGGCAGATTGGCTTCCTTCATCAGGAAGTGGGCGATGTCCTCATACGCGGGCAGCACGAAGCTGGGCGACAGGCCCAGGCGCTCGGCCAGCGCCTTGGCGAAGGCTTCCGCTTCCGCCGGGCCGGCATGACCGTCGGCGGTCTCGGTGGCGATGAGGTTCACGTCATGCCAGATCGGCTTGCCGTCCTTGCGCCAGAACAGGCCGAACGACCAGCGCGGCAGGCTTTCGCCGGGATACCACTTGCCCTGGGCATAATGCAGCAGGCCGCCGGGGGCGAAGCGCTGGTGCAGCCGGCGGATCAGATCGTCCGCCCGCACCCGCTTCTGCGGCCCCAGCGCCGCCGTGTTCCATTCCGGCGACTGGTAGTCGTCGATGGACACGAAGGTGGGCTCGCCGCCCATGGTCAGGCGCACGTCATTGGCTTTGAGATCGGCATCCACCTTCTCGCCGAGGGCGTCGAGCGCCGCCCAGCTTTCATCGGAGAAGGGCAAGGTCACCCGCGGGGCCTCGGCCACCCGGGTGATCGTCATGTCGAAGCCGAATTCCACCTCGGCCGGCTCCACCAGGCCGCTGATGGGCGCCGCGGACCGGTAATGCGGGGTGGCTGCCAGGGGAATGTGCCCCTCGCCGCACAGCAGGCCGGAGGTGGCATCCAAGCCGATCCAGCCGGCGCCGGGGAGATAGACCTCCGCCCAGGCGTGCAAATCGGTGAAGTCGACCTCGGTGCCCGAGGGGCCGTCCAGCGACTTCACGTCGGGCTTCAGCTGGATCAGATAGCCGGAGACGAAGCGGGCGGCGAGGCCGAGGCGGCGCAGCACCTGCACCAGCAGCCAGCCGCTGTCGCGGCAGGAGCCCAGCGCACTGCCCAGGGTCTCGTCCGGCGTCTGCACGCCGGGCTCCATGCGGATCACATAGCCCACGTCGCCCTGGATCTTCTGGTTGAGCCCCACCAGGAAGTCCACCATGCGGGCCTTCTCGCGCGGGATCTCCGCCACGAACGCGTCCAGCAGCGGCCCGCCGTCCTCCAGCTCCAGATAGGGGGTCAGCTCGGCCTGCACCTCGGGGGCGTAGGTGAAGGGGAAATGCTCGGCATATTCCTCGATGAAGAAGTCGAACGGATTGATGACCGACAGGTCGGCCAAAAGGTCCACCTCGATCTTGAACTCGGTGGTCTTCTCGGGAAACACCAGCCGGGCCTGCCAATTGCCGAACGGGTCCTGCTGCCAGTTGATGAAATGCTCGGCGGGCGAGACCTTCAGGGCATAAGCGGGAATGGCGGTGCGGGTGTGCGGCGCCGGGCGCAGGCGGATCAGCTGCGGCCCGAGGGCCACCGGCTTGTCATAGGTGTAGCTGGTAACATGATGAAGCGAAGCGAGAATGGACATACGGGATCACCGAGGTCGGCGGGCAGGCGTCGCCCAAGGTTAAACAAGGGGTTGCGACCGAGGAAGCGCGACTTTGCGGCGATCCTTGCCGCTTTGAGAGGCAGTTTCCACGGGCGCCGCGCGGACGGCGGCGCCCCGCGGCTCACGCAGAGGCGGGATGCCCGGTGCCAGGCGCGACACCCTCGCCCTCAGGCTTGGGTCCGCCTTCGGCCTTGGGCTTGGCCTTTTTCATGTACTTCTCCTCGAACCGCTGCAGCACGGTGAAGAAGGAGGGCACGAACAGCACCGCCAGGCAGGTGGAGGCCAGCATGCCGCTGACCACCGCGATGCCGATGGATTTGCGCGAGTTGGCGCCGGCGCCGGTGGCGAACACCAGCGGCAGCACGCCCAGGATGAAGGCAAAGGAGGTCATCAGGATGGGGCGGAACCGCAGCCGGGCGGCCTCCACCGCCGATTCCATGACGTCCATGCCCTCCATGCGCTTCTCGCGGGCATATTCCACGATCAGGATGGCGTTCTTGGAGGCCAGGGCGATCAGCAGGATGAGGCCGATCTGGGTGTAGAGGTTGTTGGCCACCCCCAGCGCCAGCAGCGTGCCGACGGTGCCGAGCAGCGCCATGGGCACCGCCAGGATCACCGACATGGGCTGGATCCAGCTCTCATACTGTCCGGCGAGCACGAAATAGACCAGCAGGATGGCCATCGCGAACACGAAGTACATCTGCGAGCCCACCGCCTTCTCCTGATAGGACATGGCGGTCCATTCGAAGCCGGTGCCCGGAGGCAGGGTCTGGGCGGCGATCTGCTCCATCAGGGTCAGCGCCTGGCCGGAGGAGAAGCCCGCCGCACTTGCCCCCACGATGGTGGCGGAGGGATAGAGGTTGTACAGCGAGATCAGGGGCGGCCCCTGCATCTGCTTGACCTCCACCAGCGTGCCGATCGGGATCATGGTGCCCTGCGGCGTGCGGACCTTCAGGTTCATCAGATCCGCCGGCGTCACCCGCGACCCGGCATCGGCCTGCACATAGACCTGGAACACGTTGCCGAACTTGTTGATCTGGGTGACGTAGGTGGAGCCCACATAAGACGAGATGGTGTTGAACACCTGCCCCACGGTCACGCCCAGGGTCTCCGCCTTGATGCGGTTGACGTCCACCTGCAATTGCGGCGAGCCGGCGCGGAACGGCGTGCTCACATGGGTGAGGGCCGATTGCGAGCTGGCCTTCTCCACCATGGCATTGGTCATGCGCTCCAGCATCACATAGTCGAAATTGCCGCCGCGCAGCTGCGGCTGCATGGTGAAGCCCGACGCATTGCCGATGCCCTGGATGGCGGGGGGCACCAGCACCGCGGCCTTGGCTTCCTGGATGCCGCTGAGTTCCTTGGTCAGGTTCTCATAGATGGACAACAGGTCCTGGCCCTTGGTGGCGTAGCGGGTCGCCCAGCTGTCGAGGGTCACATAGGCGACGCCGGCGTTGGACAGGGTCGAGCTGTTGTCCAGCACCGAGATGCCGGTGATGGCCAGCACGGTCTTCACGCCCGGCACCTTGCGCGCGGCCTCGGTCACCTGCTGCATCACCTTCATGGTGCGGTCGGTGGAGGAGGCATCAGGCAATTGCGCCGCGATCATCACATAGCCCTGGTCCTCGATGGGCAGGAACGAGGTCGGCAGGCGGGTGAGGCCGTAGCCGGCGATGGCGATGAGCACCAGGGCCACCACCACCATCAGGCCGGAATGGTGCACCATGCGGCTGATGAGGCCGGTGTATTTGTGCTCGCAGGCGTCATAGACCCGGTTGAAGCCGCGGTAGAAGAAGTTGCGCTTCTCCGGCGGCACCGGCTTGCGCAGCCACAAGGCGCACTGGGTGGGCTTGAGCGTCGCCGCATTGATGGCCGAGATGAACGCGGTCGCGGCGATCACCAGCGCGAACTGCTTGAACATCTGGCCGGTGAGGCCGGGCAGGAACGCCGCCGGCAAAAACACCGACATCAGCACCAAGGTGATGCCGACCACGGGACCGAACAGCTCGTCCATGGCCTTTTCGGCCGCGGGCTGCCCCTCCATCCCCTCCTCGATATGCCGGGCGACGCCTTCCACGATGACGATGGCGTCGTCCACCACGATCCCGATGGCCAGGATGATGGCGAACAGCGTGGAGATGTTGATGGTAAATCCCATGGCCGACATGGCGGCGAACGCGCCGATGATGGTCACCGGCACCGTGGTCGCCGGCACCAGCGTGGCGCGCCAATCCTGGAGGAACACCAGGATCACCACCAGCACCAGGAGGGCGGCCTCGAACAAGGTCTTGTAGACCTCGTCGATGGAGGCGGTCACGAACCAGGTGGTGTTGAACGGAATGTCGTAGGTGAGCCCTTCGGGGAAGCCTTTCTTCAGCTCCTCCATCTTGGCCGCCACCAGGTTCGACACGTCCAGCGCATTGGCGGCGGGCAGCTGGAAGATGGCGATGCCGGCCGCCGGCTTGTTGTCCTGGGTGAAATACTTGCTGTAGCTCTGCGCCCCCAGCTCCACCCGGCCGATGTCGCGCACACGGGTGATGCGGCCGCCGTCGGTATTGTCCACCTTGACGATGATGTTCTCATAGTCGGTGACGTCGTTCAGCCGACCCTGGATGTTCACCGTATATTGGAAGCTGGAATTGTTGGGCGCCGGCGGCATCCCCAGCTGGCCGGGGGTGACTTCCTGGCTCTGCTTCTGGACCGCATTGATGACGTCGGTGGGGGTGAGGCCCACCGCCTGCATCTTGTCCGGGTCCATCCACACGCGCATGGCGTAGGAGCCGGCACCGAACACGGTGACGCTGCCGACGCCATTCAGGCGCGCCAGCTCGTTCTGCACGTTGATGACGCCGTAATTGTTCAGATACAGGCCGTCATAGCGGCCGTCCGGCGAGTTGAGGGTCACGAACTCCAGGATGGAGGTGCCCTTCTGGATCACCGTGACGCCCTGGGTCTGCACCGATTGCGGCAGCGACGACAAAGCGATGGACACCCGGTTCTGCACCAGCACCTGGGCCATGTTCGGGTCGGTGCCGATGGCGAAGGTCACCACCAGAGTGTAGGTGCCGTCGCTGGCCGACCAGGACTGCATGTACAGCATGCCCTCGACGCCGTTGACCTGCTGTTCGATGGGCAGGGCCACCGTATCCACCATGGTCTTGGCGGAGGCGCCGGGATACGAGGCGGTCACCGACACCGTCGGCGGCACCACGTTGGGATATTGCGCCACCGGCAAGGTGTAGAGCGCCACCGCCCCGATCAGCACAAAGACCAAAGCGAGCACATTCGAGAGCACCGGCCGCTCGATAAAGAAGCGCGAAATCATGATCGCCGCCTATGGTTCGAGGGACGCTGCGTCAGTTCTTCGGAGCGGCAGGGGTCGCCGCCGGCTTGGGTGCCGGGGCCCCGGCCTTCGGCGGCTCCGATGGCGTCACGGTCGGCATGGTCCCGTCGGTGGTCGCCACCTTGGAGCCAGGGATCGCGCGCTGGAGACCGTTGACGATGATCTTGTCGCCGGCCTTCAGGCCGGTCTCGATCACCCGCAGGCCGTTGGTCTGCAACTGGCCCTGGGTCACCGTGGTCTGGGTCACCACTCCGTCTGCGCCCACCGTCAGCACATAGGGGCCGAGCTGGTTGACGCCGATGGCGGTCTCGCTGACCAGCACCGACGGCAGCGCCTTGCCCAGGGGCAGGCGGACCCGGGCGAACAAGCCCGGCAGCAGCTCATTGTTCGCATTGTCGAAAATGGCCCGCACGGTCAGCGTGCCGAGGTTCGGGTCGACCTGCGGCGACACGTAGTCCAGGTGCCCCTTGTGCGGGAAGCCGGACTCGGTCTGCAGGCCGATCTCCACCGGGATCTGGCCGGCGCCGATGTTGCGGGAGACCTGCATCAGCGAGAGGCCATCCTTGGCCAAGCCTTCCTTGATGCGCAGCACCTGCTGCTCGCTGAGCGAGAACCACACATAGAGCGGGTTCACCTCGACGATGGTGGCCAGCTTGGTGGGGCTGCCATAGCCCACCAGCGCGCCCACGTCCTGGAGATGCGCCGTCACCACGCCGTCGAACGGGGCATGCACCTCGGTATAGCCAAGATTGATCTGCGCCAGTTCCAGGCTGGCCTGGGCGTTCTGCACATCGGCAATGGCGCCGTCGCGCTTGGCGCGGGCTTGGTCCAGGGTGGCCTGGGAGGCGAAGTCCTGCTTGGCGAGCTGGTTCTGGCGGTTGAACTCGGCTTCCGCCTGCACCTGCGAGGCTTCCTTGGCGGCCAGCGTCGCCTTGGCCTGGGCGACGTCCGCCTTGTATTGGTCCTGCTCGATCACGAACAGCACGTCACCCTTCTTGGCGAGGGCGCCGTCCTTGTAATTGATGGCGGTCAGGAAGCCCTGCACGCGGGCATTGAGGTCCACCGTGTTGATGGACGCAGTGTTGCCGGTCAGGTCCAGATAGCGCGTGATCGGCTGCTCCAGGGCGGCGGCGACGGTGACCTGGGGCGGGGGTGGCGCGACATATTCGTTCTTCTCGCCGCAACCCGCGAGCGTCACCAGGGCGGCGGTCGGCAACAAAATCCGTAAAGACTGCCTCGCGAACACTTGCCTGCAAGCCGTCGCAACCCGTGCCCAACCGGTCATCACCGTCCCCCGACATAAAAGCCGCCGGATAGTACGCACCGGCCCTACCCCTGTCCATGACCGCCCAGCCCCCCGCTGGCAAGGGGTTTGGGTCGATCAACGGGTCCAAGGTGGAGCGTTTAGGCGGCACACCGTTACCGAAGTTGAGCGGAGCCATGGGAAAGGCTCGGTTGCGGCATTTCCGACGCCGCGTCATTGACAAGCTGCCGACCCGTTCATAAGTCTCCGCTTGGTGCATCGGGCGGATCGCCGCGGCGTTTTTTCGGCCGGGTGTGGCCTTAGCGCCGCAGCCAGTGCCCGGAACATGCCAGCGGACTTGCTGACGCCGCATTGCGCGTCGATGAGGCGCTATTTCCCGGAGGGTCCGGCGGCCGTCTCCGCCCTCCGCTGATCTGAAGACGGCGACGGATAAGAGACGCGACTATGCTTGGTGGACTCGCCCGCAAGATTTTCGGCTCCGCGAATGATCGCCGAGTCCGCGGCTATCGGCCCACCGTTGAGGCCATCAACGCGCTGGAAGGCGAGATCGCCGCGCTCACCGACGAGCAGCTGCGCGCCCGCACCGACGACTTCCGCGCGCAGATCGCCGCCGGCAAGAGCCTGGACGACCTGCTGGTGCCCGCTTTCGCCACCGTCCGCGAAGCGGCCAAGCGGGTACTGGGGCTGCGCCCGTTCGACGTGCAGCTGATCGGCGGCATGGTGCTTCATGACGGCGGCATCGCCGAGATGAAGACCGGCGAAGGCAAGACCCTGGTGGGCACCCTGCCCGTCTACCTCAATGCACTGGCCGGCAAGGGCGTGCATGTGGTGACGGTGAACGACTACCTCGCCAAGCGCGACGCCGAATGGATGGCGCGGGTCTACAATTTCCTGGGCCTGAGCACCGGCATCATCGTCCACGGGCTGGACGACGACCAGCGCCGCCTCGCCTATCAGTGCGACGTGACCTACGCCACCAACAACGAGCTGGGCTTCGATTATCTGCGCGACAACATGAAATACGAGCGCGCCCAGATGGTGCAGCGCCCGCATTTCTACGCCATCGTCGACGAGGTGGACTCGATCCTGGTGGACGAAGCCCGCACCCCGCTGATCATCTCCGGCCCGCTGGATGATCGCTCGGACTTCTATCACACCATCGACAAGTACATTCCGCGCCTGACCAAGGGCGACTTCGACGTGGACGAGAAGCAGCGCTCGGTGGCCATGACCGAAGCGGGCATGGAAAAGATGGAGCAGATGCTCCAGGAAGCCGGCCTGCTGAAGACGGGCACGCTGTACGACATCGAGAATGTCTCGGTGGTCCACCACGTCAACCAGGCCCTGCGCGCCCATTCGCTGTTCCAGCGCGACAAGGACTACATCGTCCGCAATGACGAAGTGGTCATCATCGACGAATTCACCGGCCGCATGATGCCGGGCCGTCGCTATTCTGAGGGCCTGCACCAGGCGCTGGAAGCCAAGGAGCGGGTGACCGTTCAGCCGGAAAACCAGACGCTGGCTTCCATCACCTTCCAGAACTATTTCCGCCTGTACGACAAGCTCGGCGGCATGACCGGCACCGCCAACACCGAGGCGGAAGAGTTTTCCGACATCTACAAGCTGGACGTGGTGGAGATCCCCACCAACCGCAAGATCCAGCGCATCGACGATGACGACGAGGTCTACCGCTCCACCCGCGAGAAGTATGACGCCATCGTCAAGCTGATCGAGGAGTGCGCGGAGCGCAACCAGCCGGTGCTGGTGGGCACCACCTCCATCGAGAAGTCCGAACTGCTGGCCGAGCGCCTGAAGGAGGCCGGCTTCCGGCAGAAGGACTATTCCGACCCCTCCGCCTTCACCGGGCATGTGGGCGGCAAGAGCTTCGCGGTGCTGAACGCCCGCTATCACGAGCAGGAAGCCTACATCGTCTCCCAGGCCGGCGTGCCGGGAGCGGTGACCATCGCCACCAACATGGCCGGTCGCGGCACCGACATCCAGCTGGGCGGCAATGCGGACATGCGGGTCGCCCAGGAACTGGGTGACCTTCCGGAAGGACCGGAGCGTCAGGCGGCGGAAGCCAAGATCCGCGCCGAGATCGAGGAGCTGAAGCAGAAGGCCCTCGCCGCCGGCGGCCTGTTCGTGCTCGGCACCGAGCGCCATGAGAGCCGGCGCATCGACAACCAGCTGCGCGGCCGCTCCGGCCGCCAGGGGGATCCGGGCCATTCCAAATTCTTCCTGTCGCTGGAAGACGACCTGATGCGCATCTTCGGGTCGGACCGGCTCGAGGGCATGCTGCAGCGGCTGGGCCTGAAGGAAGGCGAAGCCATCATCCATCCCTGGATCAACCGGGCGTTGGAGAAGGCGCAGCAGAAGGTCGAGGCGCGCAATTACGACATCCGCAAGAACCTGCTGAAATACGACGACGTGCTGAACGACCAGCGCAAGGTGGTGTTCGAGCAGCGCCTCGAACTGATGAATGACGACGACGTGGCCGAGACCGTCGAGGACATGCGCCACGACATCATCACCGACCTCGTGGCCAAATACATTCCAGCCAATGCCTATCCCGAGCAGTGGGACATGAAGGGCCTGGACTTCGCCGTGCGCGACGTGCTGACCCTGGACCTGCCGGTGGTGGAGTGGGCCAAGGAAGACGGCATCGCCGGGCCGGAGGTCACTGAGCGCATCATCCAGCGGGCCGACGAATGGATGGCCGCCAAGAGCGCCCAGTATGGGCCGGACCTGATGCGCTACGTGGAGAAGTCGATCCTGCTGCAGACGCTCGATCACCTCTGGCGCGAGCACATCGCCATGCTGGACCATCTGCGCCAGGTCATCGGCCTGCGCGGCTACGGCCAGCGCGACCCGCTGAACGAATACAAGTCCGAAGCCTTCCAGCTGTTCGCCGCCATGCTCGGCCGCCTGCGCGAGATCGTCACCGCCCAATTGATGCGGGTGGAGATCGTCACCGCCCCGCCGCCTGCGGAACTGCCGGTCATGGAAGCCCATCACATCGACGCCACCACCGGCGAGGATGAGATGGCCAGCGCCGGTGCCGCCATCGGCATGCGCCCGGATCTGGAACTGACCGGAGACATCGCCGTCGCCGCCGCCAACCGCGATCCGAACGATCCGGAGACCTGGGGCAAGGTCGGCCGCAACGAGAGCTGCCCGTGCGGCTCCGGCAAGAAGTACAAGCACTGCCACGGCCGCTTCGCCTGAGGCCAAGTCCCGCTGACAGACGACGGCCCCGAGGGAATGGGTGTTCCATTCGGGGCCTTCGTGTCTGATACACGCGCCCGCCATCTCCCGACGGGGGCGCGGCGACTGGCGGCGGCGAGAGCGGCCGCTGCGGATTCTGCAAGAGGCCCAAGCCCTTGCCACCGCCGCTTCGCCTGAGACCGGGCCCCGCTGCACAGACGACGGCCCCGAAGGAATGGGTGTTCCATTCGGGGCCATCGTGTCTCATGCAACGCCCTTCGACGGGGCGATCAGCCCCCCAGATCCAGCGCCTGGCGCTCATAGAGCCGGCGATAGATGCCGCCCTCGATCCGCACCAGATCCGCGTGCTGCCCCTCCTCCGCGATCCGACCGTGGTCGAACACCAGCAGCCGGTCCAGGGCGCGGACCGTGGACAGACGGTGGGCGATCACCAGCGTGGTGCGCCCCACCATCAGCCGCTCCATGGCCTCCTGGATCTGCGCCTCGGACTCCGAATCGAGGCTGGACGTGGCCTCGTCCAGGATCAGGATCCGCGCCTCCGACAGGAAGGCTCTAGCAATGGCAACCCTTTGGCGCTCGCCGCCGGAGAGCTTGACCCCGCGCTCGCCCACCAGCGTGGCATAGCCCCGCGGCAGCCGGGCGATGAAGCCGTCCGCATTGGCCAGCCGCGCCGCCCGCTCGATGTCCGCCCGGCTGGCATCGGGGCGGGCATAGGCGATGTTCTCCGCCAGGGTGCGGTGAAACAGGATCGGCTCCTGCTGCACCACCGCGATCTGCCGGCGCAGGCTGCCCTGCGTCACCGCGCGCACGTCCTGCCCATCCACCAGCACACGCCCGCCGGTGACATCGTGGAGCCGCTGGATCAGCTTCACGAAGGTGGTCTTGCCCGATCCGGACGGCCCCACCAGCCCCACCCGCTGCCCCGCCGGAATGGTGAGGGACAGATCGTCGTAGAGCGGCGTTTCATGGCCGGAATAGTGGAATGACACATGGTCGAACGTGATATTCCCCGCGTCGATCCGCGCAGGATGGGCGTTCGGACGGTCCGAAATCCCCACCGGGGTGAGATGAATCTCGGCCAGTTCCTGCATGTCGTTCACCGACCGCTGCAAATTGTGCACATGCATGCCCACCTCCCGCAGATAGCCGTGGACCACGAAATAGGTGGTGAGCACATAGGCCACCTCGCCCGGCGTGGCGCGGCCCTGCCACCACAGGATCAGGCCGGTGCCGATGATGGCCGTGCGCAATACCAGCAAGGCGAACAGCTGCGCCGTTCCGCTCCAGGTGGCGGCCATCCAGGTGCGGCGGGTGCGGGCGTTCCACTTGCCCAGAACCCCGGTCAGCCGCGCCTCCTCCCGCGCCTCAGCGCCGAAGCCCTTGACCACCGCATTGCAGCCGATGGCATCCGCCAGCGTGCCGCCGACGCGGGTGTCCCAGGCATTGGATAGCCGCGCCGCCGGCGCCACATAGGCCACCGACAGGCCCACGGTCATGCCCACGAACACCACGGCCCCCACCGCCACCACGGCCCCCATCACCGGCCATTGCAGTCCCAGCAGCACCGCGGATCCTACCAGCACCATCAGCGACGGCAGGAGGGCCACCAGCAAGGTGTCGTTGAGCAGGTCCAGGGACCACATGCCCCGCGAGATCTTGCGCACGGTGGACCCGGCAAACGCATTGGCGTGCCAGTCGGATGAGAAGCGCTGCACCCGTGCAAAGGCATCCTGGGCAATGTCCGACATCATCCGCAAGGTGAGCCGGACGATGCCCACGAATGCCCCGTGCCGCAGCGCCACCATCAGCACGCCCAGCGCCAGGATGATGCCGAACGCCTCCATTGCCGAGGCGCGCGCCACGAGCCGCTCCGCCGCGCCAGGCGTGGCCTCGGCGCGCGCGAGCGCATCCACCAGCCGTCCGGCAAACAGCGGCACCAGCACTTCGCAGAGGGTCGACACCGAGATGGCGCCCATGATGGCGGCGATCAGGGCCGGCCGATGGCGCCAATGCCCCCAGAGGAAGGCAAAAACCATTTTGAACACGCCGGGGCGCTTATGAGGACGAAGCAAAGACATGGGCCTATCCAGCCGCGCGCGCGGGCGCCGGCCGTCTCACAGTGGGGAGGGTGGATGAGGGTCGCCGCTGGCCGGAAACCCTGGTGCGCGCCCTTGGGCGCAGGCGGGCGGCGCGATGGGCGCCCGCGGCCGCAGTCCTAACGGACGCCGGCCAGTATCCCCCGCAGGGGCAGAACATGCGACATGGACCCCTCCTTGGCGGGTTGATCGGAGCCCCTCCTTAGCCCCGCCAGCTGCGCTTGGTCAACCCGGAGCCCCGCCCCGTGCCGTCGACCGGCATGGATGGTCAGGGTGCAGTGGCGCTGAAGACGTAGCCCTGGTGGGGGTTGGATCCGTCGTGCAACCTTGCAAGCCGAAACGAAAAAGCCTTGCGCCGGCGCAGACCGCGCGACCTCGACGGGCGTAAAACGAAAAGCCCGGCGTAGAGACCTGCGCCGGGCTTGGGAGCGAAAAACGCTGGGAACTATCAGTTGCCGAAGGCGCCCGGGGTCACGATGGGCGCAGCGCCGAGGAGCACCGACGCCTGACCGGCACCCGTGTCGGCGCTGGCGGTCTGGGTCGGCTTCTGCACCGGGGCGGCGGCCACGGCTGCGGCCGGCTTTCCGGCATCCGTCCCCGTCCCGCGTGGACCGGAAGGGGCGGGCGCGGAGAGCATGGCCGTCGCCGGCTTGGAGGCATAAAGGCTTGTGCCGGCAGCCACAGTGGTTGCGGGGCGCGGCGCCGGGGGCGCCGAAGGGGCCGTGGCGGCCGCCACGGCTTCAGCGGCCGGCGCCTGCGGGGCGCTCCCGGCGAAGCCGAGCATCTGGGTCGCGGGCGCCGGGGCCGGCGGCACGGCGCCGGTGGCGAGCGCCACTTCCTCGTCGCTCTTGGGCGGGCGGGCGTGGGGAGGAATGGTGCCCGGCAGCGGCGTGGCGAGCGCGATGCGATCCCCCGCCCCTTCCGGCTGGAACCTGGCCAGGAACACCGGGTTCATGCCGCCGTCGCGGCCGGTGCGCACCGGCGCCAGCGGCGTGGTGGGCGCGAGCGCCGCAGCCTTGGCATCGTCGCTGCGCTGCTTGGCGCTGACGGCGCTGGAGATGACGTCCGGCACCGTGTAATTCGGGCAGGCCATGGCCGGCTCGAACCCTTGACCGACGGGCGCCTGTGCATCAAACACATATTGGCGGCCGCAGACATTGACCTTGGGCTCCAGGTGCGTGACCTCGAAATGGTCATAGCCCTGCTTGAGATTGCGCCAGAAGGCCATGTTCGGGTTGTTGCGATGGCGCGCCATGTTCTCCGGCGTCATGCGGAACGGCATGGCCTGGATCTGGAACGCCCGCTGCCCGCCCGCCAGGGATTCCCGCGCCAGCGCATAGATCTCGGCGATCTGTTCGTCGGTCATGGCGTAACAGCCGGACGACGAGCAATCGCCATGGATCATCAGGAAATCCCCGGTGCGCCCGTAGGACTTGTCGAAGGCGTTGGGGAAGCCGGTGTTGATAGCCAGATAGTAATTGGAGTTCGGGTTCATCAGGCCCGGCGTGATGGTGTAGAAGCCTTCCGGCGCCTGCCGGTCGCCCACCTTGACCTTGGGACCGAGTTCGCCGGACCAGCGACAGATGGGATAGGTCTTCAGCAAAGCGTAGGTGCCGTTGCTGGTGGTCTTCCAGACCTCCAGCTCAGCTTCTTCCTTGAACACGCGCACCAGAATCGGGCTCTGCGGCGTCATGTCCTTCTCGGACATCTGGGTCAGGATCTTGGGGCTCAGCGGCTGGCGGGCGCGGGCCGAGATGTCCCCGTCCTGGCCATTGCATCCGGCGAGCGCCAAGGATGCCGTGACCGCCAAAGCAGCCAGACGCATCCGGGAGAACATCTGAAAAGGACGGCTCAACACGGAACTCCTGGGTCCGGACCGGACGCGGTGAGCGAGCGTTGTAGGCTCTCTACCCTTGCCGGCAGGTTACCGCAAGATGGCGAAAACGCGGAGAAAGTCGTGCGTCAGAGCGCACTGAACGGGCCAATTGCGGCCAAGATGAGAAGGTTCCTTGCGTCAGGCTGGCATTAACCACGAATAGGTGCGACCGTCTGAATGCCTCACAGCGTCCGGCCGATGGCGAGGAATTTGGCCCGCCGCGCCTTCTTCACCGCGTCCGCGTCCAGCCCCGCCAAGGAGGCGAACGCCTCCGCAATGGCATCGCCCGTCGCCTCGATCGCGGCCTTGGGGTCGCGGTGGGCCCCGCCCACCGGCTCGCGGACGATGGTGTCCACGACGCCGAACCGCACCAGATCCTGGGCGGTGATCTTCATATTGGTGGCCGCTTCCTGCGCCTTGGCGGTATCGCGCCAGAGAATGGAGGCCGCGCCTTCCGGCGAAATCACGCTGTAGATGGAATGCTCCAGCATCAGGACCTTGTTGGTGGCGGCGATGGCGATGGCCCCGCCCGAGCCCCCCTCACCGATCACCACCGCCACGCTGGGGGCACCCAGCGCCAGGCAGGCATCGGTGGAGCGGGCAATGGCTTCCGCCTGGCCGCGCTCCTCGGCGCCGATGCCGGGATAGGCGCCGGCGGTGTCCACCAGAGAGATCAGGGGCACGCCGAAGCGGTCGGCCAGCTCCATCAACCGCGCGGCCTTGCGGTAGCCTTCCGGGCGCGCCATGCCGAAATTGTGCCGGATCCGGGTCTCGGTGGTGGAGCCCTTCTCATGGCCGATGACGCACACCGCTTCGCCCCGGAAGCGGGCGAACCCGCCGATGATGGCTTCGTCCTCGCCATATTTCCGGTCGCCGGCCAGCGGCGTGAAATCGGTGAACAGCCCCTTGGCATAATCGCCGAAATGCGGCCGGGCGGGATGGCGGGCCACCAGGGTTTTCTGCCACGGCGTCAGCGTGGCGTAGAGCTGAACCAAAGCCTCGTTGGCCTTGACCTCCAGTCGCTGAACCTCTTCGCCGATCCCCACGCCATCGGGGGATGCGAGTGCGCGCAGTTCTTCCACCTTCGCCTCGAGCTCGGCCACCGGCTTCTCGAAGTCCAAATAGCTACGCATGCACGCCCATGGAGTTTGAGGATCAGTCCGCCCCGCCTCGGAGCGGCCGGAAGCTGCCCGCCACGGTGCGGGGAGTCAAGCCAAAGGCCATGACGACGCCGTGACGGCGCGGGACCGACAACTCTTATGACGGCATGGCGTTGTCCAAAATGAGACCATGGGAGATTGCAGATGCCGGAGGACAAGGCCGACCAGGCCGCACCGCCCGCGGGCGCCCCGCCCGAGGGCAAATCGAAGCATGCCGAGGCGGGCGCGCCGGCGAGCGCTCTACCGGCCGCCGGCCCCCACGCCAAGCCGTCGCTCACCGATCCGGCCAAGACGCCCGGCAGCGGCACCCTGCCGGACCCGGAGCAGCCCCAGGATGGCGACGCCACCACAGGATGAAGCCGCCGTCCCCATCGAAGCGCACCGCGGGACGCGGGCCGGCCGGAACGGTGCCGATTGATCAGCCACCGGATATGATCGGCCTTGTTCCGAGGGCATCTCCCCGGCTATTGCTGCGCAGCGATTACACCAATGCGCTCGCGTGGCGTCCCACTTCGACGGGCCATGGCGGGCGGGCCAGACGAGGATGCTTCCGCCCATGCGCGCCCTGCTCGATATAATCCTGATCGTGCTGCAGCTCTATGTTTGGGTGCTGATCGCTTCGGCGCTGCTGTCGTGGCTGATCGCCTTCAATGTGGTCAATGCCTATAATCCGGTGGTGCGCGCCATCAGCGACGTGGTGTTCCGCCTGACCGAGCCGGTGCTGAAGCCCATCCGCTCCATCCTGCCCAGCCTGGGCGGCATCGACCTCTCCCCGATGGTGCTGATCCTCATCATCATGTTCATCGAGCGGGTGATCGGCCTCTACATCTACCCTTACGTGTTCTGAGCCGCCTGTGCCCTTCTGGCGTGAGACAGCCGAAGGGCTCGAGGTGAGTGTGCGCGCCACCCCCAAGGGCGGCCGCGACGCCTTGGACGGGACCACCATCCTGTCCGATGGGCGGGAGGTTCTGAAGATCCGGGTGCGTGCCGCGCCCGAGGACGGCGCAGCCACCGCCGCGGTGGCCAAAGTGCTGGCGAGCGCGGCGGGGATCGCGCCGTCGGCGGTGCGCCTCGCATCGGGCGCGACCGCCCGGCTGAAGGTGTTCCGCCTGTTCGGAGAGGCGCACGCCTTGCGCGCGGCGCTGGTCCAAGCGGTGCAGGATGCCTGCGCGACAAAGGCCTGACGCCTGACGTCCTAAGGCGGGCTCCTGTGCCGGCTGACCGTGCGTTTACGCAAGGGCCGGATCTATCTGTGCGGCGAAGGCGCCGGGATGGCGGCAGCGTTTCGCGCCCCGCCATCCCTGCATCCGGTCACGCCACCTTGCGCGCCGGCAGATCGGGGGCATCGGCCCCGCGGCCCGGCGTGTGGCGGGTGTCCACCATCTTGTTGTCGACGCCATTCTCGTCGAGGAAGGTCTTCATCTCGCGGTAGGTCATGGCCCAGGCGCGATTGAACTTGTTGAACAAGCCCTGGTCCCAATACTCCTCCAGCTTGAACTCCTTCTTGGAGAACACGTCGTAGCTGGGGATCTGGTAGGTCTCGGCGAACTCCACCGTGCGGCTGTCATAGGTGAAGTAGATGGACGGCGTGCCGTTGGACAGGGCCATCAGATTGCCGTGCAGGCGATAGCCCAGCACCAGATCCTTCTGCTGCACCAGGGATTCGTAATCGGCCACCACGTCCGAATAGAACAGCCGCTCGCGGTGGAGGGTCTCGATCGTCTCGTCCCAATACCAGTCGGACACCCATTTGTTGGCTTTGAGCGCCACAATGGCTTCCTCGCGCTGCTCGGCGGTGCCGAACACGATCTTCTTCTCTTCCACCTCGCCCTGGGCCATCAGCACCACGTCGAAGCGGGCCGCACATTCCTTCACCAAGTCGCGGTGGAAGGTGAGGTAGCGCTTGATGTCCTGGGCATAGGCGGGGGACACTTCGCGGCGGCAGGTGATGCCCACCTGACGCACCTCCTCCAGCGGCGGCAAGGTGATGGACAGGTTCGGATCATTGCGGCGGAACGCGGTGGGGCAGCCGACGATGCGGATGTTGCGGATGCCGATGTCCCACAGCACCTGCGCCGAATAGGCCCCGCGCACGCCGATGGACGCGGATGAGTCCGCCATCATGTGCAGGACCGTCTTGGTCTCCTCCGACAGCTCCATGTTGCCCTTGACCGGGGCCTGGGCGCCTATCCCCAAGGCGATCACCGGCAGCTTGAGGCGCTTGAGCACCTCGATGGTCTTCTGCCACTTCATATGGTTGTGGACATAGTTCGAGCCGCGCAGGAAGACGTAATCATATTCCTCCCGCAGCCGATCGATGTCGTTCATGTCCGGATTGGCAATGGGCAGCACGCCGAGCTTGTCGAAATTCATCAGTTTAAGGGATGAATCATAGACGAAGGCGTCGCCGATATTGTGATAATGGTCGATGCTACGCTGGACATCTTTATAATTGTACCAGCGGACGCAGTCGTGGTCGTAGACTTCTCCCGACGGGATCATGACGAGTACGCGGGCCATTCGTGCCTCCCTCTGGATTCCGAGGTCTCAAACCTCAGGCGGTGCGCGCCACGGCCTCGGGGGCCGGTGCGCTGGGGACGTCCGGTCGCTGCGAGCGCAGGCGCCGGTAGAGATCAAGATGCGTGCGGGCAAAATCGAGATGGGTGTCCGGCGCCCGGATGCCGGCGCGCATGCGCTCCCACAGCGTGTCGTCGGTGAGCGCCTCCACCAGCCGGTCGGCCAGGTCCTCGGCGCTGCCGGCGCGGAAATGCAGGCCATCCACCCCGTCGCGGATCTTCTCCGCCATGCCGCCGATGTTGGAGGAGATGATCGGGCGGCCGTGGAAGAAGGCCTCCTGGATCACCACCGGGGAGTTCTCCCACCACACAGAAGGCATGATCATCCAGTCGACGGAGCGCATCAGCCGCGGCATCTCTGCATTCTGGTAGGACCCGTAGAAGCGCACCCGGTCGCCGGCCTTTTCCACCAGGGCGGCGATCTTGGCTTGATAGGCGGGGGGCTGGCGCTCCAGATTGCCGCCGAAGATCATCATGCGGGCATCCTCGCCCCACACGCTCTCCGGCACCCGGCCCACCGCATCCAGCAGCACGTCGGCGCCCTTGTAGGGGGTCATCTGGCCGAAATAGGCGAAGCTCCCCCGCCGCTTCGCAGGCCCCGTGAGCGGGCGCGGCGGCGCGGTCTCGGCGATGTCGAGGCCATTCTCGATCACCGACATGCGCTGCGCGTCGAGGCCCCAGTCGATGAAGCGCTGGGCCAGGAAATGGCTGGGCGAGACATAATGGTCCGCCAGCTCCAGCATGGATTGCACGAAGCGCTCGCGCTGCAGGAAGCGCGCCGGCGAGATGTCCGGGAAGCAGGCATGGCATTCGGTGGGCGAGGCCCGCTGGCACAGCTTCATGCCGGCGGTCTTCACCATCTGCCCGTGGTGGTGGCAGATGGAGAGGAATTCGTGGAACGTCACCACGATGCGAGTGTCCGGCAGCGCATCGCGCACCGCGAACAGCGTCTCCAGGCCCAGCCCGAGGACATGGTGGAAATGCACCACATGCGGCCGCACATCGGTGACGAACCGCAGGAAATCCCGCCGGATGTCGTCGGTGTTGCGGTTCGACAGCAGGAAATGGTCGTAATCATCCGCGTGATAGAGAATCTCGTCGTCGCTCTGCCGCAGGCTCATGAGCGCTGAGGATCCGTGCCGGGGCACCGGGCTCGCCACCCGCGCCAGGTAGCGCGAGGCGACCCCGCCGACCGCGCTCAGGCCCTTGTGCAGATTGTGCGAAGCCACCTCCGCCCCGCCGAGCGAATAGCTGGGATGGGCGTGGGAGATCACCAGCACCCGCAAATCATCAGGCGCAGGATCCCGGACCACCGGAACCGAAGGCAGACGCGATGAGGGAGTGGGCTGCGCGTTCATGGTCATCAGCTCCGCATGTTCGCCACCGCGAGGGACCAGCGCCGGTCGAACGCCCAGCGATCCACCCGCCGCACCAGGCCGTGCCAGGACGCCGCCGCTGGCCCTGCTGCGCCTTCGCTGGTTTCGTCGGCGCAGACCATTTCCACGTCCGGCACCCACACCGAGGGGGTGCCGCCCAGCCGGAGTTTCAGCGCCAGATCCAGCCGCTTCTCGGCGATGCCCAGATAGCCGCGGGTGAAGCCCTCGACCGCCTCGAAGGCGGCGCGGGGCAGGATGCAGCACTCGACCGTGCCGGCCGTCACCTCGGTGGGCTCGGCCCCCGCTACAGCGGCGCGCGGGTATCCCACCAGTCGGTCATTGAGCCTGCGGCCGGTCCCGTCGCCATCCAGCATGGTGCCCGCCCAGCGGATGGAATCGTCCTCGAACAGCAAGGTGGGGGACACCAGGCATTTGCCGCCACGGGCGCGATAGGCCCGTTCCAGGCGGGGCAGCCAGCCGGTCGCGCGGGGCAGCACATGAGCACATAGCAACAGCAGATGCTCGGCCGTGCTGGCCCGCACGCCGGCCTCCAGCGCGTCGCACACATCCTCGGCGCCATCCGCCCGCACCAGCCGCAGGTGCAGGCCATAGAAATCCGCCAGCCGGCGCACCTCGGCGGCCACCTCCTCGAACCCGTCCTCCCGCACCGCGACGATGATGGGAAGGGCTCGGGTGGCGGGCTCCAGTGCCAGGAGGGCCAGCAGGACGCCCACTTGAGCCGCCCCCTCGTCCACCCCCACGACGATGACCAAGGGCGCGCCGCCGTCGAAGCCACCGGCCTCCATGACCACGCGTCCCGTGGCGGCCCGACGCTCCAAGGATTGCACCATGGGCCCCAATTGCCGTTCCACTACCTGGGCGGCGACCACCGAGCGCGGCTCCACGGCCGAGGCCAATCGCGCCAGAACCTGGCGCGGCGCAGCCCGGGTCAGCGGCAGGGGCCGATAGGCCGGGCCATCATCGAGCGCCAGTTCCAGATAGGCCGCGTCCCGCGCACTGCCGGCGACCCGCGGGGCAAACGCCAGGAACCCATGGGCATGGCGGCTTGGGTCGAGCGCCGCGAACAACGGATCGGACAGAAAGGCGCGGGTCACGTCCGGCCGCGGCTGGCGGGTCCAGCCCTGGTCGATCTCCACCCCCGCCTTGCCCACCTTGAGCGCCACGCCGCGCACATGGTCTTCGCAATCCACCAGCCAGCCGGACACCAGCACGCCGCCGCCATCGACCATCAGCGCGAAGTCGATGCCCAGGCGCACGGGCAGGCGCAGGTCGCTCACCGTGTCGCGCCCATCGAAGCGGTTGCCCGCCGCCTTCAGCTTGGCCAGGACGTCCGTAGGAGCGGTCAGGCGTGGCAGGACGGCGCGCAGATGCGCCGGCACGTCGCGCGCCTCCAGCATCACCCGGCGCTCATAGACCGCCACCGCCCGCCAGCCATCGCGCGCCCGAAACAGGATTTTCTGCAGCTTGCCGGTGTCCAGCGGCTCCGGCGCATTCATCAGCCCGGCAAAGCCGCGGCTGCGACCGGCCAGATCCTCGCGGGGGAATGAGGCGCTGTCCAATTCCGCCACAGCCGGCTCTGCCCCAAGGGCCAGCACCCGTGCCCGGCCGGGAACGAGGTCGGCGGTCCAGCCCTGGAGGAAGACGTCGCCGTCTTCGTTGGCGCCCAACACTTCCACGAAGCCGTCGGGGCGGGCCACCGCCTGCGCCATGGCCGCCACCGCCCGCAGCCGGCGGGCGCTGGGCTTGCCCGCCAGCAAGGCTTCGACAATGCCGTCCACCACCGTGGCCGCGGCGGGCCCGGCGTCCTCCGCCACCACCTGCAGCACCGCCTCCAGCGTCAAAGGCCGGCGCGCCAGCGCATAGCGGGCGGGATGGCCGGGACGACGGAAGGTGATCGAGGTCAACCGCCCGCGTCCGAGGGCCGCCAGCGGCACCAGAGCCACAAATCCGGAGCGCAAGTCCACCGGGGCATCGGGGCGCCGCCAGGAGACGCTGGCCGCCTGCGTCGCGGCGCTCGGATCCCCGTTCAGGAGCGCCTGCACGCTGGCCGGCAGATCGCCCAGGCCGGCGATGAGCGCGAGGCCCTCGTCCACCGCCGCGACCACCGCGGTCTCGCCATCGGACGGCAAGGTCGGCAGATCGGTGGCGGGGCGCTCGGACACGGGCCGGTCAGCGGGTGTTTCTGGCATGGCGTCGTCCTTCAAATTTTCAGGCCGATGGCCAGGGCCAAGCCGATTCCCATGCCGATCAGCACCGCCAGCGCGAAGAATTGCGGCTTGATCTCGCTGCGGCCCTGGGTCGCCAGCACCTCGAGCCGGCGATCGAAGCCGGCCAAAGTGGTGTCGAAGCGGGTGAGGAAGATTTCCATCTGGTCGAGCCGCTGCACGAGGTCCCCTTGGCCCGTCCGCACCGTATCGAGCGCCTCTTCCAGGCGGCTCTCATTGTCGGACATGGCGTCCAGCCGCTGCGCCGCCTCCTTCAGGCTGACGCCGGTGTCCCGCTGGCCCAGTTGCAGCTGGCGCTGAGCGGCCACCAGCAGGTCGAGCCGGTCCAGGACGCGCGCCATGGGGGCAGCGACGGCAGCCTCCGCCGCCTTTTCGTCCGCCGAGGGACGGCGCAGCACCAGTTCCGCGGGCGGATCCACGGCCACGGCGATCACGGTGAGCCGATCGGGCGAGTGCAGGGCGTTGGGCGGCAGGTCGACCGCGAAGGCGTGGTGACCGTCCCCAATGCCGTTGCGGCGCAGATCGACCCGTGGCTTGTCGGCCAGACCCACGGCCACTTCCGTGCCATCCAGCAGAACACGGACCATGAGCCGCGCCTCTGGGCGGTGACGGTCCCACACCCAGCCGAACAATTGGCCATTGTCCACCGCATCCACCCGCCCCGCCAGGGCAGGCGGCTCGGGCGCAGCGGTGGGCGCGGAAGCGGGCGCGGCGGGCGCGGTGGGAACCGGCTCCGCCGCACCGGCTGAAACGGCCGACGGAGCCACGTTGGCCCGGGGCGCGGGGCCGGCCGCAGCCTTGGTCGCCGGCTTCGGCACGATCTTGCGGGCGATTGCCGGCGGGGGTCCGGCAGGTGCCGATACGTCATTGGCGGCAGACGGGGGATGCGTGGCTTCGGCGAGCGTCATGCAGCCCTCCTCAAGCAGCAGCGACGGCGGAAGACCCGCGCGTCACCGCCGTGGTGATCGAGGGGGGCGGAACCAACGGTGCGGCACTCCCCGTCCGCAGGCTTGGCAGCCGCAGATAGCGGGCCGCCACCGCATCGATGGAGGGCGGCGGGAGCGCGGCCGCGGAGAGGCGCCGCCACAAGGCGGGGTCCTCGGCACACCGACGCATCACCCCGGCCAGGTCCGCCGCATCTCCGGGCAGGACGTGCAGGCCGTCGACGCCGTCCCGCACGGCCTCGGCCATGCCGCCGATGCCGCTGGTGATCACCGGCCGGCGATGCATCTGCGCTTCCTGGATCACCAGCGGCGCGTTCTCCCACCACACCGAGGGCATCACCACCCAGTCCACCGCGCCCATCAGGGCGCCCACATCGTGGCGGTCATAAGCGCCGAGCCGCAGCACATGGGAATCGGTCTCGGCGAACAGACGGTCGATCTCGGCCGTGAAGGCCTCGCTCTGATAGAGGGCGGCGCCGTGTACCCGCAGTTCGAAGTCCAGCCCGCACCCGATCAGCCGGCGGGCGGCGTCCAGCAGGACCTTCATCCCTTTCCAGGGATTGATGTTGCCGAAATAGCCGAACGCCGCGCGCCGGCCCTCGTGCGGACTGCGGAAGGGCGCGGCAGACGCCAGCGGGCGCCCGTTGGCGATGACTTCGATCTTCGCCGGATCGATGCCCCACGCCACATATCGCGCCTTGAGGAAGCGGCTGGGCGCGACGAACTGGTCCACATAGGCCAGATGCGTCTTCAGATGGTGCTCGCGCAGCAGAAAACGGTCGGCGCCGATGTCGGGAAAGCAGCGGTGGCAGGCGTCGGGGCTGGCGCCGAGGCAGCGCTGGCGATCCGTGGTGCGGGCCAACAGGCCGTCATGGGCGCAGATGGAATAGTAATCGTGCAGCGTCATCACGATGCGCGTCTTCGGCAGAATGCGCCGGACCAGCGCCGGAAATTCCGCGCCGATCAGCAGCAGATGATGCAGATGTACGATGTCCGGTCGGAAATCCTCCAGCAGGGCAATGAGGTCCGGCACGACGCCATACAGATCCACCTGCGTGAGGGTGAAGCGGTCGAAGTGCCCGGACCACAACAGGATCTCATCCTTGGCCTTGCCGATGGTCTGGAAGGAGGTGCCGGGGCGGGCCTCGCGGTGCAGCCGATTGGTGGCGCCCAGGAACAGGGCCTGCGACCCGGCCCGCTGATAGGCCTTGAACAGGTCGTGGGCGAAGATTTCGGTGCCGCCGGGATGCAGGTCCGGATGGTTGTGCGCGACGACGAGGATGCGCGGGCTCATGGGCGCCCTCCCCGCTTCACGGCGACGAAGATGTCCTGATAATGCGCGGCCGGCCCCCCACGCCAATGACCGAGGCTCTTGAGCGCGATGTCGAAGCCGGCGGCGCGCAGCACGTCATCGATGAAGCCGTCGTCGAAGCCCACCGCCGCCAGCGGCGCTTGCGGATTGGCGAACCAGCAGGGGCCATCGCCCTCCCGCGCAAAGCCGAGGCGCGCATCGCGGCCCTCCGCGCGGATCGCCGCCGCGTCCAGCACGAACGCCGTGAGGAACAGCTTGCCGCTGGGCGCCAGCGTGCGCGCGATCTCGCGGACATACGTGGTCAGCTCATCCGCCGGCAGATGGGTAGCGACGGATACCATGAGGGCGAAATCGAAACTGGCCGCGCCATACGGCAACGTCAGCGTCGCACCCGGCACCATGCCGCCGGGATTGTACAGGGGATGGGCCACATCCAGCTTCTGGAAGCGGAACCGCGGGTAGGCGGGCGTGATGGTGGTGGCGCACCAGACCACCCCCTCCAGCACCGGATCAAAGCCTTCATAGCAGCCGCGATCGGGATGCAGATATTGCGTGAGCGGGACCGCCATGCGGCCGATGCCGCTGCCCACATCCAGCACCCGATGGCTGCGGCGCAGGCCGCCCAGGGTCACGAAGTGGCGCAGGAATTCCGCCCCGATGGCCTGGAAGTCGCCGTCTCCGACAAAGACGCTGTCGGCGGGCGGTTGCGGCAGGAAGCGGCACTGGGCGATATGATCCAGCAGCCACTCGGTTTCATGGGGCAGGCGCGAAATCTCACGCGGCTCCGGCTGGGCGGCGTGCACGTTCATGCGGCGCTCCTGTGGTGCGAGAAACCGGCCATCAACGCGGCCATGGCATGGCCCCAGCGCTGGCTGTGCAGCCAGGCATTGTAGGCGGAGGCGGTGCCCCGGGCGTGGTCCGCACTGACCTGCATGGAGCGGCGCTCCAGATGGTAGAGCTCCGCCTGCGGCACGTAGCGCACGTCGAGGCCCTTCGCCCGTACCTTCAGGCACAGGTCGCTGTCTTCGTAATCGCCGATCACATAGTCCTCCGTGAAGCCGCCAAGCTCCTGGAACACCGCTTGGCGCATCAGCACGCAGGCGCCGGTGACGGCGGGTACCGCGCGGGCGATGGCGGCCGGCGCATAGTCCCGTGGCATGCCCTTGTAGAAATGATGATTGAGCCATTGGCCGCGGGCGCCGGGGGCGAAATACATGCCCGCATGCTGCAGCGATCCATCGTCGAACAGCAGTTTGGGGCCTACAGCGCCAACCCCGTCGTCGGCCAGGGCGGCCCGCAGCGGCGCCAGCCAGCCCGGTGCCAGAGGAATCACGTCGGAATTCACCTGGGCGATGACCGGCGCACGGGCTTCGCGCGCCCCGGCATTGCTGGCGGCGGCGAAGCCTGCATTGCGGGCCATCACCACCAGCACCAGGGGCAGGCCGTAGAGGATATGCAGCCCGCACAGCAGATGCTCCAGGCCATCGGCCTGCTCGGGGGAATCCAGCACATAGATGATCTCCGCCTCGGCGCTCAGCGCGCGGTCGGCGGCGAAGGCCCCCACCTGGAAGCGCAGGAAATCCAGCACCCGATAGAGCGGCACCACGATCGAGACCGCCGGGGCCGCCGGTCGCGATCCGATGGTGACCACCCGCGGGGCCGCCAGCTCGGCCAGCAGGTCGCGCTGGATCGCCGCCAACGCCGGACCGAGACAGCGGGCCAGCGCCCCTTCCATGAGGAATTGCGGCGGGATGGCCTTCAGCGCCCGCGAGCGCTGCTCCGCCAGATCCACCGGTTGCAGCGGGGGCACGAGGATGTGGCGTTCACCGGATTTCAGCGTGAGGGCGATGCGCGGCTGCAGCAGAGGCATCCGGCGGGCGGGATGGGCGAGCGCGGCGAAGCCTGCGACGCTCACCGCCTCCTCGCCCTGCCCCACCTTGCCCGCGAAATCCTGGCGGCTGTCGGCCAACGGCACCGCTTCGTCGCCATCGAGCAGATCGAGGCTGGTGACCATGCCCAGCGGATCGCGCACCCACCCGCCCACCAGCACCCCGGCGGATGTGGCTAGCGCCAGATCCAATTCCGCCGACGGCAGATGGGCGCCGCCGGCCAGGGCGCGGGGCGCCAGCGGGCAGTGCAACTGCAGTTCCACCGCGGCGGCACGCGCAGCCGGGGATCCCTGGGCCGCCACCGCCACCGCATATTCGCGCAGCACCGGGTCCGGCTTGCCCAGCGCCCGCCACCAGCGCGCGAGCGAGGGCAGATCGGACGGCACGTCCAGCCGCCGCACCGCCAGCCCTTGCCCGCCCGTCATCAGGATGAGGGTGCCGGGCCCGGTGTCGGCAATCTCCAAAGCCAGATAGAAGCGTCGCTGGCCGCGGGCATCGGCACCGCTGACGCGGGGCGCGCCCGTGACCCGGCTGAACCGCTCAGGCGACAGGCAATGCAGGGCGCCGGGCGCGGCAATGCCCGCCGGCAGGCCGCCCTCCACCAGCGCCGTGCCGGCATCCAGACGGGCCACCGCCCGCACCACCGCCGGCTTGACGGCGCTGGCCTGCGCCAGGCCATAGACCAGACGGGAAAAGCCCCGGCTGCTGCGCAGCCGGAAGATGCTGGCCCAGGTATCCAGTAGGGTGGTGATCAGCGACACCCGCGCCGCTGGCGTCAGTCCCTTGAGCAGGTGCTCAGGATCGACGGGCCGCAGATCGGCGGCGGGCTGTACGGTGACATTGAGGCTCTGGCCGACCACGCCGGCAAACAGGGACAGGGTCAGGGGGGCCTGCGGACGACGGAAGGCGAACAGCAGACGCGTGCCGCCATCCTCCCGCTGCAGCCGCAGCGCGCCGAGGGGCGCCAGGGGCGGTCCGGAGACGGGCTCCAGCCGTCCGCCGCTCCAGACCCGTGTGCCGGCATCCCAGGCCAGAAGCAGCACCGCGCCGCCCAGAGCGAAGAGCTGCGGACCGTCCGCCGGGCCGGGGGCCGGGGCTTGGGCGATCACCAGGGGCGTGAAGACGTCGCGGACGGGTTCGAGCATGGGCCGTCACCTCAAGGAGCGTCGCAGGGTGGGGGGCGCCCGCGAGACAGGCTCGCGGGCGCCGGAGGCCGGCCTGGGGGAGAGGGCCGGTCGTGGTCGACGGCGGCGCGCAGGCCGCCGGGAGGTGCGTTAGTGGACCAGGAAGTATGTGCTCGGATGTTCCTGCACATCTTCCACGCTCACATTGTGCAGCGTGACCGTATCGCCATTGCCGAGGTCGATGACGGTGTGGCCACCCACGTCGGTGGCCCGCGCCGCCACGTCGTCCGCACTGGCGATGTCGGTGCCATTGATGCCCTTGCCGATTTCCAACAGGTCGCTGCCCGCCTTGAAATCCAGCACCACGTCATTGCCGCCGCCGCCGGTGAAGACAAAGACGTCGTTACCTGATCCACCGATCAGCACGTCGTCGCCGGCACCGCCGGCCAGCACGTCACTGCCGGAACCGCCCGAGAGGAAGTCCGCGCCAGCGCCGCCCGCCAGGAAATCATCCCCGGCGCCGCCCAGCAAATGATCGTCGCCCAGGCCGCCGTCGAGATAGTCACTGCCGGCATCGCCAGAGAGAAAATCGTGGCCCGCACCGCCGAACAGCGCATCCTCGCCGGCACCGCCGAAGAGGGTATCGTTGCCGCCTTCGCCGAACAGGCTGTCCGCCCCGCTCTGGCCGAAAACGAGGTCGTGCCCTTCGCCGGCGAACACGGTGTCATCGCCACCGTGGGCGAAGATCGCATCGTGAAAGCGGCTGCCGAGAAGCGCGTCGTCGTAGGCGCTTCCTTCAATGGTCGCCATGGCTGTCTCCGTCGTCCCAAAGCACGCAGCCATGGCCTGGCTTGCCCAAGCTGTGGCGGCACTCTGGCTTAGGTTTCAGAGGCAGACCGCCGGGCGGGAAGAGTCTCCAGCCTGACCTGCCCCATGGGCGAACGCGGTTTCCGTCGCGTCCGACGATGACGCAGCTGCAACATGAAGTATTACAGCTCCGACGCAGTGCATCATACGCAAGGACATACCCTCAAGGAAGCGCAAAACGCGTTTTCTTTAAGGAATAATATGGCTTTAGACTTAGTCATTGCCATCTGTTTGGCAACAGTTCGGCGCCGAAGTCGAACGGATTTGCTTCGAAATTCGATGCAAATGTCCGCAAACCGCGGCCGCGCCGCGCGGCCCGCCGCGCTGCACCATCAATTCCGAAGGACTTGAGGGCCCTATCAGCTCTCACGGAAGGCGCGATTGAAGCTCTCGAAGACCGGCCCGAACAGATAGTCGATGGCGCGGCGGGGCTTCTTCAGCACCAGCAGCTCCGCCGGCATGCCGGGGTAGAGCGCCACACCGCTGTGCAGCTTCAGCGCCGCTGGGTCGATCTCGGCGCGCACCAAGTAATAGGCATTCTGCGTTGCCGGATCCACCGTCTGGTCGGCCGCCACATAGGTCAGCTTACCCTCCAGTGGCGCCAACACCCGGTGATCATAAGCGGTCAGGCGCACCTGGGTCTTGCCGCCCACATGCACCGAGACGATCTCGCGGGTGCCGATGCGCGCCTCGACCACCATCGGCTCCTTCTCGGGCACGATGTCCATGATCGCCTGGCCCGCTGGAATAGCGCCGCCCGGGGTGCGCACCTGGATGTTGACCACGGCACCGTCCTGCGGCGAGCGGATGGTCAGGCGCTCGAGAATATCGCTCGCGGAGACGATCTGCCCCTCCACCTCGTTCAATTGCAGCTGGGCGTCCTGCAACTGGTTGGCCACATCGCTCTGCCAGTCGAAATCGATCCCGGCGAGGGCTGCCTCGGCACTGGCCTTGGCCTTTTCGGACTTTGCCTTCTGCGCCTGATAGTCCCCGGCCCGCCCGACCAGTTCGGACATGCGCGCTTCCTGTTCCAGCAATTGCGCGCGGCCGACGAAGCCTTTCTCCGCCAGTTCCCGCATGCCCACCAGGCGCTGGCCGAGAAAGTCCCGCTGCTTCTGCGCCGCGTCGATCAGCGCCGTCAGGGACTCGGCCTCCGCCATCCGCTGCTCGATCTCCTTGCGCTGGATCTCCATTTTTCCGGCATAGGATTCGTGGCGGCGCTGGAACAGCCGCGTCTCCGCCGTGTGGACGTCCACCGCGATGGGATTGCCGGGATCCAGCACCGGGGCCGGAAAGCTCACCGCTTCGGCACCGCTCTGCTCCGCGCGCAGCCGGGCCAGCTTGGCCAGCAGACCGATGCGCCGGCCGCGATACTGATCGAGATCGGACTTCGCCCGCGTATCGTCCAATTGCGCCAGCGGCTGGTTGGCGCGCACCACATCGCCCTCCTGCACCAGGAGCCGCTTGAGGATGCCGCCCTCGAAATGGCTGACGGTCTTGCGCTTGGAGTCCACCATCACCGTCCCGGTGGCGACCGCCGCCGATCCAAGGTCCGCGGACAGGGCCCACCCCAGAAATCCGCCGAAGCCAAGCACCACCGCCACGGTTCCGGCGATCACCGGCCCCCGGAGGCTGGAGGCGCTTTCGGCCTCATCGCGCTCCAGCACCTGGTACCACGCCTCCGGCGCGCCGGCCGTGGGCGGCAGGATCTCGGCGCGCTTGGGCGGGCCGATCGGCGTGGCTTTGCCCGCCTCGGACGCACGCGCGGTGGATCCGCCGCCGGCGGGAGTGGCCGCCCGGCGTTCGATGGGCCGCGATCCTTCGAGTGGGCGGGGTGCATCCTGGATGTCGCTCATGCCGCGCCTCCTGCACCGGCCAGCGCCGGCTTGCGCGCGCCGCCGCGGATGGGTGTGATGCTCGCCACCACCGAGGTCCGTTCGCCGAATTGCGCGATCCGGCCTTCCTGCAGCACCAGCAAGATATCGGCGCAGTCCATGATGGCCGGCCGATGGGCGATGACCACCACGATGGCGCCGTCGTCGCGCATGGCGCGCATGGCGCTCATCAGGGCGGCTTCACCCTCCGCATCCAGATTGGCGTTGGGTTCATCCAGCACCAGCAGGCGCGGGCGGTCATAGAGCGCGCGGGCGAGCGCGATGCGCTGCTTCTGGCCGCCGGACAGGGTGAAGCGGCCGTCGCCCACCGGCGTATCGTAGCCCAAAGGCAGGCGGCCGATCATTTCATGCACCCCCGCCATCCGCGCCGCAGCGATGACCTTGCGGGGATCCGGCTCGCGCATGCGGGCAATGTTGTCGCGAATGGTGCCGTCCAGCAGCGAGACCGACTGCGGCAGGTATCCCACCATCTGCCCGAACGAACCGCGCTCCCACAGATAGACATTGTGGCCATCCAGATAGACGCCGCCGACGGTCGGGCGGGCGGCGCCCACCATGAGCCGCGCCAAGGTGGATTTGCCGGCCGCGGATGGGCCGACCACGCCGAGGATCTGTCCGGGCTCGACCTTGAAGCCGATGCCCTTGATCACTGGCAGATCGCCACCCGAGGGCACGAAGACCAGGCGGTCCACCTCGAGCGGCCCGTGACACGGCGGCGTGGGGATCGCGTCCCGCGTGCTGCGGTGACCTTCCAGCAGCTCGCGAATGCGGTGCCAGGCGCTGGACGCGGCGATCCAGGACCGCCAGTTGTCGGTGAGGCTGTCGAACGGCGCCAGCAGACGCGCCATGATGATGGTGGCGCCGATCATGGAGCCCGGCGAAGCCATGCCCTCGATCACCAGCGACGCCCCCAGCGAGAGCGCCGCGATCTGCATCATCAAACGCAGCACCCGCGTGGCGGCGTGGATGCCGCGGCCCCGTCCATTGGCCATGTTGGAGAGGTCGGCGGCATGCACCTGGGCGGCCCGCCAGCGCCGTGCCAGAGCCGGAAGCATGCCCATGGCCTCGATGGCTTCGGAATGCCTCAGAGTGCCACTGATGCGGGAGATGTTCTCGATGTGCGCCTGGTTCGCCTCTTTGGTCAGGGTGCGGGTGAACAGGTCGGAAAACAGGCCCAGCGCCACCAGGATGCCGGCGGAGACAATCGCCAAAATACCGTAATACGGGTGCAGAGCGAACAGCACCACCAGGAAGATCGGACACCACATCCCTTCCAGCGGCGCGGAAACGGCGCTGGAGGTCAGAAAGCTGCGCAAATCCGCAAGGTCTCGCAACACCTGAGAGGCCTTCACCGAGCCGTGCTCGACCGAAGCGGCAAGGGCTGCTTCCAATGTCGGCAGGTTCAACCGCCGTACCAAGGTGCCGGCCATCGCCTGAAAGGTGAGCGCACGAATATATTCGAGGATGCCGTAGAGGATCAGCCCCCCGCCAGCCAGGAGTGCGAGCATGGCCAGGGTGTCGTAGCTGCGGGAGTTCACCACGCGATCGTGGACCTGCAGCATGAACAGGGGGACCGTTAGCTGTAGCAAGGTGATGAAGCCGCTCAGTGCGGCGGCGTACGCGAGGCCTGCCACGAAGGTGCGCCGGCCGTCCTTGATCAGGGTTCGGGTGTCGATCTGCTTTGCCGGCATTGCATACCCACCTTCCTACCGACTTTCGCAAAATTATGGATTGAAAGTCGAAACACCTTCAAAAGTGCGATGAGTTTCCTTATCATCGCTCCATATTGAAGCACCATCATCCACCTTGTTATCACTCTTCATCTGACATTTGGAGAGATGATGGCAAAAACGCCGGCGCAATACGTAAACACGAATGGTGCTACACAAAATAGCAGGGAGGTTAGTTCGAAATTCGAGGTAAATTCGAACGAAAGGCTGACACGATGACTCAGAAGCTTGATCGGACCTTAGTGGCTGAGAGAGTGGCAGACTCCCCCTCCCGGTGGAGCGACCTGATGACCGAAGCGATACGGGAGACGCCCGTCCCGTTCGAACCCAGCGAGCCCCCGTCAGAGCTTGCTGCCCCAGGCGCCGAAGGGGGGCCGGATAACGGCCCCATCGCCAGCGACATCATCACCCATCTGGAACTGGTCCGGGTGATCGAGCGCGTCCACCGCCGCTATTGCGATCTGCTGCGCGTGGAACTCACCCGCCTCGGCATCGACGACATCAGCCCGCCTCAGGTCATGCTGCTGTTCACCATCGGGGACGATGAGCTCTCCGTCCGCGACCTCCTGGAACGCGGCCACTATCTGGGCTCCAACGCCTCCTACAATCTCAAGCAACTGCTGGATGCCAGCTATATCCAGCGCACGGCCTCGGCCCGCGATCGCCGCTCGGCCCGCATCCGTCTCGACGCCAAGGGGCGCCATCTGTGCGACCAGATCCGCACCGTGGACGAAGCCTACCATCGCATGGTGGCCCGCGACGCGGATGAGGAACGCGACCTGGCGGTGGCCTTCACCATGCTCCGCCGCATGGAATTGGTCTGGACCAACGCCTTGCGCTACGGCGACGCCTGACCCGTGCCCGCCCCCACCGGGGCGGGCCGACCTGACCGCCGGTGGGCGGCGCGCCCCCTGCCCCTGCCGTGAAGGACCGCATGCGGATCGTCTTCATCCATCGCCGAGGCCCCGGCCAATTCCTCCACCTCGCCCCCCATCTGGCCAGCCAAGGCTGGGAGGTGACACTGGTGTGCGAGACCAGCGACCGGCCCCTGCCCGGCGTGCGCACCGTCCGTCATCGCGCCGAACCCGCGCCGCACGGGCGCACGGACGCCACGCCCCATCTGGCAACCCCGGAGCAGCATGTGCGCATCGGCTACCGCGTGGCGGAGACGCTGGAAGCGCTCGCCCGCCTGGACGGGCCACCAGACCTAGTGTTCGGCCATATGGGCTGGGGCGGGCTGATCTTCGCCAAGGACGTGCTGCCGCACACGCCTCTGCTCGGCTATTGCGAATATTACCACCGCCCCACCGGAGGCGACGCCGGCTTCGATCCCGCTGAGACCGTGACCATGGACGACCGGCAGCGGTTGCGGCTGCGCAACAGCGCCCAGCTTTTGACCCTGGACGCCATGGACGGCGGCATCAGCCCCACCCAATGGCAGAGAAGCCGCTATCCCGGCGCCTATCACGGGCGCATCGCCCTGTGCCACGACGGCATCGACGACCGCATCTGCCACCCCGATCCCCAGGCCCGATTCCGCCTTCCCGACGGGCGGATCCTCGCGCCGGGCGACCCGGTGGTGACCTATGCGGCACGGGATCTCGAACCCTATCGCGGCTTTCCCCAATTCATCCGAGCGGCCGCCCAGGTGGCCCGGAAGCGCCCGGATGCGCTGTTCGTGGTGGCCGGCGGCGATGGGGTCAGCTACGGCCGTGCCCCCGCCGATGGACGCAATTGGCGGGAGGTGATGATGGCGGAGACGGGCCTTGATCCGGATCGCATCGTCTTCCTCGGCACGGTGCCGCATGCGGCGTTGCTGCGCCTGTTCCAGGTATCGGCGGCCCACGTTTATCTCACCTATCCCTTTGTGTTGTCATGGTCCGTGCTCGAGGCCATGGCGTGCGGCGCACTGGTCATCGGCTCAGCCACGGCGCCGGTGCTGGAAGTGATCACCGACGGCGAAAACGGGCGATTGGTGCCATTCTTCGACGCGACGGCGCTGGCCGAGCAGATGGTCGACGCGTTGGCGGCTGGGGACCGGTTCGCGCCGCTGCGCGCCCAGGCCCGCCGCACCATTCTGGAGCGCTACGCCGTGGCCCGAAGCCTCGCCCGACAAGAGGCGCTCATCGGCAGCCTGGTCGGCCGCCGGGCCCATGCATTGCAGGCGCGCGTCGGCTCGGGCTAAGCGGAGCGACCCCGGCGGGGTAAATACAATGACAAATTCGAAGTAATTTTTTATTATTGCGCACTGCAATACACGCATTCATTATGGCGCTACTTCAGTCTGACGCAGACGACCGCATCCTCATTGGAAGACAAGACAGCGCGTGACGCAGAGTCTGTGCGTGCACACCACCTGTCGACTCTCTTGCGCGAAGGACCCGCCCCATGTTCGCCAGCCCCACCGATGCCTCTTCGTCCCCCGCGCGCCGCCTCAAGATCGGCGTGCTGATGCCCGCCGGCAAGGTGGTGGATCACGACCGGGTGGTGACGCACACCTACGGCGATCCGGAAAAGGCCACCCAGCTCTTCACCAATATCGGCGACTGTTTCGTATTCGAATCCTCGCTGCGCATCCTCGATTATGCCGAGGTGCAGCCGATCTATGCCGGCGAGAACACCGTGCCCAGCGATGCTTATGTGGAGAAGCTCAACCAGCTGGATTTCCTGTTTCTGCGGGGATCCAATTACATCAACACCAACGGCAAATGGGATGCGATCACGGCCTTGCTGGAGCGCACCAAGGTGCCGGTGATCGCCTTCGGCATCGGCGTCCAGACGCCGGACAATTCTGAAGAGTATGTGAACGAGTCCACCAAGCGCTTCCTACAATTGGTAGCCGACCGGTCCACCTCCATCGCCATTCGCGGCAACCTCTCGCAGAAGGCGCTGAAATCCATCGGCATCAGCAAGGTGCGGATCATCGGCTGCCCTACCGCCTTCCGCCACCGCAAACCGACCATCGCGATCAAGCGCATCGAAAGCGGCGACATCACCGATCTGGGCTTCACCCTGCGGCGCAAGACCCATGGCAGCCAGACCCTTCAGCGCTACATGCTGCGGACGCTGGCCGAGCAGTTCCGCACCCGCATCTTCTGCGCCGGCGAGCTGGAGGAAAAGCAGATCTATTATGCCAATCGCGGTGCCCTTGCCCGCTCCGAGGACGCGCTGTCCTCCGCCATCTCGGCACTGACCGCAGAGAATTGGTTCTACGGACCCAAGGACCCGCTCATCAACCTCTACAAATCCTCGCTCGCGGTGTTCGAGCGGGTGGAGGATTTCGAGGCCGGCCTGAAGGAGATGGACGCGGTCACCGGCTTCCGCCTGCATGGCAATCTGTTGGCGCTGGCCAACAGCGTTCCGGCGCTCTACGTGACCTATGACACCCGCACCCGCGAATTCGTCCAGACCCTGGGCATTCCGTCCATCGACATCCGCCAGATGGACCGCTTCTCCTTCCGCAAGGCCTGGGACAGCGCCGACTTCTCCACCTTCGAGAAAGCCTATGCCCTGCGCTTTAAGGAATTGAAGGCGTTCCTGGATGAGAACGGCATGGCCCACCGGCTGGAGTGGCCGGCGCCGGTGCTGGTGGCGGCGGAGTGAGCCGCGGCGCATCGTGGTGATGGACGCATTGCCCTGTCGCCAGCGCCCCTCCCGGGCGCGGGAGACTTTGCGCCATTTGCTGCCGGTGGGGAGATCGATCCTCGCGGCGGCGCTTCTTGTCGCCGTCGCGGCGTTGGGACCGGCCACAGGCCTGGAATTGGCTGCCGCCGGCGCCGAGAGCGTGATCTTCGATCAGCGCACCCAGGCGTGCGACGCCTCCGATCTTCCGGATGCGCCGGCGCGCGCCTTTCGGGACGCACAGGATCGGATGGTGCTGTTCGCGCCGAATTTCCGCAACCGCGCCTTCGTCGGGCCGGACCTGCGGCACCTCGCCCGCGACTGCATGGTGCGCTTCGCGGCCAAGGGCGCCAGCGACCCCGCCATGCTGGACGACCGCACCTGGCTGCACGCCTTCCACACCACGGATGGCACCCACGTCTTCGCCTTCGCCAGCGCCAGCTTCATCCCCTACCGCCATGGCGAACGCTGCGCGGCCGGGACCGAGCGCACCGCGTGCTGGCGCAACGGCATCGTGGCGCTGCGCTCGAGCGATGGCGGTCGCTCCTTCGCCGACAGCGCCCCTCCGCCGGGACATGTGGTGATGCCACCAGACACCTACACGCCGGATGTGAAGAACCCACCCGGCTACATCTCGGCCACCAACATCGTGCCGTTCCGGGGCGACCTCTACGCCATCGTCTGGCGCCGTGACGCCGATGCGCGGCAATCGCGCAACTGCCTGGTGCGCGCGAAGGGCGGGAACGTGGACCAGTGGGAGGTGTGGACCGGCGAAGGTTTCGCGCCTTTGGCCGACTTTGCTCCCGGTGGCTGGCACGTGAACCACACCGAATGCGCAGCGATCGGCGCACGGGGCCTGCCCGCCATCCGCGGTCTGGTGCTGCACGCGGCCACCGACACCTTCGTCGCGGTCTTCCAGCAGCGGCGCCGCAGCCCCGGCGGAGGGGTGGAGGAAGGGTTCTTCACCGCCACGTCCAAGGACCTGATCACCTGGTCCGCGCCGCGCCTGCTGGCCTCCCTGCCGCTGCGCGCCGGTCCTGGCGACACCGGCACGTTTGTGGGCTACCCGTCGCTGATCGACGGCAGCAGCCCCGAACGCGACTACGGGACCATGGGTGACACGGTGGATCTGGTGTTCGTCCGGTTCCTGATGGAGCAGAAAGGCGGGCGCCCGGTGCGGGTGCGGGAACTGGTGGCCTTGCCCCTGAAGGTCATCCCCTGACACGCCCCCGGACGCGCCGGCTTCCCTGACACACCGACGCGCAGGCGGACCCGCGCGGCGGCATTTGGAGACCTGAACCGCTACGCCGCCACAAACTCCTGGCGCATGGGGGTGAACACGTCCACCAGCACGCCGGGCTCGATGCAGATGGCGCCGTGGTGGACGCCTCCCGGCACGTAGAAGCTGTCGCCCGCGGCCAGGCGTGCGGTCTTGCCGTCGATGGTGATGTCGAATACCCCGCTTTCGACGCTGGTGATCTGAACATGCGGATGGCTATGCGGCACCCCGCCGGGGCCCGGCTGCTTGAAGTGGACCCGCACCATCATGATCTCGTCATTGTAGGTGAGGATCTGGCGGCTGACGATATCGTCAATGATCTCCAGCTCCGCCTTGTCCGCGAATGCGAACACATCGCCCTTGTGGGACATGATCTCTCTCCTCGGCCTCAGCGGGCCAGCCAGCCGCCGTCCACCGGCAGCACGATGCCATGCACATAATCCGAAGCGGGGGCGGCGAGAAAGACCGCAGCGCCGCCCAGTTCGGACGGCTCGCCCCAATGCCCGGCGGGAATGCGCGCGAGAATGTCGGCCGAGCGCTTGGGGTCCTCTCGCAGCGCCTGGGTGTTGTTGGTGACGAAATAGCCCGGCGCGATGGCGTTCACATTGATGCCCTTGGCCGCCCATTCGCAGGCCAGCAGCCGGGTCAATCCCGCAAGACCGCTCTTGCTGGCGGTATAGGCCGGGATGCGGATGCCGCCCTGGAAGGACAGCAGCGAGGCGATGTTGATGACCTTGCCCCCCTTGCCGTCTGCCAGCATGGTCCGCGCCACCGCCTGGGTGAGGAAGAAGGTGCTCTTGAGGTTCACGTCCATCACCGCGTCCCAGTCCGCCTCGGTGAAGTCGAGGGAGTCGGCACGGCGGATGATGCCCGCATTGTTGACCAGAATATCGATGCGCCCATCGGCGCTCGCCGCGGTGACGATGCGGGAGATCGGCTCCAGGGTGGCCAGATCCGCCGGCACCTCGGTGAAGGGCACGCCGGCCGCGCGCACCCGCTCGCCGGTTTCATCCATGGCCGAGCGGCCGACGGCGACGATGGCGGCGCCCGCCTGAGCGAGGGCCACCGCAATGCCCTGCCCGAGGCCGGTGTTGGCACCGGTCACTACGGCGCGCTTGCCGGAAAGATCAAACGGAGTCTGCATACCCATCACCGCAACGTATCCATGGCCACCATGTCCATGTCCGTATAGTCGATATTGTCGCCGCCCATACCCCAGATGAAGGTGTAGGCGCGGGTGCCGACGCCGGAATGAATCGACCAGGGCGGCGAGAGGATCGCCTGCCCGTCAGCCACCACCAGATGGCGGGTCTGGTCCGGCTCGCCCATGAGGTGGATCACCCGCGCATCGGCGGCCACGTCGAAGTAGAGATAGACCTCCGAGCGGCGGTCATGGACGTGGCAGGGCATGGTGTTCCAGATATTGCCCTCGGCCAGTTGCGTCATGCCCATCACCAGCTGGCACGACTGAACCACGTCCGGATGGATCATCTGGTAGATGGTGCGCTTGTTGGCGGTGGCCTGGTCACCCAGCGGCATGGCCTTGGCTTCGGAGATCTTCACCGCCTTGGTCTCGTAGCGGGCATGCGCCGGGGTGGAGAGCAGATAGAACTTGGCCGGGTGATCCGGATCATCCGACAGGAAGCGCACATCCTTGGTGCCTTGGGCCACATAAAGGGCGTCACGGTGGCCCAAGGCATAGGTCACACCGTCCGCCTCCACCTTGCCGGGCGCGCCGATGTTGAACACGCCCAGTTCGCGCCGATCGAGGAAGTTCGGCGAGCCGACGGTGGCCTTGTCGCTCTCCAGCTTCAGGGCGGCGCTCTGCGGCGTGGCGCCGCCGATGACGAAACGCTCAATATGGCTGTAGGTCAGCAGAACCTTGCCCGGCTCGAACAGGCGTTCGACGAGAAAGTGGCGCCGCAATTCCTCGGTGTCGAAGCCGCGCACGGCTTCCGGGTGGGCCACTTGGCGCACGTCGATCATCATGATGAGAACCTCAAGTCTTTGAGAGCGCCGCCTTGGTCGGTGACGCGGGAACACGGTCGGGGCCGTTTAGCACAGTCCCGACGCTGGAGTGGGATGCCGGCGCGAAGATCGGGCTCAGCGGAACAGCGATGGCAGCCATAGCGTGACCGCCGGGATGTAGGTCACCAGCAGCAGCACGACGATGCTCGCCCCGAAGAAGGGCCAGATGGTCTTCATGGCTTCGCCGATGGAGATCTTGCCGACGGCGCAGCCCACGAACAGCACCGAGCCCACCGGCGGGGTGTTGAGCCCGATGCCGGCGTTGAGGATCAGGATGATGCCGAACTGCACCGGATCGATGCCGAAGGCCTTGATGAGCGGCAGGAAGATGGGGGTGCAGATGATGATCATGGGCGCCATGTCCATGAAGGTGCCCAGCACCAGCAGCAGGATGTTGATGAGCAGCAGAATCATGTACTTGTTGGACGAGATTGACTGCATCAGTTCGATGGTGGCCGCCGGCACCTGCAGGAAGGCCATCAGCCAGCCGAACGCCCCCGCAGTGCCGATCACCAAAAGCACCATGGCGGTGGTCCGCACCGCTCCGAGCGTCGCATGGACGAAGGCGTCCCAATCCAGTTCGCGATAGACGAACAGCGTCACCAGCAGCGAATAGATGACGGCGATGCAGGAACTCTCCGTGGCGGTGAAGACGCCGGAGCGCACGCCGCCGAAGATGATGGCGATGAGGATGATACCGGGAGCCGCCACCACCACCGCGCGCCCCACACCGCCCCACCCGGGAAACACCCCCGCGGGATAGCCACGCTTGCGGGCGACGATATAGGCCGTGATCATCAGCGCGATCGCCAGCAGGATGCCGGGAATGATCCCGGCGGTGAACAGATCGGCGATGGAAATGGTCCCGCCCGCCGCCAGCGAATAGATGATCATGTTGTGCGAGGGTGGCACCAGCAGCGCGATGATGGCCGCATTCACCGTCACGTTCACCGCATAGTCGCGGGCATAGCCATGCTTGGCCATCTGCGGAATCATGATGCCGCCGATGGCCGAGGCGTCCGCCACCGCCGAGCCGGACACCCCGCCAAACAGGAACGAGGCCACCACGTTGACCTGCCCCAGGCCGCCGCGCAGGTGGCCGAACATGGAAGCGGCCATGCCGATGAGCCGGTCGGCGATGCCGCCGCGCATCATCAGGTCGCCGGCGAAGATGAAGAACGGAATCGCCAGCATGGCGAAGGCGTTCATGTTGGAATTGATCTGCTGGAACACCACGATAGGCGGCAGATCCATGTAGAGGACGGTCGCCACCGAGGCGACGCCGAGGCAGAAGGCGACCGGTGTCCCGAGCAGGAGCAGACCGGAGAAGACGCCGAACAGAATGGTCATGGCCATGGCGAGGATCCCCGGCGCTCAATCGGTGGAATGCTCGGCGCCCAACGGCACCGGAAGCGGCAGCGGTTTCACGATGTCCTGGAGCATCTTCTCGAAGGAGAAGAGGGCGATCATCGCCCCGCCGCCGGCCAGCGGCAGATAATCCACCCCCTGCGGCAGGTCGATGCCGGCCATTTTCGCCGACCAGGTGCCCATGGCCAGTTCCCAGCCATAATAGGCCATGGCGGCCCCGAACAAGGTCACCAACAGATGGGTGGTCACCTCCATGATGCGGCGCGTGGACGGCGAGGCGTAATGCAGGCCGATCTCGAAGCCCAGGTGGTCGCCTTCGCGCACCCCCACTGCCGCCCCCAGCAGGATGAACCAGCTCATGAGCAGCAGCGAGAAAGGTTCGGTCCAACTGGGGGAATCGTTGAACACATAGCGGCCGATCACCTGCCAGAAGACGGCGGCGGTCATCACCAGCAATCCGACGCCGGAGACGTAGAGGGCGGTGCGCGACATCCAGCGGACGATGTGATGGAGGGCGATCAGGGCGGGGGCAAATCCGGAGATCTGCGGCTTTCGCACGGAGTGAGCGGTCATGGGTCAGGTCCTGCGCGGGCTGAGGACAGGCGGAGCGACGAGGCCCCGGCGGCCGGCGCTCACCCGGCTGTCCGGGTGAGCGCCGGTCCGGGGCTGCGATCACGGGGTGGCTTTGATCTTGGCCACCAAATCCTTCATCTTCTCGCTGGTGACGAACTTGTCGTAGACCGGCTTCATGGCGTCGATGAACGGCTGCTTATCAACCGTGTTGATGATCGCCCCGCCCTTGACGACGCGTGCCTTGGACTCCTCGTCGCGCTTGGACCACAGTTCACGCATCTTCAGCGTGGCAGCCACGCCGGCTTCCTTGAACAGCTTTTGATCGTCCGGCGAGAGCTTGTCCCAGGCGCGCTTGGACATCACGAACACTTCCGGCGCCATGGAATGCTCGGTGAGCGAGAAATATTTGGCCACTTCGTAGTGCTTCACCGAGTCATAGGACGGGAAGTTGTTCTCCGCCCCGTCCACCAGTCCGGTCTGCAGCGCGGAATAGAGTTCACCGAACGGCATGGGTGTGGCATTGGCGCCCAGCGCATTGATCAAGGCGATGAACAGATCCGACTGCTGCACCCGGATCTTCATGCCCTTCATGTCGGCCAGCGTATTGATCGGCCGCTTGGAATTGTACATGGAGCGCGCGCCGCTATCGAAAAAGCCCAGCACCACCATGCCGTGCGGCTCGAACGCCTTGCCGATCTCTGCTCCCAGCGGGCCATCCACCACGTGATACATGTGCTCCACCGAGCGGAACAGGAACGGCAGGCCGAGAACGGCGGTCTCAGGGATCAGGTTGTTGAAGGGCGCGGTATTGACGCGGTTGAGATCGATCACGCCGAAGCGCGTCTGCTCGATGGTGTCCTTCTCCTGGCCCAGTTGGCCGGAGTTGAACACCTGCACCTTGATCCGCCCATTGGTCTTCTGTTCGATCACCTGGCCGAAATATTTGACGGCTTCCACCGTGGGATAGCCATCGGGATGAATGTCGGCGGAGCGCAAGGTCACAGTTTGGGCGGCGGCAAAAGACAGAGGCGCAGCGACGAGCGCGGCGGCCAGCGCAAGCGCGGAGCGTCGGGTCAGCATTGGCGTTCTCCCTGGGCGAACGTGTTTTTATGGATCAGCCGGTTGGCCGGTTGTCATGGGACCGCAGGCGCCGCAAAACGGGCGGAGGCATGCAGACATCAAACTTGTATGGTAGTATTTCGACGCTGGCAACAGGAGTAAGTTCGTGGACGCCATCACATCATCGCCGCAGGGATCGGCGGCGCAGCGGATCGAGATCGAGCTGCGGCGGGCCATCGTCTCCATGGCGTTGCCGCCGGGCACGCGCTTGTCCGAGCAGGAGATTGCCGCCGCCCATGGTGTCTCCCGTCAGCCGGTGCGCGAGGCGCTGATCGGGCTTGCCCGCACCCGACTCGTGGAGATCCTGCCCCAGCGCGGCACGGTGGTGGTGAAGATCTCAACGCGGAAGATGATGGAAGCCCGCTTCGTGCGCGAGGCCATCGAAACCGCCGTGGCCCGGCGGGCGGCGGAACAGTTTGATCCCGCCGCGCGGGTCCGCATTGACGACCTGTTGGATCTCCAGGCCAAGGCGGCCGGGCGCAACGACCACGGCACGTTCCAGCGCTACGATGAACTGTTCCACATCGCCCTGGCGGACGGGGCCGGCTGCGGCATGGCTTGGGAGGCGATCAGCGACATCAAGGCCCATATGGACCGCGCCTGCCACCTCACCTTGACCAGCAGCGAAACCATGCTGGACTTGGTGGTCCAGCACCGGGCCATCATCGCAGCGGTGGATGACGGCACCCCTGACGCCGCGGCGGAGGCCATGCGCCGGCATCTGAGCGAGATCCTGCGCGCCCTCCCCAAGGTGGCCACGGAGCATCCCGACCTTTTTGAATAGGCGGGGCCGGCCCTCAGGTCACATCACCGCGCCGATCTGCCAGGGCACGAATTCCGCATCGCCATAGCCCAGCGCCTCGGACTTGGTCGGCGCCCCAGAGGCCGTGCACAGCACCGCGTCGAAGATCTCCTGCCCCTTCTGTTCCAGCGACACTCCGTCGAGGACATCGCCGCAATTGATGTCCATGTCCTCTTCCATGCGGCGGTAGATGTCGGAATTGGTGGCCAGCTTCAGGGAGGGCGTGGGCTTGCACCCGAAGGCCGAGCCGCGCCCGGTGGTGAAGCAGATCAGGTTCGCCCCGCCTGCCACCTGTCCGGTGGCCGCCACCGGGTCATAGCCCGGGGTGTCCATATAGACGAAGCCGTGCGCCGTGACGGGTTCGGCATATTCATAGACCGCGCGCAGGGTCGAGGCCCCGCCCTTGGCCGCCGCGCCCAAGGACTTCTCCAGGATGGTGGTGAGCCCGCCGGCCTTGTTGCCCGGCGAGGGATTGTTGTTCATCTCGCCCGCATTGCGGCTGGTGTACTCCTCCCACCACTTGATCCGCGCCACCAGTTTCTCGCCCACCTCACGGCTCGCGGCCCGGCGGGTCAAGAGGTGCTCGGCGCCATAGATTTCCGGCGTCTCCGACAGGATCGAGGTGCCGCCATTGCGGACCAGGAGGTCGGAGGCAACCCCCAAGGCCGGATTGGCCGTCAAAGCGCTATAGCCGTCGGAGCCGCCGCATTGCAGCGCCAGCACCAGTTCCGAGGCCGGGCGGGTCTGCCGCCGGATGGCGCCGGCGGCCGGCAGCATCTCCTTGAGGGCGCCGGTGATGTGCTCCACCGTTTTCCGCGTTCCCCCCTCGTCCTGGATGGTCAGGGTGCGGAACGTGTCGGTCTCGTTGACGTGATAGTCCGACTTGAACCGGGCGATCTGGAACATCTCGCAGCCCAGCCCCACCATCACCACGGCGGCGAAGTTGGGATGGGTGGCATAGCCCCATAAGGTCCGAGAGAGCACATCGAACCCCTCGCCCTTGGCCGCCATGCCGCAGCCGGTGCCGTGGGTGATGGGCACGATGCCGTCGATGCCGGGATATTGATCCAGAAGTCCCGAGCGCTCCAGCGCCTGGGCGGCGAACTTCGCCACTGAGGCGGAGCAGTTCACGCTGGTGAGAATGCCCAGATAATTGCGCGTGCCGGTGCGGCCGTTGGAGCGGCGGAACCCTTCGAACGTCGCCCGCTCGGCTTCCGGCAGCAGATTGTCGTCCTTGGCATCCACCGCATAGGCATAGTCGCGGGAGAAATCGTGCAGCACCACATTGTGCTCATGCACATGCTCGCCGGGGGCGATGCCGCGGGCGGCAAAGCCGATGATCTGCCCGAGCTTCAGCACCGGCGCCCCTTCCGGGATCGGGACCAGAGCGAACTTGTGGCCACGAGGAATCCGTGCGGCGGCCACCACGCCGCCGACGGCCGCCCCCTGGGCGACGGCATCCAGCGCCACCGCCACATTATCCGATGCGGAAAGGTGAAGCACCCGCGGCGCGCCGCCTTCGGGAACGCCGGCGGCCCGTCCTTCTGTCATCAGCACAGCCATGGCGTTCTCCCTTCGCATTATTGACGGCTTTGATATGCTAATATATTAGCGGAAAAAACAGCGCAACAGAACGCTCATGATGGGGAGAGATTGAGACGCCATGGTGCGGGATTTTTCGCGTCCGGACGGAAATGTGGAGCCGCTCGCCTTTGCCAAGGGCGTGCGCGCGGTCCCGGCGTCTGCGCGCATCCACGCCGTTCTGCGCGAGCAGATCATCGGCATGGAAATCCCGCCCGGCGCGGCGCTGCAGGAAAAGCAGATCGCTCTCGCCTGCGGAGTCAGCCGCACTCCAGTGCGTGAAGCACTGCTGAAGCTGGCGGACGAGCGCCTCGTGGACATCTTCCCGCAATACGGCACTTTCGTCTCGCGCATCTCCATCCCGGCCATGCGCGATGCCATGGTGATCCGCATGGCGCTGGAACGCGCCGCGGTACGCGGGGCGACCGCCAATGCCACGGGCGAGGCCATCGCGGCCCTCCGCGGTCTGCTGGTGGAGCAGCAGGTGGCGCACGACGCCGGCCGGCTGTCGGCCTTCCACGCCGCAGATGAAGCCCTGCATCAGGCAATCTCCGAAATCGCCGGCCATCCCAATCTGTGGCGCGTGGTGCGCCAGGAAAAGGCCCATGTTGACCGCTGCCGCATCCTCACTCTGCCCGCCGCCGACCGTCGTGTCGGGGTGATGGCCGAGCATGCGGCCATCGTGGAGGCCATCGCCAAAGGCGATCCTCAGGCCGCCGAGAGCGCCATGCAGGTGCATCTGGACCAGGTGCTGCCCACCGTGGCGACCCTGGTGGCCTCGCATCCCAATTATTTCGTGGCGGACCACACCACGCCCGCGCTCGGACCGTCCGGGGCCGAGACGACGGACGCCGAAATCGCCCCCCAACCGGCGCCGGAGCGCCCGCTCCTGAGCCGCTCCTCTTCCAATGGCACGCACAAGAGCGCGCGCCAAAAAAGGACTTCGTAACGCCCATGGCGAGCGCCCTCATTCACCCCGACCGCCTGTTCCCCGCCGATCCTGCCGTGCGGGCCGTCGCCCGGCGCCTGTATGAGCGCGTGGAGAAGCTGCCGCTGGTGTCGCCGCACGGCCATACGGATCCGCGCTGGTATGCGGAGAACGCCCATTTCACCGACCCGGCGAAGCTGTTCGTGGTGCCGGACCACTACATTTTCCGCATGCTCTATAGCCAGGGCATCCCGCTGGAGAAGCTGGGCGTGCCACGCCGCGACGGTGGCCCCACCGAGCAGGACGGCCGGGCCATCTGGCGGCTGTTCGCGGCCAATTACCATCTGTTCCGCGGCACCCCAACCCGGGTGTGGCTCGACCATGCGTTTGCCACCCTGTTCGACATCGACCAGCGGCTGGACGCGCACAATGCCGACGCGCTCTATGACCTGATCGCCGCCAAGCTCGCCACCGACGCCTTCCGCCCCCGCGCCTTGTTCGAGCGCTTCAACATCGAGGTCATCGCCACCACCGAGAGCCCGCTGGACGAGCTGAAGTGGCATCAGATGATCCGCGAGTCGGGCTGGACCGGTCGCGTGGTCACCGCCTATCGGCCGGATCCGGTGGTGGATCCGGAGTTCGAGAATTTCCGTGGCAACCTCTCGCGCTTCGGCGAACTGACCGGCGAGGACACCTTCTCCTGGCTCGGCTATCTGGAGGCCCATCGCAAGCGGCGCGCTTTCTTCAAGAGCTTCGGCGCCACCTCCACCGATCACGGCCACCCCACCGCCCGCACCGCGGACCTGCCCTTCGTCGAAGCCGAGGCGCTGTTCGCGCGGGTGGCGGGCGGCAATGAGGTCTCCGCCGCTGACGCCGAACTGTTCCGGGCCCAGATGCTCACGGAAATGGCCAAGCTGTCCGTGGAGGATGGCCTCGTCATGCAGATCCATCCGGGGTCCGTGCGCAATCACAATGGTGGCATTCTGGCCCGCCACGGCCGCGACATGGGGGCGGACATTCCCAGCCGCACCGACTATGTTCACGCCTTGAAGCCGCTGCTCGACCGCTTCGGCAACGAGCCCGGCCTCACCATTGTCCTCTTCACCCTAGACGAGACCAGCTATTCTCGTGAACTGGCCCCGCTTGCCGGGCATTATCCGGTGCTGCGCCTGGGCCCCGCCTGGTGGTTTTTCGACAGCCCCGAAGGCATGAAGCGCTTTCGCGAGCTGACCACCGAAACCGCCGGCTTCTACAACACCGTCGGCTTTAACGACGATACCCGCGCCTTCCCCTCCATCCCGGCCCGCCACGACGTGGCCCGCCGGGTGGATTGCAGCTTCCTCGCCGAACTGGTGACCAGCCACCGGCTCGATGAGGATGAAGCCCACGAAGTGGCCCACGACCTCGCCTACAGGCTCGCCAAGAAGGCCTATCGGCTCTGATCTGAAGGGGCACCGAGCGGTGCCCGGGAAACACTCAAGAACGTCCAGGAGGAAACCATGACCTTTTCCAAAGTGACCCGGCGTGCCTTCGTCGGCGGTGCGGTCGGCGCCGCCGGCTTTGCCGCCCTCGGCGGCCGCGCCCAGGCGCAGCTGGCGCTGCCCAAGTCGCCCATCACCCTCAATGTGGTGGATGTGGCGGGCAATCTGGCCCTGACCCAGAAGCCGTTCGAGAATTATCGCAAGGCCAAGCCGAACCTGGTGTCGAAGATCTCCTTCACCAAGGCCCCGGCCCCCGAGCTGCCCGGCAAGATCAAGGCGCAGCAGGATGCCGGCCGCGTCGACATCGACATCGTGCTCACCGGCACCGATGCGCTGGCTGCCGGCGTCGATCAGAAGCTGTGGATCGACCTGTTGCCGGCCCACGCCGCCTCCCTGCCGAAGCTGGACGCCATCTATCAGGAGCCGGCCGCCCGCATGCAGACCCTGGCCAGCGGCCAGGGCGTGGTGGTGACCTATTATCCCTCGGGCCCGCTGCTGGAGTACATGCCGGACCGGGTGAAGACCGCCCCCACCACGGCGGAAGAGCTGATGGCCTGGACCAAGGCCAACAAGAACAAGTTCTCCTACGCCCGCCCGGCCAATTCCGGCCCCGGCCGCACCTGGCTCATGGGCCTGCCCTACATCCTCAAGGACAGCGATCCCAAGGATCCGGTGAAGGGCTGGGACAAGACCTGGGCCTATCTCAAGGAGCTGGGGGAGAACATCGAATACTATCCCTCCGGCACCACCCCCACCATGAAGGAACTGGGCGAAGGCACCCGCGACCTGATCGTCTCCACCACCGGCTGGGACATCAATCCGCGCGTGCTGGGCATCGTGCCGAAGGAAGCCCAGGTCACCTCATTGAAGGGCTTCCACTGGGTGGCGGACGCGCATTATGTCTGCATTCCCAAGGGGCTGTCCGATGAGAAGCTGGCGGTCATCCTCGACCTCATCTCGTTCATCCTCACCCCCGAGCAGCAGGCCTTCACTTATGACGAAGGCTATTTCTATCCGGGCCCGGCGGTGAAGAACGTGCCGCTGTCACTCGCCCCCGCCGACAGCCAGGCGGCCATCAAGGAATTTGGCCGGCCGGAATATGCCGCCCTGATCGCCGACAATCCGGTGGAACTGCCCCTGATGCCGGACAAGATGGTGCAAGCCTTCCGCATCTGGGACGAGCAGGTCGGCGGCGCCAAGAAGAAGTAGGCCCGCATTCTGGGCAGATCTGTGCGCCGCCTCCCGGCGGCGCACCCCTCCGGGGCTGCGGCCCCGGACCACCACTGAAGACCAGGATACGGACCCCCACGAGCCCGGCCCAAGAACAGGTCAGGACCGCGGGGCGCGAGCCAAATCCGCCCACGCCCCGTCAACCGGATCCCCCGTTGCAACCCGGAAGCGCGCCATGACCATCCACGCTGCCAATTTTCAAGAACTGAAGATCGACCGCCTCTCCCGCGAATTCGGCAATCTGAATGCGCTGCGCGAGGTGAACCTGACCATTCGCCAAGGCGAATTCATTGCGCTTCTGGGCCCCTCGGGCTGCGGCAAGTCCACCACGCTCAACATTCTCGCCGGCCTGCTGCCGGCCACCGGCGGCGGCATCTGGCTGGACGACAAGCGCATCGACCGGCTGCGCCCCGAAGAGCGCGGCTTCGGCATGGTGTTCCAGAACTATGCCTTGTTCCCCCATATGACGGTGGAGCAGAACGTCGGCTTCGGCCTGCTCATGCGCGGCATGGCGAAAGCCGAGCGCAAGAAGCGCGTGGAGGAGGCCATCGGCCTGGTGCGCCTCACCGGCCACGGCCACAAGCTCCCCGGCCAGCTCTCCGGCGGTCAGCAGCAGCGCGTGGCCATCGCCCGCGCCATCGTAGTGGAGCCTCCGCTGGTGCTCATGGACGAGCCCCTGTCCAACCTCGACGCCAAGCTGCGCCTCGAGATGCGCGCGGAAATCCGTCGCATCCACAATACCTTGGGCGCCACCACCATCTATGTGACGCATGATCAGGAAGAGGCGCTGTCGCTGGCCGACCGCATCGTCGTGCTGAAGGACGGCGTGGTGCGCCAGGTGGGCTCGCCCGACCAGTTGTTCGCCCATCCCGAGCATCTGGACGTGGCCGAGTTCATGGGCTTCCGCAACCGCCTGCCCGGCACCGTCGTCTCCCGCGAGGGCACCGACGCCACCGTGGCGCTGGCCGCCGGCGGCCAGATGCGCGGCCGGGTGCGCAATGAGGTCAAGGTGGGCGATGCGGTCATCGCCACCATCCGCGCCGAAGACCTCATGCACAGCCCCGCCGGCGAAGGCCTGCCGGTGAAGGTCAATTCCAGCGAGTTCCGCGGCCGCGAATTCTGCGCCTTCGGCGCCGCGGCCGACGGCGCGGACCTGGCCTTCCAGTCCCATGCGGCGCTCGCCGCCGGCGACGCGGTCCATGTGACCGCCGATCCGGCCCGCGTGCTGGTGTTTGCGGATCGCCCCCAATGAGCGCCCAGACCTCCACCTCCCGGCCGCCGGATGCGACGGCCCCCGTGGCGCCCGGCATCCCGCTCAGCCAACGGCTGGCGGCCCGCGGCATCGACGGCTTGACCCTGCTGGTGGTGCCCGCGGCGCTGTTCCTGCTGGGGCTGTTTGTCTATCCGTTCCTTTATGGCCTGTGGCTGTCGTTCAACCCCAAGGTGGGCAACGCGCTGGCCAATTATTCCCGCTTCTTCGGCGATGAGTTTCTCTACGGCACCATCGCCACCACCTTGTGGCTGGCGCTGCCGGTGACCTTGCTGAACCAGTTCCTGGCGGTGCCCATCGCCTTGCGGGTGCGGCACCTGCGCCGCCAGCGCCTGCTGACCACCATCCTGGTGATCCCGATCACGCTCGGCACCGTGCTGGTGGCGGAGGGGCTGCTGAACTATCTCGGCCCGCAGGGCTGGTTCAACCGCTCGCTGCTGGCCCTGGGCCTCATCTCCAAGCCGGTGGCGCTGCTGCACAATTACTGGGGCGTGTTCATCTCGCTCCTGCTGACCGGCTTTCCCTTCACCTTCCTGCTGACGCTCTCCTATCTGTCCGGCCTCGATCCGGCGTTGGAGCAGGCGGCCGCGACGCTGGGGGCCAGCTCCTGGGCGCGGTTCCGGCATGTGATTCTGCCGTTGCTGCTGGGTGGGCTGGCCATCACCTTCTGCCTGTCCTTCGTGCAGGCCTTCTCGGTGTTCCCCTCGGCGGTGCTGCTGGGCGCGCCGGCGGGGCCCACGCGGGTGATCTCGATCGCCGCCTATCAGGCCGCGTTCGAGGATTACGACTACTCCATGGCCTCGGCCATCGCGATGCTGATGGCCCTGGTGCAACTGGCCATCGTCGCCGCGCTTCTGTTCGCCCGCGGCCTCATCTATCGCGGCGCCACTTCCGGCGGAAAGGGTTGACGCCATGATCCGCGACACGACATTGGGCGCCCGCCTCTGGATCATCGCTGTCTGGGCGGTGATCGGCTTCTTCATCCTCAATCTATTGGCGATGATTGCGGCGGTGGTGGTCTCCTCCTTCGCCACCCGCTGGCTCGGCACCTGGTTCCCGCTGGGCTGGACCACCCGCTGGTATCTCTCCGCCTGGGCGGAGTTCCAGCTGGATGAAGTGCTGATCGTCACCTTCCAGGTGGTGTTCCTGGTGGTGGGCCTGTCCGGCCTGATCGGCGTGCCGGCGGCTTATGCCATGGCGCGCCGGGACTTTCCCGGCAAGAAGCTGGTGATGCTGCTGTTCCTGCTGCCCTTGCTGGTGCCGCCCATCACCTTCGGCATTCCGCTGGCCACCGTGCTCTACCGCACCGGCATGGCGGGCAGCATGTCCGGCGTGGTGCTGGCCAATCTGGTGCCCACCATTCCCTTCGTGGTGCTGGTGATGATCCCCTTCGTCGAGCAGATCGACCGCCGGGTCGAGGATGCGGCCCGGGTGTTCGGGGCCAGCACCTTCCAATTGTTCCGCCATGTGCTGGTGCCGCTGTTGCTGCCAGGCATGCTGGCGGCGCTGCTGCTGGTGCTGGTGCGCACCATCGCCATGTTCGAATTGACCTTCCTCACCGCCGGGCCCACCAGCCAAACCCTTGTGGTGGCGCTCTATTATGCGGTGTTCGCCTCGGGCGTGCGCTCGGTGCAGTCCATCGATGCCATGGCCGTGGTCTATATGATCACCACTTTGGTGTGGCTGCTGATCGCGCTGCGCTTCGTCAATCCGACCCAGATCGTGGCCCGGGCCAAGTCCGAGCACGCCCACTGAGGCCCCTGATGCGTCTGTCTCTCTCCACCCTCGACCGGCTGCCGCGCGATGTGCGGCGGCCGGATTATGACCTCTCCGCCGTCACGGTGGGCGTGGTGCATCTGGGCGTCGGCGCCTTCCACCGCGCCCACCAGGCGGTCTATCTGGATGACTGCCTCGCTCGCGGCGCTACCGATTGGGCGGTGTGCGGCGCCAGCTTGCGCTCGCCCGATACGTCGGAGGCGCTCGATCCCCAGGATGGGCTCTATACCCTCGCGGTCCAGTCCGGTGCCGGCAACGACTTGCGGGTGGTGGGGTCGCTGCGCCGTCTGCTGGTGGCGCCGCGCGATCCGCAAGGCCTGCTCGCCGCCATGAGCGATCCGCGCGTGCGCATCGTCACCCTGACAGTGACCGAGAAGGGCTACTGCCACGATCCGGCCACCGGCACCCTGGACGAGACCCATCCGGACATCGTCGCGGACCTGGCAAACCCTTCTGCGCCAAGGAGTGCGCCGGGCTATCTGGTGGAAGCCCTGGCCCGCCGCCGCGCCGCCGGGATCGCCCCCTTCACCGTCCTGTGCTGCGACAACCTGCCCGCCAATGGCGAGACGGTCGCCCGGGTGGTGACCCGCCTCGCCCATCTGCGCGACCCGGAGCTGGGCCGCTGGGTGCAAGGCGAGGTCGCCTTCCCCTGCACCATGGTGGACCGCATCGTGCCGGCCACCACCGATGCCGACCGGGCCATGGTGGCGGGCCGCCTGGGGCTGGAGGATGCCTGGCCGGTGATGGCCGAGCCGTTCAGCCAATGGGTGATCGAGGACCATTTCCCCGCCGGCCGCCCGCCTTTGGAGGAGGTGGGCGCCCAGCTGGTGGCGGATGTGCGGCCTTATGAGGACATGAAGCTGCGGCTGCTCAACGGCAGCCATTCCACCTTGGCCTATCTCGGCTATCTGGCTGGAAAACAGACCATTTCCGACGTCATGGCGGTGCCGGCCTTCGCCCGTCTGGTGGCCGCCTTGCAGGATGGGGAAGTCACCCCCACCGTCCCGGCGCCGCCCGGGGCGGATCTTAGCGCCTACAAGCAGGCGTTGCGGGAGCGGTTCGCCAATCCGGCGCTCAAGCACCGCACCTGGCAGATCGCCATGGACGGCTCGCAGAAGCTGCCGCAGCGGCTTCTCGCGCCGATCCGGGATCGGCTGAAGGCCGGAGACCCCTTGCCATTGCTGGCTTTGGGCGTGGCGGGGTGGATGCGCTATGTCTCCGGCCAGGACGAGACCGGCCAGCCCATCGATGTGCGCGACCCCCTCGCCGGACGGTTCGCGGCGGTGGCCGCCGGCGCCGGCGGAGACCCGGACAAGCTGGCGGATGGATTGCTGGCCATCCGCGAGGTGTTCGGCACCGATCTGCCCGCCGATCCCCGCTTCACCGGTCCGGTGCGGGCGGCGCTGGCGGATCTCTATGCCCAGGGTGCCGCGCAAACCGTTGCAAAGGCTGTGGCTGCGGCCTGAACGGGTCCTCCCGACTCCGGCCCGGCGGCCCCCCGCCGGGCGCAGTGGAGCATGGCACACATGGTGTGTGCCATGGTGTGGAACATCCCCGCAAGGCCGCGCACGGCCCTGCCGTCTTCACGGGATGGACGCGCGGATGGACCCCATTGGGCCGCGGCCGATGCCGCCGGCCCCTTCGGCCCCTGCCGGATGGCCCTGAACCGGCCTTTGGACCCGGCAGCGGACACCGCTCCGACCGCAGGGTCCTCATGCCCCACCGGTGCCCCATCCCGCATCGACCGCCGCGCCCCTGCCGCCGTTGCCCGCCCCCTCCACTGAACGCCCCCGGCCGGTGGTGCCGATCCGCGCCGGGACCCGCCTGCGGGCCGCCCCCCGCCTGCCCCCACCGCGGCAACCCGCGGCGCCTCCTGCCGCCCCCAGCCGGAGAGGTCGCCCCCGAGACCCGGCCGCTCCCTCCGACGCCTTTCACACCTTCGCCGGCTTTCCCCTGCACACCCGACCCCTGACCTGACCCCTCTCCCGCCCCGACGCCGCCCCACCGCCCCCCTGCCAAGCGGCGCCCCTCACCCCATCCCCCTGCCCCCCTTCCGGAGACCCGCCATGTCCCAGGTGACCCCCGCTCATCCCACCTATCCTGATCTCGCCGGCAAGGCGGTGCTGGTGACCGGCGCCAGCACCGGCATCGGCGCCGCCGCGGCGGAGGGCTTTGCCCGCAGCGGGGCGCGGGTGGCGGTGCATTTCAATGCCAGCCGCGACAAGGCCGAAGCGGTGGCCGGGCGCATCTGCGCCGCCGGCGGCGAGGCGGTGCTGGTGGCCGGCGATGTCACCGTGGCCGGGGCCGCCGATGCCATCGTCGGCGCCGTGGTGGAGGCGTTCGGCCGGCTGGACGTGCTGGTGAACAATGCCGGCGGGCTGGTGGAGCGGGTCCCCATCGCCCATTACACCGACGCCTTCGTGGACCAGGTTCTGAACCTCAACGTGCGCCAGGTGGTGGCCTTCATGCGCGCCGGCGCCGGGCAGATGACCACCCAGGGTCCGGGGGGCGCGATCATCAACGTCTCCTCCATCGCCGCCCGCAATGGCGGCGGCGGCGGGGCGGTGCTCTATGCGGCGGCCAAGGGCTTCGTCTCCACCGCCACCAAGGGCTGGGCCAAGGAACTGGCGGGCGTCGGCATCCGGGTCAATGCGGTCTCCCCCGGCGTCATCGCCACCCCCTTCCACGAGCGCTTCACCACCGCTGAGCAGATGGCCGCCATGCAGGCCACCATTCCCATGAACCGCATCGGCACCCCGGACGAGTGCGTGGGCGCCTTCCTCTATCTCGCCTCGCAGGCGGCCAGCGGCTATGTCACCGGCCAGATCCTGGAGGTCAACGGCGGGCAATATATGCCGTGATCTAGATACATAGCTTGCTGTTCTTCCGGGATCCGCCTCCCTCCCGGTATTGGCAGACAGTCGCAACCCTGGCACAAGATTAGCCGCGCACCGATGGTGTTGAACAACAGCGAAAAGCTGGCGGAGAATAAGAATGTGGGGGAAACGCAGGGTTGTGACGCCGGAGGCCGGGCGTCCGCCACAGACACGCCGTGAGGCGCCCTTTTCCGATCCGCAGCCGGCACCGGTGACGGCGCCCGCCACCGGCACCCATGAGGGCGCCGAAGCGGAGCTGATCCGGCTGCTGGAAGCGGACATCCGCCGTGCCGAGGCCAAGCTGAAAGGCACCGGCGCCGCCATGCGCACCGCCGCCGAAGCGGGCGTGCGCGGCATCGCGCGCGTGCGCAGCGAAAGCGACCACATGGCGGGCGAAACCCGCCATGCCAAGGACAATGCGGCGGGCCTGGCGCGCGCCATCAGCGCCTTTGCCGACACCACCGGCGAGATCGACCGTCAGGCGCAGACCTCCGGGCGCCTCGCCACCGAGGCGGAGGCCGCCACCCGCGAAGTGACCGCCGCAACCCAGGAGTTGCACACCGCCATCGGCCAGATCCAGGCGGTGGTGTCGCTGATCGATGACATCGCCCGCCAGACCAATCTGCTGGCCCTCAACGCTTCCATCGAAGCGGCCCGCGCCGGCAGCGCCGGCGCCGGCTTCGCGGTGGTGGCCAGCGAGGTGAAGGCGCTGGCCAGCGAGACCCAGAAAGCGACCAAGGAGATCAGCGACAAGATCCAGCGCCTGCAGGGCGCCGCCAAGACCAGCAGCGCCGCCGTGGAGCGCGTGGGCTCCACCATCGCCGAAATCCGCCCGGTGGCCGCGCGGGTGGCGGACGCGGTGGCCGGCCAGGTGGCAAGCATGAATGAGATCGCCCGCGGCGCCGCCGATGTGGAGCGCTTCGCCGAGGACGTGGCGGCGAGCGCCCAGTCCATCCGCGAGGCCAGCGGCGCGGCCGCGGCCACCGGCGAGGAGATCGCCCGCAGCACCGCCGCCATGACCGGAGGCGTGGACGAGATGTCCCGCCATCTGCTCAGCGTGCTGCGCCAGACCCCCATGGGCGACCGCCGCCGCTTCACCCGCTGGCCGGTGGACATCAGGGGCCGTCTGGCGCTGGCTGGCACGCCGGTGCCGGTGCGCACGCTGGACCTGTCGCAGGGCGGCGCCCTGCTGGCCCCGCTGTCGCCGCCCCCTGCGGTGGGCGCCCGCGCCGAGCTGGACCTGCCCGGCGTCGGCCGCCTGCCGGTCCGGGTGGTGGCGGTGAGCACCCTCGGCTGTCATGTGGCCTTCGAGCGCACCGACCATGCCTCCGTCACCACCCGCATCGCCGAATTGGAAGCCGCCTCCGCGGCCCCGATCGCCCGGGCGGTTGCCGCCGCCGCCGCTGTGGCGGCTGCCTTCGAAGCCGGCCTCGCGGACCGGCGCATCACGTTGGCGGACCTGTTCGACACCGACTACCGGCCCATCCCCGGGTCCAATCCCGAGCAGTTCGAGACCAAGGCGCTGCGCTTCATGGAATCGGTGCTGCCACCGCTCCAGGAGCCCTTTGTGCAGCGTGACCCGCAGATGGTGTTCTGCGCCGCCGTGGACGTGAACGGCTATCTGGGGGTGCACAACGCCAAATTCTCCCACCCCCAACGCCCCGACGACCCGGCCTGGAATGCCGTGCATGCCCGCAACCGGCGCCTGTTCGACGACCGGGCCGGGCTTTTGGCCGCGCGCAACACCAAGCCGCATCTGGTGCAGGTCTATGCCCGGCACATTGGCGACGAGGTGCAGATGATCAGCGAAGTGGACGCCCCCATCCTGGTGTCCGGCCGCCACTGGGGCGGCTTCCGCATGTGCTACCGCATGTGAGGGGGACGCGGGTGCCGGCAGTGGGCCGTGAGCGGACATCTCCGCTCATGGCCCGCGCCTCACGCCTGGGGTTTTTCCAGCACGCAGACCGCTTGCCACATGGGCAGCCCGCCCCACGGCGCCTCAGTCCCGTCAACCAGGGCGCGCACGGTGAAGCCTAGGGCGTCAGCCCATTTGTGGATCGCGGCGCGCTCGATGAATGCGTTGAGCGGCACCACCGCCGACACGCGCCGCGCATCGACCTCACTCATGAACGAGCCCCAATGCTCCGGATTGGTGAATTCCAGGAAACTGAACACCAGCTTCCCACCGGGCTTCAGCACGCGGCGGACATCCTCCAGATAGAGAAATGTTTCGGCATTCAGCAAGTGCGTGAACAGGCTGAACGCACTCACCATCGTCGCGGAATCATCATCCGCGGGAACCTTGAGTGCATGATTGTTGATGAACCTGTAGTTCGGCGGAGATTTTGTCTGCGCGTAATCCAGCAGCGATTGGACAATGTCCACGCCGATGAATTCGATCTCCATGGTGCGCCCCAGGCTGCTGGCCAAGCGCCCGCTGCCGCAGCCAAGATCCACCAGGGTCCCGCCGTTCTCAAGACCGGCCCAGGTCAGAACGCTGCGTTCAATGTCCCCCACCCCATCATAATCCCCGCCAACGGCCAAGCTCATGGCTTCGTCAATGGGCATCGTCTCGATCAAATGCGCGACGTATTTCTCATAATCCTCAACAAAATGAAACTCCGCCATAATCCCCACCACCATGAATCACTGCATTTGCGCAGACCAATTTTTGGTCGACACAACCCAAACGTCCAAAGCCCCACAACTGTTTCTGAAGTGACGCAGGGTTTTATCTGCAGCGCGCGATCATGAAGAAACAAGAGATCGACGGCGGGCGTTCCGATGGCGTGGCGCGCCCACATGCGCTCTGTGCCGCCGCCGGTGGCGACGGCCGCCCCCCGCCTCAGGGCATTGCGGGCAGCAAGGCGGCGAGCAGCGCCGCCGCCTGGGTGCGGGGGGACTGCGCGTCGGCGACCCCGCGCTCGAAGGCCGCGAACGCCCGGTCCAGCTTGTCCAGCTGCCGCTGCTTCTCGTCGGCCGGCAGGAAGGCGTGGGTCAGCGCCGTATGGGCGATCGCCTTCAGCTGGCGATAGTCCAGGGCATAGTCCCGCGCGGCGCGGAAGTACTCATTGGTTAGATCGATGCGGGAGACGCCGGCATCGTCCGTGGACAGGGCCACCGGCACACCCGCCGCCAGATAGGTGACGATGGGATGCGCCGCGCCGCGCACCCCCAGGATCACGTCGCTGGAGGTGAGCGCAATCTCGATGGCCACGTCGCGGCGGCGCATGTCCGCCAGCAGGCCGTCCATGTCGCGCTCGAAGCCGATGGCCGTGCCATGGCCGATGCGCCGCGCGCCGGCCACCTCCACCGCCAGACGGATATGGAAATCCAGATCCGGCGGCGGCACCAGCCCCAGCCACAACTCCCCCGCATGCAGCGCCACCGGTACATCGGCCCCCGCCAGAAAGCCGATCCAGCCCATGTGCAGGCGGTAGTCCCGCAGCGCCACGCGATAGTCTTCCGGCCCCACATAATTGAGCCCGGCCACCAGATCCGGCACCGCCCGCACCAGCGCCGCCGCATGGGCGGTCTGGGTGAACACGTCCGCCGGGCTGGCGTTGCGGTTCACCTGGGCGATGAAGCGGAAGGTGACGCCGCAGCCGGGGGCGGCGCCATTGGCTGCACAGCCCAGTTGCGCGGCGACCTGGCCCACCAGCGCCCGCATCTGCGCCGCCTTGGCCGCCACCGCCTCCGCCAGGCCCGCGCGCTCCAGCGCCGCGCGCAAGGCGGCGGGATCGGTCTCGCTGCCCAGCGCCTGGGCCAGCCGGCGGCGATCCTCGCCTTCCAGCAAAGTGACCATGAACTCGGCATATTGCACGCCATCGGCGTCATACTGCCGGAGCTGGTCCACGGTCATCTCGGCGATAGCGCGGGCGGTGCTGTCCCAGTCGGAGCCGCCGGTGGCGGCGTTGAACTTGCCGAAGGTAGCGAAGAACTGGTCATGGCCCGAGGGCACCGCCAAAGTGGGCACGAACCAGCGGGTGGAGAGGGCGTTGAGCAGCAGATCATACGTGACCTGCCCGCCGCCGCCGGAGATCGCCTGCGCGAGCGGCACCACCGCGGGATCGCCGCCGCACGGCTGGTCGGGCGCGGCGCCCGCGGGCCGGGGCAGCAGCGTCCAGTCGGCGCGGCGCAGGCAGAGGCCCTCGCGCACAGCCCAGGCGATGAAGCGCTCGGCATAGACCGCGCCGGACAGATGGGTGTGCAGGTCGCCGCCCTTGGGCATGCGGCGCAGGAAGGCGCGCAGGGCCGGCTGGTCGCCGCGCAGCGCCTCCAGCTGGGCGGCCGCCAGCACCGCCGGGCGGTCCCGCAGCACCAAAGCGCCGCGCGCCAGCACCAGCACGGCGAGGAGGAGGAAGACGGCGGTCCAGAAGCGGCGATGCACGTCTTTGCCTTTCGGTGCGGAATCAGGCGGCAGCCTAGCTCAAGGCCCGGCCGGCGGGAAATGCGGCCGGCGGCGCGGCACCGGCGCAACCGCCCGCGTGGCGCCGGTTCCCGCGATGCGCGGACGGGCGGCGCTTTGCCCCGGTGGCGCCGTGCGGCGCTCTGCCCCGGAGGCCCCGTGCGGCGCGAGGCCGAGCGCGACCCGCCGCTTATGCCAGGCCCCTCGTTCGGCGGGCGATGTGCGCCGATGAGGATCGGCCGTGCCGAAGCGGCCCACGCGGCGCCCGGTGAGCCACCGCTCATCCGCCTGTCACCCCTTGGTGCGCAAAGTGGAGCGCCCGCCGTCGACGCCCAGCACCTGGCCGGTGATCCAGCCGGCTTCCGCCGACAGCAGGAAGGCGGCCGCCGCCGCGCTGTCGTCGGCGGTGCCGAGGCGTTGGAGCGGATGCAGGCCGGCGATGGCCGCGGCCATCTGCGCATTGGCGGTGAGGCTGGTGGCCAGCGGCGTATCGGTGAGCGAAGGGGCGATGCAATTCACCCGCACCTGGGGCGCGAGCTCCGCCGCCAGCGCCCGCGTCAGCCCTTCCACCGCGCCCTTGGCCATGGCGATGGAGGCGTGATTGGCAAAGCCCTGCCCCACCGCCACGCTGGAGAACAGCACCACGCTGCCGCCCCCCGCCTTCAGGCCGGGCAAGGCGCCCTGGATGGCGGTGAGAGCGCCCAAAGCGTTGATCTCGAAATCCGCCAGCGCATCGGCGGGCGTCACCCGCGCCACCGGCTTCAGGGCGATGGTGCCCACCGCATAGGCGAGCCCCGCCACCGGCCCCTCGATGCCGGCCACGGCCGCCTTCAGCGCGTCGGCGTCGCGCACGTCCACCACGGCGTGCTCCGCGCCCAGTTCCTGCGCCAGGGCGGCGAGCGGCGCCGCGGTGCGCCCCAGCAGATGCAGGCGCCAGCCGGAGGCCGACAGGCGCCGGGCCAGTGCCGCCCCGATGCCGCCTGCGCCGCCGATGATGATGCCGACCGGAGCCATGTGCTGTCCTCGCCCTATGGGTTGCGCGCCAGGGGCGCGTTCTCCTCATACGCAAGCGGAGCGGGGTGGGATGACCAGGCGGGCGCCCCGCGACGGCGCGGGCGGGCGCCTCAGGGCGCCCCCAGCAGCGGCGCGGTGCGCAAAGCGGCGAGATCGCGCGATCCGGTGCAGAAGCAGGCGAGGCGCAGTTGCGCCAGAAGCACCTCGAAATGCGCCACCACCGCCGCGGTGGAGTCCACCGCCGCCGCCAGCACGCCCGCCGCCTGCCCCACCAGATCGGCACCCAGCCGCAACGCCTTGGCGGCGTCCACGCCGTCACGGATGCCGCCGGAGGCGATCAACACGCCCTGCGGACAGGCGGCCCGTGCCGCCACCAGCGCGTCGGCGGTGGGAATGCCCCAGTCGGCGAAGGCGGCGGCCACCGCGGCGGTCGCGCCCGGCGCGCGGGCGCCTTCCACCAGCGCCCAATTGGTGCCGCCGGCGCCCGCCACATCCACCGCCGCCACCCCGGCGTCGAACAAGGCGCGGGCGAGATCGGGGGCGATGCCGAAGCCCACCTCCTTCACCAACACCGGCATGCCGCCGTCGCGGGCGAGCGTGGCGATGGCCGCCCGCACGCCGCGCCAGTCCCGGTCGCCGCCGGGCTGGATGGCTTCCTGCAAGGGGTTGAGATGGATGATGAGGCCGTCGGCGCCGATCATCTCCACCGCGCGGCGGGCCGCCTCCAGCCCGCCGGCGGCCACCAGTTGCGCGCCGCCCAGATTGGCAAACAGCGGCACATGGGGGGCGCGGGCGCGCAGGGTGCGGTCGATGCCGTACGCGCCGCCCTGCTCCAGCGCCACCCGCTGCGAGCCCACCGCCAGGGCGATGCCCAGATGGCCGGCGGCTTCCGCCAGATGGGCGTTGATCGCCTGCGCCAAGCGCGGTCCGCCGGTCATGGAGGAAATCAGCAACGGCGCGCGCAGCGCATGGCCGAGGAAGCGGGTGGACAGGTCCACCGCATCGAGATCGAGATCGGGCAGCGCGCAATGGGCAAAGCGCACCCGGCCAAAGCCCGCGTCCACCTTCGAGATGACGGGGGCGGTGGAGAGCACGATGTCGATATGGTCCTGCTTGCGCTGTTCGGTGTCGCTCACGGCGGGGATCGCCTTCCAACGGCCGGGCGCGGCGCCGCGGGGCGTCGCTTTTGCGGAGGGCTCAAGGTCTAGGGGCCCGGGGCGGGCTTGGCAAACGGCGCGTCTTTTCCTGCCAGCTGCCCTTGTAATGCCCCAATGCGCCCCTATCTCATGCTGGAGCCAGCCAAGACGAGGCGCCGCCGCAGCCTAAAGGCGCGGCGATCCGGCGGGGAACGGACGGATGTACTCCGGTCCTGCCCGCGCTTCGGCTGGTGATTTCCCTTCAGCTTGATCCTTTCAGCTCAGCATGGAAATCAGCGCGACGGCCATCAACCGTTGCGGCCCCGGGCATGGCGCACGGGCGGGATCCGGACGGATGTACTCCGCCCTGCCCGCGTCTCCGCCGGGGACCCCTTTTGCGCGCGGCGTTGGAGTCAGCCTGGAACCAGCCTGGCCTCCCATACTGCCCGCAGCTTCGAGACAAGCGCCGACGGGAGACGGACGGATGTACTCCGCTCCCCTCGGCGCCGGTCTCGAGCAAGGTCTCCCAAGTTGATCCCTTCAGCCTGGAACCCGCAGACGCGGCAGATCATCGCCGCAGCCCAGGCCCGAGCGCATGGATGGCCCCCGGACGGATGTACTCCGGCCCATCCGCGCTTCGGCTGAGGCGGCTGTCCCAGCCTGATCCGATCCCATTGGACCGCGTGGTGGCAGATCGACCCGCAGCCCTCGGCCATGACGCTCTGGAAAGAGACGGACGGATGTACTCCGCTCTTTCCGGCGTCGGACCCGACGGATGGGGGTCATCGCTCCGCCACGGACCTTCAGATCCGATTTTCGCTCCGATTTGCCCTGCGCCAAACGGCGGATGCCCCCCGGGTCATCCGCCGTTTGGCGTTTGGCGTCGGGCTTTAGAAATTGCGGGCCACGAACAGCAGGCCGCGATGCGCCTGGGTGGTGCCCAGCGCCGGCGAGGCATCGGTCGGCACGTAATTGGCCAGTTCGAACACCGTGTAATCGTACTGCACGGCGATGGTTAGATTGGCCACCGGCGTCCAGGCCAGGTTCACGCCGGCGTTGTAATTGCGCCCGCCGCTGGCGCCATAGGCCAGTTGCGCCGCGCCGTCATTCACCTCGAAGGCCGCATAGCCGCCGAACAGCGCCGAACTCCATGTGTCGGTCCAATTGTGCAGCAGCTGACCGGTGACGTTCCAGCCGGACACCAGCGACAGTCCGGTGGCGCCCACATAGGCGTCGGGCACGGTGTAGGCGCCGCTGGGATCCTGCAGGCCGAGATAGGACAGCGCGCCGGTGGCATAGGCCGCTTGGAGATAGAGGTTGTCGCCCTCCCCCAGCGCCGGCAGGTTCACCATCACGCCGCCTTGCAGCGCATAGCCCCAGCGGTCGGTGGTGTTGAGCTGATCCAGCAGATTGAGGCTGCGCACCTGGTGCAGGGCGCCGGAGAGCTGGGCGGCTCCCCATTTGCCTTCGGCGCGCACATTGGCCACCACGTCCGGCACCTGCGTGCCGCCCTGATAATTGCTCAGCGCATCCGGGACGGCCGGGTCCTGGGGCAGGATCCCGCTGGTGCGGTCGCCCGCATCCTCCAGCGCCACGCTGGCCGAGAGCCCCTCGGCGAATTCCGCGGTGTAGGCGATCAGATTGAGCCGGGTGTCATCGCCGATGGTGGCGGGATCGGTGCCGAGCACATTGGCATTGGCATAGAAATCGAAGAACGACTGGGCATGGCCGAAGGTGAAGCCGGCGAACTGGATATAGGCATTCCAGATCTCCACCTCGGCGCCGTTGGGGCCGTCGGACCAGGGATCTGAGGTGCGCCAGCGAAAGCGCGCATCCATGTAGGACCGCAGCGTGCCGTAGTCGGTCTGGCTGCGGGCATCGACGATCATCCCATAGGTGGCGATGGAATAGGTCCTGGTGTTGACCGCGGGATAATCCGTATAGGTGTTGTAATAGCCTTCCGCCCAGAGGTATCCCCCGATGCGCAGGCAGGTGTCGCTGCCGGGGATGGAATAGAACCCCTGCCCGAAGGCGGTGCATTGGCGCACATAGGCTGCCCCCTCCGCCTTCGCGGGCAGATCCGCCGCCCCTGCGGCGCCTTGCAGCGCCAGTCCCGCGGCCATCGCCACCGCCCAACCCGCACCTGCCGCTACGCGCTTCATTCCAGCCTCCTGCCAAGGGGAAACTGATATATTATATCTTTTGCCCGTGCCAGACCCGCCGCGGATTTTTCACCGGGCTGTGGATGGAGCCGCCCCGTCCGCCCCTAAAAAAGCCAGTTGCTCTGCCACCGTTGCGGAAGCTGACGTTGGTTCGCGGCCCGGCAGACCGGGCAGAAGAGGGAGATCATGGGACGCCTGTTGACCATTTTTCGCGGAATGGCCGCCCTTGTGGTGGCGGCCGTGGTGGCCGTGCTGGTGTTCACCGTGCTCGGCAGCCTGCTGATGGCGGCCGGCATCTTCATCGCCGTGGTGGTGGTGGCCGGCGGGCTCTATCTGCTGCTGTTCGGCCGTCCCACCGTCACGGTGCAGCGCAGCAGCGGCCGCTACGACGTCATCGACGTCACCGCCGTGGACGTGACGCCGCGCCGCGACCGGGCGGACCGCACCGACCGCTGAGCGCTGCGCCGGGCGCGGACCGCCACTGCGCAGCCTCCGCTTCGCGCCGCCGGCAATCCCGCTATAGTCGGGACCGATTGTTGTCGGTCCCGGGGGACACGTTGCCCAACCTTGCTTCCATCGTCGGCGAGATCGCCGCAGACATGTCCGCCCGCACCGAGCGGGGCAACGTCGCCACCTACATTCCCAAGCTCGCCGGCGTGCCCATCGACCAGTTCGGCATCGCCGTGACCACGCCCGACGGCGAGATGATCGTGGCGGGCGATGCGCAGGTGCCCTTCTCCATCCAGTCCATTTCCAAGGTCTTCACCTTGACGCTGGCGCTCGGCCAGATCGGCGACGAGCTGTGGAAGAAGGTGGGCAAGGAGCCTTCCGGCAACGCCTTCAATTCCATCGTCCAGCTGGAATATGAACACGGCAAGCCGCGCAACCCGTTCATCAATGCCGGCGCCATCGCGGTGGCCGATGCCATGCTCTCCGGCCACCAGCCGCGCGAGGCGCTGGGCTCGATCCTGCGCTTCATCCGCTTCGTCAGCGGCGACGAGAGCGTCAGCATGGACGAGGAGGTGGCCCGCTCTGAGAAGGAGACCGGCTTCCTCAACACCGCCTTGGCCAATTACATGCGCGCCTTCGGCGTGCTGGAGCACCCGGTGGACCATGTGCTGGGGGTGTATTTCCACCAGTGCGCCATCGCCATGACCTGCCATCAACTGGCCCAGGCCGGCCGGTATCTGGCCTTTTCCGGCCGGCTCGATCCGGGCGGGCCCTCGGTGGTGGCGGCCGAGCGGGCGCGGCGCATCGCGGCCTTGATGCTCACCTGCGGGCATTATGACGGCTCCGGCGACTTCGCCTTCCGGGTCGGCCTGCCGGGAAAAAGTGGGGTCGGCGGCGGCATTCTCGCGGTGGCGCCGGGCAAGGCCTCCATCGCGGTGTGGTCGCCGGGGCTGGACCGGCACGGCAATTCGGTGCTGGGCTCGCTGGCGCTGGAGCAATTGGCCAAGGCCATGCGCTGGTCGGTGTTCGCCGGCTGACCTTGCGGCGGATGGCAAAAACCATCCCGATTGGCCGGGCGGGCGCGAAACGGCGCCGCCGGCCACAGTGTAATTCATTGAAATATAATGGTAATATTTTTTTCCAGGCACACGACCTGTGCATGCAAGGCTTGGACAAGGATAGCTTACGATTGTAGGGTGACATACCTCTGAAGCAACCGCGAACCATGCGGCCTGACGCACGCTCCCCTGGGGCGGCCAATGGCCCGCCGCATTGAACCGAGGGAGACCGGCCGAAGTTCAGGAGCGGCAGCCATGGCAAAGACACCGCAAATGGAAGGGGTGCAGCGCGCCATCGCACTGTCCCGCTGGTTGACCGCCTTGGGGATCGCCGCGGTAGTCGCCATCCTGTTGTCCATCGGCCTCACCCTGTCCCTGTCCCATAGCGATGCCACCCGGGCCGCCGCCCGGTCCGCGGACAATCTGCTGCTGTTCATCGGCAACGAAGTCACCGGCACGCTGGAGTCCTTCACCACCATCCTGGAAGACCTGGCGGAGGCGGCGCAGAACCCGACCCTCACCAGCCTGCCGGAGGAGGAGCGCCAGCGCCTGCTGGTCAATCGCGCCGATCGGACCAAGAGCTTCGGCGCCATCGCCATCGTGGACGCCGAGGGCACCGTCCGGCTCACCTCCTCGGAGGAGGCCGTCCCGCCCATCAATGTGTCCGATCGCGACTATTTCGCCGTGCAGCGCACCCGCCGGGACAACGAGATCTACATCAGCCGCCCGTTCCTGAGCCGGGGCGTGGACCGCGCGCCCAGCATCGCCATCAGCCTGCGGCGCTCGGCGCCCAACAGCAGCTTCGACGGCATCATCATGGCGGTGATCAAGCTGGCTCGCCTGCGCGCCCTGTTGAACGCCGCGCAACTGGGTGCCGACAGCTACGCCAACGTCCTGCGCTCCGACGGCATCATGCTCTTGCGCACCCAGATCGCGGGCTCCGACGAGCCCTCTCTGGGGATCGATGTGTCCAAAAGCGCGGCCTTCCAGCAGTTTCTGCGAAAGGGGCCCGGCACCTACGATGCCATCAGCGCCATGGATGGTACGCCACGCCGCTATACCATCACCGCCGTGCGGGGCCTGCCGCTGGTGATCTCGGTCTCCCAGAGCCTGAACAGCATCTATCAGGAGTGGAACCGCCGCGCCTTCGGCATCATGGCAGTAACCCTCTTGTCGTGCATCGCCATCGTGGCGCTCACCGCCTTGTTCCGCCGCGAACTGCTGCGGCGGGCGCGGGCGGAATCGGCGCTGGTCCACCTCGCCGCGGCGGACGGGCTCACCGGCATCGCCAACCGTCGCCGCTTCGATGCCGTCCTGGAGCGCGAGTGGCAGCGCGCGACGCGCACCGATCAGCCCCTCGCGCTGTTGATGATCGATGTGGACCACTTCAAGGCGTTCAACGACAAGCACGGGCATGGCTTGGGGGATGACCTGCTGATCGCCATCGCCGCCACCCTCACCGCCACAGCCCGGCGGCCCGCCGATCTGGTGGCGCGTTATGGTGGCGAGGAATTTTCCGTCATCCTGCCCGACACCGATCTGACCGGCGCCGCCGAGATCGCCGAGCGCATCCGCGCGGCGGTGGAAGTGACGGTGGTGGCGACACCCGGGGACCGCCTGCTGCGCGCCACCGTGAGCATCGGCGTCGCCGTCCGGATTCCGGGGCTCGGCGGCACGCCGGCGGATCTGCTGCGCGCCGCCGACACGGCGCTCTATGCGGCGAAGGGCAGCGGGCGCAACGTGGTGGTGCGGGAAGATGGACCGGCGCTCGCCTTTGAGTCGGTGGCGGCGGCGGTATGAGCGTGCTCCAAGGGTCGAGAGCGCGCGGCGCGCGAGGCACGGGCCTAGCGCGCGCAGCGCGCGAGGGAGGTCGACGTGAGTAAGAACGGCAGCCCCATGCCCATGGTGACGCCGGCCTCGGTGCTGCTGACCCTCCTGGCCACGCTGGTCATCATGGGCATCACCTCGACGTCCTGGGAATTCATCCTACAACAGCGGGTGCTGCCGCGTTTCGGCATCATCCCGGAAGACAGCCCCGACATGGTGGCGCGCTGGCGCTTCATCATCACCGCCGTCGCCTTCGCCACCCTGAGCCAGATCGGGCCGGCGCTGCTGCTGTTCCGCCTGATGCGCCGCCTGGACAAGGCGCGCCTCCAGGTGCTGAAAGCCCGCGAGGAAGCCGACGCTTTGGCGCGCCACGATCCCCTGACGGGCCTCGCCAACCGCCGCATCCTGCGGGAGCAATTGCGCAAGCGCCTCTCGGCCGCCGCCAGCGGTGGCTCCCACTCGGCCCTGTTCCTCATCGACATCGATCGCTTCCGCGCGGTCAACGACCTGCACGGACATTCCATGGGCGATCTGGTGCTGGTGGAAGTGGCCAATCGCATCAAGGCGACGCTGCCGGCGGACGCGGTCACCGCGCGCCTGGGCGGCGAGGAGTTTCTCGCCGTCTTGCCCCGCCCGGCCAGCATCGAGACCCTGGGCCGTCTGGCCAATCAGGTGATCATGCGGCTGTCGGCGCCGTATCAGCTGAACGGGCTGGATGCCCGGCTGGGCGCCACCGTCGGCATCGCCGTCTCGCCCGACAATGGCGCGGAAGAATTCGAGTTGATGCGCTCCGCCGAGGCCGCGCTCTATCGCGCCAAGGCCAATCCCGGCACCTATCGCTTCTTCGAACACGCCATGGACCGGGAGCTGAAGCAGGCGCTGCGGCTGCAACGCGACCTGCACGCGGCCATCGCCTCGGGCGGCATCGTGCCCTTCTACCAGCCGCTGATCCGCCTGGTGGACGGCTCGGTGGCCGGCTTCGAAGTGCTCGCCCGGTGGAACCACCCGGTGCGCGGCAACATCTCGCCGGAGGCCTTCATCCCGGTGGCGGAAGAGGCCGGGCTGATCGGCCAGTTGACCACGCTGATCCTGCGGCAGGCCTGCCTGGAGGCCAACAAGTGGCCCAGCCACCTGAAGATCGCGGTCAACCTCTCGCCGATCCAGCTCAAGGAACCCAGCCTGCCGGACCAGATCTTCCGCACCTTGCGGGCCGCCGGCTTTCCCAGCACCCGGCTGGAGATCGAGATCACCGAGAGCGGGCTGGTCAATGACATGGCGACGGCCAAGTCCATCCTCACCGCCTTCCGCACCGCCGGCATCGACGTGGCCCTGGATGATTTCGGCACCGGCTATTCCAGCCTGCAGAACCTGCGCAATTTTCCGGTGACCAAGCTGAAGATCGACAAGTCCTTCGTGCGCTCCATGACCTCGGATCCGCAGTCCAAGAGCCTGATCGTCGGCGTGCTGGCCATGAGCCGCAATCTGGGCATCGTCACCACCGCGGAAGGCATCGAGCAGGCTGCGGAAGGCGAGTTTCTCGCCTCCGTCGGCTGCGATTTCGGCCAGGGCTATCTCTATGCCAAGCCCATGCGCGGCGACGAGGTGGAGGGGTTTCTCACCAATCGCGCCGCCGCCTGATGCGGCCGATGGGGTGGTGGGGCCGGCCCGCGCGCGGCGGCCCCGTCAGTCCGCGTCCGGCGGCCGCTCCAGCCGCTGATAGACCGATCCGGCCGGCCCGGATGGCGCGAACCCGAGGCGCGCATAGAGCCCCGCGGCCCGGTTGCCCGCCGCCACCTGGAGGCGCACCGGCCGCGGCCCGGCCTGCGCGATCACCTGCTGCAGAAGGGCGGTGCCCAGCCCCCGTCCCTGCACCGCGGTGTTGAGCGAAATGTCGATCACATGCACCCCGTCCGGGGTCTCGGCCACGTAGAGCCGGCCGATGGGCCGGCGTCCGGCGCAGACGATTTGAAACGCCGCATCGGGAAACCGGCGCGTGTAATCGGCGTCCTGCAGGCGGAACTGGTCGTCGAGAAAGGCCTCCTTCATCGCCGGGGGCCAGGCCACCTGCGCCAGTTCTGCCGCCCGCGTCTCCCCGTAGAGGCGGCGGAGAAAGGCGGTATCCTCCGGCGTGCGCGGGCGCAGATGCACGGCGGGGCCGGCCGCGGCGGGCGCCGGCCGGCGCCGCGCCCGATGGTCCCCCGCCCCCTTCTCCCGCCCGCCGCGGGCCGGCGCCGTGCCCTGGCTCATTGGCGAGAGGGCCAGACGCCGCTGACGCATATGGCGAAGGTCACCACCTGATAGGGCTGGCGGTTCTCGTGCGGCCCGCCTTGCCCGACGGAAGTCACCGCGGATGAGATCAGCTTGGAATTCGGCGTGTCCTTATGGGTCAAAGCGTGGAGCGTGGTGTTGTCTGCCTGCGCCAGCGTACCAAGCGCGCTCCTGTTGGTGGGGTAGCTGGTTTTTTTTAAGTAGGGCTTGCTGCCGCCTGGCCGGATCAACTGGTGGGTGTGGGCGGGAATCTCCGCCATGCGCAGGTACACGACCGGCTGGCCGTAGACTTTCCCGAGCTCGCGCGTCGGGCCGCCGGGCGTTTGGCCGGTGCCGACCGCCGCAAGCCCGGCCGAGCCCGTGGAGATATCGGGACCGCGCAGGTCCGGGAGCTTGAAGGTTACATCGTCACCACCGTAACGCGTGCTGATCACCGTAAACAGCAGTGGGTATTCTCTTACGGAGAGGGAACGACCGTCGCAGGGCAACCATTCCTCCGGCGTATAATCAAAGCCAAAAAGTCTGATTTCACCGACAAATCCTTCCATGGGGCGCGTCCTCCGGCAACAGATGTATTTCGGATTGATCAGTCAAAGTCTGGGAAGATGCCGTCCATGGCGATGATGTAAGTCAGCCCCATGCACGGCATGATGTTTTCATGGGATTGGGAGTCCCCCTCCTTGCTGATGGCAAGCGGCGAAAACAACGCGTCACCGGATCCGGTGGACAGATCGTTATAAGCATGGATACCGGGCTCCGTCGTCCCACACATCATCGTGGGGCCCGGCACAAGGCTGGTCGCCGTACTGGTGCTGGCCAACAGCCCATGGGTATGTTTAGGAAGATTACTCTCCAGGAGAATGACAGAATTATCGCCGCCGACGGCCGCCACGTCATAGCGCGTTCCGGACGTTCCCGTGTTCTTCCCGATGGGCAGGCGGCCGCAGAGGTTGGGCAGCGCGAAGGTCTTTACCCCGTCGCCGCCGAACAGACCTCCGATCAATGCGAAAAGAACCTCGTGGTCCGCAACGTTCAGCACCTCGCCATTGCACAACCTCCAGTGTTCCGGGGCATAGTCGCCAGCGAAAATGCGGATCTCGCCAACAAAATAGTCCGACATCTCACTCTCCTGCGTTTCGAAATGTCACGTCCGCGACGGATAGATCCCGCGCCAGGCCATGATGTAGGTCAAAACCAGATAGGGCTGCATATTGGTATGGGCGACGCTTGCCCCCGTTTCCTTGAGACTTCCCGGATCAAGCATCACGGTGTCGACCAGATCACCTCGCGGCACCACATAGAAGTTTCCGGTCGTCGGAGGCTCAGGAATAACAGCGGCATACCAGTTTCCCGCCACCGGCGTCTCGGTTGCTTGTTGTGTCGACACTCTAAATTCATGCGTATGCGTCGGAATATTTGTGAAATTGAGCATGACATTCTCGGCACCGCCGCGGGGGCCGACGTTGCCCTTGACCGTCCGGTGCACCGGCACCCGGCCACGCAGGTCGGGAATGGCGAAGTCGATGCGCCCGTCGCCGCCGTGTTTATTTCCGAGTACTGAAAAGAGCGCCTGGTGCTGATTGATTTTCAGTATGCGCCCGTCGCACTCGAACCAGCCGGCGGGGATTCGGAAGTAGGGAACCAGCTTGATCTCGCCGAGATATGGATCCATGGCGCTCCTCCGGATCGGGTTTGGACGGGCATGCCCAGCCTCGTGGCCTGCCGCATAAGACGGCCCCCGCCGGGGACGCCGATGCCCTGAGGCGGCGGACCGGCGCTGCCGACATGAGGAGCCTATCACCACACCCGACGTATGCAACTAAGGCGTGTTCATATTTTTAACTTTTATCTAGGGTTGTATTTTCCCGTGAACGCACGGGACCCGACCGTCGGCGGCGGCAGGCATTCCGCCGAACGGCTACGTCCCTAGCGTGCCAGCTTGGCCAGTGCCTCTGACGCCAGCGTCCGGGTGAGCTCGCCCGCCGGCAGCGACACCGCCAGACGCGCCGCCTGGCCGGCCCACAGATTGGTGAAGTCGTCGGCGCCGGCCGCTTCCGCCTGCGCCCGCAGCGGCGCCAGCGCCCCGCCGGCCAAGGGAAAGGCCGGCGCATCGGGAGAGAGCGGGCCGAGATCCCGCATCAGCCGGTTCATCACCCCGCGCGCCGGCCGGCCGGTGAACAGAGTGGTCACCGCCGTATTGTCATCCTGCGCCACCGCCAGCGCCGCCCGATGCACCGGGGCCACCTTGGCCTCCGGGCTGAACATGTAGGCGGTGCCGATCTGCACCGCCGCGGCGCCGAGCGCAAAGGCGGCGACAATGCCGCGGGCATCCGCCACCCCGCCGGCGGCGATCACCGGTATCGAGACCGCATCCACAACCTGAGGTAGAAGCGCAAAGGTCCCCACCTGGGTGGCCACCGCAGCCACCGGTTCGGGCGCCAGGAAGGTGCCGCGATGGCCGCCCGCTTCCAGGCCCATGGCGATCACCGCGTGGCAGCCATGCGCCTCCAGCCAGCGGGCCTCCGCCACCGTGGTGGCGCAGCCGATGATCTTGGCGCCGGTGGCCCGTACCCGCGCCAGCAGGTCCGGCGCCGGCAGGCCGAAATGGAAGCTCACCACCTCCGGCCGATAGGCCTCCACCACCGCGCACAAGGCGGCATCGAACGGCGCCCGTCCGCCGGCCGGGGGCGTCACCTGCGGGTCGAGCCCCAGCTCCACCGCATAGGGCGCCAGCCGGGTGCGCCAGGCCATCGCCCGCACCGGGTCGTCCGGCGGGGGGTGGTGGCAGAAGAAGTTGATATTGATCGGCCGGTCAGTGGCGGCGCGGATCTGGTCCAGGGCGGCGCGCAATTGCGCCTCGCTCAGCAGCGCCGACGGCAGCGCGCCCAGCCCGCCGGCTTCGCTCACGGCGATGGCCAGTTCCGGGGTGCCCACGCCGGCCAGCGGCCCCAGCAGGATGGGGACGGAGATCCCAAACAGATCCAGAATGCGGCGATCGGGCCAGTCGGCCATGGCGAACCCTCCAGGCGGCAAGGCCGGCATCCTACAGCAAAGCCAGGGCGGCGCACCCGTCCCGGCGGGCCGCGCCGGCCGCTGCCGGGCCCCCTCTCGACACGGGGCCGCAATCACGCAATTGTAACGTGTTAGGGGTCACGGGGGGGCCGGCCATGTCGCATATTCATGCCAGCGAAGAATTGCAGGAGGGGGACGTGCTGGTGGTGAATTGCTCGCACCAGTGCAATGTCATGCTGATGAGCAATGCCGATTACGGCGCCTATCGCCGCGGCGAGGGCTTCAAATATCACGGCGGCCACTTCACCAAATTCCCCACCCGCTTCGCCGCGCCGGGGCGGGGCCAATGGAACGTGGTGATCGATCTGGGCGGCCGGGAGGCCACCATCCGCTACGACATCAAGGTGGTCCGCAAGTAAGCAGCCCGGCAAAGCGGCCTCAGAACCGCACCGCCAGCGTGCCCTTGAGGGCATTGTCCTGGGTGTTGGCGGCGATCTGCCCCAGATAGGACAGGCCAAGGCGAAAGCGCGGGCCGGCGATGGCGTCGATGCCGACGCCCACCAGCAGGCTGTCGGCGGCGATCGGCGCCCCGGCCACGGCAAACGGCGCGCTGCCAGAGGCAAAGCTGGCGGACACCACCGGCAGGCCCGAGCCGAAGCCATGCTGCCACCCCAGCAGACCGTGCAGGTCCAGCGGCGTGCCGCCGGGTCCCGTGGGCAGCAGGAGGGACCCGCGCACCCCCAGTTGCGTCGCCGTGGAGTCCAGGGCGCCCGCAGCGATGGACAGCGCCGCCGGGCCGCCGGTCTCGGTGAGGCCGTCGGTGGAGACGCGAGTGTAGGACAGGCCGGCAAACGGCTCCAGGCGCGCCGATCCCACAGGGGTCGGGCCGAGATCCAGCGCATAGCCCAGCTCGCCGAAGGCCTGTGCGGTGGCGCCGGCATAGCCCGAGGACAGGATTTCGTTCAGGCCGCCGAAGGCCACGGTGCGGCTCATGGACAGATCGTGCCAGGCATAGGCGCCGCCCAGCCGCAGCATGAATGTGCCCGGCCCCATCGCCGCCAGCCGGCCGCCGGCATAGACGGCCACGTCATAATTGTCGCTGCTGCCGCTGGAGTCGCGGGCGGTGACATCGAAGGTGCTCTGGCTGAAGCCGGCGGCAAGGCCCGCCTGCCAGTCGTTGGAGAGCGGCGCATCGAGGCCGATCAGGAAGCCGCCGATGGAGCGGCTGTCGCCGGCCGCATTGCCATTTCCGTTCGCCTGCCCCCAGCCGCCATAGGCTTCCGCCCACAGCGTCAGCGGCAGACCGGGCAGCAGCGGCGCGGTCTGGGCCGCGCCCACCCCGCCGGCGCCCGGCGCGTCAAAGACCTGGCGCAGGCGCCCGAGCACGCCCTCGCGCACATAGAAGGCCTGATCCAGCAGCACGCTCTGGGCGCTGGCATAGGCCTCGCCGGACAGCAGGTCATAAGCGGCAGCGGCGGTGGGTGCATTGAAGCCGAGCAGAGCGGTGGGCACGGCGCTCTGCGCCGGGAGGCTGTCGAGGCCGCCGCCGGTGGCCCGCTCATTGGCGGTGACGCCGGCTGCCGCGAACGGCACCGCACTGCGCCCCACATTCAGGGTCAGCCCGGCGGGGGTGCCGGTGACGGTGGTGGCGAGGAAGGGATAGGTCGCGGCCAGCGTTCCAAAGGCCGGCGTTGAGACCTGAAACGTGCCGGTCACACCGCCCGCCGCCGACAGCACCTGATAGCTGCCGAAGACGGGCTGGAAGCCGGCGTAGGGCGTCACGCTCACGGTGGCGTTGTCCAGCAGGATGGATCCGGTGGCGACGATCCGGTCACTGACGCCGGGGGCGCCCAGCTCGGCCTGATAGACCGAACCCGGCTTCAGGACCACATTCCCCGCCACCGATACCTGGCCGATGGACTGGCCGGGGGCGACCACGCCGCTGACCGTGAGATTGCCGATGATGCTGCCGGTGCCGGCCAGCGTGCCGGAACTCACCACATTGCCGACCACCTGCCCATTGTTGAGGAACTGGCCGGCATTGTTCACCCGTCCGGTGACGGTGCCCAGGTTGGTGAGGCTGCCGCTATTGGCGACATCCCCACTGATGGCGGAAATGCTGATCAGCGTGCCGCTGTTGGTGACGGCGCCCTTGACTGTGCCGTTGTTCAAGAACAGGCCGGCATTGGCGAGCGTCCCGGTGAGGGTCGCCCAATTGGTGGCGCTGGCGCCGGCGGAAACGGCGAGCGGAGCCTTCACATCGTTGAGGAAGCTGGCGCTGCCACCGGCCACCGTCAGCCCGGCGGGCAGCGTGACGGTGCTGTTGAAGGCCAGGGTGCCAGGCCCGTTGAAGGTGAGCGCCCCGACCCCGGTCACCGGGCTGGTCAGGGTGGCATTGCCCGCTTCCGAAATGGCGGTGGCGGCCATCACATAGACCGGCAGATTGGTGACGAAATTGGTCGGCAGGTTCAGCGCCCCCTGCGTGAACAAATAGGGCGTGAAGACGGTGCCTGCGGTGCCCGGCGTGGTCGCCATGTAACCGGCGAAACCGGCCACGGAATCGTACAGCAGATTGAATTGCGCCAGCGGCGAGATGCCGGTGTTGAGCGACCCGCCGTCCGCCCGCGTCGCGGCGGGCGCGGCGTCATTATTGCCGGTGCCATCCACCTGGTAGGAATAGCCGATATAGCTCCCGGCCCCCAGATAGACGCTGATGTTGGTTCCGCCGGGTGCGCATTGATAGCCCGACAGTTTCGCATAGGTGCAATTCACCGTCTGCAGATTGCCCAGATTGGCCCACAGATAGGTGATGCCGGTGTCCACCAGCACCGGCTGCGGGGTTGTGGTGGTGGTGTTTCCGGACGTCACCACGAAGGTCCCCGGCGGCGTCGCCCAATTGAAGTAACCGGCCGCGTCCGTGCTCGGCTGCAGCTGGATGAACGCGTAACCCGAGCCCGCATTCGCGCTGGTCAGCCCCGCCTGAATCCCCGTCGGGGTGATGATATAGCCGGCCCGCACCGTCTGGTCCGCCATGCCCTGCAGGTTGAGGAGCGGATTGCCGGCCTGCGGCGAGGGGTACCCGACCCACTGGTTATCCGGGCGCCCGTACCCCACGCCCATCATGTAGTAGCAGCTGTTGTTCGCGTTCACGCAGGACTGGCCATTGGCCGAGGTCTCGACGAACACCGGGATATTGGCGGCCGTGGCCACCTGGCCCTGGCCGTTGGTGCTGCCGGGAAAGCTGACCGTCAGGGTCGTCCAGACGCCGGATGCAGAATTGCCGCTGGAAGAATAGGTGATGTATCCTTGGGTTCCTGCGGGAAGATAGCCCAAAACCGACTGCGGGATCACCATCCCCTGCGATCCGGTATCCACCTGGACGGTGGTGGGATTGCCGTTGACGGTCACCGCCACGAACAATTGCGACCCTTGCCCGGTGCCGTTGAACACCGGCGTATTGGCATAGGGAATGGAGTAGGAGGTGGAATAGTTGGAATACATCGACCAGCTGGGGCTGGTCTGCGCCATGCCGAGGGCCGGAGCGAGCAATGCGCTCAGCCCCAGCAGCACGGCCGCACCCCGGCGGTCGATGACACGGAAATCCGTTGCGTCCGTCGCGCGGGACGCCCCCCTTGCACCCATGGCGCCCACCCCACCTTGGTACCCTCATAGCGTGGTATCAAATTGGCGGAAGCCGAGCAACCCGGGGGAGAGGTGGCCCCGCCCACAACCGACACGGCGGCGCAACCGACTGCGCGCCCGCGTTTGGTGACGCAGCGCGGTGGCACGCGCACGGTGGCGCGCTCTGTGCCGGCAGCACCAACTATTCGCCCAAGGTTCCGATCAATGGCTCTGGATCAAGATCGAGCATGGCGGCGGTCTCCGGGGACCCGCGGGAAACGAGCCCCGACTTCAACTCTAGCCTGCATAGCTTGCGCAGAGATTACCCTTCGGACAGCGGAGGGTCAGTCCTCGCGCACCTCGACCCCGGCATCGGCGAACATCAACCGCGCCGCCGCGATCTCTTCGCTCCACTCGCCCTCGAAGCCGTGGCCGCCCACCATCACGGCCACGATGCCCGCCTGGATGATGCTGCGCGCACAGGAGGAGCAGGGATGGTGGGTGACATAGAGCGTGCAATCGGCGGTGCGGATGCCCTGGCGGGCGGCAAAGGCGATGACATTCTGCTCCGCATGGCTCGAGAACAGATATTTGCGCGGCCGCTCGAAGCGGTCCGGCGTGTCCTTCACCCCCATGGGTGGGCCGTTATAGCCGGTCAGGCGCACTTCGCCCTGCGGCCCCACCAGCGCCGCGCCCACCTTGGTGGTGTCCTTGGAGCGGGTGGCCGCATGGCGGGCAAAGCCCATGAAGTATTCGTGCGGCGTCGGTCGGGGGGCCGTCGCCGGAAGCGGGGCGGACGGTGCGGCGGCAGCCGGCTCGGCGGCGCCTGCGGTCCGCGCACGCGGGGTGTGACGGGCGACGGCGGCGGCCTTCGGAGCGGTTCCGGCAGCTGCGGCGGTGCGCGGGCGCCGCACCCGTGTGGCGGTCTCGCCCGGCACCTTCAGGCGCCCCTGCCCGCCGCAGTGGGCGCAGGGGATCAGGCGGCCGGTGGCATCGGCGATAACGCCCTTGCCCGCGCAATCGGGACACCACGTAAAGGGACTTCTGGGCACGTTCCCCGACATCGCAACGCTCTCCTGGCCGCCGCCCATCATAGAGCAAGCGGATCGGCGCGGGCGACAGCCGGTGAAGTTGGTGAAGATGCCGGCCCGCCAGCCGCTGGCCCTGCGCCAGCCGCGCCAGGGCCCGTAGCAGGTCGCCGCCGGCCGCGAGAGCGACCGGCGGCGTCCCTGGTCTTGGCGTCGGCCTGCGCTAGGGGGAGAGTTCCTCCAGAACCCGGCCCTTGGTCTCGATGGCGAACGCCACGGTGACGAGGCCGCCGACCACCAGCACCCCGGCGAAGGCGGCAAACACATATTGGATGCCGGCCGCCCCCATGATCGTGCCCACCACGATGGGACCGGCGGACGAGCCAAGCCGCAGCCAGGCGCTGCCGAGCCCGGTACCCAGCGCCCGCAGGCGGGTGGGATAGAGTTCCGCCGAATACAGATAGAGCGAGAAGGTGATGGTCTGCACGATGGCATAGGCCAGACCCGCCAGGACCAGCACCTCCACGGGCGAGGTGGCGCCCCGCACGGCCAGCACCAGCAGCGGCAGCGGCGCGGCCAGAAACGCCATGGTGTACCAGCGCTTTCGGCCCACCTTGTCGATCAGCAAAGCGCAGGCGACGGAGGCCACCACGCCGGCCACCGAGGTCAGGAGGCTGTAGAGCAGCGCCGTTTCCAGCGGCAGGTTGAAGGTCTGCCGGTAGAGGGTGGGCAGCCAGGCGATCATGCCGTTGGCCACCAGATAGGAGCAGAACCACATGGCCCAGATGGTCAGCGTGCGCCGGCGATAAATGCCGGAGAACAGCTCCCGCCAGCCGGACTGCACTTTCGCCTGCACCGGGATGAGGATCGGCTCCGGCAAGGTCTGGCCGTGGGCGATGGCACTGCGCTCCAGGTCGGAGACGATCTTGTCGGCCTCCGCATAGCGCCCGTTGGCGGCCAGCCAGCGGGGCGATTCCTTCATGAAGAAGCGTAGCGGAATGAGGATCGCCGCCGGCACCAGCCCGACGATGAACATGGCCTGCCAGCCATAGACCGGCACCAGGGCGCGGGCGATCAGGCCGGCGCCCACGAGGCCGAACAGGAACATCACCTCATAGAGCAGGAAGAAACGCCCCCGCCCCTTGGAGCCGATGTATTCGTTGATATAGGCGCTGGCCACCGGCACCTCGCCGCCGGTGCCGATGCCCTGGATGAAGCGGAAGGCCATCATCGAGGCCGCGCCCCAGGCGAACAGGCAGGCGACATCCATGCTCACGAACAGGAGAATGGTGAACAGCAGCACGCTGAGGCGGCCGATGCGCTCGGCGAGCCAGCCGAAGAACACCGCGCCGATGAGCTGGCCGAAATAGCCCATGGACAGGATCAGCCCGGTCTGCTCGGGCTTCAGCCCCCACTCGCGCACCAGAACCGGCATGGCATAAGCGATGGCGATGACCGTATAGCCATCGAAGAAGGTCGCGGCGCCGATGATGTTCCGGGTCCAGAAGACGCGGCGGGTGATGGGAAGACGTTCGATCCGGGCGCTGATGTCCGCCTGCTGATCGACCGCGGCGACGGCGGACACGGTCTCCCGACCGCCCGCGCCCGCGCGCGGCGGTGCCTGCATAAGCATGGGTGTTTCCTCCAAGGGCGATTTTGGTTTTTTTTGATTTTGCCGGACGCCGGGGACGGCCGCCGGTGGGTCACCAACGCGTGCCATCGATCCCGCCCTGGCGAAGGCGGGATCGAGACAGGCCCCACGTGGGGGCAAGGCGTGTGGGTGGCAGATCAGGCCGCGAGGGCGTCCTGGATCACGGTGAGGCCGGAGGCCTTCACGGCGGCGCAGATTTCCGCGTCGGCGCCTTCGCCCAGCGCCTTCAGCGGCTCGCGGATGTTGACGTTGTCGATCAGGCCGCGGGCGCGCAGCGCATGCTTGAGGGCGACCGAGCCCTCCATGTGCGAGCCGCGGTGATAGACGGCGCGGGTGATGGGCAGGAGCTGCTCATGATACTTGTGCGCGAGCTTGTAGTCCTGCGCCTTGCCGGCCTTGAGGAACTCGATCAGCAGCTCCGGCGCCATGTTGCCATAGCCGACCAGCAGGCCGTCGATGTCGAACATGGTGGGCAGCAGCCACTCGTCGTGGCAGGACATGATGGCGAGGTTCGGGAACGCCTTCTTGAGCGCGGGAATTTCATCGTACCAGCGCTTCATGTCGCGCACGCCGTTCTTGGTGGCGGTGACGCCCGGAAGCGCGGCGATCTCGAGCTGGGTGTCGAGGTCGTAATTGGCCTTGGTCACGGCCGGATACTGGAACAGGATGCACTCCAGGCCGGACTGGGCGATGGCCTTGTAGCGATCCTGCGGCGCGCCCTTCTGATAGCCGAAGCGCAGCCAGCCGTGGTTCGGATACACCAGGGCGCCGGAGGCACCGGCATCGATCTTCTCGCGGGCTTCGATCTCGGCGACCTTGGTGCCTTCACCGGTGATGCCGGCGACCACGGGCAGCGGGGTGGCGTCCTTGTAGACCCGGATCAGCTCCAGCTGCTCGTCATGGGTCAGGAAGGTGCCTTCGCCCGCATGGCCGAGGATCACCAGGCTCTTCACGCCGGGGATCGAGGCCAGCCACTTGGCGAGGCGGGCGTTGCCGTCGAAATCGACGTCGCCATTGTCCTTGAACAGGGTGACGGGGGCCGGATTGAGCCCTTTCCAGTCGATGGCCATCGTTCTCTTCCTTCCCTTGAGGAGCGTTATGCAGAACGTTCCCGTGCCTGCCGCCCACACATCCTTGACGTCGCTATGGATCGTTGCCGGGAACGTTCCCATATTTGAACTTGTGCCCTGCCCCTGTCAAGTGTTCAGTGGGAGCCAAGATCTGGAGAAAGAGGCCGACCGTGTTTCACGATGACGAGACCCAAGAGCGGCAGGGGCGCGTCACCATCCACGACGTGGCCGCGGCGGCGGGCGTGTCCAAATCCACCGTGTCGCGCATTCTGGACGAGCGCCTGCCGCGCTCGGAAAGCGACACCGCCCGGCGAGTCCGGCAGGTCGCGGCCTCTCTCGGCTATGTGCGCGATGTCTCGGCGGCGAGCCTCCGGCGCGGCCAGACCAACACCATCGGCGTGATTGTCCCCCGCCTCACCGACACGGTGATGGCCATGCTGTATGAGGCGCTGGCGCGGGCCTGCGCCCGCTCCGGGCGCTTTGCCATCGTCGCCACCACCGATGACGAGCCGCGCGCCGACCGGGCCGCGGCCCTGTCACTATTGCAGCGCGGGGTGGATGGCCTGGTGCTGTCCACGGCGCGCGAAGGCGACGACTTCGCGCAGGAACTGGCCGACCGCGGGGTGCCCTATGTCCTCGCCCTGCGCAGCGACGGGCGCAGCCTCGCCTCGGTGGGCGACGATCGCCTCGGCGGCTATCTGGCCACCCGCCATCTGCTGGATCTGGGACACCGGCGCATCGGCATCATCGCCGGTCCCAATTATGCCACCAGCAGCCGCGGCCGCCTCGCCGGCTATTGCCAGGCCCTGCAAGAGGCGGACGTGGCCCAGGATCCGGCGCTGATCGTGGAATCCACCTTCGGCATCGATTCCGGCGCGGCGGCGGCGGAGACCCTGATGAGCCTGCCGCAGCCGCCCTCGGCGCTGTTCGCGGTCAATGACAATACCGCCATCGGCGCCCTGTCAGCCCTGGCCCGGCTGGGTCTGTCTGTCCCGGGCGATGTCTCGCTGGTGGGCTATAACGACATTCCCATCGTCTCCCGCCTGTCGATCCCGCTGACCTCGGTGCGGGTGCCCTTCGACCAGATCGCCACCTCCGCCCTGGAGCTGATGACCCAGGGGCCGAACGCGCCCGGCGGGCGCATCCGCATCGCCGCGCCCACCCTCATCCCCCGCCGCTCCAGCGGCCCCAAGGCCGGCCGGGACTGATCCCGGCACGGGGGAGACCCGCCTGCGCGCTCAGCCGGACGTATTGCCGGCACAAACCAAAGGGGCGCCGATGAGCACCAGCGTATAATTTCGGCCCGCCGCCGCCTGCGTGATCCTGCTTGGGACTGCGTAAGGGCAACATCCGGCGGCATGTGATGGACAAAACACCGATCTCTCATTCGGACGGCGGGCACGGCAGGACGGCCCTGTTCGATGCGATGATCCCCCGGTGGGACACGCTCTCCCCGCGGGTGCTGTTCGGGGTGCGCCTGGCCGCCTCGGTCTGCCTGGCGCTTTACGTCACTTACTTTCTCGAACTGCAGAATTCCTTCTGGGCGGCGACCACCGCCGCCATCGTGTGCCAGCCGAACCTCGGCGCCTCGCTGCAGAAGGCGCGATACCGGGTGCTGGGCACGGTCATCGGCGCCCTGGCGATGGTGCAGTTGCTGATGCTGTTTCCCCAGGCGCGCAACACGCTGATCCTGTGCCTCGCGCTGTGGTGCGGACTGTGCGGCGTCGCCGTGATCCTGTTGCGCAATTTCGCCTCCTATGCGGCGGCGCTGGCCGGGATCACCGCCACCATCGTGTTTGCGGATTCGCTGACCGACCCCGCCAACGCCTTTTTCCTGTCGGTCATTCGGGTGGGCGAGATCTGCATCGGCATCGGTGCGGCGGGGGTGGTGATCCTCATCACCGACTTCGGCACCGCCAGCCGCCAGCTGGCGCAAACGCTGCAACAGATCGCCGGGCGAGTCGCCAGCGGCTTCCTTGCAACCCTCATCGCCGGGGACGAGACGCCGGATGTGCAGGCCGCGCGCCGGGATCTGGCGCGCTGCTTCGGCACCATTGACATGCAGGTGGATGCCACCATCGGGGAATCGGCCTTCTTCCGCTCCCGCGCCGGCAATCTCAAGCAGATGGCGGCCGCCCTCGTCACCGCTTTGGTGGCCTGGCGCAATATGGGCAACCGCCTGGCCCGCCACGACGCCGATGGCGCCGCGGCCACGGCCATCGTGGTGCCGCTGCTGCAGCAGATCGACCTCGCGCAACTGGATCGCAACCCCGCCCGCTTGCAGCGCACCTGCAAAGAGGTCATCGCGCAACTCCGCACCCTGCCGAGCACCACTGCCACCGGCTGCATGATCGTCGATGCCGCCCGCGATGTGGCCATCAGCCTTGCCGCCATGATCGACTGCGTGATCCTGCTGCGGGACCGGAAGGGGGCGCGCCTGGCGTGGCGGCCTGCCCCTCTGGTGGTGGCAGATCCGCTCCCCGCGGTCCTGAACGGGCTGCGGGTCTTCGCCGCCGTCATCGCCATGGCCTGGTTCTGGGTGGCAACCGCATGGCCGAACGGCGCCTTCGCCGTGGTGTTCGCGGCCATCGCCACGCTGGTCTTCGGGTCGTTCGGCGATCAGGCGCGGGCGCTGGCAAAGGACTATGTCATCGGCGCCGTCCTGATGGCGATCCTCGGGGGCGGGCTCTATTTCGGGCTGCTGCCGGCGCTGTCGACCTTCCCGGCGCTGGCGCTGGTGCTCACCCTGCTTTTCCTGCCCCTTGGCATCCTGCAGGCCGGTTCCTGGCACAGCGTGGTCTTCCTCGCCATGTCCATCGTGTCCCTCCCCCTCTTGGGGGTGGGAAACCCGACCCTCTACAATGCCGCGGATTACTTCAATCTCGCCCTGTCGATCATCACCGGCACGGTGGTGGGGACGTTGTTCTTCGTTGTCCTGCCCGTGGACGATCCGACCCGCCGCGCGGATCGCCTGGTGGCCCTGTCGCTGCGCGATTTCCGCACGCTCGCCCGCAGCGCCCGGCGCACCGATCCGGCCCGTTGGACGGCGCTGCTGACCCGCCGCATCGCCGCGCTGCCGCCGCAGACGACGCTGGAGAATGCCGGCCGCCTCACCGCTTTGCTGGCGCTGGGCCAGGCCGTCCTCGCCCTCCGGCACGGTCTCTCCGCAGACCCGCAGCGCCGCCTGCTGGCCCAGGCGCTGGGAGATTTGGCGGACGGCCGGCTGCCGAGCGCGCGCGCGGCGCTGGGGCGGATCAATCCGCGCGCGGGGGAGGCGTCAGATGCCGCGCCTGACGCGCCCCCCGCGCCTGGCGTGCGTCTGCGCACGGCGGTCGCGGTGATCCTCGATGCCACGGATGCGCACGCCGATCTGCTGAGCGCCTCCGCCCCGACGCACCGCCTCCTCCTGTCGCCCCTCCGGTAAGGAAGCCCGCACCGTGTACACCGAGATCAACATCCTTGGGATCTACGTCGCGCCGTTCGCGGTGATGATGCTCGCGGCCTGGGCCATGACCCTGCCGCTGACCCTGCTCGCCAATCGCTACGGACTCGCGCGCCGGGTCTGGCATCCCGGCCTGTTTCATCTGTGCCTGTACATCATCGTCCTATCCATCGTCGTACTTGCTGCTGGAGCACGTCCATGACCGCCATCGATTCCACTGACGACCGTCCGTCCGCCTTCCACCAGGTCTTGCGGGTCTTCTTCACCCTGTGCGCCCTCGCCGCTGCCACGGGCCTCGGCTGGTGGATGTGGCACGCCTATATGGACACCCCCTGGACCCGCGACGGCACGGTTCGCGCCTATGTGGTCACCGTCACGCCGCAGGTGTCGGGGCGCATTGTCGAACTGGCGGTCAAGGCCGACCAGATGGTCCACAAGGGCGACCTGCTGATGGTGATCGAGCCGGACGACTATCAGATCGCGCTCGCCAATGCCGAGGCGGCGGTCGCGCGCGCCAAGGCCGATCTCCAGAACAAGGAAGCCCAATCGCAACGGCGGGCGGAGCTGAATGCCCTCGCGGTCTCCAAGGAGGAGCAGGAGAGCTTTGCGGCCACCGCGACCATGGCGGCGGCGGCCTATCAGGAAGCGCTCGCCGTGCGCGACAAGGCCAAGCTCGATCTCAGCCGCACCCGCATCGTGTCGCCGGTGAACGGCTATATCAGCAACCTGCTGGTCCAGCCGGGGGACTATGCGACGTCGGGTCTGCGCGCGCTGTCCATTGTGGATAGCGACAGCTTCTGGGTCGACGGCTACTTCGAGGAAACCCTCCTCAGCGGCGTGCATCTGGGCGATGCGGCGAACGTAACGCTGATGGCCTATCCCGGCACACTCACCGGCCGCGTGGTCGGCATCGGCCGCGGCATTGCCATCTCCAACACCCAGCCCGATGCCTCTGGCCTGGCCACCGTCAATCCCATCTTCACCTGGGTGCGCCTCGCCCAGCGCGTTCCCGTGCGGGTGGTGCTGGATCACGTGCCGCCAACGATCACGCTGGCCGCCGGCTTGACGGCCACCGTCTCGATCGTCGGCGATCCGGCCACCAGCGATCCCGGCACCGGCCGTCCCCCATCCGCGGCCTTGCCCGCGCGGATGCCGGCAGCCCCCCGCCCCGTCAGCGCCCGCTGACGGGGCGCCAAGGCGCTGACCGCATACGTTGGTTTAGATCTCTAAATCAAAATATATATCTGAAGACATGAGTATAATTTCCCGCTGATCCCCCAGCTCCGATGATGATGATGCTGGCGGACGCGGCCTTATCGCCTTGTGAAACCAAGTCGGTATCGCGTCTTGCCCAAGCAACATTCATTGCAACGGAAGGAAATACACCATGACTTCATCTTCAGATCCCTCCGAGACCCTCGGCACCCTCGCCCGCGAAACCTACAAGGCGGAGCGGGACCATTCCGCCAGCAATCCCGGACCGCAGAATCACGGCCTGGTGAAGCTCAATCCGAACGCCGACGTGCCGCCCCCCACCGATCACGGCGTGGTCGAGCCGTTCTGGTATTCCTACGACCTGACCCACCGCCGGGTGCAGGAAGGCGGCTGGACGCACCAGGTGACGACGCGCGAACTGCCGGTGTCCAAGGACATTGCCGGCGTCAACATGCGCCTGACCAAGGGCAGCTTCCGGGAATTGCATTGGCACCTTGCTGATGAGTGGGCGATCATGTTGTCCGGCAAGGCGCGGGTGACGGTGTTCACACCGGACGGCGCCATGTTCGTCGATGATGTGTCCGCCGGCGATCTGTGGCTGTTCCCGGCCGGCGCCCCGCACTCCATCCAGGCCTTGGGCGACGAGGGATGCGAGTTCCTGCTGGTGTTCAACCAGGGCGACTTCTCCGAGGAGAGCACGCTGCTCTTGTCCGACTGGCTGAAGCACACCCCGCCGGACATCCTGCAGCGCAATTTCGGTCTCAGCGCCGAGGCGATCGCGAAACTCCCCAAGGGCGAGCCGCTGTATATCTTCCCGAGCGATGAGCCGACCAAGTCGCTGGAGGCGGAGATCGCCGAGGTGGCGCGGCACGCGGCCCAGCCGAAGATGGCCTACACCTTCAAGGCCAGCACCATGACCCCGACGAAGCAGAGCGACGCGGGACACGTGAAGATCATCGATTCCCGCAACTTCCCCGCCTCGCAGAAGATCGCCTCCGCCATCGTGACGGTGAAGCCGGGCTGCATGCGCGAGCTGCACTGGCACCCCAACGGCAGCGAATGGCAATACTGGATCCAGGGGAAGGGCCGCATGACCGTGTTCCCCGGCCAGGAGGCCGCCCGCACCATGGACTTCAGCGCCAATGATGTCGGCTTCGTCTCCAACATGGCGGGGCATTACATCGAGAACACCGGCGACGAGGATCTGGTGTTTCTGGAGATGTTCGTGGCGAGCGAATTCCAGGAGATCTCGCTCAACCGGTGGCTGCGCGCCCTGCCCGAGCAGGCGGCAATGGCGCACACCAACCTGTCACGCGCCGACCTCCACAAGATCCCCACCGGCGATCACCCGCTGCTGCGATAAGCCTACCCAGCACAACGGCGTGGCCGGATCCTGCCCGGGTCCGGCCACGAGCCGGTCATCGGCCCGCGGCCCCCCGCGGGCCAAGGGAAACAACGGCGAGCTCCGCGCGATCTGACGCGCGCTCAGAAGCAGCTGATCATCCACCACGGTCTCCTCGAAGGATAAAGTGGTGGATGATCGAACCTGAAGCGTTTTCGAGCGAAGGGGATCCCGGTTCGCGTGAATCGAACGCGACAAAGCAAATAATCAGAGCATTTCCGATTCGGAGAAACGGGGAAATGCGCTCATTCTTTGGTCCCGAGCCTAGACGATGAAGTCGATCACGCCGCCATCGACCCGCAGGGCCGCGCCGGTGGTGGCGGAGGCAAGCGGCGAGGCAATATAGACCGCCATGTTGGCGACCTCCTCGACCGTTGCCAGCCGGCCGATGATCGAGGTCGGCCGATGGGCCTTCACAAAGCCGGCGCCGGCCTGTTCCACCGTCTGTCCTTCGGCCACATCCCCCTTCAGCATCTCGGCCACGCCTTCTGACAAGGTCGGGCCTGGCAGGATGGAGTTCACCGTGACTCCCGTCCCTGCCATGCGCTTGGCGAGACCGCGGGCGAGGGAAACGTCCGCGGTCTTGCTGACACCGTAGTGGATCATCTCCACGGGAATGTTGAAGGCGGATTCTGAGCCGAGGAACAGCATGCGGCCCCAGCCCCGCTGGGCCATGCCCGGCAGATAGGCGCGCGCGAGGCGCACGCCGGACATGACGTTGACCTCCCAGTGCCGATCCCAAACCTCGTCGCCGGTCTCGAAAAAATCCGATGGCTGAAAGATACCAAGGTTGTTGACGACGATATCGAATGCCGGCTCGGCAGCAATCAGGGCCTTGGCGCCTTCCGCCGAGGCCAGATCGATCGCGATGCCGCGTGCCGTCCCGCCAAGACGGCCCAGCGCCGCATCGACCTTGGCGTTGGTGCGACCATTGATGACGACGGATGCGCCCGCCGCCAGGAGCCCCTTGGCGATTGCGAAGCCGATGCCTTCGGTCGAACCCGTGACAAGGGCCGATTTGCCGGATAAATCGATTTTCATTGTCTGCTCCTTTGCGTTGCCGGCCGATCGACGGCGTGCCCGATGCGGCACGCGGCCAGCCGGAGGTGGCGACCCGCGACCCGAGATGTCACTGCGCCCCGTAGGCATCCAGCGGCCGCGTCTTGCCCCGGAACACCCAATACGCGTGGGCCTGGTAGGCGAGGACAATGGGCAGCACCAATACCACGCCGTAGACGGCGAAGCCCAGGGTCTGCGGATCGCTGGCGCCGTCCCACAAGGTCACCTGCCAGGGCACGATATAGGGCCACAGGCTGACCACCAACCCTGCAAAGCCCAGCAGGAACAGCGCGATGGCCAGAAGGAATGGCCCCACCTCCCACTCGCTCCACAGGCTCTTCCAGAGGCCGACGGCGACGCCCAGCGTGAGCAGGGGGATCGGCGCGAGAAAGAGCAGATGCGCCCCCTCGAACCACCGCCGTGCCACATCCGGCTCGGTCAAGGCGGTCCAGCCGCTGACCAGCACCATCATGCCCATGGTCAGGATCAGCGCCGCATGGGCGATCTCCCGCGCGAACACCTGCGTGGTGCCCTCGGTCTTCCAGATCAGCCAGCCCGCGCCGAGCAGGGCATAGCCTCCCACCAGGCCGGCACCGCACAGCACACCGAGAATGGTCAGGCAGCTGAACGCCCCGCCCGCATACATGCCGTCCTGCATGGGAATGCCACCGATCAGGCCCCCCAGAATGAGGCCCTGGCAGAACACCGCCAGCGCCGATCCCCCCGCGAACACCACGTCCCAGATCCGGCGGAAGCGCACGGTCTGAAGCCGGAAGGCGAAGGCGATGCCGCGCCCGATCAGCGCGAACAGCATGAACACCACTGGCAGATAGAGCGCCGGCAGCAGCACATAATAAGCGGCGGGGAACGCCGCGAGCAGCAAGGTGCCGCCCATCACCAGCCAGGTTTCGTTGCCGTCCCAGACCGGCTCCACGCTGGCCATCATCACGTCGCGGTCGCCATCGCGGGGGGCGAACAGGAACAGGATCCCGACCCCCAGATCGAAGCCGTCGGCGAGGACATAGATCACCACCGCACCGGCAGCGACGAGTGCGAACAACAGAGGCAGGTCCATGGCGCTACTCCCCCGGAGCCGGCTGGAGGCCGGACTGCGGTGTGGTGAGGGATGGATGGGTGGCAAGGCCCAGCACCGAGCGATCCGGGCCGGGGCGCGCGCGCCACGCCTCCTGCGCCGGTTCGCCCTCCGGCCCCTTGAGCACGGTGCGGGCCCCGAACCAGAAGAAGGTGAGCAGCAGCACATTGTAGATGAGGAAGAAGGCGATCAACGTCGCGCTCACCGCCCCGGCCGAAACCGGCGCCACCGCATCGGCGGTGCGCATGAGGCCGTAGACCACATATGGCTGCCGGCCGGCTTCGGTCACCGTCCAACCGGCGATCACCGCCACGAAGCCCAGCGGCGTGACCCCCATGGCCAGTGTCTGGAACCAGCGGGTTTCATAGAGCCGCCCGCGCAGGCGCAGCACCAGCCCGGTGATCGCGGTCGCCAGCAGCAGGATGCCGATGCCGGCCATGATCCGGAAGGCGAAGAACACGATGGGCACATAGGGCCGATCCGCGGCCGGCACCGCCGTCAGCCCCTGGACCTCGCCATCCCAGGAATGGGTGAGATAGAGGCTTGCCAGATGCGGCACTTCGACGGCGAAGCGGTTGCGCGCCTCTGTCATGTCGGGCCAGGCGAACAGCACCGCCGGCACGCCTTTCCCGGTGTCCCACAGCCCCTCCATCGCCGCCAGCTTGGTGGGCTGGTATTGGAGCGTGTTGCGGCCGTGCATGTCGCCGATGATGATCTGCGCCGGCGCCAGCACGAGCGCCGCCCACATGGCCATGGAGAACGCCGTGCGCGCGGTGCGCAGATGCCGGCGCTGCCACAGATGGAAGGCGGACACGCCGGCGACGACGAACGAGCCGGTGAGGAAGCTGGCGCACACCATGTGCAGCAGCCGGTACGGGAAAGACGGGCTGAAGATCACCTGCCACCAGTCGGTGACATGGAAGATGCCCTGGGCATCGGCCACCGCCCCCGCCGGCGTCTGCATCCAGGAATTGGTGGCGATGATCCAGGTGGCGCTGAGCAAGGTGCCGAGCGCGACCATGCAGCAGGCAAAGAAATGCACGCCGCGGCTGACCCGGCCCTCGCCGAACAGCACGATGCCGATGAAGCCGGCCTCCAGGAAGAAGGCGGTCAGGACCTCGTACATGAACAGCGGGCCGATGACGTTGCTCACGGCGCGGGAATAGCCGGCCCAATTGGTGCCGATCTCATAGCTCAGCACCACGCCGGTGATGACCCCCATGCCGAAGCCCATGGCGAAGATGCGGCTCCAGAACCGCATCAGATCGCGATAGACGGTGCGCTGGGTCCGCCACCACAGGCCGCTGAGGCAGGCGACATAGCAGGCGATGCCGATGCTGAAGGTCGGCCACAGGATGTGGAAGCCGATGGTGAAGGCAAATTGGATGCGGGAGAGCAGCAGCGCGTCCATGGTCAGTTCCCCCCGGCTGGCTGGGCGGCGGCGGCGCCCTGGGATTTCATCAGCCGCACCGGCACCGACTTAGACGACGGCGTGAAGCTGAGCGGATCGTGCGCATAGAGCGGCACCAGCGGATTGGTCTCCGGGTAATAGGCCCCGCAGCACCCATCCGGCAGGTTGTATTCCACCAGTTTTAGCCCGCGCACCACGCGCTCCACCCCATCGGTGGAATCGGTGACGAGATCGACCCGCTCGCCGGCGGCGAGGCCGCGACTGGCCACTTCGCGGGCATTGAGGAACACCACATCCCGCTGCCCGAACACGCCGCGATAGCGATCGCTGCGGGAATAGAGCGTGGTGTTGTACTGGTCGTGGCTGCGCATGGTGGTGAGCCACAGCACCTGCGGATCTTTATCGGTGGGATCTTCGTCGAACCCGCGCATCACCAGGAAATTGGCGCGGCCGGACGGGGTTGCCCAGATGCGCTCGCGGGCCGGCGAGGTCAGGTGGAAGCCGCCCGGCTGGCGGATCCGGGCGTTGTAGGCCTGGAAGATCGGGAACACGGCTTCGATCGCCTCGCGGATCTGGTCATAGTCCGCGACCAGGTCCTCCCACGGCACAATCGATGCGGCGCCCAGCGTCGCCCGGGCCAGGCGCGCCACGATCGCCGGCTCGCTGAGCAGATGCTCAGAGGCGGGTGCATTGCGCCCGGCGGAGGCGTGGACCATGGACATGCTGTCCTCCACGGTGATGGATTGCGGCCCGCCGGCCTGAACATCCACCTCGGTGCGCGACAGGCAGGGGAGGATCAAGGCTGCCCGCCCGTGCACCAGATGGCTGCGGTTGAGCTTGGTGGAGACGTGGACGGTGAGATCGAGGCGGCGCATGGCCGCCTGGGTCTGCTGCCAGTCCGGAATGGCGGCGGCGAAATTCCCGCCCATGGCGAAGAACACCTTCACCTCGCCCCGGAGCATGGCTTCGAGCGCCTGCACCACATTGTGGCCCGGCGCCTGCGGCGGCTTGAAGCCGAAGCGCTGCTCCAGGCGGGCGAGCAGGTCCGCGCCCGGCACCTCGGTGATGCCCACGGTGCGGTCGCCCTGCACGTTGGAATGCCCGCGCACCGGGCAGATGCCCGCGCCTGGCCGGCCGAGATTGCCGCGCAGCAGCGCCAGATTGGCGATCTGCTGCACCGTCTCAGCGCCGCGGCGATGCTGGGTGATGCCCATGCCATAGACCAGGACCGCCCGCCCCGCCTGCATATAGACCTGCGCCGCCGCGCGGATCTCCGCCTCGCTCAGGCCGGACTTGCGCACGAGATCGGCCCACGGCGTGGCGCGCAGATCGGCGAGGAGCGGCTCGATGCCCGCCGTGTGGCCGTTGATGAAGTCCCAATCCAGCACCCGCTGGGTCTCTTCGGCGGCGGCCTTGTCGTCGGCCTCCACCAGAACCTTCATCATGCCCTTGATGAGCGCCGCATCACCACCGACGCGGACCTGATAGAGCGCCGAGCTGATGGGCGTCGAGGTCATCGTCGCCATCTCGACGGGGCTTTGCGGCGCCTGGAAGCGCTCCAGCGCCCTTTCGCGGAACGGGTTGAACGACACGATCGCCGCGCCGCGCCGGGAGGCATCCCGCAGGCTGGTCATCATGCGCGGGCTGTTGGTGCCGGGATTCTGGCCGAAGATGAAGATCGCGTCCGTGAGGTCGAAGTCCTCCAGCAGGCAGGTGCCCTTGCCGACGCCGATGGACATGGGCAGGCCGACGCTGGTGGCCTCGTGGCACATGTTGGAGCAGTCGGGGAAATTGTTGGTGCCGAATTCGCGCACGAACAGTTGATAGAGAAAGGCGGCCTCGTTGGAGGTGCGGCCCGAGGTGTAGAAATCCGCCATGTTCGGGTTCGGCAGCGCCGTGAGGTGGCCGGCGATGCGCGCAAACGCCTCGTCCCAGCTCACCGGAAGGTAGCGATCGGACGCGGCGTCATAGGCCATGGGGTGGGTCAGGCGCCCCTGCATTTCCAGCTCGTAGTCGCCCCAGCCCGCCAGCTCGCTCACCGTGTGCGCGGCGAAGAACTCCGGCGTGCAGCGCAGCTTGGTGGCTTCCCAGGCCATCGCCTTGGCGCCGTTCTCGCAGAACTCAAACGCCGAGGTGTGCTTGGGATCGGGCCAGGCGCAGCCGGGGCAGTCGAACCCTTCCGGCTGGTTCATGCGCAGCAGCGTCTCGGCGCCGTTCACCACCACGCTCTGTTCGGCGAGGGCCTTGCCGGTGGCGAATAGGGCGCCCCAGCCACCGGCGGCGGCATGGTAAGGGCGAATGCTCTTCACGATGGTCATCGGCCGGCTCCGGTTGGGTTACGGGCAGAATGCGAGGGGTGGTGGGATGTTCCGGCGGCGTGTGGGCGCAGGGCCTGGTGCTGTCAGTCGCAGGCCAAGCTGTCGAGCGCGCACCGCCAGCGGTGCGGGGTCTGCCCGGTGAAGCGCTTGAACACCGTTGTGAAATGCGCCTGGGTCTGGAAGCCGACGCTCAGCGCCACATCCACCAGCGACGCGCCGGGAACCGCGAGCAGTTCCTGCGCCCGGGCGACACGCCGACGCAGCAGGTATTCATGCGGGCGCATGCCCGTCGCCACCCGAAACTGCGCGGCGAAATGCATGCGCGTCAGTCCCGCCACCTCAGCCAGGTCCGCCAGCGTGACGGTCTCGACCAGATGGGCATCGACATATTCCGTGACGCGCTTCAGCCGCCATTTCGGCAAGGCGCTCTTCGCACGCCGGGGCGCGTCATCCTCCGCTGCGGCGCGCAGGGTGGCGATGCGGCTGACGATCGCCAGGCCCACCGCATTCGCGCACGTCGCCCCAAGCTCGGCCTCCGCATCCCGCGCCACGCTCAGGGTGCGCAGCAGGCGCTCCAACCCGGCGTCCTTTTGCAGCCGCCGGTCGCCCTCCCCTGCCCCCTCGCCGCCCGCGCCCAGTGGCGCCGCCCCGAACAGCACTGGCGGGGCCCCGCGTACCCAGAGATGCAGCGTCGGCCGCGTCATCGGCCCCTGCCGCGTCATCTTGCATCGGATTACTTCGATGGGGGCCGCATCGCCGTCGCGGGCGGGCCGGGACGCGGGCAGCCCCGTCAGCACCAGCGTCAGGCTCCTGAATTCAAAGCGCGCCATGGGCGGTTGCAAGACGAAGGCCGGCGGGGAGACCCGATCCGGTCTCGCGCCGGCCTCAGCCAACCCGGCGTGCGCGCCCGCGCCCACGCCGGCAACCGCATGGCGGGCGTGCGCCACCGCGGCGGATCCGAGCCGCGGCGTCGCCTCGCCATGGGTGTGGGGCTGGGAAAGATCGGTCAGCATGCGGGGGCTCCGTTCTTGATCTCGTTCGGATCAAGAATGCTGCCTCGCTCGCCATTCCTCCATCCACCATAAGGCAAGCCAGCTCCCGCTTATGGCTACTCTTCTCATACCTAGGTGCTAGTCAAAGCTTTTATGAACAGATCGTCAGCCTCCAATGCTGCGGCGTATGCGATATACTTGCTATTCGTGCAAACGTTCCCGCATTCCTTTTGGATCGGATCAACGCTGGAGACGGACCGCTGCACGGGTCGCCCGGGATCCCGTGGCGGCGCAAACGCGCGGTGGGCCATCTCGAGGCGCCCTATTGAGAGAGCACCTGCGGTCCCGCGCAGTGGTCCAGACGTGATCGAAGGACGGATGCGAACCTCTGAGGACGCACTCCGCGCCGGCCGCCGGTCCTGCGGGGACGGGGTGAAACGACCGTGCGAATGCGGAAGACGATGGGTGGAATCCACGGCATTCACAAGGTGAGATTCACCTGCCCCGCTCCAGCGACGCGGTGCGCCGACGTCGATGCCAGCGGCCTGGAGGCGCGCGCCGCGCGGGTCTGCGGCCCGAAGCGATCGAGACGATTGGACATGTGCCGTATGAGGATGATTCCGGACGCAGGACTGGCTGTGCGCGAAGCCGACAGCAGCGCCGCCCCTGCGGTGGTGTCACGCCGTCCGGGGCCCTGTGTCACCGCACGCCGCCTGTCACCCGGATCCCCGCAGTTGCGCTGAGTGTGTGGGCGGGTCACGGCATTGTTTGCGCAGACCGCTCGATCCTGCACGGCGGCACCTCCTCTCCCGTTTAAGACAACGATAATAAAGCATCTTATTGGATAGCGAGTGCGTGATCGAAGATGATGAATGTAGACGACACGACTCCCGCTCAACCAGACAGGCCCCGGTTGGATATCGATTGGTACAATCGATGCAACCAGGATTTTCTTCACTCTGATCATGAGATTTCGCATCATCGTCTGTTCGACCCGGTCACCCATACGACCTGGCTGGTGGCGAGCGCGCGCTGGAAATCCGCGGCGGCCTGCCAGCGCCTCGAGAATGAATACACCCTGGGGGAGCGGCTGGACGCGCGGTGGGCGCGCACGCCGCTGGGGATGATCCGCACCAATACGGACCTCCTGCTGGTGTTCGAAGACACCGGCGGCGGTTCGCTTCAGCAGGGCCCCGGCGCGGCGCCCATGCCCATCGGCCGCTTTCTGTCCGTTGCGGTGGAAGCCACCAGCGCCTTGGCCCGCACCCACGCCTGCAAGGTGCTGCATCGGCACCTCCGATCCCCGAGCCTGGTGGTCGAAGCCGACGGGCGTGTGCGCCTTTCGTCATTTGGCTATGGCGTCGTGATCGGGCGCGACAGCGCCGGGCCGGACCTGCAGCTGGACACGGACGACCTGGCTCATATGGCCCCCGAGCAGGCGCGCCCGGACCATCCTTATGAGGACGAACGCAGCGATCTCTATTCCCTGGGCGTGACCTTCTACGCGCTGCTCACCGGCCACTATCCGCTGAAGGCGGACTCGCCGGCCGGCTGGCTCCACGCGCATGTGGCGGTGCAGCCGATCCCCGCGAACCGTCTGCGCCCGGAGATCCCGGAGGTTCTCAGCGACATCGTCCTGAAGCTGATCGCCAAGGACCCCGCCCATCGCTACCAAAGTGCGACGGCGCTCCAGGCGGATCTGGTTCGCTGCCGGGGCGACTGGGAGGCCAAGGGGGACATCGCGACTTTCGCCCTGGGAAGCGCGGAGCCTCAGACCTTGATCCTGGGGCTGCAGACCCTGTTCGGGCGGGCGGCCGAGACCCAGGCGCTCACCGACGCGTTCCGACGGGTGATCGACAGCGGCCAGAGCGAGATCGCCTTCCTTTCGGGCGCCGCCGGCTCGGGGAAATCCAAGCTGGTGGAAGGTGTGGCGAAAATCATCGGCTCCACCGCCGCCCAGTTTGCCGCTGGCAAGAGTGATCAGATGCAGCGGGACATTCCCTATGCCCCGATTGCACAGGCCATCAGAACCCTCACCGCGCGTCTGCTCACCGCGGACTCCGCCGACTTCGGTGCCGCGCGCGAGCGCATGGGGGCGAAGCTTGCGGGCCAAGGCGAGCTGATCGCCGAGCTCGTTCCTGAAATGGAGTTCATCATCGGTCGCACGGTGGCGTTGGCCGATGGGCCGATGCAGCAGGCGCAGACGCGCGTGCATCGGGCCATCCAGCACACCCTCTCCGCGTTCGTGGAGCAAGGCGCGCCCCTCATCTTGTTCCTGGACGATCTGCAGTGGGCCGACGAGTCCACCATCGCCTACCTGAAGACATTTGCAGCAGATCCCCCCGGCAATGTGCTGCTGGTGGCCGCGTATCGCGATCAGGAGGCCGAACACCTGGTGGGGCCCGGCGGGGTCTTGACGGTGCTGCGGGGCAGTGAGCTTGGGGTGACGGAGATCGAGGTGGGCGCCCTCTCCGTCAGCGATGTCGCGCAGATGATCGCGCGCAGCATGAATGACGAGGAGGCGAACGTCGCGCCGCTGGCGCGGGTGGTCTACGAGAAGACGGCGGGCAATCCCTTCTTCGTCAATCAACTCCTGCGCACCCTGGTGGATGACAATGTCATCCTCTATGCGGCGGAGGGCCGAAGCTGGACCTGGGACGGTGCGGAGGTTGCCCGCTATGATCATGCGGACAACGTCATCGACCTCATGGTGCGCCGCCTCGAGCGCCTGCCCGACGACGGCCGTGACATCCTGCGCCATCTGGCCTGCATCGGGCCCCGCTGCGACGAGGCGTTACTGTCGCTGGTGACCGGTTTCCCGGCGGACCAGATCCGCCGGAAAGCCCAGCCCTTGGTCGAGGCCGGGCTCCTGCTGCGCGATGGGACCGGCTACATCTTTTCCCACGATCGCATTCTGGAAGCCGCCTACGCGCTGACCGCTCCTGGCGAACGCCCCCCCGCGCACGCCCGCATCGCCCGGATCATGGCCGACATCTGGCAGGATCAGGTCTATGATTTCGCCTTTGAGATCGCCAACCAGATCGAGCGGGCCGCGAAGACAGAGCTGGCGCCGGAGGTGCGCGTGTCCTTCGTCATGGCGCTCATCACCGCCGCGCGGCGCGCCAAGAACTCGGCCGCGATCGAACAGGCATCGAACTATCTGGTGATCGCCCGCGGCCTGTCGGAGGACAGCTGGTGGTCCGATCATTATGCCGTGGCCTATGCGCTCAAGAAACTCCAGTGCGAATGCCTGATCGCGCAAGCGCAACTGAGCGACGCCAGCCGGGAAGCCGATGTCCTGCTCGCCCGTTCCACATCCGCCATGGACAAGGCGGCGGCCTACCGCCTCAAAGCCACGCTGCACACGCTGCGCTCGGATTATGAAGGCGCCATCATCGCGGCGCTGGCAGGTCTGGACCTGCTGGGCATTCACCTCGGTAGGGAGCCCTCGCGCGCGCAGCTGGATCAGGCCTATGAGGCCGTGCGAGCAGCCCTTGCGGGGCGGCATATATCAGAACTCGGGCACCTGGCGACCACCGACAATACGGAAGCCGAGGCAGCCATGGCGCTGCTCAGCACGCTGATCGCCTCCTTCTTCCTGAATGACGGGCTGAGCTTCCTGCACTTGGCCAAGATTGTTGAGCTGACATTGCAGCATGGGTCCACCCCTGCCTCTGCTTATGGTCTGGCCTGGTTCGGCGTGTTCATTGCCAGTTTGTACAGCGCCTATGAGGACGGGTTTGCTTATGGACAGGCGGCGCTGAAGCTGGTGGAGCGGCATCGCTATCAGGCGGAGCGGACCGCCGCTTTGGTGGCCATGGACCAGGTCAGCCCGTGGACGCAGCCATTGTCCTACGCGCTGACCCATGCGCGCGAGGCCGTGGCCGCAGGCTACGTCATGGGCGACCTCGGCATGGCCTGCTACGCCTGCAATCATATCGTCTCCGACCTCCTCGTGATGGGCGTTCCCCTCGGCCTCGTCGAAAAGGAGATCGAGCACGGCCTGGCCCTGACCCGCCAGATTCAATACAAAGACATCGAAATCATCATCGATTCCCAGAAACAACACGTTCTCAGTCTGATTGACAGCTATACAAAGCACGACTATCGCCGCAATTACTACATGGTCACGCGGGACAACCAGATCCATGTGGAAAGCGATTCCTCCCCGACGATCTTCTGGACCCATCTCTATGCCGGCATGACGGCCACCTTCTACCGCGATTTCGACGATGCCTCGTCGCGTCTGGCAACCGCCGACGACCTGTCCTGGTCGACCCCGGCGCATATCAACGTCTGCGATTGCAACCTGTTCTCGGTCCTGGCCGCGGCGCACGATTCCGGCGCGTCGGCCAATCCCCTCGGGGCGGCCGACAAGATCTCGGTGAAGCGGGAAAAATTCGTCCAATGGTCGGCGCTGAATCCGGCGACGTTTCGCAACAAGCTTCTGCTGGTGGAGGCCGAACTGGCGCGCTTGCGGGGGAATGGCCTGCTCGCGCTCAAATGCTACGAGCAGTCCGCGAGTGCGGCGGCGGCGGGCGGCTTCATCCACGAACAGGCGCTGGCGCACGAGTTCGCCGGCATGCTGTGCGAGGCCAACGGCCTCCAGTTGTCGGGACACCAGCACCTGAGATCCGCGCACGATTGCTACCGGCGCTGGGGCGCCGTCGGCAAGGTCCGCCATCTGGAGGCCCTGCATCCCTTCCTGGCCAGCGAAACCGCTGTGGACACGGCGCCATCCGCCACGGGCGGGCAGATCGCGCGCGATATGGAAATCGGCATGAAGACGGCCCAGGCGCTCTCGGAAGAGACCACCCTGGACCGACTTCTGGAAACATTGATGAGCAACATGATCGTGCATGCCGGCGCTCAATACGGGCTCCTGCTGCTGATGCGCGACGGAAAGCCGGTCATCGAAGCGGTCGGGCGGATCGTCGGCTCCGACGTCATCGTCGATATCGCCCAGTCCGCCCCCAGCGCGGCCTCCATCCCGCTGTCGGTCTTGAACAGCGTGGTGAAATCCAAACAGCCGCTGTCGCTGGCGGATGCGCAGACCGATGCGCCGGAGATCCACCGGGCAGGGTTGGCGGAACGCTCGGTGCGCTCGCTGCTGTGCCTGCCACTCATGCGCCAGGGGATTCTGATCGGTATCCTCTATCTGGAAAACAATCTGGCGCCCGGAGTCTTCAGCGCCAGCCGGATCTCGATGATCGAGATCCTCGCGCCGCAGGCCGCGATCTCGATCGAAACCGCGCGATTGTATTCGGAGCTGTTGGCGGAAAATGCCCGCCGGGCCCAGACCGAGACCGCCCTGCGCAACGCCCGCGCGGACCTCGCCCGGACCTCGAACCTGACCATCATGGGCACCCTGGCGGCCTCGATCGCCCATGAGATCAATCAGCCGCTCGCGAGCATGGTGTCCCATGCCGGCGCCGGATTGCGCTGGCTGAAGCGGGAGAGCCCGGACATCTCCGAGGCGATCCTGGGACTGGAGAGCATCCAGAAAGTCGGGCTCGGCGCCGCCGAGATCGTCCGCGCCCTGCGCGCGCTGGCCAAGCAGGCACCGGCGGAACTTAAGCCGATCCTGATGGATCAGCTGATCACCACGGTTCTGCGCCTCACTGAGGCGGAAATCCTGGAGCATGAGGTCCGGGTCTCGACCCACCTGGCGGTCGACCCGACCCCGGTGTTTGCCGATCCGGTCCAACTGCAACAGGTCATCCTCAATCTGGTGACGAATGCCGTTGACGCCATGACCCAGGTGCCGGTGGACCGGCGTGAGCTGACCATCACCTCGCGGCTCGAAGACATGCACATCGTCGTCGCCGTCCGGGACAATGGCAGCGGGATCAGCCCCGATGCACAGAAGCGGATCTTCGAGGCCTTCTACACGACCAAGTCCAAGGGCATGGGCATGGGGCTCGCCATCTGCCGCTCGATCATGCAGGCGCACAGCGGCTCGCTGGATGTCTTCTCGCCGGAGGGCGGCGGAACCACCTTTGTCTTCAGGCTGCCCATCGATGCCGGAGAGTAGGCCCACCTGGGCGGCGCGCGGGCGCCGACCGCAAATGGACGGCCGGCGCGCCGGCCGTCCATGTTGATCAGCCGCTCACTCCACGTCGGGATCGAAGGCCGGACCCCAGTGCGGATCAGCGGGAGCGATCAGCGCGCCCTGGTCCGCATTGTGGTTCTGGCGGAGCTGCGCCGGCGGCAGCTGGGGCTGCCCGAACAGGACCGGCGTTTCCTGCGCCGAGACGGCATATTCCTGGGCATTCTCGGGGCCGATGGAGGGGCCGGCAAACGCCGCGGTGGCGCTGCCGAGGATGGCGAAGGCGGTGCCGAGGGCGATGATGTTACGCTTGATGTTCATGTCACTCACTCCGTTTGAGTGATCAAAACCTAACAACCCCCTGCCGCCCTGAATATTCTACGGTGGTGTGCACATGTCATACAGCGGCATGCCCCCTCTAAACATCCGTATGGGCGCACGCGCGGACGCGCCTTTCCACGGCCCGCGGCCGGGCGGAATGGTCCGTGAGATGGGGATGAGCAGGTGCAGTCTCACGCCCGTCAGTAGGCGGCTGGCGCATCCGCGCGGCGCCCGCATGGGGGCGCCCCTCTGACGGCGGCAGCGCCAACGCGACGCGCAGGTCAGCGCGTGGCGTAGGCGACGACCAGCGTCACCAGCGTCAGCAGCGCGAGCGCCAGCAGCAGCGCGTCGCCGAGGCTGAGCGCGGTGATGACCAGCGCGCCGCCGACGACGCCCGCCACGAAGGCGATCCAGCTCGTCAGTTGCACGATGGCGGCCGCAGCAGGGCCTTTGCCGCGCGCATAGAATGCAAGGGCCTGGCCCAGGCCGAACAAGGTTCCGGTCAGGAACCCTTTGCCCAGGTCCGCGCCGAAAACCTTATGGTGCAGGACATTCTGCAGGCCCATGGCGGCGGCCACGGGCAGGAGACTGGCGAAGCCGATCTGCGTCCGCGTCAAGCACAGAGCGACGGTCAGCAGCGCGATCTCTGCAACGAGAATGGGCACGGGCCGCGGCCGGTCGAGGGCGTCGGCGATCAACGTGCCGGCAAAGGCGCCGAGAACGAAGGTGGCGATCACGCTTGCGCTCTGCAGAACGACCGCCAGATTTCCCTGCGCCAGATCCACGCCGAGACGGGTGCTGTTCCCGCTCATGAACGAGACGTAGAGGCCCGAGAGCTGCATGTAGCCGACGGCGTCAAGAAAGCCGGCGAAGGTCGTCATCGCCAGCGCCGATAGCAATGGCGCGCCGGCAAAGCCCAGTGCGGTCGGCGGCGATGAATTTGGCTGATCCAGCATTCCGGCGTCCCTTCGACACGGGCACTCCGACGCCCACAGGGGCCGGAGCGTGGCCTTTCTGTCCCTCCAGGGCGCCGCGTCTGGCGCGTCCGGCCCGGGTTGTGCGTGCACGGGCGGGGATGGCCGAGGGGATCGATGGCTGGGAGGGCGGTCCCACGGCGATGCCGCTTTCCGGGCCGCCCGGGCAATGGACGGCCAGTAGAGCTGGCCGTCCATTCTTGCGGGGCGAACGCTCACTCGACGTCGGGATCGAACGCCGGGCCCGAATGCGGATCGGCCGCTCCGATCAGCGAACCGATGCCGTTCTGCCGCTGGACCTTCGGCGCAGCGAAACTCTGCTGCGTCACCTGCGCCTGCGGCAGGAAAAACAGCGGCCGCAGGGTCTCCTGAGCCGAGACGGCATACTGCTGGCGGTTGATGGGGCCAAAATTATCCGCGAAGGCTGCCGTGGACAGGCTCATGAGCGTAAGTGCGGCGCCGGCGACGAGAAGATTACGATGGATGTTCATGTCTCTCACTCCAGTTGAGTGAGAATAAATTACTGATTGATCAGATATTTTGGTATTCTACATCCGTGTAAAGAACCTAAATGACCGGATATACCTTTCATACGATCGTATAGACGTTCGTGTCGTGGGCGACGGTTGAGGGGTGGGCCGCCTGGGGCCAACGCCACGCGGGCGCCGGACAAAAGGACACTGGTCCCGCTCTTGATTGCGCGACAGCAGCGCGGCGCTCTGCGCGTCAGCGGCCTTAATCCGTCAGCCCGGACCGCTGCAAGGCCAGATCCAGCAAATCGACAATCGCCTGCCCATCAAATGGCTTGCCGAGAAAACCCACGGCGCCTGCGGCCTGTGCCCGTCGTCGCACCGCCGCCTCGGGAAAACCGGTGATGAAGATCACCGGAAGGCCCGCATTGCGATCTTTCAGCACCTTCTGGAGCTCAAGGCCGCTCATGCCGGGCATCTGGACATCGGAGATCAAGCACGCCGTCTCCTGCAGGATGGGCGACGCCAGAAACACGTCCGCCGAGGCGAATGTCGATGCCCGCAGCCCCAGGGAGCGCACGAGGCTGCCAACGGCTTGGCGCACCGAAAGATCATCATCGACGATGGAGATGAGAGGGGGGATCGACACAGAGACGTCCTTATCCGCGGAGCGCCCATACGACCGTTTCGGCGCGACCCGGATGATCCTTCCTGTGTGCGATCTGTTTCTAAATTATACGCACGTTTGGCGAGGTAGCGCTTGGGGCTGTGCCCGCACAGCACCGCCCGGGGCCGACCCGATCCGTGCACAATCCCGCCGCCAGATGTCTGCCGCACGCGGCCAGGAGGCTTGGGGTCAATGGCCACGGAAAGCGATCTCGCCGTCCAGCGCCTCTGCGCCATACCTAGGTATGCTTTCGCGCAGCGAAGTGATGAGTGCGCGTTGACCAGCGTTCAATAGTGGCAGAGGCAGGAGGACCGTAGTCTTCAGTCACTGAATGGAGTGAAGACAATGTTCATGCTGACCAAACTGATCATTCTTGGCGTCGCCATCTCGGTCGCCGCCTCGGTCACCCACGCTTTTGCCGCGCCCTTGATTGATATCCAGGATCCGCTGCCGTCCGTGGTGTGCGCGGTCGATCACCACGTGCCCCAGTCCATCACCCCGAGGAGCGCCGCCATCATGCCGTGCCATTGGGGTTCCAATGCCTCCACCCTGATCGAGGATGTCCGCAAATGACCGCCGCCTTGAAGCTCCTCATGGTCTGCGGATCGCTGTTCATTCTCGGGATCGGTGGCGTCCTGACCGCGGATCACGCTGCGCCGGCGCGCGTCTCGGTCAACAGCTTGGCGGTGGGCTCCGTCGCCTGAGCCGGCCGCCACCCGCGCTGGCGGTTTGGCGCCTCTCGCCCAACCGATGGCGTGCTCGGACCGGATATTCCCGGTCACCATGGCAGCCCTGCCGAGGGGCCGCCCAAAGTGCAGGTTTGCAAAATGATCTGCAAAAGACTTGATCCGTTCCAGGGTCGGAACGGTCAAAACACCACTTAACCGATTGGGAAATAAGTGGTGGGCGCACTAGGGCTCGAACCTAGGACCCGCTGATTAAGAGTCAGCTGCTCTACCAACTGAGCTATGCGCCCCCCAGGGGATGAACCCCGTCGGGAGCGCTCGTGTAGCAGAGCCCCCCCACCCTGTCCAGCACCGGGGGCGGAAAATGCGTTCCCGCCCCTATGACGCCCTCCGGCCTGTGGACAATTCGGGCGGACCGGCCGTGCCGGGCCGCCGCGGGCTATTCCTTGAACGCCTCCTCCCGCTTCTCGCGGATGGAGGGCAGCAGCACCACCACCAGCGCCGCCACCGCGAGCGCGAGGAGCACCGCGGAAATCGGGCGGGTGACGAACACCAGAGGATCGCCGCGCGAGATCAACATGGCCCGGCGCAGATATTCCTCCAGCATGGGTCCGATGACGAAGCCCAGCAGCAGCGGCGCCGGCTCGCAATCCAGCTTCACCAGCGCGTAGCCCAGCACCCCGAACAGGGCCATGGTGTAGACGTCGAAGGTGTTGTTGTTGACGCTGTAAACGCCGATGCAGCAGAAGGCGATGATCGCCGGATACATCACGTGGTACGGCACGGTGAGCAGGCGCACCCAGATGCCGATCAGCGGCAGGTTCAGCAGCACCAGCATGAAATTGCCGATCCACATGGAGGCGATGACGCCCCAGAACAGATCCGGCTTGTCGGTCACCACATTGGGGCCGGGCGTGATGCCCTGGATGATCAGGGCGCCAATCATCAGCGCCATCACCGGGTTGGAGGGAATGCCCAGCGTCAGCATCGGAATGAAGGAGGTCTGCGCGCCGGCATTGTTGGCGCTCTCCGGTCCCGCCACGCCCTCGATGGCCCCCTTGCCGAAGCGGCCGGGGGTCTTGGAGATCTTCTTCTCGATGGAATAGGCCGCGAACGAGGACAGCATGGCCCCGCCGCCCGGCAGGATCCCCAGGAACGAGCCGAGAATCGTCCCACGCAGCACCGGGGCGATGATCTGCTTGAACTCGTCCTTGGTCAGCATCAGGCTTTTCACCTTGGCCGCCACCAGCGAGCGTTGGCTCTCATCCTCCAGATTGCGGATGATCTCGGCGATGCCGAACATCCCCATGGCCAGCGCCACGAAATCGAAGCCGTCGGAGAGTTCGTCGATGTCGAAGGTCAGGCGCGGCACGCCGGTGTAGATGTCCTGCCCAGACAGGCCGAGCAGCAGGCCCAGCACGATCATCGCCAGCGCCTTGACCACCGAGCCCGAGGCCAGCGTCACCGAGGCCACGAGCCCCAGCACCATCAGCGCGAAATATTCCGGCGGGCCGAACTTCAGCGCCAGTTCCGCCAAGGGCGGGGAGAACACCGCCAGCAGCAGGGTGGCCACCGTGCCGGCAAAGAAGGAGCCCAGCGCCGCCGTGGCCAGCGCCGCCCCCGCGCGGCCCTGGCGGGCCATCTGGTGGCCGTCGATGGCGGTCACCACGGACGAGGATTCCCCGGGCAGATTGATGAGGATGGCGGTGGTCGAGCCGCCATATTGCGCACCGTAATAGATGCCCGACAGCATGATGAGCGCGGACACCGGCGGCAGCCCAAAAGTGATGGGCAGCAGCATGGCGATGGTGGCGATGGGCCCCAGCCCCGGCAGCACCCCGATCAGCGTGCCCAGCAGCACGCCGACGAAACAATAGAGCAGGTTCTGGAACGAGAGCGCGACGGAGAAGCCGAGCGAGAGATTGTCAATCAGGTCCACGGGCCGCTCCTCAATAACCGCCGAGCCACGGGCCGAGCAGCGGCAGCGGCAGCCCCAGCCCGAGGATGAACACCGCCCAGCAGAACACGCACATCACCGCGGTGATGGTGGCGGCGGTGACGAGGTGGAAACGCCGGCTCGCCAGGGTGGCGAGGAAGACGCTGGCCCCCAGCGCCGGCAGGAAGCCCAGCGGGCGCATGGCAAAACCGAACAGCAGGGTGGCGACGGTCAGCAGGATCAAGGCCCGCCAGATGATGCCGCTGGGCGCCTCGCCCGGCACACGAAGGCCGTTCACCAGCACGATGAGGCCGAGCACGCCCAGCAGGAGAGACAGAAAGAGCGGGAAATAGCCCGGCCCCATGCGCATGGCGGTGCCGATGGTCAGTTCCCGCGACTGCCAGGCGAACAGCGCCGCCAGCCCGAGAAACAACAGACCGGAAATGACATCCTTCGGATTGCGTACGAAGCCCATGGCGCGCTGATCCCCTGTGACATGACGTGCGCCCTCGCCCGCCGCGCCCTCTGCCACGCCCCCGCGGGAGCGGGCGCGGCGGCAGAAGGCCCCGGCGTGCGCAGGACGGATGGTGTGACGATCAGTCGGCGTAGACGCCGGCCGCCTCGATCACCGGCTTCCACTTGGCCACTTCTGCCGCGAGATAGGCCTTGTGGACCTCGGGGCTGCGCCGGTCCTTCGGCTCCGGCTCGGTGCCGAGATCGGCAAAGCGGGCGACGACCTTGGGATCGTCCAGCGCCACGCCCAGCGCGGCGTTCAGCTTGGCGACGATCTCCGGCGAGGTGCCCTTGGGGGCGTAGAGGCCATGCCACACCGCCACTTCGAAGCCCTTCAGGCCGCCCTCCTCCATGGTCGGCATGTCCGGCAGCGACTTCACCCGGTCCTTGGTGGTGACCCCGTAGGCCTTCACCTTGCCGCCCTTGATCTGGCCGGTGGTGTTGGTGGTCTGGTCGCACATCAGGTCGATCTGCCCGCCCACCAGGTCATTCATGGCCGGACCCGTGCCCTGATAGGGCACCGTGGTCACCTGGGTGCCCACCGCCGCCATGAACAGCATGCCGCACAGATGCGAGGCCGAGCCGACGCCGGCATTGCCGTAAGTGACCTTGTCCTTGTTGGCCTTCACATAAGCGATGACGTCGGCGGTGGTCTTGGGCTCGAAGCCCGGCTTGGCGATCAGCGTCATCGGCACGGCGGTGATGAGGCCGGCGGTCTCGAAGTCGGTCACCTTGTAGGGCAGCTTGCGATAGAGGCTGGGCGCGGTGGCCTGGCCGATGTGGTGCAGCAGCACGGTGTAGCCATCGGGGGCGGCCTTCGCCACCTGGCCGGCACCGCGGGTGCCGCCGGCGCCGCCCACATTCTCCACGATCACCTGCTGGCCCAGCGTCTTGCTCATGGATTCCGCCACCAGGCGGGCCACCGTGTCGGTGGGGCCGCCGGCGGCAAACGGCACCACCACGGTGATCGGCCGGGCTGGATAGGCGCCCTGGGCCAACGCCGCGCCGGGCGCAAGGCCAAGGCCGGCCCCCGCCATCAATCCGAAGAGCGCGGTACAGGTCGCGCGGGCGATCTTGAGGATCATCACATTCTCCTGGGCTGTCCCCTCCCCGGGGCACCGTTTGACGCTAGGGGATGCGCCTTGTGCCTGTTGAAAGACGCCACGTCGCCTCCGTCAAGTCCTCCTTTCGTAAGGGCACCTGCCGCAGCGGCTTTAAGCCCGCTTCAGGCACGGGTCCGCCACGCGCCCTGCCACGCTACCGCCCGCCCCGCAATTGCCGCAGCACCGCCCAGCTGATCTTAATAAGGCCCTGGAATTTCTTCATTTTTTCCCAGGTCTGCCACGGAACTGCGGCTTGATCTTTACCGTTCTGACCGCAGCATACTGGAGACGCAGATGAAGACGGTCCGCACCCCAATCCCCCGATCCGCTCCGGCCAAGGCGCTGGTGGCCGGCGTGGCGGCGAGCTTCCTGATGGCCGGCCTGATGGCTCCGGCGTTCGCCCAGGCGCCCCGCCCGGGTCCAGCCGGCCCGGCCGCACCGGGTCCCGCCGGCGCACGGGTGGACATCAATGTCTTCTACGCGCCGCTGGCGGAGAACGGCAGCTGGGTGCAGCACCCGGTCTATAGCTACGTTTTCGTCCCCGGCGTGCGCGACCCCGCCTGGCGGCCCTATCAGGACGGCCGCTGGATCTGGACCGCGGACGGCTGGTACTGGGATTCGCCCGAGCCGTTCGCCTGGGCCACCTATCATTACGGCCGCTGGGGCTATGAGCCGGACTATGGCTGGTTCTGGGTGCCCGGCGACACCTGGGCGCCCGCCTGGGTGAAATGGCGGCGCGGCGCCGGCAATACCGGCTGGGCGCCCATCGCCCCCGACGCCCCCGGCTATGCCTATGGTCCGCCCCGCCGCTATGACGTGCCGGTGGCGGAGAGCTGGGTGGTCGTGGAGGACCGGTATCTGGTCGCCCCGGACCTTGGCGCCCGCATCCTGCCCATCGCCGCTCTGGCCGGCTGGCTGCGCAGCGACCCGCGCAGCTATGATCCCAGCTATGGCGATGGCCGCGTCGCC
>CBDDGQ010000004.1:0-76046 GCA_965227945.1 Azorhizobium sp. | reverse complement strand
TCCAGGACGCGTTGCAGCAGCACGCCCAGCCGGCTGCGCCGCCGGATGCCCTCCGCCGCCGCCGCCGCCGCCAGCAGGCTGCCACCGGCGGCGGCGGCGCCTCCTGTCGCTGCGTCGGGCTCCCAAGGGTCGCGCAGGCAAACCGCCTGCAGCGCCAGCACTGCCGCCTGCCAGTCGGAAGCATCCAGGCGCGGCGCCGCCGCCAGCAGCAGGGCGTGCAGCTGGTTGACCCCCAGCACCGCCGCAGCCTCCGAGGGGAACAGGACGTAGCGCTGCAGCAGCACCAGGCTGGGCTGCCACAGCGCCTGCAGCCGGCTGGCGGGGGGCCCCCCCACGCTGTCGACGCTGGAGCTGCGCCGCACGCCGTTGCTGCCGGTGGGCGGCCCGCCGGCCTCGCCGTTGGCTGTCGCTGCGGCTGCACGCTCCGCCTGCTCTGGAGCATGCGTCGAGACGACTTGGTTGGTGGGCGAGTGGTGGGACCATTCACCAGACACCAGCAATTCGTTGCCTGCCGCACGCGTCACAGCGCAATGTGACAATTATAAGCTTGCCCAGCTTGCAGCAAGACCGCGTGCTGCATGCGGCAAGCCACCCCTCAGCCGCACCCTTGCCCACCTGTCCAGGCCTTCGAGGCTCAGCGCCGCAGGCACCACGGTCGGCAGGTGGTCTCCCACTGCATTGCCTCCAGACGTGGTCCGCCGGCTGCCCGGTGCCTCGCTGCCGCTGCTGCCCGCCGTACCAGCAAACGCCGCGCTCGCGCTGCTGCCCGGCGGTGCAACCAGCGGGCTGCTGCTGGGGCCAAGCATGTGGGCGCCGTCGAGCCGGCAAAGGGCTGCATCCTCTGCTGCCACGTCGGCCGGCAGCGCCAGCAGCGGCTGCAGCACGCTCTCAAACAGTCGCGCCCACTGCGGCGGCGACAAGCGCTCCCAGTCCGAGTGGCAAATGCTGAGCAGCACCGCCGCGGCGGCGTCGGCGGCACGGGGGCGCACATCCAGGCGAGCGACCGCTGCCAGCGGCACCAGCAGCGCCTGCCAAGCAGCAGTCGCAGCATCTGCCGCTTGCTGCTGCTCCGCAGCCGCAGGTGGCTGCGCACCCTGCTGCAGGCTGTCGCTGCGCCACGCATCTAATGACAGGTCCGTCGCGTTGCTGCCGCCGTGTGATGGCCCCTCATCTCCTGGCTGCTGCTGCTGCTGCTGCTGCTGTGCCTGCTGTTGTGCCTGCGCTTGCTGCGCTGCAGCCGTGGCAGCAGCAATCACCGCCGGCAGCTGGCCGCCCTCTGCGCTGCCGGGGCTGGCAGCAGCGGTGCCAATGACGCCTGCATCAAGCGCCATCTGTGCCTCCTCTGCAAGCCCTGCCGCAACGGCATCCTCCAGCCGCCGTGCCAGCGTCTGCAGCAGTCAGCGAAAGGAGCAGTCGCCAACGGGTGAGCAACACGCACAGCAAGACATGGCTGTCAGGAATGCACACTGCACCTGCAGGCAGGCAGCCAGCGACACGAGAGGTTGTGGCGGTTGGCAAAGCGGTTGGCAAAGCAGCGGCCGGCACCGTCGACGCGCGCACCTGGAACAAGTACAGCGCCGCAATGCTGAGCTCCTCAAAGCCGTGCGGGTTCTCCACTCCTGCCAGCACCGCCAGCACGCACTCGCTGCACACAGGGAGGAGCCGCAAGGCATGCGGGTGAGGCTGGGGCAACAAACAAGCGAGGGAGGCCAGGTGACGCTGCAGCAGGGGAGAGCTTTGCCACCACAGGTCTGTCGGGCGCCCGTCTGCTCACCGCAGCAGCGTGTGGCCTCCCCGGCGGAAGAGCGCCTCCACCGCTGGCTGCAGCCCGTCCAGGGCCTGCCCCACCACCGTGGGTGCGGCGTCCCGCGCCGCCAGCGCCAGCGCCGCCAGCACCGAGCGCCAACCGGAGCCGAGGCCGGTGGGGTGGGCGGACACGGCGTGCGCCACGCAGGCGACGGCGAGCTCCCGAACCGCGGGGCTGTCTGCAAGGAGACGATGTGGGGGGGGGCAGAGTGGCGGAGTGGGAAGGCTGAATGAGAGGCGGGCGGTGACAGAGGCAGGGCAGCGAAAGCGAGGCAGCACGTGGACCCTGTTGTATGAAAAATCAGCACCAAGCAAATCAGCACCAAGCACGAAACACGAACAACTTTGCCCACCCGAGTGGCGCAGCACCGCCGCGAAGGGGCGCAGCGCCTCCCCCTGGTGCGTGAAGCGTGCCAGCTCAGCGCGCTCCAGCAGCTTGGCCGCCAGCTGGCGCAGCGCGTCCACAGCGTACATCGCCACGTAGGCGTCTGTTGGCAGGCAGGAGCACAACAGCGGGCAGCATCAGGAAGACAGGGACGCGCGGCTAGGGAGGAGTACCAGGGAACCGGCATGGAGGCGACCGCAAGCGTGGTGCAAGCCTGCGGCGCCGGCAGCCTTCCAACACACCCTGCACGCCAAGCAATCGCACGCCCCTCCCCCGCCGCACCAGTGTGGCAGGCTGCAGAGACCAAGTGTTGCGCGACCAGGGTCCACAGGCGCGCCCACACCAGGCGGATGCGCCCCATGTTGCTGTATGCTGTCTCCACGACGCGCTGCAGCAGCACCACCCGCGGGCGCTCGCCTGCCGGGCAGTAAAGCAGGGACGGGTGGGTGGGGGCGCATCGGGGGTGGGGCATGGTTGAGCGGGGGCTAGGCAGGCAGCCCTGGCTCTTTGCTGCCGAGCCGCTGCGCCCGTCCAAACCCCTGCCATGAGCGCCCGGGAAGCCCTGGCAGGGACCCCTCACCGGGTGCCTGTGGGTGCAGCTCTTCCTGGGAGACAGCGCACAGCGCGCGCGTGAACGCCAGCACAGCGTCCCCGTGCAGCGCGGCGCTGTTGCTGAACAGGCGCTCGACGGCGGCGACACCTGCGGCAGTCGCAGGCAGGGCGGCAGGCAGAGCAAGGCGAGGCACACGTGGGTCGAGGTCTGCGTGCACCGCGAAGCGACGCCGCTGGTGAGCAAGCCTCAACAGGACTGCGCAAGAGGCGAGGAGCGGACGGGACCAAGGCGAGACAGTTTGGGGGCAGAGGCAAGCAGGGGATGAGGCATCGCAAGGCTGCGGCACGCCGGGGCAGACATCTGCAGCGGCAGGATGCCAAAAACGAGCAAGCCTGCCGGCGCTTGCCCGGCAGCTCCCCTGCCCGCTCACCAGCAGTCTCCGCCCACATTACGTGGCCCGCCCCAGGCGCGTCTTTGATGGCCAGCAGGCCGCTGCGCCCGCCTGCACCGCCGCCGCTGCTCCCAGAAGCTGTGCTGCCTGCTGTGGGTTCGCTGCCGCTGGAGAACCCCATGCGCTGCAGCAGCCTGCCAAAGCTGCTGCTGGGCTGCGGCGGCGGCGCCAGCTGCACGGGCATGGCCGCCGCCGCCGCTGCTGCCGCCGCCGCCGCGTCCAGGCTGGTTGCCATGGCAGCAGCAGAGCCCTCGGGCAGCGGGGGCAGCCCATCTTTCGTGCCCGGCAGCAACGTGGCCTGCAGGCGCTCCAGCGTGCTCAGCGTGCGCAGCAGGATCAGCCAGCTGGGGCTGCCCAGCATACCAGCTTCGCTGCAGCTGCCCAGAGCGACCAGCTTGGACAGCGCCGCCACCTGCTTGGCCTCGGCAGAGGAGCTGTGAGGCGCCAGCGCAGCGCCGCCCATGCCCGCCGCCTCCGCCAGCCCTGCCACCAGCGCTTCGCAGATGGCCTCCAGCCTCAGAAGCGCCGCCAGGCGCACCGCCTGCTCGTAACCCGCCAGCACCTGAGGCATGAGAAAGCAGGGTGGAATGAAAAGGGAGGAGTGAAACGAGCTTTTCGGCGCTCGCTCACACCCGGCAGTTGGCCCTCTGCACAGCCCCGATCCCCCCCCCCCCCCCCCCTGCATACAGATCCTTCTTTCATATTTTAGCCTGCTGTACTTGCTGTTCTCTGTGCCCGGACCACCGGCCCCTATTGCAGCACGCAGCAGAGGGGAACACGCACCTGCAGCGCCTGGGGCATGTTGGGCGCAGAGTCGAGGGCGCGCTTGAGGCACTGCAGGAAGGCGTCGCCAGACACCTGCGGGCCAGGAGGGACAGCGGGGATGGTGGTGGTGGTGGTGGTGATTTCTTACAAAAAAGGGGTCACAGGGAGACAGGCATGAGCGGCACAGCTGCATGGAGGCATGCCTGCTCTGACCTACACTGCCCGGCCCACTCCGCCGGCAGCATGACCCCGGCGCCCTCCCCTCGGCAACTCGCCTGCATCATGGGGCGCGCGTGCTCTGCGTGCGTGGCTGTGTGCCAGATGTTGCCGGCGACAGCCCCGCCGCTGGCCACCATCTGGCGAGTAAACTCCAGCAAACTGCGGAAAAAGAGCCAGCAGCAGGCGGTTGTTGACTGAAGGGGCAAGGGCAGCAGCAGCCGGGCCAGGCGGTTGGGAAGCGGGGTGTGTTTGCACGCCGCGGCAGGGCGGCTGAACTGCCTGCAACTTCCTCACAAGCCATTGCCCTTCAAGGCAAGAAGAGTGGGTTGTGGTTCACCCACCGCCTGCGCTCCACATCCACTCCGTGCTGCTTGTCCCAAGTGGCTCCCGACCAGAAGGGCAGCACCATCTGGCACAGAGAGGTGGCGGAGGGGGACAAGTCGAAGGGGAGAGGCAGGCACGTGGCAGACCTAGGGAGCGACACGAGCCGCTCGTCCCCAGGCGGCCCGGCTCCCTTGCTGCGCCGCTGCCCCCCCGACACCAAACCCAGGCACGCGGCCCACCTGCGTCACGCCCACCGCCGCCGCCAGCTTGGCCCGCCGCGAGCTGTCTGCCTTGCGATCCCCGCGCGCGCGCTTGCCGCCCGCCGCCGCCGCCGCCGCCTCGCCCTCCTCGCCCGCCACCTGCGGCAGGCGGTACGCAGAGGATGCATCGCGCGCCGAGGCAAACCAAACGACAGGCAGTCGGTTCCCGTCCAATGCTGCGCTGCAGCTGTCTGGCAGGCAGGCAGGCCCAAGCAGCCGCCCGCACCTTGATTTCGGTCTCTGTGATGCGCTTGAAAATTGCCTGCAGGTCCTCTGTGGGCAGGATCTGCTCGAAATCGCCGTTCTCTGCCTGGCACTGCGACATGGACACGAAATCGTCGGCGGAAATGCGCCTGCAGCATGCAAGGGCAGGTGCAGGGCTTGTCAGGCCGCAAGATGGGGCAGGAAGCTTGGTCTGGCACTGTGACATCGACCACAAACTATCAGCGCTGATGCGGCTGCAGCATACACAGCCGGGCAGCAAGCCCGACCGCCATCGGCGGCATGCGCCTGAGGAGAGCGATGTGCACTGCAGCTGGATGCAACAGCTGTGCATGCCGACTGGTTTCCCTGCTGCCTGCAGCAACTCCTGCAACGGAAGCCAACCCACCTGTCTGCCATCGGGTTGTGCGCGTCGGTGTTGAGCATGATGATGGCAAAGGCCAGCAGGTAGGCGCCGTCGGCTGCAGGCAGGCAGCCAGGCAGGCAGGGTTCGTTCATGTGTGGTTGATGCAGCGCATGAGCGCCGACGAAGCAGCGCTCCACGATCAAGCCAACATCAGGTTGACAGGAGCACTGCACCGCAGCAGCGCACGCAGCATTGGCCACACAGAATGCAAGCACCGCAGCAGCACATGCAGCAGCAACATGCGCAGCGCGCATACGAGCGCCGCCGCAGCACTCCCAGCATTCACGGCACAGCATGCGAGCACCACAGGAACACGCAGCGGCACGGCGGCACCACGGCACACACGCTGAACGGCAGCCCAGAAGACCAACCGCAGCGTGGACTGACCGGTGCGGAAGGCAGAGGGGTTGTCTGCGCAGTACCGCTCTGCAAACTTCTCCATGATGCGATCGATCTTCTGCGCCTCGCCAGGCAGCCTGTTGTGTTGAAGGACGGGAAGCAGTGGCCGCCGGTGGGTGCATGAGGAGCAAACAAGGAGGCATGGGAGCAACAAGCCCGCACTCACTTGTTGTCGCTGCAGCTGCCTCCCCCACCCGACGTGGGCCAACAGCAAAGCAGCGCTTCCTCCACCACAAGTGCCCTGCAATGCCTCCTGCCCTATCTCTTTGACCCACCACCATATGCAGCGCACAACAAGCACAGCAGTGCATCAATCACCTGAAGTTTGACAGCAGGCGGCGCAGCGCCTCGTCCAGCGTCAGGGCTCCGTAGGCCTCCCCGTCGATGTAGCGGTGCATGATCTGCCGGGGGGCGCAGGCAGGGTGCACTGCCGGTCAAACGACGTCGGCCGCGGGACAAAGGTGCAACGTGCGGCGCACAACAGCCGCGGAAGGCCCACCCCTCGCTGCTACCCACCCGCTGCGCACTGCGCTGCGCTGTGCTGTGCTGCGCTGTGTCTTGCTGCCACCCACCTCGACGGAGTGCTCCTCGTGGTGGCCAAACAGCTCTCCAATCTGAGTCTTGTCCAACCTGGTTGCATGCTCTCGAAGGAACCGCGCCGCAGAGGCGGCGTCGCCCCGAGCCACCACCCCGCTCTGCTCCAGCAGCCGCAAGCCTGCGGCGGTAGGGCAAGAGGGATGCATGGCAGAACCAGGTTTGACAGGGGAGGGAGCCGAGCTTGAAATGGCAGCGCAACATGCTATATGGCTTTGTGCGCGTCCGCGCAGTGTGCTCTGCCGCATGCAGTTTCACACGCACAGCACAACGTGCTGTCATGCCACAGGCGGCCTGCACCCACCCTTGACTGCGTTGCGGTTGAAGGCCTCGATGCCGGCGAGCAGCGCGTCTTTGAGCTCTTTGTCGGCCAGGATGCGCTGCAGCTCCTGCAGCCAGGGGAGACGAGCAGAGGAAAAGAGGGAAGCTAATGGGAAGCTGGGCAGGAGAGCGAAGCGTCTTTGAGCTCCTTGTCGCCAGGATGCGCTGCAGCTCCTGCAGGCAGGGAAAAGAAGGAGCACACACCACGTGGCATGTTGGTGTGGCTGGCAAGGCAGGGCTCGGCCACAAACGCCAGACTGCTGCCTACCTATCACCACAGCTTAATCACCACAGGAGCACCCTGCCCACAGCCACCCCATGCGCAGCGCCCACAGCTGCTGCACCGAGAAACATACCTCTCGGTCGCGCGGCGCCTCAGCCTCGCCCTCGCTGCCGCCCTCGCCTCCTGCACAAGAGAAGCCAGACATAGGCAGCGTGCTACAGGTCGCCGCAGAGTGGGCTGCGGCAGCAGCAGCAGCGGCGGCAACACTACCAGCCCCTGCCGGCCACCACGAGCGTCACCTGCGCCGCCCGCGCCTGCAGTCCCGTCGGAGTCGAGCGCCACAGCTGCGGCCGCCGACTTGATGGGGCCTGCCCAGGTGTCGAGCGACTTGATGGCGGCCAGCAGGGCCTTGAAGGCGGTGTCTTTGAGCTTCTGCGGCAGCAGGGCAGGGACAAGCACCCGCTGTGGCAGGCACGCCTGTGACCCGCGGCCCGCCCGCCCCCCGCAGCCGCTGCCATTGCCAGCACCCGTCGAGCATGCGACGGGGAGTGAGCGCAGCACGGTTAGGCACCCGTTGGATTCCACACATGGAGTTCGGTTTATGCCGCACCTGAACCACCAGCGGCGGGAAGAGCGGGTGGGGTTCCTCGAGTGACAGCAGCAAGCGGATCGCCTTGACTGTGCGCTCGTACAGGTTGGCTGCCTGCATTGTCGGAGGCCGCAGCGCTGCTGCGTCAGGGCGGCGGCGTGGACCCAGGGCAGAGCGGGTGCGATAGCGCTGGGATACCACTCATCCCACCCGGCAGGCCACACAGCTTGCCTGCAGGCTGCAGTCGTAGTTGACGAACAGATCGACCAACACCTGCATTTCAGCAGGGGATGAGGACACACACAGGAGCAGGTCGACAGTGGGTGGCCGGGAGGCTGCAGGCACAACTGACGAGCATGCATGGCAGGCGGCACACAGCACGCAGGGCAGGCACGGCACTGCGCATGCACGGTGGCAGACCACACGCCGCACCTGCGGGTGGCTGCACACGTGCAGCAGCCCCTCTGCCGCCATCGCCACCGCGTGCGCGCTGTCTGGCGCCGGCGTTTCAATCGGCTTCAGCAGCAGCAGCGGGTACAGAGCGCCGAGCTCGGCCTTCAGCCCGGCACGCAGCTTCTGCAGCAGTGGAGTTTAGAGGAGGGCAGGCGGGAGCATGTAAGCAGGGGCATGCAACAAAGCAAGTGGCGAGGCAGGCACAGGGGCATACGGATAGTAGGGCAGGTACGATTGCTGGCTGACTGGGCATGCTCGCGTTCAAGAACCACCAAGCCACTGTGCTGCCGCGCTGAAGCGCCCCTCGACGCACCTGCGCCGACAGGACTGCCTCGAACAGGCGCACCGCCGCTGTGAGCGCCTGGTCGTAGGGCGACGCGCAGTTGCGCAGCAGCACGAGGCACAGCGGGTGGCGCAGCTCGGCTGCGGGCGGGGGCGGGGAGGGCGGGCGGGCGGGGGGTGTTGCAGCCGGGCAACCAGGAGCTCTCCCAGCGCCGTGCGCACTCCCTGTTGCTCGACTACCAGGCTCATCTCCCTGCTCTTGAAGAGGGCAACTGCAGCCTCCCGGCCCATCTCCTTGCCGCCTTCAGCGTGCGACTTCACACCCACAGCTTGCTGCCCCCGCATGACAAACCACCCACCCCCGCCAGCCCCACCGCACCCGCTGCCCTCACCTGCAAACTCTGGCCGCATGTGGCTCCAGTCATGCATGGGGTTTGTGAGCACCCGCACAAGCAGGTCTAGCGCCAGCAGCTTGCCCTGGTGCATGTAGCTCTCCACCGCGCCAAACCCCGTCTCACGCGCCGCCATCTGCGCACGGACGGAAAAAGGGAGGGAAGGAGGAGGGTTGTGAGCTGCAGCAAGGTGGGTACTTGTTGGGACAAATCGAGGTTCCGCGCGCCAACAGCAACAGGCATCGCTCCGCAGGCTTCGCACTTCAGTCTCCTCCTTCAACCCACTGTTCAACCCACTGGTCCCTCGCCCTCCCCAGCCCTCCCCCAGCACACGCCTTGCACATCGCCGTCAGCACAATGAGGGCATCCTTCTCCACAGGGGTGAGCATCCTCCAGGCGGCCGCGCGGCGGTCGCGCATCAGCGCCCTGCAGCAACGGCGCAGGGCGCGCGAGGGCGGGGTTGAGAACTGGCAATAGGCGATGCGTATGCACCGTGCAGCGTCTGCACCAGATACCTGCAGAGCCAAGGTGCCACGCCTCGTGCCCATCCATACGTCCAACGCTGCCGCATGTCTGCTTCCGCTATCCCCCCCCCCCCCCTCCCCCCCCTGCAGCACACTCCCACACACACACCTGCGCGGGTCGGGCGGCGTGTCCTGCCGCGCCAGCCTGTGGTGCGCCACGCTGGCGGAGGAAGGCTCCGCCTGCGGCAGGCTGTCCAGCGCCCGCTCCAGCCCCCGCAGGTCGCTCTGCTCAGCCAGGCTGGCCAGCTGGGCGGTGCGCGCGTCCGCCTCCACCGCCGCCGCGACAAACTGCTCCGCGGAGGCTTCGTCGGCGGCGCGGGCGCGGGCGGCGTCCGCGGCCAGGGGCGTGGGCGGGGAGGTGTGGATGCGCGGCAGTGCTGCCTGCAGCTCCGCTATGTCGGCGGCGACAGCAGCGGCGTCCGCCGCCTCTGCGATGCCCGTGGCAGGGGCTGCGTCGGCGGGCTGCGTGGGTGACGCCGCAGTGCCCGGCGGCAGCACCAGCGGCGACAGGTCGGCCGGCACGGCGCTGCTGCCGCTGGGCTCGCTGCCGCCGGCGGGGGGGTGCACATCCATCTCCATTGTTATCGCTTCCATCAGCTGCCCGCTCTCGTCCGGCGACAGCGGCTGCACCGGCGACGGCGGCTGCGCCGCCAGGAAAGCCTCTGCGGCCGCCAGCGCCGCCGCCGCGCTGCCGGCCTCAGACGTGGGGCCGTGCAGCGAGGATCCGGCGGAGGGGACGCCCACGCTGCTGCCGCCCATGCCGGCGAGGCGGTCTGAAGACACGGCCCCCAGGGCCGCCGACGCTGCCGTGTTGATCACGTCACCGGACGATCCGCCGCCGGAGCGCATGGCACGGAACATGCTGGGCGCGGGGCTGGGCAGCGGCGTGCCGTTGGGGCTCTGCAAGCGTGGGGGGAAGTCATGGCGGGGGAGGGGGCGTCGGCAGCAGCGCGTCCAATCAAAACAAAAACCAATCAAAAGAAACACCCAACAACGCAGCACACCCGAGCGCTGCAGCACCCACCATGATCTGCTGCCCCACGCTCTCCAGCACCGCGTTGACCCATCTGCAGCACCCAACAAAGCAGCACCCAACACCAGACAAACACCAGCAGCGCACGACGCAGCACCCACCATGATCTGCTGCCCCACGCGCTTCAGCACCGCGTTGACCCATCTGCAGCACCCAACAAAGCAGCACCCAACACCAGACAAACACCAGCAGCGCACGACGCAGCACCCACCATGATCTGCTGCCCCACGCGCTTCAGCACCGTGTTGACCATCTGCAGCACCCAACAAAGCAGCACCCAACACCAGACAAACACCAGCAGCGCACGGCGCAGCACCCACCATGATCTGCTGCCCCACGCGCTTCAGCACTGTGTTGACCATCTGCAGCAGCGCCGAACGCGCCGTGTTGCGGATGTCGGCAGACTCGGCGCCGATGGCGACGTTGAACACCGTGCGTACCCCCTGCATCAGGCAGTCGCCGTGCGCCAAAAAGTGCTCGGCTGCACGAACAAGGGGGGGCAGAGGGATACAGGCGCAGCAGGTGTGCGCGGTGGCAGCGCCGCTGGCCTGGCCCAGCGAAGGCCGCTCTGGCGTCCTACCCAGCCCCAGCCTGCCCCAGCGCCCTGCTCAGGAGCTGTGTGACAGCCCGGGCGGCCTGTACAGCCCCAGCCTGCGCCTGCGTTGGCGCGACCTGGCTCGGCCGCCGCCCACCTGTCACATACGTCAGCAGCGCCTTCACCACCTGCAGCTGCGTGGCTGCCACGCTGCTCTCGCCGCACTTGGCGGTGAGCGCCACTACCTGCAGCGTAAGGCAGCCGCATTTGGCGTCGAGCGGTTGGGCAAGCAGGTGGTCGGCACGAGGGCAGCGGCTGGCAGGCAGACAGGCAGGAGGCAGCGCGACAGGTGCGACTGGTCGGCACCCGCTTGGCCAAGCCTCTCTTGGCAGCCTCACGTCTCCACCCAGCTGCCACCTGCGTCAAAATGCTGCTGTTCAGCATCCATCCAACGCTCCGCTATGGCCCCAACCCCCGCCTCGCCATGCGCCTGCCCCGCCCCGGCCCCACCGACCGTCGCCCGCGGCCTCCACCTGCCCGCCGCCCAGCACCCACCTGCGCGACAATGTTGGTGTCGTCATCCATCCGGCCGCTGGCGCCCGTCTCTCCCTGCAGGTACGCGTACGCAACCAGCTTGTGCATGCAGCTGAGCGCCGGCTCCGCCAGGCGGGGGTTGCCCAGCGCCAGCGCCCCCCGCAGCACGCCCAGCAGCTGCAGGTTGGGTGCAAGGGAGAGGGGGGGGGCGGGGCGCACGAGGCGCGTCGAGGGAGCACCCAGGTGCCGTCGTGCGTGGCAGCAACACAACGTGCACACTCGGCCACGGAGACGCAGCGCAGCTCGCCTGCCGCGCCGCTGCCGTGGGAGCACACACCTGCGCGGTCACATCGGGCGGGAACGGCACGCTCAGCCTGCTGCCTGGCTTGCCAAAGTCTGCCACACCCAGCTCCTCTGCGGAAGCGAAGCGCAGGGGGAGCAGCACCGGGCGGTCAAAATGGGGGGCGGCGGGGCGGTCAAAGCAGCGCTGCGGCACAGCCCAGGCCAGCTGTCGGGTGCCCGCACCCTGCGCAACCGCCTGCATCATGTCGGTCAGTGCTCTACAGAGCTCCTCCCGCGCAGCTGCTGGCTTGCCTCACCCAGCAGCTTGATGGCGCCGTCGCGCACTTCGCGCTGCGCCTGCCCCCTGCCGCTCGTCTCCTGGGCGATGGAGCTCAGTGAATTAAGCACAAACTTCTCCAGCGACACTGCGCTGGGTTCACGTGTGCCCATGGCTGCGGGCGCCCGCCGCCGCACCCGCGGCCTGTGCGCAGCGCAGGGGAAGCGGTAGAGCGAGCGGAGGGCGGTCGAGGCGGCGGCGGGTGGCGGCAGCAGCCAGCGGCGGCGTGTCAGCAGAAGGCGGCAGAGCGTCACGGCGGCACAGGGCGCTGCTGCCGGATCGACTACGCGCTGCCCCAGCCCCAGACTGCAGCTCTTGCCTCGGCCGAGCCAGCTGCAGACCGGCGACTCATACGCACCTGGGCAAGGCTGGTCGTCCACAGGGATGCTACGATCTATTGTCGAGCTAGAGGGCCAGAGAAGGGGCCAGGCAGACAAGGCGCGCCGATCGGGGAAGGCACAGAAGTCCCACACGCTTGCCCACGCCCCGCCAAAATGAAGTGAGACCGTGCTCTAACGAGCGCGCTTTATTGGAAGGGGCGTCTACAGGACAACCATTTTGCCGCCGTGCCGCGCTGCGTGCGCCGCCGCCAGTCGGTTGTGGACCCGGCCAGTTGTGCAGGTTGGCTTGGACGCATTGTGTTTCCGTGTACAATACTGTGCTTGGTGACATGGGCAGTTGAAGGGCAGTGCAGCAGCAGAAGGCGAGCCGCAGGGCGCGGGAGAAGCGCCTGCTCGAGTCCTTGCCGTGGCGGGCCACCTGGGCCATCATGGTCAGCAGGTACCCTCCACTTGGTGGCGTGGCCGTTTCCTGGCTCGCTGGAAGCTTTATTATCATAGGACAGCTGGGACACTGCAGGATGAGTGGGTAGGCGCCATACGTGCGCTCAACCACCACCACGCAGGCTGGCGGCGAGAGCTCGCTCCCACGTGAGCACCACCAGTACTGGAGCGTGCGGCGATGCCCTCCCAAGCCTGCAGCGGCATTTCTGTGCCGTGTCGCAGGTCTCACGTGGGCAGGACTGCAGCTCAGCAGACGGCCAGCCAGCGCACAACATCAGGAGCTGCACAGATCTGGTACAGGAGAGTCAACCCAGAATATGTTTCATGTTGGTGGTCCTGGAATGCCGATGTGGCTAGGGCTGGGCAGTCTGCTGCCGACCATGTATGACAGCCAGCCGAGAGGTGGGCAAAAGAGCTGGCAGCGCTGGCAGGCGCACCACCCCATGGGGAGATCGCCGCCTGCTCAGGGCGGTACGACGGGCGGACGAGCAGGCTCGAGTTTTAAGCGACGGAAGGACAGCTGGAGGTTGTGCCACAGCCTCTGCACTTTCACACGAATCAGCACTTCTTCAGCAGTGCGGTGCACCCATGCAACCCTTCACCGTTCTGCACAGTTGCGACGCGTCAGACGGCGCGCGGCGGCGGCGGAGGGCGTGCCGGGAAGCCGGCGCCGAAGGCAAACCGGCTGCCGCACACCCGCGCTGGCTCTGCTTCCCCTGCGGCACCGACGCTGCAGGGCTCGTAGGGTTGCAATTGAAAGCGTGGCAACCCTTGTGCTCCTGCCGACCAAAGCCCGACTGTGCCAGCTCCCAGGCATTTCTTGCAGGCTGCACCCGCGCCACTTGCAGCTCTTGCAGCTCTTCCCACCAACTGCCAACGCCCACGCCGCGTCGGGTCCCTCGTGAGAGCGTGTTTCACTCCCCTGGCCCACCCGCCGGCCGCTCCCCACCGCGATCTCAGGCAAAACGCCTGAAGTTTGGCAACCCTGGCGGACAGGAAGAGGCGGCACGACAGTAGCCCCGACCACAGCCGGCGGCACTTTGTGGACAGGGGCGACGACTTCGAGGATCGGCGAGGGTCCAAAAGCTCTCGCGTGAGCCCTTGTGAGCACCACAGCGGCAGCGGGCGCGAGATGGCGGCGTCCCCGCCCTTTGGCGGTGGCGGAGCTCGCAGGGGCGCAGAGGACGACGCGGCTCTCGTAGATTTCATCAAGGCAAGCCAGTGGGCAGCGCATGGGGGCGCCGGGTCGGCGGGAGGGCGCGCCCCGCCGCCGGGCTCCACTTCCCCCTGCACCGCCAGCCTCCGCCCCGCTCGCTGCCGCAGCCACCGGTTTCTGCGCAGCTTTCGCTGCTTGGTTGCGCGTGATGGTGGTTTGTTCAGCAGTTGCGTCGCCATGCAGCCTCTGCATCGCCAGGCTGCCTCTGCTGCCGCCGTTGCAGGGGCGTTCGCCACTGCTTCACCCTGCTCTCGCCCCTCTTTCGTGGGTGCAGATCTCCAGCAAGGAGGAGCCGCGGCACTACAGCGCTAAGATTGCATGGAACGCGCGCAACAACAGCCACATGCCGCTGTTGGCCACCGGCGCGCCTGCCATCAACTGCGCTATCAAGGTGGGTGCTGCGTCGGGCCGCCCGCGGTCGGCAGGCCGCCAAGATGCGGGGTCCGTTGCTATTAGCAGCTGCGTGTGCGGCACGTGTGGAGTGCCTGTCGCTGCGGGTCGACAGCAAACGGCCTCCCCGCGTATCTGGGTGCTGCGCAGGCGGTGGCGATTGCGCGGCGGCTGCTGGAGGAAGACAGCCTGGAGCTCTTTGTGCAGCCGGCGTTCCGGGATAGGTACGGGGGCTGTGCATGCGGCTGGGGGTGCGACAGGGAGCGCGCGGCGGGCTGCATGCACGGCGCACGCGAGTTCGCGCATCAAGCTTGTGCAAGCTCTGCCGGCGTGCCAGCACCGGGCGCCCAGGGCTGGACCTGCAGCGCGCTACCGGTATCCAGCGTTTCCGCCCTGCTGGACAACCCCTGCGCTGCCTGCCGCAGAAGCATGGCCAACTCGCTGGCGCTCTATGTGACCTCCAAGTCCAAGCGTGCCACCGAGGGCGTCATCCAGAACGTGAGCAGGCGGCTGGGGGATCACGGGCGCAGGCTCTTGGGCGCACATGCCCATGCCCGTGCTTTCACCAGTGGTTCAACGCAGCCTTGCAACGTGCAACACAAGGGTCAGGCGGTCCGACGCGTGTGCTGCACCGGCGTGCGCATGTGACGACCTGGTAACGGCGCCTGGCTTCACCTCGTCAACCCTCCTGCCCGCCCCCCTCATGCCTCTCGGCTGCAGCCCAGCGAGCTGACTGCAGGCAAGGGCAGCAAGCCGACAGTCGTGGCGGGCGCAATCTCCAACCGTGCGCGCGAAGGCGGCTGCCCCAATATCACAGGTGGATGGGTGTTGTGGTGTGTCAACAGCCGGTGCAGGGGTGCGCAGCGAAGCCCGCAGGCACGTCAACGTGCAGGCGGTGCCCAGTGGCGACGTACTGCGGATTTCAAGGTCGCCTGCCGCGCGCCGTCTCCCCTGCTGACCCCCCCGGCTTGCTTCGACGCCCCTCTGCACCCATGCAACGCCATCCTGGCCTGGCCTTCCTCCCGCCCAGCTCCTGCCCTGCTCAACCGCCCCACCCGCACTGGTGCCTCTACCCTGCAGGCATCGGCCCGGAGGCGGTGTGCAACGCCATCATGGCGGTGTGCCACGCGCGGCTGTACCTGGAGCAGGACCACCTGGACATACGCTGCATCCCCTCCTTCCAGGTGGGCTGGGCACGCAGGAACGAGTGAACGGCCCTCCATCAGTGGGGCAGTCGGTCGGGCAGTCGAGCAGCATTCGCAACGGAAGGCTGCCGATGGGTCGCCGGCGCGCAGGTTTCAGGAAGGCACGGAAGGGGCCGGGGCGACAGGCGGCAGGCAGAGTGCTCGGGCATCTGCGCGGCGTGCGCTCCGCTGCTCACATTTGCGTCGCCTGCGCGTGTGTCGCCTGCGACCCGCCGTCCCCTGCAGGAGGTGGAGAAGGAGGACCGCAGCGGGGAGAAGCACACCATGACGGCGGTGAAGCTGCAGGTGGGTGGGTGTGCACGCCACGTCAGCGGTGCGGCGGGGAGCGGCTGCAGCTGCAGCGGGGAGCGGTTGGGCGGCAGGAGCCCGGCAGCAGCGCAGGGACAAGAGGCAAGGGCGGGAGCGCGAGCGCGGCAACGCTGGCAGCGATTCGGCGGTGGCGCAAACGGCGGCGGCGGCGATGGGCACAGCTTCGAACGTATGCCGTTGGCTCACATTCTCGTCCGTCCCTGACTCGCGTGCTCTTTGCGCAGGTGGTTGTGGAGAAGGTGTGAGCAGCTGTTGGCTCACCCGTGGAGTGACGTTTGTATTGCAAGATGCTTGCCCTGCCGGCGGGCGCAGTCCACGCCTGCCGGCGATGCGCAGCAAGTGTGCAGCACCCGCGCCCTCGCCGCCGGCGCCGCCGCCGCTGAGCGGCGCCCAGCCAGCGACGCGGGCACGGCGCAGCCCTCCATGCACCCACCCACCCCTCATCCGAGCGGCGCCGCTCGCCCAAAGTTGAACCACCCCCTCATCTATTAGCTATGCGCCGGCGGCAGAAAAGCAGAGGCAGGCTTGCCGGCGCTGCCCGTGATCCCCCCACCCACCCCCCTCAACCCCACCCCCCACCGCCCTGCCCATCTTCGCAGCATCTACTTTTGTTGACGCGCTAGCCTAGTGCCCCCATCCCATCCCATCCCAAGCCGCAGCAGCGCGGCCGCACAGCCTTGCTGCAGCCGTGCTGCGGCTTGCCGACAGCCCCCCCACACACCCCACCGCAAGGAACTTGTCTTTCCTTGTCTCCCCTGTTTTCCGTCGTTCTCCCTGATTGCACGCCGTTATGGCTCTCTCCCCTCGGAAGTGGAGCAGGCAACATTGGCCCGCCCCCGCCCCGGCCCCCCTCGCCGCCCTGCCCTGCACCCGACTCTGCCCGCCGACCCCGCCCCGCCCCATGGAATCCTTTGCCCTGCCCTGCCCATCCTCTATGTCTGCCCGCTGCCGGGCAGGAGAAGCACGGTAATGCATATTCGAGGCAGGGAGAGGGAAGGCTGGCAGGCAAGCGCAGCGCGGTGGTACCTGCTCGGGGGCTGCGCTGTCAGCGGTGGCGGCGGCTGTGAACAGGCACAATGCCACAGCCCTCCTTCCTGCGTCCGTCAGCAACTGGCGTACCTCACATGTCGTGCTGAGCGTGTGTTCCGGCCCAGGGGAGGAGGCAGGGCCACAGAGGCCAGCAAGGGGCGGGGGCAGGCGAGCGTCGACGACCGGCGCCGGCGAGACCTTCCCGCAGCTTGCTAACCCTTCCCTACTCCCTCATCCTCCCCTACTCCCTCATCCTCCCCTTCCTCCCCTCCGTCCCCCCCTGCAGCTGACCATCCTGGCCGGCGAGGACCGCACCCCCACCCTGTAAACGCCGGACGTGCCGCGTGCGGGTCGGCGCCCGGTAGCCCGCCGCCCGCCGCCTGGCACCGCCGACCAGCACACGATGTCACTCTGCCCTGTTTTGAAGTAGCTTGACAGCACCCCTGCTCCCTGTGTTGTCCCTCTCCCCTCTCCCTGCGCCCACACCCTGACAAGAGAGCTCTAGCACATCGCACTGCGCTTGTAACGCCAACTAGTTTGGCACAAGTAGCAGCAGCAGTGCCGCTGCCCACAACGAATGGCGGTGGACATGTACTTTCTTCTGGCCGCTGTGAGATCACTCTGCCGCAGGTTGATTGTGTAAAGCCCACTGGGAAAGAGCAGCATCAGGGCTGGCAGGCACAAGCATCGCAACAGCAGAACAAACGCAGCAGCTGTGCCAAAGTGGGAGAAGTGACAGCAGAGAGCTTTTCGCCTGCCTCAGGAAGCGGCAGGCTGACCGGGCTGGGCGTGCCCTGCCGGCATGGCCGGCACGGCCTCGGCCCAGGCCTGCACGACCTCAGCGAAGGGCGCGGCCTGCCAGTCCAGAATAACCAGTGGAGGCACCACCAGTACTGCATGAGCAGCAGGAGGAGAGCAGCCGCGGGCCTTGCTGAGGGGTCCTCTTAGAGTGTGCAGTGGAGCTGGCGCGATATTATGCAGCAACGCAGCACTGCCACAACGCCTGCACTCTGCAGCGGCCATACCTGCAACGCCCAAGCGCGCAATGAACACCCACTTCCAGCCTTCGGGCAGCAGCGTGTCTGCAGCAGGCAGGTGTATGAAGTGCCGCGACTGAGCAAGGCCACCGCATTCTTGCTCTAGGTGCATGCTGTTGTGCACTTGGGCAGGAGCCGCCAGCCTGCAGGCATCCCACCCGAACAACCACCCACCGCGCCGCCACCTGCCAGCCCCTTTACCTGAGACAATGCCGGCATCGTGCAGGGCATCAAAGGCGAGCTGTGGCAGCAGCACCTTGGCCAGGGTGCTGAACAGCCGGCTGTCGGCCACGGCGCCCGCCGCCGCAGCCACCATGCTGACAGTAACGCTCAGCGTCATTGCATCCGGGCTGCAGGCCTGGCAGATTCTGGTGACGGTGGTGAGGTATACAAGGGTCGCCACAAACGCCGCCTTGCTCAGCAGCGCCACGACGCGTGGGCTGCCCTTGCAACAGTTGAAAAGGCAAGCAAAGCCTGCACCAAGTTGCAGCAGGAGGTAGCCGCTGGTGTGAGGTGGCGGACATGTGAGGCAGTCATGCACCGCAAATGCCACGACCGCGCCGCCGCCCTGGAGCAGCGCGACAGGCCACGGCACCTCATGCCCTTTACTTGCCTGCCAGAGCCGGGGGGAAGCCAGCCAGCGCGGAGCACCAAGGGGTGCAGCGCCAGACCAAGCTGGCCGCTGCCGCACACGCCAGCATGACGACGACGGCCAGCGCCTGCAGGACCGGCTTGCCGGCCGCCAGGCACAGCACCCCCGCGACAAGCGCAGCTGCAGCGGCGCCTGCGCCAGCCCCCAGCTACAAGGCTTTGGCGCTGATGCGGGCGGTGCACAAGGCACACAGGGCGAAGCATGCCCCCATGAGCAGGAGGAGCGGCAGCCAGGAGAGGTATGCGCGGCGCCCTGCAGCAGGGGGCAGACGGCGGCGGGCGCAGGGAGGCGGGGCAACCAGGAGTCACCTGCCCATTGCAAGGCGCAGAGGGTGGCCATTGCCCCAGCGGCTGGCGCTACCCCCCACGCACGCCCTGAAGGCGACGCACCTGGCTCCTGCAGCTGCTCATCAGGCACCGCGCCCAAACCAACGTGAGAGCTCATTGTTCAGAGTCAGAGAGGGCAGGAGAGCTGTGGAACAGTGGGAGGAAGTATTCGAGGCGCTCTGGTCCCTCCAAGGCTCAGGGGTTGTAGTAGTAGCTGCTCGTTAGCTTGTGTATGCCAGTCGGCGCTGAGTGTGTTCCCGTCAGCGCGGCATCTTCCGGCTCCCATCATGGGGCCGTCGCGTCCGTGGGCGCCATGTCATTGCTGTCCTTCACATAGCAGTGTTGTGAGGCTTGTAGCATTGTGCTGGTAATGTGCTGGGCTCAGGCGCCAGCAGACGTCTCCTGTGCTGGCTGCAGTTTGCTTCCGGGCCGCCGGCGGTGGTGGCGGTGGGCGCGCTGGCGCCCAGCTGGCTGGCCGCACCTGATGCAGCAGCAGTGCGGGACCCCCTCACTGTGCCCCCTTGCTCCTTGACGCAGCGCCTGAGCCGCTGGACTCAGCCTGCTCAGCAAGCCATGTCCGGCTTGCTGCAGGCCCTGGCAAACATGCTGGGCGTTGAGCACACCCCCGGCACCCCGGAGCATCGCGAGGCCCTCTTCCGCAGCATCAAGGAGAGGAACGATGAGCTGGCCAAGCCTCTGGGGCAGCGCGACCAGGCGCGGCTTCTGGAGCCCAGCAAGCGGGTGCTGCGGCTGAGAATACAAGCCTGTCAGGTGAGTAGGAGGGAAAACGCTGCAGGCAGGCTGCGGTTGCGCCTGGCTTGCCCTGGTGGTGTGGGGGTGGGCGTCGCAGCACCGCGCGGCCTGCTTGCCGCTCCGTGTCGAGGGACGTCCCACACCATCTGCTGCCAAGCTCACCAACCACAATGGCGCCGCTGCAACCTGCAGGCCAAGAAGCAGGAGTTTCGGCGCAACGAAGAATTCCTGTTGCAGCACCCGGACCTCGGGTGTTGCAGCGACTGCGTGCGCGTGCGCCAGCGGGCGGCAGCCACCAGCCAAGCCATGGCTGCATGGAATGAGGCGTGGCAGCTGATCAGCACTCGCCGGCTGCAGGCGTTGGAACAGGGGCAGCCATACCCGCCACTGACCCTGCCTTATTTGGAGCTGCATCTTCCCGAGGGGCTGCCCGAGGATCTCCCACCCAGCATCGACCGCTGCGCAACGTGCCAGAAAGAGCTCGACGAGGACGAGGTGCGCTTGCGTGCGGTGTGGGGGCGGCTCCAGGGATGCAGACCAGCGGAGGCTCCGGCGGCAGCACTGCTCTGTTGCACGTGCTCCTGCTCCCAGCCATCAATGATACACACACACACAAAAAATCACTGCGCTGCCTGCCGCCGCAATCGCCGGTCCCCTTGCCACCGCAGTACCTTGTCCTGGAGCGGGGCGCCCGTGCGGTAGTAGACATCGAGCCTTAGCGGCGCGTGAGCACACAGCAGCGGCAGCAGCCGTCCCAACAGCGCAGGCCAGCTGTGCTGAAGTCGACCGGGGGCTGGTGTCACCCTCGGAGGCAGCGGCTGCTGTGCGACGGAGGGGAGGAGGGGGCAGCTGCATGGAGCGGCGTGGCGGTGTGCTTGCTGCGCCGCAGCACACAAGGGCTGCTAGGGTGGAGCGGACAAGAGAGCAGGTTGGTTGGCTGCAATGCCTCAACTCGCTCCTCTGCTGCCTTCAGCATCTGCAGGAGTGCCAGGAGTGCCAGGCCCTGCAGGCCATGCAGCGCCAGCTGGCGGCTGGCTGTGCGTCAGGAAAGCAGGGTGCTGGCGGGCCAGCACGAGCGCGTGTGCTCGGAGGGTGTGGCAGACTCTGCGGCAGAGGTGAGCCGGCTGGCACGGTGCAGCGCACTGTCGTGGTCTGGGGGCAGGTGACTGCGGGCACTGCACGCCTGAGCGACGGCGGCCAGGTGTGCACCACTCCCGCTCTGTTCATGGTACCCCTGCCTGCCTGCCTGTCTCCTCGCCACGCCAGGCCACCCAGCTCTGCTTGGGGGCTGCGCCGTGCAGCCGTGCTGCCGCTGCCGCCGCCCGTACTGCTGCTGCCGCCGCACCCGCCTGCCGAGCGCCTGCCCGCTTCTGCTGCTCCCCCTGCAGGAGGCGTGGGCTGGCTTGGAGTGGCAGCTCAGCAGTGCGTGAGTAGGCAGCAGACCCTGGAGCGGGGCGGCACCTACCCTGGGCGCGCCCAGCTGGACCGGGAGGGAGGGGCCGTTGGATGGCACCTCCCGCCGGTCTGCCATCAACGCAGTGCAGGTAGGTGCGTGCGGGGAGCGCCGCCGAGAGCTGCTGCTGCCACGCCGGCGCCCTCCCTGCGTGCCGCTGTGCCGCCTGTGTGCTGGCCAGGGTTCCTTGCCGGCTTGCCAGGCTTGCAGGTGCTGGTCAGGCTTGCCGGCGCTGCCCGTGATCCCACCACCCACCCACCGTCAACCCCACCCCCCATCGCCCTGCCCACCTTCGCAGCACCTGCTGCTGCGGCTTGCCCCCACATTTTTCCTTGGCTCCCCTGTTTTTCGTCGTTTCCCCGTATTGCCCGCCGTTATGGCTCTCTTCCCCCTTGGGAGTGGGGCAGGCAACATTGGCCCGCCCCCGCCCCGGCCCCCCTCGTCGCCGCCCTGCCCTGCACCCGACTCTGCCCGCCGACCCCGCCCCGCCCCATGGAATCCTTTGCCCTGCCCTGCCCATCCTCTATGTCTGCCCGCTGCCGGGCAGGAGAAGCACGGTAATGCATATTCGAGGCAGGGAGAGAGAGGCTGGCAGGCAAGCGCAGCGCGGTGGTACCTGCTCGGGGGCTGTGCCGCCGCTGACATCAGCAGCGGCGGCGGCGTGTGAACAGGCACAATGCCACAGCCCTCCTTCCTGCGCCCGCCAGCAACTGGCGTACCTCACGTGTGGTGCCCAGCGCGTGTTCCGGCCCAGGGGAGGAGGCAGGGTCGTTCATTGGCCACGCGAAGCCCGGCTGTCGTCAGGCCGCAACAAGACACCTCTGTGTGCGGGTAGAATGAGCACTCGAGGCATTCATGGCCGTAACCCGTCGCCGTCCCTCTGGGCGAGGCCTGGTGACGCTTGCTGCAGCGGCTCTGGGAGCTTTGCTTGTGACTTGTGGCGTGCTGCTGCCCTGGCAGCGGCAGGGGGGCAACGTCCAGCCGCGCCAAGGGCCGCAATGCCAGTGCCAGGGCACCGGCGGCGGCGCCGCCGGTGCCATCGCGGCCACTTGCACCAGAAAAGGCGGCTGCAGCTGAGCGCATGGCCTGCCCGCCATGTGAGTGCCTGCATCGTACAGCCGAGGAGGCCACCGGCGGAGCAGATCCCTGCCCGCCACCGCCTGCCTGCCCGGAGCCGCCGCAGGCAGCAGCGTCGGCGACGGTGGGCGCCGCAACTGCAGCTGCAGGCTCTGGCGCATCCACAGCAGGCCAGGTATGCTGACACCACATCACTGCACTCAGGCGGCAGCGCTCACCACCCCGTGCCTCATGCATCGGTACACAGTAGTGTGCATGACAGCAGAAGCAAGTGCGTACCCATGCAGAGCTGGGCAGCCTCCCTCTCGAGCTGGGCCTTGCATCGTCGCATGTGCACCGTCACATGTGAGCCACTGCTGCCACCCTGCCTGCCATCGTTGGTCCATCCATTCTCAACGCGTGGCCCCCCCTCTGCCCCCCCTGCCTGCAACCACACTGCAGTACGACCCAGGCCGGCTGGCGCGTGTGTGGCAACACCAGTACTTCCTGCCGCCCCGGGCGGTGCAGCGCGGCGTGCACAGCGTGGGGGACCCGCCGCGCCTCCGCCGCTTCGCCCACAAGCTGCTGTCGGGTGGGAGGGGAGGCAGGCGCTTGTGCTGCTGCAGCTTGTTTATTGAAGCATAAATGCATGACACCATCATTGGTAAGGGGGGGCACGGTTGCATTGCGGCAGAAAAAGGGGACAGCATCCACCAGCGCAGCAGCAGCCGCCTGCGCTGCACCGCCCACCCTGCCAGCCGACGAGCGCCCTCGCCCCCTGCTCCTGCAGGAGCGCCGCTCAAAGTCGCCATGCTGGGGGGGTCGGTCACGAGCGGCAATGGAGCCTACGCTGCCGACGATGCTGAGCACCGGGTGCAGAGCTGCGGCCCCTCCCTGCCGGTCCCGGGGCGCGCACGAGGCGGGCAAGGAGTGGGCGTGCGTGCATGCATGCCCTCAGAGTGTGAGTGCAGGGCCACGGCCCCGAAAGATCTGAGCACCTCGCGCACTGGCAACGCAAGCAAGCTGACCCACACTGCGCATTGACCGTCGCCAAGCGGTACCCGCCGCTTACCCTCACCACCGCCACCGCCGCCGCCGCCGCCGCCGCCGCCGCCGCAGGACAGCATAGCCTACGTGCCCCGCTTCGAGAGCTGGCTGGGGAACGTGACGGGGCCAGGGGCAAACCACAGCGTGCGCAACTCGGTGCTGTCGGGGGTCACGTCAGGTGCCCGCCCACCCCCACCCCCACGCCATCCCCTCTGGATCGTTGTTGTGCTGCTGCTGCTGGGTTGTGTTGCAGAAGCACACGCTGGGGGGGGGCGGCTGTTGGTACAGCCCGATCGCAATCAAACGACCGATCAATCGATCAACCCATCGATAAATTAGTGCTGGTAGGTGGCTGGGACACGGTGGGAAATGACGGACCTGGGCGCGCCTCCTGCCTGTACTCGCACCCCGTTTCATTCCGCTCTCCTCTCGTCCGTCACCTCTCGCCCGTCATCTCTCCCCCTCGCCGCCACCTCCCACCCTCGCCCGCCACCTCTCTCCCATGCCACGACCTCTCCCCCTCGCCCGCCTCCTCTCTCCCATGCCACGACCTCTTCCCCTCGCCCGCCTCCTCTCTGCTATCCCACATCCTACCCACATTCTCTGCACGCCTTGCCGTCCGCCCTGCCCAGGTATCTTCTCCGTGTGCGCGAGCGACATGGTGCCAGCAGATGTCGACTTGGTAAGGCAGGGCGGGGGCGCCTGGGAGAAAGAAAGAAGGAAGGAAAGACAGAACTATCAAGTACGCCCGTGGGCGTGGGTTGAGGAAGCCGGACGGGTTGACGGCCGAAGGGTTCCGGCTAGCAAGGGGTCGCCACGGAGTTGGTGCCGAGGAGGAGTACCATCTGCTTGGGTCAGGCAGGCAGCAGCAGCACAGGAGCAGCAGCAATGCGGCGGCGTGGCGACACCGGCAATGGCAGCAGCTCGTGGGGGCGCAGACCGTGCACATGCATCGTCGCAGCGGAGGGCGCACACGCGACGTGGGCTTTCCCCCACAACGCGAACGCAGGTTCTGCTAGAGTTTGCAACGAACGACCCCACCCAGACCAACGCGTTCGGCACCCCCGAGCGCCTGGCCTTTGAGCGCCTGGTGCGCAAGCTCCTGGACTTTCTCAACAGGTGTGGGAGGCAGGAGGGGAACTGTGGGTGGGTGGCGTGGCGCTGGGGGGAGGGGGGACGAGGAGGTCTGGGTTCGTTGTAGGCCTGAGATACGGTGGAGCATGGGGGCAGCAGGGGGGTCGATGTGGGCGGCTGGCTGGCCTTGCCGCCTGCGAGCGCAGACCCAGCCCACCCACCCGCCCCGCCCCGTGCCCCGTGTCCCCTCCTCTCCCAGGCCCGCGGTGGCGCTGCTGCAGCACTATGCCTACATCATCGCCGGCGGCAGCCACAACGCCACCACCTCATACTTGGAAACCGCAGAAAACGACATCAACACCATCGGTGAGCCTGGGCCGTGCATCCTGGCGGGCAGCGACTGTTCTTCCCCCCTCCCTTCCCCACCAACAAGTCTTTCCTGCCTTACGCAACCCCTTCTGCCCCTCCCGCCTCCCGGGCCAGTACTACGGCCTGCTGCTGCTGTCGGTGCGTGCTGCGGCCTACCATTTGATGCACGCCAACGCCACCGGCTTCAAGAGTGAGCGGGACCAGGGGACGAGGCAATAACAGCCCGTTTGAGGGCGGTGCAGGGGCGCAGGCGCGGCGCAGCCAGCAGGGTGCGCGCTCGCATCGCGGCTGCACTTGCCTCTTACACAGGCGGCCGTGCGCGGTGTGGCTCGGCAGGGTGCTTCCAGGTGCCACTACCCACACCAGTGCTGCCACCCTCGCATGCCTGCCTGCAGTCCACGCGCCCTACAACAGCAAGGGGGAAGAGGTGCTAGATCCAGGCGACGAGTGCTTTTACTATGGTAATCTGGCGCTGCCTGCACTGCAGATCTGTGTAGCCCAGTGCTCACGCATTCGCCTCATTGTGACAGATCACAATGCGCGCACCCCCACTGCCTGCCGGTCCACCCACCCACCCACCCCCTCCTTCCCCTTCACCCCTTCGTCCCTGGTTCCATGGTCCCCTGCAGACACGATCCATCCCTCCGGCAAGACTGGCCACCGCGCGCTGACCGACTTGATAGTAGGGATGCTGCAAGAGGCGGTGACGGGGCTGGCCCGAGCGCCGCTGTCGGGTGAAGACGAGGCGGCGGCGCAGGTGTGAAGGGGTGCAATGGGGACAGGGCGGGGGTTGCGGCGGTCCTGGCCAGGTGCTGAGGGGAGGCAGCAGGCAGGGGAAGCGATGCGACTAGCTGGGATGTTGCGGGCAGCGGCGGCGCAGCCAGCCTCACGGTCATGCGGAGCACGACGAGCGCGCGTGTGCAGCCGCCAGCCTCCCTGCGCCGTGCGCTCGCTCACGCCTGCCTGTGTGCCCCTCTGGCACGCACACTGCCTTCCACACAGGAGCCCCTGCCCGAGCCGCTGCACCCCGGCAACCACCACCGCCGCTCCTCCACCTGCCTGCTGCTGCGCCAGTTCGATGGCGTGGTGGTGCAGCAGTGCGGCTTCCAGTGGCGCAACGAGCGCCCCGACGCCAAGCTGGCAAACGAAAAGTGGGGTGGATTGCGGAGCAGCCCGGTGCTTGGGCGCTGCTGCAGCTTGACGCCACGTCGGCGGTGCAGGTGCGTGCACATGCGCACGGCACGGCATGACATGGCGTGCCTTTGCATGCTGCTGCCGCTGCCGCTGCTGCCAAGGCCGGTCGTGCTGCGGCGGCGGCGCGGCCGCTCCTGCTGCTGCTGCTGCGGCGGCGGCGGCGCGCTGCAATTCAGGTCTGGATTACGGGACCGGACACAACCCCTGCCGACTACCCTTTGTGCGCAGGGAGAGCTGCGGGGAGACACCAACGAAGTTGTGCTGAGCTTTTTGAAGAGCTACGCTCACATGGGAAGAGCCCGCGTAGAATGTGTGGAAGGGTGCAGGTGGGAGCCTGTGTGGAGGGACGGCGGCAGGGAGGCGCTCCGCGTGCTCGTGGTTGAGAGAGGGCGGGCGGGCGAGAGCCTGCATTGCGCCGCCTGCCCCCTCCCTCGAATCCCAACGCCTTCTGCCACCCCCCACGTGCGCAGCTGCAACGCAACCACGTTTGATGGGTATTGGGAGCGCGACGCGAGCCTCACTGAACTGCACCGTTTCAGGGTGGGTGGGTGGGTGGGTGGGCGGGCGGGCGGGTGGGCAGACGGCACCAGCAGCCCGGACGGCGGGCACAAAGTGAGCACATGCCATCCAGCTTTCCCTCTTACCCACACTGTGACCTGCACTCCTGCTGCTGTTGGTTCGCAGGCCACACCGCACGAGCGCTGCCGCGTCAATGTGTCTGTGCTGGGCGGCAGCAACAGCCCCGACGGCGGGCACAAAGTGAAACTGTCTGGCGTGATGGTGGCGGAGGGCCCCGCCTTTTACGCGTATGGCAGGTGCGGATCTTTATTTTATTTCACTGGCTCGCGTGTGTGTAACCCTTGTACGTTGGGACGCAAGTGAAGGGTAGTGGGCATGCTGTCGAGTGTGCGGACGGCGGACGGCCGCGATCAACAAGCTGGGCGCACCTGCCCGTGCCTGGAGAGGCCTGATGAGGCAGGGTGGTCGTCAAGGCCTCGCATTCGAGGTGTTGGTCAGGGGATTCACGGCACCAGCTGCAGCCCTGAATGATGGAATGCACGTATGCATGGCCCCAATGTTGGCCCGCCTGCTCTGCAGTGACTTGGACGTCATGGCAAACTTTGGAGCTCCGGATGGGGACCCTCAGGACCCAGGGCAACCGCAGCAAGAGCAGCCACACGAGGAGGCACGGCGGCAAGAGCAGCAGCAAGTGGAGCCGTCGCAGCAGCCAACGGAGCCGAACCAGCGGCGACGAGCGCTCGCTGCGGCAGTGGAAGAAGGCAATGTCGGACGAACGAATGGCATGAAGCGGTGAACATGTTGTGCAGTCAGTGAGTAAAACATCCGCATGCCCTTGGGACAGAAGCGTAGCGTTGTTTCGCCAACCGCGGGTGGCAGCGGACGCTGGCGGCGGCGGCAGGCGCGACAGCGCAGGACCTGCAGCCTGGACCTCTGCTCTCACAGCGCTGCCGTGTACTTTGTCAGGCTCTCTGGAGCTGACCAGGGGGAAACGAGAGCAGAGGCGCTGCATTTAGGGTTCAGAAGGCGGGCTGGCGGACCCAGTTGAGCTGTATTGAGATGTTCAATCTTTGCTCACTCTGAGCATGCGCGAAATTTATCAGGACAGCCGCAGCTCTCCCGCCTCCGGCCCGGAGGAGCGCAAGACTCGCCCTCTCCGGGAGTGCAACTCCCCGCTTCTGCAGCGGTCGTGTGCGGCTTGGCGCCGCGAGGGTGAGCTTCCACCGCCCGCAGCGCCGCAGACGATAGCGCTCTTCGCCGCCACTGCCGCCCCCGACGAGACGGCGACACTGCCGCCGCCGACGAGACGGCGACACTGCTCGCCGCCGCTCGCCGCCCGCTAGCCCACTCGCGCTTGCACTTCCCCTCCCTGTGCCTACATCAGCAGCTGGGCGGGCATTGATCCATGGCGACCCTGGGGATCGAAGTTGTGTTCAGGGGAGAAGCAGATGGGATGCACCCTGCGGGGTGGGCAGTGCAGGTGCGGCGCTGCTGCCGCGCCATCCCCACCCTCACTGACAAGGAGTGGCAAGGGTGTGAGCCTGGTTGCAGTGAGCGGGGAGTAATGTGCGCGCCGGCACTGCGTGCGGTCTGGCACGCCGGTTCTTGCCGCCGGTGCCGCGCGCGCCGCTGCCGCTGCTGCTGGCTGCTGCTGTTGCTGCTGTGTAACGCCAGCATGACGCATCCCCTGCACACCCTCCTGGTGCAGCTGCTGCTGGAAGGGCAGCAGCAGGAGCTGGCACCGCTGGACTCGTCGGAGACTGCCCATGTAAAGCTTTGCTGCTGCTGATGCAAGCGTGCTGCTGCTGTCCTGCCGCCGCCGCTGCTGCCGCCGCCGACGCCGACGCTGCCGCCGCCGCCTGCTGCTGTTCTGCTGCCGCCGCCTGCTGCTGCTGTCTTGCTGCCGCCTGCTTCTGTCTCCCTGCTGCCGCCTCTGCTGCTGTCGCGGCTGCCGCCGCTGCTGCCACCAGTGCTGCCGCCGCTGCCGCCGCTGCCTGCCTGCTGCCTGCCTGCCTGCCTGCCTGCGGGTCAGCCACCTGACGCCCCCTCAGCACGTTGCTCTCCATGCTCATGCGCAGTGCGCACTCCTCTGATGCTCCGGCGCTCTGCTTTGCTCCCCTGCCTGCAGCACATCGCCGACACGCTGCGCCTCAAGGCTGCCATGGATGCGAGCGCCCCACCGCTGCGCCAGCTGGCGCTGTCAAAGCCTCTGGACGCGTTTGACGCCGACATGCTGGAGGCGCTGCGGCAGGAGCGGCTGGAGGATGTGATGGACGCCCTGGCTGCAGGTGGAAGCTGCGGGGAGGCTGCCGGGAAGGTGGGAGGAAGGTGGCAGGAGAGGCTGGAAAGTACGGGTAAAGTTCGGGACGCTCGGGAGAGGCAGGCAGGCAGGCAGGCAGGCAGGCATGCAGGCTGGTGCATGTGGCGAGCTCCCCTCTTCAAAGCACAGGAGTGACGCCCAGTTCAAGAGGCTGACCAAAGCGCAAGCCTTCCACCCCGGACGCTGCAGTTGCTGCCGACCAGCATGGAGATGGCGGCGAGGGCGACGGCGAGGAAGGTGTTGCTGAGGCCAGCGGTGCAGCAGACGGCGGCAGCGTGGCGAGGGGGCCCCCTGCGGCGCCGCCGCCGGCGGGGCAGCAGCAGCGGCGCCCCGGCGAGGGGAGCAGCGGCAGGGGGCAGCAGGACGCAGCATCCTGCGAACAGACCGCAGAGGTAGTGCACGTCGACTCGCCCACGCAGCACCAGGCTGGTGATGCGCAGCCGCCCGCCGGCGCCGCGGCGGAAACCGCGCAGCTGCCTGCCAGCACTACAGCGCAGCAGGCAGCGGGTCTGCACGAGCGGAGCCCGCAGCGCGACCGACAGGGCAGGTTTGCAGGGGGCCCTGCGGCAGCGGTGCAGCAATCGGGCGAGCGGCGGCGCGGCGCGCCGTCGGCGGGGGACGGCGTCGCGGGCCTGAAACCAAGGAACCAGCGGAGTGAAGCTGAGCTGGCAGATGAGCGGCTGGCGCGCCAGCTGCACCAAGAGCTGCTGGCGCAGGAGCGCGCCAGCAGGCGGCGCCGCCCCGTCCCGCCCGTCGAGGGCTCCATGCAGGCAAGCAAGGCCCAAAGGAACGTACAGCAGTGGTCGTTGATCAAAGAGCACATCTGATGGTAGCCGCGGGGTAGATCAGCTGCAGCTGTTGTACGGTCCGACTCTGCGGCGAGTCGACTAACAAGGAGGCCCCATACGTCCAACAGGTGTCAGTACAGACTGCCTCGTGTGCCGTCCACCCCTGCGGCTGCGTTAAAGAATAACGCGTGGTTGACGGCTGCCCCGTGTGCTGACAGCTGCCTCGTGTGCCACCCACCCACCCACCTACCCTGCAGTCGGAGGCGGAGGAGGAGGAGGAGGAGGGAGGGGAGGAAGACGAAATCGAGTTTCAGGGTGTGAAGCGGCGGCGGCAGCTGTGGCAGGCCACCTTCAGCGCGCCCACCACAGAAGCGGTGGGCGTCGTGAGGGCGTCAGTGCTGCACGGGGAGATCAGAGCACCGGCGCCGCCGCTGCCCTGCTGCCGACCCATCTGTCCTGCCTCTCCCTGCTTTGCCTCAGATTGCTGACCAACACATAACTTGACAACCTGGTAGAGCAAACGCATGCACAGGTATTAATTCAGCCCTTGCGAGAGAGTCGAGGGGCCTCTGCCTGTCGCCTGCCTGCAGGGCGCCCCCTCGCTCAGCGGCAAGAAGCAGCACGCCCTGGTGGCCTGCGAGTGCGGCAGCCAAGCAGAGGCGGCGGTGGCCCGCGACTTGGCGCTCATGTGGTGCGCACTGCTGCCGTCGCTTCATTTGCTGCCATTCATTGGAATGACGCAGGGGGGGAAGTGCTGTTCTTCCGCACCGCATGTGCCGCCACACGCTCGAGGGGCGCCCCTAAAACCGTTGCCCGCAGGTTTCGGCGGCGGCGGCGCTGCATCTTGCCAGCACACGCGCCGGACAGGCGCCTCCAACCATCACCTCCCGCCGTTGCCGCCCCTCGCCGCCCCCTGCCGCAGGCGCGAGCAGCGGCTGGGCTTCCTGCCGGCGGATCTGATGTGGCAGCCCGAAGAGTACAACTTCGAGCAGGCGGGGTGAGTGGGCACCGCGGTGGCGCAGCAGATGTGTGCAGCATCTGTTCAACGGGCAGGTGCTTCACACGTCTGCCAGAAGCAGCCCGAAGACTGCAACTTCGAGCAGGCGGAGCGAGTGCTGCCTTTCTCGTTAGTGCTGCGGTGCCTGGCTGGCCTTGGCCCTGCCTGCCAACAGAGAGCTCAATCTCGAGCAGTCGTGGCGAGGAGGCCCTGCCGGTTCGGTTCGTGCACCCCCCCCCCCGGCAAGCGGGCGATGTTCTGCTGCCCGCATCCTGCAACCCAACACACATGCTGCTCCCCTGCCCAACCCCTGGTCACTTCCGTAGCTTGCGGGCGCTGCCCTCCAGCTTCGCTCTGGCTTCCCCTCCCACCGTTCAGCCCCACCCACCCCTGGCCTCTTGCAGCTACCGACGCCAGCTGGACGTCGCCGCCGCGCTGCCCAGCTGCCGCACGCTGCAGCAGCTGCAGGCCCTGCTGGCGCGGCTGGCGGGGCAGGGGCGGCTGGCGGAGCTGGCGGGCGCGCTGGCGCGCAACCCGCTCAGCCTGCTGGTGCACCGCCCGCCCCTGGAGGCCTGCACAGAGGTGAGCAAGAGGGGGCATTGCATACGACAGGCACAAGACAGCTGTGCAAGACGGCTGTGCAAGGACGATGGGCTTGGCCTGCGGCGCAGCCTGTCGAGGCGCCGTCCTGCAAGTGGTCCCTGGCGTGTCGCCCTGCCTGCGTCCCCGCCCAGCGTCCGCTGCTGTAACGGCCCACGCCTCAAGCGAGTTGCTGCTCACGACCATGCTGCCTTTGTGGAGAAACCTCCCCTTTCTGTGCAGGCCTCGCTGGCAGCAGCGCGGACGCGTTACCCCCATGTGAAGAGCAGCGGCAAGGCGGCGCATGCCCCGTGGGGCGCCAGCCTGTCGCTGCCCAGGATGTGCGGCGGCAGCGCTGCAGTGTCACTCGGGCTGTATGGCACCGCCGCCCAGGTGGGCTGTGCTGTGCTGAGCTGGAGCAGCAAGTGTTATGCTGTGCTGGGCTGTGCTGGGCCGTGCCGGGACCCCCGTTGGTCACTTCCCTGCTCTGTGGCAGCAGCGCACTTCCCTTGAAGTACTTTTCTTAAATCAATCACTTAAAGTTGTTGCTGGCTCTCTGTTTCGGCACGTGGCAAAATCACGCACATCTCTCTTAAGTGTCGCTTGTGAGGTCACCCCCTGCCTGCAGGCAGCAGCTGCGGCGGACCTGGGCACGGCCTGGAGGGAGGGGCGGTACTGCGGCACGGTACTGCAGGTGGCGGGGGACCTGGAGGGAGCTTTCTACAACTTCCCCCTGCAAGGGTGAGCGCCGTTTCCTTGTTACTTGCAATGTGCTTGTGGTGCTACAGTTCGCCTGTGTACAGCCTGCAGGGTGTGGATGGGCGGTGGGGGACCTGGCCGGGGCTCCCTGCAACGGCCCCCTGCCAGGGTGCGCTCGGCTGGGCTTGCTGCACGAGGGCTGTCTTGGAACGCACGAGGATCAAGCCGGTTTCAACTGCGACTGTTGATTTCATTGACTGGGAAACTGCAGTTTCATTGACTGGGAAACTGCAGTCGACGGCAAATAATCGATAGGTTAAACGGACCGAGCGACTGACTGGTGCCGCTGCTGCACGCAGGTACCGAGGCGACGCGCTTGTGTGGCGCCGCCTGCTGCAGGCAGACACGGAGCAGGATGTGCGGCTGCTGCTGAGGTCCGTGCCCGCGCGGGCGCCGCCCGGCTGCCCTGCTGCACGCAATGACGTGACTGTGACCGGCTGGCAGATTGGTCAGCCGCGAACGGCCTGCACCGGGCTCCCTCCTCATGTGCTTGCAGGAAGCTGCGCGACTGCGGCCGCCTAGAGGCCATTGTGCAGCGCCAGCTGGCAGCAACCGAGCAAGCAGGAAATGCAGGCTCTGGCGCGGTGGCGGGCTCGACAGCCGGCAAGGCGGCGGCAGCGGGCGGCGGCAGGGCAGCCAACGCTGGCACCGGCAACGCGTCGGCGGCGGATAGCGGCAAGAAGCGCCGGCGTCCAGGCAGCGGCGCCGAGCCCGCCAGGCAGCCCCACTCGCCTGGAGGCAAGCGCGGCAAGGCGGCGGCAGCGACAGCGCGGCCGGCGGCGGCAGCGCCGGGCGGCGGCCCCGATCCGCTGGCTGTCGTAGCAGCGCTGACGGCGGCGGCCAAGGAGGGCGCCGCAAAGGCGGCGGGGCTGAGCCTGAGCCTGCTAGGCAGATATATGATTGCCCTGCAGGTACAGGCTGGGTCCCCAAACCGCGGCTCTCGTGGCGTGCCCCCGCTGTATTGCAGCAAAGCTGCTGCTGCTGCTGCTGCCGTTGCTGCGACCGTCGCCACGCCGCAGCAGAGGCGTCGCCCCCACCCCACCCCCCGCCCTCCTCCCGCAGGCCAAACCTGCAGAGGCGCAACGAACGGAGCTGGGCTCGCTGCAGCTGTGGGCGCGCATGCGTGAGTGGGAGCCTGTAACGGCCATGCTGCGTGCCGCTGTGAAGGCCGCTGGCCTGGAGAGCGCCTGAGCGTCGAGCCATTCCTCCGCTGCCAATCCCGCCGTGGCACAGCTTTGGCAAACTCCGCAGCGTGCTTGCCTCGCCATGCACAGCGCCAGGGGCATGCCATTGCTGCTTGTGCTGCGACGTGCCTGTGTATTTATTTACGCTTGCCTCAGTTCCGCAGCATCCAGCTTTGCAGCGAATCACACGTGCTAGATAACGGTACCAGGCGTACAGCGTACACCAAGCTGAAAAGAATGAAAGGAGACCGGGGGCGCGTGCGTAGAGAGAGAGGCATGAATTTCATCAAAGGGTGGAAACAGCCGACGCATGCAGGAGTATGTGGCGGGAGGGGTTGCTCGAGTGCCCCAGGCTGCTTTTAAGCCGAGGCGGGAAGGATACAGAAATACATTGACACGCATGCGTGCATGCATGCATGCATTGCCCCGTCTGAGGAGGCTCCTCATTCGTGCCCCAGGGGCGTGACAGGGATCCACCCGCTGCCGGGGCTCTCTTCTGCTGCCGCTCCCTGCGTCTCTGCGGCGCCGGCGCCGCACGCGTGCTGCGCGTCTGGAGCCCACCGCTCCTGCCCCCGCTGCTGCTGCATGCCGCAGCGCTCGCCCGAGCTGCAGCTGCCAGTGGCAGACCCTGCTGGTGGGGCTGCCGCCGCCGCCTCTTCTTCCTCCCCTCCTTCTCCCTCTGCGCCGCCTTGCTCCGCCGCGGCGCGCAGCAGCGGCAGGGGCGGGGTTTGCACGTAGCAGCTGTCCACGGGGACTTCCTCCGCCGCTTGCACACAGGTCGACAGGTCTGCAGGTAGGGAGGTAAAGGTGCGGCGCGACGGTCGGCAGAGTGTCGGATGGGGCGCTGAACGGCACTGGCGGTGGCATCACAGCGGGGGCGGCAGGCAGGGCTGCGGGGCGTCGGTCCTGGCAAGCAATTACACAACTACGTTGCGCGCTTTGACGACAGAAAACCGACCTGCCAGCTCTGCCATCCGCCCTGCAAACTGCTCGTTCGTCAACTCGAATGCCTTGTGATGCCGCCGCGGCCCTTCCTGGAGCTGCCTTGGCTCCAGCTGCAGCTGCTCCCGCCGCCGCCGCTGCTCCTGCCGCTGCCGCTGCCAGCTGTGCTGCTCCTGCAGCTGCCGCTGCCGCTGCTGCTCCTGCCGCGCCGCGCAGTCCTCACAGCCCACGTGGCCCGTGGGCACGGGCGCAGAATGCGCACGCTCCAGCACGCCTACCGCCGCCGCTGCTGCGGCGGCGGCACCTGGGCTTGCCCAGCCGCTGCCGCCGCCGTCGGCGTCGCTGCCGCTGCCAGTTGCGCCGCCACTGCCGTCGCTGAGCATGTTGGCAGGAGCCGACTCTGCGCGCACAAAGCCCGATGGCTTGCGCTGCACGCCCTGGTGCTTGCTCGGGTCTTCTTCCTGAGCCTGCCCGATCGCCAACAGCAGGCGCTTTAAAGAGGAGGGAGGCCTGCAGCGGCAGGCAGGGGAGGGAGGCGCAAGGCAGGGGCAGACGAGGAGGCGTCAGGCGGGGGGTGGCGGCCAGGATGGCAGCAGGCGCTGCAGGGCAGAGGGCGGCCGGCGGCGGCAGGGCAAGGAGGCCAGGCGGCGTTCCAGTGGAAGGGGCTGGCAGGGACGGAGGCGGGCAGGCCAACCAAGGACTGTCCCCTCTAGTCCGTGCCCTGCATCTGACCCGCATGCCCCCATCCCCGCCCCCCATATTCTTTCTCCCCATCCCATCCCCGCCCCGCCCGTACCTCCAGCCCTCGCAAAACGAGTCTGTGTCTTCCCACAGCTGCCCCGAGCTGACGCGCTTCAGTGGCTTGAAGCCTGCTGTGGTGCGCGGGTCTGCGGCAGGGGACGTCAGCGGGGGCGAGGCTTTACGGCACAGAGCAGCCGGAAGCGAGCCGGTGCAGCACGTGCGGCATGCAGCGTGCCGGCTGTGCGCAGCAGTCGGGCGTTGGCCCGCCCACAGGCGCGCGCGCGCGCCAGCCAGGCGCGCAGCACTCACAAACCATGCTCTTCATGCGTGCGTAATGAGAGCGCTCCTGCGTGCGGTGTGGGCGTGGTGTGGCGTGGGAGGGCGGGTGGGTGGGTGCGCTGTGGGAGTCGGGCAGGGCAGGGCACTACCAGGCTGCTGGAGTGCACACACATGTGTACACCCTCGCATGGTGCCAGCCTGCTCGGCCGTCGCTGGGCCCTCTCGCCCCTGCCGCTGTAGGTTCGCCTGCCCGTGCAGCAGGCAGCCCTTGGTCTCCGCCACTGCCACTCCCTTGCTCCCCACCGCCAATGGCTCACCAGGCAAAAGGTGCCCAGGCAGTCGTCCTGCTGTATCGCGCACTGCATGCAGCACAGGCAGCCCTCGCGCCGCACCCAGCGCTCCTTCTGTGGGGGAAACGGACGGTGCGGGGTGCAGGTGGAGTTTGTTTGAAACGGCGGGCGGGCGGGAGGGACTGACGCTGCTGCTGCGGGTGCGCATCCTGAGGCAGATGATGTACAGCGAAAGGGTTCCCGCCGCTTCTGAGCGGGCATGGGCAGTGTACTCATCAATGGCGGGGCCTTCCTCCCATTCCCCTCACCTCGAAAGGCAGCATCTCGTCCCAGGGAGCAGGACCCTTCCGCTTGCACCTAACGGCGGGGCGGCCGGACAATACGGTTCCAGACCGACGCGGTAGCACCCCCACCCGCGTGTTCCGGATGGTGGCGAGCGACGACGCGCCCTATGGCAATTTGATATCTTGGCGCCGCCGCCCGAATGGAAACCCTATGCGTTTCCGATCCATGCTTCGTCCACAGCCATCGGGAATTGGACGAACCGTGCACGTTTCCCAGCAGCCACAATCCAGCAAGACGCCAATTCGAGCCGGGCGAGCTACGCCCCGGCGCGCACGTCGCGTCCGGTCCTTGCACGTCATGATCGGCTTTGCCGCCATTGTCGGTGCTGTGGATTTCCTTCTGCTCGTCCTCATGCGGGGTTCGTGAAAATGAACCGCCAACAGGGATTTTGACATTATGGATAGCGCCGACTTGCGTAGCCGCCTGAACGGCATCACGACCTCGCTCGTGACACCGTTCCGGGGCGGCGCCGTGGATTTTCAGGCTCTCTCCGCGCTGATCGAATGGCAGATCGGGGCCGGCGTTGCCGGTCTGGTCGCCTGCGGGACGACGGGCGAGGCCTCGACCTTGTCGTGGGAGGAGCGCATCGCCGTCATCCGGGCCGTGGCGCGCGCGAGCGCGGGCCGCGTTCCGGTGATCGCTGGCACCGGCACCAACAGCACGCAAACGACGATCGCCTTCACCTCGATGGCGCATTCGGTCGGCGCGGATGCAGCCCTCGTCGTGACGCCCTATTACAACCGGCCGAATCAGGAAGGTCTTTTTCGGCATTTCGAGGCGGTGTCGGGCCGGGCCGACATGCCCGTCCTGATCGGCAATTTTCCCGCCAGAACCGGTGTCGACATGACCCTGGCGACGCTGGAACGGCTGGCAGCTTTTCCCAATCTGTTCGGTATTCTGGATGGTACGGGCGATCTGTCGCGGCCGCCGAGGCTGGCCAGCCGGCTAGGCGACCGCTTCCTGCAACTCTCCGGCCATGATGCCACGTCGTTCGCCTTCAACGCGATGGGCGGGAAGGGCACCATCTCGGCCGCGGCCAACGCGATCCCGGAGGAACTCGTCGCGCAACACGCCGCCGCCGCGCGGGGCGAATTCGACGTGGCCCGCGCGCTGGATGCGCAGATCCGGCCACTGCTGGATGCGCTGGGCGGCGACACCGATCCGGCCTCGGTGAAGGCGGCGCTGCAGCTTTCGCGCGGACTGCCTTGTGAGGTGCGGTTGCCGTTGGTGCCGCTGGCAACGGATGCCGCCACGGCGATAAAGGCCGCGCTCTCGGTCCTTTTGGGTCGCGGGGATCGAACCGGCAATGCCGGTACGGCCACGGCCCCGACGCTGCTGGCGGTCTATCGCGCGCTACACCATTTCAAGTAACTGATATTCCTATGAGAATCTTATTTCATTCCCCGTCGGCAACCATCGAAACCCTATGGGGAAGTCGATAAATCCAGCTGGCGGGATGGCGCCGTGAAGATCCGGTTCGCCGTCGCCACAAGGGATTGATCAACATGTTTGGGCGTCTCGGCATGTATTACCATCTTCCTGAAAACCGCGATTTACAGAACCGGCACGCACCGCGTCCGCATACCCAGCGAGCGCAGGCGCACCCAAGCGACGGCGCGACGCTGTTGCGGCTCGGCATTGTCGTGTTTGTGGCCGTTATTGTCTTCTCCCTCATGCGCTGGATCGCTCTCTAGACCGGCCATCGCAACAAGCACGCGGGGAAAAGGAGGCGCCGCCAAGGCGCTGCCTCCACCGGTTGCTTCCCGAACCCACCTACCCAATCCAAAGGCATCATCATGGGCAAAGCCCTGCAGGAATCTTATCCCTCCACGTCGTCGAGCCGGTTCACGGTCGGCCGCGACGCCCGCGGGCAGTGGGTGGTGTGCGATCGGCTGGGCCTCGTCGGCGGCCTGTTTGCCGACAGGGCGTCGGCGCTGCATTTTGCCCTGGTCGAGAGCGATCATTGCCCTGGGGCCGTCTGTTGCGTGGGAGATGACGAGGTTCTGCGTTTCAGCGTGGTCTTTGAGGCGCCTCCGACAGCGGGGCCGTCGCTGTCGGCCCGCTCATAAGGCCGCGTCGACTTGAGGTCTCTTCAAGCGAACCGGTACCCACTTCGGTCGAAAACGCCTTAGGGAATCGCACAGACATCCGATCGGACGAGGAAAACGGCGCTCGCGGCCATTGTCGAGCGAGAACATGCCGCCACGGCCGTTGACCGCATCGATCGTCAGTTCCGTGTGCTTCCAGACCTCATATTGCGCGGCGCCGATGTAGAAGGGCGTTTCGCCGATGGTGCCCAGCAGCACGTCGCGGTCGCCGAGGATGAAATCGCCGCGCGGGTAGCACATCGGCGACGAGCCGTCGCAGCAGCCGCCGGATTGGTGGAACAGCACCGGGCCATGGTCGGCGATGATCTCGTCCAGCAGTTGCCGCGCGGCGGGCGTCGCACTGACGCGGTCTTCCGAAACCCTGTCCATTTGAGCCTCATCCGGAAAAAGACACCGCGCGGCAGAAGACCACGCGGTGCCAGTTGGGGAGGTTCCTGTCAGAAGAAGCCGAGCTTCTTCGGCGAGTAGCTGACCAGCATGTTCTTGGTCTGCTGGTAGTGATCCAGCATCATCTTGTGGTTCTCGCGCCCGATGCCGGACTGCTTGTAGCCGCCAAAGGCCGCATGCGCCGGATAGGCGTGGTAGCAGTTGGTCCAGACGCGGCCGGCCTGGATCGCCCGGCCGAAGCGGTAGGCGCGGTTGCCATCGCGCGTCCAGATGCCGGCGCCGAGGCCGTAGAGCGTGTCGTTGGCGATTGAGAGTGCTTCCTCATCATCCTTGAAGGTGGTGACGGAGACCACCGGTCCAAAGATCTCTTCCTGGAAGATGCGCATCTTGTTGTGGCCGCGGAAGACGGTCGGCTTGACGTAATAGCCGCCGGCGAGGTCGCCCGGCAGTTCGTTGCGCTCGCCGCCGATCAGCAGTTCGGCGCCTTCCTTCTTGCCGATGTCGAGATAGGAAAGAATCTTTTCCAGCTGCTCGCTGGAGGCCTGCGCGCCGATCATCGTGCCGGGATCGAGCGGGTCGCCCTGCTGGATGGCTGCGACGCGCTTCAGCGCCTTCTCCATGAAGCGGTCGTAGATCTTCTCGTGGATCAGCGCGCGGCTCGGGCAGGTGCAGACCTCGCCCTGGTTGAGCGCGAACATGACGAAGCCCTCGATCGCCTTGTCGAGGAAATCGTCATCCTCGGCCGCGACGTCGGCGAAGAAGATGTTGGGCGACTTGCCGCCGAGTTCCAGCGTCACCGGGATCAGGTTCTGCGAGGCATATTGCATGATCAGCCGGCCGGTCGTCGTCTCGCCGGTGAAGGCGATTTTGGCGATGCGCGGGCTGGAGGCGAGCGGCTTGCCGGCCTCGAGGCCGAAGCCGCTGACGACGTTGAGGACGCCCGGCGGCAGGATGCCGTCGATCAGGTCGAGCAGGACCTGGATCGAGGCGGGCGTCTGTTCCGCCGGTTTCAGCACGACGCAATTGCCGGCGGCCAGCGCCGGGGCCAGCTTCCAGACGGCCATCAGGATCGGGAAGTTCCACGGGATGATCTGGCCGACGACACCGAGCGGCTCGTGGAAATGATAGGCGACCGTGTCATGGTCGATCTCGGAAATGCCGCCTTCCTGCGCCCGGACGGCGCCGGCGAAATAGCGGAAATGGTCGATGGCGAGCGGCATGTCGGCGGCCGTCGTCTCGCGGATCGGCTTGCCATTGTCCCAGGTCTCGGCCAGCGCCAGCGTCGCGAGGTTTTCTTCCATGACATCGGCAATGCGGTTCAGCATCAGGGCGCGCTCGGCGGCGCTGGTGCGGCCCCAGGCGTCCTTGGCGGCATGGGCGGCGTCCAGCGCCAGCTCGACGTCGGCGGCTTCGGAACGCGCGATCTCGCACAGGACGCGGCCGTTGACCGGGGACGTGTTGTCGAAATAGCGGCCCGATACGGGCGGGACGCGCTTGCCGCCGATGTAATTGTCGTAGCGGGGTGCGAAGGGCGCCTTGGCGGTGCGAACGAATTCCGGCTTGTTCATGTTGACCTCCCTTGGTCGACGCTGAAACCGCGTCATGCGAGGAAGGTTGTCCGTCTGGTCGCGCCTGTCAGCCCGGGCCAACCGGGTGACAAGGCGGAACTGTCTCAGCCTTGCGACACTGTGCGGTGCAATACTCAGTGGGGACGTTCGAGCCCGAGCTTGCCGAGCTTTCGGTGCAGGGTGGCGCGCGAGACGCCGAGCTGGCGCGCCGCCGCCGTCACATTGCCGCCGGAGCGGGAGAGCGCCCGTTCCAGGATGATCCGCTCGGCATGCCGCAAGCCGTCGTCGAAACGGGTTTCGTCGGCGAGATCGCCGAGCGGCAAGGGTTGGCCGATCAGCACCTCACGATGGCGGTAGGCATGGCGGGCGGCGCGCGTGGCGCCGATGACGATATCGTCCCTGTCGACGGCGAGCAGCGCGCTCGGCGACCACTCGGCCGTCGGCGCGACCAGGATGCGGGCGTCGGGAAAGGCCAGACGGAAGTTTTCCGCTTCGATCCGGCGCGTTGCTTCGCCGACGGCGATGGCGACGAGGTTGACGAGTTCCTCTGTCAGGTCGGTGCGGCAGGAGGAAACGTCGAGCGCGGCGGCGAGGCGGCCCTCATGGTCGAAGATCGGCGCCGTCGTGCAGGAGAGCGCCGTGTTGCGGGTGTAGAAATGCTGGTTGCGATGGATGGTCAGGGCGCGCTGTTCGACCAAGCAGGTGCCGATGCCGTTGGTGCCTTCGCTCTCCTCGCTCCACACGCAGCCCGTCCAGAGGCCCCAGTCCTCGAAAGTGTCGGCGTCCGCGTCGGCGCCGCGTCGTTCCACCGGGATGCCGTCGGCATCGGCCAGCAGGACGCAACAGCCCATGCCGCCCACGGCGAGATAGAGCCGGTCAAGACTCGCCTGCGCCGCGCGCAGCAGCGGCTCCATGCGCTGGCGCGCGACCGTCAATTCCTGGTCGCTGAGGCGGGTCGGTTGCCGTCGTTCGGCTGGGTCGAGCTGATGTAGCCGGGCGGAACGCTGCCACGATGCGACCAGCGCCGACGTCGCCGCCTCGCCCGATCGGATGGCCAGCTGAATCCTGTCGGCATGCTGTGCGATTTCCGGCTTCGACATCGCCTCCTCCCAGATGGCTTCTGCTTCAGCGTCGCTTGCTATGTCGTCCGATTTGGGGCGGCCCGTCCTCCGCGACCGATGGATCGCCGGGGTGTCCCTATAGGAACGACAGAACAGCTATAGCGGTCCCGCACGGTTTCGCACAGCCTGGACGGCGGCGCGTGCGATGGCCAGACTGTGCAATCTCCGATCGGTATGTGTCAATTGCGCCACATCCGTGCCGCATAACTGCCCTGCGGTGCGGCAGGGGCGGTTAACCCTATTCCCGTCGCATTTGAGCCGGTAGGAGACGCCCCAAGGCCCGCTGCTGCCAGCTGGGCCATCCCTTTTCCATCCAAGGTTTCCGTTCCCGTGTCTTCCGTTCTATCGCGCCGTTCGTTCCTGACCGGCTTGTCCCTTGCCGGTGTTTCGGCGCTCGCCGCCTGCGCGCAGGTTCCCAAGGAGCTGGGTGCAGAGCCCAGCCTCGCCCCCCTTGCCCCGGGGCTGCAGCCAGAACTTGTCGTGGCCGAGCCGGTTGCGGTCGAGCCCGCGGCGAACGCCAGCGACTATGCGCGGATGTATGCGGCGGCGACGGATGGCGACTTCAAGCTGCCGGCCATTCGCCACGAGGCCGTGGATCCCAAATATCTGCGCCAACTGGTCGATGACCCCACCGGCGAGGCGCCGGGCACGCTGGTGGTCAATACCAAGGAGAAGCACCTCTATCTGGTGCTGAAGGACGGCAAGGCGATGCGCTATGGCGTTGGCCTTGGCCGCCAGGGCTATTCCTGGAAGGGCCGCGCCGTCGTGCAGTGGAAGCGGAAATGGCCGACCTGGACGCCGCCGTCGGCCATGATTGGTCGCAAGCCGGAGCTGGAGAAGTGGCGCACCGGCATGCCGCCCGGGCTGCAGAACCCGCTCGGCGCCCGCGCCCTCTATATCTACAAGGACGGCGCCGACACGCTCTATCGCATCCATGGCTCGCCGGAATGGCGCACGATCGGCAAGTCGGCGTCTTCGGGCTGCGTGCGGATGTTCAACCAGGACGTCATCGATCTCTATGATCGGGTGCCGTCGAAGACCACGCTCGTCGTGATCTGACGCCGGGCGCGTCCGCGCCCTAGCGCTTGCAGTCGGTGGCGAGCAGGAAGTTCTTCACCGACACGTCGCCCTTGAACACGAAGTCGAAGGCGCGTGGCCCCCAGAACACGACGTCCTTGGCCAGCCTCTTGGTATATTCGCTGTCCTTGCCGATGCGGCTGAGCTCGATCGGGCCATGCGTCGCGGTGGTGCCGTCATCCAGCACGAGCGGGCGTTCGCAGGTCGTGAAGGAGAGCTGTACCAGCAGGATGACGACGCCGATCACGCAGTAGAATAGGGCCAGGCGGATAAGAAAGAACACGCGGATCATCCCTGTGCGACGCAAAGTTTGCCGAGCATAGAGGACTATGCCCGCCGCGCCAGAGCCGGCGACGCTTGTCCCGCTAGAACGGCAGGAGGGCGTCCTCCGTTCCACGCGACGCCGATCGCGATGACGGCGGAGGGGCCCGGACATGAAAAAAGGCGCCGCGACCCGAGGGTGGCGGCGCCCAATGTCGAGCAGCCCGAGTTGCGGGGCCTAGCCGCCGCGCAGCCAGACCAGCATCTCACCCGGCTCGCGATTGTCCCAGGCATAGTAGGGAACGGCCTTGATCGGCACGGTCTCGGTCTGTGGCGCGGCGGTCCGGTAGAGATCGCCGTTCCAGTCGCCCGTGGCATCCGCCTCCGCCTCGGCTGCCAGCGTCACGACGCCTTCGAGCAGGCCCGGCTCGAAATTGGCCGTGAAGCTCGATGCGGCGGGAACGCGGATGCGGTTCAGCGACAGCGGGTTGTCGATGCCCTCCAGGCAATAGACCAGCGGCCCGCGCTTCAGCGTGACGCGGCCGACGTCCTGGCGGACTTCCGGATGGGCATGCAACTGCTCGACGGTGAGGTCGAGATCGAGCTGGACGGCGTCGCCGGCCTTCCACTCGCGTTCGATCCGCGCATAGCCGTCCTCGGCCACACCCTTCAGATCGACCGGAGCGCCATTGACCGAAAGCGTCGCCTTACGGCACCAGGCCGGGATGCGAAGGTTGAGCGCGAAACGGGTCGGCTTGTCGACATCGACGGTGATGCCGATCGCGCCGTCCCAAGGATAGCGGGTGTTCTGGGTCAGCTTGACCTCGGCGCTGCCGATGTCGAGCGTCGCGGTCGAGTCGCAATAGAGGTGGACGGCGACTTCACCCTCGGCCTGGCCGTACATGTAGGTGCCAATCGACGCGACCATGCGGCCGATGTTCGGCGGGCAGCACGGGCAGCGGTGCCACTTCCAACGATTGTGGCCGCCGCGGCTCTCGAGCGGGTTCTCGTAGAAGAACAGCGAACCGTCGAGCGAAAGGCCGGATATCGAGCCGTTATAGAGCGCCAGTTCCATCGCGTCGGCATAGCGCGTGTTCGGACCCATGCCGAGCATGCGGTTGGCCCAGAAGACAAGGCCGACGGCGGCACAGGTCTCGGCATAGGCCGTCTCGTTCGGCAGGTCGTAGTCCGAGGTGAAACCCTCATTGTCGGCCGACGGGCCGAGGCCGCCGGTGACGTAGAGGCGCTTCGAGTTCAAATCGTCCCAGAGCCGGTCGAGCGCCTTGCGCAGGTCGTCGTCGCCATATTCCGTCGCGACGTCGGCCATGCCGGCATAGAGATACATGGCACGGACGGCGTGGCCGACGACCTTGTCCTGCTCGCGTACCGGCTTGTGCGCCTGGTTATACTCGTAGTTCTTGAAGTGGTACTCGGACGGATCGGCACCCCGCGCCTTCGCCTCTTCGTCGAAATAGTGCGGCTGCTGGCCGCGCTGGTCGACCATGTACTTGGCGAGATCCATATATTTGTGATTGCCGGTGACGCGGGCGAGCTTGACCAGCGCCAGCTCCAGCTCCTCATGGCCGCAATAGCCCTTCCGCTGGCCGGGATTGGGGCCGAAGACGGTGCCGATATGGTCGGCATAGCGCGACATGACGTCGAGCAGCTTGCGCTTGCCGGTGGCCTGGTAATAGGCGACGGCGCCCTCGATCAGATGGCCGGCGCAATAGAGCTCGTGGCAGTCGCGGAGATTGGTCCAGCGCTTGCCGGGCTCCATGCGCTGGTACCAGCTCGACAGGTAGCCGTCTTCCTGCTGCAGCTTTTCGAACATGTCGATGACGGCGTCGATCTTGGCTTCGAGCGCGGGATTGGGCTTGCGATAGACGCAATAGGCCGCCGTCTCGATCGTCTTGCCGAGATCGGAATCCCAGAACATCTGCATCGTCACGGTGCCGTTCGGATGGAACGGGATGCGCAGCGCCGGCACCGGCCGGTCCGGGTCGATCTGGTCGAGCATGCCGGCTTCGACGCAGCGCTGGTAGAGGATGTCGGCGGTCTTGTCGGCGACGGCGTCGACGCGCGCGCCCCAGAAGCCGCGGACTTCAACCTGGGGAACCGCGGGCGGGCGAAAACGGGCGCGCGGCACGTCGTGGGCGGCGGATGGCAGGGCACTCATGGAAGACTCCTGTTCTTTGGAAGCTTGGGTCGGGGGGAGGGCTACTTCACCGCGCCGGCCGTCAGGCCGCGGATGTAGTAGCGCTGCAGCAGCAGGAAGAGGATCAGGCAGGGGATCATCATCACGGTGACGCCCGCCTGCACGGCGCCCCAGTCGACGGCGCCGAAGCGGCCCGACTGCACGGCGGTCATCATGATCGGCAGGGTGAACTTGCCCTGGTCGGTCATCAGTACGAGAGCGGCGAGGAACTCGTTCCAGGTGTTGAGGAAGGCGAAGAGCCCCACCGTCACTACGCCGGGCCAGACCAGCGGCAGCATCACCTTGGTCAGCAGGGCGAAATTGGTGGCGCCGTCGATGCGGGCGGCTTCCTCGATCTCCTTCGGCACGGCGTCGAAGGCGTTGCGCATCATGAAGATCGAGAACGGCATCTGCAGCGTCACATAGACGAGGATGAGCCCGGTCAGGGTGTTCTGCAGCCCGAGCCAGGAGAGGATCAGGAAGATCGGGGTCAGGATCGACTGGAACGGGATCATGATCGTCGACAGGATCAGGATGAAGAACAGGTTCTTGAACGGGAAGCGGAAGCGCGAGAAGCCATAGCCGGCGAGCAGGCTGATCACCGCCGTCAGCACGACGCTGGAGCCGGCGACGAAGATGCTGTTCTGGGCCGAGTGCCAGAGCCCGGCGCCGAAGCTGTCGAGCGTCACATAGTTTTCGAGCGAGAAGCCGGTGGTCGGCCAGGGCGGGATCGGCGGCAGCCGTGCCTCGGCCGGCGGCTTAAAGGTCGAGAGGATCGCCCAGGCGATCGGCGCGATGAACAGGATCGACAGGAACAGGCCGATGCCGTGTTCGCCGACCAGGCGGGCGGAAAGCCCACCCTGGCCGTGCTTGGACTTCGCCATGGAAGATGCCTTGGCCATCATGTGCCCTCCGGGTTACGCAGCAGCCGGAGCTGGATCAGGCTCAGCACGACGAGGATGACCAGCAGCACCATGGACAGCGCCGCGCCGTAGCCGAGTTTGAACGAGACGAAGGACTGGTTGAAAATCCAGTACACCGCCGTGATCGTCGAATTGCGCGGGCCGCCGCGCAGCAGGATGTAGAACTGGTCGAAGGCGAGGATCGAACCGGCGACCGAAAGGATCAGCGCCAGCGCCACGGTCCGGCGCATCAGCGGCAGGGTGATGGCGCGAAAGCGCTGCCAGGCATTGGCGCCGTCGATCTTGGCGGCTTCCTGCAATTCGGTTGGGATCGACTGCAGCCCGGTCATCAGGATGACCATGGTGAAGCCGGCCACCTTCCACACTACCATGACGATGATCGACCAGAAGGCCGGGTTGAAGGTGGCGATCAGGTTGAACTTCTTTTCCGTCAGGCCGAGCATCTGCGCCGCCGGACTGAACAGGCCGCTATCGACATTGAGCAGCCAGGCCCAGAGCAGGCTGGCCGAGGCGAAGCCGACGACGACGGGCATGAAGAAGGCCGTGCGATAGACGCTCGCCATCGGCCGCGGCTTCTCGACGAAGAGCGCCAGCGGAAAGGCGACGGCGAAGATCGCGATGGTGACGATCACCGTGTAGTAGAGCGTGAACTTGAGGGCGTTCCAGAAGCGGACGTCCTTGGTGATGGCGACGTAATTGTCGAGGCCGATGAAGCGGTGCTGGCCCATCAGCGGCCAGTTGTGCAGCGACATCCAGGCGGTCATGCCGAGCGGGATCACGAAGAACACCGTCACCAGGAGGATGGCCGGGGCGATGTAGAGCAGGCCGACCCAGTGGCTTCGGTCGACTTTCGCGCGTCGGCGGACAGGCTGGGAGGACATGGCGCCCGCCTTGGCCGTGATCGAGGACATGGATGTTTCCTTCGCGAGCGAGGCTGGCGGACGGCGGAGGCGCAACTGGCGCCCCCGCCGATCGAATGGCCTTACTGGCCGGTGCCGGCGTCGATGATGCCCTGCATCGTTTCCTGCGCATTGGCGATCGCGCCGTCGACGTCGTCGCCGAAGAACACCTCGTTGATCATCTGCGCCCAGGGGCCGTTGGCGCTGTTGATGATGTCGTTGAAGACGACGCTGTACGGGGTGCGGCCCTTGGCCATCGCTTCCGCCGCGATCTGGTAGCGCGGGTCGAGATCCTTCAGCGCTTCCTTGGCGAGATCGCCACGGACGGGAAGGCTGCCGCGGCTCGCGAGCAGCGTCTGGCCTTCGAGCGAATAGGCGTAATCGAGGAATTCCTTCAGCACGGCCAGCTTCGGCGTGCCCTTGGTGACGACGAAATTGTCACCGCCGGCGAAGGAGGACGATCCGCCATCCTTGCCCGGCAGGAAGGTCACGCCGTAGTCGATGTCCTTGTACTGGGTGTTGAGCGCGCCGATGGCGAAGGCGCCGGACGGGGCGATGCCGATATTGCCGGCGGCGAAGGCGGCGAAGAAGTTGGCGCCGCTATCGGTCTTGGCGCCTTCCGGAACCAGGCCCTTCTCGACCATGCCGCGATAGAGCGCGATGGCGTCGCGCATCTGCGGCGTGTCGAGCGTCGCCTTGGAGCCGTCCTCGCTCAGGATGTCACCGCCCGAGGCCCAGATCAGCGGCGTGAAGGTGAAGATGTTGCAGCCGCCGCAGGCGCCGGAGAAGTAAAAGCCCTTGATGTCGCCGCCGAGGCCGGCGACCTTTTCAGCATCCGCCGCGATCTCGGCGAAGTTGGTCGGCCCCTTTTCGGGATCGAGGCCGGCCTGCTTGAACAGCTTCTTGTTCCAGATCAGCACGGAGCTGTCGGCCGAGAAGGGCAGGCCGTAGATCTTGTCCTTGTAGGTGCCGGTCTTCACATGCGCCGGCGACAATTCCTTGAAATAGGGGAGCGACTTCGCCCAGTCGGTGATGTCCTCGAGCTGGCCGGCGGCCGCGAAGGCCGGCGTGTAGATCAGGTCGAGCGAAAGACCGTCCGGCGCGGTGCCGCCCGCGGCCGAGGTCGCGTATTTCTGCACGATCTCGCCATTCGGGATGATGTCGAGCTTGATCTGGTTCTCGTGGCTCTTGTTGAAGGCCTCGACGATCTGCGGCATGAAGTTCGAACCGTCGGCGCGGACCCAGATATTGGCGGTTTCGGCCGCAGAGGCGAGCGCCGTCATCGAAAGCAGCGTGGCTGTCGCGGCCAGCAGGCTTGTCAGTCTTTTCATGGTCTTCCCTCCCTGTGTGTCCCCGGTCCAGGCTCCTCCCGAGACCGTGACAGGTAACCCTAGTCGCCCGGCGGACGACCGCATGACTGACGCACCACCAGGCGGCACGGCAGTTTTCGGATGCCCGGCTCGACGGGCTTTCCGTCGACGAGCGAAAGCAAGGTGAGGCCGGCCTCGCGGCCGAGCGCCGTCAGGTTCATGTCGACGGTGGTGAGCGGCGGGCGTGTGGCGGCGGCGACAATCTCCCAATTGTCGAAGCCGACGACGCCGACATCGTCGGGCACGCGCAGCCCGCGCTCGCGCAGCGCATCGACGACGCCGCGGGCGATCTGGTCATTGCCGCAGAAGACGGCATCCGGCTTCTCGCCGGGCGCATCGAAGAGTTGCGCCACCGCCTGGTGGCCCCAGCCTTCCGACCAGGCTCCCATCAGCACGCGCGGCGGCGCCATGCCCTGTTCGGCCAATACGGCGCGATAGGCGCCGGCGCGCTGGTGCACGACCTCGAACGTCTCCGGTCCCGTCACATGCACGATGCGCCGGCGGCCCAGCGCCACGAAATGCTCGACGGCGAGCCGGGCGCCGCCGGCATCGTCGGAGACAAAGGCAATCGCATTGGTGTCGGGGTCGGGATTGGTGAAGGCGTAGATCACCGGGATGCCGAGATTGGACAGATCGACCGGCAGGTGGCGATCGAGCCGCTTGCCCGAGGCGATGATGCCGTCGACCCGCTTTTCCAGCATGGCGTCGACATGCATCTGGCCGAGGCGGGGGTCGTCCTCGACATTGCAGAGAAAGACCGAGACGCCATTGTCGAGCAGCGCTTCGGAGACGCCGGCCATCACCGGCAGCGAGAAGCGGCCATAGGTGTCGTTGGTGAGCAGGCCGACGGTGAAGCTGCGCCGGCGGAGCAGGCTCTGGGCGAGGCCGTTCGGCCGGAAGCCCAGCTGCAGCGCCACGCTGCGGATGCGGGTCCGCGTCTCGGCGGTCATGCGGCCCTGGTCGTTCAGCGCCTTCGAAGCGGTGGCGACGCTGACGCCGGCCGTCTCGGCGACGTCGCGCAACGTCACAGGCCGCCTGCGGGCGGGCTGAATCACGCTGTCGCTGCCGTCGCTCATGCCGTTGTTTCCTGACCCCGGCCATCCGTTCGAGCGGCGACCTGTTTTGTAGAGAAAAGGTTTTCTCAAGTGGTGCTTAAAAAAGGCGGAGGGGAGTGTCCCGCCGCCAGCGGCCGATTGAGAAAACCTTTTCTCACTCAAGGTTAGCACGATTTTTTCGTCGCGCAAGCCGATCCGGGGGAAAGTTGCGGAGAAAATTCGGTGGGGCTCGGCACGGGCCAGGCGACACCTTTTGAAGCCTGGGGATAGGCCCCGTCCGAAGGAAGGGCTGCCTTCAGAGCGAAGCCCAGAGATCCGCCGTCCAGCGGTAGAGGAACAGAGACAATTCCGCGCCGAAGAAGACGATCGCCGAGTTCCAGGCTATGGCGATCACGGTCAGCACCCAGCCCACCATCACAGCCAGTCCGTCGCGCTCGATCAGCCCGAAGGCGAAGACGATGACGGCGAGCGAGGGAAGCTGGTTGCCGAGCGGGATCGGCAGCAGGATCATCACGGCGTGCACGAAGATCGGCACCGCCAGGATGAAGCCGGCCAGCCTGCCCGCGAGAAAGGAATAGCGCGGCCGCAGCATCCATTCGACACGCTTGAACCAGGGCGCGATCCAGGCGCCGCCGCTCACGACCGGCCCTCTGGGGAGGCTGCGCCGTCGCAGCCATTGCGGCAGCAGCAGCCGGTCGGCGCCGACCATGATCTGCAGCGAGAGTATGGCGAGCGCCGTGCCGAAGACGAACCCGGTCGGCAGGCCCGGGATCGGGATGAAGGAGGGGAGGGCCAGCATCAGGATGGTCAGGCCGAGGCCCGCTTCGCCCAGCGCATCGACCATGTCGCCGAGGCTTACCCGGTCCTTCTTCAGCACGGAACCCAGATCGGCCAGAATCGCTGACGCGGACCGGGTCCGGAAGAACGCCGCCGTCGTGTCCTCGGGGTTCTGATCACTGGCCAAGCGGCGGGTTCCTTTGCGGTGGCTCGAGGGTCGCATATGGGGTGCGCCCGCCGCCGCGCCACCCGGGCATGCCCGATAAACGGCGCGTGCACCCTCCGCAAATTGCAGTTTAAATCCCTATTCTCGTCATCTTTCATCCTATAGCTCAGGCAAGCGCATGACGCGTTTCGTTGCCTGCCCGGAGATCTGCTTGTTCAGCGCCGCCGCCCTCCACAGTTCGTCCGCCTTTCTCCGCACGCCCCGTGCCCGCCTGGACGCGTTGCTGCGACGGGCGGTGGCTACATTCCTGCTCGCGGTTCTGGCGATTGGGGTGGCCTGGGCCCAGCCGGATGACTCGCAGAAGCAGATCGACACCTGGAACGCGACGCTGGAGCGGATCGATCTTGCCATCGACCAGCCGGGGGTGACTGATGCCGATTTCCGGCGCTACAAGCAGGACGCCACTGACATCGTGCTGGCGGCCAATGCCTTTGCCGACACGCTGACGCCGAAGGTCGAGGCCGCCACGGCGCAATTTGAGCAGCTGAAGCCGACCGAGACCACCGAGGCGGCGGAATCGGAAGCCGCCAAGGCGAATCGCCAGCAGGCGCAGCAGCAACTGGCGGATCTGACCGGCTTCCAGAAGCAGGCGCTTGCCGTCGCGACGCATGGCTCCTACACGCTGTCCCAGATCAGCGAACGCCGGCGAACCCGCTTCACCGCGGCGTTGCTCGAACGCAACTCCAGCCTGATCGACCCTGGCCTCTGGGGCGATGCGGCCACCGACGTGCCGTCCATCGTCGGCCGCTCGGGCTCGATCGTCGGCGAATGGGCCAGTGTCGTCGCCAATCGCAGCGACCGCTCGGTGATCGCGATCTTCGTCAGCCTTCTGGCGCTGATCATCATGGTGCTGGTGCCGGGACGACGCTTCCTGCTCTCCAAGCTGCGCCGGCCGACCGCCGACCAGCAGCCGACCATGCGGACCAAGGTGATGTCCGCCGCCGCGATCGTCGCGGTCAATGCCTTCCTGCCGCTGGTCGTGCTGACCGCCGTGCAGTCGATCCTGAAGGCGCTGGATCTTATGCCCTATCGCATCGATCTGGTCTGGACGGGCGGAACGGCGGCGATCGTCTTCTTCTCGCTCGCCTTCGGCGTGTCGCGGGCGCTGCTGGCGCCGACCCGAAGCACCTGGCGCCTGGTGGCGCTGGACGACGCCGTCGCCACCCGCGCCTTCCATCTTTCGGTGGCGATCGCGGCGCTCGAGGCGCTGGTGATCGTTCACCAGAGCTTCGCCAAGGTGACGCTGGCCTCGCTGCAGTTCGTCATCGCCCTGGACGGCATCCTGTCGATCGTCATCGCGATCCTCATCATCGGCATGGTTCGCGTGCTGACCCGGCGCAACTCGCCGGATGATGAGGAAAGTGACGACCCCGCGGACGAGGAATACGGCCTGGGCCGGCTCGCGCTGCTGGTCGCCGGCCTTTCGGCCGGTGGCGCCATCATCGCCAACCTGATGGGCTATGTCGCGCTGGGCCGCTTCCTCACCACGCAGACGGTCTGGGTCGCGATGATCATCTCGCTGCTCTATCTGCTGATGAAGCTGACCGACGAACTAACCGCCGCCTCGTTCCGGCGCGATGGTGTGGTCGGCAGCCGCCTGATCTCCTCGGTCGGCTTCGCCCCGCGCTCGGTGACGCAGGCGGGCGTGCTGGCCAATGGCGCGGCGCATCTGGTGCTGATCGGCTTTGCCTTCCTTGCCATCGTGGCGCAGTGGGGCGTCGATTCCTCGGGTCTGTTCGAGACGATCCGCCAGCTCTTCTTCGGCTTCAAGATCGGCTCGATCACCATCTCGCTGTCGACGCTGGTCGCCGGCATCGCCGTCTTCATCGTCGGTCTGGTCGTCACGCGCTCGATCCAGAATTGGCTCGACACCCGCTTCCTGCCGACGACGCGGCTGGATTCGGGCCTACGCAATTCGATCCGCACGACCTTCGGCTATGTCGGCATGATCTTCGCGGCGACGCTGGCCTTCGGCTATGCCGGGCTGGATCTCTCCAACATCGCGATCGTCGCCGGCGCGCTCTCCGTCGGTATCGGTCTTGGCCTGCAGGCGATCGTCAACAATTTCGTCTCGGGCCTGATCCTGCTGGCCGAGCGGCCGATCCGCGCCGGCGACTGGATCACGGTCGGGGCGGAGGAAGGGACCGTGAAGCGCATCAATGTGCGCGCCACCGAGATCGAGACCTTCGATCGCGCCACCGTTATCGTGCCGAATTCGAGCCTGATCACCGGCGTCGTCAAGAACATGGTGCTGCGCGACCGGTCGGGCCGCATCATCCTTCCCGTCACGGTCAGCAAGCTGTCCGATGCGGAGGCGGTGAAGACGATCCTGCTCGAAACCGCCAAGGACCACTCGCTCGTGCTGCGCTATCCCGAGCCGATCGTGCTGTTCCTGAATTTCGGCGAGAAGTCGCTCGATTTCGAGCTTCGCTGCTATCTCGCGGATATCGCCACCGGCGCGACGGTTCGCTCCGACCTGCGGTTCGCGATCCTGAGCCGGTTGAAGGAAGCGGGGGTGGCTCTCCCCGGCTGAGCCGCCCGGGGGCCCATTCGCCGCTCGCAGTTCGTTAGCCTTTATTGCTTATTCCGGTATCTCCGCTTTCCTTACCCCCGAGGCGCTTCATGACCCCTTTCCTCCGGCGCATGCCCCCGCTGCTTGCCGCTCTGACCGCCGCCGCCGTCCTGGCCGGCTGCTCGGAGACCGTCGTCGACACGACGCCGAAATCACCCGTCTTCTACAATCGGATCGATTCCGCCGGCGCGACCGTCGATCCGCAGGCCGCCGCCAGCCTGATCACGGGATACCGCATGAACAAGGGTCTTGGCCCCGTCACGGTGGATCCGCTTCTGAACAAGATGGCGGCCGATCAGGCGCGCGCCATGGCCAAGGCCGACAAGGTCAATCACGATGTCGGCGGCAGCTTCCAGCGCCGTCTCGCGGCTTCCGGCTTCGATGCCGGCATCGCGGCCGAGAATGTCGGCGCCGGCTATCGCACCCTGGCCGAAGCCTTTTCCGGCTGGCGCGATTCGCCCCACCACAACGCCAACATGCTGAAGCCCGGTGTGACCCGGATCGGCATCGGCACGGCCTACGCGCCGAAGAGCAAGTACAAGGTCTACTGGTCGCTCGTGCTGGCCAAGCCCTATGAGCGCCCGGCCGTCGTCGGCGGCGGACCGCTGCCGGCCGATGGCAGCACGGTGGTTTCGATCGGCGGCGCAGTCGTCAACCGCTAGCCGGGGCGACGAGCAGCGTTTCCAGGGCCAGGGCGGCCTTGGAGCGGTAGCGCTCCTTGTGCCAGACCATGCTGAAAGCGCGCGGCGTCATCTCGAAGGCGACGCGCGCCAGCTTGCCGGCCGCGATATGCGGGCTGGCGACCAGTTCGGATACCACGGTCGCGTGGTCCCCGACTTCGACGGCGGCCCGGACCGCCTCGTTGCTCGGCAATTCCAGCTCGACCTTCAGCGTCTCGGGCAGGATGCCGCGCGCGGTCAGCGCCGCCTCGAACACCGAGCGCGTGCCCGAGCCGCGCTCGCGCATCACCCAGCGTGTGGCCGCGATTTCCGCCGCGCCGACATGGGTTGCCTTCGCCAGGGGATGGGTTGGAGTCGCGACGAGGATCAGCCGGTCCTCGCCAACCGCCCGGGTGGCCAGCGCGGGATCGTCGATCTCGCCCTCGATGAAGCCGATTTCCGCGAGACCCTCATGCACGGCATGGCGCACGGTTTCGGTGTTGCCGGTGGCGAGATGGATTCCGATCGCGGGATAGGCGGCGCGGAAACGGACCAGCGCCGGCGGCAGCCAGTAGCTCGCGATCGTCTGGCTCGCCTGGATTTCCAGCGTGCCGCGCATCAGCCCGCCCAGTTCCGCCAGCGCCAGTTCGGCCGCCTGGGCGCGCGCAAGCGTCGCCTGGGCCTCGACCAGGAAGACGCGACCCGCCTCGGTCAGTTCGATCCGCCGGCCGACCCGGTCGAACAGGCGCGTATCGTAGCGCGCTTCCAGCGCATGGATGGCCGAGCTCACGGCCGACGGTGTCAGCCGCAGCGCCTCGGCGGCGCGCGTCAGATGCTCGCGCTCGGCGACGGCGATGAAAATTCTAAGTTGGTCGAGGGTCATGAGAATGTTTGTTCGATTGGATCGAACGAACAGTATTGTATTTCGAAATGGATTGCATGATTAGCCGGCTGCATCTTCCCGGCATGTTCCTCGCTCTCCGCTTCTTCCCCGCTCGTTTGCACCCCCTGGCTCCGGGGCTTGCCCTCACCGCCGCCGTGGCGGTCGCGGCCCTCCTTGTCGAGCATGCCGAGGCCGCCTTCTTCGGCCGCGCCTGGCTGGATGGCGTGGTGCTGGCGATCCTGATCGGCGTGGCTGTGCGCTCCGTCTGGCGGCCCGGCGAGAGCTTCCTGCCCGGCGTGGGGTTCAGTGCGCGCACGCTGCTGGAACTGGCGGTCATGCTGCTCGGCGCCTCGATCAGCGCCGCCGCCGTTGCCGCGCAGGGCCTGACTTTGCTTGTCGGCGTCGCGCTGGTGGTCACCTGCGCCATTGTGGTGAGCTATGGCATCGGCCGGATGATGGGGCTCGATCGCGGCATGGCGATCCTGATCGCCTGCGGCAACTCGATCTGCGGCAATTCCGCCATCGCCGCCGCGGCGCCCGTGATCCACGCCGATGGCGAGGATGTCGCCTCGGCCATCGCCTTCACGGCCGTGCTCGGCGTCGTCGTCGTGCTGACGCTGCCTCTGCTGATATCCGTGTTCGGCCTGTCCGTGACGCAGTATGGCGTAGTCGCCGGGCTCACCGTCTATGCCGTGCCGCAGGTGCTGGCCGCGACGGCGCCGGTCGCCGCCGCCAGCGTCCAGATGGGCACGCTGGTGAAGCTGCTGCGCGTGCTGATGCTGGGACCGGTCGTGCTGGTGCTGTCGCTGCTGCAGAGCCGGATCGATGGCGCGCAGATCGCGACGGGACGTCTCCATCTGCGCCACATGGTGCCCTGGTTCATCCTCGGCTTCATCGGGCTTGGCATGCTGCGTTCCGCAGGCCTCATCCCGGTTTGGGTCGTCGGCTACACGGCCCCCGCTCGCGAGCTTCCTCACCGTGCTCGCCATGGCGGCGCTGGGCCTGGGCGTCGACGTCCGCTCGGTGGCGCGCGCCGGCCTCCGGGTCACGGCAACGGTCGTGCTGTCGCTCGCGGCCCTCGGCATCATCAGCCTGGTGGCGATCCGGTGGATGGGGATCGCCTGAGCCGCACCTTCAGCATCTCGGCTCTCTTTCGCGCGGCGCGGATGAGGCGGCGGGCGATGGGGCGCAGGCTCAGTTCCAGCCGCGCCAGCGCCAGGCCGATCTCGTAGCGGAGACCGCCACCCTTCGGCCCGATGACGAGCGTGCCGATTTCCAACCGGTCCGGCCAGATCGGGTCAACCATCGGGTGGTCGGGAATGGCGATCGAATCGATCTGGTCGATGGCCGGATCGGCCAGCAGCGCGACGGACGCCTCCAGCATGATGTGGACGCCGGGCGAGAAGCGCGCATAGGCCTCATCATAGGCAATCTTCCAGGTCACGGCGCTGCTACCGGCCTTGAAGCTGACCAGCATCGCCACGGCGCGGCCATCGAGCCGGATCGCGTGGATCGCCGCATCGCCACCGGCGATGGCGGCTTCGGCAAACGCCTTCTCGCGCTCGCGGAGTGTGAGCGCCGTGCCGCGCCGGCCCTTCCAGCCGCTTGCCTCCAGCGCGAAGAAATCGTCCAGCGCGGCAGCGAGACGTTCCGGATCCGAGACGTGCTCGACGGTGAGCTTTCCCAATTCGCCGAGGCGGCGAAGCTGGCGCGCCAGTTCCTTGCGCTTCTTGGCCGAGATGGCCTGCTGGAAACGCGCGGGATCCGTGCCCGTCCGTTTCAGCATGGCCCGACGGTGTGCGGCGAGCACGGCGATCGGCCGGCCCGTGAACTCGGCCTGGTGTCGCAACGCGTCGGCGACCGGGCCGGCCAGCGGCAGATAGGGGAATTCGAGGATGCGCTGTCCCGGTTTCCCGCCATCCATGGCGGCGATCAGGCCGGCGGCCGCGGCGTCGATCGCACCGGCGTCGAGCAACGGGGTTCCGAGCGGCCCATGCGGGTGCACCCAGACGGCCATGGCGGAGATTAGCCGGCCCAGAGGGGTGGGGCGGATCGGCGCCAGGGCGATGAGGTCGCCGTTGGCATCGGTAATGGCGGCGATCGTTACGCTGGGGTCGCCGAGGTGCTCTCGCGCCGCGCCGAGAATGCTCGCGGTGAAGAAGGGGTTGTCCTCAGCCGCGCCCGCGACCGGTTCTCTCGCCGGAGCCGGCGCTTCCGCGACGGACGGGGTCGTCACGGCTGCCTTTCCGAACGCGGCGTCACGCGGATCGTGCCCCGAGGGTCCCAGCACATGCAGGATCGAGCAGCGCAGCCTCAGCCGCCAGCGCACGGCCAGATACACGGCCAGCGTTTCCAGGCAGAGGGCCAGCGAGGTGGCGATCGCCGCGCCCTCCAGCCCGAAATGCGGGATCAGCGTATAGTTCAGGACCAGGTTGACCAGGAACGTGCCGGCATAGACGGCGGCGCAGATCCGCTGTTCCCCCGCCATGGTCAGAATGCTTTCCGCAGGTCCGATCGAGGCGCGCACGAGCAGCCCGGCGGCGAAGATGAAGATCAGCGGGAAGCCGGAGACGAAGCTGGCGCCAAACATAGACAGCAGGAAGCGGCCGCAGAGCAGCAGCAGAAGGACGGCCACGACCGAAGGCCAGAATGTCCAGTGCAGCGAATCCCGCACCGTCGCCTCGAAGCGGACGCGGTCGCCGGACGAATAATATTGCGAGAAGCGCTGCATGGTGGCGGCGCGGACGGCAAAATAGACGAAGTGGACCAGCGCCAGCGTCTTCACCGTGGCGAAATAGACGGCGACCTCTTCCGGCGGGCGCAACTGGCCGACGATCAGGATGTCGACATTGGTCAGGAGGTTGAAGAAGCCTTCGACCAGGAAGATCGGGAAGGCGACCGCGATCCAGGTGAAGGAGCGGTAGTGCCGGACGCCGGGCGTCACGACCTTCTGCGTGCGATAGGCCAGCGCGCCCATCTGCAGAACGCTGGTCAGGTAGGTGGCGAGGATCGCCGTCGTCATCGCCGTGGTGGCGTCGGGGACCGCGCCCATCTCCAGCGCCACATAGGTGAAGAGGATGATCAGGACGGGACGGATGATGAAGGTCGGCCAGAGCGCGAGATCGGCCCAGTTGAAGCCGCGCGCCAGGCCATCCTGGATCTCGCCGATGGCCAGCATCGGGATGCAGATCGCCGCGAGATAGAGCGGCATGACGTAGTAGCTGGCGATGCTGTCGCGGAACAGGAAGATGCCGATGAGGCCGATGGCGGCGATCAGCGTCGCCGTGGCGAGGCCATGCACGCGGCTGCCGATCAGGATGCCGCGCAACAACGCCAGTTCGTTGCGCGCGGCATATTCCGGCACGAAGCGCACGACCGCCGTCTGGATGCCAAGACAGGCGAGGCCCCCGATGATGACGGCCCCGACCCAGACGACGACGTAGACGCCATATTCGAATTCGCCCATCCAGCGCGCCAGCAGTACCTGGCTGGCATAGGCGATGACGGCGGACAGGATGCGGATGGTGAAGGCGGTCAGCGCCATGCGCTGGGCGACGGCGCGGTCATCGCGGCCGGTGACGATGTTGTCGGCGATCGCGGCCAGGCGGACCAGGCGGGCGCGGAGCACCGCCGGCGCAAAGCGCTCGACCATGCCGACGAAGGAAACACGCACCGGGCGGAGCTCCTGAACCGGAAGGGGAAATCGGGACGACCAGAGCGTTTTGTAGCGGTTTCTGCTTTAAGAAAGCGTTCGCCCGTCGAAACGGGCCAGCCCGTGCCCAGGATGTGCCGATCGAAATGACCGAAGATGCAGCCCATGCCACCCCGGACGAAAGCGCCCTCTGGCGCGCCGATCGCATGCTCGATGCGCGGGGGATCGCCTGTCCGCTGCCGGTTCTGAAGGCGCGCAAGCTACTCGCCGGCATGGCGCGGGACAGTCGGCTGCTGGTCGAGGCAACCGACCCGATGGCGGCGATCGACATCCCGCATCTCTGCCAGGAGGACGGCCATCGGCTAGTCCTTCAAGAGCGGCTGGAGGAGGGCGGCCGCCTTATCCTGCGCTTCCTGATCGAACGTGGCGCGAACGCCGCTCAGCCCGACTGAGGCGGCTCGATCACGGCCAGCAGAGCCGCGAGACCTCGCTCGAGGATTGGGCGGAGTTCCGGATCGGCGGCGATGGCCTCGGCTTCGCGATTCCCAGCGAGCAGCGCGACCGCGATGCACGCCTCGTCGACCACACGAGCCGACATGGTGGTCAGGACCAATCGAAGGGCCGCCTGCGCATCGGACGCGCGCGGCGAGGCATTGAACAGCGCGACCGCCTTGCCAGGAAGCTCATGTCCCCCGACGAGCCAGTCCAGGCCATTCTTGAAGGAACCGGGAATGCCGCGGGCATATTCCGGGCAAGAGATCAGGATCGCGTCCGCTGCTTCGATCCGGGCTCGAAGATCGGCGACCGGTGCGGGAAGCAGACCGGCTTCGATATCCGGATTGAAATGCGGCAGGTCACCCAGACCCTCGAAATGCTCAAAAACCACGCCCGCCGGCGCGGTCTTTTCGGCCGCGCGAAGCAGTGTTCGGTTGGAAGAGGCGGCGCGCAGGCTGCCGCAAAGCGTCAGGATCTTGGGCATCAACGGATCGAATCGCTCCAGCATGGTGGGGAACCATGTTGCCGGAGCGATGCGGCGACGTCAGCCGGGATCGAAGGCTAGCCGAGATAGCGGATCTTACCGCCCTTGGTGACGATGCAGTTGAACTGCCCGCCGTCGATCACGAGGCCGAACTCATAGGTGCTGCTGCGCACCTTGGTGCGATTGATCTGGATATTGCCGCGCAGGGCATTGTGCTTGATAGCGGCCTTGTTGATGCAGATGTTCTTCGCCGCGTTCTGCGAAACGGCCAGGGCCTGGGTCGGCATCATCGGCAGGCAGGCGGCGATCGACACGGCTGCGGCGACGGCAATCTTCATCGACATCTTGGCTCTCCTCAGGGTTGCCTCTGATGTCTTAACGACGCCTTTCCCATTCGGTTCCGTCCCGGCAAGAGCAATTGTTCCTGGGCCACCTGCAACCGCTAATAGCGGAGGCTACGGGCTTGGTCAGGGCCGGAAAACGCCGGAAAAGCCGGAGATGGCGAGGGGGTTGTCGGCCACCGTGGTTGCGTCGGCGATATCGGTCTGCGGCAGGTCGGAAAAGGCGCCGACCAGGGCGCGTTCGGCCGCTTCCGTCATGTCGCGCACGATCAGCACCAGCCGCGAGCGCCGGTCATCGCTCGGCCAGGTGGGAAGCCGGGCGGGCGGATGGAAGATCGTCTGCGCCGCCTGGACGACGAGCGGCCGGTCCGGCGCATCGGCCGTCTGCACCAGCCCCTTCAGCCGCAGCAGGCTGGCGCCATGCTCGCGGGCCAGCCGGTCGAGAAAATCATCCAGCGCATGGCGGGAAATCGGCGTCGTGCGGGTCGCGACGAGCGAGCGGATGCGCGCGTCGTGCCGGTTCACGTCATGGGCGTGCTGGTGCGCATGAGCCCCATGCCCGTGACCATGGTCGTGATGGTGATGGTCGTGATCGTGACCGGCATGGGCTTCGGCCGCCAGCCAGCCGACCACGTCGGCGATCTTGCCTTCGGTGCTGAAGGGTTGCGTGTCGAACAGGTTTGCGGGTTGCACGTCGTCGCGGGACGCTTCGAGGATGACGGCGCCGGGGTTGAGGGCGCGGATGCGGTCGCGGATCGCCGGATCGGCGTCGGCGAGATCGGTCTTGGTCAGCACGATGCGGTCGGCCACCGCGACCTGCCGGTTGGCCTCATCGGACATGTCGAGGGTTCGCGCCCCGTTGACGGCATCGACCACGGTGACGACGCCGTCGAGCCGGTAGCGCATCGACAGATAGGGATGGAGCAGCACGCTCTGCAGCACCGGCGCGGGATCGGCCAGCCCGGTCGTCTCGATGACAACCCGGTCAAGGCGTTCGATGCGGTGGTTGTCGAGCGCGCGCAGCAAATTCTCGAGCGTGGTCACCAGCTCGCCGCGAATGGTGCAGCAGAGGCAGCCGGAGGAGAGCTCGATGATGCCGTCCTCGGACTCGCCGACCAGCAGATGGTCGAGCCCGATCTCGCCGAATTCGTTGACGATGACGGCGGTGCCGGCCAGCGCCGGATCGCGCAGCAACCGGTTCAGCAGCGTCGTCTTGCCGGCGCCGAGAAAGCCGGTCAGCACGGTCAGAGGGATCGGCTTGGGGCGCTGGCGGGCGGGGCTCTGGGCGGCTTCCTGAGGCAAGCGCGTCACTGCGAGATGGCGAGTGCCGAATCCGGCAGGGGGGCGACGTCGGTCGAGTCGAACGGCACGCCGAGTTCGATCTTGGGCTTGGCGGGCGCCTTCGCCTTGACCGGCTTGTCGCCTTCTTTCTTGGCGACGGCCTTGGAAGGCTTGGCGACAGGCTTCGCTGCCGACTTCTTGTCGCCGTCTTTCTTGCTGTTCCGGGCGGCCTTGCCCTTCTGCTTCTTTTCCTGCTTGGCGGCGGCCGCGGCGATGGCGGCGGCTTCGTCCTCGGCTTCGGCGACGGCGGCCGGCTTGATCGAGCCGTCCGGGTTGCGCACGCCGATCGTCGAGACGACGACGGGTTCCATCAGCTTGACGCGCGGCTCCAGCGCGCTAGGCAGGTTCGGCGCGGCGGCGGTCTCCGCCTCATGCTCGCCGCGTTCCTTGCGATTGCAGATGTCGTCGCGCATGTTGATCGCGCCGGCGACCGGCGAGGCGCCGCGGAAGCTGGCCAGCGTCGGGCGGTTGCCGGTCAGCGCCAGGCTGCCGAAGCTCTGGTTCATCAGGCGGGCCGTCAGCTCGGCGCGTTCCTTGGCGGTGCTGGAACCAAGCACCACGGCGACCAGCGTATGGCCGTCGCGCGAGGCGGTCGCCACGACGTTGAAGCCCGAGGCGCAGATGAAGCCGGTCTTCATGCCGCTGGAGCCGGGATAGCGCTCGAGCAGCGAGTTGGCGGATTTCAGCACGCGCTTGCCGGAGCGGATCGCGGTTATGCCATAGAGCTGGCGCCGTTCGGGAAACTCGATCCAGAGCGCGCGCGCCAGCACGGCGAGATCGCGCGCCGAGGTGAACTGGCCCTCGCCGGGCAGGCCGTTCGGATTGATGAAATGGGTGTTCGTCATGCCGAGCCGGGCCGCCTCGGCGTTCATCATCGCCACGAACCCGGCCTCGCTGCCGCCCACCGTCTCGGCGATCGCCATGGCGATGTCATTGGCCGAATGCACCAGCATCATCTTCAGCGCATTGTCGAGATCGATGATGGTTCCGACCTTGAAGCCCATCTTGCTCGGCTGCTCGTTGAGCGCGTGGCGGGAGACCACGATCTGGCTCGCCAGGGAGATCCTGTTGTCGCGGATCGCCTTGAACACGACATAGGCGCTCATCAGCTTGGTCACCGAGGCGGGGTTACCAGTCCTGGTGCGCATTGCGCGCCGCAAGGACCTTGCCGCTGTCGATGTCGGCGACGATGTAGGGCGTCTCCACTGCGGAAGCCGCGTTCACGCCAAGGCCTACCAGCAGGATGAGTGCGAGGAACCGGGCGATCGATCGGGTCACGAAGTGCATGTCAGGCTTTGTCCGTGTCGGGAAGGTGGCGGGACCGACGAGGCCGGCGCGTCGGACCTGAATAACCGATCTGGGGCAGGCTTGGCAAAGCGACCAAACCGCCGATTTCGCGCACCATCCAGAAGTCCTTGGAATGAGAGCGAAAATTTCTCTCCACCAACAGGCCTTTCCAAACGGCTTCCGCGAGGCGATTGGCGGATTTTTGACGACGATTCACGTTTTAGCGCGGCCTGCGACGATGCGGAGACCATGGCGTGACGTTACGTTATGACCTAGATTAGGGGTATGGGTCGTTCTGAGGGCGGTATGCGAGACGTCGCCGGATCGGAATTTCGGTCTGGGACGCACCACGATTGTGAGGAGGCGCTGCATGATCCGCGCAACCACCATTCTTCCCGCCGGTTCCTGGACCGGTGCCGTCGCCGATACTGTCCTATTGGACTATGAAGCCCGACGCCGGGGCCGCCTTGCCATGTCGGCCAAGGGCGGCGTGTCGTTCCTGCTGGATCTGCCGATGCCGGTCGGGCTGCGCGATGGCGACGGGCTGTTGCTGGAGGATGGCCGCATCATCGCGGTCGAGGCGGCGAGGGAGCCGCTGATCGAGGTCTCAGCCAGCAGCCTGCCGAAACTGGTTCGCATCGCCTGGCATATCGGCAATCGCCAACTGGCGACGCAGATGATGGGCGACCATCTTCGGATCCGCCCCGATCCGCTCGTCGAGGCCAAGCTGGTCGAACTCGACGCGATCCTGCATCGCGTCGAGGCGCCATTCGATCCCGAGAGCGCGCCGCAGGATGACGACAATCCCTGGGCGGGCTTCTGGCAGAGCCTCGCGGGCCAGCCCTTTTCGCAGGGCTTCGAACAGGCCGATGGCCACAGTCAATCGGAGGGCCGTGGATTTTTCCACCGCCATGGGCCGACTTTCGCCGAGGCGCATGGCCATGCCTTCTCGACCGGCCGATCGCGCCAATCGCACAGCTGGTCGGAGAGCCATGCGCGCAGTCCGGGCCATGAGCGTCGCGATACCGGCGAGGCGCGCGAGCCTGATCCGGACGATCCATCGGCCCGGCATGGCTAAGGCAAGGAAAAGCAAACCGGATCGTGATTTTTTGCTGCGCCGCAGCTAGAGTGGAGCTTCGTACTGTAAACCCTGCGGAGTTCCGGAATGCCGATCATCAATCGCCTGGCCGAGTATCAGGACGAGGTCGCCGCCTGGCGGCATGATCTGCACCAGCATCCGGAAATCCTCTACGACGTGCATCGCACGGCGGCCAAGGTCGCGGAGCGGCTGCAGGAATTCGGCGTCGACGAAGTGGTGACGGGCCTCGGCCGCACCGGCGTCGTCGGCGTCATCCGCGGCAGGCGCGGCGCCGGCGGCCGGACCGTGGCGCTGCGCGCCGACATGGACGCGCTGCCTTTGACCGAGATCACCGGCAAGCCCTATGCCTCGACCATTCCCGGCAAGATGCATGCCTGCGGTCATGACGGCCATACGGCGATGCTGCTGGGCGCGGCCAAATATCTGGCCGAGACGCGCAATTTCGACGGTACCGCCGTGGTCGTGTTCCAGCCTGCCGAAGAGGGTGGCGGTGGTGGCAAGGCGATGGTCGAGGACGGGCTGATGGAGCGGTTCGGCATCGACGAGGTCTATGGCATGCACAACATGCCCGGGCTCGACATCGGCAAGTTCGCGATCCGGCCGGGCCCGATCATGGCCGCGACCGACGAGTTCAATTTCACCATCGCGGGACGGGGTGCCCATGCGGCCAAGCCGCATCTGAGCCTGGATCCGATCGTCATCGGCGCGCATCTCGTGCAGGCCATGCAGACCATCGTGTCGCGCTCGGTCGATCCGCTCGACTCGGTGGTCGTCTCGGTGACCAAGTTCCACGCCGGCGAGGCGCACAACATCATCCCGCAGACGGCCTTTCTGGGCGGCACCGTCCGCACGCTGACGCCGGAGATGCGCGATCTCGCCGAGAAGCGGATCCGCGAGATCGCCGCCGGCATTGGCGCCACCTTCGGCGCCAGGATCGAGGTCGACTACGACCGGAACTATCCGGTGACGGTGAACCACGCCGCCAATGCCATCTTCGCCGGCGACGTGGCTTCGGAAATCGTCGGGGGCGACCGCGTCGATCGCGAGGTCGCGCCGATGATGGGCGGCGAGGATTTCTCCTACATGCTGGAGAAGCGCCCCGGCGCCTTCATCTTCATCGGCAATGGCGACACGGCCGGGCTCCACAACCCGGCCTATGATTTCAACGACGAGGCCCTGCCGATCGGCGCATCCTATTGGGTGCGCTTGATCGAAACGTCGCTCGCGCCGACCTGAGCGACCGGCTCCACGTCGTTGCGCGTCTTCCACAGCGAGAGGATGACGCCCGCGGCGAGGATGCCGATAGTCGAGCCAAGCGACACGAAGGTGTTCACCGGGCCGATCAGGTGGGTCCAGAAGATCTTCCCGCCGACCAGTACCAGCACCAGAGCCAGCGCGTATTTCAGGTAGTGGAAGCGGTGCACCATGGCGGCCAGCGCGAAATAGAGCGCGCGCAGGCCGAGAATGGCGAAGATGTTCGAGGTGTAGACGATGTAGGGGTCGGTCGTGATCGCGAAGACGGCGGGCACGCTGTCGACGGCGAACACGATGTCGGCGATCTCGATCGAAACCAGCGCCAGGAACAGCGGCGTCGCCACCAGATGCGCCTTGCCGCCGGCCTGCTGGACGCGGGTGAAGAAGCGGTGGCCGTCCAGATTGGGCGAGACGGGTATCATCCGCCGCACCAGCTTGAGGATCCGGCTCTTCTCCAGATCCATCGGCTCGTCGCCGGCAAACAGCATCTTGATGCCGGTGATGATCAGGAAGGCGCCGAAGATATACAGGATCCAGCCGAAGGACGAGATCAGCGCCGCGCCGAGGCCGATCATCACGGCGCGCAACACCAGTACGCCGAGAATGCCCCAGAACAGCACGCGGTGCTGGTAGGCGCGCGGGATCGCGAAGGCGCCGAAGATCAGGGAGATGACGAAGATGTTGTCGAGGGCGAGGCTCTTCTCGACGACGAAGCCGGTCAGGTAGAGCATGCCGGCATCCGCGCCGAGATCGTACCAGACCCAGGCGCCGAACAGCAGCGCGACGCCGATGTAGAAGCTGGAGAGTAGAAGGCTGCGGCGAATGCCGATCTCGTGGTCACCACGATTGAGCACGCCGAGGTCAAGGACCAGCAGCAAAACGACGATGCCGGCAAACAGCAACCAGACGGCAGCCGGCTGGCCGAAAAATTCGGCCCCGAAGAACGAAACAATATCCATGGATCACGAGCACAGGTCGCCGGGCCAATTTATTTAAGGGTCCGACATCACGGTGGGCGACGCACCGCCAGAGGGGCCCGGACCCCGCTCGTTTGAAGGAGATGGCACTCTGCCCATGCCCGCGCAAGGTCCCGAACGCGAAATTTTCTCGACATCCCGGTTGCTTTGGTGCAACCAAAACCCCTTACCACTTCCCCCGGAACGCTCCGCTCGATCGCCGGTGCCCTATATGGGGGAAAACGATGCAGATCGAGGTCAACATGCCCGCCTATCGTTCCCGTACTACCACCCACGGCCGCAACATGGCCGGCGCGCGCGGTCTTTGGCGCGCCACCGGCATGAAGGACGGTGATTTCGGCAAGCCGATCATCGCGGTGGTAAACTCGTTCACGCAGTTCGTCCCCGGCCACGTCCACCTGAAGGATCTTGGCCAGCTGGTGGCGCGCGAGATCGAGAAGGCCGGCGGCGTCGCCAAGGAATTCAACACGATCGCCGTCGATGACGGCATCGCGATGGGCCATGACGGCATGCTCTACTCGCTGCCTTCGCGCGAGATCATCGCCGACTCGGTCGAGTACATGGTCAACGGCCACTGCGCCGACGCCATGGTCTGCATCTCGAACTGCGACAAGATCACCCCGGGCATGCTGATGGCGTCGCTGCGCCTCAACATCCCGACGATCTTCGTTTCCGGCGGCCCGATGGAAGCCGGCAAGGTCGTGCTGTCCGACGGCAAGCTGCATGCGCTCGACCTCGTCGACGCCATGGTCGCCGCCGCCGACGAGTCGATGTCCGATGCCGACGTCAAGCTGATCGAGCAGAATGCCTGCCCGACCTGCGGCTCCTGCTCGGGCATGTTCACCGCCAATTCGATGAACTGCCTGACCGAGGCGCTCGGCCTGTCGCTGCCGGGCAACGGCTCGACGCTCGCAACCCACGCCGACCGCAAGCGCCTGTTCGTCGAGGCCGGCCATCAGATCGTCGACATCACCCGTCGCTATTACGAGCAGGACGACGAGAGCGTGCTGCCGCGTAACGTTGCCTCCTTCGGCGCGTTCGAAAACGCCATGACGCTCGATATCGCCATGGGCGGCTCGACGAATACCGTGCTGCACATCCTGGCGGCGGCGCATGAGGGCGAGATCGACTTCGACCTCGACGACATCGATCGCCTGTCCCGCCATGTCCCGGTGCTCTGCAAGGTCGCGCCGGCCAAGCAGGACGTGCACATGGAAGACGTCCATCGCGCCGGCGGTATCATGGCCATCCTCGGCGAACTGGCGCGCGGCGACCTGCTGAACCTCGATCTGCCGACGGTGCATTCCTCGACGCTCGCCGAGGCGATCGCCCGCTGGGACATCCGCCAGACCAACAGCGAGAGCGTGCGCGAATTCTATCGCGCGGCTCCGGGCGGCGTGCCGACCCAGGTGGCCTTCAGCCAGAACCAGCGCTGGAAAGAGCTCGATCTCGATCGTGAAAAGGGCGCCATCCGCGACGTGCCGCATGCCTTCTCCAGGGATGGCGGCCTCGCCGTGCTGAAGGGCAACATCGCGCTCAACGGCTCGGTGGTGAAGACCGCCGGCGTCGACGAGTCGATCCTCAAGTTCACCGGCCCGGCCGTGATCTTCGAAAGCCAGGACGACGCCGTGCTCGGCATCCTGAACAAGAAGGTCAAGGAAGGCGACGTCGTCATCATCCGCTACGAGGGACCGCGCGGCGGCCCCGGCATGCAGGAAATGCTCTATCCGACCAGCTATCTGAAGTCGCGCGGCTTGGGCAAGGCCTGCGCGCTGGTCACGGATGGCCGCTTCTCCGGCGGCACCTCGGGCCTCTCCATCGGCCATGTGGCGCCGGAAGCGGCGGCCGGCGGCGCCATCGGCCTGGTCGAGGAAGGCGATACGATCGAGATCGATATCCCGAACCGCATCCTGCGCATCAAGATCTCCGACGAGGAACTTGCCGCGCGTCGCGCCGCCATGGACGCCCGCGGGCGGGACGGCTGGAAGCCGGTCAAGCCGCGCAAGCGCAACGTGACGACGGCGCTCAAGGCCTATGCCGCGATGGCGACCAGCGCCGACCGGGGCGCGGTCCGCGACGTCAGTCGCTTCGACGTCTGACCGGCCATCGGCTGAAAAGCAAAAAGGGCGCCTTCGAGCGCCCTTTTTTGTTGTCTGGCCTGTTCGGTAAAACAGAGGCGCCAAGACGGCCTTTGCGACGCCGCTTGGCGCTCAATCGCCGATGATCTTGACCTTGTCGCCGGCGGGCGGCAGCGCATTGCCCTTGATGTCGTTCAGAACGCGGAAGAGGTCTCCCGGCCGGTCGACGCCGTTCATGCGCCGCGCGAGGCTGTCCACCGTATCGCCCGACTTCACCGTCACCAGCTGCACCCGCAGCGGCTTGAGCGCGGCGGCTTCCTGGGGCGACAGCTTGCGGAAGCTCTGCACCGTCTCGTTCGTCGACTGCTCGAGGCCCGGCGTGTCGGTCTCGTTGGCGAAGATGAAGCGATAGGTCGCGCTGGGACCGACGCGGATCACGGCGATGCGGAACACCCAGCCCTTGGCTTCGGCGCGCGCCGAGGCAGCCTCCAGCCCATTGACCGAGAAGCTCTTGATCGAGTTCCGGTCCAGCCCGTTGACCCAACCCGACGCGATATAATCGGCCAGCGCCGTACCGACCGGCAGGTTGGCGCCGTCGAAGCGCAAGGCGGTGCCGTCCGGCGCCGTCGCCAGCACCGCATCCGTCGTGTTGTCGAGGATGAATCCGTTCGGAACCGTGAAGGCCACGCCGAGCGTCGGATGGTAGAAATTCTTGCCGCGCACGAAGCCCTGCGAACGGTCGTCGCCGAACAGCATGCCGTCGATGCCCTGCAGATAGCGCTCGCGGTCGACCTCGCCGATGCCCGGCGCGCCGAACTGACGCGCAGCGCGCACGGCGAAATCGACGCGCTGCGGCGTCGCCGGATGCGAGGCGAGGAAATCGGGCCGCTTGTCCTGCACGCTGCCGGCCGACTTGTAGGCGGCGAAGCGGCCCATCAGGTCGAGGAACCGGGCGGCGGCGAAGGGGTCGTAGCCCGCCTTGCCGATGGTGCGCACGCCGATCGCGTCGGCTTCCAGTTCCTGCTGCTGCGAAAAGGCGGCGAGCGTGCGCTGGCTCGAGGCGAGCGCCAGCTGGCCGGCGTCGCCGTCCTGCAGGACGTCGGTGACGACGCGGCTGACGATCATCGCGGCGCGCGCCTTGTTCTGGCGCTGCATGGCGTGGTTGGCGGTGACGTGGCCCATCTCGTGCGCGATCACTGCCGCGACCTCGGAGGAATCATTCGCCAGCGCCAGCAGGCCGCGCGTCACATAGAGATAGCCGCCCGGAAGAGCGAAGGCATTGACCGAAGGCGTGTTGAGGATGGTGATACGGTAGGACTGCGACGGATCGTCCGAGGCGGCGACGATGCGGCCGACGATCCGCGCCACGGTCTTCTCGAGCTTGTCGTCGTGATAGACGCCGCCGAAGCTCGCGACGATGCGCGGGTGCTCCTGTGCGCCGATGCGCGCCTGCTCGGGATCGACCGGGGGAGGGATGGCGGCCCCGGCCGTCGTCTGCGGCGGGCCGTAGGTCTGTTCAAGCACGGTTGTGCAGCCGGCGAGCAGCAGGCTCGCCGTGATGATGGCGGCCTTCCAGAGAAGCGCGCCGCGGGAGCGCAACCGCTCCCTATCCCGTGTGGCACCGAATGCCGTCATTCTTCACCATTGGTCCAACAGCTCGAGCTGCTCGGGATGCGTGATCCGCAAGCTCGGCCCGTCGTGACTCTCGATCCAGCCCCTCAGTCTTACCCGTTTCCCCCTCAACGCCTTCACGTCGATGCCGTCTTCCGCCAAAGCTGCGAGGGCTTCGGCTGTCAGCACCGCCGTGAAGTCCGTCGACCAGTCGCGTCCGAAATCCAGATAGGCAATCGGACCGCGCTCCCCGACGGAAACGACTCTTCCCTCAACCAGATCATATACATCGTGTCGGGTTGCAAGTGCGGGATCGGTCGCAGGGCGGATGGCGTAGTATGGATCGGGCCAGAGGCCAAGCCCTGATTTGCGCGCCTGCCGTTCAACATTCATCAAAGCGTCGACACACTGGCGGTTGTCGGCAAAGGAATAGACGCGGGCCAAGCCGCCGGCGACCATCGCCTGCTGCAGCCAGAGCGGTTCGCCGCCTTCCGGAAGGATCTCGACATGGGCGAGCGCGCGGCCGTAGCGGTCGCGCCGGGCGCCGCCATAGCGCAGCTGCGCCGCCTGGCCGAGCGCCATGCGCTCCAGCGCCGTCTTCGCCTCCTCCGCCAGCGGCCATGCCGTGAAATCCGGCCGGCCGAGTGGCAGTTTCGGCGCCTGCATGCCGACCAGCCGCACCTCCAGCCCGGAATCGAGCACCAGCGTGTCCCCGTCGACGACGCTGGCAACCAGGCCGGCCTCGCCATCGACCAGGCGGCATTCCTGCAACCCTGCCGTCCTTTCGGACCGTTCGGCCCCCGTCGCTTCCGCCATCATCGCTCCCAACACCGCCATGACAAGCCCCAGCCTGGTCGCCGCCAGCGCCCATCCGCGCCTCCCGGTGTCTCCGGAAGCGAGCGGCGCCCATAAGCTGCGACGCTTCGTGCCCATCCGCGTCCTGATTCCCCCGCCCTTGTGTCATCGTCATGGCGACGCGACGACATCGTCTCATGCAGGCTCCCGCTGCGCATCCGGAAATCCGCAAGGCGGGCGCGTCGGGCGTCGAAGCGTGCCGCCTGCGGCCAGGGCGAGCATATTGCATCCCAGATTTCTGCGGCGCGCTCTTGAAAACGGGGCGGCAATCGGACCATAAGCATCTCGCCCGCCCGGCAAACCCGGTCAGGCCCGCGCCGCCCCTTTGGCGGCCGATGTCCCGGTAGCTCAGCAGGATAGAGCAACGGTTTCCTAAACCGTAGGTCAGGGGTTCGAATCCCTTCCGGGACACCAATTTCCGTACAGACAGAAGCGCTTTTCGGTCTTTTGCCCAGGTGTTCCGGCAACCTCTAGGCGATCGCGAGGATTTCGAGTTCGCTCGGGCCGAGGCGGACGACGTCGCCCACGGCCTTGCCCATCAGCGCGATCGCAACCGGGGAACCGTGCGAGAGGGTGGCTTGCGACGGGTCGGCCTCATCCTCGCCGACAATACGGAAGGTCTGCGTGCGGCCGTCGTCCCGCTCGAACGTCACGGTGTGGCCGAAGGCGACGACATCGCTGGATGTCGGCGGTGGCATCAACCGGGCCGTACGGACGCGTTCGGCATAATAGCGGATGTCCCGCAGCGGAACCGCCGATTGCCGCCGCTTCTCGTTCACGTCCTCCAGCAGGTTGGCGGCGTCGAGCGCTTGCCGGGCGAGGGCCAGGTCTTCCTGCAGCCTTGCGAGGCCGGCCTCGGTGACCAGGTTGATCCGATCGGAGATGGGCCGAGCCGGCAGGATCGTTTCCGAGGCTGTCTCGGCACTTTCCTCCTTGGTGAATGCAACGCTCAACGGACGGAATCTCCCTGTCGAAAGCCGGACAGTCGGATAACCCACAGCGATCGACAAAGCTGCAATAAATCGAACTCGCCGTCCCCGCGGCCGAGCTGGACCTTCGTTGACGCCTCGAAAGGTCAACTCGCCAGGCGCTGATCCAGCTGTCGCTCCGCCCCGTATAAGCAGCACGAACGGCATCGCAGGAGGGTGGAATGTACAGCAGAACGGCAGGCCTCGCGGCCATGGCACTTGTGACGCTCCTGGGCATCCTGCCCGCGACGGCGCGCGATCTTTCCCTGGAACGCTATTTCGCCGGCAAGACCTCGGCGGTCGGCAGCTTCAAAGCGATCAACGGCGTGAAGCGCGACTTCACCGTCGATCTCCGCGGCCAATGGAACGGCCGGACGCTAACGCTGGTCGAAGACTTCGTCTATTCCGACGGCGAGCGCGACCGCAAGACCTGGCGCTTCCGCAAGATCGCGCCAAACCAGTATCGCGGCACGCGCGAGGACGTCGTCGGCGACACGCTGGTCACCGTAACCGGCAATACGGCGCGCTTCACCTATCTGGTCGATCTCGACGCGGCCCGAAAGCGCAATCGCGTCCGCTTCCACGACACGATGGTGCTGCAGGACGATGGCCGGCTGATCAACAACGCCACGATCACCAAGTTCGGCTTGCCCGTCGCCAAGACGCACGTCGAATTCCGACGCTAAGGCGTCGCCTCGCGACCATTGCTAGGAAAAGTGGGAAAGGATCTCATCATGCCGGTTCCCTCAAGCCGAAAGCTGTCGCTTGCCGTCGTCCTTGCCGGATGCGCGGCGGCGATGCCGGCCGCGGCGGCCGAACTTAGCGGCTCCGAAATCAAGACGTTGATTGCCGGCGAGAAGGTTCGTCTCAGCACGCCGTTCGGCATCGCCCTGCCGCTTCACTATCGCGAGAATGGCATCGTGGTCGGCGATGTCTCGGGCATTTCGGCGGCGCGGATGCTGGCGCCGCGCGAGGAAGGTCGCTGGTGGATCTCCGGCAATTCGCTCTGCCAGAAATGGCCCAGCTGGTATGACGGCCGGCAGTTCTGCTTCAAGATCACGTCGCTCGGCGGCGGCAAGATCACCTGGCTGCGCGACGATGGCGCGTCGGGAACCGCGCGGATCGGGCCGTAGTGGCGCCGGCTCCGGAAGCCCAGGAAGGAACGCCCGGCCGCGGCGTGCTTCTCGCCTATGCCTTGCCGGCCGTGCCGCTCGCGGCGATCGCCCTGCCGCTCTATGTCATCGTGCCGACCTTCTATGCCGACCATCTCGGCCTGTCGCTCGCGGCCATCGGCACGGTGCTGCTCCTGATCCGCCTGTTCGACGCCGCAAGCGATCCGGTGATCGGCTGGCTGTCGGACAGGGTCTCGCCGACCTTCGGGCGCCGCCGCACGGTCTTCCTCTTGTCGCTGCCCCTGACGGCGCTCTCGGCCTTCATGGTGTTCTGGCCGCCGAGCACGGCCGGAACCGGCTACCTCGCCTTCTGGGGCATCCTGCTTTCGATCGGCTATACGGCGACCCTGCTGCCCTATACCGCCTGGGGCGCGGAGCTTTCGACCGATTATCGCGGCCGTTCCGTCGTTTCGGCGTTTCGCGAAGGCGCGACGCTGCTCGGCACGCTGGTCGCCATCGTGCTTCCCTTCGCCGTCGGCATGGAGGCAATCGAGGGTTTTCACGGCATGGCCGCCGTCGCGGTGCTGACCCTCCTCGCGCTTCCGGCCTTCGGGTTCATCGCGGTGGGCGTGGTTCCCGAGCCCGCCAACCGATCGAGATCGCGGCTCTCGCTGCTCGACAGCCTGCGCTATCTCGTGCGCAATCGGCCTTTTGTCCGGCTGGTCGCCGCCTTCCTGCTCAACGGATTCGCTAATGCGATCCCCGCGACGCTGTTCCTCTATTTCGTGTCCGAACGCCTCGGCGCCGAGGCGCTGCGCGGCCCCTTGCTGTTCGGCTATTTTCTCTGCGGCATTCTCGGCGTGCCGATCGCCGTCTGGGTGGCGGCGCGGTTCGGCAAGCACCGCAGCTGGTGCGGCGCCATGCTGCTTGCCTGCGTGGTGTTCTTCTTTTCGGGCTTCCTGGGAACGGGCGACGTCTCTGCCTTCGCCGTGATCTGTGCGCTGACCGGCGTGCTGCTCGGCTTCGATCTGGCGCTGCCACCGGCGATCCAGGCCGATGTCATCGATTGCGATACGGCGCTGTCGGGCGAGCAGCGCACCGGCGTCTATTTCGCCGCCTGGGGGCTGGCGACCAAGCTGTCGCTGGCGCTGGGCGTCGGCCTGGTGTTCCCGATCCTGGCCTGGTCGGGCTTCGTACCGGGAAGGGACGCCGTGGTGCCCGCCTTCGCGCTCGATACGCTGACCATGCTTTATGCGTGGCTGCCGATCCTGCCGAAGCTGGCGGCGATCGCCATCATGTGGAACTTCCCGCTCGGCGAGGCGGCGCAGACGGAGTTGCGCGCCCGCATCGAGGCGAGCGCGCCGATCGGGCCCCTCGTCTGATCAGCCGCCGCTGCGCGCCGCCATCCAGGTGGTGACCAGATAGCCGCAGGTGGCGGCGACCGCGCTCAGTGTCACGCCCCAGGCCATGTCGACGATGCTGACCGAAACCGACCAGTTCTTCAAGGTCGAGAGATTGGTCATGTCATAGGTGCCATAGGCGACCAGACCCAGCAGCGCGCCGTTCAGCAGCGCCGTGACCCAGCTTCCCGTCTGGACCGCGGGCATGACCGCGAAATGCACGAGGCCGGCGACATAGACGAGATAGAACAATCCCGCGACGCCGAGATTGGGCTGCGCCAGCAGAAGCTCGCCGATCCGGCTCTTGTAGAAGCTGGAGGCCACGCTGGAGAGCCAGACGAAATCCAGCCCGAAGAACACCAGCGCGGTGCCGGCATAGGCAATGGCGAAGTTTAGCATGGGGGATGCTCTCAGGTTGGATCAGATGCCCAGGATGGGCTGGATGGCGCGGACGATCCAGCTGCGGAAGCGCAGCGGCGCGTCGGTAACGGCAAGGCAGATGCAGTCCTCGCCGGGTGTCGCGATGGGCTGGTGCGTCAGGCTGGCATCCGCATCCTCGATGTCGCCCCGCGCGAAAAGGTCGTCGCCATCGGCGAAGCTACCCGTGAGCACGAGGGTCAATTCGCGGCCGCCATGGCCATGTTCCGGCACCGGCTTGCCGGCCGGGATCCGCAGCAGGCGGACCTGGGTCTCGCTGTCGGCGGTCGGGATGCGGATCTGGTAGGCGCCGCGCCCGAGCGAGCGCCAGCGCAACGTGTCGATATCGCCGCCGAGATAGGAGCGCAGCGGCTCCGGCAATCCGCCTTCGCGCCGTCCGCCGGGCGCGGCGCGCGGGGCTTCGGCCGCCACCGGATCGGCCAGGCGACGGCGGACCGCTTCCCAGGACGACGTGACGTCGTCCGATGCTTCCGCCGTGTCCAGCAACTCGCCGCCTATGTCCTCGGCCAGGGCCAGGCGCTTCCGGCAGACGGGGCAGAGCGCCAGATGCGTCGCGACCGCCAGGCTCCAGCCTTCGGCGAGGCTGCCGGCGGCGTAGCTGACGAGAAGGTCGTCGCTCAGATGATGGCGGATAGTCACGACGCGTCTCCATTCCGATCGAGCGCGGCGCGCAGCTTGGCAAAGGCAAGGCGCAGGCGCGATTTGACCGTGCCGAGCGGCATGTTGAGGCTGGTCGCGATGGCGCTGTGCGAGCGGTCCTCGAAGAAAGCGAGCTTGAGCAGCGCCACCTGCTCCTCCGGCAGCGAGGCCATCGCCAGGTGCAACTGGGCCGAGACTTCCTGCGACTCGAACATTTCGTCGGCGGGCGCGACATCGTCCTGCACGAAGGCCGGATCGTTCGGGTCGAAATCCGGGCGATTGTCGCGCCGGAACGCGTCGATGCGCAGATTGCGCGCGATGGTGAAGATCCAGGTCGAGGCGGCGCCCTTGGCCGGATCGAAGCGATCCGCCTTGTTCCAGACCGCGACCATGGTTTCCTGCATCAGTTCCTCGGCCAGGTGACTGTCGCCGGCCAGGCGCGCCATATAGGCCTTCACGCGCGGCGCGAAATGGCGGAACAGCGTTTCGAACGCCTCGACATCGCGGCGCGCGCCAACCGCGGCCAGCAGGGCCGCCATGCTCGGCGTCGCGTCGCTCTCCGTCGGACGGCGCATTTCAACCATTCCCAACCTGCGATCTAGCGATCCGACGCGGTGCCGGGGCACCACCGTCCTGGATCGTTTCTGCCATGGCGAAGCGGCAATGGAAATGAGCGCGTTCATGCAGCTTCTACGCGCGCCTCCGGGAAGCGGATCACCCGCCGGCGATTTTTTGCCGCCGATGGATCCAGAACGTCTTTCGGCCCGTATCAGCAAGCAGGAACCAGATCGGCGCGGGAAGGTAGAACGTGCATATTGAAGCCAAGGGCCACCAGCCGGATGCCTCGCGCCACGTCGCCGTGGTCGGTTCGGGAATTTCCGGCCTGTCCGCCGCCTGGCTGCTCAGCCGGACCATGCGCGTCACGCTTTACGAAAGCGACGCCAGGCTCGGCGGCCATTCCAACACGGTGGTGGTCCCCACCGCGAACGGTCCGATCCCGGTCGATACCGGCTTCATCGTCTATAATGAGCGCAACTATCCCAACCTCGTGGCCCTGTTCAAGGAGATCGGCGTCGAGACGGCAGCGTCCGAAATGTCGTTCGCGGCGTCGCTCGATGGCGGCCGGCTCGAATATTCCGGCTCCGGCCTCAACGGGCTGATCGGCCAGCGCGGCAATGTGGTGCGGCCCCGCTTCTGGCGGATGATGCGCGACATCCTGCGCTTCTACCGCGAGGCACCGCTCCTGCTGCCGCGCACCGACCTCGACGGGCTGACGCTTGGCGACTATCTCGACGATCACCAATATTCGCCGGCTTTCATCGAAGATCACCTGCTGCCGATGGGGGCCGCGATCTGGTCGATGACGGCGCGCGAGATGCGCGACTATCCGTTGCTGGCCTTCGTCCGCTTCTTCGCCAGCCATGGTCTGCTGAACTTGGTCGACCGCCCGCTCTGGCGCACCGTCCAGGGCGGCAGCCGTGCCTATGTCGAGCGGCTGAGCGCGGCGTTCGCTGATGGAATCCGTCTGAATAACCCGGTCAGCCGGATCATGCGTGAGAACGACCGCGTCCTCATCACCGATGCCTCGGGCTATACCGAGAGCTTCAGCGACGTCGTGGTTGCGACCCATGCCGATCAGGCCTTGCGCCTGCTTGGCGATGCCGACGCGCAGGAACGCTCCGTGCTTGGCGCCTTCCGCTACACCGACAATCTGGCCGTGCTGCATTCGGACGAGACGCTGATGCCGAAGCGCCGGCGCGTCTGGTCGAGCTGGAATTATATCGGCGAGCGACAGCGTGAGGGCGCGCAGCCGCTCTGCGTCACCTACTGGATGAACCGCCTGCAAAATCTCGACAGCCGGCATCCCCTGTTCGTGACGCTCAACCCGACGCGCGCGATCGATCCGGCCAAGATCATCCAGAGCTTCCAATATACCCACCCGCTGTTCGACCAGCCGGCGCTCGACGCGCAGCAGCAGCTGTGGCGGCTGCAGGGGCAGCGCAACACCTGGTTCTGCGGCGCCTATTTCGGCTACGGCTTCCACGAGGATGGCCTGCAGGCGGGACTCGCCGCGGCCGAGGATCTCTCGGGCCTTTGCCGGCCCTGGACGGTCGGAGACGAATCCGGACGGATCGTGCTAGCGCCGCAACGCGAGGCGGCCGAATGAGTGGCCATTCCGCCCTCTATCTCGGCGACGTGATGCATGCCCGCTTCCGACCGCGCCGGCACAAGCTGCATTACCGCGTCTTTTCGCTGCTGCTCGATCTCGATGAACTGCCGGCGTTCAGCGCGACGTCGCGGCTGTTTGGCTATAACCGTCGCGCCGTTCTCAGCTTCTGGGACAAGGACCACGGCGGTGGCGAGGCCGGGGGATTGCGTTCCTGGGTCGAGGCGCGGCTGGTCGAAGCCGG
>CBDDGQ010000003.1:0-41832 GCA_965227945.1 Azorhizobium sp. | reverse complement strand
CTCCCAGCCGACCATGGACAACATCGCGCTCGACGGCAGTTCGAGGCTCGCCTCGATCCCGGGCATGGTGCCGCCGCTGCACAGCCTGCCCGCCGGCTGCGCCTTTCACCCGCGCTGCGCCGCCGCGACTGAGCAATGCCTGACAAAAGTGCCGCTGCTCGATGACGGCCCCCGCCGCACCGCCTGCTGGCACCCGATCGGCGCCACGGTTCCGATGGAGGCCGCATGACCATGCCCGCAAACGATCCAGCGCTCGTGCCACCCCTGCTCGAGATGCGGCAGGTCACGCAGACCTATGCGCTGAACCGCCAGTCACTGCTGGGCGCGCGCCCGCAACTGACCGTGCTCGACAACATCCATTTCGATGTCCGCCCCGGCGAGGCCGTCGGTCTGGTCGGCGAATCCGGCTCCGGCAAGACGACGCTGACCCGCATCCTGACCGGCATGGAGAAGCCGCGCGAGGGGCATGTATTTTATGACGGCCGGGACGTCTGGACAGGCGGCGCCGAGCACTGGCGCCAGTTTCGCCGCTCGGTGCAGGTGGTGATGCAGAACCCGCGCTCGTCGCTCGACCCCAGGATGCGCATCGGCGTGTCGCTGCTGGAACCGCTGCGCAGCCTTAAGATCGAGGGCGACCACGCCGCACGGGTTTTCGAAGTTCTCGACCAGGTCGGCCTGACCCGCCAGGCGCTGGAGCGCTATCCGCACGAGTTCTCCGGCGGCCAGCTGCAGCGCATCGCCATCGCTCGCGCCCTGATGCCGGGCCCGAAGGTGCTGATCGCCGACGAGCCGGTCTCCGCGCTCGACGTGTCGATCCAGGCACAGGTGCTGAACCTGCTGAAGGACCTGGTCAACAATCTGGGCCTGAGCCTCGTCTTCATCGCGCATGACCTTTCCGTCGTCGCCTATACGACCAGCCGGGTTTCGGTGATGTCGGCGGGAAAGATCGTCGAAGTCGGCAAGCCGATGGACCTCTTCGTCCGCCCGCAAGCCGAAGCAACGCGCAATCTGGTCGGCGCGATCCTGACGGTCGAGAGCGGCCTCGCGGGGAACGCGCTGGCGTAGTCCACTCCCGTAATATCCTCCCCCTGGCCGTCATCCTCGCGAAAGCGAGGATCCATACAGCCGAGACATTGGGCGTTTCGTGCGTCAGCCAGCCCGGCTGAATGGATCCCGGGTCTCCGCCCGGGATGACGCCGAGCGTGGGGCTGACGAAGAGCTGGAATTGCGGCCGCCGCCCTTCACCAACGACCCTCAGGTAGAGGCATAGAAGCCCCTAGCCCAGAAACCGCGCCGGGAACGCGTGCACGGCTGGCGGGCTTTGCCGGTCGGCGAGGTTGGCCTCGATCGTCGGCAGCACCTCGGCCATCCAGTTCGCCGTGTCGACGACGAAACCCGGCCCCTTCTGGTCGAGCAGGAACGGATAGATCCGCGCCTCGGTCAGGCCGCGGATCAGCGGCCGCCAGCTTTGATGGACATGGCCGCAGATCACATCCGGCTTCAGCCACTCGATCGCCTCAACCAGAGCGGCCGTGTTACCGATATCCGTCTCCTGGTTCACGGCAAGGATCTGCAAATCCTGCGGAACGGCGGCGCCGGCGCAAGCCTTCTGGAACGCTTCGAGGCGGGCCGCCTGCTCCTTCGAGGCGATCGTCGAGTCGAGATAGAGATAGCGCCGACGCTCCGCACCCACTGACTCGAACATCCCCACGAAAGCCGGGCCATAGTCGAGGCGATAGGTGTGGAAGCGCGGATCGTCGAGGCTGGCGTCGATCAGGCTGACCTGGCTCGAGGTTTCGCTCAACGGCTCCAGCCGCGTCTGCCGGGTGAAGCCGGTCAGCACCACCGCGTCGAGCGCGTCCCACATGCCAGTCGGCATGCGCTCATTGGTGAAGCTTCCCATGACGAACTCATGCCCGGCCGAGACGACGCCCTTCTCGAACGCCATCACCAGCCGCGTATAGAACTCGTTGTCGAAGATGCCGCCGCCGACGATGTCGCGATTGTAGAAAAAGCCGATGCGCCGGTGCGCCTCGGCCCAGGGCGTGGCGACGAGGAAGGAGCCGCGGCCGACCTGGCGGCGGATCACCCCTTCGCTCTCCAGGTCCTTCAGCGTCTTCACGACCGTGATCAGCGAGAAATCGCAGAGTCTGACGATCTCGTTCTGCGATTCGATACGGTCGCCCGCCTGCAACCCGGTCGTCTTCCAGCGCCGGAAAAGCCAGTCGCGGAGCTGGAGATGGCGCGGCGAGGCGTCGAGGTTCAAACCGGCGGTTCCCATGTCTTCTGGATGGCGAGGATGCCGCCATCGACGAACAGCATCTGGCCGGTGATATAGCCTGCCGCGGGCGAGGCAAGGAAGACCGCCGCGCCGCCGACATCTTCCGGTTGTCCCACGCGACCGAACGGGATCTGTTTGTTGAGCGAGGCTCGCACGCCCGGAACGTCCAGCCCGCGCTGGGTCAGCGGTGTCTCGACGATGCCCGGCCCGAGGCCGTTGACGCGCACGCCGCGACCGGCGAGCGAAACGGCGAGCGAGCGCACCAGCATCAGCACCGCCCCCTTCGAGGCGTCATAGGCGACGCTGTGGCGCTCGGCGGTCACCGAATTGGTCGAGCCGACCAGCACGATGCTGGCGCCCTCCTGCCCCGGCGCCAGCAGCCGCACGAAGGCCTGCGAGGCGAAGACATAGGCTTTCACATTGAGGTTGAAGGTGCGGTCGAACAGCGCCTCGGTCAGATCGTCGAAGGGCGTGTCGAGGAAGGTGCCGGCATTGTTGACCAGCGTGTCGAGCCGGCCAAGCCTGGCGTGCGCCTGCTCGACCAGCGACACCGCGCCGGCGGCGGTCGAAAGATCCGACTGGATGAAATGGCACTCGGTCAGCGCCGAAAGCTTCGCCTGCGCGCCATTGTCCGGCAGGTGCGAATTGATCACGAGCCGGGCGCCCTGGCGCGCAAATGCCTCGGCGATGCCATAGCCGATGCCATGGGTCGATCCCGTCACCAGAACGCAGGGCTGCGCCATCTCTTTCTCCTTGCCGTGTAAAGTTATTTTGTTAGCATGATAACATCATAACGATGGAATGCGAGATGCACGTCAAGCAGAGATGGACGAATGTCACGATCGTTACCCCCGAGGGGCAGCGGCCAAACGAGCTTCTCGTCCAGAACGACCGCATCGCCGGCATCGTCACCGCCGAAACGCCGGTCGGCGACGACTGGGAAAGGATCGACGGCCAGGGCGCGATCCTGTTTCCCGGCATGATCGACCTGCTGCAGCATGGCTTCGGCGAGCATCTCTATTGCGATGTCGATCCGGGCGCGGTCGCCGCCAATTCGCAGGTGATGCTGCGCCATGGCGTCACCGGCTTCCTGCCGGCGATCCCCTGCCTGCCGCCCGCCAGCATGGAAGGCGTTCTTTCCGGCCTCGCCGCCCAATGCGGCGAAGCGAAAGGCGCGCGGGCGCTCGGCGTCCATAGCGAAGGGCCCTGCTTCGGCTCGCCCGGCGCACACAACCCGGAAAACATCGTCGCCCCCAGCGTCGAACTGGCCGAGCGGATGCTCGCCGCCACCAGCGGCATGCTGAAGGCCGTGACGGTGGCGCCGGAACGCGAGGGCGCGGAGGGCTTCATCGGCGCGATGAAGCGCGCCGGCGTCTCGGTCCATCTCGGCCACAGCCTCGCCCGGCCGGAGAACGTGCCCCGCTATGTCGCCTGGGGCGTCGATGCCGTCACGCACATGTACAATGTCATGCCGACCTATCCGCCGGGCAATATGGGCGTGCATGTCGTGTCGCTGACCGATGCGCTGCTGGCCGAGCCGACGCTGGCGCTCGGCCTGATCTGCGACGGCATCCATGTCGATCCGCAACTGGTCAAGCTGCTGGCGCAATTGCCTGGAGATCGCGTGTTCCTCGAAACCGACGCGATGAAATATGCAGGCACGCCGGGCAGAACCTTCGAATTCTATCCCGGCTATGTCGTCACCAGCGCGCCCGGCAAGGCGGTGCGCGACAGTCAGGGCGGACTATGCGGCTCGTCGCTGGCGCCGGACGAGGCAATGCGCAACTATCTCGCCTTATCGGGCAAGGACCTGGTCCGCGCCGCGCATGCGACCAGCCTGGTGCCGGCCCGCCTGCTCGGGATGGAAAGCGAGATCGGCAGCCTCGCGCGCGGAAAACGTGCCGATTTCTGCGTCCTCGACCCGGCGACGCTGGCCGTCAAGGCGACCTATGTCGGCGGCGAATGCCTCTATGGGAGCGTTTGAGCATGGCGACGCGCGAAAGCCCGATGCGCTATGAGGAGGACGGCAACGTCCATCTCGACTTCCACGGCGCGACCAATACGACGATCGACTTCATCGTCGAGCGCTTCGGCGTCGACGCCATGGATGCGATTTTCAGGAAGGTCGGCCGCGACGTCTACGCCAGCATCCGCGGCGACCTGATCGCCGGCGACACCAGCCAGTTGGTGCGCCACTGGCGCCATTTCTTCGATCGCGAGGGCGCCGACTACGATATCGAGATCGGCGAGGCGGCGATCGTCTTGACCGTTCGCCGCTGCACCGCCTGGCATCATGTGAAAGCCCTGGTCGGCCACGTCTCGCCGCATTTTTGCGACCAGACCAGCCGCACCAACGAAGCCATGGCCGAGGGTTCGCCCTTCGCCATCACGACGGAACTGACCGGCGAAGGTTCGTGCCGGCAGGTGATTGCGAGGCGCGCATGATCCCGAGCGACCACTTCACGCGGTTCTACAACGAGATCTTCAAGTTCCTCGAAAGCCAAGGCGAAGAGGCGCTGGAAGCCTACTGGCTGGCGATCTCGAAGAACCAGGAACGCCACATCCTCGAGTTGATCCAGACGCAAGGGCTGGCCGGCATGTACGAGTACTGGTCGCACATCAAGATCGAGGAAAACTGCGACATGGACCTCGATTTCAACGAGGACCGTCTCGAACTCCGCATGAATGTCTGCCCGAGCCTTTCCAAGGTGATGGACAATGACGCCGCCCCGATGGAGCGCTATTGCGATCACTGCGCCGGATGGATCGGGCCGATCATGGATAAGACCGGATATCACATGGTCTACGACGTGATCGACCGCACCAAGCCGCAATGCGTGACGCGGATTTTCAGGGATCCGGAAAAGGCGCGCGCGGCCGAGAAGGACGCCAAGCTGCTGATGGGCTGGCCGGGCCACAAGGTCGGGTAAGGACCCAATCACGCCGTTATCCTAGCTCCCTGGAGTCTCCTTCGAGGCCCGGCTTCGCCGGGCACCGCAGGATGATGCTCGAGTTTCGGTTTCAAGCGCGCAGCCATCGATCGACCAACCTCCGCCATCATCCTGAGGTGCTCCGCGCAGCGAAGCCTCTAAGGAGGATCGAGCCAGCGAAGCAGCGCCCCCTTAGCGGTACTCGATGCGCGGGTCGATATAGGCATAGAGCACGTCGACGGCGAGGTTGATGGCGATGTAGAGCACCAGGATGATGACGATGCAGCCCTGGATCAGCGGGTAGTCGCGCGTCGAGATCGCCTGGATCAGCAGCCGGCCGATGCCGGGATAGGTGAAGACCGCCTCGGTCACCACCGCGCCGCCGATGAAGTTCGCCATCATCAGCCCCACGATCGTGATGAAGGGCAGCAGCGCGTTGCGCAGGATGTGCACACCGACGATCTGCCGCTCCGGCAACCCCTTCGAGCGGGCCGTCCGCACATAGTCGGCGCGCAATTCGCTCACCAGCGAGGCGCGCAGGAAACGCGCCAGGATGCCCGAGACATAGATGCCCAGCGTCAGCGCCGGCAGCGCCAGATTGCGCAGCGCGCCGATCGGGTTCTCCCAGATCGGCACATAGGCCGAAGCCGAGGGCAGCCAACGCAATTCGACCGCGAAGACCAGGATCAGCAGGATGCCAAGCCAGAAGGTCGGCACGCCGAGCGCCAGCGCGCTCCAGCCCGACAGCACACGGTCGAGCCAGGACCCAGGACGGAGCGCGCTGGCGATCGCGACCGGAATGCCGATGACGAGCGAGACGATCGTCGCGGCGACGGCGAGTTGCAATGTCGCCGGCAGGCGTTCGCCGATGAGTTGAAGGACCGGCGCGCGGCCACGGATCGAGATGCCGAAATCGCCGCGGATCGCGTTCCAGAGCCAGTCCGCATATTGCACCAGCACCGGCCGGTCGAGACCGAATTGCGCCGTCGCGGCGGCGATCTGCTCGGGGCTGGCATTGTCGCCTGCGATCGCGCCGATCGGGCCGCCGGGAACGGCGTAGATCATCGCCCAGATGGCGGTGGAAGCGAGAAGCAGAACGGGCGCCAGTTGCAGCAGGCGGCGCAGCACGAAACCGATCATGGCGTTGCCCCTTCGGCCTTGGGAGCGATGACGGGATCGCGATGGCCTTCGAGCAGGCCGGACAGCGCCCGGCCCAGCACATCGAAGGAAAGGATGGTCAGCGTCAGCACGATGCCCGGCAGCACGGCGTAATACGGCGCCTCATGCAGGTAGGATTTTCCGGTGCGCAGCATCTCGCCCCAGCTGGGGGTGGGCGGCGGCACGCCGACGCCGAGGAAGGACAGGGCTGCCTCGAGCAGGATCGCCACCGAGCAGAGCACGACGACCTGCACGAAGATCGGACTCCAGCTGTTCGGCAGGATGGTGCGGAACATGTTGTAGGTCGCGGTGCCGCCAAACGCCTCGACGGCGGTGACGAAATCGCGCTTCCTGAGCGTCAGTACCTGCGCCCGCGTGATGCGGGCAAAGCTCGGGATTCCGGTCAGGCCGACCGCGATCAGGGCCGCCGCCTGGCTGCGGCCGAGCACCGCGATCATCGCCATGGCGAACAGGATCGCCGGCAGCGCCAACAGCACGTCGACGAAACGCATCAGCGCCGCGTCGCGCCAGCCGCCGAAAAAGCCGGCGACGAGACCGATCGGCACCCCGACCAGCGCCGCGATCATCACCGCGCCGCCCGCCGTCACGAGCGAGGTGCGCGCGCCGAAGATGACGCGGGAGAGGATGTCGCGCCCCAGTTCATCCGTGCCGAACCAGTTGGTGGCGGAGGGGCCCTTCAGGGCGTTGGCGAGCTTCTGGCCCACCGGATTGAGCGGCAGGAAGTCGGCGAATATCGCCGCCAGTGTGATGCCGACGAGGAAGATCAGCGCCAGCGCCGAGCCCTTGCTGGCAAGAAGCCGGCCGAGGATGGAGAGCGTCTTCAAGGCGATCTTCTTCACGAGGCCGCCTCCATCGCGCCGGATGCGAACACATTGCGCCGGCCATCCAGAGGGCCGGCATGGTGGCACGCCGTGCGGGTGGGAAGGTCGAGATAGCGCTCGAAGGCCGGCGTCTTGGTCGAGCAGATCTCGGTGGCGCGGAAGCAGCGCGGATGAAACGTGCAGCCCAAGGGCGGCGAGGCCGGGTTGGGGATCTCGCCTTCCAGCACGATCCGCCGCCGCGTGTCGCGCACGGCGGGATCCGGCACGGGAGCAGCCGAAAGCAGGCTCTGCGTATAGGGATGGACCGGCAGGTCGTAGAGCCCGTCGCGCGAGCTCTCCTCGACGATGCGGCCGAGATACATGACGGCGACCCGGTCCGAGACATGGCGCACGACCGAGAGATTGTGCGCGATGAACAGATAGGCGAGGCCGAGTTCACGCTGCAAATCCTGCAGCAGGTTGATCACCTGCGCCTGGATCGAGACGTCGAGAGCGGCGACAGGCTCGTCGAGGATCAGCAGTTTCGGCTGAAGGGCCAGCGCGCGGGCAATGCCGATGCGCTGCTTCTGGCCGCCGGAAAATTCGCTGGGGAACCGGCCGAGCATGGTGCGCGACAGCCCGACAAGATCGAACAATTCGGCGATGCGCCGCGCGCCGCCCATTTCGTCATAGAGGCCGTGGATGCGCAGCGGCTCGGCGACGATGTCCTCGACCGAGAGTACCGGATTGAGCGAGGCGTAAGGGTCCTGGAAGACATATTGCATCTGCCGGCGCGCCTTGCGCATCGAACCGCGATCCAGGTCGCGGATCGATTGGCCCGCGAAGCGGATGCTGCCGCCGGTGGCGCGGATCAGGCCCATGATGGCACGGCCGGTCGTCGTCTTGCCGCAGCCGGATTCGCCGACCAGGCTGACCGTCTCGCCGGGATTGACGGAGAGGCTGACGCCATCCACCGCCTTGACCCAGCCGGTGGTGCGCCGAAGCACGCCGGTCTTGACCGGAAAATGCACCTTCAGGCCGTCAACGACGAGCAAGGGTTCCGGCCTGGTCGGCGCCGCCTCGGCATGGAGGCGCGGTTCGGCGGCAAGCGCGGCTACCGGCAGTTCCTCGGCAAAGTGGCAGGCGGATAGGCGGTTTTCGCCGACCGCGCGCAGCGCCGGATCCTCCGCCGTGCAGATCGGCCGGTCATGACCCACGGCGCAGCGCGGCTGGAAGGCGCAGCCGCGGGGCAAGGCGCCCGGGATCGGCGGCTGGCCGGGGATCGGGTCGAGCCTTGAATCCGACGTGTCGATGCGCGGAATGCTGCGCAGCAGCGCGCGGGTATAGGGATGTCGGGGGCTCGCAAAAATCTCGGCGACCGGGGCCGTCTCGACGATGCGGCCGCCATACATGACGGCGACGCGGTCGGCGACTTCGGCCACCACGCCGAGATCATGCGTAATCAGGATGACGGCCGAGCCCATTTCGGCCTGTCGGCGTGCCAGGACGGCCAAGACCTGCGCCTGCACGGTGACGTCGAGCGCGGTCGTCGGCTCGTCGGCGATGATCAGCTTCGGCTGGCCGGCCATCGCCATGGCGATGACGGCGCGCTGACGCATGCCGCCGGAAAACTGGTGCGGATATTGCCCCGCCCTGCCCTCGGGATCGGCGATATCGACCTCGCGCAGCAATTCCGCCGCGCGGGCGTGCGCATCGGATTTCCGAAGCCTTCCATGCGCCACCTCGCCCTCGGTGATCTGGCGCCCGACGGTGAGTACCGGATTGAGCGTCGTGGTCGGGTCTTGGAAGATGAAGCCGACATCGCTGCCCCGCATTTTTCGGAGCGTCTCCGACGCGGCGCTGGTGACTTCGATGCCGCAGAGTCGGATCGAGCCGGCAACCCGCGCGGTCTCGGACAAAAGGCCCGTGACCGCGAGGGAGGTGACGCTCTTGCCGGAGCCGGACTCGCCGACGATGCAGAGCACTTCATTCGGATAGACGTCGAAATCGACGCCGCGCACGACGGGCACCGAGCGCCCCTCGCCGCCGAAATCCACCTTGAGCCCCCGGACGGAGAGAACCGGGTCAACCATGCGTGGATCTTCCGGCGAGAGACGCGGCGCCCGTCGCCATCACTGGAAGCCCACCGTGCGGGCGACGAACAGGTTGTCGATATCGAGCGCCAGCCCGCCGAGCTTCGGCGAAGCGACGACCAGGCCGGTGTCGTAGGAATTGGTCGGGATCGCGAAGGCATCCGTGACCATGACACGATTGAGATTGTCGTAAGCCGCCTTCACATCGGCGTCCGGACCGGAGGTCGTGTTCACCCGCTCGATGGCGGCGACATAATCGGGATGGGGATGCGGGTCCTTCAGCACCGGGTTCTTGACGACGCGGTAGATGCTGTTGGTGGCGACGCGGGAGGGGAATTTCTGCACATTGCCGACGGCGCCGAAGGTGGCGTCGAAATTGCCGGCGAGCAGCGCTTCGGTGTATTCCGCGCCCTGGCGGACATCGAGTTCGATGTTGATGCCGGCTTCGGCTAGCGCGCTCTGCAGGATCTGGCTGATAACGACGGTCGGCTCGTCGCTGCCCCAGACCAGCATCTTCCAGTTGCTAATCTCTGCCGGCGTCAGGCCGGACTCCGCGAGTAACGCCTTGGCCTTGTCGAGATTATAGGCGAATTCGTCCGTATAGGCCGCGTCGAAGGCCGGGCTCGCCGGCGCCCAGGGCAGCGCCACGACTTCGCCCAGGCCGGCATAGCCGACGCGCAACATACCCTCGCGGTCCATCAGATAGTTGAAGGCCTGACGGAATTTGGCGTTGGTGAAGGGCGGGCGGGTCGAGTTGATGCGGAAGACCTGCACCAGCGGACCAGGGCCGCGCAGGACCTGATAGCCGGCATCCTGCAGCCGCACCGCGCTGCGGGAGGTGCCGCCATAGACGATGTCGACGGCGTCGGATTCCAGCGCCGCGCTGGCCGAGGCGTCCTCGCTGAAAATGGTGAACTCGATCTTCTCGGCGATCGGCTGGCCCTTGCGCCAGTAGTTCGGATTGGCCTTCAGCGTCAGGCCCTGACCGACGGCGCGGCTATCCAGCAGATAGGCGCCGGTGCCGGCAGGCACGGTCTCGACCGTGGCGATGCCGGCCGCCTCGATCGGGATCAGGAACTGCAGGAGATCGGTGATCTGGCGCTGCGGAGCCGGGCTCTTGAAATTGATCGTGACGGTCTTCTCGTCCGGCGTCGTCCAATCCTTGATGATCGACATGGTGGCGTAGACGTTCTTGCCGCGTTCGGGATCGGCCGCCTTGGCCAGCGTCGCCGCCACATCGGCGGAGGTGAGCTTGGCGCCGCTATGGAAGGTGACGTCGTCGCGAAGCGTCACCGTCACGGACTGGTTGTCCGGCGCGATCGCCCAGGCAGTTGCCAGGCTCGGCACCGGCTCGCCTTCGGCCGTGTATTCGATCAGGCTGTCATAGAGGTTCTTGATCAGGTGGAAGTTCACCGTCGAGAACTGCTGCGGATCGAAATTGGTCATGTCGCCGAGGAGCGCCACGCGCAGCGTGCCGCCCTTCAGCGCCTGTTCCTGGGCGTGGACCGGCGCGATCCAGCCGGCGCTCCCGACGACCGCTGGCGCGGTCGCGGCGAGGAACAGGAAGCCCAGCCGCCTGAGTGTCCGAAGGAATTGGGTCTTCATGATGTAGGCCCCCGTTCAAGTGCATAGGGTCGGCCATCGCCGACAGGATGGGACGGTCAGGCGTCGACGCGCTGGCCGGGCTGAGACGAGTGCGCCCGCCAGTCGTCGAACGTTTCGATCGGATAGATCGGGCGCGGAATCCGCTTCCAGGGCAGCGTGAATACGTCCGACTGGCCAGGTCCGCGCGTGTCGGCTCGAATGACGGTGGACGCGATCGGCGCGAAATACTGGAAGTTCGATGCGGTCTTGAGCACGGCGATGCCGTAGTCGGTCGGCTCGACGCCCATCGCCCGGTAGACGCCCGGCACATTGCCGGCGACGGCGCGCAGCGTCGTGATCATCAGCGTGACCGGACCGACATCGAAGATGACGGACGGTCCGAGATCGACCTCGCTCTGGTGGTTGTAGCCCTCGATCTTCAACAAGCCGCCGCCGACCGTGCGAACCGTGCCGGTGACTTCGAGCGGCGTGAAGAATTCCGTTGCCGCGTCGCCGCCAAGCGGCAGCATCACCGTCGCCCCTTCCCCGGCCGAGACCAGCTTGGCCGCCGCCTCGGGCGAGATCAGCGGCACCAGCGCGCGCTTGCGGATACCCAAGCGCAGCATGGCTTCGAGCAGCAGGTTGCTGTCGCCCGCCGCGCCGCCAAACACCGTGTCGCCGGTGTCGCTGAGGATCGCCAGACCGGGCGCGGCGTCCGCCTGACGAACCGCATCATCGACCGAGACCGACTCGCGAATCTGGAAATCGTCGCGCAACGACCAGCAGAGATCGGCCAGCTCGTCGGCGAGCTTTTCCGCCAAAGCCTGGTCGTTGTCGGTGACGACGATCGTGGCCCAGCCGCCCTCGGCGACGTCGAGCCAGGGCTGCATGGGATAGTTCGACGCCTGCAGCACCCGCGGATCGGATTCCGCGGCACGGGCCGCGTCGAACCAGATCTTCATCGGTCCCTGCGAGGTCAGGAACTGTTCCTGATGCGAGACGAGCGGGATCTTGCGCCAGGCGATCGTCGGCTTCAGCCCCTCGGTCAGGATGCGCAGCAACAGCTTGGCGCCGAGGACGCCGGTGTCGTAGACATCGTGCGGCTGGGTGCGGTGGCCGACGATGGCTGTCGCATTGTCGATGATCTTCTGCGTGACATTGGCGTGGTGGTCGAGCCCGAGCACGATCGGCACGTCCGGGCCGAGGATCTCGCGGCAAAGCGCGATCTGCTCGCCCTCGACATCGTCGATTCCGTCCGCCGAACAGGCGCCGTGCAGCTGCAGTTCGAGGCCGTCGATCTTGCCCGCCGCCAGCAGGCCGTCGCGGATCTTGTCCTGGAAGAACTGGAAGGTTTCCGCCGACAGGCGTCCGCCGGCCGACGCATAGCCACGAATAATCGGGATCAGCTCGATCTCGAGGCCGGATTCCTCCATCACCTGCAGATGGCCGCCGACCTGGCCGAAGCCGCGCAGCTTCTCGAAGATCTCCTGGCCTTCATAGATGCCGAAGCCCGCATAGTCGTCGAGCGTCGTCGGCACGGGATTGAAGTCGTTGGTTTCCTGCGAGATGTGGATGACGGCGATACGCAACATCAATCTCCATGAGAATTACTTTTGGCCCCGCACGAATAGATTCACCGGGCGTCTGATTGGCCATCGAAGCAGCCAAGACACGCGCCGTATTGGGCCAGAGCGAGCTCTGGATTTTCCCGATCTATATCGAAGCCTTATTGATATTCAGGCTAGGTAGCGGTCCGTTTCATGTCAATCCCGCGACGTTTCACTGGGCGAAACAACGCGGCACTGCAACAAATTCGTGCATTTGCACTGAGGAGCGCCCGGCGCTTCGTTCAGAAGAACGTCTTCAGCGCGCCGGTGACGCGATAATCCTCGTCGACCCGGTAGAGCAGCGACCACTTGTCGAAGGTGGTGCAGGGATGGCTGATGCCGAAGCCCACCATGTCGCCCGTCCGGAGCGGACTGTCCTCGGGTGTGACGAGGTGGCAATGCTGGTCGTTGAGCGCCACGACCTCATGGCCGGCCGGCATCGCAGCGGGGGCGGTCATGCTGCCATCCGGCCGATACCAGCGCAGCGGCACCGGCAGGCCGGCATCGTGGCTGACATCGCGCTTGCCCATGGTGAGCATGGTGCGGCCGGTCTCGGGACGCGACTGCACCATCGCCCAGACCTCCAGCGCCGGCTCCAGTCCGCCCTCGGGAAGCTTCAGCGAGGTTTCGCTGACGATGCGCCGGAACGCCGCCGCATAGGCAATGGAATCATGCGTCAGGTAGCATCCGGACCGCAGCACGCGCAGCACTGGATGCGGAAACGAGACCCGGTTGAAGCGCTCGACGACGCGGTCGAAGAAGGCCGAGCCGCCGGCGCTGATGACGATCGGCGCGGCGGTGTCGAACAGCCCCTCCTCCATCGCCAGCAACGCCATCGATGCGACATCGTCGATCAGCCCGTCCGCCGTTTCCGGCGTCGGCAGCATGCCCTCGAAGCATTCGAAGCCGGCGAGTTCCAACCCCGGCGCTGCCGCGATGGCGCGCGCCAGCTCGATCGCGCCCTCTCGGGTGCGGACGCCGGTGCGTCCGCCAGGAAAGCCCATCTCGACGAGAATGCGCAGCGGATTGCCTTGGGGCGGCGGATTGCGGCGCGCGCCCTCGATCAGCATGGCGACGCCGTCGGGATTGTCGGCGAGGCAATAGAGCTCGAAGCCGCCCTCGGTGTGCAGCGCGCGGAAACAGGCATCGATCGCCTGGGTGCCGACCGGCTGGTTGGCAAGCAGCACGCGCTTGACGCCGAAGCGCAGGCAGACGCCGACCTGCTGCAGCGTCGCGGCGGTGATCGCCCAGGCGCCGTCCGCGATCTGCAGGTCGAACAGATGCGGCGACATCGTCGTCTTGCCATGCGGCGCGATGACCAGATCGTTCTCCGCCGTGAAGGCGCTCATCCAGGCGCTGTTGGCGGCCAGAACCTCCTGCCGGATGATGGCGACCGGCAGCGGCAGGTCGCCGGCGAGCAGGCTCCAGCCTTGTCGTGCGACATCGCCGACGGTGAGGCGCGGCGCGTCATAGGGCAGCCCCTTGGTCGAGGGATCAAGTTCGAGCGCATCGAGCGACGCGATGTCGAGGCGGGGGATCAGAGCCATGGATTGGGGTCCAGCGGTGAAAGCGGGCGACGGGCCCGGGTGTAGGGAATCTTCGCCGTGTCGCTCGGATAGGGACCGCCCGTGTCGAGGTAGTGCACCTTGTGGGCGATCGGCGCGAAGGCGGCGTGGAAATGGTTGGACGACTTCACCACGACGATCTTCTTGGCGGCGAGATCGACGCCGAGATCGGTGAAGACGGGCGGGCTGAAGGTTTGCGCCCGCGTCGATGACAGCACGACGTCGAGATTGCCGATCGTCACGGCCGCGGCCGGGCCGAGCGAAACCCAGCTCTGCTCGAACGGCACGAGCAGATCGTCCGTGACGCCGCGCACCACCACGCGCGCGTCGATCGGCTTGCCGGAGGTCGAGGCTGCCTTGCCGCCGAAGCGCAGATCGATCTCGGCGCCAATCCCGGCGGCCCGGCAGAAGCTGACGGCGACCGGGTCCCAGAGCGCGCCGATGGCGGCCGGGATTTCTGGATGTCGCAGCAGCGCTTCGACCATGACGGTGGAATCGCCGGCCACGCCGCCGCCGGGATTATCCCAGCGATCGGCGAGAACGACCGGCTGGCCCAACTCGGCCAGCGCCTGGACGATCGCCTCTTCCGGCTTGAAGTGATAGGGCCCGCCGCCGCCCGCGCCCCAGCTCAGGATCTCGCGGCCGAGGTGCTCGGCCAGCGCCGCCGCCTTCCCGTGGTTGGCGGCGCCATCGGCGATCACCAGCACCTTGGTGCCGACGTCATGGACATCCGCGGCCTGGAAGCCATGCGCGACCGAGATCGACAGAATGCCGTCCTGCCCCTCCAGCGCCAGCATGCGGTCGACGAAGCTGCGACCGGGCTCGCGGCTGGTCATGAAGCCGGTGATGGCGCGGCAATCGAAGACGGCGCTGACCGGCGCGATCTCACGCTTCGCTGCACGCAGGCAGAGATCGACCAGATCCTCGGCCCGTTCGAGGAAATCGGTGTGCGGGAATTCCTTGAAGGCGGTGATGACATCCGCCGCCTCGACCATTGGGTCGGTCAGATGGCAATGCATGTCGAGTTCGGCGCCGACGATCGCGTCCGGCCCGGCGATGGCGCGGGCGTGCGCCAGCAGGTCGCCCTCGCAATCATCGTAGCCGCGCGCCACCATCGCGCCATGCAGGCCGAACAGCACGACATCGACCGGCATCGCCGCGCGCAACTGGTCGAGGATCTCGTCGCGCAGGCTTTCATAGGCCGCGCGCGAGACGAGCCCGGCCGGCTCGGCCCAGGTCGCCGTGCCCTCGAAAAGCGTGAAACCATCCGTGCGGGCGCGGCGGCGTGCGGCCACCATCGGGCCGGAACAAAGCGTTGGCGTCTCGGGATGGGTGCCGGGCGGACAATAGAAGGCGCCCTCGAACGCGCTTCGATCGACGAAGAGCGGCGAGAAAGTATTCGTCTCGGTTGCCAGAGACGCCACGAAGACTCGCATTGCCGACCCCTGCTCGCCATGCCGAAACGGCACGACATCAACTATTCTACATAATGGAACAGCGCTTTGGCTGCTTGGTGAAATTTAAGCGGCAGGATGGGGCGCCTGTCAACAAGCCTGTCGTTGTTCCTCTATCGAAACCGGAGGTTCGTCTTGCGCACGCCCCGGAGTTGATGTCTTAATATCCAGGCGAACATCGCCATTTCGTTCTATGATATGGAATTGATGTCCGGATAGTCGCGATAGCAACGGTCGGAACCCGCATGTCGAAGCCAGATAACGAGCCCAGCGGCGCCGCCGTGGCCGCGCGCATCCAGTCGGTGGCTCGCGCCAAGGCGCTGCTCGACGCCATGGCGAGCGGCGATTTCGTCACGCTGCGCGACCTGGCCGCCCGCACGGGACTTGCCAAGACCACGGCCTTCAATCTCGTCACGGCGCTGGTCGATGTCGGCCTCGCCGAGCGCGACATCAAGGGTGGCGCCTACCGGCTCAGTCTGCAGCATCTGGTCTATGGCAAGGCGGTCGAGCGCCGGCTCGACATCGCGGCGCTAGCGCAACCCTATCTGGTTCGGCTCTGCGCGGAAACGCGCGAAACCGTCAACCTGGCCCTGCCTGGCCCGACCGACGCGGTGATCGTCGAGAGCCTCGAAGGCAGCCAGACCCTGCGCGTCTCGTCCTATTCCGGCACCCGCGCCGCCTATCATTCGACCGCCTGCGGCCGCGCGCTGCTCGCCTATCAGCCCCTGTCGTTCCGGCGGATCATCTACAATCTCGGCTCGCTGCCGGCCGCGACCGACCGCACTATCACCGACCCCGAAGCGCTGGAAGCCGTGCTGGAGCGCTGCCGCACCGTCGGCTGGACCACGGAATTCGAGGAAAACGAGATCGGCGGCGCCTGCGTCGCCGCGCCGATCTTCGCGCCCGGCGGCGAGGCCATCGCCGCCGTCTCCATCGCCGGCCCGTCGGCCCGCTTCGAGCCCGACGCCATCGAAAAGCTCGGCCGGCTTCTCGTCGCCACCCTCGCCGAAATCACGGCGAACATGTCCCGCAACAGGTAGCCTTTTCCATGAACCCACGCGCTCGCATCCTGCTAGCCGGGCTCTATCACGAGACCCATACTTTCGTGGACGAGATCACCGGGCTTGCCGATTACGAGATCCTGCGCGGCGCCGAATTGCCGGCGCGCCGGGGCGACGGCTCCACGGTCGACGGCTTCCTCGAAGTCGCCGAGACGGAGGGCTGGGAGGTGGTCCCGGTCGTCGAATTTTCCGCCCTTCCCTCGGGCACGACCGACCACGCCGTGTTCGAGCAGTTCTGGAGCGAACTCGAAGCCGGCCTTCGCGACGCGTTGAAAAATGGCGGGCTCGACGGCATCTGGCTGGCGCTGCACGGCGCCATGGTGACGACGGAATGCGTCGACCCGGAAGGCGAACTGCTCGCCCGCATCCGTGGGATTCCCGGCGCCGAGGCGCTGCCGCTCTATGGCGTCTTCGACCTGCACGCCACCTTCACCGCCGCCATGGCCAGGCATGCCAACGGCCTCGTCGCCTACCGCGAGAACCCGCATACCGACGCGCGCGAATCGGCGGTCCGTTCGGCCCAAATGCTGGCGCGCGCCCTTCGCGAGAGGGCTGCGCCGGTCATGCATGCCCGCAACGCCGCGATCGTCTGGGCGCCGCCCGGCACCGGTACGGCCGACCGGCCGATGCGCGACCTCGAGGCGCTCGCCCGCCAGATCGAGGCCGAGGATCCTGAGATCTGGGCCGTCAACATCATCGGCGGCTACTCCTTTTCCGACGTGCCGGACGCCGGCGTCGCCTTCTCGCTGGTCACTACCGGCGGCACCGAACGGGCGAAAGCCGCGCTCGACGTGCTGGAAGCGCTGGCGGTCGGCCTGCGGGAACTTGGCCAGCCTAGGGAATGGGACCTCGACACGGCGCTTGCCGAGATCAAGACGCTCGAAGGCGGGCCCTATATCGTGGTCGAGCCGGCCGACAATATCGGCGGCGGCGCGCCGGGCGACGACACCGCGATCCTGCGCGGCTTCCTGCGCCATGGCATCCGCAACGCCGCCGTCGCCATCGCCGACGCGGAGACCGTCAAGGCGTTTGGCGACGCCGCGCCGGGCGATGTCCGCACGGTCGCGCTCGGCGGCAAGGGCAGCAAACTCGGCGCCGGACCGCTAGAGATCACCGCGACCTTCGTCAGCCGCAGCGACGGCGAGTTCACGCTGGAGGATCGCAACAGCCATTTGGCCGCAATGCAGGGCGTCCATATCAGCATGGGCGCCTCGGTCGTGCTGGAAGTGGACGGCGTGAAGATCCTGGTCAACAGCCGCAAGACGCCGCCCTTCGATCTCGGCCAGTTCCGCTCGCAGGGCATCGTGCCGGAGACGCTGACGGCGATCGGCGTCAAGGCGGCCGTCGCGCACCGCCGCGCCTATGACCCGATCACGGTCAAGAGCTACACGGTGGCGACACCGGGCCCCTGCACCAGCGCGCTGACCTCGCTTCCCTATCGCCGGCTGCGCCAGCCGGTGTTCCCGATCAGCTGAATGGTCTGAAAAAGATACAAATGCAGAAGCTGCCCGTGCACCTCTCCCTGAGGGAGAGGTCGACGGCGAAGCCGGCGGGTGAGGGTTTACGGCCTCACCGGATGGTTTCCTAAACCCTCACCCGGACCTACCAGTCCGACCTCTCCCTCAGGGAGAGGTGAAGACAGATGACCTTCACACGGAGTCTCCCATGATCGAATATCCGAGCGAGCCGGACACCCCGCGTTCGCACCTGCCCTTCAGCCCGTCGACCAAGTTTGGCGATCTGATCTTCGTCTCCGGCCAGGCTTCGGTCGATGCCACCGGCAAGATCATCTCCGAGGATTTCGAAGGCGAAATGCGCCGCTCGATGGAGAACATGCGCAAGGTGCTGGAGACAGCCGGCAGCGACTTCCAGCATGTTCTGCAGACCCGCAATTACGTGCAGGATCCGGCTGATATCCCGCTGTTCAACAAGCTCTATCGCGAATATTTCAGCGAGCCGTTCCCGGCCCGCACGACGATCACCAATTGCCTCGGCGCGGCCCTGCGCTACGAAGTCGAGTGCATCGCGATCGCCAAGCCGAAGGTCTGATTGTCTCAAGGCCTGAGGAAATAAGGGCGGCGTGCCTCGGTCCTCACCTCTCCCTGAAGGAGAGGTGAAGAAACTGCATTCCCATCGCACCAGGCTCGGCACGGGCGGCAAACCGTCACCCGAAGCGGTATTCCGTTTCCTGCCGGTAGATCTCGCCGGGACGGAGGATGGCCGAGGGGAAGGTCGGCTGGTTGGGACTGTCGGGAAAGCGCATCGGCTCCAGGCAGAGCCCGGCATGGGCCCGATATGGCACGCCGTCGAGACCGATAAAATCGGGCGCCAGCCCCGCGCCGTCATAGAAGACCAGGCAAGGCTCGGTGGTGTGCACTTCCATGGCCAGCGAGCCATCCGGCGCCTCCAGCCACGCCGCGCGCAGCAGGCCATCACCACTGCGGTCGAGCACCATGCAGCAATCATAGTCGAATTCCGGGTCGCCGGCCGGATCGGAGACCGGCCTCGGGGTTCGGAAATCGTAGGGCGTGCCGGTGACGCTGGCGATCTCGCCGCTCGGCACCAGTTCCGGGCTGAACGGCGTGTAGCCGGAAGCGGCGAATTGCAGCCGGTGCTCGCGGCTGGTGGCGCCGGGCAGCAGCGAGAAATAGGAGTGGTGCGCCAGGCTGACGATGGTGGGCGCGTCGGTCGTCGCGGTCATCGTGATGTGGACGTTTCCGGGCGCCAGCAGCCGATAGGTGCAGCGAACGTCGAGCGTGCCGGGATAGCCATCGTCGCCATCGGGCGAGATCAGGCCGAGCGTCACCGATTCATCGTCCGATTCGAGGATCTGCCACGGCTTGCGCGAGAAGCCGGTGACGCCGCCATGCAGATGCACGCCGCCTTCATTCAGCGACAGCTGATATTCCTTGCCGTCGATCGCGAGATGGCCATCGCCGATCCGGCTGGCATGCCGTCCGGCCGTGACGCCCAGAAAGCGGTTGTTCTGCAGATAGCCTTCCAGTTCCTGGAAGCCGAGCACGACGCGGCGGGGTTCACCGCCCGGCACCGGCACGACCAGGTCGCGCAGCGCCGCGCCAAAGGTCAGGATCGAGGCCGCGGCGCCGCTGGCATTGGAAAGCCGGACCTCGGAGATGGCCGTGCCGTCCGGCAAGCGACCGAAGAAATGGATCGACACGATGCCTCCTGGGAGTTTCCTGCAACCTATTTTACCGCGAGTGGGAGCGCCCTGTCTCGATTCTCGCCAAAGCCCTGCAGACAGTTCTGCAGGGCTCCATGCCCAACATCCTGAGGAGGCTTTCGAAGAAAGCCGTCTCGAAGGACGCACCGCGCCCGGGCAGAGCCAATCGACCGTACCACCGCTCTGCGGCCTTCGAGACGGCCCTTTTGGCCTCCTCAGGATGTTGAGGGTGGAGTTTCAGCAACGGTCTACTCCCGCAAGGGAGAGACACCTACCAGAGCGTATAGCCGCCATCGATGACATAGGCGGCGCCCGTCACATAGGAAGCGGCGGGGCTGGCGAGATAGACGGCGAGTGGCGCGATCTCCGGCGGGTTGCCGGGGCGGCCCATCGGGATATGGGCGACGATGGCATCAATCACGTCCGGCCGGCGCTCGTTCCAGCTGCGGTTGGTGTCGGTCATGAACAGGCCGGGGCAGATCGCATTGACGGTGACGCCATGCGGCGCCCAGTCGGCGGCGGCGCAGCGGGTGAAGTGAATCACCGCTGCCTTGCCGGTCTCGTAGTCGCGCCCCCCAATGCCGCGATTGGCGATCAGGCCGCTCATCGAGGCGATGTTGATGATCCGGCCGCCCTGCCCGCGCTCCAGCATCGCGGCGCCAAAAATCTTGGTGCCGAGGAAACAACTGGTCAGGTTCATGTCGAGCGACTGCTGCCATGTCTCCAGCGTCTCCTCGACGATCGGCATGCTGGCGATGCGGTTGCCGACATTGTTGATCAGGATGTCGACGGGCCCATATTCCCTGAGGATGGTCTTGCAGGCCGCCTCGCACTGAACCGCCTCGGCCATGTCGGCCATCACACCCCAGGCCTGCCGGCCCAGCGCGCGGATCTCGGCTACGGTGGCATCCAGCGTTTCCTGCGTGCGGCCGGTGATGATGATGTCGGCGCCCGCTTCCGCCAGCGCCAGGGCCATTTCGCGCCCCGCATCGCCCAGGAAGAGGCAAAGCTGAAAGCAGCGGTGGGCGGTGGCGGCGGCGGCACAGGGTCCGCCGGCGCCGCCGCAGGCGGCGCCGCGACCGGCTCTGGCAGCGCAGCTGGCGGGGCTGCAGACAGCGCCACAGCTGGTGTGAGCGCAGCAGCAGCTACGGCGGCGTCGGACGCCGCAGTGCCCGGCGCAGCCGCTGCAGCAGGAGGCGCCCAGCCAGCCAGCAAGCAGGTGGAAGCGCAGGCCGAGGAAGGTGCGCGGCAGGAGAGCCCCGCCGAGGTCGCTGCAAAGCCACCTGGCAGCCTTGAAGAGGAACAGCAGCAGCAGGCAGGCGGGGCTGCGGCCAACGGCCACGGCGGCAGCGCGCCCGCGGGAGACGACGGGACAGCTGGCCAGGAGTGAGCGGCCTCCCAGACCTTCCCCATGGTTCCGTCACAGGTAGAGACCCCCCCCTTTTCCCCCTCTGTACACCGCCCAGCATGCATGCGAGACATATGACTGCACCTGCGCTGCCATTGCCCCCCTTTTGTCCCCCGCCCAGCACTGCTGTTGCCCGCCCCTGTTCAGCACTGATAATTCTGTCCCCCTGCTCTGCATGCACCGCCACATTTGATATCTTCTGCCCGTTCGGTTTTACTGCCTGCGCTGCCGCCTGCATGCCTGCTATGTCCTGCATGCAACCCTGCCATCCTCCTGCCTGCCTGCCCTGTCCCTACCTGCAGACTGACACGACCAGCAGCAGCACTAGCGCCCCCCCCCCCCCCTTGGACTGGGGAGCGGCACCAGTGTAACACAGACTACAACTTCGAAATGAATACAACAGAATGAGCCAGCGTGATCAGCTCCTTCCGCAGCACTGTGCCCGGCGCTGCATAGCAAAGCGTCCATAGCGCGGATCCCACAACGCGGCAAACCCACCATCCGGCTGAAGGTACACATGAATGAATACTGTATTCAGGGCAGCATTTAATTGAGCAGGCTGCATGCGTGGACAGGCCAGTGCACTCAGGGGGGCTCCGTGCGCGGCGGCTGCAGCGCGACGCTGCTGCTGGCGCACCGCGTCACCCCCCGCTCCGCCTCTGGCAGCCGCCAGCGCAGCGGGCGGCAGGCCGGCACGGCTGACGCCTCGTCCAGCACACCATCGCTCGCGTTCCAGGGCACGCAGCCTGCCGCGGGGTCGCAGGGGGTGAGCAGCGGAGGGCGGTCAAAGGAGGCAATGCGGGGGGCGGTGACAGGCCCCCAAACAGGACGCGGCGCAGCGGCTCACCACACCGTCCCCCCTTTCCCCCCACCCACCCACCAATGGATGCCGAGGGGTCGGGGTCGTCCAGAAACCACATGCTCTGCCGGTGCAGGACCAGCGGTTTGCCCCCGATCCCGACACACACGGGGTGCAGGAAGAGCGCTGCAGCAAGGGGGCGAGGGTGGGTGTGGGGGGCGCAGGGGCAGCAGGTGATGGTGAGTGGGGGAGTTGGGGCAGCATCCTGGCACGCATGTGCAGCCCGTGCGCCCCGGGCAGCGCCGGCCCTGCGACCACACGTTTGTTGGCCAGCGGCTGCCGCTCTCACCAGACCAGGCGCAGTGGTATATGCGCCCCGCAAACGCAGGATCTGCAAGGGGGAGTGTCACGGGGTTAGGAGGCAGGCAGGCAGGCAGGCAGGCAGGCAGGGTGAGAGGAGGGGGAAGGCATGCGCGACCACTTGCGCAGCGCTGGGAGGTCGGCGTGCCGCATCCCGCCGCAGCGCCCCCGGCGCCGGCACGCCACCCAAGGGTCCCCCCCACCTGCCAACGCGCAGTTGTCGGGCCGCCCCGACTCCACAAACTGTGCCGAGGGGAAGTAGCGGAACAGCGCCGGCGGGCCCTTCGGGTTGGCATCCATCTGAGGCAGGCAGGAGGCGGGAGGGAGGCAGGGAGGGGAGGGGGAGGCAGGGCCAAGGGGAGCGCGAGGGTGAGTGGCCAGAGCTTGATCCGGTTCTGGTGTGATGGGGTCTACGTCATGCAGCGCACAGGCAGGCAGGCCGACTGCTGCACCAGCTTCTTCCGCTGCAGGCCGGCCCAGCAGTCGCTGCCCAGCACTCCCCGTTGCTGCACGCGGAGCCTGCACCTGCGCGCGCGCCGCACGGCACGCCGCCGCGCTGTCGCAGTCCAAGAAAGCTTTGCCGCGTGTCTGCGCCAGGCCCACCTGGCAAGGGCGGGGACGGCGATGGGGGCGGGGGGCGTCGCGGCGCATAGCATGGGCAGCGCGCATGGCACCACAACTCGGGTGGACCAATGTACCAGTGAGGTGGCCTTCTGTGTCCACGCTGCCCCCTGGCCCCGAAAAATCATGGGCAGCAGCAATCGATGCCTGCACAGACGTCTGCAAACAATGCGACGAGCCACCTCCCCCTGCATCGGCCCGCTGCCACTGCAGTTGTGCCGCAAGGGGGGGAAGCGTACGGCTGCGACTTTAGGCTGCGCTATACTAGCCCCCACCTGTTCGAAAAGCGTGTTGAAGGCTCTGCCCGCCCAGCGACACACCACCTCGATGCCAGCAGGCGTCGGCAGAATGAGGAACGTGCCGGTGTTGACTGCACGCAGGCAGGCAGGCACACGTGGCGGGGGCGCAGGCGGTGTGGCCACAGCGGCGAGTAGCACGCGGCGGCGTGTGCAGTGCACGCGGTTACCCGTCGGGGAGCGGCACTGCCACACTGCACACTAGTGAACACGAGGGCCCAGCGCACTGGTGAGCACCCGCGCTTCTGGTCGGGGTTGCCCGCAGGCTGCCTGGAATGCCGCTTCACCCAGTGGAGGCTTGATGAGCACACCTCGTGTGCGGGACCCCACACTAGGCAGGCGTTGGCAGGCAGGCACGACCTCCAGCACCGGTCAGGCTGCGCCCCTCACGTGTTTGGGTGGGGTGGCCTGTGCCCTGGAACACCCCGTCAGCGGAGCCCTCGTGCAGCAGGGCAGCCAGGCTGGCCCACACCGGCTTGGCCTCGTACACCGCATCACCGTCTGGGTGGGTGGGGGTGGGGGTGGGGGGTGGGGTGGGGTGCGTGTGCGTGTGTGTGGGGGGTGGGGTGGGGGGGTGGGGGGGGTGGGGGGGATCTGTGAACGGGCAGAATGACGGCACGGCCTGTGTGCCTGCATGCGCGGACCGACACAGACGAGGGCTTGGCTCGTACGCTAGGCCCTAGCGGCGACGGTCGCCGTCTGGTTCAAGGGTGGCAAGAAGCAGTGCTGCACGCACGGCAAGCGCCGCCTGCCTGCACATGCACCAAAGCCGGCCCATGCGGCCACGGGTGCCACCCACCCACTCGACGGCGGCCCCCCCCCATGCTGACCTGAGATGAGCACGGCATGGCCAGCGCGCAGCGCGACCAGCGTGACCTTCGCCTTGAGCCACTGAATGTCCTTGAAGTCGTCTGCAGGGGAAGACACCATCCATTTTCTGTTTGGTGAGCAGCATCTGTCTAACAACAGAAACCTGTTGGCCACGCGCCAAAAAACACTACGGATTGCGAGCCGCCAACGCGGCCGACGGGCAGGCGGCACCCCGCGGCCCGACGCCTGCTGCCTGCGGCAGCTGCACTTGTAAGCCCTTGTGCCGGCTGCGTGGCAGCGGGAGCCCGCCCACCCGCCCACACCCAGGCCCGACACCCGGCGCGCACGTGTGCCAAAGGTGCTCGGGCCAGAGAGCTTCAGCGGGACGGGCAGCATCACCGACACGTCAGCACAGGGGAGGTTGAGCGCGGCGCAGACGGCCAGGTCTCAGGCGTTCCAAGTGAACACCAGGTAGTTCCTCACGCCGCCAGATTTTACCAAGGAGTAGACTGCGGCAGGCAGGCGGGCGCAAGCGGGGCGCGCGGCTGTGGGCTCGAGCACGGCTGCTGCGTAGGGCTCAGGTGCCAGCGAAGGCGCATGGCTCCAGCGCATGCGGCCGCAGCCCGACCTGTGAGAGCGCAACCTCGATGGCTTGTGAGGTACTCCCCGGGCTCTCCCCCTCCCCCCTCCCACGCTGGCAGGCACCCTCACTCACTGCAGTTCTGTGTGATGACAGCATACAGCTTGTTGAAGGGCAGCATGGCGACGGCGGTGCGGTTGATCCCCGAACCGGGCGCAGCGCGCAGCGCCAGCAGCGCTGCCAGGTCGTGCACCCCGGCGTGGGGCAGCGCCGGCGTGGCGGGAGGCAGCAGCCAGGGCGCCGCTTCGAAGTGCGACAGCAGGGCAGGCTGCTGAGGGAGCAGGCTGGGGTCGGACTGGGGTGATTCGAATGGGAGGGGAGGGGCAGGGGAGAAGCCAGGGTGCGGCGTGTCGGTGGGTGACGCAGAGGCACCGGTTTGCATGCCCTGCCACCAACCGCCTCCTCCATTTCCTTCCTGAGGCACGCATGCGAGCACGCTTTGCATGCTGCCATGTATATGCAACAGCCCGCTCCCCACCTGCAGGCTGTCGAAGGCTGCCTGGCTTGGAAGGTCCCAAGCGCTCGGTCCAGGCGCCGAGGCCGTGGCATGCAGCTGGCTCGCGACGCACCTGAGAGAATAAAGCGGGCGAGCGGCAGCGGCAGCGGCGTGTGAGGTGGCAGGCAGCAGGCAGCAGGCAGCAGGCAGCAGACAGCCAACCCGAGGGCCCCGCACAGCAAATGCGGTCTGCGGCATGACCACACACGTGCGCTTGAAGGGTATCAGCAGGCCGCTGCGGTCGCACGGGCCTAGTCCGCCAAGAAGCAGCGCCGCCGCCGCCGCCAGCACCAACAGCAGCGGCGCGACAAATGCCGCCGCCAGGAGCAGGCGGTCAGTCCCCAGCTTGGCGGCGGCGTGTGAGGTGGGGTCGTGGCCACCCTTAGGCGCCACCAGCCGTGCCCGCTCCGGATCACGGTGGCTGCCCGGCAGCTCGTCGCCCGTGCCCTGCACAGCAACCAAACAGGCGTGAGCAGGCGCCGTTGCACAAACCGCACCGCCGCTGCCGCCAGCTGTCCCAAGCTGCTGCACTGGAACGGAAAACAGCTGTGCGCACGTGTGACGCCTCCACCAGCTCCACGCTCATCGCCTCTGGGTCGCGCGGACGCTTCCCTTAGAAGAAATGGCCGCTGCAGGACCGCCCGCTGCTATCGCTGTCGGATGAATCCCCTGAGGTTGCCGGGCATCGTTTTGAACTAACGGCGAAGTCGCCTGGGGGAAGGGAGGGCGCTGTCGCACTCGCTCGAGTTTGGGGCGCAGGCCGCGCTGTGAAGGGGTTGCAGGATGGCAGGCAAGATGGTTCTGTGCTGCGACGAGAGGGTATTGCCGACGGACGCAGATGCGGGCAGCCACATCTGCCGTTGCGTGGCGGCAGCGCGAGCACGGTCGGCAGACCATCGGGAGCGATTAGCCAACTGCACCGTGCTGCGCTGTCCTCTCGTTACAGTGTGCAGGTTGCTGATTAACAAGGCAGTGTGAAGGGTAGAAAGGGTGCATGAAATGTAGCTTTGGGGAAAAGGGAGATAGGCGCCTCGCATGCCTGATGGTGGTACATGTATGCAACGCCCACCTGCTCACCACATGGGCGGCGGTGGCGGCATCGACTGCTGTGACTGCTGCTGCTGATACAATGGCTGCTGGTACTGCAGCGGCGGCGCCATGTACTGCTGATGATGCTGAGGCGGGGGAGGCGCCATGCACTGCTGCCGCGGCTGCAGCTGCGGTTGGGGCGGCGGCATGTTCTGCTGCTGCTCGTGCTGCAAGTACGTGCGCTTACTGCCAGCCGACTGCTGCGAGGCAGAGGGCACGCCTGCATAACCGCCACTGCCGCAGTCGCCTCCGTAGCCGCCACCATAGCCGCCTCGCGACACGGCGCCGCTGTGCGCTGGCGCTGCACCGCCGCCGCTGCCAGCTGGCAGCTGCACGCCAGACACCTGGTAGCGGCTGCCTCCCTTCTTCAGTAAATCCCCTGCAGGAGATGAGGACGGGTATAGGGGTTGTAATACGGCACAGCTGCTACGGCGGACCGCACCGAAATGGCCAGCGCCCCCCCCCCCCAATACGTGCCTGCCTCGTTCAGCTGATCGACCAGCTTCTGGAGGCTGGGCACCTGCGGGCAGTGAGGGAGGCAGCAGCGTCAGAGGAGAGGGCAGCGTGGCAGCATCGTGCCAGTGCAGCTGCGCAGCTTGCAAGCAGGCACCCCGCTGGAGTCGTGCACGACTGTGCAGCAACTACCTCAGCCCTTGCCTGCAGCACGATGCGGTCGGCCACGTCCTGTATCTCCCACATCTCCACGACGTTGTCGCCCTTGTTCTGCAGACATACCATAATAGCATCATCAATCAAAAAGGTCAACCCTTGAACAGCAGCTGGGGCAGCAGGCAGGCAGGGCAGCGGGCACCTCGTAAGCACTGCGTGTGTCCGCCTTGCTTTTTTCCACCCCGTCCTGTGCCCTCATGCGGCACCACCAGCCCTGCCGCCAGCGCACCTGGCAGTGCCGCACCAGCCCCTCCCGCAAGCGGCGGCTCTCGGCAGCCTTGGAGCCCGCGCGCCCGCCGTCGCGGGCGGTGAAATCGAGCATGCCAAGGTCGCCGCCGGCGTTGGCGACCTGGCTGTCTATTGTCTGCTTCATGAGCTCCACCACATCCTGTGAGCGTGAGGCAGGAAGGGGTGACAGCACAAAGCGGGTCGAACATATGAAGTCAAGCCAGCACAGGCTCCGCCGGCATATATTGGCAGCATGGCAGTACGAGGCCGCTACAGCTTGCGCCCTGTGGCCAGCCGCCGACGCCTCCCCCTGCGTCTGGTCCCTGCGCTGCGCGGCCCGCCCCACCTCTGCATCCTCCCGCGTTACTTCCTCTCGCAGCTCTGCACGCGCCCGCGCCTCGCTCAGCCGCACCTGCGAGGGGACAATGAATGTACACGATCAGGTACAAACAGGGGACGAGGGCAAGGGAGGGTGGGGCTAGCCTGCACAACCACAAGGAGGCCTGTCATGGAGAATCCTCGTACAATTTTACGGAGGAAGGGCACCCAAGCGGCCAATCCACACACAAGAAGGCTCAGCAAGGCGACACACCAGGCTCTCCAGCTGGCGCGCGGTGATGGGCAGGCCTCCAGGGTCGGCGAGAGACGCGGCGCGCAGCTGCAGGTAATACTCTTTCAGCACCGCCACAGCCTCGGCTGCACACGTAGGCAGGGGAAACACCGGCGGATCACAGCACAGCACAGCACAGCACAGCGTGGCAGAACGCATCAGCGTTGCACACACCCTCCTCCGTACGACCTCATCGACACATCGATGCAGGCCCATCATACAGGTACCACCATTCCCCACCTGTGAGCCGCGGGTGCACATACTGCCGCGCATACGCGATGTACTTGCGCAGCAGCGCCGGCGGCACAGGGTCGTCGCCCGGTTTGCGCACCCGCAGCCGCTCCACCAGCGGCGGGTGGCCCTGCTCGCCGCCACCCGGCCCGCTGCTGCGGCCGTCGGTGAGCAGCAGCGGGCCTCCGCTGCGCCCGCCGTCGCTGCTGTATGTCAGCATGCCTGAGCGGGCGGCGGCGGCGCGCGAGGCGACGCCAGAGTGCAGGGCCATCACATGCTCTGTGAAGGGGGGTGGAGCACAGGAAGTTGTCGTGCGTTCACAGGGGCATGGAGTGCGGTGCGTGTTGAGCCAGCGGTGTCAAAAAGGCAGGTCTCAGAGAGGTCTGTGATGGGTGCATGCATTCAAAGGTGTGCACCCACCCACCTGTGAGGCGTGCGTCACGCTCGGCGTCGGGTCGGTCGAGCAGGAGGAAGGTGAGGTCGAAGCGGGACAGCATGGCGGGGCTGATCTTGAGGTTTTCCTGTGAAGCGAGAACGAATGCGTGGAGGGGCTGTGAGGGGCAGGTAGGGAGACGCATAGAGACAAAGCGCACCAAGGCAAAGCCTGATAGGTAAAGAGCCTCAGGCCCTGCCTGCCCCACGCCCTTCCCTCTGCTGCCACCCCAACACCCTGCCGCTTGCGCTTGCCTGCAGCGTGCGCCCGCGGTTGTAGCTGCCCTCCACCGGGTTTGCGGCGGCCAGCACGGTGGTGCGCGCCGGCAGGCTGGCCACCATCCCTGCCTTGGCCACGTTCACCTGCAGGAGGTCGTTGCAAGGGAGGGGGAACAGTGGGAGCAGTGGAAGCTTGAACCCGTGAAGGTTGCTGTGCTGTGCATGTTGCGGCTCTGCTGCTGTGCAGAGATCTGTTCCTGTTCAAGTGTTGCTGGCTGTCTTCCCCGTGCCGGCACCCTTACGCAACCCTGCGACTGACCTCTTGTTGCTCCATTGCGCCCAGCAGCGCCTGGTGCTCGCTGGTCATCTTGTCGAACTCGTCTGGGTGGGTGGCGAGGGGTGAGGGGCACCAGGTGCAGCAGATGGGCATGCGCAGGCATCTGTGGAGGCAAGCATTGTGCAGCTGCAGCATGGTCGGGCAGGCGTGCAGGCATGCTGTACCCCCAGCATCAACCGCTGCACAGCTGGCCTGGAGCCCCTCCCTGCTGCGCCCCTCCTCTCCGTCACCGCGCACCCACCGATGCAGCACACGCCGCGGTCCGCCAGCACCAGCGCGCCCGCATCAAAGGCGAATTCTCCGTTCTCCCGCACCACGCTGACCGTCAGCCCCGCTGCAGAGCTGCCAGTGCCGCAGATGTAGACGCCGCGGGGCGCCGCAGCTGCTGCAGCCTGCAAACAGGACGAGGTGTGCAGTGCAGCATGGAGCGCCATGCTGCCCGATACACTCCAGCGGTAGACAGCACGCTGGCAACCGTTTTGCAGCAGCGCGTGGCGTCATAGGCGAGTTCACATACAGCTGCAGTGCCCCCTGTCACGCACCTGCAGCAGCTGGCTCTTGCCCAGGCCAGGGTCCCCCACTATCAGCACGTGCACGTCGCCACGCAGCGGCATGTCGCCCTCGCCAGTTGGTACTGCAGGCAGGCAGCATAGGATGCACGGCCATTAGCACAAAGCAGGTTTTAACGAGAAGCATGGAACGCCATTTGCAGCAAGTGCAACAGCCTCCTCATACGCAGCTCCTTCAAAGCTCCCCCCCCCCTCACCCTTGCGGGTGCCCCCCAGCAGCGCCAGCACCAGCCCCGCCTTGACCAGCTCCTGCCCGTAGATGGTGGGGCACAGCGACAGCACCAGCCACCGCAGCATGTCGCCTTCGCAGTCCTGCGGCAGGCAGACAGGGGGGGGGGGGGGGGGGGGGGGGATTGCGCGGTCCTGGACTCGCCCTCGCAGCCAGCGAAAGACCTGCAGGGGTCTGGCCAGCCTGACGTCACATTACGCTTCGCTGCAACTCTACACCCATCCTCCTTCCTCCCCCTTCGCCACCCCACCCCCACCCACCGACGCAAACTTGACTACAAAGGCCAGGTCTGTGGCGCTGAAGCAGGGCATGGAGGGCGGCAGGAAGCTGAGCTGCTCGCCCTCGGGCGCCCCCAGCGCGCCCGCCTCTGCCGCCTCTGCCGCGCGCTGCGCCTGCCGCAGGTGCGGCCGCTGCGCCTCCCTGCCCGCCACCACCACCGACAGGGCGTCTATGTAGGGCAGGAAAACGCACTGCTGCTTGGCGCCGCCCCCCTTCTTGCCAACTGGGCACCGAGGGGAGGGGCAGAGAGTAAGGGGAAGGGCTGGGTGGGAGAGGCAAGGCCTGAGTAGACGTTCCCTGCACGGCGGCGCAGCCACAGAACATGCAGCAAAGCGAAAATAAAGAGCCAGCAGTGGCTCTGAACCAGCACCCTGCACCTGCAACCAGCACCCACCTGCGGCCCCAGGGTCGCCGTTCATCACCTTGACCACCCCCACCTGCAGCAGGGGGAGGGCGCATCAACAGGCAGATGGGAGCAGCGCTGCGCTGCGCTGCTACGTCCAAGTCGGCTGGCCAGCCTGCTGCTGCGGCCCCTTTCCGTCCGCGCCGCCCCCTGTTCGTACCACCGTGATCACGTCGCCGGGGGAGCAGCACCCAACAAGGTCTTCCCGCAGTTCCACCGCCACTGGCACGGGCACGCGCCCCACGCTGCCGCGCTCGTCCTTGGGCAGGCCCTGTGCGGAGATCGGGCGAGTTAAGGGGGGGCGGTGAAGAGGGTAGGCGTTTGAAGGGAAGGACGGCATGCTGGGGAGACGCAGCAGGAGTAGGCAGGCGGCATGGTGCGGCAATGCGCGACAGACGGCGACACTTGGGAGCGTAGCACGCCGTCAGGCAGGCTCGCCACGCCTCTCCAACTGCCCGACCAACCGAAGCACACACACCTGGAGAGAGACGCGCTGCCAGTCGATGCAGGTGCAGGCGGTGCGGTTGGGCGCAAACGTGCGCGAGCGGCAGCCCATCTCCACGCAGCGCTGCGGCGCAGCAAAGCGGCCGTCTGGGAAGGGCACGGCCTGGGTGGCGGCGCACTTGCCGCACACAAACTCCATGTCTGTCACCACGGGTGCTGGCGTGGTGGCACGCACCACCGTGCCGCGCACGCTGACCAGGCGATGGATGGCGTCCGCCTTGACAGCCGAGCACAGGCGGTGGCCGGTGGGGTGGTTGACCAGGCGCACCAGCACCCGCCCGGGCTTCTCGATGCCGGGCAGCTCAGCGCGCGTGTCGCGTTCCCGCAGGCGGAACAGGGTCTGCAGTGTTACGGGGTGGGTGGGTGCAGGTAAGCGCGCGGTGGGTCGGTGGGACGGAGGGGAAGGCAGGCAGGCAACGAGGCGCGGGAGGTGGCCGGGCAGCGGGAGGGACGCCCAGCACCCGGCACCCACCTCGAAGGCGGCGCAGCTGAGGCAGCGCAGCGCGGTTGCCGACTCGGCGTGCATGGCGTGCGGCAAGTCTGCGCTGCCGCTGCCGTCCACCAGCGCCTGCCAGTCGAGCTCAACAATGACCTGCAAGCATGTGGCAGGCGGGCAGACGGAGTGACCGAGGGTGCAAGGGCAGGACCTGGACAGAGCGGCAGCGCCCAGGCCACCCATCTCCGCACTCCAAAGGTGCAGCACCAAGAGCCCATTCCCTCTTTGACCGCCTCTCTTGCCTGCACTCAAGCCACCCATGTTCACTCCCCTCCCTTGCCTTGTCGTGCCACGAGCCCGAAGCCTGCGTCAGCTGCTGCCAGCCAGCCGGCGACGCAAGGTAGGCCGCCAGCTCGGTCACGAGCGCTGCCCGCCGGTCCTCAGCCTCCCACAGGTCTGGACCAAACTCCTCATCCCACAGCGCCGGCTTCACGGCGGGGGGCCGCTGGTGGGGCGGCCGAGCAGTCTGCCGCCCGCTAGCGGCCATGCCAGGCTGCCCAGGTGACGCAGAACATGTGATGAAGCGGCTACTTTGACGGGAGGCACCCTGGAGCGACAACCGCGGCGAACCACACGGCGCACGCAGGACAGCACCTGCATCTCCACGCAACGCCCGCACACAGCCCCAAACAAGCATTGCCGATCGTAGCCGATCGTAGCTCTGCTGTGACCGAGCAGGCGAGGCAGAGGGGGTGATGGCTCCGGCTCTTCACTCCAGGGCCGTTTTCCTGGGTGCCACGGCCGCTCTAGCGGCTGGTCTGATCCTCAGGTGTGCGCCGATATCGGCATGGAGGCCGCCCTCATCTGCCAGTCCAACGCCGCCGCTTCACCGCTGCCGCCACTGCCGCCGCCCCGCCGCCCTGCCGCCGCCCTGCCAGCGCCGCCTGCTCGACGCCCGCCGCTCCGACGCCTCTCCTCCCTTCCTCCCCTCGCGGCAGGCGCATATCACCCTCCTCCAAGCTCAACCGCCTTATGAACGGCAACCTGCGCCTGTTCCCGGCGGCGCAGCGCGCGCAGCTGCACTCCCTGGCCGGCAACAGCCCCCACCTGCTGCGCCACTGGCCCCGGCCCGGCGTGCGCGATGCTGCCAAGCGCGCTCTGGTGGCCAAGGCGGCTGCGGGGGCGCCCAGTGGAGACGTGGAGGCGGCGCGGCTGGGTGCGACGGGAGGGGAGGTGCAGGGGCAGGGGCAGAGCCTGCAGCAAGCGCCGCGCTCGTCGTGCCCCCATGCACCCGCCTTGCCTGCCTGCCGACCGCCTGCCCCTCCCGGCTGGGCCCACAAAAGTGTCACAGCCGCCGTCCCTTCTCCCTCCCACCCCCACTTTTGCTTCTTCTCCCTCTGTGCAGAGCTTCTGGAAGCGCCGCGCGCGCCCCAGCGGCCGCGGTCTCTGGAGACCCACGGGGACGTGAGGCAGGACGCGTACTACTGGCTGCGGGACGACGAGCGCGAGGCGCCAGACGTGATTGCGCACCTGAAGGTGGGTGCCTCTCCAGCCACGCCTGCTGGGCGTCCGGTTGGCCCAGCCGGTGCTGCTGCATTGGTTGGTCGACACGTTATGCTTGCCAGGCTGCATTAGGTGAGTAGACTGAGACTGCGCCGCCGCCCAAAGGGCCGGACAGCAGTTCACCCAGCAATCAGCTTCACCAGCCGCAAGCGTGCCGTCTCCTGCAGGCTGAGGCCGCCTACACCAAAGCTGTGCTGGCGGACACAGAGGGCCTCCAAGAGACCCTGTACAAGGAGATGCGTGGGCGCATCCAGGAGGCCGACCAAAGCGCGCCCGTCAGGCGCGGCCACCCTTTTGCACCCTTTACTAGGCACCCCAGCACGGTGGCTGACCAAAGCATGCCCCGCAGCCCTCGGTGGCTGCAGTGGTGGATGGTGCGCCTGCCACGCAGCTGCCACCGTGCGCCCTCGGATCCGCCCCGCAACGCGCTCCCCCGTGCGCCCCCGCAATGCAATGGAACACACAGGTTTGGACGCTTCTTCTATTACACTCGCACGCTCGAGGGCCAGCAGTATGCGGTGCACTGCCGGCGGGCGCTGTCGGCCTGCGCCGCGCCGCCCACCGAAGCGGATGCAATGGACGAGAGCGTGCCAGGTGCGCGGGGCTGCTCCATCAGCGGCGCTGGCTAGGCAGGGATCAAAGGTGCTACGTCACCCGTGCTCGCGGCAGCTTCGGCACCTTGCGAGTGTGTGGGCAGTTGCATTAGTTGAGCGCCGGGAGGGGGGTGGCACGCGCTCAACCTCTGTGGCACGCTGCCCCCACCGCCTTGATCTTTGGGATCCGGTCCCCTGCTCCAGCAGAGGAGGTACTGCTGGATGAGAACGAGGAGGCCAAGCGCCACAAGTTCTACATGGTAGGGGGGGCTGCGCACGCAGAATACCACAGCCGTGCAACGGTGTCGTGGTGCTGTTGGGGAGGGGCCGACGCCTGGCGCGCCGCGCCGCTCCCGCAGCCCGCCGCTGCCGTCCACCGTGCGTCTCCTCCTGCTCCCTTTGCCCAGGTGGGAGGCTTCGAGGAGTCTCCGGATCACAGGTGAAAGCAGCGCAAGGGAGGGCGCTGGCGGGAGGGGATCGGGCACGCTGCTGCGCCAGCGCCTGCTGCAACTGCACGGCATGCCGCAAGCCCCGCCCGTGCCCTGCACGTGACCATGCGTCCGCTCACCCCCCTCCCTCTTCTGTGCTCTGCTTTGTCGCAGCATGATTTCCTGGGGAGAGGACACGACTGGCAACGAGAAGTATACGGTGCGTGGGTGGGAGAGGGAGGGAGGGGCACAGCGTAGCAGCAGTGGTGACAGCCCTGCCCCGCCTGCGCAGGTGCGCTTCTGTGTGCGCGGCTGCACCTGCCGCCGCTGCTCCTGTGCCTTGCTGCTGCCGTTGAACCTTTAGCCCCGCCTCCTGCCCGCCTGCCTCGCGATCTCCCTGCTGCACAGCGCGTGTGCACATGGCTGGCGCGCACTTCTGCTGCCACCCCGTCCCACCCACGCCTCCTGCCTGCCTCCCCCCTCGTCTCCCTGCTGCACAGCTGTATGTGAAGGACCTCGCCAGCGGGAAGCAGCTGCTGGCGCGCCCCATCCCCGACACTGCCGGCAACGTGGCGTGGGCCAACGACAACAAGACGCTCTTTTATGTCACCAAGGACAAGCTGGACCGGTGAGAGCCAGAGCGGCCGTTCTGGTTACGGTCGTGCCGCAATGAACCCACGCCCTGGGCGCACCCAGATGCCTCACTCCTCTCCCCTTCTTGCACCTACAAGGTGTGGCGTTGACCCCTCCGCTGGTGTGTGCGTCTACTGCGCCTACTCCGTGGCCGCGTGCTGAGCTTTTCACCGTTCCTTTCCGTGCAGCCCGCACAAGGTGTGGCGCCACGCCATCGGCACCGACCCGTCCGCAGACGCCTGCGTGTACCACGAGGAGGACGACTCCTTCTACGTCGGCATCTCCCGCAGCCGCACCGAAAAGATGCTGTACATCCACAGCGGTGGGTGGGTGGGTGGGTGGTGCATTGTTGGGTGGGTGGGTGCGCGAGTGGGGTGGGCGTGTGTTTCGGTGCATCGAAACGGACGGAAAAAGGCGGTACATCCACAGCGGTGGGAGGTGACAGGTGGCTGGGTGCGTGGCGGTTTGGTGAGTAGATGGGTGGGTAGAAATGGGTGGGTGGGTGGGTGGGTGCGTGCGTGCCCCCATGGGTGCGTGCGTGCGTGCGTGTGTGCTCCCATGGGTGCATGCGTGACTGCGGGGTTCATGCTGCGTCCCCGGGGTGGAGGGCGCTGTAGCGGGCAGCACTCCTACGCGCGCGCAAGCATGCGTCTGCGAGCGACCGTGCCTGCAGGCGGGGGGGGGGGGGGGGGCTGTTACCGGCGCCTGCCCGCTGACGACCCAGCTGCGGGGCACCTCCCTCCTTGTGCTGCCCCCCCCCCCTCCCCCCTAACATCCTCTGAACATCACGCTATTAACGACCCCCCTGCTGCAGGCTCTGCCGTCACGAGCGACGTGCGGTACCTGTCCGCCGACGACCCCACCGGCGAGTGGCGCCTGGTGATGCCGCGGCAGAACGAAACAGAGTACAGCGTGGAGGACCGGGGAGACCACCTGTTCATCACCGTTCGGTGCGCCTGGGTGGAGGCGTCGGTTGGAAGGACGACGGGGCTGCGGGACGAGCTCTGCCTGGTATGTGGTGTGGCACGCTGTGCTTGAATCACGCCTGCTGTGCGTCGACCCCGGTGTGCATTGGCGGGCCCGTCGACTGACCTCTCGACCGCCCCCTCCCCCTGCGCTGTGCAGCGACCAGGAGCGGCCCAACAGCGAACTGCTTGTGGCGCCGATCGCCGACCCGACCGCCACGAAGGGTGCGCCCGGGGGGTGGGCGGCGGGGGCTTGCAGGAGCTCCCAGCTCTGCACCCGCTGCGGCTTGCCACCAGACACCGGTAACACTACAACCTTACTTCGCTGCCCCCAGTGCAGAGCTGCTTCCCCTCGGTCCTCGTTGAATGCAACGCCGCGCATGTTGAAACGCAACACCGCACGTTCCTCCTCCGAAATGCAACAGTGATGCTCCCCCACCGGGAGGACGTCAAGCTGGAGCATGTGGAGGTGTCTGCCGCCTTCCTGGCCAGCTTTGAGCGGCGGCGGGGCCTGCAGCAGGCGGTGGTGTACAAGTGAGCTCGGGGAGTCTGGGGTGGCGAGGGACGGTAGCGTGCAGGGTGAAAAAACCATGTGGGAGGTGTCTTGCGTAAGGAAGACAGGGCTGCCTCGCCGGGTGGCCTCTGCACGCCAGCGCCGCGGCTGCGGCCAGTGCATCGAGCCGCGCGGCACGCCTGCGCAGCAACCGCATCCCCCCGCGGCAGCCACGCACAACGCCTGCCGTCCGCCCGCGCAGGCTGCCTGGTGGCGACGCCATGCCGGCTGAGCTGGAGTGGGGAGAGCCAATCGCTTTCGAAGAGCCGGCTTATGAGCTCAGGTGATCGTGGTGGGAGATGATGTTTGCATAACTGGTCTGGGCGCAGCAGGGACTTCCGTGCATGGTGCGTGGCAGGCCAGGGACGCTGACCCAAGCGTGGCGCTGTGCCCCCCCCCACCCACCCCCCCCTCCCCCCCGCTCAGCAAACCTTGTCACCCTGCTCTCTCCCTCCGTCTGCAGCTGCGGCTCCCAGGGAGACTTTGACTCGCCGGTCCTCCGCCTGCACTACACCTCCCTGCGCTCCCCAGACCAGACCATCGATTACAACATGGACAGCAGAGCGCGGTGAGGGGGGGGGGCAAGCGCTGGGAGCAGCGGGGGGCGCGAGGTCGTCCAGAGCAACCGCACAACGCGGCGCAAGTGGGAGCAGCGTGCGCTCGCTGGCTTGCATGCAACGACATCGCCGGCTTCGCAGTCAGTCGATCGATGGATCGATCAATCAATCAGCCGATTGCATTTACACTCCACAGGGAGCCAGCAGGGGTCGCAACGGTGACATCGCGGGCCCCCTTCCGCCCCCTCGCCTTGCCTGCAGCGCCGTCAAGAAGGTGCAGCCGGTGCTGGGAGGGTTCGACGCCTCAAAGTACGCCACAGAGCGCCTGTGGGCCACCGCACCCGACGGCACGCAGGCGAGTCTGTCGAATTAATATTGCAGTCTGTCGAATCAATTTTCTACTCTGTCGAATCAATATTCTAGTCTGTCGAATACCAACGTCCGCCATGTGTATTAAACACGGTGTACGCAACCATTGCACGTCGTCGGGTTGCCGATGAAGGCGTGGGCAGAGCGAGTGCTCGACTCGAACGCCCCAACCAGCCGCTTCTCCGCTGGAGCGGTCCCGCTGTTATATAATATATGTGCAAGTGCCCATCTCCCTGGCCTTTGGCACCGACCTGGCCAAAGCCTGGACCGAAAATCTATCAATCAATTGCACTGGTTCATTGGTTCGTTGAACTGCTTGCAGGTGCCCATCTCCCTGGTGTACCGCACCGACCTGGCCAAGCTCGACGGCAGCGACCCGCTGCTGCTGGACGCCTACGGCAGGTGGGCCCACCGCCCCGCAGGTGGTCCTTCCCGCGCTGCTCTGCTGTGGCTGGTTTGCACCTTTGGCCCTTTCTCTGCTCGGCAGCCCGCAGCCGGCCTGATCTCACCCCCCGGGGCTCCCGTCCACCTGCCCGCAGCTACGAAGCAGCCAACGACCCAGACTTCCGCCCCTCCCGCCTGTCCCTCATCGACCGAGGCTTCACCTTTGCCATCGCGCACGTGCGCGGCGGCGGCGAGATGGGGCGGCGCTGGTACGAGGACGGAAAGTACCTGAACAAGGTGGGTGGGCGGGAAGGTGCCGGACGGTTACTGGGAGCAGCTGTCCGTATCATAACTATCATAGCATGACTACCATGATGGGTGCCCGGGTAGTGAATGGAGGCTGGCGGCGGCTGAGGGAACTGTCGTGGCGCAGGGTGTGCGCGGAAGAGCCCCGGCCGCCAGGTGCGTGCCGCCTCCTTCAATTGTATCGCGCCCCCCCTCTTCCGCGCTGCAGAAGAACACCTTTACCGATTTCATCGCGTGCGCCGAGCACCTCGTCCAGAAGCAGTACACCTCTCCCAGCAAGCTGTGCATCGAGGGACGCTCCGGTGCGCTGTAGGGGTGGGGGCAGTGCTGCCAAAGTCGGTGCTGCTGTGCATGAAGGGGCGCTCAGGCGCGCATTTGGTTTGGGGGGCTGCGCTGTGGGGACCGCAGCATGTCCAGAGTCGGCGCTGCAAGCTGTGCATCGAGGGGGCGCTCGTGTGCATTTGGGCTGGGAGCAGTGGGGAGAGTGCTGCCCCGGCCTGCAGGCAGCGCTGCGAAATCGGCGCTGCGGGCGGTGCCGCCAGGGCGCCGCCTGCTACGAGCTACCAGCCATCTGCTTCCCCTCTTCCCCCTCTGACCCTTCTCCCCTGCAGCCGGCGGCCTCACCATGGGGGCCGTCCTCAACATGCGCCCCGACCTCTTCAACGCCGCCATTCTGGGGGTGGGTGGGTGGGTGCGGGTCCGGTGCCACCAGTCCCAGACTGGTGGGTTACCACAGCGCCAGCTGGTTGGCAGCTGACAGGCAGCCGACGGGCAGCCGACGTGGAGCAGGGCGGCGAGGGGGAGCAGGGAGGCTCGCGGAGCGTGGGGAATGCAAGGGTGTGCTGACACGCCGACTAGCACTCTTCCTGCAGGTCCCCTTTGTCGACTGCCTGACCACGATGCTGGACGAGAGCATCCCCCTCACCGGTGGGTGGTGGGTGGGTGGGTGGGTGGGTGGGTGGCAGGCAGGGCAGGGCAGGGCAGGGCAGGAAGCCGAGGGGCAGCCGGACGGCAGGGTGGGTGGGTGGCAGGGCAGGGCAGGGCAGGGCATGAACCCAAAGGGCAGGGAGGAGGGCGAGGCGTTTGACAGTCGAGCCCCCCTCCGCTTCACACCGCCGCCGCCTCCAAGCTCGCAGCGCAGCCGCTGCAGCCCCGCCCCCCGACCCCTGACCCCTGGCCCTCGCCCCCGCATCCTGCTCCGCTGCAGTGATCGAGTGGGAGGAGTGGGGCAACCCCGCACAGAAGGAGTTCTACGAATACATGAAGGTGGGTGGGGGTCGTCCGCCCTGGGGCCTGCCTTTTGGATACTTTATTCTGCGCACAGCGCTTCTCGATTGTGCGCAGCAGCGCTGCTAGATTGTGCGCAGCTGCACGCTGCTTCCCTCGCCCTCCCCTTCCCACTGCACCCCTACTCATGACATGCGTTTGACGGGTGCACCACAGGGAGCTGCCGCGCCGCAACAGCATAGGGGTTGCAGCACAGAGCAGGGCTGCAACGGCCCTCCCTCCCTCCATGCTCCCCTGCAGAGCTACTCCCCCGTGGACAACATCCGCCCAGCCGCATACCCCAACATCCTGGTGACGGCAGGGTTGCACGACCCCCGCGTGGGTGAGCTCCCCCCTGTTGATTGATTGATTGATTGATTGATTGATTGATTGATTGATTGATTGATTGATTGATTTGATTGATTGATTGATTGATTGATTGATTGATTGATTGATTGATTGATTGATTGATTGATTGATTGATTGATTGATTGATTGATTGATTGATTGATTGATTGTTGGGCCTGTCGCTGCGCAGCAAGCGCTGCCTCTCCTGCGTGCATGCCCGCCTCAGCCGCATGCTCGTGCCTGCCTGCGTCCCTCGCGCGCCTCAATGATGCTGATAGGGCCGCCTGCCTGCTGTACACCATGCTGTGCTTGCTGTGAGCTGATGCATGCTGTGCATGCTGTGACCCGCCCCGCAGGCTACTGGGAGCCTGCCAAATACGTTGCGAAGCTGCGTGAGTCCAAGACGGACAGCAAGCTGCTGCTACTGAAGTGCGACATGGGCGCAGGTGAGAGCGCTCCCACGAAAGTGATCCTGTGGTGGCACAGAGCTCCACAATCCTGCTGCTGCTGCTGGCCGCCGCTGCGACGAGCGCCGCCGGTGCCGCTCCGCTGCTGCGACGTGTGCGTCTGGTGGACATCAGGTACTTGGCCAGAAGACAACAAACCAACGGATCCATCAACCCCGCTGCGCTGCAGGCCACTTTTCTCAGAGCGGGCGGTTCGACCGGCTGAAGGAGCTGGCGGTGGAGTGGGCCTTCCTGCTCAAGGCGCAGGTGCGTACACAGTGCTTGCTTGCGCATCATGCAACTTGCGTTTCACGTGAAGGCTGTTGGGTTCAGAAAAGCAACAATGCTATAGCGCGGCAGTGCCTGTTGGGTCGTGGGGGGACGTGCGCCCTTCACGCTCACGGCGCCGCCCTGGCCTTGCCGTGGAGGGCAGGCGCGGGAGTGGAGATGTCAGCACCCAGGCCCCACTGACGTTCCGGATCGCCCTGTTCTACGCCGTGTCACGCCAGGGAATGATGGAGGCTCCGCTGCAGCTCAGCGGCCCGGCAGAGGCTGCTGCTGCGGCGGCGACGACGGCAGCTGCATGAGGAGCGGCTGTGCCAGCGGCACGCTGTGCAGCACAGGGCGGCGAGCTGGCACTCCATTGGAGCTCTTCTTTAATTTGTATCAGTGACGTTGTTCCTCATTGGCAAAGGCTTGAGCAGACCGTAACAGAGGGTGCACTTGCTGTGGCAGGGCCGCCCCGGCGCCGTTGCAAGCGGAGTGGGCACAGGACCAGGCGAGTACGTCCGCAAGCGCGCGCGCTTATTGGCTCATCCACCTTGTTTCTCACCGCAAGTATGTCTTGTGCTGAGCCCTGAAAGCGTCACGCGGTGCAAGCGTCCCCCCCGAAAAGCGTCCCGCCCGAAAAACGTCCCGCCCGAAAAACGTCTCGCCAGCGACGGCCTCGCCGCGATGCGGCGTCTGTGCCCTTTGCAAACGCATGGCGGGTTCCGCGGTGAGGGAGCGACGTGCGCTACCGCTGCTCTAACACTTCTGCCGCCGCCGCCGCCGCCGCCCGGGCGTCACCTCGCCCGCCTCGCCTCGCCCCACGGCAATGGCACGACTCAGCAACCTATTTTGGGCGGCATGCACACTTCTGTCGACGTTCTGGATGCTGGAAGCAGCGGCAGCAACCCCAGCTCCTGTGGACGAGGGTGAGCCTGCCGCGCGCTGCCTCCCCCCGTGTGCCGCCGCTGTTAGGGCGTCACTCGACAACGACAACAAATGCGTTCGTCCGGATCCCCCAATGCACCCCCAATGACTCCCCCCCGCCCTTCTCGCCACCCATCCGCCTCCCATGCGTCCTTCTCCTGCAGCCGCGGTCATGCTGAAGCAGAGGTGGGCTGTGCGGGAGCTGGGCGGCGCGTGGGTGCCGTCGACGCTGGAGTGGACGGATTGAAGGCCGGGGGACAAGGACGGCCCTGGGTTCTTCTGCCGATGGCGGCACGTGCGCTGCAAGCGGGGCGGAAACACACATGTGGGTGCAAGAGGGGTCGGGAAGGGCATGAGTCGGCACGGTACCGCTTGCGCAGGTGCCTGCAGGCCTGGGCGGCAGGGAGGCCGCGCCGGTGTGCACGCTTCCCACCGATCAGTTCCTATGCTGCGCCTGCCACGCAGCACCCTGCACCAATGTCTGCGCGTAGCACCCGTACCAACGTCTGCGCCACGTCCTCTGACCTGCAGCTCAATTTCCGATGAGGTGCCCAAGATACACATGCGCTTTGCAGCGGAGCGCCCCGCCGCCGCCGCCGCCGGCGCAGCGGCAGCGCCGCCAGCCTCTTGCAAGTTTGAGGCGGCGGCGGGGGGCGGCGCTGCTGCTGCTGGGCTGTTTGGGGCTTTGGAAGGGGCGCTGGACATGCAGGGTGGGTCATTGGGTGGTGGGGCAGCTGGCTGAGGGAAGCCTGCGGCAGGTGTTGAGAGCGAGCAGCCACGTGCACCCAGGCTGCCTTGCCGTCCAATTATTGCCCAACCTCAACCCC
>CBDDGQ010000002.1:0-14511 GCA_965227945.1 Azorhizobium sp. | reverse complement strand
GTGACACCTCTCACTCCAACAGCGCAGCCACTGGCCGCCGTAGCCCATGCTCTCGAGGCGCTTGCCAGAGCTGCGCCCGCGGTACGCGATCGTAGGCCTGTTTTGAAGTCAACAAAACAGGCCCACAGCTGGCTGCCACCGCGCTGCCGCCGCCGCCGCGTGTGCCGCCGCTGTGGCTGCTCACTCCTGGTGCCGCTATGCCCCGCAGGTCGCTAGGCTGAGTGGGGCTGCTCGTCTTCGCTGTTGGAGTGAGAGGTGTCACAGGGTGTGTGGAGCTTCGGCAGAAAGAGTGCAGAGCAGGCGGGGGCAGGGTTTTGAGGGGAGGGCAGGCAGAGTACGAGCCACGCGGCAGAGAAGGACGCGGGGCGAGAAAGGACGCGGGGACACAACACGAGAAGTGCGAAGGAGAGAGGACGGGTCGGATACCAGTGCGGCTCCTGGAAGGGGCGCGTGAAGGACGGGGCACTTTGGGGAGCGGGCACAGACGGGCGCGTGGGCAGGCGCGCGGTTGGGAAAGGCGATAAGGGGGCTAGGAGAGAGCAGCGGATGGCAGGCTGGAGAGAAGGCGGCGCGCGGGGAGCGGCGCCGCTCAACACTCCCACGCAGGCTGCACAGCCGCTGCCGCTTTAAGAGAGGCCCATTCCAGCACGGCAGAAGTTGAACTTGGTGGCGGGGACGGCTTGGTGAGCGCGTCGGCGACCATGGACTCGGTGGAGGTGTACTCGAAGGTGACTTCGTTGCGGGCGACGCGCTCGCGTGCAAAGTGGTGCACGACGTCGATGTGCTTGGAACGGTTGGAGACGATGGGGTTCTTGAGCAGCTTGAGGGCGGTCTGGCTGTCGGCGCAGATGGCGACGGTGTGCAGGTCCAGGCTCAGGTCTTGGAAAAGTTTGCGCAGCCACAGGCCTTCCTTGATGGTGGTGGCGGCGGCGATGTACTCGGCCTCGGTGGTGGAGGCAGCGACGGTGGGCTGCAGGCGGGAGGCCCAGGAGATGGCGCCGCCGTTAAAGATGAAGGCGTAGCCAGTGGTGGAGCGGCGGGTGTCGATGTCGCCAGCGTGGTCTGCGTCGCAGAAGACTTGCAGGCCTGGGGAGCCTGCGCCGAAGGTGATGCCGATGTCTGGGGTGCCGGTGAGGTAGCGCAGAACGGTCTTGGCGGCGGTCCAGTGGTCGGTGGTGGGGTTGGCCATGTGGCTGGCGTGCCAGGGCTCCCACGGCTTGGGTGTTGAGCATCCAAAAGCGCCAGCCCTGTTGAGCATCCAAAAGCGCCAGCCCGTAGGCTAATTACAAGGATGCATTTTCCTGGGCTTATGATGGGATGTTGGGTGCATTCCAACACTCCCCCTCGCACAACATTCCATCGATGTTGGCGGAAACCGGAGTCTCTTGGGACCGGAGCAGCGCAAGGCATACTTGACGGGGAGGAATACTCGACTCGCCCGGCCAGGAATCGAACCAGGGACCTACAGGTCCGCTGTCACGTTTGTCAGCGTGAATGGGGCCCATAACCTGTTGAGCATCCAAAAGCGCCAGCCCGTAGGCTAATTACAAGGATGCATTTTCCTGGGCTTATGATGGGATGTTGGGTGCATTCCAACATTGGGCGATGTCGGGGCGGGTGCAGATGGAGAGGTACATGAGGGAGCCCACCAGAGCAGAGTAGGAGTGGGTCTGGGTGTCGAGGGGGGTGCCTTGCTTGGTGAGTTTGATTGAGGCGTTGGCGGGGGTGCTTGCTGTCTTGGCGTCGTCCATGCCGTACTTGGAGAGCAGGTCTTTGATGTTGCGGCTCTGGGCGAGCTTGATGGTCTTGGCGGTGCGGTCGCGAATGAGATCCATCCCCAGAAAGAAGGTGGCGTTGCCTAGATCGCGAGCCTCGAAGGCGGCCATGAGCTTCTGCTTGATGGCGGCGGAGGAGGTGGTCTTGGGGGTGACGATGAGGATGTCGTCGACGTAGGTGAGCAGGTAAGCGGGCTTGGACGGATCGGTGGAGATGAAGAGGCCGGCGTCTGCCTGGGACGCGGTGAAGCCCAGTTTAGCCAGCTCAGCCTTGAGGGTTTGGTACCAGGCGCGGGGAGCTTGCTTGAGGCCGTACAGTGCCTTGTTGAGCTTGCAGCAGAGGGTGGGCTTGCCAAGGGTGTAGCCTGGCGGGGGTGAGACGTAGACTTCTTCGTCGATGGTGCCGTTGAGGAAGGCAGTCTTGATGTCGAGCTGGTGCAGGTCCAGGTCTTGGGCGGCGGCGGTGGAGAGGACGGTGCGCAGGGTGGAGTACTTGGAGACCGGAGCGAAAACTTCGTCGTAGTCGATGCCCCTCGCGCTGGCGGAAGCCTTGCACAACCAGGCGGGCTTTGTAGCGCTCGATGTTGCCGTTGGAGTCACGCTTGATTTTGTACACCCACTTGGCTGGGATGGGCTTGGTGCCGTGGGGCGGCTCGCAGAGGGTCCAGGTGTCGTTGGCGATGAGGGAGGCCATCTCGTCGTCCATAGCCAGCTGCCAGGCGGCGGCGTCAGGTCCGGAGAGGGCTTCCTTCATGGTGGTGGGCTCGTCGGCGTTGGCGGCATTGGCAGCGACGTTGGAGCGGCCGGTGATGCGGTAGGCGTCGTCCTGCCACTCGTTGGCAGGGCGCCGCGCAGCGACGCGCACTTGGCGGCGCTGGGCGAGGGGGGGCGAGGGCGGTGGTGCGTCTTCAGGCGGGGGCTGCGCATCGGCGGCAGCTCCCACGTCTTCGGTGTCGGAGTCGAAGGCGAAGGGCACAGGCTCAGGCTGGGAGGTCTCGGGCTGGGAGGGGGGCTTGTGCGAGGTGGGTGAGGTGGGCTTGGGCGGCTTGGACTCATCAAAGGTGACGTCGCGAGAGGTGATGATGGCGCCGGAGTTGAGCAGAATTTTGTAGCCCTTGCGGTTGGCGGCGTAGCCAATGAGGCGGCCGGGCTGGCTCACGGGGTCCAGCTTGGTGCGCAGGGCAGAGGGGGTGTGGGCGAAGACGGTGGCGCCAAAAATGCGCAGGTGGGAGGCGTCAGGCTTGGTGCCGTAGAACAGCTCAAAGGGGGTCTTGTCTCGGCCACTTAGGGGGGAGCGGTTGCGCAGGTAGTTGGCGGTGACGATGGCGTCAGCCCAGAGGTGCTTGGGCAGGCCGGCGTCGGAGAGCATGGGGCGCGCCTTCTCCCACAGGGTGCGGTTGAGGCGCTCGGCCTTGCCGTTTTGTTGAGGGGAGTAGGAGTTGGTGGTCTCGTGCAGGACGCCTTGGGAGGTGTAGAACTCGGAGAGGGTGGAGTTGCAGAACTCGCCGCCGTTGTCGGAACGCACGCGCTTGACGGGGAGGCCGGCCTGGCGTTGCAGCATGGTGACGGTGTGGATGATGCTGTCGGCGGCGTCGGACTTGTGGCGGAGAGGAATGACGAAGGACATGCCGTTGAAATCGTCCAGAATGGTGTTGAAGTAGAGGCTGCCGCCGGCGGAGGCGACGGGCAGGGGGCCACACAGGTCGGTGTGCAGCAGCTCCAGGGGTGCCTTGGTGGCGGAGGTGGAGGTGTTGAAGGGGAGGCGGTGTTGCTTGCCCAGGGTGCAGGGCTCGCAGAGGGCGTTGGCGCCGGCAGTCTTGAACTCGGCGGCGGTGACGCGAATGCCAGTGACCATGTCTGGCATCTTGGCCAGGTTGTCAACGCCCAGGTGGCCCAGGCGGCGGTGCCAGAGGTGGGGGGTCTCGGCGGTGCGCGCAGCGTAGGCGGTGGTGGGGGCGCCAGAGGTGGGGGCGAGGCGACCCTCCAAGTAGTAGATGTTGTTGGCGGTGGCTGGAGCAGTGGCGACGGTGGTGGAGTGGCGGTAGATGGTGCAGCCGTCGGCGCCAAAGGAGAAAGTGTAGCCCTTCTGTGCAGCGTAGCTGACGGAGAAGAGGCTCTCGGCGGCGGTGGGCAGATATAGCACATCGGTGATGGTGGCGATGCGGCCAGGTGCCAGCTCGAGGTGGATGTCGCCAACAGCGGTGGGCTCTGCCTGGGCGCCGTTGCCGAAGGTGACGGTGAGGTTGTCAGGTGGGGGCCGCAGGTTGGTGAGGGCGCTCTTGAGTGGGGTCATGTGCCGGGACGCGCCGGTGTCGAGCACAAAGCGGCAGGTGTCGCCAGGGGTTGGCGGCGCTTGGGCGGAGAAGGCAGCAGGCTCGGGTGGTGCCGCGAAAGAAAAGGGGATGGCGGCGGCGAAGGGGGTGACGAACTCTGGTGGTGGCGGCTCGGTGGAGACGTAGATGGTGCGGCCGTCGGCGCTAAAGGACAACTTCGGCTCGGTGGAGGGTTGCGCCATGGCGGTGAAGGCGATGGCGCTGTACTGCTGGCGCCGCGGGGTTGGAGGTGTGCCGCCAGGCCGGCGCCGCGCTGCCGCCGCCTCCATGTCTGCCTTCTTCTTGCCGCACTCGCCAGCCCAGTGGCCTGGCTTGTGGCAGTAGAGGCAAGTGCCGTCGCCAAAGTCGCGCTCCTCGTGGGGGTTGCGGGGGCGGTAATGGCGCTCGTTGGAGCGGGGGTATCTTGAGCGGCGGTCGTGGGGGGGAGGGAAGCTTGGGCGGCGGTCATCGCTGCGGCGGTCGTCGGGGCGGCGGCCGGAGCGCTCGTCGCGGCGTGGAGGCGGGCCGCGGCTGCCGCTGGTGGGGTTGGGTCCGCGGCGAAAGGTGAAGGAGGGCTTGGCCAGCAGGGCAGTCTCGTTGGAGCGGTCGGGGCGGTCGGGGCCGCGCTGGCGCTGCTCCACTTGCATGAGTTTGGGCAGCACAGAGTCCAGGGTGAGCTCTGCGTCGGCGGTGTTCTCGATGATGGTGAGGATGGTGTCGTAGGTGGACGGCAGGCCTTGCACGGTGGGCCAGAAGATGTCTTCTTCCTTGAAGTCGGGGAAAGATTCCAGGAGCTTGTCTTGCAGGGCCTTGGCGCGGGCAAAGTATTTGGTGAGGGGCTCGCCGGCGGCCATCTTGAAGGAGCTGAGGTCGCGGCGGAGGCGGAGCTTGAGGGCGGTGCCCTTGGTCTTGAAGATGGCGGCGAGGGAGTCCCATGCCTCCTTGGCGGTCTTGGAGCGTTGGATGGTGGCCAGATGTTGTGAGGTGACGCACAGGCCGATGATGGCGCGGGCCTTGCGGCAGTCGGCGACGGGGGCGTCGTCGGTGGTGACGGCCTCCCACAGGCCCTTGGTGGTGAGGAAGTATTCCATGCGCGGTGCCCAGATAAGGTAGTTGCTGGTGTCGAGGCGCTCAACGGTGAGGGCGCCGAAGGGGTCGGGCGTGTTGAGCATCCAAAAGCGCCAGCCCGTAGGCTAATTACAAGGATGCATTTTCCTGGGCTTATGATGGGATGTTGGGTGCATTCCAACACTCCCCCTCGCACAACATTCCATCGATGTTGGCGGAAACCGGAGTCTCTTGGGACTCGTCAGAGCAGCGCGTGGCCTACTCACGGGGAGGAATAATCGACTCGCCCGGCCAGGAATCGAACCAGGGACCTACAGGTCCGCTGTCACGTTTGTCAGCGTGAATGGGGCCCATAACCTGTTGGAGCATCCAAAAGCGCCAGCCCGTAGGCTAATTACAAGGATGCATTTTCCTGGGCTTATGATGGGATGTTGGGTGCATTCCAACATCCCTTGGTGGGCCGGTGGCGCAGCGGTCGGCGGAGGTGAGGCCTAAGGGGAGGCCAGTGGTGCCGAGCTTGGTGGTGGTGCGCCACGTGGAAGGGGGGCTGGTCAGGCCCGCAGGTACTGAAGGCTGCGTGCCGCGCAAAGCGGCAAGGCCTGCGGCTGCCTTTGCCGCGAATAGCCAGTACTAGGCACACGAGGCCTAGCACTGGGCGAGAGTTGCGTGCCACAGGAGGACTGCGCAACTCTGGCTGGCGCCGAGGCGGGCTGGGGGCTGACGGGTGACGGTGACCGCAGCAGCGGTGCGCCCTAAGCACGCCGGTACTGGCACATGGCCAAGTACGGGGCTTCGGGGGTTACGTGCCTCACGAGGACAACGCAACCCAGGGCTGAGTGGTGGTGGGGGGGCCGCGGCGTGGAGCTGCCGAAGCGTGCCAGAGGCAGAGGCTTGGGCGCTCGACGGGCCGACTGACGGCTGGGCCGGGGCTGACGGCTGGCTGGTTGCCGCTGCCGGGGCTGGGCCGCGGGAGTGCCGCGGGCGTCAGTGCTAGGTGAGCACTGCCCGGGCTGCGGACACTAGCGCTAGGTGAGCGCTGCTGGCTGGGCCGAGGGGATGATCGCAAGGAGGGCGCTGCTGCGTGCCGTCGGCGGGCCGGGCGCTAGGTGAGCGCTGCTGTGGCCGGGGCTGAGCGCAAGGGTGAGCGCTGCTAACGGACCGTGCCGTGTGTGTGCCGCAAGCACTTAGCGCTGTGTGTGCGCTAGTGCGTGTGTGCCGCCGTAGCGCTGACCAGACGCACGTGCGGTGCTGCAGCCGTTGCCGCGCTTTAAGAGCGCACCGCCGCCTGCTGACGCTGACGCTGCCTCACCTCAACAGTGTCGGATAAAGCGACGGAGACGTAGTGTTGGAGCATCCAAAAGCGCCAGCCCGTAGGCTAATTACAAGGATGCATTTTCCTGGGCTTATGATGGGATGTTGGGTGCATTCCAACACTCCCCCTCGCACAACATTCCATCGACGTTGGCGGAAACCGGAGTCGCACTTGGGACTCGTCAGAGCAGCGCACGGCCTACTCACGGGGAGGAATAATCGACTCGCCCGGCCAGGAATCGAACCAGGGACCTACAGGTCCGCTGTCACGTTTGTCAGCGTGAATGGGGCCCATAACCTGTTGAGCATCCAAAAGCGCCAGCCCGTAGGCTAATTACAAGGATGCATTTTCCTGGGCTTATGATGGGATGTTGGGTGCATTCCAACATTGGGCGATGTCGGGGCGGGTGCAGATGGAGAGGTACATGAGGGAGCCCACCGTTGGAGTCACGCTTGATTTTGTACACCCACTTGGCTGGGATGGGCTTGGTGCCGTGGGGCGGCTCGCAGAGGGTCCAGGTGTCGTTGGCGATGAGGGAGGCCATCTCGTCGTCCATAGCCAGCTGCCAGGCGGCGGCGTCAGGTCCGGAGAGGGCTTCCTTCATGGTGGTGGGCTCGTCGGCGTTGGCGGCATTGGCAGCGACGTTGGAGCGGCCGGTGATGCGGTAGGCGTCGTCCTGCCACTCGTTGGCAGGGCGCCGCGCAGCGACGCGCACTTGGCGGCGCTGGGCGAGGGGGGGCGAGGGCGGTGGTGCGTCTTCAGGCGGGGGCTGCGCATCGGCGGCAGCTCCCACGTCTTCGGTGTCGGAGTCGAAGGCGAAGGGCACAGGCTCAGGCTGGGAGGTCTCGGGCTGGGAGGGGGGCTTGTGCGAGGTGGGTGAGGTGGGCTTGGGCGGCTTGGACTCATCAAAGGTGACGTCGCGAGAGGTGATGATGGCGCCGGAGTTGAGCAGAATTTTGTAGCCCTTGCGGTTGGCGGCGTAGCCAATGAGGCGGCCGGGCTGGCTCACGGGGTCCAGCTTGGTGCGCAGGGCAGAGGGGGTGTGGGCGAAGACGGTGGCGCCAAAAATGCGCAGGTGGGAGGCGTCAGGCTTGGTGCCGTAGAACAGCTCAAAGGGGGTCTTGTCTCGGCCACTTAGGGGGGAGCGGTTGCGCAGGTAGTTGGCGGTGACGATGGCGTCAGCCCAGAGGTGCTTGGGCAGGCCGGCGTCGGAGAGCATGGGGCGCGCCTTCTCCCACAGGGTGCGGTTGAGGCGCTCGGCCTTGCCGTTTTGTTGAGGGGAGTAGGGGTTGGTGGTCTCGTGCAGGACGCCTTGGGAGGTGTAGAACTCGGAGAGGGTGGAGTTGCAGAACTCGCCGCCGTTGTCGGAACGCACGCGCTTGACGGGGAGGCCGGCCTGGCGTTGCAGCATGGTGACGGTGTGGATGATGCTGTCGGCGGCGTCGGACTTGTGGCGGAGAGGAATGACGAAGGACATGCCGTTGAAATCGTCCAGAATGGTGTTGAAGTAGAGGCTGCCGCCGGCGGAGGCGACGGGCAGGGGGCCACACAGGTCGGTGTGCAGCAGCTCCAGGGGTGCCTTGGTGGCGGAGGTGGAGGTGTTGAAGGGGAGGCGGTGTTGCTTGCCCAGGGTGCAGGGCTCGCAGAGGGCGTTGGCGCCGGCAGTCTTGAACTCGGCGGCGGTGACGCGAATGCCAGTGACCATGTCTGGCATCTTGGCCAGGTTGTCAAAGCCCAGGTGGCCCAGGCGGCGGTGCCAGAGGTGGGGGGTCTCGGCGGTGCGCGCAGCGTAGGCGGTGGTGGGGGCGCCAGAGGTGGGGGCGAGGCGACCCTCCAAGTAGTAGATGTTGTTGGCGGTGGCTGGAGCAGTGGCGACGGTGGTGGAGTGGCGGTAGATGGTGCAGCCGTCGGCGCCAAAGGAGAAAGTGTAGCCCTTCTGTGCAGCGTAGCTGACGGAGAAGAGGCTCTCGGCGGCGGTGGGCAGATATAGCACATCGGTGATGGTGGCGATGCGGCCAGGTGCCAGCTCGAGGTGGATGTCGCCAACAGCGGTGGGCTCTGCCTGGGCGCCGTTGCCGAAGGTGACGGTGAGGTTGTCAGGTGGGGGCCGCAGGTTGGTGAGGGCGCTCTTGAGTGGGGTCATGTGCCGGGACGCGCCGGTGTCGAGCACAAAGCGGCAGGTGTCGCCAGGGGTTGGCGGCGCTTGGGCGGAGAAGGCAGCAGGCTCGGGTGGTGCCGCGAAAGAAAAGGGGATGGCGGCGGCGAAGGGGGTGACGAACTCTGGTGGTGGCGGCTCGGTGGAGACGTAGATGGTGCGGCCGTCGGCGCTAAAGGACAGCTTCGGCTCGGTGGAGGGTTGCGCCATGGCGGTGAAGGCGATGGCGCTGTACTGCTGGTGCCGCGGGGTTGGAGGTGTGCCGCCAGGCCGGCGCCGCGCTGCCGCCGCCTCCATGTCTGCCTTCTTCTTGCCGCACTCGCCAGCCCAGTGGCCTGGCTTGTGGCAGTAGAGGCAAGTGCCGTCGCCAAAGTCGCGCTCCTCGTGGGGGTTGCGGGGGCGGTAATGGCGCTCGTTGGAGCGGGGGTATCTTGAGCGGCGGTCGTGGGGGGGAGGGAAGCTTGGGCGGCGGTCATCGCTGCGGCGGTCGTCGGGGCGGCGGCCGGAGCGCTCGTCGCGGCGTGGAGGCGGGCCGCGGCTGCCGCTGGTGGGGTTGGGTCCGCGGCGAAAGGTGAAGGAGGGCTTGGCCAGCAGGGCAGTCTCGTTGGAGCGGTCGGGGCGGTCGGGGCCGCGCTGGCGCTGCTCCACTTGCATGAGTTTGGGCAGCACAGAGTCCAGGGTGAGCTCTGCGTCGGCGGTGTTCTCGATGATGGTGAGGATGGTGTCGTAGGTGGACGGCAGGCCTTGCACGGTGGGCCAGAAGATGTCTTCTTCCTTGAAGTCGGGGAAAGATTCCAGGAGCTTGTCTTGCAGGGCCTTGGCGCGGGCAAAGTATTTGGTGAGGGGCTCGCCGGCGGCCATCTTGAAGGAGCTGAGGTCGCGGCGGAGGCGGAGCTTGAGGGCGGTGCCCTTGGTCTTGAAGATGGCGGCGAGGGAGTCCCATGCCTCCTTGGCGGTCTTGGAGCGTTGGATGGTGGCCAGATGTTGTGAGGTGACGCACAGGCCGATGATGGCGCGGGCCTTGCGGCAGTCGGCGACGGGGGCGTCGTCGGTGGTGACGGCCTCCCACAGGCCCTTGGTGGTGAGGAAGTATTCCATGCGCGGTGCCCAGATAAGGTAGTTGCTGGTGTCGAGGCGCTCAACGGTGAGGGCGCCGAAGGGGTCGGGCGTGTTGAGCATCCAAAAGCGCCAGCCCGTAGGCTAATTACAAGGATGCATTTTCCTGGGCTTATGATGGGATGTTGGGTGCATTCCAACACTCCCCCTCGCACAACATTCCATCGATGTTGGCGGAAACCGGAGTCTCTTGGGACTCGTCAGAGCAGCGCGTGGCCTACTCACGGGGAGGAATAATCGACTCGCCCGGCCAGGAATCGAACCAGGGACCTACAGGTCCGCTGTCACGTTTGTCAGCGTGAATGGGGCCCATAACCTGTTGGAGCATCCAAAAGCGCCAGCCCGTAGGCTAATTACAAGGATGCATTTTCCTGGGCTTATGATGGGATGTTGGGTGCATTCCAACATCCCTTGGTGGGCCGGTGGCGCAGCGGTCGGCGGAGGTGAGGCCTAAGGGGAGGCCAGTGGTGCCGAGCTTGGTGGTGGTGCGCCACGTGGAAGGGGGGCTGGTCAGGCCCGCAGGTACTGAAGGCTGCGTGCCGCGCAAAGCGGCAAGGCCTGCGGCTGCCTTTGCCGCGAATAGCCAGTACTAGGCACACGAGGCCTAGCACTGGGCGAGAGTTGCGTGCCACAGGAGGACTGCGCAACTCTGGCTGGCGCCGAGGCGGGCTGGGGGCTGACGGGTGACGGTGACCGCAGCAGCGGTGCGCCCTAAGCACGCCGGTACTGGCACATGGCCAAGTACGGGGCTTCGGGGGTTACGTGCCTCACGAGGACAACGCAACCCAGGGCTGAGTGGTGGTGGGGGGGCCGCGGCGTGGAGCTGCCGAAGCGTGCCAGAGGCAGAGGCTTGGGCGCTCGACGGGCCGACTGACGGTTGGGCCGGGGCTGACGGCTGGCTGGTTGCCGCTGCCGGGGCTGGGCCGCGGGAGTGCCGCGGGCGTCAGTGCTAGGTGAGCACTGCCCGGGCTGCGGACACTAGCGCTAGGTGAGCGCTGCTGGCTGGGCCGAGGGGATGATCGCAAGGAGGGCGCTGCTGCGTGCCGTCGGCGGGCCGGGCGCTAGGTGAGCGCTGCTGTGGCCGGGGCTGAGCGCAAGGGTGAGCGCTGCTAACGGACCGTGCCGTGTGTGTGCCGCAAGCACTTAGCGCTGTGTGTGCGCTAGTGCGTGTGTGCCGCCGTAGCGCTGACCAGACGCACGTGCGGTGCTGCAGCCGTTGCCGCGCTTTAAGAGCGCACCGCCGCCTGCTGATGCTGACGCTGCCTCACCTCAACAGTGTCGGATAAAGCGACGGAGACGTAGTGTTGGAGCATCCAAAAGCGCCAGCCCGTAGGCTAATTACAAGGATGCATTTTCCTGGGCTTATGATGGGATGTTGGGTGCATTCCAACACTCCCCCTCGCACAACATTCCATCGACGTTGGCGGAAACCGGAGTCGCACTTGGGACTCGTCAGAGCAGCGCACGGCCTACTCACGGGGAGGAATAATCGACTCGCCCGGCCAGGAATCGAACCAGGGACCTACAGGTCCGCTGTCACGTTTGTCAGCGTGAATGGGGCCCATAACCTGTTGGAGCATCCAAAAGCGCCAGCCCGTAGGCTAATTACAAGGATGCATTTTCCTGGGCTTATGATGGGATGTTGGGTGCATTCCAACACTCCCCCTCGCACAACATTCCATCGACGTTGGCGGAAACCGGAGTCGCACTTGGGACTCGTCAGAGCAGCGCACGGCCTACTCACGGGGAGGAATAATCGACTCGCCCGGCCAGGAATCGAACCAGGGACCTACAGGTCCGCTGTCACGTTTGTCAGCGTGAATGGGGCCCATAACCTGTTGGAGCATCCAAAAGCGCCAGCCCGTAGGCTAATTACAAGGATGCATTTTCCTGGGCTTATGATGGGATGTTGGGTGCATTCCAACATCCCTTGGTGGGCCGGTGGCGCAGCGGTCGGCGGAGGTGAGGCCTAAGGGGAGGCCAGTGGTGCCGAGCTTGGTGGTGGTGCGCCACGTGGAAGGGGGGCTGGTCAGGCCCGCAGGTACTGAAGGCTGCGTGCCGCGCAAAGCGGCAAGGCCTGCGGCTGCCTTTGCCGCGAATAGCCAGTACTAGGCACACGAGGCCTAGCACTGGGCGAGAGTTGCGTGCCACAGGAGGACTGCGCAACTCTGGCTGGCGCCGAGGCGGGCTGGGGGCTGACGGGTGACGGTGACCGCAGCAGCGGTGCGCCCTAAGCACGCCGGTACTGGCACATGGCCAAGTACGGGGCTTCGGGGGTTACGTGCCTCACGAGGACAACGCAACCCAGGGCTGAGTGGTGGTGGGGGGGCCGCGGCGTGGAGCTGCCGAAGCGTGCCAGAGGCAGAGGCTTGGGCGCTCGACGGGCCGATTGACGGTTGGGCCGGGGCTGACGGCTGGCTGGTTGCCGCTGCCGGGGCTGGGCCGCGGGAGTGCCGCGGGCGTCAGTGCTAGGTGAGCACTGCCCGGGCTGCGGACACTAGCGCTAGGTGAGCGCTGCTGGCTGGGCCGAGGGGATGATCGCAAGGAGGGCGCTGCTGCGTGCCGTCGGCGGGCCGGGCGCTAGGTGAGCGCTGCTGTGGCCGGGGCTGAGCGCAAGGGTGAGCGCTGCTAACGGACCGTGCCGTGTGTGTGCCGCAAGCACTTAGCGCTGTGTGTGCGCTAGTGCGTGTGTGCCGCCGTAGCGCTGACCAGACGCACGTGCGGTGCTGCAGCCGTTGCCGCGCTTTAAGAGCGCACCGCCGCCTGCTGCGGCGGCCCACCGGCAGCGTCGGGGCGGTTCGCTGACGCTGCCTCACCTCAACAGTGTCGGATAAAGCGACGGAGCCGTAGTGTTGGAGCATCCAAAAGCGCCAGCCCGTAGGCTAATTACAAGGATGCATTTTCCTGGGCTTATGATGGGATGTTGGGTGCATTCCAACACTCCCCCTCGCACAACATTCCATCGACGTTGGCGGAAACCGGAGTCGCACTTGGGACTCGTCAGAGCAGCGCACGGCCTACTCACGGGGAGGAATAATCGACTCGCCCGGCCAGGAATCGAACCAGGGACCTACAGGTCCGCTGTCACGTTTGTCAGCGTGAATGGGGCCCATAACCTGTTGGAGCATCCAAAAGCGCCAGCCCGTAGGCTAATTACAAGGATGCATTTTCCTGGGCTTATGATGGGATGTTGGGTGCATTCCAACACTCCCCCTCGCACAACATTCCATCGACGTTGGCGGAAACCGGAGTCGCACTTGGGACTCGTCAGAGCAGCGCACGGCCTACTCACGGGGAGGAATAATCGACTCGCCCGGCCAGGAATCGAACCAGGGACCTACAGGTCCGCTGTCACGTTTGTCAGCGTGAATGGGGCCCATAACCTGTTGGAGCATCCAAAAGCGCCAGCCCGTAGGCTAATTACAAGGATGCATTTTCCTGGGCTTATGATGGGATGTTGGGTGCATTCCAACACCAAAAGCGCCAGCCCGGATTCTAATTACAAGGATGCATTTTCCTGGGCTTATGATGGGATGTTGGGTGCATTCCAACACGTAGGTGGGGGCGGAGGTGGCGACGGAGGCGAAGATGCACCTGTTGGAGGAATGGAGAGAGGAGAGGGGAGGGAGGGGATGTGTGAGAGGAGGCACGAGGTACTGGAGAGGGCGAGAGGCCCGTGCGCGGGCGCGCGCTTGCGCAGCCCAGCTACAAGCTGTAAGCGTGGGCGCTTATATAGCGCGCTGGCAGGCTGAAGCAAGCGGGCAGGCTGGCTGCTGGATGCTGCTGGATGCTGGCCGCTGGCTGTTGGCTGGGCGGGGGTAAGCTGGGGAGCCGGAGTGGCTGGGGGTGCGCGCGGGTTTGCACGCCCGAACTGCGCGATTGGGACGGGGGGAAGTGCGCTGTATCGCGTGGAGCGCGAAGGAGGGAGGCGCGTGGGCGTGGGGCAGCGGGTGGTGGGTGCTGAGGGGCGGGAAGTGCGCGTGTTTTTTTTTCGGAGGGGCGAGGCGGGATTGTCGCGGGGCCTTTTGGAGGCGGGATTTGCGCGCTGTTGCGCGTGGGGGAAGCGCGAAGGAAGGGAGGCGCGCGGTGCTGTGGCCAGGGGTTCCGGGATGACCGCGGGAAGGGGGCGGGACTCAAGCGCAGTGGCAGGGGTTGGGGCCCATAACCTGTTGGAGTGAGAGGTGTCACAAGGTGTGTGGAGCTTCGGCAGAATGAGTGCAGAGCAGGCGGGGGGGCAGGGTTTTGAGGGGAGGGCAGGCAGAGTACGAGCCACGCGGCAGAGAAGGACGCGGGGCGAGAAAGGACGCGGGGACACAACACGAGAAGTGCGAAGGAGAGAGGACGGGTCGGATACCAGTGCGGCTCCTGGAAGGGGCGCGTGAAGGACGGGGCACTTTGGGGAGCGGGCACAGACGGGCGCGTGGGCAGGCGCGCGGTTGGTAAAGGCGATAAGGGGGCTAGGAGAGAGCAGCGGATGGCAGGCTGGAGAGAAGGCGGCGCGCGGGGAGCGGCGCCGCTCAACATTCGCCACCAGCGCGATGGCGCTGTGGGCGTCGCCGCGCGGCAGGCGTCCGATGCGCTGCCAAGCGTTGAACTCCGCAGCTGCCAGCGGGGCGAGCTGCGCGCACGCCTGCTTCAACAGCCAGGGCGCGAGGGGGCCGAAGACTGCCTTGAGCTGCGCCGTCCGCCGCGCCAGGCTGGCGACCTCCTCTGCTGTCGGCGGCCTCGCGTCGGAGCGCTTCGTGTTGGCGCTTGCCCCCGGCGCAGCGGTGC
>CBDDGQ010000001.1:0-23152 GCA_965227945.1 Azorhizobium sp. | reverse complement strand
GACAACACCGGCACCTCCATTGCCACCGCCAAGGCGCTGAAGGAGAAGCTGTTCCCGGAGTTGGGCCTGGAGCTGGTGATGGACGAGGTGTGGACGCCGCCGCTGGCGGACGCCACGCCGCTGATCCAGAAGGTGCGGGCCACCAAGCCGGACCTGTTCCTGTTCATGCCCAATGCGGTCTCCGACGCCAAGCTGGGGCTGGAGAAGATGAACGAGTTCGGCCTCGGCCAGGGGCGGGTGCCCACCATCTCCTTCTCCATCACCATCGCCGAGCCGGACATGCTGCAGAGCGTCAGCCCCGAGGTGGTGCAAGGCATCATGACCATCGTCGCCAATTGGGGGGTGAAGGGTCAGGAGAAGCTGATGGCCGAGCTGAAGGCCAAATATAACGAGCCCTGGATGACCCAGAACGTGGTCTCCACCTATGGCGACATGTGGCTCATCAAGGATGCGCTGGAAAAGGCCGGAAAGGCCGACCGCACGGCGGTGTCCGAGGCCCTGCACACGCTCGATGCCGGCCCGTCCAAATACTATCCCGGCGGCCAGCTGAAGTTCGACGAGAAGGGGCGCCGGGTGGGCGCCGGCGTGGTGGTGGTGCAGTGGCAGAACGGCGTACCCGTCACCGTCTTCCCGGAAAACCTCGCCGTCGCGCCGCCCTTCTGGCCCAAGCGCGCCTGACCCTGCGCGCCTGACCCCGCGATCGGGCTGATCGCAGCATCAACAAGAAGATCGAGAGGGAGAGATGACCAACACTCTAGTTCTGTCGCGCCGCACGCTGCTGGCGGCCGCCGCGACCTTGGCCGCCACGCAGGCCTTCGCCCAGGGCGCGCAGCCGGCGGAGGTGAAGGTGGGCCTGCTGGTGCCGCTGTCGGGGCTCTATGCCCGGCCCGGCACGGTGATGAAGATGGGCGCCGAGATGGCGGTGGACCACATCAATGCCGCCGGCGGGGTCAAGGCGCTGGGCGGCGCCAAGCTCAAGCTGGTGGTGCTGGATTCCGGCGACACCACGGAAAAGGCCAAGAATGCCGCCCAGCGCATGGTGGCGCAGGAGCCGGATCTGGTGGCGGCCAGCGGCGCCTATCTGTCCTCCTTCACGCTGGCGGCCACCGAGGTGACGGAGCGGGCGCAACTGCCCATGCTGACCCTGTCCTATTCCGACCTCATCACGGACCGCGGCTTCCATTATGTGTTCCAGACCTCGGCGACTGCCGCCTCGCAGGCGCGCCAGGCGCTGCCCTTGATCATCAAGCTGGCGGAGGATGCCTCCGGCAAGCGGCCGAAGACGGTGGCCATCATCACCGACAACACGGGCGCCTCCATCGCCTCGGTGAAGCCCATGCGCGAAGGGCTGCTGAAGGAACTGGGCCTGGAACTGGTGATGGACGAGACCTTCACCCCGCCCTTGTCCGACGCCACGCCGCTGGTCCAGAAGGTGCGCTCCGCCCGGCCGGACCTGCTGTTCTTCCTGCCCACCGTCATCTCCGACGCCAAGCTGGTGCTGGAGAAGATGAACGAGTTCGGCCTCGGTCAGGGGCGCATTCCCACCATCTCGTTCGGCATCGCCATCGCCGAGCCGGACATCCTGCAGACCATCAGCCCCGAGCTGCTGCAGGGCGTGCTCACCTGTGTCGGCAGCTGGGCCACCAAGGGCCATGAGGCGCTCGTGAAGGAGTTGAACGCCCGCTACAAGGAGCCGTGGATGACCCAGAACGCCATTTCCACCTATGGCGACATGTGGGTCATCAAGGACGCGCTGGAGAAGGCCGGGAAGGCCGACAAGATCGCGGTGGGCGATGCCCTGCGCACCATGGATGCCGGCCCGTCCAAATATTATCCCGGCGGCATCATCAAGTTCGACGAGAAGGGCCGCCGCGTGAATGCGGAGATGACCGTGGTGCAGTGGCAGAACGGCATTCCCGTCACCGTCTTCCCCAAAAGCCTCGCGGTGGCCGAGCCCTTCTGGCCCAAGCGCTGAGCCCCGCACCCCCCTGACCGATCCCGCCGCCGCGTGGTGGCGGCGGGTGATCTGCTGATCAACTGAGGAAGGACAGTCATGAGCCAAGAGGATTTCGATCGCGGCCTTTCCATCCGCAAGGATGTGCTGGGCAAGGAGTTCGTCGAGCGGTCGCTGGCATCCGCCACGGACTTCAACCGCCCCATGCAGGAACTCACCACCTCTTATTGCTGGGGCTGGCTGTGGGGCCGCGAGGAGCATCTGCCGCGCAAGACCCGCAGCATGCTCAACCTCGCCATATTGGGCGCGATCAATCGCAACCACGAGCTGAAGATGCACGTGAAAGGGGCGCTGAAGAACGGCGTCACCAAGGACGAGATCCGCGAAGTGCTGCTGCAGGTGGCGATCTATTGCGGCATCCCCGCCGGCGTGGATTCCTTCCGCACCGCGCAGGAAGCCTTCGCCGAAGTGGAGAAGGAGGCGGGCTGACGCCGGCCGCGGGCCGGGTCGCACGTCCCCCGCGCCCCTCCGCGATCCGCCCGCCGCTGCCGCTCCGGCTGCGGCGGGCTGCTGTCCCCTGACGCGGAGATCGCCATGCGCCTCACCTGCGCCGAAGCCCGTCATCTGACTGAAAAGGTCATGGGTGCGCTGGGCTATGACCCCGCCGATGCGGCGCGCATCGCCGATCATCTGATGGATTGCGAATTGCGCGGCCTGCACTATGGCGGCCTGGCGCGGGCGCTCTCCATCGCCGAGCGCTGCCGGCGCTTGGCCGAACCGGCCCAGCCGCCGCGCATCCTGCATGAAACCCCGGTGTCGGCGCGCCTGCAGGGCGGCGACACGATCGGCTATCTGGTGGCGCTTCAGGCGACCACTTTGGCGATGGAGAAGGCCGCGGCCACCGGCATCGCCGTGGTGGGCGCCAGCCACACCTGGTACACCGGCATGCTGTCCTATTATGCGGAGATGGCGGCGGCGCGCGGGCTGGTGACCATCATCGCCTCCAATGCCTCGCCCTGGGTCGCGCCCCATGGCGGCACGCAGGGGCGGCTCGGCACCAACCCCATCTGCTTCGGCTTTCCCAGCGCCGATGAGCCGGTGATCTGGGACATCGGCACCTCGGCCATCATCCATGCGGAGGTCACCTTGGCCCGCCGCCTCGGCCAGCCGCTGCCGCCGGATGTGGCCTTCGATGCGGAGGGCAACCCCACACGGGACCCGGTGGCGGCGCTGGCCGGGGCGTTCGCCACCTGGGGCGGGCCGAAGGGCTCGGGCCTGGCCATCGTGGTGCAATTGCTCGGCATCATGGCCGGCTCGCCGCCGGTGCCGCCGGAACTGGCAGAGTTCGGCTTCCTGATCATCGCCATGCGGCCGGACCTGATGGGGCCGGAGGCGGAGTTCCGGGCCAATGTCTCCGCCTTCGCGGACGCGGTGCGGGGCACGCGCCCCCTGGCCGGCGGGGCGCCGGTGCGGATGCCGTTCGACCGCTCGCGAGCCCTGCGGGCGGCCAACATCCGGCAGGATGCCGTCGATGTGCCGGATGTGCTGCTGGCGCAACTGGAGGGGATTGCGTCTGGGGCTTCGGCCTGAGGTGGCCGGCGGGCCGCCCGGGCGGCGTTCAGGGGCGCGCGTGGCGCATCACGGCGCCGGCGTCCGGTGCGGTGTCCAGGGTCCACACCGCATCGATCAGCGCCGCCGCATCGATGCCGGGCACGGCGCGCGCCAGCTCCCGCAGCTTGGCTTCGATCTGGGCGTCGGTGAGCGGCTGGCCCTCGCTGCCGGAGGCGTCCGCCACCAGGGTCTCCAGCACCGTGCCATCGTCGAGGGTCAGCGTCAGGCGCGCGCTCTCCACCGGCAGGTCGGGGTCGTCGCGCACGCTCACCTTGGCGGCCAGCGCCCGCACCGCCGGGTCGTTCACCCGCGCGTCGCTATATTGCGCCAGTCCGGCGGCGCCATCCATCAGGCTCACGGCCACGGTGTGGTGCAGGCTCACCTGGGCCTCCCGGCCGGTGCGCACGGCCCCCCGGTCGGTGCGCTGGCGCAGCAGCGGATGGCCGCCCGCCACCACGGAGCGGATGCGGTCCAGAACGAAGTCCGGCCGCTGCCGCAGGATCAGGCAGGCGTCGGTGACCGGATGCAGCACCACGCCGGAGGGGTAGGGCTTGTAGGTGTTGCGCAGCAATTCCCAGCTCTCGCCGAGCCCCCGCGAGATGGCCGCGAAGTCCGGCGCGTCGCAGGTCAGCCGGGCAAAGCCACGCACGCCGTCCAGCGGCTGCGCCGGGCCGCCGAGGCCATGGGCGGCGGCCAACGCCGCCACCAGGCCGCCGCGCGCGGCGTTGCCCACCCCGAGGCTCTTGGCCCCGGTGCCCAGGGCCTCCACCAGCCCGCAGGCCTGCGCGGCGGCCGCCCCCAGCGCGTCATGGCCGCGATCGGCGTCCAGCCCCAGCACCTTGGCGGTGGCCGCTGCCGCCCCGAACACCCCGCAGGTGGAGGTGATGTGCCAGCCGCGGGCATAATGGCTGGGGGAGAGGGCATTGCCGATCCGGCATTCCACCTCCACCCCCAAGGCGAAGGCATGCAGCAGATCGGCCCCGCGCAGGGGCCGGGTTTCGGCCAGCGCGAACAGCGCCGGGGCCACCGGGGCCGTGGGGTGGATGATGGTGCCGGGATGGGTGTCGTCAAAATCGAACACATTGGCGCTGGCGGCATTCAGGAAGGCGGCGGTGAGCGCATCGGTGCGCGCGCCATGCCCGATGACGGTGCTGGTGGCGGCGCCCGCGAAGGGCCGCAGCGTAGCACTGGCGGCGGTCAGCACCGGATCCTGCGACCCCGCCAGGGCGACGGCGAAGAAGTTGAGCAGCGCGCGCTTGCCCGCATGGCGCACCGGGGCGGGCAGATCGTCCGCGCGCGCCGCGGCGACAAAGGCCGCAAGCGCCCGGCTGGGGGCCAATTCGGTCATCAGGCGTGTCTCCCGGTTCGGGCGCGGGGTGGGGGCAGGTCAGCTGGCGGTCCAGGCGGCATCCACCGGCAAGGCGGCGCCGTTCATGTCGCGGGCCTCGGGGCTGCACAGATAGACCAGCAGGCTGGTCACCGCGTCATAGGCGATGAACCGCCCGCCCGGCTGGCGGTCGGCCAGATAGCTGCGGGTGGCGGCCTCCTGCGAGAGGCCCTCGCGGGCGGCGATGGCGTCGATGCGTGCGGTGATGGCCGGCGTCGGCAAGGTGCCGGGGCACAGCGCATTGCAGGTGATGTCGCTGCCCGCCAGTTCCAAAGCGATGGCGCGGGTCATGCCGAGGATGGCGGTCTTGGTGGTCACATAGTCCACCCGGTTGGGCGCGCCGAAGAAACTGTAGACCGAGCCCAGATTGACGATGCGCCCCCAGCCGCGGGCGCGCATGCCCGGCAGGCCGAGGCGGATGAGGTGGAAGGGGGCCGAGATGTTCACCGCCATCGCTTCGTCCCAGCGGGACGCGGGAAACGCTTCCACGGGGGAAAAGTGCCGGGTGACCGCATTGTTGACGAGGATGTCCACCGACCCCAGGTGCTCGACCGCCGCCGCCATCAGGGCCTCGATGGCGGCCGGCTGGCGCAGGTCCGTCGGCACATAGAACGCGCGGCCGGGACCGGCCGCCAAGGTGTCCAGCGGCGCGGCCGCCGCGGCCGCGTCCAGATGGTCGGTGATGACCACCTGGCAGCCCTTGGCCACCAGCCGCTGGGCAATGGCCAGCCCCAGGCCGCCGGTGGCGCCGGTGATGAGCGCCGTGCGCCCCGCAAGGGTGCCCATGGCCACCCCCTAAACCCGCAGCCGCGACGGGTTGGGCGCTTCGTCGAGGCGCACCGCAATGCCCTCCAGCGCCGCCGAGACGGGGGGATAGAGCTTCATCACCAGGGGATCGTGGCCTGGCACCACATGGTCCGGCGAATCCGCCAGCCGATACACCGTGTCGTGCCCCTCCAGCATGTCGGCGATGGAATGGGCCACCGGGAAGGGCAGGCGATTCTCCATATTCAGATAGAGGTGCGAGGCGTCCGAGGCGACCACCACCCAGCCGCGCTTGGTGAACACCCGCACCACCTGGAGCCCGGCGGTGTGCCCGCCCACCCGATGCACGGTGAGGCCCGGCGCCAGCTCGTCCACGCCGTCGTGGAAATGCACCCGGCCGCTGTAGAGGCAGCGCACGAAGGACACCACGTCCTCCACCGCAAAGGCGTGGCGCATATGGGCGTGGCACATGCAGCGGCCGGTGGCGAAGGCGGCCTCGCCATCCTGCACATGGAAATGCGCGCGGGGGAAATCCGACAGGGTGCCGGCATGGTCGTAATGCAGATGGGTGAGGATCACCCGGTCCACCTGGGCGGCATCGATGCCGAGCCGGGCGAGGCCCTCCGCCGGTGCCCGCAGCAAGGTGCGCTGGCGCTGGGCGGCCTGCTCGGCGCCAAAGCCGGTGTCGATGACGAAGAGCGCGTCGGAGCGGCGCGCGAGCCAGACGTAATAGTCCAGGTCGGAGCCCGCCTCATGGGGATCGCCGCCGATCACATTGTCCACGGCGCGCCGGCCGGGATGGTTCGCATAGCGGATCGCAAACAGCTCGAACGGTTCCATGCCCTGGCGCCTCATCCCGGAAATGCATTTTTTGCCGAGGCCTTTTTGACCTCTTTCGCGTAATACAATACGACTATAATACGATCCTCAGACCGTCAACGCGGACGGTGGGATCCGGGCCGGTGCGCTCATCGTCACCGTCCGGGACTTTGGCCCGTCCCCTGCCGGGGGCCGGGTCGCCAAGGGTCATGAGTCACAGGAGATCCGTCATGTCCGTGCGTCCGGAGTTTGAGACCGAGCTGTTCGAGAAGGGCGTTGCCGTGCGGCGCGATGTGCTGGGCGCCGCCCATGTGGATCGCTCAATCGCCGCGGTGGACGACTACAATGTGCCCATGCAGAAGCTGGTCACCGAATGGTGCTGGGGCGAGATCTGGAACCGGCCGGGCCTGGATCGCCGCTCCCGCAGCCTGCTCAACCTGGCCATGCTGATCGCCCTCAACCGCCCGCACGAATTCCGCCTGCATGTGCGCGGCGCGCTCAACAATGGGCTGACCCCGGACGAACTGCGCGAGGTGGTGATGCAGACCGCCATCTATTGCGGCGTGCCGGCGGCGCTGGATGCCATGCGCAATGTCACCGAGGTGTTGAAAGAGGCCGGCGCCATCCCCGCGTGAGCGGCGAGCGGGACGCGGGCGTCCTGACGCCCGCATCCCCGGGTGCTACCGTTTGCAGCGCCGGGCGGAGCCGCGGCGGGAGAGGGCAGTGCAGGGCGCATGAGTGACAAGGGTCCGCCGCCGGGGGCAACCATCGACGCCGCCTTCAAGGTGCATCGCCAGGCCGCGCCCTTGCGCCACAGCGTCATCGATAGCATTCGCAGCGCCATTGCGGTGGGGCGCTTCAAGGTGGGCGAGCGCCTGCCGGAGCGCCTCCTATGCGAGATGACCGGGGTCAGCCGCACGCTGGTGCGCGAAGCCCTGCGCCAGATGGAATCGGAAGGGCTCATCCTCGTCCAGCCGCATGTGGGCCCGGTGGTGGCCGGGGTCACGCCGGAGCAGGCGGAAGGCATCTATCAGGTGCGCGCGGCACTCGAGGGGCTGGCGTGCGAACTGTTCGTGGCGCGGGCCACCCCCGAAAGCCGCAAGGCGCTGAAGGACGCGTTCCGGGCGCTCAAGGCCGCCATGCCGTCCAAGGATCCCGGCGTGCGGGTGGCGGCCAAGAACCGGTTTTATGCCTGCCTCATGGCCGGGGCGGGCAATGAGGCGCTGGCGCAGAGCCTGCACCTGCTGAATTCGCGCATCACCGTGCTGCGCGGCACCTCGCTCCAGGCGCCGGGGCGGGCCAAGGTGAGTCTTGGGGAATTGAGCGTGCTGGTGGACGCCTTGCTGGCCGGGGACGCCGCCGCCGCTCGCGCCGCCGCGACCCACCATGTGGCCATGGCCGCCGCCGCCGCCCTCGCCATCCTGCGTGGCGAGGCCGGTCCCGCGGCCTGAGGGGGCTGCGACGGGCTCAGGCGGGCGGTGCGACGGGCAGTGTGGCGACGCGGTTGCGGCCCTGCGCCTTGGCCAGATACATGGCCGCATCCGCCGCGCCGAGCAGGGCGTCCACGCTGACGAAGGGAACCGCCGCGGCGACCCCCACCGAGATGGTGACGGCCAGTTCGGTGTCCCGCACCGGCACCGCCAACGCCTGCACGGCCGCCCGCAGCCGCTCGGCCGCCAGGATGGCGCCGGCGAGGTCGCAGCCGGGCAGCAGGACCGCGAACTCCTCGCCGCCGACCCGCGCCACCACGTCCTGCTTGCGGGCTGCCGATCGCAGCGCCCCCGCCACCGCCACCAGCACCGCATCGCCGCTGGCATGGCCGTAGCGGTCGTTGATGGACTTGAAGTGGTCCACATCCAGGAAGGCGACGCAGAAGGCGGCCTCCGCTGCCTGGTCCGCATGCATCTGCATGGCCTCGCGGAACGCGCGCAGATTGAGCAGATGGGTCAGATGATCCTGCCGCGCGGCGGCATCCAGGGCGGCATTCTGCTCGGAAACGATGTTCAGCGCGGTGATCGCCTGGGCGCGGAAGCCGTGGAAGAACAATCCGGTCAGGCACAGGGTGATGACAAAGGTGCTGGCGGCGAGGGGAGAGATCGCCATCTGGCCACCAAGGGTGGCGATGAGGACAGTGGCGATGGCCAGCACGATGAAGATCCAGGCCGCCAGGCCCCCCAGGATCAGGAAGGTCGCGCCGATGGCCGGAAAGAACAGCAGGGTGCGCAACTGGTCGTCCAGCACCAGAAACTGTGCCGCGCACACATACGCAAAGGCCAGCGTCACATAGGTGCGGGCGATGCCGACAAAGAGGTCGGGCCGTCGCCACAGCGCCGGCAGGAGGATGCAACTGCATAGGAAGAAGGCCACCGTATTGGCGCCCTGGATGGGGCCGAGGGGGACCCAGTGAAGGCGCGTCGCCACGGCAATCGCGCCGCTCCAGACGATGGAGGCGGCCATGACGGTCATGAGGAAGCGGCGGCGCACCTCGTCGCTCCGGCTCAAGGTGCGGGTGCGGTGAGACAAGGGCGGCGGTGTCGACATGCGGTTTCAGCCAGTGGCGGGCCAAGCTTGCGTCGGATCCGGGCCGCCGGAACCGCCGCGCCGCCAGAATCCCACGCGCTCCGCAGCGGAGCTCTGATGCCGATGTGCCGGAGGGACCGGGGCGTGACAAGCGGGAAATTGGCCTTGAGCGTCCCGGAACGGGCGATTGCCTCCCCTAGGACGGTACCGCCGCCGCGTGCAACCGCATCGGCGCGCGGGACGGCGCACGCCTGGACCGCGCGCTGCGGCCGGTCCGGGACCTAAGGCCGTTCCGCCGGTGCCGGCACCGGCATCGGTGCCGAGCGGAGCGCTCCCGCGGGCTTGGCGCGGGCGATCCCGGCGAACAGCCAGGCGCGGGCGGCGGCGGCGGCGACCGAGCAGCCCATGATGAGGACGGCATACGCGATCTGCATCACCGGCAACCAAGGCGTGTCGGGGAGCAGTTTGGTGTTGAGGAAGGCCAGGAGGAACAGGGTGTGGGCGAGATAGATGTCCAGCCCGTGCTCGGAGACGTATTGCGCCGCCCGGTGCAGCCGACCTTGGATCTGCAGCCGCGGCGACAGGCTGATGGCGAACAGCAGCGCGCAGAGGATCGGCGTCATCGGGTTCAGATAGCCGCGGGCGAATTGCAGGTAATAGGGGCTCTCCACCCGGTAGAGGGCGAGGGCTGCCAGGGCATTGGCGATGAACAGCACCGCAAAGGCGCTCACCAGCCATGAGAGCTTCAGCGCGGCGATGCGATGGCGCGCGCCGTGCAGAAGGTATCCGGCGCCGCAATAGACCAGCGCCATCTCGAAAATGGTGTGCCCCTGGGGCGGCAGCCGCCAGAGCTGCAGCAGGATCGGCAGCACGAACACCAGCCCATACAGAAAGCCGAGGCAGATCAGAGCCGCGCGGGGGTTCGTCGGCGCTTGCGGGCGCCCCAGCAGCGGGACGAGGAAATAGATCGGCACCAGCGCATAGATGAACCAGCTGTCCCACATCACATACAGCGGCAGGCCGGAGGCCGAGTTGGCGCCGACCAGATCCGCGGGCACGTTGAAGAAGATGAAGGCGGCGACCTTGGAGAGGCTCAGCAGATTGCCGGCGGCCACCAGGATGACGCCGATATAGAGCGCGAACCAGAAGGTGGTCACGCTCAGCATCTTCATGATGTTGCTGCTGAGAAATTGCGGCTTGTCGCGGATGAAGACAAAAAATCCGCAACGCATAAAGAAAAACGGAACACCAAGCAATCCAAACATCATCATGAAGAAATCAATATATCCAGCGACGCTGGGATCTCGTGGCGGAAAATACGAATACGCATAAATCGAGAAATAGATGGTCACATGATAGAGGATGACCGCAAAATACATGATGAACGACAGCCCATCGAGCCCGGTGAACCGGGTGTCGACAGGCCTCTGAGTGATGCGGAAGGGCAGCTCGTTCATCGGCAAAATCCAGCCATGTATGATGGCTTCAATACTTCAGTACCGGCCAATGACTTGAGCATAATCAGCTCAAAAATATTTGACAAGCGCAGGTAGAATCCGCGTGCTTAAGCTTGAGCGTGGGAAAAGAATTATTCGGTATCTAAGGCAAAGCTAAAGGTCGTCTGGAAATACTTGAGCTTGGCTATGCGGGGCGCAAGACATGCGTCGTCGCCCGCATCTGCGGAGGCGCCGCCGCAGCGACGGCCGCGCAGCGCCGAAGGCGATGGTGGATGCAAGGTGGACGCCGCCGCCGGGGCCGCCCGGCGGTCACTGGGCGTCAGAGGCCGGCGCCGGAACACGGGCGTGAGGGGCGCGACACCACGGCCCGATGCGGCTCGGCGGCGCGCGGGCGCGGCGACTCAGGGGGCGAGCGTCAGCTCCCAGCCAGGCGGCCAGATCTTGAGCGGGGCGGCGGGCGGCCCGGCGCGCCACGCGCGCACTTCGTGCGTCCAATTGGGTCCCGACAGCAACGGGTCGCGGGACCAGAAGGCGGATGCGCCGGTCAGGAGAAACGCGGCGAGCATCAGGGTGGCGATGAACCGGCGCCAGCGCGCTTCCTCCGCGGCACCGAGCACGGCGACCAGGGCGAGGCCCCACAGCACATTGGTGGCGAACGCATAGCGCCCGCCAATGCCGGGAATCACCAGTCCCCAGGGATCCACCTGGAGCGCACCGGCGCAGGACAGCACAACCAGCGCAGTCCCCATGAGGGCGAGCCAGCGGGCGGGCGGCCGCCGGGCCACCACCAGGGCGAGCAACCCGGCCATGAGCAGGGTCCCGGCCAGCGCCACCGCGCGGGGCAGGGCGGGCCCGTCACTCAAGGCAGACGCCGCCGATTGCGCGAGGGTCGCGCCGAACCAAGGCAGGATCAGCGACTTGACCGCGATGGCGGCAGCCAGCGCCTGCGGGGCAAAGGCGCCGGCGCGGGCACCGCCGGTGAGGCCCTGCAGCACCAGCGCCGCTTGCACCAGGGTGCAGAGGGTGAGCACGGCGGCCTCGGCGTAGGCCCACCCCGTGCGCTCCCGCCAGGCTCGATAGAGAAAGAACGGCACCAGGAACACGCTCACCGGTCCGGTGAGGCCGGCCAGAAGCAGGAAGGCCAGGCGCACGTCGCTGCCAATGCGTCCCCGCGCGGTGACCAGCAGAATGGCCGTGCCGACCGCGAAATAGAACTGGCTGTTGATGGTATTGAGCCAGACCTCGGAACTGGGCACCGCAAACAGAAGCGCGGCGAGGCCGAGCCCCTTGGCCCCCGGGGTGGGGAAGGCATCGCAGCGGATGATGAACAGGGCCACCCCCAGCATCACCAGGCCGGCGCAGAGCACCGTCACCCGCGGCGCAAATTCCAGCGGTACGGCGCTGGCGGCCAGGGCGGCCAGCTTGTTGAAGGCGGAATAATAGCCCATGCGGGGGGCCAGCAGTGCATCGAACCAGCTGCCACTCACCGCGTCCTTGAAATAGACCTTGCCCTCTTCAGCCCAGAACCGCCCCTGGGTGACGATCTTTGGGCTGCGCGTCACCATGAGGAGGGCGAAGACCGCCAGCGCCAGCCCGGGCCCGTTGTCCGCCGCCCACGGCCGAAGGTGCGCTTTGTCCAGCCAGGCCCGTGCCGTCTTCATAGGGGGCTCCACGCCGCGGTGATCATCGTCACAGGTTGGTTTTCTTGAAGATGGCTTCGGGCAGGCAGCGGATGATGGTCATGATGACGAACCAGACCCGGTAGACATAGACCACGTTCTGCTGCTTGGCCTCGGCGGCGAGAATGGCCCGCGCCACATCGGCCGGTTCCGCCGTCAGGGCCGCGGGCAGGGCCATGCCGGCGGTCATGCGGGTGCGCACGAAACCGGGCTTCACGGTCACCACATGCACCCCGCGCCGCGCCAGCCGGTGGCGCAGGCCGGACAGGAAGGCGGTGAAGCCGGCCTTGGCGGACCCATAGAGATAATTGCTCGCCCGGCCGCGCTCCCCGGCCACGGAGCTGACCCCCACCAGCGTGCCCCAGCCCCGCGCTTCCATGCGGTTGGCCAGTTCGCCCAGAATGCTGGCGGGCCCCTCCAGATTGGTGCGGAAGATGCGCGCGGCTGCGCGCGGGTCGCGCTGCGCTGTGCCCTGGTCGCCCAGAGATCCCACCAGGCACACCGCCAGCGCCGGCAGGTCGGGCAGCGCGTCCACGAAGGCGCCGTGGGTGTCGATGGCCTCGGCCTCGAACGCGATCACCGTCACCGGGACGTTGGCGCGCACCCGCAGATCGGCCGCGTCGTCCGCCAGGGCGGCCGGATCGCGGGCGGCCAGGATCACCGGCCGCCCGGCGGCGACGCATTGGCGCGCCAGAGCGCGGGCCATGTCCGATGTGGCGCCGAGGATCAGCACGCTGGAAGCCCGAGTGTCCATCATAAGCCCAGCCTTTGAGATTGCAGCGAGCGGAAGGCCCGCGTGGGGTTCCAGCGGGTGCGGATGTCCTGGAAGGCGGCCAGCTCCGGATAGCCGGCCCGCAGCATCCCGGCGCCCATGCGGGCGTCCTTCGCCAGATAGAGCCGCCCGCCATGGTCGGCGACGATGCGGTCCAGCTCCAGCAGCAGGTTGAACACCCCCGCGTTCGCCGGAAAATCCAGCGCCAAAGTGTAGCCTTCCAGCGGGAAGGAGAGCGGGCGCCCGCTGCCGGCGCCGAACAGTTTCAGCACCGCCAGGAACGACCCGAGGCCGGCGCGGGAGACCTGCTCCAGCAGCGCCCGCAGGCCGTCGGCGCTGGCGGCGCGGGGCAGCACGCATTGGTATTGCACGAAGCCGCTGCGGCCATAGATGCGGTTCCAGTCCAGCAGGCCGTCCAGCGGATAGAAGAAGGTGGCGAGGTCCACCAGCTGCGTGCCCGGCCGGCCCCGGTGGAAATAGGCCGTATTGAACGCCCGCACGGAGTGGCGGTTGAGCGCCCAGCCGGGCAGGTCCAGCGGCACCCGGCGGGTGCGGGAGGGCAAAGGCGGCAAGGGGGCCGCGCGCAGTTCCATTGGCAGGTCGTCACGGCGCGCGTGCTCGCCGCGATAGAGCAGCGAGCGGCCCAGATGCGGCCCGCGGGCCAGGCAATCGATCCAGGCGACGCTATAGGTCCAGGCGGCGGAGGCATCGAACAGCGCCATCACCGCCTCCAGCGTGTCCGCCTTCAGGGTCTCCTGGCGGATGAACGCGGTCTCCACCGGCAGCAGGCGCAGGCGGGCGCGCAGGATGGTGCCGGTCAGGCCCATGCCGCCGCAGGTGGCGGCAAACAAGGCCGGCTCCTCATGGGGGCCGCAGCGCACGATGCGCCCGTCCTCCAGCAGCAGATCGATGCTGTCCACCCAGTCGCCGAAGGCGCCGTTGCCATGGTGATTCTTGCCATGGACATCGGCGGCGATGGCCCCGCCCACGCTGACGAAGCGGGTGCCCGGCGTCACCTGCAGGAACCAGCCGCGCGGCAGAAACACGTCGATGATCTCGGCCAGCAGCACCCCGGCCTCGCAGGTCAGCACGCCGGCCACGGGGTCGAACGCCAGCATGCGGTCGAGGCCCCGCATTTCCACGGTCTTCTGCGCATTCAGGGCGCAATCGCCATAGCCGCGGCCGTTGCCGCGCGCGATGAGGCTGGCGGCGCCCGCCGACTGGAGGGCGACCTCCGCAGCGGTGCGCGGCGCGACGACCGCACAGTCCACGGCGGGGAATCGCCCCCAGCCCGACAGTTTCACGTGCGATCTCCGAACACCCAGCGCCGGTCCAGAGCATATTTGCAGGCATAACCCGCCACCAGCCCCAGCGCTCCGCCCCAGAGGGCGAAGGCGCGGCCGAACACCGCGCTCGAAGCCAGCTCCACGCTCCAGAACAGCGCCGTGGTGACGACCCCCGTGCCGGCATAGAGCGCAAAGGTCTGGGCGTGATCTGCCAGGCCTTCGGACGGGCGGTGGAAGATCCAGTACCGGTCGAGCACATATTTGGCCACCAGCCCGGCACCGGTGCCCAGAGCCATGGCGGCGGGCAGGTTCAGCGGGCCGGCATAGAGCCGCAGCGCCAGCCCCTGGGTCGCCAGATTGAGTCCCACCGCCAGCGCGGCGAAGGCGGCGTAGCGGATCACCAAGAGCGGTGCGGCAGCAGGGCGGCGGCTCACAGGCTGGCCGCCGCCACCAAGGCGATGATCACCGCGCCGCAGACCTGGCTGGTGCGGTCCGTCGTGGCGAAGATGACCGGATCGTCGTGCATCTCCCCGCGGTGGGTCAGGATGAGCACCCGGCCGATCCAGTAGCTGAGCACGAAGCTCACCAGCCAGAGCAATTCCTTGCGGCTGTAGAGATCGGCGATGTCGTCGCTGTTGATATAGAGCGCCAGCACGAGAATGGAGAGGAAGCCGCTGGCGGTGGCCATCATCTCCAGCACCCCGAGGTCGCCCATCTTGTAGGCGCGACCGGAGGGGTCGCCGCCGCCGCGCTGGGCGCGGGCGGCCAGTTCCGCCGCCCGCTTCACCAGGCTGAGGCTGAGGAAGAGGAAGACGCAGAAGGCCATCAGCCATTCCGACAGGGGCACCGCGAACACCGCCGCCCCGGCGATCACCCGCATGCCATAGAGCCCGGCCAGCACGATCACATCCAGCATCAGCAGGCGCTTGACCACCAGCGAATAGCTCAGCGTGAGCACGTAATAGAACAGCAGCACCCCCAGGAAGCGCCATGAGGTCAGGGCCCCCAGCAGGACGGCCCCGCCCAGCAGCAGCGGAAACAAGATGAGCCCATCCAGCAGCGGGATGGTGCCGGCGGCGAACGGACGCGTGCGCTTGGTGTGGTGCGCCCGGTCCCCCCGCAGGTCCAGCAGGTCATTGAGCAGATAGACGCTGGAGGCGCACAGGCTGAAGCTGACGAAGGCCAGCACGGCCAGGAGATAGGCCGAGGGCGCGGTGATGTGGGCGGCGATGCCGGGCACGAACAGCAACACGTTCTTCAGCCACTGGTGCAGCCGCATGGCCCGCAGATATTCCTGCCAGGGGCGCTGGCGGTCGCTCAGAACTTCCACCGCCGGGGCGATGCTCTTGGCCTTGCGGGTCACCGCCGCGCTGGCGTCCACCAGATAGGCGACCCGGCACTGGGCCCAGACCGCCAGGTCAGGGGCGGCATTGCCCACATAATCGAAGCCACCGGCGCCGAAGGCCGCCACCAGCTGCTCGGCCTTGCGCGGGCCACTGAGATTGAGGGTGCCGTCCGAGGCATAGACGCCGTCGAACAGACCCAAGTGGGCGGCCAGCGCCTTCACATAGGGGCGGGCGGAGGCGGAGGCGAGAAACACCGGCCGTCCCGCCGCGCGCGCGTCAGTAATGAGGGCCAGCACCGGCGCGTTGAGCGGCATGAGGTGCAGATCGATCACCGCCGCGTCCGCGAGGCGCGCCTTGAACAGCGCCTTGCCGTCCAAAAGCCAGAGCGGGGTCTTCAGCGCCTCCATCGGCTGCACCGCCAATAGATGCAGCAGGGCTTCGAACAGCAGGTCGGTCTTCAGCAGCGTGCCGTCCAGATCCACCACCAGCGGGATTGCGCCGGCCCGCGGTGCTGTCGCCTCAAACTGCTGCGCCGCGTGTTTCATCTCAGGCTCGCCGGGTTCCGCCGCGGGCGGACGTTCGAGGAAGGGCGTTGCCGGATCATCTAACGGCAAGAGGTACGGCGGTAAACATCGCGCTGCGTGCCAACGCTGCGGCTTTATGGACGGCGGTGCTGCCTTGGCGCTGGCGCTGGCACGGGGCGGCCCAGTGCGTCTTGGGCCCCGCGCGATGGGCGAGCCGGGTAGGGCGAAGTGTGGCTTTCCGGCCGGGACGCCGGGCGCGAGGGCCGGATACCGCCTCAAGTGTGGCGAACGCCGGGGCGTCCTCGCCCTGGGTGTGGCGAATCAGCAACAGCCGGGGGACGGGATTCGACCAGGCCGGTTCACGAGCGGTGCAAGCCGGGAACCATTGTGCGGTCGTCGCGTTTCCGGCGCCGTGAGTCCCGGCAGCGCGGCGCGGCGCGAGGGGCGCCAACGCCTGTCATTCCAAGGCGATTGCCCCGATAAGCAGGGGCGGGCGGCCTCCTGCGGCGGCGGCGCCGCGCCGCGCCGTCCGGCCACGGAGGCTGATTCCCGCGGAATCACTGGCTTTGTGTCCGCCGGACGCGGCGCGGGCCGTCGCTCCCGACTCTGGGCCGTTTTGTGGCCCCGCCACGGCGCGAGGGGTGCCGTCCCCCGCCGGGATGGTCACAATCGAGACCACAGCAGGCTCGGCGGCGCCTCAGGCGGTAATATATTGGTCATCATAAGGCGTGCTCTTCCTGCAACACCTGCCGGAAAAGACCTGTTTGCCGGGGTTTTGGGACCCTATCGGCGTTGATCCCGGGTCCGCCTTTTGTATGGTGGCTTTGCGACGAAGGGGGGCAGTCCCCGGTCGCCCCTTCCTGTGAAGGCCCTCCGGGTGAAGACCCAAGGATCAGCGCGGTGGGGGAATCGGGGCAAGAATCTCTCGGGGTGCGACAGCACCGACGATGCGGCGCTCGCTCCCTCGGAACAAAATTTTGGAGGTCACAATGAAGATGGTGAAAAGCCTTCTGCTCGGTAGCGTCGCGGGTCTCGCCGCCGTCGCCGGCGCCCAGGCTGCCGACCTTCCCGTCAAGGCGAAGGCTGTCGAGTACGTGAAGGTGTGCTCGGCCTACGGCGCGGGCTACTATTACATCCCCGGCACCGACACCTGCCTGAAGATCGACGGCTACGCTCGTTTGGACGCGTACGTCAATGCGGTCGGCACGTTCAACCCGGCGATTTCCAGCCAGGCCGGCACGTACTTCAACGGCCCCGGCGCCGGTTCGCTCGGCTATCCCTTCCGCGATAGCGACGACAACGATTACCTGACCCGCGCTCGCGCCGTGTTCGGTCTCGATGCTCGTACCCAGACCGACTACGGCACCCTGCGCTCCTACATCCGCTTCGGCATGAACTGGGATACCCAGTCCGCCGCTGGCTCGGGTTCGGGCATCGGCTTCTACTTCGAGCGCGCCTTCATCCAGTTCGCTGGCTTCACCTTCGGTTATACCCAGTCGTTCTTCGACACGGGTATCGACTATGCCTACACCACCCTGCTCGCTGGTTCGAACCAGTGGACCACGGCGATCGCCTATACGGCTCAGTTCGGCAACGGCTTCTCGGCGACCATCGCCCTCGAAGACGCTGTGAACCGCGTCACCGGCGTTCAGGCCACTGCGGTCGGCGCCTTCTCGACCGCTCTGACCGGTCTGTCCTACGCCAACTACCAGGCTGGCCAGCAGATCCCCGACATCGTCGGCAACATCCGCGTCGACCAGGCTTGGGGTTCGGTGCAGCTCTCCGCGGCCGCTCACCAGGTTCAGGCTCTGACCCCGGTCGGCACCGCCACTGGCACCAGCTACATCGGCCAGAACTCGTCTGATACCTGGGGCTACGGCCTCGGTCTGTCGGCCGAAATCAAGCTGCCCGCCATCTCCCCCGGCGACAGCGTCTACGTCCAGGCGAACTATGCTGACGGCGCTCTGAGCTACCTCGGCCTCTCTGGCACCAGCCAGGGTCGTTCGACCTCGCTCGGCAGCATCGACGTGAACACCACGCTCGGCACCTCCGGCGGCGCTTTCTACACCCTGGCTGACGCCGTGTGGAACGCGAACACCCTGTCCTACAGCACTGTGACCGGTTGGGCCCTCCAGGGTCAGTTCCGTCACTACTGGGTGCCGAATGTTCGTTCGGCCGTGTTCGGCGGCTACACCGAAGTCAACACCCCGGCCAACACGGTCGGCGCTGTGGACGCCAAGGTGTGGCAGGTTGGTCTGAACACCATCTGGTCGCCGGTGAAGAACCTGGACCTCGGTCTGGAAGTTCTCTACTCGAAGGTTGAAGGCGCCAACGGCACCCTCGGCAACTACAACAACACCACCGGCGCGGCTTGCGGCGCTGTGACCACCAACTGCTCCGTGTACGGCGGCTCCACCGACGTGTGGTCGGGCGGCTTCCGCGCTCAGCGCAACTTCTGATCTCTGCGATCAGTGGTCTAGGAACCCCGGTGGGCAACCACCGGGGTTTTTCTTTGTCTGCCGTTTGCCATCCGGCCCGTTCGGATCCGGTGTGATGTTTTGTCCGCCGCCGCTCGTCTGGAATAGCTGCAAAGTCTACGCTTGCCTCTGGTTGCACGGCACGTGACGGCCCATAATCCGACCCGGATGGTGGGAAGCGGGGAGTCGGGGGACGTGAACATGGGGTGTTTCAAAGCCGGGGCCACCGTGGCGGCGATGCTTGCCGGTCTCGGCGTCGCACAGGCGGCGGATCTGCCGGTGAAGGCCGCTGGCGTCAATTACGTCAAGCAGTGCACCGCCGAAGGGCCTGGATTTTATTATATCCCCGGCACCGATACCTGCCTGAAAGTGGGCGGCTATCTGTATGCGGAAGGCTATTACAACACCTATTCCAATTATCCGCTGAGCAACGACAAGACCTATTCGATCTCCACTGGGGGCCTGATCCTCGACGCCCGCACCGCCACCGATTACGGCACGCTGCGCTCCTTCATGGAAGCGCGCTTCCGTTGGCGCACCGCCGATCCCTGGTCGGCGGGTCCCAACCAGGCCGAGGTGGACCTGCGCCAGGCCTTCATCCAGTTCGGCGGCTTCACCTTCGGCCACCTGGAATCCTTTTTCTCCTATTACGCCAACGCCAATGTGCTGGGCACCGATCCGGCCACCATCGGCGACGACACCAAGATCAATTTGATCGCGTATACGGCGCAATTCGCCAACGGCTTCAGTGCCACCCTGTCGCTGGAAGACGCCGGCTTTCGCGCCGCGGGCGTGAGCAGCTTCGATCCCTCGCTGCCCGATACGCTGGACAATTATCAGGCGGGCACGCAGGTGCCGGAAATCGTCGCCAATCTGCGCAACGACGGCAAATGGGGCACGCTGCAACTGTCCGGCGCCCTGCATCAGGTGCGCAGCCTGGATCTGTTCAACACCCTCAACGCGACCGATACCTGGGGCTATGCCTTGCAGGCCGGCGTCATGTTCAACCTGCCGGCCCTGGCGGAGGGGGACACCCTCTATCTGCAAACCGCCTATACCAACGGCGCCACCTCCTATCTGGGCCTGATCAATCCGTCGGGCGCCTTTGCCGCGCCCGATGCCTTCGTCACCGGGTCGGGCCTGTCGCTGGTGTCCGGCTGGAACGTCACCGCGCAATACCTGCACAATTGGTCGTCCACCTGGAACTCGGCGTTTTTTGGCGGCTATGCGGAGTGGAACATGTCCAATGCGGTGGCCCAGACCACCTATGGCGCCACCGGCGGGCGCAACGCCAATGTGGGCGCCAATCTGGTTTGGACCCCGGTCGCCAATCTCATCATCGGCGTGCAGTATGACTTCACCCGCTATGCCGCCAGCAATTATGTGCAGACCGATTATGGCCTGCCCACCCAGAGCGTGAACGCCCATCGCGGCCTGCTCTATTTCGAACGCGACTTCTGATCTCTGCGGGCGCGGACGTGCCGCTTCCGATACCCGGCAATCTGTGCTGAAGTCGCGGACCGCTGCGACGGGCGGCTGCGGCGGATCCTAGTGGACGCGGCGGCCGTCCGGCGGCCAGCGGTCCCGCGGGGCGGGCGGGACGGGAGAGGGCGGATGGATGCGAGGTCGGGCGCGGGCGGCCGGCCCGGACGGCACGCCGGAGCCGCCGGTGGCGTCCCGGCGGGAGCACCGGCGGATGCGGCTGGGCCGGCGGGCATGACCCCGCCCGCCGCGCCCATGACACCGGCGGGCGGTTCTGCCGCCGGGATGACGACACCCCCCGCAGCCCCCCCGCGCCGCTGGTGGCGCGGTTCGGCGCAGCCGGGGCCGCAGAGCCCCTGGGACAGGCGCATCCTGGCCGGCGGTCTGGTGCTGCTGTGCTGTCTCATTGTCTATGCGCTGATCATCACCCGCGGCTCGCTGGAGACGGATCTGTCGGAGCGCGCCGCCGCGCGCCTGGAGGAGGCCGGCGAATCCTGGGCGGTGGCGCGGTTTGACGGGCGCGATGCCACCTTGCAGGGGGAAGCCCTGGCGCAGGAGCCCCGCGACAAGGTGCGCCGCGCCATCGAGACCTTGCCGGGGGTGCGCAGCGTGCGCGACGCCACCACGCTGCTGCCGGAGCGGCGCCCCTTCACCTTCTCCGTGGTGCGGGACGGCAATACGCTGCAGATGGAGGGCTATGTGCCCTCGCACTATGCGCTGATGCGCATCACGGCTGCGGTCAACGGTCTGCCCCCGGGGCTCAGCGTGCGCGGGCTCGATCGCCTGGTGCGCGCCCGCGGGGCGCCGCCGGGGGACTTCGCCGCCGTGGTGGCGTTCGCGCTGGAGATGCTCTCGCGCCTGCCGTCGGGGCGGGTGACCTTGTCGGACGATGCCTTCGCCATCGAGGGCCGGGCGCCGGATCTGGCCACCTATGAAGCCCTGGCGCAGCGCCTCCACGCGCCGCTGCCGCAGGGGGTGCGCCTTGTGCGCTTCGCGGTGCGCCCGCCGGTGGCGGTGCCCTTCACCTGGGCCGCGGTGCGCGATGGCGACGCGGTGCGCCTGGAGGGCTATGTGCCCTCCGATGCCGCCCGCGGCGAGGTGCTCACCGCGTTGCATGCGGTGCTGCCCGATGCCGGGGTCGCCGATGCCACGGTGTTGGGCGACGGCGCCCCGGCCACCGATCTGTGGCTGAAGGCGGTGCGCTATGCCGCCGCGCAATTGGCGCTGCTGCCGCACGGGCGGGTGGCGTTCAGCGACACCGCCATCACGCTGGAGGGCGCGGCCGGCAGCTTCCCGGTGTTCGATGCGCTGGTGGCGGCACGCCGCGCCCCGCCGGACGGCTTCCAGGTGGTGCGCTTCGCCATCGAGCCGCCGCCGGTCAGTCCCTTCGTCTGGCGCATCTGGCGGCGCGGGCCGCAGGTCCAATTGACCGGCTTCGCCCCCAGCGAGGAGGCCCGCCGGGTGATGAGCGACGCGGTGAAATCCCTGTTCCAGGGCGCGCAGGTGAGCGACCAGGTGCGCCTGGCCTCCGGCGGTCCGGCCAGCGAGGCCTGGATCGCCGCAGTCACCTTCACCTTGGCGCAGATCAACCGGCTGGGCAGCGGCGAGGCCAGCATCGTGGGCACCGTGGTGACCGTGTCCGGCGAGGCCGCCGACAGCGCCGCTTTCACCACGCTGCAGCAGGCGGTGAAGGCGCCGCCGCCGGGCGTGGCGGTGGATGCGGCGAAGGTGCTGCCGCCGGTGATCTCGCCTTATGTGTTTGCCGCCCGCAGCGACGAGGCAGGGGTGACCCTGTCCGGCTTCTTTCCCGATGCGATGACCCATGAGCGGGTGCGGGCGCAGGTGGCGCGGCTGTTTCCCGGCGCGCGGCTGAACGATGTCTCGGCAGTGGGCGGCGGGGCTCCCGCGGGCTTCCTTCCGGCGCTGGACGTGGCGTTGCTGCAATTGGCGCGGCTGGAGAGCGGCGATCTGCGGATCTCCGACGGCCAGATCCTGTTGTCGGGCATCGGCGCCCATGGGGCGGTGGGCGCGGAGATCCGCGCCCAGCTCGCCGCCGCGCTGCCGCCGAGCATGACGGGGGAGGTTTCGGTGGAGCCGGCCCCCGTGGGGGTGCCGGTGGGGCCGGCCGAATGCCTGCGCCTGCTGGGAGATGCCTTGGGTCGCGGCCTGAGCTTCGACGCCCAGGGGCAGCTGACCCCGGACAGCGCGCCGGCCCTCGATCGCCTGGCGGCGGCGGTGCAGCGCTGTCCCGCGCTGGTGCTGTCGCCGGCGGCGGCGCCACCGGTGGAGATGCTGGCGGCGGAGGCGCGGGGCCGGGCGGTGATGGCCGGCCTGCTGGCGGCGGGCGTGCCCGCTCCCCATGTACAATGGTTGTCGGCGCTGCCGCCGCAACTGGGCGCCGCAGCGGTGGCCGAGGGCCTGGCCCTCCGGGTGCGCGAGCCCGGGTAAGCCGCAGCGCAGGGGCCGGTGGCGCCGGCGCACCGCGAACGTGGGAACAGCCGCGGCCCCAGGGTGTCGGCGGCGAGGGGGGGGCGGGAGGCCGATGGTGTATCTGGCATGGGCCTTGTGGCCCTATGAGGCGCTGGCCTTCGGGCTCGGTTTTGTGACCATCTATCTGGCCCACCGCGGCGGCATGCGAGGCCCATCATGATGGCGTTGGATCTGGATGTGGTGCTGCTGCTGGTGGCGGCCTTCGCCTTGGGCGGCGTGCTGGCGTTCCTGCTGCGCCGGCGGGCGCAGCGCCGGGCCATGTCGGGCCTTGCCACGGCCACCTTGATGTCGCTGGAGGTGGGCGGCGACGAGCCGGACGCGCCGCGCGCGGCCCCGCCGGCCAGACCGGCGGACGCGGACCGGTCCACCCCATTCGTGGCTGACTCGGAGCCGTCCCGCCCCGCCGCCGCCGCCCCGCCGCCGGCCGAGGATAACGCCGGGCCGCCCGCCGTCGCCGCGCCGCCGCCGGCAGCGCCCGAGCCGGCCGCACAGCCCGCCGCTCCGGCCTCGGCCGCCAAGCCCGCGCGCGCCCGGGCCGCCCCCGCGGCGAAGCCGCCGCGGACGCCGCTGCGGGTGCCGCACG